>JBJXHN010000009.1:0-172584 GCA_046233135.1 Rhodospirillaceae bacterium Z3-40 | reverse complement strand
TGATATCGCCCCCGTCGAAGGACGCGAGAACCTGTCTTTTCCCGTGATCCCCGAACCGCATCCCCGAAAAACACCCTGTAAATTTTTAAGACACCCGTATTGTATCGTAATTCACTGTTATCATTGGGTATTCAGAAAAATTGATGGCCAGAGTGTGGCTTTTCCAGGTCAAAACAGTTCGATAGCGCCAACCACAGCGACGGGAGCGCTATCGCCTGTCACCCCGGCGTGTCTCGCGCGCTGCTCATCCATCACGTAACGATCCTGGATGTCCCTGAGCAATTGATCGAATGCAGCCAGGCGGCCATCAGGCCAGCCATTCAATTCCGTAGAGGCGGCTGCGGCTTCCTCCACCCGAGCCAAATCTTCCAGCACACCCTGCACCAGTTCCACCTTTTGGCGGATGATGTCCTGGAACTGAATCCCGCCAATGGAGCGAATGGTCTCGGTCTTTATGACATCCGCCAGGTCGCCGGCTTCGGTGATCAGGTCGGTTTGGATGGCCATAAGGCGCAGATGCTCCTCGGACAGGCCGTGCACCCGCTCGCGCAGGCCGTCGAGGATTTCCCGGCCACGGCGCAGGTGCTCGTCGGTGGACAGTTCGTCCACCACTTCTTGAACCGCGACTTTCATGGCCTTGACCCGATGGTCGATGGTCGCCGTGGCCTCGGCGGACTGAATGGACAACTGGCGGACTTCTTTGGCGACCAGAGCGAAGCCCCGGCCCGCCTCGCCAACGCGTTCAGCCTCGATCGCGGCATTGATAGCGAGGATGTTGGACTGGCGGGAAATGGTATCAAGCAGCCGGACCATGTTGGTCAGGCTGTCGGCTTCCGTGCTCAGCCGCACCACCTTCGCCCTACCACGTTCCAAGGACCCTAGGGTTTCCTCGAAGCCTTCTTCCAAGTCGGCGACGACCGTATCCTGATCTGCGTCGAGGCCGTCGTCCCCTAACACGTCGCGGGTCCGTTCGTGTGAGCGCAGGATGGTCCTGTGAAGCTCTTCCACATGGCAATGAATGGAGTCCAGGTCGCCGAGAATTGTGGAGGCCGCCGTCTCCGTGCGCGTCGTCACGCCTTCCAGGTGGTTCCCGAGAATGTGGAGAATCCGACCCGCTCTTTCCGACTCCTCGGCGTGGCTGGTCGTGGGCGAGGCCTGGGGGATCATCGCCAGCAGGTCGATGCGAATGCCAAGGGGGCCAGAGTCCGTTGCATCCAGCAGCCAGGGCGCCCGTTTCCGCAACAAGGCCCGGGTGCGATCCGCCTCGGCCCGGTAGGCCGCCAGTTCCCGAAGATCGGCTTCTCTTGAGGATGCCGACGGAGCCAGAGGCTCCGTGACCGAGAACCCAGGGGGAGCCTTGCCGGCGAGAACCCGCTCCAGCACGAGCCGAGCCATGCTGACAATCACCAGGACGACCACCATCACCGCAGCGTCGGCCCATTTGTGGTCGCCCGCGAACCGGTCCGTCAGCCCCCGCCAGAACTCGTAGGTCCACAGGACTGTGATAAAGGCCACCGCCATGACGGTCCCATTGAGGACGACCGCCTGAACCTGGTGGTGGTTCCAGACCGTCCGCCATCTGGCGGCGCCGGGAGACGGGGACGTTTCGGTGATCGTACTCATGGTCTGTCCTTGGCGAGAAGTTGGAGCGGCGTGTCTGGACGGTCAGGCGGGGAGCAACTGCTTCAAAACGCCGTAGAGCTGGTCGGCTGCCACGGGTTTCACGAGCCAACCGGTCGCACCTGCGGCTTTTGCGTCATCACGCTTGCCCTGTTGACTTTCAGTGGTCAGCACCAGGATCGGGCAGAAGCGGAAGTTTCCCAGACCGCGCAGGGCCTTGATCAGCTCCACGCCACTCATGCCGGGCATGTGGTAATCGGTTATCACCAGGTCGGTCCTGGTCGCCTTTGCCTGGGCCAGGGCATCCTCGCCATTGGTGGCGGTGGTAACGGCATAGCCACCCTTCTCAAGCATGCTTTTCATGCTCGAAAGGATGGTGGGAGAATCATCAACAAGCATTATCTGTTTCATCGCGGGCCTTCTTCACAGGGGGAAAGGGAGGGGTTGGAGGACGTCAAGAAAACGACATGCCGGACCCGATGGCGGCGGCGATACACTGCGCCAGGGTCTTGTCTTGCGGTTTTCCTTTGATGGATCGCCCCGATGCCATCAGCACTTGAAGTATCGCGGAATGCAAATATTCGCATTTCGCGATGTCGATCGCGACACCCGGGTTGGCGAGCAGGGCTGCCTGAAGGTGCTCAGCCTCCTCGGGTCCACAGACGCCCACCAAGGCAACAGAGGTCTTGCGGCGTTTCACAGGCATCGGATCAACTCCCGGACATTGAAGATGGGCAGGACCCGGCCGTCCCCCAGAAGGGCGGTGCCAGAGTAAATGGGAAAGGCGGAAAGAACCCCTTCCATAGGCTTGACCACCAGATCCATGCCCTCGTGGAAGCGATCCACGACCAGCGCCGTTTCTCTGCCGTCGACATTGAGCACGAGCAGGGCCGGGTCGCTGGCGCGGGACGAAGCCCCCACGGTTTCCGGCAGACCCAAGGCGCGGGCGGCGCGTTTGAGGGTCACCACCCCGTCGCGCAGGACCACGCATTCTTGATCCTTGACCCGATGGATGTCGGACTCGGCGATCCGCCGGGTCTCCGAAATGGACGCCATGGGCACGCCGAACTGCTGCCCTGCCACGTCGAAGAGCATGACGCGGGTTAAGGCCATGGACAGCGGCACGGCCAGACGCACGGTGGTCCCGGACCCCTTGGTTGACTGGATCTCGAGGCGGCCGCCTCGGCGTTCGACCATCGCCTTGACCACGTCCATGCCAACCCCCCGTCCCGACAGGTCCGAGACGGTCGCGGCCATGGAAAAGCCGGGCAGCAAAATCAGGTTCAGCACCTCCCGTTCGGAGAGGGTGGCCGCGCGCTCGGCGTCGATCAGCCCCTTTTCCACCGCCTTGCGACGGATGCCGTCCCCGTCGATGCCGCGTCCGTCGTCGGTGATCTCGATGATAACGTGATCATCCTCCGGCCGGGCTGAGAGCGTGATCGTTCCCCGCGCGGGCTTGCCCGCCGCGCGCCGCTCCTCCGGCCCTTCCAGGCCATGGTCGCAACAGTTGCGGATCAGATGGACCAGGGGATCGGCCAGTTCCTCGACCACGGTCTTGTCGGCTTCCGTGTCCTCGCCGACGAGAACCAGCGCGATATCCTTGTCCAGTTTTCGGGCGACATCGCGGACCAGTCGTGTATAGCGCGTGAAGACCGATCCCACCTGGATCATACGCATACGCATGACCGATCCCTGGATGGCGTTGGCCACGCGGTTCAGGGCCTCGTACTGGGCGCGGATTTCCCGCGACATGGCGCGGTTGCCATGCTCGTCCTCCGCCCGTTTGGCGAGGAAGGGAAGACCATTCTTCACCACCACCAGTTCGCCGACCATGTCCATCAGGGCGTCGATGCGGTCCTGATCGACCCGGATGGCCGTCGTCTTCCGGCCCCCTTCGGCCGGACGAGCGGTGGCGAGGTCCCAGGAGGGCTCGCCCTCTTCAACACGCGCCCCGGAAGGAGCCAACACGCTGTCGATGAGCCTCCCCAGGCCGTCGCCCCCCGCTTCGGCGGCCGCCTGGTCCACGGCGGCCGGCGAGAGCACGCCATCAAGGACACCGGCGGCGAGAAGGCCACGGAGGATCCGCACGGCAGAAGCCGTCCGACCGCACCGGACCGCGTCCTTGGCGGGGGCGGTCATGCTATCCCGCACCTCCAGGAGCAAGGTCCGCGCCTCCTCGGGCAGCGTCGCGCGGGCTTGGCCGAGGGGCTCCGCTTCGCTCTCCGAAACCATGTCGAACCGGGACACCTGACTGGTCACGTAGCGGAAGTGCTCGGCCAGCTCTTCGCCGGAGGCGGAGGAGATCAGGCGGTACTCCAGGACGGAAACGAAGGGGTCCAGAGCCTCCAAATCGGGCCACTCGACCGTGGAAACAATGTCGAGCCAGAGGAGATCCGGCGCCGTGCGAGCGGTCAAAGCCGGGTCGTCGCCCTGGAAAAACACCTGGGGGTCGGGCCGGTAGGTGACGGCCGTCCGCGCCGTCTTGGGAATTGCCTGGGCCGCAACCTCGCCGAGCCAATCGGGCCGGGGATTCCCGACAGCGGCCTCCGAGTCGACCAGGTCGGCCTCAACGGGTAGGCGCGCGCGCAGGCGGTCGGCGTACTGAAGGGACAGATTCTCGGCCCCCTCCTCCAGCGCCCCCTTGGACTCGAAGCGATCGAGCCAGAGGGAGACCTGATCGAAGCAATCCAGGAACTCGTCCGTCAGGTCGGGGGTCAAGTCCACCACGCCCTCGCGCACCCGGTCGAGCAGATCCTCTCCAGCGTGGACGACACGGGTCAGGGGCGCCAGCGCCTCGAAGATACCCGAGGCCCCCTTGAGGGTGTGGACGGCGCGGAAGATGTCGCGGACCCGCTCCCGGTCGCCCGGGGCCTTTTCCAAGGCCAGGAACCCGGCCCCGATGGTTTCCAGAAGATCCCGGGCCTCGGCGGTGAATTGGTGGTCGAGGGTCATCATTGGACCGCGCTCCCGGTGATCAGTCCCACGGTCCGACGCAGGCGGTCCGGGTCCACGGGCTTGACGAGATAGAGATTGGCGCCGCTGGCATGGGCGCGGCCCCGGTCGGTGCCTTGGGATTCCGTGGAGATCATGATGGCCGGGACATCCGCCAGACCCTCGGTCTGGCGGATTTCCTCCAGGAACCGGAAGCCGTCCATGCGCGGCATGTTGATGTCCACCAGGAACAGGTCCGGCGGATCGCCCAGGGCTTTCTCGATGGCCTCCACGCCGTTCTCGGCCTCGACCACGGCGTGGCCATCCCGCTCCACCGCCTGCCGGTGGAACAGGCGCACGGTCACGGCGTCGTCCACGATCATGATCCTCGCCATCTCAACGACCTCCGTTATCAGCCAGGGGACGCTGATAGGCGATCGCGTCCTGGAATTTGCGTATCTGGAACAAGCCCGACATCCGGCTCATCGACTCTGAGTGGCCCAGGAAGATGAAGCCACCGGGCCGCAGCGTGCCATACAGGGTTTCCACGGCTTCGCGGCGCGAGGCGTCATCGAAATAGATCAACATGTTGCGGCAGAAGATGATGTCGATGCCGCCGAAGGCCGCTGTCTCGGCGGCGTCGGTGATATTGACCCGCTCGAACCGCACCGACCGGCGCAGCATGTCGCAGATCTGGTAATCGCCGGTGGTCAGGGGCTCGAAATATTTCTGCCGCAGCGCCGCGGGAAGCTGGGCGACGGACCGCTTGCCGAAGACACCCCACCGGGCCTTGCCGAGCACATTGGTATCGATGTCCGAGCCAAGAATCTCCACGTCCCAATCGGCGATGCCCGGCCAGTTTTCCAGCAGCTGGATGGCGATGGAATAGGGTTCCTCGCCGGTGGAACAGGGAATGGACCAGATCCGGATCACCTCGCCTTGCCGCTTGCGTCGGATCACGTCGGCCAGGGCCTCCCGTGTCATGGCGCGGAACTGGTACTCCTCACGAAAGAAATAGGTCTCATTGGTGGTCAGCAGGTTGGTCAGGGCTTGCAGTTCGTCCTGGGCGGCCTCGAAGCGGAGGGCCATGAAATAAGCGCGGAAGTTCTCGTGCCCGGACACGCGGATCCGTGCCTCGATCCGCTTGTCCACGAAGTAGCGCTTGTTCTCCTCGAAGCGGATCCCGGTCTTGCGATAGAAGAAGGACCGGAAGCGTTCGAACTCATCGGCCGTCAGGACCGGAGGTTCGGCGGTGTCGATATCGGCCATCACGCCTCCCCCTCCGCGATCCGATCCAGGATCATCCCGCAGACGAAGCGGATATAGGCGTTGTCGGAGAACCGCTCCCGGGCCCCCTCCACCACGCCTTTGAAGTCGGGAACGGAGAGCTCCAGCGCATGGTCAAGGGCGGTGCCGACCACGTTGGGGTGGTCGTCATGGAGAATGACCGCGCCCAGCCATTCCACCGCGCGGGGGTGGCGCAGGTCGCGCAGGATATTGACGGTGAAGATGCGGATATCCGGATCCGACGAGCAGAGCATGTCGTCGAGCAGGGACTCCACCGCCGCGGGCATCTCCGACAGAGCCGTGATGGCCTCGTTGCGCAGATGGGCGTCCTCTCCACCCAAGAGATCTGCGACCCCCCGGGCCACGGCCTGACCACCAATCGAGACCAAGGCGTCGAACATGGCCTGACGGGCAGCCAGGTGGGGTTCCCGCCCCAGGGCGGTCAGCAGATCTGGAACCGCCGCGTCGTCGCCCCGCCGGGCCAGGGCGGCGGCCCGGCGAACCTCCGGGTCGGCGCTGTCGAGAGCGGGGGGTGCCGGCGCGGGACAGGCCGAGTCGCGGTGTTCGGTTACGGATAGCAGGGCCATGGGACAGTATCCTCTGGGTCAGCGAACCGCCGCCCGCGCGCCCTTGGGGGTGGCCATGCGGAAGGCGAGTTGAATCAGGCGGTCGGCGATATCCGGGGCGTCGAGGACCTCCGACGCGCCGTTCTTCTCGATCAATTCGCGGGGCATGCCGAAGACGATGCTCGAGGCTTCGGATTCCGCGATGGTGTGACCCCCGCGGCGACGCAGGTCGGCCATCTCCGCCGCCCCATCATCGCCCATGCCGGTCAGTTGCACGCCGATCAGAGCCTCGGGGGGAAGCACTTCCATGGCGCTGCTGACCAGGCGGCTGACGCTGGGGTGCCAGAGGCTGGCGTCCTCCTCTGCGGCCAGGGCCACAAGGCGCCCCAGGCGCCGCTCGATGACGATGTCGGAGCCCCCTTGGCCCACATAGACATGGCCGGGTCGAAGAGGTTCTGGCCGGGAGACCTCCAGGACCGGCACCTGGCTGAGGGATCCCATGCGTTCGGCGAAGACACGGGTGAAATTGGCGGGCATGTGCTGGGCGACGAGCACCGGCAGCGGAAAGTTCCCGGGCAGCTCGGGAAGCATCTCCTCAAGTGTCTTGGGTCCCCCCGTCGAGACACCGATGAGCACGGCGCCATGCACCGCGGCGGTGGTCGCCGTTCGAGTGGCGCGGGCCTTGCGCTCGCGTACCTTGCGCACCCTGTGCAACGCGCCGCCATCCGTCCGGGCGCCCGCTGCGGCCCGGACCTTGGCCACCAGTTGGGGTATCACCTCGGCCAGCCGCAGGGAAATGGTGCCATCGGGTTTGGGAACGTAGTCCACAGCGCCTATCTCCAGCGCCTCGAACGTGGCCAGGGCACCCTTTTCGGTCAGGGAGGAGACCATTACGACCGGCAAGGGCATCTCGGTCATGATGTGACTAAGGCAGGTCAGCCCGTCCATTCCCGGCATGTTGATGTCCAGGGTCATCACGTCGGGACGCAGGGTCCGGACGCGTTCCAGAGCCTCAAGGCCATCGCGGGCCTGAAAGGTCTCAAAGTCCCCCTCGGCCTCGAAAGCCTGGCGGATCGTCCGGCGCATCAGTGCCGAATCATCGACGATCAATACCTTGATTGTCATGGCCTCCTCCAAGGCAATCAAACGGGGGGACGAACGGGCTGCCTCAAGCGGCGCTGTCCAGTTCGTCGAGAACGGAGAGTTCGCCGGTGTCCAGCAGCTTTTCCGGATCGACGATAAGGATCAGGCGTTCTCCGCCCTGGAGCTTCACCGACTTGCCGAGCACGCGCTGCTGGACCCCGGAGAGCATCGGCGTGTCGATCACCGCCGAAGCGGGAAGGCGCAAGACCTCCGAGACACCATCCACGACGAATCCGGTGCGCCGCCCCTGGAGATCGACGACAACCACGCGCTGGCGGTCATTAAGGGCAGCTCGGGGCAGGCCCAGGCGGCCGCGCATGTCGATCACCGGCAGCACACCGCCGCGCAGGTTCATCATGCCGACTACGAAGTCTGCGGTCTTGGGCACCCGCTTCATTTCCTCGGGTACCCGCAGAATCTCCCGCACGTTCTCCACCATGATGCCGAATTCCTGCCCGATCATCTGAAAGACGATGACCTGCCTGTCCTCGGCCGTGTCGATGCTATCCACTGGTGTGTTCTCCCTGTCTTGCGGGTCCGTTTTGGCCTGATCGGTCACGGTCCGGATCTCGCCGCGCTGGAACATGCGGCCCACATCGATAACCGAGACGAGCCGTCGGCCGCCCTCCAGACGACAGATCGCCGTGATTTCGTCCAGCTCTCCCTTGGCCGAAAGCAGGTCGGGCACGTCGTCCATCACCTTGGGATCCACCCGAGTCACCTCGTTGACCCGGTCAACCACCAGACCGACCCGCCGCGCGCGTCCGTTTCCCTCGGTCAGGCGGACGACCAGCACGCGGTTGCTGTCCCCCACCTCGGCGGGCGAGAGGCTGAACATGCGGCGCAGGCAAACCAGCGGCAAAACCCGGTCGCGCAGGGTGATGATCCCCAGCACGTGGGCCGGGGCATTCGGCACGGTTCCGACGGTCTCGGGCACCCGGACGATCTCGTCCACATGTTCGATGGGAACGCCGTACTCCTGTCCATCCACCGTGACCGACACAAAGCGGTTGGTATCGTCTTTCTCGACCGGCGCGCCGATAGCGAGCGCCGGCCCCCCAAGCTCGGTAGACCCGCCCAGGGCCGCCTGGGCGACCTGTTCCATTGAGAACGTTTGACCCACCACGGTCTCGGGATCCATTAGTTGGATCAGGGCGCCGGAGGGTCCCTTGACCACGCCCAACAACAGGTCGTCGCCCACCAGGCTTTCGATGTTGGCGGCAGGTTCAATGGCCTCGTCACCCACGTGCATAACGCGCAGCACGCGGTCGACTACGAGACCGACCACCTGACCGATATCGACCACCACGACCCGGGTGGTGTCGTCGGCAGCGCGGCCCTCCATGCCCACCAGGGCGCGGAAATCGAGCACCGGCAAGACGCGGCCCCGCAGATTGGACAGGCCCACCAAAGCGCCCGGCGTCATCGGCACGGCGACCGCCCGGGGAAACCGCACGATCTCCAGAACCTTGGCCATGCCGAAGGCGAAGATCTGCTCGCCGACGGCGAAGCCCACGTATTCGGAGCGATCGGCGTCGACATGATAGGTTGTCACGACCTCCAGACCAGACGGGGATTGCCCACAGGTCTCCAGGTCGGTCATCATCATCCCATCATCCATGGGCCATCTCCTCTAAGGGGGGTGGCGGACGCCACCCCCGGGATGGGTTATCAGACAGCAGCCTGGAGTTCGTCGGCCGTCGAGGCGATTTCCTCGATGGCGTGGCTCAGTTCCTCGGCGCCCTGGCGCTGCTGACGCGCGGCAGCGGAGGCCTGCTGGGCAGCCTTGTTAGCCTGGTCCGCAGCGGAGGCGATCTGCTCCATGCCCGACTTGGCTTGGTTCACGGCCGAGGCGATTTCCTGGGCGGCGCCCAGGGCCTCGCGCCCGCCCCCCTGGACCTCGGCCATGTCCTTCTCGATACGGCTGAGGTTGTCCTGGGCCGTGTTGGCGCGGCCCACCTCTTCCTTGGATTCCTGGGCGATCTCGGTGAAATCGCCGCGCACCAGGGCGATCTGGTCGCGGATGGCCTTGACCAGATCCTTGATCTGTTCGGCGTTCTCGCTGGCGTCGTTGGCCAGGTTTTGGATATCAGTGGAGACCACGGCGAAGCCCTTGCCGTATTCCCCGGCCCGGGCCGCCTCCACGGCGCCGTTGACGGCCAGCATGCTGGTCTGGATGGCGACGTTGGCGATGGAATCCACGATCTTGTCGATGCGGCGGCTCAGTTCATCGAGTTCCTCGATATCGCGGACCCCATCCAAGGCGGTCTCGGCGGCGCTGTTGATGCCCTCGACCATCTGCCCCACGGCCTGACGGTTGGCGTTGAGCTGTTCGGCCAGCTTGCCTGCCAGATCCACGGCCTCCCTGGCGCGCGTCTCGCCCAGCCTGGTCGCCTGGGCGATCTGCCCGACGGCGGCAACGCCCTGTTCCACGGCGGCGGCTTGCTGTTGGGAGCCCGCAGCAATCTGGCCGATGGCATCCATGATCTCCCCGGCGGAGCGGTTTACCTCCTCGACCGCCGCGGAGAGTTCCTCGGCGGATGCGGCGACGTCTTCGGCGCTCTTGCCGATATCGGCGCTGGTCTTGAGGTCGTCGGAGAGTTCATCGAGGTTTTCCGCGGCCTTGGTGGCCTCCTCGAGCGCCAGGCTCTGCTGTTCGACGGCCTTGCGGGCCTCCTCGCAAGCCTGGGACTGTTCCTCGGCGGCGGAGGCTACCTCCTGAGAGCCCTTGGTGGCCTGCACGCTGGCTGCGGACATCTGCTCGGCGGCGGTGGCGATCTCCTCGGTTCCTTTGAGGATGGCCTCCATGTCATCCTTGATGGCGTCGAGATTGCCGACCACGTCTTTACCCTTCTCCACCTCGCCCTGGGCCAGCTGGGCGGCCTCGCGGGAGGCGGTGCCGATGCGGCCCGACATCTCCTGGATCTGTTTGATCAGGGTTTCGATGCTGGTGGCGTTGCGCTCGGAGCGCTCGGCCAGGGATCGCACCGTATCGGCGACCACCGCGAACCCCTTGCCGTGGTTGCCCGCGCGGGCCGCCTCGATGGCGGCGTTCAGGGCCAACAAGTTGGTCTGGTCGGCGATGCGAATGACAGCGTTGACTGCCTCGATGATGTCATTGGCGCGGTTTTCCAGGTCCCCGAGCATGCCCACCGATTTGTTCTGCCGCTCGGCGGCCTTGGTGACGTTGGTCACCAGGGCTCCGATCTCCGTGCCGATCTGGCCGACATAAAGCGACAGGGCGCGGGTTTTCTCGCGAGACGCACGGGCGCTCGACAACTGGCTTTCGACACGGACGCTGATCTGGGTCATGGCCGCCAGACTCTGCTCGGAGGCGGCAGCCGCCTGCTCGGCGCCCGAGGCAATTTGCTCCATGTTGCGGCCCAGTTCTTCGGCCGCGGCGGCGGCCTCCTGGATGCCCGAAGCCAACTGGCTGGTGGCGGAGGCGATCCGCTCAGCGGCCTGTTGTTGCTTGGCCACCGTGCGTGCCCGGCGGCGCTTGTCGTCGGCGGAAGCGGGCGCGGTGGTCCGCGGCGGCGCCTTCACGACGGCGGGGATCCCCATGCCATTGGTCTTGCCATTGGCTTTGGACGGAAGGGCGTGAGAAGAGGAGGTTTGCACCAGGGCCATTTGGATCGTACTCCGGTCGATGACGGGCGTCGGAAAGGATCGGCGCGCGAAACCGTTTCTCACAGGCAAAGACTGATCGCCTGTAAGCCATTGACCGCCATCGGCCAGAGAAGTTCTGGAAGAAGGAAGGTTCGTCCGGGTCCCGCGCTTGCGTAGCGCCACTAGCAAGACCTATGCCATACCAAGGGATGTAGACTAAGTGTCAGACTCAAGCGTCATGCGAGTGGGACCTAGCCTCAAAATGCAGCAAGTACGGTAAAATGCGTCGCAAAATGGGAATATGCATGGAAAGGGATCGTCGCTCCCTCACTCCCCCAGCCTGCGGAATTCCCTTGCTGCGCTTCATCTCGGAAAAGTCACCGCCCTCGCGCAGAATTTCCTAAATAATGAATGATAATGGTCAGTTACGTTAGAATGGGGTGGAAAATTACAGGGTGTATTTCGGGAATGCGGCTCGGTGATCACGGGAATAGGCAAGGTCTCGCGGCCTTCGATGAGGGCGCCATCACCTCGGACGCGGGCAGTTCAAATATCGTATCCCTGAAAGGTCAATAAAAACCTTGATATTGCGATCTCTGGTAGAAAGTCTGAACTCGTTCTTCTGTAAGCTCCGTTCCACCCGCCCCAGGGTGGAACTCCCGGCCAGGGATTTGGGCGGCTCGTTTCTCTTCGGCTCCGGTTCGCCAATCAGTTTCAGCAGGGGATCGTGGTGCAGGCTGTCGTGATCAGTAACGTACTCGTATCCCAAAGGCGATCCCGACCCCCCTCTGGGCCAGCAGGTTGGGCAGCTTGTGGAGGACATGTTCCTGTTTGCGCAGATCCTCGAAACAGGCCGCCATGCGCGAGACCAGATCCAGCCGTTCCGCCGCTTCCCGCAAAAGCACCCCGCCTGCATCCGAAGTGATGTCGCCCCCATCAAAGGCCGCCAGAACCTGCCTTTTCCCATGATCCCCGATCGCACAGCCGAAAAACACCCTGTAAATTCTCACGATCCCCTTATTAGACCGTGATTCACTGTTATCATTGACGCTTCCGGGATCGGGGCGACGCGGCCGTGACCGATCCGGGAGATATAGGGTCTCGAGGTTCTGTCACGATCTCCGCATGGCGTCGGCCGGGAAGGGCCGCCGGGGGAGGAGACGGCGGCTGTGGTCCTCCGGCCAGTGAGAAAGGGAACGGGCCGCTATTCGGCCACGGCCGCCCGCACCTCTCCCAGCATGCGATCCACCATTTCCGGGGCGGCGCCGAGGTAGTTCGTCGGATCGGTCAGATGCCGGAGCGCTTCCACTCCCAAAGGTTCCGCCACCTCCGGCATGGTGCGAAGAACCTCGAAAAGGGACGTGTTGTCTTCGACCGCACGGCGGCACCCGGCGTAGACAATGTCGTGTGCTTCCTGGCGGCCGGTGTGGGGGGCAAGGGCCATCATCACCGCCTCTGCCACGATCAGACCACGGGAGTGGTTGAGATTGCGCATCATGTTGTCCGGATTGACGCGCAACCCTCCCAGCATGAATTCGGCCTGGGCAAGACAGCCCGACGTGATCGCGAAGCCCTCGGGCACTGCCGACCATTCCAGATGCCAAGGGCCGGTGGCCCGCTCGAAATCATGGGCCATGGCGTCCAGCATCGACAGGGCATGGTTACGTGCCACCTTGGCTCCTGCAAGGATCAACTCGCAAGAGATCGGGTTCTGCTTCTGGGGCATGGTACTGGACGCACCCCTATGGCGGGAGAAGGGCTCCGAAACCTCACCCAGTTCGGTGGTCATCATGATGGCGATGTCGAAGGCCAGCTTGGCCAGACTGCCGGCAATCAGGGCCATGAGCTGCACTGCCTCGGATACGGCGTCGCGGGCACTGTGCCAGGTGATCGCCGGAACGCGAAGCCCCAGTTCGGCGGCCAGGGCGGCTTGAACCTCCAGGCCCCGGATGCCGAGAGAGGCGAGGGTTCCCGAGGCGCCGGAGAACTGGACGACCAGGAGGCGGGGGGCAAGCTGGTCCAGCCGCTCGGCATGGCGGTCGAAGGAGGACAGCCAGACCGCCGCCTTGTAGCCGAAGGTCACCGGCAGGGCGTGCTGGAGGTGGGTGCGCCCCGCCATGGGGGTGTCCCGGTGCTCCCGGGCCAGCCGCGAAAGGGCTCCCCGAACAGAGTCCACCCTTCGGGCGACGAGGGCCAGCCCTTCGCGCAGCTGCAGCACGGTGGCGGTGTCCATGATGTCCTGGGTGGTCGCCCCCCAATGCAGGTAGCGGCCGGACTCTCCGGCCAGGGCGGCGAGCTGCTCGACGATGGGCAGGATGGGGTAGCCGACGACTTCGGTTTCGGCCTTGAGGCGTCCCATGTCCAGGGTGCTCCGGCGCGCCGCCGCCGCGATCCCCTCGGCTGCCCCGGCGGGAATGATCCCCAGCTTTTGCTGGGCTCGGGCCAAGGCCACTTCGGTCTCCACGCAGCGCTGAATGAAGCTTTCGGATGAAAATATCGCCCTCATCTCGTCATCGGCGAAGCTTCGGCCGAATAACGGGGAATCAAGCGCCGTCACGGGGGAAGGAAAATTGGTCATCGGGATCTCGTTTGACTGGAAATAGGGAAAAGCGCGTATGTGCCCGCCGTCCCCCCCCCCACCCGGGGATGGGGGGGACGGCCGGGACATCACGGGCAGGCCACGGGATCGGGTATCAGGAGGCGGGCACCGGTCAGCGCCTGGACCTCCTCGAAGGTGTTGCCGGGGTGAAGCTCCACCACGGCGAGGCCGCTCTCGACCACCTCCAGGACGGCGAGATCCGTGTAGATCCGTTTGACCACGCCCGCCCCGGTGAGGGGGAAGTCGCAGTGCTCCAGGATCTTCGGCTGACCGTCCTTGGTGGCGTGGCGCATCAGGGCATAGACCGCCTTGGCACCGACGGCCAGATCCATGGCCCCCCCAACGGCAGGCGGATAGACCTCGTCATTGGTTGCCCAGTTCGCCAGGTCGCCTTTTTCCGAGACCTGGAAGGCGCCCAGAACGGCGATGTCCAGATGGCCGCCGCGCATCATGGCGAAGGAATCCACCGTGTCGGAATAAGCGCCCCCGGTAACCAGGGTCACATACTGCTTGCCGGCGTTGATCAGGTCGGGGTCTTCCTCGCCGGCGCGGGGCGCGGGACCCATGCCGATGATCCCGTTTTCCGAGTGGTAGATCACTTCCCGTCCTGCGGGCACGTGCATGGCGACGCTGACCGGCAGGCCGATCCCCAGGTTGACGTAGGCGCCGTCGGGGATATCGCGGGCGACCCGCGCTGCCATCGATTGGGAATCAAGCTGCTTCATCTGCGGCGCGCTCCTGCTTGACGATCCGGTTCACGAAGATCCCCGGGGTGGCGATGAGGCTGGGGTCGAGGTCCCCCAGCTCGGCGAGGGATTCCACTTCGGCGATGGTCATCGTGGCTGCGGTGGCCATGGTCGTGTTGAAGTTGCGGCCGGCCGAGCGATAGGTCAGGTTGCCCCAGCGATCGCCGCGTAGCGCTTTGACCAAGGCGTAATCGGCGGGCAGAGGGGGTTCGAATACGTACCCCTTGCCGTCGATGACCCGGGTCTCCTTGTCTTCCGCCAGCCGTGTGCCATAGCCGGTGGGCGTGAAGAAGCCCCCCAGTCCGGCTCCGGCGGCGCGCATGCGTTCGGCGAAGGTGCCCTGGGGCATCAGTTCCAGTTCGATCTCTCCGCGCTCATAAAGGCGTTCGAACCAGACGGAGCCCGAGGAGCGGGGGTAGGTGCAGATGATCTTGCGCACCAGACCGGCGCCCAGCAGGGACCCGATGCCGTCATCGCCGACGCCGGCGTTGTTGGAGATCACCGTGAGACCACGGGGGCCGTGGCGGCGCAGCGCTTCCAGGAGTTGGACGGGAACGCCCGAGGGGCCGAACCCGCCGACCATGACCGAGGCGCCGTCTGGAATGTCGGCGACGGCCTCGGCCATGGAGGAGACGATTTTGTCGATCATCGTGTCACCAGGTCTTGGGAAGGGGAGGACGAAGGGGGTGTCGAAGGCGGGGTGGTGGTCGGCGCCTGGGCGGCGTGGACTTTGCGCCCCAGCCTGCCGCCCGACACTTGATCAATGCCGTAAATCCCGGCCAGAAGGACCAGCCCCGCCATGTCGCTGGCCGGCTCCGGATAGACCAGGCAAGCACCGGCGACCAGGACCACCAACCGCATGGGCCAGCCCAGGCCGCCCACTCGGTAGAGGTAGCCTTCGAGGGCTGCCGCGATCAGCCAGACGGCGATCAGGGCGGTTGCCGAGGCTCGCAGAATGTGGGGCAGGTCGCCTTGCAGGATCAGCGACGGGTTGAGTACGAACAGGAACGGCAGCACGAACAGCACGCTGCCCAGACGCATGGCGTAAAGCCCGGTGCGCGTGGGATTGGCCCCGGCCAGACCGGCCGCAGTGATCGCCGCGAGGGCGACCGGCGGGGTCAGATAGGACATCATTCCCCAGTAGAGGATGAACAGGTGGCTGGCCAGAGGGTCCAGACCCGCCTGGATAAGCGCCGGAGCGAGGAGAATGGACAGGAAGATGTAGCAGGCACTGACCGTCATCCCCATGCCGAGGACGAAGCTGGTGACCGCCCCTGCCAGGAGCATCAGGGGTACGCTGCCATCAGCGTAGAGCAACAGTTCCCTGGAGAAGGCCCCCGCCACGCCGGTGTAGGACAGCCCGCCGACCACGAGGCCGACACCGGCCAGGATGGCCACCAGGCTGGCGACCGCCTTGGTGATGCCCAGGATGCCGGCCTTCAGTCTTCCGCGGTCGAGCCGGTGGCCCGGTCGGAACAGCGAGATCGCCAGCAGCACCAGGGTGGCATAGTAGGGGGCGTAAGAGTCCAGCCGCATGAACAGCAGCATGTAAATCAGCATCGCCAGGCTGAAGAGGTAGGGCCAGCCCTTCTTCAGGGTTTCCTTGAGATTCGGCACCTGATCGGCGGGCATACCCACCAGGCCGTGGTGGGCGGCGAAGGCGTCCACTTGCAGGATCAGCGTCAGGTAGAACAAGAGGGCCGGCAGCACGGCGGCCACCATGATCGCCGAGTAGGGCACGTTCAGGAAGGAGGCCATGATAAAGGCGACCGCGCCCATAACCGGGGGCATCAGTGTGGCGCCGGTGGAGGCGCAGGATTCGATTGCTGCGGCGTAGTGGGCCGGATAGCCCGCCCGCTTCATGGTGGGGATGGTGATCGGGCCGGTGGTCAGGATATTGGAGATCACGCTACCCGACAGGCTGCCCAGAATGCTGCTTGAAAGAACGGCGACCTTGGCCGGACCGCCCCGGCTGCGCCCCATCAGGGCGATGGCGAAATCCATGAAGAAGTCGCCTCCGCCAAGGACGGTCAGGGCCGTTCCGAAGATCACGAACCCGATGACCAGATTGGCAACCGCCTGCATCGGAATACCGATGACGCTTTCCACGCCCATGACGTGGGCCCGGATGGTTTCGCCCAGATCGTACTGGGTGCCCCAAAGGAAGCCCGGCATGTGGTCGGCGAAAAGCGGATAGGCTCCAAAGAGGAGGCTGACGACAAGCAACGGGGTGCCGCCACACCGCCGGGTCCCTTCCAGGATGAGCAGCAGAAGACAGGTGGAGGACGCGGTGGCGGCGACCGGGGCGCTGAAGTCCCATCCTTCCTGAATGATCCGGAGGCCGTGGAGACCCAGGTAAAGGGCGGAACCCAGGGCGATCAGGGCCAGTCCCCAGTCGAAAGCCGGGACCCGGTCCTTGTCGCGCGGGCGGGCTGGATACATCAGGAAGGTCGCGGCAAGGAAGAGGCCGATGAGGTAGTAAAGGAAGGAGTTGCCGAGGGGCAGGAAGCCGAGAAGCCGCAGGCTGAAGGTCTGGTTGACCGTCAGCAGAACGCCGGCAACGCCCAATAGGATCGCAGCCCAGAGTGACGGACCCTTCAGCCGTCCATCGCCATAGTCTTCCTGGTCAAGGTGGCCCCGTGCGCTGTCGGCGCCGGGTTCGGAGGGAACGGCCATGTGTTCGGGGGTGGAGTGCACGGTCTTGTCTTCCCTGTGGTATCGAGGGGAGGCCGGGCGGCCGTCCGGAGGACGGTCGCCCGGACGGAAGCCGGGGCCTTACAGGCCGGCCAGCGCCGCCTTGCGGTGCTTCTCCCAGATCGCCGTGAATTCCTCGTCGGACTTGCCGTCCCCTTCGGCCACGGCGTCCGTCCAGGCGGCCTTCAAGGCGTCGAGCCGCTTTAGCCGGTCGTCGTTCCAGGTGGTCATCTCGTCCGTCCAGACACCACGCTCTTTCAGATAGCGGATGGCGCCGGGGTGGAAGGGCACGTCGATGGGCGGGGTACCAGCCATTTCCAGCGCCCAGCGTCCCATTACCGAAGTCCCGTCCTTGTAGAGCGGGAAGCTTTGATCGAAGGCCTTGATGTAGTTGTAGACGAACTCTTCGTCGGCATCGGCGCGGACCACCAGGACCGGATAGCGCCAGGACAGGATATCGACGGGGTTCTCCTTGCTCAGACCGGCGCCGATGGTCTCCTTGTAGGGAGCGAAGAAGGGTGCGACCCCACGCAGGCGCTTCCAGCCCTTTTCGTCCTCCGGATCCACCGACAGCCAGTGGAGACCGCGAGGAGATTCAGAGAGTTCATAAATCTGACTGGGGGTGGTCGAAGAGCAAGTGGCATCGGCCTTGCCCTCGGCCAGGGAACTCATGGCGGCGTTGTAGGTCGGAAACATGATGGCTTCCACGTCGTCGCGGGACAGTCCGGCGAAGGCCAGGAAGGCGTCACACTTCACGTTCATGGAAGGGTTTCCGGCGCCGTAGGCGAAACGCTTCCCCTTGAGGTCGGAGAGCGTTTCGATGCCGGCATCGGCCGCCGTGAAAATGCCCGAAGAGGATGGACGACCGCCCAATGTGCGCAGGTCCTGGGGACCCCATCGGCGCGCCGAGAAGTCCTCGGTTCCCTCGGAAGCGAAGAAGGTCTCCGTTGCCAGGAAGCCAATGTCCGCCCGGCCGTTCAGGACCGGTTCGAGGCGCCCGACGGCGGTTCCCGAGGGCTGGATCCGCACGCGGGTGCCAAATTTCTTGCCGAAGGCGTCGGCGATGGCCGAGGCTTCGGCGTACCCGGCCGACCCCACGTCGTACGAGGTCCAGACCATGGTGTCAGGCAGTTTCACCGCGTCTTCGGCAGCGGCAGGGCCGGCGGTGACGAGGCCAATGGCGGCAGCGACCACCAAGGTGGGCAGGACTTTCGAGACGGACATCGTTTCCTCCTTGTCTGTTCGTCTTTTCTTTTGTCGGACAGGCGCCGGATGGTCCGGCCCGATCCGTGTGTTTGATCCCGCGCCGGAAGGTCCGGCGCGGGGCGTCAGATGGGATCCCAGCCAAACACGTCGGCCGAGCGGTCAAGCGGGTAGAAGTGGGGCCGGAGCGCGGGGATCGCCTGTTCGGCGATGGCTTCCGCCGTCCATCCTTCGGCCCGGTGGACGGAGCGCAACGGGCGGCTCTGCCCCATCAGGAAGATTTCATTGGCACGAACGGCGAAGATCTGGCCCGTGGTATCCGTTGCGCCCTCGGTAGCCAGATAGGCGACAAGCGGGGCGATCTTTCCCGGTTCCATGCGCTTCAGCTTTTCGATCCTGGTCTGCTCCTCAGGGGTGATGGCGGGGATGGAGTCCGCCATGCGGGTCCAGGCGAACGGGCAGACGCAGTTGGCCGTAACGCCATACCGGGCCATGTCCAGGGCTACCGACTTGGCCAGGCCCACCACCGCCAGCTTGGCGGCGGCGTAGTTGGCCTGACCGAAGTTGCCGATCAGGCCGGATGCCGAGGTCATGAAGACCATCCGTCCGCTCCCCTGGGCGCGGAACGGTTCCGCCGCTGCCCGGGCCATGTAGAAGGAGCCGTGAAGGTGGACATCGATCACTGCGTGCCAGTCCGAGGGGGCGAGCTTGTGGAAGATGCGGTCGCGAAGGATCCCGGCGTTGTTCACGAGGATGTCGAGGCGGCCGAAACGCTCCACTGCCGTCCCGATGATCGACCGGGCTCCGTCCCACGAGGTGATGCTCGTGGTGTCGGCGGCCGAGATGCCTCCGTTCCGGCGGATTTCCCCGGCCACCGTCTCGGCCGGACCGGCGTCCGCGCCGCCACCCAGCAGATCGGCCCCGATATCGTTCGCGATCACCGCCGCGCCTTGGCGGGCGAGTTCCATCGCGATCCCGCGGCCGATGCCGCCACCGGCTCCGGTCACGATGGCCACGCGGCCCGCGAGGGGACCGGTCCGGCTGGAAAGGGAGGTGTCCATGGTCAGACCGTCCCGCCGCTGCCCAGAAGCAGCGTGCATTGGCTGGAAAGGACCCCGCCGTTGCCATGAGCCAGGGCCACCTCGCAGCCGGTGACCTGGCGGTCGCCCGCTTCGCCCCGGATCTGGCGGACGCATTCGATGATCCCCAGCAGGCCGTACATGCCGGGGTGGTTGTAGGACAGGCCGCCGCCGTTGGTGTTGACCGCCAGCCGTCCGCCCGGGCCGATGGCTCCGTCCTGGACGAACGCGCCTCCCTCTCCTTTGGGGCAGAAACCCAGGTCCTCCAGGAACAGGATGGGGCAGATGGTGAAGGCGTCGTAGAGCGAAAGGACGTCCACGTCATCCGGCGTCAGGCCCGCCTGGGCGAAGCAGCGGGACCCGGAGCGCGTGGCTGCCGTCGTGGTGAGGTCGGCCATGTTGGAGATCGATCCGTGACCGACGGCCTCGCCCTGGCCGAGGACGTGGACAGGCTGTTTCGCCAGATCCGCCGCCCGGTCGGTGGAGGTCAGAATGATGGCTCCGCCGCCATCGAGAGCCAGGCAGCAATCGCGAACGGTCAACGGGTCGGAAATCATGCGGGCGGCAAGGACGTCGTCGATGGACAAGGGATCACGGTCCCAGGCCGCCGGATTGAGGCGGGCCCACGCCCGGGCCGCCACCGCGACCTCTGCGAGATGAACGCGGGTGGTGCCGTACTGGTGCATGTGCCGCGCCGCCGCCAGGGCATAGGCGCTGACCGGCAAGAGCGGCCGGAAAGGGGTTTCGTAGGCGTTGAAGTCGGGCGGGGAAGCCTGCGCCCGCGATACCGATCGCTGGGTGCTGCCGTAGGCCACCAGGGCTACCGAGCAGAGCCCGGCGCGGATCGCCGCCGCCGCGTGACCCACATGGGCCATGAAGGAGGAGCCGCCGATCTGTGTGCCGTCCATGTAGGTGGGGTCGATGCCGAGGTATTCCGCCAGCATCATCGGCGCGAAGCGGGCCTGCGCCGTGGCGCAGAATACCCCGTCCACGTCCTTCAGGGTCAGCCCGCAGTCGGCGAGGGCGCGCATGGTGGCCTGGGCGGCGAGGTCCATGGGGGTCATGTGAGGCGCGACCTTGCCCATGTCTGATTCGGCGGCGCCAACCACCGCGATACCGAGGGACCGGGGGGTCATGACCGCGCCTCCTTGTCCCGATCCGGGACGAACAAGGGCAGGGGCTGGCCATCCACGTCCTGGACACGCAAGTGGACGCGCATGCCGATGACCACGTCGGCCGGATTGATGTCCACCACTTGGCTCATCAGGCGGAAGCCCTCGTCGAGCTCGATCAGGCTGACGTTGCGTGGCGGTTCGTCCCGACGCCGGACGATCGTGGTGCTGTAGACGCTTCCGCAGCCACGAGATACCCGCCAGGACAGGTCAGACTCTCCGGTGCCCGGGGCGGTCACGCGAGGGAAGAAGACGGGGATGCCATCCGCCGTGACCTGATAGGCCAGGTCGCCCCGTTCCAGATGATCCTGATAGGTGGCGAAGGGGGATGAAGTCAGGACATTGACAGCCGTCATCACCGCTCTCCTGCCCGTCTGATCCGGCTACCGAGGCAAACGGGATGGGATCGCCTCGGGGCGGAGGCGGGCGAGGGGGTGCGGTGAAATGGCCACCGCTGGGCCAAGGGCGGGGGAGTTGAGAACACCTGGAGGCTTCCTTAAGTCCGTACTTATTGATTTGTATGGACCTATAAAAGCCCAAGCGATATGGTCTGTCAACCCGGCACTCTCGATCCCATCTCCGAAGATCTTGTTGCAGTGCGACGAAGTGCGCGTAGCGATGGCGTGAGGGGATAGGGAAGGAGTCCTGGTTTCAGGTGATCAAAAATCCAAAAGGACGAAAAACCGACATGAGATCAAGTCACGGTAAATCTCTATCTCTGCGTGTCGGTGTCGTGGGGGCGGGAACGATGGGACGGGGTATTGCCGTCGCGCTGGTCAACGGGGGCCTCCGGGTTCGCCTGTTCGATTCGCATCCGCCAACCCTGGATGCGGCGATGGCTGCTTTTCCGGGGTTCTATCGGTCCGCTCTGGCAAAGGGACGGCTCTCCGCAGAGGAGGTGGAGGCGCGACTGGACGCGATCGTGCCGGCGCGACACCTGGAGGAACTGGCGGAGAGCGATGTGGTCATCGAGGCCATCATCGAAGACCTGGGGGCCAAGCTGTCCCTTCTCACCCGGCTCGACCGGGTCGTCCGTCCGGATACTGTTCTGGCCACCAACACCTCGACCCTGGATGTGGAAACCCTTTCCGGGGCGACCACTTCCCCGTCCCGGTTCCTGGGAATGCACTTCTTCAGCCCGGCCAATGTGATGAGACTGCTGGAGATCGTCCGGCATCCCGGGACGAGCGAGGCGGCGCTTGCGATTGCCCGCGATGTGGGCCTGCGCAGCGGCAAGACGCCCGTTGTGGTGGGCAATGGCCCATCCTTCGTCGCCAACCGTATGCTGCACCGCCGCCTATGGGAAGCGGTGCTGCTGGTGGAGGAGGGGGCGGACGTCCAGGACGTGGACCGGGTGATGACCGACTTCGGCTTCCCCTTGGGTCCCTTCGCGATATCCGATCTGGCCGGGGTGGACGTCGGATGGCGGGCTCGGGAACAGCAGCGGCGGGATGGTAGCCCCCTCGCCATGTCTCGCAGCTGGCTGGACCTGGTCGCCGAACGAGGCCGCCATGGGCAGAAGACGGGTGTCGGTGTCTATCGCTATCCCGATGGAGGGCGGTCGCCGATGGCTGATCCAGGCATCCGCGCCCTGGTCGACGAAGCCACCGGGCGACCGACCGCCCGTGCGGACCCGATCCCCGACGAAGAGATCCTCGACCGTTGTCTCCTGATGATCGCCAATGAAGGGGCGCGGATTCTGGAGGAGGGGGTGGCCGCTGACGCTGCCGATATCGACACGATTTGGCGGCTGGGGTTCGGCTTTCCCGCCGACCATGGCGGACCCATGGCCTGGGCGGATTCCCGTGGTTCTGACGTGGTGCGGGACGGCTGTGCCCGGTTCCACGCTGTCTCTGGCCGCGCAGAATGGAAGCCCGCCGCGTTTCTGGAACGGCTGGCGGACAGGGGGGGACGCTTCCTGGATGAGCAGGAGTGACGATCAGGCTCGCCGCAGAAGGCGCATCTCATATTGGAACTTATGGGCGGGATAGGTGCTGAAAGTCACCAAAAGGCACTGCCCGCCCTCGTCTAGATAGTGACGGGTGATTTCCAACCCCGGACTGGCGGGGCCGACGCGCAAAGAACGGGCGAGGGCCGGAGAAATGGAAACTGCCTGGATGCTCTGGACCACTTCGCCGATCCGCTTGCCGGTTCTCGCCTCGATCAGGGAGCTGATGGCACCAGGATAGCTGTCGATGTTCTCGGCCACCAAGTCACCGTAGAGGTCGTCAACGAAGGCATCGGTCCAGCAAAGCGGGGCTTCCTCGCCCTCGTTCTCGGGCAGGCGGAGACTGGAGAACTGCATCCAGCGGCGCCCGGGGCGGCAGCCCAGGCGGATGGCCAGGTCCTCGTCGGCGACCACGCGGGTTCGGGCCTGGACTGCACGCCGCGTGTCCTTGGCGTATTGCAGCAGGTCATCGACGGTGCCCAGGGATTGGGCGTAGGAGGAATATTCTTGAGGCGGGCGTGATGCTTCGACCCGGGTTCCGACGTTCCGCTTACGGGAAATCAGCCCCAACTGGTGCAGGTTGGACAGAGCCAGACGCACCGTCGCACGGCTAACCCCGTAGAGGCCGGCCAATTCCACTTCGGTGGGCAGTATTGTCCCTACGGGGTAGACACCGGAGCCGATCGCTTCGGTCAATTTTCGCGCGACGAACGCGTATCTTTTCTCAGCCGCCATTCGCTGCGTCATCGGCCGCGTTCCGGCGGTCGACCCTATGTTTGGCCATGCGGACACGTGTCTGCGGTCGGCGTGGCGGCGTTCATTGTCGCCGACCGACGAGGTGAACCTTCGCGACAGCCGACTTTCTTCAATCATTTCAATCCATCATATCCTTAGCCCGGAGCCAGGGCAACCACGCTCGCGAGAGAAGGCTTTTGCCGCCGGCTCGGAGAGGACGACTTCCCCTTCACGGGGCTCGCACCCAGCAAGACAGTCCAAAGCCTGCTTAATAGGATTGCGCTCGGGTCGTCAGCCACCGCGATATGGGCATTGTGCCCCAAGGGGCCGAGGAGCTGCATGATCCCGGATGGCAGGGGGTACTTTGTACAGTACCGGGGCCAACTCTCGGGTGATGGATATGAATGTCCCGCCACGTGCAGCCTATTCCCGGCACCGCAGGACCCGTCTGCTGGTGAACACGGTCCACGCCCCTTCAGGGTGCCCACGGGGAAGGTGTCCTGGGCGGCGCAATATCCCGGGCATCCCCTTTCGAATTCACCGTGGGCTTCGTTGTCAGCCTTGGCTTTTCCCAGAGCAACCACCTGGGCCTCGGTGAGCAGGGCGCCGGTCTCGGCAACCTTGGCTTCCAAGGCCGTCAGCCGCTTTTTTTATGTTTTCCAGGTCATGGCATTGCCAGACTCAGCGGACTCCGAAGGGGGAGATGGACAGGCCCCGTTTTTTTCAGTTCGTCCGAGACGCGCTGCTGTCCCCAGGCTGGCTGCTCCGTCACCATCTCGACCACAGCGGCCTTGATCTCGGGAGCGATCCGGTTCATCAGCAGAAGCTTGCTTCGGCGCGACATCTCTTGCGGCGCCACTTCGCTCCCCCCTTCACTGCGTCACCCGAAATCGGCCATAGCGCCGTGACTGAGCCTGGCGCGCCGTTCGTCAATGCCCTGGACAGCGCCGGGATTATGACGGTGCGGCGTACCAGTAAACACCGGGCCAGCTGGGGGCGTTCATCTGGAAGACAAAAGGTTCGGTGACATTGGAGAAAACGACGGAACTTTCCAGGATCTGGCAGGTGCCGGACGATGGTCCGAACGGGTAGGTAATCGTCAGCCCGGCAATCGGTCCCGGGAAGGTGATGGTGGTGGTGCCATTTTCTGACTGCACCCCAAAAGATTTGAGGGGCAAGTCCTTTTCAGCCGGGGTGAGCGTTGCCCCGCTGGAAATCCCCAGAGCCTGAATGGTCCAGCTTGTCCCTTCTGAATCGGTCGAACTGGTGTAATCAAGGGGGCTGTTGTTGTTGAAGGAATCGCTGAAGTAGTAGGGAGGGTTGATCAGACCGCAATATGGCAGGGCATTGGTTTCAATCGATCCATTAAATAGATATGCCGGACCCAGCAGGATGGTCTGCGCCGGGCTTCCCTCGGTTTCCATGGCAAATGTTTGCCCGGCCGGACCTTCAGGTCCTTCCGCTGTCAGGGAATAGGTGCTTCCGAGCTGGATCCCCGCGGGGAAGAAGACTGCGGAGGTATAGATCAAAGAGCCCATAGCTTCCAGATAGATGGGGTTCTTGGAAAAGTTGCCACCTGAGAAATATACCTTGGTAGCAGAAACGGTCTCCCATTCGAGTGAGAATTTGTTGTTAAAGGGAACAGTCTTTGTGCCGTCCTGGCTTTCAGCGTAAACGCCGATCACTTTTCCTGGGGATATAGTGCTGAGGGAAACCTTCTGGATCTTGACGGGTTCGATCTGCAAAGCGGGAAGGGACAGCTTGACCGATTGATCGCTGACGCCTTCTGCCACCAGAGAAATGTCCAGCGTCGAGGCGGTGCCGCTGTATGTGCCGGGCGAGAACGTGTAGCTGTCTTTGCCGGTGACATCGATCGTCGAATCACTGAGATACAGAGTCAGAGACTTGGCACTGTCCGCGGTCCAGGACAGAGTGACGGTTTGATTGGCGGAAACGGTCCCACTGGGGGTGATTTCAAGATCGCTGAGCAACACAGGACTGATGGTGACGAGGGTTTGCACGTTAGCCGAATGATATCCCCCGGCCTTCAGGGTTAGGGTGACAGTATAGGGACCCTTATCCGTTCCTGCGCCGGAAATGCTCTGACAATCACTGGGAGTGAACGTGACGGATCCTGTCATGGCGTTTTTCGGGCTCGACGCAAGGACTTGGTTTTCGGGGGTGGTGACGGCCCAGACCCCATCGGAATTGGCGACGCTCCAGCTTACCGTTGTGCTTTCTCCCCAGTTTACAGTGGATGGATCGGTGGTAAGGCTGGCGAAAACCGGCATCAGGCTGATCGTTGTTACCTGTTCTGTCGTGGTATTGTTTTCGTCTTTTAGTTGAAGAGTGAAGATTTTCTGGTTGAAGGTGTTCGGGTAGGTTTGGACCGGTTGGGCGCCATCGATTGGGCAGCTGGGCACGCCGCTGCGGGGGATCGCACCCGTTGGGAAAGCCATCAACGCGGGGGAAACCTGAACAGAGAAGCTTCCTTCATGCGGTCCCGGACCTGTCAGCTGCTGGAGTTCGCCGCCATCCAATGCGACGGATACACCACCGATTACCGTCCAATTCAGAGTGATCTGCTCGCACAGCGAGGGATGAGGGTTCGAGGGCGTGAAGCTAACGATCTCCAGGGCCGTTTCCTTGGTAACCGAGACCGTGGCGGTCGCCCCGGAATCGCTGACCATCAGGGCCGAGCCGGCGGGGATCGGGTTCGAGGTGAAGGGGCCGATGGTGAAGGTATAGCTACAGCCGGTTGGAATGCCTGAATCTTCGGTAGAGAACTCCAGAATGGTCAGGTCCGCTGAGGAGCTTGCCGAAAGCCGGGCCGTCCAGGTGGATGTCACCGTCTTTGTTTCTCCGGAACTGAGCGGAACCTGCATGGTGACGGTGTAGGTCTGTGTTTCAGTAATGCCTGCACCCACGCTGCTGGCGAGGTCCGCCGATGCGCTGCCGATGGGGAAACAGACGGTAAAGGATTTCGGGCCATATTGGATCGCCTGTCCCTGCATTGCCGGGCCGGCGACCTGTAGCTGAAGCGAGGCGCTTGCAAGGTTGACGGTCACGCAGGGGTTGGCCAGGGAATAGGTATACTGGGGCGATATGGTCGGCGCGGAGGTCATGGCGAAGTCCTCGAAGAATGGGCGGGGCTCAGGAGGCGTCCGAGCCGGCTGTATCGGAATCAAAGGTGTCGGAGAGAACCAGCCAGCCATCGCGCAGCATGGCCGGCTGGGAAGGCAGCTTCGGAGTCGGGTCAGAAGGCACCAGTCCGGGTGTGGTCTGCCAGTCCGGGCCTGACAGGGACGACCAACTCCAGGCGCTGCCGTTCCCGCCGGGCAGGGGCAGGCTGATGCCAGTGGGCGGTGTCAGAACCGGTCCGGTCCGGAAGTCGGCGAGCATGGTTTCCAGCGGGCCGGAGATCATTGCCGAAGGCACATGGCTCCAGGCCACGGGTAGTGCGGGGCAGATGGCCGGTATGCCGCCGCGTGGGTCCACCAGCAGGGTCACTTTGGTGGGCGCGGCATTGGGCGACAGGGTAATCCCGCCTTCGGTAACCACATAGGATGACAGCGACGCTGCCGCTGTTCTGCCGAGAACAGAAACGACGGTCTGTTCCATCGCGCCGCTCAAGGCCGGGTCGTAATTCAGGGCGGCGTTGATCGTGCTGTAGTCCCCATCGACGTAGTATCCGACCACGCCGTTTCCGGGTAGACCCGCATCTCCGAAGGTGGTGATAAGGCTGACGGCGTCCACGTCGGGCTGGCTGGCAGAGGACCCATCCTTCAGGGTGACGGGATCGAGCATGTTCGGACCGGGCCGGGTCAGAGACACCTCTGCCGTAACCACAGCCACCGGTGTGCCCAGCATCTGCGGCAGGACACCGTTCAGCGGCTGGGGACCGGCCGACACGGACCAGCGACCGGCATCAATCAGGCCGATCAGGGCCTGAAGGGCCGTGTCGCCCGTGGTCGACCCGGTGGCGAGCAAGGTTTGCAGAAAGGTCAGAAACTCTGCATTGGTGACCTGCGGGAGGGTGCCGAACGGTGTCGCCCTGCCTGGCTCGGGCTCCCAGATCAGTCCGCTGCCGGCATCTGTCAGCACAGCCCGGATGGAGCCCTTTGCCGTGCCGTCGGGATCAAATATCAGGATTGACTGGTCGATCCTGTTGGGCAGGAGCCATCCGATGATCGGGCTAGTCAGGTTGGCGCTGTTTGTCGGCACCGCTGCTGGGGGAGCGGAGGACAGGGAGACGGGGGTTGCCGAAATCAGATCGATGGAAAGCTGGATGGGCTGGGCAAACGCTGGTGGGGCGGCCAGATAGAACTGGGCGTTGTCGATCTGCAGCGAAGGGGCGGCACTGACCGTCGTGTTGGCATCACCGTCGACGGTGATGCTCCAGATCTGGCCGAAGGTGTCATAGACCTTCAGGCTTTCCACCGTGATCAGGCCGGCCCGGAAGGGCTGAAAGATCGCCTCCGGGGTCGCAACCGGAACCAGGCCGAGGGCATCGTTCAGGGCGGTCTGCAGCGTCTGGTCCGATGAGGTCAGCTGTGTCGGGATGTCGATTTGCCCCATGAACCGGCTTTCGAAACCGCCAAGGACTTGCACCATCACATCATTCGTCGTCAGCAGGGTCTGCGCGTGCGTTAGCGCCGAGATGACTGAACTGTCGATCTGGGGGGAAGCTGCCAGGAAGGCATCCAGCCGGGACGCCAGACCCTGGGCCACCGCGGTGCTGACCAGGGTGGTGCCGCCCAGCAGTGTGCCGCTATCGGTTTTCGACGGCAGCGCGCCCGTATAGGTGTAGCGGTTTCCTTCGGCTTGCCATCCCTGGAGCATGTCGGCCGGCGTGGTGCCGGAGGCATACCACGTGGCGTTCCATTGGACGAACAGCGGTAGCCAGGGCTGGCCATAACCGGTCTGGACGCATGTGGCTGCCGGTGCCACGCCGGTGAAGGTCCCGGCTGCGGCAGCCACCGCATCGTGGTCCGGGTCGTCCACAGCCGAAGATGGATAGACGGCTTGCTGCTGATCGCCGATCAGCGTGGCAATCGCCTCCTGATCCGACGCGGAGAGGGTCTCCAGTCCGGTGGCCCGGGCAAACAGTTTGGACAGGAACGGGTTGCAGGCGGGGTCGAGCAGAATGGCTTCGGCCAGCAGGGCGGGGAATTCCTTTGGAAGCACCGAACCGGATGTTGCCGGGGCGGGGATCGACAGGGCGGCAAGGATCTGCGCCGTGGAAACCGTGGCCTTGGTGGGGTCCGACGATCCGCTGAAGGTGTATTGAAGAGTCAGTCCGGACAGTTCCTGTCCAGTCATCCGGGTTTCCAGGGATGGCAGCGCCTGTGCCGGTGTGGCATAGGCTGGATTGATCCCGGGGCCGGCGATGGTCAGCGATGGTGCGTTCGGGCTGAGCAGCGGCGGGTTTTGTACCTGTGTAACCTCGTACGCGGGGCCGATGCCAGTTTCCAGCGTTTTCAGTATGTTGGCGATATCCTGCTGAATGTCGGCCAGGCTGTTTTGCTCGGTCGTCAGGGTCGCTGACAGGGCGCTGAGGGCATCGTTGTAGGGCGTCGCGTCAAAGGCGAAGGGACCGAACGGACCGGACGGCGGATTCAAGGTCCCGTAGGTGAGCTGATAGGTCAGGGCCTGGACCTGCCAGTTGCAGGCGTCAATCCTGGCGCTGATCTGGTTGGCCGTTGCGGCTTTAGCGTTTAGCTCGGCGAGGGTTTCCACCGCCGTCAGCGACAGATTGAGCGACGTCCCCTGCGGATCCGTTGGGACCGGCGGGTTGGAGCCGGCGGGATCGTTTGCCGTGGTCGGTGCCGCCGGGGTCACGATATACGTGGTCCCGCCGGACTCCGGGGTGAAGCGATCGGCCTGCGCACGGACTTCGAAGGCAGCGTCAGATCCCTTTTGTGCGATTTGCCATGCGTCGACGAAATCACCGAACACCGCGATAAGCAGATTGGTCAGGTTTTCGGTCGACAGGTCGGTCTCGCCGGCTTCTGATGTGATGGCCGTGGCCAGCCAGGAAGAGATCGATTCCGCCGGGCTGCGGCCGAAGGCCAGATTGAAGCCGTCAAGAGAGCCGGTATCCAGCCCGATGGGATAGGCGGTTTCCGCACCTTCCCACGACAGGTCGAGCACCAACCCGTGGCACAGCATCTGCGCCGGCAGGGTCTGTTGGGCAGCGG
The DNA here is from genome assembly GCA_046233135.1 of Rhodospirillaceae bacterium Z3-40. Classification (GTDB taxonomy): domain Bacteria; phylum Pseudomonadota; class Alphaproteobacteria; order Rhodospirillales; family Rhodospirillaceae; genus JBJXHN01. The sequence goes on along the minus strand of JBJXHN010000009.1, from coordinate 143,052 downwards.
GCAGAGATGACAGGCCGGACTGCGGATGGGAGTCCTGCCAGTCTGCCCAGTCCTGCTGGGCGGCGCTTAGTCCCGATGCCACGGTCCAGTTGAAGCCGGTCATCACCGCCTGCCAGTCTGCCTGAGATGTGAAGCCGGTCTGATCGGGTGTGGTGGCGCAGAGCAGAGGATCGTCCGATGGGGGCTGATACCAGCCGATCACCATGTAACTGATCGCAACGGGTTTGCCGGGGGTCGCCGTGGCGGGGATCTGGCTGTCGGTCAGGGGGTCGTATAAGGACAGCACATTGACGGTACTGCTGTAGCTGGCCGTCCAACTGATCGCTCCGGGTGCGGCAGCCGTCAGCGTGGCACTGCTGGCCGGTTCGGCACCGTTCCATTCGGAAAGCGGCAGGCAGCGACCGAGCCCGGCGACCTGATAGGGCGTGTCTTCGTTGGTGGTGCTTTGCACCGGCCAGGTGACCGGCGCACCGGGAGCGTTCAGATAGTCGCTTTCAATGATCCAGGCGGTAATCGTCGGTGCCGTGTTGTCGGTCGCACTGGCCGTGACAAGGCGCGTCACAAGCCAGCGATTGGGGATTTGCGGGAAACTCAGGGCGCCTTCACCATCCTGGGTCCCGTGCCGCAGGGCGGCGGGCAGGGTGAAATGCAGATAGGCGCCGGTCGCCGGTGGTTCGGCAGAAAGGCTGACGCTGTTGAAGGGCGAAGCGCTGTTCAGCGTGGAGTAGTCCAGGTTTACCGTTCCCCACTGGCCGTCCTGGTTCCCGGTTCCTACCAGCAGGCAGTCGATCCGCGTCGGCACGATCAGGCGGGGACCCGCCCAAAGCGAGGTTTCTGGTTGGGGCAATGCGGATGTCATGGGGCACCTGTGTTTCCGGAAGACGGGGAAGGCGAGGGCCAGGAGAAGGCTTGTTCGCCGGCGGACCGCACCATCTGGATCGCGAATTGGGCAGAATTCAGCGTGGACGGCCCGTCGGGCAGGGCGCTACGGGTCTGTAAGGCGCTGCACAGGGCGTTGGCTGTGGCAGAGACATCCAAAACCCCCGGATAGGCGGTCGAGGGTCGCAAGGTTGGCGTGATCGAAGGGGCCTGGGACAGTTCGCTGCCAGCAGGGGTGTCATCCCACCCCAGGCCGCGCAGGAAGATCTGAGAGCTGTCGCCAGAGGAGACCACTCCGAATTGAAGGGTCTCCGGAGGTTCCGAGAAGGTCACGGTTTCCGGGACACCGAGGTAGAGAACAAACAGAACGGAGGCGGACAGCCGCTCCATACGAATACAGGTCAGGGCCGTACCGTCCGCAGCGCAGGCGGCAACCTTCATGGTGGGAAACGAGGATACCAGCTGCGACCGCAGGAGCAGCCCCGTGATCGGCGGCAGGGGATCTGTGGTCGCGGTCGTCGATGAGGATGTGGCAGCTGAAGTGCCTGGGGGCGCCTGACCACTGACGGCCTGCCGAAGGGTTTGCAGGACCGTTGCTTCGTAGGTGGCCAGGTAGTGCAGGGTGGCGGTGTCGTCGGCCAGGCCAACCCCCAGGGCGCCACCGGCCAGACGTTTCAGCCAGTTCTGGTCAATCAGGAAAAAGCGCAAGGATTCAGGCGGCAGCAGCTCGGCGGCGGGGATGATATAGGCAAAGGGCAAGCCTTCCAACCGGACCAGGGCGGCCAGCCAGTCCAAAAGGGGCGCCGGCGGTGCAGGAAGATCAGACGGTGATGCGTTCGCCAGCGCGGTCCGCGCTGCGGCCGGCTGGTTTCCGGCGGCCGCCAGGGCAGCGCGGATTGTGTCGTTCCGCCAGTCGTAAAGGGCGCGCAGAAACTCGGGGGCGGCGAGCGCGGACAGCCGGCCGATCTCGAAGGCCGCTGCAAGGGAGGCATCGAACATGCCCGTTGCAGGGTCATAGTGCAGGGCCTGATCGGCGGTCAGATAGGGCGCAGTGGCACTCGCCGTCACGGTGACCGGGACGCAGGGACCCCGATACCACGCCGTGGTGGTTTCACCCGACCGCATGGCCCAGGTCACGGGGCTGTATCCCAAGGCCAGGGTTGCGGCTGCAGCGTCTGATGTTCCGGATCCGTCAAGCGCCAGCAGGCCGACACCGCCGCGATGCGGCAGGGCCTGAATGGTATCCAGGAAACTGGCGGTTTGGGCGGTGGCCACAACCCGCCACCAGGTCAGGACGGCGAGGCGGACGGCCGTCGGGGGATCCAGGGTGGAGGCCTGCGCCAGGGCCTTGTAGACACCTTCAAGAGAAACAAGGAACATGAAATTCGTCGCATCGGCCTGGGGAAACCGGTTGCCGGTCACCACAGAACAGGTGCCGCTCTCGCTGACGCCCAATTCGGCGCGGCCATCGGTGTTGACGGCTCGGACGTGGGCGAGCAGCGGCAGGTCGTCAACGGTTGGCGCGATGGCGTTGAACAGGCTGACAGGCAGGTCAATTGTGGTGATGGAGCGGGCGGAGGTCGTGCTGTCCAGGCTGCCCAGGTCCGGACCCGCGATCCCGCTGCCAGGGGTGATCAGATCGGCGACCGTGGTGACGGCCGTCGGGGTGGCGCTGGAAAGGATTCCAAGATCATCGGGCGTTACGGTCAGCAATGCCAGCCAGGGTGTGGGCTGGCTGTCGTCTGACGGCGCCGCACCGGTCAGGGTCCGCTCCCACGGCAGAGAGGGAGCGTTGAGAATCACCATTGGCAGGGTGTCGCTCCACTGTCCGGGAACACCGGCCGGCGGGAAAACGCCGGACAGCTGATCGGGCGTCAGAGAAAACCGGGTGCCGTCGATGGTAAAGGCAATGGTCTGGGTGAACGGGAACGGTGTCTGCCGAAGGTCGAGATTACCCATAGTCTGTTCGACGCTCAGCTGATATGCGCCAGCATTCAGGGCTGGCTGGTCTGCCTGAAAGAAGCTGATCTGTCCAGGGGCGGGTGCAAGCTGTGACATGCGCGGGTCCTTTCGTTTCCTTGCACCGCACTTATGTGGCGGAGGTGACGTCGTCGTCGGAGATCCGGCAGATCCGCAGCATGCCGATAGCCGCAGTACTGGCCGGAACGGCGTCGGTGGTGACTGTCATGTCGTCCCAGTGCTCTGCCAGATGGCCTGCCGCTGCATCGCTGGCCAGGACCCCCGCCAGTCCGTCCAGTGCGGCCACGCGGACGGCGACCGGCTGATCAACGGCCCCGGCCAGCAGAAGGATGGTCCGGTTCCCGCGCTCCAAAGTTGTGACAGGAGACCGGTTTTCGCCGGGAACGGCGGCGACCATAATGTCCACAGGGGTGTCCCTGTCGGCCGAGGACAGGATAACCGCGACTGTAGCCGCTCCCTGGGGGAACACGGTTTCGACCAGTCCGGGTATCTGGGTGCCTGACGTCGTTTCCAGGCGGTCGGCGGCCAGAACGGCGGATGGCGCCAGGGGGCCATCGCTGAAAGGGGTGCCGAGGGGTAGGGTACCACGTGAAAAGACCCGGCATCCTGGCGCCACCAGGCGGGTTGGTGCCACGGACAGCCACCGACTTTCGATGGTCCATCCAGTCAACTGGGCTGAGGGGGGGCTGTTTGCAGGGGCGTTTGTCGGCGGCAGGCACAGGGCGGCGATCCTGACGGAGCTATGCGGCAGGGTCACGGCAGTGCCCCCGGGGTAGATCGCGTCTTGCAGGACGCGATCTACCCTGTCCAATGCGATGATGCGGACGGGATAGGTCTGGTCGATATCCAGGGTCAGTCTGGCGGTGCCGGGGCCGCTTCCTGCATCGAACAGGGCGACCCGGCCGGGAAGGACGGTGGCCTCGGTCGGGCGGGTTGCGGCGCGGGGCGCCGACCACAGCCAGCGGGTTCGCTGATGCGCCGGCAGCCCGTCCCTTGCGCGAATCGTGCCGCCGGCGATCAGGCAGCGCCCCTGTCCCAGCAGCACCGGGGATGATCCCGGGGCATGGTCCCGCGGTGTCGGGAGCATAGCGGCGGCAAGCATATCCGTGTCGGCCAATGGGCCGGTTGATCCGCTGGCTGCACAGTCCGTGCCCGTCCCCGTGCCTGTCCCTGGGGCCGTGGTGCTGGCTACAGGTGCCGCGCCGACATCGGTTCCCATGGTGACCAGCTGTGGTGCGGCCGACAAAATGCGGTCAGCGTAGCTGGCGGTGACCGACAGGTTCGGCGCGGTAATAGCGGACAGCCCGGCATTTTGCAGGCCGGTTGCGATTGCCGTTCTGGCCGACGTTACGGAGGCGTCGGTGACGGTGTTCATCAGGGTGGCGAAGGCGCTGGTCTGGGACAGGGCCGGGGCGGGCGAGGGGCTGGCGATGGCGGCCAGCGGCAGGGGGATGGGCTTTGCCGCCACATAACCGAAAGCGTCTTTCAGATTGACGGGACCGATGCCGTATGTCGGTTCGGCGACCGTCATCGCGATTTCGGCCCCGAACAGGGCGTCAGGGATGATCGTGGTCGCGGCTTCAGATGCGCTGATCTTGATTGGTGACCACAAAGCCGACGCAGCCCCGTCGCGCAGGTCGGTGCAAGTGAAACCAGGCCCGGACAGGGACACGGTTTGCCAGCTTTGCACCTTCGTTTGTGGGTCGACGACACAGATCTTGAGCGTGATGGTCATGCCGGAGGTGATGTCGCTTGAACCCGTCGGACGGATGCCGAGTGGTGCGGTCGTGCTGAAGGTCGGCCCGGATCCGAACAACGTGATTTTGGACGCGGGTATGGCGCTTTGAACCCGCAGGGTCAGGGGTGCCCGGCGGACGGTGAGCGGCTGTGCTCCCGTGCTGGTCTTTCCGACGGGGATGGTCAGCAGCAGGGGCTGCGCGGTCTTGTAGCCGGGGTGGGTGACCTGGGGCAGGAAGCGAAGGGCGAAGCTGTCCCAGGTGATCGTCGAAGCAGGCTTGGTCGATTCCGACGCCCCGAAGGGAATGGTAAACGAGATAACATACCAGTGGACGTGAACCTTACCCCCGGTGGGCGGGCCGTACAGTTCCAGATAGGCTCCCAGGGAGGCACGCAGGGTAACCTTGATACCGAACAGCAGGCGGGTGGTGAACGACACGCCAACCTCGACGCTGACCTTGGCATGGTAGTAGAAGGGCTTCCAGGCGGCCAGGAAGTCCGCCCCGGCCTTAAACCAGGCTTTCAGGGGACCGGAATGAAATTGCGCGTCCAGATTACCGCCAGCCATCACGCACGACGGGGTAAGGGCGAAATAGGCGCCGCCGGTCACCGTGACGTCATCGCTGACATGCCAGTGAAAACCGACGCGTGGAACCTGAGGATAGCTGGCGGGGGCAGAGAACCAGGGTGAATATCCCCCGAAGGTTATAACGAAGTCTCCGGCGTTCGGGTTCGACCCGAACCAGGCCCGCACGGCGAACCCCCCTGTCAGATGGCAGGCATGGGACAGCACGAAGGACGATGGAGACAACTGTCCGGTAAGGGCGAACAGGCCCTGGTCAGGGTCGAAGCTCATGGTCAGCCCCAGCTCCACATAGGCCAGAGCATCGGAGCGCGACTGATCCGGGGGTAATGTGGCCCTGGCCAGCCCGATGGCGTCGATGGCAAACGAAGTGCCGAAACGGACGATCAGCAGGGCCAGGCTGTCGACCAGTTGATAGGTGGAGACGTTCAGTCCTGCGGCGGCCCAGTTGGCTCCGATCTGAGGCGGCATGACCGTGGACAGTTTCGCCAGGGCCTGGCCGGGCGAACTGCCAGAGGCGATATATCCGGGATCGGCGACCGCCTTGATCAGGGGAAAGGAGGTTACCGCCGACGCGGCGGGCAAGATGATCCCGCGATTGATTGAAAATCCGCCGGCCAGTCCCTGAAGGGTAAAGGACGGAGGACCGCCCAGCTTGCCCTGAAGGTCGGCGAAAGCGAACATCGATGTGGCTTGGCCGTCGGGCGCATTTCCTGCCGGACTGCTGTCACTGCCCGGCAGCAGAGCATAGGACCCGACGGCATCGAAGGCCAGGGAACCGGCCGTGGCGTTCAGTTCGCCGTTGTAGGCCAGCGGGTCTTCCTGCTTGAGCAGGCTCCCGGAAAGCGAGACCGAGCCGCCGGAAAAATTCAGCGCCAGCCCGGCGAGGTCGAGGCCGTACTGGTCGTAGTCCGTGGGATCGGTGACCGGAATTGTCACATCCAGTCCGATAACCTGCAGATCAAGCCCCGAGGTTTTCAGCCCGCCGTCGAACAGGAGCCCCAGTTCCTTGTCCGCGCCATTCCATTCCGCCCCCAAGGCACCGACCTGAAGGGGGCCGAAGGCGCGTTGGATGCGCATCCACACCGCGTCGGTCTGGCCTTGGGAGGTGTCGAAATCCGCACCCAGCCGACCGTCGGAGAGCCAGCCGATAGTGGCGCTATAGGCGGGATTGGCCGGCGGTGTTCCCGACGACGGGTCGTCGCCACCGGCCGACCCGCTGCCCAGCAGGGATTGCGCCACAGGGTTGGCGCTGGTGCCGCCGACAGTGGCAGGGGAAACCGAAAAGGCCAGTTGTTCCAGAACCACCCCGCCGCCAAAAGAAGACAAAGGGTCGCTGCTGGCGAAATCCAGATTCAGCAGGCCATAGGCGGCGACGGCCTTCAGCGAGACCCCGGACAGGCTGAACACCGGCTTGCCGCCGTCACCCTGGAGGGAAACGCCCACATTGGTCGCGGCCACGGACAGGGCGGAGAAATCAGGGCCATCATCACCGATCGGGAGCGAGAGGGAGAGGCCCGGATTGATCTGCTTGGCTGTTCCCCCCGCCAGGTCGATCCACTGTGTGGCTGTGCTGCTGCCGATCTGGAGCTGGTAGCGGGAGCTATCGGGGCCGCAAGAGGGCAGCTGCAGATCCAGGACGCAGGTGCCGTTATTGGTGCCAGGTCCCACGGTCAGCCGGCCACCGTCGGTGAAGGATACCAGCGTCGTCGTTTTGGTAAACAGCGCCAGCACCAGCTTGCCCAGGAACGGCCCGGTTCCAAGCGTTTTCAGGCTGGCAGGAGAGGCCAGGGCGTAGGCCTCCCCGGACTGGGTGAGGACACCGGCGGCGGCGAGAACCGGGCCGGGTGCGGGCAGCTTGCCGTCCGCCAGTCCGTCCGCCAGCCACGATTTCACGCCGGCGCTGCTCAGCAGGGTGCTGGCCGCATAGCGCGGCAGGGCGTGGAGGGTTAGCTGAGTCAGCCAGCCGGTGAGACCGCCCTCTCCCGGGAAGGGGGTGGGCATCAGTTCCGCAGCCAAATCCGATCCGGATTCCCCGCCGCCCAGCGGGTCGAAGGTCAGGGTCGGTGCGTTGCCGCTTGCGCAGGTCAGGCAAAGGGCAGGGCCGGCGGTGCCATCGAGGGAGGCTGCAACCGTCAGGCCGGTTAAGAACGCGGGGGCACCGGACGTCAGGTCGATCCCCACACCGGACGGGGCAAGCGTTAGCGAAAGCGCTTCGTCCAATTTCAGGGTCGCCGACAGCCATACACCGGCAGTGGTGCCGTTGGATCCGACCTTGACCGTGACGGGGCAAGCGCCCGGCGGGGTAAAGCAGACAAAGCCGCCGGAGCTGGATACACCGGAAATGGCGCCCGACAGCACGGAAGCAACCGCTTCGGCAACCTGGGAGGGGGTGGTTGTCAGCTGCGGCTTCAACCAGGCCCAGGCGGCGGTTTCCATGGCAGAGGCGTCGACTGTGCCCGAAGCGTCGTAGGCCTGTACCAGTGACGACATGAGCGAGGCGACATCCAGATTTGCTGCCGCCTCGGTCAGGGTTTTGGTGAAGGAACCGGCCCCGGTTCCCTGGAGCCGGGCGAGCAGTTGGCCGGTCAGATCCGTCACCAGGGACCGCACCACCTTTCCGGCCAGTCTGGTCGCGAAGCCGGTCCATCCCTGGAAAGGGAGGAGCTGCAGGGGCGCTTCGTCGCCCTGGGATAAGGACAGGGTAAAGCCGTTGTTGTAGCCCGCAATGACGCGAAAGCTGGTGCTGCCGGCCGGCAGGGTGCCGCCCAGGGTTAATGCTGCCGTTGCGCCCGGCAGGAACGCCGGGGACAGCGTCAGCCCAAGGTCGAGGTTTGTGAGGGACAGGCCGTCGGACAGGGGAAGGTTGCCGATAGACGGCGCAAGGACGATCTGGCTCGACTCCGGATCGCCCACGGTCTCTACGGCGGTGACGGCGAGTTCGAGGCCGTAGGGCAGGCCGGTAACGGCAACACCCTCTGCCCTGGAAACCAGCCGCAAACCAGACGTGGCCGTGCTGGTGGGCAGGGATCCGAGGAACGAGGCGACCTGTGTGATGTTGAAGCTTTTGCCGTCGCTTCCCAGAACACTGCGGGTTTGCAGCCAGCCCGCCGGGTCGGTGACCATCTGGAGCGGCAAGGAGATACGGGGCGTTCCATCCGCGTCCGTGACCTCCAGGCCCAGTCCTCCGGCGATCTTCGTGGCCAGGGGGTCGGCTTGCAACGCGGTGGTCAGGGCTGCGCCGACGGCTTCGGTCAGTACCATCAGCGGGCCGATGTCGGCCAGGGCTGACAAAAATGTGGTGCTGTCGTCGGGCCACAGGGGCAGGGATACGGGTGTCAGACCATCCGTATCCTGACCGAGCGCCAGCGCCGCCGACAGCGTCGCCGGGCCGGCCCCCTGTCCAGTCAGGCCGAAGGTTAGCGTTGTCGCGATTTCCGGAATGGTGATCGACAGATCGGCGGACAGGCTGGTCTCTGCCAGGTCGACGGAAAGGGTCCCGCCGAGCTGGAGCAGGCTGCCGATTGTTATGGTATCGCACAGAGACAGACTGATCCGGTTGCCGTTGGTTGCAGTCAGGCTGACCAGACCGCAGGAAGCGGTAACCGTTGCGTCGGCCAGGGCGTTGGCCAGGGTCGCCCGCAGGGGCGGTGATCCTGTCAGGCTCGACAAACGGGCCGGCATGGCCGTGATCGGGTTGGCGAGCACGTCCAGAATGGCATGGGGCACCGGCAGGGCGCATCCGTCGCGGCTGGTGATCAGGCCAAGCCCTGCGAGAAGGCCCGCCAGCGGTGCGGGCAGGGATGGAATGGTGACACCGGTCACCTGACTGAACAGTGTTTGCAGACTGGTCCATTGGGCGGAGTCTGTCAGCAGGGTTTCTGTCGCCCCCGCCAGGAAGCCTTCGGGATCCGCTGTGAGATGCTGCCACCCACCAGGGCTGAGGCCGTAGATCGGGGGGCTGTCGGACGCGCCGGCAGCCGGGGCGGCCTGTATGGCCAGTCCGAGCCCTTCCAGCACGGACCAAAGAAGAGTCAGAGAGGTGTTGCCGCCATAGGCCTTGCACAGGGCGGTCAGTCCAGCATTGGTCAATTCCGCCAGCGTTGTGGTTTCCGCCGGCGAAAGAGAGGGGGCGGCCTCCGATGCGGTGACACCGACAGCCTTACTGCCGTCGGCGGGCTGGGCAATCAGGGTCGGCGTGATCGTGGGGGTGTCGCCGGTGAGGGATAGTGTTAGCCCGACCTTCAGTGAGGACAGGTGGTTTGGAATCAGGTCATCGTCTGTCCCGGCCAGCAGGGCGGTCAGGCTCAGGGTTGGTACGGCCGCTCCGCCGGTCAGGGCCGGCGCCAGAAGCGTCAGGTCGATGGTGGGGGTGATGCCGTCGGCAGGGGCAGGGGACAGGCTATGGATCAGGCCGAGGGTGACGGGGTCGCTACCGCTGCCGACCAGGACAGCCAGATCGAGGCCCCCAGCACCGGGAAGGGGAATCCGCCAGGGGGCGCCTTTGGCCGGGACGGTGATCGGTGGTGCCGTGGTGGTGGTGCTGTCCAGTGCCCAGGCCAGCAGGCCGAAGGCGGCGGCGGCCTTGTCCGACGTGGCCAGGATGGCGGACAACTGGGTACGAAGCTGGGATAGTGGGTCGTCGAAGCCGGTGGGGGCTAACGTCGGCATGTCCGCCGGCCAGGAAATCCCGGCCGGCATGGACGACCCCAGGTCACCGATCAGTCCCAGCCAGCCATCGGCAAGCAGCCCGGCACGTCCGCCTGACCGTAGCAGGGATAGACCGGCGATGCCGGCGAGAAGGGGGGCAAAGGTGGCTGCCCCGCTGCCGGTGACCTGAGCGGACAGCGATCCGGTGCCATCGAAGCACAGGCTTTCGCCGGTGGCCAGCGTCGTGCCATGGCGGGAAAGGGTCGGTGTGCCGGCGGCTAGGGTCCACGACCAGCCGCCGGCCCGCTGCCAGGCCACGCTGGCCAGGGCGTTGGTCACCGATAGTGTGGCCTCTGATCCGAAGGGTGCGGAGACACCGGACGGCAGTGACAGGACAACGTCGAAGCCCGGAAAGGCCGTCCCGATTGAAAGGACGGCCGGCGTACCGGATGTCTCCAGCGACAGGGCGTCCAGTCCGATCGACAGCGAAAGGGATGAACTCCGGTCCGGAGGAACCGGTGTGGCAACCGCCAGGCCCAGCACCAGACCTGTCGGAGCGCCCAGGGCGCCGCTCGCAGTCGCCCGGAGGTTGGCTGTCGTATCGCTGCTGCCGATAGGGACCAGCCACGGATCGGCATCCGTGCCTGATCCCGTCGGCGCGGCGCAACCTGCGCCGCCGGTGGACAGCAGGGTGCCCAGCATCGCCACCAGCCACCCGGCGGGGGCGACGTCGTCAACTGTCTCCGTCGATGTCAGAAGCGCTCCATACCATGTTTTCAGCGCCTCCACAGGGGCGGCGATATTGTCGGCGAGGCTGGAACCTGCCAGCGGAGGAGCAAGGGACTCTGGCCAGTTGTCGCTGTCGGCCGTACGGGTGGGAGAGGTCAGGCCCAGCAGGGCCGCCAGGGCGCGGCCCGGTCCGTCGGTGCTGCTGTCCAGAAGCGTGTTGAGGGCGCTGCTGACGGCACTTCCGAGGGCCGCGTCAGCCATTGCTGCGACGGCATCGGGGCGTAGCAGATTAACCGTGGCATGGGTCGACCCGCCCACGGAGACGTCCGTCAGATCGAAACGCGGCAGCATTTGGCCACCGGTTCCGGACAGGGATACCTCAAGTCCGGCATAAAGTGAGCCGACGGTATAGGTCTGTCCGTCAACGGTGGCGGTGAACAGAGCCTGTCCTGATGTGGTGGAAGATAAGGTGATACCGGCGGTACAGGGGGCCAGGGTGGCGCTGGTCCGGGTGCTGCCCAGGGCCAGATCGGCCAAGGTCAGATCGGCGCCGAGTGTCATCTGGCTGGCTGTGCCCAGTGCCATGGGTTTGATGGACAGGGAGAGGCCCGGCATGAAATGGCAGGTACCGCCTTTGTCGACACTGCTGGCCAGGGTCAGGGCTAGACCATAAGACGGTGCTTTATCGGTGTCGCCCAGTCTGACCAGGGGGACGGTTATTGGGTCTCCAGTGTTTCCCGATCCGCTGACCTGGGGCGTGGCCGATCCGCAGGCCAGCATACCGAAGGCCGCCCCCCAGGCCCGCAGGGTCGACGGAGTGCCCGCGATCTTCCGCAGCCAGTCGGTGAACAATGTCGTTACGGTATTGTTTCGGGCCGCGGCTATCAGACCCAGCCAATTCAGGGGCGGGACGGAACCGAAGGTCCCCACCTGCCCCCCGAACCCCAAAAGCGGCGCCAGGGCACCCAGCTGTGGAGCGGCCTTGCCCAGGACCCGGGCCAGGGCCACCGTGATCAGTCCTCGGATTGCGTCTATTTGGTCTTTACCTGTTAAGGTTGTGAGGCTGATATTCGCCGGTGCCGTCTGGCCCGGCAGTTGAAGGCCCAGCACGTCGATGGAAACCGCCACCGGTGCACTGGTGGCGGACGGGGTCAGATCTGCGCTCAGCCTGACGCCGGACAGGGACAGGCCCCCGCCGGATGCCAGTGTGCCGGTGGTTGCTGCCAGTTCGATCCCGAGCAGAATGCCCTGATCGCTGTCTGCCAGGGCGGCCGTAATGCCGTTGTTGAGGATAACTGCGGGCAGAATTCCCCAAAGACGGACTGTCAGATCCGTTTCGTCTTCCGAGGCCGCTGCGACCTGACGTTCGGTCGTGAAACCCAGACCCAGCATGGTACCGCCGGATGCCGCCGGGCTGGAAACCAGGCATGGACCGCAGACTGGAGCCGTGGCGGTCGTTTTATCCGGCCCGGTGGCCAGCGGGTACCAGGTTCCCAGCCGGCCCGGAGACTGGGCGGGAATGTTCATGGCCGATCCTGTGTTGGCCCCGATCAGGTGACAAAGCAGGCCGGGCAAGGCGCTTTCATTGGCCGCCAGCGCCATACCCGTATGGCGGACCGGGTCAGAAAACCATGCGGTGCTAACGGTATAGTCCTGGCTTGTCGGATCTGTCCGTTGCAGAAGGCCTGCCGCCAGGGATAGCTGAAGGACAGACGGGTCAATATCTTTTGCGGATACGATGATGTCGTCCATATCGACTACCCTTGGAAAATTGGTTTCCACCGGTTTCCGGGAGGAAGCGGTGTGCGAACAGCGTGATCTCGTGGAGGGAAAACCGTTGCGATTCCGTAAGGTGGCTTGCCATCGCGCAATAAGTGCTTATATTAACCTAATAAAACCATTGGTTCAACTGAAAACCTAATGGTTTTCCGAAGCGGAGTGCGCATGTGTTAATGTATTGAGTTGTGTCTTGGCCGATATTTGCTGTGATTTTGGCGTTCTGGTGGAATTAGGGTTTTGTATTCTAGTGGATTAGTTTTTGGTTGTATTATTTTATTTTGGTTGTTCTTGCTATTTTTCAGGATAATGCCGGCCCTGATCAGCCACCAGTTGATGGGACAGCTGGTCAGGAAACCGAAGGCGAAGATGAAGTCGAGGATCCAGATCGAAAAGATCTTGTCCTGGAACAGCGAATGCCAGCCGGTCCAGAGCGCCAGAGACGGCACCGCGATAGCCTGCCATTCGGCAGCGATGTCGCCGAGCGTGCAGCCAGCGCCGCAGTGGCCTGCGGCCTTCCCGACGATGACCGGATGGGGCATTTTCGTCATGCTCGGGGGGGCGTCCCGCGCCTCCGCCACCTGCATCGCTTCCCGGGTCGCCAGGCGGTCATCGGTGAAATAGGCCCAAAGGACGGCGACGGTCCCAAAGAGGGCCACGACCGGCCAAGCCAAGGTCATGAGCCACATCTGCTGCGGATACCGCGTTACGTCGAGCGCGACCACGGCGGCTCAGGCGACGCTCATGACCAAAGCGGCGATCGACAAGAGGTGCAACCAGATCGGACTCATATCATCTATCCTGCCTGGTCCGCGTCCGGCGCAGCGGGGCGCTGGTCTTGCGGACGCTGGCGGGGCCGGTTTGGCCTTCCTCTGGCTCGCCGAAAGCACCAAAAACACACTGTAATTTGTCACATACCCCAAATTATAGCTTAACTATCTATTCTCATTAGAGATTTAGCCAGTATGCCGAGGTGGCCATGATCAATACGGGATTGAGACTGCGCCTGATTCTGACTGCCGGTCTCGTTGTGACAATCGCCGGGGGATTTCTCCTCTGGTGTCTGGCCGACCATGACCTCGATCGGCGCGACAGCGAAAGCTTCGACTTCGTCTCCGCGGGCGCGTCCGTGTCTGGGACCCTCTGGCTTCCTGACGAGGCGCCGAGGGCAGCCGTTGTCCTCGTCCATGGGGACGGCGCCCAGGATCGCACCTCAGCAGGCGGATACGCCCCACTGATCAACACCATGCTCGATCGGGGTATCGCCGTGGCGTCCTGGGACAAGCCCGGCGTCGGTCCATCCGTGGGAAACTGGCTGCACCAGACCATGGTTGAGCGTGCAGACGAAGCGCGCGCGGCGCTTCAGCTCCTGGCCCGGCGTTTCGATGGCCTTGCGCGCGGTGCAGTCGGCTTTTCTCAGGCTGGATGGGTGCTGCCGCATCTGGCACAAGGCGACGCCGATTTTATTGTGCTGATCGGAGCGGCAGTGTCCTGGCAGGACCAGGGGGATTACTTCACGCGCATACGGCTTGCGCGAGAGGGTCTTGATCCGCAGGCGGTCGATCGGGCGGTTGCGGACCAGAAATTGGAAGACGACCGCATCTTCGGGCCGGAAGCGGATGCGGCAATTGCGCCTGCAGGGATGCCCGTGGATCGCTGGCAATTCATTCAGAAGAACAGACATGCCGATGCGCGCGATGCGCTTGCCCGGTTCGATCTGCCGTTGCTTGCCATCTGGGGCGCGGACGACTTGAATGTCGATCCCGCGCGCAATGCGGAGATCTTTCGTGAACTGGTGGCTGAGCGGGATAAAGGTACCGAGATCATCATCTGGCCCGAGGCCACGCACGGCCTTCTGAAATCATCCACCTACAACTGGCAATTGATCGATGACTGGTCGTGGCTCGCTGTTGTACGTTTTGTTGTCGAGGGCCGGCACGCCTTTGCGCCCGGTGCGCTGAACACGGTAACCGAATGGATCCTGGCCAGAGGTAAAAATGGACCAGAAGCGCGGCAGAAATCTTGGGGGGGGGGCCGGAAATGAAAGGCCTTCCGGCGATTTCGCTGTGACCACCAAGAGCCCGGTCAGTTGCAAGCGCCATCGGTCAGCAGCAGCGCCTCGATGTCATCCAATTGGGTTTGCAAATCGACGCTGTCCCCGGCCCCACAGATACGCAGTGTGACCAACCCCTCCACGGCCAGAAACGCGGTTCTGGCCACACGCCCCTCTTTGGTGTCGTCCATTCCGGAGAGGATCGAGCGGTACCAGTTCGCTGTCTCCAGGCGGTTTTGAGGGTTCTGCATGTAGGCGATCATGAGCCCGGCCAGTTTAGCGTCAATGGAACCCCGGGACGTGCGCATGGCAGCAATGTAGCTGCGCACAAAGCCGATCGGCCCCGCGCTCTCTATGTCGACGACAAGGGCGTCGAACTGGGTGGTCCAGCGATCGATTAGTCCTTTGACCAAGTCGTCTTTCGATGAAAACGAATATTGGACGCCGCCTTTCGATATGCCTGCCGCTCTCGCCAGGGCATCGATGGTCAGCGCCTGCGGTCCCTCCGCGTTCACGATGTCTTCGGCGATCGTCAAAAGCCCGTCCCGGCTGATCGTCGGCTTCCTTCCCATTGTCCCTCCTTCAGAAAGCGACCTTCAAGATTGAATTCCATACGTATGTATTTATATAGGGCGCTGCAATGTATCATTCAGGTGTTCCGATGTCTGCCCCCAGCCGTGATCCGAAGCAATGGCTCATTCTCGTCGCCGTGACGCTGGCCTTCCTCCCCGTCATCATAGACATGACCGTGCTCCACGTCGTGATCCCGACGCTGACGCAGTCTCTCGGCGCCTCAGGCGCGGAAATGCTTTGGATCATCGACATCTATCCGCTACTCATGGCGGGCCTGCTTGTGCCGATGGGCACACTGGCCGACCGCGTTGGAAACCGGAAGGTGCTGTTGTCGGGCCTTGCGGTCTTCACCGTCGCGTCGGTTGCGGCGGCCTATTCTCCAAGCGCGCCGGTGCTGATAGGCGCGCGCATCCTGCTCGCGTTCGGCGGCTCAATGATCGTACCGTGCGTGCTGGGAATCATTCGCCGAACCTTCGAGGATGCCGGCGAACGTGCGATCGCCCTCGGCCTGTGGGGAACTGTGGGGTCCGCCGGCGCGGCGCTTGGCCCGCTCGTCGGTGGCGGCCTTCTGGAGCACTTCTGGTGGGGTGCGGCGTTTCTCATCAACGTTCCGCTCATGCTGGTGGTCGCTCCCGCATGCTATTTTCTTCTGCCGCGCACGGAAGCGACAACACCCGGCAGGTGGGCTTTCGGACAGGCGCTGTTGCTGATTGCCGGCATGATTTCCCTTGTCCATGCCATGAAGGCGGGGTTCGGCGGCAGCCAGCCGCTGGCGGTCATTCTCCCGATCATGGCAGTCGGCATCGCGATGTTGGTGCTTTTCATAAGCAAACAGCTTCGTTCCGACAATCCGATGCTGGACCTGTCCCTGTTCTCCCGTCCCGCAATCGTTGCCGGCATCACCATGGCGCTTGTTGCCACCGGAGCGCTTGCCGGCGTCGAGCTGACGCTGGCCCAGGAGCTGCAATATGTCATCGGCAAGACGCCGCTCGAAGCAGGCATTTTCATGATTCCGATCATGGCCGCGGCCGCAATCGGCGGACCCGTCGCCGGCTGGTTGTCGAACGCCTTCGGGCTGCGGCGGGTGGCGACGCTGTCGCTGCTATTCGGCGCCGCTTCGCTGGCCTATCTCGGTAGCGCCGACTTCCGTTTTCCAGGCTTCGGCGTTCCGGCTGCACTCGCTGTTGCCGGTCTCGCCCTCAGCATTGCGTTGACGGCATCATCCATCGCCATCATGGAATCGGTAGAGCCTGAAAAGGGCGGTGCGGCCGGTTCGCTCGAAGGCATGGGCTACGAACTGGGGACCGGCCTCGGCATCACCCTCTTCGGTGTCTTCATGGCGAACGTCTTCAGCCACGCCATCGAGATACCGCCGGACCTGGCATTGCCCCTTGCTGAACAGGCGAGCCGTTCGATCGGCGACACCTTTCTTGTGGCCAGGCAATTGTCGGGCGAACAGGGGGCGGCCCTGATCGCGGCCGGCAAGGCCGCGTTCAGCGCTGCTCATGTCTCATTGCTGTCCGTGGCATCTGCGCTGATTGCTGCGCTCGCCATCGCCGTTTACGTTCTGCTGGCGCACCAGCACACGGCCGGAAGCGCCGACCACTGATCATACCGGTTGGCGGCCAAGGGCGGTTTTTTGCCCATGTGGATCAAGCACCTCGCGTCAAGCCGGCGTAGACGCCGTCGAGCGCCATCAACCGGTCATGTCTGCCCTGGTCGACGATGCGGCCGGCCTGCATGACCACGATCAGGTCGGCATGGCGGACAGTCGACAGCCGGTGCGCGATGGGAATCGTCGTGCGCCCCTTCGACATCCGGTCAAGCGCCTGCGACATTGCGCGTTCGGTTCGGATATCGAGAGCACTGGTCGCCTCGTCCAGCACCAGTACCCGCGGGTCGCGCAGAATGGTACGGGCCATCGTCAGGCGCTGCTTCTCGCCGCCGGAAAAGCGGTAGCCATCTTCGCCGATCACCGTGTCATAACCCTCGGGCAACGATACGACGTGGTCGTGGATCTGGGCGATCCTTGCGGCTGCGAACAACTCATCGCCTTCAGACACCGCTATAACAGCGAATGGATCTTTGAGCGGCACGGATATAGAGCCCCGGCCCAGTTGCGGGGCAACCAAGTCACCCTGCCTGCCCAGGCGGCTTAGGCATCAACGAGGTGTCTCATTAGCCGTGGACCACAACAGGCGCACGACCGCTTTTTAGAAATCGAATCGAGATTTAGATGATAAGGGAGCGCCGGTGCGCTGCCGGCCATTTGTTTACTTATGTAACGCTTGTGTTTCTGCAGGTTTTCTAATGGGGTTTTCTTGCGCTTTTCCTCTTTCGCGAATGCTTCTTGGTTGAGTTCGCGTTCTCGTCCATGAGAGGGTTGCTTCTGTGGGAGATGAGGAAGGAAGCGATGCATGCGGGTTCTGGTTTAACTAACGTCAAAATTGCGGTGGCCTTGGTGGTGGCCGTCTGGATCGGCTCAGTGAGCCCGTCCCTGGCCGGAGAGAGCGGAACGGGCGAGGGCAGAACGGGCGACGGGGCGGGAGGTGTGGTCCCTGTGGTTCGGGGCGTTCTGGAAGCCCCGAAGGAGGCAACCCTGGCGGCGGAGGTGCCCGGCCGTCTGGTGAGCTTGCCGCCCCTGGAAGGGGAGCGCTTCTCCGAGGGGGATGAACTGGCCCGTTTCGATTGCGCGCCTCTGGAGGCCCAGTTGCAGTCCGCATCGGCGACCTTGCGCCGGGCCAATCTGGAACTGGGCAGCCGGGGTCAGCTGGCCAAGCTGGGGTCGATGGGCAGGCTGGACGTGGGCATTGCCGCCGCCGACGCCGAGGCCGCAAAGGCAGAGGTGGCGCTGTATCAGCTTCAGGTGGACAAGTGCGTGGTCCGAGCCCCCTTTGATGGCTGGGTGGTGGCGCGCAAGGCCAATGCTCACGAAGTCCTGACCCCGGGCAGGCCGCTGCTGGATATCATCGGCAGCGGCCTGCCCGAGATCCGTCTGATCGTGCCGTCGGCCTGGCTGAAGTGGCTGACGCCCGGATGGTCCCTGGATTACGCCGTGGACGAGACCGGCGCCGTCCTGCCGGCAGAGGTGGTCCGGCTGGGTGCCCTGGTGGACCCGGTCAGCCAGACCGTTCCCGTGTTCGCCCGCCTGACCGTCCCGGAGGGTGACAACGTGCGCCCCGGCATGAGCGGGTATGCCCGCTTCCAGCCGCCGGATCTGTCTGCGTCGCGGTCGGGTTCGACGCAATGACCGCGTCCGCCGCTCCGGTGAACGCCACGGCCCTGCTGCTGCGCTTGCAAGGAGAGGCCCGGCGCGCGCCGAGCCAGGACGCCCTGGCCTTCCTGATTGCCGACGACACCCGGGGACTGATCGCCTATCGACGGCTGACCTTGCTGCTGCCCGGGGTCGGAGGCCGTCCGCGCGTGCGCGCTGTGTCCGGAGTCTCGGTCATCGATCGTGCGGCGCCGTTCGTGCGCTGGGTCGAGGCCGCCGCCGGCGCAGTCCGCGACCTGCCCCTCGCCGATGACGGCGAGGACAGGGGCACCCGATTGGTCGGCGCAGAGGATCTGCCGCCGCACCTGCGGCCTGACTGGCGGGACATGGGCGCGCCGGTGGTCTGGTGGGTCCCCTTTCCCGATCTGGGGAGGGGCCGGGACGATCTTCTGGGGGGCGGTCTGTGGATCGATCGGGACACCTCGCCGACAGAGGCGGAACGGGTGCTGATGGAAACCCTTGCGGAATCCTACGCCCATGCCTGGATGGTCCTGGACCGCCCGCGGCGATTGGGAAGAGGCCGGACGCGAGGATGGCTGCGGCGCGTCGCCCGCCCCCTGGTCCTGGGGGCGGTGGTTCTGACCCTGGCCGCCCTGGCGCTGCCGGTGCGCCAGTCTGCCCTGGTGCCGGGCCGGGTGGCTCCGCGTGCACCCCTGGTGGTTACGGCCCCGCTGGACGGCGTGGTCGCCGAAGTGGCCGTGGAGCCGAACCAGCCGGTGGCGAAGGGCGACCTGCTGGTGCGCTACGATGACACCACCCTGAAGGGCCGCCTGGCCGTCGCGGAGCGGGCCGTGGACGTGGCCCGGGCCGAACTGCGCCGGGCGGAACAAAGCGCTTTCGGGGACCGGGAGGGGGCGGCTCAGGTGGCTTTGCTGCGGACCCGCCTGGCAAAAAGCGACGCCGAACTCGACCTCGTCGCCGGGCAGCTGGAGCGGGTTACCGTGCGGGCGGAACGCGCCGGGGTCGCCATCCTGGACAATCCGGACGCCTGGGTGGGCCGTCCGGTGGGCACGGGGGAGCGGATCCTTGATGTGGCCGATCCCGACCGGGTGCGGCTGGAAGCCGACATGCCGGTGGACGCCGCCCTGGTGACCCGCCCTGGCGCGCCGGTCCGCCTGTTCCTGGATGGCGATCCGCTGACCCCCCTGTCCGGGGCGCTGGAAACCGTCGGCTATCGCCCCCGCGTGACCGATCAGGGGATCGCCGCCTATCGCGTGGTGGCCCGCCTGGATCCCCCGGCAGAAGGGGCGCCGCTGCCGCGCATCGGCCTGACCGGCACGGCCCGGATCAGCGGCGAGCAGGTGCCCCTGGCCCTGTACCTGTTCCGCAAGCCCATCGCCGTGTTGCGTCAGTGGCTGGGGATCTAGGGGATGAGCCGGGACGGCACCCTGCCCGAAGCCCTGCCGCCGATCCGCCGGGATCTCCGCCTGCTGCCCGCCGCGCCGGAGCCGGGCGGAGCCCCCATGTGGACCATCCATGATCCCGTGCGGGACCGCTTCTTTCGCATCGGCGCCCTGGCCCGCGACCTGCTCGCCCGCTGGTCCGCCGGCCGGCCGGACGCCGTGCTCGCCCAGGTCACCCGCGCCCGCCCCGATGACCTGCGGCACCTGCTCGTCTTCCTGTCCGGCAACGATCTGCTGGAGCTGTCCGGTGCCGAAGCCCGGGCCTGGCGGCTGGACCGCCTGGGACGGTCGCGCAGGAGCTGGGCGAGCCGGGCCTTTCACGGCTATCTGTTCATCAAGGTGCCCCTGGTCCGGCCCGACTGGATTCTTGACCGTGTGGTGCCCCTGCTGTCCTCGTTGCTGACCCGCACGACGGCCTGGATTGTCGGGCTGATGGGTCTGCTGGGCCTGCTGCTGACCCTGCGCCAGTGGGATCAGTTCGTTGCGACGGCGGTGGAGACCTTCACCCTGGACGGCCTGGGCGCCGTTGCTCTGGCGCTGGTGGGCGCCAAGGTGCTGCACGAGATGGGCCATGCCGTGGCGGCCAAGGCGCTGGGGTGTCGGGTACGCTCCATGGGCGTGGCGCTGCTGGTGCTCTGGCCCGTGGGCTATACGGACACAACCGATGCGTGGCGCCTGACCAGCCGGCGCCAGCGGCTGCTGATCGGCGCCGGGGGCATGCTGGTGGAACTGGCCCTGGCCTGCATGGCGACCCTGGCCTGGGCGCTGCTGCCCGACGGGCCGCTCAGGGGTGGCGCCTTCGTTCTCGCTTCGGTGACCTGGATTTCCTCTCTGGCGGTCAACCTCAATCCCTTCATGCGTTTCGACGGCTATTACCTGCTGTCGGACCTGCTGGAGGTGGACAATCTTCAGGGACGGAGCTTCGCGCTCGCCCGCTGGCGCATGCGGCGGCTGATCCTGGGGTTCCGTGAGCCGCCGCCGGAGATCTTCGCCCGGACGCGCCGGCGGATCCTGATCGCCCACGCCTGGGGAACCTGGATCTATCGCTTCTTTCTGTTCCTGGGCATCGCCCTGCTTGTCTACCACGCCTTCTTCAAGGTCCTGGGGATCATCCTGATGATGACGGAGCTGGTCTGGTTCCTCGGCCGCCCGATCTGGTCGGAGGCCCGAATCTGGGTCCGGCGCCGGGACGAGGCCCGCTGGTCAGGTGGCGGGGTGGTGACCCTGCTGCTGGTCCTGGGGGGGATCGGCCTGCTGGTTTTTCCCTGGCGCGGCGAGGTCTCCGCCCCGGCCCGGCTGGAAGCCCTCCGGACGGCGGACATCTATCCTCCCGTCGCCCAGCGGCTGGGAGACCTGGCGGTGGCCGAAGGCGACCGTGTGCCCCGGGGGCAGGTGCTGATGCGCCTGAGCAACCCGGATTCCGTCGCCCAGCTGGCCGGGGTGGAGGCCGAGATCTCCGGTCTGCGCCTGCGTCTGGAGCGGGTCGCTGCCGACGCCGACACCTTGTCCGCAGAACCGGTGCTGCGCGAAGCCCTCGCCGAGGCCCTGGCCCGCCGGGACCTGTTGCAGGAGGCCGATCGCCGGCTGATCATCGTCGCACCGCAGGACGGGGTGGTCCGTGACCTCGCCCCGGATCTGGCCCCTGGTCAGTGGGTCCGGCCGGGCAGCGACCTGCCCCTGGCGCGGATTGTCGCCGGGGCGGGCGGGCGGGCCTCCGCCTTTCTGGAGGCGGCCGACCTGTCCCGCGTGATCCCGGGGGCCGAGGCAACGTTCCGCTTCGACGATCCCGCACGGCCCCCCCTGTCGGTGCGGCTGGCAGAGGTGGACCGTACCGCCCTGAAGGCTCTGGCCGATCCCACCCTGTCCGCCATCCATGGCGGTCCCCTGGCCAGCCATCAGACGCCCGACGGGCGGATCGTGCCGGACGTACCCCTCTATCGGGCGCGGCTGGAGGTGACGGACTCCGGGGTCACCGTGGCCCGAGAGGAGTGGGGGCGGGTGGTCCTGCCTGCCGAGCGGGCCAGTCTGGCCGGACGGTTTCTGCGCCACGCCCTGGCCGTGCTGCTGCGGGAAAGCGGCTTCTGAGCGCCGGCTGGGCTATAGGCCTTCGTCTGTTTTCATCTCATGCATTCGTTGATTTTGAGCCAGAAGTATGCCTTGAGGGTTAAGGTGTGCGTCAATGCATATGTATTCTTTCCCGAATCCATAGGTCTGGAAGCATTATTCTTTTCTTTTATGTTGTTCATTTGTGTCGTGAATATTTTCTAAAATGTGTATTTTCTAAATGTTATCTGTTTTCTAAAAGTTTTCTACTGATAAAAGTAGTGTGGATTGGAGGATTTTTGCTTTTTTTACTGACGTGATTCGCTAGCCTTGGCAGGCGCGTGGATCGCGGTCTTTGTCCCGACATCCGCGCCCGGTCCAAATAGGGAATGCGGTGATGAATGCTTGGTTCGGATCTTTCGGAGCGCGGAACGTGGGGCACCGTCATTCATGTGACGGGTCCCGGGACCTGACATCGGGTCTGGTCGCCATGGCGCTGGAGCCCCGGGTTCTGCTGGATGCCGCCGTGGTGGATGCAGCGACGGAGGCCGCCGGCGATGCCGGGGCGGACGGGTCGGCCCCGGCCTCCCGTCCGCCCGACACCGATGCGCCCGCCGATGCGCTTGCCGAGGCGCTGGAAAGCCACGTGCCCCCGGCCGCTCATCAGGATCAGGTGGACACAGGGCGCGCGCGGGCAACGGACATCGTCTTCATCGATTCCACCGTGGCCGATACGGAAGTCATTGCCCGGGCGGTCAAGCGGGGGGCGGAGATCATCACCGTCCCGCAAGGCCAGGACAGCCTGTCCTTCATGGCCGAAGCCCTGAAGGGCCGGTCGGGGGTCGAGGCTGTCCATCTGGTCAGCCATGGCGTGGAGGGCAAGCTGATCCTGGGCGGTCAGGCCCTGACGCTGGAGGGGCTGGAGGCCCGGGCCAATGATCTGGCGGCCATCGGCTCGGTGCTGACGGCCGACGGGGATGTGCTGCTGTACGGCTGCGATGTGGGTGCGGGCAGCGACGGGGCGGCCTATCTGGGCCGGCTCGCGGCTTTGACCGGGGCGGATGTGGCGGCCTCCGACGATACCACGGGCGCAGCGTCCCTCGGCGGGGACTGGTCCCTGGAGGTGGTTTCCGGGGCCGTGGAACGGGCCTCGGCGTTTGATGGGGCGATCAGCGCCTATGACGGCGTCCTGGCCTCGGCGCCGACGTCGGTCAATCTGGATGGTGACGTTCTGAACTATTCCACCGGCTATGGAACCCTGACCCTGGATCAGGGAACGGCGGTGGTGATCAGCGACGCGGATTCCACCGATTTCAACGGCGGCAGCCTGACGATCAGCTTGCAAGGGGGCAATGCGGACGAGACCCTGAGCATCAGTACCGGTGGCACGGTCAGCCTCTCCAATGGCATGAACCTGAACAGCGTCGTAAGCATCTCCGGGGTTGGTGCCATCGGCCAGATCACCGCGACGGGAGCGGCTGGCGGGGATCTTGTGATCACGTTCACCTCGGCCAATGCCACGCCGACCACGGTGTCCACTCTGGCCAATGCGATCCAGTATTCGAACACTTCGACGGCCATGGGGCCGTTTACCAGGGCGACCTTCACCCTGGATGACGGGGATGGCAGCGGAGGAGTGTCCATCGGTGTCGTCGAGGTGGACCTGAACGACGCGCCCGGCATCTATTATCTGAACGGCGACAGCCTGACCTATACCGAGGGTTCCGGCGCGGTGACCCTGGACCAGGGCGACAATGCGGTCATCGGGGATCGGAACTCGGGGTCGTTTGCCGGGGGCACGATGACCGTGTCGGTGGGCGGTGCCACCGGAAACGAGGACCTGACCATCGATACCAGCGGGACGGTCAGCCTGTCTGCCGGCATGATCAACGGCAGCGTTGTCAGCGTGTCGGGAGCCACGGTCGGGACGATCACCGGGACGGGCCAGGGGGGCGCGAACCTGGTCATCGAATGGAATGGCGCCACACCATCGTCGACCAATATCTCCACGATTACCCGGGCGATCCAGTATACCCACTCGGGTGCCGGCCTGTCGGGAAGCCGCATGGTCAGCTTCGTGACCACCGACGGGGACGGCGGGACGTCCGACGCCGCCGAGGTGACGGTGACCCTGAGCGGACCGAGCAATGCGCCCGTCATCTCCAACCTCAACGGGGATATCGTCACCTATGTGGAAGGGGGGGACGCGGTCCTTATCGATGGGGGGACGGCTCTTTCGATCACCGACCCGGACAGCGGTGACTTTGACGGAGGGGTGCTGACCATCTCGGTGGTCGGGGCCACGACCTACGACTACCTGTACGTCGAGAATGGGACCGGCGTCTCCGCAGCAGGGACGGACCCGAAATCGGTCCAGGTCAGCGGTTCGGGGTACATCGGCCGTTACCGAACCGGGTACGGGAATACTGGCACCTCTCTGGTCATTGATCTCTATTCGACCGCCAATGCGACGAACGTGGCACGGCTGCTGAGCGCCGTTCGATACGCCAACATGGCCGATGATCCGACGGGCACCAGGACGATCGCCATAACCCTGTCCGATGGGGATGGGGATACGTCCGCAACGTCCACTGTCACCGTGAACCAAGCTTCGGTGACAGGCGACGTGATCGACTTCGATGAATTCGATAATGACGGGCTGCCTGCGATATGGATCGAAACAGACGTTGGCGGGGGAATCGCCGAACTCTATCTCCGGGGCTATACCTTCTCTCTTGATGCGGTGGGGTCGAATACCACGGGGCACTGGTCGATATATACCAGTCCACTCGATCCAACCTATAATTCCACCCTGACCAATCAATTCATCGGCTATGGCGGGGCGGCGACCTTTACCCTGACCCGGACCGCCGACCCGACGGCGGAGTTCGATTTCCAAAGTTTTGTGTTGAAACAAGAGTCGAACAGCGCCGATAGAGGTGTCGACTATATTGAGGGATACCGCGACGGGGTTCTGGTCGCTCTCTACGATCCCACCACGGAAATCGGGGCGTCGTTCGATACATCCACCGGCCGGCGGACCCTGACCATGGGGTCCGGGTTCGACAATGTCGACCGGGTGGTTTTCTATTCCCAAAGCAACGGTTTTTCCTCGCTGTACGACACCTTCGTGCTGGATGCGGCGTCTTCGCCGATCGTGTCCAATGTGGACGGGGACTCGGTGTCCTATACCGAAGGCGATGCCGCCGTGGCCCTGGACGTGGGCGGCAATGCGTCGGTCACGGACCCGGATTCCTCTCACTTCAATGGCGGCGCGCTGACGGTGTCGGTCGCCTCGGCGATTGCCGGTGAGGATCTGACCATCGACACCACCGGCACGGTCAGCCTGAGCGCGGGCATGACCAATGGCAGCATCGTCCGGGTATCGGGAGTGACCATCGGCAGCATCACCGGAACCGGGCAGGACGGTGCCAGTCTGGGGATCAGCTTCAGTTCGACCGATGCCACCTCTGCGGCGGTGGGCACCCTGATCCAGGCACTGCGCTACAGCGGCAGCGGCTACACCGCCAGCGGCACGCGGTCGGTCAGCGTTGCCCTGACCGATACGGACGGCAATCCCGCCAATACCTCGACCGTAAGCGTGGCGGTCACAGCGACCCCGCCCCCGACCGAGCCCGACGGGAATGAAGCACCGGTGATGGGCGGGATCGGCGATGCTGTCAGCCAGGTGAGCGCCAATGCGGGACCGGTGGTGGTGAGCGATCTGGCCGATGCCACGGTCAGCGACGGGGATTCTTCCAATTTCAACGGCGGCAGCCTGACCATCAGCCAGGGCAGCGGCACCGCCAACGGCAGCTGGGGTCTGAGCGGCGCCACGGTGACCAGCGGCGGTGACGGCGTTTTCGCGGCGGGGGAGAGCATCGTCGTCGGGGGCGTCACCATCGGCACGGTCCATGCCACGAACACCGGGCAGGGCGGCGGCAGTCTGGTGATCACCTTCACCTCCGACGATGCCACGTCCGCGCGCGTCCAGACCCTGATCCGGGCGCTGACCTACGATGCGCCCTCCGGGCCGGGCACGCGGACGTTCACCGCCACCCTGGACGACGGCGACGGCGGCAGTTCGAGCACGAGCAACGGCTTCAGCGTCTCCGTGGTGCCCCGTGCGCCGGTGGTGTCGAACCTGGACGGGGACCGCGTGCAGGTCAGCAACGGCGGGGTGGTGGCGATCGACATTGGCGGCAATGCGACGGTGTCGGATGCGGACAGCACCAGTTTTGACGGCGGCACGCTCACCATCGCCCGCACGGGCGGCCTGTCCGGCGACTTCTGCCTCAGCGGATCGGGCAGCACGGGGGTCAGCGCCGGGGCGTCCCTGGCCACGGCGGATGGGACCATCGCCGCCGGCGACCATGTGTATGTGGATGGCGTGCGGCTCGGCTCTGTGGCTTCCGTCTCGGACGGACAGGGCGGCAACAACCTGGTGCTCACGCTTGAGGCTGTCACCCCGGCGCAGGTCCAGGCCTTCATCCGCGGGCTGATGTACACCTCCACGGCGGGCGGGTCCCATACCTTCGACCTGACCATCCGGGACGCCGCGACCGATGCCGCCACCTCGACGGCGGTTTCCTTCATCGTGGATGTGGACGCGGCCGACGCCGACGGGCCGGTGAATACGGTGCCCGGCGACGGTTTGCAGGCGGTGGATGGCCAGCCCCTGAGCCTGAGCGATCTCTCGGTGACCAGCACCAACGGGGGCACGGTGACCACCACCATCTCCGTTGCCGATGGCGCGGGGCTGTTCACCGTCGGCGGTGGTGCGGTGATCTCGGGCAACGGGACGCGCAACGTGACCCTCAGCGGATCGGTCGCCGAGGTGAACGCCTCCCTCGCCACGCTGATCTATACCCCGGCCGAGAACAGCTCCGGCTCGCAGACCATCACGGTTGTCACCAGCGACGGGTCCGGCAGCGACACGGACACCATCGCCGTGACCGTTCTTGACCGGCCCAGCTGGGTCAATCTGCACGGCGACGCCACGACCACGGTCGTCGGCGCCGCCGAAGCCCTGGAACAGGGCGGCGACGCGGCGGTTGTCGACGGGGACAGCGCCACTTTTGACGGAGGCGTGCTGACCCTGACGCGGGTTGACGGATCGCTGGCCGGGGCCTTTTCGGTGGATGGGACCGCGATCCTGTCCGGTGGCGACGGTGTGCTGGCGGTGGGGGAAACCATCCGGGTCGGGGATACGGACATCGGCACGGTGACCGAAGACGGCAGCGGCACGGGCAATCTGGTGATCGTCCTGAACGCCAATGCGACGCCCGCCCTGGTGGGGCAGTTGATCCGGGGGCTGCGCTACACCGGCGCCTCGGCCGGCGCCCATGCCTTCGACGTGACGGTGACCGATTCCGCGACCGGGGTCGCCTCGGACGCGGCGCGGACCACGGTCACCGTGACGGCGGCACCGGATTCCCCGTCGCCCACCGACCCGACAACGCCGCCGACCCAGGACCCCTCTCGCCCTGGACCCTTGCCTGCACCGCCGCGCGGCACGCCGACCACGTCCAGACCGTCCCCAACCGATGATGGCGGGCGTGGGTCGGTCTCGTCCCAGATGCCCCGGAGCCTGGGCATCACCGGCCTGGGGGACATCTTCCGCGCCGAGGGACCGGGGCAGTCGCCCCTGTCCCGCGCCTTCTGGACGGCCGCCGGTCAGGCAAGCATGAGCGGATACGGAAGCTTCGGTTTCGGCTTCCGGCTGGCGCTGGGCGATCTTCGCCTGCTGGGGGCGCTGACCCGGGTGGATGCGATGACCGGCGATCTGATGATCTTGCAGAACGGTGCCTGGGTGCAGCTCGAAACGCTGGATGCCCTGCGTCTGGACGGCTCGGACGCACCGGGACCCTCGGCGTCCCTGGGGGGGCCGGACCACGGCCGGGCCTATGCCTGGGAGGAGGAGCCGGAGAGCGGGGACGACGACGCCGATCAGGACGAACCCGCGGCCCGGCCGCCGATCCGGGGGGACCGCGCGGTCGCCCAGGCCTTTCCCGCCCCCCGGGACTTCGTCGCGGCGCTGGCGCAGGAGGCCGACCTGTCCGGGCGCCATGCCGAGGTGGAGCGCCTGGCCATGGCCCTGGCCAGCCATGTTCCGCCCGAGGGGCCAAAGCGTTGGCTTTGACCTCCTCGATGTCCTGGAAATTTCGTCTTGTGGGGTTTGATTGACATGGGTGATCGGATGGGGCTGAAACGCTTTCGCATGGTGGCCGGGCTGGGGGCGCTGTTGCTGCTGACCGGCTGTGTGGCGCCGCTGGATCCGCAGGACGTGAAACTCCAGGCCAAGGCGGACCTGGAAAAGATCTTTTCCGGCCAGGAGCCGATCAAGGGACCCTTGACGCTGGATCAGGCGATGGCCCGGGCGATCGCCTACAACCTGGACAGCCGCCAGTACGCCTATGAGCAGGCGGTGTCGAACCGGCAGTACGATCTTTCCCTGTATGACCTGGTGCCGCAGATTGACGGCAGCGCGGGGTTCTACGGGCGGAGCAACAAGGACATTTCCAACAGCGAAACCGTGTCCACGGGCGAGCGCGGAAGCTATTCCTATTCGGACGATGCGGAGCACTTCACCAGTGATCTGGGGGTGGTGTTCAGTGTGCTGGATTTCGGCGTTTCCTACGTGGCGTCCCGGCAGGCGGCGAACCAGGAGCTGATCGCCGACCAGCGGCGGCGGCTGGTGACGCATACGATCATGCAGGATGTGCGCGGCGCCTATTGGCGGACCCTGGCAGCCCAGCGCCTGCTCGCCAAGATCGGTCCGCTGATGGAGCGCGTGGCCAAGGCCCGCAGGCAAAGCGAGACCATCGCCGTGCGGCGCCTGGGATCGCCGCTCGAAGCCCTGACCTTCCAAAGGACCCTGCTGGAAATCCAGCAGCAGCTGGAAGCCCAGCGCCAGGAAATGTCCCTGGCGGAAACCGAACTGGCCTCGCTGATCAGCGCCCCCCTGTCGAAGGATCTGGTGGTGGCCGATCCTGGGATTTCCATGGATCTGCCCAAGGCGCCGCTGTCCGTGGCAGCCATGGAGGAACTGGCACTGACCCATCGGCCGGAAATACTGGAAGAACACTACAAAGCCCGCATTTCCCGTGACGAAACCTGGAAGGCGATGCTGCGCCTGTTGCCGGGCATCGAACTGAACGCCGGCTATAACGTCGACAGCAACAGCTTTCTGATGAACAGCCACTGGGCCACCTATGGGGCCAAGGTCAGCCTGAACCTGTTCCGTCTGATCCAGGGACCATCGGCACTGAAGCACGCCTGGGCCGAAGAGGAGCTGACCGAAGCCCGCCGCCTGGCCCTGTCGATGGCGGTTCTGACCCAGGTTCATGTGGCGCGGGCCAACTTCGAGGACGCCAAGCGTCGCTTCCGGACGGCCCAGGATCTGTACGAAGTCGATACCAGGATCCGCGAGCAGGTGAGTGCCGCGTTTGCGGCCGGCCGGGTGGGGGATCTGGCGGTGATCCGTGCCGAGTTGAACCAGATTCGGGCGGAACTGTCGCGGGATCTGTCCTATGCCCAGGTGCACAATGCCTATGGCCGGCTGTTCCAGACCATCGGTGCCGACCCGCTGCCGCCGACCGTGGCTGCGGGGGACATCGAGACCCTGGCCAGGGCGGTGGGGAAGGTGCAGGACGACTGGCGGACCGGACGGTTTCTGCTGCCGGGAACGCCCCCGGCGGCTCTTCCGGCCCCCACCGCAGCACCGGGGAGCTGACGAAAGCCGCCGCTTCGTGGAACACACGCTCCCGGACCATGATATGGCGCAAAAGGACAGGCGTGCGCGTCAGCCCCCCTGCCAGCGCATGACCAGATCGGTGTCGATGCCGAACAGGTCGAGCGCCCGGCCCACCGTCTGATCCACCAGGGCCTCCACGCTGTCGGGACGCTGATAGAAGGCGGGGACGGGGGGCATCACCACCGCGCCCATGCGCGTGACCTTCAGCATCAGCTCCAGATGGCCTTCGTGCAGGGGCGTTTCCCGCACCATCAGCACCAGCCGCCGCCGCTCCTTCAGACAGACGTCGGCGGCCCGCACCGCCAGGGTGTCGGCGTAGGAATTGGCGATCCCCGACAGGGTCTTGATGGAGCAGGGCACCACCAGCATGCCTTCGGCACGGAAGGAGCCGCTGGCGATGGAGGCGCCGATGTCCTTGGGGCTGTGCACCACATCGGCCAGATCCTTCAGTGCCTCGGCCGTCCAGTCGGTTTCAGTGGTCAGGGTGCGCTGACCCGACGGTGTCAGGATCAGATGGGTTTCCAGGTCCGGCACCTTGGCCAGGGCTTGCAGCGCCCGCACGCCGTATAGGGCACCCGAGGCGCCGGTGATGGCGATGATCAGCCGTTTCATGGTTGCAGTACCCTTGTTCTCCACATGGTTCCGCACTCTCGGGCGGCAGCGCTCCCTTGGCAAGGCTGTACCATGGTGCGGCGCGAATGATAGGCTTCTTCCTTCACATATCAGGCTCGGAGGTCGCCACCCATGGCCCTGCTGGGGTCCAACCGCGTTCTCGCCCTGCGGCATCGCTATTACGTGGGGGCCTTCGCCGTCATGGTGCTGGCCCTGGTGGTCACCTCCATCGCGCCGATCATGGCCGGCCTGGAACGCCCGGCCAGCGGCGGCCCGATCAAGGTGGGGGTGCTGCATTCCCTGTCGGGCACCATGGCGGTCAGCGAACGCACCGTGGCCGACGCCACCCTGTTCGCCATTTCCGAACTGAACCGCGAAGGCGGGGTGCTCGGACGGCGGGTGGAGGCCATCGTCGTCGACGGCCGCTCCGACTGGGGCCTGTTCGCCGAGCGGGCCGGCCAGCTGATCAGCCGCGACAAGGTCTCGGCCATCTTCGGCTGCTGGACTTCGGCCTGCCGCAAGACCGTCAAGCCGGTGTTCGAACGCCGCCGCAGCGTCCTGTTCTACCCCGTCCAGTACGAGGGGCTGGAGCGCTCCCCCAACATCGTCTACACCGGCGCCGCCCCCAACCAGCAGATCATCCCGGCCACCAAGTGGTCCATGGACAACCTCGGCCGGCGGATCTTTCTGGTGGGCAGCGATTACGTCTTCCCCCGCACCGCCAATGCCATCATCCGCACCCAGGTGCAGGCGCTGCGCGGCGAAATCGTCGGCGAGGCCTATGTCCCCCTGGGCGGCACCGACTTCACCGCCATCATCGCCGCCATCCGCGCGTCCGGGGCGGACGTGGTGTTCAACACCATCAATGGCGACAGCAACATCGCCTTCTATCGCCAGCTGCGGGCGGCGGGCATCCGCTCGGCGGATATCCCGGTGATGTCCTTCAGCCTGGCGGAGGCCGAGGTGAAGGCCATCGGCGCCGATCTGGTGGCCGGCGACTACGCGGCCCGCAACTACTTCCAAAGCGTGGCGAACCCGGAGAATACGGCCTTCGTCAACGCCTTCCGCGCCGCCTATGGCGAGGATTACGTGACCACCGCGCCGATGGAAGCGGCCTATTTCGGGGTGCGGCTGTGGGCGCGGGCGGTGGAGGAAGCGGGCTCGCCGGAGTTTGCCGACTACCACGCCGCCCTGCTCGGCCAGTCCATGCGCGCGCCCAGCGGTATCGTCTATATCGACCCCAGCAGCCAGCACACCTGGCGCACCGTGCTGATCGGCCATCTGGGGCCGACTGGGGATTTCGAGGTGGTGTGGAGCAGCGGCCGCCCGGTCCGCCCCGCCCCCTATCCCGGATTCCTGTCCGAAGCGGAATGGGTGGCCTTCCTGGACGGCCTGTACACCCGTTGGGACGGTCATTGGGCGGCTCAGGGTCCCGACTCCGGTCCGGGAGAGCGGCGATGAGGGCGGCCAGGACATCCCGGCGGGGGGCACCAGCACGCAGCACCGGTGGCTTTTCGCTCGCCATCGAGATCGGCGTGCTGTTCTGCCTGTTGGGTCTGCTGCCGATGATCCTGATTGCCTGGCAGTATTCCCGCGCCGCCGAAGCCCAGCTGCGGATCGAGATCGGCCGCAACCTCGCCGCCGTTGCCGACGGCCGGGCGCTGCAGATCGAAGGCTTCGCCCGGGACCTGCTGCGCGAGGCCCATATGCTCGCCAACCAGCCTTCGGTGGTGCAGGCGCTGGAGGCCTTTCGCAGCCTGCCCAACCAGGCGCCGGAGGGGCCGGCCCACGCCCTGGCCCGGGAGCGCTTCGCCCCCGGCCTGGTACGGGCGCGCGAGGCGGTGGGGGCCATGGGGCTGTATCTGGTGGCGGCGGACGGCACGGTGGTCTTCGCCGACAGCGCCCGGGGAGAGGCGCCGATGGTGCCGGTGCGCGGCCCGGTCCGGGCGGCCCTGGCCAACGTTTTCGAACGCGCCCTGACCCTGCTGGAGCCCCAGCTGTCGGATTTCGTGGCCGACGGGTCGGGCAGCTTTACGGCCTATGTCGGGGCGCCGCTACTGCGCGACGGCGCGGTGCGCGGGGTGGTCGGCCTGCGGGTGGGGCTGGACGAGATCCTGACCATGGTCGGCGACTACACCGGCCTGGGCACCACCGGCGAAGCGATGGTGGGTGGTGCCTCGGACAGCGGGGTGATCCAGCTGCACGGCCGCCCCCGCTTCGCCGACGCCGCCCCGCCCGACGACCGCCTGCGGCCCGACACGCCGGGGCGGGAGCCCTTCGACCTCGCGCTGTCGGGCCAGCGGGGGGTGGGCGAGGTCATGGACTATCGCCGCCAGCCGGTGGTGGCGGCCTGGCGCTACCTGCCGTCCTTCGACTGGGCGCTGGTGGTCAAGGTGGATGTGGCCGAACGCATGGCGGCCATGGACCGGCTGCGGGTGATGGGCCTGGTGGTGGCGCTGACGGCGGTGGTGCTGGTGCTGGTGGTCTCGCTGCTGGTGGCCCGGGCGATCACCACGCCGATCCGCGACCTGGACAGCGCCGCCCACCAGCTGTCGGCGGGCAACCTGCGGGAATTGCGGGCCGATGCCGGCGCCTGGGAGATCCGCGCCCTGGCCCAGACCTTCAACGAGATGGCCCGGCGGGTGCATGCCTATCAGTCCGGCCTGAAGCGCATGGTGGACGAACGCACCGCCGAGCTGCGGCTGGCCAAGGAGCAGGCCGAGGCAGCGGCCCGGGCCAAAAGCGACTTCCTGGCGATGATGAGCCACGAGATCCGCACCCCCCTGAACGGCCTGCTGGGTGTGGCCGAACTGCTGGACGGCACGCTGGAGGGGCCGCGCAGCGCCGACCACGCGGACGAGGCGCGGGACCTGGTGCGCACCATCCGCCAGTCCGGCGCGGCGCTGGCCGAACTGCTGAACGATATTCTCGACATCAGCCGGGTGGAGGCGGGCAAGCTGAGTTTCGAGTCCAAGGCCTTCGAGCCGGCGGCCCTGGTGGCCGGCATGGTGGGCCTGATGCGCGGCACGGCGGAACAGAAGGGGCTGAAGCTGGCGGTGATCTTCGCCGACGACATCCCCGACCACCTGACCGGCGATCCGGCGCGGCTGCGGCAGGTGCTGCTGAACCTGATCGGCAATGCCATCAAGTTCACAGAGGCCGGCGGGGTGACGGTGGAAGCCCGGCTGAAGGACGCCGACAGCCACACCGCCCTGGTGCGTTTTACGGTGACCGACACAGGCATCGGCATCCCGCCGGATGCTCTGGACCGGCTGTTCCTGCCTTTCAGCCAGATCTCGGCGGACCGCAGCGCCCGGTTCGGCGGGGCGGGTCTGGGGCTGGCCATTTGCCGCCGGCTGGTGGAGGGCATGGGGGGCGTGATTTCCTATCGCCCCAACCCCTCGGGCGGGTCGGTGTTCCAGGTGGATCTGCCCTTTGTTCCCGACGCCGGCCAGCCGGTGGACGCCGCCTCGTCCTCCCGCGCAGAGGCGGTCGCCGCCCTGCCGCCGGTGCCGCCGCTGTCGGTCCTGCTGGTGGAGGACGACCCGGTGAACCGCCGGGTGCTGAGCGGCTTCCTGGAGGCGGACGGTCACGCGGTGCGCATGGCCGCCAGCGGGGCCGAGGCGCTGGAACTGGTGGAGACGGAACGCTTCGATCTGGTGCTGAGCGATTTGCGCCTGCCGGGCCTGTCGGGGCTGGAGGTGGCCCGGCGCATCCGCGCACGCCACGGCCCGCCGGTGATCGCAGTGACGGCCAACGTGATGCCGGAGGACCGGGCGGCCTGTGCGGCGGCGGGGATGGTGGCGGTGGTGGGCAAGCCGGTGCTCAGTGCCGACCTGCGCGCCACCGTGGCGGCGGCCTGGCACGGCGCGGACGGAGAGGAGGAGGCTGATCCGGAAGTGGGTACCGACCCGGCTGCGGGGCAGGTCCCGGATTCGGGTCCGGAATCGGCCGGGGATCTTGGGGGCGGGCCGATTTTCGATCCGGCCTATATGGAGGACTTCGCGAGCGCCGTTCCGCCGTCGGAGGTTGCGCGGCTGATCGACATTGCCTCGGCTTCGGTGCGCGGGGCGGTGCGGGCGCTGGACGACGAGCCGGGCGTGGACACGGCCCACCGGCTGGCCGGCGCGTCGGGCACCTATGGCCTGACGCGGCTGCACCGCCGCGCCAAGGCGCTGGAGACGGCCTATCGCGGGGACGGGGAGGTGGGCGATCTGGCCGACGGCATCCCCGAACTGGCGGCGGAGAGTCTGGCGGCGCTGGCGGCCTGGGGGCAACGGGAGGTGTTCAGCCCGGAGTAGCAGGTTCCCCCGTCACGTGCTATCATTCCTCCGCGTCCGCCCTTTGTGGCGGGCAGAAAGCGGGGCGGGCCGGTGTTACCAGCACCGACACGCCCCTGACCACCAACCTTTCGCGCGTTCAAGGAGAACAAGGCTGATGGCTGTCTGGCACTATATCCCACCGTTTTCGAATCCAACACCACCGCGTGCAATACGCGGCCATCGGGTGGCTTCGGCCGGCAGGTGAGGGGCGACGCCGGGCGGGCCGGGTTATTTCCCGGGTCTTGCCTGGTGCTCTGGCCCGGCTCGTTCGTCCCTGTCTTTGGGTGAGACAGGGGGATCTGGTGTCGTCTCCCCTGCGGCCGGGGGATTCTCTGGCTGTGAACACCATTCTTTCTGTCGTGGTCGGCCTTTTCGTGGCCGCCGCGCTGCTTTACGCGACCGCACCGGTCGCGCTGCGGCTTGCCGTCTGCTACCCCCTGGCCATGGAATCCCGGGTGGAAGCAACCGTGCGCGCCATGTGGGGCGCATCAAAAGAAGAGGAGGAAATGGGACCCGCCGAGATGCGGCGGGAAGCGGCCCTGATGTGGTGCCGCTCTTGGGAAGGGGAGTAAATGGGAAATCTATAACGGTTAGCGGTCTTTCCCTGCATAGCGGACCTCGGGAAGCGGGTCGGTCTGAGCGATGTTGATCCAGGCCTGGACTGGAGGTTCTACGCCGAACTTTGGATTGCTTTCTTTTATTTGCCGTGCAAGTTGAACGCATTCAGCGCGCAGTAGGGAAACTGATATTGCTATTCTTGAATCTGGGTCTATGTGCTGATAGTCGGTGATATCTAGAAGGTCATTCAAGACCCAGATGGTACGGGATATTTGTGAAGGAGAGAACCGGTTTGCTTCTATAAGGCGTCGCACGGCGTAAACCAGTCTGAGCAAACCGTCTTCGTATTGCCGTTCCAATCCGGTCAGGGCGTAGGCGCATATAGCGTCTGGTAAGTCAGCAACTTTACCGTCCTTCTGTAATCTTAACCAGCGATCCAAGCCTTCGGCAGCAGACGAGACCGCTTCCCAGGTGCGGGCTGAGAAGGCCTGTCTGTAAATATCGACGATCTTCTCATCAGTTAAAGGCTGCAAGTTATAGAAAAATGGTAAAGCAGATAAAGCCATATTTAGGCCTATATCTTCGATAAAAGAAAATACTTCTTCTGCGCGTGCAATGTTTATATACTTTTTCGAAAGAGCAGGTGCCGATACTGCTCCAATAATATTTGAAACTGTCCATAGTTTATCTTTCTCGATTGATCCAGTAAGGTAGTCTTTTAATGATGGTGGGTCATCCATAGCGGGGCGCCAAGCAACGGTACTATCAAATGTTCGCGCGGCATCAACTTCGTTTGGTTGAATATAAGGCGTGGGTCCCGATGTCGCTGCTATCAGGGAAATTGGTTTTGCTTCACTATCTTCTGAGAAAAGGTGCTTGTAAATACGCTGATGGACATCAATGTGGTCAGGTTGGGGTATGATTAGAAAGGCGTGAGGGTGCCAACCAAGGTCCTGAGGGAGATCTGTCGTATCTGGATCTTTTCCTTTCCACACTGCATTTGTGAAATCCATTGATTCTTGGGGTGTTAACTGTCCAGATTCATGCAAGTAAAGCAGTCGAAGGGCAGCCTCAGGTCGAGATTTATCAAAATTCTCAACGGAAGAAATAAAATGGGCAATGATGGCGGAGAAACTGCTTTCGACTGTGTTGCGTGATATAAAGGGGTAGGCAAATTCTGCTGGATTTGGCCATAAATGCGAATTGATCTCTATGCCGAGATCTGTACTGAGTGGAAATTTCAGGAGCTCATATGATAGCTCGTGGCGTTCATCCGGCGGTATGGCCTTAAATGCCCTCTCCAGAAGATGACCGATAGGTTCATAAAGCCACAAATGATTTGTGTTATTTTTTGCAATTCTTGCCGCTAAGCGAGCGTATCGTTTTGCTAATTCTGATGGTGCTCGGAGTGTTAGTCTAGATAGAACTTCTAAAAATAGCCGTAATGCATCTATGGTCCCGTATTTGTTTGATGGCGATGCCTTCAGACGCTTCTCCCAGAATATAACTGCATTTTCTACCCGAGTAAGGAGGGCTTCTGCCTCCCCAGGGTCGAGACGTGCGATAGAAACACGATTCAGATATATTGTGATAGGCCCTTTTGAATGGCTGGGGCGTGTTGCTAGTAGCGCTGAATACCAGTGCAAATTTTGAGTAGAAATAATGTGTAGGCTGTCTGTTAGTCGATTCCTGAGAACATTAAAATGCTCTGTGTGTATTGGGACTCCAGGAATTTCAGATATACAGCGACATTCGTGTAGCGGGGTGATCTCTGCTGAGTTGACGAATTGGAGGCTGTTGGTGTTGTCCTGAAATCTCCCGGGTTCGAAATCGGGTTGCGTTTCGCATTCTTCGTGGCGTTTGCGGATAGATTCGGAGATTTCCCGGTCGAGTCTGCTGAATTCGTTTTCAGGGTCGTAATTTGGCAGATCCAGGCGTTCGTACCCGTCGGTTTCCTCAAGAAGGGCTCCTTCGTCGCTCCAGTGAAACCAACGAGCAATTAATCGTGCCCATGCGAAACGGGAGCGCAGGGCGACGCTGGTGGCGTTCCGAGCAGTTCGTTTTTTCAACTCTCGCACGGCTTCGCGTGCAGAGCGAAGTGCCCCGTCAAACTCATCCAAATCGCACTGAATAGCCGCCCGGCGCAGTGCCCACATCGGGTCGTCGCCAGCAATAGCTTCCAGGTTCTCTAAGACGTATTCGTAGTCCAGTCGGTCACGTGCGAATAGGCAGCGGTGATGCGCTACAATAGCCTGTATTTCTTCAATAGGCGTAAATGTCAGAAGGCGTTGTGCCCGTGCTTCGAAGATTTCCTGATTCCCTGATGTTCGGGCGCTTCTTAGTATGGCATTTGCAAGAGTCGAAATTAGATTTGGATCGGCGCTGCCTATCCCTTCCTTCGTAACGATTTCTTCCATTTCCTGGGACAACCAGGACTCTACTGGCTGAAAACCGGTTTCATGCCGCCAGGCCAGCTCGAGTAAAGCATTGCGGCGGTCGAATTCGTCTACGGACTTCAGAGCAAGGGAAAGGTTTCTAACGTACGTCGTGCCCTGGCGGATCCAGAGCCGTTGTGGCGGAGGGCATACGAGCCAGCCGGGATATGTGCTCCGGTCGTTACGCCACACTGTCAGTGCATTGCGCAGCGACTCCGCTGCTTTTTCCCCATCGTCAAAGTCTCGCGCCCAGTTATCGGTGTCGAGAGGGCTGGGGGGGTAGTTTCTTAAGTCAGCTGGTTGCCAGGAATTGGGGTCAGAAGGTTTTGCCTCTCGGAGATAAGAAAGAAAAAGTTCGCTAGCTTCGGCATGTCTGTTTTGAGGTTGACCTAACAAGGCTGGGCTGATGTCAATTGGTACAATGTTTCGACTCTCCAGAAGGCGTCGTTTCACCGGCGCGAGATCAAGGGCGCCGACTAGATAGATGCGTCGCGCCCCATCGCCAAGGTGATCTCGAACCCAACCGGCCCACTGCAAAAAATTCGGATCATCGCCAGAAAATCCCAGAAGACACAATTCATTTTCAATAAATACTTGCCGGGCGACATTGACAAAAGCAGCGCAGCGGACTGGGTAATGGCGATAATCTTCTTCGGAAAATACGATGCCACTCATATCACTCAGGGAGCCATGTAGCTTTATAATGCGAGGGCTGCGGGTATGCGCAAGGTCATCTTGACGGCTAACAACGTCATAGCCTCTCCGGCTTTCTATTGCTGCCCGTTCAAGGAGGGTGTCGTAATTTGTTGTCAGTACGTCAGACCACGGAAGGTCAAGTAGCGCCGTATGGACTGTTCCCGGCTCCCAGGTTTCGTCCTTCACATGTCGGCGCAGGAAAGCGGCCAATGCGGCATCTCCGAGCGCAACACGGTATTCTTCGGCGAGGCGCAATGGATCTGTAGGGATCTCTTGTGGCGGCGTTTTGTCCTCACCTATCGGGTTCCCATAGAGTTCTCTGGCCATATCTGCGGCTAGGTCACGCCAGAGAGGTGGAGGAGGTGTGTCCCTGGCCAAAAGGCGTGCACCTCGGCTAACACCGGCGCCGACTAAAATAGCGGCGCCTCTAAGTGTGCCGTGAGACCAGAGCGCACGAGCGAGTTGCTCCAATGCGGCTCGATCTGGCAGTCGATTGAGACGAGCGGTAGCCATTTCATTTTCAGGTGTCATTGTGTTCTCAGTGTGCTGTCGAGGGTGAATTGAAGAGGTGCTAGTTTAATGGTCTGATATATATGGAGTTGAGGTGTTACCTTGATATTTTTTGAATGATGGACGATGCAGCGCAAGAACGAAAAAAGGGGTCAAGCGATAGCCGACAACCCCTTCTCAGTCACCAAAGACAGCAGCTTGCACGCCGGGCCGGCGGGGCGCTTGTCGCCGCGTTCCCACTGGCTGACCGAATCCTTGGTGACGTTGAGGTAAATGGCGAATACGGTCTGACTGACTTGCTCGCGCTCGCGGAGTGCCCGGATCTCTTCGCCGGTAAAGGTGCGGACCGGAGTCAGGCAGGATTGGTCGAAGCGGCGCATCGTGCGTTTGTCAATCAAGCCCGCGTCGTGCAAATCCACCGCCGTCTCGTGGATCGCCGCCTTTATGTCACTCTTGTAGCTCCTAGTTCTCGACATCGTCTTTTATCTCCTGGTACGTCCCATTCTCGACCAGATCTGCTATTTCCTCGTCCGACGCGTCTAACAAAACGGCGGCCAAGTCCTTGAGGTCGCGTTCGTCGCTTTTATCGATGTTGGCCCTGTCGTTTTTCGCAAAGCCGTAGACGAAGAATGACCGCTCGCTTTTTCGGAACAGGATGACTGACCGGTATCCGCCCAACTTGCCCGCGCCGGGGCGGGCGATGCGCTGCTTGATCAAGCCGTCGCCGTAATCCGCATCAATCAAGCCTTACTCGGCATTCTCGATAGCGGTGCGTAGCGTGGAGTCGGGGAGGCGTTCTTTCCGGGCGAAATTTGCTCTTGTAGATTCTCACCGTCCGGCCGCCCCTTTCGTTCGTCCCAATGTCCTGAATGTTGGACATGGCCATACAGTTCACAATGCGCCCACATACCCACACTGTTTGATTTGCAATTCAAATCATTTCCCGTCCCAGCCATACTCCCGCCCATGACAGACACCCCCTCTCCCCGGGCCGCGTTCGGCTTTCGGTTCGTTCTCCTGGCGCGCGCATGGCGGCGGGAGCTGGATCATGTGCTGGCCGGAATCGGCCTCACCGACGCCACATGGGCGCCGCTTGTGCATCTCGATATGCTCGGCGACGGGATCAGCCAGAAGGATCTCGCCTGGCGGGTCGGTATCGACGGGTCGTCCCTGGTGCGGCTGCTCGATATCCTCGCGCGGCGGGGGCTGATCGAGCGGCGGGCCGATCCCCAGGATCGCCGCGCCAAACGCATCCATCTCACCGAGCAGGGCCGCGCGGTCCTCGGCGATATCCGGCGGACCCTCGCCGTGACCGAGGACGCCATGCTCGACGGCCTGTCCGACAGGCAGATTGCCGCCACCCTCGACCTGTTCGACCACGTCGGCATGCGGTTGCGCGAGCGCCAGGACGCGCGCCAGAACGCGGGCCTGGATGGGCACCAGGATGAGGGGAAGGACGGGCCATGCACCTGATGGGCACGGCCACCGCCGCCGGCTTCGATCCCGCGCGCCTGCGCTTCGGGCTGCGCACTGCACTCGGGGCCAGCCTCGCCCTGCTGGTCGCCTGGGGGCTGGGGCTGGAGCACCCCCAATGGGCGGCCATGACCGTCTGGGCGGCCTCGCAACCCACCCCCGGCTCGCTGGTGGAGAAAAGCCTGTTCCGTGCCCTGGGCACCGTCGCCGGGTCCGTCGTCGGTGTGCTGCTGGTGATCGCCAGCGGCGGAGAGTCCTGGCCGCTGGTGATCGGCCTGTCCCTGTGGGTCGGGCTGTGCGCAGGAGCGGGGAACGTGCTGCGCGGCTTCGTCTCCTATGGCGCTCTGCTGGCCGGCTATTCCGCCTCGCTGGTCGCCCTGGTCGATACCGCCCACCCCGATCATATCGTCGCCACCGGCCTGGATCGCATGGAAACCATGCTGGTCGGCGTCGCCGTCGCCCTGGGCGTCGGGCTGGCCTCCCGGCGGCTGGTCAAGGACGGGCTGGTGGATCAGGCCCGCTTCATCACCGCCACCGCCCTGCGCGCGCTCGCCGCCGCCCATTCCCCTGCCACCCGATCCGCCGGGTATGACGGAGATACCCGCCGCGTCCTGAGCGAGATCGCCCGGGTGGAGGAGGGGCTGGATCCCCACGGCGCCGGCTCCCTGCGCTCCCGCCGCTCGGCGCGGACGCTGCGCGCGATTCTGACCGCCCTGGTCGAGGTCCCCTTGTGGCTCGGCCGGCAGGACCTCCCGCCGGCCGGGGCGGCGCGGCCCGATATCGCCGCCGCCCTGACCGAGGCCGCCAGTCTGGTGGAGACCGGGCGGGACCTGCCCCGGGTCGTCGCCCTGCTGGAAACGGCGGCAGAGGGGGCAGGGACGGGGCAGGGGGATCTGTTCCGGGTGCTCTCCGGCCTGGCCACGGCGATTCGCGCGCGGCTGGCCTTCCACGATGCGGAGGCGTCGCCGCCCCGGGCGCGTACCATCGTGGTGCTGCACCGGGACTGGCGGGAGGGGGGCCATGCGCTGCTGCGCACAGGCGGGATCCTGCTGGCTGTCGGCGTTCTGTGGATCACCAGCGGCTGGGCGGGCGGTGCTTTCGTGATGCTGGGGACGGCGGTGATGCTCTCGCTGTTCTCCACCTTCGACTCCCCGGCGGAAATGATGGTGCATGTGATCAAGGGGCAGGCGGCCGGGGTCGCCGCGGCCTTCGCCTGCCGCTGGCTGGTCTGGCCCCAGGGGGACAGCACGCTGGATCTGGTGCTGATGCTGATGCCCTTCCTGCTGCTGGGCGGTATGGCTTTCGGCCATCGGCGCACGGCGATGATGAGCATGGATCTGAACATGATCCTGCTGCTGCTCTCACAGCCCCGCTTGCCGCTGTCCGGCACCGTGGACGATTGGCTGCTCACCGGGGCCGGAGTGGTGGCCGCGCCGGTGGTGGCGCTGCTGGGCTTCCGCTTCATCCTGCCGGTCTCGGCCGGGCACCGGCTGGCCCGGTTGCGCCTGCGGTTGCTCCATGACCTGCGCGACCTTGCCGGCGACCGCCGGTCTGCCGCGCGCGAAGCGGTGTGGCGCGCCCGGCTGAGCCATCGGGTGCTGGTGCTGATCCGTGTCTCGGACCGGCTCGGGCGGGGGGCGGACGGTGTGGCGAGTGGGCTGGCGGTGCTGGACACGGCAGAGGGGATCCTGCGGCTGCACGATCTGCGCATCCACCCGGCCACTCCGCCGGCCCTGCGCAAGCGGGCCGAGGTGGCGCTGGCCCGCCTGCGACAGGTGGACCGGGATCCGCAGCGGGCCGGCCGCGCCCTGCGCCGGGTCGCCGAGGCCGTAGCCCTGGCCGCCCCGCCTGCCGTCAGCGGCCCCCTGCCCGAGACCATTGGTCGGGCGGCGGATGCGGTTCTCCTGCCGGGCTTGTCAACCGGCGGCGAAGCGCAGCACTGAGGGCCGTTCGAAGGGCGCGAGAAAGCGCTCTTCCAGGCTCAGGATTTCAGCGGCTGTCAGAGCGCCTTTGGCAGTGATCAGCACGGGATAGGGCTTGCCGCCGAACAGCCCGCGCAGGGGCTGGTCATCCACATGACCCAGGGCGAGATCCCCCAGGCTGCCACCGTCGGCCAGGGCGGCGGCCAGTTTCAGCGAGACGATGGTGTGGCCGTTGGGGGCGTTCTTCAGCAGCCGGAAGCCGCTGTCCACGTCCGGCCCCAGGTAGTCTTTGTAGGTCCCCGCGCCCGCCGAGGCGGCCGAAGGCATTTCAGGGATTTCGATCTCGATATTCTCCCCGCCCAGTGGCGCAACCCATGCGCCGCCGCGCAGGTGCAGGCCGTGGTTGCCGGTCAGGCGGGTGTCGTAGTCGGCGACCATGGCCACGAAGGCTTCGACGATGCCCAGGGTCTCGGCCGCGGTGGCCGGCTCGGCGAGGAAGATGATCTCGTCCCCCGCCACCCTCCAGACCGAGAGTTCTGGGATGTGGTCGTCTTCGGCGAAGGCAAAGGCCAGCTTGCCCATCAGCACCAAGGGGACTTCGCGGAAGAAGGCGACGAAGGGGGCCAGCCATTGCGGCGTGGTGCCGCCGGCGCTGTGCGCCTGCTTATAGGCCGTGGCGCCGGCAATGTCGGCCGACAAAAGAAGAAGAGAGCGGCCCGCCATCCATGGTCTCCGGCCCAGTTTCAGCGATCCCACCACGGGGATCCGCATGATGACGCCTAACCCCGGTCAACGCAAGGCGGGCACAGCTTAGCCATTTGATGGGGAATTATAGAAGTTGTGTGTGATTGTTGATCTATTATGCTGAAGGGGGTTATTTCTCTTTGTTAAAAAAAGGGGTGGAGTGATGGCGCGGCGGGCTCAAGCGTCTGAAATCAGTGTTATCGTTCAGGGGCCGGTCCACCCAGATCTGACGCGGCGCGCTTGCGAGAGCATCCGGCGGGTTCTGCCAGGAAGCGAAGTGATCCTGTCGACCTGGGTCGGGGAGGAGACGGCGGCGCTGTCCGGACTGGTTGACCATATCGTCGAGAATGAGGATCCCGGCGACACCGGCTATGCGAATAAACCGAATACCAATCGCCAGATCGTTTCCGCTTTTGCCGGCATCCGGCGATCCAGCCGCCCTTATCTTCTGAAAACACGGTCGGATATTTTGTTCAATACGGCCGATTTTCTTGACATCTTCGGGTGCTTTCGGGCGCGGGAATCAGAGTTCACCCTGTTCAAGGAACGGGTGTTGGTGATCTGTTCGTCCCATCCCGAGATCATGGGGCGCTATGCGGTCGGCGATATGGTGATGTTCGGACGGCGGGAAGACATTGCGTCCGTTTGGGATATACCGCTTATACCCGAACCCGAGACTCCA
The DNA here is from genome assembly GCA_046233135.1 of Rhodospirillaceae bacterium Z3-40. GTDB lineage: Bacteria > Pseudomonadota > Alphaproteobacteria > Rhodospirillales > Rhodospirillaceae > JBJXHN01. Next base: position 99,662 of record JBJXHN010000009.1, on the reverse strand, counting down.
TCTCTCTCTTCTCAGCGCAAAAAGGAATTGGAATTTTTTTTTCCAGAACAGTACATATTCTGTGAATTTGTTCGGAAGACAAGAGACGTTTCGCCGTTTTGTAATTTGAGTGAGGCGGATGGGCATCTGGATTTATTTATGACATTGTTTATGAATAATTTCGTTTCTCTATCGGCGGATATCTTTGGTGCCGAGCTTCTCAAGCCGCGTTTGCGTCATCTGAACGCCCTTGATACCCGAAGCCGGTTCCACCCCGATTGGTTTTTGACCATGCTTTTCGGGGAATGGTGTGCGGCTTACCAGGCCCGGTTCGGAACCTTGCGGGAAGAGGTGCCGGAAAGGATCGCCGGGATTTTGCCGGCGGCTCTGGCGCTCGCGGCGTTGAAAGCGACGTTGTATACGCCTGCGCCGCCCAACCAGAACAATGTGATCTCGGTGCGGCCTGCTCTTTTGCTGCAAGCTGCTGAGGAGGCTTTGTCGCAGGGGGACCTGGACGCTGCGCGGAACGCATCGTTGCTTCTGGAACAGGCCGGGTTCGCTCTTTCACCCTGATCGGGGCGAGGTTGTGGAAGAGGGCGTCGGGGATGGTTCGCCTTATTCCCAGTCCACCAGCGCGGCGAACCGGTAGCCGTGGCCGCGGACGGTTTCGATCATCCGTTCGCCGCCGTCGGCGGTGTCGCCCAGCTTGCGGCGCAGGCGGCTGATCAGAATATCCACCTGCCGGCCCTCTCCGGCGCCGGCGCTGCGGCGTTCGGTGACATGGGCGGCGATGTCCTCGCGGGAATGAATGCGGCCCGGCCGCTCCACCAGGGCCAGCAGCACGTCGAATTCGGCGGGAGTCAGGGGGCAGGGGGTGCCGTCTTCGGTGGCGATCCGGCGGTTCTCCGCATCCATCAGCCAGGGACCGAAGCGCATCAGGTGGCCGCTCGTCCGGTTTTCCAGCGCCCCGCCGGGACCGCTGCGGTCCAGCACGTTGCGCACACGGGCCAGCAGCTCGCGGGGGAAGAAGGGTTTGGTGATGTAGTCGTCCGCCCCCATTTCCAGCCCCATCGCCCGGTCATCGGGAGCATCCCGGCTGGAAACGATGATGATCCCCATGGGCGAGCGCCGCCGGACCTCGTGGGCCAGCAGCATGCCATCGCTGTCGGGCAGGTTGACGTCCAGCAGCAGCAGGTCGATCCCCCCGTCTTCCAGCGCGCTGGCCATGGCCCGCCCGTCGGGCGCCAGATCCACCTGAAATCCGGCGGTGCTCAAATAGGCGGCAATCATCTCCCGGGTACCCGGATCATCCTCGACCACGAGGATCCGTTTGCGCAACGGAATCACCCCAACCCTCCCGTCCTTGCCCCCAAAGAAGCTCCGGCGTTTCAAAGAGAAACATAGCGGACATATGGGGCGTCGTCTCCCCCTGATGCATCGCACGCGCACTGAGGGACTTTTTGCGAAATCAGAAAAGAAAAAGAAAAACTCTGTGGATAACTCTGCGATGACCCTCGCATCGTCTCCTCACCCAAAAACAGAAAGGTGGCCTTTCAGTCAAGGATTGAGGTGCCTTTTTTCTGGGCAGAAGACTAAGCGGAAAAGAGGGAGAAACAAAGTGGGGTCGCCTTGCCTCTGATTTGGTCATGGCCTCGGCGTGACGCGCTTAATTGCTGGGCTTTCGGGGCGAATTTGTGGCGGCTTTGCGGCCCCCGCAGTCGCAAAATGGCCATATTGCAGCGCACTAGTCGGGTTTGGCACGGCGGTTGCGTAGGTGGGGGTGCTGTCACCCACTTCACGCAAGGGTCTTTGAAATGAACTCCACACTTCGTTCTTTCGTTGCCGCCGGCTGCATGGCCGTGACCGGGTCGCTCGCCGGCTTCACGGGGGTATCCGTCGCGCAGGCTGCCGACGACACTATCAAGGTGGGCATTCTGCATTCGCTGTCGGGCACCATGGCGATCAGCGAAACCACCCTGAAAGACGTGATGCTCATGCTGATCGAAGAGCAGAACAAGAAGGGTGGTCTGCTGGGCAAGCAGCTGGAAGCGGTGGTGGTCGATCCGGCCTCCGACTGGCCGCTGTTCGCCGAAAAGGCCCGCGAGCTGGTCGAGGTCAACAAGGTTTCCGCGGTGTTCGGCTGCTGGACCTCGGTGTCGCGCAAGTCGGTGCTGCCGGTGTTCGAAGAGCTGAACAGCCTGCTGTTCTATCCGGTGCAGTACGAAGGGGAAGAAAGCCAGCGCAACGTCTTCTATACCGGCGCCGCGCCGAACCAGCAGGCCGTTCCCGCCGTCGACTATCTGATGAACGAAGACGGCGTGGAGCGCTGGGTGCTGGCGGGCACCGACTATGTCTACCCGCGCACCACCAACAAGATCCTGGAGGCCTATCTGAAGTCCAAGGGCGTCGCCGCCGAGGACATCATGATCAACTACACCCCCTTCGGGCATAGCGACTGGCAGACCATCGTCGCCGACATCAAGAAGTTCGGCAGCGAAGGCAAGCGCACCGCCGTGGTGTCGACCATCAACGGTGACGCCAACGTGCCGTTCTACAAGGAACTGGCCAACCAGGGCATCGATGCTGCCGACATCCCGGTGGTGGCCTTCTCGGTCGGGGAAGAAGAACTGGCCGGTATCGACACCGCGCCGCTGGTGGGCCACCTGGCCGCCTGGAACTACTTCCAGTCCGTGGATGTGCCGTCCAACGAAGAGTTCATCACCGCCTGGAAAACCTTCATCGGTGATGAAAAGCGCGTGACCAACGACCCGATGGAAGCCCACTACATCGGCTTCAACATGTGGGTGAAGGCGGTCGAAAAGGCCGGCACCGTCGAGCCCGATGCGGTGATCGACAGCATCGTCGGCGTTGCCGTGCCGAACCTGACCGGCGGCTATTCGGCGATGATGCCCAACCACCACATCACCAAGCCCGTGCTGATCGGCGAAATCCAGGATGACGGCCAGTTTGACGTGGTGTGGGAAACCTCCGGCCTGGTCGCCGGCGACGCCTGGTCCGACTACCTGGAAGGGTCCAAGGACCTGATCTCCGACTGGCGGGCGCCGATGTCCTGCGGCAACTTCAACGTCGCGACCGGCTCTTGCGGCGGCTCTGAAGCGGCCAAGTAATCCGGTCCCTTGCGGGGCCTGACTCGGGGCTCCGGCCCGATGGGGCCGGCGTGGGAGGCGACCTCCACTTCCACGCCGGCCTTTCGGTGCCTGCCGCTTGCCCATTTTCCATTCGTTACGTGATTTCTCCCTCCCTCCAGCCGACGGAAGGTGCGCCATGCGTCGCATGATGCTGTCCCTGCTGGCCATGGTCCTTTTGGCCGCCGCGGCATTGCAGCCGCCCCCTGCCTTCGCCCAGGCAGATGTCGATCCCGCCTTGCAGTCCCTGGTGGACGACCTGCCCAAGGGCGGATATTCCGACCGCGCCGAGGTCATCGAAGCCCTGGCCGCCAGCGGATCGCCGTCCGTCGTGCCGGTGCTCAACGCCTTGGAAGCCGGGGATCTGTTCCTGCGCGAAAGCGACAACCGGGTGGTCCTTGCCCGCAAGGTCAAAGGCGGGCTGCTGCTGACCGACCCGCTGTCCGGCGCCGAACTGGCCACCGTCGAGACGGAACGCGGGCTGGAGAAGATCCGCGTCAACAACCGCCTGCGCCGCACCATTCGCGACGTCATGGGGGCGCTGACCTTGAAATCCCCGGACCGCGCGGTGCGCATGGCCGCCGCCCAGTCCATCTTCTCCGGCCAGGATGCGGACGCCATTCCGGCCCTGCGCGATGCGATCGAGGTGGAAAAGGACGGTACCGTCCGCCAGGCCCTGACCGAGGCCCTGGCTGCGGCGATCCTCGCCTCCGATGCTGACGAAGAGCGGAAGCTGGCCGCTATTCAAACCCTGCAGGAACGGGGCGACCAGGACGCGCTGGGCATCCTGATGCCTCTGGTCGAGACCGACGGCGCCGTGGGCGAGGCGGCGCGCGGGGCGGTGACCGCCATCGAGAACTCCCTGGCCCTGTGGAATGCCGGCCAGAATATCTGGTACGGCCTGTCCCTGGGGTCGGTGCTGCTGCTGGCGGCGATCGGCCTGGCCATCACCTTCGGCGTCATGGGGGTGATCAACATGGCCCATGGCGAGATGGTGATGCTGGGGGCCTATACCACCTATGTGGTGCAGGAGATCATCCGCACCCACATGCCCGAGCTGTTCGGCTGGTCGCTGCTGATTGCCCTGCCGCTGGCCTTCGTCTTCACCGGCGCGGTGGGGGTGGCCATCGAACGCGGCATCATCCGCTTCCTCTATGGCCGGCCGCTGGAAACCCTGCTGGCCACCTGGGGCCTGTCGCTGATGCTGCAACAGGCGGTGCGCACCATCTTCGGTCCGACCAACAAGGAAGTGGGTACGCCGGACTGGATGTCGGGCGCCATCGAGGTGGGGCAATTGAGCATTACCGCCAACCGCCTGACCATCGTTCTGTTCTCGCTGGCGGTGCTGGCGGTGCTGATGCTGGTGTTGCGCAAAACGCCGATGGGTCTGCAGATGCGGGCCGTCACCCAGAACCGGCGCATGGCCAGCGCCATGGGCATTCGCACCAACTGGGTCGATGCCATGACCTTCGGCCTGGGATCGGGCATCGCCGGCATCGCCGGGGTGGCGCTCAGCCAAGTAGATAACGTCTCCCCCAACCTGGGGCAGGGCTACATCATCGACAGCTTTATGGTGGTGGTCTTCGGGGGCGTGGGCAACCTGTGGGGCACCCTGGTTGGGGCCATGTCGCTGGGGGTCGCCAACAAGTTCCTGGAACCCTACGCCGGGGCGGTGCTTGGCAAGATCCTGGTGCTCGTCTTCATCATCCTCTTCATCCAGAAGCGTCCGCGGGGGCTGTTCGCCCTCAAGGGCCGGGCGGTGGACGCATGATTTCCCAACGGCTGTTCAACTCTCTGGGCGGGCGGGGAGCCTGGATCTTCCTCGCCTTGCTCGCCGCCGCTGCGGTGCTGGTGCCGGTGCTCAATCTGGCCACCCCCGCCGACAGTCCGCTTCACCTGTCCAGCTACGCCGTCGCCCTGTTCGGCAAGTACCTGTGCTATGCCCTGCTGGCGCTGTCGGTGGATCTGGTCTGGGGCTACTGCGGGATCCTCAGCCTGGGCCATGGCGCCTTCTTCGCGCTGGGCGGCTACGCCATGGGCATGTATCTGATGCGCATGATCGGCGACCGGGGCGTCTATGCGAACCCGCTGCTGCCCGACTTCATGGTCTTCCTGAACTGGAAGGAGTTGCCCTGGTACTGGCAAGGTTTCGACATGTTCTGGTTCGCCATGCTGATGGTGGTGCTGGTGCCCGGTATCCTGGCCTTTGCCTTCGGCTGGTTCGCCTTCCGCTCGCGGGTCACCGGGGTCTACCTGTCGATCATCAGCCAGGCCATGACCTTTGCCCTGATGCTGGCCTTCTTCCGCAACGACATGGGCTTTGGCGGCAACAACGGCCTGACCGACTTCAAGGACATCCTGGGCTACAGCGTCCAGGCGGACGGTACCCGGGCGGGGCTGTTCATCGCCAGTGCGGTGGCGCTGGGGCTGGGCTTCGTCCTGTGTGTCCTGATCACCCGGTCGAAGCTGGGCAAGGTGCTGATAGCCGTGCGCGATGCGGAAAGCCGGACACGCTTCATCGGCTACCGCGTGGAGCATTACAAGCTGTTCGTCTGGGTGCTGTCAGCCATGCTGGCGGGCATCGCCGGGGCGCTATACGTGCCGCAGGTGGGGATTATCAATCCCGGGGAATTCGCGCCGGCCAACTCCATCGAAGTGGTGGTCTGGGTCGCGGTCGGCGGCCGGGGCACCCTGGTGGGTGCGGTGCTGGGGGCGATCCTGGTCAACGCCGGCAAGACCTGGTTCACCGGTGCCATTCCGGAACTGTGGCTGTTCGCCCTGGGCGGCCTGTTCATCGTCGTCACCCTGTTCCTGCCCAAGGGCATCGTCGGCACGCTGCGCGAGCACTGGTCCGTCGGGCGGGAGGGACGCCGCCGCAACCGGTCGGCCCCGCAGGGGGGAGCCGGGGGTTCCGGCTCCGGGTCAGGCGACGGCCCCGTCACCGCATCGGCAGGGGAGTGATCCGCCATGGAACAAAGCTCATCCATTCTCTACCTGTCGGGCGTGTCGGTCAGCTTCGACGGCTTCAAGGCCCTGAACAGCCTGTCCCTGGTGATCAGGCCCGGCGAGATGCGGGCGATCATCGGCCCCAACGGGGCGGGCAAGACCACCATGATGGACGTCATCACCGGCAAGACCCGCCCGGATGTGGGAGAGGTCTTCTTCAACGGCACCGTGGACCTGCGGACCATGGACGAAGCCGAAATCGCCCAGCTGGGCATCGGCCGCAAGTTCCAGAAGCCCACGGTGTTCGAAAGCCAGACGGTGTTCGACAACCTGGTGCTGGCTCTGAAGGATAACCGGGGGGTCTTTCCCACCCTGTTCCGCCGCCTGGACGGCCCGGCGCGCAAGCGCATCGACGAGATCCTGGGCATCATCCGCCTGGGCGATCAGCGGCATAACCTGGCCGCCAATCTCAGCCACGGTCAGAAGCAGTGGCTGGAGATCGGCATGCTGCTGGCCCAGGACCCCAAGGTGCTGCTGGTGGACGAACCGGCGGCCGGCATGACCGACGACGAGACGGCAGAGACCGCCATCCTGTTGAAGGAAATCGCCGGCACCCAATCTGTCATCGTGGTCGAGCACGACATGACCTTCGTCCGCGATCTGGGGGTGAAGGTGACCGTGCTTCATGAAGGCTCCGTCCTGGCGGAAGGATCGTTGGATCATGTCAGTGCCGATGACCGTGTCATCGAAGTCTATCTGGGGAGATAAGCGATGCTGGACGTGAACGGCGTCGATCTGTTCTACGGGGCCGCACAGGCCCTGAAAAACGTCTCCCTGAAGGCGGAGACGGGCAAGGTCACCTGCGTGATGGGCCGCAACGGGGTGGGCAAGACCAGCCTGATGCGCGCCATCGTCGGCCAGCACCCCATCGCCAACGGGGCGGTGACCTGGGAAGGGCTCGACATCAGCCGCCTGAAGCCCCACGACCGGGCGCGGCGCGGCATCGCTTTCGTGCCTCAGGGGCGGGAGATCTTTCCCCTGCTGACCGTCAAGGAAAACCTGGAAACCGGGTATGCCCCGCTGCCGCGCGGCCAGCGGGTGATTCCCGACGAGGTCTTCGCCCTGTTCCCGGTGCTGAAATCGATGCTGGGGCGGCGCGGGGGCGACCTGTCGGGCGGGCAGCAGCAGCAACTGGCCATCGGCCGGGCGATGGTCACCCGGCCCCGGCTGCTGGTGCTCGACGAGCCGACCGAGGGCATCCAGCCGTCGATCATCAAGGACATCGGTCGGGCCATCACCTATCTGCGCGATACCGGCACCATGGCCATCGTGCTGGTGGAGCAGTATTTCGAGTTCGCCCGCGACCTTGCCGACGACTATGTGGTGATGGACCGGGGCGAGGTGGTGATGGCCGGCAAGGGCGCGGAAATGGTGGAGGCCGATGTTCGACGCCACCTCACCGTCTGAGAAAGCCGGCGCCGCGCGCTGGCAAGGCCGGGTCCGCGTCGCCTATCGCTGCGATGCGGCCGGGGCGTCCCGGCTGGCGGTGCTGGAACAGGCGGCGCCCCTGCGAGCGCTGCGGCCCTATCAGCCGACCGGCGAGCCGCCCTGCGTGGCGATCACCAACACCGCCGGCGGACTGGTGGGCGGTGACCGGCTGTCGGTGGCCGTGACGGCGGAGGCGGGCGCACGGCTGATCGCCATGGCCCAGGCGGCGGAGAAAGTCTACCGCTCCGCCGGTCCGGACGTGACCGTGTCGGTGGATCTGGCCGCCGGCCCGGGCAGCTGGCTGGAATGGCTGCCCCAGGAAACCATCCTCTTCGACCGCGCCCGGCTGCGGCGGGAAACCTGCCTCGAGATCGATACGGACGCCACGGTGCTGGCTGGCGAGATGCTGGTGCTGGGCCGCACGGCGTTCGGCGAGCGGGTGACCTCCGGCCTGATCCGGGACGCCTGGCGGGTGCGTCTGGGCGGGCGGCTGGCCTGGGCCGACGCCCTGCATATGGAGGGCGACATCGCCCGTCTACAACAGGCCCCGGCTGGCTTCAACGGGGCGGTGGCCATGGGCACCATCCTGGCCTATGCCCCAACCGGCGCAGCGGAAGCGCTGGTGGAGGCGGTGCGGGAGAGCCTGCCCGCCACGGCCGGGGCGACGGTGGTGGGCGGACTGCTGCTGATCCGCTTCCTCGACCGCGATGCGCAGCGCCTGCGAGAGGAGTATGGTCGCCTGTGGGGGATGCTGCGCCAGGCCCTGGGGGGCTATGCGCCGGTATTGCCGAGGCTGTGGCATGTCTGAGGATTGGAAATAAGGGAAGTCGGGAATGCATCTGACGCCGAGAGAGAAGGACAAGCTGCTGGTGGCCATGGCCGCCATGGTGGCCCGTCGCCGCCTGGAACGGGGGGTGAAGCTGAACCATCCCGAAGCGGTGGCCCTGATCACCGATACGGTGGTCGAAGGCGCGCGCGATGGCCGCAGCGTCGCCGAACTGATGGCCGCCGGAGCCACCGTGCTGACCCGCGATCAGGTGATGGACGGGATCGCCGAGATGATCCACGAGATCCAGGTGGAAGCCACCTTTCCCGACGGCACCAAGCTGGTGACCGTCCATGAACCCATCCGCTGAGAAACGGGGAGAGCGTCGATGATTCCCGGAGAAATCCTTCCCGCGTCGGGAACGATCACCCTGAACGCCGACCGGCCGACGATCACCGTCTCGGTGGCCAATGCCGGTGACCGGCCGGTCCAGGTGGGCAGCCACTACCATTTCGCCGAGACCAATCCGGCGCTGAGCTTCGACCGCGATGCCGCCGTGGGCTACCGGCTCGACATCCCCGCCGGCACGGCCGTGCGGTTCGAGCCGGGCCAGACCCGCGAAGTCACCCTGGTGGCCTTTGGCGGAACCCGGACCATTCACGGCTTCAACGGCCGTATTCAAGGCAAGCTGGAGGGCTGAGCGCATGGCCTATCAGATCGACCGCGCGGCCTATGCCGGCATGTTCGGCCCGACCACGGGCGACCGGGTGCGCCTGGCCGACACCGAGCTGGTCATCGAAGTGGAAAAGGACCTGACCGTCTATGGCGAGGAGGTCAAGTTCGGCGGCGGCAAGGTGATCCGCGACGGCATGGGGCAGTCCCAGTTCGCCCGCGCCCAAGGGGCGGTGGACACGGTGATCACCAATGCCCTGATCGTCGATCACACGGGCATCTACAAGGCCGATATCGGCCTGAAGGACGGCCGCATCGCCGCCATCGGCAAGGCGGGGAACCCCGATACCCAGCCGGGCGTGGACATCATCGTCGGTCCGGGCACCGAAGCCATTGCCGGCGAAGGCCGCATCGTCACGGCCGGCGGGCTGGATGCCCATATCCACTGGATCTGCCCGCAGCAGGTGGACGAGGCCCTGGCGTCGGGCGTCACCACCATGATGGGCGGCGGCACCGGTCCGGCGGAGGGCACCAACGCCACCACCTGCACCCCCGGTCCCTGGCACATGGGGCGCATGCTTCAGGCGGCCGAAGGGCTGCCCATGAACCTCGCCTTCTTCGGCAAGGGCAACGCCAGCCTGCCCCAGGCGCTGGAGGAACAGATCCTGGCCGGGGCCTGCGGCCTGAAACTGCACGAGGACTGGGGCACCACGCCCAGCGCCATCGACACCTGCCTGTCGGTGGCCGAACGCTTCGATATCCAGGTGGCGATCCACACCGACACCCTGAACGAATGCGGCTTTGTCGAGAACACGGTGGCGGCCTTCAAGGGACGGTCGATCCACGCCTTCCATACCGAAGGGGCGGGTGGCGGCCATGCGCCGGACATCATCAAGCTGTGCGGCGAGTCCAATGTGCTGCCCAGCTCCACCAATCCCACGCGGCCCTATACGGTGAACACCATCGACGAGCATCTGGACATGCTGATGGTCTGCCACCACCTGGACCCGCGCATTCCCGAAGACGTGGCTTTCGCCGAAAGCCGCATCCGCAAGGAAACCATCGCGGCGGAAGATATCCTCCACGACCTAGGCGCCTTTTCCATGATTGCATCCGACAGCCAGGCCATGGGCCGGGTGGGCGAGGTGGTCATCCGCACCTGGCAGACCGCCCACAAGATGAAGGTGCAACGCGGCCGGCTGTCCGGCGAGACGGGCGACAACGATAACCTCCGCGTGCGCCGCTATATCGCCAAGTACACCATCAACCCGGCCATCTGCCACGGGATCTCGGCCCATGTGGGCTCCATCGAAGTGGGCAAGCTGGCCGACCTGGTGCTGTGGAACCCGGCCTTCTTCGGGGTCAAGCCGGACATGGTGCTGAAGTGCGGCACCATCGCCATGGCCGCCATGGGCGACCCCAATGCCTCCATCCCCACGCCCCAGCCGGTGCACTACCGGCCGATGTTCGGTGCCTATGGCCGCGCCGTGGCGGCCAGTGCGGTGACCTTCGTCAGTCAGGCGGCGTATGAGGGCGGCGTGGATCGCCTGCTGGGCCTGCAAAAGAGCCTGCTGCCAGTCACCGGCTGCCGGGCGGTGACCAAGGCGGACATGGTGCTCAACAACGCCACCCCGGTCATCGAGGTGGATCCGGAGACCTACGAGGTGCGGGCGGACGGCGAGCTGCTGACCTGCGAGCCGGCCACCGAACTGCCCATGGCCCAGCGATACTTCCTCTTCTGAGCGCCGGGGAGAGCACATCATGAGACGGGCGGTGAGCCATCATCCGGCGGGCCATTGGCCGGAAGCGGCGGAGGTGGCCTCGGTCACCCTGCCATTCGATCAGCGGCACCGGCGGCGGGTGCGGATGCAGGACGACGGCGGGCGGGCCTTTCTACTCGACCTGACCCAGGCCACCCTGTTGCGTGACGGGGACGGGCTGGAGCTGGCCGGCGGGGAGGGGATCATCCGCGTCGTCGCCGCCGCCGAAGCGGTGCTCGACATCCGCTGCACCGACGCCGCCCATCTCGCTCGGGTGGCCTGGCATCTCGGCAACCGCCATCTGGCGGTCCAGGTGATCGACGGCGCCACCCTGCGTATCACCGAAGACCATGTGATCGAGGCCATGGTGCGCGGCCTGGGAGCCATCCCCCAGCACCGGGTGGGCGCCTTCGAGCCGGAAGGCGGCGCCTACGAGGGCGGGGGGCACGGGCATTCCCATACTCACGGACGTCAGCATGGGCAGGAGTACGGGCACGACCATGGCCACACCCATGCCCATTGAGGGTGCGCGCCCGGGCACCGAAGAGCGTCTGCCCACGGATGCCCTGCACCGCTTGCTGGCCTGGCTGTCGCCGGCCTTTCCGGTGGGCGCCTACACTTACAGCCATGGCCTGGAAATGGCGGTGGAAGAGGATCTGGTCCGCGACCGAGCGACCCTGGCCGACTGGGTCGGCTGGATCGTCGAGGAGGGGACGGGCCGCATCGATGCCGACCTGCTGCGCGAAGCGTGGCTGGCGGTGGCCGGCGAGGACCCGGTGCGCCTGCTGCTGTGCGCCGAAGAGGGCGACTGCCTGCGCGGCACTGCCGAGATGGCCCTGGAATCCGCCCAGCAGGGGCAGGCCTTTCTGCGCGCCATTCGCGATGCCTGGCCGTGCCCCGGGCTGACGCGGTGGTCCGAGGTGCTGCAGACTCTGGACCGGCCGGTGCCCTATCCGGTGGCCGTCGGCGTGGTGGCGGCGCTGGAAGCGGTGCCGTTGACCCTGGCCCTGCACGGCTATCTGCATGCGCTGGGGGCCAATCTGGTGTCCGCCGGGGTGCGGCTGGTGCCTTTGGGGCAGACGGACGGTCAGCGGGCGCTGGCCGCCCTGGTGCCGGCCTTTGCTCGCGCCGCCCGGACCAGCATCTCCCGGCGGTGGGAGGACCGGGGGGCCGCGGCCCCGATGGTCGACTGGACGAGCATGCGTCACGAAACCCAGTACACGAGGTTGTTCCGCTCATGAGCCCATCCCCCATTCTGTCCAACCCCTTGCGCGTCGGTGTCGGCGGTCCCGTCGGGTCGGGCAAGACGGCCCTGCTGGAGGCCCTGTGCAAGGCCATGGCGCCGCGCTACGACGTGGCGGCGATCACCAACGACATCTATACGAAGGAGGATCAGCGCATCCTGACCGCCACCGGTGCTTTGCCGCCGGAGCGGATCATGGGGGTGGAAACGGGCGGCTGTCCGCATACGGCGATTCGCGAGGATGCCTCGATGAACCTTGCGGCCATCGACACCATGCGGGAGCGCTTCCCGGCGCTGGAAGTGATTTTCGTGGAAAGCGGCGGGGACAACCTGGCGGCCACCTTCAGCCCGGAGCTGGCGGACATCACGATCTATGTCATCGACGTGGCGGCCGGCGAGAAGATTCCGCGCAAGGGTGGCCCGGGGATCACCCGGTCGGATCTGCTGATCATCAACAAGACGGATCTGGCGCCGCTGGTGGGGGCCAATCTGGACGTGATGGAGGCCGATACCCGGCGCATGCGCAAGGACCGTCCCTATGTGATGGCCAACCTGAAAGCCGGAACGGGCGTGGCGGAGATCGTCGCTTTCATCGAAACGGCGGGCGGTCTGGACGCGGCGGCATAGGGAAGGTCTGTTTCCTTAATTGGCGTGGCGGTGCAGTGGATCCTTTGCCTGTCAGGCGGGTTCCGTCTGCACCTCGTGCCGGATTTCGTCAACAAAAGCGGAGAGGTTGAAATTCTGGGTTCCTGAAGCTTCCGCGCGCGGCAGGCCGACATGTTTTTCCACCGAGGAAAAGACGTCCTTCTGGTACATCTCGCCTTCCACGGGGCACATGCCACAGATCGCTTCCGGGCCGGTATTCTTGTGCAGGAACTTAAGCAGTTCGTCCTGTGATGCCTCCAGGCCGCATCCATGGTAGTCCAGATAGGGTTGCCAGGCCGGGTGGTCGAGAAGATCGAACTTGGCGAGCGCCAGTGGCAGGCCGGCCACTACGGGACATTTCCAAAGCCTGCCGTCAGCGATGCTCATGCAAGCACGGGTGCCGCACTTTTCCCAACTTCCCTTCGGATCCCCGTCCGCATAAGGCAACATGTCCGGTCCAATCCCCTTGTGATAGCGAATGAATTCCACAGATCCCATTATAGAGACGGACAGCCCGGGTTCAGTCCGGCAAAGCCGGATCAGGCGCTTGATGGATGGCCGCATCAATTCCAGGTACTTCGGGGTGGTGGAGTGAAAGCTGACGCCAATGCTAGTGTTGGTTTCGCAGAATACCTTAGCCAATTTTTCGATTTTAGAGACATTTGTCCCGTTCGTGATAACGCTTCTTTGCGCATTCGGCCAGTATTGGTGGGCCAAGCGGATGAAGCCTTCAAGGTGGGGATGGAGGGTTGGTTCCCCGCCAAGTATTTCAAAGATTTTCGGGTTCAGTCTCTTTGACCATTGTTTGAACCAAGGGCGCGCGGCATCCAGGCTAACGGTCCGGTCAATGTCGTAGTTCGAATATGCCGTGCATCCGTCGCAGCTCAGTGTGCATTTTTGGACGATGGATATCTGAAGTGACGAAATTTCAATCAATGTCTTCTAGGCCTTTTTTTAGTGCCGCGTCCGCAGGCGTTTCGTAAGCGCTTGACTTCGTATTTTCAAGTCTTCACTTGGTGGTCCTGAGTATTGCGAGTCCACATTCAGTGCATGGGCTTGATTTTTTCTTAATGTAAAATTTACGGCCCGCGTGCAGCAGGAGTCAATAGCGCTGCATGAACAAGGGTCGGCGACTCGGAGTAGAGAATGGGGCGCTCCACTTGATTTGATCCGCCCCACAAAGGTGTCCGGGGAGGGCAGGCGGAGCGCGACACGCTCGGCCGGATGCCGGCCCGCGATGACTCGGGATTGAAACGTTATGCGACTTAGTATTGTATTGATTTTACTGTAGAAAGTGGCTTTCGGCGGGTTCATGATCGCAGTCTGGAAGGAGACGGGTTATGGATCTGACGATGATGATCCGCAGCGACGGATCGGTGTTTCTGCTGCTCGGGACGGCGTTCGTGTTCGGGGCCTTGCACGGGCTGGAGCCCGGGCACGCGAAGACGATGATGGCGGCGTTCGTGGTGGCGATCCGGGGGACGGTGGGGCAGGCGATCCTTCTGGGGCTGTCGGCCACGGCGGCCCATTCGGCCATTGTCTGGGTGCTGGGGCTGACGGCGGTTGCCTACGGCGACGCTCTGATCGGCGAGCGCCTGGAACCCTGGCTGCTGATCGTCTCCGGCGTGGCCATTGTCGGGCTGGGCGGCTGGACACTGCTGCGCGCCTGGAAAGCCCGGCCCGGGGCGCGGTCGGGGATCGGGCAAGGGCGGTCGGGGGCGGGGCAAGGTCATCCGCATCATCACCACCCTCATGATCCCCACAACCATGCCGCTCATGAGCATGACCATCACGGCCACCATCATCATTCCCATGATCGCGGGCATGTGGAGGTTCCTGAAGACGCGCACGCCCGCGCCCATGCCCGCGAGATCGCCACGCGCTTCGCCGACGGCCGGACGACGACGCTTCAGGTGGTTCTGTTCGGCCTGACGGGCGGGCTGATTCCCTGCCCGGCGGCGATCACGGTGCTGATTCTGTGCCTGAACCTGGACCGGCTGGCCTTGGGGGTCGGGCTGGTCTCCGCCTTCAGCATCGGCTTGGCGGTCACCCTGGTGGCGGCGGGGATCGCGGCGGCGGTCGGCCTGAGGGTGGCGGAACGCCGCGCCGCCCGGGATGGCGGGGCAGGGGGCCGCCTGACGGTCGCCCTGGCCTGGGCGCCGCTCGCCTCGGGCGCTGCCGTCTGCGCGGTGGGGGTGATCATGGGGCTGTCAGGCTGGGCGTATTTGGGGGCGGCTGTGTAGGGGCACCGCATTGGACGGGCGTTCATAAGAGTGCCCCAGTTTGATATTTCGGAGACCTGCTTTTTGTAAGGCCCGTGCTTTCCCGGCTGAGGCGACCGCGCGCCGGGCTCATTGACCGTGGACCGCTACAGGGTTGACCTCTTTGCCGGAGAAAGCGCATCTCGGACATCAAACTGACACTTATCTGAAAAGCAATAATCATTTCAGTCTCCAAAAATCAGACCCTAAGGTACGAACCTCTCTGAATGGGTGTTTTTGTCCACGAGGCTTCGCATCCCGGGTCCCCTCGCGCGGGGAGCCGGTGTCCGATTTCCAGGAGCTGTCCCAATGATCGCCTATTTCGCCAAGAGCATCGCCTTTCGCCTGCTCTTTCCCCTGGCTGCCATGTTGTGCGCCATTACCGCTTTCGTGGTCTGGGGCGTCAGTGACATGAGCGGGCAGGCAGCCCGGGACAAGTTGCAGGAGAAGGCGCGCCTGACCGCGGAAATCCTCATTGGCGGGGCGGCGGATGCCCTGTGGACCTTCGATCGGCAACGGGGAGAAGTGCTGCTGGCGGCCCTGGCGGCGGATCCGGATTACGTGGGCAGCCATATCCTCGACGATGGCGGCAAGGTCTTTGCCGAACATGGGGAGGCCAAGGACGGCAAGGATATCCTGACGGTTACGCTGCCCATCCGGCAGGCCGGTGATGCCAACGGGGATCCGCTGGGCACGCTGGTCATCACCATGTCGAGCAAGCGCGCCGAAGCCGCCATCGCCGCCACCTCCAACATTCTGATCGGACTGGGGGGGACCCTGCTGCTGGTGGTTTGCGGAGTCGTCTACGGGATCATCGGCAATGTCACCCGGCCGATCAATCGCATCATCGTCACCATGGGCCATCTGGCGAATGGCGATCTGGACCAGACGATCCCCGCCCTGGGACGAGCCGATGAAATCGGCCAGATGGCGGCGGCGGTGGAGGTCTTCAAGCAGAACGGGCTGGAGGTCCAGCGCCTTCACGAGGAACAGACCCGCATGAAGGCCGAGGCCCGTCAGGCCCGCAAGGACCTGATGGAAAAGATGGCCAGCGATTTCGAAGCCACCGTCACGTCCCTGCTGGAACAGCTGGAAAACGTCACCCAGCGGGTCGGCAGCCAGGCCGACACCATGGTCGACAAGATGGCCGTCGCCGAGGAATCGAGCTCGGCGGTGACCATGGCAACCGGCGAGACGTCGGCCAACGTCCAGACCGTCGCCTCGGCGACCGAGGAACTGGCGACCTCCATCCGGGGGATCACCCAGCAGGTGGAAGAAAGCGCGAATATTGCCCGGGACACCGCCAAAGCTGCCGAAGTCACCCTGGCCGCCATTGAGCAGCTGGCCGAACAGGCGGCGATGATCGGCAATATCGTCGGCCTGATCAACAATATTGCCAGCCAGACCAACCTGCTGGCCCTGAACGCGACCATCGAAGCGGCGCGGGCCGGAGATGCCGGCAAGGGCTTCGCCGTGGTGGCCAACGAGGTGAAGTCGCTCGCCAACCAGACCGCCAAGGCCACCGAAGAGATCACCCAGCAGATCCAGGCCAACCAGGAAGCCACGGAAAAGGCGGTGCGGGACGTGCGGAGCATCACCGACATCGCCAGCCGCGCCAACGAGATCGCCAGCGGCATTTCCGGCGTGGTTCAGCAGCAGAGCGCGGCGACGCAGGAAATCTCGTTCAGTGTCAATCAGGCGGCCTCCGGCACCCAGGTGGTGGCCAACAACATCGATACGGTGTCCAGCAACGTGGTGGATGCCGGCGTGACGGCTCGCGACGTGCGGGCCATCACCGCCGATCTTGGTGTGCAGTTCCGCGAGCTTCACGCCAAGGTTCAGGTGTTCGTCGACAGCGTCCGCACCAATGCCGACGAAGCGGCGTGATCCGTCGGGCGCGGACCCCTGTCGAGGTGTCGTGTCAGGATAGAATCCCGGGCGGAATGTCGAAGCGCAGGATTGCCGCGTTGCCCGCCGGGCCGGTCGGGGCGGCGCCGGTCAGGATGCCGATGACCCGGGCGACCCCCTTGCTGGCCACCAGCAGGGGCAGCCGGTGGGGGCGCGCCAGGATCTCCCGCAGGGTCCGGTGCACCCGGGCGCGGAAGACATCTTCGGGTTCGCCGCCGGGCGGCGGCAGGCCGGCGTCCAGCATCGGCTGGGTGGTGGCGATGTCCTGGCCGTTCCAGGCCCCCAGGCGCCGTTCGATCAGGCCGTCATGGCTTTCCAGGGGACAGGAGGTGCCCAGGGTCTCTCGGATGATCTCGGCGGTGCGGCGGGTGCGCTGCAGGGGACTGGCGATGATGGCATCGATCGGCTCTCCACTCTCCCGCAAGGCTTCGGCGGTTTGCCGGACCTGCGACTCGCCATGGGCGGTGAGGAGGATATCCACATCTCCGCCGCAACGCACATGGCGTCGATTGTACTCCGTCTCGCCGTGGCGGACGAAAAGGATGACGCGGGTTCCCGAAAGGGGCATCTGGACGTTCATGATGGACCTGTTTCAGAAATCGACAATGAAGTGTTCGACCCGCGACCATTCCGCATCCAGGCGCGGGGCAAGAGGCGCGAGCGCATCGGCATTTCCATCGGCGGCGGCCTGTTCCATCTCCAGGCACACCCGGGCCAGGTCGGCGGCACGCACCATGCCCGCCGCCCCCTTCAGCTTGTGGGCGAGCGCCTTGAGGGACGGCGTCGGATCGCCTTGGCAAATGGCCTGACACAGGTCGGCGTGGACCGGTGCGCTGGTTTTCAGGAAGCGGTGCAGCAGCCCCCGGATGGCATCGCGGTCATCCCCCAGGATATCGGCGAAGGCGGTCACGGAGATCGGATCTTCAGCGGTGACCGGCGCCGGTTCCGGTTCTGGTGCCGGTCCAGGCTCCGGGCAGGTGTCGGGGGAGGCCATGGTGGTCCGAGCGCCGGTCTCCTCCGTGGTTCCGGGGGCTGTGGGCAGCCATCTGGCCAGGCATTCCCCCAGTTTCGCCGTTTCCACCGGCTTGATCAGGCAGTCGTCCATCCCTTCGGCGACGCATGCGGTCGCCATGCCAGCCTGGGCATTGGCGGTGATGCCAATGATGGGCAGATGCCGGCCCTTGCCCTCGGCCCGTTCCTGCGCGCGGATGGTCCGGGTCAGCTCGGCACCGTCCATTTCGGGCATATTGAAGTCGGTCAGCAGCAGCACATAGGGGTGCCGCTCCAGCGCATCCAGCGCTTCGCGCCCGTCGTTAACGGCATCGGCTGTACAGTCCAGCAGGGCCAGCTGACGCAGCAGGACTTCGCAATTGATGGGATGGTCGTCGGCGACCAGGATGCGCCCGCCCGGTACCAGCCGGCGACTCTCCGCCGTCTGCCGGGCATGCCGGGGCGGCGGGGTCGCGATGCCGGCCCGGCCCCCGGCCACGGCAATCAGCTCCGCCAGTTCCCGACGACGCAGCGGCTTGTGGTCCGATGTCAGCCGCACCGTCTTCAGCCCCGACGTCTCCGGTGGAGTCAGGTCTTCGTCCACCAAGACGACCACTGGGTGACCCGGCCTGTTCTGCTCGATCCAGTCGCGAACGTCATCCGCTCCGGCGACGGGGACGGCCCGGGCGCCGTCGCTGTCCAGATACCGGCCGGCGATCACGCGTTCGTCCTCGTGGGTCAGCACCAGCAGGACCGTCATCCCCGCCAGGGGACAGGATCGGACCTCCGTATTCTCCGGCGTTTCGCCCAGGGGCAGCGTGACATCCACATGGAAGGTGCTACCCTGGCCGGGTTCGCTTTCCAGACTGATGCCGCCGCCCATGATGCTGGCCAGCAGACGGCAGATCGACAGACCAAGTCCGGTACCGCCGAAGCGGCGATGGATGGAGATATCGGCCTGGGTGAACGGCTGGAACAGGCGGGCGGCCTGTTCTGCGGTCAGGCCGATACCCGTGTCGATGATGGAAAAGCGCAGGTCGGCAGCGTCCGTGTGCAAGGCTCGTAGCTCGGCCCGCAAGGTCACGTGGCCTTCGCTGGTGAACTTGACCGCGTTGCCCATCAGGTTGAACAGGATCTGCCGCAGCCGCAGCGGATCGCCGAGCAGGCAGCCCGGGATCGCCGGATCGACATAGGTCACCAGACGCAGCTTGTGATCCCAGGCGATGGGTCGCAGGGTGGCGGCGACGCTTTCCACCGTGTCGTCGATGGCCATGGGCACCTGCTCCAGGTCCACGCGGTTGGCCTCGATCTTCGACAGATCCAGGATGTCGTCGATCAGCCGCAGCAGCGATACGGCGCTTTCGCGCATCAGGGTGACCGCGCGCTGCTGTTCCGCATCCAGGCTCGACTGGGCGAGTATATCAATCATGCCGAGCACACCGTTCATTGGCGTGCGGATTTCGTGGCTCATGGTGGCCAGGAAGGTGGACTTGGCCTGGGTGGCGGCTTCGGCCTGTTCCTTGGCGTGGCGCAGGTTCTCTTCGCTTTCGTGCAGCGCCTCAAGCGCCCGCTTGCGATCCTGGCTGATGGAGGCCAGAGCGATGAAGTTGGCCACCGCCTTGGCGAAGTTCAGTTCGTCTTCCGCCCACTCGCGGGTCTCTTCGGTCATTTCGCAGCGCAGGATGCCGACCTGACGGCCGGCAGCGACCACGCCGGCGTGGACCAGGGCGGTCACACCGGCGGGGCGCAGCACCGGATCCAGCAGTTCGGCTACCCGGACATCGGCCTCGGTATCGGCCACGTCCAGCGACAGATCCCGTTTCAGCGCTTTCTGGTAGAGGGGAAAATCCCCAAGCAGGATCCCTTGATCGAACGCTGCATCCTTTTCATCGTGGGATGCGGCCAGGCCCAGTTGATCGTCACCTTGGTCGTCCGCCAGCCAGATGCTGACGCGGGGCACCCGAAGGGTCAGGGCGGTGATGCGGGTGATGTCTTGCAGGGTGCCGTAGAAGTCCGGGTCGGATCCGGCATCGAGCGTGGCGATTTCCTGCAAGGCCGTGGTCTGCCGCAGCATGCGGGCGCGGTTGTCGCGCAATTGCTGCTCGGTGCGTTCGCGGGCCATGATATCGCCGACCAGCCGGTCTTCGGTCAGGCGCAGTTCCTTCAGGGTCCGTTCCAGCTTGCCCGAATGGTTTTGCACATTTTCCAGCAGCCGACGGTTCTGGCGGTTGGTGGAATCCAGCACCCGGGCCAGGGCCATCAGCATGACCTGCATATCCAGCACCGCCCGGCGGTCGTCGGCATAGACCACCAGCACGGGGTCGAAGACTTCGTCGGGCGGGCGCAGCAGGGCGGTCTGGGCAGCCCGTTCGATCCTCTGGCTGGCGTTCAGGCACAGTGGTTCCACCGGGTTGATCGCCAGCAGCCGGGTGATCGGGTGCCGGTAATACAGGTCGCGGGCATAGGGCTGGGACAGGCATTCCCAGAAATGCCCCCGGGGGAGCATGCCGATATACCGGCCGTGATCCAGGATGATCACCCCGGGTGCATCGGGCGTGGCGGCGAACAGGTCCAGCACGTCGCGGACCAGGATGCGGCTTTCCACCGCCAGCTCGCAGGCCGGCAGCTCGGCCAGTGTGGATTCCATTTTCAGGGTTTCGAGCCCGTGGATCTCTCCGACCGAGTTCGACGTGACGGGGGATTCGGAAAGGGCGGCAGTGTTCATGCTTGCGAAGGCACGGCAGGGGGCTGGGGCGAGGCGCCGAACAGGTGACGGGGTTGAGCCGGCGGCAGCAGGCAGGTGAAGCTGCCCTCCGGTCCCCGACCCAACAGCCATTGCAGCACGAAGTGGATCTGGTTGGCGTCACTCAGCGCTGGCGTATGGCCGGTCTTGGGAACTTCCATGGCCGTCACGCCCGGCTTTTCCGTCATCTGGGCGACGGTTTCGTCCAGCAGCGCGTCGGAAACCATCCCGTGAATGACCAGGACGGGAGCATCGATCTTCGCCCAATCCTCCCACTGGTCGATGCTTTCCGTGGCCCCTTCGGCATAGGCCTGCAAGGCGCGGGGGTCGTGGCGATAGACCCTGCCACCGTGGCCGTCCGACCATTTGGTCTGGAAATAGGTGTTGTGAAGCAGTTCCTCTTCGGTCACCGGCCCTTCGTTCTTCGACGCGGCGCCGAGCCTGCGGAACAGGTCCATCGGCCGGCGAAACACATAATGCCGGGCCACCGCCTGGGCCCGGCGCCGTCGGCGTTCTGCCGGCATATAGGGGCCGATGTCGTTGAGGATCAGGCGGCCGACCCTGTCCGACTGGCGGGCGGCGAGGGCCATGGCCACGCTGCCACCCAGCGACGACCCCAGGAAATGGACTCGGCCGCAATCCAGGTGGTCGAGCAATTGGCTGACCATCTCCACATTGGTGTCCAGGGTGTAATCCCCCTGGGTCGGCATCCAGGCGCTCATGCCCCGCCCCGGCCAGTCCAGGCAGATGACGCGGAAATCCTCGGACAGGGCCAGGGCCAGGTAATCCCAGCGGCGGGCCGTGTTGGCGATCCCGCCGACGCAGATGACCGCCGGCGCGTCGATGTCGCCCCAATCGGTGTAGGACATGCGAATCGGCGTGTCCTTCCGCTGGTGCTCCGGCCAATGGTCCTGCAGGCGCAAGGGGTGGATATAGTTGAAGAAACACAGCTCGAACTTGTCGCGGAACGGTACGGTCGTGCGATCCACCAGCAGCTCGAATTCCTCCCACGTCATGGCGTCCCGCCAGGACAGGAACGGCAGCGTATCGGCATCGTCCGATGAGACGGGAACGGCGGGCAGGACATCCTGCGAGGGGGTGCTCATGACCTGGTCTCCGGAGGGGACAAAGAACGCCGGGCGTGTATGGCGCGGACCGCCGATCCGTCGGGCAGTTCGAGCGATTGTGCAAAAACCCTCCGTGCAGTCAATAAATCAAAGTAATATTCACATTCCTGTAAATAACTATCAGAGCTATATATTACACATATAAATAGTGTTTCCGTTTGATGTCAAATGTATTCGGTGGGCAATACGGATAGTATTTCTTTTTTTGTTTCGACGGAAGAACATTGGCCCGGTGCTGCATGTCCTTTGGACTCATGCGGTCGGCGTTTCCGGTTCTTCCAGGGCGGGAACAGCGGGGCCGTGGCGGTCGAACAGGGCGAACACGACCACCAGGGCGATGGCGGAAACGCCCATCATCGCTGTCAGGGCCACCAGGGCGGCCTGGTAGTCCTGGCTGGAGATCAGCCAGGCGGCCACCATCGGGCCGGCGAACAGGCCGATACGCTCGGCCACGCGGAAGATCCCCAGCAGGGGGGTGCGGCCGAAGCGTTCCATTTCGGCGGTGGTGACGCGGAACAGGACCGTGACCTGGGGCGACATGCCCACGGCCTGCGCCGTTCCCAGCAGGGCGGTGGCGGCGACCGCGCCCCACAGGCCGGACCAGCCGAGCGGGATCAGCGCCATGGCCAGGGCCGACAGGACGACGCCGACGACCGAGAACAGCACCGGCCGTCCCACGCTGTCCACCAGCCAGGACCAGAAGGTGGTGGTGGTCGCCAAAATCAGGGAATAGATCATGACCACCCAGCCCACCGTCGACTGAACCGCTCCCTGGTCATGCAAGTACAGCGGAATCAGGTAGAAGATGAACGCCCCGTTGACCAGGCGGGAGGGAATGGCCCCGAACGTCACCAGCCCGAGCAGGCGGCCATTGCGCAGCAGCGGGGCACAGCGCAGAGGCTCCGGCGCGGCGGCTTCCACATGGGAGTCTGAGAATAGCGCCAGCGCAGCGGCGATGGTGGCCAGGCCGGCTCCTGCCAGCAGGGTGGCAGCATAGCCGATATGGCTGGCCAGGACGCCGCCACTCAGAGTGCCGGCGATGGCGCCGGTGAAAAACAAGCTGAAATACAGGCCGGACGCCCGGGTCCGGGCCGCCGGCCCCATCACCCGCAAAAGGTGGTCCTGGGTCAGGATCATCACGGCGCCGTAGCCCAGGCCGCTGATCGCCCGCCCCAGGATCAGCTGAAAGGCATCCTGGGCGACACCGGACAGGGCAAGCCCTGCGGCGGTCAGCAGCGTGGCGATGGTAAACAGATGGCGGTGGTTGCGCCCGCGCTCCCACACGCCGGTGGAGATCTGCGCGACGGCAACCATGAACCAGAAAATCGATACGGGAAGGCCGGCCGCCATGTCGGCCCCCAGCCAGGCGAGGAGCCCGGACGGGGCCGTGTCCAGCGTGTGGGCGTAGACGGGCAGAAAGGAATTCCCGAAGGCATCCGCCGCGACAAGCAGGGTAAAGAACAGCCTTACGACCAGCGATCTCATGGTCCGCCTTCCAGATTTGCAACGGAACGGATGCCTTGCGGCCTGCCCCCGCCGCAGACCGGGTCGCGCAGCGGCACGACTCGGTCTGCGGCGCTTCCGCAAGGGCCGGAGGGGGGGTGTTATTCGGTGGGGGACTTCAGGTTGGGCATCACCCATTCCAGGGCATCGCCGATGGTTTCTTCCCACACCCGCCATTCGTGATCGCCAGGAACGACGTGATAGACCGTCTTGCCGGGCTGGACCGCTTCGAGCTTGTGATAGAAGTCGGCGGCGTGTGTATAGACCTCGAACCTGTCGTGATCGCCGGAGTTGAGGTAAAGCGGCACCCGCAGGTCCTGAGCCACATATGCATCGAAATACGGCGGCCAGTTCAGGCGCTGCCATGTGGCGCTGTCGTATTCGCCGTTCAGCAGGAACGGCGGATTCTTGCGCCCCGAAGACGTTTCCGGCGGATCGGGCACATAGATGGCCGGGCTTAGCGCGGCCCCGGCGGCGAACAGCTCCGGACGGATCAGGGCCAGGCGGATGGTCGCATAGCCCCCCGCCGACAGGCCGGCAAAGGCGCGCCCCTGCCGGTCGGCAAAAACGCGGAAGCGCGATTCGACGGTGGGCAGCAGTTCCTTCAGCAGAACCGTTTCCGCCTGCTCGGCGTTGCCGTCGACCCACCAGGCCCCCTTGTGCCCCGGCATCACCACCACCACCGGCTGGATCCGCTGTTCGGTGATCAGCCGGTCGAGGGTGGGTTGTACCTTGCCCTTGTCCAGCCAGTCGTTCTCGTCCCCGCTGGCCCCGTGCAGCAGGTAAACCACCGGGTAGCGCAGACCGGACTCGTTGTACCCGTCCGGCAGGTAAACGGTGAAGGCATAGTCCCGCCCCAGCGTCGCCGAAGCCAGGCTTTCATGCAGGACGGTGCTGGCCGAAGCCGGGCCAACCCCTGCAAACGCCAGCAGGATAAGAAGAATCAAACCCCGGAAGGGGGAGGCAGAGAAAGAAAACCCGGGCATGTCGCACTGCTCCTTGTGGCCCTTCTGAAATATTAACGTCACAAACTGAGTCACATACTGGTAATAAAGCCAGAGTGCTGCCTCAGTTCTACATTTATCGTCCTGTAAGATATTTTTAATTATGCGTCAATCTAAAAGTTAGAATATACAAGCTTTTGTTGTCTTGAACTCAAAGGATGGAGTTTTGTTATGAAGGCGAAGCTTTTGCTGTCGGCACTGGCCGGCGCCATGATGTCTCTTGCGGTCACGGCCCCTGCCTCCCTGGCGACCGAGCCGCAGGAAAAGAAGATTCTCATGGTGCTGTGGCGGGGCATGACGGCGTGGGAAAAGCCGTTCCTGGCTGAACTGGAAGCCCTGGGCGTGAAGGGGCAGTTCACCGAAGTGGTCGGTAACCAGGACCGGACCGTGCTGGTGGAAGCCGTGCGTCAGCAGGAAGCGGCGATCGCCGCCCATGAATACGACGCGATCTATTCGTTCGGCACCACGGCCACCCAGGTCACCCAGTCGGTGGTCCAGGATCGTATTCCCATCGTCTTCAACATCGTCTTCGATCCGGTGGGCGCGAAGCTGGTCCAGTCCATGGAAAAGCCGGGCGTGAAGACCACCGGCGCGACGCTCGGCGTGCCGATCGCCGACCAGATGGACGCCTTCATCGCGCTGGCGCCGTTCAAAAGCCTGGTGCTGCTGTTCAATGCGCGCGAAGCCAACTCCAACATCATCGAAGGCCAGGTCAGCGATTGGGCCTCCAAGCACGGCATCAAGCTGACCTCCCTGCGGGTTGCCCCCACCGGGGACGTGCTGGCCACCACCCTGGCCAAGATCACGTCCGGCGAAATCGAAGCAGACGCCGTCTATGCCGGTGCCGACAGCTTCCTTGGCTCCAAGGCCGGGGAAATCAAGGCGGCCCTGGGCGACAAGGTGATGCTGTTCGGTGGCACCCAGACCTTCATCAAGAACGGCTGGCTCGGCGCCTACACCCCGACCGAAGAGGGCATGGGCAAGGCTGCGGCCGGTCTGATGGCCAAGGTTCTGGCCGGTGAAGACGCGGCCACGCTGCCGGTCATCCTGCCGACCCCCAAGCTCGCCGTGTCGGAAAGCGCTGCGGCCCAGCATGGCGTGACCGTGCCGGCCGAAGCCATCGCCTTCCCGTAATCCGACCAGACCAACCGGACCGTAACCGAAGACCGGGCGAGACAGGGGACAGGTATCGTGTCGCATCGCGATTTCAAGCCGAGCACGGAACGCATACTGGTTGTTGAAGACGATGAGTTCAGTCAGGAACTGATCCAGCTTTACCTGAAAAAAGCCGGGTTCAACGACCTGACCATCGTCGCCAACGGCCGGGACGCGCTGGATATCGCCAAGCAGCAAGCCTTCGACCTTGTCTTGCTCGACTTCAATCTGCCGCGCATCACTGGCGGCGAGTTTCTTCGCCGACTGAAAAAGGAAGGGATGCTGGCCGATACGCCGATCATCATCAGTTCGTCCGTGGGGAACATGGACGACATCGTCCAGTGCCTCGACCTCGGGGCCGAGGATTTCCTGCTCAAGCCGTTCAACGTGCGCCTGCTGGAAGGGCGCATCGGGGCGATCCTGGAAAAGAAGCGGCTGCAGGCGCAGATCCGCGCCGCCGAAGACGAGCGCGCTGCCGACCGGGCGGCCACGCGGTTGCTGCGCTCGGCGCTGTCCGGCATCGCCCCCGGACCGGCCGGCACTTCCTTGCCGGCGGCGGCCCGCAATCTGCCGGCGGCTGGTCCCGGGGGTGATTTCCACGAGGTGCTGCCCCTTGCCGACGGATCCACCCTCTTCATGGTGGGAAGTCCGGCTGACGCCACAACGGCCGGCACCCTGGCGGCCGCGCGCGCCCACACGATCCTGCGCCGCGCCATTGATCATCTGGCGGCCGAGGGGGAGCCGGTTCTGCCCCACACCGTTCTGGCCCGGGCCAATCGTGACGTCTGCCGGGGCAGCGAGGTCCGTCCCGTCACCGTGCTTCTGGGCATCCTGTCCCCGGACCGGAGCAGGGTGCGCCTGGCCAATGCCGGTGGGGTCGACCCGCAGCTGGTCAGCCCGCGCAGTGGCGTGGTGTCCCTGGGGTGCGATCGCGGTCGTCCCCTGGGTGCCCATCCCGAGGCGGTCTATTCGGATAAGGAACGGGATATCGCCGCGGATGACGTCGTCTTCGCCTTCACCAGGGGTCTGCTCGAAGCCCAGAATCCCACCGGGGACGCGTTCGGAGACGCGGCCGTCAAAACCGGGCTGGACGGCTGCCCGGGCCTGACGCCGGAGCAGGTCGTGGACACGCTGGAGGCGGAGGTGCGCCGTTTCATGGCCGCCGGAGCCGAGACGCAGGGGCAGGATATCACGCTTCTCGCGTTGTAGCGCCAAGCGCAGGCTGTCCGGGTCTCGGACGGACCGGATGCGGCTTTCGCGGGGCTAGCGTTCTTCGCTCCCTAACGGTCGCTTCGTACGTACGCTCAAGGATATTGATTTTAAAGCAAATACGTTGGCGCGGACGATTCCGTCCGCTCGGGATTTGCTCTGGCGGAGAAGTCTGGGCTACACGCCTGCGCAGGACATGATATCCATCGGGGGATACCTTTCCCCCTGGAGTGCCTCGTGATGGACAGCCTGACAGCCCTGAATGACATTGGACATGTGGTCGATGCGGACAAGAAACACGTCTGGCACCACCTGATTCAGCATAAGCCGTTCGAGACCGCCGATCCCCGGGTGTTCGTGGAAGGCAAGGGCATGCGGCTGTGGGACGCCAAGGGGCGGGAGTTCCTGGACGGGGTGTCCGGCGGGGTCTGGACGGTCAATGTGGGCTATGGCCGCGAAAGCATCGCCGATGCCGTCCGCGACCAGCTGGTGAAGCTGAACTACTTCGCCGGCAGTGCCGGGTCCATCCCAGGCGCCCTGTTCGCCGAACGGCTGATCGCCAAGATGCCGGGCATGAGCCGGGTCTACTACTCCAACTCGGGATCGGAGGCGAACGAGAAGGCCTTCAAGATGGTGCGCCAGATCTCCCACCGGCACCATGGCGGGCGCAAGAGCAAGATCCTTTATCGTGAGCGGGATTACCATGGCACCACGCTGGGCGTGCTGGGGGCCTGTGGCCAGGATCAGCGGAAGCTTCAGTTCGGTCCCTTTCCGGGTGGTTTCGTCGAGGTGCCCCACTGCCTGGAATACCGGAGCCAGTACGGGGATATTGACAACTACGGCCAGCGCGCCGCCGACGCCATCGAAGAGGTGATCTTGCGCGAAGGGCCGGATACGGTCGGCGCCCTCTGCCTGGAACCGATCACCGCCGGCGGGGGGGTGATCGTGCCGCCCAAGGGCTATTGGGAACGCATCGCCGAGATCCGCGAAAAATACGATGTTCTCATTCATATCGACGAGGTGGTCTGCGGCCTGGGCCGGACGGGGACCTGGTTCGGCTATCAGCATTTCGGGGTGAAGCCGGATTTCGTGACCATGGCCAAGGGCGTGGCCTCGGGCTATGCGGCGATCTCCTGCACCGTCACCTCGGAACGGGTGTTCGACCTGTTCAAGGACGACCCGGCCGACCCCCTGTCCTTCTTCCGAGATATCTCCACCTACGGGGGGTGCACCGCCGGGCCGGCTGCGGCCCTGGAGAACATGCGGATTATCGAGGATGAAAACCTGCTGGAGAACACGGCGGCCATGGGCGTCCGGCTGATGGACAACCTGCGCGCCCTTCAGGAACGCCATGCGGTGATCGGTGACGTGCGCGGCGAGGGGTTGTTCCAGGGAGCGGAACTGGTGGCGGACCGCGCCACCAAGGAGCCGGCCGACGAGAAGAAGGTCCAGGCGGTGGTCGCCGACTGCATGGCCCGGGGGGTGATCATCGGGGCCACAAACCGGTCCCTGACCGGGTACAATAACACCCTGTGCTTCAGCCCGGCCCTGATCGCCACGGAAAGCGATATCGATCAGCTGACCGATGCGGTGGACAAGGCGCTGACGACCGTCTTCGGGTAGGCGCGCCGGTCCGGATGGCTTGAGGGCGCGGGGCCGGTTTTTGCCGGATCGGCCCCGCGTTTTTTCGTCTATTCCCGATGGATCGCGAAGGGTGCCCAGCTCTGGCTGACGGGCATGATTTCGAGCGTGTTGATGTTCACATGGGGCGGCCGGGTGGCGACCCAGTAGACCGTTTCGGCGATATCGTCCGGTTTCAGGGGATTGGCCCCGGCGTAGAGTCTGTCCGAGGCGTCCTTGTCACCGCCGGTGCGGACCAGCGTGAATTCGCTTTCCGACAGCCCCGGTTCGATGGAGGTCACCCGTACCCCCAGCCGCGACAGGTCGGAGCGAAGGTTGCGGGAGAACTGCTGCACGAACGCCTTGGTGGCGCCATAGACGTTGGCCCCCGGATAGGACCAGTTGGCGGCGATCGACGACAGGTTCACCACGATACCCTTTTGCGCGATCAGGGTGTCGATCATCAGCCGGGTCATGGTCACCAGACCGGTAACGTTGGTGTCGATCATGGTCTTCCACTGCTCCAGGTCGCAATCCTGGATCGGCCCGGTGCCGAGCGCGAGTCCGGCGTTGTTGACCAGGGCATCGACCTTGGCGAAATCCGCCGGCAGGCTGGCGAGTGCGGCACGGGTCGCGGCCTCGTCGCGGATGTCGAAGTTCAGAGCATGGGCCACGCCCGTCCCGCCGAGCGCGCCCACCAGGGCATCCAGGCGATCCTTGCGCCGGCCGGTGATGATGACCTTCCAGCCTTCGGCCACGAAGCGGCGCGCGATGGCGTCGCCGAAGCCGGCGGTGGCGCCGGTCACAAGGGCTATTTTGCTCATTGGGGGTCTCCTGAAGGATAAGGCTACAGAAACGCGGGGAGGCGGCGCGGGCGGATCGGGAGTCGGGCAGAAACCCGACGTCATTGGCACAGGCCGGGGGGTTGGCAAGCTCACCTCTATATGGGGAGCCACAGCGGATCTGCCCCACACGCTCGTTTCTTCGGCACGGGAATCGCCGGAGGGATGATGGCTGGCGTGGCGGTGGAGGTCCGGTTTACCCCACCGTCACGCTGACCTGCGTCAGCCTTTCCGGATCGGCCGAGAAACCCAGGAACAGATCGAACTGCCCGGCTTCGAACGTCGGCTTCGAGGCTTCATCAAGAAAACCGAGATCTTCGCGGGTCAGGGTGAAGCCGAAACGGCGGGCTTCGCCGACGCCCAGGTGCATGGTCTCGAAGCGGGCCAGGGCCAGCACCGGGCGGGACAGGCGGGCCACGGGGTCGCGGACGAACAGGAACAGCGTTGTCTTGCCCGGACGGCGGCCGTCGTTGCTCACCGCGCCCAGCACCACCACGCCACCGGGCATCGGCCGGGTTTTGATCCCCGACAGCCCGAAGGTGGTGTAGGACAGGCCATGACCGAAAGCGAAACGCGGCGTGTTCGGCATGTCCAGGTATTTGCTGGTGTATTTGTTTTTCGCGTCGAACGGGCGGCCGCCGGGGCGCTGGGCATGGTGGATCGGCACCTGTCCCACGTGACGGGGCCAGGTCACCGGCAGTTTTGCCGCCGGATTGACCGCGCCGGTCAGCAGATCGGCAATCGCCGTGCCCGCCTCGACCCCCGGGAACCAGCAGGCGACAACCGCCGCCGCCCGGTCGAAGATTTCCTCCATCGCCAGCGGCCGGCCGGAGAACAGCAGCACGATCACCGGCTTGCCGACGTCCAGCACGGCCCGGGCCAGGGCCTCCTGCGCACCGGGCAGATCCAGGCGCGCGCGGCAGGCGGCCTCGCCGCTCATCCAGCCCGCTTCGCCGAGGCAGAGGATCACGTGGTCCGCCTGCTCTGCCGCCGCCACGGTATCGGCAAGGGCATCGGCCGGGATGGTCTCTCCGTCGATGGTGCCGCCGGGAGCGTGGGTAATGGGGGCATCGGGAAGGATCCGGCGCAGGCCGGCGAGCACGCTGATGGCCTCGTCACCCCGGCCTGCCGCCGTCCAGTTGCCCAGCATTTCCGGCCCCGCATCGGCCAGCGGGCCGATCAGGGCGATGGAGCCAGGGACGTCCGGCAAGGGCAGGATATTGTCGCGGTTGCGCAGCAGCACCAGGCAGCGGCCGGCAACCTCGCGGGCGGCGCGGCGGGCGGCGGCGTCCACCGGCGGCAGTTCCGCCCGACCCGCCGGGCGCCGGCGGTAGGGATCGTCGAACAGGCCGAGGCGTCTTTTCAGCTCCAGCACCCGCATCACGGCGCGGTCGATCTGCTCCACGGTCACCAGACCGCGTTCCAGGGCCTGGGGCAGGCCCTTTTCATAGGCATAGGCCATCATGTCGATGTCCACCCCGGCCCGCAGGGCCAGGGCGGCGGCTTCGGTCAGGTCGGCGGCCACGCCGTGCGCCATCAGTTCGCCGATGGCGCCATAGTCGCTCATGATCACGCCGTCAAAGCGCCAGCGCCGGCGCAGTACGCCATCCAGCAGGCCTTCGTGGGCGGTCAGCGGCACGCCGGCCAGATCGGTGAAGGCGGCCATGACCGTCGCCACCCCGGCCTCCACGGCGGCCTTGAAGGGTGGCAGGTAGACCTCTTCCAGCGTGCGGTCGGAAATGTCGACGGAGGCATAATCCCGCCCCGCCGCGCAGGCACCGTAGGCGACGTAATGCTTGGCGCAGGCGGCCACGGCGTCGGCCGCGGCAAGGTCGCGGCCCTGGAAGCCGTTCACTTTCGCTTCGGCCACCGCCCGGCCGATCCGGGTGTCCTCGCCCGGCCCTTCGGCGATGCGGCCCCAGCGGGGATCGCGGGCGACGTCGAGCATCGGCGCGAAGACCAGATCCAGCCCGGCCTCCGCGGCCTCGGTCGCTGCCCAGCGGCCCGTGGCCTTCCACAGGGTCGGATCGAAGGCCGACGCTTCCCCCAGGGGGATAGGGCAGATGGCGCGAAAGCCGTGAATCACGTCATGGGCGAAGAAGAGCGGGATACCGAGCCGGGTCTCTTCGAGCGCGACTTTCTGGGCGGCCCGGGTGGCCCCGGTGCCGTAGAGGTTGAACAGGCTGCCCACCCGACCAGCCCGCAGGGCACCGGTCACATCCGTCGCCACGGTGGGACCCGTCACGGCGTAATCGGCGGTAACCATGGTGAGCTGACCGATCTTTTCGGTCAGGGTCATGGCCGAGAGCAGGTCTTCAGGTGTGCGCATGGTCATGGGATCCCCCAGAGCATCGCGCGGACCTATGGGAACCGGTTTTCCGCGCGATGCTCCAACTCTATGATTCCAGATCAAACCGGGTTACATCGTTTCCGATGTAATGCGGTTTGATCTGGGGCGTAACAATCTAGCGCTTGCCGCCGACGCGGCAACGGAACATATCCATCACGCGGCCACGGCGGTGGCAAGCGAAACCACCCGTACACAGGGGTTTATCCCACGCATGAACACCCAGGACCAGCCGGGCTCGCCGGAGCCGACGGCGCCTTCCGCATCCCCGACCATGACCTTCGACGACCGGCTGCGGGTTCAGTTCCGGATTCTCGCCCGGGCCATCGGCCGTACGCCCGACCGCTGGAGCCTGTACCTTCTGGTGGGCGGCATCACCGCCGTGATCATCTGTACCGCCGCTGCCCAGGTCGCCCTGAACGCCTGGAACCAGCCGTTCTATGACGCTATCGAACGGCGGTCGGTGGATGACTTTCTGGTGCAACTGGGGGTGTTTTTCTCCATTGCCGCGATCCTGCTGGTGCTGAACGTCAGCCAGCGGGGCCTGGATATGGGTATCCGCCTGAAGCTGCGGCAGATGGCGACGCGCGACCTGATCGACGCCTGGATGAGCGACAAGCGCGCCGCCCGCATCGCCCGCCTGGGGCAGATCGGCGTCAACCCCGATCAGCGTATCCATGAAGATACCAACCACCTGACCGAACTGACCACCGCGCTGGGGGTCGGGCTGCTGCAGGCCCTGCTGCTGCTGGTCAGCTTCATCGGGGTGCTGTGGGAGCTGTCGCGCGGGGTGGTGCTAGGCTTCGGCGAGCATACCTTCGCCATCCCCGGCTATATGGTCTGGGCGGCGCTGCTCTATGCTGCGACCGGGTCGTGGTTTTCCTGGGCGGTGGGGCGCAAGCTGGTGCGGCTGCAACAGACCCGCTACGCCCGCGAAGCCGATCTGCGCGTCGCCCTGGTCCGGGGGGCCGATCATGCGGACGGCATCGCCCTGAACGCCGCCGAGCCGGGGGAACGGGGGCTGCTGGACCGGGAACTGACCAGTGTCGTCGCCATCATGCGGCGGATCGTCCTGGCCACCGTGCGTCTGACCTGGGTTACCGCCGGCTACGGCTGGGTCGCCCTGGTCTTCCCCATCGTTGTTGCCGCGCCGGCCTATTTCGGCGGCCAGATTTCCTTCGGGGCGCTGATGATGGCCGTGGGGGCCTTCAATCAGGTGCAGCAATCCCTGCGCTGGTTCGTCGACAACACCGATGTGATCGCCGACTGGCGTGCCACCTTCCTGCGCGTCATGACCTTCCGCCAGGCCTTGATGGAGCTGGATACCCTGGAAGACGGGGTGGAACGCTTCGACCGCGCGGCCCACCCCGACGGCCAGTTCATGCTGGAGGGGCTGACAGTGATGTCGGGGCAGGGGCGGTCGATCCTGTCCGAGCAGAGGCTGGAGGTGGGACCAGGCGAGCATCTGGTGATCACCGGCAAGCCCGGTGCGGGCAAAAGCACCCTGTTCATGGCCCTGGCCGGCCTGTGGAACTGGGGGCAGGGACGCATCCTGATGCCGCCGGCGGAGGAGACCATGTTCCTGTCCCAGCGCCCCCACGTGCCCAACGGGACATTGCGGGAAGCCATGACCTATGCCCTGGGAGATGTGCCGGCCGACGATGCGGTGCTGGTGGCGGCCCTGGAGCGGGTGGGGCTGGGCCACATGGCCGGTGCCCTGGACCGGGTGGCGCGCTGGGACCGGGAACTGACGGTGCAGCAGATGCAGCTGCTCGCCCTGGCCCGGGTGGTGGTGCGCCGGCCCAAGTGGGTGATCAGCGATGACGCCCTGGACATGCTGGAAAACGGCGACCGCCTGATGGCCCAGGGGATCTTTCGCGAAGACCTGCCCGATACCACGGTCATCGGCATTTCCGGGCGGCCGCTGGGAGACTTCTACACCCGCACCATCTTTCTGACCCGCGATCCGCCGGAACGCCGGCGGCGCCCCCGGGGGCCGACCATCAGCCGGGAACCGCCCCCAGCCTGGAAAGCCCGGCAAGAGGTGAACCAACCATGAGTGACTCCCGTCCATCGGGCCAAGGCCCGGCCCTTGACGATCAGACGCTGTTCGATCTGGTCCAGGAACGCACCTTCCGTTGGTTCTGGGAGCGGGCGGAGCCGTCTTCCGGCCTGGCTCCGGACCGCACCACGGCGCCCGACGGGATCGTCACCATCGGCGGCAGCGGCTTTGCGGCCATGGTCCTGGTGGTGGGGGTGGAGCGGGGCTTCATCTCCCGCGATCAGGCCACGGAGCGGCTGGCCCTGATGCTCGGCGCGCTGGAACGGGCCGACCGGCATCACGGAGCCTTCCCCCACTGGATGGACGGGCGCGACGGCTCCACCTTTCCCTTCGGCCCCAAGGACGATGGCGGTGATCTGGTGGAGACGGCGTTCCTGATCCAGGGGCTGCTGGCTGCCCGCCAGTATTTTGCCGATCCGGGTCCGGAGGAAACGGCGTTGCGGGCGCGGATCGACGCCCTGTGGCGGGCGGTGGAATGGGATTGGTACAAGGCCCCCGACGATGACGTGCTGCTGTGGCACTGGAGCCCCAACCACGGCTTCGCCATGAACCACGCCATTCGCGGCTGGAACGAATGCCTGATCGTCTATCTGCTGGCCGCGTCCTCGCCCACCCATGCCATCGATCCGGTGCTTTATCACAAGGGCTGGACCGACAGTCCGGTGTTCCGCAACGGCCGCACGGACTACGGGGTGGACCTGCCACTGGGGCCGCCGCTGGGCGGGCCGCTGTTCTTTGCCCATTACTCGTTCCTCGGCCTTGACCCCCGGGGGCTGACGGACCGCTATGGCGACTATTTTGAGCAGAACCGCCGGCATGCCCTGCTCAACCACGCCTACTGCCAGGCCAATCCCAAGGGCTGGAAGGGGTACGGCGGTCCCTGCTGGGGGCTGACGGCCAGTGACAACCCGGACGGCTACTCCGCCCAGGCGCCGGACAATGACCTGGCCACCATCACTCCCACCGCCGCCCTGGCCAGTTTCCCCTACGTGCCCGATCAGGCGATGGCCGCCATGCGCCACTTCCACGACACCCTTGGGGATCGCATCTGGACGGACTGGGGCTTCACCGATGCCTTCAGCGAAACCCGGGACTGGTATTCGCGGGACCACCTGTCCATCGATCAGGGACCCATCGTCATCATGATGGAGAACCACCGTTCCGCCCTGCTGTGGCGGCTGTTCATGAGCGCCCCGGAGGTGATTACCGGCCTGCGCGCGCTGGACTTCACCAGCCCGTGGCTGGAGGCGCAGGGGTGAGCGTGCGCGGCGAGGTCTGGGGCCGGGCGCGGCTGGAATCCTGGATCGCGGCAGAGGAACCCGTCGCCCTGCGCGCGATGCTCCGGGCCATTTCCGCAACCGACCTGGAACACCACCGGCCGGATTTCTGTCAGGTGGTGCGGCCGGTGCGGGGCTCGGTGCTGGCCTCGCCTGTTTCGGCGCATTACGACCCGGAGCCGGACTACTTCTTCCACTGGCTGCGGGATGCCGCCGTGGTCATGGGGGCGGTCAGCCGGCTGATGGACGAAACGCCGCCGGAATTTGACGGCGCGGGCCTGATGGAGGACATGGCGGCCTTCGCCCTGGCCCTCGATACCCTGGATGGCCGTGCGCTGGCGGAGGATCCCGAGCACGGGGCGGGGACGGTCCCCGAGGCCCGCCAGTTCCTGCGCCCGCCGGAGGAACTGGCCGGGATCCGGGGCGACCGGGTGCGGATGGAAACCCGGGTCAATCCGGATGGCACCCTGGATATTCTGCGCTGGGCGCGGCCCCAGCTGGACGGAGCGGCGCTGCGGGCGGTGGTGCTGCTGGAGCAT
This sequence comes from Rhodospirillaceae bacterium Z3-40, assembly GCA_046233135.1. Lineage (GTDB taxonomy): Bacteria > Pseudomonadota > Alphaproteobacteria > Rhodospirillales > Rhodospirillaceae > JBJXHN01. Next base: position 64,430 of record JBJXHN010000009.1, on the reverse strand, counting down.
GAGGCCCGCTACGGCCTCTCTTCGGTACAGGCAGCCGTTCTGAAAGGTGATCTGGCCTTCACCCTGCGTCACGCCGGGGCGCCCGGCTTTGATATCTGGGAAGAGCGGGACGGGCAGGACTACTACACGCTATCCCTGCAACAGCGGGCGCTGGATCTGGGGGCTGTCCGGGCCGCCCGGGCTGACGGCGGGACTGCCGGAGCGGAGTCTGCGGCGATGGCCGATGCCGCCCAGGCGCTGGGTCCACGGCTGGATGCCCACTGGTCGGCGGAGCGGGCCTGCTATCGCGCCCGTCTGGACGACGGTCCGGCGACGGACAGGGATGTGGACATGGCGGTGGTGCTGGCCGCGCTGCATTCCGGGCGGACGGCGGGGACCCATTCCATCGCCGATCCCCGGATCCTCGAAAGCCTGGAGACCCTGTGCGGGATCTTCGCGGCGGACTACGGGATCAACCGTGCCAGCCCCGATCTGGTGCCCGCCCTGGGGCGGTTCCGGGGGGATGTGTATCAAAGTGGTGGGGCCTTCCACTTCTCCACCCTCGGCGCGGCGGAGGTGCATTACCGTCTCGCGGCCCTGGCGGAAACGGCGGAGGCGCGCCGGACCCATCTGGCCCGGGGGGACGGGTTCATGGGGCGGGTGGCGCGGTGCACGCCGCGGGACGGCTCGATGGCCGAGCAGTTCGACCAAGCCGACGGCCATCCCGCTTCTGCCCGCCATCTGACCTGGAGCTATGCGGCTTTTCTGACGGCCGCTCTGGCGCGGAAGGCGGTGGTTTCACTCTTCGGCTGAGCAGACGGCGCGCAGGCAGCCCCGCAGCCACTGGTGGGCCGGGTCGGCGTCGTGTCGGGGGTGCCAGAGCAGGGAAATGGGGATCTCCGGCAGGGCAAAGGGCAGGGGGATGCTGACCAGCCCGTCGCGCAGGTTGCCGGTGTAGCGTTCCGGCACCGTGGCCACCAGATCGGCGGCCCGGGCCAGGGACAGGGCCATGGCGAAGCCGCTGAGGGTGGTTGCCACCCGCCGTTCCAGCCCCAGCGGGGCCAGGGCGGCTTCGACCAGTCCGCCATCCATATCGTCCAGGGTGACGCGGATATGGTCGGCCCCGGCGTAGCGGGCCGGGGTGACGGGGCCGTCGGCAAGCGGATGGCCGGGGCGGACGACCGCGATGAAGCGGTCGCGGAACAGGGTGCGGGTGCGCACTTCCGGCCCCATGGACGCGCGAACCACGCCGGTTTCCAGATCGGCGACGCCGTCGCGCAGCGCAGTGCTCTCCCGATCCGTTTTCTGAAGGAAGCGCAGGTGCACCCCCGGGGCCTCGTGGCGCAGCCGCTCGATCAGGGGCAGGCCGAAATTCTCCACGAAGCCTTCGCGGGTGCGGATGGTGAAGGTGCGGACCAGACGGGACAGGTCCGGCGCCTCGGCCGGCCGCAGCACCGCCTGGGCCTCTTGCACCAGGCGGCGGACGCTGTCCTGAAGCGCCAGGGCGCGGGGGGTGGGAACCAGACCCCGGCCGGCGCGCACCAGCAGGGGATCGTGCAGGGTGTCGCGCAAGCGGGCCAGCGCCCGGCTGGTGGCGGACTGGCTGAGACGCAAACGCCGCGCCGCACGGGCGACGCTGCGTTCGCTCAACAGCACGTCGAGCGCGATCAGAAGGTTGAGGTCGGGCATGGACATGGCGGCCAGCTTAGCAGGCTTCCGCCATCCTGGCATGGCGTCCGGTGCAGGTATTTAATGTGATTGATGCGTATTCCGCCAGCTCTGGGCGGGGTCCAGGTTAGGGAGGCTTTCATGTCAAAGCGCACCCCAGCCGGAGACCCTGCCGATGACCGCTATTCCGCCTGCTGATCGTACCGCCGGATCGCCCTCGCCGGGCGGAGCGATGGCGGCCCTGGCCCTGGCGATGCTGCTGCCGTCGCTGGGGGTGAGTATCGCCAGCGCGGCCCTGCCGACCTTTGCCGAAGCCTTCGGAGCAGGCTTCGAGGCCGCCCAGGGAGTGGTTCTGGCCTATCTGACGGCGGTGACTGTCCTGATCGTCTTTGCCGGCAGGCTGGGGGATCTGTTCGGGCGGCGGCGGGTGCTGCTGGGCGGTATGATGCTGTTCACCGGAGCCTCGGTGCTGTGCGGGCTGGCGTCGTCGCTGGGCATGCTGCTGGCAGCCCGGGCGCTGCAAGGGGCCGGAGCGGCGGCGCTGATGGCGCTGACCATCGCCAGCGTGCGCGAAAGCGTGCCGAAGGATCGCATTGGCAGCGCCATGGGGCTGCTGGGCACCATGTCGGCGGTGGGGACGGCTCTGGGGCCGGCGCTGGGCGGGCTGATCGTGGCCGGAGCGGGCTGGCGGAGCCTGTTCCTGGGGCTGGTACCGCTTGGGCTGCTGGCGGAGGTGCTGGCCTGGCGGTTCCTGCCGGTGTCCCGGCCCAAGTCTTCGTCCGGGAAGGGGACGGCACGGGCACCGATCCTGGACGTGGGGGTGCTGCGGGAGCGCGGGCTGGGGCGCAGCATGGGCATGAACGCCCTGGTGGCGGCGGTGATCATGTCGACGATGGTGGTGGGGCCGTTCTACCTGTCCGGCCCGCTGGGGCTGGATGCGGTGCGGGTGGGGTTGGTGCTGGCCATCGGCCCGGTGCTGTCCGCCCTGACCGGGGTGCCGTCCGGGCGGCTGGTGGACCGCTTCGGGGCGGCGACGGTGGTGAAGGCCGGGCTGACGGCGATGGCGGTAGGTTGTCTGGGGCTGGCGCTGCTGCCCGGTGTGGCGGGACTGGCGGGCTATGTGGCCGGGATCGTGGTGCTGACGCCGGGCTATCAGCTGTTCCAGGCGGCGAACAACACCGCAGTGATGGCCGATGTGGCGGACAGCCGGCGTGGGACGGTGTCGGGCTTTCTGAGCCTGTCGCGGAACCTGGGGCTGATCACCGGCGCCTCGGCGATGGGCGCGGTCTTTGCCCTGGCCACCGGCGCTGCGGACGTCACGGCCGCTCTGCCTGCGGCTGTGGAAACCGGACGGACGGTGGCTTTCGGTGTGGCCGCCGGGCTGATTGGCGTGGCCCTGGCGCTGGCCGTGACGGGAAGGGACCGGGCGCAGGTGGATGCAGTATGGAAAGCCTGAGCGGCTTTCCGGAGGTCCAATGCGCGATCGGAGATGGATCAGCTTGACGCCCTGTCCGGATTTCCGGGATCGGTGCATTGACCCAACCGGAGGCGTCCGCCGGGGGGGAATTGAAGCATAAAAAAAGGTCAGTGTAACGACCGCACAATCATTTGAATGATTCCCTGTGCCAGTTCTGCGGTTCGAAGTCGACTCTTCGAACCGCAGGTGTAGTTTCTTCTACCGAGCGCGTATCTGTTCGAGGAAATTTCCGACTTCGCGCTTGAGAAGATCGGATCGTTCCACCAATTTCTCCGAAAAGGCGACAACCTCGCCAGATGCTGAGTCTGTTGCTGAAACGTCTTCCGTAACCTCGGTGATAACCTGGGAAACTTCCTGGGATCCGCGAGCAGCCATCTGGACGCTTTGGGAAATCTCCGATGTTGCGGCTTGTTGCTGATTGACGGATGAAGAGATGCTTGTCGAGATCGAATTCAGATTTTCGATGGTGTCAACGATGTGCTGGATCGCTTGGACCGAGGCTGAGATGCGGTCCTGGATTTGGGAGATCTGGTCCGCAATATCATCCGTGGCCCGGGTCGACTGGGTGGCCAGGGACTTCACCTCGTTGGCCACCACGGCAAACCCTTTGCCGGCCGCTCCGGCGCGCGCGGCTTCGATCGTCGCATTCAAAGCCAGGAGATTGGTTTGACTTGCGATCCCGCTGATGAGGCCGACGATTTCTCCGATTCTGTCCGACGCGGCGCTGAGGCTGCCGATATCCTCGCGGATCTTGCGAGCTTCTTGAACAGCCGCTTCCGATGCCGTGGCCGACTGGCTCATCTGCCTGGAGATTTCGTGGATCGACGCACTCAGTTCCTCGGCAGACGCGGCAACGCTTTCCACGCTCCCGGACGCTTCATTGGAGGCCTTGGCGACCATTTGGGAGCGCTGGCCCGCCTGACTGGCCCGTTCCCTCATGGTTGCTGCTGTTTGACGCATCTCTTTGACCTGCCCGGCAACCGTATCCACGATCCCCAGGACGGATGTTTCGAAGCTGTCTGCGATGTGTGCCAGTTCTGCGGCCTGCTCACGGGCCATCCTTTCTTCGTCTTCGCGGCGTTGCTTTTCCAAAAGGGTCTTCTGTTCAGCATTGTCCTTGAATACCCTGAGAGCCTTGGCCATCTTTCCGATTTCATCTCCGGACACTTTTGGAATGTTGACCGTCGTGTCCCCTTCCGCCAGACGCTGTGTGGCATTGCCCAATGCTGATAAGCGAGACAACACGTGCCGTTGCACGTAAAAATAGGAGATGACAATGGATGCCAAAATCCCGGCTATCGAAAGGGCAATAACGCTTTTCTGCGCCGTGGCGAAGACCCAGGACATTTCTTCCTGATCCTGGGCGATGCTCCGGTTCAAATTCTCTGCCGTGTCCGTTGCCAAGCTGCTTAGTGTTTTTTCTGTTGTCAAAACACTGATGGACCGGTCCTTGAGAGAAGACAGGACGTCCAGATAGTTTACAAATAGATCTGGAATGCTTCCTTTGTTCTCAGGTGCAAGATTTTTCCGTATTTCAAGGAAGACTTCCTCGGCTTGCTGCTTCCGTGAGGGATCCGGTATCGTATCGATATTCCGGTTCAGGTCGGTTAAGGTTTGACTGATGGCGGCCGAGACGGTCTCCGCTCCTGCTTTGTTCGTCTGGGCCGCGAGATCAGAAAGGTGCTTGGCGGCAAGCAGGCTGTTCATTTTCAGGAGATTCATTTGTTCCGCATGGAACAGCCCGACGTCCAGGATCGCGTCCAGTGTGTCATACGTCCGGTCAATGGCCTCGGGGTCTTCCACAAGATCATAAAGCGTTGAGAGGGAGTTGCTGATTCCTCCCGTTGCGTTCGATACGAGAGACTCCGAAAGATCTATCATATCGTCTATGGTTTTCAGTGTGTCGGCTGTGCGCATATCTATATCTTGGGCGATTTGCACGCGCTGAGAGGACAGTTCAGAAAAGCTGACGAGAGTGCTCGTCATCTCATTGGCTGTCTTCTCTAATTTTTCTTCACTTTCGATTTTTTCTGATGATTTTTTGAAGTACTCAATGTCATTATTTATTTTTGATATTGACGATGATATGTCTTCTTTCAACTTGCTGATGTTTTCCATGTCTGTTGTCATGGTCAGGGAATCCCGCAGTTGGGTGAGCGCTGCGGCATTGGCGACGAGATCTTTAGACCTGAGGACCACAGGCATCGATGATTTCAATATTATATCCTGCTGCCTATGTATGGATTGGAGACCGGCGAGGCCGGCCACACTGCTGACGATGATCAGAAAGCTGACAAAACCGAAAGCCAGAATCAGCCCGGTCCGAATGTTCATGGTCAACATGCTGTGAACCTCCAGTACACCTGACATACTGACCTGTCCATATCGTTGAGGCGTCAGTGTGCAGGGCTTTTGTTCATGCATAGCTTTCAAACTCCGGCTGACGCTTCGGTTTGAATGGATGCACAAGGGGGGAATTCGACTGCAGGCAAGTTGAATTATGTCTTTACGTCATAATTCTCAGGGTCTTTTCAGGATGCCTGATCCGAGACGCCTGGTGTTTCCGCCTTTCCGAAAGAGGAAATGAAACACCAGGCGTATGCAGGCCGTGCGCTGCTTCAGACGACCAATGCGGTGGATTGCTCGGCTTTACGGAACGCGGAAGACGGGAGCAAATTCTGAAGGCGCGAGTGATTCCTGAACCGGGAAATTGCGGACATTTGACTGGTCCACATTAAAGATCACGGGACCCACATGTTGGGCGATGACTTTGCCTTCCAGGAACCGTACGGCCTGATCGACGGACAGCACCCCTTGGAGGGCGGCGCTGTCGGTGGGGGCGCTCGAGATCGTGTCGCGACGGACTCCCCGGTACATGGCTGGCGTGAAGTAGTCGGCGACCAGACGAAGTTTCCCTTTCAGGCCCCGCTGTTGAATCACGCTCATGGCCGCTTCGATGGCCACGGCATTTCCGGCGATGTAGTCAAGGTCGGGAAATTCGTCGATCGCGTCCTGGACCAGTGTTTGCTGAATATCCTTACCCGTGTCTCCGTACTTGACGGTGACAAGCTCCACAGAGCTGCCTTCGATTGTCTTGCGGAACCCTTCATCGGTGAAGCGCACCCAGCCGGCCGTTTCCGGGCCAGGGATCCAGGCAACCTTGACCGGGGGAGACCCCGCCGGATAGGTTTCCTTGAAATAAGTGCCGGCTGCACCGCCCATATCGACCCAGTTGACCGCAACCATACCCGACAGACCGTCCCCCTTGATCTGGTTAACGGTCGCGAAGACCGGAAGCGTCTCGGATGCTTTCACGACGGTCGGTGTCATGAGGTCATAGGACACAGTCCCGAGAAGAATGGCGTTATACGAACCCTCGCTGGCGCAATGCTCCACTTGTTCGATCTGCTTGTCCAAATTGGGATAACCACCAGACTCGAAAATATCGACTGTTATACCCAAAGCCCGGGCATGATCCACGACACCATAATTTGTTGCGACCCAATATGGATCCTTGAGATGCGGAAAAATGACGCACAATTTCCAGGGTTTTGAAGTCGTGTCGAGAGCGGTGTAGGAAATTTTTGACGGCTTGTTACTAAAATCGTACGGCGGATTCCATTGATCGAGCTGCCAGGTTTCAGCGGCATACGCTGAGCCGGACAGGACGAGCATTGAAACCGCAACACTGGTGGCGTGCTTTATCATTGTTTTCTCCCTGAGCTTTGAGGAAGCCTTCCAAAATCAACGCTGTCAGGAAGGCCCTTTGAGCCCATTATAGGAAAGGAGGTATATACATTCAATAGTATGTAATCTAATGTATGTTCTCAGGGGTGCATTCATTCAGAAAAAATTCTTCTGGCTGTTTTTTATTGATAAGGCGTGTACCGCTGATGGCTCAATGGACTGGCCGGCTCAACGGGGCAAGGCGGGTTTAGTTGCTCTGGGGCGTGTTATACATGGGAAACGGGTTATCCCCGGGGCGACTCGGGGGAAATCCGGCTCCTTCCTGCTTTTTTCTTCTCACGGCTCTGAGCTTTGCTTCGCTGCCTGCCGTTAGGCCCACCAAAACCAACAAACACGGTGGCCGGAAGTCCTGGGGGGGCGGCCACCGTGTTTGCTTGTCTGATCGATCCGGAGGAAGGGGTTAGGACCCTTCTGCTCCGGCGACCAGCGACCGCACCCGTGCCGCCACGGACTCCGGCGTGAAACCGAAGTGGTGGAACAGCTTGTCGGCGGGTGCGGACTCCCCGAAGCTGTCCATCCCGACAACGTCGCCATTGTCGCCCACGATGCGCCACCAGGGCTCGGAATGGGCCGCTTCCACCGCCAGCCGAGGTACGCCGGGCGGCAGGACGGTGTCTTTCCAGGCCCGGTCCTGGGCCAGGAAGCGCTCGCGGCAGGGCATGGAAACCACCGAAAGGCCGATGCCTTCGTCCGCGAGCAAGGACTGTACGGAAACCGCGAGCGTCACTTCCGATCCCGTGGCGATGATCACCGCTTTCGCCGGGCCGCAGGTGGACGGCGCCAACTCGTAGCCGCCCCGGGCAATGGCCGCGACCATGTCGGCAGACCGGGGCTGCACCGGCAATCCCTGGCGGGACAGCAACAGGGCAGAGGGGCCGTCGGTGCGTTGCACGGCGTCGACCCAGGCGGCGGCGGTTTCGGTGGTGTCGCAGGGGCGCCAGACGGCGAGGCCGGGGATCAGGCGCAGGGCGGCGGCATGTTCCACCGGCTGGTGGGTGGGACCATCCTCGCCCAGGCCGATGCTGTCGTGGGTCAGCACATGAACCACCCGCTGCTTCATCAGCGCGGCCATGCGGATGGCGTTGCGGCTGTAGTCGGAGAAGACCAGGAAGGTGCCGCCGAAGGGCAGGAAGCCGCCATGCAGCGCCATGCCGTTCATGACCGCCGCCATGCCGAACTCGCGCACCCCGTAGCTGAGGTAACGGCCATCGGCGTGTCCTTCGTGCACCCGTGTCACGCCGGGCCAGTCGGTGAGGTTGGAGCCGGTCAGGTCCGCCGAGCCGCCGAACATCTCCGGCACCTTGGGGGCCAGCACCTCCAGGGCCTGGCGGCTGGCCTTGCGGGTGGCCACGGATCCGGCCTGAGCCGCGGCGGCGTCGATGGCCGCGCGGGCGGTGTCGGCCCAGTCATCGGGCAGGCGGCCGTCCATGCGGCGGGCCAGTTCGGCGGCTTCGGTGGGGTAGGCTGCCTGATAAGCCTGGAAAACCTCCTGCCAGCGGGCCTCGGCCGCGCGGCCGGCGGCGCGGGCGTCAAAGGCGGCGCGCAGGTCCTCGGGGACCTCGAACGGCGCATGGGGCCAGTCGAGCGCGGCGCGGGTGGCCGCCACTTCGTCGGCGCCCAGTGGCGCACCGTGGACGTCGTGGGTGCCGGCCTTGCCCGGCGCGCCGAAGCCGATGGTGGTGCGGCAGCAGATCAGGGTGGGACGCACGGTGTCGGCCCTGGCCTCGGCGAGGGCGGCGGCAACGGCGGCCGGATCATGACCATCGACGCCACTGATCACCTGCCAGCCATAGGCTTCGAAGCGGCCGGGGGTGTCGTCGGCGAACCAGCCGGTCACGTCGCCGTCGATGGAGATGCCGTTGTCGTCCCACAGGCAGATCAGCTTGCCCAGACCCAGCACGCCGGCCAGGGAACAGGCCTCGTGGGAGACCCCTTCCATCAGGCAGCCGTCGCCCAGCAGAGTATAGGTATGGTGGTCGATCACCGTATGGCCGGGGCGGTTGAAGGTGGCCGCCAGCTGCTTTTCGGCCAGCGCCATCCCCACGGCATTGGCCAGGCCCTGGCCGAGGGGGCCGGTGGTGGTCTCCACGCCCGGGGTCACCCCCACCTCCGGATGGCCCGGCGCCCGGCTGCCGAGCTGGCGGAAGCTGCGCAGATCCTCGACGGTGACATCGTAGCCGGCGAGGTGCAGCACACCATAGAGCAGCATGGAGCCGTGGCCGTTGGAGACCACCACACGGTCGCGGTTCCACCAGCCGGGGTTCTCCGGATTATGCGAGAGAACGCCGTTGCCGTTCACGCCCCACAGGGCGACGGCGATATCGGCCATGCCGAGGGGCATGCCGGGGTGGCCGCTTTTGGCCCGCTCCACCGCATCGACGGCGAGCATGCGCAGGGCCGTGGCGCAGCGGCGCGCCAGGGCCGGGTCCGGGGAGGCCGCCTCGGATGCGGGGGTGGGTGGAGCCTTGGTCAAGACAGTCATGGCGGGTGTTTCCTTCGTACCAAGCAGCGGCAGGCCGCCGCTTGTATTGCGTTCGCCACGCAGGCTTTTACGCGCTTGCGCGCGGCGGCCAATCGGCCTTGCCAGCCTGTGGCTGGGTTGGGCAGTAAGCACGCAAGCTGCGTGGAAGAGCGCTCGCGCGGCGGGCAGGGCGGCGCTCAGGCTGCCCGCGCGGCATCTCCCGTGCGCGGGTCCAGCTCTCCGGCGGCGTAGCGGCGGGCCATGGCCGACAGCGACAGCGCGGTGATCCGGCCGGCCTGACCGGCGGCGCCGAACTGCTCGAACCGCTCGGCACACAGGTCGCGCATGGCCTCCATGGCCGGCTTCAGGACCTTCCGGGGATCGAACTCGGCGCCGTTTTCGCTCATCACCCGGCGGAACTGGCCGGTCATGGCCAGGCGGCAGTCCGTGTCGATATTGACCTTGCGCACACCGTGCTTGATGCCCTGGACGATCTCGTCCACCGGCACGCCCCAGGTCTGGGGCATGGTGCCGCCGTAGCTGTTGAACAGGTCCTGCAAGGCCTGGGGCACAGACGAGGAGCCATGCATCACCAGATGCGTGTCCGGCAGCCGGTCGTGGATCGCCTTGACCACGTCCATGGCCAGGATGTCGCCTGTCGGCTCGCGGGTGAACTTGTAGGCACCATGAGAAGTGCCGATGGCCACTGCCAGCGCGTCCACCTTGGTGCGGGCGACGAAATCGGCGGCCTGATCGGGGTCGGTGACCAGCTGGGCATGGTCCAGGGTGCCTTCGAAGCCGTGGCCGTCCTCGGCCTCGCCGGCGCCGGTTTCCAGCGAGCCGAGGCAGCCCAGCTCCCCTTCCACCGACACGCCGACCTTGTGGGCCAGGGTGGTCACCGTACCGGTGATGGCGACGTTGTGGTCGTAGTCCGCCGGGGTCTTGGCGTCTTCCATCAACGAGCCGTCCATCATCACCGAGGTGAAGCCGTTGGTCATGGCCGACAGGCATGTGGCGACGCTGTTGCCGTGGTCCTGGTGCAGGCAGACGGGGATGCCGGGAAACAGTTCAACGGCGGCTTCGACCATCTTGCGCAGCATGATGTCGCCGGCATAGGACCGCGCGCCCCGGCTGGCCTGAAGGATCACCGGCGCATCGGTCTTGCGCGCGGCCTCCATGATGGCCAGCACCTGTTCCATGTTGTTGATGTTGAAGGCCGGCAGGCCGTAGTCCCGCTCGGCGGCGTGGTCGAGGAGCTGTCGCAGAGTGACGAGCGCCATGGGGCGGCTCCTTTCGTGGTTCGCTGTGTCTCGTGATCTGGGTGCAAGGGGCGGCCGGGTATGGGGGCCTCAGGCGCCCGCCGGGTCCGGAATCCGGGGCGCCGGCGTGGGGGCCGCCGGCGTGATGGCGGCAGGTTCCGGTGGCGGCACGGGCGGGCGGCCCGTGGCCCCGACGACGGTGCGGCGCCGCTCCATCAGCCGCCAGATGTAGGGGGTGAAGATCAGCTGCATCGCCAGCTCCATCTTGCCGCCGGGCACGACGATGGTGTTGGCCCGGGACATGAAGCTGTCTTGCAGCATGTTCAGCAGATAGGGGAAATCGATCCCCTTGGGATTGGCGAAGCGGATCACCACTAGGCTCTCCGACGCCGAGGGGATATGCCGGGCGATGAAGGGGTTGGAGGTGTCCACCGTCGGCACCCGCTGGAAGTTGACGTGGGTGCGGGTGAACTGCGGGCAGATATAGTGCACGTAGTCATGCATGCGCCGCAGGATGACGTCGGTCACCGCTTCGGTGGTGTAGCCGCGCTTGGACTTGTCGCGATGGATCTTCTGGATCCATTCCAGGTTCACCACCGGCACCACGCCGATCAGCAGGTCCGGCCAGCGCGCCACATCGGCCCCGGGGATGGACACCGCCCCGTGCAGGCCTTCGTAATATAGAAGGTCCGACGGGCCGACGTCCTGCCAGGGGGTGAAGGTGCCCGGCTCCTGACCGAAGCGGGCGGCGTCCTCGTCGTCATGCAGGTAATAACGGCGCTTGCCCGACCCGGTTTCGGCATAGGTGCGGAACAGCTGCTCCAGTTCCGGCAGCAGGTTGGCTTCGGGGCTGAAGTGGCTGAAGGTGTGGTCGCCGTTGGACAGCCGGCCTTCCAGCTCCTGCTTCATGGCCGCACGGTCATAGGCGTGGAAGCTGTCACCCTCGACGATGGCGGCTGCCACCTTTTCCCGGCGGAAAATCTGCTGAAAGGTCTGGGTGACCGAGGTGGTGCCCGATCCCGACGACCCGGTGATGGCGATGATGGGATGCTTTTCCGACATGACGGGAATTCCTTCGACGAAGGGGCTTGAGGTCAGGATTGCAGTTCGCGGAACAGGCTGCGGGAGCCGAACAGCGGCGAGTCCGCCCCTACCGGCACGCCCATGGCCGGTTCCATGTCCGGCGGCTCGGCGTGGTAGGCCTCGATGCGTTCCACCTCCTCGCGGCAGCCGAAGATCAGGGGCGCGCGCTCGTGCAGGGATGTGGGCTGAAGATCGAGCAGCCGGCCGGTGCCGGTCGAGGCCATGCCGCCGGCCTGTTCCACCAGAAAGGCAACGGGGCTGACCTCGTAGAGCAGCCGCAGCCGGCCGGGCCGGCCTGGCACCTTGCCGTCGCGAGGGTACAGATAGACGCCGCCGCGCATCAGGATGCGGTGCACGTCGGCGACCAGCGAGGCCACCCAGCGCGTGTTGAAGTCCTTGCCGCGCGGCCCGTGGGCGCCGGCGACGCATTCGTCCACATAGCGGCGCACCGGCGGTTCCCACCAGCGGCCGTTGCTGGCGTTGATGGCAAACTCGGCGGCACCGGCGGGGATGCGCATGTCCGGATGGGTCAGCACGAAATCCCCGGTCAGCGGATCGAGGGTGAAGCCCACCACCCCGCGACCCAGGGTCAGCACCAGCATGGTGTAGGGGCCATAGAGGGCATAGCCTGCGGCCACCTGCCGGCTGCCCGGTTGCAGGAAATCGGCGGTGGTCGGGGAGCGGCCGCCCTCTGGCGCGCGCAGGATGGAAAAGATGCTGCCGACCGAGACATCGATATCGATGTTCGACGAGCCGTCCAGGGGATCGTAGAGCAGCAGGAACGGGCCGGAGGGATAGTGCTCGGGCACCGGCTCGATATCGTCCAGCTCTTCCGAGGCGACGGCGGCGACGGTGCCGTTGAATTCGGTGCGGCGGCGGAAGATCTCGTCGGACAGCAGATCCATGCGGGCCTGCACCTCGCCCTGGACGTTCATGCTCTCGGCCTTGCCCACGGCTCCGCCCAGGGCGCCCTGGGCGACGGAGCGGGAGATGGTCTTGCAGGCGCGCGCCACATCGATTAGCAGCGGCAGCAGGCTGTCGGCATCGGCGATGGACCGGGCACGCGTTTCCTCCATCAGGTATTGGGCCAGCGTGGTCTGGTCAGTGCGTATCATGGGGGTGTCCCCTCTCGAATAGGTCTTAAGGATTGGTGTCTGCAAGGCGCCGTGTGGTGATCCCGCTCAGGCGGCGTCTTTCAGCCGGGCGGCGGTTGCAGCGCTGCGGATGGCGGTGATGGCTTCGGCATAGTCCGGTTTCCCGAAGACGGCGGAGCCGGCGACGAGCACGTCGCCGCCGGCCCCGGCAACGACGCCGGCGTTGGAGGGGTTGACGCCGCCGTCGACCTGCAGAAGCACGTCCCGGCCGCCCGCCGCCGTCTGCCGGTCGATGCGCGCCCGGATGGCGGCGATCTTGGGCACGGCCGAGGGGATGAAGCTTTGACCGCCGAAGCCCGGATTGACCGACATCACCAGAACAAGATCCAGATCTTCCAGCACATGATCCAGCACCGCCAGCGGGGTCGCCGGATTCAGGGCCAGTCCGGCCTTGCAGCCCTTTTCCTTGATCAGGGCGATGGTGCGGTGCACATGGTCGGAGGCTTCGGGGTGAAAGGTGATGATGTCCGCGCCGGCCTCGGCAAAGGGGGCGACCAGACTGTCCACGGGGCGCACCATCAGATGCACGTCCATGGGCACGGAACAATGGGGGCGCACCGCGGCGCAGACCCCGGCCCCGTAGGACAGATTGGGGACATAGTGGTTGTCCATCACGTCGAAGTGCAGATAGTCGGCACCGGCGGCAGTGACCGCGCGCACCTCTTCCCCCAGGCGGGCGAAATCGGCGGCGAGCAGGCTGGGGGCGATGCGCACGTCCCGGTGCCGGCCGGTGGTGGCGGTTGCTTCCATGGGGGTGTCCATGGGCGTTCTCCCTGGCGTGTTCGTTTTGGGCACCTCTTCGATGGGTGCCTCGGATATGTCCCCATGGTGGCCGAGGGGATGGATAAGGTGAACTTAGAAGTTCTACCGTCAGCCATTTGTGATAGCTTATATGAAAATCACCCGGAGGACCGTCGATGCGCCGTGCCACCCTGCGTCAGATGCAGGTGTTCGAGGCGGTGGCCCGCCACCTGAGCTTTTCCCGGGCGGCCCGGGAGCTGCACCTGACCCAGCCCGCCGTTTCCTTGCAGATCAAGCAGTTGGAAGGTCTGACCGCGTTGCCGCTGTTCGAACAGGTGGGCCGTCAGCTGTTCATCACCGGTGCCGGCGAGCAGCTGCTGCTCCATGTGCGGGCGGTGCTGGGTGCGGTGAGCGATGCGGAAGAGGCGATGGCCGCGCTGCGCGGCCGCCGGTCGGGGGGGCTGCGGATCGGTGTGGTCTCTACGGCGAAATATTTTGCGCCGCAGATCCTTTCGGCATTTACCGCCGGTTTTCCGGGAATCGAGCTGAGTCTGGCTGTCGCCAACCGCGAGCAGACCATCGCCGACCTGGCGGAAAACCGGGTGGATATGGCCCTGATGGGGCGTCCGCCAACGGATCTGAAGGTGGAAGCGGTCAGCTTCTGTCCCCATCCCCACGTGATGATTGCCCCGCCGTCCCATCCGATGGTGGGTCAGCGCATCGCCATCGAGGATCTGGACGGTCAGAACTTCCTGGTGCGGGAGCAGGGATCGGGGACCCGGGCGCTGATGGAACGCCTGCTGGCCGAACATGGCGTGACACCGGCCCGGCTGATGGAAATGGCTTCCAACGAGACCATCAAGCAGGCGGTGATGGCCGGCATGGGCCTGAGTTTCCTGTCCCGACACACCATCGGGCTGGAAGTCTCCGTGGGGCGGCTGGCGGTGCTGGACGTGAAGGAAACGCCGATCGTGCGGGACTGGTTCGTGGTGCACCGGGAAGGCAAGCGGCTGCTGCCCGTGGGGCAGGCGCTGATCGCCTTTCTGCGCGATAACGGTGCGCGCCTGATCCAGGAGGCAACCCAGGCCAGCCCGCCGCGCCGCAGGAAGCCTCAGGCGGCCCGGTAGGGCACTTCCGGCAAAAAAATTGAGATAAGGTTTTACTTATGATAGGGCGGAAGATTTCCGATTTCCGCTTATACCCTCTGTCCGGCTACCGTCAGCCCACCTCGAATGAAGAGGACAACAGGGAGACGACGTCATGGACCAATCATCACGCTATGCCAATCTCGACCTGCGGGAAGAGGATCTGATCCGGGACGGCAGGCACGTTCTGGTGGCCTATCACATGAAGCCGAAGGACGGGTACGGCTACCTGGAAACGGCGGCGCACTTTGCGGCGGAAAGCTCGACGGGCACCAACGTGAACGTCAGCACCACCGACGACCATACGCTGAGCGTGGATGCCCTGGTCTATGAGATCGATCCGGCGCGGGAGCTGATGAAGATCGCCTATCCCGTCGCCCTGTTCGACCGCAACATCACCGATGGCCGGGCGATGCTGGCGTCGTTCCTGACGCTGTGCATCGGCAACAACCAGGGCATGGGCGATGTGGAATATGCCAAGATGCATGACTTCTACATGCCGCCCAAGCTGCTGCTGCTGTTCGATGGCCCCTCCGTGACCATCCGCGAGATGTGGCGGGTGCTCGGCCGGCCGCTGACCGACGGCGGCCTGGTGGTGGGCACGATCATCAAGCCAAAGCTGGGTCTGCGTCCGCAGCCCTTCGCCTCGGCCTGCTACGACTTCTGGCTGGGCGGCGACTTCATCAAGAACGACGAACCCCAGGGCAACCAGGTGTTCGCGCCGCTGAAGGAAACCATCCGGCTGGTCGCCGATGCGATGAAGCGGGCGCAGGACGACACGGGCGAGGCCAAGCTGTTCTCGGCCAATATCACGGCCGATGACCCGTTCGAGATGATCGCGCGTGGCGAATATATCCTCGAAACCTTCGGCGAGAATGCCAACCACGTGGCCTTCCTGGTCGACGGCTATGTGGCCGGCCCGGCGGCGATCACCACCGCCCGGCGGCAGTTTCCGTCCCAGTTCCTGCACTACCACCGGGCCGGACACGGGGCGGTGACCAGCCCGCAGGCCAAGCGCGGCTACACCTCGTTCGTATTGTGCAAGATGTCCCGGCTGCAAGGCGCCAGCGGCATCCATACCGGCACCATGGGCTTTGGCAAGATGGAAGGGGAAGCGGAAGACCGCCTGATCGCCTACATGCTGGAACGCGACGTGGCCGACGGCCCCTATTACCGCCAGGACTGGCTGGGTATGGCGCCGACGACGTCGATCATCTCGGGCGGGATGAATGCCCTGCGCATGCCGGGTTTCTTCGAGAACCTGGGCCACGGCAACGTGATCCAGACGGCCGGCGGCGGCGCTTTCGGTCACCTGGACGGCGCTCCGGCCGGCGCCCGGTCCCTGCGGCAGGCCTTCGAAGCCTGGCAGAAGGGGGTGTCCCTGGTGGAATACGCCAAGGAACACGACGAACTGGCCCGAGCCTTCGAAAGCTTCCCGAACGATGCGGACGCCCTTTTCCCCGGGTGGCGTTCGGAACTGAAGCCCTCGTCCACGCGTACGGCCGCGTGGACCCCCGCAAGCCGGGCAGCCGAAGCGCAGAAGGAGCGCTCGGTCGCCTAAATCCGTCCGCCGAGGAGAAGGGGACCGCGGGTTTCCCCTTCCTCCGACATCCCGGCGGCGGATCCCGTGGCAAGGCTTGCGGGCGGGCTGATGGCCAAGGGCGAATCCCCTGTCGCCCTGACCAGCGGTTCCGCGCCTCCTCCCTCGGAGCATGGTTCGCGTCCTTCTCACTCGGGACGCGGGCCATGCTCCTTTTTTCTGGCGAGCACGCGGTATCCGGCTACAGGGCGATCAGGTTCTCGGCGTAGTACTTCCAGCGTGCAATATAGGTGTCGGCGGACCGCCGGATGCTTTCGATGGCCTTTTCGTCGAGCTTGCGGATCGCTTTGGCGGGGGAGCCGACGATCAGGCTGCCGTCTTCGAACGCCTTGCCTTCGGTGACCAGGGCGTTGGCGCCGATCAGGCAGTTGGCGCCGATCCGCGCCCCGTTGAGCACCGTCGCCCCCATGCCGACCAGGCTGTTGTCGCCGATGGTGCAGCCATGCAGGATGGCGTTGTGGCCGACGGTGCAGCCCTTACCGATGACGATGGGGCAGCCGGGATCGACGTGCAGGGTGCTCTTTTCCTGAATATTGGTGCCGGCGCCGATAATGATGGGCTCGTTGTCGCCCCGGATGGTGGCGCCGAACCAGATCCCCACATCCTCGCCGATTTCCACCTGGCCCATCACATGGGCACCGGGGGAGATCCAGTACTTGCCGTCGCCGGGAGTGGTGGGGGTGAGGTCTCCGATGCGGTACAGCGTCATGGTCGGCTCCTGAAGCGGTTGGGGTGCGCATTGTAACCGAGCAGGGGGCCGCGTCCATGGGGTGCTCAATCCGGGCGGTCCGTCGGCGTCCGGCGCCCTCGGACGATGGATGGCCGGGCAGAGCATTGGATGCACCATATCGGCGACCTTGGTGTCTGAGGTAACTGATTGAAGTGTCTAATTAAACTGTTTATTTGAATTCTCTATTTGCTTGACAGTTGCTGTGGTCTTTGTGATTCTTCCCATGGTGTTCGAAGACTGGAAATTTAAAAAGTTAATTTTGGGTTAACGGCAAGTTATTTGGTTGGATACTGTGTGGTTTGGCAATTTATTTGTTAAGTAATCTGAGGTGTTCGATGGGGCATGCGTGCTTCGGAGAGGGGCGCGGCCGGTGAAGGGGGCGATTCCGGGAAATGGATCGACGGTCTTTATCGGGAAAGTGTCTTCGTTCTAAGTGTGGATAGTGGGTGATACTCGCCATGATTTCTTCTATCGGGTCTTATAGCGTCACGCAGATCCAGAATTTATCGACGGCGGAGATCAGTGCCTTCACGCCCGCCGATATCGCTGCGCTGACCACCGAGCAGCTATCGGCGATGACCACCACCCAGGTGGCGGCCTTCACCGTGGACCAGCTGTCCTTCAGCGGGGATCAGCTGTCGATCCTGACCGGTGCCCAGATCTCGGTCTTCACGCCCGAGGAAATTGCCGCCCTGTCCACCACCCAGGTCCGTGCCCTGACCGGGGTCGAGCTGAACGCCCTGACCTCCAGCCAGCTGGCGGCGATGAGCGCGACGCAGATTTCGTCGCTGAGCACGTCCCAGATCCAGACCCTGAGCCCCCGGCAGGTGTCGGGCCTGAGCACCACGCAGTTCTCGGCCCTGTCCTCGACCCAGCTGTCGTCTTTGACGACGACCCAGGTCAAGGCCCTGACGAGCACGCAGATTTCCTATCTGACGCCGAGCAAGATAACGTCGCTGGGCCAGAGCCAGATCGAGGTTCTGACACGCACCCAGCTTGCCGCCCTGTCCGTGGTTCAGGTCGAATCGATGACGCCGGGACAGATCCGGTGGCTGAGCTCGGCGCAGCTTTCCAGGCTGGCGACCACACAGATTGCGGCACTGAATCCGGCCAAGATCGCCGGCATGGCATCCAGCCAGTTCGCCGCCTTGTCCAGCACGCAACTGGGGGCGATGAGCGCGACCCAGCTGGGCGCCCTGACGACGGACCATGTCCAGGCTTTGACGACGATGGCCCTGAAGGGGCTGGACGGGGCCGACATGGCGGCGCTGTCGGGTGCCCAGCTGGCGGCCCTGACCACCGGTCAGATTTCTGCCCTGACCACCACGGCGGTGCGCGCCCTGGATGACGGTCAGGTGGCGGTGCTCAATGATGACCAGATCCGGGCGCTGAGCGTGGCGGCCGTGGCCTCTCTGTCCGAGGCCGATCTTGATGAGTTTTCGACCGCGCAGCTTGCCATTCTGACATCGGCGCAGGTGCGTAGCCTGACGTCGACCCAGGTGGCGTCGCTGGATGCGACGCAGCTTGGTGCTCTGGGCGCGACGGGGTTGGGTTTCCTTGGGGTTACCCAGATACAGGCTCTGACAACCTCGCAGATTCAGGGCCTGACAACCACCCAGATGCGGGGGCTGGACGCAAGCCAGATCGGAATGATGTCCGCCACTCAGGTCGCTGCCCTGTCGACCAGTCAGCTTGGGGTTTTGTCCTTTGCGCAGGTTCGGGGCTTCTCGTCGGCGCAGGTGGACGGCTTGTCGGTTACCCAGCTGTCGGCCATCGATGCCACCCGGTTGTCGGGGTTGACCACCCGGGCCATCGCTTCCCTGAACGGCGAGCAGCTGGCGTCGCTCAGCACCACCCAGCTGGCGGGGCTGAGTTCTACCCAGTTTGCTGCCCTGACGGCGACAGCGCTGCAGTCCCTGGACGACAATCAGATCGCGTCCTTGACCTCCACCCAGCTGTCGGGATTGAGCCGGACCACGATCGGCCTGCTGAGTGCGACCGATCTGTCCGAATTCACGACGACCCAGCTGGCCAGCCTGACCTCGACGCAGATCAGCGGGTTCAATCAGACCCAGATAGAATCCCTGAGCGAAGACCAGGTGTCCGCCTTCACCTTCAATCAAATGAGCGGGCTGACCACTTCGCAGATTGCCTGGCTGTCCCCCACCCAGATCAGTGCCTTGGACCCGTCCCAGGTCCGCGCGCTCAGTCGTGGGCAACTCGGCCAGTTAACGGCCACCCAGTCGGCGGGGCTGACGTCTTCCCAGATCGAGCGCATGGCCTCCACGCAGCTGGCAGCCCTGTCCGAAACGGCCATTACGGGGCTGACCCCATCGGCGATGGCTGCGATGTCGTCCAATCTGATGATCGGGTTGACGGTCACCGGCATGGCCAGCCTGAGTGCCGAGCAGGTGGGGGCGCTGAGTGAAGAGCAGATGGGGTATTTGACGTCGACCCAGATCGGGGCGATGACCTCGACCGCGTTCAACAGTCTGTCGGCGGCTCAGGTCCAGGCCTTGTCCACCACCCAGCTCGCGGGATTGAGCAGCGAGGGCATTTCCGCCCTTGGCGCCGCGAACCTGAACGAGTTGACCAATGACCAGCTGGCGGGCCTGACCACCACCCAGATGGCGGGGCTGACCAGCACCCAGTTCGATACCCTGACCGGTACCCGGCAGGCGGCTTTGAGTGTCACCGGCCTGGCGGGTCTGACCGAGACGCAGAGGGCCTTGCTTGATCCCACATGGTTCTCCGCCCTGACCCCCACCCAGGTGTCGGGCCTGAGCCAGACCGTGATCGCCACCTTGTCCGGCGAACAGCTGGCCGCCCTGTCGACGGAGCAGGTGGCGGCGATGAGGCACAGCCAGCTTGCGGCCTTCACGGGAGAGACCGTCAGCAATCTAAGTCTGGACCAGCTGGCCGTTCTGGTGGCCAGCAGCATCGCCCGCATGTCCGCCACTGCCGTTGCGGCCTTCAGCGCGACCCAGGCGGCGGCCCTGACCACCACCCAGATGCAGGGATTCAACACCACCCATATCGGGGCGCTCTCCGCACAGGCGTTTAGTGCTTTCGACGAGACCCAGGTGCAGTCGCTGAAGGCGACTCAGATTGCCGGCCTGACCGGCGACAGCCTGACGGCCCTGAGTGTCAGCGATCTGGCGGAGCTGTCGACTACCCAGATTGCCGGTCTGAACGCCTCGCAGATCCAAAGCCTGAGCGAAGTGCAGATCGCTTCGCTGTCCGATACCCAGCTGGCGGCCCTGACGGCCACGGCCCTCGCGGCGCTGACGGAAACCCAGGTCGCCTCTCTGGGGGCCGATCTGTTGGGGGATCTGACCGCCACCCAGTTGGCCGGCCTGACCCGGACCCAGATCGGTGCCCTGTCCACCAACCAGATCGCCGCCCTGACGGCCACCAACTTGGCCGGGCTGACCCGCACCCAGCTGGCGGGCTTGACCGCCGAGCAGCTGTCCATGCTGACCGCGGACGAACTGGCCGCCTTCTCGTCCACTCAGCTGGCCGCCTTGTCGCACCAGGCGATCGGCGGCCTGACCGAGACGACCATTGATGCCTTGCCGGGGACGGTGCTGTCCAATCTGACCGCAACCCAGATCAGCGGGCTCGCCGAGACCCAAATGAGCGCCCTGAGCGCGACCCAGCTGGCGTCCCTGACCACCACCCAGGTGGCGGGACTGACCGCGACCCAGGTCGGGGCATTGACGCCGACCGCCCTGTCCGCCCTGTCCACAGCCCAACTGAGGGCGTTGAGCGCCAACGCGGTGTCCGGGCTGACGGCTGACGAGGTGTCGTCCCTGACCGCCACCCAGCTGGGCGCCCTGACCACAACGGCGATCGGCGGCCTGACCGATACCCAGGTGGAAGCCCTGTCGGAAAGCCAGCTGGCCGCTCTGAGCTACAGCCAACTGGCCCGGTTGTCCGCCGACGCCCTGTCCGGCCTGTCGACGGAACAGCTCGCCAGCCTGTCAACGAGCCAGCTGAACGTCTTGACCGCGACCCATTGGGCGGCCTTCGAAGCCTACCAGATGGAGGCTCTGACCACCGATCAGCTGTCCGGCCTGAATGCCACGGTGATGGGCCGCCTGGATGCGGCTGCGGTGAGCTATCTGACCGAAACGCAGATCGGGTCCCTGACCTCGACCCAGCTCAATGCGCTGACAGCGAACGGGCTTGCCGGGTTGACCGCCGATCAGATGGACTCCCTGAGCACCACGCAGGTGGCCGGCCTGAACGCCACCCAGATCGGGCGCCTCAGTTCCACCGCCTTGTCCGGGCTGACCACCGACCAGATCGCCGTTCTGACCACCACCCAGATCAGGGCGCTGGAAGCCACCCAACTGCCCGAACTGGCCGAGACCCAGATGGCCGCCTTCTCCACCACCCAGGTGGCTATGCTGAGTACCTCGGCCATTGGCGGACTGGGGGCGGAGCAGGTGGAAGGCCTGAGCGACGCGCAGTTGGCCGCCCTGTCCACCCGGCAGGTCGAAGCCCTGTCGGCGGCAGCTCTGGACGGCCTCAGCGCCGCCCAGGCAGCCGCCCTGTCCACCCGCCAGCTGTCCGCGCTGACCACCACCCAGATGCAAAGCCTGGACGCCAGCCAGCTGGAGGAGTTGAGCACCACTCAGCTGGGCGCGCTGTCGACCCGCCAGATCGCTGCCCTGTCGACGACCGCCGTCGGCGATCTGGACATTTCCATCCTGGAAGCCCTGACCACCACCCAGCTAGGGGTTCTGAGCGCCGCACAGCTGGCCGAGGTCACGCCGGAGCATATCGCGGCGCTGTCGACCCGGACCCTGTCCGCCCTTTCCACCTCCGCCATGGGCGGGTTGACGGAAGATCAGGCGGAGTCCCTGAGCGCCACCCAGCTTGCCAGCCTGTCCAGCACCCAGCTTGCCTCCCTGTCCGGAGAGGCGGTCAGCGGTCTGACCACCACGGCCATCGCCGGGCTGAACGCCACCCAGGTGGATTCCCTGACCGTGGCCATGCTCGCCGGACTGGGGTCGGAGCAGGTGTCCGGCCTGACCGAGGCCACGCTGTCGAGCCTGTCCACCACCCAGCTGCGGGCCTTGAGCACCACGGTGATCGCGGCGCTGGATGATACGCAGCTGGCCGCCCTGTCCACCACCCAGATCCGTTCCCTGGCCTTGACCCAGGTGGAAGCGCTGACAGCCACCGAAGTGGGGGCGTTGTCTTCGGCCCAGCTGGCGGCGCTGACGGCCAATCAGATCCAGGCGCTGTCCACCGACGGACTGAGCGGCCTGACCGTCACGGCCGCGGCCGCGCTGACCACCACCCAGGTGGGGGCGCTGAACGCGACCCAGATCTCCGGCCTGTCCGAAGACACCCTGGCGTCGCTGACCACCACCCAGCTGCGGATGCTGACTGCAACGGGCATGTCGGGCCTGACCGCCGATCAGGTGTCGGCCCTGACCGCCACCCAGATGGCTGTCCTGTCAAGCACCCAGGTGTCGGCCCTGTCCACGTCGGGCATCAAGGGGCTGACCGAAACGCAGATGGCGGGCCTGACCACGACCCAGATCGGCGCCTTGTCCGCGACCGCGCTGGGCGGGCTGACGACCACCCAGGTGGGGCAGTTGAACACCACGGTGCTGAACGCCCTGTCCACCACCCAGATCCGGGGTCTGGTGGCGACCGAGGTGGCGGCCCTGTCCACCGCGCAACTGGCCACCCTGACCACCACCCAGCTGTCGGCGCTGAGCGCTACGGCCATCTCGGGCCTGACCGAAACCCAGCTGTCGAGCCTGAACACGACGCGGCTGAAGTCCCTGACCACCACGCAGATGGCGGCGCTGAGCTCGACGGCGATCACCGGCCTCAGCCCGACGGCGATGGCGCTGATGACCACCACCGCCCTGTCGGCGCTGACGGCGAGCCAGGTGGGCGGGCTGAGCACCGACCAGCTGGCCGCATTGACCACCACCCAGATCGCGTCTCTGTCGGCGACCCAGATGGGCGGTCTGACCGAAGATCAGGTGGACAGCCTGAGCGCGACGGCGCTGGCGGCCCTGTCGGCGACCCAGATCGCCGGTTTGTCCACCCGGGGCGTGGCCGGGTTGTCCGCCGATGACCTCGCCGGGCTGACCGCCACCCAGCTGGGGGCGCTGACGACCACGGAAATCGGGGCGCTGTCGACCGAAACGGTCTCCGGCCTTTCCGCGACCGTGCTGGAAGCCCTGAGCGCTGCCCAGTGGCAGGCCCTGTCCGAGACCGGTGTCGGCGCGCTGACCACGACCCAGATCGCCGGGGTCAGCACCACACGGATCGCGGCGATGACCTCCACCCAGATCGGTGGACTGACGGCGTCCCAGGTGGCGTCCCTGACCCCGGATCAGGTGGCCGCCCTGACCGCCACCCAGTGGACCAGTCTGTCGGCGACCGGCTTCGCGGGCATGACGCCGACCCAGGTATCCAGCCTGTCCGAAACGGTGATCTCGCTGCTGACCACCACGGAGCTGCACGGCATGACCCGGGACCAGCTGTCGGCGCTGAGCACCACCCAGTTCTCGGCCCTGAGCGCGTCCCAGGTGGGATCGCTGTCCGTCATCGCCCTGCTGGGCCTGACGGAAGAGCAGATCGACACCATGACGCTGACCCAGCTGAGTGGTCTGTCCCCCACCCAGATCGGCGCCCTGAGCACCACGGCGATCAACGATCTGGGGGTCACCGGCATCGCCGCCCTGACCACGACCCAGCTGGACGGTCTGGTCCGCATGCAGCTGCGCTCCCTGACCGCCGAACAATTGCAGGGGCTGTCGTGGACGCAGTTCATCTCGCTGGATGAAACCCAGATCTCCAGCCTGACGGCGACCGAACTGGACAGTCTGACGAGCACCCAGATGGCGGCCCTGACCCCGACCCAGGCGTCGGCGCTGACGGTCACCCAGTTGTCGACGATCTCGCAGACCAGACTGAACGAGCTGTCCGCCGTCCAGCTGGAAGCGTTGACGACGACGACCATGGCCGAGCTGCCGACGACCATGCTGTCCCGTCTGACCGCGACCCAGCTGGAATCTTTCCTGCCCGAACAGGTGGATGCCCTGACGGAAACCCAGCTGGCAGGCCTGAGTGACGACGTCATCGCGGCGCTGGACCGGGCGGTCGCATAGCGCGTAGCGGCGCCTGACGTCCCCTGGCGGTCGGGCCATCGGCCGCACGCCATCCCCTTCATATCCCGACACGGCGGGGCGCCATGCCCCGCCGGCCTTTGGAAAGGCAAGCCAGAACCATGTCCAGTGATATCCTGACTCCGGCCGTCATCACGTCGATGGTGCAGGGCCTAGACCTGCTCGGCCTGGTCCGGACGGCCGATACTCTGAAACAGAGCGGGCAGGAAGGGGCGGCGGAGCAGCTGTATGCCGCCTGGACCCGCCTGAATCCGGAGCATCCGCTGCTGCATGCGGTGTTGTTCAATCACTCGGTGGTTCTGTCCGATGCCGGGCGGCTGGACGAGGCCCGGGAGCGCCTGGAGCGCGCCGTTGCCCTCGCGCCCACGTTCATGCCCGCGCATATCAACCTGGGGCGGATCCTGGAGCGTCAGGGCGGGGTCGGTCCGGCGGTGGCCCGCTGGTCGGTGATCCTGAAGCAGTTGGAAGCGGTGGATGGGGCGGCCATCACCCACAAGACCATGGCCCTGAACCAGATCGCGCGGACTCTGGAAGCGGTGAACCAGGACGAGGGCGCCGAAGGCATGCTGCGGCAGAGCCTGGACCTGGATCCCCGCCAGCGGGAGGTGATCCAGCATCTGGTGGCCCTGCGTCAGCGGCAGTGCGAATGGCCGGTGCTGTCGACCACCGAACGCATCGACCGGGAAACCCTGGTGACCGGGCTGTCGCCGCTGTCGGCGGCGGCGCTGACCGACGACCCGCTGTATCAACTGGCTCTGGCCGCCCACTACAACAAAAAGGACGTGGGGACCCCGGCCGGGGCCATGACCGCCTGGCCTCGGGCGAAGGACCATGGCGGGCCGCTGCGGGTGGGCTATCTGTCGTCGGACCTGCGCGAACATGCGGTGGGCTACCTGATGGCCGAGGTTCCGGGCCTGCACGACCGCAGCAAGGTGGAGGTTTTCGCCTATTACTGCGGGATCGAGTCGAAGGATTCCCTGCACGAAGGCTTCAAGAGCAGCGCCGACCATTGGGTCCGGCTGGCCGGCGACGACAACGCGGCCGCACAGCGCATCGCCGAAGACGGCATACAGATCCTGGTGGATCTCAACGGCTACACCCGCGAAGCGCGGCTGAAGGTGGTGGCGCGCCGGCCGGCGCCGGTGATCGTCAACTGGCTGGGCTATCCCGGCACCATGGCCAGCCCTTATCACCACTACGTCATCGCCGACGACTGGATCCTGCCGTCCGGGCACGAGCATTACGTTTCCGAGCGGGTCATGCGGCTGCCCTGCTATCAGCCCAACAACCGGGGCCGGATCGTGTCCGACCGCCGGCCGACCCGGGCCGACGCCGGCCTGCCAGAAGACGGCACCGTGTTCTGCTGCTTCAACGGGACCCACAAGATCTCCCGTTTCACCTTCGATCGCTGGTTGACGATCCTGGCCGGGGTGCCGGGATCGGTGCTATGGCTGCTGAAGACCGACGATGCCACCACCGGCCGCCTGCTCGCTCACGCCGAAGAGCGGGGTATCACCCGCGAGCGGCTGGTGTTCGCCGGCAAGATGGCCAACGCCGACCATCTGGCACGCTATCCCCTGGCCGACCTGTTCCTTGATACGACGCCCTATGGCGCCCATACCACGGCGTCGGACGCCCTGTGGATGGGGGTGCCGGTGCTGACGGCCAGCGGCCGGTCCTTTGCCTCGCGGGTGGGGGGCAGCCTGGTGCGGTCCGCCGGCCTGCCGGAGATGGTCTGCACCTCGCTGGAGGAGTATGTGGAGCGGGCCATTGCCCTGGGGAAGGACCGGGAGAAGCTGCGCGCCCTGGCTGAAACGCTGCGGGCCGGCCGCGATACCTGCGTGCTGTTCGACACGCCCCGGCTGGTGGCGGGGCTGGAAGACCTGTACGGCACCATGTGGACGGACTATCTGGAGGGGCGGACGCCCAGGCCGGATCTGACCAACCTGGATGCCTATCTGGAGGTGTCCGCCGGCTTCGATCACGAAGGCGTGGAGATCCAGGCCATGCCGGACTACGAAGGCTGGTGGCGCAGCCATCTGGCCCGCCGCCACCAGTTCCGTCCCATCGCCGCCGATACGCGGCTGGTTCCCGATCCCGACGCCCTTTAGGCGCCCGGGGCAGGGAACCGGGCGCGCCTATTCGGCAGCCTCGGCGCCGGTCCCCGGCGTCCAGGGTGTTCCTGTTCCTTCCTCGCCTGTCCCTGCGCCTGCCGTCAGGCGCAGGGTGTCGCGGGCGATCACCCGTTCTTCGTCGGTGGGGATGACCAGGACGGAGACGGCGGAGCCGTCCGCCGCGATGCTGCCTTCATGCCCGACCGTGGCGGTGTTGGCCGGGGCGTCGATGCTCAAGCCCAGGAAACCCAGGTCGGCACAGATGCGGGCGCGGATGTCCGGGCAGTTTTCGCCGATGCCGGCGGTGAAGACCAGGCTGTCCAGACCGCCCATTGCCGCGGCATAGGCTCCGATAAATTTCCGGACCTCAAGCACGAACATTCCGGCGGCCAGGGCGCAGCGGGCGTTGCCCTCTTTCTCGCGGGCCAGGATATCGCGCATGTCGTTGCCCACGCCCGAAATTCCTTGCAGGCCGCTGTCGCGGAAGCACATGCGCTCGATCTCCTCCAGGTCCATGCCCAGTTCGCGGGCGAGGTGGAAGATCACGGCGGGATCGACATCACCGGAGCGGGTGCCCATCATCACCCCGGAAAAAGTGCCGAAGCCGATGGAGGTATCCACAGACCATCCGCCCTGGACGGCGTCGATGGTCACGCCGTTGCCCAGGTGGCAGATCACCATCCGCAGATCCTCCAGCGGCCGGCCGAGGACTTCGGCGGCGCGGTCGGAGACATGGCGGCAGGACAGGCCGTGGAAGCCGTAGCGGCGGATGCCGTGGTCCGTATACAAATGATAGGGCAGGGCGAAGACGTGGGCCTGCGGTGGCATGGTCTGGTGAAAGGCCGTGTCGAAAGCCACCACCTGGGGCGTGGAGGGCAGCAGGCGCCGGGCTTCGCGGATGCCGGCGATGTTGGCCGGGTTGTGCAGCGGGGCAAGGACGGCGCAGTCCTCCAGCCGGTCCAGGACCGCATCGGTCACCAGGACGGAATCGACGAAATGTTCTCCGCCATGGACGGCACGGTGGCCGACGGCGGTGATCGCGCCCGCCGTGGGGATGACGCCCCAGTCCGGATGGGTCAGGTTCTGGATCATGCGGGCAAAGGCCGCTTTGTGATCGGCAATGGCCGCGTCCTCGCGGATCTCGGTCCGTCCACCCTTGTAGCGCAGGCTGGCCAGGTGGTCGCGTTCGCCGATGCGGGCAATTAGGCCCGACGCCAGAACCCGGGACAGGTCCGGGGTGTAAAGGCGGTATTTGAGGCTCGAGCTGCCGCTGTTGATGGTCAGAATCATGGGATCCGCTCCGATCTTCGGGTGGGGGGGAAGGGGGATAAGGCAAAAGGCGGCGCGACCCAGGGGATCGCCCCGCCTTTGACCGGGAGGACAGGGGGGCCGGACGGTCCGTCCGCCTCAGAACGGGATATGCGCGATGTCCCAGAAGCCCAGGTGGGTCAGCAGATTCACGATCAGCGTCATGACCGCGATGGTGCAAGCCGGCGGGTCGATGTGGGTATCGCCGTGGGACAGGAAGGTGCGGGCGAAGAACTCGCCGCCAAAGGCGCAGAGCACGCCGACGATGCCGCCCCAGACCACGCTGCCCGAACTGGCCGCGGCGATGGCGGCGGGCAGGGCGATGTGGTGGGTGACGGGGATCTTCACGCCGAATTGCAGGAAGACCAGGCTGGCGGCCGCGATGCCGAAAGACAGGAAGACGCCCGGACCGCCGTAGACCACGCCGAGGTAGCCGCACATCAGGCCGACGCCGACACCGATCACCACCAGCTGCCCGCCATCGCTTTCGAAAGCCAGCCATTTGGCGCCGTCAGAGGGGGAATAGAACGCGCGGCCCGGTTCTGCGTGGCCGAACAGGCCGGTCTTGCCCCACAGCAGGCGGGCGATCATCGACGAGATGACAACGGTCAGTGCCACGGTGTCGGTCCAGGCCAGGCCGGGGCCGAAATCGGGCACCAGGGTCAGCATGTATTGGATGACGTAGCCCAGAATGCCGAAGATGCCGCCCACCAGCAGCACATCCGGCCGGTTCAGGCCCATCATGCCGGCGACGATATTGCGCCCGGTGTCCAGCTTGCCCTTGGAGGCCGCATAGGCCGCCGCCGCCACGCCCGAAGCGAAGCCGCCCACGTGGGGGCCGAACATGTCGAAGGGGATGCCGTAGAAAGTGGGTTCCAGCGGCGCCACGCCGATCTGGACCGCGACACCGATCATCACCAGAAAACCGACGAATTCGAAAGCGGGTAGGGCGCCTATCGCCGCTCCGAATATGCCGCCTCCGAACGAGGCGAGAACGCCAACTGCCAACATCGTTTCCTCCAGCGTTGATTGCCGAGATTGCCGGGGCCGGCCGCCGGCGGCGGTGCAAGGGACTGCCGCCCGGCCAAGCGTGTGGCCACACGTCGTGAACGAAGACCGTCCGCCCGTTCACGTCCTTCAGGGTCATGTATCCAAGATGTGGGGAAGTACTGACCTGCAAAACTAAGAGAGTAATGGAAGTATATTTTTCATTCCCAAACGGTCAACGCGACAAAATTGTCCTGTATGGGGAAAAAATTGACATCCAGGTGCCGGGAGGGAAGGTGGCCTCGGGGGCGTCGGGGAGTGGTCAAAACTTTACCCATACAGGTCAATTCTGTCGCGTTGACCATAATCTCCGCTCGGGCGTACCGTCACCGAAGTCAATCATCAAAACATAACGACACGGGAAGCGGCCATGAAACGCGTTCTCTTCATTGTTGGAGATTGTGTGGAAGATTACGAGGTTATGGTTCCCTTCCAGGTTCTCGATATGTTTGGGTTTAAAGTTGATGTGATTTGCCCGGGAAAGAAATATGGTGAGTATATCCGGACGGTGATTCACGATGATGTCGGTGCGCAGACCTACGGGGAAGCGGCCGGCCACCGGTTCTGCCTGACCGCCACCTTTTCCCTGGTCGACGGAGACGATCACGCGGGACTTTATCTTCCCGGTGGCCGGGCTCCGGAATACTTGAGACTGAATGCCGACGTCCTGGCTTTGACCCGTGGCTTCATGGAGGCGGGTCTGCCCGTCGCCGCGATCTGCCACGGTCCGCAGATCCTGGCCGCGGCGGATGTGCTTCGGGGCCGGCGGCTGACCGCCCACCCCACCGTCGGACCCGAGGTGACCCTGGCCGGTGGCCGGTTTGTCCCTATGGCGCCCGCCGAGTGTGTAACCGACGGCAATCTCGTGACGGCCCCGGCCTGGCCGGGTCACCCGGGCATGATGCGCGCTTTTCTCCGTCTTCTTGATGTTTCCGCCCTGACTTGAGCGCACCCGGCCCTGCCGGGGTGGATGCGCCTGCGCGGACCATCGAAGACCCACTGTGTGGAGGATGTCATGATTGAAAAGGGTTTCTCGAACCCGACGGACCGGGTCCAGCGTTTGCGAAAGCAGATCCTGACCGCCCGACCGCACGTTGAATCGGAGCGCGCCGTGCTTGTCACGGACGCCTACAAGGAGACCGAGGGCCTGCCCCCGATCCTCCGACGGGCCAAGGCCGCCGAGAAGATCTTCAACGAGCTGCCCGTGACCATCCGCGATGACGAACTGATCGTCGGGGCGATCACCAAGAACCCCCGGTCCACCGAAATTTGTCCCGAATTCTCCTTTGATTGGGTGGAAAAGGAATTCGACACGATGGCCAGCCGCCTGGCCGATCCGTTCGAGATTCCGAAAGAGACCGCCCGCGAACTGCACGAAGCCTTCAAGTACTGGCCGGGCCGGACCACCAGCGCGCTGGCGGAGTCCTACATGTCCCCGGAAACCAAGGACTGTATTGCCGCCGGCGTCTTCACCGTGGGCAACTATTTCTATGGCGGTGTGGGCCATGTCTGCGTGGACTATGGCAAGGTGCTGGCTATCGGCTTCAAGGGCATCATTGCCGAAGCGGTGAAGGGCCTGGACGCCCTGGACCACAAGGACCCGGCGTCGATCAAGAAGGAACAGTTCTACAAATCGGTGATCATCGCCTACACGGCCGCCATCACTTTTGCCCGCCGGTATTCGGCCAAGGCCGAGGAGCTGGCCCGCGCCGAACGCGATCCCGTCCGCAAGGCGGAACTGGAACAGATCGCTCGCAACTGCGCCCGGGTGCCCGAACACGGGGCCACCAGCTTCTGGGAAGCCTGTCAGTCGTTCTGGTTCGTGCAAAGTCTGCTGCAAATTGAATCCAGCGGTCATTCCATCTCGCCGGGCCGCTTCGACCAGTACATGTATCCTTATCTGAAGGCCGATACCGGCATCACCAAGGAATTCGCCCAGGAACTGGTGGACTGCATCTGGATCAAGCTGAACGACGTCAACAAGACCCGGGACGAAGTCTCCGCCCAGGCGTTCGCCGGCTACGCGGTGTTCCAGAACTTGTGTGTCGGCGGCCAGACGGTTGACGGTTTGGACGCCACCAACGACGTCAGCTACATGTGCATGGACGCCACGGCCCATGTGGCCCTGCCGGCGCCGTCCTTTTCCATCCGTGTCTGGCAGGGCTCGCCCGACGAGTTCCTGTTGCGCGCCGCCGAAGTGGTGCGTCTCGGGCTGGGCGTGCCGGCCATGTACAACGACGAAGTGATCATTCCGGCCCTGCAGAACCGGGGTGTGTCCCTGGCCGACGCCCGCGACTACGGCATTGTCGGCTGCGTGGAGCCCCAGGCCATCCACCGCACCGAAGGCTGGCATGACGCGGCCTTCTTCAACGTCGCCAAGGTTCTGGAAATCACCCTGAACAACGGTAAGGCAGGCGGCAAGCAACTGGGTCCGGTTAGCGGCGAAATGACAAGCTTCCGCTGCTTGGACGATTTCTACAAGGCGTTCCAGACCCAGATGGCCTACTTCGTCTATCACCTGGTCGAAGCGGACAACTGCGTCGATCTGGCCCATGCGGAACGCTGCCCGCTGCCCTTCCTGTCGGCTCTTGTCGACGACTGCCTGGGGCGCGGCACGTCGGTGCAGGAAGGCGGGGCGATCTATAACTTCACCGGTCCCCAGGCTTTCGGCGTCGCCGACACCGGGGATTCCGTCTACGCCATCCAGAAGCATGTTTTCGAAGACAAGGCCCTGTCCCTGTCCGACCTGAAGGCGGCACTGGACGCCAACTTCGGCTATCAGGCCGGTGTCAGCGCGGCGGCCGGAACCGGCGGGGGAGGCGGCGATCTGTCCGAAGATCAAGTGTATGCGGCCGTTCGCAAGGTGCTCGCCAGCACCAGTTCCCTGGATGTGTCGGCGCTGAAGACCGAGGTCTACAGACAGCTCGGCAATGCCCAGGCCCCCATGGGCAAGGCCTCGAACTTCGAGGAAATCCGCCGGCTGTTGGACTCCACGGACTCGTTCGGCAACGACATCGACGATGTCGATCTGGTCGCCCGCACCTGTGCGCAGATCTACTGCAAGGAAGTGGAAAAGTACACCAACCCCCGGGGCGGCCAGTTCCAGGCCGGGATCTATCCGGTGTCTGCCAACGTGCTGTTCGGCAAGGACGTGGGCGCCCTGCCCGACGGTCGCCTGGCCAAGGCACCGCTCGCCGACGGGGTCTCCCCCCGCCAGGGCAAGGACAAGCTGGGACCCACTGCGGCGGCCAACTCGGTGGCCAAGCTCGACCACTTCATCGCCTCCAACGGCACGCTGTACAACCAGAAATTCCTGCCGTCCTCGCTGGCCGGGGATAACGGATTGCGGAACTTCTGTTCGGTGGTGCGCAGCTACTTCGATCACAAGGGCATGCATGTGCAGTTCAACGTGATCGACCGGGACACCCTGCTCGCCGCCCAGCGCGACCCCGAGAAGTACAACGATCTCGTGGTCCGTGTGGCGGGGTACAGCGCCCAGTTCGTCGTTCTCGCCAAGGAAGTCCAGGACGACATCATCAGCCGGACCGAACAGACGCTTTGAGGATACGGCCGGGGATCCCTCTTCGTCTCCCTCAGGGGTCCCCGGAACCTTCGGTTCTCCCAGGTCCATCCGCGTGTGATCGCGGACGGGAGAACCGGTCCGGTCCGCCGGGACGGCCGCCTCTCTCCCGTCCTGCCCGTGCAGTGTCCCGGCGGACCGATTTTTTCCGTTTTTGCCTTGGTTGGAGTACCGGTCCATGCCCCGCTATCAAAGCTTTCAATCCCGGACGGAAGTGGTATTCGGCGCCCATGCGCTGGACCGGCTGGCGGATCTCGGGCAGGCCCGGGTGGGGATCGTTACCGATGCCTTCATGGCGGGATCCGGGGGCCTGGATCGTGTTCGCGACCGGCTGGCCGGCCATCCCGTCGCCGTCTTTGCCGAAGCCATTCCCGAACCGCCGCTGGATACGGTGGCGACCGGGGCGCGGCTTCTCGGGGCCTTCGACCCGGACGTGGTCGTGGCTCTGGGCGGTGGCTCGCCGATTGATGCGGCCAAGGCTATCGTCGCCACCCTGCGCGGCATGCGGCCGGGCCGGACCATCTCGCTGATCGCCATCCCGACGACCAGCGGCACCGGGTCCGAAGTCACTTCGTTTGCCGTGATCTCCGATCCCGGGCGGGGCATGAAGATCCCCCTGGTGGACCCGGAGCTGGTGCCCGACGTGGCGCTGCTGGACAGCGAGTTCACCCGCAGCGTGCCGCGTGGCGTGACCGCCGATACGGGCATGGATGTGATGACCCATGCGTTCGAGGCCCTGGTGGCCAGGGGCGCCAGCCCCTTCACCGACGCGTTTGCGGAAAAGGCCCTGGCGTTGTGTTTCACCCATCTGCCCCGGGTGGTCGCCGACGGCGGGGACATGGTGTCACGCGACGCCATGCACCATGCGTCCTGCATGGCGGGCATGGCCTTCACGGCGGCGGGGCTGGGCCTCAATCACGGTCTGGCCCATGCCATCGGCGGCCGGCTGCATCTGCCCCACGGGCGGCTGAATGCCATGCTGCTGCCCCACGTGATCGCCTTCAACGCCGGCACGGCGGACGGGGATCACATGGGGCAGGATGGACCGGAGGCGCGCTATGCCGACATCGCCGCCCGGGTGGGGCTGGGGACGGGGCTCCCGCGCGCCGACGCGCGGGACCTCTGCCGGGAGCTGGCCCGGACCCTGAGCCGAATGAATGACACCTTCGCCATTCCCGCCAGCCTGCGGGCGATGGAGGTGGATATGAGTGCCTATGCCGCGATGGAGGACGACCTGGTGTCGGTTGCCCTGGCCGATGCCTGCACCGCGGCGAACCCCCGGACCCCCACGCCCGAAGACGTACGCACCCTGTTGCGTGCCGTGGGCGGCTGATCCCGGGGCGTCGTCGCCTGTCACCGATCCGATCCGCGGACGGGGAAACCGAGTTAGGGAGCGAAGCATGCAACAGGAAGCATTGGGCATGGTGGAAACCAAGGGGCTGACAGCGGCCATTGTCGCCGCCGACGCCATGCTGAAATCCGCCAATGTGGCGCTGGTCGGCTACGAGAAGATCGGGTCGGGCCTGGTGAGCGTGATGGTCCGTGGCGATGTCGGTGCCGTGAAAGCGGCCACGGACGCCGGCGCGGTCTCCGCCGAGGCCGTGGGGCAGGTGGTCGCCATCCATGTCATCCCCCGCCCGCACGGGGAAGTCGAAAAGATGTTGCCGGGGTCCAAGGCCGTCCCCGCCGCGCAATAGATCAAACGGTCGGAGCATCAACTTCCCAAACCTCGGCTGACGCTTTCGTTGGGGTCGATGCTCCGGTCACCCTGATCAGGACAAGGAGTACCGCAGGTGAAAGACGATCTTGTCGAACGGATCATGGGAGAGGTCATCCAGAAAATGGGTGGGGGCAGCGCCCCGGCTCTGGCAGACCCTCAGGCCAAGGTCCAGTCCCCCGTCGCCGCCCTTACCGGGTGCCCGGGCGTGACAGAATTCGTTGGCACGGCCATGGGTCACACCATCGGCCTGGTGATCGCCAACGTGGATCCCCTGCTGCACGAAAAGATGGGTATTGACCGCAAGTACCGCTCCATCGGCATCGTCGGCGCCCGCACTGGGGCGGGTCCCCATATCTTTGCCGCCGACGAAGCGGTGAAAGCCACCAACAGCGAAGTGGTGCTGATCGAACTGCCCCGGGATACCGAAGGCGGTGGCGGCCATGGCTCGCTGGTGATCTTCGGGGCCGCCGACGTCTCCGACGCCCGCCGCGCTGTCGAAGTGACCCTGAGCGAGATCGAGCGGACCTTCGGCGATGTCTACGGCACGCCGGCCGGGCACCTGGAGTTCCAGTACACCGCCCGGGCCAGCGACGCCCTGCACAAGGCCTTCGGCGCCCCGCTGGGCCAGGCCTTCGGCATCACGGTGGGCTGCCCCGCCGCCATCGGCGTGCTGCTGGCAGATACGGCCGCCAAGGCCGCGACGGTGGATGCGGTGGCCTATTCCTCGCCAGGCAACGGGACCAGCTTCAGCAACGAAGTGATCTTCGGCTTTTCCGGGGATTCCGGGGCTGTCCGCCAGGCCATTCGTGCGGCCATCGACGTGGGCAAGAAGGTCCTCGGCACCCTGGACCCGGCACCGGTGGTGTCTTCCACCAAGCCGTACATCTAAGCACGCGGGAGAGGGGCCATGTCGCACCTAAGCCTGGGTTTGATTGAAACCGTCGGACTGGCCGCCGCCATCGAAGCCGCCGACGCTGCCCTGAAGTCGGCCAATGTGGCGCTGGTCGGATACGAACTCACCAAGGGCGACGGCATGGTGGTCGTCAAGGTGGAAGGGGAAGTGGGGGCCATCACGGCGGCCATTGACGCGGCGTCGGTGGCGGCGGCCCGGATCAGCACGGTGATCTCCGCCCTGGTGATCCCCCGTCCCGCCGAAGGTGTGGCCGGCATGGTCGCCTCTCCGGACACCGTCGGGGTGGTCAAGGCCGCCCCTCCGGTACCGGAGCCCGCAACCCCGCCGGAACCGGTGCCGGAGTCCCCGCCGGAACCTACGCCGGAGCCTTTAGCGGCCGTCGATGCGACAGCTGCCGACGCGCCGCCAGAGCCTTCCGAGCCTCCCGCTCCGCCGGCCAAGGGACCGCGGACTCCGTCCGCACCCGGCCGGCCCGCAGGGCGGTTAAGCAGACGTCCAGGCTGAAGGCCTGAACTAGGAGATCCCAGGCCGAAGGGCCTGAAACAGGAGTAAAAACAATGACTGGTGAAGCACTGGGTATCGTTGAAACCAAAGGGCTGGTGGGTTCCATCGAAGCCGCCGATGCCATGACCAAGTCGGCCAACGTCACGCTGGTGGGGTACGAAAAGATCGGCTCCGGCCTGGTTTCGACCATGGTCCGGGGGGATGTGGGGGCGGTGAAGGCCGCCGTTGATGCGGGCGCGGCCGCTGCCGAGAAAGTCGGCACCGTCGTTTCCAAACACGTCATCCCCCGTCCGCATGTGGACGTGGAAAAAATGCTGCCGCGTCTCGGGTAGGCACGCCGGGGATAAGCACGTGGGCCGGGCGGTTCCGCGTTTCCGGACCGCCCTCCGCCCCCTGCTTCCTTTTTTTGCCTGTCACCTCCCCTTACACGGAGCCCCGACCGTCATGCGCGTCACCGAAGACCTTATCGAGCGGATCCTGCGGGATGTTCTGGCCGGCGCGGTAGATCCGCGGTCCGCCGGCACCCTCCGCCCCGATGCCGCCATCGATACGGACACCGATCCGGCGCTTGTCCCCATCGGTGTCTCCAACCGCCATATTCACCTGTCGCGAACGGACATGGATGCCCTGTTCGGTCCCGGGTCGTCGCTGACCCGCATGAAGGCGATGAAGCAGCCCGGCCAGTTCGCGGCCCGGGAAACCGTTTCCCTGCGCGGCCCCAAGGGCTCGCTGGGCAAGGTTCGCGTTCTCGGCCCCCTGCGCGGCCGCACCCAGGTGGAAGTCTCCATCGCCGACGGCTTCACACTGGGCATCGCCCCGCCGCCGCGCATGTCCGGCGACCTGGACGATACCCCGGGGGTCGAGCTGATCGGCCCCGCCGGCTCCGCCGTCATCCCGGCAGGCGTGATCGTCGCCCTGCGCCATATCCACATGGACCTGGACACGGCCGCCCGCCTCGGACTGCGGTCCGGGGACACGGTGTCGGTGGAGATCGCCGGCCCGCGCGGCGGGATCATGCGCCAAGTGGCCGTCCGGGCCGATCAGGCCTCTGCCCCCGAAATGCATATCGACATCGAAGAGGCCAACGCCTTTCGCCTGCGCAACGGCGATCGCGTCCGCATCCTCAAGACCGCCTGACCAAGAACACTCCTGCCCCGAAAGGAGCCGCGCCATGTGCTCCGTCACCGCCAAAGCCCTTTCCGACACCGACACCACCCTGATCGCCTTCGACCGCCTGATCCGCGACGGCGTTTGCCTGCCGGCGGACCAGCGGGCCGAGGGGCCGTTGAAGGTGGGGGTCGATCTGGGAACGGCCAATCTGGTTTTGGCTGTGGTCGATGCGGCGAACCGCCCGGTGGCCGGCGCCACGCGGCGGGGCACGGTGGCGCGGGACGGGATCGTCGTCGATTACACCGGCGCCGTCTCCATGGTCCGGCGGATGAAGGCCGACCTGGAAGAGCGCCTGGGCCTGTCCCTGGAGCGCGCGGCCACCGCCATTCCGCCGGGCATCACCCCGGGCAACGCCAAGGCCATCGGCAATGTGGTCGACGCCGCCGACATGGATCTGGTGGAGATCATCGACGAACCCACCGCCGCCGCCCGGGCCTTGGGCCTGCGTGACGGAGCGGTGGTTGACGTCGGCGGCGGCACAACGGGCATCAGCCTGCTGCGGGACGGGGCGGTGGTTGCCGTCCACGACGAAGCGACGGGCGGCACTCATATGACCCTGGTGCTCGCCGGCGCCCTGGGCCTGGATTTCGACCAGGCCGAAGAGATGAAACTGAACCCGGCGGAACAGGACACCGTGTTCCCGGTGATCCAGCCGGTGGTCGAAAAGATGGCACGCATCGTCGCCGATTTCCTGGGTGAGCGGCCGGTGGAGGCCGTCCACCTGGTGGGTGGGGCCTGCGCCTTCGACCGCTTCGACCGGGTGTTCGCAAAGGTGGTCGCGCGGCCCGTGATCAAGCCGGCCCGGCCCCTGCTGGTCACCCCCCTGGGTATCGCCATGTATGGCCCCACCACCGATGGGGGAGACGGCCGATGATCGCCCGGGATCTTGATCGCCTGGTGGAGCAGGCCCTGGTTTCCGTGCTCGCCGACGCGGTGGCCGCACGGCTGCTGGCCCACTGGCGCTCCGCCCTGGTGCTGCACGGTGCCACGGCGCTGGGCCAGGAGGCGGCTCTGTGCGGCCTCGATACCCTGGCTGCGGAAGGCTGGCATCTGGAGCATGCGCTGTCCGACGGCATGCGCGCACCCTTCGCCACCCCACTGCGCTCCGCGCTCGCCCGTCATCGGATGCGGGTGACAGAGCCTGCCGACCCGGAAGTGTTGCTGGACGATACCTCGCTGGTGCTGGTGCCGACACTGACCCGGACTCTGGCGGCGAAGACCGCCCTGGGGCTGCACGACAGCTTCGCAGCCCACCTGCTGGGGCGGGCGCTGGAGCGGGGCAAGACCATTATCGTCGCCACCGACGGCTGCTGTCCCGACAGCCGCGCCTGGGGAGACCGGTTGCCGGCGGCCCAACGGGCGGTGATGGCCGGCCATCTGGAGACATTGCGCTCTTTTGGGATCCGCATTGCCTGGGCCGCCACCCTGGCCCGCACCGCCCAATCGGCCCGGCCGCTTCCGATCAGTCCGGCGGTCCAGCCCCATGAACCCACCGAGGCGCCGGCCCCGGCTGGGCGGGTTCTCGGGGCCGCCGAAGCGTCCGCCTGGGCCGGCCGCACGGCGCGGATCGGTGCCGGGACCCTGGTGACTCCGCTGGCCGCCGAAATCCTGCGGTCGCGCGGGATCGACCTCATCAGGATGTGAAGGGGAGAGACAGTCATGTACCTCGGCAAAGTCATCGGAACCGTCGTCTCGACCAGCAAGGACCCTTCGCTGATGGGCAGGAAGCTGCTGATCGTGATCCGTTTGACGGAAAAGCTGCTTCCCACGGGCGACACCGAGATTGCGGTGGATAACGTCGGTGCGGGCAATGGCGAAATCGTCATCGTCTCGTCGGGCAGCGGCGCCCGCGAAGTCGACGGCGCGGAAGATACCGTCATCGATGCGGCCATCGTCGGCATCGTCGATACGGTTGAAACGGTGGAATAGGGGGACCGGATGATGACCCAGTCAGCACCGAAACCGGCCGACCTCGTGACTATGGTCCGGGCCGCTCTGGCCGGGCAGGGGCTGGCGCTGGCACTCGACGAAGCCAAGCGCCTGGCCGACCTGGCGGAGCGGGAGGCGCGGGCGATCAACTTGCCCGTCGTCGTCGCCATCGCCGATCCGGAAGGGCTGCCGATCCTGTTCCACCGTATGGAGGGATCGTTGCCGGCCAGCGTGGATATCGCCGTGAACAAGGCTTTCACCGCAGCCGCCTTTCGCATGGCCACCCACGCCCTGGGGGCGCTGGCGGGGCCGGGCGGAGCGCTGCAAGGGGTGGAGGCGACCAACGGCGGGCGGGTGGTGATTTTCGGCGGCGGCTTTCCGCTGGAACGCGACGGGGTCCGGTTGGGTGCCATCGGCATCAGCGGCGGAACCGTTGAGCAGGACATGGACATCGCCCGGCGGGCAATGACCGCTTTCTTGTGAACAGGGCGCAGCGCCCTGATGGAGGATCTGATCATGGATGACGCGCGGATTGCGGCGGTGGTTTCCGAGGTGCTGGACGCCTATGAAGGCGGCTCCGAGGGACCGGAAACCCCGATCACCCGCAGCGCCGGCCCGGCGGAAGACGACGTGATCGCACGCACCGTCGCCAAGGTGCTGGCAGAACAGCAGGCCGCCGGGCCGGAACACGCGCCCGACCGCACCTTCGTGCCCAATCCCAGGGGCTGCGGCTGGAAGGAGGCCGTGGACACGGTTACGGAAGTGGCGGCGAGAGGCTGGGCGGATGCCGACGGCGTGTTCGCGTCGATGGACGCGGCGGTGGCAGCGGCAGAAGTGGCCCAGCGGCAGTACATGCTGTGCTCCATGGCCGACAGGGGGCGCTTTGTCGAGGGCATCCGCGCGGTGATCCTGGAAGGCGATACCCTGGAAACCCTCTCCCGCATGGCCGTCGAGCAGACGGGCATGGGCAATGTGGCGCATAAGATCATCAAGAACCGGCTGGCCGCTACCAAGACCCCGGGGGTCGAGGATCTGACCACCTGCGCCAGCAGTGGCGACGATGGCCTGACTCTGGTGGAGTTCTCGCCCTATGGGGTGATCGGCGCCATCACGCCGACCACCAATCCGACGGAAACCATCATCTGCAATGCCATCGGCATGCTGGCCGCCGGCAACAGCGTGGTCTTCAGCCCGCATCCTCGGGCCAAGGATGTCTCGCTGCTGACCGTGCGGATGATCAACCGCCGGCTGGCCGAGCTGGGGGCGCCGGCCAATCTGGTGGTCACCGTCGATCAGCCGTCCATCGAAAATACCAACGCCATGATGGCCCACTCCGGCGTGCGCATGCTGGTGGCCACCGGCGGCCCCGGCATCGTCAAGGCGGTGATGTCCACGGGCAAGAAGGCGATCGGTGCCGGGGCGGGCAATCCGCCGGTGGTGGTCGACGAAACCGCCGACATCGAAAAGGCCGCCCGCGACATCGTCAACGGCTGTTCCTTCGATAACAACCTGCCTTGCATCGCCGAGAAGGAAGTGATCGCCGTCCACCAGGTGGCCGACTTTCTGATCCATGCCATGACCCGCGCCGGCGCCCAGCTGATCGACGATCCGGCGGTGGTGCGCAGGCTGGAAGCCCTGGTCCTGACCGACAAAGGCGGCCCGCAGACCAATTGCGTGGGCAAGAGCGCGCAATACCTGCTGGAGCAGATCGGCGTGGTGCCGGAGGAGGGGGTGAAGGTCATCCTGATCGAGCTGAACGCCGAGCATCCCTTCGTTCAGGAAGAGCTGATGATGCCGATCCTGCCGCTGGTGCGGGTACCCGATGTGGATGCGGCCATCGATCTGGCGGTCAAAGTGGAGCGCGGCAACCGCCATACGGCGATGATGCATTCCACCAACGTCCGCAAGCTGACCAAGATGGCCAAGCTGATGCAGACCACCATTTTCGTGAAGAACGGCCCGTCCTATGCCGGCATCGGCGCCGGCGGCCAGGGGCATGCCACCTTCACCATCGCCGGTCCCACCGGCGAGGGGCTGACCTCGCCCCGCTCGTTCGCTCGCCAGCGCCGCTGCGTGATGGTGGAAAGTCTCAACATCCGCTGACCGGTGCCCCCCTCCCGCCCCGGGCGGCATGGAAATCCGTCCTGCCCGGGGCCTGCGCCTAGGGGCCTGTGTGAGGAGAGACGACCATGCAAATCAGGACAATCAACGCTCCGGACCCCAATGTCATGCTGATGTTCCGGCACCGTGTGCCGCCGGAGGCCCGGACTTGGCTGGACAAGAATGCGGTGTCCTCAATCGGTCTGATCCAGACCAGCATCGCCGACCTTTACTACTTCGCCGACATCGCTCTGAAGGCTGCCGACGTGTACACGGCCGAGGTCTTCGGAAGCTGTCCCACCCATGTGACGACCCTGGCGCTGTTCGGCGAGACCTCCGCCGTGTCCACGGCTTTGAGGGCCATTCAAGACGGGACGGCGTCGCACTGACCGCTGCCCGCTTTTTTCCGCGAGGACCTGCCATGAGCCAGATCCACTATGACCGCGAGGGCGTGGTGTTCGATATCCAGCGCTACTCCATTCACGACGGCCCGGGCATCCGCACCATCGTTTTCCTGAAGGGGTGTCCGCTGTCCTGCCGCTGGTGCTGCAACCCGGAGTCCCAAAATTCGGAGGGTGCGGGACCAAGTCCGAACCCGACGCAAGCGGCCGACTGGCCGCCGGGCGGAGCCCGCCCCGCCGGAGGCGCCCGCGAAGCGGACTGCCGTGAGGCATATCGAATACTCAATCCGGTGTTGATGTATCAGCCTTCCAAATGCCTGAAGTGCGGCAAATGCGTGGAGGTCTGCGGGGTCAAGGCGCTGTCTTTCAAGAACCCGGACTTCGTCGACCGCTCCCGCTGCGTGGGGTGTGGCAAATGCGCCGACGTTTGCCCCACCCAGGCCCTGACCCTGAAGGGCCGCCGGATGAGTGTCTGGGCGGTGATGAAGGAACTGCGCAAGGACGCCACCCACTATCGCCGCTCCGGCGGCGGCATCACCTTGTCCGGCGGGGAGCCGCTGGTGCAGTCCGAGTTCGCGAAGGACCTGCTGAAAGCCTGCCGCGAACAGGGGTGGTCGACGGCCATGGAAACCACCGGCTATGCCGATCCCGCCGTGATCAACGACGTCATGCCCCTGGTCGACCATGCCCTGGTGGACATCAAGGCCATCGATCCCCGGGTTCATGAAGCCAATACCGGCGTGCACAACCGCCGCATCCTGGAAAACGCGCTGCGTATCGCCTCGTTGACCCAGACCGTGGTGCGGGTGCCGGTGGTGCCCGGGGTGAACGCCGATCCCCAGTCTATCGCCGCCATCGGTCGCTTCGCCAAGCTGATGCCCGGCGTCGATACGGTCCACCTGCTGCCCTATCATACCTTCGGCGAAAACAAGTATGACTTGCTGAACCGCCCTTATCCCATGGGTGCGACTCAGCCCTTGTCGAAACAGGATATGGCTCCCCTGGTCAAGGTTATCGAGGAACTGGGGCTGTCCTGCATGATCGGAGGATAGTGATCTTCACGAGATCGCGGGCTGACGAGTACGAAATCAAGCATCATTACGGGATCGGTACAGTAATAGTGCCTGTCTTTGGTGGTTGATAATATTCAAGTGCAGCTTGAGAGTGCAGCTGTGGAAGATTTTGGCATCGGAGACCCCGACCGGGACCATCTGTCCACCATTATTCGTGCTATACTTTTCCGGTGCCTGTCCGGGACGATCCGGACATCATGCTTGCGCGAATCCGGGCTCGGAAGGACGGCCGCCCATGGCGATGTCGGGAGGTCCGACGACCGGGCCTTCCCATGGGAAAGGACAGATCATGTGGATGCGCTATGCGCGGAGCGTCGCGGCGGAATGTGGAGGAGCGCCGGCCATTCCGCATGAGGAAGAGTTGGAAGAGTCCGGGGACGGGGGCTTGGATGAAGCGAGAGACGACCAGTCTCAGCGTCTGGTGGACCTGATCAGCGTCGATCTTCTTCAGAAGGTGCAGGACAATTTCAGTGCCGCCGTGGGCGTGGCCATGGTGATCGTCGATGAACACGGCGAGCCGGTGACCCGCCCCAGCGGGTTTTCGGCGTTCTGCAAATCCGTCCGGGTGATCGAAACCTTCCGGGACGACTGCTTCCGCTGCGATGACCTGGGCGGGCGCAAGGCTCTGGCCACCGGCCAGCCGGCGATCTATCGCTGCCATTGCGGACTGGTGGATTTCGCCGCGCCGATCCTGATGCGCGGGCGCTATCTGGGAGCGGTGATCTCCGGCCAGGTGACCCTGAAACGCACCGACGGCCTGTCGGAGCTGGAAGACGTGCTGCCCCAGGACGATCGCTGGCGGCAGA
Organism: Rhodospirillaceae bacterium Z3-40; assembly: GCA_046233135.1. Taxonomy (GTDB): domain Bacteria; phylum Pseudomonadota; class Alphaproteobacteria; order Rhodospirillales; family Rhodospirillaceae; genus JBJXHN01. The sequence continues at coordinate 21,558 of JBJXHN010000009.1, read as the reverse complement.
ACCCCATCCTCGTGGCCCTGCGCGAAGACATCAATCAGGTGTCCTACGAAAAGCTGCGCTCGGCAGCCTATACCCTATTCTATCTGTCCGCCTATCTGGTGGAAGAAAGCTACGCCAACGCCGTCGCCCAGGAGCTTTGGACCAAGAATCTCCGCCTGATGGAGGAGTCCAAGAAGCGGGTGGAGTTGGAAAAATCCCTGCAGGAGGCGGAACTGCAGGCCCTGTCCTGTCAGGTCAATCCCCACTTCCTGTTCAACGTGCTGAATACCATCGGCCGGCTGGCGCTGCTGGAAGGTGCGGGGCGGACCGAACAGACTGTCCACGCCTTTGCCGAGATGATGCGCTATGTGCTGAAGAAAAGCGGCTCCCAGATCGTGTCTCTGGGCAGCGAACTGACCCATGTGCGCAACTATCTGTATATCCAGAAATTGCGCATGGGCGACCGTCTGTCCTTTGATATTGACGTGCCCGACAGCTACGCCGAGGTGTTCTGCCCCTTCATGGGGCTCCACCCCCTGGTGGAGAACAGCGTTCAATATGCCGTGGAGCCCTGCGAAAGTGATGGGCGGATCACCATCACCGCCACCGATGACGGCACGGACCTGATCATCGAGATCGCCGACAACGGCGAGGGGATCGATCGGACCCTGGTAACCCGGGCGCTGGCCGGGCAGGCCGATCATCACGGCCGGGTCAGCATCGGGCTGCACAATGTGGATACCCGCCTGCGCCATTTCTTCGGCGACGATCACGGGCTGGCCATCGAAAGCCCGACGGCAGAGGGGCGGGGCACGCGGGTGCGGTTCCGTCTGCCGCTGCGCTTCGACCCCTATGGCGCGTGAGGGAGCCTTCGTGACGGACCGGGCAAGGAACGGACGATGTTCACCATAGCCATCGTCGAGGACGAGGAACTGGAGCGCGAGGCGCTGAAATCCATCCTGTCCAAGGGGCTGGAGACGGTGCGCGTGGTGGGAGAAGCGCGCAACGGGCGGGAGGCGCTGGCCCTGCTCGACGGACCGCCCATCGATCTGATGCTGGTGGATATCAACATCCCCAAGCCCACCGGTCTGGAGATCATCCAGGCGATCCGCGACCGCCATCTGGCCACCCGGGTGATCATCACCACGGCCTACGACTACTTCAACATCATGCGGTCGGCCATCCATCTGAAGGCTGACGACTATCTGCTGAAACCGATCCGGCCGGAAACCCTGCTGGCCGCCGTCAGCGCCTGTCTGGAAACCCTGGATTCCGACCGCACCGGCAAGGAAGTGGCGGAACATGTGGGGGCGCTGCTCGACCGCAACGCCTATCGGGACTGTCTGGCCCTGACACGCAGCCATGTGGACCGGATTTACGGCCGCAAGGGCGAGCCGCCCCGGGACGCCGTGCTGGACTTCACCACCGCCCTGCTGGACCTGGTGATCAAGCGGGGTTTGCGCATTCCCCAGCGGCTGACCGGCCAATTGGCGGAACTGGAGGACATGCGCCTGGATGACCGCACCCATCACCGCGTGCTGTCGATGATCGAAGAGCTGGTCAACCTGATGTTCGAGGTCTCGGAAGAGCGCTTCGGCCAGTCGCCGAAGCGGATCCAGAACGTCCTTAACTACATAGAGCGGAATCTCCATACCGCCATTACCCTGGAGGAGGTGGCGACGTTCACGCGCGTGACACCCAGCTACCTCAGCCGCCTGTTCAAAAAGTCCATGGACGAGACCTTCATCAGCTATCTCACCCGCCGGCGTATGGAATGGGCGCGGAAGAAGCTGGTGGAAAGCGACCAGTCTGTCACGGAAATCGCCCTCGATCTCGGCTACCAGGACGTGAATTATTTCTGTAAATCTTTTAAAAAGGAGACCGGTGTATCCCCTACCGTCTATCGGCGTGATAATAAAACCGCCTCCACGGCGGTTGCTTCGATTTCCTGAAAGAGCTCTCCGGCGTCTGGTTCGACTCGCTGCATCTTGGGATAGCTGATGCAGTTTGCAAATTCATGAGCGTCATAATGCACATATAGGGCTTTGCGGTCCTTGGGTGATCGCTGGTTTCGCCAGCTTACCTTGGGTGGCACGCCAATTGCTCTCTGGGTTTATGTCTCGACCTGAGTTCACCTAAAATGACATTCCCCAGGAGCCGCCCATGCTGTCCATTCTGCGTGATATGCGCATCGCCGTCATGTTGCCGCTGCTGTTCGGGCTGCTGCTCGCCATTCTGGTGATACGCCTGAGCGTTGCCATGGTTGGCGCTGTCGAGCAGTGGCAGGAGGCCGGGATGGCGGCGGAGACCGCGAAGGCGGCCGAGGATGTCTTCATTGCCATCCAGAACACCCGACGGGAGCGTGGGCCGGTACGGGCCGCGCTGAACGGGGAGGACCCGGCGGATGCCGCCTTTTTGAGTTTTCTGTCCGACAAGCGAGAGACTTCCCGCCCGGCTGTCGAGCGTGTGATCGCCAGTTGCCGGCGGATCGATTGCGGCACGGCGGTCGGTGCCGATACCTTGGATCGCAGCCGTCAGGTCTTGGAGCGGCTGCGCCCACAGGTGGACGATGCCTTGAGGAAGCCGCTGTCCGGTCGCCCCGCGGACCTGGCGCAACAATGGCAAACGGCCGTCAGTGAGACCATCAGCCTGCTGGAAAAGATCTCTGTCGGGCTGGATGACAACGTACGCATGATCGATCCGGTGATTGCCGAGCAGATCGCCATCAAGAGTGCGGCCTACCTGATGCGGGGCGCTGTCGGCCTGGCGACTTCGGTGGTCGGCGATGCGCTGGTGTCCGGGGAGATCAAGCCTGCACAGGCGGAGAAAATCACCGACTTGCTGGGGCAGGCGACGGCGGGTCAGGAGGTTCTGGAAAGTCTGGTCGGGCGTCCCGGACTGAGCCCGGCGATCCGTCGCGCCTATGACGATGCAATGCTGTCCTACGCCACCGCGAAGGAGCGGTTCGCGGAGAGCGCCAAGGCGCTGGCGGCCGGGCAGGTTGACGCCGTTGATGTCACCGAGTGGAACAAGCTTGGAGATATCGTGCTCGATAAGCTGGTGACCATTTCGCTGACCGCGCTGGACGAAACCGGACGGTACGCCGACGACAAAACGGCTGCGGCGTTGACGCGCCTGATCACATCCGCGCTTCTGGCTCTCTTCGCGCTGGTGATCGGGATTGTCGGTATGCTCGTGATGCGCGGCCGGGTCATTCGGCCAATCGGGCAGATCACCACTGCCATGCTGGACGTGGCGAAGGGGCGGCAGGATGTGGTCGTTCCCCACGAGGGACGCAAAGATGAAATCGGAGACCTAGCCGGCGCTTTGGAGGTGTTCAAGGAAAACGCCGAGAAGCGGGCAAAGGCCGAAGCGGCCAATGCGGAGGCCGAATCCCGGCGGGTGAAGCGCCAGACGGAGATCGAGAAGATCATCGCCCAATTCGACAGCAGCGTATCCGGGGTGCTGCAAACCGTGTCTTCAGCCGCCACCGAACTGGAGCATACCGCCCGCTCCATGGCCAATATCGCCGAATCCACATCCGAAAAGTCCCGTACGTCCCTGGCCGCGGCCGAACAGACGTCCGGCAACGTCCAGACCATCGCCGCGGCGACCGAAGAGATGTCGGCCTCCAGTAGTGAAATCGCCACCCAGGTCAACGAAAGCGCCCGGGTCGCCGGCGATGCGGTGCGCGAGGTGGATGCGACCAACGACATCGTCACGGAGCTGGCCAATTCCGCCACCCGCATCAGCGAGGTGGTCAACCTGATCACCACCATTGCCGAGCAGACCAACCTTCTGGCCCTGAACGCGACCATCGAGGCGGCCCGCGCCGGGGATGCGGGGAAGGGATTCGCCGTGGTCGCCGGCGAGGTGAAGAACCTCGCCAACCAGACCGCCAAGGCCACCGAAGACATCTCCGCCCAGATCAGCTCCATGCAGTCGGCCACGTCGGCGGCGGTCAAGGCCATTCAGTCGATCCGTACGGTCATCGAGCACAGCAACACCATTGCCACCAGCGTGTCGGCAGCGGTGGACGAGCAGAACGCGACAATCTCGGAGATTTCCCGCAATGTGCAGGTGGTGGCCAACGGCACCGAAACGGTGACCGCCGGGGTTCTGGGGGTCTCCGAGGTGGCCAGCCAGAGCGGAACCGCCAGCGACGAGGTGCTGCAAGCCGCCGGCCTGCTGGCCAAGGAATCCGAAACCCTGCGCCACGACATCGAAGCCTTCCTGGCGCGTATCCGCGCGGCCTGAGAGGCTTCGTATCCGGCGGCGTTGGACGACAAGCAAGGGCGGGTCCGGGAGGACCCGCCCGTTTGTCAGTCTCAGGGGACGCCACCCTGCGCGGGCCGGAATCCGCGCGATTCGATATAAACCATCAGGCGATATCGAACCGGTCGGCGTTCATGACCTTGGTCCAGGCGGCGACGAAGTCCTTCACGAACTTCTCCTTGGCGTCATCCTGGGCGTAGACCTCGGCATAGGCGCGCAGGACGGCGTTGGATCCAAAGACCAGATCCACCCGCGTCGCCGTCCACGCCACGGCACCGGTCTTGCGGTTGCGGATGGTGTAGAGGGTGCCGCCGGCGGGTTCCCAGGCATAGGCCATGTCGGTCAGGTTGACGAAGAAGTCGGTGCTCAGCACCCCTTCGCGGTTGGTAAATACCCCATGCTTGGTGCCGCCGTGGTTGGTTCCCAGCACGCGCATGCCGCCCACCAGGACGACCATTTCCGGCGCCGTCAGGCCCATCAGCTGGGTGCGATCCAGCAGCAGTTCTTCGGGGCTGACCACGTAGTCCTTCTTCAGCCAGTTGCGGTAGCCGTCGTGGATCGGCTCCAGGGGCGCGAAGGAGTCCGCGTCGGTCATCTCGTCGGTGGCATCGCCACGGCCTGGGGCGAAGGGCACGGTGATATCGACCCCGGCGGCCTTGGCGGCCTGCGCGACCCCGACATTGCCGGCCAGGACGATAACGTCGGCGAGGCTGGCGCCGGATTCCGCCGCGATGCCTTCAAGCACGCCCAGCACCTTGGCCAGGCGGGCGGGTTCGTTGCCTTCCCAGTCCTTCTGCGGAGCGAGGCGGATGCGCGCGCCGTTGGCACCGCCGCGCATGTCCGACCCGCGATAGGTCCGCGCGCTGTCCCAGGCGGTGGCGACCATTTCGCCGATCGACAAACCGCTGGCGGCGATCCTGGCTTCCACCGCAGCGATGTCATAGCCGGTGGGGCCGGCGGGGATCGGATCCTGCCAGATCAGATCCCCGGCCGGGACGTCGGGGCCGAAGTAGCGGGCTTTCGGCCCCATGTCGCGGTGGGTCAGCTTGAACCAGGCGCGGGCGAAAACCTCGGAAAAGTAGGCCTGGTCATCGCGGAAGCGTTCGGAAATCTTGCGGTAGATCGGGTCGGTGATCATGGCCATGTCGGCGTCGGTCATGATCGGGTTGCGGCGGATGGAGGGATCCTCCACGTCCAGGGGCTTGTCCTCTTCGGCGATGGTCACCGGTTCCCACTGCGAGGCACCGGCCGGGCTTTTGGTCAGCGCCCATTCATGCTTGAACAGCATGTCGAAATAGCCGTTGTCCCATTTGGTGGGATGGGTGGTCCAGGCGCCTTCGATGCCGCTGGTGATGGTGTCGCGGCCGCAGCCCTTGCCCGAGGGGTTGGCCCAGCCGAAGCCCTGGGACTCTGGGCCGGCACTCTCGGGATCGGGGCCGAGCTTGCCGGCGTCGCCATTGCCGTGGCATTTGCCGATGGTGTGGCCGCCAGCGGTCAGGGCGACGGTTTCCTCGTCATTCATGGCCATGCGGGCGAAGGTTTCGCGGATCTCCAGCGCCGTCCTGGCAGGATCGGGCGTGCCGCCCACGCCTTCGGGGTTGACGTAGATCAGCCCCATCTGCACGGCGGCGAGCGGGTTTTCCAGAGATTCGGGATTGTCGTCGCTGTCATAGCGGCCGCGTCCCAGCCATTCCTTTTCCGATCCCCAGTAGGTGTCCTTTTCCGGATGCCAGATGTCTTCGCGGCCGAAGGCGAACCCGAAGGTCTTCAGGCCAACGGATTCGTAGGCGATAGTGCCGGCCAGGATGATCAGGTCGGCCCAGCTGAGCGCGTTGCCGTATTTCTTCTTGATCGGCCACAGCAGCCGGCGGGCCTTGTCCAGGCTGACGTTGTCGGGCCAGGAATTGAGCGGGGCGAAGCGCTGGTTCCCGGTGCCACCGCCGCCCCGACCGTCGGCGATGCGGTAGGACCCGGCGGCGTGCCAGGCCATGCGGATCATCAGGCCGCCGTAGTGCCCCCAGTCGGCCGGCCACCACGCCTGACTGTCGGTCATCAGGGCGTGCAGGTCCTTCTTCAGGGCGGCAATATCAAGGGTGTTCAAGGCGTCGCGGTAGTTGAAGTCGGGTCCCAGGGGGTCGGTCTTGCGGTCATGCTGGTGGAGGATGTCGAGGTTCAGCGCATTGGGCCACCAATCCAGGTTCGATGACCCGGCGGCGGTGACGCCCCCGTGCATCACGGGACATTTGGCTTCGGTCATGGACGTGCTCCTCTCGAAGTGTGTGCGGCAACCACGGACGGGTTTGTTTTTCTGTCTCTTCCGTCGCTATTTAATATAGTTCTAAGGTGGAAATGTCCACCCTGTGGCACCGTGATAATATCGTTCGGGAGGGGTGTGAGCGCCACTTTCGGCATAGGCAAACCCATCGGTTCCCATGAATGGGGCCGATGGGTCTGGCGTCAAGGTTGTGTGTGGGAAGGGAGGTTATCCCTCCCGATACAGCCGCAGGCGGGCGGCGGCGTTGGCCAGGTGGCGGGCGGCGGCGTCGCGGGCGGCCGTGACGTCCCGTGCGGCAATGGCGTGGTAGATCGCCTCGTGTTCCTCGTGCACCTCCTTCACTAGGTGGGTGCGGCGGGCGGTGTTTTCCCGCGCCGTTCGGATCAGGCGCCGCACTTGCAGCTCCAGGAACAGGGCGAACTCACCGAAGTAATGGTTGTGGCTGGCCTCGACGATCGCCGAATGGAAGCGCATGTCCTCGTCCACGCCCGACCGGCCTTCCTCGACGGCCTGACCCAGGTCGTTCAGCGCAATCTCGATGCGTTTCAGGTCCAGTTCCGTGTGACGCTCGGCGGCCAGTTCGGTGGCCACCACTTCCACCGACATCAGGAACTCCAGCAGCAGGGCCAGGTCGTCGCGGTTTTCCAGGTCGGGCTTGATGCGGAAGACACTGCTGCCTTCCGGATTGACGAACAGCCCCCGGCCCTGGTGGGAAATCACCAGGCCTTCCGATTTCAGCAGAGAGATCGCCTCGCGCACCACGGGCCGGCTGACGCCATAGGCCTCGCTGAGTTCCTGTTGGGTCGGCATTTTCTCGCCGGCCTTGAAGTCGCCCCGTTCAAGGGATTGGCGGAGCTGGAGGGCGACTTCCTCTGGGAGGCTGGTCGCCCGCCTAATTTCACTACCAACCTTGATCATGGGTACCGTCCTGAGCGTCATGATTGTTCCATAGAGGTATGGCGCGCTTATCCGGAGATGTACAGACCGCCATTGACGTGCACCGTCTCTCCGGTGATGTAAGCCGCGCCGGGACCGCAGAGGAAAGCAACCACGTCCGCCACTTCCGAGGCCTTGCCCAGGCGGCGGAGCGGCAGGGCGTCGATGCTGGTCTTCAGGCGCGCCGGGGCGATCTGCTCCATCATCCGCGTGTCGATCAGGCCCGGAGAGACGGCATTGACCCGGGTGCGCGGGGCCAACTCCTGGGCTAGGCTGCGGGTCAGGGTCAGCACCCCGCCCTTGGCGGCGGCATAGGGCGTATGGTCGATGCTGCCGCGATGGCCGGCTACCGACGTCAGGGTGACGACGCTGCTGCCCTCGGTCAGGTGGGGCAGGGCGGCGGCGATGGTCAGGTAAACACCGTCCAGGTTCACCGCCAGCGCCTTGGACCATTGCGCCGGCGTCAATTGGCGCAGGGGCAGGTCCTGGTACAGGCCGGCACAGGCCACCACCACGTCGATCCCGCCGGAGGCCTCGGCAATCGCCGTCATCACCGCAGCGGTCCGGGCGGCGTCGGTCACATCATGGGCATAGCTGGAGACGTCCGTATCCAGGGTCTCGGCGAAGGCGTCGAGGCCGTCGGTGATCAGGTCCGTCAGATGCAGAACGAAGCCGTCCCGTGCCAGAGCGGCGGCGATACCGCGTCCGATCTCTCCATTCGCGCCGGTGACGACGGCATGGCGGCGTCGCGACTCACTCATGCTTTTCTCCCATGATTCTTGGTTTTTGACGTGTTGGATGGCGGATTTCCCCAGGGGCGTGCACCGCCTTGTCCCATCCGTTTAACCACAACGGTCCCGGCGCAGCCAATAAAATTTGCTGGTGAGCGGATGGTCCGGTTATCAGGTTGTCATCCAACCTGCTTAATAGACTTGTCATCCAAGTTGGGGCTGTGGTAGGTGATTCGTCATCGGCCTGCGAATAGACCCGGCAAACGGGTCGGCTTCTCCGGATGGATTCGGCGGAGGAATCGGGTCGGACAAAACAGGCCCGGCAAACGGGTCGTACAGTTCGTAAGGAGGAGCGTCCCGTGGCCCAGATTTCGGGTGCCACACGGATTGTCGGCGTCGTCGCCGACCCGGTGGCCCATGTCCAAACGCCTCAAGCCCTGAATGTCCTGTTTGCCGCGCAAGGCTACGACTGTGTGGTCGTGCCCATGCATGTGCCTGCCGAGGGGCTGAAATCCTTTGTCGAAGGCCTGCGTGGCCTGCGCAACCTCGATGGCCTGGTGATCACCGTCCCGCACAAGGTGGCAGCCCGGGAACTCGCCGATACGGTGGCTGGCGACGCGGTTCTGGCCGGTGCGGTCAACGTGCTGCGCCGGACCGAGGGCGGCCGCTTCGAGGGCGCGCTGTTCGACGGCCGCGGCTTCGTGTCCGGCCTGATCGGCCAGGGGATCGACCCAAAGGGGCGGTCGGCCCTGCTGCTCGGGGCCGGCGGGGCGGCGTCCGCCATCGCCGTAGCCCTGGTCGAAGCCGGTGTCAGCCACCTTGCCGTCGCCAACCGCTCCCGCCACAAGGCGGAAGCCCTCGTCGACCGCATTGCCGCAGCCCATCCGGCGGTGCGGCTGTCGGTTTCCGACGCAAATGCCCGAGGGCACGACTTGGTTGTTAACGGCACCAGCCTCGGCCTGAAGGCGGGGGATCCCCTGCCGCTGGATCCCGACACCCTGGCCCCGGAAATGACTGTGGCCGAGGTCATCATGCATCCCGAATGGACGCCTCTGCTTCTGGCGGCCAGGGACAAGGGTTGCCGCGTGCACATGGGGCGCCGCATGCTCGACGCCCAGTTGACGCTGATCGCCGAATTCGTGACCGGACGGACCGCCTGACGGGTTCGCCTTTTCCGGGGGGCGCCCGGCGGCGCCACCCCTTTGTCACGCCTACCCGACCACCTAACCAACCAGCAAGCCCGCCTGACAAAAAAGCACTCTGGAGGAACAGTTCATGAAGTCCAAGGTTCTGGCCCTTTGCGCCGTTGCCGCGACGTCCACCGCCATTGCCGCCCTGGGATCGGCTTCGGTTGCCCATGCGGAGCCCCTGCGCATCGCCATCATCGAAAGCCTGTCGGGGTCGCAGACTTCCACCGGTCGCCTGTACGCCACCGCTGCCCATTACGTGCTCGACAAGGTCAATGCCGAGGGCGGCTTCAACGGCGAAGCGATTGTCATCAACGAATACGACAACGGCGGCAGCACCGACGGCGCGGCCGCGAAGTTCAAGCAGGCGGTGGCCGACGGCGTGAACGTGGTCATCCAGGGCTCGTCCTCTGCGGTGGCCGGCCAGGTGTCGGAAGATGTGCGCAAGCACAACATCCGCAATCCCGACAGCCCGATCCTGTATCTGAACCTGGGTGCCGAAGCCCTGGAACTGACCGGCGAGAAGTGCCACTTCCACAGCTTCCGCTTCACCACCACCGCGCCGATGCGCATCGGCGCCCTGGCGCAGGTAATGAGCGAGCAGGGGACCCTGGGCAAGAAGATCTATTCGATCAACCAGAACTATTCCTGGGGCAAGGACGTGGAAGCCGCCGTCGAGGCCGGGGCCGCGGAATACGGCTACGAGGTGGTCGGCAAGGACCTGCACGAGGTCAACCGCATCCAGGACTTCGCGCCCTTCATTGCCAAGATCCAGGATGCCGGCCCGGACACGGTGATGACCGGCAACTGGTCCAATGACCTGCTGCTGCTGATGAAGGCGGCGGGGGATGCGGGCCTGAAGGTGCGCTTTGCCACCGCCTTCCTGGATCAAGTGGGCAACCTGGGCAATGCCGGCGAAGTGGCGCTGGGCAGCTATGTGGCCCATCCGGGCAACGTGGAACTGGCCGATCCCGCCTTCGTCAAGGATTACGAGACGGTCACCGGCCACCTGCCGGTCTATGTGGAGCCGGGCTCGGTCAACGGCATGAAGATGTTTACCAAGGCGCTGCAAGCGGTGGATTTCAAGGGGGGTGACATCGACACCAACGCCATCGCCCTGGCCATCGAAGGCGTGACCCTGGACACCGAAGTGGGCACCCAGTCGATCCGCAAGGAAGACCACCAGGTGGTGCTGCCGGTGATCGTGTCCGAGGTCTCCAAGGACGTGACCTATCCGGTGGACGGCACGGACATGGGCTTCAAGCCGGTCAAGGTGGTGCCGGCCGACAAGGCGCTCTACCCGGTTCAGGACTCCTGCGAGATGGACCGTCCCTCCTAAGCCGTCCCCCATGGATGGCCGGGCCGGTGCCCTGCCGCCGCCTTTCTCCCTCTCCGGGCGGATGGGCGGGGCGCCGGTCCCTTTGTACCGCAGACTCCTTCGTATCTACCCCTGGTGTGCCGGACCGGCCTGCCGGTGACGACTCACCAACCAGGGATGGGAGCCAGCAATGGAATTCCTGATCATCTCCACGCTGAACGGCGCCATCTACGGGATGCTGCTGTTCATGGTGTCGGCCGGCCTGACCCTCATCTTCGGCATGATGGGTGTGCTGAACTTCGCGCATACCTCGTTCTACATGCTGGGGGCTTACCTGGCCTACACCCTGTCCGGCATCTTCAATTTCTGGGTGGGCCTGCTTGTCGCGCCGCTTCTGGTGGGCGTGATCGGCGTTCTGATCGAACGCTACATGCTGCGGCGGATCCACCGCCACGGCCATGCCCACGAACTGCTGCTGACTTTTGGCGTGGCCTTGATCTTCGAAGAGCTGGTCAAGCTGTTCTACGGCGATTTCCCGGTGAACTACGCCATGCCCGACAGCCTGAACTTCGCCGCCTTCACCCTGTTCGGCACCAACTACCCCTTCTACCGCATCTTCATCGGCGGGATCGCCCTGGCGATGTTCGTGTCCTTGATGGTGCTGCTGACCCGGACCCGCATCGGCATCATCGTGCGCGGTGCCGAGCGTCTGCCCAAGATGGCCGAGGCGCTGGGCCACAATGTGCCGCTGGTGTTCATGGGGGTGTTCGGCGTCGGCGCGGCGCTGGCCGGACTGGGCGGCGCGGTGGCCGGGGCCTTCTTCCCGACCAACCCCAACATGGCCCTGGAACTGGGGGTGATCGTTTTCGTGATCGTTGTCGTCGGCGGGTTGGGATCCCTGGCCGGGTCGCTGGTGGCGTCGCTGCTGATCGGTGTTTTCACCTCGTTCGCCGTCGGGCTCGACTGGTCGCTGGCCGGGCTTCTGTCCGTGGTCGGACTGGGGGACTGGGCCACCCGGACCGGGGGGCTGCTGACCATGACCCTGTCGTCGGTGTCGGGCACCGTGCCGTTCCTGTTGATGCTGATCGTCCTGATGGTGCGTCCCGCAGGGCTGATGGGCTCCAAGAATTAAGGGCGAGGGAAACGACCGATGATGAAAGCCAAGATTCTCCTGCCCGCCCTGTGCGCGGTGCTGCTGATCGCCGTGCCGCCCCTGCTGGGCCTGGGCTGGCAGAACGCCCTGACCAACGTGCTGATCGCCTCGTTGTTCGCCGTGGCCTTCAACCTGCTGATGGGGCAAGGGGGCATGCTGTCCTTCGGCCATGCCGCCTATTTCGGCCTGGGCGCCTTTGCCGTCCTGCACCTGATGGTGGCCGTCGAGGACGGCCTGCCGTTCCCGACCATCCTGCTGCCCGTCGCCGGGGCGGTGGTCGGGCTGATCGGCGGCCTGATCGCCGGCTATTTCGCCACCCAGCGGGCGGGGGTCTACTTCTCGCTGGTGACTCTGGCCATGGCCGAGCTGATCCACGCCCTGGCCCCGCACTGGGAAGGGGTGTTCGGCGGCGAGTCCGGGCTGTCGTCCATGCGCATGCCCTCCATGGGACTGATGTTCGGCAGCCAGATCGAAGTCTACTACGTCACCCTGGCCTGGGTCGCCCTGTGTATCGGCCTGCTGTTCGCCTATACCCGCACCCCTTTTGGCCGGCTGACCCTGGCGCTGCGGGACAACGAACAGCGGGTGCGGTTCATGGGCTATAATTCCCACGCCACCAAGATCGTCGTCTTCGCCATCTCGGCGATGGCGGCGGGCGTGGCCGGCGGCCTGATGGCCATGAGCGCGGAAACCGCCAACTACAACATCTTCAGCACCCATGTCTCCGCCCAGGTGGTGCTGCACACCTTCGTCGGCGGATCGGGCGTGTTCCTGGGGCCGATCCTGGGGGCTAGCCTGCTGACCCTGTTCGGTTTCCTGGCATCCGAGATGACACGCTCGTGGCTGCTGTACCAGGGGGTGATCTTCGTTCTGGTGATGCTGTTCCTGCCCCAGGGCCTGGGCGGCGGCATCGTCGACCTGTGGCGCATGCGCCGGCGCATCGCCTGGTCCCGCATCGCCGCACCGTTGTCTGTGGCCATCGCCGGGGGCGTGTTCACCGCCGTGGGCAGCGTCTTCCTGATCCAGACCCTGGAGCACATCTTCGCCCAGGCCTACCAGGCCGCTGTCGAGCGGACCGGTGAATGGGAGGCGGTGCCGGTGCTGGGCGGAATGTGGGATCCCCTGTCGGTTCTGACCTGGCTGGTGCCCCTGGTGCTGATCGCCGGCGGCCTGACCCTGCTGGTAGGCGGCCGCAAGCGGGTGACCCGCGCCCAGGAACGGGCGGAGAGCGGGGGCGAAGGCGCTGCGCCGACCGGTGCCGCTCCGGCCAAGACCGTCGCCGAAGGGAGGGCCTGACAATGAGCAGCCAAGACATCGTCCTGAGCCTGACGGACGTGATGAAGAACTTCGGTGGCCTGCAGATCATGCGCGGCGTGACCCTGGAGATCATCCGGGGCGAGCGCCATGCGGTGATCGGCCCCAACGGGGCGGGCAAATCGACCCTGTTCAACCTGATCTCCGGCGCGTTCCCGCCCTCGGATGGGGTGATTGCCCTGAACGGGGCGCCGATCCAGGGGCTGGCACCGGAGGTGATCAACCGCAAGGGCCTGGCCCGGTCCTTCCAGATCACCAATATTTTCGGGCGCATGACCGCGTTTGAAAACGTGCGCATCGGCATCATGGCCCGACACGGCCTGCGGTTCGACCTGTTCAGCCGCATCTCGCGCAAGCGGACCATCAATGACGAGGCCATGGCCCTGCTGGAGAAGGTGCGCCTGGGCCACCGGGCGCAGACCCCGGCGGCGGACCTGACCTATTCCGAACAGCGCTCGCTGGAAATCGGCATGACCCTGGCCACGGACCCGGACGTGATCCTGCTCGACGAGCCAACGGCGGGCATGTCGCGCGAGGAAACGGCCTATGTGGTCGATCTGGTGCGCGAGGTGACGGCGGGAAAGACGCTGCTGACCGTCGAGCATGACATGAGCGTGGTCTTCGGCCTGTGCGACCGAATTTCGGTGCTGGTCTACGGCCAGATCCTGGCCACCGGCACGCCCGACGAAATCCGCGCGAACCGGAAGGTTCAGGAAGCATACCTTGGCGAGGAGGCCGCCTGATGCTGCTGCACGTCCAGGACCTGCATGCCTACTACGGCAAAAGCCACATTCTCCACGGTGTGTCCTTCCAGATGGAAGACGCCGATATCATCAGCCTGCTGGGCCGCAACGGGTCCGGCCGCTCGACCACCCTGAAAGCGATGATGGGCTGGGTGGCGCCGGCGGCGGGAACGGTCACCCTGCGCGGTACCGAACTGGCCGGCCGGGCGCCGTCGTCGGTGGCGCGCCAGGGATTGGGCTATGTGCCCGAAGAACGCCTGGTCTTCCCCAACCTGACGGTGGAAGAGAACCTGCGCATGGGTGTGCTGCCCGGTGTGGACGGGGCGCCGCGCTGGACCATGGAGGACATGTACACCTACTTCCCCCGCCTGCGTGAACGGCGTGACCAGAAGGCCGGCTACATGTCCGGCGGGGAACAGCAGATGCTGACCATGTGCCGGACCCTGCTGGGTAATCCCCTGGTCATCCTGATCGACGAGCCGACCGAAGGTCTGGCACCCAAGATCGTCGATGTGGTCACCGAGGTGATCCGCGACATTCATGATCGGGGCGTGGGCGTGCTGCTGGTGGAACAGAAGATGAGCATGGCGCTGAAGGTGGCCAAGCGCGTTCTGGTGATGGGCCATGGTGAAGTGGTTTTCTCCGGCTCGCCCGAGGATATGCAGGCGCGCACCGACATTCGCCGCGAATGGCTGGAGGTGGCCTGACCAGCCGCGCCGCCGGTTCCCATGATCAAAGCGCCGGGATTCCCCGCGACGGAGCGTGGGGGCAGTCCGTTGAAATTCAACTTGTCAGATGACCTGATTATCAGGTGTAGGAGTGGATATGGAGCGGAGTAACACCTCCCCATCGGATGACCGGCGGGTTGTGCTGGTGACCGGGGCGGCCACCGGGATCGGCCTGTCCACCGCCCGTCACTTCGCGCGGGACGGTGCGGCCGTTGCGCTGCTGGACATCGACGCGGTGGCGGTCGACGCCGCTGCCCGGGACCTGCGGGCCGAGGGGGCGGAGGTTCTCGCCCTGACCGGCTCGGTCACCGATGAGGATGCGGTGCGCGCAGCTGTCGCCGATACCGTTGCCGGGCTGGGGCGCGTGGACGTGCTGGTGAACAATGCCGGCGTGTCGTGCAACACCCCGACCTTCGAGCTGAGCCTGGAGGAATGGCGCCGGGCGGTGGACATCAACATGACCGGGGTCTTCCTGGTGGCCCGCGAGACCGGCAAGCGCATGGCCGAGACCGGGGGCGGGGTGATCCTCAACCTCGGGTCCATGTACGGCACCGTGGCCGCGCCGAACCGGGCGGGCTACT
Organism: Rhodospirillaceae bacterium Z3-40; assembly: GCA_046233135.1. Taxonomy (GTDB): domain Bacteria; phylum Pseudomonadota; class Alphaproteobacteria; order Rhodospirillales; family Rhodospirillaceae; genus JBJXHN01. The sequence goes on along the minus strand of JBJXHN010000009.1, from coordinate 6,338 downwards.
GCGCCACAAAGGCCGGCGTGGACATGCTGACCCGGGTTCTGGCGGTGGAATGGGCGCATCTGGGGATCCGCGTCAACACCATCGCGCCGGGCTATGTGCAGACCGCCCTGATGCAAAACCTGATCGACAGCGGCCGCATGGACGGCGAGGCGCTGAAGCGCCGCACCCCCGCCGGCCGCTTCGCAGACCCCGACGAGATCGCCCGCGTGGCGGTCTTCCTCGCCTCCGACACCGCCGCCTTCATCACCGGGCAGACGCTTGGTGTGGACGGCGGCTGGACCGCTTACGGATACGTGTAATTCTAACCCGGGAGTGAATTCCGATGCCCACTCATGCTGCCCTCACCCCCGCCGCCGAATGGCGGGAGCTGCGGACGACGGATGCCGATTGGACTGCGGCCGATCCGACCCTTCTCGGTACCATGTTGAGCCAACTGCACCTGATCCGCGCATTCGAGGAAAAGGTGCTGGAACTGGCCGGTCAGGGGCTGGTCCATGGCCCGGCCCACTCCTCCATCGGTCAGGAAGGCGGAGCGGTCGGCTCTGCCCTGCCGCTGCGGGGCAGTGACGAGGTCAACGGATCCCACCGTGGCCACCATCAGTTCCTGGCCAAGGCCCTGCACTATGTGGCGCCAGAAGGCCTGGACCCCAGGGCCGGCCTGTCCGATACCGTGTCCGAGGTGATCCTGAAGACCCTTTCGGAGATTCTCGGCCTGGCCCAGGGCTACTGCAAGGGCCGGGGCGGCTCCATGCACCTGCGCTGGGCGGAAGCCGGCTGCCTGGGCACCAACGCCATCGTCGGCGGCGGTGTGCCGCTGGCGGCAGGGGCGGCCTGGGCGCATCGCCGGGCGGCGGCCGGGGACGTGGCCGTGACCTATTTCGGTGACGGGGCGGTCAACATCGGCTCGGTGCTGGAGACCATGAACCTGACGGCGGCGTGGAAGCTGCCGCTGTGCTTCTTTATCGAAAACAACCGCTATGCGGTCTCCACCACGGTGGAGGAGGCCACGGCCGAACCCCGCCTGTCCGCCCGGGGCGGCGCCTTTGCCATCCCGTCGTGGAAGGTGGACGGCATGGATCCTCTGGCCGTCTATCTGGCCACGCAGGAGGCTCTGGCGGTGATGCGCGCGGGCAACGGCCCGACGGTCATCGAAGCCGACCTGTACCGCTTCTTCCACCAGAACGGCCCGCTGCCGGGCAGCGCCTTCGGCTATCGCACGAAGGACGAGGAAAAGGAATGGCGCGCCCGGGATCCGCTGGATCTGGTGGCCGGCCGCATGATCGACCGGGGCCTGCTGACGGCCGAGGACGTGGAGGGCCTGCGCGCCCGCTGCGTCGACCTGATGGAACGCACCGCCGCCCAGCTGGTCGAGATGGCGGACGGCAAGCGGGCCATCAAGGACGAGCTGTGGCCGTCGCCGGACTTCCGGGATTTCGGCGTGCGGGGCGATCTGTCGGAATTCTCCGGTGTCCGCTTCACCGAACAGGAGGCCTTCACCGGTGCCCTGGCCGAAGCGAAATTCGTCGACGTGGTGGCCGATACCATGTTGCGCCGCATGGACAGGGACGCGCGGATCGTGGTGATGGGCGAGGATGTGCACCGCCTGAAGGGCGGCACCAACGGGGCCACCCGGGGCCTGCACGATGCCTACCCCGACCGCTGCCTGGGCACGCCGATCAGCGAGAACGCCTTTGCCGGCCTGGGCGGCGGGATCGCCATGGACGGCCGCTATATCCCGGTGATCGAGTTCATGTATCCGGACTTCATGTGGGTGGCCGCCGACCAGGTGTTCAACCAGATCGCCAAGGCCCGCCACATGTTCGGCGGCGACCGCGACATGCCGCTGGTGCTGCGGACCAAGGTGGCGATGGGGACGGGGTACGGGTCCCAGCACTCCATGGATCCGGCGGGGATCTTCGCCACCTCTCCGGGCTGGCGGATCGTCGCCCCCTCCACGCCCTATGACTACGTCGGGCTGATGAACAGCGCCCTGCTGTGCAAGGATCCGGTGCTGGTGATCGAACATGTGGATCTGTATGCGGCCAAGGGCATGGCACCGGTGGACGACCTGGATTACTTCCTGCCGCTGGGCAAGGCCAAGGTGGTGCGGCCGGGCACGCGGATGACAGTGCTGACCTATCTGGCCATGGTCTCCAAAACCATCGAGGTGGTGGAGCGCCTGGGGATCGACGCCGAGGTCATCGACCTGCGGTCGCTGGATCGGGCCGGCCTGGATTGGGACACCATCGAAGCGTCGGTGCGCAAGACCAACAACGTGCTGATCGTCGAGCAGGGGTCGGTGGGTACCGCCTACGGCCCGATGCTGGCCAGCGAGGTCCAGCGCCGCCTGTTCGACTGGCTGGACCAGCCGGTGCAGCAGGTCTGTGGCGGCGAGGCTTCGCCGAGCATCTCCAAGGTTCTGGAGACGGCGGCCTGCGCCGGTGCCGGAGAGATCGAAGAGGGCCTGCGTCGCGTGATGGCCGACCAGGGACGGCCGCTGCCGCTGGCGGCCGAATAGTCCGACAGGTTCAGACGCTCACTTTGAATATAAGGAAACGTTTTCAATGAAAATGACAGCTCCCATGGAAGTGGGCCTGTGCTGTGCCGATCTGGACCGGCTGGCCCTGTTCTATATCGACCTGCTGGGCTTCCGTCAGGTCAACGTGATCTCCGTCCCCGGCGACAAGGCCACGGCGTCGGCTCTGACCGGCGGTGCCTATCGCGTCACCCGTCTGCAAAGCCCCTGGGGCGAGCGGGTGAAGCTGCTGGAGCCGGCCCGCCCGGCGGCCGAAGCCCCGCCGGTCCTGCCCTATATCCTCGACCGGCGCGGTACCAGCTATCTGACCTTCATCGTCGATGACCTGAAGGCCCTGCTGGCCAAGCTGCTGGATGCCGGGGTGGACGTGATGACCGGCGCCGAAGTGGTGGAGGTGCGCCCCGGCACCTTCCTGGTGTTCTGCCGCGACCCGGAAGGCAACATCCTGGAGTTCGTCGAATACGCCGACGTCACCGCGTATCGCGACGACCGCCCCCAGCCCACCGGAGCCTGAACCCATGGCCACGGAAATCCTGATGCCCGTCCTGGCCGCCGGGATGGAAGAGGCCACCCTTGTCCGCTGGCTGAAGGCGGAAGGGGATGCCATTGCCGTCGGCGACGTGATCGCCGAAGTGGAAACCGACAAGGCCACCCTGGAAATGGAAGCCGAGGCGGCCGGTGTCCTGGGTCGTATCCTGGTCGGCGACGGGTCTGCCGGCGTGCCAGTCAACAGCCCCATCGCCCTGCTGCTGGCGGACGGAGAGAACGTTGACACTCTGCCGGGGGCGGTGTCCGCTGCGGTGCCTGAGCCGGCTCCCGCGCCGGGCGCGGCTGCTGAAGAGAGGGCTCCGGCTGCTGCTCCGCCGTCCGGGCCGGAAGCCGGGCAGGGGAGGCGCGTCCTGGCCTCGCCCCTGGCCCGCCGGCTGGCGGCGTTGGAAGGGATCGACCTCGGCAGCCTGACAGGGTCCGGCCCGCGCGGGCGGATCGTGCGCCTGGATGTCGATCGGGCGGTGGCGCAGGGAGCGGTGGCGCAGGGAGCGGTGTCTTCGGCACCGGTGCCGGCCGCCGCGCCCGCTCCGGCACCTGCTCCGGCGGTCTCGGTTGCTGTGCAGGCGGCTCAACCGGCCCAGCCGGCACCGATGCCCTGGCAGTCGGTGACCGCCTATCCCAACAGCGGCATGCGCAAGACCATCGCCCGCCGCTTGCAGGAATCCAAGCAGACCATGCCGCACTTCTACCTGACGGTGGATGTGATGCTGGATGCCCTGCTGGCCCTGCGGGCGGATCTCAACGGCCGGTCGGGCGTTTCCTACAAGCTGTCGGTGAACGACTTCATCATCAAGGCCGCCGCCCTGGCCCTGCGTCAGGTGCCCGAAGCCAACGCCATGTGGACGGACGAGGCGATCCTGCGGTTCGAGACGGTGGATATCTCGGTGGCGGTGGCCACGGACGGCGGGCTGATCACGCCGGTGGTGCGCCAGGCCGATACCAAGGGCCTCGCGACCCTGTCCGGCGAGGTGAAAGCCCTGGCCGCCAAGGCCCGGGACGGCAAGCTGGCGCCGGAGGAGTACCAGGGAGGAGGGTTTACCATCTCCAACCTGGGCATGTACGGCATCCGGGAGTTCTCCGCCATTCTGAACCCGCCGCAAAGCTGCATCCTCGCCGTCGGCGCGGCCGAACAGCGGCCGGTGGTCAGGGACGGCGCACTGGCCGTGGCCACGGTGATGACCTGCACCCTGTCCGTCGACCATCGCGCGGTGGACGGGGCGGTGGGAGCGTCGTTCCTGGCAGCCTTCAAGCCGTTCCTGGAAGATCCGTTGCGGCTGATGCTTTGATGATTTGTACACGATAAAGCTCAAAGGGAGACTTCGATGTCCCTGACCACGGCCTTGAAAGACCCGGACCTGCTGCGCCAGGCCGCCTATATCGACGGCGCCTGGGTGCAGGCCGATGACGGCGCGACCATTTCGGTGACCAACCCGGCGACCGGGGAAGAGATCGGCACCGTGCCGCGCATGGGCGCCGACGAGACCCGCCGTGCCATTGCGGCGGCGGATCGGGCGATGGCCGCCTGGCGGGCGCGCACGGCCAAGGAGCGGTCGGTGATCCTGCGCCGCTGGAACGACCTGATGCTTGCCGCGACCGAAGACCTGGCCCTGCTGATGACCTTGGAGCAGGGCAAGCCGCTGGCGGAATCCCGGGGCGAGATCGCCTATGCGGCCTCGTTCATCGAATGGTTCGCCGAGGAAGCCAAGCGCGTTTATGGCGAGGTGATCCCGGCCCACCGGGCGGACAGCCGCATCGTCGTGCTGCGCCAGCCGGTGGGGGTCTGCGCGGCGGTGACGCCATGGAACTTCCCGGCGGCGATGATCACCCGCAAGGCCGGCCCGGCCCTGGCGGCGGGCTGTTCGATGGTGCTGAAGCCGGCGTCCCAGACGCCGTTCAGCGCTCTGGCGCTGGCGGTGCTGGCGGAACGGGCCGGCGTGCCGGCAGGCGTGTTCAGCGTGGTCACCGGCTCGGCCTCGGACATCGGCGGTGAGATGACCGCCAATCCGACGGTGCGCAAGCTCAGCTTCACCGGCTCCACGGAGATCGGCAAGCTGCTGATGGCCCAGTCGTCGGAGACGGTGAAGAAGATGTCGCTGGAACTGGGGGGCAATGCGCCCTTCCTGGTCTTCGACGACGCCGATCTGGACGCGGCGGTGGAAGGCGCGATGGCTTCCAAGTACCGCAACACCGGCCAGACCTGCGTCTGCGTCAACCGCATCCTGGTGCAGGACGGTGTCTATGATGCCTTCGCCGCCAAGCTGGAAGCGGCGGTGAAGGCTCTGAAGGTGGGACCGGGCACCGAAGACGGCGTGGCCCAGGGGCCGCTGATCGACGGTTCGGCGCGCGACAAGGTGGCCGAACACATCGCGGATGCGGTGGCGAAGGGGGCGACGGTGCTGACCGGCGGCAAGCCCCATGCGCTGGGCGGCACCTACTTCGAGCCGACGGTGCTGGCCGGCTGCACCCCGGACATGCGCCTGGCGAAAGAGGAAACCTTCGGTCCGGTCGCCCCGCTGTTCCGCTTCGCCGACGAAGCGGAGGCCATCCGTCTGGCCAACGATACGGAATTCGGCCTGGCGGGGTATTTCTACAGCCGCGACATCGGCCGCATCTGGCGGGTGGCCGAAGCGATGGAATGCGGCATGGTGGGCATCAACACCGGCCTGATTTCCACCGAAGTGGCGCCCTTCGGCGGCATCAAGGAATCCGGCATCGGCCGCGAAGGCTCCCGCCACGGTATCGATGAGTATACCGAGATGAAATACCTCTGCATGGGCGGCGTGTAAGTCTCGGCAGTGCCTGAGGGACGCCGGGGGGGCATGCTCCCCCCGGCGTCCGGTCATTTCCCGATCGGCCCTGATCGGCCCCGGTCGTGATGACCATGCGGGATCGCGGGTTGCGCGGGCGCGACGATGCTCCCCTCCCGATCAGCCGCCCTGCGGATCTTAAGAGGCGTGCTTGCGCCGAGTTCATATGGCTGGAGCATCGAGAGGGCCGGAAAACCGGCCCCGACTTTTCCCCGCGAGGCTCTATGGGGAATTCAGGTGCGATGGTCGTAGTGTTGACACTATAAACGGCACGGATGCAGGCGAAGGCAGGCGGTCGGAAGAGGGAGTGCGTCTCGTCTGTCAAACTGTTGACAGTTTACAGATCCTGGGATACGACAGGGGGCATCACCAAGAACAACAATGCCTGTCATGGATCAGCGAACCGGGAGGAAAGCATGAGAAAGCAGTTTGGATCCGTTGCCGTG
>JBJXHN010000008.1:0-182143 GCA_046233135.1 Rhodospirillaceae bacterium Z3-40 | reverse complement strand
GCGTATTCTTTTACAATGTCAAACAGCAGCCGAGGCGCAGGCCTCGAAGTAAACAGCGGGGCGAGAACCCCAAGTACTCATCCGGCCGGAGCCGGTAAATCTTGCCACGCCGTCTTGGCCTTGCCGGCCGGTCCGTCGTGGGAGGCGGTTTTTACTGCCCGCCCAACCCCCTGTCAACCACTTTTTTGAAGCTTTTTTCTCGCCGGCCAAAAGGCCGATACTTTAGAGAAAACCGCTTCGGCTGACCGAAGGCTCCACCGCGCCACCCGCTGCCTTTAGGCCCTCTGGAAAATCAAAAACGGATTCGAGCCCTTGGAGAAGCCCCAAGGTCGACCATTCCTGACCGAAGAGGAGGTTTTGCCGTGGACCGAAGCGCCGTAGCGCGTCGGAGGCCGCTTTCTACGGGGCCGAGCCCCATGGGTCAACGGAAAAAAGCGACAATGCGTCAAAAAATTTCGGAACATTGTCCGCGCGGCCGTTGCGCGCCTACCAGAAGATCGCTAAACAAATCGCGCACTGAAGAAAGCGCGGATAGACGCGCCCTCGCGATTCATACCCTAGGGGCAACCTGTGGACAACATCGCTTGGCTGTTCAAAAGATTCAGGAATTTCCGGCACAAAGCCGATTCCTGACTCGAACTGTCTCCTGAATCCCACTGAATCCATTGCATTTTAACGTTTGACAGCCCCCGCATCGTGGGTCATTCTCCCCTGGCGCCTGTTTGAAGCGCATCTGGTCGCATCGATAAGCAAGAATTCATAAGCGCACCGGAGCCGGCACAGGCATGACCCGAGGAAAACCGACCGTTAGACGTCAGGGAGCTCCCATCATGCAGCCGACCGGAAGGCCGGTACGATTCACCCTAACAGGATGTCTTACCGGCGCCGTCATTGGCACCATCCTGTTTCTCCAGGTCCCGGGCACCGAGCCCGCGGCCGCGACGCCGTCTGCCCTGCAGACCAGCACCACCGAAGCCGCTCCGGTCACCGGAACGGCGCCGTTGGTCCTGGCCCGGGGTCCCTCAACCATCGATCCGACGCCCGGTGACCGGGGATGGATGCTGCCGGTTGCCCTGCGTGAGGAGGACCATCTGGCCCGCCGCGCGCTTCAGGCTTCTCAGGGCAAGATTTCCGTATTCACCCGATCCGACGACACGGCATCCGCCCGGCCGGACATCGCTGCCCCGGAGATCGATCCGCCGATGCCGGCCGCCGCCATGGCAGCCGACGCCAGCGCGGCCCCCACGGCCGACAGCGCCGATGACCAGCCGGACCTGATCACCGAAGCTTTGGCGACGCTGAGCAATCCGGCCCCGGCAAGCGACACCGTTACCCCGGACGACGTGCCGGGCGGTGTCACCCTGGCCGGCCTCTTCTCTCCGCCGCCGCTGCTGCAAAGTTCGGCCTTCCCCGAGCCCGCTGCCAAGAAGGCCAGCCGGGAAACGGCCCAGCCCTTTGCCCCCTCCCCCACCCATCCGGTGGAGTTGACGGTGACGGTGTCGGCCGGCGACACCCTGATGGGGTTGCTGCTGGACTCCGGCGTCTCCCGGAGCGAGGCCCACGAAGCGATCGAAGCCCTGCGGGACACCTATGACCCCCGGGACATCCGGCCGGGCTATGCGCTGACCCTGACCTTCCTGCCCGAAGGCGAGGAAACCCTGCTGTTCCAGGGCATGACCTTCGAACCGCAGGTGGGCAAGACGATCCGGCTCGCCCATACCGATGACGATGCGTTCGTCGCCGAGCTACAGGAAGCCAAGGAGCAGCGTCAGACCTCCCGCTATGACGGGATCATCACCTCCAGCCTGTTCGAAGCGGGTCTGGATGTGGGCGCGTCCCAGTCGGCGCTGGCGGAGATGATTCGCATTTTCTCCTATGACGTCGACTTCCAGCGGGACATTCGCCGCGACGACAGCTTTCAGGTGTTCTACGACCAGTATTACACCGAAGACGGCCGCCTGATCCGCACCGGCGATATCCTCTATGCCTCGCTGACCCTGTCGGGCACCGTCTACCAGCTGTACCGCTTCGAAGACACCGACGGCAATGTGGACTACTACAATGCGAAGGGCGAAGGCGTCCGCAAGCCATTGCTGCGCACGCCCATCAACGGGGCACGTCTGTCATCCGGCTTCGGCATGCGCCATCATCCGGTCCTGGGCTACTCGAAGATGCACAAGGGCGTGGACTTCGCCGCCCCCACTGGCACCCCGATCTTCGCCGCCGGCGACGGCGTGGTAGAACGGGCGAACCGGTTCAGCAGCTTCGGCAACTACATCCGGATCCGGCACAACAACACCTTCCACTCCGCCTATGCTCACCTCAACGGCTTTGCGCGGGGGATCACCGCCGGCAGCCGGGTAAAGCAGGGCCAGGTGATCGGCTATGTGGGCACCACCGGTCGCTCCACCGGCCCCCACCTGCATTACGAACTGTTGCAGGACGGCAAGAACGTGAACCCCATCAAGGTGCGGTTCCCGGCCAGCAAGACTCTGGAAGGCAAGGAGCTCGCCGCGTTCAAGAAAGAGCGTCAGCGGATCCAGTACGCCTTCGACAACACGCCGACGACCACCAAGGTCGCACGCGCCGATTAACAATTCATCACTATCTGCCACGCGCGGAAAAAGGCCGGATATCCCCGATGTCCGGCCCTCTTTTTATGGAAAAAACGGCAAAGGGTTCAGCCGGCGGAAACGGTCCGATAGGCCGTGCCCAGCAGGTCCACCAGATCCAGCACCCGCGCCACGTAATGGTCCCGTACCACCAACGGCCGGGACAGGTCGGGCGACGCCATCTCGGTTTCGAGCGTATCGAGCAGACGGTGGAGCCGGCGCTGATGCAGCCCCAGCCGCCGTTGCAAGGGATCGGCCACCACGCCGGCAAAGGCTCCGGTCACCGCCGCCGCCCCCATCACCGCCCCGGTGGTGGCCACCGTCAGGGCCAGCGGGGCGGCCGCCGGGAACAGGCCGTACCAAGCCGCACCGAACGAGGTTCCCAGAGGGAAGCTCATCACCGCCAGCTTCTGCGCCACCATCGCCGCCAGCACCTGGGACAGGCCCCAGGTGCCCGGAGTCAGCTTCTGCGCCACTGCCATGCCCACACCGGCCGCCGCAAAGGCGTTCACCAGCTCCGCCGCCGCCGACCGGCTGCCCACATAGGTGACCATGGTCTGTTCAAGGCGCGCCCGGAACACCGGATCCCCCCGATGTTCCGCCACTGCCCGGGCCACGGCCCCGGCCAGAACCGCCACCCGGGGATCGTTCATGATCTCCAGCGCCAGGGCATCGCCGGCACAGGCCCGGCCGCTGCCGTCGTCCATGGGCAGTTCCAGGAAATCCCGATACAGGCGGAAGGTCAGTTCCCGCCCCACATCGGTGGTCAGGAACAGGTTGGTGCGGTCCATCCGGTCGGCCAGCCGGGCCGCCCCCGGCGCCCGTTTGCCGACCACCGACAACCCGCGCGCCGCTCCCATCATCGCCACCTGAGGCAGAGCCAGAACCATGTTCACCGGCGCCCGCGCCACATCCCAGCCAAAGGCATGACGGTGAAGCCCCAGCGACCCGCGCAGGGAATAGGTGGCGTCCACAAAGGGCTCCACCCGATCCCGCCGCGCAGCCACGTAGCGCCGCGCCCCCTCGGCCACCACCACGCGGGCTTCGGCCGGAGAAAGGTGCACCACGGGCACCTGGCGGGAATAGGGGGCGGGGGGGATCACCGTCCCCCCCGGATCAAAGCTGTCCGTCATGCGGCCTCTCGCGCCACCTGTTCGCCGTTGATCACAAGCCCCTCCGCGTCGGCCGAGACCAGCACGTGGTCGCCTTCGCGCACCCGGCCGTCCAGAACCATGGTGGCCAGGGCGTTTTCCAGCGACCGCTGGATCACCCGCTTCAGGGGACGCGCCCCGTACACCGGATCGTACCCCCGTTCCGCCAGCCAATGCCGGGACGCATCGTCCAGCGCCAGAGCGATCTTGCGATCCTCCAGACGGGCCTGAAGAGCGGCCAGTTGAATATCGACGATTCCGGCCATATGCTCGCGGAACAACCGGTGGAACAGCAGCACTTCGTCCAGGCGGTTGAGGAATTCGGGCCGGAAGGCCGCCCGCACCACCTGCATCACGCTTTCGCGCACCGCTCCGCTGTCCTGCCCTTCCGGCTGGCCGGCCAGGATTTCTGCCCCCAGGTTGGACGTCAGCACGATCAGGGTATTACGGAAGTCCACGGTCCGCCCCTGACCGTCGGTCAGCCGCCCGTCATCCAGCACCTGCAGCAGCACATTGAAGACATCCGGATGGGCCTTTTCGACCTCGTCGAACAGGATCACCTGATAGGGTCGCCGGCGCACCGCCTCGGTCAGCGCCCCGCCCTCGTCGTAGCCCACGTAGCCCGGCGGCGCCCCGATCAGGCGGGATACCGCATGCTTCTCCATGTACTCGGACATGTCGATGCGCACCATCGCCTGAGGATCGTCGAACAGGAAGGCCGCCAAGGCCCGGGTCAGTTCGGTCTTGCCCACCCCGGTCGGTCCCAGGAACAGGAAGGAGCCGATGGGCCGGTTGGGATCCTGCAAGCCGGCACGCGCCCGGCGCACCGCATTGGACACCGCCACCACCGCATCGCGCTGGCCCACCACCCGGGCGGCCAGGGCATCTTCCATGTGCAGCAGCTTTTCCCGCTCGCCGGTCAGCATCTTGTCCACCGGAATGCCGGTCCAGCGGGAAACCACCGTTGCGATGGTTTCCTCGGTCACCACCTCGTCCACCAGACGCCGCCCGTCCTCCGCCCCTTCGGCAGCGGCCAGGCGGTGTTCCAGCTCGGGAATCACGCCGTATTCCAACTCCCCGGCCCTGGCCCAGTTGGCGTCGCGCTTGGCCATATCCAACGCCAGACGTGCCTGTTCCAGCTCTTCCTTGATGCGGGTGGCACCGGCCAGGGTGTCCTTTTCCCGCCGCCATTCCTCGGTCAGAGCCGTGGCCTTGGCTTCCAGCACCCCCAGTTCGTCTTCCAGCTCCAGCAGGCGGTCACGAGAGGCGCTGTCGGTTTCCTTGCGCAGGGCTTCCCGCTCGATCTTCAGCTGGATCACCCGGCGGTCCAGTTCGTCCAGTTCCTCGGGCTTGCTGTCCACTTCCATGCGCAGGCGCGAGGCGCCTTCGTCCATCAGGTCGATGGCCTTGTCGGGCAGGAACCGGTCGGTGATATAGCGGTTGGACAGAGTCGCCGCCGCCACCAGCGCCGTATCGGCAATGCGCACGCCGTGGTGCAGCTCGTACTTCTCCTTGATGCCGCGCAGGATCGAGATAGTGTCGGCCACCGTGGGTTCTTCCACGAACACCGGCTGGAACCGGCGGGCCAGCGCCGCATCCTTTTCCACGTGCTTGCGGTATTCATCCAGCGTGGTGGCGCCGACGCAATGCAACTCGCCCCGGGCCAGCGCCGGCTTCAGCAGGTTGGAGGCATCCATCGCCCCTTCCGCTGCGCCCGCCCCCACCAGGGTGTGCATTTCGTCGATGAACAGAATGATCTCGCCATCACAGCCGCTGACCTCGGTCAGCACCGCCTTCAACCGCTCCTCGAACTCGCCGCGGAACTTGGCGCCAGCCACCATGGCCCCCAGATCGAGCGCCATCAGCCGCTTGTCCTTCAGGCTTTCGGGCACATCACCATTGACGATACGCAGGGCCAGACCTTCGATGATGGCGGTCTTGCCCACGCCGGGTTCACCAATCAGCACCGGATTGTTCTTGGTGCGCCGGGACAGCACCTGAATGGTGCGGCGAATCTCCTCGTCCCGGCCGATCACCGGGTCGAGCTTGCCTTCCCGTGCCACCGCCGTCAGGTCACGGGCATATTTCTTCAGGGCGTCATACTGATCCTCGGCCCCGGCACTGGTCGCCTTCCGCCCCTTGCGCAGGGCCTCCACGGCGCTGTTGAGCGACTGCGGCGTCACTCCGGTTTTTTCCAGGATAGCCTTGCAGGCCCCCTCCCCCGCCATCGCCAGGGAGACGAGCAGGCGTTCGACGGTGACGTAGTCATCCCCGGCCTTTTCCGCCATGCGGACGGCCTGGTCGATCACCCGCGCCAGCGGCTGCGCCCAGAACATCTGAGACGCCCCCTGGACCTGAGGCAGCTTGGCCAGCGCCTGATCGACACCGTCCAGCGCCACCTTGGGATCGCCGCCTGCCGTGCGGATCAGCGTGGCCGCCAGGCCTTCCTTATCATCCAGCAGAGCCTTCAGCAGGTGCTCACTGGTCACCTGCTGGTGGTTTTCGCGCAGGGCGATGGTCTGGGCCGCCTGAAGGAACCCCTTCGAGCGATCCGTCAATTTTTCGAGATCCATGATCCCCATCCTCTCGTGACAAAGTCCCCGGGCGCCCCGCCAGGCAGCGACGCCAAGACCCCTCATGGTTTATGGTCTGCACAAGAGAGATATGGGGTGGTTCAGGGGCATCCTGCAAGTTCCAGGCACCCTTTTTAGAACCAGTTTCCAGAGGTGAATTCAGTTGCCGCGCATGGTTTCCAGGAAGCCGCCGCGAAAACGAAAAGCCCCACGCGATTCCCATCGCATGGAGCTTTTCGTTGTCGATGAAGCGGAAGGCCGAGGCGGCCTTTCCCTCAGCGGGTGCCGCCTCAGGCCGGAACGCTTTCCGCCGGACTGGCCGTATCGTCTCCGCCGGACTGCTGCCCACCATCCTCGGCGGCCTGCGCAGCGGCGGCCGCTGCGGCCTTGGTGGTCCGGGGCGCCCGGCGCCGACGGGCCGGCTTGGGCGGCGGTGGCGGTTCCTCGACCGTTTCGGTCTCCACCTCTTCGGCGGAAGAGGATCCGGCAGCCATCGGCGCATCGTCCACGGACTCGTCGGCGCGGTCGTCGTGACGGTTGTCGCGGGAATCGGACCGGTCCTGGACGTAGGGCTGGGGACCCTGACCCCAGTTGCCGTCGTCGTCCTGCCCGTCATCATCATCCACGTCGTTGGACGCGTTCTGCGAAGACTGGGCCTGATCGTCGGGACGGTTATAACGGCCCGTCAGGGCGTTCAGGACGCGCTGGTAGTGGTCGGCATGCTGGTGGCAGTTTTCCGCCAGAACCCGATCCCCCTGGGACGCCGCATCGCGCGCCAGGCCCAGGTACTTTTCCACCAGCTGCTGAGCATTGCCGCGAACCCGGATCCCGGGGCCGTTGCTGTCGAACACCTGGTTGCGGTTCGGCGTGCGCTTGCCGTTCATGTTCCGGCCGCGCGTGCGACCCCTTGAATTGGAATTTTTCATCTTCCCATCGAATCTCTATGCGCTGACGAATAGCACTTCGGGTAGCCTTTCCGGCATTGCGCCCGCGTGATCCCTTTTCCCGGGACAAGTCCTGTCCCGGCGCTTCGACCCGCGTGGGCCGGCAAACGGGATGATCATCACCGTTGCCGCTGCGTCAGCTCGGACGCGTCAACGACCGAGTCTCTGCTTCAACCGGAAATGTCTTGTCCACGTGCCCTCGGCCTGGCCGAATAAAACCGGGTTCCCGACATAAGGCCAAGACCCCGACCGCTTCCGGCGTTCCGTCCCCGTCCGAACGGTTTGCGAGGGCGCGATATAGACCGTCCTCTCCCGTGCCCCTGGACCCGGGACCATCTTGTCCCAGCACGCCCCGCGACCCTATGCGCCCCGACCCCTTTTTTCCAGTGTTTTTTTCAGGATCACCGGGAAGGGAACACCACCCGCAGCAGCGAGGGGTCTCAGCCACTCTTGCGGGCAACGATGCAGCGTTCTTCGCCGGTAAGATCCTGTCTTTGGTCATATAGGCAAAGGCCCCCCTTCGCCAAGATTCTTTTCACGTCATCGCCTTGTCCGGCACCGATTTCCACTGCCAGCACCCCGCCGGATGTCAATTTGGGCGGAATCTCCCTGGCCAGATGGCGGTAAATGTCCAATCCGTCCGCGCCGCCGTCCAGGGCACGCCAAGGATCGAAGCGACTCACCTCGGGCTCCAGGCCGGGAATCTCGCCGGCGGGGATGTAGGGGGGGTTGGAGACCACCAGGTCCACCGGGCCGGCCACCGCCGCCATCCAGTCCCCCACACAGATCAGCGCCCGCTCCGCCAGTCCCAGGGTCCGGGCATTGCGCAGCGCCACCGCGGCCGCCCCCGGGCTGATATCCACACCGACCCCGACAGCGGACGGGCACTCCGTCAACAACGCCAGCAGCACGCAGCCGGTTCCCGTTCCCAGGTCCACCAACCGCTCCAGCGGCCGTCCCCGGATCCTTTCCAAATCCGCCACCGCATCCAGCGCGGCCTGGACCAGCACTTCCGTATCCGGCCGGGGATCCAGTGTCTCCGGCCCCAAATCCAGCTCGAACGTCCAGAAGCCCCGCCGGCTGAGAATACGACTGACCGGCTCCCGCGCTGCCCGGCGCGCCACCAGACGCGCCAGCGCCTCCGCTTCGCCGGCGCTCAGCAGCCGGTCGCCCCGTGTCAGCAAGGCACCGGGCACACAGTCCAGCACCGAAGCAGCGAGCAGCCGCGCATCCAGCCGGGGTGTTTCCGCGATGCCGGCGCGGCGCAGCAGAACCGTCGCGGCATGCAGGGCCGCATCCAGACGCTGTCCGCCCGTGATCGGGTCCCCTTCTGCCGCGTCCCCTCCCACGCTCAGGCGATCTCCGCCAGGCGGGCGGCCTGATCCTCGGCGATCAGGGGGTCGATAACCTCGTCCAGGGCAGCCCCGGTGATCACTTCGGGCAAGCGGTGGACGGTCAGGCCGATGCGATGATCGGTCACCCGGCCCTGGGGAAAATTGTAGGTGCGAATGCGCTCCGACCGGTCCCCGGATCCCACCTGAGAGCGCCGGGATTCGGCACGGGCATCGTCGGCGTCCTGGCGGGCCTTGTCGTACAGGCGGGCGCGCAGCATGCGCATCGCCTTGGCGCGGTTCTTGTGCTGGGACTTTTCGTCCTGGCACTGCACCACCACGCCACTGGGCAGGTGGGTGATGCGCACGGCGCTGTCGGTGGTGTTGACGTGCTGGCCGCCCGCTCCCTGGGAGCGGTAGGTGTCGACCCGCAAGTCCTTTTCATCCACCTCCACGTCCACCTCTTCGGCTTCGGGCAGCACGGCGACGGTTGCGGCAGAGGTGTGGATGCGTCCGCCCCCTTCGGTGACCGGCACCCGCTGCACCCGGTGCACGCCGGATTCATACTTCAGCCGGGCAAAGACCCCCCGTCCGGAGACGGAAGCAGTGGCTTCCTTGACGCCGCCGATGTCGGTTTCGCTGGCGTCCAGCACCTCGAACCGCCAGCCCCGGCCCTGGGCGTAGCGTTCGTACATGCGCAACAGCTCTCCGGCGAACAGGGCCGCTTCGTCCCCCCCGGTCCCGGCCCGCACTTCCAGAATGACGCCGCGTTCGTCCGCCTCGTCCTTGGGCAGCAGCAGCACCCGCACGCCATGTTCCAGGGCGGGGATTTCCTCTTCCAGCCGACCGATCTCCTCGCGGGCCAGGGCGCGCATGTCGGGGTCGTCCAGCATCTCGCGCGCTTCGGCCAGTTCGGCGCGGGCGGCGGCCAGGGTATCGATGGCTTCGACGATCGGGGTCAGGTCCGACAGCTCCTTCGACAGCTTGGCGAAATTCCCGCTGCCGTCGCTGGCCGACAGCAAGGCGCCCAGCTCGTCATGGCGGGCTTTCACGCGGGAGAGTTTCTCGTCCAGGCTCATTGTCGGCAGGGTCCTTGTCTCATCGTCGTCCGCGATATCAGGGCGACGTCACGGAATCGTCTTTCGGGCGGGCCTTTATGCGCGCAATTCCCCCCCCAGGCCAGTCCTATCCCTTTAGGGATCCTCGGCAGGCGGAAACAGGCGGCGCAGCAGCGCTTCCGCCTGCTGTTCCGCCACCGGATTCTCCACCGCCATGGCCCGCAAGGCCCGGGTCGGCGCGTCCAGCAGCCGCCCGACCAGCAGCCGGGTCGCCTTTTCCGCATCGCCCCCCGCTTCGGCCAGGGCAGCCTTGCGGGCAGCGTCCACATGGCCTCGCAGGGCGGTGATCGCCGGAACCGCCGCCCGTTCAGCCCGACCGCGCACGAACTGGGTCACGGCCTCGTCCACCATCGCCCGGGCCGCCCCCAGGGCCTGGCCGCGCCCTGCCCGCCCCTGCTCCGCCACCGCCTCCAGGTCGGCGAGGTCATAGACGAACGCGCCGTCCAGCCGCTGCACCCCCGGCGCCACATTGCCCGGCACGGCGGCATCCACCACCAGCACCGGCCGCCGCCGCCGCCGTTTCAGCGCGGCCGCCATGGCCTCTTCCCCCAGCGCCATCACCCCGCCGCCGGCCGCGCAGACGATGATATCGGCGTCGGTCAGCAGAGCAGTGATCTGGTCGTGGTCCCCCACCGTGGCCCCCAGCCGTGCAGCCACCGCGTCGGCCCGCAGCCGGCGCCGCGCAGTCACCACGGCCCGCCCCACGCCACTGGCCAGCAGATGTTCTGCCACCAGCTCGCCCATTTCCTGGGTGCCCAGCATCAGCAGGGTTGTGGCCTTCAGGGGACCGTGCAGGTCGCGGGCCACCTGGGCAGCGGCGGCAGCCATGCTGACCGGCCCTTCGGCGATGGCGGTATCGGCCCGCACCGCCTTGGCGCAGGCATAGGCCGCCTGCAGCCAGGCTTCCAGGGCACTGCCCGCCAGGCCGGCATCCCGGGCCATGCGGTGGGCAGCCTTCACCTGGCCCAGCACGTTGGGTTCGCCGACCACCTGGCTGTCCAGCGAAGCCGCCACGGCAAAGAGGTGCCGGATCGCCGCCTCCCCTTCCAGCTCCAGCAGTCCGCCGGCCAGGGCGCCGGGCTCCAGCCCGGCGGCCTTGGACAGGACGGCCGTGATCATCCCGTGCGCGGCGTCACCATCACCGGTATGGGTGGCGATCTCCACCCGGTCGCAGGTGCACAGCAGCAGGGCCTGATCCAGGCCGCCGTCGCGCAAGGCGGCCAGGATTTCCGCCTGGATGGGGTCATCGAAGGACAGGCGGTCACGCAGGGCCATCGGCGCCGTGCGGTGATTGACCCCGACGACACGGTAGCCGGAAACGCTAAGCGCCGGATCCACCGCCTGTCCCCCTTTTCTCCGTTACAGGAACTTCGCCAGGGTCTCTTCCAGGCTGGCCAGAGCCACGGTTTCCTGTTCGCCGCTGTCAAGGTCCCGCACCGCCACCGTCCCCTGGGCCAGTTCGTCTTCACCGACGATGACCGCAGCGCGGGCGTTGATCTTGTTGGCCCGCTTCATGCGCTTGCCCATGTTGCCCGAATAGCCCATGTCGACGAAGAAGCCCCCCTGCCGCAAGCGGTGGGACAGCTTCAGGGCCTCCAATTCGGTGATGCCACCGGTGGGCACCATCGCCAGCGGACGCGGTCCGATCACCCGCCCCTCGCCCATCAGCATGGCCAGGCGTTCCACACCGGCCGCCCAGCCGATGCCCGGAGTCGGCGGCCCGCCCATCTGCTTGACCAGCCCGTCATAGCGCCCTCCCGCCAGAACCGTGCCCTGCGAGCCCAGGTCGGTGGTCACGAACTCGAAGGCCGTGTGGCAGTAGTAATCCAGGCCGCGCACCAGGGCGTGATCGATTTCGAAAGGAATGCCCAGCGCGCTCAACCCCTCGCAGACCGTATCGAGGAAGGCGCGGCTGGAGTCGTTCAGATGCTCGATCAGGCGCGGGGCATTGGCGACCACCGCCTTGTCGCCCTCGTCCTTGGAATCGAGAATCCGCAGCGGATTGCGCTCCAGACGGCTGCGGCTATCTTCGGACAGCTTGTCCAGGTGCCCGGACAGATAGGACACCAGGGCGGCCCGATAGGCCTCCCGGCTTTCCGGGTCCCCCAGGCTGTTCAAATGCAGAACCACCTTGTCCGAGAGCCCAAGGGCACCGAGCAGTTGCCAGCCCATGGCCAGCACGTCCACATCGCCCAGCGGATTCTCCGCCCCCAGCAATTCAACCCCCACCTGGTGGAACTGACGCTGCCGGCCCTTCTGCGGCCGTTCGTGGCGGAACATGGGGCCGCGATAGAACAGCTTGACCGGCACGCTTTGGGCCAGGCCGTTGGAAATGAAGGCGCGCACCACGGCCGCCGTACCTTCGGGACGCAGGGTCAGGCTGTCGCCGCTGCGGTCTTCGAAGGTGTACATTTCCTTGGTGACGATGTCCGAGGTATCCCCCAGGGTGCGTTTGAACACCTCTGTGAACTCGAAAATCGGTGTGGCGATCTCGCCGAACCCGAAGCGTTCGGCGACGGCGCGGGCGGTCTCCTCCACCGCGCGGTGGGCGCGGGCGTCATCGGGCAGAAGATCGTGGGTTCCTCGAACGGGCTGCAAGGCGGCGGCCAAGGGCTGGGTTCTCCGAAGCGGCTTTCAGGAATCGGGTTCAGTGACCGCCGTCGGTACCCGGCAAGACGCGCGGGGGACGGTGGCCGCTTCAGGCGATACCACCCCGGCTCGCAGGTGTCCAGTACAGCCCGCCCGAATCAGCCGCCGGTGGCCGCCAGCCGGCGCCACACCGCCGCCAGGTCCTCGGCGAACACCGTGGCCCAATCGTGCGGAGCCGCCATGATCGCCGCCCGGGCTGCTCTCCGTCCCTCCTCCAGGCCTTCGGCCGTTCCATAAGCGGCCAGAGCCTGCTCCAGCACCTCGGCCCAGTCCTCCGGTGTCCCGCCGCTCACGGCGAAACCGTCCAGCCCCGGGGTTTCGATCAGCCGGGACATGCCGCCCCGCCGGGCCGACAGCACCACCGGCAGGCCTGCTGCCCGGGCCTCCAGCACCACATTGCCGGCCATCTCGGATTCGCTGGGGAAGACAAACAGATCAGCCGAGGTAAAAACCAGCGCCAGATCCTCCTGCGCCAGCACCCCTGGCGCAATCAGGCGGGGTCCGACCAGATCCTTCGCCGCCTCCAGGTCCGCGCCCATGCCGGCGACCAGGAAAGCCACGTCGTGCCCCCGGTCCAGCAGAAGGCGCACCGCCCGGGCCGCCGTCATCAGCCGCTTGCTGCCGTCGGCGCGACCGGCGAAGACGAGGACGAAGCGGTCCTGGGGGATCCCGTAGCGTGTCGCCAGCCAGGCCCGGTCCCGGCGGTCGGGGTGGAAGCGGAGCGTGTTGACGCCCCGCCGCAGCATGGACACCGGCAAGGCCGGAAAGGCCGCGCGGACCGTTTCCTCGTCCAGCGGGCGGGACACGATGACGTGATCGCAAAGCCCAAGATGGCGGTGGAGCTTGCGACGCTCCCCCAAGGCCATCCGCTCCCCCAGGTCGAAACGCGTGACCAGGCAATCCCCCAGCCGCTGCCCCAGAATCTTGCGGACGACATTGGGGCCATAGGTGCGGGTCAGCATTTCCACGTCCGTATGCATGGAGTGGATCAGCGGAATGCCTCTGAACCGGCAGACGATCTCGGCGGAATGGGCGAAGGAGAAATGGTCGGTGGTCACCACCAGATCAAAGGCCGGCAGCAAATCCTCCAGGCCGCGATGACGGCGGGCCAGATCGGTATGGCCGGCCCCGCAGTTGAGGAACAGCAGCCGCTCGGTACCGAAGGCCGGCGGCAGAATATGGAACCGTGCGCCCTCTCCGCGCTCCACCACCCTTTCCTCAGGCCCCAGATAAAACACCGTCAGGTCAATGTCGGGAAAGGCGGCGGCAGCATCGGTGAAGCGCTCCCACACCTTCACGTGCCCTCCTGCCCTGGCGTGCCAATGTAACGTCACGAGGACCGCCACCCTGACCGGCCGAGAAACGGAAGCAGCGGAATTCATGGTCTATATCGGCCTTTTGGCTGGATCACTTCGGATGGGTGCGCAGTTTCCCGTTTGCGCCGCAAATTCTCAAGAAGATTGTTGATACTCCAGCACCCGGAGCAAATCGGTCCGCACGGGGATAAGGTCTTGCGCCGTGCCGGGCGGCGGTCCACACAGGGGCCGCGTCCGGTCCCTTCCCAGGAAATGTGCCCATCCCATGGCCAAACCGTCTCCCACATCCATTGCCCTGACCCTGGCCAAGGCCGGGCTGTCCATCGGCCTGCTGGCCTTCGTCCTGTCGAAGGTGGATTTCGCCGCCCTTTGGGATCGGCTGGACGCGCTGGTGGTACCGGCGCTGATCGGCGCGATGCTGATCAAGCAGCTGTCGGCCCTGAACGCCGCCCTGCGCTGGCGTCTGATCCTGGGGCTGCACGATCATGGGCTGGCGCTGAAGGCGGCCTGGCGGAATGTGCTGCTGGGGATCCTGTTCAACCAGGCCCTGCCCTCCACCGTCGGAGGAGACGCCGTGCGCATCTGGCACGGCACCCGGATGGGTCTGCCGCTGGGCCTGTCGGCCCGGACCCTGGTGGTGGACCGGGTGATGAGTTTCGCCGGCCTGCTGGTCTTCTGTGTCGCCGGGCTGCCCGTCCTTCACCGCCTGACGAGCGACCCGGCCGTTACCCATGGCCTGGTCACCCTGGTGATCGGTGCCTCGGTGGTATTGTGCCTGCTGCTGGCCTTGCGGTTCATGCCCCGCATCCTGGCCCGGGTGAAGGGGGCGGAAGCGGCGGTCGCCCTGTCACGGTCCGCCTGGATGGTGCTGTTCACCCCCCGGACCATGGCCCCCATCGCCGCCCTGCTGCTGATCCCTCACGCCCTGGATATCCTGGTGGTCTGGCTCTATGTCCTCGCCATCGGATCCGAGGCCACCTTATGGCAGCTGGCCCTGGTCTTCCCCCCGGCCATCCTGGTGTCCGCCGTGCCGGTCAGCATCGCCGGCTGGGGCTTGCGGGAAGGCGCCGTGGTGCTCGGCTTCAGCGTGCTCGGCCTGCCGGCCACAGAAGCCGTCGCCGTCTCGCTGCTGTTCGGTGTGTCGGAAATTCTGACCGGTGCGCTGGGTGGGGCCATCTGGGCCATCGGCGACCCGGACGGCCTGCGTCTCGCCCGCCGCAAGTCTCCAGCCTGACCGGCCACCCGCGTATCACGCCTTATCAGCGTCCCCCCAGATACCGCTTTTCTGCCAAAACCCTTGAACAGGAACAACGCCCGACGTCGAATCACTTCTCTTCTTCGCTGCAAATAGAATATTATAGATATTGTACTTTCCATCTCTCAGATGAAAATGCTCAGTTTTGTTATCGTGCCCCGGCACCCGGCCATCTGAAATCATGCTGAAAGCCCCCAAAGGAACACTCGCAAAGGTCAGGCCCATCGGAAAATCTTTGGCATCTGCCCAGTATGTGATTGCATTCAGAACATCATATTTATTCGATGCATAGTAGTCATAGTAAAATGTTGGAGAAAATTGGTAAAATCCATGATCAATCCATCCATTCATTGGATTTTCATGCAAAGAAACCCCATTTTCCTTCAGAAGAGCATGTATGTTTTGAAGAACAATTCCGACATTGAAAACGTGCTCCATCGTTCCGGCATCATGGACCAAATCAAATTTTCCACAATACTTTGGATCCTCGATCTTCTCGTTCAAGTCCCAGATAATGTCAGCCCCCTCATATGAGGAAACATCCAAGTAGTGAACTTCCTCGAATCCCAAACTGTAGTAAATGGCATCTGGTGAAGGTGCGACCCCGTTCCATAGAACGCCTAAATCAGCAAGTTTATCAATGCGTGCCTGGGCCTTCGTAGAGGCCATCGTTACCTTCCCATCTTGCACTTTACCCAAATCAAAGCGCTGGAGCAGAAGGTCCCATCCTGTTTCATTGAAAAGCACATAAGGCCGCCCGAAGGTCAGAGAGGCGCCGGCCTGCACCACACCTTTACTAATGAGATCAGCAATATACGTCGCTGCATGATAAGCCAGCCCCATACCGGTCCTCCCTCTGCCCCAAAATGAATTTCTCAGACGCGAAACCGGGACACCGGGTCACGACAACAAAGAAGCCTTACTGCCTGCAGCCGCAAGCCGCATTGCTGCCTGGTGGGAACCACCACCAGTCAACAATACAGCCTTAACACCAGACGATACGATAGGAATGCGTGCACCTTTATTCTGCTGCCTGATTTTCCTTTTCTTTCTTGGCAGATTCTTCCAGCTCGGCAGCCTTCTTTTCCACCATCTCGACCAGATGGTCGACCATCGCTTCATTATTAATGGTGTGGGCGGGGACGCCGGCAATGTAGACCTTGTTGGCGCCTTCCTTGGCCAGATTGCCGCCCCCGGTCAGGCCGATATCGGTTTCCCGGGCCTCGCCGGGGCCGTTCACAACGCAGCCGATGATCGACAGGGTAATCGGCGTCTGGATATGGGACAGGCGCTGCTCCAGCACCTCCACCGTCTTGATCACGTCAAAGCCCTGACGGGCGCAAGACGGACAAGAGACGATGCGCACGCCCCGGTGCCGCAGGTTCAGGCTTTTCAGGATCTCAAATCCCACCTTGACCTCTTCCACCGGATCGGCGGACAGGGACACCCGGATGGTATCGCCGATGCCCGCCCACAGCATATTGCCGATGCCGATGGCCGACTTCACCGTGCCGCCTCGCAGCCCCCCGGCCTCGGTGATGCCCAGGTGCAGGGGATAATCGCAAGCCTCCGCCAAGCCGTTGTAGGCGGCCACGGCAAGGAAAGCGTCACTGGCCTTCACGCTGATCTTGAATTCACGGAAGTCGTTGTCTTCCAGGATGCGGGCATGGTCCAGGGCACTTTCCACCATCGCCTCGGGACAGGGCTCGCCGTATTTTTCCAGCAGGTCCTTTTCCAGCGAGCCGGCGTTGACACCGATGCGCATGGAGCAGCCATGATCCTTGGCGGCCTTGACCACGTCCCGCACCCGATCGGCCGAACCGATATTGCCCGGGTTGATGCGCAGGCAGGCGGCGCCGGCTTCGGCAGCTTCGATGGCGCGCTTGTAGTGGAAATGGATGTCGGCCACCACCGGGATGCTCACCCGCTTGATGATCTGGCGCAGGGCCGCCGTGCTTTCCTCGTCGGGGCAGGACACCCGGACGATGTCGGCCCCGGCTTCCTCAACGCGGTGGATCTGGGCCACCGTGGCGTCCACATCGGTGGTCAGCGTGTTGGTCATGGTCTGCACGCTGATCGGCGACTCTCCACCGACCGGAACGGAACCCACATGGATCAGCCGGGCGGTGCGGCGGTGAATGTCGCGATAGGGACGGACGGACATGGAACCCCCTGGGGTCAATGGCAATGGTTGGAACACGGGACGGAAGCACGGCTCCGTCAGCACTTCATGCGGGGCGCGGGACCGGACAAGGCGGGCGTGCTTCCACGCCGACAACCTTGATGCCGAAATCCATCACGCCGTCACGCGAAGACCTGCCGCACCCAACAGAGCACGACAGGTCCGGGCGTACGAATAAATACCGTCTTCACCCGCCGGATTTCAACCGGTCCGGCACCAGATTGATGTTGTTGCGGACCCCGCCGACCGGCCCCAAAGCCGGGGCACGACGACCGTCCACATAAACTTCCAGGGCACCGGCGTTGCTGACATTCAACCGCAGGCCGGACTCGCTGGGCACCGCATAGACATCACCCCGACGCAGCAAGCGACGGACAATCAGGTCGCCATCCCGGCGGATCTGGATCCAGCTGTCGGCGGTGGCCCGCAGCACCACGCGGGAACCGCCGGCGCGCGAGGCCACGTCATCAGGTGCCGCACGGCCAACGAAAGGCGCCGGACGCGCCGGCTCGGCGTCTGCCGCTTCGGCGGCAGGCGGCGGCGGCGGCAGACCTTCCTCGGCGGCGGGAGCGGCCGCCTCGGGCTTCTTTTCGGGCTCGGCCGCCGGCGTCGCGGTGGCAACCTGACCGGAAGTAAACGGACCGGCGGTCAGCGGCGGCCGGGCTTCATCGGCCTGTTCCGGCTCTTTGGTCTCCGGCGCTTCGGCGGTGGCTGCAGCGGCGGGCGCGGGCGCTGCAGCAGGGGCCGCGGTAGCAGGCTGGGCGGTCGCACGCGCAGCGCCGGAAGCACTGGTCTCCGCAGGAGCCGCTTCCGTCTCGGCAGGCGCAGCCGTTTCGGGCCGGGATGCGGTCTGGGCAGCCTGCTTCGTCGAAGCGGCAGCAGGGGCCGTGGCGGCCGTGGCTGTCGCGGCAGGTGCCGGGGTTTCGGTCGCGGCAGGTCCAGCGGCGGTGGTACCGGCAGGTTCAGCAGCCTCATCCGCCGCCTGCTCCAGCACCGGCTCAGCCGCAGCACCCACCTTTTCCTTGCCCATGTCTTCCCTGTTCGGACGAGGCGGCGGCGCAGTGGGCAGCCCCTCCTGGGTGGTCATGGTCGGCAGGGGCTCTTCGGGGTCCTCGGCGGATTCGGCCGTCGCCTCAGCCGGCGTCCCTTCCGGTGCGGCGGCCGTAGCGGGAGCGGCAGCGACTTGCGACGCGGCTTCGGACCGAGCGGGTTCCGATGCCGCCGGCACCGCTCCGGCAATCGCGCCGGACGACGCAGGGGCAGAGGCAGACGGAGCGGTCGCCGTCTCGGCCGCCGAAGAGGCCGGTGCCGCGGAGGATGCGGGCTCGCGATCCCCTGCCGGGGTGGCGGTGGCAACCCGGGCACTTTCGGTCGGAGCCGGAGGCGCCGTCACCGTCCCCTCACCGGAAGCCGGATATGCGGGCGCCCCGTCGTCCCCCCGGCCGATCAGATTGGCCAGGCGGTCGGGAATATCGGGAATCAGTTCGGCAACGGGCTTGTCACTGGACGAAATCCAATACCAGGAACCATAGGCACAGGCCGCCAGCACCAGGGCGATCACCACCAGGGCACCGGCCGGCACGCCGCCTTCGCTGGACGGCGCAGGGAATTCCAGGGCGCTCTGCTGGCCGAAACCCTGGCTTTCTTCCTTGAAGCGGCGCACCACCTCTTCGGAGTGCAGGCCCAGGTGGTCGGCATAGGCGCGAACGAAGCCGACCGCGTAGGCCGGCCCGGGCAAATCCTCGTAGCGGCCGTCCTCGATGGCTTCCAGATAGGACAGGCGGATCCGCAAGATATCTGCCACCATTTCCACCGGTTCGTTCAGCCGCATCCGCGTGGTGCGCAGCAAAGCGCCCACATGCCCGCTGGAGGCGGAACGGTCCGGCCCGGTAAATTCCGTACTGTTGGTATCCAAAGCGCCCTCGTCGTTCCCGCTACTTCTGACGCCCGACTCACTCTTGGTGGACTGCCAGCCTGCACGAACGCATCGCGTTCGCGGCCCGGCACCCTCTACCCCAATACCGATCAGCTGGTCGCCCCCACCCCGTCTTCTCCGGAGTCGGCCCCTCCGACTCGGGCTGGAGGTCGAGTTCTGGTAGGCGTGGCCGGACCCTTGGACGCTAGCAGAAAAGGTCTGCTCCGTCCAACGACTATGTTGTTAGGATTCCATGATCTCTTGCGTACGCCCGCACCTTTTCCCGCACAGACAAATCGGGCAGGTCCAAAAGGGAAAGTATGTAAGGGCGTACCTGTTCCACATTCATGGACAAAACCATGGCCTTTACAGGACCGATATTCGGCGCTGACAAGGAAAGAAAGCGAAAACCCAAAGCGATCAAGACCATCGCGTCCAGCGGGCGGGAAGCCATTTCCCCGCACAAAGAAACCGGAAGTCCCGCCGCGCGGCTACGCTCTACCACTTCGTGCAATAATCGCAGCGCCGGCGGCGACAAGTTATCATACCGGCCGGCAATACGGGGATTCCCCCGATCCATGGCAAAGATGAACTGCATCAGATCATTGCTGCCGACGGATACGAACTGCGCCCCGGCCCGGGCCAGGGCCGGCAGCTGCCAGATCAGCGACGGCACCTCCAGCATCGTCCCCACTTCCAGGGATTCCGGCAGCACGGTGCCCCGCGCCCGCTCGCTTTCCAGCACCCGGTCCAGCAGGGCGCGCGCCTGGACGAATTCATGCACGGCCGCGATCATCGGGAACATGATGCGCAGGCCCCGCCCGGCGGCGGCGCGGATCAGCGCCCGCAACTGGTCGCGCAGCAGCGCCGGCCGGTCCAGGGTGATGCGGATCGACCGCCAGCCCATGGCCGGATTGTCTTCCACCGCGCTCTGCCAGTAGGGCAGCAGCTTGTCGCCGCCCACATCCAGGGTGCGGAAGGTCACCGGCTTGCCGGCGGCCATGTCCAGCACCCGGCTGTACAGGGCCGTCTGGCTGGCCACGTCGGGCAGATAGGACCGCGCCATGAACGGGATCTCGGTGCGGTACAACCCGACACCGTCGGCCCCGGTATCGATCAGATGGTCCATATCCATCATCAGGCCGGCGTTGATCATCAGACGAATCCGCTGATCATCCATCGTCCGGGCCGGCGTCCCGCGCAGGTTCAGATAGAACTGACGTCGGACCTGCCGCGCTTTGACTCCGGTCAGGAAGGCTTCGCGCACATCCTCACCGGGGCGCACGAACACCTGACCGTGGTCGCCATCCACCACCACCGGGTCCATCGGCGCGATACGCGAAAAGACTCCCGGCACCCGGCCGATCACGGGAATTTCCAGGGCCTTGGCAACGATCACCGCATGCATGGAGGGGCTGCCCTCCTCCATGATCACGCCGCGCAGGCGGGTGTGGTCGTAGTCCAGCAACTCGGCCGGTCCCAGGGTGCGGCAGACCAGCACGGCATGCTCGGGCAGATCCTCCGCCGCCGACGTTCCGCCGGCACCGGTCAGATGGCGCAGCAGGCGGTTGGCCAGATCCTCCAGGTCATGCAGCCGCTCCCGGATATAGGGATCGGCGACCTGACTGAGGCGCAGGCGCATGTCGTCGTCCACCTTGCGCACCGCCGCCTCGGCGGACAGGCCGGTCTGGATGGCCTCGGTGATCCGGCCGATCCAGCCCGCGTCCTCGGCGAACATGCGGAAGGTTTCCAGGATATCGCTATAGTCCCCGGGCATGCTGCTGTGGCGGGCCAGCATGCCGTCGATGCTTTCGCGCATCGCCGCCAGAGCTTCGCGCAGGCGCGCCAGTTCGGCGGCGGGATCGTCCCCCACCAGCTTGCGCACATGCACTTCGGGCTGGTGATAGACCGCCGTGCCCAGGCCGATGCCCGGGTTCAGGCAGGTCCCTTCCAGACGCAGGGGCAGCACCGCATTGCCGGCCACCGGCCCCAGCTCGTCCGCATGGATCAGTCCGGCACCGGCGAACAGCTCGGCCATGACCATGGCCACGGTTTCCAGGGTTTCCTGCTCCAGCTCCTGGTAGTCGCGGCTGGTGCGGTTCTGGACGGCGATGACGCCGATCACCTTGCCGCCACGCACCATGGGCACGCCCATCAGCGACTGATAGACATCTTCCCCGGTTTCCGGACGGTAGGCGAAATTGGGATGGGACCAGACATCGGCCACCATCAGCGGCCGGGCAGTGGCGGCGATGGCACCGATCAGCCCCTCGCCGACCCGCAGGCGGGTGTGGTGCACGGCCTCTTGCGCCAGGCCCTGGGTGGCGAACAGCTCCAGCACCTCGCCGGCGCGCATGACATAGCAGGAGCACACATCGGTGCCCATGCTTTCGGCGATCAGCGCAGTGACCTGATCCAGCCGTTCCTGCGGCGTGCCACCACCGGCCATCACATCGCGCAGGCCGCCCAGCAGGCGCCGGGCATTGCGTTCACGTTCCCGCAAGGTGCCCCCCTTTTCCATATCGGCAGGCGCGGTTCAGGCCAGCGCCACGGGAGTAACCTGGGCGTTCGGCGCGATCCCGGCCCGCCGCTCCAGCGCCACCACCGACTGGGCGACGAGGTCGGCGATGATGTCGGCCGTCGGCTGTTCCTTCTTTACCATACCAACGGACTGTCCGGCCATCAGGGAACCCATTTCCACGTCCCCGTCCACCACCGCCCGGCGCAGCGCCCCGGCCCAGTAATGTTCGATTTCCAGCTGGGCGGCCTTCTGGTCCATCTCGCCGGACAGATGCCGCGAGATCACGGCCCGCTGGGTATCCATGAAGTCCTGGGTCCCCTTGTTGGCGATGGCCCGTACGGGGATCACCGGGAAGCGGGGGTCCAGCTGCACGGTGGGCACCGCATCCCGGGCGTTGGCGCGGATGAAGGCTTTCTTGAAATTGGGATGGGCGATGCTTTCGCTGGCGCAGACGAACCGCGTTCCCAGCTGCACGCCGGCCGCCCCCATCTCCAGATAGGAGACAATGGCTTCCCCATGGCCGATGCCGCCAGCCACGAAAATCGGCAGGTCGGTCATTTCCGGCAGGATTTCCTGGGCCAGCACGCTGGTCGCCACCGGGCCGATATGACCGCCGGCTTCCGCGCCCTCGATGACCAGGGCGTCGGCACCGCTGCGCGCCAGCTTCTTGGCCAGGGCCAGGGCCGGGGCGAAGCAGATGCAGCGTGCCCCCAGGTCTTTCACCCGCTTGATCGATGCCGTTCCGGGCAGCCCCCCGGCGAGCACCACATGGCCCACCTGATGGCGCCCGCAGACATCGATCAGGGCGTCCAGTTCCGGATGCATGGTGATCAGATTGACGCCGAACGGCCGTTGGCCGCCGGTTTCGTCCAGGATCGCCCTGGTCGCCGCGATTTCCCGGTCCAGCAGGTCCGGTCCCATGGACCCGCAGGCGATCACCCCGAAACCGCCGGCGCGGGAAATCGCCGCCACCAGGTTCCGTTCGGAGACCCAGGACATGGCACCGCCGAGAATGGCGACCTCCGTCCCGAGAAACGCCCGGCCGCGGGCCCAAAGAGCGTCCAGCCGCTCGCGCGCTTCTAGCGCCGTCATCGCACCTTATCCCTGCTGCTGTCCTACCCCGGCCCCCGGAACGGGACTGCCGGGTCCCCCGGGCGGGGGCCTTCGATATCCGGCCCTCCGACGGATGGGAGCGGAGGGCCGGGAAACGATCAGGCGGCGTCCAGCCCGTAGGCGGTATGCAGCGCCCGCACGGCCAGTTCCATGTACTCTTCGGCGATCAGCACCGAAACCTTGATCTCGGACGTGGTGATCACCTGGATGTTGATGCCCTTTTCCGACAGGGCCGAGAACATGGTCTGGGCCACGCCGGCGTGGCTGCGCATGCCAACGCCGATGACCGACACCTTGACCACGGCCGCATCCGAAATTAGCCGGTCGTACTTGATGGCGTCCTTGCGGCTTTCGATGGCCTTCAGGGCGCGCGGCAGATCCGACCGCGGCACGGTGAAGGTCACGTCCGTGGACTGGCCGTCTTCGGAAATGTTCTGGACGATCATGTCCACGTTGATATTGCCCTCGGCCAGGGGGCCGAAGATGGTGGCCGCCACGCCGGGCTGATCGGCCACTTTGACCAGAGTCACCTTCGCCTCGTCACGGCTGTAGGCGATACCGCTCACCAGTTCCTTTTCCACGATTTCGTCCTCGTCACAGACCAGGGTTCCGGGGGCATCGCTAAAGCTGGACAAGACCTGAACCCGCACGCCGTGCTTCATGGCCATTTCGACCGATCGGGTCTGCAGCACCTTCGCCCCCAGCGAAGCCTGCTCCAGCATCTCTTCATAGGTGATCTTATGGAGTTTGCGGGCCTTGGCGACAATCCGGGGATCGGTGGTGTAGACCCCGTCCACATCGGTGTAAATGTCGCACCGGTCCGCTTTCAGCGCCGCCGCCACCGCCACCGCCGAGGTGTCGGAGCCGCCGCGCCCCAGAGTGGTGATGCGGTTGTCCGGCCCCACGCCCTGGAAGCCGGCGATCACCGCCACCTGCCCCTTGGACAGACGCTCTTCCAGCACCGTGGTGTCGATTTCCTTGATCCGCGCCTTGCCGTGCGCATCGTCGGTCTTGATCGGGATCTGCCAGCCCAGCCAGGAGCGGGCGTCCACACCCATTTCCTGCAAGGCCATGGCCAGCAAGCCGACGGTCACCTGTTCGCCGGTGGCGACCACGGCGTCGTATTCGCGGGCATCATAGATGTCGGCGATATCATCGCACAGCTTCACCAGCTTGTTGGTTTCGCCGGACATGGCGGAAACCACCACGGCCACCTGATTGCCCTGGTCGACCTCGCCCTTGACCCGGCGGGCGACATTGCGGATCCGATCGATATCGCCGACCGAGGTGCCGCCGAATTTCATCACGATGCGCGCCATGGCGTGCTGACTTCCTCGTTCCTTCAGGGACCCGCTTCCCCGCCTTTCGTCCCCGGTCACCCGGCAGGCGGGCCAAGGGAAAGGCGGGACGGTGTCCGGTATCCGTCGTTGGAGACAGGGGCGACTGGACGCGGCCGGCCGGTTGCCGGACCGCCGCGCGCCGTGTAGTAAAGCACGGCGCGTCCCACCGCAAGGCTCCCTTTGAGGGTTTGACCCGGCAAATGGAACCGTGGGGCGGGCCGCGTATGGATACGAAACCCTGCCGCCCTTGTCCACCGGGGGCGCTTAACCGGAGCCCACAGCATGTCCAGGACGACCGCCACCGCCCGGGGAACGGCTCTTCCCGACGAGCTTGCCAAGTTCAGCGCCATGGCCGACGCTTGGTGGGACCCGGAAGGAGACTTCAAGCCCCTGCACCGCTTCAACCCCGTGCGCATCGCCTTCATCCGCGATCGCCTGGCTGCCCATTTCGGCCGCGACATCACCACCGAACGCCCCTTCGAAGGTCTGACCCTGCTGGATATCGGCTGCGGCGGCGGCCTGCTGTGCGAACCCATGGCCCGCCTGGGCTTCGCCGTCACCGGCATCGACGCCGCCGAGCGCAACATCGGCACCGCCGGCGTGCATGCCGGCCGCTCCGGCCTGGAGATCGACTACCGCTGCGCCATGCCCGAAGACCTGCTGGCCGACGGCACCCGCTTCGACGCCGTGCTATCCATGGAAGTCGTGGAGCATGTGGCCGACGTGGACCTGTTCCTGGAGTCGGTGGCGGCCCTGGCTAAACCCGGCGGCGCGGTGATCGCGGCGACCATGAACCGCACCCTGAAAAGCCTGGCCCTGGCCAAGATCGGAGCGGAATATATCCTGCGCTGGCTGCCCCGGGGCACCCACGACTGGCGCAAGTTCGTCCGCCCCAGCGAACTGTCCGAAGGCCTGCGCGCCGGCGGCCTGTCCGTCGAGGCCCTGGCCGGCATGACCTACGACCCGATCAACGACCGCTGGCGCCTGACCGAAGACCTGTCGGTCAACTACATGCTGATGGCCAGCAAGCCGGCCTGAACGGCGCGCCCTCCTCATCCCGCACCGATCCCACCACGTCCTTCCTCCTCCACCCGCCGGCCGGGCACGGAAGGCGGGTGGAGGAGGAAGGACGCGTGCGGCGCATTCCTTACCAAACTCCTAAAAACCAATACGAGACATACCAACGGGTTAGGCCGCCCACGCCTATAGATCTATAGACCCAACCAGAATTCGTGGTGATTTTACTTCACCTTGTCCCTAACCCCGAAATATCCCCCCGGATAGCTGCATATCGAACTTGTGGATCCTGCGGGAACATAGGATCTTCTAGCCGGCTGCTAATCTTTGCATGAAAGCGAACCGAGATGCCGCTCCAAATGGAGTCCCTGTTTGACACCGGTACTTTGCTACCACATGGTCAATGCCTGACCTGGGATCCCGACCTTTTGGCATTGCATGCGGCTTCGGATGGATTGATCGCCCTGTCCTACCTGGCCATTCCCGGGGCTATCCTGTATTTCGTGCGTCACCGCAAGGATCTGGAAGGGGAGTCCCTGCGCCTTGCCGCCCTGTTCATCGCTTTCATTGTCGCCTGTGCGCTGACGCACTTGAGCGGACTGCTGACCCTGTGGCTGCCCGTCTATTGGATCGAGGGCGTCTTGAAGGCGATTACGGCGGCGGTGTCGCTGACCACCGCCTTTGTCCTGATCCCCCTGCTGCCCCGGCTGATTGCCCTGCCCAGCGCCAGGGACCTGCGGGTGGCCAACCAGCGGCTTCAGGAAGAGGTCGTGGCCCGCAACAAGGCGGTTGCCGATCTGGAGGCCATCCGCACCGACCTGGAACGCCGGGTGGAACAGCGCGCCCGCGAGGTTGTGCGGATCATGGACAATTTCGAAACCACCCTGCGCGGGTCGTCAGTGACCGTGTTCCAGCAGGATGTGGACCTGCGCTACACCTGGATCCATAACACCCGCGCGCCCTACACCTCGACCGATTACATCGGCCGCCGCGATGTGGATGTGCTGCCCGCCGAAACCGCCGCCCTGGTCATTCCCGCCAAGGAAGAGGCCATGCGCACCGGCGAGAAGGTCCATGTAGAGGTGCCCGTTCATCGGAACAACGTCACCGTCTGGTATGACCTGACCTGCAAGCCCCTGTACAACGAGGACGGTGTGGCGGGACTGGCCGCCGTCGCCGTGGACATCACCCCGCAGAAGGAAAGCGAACGCCAGTTGCGGGTGGTAATGCGCGAACTGACCCACCGGTCGAAGAACCTGCTGGCGGTGGTCCAGGGGATCGCCCGCCAGACAGCGGCTCAGCATACCTCGCTGGAGGGGTTCGTTGAACGCTTTTCGGCCCGGCTGCATGGACTGGCCGGATCCCATGATTTGCTGGTCAGCACCGACTGGCGCGGCGCCCGCTTCCCGGAACTGATCAAGGCCCATGTGGGCCACCTGCTGCAGGGGGACGCGAACCAGCTGGTGATGGACGGTCCGGACGTGATGCTCAGCCCCCAGGCGACCCAGCAGATTGGCATGGCGATGCACGAACTGGGCACCAACGCGGCCAAATACGGCGCCCTGTCGGGACCGGACGGGCGGGTGGAGATCCGCTGGACCCGCGAGGCCGTGTTCAAGGACGATGCCGCGGGCACGCCGGTCAACCGGATCACCCTGGTCTGGCAGGAAGTCGGCGGCCCGCCGGTCAGCCCGCCCACCTCCAGCGGCTTCGGCCACGTCATGACCGACACCCTGGTCCCGCGCGCCCTGCGCGGTACGGCCGAGACCCGCTATGCGCCGGAGGGGGTGACCTGGACGTTGAGCTTCGATATGGAGCGGGAAGAGGGGGAGTAAGTAACGCCCCCCTCAGGAATCCGTCCGGCCGCGCCAGGGAAGCGCGGCCACGGCGATGCCTTCCTCGTCCAGAGCCTTGGCCTCGTCGAGGGTGGCTTCGCCGTAGATCGGGCGTTCCTCGGCCTCGCCGTAGTGGATGCGGCGGCTTTCCTCGGCGAAAGTCTCGCCCACGTATTCGCAGGTCTCTTCCACATGCTTGCGCAGGGTGCCGATGGCTTCGGCCAGCTTGCTCATCAGCGCCGAGGCCTCGGCCGAGGGCACGCGGTCGGGCACACCGCCGGACGTGCTTCCGGACGATACGGACACTGTCCCTGCAGGCGCCGAATCATTGGCCGGAGCCGACACGCCACCCCGTCCGCCTCCGACGCCGCGTGAGGCCACACCGCCCGCCTGCTGATCCCGCTCGTGTGCAGCCAGCATTTCCCGGGCCACGGCTTCGGCGCGGGCCTGATGGGCCTCGCGGGAGCGGCCGGTGACCACATTGGGGGCCATCAGGGCCTTGGCGACCGAAACGCTGCCGCAGACCGGACAGCTGGCGAGCCCCGCGGTCAACTGTTCGTCGCAGGACCGGCTGTCGCGGAACCAGGCGTCGAATTCGTGCTCACCATCACAGATCAGGGCATAGCGGATCATTACGCGGAACTCCTCTCCGCCCAGTCATACGTCACCCCTCGCCCCCCGGCAAGGGAGCTGCGTCATTCCCCTGGGTGCGCCGTATGAACAAAGGTGCAGGCCGGATACTCCGCATTTGATGACATGGGGATGGGGACCGGAACCGGATCTGTTCAGCACGTCTCCAGGCCGAACGGCCGGTCATGCGTCAGGGCCGGCACCATCCCCCGCGCGCGCTCGCAAGCCGCCGGGTCGATGTCGGCGTAGAGGATCGCCGGCTCCTCGGCCGGGGCTTCGGCGACCACCGTCCCCCATGGGTCGATGATCAGCGCATGACCATAGGTCTCCCGCCCCTCGGCGTGGACGCCGCATTGGGCCGGGGAGATCACCCAGCAGCCGGTTTCGATGGCGCGGGCACGTTGCAGCACGTGCCAATGCGCCTGCCCCGTCTTGCGGGTGAAGGCCGCCGGGATCGTCAGGTAATCCGCGCCCGCCTTGGCCAGGGTGCGGTACAGGTGGGGGAAGCGCAGGTCGTAGCAGATCGACAGCCCCAGCCGCCCATAGGGCGTTTCCACCAGCACCGCCTTGTCGCCGGGCTGGAAGGTGCTGCTTTCCCGATAGCTTTCTCCACCGTCCAGATCCACGTCGAACATATGGATCTTGTCGTAGCTGGCGCGCACCGCCCCGTCGGCATCAAGCACATAGGTGCGGTTGGCCACCCGGCCGTCGCCCACCTTCACCGCCAGGGTGCCGCAGTGCAGCCAGATGCCCAGCTCGCGGGCTAGACCCCGGAAGGCGGTCAGGGCCACGTGCTCGTCTTCCGGCATGGCCTTGGACTGGATGTTCTTGCGGCCCCATTCCATCATGACGACGTTTTCGGGCATGAAGATCATCGATGCCCCGTTGGCCCGGGCCTCCCGCGCCATGGTCAGGGCAGTCTCCACATTGGGGTAGATTTCCCGGCCGGCGTTGACCTGAAGCACCGCCGCCTTGAAGGGACGCGCCCGGCCGCCGGTCATGCGGTCTGTCCTTGCAGCAGGGCGTCCAGCTTCCCTTGCGCGTCCAGGGCATGCAACTCGTCACAGCCGCCCACGTGCTGTCCGTCGATGAAAATCTGCGGAACCGTATGACGGCCGCCGGCGCGGTCCATCATCTGCTGGCGCGCGCCCGGGCGCATCATCACATCGATCTCGGTGAACGCCTGCCCCTTCTTCTTCAGCAGGCCCTTGGCCCGGTGGCAGTAGGGGCAGATCGGCGTGGTGTAAATCTCGACGTGCGCCATGAAACAGTCCTTCGGTCAATGGAGTGGCTTTACCCTAATATAGAGAGCATCCCCCCGGTCCCTCAATATCGCCCGAATCCCGCGCTACCCTCCATCCACCGTCACCACCCGGGCGAGGGCGAGCACATCCACCCCCACCGCGCCGGCGCGCAGCAGGACCCGGGCGCATTCGGATACCGTCGCCCCCGTCGTCATCACGTCGTCGATCAGCACCACCCGCCGGCCCTCCACCGCCTGCGGCCGGCCGACGGCGAAGGCGCCGCGCACATTGCGCAGCCGCCCCAGCCGGCCGAAACGCCCCTGACTGACCGTGCGGCGGGCGCGGATCAGGGCGTCTGGCGCCCACGCCGCCCCCGTCTCCCGCGCCAGGGCACCGGCCAGCAGAGCCGCCTGATTATAGCGCCGCCCGAACAGCCGCCATCGATGCAGGGGCACCGGCACCAGCAGAGGCTCCCCATCCAGCAATTCGGCCCCGGCCCGGGCCATCCACCGGGCGAAAGCCGGTGCCGAGTCGGTGCGGTCCGCATGCTTGAAGCGCAAGATCAGAGGCGCCGACGCCCCGTCGTAGCGTAGCACCGCCCGCGCCCGGCCATAGGGCGGCGCCGCAGCCACGCAGTCGGCGCAGAGCAGGGCTTCGGGAGCCTCCGCCCCGCCCTCCCCCGCGTCTTCCCCGCCCCCTCCGTCAAAGGGCAGGCCGCAACAGGCGCACAAGGGGGCGGCAATGAAGCGCAGATCATTGAAACAGGCCGGACACAGGCCACCACCGCCCGTCACTTCCTCGGCGCAGCCCAGGCAGCGATGCGGCAGAAGCGCATCGAGCAGGACCCGCCCCCGGTGCTTGACCCATCCCATCATGGCGCGAGTAAACAACCATCAAGCGCTCCCGTCAAAGCGGAAGGCTTTGCGTCTTGGCACGATCCGGTCCATATAGGCGGCCATGAGCGACACCATGACCATCTTCGACCGCCATCTTGTGCGCATGCGCCGGGACCGGGCGGCGCCGCGCCTGGATGACCACGACTTCCTGTTCGCCGAGGTGGCCGAACGGCTGACCGACCGGCTGGACGACATCGTCCGCCGCTTCCCCCTGGCGCTGGACCTGGGCTGCCACGGCGGCGAGGTGGCGCGCGCCCTTCAGGGCGGTACCGGCGGTACCGTCACGGGAGGCTGGCGGGGCGGGGTGGAAACCCTGCTGCAGTGTGACCTGTCCCCGGCCATGGCACGGCGCGCCAGCGCCCACGGCCCGACGTTCTGCGCCGACGAGGAATGGCTGCCGGTGAAGCCGGGCTGTCTGGATGCGGTGTTTTCCAATCTGTCGCTACACTGGGTCAACGACCTGCCCGGTGCCCTGGTGCAGGTGCGCCGTGCCCTGAAGCCCGACGGCCTGTTCCTGGGCACCCTGTTTGGCGGCGAGACCCTGACCGAGTTGCGCAACTGCCTGGCCGAAGCGGAAATCGCCGTCGAAGGCGGGCTGTCGCCGCGCACCAGTCCCCTGGCCGACGTGCGGGACGCCGGCAACCTGCTGAACCGGGCGGGCTTCGCCCTGCCGACCATCGATACCGACATGCTGACCGTGCGCTACCGGGAGCCCATGCGCCTGCTGGCGGACCTGCGCGGCATGGGCGAGACCAATGCGGTGCTGGAGCGGCGCAAGACGCCGATGCGGCGGGAAATCCTGATGCGCGCCATGGCGCTGTATGTGGACCGCTTCGCCGATTCTGACGGCACCATCCCCGCCACCTTTCAGGTGATCCACATGACCGCCTGGGCACCCCACGAAAGCCAGCCCCAGCCGGCCCGGCCGGGTTCGGCCACCGTCAGCCTCGCCACCGCCCTGAGGGCGCGGCCCGATGACGCCCCGCCCCACGACGCCTGATCACCCCCATCCTCTCCCCCGCCGAGCATCGGAACCCCGCCATGGACTACCCCGCCCCCCTGATCCCCGGCCGCCTGATCAAGCGCTACAAGCGCTTCCTTGCCGACGTGCGGCTGGAAGACGGATCGGTGGTCACCGCCCATTGCGCCAACTCCGGCTCCATGCTGTCGGTGAAGGATCCCGAGTCGCCTGTCTGGCTGTCGCAAAGCGACAACCCCAACCGCAAGCTCAAATACACCTGGGAGATCATCCAGGTGGGCGAGGCCTTTGTCGGCGTCAACACCAACACCCCCAACGTGGTGGCGGCCGAGGCCCTGGCCGCCGGCACGGTGCCCCAGCTGACCGGCTATACCTCGGTCCGGCGCGAAGTGAAGTACGGCAAGAACTCCCGCATCGATGTGCTGCTGGAAGGCGACGACCTGCCGCCGGCCTATGTGGAAGTGAAGAACGTCACCATGAAGCGCACTCCGGGGCTGGAGGGGGCGGTGGAGTTCCCCGACGCCGTCACCAGCCGGGGGGCCAAGCATCTGCTGGAACTGGCCGACATGGTCGACGGCGGGGCACGGGCGGTGATGCTGTATCTGGTGCAGCGCACCGACGGCACCGAGGTCGGCATGGCCGACGACATCGACCCCACCTATGCCGCCGGCCTGGCCATCGCCATGGCCAAGGGTGTGGAAGTGATCTGCCTGGGCTGCGCGGTCGATCCGCAGAAGGGGGTGTGGGTGAATAGAACCCTGCCCCTTGTGCCGCCCGCTCCGGCTTCCTAAAACAAGAGAACTCGTTTCATCGGGTATTCCCCGGCCTCTTGCCGCCCGCCCCGCTTAAGACCGTATCGACCGATCAAGTTTGGACACCGCCATGACCCAGGCCGCGCAAAAGGCCCACCACGTCACCATCCACGGACCCGAAGCCTTCGAAGGCATGCGCAAGGCCGGACGCCTGGCGGCGGAAACCCTCGACTTCATCACACCCCACGTCAAGCCGGGCGTCACCACCGAGGAACTGGACCGCCTGTGCGCTGAATTCGTCGCCGAGCACGGGGCCGTCTCCGCCCCCCTGAACTACCGCGGCTTTCCCAAGTCCATCTGCACCTCGGTGAACCATGTGGTCTGCCATGGCATTCCCAGTTCGGACAAGGTGCTGCGGGACGGCGACATCCTGAACATCGACGTCACCCCGATCCTGGACGGCTGGTACGGCGACTCCAGCCGGATGTTCTTTGTCGGCGAACCCAAGATCAAGGCCAAGCGCCTGGTGGACGTCACCTACGAATGCCTCATGCGCGGAATCGACGTGGTGCGCCCCGGCGCCACCCTGGGCGACATCGGCCATGCCATCCAGTCCTTCGCCGAAGCGCAGCGCTTTTCGGTGGTCCGGGACTTCTGCGGCCACGGGGTCGGGCGGGTGTTCCACCAGCCGCCCAACGTCATGCACTTCGGCCATCCTGGCACCGGGGTGACCATCCAGGAAGGCATGATTTTCACCATCGAACCGATGATCAACTCCGGCCGCTATGACGTGAAGGTGCTTCAAGACGGCTGGACGGCGGTAACCAAAGACAAGTCCCTGTCCGCCCAATTCGAACACACCATCGGCGTCACCGCCGACGGCTGCGAGATCTTCACCCTGTCTCCCAAGGGCTGGCACTGCCCGCCCTACGGCACCGACTGATCCGGCCATGGCCGCCGACGTCCCGGCTTTCGAGGAACCCGCCGGCCCCTCTCCGGCGGAGGACACCGGCGGCAAAGCCGGCAAGCCCCACTATGCCGGCCACCGTCAGCGTTTGCGGGACCGCTTCCTGGCCAATCCCGACGGGCTGCCGGACTACGAGTTGCTGGAACTGCTGCTGTTCCAGGCCCATCCCCGGGGGGACGTGAAGCCCCTGGCCAAGGCGCTGCTCGCCCGCTTCGGCAGCTTCGCCGACGTCATCGCCGCCGCCCCCGAGGATCTGCGAGAGGTGGAGGGCGTGGGCGATGCCGCCGTTGCCGCCCTGAAAACCGCCGAGGCCGCCGCCGTCCGCCTGCTCAAGGGCCAGATGGCCGACCGCCCCCTGCTGGGTGCCTGGGACCGGGTGCTGGACTACTGCCACGCCGCCATGGACCGCCAGAAGACGGAACAGTTCCGCCTGCTGTTCCTGGACAACCGCAACCGCCTGATCGCCGACGAACGCCAGCAGACCGGCACGGTCAACCACACCCCGGTCTATCCGCGCGAGGTGGCCCGACGCGCCCTTCAGCTTCAGGCCTCGGCGGTGATCATGGTCCACAACCACCCCTCCGGCGATCCTGCGCCGTCGACCGCCGATCGGGACATGACCCTGAAGGTGCGTGACGCCCTGGCCGCCGTGGGGATCACCCTGCACGACCACCTGATCATCGGGCACGGGGGCCACACCTCCTTGCGCGCGATGGGGCTTATCTGATCGACGGAATACCGCCTCCGCGTCCATCCGGCCCGTTTCACCCTTGCGAGGGTATCGCTATATGGCCATGTAGATGGTCGTTAGCCTCAGGTACGACCGTGGCCCCAGGAGCCCCCCATCCATGAACCACATGTCTTTCGATCCTCAGGTCACCATTCATAAACCCGAGGACTTCGAAGGGATGCGCAAGGCGGGCCGGCTGGCGGCGGAGACCCTCGATTTCATCGCCCCCCACGTTCAGCCGGGCGTCACCACGGCCGAGCTGGATCGCCTGTGCGCCGGGTTCATCGCCGATCACGGGGCGATCTGCGCGCCGCTGAACTACCGGGGCTTTCCCAAGTCCATCTGCACCTCTGTCAACCATGTGGTCTGCCACGGAATCCCCAGCGACACCCAGGTGCTGAAGGATGGCGATATCCTGAACATCGACGTCACCCCCCAGCTGGACGGCTGGCACGGGGACACCAGCCGGATGTATTTCGTCGGCTCGGTGTCGCCCGCCGCCCGGCGGCTGGTGGAGGTGACCTATGAATCCCTGCGCCGGGCGATTGCTATCGTCCGCCCGGGCACCACCCTCGGCGATATCGGCCACACCATCCAATCCTTCGCCGAGGCTCAGGACTACTCGGTGGTGCGCGAATTCTGCGGCCACGGGGTCGGCCGGATCTTCCAGGATGCCCCCAGCGTCCTGCATTACGGCCGGCCCGGCAAGGGGCTGGTGCTGCGCGAAGGGATGTTCATCACCATCGAACCCATGCTGAACATCGGCCGGCGGGAGACGCGGATCCTCGGCGACGGCTGGACGGCCATCACCGGCGACAAGTCCCTGTCCGCCCAGTTCGAACACTCCATCGGCGTCACCGCCACCGGCTGCGAGATCTTCACCCGCTCTCCCAAAGGCTGGCACTTCCCGCCCTATCCCGCCGAAGGAGAGCTTTAAGACCGTACCGCCTCCCCTCGGTTCCGGAATCACACAGTTTGGCCTACTGGTTCGAGTCTGACGCGTCGAACCAGTAGTTTTTTTGATTGATGTATCAACGTATCAAAACATTTGAGTGGCTGACGGGCTTTCCAGTGCTTCCCGGTGCGGACCTCAAATGTTTCGGTTGATCGATTAAGAGCGTCGCACGGAGACAAGGAAATCGGTGACCTCTCGCTGCAGATGTTCCGAATCCTTTGCCAGCTGACCGGAGGAGGTCAGGACATCTTGAGCGGATGACTCCGTGGAAGCAGCGCTTTCGGAAACACCAACGATGTTGCCACTGACCTGCTGGGTTCCCTGGGCCGCGTGCTGGACACTTCGGGCAATCTCCCGGGTCGCGGCACCTTGCTCCTCCATCGCAGAGGCAATATCGGCCGAGATAGACCTGATCTGTTGGACGATGTCGGAAATTTCACCGATCGCGATAACGGTGCTCCTGGTTTCTTCCTGAACAGAGGAGATCTGCTGACTGATTTCCTCCGTCGCCCTGCCCGTCTGATTGGCGAGATTCTTAACCTCACCCGCAACCACGGCGAACCCCTTGCCGGCATCTCCGGCGCGCGCTGCTTCGATGGTTGCGTTGAGAGCCAACAGATTGGTCTGCGCCGCAATAGCGCTGATCAGTTTTACAACCTCGCCGATGCGGTCGGCCGACGTGGCCAGACCCTGGACCAGGTCGTTGGTGCGGCTGGCTTTCTCCGACGCATCAATGGAAATGGTGGCGGCATTGGACACTTGGTGAGCAATTTCGGCAATTGATGAGGTCAGTTCCTCGGTCGCCGTTGCGACCGTCTGCACATTCGCCGAGGTCTGCTCGGCCGCGGCAGCGACAGTGGTGGCCTGGGACATTGACTGGCTGGCCGCCGCCGACATGGACTGGGCAGTTGTCTGCAACCCGTTCGAGGATGTCGAGACGGACTTGACCACACCGATGATCTTGGCCTCGAAGGCATCGGCGATCTTGTTCAATGCCCGTTTCTGCTCTTCAGCATATTGCACCTTCTGGGCTTCCTGGTTCTCGCGCAGGCGCGCATTCTCGATGGCATTGGTCTTAAAGACATTTACCGCTTTCGCCATTGCCCCGATTTCGTCCCGCCGGCGTATCCCTGCGACGACCACTGAGTTATCACCGTCAGCCAAGCGTCCCATGACAGAGGTCATCAGGCGGACCGGTCCGGCAATGCTCCGGCTCAACAGGATACCGGCGCCGACCGCGACGACAACCATCACCACTCCCCCGAAGAGAATGGCTGTGTAGCCGATCGAAATCGCCTCTTGCTTATCGGCGTCACGCCGATCAAGCAACTCCTGCTCAGAGCTCTGCAATTCAGCAATGGCCGCCCTGAATTTATCCATTGAGTCCTTGCCAGAACCCGACGCTTCCATAGCCCGGGCCTGTTCCCGTGTGTCTGGGTCCTTCATAAGGGCAATTTCTTTCTCGGCCACATCCGTTCGCCATTTCTCTGCATACTTGTCAATAGCCGCCAGTTGATCCCGTCGATTCTGAGTTTCCGCCAAAGACGTCAATCTGCCGAAGGCAATCTGATATTCCAACTCACCGGACCGGTAGGGATCGAGGAAGGACTCGTCTTCGGAGACGAGGTATCCGCGCAGCCCGGTTTCCTGGTTAATCATGGCGGTCAAAATATTTCCGCTATATCGGATCACCTTTCGGGACAATGCATCTGAAACACTCACACTTTCTATAACAGACAAGCGTGTGTATCCGACAACACTAATGATCATTGAAAGGATTATAATGACTGATAATACTGCAAATATCTTTTTTGCTATAGACATATTCTCGACCATGTTCATACTCGTGATCCTCATCCGGGTTCCAAAGGGACGGTAGACGGAGAGCGGAACGGAGTCCGCTCTCAAAATTGCAGAAGAAATAAACATTCGCACAAACTATCTTCCTTATTTAACTTACCTAGATTCCGCAAACCGGAGACAACTAAAAGTAATTCAAAAATATAACGTCAACCAAAACATTTAATTAATATACATTAAAGCATCATAAAATAAAAGTACTTAGTTTTTTAAGACTGTTTACTCATATTTACATGAAAATCAATAATTGATTGAATATTAGTAATAAGGTAATTTTTACTATTATAAAACAAATATTTTGAATGACATTTTTTTATCGAAACCACCACAAGATGCTTTGATGATTTTTCAGAGGTTCTCAGTTACCACAAATCGATCATGGTAGCTGAATCCTGCAGTACTTATCGCCGTAACAGGCCGCCAATTTTCCACTCCTTAGTGATCCAAGACGGCGCGACACCCGTTGATTCTTACGGAACGGACGTTTCCGGAGATCGACAATGCCCCCTATCCGCCTGCCGGGACTTTTGCTGCCGGCCCTGCTGACTCTTTTCGTCGCCTCGCCGACCCGGGCTTCGTCGCCCGATCCCCAACGCCTGTATGGCGCCGAGGGATTGCACTTCCAGATCCTGCGCGACGGCAGCCCGGTGGGCTCCCACACCGTTGCCTTCTCCCGCGACGGCACCATCCTGATCGCGACCAGCCATACCCGCATCACCGTCAGCCTGGCCTTCATCCCTTTGTACGCCTTCGACTACCG
Organism: Rhodospirillaceae bacterium Z3-40; assembly: GCA_046233135.1. Lineage (GTDB taxonomy): Bacteria > Pseudomonadota > Alphaproteobacteria > Rhodospirillales > Rhodospirillaceae > JBJXHN01. The sequence goes on along the minus strand of JBJXHN010000008.1, from coordinate 145,498 downwards.
CAGCACCGGCCGCTGGCAGGATGGCCGGCTTGTGGAGCTGGAGGCACACGTGAAAGACAACGGTCACGACGCCGCCATCCGTGTCACCACGGCCCCCGGGCGCGCGGATATGATCCTCACCGGTCCGTCGGGCACCACCACCGCCCCGGCCGATACCCTGCCCACCAACCATTGGAACCCGGCGGTGATCGGCGCCGACCGGGTCATCAACACCCTGACCGGCAAGCTGAACCGGGTCACCATGACCGCTCTGGGGGAAGAGACCGTTCCGACCGGCACCGGCCCGCGCCCGGCGACCCGCTACCACTACGGCGGCGACCTGGACGCCGATGTCTGGTACGACGCCCGGGGCCGCTGGGTCCGGCTGAGCTTCCCCGGCAGGGATGGATCACGCATCGACTACACCTGCCTGCGCTGCGGCGGGGCCGGCGAAACCGCCCAGGATACCGGCGCGACGGCTCAGCAGCCCCGCGCTCAGGCGCAGCACCCATGACCGGCCCGGTGTGGATCACCGGGGCTGGCAAGGGCATCGGCCGGGCGCTGGCCCTGCGGCTGGCCCGGGACGGTGGTACCGTCGCCGTCTCGGCCCGAACCGACGCCGACCTGCGCACCCTGGTCGAAGAGGCCACGGCCAAGGCACTGCCCGGCCGGCTTGTGCCCTTCCCCCTGGATGTCACCGACGCGCGTGCAGTCCGGGACGCAGTCGCGGCGATCGAGGCGACCCTGGGTCCCTTGTCCACCGCCGTGCTCAACGCCGGCACCCACCAGCCGATGCCGCTGGCCGCTTTCGACAGCGCGGTGGTGCGGCGGATCATGGACGTGAACGTGATGGGCACCAGCCACTGTCTGGACGCCCTGCTGCCCGGCATGCGGCGCCGTCGCAGCGGGCATATCGCGGTGGTCGCCTCGGTGGCCGGCTATCGCGGGCTGCCCACAAGTGCCGCCTATAGCGCCTCCAAGGCCGCCCTGATCGCCATGCTGGAATCCCTGCGGCCGGAGGCCGACCGGGACGGCGTGGTCTTGCAGGTGATCAACCCGGGTTTCGTGCGCACGCCACTGACGGACCGCAACACCTTTCCCATGCCCTTCCTGATGGAGCCCGGGGCGGCAGCCGACCGGATCGCCGCAGGCCTGCGCCACCAACGGTTCGAGGTCACCTTCCCCCGCCGCTTCACCTGGCTGGTCAAGGCCGCACGCCTGCTGCCCTACCGCCTGTATTTCCCCCTGATGCAACGGATCCTGGGCCCATGACCCCCATTTCTCCTACCGCCGACGGCGACGCTAACACCAGCTCCGCCCCTCCCCTGCCCGGACTGCCCGTCCCGTCGCCCCGACGCCTGGCGGGGCTGGACGCCTATCTCGCCCTGTGGGCCGCGCTGGCGGATCTGGAGGACACGGCCGTGGCCGACCGGCTGGCGGCATCGACCACCGAGGCGGTGACCTTCCGCGATCCCTTCAATGACCTGCGCGGGCGAGAGGGTTTGCTGGCGGTCCTGCGCCACAGCCGGCAACAGGCCCCGGACCTGCGCTTCGAGATCCATGGCCGGGGCTGGGCGGCGGAAGATACGGCCTATGTGGCCTGGACCTTCACCGCAACGGTGCCGCTGATCGGCGCCTGGACGGCCCCGGGCATGAGCATCATCACCCTGGACGAGACGGGCCGGGTGAGCGGCCATACGGATCACTGGGACGCGGCCACCCATTTCCTCGGCCGCCTGCCCCTGATCGGGCCGCTGACCCGCGCTCTGCTGCGCCGGGCCGCCGCCTGACCGGCACGGAGCGGAGCACCCGCCCGGGCAACAAGGCCCGGGCGGGTTGCTGCTCCCCTTGGTGTCACCCGGCCGGCTTGTCGGCCGTATAGAAACCCACATCGATGGTGCCCTGGGTAAAGCCGGCCTCGCAGTAGGCCAGATAGTATTCCCACATGCGCTTGAAACGGTCATCGAAGCCGGTATCCCGGGCGATCTCCGGCCAGGCGTGCTGGAACGCGCGCTGCCATTGGGCCAGGGTGCGGGCGTAGGACAGACCAAAGCGCTGCTGCTCCGCCCCCTCCAACCCCCCTTCGGCGATGGCGCGCAGCAGAGCCGGCGGCGAAGGCAGCATGCCGCCGGGGAAGATGTGGGTCTGGATGAAATCGGCGCGGTTACGATAGCGCTCGAAGCGGTCCTCGGCGATGGTGATCACCTGCAGGGCTGCCCGGCCTCCGGGCGCCAGACGCCGCCTCACCACATCGAAAAATACCGGCCAGTGCTCCTCGCCCACCGCCTCGAACATCTCGATGGAGGCGATCCCATCGAAGGTGCCTTCCACGTCGCGATAGTCGCACAGGTGAAGGGACACCCGGCCGGTCAGTCCCTGCCGGTCCATGCGGTCGCGGGCATAGCGCAACTGTTCCTGCGACAGGGTGACACCGACCACCTCTGCCCCGTACTCCCGTGCCGCCACTTCGGCGAACCCGCCCCAGCCGCAGCCGATCTCCAGCACCCGCATCCCCGGCCGCAGGTTCAGCAGCCCGGCCATGGCGTGGTACTTCGCGTCCTGGGCCGCTGGCAGGGACAAGGACGATGCATCTTGCGGGAACAGGGCGGACGAATAGGTCATCCCCGGGTCCAGCCAGCGTTCGTAGAAGGCATTCCCCAGGTCATAGTGATAGGCGATATTGCGCCGCGATCCCGTCCTGGTATTGGCCCGGCGCAGATGACGCAGCCGCTTGGCCAGCCGCAGATGGGCAAGACCGAGGGCGGACAGGTCCACCACCCGGTCGTTCATGGCCGCCAGCCGGATCAGGGTGGTCAGGTCCGGGCTGTCCCACAGGCCGTCCGCATAGGCTTCGGCAAAGCCCACGTCGCCCCCCAGGAACAGCACCCGCGCCGCCTTCGGGCTGACCAGCCGCAGCACGCCGTGGGGACCTTCGGCACTCTCCCGTCCCCGGTAGAACCGCTGGCTGCCATCGGGGAGCACCAGGGTCAGCCGCCCCACCGACAGATGGCCGGCCAGCCGGCACAGAGCCATCACCCACGGACCATCCGAGCGACGGCCGGGCACCATGCTTTCCAGCGCCAGGCCGAGCAACGAGGGGGACAGGGTCTTCTTTTTGATCATGGATGTCTCTCCATCAGACTCATTTCCCGACCACCGGTCCGGGAGGCTCGATCGACACCGGTGTCCCGGGCGGCGGCGGGCGGCGTACCAGGCGCAGGCCCTTGCGCCACAGCAGCAGGGCTTCCCAGTGGATGGCGGCGATGATCTTCACCGTCATCAGCGGATAGCGGAAAAAGGCAGCGGCCAGGCTGCGGTCGGTCAGCGGCGCATGGGTCCCGGCGAAGCCCGCATGCAGGATCGGCCCGTCCGCGTCTTCCTGGCGGATGGTGACGGCAATGCGTTCGCCCGGCGGCACCAGACGGAAGTGGTAGCGCGCGTCCATGGTCATGAACGGCGAGACGTAGAAGCCCTTGGCACAACTTTGCCGCAGCACCGGCGCGGCCGGATCGCTGACCGGAATCAGATAGCTGTGCCGCTGGCCGAAGGTGTTGTGCACCTCGTGCAGGATCGCCCGCAAAGAGCCGTCCGCATGGTGGCAGTACCAGACCGTCAGCGGGTTGAACTGGTAGCCCAGGATCCGGGGATAGCACAGCAGCCGCACAGTCCCGCCCTCCAGGTCGATGCCGGCCCGGGACAGCTGCGCCTCGATCCACGGGCGCAAGGCGCGATCCTCTCCCGGCCCGTGGTCCCGGTCATGGAAGGAAAACAGGGCGAAGCGGTTATGGCCGAACAGCCGCAGCCGGCGGTCCAGCGCCGGCAAGGCATCCAGATCCAGCAGCAGGGCAAAGACCCGATAGGCCAGCCGGTGCCGGCGCGGCCGCAGCCGCCGGTGCATCACATGGCCCCGGTACAGGGCTCCCCCGGCGGGGATGGAAGGCGCGGCGGGAACGGTCGTCATTCCGCCGCCTCTCCGATACCGCCGTCCAGCGGCTGATGGCGCACCTCCGCCGGCCAGGGGGCGAGGCGGCCGTTCTCGCGCGGCACCGTCCAGGGACGACGGACCCCGCCCAGCCGTTCGGCGGCCAGCAGGCCTGATTGCAGGGCGTCTTCATGGAAGCCATGGCCGAAATAACTGCCGCACAGCCACACACCGCCCCGTCCCTGCACGCGCCACAGGTCCTTTTGCGCCGCCACCGCCCCGGCATCGAACACCGGGTGATCATAGGTGATCTGCCGCAGGATCGCCGATGGTGCGGGGGGCCGTGGCGGGTTCAGAGTCACGAACAGGGGAAAGGCGGAATCAATGTTTTGCAGACGATTCATCCAATAGGTGACGCTGGCCGCGCCGTCGTCTGGTCCCTCCCGCTCCAGCAGATAGTTCCAGGCCGCCCAGGCCCGGCGGCGGCGGGGCATCAGTGACGGATCCCGGTGCAGCCAAGCCTCGTTGGCCTGATAGCGGAAAGCGCCGAGAAGCCGCCGCTGGTCCGGGTCCGGATCATCCAGCAACGCCAGGGCCTGATCGGCATGGGTGGCCAGCACCACCGCATCGAACCGCCGCCGCTGCCCCCGGGTGTCCTCGACCACCGGGCCGGCGGGGCTTCGGGTGATCCGCCGGGCGCCCACCCCCACCTCCATGCGGTCGGCGAAGGGCGCGGTCAGGCGCCGCAGATACTCCCGCGACCCGCCGGAGACTGTGCGCCAGACGGGCCGACCGGACAGCCGCAGCAGGGCGTGGCTGTCGAAAAAACGGATGAAGGCGGCGGCGGGAAAGGCCCTCATATCGCGCAGGGATGACGACCAGATGGCAGCCCCCATCGGCATCAGGTGATCTTCCAGAAAGGCCGTCCCATAGCCCCGGGCGGCGAGGAAGGCCCCCAACGGCTCTTCCTCGCAGGCCGGATCGGCCAGGTAGCCGGGCGCTTCGCGGTAGAAGCGCACCAGATCGCCCATCATCCACCAGAAGCGCGGCCGCAGGGCATTGGCCGGCTGGGCGAGCAGGCCGCCGAGCCCGCTGCCGGAATACTCCAGGGCGCCGCCATCCACCGATACGGCAAAGGACATGGCGCTGGCTTCCGTCTTCACATTTACGTGATCGAACAGCGCCACCAGGTTCGGGTAGTTCACGGTATTGTAGACGATGAACCCCGTATCCACCGGCTGACGGCGGCCGTCGGGCAGCATCGCTTCGACCGTATGGGTATGCCCTCCGGGGCGGTCGTCGGCTTCCAGAACCGTCAGCCGATGACGCCCGCACAGCAGCCAGGCCGCCGCCATTCCGGCGATTCCGCTGCCGATGACAGCGATGTCCAGACCGTTGGGGTCCATGGGGTCTGCAGGGGACATGATCGGCTCTCCGTTCCGCGAGACGTTGGCGTAATTCCCATCCTACGGATGCGGTGTGCATTTTGGATCACGCCCGAGACACGCCGGCCACACCGCGCGGCCCTGTGTTCGTTTTCCCCTCCCCCTGTCGCATCCATTTCGCATCCCCATGTGATCCGGGGGAAGCGCGTCCGCGTAAGGGAGGCCATGAATGCCTTATCGCGCATCGATTTCGCGTCCGGCGTTACCACCGGACCACTCCAACCGCCGTACTCCGGAACCGGACGGCGGGAGGCGCCTATGACGGCAGCAAGCACCGTGCTGGAGGGGCTGCCCCCAGGCACGCCGGATTTCGGCGGCCTGATCACCAGCATCGCCCGATCCGGGGACAAGGGGGCCTTCGCCCACCTGTTCCGCCACTTTGCGCCCCGCATCAAGGCCTACCTGCGGCGCCAGGGCGCCGATGAGGCCACGGCCGAGGAGGTGGCCCAGGAAGCCCTGTTGCAGGTTTGGCGCAAGGCGGCGCTTTACGACCCCGCCCGGGCGGGGGCCAGCACCTGGATCTTCACCATCGCCCGCAACCTGCGCATCGACCTGCTACGCAAGGAACGCCGGCCCGAAGTGGACCCCCAGGATCCACTGCTGGTCGCCGATCCGCACCCCGGCGCCGATGCCGCCCTGGAAGCCGGCCAGCGGGATTCCAAGGTGGCCGACGCCCTGCGGTGCCTGCCCCCGGACCAGGCGGATGTGGTTCGCCTGTCCTTCTTCGAGGACCTGTCCCACAGCGAGATCGCCGAGCGATTGAGCATTCCCCTGGGCACCGTAAAATCGCGCCTGCGGCTCGCCTTCAGTAAAGTCCGCGGGGAAGTGGGAGACCTTCTTTGACAGCACACCCGGCCATCCATCATCATCCGAGCGATGCTACCCTGGCCGCCTATGCCGCCGGGTCCGCCACAGAGGGAACAGCCCTGCTGGTGGCCTGTCACCTGACCTACTGCCCGGCCTGCCGCAACGCCGTCGCCACCTTCGAGTCGGCCGGCGGCAGCCTGCTGGAAACGATGCCTCCCGATCCCCTGACCGTCGGCGCCCTCGACTCGGTATTGACCCGGCTAGGCGACTCGACGCCGGAAGCCCCCACAGCCGCCCCGGCACAGGCAACACCGCCGCCTCCACCCCCATTTTCCGCCCCGGCTGAAACAGAGAGGGCTGCGCTTTTGCTGCCCAGCCCTTTGAAAGCCGCCCTGCCGATGACCGGAACGGCGGATAGCGGCCTGCCCTGGCGGACCCTAGCGCCGGGAATCAAGCAAATTCCCGTGTTGCCCAGAACTGGGGCCGGCGGCAACGCTCGTCTATTTAAGGTAGCACCCCACAAGTCCTTGCCCAAACACGGACACAGCGGAAGAGAATACACGCTTGTGTTGCGCGGATCCTTTTCCGATGCGGTCGGATGCTTTACCGTCGGGGATGTGGCGGAAGTGGAAGAGTCAACGGTGCATAACCCGGTGGTCGAAGAGACGGAATGCATCTGTCTGATCGTCACCGAAGGACCATTGCGCTACAGGGGAATGATCGGCCGTCTCCTGCAACCATTGACCGGGCTTTGAGGGACTAAACCTTTTCAGGGATTTGTCTGGTCCGGGTCATCCTTGGTCGGGCCGCCACTCGCCGCCGCGCGAATGGAAATATCCATTTACCACTGAAATTCCTTGATTTCCGCGCATAAAACCGCAAAACCTAAGTGGAGCCCTGCCAGAAGGCGGGGAGATCCACTTATTTTCGGAACCGTTCCGGTTCCGGCGCGGAGGAGAGTGCTTACACCGTGAGCGAGGAATACCATGAAATGGTGCAGCTCATCGAGCGCTTGCACCGACACTTCCTTGACGTGATCCGCACAGAGCTGCGGCGGCTCAATATCGAGGATATAAACGCTGTCCAGGCTCTTCTTCTCCACAATATCGGAACGGAAGACGTGGTGATTCGCGACCTCAAGGATCGCGGTTATTATCACGGCTCCAACGTTTCATATAACATCAAGAAGCTGACCGAAAACGCCTACATCACCCAGGAACGCAGCGCCCATGACCGACGGGCGATTCGATTGCAACTGACCGAAAAGGGTCTGGCGCTCTGCGAAGCGGTCAAGAGCATGCAGGAATCCGTCGCCGGTACCCTGGAAACCAGCGGACTCTCCGGAGAAACGTTGGGGTCTGCCAACGAATCTCTCCAGAAATTGGAACGGATCTGGACAGATTATATCCGGTTCGGACGCGCCTGACCGTCCGACTCGTCCATCTAAGGAATGCCTTACCTGCCGCCCGGTCAAAGTACCGGGCAGGCGGTGAGGCCTCTGTGCTTCTGCCGGGATCGCCCTGCCGTCCCTCGGCCCTTACGGCGCCCTGAGCTCAACCCTGTCGCACAACTGTCCGATTCCTGTCATTGGACCGCTCCCACTTCCGCCACTCACAATGCCCCCACCGGCGTCCCGTCTCGGATAACAGCCGGTTTCGCGCACGCCATCCCCCGGCCGATCTTCCGGCGGGCGGACAGCGTGCGGCGTGATGTGAGCGAGAGCCGATGATCCGTACACGCCTGGCCGTGCAGCAGGCCCTTCTGGTGGTCGCCATTGCCGTTCTGGTTTCCCTGGCTGTCCTGGCCGCCGAATTGGTCTATCTGGGCCAGCAGTACCGGGACGAAATGCGCGCGGGCCACGAACGGCTAGCGCTGTCGTTGAATCTCAGCCTCGCCAATGCCCTTTGGAATTACGACACCGTCGCGGCGCAAACGATCCTGGATGACGTGCTGTCCACCAATGCCGTGCGCAGCCTCTACGTGCTGGACGACAACGATCAGGTCATCGCCAGCGCCATTCAGCCGCCCGCCACGATGCAGGCAACGGTGGGGCTGGTGGCCCGGGGGCTGACCCAGGTGCTGGATGCCAACCGGGTGCAGGTGGTGGAGGTCTTCAAGGCCGGCGGCAGCGGTCCCGACATGCCCGTGCCGGTGGGTGCGGTGGTGGTGAACCACGACGTCAACCGCGTGGCGGCGCGAATCGTCGGCGAGCTGTCGGACCAGGCGCTGCTGCTGACTGCGGTGGTGGGATGCCTGGCGCTGGTGCTGTCACTGGGCTTTCACTGGCTGATTTCCACGCCCGTGCTGTCCATCGCCCGGGCGGTGGAGCGCCTGGACCCGGAGGCCCTGCATGCCGGCGAGCTGACCGTGCCCCACTTCCACCGGGCCAACGAGGTTGGCACCCTGGTGCGCCACATCAACCGCATGCTCGGCCGGCTGGAAGGGGTGCAGACGGAACTGCGCCGCCTGGCCACCCGCGACACCCTGACCAACCTGCCCAACCGCACCCTGATCCTGGAATACGTCCATCACGCCATCGCCCGCCACCAGGAAAGCCACGGGCGCTGCGCGGTAATGTTCCTCGATCTCGACCGCTTCAAGCATATCAACGACAGCATGGGCCACGATGCCGGCGACAGCGCCTTGCGGGTGGTCGGACGGCGCTTGCAGGCCGTGCTGAACGGGGCCGGAGCCGTGGGCCGGCTGGGGGGCGACGAATTCGTCGTGGTGGTCGAAAACCCCGAAGACCACGAAGCCCTGGCCCGCCTTGCCGCCCGCCTGGTGGCCGCGCTGAACCGGCCCATGGACGTGGCCGGCACGCGCATCCACCTGTCCACCTCGGTCGGCATCGCCTGCTCGCCCGATGACGGCCTGGACGGCGAAACCCTGCTGCGTCACGCCGACACCGCCATGTATGCCGCCAAGGCCACTGGCCCGGGCCAGTGGCGGTTCTTCAGCGAAGAGATGACCCATCGCGCCCTGGTTCGCCTGAAGACCGAAGCCAGCCTGCGCAGCGCCCTGGACGAGCGCGCCTTTGCCCTGCACTATCAGCCCAAGTACTCCATGCTCGACGGCCGGGTCCACAGCTGCGAGGCCCTGGTGCGCTGGGTGCGCAACGGCGAGATCATCTACCCCGGTCAGTTCATCGCCGTGGCCGAGGAAACCGGACTGATCCACGAGCTGGGCCGCTGGGTACTGATCGAGGCCTGCCGCCAGCAGGCGCGCTGGGCGCGGCAGGGGGTGGACGTCTCCATTGCCGTCAACCTGTCGACCTTGCAGCTGGAAAACCCCCGCTTCCTGGAAGATTTCGCCACCATCCTGCGGACAGAAGCCGACGACCCCAGCCGCATCCAGGTGGAAATCACCGAAAGCGCCATGATGGGCGAGGTGGACAGCAAGATCAGCCTGCTGTCATCCATCCGGGTGCTGGGGGTGAAGGTGGCCATCGACGACTTCGGCACCGGCTATTCCAGCCTCAGCTATCTCAAGAAGCTGCCGGTGGACATCCTGAAGATCGACCGTGCCTTCATTCTGGATGTGCCGCACGACCCCTCCATCGCCACCATGATCCTGGGCCTGGCCCGCCAGCTTGGCCTGACCGTGGTCGCCGAGGGGGTGGAGCAGCCCGACCAGTTCGCCTGGCTGGAGTCCCAGGGCTGCCAGGAAATCCAGGGCTATCTGATCGGCAAGGCGGTGCCGGCCGATATCTTTGCCGAACGCTTCACCGGCCCGATTTCGGCCGCCAGCGCGTAAAGGCGGGAGGGGGCAAGCCTGCCATATCCCTTTGGCCGGGCGGCGGAATGTCCTATAAGGGCGCCAAACCGTCTTTCAGGAGCCTTTTTCCGATGATTCCCCGCTACAGCCGTCCGGCGATGGCAGCCATCTGGTCGCCCGAAAACAAATTCCGTATCTGGTTCGAGATCGAGGCCCACGCCTGCGACGCCCTGGCCGAACTGGGCGTGATCCCCGCCGAAGCCGCCCGCACCGTCTGGGAAAAGGGCGACAAGCCCTATACGGCCGAGCGCGTGGCCCGCATCGACACCATCGAAGCAGAGGTGAAGCACGACGTTATCGCCTTCCTGACGGAACTGGCCGATCACGTGGGGGACAACGCCCGTTTCATCCACCAGGGCATGACCAGTTCCGACGTGCTCGACACCTGTCTGGCGGTCCAGCTGACCCAGGCCGCCGATCTGCTGCTGGCCGACCTGGACGACCTGCTGGCGGCCCTGAAGACCCGGGCCATGGAACACAAGATGACCGCCTGCATGGGCCGCAGCCACGGCATCCATGCGGAACCGGTGACCATCGGCCTGAAGTTCGCCAGCTTCCATGCCGAATTCGCCCGCGCCCGCAAGCGCCTGGAAGACGCCCGGGCGGAAATCGCCACCTGCGCCATCTCCGGCGCCGTTGGCACCTTTGCCAACATCGACCCGCGCGTGGAAGAACACGTGGCCGCCAAGCTGGGCCTGCAGCCCGAGCCGGTGTCGACCCAGGTGATCCCCCGCGACCGCCATGCCCAGTTCTTCGCCGTGCTAGGGGTGATCGCCAGCTCGATCGAACGCCTGGCCACAGAAATCCGCCATATGCAGCGCACCGAAGTGCGCGAGGCCGAGGAGTTCTTCTCCAAGGGCCAGAAGGGCAGTTCGGCCATGCCCCACAAGCGCAATCCGGTGCTCACCGAAAACCTGACGGGTCTGGCCCGCATGGTGCGCGGCTATGCCCTGCCGGCCATGGAAAACGTCGCCCTGTGGCACGAACGCGACATCTCCCATTCCTCGGTGGAACGGATGATCGGCCCCGACGCCACCGTGACCCTGGATTTCGCCCTGGCCCGCCTGACCGGCGTGGTCGCCAAGCTGGTGATCTACACCGAGAACGTGGAGCGGAACCTGAACCAGATGGGCGGGTTGGTGTTCAGCCAGCGGGTGCTGCTGGCCCTGACCCAGGCCGGCGTCAGCCGCGAAGACGCCTATCGCCTGGTCCAGCGCAACGCCATGAAAGTCTGGGGCGGGGAAGGCGACCTGCTCAGCCTGCTGCGCCAGGACGAAGAGGTCACCGGCCGCCTGGATGACGCCACCCTGACCGCCCTGTTCGACCTGGGCTATCACACCAAGCATGTGGACACCATCTTCCGCCGGGTATTCGGAGAGGCCTGAGACTTGTGACCAGCGACCCATCCCGTCCCGCTGCGCCAACCGATCCGGATCCCGAACCGGTCGGGGATCTGTCCTGGCCCGGCGTGTTGTGGTCGCTGGTCCTGGACGGACCCGACCGGGGGCAGGCGGCCCCGCTGCCCGCCCCCGACGGTAGCCTTGCGCCGCCGCCCGGCGCTCCGGTATGGATTCACATCGATCGCAATTGGGCGCAGGCGGAAACCTTCATGGAGCGTCACCTGGGCCTGCCGGCCTCTGCGCGGCGGGACCTGATGGCCCCGGAAAGCCGGCCCGACTGCTGGGTCGGCGGCGGCGGGGTGCTGCTGAACCTGCGCGGCGTCAATCTCAATCCCGGTGCGGAGCCGGAGGATATGGTGTCCCTGCGCATGTGGGTGACCGAGTCCCTGCTGGTCACCACCCGCGCCCGGCCGATCATGGCCGCCAAGGACATTCGCCAACGGGTCGAAGAAAGCCTGAGCGACGTGTCCGACCCGACCGGCACGCGGACCGTGGGATGGGCGCCCGGGGCCGTTGCCGCCCTGCTGGCCCAGGCCCTGGCCGACCGCATGCAGCCCTTCCTGATGGAACTGGACGACGCCATCTACGCCATCGATGAGCGCGACGAGGAACTGCGCGAAGACCGGCCGGAAGTCGAGGAAGAACTGGAAGAGGCCCTGCACCAGCGCCGCATCGACATCGTCGGCCTGCGCCGCTATCTGTCGCCGCAGACCATGGCCCTGTCCCGTCTGCTGACCCACGACCACCCGGCCTTGAAGCCCTGGGACAGAGAAACCTTCGCCAGCGTTCAGGCCACCTTCATCCGCTATGTGGAAGACCTGGATTCGCTGCGGGAACAGGCCCAGCTGCTGCGCGACCGCATTCAGCAGCGGGTCCAGGAGCGGTCCAACCGGGCCATGTACAAGCTGACCCTGATGGCCGGGGTGTTCCTGCCCCTGACCTTCATCACCGGCCTGCTTGGCGTCAACGTCGCCGGCATTCCCGGTGCCGATACGCCCGACGCCTTCTGGATCCTGACCGGCCTGCTGGCTGTTCTGGCCATCGGCGAGTGGATTTATATCCGCACCAGCCGCCGCTTCTGACCCGGCCCTGCCCCGAAAGGCACCGTCCCATGTATGCCGCCGGCCCCATCCTGATCCTGATCGCCGTACTGGGTGGGGTGATGATTATGCTGACCGCCCCGCTCGCCGCCACTGGCCGCAAGGGCCGCCGGCTGATTTTCGGGGCTGCGGTGTCAGGCCTGGGCCTGCTGGGCTACGGTGGCTGGCTGAGCTATGATGCCCACCTGCGCAACCGGGCGCTGGCCACCGGCTTCGACAGCGTCCCCGACCTGCTGAGCGCCCAAGCGGCCGGCTTCGAAAACGGCGCAGCCTGGTACCGCCACAAGGACGAGAAGCGCGCCAGCGCCAGAGCCGACGCCGACGCCCGTCGCCGCGCCGCGCGGGAAGAGGCAGAAGCGGAATCCCGCAGCCTGGCCCGGAACCCGGAAGGCTGTGCCCGTTCCGCCGCCTGCCTGGGCGTCACCGCCTTGCCCCAGGCCGCTCCTGCCTGCATCAAGGCCGTGGAAGATCTGGCCGCCCATGGGGCGGAGTGGTCGGAAGAGCGTGCGGAACTGCGCTTCCCCCGCGTGGTCTGGGCGGATCGGGAGGCGGGACTGATCGCCTATGTGGGGGATGCGGTGGCCTTCCGGAACGGATTCGGCCAATGGCAGACGCACCTGTACACCTGCGTCTGGAACCCGGCCCGACACACGGTGACCGACCTGCAAATCCGGCCGGGCACGCTTTGATCGATTTGGCTATGAAAAATTGCAAGCCGGAAGGGAGGGGGACAGGCCCCCTCCCGCAAGGCGGCTTATTCCTCGCGGACCAGGCGCTCGGCCTCGTCACGGCACTTCTGCAAACGGATTTGCAGGCGGCCTTCGGTCATTTCGGTGTCGCCGGACGCCTGAATATCCCCCAGGACCTTGGCGATCAGTTCGTCATCCCCGTGAGTGGTCAGATCCGCTTCCACCAGGGCCAGAGCGTAGGAATCCGCTTCGTCCTTGGACTTGCCCATGTGTTCCGCCGCCCACTGGCCGAACAGCTTGTCCCGCTTCGAGGTAATGCGGAAATTGCGCTCCTCGTCCATGGTGTACTTGGCCTCGAACCCTTTCTTGCGCTCCTCGAAAGCGTCGGTCATGTGTCGTTCTTCCCCTGTTCGGCACATAGCGCGCCGTGCACACCCGTGCACGGGCCGGCGGTTGGCGTACCTTAACGTGTTACACCGTTCGGTGCACGCGCCTTGGCTCGGTTCATTGGTTACACCGGGCAGGCCCCTGCGAAATAACAACCAACAGGACCCGGCAACCCGCCCCCCTGGCGGATCCGGCCCCGGTTATATACCTTGCCCCCGGCATCGTGCACCCCCAAACTTGGCGCGACTCTTCGGCGCGGGTGCGTATATGTATGGGGCAGTGGGTGAGGTTCGGGGATGAGCACAAAACCGGACCGGCACCCCGCTCAGTCAGTGATGGAGACAGGGGTCGGGCGGTACGCATGATGGGACCGCCCCCCAAGAACAGGGACCCGAAGGGAATCGGGCGGAAGGGGTGAAAACGCCATGTGCACAGTGGTTCTGTTGCGGCGGCCCGGACATCGGTGGCCGCTGCTTCTGGCGGGTAATCGGGACGAGATGCGGGACCGGCCGTGGAAGCCCCCCGGCCGCCATTGGCCCAGCCGCCCCGATGTGGTGGCAGGCATGGACGAATTGGCTGAAGGCTCCTGGCTCGGAATGAACGACCACGGGGTCGTGGCGGTCATCCTGAACCGCAAGAACACTCTTGGGCCGCTGCCCGGCGTGCGGTCGCGCGGCGAACTGGTGCTCGACGCCCTGGACCACGCCGATGCCGCCGACGCCGCCGAGATGATGGGCGAGCTGGATCCCGTGGCCTATCGCCCGTTCAACATGATCATCGCCGACAACCGCGATGCCTTCTGGGTCCGCCATGCGGATGCGGAGGGCCGGGCACCGGTGCTGGTCAAACCCTTGCCCAGCGGTCTGTCGATGATGACGGCCCATGACCTCAACGACCCGGAAGATCCGCGCATCCGCGCGTTCCTGCCCCGCTTCCAGGCCGCCGATCCCCCGGACCCCGACGCCGGCGGCCCGGGATGGCGGACGTGGGAAAAGCTGATGGCCAATCCCACCCACGCGGTGGATCAGGGGCCGGCGGCCGCCATGTGCTTCATGACGCAGAAAGGCTTCGGCACGTCCTCTTCGGCGATGATCGCCTTGCCGTCCGTGGAACGGCCCGGCTCCGATCCCGTCTTCCGCTTCGCCGCCGGCCCCCCGGACCGCACACCCTTTGCGGATGTCGCCCGGTAGGCCGGAACCAAAGATCAGTTCACCCAGGCGCGCACCGGCATGGTCCGCACCAGGGCGCCGGGGTCGGCACGCCGCAGGCGGCAGATCTCCACCGGGTCGACACTGTAGCGCGCCTGACCGTTGGTGCCCTCCACATGGTAGACCAGACGCACCGGTCCATCCAGAGACTCCACGGTGGCCAGGACCGGCGCGCTCAGACCGACCGGCGGCAGGGTATCTTCTACCCGGCCGGGAACTGTGTACTGGGTGAAACCATTGTTTACAAAGACAGTGTAGGCCATCTGATCACTCCTCAGGACCGAAGGGTTGGGAAGAAGCGCATGCTGTGCGCCTTGCCCTCTATATGCGCACCCGGTGCGCCAACGTCAAGGGAAATTACGCACTTGGTGCGCAATATGACTTGTAGCCAGGATCCGGGAAGCCTATGAATAACCCCGTGGTCGGTTTCCTCCGGCCGGACCACGTAGTGGTGTTGTGCTCAACCGGATTAGGGAAAGAGAGGGCGCGATGACTCCCGATGGATTCAAACAGTGGCGCAAGCTCCTGGGGCTTTCCCAGAAGGAAGCGGCCGAAGCCCTGGGCCTGAAGCGGCGGGTCGTTCAGTACTACGAGAAGGGGGAACGGGACGGTGAAACGGTACAGATCCCCAAGGCCGTCCGCCTGGCCTGCTGGGCACTGAGCCAGGGCACCACGGAATATCAGGGACCGACGCCCGAGATAATGGACGGCGGCCATCTTCCCAAGAAGGAGAAGAAGGCGCTGAAAGTGGTCAAGGAGCGGGTCAAGGGAGCCGCCAAGGATGCCAAGGATGCGCCCAAGGCCGAACGGCGCGCCAAGCCGTCCACCCCCGACCTGGGCGGCGACGCCGACGAGGATGAAGACGGCGATGACCCGGCGGCTTCGGAAACCCTGCAGGCCATGGCCGCCGACCGCGACGGCGACTCCGCCCCCCCGCTGGCCGCCTCAGCTCCGGACCGCTGATCGGCGGTACCGCCGGACCGGATCCGTGGGGGTGGAGGCCGCCGGAAGGCCTGTCCCCGCCCGTCCGGGTCTGATGGCCCATGTGCAACATTCATTGGACAGACGCCCCCAATATGCTGCTATAAGGGCGCGGATTTTCGTCCGCGCGGCCCCAGGTGGCGGCGTGGAGCGATCCAGCAGGCTTGACGCCGGCCGGCCACGCGCTTCGGACGGGCACCCAGCGACTCCGGCGTCCTATCGGACGTCCATTCGGAGGACGGGACGGGTGTTCTTTCGTCGGGTTTCGGCACCGGCGGCGTTGCGGGCTCCGTCCCCGTTCGCATCCCGGGTTCCGCGCCCGCGCGGTCGGGAGCACCCTTTCTCCTTCGGGTCTCACCACCCCTCTCAACTTCGGGTTCCGCCCAATGGCACGACGCAAGCAGCTTTATGAAGGCAAGGCAAAGGTTCTGTTCGAAGGACCGGAGCCGGGCACCATCGTCCAGTACTTCAAGGACGACGCCACCGCCTTCAACAACAAGAAACACGGCACCATCACCGGCAAGGGCGTGCTGAACAACCGCATCAGCGAATACCTGATGACCCGGTTGGCCGAAATCGGGGTGCCCACCCATTTCATCCGCCGGATGAATATGCGCGAACAGCTGTGCCGGGAAGTGGAAATCATCCCTATCGAGGTGGTGATTCGCAATGTGGCCGCCGGGTCGATGACCCAGCGCTTCGCCATCCCCGAAGGCACCGCCCTGCCCCGGTCCATCGTCGAGTACTATTACAAGAACGACGAGTTGAACGACCCGCTGGTGACCGAAGAGCATATCACCGCCTTCGGCTGGGCGGCGGTGCATGAACTGGACGAAATCCTGTCCATGTCCCTGCGCATCAACGATTACCTGTCGGGCCTGTTCCTGGGGGTCCAGCTGCGCCTGGTGGACTTCAAGCTGGAATTCGGCCGCCTGTACCACGAAAACGGCGACGTGCAGATCGTGCTGGCCGACGAGATCAGCCCGGACAACTGCCGTCTGTGGGACATGCAGACCAACGAGAAGCTGGACAAGGACCGTTTCCGCCGCGATCTCGGCGGTGTGGCCGAGGCCTATCAGGAAGTCGCCCGCCGCCTGGGCATCCTGCCCGAAGGCGGCCCGCGCGACATGCCCGGTCCGCGCACCATGCAATAACGGCGGACGCCGCCGGGGTGGGAGGCCGGCTCCTGCCCCGGCGGCGTTTGTCTGTTCATTCACCGTAGTCCGATTTCCGCCCGACCGCGCAAAACAAGGGGATCCCACGTGAAGGCGAAGGTTCACATCACGTTGAAACCGGGGGTGCTCGACCCCCAGGGCAAGGCCATCGAAACGGCGCTGGGCCATATGGGCTTCGCCGGGGTCGAGGGTGTTCGTCAGGGCAAGGTCATCGAATTCGATCTGGCCGAAACCGATGAGGCCCGTGCCCGCGAAACCGTCGAAGCCATGTGCCGCAAGCTGCTGGCCAACACGGTCATCGAAAACTACGCCATCGAGCTGGCCTGAGGCGCGCTCATGAAATCTGCCATCGTCGTTTTCCCCGGCACCAACCGCGAGCGCGACATGGCCAAGGCCATTCGCGTTGTCTGCGGTCATTCGCCCGTCATGGTCTGGCACCGTGACACCACCCTGCCCGACGGCCTTGACCTGGTGATCCTGCCCGGCGGCTTTTCCTACGGCGACTATCTGCGCAGCGGCGCCATGGGCGCCCGGTCGGAGATCATGGACGCCGTCCGCGCCTTCGCCGACAAGGGCGGCCACGTGCTGGGCGTCTGCAACGGCTTCCAGATGCTGACCGAGGCCGGTCTGCTGCCCGGCGCCCTGATGCGCAACCGGCATCTGAAGTTTGTCTGCACCGACGTCCACCTGCGCTGCGAGGTGACCGCGTCGCCGTTCACCGTGGCCTACAAGGCCGGCCAGGTGGAGCGGGTGCCCGTGGCGCACCATGACGGCAACTACTTCGCCGACCGCGAGACCCTGGTAGGTCTGGAAGCGGCCGGTCTGGTGGCCTTCCGCTACTGCGATCCGCACGGCGCGATCACCGACGCGGCCAATCCCAACGGCTCGCGCGACAACATCGCCGGGATCTTTTCCGATAACCGGCGCGTGCTGGGCATGATGCCGCATCCGGAAAACCTGGTGGAACCCGCCCTGGGCGGCACCGGTGGCCGTCCCCTGTTCCAATCCCTGCTGGAGGCCCTGTCGTGAGCACCAACACGGGATCCGCCATCACGCCAGAGGTGGTCGCCGAACACGGCCTGACCCCGGCGGAATACGATACCATCCTGGAGATCATGGGCCGCGCCCCCAACTTGGTGGAACTGGGCATCTTCTCCGTGATGTGGTCGGAGCATTGCTCCTACAAGTCTTCGAAGAAGTGGCTGAAGACCCTGCCGACCAGCGCCCCCTGGGTGATCCAGGGACCGGGCGAGAACGCCGGCGTGGTGGATATCGGCGACGGGCTGACGGCCATCTTCAAGATGGAAAGCCATAACCACCCCAGCTTCATCGAGCCCTATCAGGGCGCGGCGACCGGGGTGGGCGGCATCCTGCGCGACGTGTTCACCATGGGCGCGCGGCCGGTGGCAAACCTCAACGCCCTGCGCTTCGGGGATCCCACCGACCCCCGCACCCGGCATCTGGTCAGCGGCGTGGTGTCGGGAATCGGCGGCTACGGCAACTGCGTGGGCGTGCCCACCGTCGGCGGCGAGGTGAACTTCCACAGCAGCTACAACGGCAACATCCTGGTCAACGCGATGACCGTGGGTGTGGCCCCGGCCAACCGGATCTTCTATTCCGCTGCGGCGGGGATCGGCAATCCGGTGGTCTATGTGGGCTCCAAGACCGGCCGCGACGGCATTCACGGCGCCACTATGGCCTCGGCCGAATTCTCTGCCGACTCCGAGGAAAAGCGGCCGACCGTCCAGGTGGGCGACCCGTTCACCGAAAAGCTGCTGATCGAAGCCTGCCTGGAACTGATGGCTACCGATGCCATCGTCGCCATCCAGGATATGGGCGCTGCCGGCCTGACCAGCTCCAGCTTCGAAATGGCGTCCAAGGGCGGCATGGGCGTGGAACTGGCCCTGGACAAGGTGCCCATGCGCGAAGAGGGCATGACGCCCTATGAGTTGATGCTGTCCGAAAGCCAGGAACGCATGCTCATGGTGCTGAAGCCGGGCAAGGAAGATATGGCCCGGGCGCTGTTCGAAAAGTGGGAACTGGACTTCGCCATCATCGGCACCCTGACCGACAGTGGCCGCATGGTGCTGACCTGGCATGGCGATGTGGTGGGCGACCTGCCCATCGACCCGCTGGCCGCTGCCAGCCCCGAGTACGACCGCCCCTGGGAGCCGACCCCGAAGGCCGAGATGGTGTCCGAAGCCGGTCTGGCGAGCGTTCCCTGGACCGAGGCCCTGAGCCGCCTGATCGCCTGTCCCGACATCGCCAGCCGGCGCTGGATCTGGGAACAGTACGATCACCTGGTGATGGGCAATACGCTGCAACGACCGGGCGGCGATGCCGCCGTGGTGCGGCTGGACGATGCGCCGGAAAAGGCGCTGGCGGTGACCACCGACTGCACGCCGCGCTACGTCTGCGCCGATCCGGTGGAAGGAGCGAAGCAGGCGGTAGCGGAAGCCTGGCGCAACCTGACCGCCGTCGGTGCCCGGCCCCTGGCCATCACCGACAACATGAACTTCGGCAATCCGGAAAAGCCCCGGATCATGGGTCAGTTCGTCGGGGCCTGCCAGGGTATCGCGGCGGCCTGTACCGCGCTGAACTTCCCCGTCGTGTCGGGCAACGTCAGCCTGTACAACGAGACCGAAGGCACGGCCATCCTGCCGACCCCGGCCATCGGGGCGGTGGGCGTGATCGACAACGCCGAAGCGTCGTGCAGCCTGCCCTTCAAGGCCGCCGGCGAGGCCATCATCCTGCTGGGAGGTCCGGGCGGTACGGAAGGCGGCTGGCTGGGGCAGTCCCTGTACCTGCGCGACATCATCGGCCGGGAAGAAGGTGCGCCGCCGCCGGTGGACCTGGACGCCGAAAAGCGGACCGGAGATCTGGTGCGTGCACTGATCTGCGACGAGTTGCTGACCGCCTGTCACGACCTGTCCGACGGCGGCCTGCTGGTCGGCCTGGCCGAGATGGCTATGGCTGGCGGCGTCGGCTGCACCCTGGAGATGGGTCCGGAACCGGTCACGGCCGGCCGGCTGTTCGGCGAGGACCAGGGACGCTATGTGGTCACGGTGGTGCCGGAAGCCAAAAAGGCGGTGCTGGAACGGGCTGCCGAAGCCGGCGTGCCGGCGCGGGTTTTGGGCCTGACCGGCGGGGACGAGATCGTGGTGGACGAGACTCGCGGCCCGAAGGTCAAGGCTTTGCGCGACGCCCACGAAGACTGGCTGCCGACCTTCATGGCCGGCTAAGCAATCCGCGGTGCGGGAGAAGGGGCTTGCCCCCTGCTCCCGGATCCGCTTTTTTATGCAGATTCCAAGGTGCCTGATCACCAAGGGCTTGACCCGGCGGGTCCAGCCCGGTTTCCTCCCCCGCGACCGCATCCAACGAACCAACCGGAGTGCACGCCTATGGCCATGGAAGCCAACGAGATTGAGGCCCTGATCAAGGAATCCTTCCCGGATGCCGACGTGACGATCGAGGACTTGCGCGGTGACGGGGACCACTACGCGGCGATGGTCGTCAGCGAGTCGTTCAAGGGCAAGTCCCGGGTGCAGCAGCACCAGATGGTCTATGCCGCGCTGAAGGGCAAGATGGGCGGCGATCTGCACGCCCTGGCCCTGACCACCAAGACGCCGGAATAACACCGCTTGGCCCAGCCCCCTGGCCAATTGTTCAGGGGGCTGCTTCTCCCCCGGTTTCGCCTGGGCGCAGGCTGTGCGTCCTGTTGACAAGGGTCCCTCTGTCGTCCCAAATGCAGAGAGTGGCGGTGCACAATCCGGTGAAAACGGCAGTTTTCCTTGTGGAAATGTCGATCCGGAAAGGGGTTTCGCCGGCCCTTAATTTCTAGCGAGGAATGACGATGGCTGATACTGCTCAGGACCGTATCAAGGCCGACGTGGAAAGCACTCCGGTCGTCCTTTTCATGAAGGGCACCAAGATGTTCCCGCAGTGCGGTTTTTCCGCGGCGGTCGTGCAGGTGCTGAACCACTTCGGCGTCGACTACAAGGACGTGAACGTTCTGGCCGATGACGAAATCCGCCAGGGCATCAAGGAATTCTCCAACTGGCCGACGATTCCCCAGCTGTATGTGGCTGGCGAGTTCGTGGGGGGCTGCGACATCGTGCGCGAGATGGCTGCCGACGGCGAACTGGAGACCCTGTTCAAGGAAAAGGGCGTGGCAACCAAAGTCGCCAGCTAACTTTTTCACAAGACTAAAGGACCCGGAACATTCTGCGTACCGGGTGGGGATCGGGGGCGCCAGCCCCCGAAACCATTTCGGCCCCGCACCAACCCCTGAATTTCATCCTCCCGCAGCGCACCTTGATCGATCTCAATGCATCCTCCGTAGCGCTCTGATAGAACTACGGACCTAATGCATAATCATCCGGGCACTGGCACTTTGCATGCGCCTGCCCGGGCGCAGGCCACGGGAGGACACCATGTCGACAGTAACCAAGGCCGCCGCATCTGCCGCCACAGGCGTGCGATGCCCGACCGCTCACCCCCTCGCCCATACGGCCCTCGAGGCCTTGTTCACGCGCCTGTTCACGGATCCGGCGGCGCGCACGGCCATCGGCTTCCGGCATGTGTGTGCCGCACCGGAAGGCACCGGTTGGTATATATGGACCGATGACCGTCCCGGCGCCTATCTGCTGGAGTTGATGGATACCGAACCGACGACCGACCTGTATTCGGGCACGGTGTCGGTTCCCTGCCTGATCCACCACTATCCGCATCCCGAAGAAACCGCCTTTGCCTTCCTGGGGAAAGAGGCGCAAGCACTGCGGACATCGTCGCGCTTCGACGTCACCGGCGTGCCGGCCGATCTGTCGCCGGCGGCCTGCATGGCCGCGCCGATTCCGCCGGAAAGCTTCCTCAGCGGCCTACTGATCCTGCGCGCCGATCCGGATATGGCGTTGGTCGCCTTTGACCTGCTGGCCGCGGATGGCCCACAGGGGTGGACGGCATCCTATGCCCTGTTCGACAAGCTGGTGCAGGCACACGCCTACGTGCACCGGACCTCGCCGAAGCGCGTCCGGGCAACGGAACGTCCCCTGCCCGACCCGTCGGTTCCGGCCGCCGTCTGGCGCGGCTGCACGGTGGTTCTGGCCCTGGATACGACCCGGGCGACTCCGCGAATCGATCTCATTCCAACCCCCAGCAAGGACCTAGACGTTTTGGCGGACCTCACTGCCCCTACGGTAGCAGCTCCGACATGGATCGATCTTAGGTGGTGGGATGCCGCGACCTGGAGCTTTGCACCGCACTAGAATGAAATAATTGACTCCACTTATGAGGAATCAACCCAAGGGAGGATGCGGTGTAAACGCACAAAAACTAAGCGCATTAGTCAGGGTGCTTGGAAAACCGGCATTAATTGGTCAATACTTTTGACCTAACATTCGTCGGAAGGGATACAGGCACCATGCGAACAATCGCCCCTGGGTCTACCCGGCTGGCCGCGGCCCTGCGCGACCAGCCGATCGGCCGGAAGATCGGCCTCGGTTTCGGTATCGTCATCGCCCTTCTGGCCGTCCTCGCCGTCGGAGCGGCAGTGGGATTGACCGATGCGCTCGGCAAACTGGGGCAGACCCAGGCGATGAGCGACACCCAGCGGCGGATGGCCGATGCCTATATCAACCTGCTGAAGGTAGATTCGGCCCTGGCGGAGTTCTTCCTGACCAGCGAAGCCAGCACGGCCGATCTGGCCATGGGCACCATCGGCGGCGTGATCACCGCCCTGGACGAAGCCCAGGACGGCGCCACAGAAGGCAATCAGGACCGCATCCGGGAAATGAAGACGCTGATCAGCGACCTGGAAAGCGGCGTCGCCACGGTTATCGAGCAGCAGAATGCCGCCGACGTCAGCCATCAGACGGCCCTGACCGAAGGCCGTAATCTGGAACAGACCCTGATCACCATCGAACGCGCTGTGGGCGAGTTGAACCCGGCGGTGCTGGGTCGGGCGCGCGAAGCCCGGGTGGCCATCGTCTCCGCCAGCATGGCCGCCAATGCCTTCTTCGTCCGGCCCGAAGTGGTCGACTTTGCCCCCGTCCTGGAAGAGGTGGAAAAGGCCGGCAAACAGGTGGAAGCGCTCAGCCGCATCCGCAGCCCGGCGATCCGCGCCACACTGTCCAAAGGACCCGACCTGGGCGCCCAAATCAAGGCCTTCGAGAACAACCTGACGCAGACCCGGCAGTTGGTGGAAACCCGCATCGCCACCATCAACGAGTCCGTCGTTCCCGTGCAGCGCAAGTTGATCCAGAACATGCGACGGATCATGCGCGATACGGAAAAGGCGCAGACCACCATGTCCGGCGCTATTGTCGGCGACTTGCAGCGCAATGTGGTTCTGGCCGAAGGGATGTCCCTGGGAGCGGTGGCCATCGCCCTGATCGTGGCCCTGGCCCTCGGCCGCGCCATCACCCGCCCCATGGCCCGGCTGGGCAGGGTGATGGCGGCGCTGGAACGGCGGGACTTCTCCACCCCCGTTTCCGACCTGGACCGCAAAGACGAGGTGGGCCGCCTGGCCCGCGCCTTCGACAACTTCCGCCGCGCCATGCAAGACGCCACCGACCTGGAGCGCGAGAAGGAAGAACTGAATGCCCGCCGCGAGACCCGTACGGCCAAGCTCGACAGCCTGAACAGCGCCTTCGAAGCCACGTCCCGGCAGTTGCTTGACGAAACCCTGAAGCAGACCGACCGCGCCCGGGGCACGGCCGAAGAGATGGCCAGCCTGACCATGGACACCGACTCCGGCGCCCAGGCCGCCGCCGCCGCCGCCGAACAGGCCAGCCGCGACACCGAAGCCATTGCCGCCGCCGCCGAGGAACTGGCCGCCTCGGTCCAGGAAATCAGCCGGCAAATGAGCCAGTCCACCAACATTTCCCGGTCCGCTTCCAGCCTGGCCGAGGATGCGGTTTCCAAGGTCGGCGCCCTGTCGGAGGACGCGGAACGGATCAGCACGGTGGTCGAGCTGATCACCGATATCGCCAGCCAGACCAACCTGCTGGCCCTGAATGCCACCATCGAGGCCGCCCGCGCCGGCGAGGCTGGCAAGGGCTTTGCCGTTGTCGCCAACGAGGTCAAAACGCTGGCCAACCAGACCGCCAAGGCAACCGAGGAAATCGGCCTGCGGGTCCAGGCCGTGCAATCCAAAACCCAGAACACTGTGGTGGCCATCGAACGGATCGAACGCAGCATCGCCGAAGTCCTGACCATGGCTTCGGCAATTGCCACGGCGATCGAAGAACAGGGCGCAGCCACCCACGAGATCGCGGCGAATATCCAGACCGTCGCCGGCAGTGCCCAGGCCGCCGCCCACAGCGCCTTGTCCGCCCAGAGGGTCGCCGCCGATTCCCGCAGCCGGGCCGATACGGTGATGGACGTTGTCGCCCGTCTGGCCGACCAGTCCGAAGAGCTGCGCCAGACCATCGGCCGCTTCATCGGAGATGTCCGCGCGGCCTGAGGAGACGGCATCATGCCACCGCCAAGACGAATGGCACAGAAGAGGGAATTGCCGTCCGGACACTCGGCGGTTTGCAAGCGCCCAGCGATACAGACCGTCCTAACCCTTTCTCGACCAAGATAGTCCTGATCCCGTCCGTTTCCAAAAGGCCCGCCTCCCCCAAAGAGGCGGGCTTTTTTGTGCGCCGCATCATAAACCCCTCTGCCCCCCTTGACCCCGGAATGGATCCGCGGTTAGCCTCTTATGCACAGACATATACAAGACACCTGTCCGGGGGGTACAGTGCCGCCGCACGGGGATCCAGAGATCACATGCCGCTCTTTTCGGGGGAGAAATCGCAAATGCATATGCCCAGTCTGAAGACCACCCTGGCCGCCGCCGCCCTTGCGCTCGGCACCACCATCGGCGCCTGGGTCGGCGGCGCCGGGGATGCCCGGGCCGACACCACGGTGTTTGCCGCCGCGTCGACCACCAATGCCTTGCAGGAAATCATCACCGCCTTCAACGAAACCGGACATGGCACGGTCGTTCCGTCGTTCGCCAGTTCTTCCACCCTGGCCAAACAGATCGAACAGGGCGCGCCGGCCGGGGTGTTCCTATCGGCCAACGTCAAGTGGATGGACTATCTGGCCGACAAGGACATGGTCGTGACTGGCAGCCGGGTCGACCTGCTGGGCAACCGGCTGGCCCTGATCGCGCCGCTGGATACCGGGCTGGCCGTCGAGGCCATCTCCGCCGAAACGCCGCTGGCCGACATGCTGGACGGCGGGCGCCTGTCCCTGGGCGACCCGGAACATGTGCCGGCGGGCATCTATGCCAAGAAGGCGTTGGAAACCCTGGGTCTGTGGGACAGCGTTGCCTCCATGGTCGCCCCAGGCAGTGACGTGCGCGCCGCCCTGGCACTGGTGGAGCGGGGGGAAGCCCCGCTGGGCATCGTCTATTCCACCGATGCCGCCGTTACCGATCAGGTGACCACCCTGGGGCTCTTCCCCGCAGACTCCCACCCCGCCATCACCTACCCTGTTGCCCTGATCGCCGGACAGGACAACGATACGGCCAAAGCCTTCCTGACCTTCCTGCAAGGCACCGAAGCCGCCGCCGTGTTCGAACGCTACGGCTTCCAGGTGAACCAAAAGTAAGTATCCTGGGGGTCCGCCCCCACGGACCCCACTTTCGCCCGCTTGCCCGCCCTTTTGCGCCCCAGTTCCCGGAGACCGCCCCATGCCGTTCATGACGCCCATGGAAACGGAAGCCCTGCGGCTTTCGCTGGTGGTTTCCGCCTGGGGCATTCTCGGCAGCCTGCCGCCGGCCATCGGACTGGCCTGGCTGCTCGCCCGACGGTCCTTTCCCGGCAAGACCCTGCTGGACGGCGTTATCCACCTGCCCCTGGTGCTGCCGCCGGTGGTGGTCGGCTATCTGCTGCTGGTGCTGCTCGGCCGCAACGGACCCATCGGCAAGGTTCTGAACGACCTGTTCGGCCTGACCCTGGCCTTCACCTGGAAGGGTGCGGCCGTGGCCTCTGCCGTCGTTGCCTTTCCCCTGGTGGTCCGGGCCATACGCCTGTCGCTGGAAGCCGTGGATCAGGGCCTGGAACAGGCCGCCCGAACCCTCGGGCGCGGTCCGTTCAACACCTTCATCACCGTCACCCTGCCCCTGACCTTCCCCGGCATCGTCACCGGGGTGATCCTGGGTTTCGCCCGCTGCCTGGGCGAATTCGGCGCCACCATCACCTTCGTCTCCAATATCCCCGGCGAGACCCGCACCCTGCCACTGGCGCTGTATACCCAGACCCAGATCCCGGGCGGAGAGGCCGCCGCGGCCCGACTGTGCGTGATTTCCATTGTCGTCGCCCTGGCCGCCCTGCTGGCCTCGGAAGTACTGACGCGGCGGGTCAACCGCCTGCTGCAAGGATGACCGGCCGATGATCGAGCTTTCCGTGACACGCCGTCAGGGCGCGATGACCCTCGACATGGCCTTTTCCGCCGGTGCCGGCGTGACCGCCCTGTTCGGCCCTTCGGGCGCGGGGAAGACCAGCATCATCTCGATGGTCGCCGGCCTCAGCCGCCCGGATTCGGGTCATATCAGTGTCGATGGCCGGGTGCTGTTCGATTCCGCCAAGGGCGTCAACCTGCCGCCGGAAAAGCGGCGGCTGGGGGTCATCTTTCAGGAAGGCCGGCTGTTTCCCCATCTGACGGTACGCCAAAACCTGCTCTATGGCCGCCGCGCCGCCCCGCCGGCCGAGCGCTACATGGACCTGGATCAGGTGGTCGGGCTGCTGGGGATCGAAACCCTGCTTGACCGCCGGCCGGCCCGTCTGTCCGGCGGCGAAAAACAGCGGGTGGCCATCGGCCGCGCCCTGCTGGCCAACCCCCGCATCCTGCTGATGGACGAACCCCTGGCGGCCCTTGATGCCGCCCGCAAGGACGAGGTCCTGCCCTTTCTGGCCAAGCTCACAGAAAGCATCGCCATCCCCACCCTCTACGTCAGCCACGCCATGGACGAGGTGCTGCGTCTGGCCGATACCCTGGTGCTGATCGAAGCCGGCAAGGTCGCTGCCGCCGGCCCGCTGGAAGCCCTGCTGGCCGATCCCCAGATTACGCCCTTGGCTCGCCAGCGGGACGCCGGCGCCGTAATCCCCGCCGTGGTACGGCAGCATGACACCGCCTTTGCGGCCACCTTGCTGGACAGCCCGGCCGGACAATTGCGGGTGCGGCCGCTGGATGTGCCGGAAGGACGCACGGTCCGTGTCCGTCTTGCCGCTGCGGATATCGCCCTGGCCCTGGAGCCGCCAAAGGGGGTTTCGGTCCAGAATATCCTGCCCGCCACCGTCATCGGATTCGAAGAAGCCGCCGAGGGGCGCATGCATGTGGCCCTGCAAGCCGGAGAGGCCCGCCTGTTCGCCCGCATCACCCCCCGCGCCCGCCATGACATGGGCTTGCGCATCGGCCTCCCGGTATTTGCCATGATCAAGGCCGTCAGCATGCTGCGCAGCGGTATCGCCGAGCATCAAAAGAGCAGACTGGCACGGTAGGCCGCCGACGAGGGAGCGGCTGACGGCCCTTCAACGCCGGTCAGAGCCGCTTGCGAACGCGACTTACGAAGTTGAGGGACACAGCCAGCCCTTCAAATCCGCAGCTTTGACCAGGGCCGCCAATGCTGGCGGGAATTCACTATCAATATCGACAACAGTCAGCTCGCCTAAATCACCTGTAAAGGTTCCCGGAATCGGCTTAATGTCCCGCAATTTACCAACGATACTACTAACACTCTTATTTTCCGCGTTATCGAATTCTTCATGAGCCGAAGCCTCTATTTTCTCAATAATCTTCTCTGCACCACCAAGCCATGTAAAATGCCAGCCAGCCTTATCGTAGGCATGCTCTCTGGAATGTCCCTTGATCAATTCGCGGCCGAGTGAGGGGCGTATCCTCTTCGCCAATTCTACGGTTGTGATATATGGCCCCGCCCACGCCATCGCCGGCACTTTGACGTTCATGAAGTAATAAAAAGTCTCCAAATTCAATGAGACCAGATCATGAAAAGTGTTACGCGAAAAATCCGCAATCACTTCAGGTCGCGGAATCTCATCCAGATCCGAGAAAATGACAACATCGTCCGAAGCCAGATCAAGGGCGTTTACACCGCGCAACGCCAGATCCCTCTGGGCGTCTTCCATGTGCCAAGCTGACGGAAGCAAAGTTTGATCACCGGAAACATATGATATTTTATCGAGAAATGGAGAAAATCGATCGCGGTTTTCCTGGAAAACCAACGATTTCGCCTTACCGGAAAAGGTATATGGGGATTCCACGATGATGAAATGATCCACATGATCCCACAAAGCGTTAAGACGGAACTCCAAGAAGTCCAACTCGTTAAAAAACATACAGCAATCAACGACCTTACGCTTCCGCGCCGGCAGAAATTTATTCAAACCGCTTCCCTGCAACTCTGACTTAGCAACCAAATACAAAGAAACGGCACAGCAAAGCCTGACCTGGGGCCAATAGAAAGCTCGGACGCCGGCATCAACGGGATCATTCCCGATCAGCCCGAAAATAGTGTCCGCCACTCGCGACACATCGGCCTGCGCCTCTTTGGCGCCACCAGCGCTGCTCCCGACACGCCGCACCAGACTCCTCAAATACACCATCAAAGATCGCAACGTTCTGTGAACGAGAATTTTGTTCAGAAGGCCTGCCTCCTGAGCGCTGCCATCAGATAAATCGGCGGCCATGCCCGCATAGTAATCTGCCCTGGGGTATTGCCTGAGATTGTTATAGGCAATAGCAAGGTAGAGGGTAGCTGGAAAGCTACGGGGATTCTCCGCAAGCATTCTCTCTGCTTCCACAATAGCTTCGTTATATCTTGCCGAGT
The DNA here is from genome assembly GCA_046233135.1 of Rhodospirillaceae bacterium Z3-40. GTDB lineage: Bacteria > Pseudomonadota > Alphaproteobacteria > Rhodospirillales > Rhodospirillaceae > JBJXHN01. The sequence goes on along the minus strand of JBJXHN010000008.1, from coordinate 116,792 downwards.
TCAAAAACGCCTCGACAGTCGCTATTGACGCCACCCCTTCACTCCCTCTACCCTGAAGATTACATGAGATATTTTATCTCTGTTATGCCTTGGACGACAAAATAAAGAACCCATTGCCCTCTGGCCAGGTCGCGGTCCAGTTCTCCTTGCAGCCCGGAAACTGATACGCCGCTTGATCTACTGTCCACCCCGCCTTCTCGAAGACTTCAACCCACCACTCGAATGGCTCCCGAAGTATGTGGGTAACATCCTTGTCGTACTCGGGAATAATATAGGACTCGGCCCGTCGAGTACTCGAAAGCGGCACAACGATAAAAGCCCGCTTCACGCATTTAAGCGCCCGCGCCAAAAGAATCTTGAGACTTGCTTCATCAACATGCTCCAAAACATCCTTGGAGATCATCCAATCAAAGCTCTCTCCATCCCGAAACAATTGTGGATCCGAGCAGCCGGAAATACATCTACAGACATCCTGAACTTCAATATCGGCATGCTTGATGGCATAACTAGATACATCAACACCATATGCGTCGACATCGAGGATTCGTAGAGCCTTTACCAGATAGCCTTTGGCACAACCGAAATCGAGAACAGTTTCCCCTTTCCGTATTGGCAACTCCATGACCATGTGATGTGCCATACGGAGGGTAAGTTCGGGCATCCACCGATAATTCAGGTATCCCGATACGCCTTTTACGACCCCATTTTCAAAATAGTCCAAGCCGTAGTCGGCCACCTGTTCGACCTTCGGGCTTCCCGCCCCGTACCCGTCATGCGATCTCACAGCAAAACACCCCCAATGAATTATGGAAAATTAACGTGTTCACTTTCGACCAGGGTAATCCCCTCCTCGAAATCTTCCCGTTTTGACAAATCCTTCACAGCCTGATTGTTTTTCATAAACAAACAAGCGGCACAAACACTCCTGGGATCGAAGTACGGGCGAACGGGCTCCATGAACAATTTTTTCACTTCTACATTCGTCACCGTTCCCCATTTTTCGTGGTTAAAGCGTCGCTCGGAAGCGGAGATCTGCTCTTCCGTTGCCTCTTCGGCAAGGACCGTTATCGAATCGCACGCATAGCAATGGGACACCCCATTCAGCTCATGTCCGGTCGTATCCCAGAAAACATTGTACAGCTGCAGATAACACTGGCCCTCGGCCCAAAGTTCTTGAGCCTCTTCCGGGGTCCCATGGTATTTCAATTGATGGAAGAGACGCCCTGTCGGAGACCCATCCTCGCGAATGAATCCCTGACGGAAAAGACGCTCGGCCAGGAACTCGTGAGCGCGGAGCTGCGCTTTTCGTGTCAGATTGCAATCAGCCAGCAAGCGTGCATAATCAAAGCCATTCTCGCTGATAGACGCAGACAAGCGCTGGAAAATATCGTCACTGGCCCAGGGTCCATAGACGTATGAATAACCAACAGTGATGTTTTCGTTATGGAGAAGCACCTCAGGAATGTACTGCCTTTCGAAGCGACCCTCCGGATAATGCGGGGAAGCGTCTTCCGGCGTCACGGAAATTCGAACCCACTTGAACTTCCGATAAGTCTCTTCCTTAATTTTCTTGGGAAACCCGTTTGTAATCAGGCCTAGATCAATATCAAGTCCCGACAGCCATTCGACAAATTCCTCGAAGTGCGGCCAAAGATTGGGCTGACCGCCTCCCGACAAAATCAATCCACGCAGCCGGATATCACTTCCCGTCACACGCCTGTAAGCCTCATTGTAAGAGGCATGATGCTCCCGATTATACTCTGCCTGATCGAAGTACAGGGCGCTAACGAACGCCTTCGCCTCTTCCAAGCTAATGGAGTCTTTTCTGTTCCGAGATATTGTCGAACAAAAATGGCAGTGCGACGAACACACCTGATGAAGCGTCAGCGTTGCCCGGATAATGCTGCCATAACCCGTTTCTTTATATTTTTGGAAGATGGGCCAATGATAATACAGCTTTGACCCTGTAGCAGTATAGCTAAGCTCTTGACGAGTAAGGCTATGCCGAACTTCCTCAGGATGCAAAGCCTCCTGAACCGCTCCAGAACCACGAAGCACCCCTTGCAGTAGATCCTTTTGAAAAATATCAAAAGATGCCGTATCACCCCTGGCTTCAAAATGCTCTAGTATGAAATGAGCCGCCATATCGTCAATGGGCTTACTATCAAGAATTTGGCCGTTATCAGCCAAAAGATTATATCGCTTATGAACCGCAAAGTGCTTTCCTTGCGCTTTCGACTTCAATAAAATTTCATGATCCCCACTGCGCTCATTAACTCTATAGCGCAATACATACTGGCCAGTTTCTTTTTCTGCAATGAAGGGCATCTTAACTTCCGCTCCGAAGACGCATGAGTACTCCATGGCCACACATGGAGATTAAAGTATATTTTTCCTAGAGTGAGACGGCATTGTTCCCCATTCGCAAAAAAAAATCAACGGACCCCGACATGCCTTTGGGATGAAATTTCTCAGAAATCTCCTTTTAAGTTGAAAATAGACAAACAAATTGTTGGGAAGAATGCTGCAGGTCATCAACCTCCAGACCAATATCCCCCGATATGGCCCGGCGATGAAGCTGGAGCCGATCGATCAAGGTGTCAACCTGAATGCTCCCGTCATTCGACCAAACAAATACGGACTTAGGCGGTCCGGCCCGGGCAGCGCCACACCGTGCCACTCCCCGAGCCAGCGGGCTTTGATGACCAGACTATCCGGACGACCCTTTTGTTCCCAGATAACAGAACCGTTTCCTGGCACGCCCTCCCCCTTACACCAACAAGAAAGTGCCGATATCGCTTTTGGCCGGATTGGCTTCGTCGGTATCCACCGGCACCTCGGCGATCTTGGTGGTATCCAGCTGGCGCATGGTCCAGGTGCCGCCACTCGCATAGGCGTGGGAGTCGCGCCAGCCCATGGACATGCTCAGCCAGAAGTATTCCGCCAGCCCGGCATCCCCCAATGCCGTCAGGACGGATCCGCTGCCGTAGGCACCAACCTTGTAGCCGCCGATGGCTTCGTTCACCGCCTGGAAATAGCTTTTCACCGCATCCAGGTCGGCCGGTTCCGCATCATAGTCCACCGCGAAATAGATCGCCGAGCCGGCCGGCTGGCCGATAGCCTCAGCACACCGCAAGGCAGCGGCAACCGCCCGCTCCCCTTCCGCCGTCCCGAAGGCCGAGGCCTTGTTGTTGCCCTCCTCGAACACCACGCCGATCCGCAGGCCTGCCGCCGCAAGAGCCTTGGCCTCTGCCAACTCCAGCCGCTTTTGGGGCAGCACGGAGGAATTGGCTTCGTTGTAATACCGCATGACCGTAGTCACGCCGGCGGCCTTCAGACCGCCCAGATGGGCGGCCGTGTTCCAAGGCGTATCGACGATGCTGGGCATAGAATCCTCCCCGGTTTTTCCATTGACATAGCTTTACACTATATACGTGCAATTCGACCAGGGAGCCACGAAAAACCCCGCTTCGGCAATCCGAAACGGGGTTTTCCAAAAGACGGCGGTCCGTCCTCAGCGCGAATAGAATTCGGACACCAAATTAGCGCGAATAGAATTCGGACACCAAATTAGCGCGAATAGAATTCGACGACCAGATTCGGTTCCATCTGCACCGGATAGGGCACATCTTCCAGCTTGGGCTGGCGGATGTAGGTGCCGGTGCCCTTGGCGGTATCGACGTCCAGGTATTCCGGAATGTCACGCTCGGCGCTTTCCATGGCTTCGATGACCATGGGAATCTGCCGGGACTTTTCGCGGATTTCGATCACGTCACCGTCCTTGACCATGTAGCTGGGAATGGTCACGCGGGTGCCGTTGACGAAGATGTGGCCGTGGTTGATGAACTGACGGCTGGCGAACACGGTCGGCACGAACTTCATGCGATAGACCACGGCGTCCAGACGGCGCTCCAGAATGCCGATCAGGTTTTCCGAGGTATCGCCCCGACGGGAAGAGGCCACGTCGTAGTAACGGCGGAACTGCTTCTCGCTGATGTTGCCGTAGTAGCCCTTCAGCTTCTGCTTGGCCATCAGCTGCACACCGAAGTCCGACGGCTTCTTGCGGCGCTGGCCATGCTGGCCGGGGCCGTATTCGCGCTTGTTGACCGGGCTCTTCGGGCGACCCCAGAGGTTGACGCCGAGGCGGCGGTCAATTTTATACTTCGCGTTTTGACGCTTGCTCATCTCACACACTCACCATCAGATGTGGTTGTTGTTTGTTCGAAAGACCGGTAGTCCCGTCAGGCGCCGTTTGCCGGCTCCCGCGGGCGGGGCTCGTCACCCACATTCCCGGAAAACTCCCGCCAGGCCCCTGAGGGCGGCAAGGAAAGGCGGCATTATCCCCAGGAACTCCGTCGAGTCAACAGCGGAAGCCGGTGCCGGCCTCTCAATCCTCCAGCCCGTGACGCTGGCGGCCGTGGCGCAACTCCTTGACCACCCCGTGCAGGGTGCGGATTTCCTGCTCGGTCAGCTCGGCCCGGTCGAAGATGTTGCGCAGATTGCGCACCATCCCTGGCCGCTTGTCCGCATTGCGCAGAAAGCCGCAGGAATCCAGCTCCCGCTCCAGATGGGCGAAGAAGTTCAGCAATTCTTCCCGGGTCGCCGGATGGGTGCCGTTGGTCACCAGGCTGACGTCCGGCTCCTGCACCGCCGCCTGAAACCATTCATATCCCACAAGCAACACCGCCTGGGCCAGGTTCAGGGAGCAGTAGGACGGGTTCAGAGGCACTTCCACCACCGCATCGGCCAGCGCCACTTCGTCGTTGCCCAAACCGGTGCGTTCCGGCCCGAACAGCACCCCCACCTTCTGCCCGACGGAGATTTCCGCCCGGGCCTTGGCGGCGACATGGCGCGGGGTCATCACCACCTTGATCATGTCCCGCCGCCGCGCGGTGGTGGCGTAAACCCGGTTAAGGTCGGCCACGGCAGCTTCCGGCGTATCGAAATCCCGCGCCCGCCGCAGCAGGCCATCGGCCCCGGACGACGAGGCGATGGCCTTCTCGCTCAGCCAGTCTTCACGCGGGGCGACCAGCCGCAAATCGGTCAGGCCGCAGTTGCGCATGGCGCGGGCCACCATGCCCACATTCTCAGCCAGCTGCGGGCGGATGAGAATCACACAGGGGGCGGGAGCCGCGGCGTCGAATTCGCCGCCGCGGGTATGGTCAGTTCCGGCCATGGACTGGGGCGTTCCGTTCGTTTTATCGGATCTGTCTGAGGTATCAAGCCGCCGCCGCCGCCCGCTCGCTGGTCAGCAGCTTGTAGGTCAGCGAATCGTGCAGGGCGTTGAAGCTGGCATCGATGATGTTGGGCGAGACGCCGACGGTGGTCCAGCTGCTGCCGGGGCCGTCGCTGGTCTCGATCATCACCCGGGTGGTAGCCTCGGTCGCCGCCTTGGGGTTCAGGATGCGCACCTTGTAATCCACCAGCCGCAGGTTCTGAAGCTGGGGATAGACCGGCAGCAGCACCTTGGCCAGCGCCTTGTAGAGGGCATCCACCGGCCCGTTGCCTTCGGCCACGGTCATGTAATGCTCTTCGGCGACGATGGCCTTGATGGTGGCTTCTGACACCACGGTCAGCAGGCCCTTGGCGTTCCAGCGCCGTTCGTCCATCACCCGGAAGCCGGAAAGGCGGAAGTATTCCGGCACCTCATCCAGAAAGCGCCGGGCCAGCAGTTCGAAACTGGCTTCCGCACCGTCGTAGGCATAGCCGTCGGCTTCCCGCTGCTTCACGGTTTCCAGCAAGTCGGAGACCTTGGGGTCCTTGGGATCGACCTCCAGGCCGATCTCCTTGAAGCGGGCCATGATGTTGGAGCGGCCGGCCTGGTTGGAGACCAGAATCTGACGCTGGTTGCCCACGCTTTCGGGGGTCACGTGCTCATAGCAGCGGGGGTCCTTCTCCACCGCCGACACATGGAGCCCGCCCTTGTGAGCGAAGGCCCGGTCCCCGACGTAGGGTGCGCTTTTCTCCGGCGCCCGGTTCAGACGTTCGTCAAGGGTGCGGGAGACATGCACCAGCCGGGTCAAATCCTTTTCCGTCAGCCCGGTCTGATAGCCCATTTTCAGGATCAGGTTGGGGATGATGGAGATCAGATTGGCGTTGCCGCAGCGCTCGCCCAGGCCGTTCAGGGTGCCCTGTACCTGCCGTACCCCGGCCCGCACCGCCGCCAGGGAGTTTGCGACGGCGTTTTCCGTATCGTTGTGGCAGTGGATGCCCAGGTAATCGCCGGGCACCTGCCTGGTCACTTCGGCAACGATGGCTTCCACTTCATGGGGCATGGTGCCGCCGTTGGTATCGCACAGCACCACCCAGCGGGCACCGGCATCATAGGCCGCCTTGGCGCAGCGCAGGGCGAATTCCGGATTGGCCTTGTAGCCGTCGAAGAAATGTTCGCAGTCGAACATCACCTCGTCCACCCGCGTCAGGGCGTGGGCGACGCTTTCCGAGACCATGCGGACGTTCTCGTCCAGTTCCACCCCCAGGGCGACGGTGCACTGGAAGTCCCAGGTCTTGCCGACCATGGTCACCACCCGCGCCGGCGTCTGGAACAGGGCCTGGAAGCCGGGATCGTTCTCCGCGCTGCGCCCGGCCCGCCGGGTCATGCCGAAAACACTGAGCCGCGCCCGCCCCAGCGACGGGGGATTGGCGAAAAAGGCATCGTCTGTGGGATTGGCCCCGGGCCAGCCGCCTTCCACGTAATCAATGCCGATGGCGTCCAGCTCGCGGGCAATGGCCACCTTGTCTGCGGCAGAGAAATCCACTCCCTGAGTCTGCGCCCCGTCCCGCAGGGTGCAGTCATAGAGGTATACGCGCGAAGAAGACCCACTCATGGCTTGTTCCAACATCAGGCTCGTGCAAAAGGGGGAAGAGAATGCACCAGAGCGAACCACCGCTTCAACCCCGCCGCTGATCTTTCCGTCAATCCCTCTTTCCCGAGTCCCCTGCGGACCCCATACGTCTGCTCAGGGCTGGGCGGTAACCGGGGTCGGGTCCACGTGGCCCGGTGCGGACCGGCCATCCTTCAGGGCCTGCAACAGAAGGCGGAACTGATCGGCCGGTACGGGGCGGCTGTAAAAGAATCCCTGTCCCAGATGACAGCCGTTGGCGCGCAGGAAATCCATCTGCTCCGCCGTCTCGATCCCCTCGGCCACCAGGGTCAGGCGCAGGGCGCTGGCCATGCGGATAATCGCCTGGGTGATCGCCACGTCGTCGGGGGACGTGGGAATATCCATCACGAACGACCGGTCGATCTTCAGGGTATCGATGGGGAAGCGCTTCAGGTAGCTCAGCGACGAATAGCCCGTGCCGAAGTCGTCGATGGACAGCCGCAGCCCCAGCGCCTTCAGGGATTCCAGCACCATCACCGCATGTTCAGCGTTGTCCACCAGCATGCTTTCGGTCAGTTCCAGGTCCAGATAGTGCGGATCCATCCCCTCTTCGCGCAGGATCATGTCCACCCGTTCGGCCAGGCGGGGATCGCGGAACTGCCGGGCCGACAGGTTCACCCCCATCTCGATGGTCGGCAAGCCCTCGGCCTGCCAGCCCGCCGCCTGTCGGCAGGCCTGACGCAGCACCCATTCGCCGATGGACTCCACCAGCCCGGTTTCCTCGGCCACCGGCACGAATTCGGCAGGCGAGACCGGTCCCAGATCCTGCGATGTCCAGCGCAGCAGCGCCTCCGCTCCCATCACCATGCCCCGGGCGAGATCCACCTTGGGCTGGTAGTGCAGGGTGAATTCGTCCCGTTCCAGCGCCCGGCGCAGGCCGGTTTCGATGAGCAGGCGGCGCACCATTTCCGCCGACAGGGCGTTGTCGTAGACCGTCACCCGATCCCGGCCCAGGCGCTTGGCGTGGTGGACGGCGGTATCGACGTTCTTCAGCAGGGCCGGAATGTCCGCCCCATCATCCGGATAGAATCCGACGCCAATGGAGGCGGAGATATACACCTCCCGCCCGACGGCGACGAAGGGCCGGCTGAGATCGCGCAGCACCCTCTCCGCCCGCTCCCGCACCACCTCGCGGCTGGGGATACCGGTCATGATCATGGTGAACTCGTCGCCCCCCTGGTGGGCGACCGTATCGTCCCCACCCGGTGCGGCATGGGTTTCCAGCCGTTCGGCGGCCTGGCAGATCACCTTGTCCCCGGCCACGTGGCCCAGGGTGTCGTTGATGCGCTTGAAGTGGTCCAGGTCGATGAACAGCAAGGCCACCTGACCGCCATCCAGATCGGCCTGGGCCATGGCCTGCTCCAGCCGCCGGCGGAACAGGGTACGGTTGGGCAGTCCGGTCAGAGGATCGCGCGTGGCCAGCTCCATCAGCCGGCCTTCCTGACGCTTGCGTTCCGAGATGTCGCGGATCACGCCGATGAACCGCCGCTGCCCCTCCAGGCGCACGTCGGACAGGGCCAGTTCGATGGGGAACATGCGGCCGTGCTTGTGGCGGGCTTCCAGCTCCCGCCCCACCCCCACCGCCCGCGACTGCTCGGTGCGGCGATAGGCCAGCATGTAGGCGTCGTGGTGACGGGAGTCGTCCTCGCCCATCAGCACGTTCACCGTTTTGCCGACAATTTCGTCAGCAGTCCAGCCGAACATGCGCTCGGCGGCGGGGTTGAAGGTTTCGACCCTGCCGGTTTCGTCGATCACCACCAGCGCATCGACCATGGTTTCCATGATCTTGCGCAACCACTGTTCGGACGTGGCGAGCTTGCGGGTGGCCCGCTGGCGTTCGGACACGTCGCGGGCTACCACCAGGGTCCAGGCAGAGGGACGACCTGTGGGGTCGCTGCGGTCGGTGAAGTCCACCGCCGTCAGTTCCACTTCGACCGCACGGCCGTCGGCCCGCAGCAGCTTTGCCGGCACCGGCCCCCGTTCACTGAGCAGAAGCTCCCGGTCTTCGTGCAGCAGGCTGAGGTAATCAGGATGGATCCAGGAGGCCAGAGCCGCCCAGCGCATGGCGCCCGCGTCTGTCCCCAGCAGGGTCGCCCCGGCAGGGTTGATGCTGGAGATCCGCCCTTCCCCGTCGATCACGCAGATCAAGTCGGGGGCCAGATCGATCATCAGGCGGTGACCATCCAGGTCCCGGGCCATATCCTCGTAGCGCTTGCGGTCGAGCAGGTCGCCGATCAGCTGCTCCAACTGGCGGGCCGCGCGGACGATATCGCCGGCGTATTCCCGGTAGCGGCCGTTGGACAGGGGTCCCAGCACCTCGCCATGGATCATCTCGCCGAAGCCGGCGATGGTGTTCAGCGGCGTACGGGCTTCGTGGCTGATGGCGGCGAGCAGGCGGCTGTTGGTGGCATGGGCCTCCCGCGCTTCATCCAGGGCGGCGCGCAGGCGGTTTTCGTCGCCAATGCGCGGCGTCAGGTCGGCCAGCGTCAGGGCCAGCCCTTCGCCCAGCCGCGAGGCGGTCATGCGCACCCAGGTCCGCGCGTTGCCCCGGTCGACGGACACCTGGGTGGACCACGGCCGGCCTTCGACCAGCACGTTGATCAGGGCATGAAAGTGGCCCCCCAGACCGCTGGCCCGCGCCGTGGCGCGAAAGCCGATGGCCGCCATTTCACGCCCCGGCATGCCCAGCAAGGCGGCCCCGGCCCGGTTGACGAAACGGAAACCGAAATCCACCACCGAACCGTCATCGGCCTTGCGGGCCGCCAACACCACCACCCCGTCCTGCAAGCCGTCGAGGACGGTTTTCGACAGCGCCGCATGCGGCCCCATGGAGGCCACGAATTCCTGGCGCAGCGCCGCGTACCGAATGGCGCGGCGCAGGGATTCCATGGTCAGGCGGTCTTTTTCCAGACAGTCATGGGCCCCGCGATTGATCGCCTGCTCCGCCTGGCCGCTATCGTCCTCGGTTTCCCGCAAGACCACCACCGCCACCGACGGCGCTTCCCGCAACAGGCTTTCCATGGCGCCCAGCGGATCCTGATCCGGCAGATCCAGGTCCAGCACCACCACGTCGAAGGCGTCCCGCCCAAGGCAGGTCAGGGCACCGGCCAGGGTGCGCTGATGGGTGATGGACAGGTCCTTCCCGCCGCCACGGGCAAGAAGATCCACCACAACCTGCGCATAGAGCGCATTGTTTTCGAGAAACAGAACCGACAGCATACCAGCGCCCCACGCGGCGGGACCACGCGGACCTTATCCGGTCCGTTCGCCGCCACGCCGAACTTCCCCATATTTTCTGGGCGTAAGCATAAAGGGTTGGCCAACGCCTCGCCACGGCTGATTTAAAAGTCGTTGCAACATTCCGCCGTCCGGCGAGCATCCGGGCCGGCGTAAATCAAACCAGATTAAACCCTTAGAAGAACAACCCCTGCATAGCAGACTATAGGCCGGGGCTTTTGCCGTGCTTTTTCCATCCCCACAGCATCCCTTGGCGCCGATTTCTCGGGACCGGGCGTTACTGCCGGCGCCAAGCGGTACCGCCGGCGCCGTCTTCCAGCAGGATGCCTTCGGCCAGCAGATCGTCGCGGATCTGGTCGGCGCGGGCGAAATCGCGGCTCTTGCGGGCGGCCTGGCGCTCGGCAATCAGCCCCTCGATGCGCGCGGCCTCGTCCTCATCCCCCGCCGCTCCGCCCCGCAGCCAGACTTCGGGATCGGCAGCCAGCAAGCCCAGCAGATCTCCGGCCCCCAGCAGCGCGCCCTTCAGCCGCTCCTGTTCGGCCGGGTCTTCGGCCTTGTTCAGGGCGCCGATCAGTTCGTGCACCTTGGCCAGGGCGGCTGGCGTGTTCAGGTCGTCGCACAGGGCAGCCAGCACCTCGGCCGGGGGCGTGCGGTCCTCGGCCGGCGCATCGGCGACGCGGCGCAGGGCGGTATAGAAGCGATCCAGCGTCTTGCGGGCCTGGGCCAGACCATCGGCCGTCCAGTCCAGGGGCTGGCGGTAATGGGTGGACAGCATGCACAGCCGCACCGCCTCGCCCGGAGCCTGATCCAGCAGGTCATGGACGGTGATGAAGTTGCCCAGGGACTTGGACATCTTCTCGCCTTCCACCAGCAGATAGCCGTTGTGCATCCAGTAGCGGGCGAAGGTGCCCGTACCGTTGCAGCAGGTGCTTTGGGCGATTTCGTTTTCGTGGTGGGGGAAGATCAGGTCCTGGCCGCCCCCATGAATGTCGAAGCTGTGCCCGAGATAGCGCGAGGACATGGCCGAGCATTCGATATGCCAGCCCGGCCGCCCCCGGCCCCAGGGGCTGTCCCACCCAGGCGTCTGGTCGTCGGAGGGCTTCCACAGAACGAAGTCGGCAGGATCACGCTTGTAGGGCGCCACTTCCACCCGCGCCCCGGCAATCATGTCCTCTCGCGCCCGCCCGGACAGGGCGCCGTAGTCGGGCATGCTGGGCACGCTGAACAGCACATGGCCTTCCGCCTCGTAGGCGTGGCCCTTGGCGATCAGGGACTCAATCATCGCCACCATGTCGGCGATATGGGCGGTCGCCCGGGGCTCCACATCCGGCGGCATGGCGTTCAGAGCCGCCATGTCAGCGTGATACATCGCCGTGGTCCGCGCGGTAATCGCCGAGATCGGCTCGCCGCTGTCGCGGGAGCGCGCGTTGATCTTGTCGTCCACGTCGGTGATATTGCGGACATAGGTGACCTTGGGGAACAGGTGACGCAGCAGCCGCGACAGCACGTCAAACACCACCACCGGCCGGGCATTGCCCACATGCGCCCGGTCATAGACTGTGGGACCGCAGACGTAGAGCTTCACATGCTCCGGGTCCAGGGGCGTGAAGACATCCTTGCGGCGGGTCAGCGTGTTATGCAGCGTCAGAGTCACCGATTGATTTCCCGGTATTTGGCTGGTCGGAACAAGAAGCGTCGAAGGGCGACCACAGGCTCAGGCGGTCTCCCCGGCCAGCCGGGACAGAACTTTCTCGCGCCCGATGAGGGGTAGCAGGTTTGCAAGCTCCGGTCCATGATCCATGCCGGTCAGCGCCTGCCGCAGGGGCATGAACAGCCCCCGCCCCTTGCGCCCGGTCGCGGCCTTCACCGCCCCCGTCCAGGCCTTCCAGGTGCCGTCGTCCCATGGATCGTCCGGCAGCAAGGCAGCGGCTTCGGCAACAAACGCCCTGTCCTCGTCGGCCACGGTCGGCACCACCACACCCCGGCAGATGCGATGCCAGACCGCGGCCTCGGCAAAGCGGGTCAGGTTGGGGCGCACCACCTCCCAGAAATCGGCGCCTCCATCCGCCCCCATGGCCACCAGACGAGGCTTGGCGGCAGCGTAATCCAGGCCGTGCAGCACCCGGGCGGTCAGGCGGTCCAGGTCCTTGGGGTCCAGACGCGGCTGCGCCCGGCCGAATCCGTCCAGGCGGAAGATAGCGGCCAGACCGTCGATGCCGATGGTCGGATCGCCCGCATGGCCGCTGCCCAGGGTCGCCATCAGGGCGACAATGGCCTGAGGCTCCACCCCGTCGGCCCGCAGATCGGCCAGCCCCAGAGCGCCCTCCCGCTTGGACAGGGGCGAGCCGTCGGCCCCCACCACCAGCGGCACATGCGCCCAAGCCGGGGCCGTTCCGCCCAGGGCTTCGGCCAGCTGAATCTGAACGGCGGTATTGACCACATGGTCTTCCCCCCGGATCACATGAGTGACACCGAAGTCGATGTCATCCACCACCGATGGCAACGTGTAGAGCATGGTGCCGTCCTCGCGGATCAGCACCGGGTCGGACAGATGGGCACCGTTGTAATGGCAGGCGCCCCGGGCTAGATCCTGCCACGTCACATCCTCATGTAGCAGCTTGAAGCGCCAGTGCGGACGCCGGCCGTCGGCCTCCAGCGCCGCCTTCTCGGCTTCAGTCAAGGCGAGGCCGGCCCGGTCATACACCGGTGGCAGCCCACGCGCCCGCTGGCGGCGGCGCTTGTATTCCAGATCCTCGGCGGTCTCGTAGCAGGCATACAGCCTGCCCTCGGCCTTCAGTCTGGTGGCGGCGCGCTCGTAGGCCTCGGTCCGGGCGGCCTGGCTTTCCTCCCGCCCCCAGACCAGGCCCAGCCAAGCCAGATCCTCGCGGATGGCCTGGACGAAGTCGGCGCGCACCCGGCTGATATCCGTATCATCCATGCGCAGGATCAGCTCCCCCCCATACCGCCGGGCAAACAGGGCGTTGAGCACCGCCACCCGGGCATTGCCCAGGTGCAGCATGCCCGTGGGACTCGGGGCAAAGCGGACCACCGGCGGATGATCGGTTTCGGGCGCACCGCCGGCCAGATGGTCCGGGGTAGCGGGGGTCTGCGGTTCGGTCATGGGAAGCCTTATCCGCCGTAGGCGTTGACGATGGGGTAGCGACGTTCGCGGCCGAAGGACAGCTGGGTGACCTTGACCCCCGGCGGGGCCTGACGCCGCTTGTACTCGGCGCGCTTGAGCAAGGTCCAGACCCGTTCCACCAGCGCCGTATCCAGGCCGGTGACAGTGACGGTCTCGCGCACGCCCCGCTGTTCTTCGATCAGACAGTGCAGGATGGCATCCAGCTGGGGATAGGGCGGCAGGCTGTCTTCGTCCTTCTGGTCCGGACGCAGTTCGGCCGTGGGCGGCTTGGTGATTACCCGCTGGGGCATCACCGGCCCGTCCGGCCCCAGCGCCCCCAGCGGTCGATGGGTGTTGCGCCACTCGGACAGGCGGAACACGGTGGTCTTGTAGACATCCTTCAACACCGAATAACCGCCGGCCATATCCCCATAAAGGGTGGCGTAACCCACGCTCATCTCCGACTTGTTGCCGGTGGACAGCACCATCGGGCCGAACTTGTTGGACAGCCCCATCAGGATGATGCCGCGCGCGCGGGACTGGATGTTTTCTTCGGTCAGATCCGGCGCCCGTCCGGCGAACAGGGGGCCGAGCATGGTGCCGAAAGCCTCCATGGCTGGACCGATGTTGACCGAGTCCAGTCGGCACTCCAGCAGCCGCGCCACCTCGGCCGCGTCGTCCAGGCTGTCCTGGCTGGTATAGGGCGAGGGCATCATCACGCAATGCACCTTGTCCGCCCCCAGCGCATCGACGGCGACGGCAGCGGACAGGGCGCTGTCGATTCCGCCCGACAGCCCCAGCAGCACGCCGGGGAAGCCATTCTTGTGCACGTAATCGCGCAGCCCCAGCACCATGGCCTGATAGATACCGTCCAGCCGGTCGCCGGCAGGCGCCTGCGCCCCTTCGGCGCAGATCCAGGGGGCGCCCTTGTCCGTCCGGCTCCACTGGGTGGTCAGCACCGCTTCGATCCAGCGGGGGGCAGAGGCGCGCACCTGACCATCCCGTTCCACCACGAATGACGCCCCGTCGAACACCAGTTCGTCCTGACCGCCCACCTGATTGACGTAGATCAGCGGCAGCCCGGTTTCGGCAACCCGGGCTCGGGCATGGGTCAGCCGGTCGGCTTCCTTGTTGACGTCATAAGGTGACCCGTTAGGCACCACCAGCACATCCGCCCCGGTACGGGCCAGGTGGGCGGCGGTGCGCGTGAACCACATGTCCTCGCAGACCATGATGCCCAGCTTCATGCCCCGGAAGGGAACGGGATCGGACGGCGCAACGGCTTCGAACACCCGCTTTTCGTCGAAGACACCGTAGTTGGGCAGTTCCACCTTGCCCACCACCGCAGCAATCGTCCCGCCGTCCAGCAACAGGGCGACGTTGACCCGCTTGCCGTCCAGCACCCAGGGCGCTCCCACCAGCATGGCCGGGCCACCGTCGGCGGTATCGGCAGCCAGGCCTTCCACCAGACGGCGCACCTCGTCGAGGAAGCTGCCGCGCAGCACCAGGTCTTCCGGTGGATAGCCGGTCACGCCCAGTTCGGTTCCGACCATCAGGTCGACCCCCCGGCGGGCCGCATCGGCCCGGGCTGCCCGCAGGCGCGCGATATTGTCGTCGATATGCCCGACGGTCGGATTGACCTGGGCGAGGGCGATAGTAATCTGGTCGGTCATGGGAGCCCGTTCCCGAGACAAGGACAGCTGCCGGGTTGGAAACCGCCGATCAGCGGACCGCGAAGGCTAAAGCAATTGGAGGGGAATGTGAATCGGATTTGCCCCCATTGCCCATCCCGGACACCACTCAGCCTACCAATATAACAAGAAATTATTCAGCCGAACATCGGCTTCAGGCATATCCGGATGCCCCGATTTACATTTGAAATTCGGAAACATTCGCAAGACATCATCAACTGAATAAGAAAACCCTGGGTATGTTCCCTCAAAAAATGCCTGATTGTATATTATATAGCCGTGCTTCGCGCGCTTCAAAAGCCTTTCAATATACACATCTTGCACATCCTTCCTAATTTCACTCAAAGCATAATTAGATATAACAAAATCATATTCCTGATCTGACTCCTCGAAGATATTCCTCGAAATGACATTTTTCACGGAAAAACAATTCAGGTAACGGGTCGCGAGAGAAGCGGCCTCTGGTAAATCATACAAAGCGTAAGAGGCAAAATCGTGGCGGCAACTGAGGATCCTACATTGCCCCCCATACCCCACACCGATTTCGGCTACACGCAACCCATCCAGACTTCCGAACATGGTTTCGATGTCCGCAGCCACCTTGATATAACGAAGAGTTGTCGGAGAAAAAGGGCCAATTGGGCTATACTGAGAAACTATCGGCCCCCCCACGGAATCATTTCGTTGGAATTCCGACATCAGCCCCAAAAATTCTGGGCACACATTCAAGGCATATTTAATATATTCCGCACCATCAATTGCCGACAAGCCTTCAACGATGCCCATATATGTCGGATGACGCCTAAATACTTCAAAAACAATTTTATTTTTTGCCGCTTCCCTGCAAATAGAGATATAATTTTCTTCGTGTGAAATACTCGTTCCACAATCCAACATTCGCACTCCCTTAAAGCGACACTTCACTCACAATGCCAAATAATCAAGATCATCTGGCGGAAAACATCAAAATCCGGGACATTTTCTTTTCAAGAAGAGACAATCGCTGGAAGCCGAGCTCTGCCCCGATTTTTCAAATCCACTACCACCCTTCCCATGTCAATGCAACTGTACACACCGCCAGCACAGCCGGGGCGTTTCGCCCCCGGCAGATAAGCATGGACAGCCACGGACAGCCAGCAGCAAACCGCGTTTTTCCTGAACCAGAGGTGTAAAACCGAGCTATATTTCCGGATATAACCCGACCAAGGGACCAAAAAAAGGCACTGGGAGCGAAACACCATGGACAATGGACAGGCTGATCGGGACGGCGACGGCAGGCCGCTCGGCGGACAAAGTCCCAAAGACCCCGATCCGGGCGAAGAGGAACGGACCGGCCCGCAGACCCAGGGCACTACGCCCCGCCTATACGAAAGAGCTTACGAAATCCTCGCCCAGCAGATCCGGGACGGGGCCTATCCACCCGGTACCCGCCTGCGACAGACCACGGTGGCCAGCCAGTTCGGCATCAGCCGCGCGCCGGCCCGCCAGGCACTGGAAATGCTGGCCCGCGACGGACTGGTGGACAAAGGCAACCGGCGCGGCTTTCTGGTTCGCCTCCAGGCCGGAAAACCGCTGGGAACGGCGCTGCCGATCCCCGGTTCAGAGACGCCGCCCCCCCAAGGGGCACCGGACATGCGGCTGACCTCGGCGGCCAGCTGGCAGCGGATCTATGCCGAGGTGGAATCGGAAATCGTCGCCCGCACCGCCTTTGCCGGCTGGAAGGTCAACGAAACGGAACTGGCCCGCTGCTATCAGGTCAGCCGTACGGTCGCGCGCGACGTCATCGGCCGTCTTCAGCAGCGGGGTGTTCTGCGCAAGGATGACCGCAGCCGCTGGTACGCCCCGGCCCTGAACGCCATCCATGTGGACGAGCTGTACGAACTGCGCTGGCTGCTGGAGCCGGTGGCCCTGGCCAAGGCCGCCCCCCATGTCCCGCCCGGGGTGCTTGGCCGCCTGCAAGCCAACCTGGAGGCAGCCATCGCCGATGGCGAGGCGGTCAGCGGCCCCACCCTGGATCAGCTGGAAGAGGAACTGCATGTGGAACTGCTGGGCTATTGCGGCAACCAGACCCTGATTCAGGCCATCACCCTGCAACAGTCCCTGCTGATCGCCCACCATTTTCTGTACCGCTGGGCGCCTCAGCTGTTCGGCCCCGAACCCATTCTGCCCGAACATTTGCAGGTGGTGGAACGGCTGGCCGCCGGCCAACCCACAGAAGCCGCCGCGGCTCTGGAAACCCACCTGCGCCGGTCCCGGGAGCGCACCCACACCCGCATCAAGGCGATCCGGGGCAGCTTCACCCCCGATCCCCTGCCCTATCTGGAGCGCATCAAAGGGTAGTCGCGGCCTCGGGTGTCTTCGTCGCCGGCTCATCGGATGACGAAGGCTCCGGCCACAGACGCAGGGCGCCCGCCCCCACCTGCAGCAAAGCCTCGCGCGTGGCACCGCTGGCCGCCTGGACGGCCATGCCATGCAACAGGGCCGAAAAGAACTTGGCCAAGCCATCAGGCTCGCAGCCTGGGGGCAGGTCCCCTTCCCGCTCCGCCTGCTCCAGCCGGTCCCGCAACAGCGTCTCCTGGTCCAGGCGGCGGCGGGCCAGTTCCTCGCGCACGCTGTCCGCCCCGGCCCCGGAGGTCAAAGCCCCCTGTACCGCCAGACAGCCGGTGGGATGGTTCGGGTCGGTCAGAGCCTCGGCGGCGGCGCGCATCAGCCGCTCCATGGCCTCCCGCGCCGTGGGGGCCGCCATGGCCTCGCGCAGCACCGTTTCCTTGTGCCCCACATAGCGGTCCAGCGCCTTGCGGAACAGCGTCTCCTTGTTCCCGAAAGCACAATAGAGGCTGGGGCGATTGATCCCCATGGCCTTGGTCAGATCGCTCAACGACGCGCCCTCGTACCCCTTGCGCCAGAAAACCTCCAGCGCGCGGTCAAGAGCGGCTTCCGGGCAAAACCCGCGCGGCCGTCCCATGGACCATCTCCTCTTTTGTTGTTTTGTACTGAAAAGTAAAATAGGATGTTGACACGGCTCCGTCCAGACCCACATTTATACCGCTCAGTACAAAACTAGCGGCCGACCGTGGCCACAGGAGCCCCCCGATGAGCCAAGACCCTTATACCGATCCGGGCGCCGCTTCGGCGAAGTCGCCTCTTTCGCGCCGTCTGACCCTGGGCGCATCCGCTGTTGCGCTGGCCGCCGCCCTGTTCGGCGGTGCCCTGTCCGCCGGACTGCTGCCCGACACCATCACCCCTGCCTTTGCCGAAGCCAGCGGAGAGGACGCCACCGAAGCAGCCGCGGCGGCGCCGGAGCCCCAGGGCGTTCCGGTCTCCGTAGCGCTGGTGGAATCCCGCGATCTGGTGCCGTGGGACACCTATTCCGGCCGGCTCGAAGCGGTGGAGCATGTCGCCGTCCGCGCCCGGGTGGCCGGGCAGGTGCAGGCGGTTCATTTCCGCGAAGGCGGCCTGGTCCAGGCCGGCGACGTGCTGGTAACCCTGGATCCTGCCCCGTATGCCGTCGAAACCGCCCGCGCCCGGGCTGAGGTGACCTCTGCCGAGGCCCGGGTGGCCTTTACCCAGCGGGAGTACGACCGCGCCGTACAGCTGGCCGCCACCGGCAATATCCCCCGCAGCACCCTGGACAGCCGCCTGAATGCCCATGCCGAGGCCAAGGCGGCCCTGGACGTGGCCAAGGCGGCCCTGGATCGCGCCCGCCTCGATCAGGACTATACCGAAGTACGCGCCCCCGTCTCGGGCCGGGTGGGCAAGGCGGAAGTCACCGTGGGCAATCTGGTCAGCACCGGCGCCGGTGCCCCGGTGCTGACCACGCTGGTGTCCGTCGACCCCATCTACGCCGCGTTTGACGCCGACGAAGAAGGGGTGATGGAGGCCCTGTCCGCCCTGCGCCGCGCCGTCCCGACCGGTCCGCTGCCGGTGGAGCGCATTCCCGTGCGCATGACCGTGCCTGGCCTGGAAGACGCCGCCGCCGTGACCGGTCATGTGCAAATGATCGATAACACGGTCAACGCCAGCAGCGGCACGGTGCGGGTCCGCGCGGTCTTCGACAATCCCGATGGCCTGCTGATGCCCGGCCAGTTCGCCCGTCTGAGCATGGGGCGGCCGGAAGCGGAACGGATGCTGCTGGTCAGCGACCGGGCCGTGGGCACCGACCAGGACAAGAAGTACGTGATGGTGGTGGATCCGGAAAACCGGGCCGACTACCGCGCGGTCACCCTGGGCGAGCGGGCCGACGGCCTGCGGGTGGTAACCGGCGGCCTGTCCGAAGGGGACCGGGTCATCGTCAACGGGCTTCAGCGGGTGCGTCCCGGTGCCCTGACCGCTCCGGACATCGTGTCCATGGATACCACGACGGACGCGGCGGTGAACCTGGCCAACCGCTAGACCTCTCTGCCGCCTCCCTCGCCTTCCCGAAATCGCTCCGGCCCGGCAAGCGGCCGGCCGCGCGGACCGCCCCGACGGGCGGAACCGCACGGCGCCGCTTTGCCCGGCCCCGAACACCTGGTGGCTTGCCATGTCCATTTCCAACTTCTTCATCGACCGCCCGGTGTTCGCCGGAGTGCTGTCGGTGCTGATCTTCCTTGCCGGGCTGCTGGCCCTGCGGGACCTGCCGATTTCCGAATATCCCGAAGTGGTGCCGCCCACGGTGGTGGTGCGCGCTCAATATCCCGGTGCCAACCCCAAGGTGATCGCCGCCACCGTGGCCACACCGCTGGAGGAATCCATCAACGGGGTGGAAGGCATGCTCTACATGGGCAGCCAGGCCACCACCGACGGCACCATGACCCTGACGGTGACCTTCGAGCTGGGCACCGACCCGGACAAGGCCCAGCAGCTGGTGCAGAACCGGGTCAGCCAGGCCGAACCGCGCCTGCCCGAGGAGGTTCGCCGCCTGGGGATCACCACGGTGAAAAGCTCGCCGGACATGACGCTGGTGGTGCATCTGGTCTCTCCGGACGGCCGCTATGACATGACCTACCTGCGCAACTACGCGGTGCTGAACGTCAAGGACCGGCTGGCCCGCATCCCCGGCGTGGGCCAGGTCCAGTTGTTCGGGTCAGGCGACTATGCGATGCGTGTCTGGCTGGATCCGGAAAAAGTGGCCGCCCGGGGCTTGTCCGCGGCCGATGTGGTCCAGGCGATCCGCGACCAGAATGTCCAGGCGGCCGCGGGGGTGGTCGGCGCATCCCCCGGTGCGGCGGGAGTGGATCTGCAGCTCTCGGTCAACGCCAAAGGGCGGCTGGAGGACGTTGCCGAGTTCGGCGACATCGTTGTCAAAACCGACGACACCGGCGCCGTCACCCGCCTGCGCGACCTCGGCCGGCTGGAACTTGGCGCAGCGGATTATGCCCTGCGCGCCTTGCTCGACAACAAATCGGCTGTGGCCATCCCCGTCTTCCAGTCCCCCGGCTCCAACGCGCTGGAGATCGCCGATCACGTGCGTGACGCCATGGCCGACATGAAGACGCTGATGCCCGAGGGCGTGGACTATGAAATCGTCTACGACACCACCCAGTTCGTCCGCTCTTCCATCGAATCGGTAGTGCATACCCTGATCGAGGCGATTGTCCTGGTGGTCATCGTCGTCGTGCTGTTCCTGCAAACCTGGCGGGCCTCGATCATCCCGCTGCTGGCGGTGCCCGTTTCCGTGGTCGGGACCTTTGCCGTCATGCACCTGCTGGGGGTGTCCATCAACGCGCTGTCGCTGTTCGGCCTGGTGCTGGCCATCGGCATCGTTGTCGACGACGCCATCGTCGTGGTCGAGAACGTGGAGCGCAACATCGGCGAAGGCCTGGCCCCCAAAGCGGCCACATACAAAGCCATGGCCGAGGTCTCCGGCCCCATCGTCGCCATCGCCCTGGTGCTGGTCGCCGTCTTCGTGCCCCTGGCCTTCATCACCGGCCTGACCGGGCAATTCTACAAGCAGTTCGCCCTGACCATCGCCATTTCCACGGTGATCTCGGCGATCAACTCGCTGACCTTGTCGCCGGCCCTGGCCGCCCTGCTGCTGAAAGGCCACGGCACGCCGCCGGATCGTCTGACCCGCGTGCTGGACCTGCTGCTGGGCTGGCTGTTCCGGGGCTTCAACCGGCTGTTCGGCCTGGGCACCCGGGGCTACGAAGCCGGGCTGAGCCGGGTGGTCTCGCGTAAGTCCATCGTCATGGTGGTCTATGCCGGCCTGCTGGCGGCCACCTACAGCATATTCCAGACGGTGCCGCCGGGCTTCGTGCCGCTCCAGGACAAGCAATACCTGATCGGCTTCGCTCAGCTGCCCGACGGCGCCACCCTGGACCGCACGGAAGAGGTGATCCGCGCCATGGGCGACATCGCGCTGGCCGACCCGGACATCGAGCACGCCGTCTCCTTCCCCGGCCTGTCCATCAACGGCTTCACCAACAGCACCAACTCGGGCATCGTTTTCGTCACCCTGAAGCCGTTCTCCGAACGCACCCGGGCCGACCAGTCCGCCGGCGCCGTGGTGGGGCGGCTGAACGCGGCCTATGCCGGCATCCGCGAAGCCTTCGTGGTGATGTTCCCGCCGCCGCCCGTCCAGGGCCTGGGCACCACCGGCGGCTTCAAGCTCCAGGTGGAGGATCGGGGGTCCCAGGGGTACGAGGCGCTGGACGCCGCCTTGAAGAGCTTCCTGGCCGAGGCCTCCCAGGCACCGGAGCTGGCCAACCTGTTCACCAGCTACCAGATCAACGTGCCCCAGCTTTTCGCTGACCTGGACCGCACCAAGGCCCAGCAGCTGGGCGTGCCGATCTCGGCGGTGTTCGATACCCTGCAAATCTACCTGGGCAGCCTTTATGTCAATGACTTCAACCAGTTCGGCCGCACCTACTCGGTCCGGGTCCAGGCCGACGCCCCCTACCGTTCCCACGCCGAGGATATCGGGCAACTGAAGGTCCGCTCCGACACCGGCGAGATGATCCCGCTGTCGGCCTTGCTGACCGTCAAACCCACCGCCGGACCGGAACGGGCCATGCGCTACAACGGCATCCTGTCGGCCGACGTGTCCGGTGCTCCGGCCCCGGGATATTCCTCGGGTCAGGCGCAGGACGCGATTGCACGGGTGGCGGAAAAGAGCCTGCCGGCCGGGTTCGCCTTCGAATGGACGGAACTGACCTACCAGCAGATCCTGGCCGGCGATTCCTCCACCCTGGTCTTCCCGCTGGCGCTGCTACTGGTGTTCCTGGTGCTGGCCGCACAGTACGAAAGCCTGAGCCTGCCCGTGGCCATCATCCTGATCGTGCCGATGAGCGTGCTCGCAGCCCTCACCGGGGTCTATCTGACCGGCGGCGACAACAACGTCTTCACCCAGATCGGCCTGATCGTGCTGGTGGGCCTGTCGGCGAAGAACGCCATCCTGATCGTGGAGTTCGCCCGCGAACTGGAATTCGCCGGTCACCCGCCCCGCGCGGCCGCCGTCACCGCCGCCCGGCTGCGTCTGCGGCCAATCCTTATGACTTCCATGGCCTTCATCATGGGGGTGGTGCCCCTGGCCACGGCCACGGGCGCCGGGGCGGAAATGCGTCAGGCCATGGGCATCGCCGTGTTCGCCGGGATGATCGGCGTCACCGCCTTCGGCATCTTCCTGACGCCGGTGTTCTACGTGCTGATCCGCGCCCTGACCGGCAACCGCCCCCTGCGCCGTCTGGGCGGCGACAAGGCGGCCGCCCACGATGGAGAGGACGTCGTCCACGAGCACGGCTGATCCGCACCGCCGGCTATCCCGGAACGGCCGGAATGTCCCGGCGCAGATCCGGTTCGTCGTGCAGAAAGGTCAGGTTCAACGAGGCGGGCAGGTCATCCCTGCCCGCCTCGGCTTTTTCCATCTCCGCCGTCAACCGGGCGGCCAGCCGCATCAGACTGTCGTCGTCCAGCACCACCCCGGCCGCCAGCAGACCATCACGCAACACCGCCAGGTCCTTGCCGGGAACAGAGAAGGTCACGGTCAGGGCAATGTTGGAGTAAAGGGTATGGTCGGCGATCCAGCCCTGGGCAACGGACACCACTTCACCGACGGCGGCCGTGACCTGATGGCGGTCTTTCCGGGTCAGTCCCTGCAAGCGCAGAACGGATGGACGCATGATCATCCCCCTCTATCGTCCGGGAACGACCGTCTCCACCTGCCGGCACCACAGCCTTCACCGAAACCTCAGCGCCAGGCGTAATTGAAGCTGACAGAGATGCGTTCCGTTTCCGCCCGGTTCAGCACCACTTCGTGGCGCAGCCAGCTTTCCCACATCATCAGGGTGCAGGGGCTGGGGCGCATGGTGATGAAGGGCATCTGATCCCGAGGCGCGTCGTCCAGCTTGGGCGGCGCACCCATCATGCGGGCCAGGCGCGGGTCCTCGAACTTCAGCGCGCTGGCGCCGTCGGGAATCTCCACATAGAAGGTACCGCTGATCACGCTGTTGGGATGCAGGTGGCCGCTGTGAAAGCCGCCCGGTTCCAGCAGGTTGATCCAGAAGGCATCCAGCACCAGTTCCCGGTCCCCCAGTTCCCAGCACAGTTCCCGGGCGAAATGGGCGGCATGGGCATCCAAGTGGTCCTTCAACTCGGCAAACGGCGGGAAACGCCAGGGCAGGTCGTCCAGCGAGGCATAGGACGTGTAGCCCGGGTAGCCGTGCTCCTCGGACCAGGCAATCCCGGCTTCGTCATCCTCGGCCGCCGACAGGCAGCAGGCGATGATCTCCTGGCGCAATTCGTCCAGGTGATTCAGCTCCGCCCGGTAAATCCGGGTCGGGAACAGGGTTTCAATGGTCGCCGTGGCGGCCGGATCAGGAATCTCGCTCATGATGTGTCTGTACCCCGGAAGCGTTCGCGCGGTCAATTCGGGTGTTCGGATCAGGTGCTTGGGCCGTCTTCCCCCGATCGATCAAAAACCACGGCTTCACGCAATTGCCCGGATCGTCCACCCGGAATATACACCAATCAATGAGTGGGGGGTGACGCGTTCACCTCAACCGTGTATCGTCATCACCTCCACGCCGTGACACGAAACTTTAACCTCTGTAAACGTTTACATTTTCCCCGGGAAAGGCATTCTGGCCGTCGACCGGCCACCCGTCGTTCACGGTCCGGCGGACCTTCGGACGGCCCGACCGGGAGTATTTGGGGGACACACACCTTCCATGGCAGCAACGATCAAGGATGTGGCCCGCGCCGCGCAGGTTTCCGTGGCAACGGTCTCGCGCTTCGTCAATGGATCCGGCGCCGTCCGGCCCGAAACGGCGCAGCGGATCGAAGACGCGATCGCCGCCCTGTCCTTTCGCCCCAACGCCCTGGGGCGCAGCCTCAAGACGGCGACCACCCGGTCGCTGGGCATCCTCATCCCCTCGCTGTCCAACCCGGTGTTCGCCGATGCGGTTGCGGGCATCAATGAAGTGGCGCGAGATGCCGGCTATACCCTGATGTTCACTGCCGCCGAATATGATCCGGAAGTCGAACGCACCGCCGTCAGCGCCCTGTTGGACTACCGCATCGACGCCGCGATCCTGACCGTGGCCGACGCCGACGACAGCGACGCCCTGGATCAGCTGGAGGCGGCCGGCGTCCCCTACATCCTGATCTACAACCAGCCCGGCGCCCTGGGCCGCCCGACCGTCACCGTGGACAACGTCGGCGCGGGACGGGCGGCGGCGGAGCATCTGGTCTCGCTGGGCCATACACGCCTGGCCATGGTGTCCGGCCGGTTTTCCGCATCCGACCGCGCCCGCGCCCGCAGCGAGGGGTTCATCGCCGGCGCCCAAGCCGCCGGGCTGTCCGCGCCGAGCGTGCGGGAAATGGACTTCGTCGACAGCGATACCGAGGCCGCCCTGCGCGCCCTGTTCCCCACGGGCCGGCCGGACGAAACCACACCCAGCGCCCTGTTCTGTTCCAACGACCTGCTGGCCATTTCGGTGATCGGCGCCCTGGGCCGCATGGGCCTTTCGGTGCCTGCCGACGTCTCCGTCATCGGCTTCGACGGCATTGCCATCGGCCGCCAGCTCCATCCGACCCTGGCGACGGTGGTTCAGCCGTCGCGGGAAATGGGCCGGGTCGCGGCCCGTCGCCTGCTCGACCGTCTGAGCGGCGGCGGCGACCCGGTAACGACCACCTTGCCGTACAGCTTGTGCCATGGAGAATCGGCGGGGAAAGCCGCCAAGCACATCCCCGCCGATTCTCCCGGCCTCCACCGACCGTCCTGACCTTCAATGCAAAGGAAAGACAGAACCATGATCGGGAAGACCATCGTCGCGGCGGCTTTCGCCGCCGCTGCCTTCATCAGCACCGGGACCGGCACCGCCCGGGCGGCCGACGCCATCTGCTACAACTGCCCGCCGCAGTGGGCCGACTGGGCCGCCCAGCTGGAAGCCATCAAGGAAAACTTGGGGTACGACGTCCCCCATGACAATAAGAATAGTGGCCAGACCCTGTCGCAGCTGCTGGCCGAAAAGGATAGCCCGGTCGCCGACGTCGCCTACTACGGCGTGTCTTTTGGCATCGCTGCCAAGGAAAAGGGTGTCGTCGAGGCCTACAAGCCCGCCCATTTCGACGAGATCCCCGAAGGCCTGAAGGATCCGGAAGGCTATTGGTTCACCATTCACTCCGGCACGCTCGGCCTTTTCGTCAACGTTGACGCCCTGGAAGGCAAGCCCGTCCCGGCCTCCTGGGCCGACCTGCTGAAGCCCGAATACGACGGCATGGTGGGCTACCTCGACCCCTCCAGCGCCTTTGTCGGCTATGCCGGTGCGGTTGCCGTGAACCGTGCCATGGGCGGCACCCTGGAGGACTTCGGTCCCGGCATCGACTTCTTCAAGAAGCTGGCCGAGAACCACCCGATCGTTCCCAAGCAGACCGCCTATGCCCGCGTGCTGTCCGGCGAGATCCCCATCCTGTTCGACTATGACTTCAACGCCTATCGCGCCAAGTACAAGGACAACGCCAACGTCCAGTTCGTGATTCCCACCGAAGGCACGGTGGTGGTGCCCTATGTCATGAGCCTGGTGAAGGACGCACCGCACGCCGAAGAAGGCAAGAAGATCCTGGACTTCATCATGTCCGACAAGGGTCAGGCCGTGTGGGCCAATGCCTTCCTGCGCCCGGTGCGCAGCTCGGCCATGTCCGAAGAAGCGGCGTCTAAGTTCCTGCCCGACAGCGAATACGCCCGCTCCACCCCGGTGGATTACGGCAAGATGGCTGAAGTGCAGGACGGCTTCAAAGAAAAGTACCTGAGTGAAGTGCGGTAATCCCCTTCCCTCCCTGCCCGGTTACCGGCCGCTTCGTCTTGCACGGAGCGGCCGGCCACCAAAGCGAAAGAGTACCGGACCTCATGAGAGACCGCGACCTTCCCCGCCTGATTCTCCTCATGCTGCCTGCGGCCATCGGTCTGACCGCCTTTTTCGCGGTCCCCATGGTCAAGCTGGCCATCGCCGGCGGATCCGGCGAAGAGGGGCTGGCCGCCTATACCGCCATTCTCACCAAGCCCCGCCATCTGGAAAGCATGATCGCCACCCTGCTGCTGTCGGTGGCCGTCACCGCCGCCGCCCTCGCGGTCTCCAGCGTTTCCGGCCTGTTTTTGGTACGTAATCGTTTTCTTGGCCGCAACCTGCTGATTGCCCTGCTGACCTTCCCGCTGTCCTTTCCGGGGGTGGTCATCGGCTTTCTGGTGATCATGCTGGGGGGACGGCAGGGGCTGGTCGGCACCATCACCCAGGCCCTGGGGGCTGGCAAGGTGGTCTTCGCCTATTCCCTGGCCGGGCTGTTCGCCGGGTACCTTTATTTCTCCATTCCCCGGGTCATCCTGACGGTCATGGCCGCCGCGGAAAAGCTGGATCCCGCCCTGGAAGAGGCCGCCCGTTCGCTGGGGGCGCCGGCGTGGCGGGTGATCCTGGACGTCATCCTGCCGGCCCTGAGCCCGGGATTGATCGCCTCGGGCGCCATCTGCTTCGCCACTGCCATGGGGGCTTTCGGCACGGCCTTTACCCTGGCCACCAACATCGACGTGCTGCCCATGACCATCTACACGGAGTTCACCCTGAACGCCAATATCGCCGGCGCCGCGGCCCTGTCCATCGTCCTGGGCCTGCTGACCTGGCTGGCGCTTTACGTCGCCCGCAGCCTGGCCGGCACCAGCGCGGCCGCCGGCGGATGAGCGTCCGGCGCAAGGATCCCTCCGACATGGAAACACTCTCCCCCAGCCCCCGGGGCCGCCGCCCCCGCCGGGGACTGTTCCTGCTCAATCTGGCCTTCACCCTGGCGGTCTGTGCCTTTCTGGTGGTGCCGGTGGTCCTGTCCGCCCTGGCGGGGGTGACGGAGAATTTCTTCGTCGGCCTGTCCAGCGGCCTGACCCTGCGCTGGGTGGTCGAGGTCTGGGACCTCTATGCCGACACCATCTGGCTGTCGATGCTGATCGCCGTGGCCTGCCTGGCAGTCACCCTGGTGATCGGTGTGCCGGCGGCCTATGTGCTGGCGCGCCAGGGCGGCCGGCTGGCCCGGGTGATCGAAGAAGCCCTGGTGCTGCCCGTCGCCATTCCCGGCCTGGCCACCGCCCTGGCCCTGATCCTGACCTACGGCGGCATCCGGGATTTCCGGGCGAGCTGGCTGTTCATCCTGGTGGGCCACGTCCTCTTCACCCTGCCCTTCATGATCCGCAGCGTGCTCGCCGTGCTGGGCTCCATCCGCTTTGCCGAGCTGGAGGAAGGGGCGGCCAGCCTGGGGGCCGGCTTCTGGGTCCGGCTGTGGACCGTGGTGCTGCCCAATGTGCGGTCGGGGATCCTGGCCGGCGCCCTGATGGTGGTCACCCTGTCGGTCGGCGAATTCAACCTGACCTGGATGCTGCATACCCCGATGACCAAGACCCTGCCCGTCGGCCTGGCCGATTCCTACGCGTCCATGCGGCTGGAGGTGGCCAGCGCCTACACCCTGGTCTTCCTGGTGATGATCATGCCGCTGCTGGTGGCCATGCAGTGGCTGAGCCATACCGCGTCCCGCCGTTCCGCCGGAGGTTCCCGATGAGTACCCCCATCCGCCTCGACCGCTGTGCCAAGACCTTCGCCGACGGCACCCGCGCCCTCGTTCCCATCGACCTGGAGATCGCGGCCGGCGAGACGGTGGTGCTGCTCGGCCCGTCGGGCTGCGGCAAAACCACCACCCTGCGCCTGATCGCCGGCCTGGAAGGCCCCGACCCCGGCGGCCGGGTGCTGTTCGGCGGCGACGACGTCACCGCCCTGCCCATCGAGCGGCGCAATGTGGGCATGGTGTTCCAGTCCTATGCCCTGTTCCCCAACATGACCGTCGCCCAGAACGTCGGCTATGGCCTGAAGGTGCGGCGCATGCCCGCAGCCGTTCGCGCCCCCCGGGTGGCGGAGATGCTGGAGATGATGCGCATTGCCGATCTCGCCGACCGCCGTATCGACCAGCTGTCCGGCGGCCAGCGTCAGCGTGTCGCGCTGGCCCGCGCCATCGCCCCCCGCCCCCGGGTGCTGCTGCTTGACGAGCCGCTGACCGCCCTGGATGCTTTGCTGCGCGAACGGCTGCGGGTGGACATCGACCGCCTGCTGCGCGATCTGGGCATCACCGCCGTCTACGTCACCCACGACCAGGCCGAGGCCATGGCCCTGGGGGACCGCATCGTCGTCATGGACCGGGGTTGCATTGCCCAGATCGGCACGCCGGCCGATATCTATCGCCGCCCGGCCACCCCCTTCGTCGCCGATTTCATCGGCACCGTGAACCGCCTGCCCCTGGGGCCGGGCGGGGCGGAACGCCTGTGCCGGCCCGAAGACCTGATCGTCCTGCCTCCTTCCGCGTCCGCCGCCGACGCCGACCTGCACGGCACGGTGGAGGCCGCCTTCTTCCTGGGCAGCCGCACCCGGGTGCTGGTGGCCGGGCTCGGTGCCGATCCCGTGGTGGTGGACGCCCCCCTGGCCGAAGAACCGGCTGTCGGATCCCCCATTGCCTTGAAAGTGCGCGATGGGGCCTTGTTCGGCCTCCCCTCGGCATGACACTTTTGTGACTCTTCCCTTACCGTTCGGACAGGACCTGTACCCGAATGCTGATTGCCCAGTTGACCGACATCCATATCAAACCGGACGGCCGCGTGGCCTATGGTGGCCAGGTGGACACCCTGGACTTCCTGCGGGCCTCCGTCGCCCACCTGCTGACCCTGGAAACGCCATTGGACGGGGTGATCGTCAGCGGCGACCTGACCGATGACGGCGCCCTGTCGGCCTATGCCCTGATTGCCGGGCAGCTGTCCCGCCTGCCCTGCCCGGTTGCCATCGTTCCGGGGAACCATGATGTGCGGGATGCCATGCGCACCGCCTACCCCGACCAGCCCTGGGCCTCCACCGAAGGCCCCCTGCATGGCGTGTGGGAGGTGGCGGGCTGGCGTCTGGTGGGTCTGGATTCCTCGATTCCCGGAGAAAGCGGCGGGCGATTGGGGGATGCGGGCCTGGCCTGGCTGGCCGAAACCCTGGCCGAGGCGCCGGACACGCCGACGCTGGTCTTCCTGCACCATCCGCCCTTCCTCACCGGGATCCGCCATATGGACGTGCAGAACCTGGCCGACGGCGAGGCGTTCCTGAAAACCCTCGCCGCCGCACCCCAGGTGAAGCATGTGGCCTGTGGCCATGTGCACAGGGCCATCACGGCCCAGGCGCAGGGGGTCGCCCTGTCCATCGCCCCCAGCCCGGCCCATGCGGTCACCCTGGACCTGGACCCGGCCGGGGCGCCGAGCTTCATGATGGAGCCGCCGATGGTGCGGTTGTTCCACGCCCCGGCCGGCGGCGGACCACTGGTGACCCACCTCAGCCCCGTCGGCCGGTTTTCCGGTCCGCACGCGTTCTTCGATGCGGACGGAGGGCTGGTGGATTGAGGTGTCTCCCCTCTTACGGCATGGGAGCGCGACAGGAGACAGGAACGCCAGTTGCTTGGATGGTTGAGCGGCGCGGCTCATGCCTCCCGGCAAGAAGACAGTATTTTGCCGGGCGCACTACGCCTTGCTCTCGGGACGGATGAGTCCGTTCGCATCGTCGTGATAGAAAGTCGCCAGCTGACCGGTCGCTTCCCAGGCTTCATTTCCGGAAATTTCCCGGACGTGGCTCAAGGCCTTTCCAAGCGAAATCGGCTTCCCTCCGAAGCGGGAAGCAACGCACGCGGCCGCCTCTTCAAGCGCGGCCTCGGCCCCCGGGCCGTCGGGAACCCGCAATTCATAGACTGCGCGCCCGTCCCGCCCGCCATGCCCCCAAGCCATCAGAGTGAACGACAGGCCCAAGCCAGGAAAGGCGGATAGAAGATACCGCCTTGGCGTATCCATCTCTCCATCCAGGGGCGCGGGGCGACATTTCACATAGGTTTTCATGCTCTCTTATCCTCCAGGGTCCGTGTCTCGACCACGCCGGCACTCACCGCAGCCAAGGGCGTACGCGCCCCCCGGCTCACCACCTTCACCTGCACAGCCCCTCCCGGCAAAGACGTGCACTCCCCGATATCGAAACCGGCCTTCCATAGCGCTTTCAATGTTCCGGGCTGGACTCGGCCCGTTGCACGGACATCCGCCTCGGCATCTTCCGCCAGCCGGCCGATCCAGTAGTCCCGTTCCTGCCGCTCGAAATCCTCCGGTCCCCGCAATGCAGGCAAGGTCCGCGCCTGGGCCAGCAGCGCCTCGATACGCCGGACGGCGTCGCGCAGCAGCTTGTCTTGACGGGCTCCTTCATTCGTTTTGCGGTCCCGGTCAATTTCAAGACGTCGCCGTGCGAAACGGTCCAGGTCAGGATCAGCCAGTTTTGCCGCGATTTCCTCCAGATCCACCTGAAGCTCCAGGCCCTTGAAATGCGCCTCTTCCAGGGCCTTTCGATCCACATCCACGTTCAGCAGGATGGATCGCCACGCCCGCCCCGGACCACCGTGGTCGGTCACCCAATGGGCCGTCTGAAAATTGGAGTTGCCGAACGGCACCGTCTCCGCCATGGCATCCAGATAGTCCAAAAAGGTCCGTGCCTCTTGCGACAGTGCCATCAGATTCCCCCCGTATTGACCGACGGGCTGGCATCAATGCCCGGACTGGGGATGCTACTTGTCGAAACGTAGCTGACATCCGCCACCCAGTTATAGAGAACCGCGCCTGTCGATTTTGCATCCCCCGGCTGGCCCGTACCGAACAGAGTGCCTCCTGTCGTCAGTGACGACACTCCGGAACCGTAAGAATGGCTCTCCGCCGCCAACGTGGAGAGGGTCAGCGTTGTTTCCGTCGGAAAATTGATCGACTGAATTTCGAGACCGGTCCCTCCGCCCGAAGATTCCGTGGCACCGATTGCATATCCGCTGTCCTGGCTGTTCGTCCCCACATCGCCGGTATAGTTGTGGAAAACGACATCAAATGTATCCGCGATCGTAGACTGAGTTTCCGCGGAAAATATAAACTTATATATTATATTTCTGTTCTCGTTTTGAACCCAATGATTAGCGAACCCTTGATCGCGCCCTCTATCATTATAGGCACTTACGTATTGGATGGCGGGAAATCCAGTTCCCACAAGACTTTCCACCTCGGACGAAAAATCAAGAGAACTACAATTCGTCCCCGACCAAGCCCACCCTTTTGCGGCTGAAAAGAATCCGGCACCATCAACCTGACCGGTGATACCCGCGTCAGCACCCCAGCGCGTCACA
Organism: Rhodospirillaceae bacterium Z3-40; assembly: GCA_046233135.1. Classification (GTDB taxonomy): domain Bacteria; phylum Pseudomonadota; class Alphaproteobacteria; order Rhodospirillales; family Rhodospirillaceae; genus JBJXHN01. The sequence continues at coordinate 85,191 of JBJXHN010000008.1, read as the reverse complement.
AGTTCGGTGGAAAAGGTGAACTTGTCTCGACTTTTCCCTTGGTGATACGAGCCGAATTTGTATCCATTCTCAACGGAATGCAGACCAACGCCGCCATCTGTGTAGGAAACAGTCACTCCCAAGGTCGACAGCAGATCCGTCTGGAAAGCATAGCGACGAATGGAAGCATCGCCAGCGCCGTTGTCTCGACGCCGCCCGCCGAGAGTGTATCCCAGGCCATCCCCCGGGGAAACTTCGGCCCCCTGAGCATTGGCGGCAACCCAGACCGCATTTTCCTCGACGGCGATCAGACGCGTGGAATCGTACCGCTTCCCTGAGGCCACCAGACTGCCGATGGAAAAATCCCCGATGACGATCGTGGTATTTTCCGCGGCGTTCAGCCGCCATCCGCCGGGTCCGTATCCCACCACGACCACCTCGTCCCCGACCGAGAAGGTCGACGGCAGCGTCATGGTCACGAGATCGGCCCCGGTCGTGATATACCCCTTATTGACGGTGACCAAGCCGGACGCTCCGCTCACCTTCTCCCACGACAACCCTGCATGTGCGTCAACGTAGCGTTTGGTCGCAGCCTCTAGGTCCGCACCGGGATCTGTTGCCAGGGTCAGGGGTCCCGCCATGGCTCCCCCTGCCAGGGCCAGATAGGTTTGCGCCACGGTGGCGATGGTGGCATAGGTGTCAGCAACCTCCGCCGACGTCGCATACAGCGCCGGATCAATGGCCGACGCGACCCAGCCCGTTCCGCTATAGACGAACACAGCGCCCTGCACGGTATTCAGGTAGCAATCCCCGGCCTCGAGACTGTCGCCATCGTCGCGGGCGGCGGGTGCCGTCGCGGCCGGTGCGAGAAACCGGGCCGCATGGCGCACCGCTTCTCCGGCAGCCCCATCCGCAGCCACCGCCCAATCAGCCGCAGCAGCGGCTGAATCCGCAGCCGCGCTGGCCTCCCGCGCCACCGCGCTGGCAAGGCGCGCGGTATCGTTCAGCCCTTTCGGCCAGTTCGTCTTATAACCGTCCCCCGCAAGACCGAAGGCGTTGGATTCACTATCATACCGCGCCCCGTTATAGGATTCGGCGCGCTGAAGGGCCAACAACTCGTCAGGTGTCAATGCCATGAGGTGACCTCCGATAAACAAAACGCCCCTTCCGCCAGGTCGGCGAAAGGGGCTCTCTCAAGCGCTGTCAGAACTGAAAGCGGTCAGGCGGCATCCCACCCATCGCCCAGCGAAACACCGGCGACGGCAGCCGGAGTGACCGCCGCGCTGATGGCGTCTTTCTTGGCCCAGCAAACGGCCTTCAGGTGCTGGACGCGCGTCAGGGCCGCGGTCAGAAATGTCCGGCACTGACTGTCGCTCATGGCAATCATCGTATTGGCTTTCGTCCGCCAGACACCGCCGTGGGGATTGGAGGCGTTGGCAGCAAACGCCGCCAGCACCGTCGCCATCGCCCCCTGGGCCTCGCCATCGATCTGGTAGCGCTGACCGCCGTAGACGAACCCGGCATCAAGCCGGCGCTGATATTCGGCGTTCACCGCCTCCAGCCGGGCCGGCTTCGCCGCATGCGCCAGCGACAGATCCCGCGCCGCGCGGACCTCGGAGGGCATGGCCACCGGAACGTGGTCGCCAAGGATGTGGTCGCCCTGATCGCTGTAGCTGGGCGCATCGGGATAGTATTGGGTGTCCGGATCAAATGCGTGGGAGACCCACCGCAGCGGCTTCCACCCCAGACCGGCCAGGGTTTCCACGGAGTGGCCGCGCAAGGCAGCCGGCAGGCCGACAGAAATATGTCCCGAAGGGGTTGCTTGAGCGAAATTCATTGTCCCGTCCTTATGCCAAGGCAAGATAGATGTAGTGGGCCGAGGCCGCCTGCCCCTTGATGACAAAGCCGTCCGCCAGGGTATCCACCCAGTCGGTGGAGACTTCGGCCGCCGTGGAATTGAGGGCAAACCGCGTCTCCGCACCCGGGGCCGCGCTTGAGGTCATGGCGTTCTCGGCGCCGGAACACAGCCAATCTCCGGTGCCATCGGTCCTCTTCACCAGCAGGAAGCGAGGCCGGAACGTCACCCCGGTGACCGTCGCATTGCCCCCGGCATCCGTCGCGAAGCCGCCAACCTTCGACACGCCGTCGCGAGACGCGAACAGAAGCATCAGGTAGGTATGTCCACTGGCGGTGTTGAAATTCAGCGATCCACCAAGATAGACAACCGTTGATGTCGGCATCGTCTGATTCAGGAGGCCGCCGTGTGTTGTATAGGTTCTCGCAGCGGCGCTCTCCTCCAGATTGATGTATTGATCCAAACTCATAACGTTTGGACAATTCACCGCCCAGTTATTTGGGGCAAGACTCAGGGATTTGACAACAACCATTTCCGGGACCACCCCCAGATCATGGGGAACCTGCATGTCTGCGCCGATCCCGCGATACATGATTGACGCGAAGACACCGGGCATGTGCTTCCACGCATGAAACCGGTTAGAGCCAGAGATGCCGGCAGTACTCGTGAAACCATCGGAGAGGAAGCGAATATTCAGGTTAGCGTCTCCTCCTGCCGCATTTTGGCCGTCCATATACAAATACCCACCTTCTCCCAACTGCCTAGCGAAAAAGTGCCGGGCACCACCAGCGACAGGGTTTTGCCAGACAACATCAGGGCAAAATCCGAAAGTACCGCTGTACGTGCTGCCAGAGTCGTCTGTGATGCTATTGTACACCTGCTGAGGAGCGTCAGTAGAGACAGTCGGTCCTCGGCAAATCGCCATATAGACATATAGTCCGCCAATAGCATCAACGGCAGTATGGTCTCCGGCCATCTTCCGAAATCCGCGAGACTCTGATTGAGCTATAACGGAAGTCCAAGTGGTATGACTCATGTAAAATAGGTTTTTTGACGCGTAACGCGACAGAGAACCATAAGTATCGTCACAGATAGTTGTAGTGCTTGGATGGACATTAGTATTGGGAGATATTGCGTGAACGAGAGTCACAGCCTGCGGAACAAAGCCAACATCCACAAAGCTGCCAACCGTACCTGTCCCTGTATAGCCGCCACAGTGCACAAGACCTGTCGCAGACTCGTCATGCGCCCAAGCATAAACAACATACGATCCGGTCGCCATCGATGCAGTGATCGTCAGAGAAAGCGCACTTACAGAGATTGCACTATTGGCCTCAGCTTGCCCCCACTGGGGGACAAGATATCCCGCCGGCAAATCCTTATGCCACACGAGCCAATTGCCGACGGAGCTGTATGGCTTCACCCACACCATTCCAACGGTGCCAAGGCTGGACAGATCGACAGAGGTATTGATACCGCTGATATGGTCTGTGGTGGCGATCTTGAAGAAGTTGTCAGCCTCCTTGAACGTCTGAATGAACAGAGTGTTGCCACTGCCATTGACGCCAGCGGCCGCCCCCACAGTGACGCCGCCGTTTGTCCACCCGGTGACAGTGGTCGCATCGACGACCTGGGCGGCAGTGGTGTTCGTCGACAATACATTCGACGCTCCCCGGACGGTATCAACCAAGACCCAGGCGCTGGTGTTGGAATCAGCGTTCTTGATGATGGTCAGCATTCGATCACCAACGGTATATGGCATATTCGTCCGTACCGCTTGTGCGGCACCAGTCCCGACATAGACCGTGGCGTTGTACATGTTGTCCACGTCGTGTTCGTAGACCTTATAGCCATCATCGGTGACGAGCAGCGCCGGCCCGAAAGTCGCCGCTGTGGTGAAGGAAACAACGCTGGACCAGTCCGACACCAGCCCCGTCGTCGAGTGATACCGGACCCGCAGGAAGTAGGGCGTGGAGACCGTCAAGGCCGGCCCCCTGATCTGCACCTTGTTCGTTGCGTCAGCCAGCGATGACCACACCAGCTCGCTCAAAGCGGCGTCCGCATACAGCTCCCAGTCCGTATCCTGATGGGGATGGGCGGCATCCTGCTGGGACGATGGCAGAACGTCATAGACGCTGGCAACGAACAGCGGTTCATCCCCCACGTCGGTCTGTCCGTCCGCATGGCTGGTGATCGACGGCGTGGCGATGAAAAGGCTCTGGTAGGTGAAGCTGTAGGACACCGAGGCGGCTCCGACCTCCAGGGACCCGGTGTAGGTTTCCCCATCCACCAGCGTGACGGCCGAGGGCCGCACCCGCACCGTGGTGCCGTTCCCCGCCTGGAAGAACGTGCCCCAGGTGCCTCCTCCGTCCACCGACACCTCGATGCCGCCGAAGGCCTGAACCCGCGCCGGACCGAAGCCGGCCGGATAGCCGCTGACCGTCCACGCGGCTTCCCCCGTCAGCACATCCGCTGCGGACAGCACGATGGGATCGGGGCTCGGTTCGGCGGCGAAGCGGCTGAATTCCACGGTCGAGCCGTCGGCGGAGAGGCGGTAGCCGGACCACAGATCGGCACTGGAGCCGGCAGGCAGGGAATTGTCGCCTCCCGCCCCCACCAGATCCTGCCAGGCCGTTCCCGTCCATCCCCGGAAGGTTCCGACGGTCGTATTGAAGTACAACGCTCCCGGCACCAGGGGATCACCGGTGTTGTCCGTGGTCGGATCGGCGGCCAAGGCGCCGAGATAGCGCGTATCCAGCGACTCCCAGGCCGCCTCGGCCGCTGTTTCCGCCGCTTCGGCGCCGCCACGGGCGGCTTGGGCGACGTCTCGTGCGGCCTCGCTCGCGGTTTGGGCCGCCTGGGCGGCATCCCGGGCACCTTCGCCCTGCGCCAGGGCCGTCTCGGCCGCCGCCCGGGCCGCTTCCGCAGCCACCTTGGCGCTTTCTGCCGCAGCCGTATCCGCCGATCCCGCCGCCACTTCCCGGGCGACCGCCCCCACCAGGGTCGCGGTGTCGTTCAGGCCTTGCGGCCAGTTCGTCTTGTACCCTTCACCGGCCAAGCCCCGGGGATTGGTCGAGGCGTCAAACCGTGCACCATTATACTCTTCCGCCCGTTGCAGCGCGGCCAATTCTTCGGGAATCAAAGGCATAATCAAAGTTCCTCCTCAATAGAAATCGCAATGCCGTTACGACCATACAGCGAATAGCTCATCAAACCCAAATCAGCCAGGTGAGCCATATAGTCATTCCGCAAATAATTTCGGTCATCCGTCGGGTCCAACGACCAGAAGAAGGGAACATTGACATCATTCTGGCGGAGCAGTTCGAAGAAGACCCCCATGGCCTCGTCTTCCGGCAGAAACGGAATGGCGCCGTTGAAGACGCGGGGTTTGGGCCGCCGTCGCCGGATTTTCGTTCCCCCGTCGGCTTCCTGAACTTCCGTCCGGCCGCGGAACCCGAATTCGGCGCCGTACTCGGGATTGATGCTGAACGCCCGCTTGCCGGCCACTTCGAGAAGGCCGACTTGGAAATATCCGTCCTGATTGTCCGGATCGGACAGCGTAACTTTCACCAGACGACCGAAGTAAAGCTCGGGAACGAATACGCGCTGGTGCCAGGTCTGCCCTTCCCGCTCACGCGAAGAATATGTGCGGTCCCAGAAGTTGCCGCCATCCCAGGTCACCTCGTCTTCCGTATACACGGCAGGCCACAGGTTCATGGCACCGCTGTCCCACAGCAGAACCGATCCATCCCCATCCTGGTACAAGCGCACCCGCCAGGTGGCATTGACACTGCCATTGTGGCGGATCAGGGCGATCGTCCCCAACTCCACTTCGCTATCGAACGTCGCCGTCAGTTCCTCGTCCGGCACATTGCCCGGTGTTGATGCCTCACTCCGCCAGACATAGTGCAAAGGGAAAGTCCCCAGGTGGGATGCCGGATAACCCGTCGATTGCGTGGTCGCCCGGAAGGTCGCGTCGGCTTCCAGCGTGCTCAGGTCCCGATAAACGGGCCAGCCAATAGTCGCGTTTTCTGAATTGGTCATGGAATTAGCCCCACACGGTCATATCAACGGTTTGCGCCAGGAAATTGAATGTCATGCCGAGGATGACCATGTCCCTGCCATCCTGAAGTCCCAGGCGGGGATGCTCGACCCGGATGGTCTTTCCCAGATCCAGGCTGTCGGCCAGAGACGGCGAGAGGACCCCCAGGACACGGTAGCGCCGCCGCCCCTGGAACAGCGTCAGACGACGCTCTCCCTCGGCATGGGCATCCGCGCGATAGCGGAATCCCGTTTCCACTTCCATCGGCGTGCTATGCGGGTGCAGCGTCCGAATATCTGGGTTCTCGCATGGTTCCGTGCGCCATTCCTCTCCGAACAGAGTGGCCAGCGTATCGGTGGACTCATAGATCAGCGCTGACTTGTCCTGCATGCCGTAGGTTCGGTCGAACAGAACATCCAGCCGCCATGGAGGCACCCCGCCATCATCCCGGCTGGTAAAGAGCGGTTCGATATCAATAATCTGCGCATCGTGAACTGCGGCCGGACGGCTCAGCCCCAAAGCGGCGAATGTCGCGACCGCAGACCCCGGTTCGGCGACCAGCGCCATGCGCCAGCTTCCCTCGGGGTCCTGCCACACCCCGGCCCCCACCGTCGCCGCCAGGAAGTTCACCGCAGACCGCAAAGTCTGCGCCCCGCCCCAGGCGGCGCCGACTTCCGCCGGCGCCGCGCTGTCCATCGCCGCCACGTCCTCGGCCGAAAGGGTAACCCCTGCCCGTTCGCGCAAGAGTCGGGCGATACACTGAGCCGCTGTCCGATCCGCCGGAGTCCCCCCCCGATTCACGTCGGCGGTAATCATGCCATCCACCGAACTGCCCATGCGCACATAGGCCGGTTCGGTTTCACTGCCCGGATACCAGTCCCAATGCCCGGATGCCGGCTCCGTGCTCTGCAACGCAGCGATGGACGTCCGCTGGACCCCTTGATCGATAAGATCCCCCCGCACATGCAAGGCTTCGATCACGACCGGTCCCCGGTCGGCGACTTCGGCGATCAGATGAGCACTGTCCACCATAGGGCATTCCACGCGGGAGGCATGGCCCTCAATCACCAAACGGTACTGGCCTTCCATACTTTCCGGCCCCTCCAGACCTCCCGTCCCCAGCCGGGTGGTTTCGGAAAGAGGCTGGTCAAGGACACTGGAAAAGGCGTCGTGGAACCGAACCCGCACCCGGTCCAGCCCCACCTCCAGGGACGCCACCAAGCCGGAAAAGACCGTGGTTCCCTGATCAATGGGTTCGGAGTCATCCACCAGGCGGATCTCCACGGGTCGGCCGTCGGCGACCACATCATGCTCCGCCAGCCAGTCAAGCCAGCCGTCGTTGTTGGCCAGATCCAGAACCCCGTAGTCGTGTGTTCCGACGCCGAAGGCCTGACCGTCGGAAAAGATCTCGCGCCGGACCTGAGACCGCTCCAGAACCGCATCGCGGAAGGGCGCCGGCGCCGAAGCGTGGATATAGCCGCCCCCGGTCGCCACACGAATCACGGCCACGTCGTTGATTGTCGGATCGAAGACGGTGATGGAAAACAAGAGAACGTTTGTCATGCCGTGCGCGCCTCCGCCAGATCACGGGCCCGGGCCTGGGATTCCGCAGCGGAAGCCACCCGGTCGAGCCGCTCATGGGTTCCCTGCCCCGCCGCCGCTTCCAGATGAATCAGGCGGTCGAGCAGAATGATGTTGTCATTGCGCATGGCCCTCAGTTCCGAAAGCACATCGGCCATGTGATCTCCCCGGGAAACATTGACGATTTCGCCGGCCGTGACCCGAAGGCGCGGCAACATGAGATTGTCTGCCCCAGCCGGCCCTGCGACGGTAAAGGAGCCTCCCGTCGCGAAACCGACGGTATCGGAACCCAAGAAATTTCGGTTGATATAGTCCAGGTATTCCTTGGCGATTCCCTGCTCGCCCAGCCATCGCAAGGCAGCGCCCCCAGTGGTCAAGCCGTTATACCCTCGCTCACCGAGCCAGTTCAGAACTTCGGTGGTGGAACGTCTGCCGGTTCCGAACGGATTGTCGCTGGCTGCCGAGGCCCACATATCCAAGTATTGATCCACAACACCGATGTAGTTCAGGTACTGGGCTGCCAAATCGTTGTCGCCGGCCCAACGCAAGCCCGCGCCCCCACCGAAATCGCCCGAATACCCTCTTTCCTGGAACCAGGACACGACCTGATCCGAAGTCTTGTTGCCGGTACCATATGGATTGTCGCCAACCGTTGACGCCCAATTGTTGACTGCACTCAAGTAGGATGACAGGTCGATACTTTCACTGCCATTATCGTTGGCCGCTGACCCGGTCGGGTCATTGATGAAATCGACATACTCATCGAACAGGCCCTGACTACCGAGCCAGTTGACAGCCGCCCCCCCACTCAGGGAGCCCCTGTATCCCAGGTTGTCCAGCCAATCTATAACCGATTGATTTGTCTGAGTTCCCTGAACTCCGTGAACAGTGGCGTAGGGGTTCTCGGTTAGCCCCATCGCATAGGTGTTCAAGGCAGCATTAAACGCTTCTTCCGCATCATTCCCGGCGGTCTGATCGACGATGATCCCCAGCTGTTCCAGCATCAATTGCAGCATCTGCAACTGCGCTCGTTGAGTCGCCAGCTCTTGTTGGGCCACGGTTTCGGCGCTGGTGAGGCCGTCCAGGACATAGTTGAATGCGTTTGCGTATTCCGAGCTCGCAAGGGAATGAACGTCGAGCAGATTACTCAGATAGCTCCGGCCGGCGGAATCCAGCTCCGCCATGGCCTCAAGATCGCCAGCCTGAGCCCGCGCGCGGATGTCATCGTAGTGAGCCCGAGCGTCGCTAACCTGGTCGACGGGCGTCAACGGGGACAGGCTGTCATCCAGCCGGAGATTGATCTTGGCCTGAGCAAGGCTGTCAGCCAGTGCCTCGACCTGATCGATCATCCGCTGTATTTCTGCCGCTTCCGATTCATAGGCTTGAAGGAGCTGATTGCGGTTGTTGACCATCAACTCCGCGAGCCGCAACTCTTCCAGATAATCAATGCGATCAGTGGACAAACCGATGGCATTGGCCGCATCCCTGAGCGCGTTCATCTCTTCGCGCACAGCGGCGATCATCGCCTGAGCAGGGTTTTCCAGTTGCAGGATCTGCTCTTCGATGTTCGAGGCAAGACTGGCCTGAAGCCCCCGCAGAGCCGTATCCATGAGGGCAGTCGCTTCCTGGGCCGTATACCCAAGGGCCTCCGCCTGCTCGGCAAGCGCGTCCAGGGCTTCCACAGCCTGGATATACCCGGCGGGCTCGTAGCTGCCTTCGGCAATCGCATCGAAGTCCGCCTCAAAGCTCTTGCGCAGCTTGTCGACGGCCTCGGCATATCGATTCTGGATCTCCGCCTCGTCGAGGCCGTAGTTCTCGAAGGAGTCCAGCGCTGACTCCAGCGTTTCATCCAGAGATCTGATTCCCTCCTCGTAGCTGCCCAGGACTTCTGTAATATTGAAAGCATTTTCAAGATCGGACAGGTAGTTTGCGACATCTTCCCTGTTGATCTCTGACAATTTTTCTACGAGAGCATCCGTCATGCCATCCATTTCAAGGATAGCTTTCCGGTACTGGATCGGCGTTTGCCTGAACAGGGCCGTCACGGTCTCTTCAAACAGTTGATTGAGATCTGTCGTGTCAGCCGTCAGGGCCTTGGCGTCATCCCATAGAGCCGTGAACTGCTCTTCGATCCCACGAATGCTCGCCGCAGGATCGCCGGTGAACTCGCCCAGGGCGTCGCTGATACCCTGCTCCCACTGATCGCGCATGCGCTGACGGGCAGAGACGAACGATTCCAGCATTTTCAGGGTGAGGTCGTCAAAGGCAGCGACGTAGTTTTCCCCTTCCTTTTCGAGCAGGTCAGGGTTCAGACCGTATTCCGCGACCTGTTCGGCCGTAAGGGTTCCTCCACTCGCCGCAAGGTCCGCTTGAATCCCCCCCTCGGGGTTGGTGAGGTGCTGCGCCAGGACATCGATATCCTCGATCCCGGCCCCCAGGTCTTCCAGGATCGCGTTCACATCGGCTGCGGCAAAGCCGAACCTTTCGGCCTTGGCAGCGGCATCGCGGAATTCGGAGGCCATGACTCCGTAATCAATGGAGAAGTCACCCCGGATCTCTTTCGGTTCCGGCTCCGGATAAACGTCGTCAAACATTTCCTGCGATTCATAGGTAAACTTGGCGGCATCCAGAACCACTTCGAGGTGATCACTGTCAGCATCAGTAACGGCATTATGGACCGCGTACTGCATTGCCGAGCTTACGCCATCAACCATGCCCTGCTGGATCATATGGGCGAGGCCTGCGCCGAGGACGTCATCGTCTTCCCAGCCGGTTTTTTCCCAATCACCGATCCGCAGGGTGTAATCGTCACCCTTGTCATAAATGCCGGCAATCGCACTGAGATCGAACGCCCCAACTGCGCCGCCAAGCTCATCCACTGCCTGGGCCAGCACCCGCGCCCCGCGCGCCAGGGGTTCGCTTTCGCCGCCATCCACCGGGTCCATGTCCTCGGCGTCCCAACGGCCATTGGCAAAACTGACGGTCGTTTCAGCATAGGGATCGTGTGCGGGGCTGCCTCCGATCATCCCGCCAATCAGGCTGCCTGCCACAGCGACCAGCGGCGCGATGGGGGCAGCTGGCGTAAAGGCGAGGACGCCGGCAGCAATGGAAGACGCCCCTTGAATGAGGCTTGCCGTAGACCCCCCGCCGCTGGCCAGCTGGTAAGCGCCCATACCCACATTGGCAACACCGCCAATGGCCTGGGTTGGTGCTACACTGCTAAACATGCCAGAGGGGTTGGCGCCGGGAATACCGGTATTAAATGAACTGCTAGCGCCCGCAATATTCTGGCCGATCCATTGGTCCACACTGCTGGTTTGCGTGCCACCAAAAAGGCTGCCCAGGGAGCCAGCGGAAACACCCCCGCCTCCAGAGCCCGCGCCAAGCCCCAAGCCCCCGAGCAAACTGTCCAGCACGGAGCCCGACGAGCCAGAACTTCCAAGCAGATCGAAGATCTGGCTTCCCCCGGACAGAATGTCCGACAGGGTCTGATACGCAGAGCCTCCGCTATCGCCCGCGCCCATGACCGATCCGATGATATTCTGGGTAAACATCGTCAGCGGGTTGTCGGACAGATACGACTGTGTGTCTCCAATCCAGGACTCGAGCATGCCACCCAAGCCCTCTAGGCCATCGCGAAGCCCCACCTCCATGGCCTGAGAGAGAGCCCCCCCAAGGCTGTCCGCCATCATTTGGCCGGACTCGCCCATTTCCTCGAACAGTCCGGTCTGCTGGAGCAATTGGTCTGTGATGGCTCCGAGAATGGCCAAACGTTCGCCATCCACCTGCATGACCTTTTCGGCGGCCTGCAGAACGGACTGCTGAAGGCTTTCTTCCTCTTGCAAACCCGCATTCATCGCGGCCTGGTTGGTCACGGCTTGCTGCGTCAGGTCGACCTGCCGGCTGAGGGCATCGGCGGCGCTGGTCGCCTCCATGGCCGCGTTCGCAGCGGTGCGGACATTGGCCAGTTCCTCGGTCGCCGCCGTCAGGTTCTGGGTCGCGGTGTGCTCCGCACTGAGTTCCGTCAGCAGCCCCGCGCGCGCAAGAGAGGTTCGGGTAATGGCATCGGCTTCCCGCCGCTGCGCATCGGCGGCGGCGGAATGCGCCTGCACCAGAGCATCGGCCTGGGCCTGCTCTTCCGCCTCCACGCGCGACAAGGTATTCCCGGCATCCGACAGCGCATTCGTCGAGCGAGCCAGCTGCTGCATGGCACCATCGGCTTCGGTCAGGGACGAACTCAAGGCATCGAGGTTAGCCGAGGTCTCGGACATGGCAGAACACTCGCCAACAGCAGCGCAAGCGTCGTGCAAATCTTCAAGACCTTCCCGCACATCTGCGAGATTCTCGACCGCCTGCGCCGCGGCATCCGACATTCCGGCCTCGCAGGCACTCATCGGATGGGACCCGGAAAGCTGTTCAAAATCAGGGTTGGGAGTACTTTGAGAAGAGCGTTCTATTGTGTTTGATTGTGGCTGCACATTTCGCCACTTACGGCGATACCATCGGCCTCTGGCCCCCCCCAGCGTCCTACCGGGCGTCCCACCAAGAGACGTGATAAGCTCCACATATTTTTCAATCATGCCTTCCAAGTACAGAATTTGCTGTTCGATAGAGTCTCTTTCACGAGGCTCCGCGTCCTCCAGAAGCTCCTGTCTCTCTTTCAGCCTCTCCCGCATATCGTTCAGCCCTTGATTCAGGCTATTCAGAACTCTCTCGCGAGCCCAGTCGGGAAGTTGGTCAAGCTCACCCTCATAGTCCGAGCCATCCAAAACCCTGTCACCCTCAACGCGAACATGCTCTTCAGAATCCCTATATTCTTCGCTCGTCGCCCCGCCCCTAATATACCTTTTTACTTTTTCCTTTGACGCGGATCGGGCAGCAGCGATTTTCCCCATTTCGTCCATATATCCACCAAAAGCTGCAAATTGCCCCTCCATGTCAATATCAGGATATGCATCCATAAAAATCTGCAGCTTCTCTTGAAGAGTCTCCGCATTATTCAACTTTTCCAGAAGTTCTTTATTTTTTTCATTTAGATGATTGTACAACTCTCCTTTCTTTTTTTTCAGTAATTCCATTTGCGCCTGAAATCTCTCCAGAGCAGCATTAACTTCATCCGGACTCACTCCTTCTTCTTCACCCATCTTGTAAAACTCATCGAGCAATTCGGGTGTCAAACCAAATTCAATCGACTTTTCATCAGCAAGCTCCCCTCTCCCTCCATCACCAAAGACATCTTCATATACCTCAGCAAGCTTCTCAGCAGCCTGTCTTCCAAGAAGAATTAAAAGCAACTTCTTTAAAGTTTCTACACTAAAGCCTTTTTTCAGCTGCCTTATAAACCATTTCAATAATAGCTTCGGCATTTCTGATCTCCTTTTTAAAATTTTCCAAATTTTTATTTTCCAAGCAAAGATCGCCACTTATCAGCAATATCAGAGCGCTCTTCTTTACTTGGAGATTGATGTCGTGCTTTCGGAGCGGATTTATCGCGGCGTTTTTCCGACGAACGCCCTTCGGCCTCCTCTGCGGAGCCGAAGGGGTTCGTCAGCTTGACCCAGCGGATGCGGCCTTCCAGCGCCAGTTCGATCTGGCTGATCGGGGTGGTCAATGCCACGTCAGGCATCCACCCCAACCAGCCGGTCGCCTGGGCGAAAAGCGCATCCGCCCACTCATCCAGGGTCAGGCCGCCGTCGAGTTTCCCGCGTCGTCCCGGCCGCCGTCCTTGTCTTCGGCGTCACCATCGTTATCGCCATCCACAGGGCGGCCGCCGTTGGCCAGAACCATCATGAACTTGGTCACCGGCGCCACCAGGTTGAGCAGGCCGGCAGAGAAGACCATCTCGGGCAAGCGCTTGCGCTCCCGCTCGTCACTGTCCAGCCCCAGTCCGATAATGAAAACAAAAGCATCCAGGTCCATGGTCCGCACCTTTTCCAGTGCGGCCAGGGGACCGCCGTACTGGCGGGATACCCGGGTGATGACCTTCAGGGTGGGAACCAGGAACCGCTCCTCGTCGTCCAGCGTGATGCTGATGGAGCCCGCATCGATCTTGCTCGCCATTATTCGTTTCTCCTGCCTGGAATGCCTGGAATATAAGACGCATCGTCATCACACCGAACGACAGCGTCAACGGGCTCCAGGCCCGGCCCGTCGACGCTCCCGCTCGGAGAGAGTCCCGACATCCCGTCCCCTGGACGCACCGATGGAGCGCGCCCAGCCGGCGAGGATGTCAGGATCTGCCCGGCTCACCAATCCACCCGAAGGTCGGGCGGACCAGTGGGGTAAGCCTTAGGCGGTGGGCATGGTGCCGTCGAGGATGTCCTCGTTCAGGCCGATCCGCACGCGGGCGGTAACCATACCGTTGACATCGCTGACAATGTGACGGACGGACATCACCGGACCACGCGAGAAGAAGGCCGTGGTGGCGGCATCGTTCAGGACGATCATGAAGCCCCATTCATCGTCGGAATCCAGGGCGGTCTTCAGCGCGCTCTGGCCGGCATCGTTCGGGTCGAAGTAGACTTCGAACTCCAGGGTACCGTTGTCATAGCTGCCCTTGAAATGCTCCTGGCGACGATTGCCGATGGCCGGGGTCGGAGCCACGTCGCTGTATTCCTTGCCGAATTCACCGGGAGACAGCAGTTCCCCGACGACCGTCCAGTCCGCGATGGCCAGAGCCGCCAGCGCAGTGCCCGTGACACCCGTCTGAGCACTGGTCGAGATGTAAAGCTGGCTGCCCGCCGACTGTAGTTTCGCCATAAGTCGTTCTCCTGAGTATACAAAAGCCGGCATCAACGCCGGCCGGGTTCACCCCATGATCGGGGCATACACACGCCACTCCCTCCCCCCCGACGCACTGCTCGGATGCTGAAAGAGCCTGACGTGAAGACGAGATCCGGGGCCGACGGCCGGACGGACTTGCCCGGCATCGCTCCGCTGGATCTATAATTTCGCGTGGTCGTTCCTGCGCGGCGCGCCGCCGCGTCAGGCCGGTTCGGTGACGATCTGAATGGTCACCGTTCCCTTGTATGCACTGCTGTCCGCATCCCATGCGAGATCGCGGACGGGCACCGTCGCCCAAACCGCCCGTCCTTCTCCCAAGGCCGGGCTGGTTTTGTGCAAGGCGTCGTAAATCTGTGCCATGATCCCCAGCGCTTCGGCCTGGCCGGTGGCGTCGGACCACACCGTCACGGTCGCCGTCACCGTATCCACCCGCGTATCCAGAGCCTCGGCGCTCTCCATCTTCTGGCCGTCCATCACCACATAGGGCATGGTCGCCCCACCAGGAGCGGGGTCGTAGACGGGGACCGACAGGGCTCCGTTCAAAATATCGGAAAGGGCGGTGTGTACCGCCGTGTCCACGCTCATTCCTCGCGCCTCCGCCAACCTTTGCCGATCACTCAGCCCAACAAAAAAGCCCCCGACCGATGGTCAGAGGCTCAAGGAGGTCCGTTGGGTTCGGACCAAATGACTTATCGTCATTAGCCGTTAAGCTACGCAAACACCTCCTAGACGTCAACACATAAATTTATCCGACTGGAGAAAGCGCCTCCAGACCGTTTCACCGACACATAACATACGAGAAAAATTGGATTTCCTTGAAACGCGAACAGCATGCAGGCGTCGCCGGAGCACCCCCCTTGGCCTCCGGCAACTCTATCAGTGGGCGTGGCCCGCATGGCTGTGGTTCACCGCGCTGGCATCCTCCACCGCCACATGCACGTCCAGCACCCCGGTGCTCAGCCGGATATCCAGGTCGAAGACCGTATGCTCTTCCAGCGGTGTGCTCAGTCCGTCAAGGCGCAGGGCCAGACCGTTGGGGGCGAGCACCACGTCTCCGCCCGCCTTGACCGGCAGGTGGGGAAGCGGCGTATAGGTTTCCTTGCCGTCCTTCAGGACGAAGCCGACCAGGGTCACCGTTGCCGCCACCGGGCTTTCGCCGCCCAGCAGGTCCACATCCACCGTGCCCCGGTTCTCGATCTCCACAAACACATAGGCCGTCGAGCCCGAAGTCGCCCGGGTCCAGGCATGTACCGCACGCACCTGCCCCTGAACGCTGACATGGTCGTCATGATGGTCATGCCCCTCGGCTGCCAGGGCGGGACTCGCCGCTGCGAGCATCAGGGCGGCTGCGGTCGCGATAACCTTACGCATGGTCAGAGGTCCTTTCGATATTTTCGCCGGAAGGCCGCCTATGGGGATCACCCCCGCAGGTCCCCGACGACGGGTCGGTTGAGGGCCAGAGCCGCCGGCACCAGGGCCAGCAGCACGGTCAGGCTGACGAAACCGGCAACCAGATGCAGTTCCGACCACCCCAGATCCGCCTGCACCAGCACGTCTGTGCGGGCGGTGACCACCCGGGAAAGAAAGATGGTGGCCGCCAGCCCCACACCCAGGCCGGCCAGGGCTCCGGCCCCGATCAGGGTCGCCGCATAGCTCCAGACCACCGCGAAGACGAAACGGCGCGGCGCTCCCAAGGCGCGCAGCAGGGCCAGGCGGCGCGCGAACAGCCGGGTCAGGATCAGCAGGCCGGCCAGCACGCCGGCGGTTACCAGCACCTGGGTGACCACGGCCATCACCGACATGATCTTGCGCATGTCCCCCAGCAGCCCGTGCAATTGGGCCAGCACCGCTCCGGGGAAGAAGGCCATGGTGTCGGCACGGGTGAATTCCGACCGCAGGCTATAGTTCGCCCACAGCTCTTCCGCCCGTACCAGAATCGCCGGGGTTCCGGGGAAGTAGTCGGCGTCGAAGGGGGGACCGATCCGGCCCGCGTGCTCCGGCGCATGGCCGTCGGCGAGACCGTGCACCTGCCAGACCGCTTCAACCGGCACCAGAATCGCCTTGTCCCAGGGACTGCCCGACGGCTGCATGCGTCCCACCACCCGATAGACCTGTCCCGCGTGGGCGTCATGCTCTGCCGCATCGCCAATCCCATGCGCCGGCGTGAACCCGTCCCCGACAGCCAACGCCACCTTGGCGCCGATCACGGCGTCTTCGGCATCGGCGAACATCGCCCCTTCGGCCAGCGTGCCAGACAGGTGTGCGACGAAATCCGCCGTCGTGCCGATCACCGGTGCCCCTTCGAAGCTGTCACCGAAAGCGATGGGGGCCGCCAGACTGACCAGCTCATGACCGGCGATCTCGTTGTAGACGGCGCCGGACAGCAGCGGCGCGTCGGTCGGCTGCAGATAGACGGCAGCAAGCATCATGGTGACCTCGCTGCCCGGAGCGGTAACCACCAGATCGAACTTCTCCGCCGCCCGGGCCGTGCCCTGCCGCAGACCCCGTTCCTGGGCGATCAACCCCACCCCCAGGCCGACGGACACGGCGATCAGGCCGACGAACAGCCCGTTGGTCCAGCGGAAGCGCCATAGCAGGGCCCCCACCAGGGCGGCGGGGCGATAGCCGGCGATAACCGCGACACCGGCGGCCAGGGCCGGCAGCAGCAGGGCGGCCAGGATCAGGGCGTCCTGAGTGGTCGCCGACAGGTCCAGCCAGGCATCGGTCAGAAACTCAGGCACGGGTCCCCTCCGCCGCACCGGCCCCAGCCCCGGTCTCAGCCGCAGCCACCCCTTGCAACCGGCCGTCGGCAACCTCGATCAGCCGGTCCATACGGGCATGCACGGCGGCATCGTGGCTGACGACGATCAGGGTCTTGCCCTGCTCCCGGGCCAGGCCGACCAGATCGGTGATCAGCGCATCCGCCGCCGCCCGGTCCAGGCTGGCGGTGGGCTCGTCGGCCAGGATCACCGGCGGGTCATGGGCCAGGGCGCGACCGACCGCCACCCGCTGCCGCTCTCCGCCGGAAAAGCTGGTTACGGAGCGGTCCTTCCCGGTGTCGATGCCCAGCCGCTCCAGCACCGCAGCCGCCCGCTCGCGCAAGCCCGCCCGCCGGACGCGCGGCAGAAAGGCTGACGCCACAGTGGCATTGGCCACCGCCCCCAATTCCTCGAACAGCAGAAAATCCTGGAAGATCAGCCCGACCTGGTTGCGGCGAAAAGCCGCCCGGGCATCTTCCCCCAATCCGGCCAGCTCTGTGTCTCCCCAGCACACGGAGCCGGCGGCATAGGGCAGCAGGCCGGCCAGGGCATTCAGCAGCGTGGATTTGCCGGCCCCGGACGGCCCGCGCACCGCCACGCAGGTGCCGGGCGCCACGGTCAGGCTGCCAACGGACAGAAGGGGGCGCTTGCGCTCTCCCTCGATGCGCAGACCCGATACGGTCAGGGGTGGGGATGGGGAAAGGGGCGTGGACATCCCGATGCCACCCCGATCAGGCCCGGTCAACGGTGGCATCCATCACACGCACCCGGCTGACGAACCCGGTATCCGGGTCCTTGAAGGTGCCCAGGGTCAGGGTTCCCCGGGTGACGATGCGCACGTTGAAAGGGACGACGTCCAGCACCCGCTTGGTATAAATGGCCAGGATGTCGTCGGGCCATTCCGCCTCTGTCTCGCAGAAAGGGCAGACGGCCAGGGGACGCTTGGTCAACACGAAGAACGAGGATTCCGCCTTCAGCGGCGGGGCCATGAACCCGGTCACGGAAATCCGCTGCCCTTCCCGCGCCTTGGCGAAGTCGGAAAAGGACAGATCCTTGTTGTAGAGGTCGCGCATGCGCACGGTCTCGTCATCGGCGGCGAGGACCGGGGCAGTGCGCCCGGCGACCAGAGCACAGCCGGCACCGGCCAGCAGGGCGCGCCGGGACAGGGAAGCGGGAAAGCGGGTCATGGCATGACTCCGTGTGAGGGGGACACCGCCAGCCCGCGACCCGCCTTATGGCCCGAACCGGTCTGTCCGCACAGGGAGGGAAAAACGGGAAACGGGGAACCGCCGCGGCGGCCCCCCGATCCCGGGTCGTTCGGTCGCTTGCGCGAACCGTGCCTTACTTGGAGGCCGCCTGCTCGGCCGTGGCCGCCTGATGCATCACGTGGAAGATGTAGTTCTGTTCCACGGTGCCATCGACCAGATGCGCCCAGGGACCCTTGGCGTAGATCGCCACATCCTCGCCCGAGTGCTTTTCGGAGGAGAACGGCAGGGTGGCTTCCTGCAGGAATTCCGGATCCGCGGCCTGCTCCTGGGTCAGTTCGGCCCGGGGCGGCGCGGCATAGGTGCCGTCGTCCTGCTTCTTCAGGATGGACCCCGGACCGTTCAGGTAGCCCACCACCGGATAGGGCTTGCCGTCATCGGCGGTGTTCAGCTCGTCCGAGTGCTTGGGGCCATTGTCGTTGACCTTGTAGCACAGGCCCTGGATCGGGGTACCGCGACCGCAGTAGCCGTTGAAGGCGATGCCGTGCTCGTGGTCGGCGGTGACGATGATCAGGGTGTCTTCGTCATCGGTCATCTCGTCGGCCTTGGCGATGGCTTCGGCGAAAGCCACACCGTCGGTCAGGACCCGATACAGGTTGCCGTCGTGGTTGGCATGATCGACGCGGCCGGCTTCGATTTCCAGATAGAAGCCTTCCGGATTGTTCTTCAGCGCATTGATGGCCGCTTCGGTCATCTCAGCCAGCGAGGGCTCGCCGGTCCGGTCGTATTCGTACTTCATGTGCGAGGATTCAAACAGGCCGAGGACCGGCTTGCCGCTCAGATCCAGGCCCTTGAAGCTGTCTTGATCCCAGGCGTACTGGACGCCGGCGGCCTTCAGCTCTTCGATCAGGTTGCGGGAGTCGGTGCGCTTGCCGCCCTTGCCTTCCTCGTCGGTCACATCCTTGGGGATGAAGTGGCGACGGCCACCGCCCATCGCGAAATCGATGCGGCCGGCCTTCATGGCGTCGACCAGCTGATCGGCGATGTCCTTCTGGTCGCAACCCTCCGGCAGCTTGCTGTTGTCTTCCCAGTCGCGGTGCACGGTCTTGGCATAGACGGCCGCCGGGGTGGCATGGGTCAGACGGGCAGTGCTGACCACGCCGACGGACTTGCCGGCATCGGCCATCAGTTCGCTGAACAGGGTCAGTTCGTTGCCGGCACGGGTGGCGCAATCCCCGGCGACAGCGTTTTCGCTGACGTTGATGGTGGTGAAATTGCTCTTCACGCCGGTGTTCATGGCCGAAGCGGTCGGCGCGGAATCCGGGGTCTGGGCGTTCACATTGTAGGTCTTGGCCATCGCCAGATAGGGAAAGGCTTCCTGCGGCTGAACATATTCCTCGCCCAGCAGGCCCTTCTGCTGGCCGCCGAACACGCGGATGGCATAGTTGGTGCCCACGCCGTTGCCGTCGGCAACCAGCAGGATCACGTTCTTGGCGCGCTTGGTGTTGGGGGTGCGCGCCATCTTTTCCTGCAGCGCCTTCTGGGCGTCGGTGAACCAGGCGCTGTCGCTCTGGCTGATGCCGGACTGGGCATGGGCCAGGGTGGTGCTGGCCAGCAGGCCGGCAAGAGCGATGGAGAGCTTTTTCATCAATGATCTCGCTGCATGTGGGAAAAGTCCCGCGGACCCTAGCAGCGGACGATGACAGGGAGTTTACAGCAGCAAGTCGCTTTCATGACAAACAAAAAGGACCGGAATATCTTGCCGCACACATGATGAAAACGTTTACCTCTTGTTACTTTATTACATCTTCTTCGTTATTTTATTACATCTCCTTGGCGCTCAATCTGTCTACAGCCGAAGGGCCGCTTTGCACGCGACAGCGCCCCGCTATAGGAGCGATCGCACAAGCAGCGCCACCAGCGGGCGTAATTTTGCCATATTCCCGTTAAACCGAAGGGCCACCTCGGACATTCCCCCACGAAGGGCAGGCGCGGTTCGCCTTTTGACCGACCACACGTCTCTGCACCCGCCCTGACGGATCCCGCCGGTGCCGGAAAACCCTCTTCGGCACGGGGAACGATGACGCTTCGATGACCGGCGGGCACGACTCGGGCGACTGTGCACCCTAGAAATATGCTCCGGACTTAGCTGGCGGCGACGGCGGCGGCGAAGGCTTCGGGGCTCAGGGCCGGATGGCCGATGGGAAAGCCGAAGGCATAGGCCACCGGATCCTGCCGGTCGAAAGGGCGGCCGTCGAAGAAGCGATCCGGCGCCATGGCGAAGGGCGCCCCCGACAGCCCGGGTACCGCAAAGGGCCGGTCATTGCGGCCGACGATCTGTGGCTCTTCCGCCGGAAGGTCCAGCTGTCCGCCCAGGGCGTCCCGATACAGGTCGGACCGGCAGACGGCTTCGGCCACACCGACCAGATCAGCCGGATGGGTGATCTGCCCCCAGCGCACCATCTGCGACAGCAGCCATGTCCCATGGGCGCGCCAGGGATAGGTGGCACCCCGGGCGAAATAGGTGAACCGGTCCTCCTCCAGCACCGACTGGATCTGGCCGGCGTCCGCATGGACATATTCTGGGCGCCCCAGCATCTCGGCCAGGGCGGGGCGATTGGCAGGCTCGTCGGCCCAGCGCGCGGCGGCGACCAGGGCCACCAGCAAACGCCGCGCGGTGTCCGGCTGCGCCGCCGCCCAGGCGGCTCCCAGCCCCAGCACCTTTTCCGGACCCGCCGGCCAGATATCCTGCTTGGTGACGACAATGCGCCCCACCCCGTCGGCCTGGGCACGGGTGTTCCAGGGTTCGCCGACGCAATAGCCGTCCACCCAGCCGGCGGTCAGGCTTTCGGCCATGCGCGGCGGGGCGATCGTGGCCATGTTGACGTCCCGGTCCGGATCGATGCCCGCCGCCGCCAGCCAGTAGCGCAGCTCGTAGTTATGGTTGGAGAAGGGAAACACCGTGGCCAGGGAATAGGGCGGGCGCCCTTGCGCCTTGTCCTCGGCGATCACCCGGCCGAGGGCCTCGGCCCGCCGGGCCGGCGGGCCGGCCATGATCTCCGGCGCGACGGCAACCATGCGCTCGTACAGCGCGGTGGACAGCGTTACCGCATTGCCGCCGTAGCCGAGCGCCATGGGAATGATCATCTCCGCCTTCACCCCGCCCAACCCCAGGTATCCAGCCAGCGGAATCCCCGCGAGCATATGGGCGCCGTCATAAAGGCCGAACAGCACCTTGTCGCGGATCGCCGCCCATGAGGCTTCCTTGCGCAGATCCAGCGTCAGCCCTTCCCGTTCGGCAAAGCCCATCTCGTGGGCCACCACCAGCGCCGCGCAATCCATCAGGGGGATGAAACCGAGGCGAACGGTCCGGACGGCAGCGGTCATGGCAAGGTCCTCACAGGTCCATCTCGAAGGCCGTGATCACGCTCTGCGCGACCTCGACGATCTTTCGGTTATGCTTCATCGCGTTGCGGCGCAACGCGCCATAGGCCTCCTGTTCGGACAGCCCCTTCTGTTTCATCAGAATGCCCTTGGCCCGGTCGATCACCTTGCGGTCGGCCAGGGCATTGACCGCATCGTCGCGTTCCTGGCGCAGGCGGTCAAAGGCCCGGAAGCGGCTGACGGCGGTTTCCAGCACCGCCTGCACCCGCTCCTTGCGCAGACCGTCGACCACATAGGCACTGACGCCGGCTTCGACAGCGGCGCGGATGCTGTCGCGGTCGGCCTGATCGACGAACATGGCGATGGGCCGGCGCACCGCCCGGGTCACCTGGAACATCTGCTCCAAAGTGTCGCGATCCGGGTTCTCCAGATCAATGACAATGACATCCGGGGCCAGCGCCTCGATCCGGGCCACCAGATTCTGGGTGGCGCTCAGCGTCACCACCCGGCTGTGGCCGGCAGCGGCCAGCCCGGCCTCCACCACCGCCGCCCGGCTTCGGTTGGCGTCGATGACCAGGATGGACAGATCCTCGTCGTTCATGATCCGGATCGGCCCCTCCCCGGGCGGGTCACGGTGTCATCCCCCACGCCGTCACGCGGCCTTCGCGGTCTTGCCTGCCTTGGCGGCTTTGGCCGTGGCGCCATGCTCATACTCTTCCAGGAAGGACAGGAGTTCCTCGCGATACTCATAGGTGCGGGGGGTCTCCAGCAGGGAGCGGCGACTGCGCGGGCGGGGCAGGTCCACCTCCATGATGTTGCCGATGCGGGCGTTGGGACCGTTGGTCATCATCACCACCCGGTCTGCCAGCAGGATAGCTTCGTCCACGTCGTGCGTCACGCAAATGGCCGTGACCTGGGTGCGCTGCCACACGTCCATCAGCACATCCTGCAAATCCCAGCGGGTCAGGCTGTCGAGCATGCCGAAGGGCTCGTCGAGCAGCAGCAGCTTGGGCGACAGCGCGAACGCCCGCGCGATCCCCACCCGCTGGCGCATGCCGTTGGACAGGTCGGCGGCCTTGCGATCCATGGACGCGCCCAGGCCGACCCGCTCCAGATAGTATTCCGCCACGTCCCGCCGTTCGGCCCGGCTGGCCTTGGGGAACACCCGGTCGACCCCGAGCAGCACGTTTTCGCGCGCCGACAGCCAGGGGAACAGGCTGGGAGCCTGGAAGACCACCGCCCGGTCCGGCCCGGCGCTATCCACTTCCGTACCGTCCAGGATGATTCCGCCGGTGGAAATGCCCGTCAGCCCGGCGGCCATGGACAGCACCGTGGACTTGCCGCAGCCCGAATGGCCGATCAGCGAGATGAATTCGCCCTTGCGGATCTTCAGGTCGAAACCGTCGACCACGCACAGCGGCCCCTTCGGCGTCGGATAGATCTTGCGAACCTGCGAGAATTCGACGAACCGCGTGCTGTCCGTGCCCTTGGCCGCCGCATCCGCCCAGGCCTTGGGCGGCTTGCCGGCGGGTCCGGGCAGCACCGGGGTCAGGCTGGGCAGGCGGGTCACCGCGCCCTCTCCTTCCCCCGGCAAGGCACCGCCGGACACCCCCATCAGATAGCCGGTGATCTCTCCGCGCAGGGCCTTGAAGGCGGGGTTGGAATTCACCCCCGCCCGGTCGCGCGGCCGGGGCAGGTCGACGGCGAAGGCCGGCCCCAGGGTCGCCCCCGGCCCCGGATTCAGCGGGATGATGCGGTCGGCGAGCAGGATCGCTTCGTCCACATCGTTGGTGATCAGCACCACCGTCTTGCGCTCGGCCTCCCAGATCGCCTCGATCTCGTCCTGCAGCTTGGCGCGGGTCAGGGCATCCAGGGCCGACAGGGGTTCGTCCAGCAGCAGGATCTCGGGGTTCATGGCCAGGGTGCGGGCCACCGCCACCCGCTGGCGCATGCCCCCGGACAGTTCCGCCGGCCGCCGGTCGAGCGCGTGGGACAGGCCAACCATGCCCACGTAGTGATCCACCAGCCGCGCCCGTTCTGCCCGGGGCTTGGCGGCATGGACCGTATCGACGGCCAGGGCGACGTTGCCGCGCACGGTCAGCCAGGGCATCAGGCTGTAGCTTTGGAAGACCAGGCCGCGATCCGGGCCAGGGCCGTCCACGGGCGTGCCGCGCACATGGATGGTCCCGCTGTCCGGTGTCGCCAGGCCGGCGATCAGGTTCATCAGGGTGGTCTTGCCCGAGCCGGAGAAGCCGACGATGGCGACGAACTCCCCGTCTTCGATGGACAGGGTGATATCCGACAGCACCCGGGTGCGCTGCGCCCCGTCGCCATAGGCCTTGGAGACGCCTTTCAAGTCGAGGATCGGCATGGCTGGTTCTCCTTTAAAATCAGCGCACGTCGCCGTGGGACACCAGGCTTTGCAGCGCCAGCATCACGCGGTCGAGCAGGAACCCGATCAGACCGATGGTGAACACCGCCACCATGATCTTGGCCAGGGACTGGGACGATCCGTTCTGGAACTCGTCCCAGACGAACTTGCCGAGACCTGGGTTCTGCGCCAGCATCTCGGCGGCGATCAGCACCATCCAGCCCACGCCCAGGGACAGCCGCAGGCCGGTGAAGATGTAGGGCAGCGCGCTGGGCAGCACGAGCTTGGTGATCCTGGTCCAGCCGCTCAGCCGCAGCACCTTGCCGACGTTCAGCAGGTCCTTGTCGATGGAGGCCACGCCGACAGCGGTGTTGATCAGTGTCGGCCACAGGGAACACAGGGTCACCGTGATGGCCGAGGTCAGGAACGACTTTTCGAACATCGGATCGTCGGTGACATAAAGGGCGCTGACCACCATCGTCACCAGCGGCAGCCAGGCCAGGGGCGACACCGGCTTGAAGATCTGGATCAACGGATTGACCGCCGCGTTGGCGCTTTTGGACATGCCGCAAACCACCCCCAGCGGGACGGCAATCAGCGACCCGATCAGGAAGCCCATGAACACGGTCTTCAGGCTGGTGATGATCTGTTCATAGTAAGTCGGCGCGCCGGTGTAGGGACGGATCACCACCTCGGCATCGGGATCCTGGGCCAGCTTCCTGGCATTGATCTTTTCCTGCATGGCCATGAACTGCGCCTTCTTCTCTTCGGTGCGCATATGGTCGGCATGCAGGTAGGCCATCTGCTCGGCGACCTGCACCGGGCCGGGGATGTCGCCCAGGCTGGTCTGCACCTGGGGGGCCAGCACGGCCCACAGGGCCAGAAAGGCGAGGATGGCGGCAAGCGGGATACCCAGCTGGCGGCCGAAGTCCAGAAGGTTGGCTTTCAAATCCTTCCCCATGGCAAGCTTGACCAGGGGCGCCATCCAGCCCAGGCCGATCAGCCCGAGGGTCTTTGTCGCGGTGGCGGCGGTCATGTCGGATCCTTCCTTGTCGAAGCGAAAGGGCGACGGGGCCTCCCGGACCGGGAGCGCCCCGGGCCGGATCAGTTGGTGACGTCGGCGCCGACCACCGTCTGGTGATCCTTCAGGCCGATGGCGAACCGGGCGAGGTAGTCGTTGGGCTTGCGGCCGTCATAGACCACACCGTCGATGAAGTCGGCCTGGGGCGCGCGGTAGCCGTCGGTGTCCCAGGGGAAGTCGGCTTCCTTGGCCAGGCCGTCGTCCACCAGCAGCCGGGCCGCCTTCAGGTAGATGTCCGGGCGATAGACCTTGCGGGCGACCTCGTCGTACCAGGTGTCGGCCTTGTATTCTCCGATCTGGCCCCAGCGGCGCATCTGGCTGAGGTACCACACGGCGTCGGAGTAGTAGGGGTAGGTGGCGTTGTAGCGGAAGAAGACGTTGAAATCGGGCACTTCGCGCTTGTCGCCCTTTTCGTACTCGAAGGTGCCGGTCATCGAATTGGCGATCACTTCGGCATCCGCCCCCACATATTCCGGACGGGCGAGGATCTCCACGGCTTCCGGGCGGTTGGCGTTGTCGTTCTCGTCCAGCCACTGGGCGGCGCGGATCAGCGCCTTGGTCACGGCCAGGGTGGTGTTGGGATACTGCTCGGCGAAGGCGGCGGTGATACCGAAGACCTTTTCCGGGTTGTTCTTCCAGATCTCGTAGTCGGTGACCACCGGCACGCCGATCCCCTTGAACACCGCCTGCTGGTTCCAGGGTTCGCCAACGCAATAGCCGTAGATGGTGCCGGCCTCCAGGGTGGCGGGCATCTGCGGTGGCGGGGTCACGGACAGCAGGGCGTCGGCCTTGATCTGGCCGGAGATATCGGTGTCGGAATAGAAGCCCGGGTGAATGCCGCCGGCGGCCAGCCAGTAGCGCAATTCGTAGTTATGGGTGGAGACGGGGAAGACCATGCCCATGTTGAAGGGCTTGCCTTCCGCCTTGTACTTCTCGACCGCCGGCTTCAGGGCATCGGCCTTGATCGGATGCACGGGCCTGCCGTCGGCGCCCATCTCCAGATGCGGCTTCATCTCTTCCCAGATGGCATTGGACACGGTGATGCCGTTGCCGTTCAGGTCCATCGAGAACGGGGTGATCACATGGGCCTGGGTGCCGAAGCCGATGGTCGCGCCCAGGGGCTGGCCGGCCAGCATGTGGGCGCCGTCCAGCTCGCCGGAGATCACCCGGTCCAGCAGCACCTTCCAGTTGGCCTGGGGCTCCAGGGTGACGAACAGCCCTTCTTCCAGGAAGTAGCCCTTCTCGTAGGCGATGGCCAGCGGGGCCATGTCGGTCAGCTTGATGAAGCCGAACTTCAGTTCGGGCTTTTCCACGTCCAGCATCTCGGCAGCGGCCGGCCGGGCCACGGCGCCAAGTCCGGTGGCCAGGGTGGCGGCGGCCATCAGGCCCATCGCGGCACGGCGGCCGATCTTCAGGAACGACCGGGGGGCGGACCAGGGGATCATGCTCACTCTCCCAACGGTTATGCCCCGCATCACGGGGCGACAAACGAAAAAAGCCGCCGTGCCCTGGATCACGAACGGATCGGACCCGGGCAGCGGCGGCGTTGCCGGCGGACCCAGCTTCGGGTCCCTGTCAATGGAGGCGCCGTCGTTGGCGCTGGGTTATGCACTGCAGCATTCGTGCCAGACGGCACTTTAGTTCCTATTTTTTGAAAACCATGCCTTGGTATTTGTTTTCTTGCGGGAGCTTAGAGAATTTCCCGGGTAGCAACGGCCCATTTCAGCAGAAGCTCTCTCGGAGAGCAGGAAGATCACAACCGCCTTCTTTTTGGGCAAATGATAAGACACTGATTTCATTCACCCACACAAACCGCACCGCCAACACATCTCATTCGAGACGCGATATCCCCCTGTTTCCAAAGCACCTTTCTAAATCGCCCTCTTTTTAATCACAAACACATTGCAGTTCATAAAATAGGCAAACCTTACAACCCCTGCCGCAGCACGGAGAGAAGCAGCAGAACCGCCAGAATGCCGGACACGGCACGCCAGAAGGCCACGGGGTTCCGCTCTGCCAGCGGGCGGGGGAAGCGGTCGCGCCGGGCCGGGCTTGCTCCACGCAGGGCGGCGGCAAACTCGGACAGCGCTTCGAATCGGCGGGTCGGATCGGGGTGGGTCGCCCGCCGCAGGGCGGCGTCGATCCAGTCGGGCACCCCGGTGTCCTCGTCCCGGGCGGACCGGTAGACCAGCCGCCGCTGATCCCGCCGGCTGCGCACCTGCGCCACGGCCGCCCCATAGGGCAGCCGGCCGCCGGTCAGCATCTCGTAGGCGATCACCCCCAGGGAAAACAAATCCGAGCGCCAGCCTGGGGGATCGCCCGACAGATATTCCGGCGCCGTGTACTGATAGGTCCCCGGAAGCGGCCCCAAGGTACCGGGTCCGGCCTCCTCCACCCCGGCCACGGCGGCCGAGCCGAGATCGATCAGCCGGATGGTCCCGTCACCGGCGATCATGACATTCTCCGGCCGCAGGTCCTGATGCAGGATCTGCTGACGATGCAGGGTCCGCAGCGCCACCACCATCCGCTCCACCAGCCCCCGCACGGCCTCCAGCGGCGGCCGGGCATTGGCCGTCATCCACTGCCGCAGGGTTTGCCCTTCTACGAAGGCGGTCACCAGATAAAGCCCGCCGCGCGGGACGGGCGGGTCCACCGGCCGGGGAAAGAAGGGGCCGCCCACCCGCCGCGCCACCCAGTCTTCCAGCAGGAAACGGCGCAGGCTTTCGGGATCTTCGCGGGTTTCCGTGGACGGGACTTTCACCACCACCCGGCTGCCATCCGGCATTTCGGCCAGAAACACATGGCTGCGGCTGCCCTGATGCAGCGCCCGAAGGACGCGCATGCCATCCAGCATCTCCCCCGGTTTCGGCAGGGGAATGGGCGGCAGCAGGCGGGCTTCATCCAGCAGATCCACCGCGCCGGCCGGTGGCAGGGCCTCCACGCGGACGATTTGCAGGGTCAGATTGTCCTGCGACCCCCGCTCCAGGACATGGCCGGCGATCAGCCGCGCGGCTTCGTCCAGATCCGCCGTCTCGCCAAGGATTTTCCGCACCACCGCCCCGTCCCAGCACTCATGGATGCCGTCGGTGGTCAGCAGGAACAGATCCCCCAGAGCCAGGGGCTGGGTGCGGTGGTCGATCTTGATGCCATGACTGGCGCCAAGCGCCCGGCTGAGCACGCCGCGCCCGCCCGACAAGACGACCCGATGATCTTCGGTCAGCGGCTGGAGATGGGCGCCACGCAGCAGGGACACCCGGCTGTCGCCCACATGCAGCACATGCCCGGTGCGGCCCTTGAGGATCAGCGCGGTCAGGGTACAGACATGTCCCCGGTCCGGATCGTCGATCCCCGCGCGCACGCTTTGGCCGTGCAGCCATTGATTGGCCGCTTCGATGACCTTGCCGGCGGCCGTGCCGGCGGTCCAGGTGTCGGGGGTGTGATAATAGTCGGTCAGCAGGCTTTTCACCGCCGCCTCGGCGGCTTCGGCGGCGACAGGGGACGAACTGATGCCATCGGCGACGGCGAAAACCGCCCCCTTGAGGGTCAGCACCCGGCCTTCGGGCAGGCAGGCGCCGTGAAAATCCTGGTTCTCGGACTTGCGTCCCGCATCCGAATACTGGCCGACCGACAGCACCGGTCCGGCCAGGGGAAGGCGCGCGCCATCCATGGGCCTGCTCCGCGACAAGGAAACGGGGCCGGCATGCATCGCCGGCCCCGCCATCGATCAGACCCGGTTATTCAGCCGGCGCAGCCACTTCGTTGTCGCGCTGGACCACCGGGCGACGGTCGGCGGACTTCTTGTAGTGGGTGGCGTAGATCATCGCGCCGACAAAGGTCAGACCGCCCACCAGATTGCCCAGAACCGTCGGGATTTCGTTCCACAGCAGGTAATCACCGATTGTGAAGTTGCCGCCCAACAGCAGGCCCGAGGGGAACAGGAACATGTTCACGATGGAATGTTCGAAGCCCAGGTAGAAGAAGATCAGGATCGGCATCCACATGGCCATGATCTTGCCCGACACGCTGCTGGACATCATGGCGGCGACCACGCCGGTGGAAACCATCCAGTTGCACATGACCGCACGGATGAACAGGGTCAGCATGCCGGCCATGCCATGGGCCGCGTAGCCGACGGTGCGGGCCTCACCGATCACGCCAATCTTCTGGCCCACCGCATTGGGCGCTTCCGAGAACCCGAAGGTGAAGATGATCGCCATGAACAGGGCCACGGTGAAGGCCCCGGCGAAGTTGCCGACGAAGACCAGTCCCCAGTTCCGCAGCACACCCCCCAGGGTCACGCCCGGGCGCTTGTCCAGCAGGGCCAGCGGCGCCAGGGTGAATACGCCGGTCAGCAGGTCGAACCCCAGGAGATAAAGGATGCAAAAGCCCACCGGGAACAGCAGGGCGCCGATCAGGAACTCCCCGGTATTGACGGCAATGGTCACGGCAAAGGCTGCGGCCAGGGCCAGGATGGCACCGGCCATATAGGCCCGGATCAAGGTGTCCTTGGTGGACATGAAAATCTTGGATTCCCCCGCATCGACCATTTTGGCGGCGAATTCCGAAGGCTGGATGTAAGACATTGCCTGAAACCTTTCCTGGAGCGCGGCCACCGGTCAGTCCGGCCGGCCCATTTTCCTGGTTGGAGGCACGGCAAGCGGCACCGAGCCCCCCAAACCTTCCCAAGACGGGAAGTACGGAGGTCCTGCGGCGCCGCTGCCGTTTGCCATCGGTGGCGTTGTCTATGGAGAAGCCGCATCGTCACGGCTTGCCGGATTCACAAGCAAGCACCATGCCAAACCGCCAGAACCAGGGCGTTCGCGGATTTGCACCCAAATCCCTCCGCCCCGGAAGGAGGAGCTTGCCCAAAAATCAGGCAAACTTGCGTTCTTTCAGGCTTTTCAAACAATTGGAAAAAAATGGACCTTGAGTACCAGCACCAGACCAAGCGTACGTACCCGATCACAAGGCAATTTTACCGCATAAAAACAGTACACTATCTTAGCTTGCCTAAAATTTGGCACTTGCAGGGGATTTTGCTCAAACATCCATCATAGCATCCGCTCCCACGCCCCAGCGGAACCTCCTCAAAATGCCCGCGAACCAGCACCAAGGCATTTATTTTCAACACATAAGCCAAAAGTGCCAATTTCCCCTTCTGCTCTGGCACGTGGCTTGCTGAGACTTCGGGCATCGGGGCAATGGCGCTCCGCATTCCATATGATCGACGGCCCAATGACGGGCTGTCCCAGGGCAAGGGTGTCCACGACGTCTGACCGGAGAAGTCCGGGCGGGTCGTGGGCGCCCTTTTTTTGTTCCGCCGGTTCGCCGGCAAACGAAAGGGAACGACATGACCCAGTCCCAGAAGCGCAGCCGCCTGGTGGTCGTCGGCAACGGCATGGCCGGACTTCGCGCCGTAGAGGATCTGCTGGCCCGGGCGCCGACGGCCTATGACATCACCATCTTCGGGGCCGAGCCCCGGGTGAACTACAACCGCATCATGCTCTCCCCCCTTCTGGCCGGAGAGAAGACCTTCGACGAGATCGTGCTGAACGACGCCGCCTGGTATGCCGACAACGGCATCACCCTGGTCAGCGGCGATCCGGTGGTGGCCATCGACCGGGAAAAGCGCCAGGTCACGGCCGCCTCGGGCCGGGTCGAGGCCTATGACCGGCTGCTGCTGGCCACCGGGTCGGACCCCATCGTCATTCCCGTGCCCGGCCACGATCTGCCCGGGGTGGTCACCTTCCGCGATGTGGACGATGTGGACGTGATGCTGGCAGCGGCCCGGGCCGGCGGCTCGGCGGTGGTGATCGGCGGCGGCCTGCTGGGGCTGGAAGCGGCCAGCGGGCTGCTCGCCCGGGGCATGACCGTCACTGTGCTGCATCTGGCGCCCCATCTGATGGAACGCCAGCTGGACAGCTCGGCCGGTCACCTGCTGAAGGAAACCCTGGAGGGGCGCGGCATGACCGTGCTGACCGGGGCCGACACCGCCGCGATCACCGGCACCGACCGGGTGGGCATGGTCCATCTGAAGGACGGCAGCAGCATTCCCGCCGATCTGGTGGTCATGGCCGTGGGCATCCGCCCCAACGCGCGGCTGGCCCGCGATGCGGGGCTGGAGGTCAGCCGCGGCATTCTGGTGGACGACTTCATGACCACCAGCGATCCGGAAATCCTGGCGCTGGGGGAATGCGTGGAACACCGGGGCCTCTGCCACGGTCTGGTCGCACCGATCTGGGAGATGGCCAAGGTGGTCGGCGCCGGGCTGGCCGGCGAACCCTGCGACGGCTTTATCCCCTCGGTCACCTCGACCAAGCTGAAGGTGTCGGGCATCGACCTGTTCTCCGCCGGGAATTTCCAGGGCGGAAACGGCTGCGAAGACATCGTTCTGCGCGATGCCGGCCGGGGCCAGTACAAGCGGGTGGTGGTGCGCGACGGCAAGGTGGTGGGCAGCGTGCTGTTCGGCGACACCAC
The DNA here is from genome assembly GCA_046233135.1 of Rhodospirillaceae bacterium Z3-40. Taxonomy (GTDB): domain Bacteria; phylum Pseudomonadota; class Alphaproteobacteria; order Rhodospirillales; family Rhodospirillaceae; genus JBJXHN01. The sequence goes on along the minus strand of JBJXHN010000008.1, from coordinate 53,674 downwards.
CGACGGCGCCTGGTATTTCCAGCTGATGCGCGCCGCCGATGATGTCAGCGAGATCCGCCACACCCTTGCGTTCGGTCAGGCCTATGCCGCCGGAGGTGCTGCGGCAAACCCTAACGGCGCCGTTGCCGCTCTGCCCGACGATGCGGAAATCTGCGGCTGCAACGGCGTATCCAAGGGCACCATCCTGAAGGCCATCGCCGAGAAAGGCCTGACGACAGTAGAGGAGGTCAAGGCCCACACCAAGGCCTCGGGCTCCTGCGGCTCCTGCGCCGGGCTGACCGAACAGGTGCTGGCCCTGGCACTGGGCGAGGCCTATCAGGCCGCCGACGGCCCCAAGCCGGTCTGCGGCTGTACTCACCATGACCACGACACCGTGCGGCGCATGATCCTCGCCCGGAACCTGAGGTCGATCCCGGCGGTGATGCAGGCCCTGGAATGGACCACCCCGGACGGCTGCCACACCTGCCGGCCGGCGCTGAACTACTACCTGCTGTGCGCCTGGCCCGGCGAATACGAAGACCACGCCGCCAGCCGCTTCATCAATGAACGGGTGCACGCCAACATCCAGAAGGACGGCACCTATTCCGTGGTCCCGCGCATGTGGGGCGGGCTGACCAGCGCCAAGGAACTGCGCGCCATCGCCGATGTGGTGGACAAGTTCGCCATTCCCGAAGTCAAGGTCACCGGCGGCCAGCGCATCGACCTGTTCGGCGTGAAGAAAGAGGACCTGCCCGCCGTCTGGGCCGACCTCAACGCGGCGGGCATGGTGTCCGGCCATGCCTACGGCAAATCCCTGCGCACGGTGAAGACCTGTGTGGGCTCCACCTGGTGCCGCTTCGGCACCCAGGACAGCACCGGCATGGGCGTGGAACTGGAACGCATGACCTGGGGATCGTGGATGCCCCACAAGTTCAAGATGGCCGTGTCCGGCTGCCCGCGGAACTGCGCCGAAGCCACCATCAAAGACTTCGGGGTGGTCGCCGTGGACAGCGGCTGGGAGCTGCATGTGGGCGGCAACGGCGGCATCAAGGTGCGCGCCACCGACCTGCTGTGCAAGGTTTCGACCGACGACGAGGTCAAGGAATACTGCGGCGCCTTCATCCAGCTGTACCGCGAACAGGCCCGCTATCTGGAGCGCACCGCCCCCTGGATCGAACGCATCGGCCTGGATTTCATCAAGGACCGGATCGTCGCCGATGCCGACGGCCGCCGCGCCCTGTACCAGCGGTTCCTGGACAGCCAGAGCCACTTCCAGACCGATCCGTGGGCCGAGCGGGCCAGGGGCGGCAAGGATGCCCACGAGTTTTCCCCGCTCGCCCGGGTGGAGGGATAAGATCATGGACAAGACGCTGCTGTGGACCGACGTGGGCGCGCTGGAAGACATTCCGCGACAGGGATCGAGAACGGTGGATACGGCGCTGGACGACACGCCGCTGGCCATCTTCCGCACCCACGACGACCAGGTGTTCGCCCTCGTCGACCGCTGCCCGCACAAGGGCGGCCCCCTCTCCCAGGGCATCGTGCATGGCCGGGCCGTCACCTGTCCGCTGCACAACTGGATCATCGACCTGTCCAGCGGCGAGGCCCGGGGACCCGACGAGGGCTGCGCCGGCCACGTGCCGGTGCGCCTGGAAAACGGCCGGGTGCTGCTGTGCCTGCCCGATGCCGCGCTGTCCGGCGCCGGCCGGGAGGGCTGAGGAATGGCGGGCGCGGTCAGGACCACCTGCCCCTATTGCGGCGTGGGCTGCGGCGTCGTCGCCCGGCCCGAGCCTCGGGAGTCCGGAAGCGGCGGCTGGCGGATCGACGGAGACCCGGACCATCCGGCGAACCGGGGCCGGCTGTGTTCCAAGGGGGCCATGCTGGCCGACGTGCTGGACCCGGCACCCCGCCTGACTGCGCCCCTGGTGGACGGCGTGCGGACCCCGTGGGACCGCGCGACCGCCGCCGTCGCCGACCGCCTGCGCCGGACCATCGCCGCCCACGGCCCGGAGTCCGTGGCCTTCTACGTCTCCGGCCAGATGCTGACCGAGGACTATTATGTGGTCAACAAGCTGGCCAAGGGCTTCATCGGCACGCCCCATGTGGATACCAACTCCCGCCTGTGCATGGCCTCCACCGTGGCCGGTCACAGGCGCGCCTTCGGCGGCGACGTGGTGCCCGGCTGCTATGACGACCTGGACGAGGCCGACCTGATCGTCCTGGTCGGCTCCAACCTCGCGTGGTGCCACCCGATCCTGCATCGCCGGGTGCAGGCCGCCCAGGCCCGGGGGGCGCGGATCGTCGTTGTCGACCCCCGGCGGACAGACACCTGCGACGGCGCCGATCTGCATCTGCCCATCGCCCCGGGGTCGGACGTGGCCCTGTTCAACGGCCTGCTCGCCCACCTCGCCGACGCCGGTGCGCTGGACACCGTCTGGGCCGGCCACCACACCGCAGGCCTGGACGATGCCCTTGCCGCCGCCCGCGCCGACGCCGTCTCCGCCGCCGCGATCTGTGGCCTGGCGCCGGATGTCCTGGGCACCTTCTATCGCCTGTTCGCCGCGACGCCCAGGGTGGTCACCGTCTTCTCCCAGGGGGTGAACCAGTCGTCCGCCGGCAGCAACAAGGTCAATGCCATCCTCAACGTCCATCTGGCCACCGGACGCATCGGCCGGCCGGGCATGGGTCCCTTTTCGGTCACCGGCCAGCCCAATGCCATGGGCGGCCGCGAGGTGGGAGGACTGGCCAACCAGCTGGCCGCCCACATGACGCCGGACGACCCGGCGGACGTGGATCGCCTGCGCCGCTTCTGGCAGGCCCCGGCCCTGAAGGGCGGCCAGGGACTGAAGGCGGTGGACCTGTTCGACGCGGTGCACGACGGCCGCATCAAGGCCCTGTGGATCATCGGCACCAACCCCGCCGTCAGCCTGCCCCGTGCCACCCGCATCCGCGAGGCCCTGGACCGCTGCCCGCTGGTCATCGTCTCCGACGTGGTGGCCGATACCGACACCGCCCGCTTCGCCCATATCCTGCTGCCCGCCGCCGGCTGGAGCGAGAAGGACGGCACGGTCACCAATTCCGAGCGCCGCATCTCCCGCCAGCGGGCCTTCCGCGCCCCCGTCGGCGACAGCCGGCCCGACTGGCGTATCCTGTGCGATGTCGCCACCGCGCTGGGTCACGGTGCGGCCTTCGCCTATAACCACCCGGCGGCCATCTTCGCCGAACACGCCGCCCTGTCGGCCTTCGAAAACACCGGCACCCGCGCCTTCCACATCGGCGGGCTGGCCGGCCTGGACCGGGCGGCCTATGACGCCCTGGCCCCGGTTCAGTGGCCGGTTCCCGCCAACGCCCCCCAGGGCACCGCCCGCCTGTTCGCCTCGGGCGGCTTCCCCACCGCCGATGGCCGCGCCCGCCTGCTGCCCCTGCGCCATCGCCCCCCCAGGGAAGCCGCCGGCCGCAGCCGGCCGCTGCTGCTGAATACCGGCCGCATCCGGGACCAGTGGCACACCATGACCCGCACCGGCCTGTCCCCGCGCCTGACCGCTCACCGCCCCGAACCCCTGCTGGACATCCATCCCGCCGATGCCGCAGCCGCCGGTGTGGCCGACGGTGGCCTGGCCGAGGTGGGCAACCAACGGGGCCGGGTGGTGGCGCGGGTGCGGGTGACCGATGCCCAGCCGCCGGGCCAGGTGTTCCTGCCCATCCACTGGACCGACGCCTTTTCCGGGGCCGCCATCGTCTCCCGCCTGATCGATGGCGCAGCGGATCCGGTGTCCGGCCAGCCCGAAAGCAAGAATGCCGCCGTGCGCGTCTCCCCCCTGCCCGCCCATCGGGACGGCCTGCTGTTTTCCGAGACCCCGCTGGCCCTGCCCGACGCCCTGTTCTGGAACCGGGTTCCGGAACAGGGCTCCAACGGCGGCAAGGTCACCGTCACCACCCTGGCTTTGCCACCGGAGATAGATCATCCGGCGGGCCTGCCGGACCGCGCGCCCGATCTTCAGTACAGCGATACCCGCAGCGGCGCCCATGCCGCCCTGTGGCTGACAGACGAGCGGCTGGAGGCCGCCCTGTACCTCGGCCCCGCCCGCCGGACCGTGGACCGCGCCTGGGTCGCCGGCCGCATCGGTGCGGAGATCGAGGGGACCGAACGCCTGGCCCTTCTCGCCGGGCGGGCGGCATCGACCGACACCGGTGCCGCCAGGGGCCGCACCGTCTGTGCCTGCCTGTCGGTACACGAAAACACCATCCGCGCCGCCATGCGCGACGGCGCCACCACCGTTGATGCCATCGCGCGCCGGACCGGCGCGGGAACCGGGTGCGGCAGTTGCCGCGCCGAAGTCGGGGAGATCCTCAGCCATGACCGCCCAGTCGACCATGCCGCCGAATGACACCGCCCTGGACACCCTGCCTCTGTTCGTCAAATTACGGGGCCACACCGCCCTGCTGGTCGGCGGATCGGCCGCCGCGGCCGCCAAGGCCCGCCTGCTGCTGCGCGCCGGTGCCGAGGTGCGACTGATCGCCGATGCCCTGGCCCCGGAGATGGCCGAGCTGGTCCACGCCGGCGCCCTGGCCGTCGCCGCCCCCCGGCTCGACCCCGCCCACCTGGAAGGCTGCCGGCTGGCCTTTGACGACGGCGCGGATGCCGCAGCTTCGGCGCTGCTGGAGGATCTGGCCGCCGCGCGGGGCATGCTGGTCAACACCATCGACCGGCCCGACCGCTGCGACTTCATCGTCCCGGCCATCGTCGACCGCTCGCCGGTGGTGGTGGCCGTGTCCACCGGTGGCGGATCACCGGCCCTAGCCAAGCTGGTCCGCCAGCGCATCGAAGCCTGCCTGCCCGCCGGCCTCGGCTCCCTGACCCGGGCCCTGTCGGCCTGCCGGAGCCGGGTGAAGGAGGCCCTGCCCTCCGGCCGCGCCCGCCTGCGTTTCTGGGATCACTTCCTCAACGACGACCGCCTTGACCGGCTGGCCGCCACGGACCCGGACACCTTGGCCCTGCGCGTCGCGGCCGAAGTGGATCAGGCCCTGGCCGACCGGGTCCCGCATGCGGACGAGCGCGCCCAAGGGTCGGTGGCCCTGGTCGGGGCCGGACCGGGAGACCCCGGCCTGCTGACCCTGGCCGCCGCCGAAGCCCTGCGCACCGCCGATGTGGTGCTGCACGACGCCCTGGTTTCGCCGGCCGTGCTGGCCATGGCCCGCAAGGAAGCCCGGCTGATCCCCGTGGGCAAGCGGGCGGAGCGGCCCTCCATGCCCCAGGACATGATCAACCGCCTGATCCTGACCCACGCCCGGCGTGGCGAACGGGTGGTCAGGCTGAAGGGCGGCGATCCCTTCATCTTCGGCCGGGGCGGAGAGGAACAGGCCTTCTTGCGCCACCACGGCATCGAGCCGCGCATCATCGGCGGCACCACGGCGGCCTTCGGGATCGCCGCGGCGCTGGGCATCCCCCTGACCCACCGGGGCGAGGCCCGCTCCCTGCGGCTGGTCACCGGCGCATTCCTGGAAGACGGCCATCTGCCCGGCGACGGCACCAGCCGGGGGCCGGACTGGCGTACCCTGGCCGACCGGGAAACCACACTGTGCCTTTACATGAGCGGCAAGGCCGCCCCCCGCGCCGCCGAAGGCCTGATCGCCGCCGGTCTGTCCCCATCCACGCCGGTGGCCGCCGTGTGGAATGGCACCATGCCGGAGCAGCAGGAACGCTTCCTGACCCTGCGCGCCTTGCGCTGCGGCCTGCCCGCCCCGGAAGATGACCACACGGGACGGGACGATGGGCCGGTCCTGCTGATCATCGGGTCCGTGGTTGCCCACGCCCGGTCCCTGGCCGGTACCGCTGGCGCGCGCCTTACAGAAGCAGCGACGACGACGCGGCAGGCCCTTTAGCCGGCGGCGACGAAGACGGTGACGGTGAGGGTGGCGGAGACGGCCGGCAGGAGGCCGTCCGCAGATAGGGACGCAGCGCCTCTTCCAGCACCAGCCGCCCCACCGGCTTGGACACATAGGCGGTCATCCCGGCGTCCAGGCAGCGTTGCCGGTCTTCGACCAGGGCATTGGCGGTCATGGCGATGATCGGCAGTCCGCTGAACGACGCGTTCAGGGACCGGATATGACGCGTGGCCTCCAGACCGTCCATACCGGGCAGCTGGACATCCATGAACACCACGTCGTAGGGCCGGCGCGGCAGCAGAGCCAGGGCCTGTTCCGCATCTTCGGCAACATCCACCTGGTGGCCGAGTTTGCCGAGAAGGCCGCAGGCGACCTGCTGGTTGATCACGTTATCTTCCACCAGCAGGATCAGAAGCCCCCCCACAACGGGCGCTGCCTCGCCGGATACCGAGGACAGCGCCCCGGTCAGGGCATCGCGCACCGTGCGATGGCGAACGGGGATATCCAGTACCGCCTGGGCGCCGGCCAGCAGGGCCTGATCGCGTGCGCCCCGGGACATGTCACGCCCGATCACCACCAGCGACGCCGGCGGCATGCCCGCATCAGGCAGTTGGCGAGAGACCTCGGCGCTCCATTCCAGCACCACCGCGTCTTCGCCCTGGCCGAAGGCCTCGGCGACGGTGGAAACGCGGACGACCCGCCCGCCCAGCACCTCCAGCCCCTGGGCCAGGGTGCCGAACACCGGCCCTTCGGTGGCGCACATAACCACCCGCTTGCCGGTGAAGGACGGGTCCTGATCCGCCAGATCAGCACCGTCTCCCAGGGGCAGGCGAACACGGAAGGTACTGCCTTCCCCGGGCAGGCTGGTGACCGAAATGCTGCCGCCCATGGCATCGACGATCTTCTTGCAGATCGCCAGCCCCAGGCCGGTGCCGCCGAAGCGCCTCGCGGTAGAGGAATCCGCCTGGGAAAACAGACGGAACAGCCGGCCCTGTGCGTCGCGGGGGATGCCGATCCCGGTGTCGATGACGGACAGCACCAGGAAGTGCCTGTCGATCTCCGCCGTCATGTTGACCAGCCCCGCTTCGGTGAATTTCACCGCATTGCCTGCCAGGTTCATCAGCACCTGCCCCAGGCGGACGGGGTCGGAGATGAAGCGGCAGTCGGCGGGCGGCGCCAATGAATAGACGAAATCCAGGTTCTTGCCCCGCGCCCGAGGGGCGATGATCTCGAACACATTCTCCATCACGTCGCGCACCGACACCGGTAGAGCTTCCAGCCGGACCCGTCCCGCATCCAATTTGGAGAAGTCGAGCACGTCATTGATCAGGGACAGCAGATTTTCCGCCGAGGTCCGGATGACCCGCAGATATCCAGCCTGCTCGGCGGTCATGTCGGTCTGCTGGAACAGGTCGGTGGTTCCCAGAATGCCGTTCATCGGGGTGCGGATCTCGTGGCTCATGGTGGCCAGGAACTCGCCCTTCACCCGGTTGGCGGATTCCGCCACCAGCCGGGCTTCCGCATTGTCCCGGGCCAGCCGCTCCAGATCCGCCTTCTGCGCCACGGCGGCGCTCAGGCTGGTCTGACGATCCCGGTCCATTTTCCACATCACCCGGACCAGCAGGCCATAGACCCCCAGAAAAACCACAGCCAGCACCAAGCCCAGCGAGAACACCGTCTGGTCGGTCTGCGTGACCAGCCTGGTCCTGTCGGAATAGATTTCCAGCACACCCTGCACATGACCGGTGGCACTGAAGACCGGCACGTAGCTGGACACCAGATCCCGCAGCTGCACCTCTCCCTCGAACGAGGAAATGCGGCCGCGGGCGGTGATTTCACCAATTTCCCGGCCTTCCAGGGCACTCAGGAAACCAGGATTGTCGCCCCGGTCCGCCCCGATTTCCCTGATTTCAGAGGAATAGACAACCCGGCCATTGGGACCGAAGATCTTGACCTTCAACACGTCGGTCCGGCTGGTGAAGGCGCGGATGCGGCGATCGATTTCCGGGACGTTCGGCCAGGTGCGCAACCGCTCTTCGTCCGCCACATCCGGGGGCGGCAACAGCGGCAGCAGATCGGGCCAGACCTCGTTGGAGAATGCCTGGGTGATGGCATGGTTGGACGCCATCCCTGATTGCAGGATAACATCCGCAGTGATTGCCTTGGTCAACCACAGGGTCGCCGCATAGGCCACAGAAAGCAATGCGAATGCGACGACAGAAAATACGAGCGTGACCGACCGCCTCACTCTCCGCACCCCGATTGATAACTTTCCTCAGCCTTGACCAAAAGTATGCATGCCTCTTTTCACAAAGGCAACGTTGCTCGGGGAAAACCTTCCGGAAAAAAGGACTTCTCCCCACCAGTTTAGCTTGATCTTGGCAGATCACTTCGACCAAAGAACCACACTACTCGTAGCAGCAAACATAGAATTCGCAATTAGATTGTACAGATCGCCTTTTGGAGGAGACCAAGGTATACATCTGTGAAGCCAAAAGTCGTTTCGAGACCATCCTGACCGGGCTGCATCGTCAGGAGTCGCGCACGCCCGCCGCGCATTGGTCATGCGGGCGGCCATGGACAGCCGCCGGGATCCCGGATCCGGCTGTCCGTCTCCCGCGATCGCCCGACAAAGTCACAGAATTTTTTTCTGACTGACGAAATTACACCGTCCAGAGCGAGCGATTGTTGACTTATGAAGCGAGCCTCCCGTACGCTTTTCCTAAGCAGAATAATATACCGTATTGCGAAATTAAAAAGCCGAAGGCCCGTGAAGCCTCGGCATCAAAGCCTGCCCCGGCCCATCGGGGCAGGACACCGGGAGGTAACGCATGACCCTGATGACCAAGATGAAAACGGCCCTGGCAGCCCCTCTGTTCGCCCTCGGCCTGGCCGCGCTGGCCATGCCGGCGGCCGCGCAGGATTCTGTGCGCTGGCGGGTGCAAAGCCACTGGCCCAGTTCGTCCAGCTCCTACGCCGACAGCCTGGAGCGTCTGGCCACTGTGGTGAAGGAACGGACGGACGGCCGGCTGGTGTTGCAGCTGCACGAGGCCGGAGCCCTGTTCCCGGCCAAGGAGATCTTCAATGCGGTCAGCCGCGGGGTTATCGAGATGGGCACCATCTCGCCGGCCTATATCCGTGACAAGGTCAGCGTGGCGGGCATCGCCTCGGGCCTGCCGCTGGCGTTTCGCAACATCTGGGAAGCGGCCTATTTCCACAAGAATGCCGGCTTCGAACAGATGATCCGCGACGAGGCAGCGGAATACGGCGTCTACTACGCGACCGACAAGGTCTACCCCACGGAAATGGTGGTGACCAAGCCGATCACCAGCCTCGCGGATTTCCAGGGATTGAAGATCCGCTCGTCCGGGGCTTTGCAGGAATTCCTGACCGACGCCGGGGCCGCCGGGGTCTACCTGCCGGGACCGGAACTGTATCCCGCCCTGTCCACCGGCGTGGTGGACGGCGCCCACTGGGGTGCGGCCCAGGGGGCCAAGAGCATGGGCCTTTATGAACTCGCCAAGTACCACGTGCAGCCGGCGCTGAACATCGCCGGAACGGACGCCTTCGTCATCAGCCAGGATGCCTTGGACGCCCTGCCCGAAGACGTGCGCCAGACCCTGCTGGCCGCCCTGGAAGAACAGTTCTGGTTCCGCACCAACGAGTATGAATACAAGGAAAAGCTGGCCCTGGCCAAAGCCATGCAGGAAGACGGCGTGCAGATCACCACTTTGCCCGATCCGGTGATGAAACAGCTGACCGCCGTTGCCATGAAGGCCTGGGAAAAGGAAGGCGAGGCCGGCGACAAGGCCAAGGAAGCCCTGGCCCGGCTGGAAGACTTTCTGGGATCGCTGGGCTATCTGGAGGCCGCAGCCCCTGCCGGCAACTGAGACCGCGCGGCGGTGGGCTAGCCCCATCGTCGGGAGGCGAGGCCGCGTGGTTGCCGCACGCCTGCGGCATGACCGGCCACCGTGCCTCATGGCGCGGAACAGGCTGCGTGCCGTTGAACGCAATACGCCCAGCAAAATGTCGGGCGGTACAGCCTCCCTCCGTCCATTGCCGGTTTCGCCGGGGACCGGTCTTCCCCGTTCCCCTTCGGTCCGTGTCCCCAAGCGCGGGCCGGCAGGGGAAGACCGGTCCCCGGTTTCCACATGTCCGGCCGGTGATCCGCCGGCCTGCCAAGGGGGCGAGCCTTCATGCCTTTCCTGACCTGCTTCGCCACGGGTGTCACCCGCCTGAACGACCGGATCGGCCGCCTGGCCGCGCTGCTGATCCTGCCCATCTTCGCCGTTCTGCTGCTGGAAGTCGGGCTGCGCTACCTGGCCGGTTCACCCACCGTCTGGACCAACGAACTGGCCCAGATGCTGTTCGGCGCCTATGCCCTGCTGTCGGGCGGCTATCTGGTCGCCCAGAACGGCCATGCCAACGTGGATATCCTGCACAACCTGCTGCGGCCCCGCACACGGGCGGTTCTGGATATCCTCACCTCGGCGCTGATGTTCCTGTTCATCGGCGCCCTGCTTTACTACGGCGGCTCCATGGCCTGGGAATCCGTCAGCCGCTTCGAACACACCATGTCCGCCTGGAATCCCCCGGCCTGGCCCCTGAAAAGCCTGATCCCGATCGCCGCCGGCCTGATCCTGCTGCAAGGGCTGGTCAAGCTGATCGGCGACGTCCGGGTGGCACTGGGCCACACTGACCCGGCGGCATCCGTCTCCTCCTCTCCCGCATCGGAGGGCACGCCGTGAGCCTGGACCTCCTGACCCTGCTGTTCTTCGGTGCCCTGCTGTTCTTCCTGGTTCTCGGCCTGCCGCTGGTGTTCGTGCTGGGCGGCGTTTCGGTGATCTTCCTGTATTTCACCTGGGGACCGGGCTCCTTCTACATGGTCGCCTCGCAGATGTGGGGGACCATGGGCAGCTTCACCCTGCTGGCCATCCCGCTGTTCGTCTTCATGGCCATGGTGCTGGAACGCACCGGGGTGGCCCGCAACCTCTATGCCATGATGCATCTGTGGTGGGGCGGCGTGCGCGGGGGCCTGGCCATCGGCACCGTGGGGATCTGCGCCCTGTTCGGCGCCATGTGCGGTATCAGCGGCGCGGCCGTGGTGACCATGGGCACCATCGCCCTGCCTTCCATGCTGGAACGGCGCTACGACAAGAAGATGGCTCTGGGCTGCATCAACGCCGGCGGCGGCTTCGGCATCCTGATCCCGCCGTCGGTGGTCATGATCCTCTATTCCCTGATCACCGGCACGTCGGTGGGCAAGCTGTTCGCCGCCGGCATCCTGCCCGGAGTGCTGCTGCTTGGCCTGATCGCGGCCTATATCGCCATCCGCTGCCGCCTCCAGCCGGAACTGGGGCCGGCCCTGCCGCCGGAGGAGCGGGGAAGCTGGCACGACAAGATCCTGGCCCTGAAGGCGGTGATCCTGCCGATCCTGATCGTCGTCATGGTGCTGGGATCGATCATCGGCGGCATCGCCACCCCCACCGAGGCCGCCGCGCTGGGGGTGGCCGGCGCCCTGCTGTCGGCAGCCATCCACCGCCGCTTCAGCTGGGCGTTCATCACCGATGCCGCCCTGCGCACCTTCAAGCTGACCGGCATGATCGTCTGGATCCTGTTCGCCGCCCACGCGTTCAGTGCGGCCTACCAGGGCATGGGGGCGCAGGACCTGGTGAAGGATCTGGTCACCGGCCTGCCCGGCGGCCCCTGGGCCACGGTGATCATCTTCCAGGCGGTGATCTTCCTGATGGCCATGGTGCTCGACCCGTTGGGCATCATGCTGATCACCCTGCCCGTCTTCCTGCCGGTGGTCACCGCCCTGGGCTTCGACCCGGTGTGGTTCGGCATCCTGTTCATCATCAATATGGAGATCGGCTACATGACGCCGCCCTTCGGCTTCAACCTGTTCTACCTCAAAGGCATCGTTCCGCCATCGGTGACCATGGCCGACATCTATCGCTCCGTGGTGCCCTATGTGGCGGTCATGCTGGTGGCCATGGCCATCATCATGGTCTTCCCCGAGATCGCCCTGTGGCTGCCGGAGACCGTGTTCCGATGAGCGACTTTTCTTCCCGCCCCCCTGAAGAGCCGGTCGGCATCCAGAAGACCCTGGGCTTCGTCGTCACCGCCTGGGAAGACGGCCGCTGCGTCATGGAATTGGAAGCCGACGAGCGCCACATGAACCGCAGCGGCGTGCTGCACGGGGGCGTCCTCGCCACCCTGCTGGACCAGACGATGAGCCTGCCCGGCCTGTTCTGTCCCGTCCCCGGCCGGGTGCGGCGGTCGGTGACCCTGTCGCTGACCACCGCCTTCACCGGCCAGTGCACGGGCGGCCGCGTCCGCGCCGTGGGCACCCTGAAGGCCAGCGGCGGACGGATCTATTCCAGTCAGGGAGAGGTCTTCGGCCCGGACGGCACCCTGCTGGCCGTCGGCCAGGGCACCTTCCGTCGCCGCTCGGGTAGTGAAAAACCCGAAGGCGTCCCCGCCGACGAGATCCCGCGCAAGCCGGACTAGCCCGGCGCTCCCGAGACGGACACGCCGGCGGCAGACCATTCGCCGTCGGCGTTCCGTTGAAAGCGCAAAGGACGGGCATTGCTGCGATCCTCCGGCTCCAGTGTCACCCCCAGAGCGGCGGCCAGCACCATCAGGGTTCCGCCATGGGCCACCAGCAGCGGCCGACCGCCGTCCTGCGGATCCGTGGCAAGCAGCCGCACCGCCGCCTCCCGCACCCGGCCGACGAAAGCCGGCAGCGGTTCTCCCCCTTCCGGTTCGGCGGCCCAGTCCAGGGTGATGTAGGTGGTGCCGCGCAGACCTCCGAAGTTCCGTTCGGCCAATCCGGGGTCGATGGTCACCGGACAGCCGAGACCCGCCCGGACCGCGTCTGCCGTTTCCAGGGTCCGGCGATACGGACTGGCGACAATCCGCGAGACCGCGCAGCCCGCCAGCACCCGGGCCGCCTCTGCTGCCTGGGTGCGGCCCAGGGCGTCCAACGGCTCGCCGGGAGATTGGTAGCGGCGCTCCCGGTTGGCCGCCGTCCGTCCATGGCGCAGGAACAGAAACGCCGATGCCCCCACCGCCAGCGGCGGCGAAGACGCGAGGTGTCGGAGCAGCGCCAGGTCGGGCCGGGGATCTGTGCCGCTCACAGGCCCGTTCTCACAGGCACTCCGGCGGCACGGCCAGCCAGGTGTCGTCCAGGGCCTCCAGCCGGTCCAGTTGGGGGCCGGTGCGGGGCAGTTCCCAGCGCAGGAAATAGGCGCAGGCATGCAGCTTCCCTTCCAGGAAGGCCCGCTCTTCGTCCCCCGGTCCGGCCCCGCCGCCGGTCAGCCGGGCCGAGGCCACCAGGGCCTGGCGCAACCAGATCCAGGCCACCACCCCGTGGCCAAAGGCCTCAAGATAGATCGAGGCATTGGCCAGCCCCTTGTTGGCATCGGCGGCAACGGCGGCCAGCAGGGTCACGGTCACCGCTTCCAAGCGGCTCAGCATCGCCTCCAGCTCGGCCGCTCCTTCGGCCAGGGCGGGCACGGCGGCGGCGGCGGCAATGGTGGCGCGCATGCGGGCTCGCAGCAGGGCGAATCCCCGGCCGCCCCCCTGACGCACCTTCCGCCCCAACAGGTCCAGTGCCTGGATGCCGTGGGCACCTTCGTGGATCGGGTTCAGGCGGTTGTCGCGGTACAGCTGCTCCACCGGATATTCCCGGGTGTAGCCATAGCCGCCGAACACCTGGATCGCCAGAGCGTTGGCCTCCAGGCACCACTGGCTCGGCCAGCTTTTGACCACCGGGGTCAGCAGCTCCAGCAGCTCGTGGGCGTCCCGGCGCTCCTCCGATCCCTCCGGGGCCGTGTCCCGCTCGTCCACCAGGGTGGCGGCCAGCAGGCACAGGGTCAGCCCGCCTTCCACATAGGCCTTCTGGGCCAGCAGCATGCGGCGGATGTCGGGATGGGCGGTCAGGGGCACCGGCGGCGTGGTGGGGTCGCGGCACTCCAGCGGCCGGCCCTGCAACCGCTCCCGGGCATAGGCCAGGGCTTGGCGATAGCCCGCATAGCCCAGCGCCGCCGCCCCCGTGCCGACGCCGATACGGGCCTCGTTCATCATATGGAACATATAGGACAGGCCCTTGTCGGGCTCGCCCACCAGATAGCCCACGGCCCCGCCCTGCTCGCCGAAATTCAGCATGGTCGAGGTGGTGCCGCGATAGCCCATCTTGTGGATCAGCCCGGCCAGGGCGACATCGTTGCGCGCGCCAAGGGTCCCGTCATCGTTGACCAGCACCTTGGGCACGATGAACAGCGAGATCCCCTTCACCCCCGGCGGCGCCCCGGCGATGCGGGCCAGTACCAGGTGGATGATGTTTTCCGACAGCTCGTGGTCGCCGGCGGAAATGAAGATCTTGTTGCCGGTGATCCGCCAGCTGCCGTCGGCATCCTGCCGCGCGCTGGTCCGCAGATCCCCCAGCGAAGAGCCGGCCTGGGGCTCGGTCAGGCACATGGTGCCGAAGAAGCGGCCCTCGCGCATCGGCCGCATGTAGCGGCTGCGCTGGTCCTCCGTCCCGAAGGTACGGATGACATTGGCCGCCGCCTGGGTCAGCAGCGGATAGGCCCGAGTGGACGTATTCGCCGCGCCGAACACCGCGCTGCACGCCTGATGCAGGGTAAAGGGCAGTTGCATGCCGCCGATCTCGTAATCCGCCGTGGCGGTCATGAATCCGGCATCGATGTAGTGACGCAGCGCCTGCCCCACCTCGGCCACCATCTCCACCTTGCCGTCGCGGAATTCCGGCTCGGCCTCGTCGGCCTTGCGGTTGTGGGGGGCGAATTCCGCATCGGCGATGGCATAGGCGGTATCCATAACCGCCGACAGCGTATCCCGGTCGTGATCGGCGAAACGGGGCCGGGTCAGCAGGCTTTCGATCCCCAGCACGTCGTAGAGGATGAAATCCATGTCCCGGCGATGGATCAGTTCGGCAGTCATGGTCGCCAGTCCCTCTCCAATCACACCTGCGACCGGACCGCGATGACGGTCTTGCCGGTGCTGGTGCGGTTCTGCAGCGCTTCGAAGGCTTCGCGGGAGGCTTCGAAGGGCACGACGCGGGAGATATGCGGCTTCAGCGCCCCTTCAGCGTACCAGGCCATCAGGTCGTCCAGCGAGCGGTTGACCACCTCCGGGTCCTTCTGGCGATAGGCGCCCCAGAAAATGCCGGACACGCTGATGTTCTTGACCAGCAGATGGTTCGCCGGGATCTGCGGGATGGTGCCGCCGGCGAAGCCGACGACGACGAGCCGTCCTTCCCAGCGGATGGTCTTCAGCGCCGCCGTGAAGGCCTCGCCGCCGACGGTGTCATAGACCACGTCGGCCCCGCCCAGCGCCTTCAGCCGCGCCCCAAGGTCCTCGGTCCTGTAATTGATCAGGTGGTCCGCCCCCCGGGAGCGCGCGATCTCCAGCTTCTCCGGCGAAGACGCGCAGGCGATCACCGTCGCCCCCATGCGCTTGCCGATTTCCACCGCCGTCAGGCCGACGCCACCGGCGGCTCCGAACACCACCAGGGTCTCGCCGGCCTTCAGCCCCGCGCGCCGGTCCAGGGCCACATGGCTGGTGCCGTAGGCCACGGGAAAGGCCGCCCCTTCGACGAAGGACATGGCGTCGGGCATGGCATAGACGGATCCGGCGGGCAGCACCGTTTCCTCCGCCAGCCCGCCGAGGTTCAGGCCCATCACCCGCTGGCCGGGCCGGACGGTGGTGACGTCCGAAGCCACTTCGGCCACCTCGCCGGAGAATTCGGAGCAGGGCACGAAGGGTGGTTCGGGCTTCACCTGATACAGCCCCTGAATCATCAACACGTCGGCGAAGTTGATACCCACCGCGTGCACCTTGACGCGGACATGGCCGGGCGGCAGGTCGGGGGTGGACACCTGGGCGAGTTCCAGGGCGGCCGGCCCCGTCAGGGACCGGCAGAGAACGGCTTGCATGATGGTATTCCTCGTTGGATCGGCGGTCTGACGACGGTGTGGGGCTTATTTGAAATCGTCCAGCGGGACGGGCACGATCTTGCCGTCCTCCACATAGGCGACGACCACCTTGGCGTTGCCGCCGCCGTCAGGATTGACACCGGTGATGCGCGACGGGTTCTTTTCTGCCGGCAGGGACGCATAGGCCTCGCCGAGGCTGGCGAAGATCGCCTTGGCGTCCGCCACCGTACCGGCCAGGCTCATGGCCTTGGCCAGCGCATTGACCGCCGAGTAGTGGTAGGAGTTTTCGGTGGTGGGATCGCGGTCGAACTGCGCGCGGAACTTGGCGATGAAGGGTTCAGTGCCGGGACGGGTGTCATAGACCAGGGGCATCACGCCAATGGATCCGTTCAGCAGGTCGAGCCCGCCGAGCACCCGGGCCATCTCGTCCATCTTGGCCTGATCCATGATGGCAAAACCGCCCTGATAGCCCAGTTCGCGCGCCTGGCGCACCACCAGCGCCGTGGGTTCCGACGCCCCGCCGATGAACATCACGTCCGGCGCGTCGGCCAGCACCCGGGCAACGCCGCTGTAGAAGTCGGTGTCCTTGATATAGGACATGGGGTTCTCGGCAACGATCTCTCCGCCGTTTTCCGTCCAGGCCGGTTCGAAAACCTTGGCCCAGGCCTTGCCGTAGTCGTGGTCCGCATTGGCGATGGCCAGTCTGGCGCCGAACTTCTCCATCTCCAGCTTGGCGAAGGGCTGCACATAACCCATGAACGACGGCGGAATGCGGAAGGTCAGGCTGTTCCCCCGCTCAGTCACCGACGGCACGCTGGTGTAGGAGGCGATCAGGAAGCCGTCCTGTTCGTTGAAGGCCTGCAGGGCGAAGGTGCCGCCGGAATGGGGCACGAAAATCACCGGCGCCCCGTGTTGCGAGGTCAGGCGCTTGGCATTGATCGCGGCTTCGCTGGGGGAATACTTGTCATCCAGGGCCACCAGATTGAAGGTGTAGGTGGTGCCGCCGACGTCAAAGCCGCCGGCCGCGTTCACTTCCTCGACAGCCATTTCCAGGCCGGTCAGAGTGTTCTTGCCATATAGCGCCGCGCCACCGCTCAAGGGGCCGGTGAACCCGATGGTCACCTCGTCGGCGCGTGCCATGCCGGCCAGGGCGAGCAGGCCGAGACCGGCACCGGCCACGACACGGATCAGGGGATTGCGAAGAGACATGCGCGAGCGTCCTTTCCTGGGGTCCTCTGGGGGTCCTCTGGGGGTCCTCTTGGGGGGTCCTTATTGGGGACCCTCGATCGTTTCTTGGTCGTTCTTCGGCATCCGAAGGGCCTTGTCCCGCGCCCTCAGGCGCCGATGTAGGCCTTGCGCACGCCCTCGTCGTTCAGCAGGGTCTCGCGGTCGCCTTCCATGACGATCCGCCCGTTTTCGATGACATAGCCGCGATGGGCGATGCGCAGTGCGGCATAGGCGTTCTGTTCGGCCAGCAGCACGGTGGTGCCCGCGTGGTTGATCTCGGTGATCGCTTCCAGCACTTGTTCCACGATCAGCGGGGCCAGCCCCAGCGAGGGTTCGTCCAGCATCAGCACCCGGGGCCGGCCCATCAGGGCGCGGCCGATGGCCACCATCTGCTGCTGGCCGCCGGACAGGGATCCGGCCGGCGCATCGCGCTTGCTGCGCAGCACCGGGAACATCTCGTAGACCTGTTCCAGCCGCTCTTGATTGGTCTGGTGCTCGCGGCGAAAGACATAGGCGCCGAGCATCAGGTTCTTGTGCACCGACATCTCGGGGAACAGCTTGCGCCCTTCCGGACAGTGCACCACCCCGGCCTCGACGATATGCGACGGCTTGCAGCCGTTCAGCACCTGGCCGTCGTAGTAGATGCTGCCGTGGGACAGTTTGCGCAGGCCACTGACCGCCAGGAACAGCGAGCTTTTGCCCGCTCCGTTGGCTCCGAGCATGACGACGATCTCGCCGGCCTCGACGGTCAGGGAGATTTCGTCCAGGGCGCGGAAGCTGCCGTAAGTCAGCGAGGCCCGATCAAGACTCAGCATGGCTGGCCCCCAGATAGGCTTCGATGACCTTGGGATTGCGGCGGGTGGCTTCCGGCGTGTCGTCGGAAATCAGCTCGCCGTGGTGCAGCACCACGATCTTGTCGGCGAGGCTCATGATCATGTCCATCTTGTGCTCGATCAGGCAGACGGTGATTCCATCGTCGGCGATCCGCCGGATCAGCCGGGCCAGCCCCACGGTTTCTTCCGGATTGATCCCCCCGGCCGGCTCGTCCAGCAGCAGGATCTTGGGTTCGGTGGCCAGCGCCAGGGCAAAGGCCACCCGCTTGCGTTCCTCCTGCGAGATCTCGCCGGCCAGCCGGTCCCCCATCGCCCCCAGGCCGACGTAATCCAGCACGGCCTCGGCCTTGTCGCGGCAGGCCTTCTCGTCGGCCCGCAGGCGCCGGGTGTGCAGCAGCACGTCCCAGAAGGTCGATCGGGTGCGCAGCCGGTGGCCGATGATCAGATTGTCGCGCACCGTGGCCTTGTCGAACAGGGTGGTGGTCTGGAAGGTCCGGGCAATCCCCAGGCGGGCCTTCACGTCCGGCCCCAGGGTGGTGACGTCGCGCCCGTCGAATACCACGCGCCCGCCCGACGGCTTGTGCAGCCCGCCGATCAGGTTGAAGAAGGTGGACTTCCCCGCCCCGTTGGGGCCGATGATGGCGCTGATCTGCCCCTGCGCGAACCGGGTGGTGACATTGCGCACGGCGGTCAGCCCGCCGAAGGTCTTGATCAGATCGGTGACCTCAAGCATCGGCTTCGGCCTCCCGGCCCTGGTTGGAGGAAAGGGATGGGCCGGCGGGCCGGGACGCGTCACCGGACAGGACCGGACCACCCTGCTTGCACCGCATCAGCCCGTCGCGCAGGCTGCCGACGATGCCGCGCGGCACATACATCACCAGCAGGATCAGCATCGGCCCATAGACGATCATCCGGTAGTCTTCCAGGAACTGCAGGGACTGGGTCAGCCAGGTCAGCAGCACCGCGCCGAGCACCGGGCCGAACAGGGTGCCGACGCCGCCCACCAGGATGAAGGCCACCATCTCGAAGGTATGGCCTTCATGGGCGATGCCCGGGCCGAGCACCCGCACAAGGCCGGCATACAGCGCCCCGGCGAACCCGGCGTAGATGGTGGAGATGACGAAAGCCAGCACCTTGGTGCGCATCAGCGGAATGCCCAGGGTCTCGGCCAGATCCTCGCCGTTGCGGATGGCGATGAAGGCCCGCCCCAGCAGGGACCGCACGATCCGCCCCATGACGAACAGCGCCAGCACCAGAAAGCCGAGCACCAGATAATATTGCCCCAGCGGCGTGGCGAAGCTGAGCGGACCGATATCGGGCGGCGCGGGAATGCCGATCAGCCCGGCCGTGCCGTGGGTCAGGGCGTCCCACTTCTCGATCACCAGGAAGATGATGAAGCCGACGCACAGGGTGAAGATGACGAAGGTGTGGGTCTTCAGCCGCAGGGACAGCAGCCCGCCCAGCAGCCCCAGTCCCCCCGTCACCATCCCGGCGGCGAGAAAGGCGATCCAGAACGGGATTCCATAATCGGCCGTCAGGATGCCCAGGGTATAGGCGCCGATCCCCATGAAGCCGCCATGGGCCAGATTGAGCTGGCCGGTGTAGCCAAGGATCAGGTTCAGCCCGATGGCCGAGATGCCCATGATATAGGCGAGGGTCATCACATAGATCGCGTAGTCGTTGGCCGCCACCACGGGGAAGGCCGCGGCCAGGGCGATCAGGGCCAGCAGGCCCCCCCTTGCCTTTGGGGACAGGGCGGTGACGTCGGGGATGGGAACGCGGGCGGTTTTCATCAGCGCACCCCTCCGGTGAATAGGCCCTGGGGCCGCAGGGACAGAATCAGCACCAGCAGGGCAAAGGCAACGATATCCTTGTAATCGTTGGAGATATAGAAGGCCCCGAAGCTTTCCGCGAAGCCGATGACCATGCCGCCGACAATGGCGCCCGGGATGCTGCCCATGCCCCCCAGAATGATGATGACGAAGGCTTTCATGATCACCAGATGGCCCATGCTGGGCGAGATCAGGTTGATCGGCGCATACAGGGTCGCCGCCACCGCCGCCAGGGCGCCGGAAATGGCAAAGGTCATCATCGACACCCGGTTGGCGTCGATCCCCACCAGGGACGCGCCCTCGCGGTTCTGGGCCATGGCGATGATGGTGGCCCCGACCATGGTGTGCTTCAGGAACAGGTGCAGCCCGGCCATCAGGGCCAGCGCGGCACCGATGATCAGCAGCCGCTGGGCCGGCGCGGTCAGGCCGGCGAAGCGCAGGATGTCCGGATAGGGCGGCGACAGCCGATGGAAATCCGCCCCCCAGATCGCCTGGACGGCGGCTTCCAGGAACAGCAGCAGACCGATGGCGGCGATCATGTCGTGCAGCGGCGGGGCATGGCGCAGGCGGTGGAACACCATCCGCTCGGACAGTACCGCCAGGATCGCCACCGCGCCGGCGGCCCCGGCCATGGCCACCCAGTAGTTCGCGTCAAGCGCGCTGACCCCATAGAAGGCCACATAGGCCCCGACCATGTAGAGGGCGCCATGGGCGAAGTTGGGGATATGCAGGATGCCGTAGACCAGTGTCAGCCCCAAAGCGATGAGGCCATAGACACTGCCCAGCGTCAGGCCGTTCAGGACCTGCTGCAGGAATAGGTTCACGCGAAACGCTCCCAGCCGTTCGAAGTCTGCCGTCTGCTCCCGAAGATAAAGGCGCGCGGGCGGGCTCCCTGTTCATTCTTTATCTTGATTGACGGGGGATCGGTCTTGGCGCCGTCCGCCCCGGATAGTCGTCAAATCGTCAAGTCGTCAGGTCTTCAGGGTACCGGTTCGTGAACGGGAAGGCGACGGCGGGAGGACATCGGCCCCGCCGTCGCCTTCCCGCCTAGGCGGCCGCCTCCACTTCCCATTCGGCGGCGGCCCTGGGCAGGGCGATATAGCGGGCCAGGTGGTAGTCGCTGTCCCCCAGCCAGTGATCGATCATCACCAGCCGCTTGGCGTAGTGGGACACGGCGGCCTCGTCGGTCATGCCAATCCCGCCGTGCAGCTGGATGGCCTCTTCCGCCACCTTGCGGCCGGTGATGCCCACCAGTGCCTTGGCCGCCGAAATCCGGCGGTCCCGCTCGGCGGCGGGCAGGCCGTGGCTGGCCGCGGCCAGGATGGTGGCGGAGCGCACCTGCTCCAGGCCGATGCGCATATCCACCATGCGGTGCTGCAAGGCCTGGAAGCGGCCGATGGGGCCGCCGAACTGCTGGCGGACCTTCAGGTAATCCAGGGTCAGATCGCAGGCCTGGGTCATCGCCCCGACCGCCTCGGCACACAGCGCCGTGGCCCCCAGGGCCAGCACGGCATCCAGAGCTTCGGCGCCCTCCCCTTCTCTGCCCAGCAGGGTGGCGGAGGCGCCCTCGAACGTAATTTCGGCCGCCCGCAGGCCGTCGATGGTGCCATAGTCCCGTACGGTCACACCGGACTGGGCCGGGTCCACCAGGAACAGGGACAGACCGGCGGCATCGGTGATCTGGCCGCCGGTGCGCGCGCTGACCACCAGCCGGGTGGCCGAGCCGCCGTGCAGCACCACGGTCTTGGCCCCGGAGAGGCTGTAGCCGTCGCCGGAGGTCGCCTTGGTGGCGCGGGTGTCGACCCAATGGGGATCATAGCGGCCCTCGGCCTCGGCATAGGCCAGGGCGAGGCGGGTCTCGCCGGCGATAACGCCGGCCAGGAGGCTTTCGCGCTGTTCCGCCGAGCCCAGCCGCGCCACCACGCCGCCGCCCAGCACGACCGAGGCCAGATAGGGCTCCAGGGTCAGGCCGCTGCCGAAGGCTTCGTGCAGGATCATCAGTTCCACACCACCGCCGGCAAAGCCACCGTCTTCCTCGGCGAAGGGCACGGCCAGCAGGCCCAGTTCAGCCATCGTCGACCAGACGCCGGCGCTGTAGGGCGCATCCCCCTTCAGCAAGGCGGCGCGCTGTTCGAAGCCGTAGGTGTCGCGCACCAGCCGGGTGACCGTCTCGTGCAGCATGCGCTGTTCGTCGTTGAGGGTGAAGTCCATGAGACGTGCCTCCCTTACAGACCGAGAATCATCTTGGCGACGATGTTCTTCTGGATTTCGTTGGACCCGCCGTAGATCGACAGCTTGCGCCGGTTGAAATACTGGCCGGCCAGCGGCGCGGCATAGGACGGCCCCACCGCTTCGCCGTTCCAGTCGGCATCCAGGGCATCGGGCAGGAACGGCAGGGCATGGGGACCCACGGCCCGGCGCAGCAGGTCGGTGACGGCCTGACGGATTTCCGTGCCCTTGACCTTCAGCAGCGAGCTTTCCGCCCCCGGCACGCCCCCGCCCTGGACGGCGGCGACCACGCGCAGGTTGGTGATCTCGGCGGCCATCAGTTCGATTTCCACCTCGGCCACCTTGCTGCGGAACACGGGGTCGTCCATCAGCGAGACGCCGTTGACCGTCTGCCGGCCGGCCACGTCCTGAAGATGGCGCATGGCCGCCTTGGCCATGCCGATGCCGGCGATGCCCGTGCGCTCATAGGTCAGCAGGTACTTGGCGCAGTCCCAGCCCCGGTTTTCCACACCCACCAGATTCTCCACGGGCACCCGCACGTCTTCCAGGAAGACCTCGTTGACCTCGTGTTCGCCATCCAGGGTGATGATCGGACGGACGGTGACGCCCGGGGTGTCCATGTCGATCAGCAGGAAGGAAATCCCCTGCTGCGGTTTGGCCGACGGATCGGTGCGCACCAGACAGAAGATCATGTTGGCGTGCTGACCCAGGGTGGTCCAGGTCTTCTGGCCGTTGACCACATAGTGGTCGCCGTCGCGCACCGCCCTGGTCCGCACCGACGCGAGGTCGGATCCCGCGCCCGGCTCCGAATAGCCCTGACACCACCAGTCGCTGCCATCCAGAATGCGCGGCAGGTAGTGCTTCTTCTGCTCTTCGGTGCCGAACTTGATGATCACCGGGGCGACCATGGACAGGCCGAAGGGAATGATCTGCGGCGTGCAGGCCAGATTGCATTCCTCGTCGAAGATATAGCGCTGCACCGGCCCCCAGCCGGTGCCGCCGTACTGGGTCGGCCAGTGCACCGCCAGCCAGCCGCGTTCGGCCAGGATGGCGTGCCAGGCTTCGTGGTCGGCCTTGCTCAGGCGCTTGCCCTCGCGCACCTTCCGGCTGATCGCCGGCGGCAGCTTGTCCTTGAGGAACTGGCGCACCTCGGCGCGGAAGGCATCATCTTCGGGGGTATAGTTCAGATCCATCGGGGCCTCCCTCAGGCAACTTCGAACAGGCCGGCCGCGCCCATGCCGCCGCCGATGCACATGGTGATGACGACAGTGCGCGCGCCCCGCCGCTTGCCCTCGATCAGGGCGTGGCCGGTCAGCCGCGAGCCGGTCAGGCCGTAGGGGTGACCGATGGAGATGGAGCCGCCGTTGACGTTCAGCCGCTCCATGGGGATGCCCAGGGTGTCGCGGCAGTACAGGACCTGACTGGCGAAGGCTTCGTTCAGCTCCCACAGATCGATATCGTCCATCTTCAGCCCCTGGCGTTCCAGCAGGCGGGGGATGGCATAGACCGGGCCGATGCCCATCTCGTCGGGTTCGCAGCCGGCCACGGCCAGGCCCCGGAAGATGCCCAGTGGCTGAAGGCCCTTCTTCTCGGCCAGCTTGGCATCCATCACCACGCAGGCCGACGCACCGTCGGACAGCTGGCTGGCGTTGCCGGCGGTGATGAACTTGCCCGGACCGCGCACCGGATCCAGGCCGGCGAGGCCTTCCAGCGTGGTGGTCGGGCGGTTGCATTCGTCCCTGGTCAGGGTCACCGCTTCTTCGGAGATCTCGCCGGTTTCCTTGTTCTTCACCAGCTTGACCGACGGCAGCGGCACGATTTCCGCGTCCAAGCGGCCGGCTTCCTGGGCGGCGGCGGTGCGCTTCTGGCTTTCCAGGCTGTAGGCGTCCTGGGCTTCACGGGTGATGCCGTAGCGTTCGGCGACGATGTCGGCGGTTTCGATCATCGACAGGTAGACGTCGGGCTTGTGCTCCAGCAGCCAGCCATTGTCCGCATGCACCTTGTTCAGGGTGTTCTGCACCAGGCTGATGGATTCCACGCCGCCGGCGACCATGACCGGCACCTTGTCGACGATCACCCGCTGGGCGGCCATGGCAATGGCCTGCAGGCCCGAACTGCAAAAGCGGTTGATGGTGGTCCCCGACGTGGTCACCGGCAGACCGGCGCGCAGGGCGCACAGCCGGGCCATGTTCTTGCCCTGGGCACCTTCCAGCAGCGAAGCGCCCATGATCACGTCTTCCACCTCGGCGGGCTCCAGGCCCGCGCGTTCGACGGCGTGTTTGATCACATGGCCGGCCAGATCGACACTGTGGGTGTTGTTGAAGGCCCCGCGGAAGGACTTCCCCAGGGGCGTTCGCGCGGTGGATACGATAACGGCGTCGGTCATTCTTGGACTCCGGGTTCGGCGCGGCGTGTGGCGCCGGCATTTTTGTCTTGGTGCTGAAATCAGAGATCACTGAAGCCCTTGCCCTCGCGCACCAGGCGTTCGAGCAGGGGGGCAGGCTCCCACTGGCTGCCGCCGACGGTGTCGCGGAAGCCCTTGATGGCAGACAGGATCACGTCCAGGCCGACCTGATCGGCCCAGTACATCGGCCCCCCCCGGAAGGACGGGAAGCCGTAGCCGTAGATCCAGATCACATCGATATCCAGGGCACGGGCGGCGATGCCCTCTTCCAGGATCTTGGCGCCTTCGTTGACCATCACGTACAGGGTCCGCTCCAGGATTTCCTGGTCGGTGATGGCGCGGGGGGTGATGCCTTTTTCCTGGCGGTAGTCGGCCACCAGCACGTCGACGTCCGGATCGGGGATCGGCTTGCGGTTGCCGGCTTCGTATTTGTAGATGCCCGCCCCCGTCTTCTGGCCGAAGCGTCCCATCTCGGCGAGCCTGTCGACCCAGTTGACCGGCGGCGCATCGGGCTCGCCGTTCTTGCGGCGCTCTTCCCGGATGCGCCAGCCCACGTCGATGCCCGCCAGATCGCCCATGGCGAACTGGCCCATCGGGAAGCCGAAGTCGGTCAGCACCTTGTCCACCTGCTGGGGCGAGGCACCGGCATCCACCAGGGCCGTGGCTTCCGCGCCGCGCCGGTGGAGCATGCGGTTGCCGACGAAGCCGTAGCAGACACCCACCAGCACCGCGACCTTGTTGATGCGCTTGCCCAGCGCCATCACCGTGGCCACCACGTCATCGGCGGTGCTGTCGGTGCGCACGTTTTCCAGCAGCTTCATCACGTTGGCGGGGCTGAAGAAATGCATGCCCACCACATCCTGCGGCCGCTTGGTGGCCGAAGCGATGACGTTGATATCCAGCGTCGAGGTGTTCGACGCCAGAATGGCGCCCGGCTTGCAAACCTCGTCCAGGCGGCCGAAGATCTCTTTCTTCACGCCCATGTTCTCGAACACCGCCTCGATCACCAGATCCACCCCGGCCAGATCGGCATAGTCCATGGTCGGGGTGATGCGGCCGATGCAGGCCTCCACCGCCTCCATGGTCATCCGCCCTTTCTTGGCGGTGGCTTCATAGTTGCGGCGAATGATGCCCATGCCCTTCTCCAGGGCCTCGGGCGTCATGTCCACCAGATGCACGGGGATGCCCGCACTGGCAAAGCACATGGCGATGCCGCCGCCCATGGTGCCGGCGCCGATGATCGCCACGCTGTCCACCGGGCGCGGCTTGACATCGTCCGACAGCCCCGGGACCTTGGCCACTTCCCGCTCCGAGAAGAAGGCATGGATCAGGCCGCCCCGCTGGGGGGAGTCCATGCATTGCAGGAACAGCGCGCGTTCCCGCTTCATGCCGTCGTCGAAGGGCAGGGTGGTGGACGCTTCCACGGCATCGATGATGCGGTGGGGGGCGAACAGGTGGGGCATCTTGCGCGCCAGTTCGGCCCGGCGAGCCTCGAACACCGCCAGATCCACGCCGGTCACCTTGTCATCCATCCTGCTGACTGGACGCGGCGGCAGGCCCTCGGCGATCACCTTTTCAGCCATGCGCAGGCCGGCGGTCAGGGCGCTGTCCACGTCTTCGACGGCATCGAGAATGCCCAGCTCCAGGGCTTCGGCGGCCGTCATCGGCGCGCCGGAGAGGATGATATCCATGGCCTTCTCCACGCCCACCAGGCGCGGCAGCCGCAAGGTGCCGCCGGCACCGGGCAGCAGGCCCAGCTTGACTTCCGGCAGCCCCACCTTGGCCGAGGGCAGCGCCACCCGATAGTGACAGCCCAGCGCCACTTCCAGCCCGCCACCCAGGGCCGTGCCGTGCAGGGCCGCCACCAGCGGCTTGGCGCTGGCTTCCAGGCGGGAGATCACCTCGGGCAGCACCGGCGGGCGAGAGGGCTTGCCGAATTCGCGGACGTCAGCGCCCGCCGGGAACGTACGGCCACCGCCGACGATCACCAGAACCTTGGCCTCGTCATCGGCCAGACCGGCCTCCAGCCCTTCGATCAAACCGGTGCGGACATCGAAGCCCAGCGCGTTGACCGGCGGATAATCGATGGTGATGACGCCCGTCGCGCCGGTCCGCGAATACTGAACAACCTGACTCATTAGCTTCTCCGCTCGTAACCCGGGGGCCTGCCCCTTCCGGACCCGACCGCCCCGGCCGGGTGAGAGGAACTGTAGGCAAACGAATTTCCGAAATCAAGTTTTGCGAAAATCATTTTCACAAGATGGAATTTGCGCGGCACTTCCCTCCAGGGCCGCCCGACAGCGCCGACCACAGACATAGATATATCGTTATATTTCAATAGAATAACGTAATACATCCGGATACGACCCCCGGTCGCTCGGATAGCCGCATACCCCCGCACTCCCGCAAGGACCACATTTTGCAGAAAATATTTTTTCTCATATAGGCCGTTGGCCGGAGTCGCGTCAGCCGGCCCCGGCGGTCCGGCGGATGCGGTCGGCCAGGGATTTCAACTGCGGCCCGATGTCGGAGATCAGGCGCGCCCGGGTCAGCATGTAAGCCGGACCGCCGCAGTTCAGGGCATAGGACAGGTGGCCGTCCCCCAGGGTCAGGGGCACCCCCACCGCGTTGACCTCCTGCCGCCAGTCTCCGGCGGACAGGGTGAAACCGAATCGGGCGTAGTCGTCGATGGCCTGGCGGATGCCGTCCTCCACCGCCGGCCAGCGGGCGCCTTCCCGGGCGGCCATCTGCTCCATCAGCGGCTCCCGCTCGCCGTCCGGCAAGCCGGCCAGGAAAGCCCGCCCCATGGCCGACGTGCCCAGCTTGATATGCGATCCCACATCCAGCGCCAGGGTGACCGTACTGGCGCCGCGGCAGCATTCCACATAAACCATGGACAGGGTGTCGCGGGTGCCGAGCGCCACTGACACCCCGGTCTCGTCGGCGAGTTCCTGCAGCAGCGGCCGGGCCAGGGACCGCACCCCCATGTTGCCCAGACAGGTGAATCCCAGGGACATCACCGCCGCCCCCAGCCGGTATTTCCCCAGCTCCGGCAGATAGGCCAGATAGCCCAGACGCGACAGGGTGTAGGTCAGGCGCGAAACGGTGGGTTTGGGCAAGCCGGTGCGCTCGGCGATCTGCTGGTTGCCCAGCGCCGTGTCCCCCTGACGGTAGCAGCGCAACACATGCAGCCCCCGGGCCAGGGCGGTCACGAACTGGGGATCGCGATCGGAGTCTTCCGGGGTCAGGGCTTCCGTCAGGGATTCTCTCTTGCGCACGTCGGTCGCGGCTCCTCGGTCGTCGGGTGGAAGGACGAGCCAAACCTTCGCATGCCCCCTATCGACCGTCAACTTTTGCGGAATTTTATCCCGTTAATCAAAATTTCGCGCCCCACACCGCAGCCGGGTCGCCGCCAACCCTCACGACCCGAGTCTATTTCGAGCCATTATTCCGTTTATCGAAATCTTTTTCCGCAAACTTGACCACTCAGACGGAACGTGGCACCAATGCCCTGTCCCATGACCCCATCCCATGACCCAGCAACGAGACGGAACACATCCATGTCCCTAGATCCGGAGACCCTGACCCAGCTTCTCGACACGGTCGGCCGCTTCGTGGAACAGCGCCTGCGCCCGGCCGAAGAGCGCGTGGCCGACGAAGACCGGATCCCCGAGGATATCCTGCGGGACATGCGCGACATGGGTCTGTTCGGCCTGACGATCCCCGAAGCCTATGGCGGCCTCGGCCTGACGATGACCGAGGAGATGCAGGTGATGTTCCGCATCGGGCGGACCTCTCCGGCTTTCCGCTCGATCATGGGCACCAACAACGGCATCGGCTCCCAGGGCATGGTGATCGATGGAACGGAAGAGCAGAAGGCCCACTATCTGCCGCGCATGGCCTCGGGCGCGTTGCTGGGGTCGTTCTGCCTGACCGAACCCGGCGCCGGATCGGATGCCGGATCCCTGCGCACCAGCGCGCGGCGGGACGGCGACGACTTCATCCTGAACGGCACCAAGCGCTTCATCACCAACGCACCCGAAGCGGGGATCTTCACCGTCTTCGCCCGCACCGATCCCGACAGCCGGGATTCCCGAGGAGTGACCGCTTTCCTGGTGGATGCGGACCGGCCGGGGATCTCGCTGGGGGTGGCGGACCGCAAGATGGGGCAGAAGGGTGCGCACACCTGCGACGTCACCTTCGAAGACGTCCGCGTGCCCGCCAGCGCCATCATCGGCGGGCCGGACAAGCTGAACCAGGGCTTCAAGACGGCCATGAAAGTGCTGGACCGGGGGCGGCTGCATATCAGCGCCGTCTGTGTCGGCATCGCCGACCGGCTGATCGAAGACAGCCTGCGTTATGCCATCGACCGGGAACAGTTCGGCCAGCGCATCGCCGACTTCCAGCTGATCCAGGCCATGCTGGCCGACAGCAAGGCCGAACACTACGCCGCCCGCTGCATGGTCGAGGAAACCGCCCGCCGCAAGGATGCCGGCCAGGCCGTTTCCACCGAAGCCGCCTGCTGCAAGATGTACGCCTCGGAAATGGTCGGCCGGGTCGCCGACCGGGCGGTGCAGATCCACGGCGGCGCGGGCTATGTGGCCGACTACGGGGTGGAACGCTTCTATCGCGATGTGCGGCTGTTCCGCATCTATGAAGGCACCACCCAGATCCAGCAGGTCGTCATCGCCCGCGCCATGATCAAGGACGCCGCCGCCTGACGGCCGCCCCGTCTTCCCTCTCCCCCACCCCTGGCAAGGATTCCCCGATGTCCGCCACCACTGCCGCTGCCGCTGCCGCTCCGCCGATGGACACCCCGCTGGACGTGCGCCGGGAGGGGGCGGTTCTGCTCCTCACCCTGAACGACCCGGCGACCCGCAACACCCTTCAGCCACCGGTCTATGAAAAGGGATTGGCCGCCTTGCGCGGCGCGGTCGGGGATGGGGTGCGGGCGGTGGTCATCAGCGGCGCCGGGGGGACCTTCTGCTCGGGCGGGGACCTGCGGCGGCTGAACGATCCGGCCAGCACCAGCGACAAGCGGCGGGCCAGTCTGGCGGCCTTCCACGGCTTCATCGCCGCCCTGCGCTCCACGCCGCTGCCGGTCATCGCGGCGGTGGAAGGCGCAGCCGCGGGCGCCGGGTTTTCCATCGCGCTGGCCTGCGACCTGATCGTTGCGGCCGAAGATGCCCGCTTCGTCATGGCCTACGTCAAAGTGGGGCTGAACCCGGACGGTGGCGCCTCGGCCCTGCTCAGCCGGGGTCTGCCCCATCAGCTGGTCAGCGAGTTGCTGTTCACCGGGGAGCCGGTCACCACCGGCCGCCTGCGGGCGCTTGGTGTGGTCAACAGGGTAGCCGAGCCGGGCCATGCCCTGGCCGACGCCCTGACCTGGGCCGGCCAGCTCGCCCGGGGGCCGCGCGCCGCCCTGGGCCGCGCCAAGACGCTGGTGGAAGGCGCCCGGCACAATGGTCTTGTCGATCAGCTGGACCTGGAGGCAGAGCTGTTCGTCGCCGCCACGGACCATCCGGAATCGGCCGAGGGCATGAGCGCTTTTCTGGGAAAGCGCCGCCCGGCCTACGACACGCTTTAGCTCCCTGCCCCCATAGGATTCCCCATGACAACCCTTGCCTCTCCTCCCTCGCCCCCTTCAATGGTGCCCGCGCCCCTGCGCACGGCGGTCACCGATCTGTTCGGCACGCGGCTGCCGGTGGTTGCGGGCGGGCTGCACTGGCTGGCCAATGCGGACTATGTGGCCGCTGCCGGCCGGGCGGGCATGATCGGCTTCATCACCGCCGCCAGCTTCCCCGACGACGACGCCCTGCGCGACGAGATCCGCCGCTGCCGCACCCTGTGCGACGGCGCGCCCTTTGGCGTCAACGTCTCCATGCTGCCCAAGCTGGTGCAAGGGGAACGGACGAACCGGATCTTCGACGTCATCCGCGCCGAGGGCGTGCGTTTCGTCGAGACCTCCGGCCGCGATCCTTCCCCCTACCTGCCGGGCCTGAAGGCGGCGGGGATCACCGTGCTGCACAAGGTGCCGACCGTCCGCCATGCCCTGAAGGCCCAGGCCGCCGGGGTCAACGCGGTGGCCCTGGTGGGCGCCGAATGCGGCGGCCATCCGGGGCTCGATCTGGTGGGCAGCATGGTGCAGGGGCGGATGGCCAAGGATTCCCTGTCGATCCCCTATCTGATCGGCGGCGGCATCGGCACGGGCGAACAGCTGGTGGCCGCCCTGGCCCTGGGCGCGGACGGCGTGGTGATCGGCACCCGCTTCCTGGTGGCCGAGGAAATCTGGGCGCATCCGGGCTTCAAGGACCGGCTGATCGCCGCCAGCGAGCGGGATACGGAGCTGATCCTGGGATCCCTGCGCAACACCATGCGGGTCCTGCGCAACGAGACCAGCGCCACGGTCGCCGCCCTGGAGGCTTCCGGTCAGGGGCAGCTGGACACGCTGCTGCCGCTGGTGTCGGGCAGGATCGGACGGCGGGCCTACGAGACGGGGGATTGCCGCCAGGGTGCCCTGTCGGTGGGGCAATCGGTGGTCTTCGCCGACGCCATCGAGCCCCTGGCGGCCATCGTCGGCCGCATGGAAGACGAGGCCCGCGCCGCGCTAGCACGGCTGCGGAGCCTGTCTTGCGGGATCTGATCAGATCCCGCCCATGCAGATGTACTTCATTTCCAGGTACTCATCGATGCCGTGGCGGGAGCCTTCGCGGCCCAGGCCGCTTTCCTTGACCCCGCCGAAGGGCGCCAGCTCGGTGGAGATGATGCCTTCGTTGACCCCGACCATGCCGGTTTCCAGGGCTTCGGCCACTCGCCAGATCCGGCCGATGTCGCGGCTGTAGAAATAGGCGGCCAGGCCAAATTCGGTGTTGTTGGCCAGGGCGATAGCCTCCTCCTCCTTCCTGAAGCGGAACAGGGGCGCCACCGGGCCGAAGGTTTCTTCCCGGGTCACCAACATCTCCGGGGTGACGTCGGCGATCACCGTGGGCTCGTAGAAGGTGCCGCCCAGGCTATGGCGCTTGCCGCCGATGACCACCCGGCCGCCCTTGGCCACCGCGTCGGCCACGTGACGTTCCACCTTGTCCAGGGCCGCGGCGTTGATCAGCGGCCCCTGGTGGGTCACCCCGTCCAGGCCCGGACCGACGGCCAGACCGCGCACCGCCTCGGCCAGCTTTTCGGCGAAAGCGTCATAGACGCCGTCCTGGACCAGGATACGGTTGGCGCAGACGCAGGTCTGGCCGGTGTTGCGGTACTTCGAGGCCATGACCCCGGCAATCGCCGCATCCAGATCGGCATCATCGAACACCAGGAACGGCGCGTTGCCGCCCAGCTCCAGCGACACCTTCTTCACCGTCTCACTGCACTGCTTCATCAGCAGCTTGCCGACGGGGGTGGAGCCGGTGAAGGACAGCTTGCGCACCACCGGGTTGCCGGTCAGCTCGCCGCCCACCGCCGCCGCATTGGCCCGCGAGCAGGTGACGATGTTCAGGATCCCCGCCGGCACCCCGGCGCGCAGGGCGAGTTCGGCGATGGCCAGAGCCGACAGCGGGGTTTCCTCCGCCGGCTTCACCACCACCGGACAGCCGGCCGCCAGCGCCGGGGCCACCTTGCGGGTGATCATGGCGATCGGGAAGTTCCATGGGGTGATCGCCGCCGCCACGCCGATCGGCTGCTTGATCACCACGATGCGCTTGTCCGGGCCATGGGCGGGAATGGTCTCGCCGTAGGCGCGCTTGCCTTCCTCGGCGAACCATTCGATGAAGCTGGCGCCATAGGCCACTTCGCCCTTGGCTTCGGCCAGCGGCTTGCCCTGTTCGGCGGTCATCAGTCTGGCCAGGTCATCCTGGGCGGCCATCACCAGATCGAACCAGCGGCGCAGGATGCCGGCCCGCTCCTTGGCGGTCTTGGCCCGCCAGGCCGGCCAGGCGGCCTCGGCGGCGGCAATGGCGCGGGCGGTTTCGGCGGCGCCCATATCGGGGACGCTGGCGATCACCGCGCCGCTCGCCGGATCGGTCACCGGCAGGGTGGCGCCGGAGTCCGCATCGACCCAGGCCCCGTCGATCAGGGCTTTGGACTGCAACAGGGCGGCATCGGTCAGGGTCAGGCTCATCAGTGGCGTTCCTTCATGCCTCGGACGAAAGGGGAGTAGGCGGAACCAGCGTGGAGACCACGGCCCGCAGCGGCTCCGGCAAGGGTGTCGGGCGGCGGCTGTCGCGGTCCACATAGACGTGGATGAAGTGGCCCTGGGCGGCGGCGGTTTCCGCGCCCTCGGCGAACAGCCCCACCTCGTAGCGGATGGAGCTGGAACCGACGCGCGTCACCCGCAGTCCCGCCTCGACGGTCTGGGGAAAGGCCAGGGGCGCGAAATAGGCGCACGAGGTCTCGACCACCAGGCCGATCACCGGGCTGTTTTCGATATCCAGCACCCCTTCTTCGATCAGCAGGCTGTTCACCGCCGTGTCGAAGAAGCTGTAATACTGGACGTTGTTCACATGGCCGTAGACATCGTTGTCCATCCAGCGGGTGGTGATCGACCGGAAGCGGACATAGTCGGTACGGCTGTTGGCGGTCTGTTTCATCGAAGCATTCCCTTACCACGCCTGCTGATAGATCGAAAGCGCGGCGTCCTCGTCGACCGGACGTGGATTGTTGACCAGCAGACGGGTCTGCTTCATCGCCTCGGCGGCCATATGCGACAGGGCGTTATCACCGATCCCCACCTCCCTCAGGCGGGTTTCCAGCCCCAGGGATTTGGTCAGCGCCGCCATCCGCTCGATGAAGGCGTCCACCCGCGCGCGCTCATCGGCCGTGGCCACCAGGTCGGGGAAGACATCCGTGGCCAGCAGGGCGTATTCGGCGGCACAGGCGCTGCGGTTGAAGGCCATCACATGGGGCAGCACCAGGGCGTTGGAAAGGCCATGGGGCACGTGATAGATGCCGCCGATGGGATAGGCCAGCGCATGCACCGCCGCCACCGGTGAATTGGCAAACGCCTGACCGGCGAGCATGGAGCCCAGCAGCATGTCCGAGCGTGCCTGGACGTTGCGGCCGTCGGTCACCGCCGTTTCGATATTCGCCCCCAGCAGCTGCAAGGCCTGCCGGGCGAGCATCCGCGACAGCGGGTTGTTGTTGGCCGACGCCGAGGTATAGGCCTCGATCGCATGAACCATGGCGTCCACCCCGGTCGCCGCCGTCACGTGGGCCGGCAGCCCCAAGGTCAGTTCGGCATCCAGCAGGGCGATGTCGGGCAGCAGCTGGGGCGCCACCACGCCCTTCTTCTCGGTCTCGCCGACGGTGATGATGGAGATCGGCGTGACCTCCGACCCGGTGCCGGCGGTGGTGGGGATCTGGATCAGGGGCAGGCGTTTGCCCTTGGCCATGCCGACCCCGTAGACGTCCTCCAGCGCTTCACCGCCGCCCACCAG
Organism: Rhodospirillaceae bacterium Z3-40; assembly: GCA_046233135.1. Taxonomy (GTDB): domain Bacteria; phylum Pseudomonadota; class Alphaproteobacteria; order Rhodospirillales; family Rhodospirillaceae; genus JBJXHN01. The sequence continues at coordinate 19,897 of JBJXHN010000008.1, read as the reverse complement.
CAGGGCGACCATCTTGGCCACATCCATGGACGAGCCGCCCCCCAGGCCGATCACCCCGTCCACATTGGCCGCGCGGGCTTCGTGGCAGGCGGTCAGGATCACCGAGGCCGGCGGATCGGCCACCACATCGGTGAACAGGACATAGGTCACCCCGGCCTTGTCGAGGCTCTCGGTCACCGGGGTCAGCAGGCCGGCCTTGACCAGACCGGGATCGGTGACCACCTGGACCCGCTTGCCGATCTGGCCGGCCACCAGGGTGCCCAGCTTGGCCACCGCGCCCGCTTCACACAGGATGCTTTTGGTCGTCGCGAAAGTAAAACCGGTCACTTTGCTTACTCCTCAGGCCAGGGTTTCCAACGGAGAGACGTCCCCGCGTTCGATCACGTACCCCGCGTCCAGCAGATCGGCGGAGTGGGTGTAGTCGGATTCCGACAGCAGCACGGTCAGCCCCTCAGCCTTCAGGGTGTGCAGCACGCTGGCCAGACGGCGGGACAGCGCCGGGGCCACGCCTTCGAAGGGTTCGTCCAGCAGCAGCAGGTGCACGCCGGTCATCATCGCCCGGGCCAGCGCCACCAGCTTCTGCTGGCCGCCCGACAGCTGAAGCGCGCGACGGCCGGCAAAGGCCTCCACCTCGGGCATCAGCTCGTAGATCCAGGCGAGGCGCGAGGTGGCATTGGGGATCTCGCAGGCCCAGGCCGGGGCCAGGATGTTTTCTTCCACCGTCAGGTCGGGGATCAGCCGCCGGTCTTCGGGCATGTAGCCCACCAGGCCGCGCGCCCGTTCATAGGCGCCATGGGCTGTCATATCCGCCCCGTCGATGGTGACCGTGCCGCTGGTCGGCCTGATCAGCCCCATGATGGTGCGCAGGGACGTGGTCTTGCCCGCCCCGTTGCGGCCGATCAGGCCGACCATGGACCCGCGCTCCACCGACAGGCTGACATCGCGCAGGATGACCGTGCCGCCGATGCTGGTGGTGATATGGCGAAGCTCAAGCATAGGGAGTGGCCTCCTCGTCATGGCCGGCAGGACCGTCCTGGCTCAGGTCCAGGTGATGGCCGACCACCAGTTCCTGGACCTTGGGATCGGACAGGACCCTGTTGGTGGGACCGTCGGCGAGCACCCGGCCGTCGTAGAAGGCCAGCACCCGGTCGGCGTAGCGCTGCACCACGTCCATGTCGTGCTCGACGAACAGAGTGGCGGCGCTGCTGCGACGGACCGCCCCCATCACCGTTTCCATCAGCGCGAACTTGTCGTCGATGGCGACGCCGGAGGTGGGTTCGTCCAGCAGCAGCAGGCGGGGCCGCAGCAGCATCGCCATGGCGATATCCAGCAGCTTGCGGATCCCCTGCGGCAGGGTCGCCACCACCTCGTCGGCCTGATCGGCGATCTCGTAGTCCTTCAGGGTCGCCAGCGCCGTTTCGATCCGCTTTGCCGAGCGCAGGGGGGCGAGGAAGGACATGCGCTTGTCCACCGACAGCCCCATGGCGATCAGCATGTTGTCCATCACCGTCAGCTCGGGGAACAGCTGGGCCACCTGGAACGAGCGGCCGACGCCGGCCCGCGCCACCTGACGAGGCTTCAGGCCGACGATGCTGCGCCCGGCGATCAGGATGTCTCCCGAGGACGGCGGCAGGTAGCCGGTGACCATGTTGATGAAGGTGGTCTTGCCCGCCCCGTTGGAGCCGATCACTCCGACCACCTCGCCCGAGCCGATGGAGACGTTGATATCCGCCGCCGCCGTCACCGCGCCGAAGCTGCGTTCCAGGTTCCGGGTCTGCAACAGGGGGCCGGAGAAGGCCTCATGCGTCTGGGTTTGCGTTTGCGTTTGAGACATGACCGCGCGCTCCTCAGGCTTGCTTCTTCTTGAGGCGGTCGGTCAGCGACCACAGCCCCTTGGGCAGGAAGACGATGATGAGCAGCAGGGCGATGCCGAGGATCATCTGCCAGGTGTAGGGCGACAGCGCGAAGGCATAGGTGCGCAGCAGCTCGAACAGGACGGCGGCCACCAGCGGAGCGGCCACATGGGCCGTGCCCCCCATCAGGGCGATGAAGACGAACTCGCCCGAGGTGGTCCAATAGGCCATTTCCGGATCCACATGGCCGCTGGCCAGCGCGGTCAGGCAGCCGCCCACGGCGGCCAGCGCGGCCGCGGTCAGGTACTTGACGTAGATGATCTGGAAGACGGAGCCGCCCAGGTATTCCACCCGGATTTCGTTCTCGCGCACCGCCTCGCCGGCGTACCCGGCCAGGGAGTGGACATAGCGGCTCATCAGCGTGCCGAGCACGAAGACCAGCACCACCGCCACGCCCAGGATCAGCAGGGCCGCATCCGCCCCTTCCGGCGCCCAGCCCAGCAGGGTGGGACGGGCGACATTGAAGCCGTCGGTGGAGCCCAGCCCCTGGGAGCGCACCAGGATGCCGTACAGGATCATCGAGAAAGCCATGGAGAACATGGCAAAGAAGATCTCGCGGTAGCGGCAGAGCAGCAGCCCCACCAGGGCAGCCAGGGCAACGGCGACGGTGATGGCCACCAGCATGATCACCAGCACGTCGGTAACCGGGGTGAACTGGGTCATGATCCCCGCCACGTAGGCGCCGACGCAGTAGTACAGGCCCTGGCCGAAGGACACGAGGCCGGCGCGCATCAGCAGAACCAGGCCCAGCACCACCAGCCCTTTGCCGAGCGCGATGATCAGGATGTAGGACAGCCAGTCCGGCACCAGCAGGCCGATGGCAAAGACGCACAGCGCCCCGGCCACCAGGGACAGGAGGGTTTTGGCGGGCATCAGATTTTCCTCGCGTTGGCGATGGCGAACAGACCCTGCGGCCGCACCGCCAGGACCAGGCCCATCACGCCGTAAATCACGAACAGTTCGATATCCGGGTACAGGTGGACCGCCGCCGCCCGCGCCAGGCCGACGATCAGCGCCCCGACCAGGGCGCCAGAGACGCTGCCCAGGCCGCCGATCACCACCACGGCGAAGGCCAGCACGATCACTTCCACGCCGATCCCCGGCACCACCGACAGACCCGGCGCGGTCAGCGCCCCGGCCAGCGCTCCCAGCACCGCACCGATGATGAAGGTCAGGGTGAAAATGCGGGCCACGTTGATGCCCAGCGCCTGGGCGATCTCGCGGTCATGGATCACCACCCGCAGCAGCTTGCCGCCCCGGGTGCGGTTCAGGCCGAACCACAGCACCGCCCCGATGACCACGGACACGGCCACCAGCAGGAAGTCGTAGTTGGCAAAGGACAAACCGGCGAATTTGACCCGGCCCAGCAGGGTATAGGGCTGATAGGCGAAATAGGGCTCCACGCCCCAAACCAGCTTGACGACGTCTTCCAGGATCAGCAACACCGCGTAGGTGACGAGGATCATCACCACCTCGTCGCGACCGTACATGAACCGCAGCAGGCCCCGTTCGATCAGCAGGCCGATCACCAGCCCGGCGATCAGGGCCGCGCCCACCAGCACGCCGAAGCTCAGCCAGGGCACCGATCCGGTGGAGAAATACCAGCCCACCATCGACGCCCCGGCATAGGCGCCGATGGCGTAGAAGCTGCCGTGGGACATGTTGAGGATACGCATCACGCCGTAGATCAGGGTCAGGCCCGCAGCGATGATGAACAGCCAGGAGGCGTAGACGACTCCGTCCACGAGGATGGCTAAGAGTTGGGTCATGGTTCGGCTTCCGGGATCATGGCCGGCGCCCGGGCGGGACGCGCGATAGGAGACGGGAGGTCACCCCCGCCGGAGACACTGGAAAAAAGACCCGGTCCCCGAAAGGACCGGGAAGGAGGAGAGGAACCGTCTTAGTCGCATTTGGCCCCGGGCATGCCCGACGTGATCCAGTCCTCGGCCGTGGTGCCGTCCGGCGGGTTCACGCAGTCGGCCGGATAACGGCGAACGTCGGTGAACGAGATCGTGCCGTCCTCGGCCTTGGCGATGCGGCCGTAGACCATTTCGGTCACCGCCTGATGGCCCTTGGCGCGGTTCATCGCCACCAGGCCGCCGGGGGTCTGGAACTCCAGGCCTTCCAGCGCGGCGATCACGTCTTCGGAGGAAGCCCCCTTGCCGGCCTTGTCGGCGGCGGCCTTCAGACCGATCAGGGCAGAGGCCATGTGGTAGGCCGGATAGGTCGGCGGCACGCCGAACCGCTTGGTGAACTCGGTCTGGAACCAGGTGTTCAGCTCGCTTTCCGGGGCGAAGGGACCGAACGGACCGCGGGCGCCGATCATCGTGCCTTCGGGCATCTGGTCGCCCAGGCTGTTCAGCGCGGTTTCCCCGGCGGTCAGGATCACATCGTTGTCTTCCAGCAGACCGCGTGCGGCCGCCTGCAGGATGAAGGCGTCGGTGTCACCGCCCCAGAACGAGGAGTGGATGACGTCGGCGGACTGTACCATCAGGGCCGAGATTTCCGCGCCGTACTGACCGGCGAACAGCTTGGGGAACTGCTCGGTGGTGGTTTCCACGTCGCCATTCTTCAGAACCTTCAGGGTCTCGATAAAGTCGCGCCAGCTGTCATGGCCCCAGGAGTAGTTCTGGTTGATGCCCGACACCGTCTCCAGCTCGGGGAACATCTCGGCGACGTAGCGGGCGGCGCCGACGTTGTCCATGGTGGCCGTGGAGTGGGTGCGGAAGACGTACTTGTAGTCTCTTTCTTCGAAGACGCGCGGCGTGCCGCAATCGAACAGCAGCGTCAGGGTCTTCAGCTCTTCGGCCACCGCCGGCACCGCCAGGCAGTCGCCGGAGGAAATGTAGCCAACCACGGAATCCACGCCTTCGCGTTCCACCAGGTTGCGGAACTCGGCGGTCTGCTTGGTGGCGCCACCGGCTTCGTCAACGAACACCGGTTCGATGGTCCGGCCGTCGATGCCCTTGCCGTCCATCGGCATCGGCATGGTGCCGTCGTTCATCGCATCGATGATCAGGTCGGCGGCGTTCTTGGCGGGGATACCGAACGGACCGGACGCGCCACCGGACAGGAAGGTCACCAGACCCAGCTTGTAGGTGTCTTCCGCATGGGCGGACACGGCGGTCAGGCCGAGCCCCAGCGCGCAGGCCAGACCGGCGGCGGTGGACAGGGCGCGCCCCGGACCGGTGTGTTTCTTATGCGTCATCAAACGATTCCTCCCAGATGCATGTGCCGGCGCGACGGGATCGCGGCCGAAGGAATTCAAATCTCTGTGGAGGCAAAGGAGAAAGAGGGCGTCAGGTCAAACGACCCCGTCCGCGACTTGTCATCAAGTCACAGCCAACCCAGTTCGATGAAACGCATGGATGCAGGACCGACAGTCCCGTCTATTCCCGACGCTTCCCTGACATTGTTCCTCCCCGCTCTCCGCGGATGGCGCCTTTTTGCTTGAGCGCCTGCGGTCAGAACAGCAAAGGCCATGCCAGAGAGCGAATATTTTTCACGACATTGTTTTTGTTTATTTTTGCATCTGCGAACGAGCGCCCCTTCCCCCGCTCATGAGCGCCGACCGCTCACTCTTCGGCAGCGCAACGGAGCGGCGAGCGCTCATGCCCCGCTCAAAACCCGAGCGGTGAGCGCTCATCCCCGGCCGGTGTTCAGGGCGGGGTTTCCCCCGCCTCTGCCCGGCGGCGCAGAACTTTGGGCGCGGCCAGCACGTCGTAATCTTCCGGCCGGTACACCCGCCAGTTCCCCAGCATCACGGTGGCCGGGGGAAAGGCGGTGTTGGAGACGGTTTCGCCAATGGCGATCACCTGACGCATCTGGTGGGTGTCGGGATCCATGGTGGAGCGGAAGCCCGGCGGGTCTTCCGGCGTTTCCAGGGACAGGGTCTCGAAAGCCGCGATCAGGGCCGCCTTGTCGGCATAGGGCGGACCGACCGCACGGGCGGCTTCGGCGATGGCCAGCAGGCCGGTGAAGGCCCCTTCCGCCCCTGACGAGGGGAAGGCGCCGGTTTCCTCGTGGAACTGGTTGACGAACCATCGGTTCAGCGCGGTGGTCGGCCAGTTGTTGTGGTGGCGGGACGACAGGATCAGCCCGGTGGGCATCTTGTCGCCCAGGGTGGCGAAGGCCTCGTAGTCGCCGCCCTTCTCGAAGTTCGCGAAGCGGCTGGTGGTGAACAGGCGGCTTTGCAGGGCCTGGCTGACGAAGGCGATCATGTCCCCGCCCCACAGGCTGTTGACCACCAGATCCGGCTTCGTTTCCACCAGATGGGCGATATAGGGGCTGTAATCGGGCTCATTCAGCCGGGGCCAGAGCACGCTGCTGACCGTATAGGGTACGGCGAAGGCCTCCAGGGCCGCCCGGAAATCCCGCCAGACCTGATAGCCGTATTCATAGTCCGGTCCCAGGTAGGCGATGGTCAGCGGCCGCGTCCGCAGGATGTCGGCGAAGTGGTCCTTGACGTACAAGGCCCCGGCGGACATGGACTGCCGGCTGTCGTTGGACACCCGGAAATAGGTCTCGTGCAGGAACTCCCCGGTCAGGCGGGACGACGCATGGTCGGTGCCGATGAAGAACACGCCCCGCTCCCGCGCCAGTCCCGAAATCTCGATGGCCACCGAGGAATTGACCACCCCGCAGAGGAACCGGACTCCGTGGTTGTCGATAAGGCGTTCGGCCAGATTGACCGCCGTGGAGCGCTTGGACTTCGTGTCCCCCAGATAGACCCGCAGCTGGGGCCAGGGGCCGTCCGTGCGCTCGGCGATATAGCGCAGCGCCAGTTTCAGCCCGACCACCGAATCCCGCCCCAGTCCGCCGGCCCGTCCGGACATGGGATACAGGCAGCCCACGGACAGGTCCGCCTCGTGAGCCGGCACCCCCAGGGCTTCGGGCTCCATGGCCCGCCCGGCCCCCGCGCCCCCCGATACCAGCACCAGCAGTAGCAGAAGCAGCCGGGCGGCCAGCGGGCGCGCCATCAGCCGTAGTCCCCGATCTTGTGCTTCTGCATCCGCCGCTTCAGGGCATGGCGGGAGATCCCCAGCCACTCCGCCGCCAGCCCCTTGCGGCCGTTGGTGCGGGCCAGGGCTTGAAGGATGTACTGCCGTTCCTTCTCCAGCACCTCGGCGGACAGGCTATGGCCCAGATCCTCGTCCTCCTCCAGGCCGTCGCCCCCTTCCCCCACCATGCCGGCAGCGGCGGGCGTCAACGAAGACCGGGCGTCCGCCATCGGGGCCGGCGACGGCACCGCCCCCCGGCCCGGTCGCTCCCGGAATTCGGCGGGCAGGTGGCCCGGCGTGATGGTCTGGCCGGGATAAAGGATGGTCAGCCGCTCGATGATATTGCGCAGTTCGCGCACGTTCCCCGGCCAGTCATAGGCATTGAAGCGCTCCAGCACCCCGTCGGCCAGCCGGATCGGCGCGCAGCCTTCCTGCCGGGCCAGTTCGGCGATGAAATGCAGGGACAGCACCGTCGCATCCCCGTCCCGGTCGCGCAGGGGCGGAACGGTCAGCGGCATGACGTTCAGGCGGTAATACAGATCCTGGCGGAAGGTGCCGGCATCGACCTCGCGCAGGATATCGCGGTTGGTGGCGGCGATGACGCGGATGTCGGCCTTGCGCTCCTCTCCCGCCCCAACTGGGCGATAGCTGTGGGTTTCCAGGAAAGTCAGGAACTTGGCTTGCAGGGCCAGGGGCAACTCGCCGATTTCGTCCAGGAACAGGGTGCCGCCGTCGGCCAGGGCCACCAGACCGGTCCGCTTGCGGTCAGCTCCGGTATAGGCGCCCTTTTCCGCCCCGAACAGCTCGGCTTCCAGCAGGGATTCGGGCAGGGAGGCGCAGTTGATGGACACGAAGGGCGCGTCCCGATGCTTGACGTTGTGCAGGGCCTTGGCCACCAGCGTCTTGCCGCCCCCCGACGGCCCCAGCAGCAGGACCGTCCGCGCCGAACTGCCGCCGATGCGGTCGATGCGGCCGCGCAGGTCGACCATCACCGCACTTTCACCGATCAGCCCGTGGGCCGGCACCTGACGATCCCGCAGGTAGTGGACCTCGCGGTTCAGCCGGGCGTGATCGTAGTGGCGGCGGATCAGCAGCACCAGTTCGTCCAGGTCGAAGGGCTTGGTGATGTAGTCGTGAGCGCCGCGCTTCACCGCATCCACCGCCGCCCGGGTATCCCCATGGGCCGAGATCATCAGGGTCACCGGCGGGTCGGGCAGCAGGGCCAGCTGGTCCAGCACCTCCAGCCCCGACATGTCGGGCAGCCGCAGATCCAGCAGCATGACGTCCGGTCCGTGGCGGTCCACCGCCTCCAGCCCCTCCGCTCCCGTTCCGGCCGTATGCACGGTCAGCCCCTCTTCGGTCAGGGAATAGGACAGGCTGCGCACTAGATTGCGCTCGTCATCGACGATCAGGACGGTAGGGTCGCTCATGGGGCCTTCGATGTTGGAGCCACAGGGGGAGACGGCGGGGGCGTGCCGCCGGGGATATAGAGCGGCAGCCGCAGGATCACGGTCAACCCCCAGCCCGAGACGCTGCGGAAGGTCAGCGTGCCGCCGTTGGCCTGGGCAAGCTGGCTGCATATCGCCAGCCCCAGGCCGGTGCCGTTGGATTTGGTGGTGAAGAAGGGTTCGGTCAGATAGGACAGCTGTTCCGCATTCACTCCCGGCCCGGTATCCTTGACCACCACATAGGTCGACAGCCCCAGCCGCCGCACCCGCAGCTTCACCGTGCCGCCCATGCCTTCCATGGCCTGGATGGCATTCATCAGCAGGTTCATGACAATCTGCCGCACCTGGGCGGGATCGGCCCAGGCCTGCACCGCATCTCCGCCGCCGCATTCGATGCGTACCGCGCTGTCCTGGGCGATGGCATCGGCCAGCACCTTCACGGTCTCCACCAGATCCAGCAGATCCACCGGTTGGGCTTCCGACGACCGGGGCCGGGCGTAGTCCAGCAGCAACTGCACCACGTCGCTGGCCCGATCGATTTCCAGGCCGACGATATCCATCAGCTCGCGGCGCCGGGGGTCGGCTTCCTTGCGGGACAGGGCCTGGACGGTGGTCTTGATGGTGGCGAGGGGATTGCGGATTTCGTGCGCCACCCCGGCGGCGAACTGCCCCAGCGCCGCCCGGCGCTCCACATGGACGATGCTGCGCACCAGCCGCTTCAGCCGCAGCCGCATGCGTTCCTGGGCCAGCGCCAGGGCGCGGATCTCGTCGGAGCCGTCCACCTCCAGCGGCGTGTCGAAGTCGCCCTTGGCCACCCGCTCCGCCCCCTCCACCAGTGGCCGGATCTGGCGGTTCAGGCGGCGGGACAGGTGACGGGACATCCAGGCCACCGCACCGCCGGCCAGGATCGCCAGGAACAATAGCCCGAAGCGCGCCTGCTCCAGCGGCGACAACAGCGGGTCGCCCAGCCATTGCAGGCGAATCCGCCAGCCGGGCAGAAAGGCTTCCCCCGTCACGTCCTTGCCCCGCTCCGCCGCCCGTTCGCCCCCGTCGGGCGCGGCGATGGTTCCGATGGGGGTCAGCGCCACGCCGCCCGGCACCTCCAGCAGGGGGGTTTGCAGGCCGGGCACCGTCAGGTCGTTGGTCAGTTCGGTCAGGCTTGTCAGCCGCAGCACCAGGCCGATCCAGGGGCGCCCGTCCTCTGCGCCCTCCCCGCCTGCGCTGGCGCGGGTCCGCAGGATCAGCCATCCCGGTCCTTCGACCGTCGGCAGCACCGGCCCCAGCACCTCGGTGCTGTCGCCCAGGGGCGTTACCGGCAGGGCATCCAGATCCACGCTCCGGCGCAGGAAATCCGACGCGTACCACAGCGGCGGCGCGTCATCACCGCGCCGGACCACGACTCCATAAACGAACTGGTTGTCCAGCTGGAAGCGGAACAGCTCTTCCGCCTTGTCCCCCAGGGGGCGCGGAGCTTCGTCCCGGGACAGCAGGTCATAGACCGCCGGCTGGTCGATCAGGGCCAGCAGCTCGTACTGGCGTTCCTGAAGATAGCTGCGCAGCAGGTTTTCCGCCGCCGCCAGCCGGGCATTGGTCTGGCTTTCCGCGACCGCGTCCAGCGCGCGGACATACAGGATGTCATAGAAGGTGGACACAAGGGTCAGCGGCACCAGGGCGATCAGCAGCGAACTGATCAGGAACCGCCGCGCCAGACTTCCGCCTTGATGAGGGTGCTGCGCGGCCACGCCCTTGTCCGCTCCTGTTCAACCCGACGGTCGGATGGGGCAGCATAGAGCATCGAGCGGAAAAGTGGGAAGCCGAGAGGGTGCCGCCAGCCGGCGCTTTCCCCTACCCCCGCTCGCGCGGCTTGGGTTCGGAGCGCTTCTTCAACAGGAACTCGCGGCCCACCTTCACCCGGGGTTCGCCGTTATAGGCGATGATATCGGCGGTGGCATAGGTTTCGCCCCAGTTATCGGGCAGGTAGGACCCCGTGCCGATCACGTCCACCGGCGCCGAGGCCATGGCCATCACCCGGCATTTGGCCGGCGAAAAGCCCGACGAGGCCACGATCCGCGCTTCCGGATAGCCCGCCTTGTCCAGGGATTCCCGCATGTGCCACAGGGCGGCGGCGGAAACGCCGGTCCCGATCAGGTAGCGCAGCTCGGTTTCCGTACGATAGCCACGGATCGAATCCGGGGCGTTGCGTTCCAGCACTTCATAGCTGGTCTGGGTGTCCAGGCCTTCCACATAGCGGCCGCCGTGAGTATCCAGCCGCACGCCCACCCGGCCGGCCTTGGTCAGCTCCGGGAAGCGGGCGCAGACGGCCAGGGCATCGGTGATTTCCTGGCCGTAGTAGTCCACCAGCACGATCAGATCCGTGTCCGGGTGGGTTTCGTGGAACATCTCGGCCGCCCGCACCGTGGATCCGGCATAGCCGATCAGGCTGTGGGGCATGGTGCCCCGCCCCTCGTTCTGGCCGAAGTGGCGGGCGGTGGCGTCGGTGGCATTGCCGATAAAGCCCTGGGCGTCCGCCTTGCGCCGCGCCCGGTGCGACCCGACAGAGGCCGCATAGGCCATCAACTCGGCCATTTCCGTGCCGGCGCAGTGGCGGGCGTCCATGGCCAGGAAGCCCACCTTTGGCAGCTCCATGCACATGTGATAGGCGTTGTAGGCGGCCACACAGGCAGCGCCCAGCTTCTGAAGGAACAGGGTTTCCAGCTCCGACAGTTCGGCCAGGGAACCGGTGATATAGACCATCGGCTCGCCGGCGCCGACCCAGTCGCCGTCGCTATAGACTTCCTCGACCACCGCTTCGGTGCCACGCTCGGCGGCCACGGTTCGCAACCAGTCCACCGCCATGCGGCCGGCGAACAGCACGGGACGCCGCATGAAGACCGCATAGGTCACCTGCGCATCGCCGAACTTGCGCACCACGGCGGCGGTTCGTGAGAAGTATTTGTCGGTCCAGCGGGTGACCTCTGCGGCGTCCGGCCAGCGATCCGCCGTCATGGTGTCCGGCCGCCCGTCCGCCGGCACGATGTCTGCCCCCTGCCCCGTCGCCCCGCGTTCGATCAGATCCTGCCCGTCTTCAGCCGCCATGGTTGTTTCCTCACCCTGGCCTTACCCTGATCCTGGCGACGCCCCATGCCAGGCCGTTGGTCTGCCGGCGGGCAAACGGGGCGTCGTCTGCCCGACCTCAGCTTGCCTGCGCCACCGTCGCCGGCGCCTGGGTCCGCTCGGCCTTCAGGTTTTCGGCCAGCAGGAAGGCCAGTTCCAGGGCCTGGTCGGCGTTCAGGCGCGGATCGCAATGGGTATGGTAGCGATCCCCCAGGCCCGCTTCGGTGACGGCCCGGGTGCCGCCGATGCATTCGGTGACATTCGCGCCCGTCATCTCGAAGTGCACGCCACCGGCATGGGTGCCTTCGGCGCGGTGGATGGCGAAGAAGTCGATGACTTCCGACAAGATTTTCTGGAAATCGCGGGTCTTGTAGCCGCTGGAGGCCTTTATGGTATTGCCGTGCATGGGGTCGCAGGACCACACCACCTTGCGGCCTTCGCGTTCGATGGCCCGGATCAGCGGCGGCAGGCCGTCGGCCACCTTGCCCGCCCCCATGCGCACGATCACGGTCAGACGGCCGGCTTCGTTCTTGGGATTCAGGATGTCGCACAGCCGCACCAGACCGTCCGGGTCCATGCTCGGCCCGGCCTTCACGCCAATGGGGTTGCCCACCCCGCGCAGGAATTCCACGTGGGCGCCATCCAGGTCGCGGGTGCGGTCGCCGATCCACAGCATATGGGCGGAGCAGTCGTACCACTGGCCGGTGGTGCTGTCGACGCGGGTCAGCGCCTGTTCATAGTTCAGCAGCAGCGCTTCGTGGCTGGTGTAGAAGTCCGTCTCGCGCATCTGCGGCACCGAGTCGGGGGTGATCCCGCAGGCGCGCATGAATTCCATGGCTTCGGCGATGCGGTCGGCCATGGCCCGGTATTTGTCGCTCGGCGGGCTGCCTTCCACGAAATCCAGGTTCCACTGGTGCACCTTGGTCAGATCGGCATAGCCGCCCTGGGCAAAGGCACGCAGCAGGTTCAGCGTGCTGGCGGCCTGGTTATAGACGCGCAGCAGCCGGTCCGGATCGGGTACCCGGCCTTCGGCCGTGAAGTCCATGGCGTTGACCATGTCGCCGCGATAGCTGGGCAGTTCCACGCCGTCCACGGTTTCCGTATCCGCGCTGCGCGGCTTGGCGAACTGGCCGGCCATCCGGCCCACCTTCACCACCGGCAGGCCACCGCCGTAGGTCAGCACCACGGCCATCTGCAGCATCACGCGGAAGGTGTCACGGATGGTGTTGGCCGAGAATTCGGCGAAGCTTTCGGCGCAATCTCCGCCCTGCAGCAGGAAGCCGTCGCCATTGGCCACCTTGGCCAGGGATGCGCGCAGGCTCCGCGCCTCGCCGGCAAAAACCAGCGGCGGAAACTGGGACAGCTGGGCCTCCACGGCCGCGACATGGGCCGTGTCCGGGTAAACGGGCACCTGCTTGATCGCTTTTTGATGCCAACTGTCCGGTGTCCAGGTGGAAGCCATGGGTCTTCTGTCCTTATACGCGTTCGTCTGTGTTGCTGCGGCGGGTTGTGGGGAAGGCGCGTCCGATATACGAAACGCGCCTTCCCATGACCAGAAAATTCCGCGCGCGGCTCAGGCCGCGGCCGTATCGCTTTCGGGTTCGGGGACCGGCTCACGCATGGTCACGAACTCTTCGGCCGCCGTGGGATGGATGCCCACGGTGGCGTCGAACTGCGCCTTGGTGGCCCCGCACTTCAGGGCGACAGCCAGGCCCTGGACGATCTCTGGCGCATCGACGCCGATCATGTGGCAGCCCAGCACCCGGTCGGAGGCATCGTCGACGATCAGCTTCATCATCGTCTTCTCGTCACGGCCGGACAGGGTGTACTTCATCGGCTTGAAGCGCGAGCGATAGATGCGGATCTTGCCATAGCGTGCCCGGGCCTCGGGCTCCGTCAGCCCCACCGAGCTGATGGGCGGCTGGCTGAACACCGCCGAGGCGATATTCTCGTAGTCCATCTTCCGGGGGTTATCATGGAAGAAGGTCTCGGCAAAATTCAACCCTTCGTTCAAGGCAACGGGGGTCAGCTGCACGCGGTCGGTGACATCGCCGATCGCGAAGACGCTTTCCACGTTGGTGCGGTTCCACTCGTCCACGGGGATCGCCCCGCTGGCATTGGTCCGCACCCCGGCGGCGTCCAACCCCAGCTTGCCCGTGTTGGGCGCGCGGCCGGTGGCATACATGACCAGGTCGGTGTCCGGCGTTTCTCCGGTGTTCAGGGTCAGACGGTAGGACCCGTCGCTCTTCTTCTCGATCTGCTCCACTTCGGTGCCGTTGGCGATGACGATGCCCTTCTTGACCAGTTCTTCGGACAGGGTGTCGCGCAGATCCTCATCGAACCCGCGCAGCACCTTTTCGCCCCGGATCACCAGGGTGACCTCGGCGCCCAGAGCATTGAAGATGCCGGCGAATTCCACCGCAATATATCCACCCCCGACAATGGTGATGCGCCGGGGCATCTGCATCAGGTCCAGCGCCTCGTTGGAGGAAATCGCGTGCTGGATGCCCGGGATCGCAGGCATGGACGGCCAGCCGCCGACGGCGATCAGGATCTTCTCGGCCGTGTAGGAGCGGCCGTCGACCGATACGGTATGGGGATCGACCAGTGCGCCGTGACCTTCCAGCAGGGTGACGTTGCTGCTGCGCAGGATGGTCTTGTAGACACCTTCAAGCCGCTCCAACTCGCGGTTCTTGGCGGTCACCAGGGTCGGCCAGTCGAAGGAAACATCGCCGACGGTCCAGCCGTATCCGGCCATGTCTTCCAGGTCGTGGGCGAAGTGGGCACCATAGACCAGCAGCTTCTTGGGCACGCAGCCGCGCATCACGCAGGTGCCGCCGATGCGGCTGTTTTCCACCACCGCCACCCGGGCTCCATACCCGCCGGCCAGCCGCGAGGCCCGCACCCCGCCGGAGCCGGCGCCAATCGTAATCAGGTCGAAATCGTAGCTGGACATCGAAGTTCCCGTCGTCAGATCAGATCGGGCCGGGTCGGCCCCTTCATGGAATGGTTCATTATGGAAGGATATCGCTCCAACCGCGTACCGTTGTCAGATTTCCGAGATCGGCGCGTTCGGATCAAGGGGGATTTCCCGGCGGGGCGGCGGCTCCGGGATGGCGTCAGGGTCGGGATCGGCCGGCGTGCGATAGGGTCCCGGGGCCGTGCCCGCACTGCCCTGTCCGCTCAGGAAGCCGTCCAGGAAACGCTTCCACTTGCCCACCTCCTGCTGCACCTGGGGCGTGACTTCGTCAACCTTGGCCTTGGCATGGCACAGGGCGGCATCGGCCGCACACCGGCTGCCGCATCCACTCAGGGCCGCCTCGTCTCTCCCGTGGCGGGTCAGACAGGCCCGCGAGCACTCATCGCGCAGGTGTTCGCACCGGGCCGGTGTCAGCCCCTCTTCCTCCGGCGCGCGGGCCGACGGCGGCCCGTTGCCGGAAGGCGGCCCGGCGGCGGCTGGCGGGTCGGACTGCAAGCCGCGCAGGAAGGAATCGATCCCACCCAGGGTCTCATCAAGGGTGTCGCCCAGGGCGCCTGCGCCCGCTTCCGCCATGCAGGACGCCCGGTCCGCCGCGCAGCGGGCCTGGCACCCGGCCCGGCCGGCGTCGTCGGGCTCCAGCCCGTCACAGGCGGCAAGACAGCCCGCATGGGCGGATTTGCACACATCCACCCCGCCGCCCGCCTGGGCGCGGGCCATTCCCGGCATCGCGACACTCGCCAGCACCAGGATCAGCAAGGCCCCGGCCAGCGTCCCGAGCAGCGCGGGCGCGGCCGGCCGGATGCCGGATTCCTGGGTCTCGACCATGGGTCTGTCCTTCTGCTCCTCGGTTTTGTCGAACCCACCATATGGGGTGGCAACACAGGGTCGGCTATCGCTTCTTGGTCCGCGTCATCTGGGCGCGGAAGCGGGCGGCCCAGCCGACGCGCTCTTCCTGCGGGGCGCGGGTGACGGCCAGCGCGTCGGCGGGAACATCGCGGGTGATGGTCGAGCCGGCCCCGACGATCGCCCCGTCGCCGATGGCCACCGGTGCCACCAGGGCGCTGTTGGAGCCGATGAAGGCCCCCGCCCCGATGTCCGTATGGCTTTTGTTGAAGCCATCATAGTTGCAAGTGATGGTTCCGGCCCCCACGTTGGCCTTTGCGCCCACCCGGGCGTCGCCGATGTAGGTCAGGTGGTTGACCTTGGCACCGGCCTCCACGGTGGCCTTCTTGATTTCCACGAAGTTGCCGATATGGGCCTCCGCCCCCACGTCCGCCCCCGGCCGCAGCCGCGCATAGGGGCCGAGGCGGGCACCTTCGGCCACGGCCGCACCTTCCAGATGGCTGAAGCTGTTGATCACCACGCCGTCCGCCACGCTCACCCCGGGGCCGAAGGTGACGAAGGGATGCACGGTCACATCCCGCCCCAGCCGGGTATCGTGGGAGAAATAGACGGTTTCCGGGGCAATCAGCGTCGCCCCCTCGGCCATGGCCGCCTGGCGCAGGCGGCGTTGGATAGTGGCTTCCGCCTCGGCCAGTTCGGCGCGGGAGTTGATCCCCAGCAGCTCTTCCGGGTCGCCCTCGACCACCACGCAGGTCCTGCCGTCGGCGCGTGCCAGGGCGACGATGTCTGTGAGGTAGTATTCGCCCTTGGCGTTGTCGTTGCTCACCCTGTCCAGCAGGCCGAACAGGGCCGTGCCATCCACCGCCATGACTCCGGAGTTGCACAGGCGGACGGCCCGCTGCGCTTCGGACGCCTCCTTGTACTCGACGATGGCGTCCAACCGGCCATCGCCGGTGGTGATCAGCCGGCCGTACTGGGCCGGATCATCGGGGGTGAAGCCCAGAACCACCACCGCCGGCGCCTCCGGCCCCGTCAGCGCGGCCACCATGCGCTCCAGAGTCTCCGTGGTGATCAGCGGCGTATCGCCATAGAGCACCAGCACAGGCCCCGTCACGCCGGCCAGGGCGTCGCGAGCCTGGGCCACCGCATGGCCGGTCCCCAATCGGTCGGCCTGCAGGGCGGTGGGATGGGGAGCGACGGCATCGGTCACGGCCTGCATATCCGGCCCGACCACCACCACCGTCCGGGCCGGTGCGAGCGGGGCAAGGGCTGCGATGACGTGGCCGACCATGGGCCGGCCGGCGATGGGATGGAGCACCTTGGGCAGGGCGGACTTCATGCGGGTCCCCATGCCGGCAGCGAGGATAACGGCGGCAAGGTCGGAGGATGCTGGGCTGGACATGAGTTCCTCTGGGGTTCCTTGAGGGGTGCCTCTGGGGGGCCGCGATCGGACCCGCACGGTTCTTTCGTCTTGGTCGACCGTGGGAGTCGGATTCTTTGGTTGGACAGGATGGGGCGCAGCGGGTAGGGATGGCGAAAGGCCGTTTTCCGCCGCGCCGGGCGCACTGTGCCATGGTCGCGGGGCTTAGTGCCAGCCAAAGCGGCCGCATATTCGAGATCAGCAAAGGACGCTTCTCCATGGACGCCATTTCCCGGCCTTCTCCCGACGCTTCCCGCTCCCCAGCGTCCGGCCTGCGCCTGCCCAAGGCGGTGCTTTACGACCTGGACGGCACACTGGTGCACAGCGCACCGGGCCTGGCCATCGCCATCGGCCATTTGCTGGAGGAATCGGGCCTGCCGCGCCTGTCGGAGGACCGGGTGATCGGCATGGTGGGGAACGGGGCGGCGATGCTGGTGGCCCGGGCCTTTGCCGCCCATGGGGTGGGCAATGCCGACGGCACCGACCCCGGCAATGCGGAGCGTCTGGAGCGTTTTCTTGAGATCTACGAGGCCGACCCGATCACTGGCGCCACGCCCTATCACGGGGTCGCGGAGGTTTTGTCGGATCTGGCGGCGGCTGGGGTGGCACAGGGCTGTGCGACCAACAAGCCGGAGCGGCCGGCGCAGGCGATGCTTGACGCCTTGGGCCTGATGCCCTGGCTGGGGTCTCTGGTGGGGGGTGACACCCTGCCGACCCGCAAGCCGGATCCCGCCCCCCTCCTGGCGGCCTGTGCGGCGCTGGGGGCGGCACCGGCGGAGACGGTGATGGTGGGGGACAGCATCAGCGACGTCCAGGCCGCACGGGCGGCGGGGATGCCGGTGGTGGTGGTGTCATGGGGCTATACGGACATCGCGGCACGGGAGCTGGGTGGAGACGTGGTGATCGACCGCTTCACGGACCTCCCCGAAGCGCTGGAAACAGCGACGGAACGTTTCGCAACAAATCTTTCTTGACAGGGGGTCCGGCACCGCATAAAAAGCCGCTCCCACGACGACAAAGGGCGCGTAGCTCAGCGGGAGAGCACTGCCTTCACACGGCAGGGGTCACAGGTTCAATCCCTGTCGCGCCCACCATATTTTCAAGTACTTAGCGGCCCCGACCTGGACAAGGTCGGGGCCGCTAAGTACTATGTAAGTGCAGATGTCGGCGAAGTGCGGCCATGTTCCGCAGTGATTCGCTATGGGGGAGATGGCCGGGCGGTCGCGTCGCGAAAATCACCCTGACGAAAAGCGTGGCGACCGAGACAGGGAATCAGCGACACTGGCGCCCCGGTGGGGGAGTGCTATCGCCCCCGTCCACTCAAGGAGCCACATCCTCCTGCAACGCTCTGGCGATGGTTTCGGCGATGACCTTGTCCGCCTCCATCCGCTCGCGCTCCAGGGTTATCCGGGCCTGGTCCTCCTCGGCGTACTCCAGACGCAGCATCTCTTCCGTTTGCCGGAGGGCCACCGCGTTGCGGGCCTCGTCCTCCTCCTGGTGGATGCGGACTTCCATGGCGCCGAATAGCTGGTCCTGTTCCGCGTCGAACGGAGAGCGGGGCATGGTGACGCCATGCAACAGCCAGGTCCGGCGGTCTTCCGCCTTGCGGACCTTCCACTCCAGATACCGGATTTTCGCCAGGGCCGCCGTCTCCGCCAGCAGATCGGCAAGGCGGGCATCCAGACGCGCGACCTCGGCCCGCATGGTCGGGAGCGTCTCTGCGGCGGGGACCTGGGATGAGGCGCGGGAGCGGGAGCGGCGGCGGAAGAGCATGGTCATCCGCCCCCGTCGAATCCGAACAACTCCAGCGTCACCCTGCGGCCGATGGAGAAGATCACCAGCAAGCCCAGATAGGCCAGCCACTCATTCCCCCAGAAGAGATCGTCCAGGGCGGGAACGATTTCCCAGGTCCGGTCCACACCGACAGCCACGCAGCCCCCGAGCCATCCGAAGGTGATCGCCGTCTTCAACAGGATGCGGCCGGCCCGCGCGGCATTGGCCCGGCTCTTTCGCTTGGCCTCCGCCCGCTCCCTCTTGCGCGTCTGCGCGTCCTCGACCTTGGAGACTTCCGCCCAATAGGCGTCGTCAACCTGGTACTGAAGGTCGCGGCGGCTGGCTTCGGCCTTGCCACGCCGGGAGGCTTCCCGGATCAAGGATGAGGGCATCGGTCGGGCGCTCCACACTCTTGAGGCGTTTCATCCAGATTTATCACGAAAGCGGAGATTTCCAAAGCCAGGGCTTTCCCGAGAGGGGCGTGGCGGACCTACGCCGTCAGCACGCCGGCGATCACGGCGATGGTCCCTCCGATGAGCAGCAGCGAGATGACCGGTGGCCAGCCTCCCTGACCGCTGTGAAAGCAGGGACGCCTTCCGGTCCAACCGGCGAGCAGGTCATCGGCGATGAAACCGATCAGCCCCATGCCACCCACCAGGGCGACGGCGAAAAGGACCAGCGTCCCAACCAGGACCCACCACATGGGGGAATGCGGATCGCTGCGGGCCAGGGCATCGGCAAGGGTCCGGCAGGGATGCTCGGCGCTGCATGCGGTCGCAGATAATGTATCCATGGCGAAGGAGGTTAGCGGATATCGAACCGCCCTCTCCCAGCACGCACCAGCGCACTCGATGAGGCCGGCGGGAGTCACCTCCCACGCCCCCGAGGGGGCGCACCGAGTCACCAGTACCGACCTCAGCCAATCCACTCGCGCGGACAAGGTGAAATCGTTGGAGAACCAGTGACTCGGTTCTCGACGTGGAGTCGGATGAGGTCGCGTTACCGCTTGTCATCGTGTCCCGCCCTTTCGCGTGCAGTTTAGCACGCGGCGTGAAGGTCAAGGCGGCACCGCCCGGTGCGCCCCCGGCAGCCGCCCGGGAACCCGAAAGGGCAACCCCACGAGCGGTTGAACAACACCTTCCGACGGCTTGGCCTTCGCATGGCGATCCGCCGTGGGACCGCCCTTACGAGCCGCCATGCCGACACGCGGGATCGCGGTGTCCAGGGCCATAAAGTGCAGGAGAAGTGTTGTTCCCGCTCATCTTAGCAGACGGTCGTCTGAACCGCCCCGGGATTGCCGGAGGCTCCCCATCTTGAGAGACTGGAGCCATGAGCAAGACACCTGGACCTTCGACGAGGTCTTCACCTGAAGTGCGCGAACGGGCGGTACGGATGGTGCTGGATCA
>JBJXHN010000007.1:0-323425 GCA_046233135.1 Rhodospirillaceae bacterium Z3-40 | reverse complement strand
CCAGATGGCCGCCGGTGACCGAAACGGCGTCGATCAGCTCCGCCCGGACGTCCTTGGCCAGCGCTTCCAGCTCCGCCAGCGACAGATTGCGGATCTCTTCGGGACGACCGAGGCGGTCCAGGACGGGGGTCGACAGGGGATTGGTCACGGGTGGGCTCCTGCGTATCAAAAGGCCCGGCGGCACATCCTGGTGCCCGGGCCGGCGCTTGGGGGAATCCGGGGGGCCGATGCCCCCCGGGGATCCGTCACGACTTCCGGGTCACCACGAACTCGGCCACCTCGCGCAGGAGGTCGGCCTTCTCGTCGAAGGGATCCAGATGGGAAATGGCCTGCTTGGACAGCATCAGCGCCTGGTCGCGCGCCCGCTCCAGCCCCAGCAGGGACACGAAGGTGCTCTTGCCCGCCGCTTCGTCCTTGCCCGGGGTCTTGCCCAGGGTTGCGGCGTCGCCTTCCACATCCAGCAGGTCATCGGCGATCTGGAAGGCCAGCCCCAGGTCGTGGGCATAGGCAGACAGCGCATGACGCAACGGACGGGGCGCCTTGCCCATCACCGCCCCGGCAATGCAACTGAAGGTAATCAGCTTGCCGGTTTTCAGCTGGTGCATGCGGGTGATCGCGGGCACGTCCATATCGGCATCGGTCAGGCCGCGTTCGGCCATCAGATCGACCATCTGGCCGCCGACCATACCGCGCGCGCCTGCCCCCACGGCCAGTTCCTTCACCAGTTCCACCCGCACGGCGGGATCGGCATGGGTGCCCTGAAAACTCAGCACCTCGAAGGCTTTGGTCAGCAGGGCATCCCCGGCCAGGATGGCGGTGGCCTCGTCGTATTCCTTGTGGGTGGTCGGACGGCCGCGCCGCAGGTCATCGTCGTCCATGGCCGGAAGATCGTCGTGCACCAGGGAATAGCAGTGCACCATCTCGATCGCCGCCGCCACATGCAGGGCGCAGGACCGCGCGACCGAAAACAGGCCGCAGGACTGCAGCACCAGGAACGGCCGCAAGCGCTTGCCCCCTTCCAGGCTGGCGTAGCGCATGGCCTCGATCACCCGGTCTTCCGGGCAACCGGTCACCGGCATCAAGCGCGACAGTTCTTCGTTCACGGCCTCCGCATCGGCCGCCATGGCCTCCTTGAGACGGCTCAACGGCTCTCCCCCCCGGGCTGTGTCTGAGTAAACATGGATGTCTGTGAGATCCTGATCTGGACCGGCGCCGCCCGCGACACGCGGACCGTCAGCCGCCTTCCCCGTCGAATGGCGCACTGCCCGGTGTCCCGTCGGGACCCAGGGTGATGCGCTCCACCTTCATCCGGGCGTCCTGCAATTTGGCTTCGCAATGGCGCTTCAAGGCCACCCCGCGCTCGTAGGCTCCCACGGACTGGTCCAGTTCCACCCGGCCACTTTCCAGCTGTCGCACGATATCTTCCAGCGCGGCCAGAGCCTGCTCGAAGGTCATGGCAGCGATATCCTGGGGAACGGGGGTATCCGGGGCAGCCCCCGGTGATGTCTGGTCGACCATGGAATCCGTTAACAAAGCATGAAAGACGCAAAGGCGGACGAAGCGCGGGATTGTAGCGGCAGCCCACCCCCGTGGCAACCATCGCCCTGGTCCATGAATTGGAAAGATATCCCCATCGCTACCAGTCCTTGCCGACGCCCCCTTCGCCGGCCATTGCCTCCAGGCGCGCCCGGTCGATCAGGCGGATCACCCCGCGCCCGGTACGCACCAACTTCCGGGCGGCGAAATCGGCCATGATCCTGGCCACCACCTCTCGCGTCGTGCCCAGCCGGGCGGCCAGGTCCTGCTGAGTCCGGCACAGCACGCCTTCTGAGTCAGCATCGCTCAGCAGATGGCGCGCCAGACGTTGGTCCAGGCGGCAGCCATGCACTTCCTCCAGTTCCGCCATCAGTCGGAACAGGCCGCGGGAAAGGGCATGGACGGTGAGATCCTGCACCGCCCGCTCCCGCTCGAACACCGCGCGGTAGGCCGGCCCCGGCACCACCCCGACCACCGTATCCACCTCCGCCCGGACCCAGGCTGGATAGTCCACCCCGTTGAACAGGCTGTTCAGGGCAAGGATGCAGGTCTCCCCCGGCGTGATCCGGTACAGCATGGCTTCCTTGCCGCCGGGGGTCAGGGTATGAACTCTCAGTGCCCCCTCCAGCACGAAATAGGCGCCGGAAACCCGCTGCCCCCGCTCCACCACCAAAGCGCCACGCGCAAAATGGTGGGTGGTCAGCAAGGGCCGCAGGCAGCGCTCCGCCGCCGCCGGGACCGGCCCGGCAAGATCCGCCCCTATTCCCTCTGCCATCATCACCTCCCCTCCGCCGCCCCCTCTTGCGGAGCCTCAGTATAGACCGTTGCCGATCCGATCGTATCCATCCGGGCGGCAAGACGGTCACTGCTCAGAGCATGCAGGAAGGCCACCAGGTCCTCCACATCCCGAGACCGCAGCACCCGCCGCTCGTGACTGCGGAAGCGCCTGTCGCCCGGATCCCAGAAAAGGCGGCGCCCGTCCTCCGCCGGATCATCGGAGAGGATGGCGTTCAGCTGGGCGACCGCCATCACCCGCACGGCCTCGGCCAGACCCGTCACCGCACCGTTGTGGAAATAGGGCGCCGTAAGCGCCACATTGCGCAAGGACGGCACACGCCAGAGACCATTGCTCTGCGTGACCGGCGCCCGTCCCTTGTCCTGCCCCAGCCCGTGCCGCGCGCCCGCCGGCAAGCGGCTGGCCAGCAGGACACTGTACGGCCGGCGCGGCCCAGTCGCGGCGGCGCCGCTGAACATCGGGCCGGCGTGGCAACCGGCACAGCCCAGGCTGTCGAACAGCCACATTCCGCGTTGCTGCCGCCCCGTCAACGCGGCCGGATCGCCCCGCACGAAGCGGTCATAGGGGCTGTCCGCCGTCACCAGCGTGCGTTCATAGGCGGCAATGGCCTGAACGATGCGCCCGGCAGAGATCGATGTTCCGGCGCCAAACGCGCGGTCGAAGGCAGCGCGATAACCGGATCCGGGCACGGACGCGACCGCTGCGGCCACCGCTTCGGGCGATTCCATGCCCATCTCGACCGGATTGAGCAGCGGCCCCAGGGCCTGTTCCTCCAGGCTCACCGCCCGGCCGTCCCAGAACAGCCGGTCCAGGAAGGCCGCATTGTAGACGCCCGGCGCGTTGCGGCTGCCCTGTTGCCCGCCGGCCCCCTCTGACACGGCCCGTCCATCGTCCCCGGCCCGCCGGGTGACATCGTGGCAGGAGGCGCAGGAAACGGTTCCTGAGGCCGACAAGGCCGGATCGTGGAACAGCCGCTCGCCCAGGGTCACCTTGGCCGGAGTCCGGGGGTTGTCCGGCGGGTCAGGCGCCCGTTCCGGCAGGGCCAGCCACGGCAGCGGCCCGGCCGGAACCCTATCCCGGCCTCGGGACGGACCCGGCGGCGATGGCGCCTTTCCCTGTCCCAGAGCAACCAGGGGATCGATGGTGCGGGCGGGAAAGGCCGCCAGGGTGGACATGACCACGAGTTTGAGGGTGAAAGCGATCACGCCGACCCCCAGCGCCCCGCCCAGGATCCATCGGCCGCCGCCATCGAATGCCCCGCCGAAGGCTCCGGCCGGAGCGAGATCCCGACGCACCAGCAATGCCAGAGCACAGCCGGCGGCGGTCACGGCAAGCCCGCCAATCACCAGGATCGAGGTGAGACCGGCATCCATCATCGCCTTGCCCTCCCCTGCCCGCCCGCCGCCCGCTCAGGCCGCCGCCGAGGATGCCGCGCTGACGGCGGCGCTGAAATACAGGTCGCCCGGACTGGCGGTGCAGACTTCGGTGATGGTGTGGAAGGGCAGGCCCACCCGTTCGTGGGCGCGCTGCACCGCTTCGGCATCGGGAGCAAGCGACAGGCAGAAGGCCCGGCCGTCCGCCAGCCCCAGATGCACTTGCAGGGGCACCACCCCTTCGGCAGCGCAAGCGGTGCGGTATTGGCCGTAGAAGGCCGTGAACTGATCAGCCGTCAGGCCGTCGGGGAAGGTGCCGGTGGCGGTGTCGTGGGTATCCAGAAACAGACGCAGCTTTTCCATCAGGGTGTCTCCCAGAGGGGGTGGATCAAGAACACCCCCACCCTAGAAGTCCGCCCCGACCGCGGTCTGTAGCCCGGGTTACATAACGAAAAAAGAATCCCGGAGAGCGGCCCTCAATGCTCCATCAGCGTGCGCACGTGGGTGGAGACACAGGCCGCAAGGGCGGTGATGTCGTATCCGCCCTCCAGCACCGAAATCACCCGATCGTCGCAGATCTCGTTGGCCAGATCGAGGATACGGCGGGTGGCCCATTCGAAATCGGCCACCTGCAAATTCAGGCCGGCCATGGGATCGCGCGCATGGCCATCGAAACCGGCGCTGATGATGATCAGATCGGGCTTGAAATCCCGCAGGGCCGGCAGCAGGCGCACATCCATGGCTTCGCGGAACTCGTCCGAGCCGCTGTTCGGGGTCAGCGGGCAATTGACGATGTTGTCGTGACCACCCGTTTCATGAACGAAGCCGGTGTTGGGGAAGGTATGCGCCTCGTGGGTGGAGGCATAGAACATCCCGGGATGGTCCCAGAAGATATGCTGGGTGCCGTTGCCGTGGTGCACGTCCCAGTCCACCACGGCCACCCGTTCCAGCCCCCATTGGGCGCGGGCATGAAAGGCGCCGATGGCGGCGTTGTTGAAAAGGCAGAAGCCCATGGCCGTGTGCAGCTCGGCGTGGTGGCCGGGCGGGCGCACCGCGACGAAAGCGTTGCGCACTTCCTTGGACATCACTTCGTCCACCGCCTGGACAATGCCGCCGGCCGCCCGCAAGGCCGCCTCGCCACTGTCCGGCGACAGCACCGTATCGCCGTCCAGATGATGATGCCCTTCGCGCGGCACGTGATCGAGGATACTGTCGATATGGGACATGGGATGAACACGCATGAGTTGCTCCCGCGTCACGTGCGGCGCCTCCTCCCGATGGAGCATCATGAACTCCTCGGTCTCCAGAATCCGCTGGACCGCCCGCAAGCGGTCCGGGCATTCCGGGTGGAAACTACCCGTATCATGGTCGATACAGGCGTGGTGCGACACGAGCAATGTGGTCATGGATCCTCCCAAATCCCTTGGCCGAACGGTGTGGCCTTGTTCCCGCCGCGCCCCCGGTCCATGGGGGCGGGTGTCCTCGGGAATGACCGGCTGTCAGGCCTTTATCCGGTTCTTGCGACTCATTTATTTCAGGAACCGGTGATGCAAGCAAGAGTGACGAAGGTCGAGGAATGCGCCAACAACCGTGATATCCCCATCGGCGTTCCGGTGGAACGCTCGCCCGACTGAACCGATGAGTTTAGGAAACGCTGGCTCCGAGCAACCCGATGCGGTATTGCGATGGGGGCAGGGAACCGTTCCGGCACCCTGTTTCAGCCCCGCCCCGTCGGCCCGACACATCGGTATTAGGAACACCCCATGTCCGCCCCGCGACCCTCGCGCGTGCTCGCCCTGGTTTCCGCCCTTTGCCTTTCCCTGGCGGGACTCGGAGTCGTGCCCGGCCCCGCCGGTCCCTCGCCCGCTGCTGCCCAGGCCCCCGCCACCCCGGTGGGGGTCGATACCGTCCGCGCCGTCGAGGCCAGCCAGACCACCCCGCTGATCGGCCGGCTGGTGGCCCGCCAGGCCGGCGTGGTGGCGGCCCGCACCCCCGGCCTGGTGGAAAGCTTCCCGGCGCGGGTGGGAGACCGGGTAGAGGCCGGCGATGTGCTCGCCACGCTCGACCGCCAGACCCTGACCCTGGCCCGCACCCTGGCCGAGGCCGATGCCTCCGCCGCCTCGGCCGGGCTGGCCGAGGCCCAGGCCCGGCTGGCCAGGGCGGAGCAGGAAATGAGCCGGCTGGTCCGCTTGCGCAAATCCGCCGCCTTCAGCCAGGGCAAATATGACGACCAGCGCCGCACGGTCGAAGAAGCCGCCGGCGCGGTACAGACCGCCGAAGCGGCCCTGGCCCGGGCCAGGGCCGCCATCGCCCTGACCGATGTGGATCTGGCCGACGCCGTCATCCGCGCGCCCTACCCCGGCGTGATCAGCGAGCGGCATACGGAGGTGGGCTCCTATGTGCCCATCGGCGCGGCCGTCGTCTCGCTGGTCAACGACCGGGACATGGAACTGGAGGCGGACGTGCCCTATGCCCTGCTGAACGGCCTGGCCCCGGGGGTAGAGGTCCGGGTCGCCCTGCCGGGGGTGGAGCGGGCCAAAGTGCGCGCCGTGGTCCCCAGCGAAAACCCCCGCACCCGCACCCGGCTGGTCCGCTTCGATCCGGTGGGGGCTTTCGATCCCGA
Source organism: Rhodospirillaceae bacterium Z3-40 (assembly GCA_046233135.1). Lineage (GTDB taxonomy): Bacteria > Pseudomonadota > Alphaproteobacteria > Rhodospirillales > Rhodospirillaceae > JBJXHN01. The sequence goes on along the minus strand of JBJXHN010000007.1, from coordinate 317,097 downwards.
TGCCTCCGCCCACCATGCCGCCAACCAGAGCGTCACCCTGCACATCCCCGTCGACGGCCGGGCAGAGGTGCTGAGCGTACACAAGGATGCGGTCGTGGCCGGTCCGCAGGGCGATATCGTCTTCGTGGTCGCCGAAGGCACGGCACAGATCCGCCCGGTCACCCTGGGGCGGGCCATCGGCAACCGGTTCGAGGTGGTGTCCGGCCTCGCGCCGGGGGACGTGACGGTGATCCGGGGCAACGAACGCCTGCGGCCCGGCCAGCCGGTGGTACCCAACGACGCTGCGCCGGCCGAAGGCGGCAGCCCCCCGGACAACCCTTCCTGATCCCCTGCCCACGGCCCCTGCCCGCCCCTCCCGACCCGATCCGCCGCCCCGTCCTTCCTCAGGAGCCCCGGTCATGGACCTGATCCGCACTTCCATTTCCCGCCCCACGGCGGTGATCGCCGCCGTGCTGATGGTGGTCATGTTCGGCGCGGTCGGTCTGACCACCATTCCCATCCAGCTGACTCCGGACGTGCGCGAACCGGTCATCACCATCGAAACCGAATGGTTCGGTGCCGCCCCGGCCGAAGTGGAACGCGAACTGGTCAACCAGCAGGAAGAGGTGCTGAAGGGCCTGGAAGGCGTGCGGGAAATGTCGTCCAGCGCCGAGCGGGGAAGAGCCTCGATCACCCTGGAGTTCGGGCCGGGCCAGAACATGGACAAGGCCCTGCTGCTGGTGGCCAACCGCCTGGACCGGGTGTCCAGCTATCCGGAAGAAGCCGACGAGCCGACTCTGTCCACCTCCGGTTCCGACGATCAGGCCATCGCCTGGTTCATCCTGCGGCGCAAGCCGGGCAACACCACCCCCGCCCACCACTACGGCGACTTCGCCGACGACGTGATCCGCGACCGGCTGGAACGGGTGTCCGGGGTTTCGCGCGTCAACATCTACGGCGGTGTCGAGCGCGAGATGCGGGTAACCATCGACCCGGAGCGCATGGCCGCCTATCACCTGACCGTGCCCGACGTCGTGGACGCTCTGCGCACCGCCAACGTCTCGCTGTCCGCCGGCAATGTGGACGAGGGCAAGCGCCGCTACACGGTGCGTGTGGAAGGCCAGTTCACCACGCCGGAGATCGTGGGCGACGTGGTGGTGCGCTCCGACGATACCGGAAGCGGGTTCGGGCTGGCACGGGTGCGGATCGGCGATATCGCCCATGTCGCCTATGACTACAAGGACCAGTCGGCCGCCATCCGCTATCTGTCCGACTACGCCCTGGCGATGAATGCGGTGCGCGAAACCGGCGCCAATGTCATCGAGACGATGAAGGGTATCCGCGCCGCCGTCGCCGACCTGAACGCCGGAGCGCTGGCGGAGCAGAACCTGTACCTGACCCAGGTCTACGACGAGACCATCTACATCGACAGCGCCATCGATCTGGTGATCCAGAACATCTATGTGGGCGGGGCGCTGGCGGCCGCGATCCTGCTGCTGTTCCTGCGTTCCATGGGGCCGACCCTGGTGGTCACCCTGGGCATTCCCGTTTCGGTGATCGGCGCCTTCGTCGGCATGGCCATGCTCGGCCGGTCGCTGAACGTGGTGTCGCTGGCCGGCATCGCCTTTGCCGTCGGCATGGTGGTGGATGCCGCCATCGTCGTGCTTGAAAACATCTACCGCTTGCGCGAAAGCGGAAAACCCCGGGCCGAGGCCGCCTATCAGGGGGCCAAGCAGGTGTGGGGGGCGATCCTGGTGTCCGCCCTGACCACGGTGATGGTGTTCATCCCGATCCTGACCCTGGAACTGGAGGTGGGCCAGCTGTTCCGCGACATCGCCGTGGCCATCAGCGTGTCGGTCTGCCTGTCCCTGGTGGTTGCGGTCACCGTCATCCCCGCCCTTGCCCGCCGCCTGCTGGGCCGGGTGAAGCGCGGCGAGCACGTCCGGACGATCCGTATCCCGGTGATCGACGGCTTCGGCCGGCTGTTCCATCGCTCTGTCATCGGCATGGCCCGGGCCTGCGTGCGCAGCCGCAGCCTGTCCGCCCTGGTGGTCGCGGTGGTGGTCGGTGCCACGGGACTGTGCACCTGGGCGCTGCTGCCCAAGCTGGAATACCTGCCCGAAGGGAACCGCAACTTGGTCTTCGGCGTCATCCTGCCGCCGCCGGGCTACAACCTGGACACCACCGAATCCATCGGCGCGTCCATCGAGGACTCGGTGAAGGGCCTGTGGGCGCGGGATACGGGGCCAGAGCGGGAACCGGGCCAACCACCGAAGATCGACAACTTCTTCTTCGTCGCCCTGCCCACCATGGCCTTCGTCGGCGCCACCGCCGTCGAGGAACAGGCCGCCGGCGAGCTGATCCCCGTGCTGACCGGTCCGGTGTTCCGCGAGCCGGGCACCTTCGGCTTCATCTCCCAGCCCTCGCTGTTCGGGCGCGATGTGGGGGGTGGTCGGGCGGTGGACGTCAACATCAGCGGCCAGGACCTCGCCACCGTGCTGGGGGTGGCCATGCAGGCCGCCGGCCGCGTGGCCCAGGCCCTGCCCCGCGACCAGGGCAACCAGTTGCGCCCCATCCCCGGCCTGGAGCTGGGCGCACCGGAAGTCCGCGTGGTGCCCGACCTGGTCCGGCTGGCCGACAACGACGTGACCGTGCGCACATTCGGCGAAACGGTGGACGCCTTCAACGACGGGTTGCGGGTGGATGAAATCACCGTCGGCGCCGAACGCCTGGACCTGACCTTGCGCGGTCTGGAAGACAAGGTCACCGCCACCCAGGGCATCGGCGCCCTGCCGGTGGTTACCGGCAGCGGGCTGATCCTGCCGGTCAACGCCCTGGCCGATGTCATCGTCACCGCCGGTCCCACCGAAATCCGCCATCTGGAGCGGGTGCGCACCGTCACCCTGCAGATCCGCCCGGCGGCCACCATCCCGCTGGAAAGCGCCATGGAGATCCTGCAGCAGCAGGTCATCACCCCGCTGGAGGCCCAGGGCCTGCCGCCCGGCATCTCCCTGGAGCTGTCCGGCACCGCCGACAAGCTGACCGAAGCCTGGCAGGCGATGGTCTGGAACCTGGCGCTGGCCCTGGTCATCGTCTACCTGGTGATGGCCGTCCTGTTCGAAAGCTTCACCTATCCGCTGATCATCATGGTCACCGTGCCCACCGCATCGGCGGGGGCGGTGATCGGCCTGTGGCTGCTGAACCTGTTCCATTTCCAGCCACTGGACATGCTGACCATGCTGGGCTTCGTCATCCTGACCGGCATCGTCGTCAACAACGCCATCCTGCTGGTCCATCAGACCCTGCATCACATGCGCTGGGAAGGCATGAAGATGGCCGATGCGGTGGTCGAAGCCACCAGCAACCGGGTGCGGCCGATTTTCATGTCCACCCTGACCAGCCTGTTCGGCATGGCGCCGCTGGTGCTGTTCCCGGGAGCGGGGTCGGAGCTGTATCGCGGCCTGGGGGCGGTGGTGCTGGGCGGGCTGGCCCTGTCGGCCATCCTGACCCTGATCATCATCCCGCCGTTGATGATCCTGCTGTCATCCCTGGCCGAGGGCCGCTCCGTCCTGCGCTCCCGCCGCCGCAGCCGCCGGCCGGCAAAGCCGGTACAGCCCCCCGCCTTTGTTCCCGGTGACGCCCAGGCCGGCCACGCAGAGAGCACCAGCGATGGCGCCTGAGCAATTGCCCGACCCGACGTCTAGATCAAACTGCCTTTTACGGCAGGCACTTTGATCTAGAATCATATAGTTACAGTATCGAGTGGACCGGAAAACCTGTACCCACTTTTCCGCTCGATACTGTAGAGAAAGGCTTGTCTCCTTCGGGTCCAGCCCCCTAGAATTAGGGGTTCCCTTTCTTTTTGGACGTGCCCCTGATGGACCTTGAACAGTTCCAGAATAACGCGCGCCGCGGCAGCGCGGTGCTGAAGGCTATGAGCAATGAACACCGCCTGCTCATCCTGTGCCAGCTGCTGCGCCAGGAAATGAGTGTCGGCGAGCTGGAGAAACGGATCGGTCTGTCTCAGTCCGCCCTGTCCCAGCATTTGGCTCGCTTGCGCCGGGACGAACTGGTGCAGACCCGTCGGGAAGCCCAGACCATCTTTTATTCCCTGAAGGGTCCGGAAGCCACGGCCGTTCTGTATACCCTGCATCAGCTGTATTGCGGCGACGGCGTCAATCCACCGGCTGTGAATACGGCGGCCTATCTGACGGAAGACGACTCCGTTCAAGCTTGATCTGGGCCAAGCGCGATCTGGCCAAGCCTGATCCGACCGACCGCTGACCAATTTTCGGCTTTTCCATGCGCACCAGGCCAACGTCCGGTGCGATTTTGGTTAATGCACCGGCGTCATTCGCGTGGCATAGTTTGAAAAACGCAAGAAAAATGCAGGTTTGATCTTCCGGAAACAGGCATGGACCCGCCGACGTTTCCGGTGGAGGAAGGAGATGGAACACAGAGACGACCCGTGGCCGGCACGGTTCCGGGTGCTGGCTATTGCATTGACGCCGACCATCGTGATGGTGGGCGCCATACCGCTGGCCGTGCGGCTGCACGTTCCCATACCGAATCCGCAGCTGTTCCTGGCCGTTACGGTGGCTTTTGCCGGCTTCCGGGCCGGGTATGGCGCCGGATTGACCGCCGCGCTGCTCAGTCTGGCCCACGCCGCCAGCTTCTTTTCCACCAGCCTGCTCCCGCTCGTCTTCACCGATACCAATCTGGCGAAGATGATGGTCAATGTCCTGACCCTGCCGGCCATCGGCTGGATGACCGCCCACCTGCGCCACAGCCTGAACCGGCTGAGCCGCCGGGCCGCGCAGCAATTCATTGACGACATCGACCTGCCCATCGCCACGGTGGACGTGCGCGGCCGCATCCGCCGGCTGAGCCCGGCCCTGGCCCGCCTCGGCCGCCATAGCCTCGGCCATCCGGAAGACGGAATGCTGGCCTCGTTCATGGTGCCTGAAGATCGCGGTCTGGCCCGGGAAGCCATTGCGCTTGCCTGCCAGGGCACACCGGTCAATGGCGTGGATTTGCGGGTCCTGCCCCCGCCCCGCCGGCTGACGCACGATGACGACTCCGACATGTCCGCCATCGCCGGCGCGACGGCGACGGCAGCGGCAGTGGGGGAAGAGCGTCCGGTGCTGCGGCTGGTCTGCTCCTTCCTGCCCGACCGGGACAGCAGCGGTCGGGTGCTGGGGGCGGTGATGATTGCCCAGGACTCGACGGCCCTGCACCGCGCCCATGCGGAACGCCAGGTCCTGCTGGAAGCCCTGGAGCGCACGCCCATTGGCATTCTGATCACCGACCCTTCCGGCATCATCCAGTTCGCCAACGCCCAGATCGCCAAGGACGCCGGTTTCCGGCCCGAAGAGCTGCGGGGCCGGCATGTGCGTGAGCTGGCCTTTGACACCACCACCGAGAACCACCAGCGGGCGTCGGCGGACCTGTGGCGCACCATCGACAGCGGCGCTGTCTGGACTGGCGAGTTCCTCAATCGCCGGGCCGACGGAACGCCATACTGGACGCGCAACCACGTGGTCCCGGTTCATGGCGACGACGACCGGGTGCTCTGCCATGTGGCGTTCGAGGAAAACATCACCCAGGCCAAGGACGACGAAATGCGCCTGCGGGAAACCGCCGACGCCCTGGCCGCCTCCAACGCCGAACTGGAACGCTACGCCTTCGCCGCCGCCCATGACCTGCGCGAACCGCTGCGCAATATCGTCGGCTTCAGCCAGTTGCTGGAACGGCGCGAGGGGCTGGCCGATGATCCGGAAGCCCGCGAATACCTGTCCTTTGTCATCGCCAACGGCAAGCAACTGAACGAGCTGGTCAATGCCTTGCTGGAACAGGCCCGGCACAGCGCCGCTTCCGGAGAGGCGGAGCCCTGCGATCTGAACGAGATGCTCGCCGAAATCCGCGAGGCCATGCCGCCATCGCTGAGCAGCAATGCCCGCATCCAGATCGCCCCCCTGCCCACGATCCGCGGCGATTCCAGCCTGTTGACCTCGCTGTTCCGAAACCTGCTGCATAATGCCCTGAAATTCCGCGCCCCGGACCGCCCGCCGGTGATCCGCATCGCGGCCGATATCGACGCCGCCGGCCTGTCCATCACCGTGACCGACAACGGCATCGGCATTCCCGACGACAGTCTGGAAAAAGTCTTCCTGCCCTTCCTGCGCCTCAACTCCCGCCAGACCTACCCCGGATCGGGTATCGGCCTGACCCTGTGCCGTCGGGTTGCGGCCTTGCATGGCGGCCAGCTGACCGCCGAGCCGGCCTGCCCACCCCCGGGAACCTGCTTCCGTCTGGTGCTGCCCGCCGATATCCTGGTGCCCGCCGAACCGGCAGCCAATGCCTCGGCCATCGGGGGACGCAGGGACGGAGGCGATCTTCATTCTCCGTCGGCCCGCGTCGTTCCCTTCCGATCGGGGGGCTGAGACCGGCCTGGACAGGGGGCAGCGGATGACCGTGCGTATCGGTATCGACCAGGGCGGCACCAAGATCGAGGGGATCGTCCTGGCGGATTCCGACGGGCGGACCCTTGCCCGCCGCCGTGTGGCCACACCCCGGGACGACTACGACGCCACCTTGCGCTGCGTCGCCGATCTGGTGGCCGGCCTGGAACGGGACGTCGGTGCCCGGGGGACGGTCGGCGTCGGCATTCCCGGCACGATCAGCCGTCACACCGGGCAGGTGAAGAATGCCAATTCCACCTGGCTGAACGGCCGCCCCCTCGACAGGGATCTGGCCCGTGTGCTGGATCGCCCCGTGCGCCTGGCCAACGATGCCGACTGCTTCGCCCTGTCCGAAGCCACGGACGGAGCCGGCAGGGACGCCGCCAGCGTGTTCGGCGTGATCCTCGGCACCGGGGTCGGTGCCGGCGTGGTGGTCAACGGCCGGATCCTGGAAGGCCCCAACGGCACGGCCGGCGAATGGGGCCATATGCCCCTGCCGTGGATGACCGGCGACGAAAGACCGGGCCGTCGCTGCTACTGTGGCCGCGACGGCTGCGTGGAAACGTTCCTGTCCGGCCCCGGCATCGCCGCCGACCACCTGCTCCACACCGGCCGCGCCTTGAGCGGTACAGAGATCTCCTACGGCGCCACCCTGGGGGATGCGGATTGCGCGGCGACCCTGACCCGCCATACGGACCGGCTGGCCCGGGCACTTGCGGTGGTCATCGGCATCATCGATCCAGAAGTGGTCGTGCTGGGCGGCGGCGTGGGCGCCATGCCCCATCTGACCGAAGCCCTGCCCCGCCTGCTGCCCGGCCGGGTGTTCGGCGGCGAGTGCACCACCCGCATCCTTCGCCCCCGCTTCGGCGATTCCAGCGGCGTACGCGGGGCGGCCTGGCTATGGGGCAAAGGGGAGCGCTGACACGCCCCCCCTCCGGTCTTGGTCATATCCAGTGTCGCGGGTTACTTCGAACAGTCGGGTTCGGGCAGCGCCTTCAGGTTCGTCAGCTTCGACGCCAGGGTGAAATAGCCGAAGTCCTGAACCATATCCTGCGCCACGCCGTTGTCGTGATAGCGCACGGACACCTCGTAGCTGGGGGTATCCTGATCCACGTCCGGCTCTCCTTCCGGGGGGAAGAAGGCGATGGTCATCGGCCAGGACGGCGTGTCGAGCAGGGGGTTGTCCAGTTCGCCCTTCGTGCCGGCCGGCAGTTCCTTGCCCATGAAGGCCGTGACAAGCGATGCGCCATAGGGGGTGGTGCCGTCAAAGACCGAACGGGAGACGAATTTCTTCCCCGCCTCGGCGGCTTCCAGAATGGCCAGGGTGTGGGCGCTGGGGAACAGGGTGTCGGCGGCCAGTTCGGCCTGCGCATCCTCAGGCTGCTGGAAGACGGCGGCGCCAGGTACGGTGGCACGGCCTTCCTTCACCTCGACCACGCGGCCTTCCATCTTGTTGCGGATGAAGAAATTGTAGTCCTTGCCGTCCTGCCCCTCGTAGGCGACATATTCCCACTCGTTATCCACCGACCGGCCCTGGGCATAGGACAGGATCAGGCGCGTGCGGGTTTCCAGCGTCCAGCCGGCACAGGTGCTTTCCATGCGGTAGGTCATGGTGCCCTGGGCGCCCACCACGCTGCCCGGTTCGGCGGAGGCAAGGCTGAGGCGATAGGCCGCTTCGTGAGAGGCCAGATGGGGCGTGGCCTGCGCCGCCGCCGGGAACCCGGCCACGACCCCCAGACCGACAACGGCCCCGAAGGTCAGGCTGGCGGTCAGGCCGGTCCCGACCCTGCCCCGGCTCCGGACCAGCCCCCGGGATGCCGGGGATTCGCCCGAATTGTTGGTCCGCACGGCGTCCGCACGTCCTGTGCGCATGAAACACACTCCCTTTCGGTTTTTTCGTCGCTTCCCAGCTGGCCCTTTGATCGGGCCTGTGCTTAGCATATGGCCCCTGGCGCCCTGTGACCACAAGAGGCTGTGGCGCCGGAAGTCCCTGAATCGCCATCGCTTCGGGGATCGGTCCTCTCCCCTCCATCCAGCGGAAAGGGGGCGTGCATGCGCGACGCGGTCGAGGTGGCCATTATCGGCGGGGGCGTCATCGGCGCTGCCATCGCCTATTTCCTGACCACCGATCCGGTCATGGCCGGCAAGGTAACGGTCCTGGAGCGAGACCCCACCTATGCCGAGTGCTCCACCACCCGCTCCGTCGGCTCGATCCGCCAGCAATTTTCCACGGCCGAGAATGTGCGCATTTCCCGCTTCGGCATCGACTTCCTGCGCCGGGCGCCGGAAATCCTGGCCGTTCCCGGCTGCGAACCACCTCACCTCAGCCTCGTCGAAGGCGGCTACCTTTTCCTCGCCACCGCCGCCGGGCGGCCGGTGCTGGAGGCCAACCACCGCGTCCAGCAGGCCGAAGGCGCGCCGGTGGACCTGCTCAGCCCTGATGCGCTGTCCGCCCGGTTCCCCTGGCTACGGGTGGACGACATCGCGCTCGGCAGCCTGGGGCGCTGCGACGAAGGGTGGTTCGATCCCTATGCCCTGCTGCAGGCGTTCCGCAGCCGTGCCCGCCATCAGGGGGCCGTGTTCCGCAAAGCCGAGGTCGTCGGCCTGAGCCTTGACCGTACCCGGGTTACCGGCCTGAATCTGGATGACGGATCGGCCTTGGGCTGCGCGGTCTGCGTCAACGCCGCCGGGCCGCGCGCCCATCTGGCAGCGGCAATGGCCGGCGTCGATGTGCCGGTGCGCCCCCGCAGGCGCTGCGTTTTTACCTTTACCTGCCCCGACACCCTGCCCGGCTGTCCGATGATCATCGATCCGTCGGGCTTTTATGTCCGGCCGGAGGGCGACAGGTTTCTCTGCGGTCTGCCGCCCGCTGCCGCCGATGACCACGACACCCTGGATCTGGATGTGGCCTACGACCTGTTCGACGAGCGGCTGTGGCCCCTGCTGGCCGACCGCATCCCGGCCTTCGAGCGCCTGCGCTTCGCCGGCGCCTGGGCCGGCCACTACGCCATGAACACGGTTGATGCCAACGCCCTGATCGGCTGGCACCCGGAGCGACCGAACCTGATGCTGGCCAACGGCTTCTCCGGTCACGGCATTCAGCAGTCGCCGGCGGTGGGACGGGCAGTCGCAGAATTGATCCTGCACGGCCGCTTCACCACCCTGGACCTTTCCCGCTTCGCCCCCGACCGCGCGCCCGTGCTGGAGCAGGCCGTGATTTAGGCGCGATCTTCCGCTACACTCGATGGACCATGATTCAAGCAGCCTCCCTCTACCTTCGCGCTTCCGAAGCCCGCCGCCGTCTTGACGCGGACGAGCCCCTGCGCATTCTTCTGGTCAACGACAGCGGCATCCGCTTCGGCGCCGGCATTGCCACCGGCCGTCTGGCCGCAGCCCTGTTGCTGGCCGGTCATCGGGTGGCGCTGGCCTACGGGGATGCCCTGACCGGGGTCCACACCCACGCCGAACTGGCATTTCTCGAAACGTTCCCCGGTGTCTTCGACGGCGCCGTCGCCCTGCCCATGATCCCGGCCGATGACCCGGGTGGCGCCGTGGAGGCCGGCGCGCGCAAGCGTTTCATGACCCTGCTGGAGGCCTTCATCCCGGACGTGGTGATCTGCGGCATGGTCCATGGCGCCCGCTGGCCCCTGGAATGGATGGCGGAAGCGGCGGACATCGTGCCCGTCGTCGCCCTGGTCACCCACGACCTGTACGCGATTACCGGCCGCTGTCCCTATCCCGGCCCCTGCGCCCTGTTCGCTGACGAAGCAGGCTGCGACGCCACCTGTCCGACGGCCGAAGAATATCCCGTCTTTCCCCGGGACGAGATCGCCGCCCTGTGGCGGAGCCGGGGCGAAGTCCTGACCACGCCGGGGGTCTGCGTGGCCGCCAACAGCCATTGGTCTGCCAACCAAGTGCGCCGGCGCTTCCCCGATGCGCCGCCTCTGATCGCTACCCTGCCTCTCGGCCTGGACGATCTGGCCATGACGCCGCATAGCCCCCATGTCTCCCGCCGCGCCCTGGGCATTCCCACCCAGGCCGATGCCTCCCCCGTGGTGTTGGTCCCGGCTGTCAATTTCGACAATCCGTACAAGGGCGCCGCCCGCCGACGCTCCATGGTGCGGGGATTGCGTACCCTGCCTGCCCTGCCCCACCTGCTGGTGGTCGGCGCGTTCGGAGCCGACGCGGACTGGCTGCGCGCCCAGCCCAACGTCACCTACCATGCCCAGCTTCATCCGCAGATGATGCCGCTGGCTTACGGCGCCGCCGACCTGGTGGTTCTGTTCTCCAAAGCGGAGACCTTCGGCCAGACCGCGCTGGAAGCCGCCGCCTGCGCCCGTCCGGTGGCGGCCATGGGCGTGGGGGGCCTGCCCGAAGTGGGTCTGGGCCAGGGCATGGCCCTGGTGCCCGCCGAGGACGAAAGCGCGTTGCTCGACATCTGTGCGGCCCTGCTGGACGACCCCCGGGAACGCGCCCGCCTCGGCCGCGCCGGCCGCCGCGCTGTCGAAGCCTATCACAGCCTGGAAGCCGTCGCCGGACGGTGGCGGGCCTTCCTGCTCGATCGCCTGTCCGACCGGGAGCAGGCCTGCAAATGACCGGCAAGGTTTCCAGGCATCCGTCGGATCCGGCCCCGATCGCCTTCTTTCTCTTCCGGCGGCCTGATCACACGCGTCAGGCCATCGAAGCCCTGGCCAAGAGCCCGCTGGCCCGCGAAACGGCCCTGACTCTATTCGCAGACGGTCCACGCAACGGTGATGACGAAGCCCCTTGCCAGGGTGCCCGCACCGCCGCCCTGCAAGCCGCCGAAGGCGCCTTCGCGTCGGTCGAAATGATTGTCGCGCCTGTCAATAAGGGACTGTCCCGCTCGGTGATCGAGGGGGTCAGCCGGCTGATGGACTCCCATGGCCGCGCCATCGTCGTCGAAGACGACATCTGTCTGGCACCCTGCGCTCTCACCTATTTAAACAAGGCTCTAGAAATTTATTCTGACCGCCCGGAAGTCTTTTCGATCAGCACCTGGATGCCGCCGTCCGGCATCATGCCCTTGCCGGGCGGTGTCGATCCCGACGGAACCTGGTTCTGCCTGCGGGAAAGCGTGTGGGGGTGGGCCAGTTGGGCCGACCGATGGGCCAAGGTGGATTGGGAGCTCGATGGGTACGACAGCCTGGCTGCCGATCTGAACGCCCAGGCCCGCTTTGCCATGGGCGGGCAGGACCGGTTGCAACTCGTCGCCGGCCAGCGACTGGGACGCCTGCAATCCTGGGACTCGTGCTTCACGTTCGCCCATTTCATCAATGACGGGGTTTCTCTGAAGCCGATCCGCAGTCTCAGCGCCAACATCGGCATGGATGGCAGCGGCACCCACTGCGGTGTCCTGTCCCTCGACCAGCCACTACCCGACACTCTCGTGCCGCCGATCCTGCCCGAAGCGGTAGTGGTGGACTTGCCAATGACCGATGCTTTCCGCAGGATATATGCATGCCCCGTGCCCCCCTGGATCGGTCCGGCAGCAGCAGCCTATTGGGCGAGCCGGCGGGGTGCGCTGGGGCGCCGCTTGGTGGCCGAAGCCCGGTCCGCGCTGGACCATGGCGATGTGGAAGCAACACTACAGGCCGTCCGTCGGCTGCTGGACGTCAGCGCCGACGATCCCGACGGTCTGGCTCTGTCGGCCGCAGCCTTGCAGCTGTCGGGGCACGCGGATCAGGCCCGGGAGCTGGCGAAATTCTGCCTGAACATCAGCCCTGACCACGCCATCGCCGAAGCCGTCAGGCGCGCGACCTCAGATCGATGATCACATCCCGAAACAGTGTCAGCGGGTCGACCATCACCGGAGACGTGGCCGCGCGATGCATCGGCCGCCGTTCCTGACGGCCCAGCAGCATGGCCCCTTCCAGGGCAGACAAATCCACCATGCTGAAGCCTGCCAGATCCTCGGCCGTGGCCATGGACGGAACGATGGAGTGATGCGGTGAAAACGCGGCATGGGGCGTAGCCATCGGGGCGATCCTTTCGCAGTCCATTCGGGGCGGCACCGATGCGGCCGCTCTCCGAAATCAACCCTATGCCCCGAACACGCGTCCGGCCGTGACAGTGATCACGGCCGGACAAAATTTCTTCACTGAATTCAGTGTGATGACAATCACACCGGACGGGTGCCCAGTGCATCGACCCAAACGGAGGCGGTAGAGCATCAAGTGGAGCGGAAAACCGGTACCCACTTTTCCGCTCGATGTAGAGCCTCAGCCTTCGGCCTTGTCCCCGTCCTTCACCTTGACCGCCTTCTTGGGCAGGTCGAGTTTGATATGCAGTTCCTTCAACTGCTTCTCGCTGACCGAATTCGGGGCCTGCATCAGCAGGTCCTGTGCCTGACCGTTCATCGGGAACAGAATGACTTCACGGATGTTCGGCTCGTCGGCCAGCAGCATCACGATGCGATCCACGCCCGGGGCCGAGCCACCGTGCGGCGGGGCACCGTACTTGAAGGCGCGCAGCATGCCGCCAAAGCGGGATTCCACTTCCTCGTTGGAATAGCCGGCGATCTCGAAGGCCTTGTACATGATGTCCGGGCGGTGGTTCCGGATGGCGCCCGAGGACAGTTCCACGCCATTACAGACGATGTCGTATTGGAAGGCCTTGATATCCAGCGGGTCCATGGTCTCCAGCGCTTCCAGCTCGCCCTGGGGCATGGAAAACGGGTTGTGGCTGAATTCGATCTGCCCGGTGTCTTCGTTCATTTCGTACATCGGGAAGTCAACGGTCCAGCAGAACTTGAACACGCCGGTTTCGCGCAGTTCCAGATCGTCGCAGAGCCGCTCGCGCACCAGGCCGGAGAACTTGGCGGCCTTCAGCGCCTTGTCGCAGGCAAAGAAGACGGCATCGCCGGCCTTCAGGCCCACGGTTTCGCGGATGGCATCCACCCGGTCGGCTTCCAGGTTCTTGGCGATGGGGCCGCGCGGACCATCTTCGCCATAGATGATGTAGCCCAGACCGCCCGCGCCGTTTTCCCGCGCCCAGTCGTTCAGCTTGTCGAACCAGCCGCGCGGACGGCTCGCGGCCCCCGGCGCCGGAATGGCCCGCACCACAGACCCGGCAGCCACCTGCTTGGAGAACAGGCCGAAGCCGCCGTCCCGGAAGGATTCGGTGACATCGGCGCACACCAGCGGGTTGCGCAGGTCGGGCTTGTCGGAGCCGTACTTCAGCATGGCCTCGTCGAAGGGAATGCGCGGGAACGGCGGCTTGGTCACCGCCCGGTCGCCGCCGAATTCCTCGAACACCCCGGCCAGCACCGGTTCGATGGCGTTGAACACGTCGTCCTGGGTGACGAAGCTCATTTCGAAATCGAGCTGATAGAATTCGCCCGGGCTGCGGTCGGCGCGGCTGTCTTCGTCACGGAAGCACGGCGCGATCTGGAAATAGCGGTCGAAGCCGCTGACCATCAGCAGCTGCTTGAACTGCTGCGGCGCCTGGGGCAGCGCATAGAACTTGCCGGGATGCATGCGCGACGGCACCAGGAAGTCACGCGCGCCTTCGGGGCTGGACGCAGTCAGGATCGGCGTCTGGTATTCCAGGAAGCCCTGATCGGTCATGCGGCGGCGCAGGCTGGCAATCACCTTGGACCGCAGGATCATGTTGGCATGCACGTCCGGACGGCGCAGGTCCAGAAAGCGGTTGGTCAGCCGGATGTCTTCGGGGAATTCCTGATCGCCGGCCACCTGCATCGGCAGCACGTCGGCGGCGGACTGCACCTCGACCGTTGCCGCGACCACTTCGATGGCCCCGGTGGACAGCTTGGCGTTGATGGTCTCTTCGGTGCGCAGGACCACCTTGCCGGTGACCGTCAGCACGCTTTCGGGGCGCGCACCTTCGAGAATCGGGAACACCTCGTGCGAGATGTCGCAGACCACCTGGGTCAGACCGTAGTGGTCCCGCAGGTCGACGAACAGCAGGTTGCCGTGGTCGCGCTTGCGATGAATCCAGCCGGACAGGCGCACCGTCTCGCCCTCGTGGGCGGGGCGGAGATCGTCGCAGGTATGGGTGCGGTAGCGGTGCATGGCCGGCTTCCTTCGGCAATTCGGGTGTTCGGGACGGGGACGAAAACGTCAGAATCGGGGAATCGCCCGTGGCGTACGGACGGTTGGGCGGAAGGGACACCGTTCGGCGCCCTTTGTCAAGACGCCCTTATTCCGGGGCCTTCATGCACTGGATCCTGCCGTTTTTCTTGCCCGCGCGGCCCGCACGGGCTATACGGCGGTAATGTCCCTGATTTCTGATACCGAAACCCTTTCCGCCTTCTGCGACAGGCTGTCCACGGAACCCTTCGTGACCGTGGATACCGAATTCATGCGCGAGAAGACCTATTGGCCTAAGCTCTGCCTGGTTCAGCTGGGTGGGCGGGAGGAGGCGCGCTGCGTCGATCCCCTGGCGCCGGACATCGACCTGACGCCCCTGTTCGACCTGATGGCGAACGAGAAGGTGCTGAAGGTATTCCATGCCGCCCGTCAGGACCTGGAGATCTTCCTGCATCTGACGGGTACCCTGCCCCGGCCGATTTTCGATACCCAGGTGGCGGCGATGGTCTGCGGCTTCGGGGAGTCGGTGGGCTACGAGACCCTGGTGACCAAGCTGGCGAAAGCGCGGATCGACAAGACCATGCGCTTCACCGACTGGTCGCGCCGGCCGCTGAACGACCGCCAGGTGATCTATGCTCTGGGCGACGTCACCCACTTGCGGGTGATCTACGAAAAGCTGGCCGCCACCCTGGAAGACTCCGGCCGCGCGTCGTGGCTGGACGAGGAAATGGCAGTCCTCACCGACCCCTCCGTCTACCGGGTGGAACCGGAAGAAGCCTGGAAGCGCATCAAGGCGCGGTCCCGCTCCGGCCGCTTCCTGGCGATCTTGAAGACGGTCGCCGCCTGGCGGGAACGCACAGCCCAGGAACGGGACATGCCGCGCAACCGGGTGATGCGGGACGAAGGCATCCTGGAGATCGCGGCCAACGTCCCCACCACCACCGACGCGCTGGCGCAACTGCGCAGCGTGTCCAAGGGCATGGCCGAGGGCGTGATGGGCCAGGGTATTCTGGACGCGGTCCAGGAAGCTCAGGCGCTGTCCGACAAGGACCTTCCCCGGGCGCCGGACCGCGAAGACCTGCCCCAGGGCCTGGGACCGGTGGTGGACCTGCTGAAGGTGCTGCTGAAGATGCGCTGCGAGGAATCCGGCGTGGCTCAGAAGCTGGTGGCCAATGGCGCCGACCTGGAACGGATCGCCGCCGATGACAACGCCGCCGTACAGGCGCTTGAGGGCTGGCGCCGCGACCTGTTCGGCACCGACGCCCTGCGCCTGAAGCACGGCAGTATCGCCATCGCCCTGACCGAAGACAGCGCCGGCCTGCGGATCATCGAACTGGATTAGGTTCTCGTTCCCGAAGCGGCGCGGCACATCAGAAACCCTGCCCCGTCAGGGAAGGACGCTCTACGACAAGCGCTCATGACCGCTGTCCCCGCGCCACATCCAGGAAGGCCCGAACGGCGGGCGGAACATGGCGGTGGCCGGGGTAGTAGAAACACAGTCCCGGGAAAGGGGGCGTCCAGTCCTCCAGAACGGTATCCAGGCGCCCCGCCTTGATATCCTCCACCACATTTCGTTCCCGCATATATCCGAGCCCCACACCGGCCAGCACCGCTTCCCGCACAAGGTCCGGCCCTTGAAGGGTCAGCGGGCCGCGCACGTCCAGGCGGACTTGCTCTCCATGACGCTCGAATTCCCACCGGTATATCGCGCCGCTCGGCAGCCGCAGGCCCAGGCAGGCATGGGCGGCCAGATCGGCCGGCGTGGCAGGACGGCCATGAGCAGTAAAATAGGCCGGCGTGCCGACCACCACGAAACGCTCCTGCCGGGTCAGGGGCACGGTGATCATGTCCTGGGGCACCAGATCCGCCAGCCGAACCCCCAGGTCAAACCCCTCTGCCACGATGTCCACCAAGCGCCCCTCGGTGACCACATCCACATGAACCGCCGGATACCTCTGCTGGAAGCGGACGATGATCGGCACGAGACTCCCCCGCCCCGCGCCAGAAGACATGTTGATGCGCAACGTCCCCGCCGGCGTTTCCCGTCCTTCGGTGGCCGCGTCCATCGCTTCTGTGATGTCGCGCAGGGCCGGGCCGACCCGGGCGACAAACCGCTCTCCCGCCCCCGTCAGCGCGACGCTGCGTGTCGTCCGGTTGAACAGGCGCACCCCCAGGCGTTCTTCCAGCACCGCCACCGCATGACTGAGAGCGGACGGAGAGACCCCCAAATCGACCGCAGCCGCCCGAAAACTCCGCGCGGCCGCCACGGCCGTCACCGCCTGCAGCTCGGTCAGCCCCACTTTCCGCATTGTGCGAATTTCCTCAGCAAGCCATGCCAGATAATCCCGCTTATCGGGATAATCTTCCGCTCTTATGTAGGCTGTCTCGACCCTTGCGAACAGGAGACAGCGCATGACACCGACGGTCCTGATCACCGGAACGTCATCGGGTATCGGACGGGCCTCAGCCCGGTTGTTCCAAAGCCGAGGCTGGAACGTCATCGCCACCCAGCGCCGGCCCGATGAGGAAACGGAGCTGTCGGCCCTCGACCGGGTGATGGTCACACGGCTGGATGTGGCCGACCAAGACAGCATAACAAACGCCGTCGAGGCCGGACGGACCCGCTTCGGCCGCATCGATGTTCTGATCAACAACGCCGGCTACGGGCTTTACGGCCTGTTTGAATCCCTGCCCCGGAAGAGCCTGCACGACCAGTTCGCGGTGAATGTCTTCGGCGTCATGGATGTCACGCGGGCCGCCCTCCCCCACTTCCGGGCCAATGGCGGCGGGGTGGTTGTCAACGTCAGTTCCGGCGCCGGCCTGTTCACCCTGCCGGCCATCTCCGCCTATTGCGCCAGCAAGTTCGCCCTGGAAGGCTTCACCGAGGCCCTGGCCTACGAACTGGGCGCGGTCGGGATCGGCGTCAAACTGGTCATTCCCCATGGCGGCGTGGAAGAAACCGCCTTCCACGCCCGTGCCAGCGCGGAGAATGCCGCCCAGGAGGTGCCCGCGGACTACGCGCCCTTCCTGGAACGCACCCGTCGGGCCTTTGCCGCCATGGCCGCTGCCCGGATGGTCTCGGCAGCCGATGTGGCAGACGTGATCCTAGACGCGGCAACCGACGGCAGCCCGCGCCTGCGCTATCTGGTGGGGGACGATGCCCGGGGCTTCATCAAGGCCCGGGCAGAGATGGCCGACCAAGACTACGTGGACTTCATGCGCAGCCACTTCGCCTGAACCGCCGGAACGGGAAACGCCCCGGCCCGCACAAGGCGGCCGGGGCGTCCCAAAGCTCCCCTCAATCAGCTCCCCTCAAAGGGTAGCGCCGTGTCCGTCGAGGGGTTACGCCGGGTCCCCCGTATCCGCCTGCAAGCCGGCGGCCTGGATGCCCGCCACCGCGCAGACCTCGTCGTTCTCCGACAGGTCGCCGGTCACGCCCACGGCGCCGACCACCGTGCCCTCGGCGTCCTTGACCAGGACCCCGCCCGGCACCGGCACGCAGCGGCCATTGGTGATCACTTCCAACGCCGTCATGAACGGCCCCATCTTCTGCGACCGGCGGGCCATCTCGCGGCCGCCGAAGCCCAGGGTCAGGCAGCTGGTGGCCTTGCCGATGGCGATCTCTTCCCGCGCCAGGCTGGAGCCGTCGGCCCGCTTCAGGACCTTCAGCTGCCCCCCGGCATCGAGCACCGCGACCGTCAGCGGCTGCAAGCCCATCTCCTGCCCCTTGGCCAGGGCGGTGTTGACGATCAGATCGGCCGTCTCCAGGCTGATGGAATGCTTGAACATGGTTGTAGAGCCTTCTTCACTATCTCTTTTATGAAACAAAACCGGATGGTTATCCGCGTGCCTTCACCTCGGCGCGGCGACGGTGGAGGATCGGTTCCGTGTAGCCGCTGGGCTGCAAACGCCCCTCCAGGATCAGATCCCGGGCCGCCTTGAAGGCGATGCTGGCCTCGAAATCCGCAGCCATGGGGCGGTAGAGCGGGTCGCCCTCGTTCTGGCGGTCGACCACGGCGGCCATGCGCTTCAGGGTCTCCATCACCTGCTCCTCGCTGACCACGCCGTGGTGCAGCCAGTTGGCGATATGCTGGCTGGAAATCCGCAGGGTCGCGCGGTCTTCCATCAGGCCGATGTCGTTGATATCCGGCACCTTGGAGCACCCCACGCCCTGGTCCACCCAGCGCACCACATAGCCCAGAATGCCCTGGCAGTTGTTATCCAGCTCCGCCTTCAGCTCCTCGGCGGACCAGTTCACCCGGTCGGCCAGTGGCAGGGTCAGGATATCGTCCAGACTGGCCCGGCGCGTGCCGGCCAGACCATCCTGCACGGCGGCAACGTCCACCGCGTGGTAGTGCAGCGCGTGCAGCGTGGCCGCCGTCGGCGACGGCACCCAGGCGGTGTTCGCCCCGGCCTTGGGGTGGCCGATCTTGGCGTCCAGCATGTCGGCCATGCGATCGGGCATGGCCCACATGCCCTTGCCGATCTGCGCCCGGCCGCGCAGGCCGCAGGCCAGACCCACGTCCACGTTCCAGTCCTCGTAGGCCTTGATCCACGCCGCGCCCTTCATGTCGCCCTTGCGGATCATCGGGCCGGCTTCCATCGAGGTGTGGATTTCGTCGCCCGTCCGGTCCAGGAAGCCGGTGTTGATGAACACCACCCGGTTCCGCGCCGCGCCGATGCAGGCCTTCAGGTTCACCGTCGTGCGGCGTTCCTCGTCCATGATGCCCATCTTGATGGTGTTGGCCGGCAGGCTCAGCACCTCTTCCACCGCGCCGAACAGATCGTTGGCGAAGGCCACCTCGTCCGGGCCATGCATCTTCGGCTTGACGATATAGATGCTGCCCGCCCGGCTGTTGCGGATCGGGCCGGGGCCGCGCAGGTCGTGCAGGGCGATCAGGCTGGTGAAGAAGCCGTCCAGAATCCCTTCCGGCGCCTCGCTGCCGTCCGACAGCAGAATGGCGTCAGAGGTCATCAGATGCCCCACATTGCGCACCAGCATCACGCTGCGCCCCGGCAGGGTCAGCGACCCGCCCTGGGGCCGCAGATAGGTGCGGTCCGGATTCAGGGCGCGGGTCAGGCTCTTGCCGCCCTTCTCGAACGATGCCGACAGCGAGCCATTCATCAGCCCCAGCCAGTTGGCATAGACCGCCACCTTGTCGTCCGCGTCCACCGCCGCGACGCTGTCTTCGCAGTCCTGAATGGTGGTCAGGGCGGATTCCAGCTCCACATCCGCGACCCCGCCCAGGTCGGTCTTGCCGATGGGATGGGTGCGGTCCAGGGTCACATGCACATGCAGGCCGTTATGGACGAACAGCAGCGCTTCGGGCGCATGGGGCTCGCCGAGATAGCCCACCAGGCTGGCGGGATCAGCCAGACCAACCCGCACACCGCTGGACAGATTGGCCACCAGGGCACCGTTCTCCAGGGTATAGGCGATCACCTCGGCGTGGCTGCCCCCGGCCAGCGGGGCGGCCTGATCCAGCAGAGCCTTGGCCCGGGCGATCACCTTTTCCCCGCGCACCGGGTTGTAGCCGCCCACCCGGTCCGCACCATCGGCCTCCGGGATCGCATCGGTGCCATAGAGGGCGTCATACAGGCTGCCCCAGCGGGCATTGGCGGCGTTCAGGGCGAAGCGGGCGTTGAGCACCGGCACCACCAGTTGCGGCCCGGCGACCGAGGCGATTTCCGGATCCACGTTCTCCGTGGCCACCGTCACGTCCGGCCCTTCTTCCAGCAGATAGCCGATCTCTTTCAGGAACGCCTTGTAGGTCGCCCCGTCATGGGGTTGGCCGCGCCGCTCCTTGTGCCAGCCGTCAATGGCCGCCTGAAGCCGGTCGCGCTCGGCCAGCAGGGCGGCATTGCGCGGCGCCAGGGTATGGAGTGCCTTGTCCAGGCCGCTCCAGAACCCGGCGGCAGACACGCCCGTGCCCGGCAAGGCCCGGCCTTCGATAAAGTCATAAAGGGGCTTGGCGACCGACAGGCCACCAACCTGGATGCGTTCCACGCTAACCTCCCTGGGATGCGGTGCGATTCGATAGGACAGGGTCTTACGCCCCGACCGAATGTAAGGCGTTCGCGCGACAATGGGAGGGGGCGCGGCCGGATTTTCCCCGAAAGCCTTGATGGATGGTCTTTTTTGGAGGAAAGAGCTGGAGGGACTCGTCCCTCCAGACCTCCCGTGACTGTCAGCCTTCGCGTGTTGCCTCCACCGGTTATGACGGAGGCAGCGTCGCGACGGCGCGTCCTGCCGGTGAGAGACCGGCCGGAGGGAGCGGCGCGCACGGACCGGAGCCGCACGTCTACCAACCGGGCAACCCCGGTCCGTCGACGCCGCGTCTATCCTCCGGCCGGCCTGATCCCGTCGTGACGTGGCGATGCACGCAACGGTGTAGGATTCACCGACAGTCGGGTATAGTCTCGGACAGCCATCAGCCTTGGTCTCCTTAGGTAGGAAGGTTGGTGGTAAGGGACGGGTCGGTGTTGCGAGCACCGGCTCGTCCCGCTTACTGCCCGCTGCTACGAAGCGGACGCGGGGGGAGTGTATCGCGCCTGGGGGATTTTTGCTACTGGGAAGGGAGCGAAATCACGCCCCTTCGCAAAAGGGGTCAGTTGGAGAGGGCGGCGAGGCTCTTATAAACATGCTTGGTATCAGGATGGTCTGGCCCAAGAATCAACTCCCTAATATCCAAAACCCGCTTCCAAGCAACACGAGCCCCCTCAATATCTCTGAGATCGTGGAGCGCAAGACCAAGATTATATATAAAAATAGCCGTCTTGGGATGCTGCTCCCCTAGTGTGGCTATCCCTATACTAATCGCACGTTCGAATGCATGCTGTGCGCCTGCAAAATCTCGAAAATCCCGAAGCAGGATACCAAAGTTGTTAATGAAAGTGGCCATCTGCGGGTGCTGAAGACCAAATGTCGCTTCGCCTACAGCTAACGCCTCTTCAAGTTTACACCGAGCGCGAGAAAGTTCACCCAAATCTCGCAGAACCATACCAAGATTGCTAATCCAGATAGATATTTCTGGAATGCGGTCTCCCGTATTAGCACTTCCAATACTTAATGCCCTCTCAAATGCTCGCCGCGCGCCCTGAAGATCGCCGATACACTGAAGGGTTAAACCAAGGTTGTTAACGAATATGGCAAAATTCGAATGATTCGAGCCAAGAGTAACCTCACCAATTTCTAACGCCTGCTCACATGCAAGCTGGGCATCAGAATACCTACCACGTTCTCTAAGAGAACTACCAAGGTTGTTAAAGGCAATAGCGACCCTTGAATCTTGCAGACCTACAGAACTTTGCCACGCAGACAAGGCATACTCATAGTAATTTGTAGACTTTTCAAACTCACCTACCATTTCAAAGTAGAAACCAAGACAGTTAAAAACACCTCCTGCCCGCTCATTCTTGTCACTCTCAACATACCGCGCAACCCAATGCAAATGAACAAGCCAAGATGACATAATTTCAGGGAAGCCTTTTGCAGTATGTTCTTTGGCTATTTCATACACCGCATCGGCCACCGCGTCCCAGACTGCGTCCCGATCCTCTGCCCGCTGGCGGGCGTAGGCGGCGATCAGGCGGTGGAGGATCGGGACGCCCTCCGGGTCCACCTCCACCAATCCCAGGTCCCGCAGCCGGGCGACGGCGTCCACCAGACGGGCCAGGAAATCCTCGTCCTCCGCCTGCCCCATGGTCTTGGCCAGCAGCCACAGCGGCACCGGCTCGCCGGGGGCGAGGAAGGCGGCGTGGGTCAGCGCCGACAGCGCCGTGGTGTCGACAATATCCGTCGGCTCCAGCCGCGCCACCGATGCGGCGAAGGTGCCGGCCACGCTGGCTTCGTGTTTCGTCTCTGTCGTTCCGGCGTTAAGAGACTTGTGCTTCAGCAACCAAGCGCGGAGGTCCTCAAGATAGCGCGCCGGATCCCCCTGCGGCGCGGCGCGATAGCGCTTCAGGTAACGGCCGGCGAGATGCAGGGCCAGGGGGAAATCCCCCAGTTCCTCGGCGATCTCCTCAAGGATCGCCTGTCCCACCAGATCCGGCCGATGCGTCCCCAGCAGCGCGAGGCTGTCCGCCCGGGACAGGATCGACAACGACAGCGCCGTCACCTTCGGCGCCCCGTCCCAGGTGGCGTGCCGGCTGGTCACCAGCACCCGCGCCCGCCCCACCATCGGCCGCCATTCCTTGAACAGCGCCGGGTCCTCGCAGTTGTCGAAGATCAGCAGACAGGGCGCGGCACTCTCCCAATACCCCCGCACCAGCGCCACCTGATCGGCGATGGCCAGCCGGGAGAACTCCGGATGCAGCCGCAGCTTCAGCCCGCATTCGGCGACTTCGGCGATGATGGCGCCGGGATCGGCAAAGGAGATCCAGAACACGCCTCCGGCAAAGAAAGGCCCATACCGCCACGCCGCCTCTGCCGCCAGCTGTGTCTTGCCGATCCCGCCGGACCCGGTAATGACGGCGTTCTGGTTGATCACCGCCGCCGTCCCCTCTTTCAGGGCTTTGGCAAGCTGATGGAGCGCCTCGCCACGCCCGACGAACGCCGGGTTCGGGTAGTGCACCACCCGCGACCCTTCGGCGAGATTTCCCGGCTCCGGCACCTTATCAACCGGCAGACTGTCCAACAGCCCCAATGGATCAACCGGCGCCATGCCACCCCCGTATGACGATTGCGTCCGCATACCGCCACCCTAGGCGGTAATCGCCGGCCCGAGAAGCCCTTTCCCCCGGGTGGACGACAGGCGGCCCAAGCACAGCCTTTAAACAAAGCCAGTTTGGCCTTATAAAGGAATCTGTCGCGGCAGGGGCACATGATGATCAAACTGGCGAGAGTCCAAAGTGTCCTGATCCAGATCTTCGGGAACGATCATCCGCCACCCCACATCCATGTCTCGAATGGCAACGAGGTCGCGGTTGTCGAGATCGATACCGGACGGGTCATGGCCGGCACCTTGTCCGTCCGGACCCTGCGCATCGTCGGCGCTTGGTTGACCGAAAACCGCGTCGAAGCCCGCGCCGCCTTCGACCAACTGAACCCACCCCAGCACTAGGACCCGGCCATGAGCATCAGTGTTCACGACTCTCTGGACGATCTGCCCGAGGATGCCTTGGTCGGCCCCGGCCCGACTGATCCGGAAGACTGGATGCCCACCGTCCTGTCCGTCGAGGTGAAAAGCGATCACAGGCTGACCGTCACCCTCTCCGGCGGCCGTATCCTGCTCTTGGATCTGACGGGTCTGATGTTCGGCGATCCGGTCTTTACCCCAGCGCGTGTTCCGGCTGTCTTCGCCACCGCTCGCCCGGGCAGTGGCGGCCGCTCGGTCCTGTGGGGGGACGACGAGGCCAGCCCCATGGAGGTCGGCAGCGATACCCTGCTGGAAATGGCCGAAGCGCAACGCCCCCTCTCGGGGGCAGACCTGCGGGCCTGGCAGGAACGCCACGGCCTGAACAACCGGGAAGCCGCCATGATGCTCGGCACCAGCCTGCGGACCTGGCAGCGCTACCTGGACGCCGACGTTCTGCCCACGCCGGTCCATCTGGCGGTCAAGGCCATGGAGCGCCCGGCCGTCTTCTCCGCCGTCTATCGTCCATCACGGGAAACCCGGAACCGTCAGCCCGGCGTCCCCGTCCGCCCCGGCCGGCCGCCAAAGGCGCCATAGAGCGGAGAGGCCCCAACGGGGCTTGCAAAAGAACAAAACATGAATTAGAACATTAGGAGAACACCTCAGAAGCCAGGGTCCCCTCCATGCCGCGTCCGTCCCAGCCCGAGGAAACCACCGTCGCCGATCTGCGCGCCCGACTTGCGCGGATGGAGCGGGGCGGACGCGGGGCGGTCCTTGCGCGGGGGCTCGGGGATCGGGCGCTGGATGGTGCCCTGCCCGCCGGCGGCCTGCCGCTTGGCTGCGTGCACGAAGTGGTCTGCGGCGACGCCGGCCGGGGGGGCGCCGGAACCGCCTTCGCCGCCCTTCTGGCGCGGCGCGCCGCCGCCGGGCGGGGGCCGGTGGTGTGGTGCCTGCGCGCCGGCCATGACGATACCCTGTTCGCCCCCGGCCTCGCCGCGCTGGGGCTGGGGCCGGAGGACCTGTTGCTGGTGCGCGCCACCGATGAGGCCGGCGTGCTCTGGAGCCTGGAAGAAGCCTTGCGCTGCCCCGCCGTGGGGGCCGCCGTCGGCCAGCCCGGCCGCCTTGACCTGACCGCCGCCCGCCGCCTGCAACTCGCCGCCGAGGCGGGCGGGGCGACCGGCGTGGTTCTGCGCCGTCCCGCTCCCGGACGGCGTGGCGCGGCGGGAACCTCCGCTCCCGGGGTTCCCGCCGGTGCCGCCACCACCCGCTGGCGGGTGGACAGCCGCCCCGGACGCCCCGCGCCCTGGGGGGGACTGGGTCCCGCCCGGTGGCTCCTGACCCTTGAACGATGCCGCGGCGCCCTGCCGCGCGCCTGGACCGTGGAGTGGAACGATGACTCGGGTGATCTCCGTGTGGTTGCCGACCTTCCAGACCGACCGGCTGACCCGCCCCCGGGCAGCCCATGCCCCGTGGCGTGAGGTCCCCTTCGCCACCATCGCCTCGGGTCAGGGCGGCGTGCGGCTGGCCGCCGTCAATGCCGCCGCCCAGGCCGAGGGGCTGGCGCCCGGACTGACCCTGGCCGACGCCCGCGCCCTGGTGCCCGGCCTGCGCACCGCCGAAGCCGCCCCGGCCGAAGACGCCCGGGTGCTCGACCGGCTGGCGGACTGGTGCGGCCGCTTCACCCCCTGGACCGCCGAGGATCCCCTGGGCAGCGAAGGCCAGGGGGCCGGCCTGCGGCTGGACATCACCGGCTGCGCCCATCTGTTCGGCGGAGAGGCCGCGCTGGCCCGTCAGGTCCGCGACCGCCTGCGTGCCCTGGGTTTCACCCCGCGCCTGGGCATCGCCGACACCCAGGGCGCGGCCTGGGCCGCCGCCCGCTTCATGGCCGCGTCCGGCGAAAGCGGCGGGGCGGAGAGCGAAGACAGCGACGCCATCGCCCTGCTGCCGGAGGGATCCCAGCGCCAGTTGCTCGCGGCCCTGCCGCCGGCCGCATTGCGCCTGCCCGCCCCGGCGCTGGAGGCGCTGCGGCGTCTGGGGATTCACGATATCGGCGCGCTGGCCGCCCTGCCCCGCGCGCCCCTGGCCGGGCGGCTGGGGCTGGAGGTGGGCCGCCGCCTGGATCAGGCCCTGGGCCGCCTGCCCGAGCCGTTCTCGCCCCGCCGCCCGGTGGCGCCGGAGCTGGTCCGCCTGTCCTTCGCCGAGCCCATCGGCACCACCGAAGCGGTCACCGAGGCCCTGGACCGGCTGCTGCACAGCCTCTGCGCCCGCCTGACCAAGGAGCACAAGGGCGCGCGGCGGCTGGCCCTGAGCCTGTTCCGGGTGGATGGCTCGACCGCCGATATCACCATCGGCACCGGCCGGCCCCTGCGCGACCCCGCCCATCTCGCCCGGCTGTTCCGCGATCCCCTGAACGGTCTGGATGCCGGCTTCGGGATCGAGGCCATGACCCTCGCCCTGACCGCCGGAGAGCCCCTGAGCGCCAGCCAGGAGGCCCTGGCGCGCGCCCGTGATGCCGAGGACGACGGCCGCCCCGCCGCCGACAGCCCGCAGGCGGCGCGGGAGCTGGCGCTGCTGACCGACCGCCTGCGCGGCCGGCTGGGCGCGGACAATGTGGTCCGTCTGGTGCCCCGCCAGAGCCACCGCCCCGACCGCGCCGTCTCTGCCGCGCCGCCGCTGGCGCCCCTGCCCCCTGCGGCCAACGACAGCGCCCCGCCCACTCCTCCGCCCGGGCGCTGGCCGGCCGGCGGGCCGCGCCCGGTACGGCTGTTTCCCCGCCCCCGCCCCGCCCGGGTCACCGTGGACGACCGCGGCGCCCCGGCCACCCTGGCGCTGGGCGGTGGCGGGCAGCACGGCCATGGCGGAAGCGGGACTCCGGGCGGTGTCATCCGAGGTGCCCAGCGGCTGCTGCGCCACGACGGGCCGGAGCAGATCGACGGCGAATGGTGGCACGACGGCGCCCCCCAGGACGCCCGCGCCTACTGGCGGGTGGAGGCGGAGGACGGCCAGCGCCTGTGGCTGTTCCACAGCGCCGGCCGCTGGTTCCTGCACGGGGTGTTCCCGTGACGGCCGAGCCCTCCGGCCCGCCTCCCGCTCCCGGCCCCGCCTCCCTGCCCGGGTATGCGGAGTTGTTCTGCCAGACCAACTACAGCTTCCTGGAGGCCGCCTCCCACCCCGACGAACTGGTGGCGGCGGCCGCCGTGCTGGGGCTGCCGGCCCTGGGGATCACCGACCGCAACAGCCTGGCCGGGGTGGTGCGCGCCCATGCCGCCACCCGCAAGATCGCCGGCGTGCGGCTGGTGGTCGGCGCCCTGCTCGACCCCCGCCCCGACGCGGGGGAGACGGCAGGTCCGGAACCGCGACCCGGCGGGGGCGCGAGCGGGGCGCCGCTGGTGCTGTGCCACCCGTCGAACCGGGCGGCCTATGGCCGGCTGTCGCGGCTGCTGACCCTGGGCCGGCGGCGCGCACCCAAGGGACACTGCGCCCTGACCCCCCGCGACATCCTGGACCATGCGGAGGGCCAGTGGCTGACCCTGCTGCCGCCGGAAGCGCGCCTGGAAACCGGGAACGGAGCGGGAGACGGGAGCCACGGCGGCAAGGCCCCGCCGGTGGATCCGGGGCAGGACACCGCCTTTCGCGCCACCCTGGCAGCCTTCCGCGAGGCGGCGGGGGACCGGCTGTCCCTGGCTTTCCTGCCGCGCCACGACGGCCGCGATGCCCGCCGGCTGTGGGCCACCGCCCGGCTGGCCGACGAAACCGGGGTGCCGCTGGTGGCCGTGGGGGGGGTGCGCATGCACACGCCCCACCGCCGGCCGCTGCTGGACGTGCTGACCTGCATCCGCCACCACTGCACCATCGACACCGCCGGCTGGCGGCTGTCGCCCCATGGCGCGGCCTTTTTGCGCGGTCCGGAGGCGATGGCCGCCCTGGTCCCCGGCCGCCCCGACGCCCTGGCCCGCAGTCTGGAGGTCGCCGGCGGCTGTTGCTTTTCCCTGGACGAGTTGCGCTACGAGTACCCCGACGAGACGGTGCCTCAGGGCGAGACCTGGCAATCCCAACTGGCCCGGCTGACCGCCGCCGGGGCCGCCCGGCGCTATCCCGGCGGCGTGCCCGACGACGTGGCGCGGCGGCTGGACCACGAACTGGGGATCATCGAGCGGCTGGGCTATGCGCCCTATTTCCTGACCGTGCACGACATCGTCCGCTTCGCGGTCAGCCGGGGGATCCTGTGCCAGGGCCGGGGATCGGCGGCCAATTCGGCGGTCTGCTACTGCCTGGGGGTCACTGCCGTGGATCCCACCCGGGTGGATCTGCTGTTCGAGCGCTTCATCTCGGCCGCGCGGGACGAACCGCCGGACATCGACGTGGATTTCGAACACGAACGCCGGGAAGAGGTGATCCAGTACATCTATGGCAAATACGGCCGCGACCGGGCGGGGCTGGCGGCGACGGTGATCACCTATCGCGCCCGGGGTGCCCTGCGCGACGTGGGCAAGGCCATGGGGCTGTCGGAGGATGCGGTGTCCGCCCTGGCCGGCACGGTGTGGGGCTCGTCGTCCAAGGTGCCGGCGGCCGAGCGCCTGCGGGAATCCGGCCTGGACCCCACCGAACCCCGGCTGGCCCGCACCCTGGAGCTGGTGGACGAGATCCTGGGCTTCCCCCGCCACCTGTCCCAGCATGTGGGCGGCTTCGTGCTGACCCGTGCGCCCCTGTCGGAAGTGGTGCCCATCGAAAACGCGGCGATGGAAGACCGCACGGTGATCCAGTGGGACAAGGACGACCTGGATACCCTGGGCATGCTGAAGATCGACGTGCTGGCGCTGGGCATGCTCAGTTGCCTGCGCAAGGCCCTGGCCCTGGTGGCGGAACACCACGGCCGTCCCCTGACCCTGGCCAGCGTGCCGGCCGACGACGGCGCCACCTATGACATGCTGTGCCGGGCCGACAGCCTGGGGGTCTTCCAGGTGGAAAGCCGCGCCCAGATGAGCATGCTGCCGCGCCTGCGCCCGCGCGGCTTCTACGACCTGGTGATCCAGGTGGCCATCGTCCGCCCCGGGCCGATCCAGGGGGATATGGTGCATCCCTATCTGCGGCGGCGGCGCGGCGAGGAACCGGTGCACTACCCCTCCACCGCCCTGCGCCGGGTGCTGCACAAGACCCTGGGCGTGCCCCTGTTCCAGGAACAGGCCATGCGCATCGCCATCGTCGGCGCCGGCTTCTCGCCAGAGGAAGCCGACGGCCTGCGCCGGGCCATGGCCACCTTCCGCCGCACCGGGCTGGTCAGTACCTTCCGCGAGAAGTTCATCGCCGGCATGGAACACAACGGCTACCGCACCGAGTTCGCCGAGCGCTGCTTCAAGCAGATCGAGGGCTTCGGCGAATACGGCTTTCCGGAAAGCCATGCGGCCAGTTTCGCCCTGCTGGCCTATGTCTCGGCCTGGCTGAAGTGCCACTACCCGGCGGCCTTCGCCTGCGCCCTGCTGAACAGCCAGCCCATGGGCTTCTACGCCCCGGCACAGATCATCCGCGACGCCCGCGATCACGGGGTGGAGGTGCGGCCGGTGGACGTCAATGCCAGCGCCTGGGACAACACCCTGGAGCCCTTCGCCCGCCCTGGCGGCAAGCGGGCGGTGGCCCTGCGGCTGGGGTTGCGCCAGGTGCGCGGCCTGTGCGCTGCCGCCGGCCAGGCCATCGTCGCCGCGCGGGGAGACGGCTACCGCGATCCGCACCAGATCTGGCGGCGGGCCGGGGTGGATGCGCCGGTGCTTGAAAAGCTGGCCCAGGCCGATGCCTTCGCCGGGCTCGCCCTGCCGCGCCGGGATGCGCTGTGGGCGGTGAAGGCCCTGAAGGCCCGCCCCCTGCCCCTGTTCGAAGCCGCCGAAGCGCGAGAGGCCGCAGCCGTCGCCGACGGGCTGCTCGCCCCCCTGGGGCCGGACATGCGAGCCGAGCCGGCGGTGACCTTTCGCGACCTCACCCCCGGCGAAGCGGTGGTCGAAGATTACGCCACCCTGCGCTTCAGCCTGCGCGCCCATCCCCTGGCACTATTGCGCAGCGGCCTGACCCGGGCCGGCGCGGTACCGGCGCGGCGGCTGGAACAGCTGCCCCACGGCCGGCGCACGACCATCGCCGGTCTGGCCGTCTGCCGTCAGCGGCCGGGCAGCGCCAAGGGCGTGATCTTCATTACCCTGGAGGATGAAACCGCCAACGCCAACCTGGTGGTCTGGCCGACGGTGTTCGAGGAGAACCGCCAGACCGTCATGGCCGGCCGCCTGCTGCTGGCCCGGGGCACGGTGCAGCGGGAGGGGCTGGTGATCCATCTGGTGGTGGAGGAATTGGCGAACCTGACCGGTCTTCTGGCCGATCTGGCGCCCGACAGCGCCAGCGCCCCCGTCGCCCGGACCATGGACACCGCGCGCGCCGACCGCATGCGCCACACCCGACCGAGAACGGGATGACCGGACAACGACAACACGCGCCCGCGAGGGAGATCCCCACGGGCGCGGCCGTTGTCTCGCAAGCGGTCACCCTTGGCAGGAATGATAGCCGCGGAGTTGCCCGTTGGCAGGATTGACCTCCCAACGCTGGATCACCGCCCGAGACCCCGGATAGTTGCGGCTGCAGGTTTGCGCCGCTGACTGGCGGATCTGACTGGCCGACGCGTCCGCCCAGGCCGACCAGGCCTCGCGCGGGTACGGCTGGAACAGGCCGTTGCTGCACAGAATGGTGCCGCCCCGATCCAACGTCAGATACCGGTTGCCAAAGGCCGACTGGCAATCCCGCGTCACATCGCTGCTGCCGCCGACCACATAGAGATAAATCTCGTAATCCCGAACACGGTCCCCGATCCCCAGTTGCCGGGCCTGGCCGCACAGGGCGTTCAGGGCCGTTCCGCGCAGATTGGAGAGGTTGAACACCGCCATCGCCCCCTGACCGCTGGAGGGGTCGCCGTTCACCGTGCAGGCCCCGCTCCGGCCGCTGCCGTCAATGGCCTGATCCACGCAGGCCCGCGCCGCCCGCGACGCATGTTCCCGGGCCATGCGCTTGGCGTCCACATTGCCCCCGGCCCGCTGGTCGCCCTTGGCCATGATGTTGCCGTTGGGGATGGTGAACGAATTCACCGACGCGCCGTTGCTCTTCACCCGGATTTCGTAGGAACAGTTGCGTTCCAGCGCCCTGGCCGGCGTACCGTCGACGAGGCTTTCGCCGACCAGGACCCCGCCCGCAAGAAGACAGGACAGCAATCCCGAAAACATCCTTTGAGATACATTCTGTTTCATCTCACCCACACCCATTCTGGTTGGTTTCGATACATCCTGTTTACGCCCGTCAACCGGAGCGTTCCGTGACGGCGCGCACAGATCGGCAAAAAAAGTGCCCAGGGCACACAAAAATTCCCGTCCGCATGCCGCCCCCCCGAATATGGCCGAAAGGCGTATATTTTTCGGGAACCCCCCCTGTCCCCGGTCGTTGATGAGAGTGGAAAGAGATGTTTGAGAACCGCGCAAAAGGAGGCTCACATGGCTCGCGACGAAGATCCGCGCATGCCGCGGAACGGCCCCATCCCGCCCTATTACGCCAAACCGGACAGCCTGCCCGGTCGCCTGACCCTGATCGGCAGCGCCTGCGCGGTTGTCGTGCTGATGGTCAGCGTCTGGGCGGTCAGCACCGTCATCTCCTGACGACGGCCAAAGTCCTACGACACCACTATGACAACACCGCTTTCCTGACTGGCCTGTGTGCGCTAATGTGACAGAGAGGGCTGATAGAATGTCGAACCCTGCCTGACCGACCTCATCGAGAACCGATGCGAAGCGAGCCAAGGCCATGATGCGTCCCCGCACCCGACCCAGTACCGTTCTGTTCTCCAACCCGCCATGGTGGGACAGCTATCGCAGTGTCACCACCCCGGACGGCGGAGAGAGGAAAATCTGGACGGCGGGGGTCCGCGCCGGGTCCCGCTGGCCCCACACCGACGAAATCTCGTCCTGCCCCGATGATGTCATTTTCGGGCGTTACATGCCCTACCCCTTCTTCCTGGGCGGGGCGGCCAGCTGGGCCAGGGGCAAGCTGGACGGCAAGGGCGTGGCCTTTCGCGACAGCATCGCCATGGGCGAAAGCTACGACAGCTATTTCACCTGGCTGCAAGACCACCCGGCGGAATACATCGTCATTGAATCCGCCACCCCCAGCTGGGCGCACGACGCGAAGCTGATCGGCGAAATCAAGGAAAAGCACCCCGACAGCAAGATCATCCTGACCGGCCCGATCACCACCAAGGCCGCAGAGATCCTGGATCGTTACCCCATTCATGCCTGCATTAAGGGGGAGTACGAAAAGGGCGTGATGCGTGTGCTGAACGGGGCAGACGGCATCATCGACTACGACCTGCTGACTGTCGACGAGATGAATGCCTCTCCCTATCCCTGGCTGGATTTCAAGAATGCCTATAGCTACTGGGACATCCGCCCCGCCGGCCAGGAGGCGCCTCAACTGCAACTGCTGACCAGCCGGGGGTGTCCCTACAAGTGCATCTTCTGTGTCTGGCCAGCGACCATGACGGGCAACGATCCGGACGGCACGGCCAAGCGCACCGTGCGCCAGTACAGTGCCGACTACGTCGAAGGACTGATCCGGGACGCCGTCGGCCGCTTCGGCTACCGCTGCGTCTACTTCGATGACGATACTTTCAACCTGGGCGACCGCCATGTTCTGGCCATCTGCCAAGCCATGGCCCGTATCGGCCTGCCTTGGTCGGCCATGTGCCGCGCCGATACCATCAGCCGCGACACGTGGCGGGTGATGCGGGAGTCCGGCTGCTTCGGTGTCAAGCTGGGCTTCGAAAGTGGCAACCAGACCGTCGTGGATACGATCATCAACAAGCGGCTGAACCTGGAAAAGGCTCGCGAGGTGGTCTTCGCCCTGAAGGACCTGGGAATGTCGGTGCACGGCACCTTCACCTATGGCCTGCCCGGCGAAACCATGGAGCAGATGCACGATACCAAGCGCTTCATCCAAACCCTGCCGCTGGATACTCTCCAGGAATCCGGCACGGCTGAAATCGAGGGCACGCCGCTCGCCACCCTGGCCGAAAAGCCGCTGGAAAAATATGCGGGGGCCAGCAAGGACGCCGCCTATCAGGTCGGCAGTGACGGCACCAAGAAAATGCACACGGTTCAGGCTGCCATCGACGATGGCTGCCGCCAGGGAAACGGCAAGGGAACCCCCTTTGGCGGCACCGTATACTATCTGGATCCCGAACTTTCCGGGAACGCCGGCCACTACGCCAACGCCTGCCGTCATGTTACCGGGGAGCTCCGGCGCCAGGGTATTCCGGTAGAGGTGTTCGGCAGCCGCTTTGCCGAATACGGCCTGATGACGGAACTCGGGGTCCGGCGCTTCTTTTCCGTCATGACCAGCCCCGCCCCGGCCGGTCTGGCCAAGGACCTGCACATCGCCGCCTGGACGGCGCAGAATCTGCCCCGCGATCTCGGCCGGCTGCCGCCGCTGAAACCCCAGGACCTGATCTATGTGAACAGCGTCAGCGCCTATGCGCTGCACCCGCTGTTCCAGTGGCTTTATCGCCGCTTCACCCCGGATACCATGCCCCAGGTGGTGCTGGAGTTCGGCCACGATCTGGCGATCGAATACGGCTTCAAGACCGCCTTCCGCGAGCTGGACCTGACAGCCGCGCTGTATCAGCAAGCCGTGCAGGTCATGCCCGCCCCCTACTGGCATCGCATCCGCCTGTATACCTTCCACAAGCGCTGTTCGGCGAAATACGCCGAGATCCTGGGGCGGCCGGTGGGGACCCTGCCCTTCCCCCAGAAGCCCCCGGCACTGCCGCGCTTCCGCATGGACAAGCCCGATCTGGTGGTCGGCTTCGGCGGCAATCAGGGTACCCCCAAGGGGTTCCAGATGATCCCCGGCCTCGCCCGGCGCCTGCTGGCCCATGGCCGGCATCCGACAGTGCTGGTCCATTCCGCCAGCGCTTATGTGGATCCTGACACCATGACAGACCTGGTGGATATGGGCGAAGCAGACGACCGGATGAAGGTTTACATCTATCCCGCCGACGACAAGGCCTGGTGGGACTTGCTGGACCGCATGGATCTGCTGGTGCTGCCCTATCAGCCCGAACGCTACCGTGATGCCTATTCCGCGATCCTGGCCGAAGCCATCAGCAGCGGCCTGCCCGTGGTGGCTCCGGCCGAGACGTCCCTGGCCGACCTCATCGCCGAATACGGCCACCCCGGCGTCTGCTTCGATCAATGGACAGGAGACAGCATCTGGGCCGCCTGCGAGACCGCCCTGGCCACCTATGACACCCTGGCTGGCCGCGCGAAACGGGCCGCCATCCGCTGGATGACAGACCAGGGACCGGCGGGGCTGATCGATACCCTGCTGCATGATGGCGATCCGGCTGAAGCCGATCCGACCGGCGCACTTGAAGCGCGGGTGATGGCGGAAACATCGTAGACCACTTCTCCGAATGGCCCCCTTGGTCTACGGTAAGGGCGGGGAAGGCAGAACCTCACCCCCGCCCTTACCGAAACCATCGGAAACCGATGCGACGCGAGCCGAGGCCATGATCCGTTCCCACTCCAGTGCCAGCACCATCCTGTTCTCCAACCCGCCCTGGTGGGACGGCAACCGGGAGATCACCCTTCCCGATGGCAGGCGGGTGGCCGCGTGGACGGGCGGTGTGCGCGCCGGCTCCCGCTGGCCCCATACCGACGAGGTGATCGGTGCCCCGGATGCGATCTCCTTCGGGCGCTATATGCCCTACCCCTTCTTCCTGGGCGGGGCGGCCAGCTGGGCCAGGGGCAAGCTGGACGGCAAAGGCGTGGCCTTTCGCGACAGCATTGCCATGGGCGAAGGCTACGACAGCTATTTCCGCTGGCTGGACGAGAACCCGGCCGAATATATCGTCATCGAATCCGCCACCCCCAGCTGGGCACACGATGCCGAGTTGATCGGCCGTATCAAGGACCGCCACCCCGACAGCAAGATCATCCTGACCGGCCCGATCACCGCCAAGGCCTCCGAAATCCTGGAACGGCACCCCATTCATGCCTGCATCAAGGGCGAGTATGAAAAGGGTGTGATGAGCGTGCTGAACGGCGCGGCTGGCATCGTCGATTACGACCTGCTGACGGTCGACGAGATGAATGCCTCGCCCTATCCCTGGCTGGATGAAACCATCGCCCACGCCTATTGGGACGCCTGCCCGCCCGGCCAGGAAGCCCCCCAGCTGCAACTGCTGACCAGCAGGGGATGTCCCTACAAGTGCATCTTTTGCGTCTGGCCGGCGACGATGACCGGCAATGACCCCGATGGCACCGCCAAACGCACCGTGCGTCAGTATAGTGCGGATTACATCGAGGGCTTTATTCGCGAGGCGGTGGACCGGTTCGGCTATCGCACCATCTATTTCGACGACGACACCTTCAACCTGGGCGACCGCCACGTGCTGGCCATCTGTCAGGCCATGGCCCGCATCGGCCTGCCCTGGTCGGCCATGTGCCGCGCCGATACCATCAGCCGCGACACATGGCGGGTGATGCGGGAGTCCGGCTGCTTCGGCGTCAAGCTGGGCTTCGAAAGCGGCAACCAGACCGTTGTCGACACCATCGTCAACAAACGCCTGGACCTGCAAAAGGCCCGCGAGGTGGTCTTTGCCCTGAAGGACCTGGGAATGTCGGTGCACGGCACCTTCACCTATGGCCTGCCCGGCGAGACCATGGAGCAGATGCACGACACCAAGCGCTTCATTCAAACCCTGCCGCTGGATACTCTCCAGGAATCCGGCACGGCTGAAATCGAGGGCACGCCGCTCGCCACCTTGACCGACAAGCCGCTGAAGAAATATGCGGGCGCCAGCAAGGACGCCGCCTATCAGGTGGGCAGCGACGGTACCAAGAAAATGCGCGAGGTACAGGCCGCCATGGCCGGCGGTATGCAGCAGAGGCGCGGCACGCCCTTCAGCGGTACTGTCCATTATCTGGATGTGGAGCTGACGACCAATATCGGCCACTTCGCCAATGCCTGCCGCCATTTCACCACGGAGCTGAGGAAGCGGGGCATCCCCGTCGAAGTCTACGCCTCGGCAAACGTGATACCGTCGCTGATGGAGGAATTGGGGGCGCGCAGTTTCTTCCGGACACTTCCCAAGGGAAAGAAGATCAGCTCCCTGTCCAAAGACATGACGAAAGCCGACCTGATCGGGCAGGCAACGATCCAGGACCTGAACCGGCTGCCGGCCCTGAAGCCGGAGGATCTGGTCTATGTGAACAGCGTCTCGCCCTGGCGTATCCACGCCATGTTGCAGTGGTTCGTGCGCAAGTTCACTCCAGAGATCATGCCCCAGGTGGTGATAGAATTCGGCACCGAGATCGGACTGGACTTCAAACGGTCCGACGGCTCCCAGGACATGACCGCCGCCCTGTACCAGCGCGCGGTGGACTCCTTGCCGCCGCCGTATTGGGACCGGGTTCGGCTGTACACCTTCGAGCAAAGGTGCTCCGACCTTTATTCGCGCGTGCTGGACCGGCCGGTCGGTGTCTTCCCCTTCCCCCAGGTCCCGCCGGGGGGTATTCCTCAGTTCCGGAATCCCGACATCAGCAACCGGGAAGTGGTGATCGGCTTCGCCGGACAGCAGGCGCCCTACAAGGGCTTCCATTTGGTCCCCGAACTGGCCGCCCGCTTGCGCGGCCTGGGTTCGAATATCACCGTGCTGGCTCACTCTGCCACCCCCGGGGGTGAAGCGGCCACGGTACAGGCCCTGCAGCAGATGGCGGACGCCGACCCCATGATCACCCTGCTCGTCGGTCCGGCTGACGCCAAGATCTGGTGGAACCTGCTAAGCCATATCGACTTGCTGGTCCTGCCCTATCAACCGGCACGGTATCGGGAATCCTATTCCGCCGTCATCACCGAAGCGATCAGCAGCGGTCTGCCCGTGGTTGCGCCTGCCGACACTTCGCTTTCCGACGTTATGAAACGCTACGGCATGCCTGGTGTCACCTTCGAAGAGTGGACGACAGAGTCCGTCATGGCAGCCTGCGAATCAGCCCTGATGTCCTATGGAAGCCTGGCAGGCCGGGCCAAACAGGCGGCCATCAGATGGATGGTGGATCAGGGGCCGGCCGCCCTGGTGGATACCTTGCTGTATGGCGGGTGGCCCACCGACACGGTGGAAGACACCACTCCCGTGCCCAAAATGGAAGAGGCGTCATAGGCCGCTTTCCTGGCCACATCCAATCGCCTATGGTGAACCCGTGGTTTGATAGAATATCGAACCCCGCCTGTCCGACCCCATCGAGAAGCGATGCGACGCAAGCCGAGGCCATGATCCGTTCCCGCACCAGATCCAGCACCGTTCTGTTTTCCAACCCGCCCTGGTGGGAAGGCAGTCAGGGAGTCGTTCATCCGGACGGCGAGCGGGAAACCGTATGGACAGGCGGTATGCGCGCCGGCGCACGCTGGCCCCATACGGCCGAAGTGGACGGCCCCCCCGATGCGGTCCTGTTCGGCCGACATATGCCGTATCCCTTCTTCCTTGGCGGAGCGGCCAGCTGGGTCCAGGACAAACTGGGCGGCAAAGGCGCGGCTTTCCGTGACAGCATCGCCATGGGCGAAAGCGAAGACAGCTATTTCGCCTGGCTTGAAGGCCACCCGGCCGAATATATCGTCATTGAATCTGCGGCCCCTTGCTGGCCCCACGACGCCGGCCTGATCCGGCGGATCAAGGAACGCCACCCCGGCAGCAAAATCATCCTGACCGGCTCCGTCACCGCCAAGGCTGCGGAAATCCTGGAGCACCACCCTGTTCACGCCTGCATCCGGGGTGAATATGAAAAGGGGGTGATGACGGTGTTGAACGGGGCGGACGGCATTATCGAAAGCGACCTGCTGACGGTCGAAGAGATGAATGCCTCTCCCTATCCCTGGCTGGATTTCAAAAACGCCTTCCGGTACTGGGACCCCTGCCCCACCGGCCAGGAGGCCCCCCAGTTGCAACTGCTGAGCAGTCGCCCGGCGTCATACGGCAAAACCCATCACGCCTTGCACGCTGCCATAGGCGAAGACGGTGCAGAGGCGACGACCGCGCGCGCAGGCCGTCAGTATTCGGCCGACCACATCGAAGGTTTGATTCGGGATGCGGTCGGCCGCTTCGGCTATCGTACCGTTTATTTCGACGACGACACCTTCTCCGGGGACGATCGCCACGTGCTGGCCATCAGCCAGGTCATGGCCCGCATCGGTTTGCCCTGGTCGGCCATGTGCCGCCCCGATGCCTTGGACCGCGACACCTGGCGGGCGATGCGGGAGTCCGGTTGCTTCGGGGTGAAACTCGGCTTCGAATGCGGTCACGGGGCCATGATCAACGCCCCGGAACGCCTGGCGAAGGCCAGGGCAACGGTATTCGCCCTCAAAGACCTGGGGCTGTCGGTGCATGGCATTCACACCCACGGCTTTCCCGGCGAAACGGCAGAACAGATCCGCAAAACCAAACGATGGATCCAGACCTTGCCGCTGGATTCCTTACAGGAAACCGGCGAGGCAGAAGCCGGAAGCCCTGCGCCTGCCGAAGGCACGGGGCAGGCCTGCGCCCCTCCGTTCAGCGGAACCGTCTACTATCTGGACATGGAGCTGATGAACAATGTGGGCCATTATGCCAATGCATGCCGCCATATCACGGGCGAGCTGAAGCGGCGGGAAATCCCCGTGCAGGTGTTCGGCACTCACGATGCCCTGTACGATCTGGTTTCCGAACTGGGGGTCCGACGGTTCTTCCACCGCGCGAACCTGTCGGGAGACCTGACCGGTCTGGCCCAGGACCTGCTTGTGGCTGACCGGGTCGCTGAAACCCTGACCCGCGATCTGGAGCGCCTGCCGCTCCTGAAGGCCGATGATCTGGTCTATGTGAACAGCGTCTCTCCGTACGCTATTCTGCCAATTCTGCAATGGTTCGTGCGCAAATTCACGCCTGAAACCATGCCTCAGCTCGCGATGGAGTTCGGGCAGGATCTGGGGATCGAGTATAACTTCCAAACACCTTACAAGCACCTGGACCTGAGCGCGCCCCTTTATCAGCGCGCTTTCCGGCTCCTGCCGCCGCCGTACCGGGAGCGGGTGCGGCTGTATACGTTCCAGCAGCGCTGTTCGGATCTCTACGCGACGCTGCTGGATCTGCCGGTGGGCACCTTCGCCTATCCTCAGCGGCCCCCCGGCGGCATGCCCCGCTTCCGCGACCCCGATATCAGCCGGCGGGACGTCGTGATCGGCTTCGCCGGCCACCAGGGCTTCCACAAGGGCTTCCACTTCATCCCCGACCTCGCCCGACGCTTCCGCGCCAGTGGAGAGAACCTTTGTGTCCTGGTCCATTCCGGTGCGATCTATTCCAAACCCGACGGCATGGAAGACCTGACCGACTTGGTTGCGGCCGACCCCAAAGTGGCCCTGCTGCTTGCTCCGGCGGACGAACAGATGTGGTGGGACCTGCTGGACCGCCTGGATCTCTTGGTTCTGCCCTACCAACCTGAACGCTACCGCGACGCCTATTCCGCCGTCCTCGCCGAAGCCATCAGCAGCGGCCTGCCCGTTGTGGTCCCCGGCGAAACCTCGCTGGCCGATCTGATGGAACGCTACGGCATGCCCGGGACCTGCTTCTCGGAATGGACCGCCGATTCCATCTGGGGGGCCTGCCATACGGCTCTCCAATCCTATGGCGACGTAACCGATCGATCGAAACGGGCCGCCATCCGGTGGATGAGCGAACAGGGACCGGGAGCCCTGGTGGATGCCTTGCTGTACGGCGATCAGTCCACCACACCGGAGTCCGAAACCGCATGCGCATCCTAGTTACCGGGGGGGCCGGTCTGGTCGGTGCCCAGCTGGCACTTTCCTTCAAGGCGGACATGCCCAAGGCCCGTGTCACCGCCCTGGATAATCTCTGCCGCCACGGCAGTGCCCTTTCCGTCCCCCG
Source organism: Rhodospirillaceae bacterium Z3-40 (assembly GCA_046233135.1). Taxonomy (GTDB): domain Bacteria; phylum Pseudomonadota; class Alphaproteobacteria; order Rhodospirillales; family Rhodospirillaceae; genus JBJXHN01. The sequence continues at coordinate 277,529 of JBJXHN010000007.1, read as the reverse complement.
TCTGATGGCCGCCGGCGTGACCTTCCGCCATGGGGACGTACGCAATCCCGAAGATCTGGATGCCGCCGGTCCGTTCGATCTGCTGGTGGACTGCGCCGCCGAACCGTCGGTCCATGCCGGCTACGGGGGCGATCCCCGCTATCTGATCAACACCAATCTGGTGGGGACCCTGAACAGCCTGGAAGCGGCCCGCCGGCACAAGGGCGCACTGATCCTGCTGTCCACCAGTCGCGTCTATCCCCTGGACGCCCTGCGCGCCATCCGCCTGCGCGACGGGGAAACCCGGCTGGAACTGGAAGAACGACAGGACCTGCCCGGGCTGACGGCCGAGGGGATTGCGCTGGACTTTCCCATGCAGGGCAAACGATCCCTGTACGGCGGCACCAAGCTGTCGGCCGAAGTGATGGCCGAGGAATACGCCGGCGCCTATGACATGCCGGTGATCATCAACCGCTGCGGCATCCTGACCGGCCCCTGGCAGATGGGCAAGGTGGATCAGGGGGTCGTCGCCCTGTGGGCCGCCGCCCATGTCTATGGCCTGAATTTGCGCTACATCGGCTATGGCGGCCTGGGCCTGCAGGTGCGCGACATGCTCCACACCGCCGACCTGTACGGCCTGATCAGCCGCCAGCTTTCCTCGCTGAACCCGGGGTTCTTCGGCCTCTATCCGGTAGGGGGCGGCATCGACGGCAGCGCGTCCTTGCGCGAACTGACCGCCCTGTGCGCCGCCGAAACGGGTGCGTCTCCGCCCATCGGCGCGACCCCGGAAACCACGCCGGCGGACATCCCGTGGTTCGTCACCGACAGCGCCGCGACCCGCGCGGCCTTCGGCTGGGCGCCGACCCGCCGGCCCCGGGATATCGTCGCCGAGATCGTCGCCTGGATCACCGAGAACAAGACCATGCTCGCGCCCGTCTTCGGCGCCAACACCAACTGAGTATCATCCTCCGCCCCAGCTTCGAAAGTTCTGCGACCGGTGGGAATTGACCGGACAACGGATATACGCCGAAAAAAGCGGCAGAGGGTCCATCCACAGACGGGGAAGAGAGGGGGGAAATCACCATGGGCATCGCCATCGTCACCGGATCGGCCGGCTTGATCGGCGCCGAGACCTGCCGTCGCCTTCAGCGCGAGGGACTGGAGATCATCGGCATCGACAACGACATGCGCCGCTACTTCTTCGGCGACAGCGCCAGCACCCGCCCCGTGCGCGAAACCCTGGAGCGCTCGCTGCCCGGCTATACCCACGTGGATATGGACATCCGTGATACCGACGGCATGCAGGCCCTGTTCGCCCGCTACGGCAAGGACATAACCTGCGTCGTGCACACCGCCGCCCAGCCGTCCCACGACTGGGCGGCGCGGGAGCCGCTGACCGACCTGACGGTGAATGCCGTCGCCACCGCCGGCCTGCTGGAAGCCACCCGACTGCACGCGCCGGACGCGCCCTTCATCTTCACCAGCACCAACAAGGTCTACGGTGACCGCCCGAACTTCCTGCCCCTGGTGGAAAAGGATACGCGCTGGGAACTGGATCCGTCCCACACCTGGGCGGAACGGGGCATCGACGAGACCATGTCCATCGACCAGTGCCTGCACAGCGTTTTCGGCGCCTCCAAGGTGGCCGCCGACGTGATGGTGCAGGAGTATGGCCGCTATTTCGGCCTGAAGACGGTCTGCTTCCGTGGCGGCTGCCTGACCGGCCCGGGCCATCAGGGGGCGCAGCTGCACGGCTTCCTGGCCTATCTGGTGCGCTGTGCGGTGACCGGCAGCCCGTATACGATCTTCGGCTACAAGGGCAAGCAGGTCCGCGACAACATCCATGCCGCGGACCTGGTGGACGCCTTCTGGCACTTCATCCAGGCACCCCGCCCCGGCGAGGTCTACAACATGGGCGGCGGTCGGTTTGCCAACTGCTCGGTGCTGGAAGCCGTCAGCCTGTGCGAGGAACTGACCGGCGAGCCCATGTCCGTCACCCTGAGCGACGAGGCACGGATCGGCGACCATATCTGGTACATCAGCGACACCAGCCGCTTCGAACAGCACTATCCGGACTGGCGGCGCGCCTTCGACCTGCGCCGCACCGTTGCGGAAATGATCGAGGCGGTGAAGGGCTAACCGCCCCTCGCCGCCCCCATCGGCACCCGAAGCAGCCTTGCAAGCGGCTTACAGCTCCCGCTGCTCCAGATCGGCAAGCAGGGCGGCAAGATCGTTGACCTCTGCCTGGGTGACCGGACTGTACTGACCGGAATCCGACAGTAGCACCGGCGTATCTCCGGTCAACTGAACGAGGTTATGGGCCTCGATCCTGTCGTTCTGAAGGTCGTAGAGTTCCCATTCCTGGGGTTCCGTGCCCGAGGGATCGAAATAGCGGGACAGCTTGTACGCGGCGGTCCGCACGCAGCGGATATGATTGGGCTGGCGCACGGGACCCGAAGCCAGCCCCGGAACCGGCCCCTTGCCGTCCACCGCCCCCTGGACCACGGCTTCGACGGTGGCCAGGAAGACGGCGTACTGCCGGTCGGACTGGATGTTGTGGGGGTCGTTGGCCGGCGGCAGGGGCTCGGTGATCTCGTCATCGGTGATGAACAGAACGCCCTGTCGGACGCTGCCATCAGGATAGAATACGGTGTTCTCCGGCCAGGTTGCGGTGGTGATCGGCGTCAGATCGATGCCCGGCAGGGGGGGCACCGGCCGCGTCCGCGCCAGATCGGCGGCGATCTGCTGCCTCTGCTCTTCGTCCACGCCGGCAAGCCCCAGGATCGTCGGCAGCATGTCGATGTGGCTGGTCACCGCATCCACCTGGCGGGGGGTCCCGTCGTCGCCGACAACCACGTCGGTGCAGTTTCGCAGCACGTTCTTGCCATAACTCAGCACCACCGGCACATGCAGGGCTTCCTTGTAGGCCGTATGCCATTTCTCGACCATCATGCCGTGGGCGGCACCGTACTCGCCGTGATCGGCCAGGAAGATGACGATGGTGTCGTCGGCCTGCCCGCTGTCATCCAGCGCCCGCAGGACGGAGTTGATGTGGGTGTCGACCACCGAATGCAGCCAACCGTAAAGCTGCACGAAGAGCCTGCTGTTGGTGTCCGGATCGTCGCTGAGCTGGAACGGAAGGCAGTTCTGCAAGGAAGCCACGACGGCCGCCTTGACGAATGTCTCGCGGTCGGGATTCCCGGGCAGGCGTTGGGCGGCACCCATTCCGCCTTTCGCCGCCAGACCCAGGCCCACCTTGTAGGCCATGTCGAACTGGCAGCTGGGCTTACCGGCCGTCAGGTCTTCGTTCACGGTCGGCGGGTTGTCACCACAGTCCTGGGGAAAATTCAGGGGGTTGAGCGGCAGCTGCGTGGTGCCGGCCACGGGGGGCGGCGTCACGTCCCCCTGTTTCGGAACGGTCAGCGGACCGAAAACCGACTGCGTGCCATTCCCGTCCGGGGCCGGCAGAGCCTGGGCGATCACTCCGGGGAAGGCGGCGATGTCGTGGGGGTTGGTGAACGAGGCCACCGCGAACCAGGGTCTCTTGGCCGACGGATCGGGACCGCTGGCGTCGGGATCGCGCTGTGCCGCCACCGCCTGTGCCCGGTCATAGTTCAGAGCCAGCCCCTGCCGTTTCAGAAAGGTTGCCGCCGCATCGGCAAAGCCGGCATCGCGATAGGTGCCAAGGTTGTTGGGCAGGGCACCGTGGGGTTCGGGATAGGAGCTTTCCCAGTTGTCGAACCCGTAGCGCTGAAGGGAATGTTCCGGCGGGTTGCTGACGTGCCACTTGCCGAAATAGTGGGTGGTATAGCCGGCTTCCCGCATCCAGCTGCCCAGGGTGGGAATGCCGTCGGGCGCCAGCCAGGGGAAGTTCCGGGAGTCCCCGCTCTTGAACAGACCGTCGGTCTGGGTGACCCCGGTGCGGGTGCCGTACTGGCCGGTGTAGATGGCCGCCCGGCTGGGAATACAGGCCGTGGCCGCCACGGTGTGGTTGCGCAGGACAATCGCATTCTCGCGCAGGCGCAGCAGGCCGGGGAAGAAAGCGGCGTAGGTGTTGTTCGCCGGGTCCACATCCGCCTTGCTGCCCTGGAAGCCCAGAATCTGCTTCAGCGGCTGCGCAAGCCCGGCGTCGTCGCCATACCCGAAACACGGGAAGCGGTACTGGTCGCAGGTGATCAGAAGGATGTTCGGGCGGTAGGGGGAAGCCTCATCGGTGCTCATCGGACGATCCTTTGGCGTGACTTTTTGAAGACAAAACGGGGCACAAGAAGGAAACGCGGACATACGCGAACACTTCCGGCGCGCACAAATCCGCCCCTCACAACACTTGATACCGTCAAAACACGCGTGAAGATCGTTATTTTTTGCAAAGAAAATTATTTATGGTCTTCTCAGAAGGAAAAACACGAGTGGTTGCCTCAAAAAACCCAAGAATCACGGCTATTATTTCTTTTAGACATCTTATTCATTTCCGACAGAAATAGTCCGATTGGTAGATTATTCGAACAACCAGAATATCTCGCACGAGTCGCCGAACCCGGGACACGAAAAAGGGGACGCGGCGGCGATGCCCCGTCCCCTTTTCCGGCAAGCGTTCGTTAGGTCCAGTTCGATACCCTATTGGGCGGCCACCCGGTAGCCTTCGTCCCGGGATGCCGCAGGGCGATGGGTGGTCTGGGCAGGGGCCTCGTCCTCCCGCAGACCGAAGAAGCCGGTGCGGATCAGCGATCCGTCCGGAAAACGCCACAGGGTGGGAACCTGTCCGCCCGTCTGCGTCGATTCCGGGCCGATCACCCGGCCGCCGAACCCCAGGGCCACCTCGTCCGCCTGCACGGCGATGGCATCCGGAGCCAGATCGCGTTCCCAATGCGGCCCGAAACGGGTTTCCATGGTCAAGGTGAACAACGTCACCGCATGGTGGGATGTGGGTAGTGTTGTCATCTCGTCCGGTTCCTTTGGATCGAAACACCAAAAAAGCCAGACGTTCCTCTCAAGCCGGTCCACGACCCGGAACGCGCCGCGCTTCGGCGTCTTTCGTTGTTGCAGTGCACAATAGCAAAGTTAGGGGCCGCAGACCATGCATAAAACCCCCCGCATCGATCCAATGCAAAAAAATCATGCCTGGGCTGCCATTTTTTGTTTCGTTCGATGAAAAACAAATCAATCCACACGGATCCCGTGCAGAATGAAAGCTATAAGACGACACAAAATTTCGTGCTTTTCCTTATATTCGCCGATTTCAATCAAACAAAACCCGATCCCGGTCTTTTTCACATCAAATTCCGACATGGCGACGGCCCTCTGCCGGACGGACCGGCCCAATTGCCCGGGGTTTCCCGTGGGGCCAAGTGGTGTAGAGTGGCGGTTCAAATTTTCCGTTCCCCCCGCTCGTGCAGGACATCCGGTTTTCCGATGAAAAAAGAGACCCTTGCCACCCACGCCGGCCGTAACCCCGCGCGCTTCGATGGTGTCGTCAATACCCCGTCCTTCCGCGCCTCCACGGTGATCTTCCCGACGCTGGCCGACCTGAAGGAAAAGCAGGCCAACCGGTTTGATTCCGTGTTCTACGGCCGCTATGGCACCCCCACCACCCAGGCCCTGGAAGAGGCGGTTGCCGCCCTGGAAGGCGCCGCGTACTGCACCGCCACCAGTTCGGGCATGGGGGCGGTGGCCGGTGCGCTGCTGGCCGTTCTGTCCTCCGGCGACCATCTGCTGATGGTCGACACCGTCTACTGGCCCACCCGCAAGTTCTGCGATGTCTTCCTGAAGCGTTTCGGGGTGGAAACCACCTATTACGATCCGCTGATCGGTGCCGGCATTGCCGATCTGATGCGCCCCAACACCAAGGTGGTGTTCACCGAAAGCCCGGGATCGGGCACGTTCGAGGTCCAGGACCTGCCGGCCATCGCCAAGGCCGCCCACGCCGGCGGGGCGCTGGTCCTGCTGGACAACACCTGGGCTTCACCGTTGTTCCTTCAGCCGTTTCCGCTGGGGGTGGATATCTCCATCCAGGCCGCGACCAAATATGTGATCGGCCATTCCGACGGCATGCTGGGCACCATCAGCATGACCGACCGGGGCCTTTATGAAACGGTCAAGGACACCATCAGCAGCTATGGCTATGCCACCGGATCAGAAGAAGCCTATCTCGGCACCCGGGGGATCCGCAGCCTGCCCGCGCGGCTGGAGCGGCACCAGCGGTCTGCCCTGACCGTGGCCCGGTGGCTGCAGGACCAGCCGGAAGTGGCGCGGGTGCTTTATCCCGCCCTGCCCGAAGATCCCGGCCATGCCCTGTGGAAGCGCGATTTCTCCGGCGCTTCGGGGCTGTTCGGCGTGCTGCTGAACCCGGCTTCCGAAGAGCGGGTGGCGGCGATGGTCGAAGGCTACAAGCTGTTCGCCATGGGCTTTTCCTGGGGGGGCTATGAAAGCCTGATCACCCTGACCCACGGGTCCATCGTGCGCACCGCGACCACCTGGAGCCACAAGGGGCCGTCGATCCGCCTGCATATCGGCCTGGAAGACCCCGATGACCTGATCGCCGATCTGCGGGCCGGTTTCGACCGCCTGTCCAACAAGGAGGGCTGAGGCCATGGCTGCCAAGGATATCGCCCCCGGCACCGCGCTGATGGACGCGCTGACCCTGACCGAAGACGGCCTGATCCCCGCCATCGCCCAGCAGCACGACACCGGCGAGATCCTGATGATGGCCTGGATGAACCCGGAATCCCTGGCCGAAACCCTGGAGACCGGGCGGGCCGTCTATTGGTCGCGCTCCCGGGGCAAGCTGTGGCGCAAGGGCGAAAGCAGCGGCGAGGTGCAGACCGTCAAGGCCGTGCGCCTGGACTGTGACGGCGACACCCTGCTGTTGATGGTCGACCAACCCGGCGTGGCCTGCCACACCGGCCGTCGCAACTGCTTCTATCTGGAGGCCGCCGCTGACGGCACCTTGCAGGAAATCGCCAAGCCCTTGCGCGATCCCGCCGAAATGTACGGCCCGAAGAGCACCTGATCCCCCTCGAAAGGCTTTCGTTCATGTCCCCCAACGAGTCCGCCCCCTCCTCCCCGTCCACAGGCGCCGCCCCCTCGTCCGCCACCGGTGTCGGGTCTGCCCCGGGCAGCGCCCCGGTGCAGGCCGGCCAGACCGTCCATGCGGTCGCTGCCGGTCCCGGCCCCGTGACCCCGGTCACGGTGCTGACCGGCTTCCTGGGGGCGGGCAAATCCACCCTGCTGAATGCCCTGCTGCGCCATCCGTCCATGGGCGAGACCGCCGTGGTGGTCAACGAGTTCGGTGACGTGGGGCTGGACCACCTGCTGGTCCGCCGTGTCGACGAGAACGTGGTGCTGCTGAACGCCGGCTGCCTATGCTGCACCGTGCGCGACGATATGGTTACCACCCTGCGTGACCTGTTCATCAAGCGGGTGCGCGGCGATGTGCCCGAATTCACCCGCGTGGCCATCGAAACCACCGGCCTGGCCGACCCCGCGCCGATCATCCATACCCTGATGACCGACCCGATGCTCAGCGCCCGCTTCCGCCTGGACGGCGTGGTCACCGTGGTGGACGGGGTCAACGGCACCAGCACCCTGGACCGCCACCGGGAAGCCGTCAAACAGGCCGCCGTGGCCGACCGCCTGGTGCTGACCAAGGCCGATCTGGCCGAACCGGCCGCGCTGGACGCCCTGAAGAGCCGCCTGCGCGCCCTCAATCCCGCCGCCCCGATGGCCGAAGCCGCCCACGGCGTCATCGATCCGGATGCCCTGCTGAACTGCGGCCTGTTCTCCGCCGACGGCAAGTCCGCCGATGTGGCCCATTGGCTGCGCGAGGAAGCCTATTCGGAAAACGCCAGGGACCACGATCATGATCACGGGCATCACCATGATCATGGGCATGACCATCATCATGATCATGAACACGGCCATCACCATCACGACGTGAACCGCCATGATGATCACGTGACCTCGTTTTGCCTGACCTTCGACACGCCGATTCCCTGGGATGCCTTTGTCGATGCGGTGGAAATGCTGATCGCCTCCAAGGGCGAGGATCTGCTGCGCATCAAAGGGATCCTGGACGTCCGGGGCGAAGACGTGCCGGTGGCCGTGCACGGGGTTCAGCACGTGTTCCACCCGCCCGCCGCCCTGCCCCAGGGCTGGGCTGAAGGGGAACCGCGCCGCTCCCGTCTTGTGTTCATTGCCCGTGACCTCGACCGGAAAACGGTGGAAACTCTGTTCCGCGCCACGCTGGACCAGCATGCCGCCGGCCCGGTAACCTGACGGAGATCTGCAAACCCCATGTCCTCGCCACATTCCGCCGCCGCCGGTGGCGTCCCCTTGACCGGGGTCGCCGCTGCCACTGCCTGTGACGAGGGCTTCGCCGCCCTGATGCGCAGCCCCCTGGCTTCGTTGCGCCATTGGCACCCCGAAGTCCCGATCACCTTGCTGGACGTCGGGCTGGCGCCGGCGACCCGTGCAGAGCTGGTCGCCACCTTCGGCGTGCGGGTGGTCGAGCCGGAGTGGCATCTGGATCCGGCTATCGTCGCCCATTGGTCTTTGGAGCCCTGGTGGCGGGCCATGACGGCGCGCGCATATCTGCCCCGCTATGTGGACGCCGACCTGATTTTCTGGATCGACGCCGACGCCTGGCTGGCCATTCCCGACGCTCTGCCCCAGTTCGTAAGCGCTGCACGCCAGCCGGACGTGGCCTTCGTCGGCGTGCCCCAGACGGACCGCAATTATCGGCATCAAGTGGGACCGAGCGCCATCAACGGCATGCTGGCATTGCGGGCATCCTATATGAATTTTGTCGATCCGGACCGGGCGCTGGCTCACGCGGTAGGACAGATGATCACCTCCGGCTGCTTTTGCGCTCCTGCCAAATCACCAATATGGAGTGCCTGGGCCGCCGCGATGGCCGAACTCTTCGACGCGGCCACCAAGGAGAACCGGGCGATAGCTCCACTGCTGGAGCAACTCTCGCTCAACGAAGCCTTGGACACACTGCCTGCTGAACAGGTACAGCTGCTCCCGGCCCGCTTCAACTGGCTGGTGGGCATGGCTCCACCGCTGATCGACAAGGACACTGGCCGCCTGCTGGAACCGCAGCCACCTCACGACCCGATCGCCGTGGTGCATCTGGTCCACAGCGGCAGCTCCGCTGAGGCCAAGGCCAAGCCCCTGACCACCCGCACAGCGGACGGCGATTCCCTGACCATCCCCTTCACGTGGGAGGCCATGGAGCCCTTTGTAGGTATGCAACAAAAGCCCTGAAGCCAGTTTCCCGGCTCCAGGGCTCGTCTCCCTTCCGTCCTTTCGCCCCCTGGTCGGCCGGCCCCTATCCAGGCCTCCTCCCGATTCGCCGAAACGGTCGTCAGTCCCGCAGGCTGGCCGCAAAGCTGGAGGTTTCGCGCAACAGGTCATCCATCTGATGACTCAGTTGTTCCGTAAGGCCGGCCATGCGCTGGGCCTGATCGACCATGCGGACTTCGTCATCCTGGATCGACCGGCTGGCGTCGCGCACCTGACGCAGGGATTCGTCCAGCCGCTCCCCCGCCGCCCGCAGTTCCGCCAGCGCTGAACTGGCCGACTGCTGCGCTTCATACAGGCCGTCTCCGCGGTAATTTGCCGGCCGTTGCTCGAACAGCCCGTCCACCGCCGGCCGCGCCCGTTCGGCAGCCCGCAGCAGGGTTTCGGCTCCCGGGAAAGCATCGGCCGCCACACCCCGACGAGACAGCATCCGCGCGGCCACCGGATTCAGCGGTACCACCGGCGCCCCGCTTCGGCCCAACGCGCTGCCCTCGGCCTCATGGTCACGGTCGACAGGATGCATCGGCGCGCTCACCGCCGGATCAAGGCCGCCAAGAACATCGGCCAGACCGAACCGGTCCTGCGCGGCCCCGTCGACAAAGCTTTCTTCGCTGGTCAGGGCATTCCCCCGATTGCGAAAGATGTCCGGATAGATGATTTCAGCGGTCATGGCGCCCTCCCTTGGCCTTGCCGTCGCGCCCTTCTGCACAACCGGCCGACATCAGGGATCATACGCACCTTGTGCGCTGCACCACAAGCAAAAACCGCACATCGTGCGCAATTGTCACATTCCGCCGCCCCCGGGAGAACTCTCCCGGGAAGCGGGTCTGCGCGGATACGCAAGGAGGACAGTCGCCCCGGTGGAAAAGCGCGGAAAACCGGGGCCAGGGGCCTGGCGGCGATCAGGCCGCACGGATCTCCTCGATCAGGCCGCGCACCGTGGTCTGCAACTCTTCGGTGCGCGTACTGACCTTCCCCGCCGCCTGGGCCACGGAGTTCGCCGCCTGTCCGGTGCGGTCGGTGGACGCGGCGACACCGCTGATGTGGTCACTGATCATCCGTGCCCCGTCGGCCACGGCCGTGACATTGCGGCTGATCTCTCCGGTGGTGGCCGTCTGCTCTTCCACCGCCGCCGCGATCCCGGTCGACGAGCCGTGCAACCGCTCGATCACCTCGCGGATACCGGTCATGGCCTCGGCCACTTCACCGGTGGTGCCCTGCATTTCGCCGATGCGCTGGCCGATATCCTCGGTGGCCTTGGCTGTCTGGTTGGCCAGATTCTTCACTTCGCCGGCGACCACGGCGAAGCCCTTGCCCGCCTCACCGGCCCGTGCGGCCTCGATGGTCGCATTCAGCGCCAGCAGGTTGGTCTGATTGGCGATGTCGTTGATCAGATTGACGATCTCGCCAATGCCTTCGGCGCTGGAGCGCAGGCCGTCGATCAGCGTGGTGGTCCGTGACGCTTCATCGACGGCAACGCCGGAGGTGGACGAGCTTTCGCTGACCTGACGGCTGATTTCGTTGATCGCGGCGTTCAGCTCCTCGGTGGCCGACGCCACGGTCTGCACGCTGCTGGAGGCTTCCTGGGCGGCGCTTGCCACCGTCCCGGTCTGGGTGGCTGTGGATCGTGCCGTATCGGCCATGTCGGCTGCCGTGGAGGCCATTTCCTTGGACGACGCCCGGATGGCCGCGACGATGGCATCCACGCTTTCTTCCAGACGCTGGGCGATGGCGTGCATGGTTTCCCGCCGCTCCCGCCGCCGGCGTTCGGCACTGGCGGCCTCTTCGGCTTCCAGGCGTTTCTTTTCCACGGCATTGACCTTGAACACCGCCACGGCGCGGGCCATCAACCCCACTTCATCGCCGCGTGCCTGCCAGGGCACCTCCACGTCCACATCGTCCCCGGCCAGACGCTCCATGGTCCCGGACAGGATCCGCAGGGGGCGGACCACGGTGTTGACCACCAGGACCACGGCAACCCCCACCACCAGAATGGTGATCAGGGCGTTGCCCAGGCCGAACCAAATGGTATCGGCGGTCGCCTGATGCACCATGGCATGGCTGAGGTCCAGATACAGGGTCCCCAGCGGGGTATCGTTCCCATCGCGCATGATCGCCGCACTGGCATGGCTGACGTCGGTCTGTTCGGAGGTCCCCGGGCCGGTGAAACGGGCGATTTCCTTGCCGTTTTCGTCCAGCACCCAGGCACGCGCAAAAGAGGGGTCGGAGGACAGGGCCGCCGTCAGGCGATTGGCTTCGTCCATATTCAGGTTCCACAGCGCCCCGGAAATCGCCGAAGCCTGCAGAATGGCCAATCCCTTCGCCCGCTCCGTCAGCGCGCTTTCCACCATGGCATTGGTGCGCATGACCGAGATCGAAATGGAAACCGCCGTCAACAGCGCCACCACCCCGAGAATAACCAGAATCAACTTGCCACGGATCGAGTTCACCACCGTCGCCCCCTTTCGAGCCACCATAAACAGGCGGCACTCTAGGAGGCGGCGAACGGACTCACCTAGCCCCTTAACGCGTCCACGATGCAGATTTCATCCGGGAGTCACACTCCCAGGGACAACCTCGCCTTCCATCGGTGCAGATCTAACCAAAAGGTCAGAAAACCAGGCAGATATCCGTAAAAGGGAGCCCTTTCCGAGCGAAGCCCGGTGCGGGCAGGCGGGCCGAAACGATGTCCGGCTATTCCGCCTCCACCCGATTCCGTCCACCGCGCTTGGCGCGATACAGCGCCTCGTCGGCCCGGTCGAGAATGCTTTCGATGGTCACGTCATCGTCCGTCAGGCTCGCGGCCCCCAGACTGATGGTGACGGACAGGGTTTCATTCGTCTCCGGCGGCTGGAAGACCAGGGTGCCCACCGCATGACGCAGCCGTTCCGCCGCCGCGATGGCCCGCTCCAGGTCCGTATCGGGCATCAGCACGGCGAATTCCTCTCCGCCGAAGCGGCAGAACACATCCACATCCCGCAACTGCCCCGTGCAAGTCTGAGCCAGACGGCGCAGCACATCATCCCCCACCGCATGGCCGAAGGTGTCGTTGACCTGCTTGAAATGATCGATATCGAGCATCAGCACCGACAGGGCACGATCATGGCGCCGCGCCCTGGCGATTTCGTCCGCGCCGCGATCCTGCATGTGGCGGCGGTTGCCCGCCCCGGTCAGGCTGTCGGTCAGGGCCAGACGCTTCAACTCCTCTTCCATGCGCTTGCGCGCGGAGATGTCGTTGAAGGACAGCAGCACCGCCAGCTCGCCTTCGTAATCCATGGTGATGGCCGAGATCAGCGCCCAGAACGGTTCGCCTTCCTGTCCGCGCAGCTGGGCTTCGTGATCCAGCACCCGTCCGCGTTCCCGCGCCAGACGCAGCACCCGCCGCCGATCGCCGGAGGAAACCCAGATATGGGGCAGGCCGTTGCGATAGACCTCGCCCACCGACGCGCCGAACATTTCGGCCGCCCGGTCATTCAGGAACAGGGCACGGGTGCCGCTGCCGTCCACCACCAGGATCGGGAATACCGACGCGTCAAGGATCGACCGCAACCGCATTTCCGAAGTTTGCAGCGCCTTTGTCCGCTCCGCCACCCGGGCCTCCAGGGTCGCCCTGGCCTCGTTCAGTGCCTGTTCACTGGCCCGCAACGCGGAAATATGCTCGTAGGCCCGCAAGGCGCCGAGCATGGTGGTCCACAGTTTGGGCTCGGTCAGTTCGGTCTTGGCCTTGTAATCATTGATGTCGTAGCGGGCGACGATATCACGCTCCGGCGCCTGGCCGGGCTGACCGGTGCGCATGATGATGCGCACATCCGTATTGCCCAATTCCTCGCGGATGAAGCGCACCAGCCGCAGGCCGGCATCATCCGTTTCCATCACCACATCAAGCAGGACCACGGCCACATCGGGATTGGCCGACAAAACCCCTTGGGCTTCGCCCCCCGAGTAGGCCGAAAGGAAATGGATCTTGCGACCGCAATAGACGAAATCATCAAGAACCATACGGGTGACCGTATGAACCTCGACCTCGTCATCAACGATCAGCACTTTCCAAGGGGGCAACACCGGGCTCTCGGCAGATGCCGGGTCGTCCTCCTCTTCGAGGAATACTAGTTCATCTGACACGTCCACAATACTCACCGGTCCTGAACCGCTGCCCCAACCCCAACGGTGCTCCCGTTACGCACCCGGCGCAAGCCCGACCTCTGGCGTGTTGAATCATCGGACCCTTGACAAAGGATAGGGGTTTTATGCCCTTTGTCCAGAACAGAACAGCCCCACTCACGCTCCAGGTATACCCCACCTAAGTTGGGGGCACTCCCGGCAACCCATTGAAATACCGCGATATCAGACCAAGTCCGAGGTGCCGAATTTCGCTCTGCGGAACCGGAAATCCTGACAAAAAACCTACATTTTTCGTCAAATCCTCGCCATTTTCGTTAGAGTCGGGCCATCCAATCCGCCTTTTCGACAATGGACCGCAGGGCTGAATCGGTGACTTTGGTATAAATTTCGGTGGTCGAAATACTGCTGTGTCCAAGCAATCGCTGTACGAAGCGAATATCCACCCCCTCTTCCAGCAGGATCGTCGCGGCGGTGTGACCTATACGGAGAGGGTCAGGCAGAGCACGGCAAGACCGGTGGGACATGGCTGAGGTCTTCGGTCGGGCCGCGGCTTACCACCGCAAGCATCAATTCCTGCATTCGATACACAAAAATACCATCATAAGATAAAATTTACAGGATCATCCCCATTCGGGCGTCGTCACGGCTTCGGCTACCCGCTTCACCTCGTCGCGCACGGGGCCGGGATTCGGCGGATCGGCCAGGGTGGTGAACCAGCGGTCCGGCGGGGTGCGGCCGCGCCGATGGGTCCAGTGCAGGCTGCGCATCAGGCTTTCCGCCGGCGGCGGCAGGCGGTCGGGGACCGGATGGCCCGCCAGCACCCCCCAGATTCCCGCCCAGCAGCGGGCCACCGACCAGGGATTGTAGCCACCGCCCCCCAGCACGATGACCCGGGGCGCCAGATCCTTCAGCCCGGCCACCGTCCGCCACAGGGCGGCATTGGACAGCATCAGGCGGGATTGGGGGTCGTCGGCCAGGGCATCGGCGCCACATTGGATCATCAGCGCGGCCGGCTGCCAGTCGCGCACCAGGGGCACGACGGCCTCGGTCATCAGCCAGTCCCATTCGCTGTCATTCAGGCCGGACGGCGTGGGAAGATTGCGTGCCCAGCCGCCGCCCCGGTCCTCCACCGGCCCGGTGCGGGGCCAGCGGTCGGCTTCGTGGGTCGAGATCACCAGCACCCGGGGATCGCCATGAAAGGCATCCTGCACCCCGTCGCCATGGTGGGCGTCCAGGTCCACGTAGGCCAGCGGCGCCACTCCGGCATCCAGCAGCGCCATCAGTCCGAGCACCGGATCGTTGAAGAAGCAGAAGCCGCTGGCATGGTCGGCCCGGCCATGATGGGTGCCTCCGGCGGGATGGTGCACCACCCCTCCGTCCTGCACCAGGGCGGCGGCTTTCAGGGTACCGCCGCACGCGGTGGCAGGGCGGCGGAACATCTCGGCAAAGACCGGATTGGCGTTGACGCCGATGTTGTGGCGCAGGCGCACGGGCTCGGGCACGGCCCCGGTGGCCTCGGCCTCGATCAGGGCGGCGATATAGGCGGGGTCGTGGAAGCGGGCCAGATCCGCTGGACGGGCCTGGGGGCTGTGGATATAGCGGTCCTCGTCCATCCAGCCCAAGGCCCGCACCAGATCGATGCAGGCCGACACCCTGGGAATGCCCAGCGGATGGCTGGAGCCGTAGCGGGAATTGCGATAGATATCGTGGCCGATGAACCAGGGCGCCGGGGATGGGGATGCGGTCATGGCTGGCAGATGGGCGATCCCCCGCCTGCTGTCCAGTCCTCTCGCGCTCCACAGCGCCGCCGTCCGCGTCCTGCATCGACCCAAACGGAGGCGTCAGCCAACGTTTGGAAAGGTGATCCATAAACAGCGGGGTAGCGCACTGACCGCTGACTCTTTTGAAGGGTTCAGTGCCCTGCCGGCCGTCACGCTTCGGCCATGATCCTGGGTCAGGGTCCAGCCGTCCGTCTTCGTCTTTCGTCCCTGCAATCGAATGGTGCTCCGATGCCGCTGCCCACCGCCGCCATGATCTCGTTTCTGGCCATCGTTCTGACCCTGGGCACCCTTGGCGGAGCCGGGGCGCTGGCCCAGGACGGATCGCCGACGCCCGACGCGGTCGATCCCACGCAAGCGGACCCCGCCCCCCTGCCCCCGCCCACCGGTGGCCAGCGGCTGTCGGCGGTGCTGTCCCTGCCGGTGCTGACCAGCGCCAGTGCCCCGCCGGTGGCCGAGGTCTCCGACCTGCTGATCGATGCCGACGGCCGGCCGGGCCGGGTGGTGCTGAGCGACGGCACCTTCCTGCGCATGGGCCTGGACGGCAAGATGGTGGCCCTGCCCTGGGATGCCGCCGGACTGGTCGCCGATCCCGAAACGCCGGCAAAAGCCGGTTCGGTCAGCCTGAACATCGCCCGGGCCTATGGCCAGGTGATCAAGCCCTTTCTGTACGACCTGACCCCGCCAGGCCTGTTCAGCGCCGATGCCCTGCTGGAAGCCCCCCTGCGCACCCCTGGCGGCGGCGCGGGCGGCCATATCACCGATCTGCGCCTGGACCCCGACGGCCGGGTGACCCACCTGATCGTCGAACTGAACCACGTCGGCGCCCCGGTATCGCACAAGGTGGCCCTGCCCATCGGCTCGGTCAGCCTGGAGCGGATCGGTGCGCGCGGACCGACCACCGCCCGGACCTCCCTCGACCCCGTGGGGCTGCGCGCCCTGCCGCTTGCCGCCACCCTCGACCAACCCGCCCCCCCAGCGGATGCGGCTATCGAGGCAACACCGGGGATGGACCAGGGGATGGGACAAGCGATCGGCACGGAAACGCTGCCCGCGCCCGCCCAGGCCTTCCCCACCCCTCTCACCGGCCCCGCAGCACAGACACAGGCGCCCACTCCCCTGACCGGAGCCGGCAGCGACGGCAGCGACACCGGCGGCGTGGTGGTTCCGCGCATGCGCTGACGGGGCGCGAGCACCACTCTCCCTCCATCCCGCGAGCTTCCGCCTCACCCCACCCCGGGGATCGGCTTGACGATCCGTGCGTTCCCGCATGGAACGGGGTTTCCCTATTGACCACGCGGGTACCTCACCCAACCTGTAATTAAACAGCAAGGGGATTTTTGATCCGGAACAGATCGAAACAACCCTGAAAATCTTTGGTTATAAACATTTGAATACGGGGTGGGACAACGATTACGTGCAGGCCGGATTTGGGACCGACCCGGCCACACGGACCGACAGGAGGGTGACCGGCAATGCTGTTCACACGGTTGTTGAAAGGACGCATCCGACACGGAGCCTTGACCATCATCGACGCGGCGGGACGCCGCCACAGCCTGACAGGATCGAACCCCGGTCCCCGGGCAACGATCCGCATAACCGATCCCCGCCTGGACTGGCGCATGGCCGCCTACCCCCACTTGGTGGTGGGCGAGGCCTATATGGACGGGACATTACGGATGGAAGAAGGGTCGATCCGCGACTTCATGGACGTGATCGGCCATAACCTGCACCACATCGAAACCCATCCATTCCTGCGCGCCGCCCAGCGGCTGCAGCGGCCCTTTCGCTGGATCCAGCAGTTCAATCCCATGACCCGGGCGAAGCGCAACGTCGCCCATCATTACGACCTGTCAGGCCGTCTGTATGACCTGTTCCTGGACGACGACCGGCAGTATTCCTGCGCCTACTTCGCCACGCCCCAGGACAGCCTGGAACAGGCCCAGGAAAACAAGAAACGCCTGCTGGCCGGCAAGCTGATGCTTCAGGCGGGATTAAGGGTACTGGACATCGGCTGCGGCTGGGGCGGGCTGGCCCTGCATCTGGCCCGGCACCACAATGTGCAGGTGGTGGGCATCACCCTGTCGGAAGAACAGCTGAAGATCGCCCGCCAACGCGCCAAGGACGCCGGGCTGGACGACAAGGTCACCTTCCGCCTGCAGGATTACCGCAACCTGAACGAAACTTTCGACCGGGTGGTTTCCGTGGGCATGCTGGAACATGTGGGATCGACCCACCTGGGGAAATACTTCGCCCGGGTGCGCGATCTGCTGCGGCCCGACGGTATCGCCGTGATCCATTCCATCGGGCGCATGGAGCCACCGGGCACCACCAATCCCTGGCTGCGCAAGTACATCTTCCCCGGCGGCTACACCCCGGCGCTGTCGGAAGCCATGGCGGCAGTGGAAAGAGCCGCACTGTATGTCACCGATGTGGAAATCCTGCGCCTGCATTACGCCCGCACCCTGGCGGAATGGACCCGCCGGTTCCAGGCCAACCGGGACAAGGCGGCCGCCATCTATGACGAACGGTTTTGCCGCATGTGGGAATTCTATCTGATGGGCTGCGAAATGGCTTTTCGCCACTGGAATCAGATGGTGTTTCAGGTCCAGTTGACCCGGAAGCAGGAGGCCGTCCCCCTGACCCGCGACTACCTGCTGGAATCCCTTCCCGGCCCCTGCGGAACCGGGTCTGCCGAGCCCCTGCCCCTGCGACACGCGGCGCAATAGCGGCACAGGCCCGGATGCCTTGGCAGCATCCGGGCCTGTCGCGGAAAGGGCGCCAGCACCCTGCTTTGATCTGTTCGCCGGACATCAGGTGCCGTCGATGCGGAAACCCACTTGCAGGGTCACCTGGAAGTGCTGCACCTCGCCGTCCTTGATCCAGCCGCGTGTTTCCTTGACTTCGAACCAGTCCATGTGGTGAATGCTTTCCGCTGCCTTGCGGATGGCGCCCCGTACCGCGTCTTCGATACTGTCCTTGGACGTGCCGACCAGATCGACCTTCTTATAAACGGCGTCGCTCATGGGATAAGATCCTCCGCTGTTTGTTGCCTTCTCGGACAGTCAATGCATCCGAAAGCGGCGCGTTCCCGGATCAGGCCCGGGGCCAAGACCACGGACCGAGCCGGAGCACCACCGGCCCCGCGAAGGGTTGCGGACTGCGGGGCCTGCCTCGTATATAGGCGCGGACCCCCGCGGAAACAGATAAGGACGGGCTCATGGCCGTAGAGATCTATACGAAGACGTCGTGCATTTTCTGCCAGAAAGCCAAGGCCTGGTTTTCCGAACACAATGTTCCCTATTCGGAAATCGACGTCTCCGACGTGGATTCCTTCTCGAAAATGAAGGAGCGGATCCCTGACGCCAAGACCGTGCCGCAAATCCTCATCGACGGGAATGTCATCGGCGGATACGACACGCTGATGCAATACGAAACCCCGATTCTGCAAAAGCTGAAGAAGACTTTCCCCGAAGCAGTGTAAAAAGCAACTCCACCGAGATCGAAGAACAGGCGGCACCACACGGATGCCGCCTTTTTCTTGACACATCGCCCAGATAGATACTTCCATCTACAAATCATTAGATGCGGCCAGACGGATAGGGCCTAAATACCCAAATGTGGACAGTCGGCGAGACAGGCAGGTCAGACGACGTTATCCCGAAAATGGCGCTGCGGGACTCCCCCCGGTCGCCGCTTCAGGGCGCCTTTGGCGCTTTCCGTGACCCGGTTTTTCGGCCGATGGTCTGGCGATATCTGCTGCTGGCAGGTCTGGGGGCGGGCCTGCTGACGGCCGCTTTCCTGACCTTCTACCTCAGCGCTGTCGATCATGCCCGCACCACCGCCGAAATCCGCCGGCAGGCGGATGTCTTTGATGCCCGGGGCCAGGTAGAAGCCCGGCTGCGCGGCATTGCCACCGACCTGATGGTCCTGCCCGGCCTGACCGACAGCGCCCGGTTCCTTCAGGACGAGACCCCGGCGCTGCGTATGCGGGTGATGCGCCAGATGCTGCACTTTGCCCGCTCCAAGACGATTTTCCAGCAGGTTCACCTGCTCGACCGCGCGGGGCGGGAGCGTATCCGCATCGATTACGATGGCACCTCCTTCGTGCCGACCCCGGAAGAGGCGCTTCAGGACAAATCCAACCGTCTTTATGTGCAGCGGGGTCTGGCCTTGCCGCCCGGGGGCATTCATGTCTCGCGGCTGGATCTGAACATGGAACGCGGCCGGATCGAAGACCCCCACCACCCCATGATCCGCCTCGCCACACCACTGCATGACTTGCATGGCAAACCGCTCGGACTGATTGTCCTGAACTATGCGGCCGACTCCCTTCTCGGCCTGTTGACAGAGCATCTGTCCCAGCCCGGCAGGGTGGTCCTGCTGGTGAACGAGGCCGGCCATTACATGATGGGGCCGACGGCGGTCCGGGACCGCCTGTGGGGCTTCATGTTCGGCCAACCGCCGGGCTTCGCTCGGGACCATCCGGACCTTTGGGAACGCCTTGGTGCAGCAGCCAAGGGCCAGCTGTGGCAAGGTGACCGGCTGGTGACCTTCGACACCATTCTGCCCGGCCATGCCCTGCTCGACACACCAGGCCGGCTCACGGACGGCAAGACGGACACGGTGGACGCCGGGTCCTGGAAAATCGTGACCTTCGAGCCGGTGGACACGGCCTCGCTGACCGGCTTCGACCAGGGCGTTCTGCTTTACGCGATCCTGCTGGCGCTCTCAGCCCTGGTGCCCCTGGTCATCGTGCGGGCGATGTACCGTGAACGGCGGGCCAATCTGCGCTTGCGGGCGGTGAACGAGCATCTGGAATCCCTGGTTCATCAGCGCACCCGCCACCTGGAAGAGGCCAAGGAACAGGCAGAGGTCGCCAACCGGGCCAAGTCCGAATTCCTGGCGAATATGAGCCACGAGCTGCGTACGCCGCTGAACGCCATCATCGGCTTTTCCGACTTCGCCCTGTCCGAAACCCTGGGGCCGATCCAGCCGCCACGCTACGCCGACTATCTGCACAACATCCGCGACTCCGGTCACCACCTGCTGTCGATCATCACCGACGTGCTGGACGTGTCGCGCATCGAAAGTGGCCGCCTGACCCTGGACGAAGAAACCTTCGCCGTTTCCGGCGTGATCGACGCCACCTTGCTGCTGGTCCGCCAACGGGCACGCGAAGGCGGCGTGGCGCTGGAAGCGGATCCGGTGGATCCCGCCCTGCACCTTTACGCCGACCCCCGGCGCACCAAGCAGATCCTGCTGAACTTGGTGTCCAATGCAGTCAAATTCACCAGGCCGGGCGGCCGGGTCACCGTAACGGCGGAGATGGAAAAGGACGGTATGCTGCTGATGCGGGTGAAGGACACGGGGATCGGCATCGCTGCCTGTGACCTGCCCAAGGCGCTATCGGTTTTCGGTCAGGTGGACAGTTCCCTGCACCGCCGGTTTGAAGGCACCGGCCTGGGCCTGCCGCTGGCCAATGCCCTGGCGAACCAGCACGGCGGCGGGCTTCAGGTGACCAGCATTCCCGATCAGGGCACGACGGTCGCGGTGCATTTCCCCGCCCACCGCGTCCGCCATGTCCGGAACAGCACCCCGGAAGGAGACGGGTCGACGGATTGACGGCACCCTACCGGGCGACAGGGGCGGCAGCCTCTTCGTCGACCTCCTCTTCGTCGACCATCTCTTTCCCATCCACCGCAGGCTCCTGCCCCTCGGGCGGAAGCAGGGATTTCAGGTCATCGGGGTCAATGCCTTCCGGCGGCGGTCCGAAGGGTGCAGGTTCCACCTGGGGCACGGTTCCGGTCTTGGCGCAGCGGGCCAGGGTGCGGATTGCCTCGTATACGTCGCTCAAAGTCAGGGTCACCGCGCCGGCTTCGGTGCTGATGGTCACCGTCTCGGCGGTCCGCAGGCGCTTGAACACCGTCGGCCAATCCCGCAGCTCCAGGCGGATCAGATCAGCCGTCGACTGCCCGGCGACGACCATGGCGCTTTCCTTGTCCCCGTCGAAGACCAGGCTGCTGGCCTGGACCCAGTCCGGACGGGGTTTCCAGGCCGTGTGCCGCAGACTCATCATGCTGATGCCATCCCCCGACAGGTTCACCGTCAGCACCACCCGCTCGCCATTGGCTGCGGGGTAAACGGTCAGCATGGAACAATGGCTGAGCTTGCCCTTGTCGTCGGCCACGTCGGAAACCCACCAGCCCCCGACCCGCGTCGTCTCGGCCAGAACCGGGGCCGCCGTCAGAGCGCAGAGACCGCTGCCAATACCCAGCGCCAGGGCCAAAGCCATGCCGAAGCGCGCGCAGCACCGCCGGCCCCCCGCCTTACCGTTTCCCGTCGCCTTGCCCATGGATCGCCTCTCTCCGCTTCTGCCCCGGACCCTTTGCGGGCGCATCATGCCGCTCCAGACCGCCGGGCGCCAGCCCTGCCGCGATTTCTCGGAACTCCCGTCCGACGCCGCCCGTTGACCACGGAGCAACAGACGGGAGACATCCGATCATGTCCATCAAACGCGAATATGAACCGGAAGCACCCCAGGTCCCGGAAAAGGACCAGCGCAAGTCTCCGCACGACCTGGAACCCCATGAAGAAGACCTGCTCGACGAGGCGCTGGAGGAAAGCTTCCCTTCCAGCGATCCCATTGCCGTGCCCAAACGCTAGGGCAGCGGGAGCCGCACAATAGTGTGTCGCACTGCCACAACGGCCTTGACAGGGCGCGTCCGTACCGTCATGTAAGGGCACATCGAGGGGGCAGCATCTTTATCCGGTGCTGCGCGTCCTGCGCTCTGGAGCCCTCGTAACACCGTTTCCGATATCCCGAGAGATACGGACGCCCCCTGGCCCGGCCTCCGACCACCCCGCCATCGCGACGGGGAGCCGCCGACCGCCTTGCAGAGCGCGCGCGTCCGACTCAGCCTTCCGCCACCCGCGCGCCTGGATCTTGGCCCGCGGGCGCGGACTTTTGTGAAAGTGGTTCATGACCGACTTTTCCTCGCTCGCCCTGTGCGAGCCCTTGCTGCGTGCCCTGTCCGGCCTTGGTTTCACTGCCGCCACCCCCATTCAGGCCCAGGCCATCCCCCCGCTTCTGGAAGGCCGGGATGTGCTTGGTCTGGCCCAGACCGGCACCGGCAAGACGGCTGCCTTCGGCCTGCCCCTACTGCATCGCCTGACCGGTGAAACACCGGCCCGGCCCAAATTCCCCCATGCCCTGATCCTGACTCCGACCCGGGAGCTTGCGGTTCAGGTGGACAGCAGCCTGGCCGGCTTCGCCCGGCACCTGCGCGTGCGCCGCACCGTCGCCGTCGGTGGCGTCGACATCGGCCGCCAGGAACGCGCCCTGGCCCGCGGCGTGGACATCCTGACCGCCACGCCCGGCCGCCTGATGGACCTGATGAAGCGCGGCGCCGTCAACCTGTCCTGCGTGTCCACCCTGGTGCTGGACGAAGCGGACCGCATGCTGGACATGGGCTTTTTGCCCGCCGTCAAGACCATCACCGCCGCCCTGTCCCACAAGCGGCAGACAGTGCTATTCTCCGCCACCCTGCCCGATGCCGTAGCCGGACTGGCCGGGTCCATGATGAAGGAACCGGTGCGGGTGGAAGTGGCGCCCCAGTCCACCGTCTCGGCCCAGATCGACGACCGCATCCTGTTCGTCGCCCAGGCCGACAAGCGCGACCTGCTGCTTGACCTGCTGACCACCGAAGCCGATGGCCAGAGCCGCGCCATCATCTTCTCGCGCACCAAGCATGGCGCCAACCGCATCGGCCTGTTCCTGGAAAAGGCCGGTGTCGAATCCGACGTGATCCACGGCAACAAGAGCCAGGGCGCCCGGCAGCGTGCGCTCAACGCCTTCCGGGACGGCCGGGTCCGCGCCCTGGTGGCCACCGACATCGCCGCCCGGGGCATCGACGTGGACGGCATCACCCACGTCATCAACTACGACCTGCCCGTCGAACCCGAAGCCTATGTGCACCGCATCGGCCGCACCGGCCGCGCTGGCGCCAGCGGTATCGCGCTGAGCTTCTGCGATCACGGCGAGCTGGCACACCTGAAGGCCATCGAAAAGACCATCCAGCGGCGGGTGGTGGTGCACGAGGACCACGCCTTTCATTCTGACTCCGTGGCCCGCTCCGCCGAAGGCCCCGCGCCGCGCGGCGGTGCTGCCAAGCCGAAGCGGCGGAGCAGCGGCGACAGCCGGCCCCAGGGCAGCGCCCGGGGTGGCCCCCGGGACGGCAATGCAGCGGCGGCCAGCGTGGCCGCTGCCGGTGGCGCGCCGTTCGAGGGGGACTCCCGCCCGGCCAAGGCCCCGCGTCGTCCCCGCCGCCCCGATGCCCCGCGTGGGGACGGTGCGCGGTCGGAAGGCTACCGGCCCGAAGGTCATCGCGTCGACTCCCACCACGGGGAAGGCCGGCGGTCGGAAGGCCAGCGTGCCGACATTCAGCGGGCCGATCACCGCCGCTCCGAGGGTCATCGGAACGACGGTGCCCGCGCGGACAAGGCTGCGGCCGGCCCGCGAAGCGAAGGGCCGCGCAATGGTCCCCGCAATGAAGGGCCGCGCAAGGCCCGCACCGGCGGCAAGGGTGCCGGCGCGGCTGGCGCTTCGGGTCCCGGCACAAACCCGGGTGGTCGCCAGGGCACCCGGCGCCGTCCCGATGGCGAGGCCCGTCGTCGCGCGTCCTGACGGTCTGTGACAGTTGTGTGGAATGGGTTCCTGAAGGTCGGAACCCATTCCGCGCAAACAAGACACCGATACGCGTCGGGTTATTGACTTCCCTATTCCGGCTGCCCCTAATGGGGGCGGCCGCTGTCTCCCCCCAGTCGGCCGGACTGTGCCTTGGGGCGCCGGGTTTAGCATCGCAGCCGGTGCCGGAGTTCCAAGACACCAAGTGACCGTGCTTTTCCGAACAAGGGTGTCCTCCGACCGGTCGCCGTTCGAAAAAGTTCCCCAGGCCCTTAACCTCACGAGGGGAGAATCATGGCCAACGTTACGTTTTCCGCACCCACCCTGCCGAAGGATGTCACCGTTTACGCCGTTGCCGGTGACATGAAGACTCTGCTGAGCGTCGCCAAGAAAAATGGCATTCCCATTCCCTGCCAGTGTGAAGATGGTGAATGCGGATCCTGCCTGATCAAGGTGACTCATCTGGACAGCAAGGTAAAGGCGCAGAACCTGACGGACCGGGAAAAGGTGACCCTGTCCGTGAACGGCAAGCTGTCCAAGGAAATTCTGGAAAAGGCGGAAGTGGAAGACATCGCTCCGGCGTATCGTCTGGCCTGTCAGTTCGTCGTTCCCGACAGCGACGTGCTGGTGGAATTCTCCGGCGAGCCCGGCGTGGAAATCGACCTGCGCCGCTGATCCGGACCGGTTTTGCCGCGGCGGGTCCCTCCCGCCGCGGCAGACCTCCCGGATAGTAGTGACGTCCCGTCCCCGACAGCGCCCCCGCTCCCCTGAAGATAAGAGCGATTCCGATTTAGGGTTGACGCGCCGCGCGACGCAGGGCACCTTCTGCACCATGAACACCGCTACCGGACTCCTCCTTCTTCGACTTCTTTGATCGGAACGCCCCGCGCGTCTCCGCACAGTCGATGCTTTGTCCATTTTCCGGACATCCCCGGTAGGGTCCCCGTTCATGAATACGCTCCACAGATCCTTGGAAAACATTGGTTTCGGCGCCCTGGTGCGTCGTATCGAGTCATGGACTATCGTGCCGCGTTCAGCGGTTGGGCCGCGACTTAGAAGCGGCCGTCGGATCTGACCGGCATCCCGACGGCCGCGACCCTCGCCGCCCCCATTCCATGACCACCGAGAAAAATTCGCACTAAGGACCGCCATCATGAAGATCGATCCCGCCAAGAAGTACCGTCCGTTCCAGCCGGTCGCCCTGCCCGACCGCACGTGGCCGAACAAGACCATTTCCAAGGCCCCCATCTGGTGTGCCGTGGACCTGCGCGACGGCAACCAGGCCCTGATCGAACCGATGGGGCCGCAGCGCAAGATCACCATGTTCGAGCTGCTGTGCACCATGGGCTACAAGGAGATCGAGGTGGGCTTCCCCGCCGCCTCGCAGACCGATTTCGACTTCCTGCGCCTGCTGATCGACGAAAACCGCATCCCCGAAGACGTGACCATCCAGGTGCTGACCCAGGCCCGCGAAGACCTGATCAACCGCACTTTCGAGGCCATCAACGGCGCCCCGCAGGCGATAGTGCACCTGTATAACTCGACCAGCGAGCTGCAGCGCCGCGTGGTCTTCCGCATGGATCGCCCGGGCATCACCGAACTGGCGGTGCGCGGAGCCGAGATGGTCTGCGCGGGGGCGGAGCGGGTGAAGGGCAACACCAAAGTGCGCTTCCAGTACAGCCCGGAAAGCTTCACCGGCACCGAACTGGACTACGCCGTCGAGGTCTGCGAAGCGGTGATGGGCGTGATCCGACCGACCCCGGAAAAGCCGCTGATCCTGAACCTGCCGGCAACGGTCGAGATGTCCTCACCGAACGTGCATGCGGATCAGATCGAATGGTTCTGCCGCAACCTGACGGGCCGGGAAAACGCCCTGATCAGCCTTCATCCCCATAACGACCGGGGCACGGCGGTGGCGGCGGCGGAACTGGCGCTGATGGCCGGAGCAGACCGCATCGAAGGCACGCTTTTCGGCAATGGCGAGCGGACGGGCAACGTGGATCTGGTGACCCTGGGGCTGAACATGTTCAGCCAGGGCGTGGACCCGGGCATCGACTTTTCCGACATCGAACACATCCGCGAACTGGCCGAATCCTGCAACCGTCTGCCGGTGCATCCCCGCCACCCCTACGCCGGGGATCTGGTGTTCACGGCCTTCTCCGGCAGCCACCAGGATGCCATCAACAAAGGCCTGAAGGTGGTGCGCGAAAGCAATGAAGGGGTGTGGGAAGTCCCCTATCTGCCCATCGACCCGCTGGACATCGGCCGCACCTACGAGGCGGTGATTCGTGTGAACAGCCAGTCGGGCAAGGGCGGCGTGTCCTACATCATGGAGCGGGATCACGGCATCCGCATGCCGCGCGGCTTGCAGGTGGAATTCGCCAAGGTGATTCAGCGCATCACCGACCAGACCGGCGAGGAGATCAACTCGCGAGCACTGTGGCAGGCGTTCGAGCAGACCTATCTGAGCAACGATCGTCCGTATTCCTTTGTCGAACATTCGTCGCGCCCTGATCCGAAGACCAAGGAAACCCGCCTGCTGAGCGCGGTGGTGAAGGTGGACGGCCAAGTGAAGGAGATCGACGGCCGGGGCACGGGTCCGATTGACGGCCTGGTGGATGCGATCCGCAACGACAGCGGCCTGATGATCAGCATCGAGGATTACGAGGAGCACACCCTGCAGCCGGGCGCGGATGCGCAGGCGGTGGCTTTCGTGCGCGGCAGCCTGCCGGACGGCAAGGTGCGCTATGGCGTGGGCATCGACCGCAACTTCGTGGTGGCGTCATTGAAGGCGGTTCTGTCCTCGGCCAACCGCCTGGCCGAAGACGCCCCCCTGCCCGCCGACGACGAGTAGATCCCACGCATGGGAGGTCTGGAGGGGCCAAGCCCCTCCAGCACTTGTGCTTTCCTTAAAAAAAAGAAACAAAGGCAAGGGGACCAGCGGGTCCCCTTGAACCCCTATGAGCGGCCTGCTGGCAACAAGCGACGGCAAGCTGATCGGGCAGTCAATAGAGAACCCGCACGCTTTGCCCCACCAACGCAGCTCATAGCCTCTGAGCAATTACCTAGTTCGCTTTGATTTTAGAGAATCACTAAACTACAGCCAATCTCACCATAGAGTCCGCGAGCTTGCTCCTACAGAAAACGCTCCCATTTCAGCTATTCCGCTACATGGTACTAGGATCTAGTTTACCCGCTCGGAATGACATGAAAATACGCACCGCAATTGATAAATCCAAAGATCTGAATTTATTAGATTTAAGTAAAAAAATAGTTCCATTATACACAAAAAATGAAATAACACGCTCATTAAATAAATTCGAACCTCTTTCTATAGGAGAACATCCATTTTTTTCTAAAATTCTAATTAAAAAGCCATCAAAATCTGCATCAAAACTTTCATTTTTAGAATATTTTCTTAAGAACAAAACATTTTCAAGCTTCTCTTTTCTCTCAATCTCGTCAATTTCCCACTTCACACCCTCACTTTCTCCGGCAACCACCAAAAAAGCTTGAGACTCTTCAATAATCTTGGCAACACCCTCCCTCCAGTTTTCATTGTTTAGCTTTTCTCTTGGAACGCCAAACCGTAATTCGGACCGCATCGGATCATCTACTGCCACGACTGGCCCAAAATCAAATCCGGTTTTTAAAATAATATCTTCATAGCCTGTCGCCGTATCCCATAAAGATACAAATAACTCTGGAAAATTAGACCTGGAAACACTAATTTTTTCACCATCTGCCAGAAATGGCCGAAAATATGCTATTGGTTTTCTACTATCATTTTTCAAAACATTCGATGCAGATTCGATGGCAACTCTTTTAGCAAAACGATAAAAATATACAGAAATAACTATCAGAAAAATTTCAATGGCAACAATAATAAAAAAAGTATATTTAATACTAAAGAAGACTGGATACTCCTTCAAACATGCCACAATAGCATATCCAGAAACATTATTATTTAGGCAATACTCACCAGCCACTTCAATAACCGACATTGGGATCCCAGTAATTTGAAGCCACCCAATCAAGAACATACCGAAAAAAGAATACGCCAGTGAAAATAAAATAAAGCAAAAAAACTTTCTTTTAATACTTAAATAAAATACAAACTTATAGTATTTAAAAAAAGAACCTCACAATTGACAGAGACGACTTTACTTCAGAAGACTCAATATTTATTAAGTTGTTTTCACCTCTAAAAAAATTTGTCACCTTCCAATGCGCTAAAACAACCCATCCCCAGAAATAAACACTTACACTAAACATCAGAATAAAAAACATAACAAAATAAAAATCAAAAACAAATAAAATCTTCCATAAAACTTTTAACATCAAGACAGTGGAAAACAACAAAAATAAAAAAAATACTAAAATAGCATAAGAACACAACCTCTTATCACTCTGAAGGACACGAGAAAAAACATTCATTATAAAAAAAATAACAGAAGAAAATAAAATACAGACAAGAAAAAAATAATATCGCGCTGCACCTTCATAATGGAAACTTCTCTCCCCTTCGTTTATGAAAGCCATAAAATACGTAAAAATACCTATATTTGGAAAAACTGTATCAACCACGAATAAAATAAAAAACACTACAGGCACAAAGAGAAAAGTGGAAAAAGCTGAAACAGCAATATGATCGCAAAATCTACGATATCCTAAAATCTTTGAATAATTATCAAGATAAATAATTTTAAAGTTCACACCAGCCTCCTTCCGATAGCAATGGAATATTATTACAGTACCACCGACACAAACAATATTATCCAGCGCAAACCACATCGCCAATTAAAAAAACAAAATCAAATACAAGCAAGTCCACAGCGCCCCCACCGACAACCAAGTCACATTAAGTCAATAGTGAATACGCACATTTGCGGTCGCAGAGGATGTAAATTTTTTCGTCAAATAAAAATTAAAAATGTGAATTTTATAGTTATTTAATAAAATTCACATTGGTCCATTGAACTGTTTTATATCAAAAAATATCTATTTTTCCCATATTCACAATCATCTATTCGACGGAAAAGTTAGGAGTATTTACGCACTAAATTTTTTGGCTAATCCGAAGCTCCAAGCCAACTTTAACATAAACGTGTGTATAGAAAATGGAGTATATTCAATTATCGATATGAAAAAATAATCTATGCGGTACCATAACGGAGAACGCTCCCATAAGTCCAATACAAACTTAATATTCATCACATCGACCTAATCGGCCAACCCATTCATCCGACCTGCCCCCTACCCCAGCGCCGCCGGCTTCGGCCCGCCTGTTGCCCAATCCAGCAGCTCGGCCGTATGCACCACCGGCACCCCCGTCCCCTGCTCGATATGGCCGAGACAGCCGATGTTGCCCGCCGCGATCACCTGGGGCTTCGTCGCCTCCAGGTTCGTCACCTTGCGGTCCCGCAGCTGGCGGGACAATTCGGGCTGAAGGATCGAATAGGTTCCCGCCGAGCCGCAGCACAGATGGCTCTCGGCAATCTCCTGCACGTCGAAGCCGGCCTGGCGCAGCAGGGTCTTCGGCGCCTCGCGCACCCGCTGGCCGTGTTGCAGTGAACAGGCGGAATGATACGCCACCCGCAGCGCCTCCGCCCCCGGCGCCCCCACCGGCGCTTTCAGGCCCAGGTCGCTCAGCACCTCGGTGATGTCCCGGGCCTTCTCCGCCAGCACCTTGGCCTTGTCCCCATAGGCCGGATCGCCGGCCAGCAGGTGGCCGTAGTCCTTGATCGTCGAACCGCAGCCCGACGCGTTGATCACCACCGCATCCAATCCGCCCTCGCCGGCAAAGACCGGCCACCAGGCATCGATATTGGCCCGGGCGAAAGCTCGCGCCTTCTCCTCCTCGCCCATATGCTGCACCAGGGCGCCGCAACAGCCCTGCCCCGCCGGGATCACCACCTCCACCCCGTGGCGGGTCAGCAGGCGGGCCGTGGCCTCGTTGATCGTCGGCTTCAGCGCCGGCTGAACGCAGCCCGTGGGCATCACCATCCGTGCCCGGCGCGTCCCTTCCGCCGGCAGCACCTGGGGGCGTTCGATGGGACGGGGGCCGGCCGGCAGGCGACGGGCCTGGTCAACCATCGCCCGCATCGCTCCCGGCAGCAGCCCCGCCAGGGGCCGCGCCAGCCAGCCGCCGGTCATCGCCAGCCGGAACCGCCCGGTATAAGGCAGCACCATGGCCAGCAGCCAGCGGGTGAAGCGGTCCATCGGCGGCCGGGTATAGGTCTCGGCTATATGCACCCGCCCCTTTTCCACCAAATGGTTATAGTCCACGCCGGACGGACAGGTGGTCATGCATGACAGGCACGTCAGACAGCGGTCCACATGCTTGACCACCTTTTCCGACGCCGGCTTGTCATTCTCCAGCATGTCCTTCAGCAGGTAGATGCGGCCGCGCGGGGAATCCAGTTCGTCGCCCAACAGGGCATAGGTGGGACAGGTCGCCGTGCAGAACCCGCAGTGCACACATTTGCGCAGAATCGATTCCGCCTCCTGCAATCCGGGATCGGCGGCCAGACGGTCGGGGGAGAAGGAGGTCTGCATGGACGGGGGAAACTCCTGAACGTAGACGACAACGCACCTGCACGCGATTGATCGGCCCGCGAAAATGAATCAGCCCAGCACCATCCGGCCGGGGGTCAGCACACCCTTGGGGTCGAAGCCCTCCTTCACCCGGCGGGCCACGGCGGCCAGCGGTGCCGGCTGGGGCTGGAACACCGGCACCGCGGCCCGCAAGGCCGCCGAACCCCGCACCAGCGTCGCATGTCCGCCACCATGGGCCTCCAGCGCGGCGCGGATTTCCGCCGCACCTCCATCGCCCGCTTCCTCTGTGGCCAGCCAGATCAGGCCCCCGCCCCAGTCGTAGAAGGCATCCACCGCCCGCTGCCGGGCCACCTCGGCAACCACCGCCGCACCGGCCGTGGGAGTCGCCGACAGCCGCCAGACCGCCCGGGAACGCGGCTCGACCACCGGCAGCACATCGCGCAACGATCGCCAGAGGCCCCGGGAGTCCGCCGTCTCCAGCACCGCCGTCTCGCCGCCCAGATCCGCCAGTTCACCGCGCAGGGCCCCCCCGCGATAGGCCACCGACGGTCCCGGCCCTTCCAGCCGAAGCGCCGTCACCGCCTGACCGGCGTCGGAAACCGGGGTGCAATCGGCGACCCGCCCGACCAGCCCGCCAGGGATGTGGGCGGCGGCCGTCACCTCGTGACTGCTGCCCAGCGCCCGGGAGAGCGCTGTCATGGCATCGGCATCCGACAGCCCGAGCACCAGCACCGTCCCCACGGTTTCCGGCGCCGGCAGAACCTTCATGGTCAGCGTCGCGAGCGCCGTCAGGGTGCCCATGGAGCCGGCCATCAGCTTGCACAGGTCGAAGCCGGTCACGTTCTTCACCACCCGGCCGCCGGCCTTGAAGGACTCCCCCCGGCCGCTGACGCCCTGGAAGCCCAGGAAGTGATCCCGCGCGGCCCCGGCATGAATGCGGCGCGGGCCGCCCAGGTTACAGGCCACCACCCCCCCCAATGTTCCGGCCCCCGCCGACCCCAGCAGCGGCCCCAGATCCGGCGGTTCGAAGGCAAACTGCTGGCCAGAGGCCGCCAGGGTCGCGTCCAGCTCGGCCATGGGCGTCCCCGCCCCGGCCGTCAGCACCAGTTCCGCCGGTTCGTACAGATCGATGCCGGAAAAGCCGGTCATGTCCAGAACCGCTTCGGTGTTCACGGGCACCCCCAGGCCGGCCTTGGTGCCCTGTCCGCGCACCTCCAGGGGGTGCCCCTCTGTCATCGCCCAGGTCACCAGGTCCTGAAGCTGCGCAAGGTCGGTCGGGCGGTATACGGATGCGGTCATCGGGCACTCCGGAATCGGGCGGTCGCGATCATCTGAGTCGGCCGGGGCAATGGCAGGGCAAAGAACAGCGTTCTAGAACCGGGGGATATCCGGGAAGGGGATCTTTCCGGCGCTGACATGCAGCTTGCCCAGCTCGGCACAGCGGTGGAGGGTCGGATAGACCTTGCCGGGGTTCAGCAGCCCGTCCGCATCGAAGGCGCATTTCAGCCGCTGCTGGTGGGCCATGTCGGTTTCGGTGAACATCGACCCCATCAGGTCGCGCTTCTCCACCCCCACGCCGTGTTCGCCGGTCAGCACGCCCCCCACCTCGACACAGAGCTTGAGGATATCGGCGCCGAAGGATTCGGCCTTTTCCAGTTCGCCGGGTTTGTTGGCGTCGAACAGGATCAGCGGGTGCAGGTTGCCGTCGCCCGCATGGAAGACGTTGGCGAGCCGCAGGCCATAGTGGCTGGCGAAGCCGTCCATGCGACGCAGCACCTCCGGCAGGCTGGCGCGGGGAATGGTGCCATCCATGCAGTAGTAGTCCGGACTGATGCGCCCCACCGCCGGGAAGGCCGCCTTCCGCCCGGCCCAGAAGCTGGCCCGTTCCGCCTCGGTCTCCGACAGCCGGATGGTGCTGGCCTTGTGCTCGCGGGCGATGGCCACCACCCGGTCAATCAGGTGGTTGACCTCCGCTTCCGGTCCGTCGAGTTCGCAGATCAGCAGGCTTTCCACGTCCAGGGGGTAGCCGGCATGGACGAAGTCCTCGGCAGCCTTGATGGCCGGCTTGTCCATCATCTCCAGCCCCGCCGGGATGATCCCCGCCGCGATGATGGACGCCACGCAATCGCCGCCGTCCTCGTTGGTCGGGAAGCCCATCAGCACCGCCCGCGCGGTTTCGGGCTTGCGCAGCAAGCGCACGGTGACTTCGGTGACCACCCCCAGCAGGCCTTCGGAGCCGGTGATGACCCCCAGCAGGTCATAACCGCCGGCGTCGAGATGCTTGCCGCCCAGGCGCAGGATCTCGCCGTCGATGGTGACCATTTCCACGCCCAGGACGTTGTTGGTGGTCAGGCCGTATTTCAGGCAATGCACCCCGCCCGAGTTCTCGGCGATATTGCCGCCGATGGAACAGGCGATCTGGCTTGAGGGATCGGGGGCGTAATAGAAGCCGTCGGCAGCGACGGCGGTGGAGATGGCCAGGTTGGTCACACCGGGCTGCACCCGGGCGCAGCGGTTGGGCAGGTCGATCTCCAGGATCCTGTTGAACTTGCCCATGCCCAGGGTCACGGCATCGGCCAGCGGCAGGGCGCCGCCGGACAGGGACGTTCCCGCCCCCCGGGGCACCACCTTGACGCCTTCCTGTTTGCAGAAGGCCAGGACCTCGGCCACCTGCCGGGTGGTTTCGGGCAGCACCACGATCATCGGCAGCTGGCGATAGGCGGTCAGCCCGTCGCATTCATAGGCGCGCAACTCATCTTCGCTGCTGATCACGCCTTCGCCGGGGACGATGCTGCGCAATGCCGCGACCAGCGCGCCCCGACGCGCCAGAACCTGCCGATCCGGATCGGGCATCCGCATGGGCCATACCTCCCAATTCCCTGAGGACCCCCGATTGTCCGACGCCGGCGGAGGGGGCCGTTGTTGCTTGTCCGGCAGATGTACGGATGCACAGCTCCGGCTTCAAGCACCATGGGACTTTCGTGGGGGCAGGAAGGGCGGGAGAGACGGCAAATTCCCGGGCATCCCCAAAGCCGAAAGGCCGCGCACCCGGTTGACGCGGGGCGCGGCCTTTCGGAGAACCACCGGCCCGGCCCCGATTGGGTCCGGGCAATCGACGGATCAGCCCTGGCGGGTCTTCATGCGAGGGTTGCGCTTGTTGATCACAAACACACGGCCCTTGCGACGCACCACACGGCAATTCTTGTCGCGCACTTTGGCGGACTTCAGGGAGTTGCGGACACGCATTGTCTTAATCCTTGCTCGCTTGCTCGGCTCAGCACGGCGGACCGCTCGGGATCGGGCACGGGAGGCCCGGTCAAGACAATCCCCGGTGAATAGGAAGCCGGGAAAATAGGGGGCACGCCCTGCCCTGTCAACGGGCAATCTCAGGCAAAAGCCCCCTTTCCCCTTACTTGTTGAACAGGCCGCCCCTGCGGCCGTTTCCACCGCCCACGAAGTACTGAATGGGCAGGGAAAGGTTCAGGGTAAAGGTCTCCACGCCCGGATTCTGCGATCCCAGTTCGGCGTTGGACAGGTGATGGAACACCGCACCGATCCGCATGCCGTCGTCGAAGCGCCAGGCGGCCTCGA
Organism: Rhodospirillaceae bacterium Z3-40; assembly: GCA_046233135.1. Classification (GTDB taxonomy): domain Bacteria; phylum Pseudomonadota; class Alphaproteobacteria; order Rhodospirillales; family Rhodospirillaceae; genus JBJXHN01. The sequence continues at coordinate 243,512 of JBJXHN010000007.1, read as the reverse complement.
TTCCCGTGCGGAATTCCAGCGGGTAACCCAGGTCCCGCGCCCCGCCCGCCTGGTACCAGCCCAGTGCCGCATTGGGCGAAAGAATGAAATTGTCGCCGAATCGGACGTCGGCCATCAGCCCCCCGTACACATAGGTGGAACCGGGGTGCGTCACCTCGATCCCGGCGATGGGATGGGCGATCCAGAAATAATAGCTGGGACGGTATTCGAATCGCATCAACGCCGCCGTGCCGTCATAGCCCGGCTCGTCATCCTTCATGATGTGATAGGCGCCGGCCCCGAAGGTCAGCAGGTCCACCTCGTCGGGCATGGCGTCGGACGACAGGTCATTGCCCCGGATCAGGTCGCCGATCACCCCGGCGCCCAGCAGGGCCGCCGAGCCCATCCAGATCATGTTGAAGGCCTGGTCGGCCCGCGCCGCCGGCACCGCCAGTGTGCCAATCGGCACTGAGCCCACCGCGATCATCACACCCGCCACCAGGGCCAGTACCGCCTTGCGCATGCCTCGCAACTCCCCCGCTCCATTCCTTATACATGGACTCGCATCTTTCCGGCCCGCACCATACCCGCCCCCCGTTCCCTTGACCAGGGCCGGCTGACTCGGCCGCCTCCCGCCATCCGGTCCGATCGCGGACCACACCCGTAAGCCGCACACCCTCAGGGGAAAAAAGAGTGGTTGAGCGAACCCTTCATAAAGATCCCGGAACGATCCCCATCCGAAAACACTCAGGACGCAACCAACGGTCAAGTGTCTCGCGCTGCACCGAAAGAATTTGTCAATTTTTTCCGTGCACTCTACCCTGATACTCCCGGATGCGGGACCTTGCAAACCCCCGAATGGGACGGAGTTCTATCCGCAGAACACGGATGAGACCAGGCAACCATGAGCACAGCCGGCGAGACCTCTGCCTCCCCCACCGCTGATCCCTTTCCCGGTGCACCAGACGCCGCCCTGGCCGCTTTGGTATTGAACAGTATCGACCAGGGACTGCTGGTGGCGGCCCCGGATACCCGGGTCATCGCCTGGAACCGGCGCGCCTGCGACCTGCTGGAGGTCCCCGAATCCCTGCTCCAGAGCCATCCTACCCACGAAGAAGTGATGGCTCACATGGTCGCGCACGGAACCTTCCCCGGTGACGTGCTGGAGGACGTGCGCAGCTCCATCAATCAGTGGCTCGCCACGCCACCGCCGTCCCGGACCGTGCTGATCTATGAACGGGAGCGCCCGGACGGCATGGTGCTGGAGGTCCGCACCACCCCTTTGCCGGACGGCGGCTATGTGCGGACCCTGACCGATATCACCGAACGCAAGCGCGCCGAAATCACGCTGGCCCGGCAGCGCCGCCGCATGGACACCACCCTGGACTCCATCACCCAGGGGGTACTGCTGGTGGGGCCGGATATGCAGGTGAAGCTGTATAACCGCCGCTACCTGGAAATCCTGCAATTGCCCGAAAGCCTGGTGATGGACCAGCCGGATATCGGCGAGGTGCTGCGCTTTCAAATGGAACGCGGCGATTTCGGCCCCGATGCCGAAGAGCTGCCCCCCGCCTTGCGGGAAGGCATCGCCGAAGGGAACCCTTTCACCCAGATGTCCTACGAGCGCATTCAAAGGGACGGCCGGGTGATCGAGGTGGACACCATTCCCCTGGAAACCGGGGGCTGGGTCCGCACCTTCGCCGACATCACCGAACGCAAGCGCGCCGAAGATGCCCTGCTGGATGCCAAGACCGACGCCGAATTCGCCTTGCAGAACCTGAAGGACACCCAGGAAAACCTGCTGGTGGCCGAGAAGATGGCCTCGCTGGGACAACTGGTGGCCGGCATCGCCCACGAGATCAATACTCCCATCGGCATCGCCCTGACCGCCGCCTCCCTCCTCGACACCAAGACCAAGGGGGTGCGCGAGGCCATGGACGGCGGCGGGCTGCGCAAGTCCCAGCTGGAAAGCTACCTGCAATTGGCTGGGGAAAGCACCCAGTTCATCCTGTCGAACATGACCCGGGCAGCCGAGCTGGTGCAAAGCTTCAAGCAGGTGGCCGTCGACCAGACCAGCGGCGAACGCCGCGCCTTCGGCCTGCGGGAGTATCTGGACGAGATCATCCTCAGCCTCAATCCCCGCCTGAAGCGCACCCCCCACACGGTGACCATCGACTGCCCCGACGATCTGCGGATGGACACCTTCCCCGGGGCCCTGTTCCGGGTCATCACCAATTTCGTGGTCAACAGCCTGGTGCACGGCATCGGCGAGGCCCCGGACAGCCCGCCCGGCACCATTCATATCCGCGCCCGGCAGCTGGGCAACAGCAACTGGATGGAGCTGGTCTATTCCGATACCGGGGTCGGCATCCCGCCGGAAAACCTGAAAAAGGTGTTCGATCCATTTTTCACCACCAAAAGAGGTGAAGGCGGGACTGGGCTGGGGCTGAATATCGTCTACAATCTGGTCACCCGCACCCTGAGCGGCGAAGTTACCGTCAGCAGCGAGCCCGGCAAGGGGACCCGTTTCACCATGATGCTTCCGATCATCGTTCCGACAGGCGCGCGGGAGTTGCTGTGAGGTCTTTCCGTCAGCGCGTTACCCTCCGCCTGCGCTCGTCTGCCCGGCTCATACCCCACTTCGGGACCCTGATCCTGACCATCGGGATCCTGACGGCAGCCCTGTTGCTCCTGCCCGTCATGGCGCTCGCCCAGGCTGGCGGATCGGGCAGCGGCGGGCCTGCGGACTTCCGCTGGACGGCCCCCAAAGGGCTCGGCACCCTGGATCCCCATGCGGTTTCCGATATCGGCAGCCTGGGGGTGCTGGGCTCGGTCTATGAAGGGCTGGTGCGGCGCGGACCGGATCTGGCACTGGAACCGGGACTGGCCCTGGATTGGACGCCCCTGACCAACACCCGCTGGCGCTTCACCTTGCGCACCGGGGTGCGCTTTCACGACGGCAGCACCCTGGATGCCGGGGATGTGGAAACCTCGATCATGCGCGCCCGGCGGATGGGCGGCATGGTCGGTGACCTGGTGGCCGATGTCATCCGGGTGCGCGACCGGGGCACCGGACAGTTCGATATCGTGACCCGCGACCCCGTGCCCGACCTGCCCTATCGCCTGGCCGATATCGCGATCCTCGACACCACCTGGCTGAAAGCCCGCAAGGACTCCGACCTGACCGGCGTGGCCAACGGCACCGGGCCGTTTCGGGTCACCAGTTTCACCGCCAATGGCCCCCTGGCCATGGCGGCCTTCCGCGACTGGTGGGACCGTCCCCAGCACAATCTGGCCACCGCCGTGCTCTACCCGGCCGCCGATGCCGCCACCCGCCTGCGCTTCCTGGTGGAAAACCGGGTGGATCTGGCCGTCGACCTGCCGCCGGACGCGATGCCCGTGCTGCGCACCCGCGACTGGGTCGCGCCGATCGTCACCCCCAGCGCCCGCACCCTGGTGCTCGGCATGGACCAGACCAGCGACTTCCTGCGCGACGGACAGGCCCGGGGCAACCCCTTTCGTGACCAGCGCGTGCGTGAGGCGGTTTTCCGGGCCATCGACATGACCGCCCTGGAAAACACCCTGCTGGACGGCCTGGGCACGCCCTCGGCCCTGATCGCGGCACCGGCCCTACGGGGCTTCCCCAGCGCGCTCAACACCCGCCCGGCCTCCGACCCCGACCGCGCCCGGCGCCTGCTGGCAGAGGCGGGGTACGACAACGGCTTCGCCGTTGACCTGGACTGCCCCAGCGGCCACTATCAGGCCGACGCCGCGCTATGCCGGGCCATCGGCGGCATGCTGGGAGCGGTGGGCATCCGCGTTTCCGTGCAGCTGATGGAGCCGGCTGCCTACTTCAAGCGGGTGCTGATGCGCGAAAGCAGCTTTTTCCTGCTCGGCTGGCTGCCCAACACGCTGGAGATCACCAACCCCGTCGCCAACCTGGCGGTCTGTCCCGACGACACCACCCCCGGCACCGCTCCGCCGCCGGGCCGGGGTGCTCTGAACCTGGGGGGCTGGTGCAATATCGAAGCCGACCGCCTGTATTCGCGCATGTCCTTCACCATGAACGACCCGCAGCGCTGGGCGCTGGCCGCGCAGGTGTTGCAGATGGCGCGCGACTCCTGGGCCTATGTCCCGCTCCACCAGGAACCCCTGATCTGGGGCCGCCGCGCCGAAGTTTATGTCCGTCCCCGCGCCGACGACGTCCTGAGCCTGCGTCATGTGTTCGTGGAGCGGTAAAAGGGCGCCTCTTCAACTCTCTACCGCCAAGTTCGGTGAAGCTGTGGGGGTTCTTGAACCGCGAAGTTGAAAAGTTTTGTACGCGGGTCAGGGATAGCCTGACAGGTTCGGGAAATATCCGATAGAGTATAGCCCTTGGCACCACTCACGGAGAATGATCCCATGGCCTCCTCCGCAGCGCCTGCGCCACGCGACGCCCTCGCTCCGAAAAGCCTTGGGATTCTGTTGCTCAAGCCGTCGCACTACGACGACGACGGCTATGTGATCCAATGGTGGCGGTCCTTCATGTTTTCCAACACCCTGTCGGTAGTGGACAGCCTGTTGAAGGATGCGGCGGACCAGCGGGCGGCCACCACGGGGCTGCGCCTGGAAACACGGCTCATCGACGAAATGACCGAAATCGTGAAACCGGCCGAGCTGCAAGTCTGGCTGGACGGATTTGATCGTTGCGCCGTGTTCCTGATCGGTGTCCAAAGTTCGCAGTATCACCGCGCCGTCGACATCGGCCGGGAATTCACGTCTGCCGGCTACCCGGTGATCATCGGCGGCTTTCACGTCAGCGGCGCCCTGGCCCTGGTGCCCGACTGGAAGCCGGCCTTCGCCGGCCTGGAGGAGGCGGGCATCGCCATCTATGCCGGAGAGCTGGAAACCGGCCTGGATATGCTGCTGGACGACATCCTGGCCGGTGCCATCAAGCCCCTATACTCCCAGCTCAATCAGCCTGCCGACCTGCTGGCCGCCCCGCCCCAGCGCCCGACGCCGGAGCTGGCGGACCGCACCCTTCAGAAGTTTCACGGGCTGGAGCTGGGGCGCGGCTGTCCCTTCGTGTGCAGCTTCTGCGCCATCATCAACGTCCACGGCCGCACCATGCGCCACCGCAGCCCGGACGCCGTCCGGGCCTATGTGCGGGCCTGCGTGGAACAGGGCGGGCATTCCTTCTTGATCTCCGACGACAACTTCAGCCGCAGCCCGATCTGGCGCGAGGTCACGGCGGAACTGGCCGACCTGCGCCGCGAGATCAATGCCCACTGGGACATCTGGATCCAGGTGGATGCCCTGGCCACCCGGGTGCCGGGCTTTGTGGAAGCCTGTCAGGCGGCGGGCATCACGCGCATCCTGATCGGGCTGGAGTCCGTGCGGCCGGACAACCTGAAGGCCACCGGCAAGGGCCAGAACAAGGTCCACCAACTGCGCGACATGATGGTCACCTGGAAGCAGGCCGGCGTCATTCTCTACACCGGCGTCATCCTCGGCCTGCCCAATGACACCCCGGAACGGATCGCCGAGGACGTCCGGTACATGCAGGAGGTCTTGCCCATCGACCTGCCCGAGTTCTTCATCTACACCCCCTTGCCGGGCTCGGAAGACCATCGCCGCATGGTGGCAGAGGGCAAAGAAGTCGATACCGACTTCAACTTGTATGACACAAGCCATGTCACCTGCGACCATCCCCTGATGTCCCGTCAGCAACTTCAGGACCTGTTCTGGCGCTGCTGGAAGGACTTCCACTCCTGGAGTCATCTGAAGACCGTGCTGGCCCGGGGCCTGCTGCATGGCCAGGACATGAAAGAGCTGCGCAACACCTTCGTCTGCGCCCGGGGCCTCGCCAAATACGAAAAGCTTCATCCGGTGAGCTGCGGTCTGATCCGCATCCGCAATCCGGCCACCCGCCGCGCCGGCTTCCCCCGCCCGGCCAGGATCCCCCATGTGATCGGCGAGGTGTTCCGCAACCTCCGCACCATGGTGATGATCGGGGGCGGACTGGCCTATGCCTCGTGGGTGGAACGCTCCCTGCGCCGGCAATTGAAGCGCGGCCAGCTGGAGCACTACCGCCTGGAACTGTCACCGGAAGGAAAGGCCCAGGCCGCCCGTACCGCGACATCGCACAGCGACATGGCCCCTCAGGCAGCGGAGTAAGCCGATGCAAACCGTTACCGCCCCCCCTCCGGCCGCCTCATCGTCCGGCTCTCCCCGCAGCCTCGGGCTGATGCTCATCAAGCCGTCCTATTACGACGAAGACGGCTATGTCATTCAGTGGTGGCGGGCGCTTTTGTCGTCCAACACGCAGGCGGTGGTGAACAGCCTGATCCAGGATGCCCACGACCGTGAAGTGCTGGGGCCGGGGGTGCGCATTGAAACCCGCATCGCCGACGAAAACACCGAGGTTCTGAACTTCAGGAAGATCAAGCGGTGGCTGAACAGCTTCGACCGCTGCGCGGTGTTCCTGGTGGGGGTGCAAAGCTCGCAGTTCCCGCGCTCCGTCGACATCGGCCGGGAATTCACCGACGCCGGCATTCCCGTGGTGCTCGGCGGCTTCCACATCAGCGGGGCCACGGCCATGGTGCCCCACTGGAAGCCCGCCTTCGCCGGGATCGAGGACGCCAGGATCAGCGTCTTCACCGGCGAGCTGGAATCCGGGCTGGATCTGCTGCTGACGGACATTTTCCACCAGCGGCTTCAGCCGAACTACAACATGCTTCAGAAGCCCGCCGACCTTGGCCGCGCCCCGCCGCAGCGCCCGCTGTTCGAGCTGGCGGACCGCACCATCCAGAAATTCCACGGCATCGAGGTGGGCCGGGGCTGCCCCTTCGTGTGCAGCTTCTGCACCATCATCAACGTCCATGGCCACGCCATGCGCAACCGCACGCCCGACGCCATCAAGGGCTATGTAAAAGCCTGTGTGGAACAGGGGGCGCATTCCTTCTTCCTGTCCGACGACAACTTCAGCCGCAGCCCCGTCTGGCGCGAGGTGCTGGAGGCCCTGGCCGACCTGCGCAAGAAGATGAAGGCCACGTGGGAAGTGGTCATCCAGGTGGACGCCCTGGCGACCCGTGTGCCGGGCTTCGTGGAGGCCTGCAAGGCAGCGGGCGTGACCCGGGTATTCGTCGGCCTGGAGTCCGTTCGGCCCGACAACCTGAAAGCCGCCGGCAAGGGGCAGAACAAGGTGCACCAGCTGCGCGACATGATGGTCACCTGGAAGCAGGCCGGGGTGGTGCTCTATGCCGGGGTCATTGTCGGCATGCCCAACGACACCCCCGAACGCCTGGCCGAAGACGTGCGCTATATGCAAGACATCCTGCCAGTGGACTTCCCGTCGATCTTCCTGATGACGCCGCTGCCCGGGTCGGCGGATCATCAGAAGATGGTGGCGGAAGGGGCCAGTCTGGACGAGGATCTCAACACCTATGACAACGCCCATTCGGCGTCCGACCATCCGAATATGACCCGGCGGGAAGTGCAGGACGTCTTCTGGCGCTGCTACCGCCAGTTCTATTCCTGGCCTCATCTGACAACGATTCTGGCCCGGGGTCTGCTGCATGGCGCGAATATGGAAGAGCTGCGCAGCACCTACGTTTCCATCCGAGTCCTGACGGACCTGGAAAGGGTGCACCCGCTGATCTCCGGCGCCATCCGCATCCGCGACCCGCGCACCCGCCGCGCCGGTTTCCCCCGCCCGTGGCTGATCCCGCATCTGATCAGGGAAGTGCTGCGCAACACCCGGGTGGTCTCGATCATCTTTGCGATGCTGGGCTATGCCTATCTGCTGGAACAATACCTGCGCTGGCAGATGAAGCGCGGCGGCCTGGAGAAATACCGCCTGCTGCTCTCCAGCGAAGGCGCGGGAGAGGCCCCGGTGATGGGGAATGAAACGGCGGCAGCGGCAGCGGTGGCGGCGGAGTAGCGGCAGGGTTTACGGCGCGGGCGGAGGGATCAAGGGCCATTCGGCGGCTTCGGGGGCCTGGGTCAGCAGCGCGTCGATCTTGGGCAGGAATGCGCGCTGGCGGCGCATTTCTGCGAAGACGGTGAGATGGCTCTGTTTCAGAATACTGCTGCGAAGTTCCTGTAAACGCCGCTCGTCCGCTCCGTTCTCTTTGTCGCGAACATACTGGGACAAGAGGGCTTGAAACGCTTCGAAATCGGCCTCCCGGGCCTTCCATATTCCGTCCCGGTTCAAACCCAGAACCTCGACTGTATATTTCGCTCGTGCTTTTGATGCCCTGTCCAACTCTTCCCGAGGCAGAAAGTGAAAGGTACCCGGTACGTACTCGTTCGCGTCGGTAACGCCGCCCAAGTCCAGCTCCAGGAAGGCCGTGGGATCTTCGCACCGGGGATTAACAAAAGCCGACACTCCCAATCCCGGAGGCGGTTCAGGGGCGGAGGCACGCTGGGCAAACGGCCTTACCGTTTCCCCGACGACTTCGGCATATTTATTTCCCTTTGAACTATTACATGAACCGCAGGAAAACAGGTAATTCTCCCAAACGAATGCAGAGCCAGGAAACAGACTTTTCGGCAAGATGTGTTCAATTTCCCAGGCCAAAGAGTCTTCACAATAGGAACAACGCTCTGGACCGGCACACATTGCCCGCAGCGTTGCGCGAATAACACCAAAGGCCTCTTCTTTTTCTTTCGTAGAGGTTTTGTTCTCCCACGCGCGACCGACCTTGCCGACGCGCTCCCCATAAGACTCCAGAGCATCGATTTCAGACTGCAGCCGTTTTAGCAGTGCCGCCGTTTTCTCCGGTAACGCTTGCTCAGCAATCCGAAGCATTGGCGGACCCATGTGTCGTCATGGCTTCGGATGCTCTGGTAGGCAACACACGCCGCAGCTCGTCCAAGCGCTTTCGTTCGTCTTCATCCAGGCCATGCCTCAAAAGTTTGCGATTGAGGCCAGCCAATTCCTGCAACATATCCCTGGACGCATCGGATCGTTCGACGCCTTGCCCAAAAAGAGATGTCCCATACGCTTCAAGAATAGAACCGTACAAAAGCCGGTCCAATGTCGTGCCATCTATCTGCCCAGATGGTTCATCAGATCCAGGCGCTGCAAGGTGCCAAACCGTCGTAGCATTGCGACAGATGATCGGGCTATGTGTCGTTACGATAAACTGAATCTCAGGGAAACAGCGCGTAAACCAGGGACCAATCTCTTTCTGCCAGGACGGATGGAGGTGGGCATCCACTTCGTCGATAGCAACAATGCCCGGGAGGTGTACTGCGCACCCCCCAATATCAATTGCTTCTGCAACAGCACGTTCACCATAAGCATAACTTAATAAACGCATAATCTCGAAGATCATCGATAATATTGAGCGGTATCCGTCACTCAACTGCGTCACTGACATTACCAATTCACCACCGTCAGTCACAAAGACATCATCAACCCCCACATCAAATATCCGAATACCGTTTGGTAAAATATGCGATTCATTTAAAAAAGTAATTAGCTTTTCTAAAAATCCAGGAGTATAATCTCTTGAAAAAACTTGAGACTCGTGGAACGAAATCTTTTTTTTCGTAAATAGAACCTTCTCAACACGCTTACGTTCAAGATCATAAACCCTCAAATCGGACAACCAGTTCAGCCCATCAGAAAGTGCAATATTTTCCCAAAAAACGGAAAAATGAGCAGACAACCTAATATTATCTTTGCGTACTCCCCTAAATTCTACCTCTTTACCAGAAAATCTTCTAAAAGGCCCGAAAGATGCTGAGAACCATCGACCTCCTTTCTTCCACAACTCATCCAGAAAGCAATAACCATCACCACCACAAATATCGACAGCATTCTCTTCAGAATTTTCTTCAACACTGAAATCAATAGATAACGACACACCCTCTTCTTCTAATGAGATATCCTCTGTTAAACATTTTTGTCCGTCGATCGAATTTATGCGTAACTCCAGCCGCGCAGCAGATACCCCAAACCGAAGCCACTTCCCCCAATCCTGACGCAACGCCACAGCCTTAGGTGGGCCTATCAGAGCTAACGCCAACGATTGAACAACCGTCGACTTCCCAGCCCCATTGTCCCCAAGAATAACGTGCCAGCCTGCCTGCTTCCCTTCTTCAAATTTCAGCTCGAAACGCTCAATCGAGCGGATATTCTCGATTGTCAACTGACGGACATACATCCCGGCGCCCTTTCGGCCCTAACGTCGTGCGCGATAACCAGCTTCCTATATGCGCCCCTGCCCCGCCTCACGCCAGCCCGGTCTTCACCCCGAAGGTTTCGAGGATGCGCACCGCTGCCAGCGTGGCCGTCGTATCGCCCGAGGCCACCTGCGCCTTCAAATCCGGCTCCAGGGCTGCCACGGCCGGATGGCTGCGCACCGCGTCCATCAGCTTGTCTTCCACCATCGACCACATCCAGTGCACCAGCTGGGTCTGGCGGCGAGCCTTCAAGGCCCCGTTGCCGGTCATCAGCGAGCGGTGCTCCTCCAGCTTCGCCCACAGCTCTTCCTGGCCCTCGCCGCGCAGGCCGCTGCACAGCAGAACCGGCACCGACCAGTCCGGATGGGCGCGGGACATGATGTGCAGCGCCGTCTTGTACTCATGAGCCGCCGCCACCGCTTTTTCCCGGTTGTTGTCGGCCTTGTTCACCACGATCAGGTCCGCCAGCTCCAGGATGCCCTTCTTGATCCCCTGAAGCTCGTCCCCCGCACCGGGCAGCATCAGCACCAGGAACACGTCGGTCATATCCGCCACCAGGGTTTCCGACTGCCCCGTCCCCACCGTCTCCACCAGCACCACGTCATAGCCGGCGGCCTCGCAGACGAGCATGGTTTCCCGGGTCGCCCGGTTCACCCCGCCCAAGCGGCCCGACGACGGCGACGGGCGGATGAAGGCGTTCTCGTCCAGGGCCAGATCCGCCATCCGCGTCTTGTCTCCCAGGATCGATCCCCCAGACCGCGACGACGACGGGTCCACCGCCAGAACGGCCACCTTGTGGCCCCAGCCGGTCAGCCGCTTGCCGAAGCTTTCGATGAACGTGGACTTGCCAACCCCCGGCACCCCCGAAATGCCGATGCGATGCGCGCCGCCGGAAAAGGGAAGCAGGCGCGTCAGCACCTCCTGCGCCATCTTCTGGTGCTCGTGGTTGCGGCTTTCCACCAGGGTGATCGCCCGGCCAAGCATGGCCCGGTCGCCGGAACGGACGCCGGAGACGTAGTCGTCAATGCTTAGGGTGGGGCGTGCCATGTGTGGGGGCCTTTCTTTGTACTATCCCGGGCTGCCGCCCGGACCCGCCCGGAGGGATTCATCCCTCCGGACCTCCCAATAAAAAGCCCTGCCGCCAGCACCTTCGCCGGTGGCAGGGCTTTTGTTTACTGCCGCGTTACGCCGCTTTGGTGGCGTACCCCAGCTTGTCGTTCAGCTTGTCCATCAGGTCCACCGCTGCTTCGGCGATGTTGGTGCCCGGCGGGAAGATCGCCGCCGCGCCCGCATCCCGCAGCGCCTGGAAGTCGCCCGGCGGAATAACCCCGCCGACCACCACCATGATGTCCTCGCGGCCCATCTCGGCCAGCGCCTTGCGCAGTTCCGGCACCAAGGTCAGGTGACCGGCCGCCAGCGACGAGGCCCCGACGATGTGCACGTCGTTTTCCACGGCCTGACGGGCCGTTTCTTCCGGCGTCTGGAACAGCGATCCGATGTCCACGTCAAAGCCCAGGTCGGCGAAGGCCGTGGCGATCACCTTCTGGCCCCGGTCGTGACCGTCCTGGCCCATCTTGGCGATCAGGATACGCGGACGGCGGCCGTCGTTGACTTCGAAGCGTTCCACCATGTCCTGAACCTGCTTCACCTGGTCGGACATGGATTTCACCTCCGTGCTGTAGACCCCACTGATCGACCGGATCTCCGCCTTGTGACGCCCATAGACCTTTTCGAGCGCATAGGAGATCTCGCCGACCGTCGCCTTGGCCCGGGCCGCGTCCACGGCCAGACCCAGCAGGTTGCCTTCGCCGCTGTCGGCAGCCTTGGTCAGAGCCTCCAGGCAGCTTTCCACCTGGGCGCTGTCGCGCTCGGCGCGCAAGGCTTCCAGCTGGGCGATCTGCTGGCGGCGCACCGATGCGTTTTCCACCTTCAGCACTTCGATGGCCGCATCGTTGGTCACCTTGTACTTGTTGACCCCCACCACGGTCTGGTCGCCCGCGTCGATGCGGGCCTGGGTGCGGGCGGCGGATTCCTCGATGCGCATCTTCGGAATACCGGCCTCGATGGCCTGGGCCATGCCGCCGGTTTCTTCCACCTCGGTGATATGCGCCCAGGCGCGGGCGGCCAGATCGTGGGTCAGACGCTCCACGTAGTAGCTGCCGCCCCAGGGATCGACCACCCGGCAGGTGCCCGCTTCCTGCTGCAGGAACAGCTGGGTGTTGCGGGCGATGCGGGCGGAGAAGTCCGTGGGCAGGGCCAGCGCCTCGTCCAGCGCATTGGTGTGCAGCGACTGGGTGTGACCCTGGGTCGAGGCCATGGCTTCGATGCAGGTCCGGGTGACGTTGTTGAACACGTCCTGCGCCGTCAGCGACCAGCCCGACGTCTGGCTGTGGGTGCGCAGCGACAGGGACTTGGTGTTGTTCGGCTGGAAGTTGTCGCGGATCAGGCGCGCCCACAGCAGGCGGGCGGCGCGCATCTTCGCCACTTCCATGTAGAAGTTCATGCCGATCGCCCAGAAGAACGACAGGCGCGGCGCGAAGGCATCGATATCCAGACCCGCCGCCCGGCCGGCGCGGGCGTATTCGACGCCGTCGGCCAGAGTGTAGGCCAGCTCCAGATCCTGCGACGCCCCGGCTTCCTGCATGTGATAGCCGGAAATGGAAATGGAGTTGAACTTCGGCATCTTCGTCGAGGTATAGGCGAAAATGTCCGAAATGATGCGCATCGAGGGCTTGGGCGGATAGATATAGGTGTTCCGCACCATGAACTCTTTGAGGATGTCGTTCTGGATGGTGCCCGACAGCTTGTCCGGGCTCACCCCCTGCTCCTCGGCGGCGATGATGTACAGCGCCATCACCGGCAGAACCGCGCCGTTCATGGTCATCGACACGCTCATCTTGTCCAGCGGAATGCCGTCGAACAGGGTGCGCATGTCATAGATGGAATCGATGGCCACACCGGCCATGCCCACATCGCCGGCCACCCGGGGGTGGTCGCTGTCATAGCCCCGGTGGGTGGCCAGATCGAACGCCACCGACAGGCCCTTCTGTCCCGCCGCCAGGTTGCGGCGGTAGAAGGCGTTGGAGTCATGGGCGGTGGAGAAGCCGGCGTACTGCCGGATGGTCCACGGCTGGGTGGTGTACATGGTCGGATAGGGGCCGCGCAGGAACGGCGGCGCGCCCGGCATGGTGTCCAGGAAGTCCAGCCCGTCCAGGTCCCTGGCCTGATACAGCGGCTTCACGGCCACCTTTTCCGGGGTTTCCCAGGTCAAGGCATCCGGCGTCGTGCCGGCGGACTTGGTGGCGGCCGCAGCCCAGGCCGCACCGTCGGTGTCGGAAACACCGGTGCCGCCGTACAGGTCCACGTTCGTGAAATCGGGGATACCGGTCATCGGCCTCATCCTTCCGTCTTCAGGCCCAGATGGGCATGCAGGTCGACCAGCGTGCCGAGCACGTCACAGCCCATGTGGATGTAGCCGTCCACTCCCGCCGCCGCATAGGCGTCCTTCTTGTCGCCCGGCGCGCCGGCCAGCCAGACCTTGCCGGCCCCGGCCGCCTTCAGCGCCTGCGCGGCCGCTTCGGCGAGGGTCTCGTAAACGGTGTCCGACGAGCAGAGCACTGCCACCTTGGCGCCGCTGGCCTTGAACGCGTCGGCACAGGCCTCGGCGGTGTCGAGCACCACACCGGTCGTGGCGGCGATGCCGCCGGCCTCGAAGAAGTTCTTGGCATAGGTCGCCCGCGCCGTGTGCTGGGCAATCGGACCCAGGGTGGCGAGGAAGATCGTCGGCCGCGTGTCCGCCGCATCGGCAGCGTCGCGCAGGGCTTCGAAATCCTCGGCCAGGGCATGGCTCGGCAGGGCGGCCACGGTGGCGCAGCCGCCATCGGACAGGGCCTTGGCCAGCTGGCCCAGGCTGACACCCTTCTTGGCGGCGTCAACAGCGGTGCCGAAATCGGCCACCACCGGCACCGACGACGCCCGGCCGGCGGACAGACGCCCCGCCGCCGCGCTGCGCAGGGCGGTCAGGTCGATGGCTTCCTGCTCCACCGGGGCTTCGGTGATGTTGGGGAACTCGGACACGCCGGTGATCGGGTCCTTGCGGGTGCCGATCGCCTTGCGCCGCGCTTCCCAGGTCTCGGCGATGCGGGCCTGGATGGCCCCGCTTTCCAAAGACGCGAGGATACCACCTTCCCCTTCCAGTTCCTGGAAGCGACCCCAGACTTCCCGCGCCAGACGGTCGGTCAGGGTTTCCACGTACCAGGAGCCGCCGGCCGGATCGATCACCCGGGCGAGGTGGCTTTCTTCCCACAGGATGATCTGCACGTTGCGGGCGATGCGGCGGCCGAAGTCGCCGGGGACGCCCAGCGCGGCATCGAACGGCGCCACGCCGATGCTGTCCGCCCCGCCGGCAGCGGCAGAGAAACAGGTGACCGTGGTGCGCAGCATGTTCACCCACGGATCCCGGCGGGTGAGAATGCGGCGCGCGGTGCCGGCATGCTGACGCATGGCGCGGTCGCCTTCGGCGATGCCGCAGGCCTCGCAGACCCGCGCCCACACCAGACGGGCGGCGCGCAGCTTGGCGATGCCCAGGAAGATGTCGGCGTCCATGGGCAGGTCAAAGACGATCTGCCGCGCCGCCGTGCCCAGATCCATGCCGGCCGCTTCCATGGCTTTCAGATACGCCACGGCGGTCGACATCTGGCAGGCGAGCATCTGGGATTCGCTGGCCCCGGCATCGTGCCAGGGAGCGCCGTCCACCATCACCGCCGTGACCTTGGGATAGGTCGCGGCCGTATGCGCGGCCAGGGCGGCAAGGCGGGACAGCGCATGGCCGATGCCCATGGGCAGGCTGCCGCCGGCCGCCAGCACCCCGATGGGATCGGCGTTGAAGGCCCCCTGGGCGGCCCCGGCGGCGACGACGCGCTTGTCCCACAGGGCGGCCAGCAGCGCCGCAGCGGGTTCGAAGGCCGCACCGGCGCGCAGGCCGATGGACGCCCCGTCAAGAAACACCCCGCTCAACGCGCTGTCCATATCCTCCAGCGAGGAGACCATGACGCCCCCCATGCCGGCCAGATCGACAGCGGCGGGATCATCGGCGTCCAGACCAGCCCGGCCCGCCTGATCCAGGATCAGGGTCAGGGCGGTGCTCCCCCCTTCCAGGTCAGCCACCGACTGGGCGGCGGCACGGGCCGGATCGGGATGGGCCACATCCTGGCGGATGATCCAGCCCCCGGTATTGCGCGCAATGGCGTCCGCCCCCCGGCTGAACGGCATGGCGCCCGGGAAACCGGACGGATTGCCCTCCGCCGGCCAGTCGGCCCGCGTGTAGAGCGGCTGAATGGAGAAGCCCTCGTGGGTCTTCGTCACCATTTTCTTCTCGAAAGGCGCGCCCTTCAGCACCTTTTCGACAAGCGCCAGCCACTCCTCGTTGGAGACGGCCGGAAATCCCTCGGCGAGGGGAAGTGTGTCCTGGGTCATATCAAAAGGTTCGGATCGTTTCCGCAGTTGATGTGGCGTTCGTGCTGGAGTCCCCTAGCCCCGCCCATCGGGCGAAGCCTCCGACACCTCTCCCATTATTGTTTTCGGCTGCCGGGCCGTGGGAGGATAGCAAACGCAGACGTATGGATTCAACGCTAACGGCACCATCCGCACCGCCTTGCCGTCATGGTTCGGTCCCGGCGGGCGCATATCCGCCCTCGACACCGGTATCCCGCCCACCGCCGCTGCCGTATCGCGGATCTCCCCCCGCCGCGAAATAGGCTCCGGGCGTAGTCCCCAGGGTGCGGCGGAACATGGCGATGAAGGCGCTGGGAGACTCGTAGCCCAGATCCAGCGCCACCGTCGTCACCGCCTCCCCCGCCGCCAGCCGCTGCAGGGCGCGCAGCAGGCGCAGGCGGGCGCGCCAGCCGGCGAAGGTCAGCCCCGTTTCCTCGCGGAACAGCCGGGCCAGGGTGCGCGGCGACGCCCCCACCGCCCGGCCCCAGTCCTCCAGCGGCCGGTTATCGGCGGGGTCGGCCTCCAGCGCCCGGGTCAGCGCCCGCAGCCGCCGGTCGGCGGGTTCGGGCAGATGCAGCGGCTGGGCCGGCAGGGCGGCGATCAGATCCATCGCCACCCTCGCCAGCCGGGCTTCCGGTCCGTCGGGGAGATAGTCGTTGCCCCGCCGCCCCAGCTCCCACACCACCTCGCGCAGCAGGGGGGTCATGGCCACCACCCGGCAGACGGCGGGCAGACCGCTGCGCGCCACCTCTGCCGCCGCCACATAAACACTGTGCTGAGAGGCCCCGCGCGGCGCCCGCACCTCGTGCAGGGTCCCCGGCGGCACCCAGACCGCCCGGTCCGGCGGCACCACCCAGGTGCCGGCCTCGGTCACTACCGTCAGCACCCCCTCGGCCGCATGCACCAGCTGGCCCCAGGGATGGCGATGCGCCACCACAACCGTGTTCGGCGGAAAGGTGGAGCGCAGCACCCGTGTCAGGCTGGTCGGCGCCAGCTGGCGGGTGATGATGCGGTTCTCGGCCTCGGTCATGCGTCCCCTCTCGCCCCGGGTCCTCGCGCTGTCCGTTTCGCGCTATTTTATGTCCCAATGCCGCGAGACAGGCAACCGATGGGTCCGTATTCTGCGACTACGGTTATCGCGACTGCATGTCAGTCGTGAGTCCCCCTCCCCCGCCGTTGCCGTTCAGAGGACCTGTCGATGTCACTGCTGTCCCGCCTTTACGCCCGCCTGCTGCCCGGGATGGACCCCCGCGGACCGGAGGCTTTTCTGCTGCTGTCCGCCGCCGCGATGCCGGTGGCCTTTTCCACCTGGCAGGCGCTGCTGAATAACTTCGCTGTGGAGAAGGCGGCCTTTACCGGGGCGGACATGGGCCTGCTGCAAAGCCTGCGCGAGGTCCCCGGATTCCTGTCCTTCGCCGTGGTCTTCCTGCTGTTCTTCATCAAGGAACAGCGGCTGCTGATCCTGTCGCTGATCCTGCTGGGGGTGGGGACCTTCCTGACCGGGTTCTTCCCCAGCGTGCTCGGCCTGTATGCCACCACGGTCCTGATGAGCATCGGCTTCCATTACCAGGAAACGCTCCAGCAATCCCTGACCCTGCAATGGATCGGCAAGGAGCATGCGCCGCGTGCCATGGGACGGCAGATTTCCGCCCGGGCGATCTCCGGCCTCGCGGCCTTTGCCGGGGTGTGGCTGATGCTGGAAGCGCTGGAGCTGGACTACGCCTGGGTCTATGCCTTCGGCGGCGGGCTGACGGTGGTGATGGCGCTGTGGGCCTGGGCTACCTTCCCGCGCTTCCCGCAGGCCCATGTGCAAAGCCGCAAGCTGTTCCTGCGCCGCCGCTACTGGCTCTACTACGCCCTGACCTTCATGAGCGGAGCAAGGCGGCAGATCTTCGTGGTCTTCGCGGGCTTCATGATGGTCGAGAAGTTCGGCTATACGGCCGGCGAGATCACCTTGCTGTTCGTCGCCAACCAGATCTTCAACATGCTGTTCGCCAGCCGCATCGGTGCCCTGATCGGCCGCTTCGGCGAGCGCCGGGCGCTGACCCTGGAATACGTGGGGCTGATCATCATCTTCGTGTCCTACGCCTTCGTGGACAACGCCTGGGCCGCGGCCGGGCTGTACGTGGCCGACCACCTGTTCTTCGCGCTGATGATCGCCATGCGCAGCTATTTCCAGAAGATCGCCGACCCGGCGGATATCGCCAGCTCATCGGGGATGTCGTTCACCATCAACCACATCGCCGCCGTCTTCATCCCCGCCCTGTTCGGTATCCTGTGGCTGACCTCTCCCGCCGCCGTGTTCCTGGCCGGGGCGGCCATGGCCGGGGTGTCGCTGGTGCTGGCGATGCTGATCCCCGAAAGCCCGGAACCGGGGCGGGAAACCATCCTCGCCCGCCCGTCCCCGGCCGCAGCGGAATAGCCGCCGCGGCCCCACGGAACGGCGGGTGTTCTCAGCCCGCCGTTCCGGTGCTGCCGAAGCCGCCGGCGCCGCGCGCGGTGTCGGGCAGCACCTCCACCTCGGACAAGGTGGCGTAATGGGCGGTTTCGATGATCATCTGGGCGACGCGGTCCCCTTGCGCGATGGTCACCGGCTCCTGCCCCAGATTGACCAGGATCACCCCCACTTCGCCGCGATAATCGGCATCGACCACGCCGGCCATCACGTCCAGCCCTTGCTTATAAGCCAGGCCCGAGCGCGGGGCGATACGGCCGTACAGGCCCCGGGGGATGGCGATGGAAAAGCCGGTCTTGAACAGCCGCCGCTGGCCCGGCGCCAGTTCCCAGGCCGTTTGCCCCCCGTCCGCGGCGACAGCGCGGAGGTCCATGCCGGCGGCGTCCGGTGTCGCGAAATGGGGCAGGCCGAAGTCCTTCAGCTTGGGGTTTTCCACGCGAATGGACAGGGATAGGGCTTCCACGGTCGTCACCTCCAGGGTTGGTCCGGTCCCATCCGCACCCAGGTCAGATAGGACACATTGCTGTCGAGATCATAGGTCGCGCCGGTCAGGCGGAAGGCGTCGGGCAGGGTCACCCGCCAGCGCACGTCGTCCGCCCGGGCCTCGTCCATCTCCATCACCAGGGTCTGATGCACCACCGTGGCCACATCCAGGGTGTCGTCCCACAGCCGGGGCCCCCCGATGATGAAGCAGCGCCGGGTGCCGGCGGCACGGGCGTGATCGAGGATCTGGCCGCAGTCCCGGTACAGGCGGACGGTCACGCCGTTGCCGGCGGTCTCCTCCGCCCCGTCCGGCCCGACCCGGCTGGTGAGCACGTAGTTGTTCCGCTTGGGCAGGCCCCGGCCATTCAGGCTTTCATAGGTCTTGCGCCCCATCACCACGGCATGGCCGGTGGTGATGGCGCGAAAGCGCTTCAGGTCGCCGGGCAAGTGCCAGGGCATGGCATTGTCGCGACCGACAACGCCGTCCCGGCGGACGGCGTAGATGAGCTCGATATCCATCCAGGGGTTCCTCGCGGGCAACCGGTGACCGGCCCGATACCGCTGACCGCTTGCTACACGGCGACGGGGGCCGGAATGGCCTTCATCGGCCGGTAGTCCTCCAGGTGGAGGTGATCGAAGGTGACAGAGTCGATATCCGGGAACGGATCGACGCTCAGCCGTGGTGACGGGAGGGCCAGGGCCTCTTCGGTGCGGGCAAGCTGGGTGCGGGCCTGCTCGATATGGTTCCGGTAGAGGTGAACATCGCCCCCGGTCCAGATGAATTCACCCGGCTGCAACGCCTGCTCCGGCACCGCGCGGGCGATGATATGGGTCAGCAGGGCATAGCTGGCGATGTTGAAGGGCACCCCGAGAAAGATATCGGCGCTGCGCTGGTACAGCTGGCAGTCCAGATAGCGCCCCCCCTCCGGCCCGAGGCGGGTATTGAACTGAAACAGGCAATGGCAGGGGGACAGAGCCATGGCCCCCAGGTCATGGACGGCCCAGGCATTGACCACCAGCCGGCGGGACTCCGGATCCCGCCGCAGCAGGTCGATGATGGTGGCGATCTGGTCATGGGACCGGCCATCCGGCCCGGTCCAGGCCCGCCACTGGGCGCCATAGACCGGCCCCAGGTCACCGTTCGCGTCGGCCCACTCGTCCCAGATGGTCACCCCGTTGTCGTGCAGATAGCCGATGTTGGTCTCGCCGCGCAGCATCCATAGCAGTTCGTGAGCGACCGACTTCCAATGGACGCGCTTGCTGGTCAGCAGGGGCAGCCGCCCGCCGCTCAGATCGAAGCGCATCTGCGCCCCGAAAACCGACCAGGTGCCGGTCCCGGTCCGATCGTCCTTGGCCGCCCCCCGGGCACAGCGGGCCAGCAGATCCAGGTACGGCCCGTCGGCGATGTTGGCGGACACCTCTGCCGCATTGTCATGGGCGGGGGATGGGGAAACGGTCCCGATCTCGGCCATGGGGTCCCTTCCTATGGGAAAACGAATGCCGCCCTCCCTCACCGGAGGACGGACGGCACTATAGGCAGGATGCAGCGCCCTTGCCCATGGGAAATGGGAGGGGGCATCAGTGGGGAACCGTCGCATAGCACGGAAGCGTCCACAAAATTCAACCAAGTCTCCTTCCTCCCCACAACAGAGGAAGGAAGGCGCAGCCCAAATGCACAGCACAAAACTCAAGGAAAGCAGAAACCTTGCACATCACCCACAGAAAGATTAGGCAGAACCAATATCAGGAACACCAGTAACTTCCACAATCACATTACCAACATCGGATCGATTACTACCGCCATTAGCCCAATCCGTACAATACGCCGTCACCCCTTGGCCGTCAATTACATTGCTCGTCATGCTAATCGCATGGGTATTTGCGCTTATACCGACTGCAAAGCTGTTCGCACGACCACAAGCTCGCACAACGTTCCCACTCATCAAAACCGAGCGAATGCCGTCAGCGATGAATTTCCAGCAGGAAACCCAAAGCCGGCCTTCGACCCCGGACAACGTCGATATTTAATGACTAAACGACATTTTTGTCAATAGCCAACCGCCCGGCCGCCAACGATCAACCCAGCGCGGCGCATTCAACCCGCTAGAACCCACCCTCCTATCTCTCGCCGCCCTCAACCTCGGGCCACTGGCCGATCCCCGGCAGACGCAGACTCCAGGGACTCCAATCGACACCGAAGGACAGCCCCAGCAGGTTGACCTCCACCCCTTCTTCGGCGCCCACCAGCACGCCCAGCATGCCTTCCACCGACAGCTGCACCCCCTGCCCGCCCGGCGGGGTCGCAAGGGGGGCGGTCCAGGGCAGCCAGTCCTTGCCGATGGCGTTGGCCGGCAGGTCCAGCCCCAGCTCCGGCACGGCGCGGGCCACCGAGGCGACGAAGGTGTTGCTGTTGGGGCCGGGGAAGGTGCGGTACCAGTGGTCGTAGGGATAAGCTGCCACCGCCGCCCGGATACGCGGGATCAGCGCCGCCGCCTCCGGTCCCCGCACATCGCGCAGCAGCCGGGGCTCGGCGCCATACCAGCGGGCATCCGGCCGCTCCCGGTTCGTCTTCACCGTGCCGCCGCCGCCCCAGCGCATCACGTCCCAGCGGGTCCAGCGGCCGTCCGGTCCCGCCGGCTTCACGGCGATCCAGCTGTGCACGGCAAAAATCCCCCGCCAGCCGAAAGTGGGCGCCGCATAGACCTGGACGATGGCCCGCGGATCCTCCGCCGCCGATGGCGCGAGCCCCGCAGACGCCCGCGATGCCTCGTGCCAAGCCTGGCCATTGGGCTCGTACCGCACCGCGCTATAGGCCAAAGGCCCCGCCCAGACGGCCGCCAGGACGAGGAGAAGGGTCAACCCGATCCGCTTTTTCATGACGGGGATATAGGGTGCCCTTTCATTGCGCTCCACCCTTTCCCGTCCTTGCGCGATGTGGTGCTGATCACGGCTCCCTCGCAGGCCCCCTAAAACGTTTGTAAACCCTTTGCGCCTAGTCTCGTCCCGTGCATCCGAAGTGACGGAGGACGGCTATGCGCGGTATGTGGCGGCGCGAAGGGAACCGGCGTTGGGGGATCAGCCAGCTGGCCAAGGGATTGGCCGGCGGCCTGCTGCCCCTGGCCGTCCCCCTGCTGGTGCCCGGCGGCAAAACGGCCCGGGCGGCACAGCCTTCGCTGACCGGTCAGGTTGGCGTGGTGACCCGGTTCCAGGAACAGGTCACCGCCCGCCACTATCAAAGCACTCGCCCGCTGTACCGCGAAGCGCCTGTCTATCGCCTGGATGTGCTGGGAACCGGACCGGCCGGGCGATTGACGGTCACCCTCAACGACGGATCCCAGCTGACCGTCGGCGAGAACTGCGGCGCGTCCATCGACGATCTGGTCTACCCCCTTAAACCCACCGAAGGGGTGATCACCATTTTCAGCGGCGCCTTCAAGTTCGAAGCGGTGCCCGTGGATGCCCGCATCACCGTCATCCACACCCCCGCCGGCCGCATTTCGGTGCGCAACAGCATCGTCATGGGGGTGGAGCAGGATGGGGCCTGGCGGTTCTTCGTGCAGCGCGGCCGCGCCACCATCAGTGCCCGCCAGGGGTCCATCGTCAAGATCGTCCAGGGCCAGACCGTCACCATCCCTCCGAACACCCCGCCCGGCCCCGCCCACCCCTGGGACGAAACCCGCCTGATGCGGGCGGAAGGGGCCGTGCGCTACATCGGCATGGGCCTGGGCTACGACAGGTAGAAACCGCCCCCGATCAGGCCGCGTCGCGCCACGCCTGGACCCGGTTCCAGGCGATGGATGCCGCACCGATCACCGCGATCAGACCGACGGCGATGCTGACCATGTCGCCGCTTTCCAGCGCGCCCCGGTTTTCCTCCAGCACCGTCAGCAGGGCCTGGACCGGCTCCACCAGACCGGCCAGACCGGCCACGCCCACCGCCCCGGCAGCCTTCAGGGTCCGCGACCGGCTGAGCGCCTTGGGCACTTCCACCGCTTCCACGGCCTGGGCCATGCCATCGTCGTCCTCATCCCCGTCCGGCGTGGCCCACAGAGCCGCCTCGGCCGCGCGGCGGCGGACCAGACCGGGCAGCGTCCGCCCCCCGCCCTTCACCCAGCGCGCCAGCTGCGATGGCACAGCATCATAGTTGCCGGCATTGAGCTTGCGCAGCAGGGTGCTGGACGCCAGATTGCCTTCGCCCAGATTGAAGCAGAAGCTGACCAGGGCGGAGAACTGGTTGTCGCTCAGCGGCACGGTGACCAGCCGGTCCACGGCGGCTTCCGATCGGGCAAGATCGCTGCGCAGCAGGACTTCCGCGTCCTCCAGGGTGATGCGGTCGCCCTCCGCCACTTCGACAGTATGGCCATAGCCGATGGTCCAGACCCCGGCAGGGCAGCGATAGGCCTCTGCCCGGAAGCCTTCGAACGCCTGCACGAGCGCAAGGCCGGCGTCGTTGATACGCGGCATGAAACGGATCTCCTTCAATTTTCGCAAAAAACAGCCCCGCGCCTGGGGTCAGGGGCGGGGCCGGATGGGAGGGAACGGAAACGCTCCTATTGGGGCCAGAAGCGGTCGTCCACGAAGTCCTCGGGAATCGGGTCCTGGTTCTCCAGGCGCGTGGCCGTGGCCCGCATGGTGTCGATCCAGGCGAATGCGGCCTCTGCCGCCTCTCCGCCTGACCGCATCAGGTTGATCTGCTTCCACAGGGGATAGCGGTGCAGAATGCGGCGCCGCGCCTCGGCCTTCACCTGGGCCGGCGTGACCGCCGGGGGAATCCAGGCCGTGATCAGACCACCGGCCACCAGAAAAGCCCGCAGGTCCGCCCGCGCCGGGCTGTTGGTGGCCGAGTCCGGTGCCCAGCGCTCGGCCAGGGGAATATAGGAGACCTGGCCGGCTTCATCGGTGGCCAGGACACAATAGCCGTCATCATCTCCATAACAGGCACGTGTGATCATCGAAGGCGCTCCCGGTCGTACGTCGTACAAAGAAAATGGGCGCCCGCCGGGAACCGGCGGAACGCCCATTAATGCCTATTCGTCATTAACCGAATGATGCCAAAGATGCCTCCCGCAGGCAAGGGGATTCTCAGGCGTCGTCGGCGTCGGGATCTCCGGGCGCGGTGGCCCAGCCCAGGGTCGGCAGAAGGATGACCCGCCGGCCGGGTCCGGGCTCATCGATCTCCACCACCCCCTGGCCGGCCAGGTATTCCAGCAGCCCCCGGCCCCGCCGGGGGGAGCGGCTGCCCCGGGCACGGGCCACCGCCGCATCGGACGGACAGGGCGCGCCATCCAGGGCAGCCCGGGCGACCAGCAGGAACAGGCCCCGCAGGTCTTCCGGCAGGCGGTCGGCTTCGGACAGCGCGGCGGACCATTCGGGGCTTTCGTCCTTTTCCTCCGCCACGCCGGCGCGGGCGACGGCCAGACGGCGGCGGAAGGCCGGCAGGTCGAACAGCCGGCCATTCAGCCCCCGTTCCCGGCAGCGCACCAGAAAGTCCTGATAGAGCACCGCTTCGGACCGGAAGGGGGCTTCCGGGTCGGTCAGCAGCACCCGCAGCACCTCGTCCAGGGTGGCACGCTGTTCGGCGACGGCGGCGCGGTCCACCACCGGCGGCGGCGCCACGGCGGCCTCCTCGGCTTCCAGCCGGGCGATGGTGCGTTCGGCGGCGGCGGGCATGGGGCGGCGGGGCGGCGGCGGGGGCCGTTCGTTGGCACCCGGGGTCATGATCAGGTCCAGGGCCGCTTCGGGCGGGGTTTCGGGCAGGGGCAGCAGGCGCGGGCTGCCGGCGCGGATGGCGGTCTGCACACTGCCCACCTTCAGCGAAAGGGGCCGGCGGGACAGGGCGGGTCCCAGGGCGATGAAGTGGCCGCGCTCCAGGTCGCGGAACATTTCCGCCTGGCGCCGCTCCATCCCCAGCAGGTCGGCCGCGCGGGTCATGTCGATATCCAGGAAGGTCCGGCCCATCAGGAAGTTCGAGGCCTCGGCCGCGACGTTCTTGGCCAGCTTGGCCAGACGCTGGGTGGCGATCACCCCGGCCAGTCCGCGCTTGCGCCCCCGGCACATCAGGTTGGTCATGGCCCCCAGGGCGGCCTTGCGGGCCTCGTCGGAATATTCGCCGCTGGCGGTGGGGGCGAACATCTGCGCCTCGTCGACCACCACCAGCATGGGATACCAGTGGTCCCGGTCCACATCGAACATCCCGCCCAGAAAGGCCGCCGTCCGGCGCATCTGATCTTCGGTTTCCAGATGCTCCAGGTTCAGCACCACCGAGATGCGATGCTGGCGCACCCGCGCGGCCACCCGCTGCAGGTTGGCATCCGTGTGTTCGGAGGCGTCAACGACCACATGGCCATAGGCCTCGGCAAGGGTGACGAAGTCCCCTTCGGGATCGATCACCGTTTGCTGCACCCACTGGGCGCTCTGCTCCAGCAGGCGGCGCAGCAGGTGGGACTTGCCGGAGCCGGAATTGCCCTGGACCAGCAGACGGGTGGCGAGCAATTCCTCGAGATCGACGGTCGCGGGCTCGCCGGTCCGCGTCGATCCCAGTTCGATGCCCACCTTCATGCGGGTCCTCTCCTTCCATAAAATTGCAGGCAAGCTCCGGAGCCGTGCCGAAGCGCAGGCGCCGACTCTCGCCAGGACGGCGTTCCTGTCAAGCGCTCGCTGTGCACCCCGGCTTCGCGCTATACTCCGCCGCAGGTCCCTTTCCCGCCGGCCCGAGCAGGAGCGCCCCATGTCCACGCCCCATCCGCCCCTCAGCCTTCGGGCCATCGGCAGCTATATGATCGGCGGTCAGCAGATCACCATCAGCGGCCGGTCCGCGCGCTCCATCTATCCCATGCCGGGATCCGCCCCCCTGATCTGGGACGACAACGGCACCTACTGGGACGGCCAGATGGCGGTTCAGTACCTTATCCCGACGACGATGGCGAGCCCCTTGCCGCTGGTCCTGGTCCATGGCGGCGGCTTGTCGGGCAGCTGCTTCGACGCCACCCCGGACGGTCGGGAAGGCTGGATCAGCTGGCTGGCCCGCGCCGGTTTCGCGGTGCATGTGGTGGATCTTCCCGGCCGGGGCCGATCCCCCTGGATGCCGCTGGCGGACCATCCGGGCGGCGCGCCCCTGCGCTATTCCGACGCCATGCCCTTCACCACAATGCGCATCGGCCGTCACCCTCTGGCCCGGCCGGAGGAGGCGACGGAAGACGACCTTCTGCCCAACTGCCGCTTTCCGGTCAAATCCTGGGCAGGGTTCGCCAAGCGCTTCTCTCCGTTCTGGCTGGACGACGGGGGACCGGCGGTCGAAGCCCTGTCGGCGCTGTTCGCCAAGCTGGGATCGTGCCAGGTGCTGGCCCATTCCGCCGGCTGCCCGATGGTTCTGCGCGCCGCCGCCCGCCATCCGGGCAAGGTGCGCTCCATGGTTCTGATCGAGCCGACCGCCGGCGGCGACTCGCCCGCGGCCCTGGAAGGGGCGCGGCTGCTCAGCGTCTGGGGCGACAACATCGCCGCCGACCCAACGGGCCGCTGGCCCAAGCACCAGACCACCGCCGAAGGATGGCTTGCCGAGGCGCGGGGCGCGGGCTGCCAGTGGGATACCATGGCGCTGCCGCTGCTGGGCATCCAGGGCAACAGCCACCTGATGATGATGGACACCAACAGCCTGACCGTGATCGAACGGATCAAGGACTGGCTGCTGGCATAACGTCTCGCTCCTCACGCATTGGTGATTTTCGTCCTGCCCCGCTCGCGTGGCAGGATAGAGGGCATGAAACAGCGCCCCCGCCTTCTCCTCGCCGCCTTCACCGGCCTCTGCCTGGCCCTGCCGGCCGCCGCACCCGCTGCCCGGGCGGAACCGGCCCCGACGGTGATCGAGCTGTACACCTCCGAGGGCTGTTCCTCCTGCCCGCCGGCGGATGCCCTGCTCGCCGAGTTGGCGGAAGAGGACGACGTGGTGGCCCTGTCCTTCCACGTGACCTACTGGGACCGCCTGGGCTGGCCCGATCCTTTCGCCACCCAATGGGGCACCGACCGGCAGCGGGCCTATGCGCAGGTGATGATGAGCCGCTATGTCTATACCCCGCAGATGGTGGTGGATGGCTGGCAGGACGTCACCGGCAGCCACCCCCGGGAGGTGACCGAGGCCATCGACCGCAGCCGTCGCACCGCCGACAGCCGCATTGCCCTGCCCCTGTCACGCCTCGCTGCCGATCATCTGGCCGCTACCCTGCCCGCTCCTCCTCCTGCGGCGGCGGAGACCGGCCGCGTCCATCTGCTGCTGGTGGCTTTCGACACCAGCCAGGCCATGGCGGTGAAGCGCGGCGAGAACGCCGGCCGCCAGCTGAGCCACGCCCATGTGGTCCGCAGTCTGCGCGACCTCGGCCCCTGGCCGGCGGACAAGAGACATCTGGACATCCCCCTGACCGCCGCCGAGCAATCACGCGGCCTCGCCCTGCTGGCGCAGGTCCGGGTGGGCGACGGCCTGCCCGGCGAGATCGTAGCCGCCGGAATGAGCAGGACTCCATAAACAAGACGCTTGCACGCCCCTAGCGCACTGACTCATTCAGATGATTCAGCGATCAGTGCACTAGTCCTTTGATTATGAATCAATTTTCCAGACTTCGGCTGACGCCTCCGTTTGGGTCGATGCACTAGACGACCACCGCGAAGCGATCCGCCAGGGCCGCCAGACTGGCCCGGTGCAAAGCTTCGGCAGAGATCTCCCCGCCGGTGCCGTCGGGCAGCGCCCGGGTGGCGCAGGCCGCCGCCGGGATGGTCACCCGATAGCCCTCATCCAGGGCCGCCCGGGCCGTGGAACTCAGGCACATATGGGTCATGAAACCGATCAGGATCAGCCGGCTCCGCCCGGTCGCCGCCAGCCGGTCCAGCAGATCGGTGCGGGCGAAGGCATTGGGCAGGGGCTTTTCCACCACCGCCTCGCCGTTCCGGGGGTCCAGGCCGGCGATGATCCCGCCGCGCGGGGCGGTCCGGTCGAACAGTCCGCCGTCCGGCCCCTTATGGACCACGTGAACGACCGGCGCGCCGGCGATGCGCGCCCGCTCCAGCCAGTCGGCCGCGACCGCTACGGCCGCGGCGGCCCCGGGCAAAGCCAGGGGGCCGTCCAGGTATTCGTTCTGGTAATCGATCAGCACCAGGGCCGCCTCGGCCGGGGTGGCGGGGGTCAGATCGGCACCGGCAAGCTGCAACAGGGTCCTGGGAAAGGTCATCGTCCGGGTCTCCAAGAAGGGATGAGAGGCCCCCGGTCTACGCCCTGGATCGACCGGCGTTAACGCCGTATGTTTGCCGCCGATGGCTGCAAAAATGCCGGCACCCTGTTTCCTGTCCACAGGGCGCGACCACGCCCCGGCCGGTCATGGGGGCTGCCGAGAGACAGAACACAGAACTAAGGACCTCTCCCGATGAACTGGGACGACTTGCGTGTGGTGGCTGCCGTTCACCGGTCCGGTTCCTACGCCGGGGCCGCCCGGGATCTGGGGATGGACGAGACCACCGTCGCCCGCCGCCTGGGCCGGCTGGGCAAGACGCTGGGCGGACCGCTGTTCGACGCGGTGGACGGCCAGCGCCGGGCCACACCTCTCGGCCGGGCGGTGCTGGACGAGGTGGCGGAGATGGAGCAGCGCACGGCACGCATCCACCAGGCCGCCGAAGCGCTGGATCGCGGGCTGTCCGGCCCGGTCGGCCGCATCCGCCTTGCCGGCACGCCGACGGTGGTGGAAGAGATGCTGGCCCCGTCCCTGTCCGGCTTTCTGGAGCGCCACCCCGGCCTGACCCTGGAGTTGCTGACCGCTACCGAGACCGTGGACTTCCACGCCTGGAAAGCGGACATGGCCCTGCGCCTGCGCCGGCCGGAACAGGGCAACTTCGTCATGGCCCGGGTGGGGAAGCTGACAATGTATCTGGTGGAGCCCGCCGCTCTGCCGGACGGCGCTGTGCCGCTGGTCGCGGCCTATCCGGATGTCCTGGCGTTCACGCCCGAATCGCAGGCGCTGGCTGCACGGGTGGCGGCGCGATGGGGGGGCAAGGCGCCCCGCTGCCTGACCACCAGTCCTCGGGTGATTGCCGCGCTGCTGCGCGATGGCCGGGCGGTCGGCGCCCTGCCCGCCGGCCTCGCCGCCCCTTTCGCCCGGGACTCCTCCCGGTGGCGGGTCACGCCCGTGGCCGAGGCCAGGGAGCTGTGGCTGCTCACCCAGCCCCACCTGCGCGACGATCCCGCCGCCCGGGCGGTGTCGGACTGGCTGCGGCAGGTGCTGGCAGGCCCCTGACGCGCTCTACCCCCGGAGCAACACCGCACCCGCCGCGAGGATCATGGCTGGCGGCATCACGACCACGCCCCGTGCCAGAAAGCGCCAGAAGCCCACGTCCATCCCTTCCTTCCGCACAGCCAACAACCAGAGAATGGTTGCCAGCGACCCCGTGACCGACAGGTTCGGCCCCAGGTCGATGGCAATCAGCAGGCTTTCCGTCACCACCTCCGGCACCTGTCCGATTCCTCCGCCCCCATTCAAGACCGTGCCGACGATCAGCCCCGCCGGCAGGTTATTGATCCCGTTGCAGGCAAGCGCGACAACAGCCGAAGCCAAGACAGCGAAGCCTTCCGCTGACCAGGTCAGCCCCCACGTCACCACCTCTTCAAGCAGGGCGAGAACACCCGTCCGCTGCAATCCCGCAACCAGCACGAACAGACCGGCGGTCAAGGGAAACACTTGCCAGGACAGACCGCGCAGCACCGGCAGGGGCGCTTGCCGGGTGAGCAGGGCAACAAGCGCCGTAGTCCCGCCCCCGGCCAGCGCTGCCGGCGGCCCCAGATCGGCGCCGACAGCGGATACGGCAAGCAGCAGCACGGCCGTGGCGATAATGCCCAGGCCAGCCGTACGACCGCCTATGCTCAGGGAACGGTGCGGCGGCGCCTCTATGGCATGGTGGGCCAGTCGCTTGCGCTCGACCAGGGCCAGGACTCCGAAAGTGGCGACGATGGAAAGCAGCGAGGGCAGCGCATACCGGTCCAGCCAGTCCATCAGCGGCGGAATTCTTTCGCCGTAGAGCACCAGATTGGCGGGATTGCTGATCGGCAGCACGAAAGAGGCCGCATTGGCGACAAAGGCACAGGCAAACAAGGCCGGTAAGGGGGGCACGCCCGCAGCCCGGGTCGCGGCCAGGACGGCGGGTGTCAGCACCACGGCCGTTGCATCGTTGGACAGCACGACCGTAACGGCGATCCCCACGCCATAGACCAGGGCGAACAGGCGGAACGAGGATCCGCCGGCCGCATGAACGGCCCGGACGGCCAACCAGTCGAACAGCCCTTCCCGCCGTGCCACTTCGCTCAGCAGCATCATGCCCAGAAGGAACAGATAGAGGTCCACCCCGCCGACGATGGCGCTCAGGGCCTCACCCCAGGGTAACAGCCCCGCCGCCACCAGCAGACCGGCTCCAAGCACGGCCCAAAGGGCTTCGGGCAGGCGGCGGGGGCGCAGGATCACCCCGGCCACGCTGGCCCCGGAAATCACCCAGACGGCCAGATGCGGCCACGCCAGTCCCTGCATGGTCGCCCCCTCCCCGTGCCGACATCTTCGCCCCGCAAGTCGGCCGAAGATAATGCGCCGTCCGGAAGCCTGCCACAGTGTTCCTGTGCGGAAGGTGGCAGGGTCAGACCACGCCCACCGCTTCCAGCACGGCGGCATAGTGGAAACCGGCGGCGATCAGCACGAAGGCATGCCAGATCGCATTGTGGAACAGCAGCCGGGTGGACAGGTGGAAAAGCACGCCGACGGTATAAAACACCCCGCCCACCGCCAGGAACACCAGGGCGGAAACCGGCAGGGCCTGAAGGATGGCGTCCAGCACCAGCAGGCCGGCCCACCCCATGGCGAGATAGAGCACCAGAGACAACCGCTCGAACCGGCGGGGGAAGGCGATCTTCAGCACCAGCCCGAACAGGGCGACGCCCCAGACCAGGGCCAGCAGGCCATAGCCGACGGCTCCGCCGATGCCGGCCAGGGCAAAGGGGGTATAGGTGCCGGCGATCATCAGATAGATGGCGGCATGGTCACACCGGCGCAGCACCTCTTTCCAGCCGGGCCGCTGGATCATGTTGTAGGCGGCCGAGAAGCCGAAGGTGGCCAGCATGCCCAGGCAGTAGATAACGGCCGCGCCGATGGCCACGCCATCTCCGCCGGTCAGGACCAGCCCGATCAGGGTCACCGAGGCAACGGCGGCCAACGTCACGCCCAACGCGTGAACCGTTCCGTCCATGATGTGTTCCGCCCGGGTATAGCTGTGCGAGGACGACGGACCTTGCGTTTGACTCGCAGACCCGTCATTACTATCTGCTGGGGACCAAAATACCATTTAACACCCTTAAATCGCAAAAACACTGATCTCCTTATTTTTAAGCACATATTCCTCGGCCATACGACTCAAAAATATTTTACGGATAATACGAACCCGGACAACAGTGCGGCATTCCTTTCGTTAACCCTATTGTTTATGGAGAATTTAACACCATCTATATACCATCTTATCGCTTGCACCGTCCGGGCGTGTCGTTAGCTGACGGATTTTATGAAGCGACGGATTGTCGTGCAGCAGGCCTGATAACCTTCTTTTTTCTCTTTTCTCCCGATCAGCCTTCGCGCTTGGCTTCGTCGCCGGGCTGCGACCGACGTCCCGCCCCGGGATGGACCAGTCGCCCGGCAGGCAGATTTTCCGCGCAAAGACAAAGGATACCCTTTTGACGCTTCATGTCTCCCCCCTTCGCCTTGCGGCGCTGTTTACCGTCCTGGCGCTTCTGTGGGTCTTGCTGATGGCCTTTCCCGGCACGGCTTCGGCGGCCAAGGTTCCGTCGAACGCCACAGCAAGGGTATATGGCGATGGCTGGGAATGCGACCGCAACTACCGGCGAAACGGGGACAGCTGCGAAAAGGTAACCGTGCCGGATAATGCTTATTCGACGAACTCGACCTATGGCCAAGGATGGGAGTGCTTGCGCGGCTTTATCGAACGGGATGGCGTCTGCCTGCCGCTTACCGTTCCTGAAAACGGCTACCTGACCGACGGCGGCGACCGCTGGGACTGCACGCGCGGATACCGCAAGACCGAAACCGCCTGCATTGAAGTGCAGGTGCCCGAGAACGGCTACCTTACAAAAGCCTCCTATGGCTCGGGCTGGGCTTGCGACCGAGGCTACAAGGCCGAGGGAGGAAACTGCGTGAAAGTCCCTGTACCGGAAAACGGATACCTGGTTGATGCCGCCGGCGGCAAGGGCTGGGCCTGTGAACGCGGTTTCCGCGCCACACGGGACGCCTGCATCGCCATTACGGTGCCCGAGAATGGCTATCTGGATGATTCAGCCTATGGCCAGGGCTGGAGCTGTCAGCGAGGCTTCCGGGCCGAAGAGAACACCTGTATCGCTGTTCACATTCCCGACAACGCCCACCTCGATTATTCGGGAAACAATTGGGAATGCGATCCGCCCTACAAAAAGGACCGTTCCGGCTGTTCGCTGGAATAGTCCCCAAGACTCTGGGCGCAAGGGGCCATGTGGAGTCCGAGGCCTACTCCACGCCGGGTTCCACTGCCAGCTCCCGTTCCAGATTGGTGATCATGCGGCGCAACAGTTTCCGAGCGTAGGTCTTTTCCTCTTCCGGCATACCCCGGGCGGCGGCAGCATTGATCCCCAGAGCTTCGGCCATCAGCTCATCACGCATGGCCAGGGCATGGGCGCTGGGTTGAATCAGCGTACGGCGGCCGTCTTCGGGGTCGGGCATCCGCTCGATCAGGCCGTCGCGTTCCATGCGTTTCAGGGTATTGGCCATGGTCGGCTGCTCCACCCCGATGCGCCGGGCAATTTCCGTCTGCGTCAGACCGGGGTCGTTCCACAGCACGAGCAAGGCGGGGAACTGGCCGTGGGCAAAGCCATGGGGCTGGAGTTTGCGATCCAGCGCCCGCTGGAACAGCCGGGCAAGGTGGTTCGTCAGATAACCGAGAGAGTCACTGGGAAGCAGCATGCCCGAGTCCTGAAACAGGCGGCCCGGGATCCCCCCCCCGGTGCACCGACGCCGCAGCCTATGCGCGGGGGAGATGGGAATCAAGGTGGAGGGCTTCGCCTCTCTGCGCCTCACCCCGTCGCCATCGCGCTGCGCCGGCCGGGGCGGACGGCGGCGATCCCGATGGAGATCAGTGCCATCAGCACGTTGGCCGCCCCCGCCGCATCTTCGGTCAGGGCCGCGCGGCGCCATACCGCCTCGTCGAAGCCGGTATCGTTCATCAGCGCATGGGCCTGGGCCGCCAGGGTGATTTCCGCCGGCACGATCAGCAGCGCGCCGTTCAGCAGCATCACCACCCCCAAGGCCAGATGAGCCGCCATCCACGGCACCCGCAGCGGATTGATCCGCCGGATCCAGACCATACCGAATCCGGTCACCACCGCCAGCGTCAGCCCGGGCACCGTCACGAACACCGTGGCAGCCTTCACCATCTCGCGGGCGAAGACAATGCCCGGGGGCGGAATCGCCCCGCCCGGCTCCGCCACCCCCAGCAGGATATGACCCGGAATACTGCCCAGAAACAGCGCCATTCCCACCAAATGCAAAATCTTCAGCCATCGGACCATCATCGCCTCCTCATGCCTCGGCTTATACGCATAGCATGCTATGTATATCACAAGAGCATGTCAATAGCATGCTATGCATATGGGCGAAGGCGCTCAGCCCGGGCCGCCTTTGACGGCTTGCAGGAAGGCGGCACCGAAGCGCTCCAGCTTGGCCTGCCCCACCCCGTGCACCTGCGCCATGGCGTCCAGGGTGGCCGGGCGGCGCTGGGCCATGTCGATCAGGGTGCGGTCGGGAAAGACCACATAGGCCGGCACCCCGTCGGCCTCGGCCAGTGACCGCCGGACGCTGCGCAGATGCTCGAACAGCGCGTAGTCGGCCTCGCTGAGGGCCGCGGCGGGGACGGAGGCCGCACCCTTGCCCACCTCGCCCTTGTCCCGCTTGCCCCGGGCGGTCAGGGCGTCGGCGCGCAGCTCGATGCTTTCCCGTCCCTTCAGCACCTGGGCGCCCCGGTCGGTCAGCCGCCAGCTGCCATAGCCGCCCACATCCATCTCCACCAGACCGGCGGCGTAGATCTGGCGCAGGATGGCCCGC
Organism: Rhodospirillaceae bacterium Z3-40; assembly: GCA_046233135.1. Taxonomy (GTDB): domain Bacteria; phylum Pseudomonadota; class Alphaproteobacteria; order Rhodospirillales; family Rhodospirillaceae; genus JBJXHN01. The sequence goes on along the minus strand of JBJXHN010000007.1, from coordinate 209,777 downwards.
CAGGCCTCGCGGTTGCGGTCCTTGCCCACGCCGAACGTGGGCAGGCGGTCATGACCGCGCTGGCGCACAGCGTCGTTGTCCGTGCCGGTCAGGATATTGATCAGGTGTTCGGTGCCGAAGCACTGTCCGGTCCGCACCATGGCCGACATCAGCTTCTGCGCATCAATGGTGCCGTCATAAAGCGACACCCCGGTTTCGCACAGGTCGCAATGGCCGCAAGGTTCGGTGGTCTCGCCGAAATAGGCCAGCAGGGTCTGGCGCCGGCAGCGGGGGGCCTCGCACAGGGCCAGCAGGGCATTCAGCCGCTGATGCTCCACCCGCTGCTGGGTCTCGGGCGCCTGGCTGTCGACGATACGCTGGCGGGCCAGACGCACGTCGTCCATGCCATAAAGGGTCAGGGTGCGGGCCGGAAGACCGTCGCGGCCGGCGCGGCCGATCTCCTGGTAATAGGCCTCGATGGATTTGGGCATGTCGGCATGGCAGACAAAGCGCACGTCGGGCTTGTCGATGCCCATGCCGAAAGCCACCGTGGCGGCCATGATCACCCCGTCCTCGCGCTGGAAGATGTCCTGGTTGCGCTCCCGCACCTCCGCGTCCAGACCGGCGTGGTAGGGCAGTGCCCGATAGCCTTCCGCGGACAAGGCCGCGGCGAAGTCCTCCGTCCGCGCCCGGGTGGCGCAATAGACGATGCCGCTTTGTCCCCCCTGGCGGGCGATGAAGGCGGATACCTGCTTCTTGGCGCTGGCTTTCGGCCGCATGGCCAGGTGGAGGTTGGGGCGGTCGAAGCCGCCGATGAACTCCTGGGGCGGCGCCGGGAACAGCCGCTGCGCCACATCCGCCCGGGTGGCGGCATCGGCGGTGGCGGTGAAGGCCACCGTCTGGACCCCGCCCAGGGCCTCGCGGATCGAGCCGAGCGCCAGGTATTCCGGCCGGAAGGCATGACCCCATTGGGAAACGCAGTGGGCTTCGTCGATGGCCAGCCGCACCACTCCGGCCCCGCGCAGCAGGCTGACCGTCTCCTCCCGGGCCAGCCGTTCGGGCGCGGCGTAGACCAGGGTCAGGGAGCCGTCCATCAGCCCGTCCCGCACCGCCTGGTTCTCCTCGGGCGTGTTGGAGGAGTTGAGGCAGCCCGCCGCAATCCCCAGGGTGCGCAGCTGGGCGACCTGGTCGCGCATCAGGGCGATCAGCGGCGATACCACCACCGTCGGCCCGTCGGCCACCAGGGCCGGCAGCTGATAGCACAGGGACTTGCCCGCACCGGTCGGCATGATCGCCAGCACGTCACGGCCGGCAACGATGGCGGCGATGATATCCTCCTGCCCCGGGCGGAAGGATTCGAAGCCGAAAATCTCTCGCAAATGCCGACGCACGCCGTCGAGGCTGGCGGGCATGAAGCAGAACTCCCATGTTCCGTGTGTGGGGCATCCGCGAAGGAAATGCGCGGACGGCGGATGCCCCGGTCCTCGCCGCCATACGGATTGCACACGGCCGGAGACGACTGGCCCCGTGGGGATGGCGGATGACGGATCGGGCGACCGCGCGCCTTGGCTAGCATGACAGGCTCACCGCAGCAAACGGGTTCGCATGTCCGATCATACGCTTTCCGCCCCCGAGACCTCGCCCCCAGCCCCTCCCGCCTCGCTGGACAGGGGGCGGTTCCCCCAACCGGTCACCCCGCCAATTCCCAATGATTCCAACGGTCAACCCCGTACCGTCGGGGTGGAAGTGGAGTTCGGCGCCCTGGATGCCCGCTCAGCGGCGGAGTGCGTGCGGTCGGTCTTCGGCGGGCGGCTGGAGATGCATGGCCAGCATGACGCCCGGGTGACCGGAACCCCCTATGGCGCCTTCGGCGTGAAGCTCGATTCCCAATACCTCCACGTGGATCTGGACCTGCGCGACATCACCCGGCGGTTCGGCCGGGAAACCGCCCGAGCCCTCGGCCATCTGGCGCGAGAGGCGGGCAACGTGATGGGTGATATCGCGCGGGTGGTGGTGCCCATGGAAGTGGTCGGCCCGCCCATGCCGTGGACCGACCTCGGCCGCATGGATGCGATGGTGGAAACCCTGGCCCAGCGCGGAGCGGAAGGGACCCGGGACGGGCTGTTCTATGCCTTCGGGTTGCAGATGAACCCGGCCCTGCCCTCGCTGGAGCCGGAGTCCCTGGTCCGCCACCTCCAGGCTTTCCTGTTGGCCACACCCTGGCTGCGCGCGCGCATCCAGGTGGACCGCATGCGCAGCCTGCTGCCCTATGTGGACCGCTTCCCCCAGTCCTACGCCGCCGAAATCCTGCGCCGCGACTACCGGCCGGATCTGGAAACCCTGGTGGAGGACTACCTGTGGCACAACGCGACCCGCAATCGCGAACTGGACATGCTGCCCGCCTTCGCCCACCTGCTGGGAGAGGAACGGATGCGCATCCAAGTCGGCGACGAGCGGATCAAGGCCCGCCCCACCTTCCATTACCGCCTGCCCAACGCCATCCTGCGGGCGGACATGCATGTGGTGGTGCAGGAGTGGAACCGCTGGGTGGCGGTGGAACGCCTGGCCGCCGACCGGACGCTGCTGTTCCGGCTGATCGACATGTGGTGGGAACGGCGTCATGCGCGCATGCTGGACGTCTGGGCGGAAACCGCCGCCCCCTACCTGGACCCCTTGTGCCCGGAGTAAGCAGGACCGTGGCCCGCCTTCCCCGCCTTTCCTTGAAGCGCGTGCGCACGCGCGTTCCGCTGTTCCCGCGCATCGGCATCACCGCCGCCCGCAAGCGGGGGCGGATAATGGTGCTGCTGAATTGGCTGTCGGTGCTGCTGGCCGGCGGGCGTCCGGTGGTCCTGCGTGCCGGCGGGCGGCCCCGCCGGCTGGACGGCCTGCGCGGCTTCGTTATCGGCGGCGGCGATGACATCGACGTCAGCCTGTATGGCGGCGAACCCTATCTGGAAACCCGCGTGGACCCGGAGCGCGACAGCATGGAGATGGCCGTGCTCAATCACGCCGCCCGCTTCGGCCTGCCCGTGCTGGGCATCTGCCGGGGGGCGCAGATGATCAACATCCATCAGGGCGGGTCCCTGCACCAGGACATCTATGCGGTGTTCGAAGACGCCCCGCGCCGGCGCTCCGTCCTGCCGCGCAAGGCCATCGCCGTGCGCCGCGACAGCGGGCTGCAACGCATCCTCAAGAAAAAGCGGCTGACGGTGAATGCCCTGCACCATCAGGCGGTGGCACGGCTGGGAAAGGACCTGCGGGTGGTCGCCCGGGACCGGTTCGGCATCGTCCAGGCCATCGAGGCCACAACCGCCCCCCTGCGCATCGGCGTGCAGTGGCACCCGGAGATGCTGATCTATCGCGGCCGCCAGCGGGGCCTGTTTCAGGCCCTGGTTGCCGCCGCCCGACGACCGGAAGCGGCCCATATCGACACAGCCGGTCTGCCGGTGATGGCCGAACCGGCGACAATCCCTCCGATACACACCGATAATAAATTGAATTAAATTTTACTAATTCACGAAACAATACGTATGCCAATCATCAAAAAGTTGTAATTATGGGAATTGCACGCATACGCGGGCAGTATTCCAGCCATGATCTTTGTTTCGAGGTATGCCATGACGACCATGATACGCCACCTCGGCGGAAGCCGGGCGGGCCGATGGGGGGTGCTCGCCCTTGCCTCGGCGGCCGCGCTTCCCCTGCTGAGCGCCGCTGCCGGTGCGCAGGAAGCGGCCCAGGAGAGCAACTACTACGAGCCGCCGAAACTGGAACTGCGGCCGGCTCCGGCCGACATGCCTGCGGATATCGCCGCGCGCAGCAAGTTCTTCGACCTGCACGTCACCATGACCGAGCACACCATCCGCAATCCGATGACCCGTCAGCTGGACAAGGTCAGCCTGCGGTCCTACGTCGGTCCCGGGGTGGATCCCCAGGCCCCCTTCGTCGCCCCGGTGGTCGAGGCCAAGCCCGGCGATACGGTCTTCATGACCTTTCACAACGACCTGCCCAAGGACGAGTCCTGCCTGACCACGCCGGACAACGTCAACGCCCCCCACTGCTTCAACGGCACCAACATGCACACCCACGGGCTGTGGATCAGCCCCACGGGCAACAGCGACAACGTGCTTCTGTCGCTCAATCCCGGGGTGAGCTTCCAGTACGAGTACAATATCCCCTACAACCATCCGTCTGGGACATTCTGGTACCATACCCACCGCCACGGCTCGACGGCCTTGCAGGTGTCCAGCGGCATGGCCGGCGCGCTGATCGTGCGCGGCGAGCGTCCGCCGACCCCGGAGGTGAACGGTGATCTGGATTCCCTGCTGAAGACGCCGGACAAGATGCCGGAGGGCATGCAGGCGGTCGCCGACAAGATCATGCTGATGCAGCAGATCCAGTACGCCTGCTATATCGACGGCGGCAATATCAAGGTGCAGCTGAACGACGGCACCATCACCGCCGCCACTCCGGAGCTTCAGCAGTCCGGTGATATCAAGTCCTGGTACTGCGACAAGGACGACGTCGGCGGCATCGAATACTACACCGCCCCCAACGGCGCCGATGCCTTCGGTCCCGGCACCTGGAACGAATCCGGCCGCTACACCACCATCAACGGCCTGGTGCGTCCCCGGGTGCGGGTCCCCGTCGGCGCCATGGAGCGCTGGCGTCTGATCCACGGCGGGGTGCGCGACACCATCACCCTGGAAATCCGCCGCCACATCACCGGCGCGCCCGACACCACCGGGCTGACCGAAGAAGAAGCCGACGACTACATCAACACCCACTGCACCGGCGAGCCCCTGGAATACCTGGTGGTGGCCGCCGACGGCCTGACCATGGAAAAGGCCCAGGTCCGCACCCGGACCACCCTGCAACCGGGCTACCGCAACGACCTTCTGGTTTCCTTCCCGGAAGCCGGCAACTATTGCGTCATCAACCAGTCGGCCCCGGCCGGCGGCAACCTCAGCCGCCGGCCCGTCAGCCGCCGCCTGCTGGGAACCGTGCGGGCCACGGGGGATGGCAAGATCGACGACATCGTCGCCCACATGGCCGGTCAGCTGGTGGCGCTCGCCGAAGTCAACATGCCCGACACCGTGCGGGCCTCGGTGATCAATGACCTGAAGGACGGCCTGAAGCTGACCCGGTTCGTACCGCACAAAACCGTCGAGACCGACGAACTGACCGGCGCGCAGGAGCTGGTGTTCAACATCGACGTCACCGCCACGCCGCCGGAATTCGAGGTGGGCAACACCCTGGACCCGGCCGAAGCCGAGTCCTACGACCCCAGCCGGATCGACCGCCAGCTGCCGCTGAACGGCGTCGAGGAATGGACCATGAAGTCCGGCTTCGTCAGCCATCCGTTCCACATCCACGTCAATCCTTTCCAGATCGTCGCCATCTACGATCCCGACGGCAAGGATGTCAGCGGCCCGGACGCCGTGGACGACTACGGCGGCACCGTGGATAACCAGTACCGGGGCCTGAAGGGCGTGTGGAAGGATACCCTGTGGATCAAGAACGGCGGCACCACCGTCGACACATCCTACAAGGTGGTCGTCCGCACCCGCTATCAGCGCTACATCGGCGAGTTCGTCCTGCATTGCCATATCCTGGACCACGAGGACCAGGGGATGATGCAGAACATCGCCATCTACCTGCCCGACGGTGCCGGTGGCACCACCAAGGGTCACCACTAGATTCCGGTAGACATCGGGCAGGATCACCCGTCTGTTTCGGGGGCCGGGCCGGACATGGTCGTCCGGTCCGGCCCTTTCCCTGGTGTACTGAACCCGTCGAACGAGCCAGTGGCCGGTGCACCAGTCCTTTTCTTTATGCGGCACGTTTCCAAACTTCGGCTGATGCTTCCTTATGCAGCGATGCCTTAGCTCACTGTTGATAAAGGATGGTGGGTCGGCCGCACCCGGTCCTGCGAGGCCAGCGCGTTGCCGTGGGGCGCTATCACCGCCTCACGGACGCGGCGGGGAACCGGGGCCTCGCGCTGCTGGCCCGGAGAGGCGGAAAGATAGGCGATCGCCAGGCGGATCAGCTCCGACAGGGATTGCGCCCCCAGCTTGCCCTTCAATTGCGACGCCGTGTTCGACACCGTCTTGTAACTGACCCCCAGACCGTCGGCGATCTGGCTGTAGGATTTGCCCTCGGCGATCAGAGCCAGGGTTTGCAGCTCGCGCGGGGTCAGTTCCACCGGCGTGCTGGCGCGCGACCGCGACCCCATCATCGCCACGTCCATCGCCAGGCGGTGGCTGAGGTAGGGCGTGCCCCGCCGGATGCTCTCGAACGCATCCATCAGCTCCTGGGGGGCGGTGTCCTTGAGCACATATCCCGTCGCCCCGGCCTCCAGCGCCCGGCGCACGATGACCGCATCGCCATGCATGCTGAGCACCAGGATCGGCGTGCGCAGGTCATCCCGGCGGATGCGGCGGATCAGGTCCAGGCCGCCCAGGCCGTTGCCCTGCAACGCCAGATCCACCACCAGGACATCCGGCCGGTGGCGGCGGTACAGCCGGTAGCCGGAGGCCACATCACCCGCTTCCAGCACCTCGCAGGCCATGCCGTCCTGAAGGATCGTCCGGCACCCCTGAATGACGATCGGATGGTCGTCGATAAGCAGGACCTGCGTCATGGAGAGATCTCCTCTTGCTGTTCACCGGCCAGGGACATCGTCAGCGGGATGGTGATGTCCACCGTGGTCCCGCCGTCCGCACCCTTTGCCACACCCCCGTTTGGCCCGCCCTGATCCGGCCCGTCCCCGTTGCGAATCTCGAACCGGCCGCCCAGAGCGTGGACCCGGGTCTGAATGCCCGTCAGCCCCAGGCCGGGCAGGAAGGGACCGGGCAACCCCCGTCCGTCGTCATGCACCGACAGGGTCAGCACCCGCCCTGCCGATTCCTCTTCGTTCCCTTTCGCTCCTCCTCCTCCATCCGCAACGCGAATCTCCACGGCCGAAGGAGCACCATGACGCACGGCGTTGGTCAGGGATTCCTGAAGGCAGCGATACAGCGTCAGGTCCACGCAATCCCCGTAGCCCGGCGCCAGTCCGTCGGCTTCCAGGGTGAAGCGGATGTCCGGCGCGTAGCGCTCGAAGTCCCCCACCAGGTCGGCCAGCGCCCCGGCAAGGGAAACGTGCCCCAGCGCCATCGGCCGGATCCGCTTCAGCAGGCGGCGGTTGGTGGCCTGGATCTCTTCGGTGATGTCGATCAGGGCATCCGCCCGTTCCCACAAGGGCCGCCCCGTCTCTTCCGGAAAATCGGCCGTCAGCTGGCGCAGGGACTGGGTATTGGCTTTGAGGCCGAACAGATAGGACCCCAATTCATCGTGCAGTTCCATGGCGATCTGCCGGCGCTCGTCGTCCTGGGCGGTGACCAGCCGGCGGGTCAGGCGGGTATTCTCCTCCCGCGCGCCTTGCAGGCTTTCGGCCAGCGCGTTGAAGCGGCCGGTGATCGCCGCCAGCTCGCGAATGCGCGGCGGGCAAAGGCGGTATTGGTACTGCCCGCGCTCCATCTCCTGCAGCCCCCGGCTGACCGCCGAAAGCGGGGCGAGCAGCCGGCCCAGCACCACATACAGCAGCAGGATCACCGTCCCATTGGCCCCCAGGGCCAGCATCGCCAGGTCGGAGACATCTTCCCACACTTCGGCGATCTCGTCGGAGGCCTCGGCATCGATGCGCACCGCCCCCAGATGCCGCCCGTCGCGGTTCACCGGCACGCTGCGGCTTTCCGTATCCATGCCGATCAGGGCGGCGAACCAGTCGGGGAAACTCTCATGCTCCGCCCCGTCCGCGCCGTTCCCGGGCAACGGCATGGCGGTTCCCGTCTCCACCAGCGCACCGTGGGCGTCGAAAACCTGGATCCGCACGTGGCGCTGGCGGTCCACCTGGAACGGCAGGGCATCAAGGCCCGGAGCACCGCCGTCCGTCTCCGCGCCGACGGCCAGGTGGCGCTGGACCACGCCCCGAACGAAGCCCTCGGCCATGTCCATCGAGGCGGCGATTTCCACCTCGGTGGCCCGCTTGGCATTGTAGACGATGATGGCGGCGGCAACGGCGCCGGCCAGCAGGTTCAATATAATGACGGCCAGCAGCAACCGCCAACGGATGGACAGCGTCTCCCAAAAGGCCGGAACGACCGGTCCGGCCCCGGTCCGACGATGCGGACCGGTATGGGGCTTACCCAGAACGTACGGATCTCCCGCCGCTTGGACACGATGTATCAAGGACTGAACTCCCCGCTCTTCTTTTTTTGGTGCGCATCATCGCTCCGTCTCCCGTGATCCGGTTGGCACTCCGCCCTGGCCCCACTGGCCGGCGAGCACTGTCAGGGCCTGGTCCCGCGCCAGCCCCTCGCCCCGCAGGGCGACATAGTGCTCTCCGGTTTCTCCGAAACTGCGCCGGCCGTCCTCCGGGGCGATCTCCGTCAGCCCTGTCAGGATATCCAGCAGCGTTTCGCGGATGTGGTGTTCGGCCAACATGCCTTCGATCTGCACCACTCGGTTGGCGATCATGCGTGGAGTTTCAGTGTATCGATGCCCGGCCCGGGCGAGAAGCCGGTGAAAAGTACTGACTCCCGGGTCGGTGGGGGCCACGTCGACCCCTGCCTGGCGGCTGGCCAGCCAATGGTCGGGCGCCACCGCATCGGTCATTCCCACCCACGACCGGTCCACCAGAGCCATTGATCCGGCCAGCGGTGCCGCATTTGTCCGTTCCCGATTGTCCGGCGGGTCATCACAGCCGCCAAGGATCGCGCCCAGCAGAAGGGGCAAGGCCAGAGCGGTGGTGGTACGGCGGCACTCGAAAAGGCGGGGCCTTAGCAGGCGTGGCATATCGTGTCTCCCTGTTCCCGTTGGCCGGCGGGGACGCCGGCCTGGGCGCATATCGCGCGCCCGCGCGTAACCTCAAGGGAGCAGGGCGAAAAGCCGACTTCCGTACTGGTGTTTTTGCCGAATCTGCCCGGTCCGATTTGCCGGACCCTCTCAAGACACCTCCCCACACCCTGGGCGATGCTTTCCTCCTGGCCGGGTCCCCGGGGGGAACTGCCAGCCGAACCGCTCCGTCGCGAACAGGGGGCGGCTATCGAAGGACAAGGGAGGAAAAAACGAATGAAATCGCTTCTCGCATCCTGCTCCGCGCTGGCGGTTCTATGCGGGCTGGCCGTGGCGGGGGCCTCACCCGGACTGGCCAACCAGAAGCTGGTCGACATGGCGGAAAGCAATGAAAACTGGGTGATGCCGGGGAAGAATTATGACTCCGACAACTACAGCACCCTGAAACAGATCAACAAGGAGAACGTCAAGGACCTGAAGGCATCCTGGTCCTTCTCCACCGGTGTGCTGCACGGCCACGAAGGGGCGCCGCTGGTTGTGGACGGCATCATGTATGTCCACGGGGCGTTCCCGAACTCCACCTTCGCCCTGGACCTGGACAACCCGGGCAAAATCCTGTGGCACCACAAGCCCAAGCAGAACCCGCTGGCCCGGTCCGTGGCCTGCTGCGACGTGGTCAACCGGGGCCTGGCCTACTGGCCCGGCGAAGGTGACGTCCCGCCGCTGATCCTCAAGACCCAGCTGGACGGCCATATCGTCGCCCTGAACGCCGAGACCGGCCAGGAATACTGGAAGCTGGAAAACTCCGACATCAACGTCGGCTCGACCCTGACCATCGCGCCCTACGTGGTGAAGGATATGGTCATCGTCGGGTCCTCCGGTGCCGAACTGGGGGTGCGGGGCTATGTCACCGCCTACGACGTCAAGACCGGCGAACTGCGGTGGCGCGCCTTTGCCACCGGGTCGGACGACTCCATGCTGATCGGCGAAGACTTCAACATTGCCAACCCCCACTACGGTCAGGCCGACCTGGGCCTGGACACCTGGGAAGGCGATGCCTGGAAGATCGGCGGCGGCACCAACTGGGGCTGGTACGCCTATGACCCCGGCACGGATCTGATCTACTACGGCACCGGCAACCCGGCGCCGTGGAACGAAACCATGCGCCCGGGCGACAACAAGTGGACCATGACCATCTTCGGCCGCGATGCCGACACGGGCATGGCCAAGTTCGGCTACCAGAAGACGCCGCACGACGAATGGGACTACGCCGGCGTCAACGTGATGATGCTCAGCGAGCAGGAAGACAAGAACGGGCAGATGCGCAAGCTGCTGACCCACCCGGATCGCAACGGCATCGTCTACACCCTGGACCGGGAAAACGGCGACCTGATCTCGGCCGACAAGATGGACGACACGGTCAACGTCTTCACCCATGTGGACCTGAAAACCGGCCTGCCGGTACGTGACCCCGAATACGCCACCCGCATGGACCACGTGGGCCGCGATATCTGTCCCTCGGCCATGGGGTACCACAACCAGGGGCATGACTCCTACGATCCGGACCGCAAACTGTTCTTCCTGGGCATCAACCATATCTGCATGGACTGGGAACCGTTCATGCTGCCCTATCGCGCCGGACAGTTCTTCGTCGGCGCCACCCTGAACATGTATCCGGGTCCCAAGGGCGACCGGCAGAAGTACGAAGGCCTGGGTCAGATCAAGGCCTATGACAGCATTACCGGCGACTTCAAGTGGGAGAAGATGGAACGCTTCGCGGTCTGGGGCGGCACCATGGCCACGGCCGGTGATCTGGTCTTCTACGGCACCCTGGACGGCTTCATCAAGGCCCGGGACAGCGATACCGGCGACCTGCTGTGGAAGTTCAAGCTGCCGTCGGGCGTAATCGGCTATCCCATCACCTATGAACACGAAGGCACCCAGTACGTCGCGGTGATGTACGGCGTGGGTGGCTGGCCCGGTGTCGGCCTGGTGTTCGACCTTGAAGATCCGACCGCCGGCCTGGGTGCCGTGGGCGCCTTCAAGGAGTTGCAGAAGTACACCCAGATGGGTGGAGGCGTGATGGTGTTCTCGCTCGATGGCAAGAGCCCCTATGACGACCTCAGCGTCGGGGAATACGGCGGCTAAGGCATACGACCAAGGGCGGTCCCGTTCACAGCCGCCCGCCGACAGCCGTTTCTTGGGAGGGGCGGAGCGATGCCGGTCCCCGCTGGGTGTCCGCCCCGCCCCTCCCCTTTTTCCCCGTCCCTCCGTTCAAGGATGAGGCCCATGACTCCCCATTTCCGTTCCGCACGCTCCCGCTTTCGCCGCGCGCTGCTGACCGGTGCCGCAGGCGCCTTCCTGACGGGTGCCGCAGGCGTCCTGCTGGCCGCCGGATTTGCCGGTACCGCCGCAGCCGCGGAAGACGGCGGCACCGCCCCGCTGCGCTTCTGCGCCTCGACCAAGGCCGCGCCCTATACCATGACCGACGGCAGCGGCTTCGAAAACCGCATCGCCGAGACCGTGGCCCGCGCCATGGGGCGGGAGGCCGAGTTCGTCTGGACCGACAAGCCGGCGATCTTTCTGGTCCGCGACATGCTGGACAAGCAGGCCTGCGACGTGATCGTCGGCGTCGATGACGGCGATCCCCGGGTGCTGACCACCACCCCCTATTACCGCACCGGCTACGTCTTCATCAGCCGGCCGGACGGGCCGGAAATCAGCAACTGGTCGGACGACGACATCAGCACGCTGCACCGGGTCGCCTATCAGTTCCATTCACCCAGCGAAGTCATGCTGAAGCAGACGGGCCTCTACGAGGACAACCTGATCTATCAGTACTCGCTGGTGAACTTCACCGACCGGCGCAACCAGTACACCCAGGTGTCGGGCAAGAAGCTGGTGTCCGAAGTGGTGCAGGGCGAAGCCGATGTGGCCGTCGCCTTCGCCCCGGACGTGGCCCGCTACGTCAAGGACGCCTCGGCCCCGCTGCGCATGACGGTCATCGACCAGAACGGCCTGACCAAAAGCGGCGAGGTCGTGCCTCAGCAGTTCGACCAGTCCATGGCGGTCCGCAAGGACGACACTGCCCTGCGCGATGCCCTGAACGCCGCCCTGGCCCAAGCGGGGCCGGAGGTGCTGGCCATCCTGCGCGACGAGGGCATTCCGGTGCTCGATCCCTCCAGCTGACGCCGGCCGTATCCGCCCCCCGCCATCGGGGGGCGGGGGATGGCGGCAAGACTTTTCCTATCGGCATAAGGTCAGAGACGGCAAAGATGAAACGGTCAAAAGTATTTTACAGCCTGCTGGGCGCAGCCCTGGCCCTTGGGGGTATCACGGCAGTCCAGGCGGATTTCACCTTCCGCCACACGGTCACCGGTGAAGTCCTGGACATGGAATACGCCCTGGAGGAAGGCCGGGACACCCCCGCCGTCAAGACCTTCATGGAAACCGGCACCAATCCCTACAACGAGGTCAAGAGCTGCCTGCCGGCCGGCGAGGAGATGTTCCTGACCGCCTGTTCCGGCTGCCACGGCCACCTGGGCGAAGGCAAGATCGGTCCCGGCCTGAACGACGACTACTGGACCTATCCGAAGAACGAAACGGACAAGGGCCTGTTCGAGACCATCTACGGCGGTGCCCAGGGGCAGATGGGTCCCCACTACGGCCACATGACCCTGGACGAGATGCTGCTGACCATGGCCTGGATCCGCCATCTCTACGTCGGCCCGACGGACAACGCCCCCTGGCTGACGCCCGAGCAGAAGGCCGACTTCACCCCGTACTCCGCCGAGACAGCCCATGCCGCCGCCGGCGGCGGGGACGGGGCCACCACGTGCTCCCTCGCGTCCAACGAGGGGCAGTAGACGACCCGGACACCATACCGGTTCGTCCGCCGATCCGGCCAGGCGGGGTGCAGCGCCCCCGCCGCCGGACCACACCAAGGGAGGAAATCACCAATGAGCCTACCACGCGTGAAACCGCTTGCCGGCCTGGCCGCCGGGGTTCTGCTCGGCCTCAGCCTGTCGTCGGGGGCCATGGCCTACGACGGCACCAACTGCAAAGCCCCGGGCAACTGCTGGGAACCCAAGCCCGGCTATCCCGCCAAGGTCGCCGGCACCAAGTACGACCCGAAGCATGATCCCATGGAGCTGAACAAGCAGATGGAATCCCTTCAGGCCATGCAGGACCGCAACACCAAGCGGGTCGAGCACTTCAAGAAAACCGGGGAATTCATCTACGACGTGAAAAAGATCCCCGAGTCCTGATCTACCCGCATTTCATCCAACCCCGTTGCCTTGTCGGGCCGGCCCGGGTGGTCAGCCCGACCCTTTTTTCCCTTTTTTCACCTTTTCTTTTTTATGGCGTGACGCAGGCCACTCACCGGACACAGGACAGGATCGGATGCCCCCTTTGGACGATTACGACACCTCTCTTGCCGACTGGCGGGATCGCGCCCTGGCCCTGGAAGCCGAAGTGGGCAAGGTGGTGATCGGCCAGGCCAGGGCCATTCACCTGCTGACCATCGCCACCTTCGCCCGGGGCCACGTGCTGCTGGAAGGCGACGTGGGCGTAGGCAAGACCACCCTTCTGCGCGCCATGGCCCGCGCCCTGGGTGGCCTGTTCGAGCGGGTGGAAGGCACCGTGGACCTGATGCCCACCGATCTGATCTACCACGCTTATCTGGGCGAGGACGGCCGCCCCCGCGTGGAGCCCGGCCCGGTGCTGCGGCATGGTGGCGATCTGTCGATCTTTTTCTTCAACGAAATCAACCGCGCCCGTCCGCAGGTCCATTCCCTGCTGCTGCGGCTGATGGCCGAACGCAGCATCACCGCCTTCAACACCGATACCGCCTTTCCCTACCTGCAGGTCTTCGCCGACCGCAACCGGGTGGAGCGGGAGGAAACCTTCGAACTGCCCGCCGCCGCGCGGGACCGGTTTCTGATGGAAGTGGCCGTCACCGTGCCCGAGGCCCCGGAAGAGCGGCGCGCCCTGTTCTTCGACCCCCGCTTTCACGATGTGGACCGGCTGATCGAGACCATCCCCGAAGGGCTGATCGACATCACCGCCCTGCCCGCCGTCGCCCGCGCCATCCAGACCAGTGTACGCGCCAGCGCGGCCATCGAGACCTATACCGCTGCCCTGTGGGATGCCGTGCGCGATCCCAAGCGTCAGGGCATCACCATCGACGGCGTGGACATGGACCGGCTGGTGGCCGGCGGGGCGAGCCCGCGCGGCGTGTCCTATCTGGTGCGCGCCGCCCGGGTGCGGGCCTGGCTGGACGGCCGGGACATGATCGTGCCGGAAGACCTGCGCGACCTGTTCCCCGATGTCATGGCCCATCGCATCTTCCTGGACCCGGTCTACGAGCTGCGGCGGGAGACCATCGTCCCGGCCCTCTGCCGCGCGGCCTTCGACAGCGTCGCCGTGCCATGACAGCGACCACGACAGCCGCCGTGCCCTACCGCATCCGCTGGCGGCCGGAAGGCACTCCGGACGGCGCCCATCCCGGCCGGGCAGAGGGCGGCGGCGCTGCCTTCCGCCGCCATGTGCCGCTGATCCAGCATCCCGACCCCCGGCGCGTCGACGTGCGCCGCAGCCTCAGCGACCCCACCGGCACCATCCAGGTGCGCCAGTTCACCCGGCGTCAGGCGATCACCGTCACCGCCCTTGTGGATCTGTCCGGCTCCATGGGCTTCCGGGGCGAAGCCGACCGCCGACAGGTGGTGACCAGCCTGTGCGCCACCCTGGCCCTGTCCGCCTGCCAGATGGGGGACCGGTTCGGCCTGATCGGCTGCGGCGCCGGCGCCCTGCCCTTGGTGGAGCTGCCCCCCACCCGGCGGCGCGGGCTGGAGCAGGAGGCGGCGGCCCTGCTGGCGGCCATGCCGCCCGGCGGGCGCGACGGCACGGCGCTGGAGGCCGCCGCCGACCGCCTGCCCCGCCGGCGCAGTCTGGTGGTGCTGATCTCCGACTTCCTGTTTCCCCTGCCCCGCCTGGAAGCCCTGCTGGACCGGCTGGGGACCCACGACGTCGCCCCGGTGGTCCTGCACGATCCCACCGGCACCGAGAACCTGCCGCGCTGGGGCCTGATGGAGCTGCGGGACCTGGAGACCGGCCAGCCGCGCCTGGTGCTGCTGCGCCCGTCCCTGCGCGCCGCCTGGCAGCGGGCAGCGGTGGAGCGGCGCGCGGCCCTGGACCGCTTGCTGCGCCGGACCGCACGCGGGCCACTGCATATCACCGGCGCGTTCGACGGGGACCAATTGGCGGAGTACCTGCTTCATGGCTAGGCGCATCCGTACTCTGCCGGCCCTTCCCTTGGTTCTGGCCCTGCTGCTTGTTCTGCCGGCGCAAGGCGCCCCGGCCGCCGATGACACCTCAACGGCCCCGGTGGATGTGCGCCTGTCCGGCCCGCCCCCCTTCGGCCTGCTGATCGGCGATCTGGTGACCCATCGGGTGGCGATCACCGCCGACCCCGGCCTGCGCCTGCAAGACGCCTCCCTGCCCCGCCCCGGCGCCCTGACCTACTGGCTGACCCTGCGCGACATCACGGTCGAGGATCAGGGTGTGGAGGAGGGCCGCCGGCGGTTCCATCTGGCGCTGACCTACCAGACCTTCTATGCGCCGCTTCAGCCCCATACCCTGACCATCCCCGCCTTCACCCTGCGCTTCGTTGATGAAGAGGTCCCCGACTCCCCCGCCGTCACGGCCGGCGTTCCGGCCTGGCGTTTCCTGACCTCGCCATTGCGCGAGATCGTGCCCCAGGCCGGCACCGGCGGCCCCCTGCTGCGCCCCGACCACCGCCCGCCCCTGGCCGGGGATCCGCTCACCCGGCCGCTGGCCATCGCCGCCCTGGCCGGGGCGGTGATCTTCCTCGGCCTGCTGGCGTGGCACCGGGGATGGGGACCGTTCCGCCTCCGCCCCAACCGTCCCTTTCGCCGGGCGTTGCGGGACGCCCGGACGGCCCTGGGCCGCGCCGGCAGCAGGCAGTCCGGCGATGGGTTGGGCGCCACGGATGCGGCAGCCTACGAGCAGGCCATGCGGGCCTTTCACCGGGCTTTCGACATGACGGCCGGACACCGGCTGCTGGCCGACGACCTGCCCGGCTTCCTGGAGACGGCCCCCGCCTTCCGCCCCGAAGAGGCCGCAATCCAGCGCTTCTTCCAGGCCTCCCGGCAGGTGTTCTTCCGCACCGACAGCGCGGCCGCTGTCTCCCTGATGCCCGCACCGGCCCTGCTGGACCTTGGCCGGCGGCTGTGCGTGGCGGAAAGGGCACGGCCATGACCCCGCCCTTCGCCCTGGCGGTCGACCATCCGGCCGTGCTGGCCCTGCTGCCCCTGGCGCTACTGCCCTTGCTGGCCAGCCCCTTCACCCGGTCGGGACACCCGGCGGTGGGGCTGCTGCCGGCCGATCCTCTGTCGCGGATCGCCGATGGCGGTCTGCGCGGGCTGGCAATCCTTGCCATCGCCGCCCTGGTGCTGGGGCTGGCCGGACTGCATCTCGGTGCCCGGACGGTGGAGCGGCTGGGCCTGGGGGCGCGGGTTGTGCTGTTGCTGGACCGCAGCAACAGCATGGACAACACCTTCGCCAACCGCGCCGCCGACGAGCAGGAAGAATCCAAATCCGCCGCCGCCCGCCGGCTGCTGGACGCCTTCATCCAGCGCCGCCCCCATGACCGGGTGGGGGTCGCGGCCTTTTCCACCGCCCCCATCCCCGTGCTGCCGATGACCGACCACCTGGAGGCCGTACGCGCCGCCATCCACGCCATCGACCGGCCGGGGCTGGCCAAGACCGACGTGGGCCGGGGGCTGGCCCTGGCGCTGTCCCTGTTCCGCGAGGACCCGGCCATCGGACCGGAAGCGCGGGTGCTGCTTCTCGTCTCCGACGGTGCGGCGGTGATCGATCCGGAGGTCCAGGACGCCCTGCGGGAGTCCGTGGCCCGCACCCCGGTCCATCTCTATTGGCTTTTTCTGCGCACCAAGGGCAGCCGGGGCATTTTCGACGAGCCGGCGCCGGGCGAGGACACGCCCCAGGCCATGCCCGAACGCCATCTGCACCTGTTTCTGTCCGGTCTCGGCATTCCCTATCAGGCTTTCGAAGCCGACAGCCCCGATGCCGTCGCCGCAGCCATCGAAGCCATCGACAAGCAGGAAACCCACCCCCTGCGCTATGCCGAGCGCATCCCCCGCCATGATCTGGCCGGGGTGGCCTATGCCCTGGCCACCGGCTGCGTCGCGCTGCTTCTGCTGGCCAAGCTGGCCGAGCGGCCCCTAAGCCGGGAAGGAGTCATGCGATGAAGGTTGTCTCCCTTCGCCAACGAGGTCCGCTGCTGGAGGGCGTCCTCTGGCTGGGCCTCGGCGGCTGCCTGATCGTCGCCGTCCTGGCCGGCATTCACCTGTGGACCGACCACCGCACGAACACCCTGATCCTGGCGCTGGAGGCCGGAGAGGACCGGCCAGTCTCCGCCGACGCCCCGGCGGCTGCGCGCATCGCCCGGCTGATGTTCCTGACCGGCCGCGACCGGCTGGAGGAAGCCGACGCCCTGTCCCGCAGCCTGGACGGCACCGACCCGCTGACGGCGCTGGGGCTCTACGACCTGGCCAACGCCCGCATGCGGCTGGCCCTGGAGGCCATCGAGGACGCCCGCTTCGACGACGGCGCCACCCAGGTCCGGCTGGCCAAGGAGAGCTATCGCGCCGCCCTGGGCCTCGTGCCCGATCTGTGGGATGCCAAGTACAATCTGGATGTGGCCATGCGGCTGGTGCGGGACTTCCCGGAGGTCGACCAGGCCGCCGAGGAGGACCCGCCCCCCGCCAGCGAGCTGCTGTGGACCGAATTGCCCGGCCTGCCCCGGGGGTTGCCATGAAAGGCGGTCTGTTCACCGGACCGGCGCGCTGGCGGACCCGGGACGGCCGCTTCTGGCTGCTGGTGCTGGCGCTGGCGGCCCTGGCGGTGGCATTGGCCGGGCCGGGCATCACCCGCCCCCGGGAAGGCTATGACGTGCTGCTGGTGGTCGACATCACCGGCAGCATGAATGCCCGGGACATGGCCCTGGACGGCGCACCGGCCAGCCGCATCGCCTATGTCCGGCAGGCGGGCCGGGCGCTGCTGGCGGCCCTGCCCTGCGGATCGCACCTGGGTCTGGGGATCTTCACCGAACGCCGGCCCTTCCTGCTGTTCGAACCGGCCGAAGTCTGCGCCAACTTCGCCCCCCTGGACGGCGCCCTGGCCAGCCTGACCTGGCGCATGGCCTGGGAGGGAGACAGCCGCATCGCGTCCGGCCTGGATGGCGCGCTGGAGATCGCCGACGGATTGGACGCCACCCTGCTGTTCCTGACCGACGGCCACGAGGCCCCGCCGCGCCCTCCCAACCGACCGCTGGCGTTCGATCACCAGGCCGCTGCCGCCGGGGGAGCGGTGGTCGGGGTTGGCGGGTTCGACCTGGTACCGATCCCCCGCCACGATCGCACCGGCCAGGAAATCGGCTTCTATGGCGCCGAAGACGTGCCCCACGAAACCCGCCTGGGTCCGCCGCCGGCCGATGCGTCCAGCCGCGAGGGCTGGCATCCGCGCAATGCGCCCTGGGGCGCCAAGGCCACCGTCGGCACCGAACATCTGACCGCCGTTCGGGAACCCTATCTGCGCACGCTGGCCGAAATCACCGGCTTGTCCTACCGCCACCTGACCGACACCCTGCCCCTGCTCGCCATGGTGCAGGAAACCGGCTCCCCCCGCCCCCTCAACCGCCGGGTGGATCTGCGGCCGCTGCCCGCCGGCCTGGCCCTGCTGGCCCTGCTGGCGGTCTATGGCGCGGCGCCCCTGCTGATGCGGGCCGCCCGCCCCCGGTCCCTGATTCCCCGGCTTCCGCTTCCGAAGACCCTGAAACGAGGTTTGATTCCATGATCCACTGTCTCCGCACCCTTGCTCTGCCCGCCCTGGTTCTCGCCCCGGCCCTGTTTCTGGCCGCCCCCCAGCCGGCCGAGGCCCATGGCCCCACCCCCAAGCGCCTGAAGGAAAGCGTGACCATCGCCGCGGCGCCCGACGCGGTCTGGGCCACCATCGGGTCCTTCTGCGGGATCGCGGACTGGCATCCCATGGTCACCGCCTGCGAGGGGCCGGAGACCCACGCCATCGGCGATCTGCGCCGCCTGACCCTGGTGGAAGGCGGGGATATCGTCGACGGGCTGGACGAGTACAACGCCGATGCCCACAGCTATGCCTACCGTCTGTCGGAAGTGAACCCGGAGGCAATCGCCGTCAGCTTCTACACCGCCGAGCTGATGGTCGAACCGGCGGAAGACGGGTCGGGCAGCATGGTGACCTGGAAGGGCGTGTTCTACCGCGCCGACACCGGCAACTACCCGTCCGAAAGCACCAACGACGAGGCGGCCATCGAGTCCATGACCACCTATTTCCGCAGCGGCCTGGACGGCCTGAAGGCCACCGTCGAAGGCACCGTCACCCAGTAGAACCGGTCGGCCGGTACGGCAGGCCCATGCATGACAAAGGAGATCCGGCAATGGTCCGTCCCCTGTGGATCCTCGGTACCCTGATCGCTCTGATCGCCGCCGCCGGTCTCCTGCGTCCGGCGCTGGCCGAGCAGCCGGCCGGGGGGACGCCGGATGGGGAACCGATAAAGACCCGCCAGCATCTGATGGTGGAGATGATCAAGGCCACCAAGGTTCCCCGCGCCATGGTCCGTGACGGCGCGCCCTTTGACGGCGCCGCCGTGCAAGCGGCAATGGAGCGGGTGCTGGCCGCCACGGAGCGGCTGCCGGCCTTGTTCCCGGAAGGCTCGGCTCCCGGATCCTACACCCGGCCGGCGCTGCTGGAAAACCGGGCGGAGCTGGAGGCCCGTTTCGCCGCCCTTTCCGACGCCGCCCGGGCCGTGAGTGCCGCATCCCGAACCGGTGCCGAGGCCCTGCCGGCGGCCTATCACGCCTATGCCACGGTCTGCGACAGCTGCCATGATCTCTATCGCCTGCCGGAAGAAGGACCGCCCGGGGGTCCACCGGGCGCACAGGGGAAATAGGGGCTGCGCAGGCCGATTGACAGCGCCGGCAAACCGGCGTTCCCTATGCCGATGAGCACATCCGCACTTCCCCCCTCCGCCGATGCCGCCCTTGCCCTGACGGTCCGCCCCTACCGGCCGGACGACGCGGCTGCGGTTCAGGCCATCTATGCCCCCTATGTCCTGACCTCCACCGCCACCTTCGAACTGGAGCCCCCCGGCGCGGCAGAGATGCACGGCCGGTTGCAGCCGCTGGTGAACAAGGGCTATCCCGTCCTGGTCGCCGAGCGGCAGGGCACGGTGATTGGATATGCCTATGCCGGCCCCTATCACCGCCGGCCGGCCTATGGCTGGACCGTGGAGAATTCCATATACCTGGATCAGAACCAGCGGCGGGGCGGTGCCGGCACGGCGCTGATGGGGTCCCTGATCGCCGCCAGCGAGACCGCCGGCTTCCGGCAAATGATCGCCGTCATTGGCGACCGGGAGAACATCGCCTCACTGAGGCTCCACACCCGCCACGGCTTTCGCCCCATCGGTGTGATGGAAGCCGTCGGCTACAAGTTCGGCCGGTGGCTGGATGTCACCTATATGCAGCGCGCCCTGGGCGCCGGAGCGGACAGCGCCCCGATAGCCTAACCCGGCGCCAAGGACCTGACCGTCCGTACCTGGTGCACCAAATAGCAACAAAGGAGACCCTCACTATTGCGCTACGATCTGCGCAATACGGTCATTTTTCGGGATTCTGCTCGCCTAGTGATCCGAAAGAACGGTATGAAACAAGCCCCTTGATTGTAGGCCTTCCCAACCACAGTGAACCTAGGTATACAATCGGGACGGCGGCGCAAAAAGACATGGGGTATCTGGCGGAGCGGGAGACAGGGGATGGAAACCGGGGGCGGTACCGGCAAGGCTTTTGTACGCCGACAGCAACGGCTGATCCTGATCGTCACCTCGGCCCTTGTCCTGATGGGGCTGGCGCTGGGGTATTTCAGCTTCACCCGCTTCCAGGCGGCATCGATGGCGTGGGAGAATCACACCCAGCGCGCCACCCTGATCGACACCCACCTGGCCGTCCTTAACCGCCATATCGGTTATGGCGGGTTCATCCATAACTTTAAGAACTACATCCTGCGCCGAGACCGCACTCGCTATGAAACGGCGATCGAGCGCGATATCCAGGGCTTCCGCAATGAACTGACCTCTCTGGAAGGCGCCTTGCGCACCCCGGCCGACCGTCGTGCCCTGGAGCAGGTGCGTGCAACGTTCGAGGAATATGCCGCCAAGTACCAGTTGGCCAAACCGCTGATCGACGCGGGCAAGTCCCGGGAAGAGATCGATGCGGTGGTGAAGGTCAACGACGATCCGGCCCTGGCCGCCCTGGCGTTCCTGACTGCACGCGGAGCCGAACGCGCCCGAGCGGCCGAGGAAACGGCCAACGAGCTGCAACACTCAGCCATGCGCTCCCTGGTGTTGGGCGGCATGGTCTTCCTTGCCGCCATCCTTGCCAGCGCAGCAGCGGTCGGCCTGTTCGCCAAGCGCCTTGCCGTTGCCGAGGAAGCCTCGCGGCGGGACAAGCAGGAGCTGGATATCCTGGTCGACACCTCCCCCGACCCCATGCTGAGCGTGGACACCGGCGGACGCATCCTGCGCGCCAATCACATGGCCGAAACCTTCTTCGGCTATCCGGGGACAGACCTGTTGGAAATGTCGGTGGAACAGCTCATCCCCGACGCCCAAACCATCGGCCTTCTTGCCTGGCGCGCCGCCTACCTCGCCACTCCCGAGAACGTAGCGGTGCGGCGCGAGGGCGGCGAACTGCGGGCGCGCACGCGCGATGGCCGGGAACCCATCGTCGAGATCAGCCTGAGTTCCACTGGCAACGCCGAAGCCCCCACCGTCACGCTCACCATCCGCGACGTCACCGAACAGGCGGAAAACCGCGCGGCCCTGCTGACCGCCAAGAAAACAGCCGAAGACGCCCTGCAGCGCCAGCAGGAAGCCCAGACCGAGCTGGTAAAGGCCGAAAAGATGGCTGCCCTGGGGGGGCTGGTGGCCGGCGTGGCCCATGAGGTCAACACCCCCATCGGGGTCACCCTGGGCTCGGCCACCCATCTGGAGGCGGAGACCCGCAAGGCGCTGGCCCTGTATGAAAACGGCGAGATGGGCGAGGAAGACCTGAGCGACTATTTCGCCACCGCCTCTCAGGCCGCGCAGCTGATCACCCTGAACAGCCAGCGGGCCGCCGACCTGATCACCAGCTTCAAGCAGGTGGCCGTGGACCAGACCAGCGGCGAACGGCGGGAATTCAATCTGGACGTTTACCTGCGCGAGATCCTGAACAGCCTGCATCCCGCGCTGAAGAAGACGCAGATCACCACCAAGATCGAGTGCCCCGACGACCTGGACATGAAGACCCTCCCCGGCACCCTGTCTCAGGTGGTGACCAATCTGGTGACCAACTCCATCATCCATGCCTTCGCCCCCGACCAGGCCGGCACCATCCACATTTCCGCGACACCCCGGGGAAGCATGGTGGAGCTGATCTATCGCGATGACGGGGTGGGCATCCCGGCCGCCCTGCACGAACGCGTGTTCGAGCCTTTCTACACCACCAAGCGCGGCACCGGCGGCAGCGGGCTGGGCCTGCACATCATCTACAACACCGTTACCCAGTCACTGAAGGGCACCATCGCCCTGGAGAGTGCGGAAGGGGAGGGAACCACTTTCCGCATCCGTATTCCCAGGGACATTTCCGATCAGGCCTAGTGCATCGACCCAAACGAAGGCGTCAGCCGAAGTTTGGAAAGTTGATGCATAAACAAAGTCCTAGTGCACTGACCGCTGAACCATCTGAATGTGTCAGTGCACTAGGGCTCTCCATCGCCCTTGTTCAACCGCCTTCCACCCAGACCAGCAGCGGATTCCGCCCATGTCGACGCCCAAGACCCCCCTGAAATTCAAGGCCCGCTCCGCCGAAGGCACGGACCGGAAAGCCGACCCCTGGACCATCCTGGTGGTTGACGACGACCAGGAGGTCCATACGGTCACCCAGTTGATCCTGGGCAAGCTGACCTACAAGAACCGGGGCGTGCGCCTGCTGTCGGCCTATTCCTCCATCGAAGCGCGGGAGGTACTGGAGCGGGAGAAGAACATCGCGGTGGTGCTGCTGGATGTGGTCATGGAGACTGACGACGCCGGCTTGCGCCTGGTCCGCATCATCCGTGAAGACCTGGCCAACCCGGCCATCCGCATCATCCTGCGCACCGGACAGCCCGGACAGGCGCCGGAAGAACGGGTGATCGTCGATTACGACATCAACGATTACAAAGCGAAGAACGAACTGACGGCACAGAAGCTGTTCACCACCGTTGTCGCCTCGCTGCGATCCTACGAAACCATCCAGATGCTGGAAAAGAACCGGCGGGGGATGGAAAAGATCCTCAACAGCTCCGCCGATCTGTTCCAGGTGCGGTCGTTGCAGGAATTCGCGTCCGGTGTGCTGACGCAAATGTCGTCGTTCCTGGACTGCCGGCCCAACGGGGTGATCTGCATGCGCTGCACTCCGGATGGCCCCCTAGTGCCCGGCCTGCCTGCCGGCCCGACCTCCCGCGACGGCAAGGACCTGGAGGTTCTGGCCTGCTCGGGCGACTATGCCGATTACCCCGACGGCACGCCGGAAGCCTCGCCGGCTTTTTCCGAGCTGCTGCCCCTGGTCTATCGGGCGCTGGACGAGGGATGCAACCAGTATACGGCCGACTACACGGTGCTATACCTCAACACCGGCACGGAAAGCGGCACCGCGGCCCTGCTGCGCGGCGGCCATGGTCCGGTGGAAGAAACGGACCGTCAGTTGCTGGAGGTCTTTGCCTCGAAGATCTCCATCGCCATGGCCAATGCCATGCACTACCAGAAAATGGTCAGCGCCGAAAAAGCCGCCACCACCGATTACCTGACCGGCCTGAGCAACCGCCGCAATCTGCTCAACGTGGGCATTCCGCTGATTTCCGGCGCCCACCGCGCGGGGCATCCCGTGGCGCTGGCGGTGATGGACATCGACCGCTTCAAGTCGATCAACGACACCTATGGCCATGACGGCGGCGACGTGGTGCTGCGCGAGCTGGGCAAGATGCTGAAAGACCGCTTCCGCACCAGCGACGTGGTCGCCCGCTTCGGCGGCGAGGAATTCTGCGTCATCACCCCGGATACGGAGCTGGAAGCGGCCCGCGCCCTGTTCGACGGCTTCCGCCAGGCGGTCGAAAGCCATCCCTTCCAGGTGGGCGACAAGACCCTGGCGGTGACCATCAGCATCGGTGTTTCCGGTGAGACCAGCGGCGACATCGACACCATGATCACCCGCGCCGACGAGATGCTGTACAAGGCCAAGAACGACGGCCGCAACCGGGTGGTGGTGGTCGGGGATTAACCCGAGACCACCTGCCCCCGCTCCAGCTTGATCATCTGGTCGGCCAGGGGGAAATATCGGTCGTCGTGGGTGATCACCAGCAGGGTCTTCCCCCGGGCCTTCAACTGGGGAAGGATGTCCCTGTAGAAGACCTCCTTGAACTCCGGGTCCTGATCGGCGGCCCATTCGTCGAACACCATCACCGGCCGGTCCTCCAGACAGGCGGCAATCAGCGCCAGCCGCTTGCGCTGGCCCAGCGACAGGTCACGCGTGGTGAAGGCGCCGCCGGAGACCGAGACCTTGTGGTCCAGATGCAGCCGGTGCAGCCAGGCGTTGGCGCTGCGATCCAG
The DNA here is from genome assembly GCA_046233135.1 of Rhodospirillaceae bacterium Z3-40. Taxonomy (GTDB): domain Bacteria; phylum Pseudomonadota; class Alphaproteobacteria; order Rhodospirillales; family Rhodospirillaceae; genus JBJXHN01. The sequence goes on along the minus strand of JBJXHN010000007.1, from coordinate 185,197 downwards.
GACGTCGCCCCGGGCCGCCAGCAGGGTTTCGAACAGGTGATAGTCGGCGAAGACCGTGGCGAACAGCTGACGGTACCCCTGCCCCGCCGGCCGGTCCAAGGGCCGCCCGTTGACCAGGATGGCCCCGCTTTCGGGCGTATACAGACCGGTGATCACCTTGGCCAGGGTGGTCTTGCCGCAACCGTTGCCGCCAACCAGGAAGGTGGTGGTGCCCGGGGTCAGGCTCAGACTGACCGGCCCCAGGGTAAAGGTCCGGCCCTCGCGCTCGTCGAAATAGGCATGGGTGACCGCCGACAGGGTCAGCCCCACCGGCTCCCCGTCTGTCCGGCCCGGGCCATCGGCCGGGTCATCCCCGGCGGCGTCCGGGTCGGGGCGCATGCTCTCCAGGGTCCGGCCGATGCGCCCCAAAGCGACCTTGGCCATGTTCAGGCTTGGCACGTGGATCAGAATGCCTTCCAGCGGCCCCATGACGAACAGAAACACCACCACATAGCCGGTGACCGCCCCTGTGCTCTCCAGTCCCAGCCACAGCGGGGTGAACAGCACCATGCCGATCAGCACCATGAACAGGAACCGGCCCCAGCCGGTGACCACGGCGAACAGGGACAGCCCGCGCGACCGGTTGTGGCAGACCAGATCGATCGCCTCCGACAGCACCGTATCGAGGAAGCGATCGGCCTTGGCCCTGTTCAGCTTCAGTTCCTTGGCCCCGCTGACCAGCGATTCGAACTGGGCAAACAGGTGGTCCTGGCTGTGGCCCGCCTGCCGCAGATAGGCCAGCACCTTCTGGTGGACCCTGTGATATCCCGCCGAGCCCAGCCCGACGACGGCGATGGCCACGGCAAACATCGCCGGCGACAGATAGGCCAGATACCCCAGGCACCCCGTCACGATCAGGCTGTTGGTCACCATCACCGGGAAACCGAGGAAAAACGCGGCCACGGCATTGGAATCGTCGGTCAACAGCGCCTGAATGCGCGCTTTGCCCGTGGTTTCCACCTGTCGATAAGGGGCGTCCACCACCGCCCGGGCGATGCGCCGTCGCAGGAAGCCGAGGCTTTGCTGTCCCAAATGGGCGAACAGGGCGCGCGACACCACCTGTGCCCCCATCGCCGCGCCGGCCGAAGCCACGAACGGCCACAGCCAGTGGGCCAGCGCCGTTTCCGGCCGGTGCAGAGCCTGGTTGATCACCACCACCAGCAGGGCATTGGCCCCGCCACAGACCAGGCTGGTCAGCACGGCGATCAGGAACGTCCTGCGGGACGCGCCCACAAGCAGATCGAATAGAGACACGGGTATCCTCCATGGCGACTTCAGCGAACGGAGGTGAGGTTTTTTGCCCCGTCCCCGTCTTACTCCTCGGAAGCCATCCACGAACGACACCCCCGGCACCACCCGGGATCCAGTCAGCCGAGACACTGCACGGGCACGCTCTCATGGTCAATACGCTTTATTGGAAAAATACTAGTGAATCATCAATATTGGCATTTTTTATTGGAATATATAGAATAAAACCGATGCGTCACAAAGAAATATGCGACATTTATTTTTGATATCATGTCCGGACCTCCCATATTGCGGGTCGGTCCGATGAAATTCCGACACGGGGGCTTTTCTTGGCGCGCGGGCACCGTATGTGTGAGGAAGTGCAGCCGTTCCGGGAAAAGAAGGAAGAGCTAATGCGGGTTCTCACCATTGGCGGGGCCATGGTCGATACCATTGCCATCATCGACAGCGCGCGGATCGAGCGCATGGCCATGTTCAATGCGGAAAGCTCCTATCTGCTGCTGGAAGAAGGCGGCAAGACCGAAGCCCAGGAGATTTCCACCCACAGCGGCGGCGGAGCCGTGAACGCCGCCGTATCCATGGCCCGGCTGGGGCTGGATGTGGCGGCCCTGGTCAAGCTGGGACAGGATTCCCGCGCCGAAGTCCTGCTCGCCCGGCTGATGGACGAAGGCGTCTCGACCCGCTGGGCCTCCCGCGATGGCCGGGCGCCGACCGGGGCGTCGGTTCTGGTATCCTCCCACGATCGCAATGCGGCGATCTTCACCTTCCGGGGTGCGAACGCCCTGCTGGAGCCTGACGCCCTGCGCGACGACGCCTTCGGGGTGGATGTGGTCTATGTCTCCAGCCTGACCAACAGATCCGCCGAATGCTTCCCGCAGATCGTGCAGAAGGCCAAGGCCCAGGGCGCCCTGGTGGCGGTGAACCCGGGCATCCGCCAGTTGTCGGCCTACGGGTCCGACTTCCAGGACTGCCTGACCAAGATCGACATCCTGTCGCTGAACACCAAGGAAGCCGGCGCCCTGATCCCCCATCTGGTGGCCAAGGTCGGCGAAGGCGGCCCGGCCCTGCCCCATGCGCCCCACGACGACCTGCCGCTGCTGGCCATGCGCGGGCTGACCGGCGGCGGCTTCGAAATGAGTCTGGCGGGCTTCTGCAAGGCACTGACCGCCCTGGGACCGCGCTATGTGGTGCTGACCGACGGCAGCCGGGGCGCGTTCGTGGCAACGGAGTCAGAGATCCTGTTCGGCCCGGCGGAAAAGGGTACGGTGGTCGGCACGGCTGGGGCCGGGGATGCCTTTGCCTCCACCTTCACCGCCTTCATCGCCCTTGGCCGCCCGCCGGAAGACGCCCTGCGCGCCGCGACCCTGAACGCGGCCTCGGTGGTCGGCCATATCGACACCCAAACCGGCCTGCACCGCATGGACAGCTTGACCGCCGCCCTGGCCGAAAGCGGCCCCGGCAGCGTGCGGCGCTGGGGGATCTGAATCCTGTATCCCCCATCCTCCTCAATGCTGCGCGGAGGAGGTCCTGGTCATCTAGGCCCTCCCCCCCAAGCGGGGTAGAGGGTCTTACGCTCTCAGACCAGGATATCCACGGCGACCGACACCCCCTCGGTCATCGGCACATGAGTTCCGACCATCGGCAGGGTGCCGCTGACCTCTCGCAAAGCCTTCTCCGCATCCAGAATATCGCGGTTTTCCTGCGCCTCTTTGCCTTCCCGCTCCATTTCCAGCTTGGCAAGCTTGATCACATCCTTCAGCGCCTGCTTGATCTTCCTGACCTCTTCAACGAAGTCGGAATCCGCCTTGGACGCGGATGCGCGGCGTTGTTCTTCCTCGGACTTTTTGAGGAGGTCGTGATTCAGGCTCCCATCTTCGCCCACGGCCTTTTCGGCAGCGGGCATCTCCGTTCCGGCCGCAGCCGACTCGCCATCCGCCGAACCCACCATCGCCTCGCCTGCACCGGAGTCGGGCTGGGACGCCTGCGCCGCTTTCGGCGCGGACTCTGCCCCCGCCGCCATCGCGGCCAGTTCGCCCTTGACGCCCTCCTCTTCCGCCTCACCACCGGCCCCCGTGGCGGTGGCAATCGTACTCGCCCCCGAACCACCCCCAAGGGGAATGCCGCCACCGCTGCCGGCATACTGCTTGACCGCCCGGGACAGTTCCCGGCTCAACTGCGCCGCCTGCCGCGCCGCAGCCTCCGGATCGACGGAGGCAAGCATGCGCAGCGCCTGCAGCTTGGCCTTGATTTCCTGGATTTTCTGCCGGGCCGCCGCCTTGCGTTGCTCATCCGCCCGGGACATGGAGTCCTTGACGTCATCGAGCATGGACTGGACGTCTTCCATCTGCCGCTTCAGGTCATGGGCCTTTTGGGGATCATCCTTCTCGATGATCGCAAGCAGATAGTCCGGAGATTTCTGCCCCCGTTTGATGAACGAGGCCGATGCGGCCTTGCCGCCGAGCAAACGGGAAACGGGCATCGACACGGACGATGCGGTCACGTCACCAACCATGGTGTCACCTATCTTCTGATCAGGCATTCCGACGAACCAGGGCAAAGCTTCTGCCTTGCCGACGCGGCATCACTGTTCCCTCGGGAAATGCGACACCTTTCTCAACCATCGAGAATAAAATAGAGTACCACAGAACGCCGATGAATCAATTTTTCGTTCAGCCCTTTCTGAGAAAGCCCCGGACCAATTGCTGCAACGCGAAAATGAACTAGCCTCGGCTGAGCGGTATCGATATAGTGATCGCTGGTTGCTACGCGCCGGTCGGGACAGCCTCTCGGAATCGGCGCCCGGAAGGGAGGATGCGCCGTGTTTCCGCTGTTCTACTGGATGTATCTGACCAAGTTTCCGATCAACATGCCGGTGGATATGCCCATCGAGCGGGACATGAACCTGCCCTGGTCGCAGATCACCTTCCCCATCGCCGGGGATGTGAACCTTCCCTGGGCGAACATCAATTTCCAACTGCCGTTTTCGGAGATTGACAACCAGATGCCACTCAGCGGTGCGGTCAATCAGGACATCTCCACCGACTGGGATGTTGGTGGCACGCAAGAGCTGAACAACGCGCTGTACAAGGAAGCCGGCCCCTGGGGTTTGCAGCTGACCACCGTCATGGACGCCATGAACGAGATGTGGTCCCAGCTGACCGACGAGAAGGCGGGCAGCCCCGGCGCCCAGACCGCGCTCGCGCCGGAAAACAACGAAACCATGGCCAAGTTCAAGGCCCTGCATGAAAAGGTGCAGCAGGTCCACGAAGATCATCACAACAAGCACAAGGCCCAGACCCGCCACCAGATCGAGACCCTGATGCGCCTTGATCCCGATGCGGCGAAAGACCTGCTGCAAAGCTATCTCGCCAAGGTGAACGGCGGCGACAGCGCGGATACCACCCCCGCCCAGCTGCCGCCGCCAGGGAAGACGAGCTAAAGAAAGCGCCAGTCACAGTCAGGCGTCGTCGTCCGGCCTCTTCTGTTCCACCACCTTGACCATGGCGTGCAGCAGCCGGTTGACCGGCGTGGGCACGCCCAATTCCTCGCCCTTGCGCACCACATAGCCGTTCAGGTAATCGATCTCGGTCGGCTTGCCCCGCGCCACATCCTGCGCCGTGGACGAGTACTGACGGGGCATCGCCCTGGCCAGCGCCAGCACCGATTCCAGATCCGGCCCTTCCAGGGCTATGCCGGCGGCGGTGGCGACGGCACGGCATTCGGCGACCACATCGTCCATTACCGGCGGCACTTCCGCCACGTCCACCAGAACCCCGTAAGGCACCTGCGCCACCGCCGACAGGGCATTGTAGGCGCAGTTCATCACCAGCTTGCTCCACAGCGCCGACACAACCGTGTCGGACACCGCCGCCGGCACCCCGCAGGCATGCAGGACCTCGGCCACCTCCTCGCAGCCGTCCTGGGCACCGACGATCAGGTCCCCGCGCCCGTGATGGCGCACATGGCCCGGCGCGGCCATGTCGGTGGCCACATAGACCGCCACCGGCACCACCGGGCGGCCGATCACCGCCGCCAACCGCTCCGCATTGTCCACACCGTTCTGGAGCGAGAGCACCAGGGTGCGCGGGTTCAGGTGAGGCAGCATCTCCTGCCCCGCCTTTTCGGTGTCGGTGGATTTGACGCAGAACAGTACCACGTCCGCCCCGGCTACGGCATGGGCCGACGACGAAACGCCGATGGGCACGCGGGTGATGGCCTCGCCCATTTCCAGCAGCAGGCCGCCTTCGGCCTCGATGCTTTCCACCAACGCCGGCCGGCCGATCAGGGTCACCCCCTGGCCGGCGCGGGCCAGCATGGCGCCGAAAAAGCATCCGACGGCCCCAGCCCCCATCACCGCGAAGCGCATGGCCTTAGTCCTCCTGGTTACGCGCATCCAAATAGGTCTTGGCCAAGGCCGCGTATTTGGCGGCAGAGACCGGGAAGTAGTCCATCTCCTCCCGGCTCAGCTTGCGCATGAAACGGGCCGGGCTGCCCGCCCACAACTCGCCCGACGCCACCACCTTGCCCGGTGTTACCAGGGCTCCGGCAGCGACCATGGCGCTTTCCTCGACCACCGCGCCATCCATCACCGTCGCCCCCATGCCGACGAAACAGCCGTTCCGCAGGGTGCAGGCGTGCAGCAGCGCCTTGTGGCCGATGGTCACGTCATCTCCGATGTAGGTGCCCAGCTTGCCGCCGGTCACATGGACCACCGTGCCGTCCTGGATATTCGTGCGTGCACCGATGCGGATCTCGTGCACGTCGCCGCGCACCACCGTGGAGAACCACACCGACGACCCGGCACCGATCTGCACATCCCCGATCACCGCCGCACCGGGGGCGATGAACACATCCTCTCCCAGCGTCGGCAGCACGCCCTTGAACGGCATCACGATCGGATCGACGACCATCGTCCCCTCCCGGCCCGCCGATCAGGGGAACAGCGGCTGCTGGTCCAGCCCCAGGGTTTCGGGGAAGGCCAGCATGGCATTCATGTTCTGGATGGCCTGCCCCGAAGCGCCCTTCACCAGGTTGTCTTCCACACAGGTCAGGATCGCCCGGCCCGGTGCCCGGTCCGCGTGGACACCGATCAGCACGTAATTGGAGCCGCGCACATGGCGGGTATGGGGCACCACACCGGCCGGCACCACGGTCACGAAGGGCTCGTCGGCGTAAAAGCCCGCCAGGGCATCGCGCAGGCCGTCCACGCTGCCGCCACCGGTCAGACGCACGTAGATGGTGGACAGGATGCCGCGATTGGCGGGCACCAGATGGGGGGTGAAGGTCACCGTGATCGGCGCCTTGGCGGCCAGGGACAGGCCCTGTTCGATCTCCGGGGCATGGCGATGGTTGCCCACCCCATAGGCATGAATGCCCTCCGAGACCTCGCAGTGCAGCGAGGCTTCCTTGGCCGCCCGGCCGGCACCGGACGCGCCGGACTTGGCATCGATGATGATCCCGTCGGTTTCCACCAGCCCCTTGGCCAGCAGCGGGATCAAGGGCAGCTGGGCGCTGGTGGGATAGCATCCGGGCACGGCCACCAGCCGCGCCGAACGCACCGCCGCGCGGTTGATCTCGGTCAGGCCATAGACCGCTTCCGTCTGCAGGGCCGGCGCCTTGTGGCCCTGACCGTAGGTCTTGGCGTAAAGCTCCACGTCCGCCAGCCGGAAGTCGGCGGACAGGTCGGCGATCCGCAGCCGGTCCTTGTGCGGGCCGGTCATCAGGTCGTTGATGATGTCCTGGGTGGTGCCGTGAGGCAAGGCGCAGAAAACGAAATCGATCTCCTCCCACGCCACGTCGTCGATGGTAACCAGGGACGGCAGATCAAGCCCGGCGAGATGGGGGAACACGGCGCCCATGGTCTGGCCCGCCTTGCGGTCGGCGGTCAGGGCCTTGATCGTCACGCGCGGGTGACGGGACAGCAGACGCACCAGCTCCGCCCCCGTGTATCCGCTTGCTCCCAAGATCGCCACATTGACCGTCTGCTCGGACATGGATCACCTTTTTCCTTAGCGTCATTCTTCATCGTCGTTCCGGACACCCGGTGCGCGCAAACCGCGACCGGAGACCGCCGGTGTCACTTAACCCCGTGCGAGGACGGCAAGCAAACCTTTTCAAGGCCGGCGCACGCACCTATCCTTGAGTGGGGGTAGAACGCCGCCTTGCGGCACAGGAAGTTGGTGCAGTCACCATGTGGGGATACGGCTCGGTATTTGGAACCGGCGAACGCTCGCGGACCGCTTCGGCCCCGGCGCCCTGGCGCACGACCAGGGCACCCCGGTGCACCGTACTGTGCATGCTGATGCTGCTTGCCGCCCTGGCTGCGGCCTTGCCCGCGCTGGCCCAGGAACCCCGCAAGGCCGACAGCCTGGAAGGCGCCATCTCTCGCTGCATCGGCAAGGAAGGCGCCAACGGGGCGGCGGTCGGCGACATCGCCATCGACCTGAAGACCGGCAAGGTGGTCTACCGCTGCGACAGCGACCCGAAGACCGAGGAACGCCAGTTGGCGCCCGGCTCCCTGCCCGGTGTCGCTGCCCAGCCGCCGGCGCCGCAGCCCGCCCCCGCGCCGGGCCTGCCCGGCGCGGCCAGCGCCAAGGCCGGCGGAACGACGGGCAGCACACCCGACTACGGAGCCAAGGCCGCCTATGTGAACCGTCCGGTGGGGGACCCGCCGCGCCGGCCCCAGGACTGCGTCGGCGCCCACCCCTATTGGCTGACCTTCCCCACCTGCGTCATCGCCGCCAAGATGGGCCTGCTGGGGCCGCGCCAGGAAAAGGCCGGTGCCACGGCCACCACCGCCGCACCAGCCCCCCTGCCGCCGGGAGATGCCGCCCTCGCCACGGCCGCGGGTGATGCCGCCGGGGTTAGCGAGACGACCGGTGCCGCTGAAGGCGGGGCGATGGACGAAGCCGGCGGACTGGATGCCGTCGTTCAAGCCCCCGTCACCCCCGCGGACAAGGCTGCGGCCGAAGCAGCCACGGCCCGCAGCATCGGTACCGGCGCAGGCTCGGCCGCCATGGAAGATCCGGACGCCGGCCTGAAGACCCCGCCCCCCGAAAACGCCCTCGGCCCCGTCGGCTCGGTGGCACGGATGCCGGTCCGGGAGGAGTCCTCCAGTTGGCTGTCCATGGTTCTGTGGGGCCTGGCGGGACTGGGGGGCCTGATCGGGTCCGTGATTCTGGTGCTGGGAATCATCGTCTTGATCAATCGCATGCGCATGCGCCGGGCCGGAGACGAGGACGATCCCTACGCCGCCTATTTCGACTCCACCGATAATCTGGACGAAGAAGAAGGGGTCGATATGGATGCCGCGTCCTTCATGCAGATGGACAACGACGCCCCCCTCGCAAGTTTCGAGGAAGACGACAACAACGATACATCCACAGGGCGCAGCGCTTCCGGCTCGCCATCGCAAGCCTTTACCGCCTGAGTGCTTCCACATACGAACTTTTGGCGCTATCCTATGGCGTTGAAACAAGCGGAAGCTCTTCGTGACGCACGACCTCGCCCCCGGCCATCCCGGTCCAGAGTCCGTTGACATCGAGTCGGCCGGCGCCCGTTCCGCAGGCATCAGCCGCCCGGCGTCCGTCCGGCCGCCCCCCTCCCCACGCTACAGGCCCTCCCCAAGCTATAGGGTTGCCGCACTGGCCGGCCTTCTGGTTCTGATGGCCGGCCTGGTGGTTGTCGCCCTGCTGGCGGATGCCACCCGCACCCGGGGCGTGGAAGAGGAACGGTTGGCGGTCCTCAGTGACCTTGGAACGATTCGCGCCCGCCTCGAACGCAGCCTGGCGATCGCGTCCCATCGTGGCGAGGGGCTGATAGCCGACATCGCCCTGTCCGGCGACATCACGCAGGAGCGCTTCGACCGCTTTGCCCGCGACATCCTGGTGGACCCGGGTGTCTTGCGCCATGTGGGCCTGTCCCAGGGATTGGTGGTGCGCTACATCCACCCCCTGGCCGGCAACGAAGCGGCGCTGGGGTTGGATTATGCCACCATCCCCCAGCAGATGGTGGGGATTCAGCAGGCCATCGACAGCCGTTCGGCCGTGATGGTCGGGCCGACAACCCTGGCCCAGGGCTCGCAGGCGCTGGTCATCCGCCGGCCGGTCTTCCTGTCTCCGCCCGACCAATTGCCCCGGACTGGCCCGTTCTGGGGCATTCTCAGCCTGGTGCTCGACCTGGATAAACTGCTGGGGGATGCAGGCCTGCTGAATCCGGATTCGCCCCTGGAGATCGCCTTGAGAAACAGTGATGCGATCGCCGGAGAACCGGTGATGATCCATGGCCGCGCCGACCTGTTCGACACCGCCGCCCGGGTCAGCCTGAACGTGACCATTCCCCATTCCCGGTGGGACCTGACGGCCCGTCCCCGTCAGGGGTGGGGCAAACTGCACGACGACCAGGTCGGCGCGATATGGATCGGGGGCTTGGTGTTGTCGCTGCTGCTGGCCTCGCTGACCTTCGCCGGCATCCGCCTGATCGCGGCCCGGCGCTCTATTGAAGATGGCCTGCTGGAAGCCCGGCAGCGCGCCGATTCCGCCCTGGATGCCCTGCGCAGTACCCGCCAGACCCTGGCCCAGGCCGAACGGCTGTCCAGCCTGGGGGCGCTGGTGGAAAGCGTCACCCACGAAGTCAGCAACCCGCTGGGTGCAGGCATCACCGCATCCACCCACCTGGAAGAGGCCACCCGAATCATAGACCAGAAATTCCGGGACAATGCCCTGTCCCGCGCCGATCTATCAGAGTATCTGAACACGGCGCGCACGGTATCGGAACTGACCGCACGCAATCTGACCCGTGCGGCGGCGCTGATCGAAAGCTTCAAGCAGGTGGCGGTGGACCAAACGTCGGACGTCCGCCGTCCCTTCGACATGGCCACTTGGCTGAAGGAAGTACAGATCGCGCTAAATCCCCGCCTGCGCCGGGCCGGCCACACCATGGTGGTGACCTGCGCCGAAGGGATCGTCATGGACAGCCGCCCCGGAATCCTGTTCCAGGTGCTCACGGAACTGACCGGCATCGCCCAATGCGACGGCCTGATCCCCGGCAAGCCCGGCCGGATCGAGCTGACGGTCCGGGCCGGCAGCGACAACAAGGTGACTATCGTTTTCCGCGACAACGGCCGGGGTCTCGGCACCAGGGTAACCGAGATCTTTGCCCGTCCGCCCTCGCCGCTTCCCCAGGCCCAGACCACCGGGCCGTTGGCGGAAATCGGGAATCCGGCTTCGATGGACGACCGGGAATGGCAGGTGCTCCGGGCATTGCAGCATTGCCGGACCCTGGTGAATGGACCACTGATGGGCGGATTGTACGTGCGCAGCGCGCTGGAGCAGGGCACCGCCGTAACCCTGGTGCTGCCCAGGATCCTGGAAGCCTGATCACCCCGCCGTTTTCCCCCAGCGGCATTTGACGGCACTTTTATGGCTGGGTAACCTTGCGGTGCTCTTTTGCATTGCAATGACACACCGGCTGGCCGATCTTCCGTAGATCTCGATCCCTCACCGGTTCACATCTCAGGAGCGGCCCATGTTCCCCTTCTTTACGCTTGGCTCATCCTGGCCAACGCCGCCCTGGATGACCACCATGGGCCTGCCCGGCCAAAACTCTGCACCCACGCCCGCTCAGGATCCCGCCATGGCCATGGCCGAAGCCGTAACCAAAAGCATGGCCGACATGGCCGCGCGGATGATGGCGCCGTTCCTGGGCGGCTTTCCCATGCCGGGGATGGCATCGGGATCGGGCAAGGGCGCGTCGGACGCTTCTGCCGACGGCTTTCCGGCCGGCCCCTTCTCGTTCGGAGCGGTGAACACACCTTTCTCGCCACTGGGCAATCCCATGGTGGCGATGGCGTCCCTGGCGCCGATGATGGCGCCCTTGATGGGTCCGATGATGGCGCAGGCCATGCGCGCCGCCAGCCGCGCCGCATCGGCGGTGAGCGAAGGCCTGGATCAGGGGTCCGGCGCGGTGACCGTGGCGATCAAGGACACCAGTGGTCCGGTGGCCATGTTCATCGGCGTCATGGTGGCTCCGGCCGATCAGGTGGCCAATGCCGGTGGCGCCTGGGACACCGCCGAGGGCGTTACCCTGGAAATGCCCGGCCTGCCGCAGATCGCCCACAAGGGGTAGCACGCGGAAAGGTGCTCAGCCCTCCTTGCGGTTCTGCCCAGTGGGGGGACTTAGGGAGAGAAAAGAAGCTATTTCTGCGGAATTGGCCTCTCCCCACTCGCACAAGGGCACCAAAGCCGCGACCAGCGTCCTGCCGAAAGGCGTCAGGGCGTAGTCGACCCTGGGCGGAATTTCCTTGTAGTCGGTGCGGGACACAACGCCCGTTGCTTCCAGTTCCTTGAGCTGCTGAATCAGGACCTTGTCGCTCACCCCATGAACCGAGCGCTTCAGGGCGCCATACCGCATGGGTCCGCGTCCGAGGAAGAACAGGATCAACGGCTTCCACTTTCCCCCGAGAACGTGAAGCGCGGCGTCCAGGCCGCAGATGAAGGGGGACGGGGCATCGGGTTTCTCGGTCATTCTACCTACTTACCAAAAGGTGCATACTTGTCAATGGGAAACCACCATCTTAGGTCCTGCTGGTCCCGACCATCCCAATCAGAGGAGATCAGTTCATGGGCAAACTCGACGGAAAAACCGCAGTGGTCACAGGCGGTGCCAGCGGAATCGGTTTGGCGATAGCCACGCGCTTTGTCGCTGAAGGAGCCTTCGTCTACATCTTCGGACGCCGACAAGACGCTCTGGAGGCGGCCGCGACCGAGCTCGGCGCCAATGCACGCGCCGTTCAGGGCGATATCACGAAGCTTGAAGACCTCGACCGGCTGTTCGAAATCGTAAGATCCGAAAAGAGCTCAATCGACATCCTGAGCGCCAATGCGGGGGTCGGAGCGTTCTCGCCCCTCCAGACCATTACGCCCGACCACTACGCGTGGACCTTCGACATCAATGTCAAAGGAACCCTGTTCACGGTCCAGAAAGCCCTGCCGCTCTTCAATCGAGGCGGGTCGATTATTCTGACCGGATCAACGGTCGGGGTGATGGGCACACCGGCGATGAGCGTATACAGCGCTTCGAAAGCGGCCGTTCGCAATTTTGCCCGGAGCTGGGCCATCGACCTGACCGGCACCGGCATCCGGGTCAATGTGCTCTCTCCCGGATTGACCAATACCCAAACGGTCCAGGACCTGTTCGCGGGCACCGGCCAGGCGGACGAGATAACCAAAGAGATGCTGAAGAAGACGCCTCTGGGGCGGATCGGCGACCCGTCCGAGACAGCCGCCGTCGCAGCCTTTCTCGCGTCCGATGACAGCAGTTTCATGACCGGCAGCGAGGTCTTCGTCGACGGGGGCTATGCGCAAATTTAGCCCACGGGTCTCCGGTCTCGCCTGACGATAAAAGCCCCCATCGTCAGGCGAGCCGTCGATATCACCGGATCAGAACGGTGCTTCGATGCCGCTCAGGGTCAGCTGGTGGGACAGGATCGACTTCAGCACCATCAGGTCCTCGTCGGTAGCCCCTTCGCAGCGAGCCACCAGCACCGCCTGGGTGTTGGACGCGCGCAGCAGCCACCAGCCGTTCGGTGTGGTCACCCGCACGCCGTCCACCTCGGAAACGTCCGCGCCCTCGTCCTTCAGGCGTTTGGCCACGTCCTCGATGATCGTGAACTTGCGCTCTTCGGCGCAATCGAAACGCAGTTCCGGGGTGTTCACCGCCTTGGGCAGGGCCGCATGGGTGGCCGCCAGATCCAGGTCCGGCAGGGTGGCCACCACGTTCAGGAAGCGCACGGCGGCGTACAGTGCATCGTCAAAACCATACCAGCGGTCGGCAAAGAAGATGTGGCCGCTCATCTCGCCGGCCAGCGGAGCACCGGTTTCGGCCAGCTTCATCTTCACCAGGGAATGACCGGTCTTCCACATCAGCGGGGCACCGCCCAGCCGCTCGATCTCCTGGAACAGGGTCAGACTCGCCTTGACGTCGGCGATGATCGGCGCCCCCGGCCGGTCGGCCAGCACTTCGCGGGCCAGCAGCATCAGGATCTGATCGCCCCACAGAATCTTGCCCGCGCCGTCCACAACGCCGATGCGGTCTCCGTCGCCGTCGAAGGCAATGCCCAGGGTCGCGCCCTGCTTCGCCACCTCGGCCTGCAGGTCTTCCAGGGTTTCCGGGTCGGTGGGATCGGGGTGGTGATTGGGGAACTGGCCGTCTATGTCGGCATAAAGCAGGGTGTGCTTGCCCGGCAGTTTCGCCGTCAGGCGGGTCATCGCCTCGCCGGCCGCACCGTTGCCCGCATCCCACACCACCGTCAGCGGCGCATCACCGGGCACCGTGCAGGCCTCGACCAGGCGGCCGACGTAGGTATCAAGGACATCGACCTCTTCCACCGCGCCCTCGCCCTTTTCGAAGTCGCCGGCGGCTGCCAGGGTCCCCAGCTGCTGGATGTCGTCGCCGAACACCGGCCGCCTGGCCAGCAGCATCTTGAAGCCGTTGTGATCCGGCGGATTGTGGGAGCCGGTCACCATGATGCCCGCATCCGCCCCCAGGTGCTTGACCGAGAAGTACAGCATCGGGGTCGGCCCCAGACCGACCCGGCGCACAGTTGCCCCGGTGCTCGCCAGACCCTCGACCAGGGCCGCTTCCAGCTCCGGGCTGCTCCAGCGGCCATCGCGACCGACGGAGATCACCTTGCCGCCACCCCGCAGCACGAAGGTGCCATACGCCGCCCCCAAGGCGCGGGCATCGTCGGCCGACAGGGTCTCGCCCATGATCCCGCGAATGTCATAGGCCCGCAGGATGCTGGGGTGGAAGCTGTAGGAGTCCGGGCTGGTGCTCATTGGTGCGGGTCTCTCCCTAGAGGTTCTTGTATGGGTCCGGTACAGGCCGAAATGCGGCACCGTCCGGGGATCAGGTAATAACGGTGGGCCGATCCCGGGATCAGGTGATGACAGTGGGCCGGTCCCGGCCCAGGCGTTCGGCGATGCCCGACAGGGAACGGGCGGTGGCGATCAGGTCGGCCAATCCTTCCTGGGCATCAAGGCCATGGCGGGCCGGATCGGGTTCATACTTCTCCAGATAGATGCGGACGGTGGCCCCTTCGGTGCCCGTGCCCGACAGGCGGAAGACGATCCGGGCGCCGTCCTCGAACTGGAAACGCAGCCCCTGGCCGCTGGAGACGCTGCCATCCACTGGATCGGCATAGGAAAAGTCATCCTGCAAAGTCACCTTGCGGCCGTAGATCACCTGATCGGTGACATTCAGGGCATGCAGGCCGGCCATCATGGCCTGGGCGGAATCCGCATCCACCCCTTCATAGTCGTGGCGGGAATAGAAGGTGCGGCCAAAGCGCTGCCAATGGTCGTGCATCAGATCGGTCACGCCCTTGCCCTTCACCGCCAGAATGTTCAGCCAGAACAGCACGGCCCACAGGCCGTCCTTCTCTCGCACATGGTCAGATCCGGTGCCGAAGCTCTCCTCGCCGCACAGGGTGGCGCGGCCGGCGTCCAGCAGGTTGCCGAAGAACTTCCAGCCCGTCGGTGTTTCGTGGCATTCGATGCCCAGGGCCTCGGCCACCCGGTCCACCGCCCGGCTGGTGGGCATGGAGCGCGCCACCCCCTTCAGCCCGCCCGCATAGCCAGGCACGCAGGTGGCATGCTCGGCCAGCAGCGCCAGACTGTCCGATGGCGTGACGAACAGCCCCCGGCCGAGGATCATGTTACGGTCGCCGTCCCCGTCACTGGCCGCGCCCAGATCCGGGGCATCCGGCCCCATCATCAGTTCGGCCAGATCATGGGCATGAACCAGGTTAGGGTCGGGGTGACCGCCGCCGAAATCCTCCAGCGGCACCGCATTGATCACCGATCCCTCCGGCGCCCCCAGGCGGCCTTCCAGGATCGCCTTGGCATAGGGGCCGGTCACCGCATGCATGGCATCGAAGCGCAGGCGCAAGCCGCCGGCGATGGCCCGGCGAATAGCCTCCATGTCGAACAGCTGCTCCATCAGGGCCGCATAGTCGGCCACCGGATCGATGATCGACACCGCCATTTCCCCCAGCGTCAGATCCCCCTCGACGGACAGGTCGACGTCGGGGGTATCCAGGGTGCGGTATTCGGTGATCTCGCCGGTGCGGGCATAGATGGCTTCGGTGATCCTCTCGGGCGCCGGACCGCCGTTGGTCATGTTGTACTTGATGCCGAAATCCTCATGCGGTCCGCCCGGATTGTGGCTGGCCGAGAGGATGATGCCCCCGGTGGCCCGGTGGGTGCGGATGACACAACTTGCCGCCGGTGTGGACAGGATGCCATCCCGCCCGACCAGCACCCGCGCCACGCCGTTGGCCGCGGCAAGGCGCAGGATGATCTGGATGGCCTCGCGGTTGAGATACCGGCCGTCGCCGCCCACCACCAGCGTCCCGCCGCCGGCTAGGCCCTCGACCGTGTCGAAGATGGCCTGAACGAAGTTTTCCAGGTAATGGGCCTGCTGGAAGGTGGTCACTTTCTTGCGCAGGCCCGACGTCCCCGGCTTCTGGCCGGCGAAGGGATGGGTGGCAACGGTCCGGATATCCATGCACGTTCTCCTTACGCTGGCCAGAGAGGAGGGCGTCAGGACGCAGCAGGACCCGGCCGAACGCCCTTCATCGATCAGGAAACGGCGCGCCGCCCCACCGGCATGTAGCGGAAGCCCTGGGCGCCCATGTCCTCCGGCGAATAGATGTTGCGCAGGTCGATCATGACCGGCGCCTTCAGCAACGTCTTCACCCGGGCCAGATCCAGCGCCCGGAATTCGTTCCACTCGGTCAGAATCACCAGGCTGTCCGCCCCGTCCATCGCTTCGT
Source organism: Rhodospirillaceae bacterium Z3-40 (assembly GCA_046233135.1). Lineage (GTDB taxonomy): Bacteria > Pseudomonadota > Alphaproteobacteria > Rhodospirillales > Rhodospirillaceae > JBJXHN01. The sequence goes on along the minus strand of JBJXHN010000007.1, from coordinate 169,077 downwards.
AGGCGTTGTCGGTATAGGCCACGTCCTTCAGCATCTTGCGCGCTTCGTCCATGCCTTCCGGGTCGAAGGCCCGCACGGTGGCGCCGGCCTCCTGAAGGGCGGGGACGATGTCCAGACTGGGGCTGTCACGCATGTCATCGGTGTTGGGCTTGAAGGTCAGGCCCAACACGGCAACGGTCTTTCCCTTCACGTCGCCGCCCATGAAGGAAACGATGCGGTCGGCCATGGCCCGCTTCCGCTTGGCGTTGATGTCCACCACCGTTTCGACGATGCGCAGGGGCGAGCCCTTTTCCTGGGCGGTCTTGACCAAGGCCAACGTGTCTTTGGGGAAGCAGGAGCCACCGTAGCCCGGGCCGGGGTGCAGGAACTTGCGGCCGATGCGGCCGTCCAGGCCGATGCCGCGCGACACGTCGTGCACATCCGCTCCCACCTTCTCGCACAGGTCGGCGATTTCGTTGATGAAGGTGATCTTGGTGGCCAGGAAGGTATTGGCCGCATATTTCACCAGTTCACTGGTTTCCAGCGTGGTGAAAAGGATCGGCGTTTCGATCAGGTAGAGCACCCGGTAGAGCTGGCGCATCACTTCACGCGCCCGGTCGGTCTCGGCACCGATCACAACCCGGTCGGGGCGCATGAAGTCATTGATGGCCGAGCCTTCCCGCAGGAATTCGGGGTTGGACACCACGTCGAAATCCGCATCGGGGCGGGTTTCCCGGATGATGCGTTCCACCTCGCGGCCCGTGCCCACCGGCACGGTCGATTTGGTGACCACCACCGTGTAGCGGGTCATCGCCTGGGCGATTTCCTTGGCGGCGGCATAGACGTAGGACAGGTCCGCATGGCCATCGCCCCGGCGCGAGGGCGTCCCGACGGCGATGAACACCGCGTCGGCCCCGTCCATCGCCTCGGTCAGGCTGGTGGTGAAGGACAGGCGGCCAGCGGCCACATTCGTTTCAACCAGCTTGTCGAGGCCCGGCTCGTAGATGGGGATCTCGCCACGCTCCTTCAGGCCTTCGATCTTGGCGGCGTCCTTGTCGACGCAGACCACCTCGACCCCGAACTCGGAAAAACAGGCGCCAGACACCAGACCCACATAGCCGGTGCCAATCATGGCGATGCGCATGACAAAGTCCCCTTACGTAGCGATAGCAAGCATGCGAATGAAAAACGAGGAAGCAGAACGGAACTCGGAACGGGGCGGAAGGCGGGATCGCCGGACCGCGCGGCCCCGCCCCCGGGCCACGCGCTACATTTACACCCGGCGGGCAGGCCTGACCTGTTACAGATCCTTTGCGAAATCCTTCAGCACACCCTTGACCGCGTCGGCCATATCCGGCCGGGCCAGGGCAAAGGCGATGTTGGCCTGCAGGAAGCCCACCTTGTCCCCGCAGTCATAACGCACACCTTCGTAGTGGACACCATGGAAAGGCACATCGCTGATCATCTTGTTCATGGCATCTGTCAGCTGGATCTCGCCACCGGCCCCCCGACCGATGCCTTCCAGGATGTCGAAGATGCCAGATTCCAGCACATACCGGCCGATGATGGCCTTGGTCGACGGCGCTTTGTCCGGCTCGGGCTTTTCCACCAGTCCCTTGGCCTTGTAGGCGCGCCCTTCCTGACCGGTGACGTCCAGGATGCCGTATTTGTTGGTACGCTCCAGCGGCACGTCGTCGACGGCCACCACGTTGCCGCCGTGGGTATTGTAGATGTCGATCAGCTGGCCGATGCAGGGCTGGTCGGACAGCACCAGATCGTCGGGCAGCAGCACGGCAAAAGGCTCGTCACCAACAAAGGCGCGGGCGCACCACACCGCATGCCCCAGGCCCAGCGGCTGCTGCTGACGGGTGGCATAGACCTTGCCCGGCGCAGGCATGGAGCCAAGCAGATTGTCCAGGATGTCGGTCTTGCCCCGATCCTTCAGCAAGGCTTCCAGTTCGGGCATGTGATCGAAGTGGTCCATCAGCACGGACTTGCCGCGGCCGGTAACGAAGATGAAGTGATCGATACCGGCCTTCGCCGCTTCCTCGACAGCGTACTGGATCAGCGGCTTATCCACGACCGGCAGCATTTCCTTCGCCATCGTCTTGGTCGCCGGAAGAAACCGCGTTCCCATGCCGGCGACAGGAAAAACGGCCTTGCGTACACGTCGGGACATTTGAAACCTCGTGTTATTATATTGACGGGAGATCGGGCGAACTGTGCGTTCAGAACGAACGGGAACCCGAATGGATCCGCGAGGAACCTGTTCTGCCACGCCCATTCGGCGGTTTCAAGCGGGCTGGAGGCCGCGTTACCGGGTCGACCAACGCGAAACACGGGGAACGTGCAACCAGTGCGCCGCAGCTCCCCTTACCGCCCCTTCAGCAGGACCGAACGGGCCTGATTGAGCTTGGCCGCCATCCAATCCGATCCGCCGTGATCCGGATGGAACCGGGCCATCAGCCGGCGATAGGCCGCCTTCACCGCCGCCTCGTCGGCGTCTTCTTCGAGTCCCAGTACCTCCAGCGCCTCGGCCCGCGACATCACGGCGCTGCCGGAGCTCCCGCCCCCCGACCCTTGTTTCGATGACGCACCCTCCCCCGTGTCCGCATCGCCGGCCATGGCCTCCCGCCAGTCGGGCCGGCAGCGGTCCAGCCAGCTTTCCAGCAAAGCCAGGCTGTCCCCATCCCCCCGGACCTCTGCCACCAGTTGCCCGAGTTCGCCTTCGGACAAGTCATCCAGATCACGCCCGGCCTGTGATCCCGCCACTACCCGGCCGGCCATTTCGCCTGTGTCATGAAACAACTTCATGTGCAGGTATGCCGAAGACACTTCTGACACCTGCCCCGGCGCCGCCCCTGCCCCTCCGGCTCTGCCGCCGCTTTTTCCGCTGCCGGCCGTCCCTCCCAGCAGCCCGGCCAGGACACGAATCAGGGCCAGCCCGCGAGAGGCCCGCATCAGCCAGGGGAACAGGACGGCAATCCCGGCCATCGCCCAGTTCATCCGTCCGGTCACCAGCAGAAAAAGAACGATGCCCGCCAGCAGGATTCCGGCGGTCCAGAACAGGGTTTTCAGCACCACCCGGGGATCGGTGGTGACATACCAGCGCATCAGGATCAGGCCGCCGATCAGCAGCAGCACTCCCAGGAGAAAAGCCGGCAGCATGGCCTTGATGCCCCTCCTCAGCCCGCGGGCAGCCGGCTGGTCAGCAGCTTCGCTGCCCCGCCGGTGCGGGCGCCATAGTCGGCCAGCGCCTTGCGTCCGCCCGCTGCGAACACGGCCACGGCCCCCAGCAGCTCCCGCAGTTGCCGGGCGCTGCCGGCATCGAAGCGGCAGCAGGCCCCGCCGGTCAGCCGGGCCAGGTGATCAAAGGCTCGAATCGCAACCGAATCGTTCCCCTCATGGAACAGAAACGCTGGGGTCCCGCGCAGGCCCAGTTCACCGGCGGTATGAGCCAGGCTGTCCAGGTCCTCTTCCATGCAGTCCCCGACGAAGACCAGGGCATTGACCTTGCGGTCGCGGGTTTCGGCCAGGGTATGGGAGAGAACCCGGCCGATCTGGGTGCGGCCGCCCAGGCAGCGCACCCGGCCCATCCGCTCCAGGAGGGCGCGGGGATCCCCGACCCAGGGAGAGGCCTGGAACGCCCCGAACCCGCCGTAGTGCACCAGCTGCACGTCCAGCCCGCCGATATCGGCCGTGGCTTCGAACATCTCCGCCTGAAGATCGCTGGCCATATCCCAGGTCGGTTCCCGCGACGCGGTGGCATCCATGGCAAAAACCAGACGGCCCCGCGGCCCCCCGGCCGGCCGGACCGCCGGGGTGCGCGCCACCTGTTTCAGAAACGAATCGATTTCGCCCCTTGTGGATGGGCCGGACAGCCGACTGCCGTCCCGTCCTGTCATCGCGTCCCTCCGCTATCCGTTTGTCGCCGTCGTCCATCACGCGGCGGATATCCACCGCCTGCGATCTAAGATGGGGTCGGCGCCCCCGGATCTCAGGTGGGTTCGGGCAAATGGACGCCGATAGCCGCGAGCAGACCGCGCAGTTCCTGCCGGGCGGCCAGGTGGGACATCTTCAGGTCCACCCCGGTCCCCTTGTCCCGCAGGTCCAGCAGGGTCAGGCCGTTCAGGAACATTTCGCGATAGATCACGCGTTCCCCCAGCCCGGGGATCATGACGAACCCGATCCGCCGCGACAGCTCGGTCAGGGCGTCTTCCATCTCGCGCTTGTTGCGGGCATCCAGATGGGACAGGCGATTGCGCAGCACGATCCACTTCATCGAGGTGCCGTCAAGCCGCGCCCGTTGCTGCTTGGCTTCCCAAACCGAAGCGGCGTAGTTGCTCGGCCCCTTGATGGCCATGGTTTCTCCATCGATCCGGGCGAGGACGTCCAGATCGATGAAGCTGTCGTTCAGCGGAGTGATCAGCACGTCGGCCAGTCCGTGGGCGGCCTTGGACAGGGTGGTTTCCGCCCCTGGCGTGTCGATGACCACCACGTCCACCTGTTCGTAGAAGGCCATCATGCACTGCTGAAGCTGGCGGATGTCACCGGCCGCCTCGCCCGTGCTTTTCATCGGCACGTGGTCGGAAATCGGCAGGTTCAGCTGCCGCTTTTCCGAAAAGGCCTGCCGGTTCTCGATATAGCGGGACAGCGTCCACTGCCCGCTATCAAGGTCGATAGACCCCACGGTCTTGCCAGACCGGGCCAAACCGACGATCAGGTGCATGGCCACGGTGCTTTTGCCCGAGCCGCCCTTCTGGTTGCCAACCACGATCACCTGGGCGCCGTCGCCACCCGCGGTATCGGTGCCGCTTCCGATGCCGATGCCGGTTGCGGCATCGCTCATCCCGTCCTCACCCGTGCCGATGTCCACGTCATTCACCCGCTTCACCCATGGGCGCCCACCACATGTACCACTGTTTCCCGCGCCGTCAGGCGTCGGGTCCCGGCTCTATCCGGACCGCCGTGTCGTGGAAGGCGGCCCCGCCCAGCGGCGGCCCCAGGTCGGCACCGGTCAGGGTGTTCACCCCCTTGCCGCCCGGAAAGGCCTTGTTGGGCCAAAGGCTCTCCACAACCACTATACCTTGGGGTATTCCCTCCTCCAAACGGGCATGGATGTCAATATGTCCGCGTCGGCTGGTCAGTTTCACCAGACTCCCGTCAGCCACGCCAAGGTGGCCGGCATCGGCCGGATTGATCATCACCGTGGGTCGTCCCTCCCCTTTCACCGACCCCGGTGTTTCGGTGAACGACGTGTTCAGGTAACCCCGCGCCGGAGCGGTCACAAGGCGGTAAGGATAGGTCTCGTCCGCCTCCTCGATGACAGCCAAATGGTCAGGGAGAGGCGGCATGACGGAGGCCATGGGGCCGGCCCAGTCAGCCCGGAAGCGAAAGCGTCCGGTGGGGTTGGGGAAGCCGTCAAGAAAGTGTGCTTTTTCAAAAGGTAAGGCGCCGTCATACCCGCCCCGGCGCAGGATCTCATCGGCCGGCGGCAGATCGGAACGGGTCAGCACCGTATCGATCAGGTGCCAGGCCGACTGCCCGTTGAAACCGGGATGCCGGGCGCCGAGACGGGCGGCCAGATCCTGGATCACCACATGGTTTTCCCGGCATTCCCCGGGGGCATCCATGACCGCCCGAGCCACCTGAAGGTATGTATGTCCACCGGCCTTGTAGAGGTCGTCATGTTCCAGGAACATGGTAGCCGGAAGGACGATGTCGGCCATCGCGGCGGTCTCTGTCATGAACTGCTCGTGGACGCAAACGAACAGGTCTTCACGCGCAAAACCCGCTGCCACACGGTCCGAGTCGGGGGCCACCACCATCGGATTGGTGTTCTGGATCAGCATGGCCTTGACGGGCGGGCCGCCCTTCAGGGCCTTCGCATCGCCACACAGGATGGGGCCGATCTCGACCATATTGAGTACCCGGGTACCGGGGTCGGTCACGTCGGCTCCGGTGATGATATCGGTATCCAGGCTGAAGAGGCCGCTTTGGGTGAACATCGCTCCGCCCCCGGGGTGCGCCCAGGCACCGCTGACGGCGGGCAGGCAGCTGACCGCATGCATGGCCGCCGCACCGTTGCGCTGGCGCGTGAAGCCATAGCCCAACCGCAGATAGGCCCGCTTGGTGCGGCCATACAGGCGGGCGAAGGCGACGATATCTTCGGCGGGGATACCGGTGATCCGCGCCGCCCATTCGGGGGTACGGGTGGCCAGATGGGTTTCCAGCGCTGCCGGGTCATCGGTATGGGCGGCCATGTAATCGCGATCGGCCAGGCCCTCGGCGAACATCACCTGCATCATGGCGCAGGCGAGCGCACCGTCCGTCCCCGGACGCGGGGCGATATGTAGGTCCGCCTGCTGGGCGGTGGGGGTACGGTAGGGGTCGACAACCACCAGCCTGGCCCCCCGGCCCTTGCGGGCCTTGGCCACCCAGGTCATCAGCTGTACCTGGGTGTGCACCGCGTTCAGGCCCCACAGGACCACCAGATCGCTGTCGGCAATCTCGCGCGCATCCACCCCGTGCTTGGCGCCGACACCGGCGAACCAGCCGGGATCGGCAAGGCCGGTGCAGATGGTGCCCAACTGGCCGGAATAGCCCATGGCGTTGCGCAGCCGGTTGATGCCGTCGCGCTGCACCAGACCCATGGTGCCGGCATAGAAGAACGGCCAGACCGATTCCGGACCATGTTCTGCCGCTGCGGAGGCGAAAGCCTCGGCAACCGTATCCAGCGCGGTATCCCAGTCTATGGGTTCAAACCGGCCGGACCCCTTCGGACCGACCCGGCGGAGGGGCCGGGTCAGGCGATCGGGGTGGTGCAGGCGTTCATCATAGCGCGCCACTTTCGCGCAAATGACACCATCTGTATAAGGGACCACGCGGCTGCCGCGCAGGCGTTTCAACTTGCCCGAATCGGGGTCGATGGCGACTTCCACGGGACAGGCACCGGGGCAATCGTGGGGACAGACGGAAAGTGGAGCTTCTGCGCGCATCGGGAAAGGTGTTCCTTCTCAAACCGCATTGACGTTTACCGGATTGTGCGTCGGGTCCGGCACCTGCCTGGCAAGGCGCTCCCCCAACCCAAGCCTCGCGACGGGTGCCGCCCTCAGACATGGTACCGGGGCGGCGCGCGGACACAAATTTTTATCGCGCTTGCGCACCTTGCCGCCCCCTGCCCTGGTGAATGAAAGAGAAAACGAGTTCCCCCATGCAGGACGACAGCACCACGATTACTCTCGACGACTCTCTGCTCTCTGTCGCCAGGGCCACCCCCGGCACCGATGCGGACAAGATTCGGGCGCTGACCGCCCACACACTTCAGGATGCTTTCAAAAAGCACAAAGATTGGAAGCTGGACGTCGCCAAGCACCAATACGAGAACCATTTGCGGCTGGCGCCCGGCAATCTCGAGGCGGTTTATCTGCTTGCATCGACAAATTACCGACTCGGTTTCATTCTGGCCGCACTGCGCGGTCTCGCCCGGACTGCGGATACATCCCAAGCGGCACTGGGAAACCTTCGAACGTTCCTCCGGGAGATTGCCGAAGCCGCGACCCGGTATACGAACTTCCGTATCTTCCTGAAGGATCGAGGGATCGATGAAGCGGCATGGCGACGGACCGCCGCCGCCCTTACCCGGATCACGGATCCGTATGTCCGGGCCTACCTTTCCTGGATTGCGGAGCATCTGGAAGAGGAACGGGATGAAGACGGCGACGTTCTGGCGTCCATCATCATACCGGCCTATAACGCCGGCCCCTTCATCAAGGAATGCCTGGGATCCGTTTTCACTTCCATTAAGTATTTCCGCCAGCAGACCGGGCGATACGACGAGCGTGTGGAGATTATCGTCGTCGACGATGTCTCTACGGACGATACGGCAGCCCAGGTATTCGACTGGATTCGGGTGAACGGCAACACCGATGTCACCTACCACCGCAATAGAAAAAACGGTGGACCAGGATATTCAAGGAACCAAGGCTTCAAATTCTCGCGCGGCAACTTCATCTTCTTTCTAGATGCAGATGATATGTACCTTGGAAGACACATATTTAACTGCATACAATTCTTGGAAGAAAACAATAGCATTGACATCATAAGAACAGAAATATGCTACGACTCTCCCATACACTCTTCCTGGAAATCAAATATTGAGAGAACAGTACCAAATAACATTGCTATACGCAGACATATATTCGCGGAAACCGGTGGATTCACGGAAAAAAATTTCTTCCGAAAAGCAGTCAGGGAAGACCTGATGTGGAGCGGCTCTGCGAATAAATTCTTCAAATCAGTAAAAATAGATGAGGCAACTGTTTACTTTCGCCGTATCACGGGCAATAGTTTCGACATTCAGTATGAAAAATTCAAAAACTCCACTGAAAATAAAGAGCCAGAAAAAATCGAAAAAATCAGAACAGCACAAGAAAAAGAAGAGGCAATACTTGGATCAATAATGGAGTACCTAGAAAGAAATAAAATAGACCACATCATTTCTTCAAAAGACAAAAAACCAGAAGATTCGAATAAAGATCAATAAGAGGCTGCTATGACTTCCACGAAAACACTCCCTCCCGTTCTCGGAATGGCCCTAGTGGTTGTGGCCTCCAACATCCTGGTGCAATACCCGATCAACAACTGGCTGACCTGGGGCGCCTTGACCTATCCGGTGGCGTTTCTGGTCACCGATCTGACCAATCGCCTCGCCGGACCGAAGCAGGCCCGCCGCGTGGTCTATGCCGGCTTTGCTCTGGCGGTGGTCCTCAGCCTGATCCTTGCCGATCCCCGAATCGCCATCGCCTCCGGGTCCGCATTCCTCTGCGCCCAGCTACTGGACGTATGGGTCTTCAACGCCCTGCGCGGACGGGTCTGGTGGATGCCGCCAATCGTATCCTCGGGCCTGGGGTCGGTGATCGACACTGCCCTGTTCTTCAGCCTCGCCTTCGCCGGAACCGACGTGCCCTGGGTCACCCTGGCTCTCGGAGACCTGGGGGTGAAGCTGGCCATGGCCCTGCTTCTTGTGGCCCCCTTCCGTCTGGCGGTCGGTTTCGCCCTGGCGGGCCGACAGGCCGGCTGAATGCACCCGGCGCCGGACCTCGACGTCCGGCGAAATCCTTTAACTAGCGCCGGACCTCGACGTCCGGCGAAATCCTTTAACTAGCGCCGGACCTCGACGTCCGGCGCCATGGCCTTCACGGCAAAGGCAAAGGCCACCACATACGGTACATCCCGGCCATCCCGCTGGACGATGACCCCGCCCACCTTGCGGCTGCTGGCCACCCGGGGCGCGTCCACCGGCGACACCTGGCCCGGCGTCCAGCGGATTTCCAGCCCGTCTTCGGTGGTCACGCTTTCCCGCTCGCGAATCAGGTCCAGGGTCCAGGCGCGCCCTTCCACCAGCACCACGCGCGCCATGGGATCCATGTCAGCGGGCAACGGACCGGCGTAGTATTCGGGCCGGCTCGCGGTGTCATAGCCCCAATAGGGGTTGGAGCCATAGTTCCGCGCCGACGGCTTGGCGGGAATCATCACCTGACCGTCGGGCCGGCGGGCCTTGAAGTCGCCGTAGCTTTCCAGCCGCGCCGGGACCATGGCCAGTTCGGTTCCCATGTAACGGCCGGCGATGCCGGTTCCCGTGAACTGCTGCCACCAGGATTCGGTGGCCCGGTCATAAAGGATCAGCCCCGAATTCCGCAGCCGCCCGGTCACCCCGAAGTCCAGGACTTCGCCATCCACCCGCCGGTCGAAGACCATGGCCGTACCGCACAGCGGGCAAAAGGTCACCGCCACCGGCCGGCCACCGACAGTGTCGTTCACCACCTCGTGCCACAGCAGGATCGACAGAGGATAGGCCCGGGCGTCGCCGTCGATCACCAGGCCGATCACCGGCTCCCGATCCATCACCGCGCGGATCTTTTCCGCCGGCTTCAGCACCGGCTCGTCGATCGCCGGGATGCTGTCCCGCCGGGGTCCGCTGTCGGTGATCTCCGCCGGATCGAAAGCCATTCGCGACCAGTCAGTCTTGGGGAAGTCCTCGGTCCACTCCAGGGGCAGCCCCGCCGCCGGATCCGCCTGGGCCTCTCCTTCGGCCGCCAGCGCGAACGGGGCGACGGACAGCGGATTCAGGGCCGTCAGGGCCAGCAGAAACAGCACGGCAAGACGCGGCGTAGGCATGGAAGGCTCCTCGGATCACGGCCACCGTCGATCCCGGGCGGCCGGGTTGCTATAACCGGGGGACGGTTGTAGCGGTCATCAGGAGCCAACGCCAGCATGGACACCCCCCGGCCTTCCCTTTCCGAACCCGCTTTTCCCTGGCCCACCCCCGCCGACGGGGTACCGGAGGACGACGCCGATTGCGTGGTGATCGGAGCCGGCGTGGTGGGTCTGGCCGTCGCCCGGCGCATGGCCACCGCCGGACGCGCCGTGCTCATCCTCGAAGCCACCGAGGCTTTCGGCACCGGCACGTCCTCGCGCAACAGCGAGGTGCTGCACGCCGGGCTGTATTATGCGCCCGGCAGCCTGAAAGCGCGGCTCTGCGTGGCCGGAGTCGCCCAGCTGTACGACTATCTGCAAGCCCACGGCCTGCCCCACCTGCGCTGTGAAAAGCTGATCGTCGGCGCCGATGACGGTGAACGCGCCGCGCTGGAAGCCATCCAGGCCCGCGCCCTGGCCGCCGGCGTCTCCCTGCCCCTGCTGCCCGGACCCGAAGCCCGGGCCATGGAGCCCGCCCTGGCCGCCGCCTGGGCGCTGCATTCGCCCAACACCGGCATCCTCGACAGCCATGCCTATATGCTGTCCCTGCTCGGCGAGGCCGAAGCCAATGGCGCCATGCTGGTCTGCCACGCCCCCGTGCGCACCGCCCGGGCCGACACATCCGCCGGCCGCCTGCGCCTGCTGGTGGGCGGAGAGGCGCCGATGATCCTGAACGCCCGCACGGTCATCAACTGCGCCGGCCATGGAGCCTGGCTGCTGGCCCGGGATCTGGTGGCCAGCCTGGCCGCCACCTCCCCCGCAACCGCCGCAACGCCCGCTCCGGTGCCGCCGCAGCATTGGTGCAAGGGCAACTACTTCAGCCTGTCCGGCAAGGCACCTTTCGAGCGGCTGATCTATCCGGTTCCCAACGAAGCCGGCCTGGGCCTGCATTTTACCCGGGACGTCGCCGGACGCGGCCGCTTCGGTCCGGATACAGAATGGATCGAGCCTACAGGGGATGACCCCACCGTCTTCGACTACCGTGTGGACCCTGGCCGGCTGCCGCCGTTCTTCGAAGCCATCCGCCGCTATTGGCCGGAACTGGACGAAACGCGTCTGGCCCCCGATTATTCCGGAGTACGGCCAAAGATCCAGGCCCCCGGGGAACCGGCGGCGGATTTCGTCATTCAAGGACCAGCGGAGACAGGCATCCCCGGCTGGACCACCCTGTTCGGCATGGAATCACCCGGGCTGACCGCCAGCTTGGCCATCGCCGACCTCGTCGCGGAGATCACCCCATGACGCCCTCGCGCCCCCTGCCCTGCCTGCCCTTTCCGGCCCGTGGCCCCCTCGCCCTTCTCGTTCTGGCCATGCTACTCGGCGTATCGGAGCGCGGCATTGCCCCGGCCGCAGCCCAGGACACCCACCGTCCGCCGGTCATCATCGACGGCATGGACCTGACAGAAGAGGTTTACGAAGAGCCGCCCCACGACATCGAACCCCACCTGACGCCGGACTACCGGGAGCAGATGCGGGATATCATCGCCACCCTGGCGGAACACGGCAAGACCTACGGCAAAGGGTTCGAGGTGCTGGTGCGGGGCGGCGCCTTCCTTGCCACCATGGCCCAGCGGGAACGGAATCTGGCGCTGCTGAAGCTGCCCCCCGGCCAGCCGCTGAATGAATCGCTGATGCTGCCCATCGGCTCCGCCCACCGCCGGTTCGTGCGCGATATCGCGGGCGTGGTACTGGACCGCCAGTACTGCGATTCCATCAACCCGGAGAGCGGGGAAAGCCTGAAGCGGCTGAAGGATCTGGGGCTGGCCGTGCTGACCCTGGAGCCCTGCAAGGATGTGGAAACCGCCACCAAGGCCTGGGAACAGTCGCTAAAGGACGGGGTGATGATGTCCGTCGGCACCGACCCCCGCCAGCGGTATGACACGATCCCCCCGATCCGCCCACCGTTCGAGAACAGCAACAATATCGACAGCCTGGGCAAGGCCCGCAACTGGCTGGCCGTGCTGTCCTCCCGCCCCTACGACCTGGCGCATGACTGGGTGGCCGCCCTGTCGCGGACCAACTACGATCTGCTGGTGATCGATCCGTTCTTCAACGAGAACGAACCGCTGACGGCCAAGCAGGTCAGCATGCTGAAGTACAAGCAGACCGGCGCCACCCGCCGGGTGATGGCCCGGCTGACCATCGGCCTGGCGTCGGATACCCGCTGGTACTGGCAGCCGGAATGGAAGCTGGGCAATCCGCCATTCCTGACGGCCTATGTGCCCCATCTCGACGGTGTCTATTGGGTCGATTACAACGACCCCGCCTGGCTGGAGATCATCGGCAAGGCCTTCGCCGAGCTGATCACCCTGGGCTACGACGGCGTGATGCTGGACGGCGTCAGCGTGGTCTGGCGCGAGGAGGCCCTGACACCCCTTTAAGCGGCCCGCCGTCTTTCATAGCCTCTGGCGGGCGGGCGGCGGCGTGCCCACATGGCGGACAATCCGGGTCGGGTCCCCCCGTCCCCAATCAGAACAGTCCGTCACGAGGTCACGTTCGCCATGCCCGCTTCCCCCGACCGTTCCGATCACTACGCCGACACCTACGCCGGCTTCCGCTGGGTCATCCCGGAGCGCTTCAACATCGGCGTTGCCGTCTGCGACCGCCACGCCGCCGATCCGGCCCGCGCCGACCGGCCGGCGATCATCGAAGAAAGCGCCGACGGCCGGACCACCGTCACCACCTTCCGCACCTTGAAGGCCCTGACCGATCGCCTGGCCGGCGGTCTGGCGGATCTGGGGGTCGGGCGCGGCGACCGGGTGGCGATCCTGCTGCCCCAGCGCCTGGAAACCGCGGTGGCCCACATCGCCGCCTATAAGCTGGGGGCCATCGCCGTGCCCCTGTTCACCCTGTTTGGAGAAGACGCTCTGGCCTTCCGCCTGCAGGACAGCGGGGCGAAGGTGGTGATCACCGATGGCGCCAATGTGGACCGGGCGATGGCCCTGCGGGATCGCCGGCCCGACGGCCTGCCAGACGCTCCAATGGTGATCTGCGCCGACGACGACCGGGCGCCGGCCGGACTGCACACCCTGTCCACCCTGATGACCGGCACCAGCCGGGCCGTGCCCCTGGCCGACACCGGGCCGGATGATCCGGCGCTGATCATCTATACCTCCGGCACCACCGGAAAGCCCAAGGGGGCGCTGCATGCCCACCGGGTGCTGCTGGGCCACCTGCCCGGGGTGTCCCTGCCCCACGAGCTGTTCCCTCAGCCGGGCGACCGCTTCTGGACCCCGGCCGACTGGGCCTGGATCGGTGGCCTGCTCGACGTGCTGCTGCCAGCCCTGTACCACGGCGTGCCGGTTGTCGCCCACCGGGCGGCCAAGTTCGATCCGGAAGCGGCCCTGGCCCTGATGGCCCGCCAGGGCATCCGCAACGTCTTCTTCCCCCCCACCGCCCTGCGGATGGTGCGCCAGGTCCCCAACGCCAACGCGGATGGAGCCATCTCCCTGCGCTCCATCGGGTCCGGCGGAGAAACGCTGGGGGAAAGCCTGCTCGACTGGGGGCAGGAAACCTTCGGCGTAACCATCAACGAGTTCTACGGCCAGACCGAATGCAATCTGGTCGTCGGCAACTGCTCCACCCTTTTTCCCGTGCGCCCCGGGGCCATGGGCCGGCCGATCCCCGGCCACCGGGTGGCCGTGGTCGACGAAAGCGGCACGCCCCTGTCCGCCGGCGCCCTGGGATCCATCGCCGTCCACCGGCCCGACCCGGTGATGTTCCTCGGCTACTGGAACAATCCGCAAGCCACCGAAGCCAAGTTCGCCGGCGACTGGCTGCTGACCGGCGACACGGGTTACAGCGACGAAGACGGCTATCTGTGGTTCAAGGGACGGGATGACGACGTCATCACCTCGGCCGGCTACCGCATCGGCCCGGGCGAGGTGGAGGACGTGCTCTCCCGCCATCCGGCTGTCGCCATGGTCGCCGTGGTCGGCGTCCCCGATCCCCAGCGCACCGAAGCCGTGAAGGCCTTCATCGTCCCCCGGGATCCGGCCGTGCTTGACGACCCCGGAGCACAGGCCGCCCTGGCCGCCGACATCCAGGCCTTCGCCAAGGCCAAACATGCCGCCCACGCCTATCCCCGGCAGGTGGCCTTCCTGGACAGCCTGCCCACCACAGCCACCGGCAAGATCCGCCGCAAGGACCTGCGGGAACTGGAGGGGTAACGGCGCTCCCATGCTGCGAAGCGGCGCCGGGTTTCCCTGGCGTCGCGGATGGATCGCACCAGCGCGTGCGGCGCTCTTGGTGACATGAGGATCGTCGGTGAAAGGTGAGTGCGACGGATCCGGCCCTCCTCCCAGAGACCGGATCCGCCGCTGAAACCAGCGTCAGGCGGCGTCGCCGAGGAGTTTCACCTCGGTGATGACGAACCCTTCGTTGGCAGGAAAAATTCGGGCCGCCAGGCTTCGCGCCTGGGCCGCGTTCTCCGCCACGAGTTCCTGACGCTGGAGGACCGCCCAGCCATCGTCCAGATCGGCATGCTTTTGCTTCTCTCCGACCAAAGCACGGACCATGGCGTTGTAGACGGCGATACTAAAGCGCAAACCCGTTTGGTGTCCCTTGGACACCGTCGCCTCGATACTCTTCATCTTAGTCCTCCCCATTCCGGCGCTCTGGCCGTTTTGGTTGACGGACAGTCCCATCGCGAGGATCGACCCGTCGATGGCCGGGAATTGGCTTCCCGATCCAATTGAAGGAGATTTTTGCATGTCTGATTCCGAATTTGAACAGTGCATTTGTGGAGATTAGAGAAAAAATCGTTTTCGTTCAGCCTCTTCGCAACGCAACAAAGACTAAAGTAGGGACTCAAAAAACCCTAAAATGTCGATGATTTCAGCATTTTACGACCATGGAAGCGATGAATACCCGTGCGGCGTTCTCTGGTTTACCGCGCTCTCCCCGCCCGACACCGTGACCCCGGCGGGTTGGCGGCCTCTTACCACGAGGCCGATGACAACGGTATGAAATCACCCTCGCCGAGCGCATCGGTCACGGAGGTGTCGCGAAATCATCGCGAAACAAACACACCGATAAGGTTGAATTATTTTAGTTAGATAAGGGCCGCAGAATATAAACTTAAGATCACAGAGCCCGGGCAAGGCGCCGCAGATCTTCCCTGGTGCGCGGCAAGCCGATCCGCAGCCTGGCCGGACGGTCGCTGAAGGGGCGCACCAGGATACCCGCCCGCCCCAGGCGTTCGAACAGGGGCGCGGCCGGACCGCCGTCGCGGCGCTGCACCAGCCGGAACAGACACGTTCCGCCGACCACCGAAAGGCCGCCCTTGTCCAAGACCCCGTCCAGGCGGGCGGCCTGGGCGGACAGTCGGCGGCGTTGGGCTTCGTGCCAGGGACGATCCGCCTCGGCCCGGGCACCGATGGCCAAGGCGGGGCCGGACACACTCCACGGTCCCATGCGCCGGGCCAGCGCCGCGATGGGATCGGCAGGGCCGGCCAGCCAGCCCAGGCGCACCCCGGCGAGACCGAAAAACTTGCCGAAAGACCGCAGGATGATCAATCCGGACCGACCGGCATGGGACAGCAGGGACAGATCCGGCCGCACCTCGGCAAAGGCTTCGTCGACCACCAGCCAGCCGCCCCGTGCGGCCTGCCGGTCCGCTGCCGCCAGCAGGATCTCCGGAGCCCAGGTCCGGCCATCCGGGTTGTTCGGGTTGATCACCACGGCCACACGCGGGCCGGGATCTTCGGTCAGGACGGACAACGGATCGTCCAGGACGACGCAGGCATGGCCAGCCATTTCCCAGGCCTCGCGGTGACCGCGATAGCCCGGGTCGGGTACAGCCACGGTGCCGCCGTCAGGGCAGAGAACCGGCGGCAGGCGCAGCAACGCAGCCTGAATCCCCGGCACAGCGATCAGGCCAGCGTCGGCGGGGACGCCATGGGTGCGCCGGCAGGCCGCGAGAAAGGCCCGTTCGTCCGCTTGCTCCGGCAAGGCCTGCCAGGCGCGGGCGGGGATCCGGCCGATGGGATAAGGATAAGGGGCGATGCCAGTGGACAGGTCCAGCCAGCCCTGCGCCGGCGCCCCGAAACGGGCCGCCGCCGCATCCAGGGCGCCACCATGCCAGACCAGCGGATCGCCGGTCCCCGGCACCTGTGATGCCGCAGGACCCGACACCTCTGGCGCCGTATGCATAGAAGGATCGCAGCTCACGAAGTCGCGGAGTGCTCGTCAGGCAGGTTTTCGACGGCGCGATCCAGGCCTTTCAGCAGATGGGCGCCCTCCGGACCGCCGTTGCCGGTCAGCTTCTGCGACAGGACCGCCCGCATGCTGTCGGCATGCAAGCGGATCAAATCCCGCACGGCCTGCGACGGCCGCTGATCGATGCGCTCCACGAAGCGGCAGAGCCGGTTGCCGATCAAGGTCATGAGGTCATAGCCGAAACTCCCCCCCTGCCCCTTGATATCATGGGAAATGCGAAAGATTTCCGGCAACAGGATGGGCCAGCGTTCGGCATCGCGCTCCAGTTCGCCCAACAGGGCGGCAAGCACGGTCAGATCCTCCGACGCCCAGCTCACATAGGTTTCCGCCAGACCGGCCACGGCGGCCTCCGCCTGGGCCAGGACGTCTTCGTCCAAGCCACCCGGGTCCGGATCCCCGGACCCATGACGCAAAGCCCCGATGTCGTCGGTCACGGCCCGGTCCGTCATCTCGCGCGGTCCCGGCGGCCGCTGGCCGTCGTCGGCATACATCATTCCGCACCATCCTTCGCCAAGGTTTCCGGTAGCGCTCTCTGCCGTCCGGACCCCATCCCCCTCAACTGCCCCTGCCGCCCCTGCCCGATCATTTGCCGCCTGGCTCCGGTGCACCAAGGTCGTTAAGTATGCGCTGCCTGTCCCACCTGTCTCAATCCCTAACAACGCATAACCGGGCATAAATGGACATAAACACCCATCAGCCCCGCCCCGCGCGGACAGGGGACCAATCCCGGTTTGCCCCGCTAAACCCATACTATCAGAAATGGTTAAAGAATCTGCCCCTTCATGCCCTCAACTTTTGGCCTAGACGCCTGTTTTTTCGGCAAATAGAGCATTGTTACGAGGCAGATACATTAAGATTTAGGCAAAAGTTCCGGGCGCATCATTGCCGAAGGCACGGCCACGAATCACCTGATTCGGGATATAGACATGGACTATGATCGGTAGCGTATCGCCATGAAAGACGGACAGCAGGAAGGAGCCGCCCTTTTGACCGCCGCACCGCCCCCTTCGGCCAGCCGGGGGATCTCCGACATCCTGACCGAAGCACCATCGATCACCCGCTGGACCCGGCGCCAGGGGCTGATGATAATGGTCGCCATCGGAGATGGGGCGATGATCCTGGGCAGCGCCGCCCTGGTGCCGCGGGTCATCGGTCCCGGACCGGCGACCGATACCCCCTGGACGGCGGGCACCCTGATGCCGGTGGCCATCCTTGCCGCCATTCTGCTGATCGGCGGCATGTCCGGGGCGCGGCGTTACGGCTTTCCGGTGCTGTCCCGCACGCTGTACTCCGTGGCGACCCTTCTTGCCGCCTGGGGCCTGTGCCTGATCGGGCTGATGGCGCTGGGGTATCTGTTCGGACTGCACAAGGATTACCCCCGCACCCTGACTCTGCCGTGGGCGACGGCGGCCGCGGTGCTGATGGGGGGTGTTCATCTGGTAGGGGCGCAGGCGATCCGCTGGTGCGCGCGCAAGGGGATCTTCCGCCAGCGCATCGCCGTGGTCGGTGCCACGCCCCGCGTCCTGGACCTTCTGACCAGCTTTTCCGAACAAACCCGCCAGACGGACTATGACGTCGTCGGCATCTTCGACGACCGCATCGCCCGGGTCCCCAAGATGGTCGGCGGCATCCCGGTGGTCGGCACGGTCGCCGACCTGCTGACCCGCTGCAAGCAACAACTGGTGGACGTCATTGTCATCACGCTGCCTTGGGCGGCGGAGGCACGAAACTCGGCGATCATCCGCGATCTGCGGGAGCTGCCGGTGGACATCTCGCTGGTGCCGGACCTGGACACCACCCTGCTGCCGCCGCGGGGCATCCTGTGGCTGGGGCGCATGCCCACGGTGCTGGTCAGCCGCCGCCCCCTCAGCGACCGGCAAATGCTGCTGAAATGGGCGGAGGACAAGGTGATCGCCCTGATCGCCCTGCTGCTGCTGTCGCCGGTGATGATCGGCGCGGCGCTGGCGGTCAAGCTGACCAGCCCCGGTCCGCTGTTCTTCCGCCAAAAGCGCTTCGGCTTCAACCAGAAAGCCATCGACGTGCTGAAGTTCCGCACCATGTACGCCGACCGGGGCGACCCCACGGGCCGGCAGCGCACGGTCAAGGACGACCCGCGCATCACCCCCGTCGGACGGTTCCTGCGCAAGACCTCTATCGACGAGTTGCCCCAGTTGCTGAACGTGCTGATGGGCGACATGTCGATCATCGGCCCCCGCGCCCATGCGGTGGCCATGGCCGTGGGCGGCCGCTACTATCACGAAGCGGTGGCCGAGTATCAGTCCCGCCACCGGGTGCGGCCGGGCATCACCGGCTGGGCGCAAGTCAACGGCTCACGCGGCGAAGTGGAGACCCAGGCCCAGGCGGAAGAACGGCTGCGGCTGGACATCTATTACGTGGACAACTGGTCTCTGGCGCTGGACCTGCGGATCATGATCCGCACCCTCAAGGTTCTGTTCAACGATCCCCAGGCCTATTAACCACCCGGCGTCCAGACCGGCCGGAAATCGACCAGCGCGGCCGTTTCCATCTCCTGCACCCGGGGGTCGGGGGCGGCTTCCTGCAGGGCCAGGGTCACCTCGGTCACATGCAGCGCCAGCGCCGCCGGGACGCCCGCCCCGTCCCCCTCTCCCCGCAGCGCGGCGCCCAGGCGGGCGATACCCCGGGCGAAATCCATGGCATGCCCGCCACCCCGGGGCCGCACCAGCTTGCCGAACCGCCCCCCAAGACCTCC
This sequence comes from Rhodospirillaceae bacterium Z3-40, assembly GCA_046233135.1. Taxonomy (GTDB): domain Bacteria; phylum Pseudomonadota; class Alphaproteobacteria; order Rhodospirillales; family Rhodospirillaceae; genus JBJXHN01. The sequence goes on along the minus strand of JBJXHN010000007.1, from coordinate 149,891 downwards.
TGCACCGCTGCCGGGCCGCGCCGGTCGCCCCAGAACCACGCCGGGCACCCAGCGGGACAACAGCTTCTCGCCCTTGCGCACCACCTTGATCGGCAGCGACGCCCCGACCGGCGAAAGACGAACGGGTGCGCCGTACTCCCAGACATCGTGGATGGTGGCGATGGCCCGCTCGCCGCTGACCCGCAACGACCGGTCGATGGGCGCCACCAGACTGTTGCTGAGACGGCAAACCACGCCGCCGTCGAATTCCAGCAGGCCGATCCCCACGTCGGGTGCCGCCCGCTCCGCCCCCAGGGCCGCGCCCTTGTCGGGCAGGCAAGTGGCGGCCAGGGCGGTGACCCGCCGCACCGGGCCGAACAGCCGCACCAACGGCGCGATCTGATAGCCCGCATGCTCCATGATGCAGCCCACTTCGAACTCGTCCCGCGCCGGCCAGGGCGCACCGGAGACACTGCGCCACGAGCCGTAGTCCAGGGCCGGGACCATGCCGTCGTCCATCTCTGCCTGCACCAGCAGGGGGCGGCCGAGACGGCCCTCGGCGATCAGGCCGGCCAGGGTCTCCACTGCCTCGGACAGATGGTTGCAGGGGGCGGCGGCCAGCGGCAGCCCCCGGGCTTCGGCCAGGTCCACCAGATCCCGGGCTTCGGCCAGGGTCATGCCCAGAGGCTTCTCCGAATAGACCGGCTTGCCCGCCTCCAGCGCCCGGCGGGAGACAGCGTGGTGGCTGCGCGGGTTGGTCAGGTTGACCACCAGATCGACCGCCGGATCGGCCAGCAGAGCGTCGTAGTCCGCATAGGCCCGGACATTGTGGCAGGCGGTAAAGGCGGCCAGCCGGGCCGGATCCCGGTCCCAGGCTCCGACCAGCGCCAGGTCCGCATGGACTGGCAGGATCTGCACATAGAGGTCGGCCACGTAACCGCAGCCGACGAAGGCAATGCGCGTCGCCCGGTCCCGTCGCAAGGAGATCGAGGAGGAGGTGGTGGTGGAGGAAGAGGAAGAGGAGGAAGAGGAAGAGGCGCTCATCACCGCCCTCCCCCGGAACAACGCCCGCCGATACCCCGATCAAGCAGCCAGTCCGCCGCCTCGGCCAGGGTGGCGTCGACGCCATGGCGGGGGCGCCATCTCAGGGCCGCTTCCGCACCGCCGCCGTCATAGGTGGCGCGCAGGGCGAACAGGGTCAGTTCGCCCATGGCCGGCACCGCGTCCAGCCACGGCCGCAAGGGCGCACCGAGCGCGGGCAGCAGGCGGCTCAGCGCCTTGGCCGGCAGGCCGGCGGCTATGCGGGCCTTCAGCGCCCCTGGCCCGATCACCGGCAGCGGCGGCCGCCCCATGGCACCGTTGAGGCGGCGGAAGTAGTCGTTCCAGGTCAGGGTTTCCGGACCGGTGACGATATGGGCCGGCGGTGGGGACCCATCGCTCTGCGGCGCCGGATCCCGGGCGAGTGCCGCGCCGACGGCGGCGGCCAGATCGTCCACATGGATCGGGTTGCAGAGGCCGTCCGCCGCCGCACCGAAGGTGCCCCATCGGCCGGACGCCAGCCGCCGCCCCATCTTCAGGGTCCACAGATCGCTGCCCGGACCGGTGACGATGGTCGGCCGCAGGATCACCCCGTCCGGTGGTGCCGCCCCCGCCGCCACCCGCTCCCGGCAGGCCTGTTCGGCCGCCGCTTTCATGGCGCCGTAGCTGTCCCGGCCCGCCGCCACAAGGGGCACGGCATCGGTCACGGCCCCGGAGGCGGCCCCAAAAACGGCAACGGAACTGAGATGAACCCAGCGTCCCACCCCCGCCTGCCCGGCGGCATCCAGAACCGCACGGGTACCGTCGATGGTCACCGCCGCATCGCCGACGGCGCAATGGGCCACGGCGTCACAGCCCGCCAGCGCCGCAGCCAGGCCGCGCGGATCGGTCACGTCGGCCGCCACCGGTTCCAGGGCTCCAGGGACGCCGCCATCATGGCCAGCGGGCCGCCGGCCGCCGGGACGATAGCCGGCACGCACCACCCAGCCGGCATCGGCCAGATGGCGCGCCACCCGACCGCCGATAAAGCCCGCCGCACCGGTCACCAGAACCGTCCTCACGGATTGCTCTCCGCCTCTTCCCCCGCTTCCGCATCGCCCGCACGACGGACCCAGACACGGGCCAGGACAGTAAACACCGCCAGCACGATGGCCGCCCCCACCGCCCCGGACAAGGCATCGCCAAGCGAGGCTTCACGGCCCGGGATATTCCCCTGCAACAGTTCCAGCACCCCGCCCAGGGCGAAGACCGTGCCGACGCATAGCCAGCGGGGCAACTGCCAGGACAGCAACAGAGCCAGCCCGCCATAGCCGCCCGCATGGACGATCTTGTCGAAATGGAAGGTGTTGGGCGGCCCGGCATTGGGCGCCAGGGATACGGTCGCCGCGATCCCGACCACAGCCACCACTGCGGCCAGCCACAGGGGGAAAGCCCACCATTGGCGCCGCAAGGTCATCAGCAAGGCGATCATGGCAAGGCTCCCGATGGCCACAGGCGGCGCGCCGCCTCGTCAAGCAATTCGTTGCGGATCTCCAGCGGAATGCCGGACTGGGATTGCAGGCTGCACGCCAGATGATGGGGCTTCACATCATCCAGAAAGGCCATGCGCTGCTCCGCGGTATCGAAGGCATAGCCCCAGGACGCATGGGCCAGATACTCCGGCGTCCGCCAGTGCCCCCCACCCTCTTTCAAAACGTGATCCACGTAAATTCCGTACAGCGTATATTCGGAGAAATGCAGCGTGTTCCCCAGCACCACCCACCAGGGCCTGCCATACCGCTGCTCCAGAAACGCCCGGAAACCCAGCACGTTGGACCGTCTCCAGGTGATCAGGTCGGCCACGTAGTTGTCGCCGAAATACCCGGCCCGGGCGACCCCCAAAAGGCGCTCTGCCGAGGCGTACCATTTGCGGTGCGCGGCGAAATGCCCCGTCACCCCCGCTTCATGGGTCAGCCGCAGCCGCCCGTCCCGCCACAGGGCATCCGCCGTCACCGGGCGCAGGAAAAAGACGTCGCTGTCGGCGAACAAAAGGGCTTCCGTCTCCGCCAGGGCGGGAGCGGCGACCTTCAGGATCTGTTGCAGGATCCAGCCGCGAATGGGCAGGGTGCGGGTGGTCAGCCAGATGTTGCGGCCGCTGGTCAGCCGGGTGAAGGCCTTGGGCAGGCGCCAGAAGCGGGTGGGCAGCACCTCTTCCTCGGGCACGATGCGGGTGCGCGGACCGGCGAAGGGGGCAAAGGCGCCCCTGTCGCGCCCGGGCACCACCACCAGATGGTGCACCTCCGGCCCCGCCATCACCGACAGGCTTTGATGCAGCCGCGCAAACAGCGGCAGATCGCCCCGGAATGACGGGGTGATGATTGTCAGGCCACCTTCGCCGCGCATACCCGGCGTGCCACTCATCGGCTCCACCCGTCGGACAGCGGGCCAGAGGACAGCGGGCCAGAGGACAGCGGTCGCGAGGAAAGCGTGCCGGCCGGCCCAGCCGCGAACCGGCGGGCGCGGGAGGGCGACATGTCGGGCTGGGACCAGCGCTCCGCCAGCAAGGCTGCCAGCAGGAAGATATGATTCATGAAATGTACCCGGCTGAGCAGAGCGGATTCCATCAGATTATACACCAGGAACTGGGCGAGCAGCGCGAACAACAGACCCCATCCGGCCCACAGGCGCAAGTCCTCGCTGTCGTGCAGCAATCCCCGGGCCGCCAGCCAAAGGGCGCGCAGCAGCATGGCCGTGCCGCCCAGCATGCCGGGCAGGCCGATTTGCAGCCACAGATCCAGATAGCCGTTGTGGGACTGGTTGATCACCCCCAGCCCAACCTGCCGCAGCCACGACCCCGCGTGGGCCAGCCGGTCGTTGTCCGCGCCCACGTCCCAGAACGCGCCGTAGCCGCTGCCCAGGACCGGCGCCTCGCGGATATTGGCCAGCACGAAGGTCCAGATGTCGGTGCGGCCGGTGAAGGTGCGGTCGCCGAAGACCACCTCCAGCACATCCGGCCCGCTCCACCCTTCGATACCGACCACCAGCAGGGCCAGCGAGACCGCAAGGCCGGCCCCCAGCAGCAGGCTGGCTCCCCGCCCCCGCGCCCAGGCCAGTGCCCCGGCCAGGGGGACCAGGAACACCAGATAGATCGCCACCAGCCCCATTGAAGTCTTGGACTGGGTCAGCACCATGAATCCCAGCGCCAGCGCCGCCAGGCCAAGGCTGAGCAGCCCGTCCCGCCAGCCATGGGCGAGCGGCAGCAGTTGCAGAAAGACGACAATCCCCAGCATCGCCACCGCCCCGGCCATGTTCTTCGACAGATGCATGCCCCGGGCGCCGAGGTCCTCGTAGGCCAGATGGGGCACGACAGCCAGGGACAGCACGTCGGCCACCAGCACCACCGCCAGCGTTCCCCCCAGCAGCTTCAGCATGCGGCTGACCGGCAGGCCGGCCGACGCGATCGCCAGGGCCACCGCGAAGCCGACGATCACGAAGCCCACGCGGCGCACGGCGATCCCCGGATAGTCCGCCCACAGCACCGATGCCGCCATCCACAGCAGCACGGTCCCGGCGATCCAGTTGTCACGCAGCAAACGAAGGGCCATCCGCCGATGATCCAGCAGCACCGGCACCGCCGCCAGCAGCAGCCCCAGGAAGACCACCTTAGACAGGGTGCTGCCCTCGGAGGTATCGCCGCCCTGCATGGCGAAGGGCTCCACCCCCACCAGGGCGAACAGCAGATAGGCGACGGTCAGACAGCCGGCATAGACCGGCGAGGTGTAGCCGCCCCGCCCCATCACCCTTCCTCCCCGCCCCATCACCCCTCCCCCCGCGCGTTGCCGGACACCGCTGCAGCGCTCAGCAGGCCGCGGAAGGCGGCGGGGCGCAGGGCGGTGATCACTCCCAGGCGCCGCCGGGCCATGCGGGCCAGGGTCAGCTTCCAGCCGAAAACGGCAATGGCGGTGGCCAGGGCCGCCCCTTCCATCTGCATCTGCGGCACCAGCACCGCGTTCAGCGCCACATTGAGCCCGGCGAACAGAAAGTTGATCCGGCTGACCGCCCGTTCATGGCCGGTCATCATCAACAGCTCGGTCGCCGGCCCCATCAGGGTTTCCAGCAAGGTCGCGCTGGCCAGCAGCAGCAGCACGGCATAGCCCGCCGCCATCCCCGGTCCGAACAGGCCCAGCAGGACCGGTCCGAAGGGCAGCAGCACCAGCCACATGCCCAGGGCAGGCACGGCACCAAGCAGGTTCATCCGGTCCACCAGCCCCTGCAGGCGCTCCGTATCCCGCGCCATATGGGCAGCGGCGAAGCGATGGGTGCCCACGGCAACCACGGCCATCTGCGGGAAGCGCATGAACTGGGCGACCCGCCGGGCCACATGATAGGTGCCCACCAGCGCCGGCGGCGCAAAGACGCCGAGCATCAGGATATCGGTCTCGGAGACCACCAGGAAGAACACCGGGGTGACCATCATCACCGCCGCCCGCCGCAGCCAGTGGGGCGCCAGGCGCGGCAGCATGCGCCGCGCCGGCGGCGGAGCGGCCATCCGCCGCAACGGCCCCACCGCCGCCCCGGCCATGATCACCGCTGCGCCCAGCGCACCGGCGACGCTGCCGGCCAGGGCCACTTGGCCGTCGGCGGGCAGACCAAGGGCCAACAGCAGGGCGATCACGCCAAGAGCCAGCAGCCGCTGCGTCACCTGTTCCGAATAGGCGCCGATGGTGTTGCGTTCCAGTGCCCGGTCCACCGACAGGAACAGCTGAACCAAAGCCGCACCGGCGGAAAAGACCAGGACCAGGGGCAGGGAAAAGCCGTCGAACATGGTGCCGCCCGCCAGATGCACCGCCCCCCACAGCATCAGCGAGGCCGCCATGGGTCCCAGGACCGCCGTGGTCGCGGCAAACAGCAGAAAGGCCGCCAGCCGCCGGGGGGCGCGCCGCTGCACATAACGCTGGACGCAGAACGAGGCCACCACCGGCATGCCCAGGCTGCCCAGCAGCGACAGGAAGAACGTCGCCGACATCAGATAGACGAAGCGGCCGTACTCGGTCGGCCCCAGCAGGCGGACCAGGATCAGGGTCCAGCCGAACGTCATGGCCACGCCCAGGATCCGCGCGGAAAAGTCCACCGCCCCCCGGCTGAGAAGGAAACGGCTGTCCGATCCCCGCCCGCCCAGCAGGCCCCCGGCCAGGCTGCCAAGCGAGGATTTCAAACGCCCGAATGCCATTCGGTTCCAATCCTTTACGGCCGGATGCTCATGCCCCGTGGCCGTTAACGTGTTGTTCGCGTCTGTGATGGATACTGCGAGCCTGTTTCCCGCGAGACCGCGCCGGATCCTTTCGGTTCGGACATGATCGCACAAGCGTTGGATGGTTGAAACGGTGGTTCACGCCCTGCGCCTCCGGCCCCGTTTTCCGCGGAAGGCCGCCCCGATCCCCCCGGTTGCCGGGTTGGGAACGGGATCGGTGCGCGCGTGTCCGGCCCTGCTGCTGGCCGCGATGCTGCTTCTGCCGCTGCTGCTGAGCGCCTGCGGCGGCGGCGCCACCTTCGAACGCACGGTGGACGGCGAAGAAATCACCATCGAGGACTTCAGCGAGGACACCAAGGCGGAGATGCGCCGGCAGGTGCTGGCCAGCCTGCAGCATGGCCAGGGCACCTACGACCTGCGGGTCGGCGACAAGCTGGAGGTCCTGTTCCATGCCCGTCCACGCCCCGATGCTGCCGCCTACCGCTTGCAGGTGGGTGATACGGTCGGGGTACTGTTCCCCGATGACCAGGCACTGAGCCAGGACCTGCGCATCCGCCCCGACGGCTGGATCAGCCTGCCCGAAGCCGGAGACGGCGTGCGTGCCGCCGGGCTGACCGTGGCCCAGCTCAACGCCGCCATAAACCGCCGCTATGACCAGGTCTTCCGCAACAGCCGCACCTCTGTCCTGCTGCGGGACTGGGTGCTGGACGAAACCCGCTTCATCGAGGATCTGGAGACCGTCAACCAGGGCCGTGCCCGCATCGTCCCGGTGCTACGGGACGGCAGCCTCGCCCTGCCCTTCCTGCCGCCGCTCCCGGTCCAGGGATTGACCCTGCCCCAGGCGACGGAGGAGATCGACAAGGCCTATCAGGCGCTGGGGCTGGATATCGCCGTCAGCCTGCTGATGAACGACACGGTGGGCGACCGCATCTTCGTGTTCGGCGAGGTCCAGAGCCCCGGGATGATGGAAACCGACCGGCCCCAGACCGTGCTGATGAGCGTCGCCCAGGCCGGGGGCGTCACCACCTCGGGCAGTCTGGGGGATGTGCGGGTGCTCTATGTGGACGAGAAAGGCGAACCCCGCTTGCGCAAGGTCAACCTGACCAACGTGCTGACCGAACTGAAACTGGAAGAAGACATCACCCTGCCCGACAATGCGGTGGTCTACGTGCCGCCCACCCGCCTTGCCGCCACGGGCCGGCTGCTGGATCAGGTGCTGCGCCAGATCCTGTTCTTCCAGGGCTTCGGCGCCTCCGTCACCTACGAGGTCTTCTAGTGACCGCCGGCGGCCGCCCGCGTCCTGTCCCGAATCTGGGCCTGGTTCTGGCGCTGGGCCTGGCGGCCTCCCTGCCCGGCGCGGCCCGGGCGGCAGAGGACAACGACGCCCTGCCCGTCTGGCCTGCCGCCCAGATCGGCACCCATTCCAGCGAGGAGGCCGCCCGTCAGGCCTGGAAGTTCTTCTCGTCGATGATCTCCACCGGCGGCGTCGCCCCCCGGTACTGCCGCACGGGGCCGGAAGAAACGGCGGGCTACGTGCTGCTGGTGCCCCAGCCGTCGCGCGAGGCAGCGACGCGACTGTGCGACCGGGCGCAGGCGGTGAACGCCGAATGCCGGGTCACCGATACCCGTTGCGGTCCGGACAAGACCCGCACCGACACCCCCGCGCCCCTGCCCGAACCCGCACCGGCCCCCGCACCCACAGCCGCCCCGGAGGCCCTGCTGAGCCCGCCGGGCATGCTGTTCGAAGGCGGTGGTCAGCCGTCATCGGCCGCACCGGCCCCTGTTCGGCGTCCAGTTCAGGCTCCGAAACCCGCCGCCGAGCCATCGGAAGAGGCGACCGGCCCCTTGAAGGCCGGACCGTTCCAGCCCTCCACCGCCATCGTAACGCCCGAACCGGTGGCAGAACCGGCCCCGGAAGCCGAGATTGAACCCGAGACTGACCGCGAACCCGAACCCGTTGCGACACGGGAGCCCGGTCCCGTTCAGGCCGGTCCCGTTCAGGCCGGACCATTCACGCCCTCCGTGCCCCTGACGACCCGTCCTCCGGCTGCTCCGCGCTCCGTTCCGGAGCCGGCCCCGGCGCCGCCCCGTGCGCCTTCCCAACCGCCGCCGGCGCCCACCGGCCCGGCGAATCCGCCCGCCGTCCCGGCGAATCCGGATGATCTGTCGCTGTTGTTCGAAGGCTATACGCTGGAGCCGGTGGTGATCGGCAACGTTCCCGAATCCGTGGCCGACCCCGAACCTCAGCCCGCCCCTGTTCCCGTCCCCACCCTGACGGAGGACACGGTCCCCCAGACGCCCGACCATCGTGCGGCCTTCGCGGCGCCGGCCCATGCGGGTGCCCTGGCCGAAGCCACGGCGGCGATCTCCTCCGGCGAAACCCGCCAGGCCGAGCGCCTGCTAGGCCCCCTGGCAGAGGACGGCGACCCGCTGGCGCAATATAATCTGGCCCTGCTGCTGACCCGAAGGGACCCCGGCCGCGCCTTCGCCCTGATGCGCGCGGCGGCGGATGCCGGTCTGGCAGCGGCTCAGAACAACCTCGGCATTCTTTATCTGACCGGACAGGGGGTTGCGCGGGACGTGGATGCGGGCGTGGACTGGCTGACCAAGGCCGCGGCCAACGGCCACCCCCTGGCCAAGCGCAACCTGATGGCCATCGCCAACACCCAACTGCCGGTCGGGGGCGGTGTCCCCGGCTTCAGACAGCAATGACCTTCGCCACAGCCTCCGGCATTTCGGTGATAACCCGAAGGTAGGCCAAGGTTGCCGGGTCGGACTGGCGGCGACCCTGCTCCCAATCCCGAAACGTTCCCAAAGGAATGCCGTAGGCCTTGGAAAAGGCCTCTTGAGATAGGCCGGTCGCCTTGCGGGCCTTTCTGGCGATATAGGCCAGATGCCCCCGAGACCGCTCTTCGCTGGTCATCGGAGCCGCATCGTCCCAATCATCGGGGGGCTGTGTAGTAGTCATTACGCTCATCCCTTGTTGCCTTGCGAACCGAGATGATCCTGGCTTGGTCATCGCAGACTTCGACGTAGACGCAAACCCAAACCGCTCCCTCGACCATGCCCAGGGCAACAAGCCTGTCCTCGCCATAGTCAAAACGCAGGTCCAGGGCGACCAGGGCATGGGGGTCTTCAAGAATCCTCCCACCGAAGGCCAGAGAAACCCCATGCTTCTTCTGGTTAGCCAGATCCTTGAGAAGGTCGAATGTCGCTATCACGACCCCAAAAGTACTGGTTTCCAGTATGCACGGCAAGCAAATTGCAGCCTTCAGAGTCCCAGCCGCAGGCGGTATCCGGCAAACACCTTTTCCAGCAAATGCCGCAAGGCCGTCTCCGATACGTGGTCCCAGGCCCAGCGTCTGGCGCGGGCCGCGTACTGCGCCCGCTCTTCCGGGTGTTTCAGCAAGTGGCGGCAGGCGGTGGCCAGGTCGGCATCGCTGTCGGCCACCACGCCCAGGCCCTCTTCCCGGATCGGCAGGCCCTGCGCCCCGACGGAGGTGGTGACCACCGGGATGCCCATGGCGAAGGCCTGCAACACCTTGACCTTCGTGCCGGTCCCCGCGGACAGGGGGGCCAGCATCAGCGTCCAGCCGGCCATCACCGGCTTCAGGTCTGCGACGAACCCCGTCATCTCCACACCCGGCCGGGCGTCGGCGGCGGCCTTCAGGGCGTCAGGCGCGCCGCCCCCCACCAGTTGGACCCGCTGCGCCACCCCGACCCCGGCCAGGGCGTCATGGATAGTCATCACCCGCTCGGCCGCCCGGATGTTGGGCTCATAGCCATAGATGCCGAGGAAACCCATAACCGGGATTCCGCCGGTCCCCTCCGCCCGGTCGACATCCGCGAAAAAGCCATCGCTGATGCAGTTGGGAACCACCGTGGGGCGACGGCCGGTCAGCCCGGTGATGGCGTCCGCGTCTTCGTCGGAGACCGCCCACTGGTCGAAGGCATCGGCGCAGCGCCGCTCGGCCCGCCGCATCATCGCCGCATCGGCCAGCAGCTGCACGCGCCGTGTGCCCCGCGCCTGCGCCGCCCGCGCGCGGAAGTTCACCGAAGCGGGGTCGTGATGCTCGACGATCACGCGGTCGAAGGGGATCACCAGGGCTTCGGCGATTTCCGCCAGCGCCGTATGGCCGGCGATCACCACATCGGGTTCGAACAGGTGCAGGGACAGGGCGGCGCGGGTGAACTCCGGGTCGCCGATATATTTTGAAAGCCAGCGATTGCCCCCGGTCAGCGCCGCGATCCCCTGACGCGCCGCCCGCCGCAGCACGGAGCCCCGGCGTGGCGTGATCACATGCCCGCGATAGGCCGCCAGGGTCTGGTCCCGCGCCTCCGCGACCCCCGAAGATTGCAGGGCGATGATGCGCAGGTCCACCAGCTCCGCCAGCGCCCGGCACAGGCTTTCGCAATGCTGCGAATAGCCCGATGTCACCGGCAGCGGCGTATCCAGCATGACATAGGTGACCCGCAACCGGCGTGGCGGATCGGCGGGGTGGACAACGTCGGTCATCGCGCCCCCTTCTGCCGCCGGCCGCGCATCCACCGCAGCCACAGCAGGAAGATCAACGGGCTGTCCACCAGATAGCGACACCACAGCCGTCCCGGTTCCTGCCCCAGGCGGAACAGCCATTCCAGGCCGTGGCGGCGCATCCAGGCCGGCGCCCGCTGCTGGGTGCCCGCCAGGAAATTCAGGCTGGCCCCGCAACACAGGCCGATGCCCGTGGCCTTGCCGGTGGCGGCGATGCGGGCGCTGAGGATCTCCTGCCGGGGATTGCCCAGCACCACCAGCACATAGCGGGCGGGATGGGCCACCGCGAAGTCGACACAGGCCGCCACCGCCGCCGGATCATCGATGAACCCCATGGGCGGATTGTGATGGGACACCCGACGCAGGCCGAACCGCGCAATGACCCGGGCCACCACCTCCGGCTCTCCGCCCAGGATGGTCAGGGGCGTCTCCGGCCCCCCGGACCCGCCCTGCTGCAGGTGAGCGAGCAGGCCGGCCACCAGGTCCGCTCCCGGCGTCGCCGGCAGCACCACCCCGGCCAGACGGGCGAGGCGGGCGAGAATGCGGCTATCGTTGAGAAAGAACCAGGCCCCCCGATACACCGGCCACAGAGTCCCCCACGCCCGATGCAGGCGCACCATGATGTCGGCGTTGGGCGTGATGACATAGGTGAATGGCGCGTCCGCCGGCCGGGATTCCAGCGCCGCGATAACGGCGTCCAGGTCGAGCGGGGTAAAGGGCACGTCCAGAAAGTCCACCGGCGCCGGCAAGCCCCCCTGCTTCTGGCCGGTCACCCCTGCTCTCCCACCGGAGCCGCAGACGGTGGGGCGGACAGGCTGGCCGCTTCGGGGGCGTCGGCAGAGGGTGTCGGGCGCCACAGGCTCGACAGGCCGCGCACCAGACGCACCCGGGCCGGCTGCCCTTCCGCCAGAGCGGCGGCATCGGCGCGGGAGACCCGCACGAAGGCCCGCACCCCGTCGGTCCCGCTCAGCAGAGCTTCCGGGAAAGCGCTGCGGCCTTCCGCCCCGCCGGGGTCGATCACCCCCTGGCGCAGGCCGGCCATGCCGGCGATCCGCACCGTCACCGCCTGCCCGGGCGCCACCAGCCCGGCGGCATCGAGGGGGAACAAGGTTTCCACCACCACCGGCGCCTCGCCCTGACCCGTGCGGGCCATGCGGGCCACCACCTCGCCGGCGTGCACGCTGTCGCCCGGGGCCACGGTCACCGCCGCCACCCCGCAGGCACAGGGGCTGATCACCGAAGTCACGCTGTCATCAGCGGTACGCAGGCGCAGCAGCAGGGTGCGCGGCCCGGCCAGATCGCCCGGCGCCGCCAGGACGGTCTCGACCATACCGTCCGCCGGAGCGATCACCTCGGCCGTCGGTACCCGCACGGCGGCGTAGAGGGATTCCACATCCCGCGTCAGATGACCGAGCCCGGCGGCCACCAGCCCGCACAGCCCCAGAACAAGGGCGAGATAGATCCCCACCAGCCGCCGCCGGCGCCGGCGGCCCAGCAAGCCGGCGTCGGGCAGGCTCCACGGCCATCGACGCCCGGAACGCCCGCCATCTCCCGGCTCTCCATTTCCCCGGCCGACACCGTCCCCCGATCCGGTCCAGGCCCCGCCCGCATCGCCGCTCAGCCCCTCGCCGCCCAGCGAGGCGCCGACCACCGCCCGCCAGGACGGCTGCTGGCCGGTGCGATGGGCGCCGTGCAGCAGGCGCAGCACATCCTGCTGGTCGGGATCCAGGTCGACGAAGCGGCAGCCCACCCGGTCATCGGTGCGGCGGGCCACTTCCGCCTGCATTTTCATGGTCATGTTTGCGCCGCGCAGAACGAAGCGGGCGTGGAAGGTGAAGCGGGTCCCCACCTCCAGCGGCAGGGCCGCCAGCTCCAGGCCGAAGCCGGTCACCGACCAGTCCATGGCCCGCCAGGCCCTGCGGTCGACGATGATGTCCAGGGGAGCGGTGATGCGCTGGTGCCGGCGCTTGATCACCGCCGTGTCGCCCTCCGTCCGCCGTTCGCCGTCGCGGATGCCATAGGGCAGGCCATCCGCACCCAAGGCCGTGTCTGCGCCCGGGGTCTGTTCGTCGGCCCCTTCCGGAGGGTCGTCCGGAAGAGACGATATGTCCGTGCCGGATACCATGGACCAGGGTGCCTCCACATGGCGGATCATCCGCCCAAAAAACGATTCGTTGCCGGGATGATAGCCCAGCCGCCGGGATCGGAGCAAAGACGATCTGGCCGGAAGCCCGGACAAGACGAGTCCTTGACTGGGCAAGATGCAGCGCCTCAGCTAAGGTGAGGCTACAAGAGCATGTTGCCCATCCCCATTAGGCAGGCGCCATTCTTCAGGCCCACCTCTCAGGCCCACCTAATCAGGAAAGACCGCGTTCCGTGTCCGCCTCCCCCGCCCCTTCCTATCCGGTGCCCGCGCCGGCCCCCGCATCCGCCGGCGGCCCCGTGGCAGCGCCCGGGATATCGCGCACCGGGTCGGACCTGATGGCCGACCTGCGCGGGGCGTTGCGGGCGCTGCTGCGCTATCGCTGGCTGATCGTGCTGGTGGTCGGTCTGGGCTTTGCCGCATCGGTGCTGCTGGCGCTCAGCCTGCCGCGCAAATGGGAAGCGACGGCCGAGGTTCTGGTGGGGGCGGGCAACCAGACCCTGTTGGAACGCACGACAGCCACACCCGATCCCTTCGGCAACGATATTCTGGTGGAAAGCGAAAGCCAGATCATCCTGTCCCGCTCCATCGCCGAGGCTGCGGTGCGGACCATGGGCCTGCTCTATGACCCCAAGCTCAATCCCCTGCTGGGGTGGGCAGCCGACGATATCACCGGCACGCCCGAAGCCACCCGGGAATGGATGCGCGCCCGGGTCCTGCAATCCTTCCGCCGGGACCTCAGCGTCCGTCAGGTGGGCCGCTCGCGGGTCATCGCCATCACCTACCGCGACACCAACCCGGAAACCGCGGCGGGCATCGCCAATGCCGTTGCCCGGGCCTATCTGGATCGTCAGGTGGAGGAAAAGCGGGCCGCCAACCAGGCCACCGCCAAGGCCCTGACCGAGCGCATCACGGAACTGCGCAAGGACGTGGCCGCGCAAGAAGCAGACATCGCCGCCTATCGCAGCCGCGCCGACCTGCCCGAGGAAAGCGGCCCGATTTCGGTGCTGACGGAGCGGCTGACCAACGTCACCGGCCAATTGACCGATGTGCGGACCTCGATCGCCAGCCTGCGCGCCCGTCTTGCCCAGGCCGACCGCATCCTGGCTGCCGACAGCGGCGCGGTGCCGGGCGGCCTGGCCTCCACCCCCATGCTGGAGGCCCTGCGCGCCCAGAAAGCCCTCGCCCTGAGCGCCCTGGCCACGGCCGAGGCCCGCTACCAGCCCGGCCATCCGGCCATCGCCCAGGCCCGCGAGGTGATCACCTCCCTGGATGCCCAGCTGCGCAGTGAACTGGCGCCGGTGCGTGCCGACCTGGCCGTCGAGCTGGATTCCGCCGAAGCCCGGCTGGCCGAGTTGAACCGGCTGAAAAGCGAGCTGGACGAAGAAGGCCGTGCCCGCACCCGTGCCCAGATCGACCTGCGTGCCCTGGAACGGGAAGTGGACAGCGCCCGGCGCATCCTGGAAGACTTCCTGAACCGCCGCGCCGAGGTGCAGGAAATCATGGGCACCGAGCAGGCTGACGCCCGTCTGGTCTCGCCGGCCATCGCTCCGGCCGACCCGGTGGCCCCCAACCGCAAGCTGATCGTCGCCGCCGGCGTGCTGGCTTCGGGCTTCATCGCCCTGCTGCTGGTGCTGTGGCTGGAGCAGACGGACACCCGCCTGCTGACCCTGGAACAGGCCGAACTGTGGACGGGCGCGCCGGTGCTCGCGGCCCTGCCCCGGCTGGATACCACCCGCGATGATCAGCCGCCGCCGCACCGCATGATCGTCGACCGTCCGGCCTCGCCCTTCGCCGACGGGGTGCGTGCCCTGCATCTGGCCCTGGCCCCGCCCGACCATGCGGAACCGCCGGGGCTGATCACCATCACCGCCCCGGACAGCAGCGAAGGCAAGACCGTGGTGGCCGTCTCCCTGGCCCGCGCCTTCGCCCTGGAAGCCGGGTTGCGCACCGTACTGGTGGACGGCAACCGTCTGTCGCCCAAGGTCGCCCAGGCCACCGGCGCCCCCACCGACTTCGGCCTGCTGGACCTGATCCGCGACGGGGCGGAGCTGGATCAGGTGATCCAGCAGGACCCCCTGACGCCACTGCACGTTCTGCCCATTGCCCCCGAGACCGGACAGAGCCTGCGGCTGCAAAACGTCCAGCTGCGCGCCCTGGCCCGGCAGTTGAAGGACCGCTACGAAGCGGTGGTGATCGATGCCCCGGGGCTGCTGGACTCGCCCGATGCCAACGCCTGTGCCGCCGTGGCGGACAGCATCGTGCTGGTGGTCGCCGCCCGCCGTACCCGCCAGGCGCGGGTAACCGCCGCCATGCGTACCCTGCGGGCGGTTGAAACCCGACTGGCCGGCGTGGTTCTCAACCACGCGTCCGGCCTGACCTGAGTCCGGCAGCGGCGCCGACGCCTGCACCACCCCCGTATCCGAGGACCTGGCCGCCATGGATCCCGCACTGGCCGACACCCTTCCCCTGTTCGCCCCCAATCCGGCGGTGATCGCAGACATTGCCGTCACCGGACAGTGGCCCGGCGGCTATCAGGCGCAGGTGACCTTGCGCAATCCGGGCAGCAACAGCCTGCCGGGCTGGGAACTGCGGCTGTTCCTGCCCCGGGGCGTGACCCTGACCGACACCTGGGGCGCGGCCGTCATCCGCACCCGGGACTCCGCCACGAACAGCGATGCGGACAGCGCCTGGATCGCCACCCCCCGTGCCGGCACCGCCATCGTTGCGCCGGGCGCCACGGTCACTTTCGGCTTCGTTGCCGACACCGACCCCGCCGACGGCATTCAGCAGCCCTCCACGCTCCATCCCGCTCCGGAGTTGGCACCGGTGTCGTCAGAGACCGCCGGTTCGGATCCTTCCCTGATCGATCAGGTGCGGACCATGGAAGACGGGCTGACCCCGGCGGCCACCGCCGCCCGGGGACCGTTCCGCCCCGGCCTTTACGGCTTCAACATGGGATCCTGGTGGCAAGGGACCTTCAACGGCACCGAAAGCCTTGCCGCCCTGGCCGAGCTGGCGGAAACGGGGGCCAACAGTGTCGCCCTGGTCCCCACCCGCTACGTCGAGTCCATCCATGCCTCGCGGATCTTCGTCAACAAGCAGACGGAAACCGACGAGGCCCTGACGGGGATGATGCGCGCGGCCAAGGACCTGGGGCTGAAGGTGATCCTGAAACCCCATGTGCATCTGGCCGATTTCGGCCCCCATCAGCGCATATCCCCGTCAGATCCGGATACCTTTTTCGCCGATTTCACCGAAACCATGGTCCACTACGCCCGCATCGCCGAGGCCGAAAGCGCGGCCCTGATGGTGCTGGGCGGCGAACTGAGCGATCTGGCCGTACCGGTCCACGATGCCCGCTGGCGCCGCACCATCGCCGCCGTCCGCGCCGTCTATTCCGGACCGCTGACCTATGCCGCCAATTGGGGTGACGAATTCACCGTACCCTTCTGGGATGCCCTGGACTACATCGGCACCGACATGTATGCGCCGCTGATCACCGACGATGAACCGACCGTAGAGGACGTGGCCCACGCCTGGCTGGCTCCGCCGCGCAATGCCACCACCGCCCGGGTCTATGGCGGACTGCCCGTCGCCGAAGCCTTGCGCCGCCTGTCGGTCGCCCTGGACAAGCCGGTTCTGTTTACCGAAATCGGCTGGCGGTCCATCGACGGGGCCGGCGAAGGCAAGTGGGACGATGATGACGGCCCGCTTGATATGGCTGAACAGCGGGTCCTGCTGGACGGCTTTCTGGCCGCCATGGATCGCACCCGGGCCGACTGGCTGGCCGGGGTGCTGTTCTGGCAATGGCCCACCGTACCGGCGAAGGGCGCCGACCCGGTGCCCAATCCGAAGAAGTGGTCCATGGCCGGCAAACCCGCCGGCGAAGCCGTAGCCGCCTGGTTCCGGGACCTGAAGGCGGAGGCACCCCGATGACCGCGTCCACGACCGTCAGCGTCCTGATCCCCACCTTCCGCCGGCCGGTCCTGCTCGCCCGGTCCCTGGCCGCGCTGGACGCCCAGACCGGGCTGGAGGCGGACAGGGTGGAGATCGTGGTGGTCGACAACGATCCGCAAGCCTCCGCCGCCCCGGTCATCGCCGAGGCCCGGGCCGGCTGGCGCAGCGCCCTGGCACTGACCGCCGTCGCCGAACCCCGCCCGGGCATCAGCCACGCCCGCAACCGCGCCCTGGCCGAGGCTTCGGCGCCGCTGGTGGTGTTCCTGGACGATGATCAATGCCCGGCCCCGGGCTGGCTGGCGGCCCTGGTCCGCGTCGCCCGTTCCTCCGGCGCGGCGGCCGTATTCGGCCCGGTGACCGCGGTGCTGGAAGGACCGGCGGACGATCCCGTGCGCCCCCTCTATGCCGCCTATTTCAGCCGCGCCATCCAGCGCATGGACGGCGCGGATCTGACGGACATGGTAGCCCGCCTGGGCACCCAGAACAGCCTGTTCAACCGTGACCAATGCCGTTGGGGAGCCCCCCCCTTCGATGCGGATCTCGGCCATATCGGCGGCGAAGACAGCGTGGCCCTGCGCCGGCTCACCGAACGCGGCCTGCGGCTGGCCTGGGCGGCCGAGGCCCTGGTCTCGGAAACGGTGCCGGCCGAGCGGTGCACGCCCGGCTACCTGCGCCGCCGCCGCTTTCGCGACGGCCAGATCCGCGCCTTCGCCCCCCTGCGCCTCGCCCGCAAGCGACCGTGGGAGACCCTGCTATGGATGGGGATCGGGCTCGCCCAGGCCGGCGTGCATGCCGCCGGCTGGCTGCTCGCCCGGGTGCGGGACGGCAGAGCCTCCCCGGCGCGGCGGGTTCATCACGCGGCGGAAATGGCCGGCGGACTGGGCAAGGTGCTGTGGATGGGGCGCTTTCGCTATCGGATGTATGGAGACGGAGGGTCTTAACGCTAGCCCCCCTCTCCCCCTTCCAGAACGCCGGTCAACACGGCGGCCAGGCTGTCGCTGCCATAGGGCTTCTGGATGATCGGCACATCGGGGAAGTCGGCGCGCAGGTCCTGGGCCTCGCCGTAACCGGTGGCGAAAACGAAGGGCACCCCCTCTGCCACCAGGCGACGGGCCACCGGGGCGCTCGTCTCTGCGCCCAGATTGACGTCCAGCAGGCAGAAGTCCACCGTGTTTTCGTCCAGGATCCGGTCTGCCTCGGCGACGGAAGCCGCCGTCAGCACCTGACGAGCACCCATCTCGCGGATCAGCTCTTCCGCATCCAGGGCGATGATCATGTTGTCTTCCAGGATCATGGTCGTGCCGAGGACCGTTGCCAGACAGCTGGGTTCGGCCACCACAGGTTCCTCTTCCGGCGGCGGAGCGTCGCGGAAGCCGTCCACCCGATCGGCGGGAATGCGGAATTCGGCGATCAGACCGGACGGATGGAAATGCACCTGCGCCTCCCCCTTCAACTCGAAGGGAATGGAGCGTTCGATGATCGTCGACCCGAAGCCCCGGCGTTCCGGCGCCTTGACCGGCGGCCCGCCCTGCTCCCGCCAGGTCATCGCCAGGCCGCCGTCCGGCGCACGCACCAGATCGATCAGCAGCCGGCCCCGGGAGTCGGTCAGGGCACCGTATTTCATCGAATTGGTCAGCAACTCGTGCAGCACCAGCGATACCGTCAGGAAGGCCTGGGGGTCCAGCAGGGCATCCGGCCCGTTGACTTCGACCCGATGCGCCTTTCCTTCGATCAGATAGGCTTCCACTTCCGTCGCGATCAGCTGACGCAGCGAGGCCGGCGCCCAGTTCTCCTTGGTGATCTGGTCATGGGCCATGGCCAGGGCATGGATACGCCCGCCCACCACTTCGGTGAATTCAGCCACCGTCTTGACCTCGGAGCGGCTTTGGGTCACCAGCCCCCGGATCAGGTTGAGAATATTGCGCACCCGATGGTTCAACTCGGCGATCAGCAGTTCCTGGCGCTCCTGCGCCTTGGCCTGCTGTTCGTTGGCCGCTTCCGACAGCCGCAGCACCACCTCCAGCAAGGTCACGCGCAGGGTCTCGGCGGCCGCAATTTCGGCCGACGTCCAGGTCTTGCAGTGGCCGTGCACCACCTCTTGCCACAGCTCGAAACTCTTGCGCGGGGTCAGACGCACGCCGTTCGGCCCCACGTCCACCGGCTTGGTGGGATCGCCGGCCCAATGCACCGTTTCCGCCACTTCCCGCCGGAACAGCACGATGTAATCCCGGGGCACGCGCGACACCGGCAGGGCCAGCAGCCCCGCCGCCCGGTCCAGATAGGCCCGGGCCGGCGGATGCATCCCCTCCAGGTGGGCGCAGGCATAGACCCGGCTGGCCGTCGTGGTGTTCAGGAAGCGCGCGAGATCGGGGAATTCCTCGGCCGTCGGCGTGGCACCGGTGGACAGGAACTGGCCGTCCACCCAGGCCACCACGCCGTCGCAGGGGATGACGGTCCCCAGCGCCTTGGCGATGGGTTCGAAGTTGGCGGCGATGCTTTCACCCTCGGCCATCTGCACCATCAGCCGGTCGTGCAGGGCACGGGCCTTTTCCGCCTGCTCCCGCGCCTGATCGGTTTCCCGCTGATCCAGCAGGAAGGCGAACAGCTGGCCGAACAGCTCGGCGGCGGTCCGAACGTCTGACGTCAGCACCCGGGGGGCATAGTGGTGGCAGGCGAACAGACCCCACAGCTTGCCCCGCACCATGATCGAAATGGACATGGAGGCCTTGACCCCCATGTTGCGCAGGTATTCCAGGTGGATCGGCGAGACCGCGCGCAGGCAGCTGAGCGACAGGTCCAGCGGCGCACCGGAGGGATCGCGCTCCGGAATGATTGCCGAAACCCTGCCGTCCACATCGCTGATGATGCGCAGCAGATTGCGGGCATAGAGCGCGCGGGCCTGACGGGGAATGTCCGATGCGGGGTAATGCAGCCCCAGAAAGCTTTCCAGGCCGGGCTTGTGGGTTTCGGCCACCACCTCGCCCGATCCGTCGTCGGCAAAGCGGTAGACCATCACCCGGTCGAATCCGGTCAGCGCCTTCACCTGCCGGCTCGCCCCCCGGCACAGGTCCTCGGCAGTGTCGGCCTTTTGCACCCGCTGCACCAGCGGCCGCACATGAGCGGCATAGTCCCCCCGCCCGCTTTCGTCCGTCGGCTCGAACTCCAGCACCACCGACCCGCCGCTGCGGTGAATGGAGATATCGAAGCGGCGCGGCAGATCTGGGCGCAATGCCACACCGAACAGGTGCTCGCTGGCGTCGGCATCCTGCAGCACCTGCAGGCGGGAGCGCACGTCGTGGATTACCTGAGCGCTGACCACGTCGCGCAACGGCGTGCCGATCAGGCTTTCGGCAGGCCGGCCCAGATAGTCGGCCACATTGACGGAGGCATGTCTGATCAGCCAGTCGGACGACACGGCCAGCAGGCATCCGAAGGCCTGCACATGACCCAGCAGGTGGATGGGCTCGCGATCGCAATTGGTCAAATCGATGGGGTCGGACGGATCAGCAAACGACGGTGTGGGAGGCGTAACATCCATAAGGCAGCAGTCCTGGTCCAAAAGCCTCCCGACACGATGCCGCTTCCGCCGGCTCCCCCACCGGCCGTTTGGCATCTTCGGGCATAGCAAACCCCGGGCCTCATCCGGTGACGCGGCCCGGGAGCGACATAACGCTCCATATCCCGGCAGGGTTCCCGGGCGATACGGAAAAATTTTAGCCGGCTACAGCCGCCACAGCGTCAGCCCTTCCGGCACCGCATCGCGGTCCAGCACGCCCTTCACGTCGGCCACCAGCCCCCCGTCCTTCAGCAGCGGACGCAGGCCATCCCACCCGCCGTCGCGATAGGGCTTGTGGGCCACCGCCAGCACCACCGCGTCGGCCGGGCGCAACACCTCCGCCGCCACCAGCTCCAGGCCGTGATCGTCGCGGGTTTCGGCAGGATCGGCATGGGGATCGGTCACCTGCACGGTGACGCCGAAGCTTTCCAGCTCGGCGACGATATCCACCACCCGGGTGTTGCGGATGTCGGGCACGTCTTCCTTGAAGGTCAGCCCCAGCACCGTCACCACGGGTTCCCCCCCGCCCCGGCGCATCAAGTGACGCAGCACCTGCTTGGCGACAAAGGCCCCCATGCTGTCGTTGATCCGCCGGCCGGCCAGGATCACTTCGGCCTCGTAGCCCGCCTTCTTGGCGCGGTGGGTCAGGTAGTAGGGGTCGACGCCGATGCAATGACCGCCCACCAGCCCGGGGGTGAAGGGCAGGAAGTTCCACTTCGTCCCGGCGGCGGCCAGCACGTCGCGGGTATCCAGACCCAGGCGGTCGAAGATCACCGCCAGCTCGTTCATCAGGGCAATGTTGAGATCGCGCTGGGTATTCTCGATCACCTTGGCGGCCTCGGCGGTTTTGAGGGTCGGGGCCTTATGGACTCCGGCGGTGACCACCGACTCGTAGACCGCTGCTACCGTCTCCAGCGTCGCGGCATCGGAGCCGGCCACCACCTTGCGGATGGTGGTGAAGCGGTGCTCCCGGTCACCGGGGTTGATGCGCTCCGGGCTGTAGCCCACCGTGAAATCCTGGCCGAAAACCAGGCCGCTTTCGGCCTCCAGCACCGGCACGCAGTCCTCTTCGGTGGCGCCGGGGTAGACGGTGGATTCGTAGACGACGATATCGCCCTTCTTCAGCACCTTGCCCACGGAGCGCGAGGCCGACAGCAGCGGCCGCAGGTCGGGCATGCGGGCATCATCGATGGGCGTGGGCACGGTGACGATGTGGAAATCCGCCCGCGCCAGATCGGCCGGATCGGAACTCAGCACCAGATCGGCGGCCGCAAGCTCTTCGGCGGAGACCTCTCCGGTGCGGTCGTGGCCCCGGGACAGCTCGGCGATACGCCCGGCGTCGATGTCGAAGGCCACCACCGGCCCCTGAAGGCCAAACGCGGCCGCCACCGGCAAACCGACATAGCCCAGGCCGATGACGGAGATCCGGCGACCATGGACGGGGGAAGAGGACTGGGGCATCGGAGCGGGCTCCTGGACGGAAGGGTGACGCGACGAAATCTCGCCGGATACAGGCGCGACACAGCGAGACAAAACGTGTTGCCTTTTAACGCCTTCCCAGCCCGGCGGAAACCGGCAAAACTGCGCGCCCCCCATTCCTTCGTCGTCAGGACCCTGCCCCCTCCATGATCGGCCTGCGCGCCACCAGCCCCATCCTGCTGTATCACGGCACCTACACGGCCGAGCCGGCCGACCTGCGCGGTCATCTGCACAATGTCTCTCCCGACGCTCTGGCCGCGCATCTGACATGGATGCAGCGCCGCTTCGCCTTCGTCCCCCTGCCCGAGTGGCTGGCCACCCCGCGCCGCAAAGGGCTGGCGGTGCTGACCTTCGACGACGCCTACACCAGCGTTTTCACTGAAGCCCTACCGGTGCTGCGCGCGCTTGGTATCCCGGCCACGGTCTTCGTCAACGGCTGCACCCTGGACGGCGGCGTGTTCTGGCGCGACCACGTGCGCCTGCTGCTGACCAGCGGGCTGGTGCCGGCCTTCCTGGACAGCCTGCCCGCCGGCGATCCCTTGCGGGCGGCGGGGTCCGCGCGGTTCTATCGCGCCAGCAAGACCCCGGCCCTGAACAGCCGCACCGTCGCCGAGGCTGTGGCCGCCTTCCTGACCGAACGCGGCCTGATGCCGCCGCCGGGCAGCGGCCATTGTCTCTCTTCGGCCCGGGCGGCGGTGGATGACCCGCTGATCACCTATGGCTGCCACACCTATAACCACTATGTTCTGTCCTCCCTGACCGCGCAGGAGCAAGCGGAGGAACTGGCCCGCAATACGGCCGCCCTCGCCCTCCTGCCCAACCGGCTGGATGGCGTGCTGGCCCTGCCCTTCGGCGGAACGGCCGATGTCAACGCCACGACGCTGCGGATTGCGAGAGAAGCGGGCTTTACCACCGTGCTGATGTCGCGGCGGCGGCTGAACGGCACCGGTCCTCTGCCCCGCGTGGCAGGAGTCGCCGTTGCCGAGCGGCTGATGCCGGAGTCCGGCCTGCCCGCCCTGCGCCAGCGCCTGGCCAGAACCCTGCGCCGCGCCCTGTGGCGCCAAATCCGCCATCCAGGCCAGCCAGCTCTTCCCCTATAAGGTGATAACAGCGCAGAAAGTAACACAAGTTGGCTTGTGACCGATCCGGTGTACCGGTACCGTAACGGTCGAACCATACCGTCCGTCTGCGGCCCTTCCTCGCCGGGATCCGCGATGGGCGACCATAAGGAGAGCGTCATGCCCGTCCCGCCCTGGTTCCGGTTTCCCTCCCGGCCTTCCGTCTCCCCGAAGGGCGCGCTGCGGGCCATGTCGCTGGCAGTCCTGCTGCCGGCTGGCGCAATGGCGGTACCCGGTGCGGTGCCGGGCCTGTCCATCCTGCCGGCCCAGGCCCAGGAGGCATCATCCCAGACAACGGGCGAGCGGCCGGCGGTGCCGGTAACGACCGCATCGGTGACGGAGAAGGATCTGCCGATCACCCTGGACGTGGTCGGCACCATCCTGGCCATCAAGGACGCACCGATCCAGACCGCCAAGGCCGACCGTATCGTCCAGGTGCTGGTCAAGGACGGTCAGCGGGTGTCCAAGGGAGATGTGCTGTTCCGGCTGGACGATCTGGCGGAACAGGCCCAGCTGACCTCGGCCAATGCCGAGCTGGACGTGGCCCGCAAGAAGCTGGAACGCACCCAGGAACTGGTCAAACGCAATGCCGCCCCGCGCTCCCAGGTTCCCGAAGACGAAGCCGGAGTGACCCAGGCCCTGGCCAGGGTGGATGCCGCCAAGGTGGACCTGACCCATACCGAGGTGCTGGCCCCCTTCAACGGGGTCCTCAGCCTGCTGACGGTAGAGGAAGGGGACTACACCGAGCAGGGCAAGGCGCTGGCCACCCTTTATGCCATGCCCCCGCTTCAGGTGCTGTTCGAGGTTCCCCAGCGCCACCTGCGCAAACTGGCGGAGGGGCAGCCGGTGTCGGTCTGGTCGTCGGCCTATCCGGAAAGTACGGCCACGGGGGCCATCACCGTCATCGACCCTGCGGTCAACAGCCTGTCCCGCGCGGTGCGGGTGAAGGCCCTGCTGGACGCTCCGCAGAGCCTGCGGCCGGGGATGTTCGTGTCGGTATCCGTGACCGTGGAAGTGACCAAGGGCGCGCTGCTGATTCCCGAAGGCGCCCTGGTGCCCACGGTCAAGGGCCTGACCGTCTACACGGTGGCCGACGGCAAGGCCCAGCCGGTGGTCGTCACCACCGGCCAGCGCAAGGCCGGTCTGGTGCAGGTGATCGGCGGTCTGGCAGCCGGCGATACGGTGGTGGTGGAAGGCCAGCAGCGCCTTGGCCCCGGCAGCCCCGTCCAGGTACGCGCACCGGCCAATGATGGGACGGCTGCCCCCGTTGCCCCCGCCGCCAAGGACGGAGCCGGCTGATGTCCCTTCCCTCGCTGTGTATCCGTCGGCCGGTTTTCACCATCGTGCTGAATGTGCTGGTGGTTCTGGCCGGTCTCGCCGGCATCCAAAGCCTGTCGATCCGCCAGCTGCCCCGGGTGGACACCCCTGTGCTCAGCGTCACCACCACCTATGGCGGCGCGGAAGCCAGTCTGGTGGAGACCCAGGTGACGACAATCCTGGAAGAACAGCTGGGCGCGGTGGACGGTCTGAAATTCATGACATCGACCACCACCGACGGCGTTTCGCGGATCTCGATGACCTTCGACCTGGACAACGATATCGATGCCGCCGCCAACGACGTGCGCGCGGCCATCGATCAGGTGGCCGACCAACTGCCCGACGAGGCGGATCCCCCGGTCACCCGCAAGTCCGACGCCGATGCCGAGCCGATCGTGTATATCGCCCTGTCCAGCGATACCATGACCGACGTGGCCATCACCGACTACCTGAACCGCTTTCTGCTGAACAGCTTCCGCGCCATCGACGGGGTTGCGCAGGTCACCACCTTCGGCGACCGGGACTACGAGATGCGCGTGGCCCTGCATCCCGACCGGCTGACCGCCCAGCGGATGAGCGTGTCGGAGGTCCAGCGCGGGATCCTGGAACACAACGTGGATGCCCCGGCCGGCACCATCGACGTCGGCCCCAACGAATATGCCCTGCGCACCGCCACCGCCCTGTCCGAGGCGGTCGGGTTCGAAAACCTGATTCTGCGCTCCGACGGCCTGACCCACATGCGGCTGGAGGACGTGGCCGATGTGACCCTGTCGGGCACGGACCGCACCACGGCGATGCGGGTGAACGGCAAGGACTCCGTGGGCTTCGGCATCGTCCGCGCGCCCACTGCCAACCCCATCGATGTGGCCAAGGCGGTGCGGGCACAGCTGGACACCGTGCGGCGGACCCTGCCTGCGGGCCTGACCGCCGCCATCGTCTTCGACAGCACGGTGTTCATCGAACGCTCGATCGAAGAGGTGTTCCAGACCATCGGCGAGGCCTTTGTCCTGGTGCTGCTGATCATCGTCATCTTTCTGGGCTCGCTGCGGTCTTCGGTGGTGCCGCTGGTGGCCATTCCGGTATCGATCATCGGTGTCCTGGCCTTCATGGCGGTGCTGGGCTTTTCCATCAACACCCTGACCCTGCTGGCCCTGGTGATGGCCATCGGCCTGGTGGTGGACGACGCCATCGTGGTGGTCGAGAATGTCCACCGCCATATCGAAGACGGCCTGCCCGCCCCCGAAGCCGCCCACAAGGGCATGGCCGAGGTGACCTTCGCGGTGATCGCCACCACCATTTCCCTGGCCGCCGTCTTTGCTCCGGTGGGGATGATGCCCGGTACGGTGGGGGCGTTCTTCAAGGAATTCGCCTTCACGCTGGCCGGGGCGGTCCTGATCTCCGGCCTGGTGGCGCTGACCTTGTCGCCGATGATGTGCGCCCGCCTGCTCAAGCCGGGCCAGCCCAACGCCTTTCAGCGCCGGGTGGACGCCGTGCTCGGCGGGCTGACGCGGGTTTATGGCAAGGCCCTGCGCGCCGCCCTGAAGGTGCGCGTGGTCGTCGTGGTGCTGGCGTTCGGGGTGGCGGCGGCCGCCGCGTGGCTCTATGCGGGCCTGCGCAGCGAGCTGGTGCCGACGGAAGACCAGGGCTATCTGCTGGTGGTGCAGGCCACGCCGACCAACAGCAACCTGGACCACACCCTGGCCATAACCGATGAGATGACGGCGGTGCTGAAAGACGCGGCGCCGGGGCTGGACAGCCTGATGACCGTGGCCGGCACGCCAACCAAGGACCGGGCCTTGGGCATCGTCATCCTACAGCCCTGGGAAGACCGGCCGGATGTGACCGTGCTGGACGTGCAGCGGGCGATCCATGGGCCGCTGTCGGCGATCCCTGGGGCGATGTCGTTCCCGATCATCCCCGCCACCTTCGGGTCGGGGGCGAGCAGCCAGCCGGTCAGCCTGGCGATCCGCACCGTCGGCGACTACGACCAGTTGGGCGAGTTGATGGAGGTCTTGCAAGCCAAGGCCCGCGCCCTGCCCGAACTGACCGGTGTGCAATCCGACCTTCAGCTTGACTCCCTGCGCTTCACGGTGTCGGTGGACCGGGAGAAGGCGGCTGTGCTGGGCCTGACGGAAGCCGACGTGGGGGCCGGATTGTCGGCGCTGTTCGGGGGTCAGAAAGCGGGAACATTTCTGCTGAACGGCAAGAAGTTCGACGTCCGCCTGCGGTTGGAGGATTCCCACCGCACCGGCCCGCAGGATATCGATTCCGTCTTCCTGCGCTCGACGATCAAAGGGACCGACGGCGAGCCGATGATGGTGTCCCTGGACAGCATCGTGACCATCGGCCAGGTGGTGGCCCCGGCCGCGCTGGGCCACTATGACCAGCTGCGTTCGGCGACCCTGTCGGCGACACCGGCGGACGGGGTGGCCCTGGGCACGGCGCTGGATGCCCTGGTGGCGGCCATCGAACCGGAACTGCCGGCCAACGCCACCTTTGCCTATACGGGCCAGTCGCAGGAATATGTGGAAAGCCGGGGCGGGACGGCCCAGGTATTCGGCATGGCGATTCTGGTGATCTTCCTGGTGCTGGCCGCCCAGTTCGAAAGCTTCCGCGATCCCTTCGCGATCATGCTGACGGTGCCGCTGGCCATCGCCGGGGCCTTGCTGACCCTGACGCTGGCGGGGCAGACCAACAACATCTATGCGATGATCGGCATGATCACCCTGGTGGGGCTGATCACCAAACACGGCATCCTGATCTGTGAATTCGCCAACCAGCTTCAGGACAAAGGCCTGGACCGCATGGACGCGGTGACCCGCGCCGCCGAGGAACGGCTGCGGCCGATCCTGATGACCACCGGGGCGATGATCCTGGGATTGCTGCCCCTGGCCATCGCCACCGGCCCGGGCGCAGTCAGCCGCCAGGCCATCGGGCTGTCGGTGATCGGCGGCCTGGCGGGGGGAACCCTGCTGACCCTGTTCGTGGTGCCGACCATGTACAGCCTGATCGCCAGCCGGCGGACGGATGGGGCGGGGGGAGCCGGAACACGCTGAGCCGGCACCACCCTTGGAAGACATCCCCACCCCCATTCCCGATGAATCCAGTTGACTATCCCTCCTGATCGGCGCATCTCCCCAGCATGGCCCTTGGCGTTTCGCAGTGCACAAAAGCCGCTGCTGCCTATAGCCCTGTCCCGAAGCCGCGCGGAGGGAGCCGATGGATCCTCCTGTCCTCATTTCGTCGCTGCCCCCCACCCGGCGGCAGATGACCGTCGCCTGCGGCCTCGCCGTCCTCTTTCTGGTGGCTTTCCTCGCCGTCCTGCCCTACGCGGCAAATCCCACCACGGGGACCGAAGCCCTGCTGCCCGCCTATGCCGCGGCCTCGCTGATCTTCAGTCTCTCCAAGTCCTTCCTTCTGGTGACCATCTTCAATATCCAGGGCAGCCGGGCGATCCTTCTGCTCGCCATGGGCTATCTGCTGGATGCCGCGCTGATCGTTCCCTGGCTGCTGTCCTTCCCCGGCGTCTTCGGCAGCACCGGCCTGTTTGCCGACCTGCAAGGCACCGCCTGGATCGCCGCCACCCGGCGGATCGGCTTTCCCCTGTTCCTTCTGGGATACATCCTGCTTCGGGACCGCTGCGAACAAGCCCTTCGGCCGCACGAGGCCTCTCCCCGGATTGCCGGGAGGGCCGCGCTCGGAACCCTGGCCGTCGCTGCTCTGCTGACATGGCTGTTCTTCACCGACCCATCCAGCCTGCCCGCCTTCATGGCCGACACCCGACGGACCACGCATCTGTGGGGAATCGTACCCCCCATCGCCCTGGGGACCATCGCCTTCGCCGTCCTGTTGCTCTGGCGATCCCGGAAGTCCCAGCTGGATATCTGGCTGATGCTGACCCTGTTCACCGCCGTGATCGAAATCGTGCTGCTCGCCTATGCCAGTCCGGAACGGCTGAGCGTCGGCTGGTGGTCGGGCCGGGTGTTCGGGCTGGCTTCCGCCAGCATCGTGTTCATCGCCATCCTGGTGGGCACCACCTCGCTCTACACCCGGCTCGCCCGCTCGGTCCTGGCCGAACAGACCATGCGCGAAAGCCACCTGACCACGCTGGAAACCCTCTCCGCCAGTATCGCCCATGAAATCAACCAGCCCCTGGCGAGCATGGTGACCAACGCCGATGCCGCCCTGCGCTGGCTCGACCGGGATCCCCCCGTGCTCGACGAAGCCCGCATGGCCCTGCGGGGCATCACCCGCGACGGCCATCGCTCCAGCCAGATCATCGATTGCGTGCGCGCCAGCTACCGGCGCGAAGCCGGTCCCCACGAGGCCGTCGATATCAATGCCCAAGTCATCGAGGCTCTGAAGCCCTTCCACCACGTCACCGCCATGGCGCGGATCACCGTGACCCGGGACCTGGACCCCAGCCTGCCCCCGGCGCTCGGCAATGCCACCCAGATCCGCCAGTTGCTGACCAACCTGCTGGCCAATGCCGTGGACGCGATGGTGGATGGCAATGACGGTCCCCGCGTTCTGACCATTCGGACCCGCATGGACACGGCGACCATGATCCGCATTTCCGTGGCCGACAGCGGCAAGGGCCTGGCCCCGGAAGCCGCGCTGCCCGAACCCTTCTTCCAGCCGGTCCGCACCACCAAACCCGGCGGCATGGGGCTGGGGCTGATGCTCTGCCGGATGATCGTGCACTCCCACGGGGGGCGGCTGTGGGCGTTGGCAAACCAGCCCAAAGGAACCATCTTTCACATCACCATTCCGATCAAGCCCCCCAGCCACCAGCCATGAGCCCGCTCCATGGACCCCAGTGTCGTTTTCGTCCTTGATGACGACCCCGCCATCCGCCAGTCGCTCAGCAGCCTGTTCCGCTCCGTCGGGCACGCGGTCATGCTGTTCGACACCCCTGCGGCCTTTCTCGCCCAGGACCGGCCGGACCTGCCCGGCTGCCTCGTGCTCGATGTCCGCTTGCCCGACCTGAGCGGGCTGGAATTGCAGACCCGTTATGCCGGCAACGGCAACCTGCCCCCGGTGGTGTTCATCTCCGGCCATGGCGATATCCCCATGTCCGTGGCGGCGATGAAGGGCGGCGCCATCGAATTCCTGACCAAACCGTTCCGGGATCAGGATATCCTGGATGCCGTGCACCGGGGCATCGCCCTGGACCGGGAAGGACGGCGCCAGGCCCTGTCGGACGGCGCCCTGTGGGACCGGCACCAGTCCCTGACCCAGCGGGAACGGGAAGTCATGACCCTGGTCGCCGAGGGCCGGGTGAACAAGCAAATCGCCGCCGACCTGGGGGTTAGCGAAGTCACCGTGAAGGCCCACCGCGCCCAGGCCATGCGCAAGATGGGGGCGGCCACCCTGCCCGATCTGGTCCGCCTGTCCGACCGGCTGGGACGCCTTACCGAAAGGGCGAAGTCGCCTCCTCCTCCCGCATAATTGTCGGCCCCGACGTCGTTTTCTTATCCTATTTCGGCGCTCGGGATAACCCCTCTCTCGACAGACCCCACGCCCGATCGCACCCCTGCCCCGGGATCGAAAAGGCGTGCCGATGTCCACAGCCCCATCGCTGATAGTCGTCATCGACGACGACGACGCCTGCCGCGCGGCGATCGTCGGTCTCGCACGCGCGATGGGCTATCGCACGGCCGCCTTCGGTAGCGGCGATGCCTTCCTGTCCTCCGACGCGCCCACCCATACCCGCTGCCTTCTGGTCGACGCGCACATGCCCGGCATGGGGGGGCTGGACCTGCACCGGCGGGTGATCGCCCTCGGCCACCGGATCCCCACCATCATGATGACCGCCGCTCCGTTCGATGCCGACCGGCGGAACGCGCTGGAGAGCGGCCTGCTTGCCTATCACCGCAAGCCGGTGACGGGCGAGGGGCTGCTGTCTCTCCTCGCCCTTCTCTCCCCCATCTCCCGCCAAGGACATCCGATCATGCCCACAGTCGTCACCAAGGACGGTACGGAGATCTATTACAAGGACTGGGGTTCGGGACAGCCCGTTCTGTTCAGCCACGGCTGGCCCCTCAACTCCGATGCCTGGGAGGCGCAGATGCTGTTCGTCGCCGAGCACGGCTATCGCGCCATTGCCCACGACCGGCGCGGCCACGGCCGGTCGAGCCAGCCCTGGGGCGGCAACACCATGGACACCTATGCCGATGATCTGGCGACCCTGATCGAGGCGCTGGACCTGAGGGATCTGGTCCTGGTCGGCCATTCCACCGGCGGCGGCGAGATCACCCGCTACATGGGGCGCCACGGCACCGACCGCGTCGCCAAGGCCGTGCTGGTGGGCGCCGTCCCGCCGCTGATGCTGCAAACCCCGGCCAATCCGGACGGTTTGCCCATCGACGTCTTCGACGGCATCCGCGATGCCAGCATCAAGGACCGCTCCCAGCTCTACAGGGATCTGGCGACCGGTCCCTTCTTCGGCTTCAACCGCGCCGGCGCAACGGTATCGCAAGGCATGGCCGACGCGTTCTGGCTCCAGGGCATGATGTCGGGCCACAAGAACGCCTTCGACTGCATCAAGGCCTTCTCGGAAACCGACTTCACCGAGGACCTGAAGCGCATCGGCGTCCCGACCCTGATCCTGCATGGTGACGACGACCAGGTGGTGCCCATCAAGGCCTCTGCCCACGCCGCCGCGCGTCTGCTGCCCAACGCCACCCTGAAGGTCTTTCCCGGCGGCTCCCATGGCCTGCCGCAGACCAGCGGGGCCGAGATCAGCGCCGACCTGCTCGCCTTCCTGCGGAGCTGAGCGGACCGGTGCCGACCTCCTTTACTCCCCCCCCCCACTCCTTTCAACGCGTTTCCTACCCTTTCTGCAACACAAGGACCCAAAGCGATGACTTCGCCCAAGCTTGACCTTCTGACCCCCGCCAACTGCCAGATGATCTTCATCGACCAGCAGCCGCAGATGGCCTTCGGCGTTCAGTCCATCGACCGTCAGACCCTGAAAAACAATGTGGTCGGCCTCGCCAAGGGCGCCAAGATCTTCAACATCCCCACCACCATCACCTCCGTCGAGACCGAAAGCTTCTCGGGCTACACCTTCCCCGAACTGCTGGACGTCTTCCCCGGCCAGCCGGTCCTGGAACGAACCTCCATGAACTCCTGGGACGACCAGAAGGTCCGGGACGCCCTGGCGGCCACCGGCCGGAAGAAGGTCGTGGTGTCGGGCCTGTGGACAGAGGTCTGCAACAATACCTTCGCCCTGTCGGCGATGCTGGAAGGCGGCTACGAAATCTACATGGTCGCCGACGCTTCCGGCGGCACTTCCAAGGACGCCCACGACTACGCCATGCAGCGGATGCTCCAGGCCGGCGTGGTGCCGGTGACCTGGCAGCAGGTGATGCTGGAATGGCAGCGCGACTGGGCGCGGCGGGACACCTACGACGCCGTCATCTCGCTGGTCTCGGAACATTCCGGCGCCTACGGCATGGGCGTCGATTACGCCTACACCATGGTTCACAAGGCCCCCCAGCGCACCAAGGATTCTCACGAAGCCCTGGCGCCGGTCGCCGCCGAATAGCCCACGTCCACCCCGCCTCCCTCCTCCTTCTGCCCTCCTCCGGGTCCGCACCATCGGCTGGTCCCGGGGGAGGCCTGCTTCGCCCCGTGTTTCCGCCGCTCAGGTGCCGCCATGCCATCCTATCCCGAGACCATTCTGTTCAACGGCCTGATCACCACCCTGGATCGGGATACCCCGGCCGCCGAAGCCATCGCCCTCGCCGACGGGGTGGTTCTTGCAGCCGGCACCGACCGGGAGATCCTCGCCCTTGCCGGACCGGATACGGACCACCTGAACCTGGGCGGCCGGCGGGTGGTGCCGGGCCTGAACGATAGCCACATCCATCTGATCCGGGGCGGCCTCAGCTATAATCTGGAGCTGCGGTGGGAAGGTGTGCCCTCGCTGGCCGATGCCTTGCGCCTGTTGGCGGCCCAGGCCGCCCGCACCCCCGCGCCCCAATGGGTCCGCGTGGTCGGTGGCTGGTCCGAATTCCAGTTCGCCGAAAAGCGCATGCCGACGCTGGAAGAAATCAACGCCGCCGCCCCCGACACGCCGGTGTTCATCCTGCACCTTTATGGCCGCGCCCTGCTCAACCGCGCGGCATTGCGGGCCATCGGCATGGGCAAGGACACCCCCGATCCGCCGGGCGGTTTGATCGAGCGGGGTCCGGACGGCATGCCGACCGGAATGCTGATCGCCAAGCCCTCGGCCCTGATCCTTTACGCCACCCTGGCGAAAGGCCCGCGCCTACCGCCGGACGATCAGATGAATTCCACCATCCACTTCATGCGCGAACTGAACCGCCTGGGAGTGACCTCGGTGATCGATGCCGGTGGCGGCAATCAGAACTACCCGGAAGATTACGACATCATCCAGAAGCTCCATGCCGCAGAAAAACTGACCGTCCGGGTGGCCTACAACCTGTTTGCCCAGAAAGCCGGCGAAGAACGGGACGACTATGAACACTGGATTTCCATGACCAGCCCCGGTGCCGGCGATGCTTTCCTGCGCATGAACGGGGCCGGAGAGAACCTCACCTGGTCGGCCGCCGACTTCGAGAACTTCCTGGAACCCCGGCCGGATCTGGCGCCGGTGATGGAAAGCGAGCTTGAGTCCATCGTCCGCCTGCTGGCCGACAACACATGGCCCTTCCGCATCCACGCCACCTATGACGAGACCATCGACCGCTTCCTTACCGTCTTCGAGCGGGTGACCGGAGGCGCCCCCTTTGCCT
Organism: Rhodospirillaceae bacterium Z3-40; assembly: GCA_046233135.1. Classification (GTDB taxonomy): domain Bacteria; phylum Pseudomonadota; class Alphaproteobacteria; order Rhodospirillales; family Rhodospirillaceae; genus JBJXHN01. The sequence continues at coordinate 116,772 of JBJXHN010000007.1, read as the reverse complement.
CCCGCTTCATCATCGATCACGCCGAAACCGTGTCGCCGCGCAATATCGAACGGATCAAGGCCCTGGGCGGCGGCATCGCCGTCCAGCATCGCATGGCCTTCCAAGGGGAATATTTCGTCGACCGCTACGGCGCCCGGGCCGCCGAAGCTACCCCGCCGGTGGCCGGCATGCTGCGCACCGGGCTGCCCGTGGGCGCCGGCACGGATGCGACCCGGGTGTCTTCCTATAACCCCTGGGTCTGTCTGTACTGGCTGACCCAGGGCAAGACCCTGGGCGGACTGACCCTGACCCGGGAAAGCGAACGGCTGGACCGGGAAACGGCCCTGACCCTGTGGACCCGGGGATCGGCCTGGTTCTCCGGCGAAGAGGACGTCAAGGGAACCCTGCGCCCCGGGGCCTATGCGGATCTGGTGGTTCTGTCGGACGACTACATGACCGTCCCGGGCGACCGCATTCAGCATCTCGAATCCGTGCTGACCATGGTCGGGGGAGCGGTCGTCTATGGCGCCGGTCCTTTCCGGGACCGGGATCCTGGCGCCCCGCCGCCGTCTCCCGACTGGTCGCCGGCCGCGCTGTGGGGCGGGCACTGGCGGGCGGACGACGGCCGGCCAGCCTCGGCCACGGCCTCCATGGACGCCACCGGTCCGGCCGCCAGCTCCACCTGTGCCTGTGACAGCCACTGCGCCCTTCACGGCCATGCCCACCATATCGCCTGGGCCACGCCCCTGCCCGTGTCCGACCGCTCCGCCTTCTGGGGCGCGCTGGGATGTTCCTGCTTCGCCTTCTAAGCCGTCCGGCAGGAGAAGACACCATGACCACCGCAACCCCAAACCCCGGCCCCAGCCCAAACCCCGGATCAAATCCCGCTACCGATCACCCCCCCGACCCTGCCACCCCTGGCAGGCCGCCGGTCCCCTCGTCCTTCGCGCCGTTCCGCCACGGGGTGTTCGCCGTCCTGTGGGGGGCGACGGTGCTGTCCAACATGGGCGGCTGGATGCACGACGTGGGAGCGTCATGGCTGATGACCACCCTGGCGCCCTCGCCGATCATGGTCGCCCTGGTCCAGACCGCCACCACCTTGCCGGTATTCCTGTTCGCCCTGCCCGCCGGTGCCCTGGCGGATATCGTCGACCGCCGCCGCCTGCTGATCGTCTCCCAGATCGGTCTGGCCCTGGTGGCGGCGGCTCTGGGGCTGGTGGTGATGGCGGATCGGGCGACACCGGTGATCCTGGTGGCTTGTACCTTTCTGATGGGTCTGGGGGCAGCCCTGACCGCGCCGGCCTGGCAGGCGCTGGTTCCCACGCTGGTGCCCAAGCCTCTGCTGCAGCCGGCCGTGGCCATGAACAGCGTCGGCGTCAATATCAGCAGGGCCATCGGACCGGCCGTCGCCGGCTTCGTCATCACCGCCGCCGGAGTGGCCTATCCGTTTCTGATCAACGCCGCCAGCTATCTGATCGTCGTCGCCGCCCTGCTCTGGTGGCGCCCGGCCGGGACCACGGATCCCCGGCTGCCCCCGGAACATCTGGTCGGCGCCATCCGACTGGGACTGGCCCATGCCCGTCATAACGACGCCCTGAAGGCCACCCTGTGGCGGGCCGTGGGCTTCTTTCTGTTCGCCAGCGCCTTCTGGTCCCTGCTGCCGCTGATCACCCGAACCCTGATCGGCGCCGGAGCCGAGTTCTACGGCATTCTGCTGGGCTGCGTCGGGGCCGGCGCGGTGTCCGGCGCGCTGGGTCTCGGTTCATTGCGCCGGCGGCTGGGGGCCGACCGGGTGGTTCTGGCCGGCACGGTCTGCACCGCCGGAGTCCTCGCCCTTATGGCCACCGGTCCGGGGCAGGTCCTGGCAGCCGCCGGCGGCTTCCTGACCGGCGTTTCCTGGATCGCCGTTCTCACCAGCCTCAACGTCTCGGCCCAGGTCGCGCTGCCGGACTGGGTCCGAGCGCGGGGGTTGTCCCTGTTCGTCACCGTCTTCTTCGGATCGATGACGGCGGGCAGCCTGATCTGGGGCCAGGTGGCGACGCTGGCCGGCATCCCGGGTGCCCTGATGACCGCAGCGGCCGGCGCCGTGCTGGTGGCAGGACTGACCTGGCGCTTCAAGCTGGGCACCGGAGCCGACCTCGATCTCGCACCGTCCATGCACTGGCCGGCCCCGGTCATTTCCGCGCACCACGATACCGACACGGGGCCGGTCCTGGTTTCCATCGAATACCAGGTCGCCGCAGCGGACCGGCGGGCGTTCCTGACCGCGATCGCCGCCCTGGCCCCGGCGCGCGGACGCATCGGCGGCTATGACTGGGGACTGTTCGAGGATACGGAGCGGGACGGCGTCTTCGTGGAAACCTTCAAGACCGCCTCATGGATCGATCACCTGCGGCAGCACGACCGCGTGACCAATGCTGACAAAGCCCTGCAAGCCGCCGTTCATCGGTGGCAGGTCCAGGGCACGCCGGCCGTACGCCACTGGATCGCCGCCCATCCGCCTGCGGAGACCCCCTCATGAAAATCGCCGCCGCCTTGCTTCTCAGCCTGCTGATCGGCGTTCTCTGCCGCCTCGGCGGGATCGCCCTGCCGGCTCCCCCCGTCCTGCTGGGCGCCGCCGTCGTTTTCGCCATGACCCTGGGATATGTGCTGATGGACCGCCTGGCCGGATGCCGGGAAGCGCGCCACCGGAAATACTGCGGCGGCCCCGTCCCCCGCTTCAAAGGAGACCGCTGATGACCCCCGCTCAGCCGGACGCCGTCGTCCTTTCGGATCTTTCCGGCCTGCTGCTCGGCCTGGTCATCGGGGCCGGATGCCGCTGGTTCGACCTGCCGGTTCCCGCACCGCCGCGCATCATCGGCGCCCTGCTGGTGGTCGCCATGTCACTGGGCTTCGTGGCGACGGATCAGGTGATTGGCGCGATCTCTCCCTGACAATCGTCCCAAACCTTATTCCCCACCCCTATCAACCGCCGATAGCGTTGCGCACGATCTCCGCCGTCATGGCCATCCAGCAGGTCGAGCAGATGGGCGGCGAAATCCACTGACTGGATAGCGTGAAGCATCGCCGCCCCCGCCTTCAACTTATGACTATCATACATTTCCAAGCGCTCAAAAGTAGGCAAGTATATAGCATCAGACCATAAGAACTGCTGAAACCCCCTATAGGGCTCGCCCTCTATTTCGCTCTCCTTCAGGACGCGTTTCCCCACACTATTATATGTGTGCAACATAAAACCGTGCGCTCGCAGATACTGGTGCACATCACTGAAATCCGGCGCATTTTTATACAACGGGGCAAACAAAACCTCCGCCATGATGAAAATCACATCCTCGAGCACCTGGGGCGCGGCTTGTAAGATGCTCAATTCCGCCCCTTGCACATCCATTTTCAGGATATCCAGCGACACCCCCGCATCGGACAGAACATGATCCAACGTTCGTGTCGGCACCGGGATTTCCCCGACCGGCTTCATGAACTCGTCGAGATTCGAAAAGCGCCCGTTAAAGGTCGGGTTGGCAGGAAAAAGCGACCCCGTGCAGCTCCAGTTGGTCTGGTAGAAGACCGCCGGGCCTCCCGAACCGATGAAAGCCTCGTGAACCGAGTGGGGCGGCCCATAGCTTTCCCGTAGATGCTGCGCAGCCCCGCTATCGGGCTCGAACAGATGCAGCCGCACCGAACCCGCCTCCACCAGGGCTTGATAGGGTGGCCGTTCCGTCAGGGCCGCCCCCACATCCGCGATCTGAATATGCCGATCCAGACCCAACCAACGGCCCAGCAGTCTCTGAGAAACCCCCATCATACCCAACCTTTTCCTATTCCGGCAGCGGCAAGGCATCATCCTCACCCGGAACCGCCATAAACCGCCCCTTGCGCCAATCGGCCTTGGCCTGTTCGATCCGCTCGGGGCGGGAAGACACGAAGTTCCACCAGATTTTCACCGGCTTTTCCAGTGGAGCGCCACCGATCACCACCAGCCGCGCAGGTTCGGGCGCCTCTGCCGCCACCGTCACCACTGGCGCCGGGTCCCCTCCGTCCGCCAAGGCAAACACTCCCGGCGTCACCGGCCGGCCGCCCACCGCCGCCGTCCCGGACAGACCATAAACCGCCCGCTCCGGATGTTCCGCCGGCAAGGCCAGCCGGGCACCCGGTGCCAGGGTCACATCGATATACAGGGTCGGGCTGAACACGCGGGCCGGCGCTTCCAGCCCGAACGCCGTGCCGGCCACAACGGTGCCCTCCACCCCATCGTCAGACCAGCGCGGCAGGGATTCAGCCGGGTGATGGGCGAAGCCCGGAGCCGTTTCTTCCTGGTCCGGCGGCAGGGCCAGCCAGGTTTGCAGTCCGTTCAGCCGGGTTTCCGCCCCCCGCAACGCCTCCGGCGTGCGTTCCGAATGGACAATCCCCCGCCCCGCCACCATCCAGTTGACCGCGCCCGGCGCAATCTCCTGCAAACTGCCCAGGCTGTCATGATGGCGGATGCGCCCCTCCAGCAGCCATGTCAGGGTGGCCAGGCCGATATGGGGATGGGGACGCACGTTGATCCCCTGCCCCGGTGCCATCACCGCCGGTCCCATGTGGTCGAAGAAGACGAACGGCCCCACACTGCGTCGCCGGCGATAGGGCAGGATCCGCGCCACCATCAGTCCCCCCAGATCGGACGACCGGGCCGGGATCGTCAGCAACGGCGGTTCCTCTTCGAACGTCCCGGACATCTTCCGCTCTCCCGCCTGTCAAACAAAATTCTAGAATTTCGGCATCATCGGCGGCTGCGGGGCCACGGCAACCCGATCCCGTCCATCCCGCTTGGCATCATACAGGGCTTCGTCGGCGCGACGCATCAGGGAAGCCAGGGACGGCTGATCGGCGGACCAGCCGGCGACGCCGATGCTGACCGTCAGTGGCCGGCCATCCGGAATGGGGCTGTGAGGGGCCTGACCCACCGCCTTGCGCAGCCGCGTCGCCACATCGATTGCCGAGCGCAGGTCGGTATCGGGCAGCACGGCAACAAATTCTTCGCCCCCCATCCGCCCCACAAGATCCACGGTCCGCAACCCCTCCCGGCAGCGGTCTGCGAACCAGCGCAGGGCGTCGTCCCCCGCCCCGTGGCCGAAGCTGTCGTTGATCGCCTTGAAGTGGTCCAGATCCAGGGCCAGCACCGCACACGGCCGCCCGGAACGCAAGGCCCGATCGATCTCCCGCTCCGCCAGTTCCATCAGCCGGCGCCGCGACAGCAAGCCCGTCAGGTCATCCTGGGCGGCCAGACGGCGCAGTTCCTTTTCCAGCTGCTGGCGGTTCTCGATCTCCTTGCGCAGGGCCGCGTTCAGGCCGCGCAGGCTGCGGGCCTGTTCTTCCAGGGCGTCGTTGGCCTGTTCCAGCTCCAGATGGCGCTCCCGCAGGCGCAGCATGTTGCGCACCCGGGCGCCGAATTCCGCCGGGTCCACCGGCTTGCGCAGGAAGTCCATCGCCCCGGCCCTCAGGGCACGTTCCATCAACTCCTTTTCCGGCCGGCCGGTAACCACCACCACCGGCACTCCTCCGGCACCTGGCAGCAGGCGGAATTGTTCCAGGAACTCCAGGCCATCCATGCCGGGCAGCAGATAGTCGGCGAGGATCAGGTCCGGCAGACCGCTGCGACACCATTCCAGGGCACTGCGGGCATCGGCGAAAACCACCGCCCGCACGCCGTCCAGCCGGTTCAGAGAGCGCCGCATGAGAAGGGCGGTTGCCGGCTCGTCCTCGATGATCACCACCTGGTGCAGGGGCGGCGCGCCCGCCGCTTCATCGGCATCCGTCAGGTCGGCCGGCCCGCCGCCGACCCCGCCGGCGCCCATCGCCTCCAATGCCTGTTCCAGGCTGCGATCCAGGGTGGTCAGGCGGGCGGAGATATCCTCCCGCCCCGTTTCCCCCACCATCTTCACCGCCAGACGGCGGGCTTCCTCGGCCAGGCGGCGGGCGCCATAGGTATCGGCCAGCCCGCCCATGCCCTGGATCATCCGCCGGGCGGCATCGGCATCTCCGGCCTCGTGGGCGGCTCTGGCCGTGGACAGATCCCGCCGCAGTCCTTCGGCACAGACGCCGAGCATGCCCGAAAAGGCCTCGTCCCCCACTGCCGTCTGCAGCTGGTCGAGCACGGCGAAATCGATGACCGGCGCAGCCCGCTCCCGCTCCGTCGCGGCGGCTTCCCGTTCCGCCATCCCGGGGACCTGCTGCCCGCTTCCATCCGCTGCTCCCTGCCCCGCCGCCGCAGACGTGGCGGGAACCTTCTGCGGTGCCAGGAACGGAATCTGCACCCAGAACAGCGAGCCGACTCCTGGCGCACTGTTCACCCCCATCGTGCCGCCCATCAGCCCGACCAGACGGCGAGAAATCGCCAACCCCAAACCCGTGCCCCCGAAACGGCGGGTGGTGGACAGGTCGGCCTGGCTGAAGGGCTGGAACAGGGTTTCCTGCACCTCCGGCGAGATGCCGATACCGGTGTCCTTGACCTCGAAGCGCAGCACATGGCGCCCGGCCAGGCCATCAACCCGGCGCAGGCTGACCGCCACCGCCCCGTGTTCGGTGAACTTGATGGCATTGCCCACCAGATTATAGAGCACCTGGCGCAGGCGGGCCGCGTCGCCCCGCACCTGGGGGGGCACGGCCTCGTCAATGATCACCCCCAGGGACAGCGCCTTGTCCCGGGCCACCGGATCCAGCAGGGTGACCACCTCGCGCACCACGCCGCCGGGGTCGATGGCCAGATCCTCCAGCACCATCCGCCCCGCTTCGATCTTCGAGAAGTCGAGGATGTCGTTGATGATGGTGAGCAGGGTCTGGGCCGATGCGCGCAGGGTATCCACATAGCCCACCTGTTCCGGCGTCAAGCCGCTGCTGCCCAGCAGGTCGGCCATGCCCAGCACGCCGGTCATGGGGGTGCGGATTTCGTGGCTCATGGCCGCGAGGAACAGGGATTTGGCGCGGTTGGCCGCTTCCGACTGGCGGCGGGCGGCCTGGAGTTCCCGCTGCCGCCGGCGTTCGCTGGTGACATCCAGATAGACGGCCACTTCGCCGCCATCGGCGCTGCGGGTGGACCGTTCCTGGACCACGCGGCCGTCGGCGAATTCCATCTCTGCCCGGTCGCTGGCCGGATCCCGGGACAGCACAGCCGCATGGCGGGCCACCAGGGTATCGAAGGCTTCGCGGTCCAGACGCTCGGGAATCTCCACGTCCGTCAGATGCAAAAGGCTCCACACCCTCCGATTGGCCAGGGTCAGATGCCCCCCGGCATCGAACGCCGCGATGCCCTCGCCCGCCGCTTCCAGCACCGCTTCCAGCTGATCGGTCTTATGTTGCAAGGCGCGGCCGATCCGGCCCAATTGCCCCTGCAGTCGGTCGGAAAGCCACACCAGGCGCCGCTGTTCCTTGTAGCCGCGACGATAGGCCTCGACCAGGGCGCTGGCGGCGGTGAACTCCGGCGCTCCGTCCGCATCAAGCCGCGCGAGCAACTCCTCCGCTTCGACCAGAACCCGTTCCTCGGTTTCAAAGAGCGAAGGCGGGGCGGACGCCGTCGGGGTCGTCGGAGGCGGGGTCGGGGGATTTGAGGGCTCGGTCATCTGTCGGTCTCGCAAAAAGGACGACCGGCGTCCCCTAAACGCGTTCCCGTTCGTGCAACAGGAATTTCACGTGTTCGAAGTCTTCGGCAAAATCTTCCCCAAACTCCTGCATGGTGTCATCTCCGGTGCGGAAGATCCAATTGATCGTCACCGAACGCCCCTCGGCCGCCGTCGCCTCCAACACCTGGAAAATATTCATCAGCGCCTTGGCCGAGCTGCTGTTGAAGTAGACCATGGCCAGGGTCAGGACCACCGACCGTTCCTTCGGGCAAACGGACACGTACCGGCGCAAGGCATCCAGCAGAGGCACATAAAAAGCCGCCGCGTCCTCGGGATAAGACTCGCCGGACAAACTCAACTGACCCGACGGGAAATCGAAAGCCACCGTCGGAATTCGATCCGTGCCGTCGATACGGATAGGATCCATGTCCAAGATTACGTGCACCCTCACCTGACGCCTAACGACGGCCCCTCCTTCGGAAGAGCCGATACCACCCTTGGGACAATGCCCCGAATTGGCGCCCCGGTCAAACCGTGCGACGGGAAGACGGCTCCCTTGTTTCTTCGCGCCCTCCATCTTCCGTAACCAGCCAGCGCAAGGTCCATCCTGCGGTAGAATCTTCGCCCATTACAGTCGCAAGGACGGGCAGCACCGCTTCCAGCCCCGCCGCCAGTGGCCAGGGGGGATTGATCACCATCAGGCCGGTCTCGGTCATCCGTCCGCCGGGCACGGCCACCCGCACCGCCAGACCGGCGATCAGCACCGGCCGCCCCCCGGCCCCGCCTCCGCCCTCTCCAAGGGCGACCCTGGTCATGGCGTCATGGAAGTCGGCAACGGCCCGCCCATCCTTGACCGGGTACCAGATCATGACCGTCCCCGTCTGCCAGCGCTTCAGCGCACCGCGCAGGGCCTCCACAAGGGCCGGGAATTCATCGGTCCGCTCGAACGGCGGGTCGATCAGCACCAGCCCGCGCCGCTCCTGCGGCGGCAGCCAGGCGCGCAAGGCCTCGTAGCCGTCGCGGGCTTCCACCCGCACCCGCCGGTCTCCCTCCAGCAAGCCCTTCAGGTCCGGCAGATGGCGCGGATTCAGTTCGCAGACCACCAGCCGGTCCTGGGGCCGCATCACCCGGGCACACAGCAGGGGCGAGCCGGGATAGCGCCCGCCGCCGCGCCCGTCGCCCAAAGAGCGGACGATCTCCAGATAGCGCCCCAAAGCCGCCGGAAAGCCGTCCGGCGATCTGTCCTCTTCCATCGCCAGCAGGCGCCGGATGCCGGAGGCGGCCTCTCCGGTCTTAAGGACCCGGGGGTCGTCCAGGGGATAAGCCCCCTGGCCGGCATGGGTATCGAGCACGAAATACCCCTTGTCCTTGCGCCCCAGGTGATCCAGACACAGGCAAAGCGCCGTATGCTTCAGCACGTCAGCGAAATTGCCGGCGTGATAGGCATGGTCGTAGTTCATGGCCGGGTCACCTTGGCATGAGTCGCCACAGCGACCTTAAACATATGTAAACACCACATTTTCAGTAACACCATAAGTGAACAGCGCTTGGCGTACCCCCCCAATTGGGATTACCATAGCCGCCAAAAGCGTTACCGCAAGCGAAACGAGACCGGACGGTCCCCGGTTTGCAGTCGGGCGAGAGACGCGGGGGGCGGACCCGGCAACCGGGAACATGGACGACACCCAACCCACTCCCCTTCGCGGGGGCGGGGGTTCGTCGGCGGGGAATTTGGACAGAACCATGAACGCAGAGGCAAAGAGGCGGGAAGCGACCTTTTCGACGGCGCAGGAAAACCGTCTGGTCGACGCCCTGGCCGCCGGAGAGGATCTGGACGGTCCGGAAGCGCGCCCCAAACGCAAGGTTCTGGACGCCACCGCCCTGTCCCGCCGGGCGGGCCGGATCATCACCCATCAGACACCGGTCTTCTTCGCCGGCCGCCAGACCTTCGGCGACCCGTCCCGGCTGCCGATTTTCCTGGTCGGTCTGGCCACCCCCACCGCCAAGCGGATACGCACCATCCTGTCGGCGCATTCCTCGGTGCACGGTGCCCGGCCGCTCGACCTGCTGCCACTGGTGGTCGAAGCGATGGAGGCCTGGGACAAGGAAGCCCAGCGTGCCCGACAGTTCCCGGAAAGCCTGGACGGTCTGACCGCCGAGGATTCCGTGCGCGTGGCCGGGTGGCTGCTGCACAGCATGCAGAAGGAAGATCCCGGGGCCGAGCATATCCTGGACGGGCGGGGCCTGGACGCCGGGCTGGTGGGGCTGGTGCACCTGGTCTTCCCCCAGGCCGGCCTGCTGATCACCCGTGACGAAGTGGACCCCGATACCCTCGCCGATGGGCCGCGCCAGCTGTGGCATGCCCAGAAACGCCTGATCGACCACTGGAAGCAGGTGCTGCCCGGACGGCTGTTCGAAGTGGGGCAAAGCGAACTCCAGCACGATCCGGAAAAGACCACCCGGGCCATGCTCGAACATCTGGGACTAACGTGGGAAGAGCGTCTGGCCCAGGCCTTCCACAGCGATGCCACCCCACCCATGGCCAGCCTGTCGCCCGGAACCGCCATTTCCACTGCCGTCGCCCACATGCGGGCCGGCCGTGCCGAACCGGCGGAAAAACTGCTGCTCGCCGTCCTGAAGCGGGTTCCCGAACATCCCGCCGCGATCCACCTGCTGGGCGTTATCCGCTTCCGCCAGGGCCAGCCGCAAAAAGCCGCCGACCTGATGCGCCGGTCGCTGGTGCTGGCAGGCACCCCGATGGGCGACTGGCAGAAGAACCTGGAAGTGGTTGAAGCCGCCCTGGCGCGACGGACGAAACCGGGTGCCCCCGCGCCAGCCCCTTCGTCCGCTTCCGCCCGGACCGTCGGCAGCCCCCCGAACAAACCGCAAGCGGCAGGCAAGTCATCTGCCGATTCCACGACCTCTCCCCAAGAAGGCGAAGAAGGGGAGGCTCTTTGAAATCAAATAGATAAAAATACGCTTCACATTCTCAACTATTTTTCACTCTTCGGTTAGACGTTTCATTCAGGCTATGCGCCCATCAGTGGCATTTTGGCACCACTATGGCCAAATTGTGCCGCTCCCCCCCTCTCTGCGACAAGGGGACGCTGGACAGGCCTGGACGCCACGATACGATGCCCCCAGATCCATATTAAGGGATGGGTCCGCAGTGAACCTGTCGGACATTTTGACGTTATAGAGGCACGCGACCGGCGGTATCGGCCTGCGACCTCGCTGTCCCACGCCACGATGCCCATGCAAGCGCCCCTGCACGCGCCCCTACTCGCGCCGATGTCCCCGGTCAGGACCGCAGGTTTTGGGAGAATACCCATGTTATCCGTAACGCCGTCTGTGCCGCATCCGAAGACCGCTTCCTTCCGGTTGGCTTCCCTGACCGCCGGGATTGCTATTCTGGCCGTCCTTGCAGCCAACCCCGCTTTCGCGACCCCGTCCGCCGGCCCGGCTGGCGACGGCACGGCTTCGGCGACACGATCTGCGCCACAGCTGGTCAGGGCCGATGGACTGGCGGACGACGGGTCCACCGCGCCGGCCGCCGTGGACCCGGCCATGGACGCCGCCGTCGACAGTCATCTGGTTGACGCTCCGGCCGGCTCCACCGCGGCAATCGCGGACGGCAGCGGATCCGGGGCGGCCAGCGCGCCTGCGGGAACCGTGGCCGATCCCCTGGACTTCGGGGATGATGATCTGGGCGCGGTGCTGGAGACGTTCTACCGCGCGCGCTGGATGGCGCCAGTCTGGACGGATACCAAGGGACTGACGCCGAAGGGCCACAGGATCCTGGACGCCATGCGTGGAGCAGGCGCCGAAGGCCTGGATGCCGCCGCCTATGATCTGGAGCGGGTCGATCGTCTGCTGGCGCGGGGCGGACGGGAGGCCCTGGCAGCTGCGGACCAAGCGCTCAGCCGCGCCTGGGTGGCCTATGCCCGCGATCTGGTGGTGGGTCAAAGCCGGCGGGATGCCTCCTTCAAAAGCCTGAAAGCCGACGAAGACCTGGCCCCTGTCGACCTGCTGGCCTGGGCGGCCATGGCCCGTTCCGATGCCGAAGGGGGTGCGGACCTGCTGGCCCGGACCCGACCCCACGATCAGCAATACCGGCGGCTGATCACCCGCCTTGACGGCTATCGCGCACTTCAGGCCACAGGTGGCTGGGCCGCCGATATTCCGGAAGGGGAAACCCTGCGTCCGGGGGACAAGGATCCCCGGGTCCCCGCCATCCGTGCCCGCCTGCTGGCCGAAGGCGATCTGTCCCCCGCCGTTGCCGACTTCATGGGGGTAAAGGTTCCCGGGGCGCCGGACCGGCTGACCTACACCGGTGGCATGGCCGAGGCTGTCGCCAGGTTCCAGACCCGGCACGGTCTGGATGTGGACGGGGTGCTGGGCCGCAACACGCTGGCCGCGCTCAATGTGCCCGTGGATGTCCGGATAACGCAGATCCTCGCCTCGCTGGAACGATGGCGGCGGCTGCCGCTGGATCTGGGGGAGAACCATATCCTGGTCAACGTGCCTCAGTTCGAACTGTTCGTGCATGAAGGCGCGACGGTCGTTGATCGCATGCGCGTCGCCGTCGGCCGCACCATCCATGCCACACCGCTGTTCAGCGACCAGATCGAATACATGGAGTTCAATCCCTATTGGAACGTGCCCATCTCCATCGCGCAGAGCGAGGTGATCCCCAAGCAAATGGAAGATCCCGCCTATCTCGCCGCGCGGGGCTTCACGGTGATTCCCCGGGGAACCTCCGACGCCGTGGGAAGCGATGATGTGGACTGGTCCGATTCGCGCGGGGCGGCACGCACCTACCGATTGCGCCAGAACCCTGGACCGCGCAATCCGCTGGGCACGGTTAAGTTCATGTTTCCCAATCAACACTCTGTATACCTGCATGACACCAACAGCCGCTCGGTCTTTTCCCGGTCGGATCGCGCCGTGAGCCATGGGTGCGTGCGCGTTCAGGATCCAGAGCGTCTCGCAAATTACCTATTGGAGAATTACACCAGTAGAACGGATAAGACCTATCGGGATTTTCGGGGAAACCATCCGCGCCGGGTCTCTTTGTCCACGCCGCTGAAAGTCCATCTGGCCTACCTGACCGCTTTCGTGGAGGACGATGGTACCGTTCGGTTCAGCGATGACATATACAAGCAGGATACCGGACTGCTGGAAGCCATGGAAAAGAAACGCTTTTCTGCCAGCCCTGACGCGACGGTCGCCTCCCGCGATTAACCTTTGCTTTCGGGATACGACTTTCGATACACTAGGTTGCCATTGCCTCCCGGGCATGCACGCAGCATCATACTGGATGCTCCACGCACACCCTAAGGAGAGCGAGTTTGCACATCGGATCCGCCAGAAATTCCATGGGTCAGGTTGCTCAGCCCCTTGTGCCTTCAGAAACCATGGAGGCCCTGATGCACTGCCGTTCCGCAGAGAGCTGCTGGGACATCCTTACGGGTGGCCTGTCGTTCTATGGGGTTTCGCAGATTTCCTATGGTGGCCTGTTCTGCCCGCACCACAACACCGATCCACTGGAAGAGACGGTGTTCATCACCAATTTTGACGGCCCCTTCATGGAGAACTACGTTTCCCAGGGTCACCTGGCCCACGATGTGGCGGTCCGCTGGGGCTTCGTCCATGAGAACCCGCTGATCTGGCAGGATCCTGCCATCGACGCACGTCTGACGGAGCGGGAACGGGACGTGATGCGCGATGCCAGCGCCTTTGGCGTCCGCAACGGTCTGACCCTGCCCATGCGCTTCGGCAGGGAAGGCACGCGGGGTGCGATGCTGATGTGCGCCAGCGGCATTCCGGACCGGGAATGGGCCGATATGCTGGAGGGGGAAGGCAAGACCATCCTGGCGATCGCCCATCTGGCCCACGAAACCATGCAGCGCTTCCCCCTGTTCGCCAAGCGCATCAACACCTTGGATCGGGTCATCATGCTGACACCCCGGGAGCGGGAGTGCCTGCTGTGGTCGGCGCAGGGATGTCAGGTGGGGGAAGTGGCGGACCGCATGAAAGTGGCCGACCGCACCGCCGAACACCATTTGGCCGCCGCCCGGCGGAAACTGCATGCCCGCACAACGGCCCAGGCCGTTGCCCGCGCTCTGTCCATGGGCATGCTGTACGAAGGTGTCCAGGCACCGCCAGCCGCGATGTCCTTGTGGGAATCCCCCATACCAAAAGGCACCATGACCCTATAGTATCACTATCGCTGTGTGTTTGCCGACCGTGTCTGACACGGAGGGCAGTACTCTCAGTCGTCCCATGATGCCTTGATGAGGTCACGCTCCGCGTGACCTCTTTTTTTTGTACGCCCCGCACCCCGAACGCGGAGGGAGAATTTTGGGGAACGTCAGCACCACCCTCTTGTACTTGGAAACGTTTACAACCTTTTCAAGGAGCATGGAAGTTCTTTTTCGCCAATTTCGTGCAATTGTCACAAAAGTGGTTTTCATCCGGACCCCAGCCCCTCCGCCCTGAACCCTGTCGGGGCCGGGTCCGCCGGGGCACGGGCTTTGCCTTTTTTGAATTGCGTCCCGGAGGGGATCGGGCCAAGGTTTTCGGACTTCCTCGATTCCGTTCCCCGACCGAACAGGACTCCCGCCGTTGTCAGAGGCCCCCGCCCCGCCGGCCAGCGCCGCACTTTCCCAGACGCCGCAGGCCCCTCCTCTGGCGGAACCAGAACAGAACCCGCCGGGCACGGTTCAGCCCGGTCGCAAGGAACGTGCCCTCCCGCCGCTGCTGCGCGCCGCCAAGGAAGCCATGCGGGATCGGGACGTCCAGCGTGGGCTGGCCCTGGTCTCCCGCTCGCTGGTGCAGGAAGGGGAAAGCGGCGGCGAAGGGCTTGCGGTGATGGGCTATGCCTTGCGCGAAGCCAACATGCCCCACGCGGCGCTTGAATGCATGCGCTCGGCGACCATGCGCTATTCGGCCCATGCCGGGGTTCTGTTCCAACATGCCATGGCCGCCCACGACCTCGGCCTGCTGGACGAGGCCCGCCAGGCCTTCGAGCGTACCGCCAAGGTCCTGCCGTCGCATCCTGAGGTGCATATGGGTCTGGCCGATGTGCTGCTGATGCAAGGCAACTGGAAGCGCGGCTGGGACGAACACGAATGGCGCTACGGCACGACCGCCGGACAGAAGATCCTCAACCAGTTCGACAATGCCACCCGCTGGATGGGCGGATCGATCAAAAGCAAGCGGCTGCTGGTCTATGGGGAGCAGGGCTACGGCGACACGCTGCAATTCGCCCGCCTGCTGCCCCTGGCCCGACAGCGCTGCAAGTCGCTGCTGCTGGGATGCAGCCCGGATCTGCACCGGCTGTTCCAGGGCATTCCCGGGGCGGATGCGGTGACGGCGCGTTTGCCGGCCAAGGATCAGTACGACGTCCACACCCCGATCACCAGCCTGGGCCGCCTGCTGGGCATCACGCCCGAGACCCTGCCGGCCAAGGTGCCCTACCTTGAGCCCGACGCGGAACTGGTGGCCAAGTGGCGCGCCCGCCTGGGGCAGACGCAGGGGCCGCGCATCGCCATCAGCTGGGCGGGCCGGCCGACGCATCCGCGCAACCACCGCCGTTCCATGCCACTCCAGGGCTTCGAACCGCTGGCCCCCCACGGGCCGTTCTATTCGGTCAGCCCCCTGCGCTATTCCCAGGCGGATCTGAATGACGCACAAAGCAAGCTGCGCATCCGCGAGTTCGGCAAGCGCCTGCACAATTTCGCCGACACGGCAGCGCTGCTGACCCAGCTCGATCTGCTGATCAGCGTCGACACCAGCGTGGCCCATCTGGCCGGCGCGCTGGGGCGGCCGGTGTGGCTGCTGGTGCCTTTCACTCCGGATTGGCGCTGGACATTCGGGCGAGAGGACAGCATCTGGTATCCCAGCATGCGCCTGTTCCGCCAGCCCATGCCCGGCGACTGGGCCAGCGTGATGAAAGAGGTCTCCGCCGCGCTGGGTGCCTGGAAGGCAGGGTGGCGGTCGACCAGATGGTAGTCCTTGACGGACCCAGCATCCACACCGTCACTCCCTAATCCTTTCCGCCCGCCGCCTCGCCGCGTTCCTTCTTCATCCGCTCCTGATCCTTCGCCCGCTGTTCGCGGATCGGCGCCTGGGTCCGCTCCGGAGAGGTTTCCAGTGGCTCGGGCTTGGCCAGCAGCGGCGGGGACGCCGGGGGACGGACGACCGTGTCCCCCTTGCTCGCCGCCCGCTCCGTGGCACTGATGAAGCCGTCACCGTTGAGATCCCGCGCCTCGGCTGGATCTGCGCCCGGCGCCGCGCCCAGCAGCCCGGCAAGGCCCAGGGGGATCAGCAAAGTCCCATATCGCATCCGCACATCTCTCCCATTGTCACACCGGCGCCCTTCCCGGCTTGATCCGCAGCCGAAGACCGGTATCCTGATGTCCCGCCGGTCAGCGCGGGAACGATCGGGACGGCCCGTCGTTACCCCACCACCAGATCGTTCACCGAGACAAGGAGAGTTGATGATGCGCCCCGTTCTTGGCGCTGTTGTGGCACTGACCTGCGTAACCGGCGTGGCCCTGTCCGCCACCGCCCAGGCCCCTCAGCAGCAGCCCATATCGCCCGATGCCGCGGCCTGCCCGTCCGGCTATACCATCGATCCCACCTTGGGCCGGGACGGCATCTTCTATCAGGGCCATACCTGCTGGCGTCTCAGCGTCGCTCCGGACCCCACCGAAGTTCGCCCCGAAAG
This sequence comes from Rhodospirillaceae bacterium Z3-40, assembly GCA_046233135.1. Classification (GTDB taxonomy): domain Bacteria; phylum Pseudomonadota; class Alphaproteobacteria; order Rhodospirillales; family Rhodospirillaceae; genus JBJXHN01. The sequence goes on along the minus strand of JBJXHN010000007.1, from coordinate 100,464 downwards.
CGTCGGCACGCCTGAGGACGTCGATCCCATGCGCGCCGACGGCGTCGGCCGCAGCGGCCGCATGACCCCCGATATGCCGCGCATGTATCAGCACCAGGAAGAAGTCATCGTCGGCAGCCCGCCGGACATCACCATCAAGAAGAAGCAATAGGGCAAGAGGCAGCCGTAGCCCCCCCTACGCTCCGCCGCCCAGGGAGACCAGCCGGCACCGGTCCCCCAGGCTGCGGGCCGCGATATCCGCCAGGTGGCGGTGGTGGGTGAAAAACAGCACCTGCACCCGCCCCGCCACCTCGGCGAGCGCTTCCAGACCTGCCGCGGCGCGGGTGTCGTCGAACGCACTGAACAGATCGTCGGCGATCAGCGGCAAGGGATCTTGCGTCTCTGCCCGCAGCTCCAGAGCCGCCAGGCGCAGCGCCAGGGACAGCTGGTCCAGCGTCCCTTCGCTCATCGCCCCCGTGGGCACCTGTTCCCCCGACGGCCTTACCCCGAAAACCTCCAGCGCCTCACTGCCGCCGCCGTCCATGCGCAGGCGGGGGAAGCCTCCCGTGGTCAGGGTGGCGAACAGCCCTTCGGCCTTGCGCAGCAGCGGCGCCTGATTGCGCTCCCGATAGCGCTCCATGGCCCAGTTCAGCACCCGTTCCGCCGCGCGCAGCCGCAGCCATTCATCCCCCAGGTCGGCGATCTCGGCCGCTGCCGCCTCGGCCGCCTGGGCAGCGTCCACCGCGCCGTCCTGCCCCACCAGCCCGTCCAAGGCACCCCGCGCCCGGGTTTCTTCCTCGACCGCCGCTTCCAGATCCTGCTGAAGCACCTCCCGCTCATCGCCCACGGCACTCAGCCGCTGCTCCACCGCGTCCCCATCCCGTTCGGCCAGGGCACACCGCAGGGCATCGAGGTCCTGCCCGTCCCGCACCTCTTCCAGATCGGCGAGCAGCCTGTCCCGCTCGGCAATCAGGCGGGCCTTCTCGGCGGCCTCTTCCAGGCGCGGCCGCACCTCGTCCAAGTCAGCGCAGCGGGTTTCGGCGAGCAGCCCCTTTTCCGCCGCCGCCAGCGCCACCGCCGTTTCGCGGCAGTGCCGCAGCTCCGCCTCCAGCCCCTCCAGCCGCTCGGCCAGACGGGCGGCGCGGGCCTCGGTTTCCAGGGCATCGGCCGCCCGGGCTTCCAAGCTGCGAGCCAAGGCGAAACAATCCCTGTCCCCGGCGCTGCCTTCCGCATCCCCCAACCGGGCGGCCAGCGCCTCGACGAAACGGGCGAAGGCTTCCAGAGTCGCGGCCCGGGCCGTCGCTTCGGCCTCGGCGCGGCGCCAGTCCCCATGGGCGGCGCGCAGGGCGCCTTGCAGATCAAGCACCCCCTGCACCTCCGCCGGTACGGTTTCGGGCGCCCGGTTCACCTTGGGCACCGCGTGTGCCCAGCGGTCCTGCCAGTCGGCGTATTCCGCCCGGGTTTCCGCCAGATCCTGTTCGGCATCGGCCAGGGACTCGCGGGCTTCCGCCAGCCGCTGCCGGGCCTGGGCTGCCGCCCGCCGGCGTTCGTCCACCCCGTTCAGCACATCCTGGGCCGCCCGACGCAGGTCGGCAAAGCCCGCCCCCTCAGGCACGGAGCCCCCCAGCGCCTCCGCCTCCCGCCGCAGGGCGGACCGCGCCGCCTGCCGCTGCGCCGCCATCGCCTCCTGCCGCCGCTCCAGATCCGCGCAGAGCTCGGCTTCCTGCATCAGCGCCTGCCGTCGCTTCAGCCAGTCAACCATATCCGCCGGCCCGTCGGGCCGCATCCGGCAGGGCGCCCACAGGTCTCTCCAGGCCGTGTCCGCCGCCGCCAGGGCCTCTTGAGCCGAGGCCCGCAGTCGCGCGGCCTCGCCCCGGCGGGTGGACAGGGCGTCGCGCTCTTTCTTCTGGGCTTCGAAATCGCTGACCCGCCGCAACTCCGCCGCCCGCCGGTCCACCAGGACATCCGCAGCCCGCAAAGCCCGTTCGAAGGCGGTGGCCGTCAGCGGCGTCAGCCCGCCGGCCATGGCCTCTTCCACCGTACCGGCCCACAAGGCGTCCCGGGCGGCCCGGGCCTCGGCGATGGCCTCGGCGGTGGGCAGAGAGTCGGCACCGGCGGACAGATGCTCCAGCCGGCGGGTCACCTCGCCCAACTGGCGGTCGATATCGCGCAGGGCCTCCGTGGCCGCCGTCTGCTCTTTCTCCGCCTTCTCCAGCGCCTCCCCCGCCATCCGCAACTGCCCCACCGAAGGCACCGGCAGACTTTGCAAGGCCGTCAGGGGGCCTTGCCAGGGGGCGAGATCGGCGGCCAGCCGGTCCACCTTGGCCGCCTGACGGGCCACATCGGAGTGAGCGCGGGCGATCTGATCGTCCACATTTCCCAGTTCGGCCGCCACCTCCACTGCCCGTCGCAGGGCCGTGGCATCGGGGATCGCCTCCTCCGGCCCCGCCCCGGCTTCCGCTCCGGCAAGGCGCTCCAGCGCGGCGCGGCGCTGCGTCACCGTACGCCGGCGCTCGCTCAGGCGGGCGTCCAGAACCTCTGCCCGCTGCACCAGATCGGCCAGCGCCCGCTGCTCCGGCGCACCCAACAGGACCTCTTCGAGCGTATCGGGCGTGGCTGTCAGCCCGGCTTCGGCAATCAGCCGCACCACGGCATCCCGCGCTGCCGTGGCGGCCCGGCGGCTGCCGTCCAGGGCCTCCCGCGCCTCTTCCGCCGCTTCCCGGCGCCGGCGCAGTTGCTCCAGATCTCCCGCCACCGCCCGCAAGGCCGGATCGACCGTCAAGGCCTCCCGCTCCGCCAGAAGGCTATCCCGCTGCTCGGCCAGTGCCCGTTCCCGGGCGTCAAGCACGGCCCGGTCCTTCTCCAGGGCCGACAGGCGCGCGGCCACATCGGCGGCCAGCAGGGGAATGTGCGTCCGCTCGGCCAGCCCCGCCTCCACCCGGTCGAGGCGGGCGATCAGGCCCCGCACCTGCTTCAGGCGCAGCAGACCGCGCTCTTCCGCCGCCAGGGTGCCCCGCCGGTCAGTGATCTCCTTGCGCCGGCCCGCCGCCGCGGCCAGGGCCTTGCGGGCGGCGTCGAGGGCAGACACCTTGACGGTCGCGGCCTTCATCGCCTTTTCGGCGGCATTGAAAGTGACAAAGGCCTTGTACAGCGGCTGGGAGCGTCCCTGGATCTTGTACAGCGCCTCGGCCCGGTCGGTCAGATCCTTCTGCGTGGCGATCAGGTGATCCAGCCCGGTGCCGGCCTGCACCAGGATCCGGCCAAGATCGCCCTTGGCCTCCAGCATTTCTTCCGTGCCCTGCCGCAAGCGGTCGAGGCTGAGGCCGAACTCCCGGCTGAAGATCTCGGCCGTATAGGCGCCCAGCCAGGGAGCCAGCATGTCTTCGGGCAGCGGGGAATCGTCCGCGTCCATCAGCGTCTTCGACCGACCCTTGCGACGGCGGAAGGAGACGCTGCCGGCCGGCCCTTCCAGGGTCATGCCGACGCACAGGGACTGGTCGCCATGACGGAAGCCATAGGCTGGTCGATGATCAACCCCGAACAACCCCTCGCGAATGGCATTCAGGGTGGTGGTCTTGCCGGCCTCGTTGTCCCCATGGATGATCCACAGGTCCGGCCCGTCCGGTTTGGGCAGGTCGAAGACATGGTCGGTGAAGTGGCCGTAGCGTTCCAGGGCCAGATGGCGGATGCGCATTGCTCAGCCCTCTCCGCTCAACAGGGCCGTGGCCAGCGCCAGGCCCTCGTCGGCCAGCAGGCGGCCGGCGGCCTCCCCCGGTTCGGCGGACAGCAGGCCTTCACCGTCCAGCCGGGTTATGGCTCCAATCGGCACCTTGGCCCGCAGGGTGTCGAACAGGCCGGCCAGTTCGGCCCGCAGCTCCGGGTCCGCCGCGGCTTCGGCCAGGATCGGCTCCAGGGCCAGCAGCGCGTCTGCCTCCGCCGCGCGGCGGGCGGCGGCAGGTCCCGTGGTTTCCAGAAGAACCTTTTCCAGCCAGACGCGATCGGCGCCGAGGGTGGCGATCAGAGCCACCACCTCTTCGCGCAGCAACCGCTGATCCCGGGCCAGGGCTCCATGCAGCGGCGTGGCCCCGGCCAGCCGCAGGCGCACCGCCAGGATCAGGCCTTCGGCGGTGTCCACCGCGTCCTCCAGGGTCTGGCGCAGGGTGGTGAAGGCACTGTCCCGATCCGCGCAGCCCGTCAGGTCCACCCGCAAATCGGCCCAGCGCGCCACGTCCAGCGGACGGAAGTCGAGGCTGAAGGCATGGTTATCGGACACGGTAACCACCACCGCGCCCTTCGGCCCGGTTTCGCGCACGCTGCGGCCCTGCAGGTTGCCGGGATAGACCACGGGCGGATCGGCATGAACGACGGCATGGTCGTGCACATGGCCCAGCGCCCAGTAATCGTAGCCCATGCCCACCAGCTGGCCGACGGAACAGGGCGCATAGGGGGCGTGACGGGCGTTGCCTTCCAGGGCGGTGTGCAGCACGCCGATGTTGATCATGCCGGGTTGGGGCGGCGGATAGCCGGCGGCCAGATTGGCGGTTTCCGCCGGCACGCCGAAGCTTTGGCCATGCAGCACCACCGGCAGCCCGGGAACGGTATGAGAGGCCGGCTTGCGGTGGTCGAAAAAGATAACGCCGTCCTGGGCGGGCAGCTTGCGCAGGATACGGCTTTCAGCATCATGGTTGCCGCGCAGCACGAAGACCGGAGTCCCCGCCGACGTCAGGCGGGTCATTTCACGGATGAAGGTGGTGCCCGTGGCGCTGTCGGGCCAGTCGCCGTCGAACAGGTCGCCGGCAATGACCAGAAAGGCGGCCTCCTCGGCCAGGGTCAGGTCCACCAGCCGGGTCAGCGCCTCCCGTGTGGCGCGGCGCATGGCCTCCACCGGTGCGCCCTCATAGGCCTCCAGCTTCCGCAAGGGGCTGTCGAGATGGATATCGGCGGCATGAATGAAGCGGAACACGGGCGGGGCACGCACTCTGTGGAGGGGATGCGAAATCGGCAGATGCCTCCGGCGCCGGATAGCGCCGGAGGCATCCTGTCGTTGTATCAGGTCGGCCGCCCCGTGCCCAGGGGCGCCGAAGCCCTTGTCCCCCCCTTGATGACCGCTCCCCGGTTGACCCGGTGCCGCGTTCTTGGTCGAGCGCCTCCCCTAATGCCCGGCAGCATATTGGGCGACGGCCGAGGTCTGCATGCGGCTGTCGCGCACCGGGTGATCGTGGGCTGCGAGTTCGGGCAGCACCTGGCGGCGCACGGCGGCCAGGATGATGTCACCCGGGTTGGAGCGCATGCGGTCAACCATGCTCCAGGCGGTCTTGTAGCTGACCCCCGTCGCCCGCTGGATCCGCGCGGCCATGCCCGAACGCGGGGTGGACACGAACAGGGTCATGGCCGTCAGCCAGCCCTGGGTAGGCACATTGGAGCGTTCCAGCACCGTGCCGTGGCGGGTGGAGTACTGCTTGCGGCAACGGGCGCATTTGAAACGCACCCGCCCCACTTCTTCGTTGACCATGCGATAGCTGCGACGGAAGCCGCAATGCACGCAAACCGCCCGGCCGGCCGTCCAGCGCAGGTTTTCCAGCACGTCTTCGGCAGCCATCGGGCCTTCGACGCCGGTAGCCAGGGCAGCGGCGATATCGATAGGGGACTCCAGGGGCATCATGATCTCCGGTTCCTCGAAACTGGTAGGGTTCGAAAACAAGGGCCTGAATTGTGCGCTGCTCCCCGGATCCCGTCGGTTCCGCCGTCCGAAGGCGCGCTTTTGTGGCCTCATTTTTCGGATGGTATTGGTTTTGATAATCATTCGCAATTGATATTTCGCCCAAAGACCCGAAATTCTTCACGCCAGATCAATTGAGGCGTTAATTACCCCAAGAAAAGAGAGGGGTCTCTCGCCCACTCAGCGCAGCGATCGACGGACGCGACCCCAAATCCCCACAAAAGCTTAACGGACATATGGGTTATCACACGCCATCATAGCGGCTGTTGCATCTTCATTAGGCAATTGAGAGTGAGTATCATATCCAAACGCCCTGATATACCGGACCCTGATCCAGGAAAGAAGGAGAGGAGCGGCAATGACCTATGTTCACAGCGTGGCCGGACGGATGCGGGTGAAATGCCCGTCTCTCAAAGGAAATGACCGGCTGGGCCGGGCCGTGCGCCATGCCCTCGTCGCGATGCCGGGGGTGGAGGAGGTTTCCTTCAACCCGCGCGCCCATTGCCTGACCGTGGTGTACGACCCGGCCGTGGTCTCTTCCGACTCGGTGATGGCCGAATTGCGGGCACGGGGAGTCGCGGCCGGTGCCATCCCCGCCGGAACGGCCCCGTCTCCGGCGGCCAAAACCGTTCGCGCGGCCGCCCCGGCCAAGGCCGGCCGGTCTGCGCCGATGGCCGCCACCGCAGCGGCAGCCCTGGGGGGAGCCTTCGGTCGCGCCGTGTTCGGTGCCGTGCTGAAGACCAGCCTGGAACGGGGCGTGGCGACCCTGGTCACCAGCGCCATCCGCTGACCGGCACCGATACGACGCTGCGATCTGAAAGGTTACGGAATGCGGGGGCCTTACTGGCCCCCGTCCAGCATGACCTGGAGCGCGTCCAGCGCCGCCTTGGCATAGGGCACCACCCGGGGCTGGATCTGGCTGGGGTGGATTTCCGGCCCCAGGATGCCCACGCCTGCCGGCTTCATGAATTCAAGCTGAAGATCGATGATCGCCTTGATCACCGATTGGGCCATCACCAGTCCGTGGCCGGTCTCGCCGCGTTCGATAATGCCTAGAACCACCGCCCCATCGATATCCTCGCGACGGAACAAGCGCTTCAAGGCCAGGGGCTTTTCCATGGAACCGGGCACCCAGACCACGGATCCGATCTCCATCCCCTTCTCTTCCGCCGCCTGCCGCACGGTTTCCAGCATGGTCTCGCCTTCGGCCTTGTGAAAGCTGCCGATGATGACGCCGATCTTGTACATGGTGCGGTCTCCTCCGTTGATCGCCGGCCCGAAAAGGAGCAGCGCAGCCTAATGATATTTGCCGCCCTTGTCCGCAGGGAAAATGCCCGATTGAAGACATGCGCCGCCGCTGTCAAACTCCCTCGCGGAGAGTGAATGCAACAGTAAGCGCGTCGATTCGCAATATTTTCCAAATCTAACTGACCATTTAAACCCGCGAATTCCTTACTGACTTCAAAGTTTTTTATAGCTTTCAAAAATGATGATAGTTTTCCTGACAGTCACCCGTCTCTTCAAAAGACTTTTCCATGTCAATATACTATGTAAACAAGATATCCAAGCACTCTGGTAAGCATTAAGCCCACGAGGACTCCTGTGAACATATGCCATCGCCAGAGAACGGGTTGTTCCTCGATGACTTTGATACCTGCCATCAGGCAGTATCCACCGCCAAACGGTATTATCCGGAAGTGGATGGCTGCCGGCACTGCTGCTACCCTTGCCACACTGGCTAGGGCATTTTTTTCCGAACTTCCATCTCACTTGGCCGCCATATGAAAAATGGGCGGCTTTTTTTCATAAAGTAGCCAAATTTCGACGCGATGGAGCAGATCGCCTCCCACTGCGATCTATGGCCGTCCGCGCGCTCCAGCACCATCCGTACCGCCCGTTCGCGGACTTCAGGTGAACACCTCGTCGAAGGTCCAGGTGTCTTGCTCATGGCTGCAGTCCCTCAAGCCATGGAGCCTCTGGCAATCCCGGGACGGTTCACTTCAACTTTCCAAACTGCGGCTGACCCCTTCGTTTGGGTCGATGCCCTAGCTGCTCAGCGAGGTATGGTAGGACCAGAAATAACTGCCCAATGCATTCGGCGGCGTTTCCCGCCCTTCCTGCCCCTCGATTTCCAGATCGTAGGAGAATTTCAGCATCCGGGGGCGCGGTTCATCCAGGAACCCGGCTTCCAGAACGCAATAGAACGCGATCTGGTCCAGAAACCAAACCGCCTCACCGGATTTCAGGAAATGGGCCACATAGCGCCCGGTCCGCTCGAACAATTGGCGACTGCGGGACGTATTGGTAATGAACATGATATCGGCCCAGTAAATATTCCACAGGTCGTGATGGACGCGGGACCCGGCAATCATGCCGACATCATGATGGGCGAACACCGTATCGCAGAGTGGACCGATGTCCTTCAGCAGCCGCAGGTCGGCATCCACCATCAGAATGTTAGCCGATGTGGCCGCCATCATCCGCCCCAGCTGCATGAAGCGGGAGCTGGCGTAATACACCTTCTTCTCCACACGCGTCCGGGACAAATCCACCCACTCCCGGCTGACGCGAATATCCGTCCCCGGAAACAAAGTCGTCCTCCAGCGCTCCAGTTCGGTCTCCACATCCGGTGTCGGATTGATCAGGTGCAGGTGGAAGATCAGGGGCCGGGTGCAATGCTCCAGAAAAGACCGCACAAGGCTTTCCGCATACCGACCGAAATAACCGGAGTCACAGGAAAACAGGACAATCGTCTCCTGTTCATCTCCACGATAGCAGCCGGCGGCCAATGGTGGGGTCAGCGGCTCTTCGGCCATGGCCGCCCGGAATTCCGGCCCGGCCAGAAGAACGTTGCTCTCGCGATTCAATCGCGGCACGGCGGCCTGACGGAAAAGGGTATGCGCTTCCTCGAACCGGGTCTGGAAAACCAGCAGGCCGGCACACCGGGCTGCGGCGAAGGGCAAGTCCGGATAGCGGTCCAAGGCCATGCGGTACAGCGTCTCGGCCCGGCTATCCGCCAGATCCCGCCGGAAGACATTGCCGATGGCGATGTCGCCCAGATACCCGCCGATCCGCTGGTGCACGCGCTCGAAATCCGCCCCCGTCCAGGATCCGCAATATCGGCAGGCCTGAAAGACATTCGACATGGCCTGCGCATTCTGGGGATTTTGGATCCAGGCCGCGAAGGCATACAGGTAGACGTCTTCGCTTCCCTGATTGAGCGCCGTAATTGCCCTGTTTCCCAAGGCAGAGGCCAGACGCTCCCGAACGTCCGGATCATCGGTGATCTGGTGGTCGGCGGCGTGAAACTCCCCGCGTCCATCGCTGACGGCCCGTGCGATCTCGGCCGCGCGGTCGATCAGGGACTCGAGCATCCGGTCATCGCCGGCTTCCTGGTCCATCGCCTTCCCTCCGGGTCCGCCCTTTTACCGGTCCCGGCTATGCGCAGCGCACCAGGGCATGCCGCTTCTTGCCGGCGGACAATTTGACCGCCCCACCGTCGCCCATCGCCGAGACGTCGATCACCGCCGCCTGATCGGTGACCACCTCGTCGTTGACCTTGGCCCCGCCTTCCTTGATCAGCCGCTTGGCGTCCTTGCCGCTGGAGGCCAGGCCGCTCTGGCGCAGCAGATCGACCAGGGACATACCGGCTTCCAGTTCGGCCCTGGCAACGGTAACCGTGGGCAGGTCATCACCCAGACCGCCCTGTTCGAAGGTCTGCTGGGCGGTGCGGGCAGCGGCCTCGGCGGCTGCGGCGCCATGGGCCATGCGGGTTGCCTCGAAAGCCAGAACCTTCTTGGCCTCGTTGATATCCGCCCCCTGAAGGGCCTCCAGGCGGGCCACTTCGTCCAGCGGCAGGGTGGTGAACAGGCGCAGGAAGCGGCCCACGTCCGCGTCTTCCGTATTCCGCCAGAATTGCCAATAATCGTATACCGACAACCGGGCTTCGTTCAGCCAGACCGCGCCGGACGCGGTCTTGCCCATCTTGGCGCCGGAAGCGGTGGTGATCAGCGGAGAGGTGACCCCGAACAAACCCACGGAATCGCAGCGCCGGGCCAGTTCCACTCCGTTGACGATATTGCCCCACTGGTCCGAACCGCCCATCTGCAAGCGCACGCCCATGCGGCGGTTCAGTTCCAGGAAGTCATAGGCCTGGAGAATCATGTAGTTGAATTCCAGGAAGCTCAGCGACTGTTCCCGATCCAGCCGCAATTTCACGGAATCGAAGCCCAGCATGCGGTTGACCGAGAAATGCCGGCCGTAATCCCGCAGGAACCCGATGTAGTTCAGGCTGTCCAGCCAGTCGGCATTGTTGACCATCGCCGCATCGGTGGTACCTTCGCCAAAGGTCAGGAACTTGCTGAACACCTGCTTGATGCCCTGCATGTTCTCGGCGATCTTCTCATCGCTCAGCAGTTGCCGGGCTTCGTCGCGGAACGACGGATCGCCGATACGCGACGTACCGCCCCCCATCAGCACCACCGGCTTGTGGCCGGTCTGCTGGAACCAGTGCAGCAGCATGATCTGGATCAGACTGCCCACATGCAGGCTGTCGGCCGTACAGTCGAATCCGATATAGGCCGTCTGCGGCCCGCTGGACAGCAGGGCATCAAGCCCTTCCAGATCCGTCCCCTGGTGAATGAAGCCCCGCGCCTGGATGGTGGCGAGGAAATCGGACGACAGTGCGCTCATCAACGTGTTCCAAACGACTCTTGCAGGAAAGTCGCCCCTTTAGCACACTCCTTCCACCCCCACAACGACAGGGGGCCGGTCCCGGCGCTCTTGCCGGGACGGCGGTGGCCGCACCCCCCTTTTTCCACCAACTCAGGAGCGCCCCTTGCCGGATACATTGCAGGACACGGTGACCCCGTCCCTCCCCCGGCATCCCGGCCGGGAACCCCCCGAAAGCACCGCCGTTTCCGCATCGGAACAGGGCCGACTCCGCGCCGATCCCAGCCTTTCGAACTGCCCCCTGCGCGACGGCAACGCGCCGGTCTGGTCCCTGGGGCTGATGAGCGGCACCAGCATGGACGGGATTGACGCCGCCCTGATTCTGACCGACGGCCGCCGAGTGTTGGAAACCGGCCCCGCCCTCACAATCCCTTACAGTGTGGAGATGCGAAAACGACTCCGCGATATCCTGGGATTGCGTCCCGGGCGCAATACGGTCGGCGTGCGGGCGGTGGAGCACGACCTGACCTTGCTGCATGCCCAGGCGGTCCAGACCCTGACGCGGCAGGCCGGCCTGACACCGGCGGTGGTGGGCTTTCACGGCCACACGGTACTGCATGCGCCCGAAGAACGGCTGACGGTGCAGATCGGCGACGGCGCGGCCCTGGCTGCGGCCCTGGGACTCCCGGTGGTGAACGACTTCCGCCACGATGACGTGGCGGCTGGCGGCCAGGGTGCACCGCTGGTCCCGGTCTTCCACCAGGCCCTGGCCCATGACCTGGAGCAGCCGGTTGCCGTGCTGAACCTGGGCGGAGTGGGGAATGTCACCTGGCTGGGGGATGGCGAGCCGCCAGTGGCCTTCGACACCGGCCCAGGCAATGCCCTGATCGACGACTGGGTCTTCCAGACCACCGGCAAACCCATGGACGAAGACGGCGCCCTGGCGGCAGCCGGCAAGGTGGATCAGGCCGTTCTGCGAACCCTGATCGACCACCCCTATTTCCAGCGCCCGGCGCCGAAATCCCTGGACCGGGATGCCTTCTCCCTCGATCCCGTACGCGGATTGTCGGTCGAGGATGGCGCGGCCACCCTGGCGGCCTTCACCGCCCATTCCGCCGCCATGGCGCGGGCCATGATGCCCGAAGCCCCCCGCCGCTGGCTGGTGTGCGGCGGCGGGCGCCATAACGCCCGGATCATGGCGGAACTGGCCCGCGCCACCAACGCCCCGGTCGATCCGGTGGAATCGGTGGGCTGGGACGGGGACGCCCTGGAGGCCCAGGCCTTCGGTTTCCTTGCGGTGCGCTCGGCCCGGGGCTTGCCACTGACCTTTCCCGGCACCACCGGCGTGGCGGCACCGATGAAAGGCGGACTTTACTGGCCGGCGGCGATGGCGTCGGGCGGGGTCATCGCCCGGGTCAGATAGCTGTCCACCGCCTTGGCCAGGGTTTCCATGTGGTCGGTGAAGAAGTGGTTGGCCCCGGGGATCATGGTGCAATCCACCTGGATGTTCTTCTGCGCCGCCAGCTTGTTGGCCAGTTTGGTCACCGCCGCCGGCGCCACATGTTCGTCCTTGTCGCCATGGATCAGGATCCCGGACGACGGACAGGGCGCAAGGAAGGTGAAATCATGGCTGCCCGCCGGCGGAGCCACCGACACGAAACCGGATATTTCCGGGCGGCGCATCAGCAACTGCATGGAAATCCAGGCGCCGAACGAGAACCCCGCCACCCAGCATTCGGCGGCGTTGTTGTTCAGGCCCTGCATCCAATCCAGCGCGCTGGCGGCGTCGGACAGTTCCCCCTGACCATTGTCGAACACCCCCTGAGAGCGTCCGACTCCGCGGAAATTGAACCGCAGCACCGAAAATCCCTTGCGGGCGAAGGTGTGGTAGAGCGTGTACACCACCTTATTGTTCATGGTGCCGCCCTGCTTGGGATGGGGATGCAGGATCAAAGCGATCGGCGCGTTGGCCCGCTTGCTGTGATGATAGCGGCCTTCGAGGCGCCCTTCCGGGCCATTAAAGATGATCTCTGGCATGTCCTGGCTTTGCGCGGTTATACTCGGATAGTCATCAAATGGGAACCGTCGCCCGCTAGCGGGAGGGGTCCCGGCGTCGGGGGGCGCCATGGCCATACGAATCCCTGCCCCGAAAACCACAGGTTAAGGCTTGGGTATTCGACGGCAAAGCCCGAATAGGTGTCCGGCTATTCTTGACCGGCTTCCTCGGGCACAGTATATTTTCGGTCAATGCTCGCTCCCCGTTCGGCCCGGGCCCTTCACAAGGCGCTGTTCCGCCAAGGCGAAAGGCGGGCGACTATAGCATGAGCGGTGCCATGGTTTTCAAGCGTTTAAGGGAAGACATCGATGCAATCATGCACCGGGACCCAGCGGCCCGGTCTCGGCTCGAGGTGCTTCTGTGTTATCCAGGTCTCCACGCCGTCCTGTTCCACCGGGTGTCCAGCCCGCTGTGGCGGCATGGCTGGCATACCCTGGCCCGGTTCGTTGCCTACATGGGCAAAGTGCTGACCGGGGTGGAGATTCATCCGGGGGCCAAGCTGGGACGCCGGTTGTTCATCGACCATGCCACCGGCGTGGTGATCGGGGAAACGGCGGAGATCGGCCACGATGTGACCCTGTACCAGGGGGTCACCCTGGGCGGCACGTCGCTGGATGCGGGCAAGCGCCACCCGACCCTGGAAGACGGAGTGATCGTCGGTGCCGGTGCGCAGGTTCTGGGGCCGCACACCATCGGGGCGGGTGCACGGATCGGCGCCAACGCGGTGGTGCTGACCGAAGTGGCGCCCGGCGCGACCATGGTGGGCATCCCCGCCCGGGTGGCCCAGCGCATCAAGACCGATGTCGCCGACGACAGTTTTTGCAGTTACGGGACGCCCGAAGGGCTGCCCGATCCCATCGCCAACGCCCTGACAGGGCTGATGGAGGAGATCCGCCGTTTGAATGCCAGGGTCGCGGAGCTGGAGGGCGCCCTGAGTGAACGGACGGGCGGACCGGGCAACGGCAACGGCCGGGGCACTGTAATGGTAGAGGAGCGCTCGGAGTCAGGCGCCCCCTTAGCGTGAGAGGATGACGTCATGAGGTTGAGCACCAAGGGCCGCTACGCCGTGATGGCCATGGCCGACTTGGCCGCCCATTCGTCGGGGAAGCCCGTCGCCCTTGCCGATATCGCCGACCGTCAGGAAATTTCCCTGTCCTACCTGGAACAGCTGTTCGGGCGATTGCGCAAGGGCGGTCTGGTCAAGAGCGTGCGCGGTCCGGGCGGCGGCTATCTGCTCTCCCGTGACGCCGGGGACATGCGGATTTCCGACATCATCCTCGCCGTTGACGAGCCCATCCAGACCACCCGCTGTTCGCCGGGGTCGCCAGCGGGCTGCCACAACAACAAGGGCCGCTGCCTGACCCATGACCTGTGGGAAGAACTGGCCAACCAGATCTATCTGTACCTCAGCAGCGTGTCGCTGGAGGACGTGACCCATCGGCGCGTGCTCGGCACCAGCGGTCTGATCGGGGATCTGGACGAACGTTCCGCGATGCAGTGAGCCTTCCCGCCATTTCCACCTATCTGGATCACAATGCCACCTCTCCTCTCCGCCCCCGGGTCCGCGAGGCCTTGACGGACCTTCTGGGGCGAGAGGACGTGGCCAATCCGTCAAGCGTCCATGGTGACGGCCGAGCAGCCCGTGCCCTGCTGGAAGATGCCCGGGAGTCCGTGGCAGCCCTGATCGGGGCAGCCGCCTCTCGTGTCATTTTCTGCTCCGGCGCCACCGAAGCCAACAATGCGGTTCTGCGCGGCACCGGCCACCACCGGGTCCTGGTTTCCGCCGTCGAGCATCCGTGTGTGCTCAAGGCGCGGCCGGACGCTGATCCGTTACCCGTGGACCGCCGGGGAGTCCTGGATCTCGACGCCCTGGATCGTGCCCTCGCCGGCCGACCGCCGGCCCTGGTGGCGGTGATGCTGGCCAACAATGAAACCGGCGTCCGCCAGCCGGTACCCGAAGCCGCCGCGCTGGTGCATGCCGCCGGGGGTTGGTTGCATGTGGACGCGGTGCAGGGGCCGGGTCGCCTGCCGCACGACGCTGCTGACATGCTCGACCTTACGGCCTTGGGGGCGGACAGCCTGGCGCTATCGGCCCATAAGATGGGCGGCCCGGCGGGTATCGGCGCCCTGGTGCTGGCCCCGGAACGGGAGATCACGCCCCTGGTGCGCGGCGGCGGTCAGGAGCGCGGCTATCGCGGGGGAACGGAAAACCTGCTGGGAGCCGTGGGCTTCGGCGCCGCCGCCCGGTCCGTGGCCACCGATTCGCCGGCAGAGGTCCACCGCCTGATCACCTTGCGCACCACCCTGGAAGACACCCTGTGCGCCGCCGTCCCCGGTGCCGTGATCCACGGGGCCGATGCGCCGCGCCTGGCCAACACCATCTGCGTGGGCCTGCCCGGAGTGACGGCGGAACGGCAGGTGATGGTTTTGGACATGGCCGGCGTGCGGGTCAGCGCCGGCAGCGCCTGTTCCAGCGGCACCATCGCCCCGTCGGCCGTGCTGAAGGCCATGGGGCTGAGCGATACGGCAGCGCGGGAGGCCATCCGCATCAGCCTCGGCTGGTCGACGACCGAGGCGGATACGGCCCGGTTTCTCGATGCCTGGGTCCCCTTTGCCCGCCGCGCGGCGGCCTGATCGCCCGCTTTTCCCGCCCGTACCCGGACCGTACCGCCTTCGCAATGGTCCCAAAGGACGGCCTGCGGGGCCACACCCCCTTGCTCGACGGCGCCGGTAAGGTTATATGGCCGGTCGATGACCGTTTCATGGAGAATGCGGTCTTCCCCCCAGTTGTTTACGATGTGAAGGATCGCACATGCCCAAGGTTATCTTCATCTCTCCCGACGGATCTCGCCAGGAGGTGGAGGTGCCCGCCGGCCTGTCCGTTCTCGAAGCCGCCCACAAATACAACGTGGACCTGGAAGGGGCTTGCGAAGGCTCGCTGGCCTGCTCCACCTGCCACGTGATCGTGGATCCGGCCTGGATCGGCAAGCTGCCCGAAGCGACGGAAGAGGAAGAGGACATGCTGGACATGGCCTTCGGCCTGACCCGCACGTCGCGCCTGGGCTGCCAGCTGATCATCACCGACGCGCTGGACGGCCTGACCGTCAGCCTGCCTTCGGAGACCCGGGACAGCCGGAGCTGAGAGCGGCGGCGCTCCCGGCTCCCTGATTCCTTAGCCTCTCCCTCTCCACCGGAACGCCTGACGAAGGGATTTGCCGCCATGAAACGCTACCCCGGGGAAGCGGTCGGCGACCTTGCCGAGGCCAACAGCCTGTTCGCCCGCCTGCGCACGGCCTGCCACACGGAATGGCAGGGTTATGTGGATCACCCCTTCGTCCGGCAGATGGGCGACGGAACCCTGCGCCAGGATGCGTTCCGTCACTACCTGGGGCAGGACTACCTGTTCCTGATCCACTTTGCCCGCGCCTATGCCCTGGCCGGTTTCAAAAGTGAAACCCTGGCCGAGTTGCGCCAGGCCGGCGTGGGCATGGCCGCCATCCTGGATGAAATGGCGCTGCACGTGAAGCTGTGCCAGGGCTGGGGCATGAGCGCGACCGAGCTGGAATCCCTGCCCGAGGCCACCGCCACCATGGCCTACACCCGCTATGTGCTGGAAAAGGGCTTGAGTGGCGATCTGCTGGACCTTTACGTGGCGCTGGCGCCCTGTGTCATCGGCTATGCGGAGATCGGCACGACCCTGAAGGCGCTGGTGGGCGATGCGCCCGACCACCCCTATATGCAGTGGATCGACGAATACGCCGGGGCGGCCTATCAAGAGGTCGCCCGGGACGCGGTTGCCACCCTGGACCGCCTGCTGGCCGCACGGGGCGGGGTGGGCCGCATGGACAGCCTGATCCGCACCTTCCGCCAGGCCACGCGCCTGGAGGCGGATTTCTGGCAAATGGGCCTCGACCTCTCCACATAGGGGGGGCGTCGCGTGGGGATGGTGCCGGTCGGCCCTCCCGGGCGCGCAACCGATCATCTGCCGAAAGGGACTTTCGTGATGTCCGAGACTTCGGGCCGCATCGTCGTTGCCATGTCCGGCGGCGTCGACAGCTCGGTGACCGCCGCCCTGCTGAAGGAGCAGGGCCACGACGTCGTAGGGCTGACCATGCGGCTTTACGACCATGGCAAACCGCTGGGCGCCGGGGCCAAGACCTGCTGCGCCGGTCAGGATATTCACGACGCCCGCCGGGTGGCTGACCGTATCGGCATCCCGCATTACGTGGTGGATTACGAAGGCACCTTCCAGGCCGACGTGATGACCTATTTCGCCGACGCCTATGCCTCGGGTCAGACACCGATTCCCTGTGTCCTGTGCAACCAGACGGTCAAGTTCCGCGACCTGCTGGGGGCGGCCAAGGACCTGGGGGCGTCGGCGCTCGCCACCGGCCACTATGTGCAGCGGCTGGACGGCGCGCAGGGGGCGGAGCTTCACCGGGCGGTGGATGACAGCCGGGACCAGAGCTATTTCCTGTTCGCCACTACGCGTGCGCAGCTGGACTTCCTGCGCTTCCCCCTGGGCGGCATGGCCAGCAAGGACGAGGTGCGGGACATCGCCCGGCGTCTGGGGCTGGTGGTCAGCGACAAGCCCGACAGCCAGGACATCTGTTTCGTGCCCGACGGCGACTACGCCAAGGTGGTGCGGTCCCTGCGTCCCGATGCGGTGCGACCGGGCACCATCGTTCACCTGGACGGCCGCGTGCTGGGCCGGCATGCCGGCGTGATCCACTACACCGTCGGCCAGCGCCGCGGCCTGGGGGTGGGCGGTACGGAAGAGCCGCTGTACGTGATCCGCCTGGATGCGGAGACCGCCCGGGTAATCGTCGGTCCCCGCGAAGCCCTGGCCCGCCACGAAATCCGGGTGCACGGCGTCAACTGGCTGGGCGATGGGTCTGGTCCGGCCGACACCGGCACGCCGGTGCTGGTCAAGGTGCGCCACAAAGCCCCGGCTGTCTCCGGCGCCGTCTTCCCGCCGGAGGGAGAGATCCCGGACGCAGAGAGGGGCAAGTCCTCGGCGGAAACCGTCCGCGTGGTGCTGGACGCAGCCGCCTATGGCGTGGCGCCGGGCCAGGCTTGCGTTTTCTACGAGCGGGGCGCGGGACGCAGGGTGCTCGGCGGCGGCTGGATTCGGTAGCTCCATCGGATATACAGCAATAGGTATAGACTCCCATTGGACAAAGTGCCATTATAGCCTTCTGGATGGACTTCGGCCGAGGCCGCGCCATACAGCCATGGATGGAGGCCGCGATGGGGGCGGAAGGGTATTTGGTAGGCCAGGATCTGGAGGACATCCGCTTTGTCCTGGACCAATTGACGATTCCGGCATTCACGAAGGATCTTCACGGCCGCATGTCGGTGGTGAACGATGCCTTTTGCGCCCTGACAGGATTGGGGCAGGAGGCGATTCTGGGACGCCCGGCGCATGCGTTCTTGTCCGGCCCGCTGCTTTCGGTTTTCGAGACGGTTGACCAGGCCCTGCTGTTCGGCGGCGGCGAGCAGACCTATGAGGCGACACTGAAATCAGTCGTCCGACATCAGGCAACGGTACGGGTGACCAAACGGCGGCTTCAGGGGCGGGATGGCCGGGTGCTGGGGATTATCGGCACGGTCGAGGACATTACCGCCCAGCGGTCCTTGCAGCACGGCTTGCGGGACGCTCTGTACGGGACAGTCCGGGCGGTCAGCCTGGCGATGGACACCCGCGACCCGTATACGGGCGAGCATCAGCGGCATGTGGCGGCCTTGAGCGTGTTGATCGCGCGGGAGCTAGGGTGGGAGATGGAACGGATCGAGGGGCTGCGGATCGGGGCCTTGCTGCATGACATCGGCAAGATCCACATTCCGGCGGAGATCCTGAACCGTCCGGGGAAGATCACGGACCCGGAGATGGCGATGATTCGCAGCCATGCGGAGGTGGGCCATTCGATCGTATCGCACATTGTTTTCCCCTGGCCGGTATCCGAGATGGTGGCGCAGCACCACGAGCGGCTGGACGGCAGCGGCTATCCCCACGGCCTGTCCAGCGGCGCGATCATTGACGAGGCCCGTGTGCTGGCCGTGGCGGATGTATTCGAGGCCATGACGGCCCACCGCCCCTACCGCGCCAGCCGGGGCCTGGATGCGGCCCGGGCGGAGCTGGAGCGCGGTCGGGAGGAGCACTACGACGTGACGGTGGTCGAGGCCTGTCAGGCGGTGATCGACAAGGGTCTGGTACGCTTCGACGGAGGCGAGATGGTGATCGGCGACGAGGCCGACAGCTTTTTGATGAAAGAGGGTTGACAGGGGGTCCGGGGGCCAGTAGAAACACGCCTCTCGCAGCGGCGGAGTAGCTCAGCTGGTTAGAGCAGCGGAATCATAATCCGCGTGTCGGGGGTTCAAGTCCCTCCTCCGCTACCAAATTTATCAGAGACTTACGGGCAGCTAGGGCAACCTAGCTGCCCTTTGTTTAGCACTCTCATTTAGCACTCGGGTCCCCGGGCGCCTCCAAAAGCGTCAAAGCCGCCCGGGTCAGGCGCCGCCCCTCCGCCCGATTCGTATAACGATTCGTCATCTTCGCATCGGCGTGCCCAAGCCATCTCTGGATGGCCAGCTGGCTGGCTCCGGCCTCCGCCAGCATGGTCCCGGCCGTGTGCCGCAGGCCGTGGAAGGTCAGGCCGCTTCCGACCTTCCCGTCCGCCTCCAGCGCCTTCAGCTTGCGGAAGAACATCGCCCGGAATCCGCTGCCCGACAGGGGCTTGCCCCGGGTGCCGGTCACGATCAGATCATCCGTGCGGGGCGTCACCGCCAGCACCGCCGCGAGGGCCGGGTGAAGGGGGATCTCGACGGTGCCGCCGGTCTTGCGCTGGCGCCAGATGATCCATTGGCCATCGGCGACGGCCGACCAGGGCAGCGCCAGACAATCCCCCTCCCGCATGCCGGCAAAGGCCCCCAGAGCGACGGCGGCCGCCATGCCGGCCGGCAGGACCTGAAGGACCGCGTCCAGTTCCTCCGGCTTCCACGGGCGGTTGGCTTCGGCCAGATGCTTGGGCCGGGGCAGGTTCGGAACGGGGGTCGCGGGGTTGTCGCCCTTGGTCAGGCCGTGCAACAGGCCCCAGTTCCACAGCGCCGAAATCATCGCCTTGGCGTTCAGGGAGAACTTCCAGCCGCCGGCGGTGAAGGCCCGGTCCCGGATCCCCACCACGGTTGGCGTGTCCAACAGGCCGATGGGCAGGTCCCCGGCTTTGCGCAGCCAGTCGAGAACCTTGCGGTAGTCCGAGCGCGTGCGGTCCGCCAGCGCGGCATATTCCTGGGACTTCAGATAGGCCAGGATCAGATAGCCGAGGGTGCCCGGCAACGGCCCGGCCTGCCCCGTCTCATAGAGGGCATGGACCCGCTGCCAGGCGGCATAGAGTTCCGGGTCCTGGGGCTGCAACTTGCGCCCCTGGCTGTCGGTCAGCGGCGTCCGCTTGCCGTTCCGCCGGTAGTAGCAGTATTTCCGCTTCCGGGTCGGAATGACGTCCAGGTAGGGAAGATCAACCCGGCCCATCGAGCAAATCCAGGAATTCGGCGGCCGACGGCGC
Source organism: Rhodospirillaceae bacterium Z3-40 (assembly GCA_046233135.1). Lineage (GTDB taxonomy): Bacteria > Pseudomonadota > Alphaproteobacteria > Rhodospirillales > Rhodospirillaceae > JBJXHN01. Next base: position 80,477 of record JBJXHN010000007.1, on the reverse strand, counting down.
CGCCGAAGCGCCCCGGCCCGTCCGATGGTTCAATCGGTCGTCGATGTCCCAGCGGTCATAGAGAACGCGGTTGCCGAAGCGCAGGGGCACGGCGCCGATCTCCCGCAGCACGGTCGGCGACCCGCCCACATAGGCGGCGGCATCGTCCCGGGACAGCAGGCGGGGCCAGTCGGGAAGTGCAGCGGAACGAGCCATCGGCGGCACCTAAAATGTTCTTGATATGTTCCATTCGGGGTGCGACCTTTCGTCTATGGAAAAGCCGTCATCCCTTCTGGCCGATATCGTCTATGCGCTCTGCCACCACGTGCCGGCGGAAACCTTCCGCACGGTCGCGAAAGGGGGCACGCCGCGCCAGGCGCATGCCCTGGTTATCGCCGGGGCCGTGGTCCGGTATCTGGAACTGTGCGGCTGGTCGTTCTCGCGGAAGGAAGAGCCGCCCGAGTGGCACAAGACGCCCGGCCCCTGAAGGCGGGCCGGGCCGCCTGTGCACCACCCGGCTTCAGGCACCGGCCGCCGTGCGGTAGGACGTGGCCATCGTCTCCAGAAGGGTGACGACGCACCGCCTTTGGCGCTCGTCCCGCACGCGGAAGAAGGCGGTCAGGACCCGCAGCGCTTCGGTGCTGTTCATCGGGTCGTCAACGATGGGCTCTACCGCCGGCGGTTCGCCTTCCATGGGGACGGCCGTCGGCAGGTCGCTGAAGAACCAGTCCACCGACACGCCAAGCACGGTGGCGATATCGTGCAGCCGGCTGGCGCTGATGCGGTTGCGGCCCCGTTCGTACTTCTGGACCTGCTGGAAGGTCACGCCGATCCGGCGGGCGAGCGAGTCCTGAGACAGCCGCAGCATTTGCCGACGCAGGCGCAGCCGCTGCCCGACGTGTTCGTCGGTGGGATGGGGAGCGGTGGGGAGAGGGCTGGTGTCCATGGGATCGGTCTCCTGAGTCCGGGAGGGTGGGGTTAGAAGTGCGCGGCCTCGCCGATGCGGTGGAGCTCATGGCAAGGCAGGGCGCGGCGGGGATTGAATGGCGCCGCATAGGGCAGCAGCCGGCGTTCCAGGCGCGCGAGGAGGCCCGGCGGCACGTCCTCGAACGCACCCGGCGGGATGGGGCGCGGTGCGGGGCCGGGCTCCGGGTCCGGCGCCGTCGGCTTGGGTGAAGGCGGAGGCGGCACCGGCGGCACCGTGCCGTCCCCCTTCCGCCACAGGCGCGTGTCGGGGCCGACCTCGACGGCCACCGCCAGCCCCTGCCGCCGCAGCACTCCCAGGGATGCGGAGATCTGCGGTAGCGTCAGCCCCAGCGCCTGGGCGATGGCGGCGGCGGATTGGAGTGTGCCGGGGTCGAGATGGTCGAGAATGTCGGTCTGCAAGGCGGTTCTGCGGGTCATGGCATGGCCTCCTGGCTGTCGGCCGGAGCACCCGGCCAATGAACGGTCGGGCCGGCGGCCGGCGGTGCGGCCAGGTCCCAGACGGCCCAAAAGTGGTCGTCCTTCCCGTCGTTGCGCTCCCCTTCCCAGTCGCTGGGATAGTAGGTGTCGCGGGGCGCGATGATGTGCAGGCGGGTCGGCGGATGGTCCGCCCACAGGCCGGCGGCCCGCCCCTTCCCCCAGAGCATCCGGTAGGGCAGATGCAGGATCAGGCGGCGGGGGCGCAGGGCCAGGGCGCGGCGAATGAAGGTCTCGTTCTTGCTGTACGGACCGTTGGTGCAGATGGCGAAATGCAGCGGCGGCCGGGGGACCGGCGGGCATTGCTCCGACGCCAGGGCGAAGAAGTCCGTGTCGCCGAGGATGGCCGGCCGCCCATCCGTCGCCGGCCGGCCCGTATGCAGCGTGCTGCCCACCACGGTCAGGCCGTAGCCGGCCATGGTGTCCAGCAGCCGCCCGGGACCGGCGCAAGGCTCCCACCACAGCCACCGTTGCCCCGGCGGGGTGTCGAGCTCCCCGGACCCCAGCAGGACGCGGATCGCATGGGGGCCGGTTTCGAATTCCTCATGGTCCCGGGCCGACGGCTGGGCAGCGGGCGGCGGTTCCGGGGTCTCGGGCGCGGGAGCTTCTTCTGGGGGGATGGGCTCCGCTATCGCCGGCGCCTGCCCTGGCGGAGGACAAAGCGGGATCAGATCGCCCTGATGCGGTGCCGGCGGGTCCGGGTTCCCGGCCCGGGCGCCCTCCCCGGGCGCCTCCACATCGGCCAGCAACTCCCGCACGGCGGCTTCGGTCTTCAGCGTACCCACATAGGGCAAGGCCTTGGCCTGGGTCTCGGCCGACGCGGCGGCCAGGACCTCCGCCTGCGCCAGGGAAAAGGCCCCGGCCCGGAAGGCCTCGCGGGCGTCCGGGGTCAGGGCGGCCAGCTTCAGCCGCCCCTGAACCCAGCGCTGCGACCGCCCCAGGCGCTCGGCAATGGAGGCCGTCGGGGTTCCGTGCGCCTCGGTGAGGGTCCGGAAGGCCTCGGCTTCGTCCAGGGGGTGCATGTCCTCCCGCCCCAGGTTCTCCAGAAGGCCGAGCATCAGGGCATCCCCCGGCGACACCGCGTCCTTGATCAGCACATTCAGGGCGCGGGTGGGATGCCAGCGGCCGGAGCGGATCAGCAGCAGCGCCGCCGCACGCCGTCGGTGGCCATAGAGCAGGCGCACATGGCCGGGGGCCTCCGGAATGGCGACGGCTCCCAGGGGCTCCAGCTGGCCGTCGCGGAACAGGCTGTCGGCCAGCCCGTCCACGTCCCCCAGGTCCTGGCGCGGGTTGTCCCCCGGCAGGCACCAATGGGGCTCCAACGCCACCATCTGACCGGCCCGGTAGCCGAGGATCCAGGGCGCGGGAACGTCCAGGGCGACGGCCAGCCGCCGGGCCGCCAGGTCCGTCAGGCTTTCCTTGCCGTCCCGCGCCCGGGAGAGGGTCGCCTTGTCCACCCGGGACAGGGCGGACAGCCCCCGCAGCGACCACCCATGGGCGGCGGACAGGGTCATCACCCGGTCTATGGGCCGCATGATCAGGTAGTCGGGGACGCAGGCCGACGACATTCACCCCTCCTCCAGGTCGAATAGCTGTTGCTGTCGCGGTGTGTGGGCATGGCGCAGGGCGGCGGTCCGCTGGGCGGCGAGGCTGCCCCGCGCGAAGCCCCGGTGCAGGTCCGGTTCGGTCTTGGGATGAAAGGGGTTGGCGCTGTTGCCCGCCTCGGTCGCGGCGACCCCGGCCATGGCGGCGGCGGCCCACCGCAGGTCTTCGGGAGCGCGGCGGGCCTCGGCGATCAGCCGGTCGGCCGTGGCCTTGTCACTGGGAGCCCAGCGCATCGCCCCGTCCCTCCCCGGCCCCTAGAACCCCAGCCACGCCAGCCAGCGCTTGCGGCGCAGGCGGCGGAGGGAGGGGCGGCGTCTCGGCAGGAAGAGCAGCATGGATCACGCCTCCACAATGGCCGTCACGATGCGCGGAGCACCGTCGGCGGATCCGATGAGGACCTGTACCCGGGCCGGGCTTCCGCCCCAGAAGGAGAGAACGGGACCGGTTGCCGCCCCGGCCGGCAACCGCACGCGGGCTGGAGCGCCGATGGTCGGGAAGGCCCCGGGGCGAACGGCGTTCGCCTGGGGCAGCCCGGTACGCGGCCGGGCGGGCTGAACGGCGCGCATGTCACCATCCCCCGTGCAGGGACACCGCATAGGCGACGGCGCCGCATTGGGAACAGGTGGCGGAGACGCCTTCCTGCCGGCCTTTTTCATCAACCAGGGGAACCGAGGGACCGTCCCACCGGTGCGCGCAGCGCGCGGCCAGAGCGGCAGCTTCGGCGCCATGGCGGCGGCAGTCGTCGGGGGAGCATCCGGCCCGGAGCAGGTCGGCGACGGTTACCGTGCCGTCGGGGCTGCTATCGGCCAGCCGGCGAATGGTCCGCGCCAGGGCGGTGACGGGATCGGGGTCGGGATTGGGGCTGGAAGCGGTTTCCTCCGCCGGATCCGGCGCACGATGCGACAGGGGATCGGGGCCGGAGCCGTAGGGGTTGAAGCCGTCGTCCGCGAGGTGGGGGTGAGTGGGAGACATATTCGACCTCCGTTTGTTGACGGAGATGAATGTGTCATATCGGCACATACACGGTCAATCGAAAAAGTGCCGAAACGGCACAATGCAACACACCACTTATCTGCCCCCTGAGCACCTCATCAAATCGGACCCGTGGATATCGGTAAGTCGGATTTTAGGGTTTCACAGCCTTATACAACTCATAACCCAAGGCAGTAACGCCGACAGTTGCCACTGATCCACCCCCGCTATGCGCAGCCCCATGACTCAAGACCGAGAGCCGAGACAAGTTCCATAGAGAAGATTGAACTGAAAAGTTAGGGGGTGTAATTTTTTCACTAGGATCCACCTTCACGGCACGCTCTGGTAAAAACTTTGTCATAAAGGCCATATACGGGTTAAATTCCCCCTCAATACCTGAATATATCACATTCATAATTTGCGCATCTAGGGGCGACATCTGAGATACGATTTCCACAAATACCGGATTCCCCTCTACATCCCTATTCGGATCAACAACGTTTGCCAAAAGGAGAGCATACATTTCTGCAATACTATCATCGTCACACAAAGAAGCTTGGTCAGTCCATCTATGCGTAAACCGCAGCGACGGAGGTAATACCCCCTCTGAAACTCCCCGCCCCTCAAGCTCTTTTTGCGCCATATCTGCTATGGTCAAGTGGGTTTTAAACCGCAGATATTGGGTGACGGAAGAAAAAATTCCCGCCCCATTTTCAACCGTTTGACCCAATACCGTATAAAGAAAGCCAGTTAATTTGTCGGTCAGCTTATCCGCATAATCAATCGCCCTATCCGTAATGACGATCTTGCCGATTTTTGTTACCTCTGACTTATTTTCCTCCGCCACGCCTCGATCCTTTCGGCATTATGACAGGTGGATAAAGCGTCGGCGGCTCCAACCCTCCATGACGCTCGGCGGTATAAAGCAAGCGAAGCCCCAGACATGCTACCCATGCCCAAAACAAGAGCCGGAGTTCCTTGAGCATTGGTTACTTCTCCCTGCTATGTGCAACAACAAGCACCCTCCAACAGAGAGAGGTTGATGCACACGAGTTCCTCGCATTCGACCATACAATAACAGTAAGGCGGGAGATTCGGCGTATCAACCGGCGAAACTCACTTTCCGGCTTGCAACATGAACGCGTAACTATACCACTTTCCGCCCAACAATCCAAACCACCCGCCCGAGGATCGTCAACTCTTCCTCGGGCAATTCCTGGGTTCCGTAGACCGGATTGTCGCTCATCACCTTGACCAGCTTTTCCCGCAGGTTCAGCGAGATACGCTTCACCCAGCAGACATCGCCGACGGCAAGGGCATAGATCCCCTCGCGGTTGACCTTGCGTTGGGATCGGTCGATCAGCACCCAGTCGCCATGAAACAGGGCGTTGTTCATCGAATCCCCGTCCACCTGAACCACGGCCAGATGGTCCGGCGTCGTTTTCGTCACCGCGTGCAGCCACTGGGTTTCGTAGAACACGAACCCCAAAGGCTCCGCGTTGGGATCGATCAGGGAGCCATGTCCGGCGGATAGGCCAGCATCGAACCGAGGGATGGCGGTGATTTCCGCGCCGCCCATCTCCACCAGCCGTCCCTTGGCCGGGTCGTTCATGGGATCCGGTACCGGGTCGGGCACAGCATCTTCCGGCGGCTCCACCACACCGTCCGGCCCCGCCCCCTGCCCCAGGATCAGCCACCCCGGGTCCACGCCGCAGATCTTGGCGATTTTCACAAGCTGGTCGAGCTCCGGCGACCGCTTCCCGGCTTCATAGCGGGAAACGGCAGCGTGGCTTTCCAGGCCGAGGGCCGTACCAAGCTGCGCCTGGTTCAAGCCGGCGTGTTTGCGCGCAAGGCGTATACGATCCGATACATTCATGGGCGCAGTGTGCCGGATCGGCACGGTACAATCACGAACCAATGCGGCACATTTTGCTTGCCGACACCGTGCCGTAATGGCACTTTCCTCCCTATGAAGCTCGGCACATACATGGCGACCCACGATCTTGGTCCGGTGGAGATGGCGCGCCGCCTCGGCGTGACGCACACGGCGGTGGTCCGGTATCGCGACGGCCTGCGCCGCCCCGGACCGGACATCATGTGCCGCCTGTACGACATCACCGGCGGGTGCGTGGCGCCGAACGACTTCTTCGACCTGCCGGCCACGGCGCCGTCAGCCCCGACCACAGCCGCCGGCCCCGGCGCGGAGACAGCGCAGGTGGTGCCGGCGGAGGGCACGGCGGATCCGGAAGCGGCGGAGGGACTGGCGGGCGACGGGCCTGCGCGGACGAATGCGGTGCATAGGGCGGTCTCCGGTGAGGCAGGGGCGAAGCCTGCCAGATGCGAGGGGGGATAACCATGCCGACGATACCCATGGATATGCTGGCCTCCCTGGGCGCCGAGGGCGCGGCGCGGCCGGCGGCCCGGGTGGCCACTTGGTGCCGGCCCTACAGCGCGAAGGATCTGGCGGCCCTTTTCGACATCAGCCCGAAGACGGCAGCCCAATACCGGGTCGGCGCCGCCTTTCCGAACGAGCGGATATTCAGCGCCATGGTCGCGCGGTGGGGACGCGGGTTCCTTCTGGACGTCTTCGCCGAGGACCTGGCCCTTACCGACCAAGAAATCGCCGACGAATGGGCCAGAACCTTCGCGGCCCTGGCCATGCTGAGACGGGCGCACCTGCGGGGACGGGACGATGATCAAACGGAGACTGCACAGGATCCTGGCGAATGTGTTCCGCCGTCTGGCGATGGCGGCGGTCCGGCTGGGGCTCTGGCACGAGCGGCGCGCAAGACGGCGCTGATCCTGATGCTGGGGCTCGCCGTCTCCGTCCCCCTGGCGGACCTGCTGCACCTTCTGGACAACCCGGTAAGGGTCGCCCGCACCACCCGGAACCCGGTCCCCCGCAGCCTGCGGCTTCGCCAGGGCGTCAAGGTCACCCGTGTCCGCCGGGAGGGGGTGGCGATATGACGACGACAGTTTCCCTTCGCGCGGCCTGCCTCCCAGCCGCGCGCAGCGTGGGCACCCCCTCCCACGCCCCTATCCCCCGGGGCACAAGCCTTACCCGGTTCATGGTGCCTCGGGGGAGCTTTTCAGCAACCCTAAACAAATTGGAAAAAATAATATCCCAACTCGCAAAAGAACGGACCCAAGCAAGTTCATTCCGACTTTTACGACTGGGGAGATGACTAATGAGAACTAGAAGCTACCTGACAAGCTGTCTCGGTATCCGCAGCTTCGGCTTCGTCCAAAAGGGAAGAGTCTGGCAGAATTGTCGTATCGTCCGTTCTGGCTTGCAAGATTTGGCTTCTAGAAATTTGAGCCCCTGTCAGGTCAGCACCACGCAAATCGGCTTCAAAAAGCTTGGCTCCCTTCCAAATCGATTCACACAGAAAAGCCCTATTCAATTTCGCTCCGCTCAAATTTGCATTTGTCAAATCAATTCCACCCATAGATGCATCAGTAAAGTTTACTTCCATCAAAATAGATCTAGAAAATACAGATCTGTCGAGGCCCGCATGAGCCATGTTTGCACCGTAAAATCTAGCCTCCCGACAGATGGCATAACTAAAATCTATATTAAAGAGATCAGATGCAACAAATGTCGTGCAATCCAAATTGCAACTTCGAAAACTTGCACCTCTAAGAACAGAGGATGCAAAATTAAAAGATGCGAAATCTCCGTCATCGCAATTCACATTCGGCAAAAAAATGCCGCGAAGATCGAAACTATATGCGAAAAGCGGTACACTACCTCCATCTCGAACACGAAAGTTATTCTTCATAAAAGCAATTCTGTTAATTATATGCTGCTCTTCTTGAGGTACAACATAATCTTCAGCACTAATTATTCCATTTTTGTATGCCAACTTACATTCACCACCCCTCATTCGAAGATAAGCCGAAAGAACATCAAAAACCATGAAAACATCTGCCACCTCTTTACTTTCTTCAGCAATAGACCAAAGACCTACAATTCCACCAATTCTAATTGGAGCGCTATCACTGTCGCCCAATTGCTTTATAGACTCTGTAAATCTCCGACTCAAATGATCCCTCCGAGTCAGTTCAAGCTGCTCCCGGTTTCGCTCCATCTCCTGCGTCTGGTTGTCAGTGGCCCTCGCCTGCGCTTCAGCGGCCCGCACCTGAGCATTCGCGCGTCGGGCTGCGAAATACAAAGCCAACCCGCCCCCAGTTCCAACCACTATCCCGGAAACCAACTTGAACGCACTGGCTTCCACAACAGCGCAGTCTCCAAGATTGCACCGCATCACCCCGGCCAGAACACTGAAGAAAGGTGGAAGCAAAACGGTCACCAGCACAAGGGCAATTGCGATTTCCAACAGAACTCTGGGTTTGCTTCGGCTATTCAGCCAGTTCTCAGCAGTCGACCGAACCCAGGCCAGCGTTTCCTGACCAGTATCCCGGAGCCATATCCGGATCCTTCCCGGCACTGGCGCCTGGGACGTTCGCTGGCCTTCGCTCATCACGCACACCCTCGTGGTTGCCTTTCCTGGAAAGCAACCATGGCAGGTTCAGCCCTGCGCCGCCAGCGTGCACGGCGACGAGGCACATGGAATACCCTTCCTTCCCAGACAAGCACCACGGCCGAATACACTGGTCGAACGGCTATGGAAGTCGGACTGATCCTGACCAATCGGGAGGGACTGGCCGATCTCGCCATGAGCGCGCGTTCACATCTTCCCCGGCAGGCCCTTCCCATCGTGGGGGCGCTGCGCTTTGGCGATGCCTATCCGACCGGTGCTATCGTCCCCGCAGACAAGAGAACACCCTTCCTCTCCGAAACGGACGGAGACGAACACCGCCGGGTCTCGGGCGGGACCCAAGGTCGGTACGCTCCTGCCGCCGATCACCACCGGTCATTGCCGCCCCAGCAAGGCTTCCAGGTCCCGAATAGTCTTGGGGCCAATACCCTTGACCGTAGCGAGTTCCTTGAAATCAACGCGGTCCAGATGCTCGGGCAAAAAGACACCACGGCTTTCAAGTGCCTCGAAGGCGACTTTGTTTACACCCAGACGCTCCCGGAAGAAGTCTCTGGCCAGACCCGGTATGTCCGGAGTTTCCCCAAGAACTTCCCGCATCGCGACAGGGCCGCGTTCAAGCGCTTCTTCGGTCAGCGTCACGTATTCCTCGACTGTGGCGGTGTTCTTGATCTGCTCGCACCACCCAAGAAAAACGTCAAAATCTTCCGGACGCTCCGGTGGATCTGGGCTTTCCAAAGTGACTTCCTCGAAGTCCTCTTTATCAAGGTCCGGGTTCTTTTTGAGAAAAGCAGCCATCTCCTTCTGCTGCACAACTCTATCAAGCAAATATGGCGTTTCAAGAACATCAAGATCGGAGGTGACAGTTACGTATCGCCAAGCGTAGGGGGTTTGCTCTGCGTCCGAACGGCAAACCAGCAGCCCGTCATCTATTTCACTCAAGGCTTCTTCGGCGCGCTCGTACCTGCGTTCAGCAGCCTCCGTATCCGGCATAGCATTGACATACCAGTGCTCAAGCTGCTCCTGAGCCGTTCTTACCTGTTCAATTTTCCCTTCAAGGTCAGCAATAAAACTCTTCGCGGCGGCTTCGTCGGGGAAAGTTTCCGGCACCTTGGGAACGGAAATTCTCGGCATTTTGAAACTGGCTTGCTCTTCCTCCCCGCCCGCAGTTTCGGGCGGTGGTGCCTTTACAACCGCTTCCGGCTTCCCTGTCTTTTTGCCCGATTTTCCTTTCCTCGCGAAGAGGTACCCGATCAGCACAAGGGTCCCGAGCCAGAACACCCATTCCATGGCCTTTCCTCCCAAAGCATCTTTTGCGGTACGACGCAAAATGACACGCCCACCGAGAAATGGCCACACACCATCGCCTACCGGCTGTTGAAGATGGTCGACCGAGTTTTCCACTTCGGTGTGGAACCTGCGCGGCCAGTGGCGCATAAGCCGCACCCCCTTGATCCGTCATGCCGCCGGGCGTACTTTCGTTTCTGGAGCTTCAAAACTCCAAGCAAGAGCGGACCCCGCCCCGCAGGCGGGTTTTCCATGCCCGCGTTCCGGGGGCCGTATGCGTATGTCCAGGCTGCAAAGCTAAAGGCATGCGGGGCCGACTCTTGCCGGTTTTTGAACCCCCGGAGCAGTGGCGTCTTCAAAAGCGGTTCCGCTCCGGTCATCAAGGCAAGAGGAGCAACGCCATGACTCGGAATGGCGAGCGGAGCCGTGCGGCCGCAACAATCCCACACACCATCAACAGCGTCTCAGTCCAGCAACGCTTGGATGACGGTTATATTCACGCGACGGCGATGTGTAAGGCCGCTGGAAAGCTGTTCAACGACTATAGCCGCCTTGATACCACCAAGGCGTTTATGGCTGCGCTATCCGCCGGTACGGGAATTCCCGTATCGATACTTATCAAGACCTTACGCGGTGGAAACGGCCCCCAAGGCACCTGGGTTCATCCCAAAGTGGCCATCCATCTTGCACAATGGCTGTCCCCGGAGTTTGCAGTTCAGGTCTCCACCTGGGTCTTCGACTGGCTGAGTACCCGTGCCCGTCCCGTCCAAGAAGATGCCCCGCCATCGGCCCCAAGTCCCGGACCATCCGGCGGCCTCGGCATGGTGACCCTGGACGGACAGGTGGTCCTGTTCGACGTGACGGCTATCCCCCTGCATCCGGGCGACAAGGCCTTGGCCATCGTCCCCGTGCGCTCGCCCCGAACCCCACGTCTGGCGGTGATCCGGCTTGCAGCGTGGAAAGCCGGGGGCGACAGGCCGCATGGGGACCGAACCGCGCTCCAGGACGACGGGCCGGTGGCGGAAACCGGCGGCCGGTCCATGCGGTATTGCATCGTCATCGGTAAGGTTCTCAACGATGCCGCCCCCACTGACTTGGGCGCACCGCAGCCCCAGGAACGCCGCGCTCTGCCTGCCCGAACCTTTCCGCTGAACCGGCGGGTGGTCAATCAGAACGCCCACCGTCTTGCCACGGCGACATATCCCGTCATCGTCGACTACCTGCTAACCGGATGCCCCGCCGAAGGAATGACCCTGCGGTATGCCTCCACCGGCTGGGTGGCCTCGCCATGAGCGCGCCCCGCCCCTTACTCGCCGGCCGGCGGGATCACCAGACCACCCGGTGCCACAGCGCGAAGCACTTTGTGCACCATCTCCCAGGTCGGATTGCCGTCCCGGGTCAGTGCTTTATCGAGAATATGCCGGCTCAAACCCGTTTGATCAGCGACACGGGCCATGCCGCGAGCTCGGGCAATCTGCCCAAGCGCATCCGGAAAAGAGTGCGGGTCCGGATCAGCAAAGGCAAGCCGGAGGTATTCGGCGATGGTTTCTGCATCGGTAAGGTAGTCAGCCACGTCGAAGTCGGTCAGTTCTGTGGTGCTCGTCATTCGCGGAAATCCTTGTCCGTACCGGAACGCTTGGTTCGGAAGGTCCCTGGCCCTTTCAATACCTCTCCTTCAAGCGACAACGCCCCCTTATGCCGCCTCGACAACCAGCCGGAAGCGCAGTCCCAGGGCTGCGGCGGCCGCTTCGATCTGCTCCCATTTGCTCGCGTGATGCAGATCCAGAAGCCGCCGCACGTTGCGCCCATCAATGCCCAGGCGCTCCGCCAGAACGGCCTGGGTTATGCGCTGGTCCAGCATCGCCGCACGCAGGGACAGTTTGGCCACGGTCAATCCAGGCAAAGGGACCCAGACCTCTCCTGCCTGCGGCCGGGCGGGAACCGGCGGTGGAGTGCGGTTGTATTCCATATGGGCGGTCAATGCGGTCAACAGACCGTCTACCGAAGCGGCCAGGGCTGCGTCCCTGGTCTCGCCGCAGGTGACAAAATTCGGCAGGTCGCGGCAGGTCACCGTTACCCCGTCCGATGCCTCGGCCAGCGCGACCGCATAGCCGTCATACGTGGGAATGCCCATGGCGCCTTCCCTCCCCTCCGGTGCCGTCGACAGCAGCACATTAGGGCATTTCTGCCCTCCGCTCTACCCGACATGACTACACCCCCCTCCCCCTTCGCCGCACGGAGGTCCCCATGAAACTCACCGATGCGGAACGTGAAGAGCTGAAGGCCCGGGTCTCCGTTACCGATCTGGCCGCCAAGGACGTCAAGCTGACCGCGACCGGCCGGAAGGAGATGGTCGGCCTCTGCCCCTTTCACACCGAAAACACGCCGTCGTTCACCATCTACGATGACGGCCGGGCGTGGAAGTGCTTTGGCTGCCAGCGCGGCGGCGACGTCCTGGCCTATCTCATGGAAAGCCGGAAGGTGGATTTCCCCGAAGCGGTGAAGATCGCCCGGGGTCTCGCCGGGTTGCCGGAGGGCGGACCGGACAAGGCCTGGACCGATGATCCCGAACGGCGCCGCAAGGCCGAGGAAGCCAAGCGCATCCGTGAGGAAGAAGCCCAGGACCGCGAAGACATGATGCGCAGCCTCGCCCTGGAAGTCTGGTTGCATGCCTACCGTGGGACCCCGGACACCCTCACCGGTGCCTATCTGAAGGGCCGGCAAGTGCTGCCCGGGGTGCACCTGCGTGGCGCCTGGCCTTGGAGCCTGCGGCATGGCCACATGACCCCGCTGAAAGGGCCGTTGGGGCGACGGTCCTGGCATCCGGCGATGATCGCCGCGATTCAGCGGCACGATCCAGACGCCCATGATGCCCGGCCCGACGGCCGGGGCGATCCCGTCTGTGCCATCCACCGGACCTATCTGACCGGCGAGGGAAAGAAGCTGCCCGTCGGCAAGGACACCAAGAAGACCCTGGGGCCGGTGCGCGGCGGTGCCATCCGCCTGACCCCGGCGGCCGAGGAACTTATCCTCGCCGAAGGGATCGAAACCGCCCTGGCCATCGCCCGCGTGCTGCGGATCCCCATCGGCGTGCCCGAACTGGCCAAGGGACAGCCGGGCCTGTGGGTGGCCGTGTCCCTGGGCAACATGGTGGGGCCGGCGGGCGAACGCGGCCTGCCCCACCCCCAGCCACCGGAGGACAAGCCGGACCTGCTGCTGCCTTCGGAGGTCCCGGACCTTTCGCGGCCGGCGGTGGTGCTGCCCCGGGTGGTGCGGCGGGTGATCCAGATTGGCGACAACGACATGAAGGACCCGCTCGCGGCCCGCTGCCACTACAAGCGCGGCGAGGCCCGGCGGCGGCGCGAAGGCCGCAGTGTGTCCACCTACTACCCGCCCGCCGGCATGGATGCCTGGGACGAAGTGGTGAAAGCCCTGGACCATGACTGAGGATCCCGAAGACCGCCTCGCCGGTATCCGCGCCGCCCTGGACGCCTGCCGGGACGATGCCCTGGGGCCGGAATGCCCCGTGCGCCCCCTCGGCTATCTGGGCGACCGCTTCGTGTTCTCCGACGCGGAAGGGCAGCTTCAGGTCCTCAGCCGCTCGGCTATGGGCCAGCCCTATGCCGTGCTCGGGCTCTTTTTCGGCGATACCCAGTGGCTGAACGAGGTGGCGCCGCTGGTCGGCGGCCGCCGGGCCGGGTCCGTCACCTGGGATCACGGAATTCTGGCGCCGTTGCTGATGCAGGCCTGTCGGAGCCGGGGCGCCTTCGATGCGGAACGGTCCTGGCGGGGCGTGGGCATCTGGCGCGGCGAGGACGGCGCCCTGGTCATCCATTGCGGCGATCAGGTGTGGCTCGGCTCGCCGTCGGGTGAGGACGACGGGTTCTTCTGGGACAAACGGCCGGCGGGCGAACGCTACGGCCCCCATTTCTATCCGCGCCTGCCCGAGGTCTGGACACCGCCCGACGACGAAACCACCCTGACGCCCGAGGGCGACCGCCGCATGGCCGGCTTCTGCGCCTGGCTGGAACGGGCCTGGACCTGGGAAGACGGCCGCGTCATGCCCTCGCTGGCCCTGGGCGCGGCAGCGGTGCTCGCGGCTCCGGAGATTCAGCCGGTGCGGCCGGTGCTGGAGGTCTGCGGCCCCTCGGGCAGCGGCAAGTCCACCCTGGCCCGCACCCTGGCCGGTCTGACCGGCTGGCCGATCCTGCTGAAAAACATCACCGCCCCCGGGGTCATGAAGCGCTGGGCCGATGCCCAGACCGCCATGGGCGTGCTGGTGGACGAATACGAACGCGGGGACGGCGACGAAGGGGTGCAGGCGGCCTTGCGCCGCAAGGCCCGGGAAGCCTACGACGTCGGCGGCGCCCGCGAGCTGCGCGGCGGGCGGGACGGCACCGACCGCACCTTGAACGCCGCGTTCGGCTTCATCTCCATCACGCCCCCGGCGGTGGGCACGGCAGATGCGAACCGCATGATCTTCCTGCGCCTGAAACCGCTGAAGGTCACGCCCGACGACGTGGAACGGTTCGACCGGATCATGGCCGGCATCGAAGCCTTCGGGTGCTTCTTCCGCCGGCGCATCCTGGACGTCGCGCCCCTGTTCCCCGACGCCTTCACCATCATGCGGCGGGCCTTGGCGAAAGCGGACTTCTCCGTCCGCTGGCAAAACACCCTGGGCGTGGTCATGGCGTGGGAATACCTGCTGCGCTATGCCGAGCTTCCCAAGCCAGAGGGCCAGCGCGGCTTCATCTCCGCCCTGGGCGACCATGTGATGGCCGCCGCGAACGAGGCCGAACCGCCCGAATGGGCCTGCCTGACCCATCTGCTGACAACCACGGTGGAGATCTGGCAGGGCGGCGGCAAGCGCCTGCTGGGCGAGATGATCGAACAGGCCCTGGGACCGGACCCCGACCGCCACGTCCTGGACACCTGCAAGCGCTGGGGCGTGGCGGTGACCCCGGAGAAGGCCGACCGGGGGTCGCGCTGGCTGCGCGTCGCCTATACCCACGGCGGGCTGGAACAGATCTTCCGGGGCACCCGATGGGCCGGCGGCGGCTGGTCCGTGCTGTTGCAGATCCCGGGCGCGGAGCGGCGCAAGGACCCGGTGCGCTTCGGCGAGAAAACGCGGCTGATGGCCTACCACCTGCCCGGAACGGCGGTACAGGGACGGCGGCGCCATCTGGCCATCCAGGAAGGGGAGCCCCCGGGCCATGACGAAGGATAGGCGAACGGCGTTCGCGTGGTGTCCGGGTACCCCTCCATGGTCATCCGGTCCCCCTCCCCCGCACCCCCACCCCGATTTGGCCCGCAGGGTGTCAGAGGGTGTCAGTGGGGTGTCAGAGCCGACTCTGACACCCTCGACTCGGCGGATATCGGGGCTTTCAGGGCTGATTCCAGGGGGGTGTCAGAGAGTCAGAGGGATGACTCGCGCATATACGCCTGTAATGACTCTCTCTTCTCTCTCTGACTCCTCTGACTCTATAAATATATTTAGGGAAAAGTGTTATGAAACAGCGCGGTAGGGAGTCAGAGAGGGTGTCAGAAGGGTGTCAGAGCGCTCTGACAGGGGACGTTCGCGACGTCTGGGACGCCAATCGCAACCCGGGACAGGCTGGCAAGGGGATCACGGACGTGGATTTCTCCGGCCGCAGCACCACGGTCCGGCCGGCCTCCCATAAGCAGCCGGCGTCCGGGGTATCCCAGGCCCTGACCGACGAAGCCGTCTGGGCCGAAATGGCGATTGCCGAGGCCCTGTCCGTGGTCAACCGTCTGCCGTCGATCCGCGAAGCGGGCTGGCTGCGGATCGGCACCGCCAACATCCCCGTCGTCCTGTCCGCTGCGGAAGCCTATGGCTGGCATGAACCCCGGGTGCGCCCCGGCCGCCCCAGCGGTGCCCAGATCCAGGCGGCCGAGCGGGTGCTTGAAGCCGTCGTCCAGCTGCCCGAACTGGACCGCGCCTTGGTGCTGGGCCGGGCCGGCCGCGTGAAGTGGAAAGACCTCCAGCATCGCGACAACCGGGCACGGTCCCGCCAGGGCCTGTTCCGCGTCTATGGGCGGGCCTTGGTCTTCGTCGCGAAAACCGCCGGAAACGGTGCTCTGAACGCCCTGGTAAGCGAAGAGGACGTGGCATGGATGAAAAAAAACGGACGGCGGCGTAGACGTGTGTGACAAAATCTGCCACCTTGTTAGCACATCATCAGTTCACTGCGCCCGGCGGCCTCTACGGCCCGCCGGGCGTTGTCGTTTTGGGGGGTGGACATGCCGCTGATGCTGGATATTCGGCCAGACATGGCCGCCTTGCACAATGTCTTCGCGGCGTTCGACCAGAAGAACGCCAATCAGGTGATTGCCCAGGCTCTGAACGACACGGCACGCCAGTCTCGTAGTCAGGCCGCGCGGATTATCGCCAAACGGGGAAGTTTCCGCGTCGCCTTCGTACGGAACCGGTTGCAACTGGTCCTTGCCAAGCCTGGCAACCTCAGTGCTCTTGTCCTCGCGTCGGGCCGGCCCGTGCCCCTGTTTTGGCTTGGTCGTGCTACGCAGACAAAGAAGGGGGTTCGGGCTCTCGCGTGGGGCAAGCGCAAGCTCTATGCAGGCGCGTTCTTCGCCACCATGCCAACGCGGCACACCGGCATCTTCACGCGGAAGACCGGGGCACGTCTGCCCATCCGTGAACTTTACGGCCCGAGCATCCCCGGCATCCTGAGACAGGAAGGGGTGAACAGCGCGATCAAGGGCCATGTCACCGAACGCCTCAAGGCAAACCTGCTCCGCCAGACCGACCGCCGGCTTCGCCTGCTGGCCGGCAAGGCCCGCCGCTAGGCTTCACGGGTCCTTCCCAGGCCCCCCGGCGACCCCACGGGTGACGTGGCCGCGGCTTCCGGGCGCGGGTTAAGGTTCTGATTGGCTTATGTTTTTGTTGGCGTTGATGTTCCAGGGGCGAGCCTATGACCAGCACTGCCGCGCGAGTGGAACCAACACCAGACGACGCCACGCCGCGCGCGACGCCCTGGCCGGCGGACTGGCCCGGCACCTGGGACGGGGACGACGGCAAGCTGTGGAACCGGGAGGAAACCGCCCGCGCCCTCGGCGTCTCCCTGCCCACCTTCGACCGCCTGCGGCAGAACGGCCTTCCCCACCGTCGTGAAGGCGGCAACGGCCGGCCCTACGGCTTCTACCTGCCCGAAGTCTGGGGCTGGCGCGAAGGCGTCGAAGCCGCCGAGGAAGAGGCCCGGCGGGCGCGGGAAGATCAGGTTGCCCAGGCGCAATTGCTGCTGGTCGGCGGATCGGCCGAGGGCGAATACAAGCTGAAGCCGCAGGAACGCAAACAGCTTTATGACGCGGAATTGCTGCGCAACAAGGCGCGGCGGGAACGGGGCGAGCTGGTCGAACGGCCGGCCCTGATCGCCCGGGACCAGGAGCTCTTCCGGATCCTGGGGCAGTTCCTGCAAGCCCTGCCGGAAGAGCTCGCCCGGGACCTGACCTGGTCAACCCTGGAAACGGCCGCCTGCCAAGAGCGGGTGGATCAGTTTCAGGAACGTCTCGCCAGATTGCTGATGGACCGTGACCGCCATGGACGACGGCCTCATTGACGACAGCCTGCCGCCCTTCGCCGACCCCTGGGAGGCCCTGGCGGAGGCGGCGGCGGTTCTGATGCCGCCCAAGCGGATCCTGGTCAGCGAAGCGGCCGCGCGGTATCGGGAGGTTCACAGCGCCGCCTACAACGGCCCCTGGCGGAACAGCGTCGCCCCCTACATGGTGGAACCGATGGACGCCACCATCCGCGCCGACCTGGAGGCGGTGGTGTTCTGCGGCCCTGCCCAGAGCCTGAAAACCGATGCGCTGATCATCAACAAGATCGTGCACGCCGTGACCTGCGTCCCCTGCGACACGCGGGTGATCCACATGGACCCGGTCTCGGCGCGGAACTTCGGCAAGATCCGCCTGGACCGGCTGTCCCGGGAAAGCCTCGAATACCGGGCGCGGCTGTCCCCGGGCCGGCATGATGACAATATCCGCGACAAGCGGTTTCAGAACATGATGCTGACCGTCGCCCATCCGACGGTGAACAACCTGAGTTCTGAATCCATCGTCACCATGCTGCTGACCGACGTCGACCGCATGTCCGACAACGTGGACGGCGAAGGCAGCCCGTTCAGCCTGGCGCGGCAGCGGACCAAGACCTTCGGGTCCAAGGGCATGACGGTGGCGGAATCCTCTCCGGGCCGCGACCTGACCAACCCCGCGTGGGTGCCGGCCACGCCCCACGAAGCCCCGCCGGTAAGCGGGATCCTGGGGCTCTACAACATGGGCGACCGGCGGCGCTGGATGTGGCGCTGTCCCCAGTGCGGTCACGGCTTCGAACCGCATTTCGGGCTGTTCCACTACCCCCAGGACGCCAGCCCGGCCAAGGCCGCCGCGTCCGTGTGCCTGCCCTGCCCCGCCTGCGGCCTGCCCATTGATCAATCCATGCGGCGGGAGCTGAACGAAGCCGGCCTGTGGCTGCGCGAAGGACAGCGCTTCGACCCCGACGGCGCGGTGACCGGCGACGGGCTGGTGTCGCGGATCGGGTCGTTCTGGCTGCGGGGACCAGCGGCGGCTTTTGCCGACTGGTCCAGCATGGTGGAACGCTATCTGTCGGCGAAGCAGGAATACGAACGGTCGGGCGACGAAGGCCCGCTGCGGTCGACGGTCAACACCGATCAGGCCGACGTCTACATGCCCCAGGCCATCGCCGCACGGGCCGCCGGCGGGCTGCTGACGGCCGAGGCCCTGCGCAACCGCGCCGAAGACTACCCGGTCGGCGTGGTCCCAGAGGGCGCGCTGTTCCTGGTGGTCGCGGTGGACGGCCAGGGCAGCCGCTTCGTTATCCAGGTGGAAGCCTTCGGCCCCCATCTGGAACGCTGGGTGATCGACCGCTTCGACGTGGTCATGCCGCCGTCAGGCGAACGGCGTTCGCTTGATCCCGCCCGCTACCTGGAAGACTGGGACGCCCTGGAAGCCGCCGTGCTCGGGAAAGGCTGGCCTATGGCGGCGCGCCCCGGCTTCGTCATGAAGCCGGTCCTGGTGGTCTTCGACAGCAACGGCCCCGCCGGCTACACGGGGCAGGCGTATGACTGGTGGCGCAAGCATCGCAAGACCCACGGAAAACGCCTGCTGCCCCTGCGCGGCGAACCCGGGTTCAAGGCGGCGCGGGTGGCCATGACCTACCCCGACAGCGAACGGAAAGACCGGCACGCCGGCGCCCGGGGGGAAGTTCCTGTGCTGCGCATGGCCGTTGACCGGCTGAAGGACATGGTTGATGCGGGCTTGCGGCGGGACGTGCCGGGGCCGGGCTATATCCACCTGAGCTTCGGAATGGACGACACGGGCCGGGCAACCCGCCTTCCGGTGACCCTGTTCGACGAATACGTGGCCGAGGTGCGCGGGGAACGAGGCTGGGAAAAGGTCGCGGTGCGCAACGAAAGCCTGGACCTGTCGGCCTATGCGACCGGTGCCGCCCTGTACCTCGGCGCCGACGAAATCCAGTGGGAGCGGCCGGAGACTTGGCCGGTGTGGTGCCGTCCGGACGGCAATCCCTACATCGGCCCCGCCGCACCGACCGCCGAGCCCCCCGGCCCCGCCACACCCGGCGGCGTGGACGCACCCCCGCCGGAAGACGACGCCCAAGCCCGGGCCGCCCGCATGCTCGCGGGCTTCATGGGAGGCTAACGCCATGACCGACCAGGTCACCCTTCGCCAGCGCCTGTCCGATGCCGAGGCCACCTTGCACAAGGTCATGACCGGGCAGTCCGTGAAGTCGATCACCAGCGACGGCCGGTCGGTCACCTACACTCTGGCCAATGTTCCGGACCTGCGCGCCTACATCGCCGGGCTGAAGCTGGAACTTGGCCTGTCCCCCGGGCCGATCCGTCCGTTTTTCTGAGGCTCTTCCCCATGGCATCTCGTCCGCCGTTGGTTTCAGCCGATGGGTTCACCCCCCTGCGGCCCGGGTCCGGCGTGCCCTATCGCGCGGCGGACCGCTTCAGTCAGGAACTCGCCAACTATAACCCCGGGTTATTCTCAGCGGATTCCGCCTGGCTGCCCTACCGGGACACCATCGCGGCGCGGGTCCAGGACATCGCGCGCAACAACGGCTGGGCCTCCGGGCTCCTCCAGCGGCTTGTGGATCAGGCCATCGGCGCGTCCTTCCGCCTGAACTGGATGCCGGATCTTGAGTTGATGGGCCTGGACCCGGCGCCGCTGCGGGCCTGGGTCCGGACGGTGGAACGGAAGTTCAGGGCCTGGGCCATGGACCCGCGCCACTACTGCGACGCCAGCGAGCGCAATTCCCTGGTCGGCCTGCTGGGCATCCTGTTCCGTCATCGTCTGGCCGATGGGGAATGCCTCGCGCTGCCCCATTGGATCCGCCGGCCCGACACCCCCTATCGCACCGCGCTTCAGGTGATCTCTCCCGAACGCCTGTCCACCCCGTCGGGCAAGGTGGAAGGCAAGCGGCTGCGGGGCGGCATCGAACAGGACGGCTTCGGCCGCCCCCTCGCCTTCCACATCCGCAAGAGCCACCCGGGCGACGTCTACGCCGACGCCCTGGACGGCTGCCAGTGGGTCCGGGTCCCCCGCAAGACCGCCTGGGGCCGCCTGCGCTGCCTGCACTTCTTCGAACAGGAAGAGGGCGAACAGACCCGGGGCAAGTCGCTGCTGGCCCCGGTGGTCGAACAGTTCGTGATGCAGGGGCGGTATGCCCGCACCGAGATGCAGGCGGCGGTGTTGAACGCCGTGCTGTCGGCCTGGGTGAAATCGTCCATGGACCCCGGCGTGGTCATTCAGGCCCTGGCCGGCAACTCCAACAATCTGGAATCCTCCCTTAGCGCCTTCGGCACGGTGCGGAACCAGTTCCACGACCGCAATCCGGCGCTGATGGACGGGGTGCGGCTGCCCATCCTGTTCCCCGGCGACGAAATCAACTTCGCCGACACCTCCCGCCCCCATGCCCAATACGCGGAATTCGAGGGCGCGGTGCTGCGCAACATCGCAGCCGCCACCGGGATGTCCTACGAACAGCTTGCCCAGGACTGGAGCAAGACGAACTACAGTTCGGCCCGCGCCGCCCTGCTGGAAAGCTGGAAGTTCCTCACCGCCCGGCGGGAGCACTTCGCCCAAGGCGTCGCCACGCCGCTGTTCGCGCTCTGGCTGGAAGACGCCATTGATTGCGGCGAAGTGACCCTGCCCCCGGGCGCCCCCGGCTTCTGGGACGCCTATCCGCTATGGGTGCGCTGCCAGTGGACCCTTGGCCCCGGCCGGGGCTGGGTGGATCCCACCAAGGAAATCGACGCCTCGCACAGCCGCATGAAATGGGGGCTGAGCTCGCTTGCGGCCGAAGCCGCCGAACAGGGGCGCGACTGGGAAGACAACGCCGAACAGCTTGCGGCGGAACGGGAGCGCTTCACCGAACTCGGTCTCGTTCACCCCATGGATGCCGACCAGCCGGCCCGGGCGGCCCCTGCCGCCGATCCGGACGACGACACAGCCGAAGGCGCGGCTGACGGGGCAGCCCCCGCAAGCGCCCGTCTGACGGTCTACGAACAGCGCATGGCCGCGCTGCGGCAAAAGGCGACGGAGAGGATGGCGGCATGACCTGGCACACCCTTCTGGTTCATCCGGGAAGCGAACGGCGGGTGGCCGGCCTGCTGAAGGATCGGGAGCGGCTTCTTGCCGCCCAATTCGGCCCCAATGCCCCGCCCTTGCTGGCAACCGCCATGGACCGGGAAGAGCGGCCCTACACGCTGGCCGCCGGCGGGATTGCCGTGATCCCGATCAAGGGCTTCCTCGCCCATGACTGGCCGTATCTTTCGCCCTACGGCGGCGTCACGGGATACGAGGCCGTCGCCTTCCAGGTGGACCGCGCGGCCCGGGATCCGGACGTGAAAGGCATCCTGGCCGTGGTCAACAGCCTGGGCGGGGAAGTGTCGAGTTGCTTTGACGTCGCCGACCGGCTCCGTGCCGCCCGTGTCCACAAGCCGGTGTGGGCGGTGGCGAATGAACATGCCTACTCGGCGGCCTATGCCCTGGCCAGTCAGGCCGACCGGCTTGTGGTTCCCCGGACCGGCGGACTGGGATCGGTCGGCGTGGTGCGCATGCACATGGACCTGTCCGCCGCGCTCGATCAGGGCGGCATCAAGGTCACCCTGCTGCATGCGGGCAAGCACAAGGTGGACGGCAACGCCTTCGCCCCCCTGCCCGAGGCCGTCGCCGACCAGATGCGGGCGGAGCTGGAAGCCACCCGGCAACTGTTCGCCGAAACCGTGGCGGAAGGCCGGGGCCTCACCATCGCCGAGGTGCTGAAAACCGAAGCCCAGACCTTCACCGCCGGCGATGCCGTCGCGGCCGGACTGGCGGATGCCGTCATGCCGGCGGCGGATGTCCTGCCGGCGTTCCTCGCGGACCTCGGGCTTACCGGGGACCCATCCGAACCCGAAACCGCCCCCGATCACGAACCCGAGGACCCAGCCATGTCGGAAAACGCTTCCTCCCCCACAGCGGCCGAGATCCAGCAGGCCGTTGCGACCGCCAACGCGCGGGCATCGGCCATCCTGTCCGCCCCCGAAGCCGAAGGCCGCCAGGACTTGGCGAAGCATTTCACCTTCAACACCGATCTGTCGGCCGAAGCCGCCATCGCGGCACTGGCGGCCTCCCCCAGGGCCTCGGGCGGCCTGGGACAGTTGATGCCGGAGAACCCGGACGTGGGAGCCGGCACGCCCGAGGCGCCGACCGCCGATCAGGCCATCACGGCCGCCTGGGATGCCAGCGTGTCCCGCGTCTGCACCTCCTAAGCGGAAAGGAACGCGAGAATGGTTGTGTTCGAACAGCCGCCCCGGGCCGGCGGCTTCCTCACCATGGAAGTGAACCCCCGGTTCCGGGACACCTGCGCCATTGCCCAGGGCGGCCGGTACGAAGCCGGCACCGTGATGGGCCGGCGGACCGGGGACGGCCAGGCCGCTCCCCTGGACCCGGCGGCGGACGACGGGACGGACGAATTCTACGGCGTGCTGTTCAAGGCCGTGGACACCACCGACCGGGAGCGGCCCGGCGTCTTCGTGCGCCGCCTTTGCGAGCTGTCGGACAGCCGCCTGATCTGGCCGGAGGGCATTACCGACGCCCAAAAGGCGGCGGTGGTCGCGCAAGCCGACCATCTGCATGCCCTGATTCGATAAGGAGGAAGCCCCGTGGCGACCCTGGATATTTTCAAGAATCCGGCGTTCGGGCTGATGGCCATGATTACGGCCGTCGAACGGATGCCCTTCAAGCCGTCCTATCTGTCCTCCTTCCCCGGATTGTGGACCCCCAAGCCGCTGCGGACCGAAGCCGCGCCCGTGGAAATCAAGGACGGCGTGCTGTCGGTGATCCCGACCAGCGAACGGGGCTCTCCCGCGCCCCGCACCGACGGCGGCACCAACCGCCGGATGGTCCATGTGGACACCCCCCGCCTCGCGGAAACCGACACGGTGCGGTCCTCGGAAATCGCCGGGGTCCGGGCCTATGGGTCGGTCAGCGAGCTGGAACAGGTGATGGACGTCATCGTCGAGCGCATGGCCGGCCCCACCGGCCTGCTGTCCCGCCTGGACCTGACCGGCGAGTTCCACAAACTCGGCGCTATCGACGGCGTGGTCTACGACAAGGACGGATCGATCATCGTTGATTGGTTCGACACGCTGAAGGTCAATCGCCCCGACTACAAGGGCTTCGACTTCACCACCTGCTCCGCCGACGGCGAAGGGAAGTTCCGGATCTTCTGCCGGGAGCTGAAACGCGATGTCATGCGCAGCCTGGGCGGCCTCGCCCTCCCCAGGCTCCGTTTCGTCGCCCTGTGCGGAGACGCCTATTTCGACGGCGTGGCGGACAACGCGGAAACGCGCTCCACCTACCTGCGCCAGCAGGATGCCCGGGAACTGCGGACCGATGATCTGGCGTTCGACACCCTCGACTTCGGCGGGATCCTCTGGGTGAACTACCAGGGCACCGAAGACGGCAAGGTCGGCGTGCCGAGCGGCGAGGCCCGTCTGTTCCCCGTGCTGCCCGGCATGTTCGAAATCGCCCTGTCCCCCGGCGAGATGATGACCGCCGTGAATATGCCGGGGAAGAAGGTCTATCCCATGATCATCCCGGATCCGTCCGGCCGGCAGATGTCTATGGAGCTGGATATCTATTCCTACCCCCTGCACATCTGCAAGCGGCCGGAAGCGCTGCGGCGGCTGCGGATCGGCGCGGACGGGCCGGTGAACGATGGCTGATATCGGGACCGCCCTTCAGGACCTCAACCGGGCCTGCCAGGACACCTTCGCCGGAACCGTGGTCACGGTAACCCCGGTTTCCGACGCCCCGGTCTTCCAGGTCCGCGCGGACTTCCGCCGGCCCACGGAAGACGTGGAAGCCGGCGATGCCACCCTGTACGGCCGCACCACCCGGATCCTGATCGCCCGCGAGGACCTGCCCGAAGGCGCGGAGCCGGAGGAAGAGGACACGGTCCTTGTCCCCGGCCAGGGCACCTATGTGATCGGCCACGTGGACGACAACGGCGAAGGGTGGCTGCGCTGCGCCCTGCATCGGAGGTGAGACCATGACCACCACCAGGAAGGAAATCCGCCACGCCCTCGCGGCCCTGCTGATCGGCGAGGACGGCGCCCATCCGACCGCAGCCGGCCGCAGCGTCTTTCCGTCGCGCACCCGGCCGATCTCGTCCCGGCGGTGCCCGCTGGTGCTGATCTTCTCGCAGCACGATGGTCCCACGGAACCGGTGAACGGCGATATCGAAACCCGGCGCCTGGAACTGTCGGTGATCGTCGCGACGGCCGGAGAGGACGCGGACGACATGGCCGACGATCTGGCAGCCGATGTCCGGTCCGTCGTCCAGAACGATTTCACCCTTGGTGGTCTGGTGCAGGCCATGACCTGGGGAACCGAAACCCTGCTTTCGGAACAGGACGGCGAAGACCCCATCGTCGCGGCCGACATGCGGTTGACGGTGGACTATCACACGGCCGGAGAAGACGACGACGAAGGGACCGTCCCCGAACGGGTCCTGGCATCCTGGGCACCGAAGATCGGCCCCGCGCACCGCGACGACTACCGGCCATTCTGGGATGCCGCCGAAGACATGGGTCCCCCGGATGGAACGGCAGGTTAACCGGGACCTCGGGGATACCGAACGGCGCATCAGCGGCCTGATCAACTTCGGCACCGTCGCCAGCGCGGATTATGACAGGCCGCGCCTGCGGGTGCGGATCGGCTCTATCCTGACCGGCTGGCTGCCCTTCCTGACGTTTCGTGCCGCCAAGACGGTCAGCTGGTGCCCGCCCGAGCTGGGCGAACAGGTCGTGGTCCTGGCCAAGGACGGGGATCTGTCGCAGGGGGTGGTCCTGGGGGCCATCTACCAGAAGCGCTTCCCCGCGAACGGCGATGGCCGCCCCACCCTCTCCCGCATCACCTACGAAGACGGCACCGTCGGGGAATACGATTGGGAAGCACACCAATACCTTCTCGACCTTCGCAAGGCCAAGGGGAAGGCCCGGGTGCTGAGCGGCAAGGCGGACGTGGAGATCGGCCCGGACCGGATCGACCTGCGGGTTGGCGGGGTCAAGGTGACCGTCTCCGGCTCCGGAGTGTCCATCACCGGAAACGTCACCATCGCCGGGTCCCTGCGCGCCTCTGGTGCGGTGATCGACGGCGGCGGCAACACCAACCACCACACCCACTAACGAGGTCTCCCATGCTGGGGATGGATGCCCGGACCGGCCGGCCTGTGGCGGGGGTGGATCGCCTGCGCCAGTCCATCGTCACCATTCTGACGACGCGCATTGGAACGCGGGTCAGACGGCGTGACTTCGGATCCCGGATCCCGGCCCTGATCGACAGCCCGGTGAACGACACCTTCCGGGTGGAAGTCTTCGCCGCAGCCGCCGAGGCCTTGCGGAAGTGGGAGAAGGAATTCCGGCTGGAGACGGTGGCGCTTGAAGCCGTCGAGCCGGGCAAGGTGACCCTGTTCCTGCGGGGCCTCTACCTGCCCGAAGGCCGGAGCGTCTCGTTTAGCGGCATTGAGGTAACCAATCGGTGAAACGGTTCGCGAAAATCAGCCTACCGGACCTGCCCGCTCCGGACGCCCTGGAAACGCAGGACTACGAAACCGTCCTTGCGATCCTGACGGGTCTGGTAACGGGCAAATGGCCGGAGTTCTCTTCCGACGTCGAGAGCGAACCGGTTCTGATCCTGATGCAGGCCATGGCCGAGCATTACTTCGTCAAGATGCAGGAATGGAACGACGGGGTGCGCGGGCTGATGCTCGCTTCGGCGCAGAAAGCCGACCTCGAAGGGATCGCCGCAGCGATGGGCACGGCAAGGCTTCCCGGCGAGACGGACGACGCCCTGCGCCGCCGCGCCCAACTGGCCTGGGGTGCCCTGTCCAATGCGGGCACCCGGGACGCCTACCTGTATCACGCCTCTTCCGCCCATGAGGACGTAGCGGATGTGCAGGTGATCAGCCCCGCGCCCGGGCAGGTGGAAATCTCCGTTCTGGGGGCGGAAGGCGACGGCAGCCCTTCCGAAGATGTCCTCTCGGCCGTGCGGGCGGCGGTGACGCGGTCCGACGTGCGCGCCCTGTGCGACACGGTGACGGTGCGCGCCGCCGAGATCGTGCCCTATGCCCTGACGGCGGTGCTTCGGGTGGCGCAGGGACCCGACCCCGACGTGGTCGGGAAGGCGGCGGAAGCTTCGGCGCTGAAGGCCGTGACGGATGCCCACTGCCTGCAAGGGGGCGTGATCCTGTCCGCGCTCTATGCCGCACTTCATCAGCCCGGCGTTCTGGGCGTGTCGCTGATAGACCCGCTGGCGGACATCGCCACCGAACCGCATCAGGCGCCCTATTGCACGGCGGTGTCCGTGACGGTGGAGGTTTCCAGTGGTTGATGTCATCCCGCAGAACATGGACGCCTTCCTGCGCGCCCTGGGCAGCTGGGGCGCGCTGATCGAAGATATCCCGGTCGACATCGTCCGGATCATCCATGATCCCTGGCGCTGCCCGGCGCCCCTGCTGCCCTGGCTGGCCTGGCACCGCCGCGTCCCGGACTGGGCGCCCGGCCTGACCGAAGATCAGCAGCGGGAGCGCATCGCCTCGGCGCCGAAGAAGCATCGGCATATGGGATCGCCGGACGCGGTCCTCTGGGGCCTGGAAACCGCCGGCTTCGCAGGCGCCGAGGTCGAAGAGGGCATGCCGGTTCCCCTGCGGAATGGCGAATTCCGCCGTGACGGATCCTTGATGCGCGACGGGGCCGACCGCTGGGCCTTGTTCCGGGTGAAGGTGGATATCGGGGTGAAGCGCGGCCTGGATGCCTCCAGCGTCGCCGACGTCCGTGACGCGGTGGAGGTGACCAAGAACCTCCGTTCCCGCCTTCACTCCGTCCGGTTCGTTGCCAACGTTGCGGTTGGCGACCCGGGATCAGCGGAAGAGGCCCCGGCGCAGCTTCGCTTGCTGGCGGACGGTCTGGAACGCAAAGGGGTCAGGGACGGCCGCATTCAGCGCGGGAGCGCCCTTCCTCTGGTGCGGAACGGCCATGCCCAGCGCGACGGCAAGCGGTATCACAACGGGCATCTCTCCTATGTGGCCGGCGGAGGGTCCGGGCCTTTGATCCTGCGGGGCCGGTTTCCCGACGGGCCGGACGATCCGCCTTCCGGGCACCTGTACGACGTGGCCCCCGTCCACCTGCGCCCCACCATGACCATGGACCGGCGCGCCCCGGTGATGCGGGACGGCACATCCCGCCGCGACGGCCAGACCCTGCATGGCCCCTTCGAACCCTCCGAAACCATGGACCTGAAGGCCCACCGGACCCTGCGCCGCGATGGAAGCGAACGGCGGGACGGATTTGGCGGGCCGGCCCGGGATGGCCAGACCCTGCGCGACGGCAGCCGCGTTCGCGGTACGCCGTGGCGCCGTCAAGCTATGGAGGTGCCCATCTGATGCTGCTGCGCGGCTTTTACGTGACCGCCGTCGAAAGGGCCTTTCTCGGCCATGAAGGGCTGGTCATTTCCCACATCGGCTTCGGCACATCGGGCGTCCCGCCGACCATAGAGGACACCGCCCTGACCGACGGCGTGACCAAGGCTCTGGATGGGCTTGTCCCCATCGGAGATCCCCTGCGGTCCGGCCTTGAATACCGGTCCTTGCGGTTCCGCTGGACCATCAGCGCGGCGGATTCCGCCTTCTACGGGGTGCCGTTCCGGGAGTGGGGCTTGCTCACCGCCGACGGCGTGCTGTGTACCCGCAGCGTCTGGCCGGGTCCTGTCACCTTGTATCCCGGCATGGAGCTGGGGGAGCACATCGACATCCACTTGTGAGGCCGTGATGGGCAATTACGATCAGTACTTCAATCGCACGACCGGTCTGCTCCCGGAACCCGACGCGCCGAGCTTTCCGCGCGTAATCGAACTCGCCACGACAGATCCGGTCATCGGCGGCCCCGGTGCGGTGGACAACGCCCAAGCCGCTGCCCTGGTCCATCGCACCACCTATCTGCGGCAACAGACCGACAGCCTTGGTGTCTCAATGAACCAGACGGCAAGCCGGATCACGGCCCTGGAGAGCTCCGGTTCGGCGAGCGCTGGCCGGGCGCTGCTGCTAACCCTGCGGCTGAGCGAGGAAGGCGCGGATTTCGAGCTGTTCGGAGATCCGGCCTATACATGGCGCGACATGCCCGAAGGCCCCCTCTCGGTCATTCAGACGGTGGCCGGCGACGCCAGCGCCGACGTTCTCGGGGGTGAAACCCTGAAGGTGGGCGGGGCCTATGTCCTCTATGACCCCGAAACCCGCGATATCCACGAAACGCTGGAAATCGCCGACCTGCTGGCCAGCCCCCGGGTCATCGCAAGCGCGCCGCTGTCGGTCAGCCTGACCGGCGGGCTTCTCTCGCGCACGAACTGGGCGATTTCCGAAGGGCAGGCCACCGCCCGGAACGGCGTGCTGTTCTCCCGACCGTTGAAAGCCCTCCGCTACCAGGAAAGCGGCCGCGTCATCATTCAGCGGGACGGCGGGGACGGAACCAGCAGCCTTTCGGTGCAAGTGCGGCGTGTCTCCGAACCGGAAACGGACTGGCAGACCTGCCCCCTGGCCACGTCGACCGCGAACACCGAAGGCACCGTCGACCTGGAATACACGGTTCCCATCGGCGGTACCGTCGAACTTCAGGTGCGCTCTGCGGTGAGCGGGGATACCACCATCACCATCGACCACATGGTGCTTCTGCCCCCGGTGCAAGCCGGCCGGGCGGACCCAGTGCGGCGCCCCGTCGCCATCACCCCGTCCAGCGGGGCAACCGGCGTGCAGGAAACCCCGGTGCTGACCACGTCGGCCTATCATTCGCTCTATGGCCTGGATCAGGCCGCAGCCGAATTCCGGGTGGCCACGGACTTTGATATGGCCAACGTCATCTATAACGCCGAGGAAGGGGCGACGGTCCAGCACACCGTGGCGGCCGGGACCCTGGCGACGGAAACGGTCTACTTCTGGCAGGCCCGCCACTTTGATGACGAAGGCACCCCGTCCGATTGGTCGAAAGCGACCGGCTTCACCACGGGCGACGTCTTTTCCTACGTCAAGCCGCCGGTGGTCGTCAGCCCGGCGGCCGGAGCGGCGGCCGTATCCCTGAAACCGACCATCATCACGTCGGATTTCGAGGCCGTGGGCGGCGAAGACCATCTGGTGTCGAAGGCCTACGAGATTTCGGCGGATCCCGCGTTCTCGGATCTGGCCTATGCCGTGACCGTCGTCAGCAGCGGCGTGAACCACACCGTCTATCAGGCCCTGGACAAGGACACGGCCTATTACCTGCGCGTGAAGTATGTCGGCGCCAGCCTGGGAAGCAGCGACTGGTCCATCACCCGGCAGTTCCGCACACTGAACCAGGCGGCGGCCCCGAGCATCACCAGCCCGGCAAACGGGGCGTCGAATGTCAGCCTGACCCCGACCATTACCACATCCACCTTCGCCATCGCCGGCGGCGGGGAAGCCCATGTCGCCTCGCGGTATCAGGTCGCACGGGACAGCGCCTTCACGGATATCGTTCTGGATTCCGGGGAAACCTCTGCCCTGACCAGCTACACGGTGTCGTCCGGTGCATCCCTGCCCGCCCTGACGACCCTGTATGTCCGTGCCTGCCATGAGGGCGGAACAACCGGCTGGTCTCCCTGGTCCGCAACCGTGCAGATCCAGACCACCGAACCCAGCGGGGAAGCCGTCTACACCTCGCCGGGCACCTACAACTGGACCTGTCCGCCCGATGTCACGTCGGTCTCCGTCGTGGCCGTGGGCGGTGGCGGCGCTGGTGATCCGGAAGGGGGCGGCGGTGGCGGAGGGGGCGGCCTGCGCTGGGCGAACGCGGTCCCGGTCACGCCCGGGCAGGTCTACACCGTCACCGTCGGCAAGGGTGGCGAAGGCGGCGGGGTCGGCAACGGCAGTGCCAGCAGCTTCAGCACGGTGTTGACCGCCTACGGCGGCTTCGATGCCGGTGGACCTGGTGGCGGAGGCGGTGGCGGCGTCGGAGGCAATGGCGGCAGCACGGGCGGGTCCGGTGGGGCCGGGTCCAACGGCCGCCCTGGCGGGGGTGGTGGTGCCGCCGGGTACCTCGGCAACGGAGGTAAAGGCGGGGACGGGGGCCAGCCCGGATCCAATGCCGCGCCCGATTCCGGCGGTGCCGGCGGCGGCGGGGGCGGAGACGGGGCGCAGTACGAACCCCACGCCGGTGCCGGCGGCGGTGTCGGCCTCAATGGATGCGGCGGTATCGGCTCCGGCGGCGGCCTGAAGGGCGGCGGGGGTGGCGGCTCCGGCGGCACCAACGGCAGCGGCGGAATGCTCCATGGTGGCGGCTGGGGCGGCACCTGCGGCGGGGGTGGCGCTGGTGCCCAGGGATCGGCCTGGGCCGGCAATGGCGGCAACGGCGGCGTGCGGATCGCCTGGGGGCCGAATGTCTCCCTCCCCTATAACGCAGCGTAAGGAGTGCAGCCATGCCCATCTGGGTACGCGATAACGGAGACGGCCTGATCGGGGACCTGCGGCACGATGACCCGGCCGGCCACTTCCACCCCGACGTTGTGTGGGTCCAGGTCCCCGAGGCCCTGGCGCCCTGGCTGGACTACCGCACTTGGACCGTCGGGGACGGCACCGTAGGGCCGCCGGACCTCACCACCCTTCTGGAGCAGATGGCCGACGCGGTGGCCGCCCGGCGATGGACGGAACAGGTCGCCGGCGTGGTCTACGACGGCCACCGCTACCACACCGACACCGAAGGGCGGCAGTCCATCACCGGCGCCGTCGTCGGTGCCCAGATCCACGAAACCGAGAACGGCCCGGGAACCTTCGAAGTCGAATGGAAGACCATGGACGGCTTCGTCGACCTGGGCCTGTCGGGCCTCTCGGCCGCTGGTCAGGCCGTGCTGACCTATCTTTCCGCCTGCTACCGGCGGGAAGCCCGCATCCGGACGGCGCTGGAAGAGGCCGTCACGGACCCCGACGCCACGCCCGACAGCGTGGTGCAGGTCTTCAATACGGAGATCGACACCGGGTGGCCTGCGCAACAGGACGCCTAAGCCCCCTTCCCTGCCCCTGTCGCCTTCCCGGCCCGCCTCGCGCGGGCCTTTTCTTTGCCGAAAGGACAGCCACATGCCCGCGCAATTCCTTCATGGGGCTGAGGTCATCAACATTGATACCGGTCCACGTCCGATCCGCACGGTGTCGTCCTCCGTCA
Source organism: Rhodospirillaceae bacterium Z3-40 (assembly GCA_046233135.1). Taxonomy (GTDB): domain Bacteria; phylum Pseudomonadota; class Alphaproteobacteria; order Rhodospirillales; family Rhodospirillaceae; genus JBJXHN01. The sequence continues at coordinate 48,886 of JBJXHN010000007.1, read as the reverse complement.
TCGGCCTGATTGGCACCGCGCCCGACGCGGACCCCGAAACCTATCCGCTCGACACGCCGGTCCTGGTGGCCGGGTCGCGGCTGCGGGCGTCGAAGCTGGGCACCACGGGGACGCTTCCCTGGGCCATGGATGCCATCTTCGATCAGGTCGGCGCCGTGGTGGTCGTCGTGCGGGTGGCGGAAGAAGCCACTACGGCCGCCACCACCATCAATGTCCTGGGCGGCGTCGATCCGGACAACGGCGGCTACAAGGGTGTCCATGCCTTCCTGGGGGCGCGGACGAAAGTGAAGGTCTCGCCCCGGATCCTGATCGCCCCCGGCTTCACCCATCAGCGCGTCACCGACGGCGTTATCTCGGTTTCCATCAGCCAGGGCGGCGTTGGCTACACGGTCGAAAACACCACCGTGACGATCACCGGCGACGGCCGAGGCGCCGAAGGGAAGGTCATCGCCGTTGACGGCAGCGGGGCGATTACCGCCGTGGCCATCACCAAGTCCGGCACCGGCTACACCAGCGCGACCGTGACCTTCACGGGCGACGGCACCGAAGCCGAAGCGACGGCGAGCATCGGCAATGCGTCGAACCCGATTGTGGCGGAGATGCTGGGGATCGCCGACCGTCTGCGCGCCGTCATCGTCGCCGACGGCCCCAACACCAACGACATGGCCGCCCTTGATTACCGTGCCGACTGGGGCAGCAAGCGGGTCTATGTGGTCGACCCCTGGGTGGTGGTCCAGCGGACGGCCGGTCTGGTCACCGAACCGCCCTCGCCCCGGGTGGCGGGGCTGATTGCCCGGATCGACAACACCCGAGGCTTCTGGTGGTCGCCGTCCAACCAGGAAATCTATGGGATCTCCGGCACGGCCCGGCCAATCGACTTCGCCTTCGGGGACCGGAACAGCCGGGCCAACTACCTGAACGCCAACGAAGTCACCACGATCATCTATGAAGACGGCTATCGCCTGTGGGGCAACCGGGGCTGTTCTTCCGATCCGAAGTGGGCGTTCCTGTGCATCAGCCGGACGGGCGACATCATCGCCGACAGTCTGGTCCGCAATCACCTGTGGGCCGTGGACCGGGGCATCACCAAAACGTATTTCGAAGACGTCTCCGGCGGGGTCAACGCCTACCTGCGCTATTTGAACCTGGAAGGCGCGATCATCGGCGGGCACTGCTGGCCAGATCCGGACCTCAACAGCCCCGAATACATCGTCGACGGCGAAAGCTACTTCAACTTCGACTGGTCGGGAACGTACCCGGCGGAGCACGTCACGTTCCGGTCGATGCTGGTCAATGACTATCTGACGGAGTTGCTCTGATGGCTGTGATCTACCCGCAGGTCCTGCGGCGGCTCAACCTGTTTGTGGACGGGCGCGGCTATGCCGGCCGGGTCAAGGAAGTGGTCCTGCCCAAGCTCACCATTAAAACGGAAGAGTGGCGGGCGGGCGCGATGGACGCTCCGGTCGAAATCGACGTGGGTATGGAGAAGCTGGAGCTCGGCATCAAACTGGGGGAAATCAGCCCCGATATCCTGCGCAATTTCGGCCTTCTGAACAGTACGGACCTGCCGGTGACCCTGCGCAGCGCCACCCGGCGGCAGGGTCAGCCCAACGCCCAATCGGTGGTGCTGAACCTGCTGGGCGGCTGGCGGGAGCTGGATATGGGCACCTGGACGGCGGGATCCCTGGCGGAATGCGATATCGCCTGTGCCCTGACCTACTACAAGCTGACCATCGACAACCAGGAATTGATTGAAATCGACGTCCTGAACGTCGTGCGCAAAATCAACGGCGTGGATCAGCTGGAAAGCGAACGCGCGGCCATCGGCCTGTAAAACCAACCTGTGTGGGCGCCAGCCCATGCAGGTTGGCAAGGCCAAGCGGCCGCCGCGCCTTATGGCGCGTAAAAGCCCTCGTGGCGCTTGAACGAAATACGAACCGCGTGGGTTTTAACCCGCGCGGTTCGGTATGAGGAGGTTCCTTATGTCTCAGACCATCCCCCTTAGCTTCCCCATCGAAATCGGCGGCCGGACCATCTCCGACGTGACGATCCGCCGGCCCAAGGTCGGTGACCTCCGCCGCATGGAAAAGCACAAGGGCAGCGACTTCGACCGCACCATGCGCGTCCTCGCAGACCTGACCGAACTGGCCCCCGAAGAGCTGGACGAACTGGACACCTCCGACCTGCAAGCGCTGAGCAAGGTGTTGGAGGGGTTTATGGGGAGCACGGGGGACTAAGCCCGTCCGCCCTCTGGGAGGCAATGGCCGACGTGGCCATGGAGTTTCATTGGCCTCCGGACGTTCTGGATAACATGGAACCGGCGGATCTGATGCGCTGGCACGGCTTGGCCGCAGCCCGGGTCCGTGCGGTATAGGGAGCTGACCTGTGGCGGATGAGGAAGCGACAGTCGCAATCCGGGCGATAGACCGGATTACGGCACCCATCCGCCGCATGAACGCGGCCGTGGACAGCATGACCCGCCCCCTGCGGCGGGTCCAGCGCATGGCGGAACGCATCTCTCGCGAAACCGGGTTCTCCGCCCTGGCCGGCTCCCTGCGGCGGGCGGGGTCGGCGGCGGCGGGCCTCGGGCGGCATCTGTCCGGGATCATCGGCCCGCTGGGCGCCCTGACCGGGGTGGCATCCGTCGCCGGCCTGACCAATCTGGTGGGAAACTTTGCCTCCGGCGCCGATGAACTCACCAAGTTCTCCCGTCAGGTCGGGCTGTCGGTCGAAGCGCTTCAGGAATACCAGTTCGTCGCCGAACGGCAGGGGGTCAGCCAGTCGGCCTTCAACACCTCCATGATCGCCTTTTCCAAGCGGATGGGGGAATTGCGGGCCGGGACCGGCGGGCTGTACGGCCTGCTGAAGAAGGTGAACCCCGCCTTCGCCGAGCAACTGAAGAACACCCATTCGACGGAAGAAGCCTTCGGCCTGCTGATGCACGCCATGACCAGTCTGGAGGACCCGCAGAAGCGATCTGCGCTGGCGGCGGCGGCCTTCAGCCGGTCGGGCACGGTCATGACGCGGATCGCCGAGGCCGGCGCCGAGGGCATCGCCGAGCTGCGGGCGGAGGCCCGGCGGCTGGGGCTGGTGTTCGACGAAGAGACGGGCCACAAGGCCGAATCCTTCATGGACAGCATGGCCAACCTTCAGGCCGTGTTCACCGGCCTGAAGAACGCCATCGGCGGCGACCTGCTGCCCCACATCCAGCCCCTTATCGACCAGTTCAAGACCTGGCTGCTGGTGAACAGGGAGCTGATCGCCCAAAAGATCGGCGCCATCATCCAGCGGGTCGCCGAGGCCCTGCAATCCGTCGACTGGGCCGCCGTCTGGGCCGGGATCACCGGCATCATTGACAGCCTCGGCAGCGCGGTGGACGCGGTCGGGGGCTGGGAAAACGCCCTGCTGGCCCTGGTCGCGGTGATGAACGGCGGGCTGATCGGCTCCGTGCTGTCCGTCGGCAAGGCCTTCCTCGGCCTCGGCCGGGTGGTGCTCGCCAATCCGGTCCTGGCGGCCGTGGCGCTGATCGCCGGCGCCGTCTACGTGATCTATGAGAACTGGGACAAGATCGTCGAGTGGTTCCAGGCCCGCTTCGCGCGGATCCGTTCGGCCTTCGACGTCGGCTTTGTGGCCGGGGTGACGGAAATCCTCCGGTCGTTCAATCCGGTCTCCATCATCATGGACGCTATCGACGGACTGGTGTCCTACCTGTTCGGCGTGGACCTGGGCACGGTGGCGCGGCAGGCCTTCAACGCCCTGCCGGCCGGCGCCCGGGAGATCCTGGAAACGCTGTTCGCCCCGGCGGTGTGGGTCATGGACAAGATCGACGCTATGATCACCAGCCTGACCACCAAGCCCCTGGGGGAAGCGGCGGCCGACGTTTTCAACGGCTTTGTCGATATCGCCAAAGCGGTCTTGCTGAATTTCAACCCGGCCCTGCTGGTGGCGCGGGGGCTGAACGCCCTGGTCAAATGGCTTTTCGACGTCGACCTGGGCGCCGCCGGGGAAGAGGTCATGAACCGGCTGTGGGACGGCTTCAAGTCCGTCTGGGGCCGGGTGGAAAAGTGGCTGGGCGGCATCACCAAGCGCCTGACGTCGATCCTGCCGGACTGGGCGCGGGAGAAGCTGGGACTGGACCTGTCCGAGGACCGCCCCCCTCCCCAGGCCGAAGACAGCCCCCGAACCCGGCGCCGCGCCAGGGAGATCCTCCCACCGGTGCCTGCCCTGCCGGATCCGGCCGCCGACGGCCCCGAAGCCGAGCGAAAGGGCGGCACCAATGCCCTGCTGACGGCGACGGAGCAGGCAGCCGCCCCAGCCGAAGCGGCGCGGAAGAGGATGCAGGAAACGGCAACCTCCGCCGGTCTCGCGACGCCTCCGGCGCATGCTGCGGACGACGGGACCGGCCGGGGTGCCGAAGCCGCCGGGCCGGATGCCCCTTCGGCGTCCGGGCGCAGTGCCGCGTCCGGCTCCGGGGACACCGCTGCGCCCTCCCCCGACCGGGACCCGCTCTCTCCGGTGCCTGCTCCCCTGCCCGGCGGCATGCCCGGGCCGGACGGCGGCGCGGTCGGCGGTGGCCGCCGGGTCATGATCTCCGCCCCCGTGACGGTCAGCGTACATGTCACCGGCGAGGTCGACCCGCTGGCCATCAAGGCCCGCGTCACCGAAGCGGTCGGCGACGCCATGGAAACATGGATCGCCCGCCTGGAAGCCGGGGAAGCGGCGAGCTTGTACGATTGATGGATCCGTTTCCCGCTCTCCCATGCGGCCTTTGAAGGTTGGAGCCCGGCGGCTACAAAATTGCATCCCACGCCACGTATTGCACCCCTAGGGGTTTAGGGTCATTTTTGGAGGCATGCACTGATTGCCCGTGTGCGCACATCTTCAGAGATCATAATTGGGAGGCTTCTATGACCTGGGTTCTGATCGCAGCAAGCAACGACGGCTCGCTCCCCCGCGTGGGCGAAGAGGTGTTCGTAACGGAACATGACATTGAAGGAAGCTGGTCTGTCCAAGTGCGAGGTGACGGCCGGTACTACAATGCGGTCTGTGCTCCGCCCGCAGGTCCTCACCGCGACGATTACGGGCAGCACGGGGCAAGCGGGTTCGTCCAGCAAGTGAGCGGTACCACCGTTTACGGCCCGGACGGCAAAAAACATCTTGGGGCGCAAATCACGTTCGCGGCGTAACCGCCCCTTCTCCCAACGACCACCGAGTTTACGGGCGGCGCAATGCCCTTTGCGCCGCCCGTTTCGCTTTCCTGCTGCCTCTTGCTCGGGAGCATTGTCCAATGCCCTTGATCATGATGGCCCTCGGTCGCTTCCGCTTCGGCGTGGACACGGCGGCCTACCAGCAGCTTCAGCACTCCCAATCCTGGCGCTGGAAGACACAGGACCGGCTCGGCCGCAAGCCGGCGGCCCAATACCTGGGGCCGGAGCTGGCGAAGGTCGTCCTGGACGGCGTCATCTATCCCCACTTCCGGGGCGGCCTGGATCAGGTGTCGGACATGCGCGCCCTCGCCGATCAGGGAGAGCCGCTGATGTGGACCGACGGGCGCGGCCATGTCCATGACCTGTGGTGCATCGTCGACGTCGCCGAAACCCACAGCACCTTCGCCTCGGCCGGCGTTCCCAAGCGCATCACCTTTTCCCTGACCTTGCAGCAGTATGGAGAGGACGCAGCATGACAGCCGTCTATATCTCCCGCGACGGGGACATGGTGGATTGGATCTGCTGGCGGCACTACGGCACGTCCGAGGGCACGCCGGAGCTGGTCTATGCGGCGAACCGGGAATTGGCCGGCTACGGCCTCCGCCTGCCCGCCGGAGTGGAGATCCTGTTGCCGGATGCCCCCTCGCCCGCCGCGCCAGTCTCCGTTATCCGGCTGTGGGACTGACCGATGCGTCCCGTGTGGCGGATCGAAATCGCGGACGGCGCCGACATCTCCGCCGCTATCGGCGACCGCCTGCTTAGCCTGTCCGTGGTCGACGAAGCCGGCCTGACATCGGACCGCCTGACCCTCAAGCTGGACGCCCGGCCGGGAGCCAACGGCGCCCGTCTGGCCTTGCCGGACGTGGGGCTGCGCCTGACGGTCAGCCTCGGCTATGCGGGGGCGGGACTGGTCACCGTCGGGACCTACATCGTCGACGGCGTCACCCTGAAGAGCGCCCCGCGCACGCTGGAGATCAGCGCCAAGGGCGCGAACATGCCGTCGGCCTTTCGCACGCCGACCACCCGGGCATGGGATCAGGTCACCCTCGGCGAGATCACCCGCACCATCGCCGGCGAGCACGGCATGCAAGCGCGCATCGCCGAGGATCTGGACGGCATTCCCTTCGCCCATGTGGATCAGGTGGCGGAAAGCCCCATGGCCTTTCTCTCGCGCCTTGCGGCCGCCCATGATGCGGTGGTGAAGCCGGCGGACACGCGCCTGGTCCTCGCCCCACGCGGTCAGGCAAAGGCGGTCTCCGGCCAGGACCTCCCCGTGGTGCGCCTGCCCGAGGCCGAATGGACGCAATGGAGCTTCAAATATTCCGCGCGGAAGGACAAGGGGCAGGCGACCGGCTCCACCGGCGTTGGTGGCCCTGGCGGCACCACGGTATCCTGGTGGGATCACGACTCGGCCGAGCTGCGGGAGGAAACGGCCGGCGAGCCGCCCTATGAAAACGCGCCCTATGCCGAACCGACCCAGGCCCGCGCCGTCGCCCGGGCGGCGGCGCGGAAGAACGAAGGGGACCGGGGCAAGGCGGCCTTCACCGGCAAGCTTCCCGGCCGGCCGGGGCTTCAGGCGGAACAGAAGATGGTCCTGCCCGATTTCGGCCCCGGCGTCCCGACGGACTGGCGCCTGGAGCGGCTGGAACACACCCTGGACGGCGGCGGCTTCGTCACCTCCGTGAAAGCCGAGCTGTTCCAGCCGGATCAGAAGAAAGTCGAAGCCGACTCGCTGGCGCTCTGGGACTTCGGTTTCTAGGCGGCCCGGATGGCGGTCAGCGGGATGGCCACGGCCGGACTGCGCAAGCCCCGCCGGCCGCAGCGCATCCACGTGCTGGACCACACCGCCCCCGGCAGGGCGCGGAGCCGGTCGGTGAACGAGCGGGGCCACGGGCTGTCGGCGAACACGGCCTTCAGGAACGGATGCTTCACCGGCACGCACAGACAGCCCGGATGGGCCGGGTGGAAGCGCAGGCCTGTCGCCTCCACCAAGGCCTGCGCGGCCAGGCCGTCGTCATCCTCCAGCGCCAGGCGCACCCCGTCGGCCACGGACAGGGCGTCGGTCGCCGTGCTCTGATCCATGGGGGCGCTCAACAGGTGATCCAGGCAACACCGCGCCTCGGTGGTCAGCGCCGTTTCCCCCTCGGACCGGCGCGCGGGCACGGCGGCGGCCACCGGCTCCAGGGGCGAGAGCTCCCAGAGCCGGCGACCGGCGGCGCGGCCGTACAGGCGGGTTGCCATGGATATCTTGTTGAGCCAGAGCCGTTCCAACTCCGCATCCGGCAGACCGGCCCCGGGCTGGGGCTGGGGCGCGGGGTCGTCCGGGATGGGGGCGCTCCTCTCCGGGATGTGATAGGAGCCCTGCCGGCGGAGCGTCGGCAGAAGATCCGCCGTCACCCACTTCTTGAACCGCTTCGCGGCCGGCTTGCGGCTGGTCAGAATCAGGGAGTACAGGCCGGACTCGTTGATGATGGTCAAAGCCTGAACCTGTGGGCCGGCGATACCCTCGATATTATCGAGGGTATCCTTTTCGTCATCATCCAGGCGTCGATTTGCATCGGATGTGTTCATAACGTCAAGAACACGGCAAACATCGCTGAGAACGAACCACGGCTCCCCGTCACGGTCGACGACGCGAACCACGTTGTCTTCGAAATCGAAGGGAAGAAGCGCTTCCATCGCCTGCCCTCCCTTCAGTGCGGTTGCCAGACCCATTTGCAGACCAAGGCGACCCGACCGAGCACAAGGCTCCCGAATTCATCCCAGGTCACCTTCTCATGCGGGTACACCGTGTTGTCCGACATCAGAAGGACCTCACCCCGGAAATCGTAGGCGCATCGGAACACCCTGGCGCGTCCCCGGAAATCGATGACATACAGGCCGTCGGAGGAAAACCGGTTCACAGGAACGACGGCGACGGCATCCCCTTCCCGCAGGGTCGGCACCATGGCGTCGCTGTCCACGGGGATCAGGCGCATAGGCGGGTTGGAGCGGCCCCGATAAGACGGGCCGTATCTGGTCAGACCGACGAACCCTTCCTGGACCGGCTCGCTTGTCAGGAAGTCTTGAAGAACTGGATCCTTGGTGAGCGGAGATGGAAGGTTGTTCCGGTCGCTGCTATGGTCGCCATTAGCCTTGGGCATGAGCTCTTTCCTCTTGCCTGGGGTTAGGCCCGGTGTGGGGAGCTTTCACCTTCCCCGCCGGGCTGCAAAATGACCTAATTTAGGTCATACAGTTGAATTTGACCCACGCGGAACGTTGCGTCAAGGGTGATGCAGGCATAAAGTCGTCACATGATTCTACCAGTTCAAAGCAGAATGGCGCGCGCTGCCCTGGGATGGAGTGTGCGCGACCTCGCTAACGCATCGTATGTTGGGGAGTCGACGGTGAACCGTTTCGAGAACGGACGCGGAGCGCCGAACCAATCCACTTTGCATGCGATCCGGACCGCTATGGAAAATGCCGGCGTGACCTTTGGGGAGAACGGTTGCGTCTTTCCGCCAAAGTCGTCGCTAAACGCGCTGTAACCGCGCACCGCTCAGAATCAATGGGGGAGGCTCTTTCCGGTCGCTGTTATGATCACCATTAGCCTTGGGCATGAGATGCATCCTCTGACCTAGGGTTAGGCCCGGTGTGGGGAGCTGCAACCTTCCCCGCCGGGCTGCGGAATCGTTGCCTATCCGCGCGAATCTACCTACAATGACTTCGCACCGTCAACGTCATTGTAGGTAAAAATCGCCATGGCAAAAACGCATTCCCTGGGCGTTCGCGTCCAGCCCGAAGTGAAGGAAGCATTGGAGAAAGCAGCGAAGGACGATATCCGGTCTATGTCCTCGCTTATTGAAAAAATCTGCATCGAATGGCTTCGCGAAAAAGGCTACATACCCAAACAATAGCAGTTAAAATCACTTAATGTTATTTCACGACCACCGCACGTATAGAACAGAGCACTCCCAACGCACACACCAGCCATCATCCACTTACAACCCCGCCAGTTTTCACTGAAGCGGCAAGGATCAGGCATGCCGGATGAATTCAAACAAATCGCCTCCGGCCTTGCCGGCTACACCAGCATGGCCGTCCTGGCCCGGATCCTGTGGCACCAGCGGCAAGTCCGGCTGGGGCAGCGGCGCTTCTGGTCGACGGACTTGATTTGGGAGCTCCCCACGTCCGTCTTCTGCGCCGTGCTCGGCGGAGGCGTGGCGGACTATGCCAGCGTCACCGGCTGGCAGGGCTACGCCATCGTCGGCGCCGTCTCATGGCTGGGACCGCGCGGCATCGAATCCCTATTGGCCAAGGTGGTGACATCCCACCTCGGCAAGGGACCACCCGACAAGACGACCTCGAACACCCCATGACCGCCCCGCCGCTTGGCGGGTTTTTTATTGCCACCACACAACGACAGGAGGACCGCATGTTTCAGCGACATGTGAACGAAGCCGGCTTGGCTCTGATCAAGCGGTGGGAGGGGCTGCGCCTCAAGGCCTACAAGTGCCCGGGCGGCATTTGGACCATCGGCTATGGGCATACGGCTGGCGTGAAGGAAGGCGACACGATCACGCCCGACCAGGCCGAGGACTTCCTTCGCGCGGATCTGGCGGAAGCGGAAGCGGCCGTGGCGCGACAGGTCACCGTCCCCCTGACCTCCAACCAGTTCAGCGCCCTGGTCAGCTTCGTGTTCAATCTCGGCGCCGCGCACTTCGCGGGAAGCACGCTCTTGCGCAAGCTGAACGCCGGCGACCATGCCGCCGTACCGGCCCAACTGGCCCGCTGGGTGAAAGCCGGCGGCAACACCCTGGACGGCCTTGTGCGCCGCCGAACTGATGAAGCCACCCTGTGGGTCACCCCCGACACGCCGGACAGCACGTCCCCGGACATGCCCCAGGCCCTCGAACTGGCCGATCCCCGCCCCCGCCGTGCGGTGACCAAGACGGGAACCGGCAAGGCCGGCCTGGCGGGCCTGCTGGGCACCCTGGCCATGGCGGCGGCCAGCAACGCCGATCAGGTCCTCTCCGCCGCGACCTCCCCCACAGTCCGCACCCTCGCCGAAAGCCTCCCCTGGGCCGGCGGGGCGCTGGCCGCGCTGTCGGTGGTGGCTATCGCTCTCATGCTGTTCCGGAAGAGCCGGTCGGAATCGGCTGAAGCTGAGGGGTGAAGTTTTTCCATGTGCGAACACTAAAAAAGCAATGCATTTGTCGCGCTGAAGTCCTCGGAACCATCAGCGCGACTCCTTTGTATCCATTAAATAAACGCTACAAGATGAAACCTGCATAAGAATTTATCTCCCTTTATTGCCTACAAAATCGCAACGCCCGCTTTGTCAAACGTTTATAATTCTAGGAAATCTCTAAAAATACCAATCAGCATCTACCCATCTAATGGCATCCTCCTCGGTTCCAAGAAGTACCTTCTCGGTTTATTAAAATCCTCTCGAGTAGATGAAAAATCCGGATTATACTCTATATCCTTTAATTGATAGTAAAATGCTTCTTCCGAATTTGGACAAGCATGTCTACTAGTTACATTTTTCCGCCTTCCATCAAATACGATGAGATACCCTCTCAGCACTCTATCTGGAGCTGTTCCCTTCTCATTGTCTATGTACTCAGCCAGCTGCTTTGCTCCTTCGCGCGCTCGCCAAGCCGCATAATCCGTATAAGACTCCTTTCCATCTTTCCCATCCGCAATTGACCTACCCAACCATTTGATCTCTATTAATGCCGTCATCGTAGAGCTAAACCAATCAACACGAAGATCAACTGGATGTGACTCATCGGTATTTTGCTCGGGTCTCACATTTGTACCTTTAGCCAAACGGCTAGAAAGGTGGTTCTGCAAAGAGCGCCGCATTATATGTTCCGGCTTATTCGTGAACACTAAACGCGGACCATCTCCCCCCATATACCAAACATCTCTTAGGAGATTACAGTGAGATGTTCTGGCCATTCTTTCATAGGCATCAAGTGCCTCGTCAAGTGAAGCTGCAGTTGGCTCACAAAAATTACTTGGTAGACTCGCTGATAGAGGTGTGACTCTTTGAGATTCAACGGGAAAATCAAACCACTCAGACCTATCTCTATAACGATAAATAATCGCCTTTTTGCACCAAACATTAATATCGAAAGTCGCACAACTCCTCGAAGTACGTATCTCATTGTCTCTAAATTGAACAACAAGCGTCTGACCCCGAGAAGGGCAAACATCAGTATTTATTAGATCATCAAGTTCACCAAAGCAGCGAACGCCGACTCCATCAGCCGGCACAATCTCTAGCTCCCTATCATTCACCGGCTCAACAACAATTAGTGTGCCAACAATACTCTCCGGAGGTACTCTTTGGAAAAACAATTTTAACTTATCTATTAAGAAAAGCGCTGCATCAACCCCACTCTCCCCAAAAGATTCTCGTGCCCTGCGAGAAACATCAACATTTACGACCGCTCTAATCGCGTCTGGACTAATCTTCATTCCGAACCTCCGCTTCGACATAAGCGGAAAGCCAAATAACGGATGGCGCTAGCATGTCTTTATAGTCATCTCCTAACACCTCAGATATCTTATCCCATTCCTGCACCAACCTCGTATTTTCTCCTGACATTAAGAGGGCACGACCGACAGAATGTACTGTCGGCTGTTGGACACCAGGCGACCGGCCTACCGCCTGCTGAATTAGACCTCTCGGGACCATCAATGCACAACGAGTTGCTGTCCTAGTCCACCTGCGGCGCTCCCTGCTCTGAGATAGTCTCCCGTGAAAATTAACCTCTTGATTAAATAGCTCTCCTGATGTCAAAACCCGACCGCATTTATCTCTATAAATTAAGCCACGCTTTTCAAATCCATTTATAGTCTGAAAGATCGCCGCAGCATACGGAAAGCCTTCTGGCGTTACAATAAACCCGTAACCCCAATCTCCTGAAGGATGCTCTTCAAAAACAGAAATCAAGCAACTTAGATAGGCAAAAAGATGGATCTCAGACTCATAAATTGGGCTAAGCGATTCTGGAAAATCCCACAGCATTTGGACAACATCAGCCTGAGCTTGCCACGGTAAATCTATATCGCTATCACTCACTTCAGATGCCTTTCAATTTCCTGATACGCGCGTTCGAATCGCTGCTCCTCGGCCTTTTGAACCTCTGAAAGCTCTGCCCATTCTGTCATTTTTACCAACTGCATACCTGCGTCGCCTTGGATTTCCGCTAACTCCTCAAGTAGCGCCGAGCTACGCAAGTTAGCAGTCATAAAAATTCTGCTCTTCTCCCTAGCGAAGTCAGAAAACATCCGACCAGCCCGTGCCTCGTATGCAATATCGAGAGACCCTTCTGGAGTATCAATGATCAAAATGGATTCGCCTCTTGCAACAAAACCAATAAGCGCCATCCTTAACGCAATATCAAGGAAAAATCTTTGACTTTCTGAAACAGCGTTATCAGTCGCACGAATAGTTTCATTCATACGCAGGTCGATATCAAATCCAGTAGAATTAGCCCTTTCCTTCTGAGTAAGAACGATATCTATCGGCAAGCCGATAAAGGATCCCGCCAATTCTTTAAATCTATTTACAAACGCACCACCAAATTGCTCATACCGACGACTCGCCTCACTCTCTAGGGCAGAAAGCTTACGACGCAACTGATCTCTCTCTTTTCTATGATAGCTTATCTCTTTAACAAATCCGTGCCTTTGATCTCTAAGGCTTTTCAAACCTTCAGGAACACCCTCCAATTCCTTTCTATCGAATTTAAAATTTGCTTCAGGGCGTTCATCCACAAATGCGTCCAAAGCGTCCTGGGCGGCTTGTTCCGAGAGGAGAGCCGCTTCTCTTTCCAAATTAACCCGACGCCTCCTTTCAACAATTGCCTCCAATTCACGGCTATACAATTCAATACGCTTATCTACGGTCTCAATTTTTTGCACAATGTCGGATCCCGCGTCCGACAGAGAGACAGTAGAATTACATAATGGACACTGACTATGATCTTGCAGATTCTGTATCAAAGCGCTGACACCTTCGGCTCCACAAACTGCGCACCGATCTTCAGTAATCGAAGCTCTTATTATTGGGTGATAAAAGGCAGCAGATGTCTTCTTGCTACGGGCGGCAAAATGGACTGTATACTCCATGCGAGCTTCGCTGAGTTCCGCACTCTTACTGCCCCACTCTCCTTCGATGCTACGAAGCTCCTTATCTTTCGAAGCCAAATGAATGCGCGCACCCTCTAGGTCACCCAGCAACCGTTCGTGTTCGCGCTCTAGCTCTTGATCTGTCGGACCATAAGCTTGCTTTCCGCTTTCCAAAAACTCTTCAATACGATGGATTTGCTCCTCCGCTTTTTTCGCCATAAATTTGGCATTCCTGGCACGAGAATCAGCCCGTCGAATATCTTCAACAAGTTTATCCTGCTCCTTCAATTGATCTTGCGATTGCCCAAAAGCGAACATTATCGCGGCGCTAAGCGCCCTTTGATCCCACAAGAGAAGATGTCTATCTTCGTCAAAAACACAAACGAAATGTATTAAAAAGACAAAGTGGTCAAAATCTTTCAAACCCGACAGCTTTGTTACAATAGATTCAAATTGACTTAATCCCTCATATAGCCTTACGCTATCAATTTCGCCATCTTTGATATAACTAACTTTAAAATGCCCGGCGCCACCTTCTTCAAAAATTGGCCGCGTCACTTCTACTTGACACCCCGGCCATTCTAAACGCAGACTAACGGATGCACTAGAACGGCTCCTTTCCGGAAGGCGCCCCCCAAAATAATCACGCACGTAATGCACCCTCATTACTTTACGTGCATACTCATCCATCGTTAGAAATTTATCACGAACCGGTATTGCTCCGGTCATTCCAAATATCAAAGCATTTAAAAACGTTGACTTACCAAGCCCATTAGCGCCAATTATACAAAAAACGGGCTTTTCCGCACATATAGATACATTTGGCTCCTTTCCATATAAATGAAAAGATTCCAAACTTATTTCCTGAACTGCTGGAAGCTGCAATTGAAACCGTGGGGTGTCAACAGAATCCAAGGAAGCTACCCTCCATTGTACACAAAGGAAATCGCAGTCTCTTCTAAATCCTCGCGCCCACCATGCTGGGCACTTGTGCGCATCGATCGAACAGCTTCCTTTTTCACCGAGCTAAAGCCCAATGGGGCCACAAGCTCCATCAGGATTTCCGGAACCTCAATCGTAATGTGGGCATAGCGGCTATTCCCTACAGCAAAGACAATATAATTACCTTTTTGAAGTATTCTCTTCGCTGACAGAAATATTTTCCGCATATCATCAAAATAATGCACAATCATCTCAGGGATATACGGATCCCATAGATCATTCCTCCGCTCAATGATTTGCGCAATGGTTCTATTCAAAGTGCTTGATCCCAGTGTCTCTACCAGCCCGGGGCGATCTGGCCACCGATATTGAACGTGAGAACGGATCGTGGCAGACCTCAAAGATCGATTGTCGTCGGACGAACATAGGTAATCTAGCATCCACAATTCGACATTGTAAACATCCGTATAATCGAACGAATTCGGGTATGGAGGCGAGCAGATGATCGCATCTGCTGATTCAATTTCTATCAGCTTCTGACGAGCATCTCCCTGCAAAAGGGTATGACACCCACGCGGCAGTAAAGTAAAATCTAAGAGATCTTCACAAATATGCTCACAAGCCTCTTCAAAATCCTCAAGTAACCCCCTCACCGTAGGCTGCCGCTCATTCCACCGACTCCGATATCTACGCCCCTTTCCATTCACCCTGACATTGCTGTTGCGCACCAGACAAGAGGCTAAAGCGACACGAACAAGACGGGCTTCATCACGATCTAAAAAACTTGACTTTCGCAGAATTGCTCTTGAAATAGCAAATACATCTAGGGGAAAAATATATCTATTATTAACTCCTGGTTCAACGAAAGTTGGCGGCATCAGCGTTGGTTTAACAAAATCTTTTCCTTCTGGGTTTAAATCACTCAAAATTCTTAGAACAGACTCTCTAAATTTCGTTGCCGATATTTTTGTAATTTTTGCGCGAACAATATCCGCCATCAAAGGATTTAATTCTATCGAAGTCGAGCGAATACCTAATACACGAGATGTAATCGCCGTCGTGCCACTTCCCGCAAATGGATCAACAATATGTTGAGGCTTATAAGGCAGTTCTTCAATCACACTCGCGACGAATTCAGGAGCAAAAGCCTCTTTAAAGCGAAACCAACGCTGAAAAGGTAATGTCGATGCGGCTCTATTCGAAAGGACCGGCCTACTGAGATCCTGCTTCGCGCGCCAAATCCTGGCGTTGGACGCCCATATGTCATCAATGTTCCGAGACAGATTGATCAGCTCACTCATTTTCCACGCCCAGGCTTTTCAATTTCGATAAGGATGGCTCGCATTACCGCTTCAGATTGTAGCATTGCGTCAACGATCACGTGCCGCTCTATCTCAGACATCTGCTCCAACCTATTCACCCATCTTTCAGAGCGTTTCCGCAACCGTTCCCGCTCGCGAAAGTTGGTCCCTAATATAGTGTAGTCGTGCCGCACTGGCCCCGGTTCGTAGTTTAACCACAAACACTCCCATTTTTTACCTGAACGAGTAGTGTTTGCAACATCAACCATCAACCAATCACTTAGTTCTGTTTCGTAAATCGTACCAGAACAGCCCGAAACTATTACCGGTGAACCAATCTTTTTTACTTGTTTTATAAGATTAACGTGATGCTCATCCGTCTCCTCATATCGATAATATTTTCTTCCTCCTCGAACCACTCGCGGATAAGGTGGATCACAGTACACGAGCTCACTTCCGTTAAACTCATATGAACTTAGAAACTCTATGGCATCACCTTGAATCAATTTAAAGTTCTTTACGTTCCAATTCTGAGCATTTCGAACAACATCAGGATCCACATCTATTCCGATGTTTGTACTGGCCGGGAATTTATTCCGCAATACGGAGCCTCCACCGAGATGCGTCTCGATGTACGTCTTATGTGGCGGCATCAGAGCAGCAATTTGCTGCCATAGCCGCCCTTTTCCACCAGGGTAAGCCATGCCTAATTCATCGTCAAAAATGCCGATGCATGCAACGAAAAAATCGAAAAGCACGGGACACAGCACACACCAAGACTCTCTCTCTGAATAATGAAACTCAGTAACATCAAACAGAAAATAAGCCGTCATAGGTGCATTTTCATAATTTCACAACCGAAGAATCAACCAAATTCACTCATCTACACCTTTGAACAGCCTATCCACCCATATGAAAGCGTGGAAAAAATATTATAATCCACTTAATCCTAAATATATGACCTCTCCGCATGAGCGAGAAATTGCCTTTGTTTTTTAGCATAACCCTAAATAGAATGCCAGAGTGTAGCCCCTGTTTAGCAAGCCCTAGCCCAACAGAATTTTGAATTAATTATAAGCTTGCAGGCATCATAATCCGCGTGTCGGGGGTTCAAGTCCCTCCTCCGCTACCAAACAAAAAGCCCTGAAATCATTCGATTTCAGGGCTTTTTGTTTACTCCGCATCCCAAAGCGGGCGGGCTGCAGATGGATGTACTCCGTGCGCTATTGGAAGTGGCTCATCCCGGCTCTGCTATTTTCCCCCAGCCACACGGAACGCCCGATAAAACTCCCCACCACAGGCGCTGCTCATGGCTTCCCCCTCCCTACTGCCCCGAACTCGTCGCCGCCAACGGCGGCATGAACGCCGGGCAGGTGCTGGGCAGGCTGGCGCTGGGAATGTGCTCGCAGCTGTTGGAGAACGTCAGCCTGCCCGTCGCATCCGTCTCCAGCTTCCAGATCGAGTCATAGTCGTAATACGGCCAGTCAGGCAGTTTCGCCGCCGCTGCCGGATTGGCGTAGAGGGTGTTCACCAGATACTCCACCGCGACCACGATATGGGCGTGCTCCCAGCCCACCAGGATCTTTTCGCCACTGTCAGCCCGAGGGAAATAGGGTGAGGCTGTGTTGAACAGGGCCTCAGCAAGATCCGTACCATTGTTCCAGCCGAATTCCGCCAGCGTCAGCGGCAGGCCGTTCTTCACCGCAAAGGGTGCAACCGTCAGCGTCGCGCGGATGTAGGAACAAACCGCCCCGTTGCAGTTGATGATATCCGCCGGATCGGGCGCATAAACGTAATCCGGCGCCGTGCCGCCCATGGCGTCCAGCAGAATGTCCGGCGACCCCAGCGCCCGCCACTGCCCCTGGCACACATAATTACCGTTCTCGAAAGCCGGGGTCGGGTGAGCCTCCACATGGCGGACCATATAGACCGTCTGGCCGGTGTAGGGCTTCAATCCCTCTGGCGGATCGATGGTAAAGGTCACCGACGGCTGATCCGTACAGGTGCTGCTTTTCGGCGGCAAGGTCACCGATGGAAAGGCCGCCTCAGCATTCACCCCGTCCGCGTAGCCCGTCACCGCCAGCGGCAACGCCGGGCCGGCAGCCACCATGAAATCATCACCATCCGGTACCGTGTCCGTCGATGCCCCCATGGCCTTCGCCAGCGCCCCGATCACCGCCGGCGAACCCGACATCACGTAGATCCCTTTGGGTTCGTTCCCCATCACCTGGCCGATAAACCCCGCCGGACCGTCCCACGCGCCCTGGTTCTTCATGTCCAGCGGCGACGTCAGCACACTCAGGTTATTCAGCACCGCAAACGGCTCGACGCTCTGCAGCGGCGCCAGATCATCCGGGTCCGCCTTGGTATTCAAGGCGTAAACCTGCCGGATGCTGCTTTCCTTCCCCGCCGTCAGCGTGTCCAGCACCTGGCCGAAGGACAGCGAATGATTGAGCCCCTGAACCGACAGGGTGTTCGCCCCCTCCTCCGTCGCCGCGTCAAAGGACGGCACCAGGATAAAATTCCAGTCATTGGTGTTCAGCGCCGGCACCGCATTCTGCGCCGCCGCATCCAGGGACAAGACAAGCCCCGCCAGGGAAAACAACAGTGGTTTCAGTTTCATCGCCCCGCCTTTGCGTCCAGATAGCATTTCATCATATTTACACCACAGGAATGGTATCGTGTTTCCGCGTGGAAAGGCAGCTTTTAAGTGTATCCGGATTGGGAGGCCTCCCCCGAACCGCGCCTTTCCCCCATGCCTCGAACGCTGTTTTGGTCTAGACTATGGTCTGCACCCCGGGTAACGCTTCGGGGGAGATCCGGGGGAGGATGCGCATCGGTGGTCGACAGTCCGTTGTTCGACAACATTCGGCAAAGCCTAAGGTCGTCGCTGGGGCAGAACCTGGCATTGTCGATCTTCGCCGCCATCGTCATGATCGAAATCCTGATCCTCGTCCCGTCTTACGACAAGCGCGAGACCGACCTTCTGAACACCATCACCCTGAAGGCACGGCTGCTGGGCGAGGCGCTGACCGCCCTGCCCGATACCGACCTGCCCGGCTGGAAAATGCGCCTGGGTGCCGTCGTCGATGGAGAGCGTGTCGCCGGCGGCGGCGTGTTCCAGGATGGCCGCGTCCTGGTCCATTTGGGGGAGCTGCCGGACATCCGGACCGTCACCGAACGCACCTCCGATGCGCGTCACCTGCTCCATCACGACGAAAGGCGCCTGGAAGTGGGCTTCCCCATCGGCGACCGAGCCTACAAGCGGGTTCTGGTTCTCAGCCTCAGCACCGACGCCATTCACGGCGAACTGCGCAGCTACGTGCTGCGCATCGGCGGTCTGGTGATGATCATCTCGGGCTTCCTGACCCTGGTGACCATCGTCGTCGTCGGCCGCAAGGTGTTGCAGCCCCTGCTGCATCTGCGGCAGGTGCTGGTATCCATGGGGCCGGACGGATCCGGTACGGCCGCCCAGCGCGACGCCCTGTCCCGCAAGGACGAACTGGGCGAGGCCTTCCGCGCGGTCGAGGACATGCGCGCCCGCCTGGCCGGCGCCCACCATGAAATCCTTTCGCTGGCACGCTTTCCGGCGGAAAATCCCAGCCCGGTTTTGCGCTTCTCCGAGGATGGAGACGTGCTTTACGCCAATGATGCCGCCCGGAATGTACCGGGCCTGACCACAGCCGACGGCCAATCCGCCGGACCGGCCATCAGCAGCCTGATTGCTCCAGCCCCCGGCAACGGATCTGCCAACGACCGCCCCGACAGCCTGGAATGCACCCTGGGCGGCCACACCTATGCCATCACCGTGTCCCGCCAGACCGCTGCTGGCTATATCAATCTGTATATCGCCGACATCACCGCCCGCGTGGATGCGCAAAACCAGCTTCGTGCGCTCAACGAAACGCTGGAGGACCTGGTGGCAGCCCGCACCCTGGCCCTGGAGGGCAGCGAGCTACGCCAGCGGCGCATTATCGACAGCATGGTCGATGGCCTGATCGTCATGGACGAAGACGGCATCATCGACAACTTCAACCCGGCGGCCGAGCGGATCTTCGGCCTGTCGGAGGGCCAGGCCATCGGCCAGCCCGTCACCTGCCTGATGCCCCCCGAAGAGGCCATCGCCCATCCGGGCTATATCGCCCGCTTCCTGCGCCAGCGCACCGCGACCATCCTCAACCGCCCGCGTGAGGTCATCGGCCAGCATGTGGACGGCACCCGGATCCCTCTGTCCCTGGCCGTCACCGAAGTGGAAATCGCGGGCAAATCCCTGTTCATCGGCGTGGTCCGCGATATTTCCGACCAGAAGCGACGGGAACAGGCCCTGCAAGAAGCCAAGGACGCCGCCGACGCCGCCAGCAGGGCCAAATCCGACTTCCTGGCCACCATGAGTCACGAGATCCGTACCCCCATGAACGGGGTGATCGGCATGGCCGACCTGCTGCGCGACACCCCCCTGGACGACAGCCAGAAGCATCAGGTGGAGGTAATTAGCAACTCCGCCCAGGCCTTGCTGACCATCATCAACGATATCCTTGATTTCTCGAAAATCGAAACCGGTGCCCTGGAGCTGGACCCCGCCCCCTTCGATCCCTGTGCCCTGCTGACCGCCGTCGGCCAGTTGCTGGAAGGACGCGCCCTGGCCAAGGGGGTGGCCATCCGCCTGGAACTGCCCGATATCCCGGTGGGCCACCGCCTCGGCGACGAGGGGCGATTGCGACAAGTCCTGCTGAATCTGGCCGGCAATGGCCTGAAGTTCACCGATCGCGGTTCGGTCACCCTGGGGCTGGCGGTCCCGCCGCAGCCCGATGGCGGCTCCGGCGATCTGCTGCGCTTCACCGTCACCGACACCGGCGTCGGCATCCCCCAGGAATGGCACGGCCGCCTGTTCGAACGCTTCAGCCAGGGCGACGCCTCCACCGCCCGCCACCACGGGGGAACCGGCCTGGGGCTGGCGATCAGCAAAAGCCTGGTGGAACTGATGGGCGGCACAATCAGCTTCGAAAGCTGGCCCGGCGCCGGTGCCCATTTCTGGATCGATGTCCCCCTGCCCGCCGCCAGGATCCCGGACATCGCCCGGGTCGTCGCGGCCACGCCGGCGGAAACAGCCGGCCGCGCCCTGCGTATCCTGGTGGTCGAAGATAACGACATCAACAGACAGGTGGCCCAGGGCCTGCTGACCAAACTGGGCCATTCCGTCACCCTGGCCGAAGACGGGTTCCAGGGGGTGTCCCTGGCATCGATGGAAAGCTGGGACCTGATCCTGATGGATCTGCAGATGCCGGGCATGGACGGCCTGGAAGCCACCCGCCGCATCCGCGTCCTGCCCGACCGCAAGCGCGCCCGGGTGACCATCGTCGCCATGACCGCCAATGCCACCGAAGCCGATCGCATCGCCTGTTTCGATGCGGGCATGAATGGCTATCTGTCCAAGCCCGTCACCCGTCGTCGTCTGGCCGAGGCCTTGGCCGGTCTGGCGGAAAACCCGGGGATCGGCACGGACGGGTAAACCCGAAAGGGGCGGCCGCATCGGACCGCCCCTTTCCTGCACGCAACGAATCGAACACCCGAAGCAGGCCTACTCCGCAGCCGCAGCGCTTTTGTGGCCGGGAGCGTTTTTGGCCACCTCGGCGGCCTGCATGGCGGCGATGGCGCACATGTTGAACAGCCCGCGCGACGTGGCGCTGGGCGATACGATGTGCACCGGCTTGGCCGCCCCTAGAAGCAACGGCCCCACCGCCAGACCGTCGGCCAGCACCTTGACCATGTTGAAGGCGATGTTCGCCGCGTCCAGGGTCGGCATCACCAGCAGGTTGGCCGAGCCGCTCAGGTGGCTGTTGGGGAAGATGCGGTTGCGGATTTCCTCGTTCAGGGCGGCATCGGAATGCATTTCCCCTTCCGCCTCCACATCCGGATATTCGGCCCGCAGCAAGGCCAGAGCCTGCCGCATCTTCACCGCCGAGGGCGCATCCGTGTTGCCGAAGTTGGAATGGCTGAGCAGGGCCACCTTGGGCTCGATGCCGAAGCGGCGGATCTGCTCCACCGAAAGCATGCTCATCTCGACGATTTCTTCGGCGCTGGGGTCCTGGCTGATGTAGGTATCGGCCATGAACAGGCTGCCCTTGGAGGTGATGAGCAGCGACAGCGCCGATGCATCCCGCACACCGGGCGACAGGCCGATGATGTCCTTCAGGTGCCGCAGGTGCCAATGGTACTGGCCGTAGGTGCCGCAGATCAGGGCGTCGGCATCGCCCTTCTTCACCATCATCGCGGCGATGGCCGTGGTGTTGGTGCGCATCACCGTGCGTGCCGCATCCGGCGACACCCCCCGGCGTTCCATCATGGCATGATAGGTGGCCCAGAAGTCCGGATAGCGGGAATCATCCTCCGGGTTGACCACCTGGAAATCATCGCCGGCGCGCAGCGGCAGGCCCAGCTTGCGCAGGCGCATGTCGATCACCTGAGGACGGCCCACGACGATGGGTTCGGCCAGACCTTCGTCCATCACCGCCTTGATGGCGAACAGCACCTGGTCCTGTTCCCCTTCGGCAAAGATCACCCGCTGGCGCGGCCCGGCCTGCGCCTTCTCCACGATCGGCTTCATGATCAGGCCGGAGCGGAAAACGAACTGGGACAGGGTCTGGCGATAGTCGTCCAGATCTTCCAGCGGCCGCTGGGCCACGCCGCAATCCATCGCCGCCTTGGCCACGGCCGTCGCCACCTCGACGATCAGACGCGGGTCGAAGGGCTTGGGAATCAGATAGTCGCGGCCGAAGGTCACCTGCTGCCCGCCGTAAGCGGTGGCCACCACGTCCGAGCCTTCCTTGTGCGCCAGATCGGCGATGGCACGCACGCAGGCCAGCTTCATTTCCTCGGTGATCGCCGTCGCGCCGACGTCCAGCGCGCCGCGGAACAGGAAGGGGAAGCACAGCACGTTGTTGACCTGGTTGGGATAGTCCGACCGGCCGGTGGCCATGATGGCATCCGGACGCACCCGCTGCACCATTTCCGGATCCGCTTCCGGCGTCGGATTGGCCAGGGCCAGGATCATCGGATTGGGCGCCATGCTGCGCACCATATCCTCGTTGACGATATTCGGTGCCGACAGGCCCAGGAACACGTCGGCTTCGGCCATCGCGTCCTTCAGGGTGCGCAGCGGCAGGTGGGTGGCATAGCCCTGCTTCTGTTCGGTCATTTCTTCAAGGCGGCCCTGGTAGATGACCCCCAGATGGTCGACCAGGATGATGTTCTCCTTCCTCACCCCCATTTCCACCAGCAGGTTCAGGCAGGCGATCCCCGCCGCCCCGCCGCCGGTGGACACCACGCGGATGTCTTCCATCTTCTTGTCGACCAGCCGCAGGCCGTTCAGCACCGCCGCAGAGACGACAATCGCCGTACCGTGCTGGTCGTCATGGAACACCGGGATGTTCATGCGTTCGCGCAGGGTCTTTTCGACAATGAAGCACTCCGGCGCCTTGATGTCTTCCAGGTTGATGCCGCCGAAGGTGGGCTCCAGCGCGGCGATCACCTCGATCATCTGTTCGGGGTCGTCAGCCTTGATCTCGATATCGAAGACGTCGATGTCGGCGAATTTCTTGAACAGGACGGCCTTACCTTCCATCACCGGCTTGGCGGCCAGCGGCCCGATGTTGCCCAGCCCCAGCACTGCCGACCCGTTGGTCACCACCGCCACCAGATTGCCCCGCGCGGTCAGGTGGGCGGCTTCGTTGGGATCGGCCGCGATGGCCCGCGACGCCGCCGCCACGCCCGGCGAGTAGGCCAGCGACAGATCGCGCTGAGTCGCCAGGGGTTTGGTGGGCTGAATGGCCAGTTTGCCCGGCCGAGGATAGCGGTGATAAGCAAGCGCGCGGTCGTCAAACGACTGGGCCATGGATGGACGTCCTCTCTTGGGGAGTGCAAGGCGATGTTGGTTTTTGCGCCCCCAACGGCCCGGGTAATTATCTTACACGGATTTGGCGGCGAAACCGCCCAAACAGACGGCTTCTCACCCTACCCCCTCCGATCCCTGCTGTGAACGGGTCAGAATGCAAAAGATTATTGCGCGCGTCGCACAGAGTGGTCTTTCCCTATGCAAAACCAGTCCGCGCACCTGAAAATCAATGATCGGAGAACATGTCCCGCACCTTGCACACCAGGTCGCCGATGGGGCGGGGCTTGGGCGGCGGCAAGGATTCGGCGCCGAAGGCGGCGGCGGCCCTGGCCGGATCGTCTTCCGAGGTCATGGCCGCCTGAATCCCCCGACCTTCCATGCGCTTCTTGAAGCTTTCCCCGGCGCTATGGGCAATCACCGCAGCCACGTCGCCCAGAGGATGGGGGCGATCATCCTTGTAGTGGTGCCAGACCAGATCCTTGGGCAGCTCCACTTGCTCGGCGACCACGGGATCTTCCCCTGCCTCCACGATAAAGACCAGCCAGCGGCGGCATTTGCCCGCATGGCCGACCACGGCGGCATAGGAGTGATCAACGGCGACGGCGACCCGCATGGCCCGGTTCCCCCTTGTTGCTGGTCATGGCGCAGCGACAGCCCCCACCTGTTTCCCCGATCCCCTGGCCCCGATTCCCTGGCAAAGGCCCCCCGGCCTTCCCATCGGGATCCCGTGATCCGATCAATCACTGCGCCGGTGCCGGCTCTCCGGAGGCGGTCTGATCGGCCGGGCTGTCGTCGAAGATATCGAAGATCCGCCGCAAGAAGCCGGGCGTCAAGACCGACAGCGGATTGATCATCACCGAAGGATCCTCCAGCGGACCCGACAGGGCATAGTTGACGGCGAACAACCCCTCGCCATCCCCGCCCGTGATCAGCGTGCCCAGCAGCGGGATGGCACCGAACACCTTGTTGATGGCATAGGCCGGAACGATGGCACCGTCCAGGTTCAGCTGTTCGCTGGCGAAATCGATCTGCCCTTCGGTGGTGAAGCCCAGGGCCGTGCCGTTGGCCTGGGCCTTGTGCAGGACCACCCGGTCGCCGTCCTTGGTGAAACGGGCGTATAGCTTGTCAAAGCCGATCCCCTGGCCCCCCATGACATCGGCAATGCCGGTCATCCCCGCCACCGAAATCACCTTGGCCGCCACCGGAGCATCCCGCAGGCGGAAGTTCTCCACCTCCAGCACCCCATCGGCGACACCGGCCGCGTCCACGGTGCCGGTCATCTCCAACTGGCCGCCGTCGATGGTCCCGATCACATCCAGCGCCCGCAAGAGCGCCCCCGTGTTTCCCGCATGGGCAGAGAAAGCCCGCTGGCCGTTCCCCTGGGGCTTCAGCGTGAAGCCCAGAGGGTGGCCACCGCGCAGCGTTCCTTCGGCCGTGATATGCCCCCACAAGGCCCCCTGCTGCACGGCATCCAGGCGCACCCCGTCGATCACCGTATCGTTGGCCAGACGCAGGCTGCGCAGCGACGCATCCACCCGCATGTTTTGGACCGCATCATCATCTGACTCCTCCCCGCTTCCCGCCTTCGCAGACGCAGCGTCGGTATCGCGGGCCTTGCGGTAGGCGAGGACCGGGCGCAGGTCCACATCCCCGTCGGCCACCCGCAGGGTCAGGCCATTTTCCCCGCTCATGGTCATCGATCCGACCACCCAGGTGTTGCCCAGCGCCAGCCTGTCGAACGCAACCGAGCGCAAGACGTCCGCATCCGGCCCCAGAATGGCCGTGCCCGCCACCTGCCCGCCGGCGGTGGAGACATCGAATGTCACGGTGGCCTCCTTGGCCCCGAACCGCCCGGTGACCGACCCGGTACCGGCGGCTCCGGCGGGTTTGCTCCAGCCCAGGGGTTCGACGGCCATGGCCACCCCGGACAGGTCCAGATCGGCCTTCAGCCGGGGACCGCCCTTCAGACCGGTGGTATAGACCAGCGCGGCCTTCACCGGACCGGTCAGATAGGGCGGCTGGAACGGCGTCGCTACCAGTCCGAACCGGGCGCGATCCGCATCGGTCAAGGTGGCGGTCACGTTGTAGCGGCTGGTAAAGTCCCCGCCGGCGAAATTCTCCCGCCACGTCAAAGTGGCCGGCACCTCGCCGACAACGGCCTTCCCCTTCACGTCCATGCCGTTCTTGTCCAGGACCAGGGACAGATCGCCCGCCTGCAGGTCCTGCCCCAGCACCACGTTGGCCAGCCCGGCACCGACTACCGAGCCGGTCACCTCAATCTCCACCTCGTCGAATGTCAGGTCATTGAGCAGGGGGAAGGTGAACTTCAGCCGGGTTTCCGCCTGTCCGTCCACCACAGCCGGGTCGATCCCCAGCGCATCGGCATAGCGCAACGGCTCGTGATTGATGATCGCCAGGGCACCGGACAGAGGTCCCCGCGCCCGGGCATCGATAGTCGCCCACTGGATCCGCTCGTCGAAGTGGCTGAACAGCACGGTGCCGCCCTCCACCGCCATCTCCGGCAACCCCTCGACGCCCGCACCGGTCACGGTGATGCCGATGCCATCCAGCGACAGGTCGACGTTCCCGGTGGCATTCACCAGACGCGGCAGGGGGTTGCGGTAATCCACCGTCACCCCTTCCACCGTCAGCGATCCGTCCAGGGCCGTGACCTCCAGGGCGTCCAGCGACGGACCGGCGGCGTTCAGGGTCAGGTCCGCGCGGGGCACCCGGCCTCCGGACAGGTTCTGCACGATCCATGACCGGGCATTGGCCGCAGCCGCCGGCGGCCAGTAGCGCTTCAGATCCGCCACAGCCAGATCGTCCAGCCGCACCCTGGCTTCCATCTGCGGCTCGCCCAGCAGATCCCGGCCGGCAAAGGTCGCCGAGACCGCGGCGTCGCCCAGGTCGATAGTCAGGGCATCCACCACCACCTCTGCCAGGCCCTCGGTGGCACTGGCATTCAGGTCGAACTTGCGGAAGGCATACCCCCGGTCCAGCGGGGCGGGCAGATCCAGACGGCCCTGCCCGCCTTCCAGACTGACGCCCAGGTGACGCAGGGTGCCTTCGGGTGCATCGCCATCCAGGGACGGCAGATCCAGCGACGCCGTCACCGTACCGGTCAGCGGCACCGCCAGAGCGGCCAGCGGCGCCAGCGGGCGGGCCAGGCCGGCAAGATGGCTGGGGTTCACGTTATCCAGGGTCAACCCCAGTTCCATGTCCCCCTGGCCCATGCGGTGACGGGCCACCAGAGCCAGACGGCTGGATCCATCCGCCTCCGGCAGGTCCAGCACGGCCCCGGCATCCAACACCAGCCGTCCGCCCGCCACCGACAGGGACACGTTGAGGCGGGAGATTTCCAGCACACCGTCATGCCGCTCGTCGATCAGCCGGGCGCGGGCGCCGGTGACCTTCAGGTCGGTAAACCGGCCGCCGCCACGCCGGGCCAGCAGATCGATCATGCCATCCAGCCGCCCCGCGATATCCAGCGGGGCTTGAGAGTCGCTGCCCGCAGTGTCGCCCACCGCTTCCGACGCCTTTTCAGGGTCCGCCTCCGGGACAGGAGTCCGCACGGGCAAAGGCGCCTCCCCGCCCATGGACAGGGTGCCATCATCCATCCGGCGCAGCGTAATTTCCGGCTCCAGAAGTTCCACCGCGGAAACCGCCACGTCCCCTTCCAGCAGAGCCCGGCTTGACAGGGCAAGGGCCACCCGGGGCGCATGGAGCATGGTGCGGCCGTCCGGCGTTTCCAGACGGACGTCTGTGGCCTGGAGATCCAGCGCCCGGTCCCACCCGGCCCAGGTCAGGCGGGTTTCGCCCAGACGCACCAGCACCGGGCTGCCCGGCGGATTGAGACTGGATTCGAGGAAGGGAGAAAGAAACGTCAACGCCACCGGCCCCTGGTGCAGGCGCCAGCCGACGGCGGCGACAGCCAGAAGCACCAGCAGCACACCCAAACCCAGGGTGCGCAGGCAGAAGGTGACAGTACCGTGTACCAATCTTTTCCTTTCCAGAAGGCTGCGTAAGCCCTGGTTTCCGCTCCGAGAAAACACGTCTCGGTTACCCCGAGGCCGGCCCACGCCTTCTTTGAGCAGTCCTTTGGTCTGAGGGGCGGCTTGACGCTCATGGCAGCTTACAGCACTCTGCGGCAAAAATAACGGGGTTCCGATGACGTCTTTACGCTTTCCCGGACAGAACCATACCTTGCCCCTGGCGGCTGACCCGGACCGCCTGGCCCTGGGAAGGGAACGCTGGGACGCCCTATGCGTTGCAGACCGTCCCGATGCCGAAAGGTTGCGCGCCATTGCCGCGTGCGAGGACGGACAGGCGGTGCTCGCCGCCGTTTTCGGCAACAGTCCGTACCTGTCCGCCAGCCTGCTCAAGGAACCGGACATCCTGGTTCTGTTACAGGACCAAGGTCCCGACCAGGTGATGGCCGGGATCCTTGAGGCCTGCCGCCGCGACGCCCGGACGGCGACCGACATCAACGCCCTGATGCGCGGCTTGCGGCGGTGCAAGCGGCGGGCGGCCCTGCTGATCGCCCTGGCCGACCTGTCGGGCCAATGGGGCCTGGAACCGGTGACCGAGGCCCTGACCTGTCTGGCCGAGACCACCCTGGACGAAGCCTTGCGCTTCCTGCTGGGCATGCGGGTGAAATCGGGCGACCTGATCCCCGCCGATCCGACCGACCCCCTGGTCGACTGCAGCCTGACCGTGCTTGGCATGGGCAAGCTGGGCGGGCGGGAGCTGAACTACTCCTCCGACATCGATCTCATCCTGTTCTTCGACGCCGACAAGGTGGTCTATCGCGGCCGGCATACCGCCAAGGAATGCTTCGTGCGCCTGACCCGGGATCTGGTGCGGGTGATGGAGGAACGCACCGCCGACGGCTATGTGTTCCGCACCGACCTGCGCCTGCGCCCGGATCCGGCCTCCACCGCCGTGGTCTTGTCGACCGAGGCCGCGGAGATCTACTACGAAACCATGGGCCAGAACTGGGAACGGGCGGCGATGATCAAGGCCCGCCCCGTGGCTGGCGACCTTGCGGTGGGCGAGCATTTTCTGCGCCACCTGCGCCCCTTCGTCTGGCGCAAATCCCTGGATTTCAACGCCATTCAGGACATCCACGCGATCAAGCGCCAGATCCACGCGGCCAAGGGCGGCTCGGTGATCGGCGTGGCCGGACACAATATCAAGACCGGTCGGGGCGGGATCCGCGAGATCGAATTCTATGCCCAGACCCAGCAGCTGATCTGGGGGGGCCGCAATCCCCGCCTGCGCACCCGCGCCACCTGTGCCGCCCTGCGCGACTTCGTCGAAGCGGGGCTGGAAACCGAAGCGGTGACCGCCGAGCTGATCGCGGCCTACGAGTGGCTGCGGACCCTGGAACACCGCCTCCAAATGACCAACGACGAGCAGACCCAGACCCTGCCCAAGGATCCGTTCAAGCTGCATGCGCTCGCCGTTTTCATGGGCCTGCCCGATACCGCCGCCCTGGAAGCCGCCGTGCTGGAGCGCCTGCGCACCGTCGAGAACCACTACGCCGCCCTGTTCGAGGATTCCCCCAGCCTGTCCGCCACCCCGGGCAATCTGGTCTTCACCGGAGGCGAGGATGACCCGGAAACCCTGCGCACCCTGCGCGACATGGGATTTACCTCGCCCGATGCGGTCTCCGCCACCATCCGGGGCTGGCACCACGGCCGCTACAACGCCACCCGCTCCCACCGCGCGCGGGAACGCCTGACCGAACTGGTACCGGCGATCCTGGAACGCCTGAGCCATACCGCCCAGCCCGATGCCGCGCTGATGCGTTTCGACGGCTTCCTGAAGCGGCTGCCCACCGGGGTACAGCTTTTCACCCTGTTCCAAGCCAATCCCCAGCTGCTGGACCTGCTGGCCGACATCATGGGCGATGCGCCGCGTCTGGCCGACCACCTGGCCCGCAATCCCCGCCTGATGGACGCCGTGCTGACCCCGGGGTTCTTCGATGCGCCGCCCACCCGGGCGATGATGGAAGAGACCCTGGACGTGCTGCTGCGCGACGCCCTGGTCTTCGAAGACGTGCTGGATCTGGTGCGGCGCTGGACCAACGACATGAAGTTCACCGTCGGCATTCTGGCGCTGAACACCCTTCTCGCCCCCGAACAGGCCGGCGAAGCGCTGTCGGACATCGCCGACGTCGCCCTATCGCGCCTGCTGCCGGCCGTCGAGGCCGACTTCGCCGAGGCCCACGGCCATGTGCCCGGCGGATCGCTGGCGATCCTGGCGCTGGGCAAGCTGGGCAGCCGGGAAATGACCGCCACCAGCGACCTGGATCTGATCATCGTCTATGACGTCACCGACGCCGGAGACGACGATGGCAGCGCCGAAAGCGACGGCGCCAAGCCCCTGGGCATCACCGTCTATTACACCCGGCTGACCCAGCGGGTGATCAACGCCATCACCGCCCTGACCAACGAAGGGGTGCTTTACGAGGTGGACATGCGGCTGCGGCCGTCGGGGAACAAGGGGCCGCTGGCCACCAGCCTGACCGCCTTCGCCCGCTATCAGGCCGAAGGCGCCTGGACCTGGGAGCATCAGGCCCTGACCCGCGCCCGGGTGGTGGCCGGCCCGCCGGGCCTGCGGGCGCGCATCGACGAGGTGATCACCCGCACCCTGTGCAAACATCGCGACGCCTCCGCCCTGGCCGAGGATGTGGCCGGCATGCGGGCGCGCATGGACCGCGACAAGCCGGCGGCCTCGCCCTGGGATGTCAAGCTGGCGGCGGGCGGCCTGGTGGACGTGGACTTCATCGCCCAATATCTGCAACTGTGCCATGCCCATGCCCACCCCCGGGTGCTCGATCCCAGCACCACCGGGGCACTGGCCCGCCTGGCCGAGGCCGGGCTGCTGGATGCCGGGGATGCCGCGACCCTGAGCCGGGTACACCGCCGCAATCTGGCCATCCAGGCCACCTTGCGCCACACCCTGGACGGCCAGGTGCGGGAAGACCAGATCACCCCCGGCCTGCGGGTCAAGCTGGCCCGGGCCACCGGCCAGGACAGTTTCGACACCCTGCGCGCCGTTCAGGAAATCGATATGGCCGAGGTGCGGCGCCTGTTCGAGCGCCTTGTCGGCCCCCTGGTGCCGCCCCAGAAGCAGCGAAAGGACACCCCATGACCGACGATGCCACCGCCGCCGATGCGACCCCCGCCGCCGCTCCCGTCATCCTGGCAGAGGGCGACTCCGCCCCCGACTTCTCCCTGCCCACCGACGGCGGAGGCACCTTCACCCTGTCCGGACAGCGCGGCAAGACTGCCGTGGTCCTGTACTTCTATCCCAAGGACAGCACGCCGGGCTGCACCAAGGAAGCCCAGGGATTCCGGGACCTGCAGGATGCCTTCGCGAACGCCGGGACCATCATCGTCGGCGCCTCCAAAGACGGGGTGAAAAGCCACGACACCTTCAAGGCCAAGCAGGACCTGCCCTTCACCCTGGTTTCCGACAAGGACGGCACCCTGTGCGAGGCCTATGGCGTGTGGGTGGAGAAATCCATGTACGGCCGCAAATATATGGGGATCGAACGCGCGACCTTCCTGATCGACAAGGACGGACGGATCGCCAAGATCTGGCGCAAGGTCAAGGTCAACGGCCATGTGGACGCGGTACTGGCCGCCGCGCAGGCGCTGGGATGACCATTCCCCGCGGCACCCCCCTGGCCGAAAGCGCTGCACGCATCCTCCGTACCGCCGATCCGCACGCCAAGGTAACCCTGACCCGGGCAGCCGCTGCGGCCTGGGACGGCCGGACGGTCGGGCGGGCCGCCCTGCCCGACCGCCCCGCCCGGCCCGAGCATCCGGAGTTGCGTCCGCCCCGGGACATGCCCAAGCGCTCTACCGGGCCGAAGGGGCTGGTGGGCCTGTTGCATGCCCTGGCCCATATCGAACTGAATGCGATCGATCTGGCCTGGGACATCATCGCCCGCTTTCCCGAACAGGACATGCCTGCCGCATTCCACGCCGACTGGCTGGAAGTGGCCGTGGACGAAGCCCTGCACTACGAGCGCCTGGCCACCCATCTGGTCGCGCTGGGCAGCCGTTACGGCGACCTGCCGGCCCACGACGGCCTGTGGGGTGCGGCTATGTCGACCGCCGACGACCTGTATGCCCGCCTGGCCGTGGTGCCCATGACCCATGAAGCCCGGGGCCTGGACACCACCCCCGCAACCCTGGATCGTATGACCCGGGTCGGCACCGATCCGGCGATCATCGCCACGCTGACCGTGATCTACAAAGACGAAATCCGTCATGTACAGGCCGGCGTCCGCTGGTTCGGCTGGCTCTGTGCCCGCGACGGGCTCGACCCGGCCGCAACGTTCCTGGACAAACTGCGGGACCACTACCCGGGGGGATTGAAGCCTCCCTTCAACCATGCCGCCCGCGAGGAAGCCGGCTTTCCGCAGGAATGGTACTTGCCGGCATCCGGCTCGTCCGGCCAGAGCACACGGAATCCACCACCCGGCACCCCCCTCGGCAAATAAGGTCTTACGCCAAAATTCCGGCTCTATCAGCGCTCTTCTTCAAACTGGGGGGTCGATAGACATCATTTCAGACAGATTGACCGACGCCCTCTCCTCCGAGTCCACAAAAGGACAGCCTGGGTTCAATCTTCTTTCGTCGAGTCGATTCAACGGAACGACCACAGAGCGAATAACACGCAACACCTTTCGCCCCCAATGATCTGACTCATGAGGTAGATGTAAAATTTTACCGACACTTAAAAGATGCTTTTTCAAAAAAATTCCCCATAATGCACATCGCACCCCTACCCTTATTCAGGGTAAGTCCATAAAGTTAATGCGCTTCCACCCCACCTTACGACGTACTCCCTTCTCTGAAATACCCTAGGATAGATGCGGTTCCGCCGGCCCATACTCGTCTCTGTGGTACCAAATACACGTATATAGAGTATTTTATTTAATTTCTCACGACAATCGCGGCAATTTTCATCACTCACCGATAGATAAAATACTTCGACCCTTTCAAATTGCATCAGGTTCCGAAATTGGGCACGATCCCTACAACCATGACAAATAAGCCTACCCGCGCTCCGTGAGGAATTTCGCCATGCTCCAGATGTCACTGCCCAATCTGTCGTTCGCGCAAGCTGCCGACCTCACAGAGCTGGCAGCCTCGATGCTGCGCTCCAACGGCTGGACCCAGCCGGCCACCTGGCAGACAAGCACCAACCTGCTGGGTTCGTACCTGCCGAGCTACAACCTGGTCTACGAGCCCAGCGTCGGGACGATTTATTCCCAATACACCTCGGCGCGGGGTGCCAGTTCCAGTCTGCGGGTTTCCATGGCGGCGCGGGCCGCGATGTACACCAACACAACGTCGCCGTCGGAAATCACGGTGGTGTTCGGCGAGATCAAGGAATTCTATGCGCCGGCCTATTCCAGATCAGAAATGGACACGCTGTTTGCCGGCTACGCCTCTTTCAACCGGGCTCTGCTGCAATATGTCGTGCGCAATGGTATCAGCCGCGTGAACGTGGTTGGCGTGGGCGTCGGCGGTGAAATGGCCGAGCGCTTCATGTCCAGCTCTTACGCGACAGGAGGAGCCACATATGTGGGCTTGTCCCTGGGTTCCCCCACGGCGAACCGGTACGCGGACTCACGCATTCTCACCTTCGGCCATGCCGACGACCCTTTCTACCGTTTCAGCAGTTCGAGCAACTCGGCCTGGAGCAACGTCTATAAAGCCAGCACGCGACGAAATCCGGAATCCGACGAAGGTTGGGATTATGCAGGCACCATGCGTCGCCTCAATGACTCCGCCCTTTCGTCCAGCCTGACCCGCAGCGACCACATCGTCATTCAGGTGATCGAAGCAGACAGTGTCCGGGCGACCGCATTGCTGGGTCAGGGAACCAGTGGCCAGCGCCGGATCTTGCTGGGACATGTGGGCGCGGACACCCTGATCGGCTCCGACGGAGACGACATTATCGAAGGCTTCACCAGCAACGATGAAATCGATGGTGGCGCCGGCACCGATACCGCCGTTTTCAGTGGCAACTACGCCGACTATACGATCAGCAAACTCAGCAACAACGCCATTCAGGTCAGCCACACCAACCCGACAGGCACGCGCACTTACTACACGCCCATCAATGACGGCACCGACACCCTGTTTAATATAGAATATCTTCAGTTCGCCGACCGCACTGTGGCCACGTCCCTCCAAACACCGCCCCCGACCGATCCGACAGAGCCGTCGACCGGTGATGGTGGAGCAGCCGATGGCCCCAAATATACGCGGACAGCGACAATCAAGGATTCGTCGGGCAACAAGCTCGGCATGGTCGGCCTGGAACTGCCGTCCTACATGCTCGACGGGACCGCAGAATTCAAAATCAAATTTACCACCGCCGATATCGCCCGCAAAAACCACTTCTACTTTGTTATCGACTGTTCCGGCAGCATGGCAGGCGGACCGTTGGACGTCGCCAAGCAGGCCTTCATCACCCTGATCAACGACCTGCTGGAAAAGGGCGTGGGCTACAACCCCACCTTCTCCATCATTCCCTTCGGCACATCGGCCGCCAACAGCGGCCAGCTGGGGGCACTCGACGCCATTCGCTACATCGAAAGCCTGCCCTACTTGGGGCTCACCAACTACGAAACGGCCCTGCAATCCGCCCTGACCGACCTGCGCCTCGACTTCGACAACGCCAACGCCGTCTATTTCCTGTCCGATGGCCGTCCGAACATGGGCAGTTTCACCGACGAAGCCGCCCTGATCAACTCCATCGCCGATGTGCGCGCCTATGGGGTCGGCAATGCCGACCTGTACACCCTGCGGCAAGTGGATGACGGGGCACAGCAACTGCGCAGCATTACCGACCTGTCGGCCCATCTGCTGACCTCCGATTACGACATGAGCACGGTCGCGCGGGTGCAGCTGATCGTTGACGGGGTTGTCGTGCGCGACCTGACCCCTGCCAACTTCACCAACAATTCCACCGGCTTCGTCTTCGAAGGCGAACTGGAGGGACTGGCCACCGACAAATCCGCCCGCGCAGAGATCTCGCTGGACGTGACTTTCACCAACGGCAGCGTCCTGACCCAGAACATCACCACCGAGCTAGCTGTCGGATCGGCAAACATGGCCCCGACCCGCTGGACCGGGGCGGACTTCAACAACGACGGCATTGCCGATGTGGCCCTGATGGACACCACCGGCTATGTGTTGACCTGGACCATGGACGGCGCCCGGGTCGTCGAGCAGAACCGCATCCGCCAAGTCAACGCTTCCTGGACCCTGATCACCACCGGCGATTTCGACGGCGACGGCGTTGGCGATCTGATGTTCCGCAACACCGACGGGTCCTTTGCCGCCTGGTCCCTTGACGGACCCTATATCGAAAATGCCGGTGTGATCGGCGGTCTGACCGATCCGGAATGGACCCTGGCCACCACGGCCGACCTCGACGGCGATCTGCGGACCGACATGATCTTCCAGCGCACCACTGGCGAGATTGCCCTGTGGCGCCTTGACGGCCCGGCTCTGGCCGAATCCCTGAACATCCAAAAGCTGTCCGACCCGGGCTGGAAGGTTCGGGGCGCTGCGGACATGGATGGTGACGGCCGCAGCGACCTGCTGCTGCAACATGCCGACGGGCGCATCGCCCGCTGGAACATGAACAGTGCCACCATCGAAAGCGGGGCGGTGATCAAGGCCCTGAATGACCCCAGCTGGTCAGTCGTCGGCATGGCGGATCTGGAAGGGGACGCGCGTGCCGACATCATCCTGCGCCACGACGACGGCCGGGTGGCCGCCTGGCTGGTCGATCAGAACGACGTGGCCTCCGGCCATTTGCTGACAGTGATGAACGATCCCAGCTTTGCCATCGAAGCGATGACGGACTTCGACGCCGACGGCCGCACCGACATCCTGCTGCGCAACAGCAACGGGGTTGTGGCCGGCTGGACCATGCGCGACGGTCTTATCGCCAATGGTGCCTTGATCACCACCATAGACACCGGCACCACCATTGCCGGCAACTCGGGCATGTATCTGGGAGCGTGACCGCTCCGTCGGTTACGCCCCCGATATCGATGGTGAACATCATGTCGATGATTCTGATGTCTTGCTCATGGCTCCCGTCTCTCAATCCGTGGAGCCTTCGACAATCCCCTGGCGGTTCATTTACTGTCCCACGCCGGTCTGCGGTACCGGAATGCCTTGGCCTGCGCTCCAGCCCCGCACGGTCATATCCAAAGCCACGCCGACTTTGGCGCGACGCAAGGTTTTCTGGGCGGAGCGGGCAATGGGGATCTTGGCGTTTCGGCAAAAAGCGATCAGCAGATGCTGCATTTCGGACGCCGCGAAGACCCGCTCCCCCACCCGGCCACGGCGGGATTTCACCGTTGCGGTGACTTCCAGGGGATCTTCCTTGCTGTAGACCACCTTCTGCACCGTGCCGCCGCCGTCCATGGACTCCAGCTTGCCCATGGCCCGGGCCTTGTCCATCTGGGCTTCCAGCTTGGTCCATTCGGCCTTGAGAATCATATTGATCGCTTCGGCAATCTCGTGATCGCTGAACACCAGCCGTCTCATTTCAACGGGCATTCTTCCCGTCTCCCCCTCAATTTGCGCGCTCTTCTCGCTGACCGGTACCGATCTCAGTCCCGGCGTCAGGGATTGGCGCATGACGGCGGAAAAACGCCAGGACATTCGGTCCGGCGCCGTGATCCATCAAATCCACATGCCCACCTGCGGGGAAGTATACGGCTTCCACACGTCCCTGGGCAGCCTCGGCGAGACGTTTCGCTAAAAAAACGGGGACGACCCGGTCCTGCTCGCCGTGGAGGATCATCAACGGTGCCTGCAATCCGGCCAGAGCGGCAACACTGTCCCAGGGATCTTTCATCAACGCCTTCACCGGCAGCCAGCCATAGCGCAACCGCGCCACATCCACCGCCCGGCTGAAGGCCCCCTCGACAACGATAGCGGCGGGATCCAGGGTTTCGGCGGCCAGGTGAATCACCACGCCCGATCCGAGGCTTTCCCCGTAATAGGCCAGGGTTTCCGCCCGGGCACCCTGCGCCTTCAGAAAGGCGATGGCAGCACGCGCATCGGCCATCAACCCATCCTGTGTGGGCCTGCCGGGGTTTCCGCCAAAGCCTCTGTATTCCAGCAGCAGCAGGCCGAAGCCCCCGTCCAGCACCACCCGCGCCTTGGCGGCCACATCGGCGATGGTTCCGGCGTTGCCATGGGCCATCAGCACCGTCATCCCGGCCGGCCCCAGCACCGGTGCGCGATACCAGGCGGTCAACGCCAGACCGTCTTCGGTACGCAGGGTTACCGGCGCCATGTCCGCCAGCCCGACCTCGGCAGGGGCAGGAAGGCTATCGGCCCCGCCCGGATACAAAAGGGCGCGCTGCCCCGCATAGACCAGCGCGCCCACAAGCCCGTAAATCCCTACGGCGGCGCCGGCCAGCCAGGTCCCCCAGACCCAGAGTGTCCCCGCGCCGGCCGCCATCCCGCGTCAGCCCCCGGCCCCGGCCGGATCCCCTTCAACCCCGGTGCCGAGGCGTGCCGCCAGGGCCGCCCCCATGAAGCGATCCAGATCGCCGTCCAGCACCCCTTGGGTATCGGATGTTTCCACGCTGGTCCGCAGGTCCTTGACCATCTGGTAGGGCTGCAGCACATACGACCGGATCTGGTGACCCCAGCCGATATCCGTCTTGCTGTCCTGCAGGGCCTGGGCCTCTTCTTCACGCATCTGCAATTCCCGTTCGTACAAACGCGCTTTCAGCATGTTCCAGGCATGATAGCGGTTCTGGTGCTGGGAGCGTTCGGACTGGCACTGCACCACGATCCCGGTGGGATTGTGGGTAATGCGGACGGCGGAGTCCGTCTTGTTGACGTGCTGTCCGCCGGCACCGGACGACCGGTAGGTATCGACCCGGCAGTCCTTTTCGTCGATTTCGATCTCGATGGTGTCATCGATCACCGGATAGACCCAGACCGACGAGAAGCTGGTATGCCGCCGGGCCGAACTGTCATAGGGGCTGATGCGCACCAGGCGGTGCACACCGCTTTCCGTCTTCAGCCAGCCATAGGCATTATGGCCGGCCACCTTGATGGTCACCGACTTGATGCCCGCCTCTTCGCCTTCGCTTTCTTCCAGGTATTCCACCTTGTAGCCGTGAGCTTCCGACCAGCGCACATACATGCGCAGCATCATCTGCGCCCAGTCCTGGGCTTCGGTCCCCCCGGCGCCGGCGTGAACTTCCAGATAGCAGTCGTTGGAATCCGCTTCGCCGGACAGCAGGCTTTCCAGTTCCATCTTCTGCGCACGCTGGTGCAGCACACGCAGGGCCGCTTCAGCCTCGGCGATGGTGTCCTGGTCGTCTTCTTCCTCGCCCATCTCGATCAGCGAGACGCAGTCTTCCGTCTCCTGCTCCAAAGAGCGGCAGCCTTGGATCGCGGAGTCCAGATGAGTCCGCTCGCGCATCAGCTTTTGGGCTTTTTCCGCGTCGTTCCAGAGGTTGGGGTCCTCGGACAGCGCATTCAGCTCATCGAGCCGTCGAACAGCGTTATCCCAGTCAAAGATGCCTCCTCAGCAGTGCCATCGACTGCTTGATCTGGTCGACCATGGTCAGGGCTTCGGCACGCATTGGAACGGGCTCTCCTTCTCGGGCATGCAAAAAAATGAACGCGGCCCCGAAAGGAACCTCCCGGGGCGCCAAAGGACATAGGCCGCGACCGCCCCTATCGTCAAGGGCTGGTCGCGGAATGAACAAGAACCGGGAACCTAGTACAGGCCGCCCGAAGACGGTGCCCCGCCGCCCGCGCCGGGGCTGCCATAGGCGCCCCCGGACGGCGGCGCATAGGCCCCGGGATTGGACGACAGGTTGCCGTCATACAGGGTGTTGTATGCGCCGCCGGAGGGAAGCGCGGCCGATCCGTCGATCACATAGGACGCAGAGGCCACCGACGGCACGGTCCCGGGCTTGAAGGCTTCCAGGATCGCCCCCCCGGCGCCGGACATGGCGCGCTGACCGGTTTCCCGATCAATACGGACGAACTTGATCTCCTTCGGCGCGTGGAAGGGGATATCGGGCTTGTCCTTCAGCGCTTCCTTCATGTAGGCGGTAAAGATCGGCGCCGCAGCGGTCGATCCAGCCTCGTGCGCCCCCAGGGTCTTGGGCTCGTCGAAGCCGACGAACACCCCGGTCACCAGATCCGGCGAGAAGCCGACGAACCACGTATCCTGGGCGTCGTTGGAGGTTCCGGTCTTGCCGGCCACCGTCTTGCCCACCTTTTGCACCCGCACCCCCGTGCCGCGCTGAATCACGCCCTGCAGAATGCTGACCATCTGATAGGCGGACAGGGGATCGGTCATGATCTCCCGGTTGTCTTCCAGTTCCGGCATGGCCTGGCCCGTCCACTGCACAGCCTGACATCCCTGGCATTCCCGGGTGTCGTTGCGGAACACGGTCTTGCCATTCCGGTCCTGAATCCGGTCGATCAGCGACGGCGTTACCCGCCGGCCGCCGTTCACCATCATGGCGTAGGCGGTGGTCATCCGCATAACGGTGGTTTCCACCGCCCCCAACGAGGCCGACAGGAAGCGCGGCATCTTCTTCACCACGCCGAACCGTTCGGCATATTCGGCGATGATATCCATGCCCACGGCATTGGCCAGACGCACGGTCATCAGATTTCGCGACTTCTCGATCCCCATCCGCAGAGTCGAGGGGCCATAGAACTTGTTGGAATAGTTCTTCGGCTTCCACAACGGCTGCCCCGGACCGGGATCGTAGACGAAGGGCGCATCCAGGATGATCGTCGCCGGCGTATAGCCGTGATCCAGGGCGGCGAGATAAACAAACGGCTTGAAGGCACTGCCCGGCTGGCGCAGAGCCTGAGTGGCACGGTTGAATTCGCTGCGCTCGGCGGAGAAGCCGCCCACCATGGCCAGCACGCGGCCGGTGTGCGGGTCCATGGACACCAGCGCGCCTTCCACGTTGGGGATCTGGCGCAGGGCAAAGGTGCCGACCGGCAGTTCCTTGCCATCGTCGTCGGTCAGCTGCTCTTCCACCAGCACCACATCCCCGACGGCCACCACGTCTTCAGGCTTCTTGGGATTGGCGCCGAAACGCTGGCCTTCGATCCAGGGCTTGGCCCAGGCCATGTAGCTGAACGGGATGGAGCCACCGTATCCGTCGGCCAGCCCCAGCTTCGCCTCGTCCTTGGTCACATCCAGCACCACCGCCAGCCGCCAGTCAGACAGCGCGCCCGCGGGCTGGGGCACAGCCTTCAAGGCTTCCAGCCAGTTTTGCAGATCCTCGATCCGCGACACAGGACCCCGCCAGCCGTGCCGGCGGTCATAGTCGATCAGCCCCTGTTGCAGAGCATGGGTCGCCAGCGCCTGAAGCTTGGGGTCCATGGTGGTGCGCACATACAGCCCACCCTCGTACAGCGCTTCCTCGCCGAACCGGTCCTTCAGCTCCCGGCGGACTTCCTCGGCGAAATATTCGCCGTAAGGCACTTCGTCCTGCTCGTTGCGGGAGCGCACCACCAGGGGCTCGTCCAGGGCCTGGTCGGCCTGGTCACGGGTGATGCGGCCATCCTCGGCCATGCGCTGTACCACCCAGTTGCGCCGGGCGATCGCCGCTTCCTTGCGCCGCACCGGGTGGTAGTTGTTCGGCGCCTTGGGCAGGGCCGCGAGATAGGCGGCTTCGGCCACCGTCAGTTCGTCCAGCGACTTGTTGAAATAGTTGACCGCCGCCGCCGCCACGCCATAGGACTGGAAGCCCAGATAGATCTCGTTGAGATACAGTTCCAGGATCTTGTCCTTGGGCAGGGCTTCTTCGATCCGGAAGGCGAGAATGGCTTCCTTGATCTTGCGTTCGATGGAGACTTCGCTGGTCAGCAGGAAGTTCTTGGCCACCTGCTGGGTGATCGTCGACGCCCCCACCGGTCGGCGCCCCGTGCCCATGTTCTTGACGTTCAGCAGCACCGCGTTGATCAGGCCCGGGAAGTCGACGCCCGGGTGGTCATAGAACGTCTTGTCCTCGGCTGCCATGAAGGCATCCCGCACCATCACAGGGATGGCATCAATGGGAACGTAGATCCGCTTTTCGATGGCATATTCGGCCATCAGCCGGCCGTCATTGGCCAGCACGCGGGTGGTGATCGCCGGTTCGTAATCCGCCAGCTGGGAAACATCGGGGAGGTCCTGGCCGTAGTGCTGAAACACATAGGCCGTCACACCGACGGCACCGACAACGCCAAGAGTAATAAGTGTCAGCAGGATCCTGAGCATCGGGACCTGTCATCCTAGATCGTTCAAACCACCCGTACGAAACAGCCGCCGCCCTGCGGACCGCGCGGCCCTTCCCCGGTCAACCTCGTATGGTCGCAATCGTTCCCTGCCACAGGGTCCGCACGTCACCGCCCGGAGCAGACGGCCCGCATCCGACAACCATACTATGACACGACGAATATGGCCGGCTTATGGCTTCCAGGCCCGCTGTTGCGCAGGCGCGAAGAACGCGTCCACCCCCAGGACCATGGCCGAAGCCAACTTGGCCCGGTAGGCGCTGGTGCGCAAGAGCTTTTCATCCGTGCGGTTGGACAGGAAACCCATTTCCACCAGCACAGAGGGAACATCGGGGGCTTTCAGCACCGCGAAACCGGCGAAACGCCGGGGCTTGCCCAGGGTCTTGATGTCGCTGGGCAGGCTGGAAATCATCGTATTGGCGAACTGGACGGAGCGGTTTTTTGTCTCCCGCTGAGCCAGATCAATCAGGATGTTGGCCACATCCTGAGATTCGTTGGACAAGTCCATGCCCAGCAGAATATCGGCCTTGTTTTCCCGCTCCGCCAGGGCCTCGGCCTCGGCGTCCGAGGCGTTTTCCGACAGCGTGTAGATCGACAGCCCGCGCACGCTGCTGTCCCCCAGCGCATCGGCGTGCAGCGAGATGAACAAGTCCGCCCCCGCATGCCGTCCCTTGGCCACCCGGTCCCGCAGGCGAATGGCGCTGTCGCGGCTCCGGGTCAGCAACACCTTGTAGCGACCGGTATTCTCCAGGGTCTGGCGCAGCTCCCGCGCCATGGCCAGGGTGATGTTCTTCTCGTAGTGGCCGGCCGGGCTGATGGCGCCGGGGTCGCGGCCACCATGGCCGGGGTCGAGCACGATCACCGGCTTGCGCCAGGCCCGTTCCGGAACCGGCGGCTTGTTCAGCGGCACCGGCACCCGCCGGCCATCGGCAATCCGCACGAAGGGCGGCTCGTCGGCCGAGCCCAGCGGCAGGCCGGAAACATAAGGATCATCCCCCGGCTTGGCCCCCAGCGGCGGCAGAGGTGGCGCGGTGCCATCCACCGCGGCGACCCGGGTGGAGGATACCGGCCCCTCGGTCGTCGGCGACGGCGTGGTGACCAGGGGTTCGGGGAATGCCCCCCCTTGTGGCGCGGGGTGACGGGACGGCTCGCCGGCCGGCTCCGGAGGACGGACGCCATGATGCCCCAGCAGAGAAATCGGCGCCCCAGTGGCGGCGTCCGACGCGACCGCACCAGCTCCGGCGCCCATCCCGGGCAACCCCACGGACGGATCGGCAGACGCCACGGTGGTCGATGACACTTCGACCCTGTCCGCCTCGTCGACGGAGCGCGGACCGGCAAGCTGACCCGACGGATAGGCGGGCTGGACCGTTGTGGGCACCGGCTGCGTGGTCTGCGGCGCCTCGGCCTGCATCACCGAACCGACGGTTTCCATGAAGGCGTGATGGCTGCTGCGCACCATATCGACCACCAGGCGCCATCCCTGGCCATCCCGGGGTTCCAGCAGAAAGGCCTTGTCAATCAGCGCCGGCTGGTGCAAATCCACCACAAGACGGGACGTCCCGGCTTCCAGGAAACCGTGACGCGCGCCCTGCACCAGACCAACGGGACGGGGCATATCCAGCGAGCCGATGGCGAACACCAGATCGGGAACGTCAAGAACGATGCGATAGGGACTGGCCAGGGTGAACAGCCGCCAGGTGACGGCGCCGTCCAGGTCCAGCACCAGCCGGGTTGTGTTGCCATGGTCGCCCAGCCGCATCGCCGACGCGCGGACATTGGCGCGGGCGGCACGCGGCAGCAGCACCCCTAACGCCAGCCCCGGTACGGCGGCGAGGAGGGTGCGGCGACTGACGCTGCGGAACCACCCGGTGGACATGACTGGACGAACCCCGTTGCTTTTTGTGGCCCTGATGCCTTTGCCGGCCGGAAGGGAGCGAACCCCAGGACGATAGGTCCTTCCGGTATAAGGCAGTTGGCAGATCGTGGCAAGAATCTGTTTGAAGAAAACCACATTCAAGCTTGATTTTTATCACAATTCTCGCATTGCACTCTGATTCTGTCCGGCGCACTGCCCGCCCCCGGGGATCCCGGTGCGACTCCCCGCCCCGCGCGAATCCCGGCGTCGCCGACCACCCCATGCATTGGTCTATGCGGAAACACCGGGACGATGCATAAGGTGGTTGTCGTGCCTGAAAGCCCCGAGTATGTTGATCGGGAGATTCCGTTGCGGGATCGGGTTTCCGGCATTTTGCGGTGACGCGGCCGGGGACCGGCCGGTGGCGCGCTCTGCGCCGCGGCAGGCAGAAAGAGCAGCAGTACGGTTGGACGGGGACAGGCCGCATTCGGCCCCTCTTCAGCCCCGTCCTCGGCTCCTCGGCCTTCCGGTGCGAGACAGCGCCCCGCCGAAAGACCCTGCAACCGGTAGTGTCACATACTGTTTTTTGTCCCGGCCGGGCTTTCTGTGTCGGGCGGGGTAGGATTAATTGGCCCACGGTTTTCACGATCTCAGCACGCCAGACCTGGCCCGGCACGACCGGGTCCCGGGGGCGGCGGCGGTCGTGGCCAGGCCCGTTTCCCGGTGTGATCGGACCCGGGGTTCTTGCAAGCCGGTGGGGGGGATGACCCTGCACCGCCCCTGCGGAACCGCGCGGGTCCGTGCGCCGGCGTCGTTTCCGCGGCTTATTCCCTCGGGCACCACGCCATCGGCGCGCTCCACCGCACCCCCCGCACGACGGAAGGCCCGCCGATCCCCCTGGATCGACCGGCAGCGCACAGACGC
Source organism: Rhodospirillaceae bacterium Z3-40 (assembly GCA_046233135.1). GTDB lineage: Bacteria > Pseudomonadota > Alphaproteobacteria > Rhodospirillales > Rhodospirillaceae > JBJXHN01. Next base: position 5,300 of record JBJXHN010000007.1, on the reverse strand, counting down.
GCCGGTCCTGCGGAGTACCCTTCCGAATGACCAAGCGCATGCTTATCGATGCGAACCACCCCGAAGAAACACGGGTTGTGGTTCTTGACGGCACACGCCTCGAAGAATTTGACGTTGAAACCTCAACCAAGAAGCAACTCAAGGGAAACATCTATCTCGCCAAGGTCGTCCGCGTAGAACCCTCGCTTCAGGCCGCCTTTGTCGATTACGGCGGCAACCGGCACGGTTTCCTGGCGTTCAACGAAATACACCCCGACTATTACCAGATCCCCGTCGCCGACCGGGAAAAGCTGCTGGCCGAAGAAGCCGCCGACAGCGCCGAGGACGAAGACGAGGACGGCAACGGCGAGTCCGTGGAGACCCTGGGCGGGGACGAGTCCGACGAAGCCGCCCCTGCGCCCCGCGCCAAGGCGCGGATGATGCGTCAGTACAAGATCCAGGAAGTGATCAAGCGGCGCCAGATCCTGCTGGTGCAGGTGGTGAAGGAAGAGCGCGGCAACAAGGGCGCGGCCCTGACCACCTATTTGTCGCTGGCCGGCCGTTATTGCGTCTTCATGCCCAACACCACACGGGGCGGCGGGGTGTCGCGCAAAATCACCAGCGCCACCGATCGCAAGCGCCTGAAGACCATCATGAGCGATTTGCAGGGACCGCGCGGCAGCGCGGTGATTCTGCGCACCGCCGGGGCCGAACGCTCCAAGGCGGAAATCAAGCGCGACTATGAATACCTGCTGCGCACCTGGGACCTGATCCGCACCACCACCTTGGAAAGTCGGGCGCCGACCCTGATCCACGAGGAAGGCAGCCTGATCAAGCGCGCGATCCGCGACATCTACAGCCGCGATATCGAAGAGATCATCGTCGACGGCGACCTTGGCTACCGCACGGCCAAGGACTTCATGAAAATGCTGACGCCGTCGCACGCCAAGAAGGTTCAACCCTATCGCGACGACACCATGCCGCTGTTCCACCGTTATCAGGTGGAAAGCCAGATGGATGCAATGCACAGCCCCATCGCCCAGCTGCGCAGCGGCGGCTACATCGTCATCAACCAGACCGAAGCCCTGGTGGCCATCGATGTGAACTCCGGGCGCAGCACCCGCGAACGGAACATCGAGGAAACCGCCTACAAGACGAACCTGGAAGCTGCCGACGAAATCGCCCGCCAGCTGCGGCTGCGCGATCTGTCCGGGCTGATCGTCATCGACTTCATCGATATGGACGACAACCGCTCCAACACGAATGTGGAGCGGCGGCTGAAGGACGCCCTGCGCAACGACCGCGCCCGCATCCAGCTGGGCCGCATCAGCCACTTCGGTCTGCTGGAGCTGTCGCGGCAGCGTCTGCGCCCCAGCCTGATGGAAACCAGCTTCGAAACCTGCCCGCACTGCCACGGCACCGGTTCCATCCGGTCCGTCGAAAGCACCGCCCTGCATGTGCTGCGGCTGATCGAAGAGGAAGGCGTGCGCCGCCGCTCCTGCGAGGTCACCATGCACGTGCCCACCATGGTGGCGCTTTATGTGCTGAACTATAAGCGGTCGGTGCTGGCCGCCATCGAACAGCGCTATGACTTCAAGGTCTACATCCAGGGCAGCGACGAGCTGATCATCCCCGACTATCGCATGGACCGGGTCAAGGATGAGCGCACGGGCGAAGATGCCGACACGATGGCCGCTCCCCAGCCGGTGCCCGCAGCCCCGGTCAGCGCCCCGACGCCGGCCATCGAGGACGAAGACGACAGCACCGAGGAAAACACGGACCGCCCCGAGGACGCCGGCGATACGGAAACCTCTGGCGATGGCGCCGGCGAGGATCAGGGCGGCCGCGGCAAGCGGCGGCGGCGGCGGCGGCGGCGGCGGAAGGGCGGTGACCGTGACGGCGAGTTCGGCCAGGACGGGACTTCCGACGAGAAGGGAGACTCTGACGGCGAAGACGATACCGACCAGGACGGCGATGACGAGGGCGACACTTTTGATACCGGCGAGCGCATTGCCGCCGAAGGGGACGATGCCGGCAACGACGCTGAAGGGACGGACGATGACGAGGACGATGGCGATGAAAGCAGCGACGATGGGGGCGAAGGTTCCTCCGGCGGCCGGTCGCGCCGGTCGCGCCGCCGCCGGTCCCGCCGCTCCGACGAGCCGGTAGAAGCCCAGGACGGTGAAGCGCCGTCCTTCGTCGATACCATCAGTGAAGACGGCGACGACGAAGGGTCCGAAGACGTGTCCGCCGATGGCGGAGACGGCGGAGATGCCGGCGAAGGAGGCTCCCGCCGCCGCCGCCGTCCACGCCGCCGGGGTGGCCGCGGCCGGTCCGGTGGGGACGAAGTCCGCGTTTCCGAAGCTTCGGACGGCGGTGACGGAACCGACGGCGAAGGTCAGCCGGCATCAGACGCCGATGCTCTGCCCGGTCCGGCAACCATTCATCCGGGTGAACCGCTGATCGGTCCGATTTCTCCGCAGCCCGCGCCGGAACCGGTTGCTGAAGAAGAGACCGAAGCCGAGCCCGTCTCCGACACGCCGGAAGCGGCCCCGGTTGAAGCGGCATTCGCCCCGGAACCGGCAGAAGCAGGGGAACCTGCGGCAGAGCCCGTCACCGAGGACAGCGGCCCCGAAGAGGATATCTCGAACGAGACCGCCGAACCGGCAGCGGAAGACGCCGTGACGGCCGAGCCCGCATCTGCCCTCGACAGCACCGCCGACCCCGAAGCCGCTGCAGAACCAGCATCCGAGCCGGTTCCTGATCCGGCCGAGGACGCTTCGACCCAAGAAGCCCCGGGTCAGGACCCTTCGACCGGTCCGCGCCGCACGGGCTGGTGGTCGCGACTGATGAACGGCTGACCGGGTCTTTGACCCCCTCACCCCCCGGCGTTCCGGCGCCGGGGGTTTTTCTTTGCCCGCCCCCACTCCTTTGATGGATCGGCGCGGTCTGTACAGCTAGGCTATGGTCCCGCTTTCCTCTTGCGAGATACCCCCGATGTCGTTTTCCGTCGACCGCACCCCCCCTTTGCCGTCCGGCTTCTCCATCGAGATCGACATTGATATCGATGTGGACACGATCCTGGATGACCTTGGCGATGTGATCGGCAGCGTCGGTGACGATATCCTGCGGGCCTTGGGCGGACTGGAAACCATCGACGGCGGGGACGGCGCCGATTTCCTGTATCTGGCCGACAGTGGCGGCACGACCTTTTTGTCCGGGATTGAAACCCTGGTCGGTGGCATCGCCGGGGACTGGGTTAATCTGGCCGACACGGGCGGTTCGATGGTGATGGCGGCGGTGGAAACCCTGATCGGGGGCGCCGGAGCGGACTGGGTCCGTCTGGGCGACCGGGGCTGCACCACCATCCTGGCGGCAATCGAAACCCTGACCGGCGGAGATGGTGGAGATTTCATCCGCCTGGGGGATCGGGGTAGCACCATGATCCTGGCGGGTCTGGAAACGCTGATCGGGGGCGACGGGCTGGATGCGATCACCCTGGCATCGGGCACCACCATGATCCTGGCGGCGATTGAATCCCTCACCGGCTCCACCGATAGAGACTACCTGACCCTTGGAGACCGGGGCAGCACCATGGTGCTCTCCGCGATCGAGACCCTTGTTGGCGGGGATGCGAACGACGTTATCACCCTGGCGGGCTCCGGCAGTTCGATGATCATCGCCGCCATCGAGACCCTGACCGGCAGCACGGGAACGGACCGGATCCGCCTGGGGGACCGGGGTGGCACGGTCACCCTGTCGGGGGTAGAGGTGGTGGCCTTGGGCGACGGGGCCGATACGGTAACCCTGAACGGGGCCAGCATCCTCGAATTCATGACCGTCGCCACGGGCAGCGACCCGGGCACGGCGCTGCTGGCCGATACCATCATTGGCTTCGCCACGGGACAGTCGAAAGTCCGGATCGCCGACTATCTGCGGATGGCTGTGGATAACGGCAGCGACGGCATCTCGTTCACCACCCGCTCGTCCGGCGGCGTCACAGTGAACGACGACGTCGTGGTGCTGCAAACCCCGGTTTCCAGCCTGACCGACGAGGGCTTCGGCAGTTTCCGAACCGCACTGGGCAATGTGGAAAGCGGCTACACGGGAGTCGTGGCGGCCAGCGACGGCAGCAACACGGGTCTCTATCTGGTAACCGACACCGGCGACGGCATCGTCAGCGCCGAAGAGGTCCGCCTGCTTGCCACCTTCGCCGACACCCTTCTCAGCATCAGTGATTTCACCGGCTGAATCGGCGCCCTCACAGACGACCGCCTCCCTTTCATTCGGCACCGATACCCCAACGGCTCTACCCGTGACTGCAAGCAAGTCAGGGCTGGTGGCATATGGGCGGAGCGTGCGGGCAAGACAACCAACCGACTTGCCACTGCCCCGCTACGGCATTCGGCGCGGCCCCCTTCATCAAAAGCACTCTTAAAGCGAATCCAATCCTTTTTACGTTTTAACACCTATATACACTACTAAAAGGTTTATAATCTTACACACGCATAAATGCTTAAAACACCCTTAAAGATATTTTATGACCAGTGCTAAACCTATAGAGAGCATACGGCGGATCTCGCATTGGCTGTATCGGTCACGCACACCTAAAACCATCCAATTTTGAAAATATACATTTAAATCAGCTGATTAATGGGCACACACGCTAAATCTCATAGCGATACTCCCAACCAACTGGCGATATAAACACTACCATTTCTCATAGTTGTATACACTCTTATTAATAGATTTTTAAACCTTAACGTTTTTTGACTTTGCCGATAATCACCAGGGATGATAAACACACATCCCTTGGTTTTTCTGTACGCGTATTTGGTGCGTTCTAAAGAAACACTCCTGGGGGTAATGAGAAGGCGACGGCGGACACCTGCGCTCCGCTGGTCAAGAGCACATCCCTCACACCACAAACGACTAAGGAGATCATCTGATGTATCCGACTTCATACGGCTGCCCTCCGGGACCGACCCATTTCTGTGGCACTGCTGCCCCCATGAGCACCGGCTTCGGCAACTGCAACACCAGCCAGCAAGGCAACTGCGGGCCGTTCTCTACCGGCGGAAACTGCGGCGGAACCAACTTCGGCAACTGCGGCGGCGTCGCGGCCATGAGCACCGGCTTCGGCAACTGCAACACCAGCCAGCAAGGCAACTGCGGGCCGTTCTCAACCGGCGGAAACTGCGGCGGAACCAACTTCGGCAACTGCGGCGGCGTCGCGGCCATGAGCACCGGCTTCGGCAACTGCAACACCAGCCAGCAAGGCAACTGCGGGCCGTTCTCTACCGATGGTAACTGCGGCGGAA
>JBJXHN010000006.1:0-553291 GCA_046233135.1 Rhodospirillaceae bacterium Z3-40 | reverse complement strand
GGCCGTAACTGCTTGAGAAATCAGCTCCGGAGGACCGGAGGCCCCCAGCGCCTCTCGGCGTCGGGAGGCCGGTTTCTAGACCCCTCGCCGCACCGCGTCAACGACTTTATGAAACTTTTTTGCACCCGCGTCCGAAACGGATGATCCAAAGCCCCCCTCAGACTGGGCGAAACCCGATCAGGGTGCGGTCATCCCGGACCGCCTCTTCCCCCCGATAGGCTTCGACCGCCGCCTCGATAGCCGCCAACTGGTCGCCCAAAGGCAAGCCGGCAGTCTCCGTCAGCATTTCCCCCAATCGCCGCCGTCCCAGAAGGCATTGAGACTCGGCGCCCATGGTGTCCGGGTACCCGTCCGTCATCAGGTAAAACCGGTCCCCCGGAACCACAGTCAGACAGTGGGCTTTGATCGGGCGGCCCGGTGGAATCGTCCGGTATCCCAGAGCCACCCGGGTGGCCCGGGTCTCCTGCACCGTGCCGCCCCGCAGCACCAGCAGCGGCACCCCCGCACCGGCATAGCGCAGCAAGCCGCTTTCCCGGTCATAAACGCAAATGGCCGCTTCAAGCCCATCGTCCGACGTACTTTCAGGCCTATCCTGTCGCAAGCGACTGCGTATCAGCTGATCCAGGCGCGTCAGCGCCTCCGCCGGATCCAGGAGGAGTTCGGCATGCAGCACCTGGTCCAGCACACTCGCCACCACCAGAGTCATGAACGCCCCCGGCACCCCATGTCCGGTACAATCGGCAATGACAATCACCGACAAAGCCCCCTGGCGCTCCATCCAGTAATAGTCGCCACTGACGGTCTGCAAAGGCTCCCACGACACCCGCACTTCTGCTACGGACCCCGCCAGCGCCTCCGGATCCGGCAGGACGGCCGTCTGGATTTTTCGGGCATATTCAAGGCTTTCGAGGATCAGGGAATTGGCCCGGCCCAGATCACCGTAGGCCCGTTCCGTCTCCGCCTTTTCCTCCGCCAGCCGGGTATTGACCGCCCACAACTCTCGGGTTCGCGCCGTGACCCTGTCTTCCAGCGTGCGGGTCAGCTCACGCAGGTCCGCCTCCGCCGCATCCCGGGCTTCGAGGCCAGTTTGCGACGCTTGCAGCAAGGCCTCCAACGACCGCATGGCCACACCGATTTCGTCGCCGCGATGCCGGCCTGGATCGGTGACCTGGGTCGCCCCGGGGTACGCCGGGTCCACCTCGTCGATCAATCGGGCAAACCGCAGGATCGGACGGGTGACGGTCATGTAGGAAACCAGCACAACAGCCAGCGCCATGCCCAACGCCGTGACCATGGAGGTGACAAAGGCCACCACCGCCCGCTGGAAAAACCCGTCGGCCACTTTGACCGGGCTCAGGTCCAGGGTCAGATTGCCGACGGCTTCCTTCTCCCGACCGGCCACCCCATACATCAGGGGCAGATCGTAGGACACCACATCCCCGAAAAGCCAACCGGCCAGATCATCCAACGGCCCGATATCACTCGGCGGCCGCACCAGATCTCCGAGGGTATTGCCGAAGTTATCCTTCAGGACCACGCGGTTTATCGCCGGGTTCCCGGCCACCCCCTCGACCACCCGCTGGGCCAGCCCGCCATTGAGCTGATAGGCGGCATTGGAGGCCGCCCCTTCCACCACCGCCAGCAGGGCAGTCATGGTGTCGGTGAGATCATTGCGCGTATCGCGCCATTCGACGAAGAGGTTGGCGGCACTGCCGGCCAGTCCCAGCACCAAGGCCAATACGAGGGTGGCCAAAGCCTGCTTGGCCGTCAGCCCCCGCCAGCGCACATGGGAGGAAAAAGTGGAACGCCCGGTGGCAGCAGTCAGTGACGCTGGTCCGCTATCCGGGCTGTCCGTCATTTCAACGCCACTTCTTCCATGATCCCGTATTTCGCCCGCAGATCGACGATCTCTTGAACGTGATCCGCCATCCAGGCATCCATCTCGGCGATCACTTCGGGCCGCGAGAGGCTGCTGACGTGGAAATCCGCCTTAGCGTACGGCAAGCTCGGATCGAACACCAGGGCGTCGTCATGGCCGAAGATCTCCCTGGACTGCAGGCGCATGACCGGCACGCTGGCATAGGCGGCATCCACCCGGTCAGCAACCACCTGACGCAACAAAGCGGCGAAGTCGGGGTTTTCGACGACCGTCACCGTGCTGTCATTGATGCGATCGGTCCATGCCCAGGGCGAAAAACCGATGACGATACCCAGGACCTTGACGGCATCCGGCCCCTTGCCCAGGTCCTCCGGCTTGACCATGGACGCGTCAACATTCACCACAAGCGGGGCAGCGGTATAGAAGATCTCCTTGCCGTCCCGGTCTTCGGCTTTCCAACCGGCATTGTCCGGGAACTTCAAATCCACCTGGCCGGCAAAGAAACTGGCGTAAAGCCGGGGAACCGGCAGCGCCTTGTAGACCAGAGTATAGCCGGCATCACGGGCGAAGGCGTCGAGGATGTCCCGCCCCACCCCGTGGTACTCCCCGCCAGCGGTGGAGTACATGGGCATGTAATCCAACTCTTCCACCCCCACGACCAGGGTGCGGTCGTCGGCGGCGTTGGCACCCCCGGCCGCCACCCCGCTGGCCACCATCACGACAACAAGGGCCGTCAGGGCAAGGGAACGGAGCAAGACGCTGCGCCGCCCAAAGATTGCATCGCTCCCCTTCGAACGACCAAGCACCATCGCCCTTCCCCTTCACCGGAGTTTCAACACTATGGCCATAAAGATAGCATGGCTCCGGATGGGGGGTCATGTGAAGGGTTAACGACGCAGGTATCCGATTTCGCAGTTATATGGCCATCGGCGAGGCGACCGGCTCCCGTCCCAGCGCCGCCAGTGCATCGATCATCGCCTGAAGCCGATTGCCCAGCATATGGTGCTCCAGCACCCGCTCGTGACGCGCTCGCGCGCCCGCCAGCCCGCCCCGATCGAACAGAGCCAGCGCCCGGGCGTGGGCGTCGCGCACCGCCGACGGAGACCAGCGCTCCAGCGGCACCAGCCCTGCGTCCTCCCAGCTCTCCCGCGGGAAGACGGTTTCCAGGTCGCGCACGCCGTCATCGACCACCACCACCTGACCAGCCAGAAGGCCTGCAAACACCCGGGTGGACAGGTCCGCGGCCACCGGCAGCGCCAGCGAAACCTTGTGGCCCAGCCACTCCCGGAAGCGGTCCTCCCGGCTTTGCCCCAGGTAAGCGGAACGGTCGTCGGGGTCCATCAGGCGGACCAACGCCCCCTCCGCCCCCAGCGCCTTGCCCAGCCGGGCCAGAAACGCTCCTCTCGGCGAAAAGGCATAATCCACATACCCCGCCAGCAGGCGGTCAGACCGCCCGGCCTGCCCTGCCCGCTCCGCCGCCTCCGCCGCATCGAACAGAGCCGTTGCCAGGGCCGGTGACCACTCGGCCGCGCAGGCGGGTACGTGGGGGCCGATCAGGGCGCCCGCCCCCTCCAGGTCGCCCGCGCAATAGGCATGGCTGGGAAAGGCGATATCCGCCTGGGCACAGGCCGCCCGGTTATTCTCCAGCGCCAGGTGGTTATCCCAGAGCCACAGCGCCACCGCGCCGGCAAACCCGCTGCCCCGCAGATCTTCCAGGAAGCCGGCGATGGCTGCCGAGCCGTGGGCCGTCATCAGCAGAATGTCCAGATCCGGGGCCAGCCCGGGCACAAGGTGGAACGGCCCCGGTCGTAGCGCCTCCAGCCCCAGCGCCGGGTCGGGATAGTCCACCCCCGTCGTCTCCGGGCTCAACACCACCCCCAGGCGGCAGGGCGTGCGTTGCAGGGCGGTCAGCAGGCGGGGCGGCACCATCGGCAAACTCCTCTCGGCGACAAGACCCCTCTACCCTAGCAGAGCTCCCCTCCTTTCTCCGCACACTGAAAAACGGCGGCCCCGGAAGGGACCGCCGTTTCCCAAATCCGCCCGACCGGCAACAACCGGATGCAAGGCGCCGTTTTACATGCCGAGCTTGTCGGAGGACCCCAGCTTGATCAGCAGGGTTTCGCCCGAGGCATCGTCCACGCCGTCGTTGTCGGTAACCATCAGCATCCGGCCATCGGCGGTAACGGTGAAGCCTTCCGGCTTGTCGTTGATCCAGCCGTTGGTCGAGGCCAGGGACGGCAGCAGATCGATGGCGACGCTTTTCTTCACCACCGGGATCTCACCGCCGGCCGCCGCCGGGGTCACGCCGTCCAGATCGATGACCGTCACCGTTTTGATGGTGGCGTCAGGGCCGCCCTTGTTGTCCCGCTCGATCAGCGCGAACTTCAGACCGCCCAGCGACGTGATCTCCGACAGGCCGACCCAGCCGCCGGCCGGGCTGCGCGGGGCTTCCAGCGGATAGTGCACGAAGCTCCAGCTTTCGTCGGCGGTGTCGTAGATGCCCAGCTTGACCAGACCCTTCGGATCGTCCTTCCATTCACGCTGAACAGCGACGATCACCTTTTCATGGCCATCCTGTTCGAAGGCGGCAGCCCCTTCGAAACCGAAGCGCACGCTTTCGGCTTCGACCGCTTCGGGCAGGGTGATCTGCTTTTCCACCTTGCCGTCGGCGCCGACGGCCAGCAGCAGGTTGTGCATTTCCTTTTCCAGATTGCCTTCGCTGGCAATCCAGAAACCGCCACCAGCCCGCCGGGAGATGCCTTCCGGATCCAGGCCGGCCGCCTGATCATAGCCGGTGATCTCCACATAGTCGGTGATCCTGGCCGGCATGCCGGAGACGTCCAGGGTGTAGATGCGGGGGCTGCCGGCATAGAAGCTGTCGCTGACCGCATAGACCTTGTTGGCGTCGGTGGCGTCGCCGACCAGACCGGACAGGGCGCCCCAGCCGATGGGAGCCTCGACGGCCTTGTCCTTGCCGCTGATCACCATCGGGTAGAACGGGGTATCGGCGGTCTTGGCGTACAGGTCGACGGTGGCGCGCACGCCGTCCTCGGCCGAATCGGCTTCGGTGGCGACGACGAACAGGTCACGCTGCGGCAGGGCCAGCAGGCCTTCCGGAGCCACGTGGGTCGGCAGGAACTGGATCATTTCCGGAGCCTGGCCGGCACCGTTGTCCTTGAACACCACCACGAAGTTGCCGCGTTCGGAGTTCACGAAGAACAGGGTGTCCTCGCCGTAGACGCCCACATCCACGGTTTCGGGCTCGACGCCCTTCTTGCCCGCGCGCTTTTCCGGATAGTGACCGTGGGACATGCCCAGGTGTTCCATCAGGGAGCCGCTGTCGTATTCGACGGTACCGTCCATGTTCCAGATGGTGAAGCCGCGGGAACCGCCCTTGTAATCGCCTTCGTTGGCGGTCACGAAGCGGCTGTTGTCCAACCAGGACACGGCATCGGGTTCACGGGCTACGTTTTCCAGGCTGCCGTTGCCGATGATCGCCTTGTCCTTCTTGGTGTCGATATTGGTCAGCGACACCGCACCGGCCGGGAACTGGGCCTTGATGACACCGGTCGCCGCATCCACCACCACCAGATGGTTGTTTTCCTGCAGGGTCATCACGATGAGGTTATCACCGTTGAAGTCCACGTATTCGGGCTCCGGATCACTCGGGGCCACGTCCGCCAGACCGGTCACATCGACCATCCGGCCGGCGTCGCAGTTGGTCGGCTTGCCGGACGCATCCAGATCGAAGATCGCCAGGCCGCCGGGCGGCAACTGCGGGATCTCGCCGTCGTTCAGCTCTTCATCGCGCTCGCTTTCCACGGCGATGGCGACGAACTTGCCGTCCTTGGCGGCACCGACGCTGTCCGGCTGGCCGCCCACATCGCACTTGGCAACGATGGAGTGATCCTTCACCGACACCACCGCCAGATGACCCGACGGATTGGTGTAGCTTTCCGAGGTGTTGACCGCCACCAGGGCATAGTCGCCGACGATATAGACGCTGGTGGGCTCGCCGCCCAGATCCACGCGGCCCAGGGGCTTGGGCTGGGCGGGGTTGGAGATGTCGAAGAAGCCCAGCGCTTCACCCGGGCTGTCGGTGTAGACCAGCGTCATGCCGTCAGCCGTGGCAGACATGATTTCGGCGGCCGTTTCGGTGGCCTTGTCCATGTCGGCGGGCAGGTTGGTGTAGACGGGCACGGTGGCCACGCGGGTGAAGTAGCGGTGCTCGTCAGCCTGAGCCATGCTCGCGGCGGCCGTCATCAGGCCACAGGCGGCGGTACCCAGCAGAACGGCGCGGACGGATCCTCGCATCGTGTCTTGCTCCCGGAGAGAAGGTGGATGAACAAAAGGGGCGCGGCCGGCGCACCCAACGGAGCACCAGCAGGTCAAGAAAGGACCGCGATGGTAGCGAGGCCCCGTGACGGTACGGCGACACCGGGATGACCGTTTCATGAAATGGCCGGATGTGGACTCATGGCCGTGGACCTCCGGCCAGACGGCGAGACCGCCGGCCGGCACACCTTCGGACGGATGACGCGTTGCGCGATGCGCGCCGCCTTTTCAATCAGAGCAGAGGTTTTCCCATGAGCGACCAGCCACATTCGCACATCGTAACCGGTGGCCCCGGTTCCGGGAAAAGCAGCCTGATCGATGCTCTTTCCCGGCGTGGTTTCGCTCATATGCCCGAGGCCGGACGGGCGATCATCCGGGATCAAGTCCGCATCGGCGGGCAGGCCCTCCCCTGGGCGGATCGGGCGGCGTTCGCCGAACTCATGCTTGGGTGGGATCTGCGATCCTACCATGAAGCCGCTGCCATACCCGGCCCCGTTCTGATGGACCGAGGCATTCCCGATGTCGTCGGCTATCTCACCCTATGCGGGCTTCCCGTCCCCGCCCACGCAGAGGCCGCGGCCCGCCGTTACCGGTATAACCCGCGCGTCTTCCTCGCCCCCTATTGGGAAGAGATCTTCACCCGGGACGCAGAGCGCAAGCAGGATCAAGCCGAAGCAAAGGCCACCTGCCGGATCATGGCGGAAACCTACAAACGGCTCGGATACACGCTGATCACGCTGCCAAAGGTCGGCATCGAGGAGCGGGCCGATTTTGTCCTGGCCCACCTCGACTCATGAATGGGGAGACGGCGGCCGAATCGGCCATCGTCTCCCCGTGCCTTCTCACACTATAGCTGGAACACAGATCAGGAGAAGCTGTGCGGCCGGTGCAGCAGGGTCCAGGTTTCGGTGGCTGCCTTTTCCTCGCCGTCCACCAGATAGGCCCGCACGTCGACCGGCGCCTCGCCCTCGGTATACAGGTCGAAGACGATGCGCCAGATATCGGTTCCGACAACCCGCAGCGCATAGGCACCGTCAACACGGCCGCCAGCGCCGACGGATACCTTGGGCTTTAGAGCCCCGGTTTCCAGCTCGCCGAGGCTGCCGCCCTCGAAGTCCACGGCGTATTTCACCCCGGATTCGGGCCGCGGCTGACCGGGAATGCCGGCCCGCCCCATGCGGGTGGCCACGCAATACCCTACGGCCGCTTCGCCGATCATCGGCGCCACGGTCCAGTAGAGACTGTAATCCCGCGACACCGCCGACCCGGCCGGTTCCACCTTGTCGGTCGTCCAATAGGCGCCGATGTTGTCGTGGATCTCGTCGTCGGTCGGGATCTCCAGAAGCTGCACCATGCCTTCGCCCCACGCCCCCTTGGGTTCGACCCACAGGCTTGGACGGCGTTCGTAGAAGACGCCGTCATCCTGGTAGTGGTCGAACTGCCGGTCCCGCTGCAACAGGCCAAAACCCTGGGGGTTATTGTCCAGAAAGCTGTTGGTGGACACGGCCTTGGGATTGGTCAGCGGTCGCCACAGGCGCTCGCCGGAACCGGTCCACAGGGCCAGACCGTCGGTATCGTGCACTTCCGGCCGCCAGTCGTTTGCGTCGTGCCGGTTGGTCTCGGAAAACCAGAACATGCTGGTGATTGGCGCGATACCCAGGCGCCGAACATCCTTGCGCATGAACAGGCGGATGGCGCAATCCATGCGGATCGCCTGCTCTTCGCCCCGCGCGCAGGCCATGCGCATGGCGCCCGACAGGCTCGGGCTGTCGATCAGGGCGTAGACCAGGACTCCGCCGTCATCGTCATGGGCAGGTTCCAGCCAGAAATCGGTGAAACGGGGGAATTCCTCCGGCGTATCGGGAAGGCCGATATCCACCGCCACGGCGCGGGCCGACAGACCGTACTGGTCGAAGGGACCCGCCGTGCGAAAATAGCTCGCCCCCATGAACGCCAGCCAGTCCGGCCCCTCGCGATCCCCATACAGGGCGCGGAAGCCGCCATAGCCCAGATCGGCCGGCAGCTTGGCCGGCGTCACTTCGCCGCTGTAGGAAAAGGCCGACGCGTCATACATCACCCTGCGCGCCATTTCGCCTTCGATCACATGCAGGCCGACCGGCTGGGTCAGTCCCTTGTGCAGATGGAACGGCGCGATGGGCGACAGTGCATCCTCGCGCGCCCTCTCCCGGAACAGGGAGCGGCGGATGTCGAAGCTGATCTTCTGGTATTCGTCGTAGTCGATCATGTTCAGGGCCGGCAGGGCGGCGGGATCCGCTTCGACCGGACGGAACGGCTCGCCGGCCATGGTCCGTGCCCGTTCCACAAGGCGGTCGAAGGAGAACGGCTCGCTCGGCCCCAGCGGCAGGGGGCGGGGCGTATCGGCCTGCCCTTCCGCTGCCATCCCGCGCGACGCGGTCAAAACCGTGGTCCCGAACAAACCGGCCAGAAACGCCTGTCCCACCATGCCGAGCGCTGCCCGGCGTCCCAAACTCGCCATACCTGACATATCCCTCTCTCGTCCCGGCCACACCGGTGTGGCCACCCCCCACGCCCCTATCGGGCCGGCCAAAGCCTTATCCCAAATTGGGGCAAGCGCGGGGCAAATGAGTCATGCATTCGAAGCAGCCCCAAAAAAGGTTCGACACCCCGTTCAGGAGACCTACCGTCACAGGCGGGTAATGCGGATCGCGGTGTTCGGTTGCCTGAAACCGTGCCGAAAGGGCGGGAAAGGACCGGATCGACCGTTTTCCGGGCCATGACAGGAACGCATACCTGCGGCCGGACCGGTCCTTCCAGCCCCTGCCGCCCCCTTGTTCCGTGTCGGGGAAAGACCCTACATCGGACTCAAGGCCTCCGCTTCGGTGGAGCGGCGCCCGACAGGACGCAACCGCCCGTTCATGGTCCCTTCCCCTCCGCCGACGCGAGGATCGCCCCATGACCCCGACCCTGTCCCCCGATCCGATTCCCACCCTGCGGCCGGAAAGCTGCGTTCCTTTCGCCCATCAAGTGATCTGGCGCAACCGGCAGCGCTTCTGGCGGCTGGCGATCCTCCCCCTGGCGGGCCTGATTCTGCTCGGGCTGGTCTTCGCCGACGACGGACCGTTGCCGCAGATCGCCCTGCCCGGTCCCGTCAGCCTGCCCCTGACCGCCCTGCTGCTGGTGCCGCTGTTCGTGGCCTGGACCCGCAGTCTCTATCGCGGCGACACCGAGGGCGTGGTGCGGCCGCCGCGGGCCGTCAGCCTGGGCTGGCGAGAGGTTCGCACCCTGGCCTGGACCTTCGCCCTGCTGCTGATCACCGGCGTGGCGGCAATGATCATCGCCCGAATCGGTCAATCCTTCGCCGATGTCCATCCCGGACTAATCTCCTTGACCGCCTTGGCGCTCGGGCTGCCGGCCGCCTATGTGCTGACCCGGCTGCTGCTGATCCTGCCCTGGGTCGCGCTGGACCGGCCGCTGGAACCCGGCACCGTGCGGCATCTGGGACAGGGACATGGCTTCGCGCTGATGGTCAGCCTGCTGCTCGGCGGGTTGATGTTTCTCGCTGCCGGAGTCGTCGTCGTGGTGATGTGCGGCTTCTGCTTCAGCATCCTGGGTGCCATCGGCGAACCCAAGCCCAACCTGGATCTGGCCATTGTCGGCATGGCCATGGCAAAGACGGTCGTGCTGGTCTATGCCACCGGCTTCCTGGCCGGATTGCTGGCCCACGCCCTGGCCTGGACCGAGGGCCGCGACCTCGGCCGCACGCTTCTTGGCCCGCCGCCCCGCAGTCCGGGACTGGCCGAGTAACCGGATAAGGCCAGTTTGCATGGGTTTTAACCCGTGCAATTCCGCATAATACAAGACGTACCGTGACTCGTTTTGACTCGCAAGCGGTAGCCTCGTACACTTAAGAATTATTTAAACTCCGGGGGAACCCGGGCCGGACAGCATCGTTAACCGAGCATGAAGGTACAACTCATTCGCAAGACCAACGGCGCCGCTGCCCGCCAATCCGGGCCGGCCCCGTGGCAGGAGCGAGACGATGGCTGATCCCATCTATGCCGCCGGAGGCGCGCGGAATCGAATCTTCACCCGAGAAGCACTCGGCCCCTCGCAGCTGGAGCCCGTGCCCCAGGATGCCAGCACCCGGGGCCGCCCCCGGGCCAGTGGCGGGGGCCGCGACGATTTCCGCCGCTTGGCCGAGAATGCCGAGCAAGACAACCATCCGCTCACCCAGCTGGCGTCCGAAACCCAGCCGCCGGTGATGGGGGACGGAGCACCGGTCACCGCCTTCCCCCTGGGACTGGCCGAACAGGCAGATTTGGCGAATTCCGCCTACGCCGTCACGCTGAACCTGCCGGCCAGACCCATGCCCGACATGACCCAGGAAACCCGGAACGCCGCTACGGGGCAGTAGAGAAGTCCAACCGTAATGCACGTATGATCTGGCGAGCCGTAACGCGCATATGATCTGGCGAGCCGTAACGCGCATATGATCTGGCGAGCCGTAACGCGCATATGATCTGGCGAGCCGTAACGCTCGACTGCACGGGCGAGTCGGATTATCTACAACGGCATGGCAGCCCGTGAAAAAGACACCATCGCCCTGCGGATCAGCAAGGCCCTGGCCGACCGCATCATGTCCGGTGCGCTGGAGCCGGGCACACGCCTGCGACAGGACCATATCGCCGCAGAATTCGGGGCCAGCCACGTTCCCGTGCGCGAGGCTTTTCGCCTGCTCGAAGCCCAGGGTCTGGCCATCAGCGAACCCCGGCGAGGCGTACGCGTCGCCTCGTTCTCGCTCGACGAGGTGCGCGAAGTGGCGGCCATGCGGGCCGCGCTGGAGGTTCTGGCCCTGCGTCAGGCCGCCCCCAATCTGACGCCCGCCATCCTTGACCGCGCCGAAGAGGCAACGCGGATCGGCGACATATCCCATGATGTCCGCGACTGGGAAGCCGCCAACCGGACCTTCCATCGCCTGATCCTCGAACCCTGCGGCATGCCCCGGCTGATGGCGGCCATCGACGACCTGTACGCCGCCAGCGCCCGCTTCCTGTTCACCACCTGGCGCACCGATTGGGAAGCCCGAACCGATTATGACCACCGCCTGATCCTCGCCGCCCTGCGGTCCGGCCATGTGGAAGCCGCCGCCAATACCCTTGCCCGGCATGTCCAATGGATCGGCCAAAAACCCATGAAATCAGATACCTCCGAATCAAAGGACGGTTTCGCCATCGTCGGCTGAGCTGTCGCCGATTTCAAATTATATATTTTTTCGAATCCCCGTGGACTCAAAAATAGATATCACGTAGCGATTATCTATAATTTTGATCCATGGAGGAATCCGATGACAGAGATCACCAGCACCCCCCTCCCCGGCGCGCACCGACCGCCCTTCGGCCGCATGGCGTCCCTTGTCCGCACCATGGCTGTCCTGATTGCCGGCGTCGCCGTCATGACCCTTGCCGCCAAAACCCACCTGCCCTTCTGGCCGGTGCCGATGACCCTGCACACCCTGGCGGTCATGGCCTTCGCCGTTGCCCTGGGACCGCGCCTGGCCACCGCCATCTTCGCCAGCTACCTGACCGCCGGCGCCCTCGACCTGCCCGTGTTTTCCGGCACGCCGGAACGGGGCCTCGGCCTGGCCTACATGGCTGGCCCGACGGGGGGATATCTGCTTGGATACCTGATTGCCAGCGGTCTGGTCGGCCGGCTTGCCCGGGATTGGGGGCGGCGATGGGGAACGCCCGGGCGGACCGGCGCGATGCTCTGCGGGCTGGTGCCGATCTACGGCCTTGGCCTCGCCTGGCTGGCCACCCTGCTGCCCGCCGATCTGTTGATCGCCCAGGGACTGGCGCCCTTCCTGCCCGGTGATATCGCCAAGATCGCCCTGGTAGCCGCCGGCACCCTGGTGCTGCCTCCGGCCTTGGACCGCCTGCGCACTACGATCCGGGGGTCCGGCCGATGAGTCGAAGCCGACCAGTGCCCCGGGACGATACCGCCCTGCGCCATGACTGGACGGTGGAGGAAATCACCGCCCTGCACGACCTGCCACTGCTGGAGCTGGTGGGCCGGGCCAATGCGGTGCACCGCGCCCTTCACGATTCCGGCGCGGTGCAGCGGGCCGGGCTGCTGTCGATCAAGACCGGCGGCTGCCCGGAGGACTGCGGCTATTGCCCCCAGTCCGCCCACCACAAGGACACCGGCCTGCCCCGGGAAAAGCTGATGGACCCGGAGGCGGTGCTGACTCTCGCCGCCCGGGCCAAGGCGGCCGGCGCCGACCGGTTCTGCATGGGGGCCGCCTGGCGGCAGGTGGTCGACGGCCGGGAGTTCGACGCGGTCCTGCGCATGGTCGAAGGGGTGCGCGCCCTGGGAATGGAAGCCTGTGTCACCCTGGGCATGCTTCAGCCCCATCAGGCGGAGCGGCTGGCGGCAGCGGGACTGACCGCCTATAACCACAACCTCGACACCGGGCCGGATTTCTACGGCGAGATCATCTCCACCCGCACCTACGATGACCGGCTGCGCACCCTGCGCACGGTCCGCGCGGCAGGAATCGAGATCTGCTGCGGCGGGATCCTGGGCATGGGGGAAAGCACGCGGGACCGGGCGGCAATGCTGCAAGTCCTGGCCAGCTTCGTTCCCCATCCGGAAAGCGTGCCTATCAATGCCCTGGTTCCCGTCAGCGGCACCCCGCTGGCCGATCGTCCCTCCGTCGATCCGCTGGAGATCCTGCGCATGGTCGCCCTCACCCGCCTGGTGCTGCCCGCCTCGACGGTGCGGCTGTCGGCGGGACGGTCCCGGCTGTCCCGGGAAGCGCAGGCGCTGTGCTTCCTGGCCGGGGCCAATTCCATCTTCTACGGCGAGTCTCTGCTGACCACCCCCAATGCGGACGCCGACGAGGATGCGGCCCTGCTGGCCTGCCTCACGGCTCCGCTGTCGGGGGAACCAGCGCCTGTTCCAGCGCCGTGATCCAGGCGGCGTCTTCGCCCCTGGCTTGACGGGCCTCGCAGATCAGGCCCAGTTGGCGGGCGGTGGTCTTGGGTTCCCAGGGCTCCCGCACCGCCGCCAGGGCATCGGCCAGCAGCCGGCCGGCGGCTTCCCTGTCCCGGGCCAGCACCGCCAGTTCCAGTTCCGTGGCATGATCCCAATAGTCGGGCGTCTTCGCGGCCAACCGCCGCTTGACGGCATAGCGCACCACCGGCACCAGATCCTGCTGACGAGGATCCACCGGATCGTCCATCTCCATCAGGGCTACCGCATTGATCCCCGGATAGGCATCCCGCCAGTCGGTTTCGAATCCCGCCAGATAGGTTTCCACCGCCTTCTTCAGATAGCCCCGGGCGAGGACCGCCTTTCCGGCCTTGCGTGCTTCGTCCCACCGGTCCTTGTAGACTCGCCCGAGAATGCCGTTGGTCTCGCTGCTGGGACCGTGGTTATCGATAATCCGGCTGAGCACCCGTTCCGCATCATCCCTCCGGCCCAGGCGGTTGAGCGCGAAACCATACTGCTCCTGCACCAGAACCGTTCGCGCGACGAGCTCCGGCAGGCGGGGCACCAGATCGGCCATGCGGCCGAAGGCCTCGACCGCCCGATAGGACAGCAGCAGGTCCACCAGGATCGCCGGATCGGTATCCTGAAGCATCAGCCCTGCTTCGACCTCGGCCACCGCATCTTCCCCGCCTGTCCGCGCCCTGGCCAGACGGTCTTTCATATCCCGGGAATAGGCGATCAACTCGCGGAAACGGTCCGTCTTGAGGCGGGCGACATCGGGACGGGGCCATTCCTCGATCAGCTGATAGAGCGGGCTGTCCTCCACCGGCTCGCGGCAGGCCGCCAGACGCGCCGCCAGAGCATCCCGATCGGCCTCTGCGGCTTCCGGCGCGCCATTGGTGTCCAGGCGATAGGGCAAGCCGCGCAACGGGGCGACATCGAAGGGCAATCGCGATCCCTGACCGAAAACCAATACGGTACTATGGGGTCGGGTGCCATGGCGGATGCCCAGTTCATAGAAGACATTCGCATTGGCCGTGGTCAGATCCGCAACCGCGTAGTCGCACAGCATCAGCCGCTCGAACATGGGTTTGTGGATGAACCCGCCCTCGGTCTCGCGATCGGCGCGGACCGGCTCCATCCCGGCGGCCCGGATGGCGGGCTCGATAATCGCGCCATAGACGTGGTCGAAATCGATCTGCCGTCCCCCTTCATCGATCTTGCTGCCGAAGGGCATCAGCACGAAACAGAAGGGCAGCATGATCACCTCCTATGCCGGAGCACCGTCCCGGTCACAAACCGATCTGGTCGAACCACTGGCGCAGCACCGCCCGCCCCCGGTCCGCCGTTCCGGCTCCATACCGGGCCGTGTCGGCACGCAGGCCGGTCACCGACACCCCTGGCGCCTGCGCGATTTCCATGGTGTGACCGACAAACCAGCCCTCCAGGTCCCGCGCCTCCACCTCCAGATGGAATTGCAGGGCCAGCGCATGGGTACCGATTCGAAACGCCTGATTCGGGCAAAGGGCGGTGGAGGCCAAGCGCTCCGCGCCATCGGGCAGGTCGAAGGTGTCGCCATGCCAATGCAGCACCACACCCTCGTCCTGGGCCAGAGGGGCCAGCACGGAGTCGTGGCCGGCTTCGGTCAGGGTCAGGGGGGCCCAGCCGATTTCCTTGGCCGGCGCCCCATAGACCCTGGCCCCCAGCGCCCGAGCCATCAACTGCGCCCCCAGGCAGATCCCGAGAGTCGGCCGGCCGGCTGCCAGGCGCCGCTCCAACAGCCGCTGCTCTTCGGCAAGGAAAGGATAGTCGGTGGTCTCGTAGGCTCCGACAGGACCGCCCAGTACCACCAGAAGATCGGCATCCAGCGCATCCCCGTCGGGCAGTCCGGCAACGGGGACGTCGACGATCCGCACCGCCCCTCCCCGCTCTGCTACCAGGGGCGCAATCAGCCCCGGTCCTTCGAAAGCCACATGGCGGAGGGCAAGAACGTCAGCGGACATGGATCATCTCCCGGCTGCGCATAGGGGGAACGCCGGCAGGTCCACCGGCGTCGCGCGGAAGGATGACACCCTCCCCGCCCGCATCCAAGGACGAACATGGGACCGGCCCCTCTTGCCCCGCCCCGGTCAAAAGGGTCGGTGGGGAGTACACGGGCCTGTTGTTTGATGCATTACGCGCCCTGCATGGCCTCCAGCACCATCGCCGAAAGCGACATCGCCGGCCGACCGCTACCGGATGCCCCCTGCGAAGCCGCCAGGGACTCCCAGTCGGTGCTTCCGTTGCGATACATGGCGTCGTTGACCTGGCCGTAGGAGGGACCCGCTCCGTCTGCGAACCGCCCGACCGTCAGCTTGGCACCGTACTTGGCGCGCAAGCCTTTCTCAACCGCATCGATCCAGGCGTCACGGGACATCTCGCCGTTACCGAAGGCCTCCCGGGCCTCGAACGGCACCATCATGGCATCAGCTGTCAGCGTGAACATGGAGCCGCTTGTTTCACCGATCGTGGCGACCGGCTTGCCGTTCACCGAGAACACCGCGCTCTGACGCGCTGCGTTCTGCTCCTTCAAGGCCGCAGCCCGCTCCGCCGGTGACGGCTCGGTGAAACGCTGGATGCTGAAGCGCTCCATATCGTCATCTTGGATGATCCGCAGCGTCGACATATCCAGCGGCTTCGCACCGGAAAGGTCGATTCCTCCCGAAACCGGTTGCTGTTGCAGGTTTTCCGCATCCATGGCTCTTTCCCCGCCTGTTGGTGGCTGTTGCCGTCGCTCCCTGCAAGAGAGCCGCCACCCGGACGATAGAAGAGATTTGTTTACCTTTTCCCGCCATCATGGAGAGGTGGAGGAAGCGCACCTCGGCAATTTTTGCCGCGAGACAGGGCAAAACTACCGCCTGGCGACAAGAATTGCCTGGCCTTCGGCCGCATCGGGGGCGTCAGGAAAGCGGTCGCGGCGGTCCACGATCGTAAACCCGGCAGCGGTCAGGGCCGCTTCCACGTCCTGCGGACCATAGGGGCGATAGATCAGCCGGTCGGTGGTTCGCTCCAGAACCTGCTCCGACTTGTCGAAAACTGAGAAAACGAAGTCGAAGACCATCTTCCCCGGATCCCCTTCCCCCTCCCCCGGCTTGACACCCCGGTACCAACAGCGCGTCTCGAACACGATCCCCTGCTGGGGGATGTTGATGCGCACAACGCCCAGCTCCTCGCGCACGGCCCACCGGGACACGTCGCTTCCCATGCAATGAACGGCAACCTTCCCGCCGGGAACAAGCGCCCCGTGAGCCATGCGCAGGGCCACCGCCACATCAGCGTGAGTCGGAAGGTGATGCAGGCAGAAAAACGAGAACAGCACCAGATCAAACCGATCCGGCGGATCCCAGGACCGCACATCGCCCTGCCAAAGCGTGATCCGCTCCGCCACATCCGGTGGCAGACCGGCCACCTTCCGCCGGGCTTGGTCGAGCATACTGGCCGCCGGCTCCAGTCCGCCGGTCAGGAACCCCCGCCGCGCCAGATCGATGCACAAACGGCCGGTTCCGGCCCCCACATCCAGCACCCGCCCGCCGGCCGGGGCCAGACCGGCATAAAAGTCCGCATCCCCTGTCTTTTCGTGCCCGGCCGTGTCTTGCAGAACATCATAGGCCCGGGCACTGAAGCCGCGCGGATCGTAGTAGTCGAAAACCTCCCCTCCGGCCTCCACCACCGTCATTCCCGGTTGGCGAAATAGGACTTGGCGGAAACCAGGATATCGCGCTTGCCCACATGGTTGGGTGCGCTGACAACCCCTTCGGCTTCCATCCGTTCCACCAGCCGGGCAGCGCGGTTGTAGCCGATCTGCAAATGGCGCTGGACGAAGCTGACGCTGGCCTTGCCTTCGCGCAGGATCAGCGCCAGGGCCTGACTGTACAGATCGCCTTCTTCGCCGTCCTCTCCCCCGCTGCCGCTGTCGTCGCCGCCCACATAGCCTTCGTCGTCATCGTCGTCATCCTCTTCGGTGACCGAGTAGAGGTAGTCGGGCTGACCCTGGGTACGCAGGTGGGCCACCACGTCTTCCACCTCACGGTCGGAGACGAAGGGACCATGAACGCGGTTGATGCGGCCGCCGGCCTGCATGAACAGCATGTCGCCCTGGCCCAGGAGCTGTTCCGCCCCGGATTCACCCAGGATGGTCCGGCTGTCGATCTTGCTGGTGACCATGAAGCTGATGCGGGTGGGGAAGTTGGCCTTGATGGTGCCGGTGATCACGTCCACCGACGGCCGCTGGGTGGCCATGATCAAGTGGATCCCCGCCGCCCGGGCCATCTGGGCCAGACGCTGGATCAGGGTTTCGATCTCCTTGCCCGCCACCAGCATGAGGTCGGCCATTTCGTCGACCACCACCACGATATAGGGAAGCGTTTGCAGGGTGACGATGCGGTCTTCGAAAATCGGCTCGCGCTTTTCCTTGTCGAAGCCCACCTGCACCTTGCTGGTCACCTGCTCGCCGCTTTCGGCCAGTTCGGCGACCCGGGTGTTGTAGCCTTCCAGATTACGCACCCCCAGCAGGGCCATGGCGCGGTACCGATTTTCCATCTCGCGCACCACCCACTTCAGGGCGGCAACGGCCTTGTTGGGATCAGTCACCACCGGGGTCAGCAGGTGGGGAATGTTCTCGTAGACCGACAGCTCCAGCATCTTCGGGTCAACCAGGATCAGGCGGCACTGCTCCGGCTTCAGGCTGTAGAGCAGCGACAGGATCATGGCATTGATCCCCACCGACTTGCCCGACCCCGTGGTCCCGGCAATCAGCAGATGGGGCATGCGCGCCAGATCCACCACCACCGGTTCCCCGCCGATGTTCTTGCCCAGCGCCAGCGGCAGGCGGGCCTTGCTTTCCAGATAAGCCGGAGAGGCGAGGATTTCCTTCAGATAGACCGTTTCCCGGGTGTCGTTGGGCAGTTCGATCCCGATTACGCTGCGCCCCGGCACCAGGGCGATACGGGCGGTGATCGCGCTCATGGACCGGGCGATGTCATCGGCCAGATTGATAACCGTCGACGATTTCGTGCCCGGCACGGGTTCCAGTTCGAACAGGGTGACGCAGGGACCGGGGTGAACCTCCATGATCTCGCCCCGGACCCGGAAGTTGCGCAGCACCGTTTCCAGCTTCTTGGCCTGTTCGGCCAGCGCGCTTTCGTTGGTGTCCTTGTCTTCTTTCTCAATCGGCCCGTACAGCGACATGACCGACGGCAGAGCGTACGACGGATCGGCGGAGGGCTCGGGTTCTTCCTGGGAATAGGTCACGGGAACGGGACGCACCACAAGCGGACGGGATACGGTTTCGGCCTCCGGTTCGCATTCCGTCTCCTCCTCCCCGGCATCCTCTCCGCTGTCGTCCTTGTCACAGACGTCCCCATCGCCATACCCGTAGCCGTCTTCCGCTTCGTCCTCGTCATACATGTCTGCTTCGTCGACGACTTCGTCCTCGTTGACTTCAACCGGCTCGGCCTGGTCGGAAACGATCCTGGGTGGTTCGGGGGCGGCATCGGGCATCAATCCGACCTGCCCCAGATGTTCGGCCAGGGTGGTCCGGTCATGAGAGGACCCAGGGTCACGGGCATAGCCGAAGTCTGCGTCCTCCTCTTCCTCCTCGTCGTCGTAGAGCAGCGGGTCCTGCACGTCCACGTCGGGAATGACGAAGGAGTCCTCCTCGTCATCACCGTCCCAGACCACCACCGGCTCTTCTTCCGACACCGGGGCTTCCGGCGCAGGTCCCTGGGTGCGGAAGGCTTCCGCGCTTTCCATGGTGATCCCGCCCTCTTCACCCTCGCCCAGGGCAGCGGCTTCGGCGGCCTGGGTCTCGGCCCATTCCATGCCGCTGACGAAGGCATAGGCGACGGCGGTGGCGATGCGTTCGTTCCCGGTGTTGGTACCATAGATCACGGCGGCCTGATCGGTGCCGGCATCCACTTCCAGGCACCATTCCGCATCACCGTCCGGCCAGCGCGACAGGGCCAGCCTGAACGGGCGGTCATTCATCGCGCACCACAGGTTAAACTCCTCCGCCCCGGCGACGGGGGCAGCGGACTCGGGTTCGCCCTGGGGGGAGGAACTGGGGTTCTGGGCACTCATGGGGTCAACCTATAGGCAGCAACCATCAACTTCTCCACGCCACCGCCGGCGCCGTCGAAGGGCAGCACCAGCCGTTCCCAGGTCTGTTCCTCGCCGTCGAAATCGGCGGTGTAGACCCGGCTTGCCGGCATCCGGTCGGCGATGACCATTTCGTATTCCCGCTTCAGCATCGCCGCCTGTTCGGGCGGCAGGCTGTCCACCGACTGGCCGACCTTGTCGCCGTCGAAGGTTTCCGCGTAGTCCCGGCTGTAATAGCCGTAGACGAATCCCCCCGCGCCATCGGCCTTGATCACCACCAGGTTCGACAGCCAGGGCCGCAGATCGGCCGGGTCCAGCTCGCTGGCCTGGGGCAGGCCGCCGCCGGGCGCCAGCGAACACCAGTGCTGATACAGCGCCTTCAATTGGGGGTGCCGGAGAATCGGAGTGGGGATGCTCACCTAGAAAGGCCTCTTCATCATGGGTGGCCGCGCGCGGATGCGCAGGGAGGGCCGGCCGCCTTGACCAAAGGGAATATCGGCGCCTGGTCCCGGCGCCCCGTCCTGAAACGATAAACCGTCGGCTGCCCCGGTCAGGAGCGTTTCGACACCCCCACTGTAGCAGGTCAAGATATGGGCTTCAAAGCCCGAGTC
The DNA here is from genome assembly GCA_046233135.1 of Rhodospirillaceae bacterium Z3-40. GTDB lineage: Bacteria > Pseudomonadota > Alphaproteobacteria > Rhodospirillales > Rhodospirillaceae > JBJXHN01. The sequence goes on along the minus strand of JBJXHN010000006.1, from coordinate 533,359 downwards.
GCAGCTTGCGACTCCGCGAGATGTCGTCCCTTGCGACTGCTCAAAATATGGCGGCCTTCACCCAACTTGCCGAAAATGTGACGAAGTGTGCGAGGGATCACAGCCGGTTGCCCGGGAGCGGACTATCAATGGTGTCAGAGGCGGTCACCACTCGACGGTGACTTCCAACAACCCCAGCGCGGCGGCGCCCACCCGTTTTACAGATTTTTAGCTGTGCTGGACACCTTATGAGATCGCGGAATCGCCCTTCTGAAAGGCAGGTTTCGCCCCTGGACCGGAGATAATACTATGCCACGCGTTCTGATCGCCGACGACGACCGGGATCTCTGCGCCCTGCTGGCTGAATACCTGGCCGGCCATGGGTTCGACGTGGACGTGGCCCATGACGGCCATGCCGCCCTGGACGCCATCGAAGACCCGAGCGGCCCGATGCCCGATGCTGCCGTCCTCGACATCATGATGCCCGGAATGGACGGACTGGAAGTGTTGCGCAACGTGCGCGCCCGCCACAGCATTCCCTTGCTCATGCTGTCCGGCCGTGGCGGCACCACCGACCGCATCGTCGGCCTGGAAATGGGGGCTGATGATTACCTGCAAAAACCCTGCAGCCCCCGTGAACTGGTCGCCCGTCTGCGGGCCGTTCTGCGCCGGGGTGCCGGTGGAGCCAGCCTGATCCAGGCTCCGGGCACCGCATTGGTCGACGCCAACGATCTGGGTCCGCTGCATGCCGAAGACGGAACCGGCGATCTGACCATTCCCCACACCGGTCTCCACGCCGGCCCCCAGCCGGGGTTGACGGCCACCACCGGCACCGCATCTGCGGAACCGATGACCGTGAACACCTCTGCGGCGCACTCCACGGCAAAGGGCGGGATCTGGCTTTGCCAGGGTGACCTGATGCTCTGCCCGGCCAGTCGCACCGCCCAACGGGGGGACGAGGAACTGGTGCTGACCGGCGCCGAGTTCACCGTGCTTCAGACCCTGGTGGAAAATGCCGGTATGGTGGTCAGCAAGGAAACCCTCAGCCGGCGCGCTCTGGGCCGGGCGGTGGGCGCCTTCGATCGCAGCATTGACACCCACATCAGCCGGGTGCGTCGCAAGCTGGGTCCGGCACCGGACGGCAGCCCGCGCATCAAGACCATCCGCAGCAGCGGCTACCTGTTCGTTCCCAGCCTGCCGGTGCGGGCCAGCGCCTGACCGGCGACGGGAAGACGGGTCCGGGGAAACGGGTCACGGGGTCGGGTTCTCCGACCCCTCCCGCCCTCTCCGTCCCCTCCCCGGCCGCAGGCGCGGGGACGTGCTTCCGGTCGATGTTTCTTTCCGCCGCCTGTCGCGGCCGATATTTCCATCCCTTTCCCTAGCTTCGGGGACCCGTCACTGTGCCCCTGTTTTTGAAGGCCTTCGCCTGGTTCCTGATCGCCGCCGGCTTGTCGGCCGCGGTCGCGACCAGCCTTACCCGCCCCGACCTGCTGGCCCGGTCCGACAGTACGGACGCCTGGCGCGCCCTCGCCGAAGAAGGGGCCGAAGTGCTGTCCGCCGAGGGAGAAGCCGCCCTGAAGGCTTGGTCGGAGGACCATTACCTCCATGCCGTCACCCTGTCCTATCACGCTCCGGACGGACGGCGGCTGGACAGCGCGGAACCGGTGGATCCGGTGGTCCGGCGCGCCTTGCCGCTGTCGCATACCCCCGTACCACTGACCGTCACCGACGACAGCGGTCGCACGGTCCGGGTGATCCCGGTTTCCAGCATACCGGCCGTTCAGGTCACCATGGTCCTGATGCCCGACCACCTGGCCCATGCGCCACCGCCGGACCATCCCTTGCGCATGCTGTTCCGGCCCCTGCGGCTGCTGATCGGCATTGTCGTGGTCATGGGCATCAGCCTGCTGTTCACCCTGTGGCTGATGCGCCCCATCCACCTGCTGACCGCCACCGCCCGGGCGATCGGCCAGGGCCAGCTGGACCACCGCGCGCCTCCCTCTCTGCTCAAGCGCGGGGACGAGATCGGCACCCTGGCCAAAGCCATCGATGCGATGGCGGAAGGCCTGTCGGCGATGGTCGCCCGCCAGCGCCGGCTGGTCCGCGACATCTCCCACGAACTGCGCAGCCCGCTGGCCCGCCTGAGGGTGGCGGCCAGCATGGTCGGCGAACAGGCTCCGGCCAAGGTGACCCGGCTGACCGAGCGGCTGGATCAGGAAGTCGCCGCCCTGGATGGCCTGATCGAACGGCTTCTGGTGCTGTCACGCCTGGATAGCGGAGACACGGCCGGGCCGAAGGAAGTATTGAACCTGGGCACCCTGGTGACCGAAGCCGCCGACCGCGCCACCCTGCCCGCCCAGGCGCGGAACCTGAAGCTGCACGTATCGACCGGGGACTGGCCCCTGCGCATGGCCGGCCATGCGGACCTGTTGGGCTCGGTTTTCGACAACCTGCTGGGCAACGCCGTCAAATATGCCGACGAGGATTCCACCATCACCGTGACCTGCGCCGAGGAAGGCACGATGGCCGTGGTCTGCATCGCCAATCGCGGGGCCGGCGTGCCCGATACGGAACTGCAACGCATTTTCGAGCCGTTCCACCGGGTGTCGGATGCGCGGGAGCGGGACACCGGCGGTCACGGCATCGGTCTGGCCATCGTCAAGCGGGCAGTGGAACACCATGGCGGCCGCGTCACCGCCGCCCCCCACCCCCAGGGCGGTCTGGTGGTCCTGGTCCGCCTGCCGCTGCTGGACGACCAATCCGACGACAAAGGAAAAGCGTAGACAGTCCGAACCCGTGCATCCGTCCATCCGCTATCCGGGAGCCAGCCCTTGCGCCTTCTGCCCCGCCTGCTGTCGCTGATCCCCCTTCTGACGAGCCTGACCGGCTGCTCCCTGGCGACGCTGAACGCCTTGTCCAGTGCCGACCACCACGGGGCGCCGAAAACATATGCGTACGGTCCCGATCCTCGACAAAGGCTGGACATCTATCAGCCGGTGACCGGCTGGCGCACCGGGCGGCCGGTGGTCGTTTGGATCTATGGCGGGTCGTGGGCGTCCGGACAACGGGCGGGCTATGCCTTTCTTGCCGAAACCCTGGGCAAGCTCGGCATTCCCCTTGTGGTGCCTGACTACCGTCTGGTGCCGATGGTGCGCTTCCCCGGATTCGTCGAGGATGCCGCCGCCGCCGTCGCCTGGCTGCAAGGACCGGAGGGCACGAAAGCCCTGGGGGGCCGCCCTGCCCGCCCGCTGGTTCTGGCGGGACATTCCGCCGGGGCCTACAACGCCGCGATGGTCGCCTATGCCCCCGACTGGCTGCGCAAGGCCGGTGGCCGGCCCGAAGGAATCGCCGGCTTCGTCGGCCTCGCCGGCCCCTACGACATTCACCCGTATACGGTAGAGGTCAGCCGGGCGGCCTTCGGCAACGAAACGGACCCGACCGTCGTCGAGCCCTTCACCCACATCACCACCGCCTCCCCGCCGGCCCTGCTGGCCCATGGCAAGGACGATACCACCGTGGAACCGCGCCATACGGACGTTCTGGCGGCGGCGCTGAAGGCAGCCGACGTCCCGGTAACCACGGTCAGCCTATCCGGCACCGGCCACATCGGCATTCTGCTCGACATCTCGCCGCCCTTTGCCGACGACGCGCTGATGGCGCCGATCCGGGCTTTCCTGGCGGGTCTGTCGGAGTAGGCGAGCGGCTGCCCCGCTGTGATAGCAGCCGGTCAGCCCTTGCGGACGAAGCTGCTCATCACCCGCTTGGTGCCGGCCTTGTCGAAGGCGATTTCCAGCCGGCCGTCGTCGACAGACCGCACGGTGCCATGGCCGAATTTCTCGTGGAACACCCGGTCGCCGGCGCGATAGCTGTCCCCTTCCTTGCGCTCTTCCACCAGCCAGGGCGTGCCGCCGTCGGTCAGCCCGCCGAGGCTCCGCCCCCAGCCGCCCGGGGCATCCACGTAGCCCTGGACACCGGAGCCGTAGACGCCGCTTTCGCTCTGGCGCTCCACCGTGTCGGGGGGGAGTTCGTCGATGAAGCGGCTGGGCAGGCTGGCGCGGTATTCGTTGAACACCCGCCGGCTGGCGGCGAAGGAGATCGCCACGCGGCGCCGCGCCCGGGTCAGCCCCACGTAGGCCAGCCGGCGTTCTTCCTCCAGCCCTTCCTGACCGCTCTCGTCCAGGGCGCGGCGGTGGGGGAACAGTTCCTCTTCCCAGCCGGGCAGGAACACCGTGTCGAACTCCAGACCCTTGGCGGCGTGCAAGGTCATCAGGGTGACCGCCTCTTCCCCCGCCCGGGCTTCGTTGTCCATCACCAGACTGACGTGCTCCAGAAAGCCCATCAGGGTTTCGAACTCGCCCAGGGCCTGGACCAGTTCCTTCAGGTTTTCCAGCCGGCCGTCGGACTCCGGCGATTTGTCCTTCTGCCACATCTCCATGTAGCCGCTTTCATCCAGCACCGTACCGGCCAACTCCGCCGGGTGCATGGCCTCTGACAACTGCCGCCAGCGACCGAAGTCCTCGGTCACCGCACGCAGGTTGCGGCGGGCCTGGGGACGCAGTTCGTCCGTATCCACCACCCGGCGGGCGGCTTCCATCAGGCTCATCCGCGCCCCCCGGGCCAGACGGTTCAGGGTCTGCACCGTGGCATCCCCCAGGCCACGCTTGGGCACGTTGATGATCCGTTCGAAGGCCAGGCTGTCGTCGGGGCTGGCGACGCAGCGCAGATAGGCGATGGCATCGCGGATTTCCTGCCGCTCGTAGAAGCGCGGGCCGCCGATCACCCGATAGGGGGTGCCGGTCAGAATCAGCCGCTCTTCGAACTCCCGGGTCTGGAAACCGGCACGCACCAGCACCGCCATGCCGTTCAGCGACTCGCCCTTGGAATGAAAGGCCTCGATTTCCTCCACCACCCAACGGGCTTCCTCGTCGCCGTCCCAGACGCCGCGCAGACGCACCAGATCGCCGGGTTCGCCGGCGCTGGCTCCGGCCGCCCGCAGCTCCTTGCCCAGGCGGCCCTGGTTGTTGCGGATCAGGCCCGACGCGGCGGCCAGGATGGTGGGGGTCGAGCGATAGTTGCTTTCCAGGCGGATAACCTTGGCGCCCGGGAAGTCGGCTTCGAAGCGCAGGATGTTGCCTACTTCGGCCCCGCGCCAGGAATAGATCGACTGGTCGTCATCACCGACGCAGCAGATGTTGCCGTGCCCCCGCGCCAGCAGCCGCAGCCACAGGTACTGGGCCACATTGGTATCCTGGTACTCGTCCACCAGGATATAGCGGAACATGCGCTGATATTCGGCCGCCACGTCCGGGTGGTCCTGGAAAAGGGTCAGGCAATGCAGCAGCAGGTCCCCGAAATCGGCGGCGTTCACCACCGACAGCCGGTCCTGGTAGTGGGTATAGAGAGCCAGTGCCTGGCCGCCGGCGAAGTGGCGCCCGTCGTCATCGGGCGAGACCTTGTCGGGCGTCAGCCCCCGGTCCTTCCAGCGCTGGATCACCCCCATCAGCCCCTGGGGCTTCCAGCGCTTCACGTCGATGCTTTCGGCTTCCATCAATTGCTTGAGCAGGCGCACCTGGTCGTCGGTGTCAAGGATGGTAAAGCCCGACCGCAGGCCCACCAGATCCCCGTGCCGGCGCAGGATCCGCACCCCCAGCGAATGGAAGGTGCCCAGCCAGACCTGTTCCGCCGCCGCACCGATCATGGCGGTGGCCCGTTCGCGCATTTCGCGGGCCGCCTTGTTGGTGAAGGTCACCGCCAGTACCTGCCACGGCCGGACCCCGCGCGTCGCCAGGATATGGGCGAGCCGGGTCGTCAGCACCCTGGTCTTGCCCGTCCCGGCCCCCGACAGCACCAGCACCGGCCCCTCGGTGGTTTCCACCGCCGCCCGCTGTTCCGGGTTCAGCGTGGCAAGCCACGGGGGTTCCCGCGCCGGAGCAGGAGCCGGAGAGGTGGAGCCGTCCAGGGAAAAGGGATCGTCCATCATGCCGGGAGCGTTGTCCTCGTTCTTGCCGTGCCGTTTCAAAAGTCGGGTCCGGTCAGAATAGGGCCTGGGGTCCCGCTTCGAAAGGGGGGCCGTCCTTTTCTTCGCCGAACCACCCCGGGGGGAGGGGCTTTGCGGATACCCACAGGCTCGTCCGACCTAAGGATTGCTTGCGCCCTCCCCCGGGTCGGGTAGACTACCTGTCTTCAACCTGAGAGGACCGACATGGCCGCTTCCAGCGATCGCCACCAGCATCCGGGGCAGATCCTGAACCGTATGTTCATGGAACCCAACCACCTGGGCGTCAACCAGCTCGCCCGCGCCCTGAAAGTCCCGGCAAACCGCATCAGCGCCATCCTCGCCGGCCAGCGCTCCATCACCGCCGATACGGCCCTGCGGCTCTCCCGGTTTTTCGATACCACAGCGCTGTATTGGATGAATCTTCAGTCCCGCTATGATCTGGCGGTGGCCGAGCAGGTGCTGCGCGATGAAATCGCCGACGAGATCGGCACCCTGGCCCAGCACAAGGCCCGCCCCATCGACGACAGCCCCTACGAGCCCGACGCGCCCGCCGCCAAGTCGGCCTAGCTCCCCCCCCCGGGGGGATCCGGCGGCGGTGGCGCCGGGTCGGCGTCATCAAGAGACTCGGGTCACACGGTCTCGGCGCGGGCGGCGATCATGGCCCGGTTATACGCCCAAAGCACATCCTTTTCGTGCAGGCAGCCGACCGGCCGGCGACTTTCCGTCCCGTCGACGATGGCCACATGTTCCTCACCCCGGGTCTGCATCATCCCCATGGCGGTTTCCAGGCTGTCGTCCAGGGTCAGCATGGGCGGGGCGCGCCGGCAGAAGGCGCCGGCCACCGGGCAATCCGCCGAGGCTTCGGTCTTCAGCCAGCGGGGATCCACCTCGGCCAGGGTCAGAGTGCCCACCAGACGCCCCGCCGTGTCCACCACATACAGCTCGCCGAACGGCACGTCGTGCAGCGCCGCCAGCACCGCGCCCGGACCGGCGTCCTCCGCCACCGTAGGACAGGAGCCATAGGGCACGTCGGCCACCTTCAAGGTCCGCAGCAGCTGCTCGTCCTGGGCACCGCGCAAGCGCAGGCCGCGCCGGCCCAGCTGCCAATGGAAGAACGACGCTTCGCCCACCGCGTTCTGGGTGATGGCGGTGGCGATGACCACGGCAACCACCACGCCGATGGTCAGTTCGTAGTCGCCCGTCAGCTCGAAAATGATCAGGGTGGTCGAAATCGGCGCCCCCAGCACCGCCGCCGCCGTCGCGCCCATGCCGATCAGGGCATAGGCGCTGGTACCCGATGACAACTCGGGAAAGATCGCCGTGGCCACCAGGCCATAGGCCGCTCCCAGCAAGGCCCCCAGCGTCAGCGATGGACTGAACACCCCGCCGCCGAATCCCCAGCCGAGGCAGATGGCGGTGACCGCCAGCTTGACCGGGATCAGCACGATCAGGAAGGTCAGGGGCAGCACGTTCTTCAGGGCGGAATCGGTGACCTCGTAGCCCACCCCCAGCACCTCGGGCAGCCAGACCGCCGCCAGGCCGGTGACGAAGCCGGCCAGGCCGGTGCGCAGGGGCATGGGCAGCCGGCTGGCCGCGCCCGCTTCCTGAGCGACGAAGATGCTTTTCATGAACACCAGGGCCATGATGCCCGACGCCACCCCCAGGCCGGCGAAGGCGGGAAATTCCCAGAAGGAGATCAGCTCCATGGGCGGCAACACGAAGGCGGGAAAATCGCCGAACCAATAGCGGGAAACCAGGGTGCCTGAAACGCTGGCGACCACCACCGGAGCGAAGGCGGACAGGGCGTAGTGGCCGATGACCACTTCGTTGGCGAAAAGGGCACCGGCGATGGGCGCGTTGAACGACGCCGCCACGGCCGCCGCCGCACCGCAGCCCAGCAGGGTGCGGGCCAGCCGCTTGCCGAACCGCAGCTTGCGGGCGATCCACGAGGACAGGGCGGCCCCCAGGTGGACGGCCGGCCCCTCTCGCCCCACCGAGGCCCCGACGCCGATGGACAGCGCGCTGCCTGCCGCCGCCAGGGCTCCCAGCCGGGCACTGATCCGCCCGCCTTTCAGGGCCACGGCCTCCATCACATGGGCCACCCCCTGCGGACCATGGGCACGCAGGGCCAGGTGATAGAACAGGCCGACAACCAGCCCGCCGAGGGTCGGTATCAGGATCACCCACAGCGCCGAATGACCCCGGGCGATGGTCGCCAGATAGTCGTGCCCCTCGCCATAGGCCACCGTCTGGACCAGAGCGATCAACTCGCGGAAACCGACGATGGCCGCACCGCAGACGGACCCCACCACCACCGCCAGCACCCCGAGGATCAGTTGGTCGTTGCGCACGAAACGGCGCATCCACGCGAGAACCTGACTGCGGGGGAAAACCAAGGGAACGGCGCTCCAGCGGCACGGTGTGAGGCAAAAAAGCAAGAAGGGACGAAGGTGAGCGATCAGCCCGGGCCGCAGCTTACCGGGGAAAACTCTCCCGGAAAACCAGGCAACTGGTCATAGATCCGCCCTATTCCCTTTGGCCGAAGCCTGTTTTCTGTCCCTCGCGCCCCCTGTCAGCCTTCCCCCGTCCCGCCCATCACCCCACCGCCTGCTGGCCGGCCATACGCTTCAGCTCCAGCTCCAGCTGCGAGACCACCCGGTTGCGGCCCTCGCGCTTGGCCATGTACAGCGCCTCGTCGGCGCGCTGGATGAACTGGGCGATGGTTTCGCCGATGGCGAATTCGGACACCCCGATGGACAGGGTGACGGTGCCCAGGTCTTCGTTGGTGCGCTTGTTGGTGACCTTCTTGGACGACACATGGCGACGGATGGCCTCGGCCACGCTGATCGCATCGCGGACCCGGGTATTGGGCAGGATCACCGCAAATTCCTCGCCGCCGTACCGGGCGGCCAGATCCTGGCCCTTCACCCCTTCCTGGATGGTCCGGGCCACCAGCTTCAGCACCTGATCGCCCATCTGATGGCCATAGGTGTCGTTGAACTTCTTGAAAAAATCGATGTCGATCATCATCAGGCTGAGGAACGAATGTTCGTCGTTCGCCAGCCGGGTCAGGTCGCGCATCTGGGTGTCGAAAACCTTGCGGTTGGCGATTCCCGTCAAGCCGTCGGTCAGGGCCTCGTGGCGCACCTTTTCCAGGTCGGCGCGCAGGATATGCACCTCCTTTGACGACTGCTGCAGCTCCACCCCCAGGCGTTCATTGACCTTCAGCATGCGCTTGGTCTCGGCCACAACGGTGCTCAACACCGCCTGGATGGTCTGGGGATCGGCGTCCGTCACCTGGCCGGAAAAATCCTCCAGCGTTTTGTTGTAGCGGGTGGTGCCCTGCTGGGCGACGGTGAACAGCTTCACCATCTGGTCCAGGGTCGCCTCCAGCTTGACGCCGGCGTTGGTCACGCTCTCCCGCTCTTCCTGCGGGGTGAAGAACCGTTCGTAGATCTCTTCACTCATGTCTTCGGAAATACTGCCGGCGACCTTCAGCTGCTTGTCGACGAAACGGCGCAAGTCAGGATAGTGATCAGAACAGTATGTATACCAAACCGCGAAATTTCGCGGATTGGGAGTCACACCGGCGTCGGCCATCTGCTCGATGGCCGCCTTGGCGATCAGCGCCGCCTGTTCACGCGATTCCGAATAATCCATTGCCCCTCCGCCCGCGTGTCGCGCGCCCTTTCCAAGCCGCTTTCTTACCGGAAGAAAAAGGAGAGCAAAACCACTCCCATGGGATACGGCCTAAAGCCTGTAAAATCACCGCTGCGCCGTCGTACGGGCAACCCCTTAGGACGCCCATAGGGAGATGGGGATTGGGTCTCGTTAATTACACCGGCCGATCGAGTTTTCCGCGCAGATCCGTGTGCCGTCAATCCAGGTGGCGCCGCTCAGGTTCGCGTCCAGAAAGTCCGCATCCTTTAGTCGGGCGCCGGTCAGATCCGCCCCACGCAGATCGGCCCCATAGAACCGGGCACGCCGCAGATCGGCCCCTCGCAGCGCCGCCCTGGACAGGTCGGCCCGGGAAAAATCCGATTCCCCGAAGGTACCGCCGTCCATGATCACGGCCACCATTTCGGCGCTGACGAACTTGGCGCGAAAGGCATTGGCCCCGGACAAGTCTGCCCCGCTGAGGTCCGCCCGCTTGAAGGACGCATCCCGCAGCCGCGCCCCCTGCAACGGAGCCCGCTGCAAATCCCGGCCGTCGAGCAGACATCGCCCCCAGTCGACCCCCGGTTCAGCGGTATCCGTGCACGCGGCCCGGGCCGGTGTGACGGCCACAGGGACCATCACTACCAGACCCAAAAACCACAGCACTATCCCTCCCCTTCGGACTCGCGAACGAAGACCAATGGTCAGGTGGGCGACAAAACCGGACAAGGCCGGTGCGGAGTGAGGTTTTTCGTGCATGACGGATAGAGTCATGGCACTCCCGGCGCAAAGTCGCAAGGTACCGATTGGATTTGCGCTCCGAAGCGGCTGGCGCTAAGGTGAATTGTTGCAAGAATAAGAACAGCTTCCGGGGTTCGAGCAAAGACGGCCCCGATCGAAGCCCAATGAGCAGGAGGACGCGGCCATGCCCCGTACCCTGGCGGATAACGCCCTGACCGAGGCGGAACATCACATCATCGCAGGACAAACCCAACAGGCGCGGGAAGCCTTTCGTCGCGCGCGTATGTTCTTTCACGACGCCGGCGACCCGGACGGGGAAGCCATCGCCATGCTGCGCCTGGGAGAGCTGGAACTTGGCCTGGGCAATGCCCGCGAAGCCTGCGCCGTTCTGGAGGAAGCCCACGGGCTGCTGACCGAAGATGCCGACCTGTCGGACCGCGCCCAGGTGCTGCACTGGCTGGGCGAGTGCCGACGGCTGCAAGGCGACTCAAACGGGCGCGACGCCTTTTGGGCCGAAGCCGTCGCGCTCTATCACCGCGAAGGCAACGGCGCCGGAGAGGCCCGCGTGCTGCGTGCCCAGGCCAGGGTGGCCCGGGATGCCGGCCGGGACGATCTCGCCGCCGACCTCTACGGTCGCGCCCTGAGGCTTTACGCCGAGCTGGGGCATACGGTCCACGAGGGGATGGTGCTGCGTGAACTGGGCACCTTCCATCGCCAGCAGCGCCGTGCCGATCTGGCACACGACGCACTGGAACGGGCCGCCGAGCTGTTCAAGATCAACGGCGATATGCTCGACGAGGCCTGGACCCGCCTGGAACTCGCCCGCCTGCTCGGGTCCCTGGGCAACCGGGCCGAAGCGCAATCGACCCTGTCAACCTGCGTGCACCTGTTCGCCAAGGCCGGCCACCTGGGCGGCGAATCGGAAACTCTGCTGGAACTGGCCCGTCTTGAAACCGCCTCTGCACCCAAGCGGGCCTTGAAGCTGCTGACCCAGGCCGCCGATCTGGCCGAACGTGCCCAGCTGAAGGATCTGGCTCAGCAGGTGCAGCGGGAAAAGCTGGCCATCCGCGCCGCCTGACATCATCTCCGCTGAATCGAAAACCTCCCCCGGACAGACCTCTTTCCGCTCTGTCCGGGTCTGCCTTGCGCGCATAAATATAACACGTTATATAAAGTGTAAATCAATTGAGGAGCTCCGGGGATGACCGAAGATGTTGTCCGCTCATTGGGTCTTTTGTGCCTGGGCACCCGCCTGCGGCGGATCGGTGAACGCCTGCAAGCCGATACGGACGACATCATCGCCGAAAGCGGCTTGCGGATCAGTGCCAGCCAGTACCCCTACCTGGCCAGCCTCGACCGCTTGGGTCCCCTGACCCTCGGAGATCTGGCCGGGGCGGTGGGGGTCAGCCAGCCGGGTGCCACCCGCACGGTCAACCACCTGATCAGCCAGGGGATCCTTGAAGCTGCTCCGGCTTCGGACGATCAGCGGCGCAAGATCATCAGCCTGACCGCAGAAGGCCGAAGGCTGGTCGACATCGGCAAGGCGACCATCTGGCCCCGGGTGGAAGCGGCCGTTGCCACCGTCTGCGCTGGCCTGGACGGCTCCCTGCTCGATCAACTGACCTCCTTGGAAGACGCCCTGGACTCGGCGCCGCTTGCCCGGCGCTGCCCTCCTGTGCCGTCCTCGGACTGAACGGAATCACCGCCATGGCGTCGCCTCTTGACCGCCCCATCTGGACGGCCCTCACCACCCGACACGCAACCTTGGCCTTGGGTGACACCCTGGCCCGGCGCTATCCGGCAGACATCAGCCCGTTCGCGGCGACGGAGAATGATAGTCCCGAGAGCCTGGCCGCCCTAAGCACCCTTGCCGCATCCGGGAAGACGATGTTGTTCCTTCAGTCCGGTCCGGTGGCGCTGCCTGCCGGGCTGACCGTGGTCAAAGCAGATCGGGGAGTTCAGATGCTTGCCGAGGCGCCTTTCCCGGCCGTCCGGGATTCACGGATCTGCCCCCTCGGACCGGCAGATGCGGCAGAAATGCTGACCCTCGCGGAAGTGACCAAACCCGGCCCCTTTTCCGTGAAATCCGGCGATCTGGGCGACTTCTGGTGTGGGGTATCTATCACTCTGATAGTGGTTTTCATTGGGTTTGATAGCGCTTTTATCCGGGATATACCGGGATTTAGCGGGATATTTCGTGCCAATCACGTTCCGGCGGAAATGGTTGAAAGTGATCGCCGAAGGCGCAAATTCTCGCTGCGAATGGTCCCTGAACTGCCCAAAGGCATGCGGGTTTGATCATAAAGGCGGTGCTGAGAGATAGTAAACAGCTTCCAACCCGCCTTCCGGCAAGGGCGCCATGGTCCGGCCAATGGGATGCCCGGCTTGCCTCAGGTCCCAAATGCGTGCGGCGAGGCGTCGGCATTGGAATTCCCGCATGGCCGTTTCCTGGTCTAGGCGCTCGCCGGCTTCCAGGAAACGAAGGATGCGCTCCTTCTGACTGGCACCCTTGCTTGGTTGGTCGGTCATGGCTGTTCTCCATCGGATGCCCGTCAGGTCGAAAGGAGAGGCGGGCGTTACTGCAACGTCCGCCCGCTCCCTTGTCCGCCAGCGCCGTCCGCCGCGCGCTCCCGAAGATACCCCGTCATACTCCGGGCAAACGCGGACTCGGGTACCTGGGCGAAGCACTGGACCCATAGCACCAGGCGCACGGCTTCAATTTCCTTCGTGGCGTTTTGCAGCGACAGCCCTTCCAGCCGGGCCGCCAGACGGGTAGCGGCCGGAGAGGGGCGGGTGATTTCGGCCGTCGCCGTGATGTCCCTGGTGGCGAAGGTGAAATGCCACATGACCAGCCGCGCCATATCCAGGGCGATGTCCGCCTCAGCCAGGGAAAGGCCGGCAAGCTCGCGGTACAGGGCTTGGGTGAGCGCGGACGGTTCAAGAGGATCTTCCATGTCCACCCCCATCATGCCGGCATGCTGGCATAAAGACCCCGGTAGTCCACCACGGCGCCGCCGTAGACATGCCGGATCTTGTATTGAATCTGGTCGTTGGTGAACAATGTTCCGGCCCGAGGGTTGTCCGCAACGAACAGCTCGGGATCTTCGCCACCCTGCCAGAAACCGATTTCCACAGAGGGGATATCGGCGGGATCGGCGGACAGGAACCAGTTGTTGGCGTCCGTCCAGTACCAGACCGGGATAACTTCCAGGGACAGGGACTGAAGGAACGTCTTGTCCTGTTCGGTGTTGCGGCGGAAGAGGTTCACCGCCGCCTCTTCCATTTCGTCGGGCACCCACAGATAGCGCGGGCCGATCCCGAGGCGTTCCCCGCTGTCCTTCTCCTTCTGTCCCTTCATCGCCAGCCGGCCGGCCGCGACGCTGGCGCCGTCAAGGGCAGCACTCCCAAGGTTGCCGTGATCGGCATGAAACAGAGCCGTCCCGTCGTAAATGGCCGGGTTACTCGCCATGAGGTCCAGGACGAACTTGCACAGGGTGCGCTTCGCGGATCGGGCAAGGCGGACCGGGATGCGCTGGACGGCGCCGACATCGTCATTGGCCACCATTTCGATGGTCAACGTCTCGATCCCGCCGCGTTTGCCCACGGAATAGACCGCCTCTTCATCCGTGGGGGAGGTCACATTCGGATAGGGATCGTTCTCCGCCACGCCGGGCAAATCACCGTAGCCGCCGAAGCGGACGCGGTGTTGCGGGCGAAAGTCCGAAACCGGCACGGTTGTGGCAATCTGGCGCCATACATCGAACTGGTTCTGTCCCTGGTACTCCGCGACCATCCGCCGCTGGATCGCATTGCCGAGCACATCCGGGAAGGACGCACTGTCCAATGCTTCGGTGAGGCGTGCCCGGTCACATCGGCCAGGGTGCCCCGTAATGTCCTTGTCGCCCGTGATTTCCACGTAGCATTCCCGAAGGGAGCGGACGGAGCGGTCCTTCGGGTCAAACAGGGCATCCAGCATCTTGGTCACCTTGTCCGCCCGGGACTCGATAAGGTCAATGCGCATACTGCCCACCCCGGAGGAAGGTTGCCACCCAAGCCCGAGGGAACGCACATATGCCGCTTCTCCCTTAAGGGCTTCCTGGATTTCGGCGGAAGAGGCCGTGCGACCCTGGAACTGCCCCAGCACCCGTTCCTTGGCCGGGTCAGGCAGGTTGCTTCCCATGACCGCTTTCACGACATCCACGGATGATCCGGCTTGCTCCCCATCGGGCAGTGAGGCGGCTTCGGTCAGCGCCACCACGGCACCGCCCGCGCCCGGTTCAACGATCAGGTCCACACTGCGCACCTTTTCGAAGGTATCCAGCACTGTCACGGGGGATGTCCCGCGTCTCTCCTTGCGAACCTTGCCCAAGGCGTCGATGGACAGGCCGAACAGGCTGGTCATGCCGCCGTCCCAGGCGGCTTTGACCTTGCGGGCGATGTCGCCTTGGGGGTCGAGGAAGACAAGGTCCGCCAAAAGCTCCCCAGCATCAGGCCCCGCGCCCGCCGTGAAGGCGGGATTGGTGATCCATCCGACAAGATTACGGATATCCTTGCCTTCTCCGGCAAGGTGTTCCTTGTCGGACTTGGCGAAGACGCGGACCCCATCGAACAGGGGCGCCCCTTTCATCAAGGCGGCGTCGGAGTAGAAGACGTTGTTATGGGAGAGGCCGGCCCGAAGAACACGCACCCGGTACCGGCTTCCGGGTTCGGCTTCCAACAGCGCCAGGGGCGCGGATGTATTCATGTGAGGTTCCTTCCGTTGGTAGGGCAGGCGACGGCGGCCCTCGTAGGGCTCGTTGAGCCGTCCGCTTGGCGGGACTCTTGGCCCTCGCGGAAATGGTTGTGGTAAGGAAGAAAGTCTTTATGATGTGTTCATGATTCTGGAAATCTTTCCTTCCTTTTTTAAGATCTCCCAAAAAGTATTTTTACTTATCGCAAAACATTTTTATCAATTTTTCTTTGCGAGCCAGAAAAATACAGTCCTATCCGATACGCCATGTTTTCGCGATATATCAGGAACGGACAACCCTCTTTTCCTATCCATTAGAAAATTACCTCTCATGTCTTTTTTCTTTTTCATGTTCAGTGATTGAACGTATATCGTGGAAGGCAAAGCCTCTGCCTTGAGTATGCGGGTAATTTCTTTTGCTTTTTCTATTCCAAGAGTTTTCAACAATTTGCTTGTATTAGGAATTTTATTTTCATCTCGCGGCAAGGAGAAGCGGCTTCCACCAAGCTTTTCCGACAGTTCAAGCATCAGATCTTCTCTGCCCTGTTCTGCAAGGCAGCGCATTGCATGGCTCAAATAACCGTATCTGTCCGTTATCCGGCTCACCGCAATACCCTCCGAAAATGAAAAGCAACGCTGAAAGGTTGCATCATCTTTCACGGAAAAGGATGCTGAAATGCATCAGCGGTCTATGCTTGATCCATGAGAAAGTGTATTTAGGGAGTCTGTGGGAGAGCCTGGAAACTCTACGCCGAAAACATCGCCATTGAACACCCATTGAACGGGGCTGCAGCGCTTTTATGGGGTGAGGTGGCCCCAGGGTGCGGGCGGGTGCGTCTCGCGCATCTCGGGCCATCCTACGGGGTTTTTCGGGAAATGGTGTTTTCGGGGGTTAAGGGGCGGTGGCCCCCTGCTTCTGGTGGACCACCGCCAAGGGCGATTTCTGGACGCCAACACCCGGGTCTTCATCTTCTTCAAGGCGGTGATCGCCTTTTGCGCCGCGCTCTTCGTCAGGAAGCGCGGGGAGGATACCTTGAAGGTCCGCTCCAGCCAGTGGCGCAGGCCGGTTTCCGTCCCCCGGCCTTGCGTGTATTCCGCCCAAAGGGTCTCTATAAGCGCCAGTTGCTCGGGAGAGGCCATTCCCGCGCGGTGGCCGTAGTCCTTCCCCTGTTGCTTGGTCCGGTGGGCGCTGCGGGCCGGGGTCTCGAAGCCCAGGCTGGCGAAATAGTCCATGACCGCGTCGAAGCGGTCGGGTGTCAGGTCCCGGGAACTCTCTACACCCCCCAGGGCGCGCAGAATATCGCGGTATTCCTCATCAGTCAGACATAGGGACCGTTTCGCAACGTGGATCACCTTGATCTTGGAAACCGCCAGAGCCATCACGCCGACTCCTTCCTGCTGTGGGCCTCGCTCTGCGCTTCCATGATGCCCCGGGCGACACCGTGAGCGAGGCCATGGGTGAAGCCGTGCCGCCAGGACTTCCGCCCGTGCTCATCGCTCATGGCGTGCTCGGGAAGACCGAGTTTCTGCAATTCCTGGATCTCGGCCGCTTCCATCTTGGCCTGGATATCGGTATTGGCCTCCTCTATCCGCCCTTGCATCCACATCAGGATCTTGTGGAGGCCCCGGAAGTCCGATGGGGACATATCGTGGCCGCTGTCGCTGAAGCCGACGATATCGACGAAGAAGGCGAGAAGGCCGGTGAGGTCCCTGATATCGTCCAGGGTCTCGCAAGGATTGGGACGGTCGTTCATGCCTGTTCCTCCAGGGCAAGATCTGTCCAGGCGGCTGCCAAGTGCTTGGCATTAACGGGGATGCCTTCGTCCTCGGCGAATAGAGAGGCGAGGCGAAGGGTCTTTACCAAGCACCGCAGTCCGCCAGGATGGCAGGAAATGGTATGCAGAAGCCTCATTTCGTCTTCCCCATCGACGGAGAAATGAGCGGCCAGCATGGCCACATCGGCATGCGGGGGCCTGCCCAGCCTGACTTTCTTGCCGATCCGGCTGTTCACCTGGGACAAGGTATCCACCCGCGTCTTCAAAAGCGGGTTGCCGCAAAGGGCCATGCCGATACCGGCCCTGTCGTGAATGCAGCGCAATTCATCCAGCGCGTCGCCGGACAGGTGCTGGGCTTCATCCACAATGATCAGCCCGCCGGTATCCCGAACCCGGGTGACGATCTGCCGCCGCATCGGTGCGGCGCCGCCGGACAGGGAAAGCCCCATGGCGGCCCCCAGTTCTTCCAGCATGGGGACCTTGCCGGAGGTATCCGGGGACATGGAAGACAGCCACACATTGGGATAGGTCTCGCGGTAGTGCTCCAGGGTAACGGTCTTGCCGACTCCCGGCTCCCCGTAGACCATCACCAGATCTTCCGCGAGACGGGCGAGGTTCAGGCCTGTGATGATCCGCGCCGATGCGGACGTCTTCACGAAGTCATGGGTTCCCGGGGACGGCATGGAACCGCCGGTTTGGGAAGCAGCGCCCATTTCGGGCTTGGGTATCTCTAAAAGGTCTGCCATGGTGTTTTCCCTCGTGATGCGGACTTCGCCCGCGTTATCGGTATCGGGCCTGGGGTGCGCCTACACCCCAGGTTCACCCTGCTCTCCAATGGCCATAGCGCTTGACCAACCCGCGCTGAATGGCTGCATCGAATTCCTCTTGTTCTTCTCGTGAGTAGAACGGCTTGACGGGCGCGGCTCCCGTCGTGGTGGTGGCTGCCTTCACCCCGGGCACACCGAACAGCGGTTTGGAGACGGTGGTATCCGTGGGGGGCGGTGGCGGGGCTTCGTCCTTGGCGTAGCGCTTGCGGATGTTCTCCATCTGCGCCTTCGCCATCAGATTGTGCCCCTTCAGCCCCTTCCGCGCGGCCGCCTTCACCTGGGCCTTGCCCCGCTCGTGCTGGCGGGCATCCTGGGTGCTGTCGAAGCGGCCCTTCTTCAGGCAAGGCAGGCTTGCCACGATCAGGTGGCCGTCCGCGTCGTGGACGGTGACCGGCTTGCTGCGGTCGGTGGGGTCGAAGAGGACGCAGACCTTTGTGTTCCGGTACTTAAGCAAGGCATCCTGGTGGTCCGGGGACCACCATTTGAAGCCGTCCTTGGAGAGCGCCCCGGTATCCTTGTTCGGCTTCAGATAGGCCATATCGAACATGAAATACTGGCGCTGTGCCGCCGTCAGGTCGCGGCGGGGACGGGTCCGGTAGCTGTTCTCGAAGACCTGGGTCAGGGAATAGACACCCTTGCCCATCTCCGTCCGCCGGCCCGGCCGGTCGTTGTGCGCGCGCAAGGCCTGGTCATAGACGGCGCGGGCAACGGAGATATCAACGGCGGTGCTGTCGTAGTCCTCGGGCTTGGCGTCGGGCCGGTGCCCGCAGTAGGCGCCCTTGAACTCCGGCCCGGTGTCCACCTGCTCCGCGATATCCCGGAAACCCCGCTCGATGGGCTTGGACTGGCCCCGCCGGGGCTTGGCGAACCCGACCTTGGCGCCGATCAGCTTAAGGATGCCCAGGTCTTCATGGGACTCAGCCTTGCCCCGGAAGCGATGCTTGGCGCCGCCGGAAATCTTCTTGCTGGCGAAGGCCCGGCCGTTGTCGGTTCTCAGTTCGTCGAAGAGGCCGTAGCGGTCGATCACATCCAGGATGACGGTCTTGGTGGTGTCGGAATCCTCCGTCTTGGAGAAGCGCCAGCCGAGGAAGGCCCGGCTGTAGACGTCCTGAATGGCAATGACGATAGGGCGGGAGACGGTGCCGTCTTCCCAGCGGACGAAGAAATCCGCCTGCCGGCCGTCGAGGTTGACAATCTGCATGGCCTGAAGGTGGGCCACGGAGCGCGTCATGGGCGGAATGGTCTTGTCCAGTGCCTTGGCGCCATTGCGGATCAAGGCCTTCTCTCCGGCCGGCAAGGCATCCCAGCGCCGCCACACCACCAGATAGGCCGGCCACTCCCAGCCCTCGTTCTTTGCCGCCGTCTCTGTCTCACGGTGGGCCGTGGAAAGCGGCATGCGCGGGGCGCTGTGCTGCAAGAAACTGAGGAAGAAGCTCCACGCCTCTTCCGACATCGGGGCTTTCTCACGCGGCGGGGGGCAGTAGTTGGCGGCAAGAACGGGCAGCCAGTCGGCCCGGGGCACATCCTTGACCCGAAGGCGCAGGCGGTGAATGCTGGCAACGGAAACGCCGGTTTCCTTGCAGGTTTCGGCCACGGCGCGATTGACGCGAAGGCCGGCATCCAGCTTGTCGTGGAAGCTCAGCATGGCGGCAAGGTTGCGCTCGGCGGCCTTGCGGATCTTCGGGGCCTTGCCGGCATAGGCCGCCCACAGCGCCGCGTCGGGGCCATCCTCGGGAGCCACACCGTGCAGGCGTTGCAGGTAGGCGGTTTGTGTGTCGGGTGGGAGGTCTTCGAAGAGGACCGCGAGGGCGGAACCGCCGTTGGATGGGACCCGGAATAACTCTATGGGAGAGTTGTTTAAGCGACTGCGGACTTTCCGTCCAGATTTCGGCAAAGCTCTTCCTTGAAAGGGAAGCCCGCAGAGGTCGTTTAAGAATATTGGCGGGAGAGTGATCATAAATTTAACCCTGCCGCAGATACAATCTTACTCATAAGAGTTTTAGCATTATCGCTCTTGTTTTGACCTTCTAATGCTTGCTCTGCCGTTCTCCGAACCACTCCATTGTCACGGCACCACGCATTCAGTGACGTTCCTTGGACAACGAAACCTGCCCTGACTTTACGAAGCAGGTCCTTGGACGGGCTTGGCAGAGTCGCTTTCACGTTTTCGCCTCCGCATGCTAATCTGCGATATGCAGACACGATAAATCCGCATATCGCAGACTGTCAACGGATAAAAATCTGCATATTGCAGATTTGGAGGGATTTATGACGCAGGAACATGCAGATATTGATGTCGAGGCAATTATTTCTCGAATAAAAAGCCTCTTCGACATCGAAAAAGATGTTGATCTTTCTAAAATGCTCGACGTTTCAAACAAGACGATCTCTTCTTGGAAGAAGAGAAACTCCATTCCCATGGAAATAATTATGAGAGTTAGTTACGCATGCGACATTGATGTTGACTATATTTTAACAGGCAGAAAAAATAAAGAGAATGCAGAAATAAATCACATAAATAGAAGGATATTTTCTATAATAGGTGAAGATATTTTCTATGGAATATTGCTTGAGTTTGCCAAAGAAAAAATAGACGAAATGTCTGAGGAGGATATAGTTGAAATCGGTTGGCGCATTGGGTCGCATATATCGGAAGCATATTATGAACTTCTTGACATCGAGTTGGCTAAGATAAATGAGGAAGAGATAAACGTCTGTGAACGCGGCGCTGAACGACGTTTCCACCTACAGCAGCGAGACAGCCCGACTTCGAGGCTGAGAGAGCGTCTCTGGAAGTCGGCATTGGATCTCAAGCCCCGACGCTAACTCATCGATATGGGTCGGACCAGAGGACGAAGGTCGGACCAAAATGGTCCGACCTCTCTGTTCCGTGAACCGGATGCAAACGTCGGTTAAACAGCCATAACTAACTGATTAAACGCATTAAATTGACTTTAGTTGGGTAAATTTGATTTTATCTAAAAATCGCGAAAAAGGGCTCTCAAGCAAGGCTCGCTCTCAAACCTAGCGAAAAATCACCTCCTAACATATTGATTTTAAAGAGGTCAATTTTGCCCTCTACTATCAAACCCAATGAAAGCGCTCATCTGGGGCATCCGGGATGACGACGGCCGCTTGATCGCCATGGCCGGAGAACGGCTGAAAGGTCCCGGATACTCGGAGCTTAGCGGTCTCTGCGCACACCCCTCCTGCCAGGGACAGGGGTTGGGAACCCTGCTTTTGCGCCACGTTGCACATATAATCTCAAGCAGATACGAGCACGTTCTTATACATGCCTATGCGTGGAATACAAAAGCCATTGGGTTATATACTTCCCTGGGTTTCCGCCAGAGATGCCTTATGCATGTGGCGGCGGTCCAGGCGGAAGGGAATACATCTCGATCCTGAGCAAAGACACCGTCACCCACTCCGCGCGCCTTGGTCGGCGTCGTGCCGGGCTTTTCTGCGGTCAGCAATACCTGACCCTGCCGGACAATCATGCGACGACGTCCGTGCCGGAGGCGTTCCAGATCCTTCCCTCTGACGGAGACAGCGCGGCAGCGGGATGGCCGGCGGAACACGCCGGCCGGACGGGACCGAAAGCCTCCAATTAGCCGGGACGGCCCGTTACGTTCATCCGCAGCGCCACGACATAGTCGGTAGGGTCGTCAACCTTGGACATTGCTCCAGGCACAGCGACCACGGGTCCCTTGCGGGCGAAGACCACCTCTGTGTACAGGGTGTAATTGGCAGCCGCAGTGCCGGTCAGCTCGGCCCAGACCGAGGTGATCCGCCCTCCACGCCCACGGGATCCCACAAAGCTGCCCGTAATCCCCGAAAGCGGGCGGCCAAGGTCGGCGACCTCGCAACCGTAGCACAACTCCACATCGGCGGGCTTGTTGGGCCATAGCACCACAAAGCCTTCCACCCGGGTACCGGCCGAAGGGTTGCCCAGCCACTGGTCGGGCTGCATGGTGATGTCGCCCACCTTTTCCACATGCCCGCCCAAATGGACGAGCGAGGTGCGGGCACCGAAAGCCGGAGGAGACGGCTGGGAAGGCGGAGCCGCCGGCATGGTGGCAGCAGGACCAGCGCTGTCCGCCGGAACCTTCGGCGCCGAAGCGACAAGCGGCAACTGCGCCTGACCGGCGGGCGACGGGGCATGGGGCTGTGCGCCCTGAGGACCACCGTGGGCAGCCGTATCCTGGGCCAGCAAGGCATCGATCCGGCGGACCTGCAAGGCGATATCCTGTTCGGCATAATGCGGCGGGATGAACAGGGTCAGATTCACGGAAACCCCTTCCCCTTCCACATACGCAACGGCCATTTCGCCGGAGGATTCGAGGGTGATTTGCCCATTGCGCCGATGACCGATGAAATACAGCTGCCCCGCCTTTTCAGACGGTGCATGACCAACAGTTACCGTCGGCACCACCGCACCGCGATCAACGCACTGGTTGCGGATCACATAAAAGCCGGGCTCAAGATCTACCAAATGGTTTCGCGTCTTTCCCTGAAAAGCCATCGAATGCCACCCCTTTCCCGACGCTCGAACGCCGGCGCATTATGGTACCGTTTCCGCCCGTCCAACACATGCTTTCCGACGTTCCCTGTCGGTCGGCCAAGTCGACAATCAGCGGCTGGACTATGTCCGGTTCCCGGGATTTTAGGCAAGGGGTTTATTCAAGGTGAACGGGATTTCTCGCGCCTTGCGCGCAGGAAGCGAACGCCTGGCGGACTACCGTCTCAGGACGCCTCGCGCCGTGCCTTCTGAACAAGATTTTCCAACTGACTGAGGAACGCCGACCGGTCGGCCTTACTGAACGGCCGCGGCCCGCCTGTGATGGCGCCGGCCTCACGCAGGCTTTGCATCAGATCCCTGCTGGCCAGGGCCATGCCGATGTTATTGGCGGTGAAAAGCTGACCGTTCGGCTTGATCGCATGGGCCGCCTTTTCCAGGCAGCGGGACGCCAATGGTGTATCGTTGGTCACGCAGATATCATGGGCTGAGATATGGTCGGCAATCCAGTCGTCTGCCGCATCCGGCCCCGAAGGAACGAACACCGTCTCCACCCGGGGCTCCCGGTAAGGCGGCAGACCGCCGTCGCTGACCAGCACCGTACGCAGCTTATGCCTTGCCGCCACCCGCAGCACCTCGTCCTTCACAGGACAGGCGTCAGCATCAATATAGAGCGTGGGTGTGGTCACTGCGACTATCCTGGCCGTATGGGTCGGAAAACCTCCGACCGACCGAAGCAAGCCTCTTTAGGAAGAGGTGGCATCCCCAACGGGACTCGAACCCGTGTCTTCACCGTGAAAGGGTGATGTCCTGGACCGCTAGACGATGGGGACGCGGTGCAGCGAGGGCCGGGGTTGTACCGGGATCCCGGCCCTTGCGCAAGACCTTTTTTTTCAGATTTCCTTCAGGCCCATCGCGCGCAACATCTCCGCCGGCGGGGGTCCGCTCATCGACAGCTCTACCGGTACCAGGGATTGCGCGGCGCCGGTGGACCACCACGCACGGGGCAGCCGGTTCGTCCGCCCGGTCGCGCGCTCCAGGGGCACGATCAGCCACAGCAGCGCCGGCTCGAAGGCCATACGCCGATCCATGGCCGACGGCACGGGATCATTGCTGGGGTGGGCATGCCAATGCCCCAGCAGCATTTCGGATCCGCCGCTGTTCCGCAGATCCCGCTGCAGACGCAGCCTGACCCGGGGATCGATCTCGAACCGGTCATTGGTGGCCGTCGCCAGCAGATTGGCCGCCGGCACATGACGCGTCACCACCGCCAGATGCCCTGGGGGAGGCCGTTTACCCACCAGCAATCCGCAGGCCTCTCCCGGAAGAGCGGCTCGGGCCAGATCCCGAATCTCCGTCAGCGCCCCGGTGGACACGACCACCCGCGAAGGCCGCCCCGGTGTATTCGGGGGAATAGGAAATGACGCCACCGCACCCATGCAACGATCATCCTTCTTTCCGAGAGAGGTGAACCGTCCCGGCGATCGTACCCCGAACCAGGTCAACAACAACCAGCCGGGGCGGATCGCCACCCCCCACCACCTCGATCACCAACAGGGATCCTGAGAGGCGATAAGATCGTACAGTACTCCCGGTGGGTTGGTCCAGCCCTAACAGACCAAAGTCTATAGCGGACAACGTTGCCCCGGCCACCGCCCCGGGGAGGCCGGCCGCCATGGGGGCCGGTGGAGCCCCCATCTGTGCCGGTGCCGTCACAGCGGACGGCGGCGCCGACAGTTCGGTGGATTTCTTGTAAAGCCCGTAAGCCAGGACACCGATCCCGGCCACGATCAGCAGTCCCATGAACAGGACCAGCGACTTCAACGCCTGCATGTATTCGTCCGATTCCCGGGCATCGGACGCGCAGGGGAGATGGGCTCCGCGCACGATGCAAATTCATCCTCCCCCGCACCACCGTCCGTGCCGGCCCTTGTGCCTTATGGGACGGGATCGGGGATGCCCCACCCGGGGCGTTATCTTTTTTTACACACCCTTGCGGGCGTGCGCGATTACGGCCTATCGTGGGATCCTCTTTCCACAGTACCCGTCCGCCCGATACGGGACCCGAAGTCCGGTCCCTTCCGCAGCAGAGCGTATTGACCGAATCAAGTGCGAATCCAGTCCGTGTCGGCCGAATCCACTTCCAGCTCCACCATTCACCAATGCCGCGTCGCAGACACGGATGCCGGCGAACGGCTGGACAAATGGCTGAGCGGCGTCGTGGATACCCTGTCCCGGGCACGCCTGCGCCAGTTGATCGAGCAGGGACATGTCCGGGTGGATGGTGTAACGATACTGGACCCGGCCCGCCGGGTCAAACAGGGGCAGTCCGCAGAGGTAGAAGAACCTCCTCCCGTTGACGCCACTCCCCTGCCCCAGGCCATGGATCTGGTCGTGGTCTATGAGGACGACGACCTGATCGTTATTGATAAACCGCCTGGGCTGGTGGTCCACCCGGCCCCCGGCAATCCAGACCGCACCCTAGTCAACGCCCTGCTCGCCCATTGCGGCGACAGCCTGTCCGGAATCGGCGGCGAACGACGGCCCGGCATTGTCCATCGCCTGGACAAGGACACCAGCGGCCTGATGATTGCCGCCAAAACCGATCTGGCCCATCGGGGATTGGCCGAACAGTTTGCCGTCCATTCCCTGGAACGCGCCTATATCGCCCTGGTCTGGGGCACCCCTGTCCCGCCTGCCGGTACCGTCGATGCCCCGATCGGACGCCACCAGACCCAGCGCAAGCGCATGGCCGTGGTCCGCGGCCCGAACGGTAAACGCGCTGTCACCGACTATAAAACCCTGCGCTCCCTGGAAGGTGTGGCCTCTGTGGTCGAGTGTCGACTCCATACCGGACGAACCCACCAGGTGCGGGTTCACATGGCCCATTTGGGGCATCCGCTGCTGGGCGACTCGACATATGGTCGCCGAAATGCCCCAAAGCACGCCTCCACAAGGCTTTTGACAGCCCTGAGTCGCCTGGATCGGCAAGCGTTACACTCATACCGCATAGGGTTTCTGCATCCGCGAACCAATGCTGCACTGCACTTTGAAACTGAATTACCCAATGATATCAAGTCTATAATCGACGTTTCGGCATAGAACGAAATTTTCTACTATTCTTGACCATGCCGGTCTAATATTCTGGAATTCGAATCAGGGGAAAGAGTGTAGCACCTCTCACCCATTGAGCGCAGGAGGACGAGAACCAGGAACACTGGGGCATCGGATGCCAGGAAGAGGCCAGTCATTGGCCGGTCTCCCGCTGCTCTTCGCGTTTCTCTCTCCGTTCCTTTCGGTCCGATTTCCAGGTCCGTTGCCCGCGCCCGATGGACGATTGTTCCAGGCCTCGGTCCAGAGGTCACCGTGTTGCGCCTTTCCCGCCGCAAGGATCATGAGGAGACTTTTCCCATGGCGACAGCCGCTCCCGGACTGACTATTGGTCCCGAAAGCAACCTGACCCGCTACCTCCAGGAGATCCGTAAATTTCCCATGCTCGCGCCCGAGGAAGAATACATGCTGGCCAAGCGCCTGCGGGACGAGGGTGAGTCCAAAGCCGCCCATAAGCTGGTAACCAGCCACCTGCGACTGGTGGCCAAGATCGCCATGGGCTACCGGGGCTACGGCCTGCCCATGGGCGAAGTGATCAGTGAAGGCAACGTTGGCCTGATGCAGGCGGTCAAGCGCTTCGACCCCGAGCGCGGCTTCCGCTTGGCCACCTATGCCATGTGGTGGATCCGTGCCGCGATCCAAGAGTACATCCTGCATTCCTGGTCGCTGGTAAAGATGGGGACGACGGCGGCGCAAAAAAAGCTGTTCTTCAATCTGCGCAAGATGAAGGGCCAGCTGGCGCTGATGGACGAGGGCGACATGGCCCCGGAAAATGTCGAGCACATCGCCACTAAGCTGGGCGTGCCGGAAGCCGACGTGATCAGCATGAACCGCCGGCTGTCCAGCCCCGACCACTCGCTGAACGCCCCGGTGCGGGCCGACGGTGACGGGGAATGGCAGGACTGGCTGGTGGATGACAGCGACAGCCAGGAAAACATGCTGGCCGAGAACCAGGAGATGGGCCAGCGCCGTCGCCTGCTATCCAGTGCCCTGGAAACCTTGAACGACCGGGAACGCCACATCCTCACCGAACGGCGCCTGCGCGACGACCCGGTGACCTTGGAAGACCTGTCCCAGCAGTACGGCATCTCCCGCGAGCGGGTGCGCCAGATCGAAGTTCGCGCCTTCGAGAAGCTGCAAAAGTGGATGCACAACGCTCAGACCCTCGCCCAGGAAGCCCAGATTCAGGCGCAGATGAAGATTCAGGCCACCATGGGAACGGTCCTGGCCTGATTCGGTCGTCTCTACGGATCAAAGCCCGAGACCCTTCCTGTCG
Source organism: Rhodospirillaceae bacterium Z3-40 (assembly GCA_046233135.1). Lineage (GTDB taxonomy): Bacteria > Pseudomonadota > Alphaproteobacteria > Rhodospirillales > Rhodospirillaceae > JBJXHN01. The sequence goes on along the minus strand of JBJXHN010000006.1, from coordinate 506,747 downwards.
AAGGGCCTCGGGCTATGAGAATACGCGTCCCGCCCTCGGAAGCGGCCTTCAGGAACGCAAAACCAGAATGATCTTCGGGAGAACGGTCACCTCAAGTGTCAAGCCACGTCGTCGATGACGAACTGGACACCGTCGCGACCCTGCCAGGTATCGGCCCGCAGGGTGCCGGCCACATGCAGGGACGCACCCTGGGCATTCAGCAGTGCCAGACCGACATCATCGTCCGCCGCCTTGAAGGCGATGGCTTTCAAACGACCTCCGGCCGGACCGCTCAGGAAACAGCGGACATGGCCCATCCCGACGATATCCGCCCGCCCGACCTTGGCATTGGCGATGGCAAAGCGCGGTTCCGGATTGCCGGAGCCGTAAGGGCCGGCTTGAGCCAACGCCCGCACCAGATCGCCATTGGCACCGTTCACATCCAGCACGCCGTCCAGTTCCAGCAGGGGCGTCAGATCGCCGCCCTCGGCCTGCATGGACAGGCGTTCGGACAAGAACTCCCGGAAAGCGTCCAGCTTGTCTTCCGACACCGTAAAGCCCGCCGCCATGGCATGGCCCCCGCCCGCGTCCAGCAACCCGGCCTCGCGTGCGGCGATGATCGCCCGCCCCAGATCGATGCCGGGGACTGAGCGGCCGGAGCCCTTGGCGATGCCCCCCTCCACCGCCACAGCGCAGGACGGCAGGCCATAACGCTCCTTCAGGCGGCTGGCGACGATGCCAACCACCCCGGGATGCCAATGCTGGCCCACGGCAAAGACCAGAGGCACAGCACCGGAGGCTTGGGTTTCCACCTGCTCGATCGCCTCCAGCAGCACGGCGGCCTCCAGATCCTTGCGGGTGGCGTTGAACTCGTCCAGCTCCCGCGCCCAGGCCGCTGCCTGCTCGGGATTGTCGCAACACAACAGATCGGCACCAAGCCCCGCCCGGCCGACCCGGCCACCGGCATTGACCCTGGGACCCAACATATAGCCCAGATGGAAAGCATCGACGGCCTCCGAGATTCCGGCACCATCCACAAGAGCCGTCAGCCCCACATTGCCCCGCCGGGCCATCATCTTCAGCCCCTGGATGACGAAGGCCCGGTTGACACCCGTCAGCGGCACCATGTCGCATACGGTCCCCAGGGCCACCAGATCCAGCAAGGCCATCAGGTCGGGAACCGCTTTCCAGCCCCGCTCCCGCAGCGCACGCGCCAGACCGACACACAACAGGAATGTCACCCCGACGGCTGCGAGGTAGGTGTGCGGGCTGGTTTCATCCAGCCGCTTGGGATTGATCACCGCCACCGCTGCGGGCAGTTCGGTGCGGGCTTCGTGGTGGTCGCAGACAATTACGTCCATGCCCACAGCCTTGGCCTCGGCCAGCGGAGCAAAGGCGCTGATGCCGCAGTCCACGGTCACACAGACACTGGCCCCCCGCGCCGCCAGATCCCGCATGGCCGTGACGTTGGGTCCATAGCCTTCCGTGACACGATCCGGAATATGCACCAGCACCGGCACCCCCAGCCCCACCAGGAACCGCTTCAGCAGGGCCGTGGAGGTCGCGCCGTCCACGTCGTAGTCCCCAAAGATCGCCACGGTCTCCCGCCGCTCCGCAGCCTCGGCCAAACGCGAAACGGCGGCGTCCATATCCAGCAGATGGCTGGGATCGGGCAACAGATCCCGTAGAGTCGGGGCCAGGAAGGCCTCCGCCTGCTCCACCCCCACACCTCGCCCCGCCATCACCCGGCCCACCACCTCCGGCACGCCCAGACGCTGGCAAATGGCCTCGGCCTGACGCTGATCAAGGGGGCGCTGAACCCAGCGGCGCTGCGCACGCGAACGCTCCACACCAAGAAACGGTGCAGCCGGAAGAGCGGGTGGTGGGGAGAGCTTGTTCATGCACAGACACTACCCCTTGTGGGCCGGATCCGCAAGGAGAGCCTAGGTCTGGGAAAGTGCTTCCGATCAAAGGAGAAACGGTGAGGGCAATGCTCCCGACCACCCTCCTTCTGCTAAAAGCAGCGCCGGCGAGAGATCCGTCCCCCGCCGGCGCTCCTCTCCTGCCTTAAATCAAGCCGACGACCCGGTCCGGGCTGTGCCGGGTCTGAATCATGCGGACGGTCCCGGTGCGCGACCGCATCACCAGGGTGCTGGTCCGCGCCCCGCTTCGGGTCAAGCGCACGCCACTTAGCAGGGTCCCGTCGGTAACACCGGTGGCGGCGAACAGTGTCTCGCCCCGTACCATGTCGTCCATCCCCAGAACCGCCTGGGGATCGGCCAATCCCGCCCGACGGGCGGCCGCCTTATCGGAGTCGCCGCGCAGCATCAGCCGCCCCTGCATCTGACCGCCCAGGCATTTCAAGCCGGCGCAGGCCAGCACGCCTTCCGCAGCTCCGCCGGAGCCGAGGTAGAGATCCACCCCGGTATCGGGCAGGCCAACAGACAGCACGCCCGAAACATCGCCATCGGAGATCAGGGTGATCCGCGCCCCGGCCTCGCGTACCTGAGCAATGACCTGATCATTGCGCGGCCGGTCGAGGATGCAAACCAGAAGATCCTCCACCTCCCGCCCCAAGGCGGCGGCCAGGGCGGCCAGGTTTTCCGCCGGAGAAACGTCGATATCCACCGTCCCGGCGGGCACGCCGGGTCCCACCGCGAGCTTTTCCATATAGACCGGCGGCACGCTCAGCAGGTCTCCGCGCTTGGCCAGCGCCATGCAAGCCGCCGCATTGGGCGCCCCCATGGCGCAGATGGTCGCGCCTTCCAGGGGCGTCACCCCGACGTCCACCACCGTACCACCGGCCCCCACCGCCTCGCCAAGGCGGAACAGGCCCTCTTCCGGTTCGGGATCGGCGCCCAGAACGATCACCCCGTCCATCGGCACCGTCGACAGAGCCTCGCGCATGGCCGCCGTAGCCGCCAGATCGGCGGCGCGTTCATCGCCTTTGCCCATATGCCGTGCCGCTGCCACCGCAGCCGCCTCGGTCACCCGAGCCACATCCAGTCCGAGGTTCCGGTCCAGCGCAGCCGCCACGGCCGCTTCCGATCCGGGATGGGTCTCGGCCGCCGGTTCCCCGGCGCCGGCCCGTTCAGCCATCAGAATGTCGGACACACCATTCCTCCCAACGATTGTTTTTCTTCGGCCTTAAGATGGATGGCCTAATTGACACATGGGAGCTTACACCACCGATTTGAATATATCGACCAGGGCCGTCCCACGCCCCGCCGTTTCAGGCTCCCCTTAGAAGTTTGTTTCGCGGAAGCCCTTCGCAATAGAAATGTGGGCGGCCACCAATGACAAATTGGTGGCCGCCCACATTTTCTGGCGAGCATCCGAACGGACATCCGCCTAAAGGCCGATCAGGCCTGGAAGTCTTCGATACGGATGACGTGCGGTGGTTCGGTCACGGAGTCCAGCGCTTCGATCTTGGCGAGCGCGCGGCGCAGCGCCGCGTCCTCCGTATCGTGCAGGGTCATCACCAGGGGCACGGTCTCGCCGGGTGCCCGGGCGCGCTGCAGGATGGATTCCATGGACACCTGCTCTTCCCGCAGGGCCACGGCGATATCGGCAAACACCCCCGGACGGTCGACCACCATCAGGCGCACGTAATAGGGACCCACGTGCTGTTCCGAGGACGCGAAGGGCTGTTTCGCCAGCGCGGCCACGGGAACCCCGAAGACCGGCGCAATGCGGCCGGCCGCCAGATCCACCAGGTCGGCCACCACCGCCGAAGCGGTCGGACCGGCGCCGGCTCCCCGTCCTTCCATCACCGTGCGCCCGACGAAGTCCCCTTCGGTGACCACGGCATTGAACACGCCTTCGACATGGGCGATGGGACTGTCTTCGGGCACCATCACCGGGCCGACCCGCTGCTCGATGCCGCGGTCGCCCTTGCGGGCCATGGCCAGCAGCTTGATGCGGAAGCCCAGCGCGTCGGCGTAGGCGATATCCAGGGCGCTGACATGGCGGATGCCTTCGCAGTCCACCGCCTCGAAATCCACCGGCATGCCGAAGGCGATGCTGGCAAGCAGGGCCAGCTTGTGGGCGGCGTCGACCCCGTCGATGTCGAAACTGGGATCGGCCTCGGCGTAGCCCAGGTCCTGGGCCTCGGCCAGCACATCCTCGAACTCCCGCCCGCTTTCGCGCATGGTGGTCAGGATGTAGTTGCAGGTGCCGTTGAGGATGCCGTAGAGGGCATTGGTCCGGTTCGCCGCCAGCCCTTCCCGCAGGGTCTTGATCACCGGAATGCCGCCGGCCACCGCCGCCTCGTACAGCAGGCCGCAGCCCGCCTCTTCGGCTTTGGCGGCCAGGGCGAGACCATGGTGAGCGAGCAGCGCCTTGTTAGCCGTCACCACATGGCGGCCAGCCGCCAGGGCGGCTTCGCAGCAGGCCTTGGCCGGCCCGTCGGAGCCGCCGATCAGTTCCACCACCACATCGGCATCGGCATCGCGGGCCATGGCCACCGGATCATCGAACCAGGCGTAGGCCGACAGATCCACCCCGCGGTCCCGCGCCCGGTTGCGGGCGGAAACGGCGGTAACCTCGATGGGCCGACCGGAACGGGCGGCCAGAAGAGCCGCCTGTTCCTGCAACACCTGAACCGTCCCCGCACCGACCGTGCCCAGGCCGGCGATGGCCACCTTCAACGGACTACTCATGACCCCCTCACCTGTTTCAATTCCGTCTGCTCCAACACGGACTGATAGTTGCCCATGAAGGCCTTGATATTCCGGACCGCCTGGCGGATGCGATGCTTGTTCTCCACCAAGGCGATGCGCACATGCTGATCGCCGTGCTCGCCGAAGCCCACACCCGGGGCCACGGCCACATTGGCCTCGCTCATCAGCAGCTTGGAGAACTCCAGGGACCCGAGATGGGCGAACGCCGGCGGCAGGGGTGCCCAGCAGAACATGGTCGCTGGCGGCGACGGCACGTCCCAGCCGGCCTGCACCAGACCGTCGATCAGCACGTCGCGCCGATCCTTGTACATGGCGCGGATCTCGTCCACACACTCTTGCGGACCATTCAGCGCCGCCGTGGCCGCCACCTGAACCGGCGTGAAAGCACCATAGTCCAGATAGGACTTGATGCGGGTCAGGGCAGAGATCAGCGCCCGGTTGCCCGCCGCAAAACCGATGCGCCAGCCCGGCATGGAATAGGTCTTGGACAAGGACGTGAACTCAATGGTCACGTCCTTCGCACCCGGCACCTGCAGCACAGACGGCGGCGGCTTGTCGTCGTCGAAGTAGATCTCGGAATAGGCCAGGTCGGACAGGATGTAGATGCCGTGGAAGCGGCAGAAATCCACCACCTGACCGTAAAAATCCAGATCGGCCACATGGGCCGTCGGATTGGACGGGAAGTTCAGCAGCACCGCCACCGGCTTGGGCACCGAATGGCGCACCCCCCGCTCCAGCGCTTCCAGAAACTCCGGACCCGGCGCGGCCGGAATATGGCGCACCGACCCGCCGGCGATGATGAAGCCGAAGGCGTGGATCGGATAGCTGGGGTTGGGGGCCAGCACGATATCGCCCGGGCTGGTGATCGCCTGGGCCAGGTTGGCCAGGCCTTCCTTGGAGCCCAGGGTGACGATGCATTCGGTCTCCGGGTTCAGTTCCACCCCGAACCGGCGGTCGTAGTAGGTGGCCAGCGCCCGGCGCAGCCCGGGAATGCCGCGCGACATGGAATAGCGGTGGGCGCGGGGATTGTTCGCGGCCTCGCACAGCTTATCGACGATATGCTGGGGCGTGGGCTGGTCGGGGTTGCCCATGCCGAGATCAATAATGTCCTCGCCATTGGCCCGGGCACGGGCCTTCATGGCATTCACTTCGGCGAAGACGTACGGGGGAAGACGCTTGATACGATAAAAATCCTGGTCCATGGCACTTTTGATCCATGCGATAGAAACGGTCCCGCACAGTGGGCGGCAACCGTGGCAGTGCTGGGGCAGAGGAGCCGAACCCGAGAGGCTACAGGGTGTCCGGCCCCCAAAGGCCGGACACTACCGGGAGGGGCATCAGTAATCGAGGTAAACCTCGGCACGGCGATTGTGGGCTTCTCCGGAAGGCATGACCTCCCTGTAGATCTTCTGTTCGTCGGACACCGCACCGACGAAGATCTGGCCAGCGGGGACTCCGCTGGCGATCAGAGCTCGGGCAACCGTATCTGCCCGCTGGGCGGACATTTCCAGGTTGGCGGTCATGTGCTGTGTCGGCGACATGTCGGCGGTCCGGCTGGACGCATGGCCGACCACCCGCAAGGTTCCGCCGTATTGCCGGTGATAGGCGGCAATTTCCCGGATCACAGTCATATCGTTGCCGTCCAGGCCCGACGAGGCATTGCTGAAGTAGATCACGCCCACCTTGGACGACACCCGCACGCCGCGCGGATCGTAGTCGTCCAGCGAGCGATAGCCGTTGGCCGCGGCGGCGGCATCGACCGCGCCGGTGGGCCGCAGCGAGGCCACCTGTTCGGTGCGCGCACCGCTGGAATCGATCACCAGCGTGCCCGGACCGGCCATCGGCGCGGCGGCGGCCATACGCGGAACGGCAGGGCTCGGAGCAGCCTGACCCGGCGCGACGGGGGTAACCGTGGTCCGCGCCATCGGCGGGACGGCAGGCTCCGCCGATGGCGCGGCGGTGGCCACAGTCTCAGGCGTCGCCGCCGGCGACACCGGGCTGGGCGCCACGGAGGGCGCGGGCGGCGGCGGCACGGTCCCCGGCGCCGGAGCGGCAGAAGGCGGCGCACTGATCTCCGTCGGGGCGCGGCGAGTGCCTTCGTTCAGGTAGCGGCGCCCCTGGGCATCGGCCACCAGACCTTGCGCCACGCTTTCCAGTTCCTCGGGCGACGGATTGGCCGGCTTGGTTTCCGGGACGGTGTTCACATCGGGGAAGTCACCCGGGGCAGTATCCGCCCGGGCGGCCGCGCTGTCGGGATCGTCGGACGAGCAGGCCGATACCGCCAGCCCCCCGGCCAGCACCAGGGCTGCCGCCACGATCCGCAGTCCGCTTTGCGAAAGGCGTTGGGTCTTCCCCATGGTCATGACAAATCTCGCTCCCCGTTGCTGCGCCCGACACCGCAATGATTCTATTGATTCCGCGTGCCTATTTGAACGAAAAAAACCTAACTTTCGTCATCTATTCCGCTATTCGGCTCTTGTCACCCATTTGACCCTTAACAGCTCCGCCCGATATCAGGTATAGCCTTGGCTCACCGCGCGGATTATGACACTGATCGTTGCGTCCGATCAAAAACACCTGCTTCGAGACCGCGCCGGCTCAGGGCCAAAATCAAACGGACGCGGCTCCATATATACTATCCGGTACCTCCACGGCGGAGGTGCCACATGCGACGGCGCCGACGCGAGCGGCGCCACATTGACGGGCAGGCGCGTCGAGCGCAACAGGCGTTTGCGTGGGTCATAGCACGGGGACCTCCAGAATGGCCGATCAGCAGAGCAGCGAGTTCAAATTACCCGATCCCAGCACCATGAGCCGGACGATGGCCGACATCGCCGAAAAAAGCCAGAAGCTGGTTAGTGATTTCCTGTCCCGACAGGCGGCCAATCCGTCCGTCGGGCTTTCCGATCCGATGAATGTCGGCGGCGCCTTCTTCGAGATGACGACCCGGATGATGAGCAATCCGGCCCGTCTCATGGAAGCCCAGATGACCCTGTGGCAGGACTATATGTCCCTGTGGCAGAATGCCGCCTTGCGCATGATGGGGGAATCCTCTCAGCCGGTGGCCCAGCCCGACCGGGGCGACCGCCGCTTCAAGGACGAGGCCTGGCAGGAGAACGAAGTCTTCGACTTCATCAAGCAGTCCTACCTGCTGACGTCCCGCTGGCTGCAGAGCACGGTCAACGAGGTTGACGGCCTGGACAAGCACACCGCCGAGAAGGTGGACTTCTACACCCGCCAGTTCGTCGACGCGATGTCGCCCTCCAACTTCCTGCTGACCAACCCGGAAGTACTGCGCCACACCGTGGAATCCGGCGGCGAGAACCTGGTGAAGGGTCTGGAGAACCTGCTGACCGACATGGAGCGGGGCAGGATCTCGATGACCGACGAGTCCGCGTTCAAGGTGGGCGAGAACGTTGCCGTCACGCCGGGCAAGGTGGTCTATCGCAACGACCTGATGGAGCTGTTGCAGTACACGCCGACCACCGAAGAGGTCTATGAAAAGCCGCTGCTGATCATTCCGCCCTGGATCAACAAGTTCTACATTCTCGACCTGCGGGCCAAGAACTCTTTCATCAAGTGGGCGGTCGACCAGGGCCACACGGTCTATGTCATTTCCTGGGTCAATCCGGATGCCAGCCTGGCCATGAAGTCCTTCGAGGACTACATGAAGGAAGGGCCGCTGGAAGCGCTGGAACAGATCGAAAAGATGACCGGTCAGTCTTCGGCCAATGTCATCGGCTACTGCCTGGGCGGCACCCTGCTGGGCTGCACCCTGTCCTGGCTGGAAAGCAACGGCCAGAGCGCCAAGATCGCGTCGGCCACCCATTTCACCACCATGCTGGACTTCTCCGAGCCGGGCGAACTGGGCGTCTTCATCGACGACGAAACCCTGGAATACCTGGAAGACCAGATGAAGCAGCGCGGCTATCTGGACGGGTCGGAAATGGCCGGCACGTTCAACCTGCTGCGGTCCAACGACCTGATCTGGTCGTTCGTGGTCAATAACTACCTGCTAGGCAAGGATCCCTTCCCCTTCGACCTGCTGTACTGGAACTCCGACAGCACCCGCATGCCGGCGGCCATGCATAGTTTCTATCTGCGCAAGATGTATCAGGAGAACAAGGTGAAGGACCCGGGCGGTGTCACCCTGCTCGGCACCCCCATCGACCTGACCAACATCAAGACCCCCAGCTACTTCATCAGCGCCCGGGAAGACCACATCGCCCCCTGGCGCAGCACCTATCTGGGATCCCAGCTGTACAGCGGTCCGGTGAAGTTCGTGCTGTCCGCGTCCGGCCACATCGCCGGGGTGATCAATCCGCCGGCGGCCAACAAGTACTGTTTCTGGACCTATAACCGGAAGATCAAGGACCCCGAAGCCTGGTTGGAAAAGGCCACCCAGACCGACGGCTCCTGGTGGCCGGACTGGAACGAATGGGTCAGCAAGCATGCCGGCAAGATGGTGCCCGCCCGCGACCCCGGGTGCGGCGTGTTCGAGCCCCTGTGCGACGCGCCGGGCACCTATGTGGCCGTGCGCGAGCTGAAGCAAGCCCCGTAACCGGCCCTGTCCGCTGACCCTACTTTTACCCCTACCCCGAGGCATTCCACCATGGCCCCCCAGTCCCGTCGTCGCCGTCTCCTTCTCCGCCGTCCCGCCCTGTTCGGCCGGGCGACCGTGCGGTGGACGCTGGCGGTGGGACTGGCGGTCATGGCGGGGTCTGCCTCCACCCCGGCCCGCATCCCCCAGGCTGCTGCCCAGCAGCTGGAAGATCTGATGGCCACCTGGCAGCAGATATGCAACGGCGAAGCCCGCCGGGCCGCAGCCAAGGAAAGCGCCCACGCCGCCCTGGCGCTGGGCGAAAAATGCGCCGACCTCAGCAAGCGGATCCAGGCCGGTGGCGCGGATGCGGGCACCGGAGCGGACGCCTCCCCCCTCGCACGGCCCGATACCCGGGTCTACCCCGACGACCCGGCCAGCCACAGGTAAGCGCCCTCCCGTCCACACCGCGATTCATCTTTCAGCAAGGTTTGCCTTTTACCATCCAGCCCCCAGCCATCGTCCCCGGCCATGAAGGGAGGGCAGCATGCTCCGGTCAGCCCTGAGGATTTTCTGCCTGTTCGGCGCCCTGGCCCTGGCGGCCTGCAGTTCACCCACCTCCCGGTCGATCAGCGGTGACGGCATGGCCGACGGGGCCGATCCCAGCGCCTCGGAACAGGCGCGCATCGATGCCATCGCCCTGGCCCAGGGCGGCATTCCCCGCGAAGAAACCACCCTGGCCTACGTCTATCACCGTCCGGGCCTGATCCTGGCCGGCGGCGAGACCATCAGCCTGGATGGCGGTCCCCGCCTGCCCGTGCGCAATGGCAGCTATCTGGTGTGGGAACTGACCACGGACACCAACCACCTGCTGGAAGCCTGGCGCGGCACACGGCGCCTAGCCGCCCAAAGCATCGTCCTACGTGAAGGCGACGTGGCCTACTTCCTGTTCGCCGAAAAGGCCAATGCCGGCGGCATTCGCTATTTCCCCAAGGTCTCTACCCCCCAGGGCCGCGCCCTGATCCGCGACGCCAACTTCGGTGGCCAATAAGCCGCACCCTTTTCTTTGGGGCGGCCGGGACTCTGCGGACCCGAAATCCGACGGTTTTGATATAGAATAGGTTGAAATCATTCCAGATTTACCGCCTTATGCGAGCACCCTAATTTAACCAAAGAGAATTTTTTACGATATTTTTCAATACGATACTGTCCATCCCAAGGTTGGGGGACTCCTTTTCTGGCAAAACCGCCCCCACTCGCGTACATATATTGCGGGCCAAAAAAGGACCCGTTCACAACAACACGGTGCGATTCAAACGACACCGGTCCACAGGGAGGATGATGGATGTTCATCCTAATCGTCGACGACCACCCGCTGGTCTGTTCCGCATTGGAAACAACCCTGCGCCAGGGGTTGGAGGATCCGGAAATACTGATGGCGCATTCCGCTGCCGACGCCCTGCGAATCATCGGCGAGCGCTCCGATCTCGACCTTGTCCTGCTCGACTTGAAATTGCCGGATGTGGAAGGGTTCCAGGGGCTGTCGCAGCTCCGCAAGGCTGCCCCGCGCCTGCCGATCCTGGTGCTGTCGGGGCTGGATGACGCCCGTCTGGCCGACCTGGTGGAAGGCTATGGGGCGCTCGGCTTTCTGAACAAGATGGCCGATGCGGAAGAGATCATCGCCGCAGTGACCGCCGTACTGAATGGCGAAACGGTCTTCCCCAACGATGACAAGGCCGCCAAGGCCCAGGCCGCCCGCAAGGCGGAATTGGCCGCGCATGCCGCCTATTCCCTGACGCCGCAGCAGCGCACGGTGCTGCGCATGCTGGGCGAGGGCTTGCTGAACAAGCAGATCGGCTATGAACTGTCGATCAGCGAGTCCACGGTGAAGGGCCACGTTTCGGCCATCCTGCGCAAGTTCCAGGTGCCGACCCGGATGCAGGCGGTGCTGATGGCCCGGGGCGAAATCTTCAATCAGACACTGGACTCGCTGGGCAACGCCGCCGAGGACGGTTCGGGTTTGGAGAGAAGGAGCAGGTAGGCCCGCAACTGCGCGGCCTTTACCGGCTTCGAGAAGTACTCGATCTGCTTGGCCCGGGCGCGATCCTTGATCACGCTCGACTGGTCCGCCGTGACCAGGATCCCGGGAAGATTGGTCCCCAGGTGTTCCCGCAACAGAATGATTGCATCGATCCCGTCGATATCCCCGTCCAGGTGGAGGTCGGCGATAATCGCCGTCGGCGTCACCCCGTGGCGGCGGATCACGTCGAGCATGGCCGGGAAGGATGGGGCGATCACCGCATTCATCTTCCAATGGGCCAGCAGCGTGGACATGGCGTGGGCCACGCTTTCGTCGTTCTCCAGGATGAAGAACAGGCCTTCGTCCTCTTCCTCCGCCACCGCCGCGGCGGCCGGCAGGCTGTCCCCCTGGCGATACCAGGGCTGGCCCTTGCCACCGGGAGCACAGGGCGCAACCGTGCGCTGGAGCGGCACCTTCAAAGAGAACGACGATCCCTTTCCCGGCCGGGACCGTAATCCGACCTCGTGCCCCAGCAGGTCCGCCGCCCGCTTGACGATGGCCAGCCCGAGTCCGAGCCCCCGGGTTTCCAGGGGGCTGGAGGTGACGCGGCGGAACTCCTCGAAAATCACCTCCCGGTCTTCCGGGGCGATGCCGATGCCGCTGTCGTGCACTTCGATGGACAGCTTGCCGCTCTGGTGGCGGGCGCCGATCAGGATGGTGCCCCGCTCGGTGTACTTGATGGCGTTGGACAGGAAATTCTGGATGATCCGGCGCAACAGCTGGGCGTCGGACCAGACCACATCGGAACAAGGCACCATGCGCAGCCGCAGCTTCTTGTGGCGCGCCTGGGGTTCGAACTCCGTCTCCAGGGTCTGGAACAGGGGCGACAGCTCGACCGAAGAGAACTTCGGCTGATACCCCCCCGCATCCATCTTGGAGATATCCAGGATGGTGTTCAGCAGTTCTTCGGTGGACTGGAAGGCCTGCCCCATTTTCCCGATCAGATCCATCGCCCCCGGATCGACGAAGGGCGACGTTTCCAGCGCGGTCAGATACAGCCGCGCGGCGTTCAGGGGCTGCAGCAAGTCGTGGCTGGCGGCGGCCAGGAAGCGCATCTTGCTGAGGCTCACCGCCTCGGCGGCCTTGCGGGTGCGTTCCAGGGCAGCGGCGGTCTTCTCGTGGCGGTCCACCTCGTCGCGCAGGATCTCGTTGACCCGGATCAACTCGCCGGTGCGCTCCTGCACCCGGCGCTCCAGCTCCTCGTTATTGCGGGCCAGCAGCAGGGTGGCCTGAAGCTGGTGGGAAACATCCATCAGGGTGACCACGAAGCCGTCGTCTGGCATGCCCCGGAAGTTGGCCGACAGCGCCCGGTCACCGGGGTAGATCATCTCGATGCGCAAGGGATATCGGCGCTTCACGTCGCGCACCCAGCTTTCGACCTCGCGCTTGGAGTCCCGGGACACCCGCGCGCCATGGCGCCAGACCAGATGCAGCAGATCGCGCACTGTGGCACCCACATGCAACTCCACATAGGGCAGGTTCAGCAGCATCACCGCCTGGGAGTTCCAGGTGGTCAGGGTCAGGTTGCTGTCGAAGACCAGCACCCCCTGGGCAATGCTGGCAACCGTGGTGGCCAGCAGATCGGAATCCTGGGCCGTCTTGCTCAGGCGGCGGGTTTCCTCCAGGCGCTTGAAATGGGTGATGTCGGAGACGATAGTGACCTTGCCGCCTTCATCCGTGGCGCGCTCGCTGATCTGCACCCAGCGTCCGTCGCCCAGCAACTGCTGGAAACGGCAGCTGCTGCGCTGATGATAGGCGGCCCGGGCGGCAATCCAGGCCTGGGGATCCGTGACGGATTCCACCACCAGACCTGTTTCGGCGGCTTTCTGGATCAGGTCGCGGAAGGTCACCCCCGGCTTCAGAATGCCGGCCAGCTTGGGAAACAGCTTAACGTACTTGCGGTTATAGATGATCACCCGGTCGTCGCGGTCGTAGAGGATGAACCCCTCGCCGATGCATTCGATGGCCTGACGCAGCTGGCGGCGGGCGATCTTGGCTTCGCTCATGGTGCGGGCAAGGCGCTGGATCCGCTTCTCGACGCTGGTTTCCACCTCCAGCGTGCCGCGCAGGAAGCGGTTGGCCGTGCCGTTGATATCGTGGTTGCGGTCCACGTGACGGATCAGCGCATCGCGGATGGTCCGCAGCTTGCGGTTCTCATAGCGCAAACGGCCCACTTCGGCGACCAGATCCGCCGGCGACATATCCTCCGGCAAGGCTTCGTCCACCAAGCCCTCCGGCGCCACCACCGAAGCGGTCGGGGCCGCGCCCTTGCCGTCACGACCGGCCAATGGTCTGGTCCCTGCCCTGTCGATGCGTAGTCCCGTCATGGCCCGCTCCCGATCGCCAATCCGGTCAGTGTCTGACTCAGATGCAAGGAGCGGTACTGCTCCCCATAGGTGTTGAACCCGATCATATTGTACTTTCGAAAGACCGGTAGCAGTTCGGATTGCAGGCCCAGCCGCTCCGCTTCCACCCGCCGCAGGATGCAGTCGAAGCACAGCACCAGATCCAGTTCGCCCAGCCGCTCTTCCAGCTGGGTGATGTTCTGCTCCAGATTCTCGCGCATGTGCTCGGGCGTCGCGCGGGTCAGCACGGCTCCCTCCTCCACCGCACAGAAGAAATTCAGCCCGCCGTCCGCATCCACCTTCTGGATGGCGCGCACGTGGTATTCGCCGCCGATGCGCATCAGCAGCGGATTCGCCGCGAACAGCTCCGGCGTCAGATCCTTGGGCGTCACCCCCAGCAGCCGGGCGTACTCCTCGGCCGCCGGTTCGGCATCGATGGTCCAGACCACCCGCTTGTCCGTATCAGCCCGGGTGATCACCACCTTGCGGTCGGTGGGCTGGAAATGCTCCAGCTTGAACACCTCCACCGGCCGGCTGGAGGCCCCGATCACCACCATCGCCGCATCGTCGAGCAGACGGCCGTTATGGAAGATCTGCGTGGAATCATAATGCAGGTTGTTCCCGGCCGAAGCACCGAACACCGGCACTTCGTCCAGGGCGGCATAGGCACTGGCGGCGATTTCCTCCTCTCGCCGGGACAGGCCGTCGACCAGCAGCATGGCAAACAGGTTGGTCTGATCCGGTTCCAGGCTGCGCAGCAGGTGGTAATAGGCGGTTTCGATGGCTTCCCGACCGTGCACCACGGAATAGGACCGCAGATCGGTCAGCACGCAGGTCTCGAAGCTGAAGGTCGCACGGTCAAAGGCCACGGCCACCGCCCCGCCGGCCACATAGCAATCCGGAGTCAGGCTGCCCGCCGTTGTGCAGCCGACCACGGTGACATCCGGAAAGGCCGCCGAGATGGGCGCGATGATGTCCTGATAGGGCAGGCTGGCAGAGACGAATACGGCGATCAGGCTGGGATCACTGCCGGCGATGCCCACCGTCAGGTCCGTGGTGATCCGCGCCGGATCGGTGGCACTGGACCAGGCCCGCGCGATCCGGGGCCGGGGCACGGCCTGGGCCTGATTCAGGATCACTTCTTCCTTCATCCATCACCTCACAGACACTGCCCACCAGAGGCCCCCGCCGCCTTCCTGTCCGCCCCGGGCGGAACGCGCCCCCTCCCCGTTCCCTCTAGGTCAGGGAGCGCGCCCACCGGGAAGATCAAAACGGTGGAGATTACTCGCTCTGCTGCTTCAGATAATCGATCACGTCCGTCACGTCGCTTTCCTTGCGCAGGCCGGCGAAGGCCATGCTGGTCCCCTTCAGGAACTTGCGGGGGTTGGTCAGCCATTCCGTCAGGTTCTGTTCATCCCAGACCAGGTTGGCGCCCTTCATGGCATCGGAGTACTTGAAATCCTCAATGGCGGCGGAATGGCGGCCGACCACGCCATGCAGCGACGGCCCGACCTTGTTTTCCCCGGCTTCCACCGAATGACAGGCCATGCACCGCTTGAACACCTTTTCGCCATTGCCCGCATCGGCCATCGCCGGGGCGGTCAGAACCATGGTGCTCATACCAACAGTCGCTGCAACAACAAACGCACGGATCATGTTCACGTCTCCTCTGGGGTTTCTTAACTCTCAGTTCCTTGCCACGGGGCGCCGGTTCGGGTCTTTGCCCGCGTTCACAAACCGGCGCCCTTACAGAAAGCAGCGTACCTCCGCTTCCACCTGGGCGCGGCGCAGGCGGTCGATGGCATCCGTGGCGAAAGGCGTTTCGCGGAACAGGGCCATCTTTTCGCCGCCGCCGGCCACCTGACGCATGCGCAGGATGGTCTCGGCCATGTCGTAGTCCTCGAATGTCAGCAGCGAGGACAGGACATCGATGCTGCACGAGCACTGGCGCAGGGATTCGGCCGTCTGTCCGTTCGCAGCCATGCAGCCGAACACGTAGTCGGCGATGACCTCGGTGGGGTAGTCGTTGGAGCGGGCAGCACTGGCCGGCGCCGCCCCGTGCAGGCCAAGGCCCAGAGCCGCCAGCAGGATCAGCCCGAAACGGGTCTTGGTGCGTGTCATGGCGTGCTCTCCTTCAAACGGTAGGTTTCCCGCAGCAGCGGCGGCAGGCCCTCCGGCCCCGGGACAACGGCTTCCAGCTCGTAGATCCCGCCCGGGACCGATGGCGACATCACGAAGCGATAGACCTTGTTGGCGAATTCCATCAGCCGGGCGCGGTTGGCATCGGCGGCAAAGGGTCGCAGCTGCACCGCCGTGGCCTCCACCGGCCGGTCGTTCAGATCCAGGGTCAAGGTTTCCGGCCGGGCCATGCCGGGGGCATTGATGGCCCGGCGCATGGCATTGCGGAAGTAGTGGCCACTGCCCCCCGTGTTGCGGCTCATCCGCATGCCGTCATGCTGGAAGAAGAAGACCAGCAACGGGTTGGCCCGGCTTGCCGACAGGGTCGGGACCTGTTGATTGCGGGTGCCGGTGAAGACCGTCATGTCCACGTCGTAGGTCGGCTCCCCGGCGCCTTCCTGCACCTTTTGCGGCGCCGCCGTTTTCTGCACCTCCGCTCCGGCCTCGGCCGGGCGGCGATGGAAGGTGGCGATGATCTCGTCCTCGTAGGGGTTTTCCAGGATCGAGCCTTCCAGCCGGTAGGCGTAGACCAGCCGTTCCGTTTCCGGCAGGCCGCCCAGGTGGTTGAAGCCATAGATCACTTCGGCCACCGATCCCGGTTCCAGGCCGCTTTGACCGTCTTGCGCGGCGCGCCCGGTGCTGTCCGGCCCGCCCTCTTCGGCAGCCCGGACCGGGTTGCCGGCCGGCGTGGCCATCAGCATCAGAATGGCGGCCAGGGTCCCTGCGACTTTGCCAAATCCCATGATCATTCTCCCAGCCGGTCGACCAGAAGGCGGCCCAGGGCGAAGGCCCGCTGTTCCAGCAGCACCGGCTGCTCGCACAAGTATTTCAGCGAGTGCTCCCGCTCTTTCAGCAAGCGGGTATCCCAGATCAGCTGTTCGGTCAGCGCCTCCTTGCGATCCTCGGCCAGCCCATCCTGCTGCAAGATGTCCTGGGTTTCCTGGATGCGCGCGGTCAGCCCCCGCTGGCGGTCCGTGAAGCGGTGTATCCCCGCAACGATGGAGGCCCGGTCGCGATTGAGCAGTTCCAGCGTCCGACCGAACAGGGCCGTCACCTTGGCAGCCCGCTGGTCGGCCGCCTGGGCTTCGGCGAACGCGTCCACCAGGGGTCCCGCCTCTTCCACCGGCAGCCGGCGGGCGGCGAGTTTCGACGCGACCCGCTGGATATCCCCCTGCCCCTTCCAGGCTTCCGGATCCAGGGCGGGGCCGGACCACACCTGCGGACCGGAGATGCGGGGCACGAATACCTGAATACAAGGCCAGTCCCCCGTCGGGGCCGCATGCGCCGGTCCGGCAGCGATCCCCCAGGGGGCCGCCAGCCCGGCGGCGATCGCGATGCCCGCCAGACGGCGAGCGGATGTGCTGACCAAACTATGCACGAGACGATGCCTTCCTCGTCCACCTGCCACTGTCTTCGTCCTTCCTGTAAGCGGAATCTGGCCGGTAAGCGGTACCTGGCCGGTCGGGAGACGGCGGGGGTCTCAGTCCCTCGCCGGCTCCCAGCCGCGGCCATGTCACGGCCGGATCATCACGCCCCAGGGGAAGCTGCCCACGGGGATCGATTTGATGGCCTTTTCCTCGGCCACATCGATCACCGACACATCATTGCTGACCCCGTTCGTCGTGTAGAGACGACTTTCGTCGGGGGTCAGCTCCAGCTGCCAGACGCGCTGGCCCACCAGGATGTAATCTTCGACCTCGTAGGTCGCGGGGTTGATGACGGCGATGCGGTTGGCCGGCCCCAGGGCGACAAAGGCCTTGCTGCGGTCCTTCAGCAGGCGGATGCCTACGGGCTGGATCGCTTCGGCCTGCAAGCCCGGGATCTCGAACGAGATCTTCTTCTTCACGGTCCGGTCCTTGGCATCGATCACGGCCACCGTGCCGCCAATTTCCGAGGTCACCCAGACTTCCGACCCGTCACTGGTAAATTCCGCATAGCGCGGCCGCTGATCGACCAGCACGTTGTCTGTGATTTTCAGGCTGTCCACGTCGATGAAGTGGGCCATGTTGGTGGTTTCGGAGGTATTGACCACGGTCTTGCCATCGGGGCTGACCCCCATGCCCTCGGGCTCGACACCCACAGGGATTTCGGCGACCGCCTGACCACTGGCCAGATCGATGACCGTGACCAGATTGTCATCCTCGTTGGCCACATACAGGCGCGTTCCGTCCGGCGAGATCACCAGCAGTTCCGGATCCGGCCCCGATGGCAGGGTGCCGGTGATTTCCAGGGTTTCCGTATCCATCACCTGGATGTGGTTGTCCTCGCTGGCGCAGATGTACAGGTGCTTGTAATCCTTGCTGAGCACGATGCCGCGCGGCCGGGTGCCCACCTCCACTTCCTTGATCACCTCCAGCGTGTCGCCATCGATGACGCTGATCGAATTGCCTTTTTCGTTGGAGACATAGGCGGTCTCCGCCCAGGCGGGTGCGGTTGCCAGAACCGTCGCGGCAACGGTCAGGACGCGTAAAGGGGTAAAGATCTCTGGTGTCACGGCACTACCTCCCAATGTTCTTGATGCTTGGTTTGGATCACATATTTTTCGCGGGTGAGCGGAGCGGCGGTTAGTTGAGCGCGCACCGGGTTTCCGGCTCGTCGAAGCCAAGCCCGTCCAGCGGCGTTCTTTGATGCAGGAATCCGGGCTGCGGCGACGCCGACACCAGCACCCGTTTATTGACCAGCAGCACCGGCTGGCGCATCTGCTGGCTCCAGGGGCGGAAGCTCAGACCGACTCCCTTGAATCCGCCCAGGGCGAAATCCCCGCCGCGCAGATAGGCGCGCAGATCGGCCGGCTCCGCCGTGCTGACCCGGGTCACCGCCTCGCCGATGGCCCGCACGCCCAGCCAGGCGCCATAGTCCCGCTCCTCCATCCAACGCCCCGCCAATTCTTCGAACCGCCGTTGGAACTGGGTGGAGCCCCACTGCTCCTGCACCCGATGCCAGGATGTGGCGACCAGGCCATGGGTGCCGGCGACGGGCCGCGGCTCGCGGGTGTTGTAGGGCAGGTATTCGCCGAAAACCTCGCTTTCGTCGGCGGCGATCAGCACCTGATAGTCGCCACCGCCCTCGGTCGCCACGGGCATCTGCTGCTGCACCTGGATATGGCCGCTGTCCGTCCGGCGAGAGATCGGCGAGTAGTCGTAGGTCTTCTCCGCCACCACCTCCGCACCGAACTTTTTCGCCGCATGGCGTACCGCCTCGGCAAAGGCAATGTCGCCCTCCCGGGTGCCCGACAGCAGGAACAGCCGGGTCCAGCGTTTCCACACCAGGAACTGCACCAGCCCGTCGGCCCGCATGGCCCGGCTGAGCGCCGTATGGAACACCTGGGGGAAGCACAAGTCGGTGCGCAGGTCGTCATCCCCGACCCGGCCATTGAAGATCAACGTCTCTGCGGATTCGGGCGCCCGCGCGATGGCCAGCAGGTCGGCCCTGGGCAGATCGGAAACAAAGAGCCTGTGGCCCTTGTCCACCTCGGCGGCGAAGGTGGCCAGCACGTCCCCGTCGGCCGGCACCGTCACTTCGATCAAGGTGTAGTCCTGACCGAGAAACCCGCCGGTGGTGGCATTGTCCTGCAAGGCCAGCCGGGCGCCCCAGACACCGGGATCCTCGACCACCCTGTCGATCAGGGCCAGGGGCAGGCGGGGGTCTTCGGTGCGTGTCAGGTAGACGATGGGAATGTCGAGCGCCCGCGCCGTCGTCATCGCCGACAACAGCAGACAGAGCGCAAAAGCGCCGAGTCTAATCACGTTTCCTCACCCGTTCCTTATTGTCCTCCCGGGACTCTGTCGCCCGGGTTGAAGACATCTTGTTTTTAAGATCCGAATTATTCCAAATCCGGGACCACGGCCGAAATAGGTCTACAGTACCGGTTTACAATTGCCCGGCGGCCTGAACGGGTTGACGCCATGCTCGTGGTCCAGCGCGAGGACACAGTGGCAGGGAGTTTATTCAGCGCCCGACCGTCAGGCCGCCCCGCCGGACGCGTCCGCGCAGCGGACTGCCGTGAGGTCTTCAGGAAACCCAGGACGTACTATAGAACTATAGAGGCTCGCCAAAGCCATCCGGTACACAAAAGCCTGTTCGTTCAATGGCTGCCGCCACTGGTTGCCGCTCAGATTCTTGGAGGAAAGTCCGTTATGAAAACACGCGCTGCGGTCGCTTGGGAGTCGAACAAACCGCTGACCGTCGAGACGGTCGATCTCGAAGGTCCCAAGGCTGGCGAAGTATTGGTTGAAGTGATGGCCACGGGCATTTGCCATACGGACGCCTACACGCTGTCCGGCCTCGACTCCGAGGGCAAGTTCCCCGCCATCCTGGGTCACGAAGGCGCGGGCGTCGTGCGGGAAGTGGGCGAAGGCGTGAAGTCCCTGAAGCCCGGCGACCACGTGATCCCCCTCTACACCCCGGAATGCCGGGAATGTAAGACCTGCCTGTCGCAGCGCTCCAACCTCTGCACCTCCATCCGCGCCACCCAGGGCCAGGGCCTGATGCCCGACGGCACCTCCCGCTTCTCGGCGGACGGCAAGGAAGTGTTCCACTATATGGGCTGCTCCACGTTCTCCAATTTCACCGTGCTGCCGGAAATCGCCCTGGCCAAGGTGCGCGAGGACGCCCCCTTCGACAAAATTTGCTACATCGGTTGCGGCGTGACCACGGGCATCGGCGCGGTGGTCTACACCGCCAAGGTCTGGCCGGGTGCGAACGTGGTGGTTTTCGGCCTGGGTGGCATCGGCCTGAACGTGATCCAGGGTGCCCGCATGGTGGGTGCCGACAAGATCATCGGTGTCGACATCAACCCCGGCAAGGTGGAAATGGCCAAGAAGTTCGGCATGACCGACTTCATCAACCCCAACGAAGTCGGCCTCGACAAGGTGGTTCAGGCCATCGTCGACCTGACCGGCGGCGGCGCCGACTTCTCCTTCGACGCCACCGGCAACGTCAACGTCATGCGCCAGGCTCTGGAATGCTGCCATCGCGGCTGGGGGGAATCGATCATCATCGGCGTCGCCGAAGCCGGCAAGGAAATCGCCACCCGGCCCTTCCAGCTGGTCACCGGCCGCGTGTGGAAGGGCACCGCCTTCGGCGGTGCGCGGGGCCGCACCGACGTGCCGAAGATCGTCGACTGGTACATGGACGGGAAGATCAACATCGACGACCTGATCACCCACACCATGCCGCTCGACGAGATCAACACCGCCTTCGATCTGATGCACGAAGGCAAGTCGATCCGCAGCGTGGTGATGTTCTAGAAGATCTACAATATCTGCTGCCGGATCCCCGTTCGGGGATCCGGTCAGGGCCGGGAGGTTATGGCCATGGCCTCCCGGTTTCTGCGCATACCGATGCCCAAAATGCTTCCCCAGGACCAGCCACAGGAGCAGCCCCATGAGTGCGTTTGAAGAAGTCTCCAAGACGCGGTGTTTCGGCGGCACCCAACTGATCCTCACCCACCAGAGCGAGAGCACCGGCACCCCGATGAAGCTGGCCGTGTTCCTGCCGCCCGCCGCCGAAAAGGGTCCGGTGCCCGCGGTCTACTACCTGTCGGGCCTGACCTGCACCGAGGAGAACTTCACCGTCAAGGCCGGCGCCCAGCGGATGGCGGCCGAACTGGGGCTGATGATCGTCGCCCCCGACACCAGCCCGCGCGGCGAAAGCGTGGCGAATGACGAGGCGTACGACCTGGGCCAGGGCGCGGGCTTCTATGTGGACGCCACCCAGGAGCCCTGGGCACCGCATTTCAAGATGTATTCCTACGTCACCGCCGAACTGCCCGCCCTGATCGAGGCCGCCTTCCCGGTGCAGCCCCATGCATCGGGCATCATGGGCCATTCCATGGGCGGCCACGGCGCGCTGACCATCGCCATGCGCCACCCGGACAAGTTCAAGTCGGTCTCCGCCTTTTCGCCCATCGTCGCGCCGACACAGGTGCCCTGGGGCCAGAAGGCCTTCACCGCCTATCTGGGCGAGGATGAGACCCTGTGGCTGGAGCATGACGCCTGCCATCTGGTGCGCACCCGGGGATTCCCCACGGAAATTCTGATCGACCAGGGCACGGCCGACAACTTCCTGGAGAACCAGTTGCAGACCTGGCACTTCTCCGAAGCCGCCGGCGACAAGGGGCAGGCCGTCACCGTGCGCATGCAGGAGGGCTATGACCACTCCTACTTCTTCATTGCCACCTTCATGGAAGACCACCTACGCCACCATGCGCGCCTGCTGGGCGCCTGACGGAGGAGCGGAACGCCGTCCGGGTTTGACCGCGGATGCGCGGGTGGCGCAGCGGGGACGTGGGAGAGGCCTCCTCCCACGTCCCCTTTTTATTCGCAGAAGCATGGGCCGCCCGGCGGACGACGGTCTTTGCAGGGTGGTTATCCGGCTCAGGCGGGCGTGAGCAGGCCGATACCGTATTCGATCAGCAAGAATAGGGGAGGAATGACAAAGGAGATAGTCGTTAGAACGCCTTTATTTGAGTCGTAGAATGCATAGGTAATTCTGGACACTACTGGCTGTAACACTGGTTTTAGAAAATACGATCCGTAGTAAAATATAAGGTATGACAGAAAAATTGCGGTTGGCCATAGATTCGATGCTAGGAGCCATACAATGGAAATCACATGATATTGACCACTTGAAAGGAAACTAAAAGTGAAAAATAATATCACACCAAAACAAAAAAATAAAAAAAACAAACCAGTAAAAGATAAAATCACTCCTGCCACACAGGCATAAATCAAAGGCAATAAACTGCTATTCTTTAGCGGAGGATTTTGCAAATTAAATACTGATATCTCCGTCACATATTTAAGAGAAACAAAAAATACGAGAAGCGACACACAGGATAAAATAGAAGAAAAAAGAGAATCGATGTATATCATCTTTAATTTATTTTTATTTGAAATAATTGTTTTCTTCATATAAAATATTGTTAAACACATAGCAAAATAATCAAAAATTGCATTAAATAAAATAGGAATAAATGCAAGAAAAGATGCCTTTAACTCATTAACAAAAACAACATAAGATACTGAAATATTGTACAAATTTGCAACAATTATCATTAGAAATGACACAGAAAAACTAAAACATACAGATCTAAGAAAAAATCTTAGAGAAAAAAGTTTCTTTCCAAAAATTTTTTCCGCCATGCGCAATAGTAAAACAAATCTTCTTTTTACAATACCTTCTAAACCATACATCTCCAAAGACAACCAATAGTCACCAACTGCCTCTCTCATCCTTTTCCTTTTTGTCTCCCCCATCACCCAATCAATAAAAATGAGAAGAGTTGACAAAGCCGCAGCATACCAAAAGACGTGACTGTCTTTAGCAAATTGAAAAACCTGACTTCCCATTGGACCCCCAATCCTCTGGAGCGCCTTCAGCACACAGAACCTGAAACGCCACAATCGACCGGAGCCGGATAGGCGCCTCACCTACTCCCGGTATCACCAGGATAGCCGGATCCACACCCAACTGGAAGACGTGACGGCTCTTCAAAAACCTTCAATACGGCTATTTCACGATCCCAACCGTCAGCGGTGCCCCAACCCAAACCCTTCCGGGCTCCCCTACCCCGCCCGTCCGGCCGCCGGGCCGCCCCGGGCGGGGGTATAACCGATCAGCGCCAGACCGCCGAAGCCCAGCAGCGAGCCCACCACGATCCCCAGGGCCATCCAGTTGGGCTCCAGGTACAGGGTGAAGCGGATCAGCTCGACGATATAGGTGAAGGGATTGAACTGACAGAGCGCATGGACCGTCAGACTGCCCTCGCGGATGCGCCACAGGGGGTAAAGGGCGGTCGAGATGAAGAACATCGGGAAGATCAGGAAGTTCATCACTCCCGCATAGTTCTCCAGCTGCTTGATCTGCGATGACAGGAACATGCCCAGCGCACTTAAGGTCATCCCCGTCAGCACCAACACCGGAAACAGCGCCACCAGCCCCCAGGCCGGCAACTCTGTGCCGAAAATCGCCGCCACGGCGATAAAGGCATAGACCTGAAGCACCGACACCAGCGTTCCCGCCAGCATCCGCGCGATCAGCAGGAAGCCGCGCGGCAACGGCGCCGACAGCAGCACCCGCATCGACCCCATCTCGCGGTCATAGACCATCGACAGCGAGTTCTGGGTGCCGGCGAACAGCTGGATCATGGCAATCAGTCCCGGCATCACATAGACATCGTAGGTGATGTAGGTGACGTAAGGCGGCATGATCGACAGCCCCAGCGACGCCCGGAACCCGGCGGCGAAGACCAGCAGCCATACCAGCGGCCGGACCAGGGCAGAGAAAAACCGCTCCCGCTGCTGGACAAAGCGCAGCAGTTCGCGGGCGAGGATGGCCAGGAAGGCGCGGAAGGCGTGGCTCGGCGTCATTTGGCCGGATCTCCGGAAGCGTTGGTCAGAGAGGTGAAAGCGGCTTCCAGATCCTTGGCGCCGGTGGCGCGCACCACCTCATCCACCGTGCCGCGCACCAGGATGGACCCCTTGTGCATGACGATCAGGTCGTCGTCGGGCGCCACTTCGTCCACCAGATGGGTGGCCAGGAAGATGCACAGCCCCTCGTCGGCCGCCAGGGAATGCAGGTGAGAGATCAGCCAGCGGCGTGTGGCGATATCCAGCCCCGTGCTGGGCTCGTCAAGCAGCAGCAGGGCCGGCCGATCCAGCAGCGCCCGGGCCACCTCCACCCGCCGGCGCTGGCCGCCGCTCAGGGTCCGCACCGTCGCCCGGGCCTGCTCGGCCAAGCCAATCCGTTCGAGCAGTTCATCAATGCGCGCCCCGGCGGTAGACCGCGTCAGTCCGCGCAGGGCGGCGAAATAGCGCAGGTTCTGGTCCACGGTCAGGTCCAGGTCCAGGGTCTGGGACTGGAACACCACCCCCAGATTGGCCAGCGCCCGGGTGCGATGGCGGCGCATGGACTGGCCGGCAATGCGGATCTCGCCCTGCCGGCTATCGAACAGGCCGGTGATCAGCGAAAACAGGGTGGTCTTCCCCGCCCCGTTCGGCCCCAGCAGGGCCGTCACCCGCCCCGGCGCCAGCGTGAACCCCAGATCGTTCAGCACCACCCGCTTGCCGTAGCCGAACGTGATGCCCTCCACGGACAAGGGCGGGGCGAAGGTCTCCGCCTGCCTGTCCCCGGCCGTCGCCGGACTACTGTTCATGCGCTCCCCCGCGTTGTGTCGTTTAGCCAGCATGTGGGAATCCGCCGGCCGCCTGACGAGGGGGTATGCGACCAATGGAGTAGACGCACGGACAGGGGTTCTCCTTCAGACAGACATCAAAGGACCGGGGCCAGCTTGATCGGCCAGCTCTGCTCGAAGACCGTATCGTCGGAATCGACCACGCGGGCCTTCAACTCGGCCTCGCCCTCGGGCTTGACGAAAAAGCGGATGCTGGGATTTTCGCTGAGGGAAATATCGCCCTCGAAGCGCAGGATCGGCTTGTCCCCCAGGGACAGGTCGATGGTCCGCACATAGCGCGCGGGCACCCATAGCAGGGTCACCGGATCGGTCTGCAAACCGCTGTAGTTGGGATGGCTGACCATGAACTGGGCTTCCTGCACCTCGCCGGGGCGCCAGGTGCCGATCTGCTTCAGCTTCATCTTGCCCAGGCGGGCCAAGGCTTCCTCGTTGTTCTTGACCGCCGGTGCCGAACAGCCGCCCGACGCCTTCACGAAGCGCTTGGCCATATAGAGCGCGCCGTCGTTGGTCTCGGCGATCACGCGGATGTTGGTATAGGCGTTGACCCGCACCCGGGTGGACAGGCTGGCAATGCCGTTGTCGGGATACAGCCGGAAGGTCCCGACCACCGGGGCCGGATTCTCGTCGATGACCAGGGTCACCGCCTTGATGTAACGATCCGCCGTCTGATCGATCCCGGCGGCGATGGTGATCGGCACGGTGGCGGCATCCAGCGCCCGGTCCGGCGCATCCAGGGAAATCACCCCCGTGCCGTCCAGGATCTCCCGGTCATCGCCGTACAGCTGCCCCCGGATATCCTCCCAGGCACCGGAGCCGGCTTCGCTCAGCGCCCCGCCGCCCGCATCGTCGGCAGCCTGGGCCACACCCTGTCCTTTGATCGGCCCCAGGGCCAGCAGCACGACAGCCGCCAGAGCCATCACGATCCGCACCGGACGGGCGAACGACAGTGTTCGTCTCATCATTCCCACTCCAGTTCCGTATAGGCCGCCACAACATTGCGGCCGTGGTTGTCGTCGTACAGCAACCAGTCCTCTGCCCCGCCTCCGACCGCTGCCGATTCTTCCGTCAGAGTCCGTACCGCCCCGGTGAGGTCCTGCCCCTCGTCCAAGGCCAGCCGCACCCGGTCGCGCAGTTCGGCCAGATAGGCCCGCTGCGCCGCCAACGCCGCCCGGCCGTCATCCACCGGACCATGCCCCGGCACAGCCGTTTTCACATCCGGCCCCAGCAGGCTGTCATGGACCTCCAGCCAGCCGAGCAGGCTGCCGTCCACCGTGGGCAGGCGGCCACTGAACAGCAGGTCGCCGGTCCACAACACCCCTTCCCGCTCGTCGAAAACGGTCAGGTCGTTGTCCGTATGGGCAGCCCCCCAGGCCTTCAGGACCAACGGCCGGTCTCCCAGGTCGATGCGCCGGATATCGGCGACCGTTTCCGCCGGGGTCACATAGCCGGGCGCACCGAAGTCGGGAGAAATGCGGTGCAGCAGCTCGGCATAGAACGGTCCCCGCTCGGCCAGAGCGCGGGGGAGGTTCTGATGGCCCAGGGTCACCGCCGGCAGATCGGCAAAGGCCGAATGGCCGAAACAGTGGTCCGGATGTACATGGGTCGCGATCACATGACTGATCGGCCGTTCCGTCACCGCCTCGGCCGCCCGGCGCAAGGCCAGGCCATGGGCCTCGCAGGTACCCGTATCGACCACCGCCACACTGTCCCGGCCGATGATGAAGCCGGTGTTGGCGATGGCCCCCAGATTGGCCGCCGTCATTTCCTCCTGCGCCCCTTCGCGGACGAAGACGCCCGGGGCCACCTCGCGAAACGGGCGCTCCCCATCGGCGGCCATGGCAACGGCCCCGGCCCGGCAGCAGGGACACAACAGCCCCAGCGCCCCGGCCGCCGTCAGGCCGGTCACCTGACCGACGGTGGTCCGCAGGAAGCCCCGGCGGGAGAGCGGGGACGGAGCACCTCCTTTTAGCGCCTGCACTGGGGTCATGGCCTGTTCCTCTGCTTCTCTCCGCCGCCGCCGCTCACCCCCCGCCGGCTGTGGGACGCCAGGGCTGGATTTCCTTATGCGGCAGTCCGGCATCGATCCAGGCGCTGCGGCCGTCACGGAACCAGGCCACGTTCTTGAACCCCAGCGCCATCGCCCGCTTGGCGGCGTTCCAGGACATCCAGCAGTCGGGCTCACAGAAGAAGACCAGGGTGTTGGCATCCCCTTCCCCGGCCAGCTGGTGCAGCTTGGCTTCGAAGGCGGCGGCATCGGCCTCCGAAAGCGTGCCGTAGCCCATGTTCGCCAGCCACACCGCCCCGGCCAGAGTGTCGCGCGTGGGCTCCCGCCAGATCTTGTCCGCCGGCCGGTCCGCCGGCTTGTTGGCCGCCGGCATGACATCGATCAGCACCACGTCGGTGCGCCAGGACATGCCCTTCAGGGCCGCCACATCAAGCACCTGCGCCCCTTCCAGCCCCGCCGGCACGGGCGCGCGATAGTCGGCGATGCGATAGCCCTCCGGCTCCGGCACATCCGCCCCGGTTGCCGCAGGGTCGATCAGCTTGCCCTGGTCATCGAGCAGCGGCACGCCGTAGTCCGCCAGAATCCGGTGAATCTCGGCAGAATGAGAGTCCAGAATACCGTTCAATTTCCGCTTCCACTCGTTTTCCCCGTGGCGAACACCCATGGAAATGCGGAAGTCGGTGCGTTCCAGCCCCAGGCCCGGCTTCAGGGGCACGACGGCCAGGGACGGATCCACCTGCTCCGCCCAATAACCGGCAAGAGGCCCCCAGGCCAGAGCCACGTCGATCTCGCCGTTGGACAGGTCGGTGATCATATCGCGGATCGGCTTTTCGATCCGGGTATCGACCATCAGCTTGTAGCTTCTGGCCTTGCCGAGCAGCCCATTGCGGGCCGCCAGAGTGGCGGGGGGCGAATTGACTTGAATGCCCACCCGCAGATCCTTGAAGGCCGGATCAGACAGGTCCCCCGACGGCACCGGCGTATCGGCCCGGTGCACCAGCACATAGCTGGAGCGGTAGTAGGGGTTGGTGTTCTGCATCAGCTCGTTGGTGGTCGCCACGCCGATGATCAGATCACAGCGGTTGGCGGCCAGGGTCTTGCGCACGAACCCCATGGTCTGCGGGAACCACGTGTAGCTGATCGGCCGCCCCAGATCCTTGGCGATCACTTCGGCGATCTTGTTTTCGAAGCCTTCCCCCTTGTCATTGGAGTAGGGAAGGTTTCCCGGGTCCGCACAGACACGCAGCGTGGTCTGGTCGACGATCTCGGTGGTCGCCGCGCGGGCGGGCGGCATAAACGCCGCCGCCCCCGCAACC
Organism: Rhodospirillaceae bacterium Z3-40; assembly: GCA_046233135.1. Classification (GTDB taxonomy): domain Bacteria; phylum Pseudomonadota; class Alphaproteobacteria; order Rhodospirillales; family Rhodospirillaceae; genus JBJXHN01. The sequence goes on along the minus strand of JBJXHN010000006.1, from coordinate 478,426 downwards.
AGGCCCGCAAGGACCAGAACCGTCCGAACAGGATGGGCGAGGGCGTGACCACCGGTCACGCGGGCCGCGCGACCGGAACTAGCGGACAGCCGGGACCGGGCTCCGGCCCTCATTGCATTTCCTTCCATTCCTTGTAGACCGGGTCTTCATCGGGCGGCAGACGTCCCGGACGGCCCCGGCCCAGCGCATCGTTGGACCGCGCCTTGATGTAGGCATACAGGTGGTCGATGTAGAGCATCACGTCCGGGTTCTCGGCGAAGCTGGGCATCACCGATTCCGTTCCGCCGGCGCCATCCACCTGCCGGCCGTTGGTGACCACGTCCAGGAAATCCGAATAACTGAGCTGCTTGAGGGAATCTTTCAGTGCCGGCGCAAAGCTGCTGCCCAAGGCATCCGGACCGTGGCAGACATGGCAGGTGTTGTGATAGCGCCGATAGCCATTGTAGGTGCCGTAATCAACCTTGCCGTCTTTGATGATATAGGGTTCATCCTCCCAATCCGCCGCCTTGGCTTGGGGAACCATGGACAGGGCGAGCATCAAGGCCACACCACTCACACCGGTCAGAGCCATCTTCCAGAAACGCATATAGTGATCTCCCTCGAGGCCCTTGGTTCACAACAACGGGCCTTTTTTTCCTGTTCCCTGGCGGGGCCGCGCAGTTCGCGCTTTTCCCCTTCTTGTTTTGCTGATTGGTGCCCCGTCATGGTCCGCGGTGCCCGCAGGCCCCATCACCCGCGCCCCACCCACGGACCACGGACCATGCGCCGAGGCAGCTGTCCCCACGTCCGGGGTCGTCCGGACCGTGGGGACAGTCCCTGGTGTGCCGCTTAGCTGTTCGGCAGAGCGAACACGGTCAGCTGACCACCCAGGTTGGTGTAGGACGACAGCGACCGGTAGGCGCCCACAGCCCCCAGACCGGCCGTGCTTTCGGTCAAGCCGGCGGCCATCCCGATCCCGGCCCAGCCGCCGATACCCGACAGAACAGCCACATATTGGGTCCCGTCATGTTCAAAGGTATTGACGTTGCCGATGATCCCCGAGGGGGTCTTGAAGCGGTACAGCTCCTTGCCCGTCGCGGCGTCCACCGCCTTCAGATAGCCTTCCAGGGTACCGTAGAAGACCACGTCACCGGCCGTGGCCAGCGCGCCCGACCACACGGAGAAGGGTTCCGGGATGGACCAGACGATCTTGCCTTCGATGGCGTCCCAGGCAATGAAGTTGCCCAGGTTCTCACCGCCCGGCGCCGGGTACATGGACAGGGTCGCCCCCACATAGGGCTGGCCGGCGGTGTAGGACACCTGGAACGGCTCGTAGTCCATGCAGACGTGGTTTGTGGGGATGTAGAACAGACCGGACTTCGGCGAGTACGAAGACGGCTGCTGGTCCTTGGTGCCCAGCGCCGCCGGGCAGACACCGGTGGTGTTGAAATCGGCGCCGTTTTGTGAGGTGGAGTACTCGGCCACAACCTGCGGACGGCCCGTTTCCATATCCACATGGGTGGCCCAGTTCACGGCCGGATCGAATTTCTCGGCGACCAGCAGCTCCCCGGTCACCCGGTCCATGGTATAGGCGAAGCCGTTGCGGTCCGGATGGACCAGCAGCTTGCGCATCTTGCCGTCGATTTCCTTGTCCACCAGCATGACTTCGTTGACGCCGTCATAGTCCCACTCGTCATGGGGCGTCATCTGGTAGACCCACTTGGCCACACCGGTGTCGGCATCGCGGGCGAAGATGGTCATGGACCAGCGGTTGTCACCCGGACGCTGAGAGGGGTTCCAGGTTCCCGGGTTGCCCGACCCGTAATAGATCAGGTTCAGTTCCGGGTCATAAGAGACCCAGCCCCAGGTGGTTCCACCACCCAGCTTCCACTGGTCGCCTTCCCAGGTGGTAAGAGAGGAATTCTCGCCCACCGGCTTGCCCATCACCGTGGTCTTTTCCGGGTCAAGCAGGATGTCGGAGTCGGGACCGGAGGAATAGGCGCGCCAGGCCAGGGAGCCGTCTTTGATGTTGTAGGCGGACATATGGCCGCGCACACCGAACTCCCCGCCGGAGTTGCCGATCAGCACCTTGTCGCCCACCACCAGCGGCGCAGCCGTACCGGTTTCCCCCTTGGAGGGATCGCCGTTCACCGCCGTCCACTTCACATCGCCGGTCTTGGCGTCCAGGGCCACCAGCGTGGTGTCGGCCTGGTGCAGGAAGATCGTGCCGTCGCCATAGGCCACACCCCGATTAACGGTGTCGCAGCACATCACAGGCACCACATTCGGATCCTGCTTCGGCTCGTATTTCCAGATGATGCGGCCGGCGTCGTTCAGATCCAGGGCGAACACCTTGTTGGGGAACGGCGTGTGGATATACATGATATCGTCGATCACCAGCGGCCCGCCTTCGTGACCGCGCAGCACGCCGGTGGAGAACGTCCAGGCCACCTGGAGATCACCGACGTTGTCCTTGTTGATCTGGTTCAGCTCGCTGTAACGGGTGGCGTGGTAATCGCCGAGCGGCATAACCCAGTTCTTGTCATTCTGCTGCATCTTGACCAACTCGTCGTTGGCCGACGCGGCTACCGGCGCCAATCCCAGAACCGCGACCATCGCGCTGGCAGCCAAAAGTTTGACCTTAAACATTTCCATCCCCGCTAAGATTGTTGATTCACCGTGTTCACATGCTGGTTTGTTCACATGCTGGTTTGTTCACATGTTCGTTCACATGAGCCCGCCCCTTTTCCGCACCCATCTGCTCGACATGGCAAACAGGATGTGACGGCGGAGCCGGCTATTTGGGAATTTTGCGGGGAGGGTCAGTAGTTGTCGATAGAACCATAGTACGGCAGTCTAGAATAAGTCGCTGCAATACCACATATTTTTCCCAAAATGCAAAATGTTGCGCCGCACAATTACGTGAGCACATGCAATACAGAGAGATTTTTGTTCACACGAGTCTTTTAAGGCTGCAAAGCCCTTGAGACACAAACTTATTTATATGTATCAATGAAGCGGCACCATTATCGAGCCCGCTGTCGGGACGGCGCTCCGAAAACCGGGGAGATTCGCCGTCCCGACCGCCCCGGGCAGGGCGTCGGCAGAACGCGAAAGGGTTATTCCGCAGCCACCGGGTCGCCACTGTTGGCCCAACCCGCGTGACGGGGCAGGCCGTCATCGGGGATGGTCACCATGGCGTGCTTGGAGTTGACGAAGACCCAACGGTCAGGCGCGGCTCCGACGTCGCTATCTCGATCCAGGGTCGGGACATGGATCAGCAGATGGTCGGGGAAAGCGTCCACATACAGGAACATGTGGCAACCGCAATCCTTGCAGAAACGGCGGTGGCAGGTGGGCTTCGTGTCGAAGTTCTGCACCTTGTCTTCACCCTGGGTGATCGTGAACGCGCTGCGTTCAACGACGGCAATCAGGGCAACCGCGCCACCACAGGTGTCCGTGCAATCCTGGCACAGGCAGTAGTGCACCTCCACCGGGGCCGCATTGTATTCGAACCGCACCGGGTTGTTTTCACACCGGCAGCCGCCTTTTGCGAGAACAGCCATATTCCTCCCCTTTTCGTAGGAATTTTGATCGCTTTTCGAAAAGGACATATGGATCCATTTGCGGAAACACTCCAACGAGCGCCACATTAGCCACCATCCTTTTACTGACAACATGTATTGACGCCACAAGATCGATGCATGTAAAGTTCGATGTAACGATATAACATGAACCGACCATCTTCGTGACGGTGAAATCTTATTGATTCACTGTGTTTTTCATCAATAGTACTTCTGACCGGTCCGCGGATGCAGGTGTGCGTATAGGGGGAGTCCTCAGCTGCGGCGATACAGCAGGGGCGCGTCGTCGCTGCCCGCGTCTGCCTCGGCAGCCGCCACCAGGGCGCCGTGCAGGGGGGATCGGGAACAGGCGGGATCCGTCGCCGCCGCATCCCCGGCCAGGGCAAGGGCCTGACAACGGCAGCCGCCGAAGTCCGTGGTCCTGCGGTCGCACGACCGGCAGGGCTCCTGCATCCAGTCTTCGCCGCGGAAAGCGTTGAAGGCCGCGCTGTCGTGCCAGACGGCCGCCAGCGGCCGGTCCCGCACCGAATCGAACGTCAGGCTCGGGATGCTCTGGGCGGCATGGCAGGGCAGCACCATCCCTTCCGGCGTAACGGTCATGATCCGCTGCCCCCAGCCCCCCATGCAGGCCTTGGGGGTGGTTGCGTAATAGTCCCCGGGCACGTAGTCGATCACCAGCGTGCCCTTCAGCCGCTCCCGGGCCGCGCGCACCACTTCGCCGGCCCGCTGCACCTGGGCGCGGGTGGGCATCAGGGCGGCCTTGTTGCGGGTGGCCCAGCCGTAGAACTGCACCGTCGCCACCTCCAGCCGGCGCGCGCCCATGCGCACCGCCAGATCGATGGTTTCCTCCAGATCATCCAGGGTATGCCGGTGCACCACGGCGTTGAGGGTCAGGGGCAGGCCGAGTTCGGCGACCCAGCCGGCGAAAGCCATCTTGCGGTCGAAGCCGCCATCGAAGCCGCCAAAGCGATCCGCCGTTTCCGCCCGCACTCCTTGCAAGGACAGCTGCACATGATCCAGGCCGGCCTCGGCCAGGGCCTCCAGCCGCGCCCGTGTCAGCCCGACACCCGACGTGATGAGGTTGGTATATAGCTCCAGCCCCGCGGCGGCGGCCACCAGCTCCCGCAGGTCCTTGCGCACGGCCGGCTCGCCACCGGTCAGGCTGACATGCAGCACCCCCAGGGCCTCGGCCTGGCGGAAGGTATCGATCCAGTCGTCTGTGGACAGCTCGGCCGTCCGGCAGGCGTAATCCTCGGGGTTGGAGCAATAGGGGCAGGCCAGCGGACAGCGATAGGTCAGTTCGGCCACCAGCGCCATGGGCAGCGGGGTGGAGGCCCGCCGGGGAACAGTCGGCGTCTCCGTGGTCCGCTCGGCGAGGTCCTGGGTCATGACGGGTCGATCTCCAGCATGCGGCGGTCGCGTAAGGACAGTAGAAAGGTGGCGGCATCCCGGGCGATGCGGTCGCGCGGCGCCTTGAAGCGACTGGCCAGCCGGTCCACCACCGCATCGAAGGAGCGGACACCATCCACCTCCTCCAGCACCGCCGCGCCGATGGCGTCCAGTTTCAGGGTCCGTTCCGGGGCCAGCAGCACCCAGATGCCCCGCGCCCGGTCATAGCGGGTCCGCACGCCGCGCAGCAGGCGCGGGCAGTCGGCCCCGGCGATTGCCAGGTCGGGCATCTTGCGGGTTTCATCGAGGGTCAGCGGCATCAGGACGCCTCCCGCAGCAAGCCCTGTCCCGGCCGCCAGGCCCCGGGCGGGATACGGCCCGGGGTGACATACGCCGCATCCAGGGCATCCAGCATGGCCCAGAGCACGTCGGTCTTGAAGGTCAGGGCTGCGGCCGCCGCATCCTGCTTTTCCGCCGTATCGGCGTGATCCAGAACGTATTTCAGACCGAACGCCACATCCTTCGGCGCCTCCTTCAGGCGATTGCGGAAGTAGCTGAGGCTGTCGTCGTTGGCGAAAGGGTAATGCTCCAGCAGCCCGGCGATTCGCTCCGAATGGATCTTCGGGGCGAACAGTTCGGTCAGCGAGGCGGCCACCGCCTCCAGCATCGGCTGGTCGCGCACGAAGCGCACATAGGCATCGCAGGCGAAGCGGGTTGCCGGCAAGGCACCGGCCATGGAAGCCACATAGTCCGGATCCAGCCCCACCGCCCGGGCCAGGGTCAGCCAGCGGTGCAACCCGCCCGGCCTGTCGGCGGATCCGTCATGATCTTCGATCCGCGACCGCCAGGTGCGGCGCAGGTCCGGGTCTTCGCAACGCGACAGAAAAGCCGCATCCTTCAGCGGAATGCGGCTTTGGTAGACATACCGGTTGAGCACCCAGGCGCGCACCTGATCGGGGGTGCATTGCCCGGAATGCAGGCGCTGATGAAACGGATGCTTGTCGTGATACCGTTCCGTCCCGATGGCCCGCAGGCGCTGCTCGAACGCTTCCCTGGACGCTGCATCGCGCGCGCCCCTGATCGCTGCGTCACGCACCGGCACGCCGCCGTCCTGCCCTGCTGTGGGGACGGTATTTTCCGCGACTGACACGGGTTTCCTCCCTTCGCCGTGATCCTCTTCCGACTTGGATGTCCATAGTCCCGAGAGGGCCGCGAAAGGAAAAAGGCCGGCGGGTCCACCAGCACCTCGACCCGGGGATCGAGGCCGTACCGGCCGGACCCGCCGCACCCCGCATCCGCCCGGGCCGGCCATCGCCGCCCGGTCACGGATTCATTCTCGGGAAAACGGCCGCTCAGAAGAGGGGCGGTTCGCCGTCGTCGGCAGGGGCATAGCTGCAGATTTCGGCGCTGCACTCGATTTCTTCAACTTCAGGCGCGGTCCATTCCATATCCATCGGGTCTTCCTCCAACTGATTTCATGTTGTCGGCGTACCGGTCAGGTCGCCGCCTCTCTGTTCCTGCCTTGGTGAACATCCTGGAATAAAACCCGTCGCTTGGGCCTTGCGGCTTTCCCCTGAAAAGTTTAAAGGTTGAGCCATTCCAAACATCCGTCCAAAGCCTTCGGATTCAATTGAACCCAACCTCCATTAAAGGCTTTGACCGGGGGGTGGTCAAGGAACCGGGCACAGTACTTTAGGCCTATCCGCGTCCCGCACCTGCGTCTCCGCCTTCTTGCCGGCGTGCGCCGCGCACCGGGCCGAAGCGGCCATCTCCTTGCATCTCTGTCACAAATACCCGGTCGCTGGCCTGGTTGTGGCCCGGTCCGATCTCTAGCGGGAACCCCGGAAGGGCCAGAGTGCGGCGGGCGGAAATCAGGTCTTTCAGAAAAGCCTCACGCGTCAGGGGCTCGGGGCTGTGGCCCAGCAGCTCGGCGACGGCGAGTCCGGTGATGTAGCCTTCCAGCGATTGGAAGTCGGGCTCGGTGCAGAGTCCGGTCTTGCGGGCCGCCTCGCGATAGCGCCGCACGATGGGTTCGGTGGTATCGGTGGGCAGCGGCACCACCTGGCTGATCACCACCCCGGCGCCGGCCGCCCCCACCTGACCGGCGAAGTCGTTGCTGCCGACAAAGGAGATGGTGGCCATCGGCACGCTGCCCCCCTTGTCCCGGGCCAGCCGCACGAAGGCCGCTGCCGGCTTGGCGGTGGCGGCCAGGAAGATCACGTCCGGCCTGCCGTTGCGGATGCGCTCCAAGGCCGGGGCCACATCCCCCACCTCACGGTCGTAGGACCCCGTCACCTCCAGCGCGATGCCCCGCGATGACAAGGCCGTGCGCAGGGCCTTCATCACCGTCTGGCCATAGGCATCCCCTTGGTACAGCAGCGCTGGCCGCGTTGCCCCGGCGGTTTCCGTCATCCAGCGCACCAGAGCATCCAGCTCCTGCTGATAGGAGGCCCGGATGTTCAACACGTGACCAAGGTCCGCATTGCGCAGGAAGTCCGCGCCGGTGACCGGACCGATGAACGGAATGCCGCCGCCCCGGGCCACCAGTTCGGCAAGCTTGGACGTGGGCGTGCCCACCGATCCCAGCAGCCCGAACACCGAGCCGCTGCGCACCATCTTGCGCACATTGCCCAGGGTCCGTTCGGGATTGTAGCCGTCGTCCATGGTTTCCAGGCGCAGGGAGCGCCCGTTGATCCCGCCGGCCTCGTTGACCTCGGCGAAGGCCAGGGCGATGCCGTCCCGGGTCGCCTTGCCCAGCCCCTGGGCGGGGCCGGTCAGCGGGGCACTCTGGCCGAAGGTGACCGTATCGACGGTCACTCCAGCCTCGGCGCGGATTTGCGACAGGAAGGCCCCGGCGTTGACGTTGACGTCGTGGACGCTCTGGCGGATGTCCTCCATCTTGCCTTCGAAGCGGTGCATGCGCGTGGAGGCATCTTCGGAATGATCGGCGATGTCCCGGTTGGCCGCCGACTGCTCGACGATGGCCGTGGCAACGACGCTGGCGTTTTCGTTCAGGGCGCCCGCCGCATCGCCGATGGCCTGGGTCGCGCCGATCACCCGGTCGGCCGCCGACTGCACCGCTCCGATCAGTTTTTTCACCTGCTCCGTTGCCTCGGCGGTCTGGTGGGCCAGGGTCTTCACCTCTCCGGCCACCACCGCAAAGCCCCGCCCCGCTTCGCCGGCCCTGGCCGCCTCGATGGTCGCATTCAGCGCCAGCAGGTTGGTCTGCGCGGCAATCGTCTGGATGATCTGCGCCACCCCCAGCACGTCGTCTGCCGCCGTCCCCAGCTCGGTGGTCACTTGGTGGGCGATGGTCGCCTGTTCTGCCATACGCGACGACAGGTCGGTGGTCGCCTTGGTCATCTGGTCGATCTGATTGACCCGGGCCGCACTCTGCATCGACGCCTGGGCCACCTCTTCCACCCGGCTTACCGCATCGGCGGATTCTCCCAAGGCGGTCGCCACGCTTTGTTCCACCCGGTCGATGCCCTTGGCCACCGCGTCCTCGATGGAATCGGCCATGTGGCACATCGCCTCCCGCCGCTGCCGTTCGGAGGTCCCCTCTTCCAGGGTATGGTCCTCCAGGGTCTTGGACAGGGTGGCCAAGCGCTTGCGCAAGATATCCACCTGACGGATATGCTCGGCGAGGGCGGAACCCTCCGGAGCCGCCGGCAGAGGGGCATCGAGCTGGCCGTCAATGATCCGGCGGATCGAGTCCGTGACCTGGGCGAGGTCCGCGTCCGATGGGGGAACACCGCCCGGCTGCGGGAGGCCCTCTCCCCGAATAACCGAGCCTGGTGGTACGGATGAAGCGGTGCTGAAAAGAGCAGACAGTGGGCGCACTACGGTCTCCCTGAACGGTATTCCCTACCCCGGAATTCATGATTCTTATCCCCTTCTGCGAGGGGCTGCCGTACGCATTTTTACGAAGTGACATACCCAGCCGGATCGTGCATCCGCATTGGGAGTACTCCGATTATCCATCTAAAGCCCTCTCCGAATAGCCGTCCATCAGACTTAAGAGGGGTATCGTTCCGTCAAACGACTCCTTCAGCTTTTCCACTTTTCCGCACATGCATCCGAAAGCACACAACCAATAGGGACGAGCCCCGTCACACTCCCCATCGGCACGATACGACATTGCACCGGACCGCGTGACTGGGGCATCCTGCTCCTGCGTCCATACGGTGGCGCATGGGAGGCAACAACAACAAGGAGCGGTCCATGATGCGGCCCGAGGTGTATGCGATCGACGGCGTCATTCCCGTGGTTCACCCCGAAGCCTTCGTCCATCCGACGGCGGTTCTGATCGGCGACGTGATCGTCGGTCCGCGCTGCTATATCGGCCCATTCGCCTCGCTGCGGGGTGACTTCGGGTCGATCCGGGTGGAAGCCGGTGCGAACATCCAGGACGGCTGCACCCTGCATTCCTTCCCCGGCCAGGAAGCCGTGGTGGAAGAAGACGGCCACATTGGCCACGGCGCGATCCTGCATGGCTGCCGGGTGGGAAAGAACGCGCTGATCGGCATGAACGCGGTGGTGATGGATGGCGTGACGGTAGGCGAAAACGCCATCGTCGCGGCCCACAGCTTCGTCAAGGCCGGCGCCGACATCCCGGCCGGCACTCTGGCGGCGGGATCTCCGGCCCGCACCATCCGCACCCTCTCGGCCGACGAAATCACCTGGAAGAGCCAGGGCACGGCGGAATACCAGCGCCTGGCCGAACGCAGCAGGAAGACCATGGTCCGCTGCGCCCCCCTGGAAGAGGTCGAAGAGAACCGGCCGAAGGTCGATGCCGGCGACACGCAACCGCTATATAAGGTCAAGAAGGGGTAATCAGGCGCGCACGAAACCCCAAACCATACTTTTTCCCCGGGTATTCCCGCATCTCCTGAGAGGGTCGTCCGATTGGATCTTGTCAGGACTAAAGGATGGGCGCACGGTGGTTCCAAAACCGATCAACGGTCACCGGGGCCACCGGGAGGAGCGACCATCTCATGTACCGGATTACGCGGCGCGAACAATTCTCAGACACCACCTTCCTTTGGGACATCCACGCCCCCGACATTGCCCAGGCCGCCGAAGCCGGGCATTTCGTCATGCTGCGCCTGCATGACGGCGCGGAACGGATCCCCCTCACCGTCGCCGACTTCGATCGGGAAACGGGCACCGTCACCACGGTGATTCAGGCGCTGGGCAAGACCACCCGGGAAATGCGCGACCATTACAAGGCCGGCGATACCATCGCCGACTTCGTCGGTCCCCTGGGCCTGCCCCAGCATGTCAGCAAGGTGGGCCATGTGGTCTTCGTCGGCGGTGGCCTGGGGGTGGCACCGATCTACCCCCAGTTGCGCGCCTTCCGGGAAGAGGGCAACCGAACCACCAGCATCATGGGCTTCCGCGACAGCAGCCTGATCTTCTGGGAAGACCGCTTCCGCGCCGAAAGCGACGATCTGGTCATCTGCACCGACAACGGCAGTGCGGGCCGGCCCGGCTTCGTCACCGACGCCCTGAAGGACGTGCTGGAAAACGAGAAGCCGGATCTGGTCATCGCCATCGGCCCGCTGCCGATGATGGCCGCCTGCGCCGAGGTCACCCGGCCCTACGGCGTGAAGACCATGGTGTCGCTGAACACCATCATGGTGGACGGCACGGGGATGTGCGGCTCCTGCCGGGTGACCGTGGACGGCAAGGTGCGCTTCGCCTGCGTCGACGGCCCGGACTTCGACGGCCATGCGGTGGACTTCAAGGAACTGATGCTGCGCCAGAAGCGCTTCGGCAAGGAGGAAGCCGCCGCCAACGAGCAGTTCGACCACGTCTGCAACCTGGATCGCATCCTGGTCCAGGAAGGCAAGCGCACCTACAAGAAGATCTCGCAGGTGGAACCCTGCCAGGTGAAGATGCCCGAGCGGAACGCCACCGAGCGCGCCAGCAACTTCCTGGAAGTGAACTTGGGCTATTCCGCCGAAGATGCCTTCCGCGAAGCCGAACGCTGCCTGCAATGCCACCGGCCCGACTGTGTCGCCGGCTGCCCCGTCGGCATCGACATCCCCGGCTTCATCCGCCGCCTGCTGCTGCACGATATCGACGGCGCGCTGGACGTGATCCGCGAAACCAGCATCTTCCCGTCCATCTGCGGCCGCGTCTGCCCGCAGGAAACCCAATGCGAGCAGCAATGCCTGCTGGGCCGCAAGGTGGAATCCGTGGCCATCGGCCGGCTGGAGCGGTTCATCGGCGACCACGGCCACGGCACCCCGCTGAGCCCGCCCACGTTCGAGCGCTCTCTGGGCAAGGTGGCCATCGTCGGGTCCGGCCCGGGCGGGCTGGCGGCGGCGGCGGATCTGGTGCGCTTCGGCGCCAAGGTCACGGTCTACGAGGCCCTGCACGTCCTGGGCGGCGTTCTGCAATACGGCATCCCCGCCTTCCGCCTGCCCCGGGACATCATCGACCGGGAGCTGGAGCGGCTGACCGATCTGGGCGTGACCTTCGAAACCGACAAGGTCATCGGCAAGACCTTCACCGTCTCCCAGCTGATGGAAAGCAAGGGCTATGACGCCGTGTTCATCGCCGCCGGCGCCGGCGCTCCCAGCTTCCTGGGCATTCCCGGCGAATTTGCCGGTCAGGTCTATTCGGCCAACGAGTTCCTGACCCGGGTCAATCTGATGGGCGGCAACACCTTCCCGGTGGCCGACACCCCCATTGCCATCGGCACGTCGGCCGTGGTCATCGGCGCGGGCAACACGGCCATGGACTGCCTGCGGGTGGCCAAGCGCCTGGGCGTGCCGCAGGTCCGCTGCGTCTATCGCCGCTCCGAAGCCGAAGCCCCGGCGCGGCTGGAAGAGATCCGCCATGCCAAGGAAGAAGGGATCGAGTTCCACTTCCTGCATACCCCGGTGGAGATCCTCACCGACGAAAACGGCGACGTCAGAGGCATGCGGGTACAGAAGATGACGCTGGGCGAAGCCGACGATCAGGGTCGCCGCCGCCCCGTCCCGCTTGACGCCTTCGTCGAGCTGGACTGCGACACGGTGATCTACGCCCTGGGCACCAATGCCAACCCCATCGTACCCCAGTCCACCCCGAAGCTGGAACTGAACAAGCGCGGCTATATCATCGCCAACGAGGCGACCCAGGCCACGTCCATGCCCGGGGTCTTTGCCGGCGGCGATATCGTCACCGGCGGGGCGACGGTGATCCTGGCCATGGGCGCCGGCCGCCGCGCCGCAAGGGCCATCGCCACCTACCTGGACGGAGAAAAGCAGATCTGGCCTCCGTCCGAAGAAGCCATCGCCGCCTACGTGCCCCCAAAACCGGCTTCGGAGAAGGAGCCGGCCTGACGGTCAAGCTGTAACCGTCGTAAGCTCCTGGTTCCGGGGCGCAGGCCGGACCGACCCTTGCGCCCCGGGATTTCAGATACCCCTAAACCCCATCGCCCCTCTTATTGCAATCGGTTCTTATTTGCATTACCGTTCGATCTCCCTGATCGACCGGCCCCGGACCCTTTCCCTTGCCGAAACCCGATTTCCATCGGCTGTTCCAGACCTATCGCACCGAGCTGCTGGCCTATCTGACCCGCAAGGTGCGCGATACGGAAACGGCGGCCGAGCTGACCCAGGAAACCTTCACCCGCTTCATCGCCCATGGCACGGGCGGTTCGGCTGCGGCGATCACCAACGAACGCGCCTATCTCTATCGCATGGCCCATAACCTGGCCATCGACCATGTTCGCCTGCAACGCAGCCGGCCGGCGCAGGATCTGGCCGAGGATGATCTGTCCGCCATCGCCGATCAGGCACCCTCTCCCGAACAGGCGGTCACCGGCAAGCAGGAGCTTGGCAAAGTGCGGGAATTCCTGTCCACCATGCCCCCCCGGACCCGCGAGATCTTCGTGCTGCAACGGGTGCACGGGATGACCTACCGGGCCATCGCCGAACAGCTCGGCATTTCGGAAAGCTCGGTACAGAAACATATGGCGAAGGGCGTCAAGCATCTGATGCAGCATCTGAGGGCTCCGGAATGACCCCCGCCGACCACAGGCCCGCCCCGTCCGACGACGCGCCGCCGAACCTTCAGGACTGGATCGACGAGCAGGCCGCCGATTGGGTCGCCCGCATCGGTGCCAGCCCCCTGATGCCCGCCGAACGCCAGGCGTTGGAGATCTGGCTGAATGCCGACCCGCGCCATCGCACCACCTTCGACGAAGCGGTCTGCGCCTGGGAAACCGTCGGCCTGTTGAGCATCGATCCCGACATCCGCGCCTTGGCCGCGCCCGGATCCGCTCCGGGGGCTGCACCGGGGGCCGCTCCCGTTCCGGTGGGCCTGGCCGCCGCACGCTTTTCCCGGCAGCAGCGCCGACGGATGCCGCGTCCGCTGGTGCAGGGGGCCGCCATGGCCGCCTGCCTGCTGGTGCTGCTTGGGGCCGGCGGCCTGTGGTTCGGCAATCCCTACATCCTGTGGCAGGCAGACCACGCCACCGGCCCGGCGGAAATCGCGACGGTCACCCTGCCCGAAGGATCCACCGTCGCCGTCGGCCCGGACAGCGCGCTTGCCGTCCACTACGGTCCCGGGGAACGGCGGATCACCCTGCTGGACGGGATTGCGGTGTTCGCCGTCGCCCCCACGGGCGTGGATGGCGAACGGCGTCCGTTTGTGGTGGAGGCCGGGCCGGGCACCATCGAAGCCCTGGGCACCACCTTCCAGGTCAACGCCCTGGCGGACCATATCGAGGTTACCGCCGTTGAGCATGCCATCCGCGTTTCCCTGCCCGCCACCGGCACCGCGCCGGCGGAACAGCAGATCCTGGAGCCCGGCGACACGGTCAGCTACTCCGCAACCGACCGCATCGGGGCAGTGCTTCCGGTCTCGACGAACCACGCCCTGGCCTGGCGCCGGGGCCGGCTGATCTTCGACCGGGTGCCCCTTTCCACCGTGGTGGCAGAGCTGAACCGCTACCGCCGGGGAGAGATCGTCATCGCCGACAGCGCCCTGGCCGACCGCTTGGTGAGCGGCGCCTTTGACACCAGCGATCCGGACAATGCCCTGCGCACCATCACCAGGACCCTGGACGCCCATACCGCGACCCTGCCGCCCTTCCTGACCGTGGTGTACTGATCGCCGCCTTCGGGCGCCTGTGCACCCAAAACGCGTGCTTCCACAGAAAATATGCCCCTGACCTTTACCGTCTCCGCCGCCAACGCCGTCATACCCCACAGAGTGCGAGTAAGGCGCATTCGCCAAAGCAAGCAGGTTGATCTCTTGGAGGGTTGAGTGGCATGACCATGGGGGCAGTGGAAACGACGGCGAAGGCAAAGGCGACATTCGCCAAGGGGACGATACCCTGGGGTACGATGACGGCACGGGTGGCCCTGGCCACCGCCCTGGCATTCGGGGCGGGCGCTCCTGCCTTTGCGGCGGGCACGGCGGCCGGGGCGACGGGGTCCGGCGCCGCAGCGCAACAGGCGCAGGCCGGAATCGACTTCGACATTCCCGCCCAGGACCTGAATGCCGCCCTGCTGTCCTTTGCCGACGCCACGGGCATCCAGGTCTTCTTTGATGCCGCAACCGTGGACGGCCTGCGCAGCACGGCACTCAGCGGTCACTACTCGGTGGAAGGTGGCCTGAACACCCTGCTGCAAGGCACCGGCGTTGTCCCGACCTTCACCGGCCCGACCACCGTATCGCTGGAAAAGCCCGCGGCGGATGCGGTGACCCTGTCGCCGATCAGCATCGAAGGCGCCTCCCCCACCCTGCCCGGCGGCTATGCGAATACCTATGTGGCCACCAGCAACAGTGCGGGCATGAAAACCGACACCCCAATCATCGAAACCCCGCAGTCGGTGTCCGTTGTCACCCGCGAGCAGATGGAAGCCGCCGCCCCGGACAGCCTGGCCCAGGCCCTGTCCTACACTCCGGGCGTCAACGCCCAGGCGCCGGTTTTTTCAGCCACTGTCGATGATTTCCAACTGCGGGGCTTCAATGTGGCCAACGGCAGCTCCGGCATGCTGCGCGACGGCTTGAAGCTGCAATCCAACGTCTACGACGGCGGGCAGGAGCCCTATGGCCTGGAACGGGTGGAAGTGCTGCGCGGCCCGGCCTCCATCCTCTATGGCCAGCTCAGCCCTGGCGGCGTGGTCAATGCGGTGACCAAGAAGCCAACCGGCGCCACTTTCGGCGAGTTGGGCTTCGAGTACGGATCCTTCGACCACAAGCAGTTCGAAGCCGATCTGGGCGCCCCGATCAGCGACGCGCTGTCCTTCCGGCTGACCGGCATGGTCCGCGACGCCGACACCTCGGTGGATGATGTCTACAACAACCGCCGCTACATCGCCCCGTCCCTGGCCTGGACGCCGAGCAACGACACCTCGCTGGTGGTGCAGGCCAGCTATCAGCAGACCCGCACCCGCTTCGCCGCCCCCATGCCCTTCGCCGATCTGGATGCGGGCATCGTCTCCCAGCACCGGTTCATCGGCGAGCCGGACTTCGATCTGTACAATACCGACAGCTTCACCATCGGCTACGCCTTCGATACCAAGGCGACCGACTGGCTGACGCTGCGCAGCTCCATGCGCTTTTATCGCGCCGAGGTGCAGTGGGATTACCTGACCTACGGCCAGCGGGTGGGCGATACCCTGTACCGCACGGTCAGCAACCGCGACGAGACCTCCACCGGCTTCACCGCCGACAACGCGGCGGAGCTGTCCTTCGCCACCGGACCGGCGAAGCATACGTTCCTGGCCGGGATCGACGTTTACAAAAGCAGTTACAACCGCCATCGCCACTCGGGCAATATCACCACCATCAGCCTGAGCGATCCCCAGTATGGCGCCCAAATCACGCCGGCCGGATCGGACTTCGGCGACAACACAGAAAGCAATCAGGCGGGCCTCTATTTCCAGGATCAGATCAAGCTATGGGACAAGCTGGTCATCCTGCTGGGCGGACGCCAGGACTGGAGCACCAGCAGCACCGAAAGCTATCGCACCGGGGCGACCACGGATACCGAAGCCTCCGCCTTCACCGGCCGGGCAGGTCTGGTCTATCTGTTCGACAACGGCATCGCACCCTATGCCAGCTTCAGCCAGTCGTTCTCGCCCCAGTCGGGAACGGACCGTTCTGGCGGCGCCTTCGATCCCACCAAGGGCACTCAGTACGAAGTGGGCGTGCGCTATCAGCCGGCCAACAGCGGCCTGATGCTCAGCGCGGCGGCCTATCACCTGACCCAGACCAATGTGCTGACGCCCGATCCGGTGGATTCCACCTATTCGGTGCAGACCGGCGAAGTGGTGTCCAAGGGCTTTGAACTGGAAGCCAAGTATTCCGCCGGTGCGCTGAACCTGATCGGTGCCTATGCCTATACCGATGCCCGGACCACCGAAAGCAACACCCCCGGCGAGATCGACCAGCGGGTGGCCCTGGTGCCCGAACATTCCGTGTCCGGCTGGGTGGACTACGGCTTTGACGATCTGGGCATTCCCGGCCTG
The DNA here is from genome assembly GCA_046233135.1 of Rhodospirillaceae bacterium Z3-40. GTDB lineage: Bacteria > Pseudomonadota > Alphaproteobacteria > Rhodospirillales > Rhodospirillaceae > JBJXHN01. The sequence goes on along the minus strand of JBJXHN010000006.1, from coordinate 461,994 downwards.
CGTCTGGGATCGGGCGTGAAGTACATCAGCTCGACCAACGTCTCCGGAGCTGCCGAACACGTGCCGGGCCGGGTGCTGATGGACGCCATGGCCCGTTACGACCTGGGGGCCATCGTACCCGAGATGAAGGGGGCCATGCTGAAGCTGAACGTCACCAACCTGACCGGCACCGAGTATATGACCTGCGTCAACGCTTCGGGCTGCCGCTATGGAGAGCCGCGGACCATCACCGGCGGCCTGACCTACCGGTGGTAGGATCCCGCCTTCCCCGTCCAAGACCGGCCACCTCCCGGCGGTCGGTCCTGCTCGGAAGCCTCTGCCTCGCCCTGGCCGGCGGGGCGGGGGCTTTCGCCCGTCCGGCATTCGCAGCGCCCCCCGCGAGGGACGCAGCATCACCCCGCATCGCCAGCCTGAACCTGCTGTTCACCGAAATCCTGCTGACCCTTCAGGTCCGCCCGGTGGCGGTAGGCAATATCCCGCTCTACGCCCGGCTGGTGGCCAAACCGGGCGTACCGGCCGGCACGCCGGATACCGGCCCCCTTCAGGAACCGAACCTGGAGCTGCTGCAATACCTGGCGCCCACGCACATCCTGGCCGCCGACTGGCAGGCGTCGAGCCTGGGCATGCTCGACCGGGTAGCGCCGGTCACCTGGCTGCCCACCTTCACCCGCGACAGATCCGCCCTCGACCATGTGGAAACGCTGTTCCGGACCATCGGCGCCCTGTGCGGGCAGGACGATCCGGCGGAGACCTGGATCGCCGACGCCCGCGCCACCCTGTCCAGGGCGCGGGATAGCATCGCCCCCCTGGCGGACCGTCCGGTCTACGTGGTGCGTTTCATGGCCGACGGCCGCCACGCCGCCGTGTTCGGTGGAGACGGCATGATCGGCGACGTACTGCGCCGCCTGGGCCTGCGCAATGCCTGGACCGGGCGGACCAACGCCTGGGGCACCACCGCCGTGGGCATCGAACAGCTGGCCACCGTACCCGAGGCCCGGCTGATCCACTTCAATCGCGGGGCGGAGACCGCCCGGGCAATGGCCCTGCTGAACGCCAGCCCGCTTTATAACGCCCTGCCCTCCGTACGCCGCCATCAGGTGATCGAGACCCCCGTGGTCTATCCCAACGGCGGCCTCTATTCGGCCATGCGGCTGGCCGGACAACTGGCCGAAGCCCTTTCCGCCGCCAACAGGTCCGAGCCGCGTCATGACTGAGATCGCCGTCCGCCGCCGCCCCTGGATCGACGGGCGCCCCGCCCTGCTGACCCTGCTGCTGCTGGGCGGCGGCCTGCTGCTGTGGGGCCGGAGCCTGGACCATACCCTGCCGCCGGCGGACTGGTGGGCGGCCCTGACCCAGCCGGACAAGGCGGCCTACGATCAGATTCTGGTGCACTACAGCCTGCTACCCCGGCTGTGTGTCGCCCTGCTGTGTGGGGCCGCGCTGGGTCTGGCCGGGGTGCTGTTTCAGCAGGTGCTGCGAAATCCCCTGGCCGAGCCCGGAACTCTCGGCGTTTTTGCAGGGGCCAAGCTGGCCGTCACGCTGGCCACCCTGGTCGGGGTCGGTGGCCTGAGTCTGGCCCAGGAAAGCGTGGCTCTGGCCGGCGGCAGCGGCACCCTGGCGCTGGTGCTGCTGCTCAGCTGGCGGGGCCGGCTGTCGCCGCTGGTGGTGATCCTGGCGGGGTTGATCGTCACCCTGTACCTGGATGCCCTGGCCCGCACCCTGATGCTGTTCAACCATGCCGCCCTGACCGACCTGTTCGTCTGGCAGGGGGGATCGCTGGCGCAGAACACCTGGGACACCGCCACCTATCTGCTGCCCCGGCTGCTGGCCGGTGCGGCCATCAGTATCGCCCTGATCCGTCCGCTGACCCTGCTGGACCTGGACGACGAAGGCGCACGCGGCCTCGGCCTGTCGCTGGCGTCGACACGTCTGCTGGCGATTTGTGTGGCCGTGCTGCTGAGTGCCTTCGTGGTCAGTGCCGTGGGGGTGATCAGCTTCATCGGCCTTGCCGGACCGGCCATCGCCCGCCATGCCGGCGCCCGGCGCTTCGTCGACCGCCTGCTGTGGGGACCACTGATCGCCGCCGGCCTGCTGGTGCTCACCGACCAGGCGGTCCAGATCATCGACCACTCCGGCGCCATGCCCACCGGCGCGGTGACGGCGATCCTGGGGGCGCCCCTGCTGCTGTATTTCCTGCGCGCGCTCGCCCCCTCCACCCGGCCGGCCCAAGGGGGACCCGGCCTGTTCGCCCCGCCCCTGTCCCGTCCCTGGCTGGCGATCCTCGGCGGTCTTGTCCTGCTGGGCCTGATCCTCTGGGCGGCGCTGGCTTTCGGCCGCATCCCCGCCGGCTGGCGGTGGAGCACCGGGGCCGAACTGACCTCCCTGCTGCCCTGGCGCGTCCCCCGGGTGATCGCCGCCCTGGCTGCCGGCTGGATGCTGGCGGTGGCCGGGGTGCTGCTGCAACGGGTTACCGCCAACGCCCTGGCCAGCCCGGAGCTGCTGGGCGTGTCCTCCGGGGCGGCATTGGCCCTGATCGTCGTCGCCTTCGTTGCCCCGGGCCTTGGCCGCCCGGGCATGATCGCCGTTGCCGCCCTGGGGGCCGGACTGACCCTGCTGGCCATTCTGACGCTGGGCCGCAAGTCCGCCTTCGCGCCCGAGCACCTGCTGCTGGCCGGGGTGGCCCTGTCGATGATCCAGGGATCGCTGATGGCCTTGGTGCTGTTCGCCGGCGACCCGCGCACGGCGCTGCTGCTGGGATGGCTGTCGGGCTCCACCTATGGCGTGACGCTGGAAGACGCCCGGATCACCCTGGCCGTCGCCCTGGCCCTGGGCGCTTTGTCTCCGCTTGTCGCCCGCTGGCTGGCGATCCTGCCCCTTGGTACGGCCACCAGCCAGGCTTTGGGAGTGGACGGCAAGCGCAGCCGGCTGGCGCTGCTGGTGCTGACCGCCCTGCTGACGGCGGCGGCCACCGTGGCGGTGGGACCGCTCAGCTTCGTTGGCCTGATGGCCCCCCACATGGCCCGGCTGATGGGCATCCACCGCCCCCTGCCCCAGCTGGCCGCCGCCGGACTGCTGGGCAGCGCCATCATGGTCGCCGCCGACTGGGCAGGGCGGATGATCGCTTTTCCCTGGCAAGTACCCGCCGGTCTGGTGGCCACCCTGCTGGGCGGCACCTATTTCCTGTGGCTGATGCAAAGGCGCAAGGCATGATCCCCACCCTGAGCCCGCTGTTCACCGGCGACCTCGCCCCCATCGCCGAGAATCTGGTGTTGGACGACGACCCCCGGGAGGGCCTGCCTGGTTCCGCCCTGCTGGAGCGGCCGGTCCTGCGCGATCTGCTGGCCCGCTTCGCCGCCACCTACGACCAGCCGGATCCCAAGGCCGTGGCCTCGCTGTGGTCGAAGTGGCATTTCAGCGTCTTCGCCACGCCGGTGATCGCCGCCAGCCTCGCCGCCGACCATGAGCTGCCAGTGGCCCTGAGCACACTGGAGATCATCCCCCATGCCGGAGGCCGTACCGCCGCCGTCCGCCTGCCCCATGCCGGCGGTCCCATCGCCCCCGACACCTCTCCCTTCTCCCGCTTCGACAGACTGCGGGCCGACCACCTGGATCCGCTGATCGACGCGCTGGCCGCAGAGGGTGGTCTCGCCCCCAAGGTCCTGTGGGGGAACCTCGGCGCCCTGTTCGAGCGGGTGGTGGCGCGGATCGAACAGGGCTTCGGCCCCGACCATCCCGGCGTGGTGGCCGGCACCACCATCCTGACCGGCCGCAGCTGGCCGGGCCGGTCGCGCAATCCCTTGTACGCCCCTGTCCGCTATATGGCGCAGGCCGATGGACCGCCGCTGCGCCTGCGCAAGGTCTGCTGCCTGCGCTACCTGATTCCCGCCCTCGACACCTGCCAAACCTGTCCCCTGGATCCCGCCAAACAAGCGGCGGCGGTCCCAAGAGCCCGGGAGCAATCCGCGTGACCTTATCCGCCCATGAGCCCCTGTTCGCCCTGAGCGACGTGACCTTCCGGATCAGCGGCCGCACGCTACTGGAACCTTTGACCCTGACCCTACCCGCCGGGCGGATGATCGGGTTGATCGGCCACAACGGGTCGGGCAAATCCACCCTGCTGAAGCTGCTGGCCCGTCAGCAGGCCCCCAGTGGCGGCACCATCCGCTTTGCCGGGACCGCCCTGCCAGACTGGAAGGACCGCGCCTTTGCCCGGCAGGTGGCCTATCTGCCGCAGCACACCCCGCCGGCGTCGGGCATGGTGACGCGTGAACTGGTGGCGCTGGGCCGCTATCCCTGGCATGGGGCGCTGGGGCGCTTCGGTCCCGCCGACCGCCAGGCGGTGGAGGATGCCATCCACCTGACCGATATCGCGCCGCTGGGGGACCGGCTGGTGGACACCCTGTCCGGCGGCGAACGCCAGCGGGCCTGGCTAGCCATGCTGGTCGCCCAGAACGCCCGCTGCCTGCTGCTCGACGAGCCGATCTCCGCCCTGGACATCGCCCATCAGGTGGAGGTGCTGTCCCTGGTCCATCGCCTGTGCCGGGACAACGGCCTGTGCGTGGTGGTGGTGCTGCACGACATCACCATGGCTGCCCGCTACTGCGACGATATCATCGCCCTGCATGGCGGCCGGCTGATCGCCCGGGGCGCGGCGGACAGCATCCTCGCTCCCGAGACCCTGGAACGCATTTACGGGCTGCCCATGGGGGTCATGCCACATCCGGACGGCGGCCCTGCGATCGCCTATGTGCGCTGAATAGCGCAAATCCATGCACATGCGCTGAATAGCGCAAATCCATGCACATGCGCTGAATAGCGCAAATCCATGCACATGCGCTGAATAGCGCAAAACTATGCACATGCGCTGAATAGCGCAAAACTATGCACATGCGCTGAATAGCGCAAAACTATGCACATGCGCTGATCAGCCAAAGATCAGAGCCTCGCGCAGCCGGGGAACGGCGAAATCCAGGAACGCCCGGGTTTTCAGCGGCAACGCCCCGCCCCCCGCATGCAGCAGATGCACCGGCAATGGCGCCGGTTCATACGCCTCCAGCAGCAGCCGCAAGGCTCCCTGCCGCACCGCATCCGCACATTGGTAATGGATCACCCGGGTACCCCCGACACCCGTAACCGCCGCCATCACCGCCGCTTCGGCCGAGGACACGGACAGGCGGGGCCGCAAGGGCACCTCCACCGTGCCTCTGCCGTCGGGGTCCCGGAAGGTCCAGCTGCCACCGGGAAATAGAAAGTCGAAATTGACGATGGGCAGGGTCCCCAGGTCCGCCGGGGAAGAGGGTGCCCCATGGGCCGCGATGAGTCCGGGGCTCGCACAGACCACTGTCCGCAGATCCCCGGTCCGGGTGGCCATCAGGCCGCTGTCGGGCAGCGGACCGATACGCGCGGCCACGTCGATATGATCGTCCAGCAGGTGCAGGTTTCGGTCCAGCAGCAGCAGACGCACGTTGATGTCCGGATAAAGGGCCAGGAAGTCGGAAACGATGGGCAGGATGTGCAGCCGGCCGAACAGCATAGGCGCCGTCACCGTCAGATCGCCCCGGGGGGCCTGGAACTCCCCGGCGGCAACCCGCTCCGTCTCTTCCACCTGCTCCAGGATCCGCCGGGCCGAGGCGGCATAGACGGTGCCCGCATCGGTAGGAGTCACCTTGCGGGTGGTGCGGGTCAGCAGCCTGGTGCCCAGATGGGCTTCCAGCTCGCCGACCTTGCGGCTGACCGTGGCCAGGGGCACCCCCACGGATCGGCTGGCGGCCGAGAAACTGCCGGTCTCCACCACCCGCAACAGGATCCACATGGCCTCCAGACGGTCCATGAGCATTATTCCATTTTTCGGGAACCTATCTCTCGATTATACCAGATTATCTCTGTTCTTGGAATTGGATACATCTCTTCTCGACCGAACCCACAGCGGTTCCCTCAACCGAAAAGGAGATGACCATGTCCCGCCTGACCATTCTCGACCGCGACGCCGCTCCCGAAGCTTCCCGTCCGGTGCTGGATGCCGTGCACAAGCAGCTCGGCGTGGTGCCCAACATGTTCCGCCTGCTGGCCGCCAGCCCGGCGGTGCTGCAGGGCTTCACCGCCAACAACGGCGCGCTGTCCAAGGCCCTGGACGTCAAGACCCGCGAACGCATCGCCCTGGCGGTGGCCCAGGCCAACGGCTGCGAATATTGCCTGTCGGCGCATACCTACCTGGGCCTGAACCTGGCCAAGATCAGCCCTGAGGAAATCGACCTGAACCGCCGGGGCCGCTCTGCCGATGACAAGGCCGATGCCGCCGTACGCTTCGCGGTCACGGTGCTGCGGGAACGGGGCCGGGTCCATGAAACCGACCTGGCGGCCGTGCGCCATGCCGGCTTCGACGACGGCCAGATCATCGAAATCATCGCCGTGGTGGCCGAGAACATCTTCACCAACCTGGTCAATGTGGTTGCCGAAACCGACATCGACTTCCCGGTGGTCCGCGCAGCCCTGGCGGCGTAAGGCCGATCATCACCAGCCCCCCCTTCCCCAACCACGGCCGTAACCACGACCGTGACTGACGGACCCGCCCCGGTGCCTATGCGCAGGGCCGGGGCAGGTCCAGACGGAACCCGACGCCCCGCACGGTTTCGATGCGCGGGGCGCCGGGTTCGTCCAGCTTGCGCCGCAGATAGCCCACATAGACATCCACCGCGTTTTCCGACACGTCCGCCTCTTCCCCCCAGACGACATCCAGCAAACTGCGGCGGGAAACCACCCGGTTGCGCTGATGGACCAGGGTCAGCAGCAGGGCGTATTCGCGGGGGGAGAAAGTCACCTCCCGCCCGTTCAGCGCCGCCCTGTGCGCCGACGGTTCCAGGGTCAGGCTGCCAGCGTCCAGCACGGTCGTGCTGCGGGGGATCGCCGACCCGTGGCGCCGGTGCAGCGCCCGCAGGCGGGCCAGCAGTTCCTGGAAGTGGAAGGGCTTGGTCAGATAATCATCGCTTCCCGCATCCAGTCCGGCCACCCGCTGGTCCGGGGTATCCCGGGCCGAGAGGATGAGGATCGGCAGGTCCACCCCGTCCGCCCGCAGGCCCCGGCAGATGTCCAGCCCATCCATGTCCGGCAGCGCGAGGTCCAGGATGATCATGTCGAAGGGCTGGCGCCGCACCCGGTCCAGGGCCAGCCCGCCGCGCGGCACCCAGTCCACCCCATAGCCGGACGCCCGCAAGCCGCGATCGATAAAGCGGCCGATACCGGTGTCGTCTTCCACCAGAAGGACGGTCGGCTGCATCTCAGGCCTCCTTCAGCACGGGCAGGGTCAGGGTGATGGTGGTGCCACGGCCCGGCGCGCCCTCGGCGCGAATGGTGCCGCCGTGGGCCTCGACGATCCAGCGGGCCACGGCCAGCCCCAGACCCGATCCCCCCTGCCGCCGCCCCTCCGGCGTCTGGTAGAAGCGGTCGAACAGGCGCGGCAGGGCATGGGGGGCCACGCCTTCCCCGTGGTCGCGAATGCTCACCGCGACCTGCCCGTTCTCCATCCCCTGCCGGACCAGCACCTCTTGCCCGGGGCGGGAGAATTTCACGGCGTTGTCCAGGATGGTGGTCAGGGCCTGGGCCAGCCAGTCCAGGTCGGCACGCACCTGTACCTTCGGCCGCTCGCAGGCAGAGACCAGGCCCACCCCGTTGACCCGCGCCAATCCGTCCGCCGTGCCGCAAGCCCGGGAGATCACCTCGCCGGCGGAAACCGCCGAGAACGACAGGATCACCCGCCCGTCCCCGGCCCGGGCGATGGCCAGAAGATCGGCGATCCGCCGCTGCAGGCAGCCGGCATGGGCCAGGACCGTATGCAGGCACTGGCGCAGGGCATCGGGCTCTTCGCCCTGGGTGTGCAAGGTCACCTCTGCCTCGCCGACGATCGTGGTCAGGGGGGTGCGCAGTTCGTGACTGACATCGGTGAAGAAGCGCTCGCGGTTGCGGTTCACCTCTTCCAGGGCCTTGTTCTGGGCGATCAGATCGGCCGTCCGCCGGGCCACCTCGCTTTCCAGATGCCCGTGTGCCCGATCCATGGCGGCCCGGTTGCGGGCCAGACGGCCGGCCATGCGGTTCACGTGCTGGGTCAGCAGGCCCAGTTCGTCGTGGGTCGCAGCCGGTATGCGATAGGTGAGATCTCCGCCACCCAGCCGCCGGATCCCGTCCACCAGCCTTGCCGTGGGCGCGAGCACTCCGCGCACCACCAGCAGAACCACCAGCGCCGATGCCACCAAGTGGGCCGCGACACCGGCCCCACCCAGCCACTCAAGCCGGCGGCTGGTGGCCGCCATGGCCCGGGAAACCGCGCCCAGCTCCTCGTGCTCGTCGGCGGCGGCCTCGGCAAGCTGGCCCGCCAGCAGGGTGGCAATCAGTGTGTCGACCTGGGCGAAGTAGCCATCCGGCATGCCGGTGCCCGCGCCACCGCCCGTGGCTCCATTCCCCGTTTCGGCGCGGGTCCCGGCTCCGATCACCCGGTCGAAGGTCGCGAGGCTGTCAGCCAGGGCCTGCCCCCGGGCCAGCTCCGTCCGCTCCGCGTCCCGCTCTGCGGCTTCGCGGACAAAGGCCACCTCGTCGCGGGTCAACGCCTCCAGCGCGTTCAGGGCGTCGCGCACCGCAGGCAAGGTCGCCAGGCCGGCCGGCACCTCTCCCCGATGCAGGGCCGCCAGCTGGCCGACCAGCCCCAGACTGACGGCGGTGGACAGATGGCCGAACACCTCCAGCTGGCGGTTCGACCGGTCGGCGCGGTCAAGAAGATAACCCGCCTGCTCCAGGGCCTGCTGGCTTGACCAGACCAGGCCGGCCGTCACCGCCAGCAAAACCGACAGGGTGACCAGCACCCGGCCCTTGATGGACATTCCGCTCATCCCGTCCCATCCCCGCGTTTTTTCTCAGGCTAGCGGGAAAGGGCGCGGGGACGAATTCGACTTCCGTCGAAGGCGGGATGCCGGAGCCGGGATCACCAGTCGAAGGGGCAATCCTTGCAGCCGTCCATGTAGGTGTCCTGGAAGATGGCATAGCGGATCAGCGCCCCTTCCAGCACCGCATCCTTCAGAGTCGCGCCGTTGAACTTGGCTTCCTGCAAATCGGCGTTGGTCAAGTTGGCCCCTTCCATCCGGGCCTTGCTCGCCCAGGCCATTTCCAGACTGGCGGCGGTCAGGTCGGCGCCGCTGAGGTCGGCCTTGGAAAGACGGGCGAAATCCAGAATCGCCCCGCGCAAGGTGGCACCGCGCAGATTGGCCCCCTGAAGAAAGGCCATCTGAAGCCGCGCCCCGTCCAGATTGGCTCCGGACAGGTCCGCTCCCCGCAAATTGGCATGGCGCAGGTCGATCCGGGCTAGGTTGGCCCCCCGCAGATCCGCCCCGCCCAGGTCGGCATGGGGCAGTTCGGCATGGCGCAGGTCCGCGCCTTCGCACCGGGCACCCGGAGCGATGGTGCAGCCACCGACGACGACCGGCCCTTCTGTATCGGACCCGGATTCGGCCACCGAAGACGTCTCTGCCCCCGCCGGTCCGGCGGTCCCAAGGGCGAGAAGCAGGGTGAGAACCGCCGCCGACCCCATGGGGCGACGGCAAAGCCCGGCGATGCGGGCGCGGATGGTGAAGCGCATGGAAGACCCCTCGTACGAATGGAGGCGAAGCGGAGGCGGGAAACCAGGGGCGACCGGACGGACGAAACGGGAGGAATCGCCCGTCCGGTCGCCGCCCGGTGTCAGCGGTCGAACAGCTCGAAGACCCAGAAGGAGCCGCCCTGCGACACCAGCTTGGTCAACGACGCCATATCACCGCCCCACAACGGCACCGCGCCGCCGTAGCCGGACGCGATTCCCAGATACTGCTTGCCGTCCATCTCCCAGGTGATGGGCTGGGACACGACCCCCGATCCGGTCTGGAAGGACCACAGTTCTTCCCCCGTGGCGGCATCGAAGGCCTTGACGTAGCCGTCACTGGTGCCGGTGAACACGAGATTGCCCGCCGTCGCCAGGGTCCCGGCCCACAGGGGCAAGGCTTCCTTATGCTCCCAGGCCACCTCGCCGGTGGCCGGGTTCATGGCCCGCAGGATACCCACGTGGTCGTCGTACATCTTGTGGATGCGGAACCCCATGCCCAGGTAGGCCGAACCCTTGGCGTAGGAGACCTCTTCTGCCCAATAGTCTTCCTTCCAGTGGTTGGCGGGCACATAGAACAGGCCGGTGTCCGGCGAATAGGACATCGGGTTCCAGTTCTTGCCCCCCAGGAACGGCGGGGAAACCTGCACCACATCCCCCTTCTGCTCGCCGTCCTTGGGCAGCGGCGGGCGCTGGCCTTCCGCCTCGATGGGCCGGCCGGTCTTCAGGTCGATGCCCTTGGCCCAGGTGATGCCGTCGACAAACGGAAAGGCATTGAGCAGGGACGTCGGCCGGTTGATGTCCCCGCCCCGCTCCGACAAAGCTTCGCGGTCGGTAACGTAGAAGAAGCCGTTGCGGTCGGCATGGGCGGCGGCCTTATGGGTCTTGCCGTCCTTGTCCGTATAGTCGAACAGCACCAGCTCGTTGTTGCCCGAGAAGTCCCAGGTGTCGTTCGGTGTATGCTGGTAGAAGCCGATCAGCTCGCCGGTCGACGGGTCCACATAGGCCTGGCCAGAGGTGAACAGGCTGTCCCCGGGAGTCCGCGCCCAACCGTTCCAGGGCGCCGGGTTGCCCGCCCCGATGACGATGGTGTTGGTTTCCACGTCGAAGGATGCGCTCTGCCAGGGAGCGCCGCCACCGTGGTGCCAGGCTTCAACGAAGGTGCCGTCATCCTTGCGCGGCCAGGACGGGGCGTCAGGGTTGCCGGTGGGGGTGCTGTCCTTGCCGTCCAGACGGCCCATGTGGCCTTCCACCAGCGGGCGCATCCAGATTTCCTCGCCGGTGTCGGGATCACGGGCAAAAAGCTGGCCGACCACACCGAATTCGTCGCCGGAGCTGCCGTGGATCAGCATCACCCGGCCGGTCTTGGCGTCCTTCACGATGGTCGGGGCGCCGGTCATGGTGTAACCGGCCTCGTGATCACCGAACTTCTTCTTCCACACCACCTTGCCGGTGGCCTTGTCCAGGGCGACGATGGACGCATCCAGCAGGCCGAAGAACACCTTGTCCCCGTAGATCGCCGCACCCCGGTTGATCACGTCGCAGCAGGGCCGGATGTTGTCGGGCAGCCGGGCCTGGAAGGTCCATAGCCGTTCGCCGGTGCGGGCATCCAGGGCGAACATGCGGGAATAGGATGCGGTGATGTAGATGACGCCGTCCTGGACCAGGGCCTGGCTTTCCTGGCCGCGCTGGCGCTCGTCCCCGAAGGAGTAGGACCACTTGGGCACCAGGCGCTGAACGTTGTCGGATGTGATTTCCTTCAGCGGGCTGAAGCGCTGCGCCTGCGGACCCATGCCGTACATCAGCACATCCTGGGGCGTTTCCGCATCCTTCAGGATGTCGTCCCAGGTAACGTCCTTGGCCGCCGCCGGAGCCGCCATCGGCACCGCCATCGCCGCGATCATCGCCAGCGTGCCGGCCACCGTGGCCAGGGTCCGCAGGCCCCCCCTGTTCTTGGACATGAATTCCCTCCTGTTTGGTTGAAGACGCGCTGTTGTGTGCGTCGTCACCATAGGAAGGCTATTCTGAGAATGTCCTGAGAGGCCCCTGAGCCCCCTCTCAGGGAGCCCTTCGACTTTGGTCGCGGGAAGGTTACTCCCCGCGCGCGATATCGGTGGGGCGACCCTTGCGCATGAACTCGGCCACGGCCTGTTCCGCGCCTTCCTGCACTTCCGGTCCCCAGTCGTCGATCAAGCGCTTCTGCTGGGCTTTCATGGTGGCAATGCGGTGGTTGGCGGTTAGCGCCATGAAGGCGGCCAGCAGCTGGGGCACGGAGATGTAGAGCATCCAGCCCAGACCCGCCCCCCCATAGATCACCATCAGAGCGAACACGTCCGCCACCTGGGTGATGGCGTTTTCCACCGAATGCCCGGTTTCCCAAAGGCTGGCGATATAGGGCACGGTGCCGGCAAAATTCAGGCCGCCGACACAGAGCCAGCCGGTGCGGCTAAGCGACCGGTCGGTCAGGAAAGCGACGAAAGTGGGCAACATGGCCACGCACATCAGGATGACCGTGGGGATCATCATCAGAACCATCGGGGCAAGAATCAGCAGCAGCCCCAGCTTGGTTCCGAAACCGATCCCCTTGGACTGCCCCTGTTGAGTCTTGGCCGTCTGTTTCGCCATCAAGCGCCCTCAGGTCAAATGGATCAAGGTCACGAAAATAATCGACAGAAGAGCGATGGCGACAGAGATCGATGACGCCGTCTGCTGCCCCAGCTTTTCCGATGATTCGCTGACCCGGTAGTTGCCGCTTTCCAGGGCCGCCATCTGCTGCGCCGCCTGGGCATACTGCTGGCGGGCGACCATGAACCCGTCGAAATCATCCTGCCGTTCGGCGTTGTCGTCCAGCATATGATACATCTCCGGCAGGCTGCCCCGCCGGACCACCTTCGGCACTTCCTTTTCGAGTTTTTTCCGCCGCTCGCGGGAATGAAAACTGTTGATCGCCGGGGTCATCAAGCCCCCCAGCCAGCTGCCCAGACCGGGCAGGCTTTCCGGCCCAAGCTTCCATTGCAGCACTGCCAGCAGGCTGAGCATGCCCAGGGCCGCCGTGCGGGGGTCGGGATCGTTCAGCGCATGGATCTGCGCCATGGTGTCCTTGGCATAGCGCGCGGCGATGAAGGCCACCACATGCCGGTCCGTCGGCCACTGCTTGGTGTCGACCTTGCCGGATACCCGCTCCAGCGCCGGCAGCAGATCCTTGATCTCCAGAACGCACTGATCCCGCAGCATCGGGCTGCGGCAGGTCAGGGATTCGTTCATTTCATACAGGCAGCGCTCCACCCCGCCGCCCTTGCTGGTCTGCTGCAGATAGGTTTTCAGGTCCCGGAACTCGGTATCCAGATGCACCATGTCGCGGGCGAAGGATTCCTGGGCGGCCATCCAGGTTTTGGTGAATTCCCGCTGCACCAGCTCGACTACCGGACGAATATCGCCTTTGACCGCCAGCTGACAGGCCATCACCGTCCCGGCCGCTTCCAGATGGAAGCGGCAATCCCGATACCGCACCGGCGCGTGGGGATCCAGCAGGGTCAGCACCGAGGTGATGGCCATGTCCCGGGCCACCCCGGCGTCCTTGGCCCCGACATTGGAGGCCCGCACCACGTTGCCGATGCTGTCGGACAGGTCGCCCATTTCCAGGCCGCGGCGGACCCAGATTTCCACCTTGCCTTCCATGATCGGCACCGCCCCGGCTTCCCAGTCGGCGGCCAAGGCGTGGGCCAGTGCCCGCCGGCTGTAATACTCTACTTTCTGGAAGACGAAAGGACGCGCCGAACGCTTTTCCTGATGGCTTTGCATGGTCGGCATGCGCCGGCCCGCCGACCACATCTCGATGGTATCCAGCGACCAGCGCTGTTCCACATCATCCCCCAGCAGGCCGCGCACCGGTTCAATCAACTGAAGGGGAACCCGTTCTTCCCCCACCACGGTGGCATAGGACCCGCTGGCGATCTTTTCCTTCAGGACATCGGCCTCGCTCAACTGGCTGAGCGGGTTATGACCGACGGAGACCACCACCAGGGTCGCCCCCAGGGCGTACATATCGTGGGGAAAATAGCCGGCTCCCCGCCCGGCCGGCATGGCCATGCCGCTTTCGATGGTCTCGCAGATCATCGGCTGGAAATACCCGGCCGGCGACGTGGCCCCGTCACCGATGACAATCTGGGTCTTTTCCTTGTCCATCCAGTACAGGTTGTCCGGCCGGATGGCGCGGTGGACGATGGAATGGGCTTGCAGCTCGGTCAGGGCGCTGACCAGCGGCTTCAGCAGGACCTTGTTGATCTGCTGGTCAGGAATGGGCTGTATCACCGCGTCCATACTGCGCATGACGCGGCCGCCGAGGGGGCGTTCATAGACCACTGCGATGCAGCGGCCTTCCACCGGTGGCCAGTCGACCACCCCCCATTCCACAAGGGGCATGATCCCCTGCCCCGTCACCCCCCGCAATGCCCGCATCAGACCGATGCGCGGCGGCAGGGGGCCATCTACCACCAGCGCGAACATGGGGCGGGTGGAGTTCCGCTTGTCGTCGCAATGGTAGGCGTGGGCGTTGGGCATGTCCAAGCCGCCAAGCGGCTTGGACGGATCGATCGAAAAGCGATCACGCAGCAGCACAGGTCCAGAGGCGGACGCCGTCTGGGACGAGGTTTGGGAATTGGCCTGAGGCTCTTGCGCCATGGCTTTGTCCGGATCTCCTTTTCACCGGCCCTACCGTCACCCCGTTCACCGGCCCGTCAACACTACCCGACCCAGCCGTGATTCGACAGCCTTATCAATCGATGAAGGGGTCATGCACCAGGATGGTATCGTCCCGTTCCGGGCTGGTGGACAGCAGGGCCACCGGCGCCTCGATCAGCTCTTCGATGCGGCGGATGTACTTCACGGCCGTGGCCGGCAGGTCGGCCCAGGACCGCGCGCCCTGGGTGCTTTCGCTCCAGCCTTCCAGGGTTTCATACACCGGCACCACGTTGGCCTGCGCGGTCATCGACGCCGGCAGATAATCCAGCCGCTCGCCGTTCAGGTCGTAGGCGACACAGACCTTCAGCTCGGAAACGCCGTCCAGCACGTCCAGCTTGGTCAGGGCGATCCCGTTCACGCCGCCGACCTTCAGGGCCTGACGCACCATCACCGCATCGAACCAGCCGCAGCGGCGGGCGCGCCCGGTAACGGTGCCGAACTCGCGGCCCCGTTCGCCGATGCCCTTGCCCACGTCATCGAACAGTTCGGTGGGAAATGGCCCGGCGCCCACACGGGTGGTATAGGCCTTGGTGATGCCCAGCACGTACCCCAGCGAGCCCGGCCCCATCCCGCAGCCGGTGGCGGCGTTGGGCGCCACGGTGTTGGACGAGGTCACGAAGGGATAGGTGCCGTGGTCGACGTCCAGCATCGCCCCTTGCGCCCCTTCGAACAGGATCCGCTTGCCGGCCCGGCGCACGGCGTCCAGCTCCTTCCACACCGGAGCGGCGAAGGACAGCAGACGCGGCGCGATTTCTTCCAGCGCGGCGATCAAGCTGGAGGCTTCCAGTTCCGGCTGGCCCAGGCCCCGCAGCAAGGCGTTGTGGTGAGTCAGCAGACGGTCCACCTTGAAGCGCAGGGTGTCGGGGTCGGTCAGGTCGCAGACCCGCACGGCCCGGCGGGCAACCTTGTCTTCATAGGCCGGACCGATACCCCGGCCGGTGGTGCCGATCTTCGCCGAACCGGCGGCTTCCTCGCGCGCCCGGTCGAGATTGCCGTGCAGCGGCAGGATCAGCACCGCGTTTTCGGCGACACGCAGGATATCAGGAGTGATGTTCACGCCCTGGGTCTTGATGCGGTCGATCTCGTCGAACAGCGCCCAGGGGTCGATCACCACGCCGTTGCCGATCATCGACAGCTTGCCGCGCACCACACCGGACGGCAGCAGCGACAGCTTGTAGGTCACGCCATCGATGACCAGCGTATGGCCGGCATTATGACCACCCTGGTAACGAACCACCACATCGGCCCGTTCCGACAGCCAATCCACCACCTTGCCTTTGCCTTCGTCGCCCCACTGGGCGCCCACCACGGCCACATTCGTCATCGCGTCATCCTGCCTGTCTTTCGATCGTCCGAAGGAGGGACATGGCTCCGTCCCGGCCCTTGTGGCCGTGCCGGAGGAAAGGCGATCGGAAGCGGCCCTCCGGCCTCCTGATCGCGCATACCCGCATCCGCCCGGCGGATGCCTGTCGAGAGCGGCCCCGCCGCCCCCGAAAAAAGCTAGCCGGCCGCGACGGCCGCCGCACCGTCCCAGTAATGGCCGCATCCCAGGCGCGCCGCTTCGGCTGCCGGAGTCCCGGCCGCGCCGGCCACGGGCAGGAAGGGAATGGTCACCCAGCCTTCCGCCTGCAAGCGCTGCCGCTCGACCATCGGCATGTCCGCCGGCACCAGAACCCGGCGCGGATCCGCCGGCGGGGTCAGCACACCGAGGATGGAGTCCATATACAAGGTCACCCCGGTGCAGGACTCGGGTGCCGCCCCGAAATCGTTCACGTATTCGCCACCGCGCGCCAGTTCGCCCCGGGCACCCCGGGCGAACAGGGCAAAGGCCGCCCCGGTGTGGTACTCAAAGCCCTTGTGCTCCAGCGGATCGACGGTCACGTCCACTTCCGGTGCGGCCGCCATCACCCCCCGGGCCAGGGCCACCAAGGTATCGCGATAGCCGGCGGCCGCACCGCTCAGGGGCATGGCCTCCAGCACCGGCAAGGCCGCTTCGGCGGGTCCGACAGCCTTGGCCAGGCTGAGGAACGGTGCGGCCGCTTCACCCGCCAGCTCACGCACCGTGGCCACGTCCTTCTGTTCCAGGCACCGGCGCAAGGTATCCGCCGTTTCGCCAACGATCCCCAGGTCCGCGCACAGCGCGGGCACCAGCGGCGGCAGGTTCAGGTCGACGGTGACCTTTTCCACCCCCGCTTCGGCCAGGGCCGCGACAGCCAGCAGCAGCACTTCGCTGTTGGCTTCGGCCCCGCCGGCGCCGATCAGTTCCACCCCTGTCTGGGTGAACTGCCGTTCGGGCCGCAGCTGGGTGCCCTTCACCCGCAGCACCTGCCCGGCATAGGTCAGCCGCAGCGGACGGGGCGCCTTGCGCAGGCGGGTGGTGGCGATGCGGGCCACCTGAAGGGTGATATCGGCGCGCAGCCCCATCATGCGCTGGCTGATGGGGTCCATGACACGGAAAGTCTGACCCGCCGTAGCCACGCCGGAACCGGACAGCAGGGCGTCTTCGAACTCGATCAGCGGCGGCTTGACCCGGTCGTAACCATGGGCCGCAAACACGGCGGTCAGGCGCTCTACCGTCGCCGCTTCGAAGGCGGCGTCCGGCGGCAGCACATCACGCAGCCCATTGGGCAGCAGGGCGCGGGCATCGGTGGTGGCGCTGGCGGTCATGAGTCTATCACGCTGGGGGATCGGTTCACGCAAAGGAGAACAGACGGCATGGAAACACGGTCGCGCGTCGCGGCCGCAGACGGGCGGCCGGCGAGTGCGTGACGGACGGAGGCCCCTACGTAGCGCGGAAGACCCCCGGGGCGCAAACGGAAATGGAGCCCCGGGACCCTTCGGCAGTCCTTTCTTACCGGAAATGCAGGGTAGAATGCGGGGCTACAGCGTCGGATCGACCGGCACGACGATGCGCCCCCGCACCTTGCCGGCCAGCAGATCCGCCGCCTTTGGCAGAATCTCGTCGAGCGGGATTTCCGTAATCAGGCTTTCCAGCTTGGTCATGTCCAGGTCTTCGGCCAGCCGTCGCCAAGCTTCCAGCCGTTCCTCCCGGGGCGCCATCACGCTGTCCACCCCGACCAAAGTCACGCCGCGCAGGATGAAAGGCGCGACCGTGGCCGGAAAGGCCATGCCCGCCGCCAGACCACAGGCCGCCACCACGCCCCGGTAGCGCATGGCCGCACAGACGTTGGCCAGCACATGTCCGCCAGCCACATCAACGGCGCCGGCCCACTGTTCCTTGGCCAGCGGCCGCCCCGCTTCCGCATAGACCGCACGGTCGACGATGGTCGTCGCCCCCAGGGCAGTCAGGAAGTCCGCCTCCTGGGCACGACCGGTCATCGCCGCCACATCGTAGCCCAGCTTGGCGAGCACGGCCACCGCCACGCTGCCCACGCCGCCGGCCGCCCCGGTCACCAGCACCGGCCCCTTGTCGGGCGTCAGTCCCTGGCGCTCCAGCGCCAGCACGCACAGCATCGCCGTATAGCCCGCCGTGCCCAGCCCCATGGCCTGGCGCAGGGTAAAGGGCGCCTGGAGCGGCACCAGCCACCCGCCGGGAACCCGGGCCAGCTCGGCGAGGCCTCCGCAGTGCTTTTCCCCGACGCCCCAGCCGTTCAGGACCACCTTGTCGCCCACCGCATAGTCCGGATCGGTCGAGGATTCGACCACGCCGGCGAAGTCGATGCCGGGAACCAGGGGATAGGACCGCACGATGGGCGATGTCCCGGTGATGGCCAGCGCATCCTTGTAGTTGATGGTCGACCAGGCCACCCGCACGGTGACAGAGCCGTCGGGCAGAGTATCTTCGGAGATGTCCTTCAGGGAGGCCGTCTGCGGGCCGTCCGTCTTCTCGATCAAGATACCTCGGAACATGGACGTTACCTCTTGTCTTGGAGTGGTGGGGTCGGGAATGGAAGGCCGAGGCTGCGGAAGAAGCCCCGGGCGAACAGGTCCAGGGGATCGGCGCGCTGCTCCAGCCTGGCGCGCAGCACCGCCCCTTCCCAGCCGATCCAGAAGAATTCCGCCAGGGCGGCGCAGTCTTCGTCGGCGGCCAAAGCGCCGGCCTCCTGCGCGGCCCGCAGGCACGCGACCGTGCGACCCTGCCAGTTCAGGAAAACCTCGGTCAGCGCCTGCCGAAAGGACTCCGGCAGGCTGCTCATCTCCTGCCCCAAATTGCCGACAAGGCAGCCGCGCCGGAAACCGTGGCGGGCCATCCCCTGCTTGGCATCTTCGACGAAATCCCACAACCGATCCGGCGGCGCGCGGTCGGCATTGAGCAGGAAACGGTCCAGCCGGGCGGAGAAATAGCCGTCGTATTCGGCAATCAGCGTCCGGCCAAAGTCCTCCTTGCTTTTGAAGTAGTGATAGAAGGAACCCTTCGGAACCTTGACCGAGCGCAGAATCTCGTCGAGTCCCACGGCGGAATAGCCCTTCTCCGTCAGCATCGCCAGACCGGCCCGGATCACCAGATCACGCGTTGCCCCGTAGGTCAGATCGCCATTCCTGGGCGGCCGGCCCCGACGCCGAACCGGCGGAGAGGACTCCGGGACAGAAGAGGATGCATCGGAAACCATCGGCACGCCCTATTTTAGACCGATCGACTATAATAAATAAATTTGATAGACCGACTGTCTATAATTGTCAATAGCGGATGGCGGGACGACCGGCGGATCTCCTGTCCCCTCTGGAGGCTTGGGGGGAAGTGTGCCAGTCTCCGCCCCGCTTGCCGTTCCCGACGTCCTTTCACCGGAACCCTGACCCATGGCTGCCGCTTCCCAGGACCAGACCGCTCTGCCCGCCCGTTCCATCCTCGTCTACGTGGGGCTGGACCTGATGGGGGACGGCATCATGAAGCTGCCTTTCGTTCGCGCCTTGCGCGCGGCCTATCCGGACGCGTCGATCACCTGGCTGGCCGGCAAGGGGGCGACCGTCTACGGCTCGGCCCTGCGGCCACTGACCGACGGACTGATCGACGAGGTGATCGAGAATGCGGATATCGGCAAGCGCTGGCCGGAGCTGCTGCGCCGCCCCCTGCCCGGCCGCGCGTTCGATCTGATCCTGGATACCCAGCGGCGCTTGCAAACCAGCTTGATCCTGCGCCGCATCCGCCACCGCTGGTTCCTGTCCTCTGCGGCGGACTGGCGGCTGTCTGACCGGCAGGGACCGGCGCAGAAGCCGCCGCGCATGCTCGATCAGATCCTGCAATTGGTGGCGGTGGCCAAGCATGGGGATGCGAGCCGGGCCGCGACCCTGCCCCTGGCCGACCTGCCGCCCCTGCCTGATGCCGTGACCGCCGGCGCCGAGGCCCTGTTGCCGCCGGGTCCGGCCTATGTGGCCCTGGCCCCGGGTGCTGGCGGGCGGCACAAATGCTGGCCGCTGGAACGCTTCATCGCGCTCGGACAGGCCCTGGCGGCGGACGGGGCCGTCCCGGTGATGATCCTGGGTCCCCAGGAAAGCGAATGGCGGACAGAGATCGCCAAGGCCTGTCCCCGGGCGCTGTTTCCCTTCACCGACGCACCGGAAGACCTGAAGGCCACAGGGCCGCTGCTGACCATGGCCGTGGCGCGGCGGGTCCAGGCCGCCGTCGCCAACGATGCGGGAGCCGGCCATATCCTGGCGGCCGGGGATGCCCCGCTGCTGTCCCTGTTCGGCCCCACCAAACCGGAAAAGTTCGCCCCGGCCGCCCGGATCGGCCGCGTTCTCCAGGCCCAGGACTTCGGTGGGGACAGCATGGATGCCATCCCCCTGAACGCCGTGCGGGAGGCTCTCGAATCCCTGAGAGCCTCCCGCATCTGACGGCGCCGGTGCGACCCTGGTTCTAGAACTTCAGGGTGGAGGACAGCAGGAAGCTCCGCCCCTGTTCATAGACCGGCGTCACCCGCGCGGTCCCGGAATATGTGGACCGGGTGTAGTAGGTTTCGTCAAAGATATTGTTGGCTTCGACCCGGAACGTGGCTTGCCTGTTCAAGAACTCCGGCGTCCATTCGGTGAACAGATTGATCACCGTATAGCCGTCGATCTTAGCGAAGCCGGCCGCATTCAGATCATCGTTTTCCAGGGCGAAGGCGATCTGGCTTGACCCGCCGACCACCATGTCCACCGGCGCGATACGATACTGGCCGGAAATGGTGATCAGATCACCCGTGGGCTGGGCGTAGCTTTGATCCGACGGCGTGGCGTTCCGGTTCCCCACCGTCACGTCGGCGTGGGTGTAGGCGAAGGCCACCCGGGCGTTGTCCGTGGTGTAGGACGCTGACAGATCGACCCCCTGTGTGGTGATGTTGGAGCCGTTGATGGCCACCGCATTGGTGGAATCGTAGTCCAGCGGGTCGACGATGATCGTCTTGAAGACCGAGGTTTCCAGGCTGAACCCGCTGTGGGCGAAGCGCACCCCGGCCCGGCCGTTGTGGGCGCGGGTGGACTCCAGATCCTGGCTGTAGGTGTAGTCGCGGGCGTGCCACAGCGCCAGTTCCGGCGCGTCCATGCCGCCCCAGACATAGCTGTAGCCGGCGAAGACCGACATCCAGTCCGTGACCGCATACTCCGCCGACAGATTGGGGCTCAGGCCCGCCCGGTCGAAAGTCACCTCGTCCGGGGACCGGAAGTGCTGGTAGTCCACCCGCAATCCGCCCGACAGTTGCAGCCCGGCCAGCGGAGACGCCGTCAGCTGGTTGAAGAAACCCGCACCCCAGGCGTTTTCATCCACGTCCGAGCTGAAGTGGAAGCGTTCCACATAGCGGTCGTCGTTATAGAAGTCGACGCCACTGACCAGCGTCGCATCCATGTACTTCTCACCAAAGGCAAACGTGTTCTGCAGCTTTCCGCCGATGCTCTGGTTCCGGGAATTAAAATCACCGCTGGCTCGCGTGTAGTTGCTATTGTTGGGCCGCTCCAGCGTCGCGAGATTATAGTACAGCTTGATTTCCGGATCGATCAGTCCTTCCGGCTTGGTGTCTTCATAGCCAACCGTCACCGTTGTCCGGCGTGCTTCATTGTAATTGAAATCGGTACTGACCACCCCCATGTTCGGACGCAGACGGCGGGTTTCGGCATCCACCAGGTGCTCACCGGAAGCCTCGATGCGATGGCCGTCCGGGCTTTCATAGGCAACCTTGCCCAGACCGGAGTACATGTTCGCTGCGGTACCGCGCTCTTCTTCCCTGGCGCCATTGGTGTAATTGTTGCCGCGCTTGCGCGAGACCATGCCCAGCACCTCGAAGCCGGACAGGGCCGCATAGCCGGAACCGGTAACATTCCAGGTGGCAGAATCGGTATCGAAACTGTTGATCAGGGTACCGCCGTAGGACTGGCCGGGCATCAGCATGTCCGTTGCGTCCTTGGTCTCCATCTCGATCGAACCGCCCAGCGCGCCAAAGCCGGCATCGGCCGGCGCCACCCCGGCATAGACATCCGCCCGCTTGAGGAACAGCGGGTCGATGGTCAGGTCCCCGTTGTGATGCCAGCCATCGTTCTTCTGGGTCGCACCGTCGATCGTGACGTTCAGGTTGGTCTCATCCAGGCCATGCACATAGACCGCCTGACCCGCCGCAGCGCCGCCGGAAACGTTTACAGCCGGAGTGCCCTGAAACAGTTCCTTCAGCGACTGGGGCTGTTCGGCATCGATCTGCTGCTGGCCGATGGTCACCACCCCCGCCGCGGCGTCCTGCTCCATCCGCTCTTCCACCCGCACGGCAGACAGTACCACGGCATCGCCCGTCCCCGCGCCTTGCGCCGCGACAGGACCGGCCAAGGCAACGGCGGCCAGCCCCGACAGGACCCCGGTCAAAGCCGTCCGGCCCAGCAGTCCACCCCGCGACCGCACCGGCCGCACCGTCTTATATCGCTTCATAACCCGTTTCCCTCTTTACTGGCCCGTCTCACGGCGTCGACCTATGCCCCTTCACCCCGTGAGGACTCGCCCCGGCGCTCCGGTTCGTGATATAGCAACTGCGTATCATTCGCACTCACAGGCGATGAATACCCCGACGGGCGCTATGGGAGAAAGGTATATGCCGGAAAAAATTTCGGGGCTTTTGGGCAACGATCATTTTCCTTTGCGCGAGCATCGCGCCGCACTGCCGCATGCCCTGGGCACCGGGAAAGGCGCTGCCGACGTGTCCTATCAGGACCTGATGACCTGGAATCGGGTAGCCGGGCGGGCCTACGAAGTGCTGTCCCCCATGGGCAAACCCCAGGGCGTAGCCTTGCGCGGCCGCTTCGGCATGCGGCGCCTTGCCGGTGGGTTATCGGTGCACTGGACGGAGTCGGAAGAGGAATACGACCTGGTCACACGGCTGGAACAGCAGCCCCAGGTCAGCCTGCTGATGTTCCTGCGGGGGCGCGCCCAGGTGGGCCTGGGGGCGCGGCGCTATGCCTTCGGCCGCGATGACCGTCCCACGGGCGGCCTGCTGGCCAGCACCGAACCGGACCAGTTCATGCGCCAGGGGATCCCGGGACAGGCGGTCCGCAAGGTCAGCCTGGGCATCCCGTGGGAGTGGTTCGCCGCCGGCGGCCTGCTGGATGCCGAAGGGCTCGGGGGTCTGCATCGCCGCCTGCGCATCCATGGCCATAGTGAGACCTGGGCGCTTTCGCCCCGGCTGATCGCCTTGACCGAAGCTATCCTTTGCCCCGGTTCCCTGACCTCCGGCCTGGAGGATCTGGCCCTGGCCAGCCGGGCACTGGACGCCATCGGCGCCACCTTCGACGGCCTGATGGCGGGCGAGCACGGCACCCGCGATGGCGACGGTCCGGGGACGGACAAGCGGGTGACAGCGGCGCGGGACTTCCTGGAAGCCCACCTGTTCGACGACATCACGCTCGACGCCGTCGCCCGCCACGCGGCCATGAGCGTCAGCACCCTGCAACGGCGCTTCAAGCAGGAACAGGGGCTGTCGGTGATCGAATATCTGCGTCAGCGCCGCCTGGAAATCGTGCGCCGCGACCTGGAACGGGACCATATCTCGGTAACCGAGGCATCCTTCCGCGCCGGCTATACCTCGCCGGCGAACTTCGCCACCGCCTTCAAGCGGCATTTCGGCTATTCCCCGCGTGACGCGCGGCGTGCTTGAGGGCCGCCCGATCCATGTCAGAGAGCGGATCGAAACACCCCCGCTATTTCGGTGCCGAAGCGCCTTTGAACGCCTCGTAGCCGCCCGTCTCCCGCGCCACGACCAGGGCGCGGTCCCACAAGGCGTAGCGATCCTCCGGGCTGTACACCTGCCCGAGATTGGCCACCGTGGTCATGACGCACATGATTTCCTGCTGCGCGTCGAAGACCGGCACGGCCTGTCCCGTGATGTCCGGCAACAGGTGGCCCGTCAATTCGGCCCAGCAGGATTGACGGATCACCGACAGGGTTTCCGTGGTCGGCACCGCCCCCCGGAAGGGTTCGGGTTGAAGACTGCGGGCGGTCTCCACCCTGGTTGCCGGCAAGAAAGCCTGAAACACCTGTCCGCAGGCCGAGTTATCCAGCGGTAGGATGTCCCCCAGCCCGACCGAGCTGATGGAAAACCGCGCCCCCCGGTACCAGCGCACCAGAGTGGGTCCCCGGTCCGTCCAGATCGCCACGCCACAACTGGCCGCCCCCCGGTCGGCCAGATCCTTCATGGCGCGCGCCGCGACCTCCACCGCGTCGACCCGCTTCAGGGCGCTGATACCGATGCTCAGCGCCGTCGGCCCCAGGTCGTAATAACCGCTGATCGGGTCCTGGGTGGCCAGGCCTTCCTTGGTCAGGCTTTGCATGTAGCGATGGGTGGTCGATCCCCCCGTGCCCGCCCGCCTGGCGATATCGCGCAGGGCCAGGGGCTCTTCCGCGTTGGCCAGAATGGTCAGGAACCGCGTTGCGATGGAAACGGACTGGATCGTCCCCGGACGCTTTTCCGCCGGCTCGGCCTGCCTGATCACCGGGAGTCTTGCCATCGGATAGGGTTCTCTCCTGCAAGGGGCAGTCCGTGCTTACCTCATAACCTCATGGGGATCAACGCGAATCCAGGACGGCTCCGGCACCCTGCCGAAACACGCGATGCGCACACCTGCTTTCCAGCCTCCCCACAGGCGCGAAGCCCGAAAGGACGCAATGCTTTCCGACCGGACCGATAAACCCATGATTTTTCTGCAACCTTTAACCCTCTGACTCCAAGAATGATATTCAGTCGCATTACATGTTGAATAGTGGAATACGTACCGTATTGTGGAATTGATTTCGTACGGGCCGTCCGGTGGGGACCCCTTGGGGATGGTCCGAATTCTGGAGGGAAAAATGAAACACGCCAAATATGCTGGCCGGCCCTGGGGCGGGGTCGGGCTGGTGGCGGCCTGGGCTGTGATGACCACGCCAGCCCTGGCCCAGAACGACACCACGACGACGGACGCGGCGCCTATCGAACTGAAGGCGCTGGTGGTTGTCGGGGAAAAGGTCGAACGCAGCCTGTTCGACACCACCTCTTCGGTCAGCGTCGTGACGGCGGAGGATTTGGAGAAGCAGCCCGAGGCGACCTCGGTGCAGGAAGTGATCGGCGACCTGCCCAACGTTCTTTACACGGGTACGGTGGGGGCACCGGTGATCCGTGGCCAGGATACCCAGGGTCCGAACTCTGGCGCCGGGGCATTCTTCAGCGGCACGGTCCCCCGGGCCTCGATCAACGTGGACGGTCACTACCTGACCTACTATGACTTTGTCCGCGGGGCCTCTTCGGTCTGGGACGTGGAAAGCATCGAGGTCTTCCGGGGTCCCCAGACGTCTTCCCAGGGGGCGAACAGCATCGCCGGTGCCATTATCGTCAACACAAAGGATCCCACGTTCGACTGGGAAGGGGATGCCCAGGCCCTGTTCGGCAGCTATTTCAGGCGGCGGGCCTCAGGCGCCCTTTCCGGCCCGATCTCCGACAGCATCGCCGTGCGCGGCGCCATCGACTACGCGGGCCGGGAAACCTATATCGACTACACCAGCCCGAGCTTCCAAAAAGGGGAGACCGATCAGGATTTTTCGGCCCTGAACGGCCGCTTCAAGATCCTGGCAGTGCCCGAGGCCATTCCGGGCCTGGAGGCAAAGCTGACCTATTCAGCAAATCAGTCGAACCGCCCCACCTCCGAAGCCGCATTCGATCCTTACGAGGACTACGAAAGCGTCACCGCCTCCATGCCCAGCTGGGAACAGACCTCCCATGTCGGGATCTTCGACCTGTCTTATGATTTCGACAACGGATTGCGCTTCGTCGAGCAGGCGCAGTACGCCTATACCAACGCCAACCGGATCGTTGAACCTTCGAACACCGGCTCTGCGGTCGTCGACCAGCGCGATTTCTCCACCGAAACCAGGCTGCTCTATGGCAACGCCAACGACTTCATCAGCGGAGTCGGCGGTATCCGCTTTGCCCGGACCATGTCCGACGAGAAGCTCCAGTTGCGCGGCACCTCCTATTTCGATGACATCAAAGAGAACCTGGGCCTGTATTCTGAGGTCAGCGTACATCTGACCGACCGCCTGACCCTGACCGGCGGCCTGCGCTATCAGCGCGACCGGATTCAGCGCAGCGGCATCTCTCCGCTGGCCACCGGCGTACTGAATTACGACGAGGTGTTCCAGGCTTTGCTACCCAAGATCTCGCTGGCCTATGACATCACCCCGACCGTGACCGTCGGTGCCATGGTCAACAAGGGCTATAATCCGGGCGGCGTCACCCTGAACATGCAATCCGGGGACTACGTGGCGTTTGATCCCGAAACGGTGTGGAACTATGAACTCTTCGCCCGCGCGAGCTTCCTGAATGACCGCCTGTTCCTGAACACCAACCTGTTCTTCTCGCAATTCACCGATGCCCAGCGGTATGTCCAGGTCAGCATCCCCGAGATCATGGGCCAGAGCATCACGGTGAACGCCGAGAAGGCCCATTCCTACGGCCTCGAAGTGGCGGCGGACTATCAGGTGCTTGATACGGTTCGGCTGAACGTGTCCGGCGGTCTGCTGCGCACCCAGATCACCGAATTCTCCAACGCCCTGGCCGACTACGAAGGCAATCAGTTCAGCAGCGCACCGGGGCATATGGTCACGGTCGGCGTCGACTGGACCGTTATCCCCGACCTCACCGTTTCCGGCGAGGTGCAGCATACGGGCGGCTATTACTCCGCCGACGACAACGACCCGGATTACAAGGTCAATGCCTATACCACCGCCAACGTCCGGGCAAACTACCAGGTGAACGACGCCATCAAGGTCTTCGGCTATGTCACCAACATCCTGGGTAGTGCGGAACCGACCTACAAATCCAACAACCGCTCCGTCGGCGGCACCGAAGCCGCCATGCAGGCGCCGCGGGAGTTCGGCGTCGGCCTGAGAATGACATTCTAGAATAGAAACGTGGTGAGTGATGCCAACCTGCGTGGGTTTCAACCCATGCAGGTTGGCAAGGCCAAGCGGCCGCCGCGCCTTTTGCTCTACCGTCCCTCGGCCCAGGCGTCGAAGGTGTCCAGGGTATGCAGGGCGCTGGCCACCGTGGGCGTCGCCACCTGCGACGGATCAAGGTAAAGGATCCGGCCGTCCCGTGCCGGTGCAAGGAAGCGGTCCCAACCCGGCAGCACCTTGTCCAGGCTGGCGCGGATGCTGGCCGCGCTGCGGTCGGTGTTGGAATAGCTGCCCATCAGGATCAGCAGGTCGGGATTGATCCGGCCGAAGACCTCCGGGCTCAGGGGAACGGAAAAGGTGCTGCCCAGTCCCTGCCCCACGCTGCCGGTCTCCAGCGCGGCCTGGGTATAGCCCAGATCCTCGATGGCCTGGATCGCCCCGGACATGCCGCCCACCAGACTGATGTCGTCGCGGACGATGATCGCCAGATAGGTCAGGTCCTGCGGGTCGAAGGCCAAGCCGGACCGCACCTGCGCCAGCCGCTGGCGATAGACCTCTTCCCGGGCGTCGAAAGCGGCGTCCTCGTTCACCAGGGTGGCCAGATCCTTTTCGGCGCCGAAGCCGTGGACCGACCCGGCACTGCTGTTCTGGAGGAACACCGGAGCGACGGTGGACAGGCGCCCTGCCTTGTCCAGGTCCCGTTCCGTACCGATGATCAGATCCGGATCGAGCTTGCGCAGCCGTTCCAGATCGATGTGGCCGATGGCGCCGATCCCCGGCGGCCGCGCCGGACCATCCGACCCGAAGACGGTTTCGATGAAGTCCACCGCCGTCAGGATTTCGCCGTCGTCGGACCGTCCGTAGCTGCCGGTCAGGGGCAGGCCCAGGTCGAGGATGGGCAGGCCCAGCAACGGTTCATGCAGAACGACGATGCGCTGGGGATGATCGGGCACGGTAACGGTGCGTCCGGTGTCATCGGTAACGGTGCGGTCCGCCGCCAGGGCGACATGCGAAACCAGCAGCGCCGGTATCACGGCAGAGAGGAAGCGCATTCCTTTCCCCTTTCAACAATGGATGAGCTATTCGCTTCGGCGTGCCCGCAGTCCCCGCAGGCGCAGCGACAGAATGAACAGCGGAACGCCGAGAATGGTCAGGCTGAGGCCGACGGGCATGGCCACGGCCACATCGCCGAATCCCCGGGACAGCGCATCTGCACCGACCACCATCAGCCCGCCGGTCAACCCGGACAGATACAACCTGGCCCGACCGGCCGGGGCAGACAGGAACCCCGCGAGATGGGGTGCCATGACCCCCAGAAAGACCAGCGGACCCACGGCCGTCACGGCCGCAGAACTCAGCGCCACGGCAAGGATCAGCACCAGAAAGCGGGAACGCGCCACCGGCTCGCCCAGGGCAAGCGCCAGTTCTCCGCCCAGGTCGTGGGCGCGCAGCGACGGTCCGGACAGGAAAGCCGCCAGCAGGCTGAGCATGAACCAGGGAAGGACCATCACCCCGGCCTCGGCCGTCGCCTGGAACAGCGATCCCGCCAGCCAGGCCGACAGCCCGTAGGAAATCTCTCGCGGGGTGTAGAGGATAAGGATCGATGCCACCGAGGACAGGACGGTTTCCACGGCAATGCCCATCAGCAGGATGGCCAGCCCGCCGGTCCGCTCTCCCCGCACCAGCCAGATCAGCAGCAGGGCCACAGCCAGCCCGCCGCCGAGGGCGGCGATGGGGATCAGCGCGCGCGGGACCTCCGGCACCAGAACCAGCAGCAGCATGAT
Source organism: Rhodospirillaceae bacterium Z3-40 (assembly GCA_046233135.1). Lineage (GTDB taxonomy): Bacteria > Pseudomonadota > Alphaproteobacteria > Rhodospirillales > Rhodospirillaceae > JBJXHN01. The sequence continues at coordinate 433,517 of JBJXHN010000006.1, read as the reverse complement.
CATCACCATGGAGCCCTGGTTCAGCCCGAACAGCCCCGGATCCGCCAGGGGGTTGCGGGCCAGGGATTGCAACATGGCCCCGGTCAGCGCCACACACCATCCGGCCATGAACCCCACCGCGACCCGGGGCAGGCGCACCGACCACAGGGCGAAGCTCTGATCTTCGCTCAGGGGGGCGCCGAACAGGGCGCCCACCAGGTCCCCCAGGGCGATCGGGGTGGAGCCGGTGCCCGCCGACAGGGCCACGATCGCCACCCCCACCGCCACCAGCAGCGCGGCTGCCGCCAGATCGGCAAGGCGGATCGCCAGTCCCGAACGCAGGCGCAGGATGGACGCACCGTCGGTGGCCCGGGTGACCTGCATTAACGTCATCCTGCCCGCTCTCCCGCACCGCCGGCAGACCCGGACGCCAGATAGAAGCGTTTGGCCACCACGGCGAAAACCACGCCGCCCAGCAAGTCCATGATCACGCCGGTATGGAGAATGAAGGGAGAGAAGGCGTGACGGGCCACCAGATCCGCCGCCACGCAAACCATCGCCCCGACCACCGCGCAGGCGGGCAACAGCAGGGCGAAACCGGCACCGGCAAAGGGTCGGACCATATGGGGGACGGCCAGTCCGACGAAGCCCAGCGGACCGCAGATGGCCACCGCCGAACCGGTCCCCACCATCACCGCCCCCAGGGCCAGCCGGGTCACCAGGGTCACGTTCACCCCTGCCGAGGCCGCCTTGTCCGGCCCCAGGGTGATCAGAGTCAGCGGCCGCGCCAGCGCCAGCAGCAGGGCCACGGCCGCCACGCCGATCCCCCAGAAATCTTCCAACCGATCGACATAGACATGGTTGATGTTGCCCGCGACCCAGCCCAGGAAGTCGGAGCGCTGTTCCGGATCGGCCAGCAGAAAGGCATTGGCAAGACCGATGAACAGCATGGACACCAGGGCGCCGGACAGAATCAGGGCCAGGCCCCTGGGATCACGGGTATGGCCGGTCAGCCGTGCCACCATCAGGCAGCAGACGAACCCGGCGATCCCCCCGCCCAGGGCCGCCCCTCCCAGAAGGCCGCCGGTCCAGCCCAGAACATGGGCACTGGCGACCACGGACAGGGTGGCGCCGGCACTGATCCCCAGCGTGGCCGGCGAGGCGAGAGGATTGCGGGTCAGCCCCTGCAGAACGGCACCGCCACAGGCCATGATCGCCCCCACATGGATGGCGATCAGCACCCGGGGCAGCCGCTGCCAGACGACGATGTAATGGTCGTAGTCATTCGGGTCATAACCGGTCAGCACCCCCAGCACAGCCCGCCAGCCCGTTTCGCCCGCACCGATGGACAGGCCCAGCAGGGCCACGGCCACCAGACCGCCCGACGCCCCGAGCATGAACACCCACCGTCCCCGGGCCGGACTCATGCGGGCAGGGACCGCGGGCCGGCCACCCGGGGCAGGCAGACCAGGCGCCCGTCCCGGGAAAAGATGTCGGCCTCCAGGTCGAAAACCCGCGAGACGGTTTCAGCCGTCACGGTTCCGTTCACCGGCCCTGCCGCCACCACCCGGCCGTCGCGCAGCAGAACGATATCGTCGGCAAAGGCCGTGGTCAGGTTCAGGTCGTGCAGCACCGCAACCACGGTCTTGCCCCGCACCGCCACCAGATCGCGCAGGATGTGCATCACCGCATATTGGTATTTCACATCAATATGGTTGACCGGCTCGTCCATCAGAATCACGTCGGCGTCCTGGGCCAGGACCATGGCGATCCAGGCCCGCTGGCGCTGACCGCCGGACAGGGCATTGACCCGCCGCCCGGCGAGGTCACCGAGCCCCACCGTCTCCAGGGCGTTGTGGAACAGGCGGCGGTCGTTGTCGCTGGGTCCGCCGATGATCGAATAGCGGGCGTATCCCGCCAGTTCCACCAGTTCCCCCAGGGTCAGGTAGTCCGGGCAATGGCTTTCCTGGGGCAGATAGGCGATTCGCCTGGCCAAGGCCCGCCGGCCGACAGCACGCACCGACCGGCCGTCCAGCAGGATGTCGCCGGCGCTCACCGGCAGGAACCCCATGATCGCCTTGAGCATGGATGACTTGCCGCAGCCGTTGGGTCCGACCAGCGCCCCCAGACGCGCTTGCGCGAAACAGGCCGAAACCCCCTTCAAAACCGGGGTTTTCCCATAGGACGCAGCGATTTCCCTGACTTCCAGCACCACGCGATGCCTCACTCCCTGTGACGTGGCGCGACCTTAAAACAGTTTACAAAGGCCGGCAATTAAATATGAGTATGGTTCTTAATTCCTCATTGTGGAATGACCTGGAGAAAAAGGCGGATATCGTGAGCAAGCCCAAGACCCTTCATATCGGCATGTCCCTGGCCCCCACATGGTTGAACGGCGACGCCTGGCGGCGGCCCGACAGCCACGTGGAGGGCACCTACGGCAGCGCCTTTCACATCGCCATCGCCAAGGCGGCGGAGGCGGCCAAGCTGGACTTCGTCTTCCGGCCCGACACCCTGTACCTGGACACCCGGGCGTTGGAAACCTCACCGGGATTCGGCGCGCTGGACCCCACCATCCTGCTGGCGGCGGTTGCCGGAGAGACGTCGCGGATCGGGCTTTTGTCCACTGTCTCCACCACGTTCTATCCACCCTATGTGGTGGCGCGGCAGATCCAGTCGCTGAACTGGATCAGTCAGGGCCGTGCCGGCTGGAACATCGTCACGGCCCTGGACGGCAACGAGAATTTCGGCCTGACCGCGATGCCTTCGGCCGAGGAGCGCTATGCCCGTGCGGCGGAATTCACCGACATCGTACGCCGCCTGTGGGACAGCTATCCCCGCGATGCGCTGAAGATGGACCGGGACAGCGGGCTTTACGCCGACGCCGCACGGGTGGTGCCCATCGACCATGACGGCCCATGCTTCAAGGTGAAGGGGCCGCTGAACATGCCGGCCTGGGGAGAGAGCCCGATCCCTCTGGTGCAGGCCGGTGCGTCACCGGCCGGACGCACCTTCGCCTCGTCGGTTGCCGATGCGATCTTTGCCTCTGCTCCGGACATGGACGCCGCCATCGACCTGCGCCGGGACCTGCGCGCACGCGCGGTGGGCCACGGCCGGCCTGCCGATGCGATCAAGGTTCTGCCGGGGCTCAATCTGTTCCTGGCCCCAAGCCGTGCCGAGGCAGAGGATCTGTTCGCCGAAGCCCATGCCCGCACCGGCAAGGCGCGCAAGTTCGCGTCCATCGAAACCCTGATCGGCCTGGACCTGTCCGACTGGCCGATGGATCGCAAGGTCACTGCCGCCGACCTGCCGGCGAACCGGGGGCAGGAACGCAGCCGCACCCATTCGGACCTGCTGCGCCGCCTGATCGACCGGGAAGAACCCACCGTGGAAGCCTTGCTGACCAAGCCCGAAGCCATGGGCTCGGCCCATTGGCGGGTGATCGGCACGCCCGACGATGCGGCAGGCGAAATCGCCGCCTGGGCCGACGCCGGCGCCATGGACGGGTTCATCTCCGTCCCCGGCGGCTCCGTCGGCAGCATGAGGATGTTCTTTGACGAATTGGTGCCCCGACTTCGGGACACGGGGCTGCTCCGCAAGGACTACACCGGCGAGACCTTCGCCGATCACCTGCGGGACTAGGCGCGGCCCCGCCGCCTGATACGTCCGACAAAAAGATCCTCCTTTTGCCGGACGTATCGCGCGCGAGCGGCACGCAGCCTTGTTACGCCGCCTTCAATTCACAGGCGACGGTGGCCATGGCCCAGTCGATCCAGGGCAGCAGGTCTTCGATATCCGTCCGCTCCACCGTCGCGCCGCCCCAGATGCGCAGGCCGGCCGGCGCCCCCCGGTAGGAAGCGATGTCATAGGCGACCCCTTCGGCCTCCAGCAGGGCGGCGATGCGCTTGGAGGTCGCCTCGCCGCCATCCGGGGCATTGACGAACCAGTCGGCGGTGATGGCCAGGCAGATGGAGGTGCAGGACCGGGTTTCCGGCACCTGCGCAAGGAATTCAACCCCCGGCGTGCGGGCCACCCAGTCGGCGACGGTGGCCAGATTGCTTTCGGCGCGGCCAATCAGCGCCGGCAGGCCGCCAATGCTTTCCGCCCACTTCAAGCCGTCCAGCGCATCTTCCACGCACAGCATGGACGGCGTGTTGATGGTATCGCCGTCGAAGATCCCCTCGATCAGCTTGCCGTCCTTGGTCATGCGGAAGATCTTGGGCAACGGGCGGTCGGGAACGAAAGTCTCCAGCCGCTCCACGGCGCGCGGGGACAGCACGATCACCCCATGCTGGGCCTCGCCGCCCAGCACCTTCTGCCAGGAGTAGGTGACCACGTCCAGGCGGTCCCACGGCAGGTCCATGGCAAAGGCCGCGCTGGTGGCGTCGCAGATGGTCAGGCCACCGCGCTCGGCGGGCAGCCAGTCGCTGCCGGGGACCCGCACGCCCGAGGTGGTGCCGTTCCAGGGGAAGACCACGTCGGCGTCGAAATCCACCTTGGACAGGTCCGGCAAGCCGCCGTACGGGGCTTCGTGCACCGTGGTGGCAGGCAGCTTCAGTTGCTTCAGCACATCGCTCACCCACGTCGCGCCGAAGCTTTCCCAGCTGAGCATATGCACCGGCCGCGCCCCCAGCAGGGACCACAGCGCCATTTCCACAGCCCCAGTGTCAGAGGCCGGCACGATGCCCAAACGATAGCCTTCGGGCACGCCGAGAACGGCCTTGCTGCGCCGGATCACCTCGGCCAGGCGGGCACGGCCGAGTTTGGAGCGATGGGACCGGCCCAGCACGGCCCCGCTCAGGGCCTCCGGCGACCACCCCGGGCGCTTGGCGCAGGGGCCGGACGAAAAGTTGGGGCTGGCAGGCTTGCGGCTGGGCTTATCCATAGGCTGAGGCTCCGAAAGGCGGACATATCAGGCCCGGGACAATAGGGCCTTACAAGGTCCAATACCAGGGGGCGACGAGGGTAAAGATCAGCCACATCACCAACACCAGCGGCAACCCGGCCTTGACGAAGTCACTGAACTGGTACTGGCCCGGTCCCATCACCAGCAGGTTGGTCTGATAGCCCACCGGCGAGGCGAAGGAACAGTTGGCCGCCAGCACCACGGTGATCGCGAACACATGGGCCGGTACCCCCAGCTCCTGCGCCAACCCCAGCCCGATCGGCGTGAACAGGACCGCGCAGGCGTTGTTGGTCAGGATGTTGGTGAAGACCGCCACCACCAGGAAGAAAACGGACAGCACCACCCACGGCCCCACATCGCCCAGCATGCCGATCAGCCCGTGGGCGACAAAGGCCGCACCGCCGGTGGCCTGCAGGGCCGCCCCCAGGGCAAGCGCGGCCACCACCACCAGCAGGATCTTGCGATCCAGCGCCCGCCCCGCCTGTCGCAGGTTCAGGGCCTGGACGGCGATCATCGCCGTTGCTGCCAGCACAGAGGAGACGACGATGGGCACCAGACCGACCGCCGCCGCCCCGACCGCAAGACCGAAGATGGTTGCCGCCTGAGCCGCGTGGTGGCGGCGCGGCAAGGATCCGTGCGTTCCCGACAGCACCACCAGATCGCGATCTGCCGGCAGCCGGCCCACGTCTTCAGCCCGGCCGAGCACGAGCATGATATCGCCCGCTTCCAGCCGGATATCGGTCATGCGGGCGCGGATCATGCGCGCCCGGCGCTGGATACCAGCCACCACGGCGCGGTACTGCTGCTGGATCCCCGTCTGTTCGATGGACCGGCCGATCAGCCGCGACGAGGGGCTGACCATCACTTCCACCAGCACCTGTTCGGTGCTGCCATCCGTGTCGCCCCGGGTTTCCTGGGTGCCCATGTCCCGCAGCCGGTCGCGGCCCCTGTCCACGCCGAAGCGGCGCGGCGGATGCAGCAGGCCGGGATGGCGGGAGGCCACGTCAGTCAGCGCCTGTCGGGTCGCCGCGATCACCAGCACGTCGCCGGAATGCAGCGTCACTTCGTCAAAGGGCGGCAACTCGACCCTGCCGTTGCGCATGACCATGCGCACCGTCACGTCGGGCAGAGAGCGGAAGCGTCCGGCCACCGCCCGCTCGCCGTTCAGCTGGGAATCCTCGGGAATGACGATCTGGCTGATGAACTGCTTGCCGCCCCCATCGTATTCCTGCCCGCCCAGGGGCTGGCGTTCGGGCAACAGGCGCGGCATCAGCAGGAAGACATAGGACAAGCCGCCGGCCGCCAGCATCAGGGCGATCGGCGTGAATTCGAAGAAGCCGAACCCCTCCTCTCCCTGATCGATCAGGGACGAGGACACCAGCAGGTTGGTGGACGAGCCGATCAGCGTGGTCATGCCGCCGATGATCGCGGCGTAGCTCAGCGGGATCATCACCCGGCTGGGCATGCTATGGGCACGCCGGGCCAGGGCCTGGATGATGGGAATGAAGATCACCACCACCGGCGTATTGTTCAGGAAGGCCGACATCAGAACGACGACGCCGAGGATCACCCACAAGGCGCCCTTCACGTTCAGCTTCGGATGGGACACCAACTGGGCAATGGTATCCAGGGCGCCGGTGCGCACCAGCCCCTCGCCGACCACCAGCAGGGCCAGCACGGTGATCAGCGCCGGATTGGCAAACCCCGCGAGCAGATCCGTCGCGCTCAGCAGCCGCGTGCCATCCGCCCCTTCCAGCGGAAACAGCTCGAATAGCAACAACAACACCGACAGAACCCCCAAAGAGGTGATCTCCAGGGAAATCCATTCGGTGATGTACAGCACGATGACCGCCGCCGTCAGGGCGAGCGTCAGCCACATCTGAAAATCGGCCGCTATGCTCAAGATCGGAGTGCCCCTCGGTTTCCGGTGGCCTCATGATCCACGGCAGCCCCACCCGAAGCAAGTCCCTATCGGCCCACCCGCGCAACCTGCCCGGTCACATAGACGAAATCACACCATCAAGAATCGGCGAAAGTCACCGTAATCCGCCGGTTCATGCGGCCTTTCTTCTCGATCTTCGACACGCTCACCGGGCCGATTTCCCCGGTCCGCCGCACATGGGTGCCGCCGCAAGGTTGAAGATCCACCCCGGCGATGTCCAGCAGCCGCACCCGGCCGCTGCCGCTGGGCGGTTTCACGGACATGGTGCGCACCAGGTCGGGCTGGGCGTCCAGTTCCGCATCGGCGATCCACCGCAGCTCCGTCGGATGATCGGCGGCGATCAGGGCGTTCAGCTGATCGGTCAACGCCGCCTTGTCCGGCGCACCATCGGGCAGATCGAAATCCAGCCGTCCCTTGCCGTCGCCAATACTGCCGCCGGTCACACCGCCGGGCACCACCGAACACAGCAGATGCAGGCAAGTGTGCATGCGCATCAGGCGGTGGCGGCGCTCCCAGTCGATCTCTGCCCGCACGGCCGTGCCTGGAGCAGGAGCCGCCTCGCCTTCCGCAAGCAGGTGACGGATGCGGCCGTCCTCTCCATAGCGGGTGTCGGTGATCGTCAGGGCCGCCCCGCCGTCCTTGGGTAGCAGCCGTCCGGTATCACCCGGCTGGCCGCCGCCCATGGGATAGAACACGGTGCAATCCAGAACCACTCCGCCCTCATCCGCCGCGATCACCACCGCGTCGCAGGAGGACTGATAGGAATCGGTGCGAAAGATTTCCTCGGTCATGAACAGGTCTCCCGGTCGGTGGATCCGAAACGGCGGTGTCTGCGTGGTTCAAGGGGCGTCGAAGGTCCCGCGAATGACGGTAACAGCAGACCCCTGCATGGTCACCCGGTCTCCGTTCAGGGTGCAGGTCATCATGCCGCCCCGGGCCGACAACTGGCGGGCCACCAGGGTGTCCGTCTTCAGCCGCGCGCCCCAGAAGGGGGACAGCACGCAATGGGCCGCTCCGGTCACCGGATCTTCGTCGATCCCCTCGGCGGGAGCGAACACGCGGCTGGCGATGTCGCAGCCATCCTCGCTGTCCGGTCCGCCCGCCGGGGCCGTCAGGATCATCATGGAGATGCCGGATGTCTTGAGCGCTGCCAGATTGACCCGGGCTTCGGCGACCGTCCGCGGGCTGTCGACCACCACGACGGTGATCCCGCCCTTGGCCTGGGCCACCTCCAGCGGACGCACCCGCAGGATGCGGTCCAGCACGTCAGGGAAGACCACGGTGCGGGCGGGATTGGCCGGCAGGTCCATGGACATCTCGCCGTCAGCGGCGTCTTCCACCGTCAGAATACCCGATCGGGTATCGAAGCGGCACGGTCCCGCCTGCCCCAATTCACGCATCAGCACATGGGCGCTGGCCAGAGTGGCATGGCCGCACAGGTCCATCTCGATGGTCGGGGTGAACCAGCGCAGGCCATGGACCGGATTGTCGGTGCGCAGCACGAAAGCCGTTTCGGGCAAGTTGTTTTCGGCGGCGATGGCCTGCAACAGGTCATCGGCCGGCCAGGCTCCGTCGATCAGGCAAACGGCGGCTGGATTGCCGGTGAAGCGGGTCCGGGTGAAGGCATCCACCTGATAGAACGGCAGGGTCATCGACGGCGTCTCCATAAGGGGGGGGGAAAATCCGGGGCTAAAGAGGGGAAGTCAGGGAAAGGCGGTGACCGTATGGCCGTGGTTCAGTGGACCGTGGCCGGCGCCCAGCCCCGGGGCGGTCTCCATGGCCCGGCGCACATAGGCCCGGGCACGGCTGACGGCCGCGTCCAGATCCAGCCCTTGGGCAAGGCCGGCGGCAATCGCCGAGGCCAGGGTACAGCCGGTACCATGGGTGGAGCGTGTGTGCAGCCGGGTGCCGGTGAAGCGGGTCACGCCGGTTTCGGTCACCAGCAGATCCACGAGCTCATCGCCGTCCATATGGCCGCCCTTCATCACCACCGCCCGCGCACCAAGGCCGCAGAGCCTGCGGCCGGCGTCGGCCATGGCCGCTTCGTCGGAGATGGTCATGCCGGTCAGCACTTCGGCTTCGGGCAGGTTGGGCGTCAGGATCGCGGCCAGCGGCAGCAGCCTGTCGATCAGCGCCTGAGTCGCATCTTCGGCCAGCAGACGATGCCCCCCCTTGGCGACCATCACCGGATCGACCACCAGTGGCACCCCGGGCGCCCGGGCGGCGGCCTCTTCGGCCACGGCCTCGATCACTTCGGCGGTGGCGAGCATGCCGGTCTTCAAGGCGTCGGCCCCGATATCATCCAGGACCACCGCCATCTGCTGGCGGACAAAAGGTACGGGAATTGGATGAATTCCATAAACACCCAGGGTATTCTGGGCCGTCAGTGCAGCGATGGCCGTGGCCGCATGGCCGCCCAGCGCCGTCACCGCCTTGATATCGGCCTGGATCCCGGCCCCCCCGCCGGAATCCGACCCCGCCACGATCAACACCCGTCCCTGCATGGTTTCCCACCTCCCGGTTCGTCCCCATATCTTTCGGCTCCAAGAGGTGCCCTGCACCGGGGGCATCCGTCAACGCCCTACGGCGTTTCCCGCCTTTTTCTGGACACAGGAAACCGCTACCCATCCTCGTCCCAGCCCCGATACTTCCTTCGCGCACCATGAGAGGTCCGATGTCGCTCCGCCGTCCCTTCCGCCGCCCGCCCCTGCCCGCCCTGGTCGCCGGCATGCTGATCGCCGCCGGTCCCGCCTGGAGCGCCGAAGACCTGCGGCTGGAAAAGGTCATGCTGTCCACCGGCGGTGTCGGCCTGTTCGAGCATAGCGCCTTGGTCGACGGCCCGGCCATCCTGGAACTGACCGTGCGCCTGGACCAGGTGGACGATGTGTTGAAAAGCCTGACCGTCAGCGATCCCGCCGGCCGGCCGGTGTCGGTGGATCTGGCCGTGCGCGAGCCCCTGGACGACGTTTTCCGCGCCCTGCCCATCGGTCCCGAAGCTCTGGAAAGCCCGCAAGCGCTGCTGGGTGCCCTGCGCGGCGCCAAAGTCACCATAGAAGGCATGGCAGCGCTCAGCGGCCGGATCGTCTCCGTCACGCCGGAGGAAACCACCGACAAGGAGGGCAATACCCAGGTCCGCCACCGGCTGGGTATCCTCAGCCCCGGGGGACTGCGCCAGATTATTCTGGAAAGCGCCAACGGCATCCGCTTCGACGACCCGGACGTGGCCGCCGCCGTGGAAACCGGCCTGGCCGCGCTCGCCCGCCATCGGGAGCGTGACAGCCGCACCCTGGCCATCACCCTGTCCGACGGCGGCCAGCGCCGGGTCACTGCCAGCTATGTGGCCGAAGTGCCCTTGTGGAAGGCCGCCTGGCGCCTGACCCTGCCGCCGGAACAGGACGGCGGTGCGGCGACCGGAACCGGCGGCACCAAGGCCACGCCTTCCACCAGCCCCGCGGACGATACGGGTCCGAAAGCCCGGCTCGCCGGCTGGGCGGTGCTTGAAAACCTATCGGGCACCCATTGGCGCAACGTCAGCCTGTCCATCGTGTCAGGCAATCCCGTCACCTTCCGCCAGGACCTCTATGCCCCCTATCGCGTGGAACGGCCGCAGGTGCCGGTGGAGGTCTATGGCCGCGTGCTGCCGCCGCCGGATTCCGGCGCGGTCGGCGGCGCTGCGGATCTGGCCATGAACACCCACCCCCGGGAACGGGCGGAAACCGAAGAACGGGTGCTGAGCCAGCCCCTGCGTGCCCGCTCGGCCATGATGGATGCGCCGCCGGCGGCAGCGGCCAAAGGCTTCGCCTCCCAGGCGCCGGCCCCCATGGCTCTCGCCGGCGACGCCATGACCTCCGGCCCGATGATGGGCGCAATCCAGGCCGCACCGTCCGAACGCAGCGAAGCCACCGCCCAGGTGCTTTTCACTCTTCCCCATCCGGTGTCGCTGGAATCCGGGCATACCCTGATGGTGCCGCTGGTGGACGAGGCCATCCCAGTCACCCGGGTTGCCCACTTCCAGCCCCAGGTCGGCGGCACCCATCCGCTCGCCGCCGTGCGCCTGACCAACGCCACCGACAACGGCCTGCCGCCGGGTGCGGTGACCCTGTACGAACGCAAGAGCGGCAGCGGGGACGAGAACAGCGACGGCCTCGCCTATCTCGGGGATGCCCGGCTGGACGTGCTGCCGGCCGGTGATCAGCGCCTGCTGGACTTCGCCGTGGATCAGTCGGTGACGGTGCTGCATCAGGAAGGCCGCGACCGCCAGGTTACCGGCCTGACCGCTGCACGGGGCGTGCTGCGCCTGCGCTCGGTCATGCGATCCAAGACCACCTACACCATCCGCAACACCGCCGATACCGAGAAGACGGTGGTCATCGACCATCCCAAGCGCTCCGGCTGGAACTTGGCGGATCTGGACGATGTCACGACACAGGAAACCGCCGACGCCCACCGCCTGGACCTGAGCCTGGGAGCCGGTGAGACCCGCACACTGGCGGTGGTGCTGGAGCAGCCGCTGGAGGATCGCTTCCAGGCCGGCGATCTGGACTCCGCCACCCTGGCCGCCATGCAGGGCGGAGACGGCCTGTCGGAGCAGGAGCGGGATGCCCTGACCGAAGCCGCCACGCTTGCCGCACGTACCCAGGAATATTCCCGCCAACTGGCTCGCCTGGACCAGGAAGCTGCCGCCATTGCCCAGGATCAAAGCCGGGTGCGCGACAATCTGGAAGCGGTGCCCGATAACAGCGACCTGCATGCCCGCTACATGGACCGCCTGGGCAGCCTGGAAGACCGGCTGGTACGGATCGAACAGGAACGCACCACCGCACGCGAAGAATCCGAAAAGGCGCAAACCGCGCTCAACGACTTCATCGCCAACCTGCGCCTGCCATGACCGGGAGCGGGCCATGACCAAGACTGAAAGGATTCACGAGCCGCTTTCCGAGGACACCCGCCCGCCCCCGCAGAGCGGCCCCCTGCCAAGCGAGCCCGACCGTTTCACCAAGGGGCTGGGTCGGGCCAGCGGTGGCCCCGGTCTGGCCCTGTGGGGGTCGGTGGTCCTGGGCGCCATCCTCGTTCTGGCCGTCGTCTTCGACTTTTAGGCAGCCCGCCACTTGATGGAACAGCCCATGGACGCCGGCTGCTCGTCCGGTGCGGGGCGGCCTTCGGCGATGGCGCGCATGGCCTCCAGCAGGTCGCGGGGGGCGTCTGCCGGCGGGGCCTCCACACGCCCCGCGTCCAGCCGTCCGCGATAGCGCAGGATCAGCCCGCCGTCGAAGCCGAACAGATCGGGGGTACAGACGGCCCCATAGGCTTTCGCCACGGCCTGATCCGCATCCACCAGATAGGGGAAGGTGAACCCGTGATCCCGGGCGAAGTCTTCCATCCTGTCGGGCGCATCGGCGGGATGCGTGCTCCAGTCATTAGGCATGATCGCCGCCACCCCGACCCCCATCCCCTGCAAGACTCCGGCATCGGCAACGAAGCGGCCGATCATCGCCTTCACATAGGGGCAATGGTTGCAGATGAAGGCCAGCACCAGCCCCCTGGGTCCCTTCAGGTCGTCCAATCCGTAAATGGCACCGGCCGGATTGGCCAGGGAGAACGGTGCCGCCGCCCAGCCGAGATCACCGGCAGGGGTTTCAAGCAAGGCCATGGGTCCCTCTCTGTCTTTTGCTCGCGCTCGAAGAAAAAGGGCCGGACCAGGTCACCCCGGTCCGGCCCGTCTGTCGGTATCGTGCCAGCCGTCAGCTGCTGCTGTGGGCGCCACGGGCGGTTTTGGACTGGGCATTCATCACATATCGGGTTTCGTGACTGAGACCCATGTAGAGACTGATGCACATGACCAGCAAGACCACCGTGAACGGCAGCCCCACGGTGATCGCCGCCGCCTGCAAGGCGCCAAGGGCGTCGTCTCCGCCACCGAACAGCAGGGCACCGGCGATAACCCCTTCCATCACCGCCCAGAAGATGCGCTGCGGCACCGGGGCGTCCAGCTTGCCGCCGGCCGTGATGCTGTCCACCACGAGCGAGCCGGAATCCGATGAGGTGATGAAGAACACCAGAACGAGGCAGATGCCGACGAACGAGGTGATCGCCGTCAGGGGCAGGTTTTCCAGCATCTGGAACATGGCCAGTTCCACATCGCCGATGCCGTTGGCCAACTCGCCGACGCCCGCCTGCACCTGCTCCAGCGCCGCGCCGCCGAAGGCCGCCATCCACACAAGGGTGACCAGGGTCGGCACCAGCAGCACGGCGGTGACGAATTCCCGCACCGTGCGGCCATGGGACACGCGGGCAATGAACATGCCGACGAAGGGCGACCAGGAAATCCACCAGGCCCAATAGAAGACGGTCCAGCCGTGGTAGAACTTGTCATCCTCGCGACCGATCCAGTTGGACAGGGGGACGATATCGGTCACATAGGCCGTGGCGGCGTCCCAGACGCTGCCGAAAATGGCGAAGGTGGGACCGACGATGATGACGAACAGGAGCAGCAGGGCCGCAATGGTCATGTTGATGTTCGACAGCAGCTTGACGCCGCCATCCAGTCCGCGCACCACCGAAAGCACCGCCACCGCCGTCACGCCGATAATGATGGCGAACTGGGTGGGCATGGTGTTGGGGATGCCGAACAGGAACTCCAGCCCGCCGGCCGCCTGCTGCGCCCCGAAGCCGAGCGAGGTGGCCAGGCCGAAGATGGTCGCCAGCACCGCCACCACGTCGATGACATTGCCGAACCAGCCCCAGGCGTAATCGCCGATCAGCGGGAAGAAACCCGACCGGATGGTCAGGGGCAGACCCTTGTTGAAAGTGAAGAAAGCCAGCGACAGGGCCACCACCGCATAGATCGCCCAGGGGTGCAGGCCCCAGTGGAACATGGTGGCGCCCATGGCCATTTCCGCCGCCTGAGGCGTATTGGGCTCGACCCCCAGCGGGGTACCCCACCAGTCGGTGTAATAGGCAACCGGCTCGGCCACGCTCCAGAACATCAGGCCGATGCCCATCCCGGCCGCGAACAGCATGGCAAACCAGGAGATGGTCGAGAATTCGGGCTTGGCATCCTCGCCCCCCAGACGAACCTTGCCTACGGGCAAGAAAATCAGGGCGAGACAGAACAGAACAAAAATATTACCAGCCACCATGAACAGCCAGTCGAAATTATTGATCGACCACTGCTTTGATCCCTCGAATGCCGCTTTGGCGGCTTCCGGCACCACCAGGGACAAAATGACGAAACACAGGACAAGAATAGCGGCAACCCAGAAAACAGGATTATGGATATCCATGCCAAATTTCTGAATATTGTCTTGTCCGACTTCATACTCCGTATCGAAGCGGTCTTCTGACATTGCGAACCTCCGGTTAGGGCGGCCACCCACACATGCCACCTTCCCATCGGACCCGTCATGCCGTCCGCCCCAGGAAAATCGCCCGTGCGTGGAAGCCACCACACATCCAGTCCGCGCCCGCAAACCGGTTCCCTCCAGGTGCCGCCGCTCGTTCGCCGACGGCCACCGAAACCGGAATCCTGAAAAGCCGACCCATAGAACAGCCCAGCGCCTCCACGGCCCGAAGCCATGGAGTGCAGACAACGGCGCGACGTCCCGCCTGCATAAGGTCGGCCACCGCTGACGTCGTAACCCGGGCGCGGCAACCCTTATCTTATTGGGGCCGGATCCCGCAGGTTCAACCCACACCCGCCATGCTTTCGCCGTAATTCATTCTACCCACAGGCAATTTTTTTGTGCAGCGCAGTCGCTAAAAAGGGACTCCTCGGGGCCGGCGTAGAAACCAAATCTTCACCGGACCCGTGTTTTCCTATCCTCGTCACGGAATCTCCGCCCCGGCCGGGCGGGACGGAAAACGCAGCACGAGGCCCCATGACCCACTTCATCCCCCATGTCATGCCCGATGGCGCCGTTACGTCTTCCATCGCGCCTTTTGACGGCGCGAATGCCGGTACCAACGCCGGCGTCGGCATCGATCCTCTCGCCCTTTCCGCCGCCCGGCACATCGCCGCCGCCTTCGACCGGTTTCTGTGGGACGCCGCTCTCGGCCCCGATGCCCTATCAGCGGTGCACAAGGCCAGCACCTTCGCCGTCCGCCACCTGCGCTATCGGATCGGTCCTGGTCATCCGCCCCTGGCCTTCACCAACACCCTGCTCGGCGGGTCCGTGGGGCGGGGCACGGCCTTGCGCGACAGCTCGGCGGATCTGTTTGTCTGGCTGACAGAAGAGTGCGCCTACGCCCCGACCACCGACCGCGCCCTGGACCGTCTGGCTACCACCGCCGCCGGCGTGGGCCTGTCCCCCGATGCCCGCCAGGCCCGCACCGCCCGCCGGATTGCCATAACGGTGATGGACCAGCGCCTGCGGCTGGTCCCCGTGCGGGATCTGGGCAGCCGGCTGTACATTCCCGGCGCCAACGGCCAGTGGATCCCCTTCGACCCGATGGCAGAGGCCGTCGCCCGCCGGCAGATGACCCAGGTCTACGGGGATGCCCCCCGCCAGCTTGCCCTGATGCTGAAAAGCTGGGTGCGCCGCCATCACATCACCCTGTCCGGCTTCGCCGCCGACCTGCTGGTTCAGTATTTCTTCGAAATCGGTGCCGCAGACGATTGCGTGGAGCCGGCGGATCTGTTCGAAGCCTTCGCGGATTGGGCAATCACCGCCACGCCGCTGATCCTGCCCCTGCCCGGAGGCGTCCACCGGCTGCGTGTCGCCCCGCCGTGGTGGGACACTTTGCGCGGTTCCCAATGGCGGATGGCACAGGCCCGTCGAGCCGTCGCCGACGGCGATGCGGTCGACGCCTCCCGCCACTGGCGCCATCTGCTGGGCGACGTCTTCCCCGACCTCGCCCTCAGCGAAGCGGCCTGACCGCTGCCGCTTCCGCCTTCACGCGCCACTTGACAGTCCCTCTCCCGCCCTCCATCGTCTGCGGGTCGGGTTCGGTTGACCCCGCCCCGCCTGCGGAAAGGGCTTCGCCCGCAACCAGCCAATCATTCCGGATTTCCATCACTCCCTTTTCTGTCTGACGGCGGGCACGGACACGGAGGAAAAGGGATGTCCCAGCAAGCCCCCGACGGGACGGCGCCGGTGCCGTTCCGGATCGATCTCTCTCGGCAGAAAAAGCGCGCCAAGGCACTGCTGAAAAGCGTCAAGGCCGGTGACACTGACGCCTTGGCCCGCTTCGCCGCCCATCATCGCCAAGATCACCCCCGGTCGCCCGCTGACGCCGTCCTGGCCGACGCCCAGTTCGTCATTGCCAGAGAGCTGGGCTGCCCTAGCTGGCCCCGCCTGCGGGTCCATGTGGCGGCCATGGAGGCGGCCCGGGCAGCTCTGGAGGCACAACACGCCTTACCGGCCCTGGATGGAGACCAACCGACGCTGCACATCCGCTGCGGCTCCGACATTCGCGAGGCGCTGCCCCTGGCCGGACTGACCGGCGACTTCCTGGAGTTTTCCGACCCCTATTGCCATGGCCCGGTGCCGGAGGGATCGGACCTTCTGGCTGTGCGTGCCCGCTTCCTGGCCGAAACGTACGCGCTGGATGACGGGGACGGGGACGCAGAAACGCTGCTGCGCCGTCTGACCGGAGAAGCCGGCGGCCTGGCCCGCGCGGCAGAACGGTACGAGCGGGTGGTGCTGTGGTTCGAACATGACAGCTACGATCAGCTGATTCTCGCCCGCTGCCTCGCCCAGTTCGCCGAAACCGGACCACCCCGGGTGCTGGAAATGGTATCCCTGAACCACTTCCCCGGATCGGCGCGGTTCATCGGCCTGGGGCAGTTGCCGCCGGAAGCCTTTCGTCTGCTGTGGTCCCGGCGGCGCCCGGTCACCGACGACGCCCTGGACGCTGGCCGGCGGGTGTGGATGGCCCTGCGGCGCCCCGATCCCCGCCCGCTAGCCGCCCTGGCCGGCACCACCCTGCCCGGGCTGCCCGACCTGCCCGCCGCCCTGCAGCGGCACCTGCAAGAGCTGCCTTGGGCCGGAGACGGCCTGTCGCTGACCGAACGGCTGACCCTGGATATCGCCAGCGAAGACGACATCCCCCTGGGCCGCATCTTCGGCCGGCTGATGCGCGAACGCGACCCCCTGCCCTGGCTAGGGGATATCATGTTCCTGTCCATCGCCCGCGCCCTGGCCGAGGCCCCCACTCCGCCCTGCGTGTTCAACAAGACCGCCGATGACGGAACACCCCTGCCCTGGCCGCACTGGACCGTGTCCCTGACCGATCTCGGCCGGGCACTGCTGCGGGGCGAGGCTGACTGGCAGACCCATTTCCCGCCCGAACGGTGGGTGGGCGGCGTGCGCATCGCCGCTGATGCGTCCACGTGGCGGTGGCCGATCTAAGGTTCCTTGATCGATACCGATAAAAGAGGCGGGGATTCGCAAGGCGAATCACAAAGAGCCCCGAGTCCACCACCCCCTTTTTACGCTCACACACCATGCTACCGGCGCATAGCTGACCGGCACCTGACGCACAGACAATAGTCCACATCGCCCAGGATCCCCATGCGCACTCCGTGCGGACGTCTAGCCCCATGATTTCTCTCGTTTTTTTGCGAAAGTTATATGACAGATATATGACACAAAGCACCCAGTGCATTGATTTTTACAAATTTTTACAGATCGAGAGCTCTTGCAGCCGCGCACAATGTGCGCTACATTATTTTCATGGAACGGCGCGATGCCGCCCCGCTTTGGATAGGGAGGTTAAAATGATGAACCGCTTCTTCATGGTTGCCTGGTCTCTCGGCCTGTTCAACCAACCCACGGGTCGCTCCCACTGGTACGAACACACGGCCAGCGAACAGCAGGCCTTTGATCGCATGCTGTCCCGCAAGCCGCGTATGCTTGTGGCCGGCTGACCGACAGACGAAAGCCCCGGCACGGATGTGCCGGGGCTTTCGTTGTTGCAGGAGATTTTTTTCTCTTTCGGGATCCCGCGATCCACCGCCACCTCACCTCCCGGTGCGTGGCGGACCTGCGGGATCCGGGTGGCGGGGGACGGAAATGGACGCCCCCCAACCGTCGGTCGCCACAAAACGCCCGCCAGCCCATCCCCCCGGATCAGTTCAGGAAACGGAAGCGCAACGTGCCCGCCACATCCGCCAGGGCATGACGGAAGCCTTCGCCGGGGTGCAGATCCTTTTCCACATCCACCACCACATAGCCGACCTGGGGGTCGGTCATCAGATACTGGCCGCGAATGTTGATCTGATGGCGGCTGAAGATATCGTTCAGCGCGCTCATCACGCCCGGGCGGTTCTGGTGGATATGCAGGAAGCGGGTGACATTGGCCTGCTGCGGCAGGGCCACTTCGGGGAAGTTCACCGCCCCCAGGGTGGAACCGTCATCGGAATACTTCACCAGCCGTTCCGCCACTTCCCGGCCGATGCCTTCCTGGGCTTCCTCGGTCGAGCCGCCGATGTGCGGCGTCAGAATGACATCGCGCATGCCGCGCAGCGGGCTTTCGAAGATATCCTTGTTGGAGGCCGGTTCCTTGGGGAACACGTCCAGCGCCGCCCCGGCCAGCTTGCCCGAGGTCATGGCCGCAGCCAGCGCATCGATATCCACCACGTTGCCGCGCGACGCATTGATCAGGAAGCCGCCGTCCTTCATCGCCGCGATCTGTTCGGCGGCGATCATGTTCTTTGTGGCGGGCGACTGGGGCACGTGCAGGGTCACCACGTCGGAGATCGACAGCAGCTCTTCCAGGGTGGCGCAGGACTGGGCGTTGCCGATGGCCAGCTTATCGACGATGTCGAAGAAGCGCACCGACATCCCCATGGATTCCGCCAGCACCGACACCTGGGTGCCGATGTGGCCATAGCCGACGATGCCCAGGGTCTTGCCGCGCACTTCGTGGCTGCCCACGGCCGATTTGTCCCAGCCGCCTTCGTGGCAGGCCCAATTGCGGCGGGGAATGGCGCGGATCAGCATCACCGCTTCGGCAATCACCAGTTCGGCGACCGAGCGCGTGTTGGAGTACGGCGCGTTGAAGACGGGGATACCCTTGGCCTTCGCCGCGTCCAGGTCGACCTGGTTGGTGCCGATGCAGAAGCAGCCGATAGCCATCAGCTTCTCGGCGGCGTTGATCACCTCGGCGGTCAGCTTGGTGCGGGAGCGGATGCCGATCATGTGGGCATCGCGCACCTGCTCGATCAACGCGTCGCCGTCAAGGGCGCCGGTATGAACCTCGATGGTGGAGTATCCGCGTTGGTTGAAATACGTGACGGCGCTCTGATGGATGTTCTCCAGCAGCACCACTTTAATCTTGTCCTTGGGCAGCGAGAGATTGCTCACAGGCGGTCCCTTCCCATATCCGTGGCTGGCGATCCCCCGGGCGCGGTCCGATCAAAGACCTTGCGGCCCGGAGCGAGCGGGTCGCATGGTTAACATGGATCCCGGCAACGAGGGAGAGGGTAATGAGTGGTACGATCGACATGCGCCTGGCTGAACTGGGCATCAGCTTGCCCGAGGCGGCAAGCCCGGTGGCAAACTACGTGCCGTGGGTGCAGGAAGGGCCGCTGGTTTTCGTCTCCGGCCAGATCCCCCTGTTCGAAGGCGAACCCCGCCACGTGGGCAAGCTGGGCCGGGATATCACGGTGGAGGAAGGCCAGGCCGCAGCCCAGCTCTGCGCCATCAACCTTCTTTCCCAGCTGCGGGCGGCCTGCGGCGGCGACCTGGACCGGGTGCGCCGCGTCGCCCGCCTGGGCGGCTTCGTCAATTGCACGCCCGATTTCATGGGTCACCCCCAGGTGATCAACGGGGCGTCGGACCTGATGGTCGCCGTCTTCGGCGATGCCGGCCGCCACGCCCGGGCCGCCGTGGGCTGCGCGTCTCTGCCGCTGGGAGTCGCCGTGGAAGTGGAAGGCACCTTCGCCATCGACTGACGGTGGGTGCGGTATCAAAGGAAACGCGGTTCCCTGCGGGGGCGGACGTCGACCCTTATTGACTTCGCCCCGCATCGCACAATGTTAGGCCCATGCCAGACGGCTCCGAAAACCTGACCCTGACCTTCCACGACCGTATCGCCGACATCCCGGCCGAGGCGTGGGACGCCTGCGCCGGCACCGACCACCCCTTCACCCGCCATGCCTTCCTGCTGGCGCTGGAGGAATCCGGATCGGTGACGGCACGCAGCGGCTGGGATCCGCGCCATGTCACCCTGGCCGGTCCGGACGAGAAGGTCCTGGCCTGCGCGCCGCTGTACCTGAAGACCCACTCCTACGGCGAATATGTCTTCGACTGGAGCTGGGCGCGGGCCTTCGAGCAAGCGGGCGGGGAGTATTACCCCAAGCTCCAATGCGCCGTCCCCTTCACCCCGGTCACCGGGCCGCGCCTGATGGTGCGCCGCGACATCACCCACCCGGACCCGGACGACCTGCGCCGCACCCTGCTGGCCGGCATGGTCGAAATGGGGCGGCGGCTGGAAGTCTCCAGCCTGCATATCACGTTCCCCACCCGCGCCGAATGGCAGCTGATGACGGACTGTGGCCTGCTCGGCCGGGTCGGTCAGCAGTACCATTGGGAAAACACCGGCTGGAACAGCTTCGATGATTTCCTCGGCGCCCTGTCCTCGCGCAAGCGCAAGACCATCCGCAAGGAGCGGGAGAAGGCCAACAGTGCCGGTGTCCGCCTGTATGCGGTCAGCGGCGAGGCCATCACCAAGCGCCACTGGGACGCCTTCTATGCCTTCTATCTGTCCACCATCGACCGCAAGTGGGGCCATCCCTATCTGACCCGCGAGTTCTTCTATCGCCTGGGCACGACCATGGCCGATCAGGTGGTGCTGATCATTGGCGAGGACGAAGACAGCGGCGACCTTGTCTGCGGCGCCCTGAACCTGCGGGGTGCCGACGCCCTGTACGGCCGGAACTGGGGGGCGCTGGACCACGTCAAGTTCCTGCATTTCGAAGCCTGCTACTACCGCGCCATGGATTACGCCCTGGAGCACGGCCTGCGCTGGGTGGAAGCCGGCGCGCAAGGGGAGCACAAGGTGACCCGGGGGTATCTGCCCCGCGAGACCTATTCGGCCCACTGGATCGCCGACGGCGGCTTCCGCCGGGCCGTGGCCGATTTTCTGGAGCGGGAGCGCGACATGGTCGCCGAGGATATGGAACAACTGGGCGAGATGGCGCCCTTCCGGCGGGATGGCGGATCGGATGCTCCGGCACCGGCGGACGCCTCTTCGCCCGACACGCCGCCAGCCGACACTTCCCCTGCCGACACATCCCGGGACTGCGACCCATGAGCGACACGATGATGAGCGATACGACCAGGCCCTCTCCGCCCTCCGGTCCCGATCTGGCAGCCGCCCTGGCCGCCGACGCCAACCTGCCGGTGACGGAACGCATTCTGCCTTTCTGGTTCGGCGCGCCCGACGATCCGGCCTATCGGGTCTGGAAGCCCTGGTGGTTCGAGCGCAGCGATTCCCTGGATGCAGCGATGATAACCCTGTTCACCGGCGACCACGGCAACGCCAAGGCCGGCCGGCTGGACGACCTGATGGCCACGCCGATGGGCGCGCTGGCCCTGATGCTGCTGCTCGATCAGGTGCCGCGCAACATCTATCGCGGGCGGGCCAAAGCCTTCGAGGCCGATGCCAAGGCCCGGGCCGTCGCCACCCACATCCTGCGCGAAGGCTTCGACGAGGCGCTGACGGATGTACAGCGGCTGTTCTGCTACCTGCCGTTCGAGCATTCGGAAGACAGCGTCGACCAGGACCGCTCCGTCGCCCTGTTCGAGCGTCTGGGCAACGACGGCTGGCTGGACTACGCCTGGCGCCATCATGTGATCATCGCCCGTTTCGGCCGCTTCCCCCACCGCAATGCGGCCATGGGGCGGGAAAGCACCGCCGAGGAAATCGCCTTCCTCGCCGAACCCGGATCCTCTTTTTAGAAAACGCCCCGTAATTCACGCGATGCACGGGCCTTCTGGGCATGACGCAACCACCGAAGGCCGCGCTCCTCCCTGAACGCGGCCTTCGTCGCCTTCCGTTCCCGTCCCGGATCCTATTCGGCGGCAGGCACATCCATGCCGGGGATGGCGACCGCTTCGACCGCTCCGGTGACGCGGAAGGTCTGGCCCAGCCAGGCCAGATGGTCGGCCAGCGGGAAGGCGGCGTTCAGCAGATCATCGACCCGCATCGGGCTGACCAGACAGCCGGCGAGCAGCTCGCCGGAGTCCCGATCCTCGCGCTGAACAGCGGCGACGAGGCG
Organism: Rhodospirillaceae bacterium Z3-40; assembly: GCA_046233135.1. Lineage (GTDB taxonomy): Bacteria > Pseudomonadota > Alphaproteobacteria > Rhodospirillales > Rhodospirillaceae > JBJXHN01. The sequence continues at coordinate 411,467 of JBJXHN010000006.1, read as the reverse complement.
CAGAATGGTCATCTCGTCGTCACCGACGTGGCGACAGGGCACCCGGCGCAGGCCGATTTCCGGGCCGGATTCGTCATCCATGGCTTCGAGCATGGCATAAAGGCGGCTGACCACACCCGGGCCACCCTTCGGGGTCGTCACGGCAGAGGCGACCTTCTCCAGTTGATCCCGGGTCTGGCCGGCCACGGCCATGCGGGACAGGGCGACCACCAGCCGTTCGGCCGGCCCCAGGTCGGCCATGGTCCAGCGGCGCGCCGGAACCCCGCTTCCGGACGGGCTGGTTGCGGCAGCGGTGTCGCGTCGGTCGGTCATCGGAAGGCTCCTTCGGCTGGGCGGCTCCGCTTCCCCTGCGCGTGGCCGCATGATCTTGACATGATCCGTTTCGGTATCCGAGCGCCTGATCCCCCTTCGGGAATACCCACACGCTCCCTGCCCCTTTTATGGTTGAGATTGCGAGTGATTTGCAATATCTTTTTTTCACTCCCCCGACCGCACCGGGTGGTCTGCCGGGCAAGGCAGCCGCTGTTCGTCCTATTTCGGAAGGAAGGTCGTTACGATGTCCCAGGTTTGTGATTGCTATGGACTGACGCGCAAGAAGATCGAAGAGGCCATTCGCGCCAAGGGGCTGGAGACCGCCGACGCGGTCTATGCGCATTTCGAGGCGATGGAATGCGGCGTCTGTATCGATGATATCGAAAAGATCATCCAGGAGACGCTGGCGAAGGCCGAATAGGGTTTTCGGACGGATCACCGGGCACGGACAGCGGAAGCGATGCCCTCCGCTGTCCGGCGCGTGGCCTTCCGTATCGGAAGGCCTGGAAGGCCGGAGTTTGACCTTCCCCCTTAAATCGTCACCGTCAGGCTGAAGAACGACACGCCCTCTCCGGCGGCGGCGATCTCATATTCCATCGGTACGCTGGCCTTGCGGGCCATGTCGATCAGGCCCAGGCCGGCGCCGCGGGCGTTGGGGTCCAGGGGCTGGCGGATGATTTCCTTGTAAAGGCCGCGCAAGCCCACCCGGTCCATGCCGTTCAGCCGGTCCACATAGGCCGTCAGCGCCGGCAAATCCGCGTCCAGGATCAGGTTGCCCGAACACACCTGGTACGCCCCCGCCTCGGACCGGCCGATGACGACGATCGCGAAATCCAGCTGCGGCGGGGTGGCGCCGGCCTCGGTCTTGGTCAGGATGTAGTTGCGGACGTTCTGCGCCTGCTCCACGAACACGGCGAAAACGCTCATCGCCGCGCCCGGGCGGGCGTCCTCGCTTTCCAGGTATTTGCGTAAGGCCGCGCCGATCTCTTCGATCAAACCGTGGTGAAATGGGCCGGCAAAACAGATCAGCAACCGATCCTGCCGAAACCGCTCCCGCAACCCGAAAAGGTCCAAACCGGCCATGCCTCACCCTCACACCACACTGCCCAGCCTGTATACCTCAGCCCCCTGAGATATGACAATCGACATAGACCCCATGCCGTTCCATCTGCCGGAATATCACAACCCTTCATCCCAGTACGGTGTCGTGCCGCAATGGGCCTTCAGAAAGTCGGCGAACACCCGCACCTTGGCCGACAGATGGCGGCTGTGGGGATAAACCACGTGGATCGCCCCTGCCTGCCGCCCCCAGTCCGGCAGCACCCGCACCAGACGCCCCGCCCGCAAAGCCTCGTGGCAGATGAAGGTGGGGCTGTAGAGGATCCCCGCACCCCCCAGGGCCGCCGCCATCAGCGCATCGCCGTTGTTGATGCGCACATGCGGCCGCACCGGTACCGCCACCGTCTCGCCGTTCGCTCCCTCCAGTGTCCAGACGTCCCCTCCCCTGCTGAGGCTATACGACAGGTGGTCATGCTCCGCCAGATCATCCAGAGTCGCCGGCATGCCCCGCCGCGCCAGATACTCCGGACTGGCGCATAGCACCAGGTGCAGGGGCGCAATCTTCCGCGCGATCAAGCTGCTGTCCGATAAAGACCCGATCCGCACCCCCAGGTCGAAGCCTTCTTCCAGCAAGTCGACGAAGCGGTCGTTCAGCGTCACATCCACGCTCAGCCCCGGATGGGCCTCCAGGAAGCGGGGCAACGCCGGGGCCAGATGCAGGAAGCCGAACGACATCGGCGCATTGATCCGCAAGGTCCCGCGCGGCTCGCCATGCAGGCTGCCCACCGCCTGCTCCGCTTCCTCCAGGTCCGCCAGGATGCGCTGGCAGCGGTCAAGATAGGCCTCCCCCACCTCGGTCAGGCTGAGGCGGCGGGTGGTGCGGTTGACCAGACGGGCCCCCAGATGATCCTCCAGCGCCGACAGATACTTGCTAACCACCGAGCGCGACAGCCCCAGACGATCCGCCGCCCGCGAGAAGCTGCCCAGCTCCGCCACCCGCACAAAGGTCTCCATCAGGCTCAGCCGGTCCATCACCCCATCCCTTCCAACAGTCCATCCATTACCCGAAAAGGCCAGATGACGACGCAGAATGTCCCACTCCAACAGTCGGATAGCAACATTGATGCGATGTTTGTCCCGGTGATTGACCCCTTCCCCGCTCGCCGCCAAATCTTTGACATGGATCAATTTTAAAAGCACCCCCGCCTCTCCTCCCCTGCTGCGGATGACCGGAGAGCCTGGGGACAGAGGAGACTTCCATGACGATTTTCGACTCTCCCCACTTCGACGGCCACGAACAGGTGGTTTTCACCCACGACAAGGCCAGCGGCCTGAAAGCCATCATCGCCATCCACGATACCGGCCTGGGTCCCGCCGTCGGGGGCTGCCGCATGTGGCCCTATGCCGACTCCGATGCCGCGCTGACAGACGTGCTGCGGCTGTCCCGGGGCATGAGCTACAAGAACGCCATGGCCGGACTGCCCCTGGGCGGTGGCAAGGCAGTGATCATCGGTGACAGCCGAACCGACAAGACCGAGTCCCTGCTGCGCGCCTTCGGCCGCGCGGTACACGCCTTGGGCGGCCGCTACCGTACCGCCGAGGATGTGGGCATGGGAGTCCCCGACCTGGATATCATCGGCCTGGAGACCAGCTATGCCCTCGGCCGGACCGGCTCGGCAGCACAGACGGTGGGGGACCCCTCGCCCTTCACCGCACGGGGCGGGCTGGCAGCGATCCGGGCGGCGGTGAAGCACAAGCTGGGCCGGGACTCGCTGGCCGGGCTGACCATCGCCATCCAGGGGACGGGCCATGTGGGCGCCCACCTCGCCCGCCTGCTGGCCGCCGAAGACGCCCTGCTGCTGCTTTCCGACATCCATACGGAGGCCGCCACGGCCCTGGCCCGGGAAACCGGCGGTCAGGTGGTCGCGCCCGACGCCATCCTGTCCAGCGAAGCCGATGTGATCGCACCCTGTGCCCTGGGAGCCGTGCTGAATGACGACTCTATCGGCGCCCTGAAGGCACCCATTGTTGCCGGCCTGGCCAACAACCAACTCGCCGAAGCCCGCCACGCGACGATGCTGAAGGAACGCGGCATTCTCTACGCCCCGGATTACGTGGCCAATGCCGGCGGCATTATCGCCGTGGCGGCCGAATATGCCGGCAGCGTGGACCTGCACGCCCTGGGACGAAAGTGCGATGCCATCGGCGACACCCTGGGCGATATCTTCCGCCGCGCCGATGCCGCCAACAGCGATACCGCCAGCATTGCCGACTCCTTGGCTCGGGAAAAACTGGCGGCGGCGCGAAAAAAATCGGCATCCGCGGATCCCCGGCCCCTGCGCCGCGTTGGATGATTGGATACATCCGACAGGAGACTCCGCCATTCTTCCCGAAAGATGCGGAGTCCCCGCCCCTCCCCCGGGTTTTGACCCCCTGTGCCGATCCCTCGGCGGCTCTGGATCATTACGCAGCCGTTTCGCCGTTTTACCGGTCCGTCAGGCGTTTACCGGATTTAAAAGGTTAACGTCGATAGTGGGGTCATCGGATGACGCAGCCCTGCCCGCCCCAGTTCCGGAGGCCCGCTCCGCTGCCTTATCCCGTTGCGTGGATACCGAACGCAGAACAGGCGAGGGTCGATACCGATGACTGCCCATTCCCAGCACGCCTTCCACAGCCAGGACAGCGCCAGCCGTACCACGGCCGCCGCCGCCATCGACTCCGCAGCACCGCCGCGCGCCATGGATGACCGCATGCGCTTCCTCGATGCCCTGTTCTGCGAGGCCGAAGCCCTGGTGCACGGTCCGGATGGCCAGCGCCTGAACCGCAATCAGAACGCCCGCCTGGACGTGCTGATGGCCGAAATCGACCAGATGATGGGCGAGCTGGAAACCCAATCCCGCCCCCTGGGTCCCTCCAGCCTGATGGATTGGGACGATATCGACGAAAAGCCCCTGTTCGCTTTTGAAGAGCTGACCTATGCCGAAGAGGTCAGCACTGCCGGCCTGGCCGCGCTGGAAGCCTTTGATCCCCTGCATCTGGCGCGCCGCGAGGGGCCGCTGGCCCTGGATGTGGAAACCGCCCTGGACCGCATCACCGCCCAGCTCGACCTCGGCATGGCCATGGATATCCCACCGTCCGAGTTGCTGGCGCCGCTGAATCTCCAGCCGCTGAGCCCGGCGGATGCGGCGCGGATCGATGCCGTTTTCTCCTGCATGGATCACATCCTCGAAACCCACCGGGAAAGCCTGCTCAGCCCTGCCGCCCAGGAAGACCTGGAACGGCTGATGCGCGAAGCCGACCGCATCCTGGGCCTGGATCTGCCCGACGCCGTCAATGCGCCGCGCGGCCGGGATAGCTGGCGCCGGGCCGTGTCGTCCATCGGCGAGGCCATGGGCCGGCTGATGCCCGGCCACCGCAGCCCGGGTTCGCCCTTGCCGGCCTGAAACCCTGCCCCACATAGGGGACTATGGACGCATCATCTTCCCCCCCCGATCCCGGCCGCTCCGAGCCGGGCTGTCTCCCGAAAGCCCTGAACCTCGCCCTGCAAGGTGGTGGTGCCCACGGCGCCTTCACCTGGGGCGTGCTGGACCGCCTGCTTCAGGAACCGGACTTGCGCCTGCAATCGGTCACCGGCACCAGCGCCGGTGCCATGAATGCGGTTTGCCTGGCCGACGGCATGGGGCGCGGCGGGCGGGAGGAAGCGCGCCAGACCCTCGCGCGCTTCTGGAAGGCGGTCAGCGATGCCGCCGCCCTCAGCCCCATCCAGCGGTCCCTGCTTGCCCATATCACCGGATCCTGGTCGCTACGGGACAGCCCCGGCTATCTGATGATGGACCTGCTGGGCACCGCGCTGTCGCCCTATCAGCTCAATCCCCTGAACCTCAATCCCCTGCGCGATGTGGTCGAGGAGGTCATCGACTTCGACGCCGTGCGCGCCTGCCCCCGTCTTCAGGTGTTCATCACCGCCACCAACGTCCACACCGGCCACGCCCGGGTCTTTCGTCATAACGAAGTGACGGTGGATGCGGTGATGGCCTCGGCCTGCCTGCCGCAGATGTTCCAGGCTGTCGAAATCGATGGGGTGCCCTATTGGGACGGCGGCTACATGGGCAATCCCGCCCTATGGCCGCTGATTTACCACTGCACCTGCCGGGACGTGCTGCTGGTGCAGATCAACCCCCTGAAGCGCGAGGAAACCCCGCGCACCAGCCACGACATCACCAATCGGCTGAATGAAATCACCTTCAACGCCAGCCTGCTGCGGGAAATGCGCGCCATCGCCTTCGTCCGCCGCCTGCTGGACGACGGCGCCCTGGACCCGGACCGTTACAAGCGCATGCGCCTGCATGTGATCGAAGCGGAGGACACCCTGAAGCCCCTGGAGGCCTCCAGCAAGATGAACGCCGAATGGGCCTTCCTGCAGCATCTGCACGGGATCGGCATGGCGGCGGCGGACACCTGGATCCGCCGCAACTGGACTTCCATCGGCGTCGAAGGAACCGTCGACCTGGAGGCCATGTACCTATAAACGATTACAGGGCCGGCATTCCCGAGCTGTCCACCACCAGATTGACCCAGTCGCTGGCAAACCGGGTGATGCCGTATTCCAGCGGCCGGCTGTCCATATCCACGTTCAGGCTTTCGGTCACCAGCACCGGCCGGTTGCGCGGCTGAGTCAGAGTGGTTGCGTCCATAGGAGCCGGCAACCGCGCGCTGATTCGCGTCCATTTGCGAGTATAGTCCGCCACCCCAAGCCGCAACAGCGCCTGGGTCACCGACCCGGTTTCCTGCACCAGAGACCCGATCCCGTTGCAGCGCGCGCGCGGGAAATAGGTGGTCGACAGGAACACCGGCTGGGTGTCCACCTCGCCCAGGATCTCCAGCCGCACCACCTTGCCCCCCCGCCCCAGTTCGAAGGCTTCGGCTACCGGTGCCGGCGCGATACACTCGATATCTTCAAGCACCCGGCTATAAGCCGTTCGTTTCTGCCCCTGAACAACTTCGGAAAAGCGGGTGCGGGTAGACAACGGATAGTGCAGGACCCGTTCCTGCACAAAAGTACCGCGCCCCTGTTCCACCCGCAACAGACCTTTGTCCACAAGACCGGCGACGGCCTGGCGTACGGTATGACGGTTTACGCCGAATTGCTGTGCAAATTCCTGTTCCGTCGGCAGGCGTTCACCCGCCTTCACCTGGCCGGTGACGATGTCGTTTTCCAGCACTGACTGAATTTGCCGCCATAAGGCGACACCCGAGGTCCGATCTAATGGCATTTTATTTCATTCCCCAATTTTTACCACCCGCCGTGCTGCCCCCAGGAGGTGAATGTGACTCCCCCATCATCCAAGCTGACGATGCGGGAACGAAACATTCTAGCACGCCCTGACAATTACGCTATACATCCCATTCTACATACAAATCAATGGATATTATCGCCTTTGGGCTTACAACAACATCGAAACCGGGTGAATGGCCCTTTTGCCGGCTGGGATTCCCGGGGCCGGGTCCCGAAGGTGAACGGACGGGCAATTTCTCTGTCGTCCCCCACTGGACGAAGACGGGGGTTTGCTGTGATGATGTCCTCCGCTTCGTCTCGGGCTTTGGCTGGCCGGGACGACTCGACGGGAACAGCGCAGGAGCCGTGGCGGCCGTGACAGGTATGGCATGACAACACCTTTGGTGCTGACCAACGCCCGAATCGTGACCCGTACGGAGGAAGTGTTCGGTACCGTGGTGGTAGACGCGGGGACCATCACCGCCGTCGACAGCGGCCGCAGCCAGCTGTCAGGCGCCGTCGACCTGGACGGCGACTATCTCTTGCCGGGCCTGATAGAGATCCACACCGACAACGCCGAAAAGCATATCGAGCCCCGCAATGGCGTTCACTGGCCCTACCCCGTCGCGGCCGTGCTTGCTCATGATACGCAGATCATCGGGGCAGGGATAACCACGGTGATGGACGCCATCGCCATAGGCGAGTTCGACCAGCAGGGGTCTCGCCGTCATATGCTGGCCGAGTTGATCGCCGCCATCCGCCATGCCGGAACCGAGGGCCTGCTGAAGGCCCGCCACCTGCTGCACCTGCGCTGCGAACTGACCGACCCCTGCGTACTGGAAATGCTGGAACCCCACATCGACAACCCGCTCGTCCGCCTGATCTCGCTGATGGATCACACGCCGGGCCAGCGCCAGTACCGAAGCCTGGACAAATACCGCGAGGCCCATCGCGGCCGCATCGCCGATGACGCCCAGCTGGCACGGGTGGTCGAAGAGGAACGGCAGCGGCAGGCCCGGTACGTGGATCCCCATCGGCGGGCCGTGGTTGCGCTCGCCCGGGACAGAGGCATTCCGCTGGCCAGCCACGACGACGCCACCCTCGCCCATGTGGATGAAAGCCTGACCGACGGTTGCGTGATCGCCGAATTTCCGGTCACCCTGGCCGCAGCGATGCATGCCAGGGCCGGAGGCATGGCCACGGTGATGGGCGCGCCCAATGTGGTGCGCGGCGGCAGCCACAGCGGCAATCTGGCCGCCACCGACCTGCTGGCCGAAGGCGCCCTGGATGGCCTTTCCAGCGACTATGTGCCGCTCAGCCTGATGCATGCGCCCTTTCTGCTGGCGCAAAGCGGCGCCCTGCCCCTGCCCGACGCGGTGGCGCTGGTCTCGGCCAACCTTGCCGCGCTGGTCGGGCTGAACGACCGGGGACAGATCGCGCCGGGCCTGAAAGCCGATCTGGCCCGGGTCCATGTGACCGAACAGACCCCCTGCGTGCGGACGGTCTGGCGGGAAGGGGTGCGCGTCTGTTGACCGGCCCCCGTTACGCCATCTATGCCGCTCCGCCGGCCGATCACCCGCTGACCGCCATGGCCGCCGCCTGGCTGGGCCGCGACCCTGCCGATACCGGTGAAGAGGTGCCGCCGCCCCCTGCCCTGCCCCTGCTGCCCCCCGATCACCTGCCCCATGACCTGGCCGCCCTGACCGAAGCCCCGCGCCGCTACGGCTTCCATGGCACCCTGAAAGCGCCGTTCCACCTGGGGCCGGGGATCGAGGCCGATGCCTTGCGGGCGGCCCTCGCCGGCTTCGCCCGCAACCGGGCCGCGCCGCCGCCGGTGCCGCTGGTGGTCGAGAACCTGGGTCCGTTCCTGGCGCTGGTCCCGGCCACTCCCGCACCCGAGCTGGACGCCCTGGCTGCCGCGGTGGTTGAGGCCTTCGACAGCCTGCGCGCACCCCTCGCCGCCGCCGACACCGCCCGCCGTCGCGCGGCCGGGCTGACGGCCAAGCAGGATTCCCTGCTGCACCGCTGGGGCTATCCCTTCGTGTTCGATGAATTCCGTTTCCACATGACCCTGACCGGTCCGGTGCCGGACCCATCCCTGCGCCGCGCCCTGGTCACCGCGCTGGCCGATCATTTCTCCCCCGCCCTGGCGAAGCCGTTGGTGTTCGAGGATCTGGTGCTCTTCACCCAGCCCGATCGGCAGGCACCCTTCGTGATCGACAGTCGCCATCGCTTCGGCAAGTAAGGCCGAAAAGATTGCCGGCTACCACCTTCGTGGACTTTTACATTTTGCCACCTTCGTGGACTTTTACATTTTGCCACCTTCGTGGACTTTTACATTTTGCCACCTTCGTGGACTTTTACATTTTGCCACCTTCGTGGCTGAGCCGGCTGGGCAGCGGCGCAAGCTGGTCCTTGTATTTGGACTCCGCCCGCGCCGAATAGGGCTTGGAGGTGGGGGTCTGCAAGGTTTCGAAGCTGATGGCGCAAATGCGCATGCCCGCCCGCATGGCCAGCGGCAGCCGGCCACAGTTGAAGAATTCCAGGGTAATCTTGCCGTCCCAGCCGGGATCGATGGTATGGGCCGTCGCATGCACCATCAGCCCCAGACGGGCGAGGCTGCTGCGGCCGTCCAGCCGGCCGGCGAGGTCGTTGGGGATGGTCACCCGCTGCACCGTGATACCCAGGGCGAAATCGCCGGGATGCAGGTAGAAGGGCTCGTCATCGGCCACCTCCACCGGACTCATCAGGTGTTCCACATCGGTCTGGCCCCAGCCGCCCGGCGGTGCGAGATCGACGAAAGAGGCCTTGCCCGGCGTGAAGACCCGAAAGGAATTGCCAAGGGTCAGGTCCACCGACATCGCGCCGATGTGGTTCTCCGCCGGCTCCGGCACAATCCGGATCCGCCCTTCCGACATAGACTGCCGGATATCCACGTCAGAGAGTTTCATCGTTCCTGTCCCCCCGGGGCGCCATCAAACGGCGACCAGCCTTTCATACCCCCCCGGAATAGAATGCCTTTTCCAGGGCGTACTGCATTCACACGGCACGCAGCCTTTCACGCGCCATGCGGCCCGGCGGCCGGTCATGCCGTAGGCGTGCGGCACCACGCGGCCTTGCCCGCCAACGGTCAGAGAAACCCGTCATCGGCCGGAACCACTCACCGGGGCGCCACCGCCGGTATCTATAGTCGATCACCGTCGGACGAACAACACCAAGGACACCCCCCACTGCACCGGAAGGCCAGGAAAACCGCCCGACTCAGCCCGTCAGGCATCCAGCTCCACCCACAAGACAGTTCCCCGGCCGGGCCAGCTTTCCAGACCGATGTCACCACGCATCAACTGAACCAGCCGCTTGGTGATCACCAGCACCATCCCCGTGCGGCCCCGCCGGCCACTGGTTTCCAGCCGCAGCTTCGCCGCCGGAGAGATCGGTGGCTGGCCATCGCGTTCCACCAGCCCCTTCCGCACCACCAGCGCCTGATCGCACCCCACCTCGAAGCGCACGCGGACCCAGCCGTCGGCCTTCTCCACCCGCCGCACGGTCAGCCCCACCGCACCGGGCTGGGAGGCATGCATGGACGGATCGAAGGCGTTCAGATAGATGCCGCATTCCAGCAGGTTCGCCAGCACCGTGTGCAACAGGGCTTCGTCCCCCAACAGGGTATCGGGCACACCGGGTTCCAGACGACCGGAAACCTGGAGACGGAAATCCTTGGCCAGAGGGATCATCGCCTTGCGGGCCTTCTCCGCCGCCCCCCGCACGGAAACAGGGGCGAAGTCCAGGTCCACCAGACCACCTTCCAGATTGGCGAAAGCCCGTACGTCGTTGGTGATGGCATGGAGCACCGACACCCCGAAACGCACCTTGTTGCCATCCGCCGGGCGGCTCGACAGGGCCGTGCTCATGGACTCCACCGGCATGGACAGTTCGTTGGCCAGCACGTTCAGGAACTCGCCATGGGCGCGCTGGGCTTCCTCGGCCCGCCCACGCGCCCGCTCCACCTCGCGCATGCGGCTTTCCAGGTCGGTCAGGTCACGCAGGAACATGGCGAACAGCACCCCCCCCTGCGCCCGCTCCACTTCCTGCACCGTCAGTTCGGCAGAGAAGATGCCGCCATCGGCCCGCTGCGCCTGCACCCGGCGCACAGGATTGACCGTCTCGTCCGCATCCTGCGGCCGGAACCAGGGCAGCCCCCGGTCCTGATCCGCCTCTCGCCCGCCGGGCATCAGCATGGCCACGGACCGGCCCGTCGCGGTCTTGGCCGCATAGCCGAACATGTCCTCGGCCGCCGGATTGAAGCCGACGATGGTGCCGCGCTCGTCGATGGTCACAAGGGCTTCGGGGGAGCCTTCCAGAACCGCCGCCAGATAGGCCTTGGCCGCCTGGGCCTGATGGCCGACGAATTCCGCCTGCTCGTCCACCGTCAATCGGAAGTCCTGCATGGACCGGGCCAGGGACCCGAAGCCATCCTTGCGCGTCACCCCGGGGAGCAGCGGCGGCGCGGCATCGATGGACAGGCCCGACGTGGCCTCGACCAGACGCCGCAGCGGCCCGGTCACGGTCCGCGCCAGCATCCAGCACAGCAGCACATACGCCAGTGCCACCCCTCCCGCGACCATCACCAGCCGGCGCAGATCGTCCATGCGCGCCGTCTCCGCCCGGGCGGTCAATTCCGGCAGGGCGGTGGACAACGCACTGGTCACCCGGTCCAGATCCCGCCCCAGCAACCCCAGGGTATCCCCGGCGATCAGGCGCACATCTCCCAACTCGGCACGGCGGTCCTCCAGCGCGGCCAGGCTCGCCGCCTGCGCTTCCGACAGGCGCCCGAGAGTCCGTTCCATTTCCCCATCCAGGGCCGAGGCACTCAGAGTGCGCCTGAAGGCTCCGACGGCCAGGCGGTGCTCGTCCAGCCAGCCGCTTTGACCATCGGCCATATACCCCCGGGCCGTCGCGATCACCCGCTGCCCCCGCGCTGCCAGCGTGCCGGCGAACGGCAGGGATTCCAGGGCATCGTCAAAAGCCTTGTTGGCATCTTCCAGCCTGCCCAACGCTCCATCGGGGCCGTCGAGGCGCGCCCGCTCTTCCCGCAGGGTCACAAGAGCTGCCCCGGCATCTTCCAGATGTCCGTTCAAGTCGCCGGTCCGGGTTTCGATACCCGCATCGGCCATCGCCATATCCAGCCGTCCGGCCGCTTCCCCCGCCTGATCCAGGGCGGTCACCGCCCCGTCGGGATCGCCTGCCTCAACCGCGGCAGAGGCTCCATCGACCCCGGCCCGCACCACGGGCACCAGGGACTGTGCCGCCTCCGCCTGAACCAGATGCTCGCGCGCCACGTCTCCAGCCCGCCCGCCACGGATCGCCATGGCCGTCACCGCACCGATCGCCAACAGGCCGAGCAGAACCATCAGCCCCAGCCGCAGCCCGACCGGCCAGCCATGCAGCGCACCGGGTGGTTCCGGGCGGGCCAGAGCCGCGGCGGCGGCCAGCCCCTGGGGGTCCGCGTCCGGTTCATCAAGGTCCCTTTCCAGCCGGCTTGATCCCGCATGATCCCGCCGGGGGGCCGCAAGGGGTTCCGGCGTCGAAGAGGGCTCTTCGTCCGTTTCTCCGGCCAGAACGGATCGCAGGTCATCCAGCGCCACCGCACCGCCGTGGGGGGGCGCCGCCGCGTCATCGTTGGCATCCGCCACCCGGCTGCCAAAAGCCGTCAGGTGATCCACCGGATGGTGGTGCGTCGGAGACTGTGTCCGAGACGTACCCTCTGCCCGGGATGACACCTTTGCCTTGCCCGGCACATTGCGGTCGATCAGATCCTCCAGGTCCGGCAGGGCCGCCATCGCCCCGTCCGCCGGCAGCTCTGCGTCTGCGTCGTCACCGGCAAACACATCCAGCGTCTTCCTGTCCGCACGCCCGGAGGCCGAGGCCACATCGGACTTGGGGCCGGAAGCGGGCTTGGGTGCCGGAGCGGAGGCTCCGTCCCCCGACAGTTCCACATCGGGATCGAAATCCGGGTCGGGCGTCAAGGCGTTCCCACCCGACGCCACTGTCGCCTGAGGCCGCTTCCGGCCCCGCGCCATGGCCGCATCCCTGGCCGCAGCATCTTCCTCCGACACCCCGGCCAGCCAGGCGAAGTTGGGATCGCTGGGCACATTGCTCCGGGCTGCGCCCTCTTCTTCAGGTTCGACGCCCAGCACGCGGCGCAGGCCATCGGCCGCCTCTTCGCCGTCCGGCGCGCTTTCCTGCTCCCGAGGATCAATCCGATCCGACGCCGGGTCGCGACGACGCAGTCCCGTGCCCTCGTCCAGCAGACCGAGCAGGGACCCGTTGGCGGGCGACAAGTCCCGCCTCTCGTCCTCCCCGTCCGACAGGGAGGAGCGGCCTGCCGGCCCGCCCAGCGAAGCGCGGGCCGCTTCCGCCCTGGCCCGCCGCACGGCAGGATCCCGGGGATTCACCAGACGCTGGCGCGGCCGGCGGCGGGGCTTGTGGTCGTCCGGATCATCCAGGGCTTCCAGGCCGTCATCCACGTCTTCCCCGTCAGCACCGACGGACACCCGCATGCGCTCTGCCGCTGCGGCCACGGCGCCGGTGGGCGCGGCCTCCGGCTCGGGCGCCAGATCGGCGGCCAGATCGTCCCCGGCGGGATCGGAAACCTGCGAAGCGGACGGGTCGGATGCCGGCTCAGGGGCTGGAGTAGCCGGAGGAGGACCGGGCGGACGGGGGCGTTCAGGGAGAGGGGGCAGAATGGCCGCCGGGCGCGGCCGTTCGGCGACGTCCTCTCCGTCCCCCTCCTCTAAGGTCGCCGTGTCATCAGCCTGAACGGTATCCCCGGCGCCGGCCGTATCCTCGCCGTCCGCCCCCAGGGTTTTGCGGAGCGCGGCACGCATTTCCTCGGCCTCTTCCGGAGAAAAGCTGTCGTCTTCGCCGCCGGCGTTGCCGCCAGCCTGGCCACGGGCGCCACGCCCTTTCCTGCTGGCCGCCTTGAGGATCGGAATCATGCCGCCTGCCGCCCCGTCGCTCGCCTGTTTCGCAATTCTTTCCAGGGATATGGTATGCAAGATTTTCTACAGCGATTCAAGCACTTCCAAGGGAATCCTCTAATCTCGATCCATATTCCCCCGTTAAATGGCCGGCAAATCAGACTCTGCCCCCTCCTTTTCTGCAATGCCCATATATCTCTAGCGGACTTCCAGCCCGCATGAAATACTCATATCCAAATCGCAATGACACCCGTTTCCAGGGGGAATTCCGGGTGGCATTCGGAACGTGATGGACGCATGAACAGGGTCCTGACGGGGATCCTCCCAAGAGCTTTTCTCGCCGTTTGCCTGGGGCTTTTTCCGTCCCTGCGGCGATGCAAGCTTGGGCAGGCGACGCCCCGGTTACCCTGCTGACAGAACGTGCCGAGCCCGGGCAATTCCTGAAGGATGGCCAGCCCAAAGGCTTTATGGCGGATCTGGTTGCGGCAATTGGCGATGAGGCCGGGGATCCCTACGGCATCTCCATTCTGCCCTGGAAGCGGGCGCTCGAGATGGCGCAGGAAGCCGCTCCGGCCGCCGTCTTCCCCACGACCCGCACCCCGGAGCGGTAGGGGTTGTTCCAGTGGGTCGAGCCGATTTTCACCATCCAATGGTCATTTATGCCCGCCGCAACGGCCCGCCCCGGTCGCTAACCTCTCTGGACGACGCGCGCGCCGCCAGGAGCATCGGCGTCTATATCGGCGATGCCCGCGAAGCAGCCCTGCGGCGGCGGGGCTTCACCAATCTGGTGGTAGCGCCCTCCCCCGAAAACCTATGGAAAATGCCGGAAAGCGACCGTATCGAGCTGTTGGCTGGCACCAATCTGATCGTCAACAACGCGTTGGGCGACAGCGGGCTGACCACCTTGAATGTGATGCCCGTTCTGACCTTCAATACGGTGGACCTCTACTTGGCCTTTTCGCCCGAGACCGATCCGGCGCTGGTCGCCCGCTGGCAAACCGCCCTGGAGCGCATCCGGCAGGACGGGCGAGAAAAGGCCGTTCTCGAACGCTGGTTCAGTCTTTCCCCGGAAGAATGAGTCTGGCGCCCACGCCGGACCTACCCCTCGACGGGCAGCTGGACGATGGAATAAAGGTCGCTGGGAGTGGCGACCAGATCCCAGGCCAGCTTGCCGCAGACCAGCAGGACGATCGCCGCCAGCATAATCCGCAGTTGCTCCCCTTTCAGGTTCCGCCCCATCATCACCCCCAGCTGAGCGCCGATCACCCCGCCCACCATCAGCAGCAGGGCCAGCACCACATCCACCGAGTGGTTGACCATGGCCTGCAGGAAGGTGGTGTTGGCGGCCACGAAGATGATCTGGAACAGGCTGGTGCCCACCACCACCTGGGTCGGCATGCCCAGAAGGTAGATCATCGCCGGCACCATGACGAAGCCGCCTCCGACCCCCATGATCGCCGACAAAAGCCCCACCATCAGGCCCACCGCCAACGGCATCAGGGCACTGATATAAAGCTTGGATTTGTAGAAGCGGATCTTGAACGGCAGGCGGTGCATCCAGCCGTGCCGCCCCGGCCCCCGGGCGGTCGACCCGCCCTTGCGCCGGCGGTTGCGGAAAATCGTCGACAGACTTTCGACGAACATCAATCCGCCGATCAGCCCCAGGAAGACCACGTAACTGAGGGAAACCGCCAGATCCACCTGACCCAGGGAGCGCAGCAGCCGGAACAGGGCCACCCCGATGACCGACCCCACCAATCCGCCGGCCATCAGCACGAGGCCCATGCGCACGTCCACATTGCCCCGCCGCCAGTGGCCGAGCACGCCCGAAATGGAAAGACCGACGATCTGATTGGCCTGGGTGGCCACGGCGACGGCCGGGGGAATACCGATGAACAGCAGCAGCGGCGTCATCAGAAAGCCGCCCCCCACCCCGAAGATCCCCGACAGCATCCCCACCAGCGCCCCGAGGCCGAGCAGGACGAAGACATTCACCGACATCTCGGCAATGGGCAGGTAGATGGTCATCGGCAACGCCCTTCTGGCGACAACAGCGGAAGGAATCGTCGAAATGCCGGGTACAAAACCCGACCGAGGCGACTGTACCCCGCCCGCACGACGAAATATAGCCTTTCCCTCAGGGTTTTACGGTGTTACCCCAGACCGGGTCACCGTCCGGTTCACCAGATGGCCAGATGGTCAACCGGTCCGCTTCTGCCAGGCCTGCTGCTTGCGGTAGATGGTGGAGGTGGAGATATCCAGCGCCCGGGCCGCCGCACTGACGTTGCCGCTGTACTTCTGAATTGCCGCATCGATAGCCATCATTTCCAGTTCCGCCAGCGGACGCACCAGAACGTCGTCCAGCGGCATCCCAACACCGGCTCCGCCATCCTCCCCCCCCTCCGACTGCACCGATGCGGTCATGTTGTTCAGCGGCGGTGGCAACATATCCTTGTCCACCAGGGTCCCGTCGTTCAGCACGACGATGGTCCGGATGATGTTTTCCAGCTGGCGTACATTGCCGGGCCAGGAATAGGCCAGGATGCGCGCCATGGCATCGGGCGTGAAGTCCACCAGACCCTTGCGTTCCAGGCTGGAAAAATCCGACAGGAACCGGCGCGCCAGCAGGGCGATGTCCGCCCCCCGCTGACGCAGGGGCGGCATGTTGATCGGCAGCACGTGCAGCCGGTAGTAAAGATCCTCGCGGAACCGCCCCGCCTTCACCTCTTCCAGAGGGTCGCGGTTGGTGGCACAGACGAAGCGGATATCCGCCTGACGCTCCTGCACGTCGCCGATACGGCGATAGACGCCAGACTGGATGAAACGCAGCAGCTTGACCTGCAGATCCAATTCCATCTCGCACAATTCGTCCAGGAACAGCGTGCCGCCGTCGGCCTGGCTGGCAGCACCCTCGCGGTCAGTCACGGCGCCGGTGAATGCGCCCTTGCGATGGCCGAAGATCTCGCTTTCCATCAGCTCCCGGGGGATCGCCCCGCAATTCAGGGCGATGAAGGGGCCGTTCCGGCGATCGCTGAGGTTATGGATGGCACTGGCGCACAATTCCTTGCCCGTGCCGGTCTCGCCGGTGATGAACACACTGGCCGTCGAGGCGGCACCGGCTTCGATCAGGCCGAACACGTTGGACATCGCCGGCGATTCGCCCAGAAAGCCGGACGGGCCGCGCTTGGTGCGCGTTTTCGGACGATCCCGCCCCGGCTCTGCCGCCGGCGCGGACGGCAAGCCGGTTTCGCTGGGCTGGC
Source organism: Rhodospirillaceae bacterium Z3-40 (assembly GCA_046233135.1). GTDB lineage: Bacteria > Pseudomonadota > Alphaproteobacteria > Rhodospirillales > Rhodospirillaceae > JBJXHN01. Next base: position 394,581 of record JBJXHN010000006.1, on the reverse strand, counting down.
GGCGGGCCAGCGCATCGACGACCGCCTGACGCAGCTTGTCGCCGGCGCAGGGCTTGACCAGGAAATCGATAGCCCCTTCGCGCATCGCCTCCACCGCGCGGCGGACGGACCCGCTGCCGGTCAGCACGATGGTCGGCGGCGCCTGACGCGGACCGCCCAGGCGGCGCAGCAACTCCAGACCGTCCATATCAGGAAGCCCCAGATCAAGGATCATCAGATCCGCCGGCGCTTCCTTCAGGGACGCCATTGCCTGCTCCCCGGACTCGACCACATCCACCCGATGCCCGGCCTGGGTCAGGAAAGCGGCGTAGAGCTGTGCGTTGGAGGGACTGTCCTCGACCATCAACAGCCGCGTCACCCCCTGTGCTCCCTTCCCATTCATCGTCCATTCCTTCCCGCCCCGGGGGTCCCCGGACCACCCAAGCTTAGACGGTAATAACTTCAGTGCGTTAGGCCAATAGTGAGTCTAAATGCAAAGCTGCACTGCGAAACGCCCCCGAAACGACCCGCCAACATCCAATAGTATGCCATATGTCCGCCACCGGATCGACTCACAACCCTTCGCTGTCATATCGGAAGAAGTGCGCGCAATCGCTCGGCACTCGCCCTCAGATGTTCCAGGGCCTCCATGCTCGCCGCCTCACCGAATCGGGTGATCAACGCCGAAATGGCCAGCACCCCGCGCACCACGCCCTGACGATCCAGCACCGGCACGGCAATGGCCGCCACGTCCGGGTCACGTTCCCCCCGGGATCCGTACCAGCCTTCGGCCCGGATGGAGGCATAGGGTTCTCCCGCCGCCCCGTCGCAGGCCAGCAGCACCCGTCCCGCCGCCCCGCGGTCCAAGGGCATAGCTGCCCCCTCGTCCAGATGGTGACGCACCGGGCGCGGCGAGTTGCAGCGATATAGGCAAACGCGCTGGTCACCTTCCCGCACATAGAACGATGCGGTCTCCTGCGTTTTGTCCACCAGAACGGTCAATTCGGGTCGGATGAATTCCCCCAGGTCAAAGGATTGCCGGTAAAGCGACCCCAGGCGCCACAGACTGGGACCCAGCTGGAAGCGGCGATCCGCCGTCCGCCGCAGATAGCCATAGCGCTGTAACGACCCGCAAGACCGCAGAATGGTGCTTTTGTAGAGCCCCGTGCGTGCCGCCAGCTCGGCCAGCGACAGGGTCGCGTCCCCCTCTCGAAAGGCGTCGAGAATCTTCAAGGCCCGTTCCACGGCCTCGACCCGGTTCGTATCTTCCGACATGCCCTGCCCCCTGTGATCCCGGCACCTCACCCATCACTGTTCCATCTAACAGAACAGCGGTTCCCACACCAGAACTTTCCTTGACAGGGGCGCTGCGGTCTGCGAGAAGAGATGACGAAAAATTGAGCGATCAAATCGCCTTTTCTCATGGGACTACCCTCCAGTCCGGCTCCGGCCGGATCGTCAGACCGGTCGCCTTTTCGCAACCGGGACCACAGCACTGTTTTGCTTACTTTACCAGTAGAGGTTGCGATGACGCAGCTACTCGAGGGCGTTCGCGTTCTCGACCTTACCAATGTCCTTGCCGGTCCGTTTTGTTGTTCCCAGCTCGCCCAGGTCGGGGCGGATGTGATCAAGGTCGAGGTTCCGGGCACCGGCGACCTCGCCCGTCAGCTGGGGGCCGACCCGGCGCTGAACAAGCGGATGATGGGGGTCTCCTTCCTTGCCCAGAACGCCGGCAAGGAGTCGATTTCCCTGAACCTGAAGCATCCGAAGGGTCGGGAAGCCTTCCTGAAGCTGGTGGAAACCGCCGATGCTTTGGTGGAGAACTTCCGACCCGGCGTGATGGAGCGCCTGGGTCTGGGGTACGAGGTCCTGAAAGCTATCCGTCCCCGCCTGGTCTATTGCGCCATTTCCGGCTTCGGCCAGGAAGGACCGCTGCGCAACAACCCCGCCTACGACCAGATCATCCAGGGTCTGAGCGGCGTAATGAGCGTGACCGGCGATGCGGAAACCACCCCGCTGCGGGTAGGCTATCCGGTTTGCGACACCATGGGCGGCATCACCGCGGCCTTCGCCGTCACCGCCGCCCTGGTCCGCCAGGGCCGCACCGGAGAAGGCGAGTTCATCGACGTTTCCATGCTGGAAAGCACTCTGGTGGCCATGGGCTGGGCCGTCTCCAACTGGCTGCTGGCCGGCACGGTTCCCCGGGCCATGGGCAACGACAACGTCACCTCTGCCCCCTCCGGCTCGTTCCAGACCGGCAAGGGGCTGCTGAACATCGCCGCCAACAAGCAGGAACAATACGAAACCCTGTGCCACCTGATCGGCAGGCCGGATCTGATCACCGATCCCCGCTTCGCCGACCGGGAAGACCGCAAGCGCAACCGGGCGGCCCTGAACGCCGAGGTCACGGCCGGCCTGGCCGGCAAGGGCGCGGACGAGTGGGCGGCCCTGCTGAACGCCAGAGGCGTGCCCGCCGGCGAGGTTCTGTCGGTGCCGGAAATCCTCGACCACCCCCACGTCCAGGCCCGGGATCTGGTGAAGACCTTCCCGCCCCAGGACTACCTGGACCGGCCGCTGTTCGTGGTGCGACCGGGCTTCAAGCTGGCCAGCGGCGATCCCGGCCCCAGCGGCCCCCCGCCCGAGCTGGGCGCCGATACCGACCGGCTGCTGGCCGACCTGGGCTATTCCCCGAGCGACATCGACAGCATGCGAAAGGACGGCGCGGTATGAGCAGTGATCCCGAAGGCAAGCCGGTCGACGCCGGCCGCCAGCTCTGCGAAGAGTGGTGGTCCACCTCGATCATCGACATGAAGCCGGGCATGATCCGCTATCGCGGCTATGCCATCGAAGATCTGATCGGTCGGGTCAGCTTCCCGGCCATGATCTGGCTGATGGTGCGCGGCGAGCTGCCGTCGGACGGCGAAGCCGAGCTGCTGGGTACCGCCCTGATGGCCGCCGTCGACCATGGCCCGCAAGCGCCGTCCATCGCCGTTGCTCGTATCGCCTCCACCTGCGGCGTAGGCATCAACAACGCCATGGCCTCGGCCATCAATACTCTGGGCGATGTCCATGGCGGTGCCGGAGAGCAGGCCGTGGCCCTGTATGAGGCGATCGCTGCCCGCCTGGATGCCGGCACGGACATGGACACCGCCGTCGCGGCCGAACTGGATGCCCTGGCAGCCCGGGGTGTGCGCTACGCCCCGGGATTCGGGCACCGCTTCCACCCCATCGACCCGCGCGCGCCGCGGCTGATGGAAGTGGTGCGCGCCTATGCCGAAAAAGACGTGGTCAGCAGCCGCTTCGCCGATATCGGGGAAGGGGTGGAACGGGTGCTGGAAGCCCGCAAGGGCCGGCGCATTCCCATGAATATCGACGGCGCCACGGCCGTGATCTATGGCGCGCTGGGCTTCCCTGCCCCGCTGGCCCGGGGGCTGTTCGTGCTCTCACGATCCGTGGGCGCCATGGCCCATGCCTGGGAGCAGATGCAAGAAACGGACCGGAACAAGGGTCCTCTCCCCCGCTCCTATTTGTGGCACTATACTGGCCCCGACCATCGGAAGGTGCCGGACCCCGGAGAGGGCTAGGCCTTATTTCCCTTCTCGTGACGGTGAAATGGCGTCTACCCCCCCTTAAAACCCGGCAAGGCCCACCATATCCAATCGCATAACAATGCCTTGCTCATGAGCGTTCCTTATAGGGAGGACACTATGACCTTTTTGACGTCGATGACCAAACGCGCCGCCGTGATCGGGGGCGTCCTGCTGGCCACCCTGGCCGGTCCGGCCGCCGCTTTCGAACCCGGCGACGTGGAGTGCATCGCCCCGGCCAACCCGGGCGGCGGCTGGGACTTCACCTGCCGTCAGGTGGGCAAGGCGCTGTATGACCTGAAGCTGGTCCCCAATCCGGTGCGCGTGACCAACATGGCCGGCGGCAGCGGCGGCGTGGCCTATGCCCACGTCACCAGCGACCGCAACGAAGACAACAATCTGCTGGTCGCCGCCTCTTCAGCCACCTCCACCCGGCTGGCCCAGAAGGCCTTCCCCAACATGACCATGGACATGGTCCGCTGGGTGGCCTCCATCGGCGCCGACTACGGCGTGATCGCCGTATCCAAGGATTCGCCGATCAACACCCTTCCCGAGCTGTTCGAGCAGATCAAGGCCGACCCTTCGTCCGTTTCCATCGGCGGCGGCTCTGCCGTGGGGGGCTGGGATCACCTGAAGGTTCTGATCGCCGCCCAGGCTGCGGGAATCGAAAGCATCCGCACCATCAAGTACATCGCCTTCGAAGGTGGCGGCGAAGCGGTGACCGCCCTGCTGGGCAACCACCTGCAGGCCTTCTCCGGCGACATCTCCGAAGCCAAGGGCTTCGTCGATTCCGGCGATATCAAGATCCTGGGCGTGCTGGCCCCTGACCGCCTGCCCAACGAATTCGCCGAATTCCCGACCGCCAAGGAACAGGGCATCGATGCCGTTGGCGCCAACTGGCGCGGCTTCTACGCCCCCGGCGGCATGACCGACGAGGCTTATGAGTTCTGGGTCAGTTCCATCAAGACCCTCTATGACTCCCCCGAGTGGAAAGAGGTGATGAAGACCAACGGCCTGATGCCGCTGGATCTCCAGGGCGATGCCTTCCAGAGCTTCGTCGAAACCCAGGTGAAGAAGACCGAAGAACTGTCCAAGGAAATCGGCCTGATCAAGTAACCTTCCTCCGGCCATCCGCCCGGCTGCCCCGGCCTTGGGAGCGGCCGGGCGGACCGGAGCCCGCGTTGACACGGGCGCCCGATCAAGAACGCCCGGAGAGAGGTCCGAATGAACGACCGGATATTGGGTGTCTTCTGCATCCTCCTGGCCATTTTCTATGGCTGGGAAGCCACCCAGATCGAACTTGGCTTTATCGTCGACCCCCTGGGTCCGAAGGCGTTTCCGCTGATCGTTGCGGGGCTGCTGATCCTGTCGTCCATCTATCTGATCGCGCGACCGGACCCCACCCCCCAGTGGCCGGGCCTGCGCCGCATGATCGAGGTGATCTTCGGTGTCGCGGTGATGGCGGCCTATACCATGCTGCTGCCCGCCGCCGGGTTCGTCGTTTCCACCGCCGGTGCCGCATCCGTGCTGTCCTGGCGCCTGGGCGCCAAACCGGTCGAGGCGGTGGTGGCCGGCGTGCTGATCGCCGGCGGACTGTATGCCACCTTCCATCTGGCGCTGGGCCTGTCCCTGGCCCGCGGTCCCTTGGGGTTCTGAGCCATGGACATTCTTTCCTCGCTGGCTGACGGCTTCGTTGTCGCCCTGACCTTGCAGAACCTGGGGCTCGCCCTGCTCGGCTGCCTGCTGGGCACGGCCATCGGTGCCCTGCCCGGCCTCGGCCCGTCCAACGGTGTGGCCATCCTGATCCCGCTGGCCTTCACCCTGGGCCTGCCGGCCACCCCGGCGCTGATCCTGCTGACCAGCGTCTATTACGGCGCCATGTACGGCGGCCGCATTTCCTCCATTCTGCTCAACATCCCCGGTGACGAGCCGGCCATGATGACCTGCCTGGACGGCTATCCCATGGCCCGGCAGGGCAAGGCCGGGGAAGCGCTGGGCCTGTCGGGCTTCGCCTCGTTCTTCGGCGCCTTCTTCGCCACCTGGGGTCTGGTCTTTCTCGCCCCGCAACTGGTCAAGATCGCCCTGCTGTTCGGCCCGGCGGAGTATTTCGCGCTGTTCACCCTGGCCTTTGCCACCCTGGGCGGCATCACCAGCCGCAATCAGGCCAAGGCGGGCCTGGCCGCCATGCTGGGATTGGGCATTGCCATGATCGGCGTGGATCACCAGACTGGCGTCACCCGCATCACCTTCGGCGAAATCCACCTCTACGACGGCATCGACTTCTTGGTGGCCATCGTCGGCCTGTTCGCCATCTCCGAAGTGCTGGTCTTCCTGGAACATCGCGGACAGGAGGACAAGGAAGGCCCGCCCAAGCTCGGCCGCATCGTTGTTCCCATCAAGATGCTCAAGGACTCCCTGCCCACCATGACCCGGGCCACGGGAATCGGCTTCATTGCCGGCGTGCTGCCCGGTGCCGGGGCGTCGCTGGGGTCGTTCATTTCCTACACCCTGGAAAAGAAGATCCTGGGCAAGAAGGCCAAGTTCGGCGAGGGCGATCCGCGCGGCGTGGCCGCCCCGGAAGCGGGCAACAACGCCGCCGCCGGTGGCGCGCTTGTGCCGATGCTGGCCCTGGGCGTGCCGGGGTCGGGGACCACGGCGGTGCTGCTGGCCATGCTGCTGGCCCTGAACATCACCCCCGGTCCACTGCTGTTCCAGTCCAACCCGGATGTGGTCTGGGGCCTGATTGCCGCCCTGTTCATCGGCAACATCATGCTGCTGCTGCTGAACATCCCGCTGGTCGGCCTGTTCACCCGGGTGCTGCTGGTGCCCGGCAAATATCTGATGCCCATCGTTGCCATGATTTCCTTCATCGGGATCTACGGCATCTCCGGCTCCACCTTCGATCTGTTCGTGATGATCATCTTCGGGGTCGTGGGGTATATCCTGCGCAAGCTGGACGTGCCCCTGGTCCCGATCATCCTGGGGGTGCTGCTGGGCAACGAGATGGAAAAGAACCTGCGCCGGGCGCTGACCATTTCCGACGGCGACTGGTCGGTGCTGTTCTCGTCGGGCATTTCAATCGCCATCTGGGCACTGGTGATCATCGGGTTCCTGGCGCCGATCCTGATCGGCAAATACGTCCGTCCCCGCCGTGCGCTGGACGAGGAAGTGGACTGACGCGCGACAACAAACTTCGGCAGGCCGGCTTATCCCCACAGAAATGCGGATGGCCGGCCCTCTTCCCTTGCATCACAACACCCGGCGGAGCCATGATTTCCGGCACCCCCGGCCTCAGGCCGGCCTTCTCACTCTTAGCCGGACGTGCCGCATGGACATCACCTTCAAAAAGACCTCTCAAAAGAAAAGTGCCGTCAAGAAAGACTGGCATATGGGAGAGGATTGCCAATACGCACCGGACAAAGAGGACTTCCTCTGCATTGATGCAGTTGAAAAGTACATTTTACCGGGACTCGTCCCTGACACACCCTTCATTGATCGGAACACCAAGATCACGGCTTTCGGCAGCTGCTTCGCCGTCAATATTTCCAACCACCTGAACCGCAAGTCCTTCATGGTTTTGACAGAGAGCGAACGGCAGGCCTATGTTGTTCACTTCAACAACATCATGGTTCACACGTTTTCCATTCGCCAACAGTTCGAATGGGCATTCGAAGGCAAAGCTCCTCAAGGTAGCTACTGGCATGGCTACAATGCTAAAGAATTCGGCTACAACGAAGAAGTGCGCCGAGAAACCTATAATCTATTCACGGAAACCGACGTCTTTATCCTGACGCTCGGGCTCTCCGAAGTTTGGTACGATACAGTGACGAATGACGTATTCTGGCGGGCGGTACCGGAAAACGTCTTCGATCCACAGCGGCATAAGTTCCGGGTCTCTACGGTTCAAGAGAACAAGGACAACCTGCACACCATCCTGGACCTGATCCACCGCCACAAGCCCCGCGCCCGGGTTATCCTCACCCTTTCGCCGATCCCCTTGAACTCGACCCATCGAAAGGAAAGTTGCCTGGTCGCCAACACGGTCTCCAAGGCCATTCTCAGATGCGCCATTGATGAAACCCTGCGGGAACGCACCGACGCCGGATCCACGCAGGGGGTCTACTACTACCCTTCCTTCGAAATGATCACCGAAGGGTTCCAAGACATCTTCCTGCCGGACCGACGTCACGTGAAGTGGCCGATCATTCACTACGTATTGTCATGTTTTGAAAAATATTTCTGCATCCCCCTCAAAGAAGAACCACCGACACCGGTGGACAGTGCCTATATGGCCGCCCGGGCTGCGGATGCGAACTACAACGATCCCACCGTAGTCGACCTGTCGATCATGGCTGGCAACATCCAGTACATCGAATGGCTGAGCGAGGAACACGCCGCCGCTGGTAAAATGGACATGGCCCTCACCCTGGCGGAACGGGCGGTGCGCCTGAGCCCGACGGTCAGCGCCTACCATCTGCTGGCGTGCAGCCTGTACAGTCATTTAGGCCGACACGAGGACGCTTTGCAGTCAGCCCGGGAGGCCTATCGCCTGGCGCCCGATCTGGCATCGACGAGAATGCGGCTGGGGGTGCTGCTCGGCTGGTTTCAACAGCATGAAGAGGCGATCCCCCTTCTTGAAGCCATTTATGCCCTGAACATCAGGGAGTTCCACGTGGTGCAATGCCTCGCCGTCGCATACACCCACACGGGCGACTACGCCAAGGCGGAACCGTTGCAAAGAGAAGCATTGACCCACAACCCGAAAGCCCAGGGCGGTTTGCGGAATTTAATTCTTATCCTCGAAAATCTAGGCCGCTATGATGAGGCCGAAGCCACCGCCGCAACACTCCTGGGATACTCCGGGTCGGAGGAGCACAAGGCATTGCTGGACCAGATCCGCGCAAAGCGCCAGACCGTCGCCTGATTCAGACACTCCGCCATTCCCCCCATGTCCCCCCAATGCATCGTCGGCGGTATTCGGCGCCATAACCATAAACAAGGTCCAAGACATGAACGCACCGATCTCCAACTGGGATGACATCCTCGACCTCGACGGCCAGTTGACTGAAGAAGAGCGGATGATCCGCGACAGCGCCCGCGCCTATGCCGCCGACGGCCTGATGCCGCGCATCCTGGACGCCTATCGCCACGAGGTATTCCACCGGGAGATCATGACCGAAATGGGGGCGCTGGGCCTTCTCGGCCCCACCCTGCCGGAAGCCTACGGCGGTGCGGGTGCCAACCATGTGGCCTACGGGCTGATCGCCCGCGAGGTGGAGCGGGTGGACAGCGGCTACCGCTCGGCCATGAGCGTGCAGTCCTCGCTGGTGATGCACCCCATTCACGCCTTCGGCAGCGAGGAACAGAAACAGGCCTGGTTGCCCCGCCTGGCCAAGGGCGAGGCGGTGGGCTGCTTCGGCCTGACCGAACCGGATCACGGGTCAGATCCCGGCGGCATGAAGACCCGCGCGGAAAAGGTCGACGGCGGCTACCGGCTGACCGGCTCCAAGACCTGGATCACCAACAGCCCGATTGCCGATGTGGCCGTGGTCTGGGCCAAGTCCCAGGCCCATGACGGCAAGATCAAGGGCTTCCTGGTGGAGCGCGGCATGGCCGGGTTCGAAACACCGAAGCTCGAAGGGAAACTGTCCCTGCGGGCTTCCATCACCGGGCAAATCGTGCTGGACGGCTGCGTGGTGCCCGAAGCCAACCTGCTGCCCGGCGCGTCCGGACTGGGGGGGCCCTTCTCCTGCCTCAACAAGGCCCGCTTCGGCATCGCCTGGGGTGTTCTGGGGGCGGCCGAATACTGCTGGCACGCTGCCCGCTCCTACACCCTGGACCGCCAGCAGTTCGGCCGCCCCCTGGCCGCCAACCAGTTGATCCAGAAAAAGCTGGCCGATATGCAGACCGAAATCACGCTGGGCCTGCAAGGGGTGCTGCGCCTGGGTCACCTGCTGGACGCGCACACGGCGGCGCCGGAAGCCATTTCCCTGATGAAGCGCAACAATGCCGGCAAGGCCCTGGACATCGCCCGCGCCGCCCGGGACATGCATGGTGGCAACGGCATTGCTGACGAATACCACGTGATGCGGCATTCCCAGAACCTGGAAACCGTGAATACCTACGAAGGGACCCACGACATCCACGCCCTGATTCTCGGCCGGGCGCAAACGGGTCTGCAGGCCTTCGTATAATCGACCGGAAGCGCCATCCATGACTGCGTCCCCCGAATCGTCTTCCCTCGGCCCGCCCCTGGCCGGCATCCGGGTTCTGGATCTTTCCCGGGTGCTGGCCGGCCCCTGGGCAAGCCAGACCCTGGCCGACCTGGGGGCGGAGGTCCTCAAGATCGAAAAGCCCGACGGCGGCGATGACACCCGCGCCTGGGGTCCCCCCTTCATCAGGGGGGCGGATGGCGAGGACGGGGACGCAGCCTATTTCCTCGCCGCCAACCGGGGAAAGAAATCGGTCGCGGTCGACATCGCCACGCCTGATGGGCAGCGGATCATCCGTACCCTGGCAAAGACCAGCCATGTGGTTCTGGAAAACTTCAAGGTGGGTGGACTGGCCAAATACGGGCTGGACTACCCCTCGCTGCAGGCAGTCAATCCGACGCTGGTCTATTGCTCGATCACCGGGTTCGGCCAGGACGGCCCCTATGCCACCCGCGCCGGCTACGACGCCATGATCCAGGCCATGAGCGGCCTGATGAACCTGACGGGCTTGCCCGACGATGTTCCCGGAGGCGGACCGCAAAAGGTGGGCGTGGCGGTCACCGATATTCTGACCGGCCTGTATGCCGCCATCGGCATCCTTGCCGCCCTGCGCCAGGCGGAAGCCACCGGCGAAGGCCAGCATATCGACTTGGCGCTGATGGATACCGCCGTCGCCTGTCTCGCCAATCAGGCGACCGGCGCTCTGGTTTCCGGCCGCCAGCCGCCGCGCCTGGGCACGGCCCACCCCAGTATTGTTCCCTACCAGGCCTTTGCCACCGCCGATGGCCACCTGATGCTGGCCGTGGGCAACGACGGCCAGTTCGCCCGCTTCTGTGCCATTGCCGGCGTCCCCGGCATCGCCACCGATCCACGGTTCACCACCAACCGCGCCCGGGTGGAAAACCGCGAGCCCTTGGTCGCCCTGCTCAGCCCGCTGCTCGCCGGCAATACCACGGCTTACTGGATGGCGCTGCTGAGCGATGCCGGCGTGCCCGCCGGCCCCATCAACCGACTGGACGAGGTCTTCGCCGATCCTCAGGTGCAGCATCGCGCCCTGATCGACCACCTGCCCCACCCCCTGGCCGGGACGGTGCCGACGGTGCGAAATCCTTTGCGCTTTTCCCGCAGCACCCTGCCATCCCCAACCGCCCCACCCGTTCTGGGTGCCGACACGGACGGGATCATCGGATCAATCAACGAATAATCCGTTCGATCAATCAAGAAATTATCCACGACCTTAAAGACTCGGCGCCCGACATTGATGCTGCTGGGCGGCAACGGCCGAAGGCGGCGCATCCTTACAACCTGTTGACCGGCATCTATTCCTTCGTTGCCGGGTCCGGTCCGGGCACCATGACCGTTTCCACCCCGTCGCCACCATCGGCATTCGCGGCACCAAGGGGGTGATCAAGGTCCTACCTGAGCAGAGGGACGACACGCAAGACGGTGGCGACGCTCCCGTGTCCCTGGAAGTGGTCCTGGTTGCTGAGCCCGGCGGAGTGGTGGGTGGCGGGCAGATGGTGGTGGCCGGGATGCTCGCCCTCTATACCGCCACCGACGCCATCATCGACCGGAACGAGGACTCCGTGGATGACAACGTCGACGGCAGCGGAACGATGGACACCTACACCGTCTATCACCGCACCGAAGGCGGAAGCCAGGCGACCGTCTACGTGCAGAATATCTGACCCGTGGTCTTTCAGGCCGCGGCCGGCCGGGGCTTGTCCTCTGTTGCGCCTCCCTCGGGCAGGCTGCCGCCCGGCGTGTTCCCCAGGGCTCCGGCCCCCAGCACCGCAAGCAGGGCCAGCGCCGAGACGATGGCCGTCACCACGAACAGGCCATCATGGTCATGGGTTTCCAGCACCGGCGCGATGCCGGACACCACCGCAGCCAGCGCGCCGATGACGAAACTGACCAGGGCGCTGGCCGCCCCGATATTGCGGCTGACCCGGGACATGGCCGCCCCGCGCCCCACCCCCAGGGCTACACCCAGCCCCATGGAGAAGATGAAGGCGCAAACCAGGATCGACACGGGGCCGGAGATCCCCGCCTGGAAGATCCCGATCCCGGCCAGCGATCCCGCCAGCGCCTCGGCCACCCCCGCCACGGCGACACGCTGGATGCTCCACCGCCGGTGGACGATCAGGCGCGGCCCGCCCAGGGTGCCCATCACGAAGCCGGAAAAGGCCAGCATGAACCAGCCGCCGAACGCCGTGTAGGACATGCCGAAGTCCCCCATCAGGACAAAGGGTGCCCCGGCGAAAAAGGCGGCCATGGCCCCGGTCATCAGCCCCAGGGAAACGGCATAGGCCATGAAAGCCCGGTTGGTCAGCAGGCTTTTATAGGCCGCCCCCACATTGGCGGGACTGATGCGGATGCGATGCTCCGCATCCAGGGTTTCGGGCATCAGCACCATCACCAGCCCGAAGGCGGGCAGGGTGACGCCAACCAGCCCGAAGAACATCACCCGCCAGCTCATGCCGTTCAGGATCAGGCCGGATACCAGTGGAGTCAGGGAAACGGTGCAGGCGGTGACCGTGGCCAGCACCGACATCACGCCGATCACCCGGGTCTGGTCGAAACGATCGCGCAGCACTGCCTGGGCCAGGGTGGGGAAGCTACCCGCCCCCATCGCCTGGATCAACAGCCCCACCGACAGCATCCCCATCGATGTGGACAGGGCGCACAGGGCCGAGCCGGCCAGGAAGAAAACCAGGGCAAGCAGGGTGGCAACCCGCCGCCCCCAGCCATCGGAAACCGGTCCGACGAGCAATTGCACGACCGCGAAACCGCATAGGAAGACTGAGATCAGTTGCTGGACCGCTGAAACCGATACGTTGAATTCGGCGGGCAGCTGCGGAAACGCCGGAGCCAAAACATAGTTGGCAAGCTGCGACAAAAGCACGAGACCGCACGCGAAAATGACCAATTGCCTGGACTTGTCGGAGGACATCGCAACCTCCCTGGAGCGGATAGGACGAGTCGCTCCTTTGTCACCGTTCTTTTCATCTATTTCAATCGCCTTCACCCTTTATAACGCAGACCCCGGCCAAAAAATGCTTGAATGAGGGTGCTCCTTACGCGAACCATCACCCTATGGCCTCGCTAGAAACAGCTGTCCCGGTCTGAAAGGGGTGGCGCGTCCAGGAACACATGGGAGAACCCGCAATGCCCTACAACATTCTGGCGTTGGATGGCGGCGGCCGCCCCATGCTCATGATCAGCATGCTGGAAGAGCTGGAACGGCGATGCCCGGGCTTCTTGGACAATGTGGATCTGTTCGCCGGCACCTCGGCCGGGGCGGTGACGGCGGCCTTCATCGCCGCCGGCAAGACGCCGCGCCACGGATTGCAGCGCGCCAAGGAGTTCTGGATGACGCCCCAGAATTTCGAAGTGAACATGGCCCGCGCCCTGGTCGCATTGACCGGGGTCGTCTCCTTTTCCAGCCAGGACAAGTTTCATGCGGCCCTGACCGCCCAGTTCGGCGACATGACGCTGGGCGACCTGAACCGGCCCGTCCTGTTCACCGCCGTCTGCGTGGACAACCAGAGTTCCGTTCCCGAATCGAGACGCTGGACCATCCGCCTGATCCACACCCTGGACGAAGATTTCCCCGACAATCACATGTCGGTGGTCAACGCGGTGATGAGTTCCGGGGCATCCCCCATCGTCAGCCCCATCTACAACGGCCATGTGGACGGCGGGCTGTTCGCCAACAATCCCAGCATGTGCGCCCTGGCCACCGCCCGGGACTACATCGGCCGCCCCTTCCCCCACATGCGTGTCGTTTCCGTCGGCCAGGGGCAGTTGCGCCACTACATCGATTGCACCAAGACCAGCGGGTACGGCTATCAGCAATGGCTGCTGAACCCGTCCGACCCCATGGCCCTGCTGAAACTGGTCATGGACAGCAACCTTCAGGCCATCACCTACGAATGCAGTCGAGTCCTGGAAGATCATTTCGTTCGCATCGATCCCGTTATCAAACCGGAACGGCTATCGGGATCCCTGGATTTTTCCCGTCAGATGCTGGCCTTGAAGGAAGAAGCCAAAGAGGTCAACTACGCCCCCATGGTCAAGCAGATCACGGCCTTCGGATGGTTCGACGCGGACGCCGCGGACACGCCGGACCGGGACCCCGGCACTCAGGAACACCCGCATCGCTGACCCGCCGCGTCGTCGGAACAGGGGCATCCGTGCGTCACAGGGGTTTGGGGTAGATCATGGACAACGGGCCGATCACCAGACAGGCTGACAGCACTGCGGGGATGGCGGCATCCGTTCCCCTCAGCGCCAATCAGCAGGCCCAATGGCTGCTGCGGGCCTATGCCCCGGCCAGTGCCGCCTATCACCCCGCCTGGGCGGTGCGGCTGCAAGCGACCGGCCCTGCCGGGGACCTGGAAACGGCCCGGATCGAGCGGGCGGTTCAGGCCCTGGGCGACCGCCATCCGATGACGCGCATGCTGATCGTGCCGGCAGCAGAAGACGGCGTGGCGGCCCGCCAGCGCCCCGGGGCCGCCCCCCACCTGCCCTTCACCGAGACCGATGCCCGGGGATGGTCCGCCGAGCGTCTGGCCGAGGCCCTGAAGGCCCGAAACGGTGTGCCGTTCGATCTGGAGCGGGAACCGCCCCTGCGCGCCGTGCTGTTCCGGCTGGCCGACGGCGAAGCGGTGCTGCTGATCAGCATGCACCATATCGCCGTGGACGGCTGGTCCACGGCCCTGCTGATGCGCGACCTCGGCCGGGCACTGACCACGGGGGAAGCCCTGCCCGATGCCGACGGCGAAAACGGCTTTGCGGCCATGCCGCCGGCGGAAGCCGCCTGGCTGGAGGGTGCGGAGGCGCGCGCGGCCTGGCGCCACTGGACGCAGGTCCTGGCCGGCCCCCTGCCGGTCCTGGCCCTGCCCGGCGCCGACCGTCCCCGCCCGGCGGTCAAGAGCTTCGACGGCCTGTCCGTGCCCCTGCTGCTGCGCCCCGACGTGCCCCGGCGGCTGCGCTCCCTGGCAGCCACCCTGGAGGCCACGCCCTTTGCGGTGCTGATGGCCGCCTGGCAGGCCCTGTTGCACCGGGCCTCGGGCCAGACGGATATCCTGGTGGGCACGCCGACCTGGGGTCCGCGCGACGCCGGCACCCGCGAGGTGGTGGGCTATTACGCCAACCTGATCCCGGTGCGCGCCTCGCCGGATCCCGACCTGCCCTTCGACACCTTGGTAGCTGCCGTTCGCGACACCCTGGCCACCGGCCTGCCCCACGCCGCCTTTCCCTTTTCCACCACCGTGGCCCGCCTGGACGAGCGGCGGGATCCGGCGATCACGCCGGTGTTCCAAAGCACCTTCGCCTTCCATCAGACCCGCCCCGACGACACCACCCGCACCCTGTTCGCCATGCCGGTCGCGGGCGAGGAACCGCCCGCCCTGGTCTGGGGGAACCTGGAGGCGCGACCGCTGGCCGTGCCCGACCAGGGGGCGGGCCAGTTCGATCTGGCGCTGGACCTGTTCGACCTGGGGGAACGCATCCAGGGGGAGCTGAAGGCCGACGCGGCCCTGTTCGACCGATCCACCCTGGCGGCCCTGGCCGAAGCCTTCGGCACCTTGCTGGAGGGCGCTCTGGCGGCCCCCGACACCGCCCTGGCCGACCTGCCCACCACCCGGCCCGAGGACCTGCCCGCCCATTTGCGCCTTGCCAATTGCCCCGCCCGACCGGTTCCGCAGGCACCACCGCTGATCCGGCACTTCCTGGACCACGCCGTCCGCGATCCGCAGCGGCCGGCTCTGAGCGCCGGAGAAACCCGCCTGACCTACGCCGCCCTGGCCCGCCGCGCCACCGCCGTGGCCCTGGATCTGGCGGAGCGCGGGGTGGGGCCGGGCAGCCTTGTGGGGCTGGTGGCGGACAGGGGGCCGGACCAGATCGTCGGCCTGTTGGGCATCGTGATGGCTGGCGGCGCCTACGTCCCTCTGGATCCCGATTATCCCCGGGAGCGGCTGGACCTGATCGGCGCCGATGCCGGACTGACCCTGCTGGTCGGCCCACCCGCCCGGGCGCCGCTGGCGGACACCCTGGGACTGGCGCTGGTCCCTATCAGCGGAGAAGAGGCGGACATCACCGCCCTGGACCGGCTGCCCCAGCCGGAACCGGATGATCCCGCTTATGTGATCTACACGTCCGGCTCCACCGGCCGACCGAAAGGGGTGCCGGTGCCCCATCGGGCGCTGACCCGGCTGATCCACGCCGCCGACGGCCTGTTCGACTTCGGAGCCGATGACGTCTGGAGCCTGTTCCACTCCCTGGCCTTCGACTTCTCGGTCTGGGAGATCTGGGGAGCGCTCGCCAAAGGCGGACGGCTGGTGCAGGTGGACCCCTGGCAGGCCAGGGACCCCGCCGCCTTGCTGGACCTGCTGTCCGACGAGCGAGTGACGGTGCTGAACCAGGTCCCGTCCGCCTTCCACCGCCTGGCGGCCCTGGACGCCGCCCGTGATTCCGACACCGCGCCGCCCCTGGCCCTGCGCTGGGTGATCTTCGGCGGCGAGGCCCTGGATCCCCGGCGGCTGGGGGACTGGGCTGCCCGCCACGGGCTCGACCGGCCGGCGCTGGTCACCATGTACGGCATCACCGAAACCACCGTCCATGTCACCCACCTGCGCCTGACAGCCACCCACATTGCCGCGGGCGGCAGCCCCATCGGCCAGCCCCTGCCGGACCTGGAACTGCATCTGCTCGATCGCCGGGGAAGGCCCGTTGCGCGGGGGTTGCCCGGCGAGCTGGTGGTTGGCGGTGCCGGCGTGGCCGGCGGCTACCTGAACCAGCCCGACCTGACGGCCGAACGCTTCCTCCCCAGCCCTTTCGTCCCCAGCCCGTTCACCAACGATACCGACGCACCCCGCCAAGGCGCACGTCTGTACAAGTCCGGGGACCTGGGGCGGCGGCGAACGGATGGCGGGCTCGATTTCCTCGGACGGCTGGATGACCAGATCAAGCTGCGCGGCTTCCGTATCGAACCCGCAGAGATCGAAGCCGCCCTGCAAGCCCTGCCCGGCGTCCAGGAAACCGCCGTCGCCCTGGCCGGCAGCGGAGAGGACGCCCGGATGGTCGCCTATGTGGTCGGCCTGCCGGGGATGGAGACGGCGCCCGACGCCCTGCGCGCGGCCCTGACGGAGCGCTTGCCGCCCCATATGGTGCCCCACCGCATCATCCCCCTGCCCGCCCTGCCCCGCACGCCCAGCGGCAAGCTCGACCGCCGCGCCCTGCCCGACCCCGACAGCGCCACCCCGCCCTCGTCCGGCACCGCAACCGTGTCCCGCACGCCCCCCCGCACACCGGAAGAACAGGCCGTCGCCGCCGTCTTTGCCGACGCGCTGGGCGGGGGAGAGGTCGGGGCACACGACGGCTTCTTTGCCCTGGGCGGAGACAGCATCCGCAGCCTGCGCGTGCTCGCCGGACTGAAGGCCCGGGGCTATGCGGTCACCCTGGAGACCCTGTTCCACGCCCAGACCGTGGCGGCGGTGGCCCGGGCGCTGACCCCGCTGGACCCCGCGTCGGGAGCGGCCCCCTATGTCCCCTTCAGCGGCCTGGAGCCCGGGGACCGCGCCCGGCTGACCACGGAGCACCCGGGGCTGGAGGATGGCTTCCCAGCCACGGCCTTGCAGACGGGGATGATCTTCCACAGCGAAAGGGATGCGGACCAGGGCACCTTCCACGACATCTTCGCCTATCACCTGTCCCTGCCGCTGGATGCCGCCGCGCTGGAGCGGGCGGTGAGCGGCCTGATCGCCGCACACGGCGTCCTGCGCACCGCCTTCGACGTCGGCCGCTACAGCCGGCCGCTGCAACTGGTGTCCGCGACCGTTGACCTGCCCCTGACCATCGCGGACACCCCATGGGACGGCCCGCTGGACACGTTGATCGAAGCCCAGAAGGGCCGCCCCCTGCCCATCGACCGGGCGCCGCTGATCCGCTTCCACGCGGTCGCCGCGCCTGATCGCTCCTTCCGGCTGGTGGTGGTCTTCCATCACGCCATCCTCGACGGCTGGAGCATGGCGTCGTTGATGACCGAGGTGACGGAGCGCTATCGCGCCCTGCTCGAAAGCTCCCCCTGGACCGAACCTGCGCCGCCCCCGCCGCCCTTCGCGGCCTACGTGCTGGGGGTTGATGCGCCGGCCCGGACCGATCCGGCAGCCCGGAACCACTGGCGCACCCGTCTGGCCGGGCACGAGGGATCCGGGCTGGTGCGCCCAACCCCGTCCTCATCCCCCCCTTTGGCCATACCCCGCCAGCGCAGCCTGTCCCACATCCTGCCCGATACCCTGTGCGCCGCCCTGCGCCGACGGGCAGAGCGGTTGGGCCTGCCCTTGCGAACCCTGCTGCTGACCGGCTTCCTGCGCGTGCTCGGCCCGCTGGGGGCGGAGCGGGACGTGATCGCCGGCGTTGCCCGTCACGGCCGGCCGGAAACGGCGGGCAGCGACCGCACCCTGGGCCTTTTCCTGAACACCCTGCCCCTGCGCCTGGACCTGGGGGCAGCGCCACGCTGGGCCGACATTTGCCGGCTGTGTTACGAAACAGAGCGGGAGGACCTGCCCCACAGCCGCTTCCCCCTGTCCGAAATCCTGCGCGCCACCGGCCGGCGGCGGCTGTTCGACGCGGTGTTCAATCACGTGCACTTCCACGTCTCCGACGCCATTGCCCCGCTGATCCGCGATCGCCGCACCTTTGAGCAGACGGACATCCCCCTGGTGCTGCATGCCCTTCAGGACGGCGAGCGGCTGACCCTGCTGCTGCATCATGATACGGGCCAGGTCACCGGCACCGTCGCCGATCGCCTGCTGTCCGCCCTGCCCCGCGCGCTGGAGGCCCTGGCGACGGAACCGGACGCCCCCCACACCCCCTTCGGCCTGATGGCCCCGGATGAAACGGCCGCCCAGCCGGCCGCCTGGACCGGGAATGCCGTGCCCTATCCCCGCGACGCCACCGTGCCCGCCCTGTTCGCCGAACAGGCCGCCCTTCACCCCGATGCCGACGCCCTGTGGACGCCCGAGGGCGGTTCCGTCCGCTACGGTGCCCTGGCACGCCAGGCGAACCGGCTGGCCCGGGGGCTGCGGGCGGCAGGTGTGCGCAGCGGCGCACGGGTGGCGGTGCTGATGCCGCGCGGTGCCGATCAGGTGACCGCCTGTCTGGCCGTGCTGACCGCAGGCGGGGTCTATGTCCCCGTCGACCCCGCCCTGCCCGCCGCCCGGCAGGCGCTGATGATCGGCGACTGCGCGGCGGCAGCCGTTGTTCTTGGCAACGGTGCGGCCCTGCCCGCCGGGCTGCCGTCCGATCTGCCGGTCCTGCCCTTCGCCCGCACCCTGGCCCGTCCCGACCTGCCGGACCGGACGCCGGATATCGAGCCGGTCCGGGCCGATGATCCGGCCTATGTCATCTACACCTCCGGCACCACCGGGCGGCCGAAAGGCGTGCTGTGCACCCATCGCGGGATCGTGCGGCTGGTGCGCTCCGGCGGGGTATGTCAGGCGCGGCCCGGTGACCGGGTGGTGCACGGTTCTTCGGTTCTGTTCGACATCAATTTGCCGGAGGTCTGGGGGCCGCTGCTGAATGGCGCCACGGTTCTGATCCTGCCACCGGGACCCCTGGAGCCCCATCGCCTGCCCGGATACCTGCGGGCAGGCGGAGCAACCACCCTCAGCCTCGCCACCAGCGTCTTCCACATGGTGGTGGACACCTGCCCCGACGCCCTGGCCGGCCTGTCCTGCGTGATGGTCGGCGGCGAAACCCTGTCGCCGGACCACGCCCGCCGCGCCCTGGCGGTGCTGGGTCCCAAAGGCCGGCTGATCAACGGCTACGGCCCGACGGAAAACGCCACCTACAGCACCCAGCACGCCGTGACCCCGGCGGATCTGGAGCCCGGCCCGATCCCCATCGGCCATCCCATCGCCAACAGCACCGTTCATCTGGTGGACCCCTTCGGCAACCCGGTCCCGCCTGGCGTGCCGGGAGAGGTGATCGTCGGTGGCGACGGCGTGGCCCGGGGATACCTTGGGCAGCCGGCGCAGACAGCAGAGCGCTTCCTTAGCCCCAATCCCCACCCCGTACCACTGGAGCTGGATGCCGCGCGGGCCTACCGCACCGGGGATCTGGCCTTGCGCCGGCCCGGCGACGGCGCCTTGATGTTCCTCGGCCGGCGGGACACCCAGATCAAGCTGCGCGGCTTCCGCATCGAGCTGGACGAGATCACGGGGGCCTTGCGCGCCT
Organism: Rhodospirillaceae bacterium Z3-40; assembly: GCA_046233135.1. GTDB lineage: Bacteria > Pseudomonadota > Alphaproteobacteria > Rhodospirillales > Rhodospirillaceae > JBJXHN01. The sequence goes on along the minus strand of JBJXHN010000006.1, from coordinate 374,561 downwards.
GTCCCGGCGTGCGCGACGGCATCGTGGTGGTCGATGACAGCGGCCCGGGACGCCGGCTGGCTGCCTATTTCTGCGTGGCCGACACCGTGGGAAGCACCGACCCCTGGCCTGCCGTGCGGACCCGCCTCGCCGAGGCGCTGCCCGCCTACATGGTCCCCGACGTGGCCGTGGTGCTGCCCGCCTTGCCGCTTTCCCCCGTGGGCAAGGTGGACCGACACGCCCTGCCCCCCGTCCCCCCGCCGGCAGGCGAAACCGCCGCATTGCGCCCGCCCGCCACCGAGACGGAACGGGCGGTTCATGGAGTCTGGGCGGATGTACTGGGGCACGACCGGTTCGGGATTGATGATGATTTCTTCGCGCTGGGCGGGGATTCCCTGTATGCCACTCAGGTAGCGTCCCGCCTGGGGCGACGGCTGGAGATGGAGGTCCCGGTGGCCACGGTGCTGACCGCCCGCACCATTTCCGCCCTCGCCGCCCGGCTGGATGCCACGACCCTTTCGGGCGCCTCTCCGGACGCCCTTGCCGCCATTCTCGCCGAGCTGGACCTGGATTCCTCCGTACCATGACCGATCCCAACGACCCCCTGGCCGCCCTGACCCCCGAACAGCGGGACGTCGTCCTGCGCCGGCTGCGCGCCGGGAATGGCGCGGGCAAGACGCCATCCGCCAAGACGCCCGGGACCACGGGGTCCGATGGGGAAGACGTGCCGGTCATCCCTGCCGTGACGCGTGGCGGGGCGCTGCCCTGCTCCTTTGCCCAGGCCCGGCTGTGGCTGCAAAACCGTCTGGCCCCGGACAGCCCGTTCTACCACATCCACACCGCCCATTGGCTGAGCGGCCACCTGGACCTGAACGCCCTGGAATCCGCCCTGCGCTGGCTGGTGGAACGCCACGAGAGCCTGCGGACGGTGTTCGAAGAAGTGGACGGGACGCTGACCCAGCGCATCCTGCCGTCCATCTCTGCCGCCCGGGATCTGGCGCTGCCGGTCAGCGACCTGTCCAACCTGCACACCGAAGCCGCCGACCAGGAGATCCTGCGCCTGTCCGACGCCGCCGGACGGCAGAGCTTCGATCTGGAACGGGAGCTGCCGATCCGCGCCCGACTGATCCGCCGCGGACCGACGGACCATATCCTGCTGCTGACGCTGCACCACATCATCGCCGACGGCTGGTCCCTGTCGGTGCTGCTGAACGAATTGGGAGAGGCCTATCGCACCTTCCGCATGGGCATCGCCCCGGACCTGCCAACGCCGACGATCCACTATGCCGACTATGCGGTCTGGCAGCGGCAGCGGGTGTCCGGCCCGCGCCTGGACCGCCAGCTGGCCTATTGGCGCCAGCGGCTGGAGGGCGCTCCGACCCTGCTTGCCCTGCCCACCGACCGCCCCCGCCCCATGGTGCCCAGTCACGCCGGCGGGGCCGTTCGCGTCGTGCTGGACGCCCCCCTGCGCCAACGGCTGAAGGATCTGTGCCGGGAGACGGGATCGACCCTGTTCATGGTGCTGCACGCCGCCTGGCTGGCGCTGCTGTCGCGCCTGTCGGGGCAAAGTGATCTGGTGGTGGCCGCCCCCATGGCCAACCGGGTGGTGCCGGAGATCGAAGAGCTGGTGGGCTTTTTCGTCAACACCGTCGCCCTGCGCACGGACCTGTCCGACGACCCGTCTTTCCGCACGCTGATGGAACGGGTGCGGGCGGACAGCCTGGAAGCCCACGACAACCAGGATGTCCCCTTCGAACAGGTGGTCGAAGCCGTCCGCCCCGACCGCTCCGGCGGACATCATCCGCTGGCTCAGGTGATCTTCGCCTACCAGAACGCCAGCCGCCATCACCTGTCCATGGAAGGGCTGACGGTCGAGCAGATGGAGTCCCATGTCGGCGCCACCCGCTTCGACCTGGAACTGCATATCTGGGATCACAAGGGGCTGCAAAGCGGCTTTCTGTACTATGCCTCCGACCTGTTCGATGCCGCCACCGCCGAACGGCTGATCACCCTCTATACCACCCTGCTGGAAAACGCCGCGGCCGCCCCCGACCGCCCCATCGGCGACCTGGAGCTGCTGCGGCCCGAGGAGCAGGCGCTGCTGCTGGACACCTGGGGCACCAACCCCCAGCCCTGGCCGGCCGATGCCACCCTGCCTGCCCTGTTCCTGGACCGCGCCGACGCCATGCCGGAGGCCACGGCCCTGGAAGCCGGCGATATCCGCCTGAGCTATGCCGCGCTGGCGGCGCGGGCACAGGATCTGGCCGCCGTGCTGACGGCGGCGGACGCAAACGAATCTCATGCCCCGGTGGCCATTGCCCTGCCCCGGGGACCGGCGGCCATCATCGCTACCCTGGCGGCCCTGCTCGCCGGCCGCACCTATGTGCCCCTGGACCCCGCCTGGCCGGAAGACCGGCTGATCTGGGTGGTGGCCGACAGCGGAGCCACTGCGGTGGTGGTGTCCGTGGACGACGACCATCCGGCATGGGGGGCACTGACCGGCCCGCTGGTTCCCGTCGACCACGACGGCCGCCCCGCCGCCGATGCGCCCCGGTCGAAGACGACGGGCTCAGCCCTGGCAGGAGTCGGACCGGAAAGCCCGGCCTATATCATGTACACCTCCGGCTCCACCGGGCTGCCGAAGGGCGTGGTGGTACCCCATCGGGCGGTGGTGCGGCTGGTGTGCAGTCCCGACTACATCACCCTGGACGCCCGCCAGGTGGTGCTGCATCTGGCCCCGGCCACCTTCGACGCCGCAACCCTGGAGATCTGGGGACCGTTGCTGACCGGCGGACGGCTGGTGCTCGCCCCGCCCGGGCCGGTGTCGCTGGCCGTGCTGGAAGACACGGTCCGCCGACATGGTGTCACGACGCTCTGGCTGACCGCCGGACTGTTCCACCTGGTGGTGGACGAGGCGCCGGGCATCCTGGCCCAGGTGGATCAGGTGCTGGCCGGCGGCGACGTGCTGTCGCCCGACCATGTCCGCCGGGCGCTGGGGATCGTCGGCGGGGGCCAGGGAGTGCTGGTCAACGGATACGGCCCCACCGAAAATACCACCTTCACTTGCTGCCACCCCATGCCCGCCGGCAGCCGCCCGGCCGAGGGCGCCGTACCTCTGGGACGGCCGGTGCCCAACACCACCGTGCGGCTGGTGGACGCGCGGGGCCGGCTGGTGCCCGTCGGCGTGCCCGGCGAACTGCTGGCCGGCGGCGCGGGCCTTGCATCGGGTTACCTGAACCGTCCCGAGCTGACCGCCGAGCGCTTCATCGCCGATCCGCTGCACCCCGGCGAGACCCTGTACCGCACCGGCGACTTGGCGCGCTGGCGGGCCGATGGCCGGCTGGAATTCCTCGGCCGGCAGGATACCCAGGTGAAGGTGCGCGGCTTCCGCATCGAGCTGGAGGAAATCGAAAGCGTCCTGCGCGGCCATGGCGCCGTCCGCGACGCCGTCGCCCTGGTGCGGGGCAGCGGCGCGGAAGACAAGACCCTGGCCGCCTTCGTCGAGATGGCCCCGGGGGCCGGCAGCGATCTGGACGCCGGCGCGTCGGCCGAGGCCGTCGCCAGCCATGTGGAGACCTGGCGCACCCTGTTCGACCAGACCTATGCCCCCGGGGCGGACCCGGCGGAGTCGGTGACGGATCCGGGATCCATGGTCCACGAGGAAAACGACGAGGCGGATCCCCGGCTGAACTTCGCCGGCTGGAACAGCAGCTACACCGGCAAGCCGATCCAGGTGGAAGAGATGCGCGAATGGCGGGACGGCACGCTGGCCCTGCTGCGCGCCCTGTCCCCCCGGCGGGTGATGGAGGTGGGCTGCGGCACCGGGCTGCTGGTTACCGGACTGGCCGCCGACTGCCTGGACTATCTGGCCACCGACACGTCGGAACAGGCCTTGGCGAACGTCGCCCGGCTGTGCGAGGACGACCGCACCCTCGGCGCCGTGCGCCTGGACCGCCGGGCGGCCGATGACTGGAGCGGCATCGCCTCGGGCCGCTTCGACACCATCATCGTCAATTCCGTCAGCCAGTATTTCCCCGATCAAGCCTATCTGGACCGGGTGATCGACGGCGCCCTGGACGCCCTGGCCCCCGGCGGCTTCCTGTTTGTCGGCGACGTGCGCTCGCTGGCCCTGCTGCGGGCCTATCATGCCTCTGTCCGCTTCGCCCGGGCCGATGATGACGAGCCTGCCGAGGCCTGGGAGGCAGCGGTGGAAAAAGCCTTGGCCGAGGAAGAGGAACTGGCCGTCGACCCCGCCTATTTCCACGCCGTCGCCCGGCGGCGCGGGGATGTGGCGGCGGTCGAGGTACGGCCCAAGCGCGGCCATGCGGTCAATGAACTGACCCGTTTCCGCTGCGACGCCATCCTGCGCAAGGCCGGCGGAACACTGCCCGAGACCGTGCCGGTGACCTGGATCGACTGGCCCGCCGAGACCGACGACCCGGCCGAGGTGCTGGACTGGCTGCTGGAGCGGCTGGGCGAAGATCCCGGCGCCCTGGGGGTTCGCGGCATTCCTAACGGCCGCTTGCGCGACGAAGCGGTGCTGCTCGGCTGGATGGATGAAGGGGCGGACGGTGCCCTGTCCGGGACCACCGTCGGCGACCTGCGCGCCCGCCTGCGCGCCGCCCGCCAGACCTCCACCCGGCTGGAAGCCCTGGTAGCCCTGGCCGGGCGCGGCAAGCGCGCGCTGGTCCCGAGCTGGGCGGAAGCGCGGACGGACGGCGCCTTCGACGCGGTCTTCGCCCCCGCCGGCAGCCTGCCGCCGCCGGTCGGCGCCATTGTCTGGCCGGTGGCCGACGCCGGCCCGCCCAACCGGCCGCTGACAAACACACCGCTGCAGGCGCAGGACGGCGGGCGGCTGGTCGGACGGCTGCGCGACCATCTGGCCGCCCGCCTGCCCGCCTACATGGTCCCCGACCGCATCATCCCGGTGGATCGTCTGCCGCTGACCGCCAATGGCAAGCCCGACCGTACCGCCCTACGCGCCCTGCTGGATGCGGGCACCGAACCGGCTGCCCCCGACGGCGAGGGCACCGCGCCGCGTACCGCCACGGAACGGGCGGTGGCGGCCATCTGGTCGGATGTGCTGGGCCGGGCGGCCCTGACCCGGGATGCGGATTTCTTCACCCTGGGCGGCCATTCCCTGATGGCCACCCGCATCACAGCCCGCCTGCGCGAGACCCTGGGAGTCGACCTGCCCCTGGCCGAATTCTTCGCCGCCCCCACCGTCGCCGAGCAGGCCACCCGCCTGGACAGCCTGGGCGCCACCTCCCTGACCCCCGGCCTCACGGGGGACCCCGTCAGCGGTCCCGTCGGTACGGCACCTGAAGACGCGCTGGTGCCGGACCCGGGCCACTGGTACGACCCCTTCCCGCTGACCGATATCCAGCAGGCCTATTGGCTGGGCCGGCAGGACCGGTTCGAACTGGGCAATGTCGCGTCTCATGTCTATCTGGAGATGGCGCTGGCCGACGAGGATCCGGCCCGTCTGGAAGCCGCCTGGAACCGCCTGGTGCGGCGCCACCCCATGCTGCGCGCGGTGGTCGACGAGGACGGCCGGCAGCGGGTGCTGGAAACCGTTCCCGATTATGCCTTCCCCCATACCGACCTGTCCGATCTGTCAGCCCCGGCACTGGACACCGCCCTGACCGACATCCGCGACACCCTGTCCCACCGCACGGTCAGTGGCGCCACCTGGCCGCTGTTCGCGATCCAGGTGTCCCATCTGCCGGGCGGCCACCGGCGGCTGCACTTCAGCATCGACGCCCTGATCGCCGACGCCTGGAGCCTGTCGCTGCTGTTCGACGAGTGGAACGCCCTGGTCACGGCGCCGGACACCGACCTTCCGCCACTGGCCGTCACCTTCCGCGACGTGGTGGTGGCCGACCTCGCCAACCGCCAGGGGCCGACGCGCACCAAAGCCTTGGCCTATTGGCGGGAGCGCGCGGCGACCCTGCCGCCGGCGCCGCAACTGCCGCTGGCTTGCGCCCCGCGCAGCCTGGCCAACCCGCGCTTCGTACCCTGGTTCAGCCACCTGGAGCCCACCGCCTGGGCGCGGCTGCAGCGGCGGGCCAGGGCACGCGGCATCACCCCTTCCGTGGCCCTGATGACCGCCTTTGCCGATGTGCTGGCCACCTGGTCGGCAACGCCGGCGTTCACCCTGAACCTGACCCTGTTCCAGCGCCCCGGCGGCCATCCGGATGTCGCCCGGGTGGTCGGTGATTTCACCACCCTGACCCTGCTGGAAGTGGACGGCGACAGCCATGCCCGCTTCGTCGACCGCGCCAGGACCCTGCAAGCCCGGCTGTGGCACGACCTGGACCACCGCGCGGTCAGCGGCGTGGAGGTGATGCGCGAGATCGGCCGTGCCCAGGGCAATCCGACGGCGGCGCGCATGCCCATCGTTTTCACCTCGACCCTGCCGCTGGAAGGCGCGCACGACACCACCCGGCTGGTGCCCTTCGGCACCCTGGATCACGCCATCACCCAGACGCCCCAGGTGTGGATGGACTGCGGCGCGCGGGAACATGGCGGAGCGCTGATCTTCGGCTGGAACGCGGTCGCCGATCTGTTCCCCGACGGCGTGCTGGATGCCATGTTCGCGGTGTTCCGGGAGCGGGTGGCCCTGCTCGCCGATGACGACGGGACCTGGACCGATCCCACCCCCTGCCTGACCCCGGAAGCCCATCGCGCCGTCGCCGCCGCGGCCAACCACACCGAAGCGGCGTTGCCGGAAACCACCCTGCCGGGCCTGCTGCGCGCCCAAGTGGCCCGCAGCCCCCAGGCCCCGGCGGTGATCGCGCCGGACCGGTCGCTGACCTATACCACCCTGCTGGAAGAAGCCGAGATCGCCGCCAGCGCCCTTCAGGCCAGCGGCGTGCGAGCCGGCGACCATGTGGCGATCTGCCTGCCGCGCGGCTGGCAGCAGGCGCTGGCGGTGCTGGCCACCCTGCTGGCCGGTGCGGCCTATGTCCCCGTCGATCCGGCCCTTCCCGAGACCCGGCGCCATCACCTGCTGACCCATGCGCAAACGCGCCGGGCGCTGACCACCGCGTCTCTGGCCGCGACCCTGTCCTGGCCGGAAGGGGTGGATCCGCTGGACATCGCCACCCTGACCGGCGCGCCCGAAGAAGCCTCTTCGTGGCCGGAAACGCCAGAATCCAAAGACTTCACCGCCCTGGCCGGACTGGCCACAGCGACCACGGTGCTCGGCGATTCCGACCCCGACGCCCTGGCCTATATCCTCTACACCTCCGGCTCCACCGGCGAACCGAAGGGTGTGATGATCAGCCATCGCCAGGCGGTGAACACCCTGCTGGACGTCAATCACCGCTTCGGCATGGGGGTCGGCGACGGAGTCATGGGGCTGTCCGCGCTGGGCTTCGACCTGTCCGTTTATGACATGTTCGGCGCCTGGGCCGGCGGTGGCGCCCTGATCACCCTGCCACCGGAGGGCACGCGCGAACCCGCACTGTGGGCCGATCTGCTGGACCGCCACGGCGGCACCGTCTGGAACAGTGTCCCGGCGGTGATGGAGCTGCTGGTGGAGCATGTGGACGCCAGTGCCGACCCCGTTCCCGGGGCCTTGCGGCTGGTGCTGCTCAGCGGTGACTGGATCCCCACCACCCTGCCCGAGCGGATCCGCGCCCTGTGGCCCCGGGTTACCGTGGTCAGCCTGGGCGGAGCCACCGAAGGGTCCATCTGGTCAATCACCCACCCCATCGGCCATGTGGACCCGGCGTGGGCCAGCATCCCTTACGGCCTGCCGCTGGCCAATCAGACCATGCACGTGCTGGGGCCGGACGGCGCGCCCCGGCCGCTGCATGTGCCCGGCGAGATTCATATCGGCGGGGCCGGTGTGGCGCTGGGCTATTGGGATGACCCGCTCCGCACCCGCGCGGCGTTCTTCACGCATCCCCACACGGGTGAACGCCTCTATCGCACCGGCGACCTGGGGCGGCGGCTGCCCGACGGATCGCTGGAGTTCCTCGGCCGCACCGATTTTCAGGTGAAAATCAACGGCCACCGCGTCGAACCGGGCGAAATCGAAGCCACCCTGGAAAGCCATCCCGGCATTCCCCGCGCCGCCGTCACCGCCGTCGGCCCGGACAAGGGATCGAAGCGGCTGGTGGCCCATGTGGCCCTGACCGACACCGTGCCGGGCGCCCCGGTGGATCCCGCCGCCGTTTCCGCCGACCACGCCCAAGCCTGGTGGGATAGCGTTCTCAATGCCGGCCGCGCGGCCGAAGAGGCCCTGCCCACCGATACCCTGGCGGCCATCGCCGATGCCCGGCACAGCCTGGAAAGGCTGGCCACCCTGGCGATGATCCGCTCCCTGCGCGCGCTGGGCCTGTTCACCGCAGCCGGAGAGCGCCATACCGTGCCGGGCATCGTCGCGTCTCTGGCCCTGGCGGAGCGCCATACCAAACTGCTGGCGCAATGGCTGTCCGCCCTGTCCGACGACGGCCTGCTGACCCGCGACAATGAGGGTTTCGTCTGCCCCCGTCCGCTGCCGCAGATCCCAGCCGAGGCGGATCTCGCCGCCGAGGCCCGGGAGGCCATGACCGACGCCCTGGCCCGCTGGCCGGAGATGGCGCCGGCCCTCGACTATGTGGTTACCGCCCTGAACGCCCATCTGCCCCTGCTGCGCGGCGAGACCGATCCCCTGGCGCTGCTGTTCCCCGAAGGCCGCACCGCACAGGCGGACAGCCTGTACCGCTTCAATCCCGCCTCTGCCCTGCAAAACGGCTTGGCTGCGGCGGCCCTGCAAGCCTTCGCCCTGGCCCGCGCCCCCGATCCGGAACGGCCGTTGCGGGTACTGGAGGTCGGCGCCGGCACCGGCGGCACCACCGCCGCCCTGTTGCCCGAACTCGCCCTGCTGCCCAACGGGGCGGCCCTTTACCACGCCACCGACCTGTCGTCCTTCTTCGAAGCCCACGCCCGGGACCGCTTCGCCCAGGCCTATCCCTTCTTCGACACCGGTGTGCTGGACATCACCGTCGATCCCCGCCATCAGGGCTACGCGGAACACGGCTATGACGTGGTGGTGGCCGCCAACGTGCTGCATGACGCCCCCCATATCGGCCGGGCGCTGACCCACATCCGCCGGCTGCTCGCACCGGGCGGGCTGGCGCTGGTGCTGGAAGGCACCGCCAACAGCCGCCTGACCCGGGCCACCGTCGCCTTCGTTGAAGGCTTCGACGCATTCGAGGACGATCGCCTCGCCACCGGCCTGCCGCTGCTGTCGGCCGGAGCCTGGGAACAGGCGCTGACCGATGCGGGCTTTCCCGCCGCCACCGCTCTGCCGGCAGAGGGCGGCGTGGACTTCGGCCTGCACGTGATCGCCGCACGCGGTCCGGACCACACCTGCGCTTTCGTGCCGGAGCGGCTGCGCGGCTACCTGGCCGACCGCCTGCCCGACCACATGGTGCCGGCGATCCTGGTGGCCTGGGACAGCCTACCGCTGACCGCCAACGGCAAGGTGGACCGCCGCCGCCTGATCGCAACGGCCGAAGCCCTGGTGGAGCAGCCGGACCGGGGCGGCCACCACATCGCCCCTGCCAGCATCGCCGAACTGACCGTCTACGAGGCCATGGCCGAGATCCTGGGCCACAGGGCATTCGGCACGGCGGACTCCTTCTTTGCCATCGGCGGCGATTCCCTGCTGGCCATGCGGGTGCTGGCCCGTATCGCCGAGGAAACCGGCACCCGCCTGCCCATCACCAGCCTGATGGAAGACGACAGCGTCGCCGCGCTCGCCGCCCTGCTGGAAGCGGAGCGGGAGAAGCAGGCGCTTGCCGCCGACCTCAGCCGGTCCGATGGCGATCCTTCGGCCCTGGACGACAGCATGGAGGAAGGCCTGCTGTGACGTCCTCCCCCTCCGTCCCACCCGCCACCGCGCTCGCTGCCGGCGACCCCGTTACGGACCTGCTGAAGGCCCTGCGGGATGCCGGCGTGCGGCTGCGGGTCGAGGACGGAGGGGCCTTGCGCTATACCGCACCGGCCGGTGCCCTGACGCCGGATCTGAAAGCGCGGCTGGCAGACCACAAGCCGGCGGTGATCGCCCTGCTGTCCGGCGCCGATACCGCCGCCGGCCCGGCGCCGGAGACCCTGCCCCGGGCCGAGCCGGATCCCGCCAATTGCCACGCCCCCTTTCCGCTGACCGACATCCAGCATGCCTATTGGGTCGGCCGTTCCCCGGATATGGAACTGGGCAACGTGGCCACCCACGCCTATGTGGAGATCGACGCGGATGCCGGAGTCACCGGGGCGCCACTGGACCTGTCCCGGCTGGAAGCGGCATGGAACCGGCTGATCGCCCACCACCCGATGCTGCGCATGGTGATCCGCCCGGACGGCACCCAGCAGGTGCTGGAAACCGTGCCCGCCTATCGCTTCGCGGTCGAAGATCTGCGCGCCCTGGATCCCACGGCGCTGGACGCCCGCCTTGCCGCCCGGGCCGACGCCATGGCCGAACAAACCCTGTCCTGCGAGGACTGGCCGCTGTTCGACATCCGCGCCAGCCTGCTGCCCGGCGGCGCGGTGCGGCTGCATGTCAGCCTGGATTTCCTGATGGCCGACACCACCAGCCTGTCGCTGCTGTTCGACCAGTGGAACCGGCTCTACCACGCCCCGAACACCCCGCTGCCGGACGCCGCGATCACTTTCCGCGACTATGTGCTGGCCGAACGCCGCCTGCGCGACAGCCAACCGTATGCCGACGCCCGCCGCTATTGGACCAGCCGCCTTGACAGCCTGCCGCCGGCGCCGCAATTGCCCCTGGCGCGGGACCCCGCCACCATCGACCGCCCCCGCTTCAGGGGCCGGACCGCCATTCTGCCGGCCGGGATCTGGGCGCGCCTCAAGGCGCGGGCGCGGGCGCTGGGGGTGACCCCCTCTGCGGTGCTGCTGACCGCCTTCGCCGACGGGCTGGCCGCCTGGGCGGCCGCGCCGTCCTTCACCCTGAACCTGACCCTGTTCCAGCGCCTGCCCCTGCATCCCGACGTCGACCGGCTGGTGGGGGATTTCACCTCGCTGACCCTGCTAGAAGTGGACAGCCACAGCCATCCCGATTTCGCCGCACGGGCCAGGGCGCTTCAGGCCCGGCTGTGGCAGGACCTGGACCATCGCGCCATGGGCGGGGTGGAGGTGATGCGTGCCCTGTCCCGCCAGCGCGGCGGCAATCGGGGGGCACCGATGCCGGTGGTCTTTACCTCGGCCCTGGGGATTGGCGCCGGAGATGCCGCGACGGAGGGCACACCGGACGGCCCACCCCTGTTCGGCACCCCGGGAGACACCCGCAGCCAGACCCCCCAGGTGTGGATCGACCATCAGGCCAGCGAGCGCAACGGCGCCCTGAAGACCACCTGGGATGCGGTCGAAGACCTGTTCCCCGCCGGCCTGCTCGACGCCCTGTTTGATGCCTGCACCGGCTGGCTCGCCCGCCTGGCCGAAGAGGATGAGGCCTGGACCGCCCCCACCCCCTGCCTGACGCCGGCGGCGGACATCGCCGTTGCGGCCCGGGCCAATGCCACGGCCGTCCCCCTGTCCTCCGATATCCTGTCCTCTGGTACCCTGCCCGGGCTGGTCCGGGCACAGGCCGCGCGCACCCCCGATGCCCCGGCGGTGATCGCCCCGGACCGCACCCTCTCCTACGCCACCTTGATGGCCGAGGCCGAAGCGGTGGCCGGCGCCTTGCGGGCTGACGGGATGGCGGCGGGCGACCATGTGGCGATCTGCCTGCCGCGTGGGTGGCGTCAAGCGGTGGCGGTGCTGGGAACCGTTCTCGCCGGCGCGGCCTATGTGCCCGTCGATCCTGCCCTGCCAGAGGCGCGCCGCCACCACCTGATGCGCCATGCCCGAACCCGGTGCGCGCTGACAGCGGGCGATCTTTCCGCATCGCTTTCCTGGCCCGATGGGGTGCAGGTACTGGATATGGAGACCCTGGACACCGCGCACGCCACCGCCGCACCGCCGCACGAACCCGGCCCGGAAGCTCTGGCCTATATCCTCTATACCTCCGGCTCCACCGGCGAGCCGAAGGGCGTGATGATCAGCCACCGGCAGGCGGTGAACACCCTGCTGGACGTCAACCGCCGCTTCGGCATGGACGGCCGGGACCGGGTGATGGGGCTGTCCGCGCTGAGCTTCGATCTGTCCGTCTACGACCTGTTCGGCACCTGGGCCGGCGGCGGCGCCCTGGTCACTCTGCCCCCGGATCAGGCTCGCGAGCCCGCCTGCTGGGTCGACCTGCTCGGCCGCCATGGCGGGACCGTCTGGAACACCGTGCCGGCGCTGATGGAACTGCTGGTGGAGCACGTGTCGGCCGGGGGGCCGGGAACGGATCCCGCCCCTGGCGCCTTGCGGCTGGTGCTGCTCAGCGGCGACTGGATCCCCACCACCCTGCCCGACCGCATCCGCGCCCTGTGGCCGGGCGTCGCCGTGATCAGCCTGGGCGGCGCCACGGAAGGGGCTATCTGGTCGGTTTTCCACCCCATCGAGTCCGTGGACCCGGCCTGGGTCAGCATCCCCTATGGCCTGCCGCTGGCCAACCAGACCATGCATGTGCTGGGGCCGGACGGCGACCCTCGGCCGCTGCATGTGCCCGGCGAGATCCATATCGGCGGAGCCGGCGTGGCGTTGGGCTATTGGGATGATCCCGAGCGCACGGCGGCCGCCTTCTTCGTTCATCCCCGCACCGGCGAACGCCTCTATCGCACCGGCGACCTGGGGCGACGACTGCCGGACGGATCGCTGGAATTCCTCGGCCGCACCGATTTCCAGGTGAAGATCAACGGCCACCGGGTGGAACTGGGCGAGATCGAAGCCGCCCTGGAAAGCCACCCCGGTATCGCCCGCGCTGCGGTCAGCGCCATCGGCCCGGCCAGGGGTTCCAGGCGGCTGGTGGGCCATGTGGCCCTGTCCGACACCACCCCCGGCGCACCGGTGGAGATCGACAGCATTCCCCCCGAGACTGCCACCAGCGGATGGAACCTCGCCCTGTCCGCCGGCCGCGCGGCGGAGCGGGAAGGCCTGCCCGCCGAGGATCTGCGCATCCTCACCAACGCCCGCAAGGTGATGGAAGCGATGGCCACCAGGGCGATGATCCGCTCCTTGCGGGCGCTCGGCCTGTTCACCGCAGCCGGAGAGCGCCGCACGGCGGCGGGCATCGTCGCGTCTCTGACCCTGGTGGAGCGCCACACCAAACTGCTGGCGCAATGGCTGTCCGCCCTGGCCGAGGACGGTCTGCTGACCCGCGACGGTGACGGCTTCGTTGCCCCCCGCCCCCTGCCCGCCTTGCCTGCCGAAACGGACGAGGCCACGGACGGTATGGCCGCCGCCCTGGCCCGCTGGCCGGAGATGGCGCCGGCGCTGGGCTATTTCTCCGGGGCGCTGGCGGCCCACCTGCCGCTGCTACGGGGCGAGGCCGACCCCCTGGAGCTGCTGTTCCCGGACGGGCGGACGGACCAGGCGCTGGCCATATACCAGTTGAACCCGCTGGCCGGCTATCAGACCGGTATCGCCGCGCGCTGCCTGGCGGCCTTCATCGCCGCCCGGCAGCCCACACCACACAATGCCGGCGTCCCCTTGCGCATCGTCGAAATCGGCGCCGGCATCGGGGGGACGACGGCCGGGCTGCTGCCGGTCCTCCCGACCGAGGGGGTTGGTTACCATTTCACCGACATCTCCCCCTATTTCCTGGATCAGGCGAGGCAGCGTTTCGCCGCATTTCCGTTCGTGACCTATGGCCTGCTGGATATCACCGCCGATCCCCGCCACCAGGGGATGGGGGAGACGGACTATGATGTTGTCATAGCGTCGAACGTCCTGCACGACGCGCCCCATGTGGTTCGGGCGCTGGGGCACGCGCGGCGGCTGCTGGCGCCGGGCGGGCTGATGCTGGTCCTGGAAAGCACGCGCAACAGCCGCCTGCAAAGCGCCACGGTGGGCTTCATCGAAGGCTTCAGCGCCTATGATGACGCGCGGCTGGCCACCAATCTGCCCCTGCTGCCCACCACGGTCTGGGAACGGGCACTGACGGACGCCGGTTTCACCGCCGTGGCCAGCCTGCCGGGACGGCAGACGGCGGAAAGCGTGCTGGATATGCATGTGATCGCCGGCCTTGCCCCCGCCGCCCGGCCCCGTTTCACGGCAGAGCGCCTGCGTGCCCACCTCGCCGCCCGCCTGCCGGCCCATATGGTCCCTGCCGTGCTGCTGCCCTGGGACAGCCTGCCATTGACCGCCAACGGCAAGGTGGACCGTCAGGCCCTGACCGACGCGGCGGAGCGGGCCGCCGGTGGCCGGGGCGCCCCCGGCCAATCCCGGACCCCCCCGGCCACGGCGATGGAAAAGACCGTGCTCGGCTGCTGGCGAGAGGTTCTGGGGCGGGGAGATCTGCCGGTGGACCGCTCGTTCTTCGAAGTGGGCGGGGATTCCCTGCTGGCGACCATGCTGGTGTCTCGCCTGACCGCCGCTTTGGGGGTCCCGCTCACGCTACGTGCCCTGTTCGAAGCGCCGACGGTGCAGGCACAGGCCGCCCTCGCCGCGACAAGAGAGACGGACGCCGGGCAGAGTGCCAACGCCCTGCCACCGCTGGTTCCGCGCCCGGACCCGGCGGCCGATGCCCCGCTCGGCCCCGCGCAGCGGCGCTTGTGGTTTCTGGACCGGCTGACCGGCGGTGCCAATCCCTTCTACACCATCCCCGTCGCCCTGGACCTGCGCGGGCCGCTGAACCGGCAGGCCCTGCGCCAGGCTGTGACCGCCCTGGGCGAGCGCCACCCCGTGCTGCGCGCCCGCTTTATCGACCTCGACGGCGCGCCCCGGCTGCGGCTGGCCGGCACACCGCCGGCCACCCTGGACGAGGAAGATCTGGCGGTCCCGGATCCGGTGGAAGCCGCCGACCGCCGCTGCGCTGCAGAGGCCGCCCGCCCCTTCGATCTGGGCCGGGAGGCTCCGTTCCGTGCCCTGCTGCTGGGGCTGGCCGGGGACCATCACCGCCTGCTGTTCACTACCCACCATATCGTGTCCGACGGCTGGACCATGGCCCTGCTGGCCCGCGATGTCACCGCCCTCTACGACGCAGCCGCCCACGGCACCGCCCCGCCGCCGCCGCCACGGATCGGCTATGCCGACTACACCACGTGGCAGGCGCAACGGCTAGACAGAGACCGCCTGGCAGCCCTGACCGCCCATTGGAATCAGGCCCTTGCCGGCGCCCCCCACACCCTGGCCCTGCCCACCGACCGCCCCCGGCCGAAGGATCAGAGCCACCGGGGCGCCAGCCATCCGGTTACGCTGCCCACGGCCCTCAGCGACCGCCTGCGGGCCGTCGCCACGCGGCTGGCAACCACGCCCTTTTGCGTGCTGCTGGCCCTGTTCCAGGCACTGATGGCCCGGCTGTCGGGACAAGACGACCTGCTGATCGGCAGCCCCATCGCCAACCGCCCTCTGCCCGCCCTGGAAGACGTCGCGGGCCTGTTCGCCAACACCCTGGCCCTGCGTGGCACGGTCGCCGACGGGGACACGGTGTCCACGCTCATCACGCGGACCGCCGACCGGGTCCTGGCCGCCCACGAGCACCAGGAGATGCCCTTCGAACTGCTGGTCGATCACCTGAATCCCGATCGTGCCCTGGATCATATGCCGCTGGTCCAGGTGGCCTTCGCCCTGCTCAACACCCCCCGGGACAGCTTCGCCCCCCGCGACCTCGCGGTTTCGCCCGCGGCGCTGGACTTCACCGCCGTGCGCTTCGACCTGGAAGTCCATATGGTCGACGACGGTAGCGGACCGATCCGGGGGGTGTGGATCTACGCCTGCGACCTGTTCGACAGCCCCACCATCGCCCGCTGGGCCGGTCACTTCGCCTGCCTCGCCACCGCCGCGTTGGCTGACCCAGGCGCCCTGGTCGCCACCCTACCGCTGATGGACGCCGCCACCCGCCAGGCCCAGCTGCTGCCCCCCACCCTGACACCGGCGGACGCGTCCCCCTATCCCGACACCCTGGTCGCGGCTTTCGCCGCCTCGGTCCAGGCCCATGCCGGGCGGGAGGCCGTGGCCTGCGGGGCCGAGCGCCTGACCTATGCCGCGCTGGAGGCCCGCGCCCGCGCCCTGGCCCACGACCTGCGCGCCCGGGGTGTGGGGCCGGGGGTGCCGGTGGCCGTGGCCCTGGAGCGGGGCATCGGCTGGCCGGTGGTGATCCTGGGAGTGCTTATGGCCGGCGGTCATTACGTGCCCGTCGATCCAGACACCCCGGCGGAGCGCTGCGCCTTCATCGTCCGGGACTGCGGCGCCCCGGTGGTGGTGGCCGATGCCACGACCGAAGCGGCTATGGCGCCGGTTTCCCCCAACCTGCTGCGGCTGGACACCCTCGCTCCGACCGAGGCGCCATTTTCGCCGGCCGCCATCGATGCGGAAACGCCGGCCTATGTGATCTACACCTCCGGCACCACCGGCCGGCCCAAGGGGGTCGTCGTACCGCATCGGGCAGTGCTGGGGCTGTTCTCGGGCTGCCGGCGCCTGTTCCCCTTCGCAGCGGACGACGTCTGGTCCGTCTTCCATTCCTTCGCCTTCGACTTTTCGGTCTGGGAGGTCTGGGGCGCCCTGCTGCATGGCGCGCGCATGGTCATCGTGCCCCGGGAAACCGCCCGCGCCCCCGAAGAGATGCTGACCCTGATCGCCGCCGAAGGCGTGACCCTGCTCAGCCAGACCCCCACCGCCTTCCGCCTTCTGCTGACCGCCGAGGCCGGCACGGGACCGGCCCGTCTGTCCTCTCTGCGCCATGTCGTCTTTGGCGGAGAAGCCCTGGCACCAGCCGATCTCGCGCCCTGGGTCGCCCGCTATGGCCTGGACCGGCCCGCCCTGATCAACATGTACGGCATCACCGAAACCACGGTGCATGTCACCGCCCACCGGCTGACCCGAGCCGATATGACCGCCGGCCTCAGCCCCATCGGCCAGCCCCTGCCCCACCTGGGCCTTGTGCTGCTCGACCGGCAGGGGCAGGTGGTGCCGCCGGGTATCCCCGGGGAAATCGTCGTCTGGGGACCGGGGGTGGCGCAGGGCTACCTGAACCGCCCCGACCTGACCGCCGCGCGCTTCGTACCCCTGCCGGAAGCCGTTGCCGGTCCCCCCGCCCGGACTCTGGCCTACCGTTCCGGCGATCTGGCGCGGCGGCGGGCGGATGGCGGGCTGGACTACCTGGGCCGGCTCGACGATCAGGTGAACATCCACGGCTTCCGCGTCGAACCGGCCGAGATCACCGCCGTTCTGCAAGACATCCCCGCCGTCGCCGGCGCCGTGGTCGTCCCCCGCGCGACCACGGGCGGGGACGGGCATCCGCGCCTGATCGCCTATGCCGTGCCCGATGCCACCCTCTGCGCCCCGCTGCTGCGTCTGCTGACCGACCCGCCCCGGCCGGTGGGGGATCTGGTGGCCCTGCCCGACGGGCTGGCGGTGTATGGGGTCAATCCGGGCGAGACCGCCTTCGCCCACACCGAGATCTTCACCCGGGACAGCTATGGCGGGGCGGGCGACATCGTCTATCCCGACGGCGCGGTGATCCTGGACGTGGGCGCCAACGTGGGGCTGTTCGGCCTGTTCGCCGCCAGCCGCTGCCGCGCCCCGGTGATCCACGCCTTCGAACCGGCGCCGGAGACGGCGGCCTGTCTGGAAGCCAACGCCATCCTGCACAGCCTGACCCTGCGTCTGCACCGCCTGGCCCTCGGGGATCAGGCCGGCGAGGCCACCTTCACCGTCTATCGCAACAATACCCTGCGGTCGGGCCTGCATGCGGACGCCGGCCAGGACCGCGCCCTGCTCGCCCGCACGACCGCCGGGCAGGAGCACCACGAGACCGGGCTGCTGGACCACCTGATGGAGGCCGAGCAGATCACCGTCCCCACCGCCCGCCTGTCGGACGTGACCCGGGCCGAGGGGTTGAAACGCATCGATCTGCTAAAGATCGATGCGGAGCGGGCCGAGGAACAGGTGATCGACGGCATCGACCCCGACCACTGGCCCCACATCGCCCAGGTGGTGATGGAGGTCCATGCCCTGGGCGACCGCCTGCCCCGCCTGCGGACGCGGCTGGAAGGGCTGGGTTTCCGGGTGCACAGCCAGCAGGATACCGCCTTCGCCGGAACCGAGCTTCACACCCTTGTCGCCATCCGCCCCGACCGCCCCCTGACGCCCGGCACCGCCGTTCCCCTGCCCCCCAGCGGCCCGGAGGCCTGGGCGCGGGGGTTGCGGGAAACGCTGGCCGCGCGCCTGCCCGCCTATATGGTCCCTGCCGCCGTGGTGCCCCTGGCCACCCTGCCGCTGACGGCGAACGGCAAGCTCGACAAAGCCGCCCTGCCCGACCCCGACCACCATCATACGGTGGACGGCGACAATGCCCCGCTGTCCGCCCGGGAAGCCGTCATCGCCGCCGTCTGGGCCGACGTTCTGGGGGTGGACGCCGTGGGGCGGCATGACACCTTCTTCGCGCTGGGCGGGGATTCCATCCTCGCGATCCTGGTGGTGTCCCGCCTGGCCCGGGCGGGCCTGTCCTTCCGCACGCGCGACCTGTTCGAATTCCAGACCGTCGCCGCCCTGGCCGCCGCCGCCGGACCGGAGCGGACCCTGGTCGCCACCCAAGAGACCCTGAGCGGCCCCGCTCCCGCCACGCCGATCCAGCACTGGTTCGCGGCCCTGTCCCTGCCAAGTCCCGGGCACTTCAATCAGGCCATGGGCTATCGCCTGACCGCCGCCGTGCCCACCGCGCTGCTGTCCGAGGTCCTGGAGCGGGTGGTGCGCCACCATGATGCCCTGCGCGCCACCCAAGCCCCGGACGGCTCCCTGATCCTGCATCCGCCCGAAGCCCTGCCGCCTGTGCCGATGACCGAGATCCCCGCCGGCACGCCCGAAGCCGGCGTCAGCGCCGCCCTGGCCCGCGCCCAGGCCGGCTTTGTCCTGACCACCGGGCCGCTGCTGCATGCCCTGGTGATCCGGGAAGACCGCACCCCCGCCCGTGGGGACCGGCTTGTGCTGATCGCCCATCATCTGGTGGTGGACACGGTGTCCTGGTGGGTGATCCTGGACGACCTGAACGCCCTGCTTGCTGCCCTGGCCGCCAACCGTCCCCCGGCCCTGCCGCCCAAGACCACCGCCCAGAGCCAATGGGCTGCCCGCCTGGCCGAGGCCGCCGATGGCCCGCCGCTGGCCGCCGACCGCGCCTATTGGCAGGCCCTGGCCGACGAGACCGGGGATGCGCCGACCGATACCCGGCCTTCTTCTGCCTCTACCGCAGCCATGGCCGGGCACCTGATCCGCATCCTGGCACCGGAGCCGGCCCGGGTGCTGGCGGAGCGTGTGGCTCCGGACTGGGAGGCCACGGTGGGGGGTATCCTGACCGCCGCCCTGGCCTGCGCGCTTTGCGACACCCTGGGCACAGAGGCTGCCCGGATGGACCTGGAAGCCCACGGCCGCACGGCCCTGTTCGACGATATGGACCTGACCCGCACGGTGGGCTGGTTCACCGCGCTGTATCCGGTCCGCCTGCTGCCGCCCCCCGGCGGGACCGACGCCGCCGACCGCCTGCGGGCCTGCTGCGCCCAGCTCGCCGCCGTTCCCAACAGTGGCCTGGGTTTCGGCGTGCTGCGCTATCTGAGCCGGGACCCAGCCCTGCGCGCCGCCCTGGCCGCTCTGGAGCCGGCGCCGGTGCGGGTGAACTACCTGGGGCGACGGGATGGGGCAACCGGCAGCGACGGCACGGTGCAGCCCCTGACCGATCCCGTACCCGGCTGCCAAGCCGCCGATACGCCGCTGACCCATGCCCTGGATGTGCTGGCGGTGGCGGACGGTGCGGGCCTGCGCATCGACTGGGTACACGACCCCGCCCGCCTGACCGCCGACACCGTCGCCCGCATCGCCGACCACACCGTGGCGCTGCTGGAAGCCGCCGCCGGTGGCAGCCCCCGTTACCTCGCCGAACTGGATGCGGGCGAGCTGAACACCCTGGGCGACCTGCTGGACGACCTGGACGATGAGGAGACCGACGCCGAAGACCCGTTCGCCGACATTCTGTCCCGAACCTGAAGGACACGCCGAACCGTGAAGAACGTAGAGGACATCTACCCGCTGACCCCCAGCCAGCAAGGCCTGCTGTACCATGCCCTGCGCGCGGAAACGGGAGAAACCTACTTCGAGCAGTTCTGCTACACCGTCGCCGGCACCCTGGACGTCAGCGCCTTCCGCCGCGCCTGGGAGCGGGTGGTGGAACGCCACCCCGCCCTGCGCGCCGCCTTTGTCTGGAAAGGCCTGACCGCGGCCAGCCAGGTGGTGCGGGCCAAAGCGCCCCTGCCCTGGCTGGCCGCAGACTGGAGCCCCCTTCCCGACGCCGAGGCCGCCGCCCGCCTGGACCGCTATCTGACCGAGGACCGCCGCAAGGGCTTCGACCTGCGCAAGGCGCCGCTGATGCGCTGCGCCCTGATCAAGCGCTTGGGCGGGCGCTACAGCTTCGTCTGGAGCTTCCATCACCTGCTGATGGACGGCTGGTCGTTCTCGCTGGTGCTGCGGGATGTCAACGCCCTCTATGCCGCTTTCGCCGCCGGGCGCCCCGATCCCCTGCCGCCCGCGCCGGCCTTCCGCGCCGCCCTGGCCTGGCGCACGGCTCAGGACGGGGCCGCCGCCGAAGCCTATTGGCGCCAGGCCCTGGACGGCCTGCCCGGCGCGACCCGCCTGCCCGGAGGCACGGACACTGCGCCCCCCGCAGCCAGCCGCAATGACCGGCCGGGCGAGTTGACCGTAATGCTTTCCCGGGAGACCACGGCGGCCCTGACCGCCCTGGCCCGACGCACGTCGGCGACCATGAACGGGATCCTGCAAGCCGCCTGGGCCATCCTGCTCGCCCGCCATGCGGGAGAGACGGATGTGTGCTTCGGCTATGGCACCTCTGGCCGCGACCCGGCAATCCCGGGAGTGGAGGGAATGGTGGGCATGCTGATGAGCACCATTCCCCTGCGCATCGCCGTTCCCGCCGACATGTCCCTGGGGGCGCTGCTGCACACCCTGACGCGTCGCACCGCCGAGCAGGAAGACTGGTCTTTCGCGGCCCTGGCCGACATCCAGCAATGGGCCGGCCTGCCCGCCGGGGCGGACCTGCTGGACAGCGTCATCGCCTATGAAAACTACCCTGTGGACGAAAGCCTGTCGGTGGGGCTGGGCGGCCTGCGCATCGAAGAGGTCACCTTTTTCGAGCGCACCACCTTCCCGCTGGTGGTCTTCTCCAGCCCCGGCGAATGCATGGCGCTGCGCCTGCAATACGACCGCCGGCGCCATACGGACACGGCAATAGCCACCATCGGCCGGCGGCTGGAAACGCTGCTGACCGCCATGTCCGCGAGCGGGCCGGAGACGCTATTGTCGGCCCTGCCGATGCTCCCGGAAAACGAATGGGCCGAGGCCCGGACCGCCCTTGCGCCGCCGGCTCCGGCCAGGACGCCCGATGCCCCCACCGTCCCCGCCCGCCTCGCCGCCCTTGCCGTCGCCGCCCCGAATGCCCTTGCTGTCGAGGACGGAGCGGACCGGCTGAGCCTTGCGCAACTGGAGGCCGCCGCCACCGCCCTGGCCCATCGCCTGCGGGCGGCCGGTGCCGGGCCGGCGGGACGGGTGGCCCTGCTGCTGCCCCGGGGAGCGGCCCTGGTGACCGCGGCGCTGGCGGTGATGAAAGCCGGTGCGGCCTTCGTCCCCCTGGATCCTGCCAGCGCCCCGGGCCGCAACCGCCTGATCCTGGAAGAGGCGGCCCCGCTGTTCGTCCTGGCCTGGCAGGAGCCGGCCAAGGGGACCTGCCCGCCCGGCCTGCCGGTGCTGTATCCGGCTGGGTCCGATGGATCCGATGGATCCGATGACGCACCGCTGCCGGATATCGATCCGGCGGCCATCGCCTATGTGGTCTACACCTCCGGCTCCACCGGCATGCCGAAGGGCGTGCCGATCCGCCATGACGCCCTGGCCGGGCTGTGTACCGACTGGCGGGACGTCCTGGCCCTGGCCCCCGGACAGCGATCCGATCTGCGAATGGGCTTGGTGGCCTCGCCGGCGTTCGATGCCAGTGTGCTGGAGATCTGGCCCACCCTTTGGGCCGGGGTGGGGCTGGTGACGGCCCCCCACGCGGCCCTGGAAATGCCGGAGACCCTGCGGGACTGGCTGGTCGCGGCACAGGTGGACCGCGCCTTCCTGCCAACGCCGCTGCTTGCCCCGCTGCTGGATCTGGACTGGCCGGCCGGCTGCCCCTTGCGGGTGGTGGGCACCGGCGGCGACCGGCTGCCGGCCCGGCCGCGCCGGAGCCTGCCCTTCGTCCTGGTCAACGCCTATGGGCCGACGGAGGTCACCGTTTGCGCCACCGCCGGCCTGCTGGCACCCCGGGAGGACGATGCCACACCGCCCGACATCGGCCGCCCCCTGCCGGGGATCCGGGCTGTTATCCTCGACCCCCACGGTCAGCCCGTGCCCCGGGGTCTGGCCGGAGAGCTGTGCCTGGGCGGTCCCCGGGTGATGCCGGGCTACCTGAACCGACCGGAGCTGACCGCCGGAGCGTTCGTCACCGACCCCCTGGAGCCCGCCGCACGCCTGTACCGCTCCGGCGACCGCGTCCGTCTGCGCGCCGATGGCCGGCTGGACTTCCTCGGCCGGACCGACCGGCAGGTGAAGATCAACGGCGTGCGGGTCGAACTGGACGAGGTGGAAGCCGCCCTGGCCACCCACCCCGGCGTCGCCGCCGCCGTGGCCCTGCTCGATACGGGCGACGGTACGGGAGCGGCGCCCCTGCTCCGGGCCTTTGTCGAACCGGCCGGCCTGGACGGCGATCCGCACCGTTTGCAGGGCGAGTGGCAGGCGCTTTACGACCGGCTTTATGACCTCGATGACAGGGACGACACCCCGGATTGGGACCTGCGGGGCTGGACCGACAGCCGCACCGGCCAGCCGATCCCCGCCCCGGCCATGCGCGCCTGGGTTCGGGGCACGGCGGAGCGGCTGCGCAGCCTGGCCCCCCGCCGGGTGCTGGAGATCGGCTGCGGCACCGGGCTGATCCTCGCCGAGCTGGCACCGGGGACGGAGCGGTATCTCGCCACGGACATCGCCGCCAACGCCGGCCGGTCCCTCGACCGCCGGCAGGCCGCCGATTCCCGCCTGGTCCATGTGACCTTCGAACAGCGCAGCGCCGACGATTTCTCCGGCATCCCCCCGGCCGACGCCGACATGGTGGTGCTGAACTCGGTGGTGCAGTACTTCAGTGATGCAGACTATCTGACCCGCGTACTGGAAGGTGCGGTGGCGTCCACCGCCGACGGGGGCCATGTGGTCATCGGCGATGTCCGCTCCCTGCCGCTGCTTGACCTGTTCCATCTGGACGTCGCCTTGCACCACCTGCCCGATACCGCCGGGCTGGAGGACTGGCGCGCGGCGGCGCAGCAGGGGATGGAAGACGAAGACGAACTGGTGCTCGACCCGCGTTTCTTCGCCGCCCTGGCCGGCCGGCTGGCGCGGGTCGGCGGGATCTGCGTCCTGCCACGCAAGGCTGCCGGAGAAACGGAACTCGGCCGCTATCGCTATGACGTGATTCTGGCGGTGGGACCCCGCATCTTCCCGGCAGCGCCAGCAAACCCGAAGCCCGTTGCCAACCGCCGCCTGTGCGCGCCGCTGGCCCTGCGCCGCTGGCGCGATGCCCCTCCGGCAGACGCCCGCACGGTGGGGGACCTGCGCCGCCTGCTCGCCGCAGAGCCCGCCGGCGGTGTCGAGCCAGATGACCTGTGTCCACAAGGCACCCCGTCGTGGCTGGATGGCGATGCGGACGGCCGGCTGACCCTGATCCCGGGACGCGGCCTTGTCTTCATTACCCCGCCGGCCGTTGCGCCGGACGCCGGCCCGCTGGCGACCGATCCCCGGCGCAACCGAGCCCGCCGCGCCCTGGCCGAAGACCTGCGCCGGGCGATGACCGACCGCCTGCCCGACGCCTTCCGTCCCCGCGACATCGTGGTGATGGACCGCCTACCCCGCACACCGGCCGGCAAGCCGGACCGCCGGGCGCTCGAACATCACCGTCCGCAGCGGACCCGCGCCCCCGCTATCGCGCCGCGCACGCGGACCGAAACCGCCCTCGCCGCCATCTGGGCCGACGTGCTCGGGCTGCCGTCAGTGGGGGTGCGGGACGACTTTTTCGCCCTGGGGGGCCATTCCCTGTCCACCACCCGGGTGGTATCGCGCATCCACAGCCGTCTGAAGATCGACATCCCGCTGTCCGCCGTCTTCGAACGGCCGACGGTGGAAGCCATGGCGGCCTATCTGGACGCCCGCACCGCGGCACGGCCGACAGCCGAAGAGACCACCAAAGCCCCCCCGATCCCCGCCGCCCCGCCGGCCGATCGCTATCCGGTCTCCTTCGCCCAGCGGCGGCTGTGGTTCCTGCAAAAGCTGTCGCCGGCCAATCCTTTCTACAACGCCCCCACGGCCCTGGAACTGACCGGGATCCTGGAAGCGGGCGCCCTGAAAGCCGCTCTGGCCGCCCTGGTGGACCGCCACGAGATCCTGCGCACGGTCTATGCGGAGGACCAGGGGGAAAGCGGGACCGGAGAGCCGGTGCAGATCATCCGCCCAGCCGCCGCCCCACCACCCTTCGACACCCACGACCTCCGTCCCCTGCCGGAACCGGAACGGACCGACCGCCTTGCGGCCCTGGCCGATGCCCAGGCCCGCGCGCCCTTCGACCTTGGCAACGACATGATGCTGCGCGCGGTTCTTGCGCGGCTGGCCGACGACCGCTGGGTGCTGCTGCTGACCTTGCACCACATCGTCTCCGACGGCTGGTCCATCGGCGTCATGGTCGCCGAGCTGCGCACCCTGTATGCGGCGGCAGCGGCGGGAACGGATGCCGGCCTGCCACCGCTGCCCGTGCAATACAAGGACGTCGCCCACTGGCAGCGCAGCCAGCTGTCCGGCCCCCGACTGGAAGCCCTGACCGATCATTGGCGCGGCACGCTGGACGGTGCCCCCACCCGCCTGCCCCTGCCGTTCGATCAAGCCCCCGAGGCACACCGGCCGGACACGGCAGAAGGTCGGGGCGGCGCCTGCCTGCTGGAGGTTTCGCCAGACACCCACGCCGGCCTGCAAGACCTGATGAGACAGGAACAGGCGACCCTGTTCATAGCGGCGGCCACGGCCTACGGGGCGCTGCTGGGCCGCTATACGGGGTTGGACGACCTGCTGATCGGCATGGCCATCGCCAACCGCACCCATCCGATGCTGGAGCCGCTGATCGGCTTTTTCGTCAACACCCTGCCGCTGAGGATCGATCTGTCCGGCGATCCCGATTTCCGGACCCTGCTGCGGCGGGTAAAGGCGGCAACCTTACGCGCCTTTGATCACCAGGACCTGCCGTTCGACCAGCTGGTCCAGGCCCTGCGGCCGGAGCGGGAGGCCAGCCGCACACCGCTGGTTCAGGCGGTGCTGGTGGTGCAGAATGCCCCGGCCGTGACCTGGGACCTGCCCGGCCTGACCGTCCGCCCCCTGCCGCTTGGGGGCGTTACCGCGCGCAACGACCTGGAGCTGCACCTGTGGGAAGGGTCGCAGGGCCTGTCCGGGGTCCTCTATTACGATGCCATGCGCTTTTCGGCCGACCGCGCGGCGCAGTTGGCCCGCCACATGAACCGGACTTTGGCCGCCCTGGCCGAAGCCCCGGATGCCCCGGCCCTGGCGGTGCCGCTGGAAACGCCGGAGGATCACCGCAGCCGTATGGCCGCCCCGCCGGCCGAACCCTTTGCTCCGGTCACCGAAACAATCGCAGCCCGCGCGGCGGCAACCCCCGCCGCCCTTGCCCTGGACACCGGCGGGCATAGGCTGAGCTATCGCGAGCTGATGACCCGCGCCACCCACCTTGCCCGGGGGTTGCGCGTCGTGGTGCAGGTCCCGGTCGATAACACCGCCGACACCACCCCGGTGGTGGCCCTGCACATGAGCAACGGGGTCGATGCGGTGACGGCCATTCTCGGCTGCTGGCTGGCCGGGATCGCCTATATGCCGCTGAATCCCACCGACCCGCCGGACCGCCAGCGGGCTTTGCTCCGGGACTGCCAGGCGGCCCTGGTGCTGAGGGATGGCACCGGCCCTTCCGGCGACGATCCCTGTGCAGCCCCCGGCATGCCACCCTGCCTGACGCCCGCGCAGGTGATGGTCCGAGCCGGCGGCACGATGGCTCCCCCGCTGCCGGCGGTCTCGGCCGAAACGCTGGCCTATGTGCTCTACACCTCCGGTTCGACGGGGCAGCCGAAGGGGGTCATGGTCAGCCATCGGGGGCTTGGCATTCTGGCAGGCGCCCAGGCCCATGCGTTCGGGGTGGGACCGGGTGCACGGGTGCTGCAATTCGCACCGCTGACCTTCGACGCCTCGGTCAGCGAGATCGTCGTGACCCTGGCTGCCGGCGCCACGCTGGTCACCCCGCCCCGCCCCGCCATGGCTCCCGGCCAGCCGCTGGCCGACCTGCTGACGGACCGGGGGATCACGGTAGCGACCTTGCCGCCGTCGGTGCTCTCCGTGCTGCCGGAGGGGGTCTATCCGGCGCTCTCCACCCTGGTGACCGCCGGCGAAGCCCTGTCGCCGACCCTGGCCCGCCGCTGGTCCGCGCCCCATCGCCGGCTGATCAACGCCTATGGCCCAACGGAAAGCACCGTCTGCGCCACCCTCCATTGTCTGGCCCAGGACATCCCGGACACACCCGTCCCCATCGGCCGGGCGATGACGGGGGGGGAGGTCTGGCTGCTCGACCGCTACGATCGGCCGGTGCCGCCGGGAGCGCCGGGCGAGATCCACCTGGGCGGTCCGGCGCTGGCCCGGGGCTACCTCAACCAGCCCGCAGAGACGGAAGCCGCCTTCCGCCGCCATCCCTTCGACCCCGCGCCCGGCGCCCGCCTGTATGCCACCGGCGACCTTGCCCAAAGCGACACCGCCGGAGCGCTGACCTTCCTGGGGCGGGCCGACGGTCAGGTGAAGCTGCGGGGCATGCGGGTGGAAACCGGCGAGGTGGAAGCCTGCCTGCGCGGCCTGCCCGGAGTGCGGGACGCTGCCGTGGTCCTGGCCGATGCGGACCGGGAGACCCGCCGCCTTGCCGCCTTCGTCGTACCCGGCACCGATACCGACGCCGACCCGCCGGAGGACATCGGTGAGGCCGCCCACGTTGCCGACTGGCGTACCCTGTTCGACAGCCTGCTGGCCGGCGAAAACAAAAGCGGCCTTGGAAGCGACACGGGCGAAGCGCCGGTGGCCGGATCCGCGCTGTTCAATCACATCGGCTGGACCAAGGGCGAAAGCGGAGAGGCCTTTACCGAGGCGGAGATGCGCGCCTGGTGCGCTGATGCCGTGGCCACCATTCTCGCCCGCAAGCCGGCGGAAGTGCTGGAACTGGGCTGCGGAACGGGCATGCTGGCCTGGAGCATCGCCCCTGATGTGCATCGCTATCGGGCGATCGACCTCAGCCCCCGGGCGGTGGCCTACATTTCTGCCCAGGCCGCCCGCCATGCCCCCCGCTTCGCGTCGATCGAGGCCGCCGTGGGCTGCGCCGACGATCCGCCGGGGGTGGAGGATGGCACCTTCGACGTGGTGCTGCTGCACTCGGTCGCTCAATACTTCCCCGACGCACCCTACCTGCGCCGGGTGCTGGACCGGGCGGTGCGCGCCTTGCGTCCCGGCGGCGTGGTGGTGCTGGGGGATGTCCGGAACCTCGCCCTTCACCGGCCCCTGATCAGCGGCATGGTGCTGGCCGCCGCCGGAGTTGCAGCCCCGGCGGCCCCCCTGCGCGCCCGGGTTCGCGCCCGGCTGGAGCGGGAACAGGAACTGCTGATTCACCCCGGTTTCCTGACCGCCTACGCCGCCGACCACCCGGATCTGGCCGGCTGTGCCTTCCGCCTGCAACGGGGGGCACAGGGCAATGAGCTGAACCGCTACCGCGCCACGGCCCTGCTGGAGAAAGCGCCCGCCCACCCCCCGCCGGCCCCTGCCGCCGTCCTGGACGGCCGCATGCTCTCTCTGGCGGACCTGCGCAGCCATTTGACTCGCGAACGGCCGCCGGCGCTGGTGGTGACGGGGCTGGCCAACGACCTGCTGGCTGCGCCCCTGGCCGCCGATGCCGCGCTGTTCGGATCGGCCCGCACCGCCGGCGAGGCAAAGACCGCGCCGACATCAGCCACCGGGATCACGCCGGAGGCCCTTTATGCCCTGGCCGAGGAGCTGGAACTCGGGGCGGCGGTCGGCTGGACCCGGGATCCGGCGGACGGCCGGCTGGATGCGGCCTTTCACGCCCCGGGTACGGCTCCGCCCTCCCTGCCCCTGTCGGCGGAGGGTCCGCAAGGCCCGCCGGCACCGGCCCTCAATCACCCCCTGGCCGCGCGGCGGGACGGCGCCCTGCTGCGCGCCTGCCGCCAGCACCTGGAAACCCGGCTGCCCGCCCATATGGTACCACCGGTGATCGAGGCCCGATGCGCCCTGCCCCTGACCCCGCACGGCAAGGTGGACCGCCGCCGGCTCGCCGCCGATGCCTCCCGCGCCGCTTCCGCACTCCCGTCCCCCGCGCTCTCGCAATCGCCCGGCCGGGCGGATGCTTCGGGCGCGCTGACGGAGCAGGTCGCCGCCCTGTTCGCCGAGACTCTGGAGCTGCCGGCCGTGGGGGCGCAGGACGACTTTTTCGACCTGGGGGGCCATTCCCTGCTGGTGGTGCGTCTGGCCAACCGCATCGGCGCACGCTTTGGCGTCACCCTGCCGCTGGCCGGGATCATCGCCGCCCCCACTCCGGCCGCCGTCGCCGCCCGGCTGGAAGCCCTGGCCCCGGAGCCTTCCGGCCCGGCACACGCCGCGGACGCCTCTCCCCTCGGATCCCCCCCCAGCCCGCCGTCGCCCCTGCTGACCCGGCTGGGCGGCGGAGAGCTAGGCGCGCCGCTGTTCCTGTTCCCGCCGGCGGCCGGCAGCCCGCTGTGTTATCTGGACTTCGTCACCGCCCTGGATCTCGACCGGCCGGTCTGGGGCCTGCGCTGCCCGGGGCTGGAGGCCGGCGAAGCCCGCCCCGGCACCGTGGCAGCCCTGGGCGCCGTCTTCGTCGAGGCCATCCGCTCCGTTCAGCCCCGGGGACCCTATCACCTGGCCGGCTGGTCCTTTGGCGGGCTGCCGGCCATCGAGGTGGCCGCACGGCTGACGGCGGCGGGAGAAACCGTGGCTTTTCTGGGACTGCTGGACAGCGCCCTCAGCATGGCCGTCGCTCCGTCGAAAGCCTCGGCCGCAACGCGCCTGCTGACTCTGGCGCGCGAAGGGCTGGGGCTGGTGATCATGGTCGGTCAGGTGGGCCGCATCCGCCGTTTCGACGACCTGCACCGCCTGGCCCGGGCCGCCGGTATCGCCCTGCCGCGCACCTGGAAGGCCCTTGGCCGCGCCGCCACCTGGCGGCAGGTCACCGGCCAGGCCCTGCGCAGTGCCCTGGTCTTCCGCACCACCATGGGCTCGGCCAAGCGCTATCACCCGCCGGTCTACGACGGACCGCTGACCCTGCTGCGCGCCGCCCCGCCAAGCGAACACGACCCGATTGTACGGAACGTGGTAAACCACGTGGGGAACCACACCCGCGTGCGCCACGTGGAGGGAAACCACATGACCATCATGCTGCTGCCCCCGGAAACCCGCCGCTTCGCCGCCCATATGCGGGAAGAATTGCGCTCGGAAGAGGAGTGACCCATGTCCAGCCGACCGCGCCCCCCTTCCGCGAAGGCGGAAAACACGAACCCCTCCGCGAAGGCGGAAAGAATGAACACCTCCAATCCGCCGGCGTCTGGCAATCCGGCCGCCCCGCGCCATATCCTGGCCATGGACGGCGGTGGGGTGATGAGCCTGCTGACCCTGACCCTGCTGAAACGGCTGGAAGCGGACATGCCCGGCTTCCTGAAGGCCGTGGACCTGTTCGCCGGCACCTCCGCCGGCGGCATCAACGCCCTGCTGCTGGCCGCCCAGGCGGATCCGGCCGAAGCGCTGGACGCCTGCTGCTCCCTATGGGACGGGCGGATCGACATCTGGGATACCGATGTCCTGCGGCTGGCCAAGGCCGGGCTGGGACGCCGTGCGACCTATGACAACGCGGCGCTGGCCACCGCCCTGACCGGCCTGTTCGGCGAAGACACCCTGGGCGACCTGAAGCACGGCGCCTGTGTCACCGCCTTTGACGTGGCCGGCCGGGATACGGGCGGCTGGTCGCCGGTGATGTTCACCAACGTCGGCCCCGGCGGCTATTTCGGCGAGGTTCAGCGCTGCGTGACCGCGGCCCTGGCCACCAGCGCCCTGCCCATGACCCTGCCCATCGCCGGCGGTTATGTGGACGGTGGCCTCTATGCCTACAACCCCAGCCTGGCCGTGCTGACCGAAGCGATCATGTGTGCCCGCGCCGACGATACCAGCGCGCTGGATCTCCAGGCCCAGAACGTCGATCACACCTTCGAAGTGGCCTCGGAAAGCCGGGCGCCGGGGCTGCAAGACGCGGTCCCGGCCGGGTTTCTGGCGGATGTGCGGCTGCTGTCGCTGGGCACCGGCGGCAATCCGTCGCGGCTGGCGGTGCTGGACGCCGACTGGGGCTGGCAGCAGTGGATGACCGACCCGAAGTATCCTGCCCGCCTGACCCAGGTGGCCGCCGCCGCCGCGGAACAAAGCACCAATCTGACCTGCCAGCAGCTGCTGGGCAACCGGGGCTTCCACCGGGTGCAGCCGGCCCTGGCCGACCATATCCACCGGTCCAAGGACTATGGCGCCCTGGGCCACCCGCCGGTCCTGGCCGGCCTGCGCGCCACCGCCGTTGCCGTCGCCGAGGCCCACGACCTGACCCCCACCCTGACATGGCTGGATGCCGGAGGCTGGGACAGATGACCCGTTTTTCACCGACCATGCAAAGCAGTGCCACCATGACCCAAAACCGTTCCGCCGCCGCCCGCCCCAGAACGGCGGCCGATCCCTGGTACTATGTTTTCGGCCCCGATCCGGCCCGGGCGCGCCTGACCCTGATCTGCCTGCCCTGCGCCGGCGGCAGCGCGGCGATGTATGCCCCCTGGGCGCCGCTGCTGCCCGCCGACCTCTCCATCGCCGCGGTCAGGCTGCCCGGCCGCGAAGCCCGTCTGGCCGAACCGGCCTTCGACCACATGGATCCTTTCGTCGCCGCCTTCCTGCCCACCCTGCGGCGGCTGGCCCAGCGCCCCTATGCCCTGGTGGGCCATTCCATGGGTGCGCTGATGAGCTATGCCCTGGTCAAGGCCATCCAGTCGGACGGCACCATTCCCCTGCCCGACGCGGTTGTCCTGTCCGCTCACCGGCCGCCCCATCTGGACCTCGGCCGCAAGGCGATCTACCAGGATTCCGATGCGGACTTCCTGGACGCCGTGACCCGCATGGGCGGCCTGCCCGAAGAGGTGCTGGCCCACCGGGAACTGCTGGACCTGGTGCTGCCCACCATGCGCGCCGATTTCCAGCTCTGCGAGACCTATCCGCGCGGGGAACAGATCCCGCCCCATCCAGCGGTGCAAGTGCCGGTGACGGTGATCGGCGCGCAGGACGACCACACGGCCACGCCGGAGTCCCTGCGTCGCTGGGCCGATCTGTGTCCGCACCTGCGCGACGTCCATATCTTCCCGGGCGACCATTTCTATCTGCGCCCGCACCAGACGGCGGTGGTGGAGATCGTCCGCACCACCGTCGCCGGATAAGGAACACCCCGGTGAGCAAAGGCCCGCGTGCTATCGACAGCTATTCCCGCATCGGCGAACGCTATCACGACGACCGCAATCTGCGGTCCTTGTGGGGCGAGATGGGCGATGCGTTCCTGGAAAGCCTGACGATGCCTGAGGGCCTGTCCCTGGTGGCCGACCTGGGCTGCGGCACGGGCAGCAGCCTGACCGCCCTGGCCGCCCGCCTGCCCGGCGAAACCCGGCTGATCGGCGTCGAGCCCGCCGACGGCATGCGGGCCGTGGCCGAACGCACCGTCGCCGGCGACGCCCGGATCAGCGTGCGCGCCGGCAGCTTCGAAGCCCTGCCCCTGGACGATGCCGGTGTCGACCACCTGATCAGCCAGTGGGCCTTTCACTGGACCACCGACCCGGACAAGGCGGTGGACGAGATGGCCCGGGTGCTGCGGCCGCACGGTGGCCTGGACCTGCTGTTCGTCGGCCGGCGCAACGGCGGACGTTTCGCCGCGATCATGGCCGAGGTGATGGCCCGCCACCTGGACTGGGACAACCGGCTGGCGTCGGCCCAGGTGATGCAGACCTTCGACAAGGCCAGTGTGGAACAGCTGTTCGCCCGCTTCGGCGACGCCCTGACGGTGACCGAAAGCTTCCCCGTCCACATCGCCCCGATCGACGACCATCTGGCCTGGCTGGTCCGCATGGAAGGCCACTTCACCGCCCTGACGGGAGACCGGCGCAGCGCTTTCGAAGCCGACCTGCGGCAGTCCCTGGCGGCCCTGCAGACCGATGGCGGCGTGCCCTATCAGGTGCATGTGCTGCACGTGCATGTGGACGGCGCCCGCCGCACCGCCGGCGATACCCGCGCCCGGCACGGCGCCACCTGGGGCGATCTGCTGGCCCCGCTGTCGCCGTCCGCCCGCCCGGCTATGGCCCGAACCATGGCCCGCGACCTGGTTTCCGCGATCCTGGAGCAGCCCCTGACCGAAGCCGACGACCGTACGGGGCTGCGCGACCTGGGCCTGACGTCCCTGGACGCGGTCACCCTGGCGCGGCGGCTGACCACCGCCCTGGGCCGCCCGATCCCCGCCACCGCCGCCTTCGACCACCCCACCATCGCCGCCCTGGCGGCCCTGGCGCTCGACACCTCAGGCGCGCCCGACACGCCGGCCGTCACCCCGGCCAGCGCGGCCGGCCAGCGACCTTCGGCCCCGCTTCGCCATCCGGTGAATCCCGGCGCCGGCGCACCCATTGCCGTCATCGGGCTGGCCTGCCGCTTCCCCGGCGGCGCGGATACGCCCGAAGCCTTCTGGACCCTGATCAACTCGGGCCGGGACGCCATCGGGCCGATCCCTGCCGATCGCTGGGATGCCACGGCCTTTGCCGACGGCCGGTACGGCAAAGCGGTGCCACCCTTCGGCGGGTTCCTGACGCAGGACCCGCGCAGCTTCGATGCCCAGCTGTTCCGCATTGCCCCGACCGATGCCCGGTCCCTGGATCCACAGCACCGGCTGCTGCTGGAAGTCAGCTGGGAAGCCCTGGAGCGGGCCGGCAAGGCCCCCGACCGGCTGGCCGGCAGCCGAACCGGAGTGTGGGCCGGCATCGCCACCCACGACCAGCTGCTGCGGCTGTCCCGGCGCCCGCTGGCCAATGGCGACGTCTATGCCGCGCTGGGCGGCATGGCATCGGTGGGGACGGGGCGGATCGCCTATCTGCTGGGGCTGGCCGGACCGGCCGTCACCCTGGACACCGCCTGTTCCGCCTCGCTGGTGGCCGTGCATCAGGCCAGCCAGGCCCTGCGCGCCGGAGAAGTGGACATGGCGCTGGCCGGCGGGGTCAACAGTATTCTGGGCGGCGAATACGGGCTGGGCTATGCCCATGGCGACATGCTGGCCGCCGACGGACGCTGCAAGAGCTTCGATGCCCGGGCCGACGGCTTCGTCCGTGCCGAAGGCTGCGGCATGGTGGTCCTGAAGCGCCTGGACGACGCCCTGGCCGACGGCGACGCGATCCATGCCGTTCTGCATGGCTCGGCGATCAACCAGGATGGCGCCTCCAACGGTCTGACCGCCCCCAGCCAGCCGGCCCAGGAAGCGGTGATCCGTGCCGCCCTGGCCATGGCCGGCCTGCCGCCCCGTGCCATCGACGCCGTGGAGGCCCATGGTTCGGGTACATCCCTGGGCGACCTGATCGAACTGCGGGCCTTGCAGGCGGTGTTCGGACCGGACGCCGGCGAGCGCGCCGCACCGCTGGTCGCCGGGTCGGTGAAAAGCGTCATCGGCCATGCCGAAGCCGCCGCCGGTATCGCCGGATTGATGCGGGTGATCCTGCAACTGGCCAACCGCCGCCACGGCCCCCATCCCAGCTTCCGGACCCCCAATCCGGCCTTCGACTGGAACACCGGCTGCCTGACCGTGCTGCCCGGGGGCGGCCCCTGGCCCTCCGATCCCGCCCGCCCCCGGTTCGCCGGAGTCAGCGGCTTCGGCGTCAGCGGCACCAACGCCCATATCATCGTCGGCGAGCCGCCGGCCCCCGCCTCCACAGGCCCGGCACGACCGCCTTCCCCCGCCGGCCGGATGCTGGCCCTGTCGGCCATGGATGGCAGGGCCTTGCGCGCCACGGCAGAGCGGATGCGCGACCACCTGCGCGCCCATCCCGAGCAGCCCGTCGCCGATGTCTGTGCCACCGCCCTGACCGGCCGCGCCCGCTTTTCCCATCGCCTGGCCGTCACCGGGGCCGATCCCGCCGCCCTGGCCGGGCGGCTGGAGGGCTGGCTGAACGGAGCGACCGGGGACGGTACCCATGCGGGCGTGGTCGTGGGTGCGCTGCCCCGTCTGGTCTTCGCCTTCCCCGGCCAGGGCTGCCAGTACACCGGCATGGGCCGCGTCTTTCACGAAACCCAGCCGGCCTTTGCCGAGGCCCTGGATGCGGCTGCCGACGCCCTGCGGCCGGGCCTGGATATCGATCCCCACGCCCTGCTGTTCGATCCCGCCCACGCCGAGGCCCTGAACCGTACCCGCTACAGCCAGCCGGCCATTTTCATGGTGGAATATGCCCTGGCCGCCCTGTGGCAGGCCTGGGGGCTGCGGCCGGACATGGTGATGGGCCACAGCTTCGGGGAATTTGCCGCCGCCTGCGTCGCCGGCATCCTGTCGCTGGACGATGCCGCCGTCATGATCGACCACCGCGCCCGCCACGCCGCCGCCCTGCCCAGCCCCGGCGGCATGGCCGCCGTCGGCATGGGCGCCGACAGCCTGGCCGGCATCCTGAAACGCCTGCCCGACGTCATCATCGCCGCCGATAACGGCCCGGCCGCCGTGACCCTGTGCGGCCCCCGCCCGGAGCTGGAGGCCCTGGTGGCCGAGATCTCCGACAGCGGCGGACGGGCAAACATGCTCGATATCTCCCACCCCTTCCATTCGCCGCTGATGGCGCCCATGCAGGCCCCCTTCGCCGCCGTTGCCCGTCAGGCAGCCTATGGCCTGCCGACGATGGACTTCCTGTCGGGCGTCACCGGCCGGCTGGAAGACCACGCCCTCGCCGACGCCGCCTATTGGACGGACCAGATCACCGCACCGGTGCGATTCCGTCAGGCCGTGGCGACGCTGGCCGCCCTGCCCGGCCCGACGCTGGTTGTGGAATGCGGCCCGCGCCCCGTTCTGATGTCGCTGGCCCGCCCCCAGTGGACCGGCGCCGGCCGCTGGTGGCTGCCGACCCTGGCCCCTGGTCCCGACAGCGCGGATATCACCGCCGATTCCCTGGCCCAACTGTTCGCCGCCGGCCTGCCCCTGGACGGGGCAGCCCTGCAAGGCTTGCACCGGGTGCGCCCCGTCGTGCTGCCCACCACGCCCTTCCAGCGCCGCCGCCATTGGGTGGAGGTCTCGCCCGCCGGCGTGGCACCCGTCGCCACCACCGCCCCCACCGCATCCGACAGCCTGCTCGGCCCTGCCCGCCCCCTGGCCACCGGCCTGCGCCTTGCCGAGGGCAGCGCCTCGGCCGCGACACCGGCGTGGGTGCGGGATCATCGGGTGAACGGCACGCTGATCCTGCCCGGCGCCGCCCTGATCGACGCCCTGATCACCGCCCTGCCCCGGACCGGCGCGGCCACGCGGCTGGAAAACGTCACCCTGGCCCGCCCCGCCCGCCTGCCCGAAGGCGGCACCCCGCTGCTGCTGCAAGCGGTGATCACTGCCGACGGATCGGCCACCCTCGCCGGCCGCCCGGGAGAAACGGAGGACTGGGAGACCCTGGCCACCGCGCGCCACGCCCCCGTTTCCCCGCCGGCGCACGGCCCGTCGCTGGCGGAGGGTCGCGCCCCCCTCGGCCCCTCCCACACCGGCCACACCCTACGGCCTCTGGCGGAGCCCCGGGGCGTCGCCCTGGGTCCCGCCTTTCACGCCGTCGCCGAAGCCTGGTGGGACACGGAGACCGTTATCGCCCGCCTTTCCGCCCCGGTCAGCGGTGAGGGACCGGCCGCCGCGCGGATCGCCCTGCTGGACGGCGCCTTCCAGACGGCCTTGCCTCTGCTGCCGTCCGCCGGCCCTTGGCTGCCCTTCGCCGCGGACGCCCTGACCCTGCCGGCCACCGATGGTCCCACCATGGCCTGGGCGCTCGCCCGGCGCCGCAGCGCCCCGGGTAATACCGCCACCCTGGTGGTCGATCTGACCCTCTACGACGCCGGAGAAGCGATCATCGGCACGGTCGAGGGCATGATGTTCCGCCCCCTGCCCTCGGCCGGAGAGACGGCGCGGCTGTATGCGGTACAGTGGCGCCGGAAGGGGCGCCTTGGCGCCCCGCCGCCCGCCCGCTTCCTGCCGTCCCCGGCCGAGGTGCTGTCCGCCCTGCCACCGGTGGTCCTGCCCGCCGGTGCCGCCGCCCTGACCGAGGGGCTGGAGGCCGCCGCCAGGGTCGCCGCCCGGGAAGCGGTCCAAAGCCTCGATGGTCCGGAAAGCATCCCCGAAAGCCAGCGCCCCCTGTTCACCCGCTGCACCGCCCTGGCCGCCTCTCTGCCCGCTCCCCCGTCGGCACCGGCGATAGCGATGCTTGATGCCCTGGCCGACACCCATCCGGAGGCAGAGCCCGAAATTGCCCTGCTGCGGCGGGCGGGCGCCGCCCTGGCCGACGTCCTGACCGGGGCGCGAAACGGGCTGGAGGTGCTGTTCCCCGGCGGGGACCTGGAGCCCCTGGCCCGCCTGTATGGTTCCTCGGTCAGCATGGGTGGCACCAATGCCGCCACCGCCGCTGCCGTCGAGCAGTTGGTGTCTGCGGCCCCCAAGGGCCGGGCCGTACGGCTGCTGGAGGTCGGCGGCGGGACCGGTGGCACCACCCGGGCGCTTGCCCCGCTGCTGCGGCGGCTGGACGTGGCCTATACCTTCACCGACGCCGGCCTGCCCTTCGTCAAGCGCGCCGAAGCCCTGTACGCCACCCTGCCCCGCACCGACTTCCGGGTCCTCGACATCTCCCGGCCCGATCCGGATCCGCTCCTGGCAGGGCAGGATATGATTCTGGCGGTCAATGTGGTCCATGCTACCCCGGACCTGAGCGCAACCCTGCGCACCTTGCGCGGCCTGCTCGCCCCGGGCGGCATGGTGGTGCTGGTCGAGGTCGCCCGCCCGATGGCCTGGGCCGACCTGTGCTTCGGGCTGACCGACCAGTGGCATCACCGCGATGACCGCGATCTGCGCCCCGACCATCCCCTGCTGCCCGCCGAACGCTGGCCCGATCAATTGCACGCCGCCGGGTTCGAAACGGTGGACAGCCGCCTGCTCGCCGATGACGGCCCCACGCCCAATCTGCTGATCCTCGCCCGCGCGCCAGACACCATTCCGAACACGGATAGCGGATCCGCGCCGGACGGCCCCACCTGGATCATCGGCGCCCGGGATGGTCTGGCCGGCAAGCTGGCCGGGCAGCTGCGTGCCACCGGCACCCCGGCCACCCTGGTGGCACCGGAAGATGCCATCGCCCACCGCCTGCCCGGTGGCCCTCTCCCCGCCCGCCTGATCCACATGGCCGCCCCGGAACCGGATGCCGCCACGGGGGCAGAAGCCACGGCGCACCTGTGTCGCAGCCTGCTCGCGGCCCTGCAGGGTCTGGACGGCCTGTGCCCGGCCCTGACCCTGGTCACCCGGGGGGCCGTCGCCCGATCCGCCGGCGAACCGCTGCCCGCCCCGGCCGCCGCACCGCTGTGGGGACTGGCCCGGGCGCTGGACGCGGAGATCACGGAAGCCGACGCGACCCCGGTCCGCCGCATCGACCTGGATCCCGCCTGGACCGACGGCGAAGCCCTGGCCGCCCTCACCGAAGAGCTGGCGGCAATCCCGGAGACGGAGGCCGCCGATACGGAAGTCCTGCTGCGCCGGGACGGCCGCTTCGTCTGCCGCCTCGCCGAGGCCACGACCCCGCTGCCGGCCCCGCCGGAAGGCGGACAACTGGTCCTGACCGCCGGCAAGACCCGCCCGCCCGCCTTCGGTCCGGCCGCCCGCCCCGCACCGGGTCCGGGTCAGGTAGAGGTGCAGGTGGAAGCCGCCGGCATCGCCTTCCCCGACGTTCTTCAGGCCGCCGGCCTCCAGCCGCTGGAGCGCAGCCTGTTCGGCTATGATATCGCCGGAACCGTCAGCAGAATCGGCCCGGAAGTCGCCACGGTTGCCGTCGGCGACGCGGTCTATGGACTTGCCGACGGGGGCATGGCGCAATATACGGTGACCGACGCCGCCCTCGTCCTCCACCGGCCGGACGGGGTCAGCGCCGAGGCCGCCGCCGCATCCGTCAGTGCCTGGGCCACCGTGCGGCTGGCTCTGGACGGGCTGGGCAAACCGGCAAAGGGGGAGCGGGTGCTGATCCACTCCGGTGCCGGGGCGGTGGGCAGCCTGGCCATTCAGCTGGCCCGGGCGCGGGGCTGCACCGTTCTGGCCACGGCCCATCCCTCCAAGGCCGCCCACCTGCGACGGCTGGGGATTGCCTGCCCGCTGGACTCGCGGGACAGTGCCTTCGGCCGGCAGGTCCGCGCCCTGACCGGGGGGCACGGGGTGGACATCATCCTGAACGCCCTGACCACCGATACCGCCATGGATGCCAACCTCGATGCCCTGGCCGAGGGCGGGCGGTTCATCGAACTGGGCAAACAGGGCGCCTGGACCGCCGACCGCATGGCCGCGCGCCGGCCGGATGTGACATTCCACCGCTTCGATCTCCACGCTATCGCTAAAGCAACACCGCAGGCCGTCAGGCCGGTTCTCGCCCAGCTGGGTCCCGTGCTGGCCAAGGGGGCTTTGACCCCGCCACTCGGCCCCTGTCTCGATGCCGATGAGGTCGCCGAAGGTTTCGCCCTGATGGCGCGGGGGTTGAACGTGGGTAAGCCGGTGGTGCGCCCTCCCGCCCCGCGCCCTTACGCCCTGCGCACCGGCAGCCCGCTCAGCCTGCCGCCGGACCATGCCGTGCTGATCACCGGCGGCTTCGGCGGGCTGGCGCTGGCGATGGCGGATTGGCTGGTGCGGAACGGTGTCCGCCGCCTGCTGCTGGCCGGCCGCCGCCTGCCCGGCGCCATCCCCCGCCCCGAAGCCGGTCAGGCCATCGAAGCCCTGCGCGCAGCGGGGACGGTGGTGGCAACGCTGGCCGTCGACCTGTCCACCGAAACCGGGGTCGCCGACGCCCTGGCCGCCGCCCGCGCCCTCGGTCCGCTGGGGGGTGTGGTGCATACAGCCGGCGTTCTGCGCGACGGCTCGTACCGCCGCCAGTCCTGGACCGACGTGGCCGCCGTCCTCGCGCCCAAGCTCGATGCCGCCTGGCACCTGCATCAACTGACCCGACGTGACCCGTTGGCGTTCTTCATCACCTTCGGCTCGCTGGCCGGGATTGCCGGCAATGCGGGCCAGACCGCCCATGCGGCGGCCAGCACGGGGCTGGACGGGCTGATGCACCACCGCCACAGCCTCGGCCTGCCCGGGCTGGCGCTGGACCTGGGACGGGTGGACGACGCCGGCGTTGCCGCCGGGGCGGATACCGGCACGATGCTTGCGGCCCGGGGCATCGACGGCCTGCCGATGGCCCGGGTGCTCGACAGCCTGGACGCCCTGCTGGCCGACGGCCGGCCCGTTGCCCTGCTCGCCGCTGTCCGCTGGCCGGTGCTCGCCTCCCAGCCGGGTCTGGCCACCCAGGGCCGGTTCGCCGAGCTGGCACCGGCGGCGCGCAAGACCGCGCCGGCCCCCGAAGCCCCGGCCCCGGTTCCTCAACACGCCGTTTCCCGGCCGGTGCAGGATGCCGAAGCCCGGATCTGCGCGCTGGTGGGCGGGGTGCTGGGGCTGGCGGCGGATGCCGTCCCGCCGCACACGCCCCTGCTGCTTCTGGGGCTGGATTCCCTGATGGCCGTCGACCTGCGGGATCGCCTGAAGCGGGACCTGGGGGCGGACATTCCCCTGACATCCCTGATCGGCGGCATGACGGCAGCCGCCCTGGCCGCCGCCCTGCCGGCCGCGTCCATCGCGTCCCCCTCCCCTCAGTCGCCCAAGGAGAGTTCATGCCCCGCGTAATCATCATGTCCGGCAAAGGCGGCGTCGGGAAGACGACCGTCGCCGCAGCGACGGGCCTGGCCCTGGCCTGCCGGGGTCACCGGACCATCGTGCTATCCTTCGACCTGGCCCACAGCCTGTCGGATTCCTTCAACGTTGCCGAAGAGCTGTTTTCAGCGGCCAAAGGACAACCGGTCTCCGTGGCGGACAACCTGGATATCCAGGAAATCGACGTCCAGGAGGAACTGGAGCGTCATTGGGGCGACGTCTACCGCTACATGGCAATGCTGCTGATGGGTGCGGGTGTCGACGACGTGGTGGCCGAAGAAGCGGCGATCACCCCGGGAATGGAAGACGTCATCGCCCTGCTTTATATCAACGACTACTTCAATCAGAACACCTATGACGTGATCGTGGTGGACAGCCCGCCGACCAGTGATTCCCTGCGCTTCGTCAGCATCACCTCGTCCATCGACTGGTATGTGCGCAAGCGCCTGCGGCTGGATCAGCGCCTGTCCAAGCTGGTGCGGCCGATCCTCAACAAGCTGGGGGCGGCAGAGTCCATCCGCCTGCCCGACGACAGCTATTTCGGCGCCCTGAAGAAGCTGTTCGACAGGCTGCACGGGGTGGACGCCCTGATCCACGATCCGGCGATCACCACCGTGCGGCTGGTCACCGCGCCCGACCGCATGGTGATCCGCGAAACCCAGCGGGCATTCATGTATTTCTGCCTGTATGGCATGTCCATCGACCAGCTGGTGGTCAATCGCCTGCTGCCGCTGGACAACGACTACTTCGGGGAATGGGCGAGAAGCCAGCGACAGAATACCGAGGAAATGTCGGCCTGGTTCGATCCCGTTCCCATCACCACCCTGCCGATGATGAACAAGGAAGTGGTCGGCCTGCCGGCCCTGGAGGAAATCGCCGCCACCTTGCATCCCGACCGGGACCCCGCGGATATTTTTGTGACCAACAGGCCCTATACTTTCGAAAAGAAAGGTGACAGGGATTATGCATTGCGCCTGGATCTGCCGTTCGCCAGCAAGGACATGATCGATATTGCCCGCAACGGAGAAGATTTCGTCGTGCGCATCGGATCCTTCAAGCGTATGATCGTGCTTCCGCGGGCCGTCGTTTCCCTGCCCACGGCCGGTGCCCGTATCGAGGACAGTCAACTCATCGTCGCATTCAGGAAAGAGGGGTAGACCATGTCTGTTGCCAAGACCGCGCAGGAGCGCGTGCAGGCCGCCCAGAGCGCCATGACCGAAGCCGCGACCCGCAACCAGTCGGCAATGGGGGTGCTCTACAAGCATTTCCTGAAGGCGCGCCTTGAGATGATCGACGGCGTGCGCGAAGTGCTGACCCGCGAAATAGAACGGGTGGAAACCCGCGCGAACCAGTCCCCGGACCCCGCCAAATCCGGTTCCTGATCCGAACAGAAGGACTCCTCCCGTGCAGAACGCCAATGGTTCCGGAGGCCCCGGCCTCGATCTCGCCGGCCTTCTCGGCAGCCTGTTCCAGGGGAATGGCCAGGGCATCGGCCTCGCCGGCCTGAAGGATGTCATGCTGGCCCACCAGGAAAACTCGCTGATCATGCGCCGCCACATGCTGCGCGCCGAGCGGGAAATCCTGGAAGGCCTGATGGCGCTGGTGAACGGCGAGCTGGAAAAGGTGGAAAGCGAACTCGCCCAGGGCACGGACGACAAGCCCGTGGGGCGGGAGAAGGTTTCGATATCGTAAGAGCCCCCTCGGCGGACGGCTCTTCCGACCAGTCCGGTTTTTTATACCGTCATAAGCGGTTCAGGCACCTCGCAGCCGGTGGCGCAGCAGCGTCCCGGCTGTTTTGAAGGCCGCTGCCCCCGATCCAGGACACCCCGGTCGAGCAGGCTTTCCACCAGGTCCACCTTCTCCATGACCGGATAGTTCCGCCAGATCTCCCGCTTCATGGCTTCCGGCGAACCGCCGCCGTGCAGCGAGATCACCGAATACCACCCCGCTTCGTGGGACACCGTCAGGTCTTCGATGAAGCGGGCCACCTCTGCCCGCTGCCGGGCGGGGATGTTCGGCCGGCCCCCCATCACCTCGGCAATCGACACTGCCGTGTCCGGGTTATGGTCTTCGTCCGGGCCGGGCAGCGCCGCGATCAGCCCACCGGAGACATAGTGGGCGACACGGTGCATGTCGTAGATCTTGGTGGCCAGCAGCAGCTTGCCGATGTTGGAAAAGACAGCGTCAGGCATCACCGAGCCCACCGGATCCTTGGTGCAATAGACGGACGAGGCGACACCGCAGGCATAGAAGCTTTCGGTGATGGTGATCAGTTCAACCATCGCATCGCGGATATGGCCATGCCGGTCCGCATCCAGGCCGTTGGCCTCGACCATCAGTGCTCCGGCCCCGATCAGCAGATCCCCGAACCCCGCCCGTGCGCCGATACAGGAATGGCGGTGGTGCGTGGCGTAGGAGGTCGTCAGGAACCCGCATTCCTCCGTCTCGCCTGCCAGGAAGACCCGGTCATGGGGCACGAAGACGTCGTCGAACATCACCACCGCGACCGACTGACCGTATTTGCCGGAGAACGCCGCCGCCGCCTCGCCGGGCCGTCCGGCGGGACGGGCGATCATGGTCACCCCGGGGGCATCGCAGGGCACTGCGCAGGCCACGGCGAACTCCCGGTCCTCCGGTACGTGGGTCCGGCAAGGCATGACCAGCAACTCGTGCATATAGGGCGCGCCGGTGACGATGGCCTTGGTGCCCCGGATGACGATCCCGTCCGTCCGCCGCTCCTTGATGTGCACATAGGCATCCGGGTTGGGCTGCTTGCCCGGCCGCAGGGACCGGTCGCCCTTGGCGTCGGTCATGGCGATCCCCAATGCCAGATCCCGGCCCTGCACCTCGTGCAGATAGGCCAGGAAGCGCTGGCCATACTCCGTGCCATGATTGTCGTCGGCCCTCTTCGTCGCCTGATAGAAGGCGTTCAGCGCATCATGGGCCAGATAGCGCTGGGCACAGCCGGACACCCTGCACACCAGACGCACCGCTTCGAGCTTGGTCAGCAGGTCCTGGGACGTCTCGTCGATATGCAGCATGCGGTTCACTGTCTTCCCGGAAGTGCCCTGCCGCGCGGTCATCAGCATGCGATAGGCGTCATTCCGCGCGAAGTCGTAGGTCACCCCGACCCCGGCGATGCCCGGAGCCAGCAGCGGTTCATCGGCGACACTGGCCACCGGCTGGCCGTTGATGAACACACGCGGTTTGTAGGCGCGCAGGGATTCCCGGTACTCGGCCCCAGACATCAGCATGGCGAAATTCCCCTCTGTTCATTTTTTCTAACAGCGTTAGATTTTTGAACAGCGTTAGATTGGTGTCAAGCCAGGGGTCGGAGGGGTGATGGTCGAGAAACGGCAAAGCCGGCGGGAAGCGGTCAGCGAGCACAAGCGGGCGCTCATTCTCGACGCGGCACGTCAGGTTTTCGCGGAACAGGGCTTGGACGGCGCCAGCATACGTGCGATTGCGAAGGCTGCGGGCTACACGCCTGCCGCCCTGTACTTTCACTTCGACTCGAAAGAGGCGATGTATGCGGACGTGCTGCATGCCTCGCTTCAATCGCTCGGCGCGGCAGTGGGGGACGCGGTCCGGCAGGCGGCAACAGCGAACCGGCGGCTGAAGGCTGCGGCAATGGCGTTCTTCGGCTTCTACGCGGCCAACCCGCGCGATCTGGACCTGGGGTTCTACCTGTTCAGGGGCGGTATGAAACCGGCGGGCCTGGGACGGGAGCGCGACGAGCAGCTTAACGCCGCACTGGCAGCCGCCCTGCGCCCCATTGCGGACGCCGCCGTCGATCTGGGGGCACCGCGGGGGGCTGCCAACCTGCTGATGGTCGACTGCTTCGCCCATGCATCGGGGCTTCTGCTGCTGCTCCACACCGGCCGCATCCGCATGTTCGACGCCTCGGCCCGCGATCTGATGGAGGCCTATGTGGAGGATCGGATTGCCAGCCTCATCACGGACAGACAGTCATAGGGTTCGGCGCGTTTACAGCATCGAGCGGAAAAGTGGGCACCGGTTTTCCGGTGCGCAAACGCGTCTTCGACTCCCGGCGGAACGCACGCCTTCGGCGTGACTCGATGCTGTAACTATATGATTCTAGATCAAAGTGCCTGCCGTAAATCGATGCCGATTTAAGGCGGTTTGATCTAGTGCTGGTGGCCCGCATGCTCATGCCCTTTCCCGCCGCTGGCCATGGCCTTCATCATCTTCGGTCCGCCGGTCTTGCGGTAGCGCCAGAACAGCCACCCTGCCAGGATAAGCGCCGCCGTATTCAGGGCAGCGGTGTAATCCAGGCCGAAAGCATCGTGGACAATATTCAAGTTCCGCTCGGTCGGCACCCATCCCGCTGCGCCGAACAGGATTTCGACCCCGAAGGCCGCCAGCACCATGGC
The DNA here is from genome assembly GCA_046233135.1 of Rhodospirillaceae bacterium Z3-40. GTDB lineage: Bacteria > Pseudomonadota > Alphaproteobacteria > Rhodospirillales > Rhodospirillaceae > JBJXHN01. The sequence goes on along the minus strand of JBJXHN010000006.1, from coordinate 329,912 downwards.
ACCGTAGAAGCTGGCCAGCAGGAACAGGCTCATCCGCATCCCGTAGTATTTCCGGTAGATGTTCAGGATTGGAAGGATGATGAGATCGCCGAAGATGAAGGCGACCACCCCGCCGAAACTGATCCCGCCGTTCCACAACACAGCCGCCAGAGCCACATTGCCGATGGAGCAGGAGAACGAGGCGATGGCGATCAGCGGCCCGATGACCGGCCCCCAGATCTTGGCCAGGGTGGGGTCATCGGTGAAGAACAACGTCTGCCAGACATGTTCAGGGACCAGCGCCCCCAGGGTGCCGGACACCAGCAATCCCAGCCCGATGTCCTTCCACAGCATCGACCAGTTCATCACGAAATAGTGGGAGATCGCCGTCCATCCCTTGGCCGAGGTCAGACGGTCCTTCCAGCTTCCCTGGCGCGCCTCCGTAGCCATGGCTGCGTGGCCTTCCATCGAACCCCGGAGGCCTTTTTCGGCCTGTTTCAACGCAGTATCCACATGCCTCGGGCGCAGGAACAGCTTGAACAGCACCACCAGGATCGCAATCAGCAACGGCCCGCCGACAAATTCGGCCGCCCCGAAGCTCCAGCCCATGAGAACAACCAGCAGAATGCCCAGTTCAATAACCAGATTGGTTGACGCGAATTCGAAAGCCATCGCGGCGGTAAAGTTCCCGCCCTTGCGAAAAATCGACCGGGCAATGGCCACAGCCGCATAGGAGCAGGAAGATGACGCCGCGCCAATCACCGTGGCCCGGGCAATGGAGCGCGAAGAATCATCGGGAAGAAGCCGTTGAAGATCCGACTTCGACACCAGGACATCGACAATGCCCGACAGGAGAAACCCCAAAACGAGCCCCCACAACATCTGCCATCCCATGGCAGCGGTCATGTACAGGGCTTCTCCGGCCATATGGAGCACGTGTTCCATGTGACCTCACCAGCCAGTTTGAAAGAGTATGCCGCCCGACGGATCGGGATACGCCACAGGGAACGGGCTGCCGCCCGGGATCGTTCCCGATGGTCTCCAGGCGTTTTGCCGACATTCCCCTACAGCGCCACCAACGCATCCGCCTTGATCGCCTCCAGCGCGTCGGCGCCTTCCGCGCGAAACCGCTCGCAATGGTCCCGGAAACGCCCGGCCATCTTCGCCAGAGCCTCCAGATTACCCTGAGAGAACATGCGCAGCGCCGCCTCTTCCTGACTTTCCAGCAAATCGGCGGGATAATTCTCGGCCGTCTCCACCACCAGGCTGGCATAGGCCTCCGCCGACAGGCTCCGTCGCCCGGCCCACAGGTCGGCTGCCTTCTTCAGGAAGTCCGCCTCCGGATCCCGCCCGGACAGCAACGCCATCCGCGTCGCCTCGCTGTCGTCGGAGCGATAGGCCCGCATCAGCAGCGCCCCGTTGGCCAGAGCCATCCGCGCCGTCCGCGCTTCCTTTTCAGCCGCTTCGTTCATCTCGGCTGCCAGGGCGCCGGCCAGGGTGCCCAGTTCGTCCTGCACCTGCGCGTCCGTGGTTTCCTTGGCGATCTGGCGCAAGCGGTCGACTGGATCTTCCGCCGGAGGCGCGTTGGTATGGGCTGTGGCGAAGTCGTGCTTCATCGCCTCCATCCGCGCCAGACTGGTCAGGGTGGGGGCGGCGATGACGAGGCGGTAGCCTGTGAAGGGCGGGTGATTCTCCGTCCCGTCGCTGTTGAAGAAGGGGTATTCCGACCGGGCCGCCGTGCGCAACTCGGCCGCGTCGGTCTCGCAGGATCCGCCTTTGCTCTGGAAGCCTCCCATCTGACCATGGGCAGTCGACGGTGTCCGGGCAGAAAACAGGTCGAAGGTTATCTCCGAGACATTGCCCAGCATGTCGTAAAGTCCCAGGGGATTGGGTTTCAACTGCCCTACCGGCTGGCTGTAGCCGTAACAGGACTGGGTTCCCGCCACCCAGGCATAGGCCATCGGGCCACCGGCATCCATGGGAAACGTCCGGGCGCGGGCCACGGCTGGGGGGACCTCGGCCCCGCCCCGCGCGGCATATTCCCACTCCACTTCCATCGGCAAACGAAGATACCCGGGCTGACCATCCTCATTGGGCAGGCTGTCGCCGGCATTGGCAATCAGCCAGGCGGAATAGGCGCGGGAAAATGTCACGGCATCGAACCAACTGGCACGCTCCACCGGCAGGCGGTCCATGTCATCAAGCGGAGCCGGACAGTCCGGCCCCATCATCGCCGCCACCTGATGCTGCAGAACCTCGTACTTGCCGATGTAATAGTGCCGGCTGCCTGGGTCGGAGGCATCGGAAAACCCCCCCGCCACGCTGGCGATCCGGGTGTTCTCGCGCACCTGACGGGTGGGATCCTGATCGCCGATCACCGCCCGGGTATCCGACAGCCAGTTATCCCGCGACGGCGTGAACACCGGCCGGAACACCATCGCCCCGCCGCAGGGCATGGGCAGCACCACATCCCCTTCCGCCGGCTGAGGGTTATATAGGGTTTCTGGCCAGCCGCCACTCGCCTGGTCTCCGGCACGGGCCGTCGGAGCGGCCTGCTGAGCCAAGGCGGGGGCGACGGCGAACATGGCCAAACCGACCGCCGTAAAGGCTCCGATTCCCCGCGACCAACGGTCAGGCATTGCGGATCCCCTCTCCCGGTTCGATGGTGATGATGCGATAGGCCGCCAGAGCCGAAGCGGCAAGTGCGATCCCCACGGTCACCGCCAGGGCCGCCAGCAGATGCAGCGGCTCCAGACGGCTGACGGCGCCGGGCAGGGACAAGGCCGGACCCAGCAGGGTATTCAGCAGCTGCGCGCCACCCAAGGAAACGCAGGCTGCCAGCAGCCAGCCCACGGCCGCCACCACCATACCCTGCCCCAGGGCCAGAACGGCGGCCTGGGTCCGGGTCAAGCCATGCAGGCGCAGGATGCTCAACGCATGGCGCTTCCGTTCCACCGCCGCCCACTGACTGGCCCCGAAGCTGAGCAGGAAACCGACAGTCACGGTGGCAGCCAGCAACAGAAACACCAGACCGAGGGTCCGGTTGAGAGACAGGATCGCCTCGTAATCGGCGAGGCGCGGCGCCCGGACTTCGATCCCCTGACTCGACAGGCTGTCCAGTAGTCCCCGGACCGCCGGCAGGTCCTTGGCGAACAGGCGGAAGTTCCGGTATTCCCGAAACGTCGGCAGACTCGCACCTTCGTGAAAGCCGATAGAGGGTACGGCATAGCCCTCCTGCCACATCTCCGCCATCCACAGGGTGTCGGGTGCGATCAGCGCTCCCTTGATGTCCCAGACTGCCGGATCGACCACCGCACTGACCTTGAGCGGCAGGGCCAGGGTTTCCGTCCGGCCGTTGATCACCCGATCCTTCCACAGGGTTACCGTATCCCCCACCCCCACCTCCATACCCACAGCCATGGAGCGGGTCAGGGCCAGTTCGTTGGCGCTGGGCGGATCACCGGGATCGGGCAGATAGGGGTCGCCCCGGGCCGAGGCCAGCACCGTCCCCCGCTGCACGGGGGCCAGCGGATCGTCGCCGGGGGTGAAATCCATCTGGCGGGCAATGGGCGTGGCATGGGGCACCACATAGCCGACCCGGGGATCGGCGCGCAGGGTGGTGAAGAAGCTTTCGGGATAGATTCCCTGGCGCACGGCGACAATCTGCCGGTTGGCCGGGTTGCGCACCAGATCGTCGGTCAGGGTGGTAACGATGCCGTAACGCAGGGAATAGAGCAGCAGCAGCGGCGCCAAAAGGGCGGCAACGGCCACCACCTGGGTGATCAGGACAGAGGGGCCACGCCACAACTCCCGCAGCCCCAGCATCAGGCCGACGACGGCCCCCCCGCCCGCGCCGGCCCGGCTCATGGCACATCCCCAACCACCGCCCCTTCTAAAGCGGGATGGGTCTTCGTGGAATCGGTCATCCCGCGATAGGCTTTTGTTTTGTCGCATTGTCTTCGCGCAAAACCGGTTGCCACTTTTGCGCACAATGCTCCAGGGAGCCGGGGGATCGCGGGATGCGCCATCCAAGGATCATGTCAGAAACCAGTCTTCCGTCGCGCCGCTCAATCCCAATACCGAGACCTGAGTGTCATTGCCTAGGAAAAAGATCGTACTGCCCCCGTCGGTGACAACAGAGCCAGCCAGCGCTTCGGACGCCGACATGCCGGTTGTCAGGGAGATATGGTCGGTGCCGACGGTGAAATCGTAAATGGTATCGACTCCGCCGTCGGTCACACCGAAGCGGAACACGTCCGCCCCGTCGCCACCAAACAGATAGTCGGACCCGAGGTCGCCGTCGAGCGTATCGTTCCCGGCCCCACCGACCAGAGTGTCGCGCCCCGTGCCCCCGTCCAGACCGTCATCACCGTCGCCGCCGCGCAGCCAGTCGTTGCCGTCACCGCCACCCAACAGGTCGCTGCCGTCGTCACCGTCCAGGACGTCGCCTTCGGCGCCGCCGGTCAGGGTATCATTGCCCAGACCGCCCACCAGCCAGTCGTCGCCCTCGTCGCCGACCAGGATATCCGCGCCATCCTCGCCATACAGGATGTCGCTGCCCTCGCCGCCGTCCAGACCGTCGTTGCCGGCGCCGCCATACAGGGTGTCATTGCCCAGGCCACCGCCTAGAAGATCGCTGCCGCCAATGCCCCGGATCAGGTCCTGCCCGCCGCCACCCAGCAGGGTGTCGTTGGCGTCGCCGCCGGTAATAATGTCCCCTTCATCGGACCCCGTATAGATCTCGATGCTGTCATAGACATGACCGAGGGCACCGCCTCCCAGACCGACCAAGCTGCCTGCATCGATGTTGACCGCCTCACTGCCGGCATAGGACACGGTGTCGGTTCCATCGCCGCCCCAGAATTCGGTGACGTTCGACCCGGGCGAGAAACTGTCATTGCCGCTGGTCCCCAAGGCAACCAGACCATCGGTGAACTGCACACGCTCCACATTGTACAGATCGTCCGTCTGATCCCGGCCACTGACCTGATCATTAATGGACACGTAGTCGCCTGCGTCCGTCAGGGCGTACTCAGATCGTGCACCGGTCGCCCGATAGGTATCGGTGCCGTCTCCGCCGTCGACGAGGCTGTTGGAAATATGGCTGCCGATGATGTCGTTCCCGGCGCCGGCAAAGATCTGAAGATCATGAACGCCATCACCGTCGGTTGCGTACTTACGCACCACTTCCGGCTTATCGGAACTGATGGCAATCACGTTGTCCAGATCGTTGCCACCGACAGAATAGACGGATCCGTCAACAATGACGTTTTCCACATTGGCGGCCAGAAACCACGTGGAGAAGTCCTGGTTGGGTGTCCGTCCGTCATAGTCCAGTGTCTCGGCAATCCACAGCGTATCATTGCCGGAATCGGCGTCTTCCACGACGGTATCACCCCTGTATTGGGCGCGATAGAAGTCGTTTCCGGCTCCGCCATAGTAAATAGAATATTCGTCAGGTAGGGTTATCGGTGATCTGGCGATACCGATATAATCATCCCCCTCCAGCCCATAAACGCTATATCCGCTGATATTGTAGCCAGCGAATATTGTTTCGCTCGCAGATGTCCCGGTCCAAGTCCAGCTGGGTGACTCGCCGGACGAGACCTCTGGCTCGGTGGTCACATCAGCGGGTGGGGAAGACCACCAACTGGGCAGGTAAGCTTCAAACCAGGAAGGTACGCTCGGTGTATCGGCCATCAAACATATTCTCCGATCCGCCGAACCCTACAACTTCCCGGCCCGCCGTATCTGGGGCATTTCGGATGTGTATGGTCCGGACGAGGGACACAAGGGCGCAGCCGCGCTCGCCCCCAAGCGCACTGCAACCCAGAAACGCTTGCCGAAGCCATGCGTTCCTGATCCAGTCGCCCCCGACAACCTTCGGGGACATCCAGATTAGACAATACCAAACCTTATGTCAGGAACCAGTCTTCCGATGCGCCGGCCGCGCCGAGAATCAAAATCTTCGTGTCGTTGCCCAAATCAAAGATCGTGCTGCCCCCGTCAATGATGGTCTTCCCGGCCAAAGCTTCGGACACGGATTTCCCCATCAGCAGGGAAATACGATCAACGCCAACGGTGAAGTCGTAAATGATATCGGTACCGCCATCGATGACGCTGAAGCGAAACACATCCGCCCCTCCGCCGCCGAACAGCTGGTCGTCGCCGTAGTCGCCATCCAGGGTATCGTTCCCCTCTCCGCCGTACAGAGTGTCGTTGCCCCCGCCGCCGTCCAGGCCGTCGTTCCCGTATCCGCCACGCAGCAGGTCGGCGCCGTTTCCTCCCCCCAGGAGGTCGTTACCGCTTTCACCGTTCAGAACGTCGCCATCGTCACCGCCGCTCAGGATGTCATCCCCGGAGCCGCCAAGCAGCAAGTCTTCCCCTTGGTCGCCGATCAGGGTGTCCTTGCCATCGTAGCCATACAGAATGTCGTCGCCCGCGCCGCCGTCCATACCATCATCGCCATCTTCTCCGACCAGCAAGTCGAAACCACCGCCACCGCCCAGAAGGTCATCCCCTTCGTTCCCGTAGATCACGTCGCCGTCGGAGCCCCCCATCAGGGTGTCGTCCCCCCGGCCCCCAACCAGCAGATCGCTGCCATCATCACCGACCAGGATGTCCTTGCCATCATCGCCATACAGAACATCGTCGTCCGCGCCACCATCCAGGCCGTCGTCGCCGTCTCCGCCGTAGATGCTGTCCTTGCCCAGACCACCGCCAAGCAGGTCACTGTCTCCGTAGCCGCGGATCAGATCCCGGCCACCGCCCCCCAACAGCTTGTCGCTGCCGCCAGCGCCCGTCATCAGGTCGCCGCTGTTCGAGCCGATGAACATCTCGATACTGTCGTAGATATGGCCCGAAGCCGCCCCGCCCCGGCCCACAGGGAACGACAGGTCGATGTCCACCGAACCGGTATTGGCGTAGGAAACGGCATCAATCCCCTTGCCGCCCCAAAACTCCGTAACATCATCACCGGCCATCAGGGTATCGTCGACGCTGGAGCCGATGGCGGTCAGCCTGTCGATAAAGTAGACCCGTTCCACATTATACAGATCGTCCGTCCCGTCCCGGCCGCTGACCTGATCAGCGATGGTGACGTAGCCATTTACATCGGACAAAGCGTATTGAGAGCGCAGACCGGATACACGATAGGTGTCCGTCCCCGCCCCACCGTCGATCAGACTATAGGAAATGTGGCTGCCAATGATGTCATTCCCACCTCCGGCATAAATCAGCATATCGTGAATGCCGTCGCCATCGGTGGAGTTTTGCCGCACCGCCTCCGGCTTATCGGAAGTGATAACGATTACGTTATTAAGATCGTTCCCCGCCATGGAATAGACGGAACCATCGACAATAACGTTTTCCACATTACTTGGCGTGTACCAGGCTTCGTAGGTTTGGGTCGACGATGCCGTGCCGCCGGAAGATCGCTCCTCGTTCATCCATAGGGTGTCGTTCCCCTGGTTTGCGTATTCTACAATCGTATCACCGCGGTGTTCCGAGAAATAAAAGTCATCACCGGGTCCACCATAATAGTAGGCGTTACTGCTTCTGCTCCCGGAGGCACCGGTCGCAAGACCGATATAATCATCTCCCCCATACCCATAAAAACTGACATTCCCGAAGGAACGATTACTCTCGAACAGGGTATCTCCATAACCGGACCCCGTAAGGACCATATTCGAACCGCTGCTGTATGAAGAAACAGCCGCAGCCGACGGGGAGACAGGCCACCACGTCGGCAAGTAACTTTGGAACCATGAAGGAACGTTAGGGGTGTCTGCCATCGGTTGCACTCCATTCCGTCGGATCACGAGCTTTCCCGCCCCATACGCCTTGCGCGCATTTAGGCCTTCGTGACCCGATCCAAACACATATAGCCAGGAACGCTGCACTATTTATGAGTGCTAAACCCTGCCACACATACACCTTAAGCAGAAGCTCGTTATGGTCAAGAAAAACTAGCGATAACCGAGAAATATAATATTTGATCGCGGAAAAAGAGAACAAATCACCGCAATTGCCATACATCAGTCAACGGAAGATATGTGCCGCTCCAACACAGAACCGCGATCTCCACTTTCTTCATCCGCAGCTTCTCGGACGCGAACCGCCTCGAAACCGAAGGTTTCCACCAGATCGGCGTCATGGGTGGCCAGCACCAGGGGGATGCCCTCCACGGCTGCCAGTTCGCAAAGCAGGGTCATCACACCTTCGGCGTTCTGAGAATCGAGGGAGGCCGTCGGTTCATCGGCGACCAGAATCGCCGGACGATGGGCCAGAGCCCGGGCGATCACGGCCCGCTGCCGCTCTCCCCCCGACAATTTCCGGGGGCGCTGGTCCAGCAGGGCGGTGATTCCCAAGCGTTCGGCAAGGGACTCCAGGCGTTGCGGATCCCGACGCCCCGCCAAGGTCTGGGTCAGAGCGATATTTTCCCGGACCGTCAGAAAATCGAGCAAGCCGCCACTTTGCTGCACGTAACCGAACGCCGTCGCCCGCAATCGTGTGAGGCGGCTTTCCTCACCCTTTTCCCAGGCATCCCGGACATTGACCGGCGTGTCGCCGGGTGCCGGGCGGACCTTGAACAGCGCCGCCTTGGTCGGGGCACGGGCGCAGGCGATCAGTTCGATGAACGAACTTTTGCCGCTGCCGCTGCGTCCCAGCAGGGCCACCCGTTCCCCCTGGGCCAAGGTGAACATGGGAACCCACAGGGTAAACCGCCGTCGACCGTCAATACGCAACAGGCGGACATCGGTCAGCGCCATGACCGTTGCCGGGGTCGCGACGGGTGCCGGAGTCGCCGCGCCGCTTTCCGGTTCGCCCCTTTCCGATACACCCGACGGCACCCCAGCCCCCTGTCGCCCCCCTTCGGTTACCACTCAGCGCTCCTACGGCAGCAAATCGATCGGCACCGGGTAAACCTTCTCCGCATCCGATGCATCTGGGTTGAGCTTCACCCAGCGATCCACATCGGCGACAAATTGTTCGTAAAACCGCATGCGGCTGCGAATTTTCAGCAACAGATCGCTGTAGAAACTGGCTTCCCGATTACGCAGATCAGCCGCAGGAATAGTCAGAATGGGACTTTCATAGGGCAGGAAGCGGATGTAACCGTCCACCAAGTCCCCCAGTTCGTCGACGGACTCCGCATCTCTCCCCCCCTCGCTTCCAGACGTCGTCGAGGGATCCAGAGAGCCCAGGGTCGTGGGATCGGTCTGCGCCCGGGCCACCACCGCCCGCAACTGGGTAATGAAGCTGTCCGTATCTCCATCGATCTGGCTGGTCGCCACCTGGGCCATGGCATCCAGCGCCTGATAGAGGTCATTCAGCTGGTTACGGGTCAGCAGAACATTGATATCGAAGGACTTCCGCAGCAAAGGGTCGGTGGGATCAAAGTCCATCGCCCAGGCGCGGAAGAAGCTGGGGGCTGCCTCGCCGGCCGTGCGCCGCAACCAGACCAGACGCATGACCTCCATTACGGAATCCACCGCTGCATCGATCTCCGACCGCCCCTCTGCCACCACCGGCGGTGAGGGAGACGCCGGAGCACTTTCGCCACCGGTCGCCCCTGCTGCAACTTGGCGAACCTTATCCAGGGCCGTGACAATCTCGAAGATCCGTCCCGTCAGGTTTTCCACCTGACGGCCGAAGGCCTCAACGGACCCATCCTCCACAGTGAACAGCAGCGGCTGCCGATCCGGTCCGAATTGAGTGAGGACCTGATACTGACCGGTCGCAATACCTGCTTCCTGTCGTCCGGCCGGGGTGTTCAGATAGATGGTGAAAATGGCCGTGGCCTTGTCCTCCGCCGACGCGCTGGCGGCGATATCGGCCATATCCTGGCCGGTGGAGGACAGAGGATCCGTGCCATCCCGCAAGGGGGCATCGGTGACCAGAATCACGAAACGGGCATCGAAAGCCGACCAGCCGGGCTGACGCAGGGCTTCGGTCACACCGGCGATGGCGTCCTCGGCAAACCCCGTCGTGGACACCTGAGACGCCCGCATTCCCTTCAGGGCATTCAAGAAACCCGCGCGGTCGAACGCCGGCTCCAGAGGATGGAAGGTGCGGGCCACATAATCCACACCCGGGTGGCCTTCCAGACTATCGCGGTAGCCGACCAGACCGAACGACATCTGCTTGCCGGCCACCGAGCGTTCCAGCTCCTTGAATAAGGTCTCCACCGCCTGACGGGTGCGGTCGATATAGGGCTGCATGGACAGGGTTGTATCGACAACAAAGACCACCCCGGCCCGCAAGGTGTCCGCCGCTGCACCTGGGCTGGGGGTCGGCGCAGCCTCCTCCTCCTGCCCCGGATCGGTCAGCGAGGCAACTTCGACCAGAGTGGGGGTCAGGCCCCGCCGGGCACCGCGCAATCGCACGGCAGAGGCCTCAAGCACGGGCAGCAAGTAAAATTCCGAAGCGAAGTCGCTAACCGTCTCCGGTTCCACAGCCACCAGGCCGCTGTCCGCCGGCGCCTGTCCTGCGGCCTGGGCTGCGAGCAAGGATCGCGCCGCCTCCGCCCGGTCGGCAGAGCGCAACAGCGGCTCCAGGTGGCTTTTATCCTCGAAGAACAGAACCTTGGAGCGATCCGGCCGCAGGTTGAAGGACAGCGTGATCATGTGGTTCCAGGGAACGGTCATATCGGCCTGAACCCAGGCTGTCGGCTCCTGATCACGCCCTGGTCCCACCTGCAGCCAGGACCCACCACCGGCTTCCTGCTCGGCGAAGACGTAGAAGACCGAAAAACTGGGGGCCACAGCCCCGCCGCTGCTCCCTGCGGCCGACTCCAGATTGGCACCGGGGCGCGTCAGAATGCGGCGATAAAGCCCGTGCACCGGCTGGCCGTCGGTTCCGACCACCGGCAAGGGATCGGCCAGGGACACCCCGGCCAGACCACACAACGCAGCCCCGAGGATCCCGACCCACACCACCAGCAGGCCCCCCATGCGCAACACACCAGTCATCGGACCCATCCCTTGACGCGCGATCCCATAAACCCGCCGATACTACTGCGGCGCACACGCCGCTTCCGCATCACTGTACCCGAACTGCAAGGTCATGCGGGCGATCTGATCTCCCTGATCCGCCTTCGCCTGTAAGACCGCCCTCAGGGCTGCTAGGTCTTCTGCCACACCCGTCTCCCCCGCCTCGCAGGCGGCCGCATACAGGGACAACGCTTCGCCGTCGTCCGGAGCCATCGACACCGTCGGGACAAAATCCACGGAATCATAAGCCCGGGCCAAATAGAGCAGAGTGGGACCATAGCCTTCCATACGCAGGCTCTGGAACCCCCGGACCGCATCATTACGCCGCCCCTCCTGTGCAGCCTCGACCGCATCCGCGTGGCGCTCGGCCGCGCTTCGGGTCGGGACGGTCGTCGCCCCGGATGGCTGTTCCGGTTCAACCGCCGCCTCCGGTTCGGCGGGGGCCTGGGCAACAGCCTCCGCCTCCGGGGCCTGCTCTTCGGCCGGGAACGGCATCTCTTCCTCCTGGCGGGCAACCGGCTGACTGGCGGGAGCGTCCTTTTCGTCCCACAGAACGGCGATCACCCCGCCGATCACCAGGGCCAGCAGCAAGACATAACCGAGAGACAGCAGCACCAGCTTCATCGTCTTGCGCGGCGCTGCCGCAGGTTCTTGAGGAGGCTGAGGCATACGAATATGGGGAGGCACCGGCGGTACGCTGGCGCCCACGTCCCGCATCACCGGATCGGGCTCCGGGATCGGCTCCAGCTTCGGGGTAGGCGGCGGTCCCGGTTCAAGCTTCGGGATAGGCGGCGGTTCCGGCTTTGGCTCGGGTGCCGGCTCATACGTTGGTTCGGGAGGCGGCTCCGCAGCCCCGAAAGAGCTGCCCGCCAAGGGTCCCAGACGGGAAGGCGCCCCCCCCGTGCCGGTGGGCGGTGGCGAGATTTCCGACCATACAGCCGTTCCCGCAATTCCCAGACCCGGCAACTGGAATTCCAGCGGGGTGTAATCCTCCACCTGGCCGCAGACCAAAGGTCCCAAAGGCACAATCAGACCTGCGGCATCTCCTCGCACTGCTCCGGATTGCCAGCGGAATTCGGATACCTGCCAGCCGGCGGGTCCCAGGAAGGGTTCCTGCTCGTCGTTGCGTCGGATGATCACCTCCACCGGTGCCCGGTCCGAACCGGCGGCGGCAAGTCCGGGGTCACACAGTCGGAGGGCCGCCACACCACCCTGGGGATAGGTTTCGTCCTCTCGAAGGTCCACGGCGACGGCACGCATGGGATCAGGCCTCCAATTGCTTGAGTACGGCCCCAAGACGGGCATTCTGTTCCGGATCCACCATCTGACCTTCCGACGATGCGGCATTTTCCTGGGTCATTTGCAGAAAGGCCATAGCCCAGATCTGTGGATTGCGCCGGCGAAAAGCCGCCAGTTCCGGGTCCGCCGTCGGCAGGGCTGGCAAGACCCCGGCTCCGGGCGGCGTGGGGCGATCGATCAGCGCGCGGGCGCGGGCCGACCATTCGGGATCAGCATCCCCGGCCATGGCCGTCCGCCCCAGATCGTGGACGAATTCATTGATTACCAAACTGCTTTCCAAGGCCACAGAGGTCGCCGTGGTGGTCGGATCCTGGTGATAGGCGATGATCGCTTCCGCCCGTTCGCTTACCTGCTCGGCAAGGCCGAACCGCCGGCAGCCCACTTCCAGTTCATTGACGAAGGTCAGGAAATGTTCTCCATCGAGTCCCAGGGCCGCAAGCAGGGCCGCCTGGCGCGGCTTGGCGTGAAGCCCCTCGAACCAGCGCGCGACTACCGCTTCACCGAAGCCTGCACGCCGCGCGGTCCCTTTTCTGGCCCCTTTCGTGGCACCCTGGCCGGCAGGATGTGACGGTGCATCCGAATGCGCCCCCAAACCGACTCCGAGATCAAGGCTGAGTGTATCCAGATCGATCCCGAAGCCATGATCGGCGACAGGCGCCGGCGCGGGTGGAACACCGCCATCTCCATTGTCACCGTCGTCCGCCTGACGACCCTGGCGGACGTAGTCCAGGTAAGCCCGGCGCAAGGTCGCCTCGTCGACGGTCAGTTCCTGAAGGAATAGCCCAAGGGGCGGATTGACCGAACCGGTCATACGGGTGAAAGCGGCCTTGGCCTTGCCGACCCGCTCGGCCACGCGGGCCTGGATATCGCTGTCCTCGAAATAGGACGACAGCAGTGCCCGCAAGTCCGCCGCCAACCGTTCGCTCCGGGGGGCGATCTGGCGGTACTTCAGGTCGGGGTCGCAGACCGGCCCCAGATCCGTGGCCAGACGGGTGATACCACCGTCATTCAGACTCAACATCGCTTCCCACTTGGCCTGGGGGTCGGCAATGTGCTTACGGGTCAGGGCATTGCCCATGAACGCCTTGGTGAAGGCCGGCAGGATCGCCCCTTCGAAGTCCGGGTTCAACCCCGCTTCCGCCCGCACCACGCCGCTTTCTGCCTCACCGGCGTAGGCGAAGACATCGCTGACTTCCAGAGCCTGTGGGTTGCGCAGCAGATAGGAATTGTCGAACGGTTTTCCGGGGTGCCAAAGCTCCATCCAGTCCGAGAATTCCTTGAAGTTCACCTCCAGCCGGTTTTCCACTGCCTGGGCCGCCGTGCCGCCACTGGACAAGCCGAACAGACGGTCCGTCTTCGTCATACAGAAAAACAGACTGGTCAGGCGTGACAGCCGGTCCCGAGGCGTGGGGCCATGGGTCCTTTCCACCCATCCGGCGACCAGATGGGGCAGCTTGCGGACTTCCAGGTTGCTGTCGGGCAGACACAGCAGCATACTGTTCACGTCCAGATCGGTGACGTAGTTGTCGAACAGTACCGCCACCTTGCCCCGCAAGTAGCACAGCGCTTTGGCCAGTGACAGCTGCTCCGCACTATCCCCGCTAAACACCTTGGCTGGCGTCGAATCATGACGCGACCGGGCGCCGGGAAAATCAAGCAGATCCGTATGTTCCATGAACGGCCAGGGAGCCTCGTCCAAGGTCACCCTCAACTCCGCCGTCAAAGCTGTCGCCACCGCTTGCTTCAGGGTCACACGGCGCCCGGAGGTCAGAGCGATTTCTATCGGCTGACCTCCGGGCGCCCCTGGATTATCCAGTTCGTAGATGCGGTTGACGTGCAACACACCGTTGGTGGTGTCCTCAATCGCCGACAGGGGTGCATAGACCACCGGGCCATGCTCCATCAGGTCCAGGGCCACCTTCAGGTCCCGATACAGCTCGTTGAAGGGCGCAAGTGACCCCCACAGCGGCGCCAGGGCCGCCCCCCGTCCATCCGGCGGCAGCAGCGGCAACAGACGTTCCATTGCCGGCCAATAGGCCTCTCGCAGGGACGGCTCGGCAACGAAAGGATGTTTGGGTAAGCTGTCTTCCAGGTATTCACGCAGGTCGAAAACGTCCTCCAGCGTCAGCCCAGGCTGGACGCCCGTACCGGCCTGGCTTTCCAGCTGGGCAACCAGGGCTGACACTTTCTCCTCGCTCAGAATGCTGCGGTCCGGGTATTCTGTGGTGAGGTCGAAGACAAAGCTATTGACCAGGACCTTCACCACATCACCCTCGCGCATCAGGCGCAGGGAAACGGGGAAGCCGGCCGGCGTGTCTTCCGGGACGATGGAAAAGCGGGTTACCAGACCCGTCGTCTCCCGGCCTCCCTGGGGATTGACCTCGCTCAGGAAATCCTTGGTGACCCGTTCGTCTCCCACACCGAAGACGACCCGCGCCGCGCGGCCCTGGGGGGTGATCAGCTTGCCCACCAGAAAAGACTTTCCCGCCTGACTGGGACCGAACACCGCAACCGACATGGGCCGTACCGCGGCCGTCGCCAATCGCCGCGCCTCCATGGCGTGGCGCTTCAGGGCGCGTTCCAGCGCCGGCCGGGCCGGCCCCACCAGCCGTCCATTGTCGGCAATCCAGCCCAGGGCATCATAGGCGGCCGTCCGGTACCGGCTGCAGGTCCGGCCCAGGCCGGCGTCCTTGTCTCTCACGCTCACGCCGCCGCCTCCCTCAATCCCGTGACACTTTCAACACACCACTGTCGAGCCAATAGCCCGCCTCCTGCTCCCGCTCCACCCGAAGGGACTGGAACGACAGCCGCAAGGCATGACCGCAATCCGTGCCCAGACGATCCACAGCCTCGGCGATAGCGAACTCCTCGGTCAATGCCTCCTCGTCCGCCCCGCTACCGCCGGCATCCCGCACCAGGGTCAGGGTGACAGGCATACGGTATTGGGACACATCACCGGCGTTGCGGAAACTGAGGAAATAGAGCGGTGTGGTCTTCCACCGTTCCATGGGCAACTGGCGATAGCCCAGGAAAGCCGGCGGCGTCACGGTGACCGGCCGGCTGGTTTCTGCCCGCTCCGTATCCAGGTCGATATCACTGAAGAACAGCTTCTCGTCATGGATCTGATCGTTGCGTTCCATTACCCCGATGAAGCGGGCGGTAGACGTCATGCGGATTTCACTGGATCGCATGAGCATTCCTTCGATCCGCCCCTCTGCCACTTGGCAGAGGATTGCCCCAACTGCGGCTGTCGTCTTCGGGTCTTCGATACGGAAGGTGGGCGAGTGGAAGGGATACCAATTACCGACATCATAGCCATTCATGGGAATGATCCGGTGTACCGGCACCGGCATTTGCCCCACCACCATGTCCTTGATAATCGGCATGGCCGAAGGTCGGCCGGACAGCAGCAGGATATCGCAGTCATAGGCCCGCACCACATCACACAGATCGGTCAGCATGGTGCTGACCACCCCGCGCACCGTCGCCTCCATCTGGCTGGTGGTCACGGTGATCAGGACAGCATCCAGCGAGAACGCCCGGGCATCCGCCCGTCTCGCCGCCTCTTCCACATATCCGCGTACCGCGGCACTGACCGGCGCTCCGCCGTTCAACAGGTCGCCAAGGGTGAAGGACAGCGTTTCATCCACCCCACGCCGAACCGTGCTTTCATACAGCCCCATAAGCCGCAGAGCGGCGGGTTTGAACACCTGGTTGACGAACAGGGCGCGCAGAGTGCGATCCTGCTGGGCCATGCCTTCCCGGTCTCCGCCGAACCGCTCTGCCAGGAAGGTCTGGTGGTGCTCGGTTTCCGCATCAGCCAAAGCCTTGCCGAGACAGGGCATCACCAGAGTCTCGATCACCTGCTTGACGATATCGTCACCGGCCAGTCGGAAGCCCTCCCGGAACAGCTGATGGGGAACAATCGTGCGGTCGTTGTCCACCACCTGATGCTCAATGATCATCAGGTCCGTGGTCCCGCCCCCCATGTCCATACTGGCCACCCGCAAGGAGGGTACATCCCCGGCCGCACCACCCAGAGAGCCGTCCGACCGCACCCGGGCCAGAGAGCGGAAGAAATCGCGAGGCGCCCCCTGAACCTTCTGGGTGATCTCGTTGTACAGATAAACGAGGTGGGTCGCCGTCGCCTCATCCCAATCCATTTTCAGGCTCGGCTTCTTGCGGATCAGGCTGCCATCATCCCAGTCCATGACCTGCCACAGCAAGTCGACCGCCGTTTTCACCAATCCCTTGAGAATCCGCTGTTCGGCCACAGGTGTGGCCGACGGCACGGTCAGGATCACAGTCCGCAGCTGGCGGGGTTCTTCAGCCCGGGCGCGATAGGCGCGATTGCCCGGGGCGTTGATTTGAGCCAGGGCGTGAATCAGCACTTCCACCAGCATCAGCATGTACAAGGAATTGCGAGCGTAGCAGGCCTCCATCCCCGGGGTGCGGGACGGATCACCAGGCCGCACCACCTTGCCGTCTCTGGTCAGCTTCGAAGGGATGGGTCCCCGGATCGGCGGCACCCGTTCCGACCGCGACAGAGTGCCGTGGTTGTTGACCCAAGGCGTCCGGCGCGCCTGGCCATCCCACAGATAACGCTTGGGACTCGACAGACCGCTCTCGCCATGGGTGCCGTCGGACAAAGTCGACAACCAAGCCGCCTCAGGCCCGACGCGCACCGGCGAGGGCCACCAGAAGGCATCCCGTTTGGGCCGCCGGGACTCCCGGGAATGGTTGCCCAGGTTGAAACTGGCCGCATGGAATTCCAGGCGGCTTTCGAACGGCTCGGCGCAAACCTGTGCCGGATTGGACAGGTCGCGCACCTCCAACCGGTAGACCTGGCTCATATCCAGCCGCTGGGTGCCTTCCCCTTCCTCGATAAACAGGCCACAGGTGCGGCTGTTGCCGATATCCAGTACCAAGTCAACCGGGATAGGCTTGCGGTGCGGACCATACAGGCTTTCATCGATGAACCGAAGGCGCGGCACCTTCGGCCCGGCCAGATTGGGATCGGTGGCTGTTCCGAAGGAAGCTGAATCTTCGTTGCCGCACAGCACCGCCAGCACTGTCAGGTAGTAGGCCCAATAGGCGCCGGGATGGGGCAGATCCTCCAGGGTCTTGCGGCGCCCGCGCCCGCTCACCCCCCGGTTCTCGGCTTCGACATAGGCTTCGCGCAGCCAGTTGCGCACCCACGATGTGGTCAGGAAGAACCGCAGCTTTTCCGGATCGCTGACAGGCGTGAAAACCATCAGATCCCGGGCGTCCTTGGGCTCGGGCATCGTATAGGGATGGCCATCCCGCCGGTCGGCCAGCAGGGTATCAAGGGCCACCGTCAGCCGCCAGATATTGCCGCGTTCGTCCGGTTCGGCCAGCCTGGTGATGAACAGCCGCGCCCAGTTGGTGGGACCGTCGGCCACTTCCTCGCTGGGCAGGACACGCAGAATCGGCAGGGGAAGCCAGCGACCGGACAGCTTCTCAAGCGCCTGATCCCCGTTGCGGGTCAGGACATCGTCTTCGGGCGCATAGCGCACCTGCCCGTCGCTGTCCTTAAAATAGAAGCCCTGTTCCGCATCCCGTACCAGGGGATGGAGATCTTCGGCTGCCTTCCCATCCGCATCGGTCACCCCCGGCTTGACCTCGCACCAATAGGACCGCAGCACCGACTTGGCGAAGGCCTGACCGACCCCGAAATCCAGAAACTGGATGCCCGTATTGGGTACCAGGGTTACCACCGCGTCGTCCTGATAGGCGTAGAGCTTCTTCAGCATGGTGGAAAAAGGCCTTCATCGGTCATGATCGTCGGATATCGGAGAAACAGCGGGACCGAGCATAAAACACGGCTGCCTTCGGATCAGCAGGGGAGCCGGACCCGGCTCCCCTTGGACGGGGTGGAAATCAGGGCAAGCTGAATTGAAGTACGTTATCCGTGCGGCCGTCTGCCACGGCCCCAGTCTCAACGGACACTTCTCCGTTCTTTTTCAACTGAACGCGATATGGAATGGGTCCTTGCCCAGGACCCCGATGAGCATAGTTCTTCACCCTTACCTTGTAGGTCCCCGGCGGAGGCTGCCCCTGGAACACCGCATGCTCGACCGGCCGGTCACGCATACTGCTCCGAGAGGAATTGGCGTCGATATCCAATGCCCCGCCACATCCACTCATATTGCGGTAATAGACTTCTTCTCCATTCGGGCAGATCACGTAAAGATCCAGGTCCGACGGACCGTCCCAGATCAAGGTCACCGTCACGTCCCCCTCCTGCCCGTCATTTTCTTCCACCCGCTGGTCGAACTCCGGATCAGCGGGTGGCTCCTGGGGAGGAGGTGTCTGCTCAACGACATCTTCGGGCGGGGGCTCCTCGTGGGGGACTTCTGCCGGGCCGGGCGGATTCAGATCCGGGGGATCCACCCGGGCCTGGGTCTCACAGCGCGGCAGGCTGCGCAGTTCAGCCAGCAGGCGATCACGCTCGGCAGTCAGCGCCTCTGTGCGGGCATGGTCCAATGACGGCGGCTCAACGGTTTGGGCAACGGCCGGGCAGAAATTGAACAACCCGCCGGAGCGGCTCATTCCGCAGCCGGCGAGAAGCGCCAGATAAATCCCGGCCATCAGCAGGGCAAACAGCAACCACAACAGGGGCAAAAGCCAGAAGGGTGGCGTCGTGACGGCTGGCAAGGCCGCAGCGGCCGGCACCATCGAAGGAACAGTCGGTGCAGGCGCGGGGACAGCGGCCGGCTGCGGTCGTGGCGGCGGCGGGGGACGCGACACGAATTCCCGAAGCGGCTCGGCCACCGGAGCCTGGGCCTCGCTTTCGATCCCCCAGTTGATCAGAACCGGCTGATCCCCGACCACCCGCAAAATGGAATCCAGGGCCTCGGGGTCTGAAGCACTGCCAGCCCCCCGCGCTGTCAGCGGCACCACCAGTGCGGCTTCCAGCGAAGCAGCCAAAGCCGCCCCTTCCGGTTGCCCCGATTGGCGCAGGTGTGCGATCTCGGCCCGGATGGCATCCTGATAGGCTGCCACCTTGGCCAGCACGGCGCTGCGCTGCTCTGGTGGCAAGGCAGAAACAGCCTGGGGCCGGGCACCGTCCGGACCGTACCAGGTGTAGCTGTCGTTGGCGCCGGGAACGGGTTCGGCGAGCAGATCAGCCGGACCATCACCCAGAGTCGCCCGCAGATAACCGGTCAGCTGTTCCCAGGAATCCAGCACCCGGCGTCCGGCCTGCCCCCGAGGACGCAGCCCCCGCAAGGAGGTTTCCAGGATCCGTTGGCGATCCACCGGCCCTTACTCCGCCTGCCCGGGAGGTTTCGGGGCGCCTGACCCGGCAGCCCCCTCCCCGCCTGGACCTTCCCCTGGCGCCGATGCAGGCGGTACCTGGTCTCCGCTGGTTCCATCAGCGGATGGCGCGGCCGGGCCGGCTCCTTGTTCCGTCGTTGCAGGGGGTTCATCGGCCGGAGCCTCGGACGCTTCTGCCCTCGCCGATCCAGGGATGCACGGATCGGTGTTCGCCTGCAGGGTCACGCCCGCCTGGCGCAGAAACGCCATGGCGCTTTCCGGATCCTGGCTATAGTGCAGGCTGCCATCAGTTTCGTTGCGGATCCACGTGTTGACGCCGACCACCCGACCGCATTGATCCAGCAACGGCCCCCCGCTATTCCCATGGGAAATCTGCGCCGAGTGAACCAGGACACGCACCCCTTGCCCCTGTTGGATGGCATTCACAACCCCTTCGGTGGTCGTGGCTTCGGGGATGTCCTGGAAGGTGCCGTTGATCATGGCTTGGAAGTTCGCGTCCGTGTCCAGAATGATCCCCGGATATCCGGCAGCGACCACATGAGACAACCGGGGCGGCGTCGGTGCGAAGACAAAGGGCCGATAGGGTCCTGGTGTTTCGCTTTCGAATGAAAGCAAGGCGAAGTCGGGCCGCATCGCGTCATCATCGGGCGACTGGGCAACCACCTGCGCGCGTGCCACACCGATACCCTTGCCAAACAGGAAAATCTTCCCGCCCGGTGCCATTCCCTGGGTTATATGGGCGTTGGTCATAACCTGGTTCTGAGAGACCAGAAAGCCCGTTCCCTGACCGATGCCATCGGCATGCTCGGCAAGGATCAGTACCACCGCCTCGTCCACATAGTCCAGCAGGGACCCCGTGAACGGCGGACTGTCGGGCGGTAGGCTGGTCTGGGGCATGGGCGTCTGCCCCGGCGCCGCCGGCGGCAGAGCCTGCCAGTCCTGAGGCATCACGCCAGCCCCCGGCGGCACCTGATAGGTCCCGTCCGCCACACAGACATTGGCATCCACCAGACGACGCAGGCTGGCGATCTGCTCCTCCAGCGACCGGTTGACCTCCTGCTGAGCGGCAAGGGCATTGGGATCGGGACCGACCACTTCGGCGTCATCCGGATAGCGCAAGACCCCGGGAATCAGCAGAATGATCAGCAACAGGGCAGCCACGCCGCAAGCGATGGCCACCGGCAACCAGGGCCGGGACACGGAACCCGAAACCGGTGCCGAACCAGGATCGACGGGTCCGGGAGGTACAGCACCGGGTATCGGGGAGCCGGAGGAAGAATTGGTCTCGGTCATCGGTTCTCAAATCCTTGCCCGGAACGGGGTGCCGTCATCATGGTCCACGAAAGAACGCCTGCACCTGTCATCGGCAGTGCTCCGGCAGCCCCTGGCCGGACGCCGTCCGCAGGCGGTCCACCAGCTGGCCGGCATCGCGAACATCGAAGAATTGCCCCTTGGTGCGATCGGCAACGCAGCGCAGGGCAGAGATATTGCGGCTCAGCGCCACCACGTTGATGTTTATCCCCGGATAGCGCTGCTCCACCTGCGCCGCGGCACCACAGGGGTCTCCGTCGCAAGAATCCAGCCCGTCGGAGAGCAACACAACGTTCACCGGTGCCCCCGGATCGCCGCCGCCAGCCAAAGCAGGCAGGTTGGCCACCGCATGGGCCAGAGCGGTCTGTGTCTGCAACGATGTGGAGCGGATCCGGTCCATCAGTTGCGCCCGTTCGCCGGGACCATAGATACCCCGGCTGGTCGGCGGCCCGCAGGGCGAAAAGGTGACGTATTGGTAGGTGATTCCAGGATCGGAGGCCCGGACCAGATCGGTCAGAGCCTGCTTGGCCAGGGCAATGCGTTGCGGTCCGGGCGTATTTTCAATTTGCGCCACGATCCGTCGAATTTCGATGGCAGCCGGATTCACCCCCAGCAAAGCGCCAACAATATTGCCCACAACCAAACCCGAGGAGTTGGCGATCTCGTTCAGCCGCAGTTCCAAACCCGGGTCGACATTGTAAGACCATTTCATGCTGGAGGACGCGTCCAGCACCAGCAGCACCTTTTCGGAAGGGATAACAGGGCATTCGGCCGTCGGCTCCCGCAACCTCTGGGTAACCTGCCGCGGCGGAGGCTCCGGCTGCGGAGACCAGCCTTCCGGTGGATCCGGCCTGGGCGGCGGTACCGGCGGAGGAGCCGACTCCTGAGGCGGCTCCTCCTGCAGGGCGGCCTGCTCTTCCGGTTCGGGCTCAGGTGCCGGTTCCTCTTCCGGCGGTGGAATCTCCGGCTCCGGTTCGGGCAGTCGGGCTTCCTGCGGCGGCGGGGGTTCGGGACAATCCGGCGCCAGCATTAGCTGGCGCTGCATGGATTCCAACTGTCCCAAAAGGGCTCCCGTTCGGTCCCTGGCGGCGTCCAGAGCCACGTCGCGTGGGGGCACGGGCGCATCACACCAGGCAACCACCGGCCCCAGCCCCGGAACGGACAAGCCACAAGCCGTAAAGGCCATCCAGCCGATCCCCGCCAGCACAAAGGCCAAAACGACGGCCAGTATTTTTCCCAAAGCCAGGCCCCTTACTTCGACCGACACCCGCACCGGCCCCTGATACCACGGTCAACCTTCGCCAGGAACCTGCGGCCTATTCCTGCCGGATGGTCCCCAGATAGGCTTCGAGCACCCGTTTCCGCTCTTCCACATCAGCCCGCAGGCCGGCAATTTCCGCCGCCGAGACATTGGGTTGGTTCATAGTGTTAAGCGTCGACTGCGCGGCGGCCAGTTCCTGTTCCATTGCCTGCACCTGCGCACGCTGGCGATCCGTCGATACCCGAATGCTGTTCAGGTCAAGATGCAGACGATCCAGGGCCAGTTGCTGTTCTTCCACCTGCTCTTCCAGCGCAGCCCGATCGGCGGCCAGACGGTCGGCTTCACGACGATAGGCGGCGGCCTCCTGGTTGGTAATCTCAACGTCCCGGCGCAAGGCCTCCACTTCCCGGCGAACCTGCGCCACGTGCTCCGTAAAACCGCCCGAAACCACACAGCCGGTAGCCGTGAACAGGTTACCCACCTTATGCGGATCACACTCCTGCGCCGAACATCCGGCCAGCCCGAAGCCGGCCACCACCAGCGCGCCGATCACCGGCAACCGTCCCGTCATACCGCTCTCTCCATGAAACCGTCACGCCGCCCGCCGGTTTGGCCCCATGCCGTCCCGATCGAAACGAACCGTCGCCGGATCCCCCCGGATCGCCCCTTCCAGCGCGTCAACTTGCTCGTCAAGCTTGGCCTTTTCGGCCAGCAGAGCCTCCTTGATCTTGGCCAAGGCTTGCTGATCCTCAATACTGCCGCGCTTTGAACCGCTGCTGGCGGCGACACCGATTTGCTGCTCCAGAAGCGTCCGTGCCTTTTTCAATCGCTGAAGATCCGCTTCAGCCGCTTTGACCCGCGTGTTCAGTTGGGCCGTGGTAGCCCGCCCGGAAGCCACCTGCACACGCAGGTTGGTCAGCGCTTTCTGATGGCTCGCCGTCAGCCGTTCCGCCAAGCGGCGTGCTTCCTGTGCCTGGTACAGTTCCTTTGTCAGGACAGACCGGGTTTCCTGCAGCGAAGCCTTGCGCAAGCTTTGCGTTTGCTGGGACTTGGACACCGCATAGCCGCCCACGCCACCGGCCACACCGCCTGCGGCGGCCCCGGCGGCGCAATATTCTGCCTTGCCCGTCAGCAGCAGACCGAGCCCGCATCCCAAGGCGGCCCCGACGACGACGCCGGTCGCGGTATATTCTGTGGTAATATCACCATTATAGGTGTTCAGTGCATCGGCAGATTGGGTCCCGCCACTGCCACCTGCGGTCCCCGGAGCCCCTCCGGAGGCGCAGGCCACAGAAAACAAGGGCAGCACGACAACCCAAGCCTTCAGGATCCGTCGCATTACCGCCCCCCTTCTTTTCACGATAGCCGTCTCGCCGACCTGGATGACACTACCAAGGCGATTGCTTCCGGAACCTTGCCCCGCCACGGAAAACCTGTCAAGCGCCCCAAGAACCACGCGTTCCGCATATGTTCGCTTCAGACACCAGGTGCTGTTGCGATCTCGTAGGATTGTATTTGGACTTCCAGGCGTGTCTGCTGATCCTGAAGTTCTTCCGCGATGCGCTGAATCCTTGCCTGATCCCCATCTGTCGATTGGCCTTCCAGCTGCGCCCGCAGTCGAGAAATCAGCGATTCCAGAACCCCATGCGTGGTCCTGAGCGCCTGCATATCCCGACGGGCCTCCCAAAGCTTGGAGGCCAGTGTATCGGCCTGGGCCTTGCCACTCCTGACCTCAGCCCTCCTGACCTCAGCCCTTCGCAGACACGGCTCCTCTGCCACCCTGGCGTTCTCTCAGGGAGAATTCCGCGCCACCGTGAACCTGTCAATGTGGGAGAGCACCTACAACTAAAAATGCCGATACCCTCCCTTGCAACCTATTCCTCCGGCGGGCAGTGCCCCCGCCCGGGAAGCTTCAGGGCGAACAGGGTCCCCACCACAAGCAGGCCGCCGGCAGCAGCGTAAAGCGCGGCATAGGAAGACAGCGCATCATAGCCCACAGAGGCCACCATCCCCCCGGCCCCCTGAGACAGCGCATAGGCCGCCGTCAGATAACCCCACAGCCGCGACAGGTGGGCCGGCACCACCAGGGATGCCAGGGTCGACGTCACCAGCACCCCCGCGCCCGGCACGAACAGACCGACTCCGAAAGCCATGGGCAGCAGCAGGAACGAGGGCGGCCCCAGGGCCAGCAGCACCACCAGCCCGCCCTTGATCGCGCAACAGGTCGCCAGAGACAGCCTCATGCCGGCCACGCGGAACAGCCACGCCGCAACCAACGGGCCGAACAGGCATCCCAAACCGAAGACACTCCACGCCAGGGCCCCCGCCTGGACACCGCGGTCCAACTCCGAGGCGACGAAGTCGCTGAGGTAGACCGTGCAGGGAATGTTGCCGATGGCGTCCAGAATCCAGATCACGTGCAACGCCATCAGCCCGCGCGTCCGCATCACCGATCCACCCGCCCCTCCCGCGTCCGGTGCCGGTCTGGCCGCGGGCGAAGGAGACTGCCGCACCGGGGCCGATGGCCAGCCCCCGCCCCATCCCAGGCCGACGCAGGCTGAGGCCAGGACCGCAATCCCCACCGACGCCCAGACCGGCCCGAAGGGTGCCACGAGCGCCACCGTCCAGCCGCTGAGCACCGACCCCAGCCCGACCCCCATGAACACCACGGCCATGGCCTTTGGCCGCTCCGCCGCCGGGAGACCCCGCACCACCATGGTTGGACCCAGCACGATCAGGCAGGCCCCGGAAGCATTGGCCAGCAGGCGAGTCACTCCCATGATCCAGGCGGAGTGGGAGAAGACTTCGGTCAAAAGCGCTGCACAGGCCAGCCCCAGGGCGGCGCGGATGACGATGGACGGGCCGAACCGCCGGGCCATCCGATCGGCCACCAATGCGCCGAGAAAATAGGCCGACAGCAGCACCGCGCCGATCCGTGTCGCCGCCAGCGGCGTCAGTTCGCCGGCGCCGATCAGGGCTGCGGCAAGGGGAGAGAAGGACAGCCGGACAAGGCCGATCCCCATCATGGTACAGGCAAGCCCGGCCCAAACCGCGCGGGCCGGCCACCAGGACCAGCGGGCGCTCACGGACAAGCCGAACAGCCGGGGGCCGGGCTATTGAGGATGCGTGCATCCGGAAATAAAGAGGGGACGGCCGAAGAGCCCCCCTCGGCGAGGAGGGAAGAAGAGGCAGGGGGACAAAACACGCAGGAAACTCCGCAATCACCTGGATTGCAGATGCGCAAGCGTGGCGGCGGGCACAAGACACGAGCCGACACCCTTACGCATGCCTGGGTTACGAAAATTAGAGATCTGGCGCCTTCCCAACAGGAGTCGTCAGCCGAAAACGGTCCTGCGGTTATGGTCGATCCGGTCCAGCAGCAGGGCCGAAACGAAGCCGATATAAGGATCATCCGAAAAGCGGTTCTGGACCGTGATCAGGGCCTGTTCCATGGCAGGCACACACACTTCCAGGGCCACATCCAGGGCACAGGCGACCACGTCGCAATCGGGATCGGCTTCCAGCAGCATGCACAGCCAGTCCACCGCCTGCGGATGCCGCAGGTCGCTGAGGACCCCCAGCGCGAACATCCGAACGTCGGTATTCGCCGACCGCAGCATCTGCGACACGAAGGGCGCAACGGCGTCAGGCATGCGGGCCAGCGCGGCGACCACATCGGCATTGGCCGTGGCATCGGCGCCAAGCAGGAAGACCGTCAGGCCATAGGCCGCTTCCCGGGTTCCCTGCTGCACCAGGGCATCCAGGATCGCCGCCCGGCGCCCTGCATCCCGCTCCAGGGTCAAAGTGTTGATGAGGCGGTTGACATCCATGTGATCCACAGCCGGTTGAACCCGCGGAATCGACGACAGAGATACGCTGATCCCCATTGCCTTTAACCCTTTCCTTCGAAGTCATCCACGCAATCTATTTAGCGTTCACGCTGCAAGGAGGATGCCACGAAAGGCCCAGAGGTCGAGAGCGGCCAGAAACCAACGAAGCCCATACCTATGGATATACAGGCCCTTCGTCATATGGACCCGACCTCACGCAAGGTGCAGTGGGATGCATTGCAATATGCAAAAGGCAACGACGGTATCAGGCAATTTGCAGTGGCACCCTTGGAGGCGAGAGGCGGCCGGTCCCGCCTCTTAGCCGGCGGTATAGTCGGCGTAGGATTTTTCCTCCACCAGTTCCGACCCCATCAGGTCGTTGACCTGGCGCTTGACCCGGGACCGGTCGTCATTGGTGAAATAGACAGCACGGGCGAGGCGGATGAAATCGGCACCAAAGTCCTGGCGCCGCTCACGATCGCGGATGTCGTCCTCGATCTCCCACAGGGCGGTGTTGATCTCCACCAGCCGCCGATGCAAGGCGTCCAGGCCGTCGGGCAGGACCCCGTGGCCGTCACGCACCGCTGACAGGGCGTCCAGCTCGCGGGTCACATTGGCCCGCTTGGCCGCGTCGTCGATGCGGGCCTGCTTGATTTCCAGAATGGTGATCTTGTCGATCAATTCGCCCCAGGACACGGGCACCATGACGGCCATCGGCGGTTCCTTCCCACTGCCTATATCAAAAGGCAGGCACCCTATCACGCGGGGCCACGGAGATCACCTCCGCCTTGGCTTCGAAGCCGCAAACCGGTCTGCAGGCGGCACGGCCCGGCCTCCGAATTGCTGCGCCGCAATAACCCTCCTCCATCTGAGACTTACCAGCGAATTCAGGGTTCTCGTTTCGGCAAGGCTGACCTGCCGAATGATTTGTTGTTGCGACTGCGAAGGCCTCCTACCCTTTTTCCCATCAAGACCATTCACTCTCACCACGGATCGCCGACGAACCGGCGACAGGAGGTCCCCCATGCAGATTCTCGCCCGCAGCAAGCCTTTCGCCCTTCCCGGCCTCGGCCTGATCGCCTCGATCGGCCGGGGGCTGGATGCCCTTGGAGATTCTCTGGTGTTCGCCCGGGAAATGACCGAATTCCTGGGCGCCGACCCCGAAACCTTCCGCCGCGAGGCCCTGAGCCGGCTGGAGCGCATGGGCTGATGCCCTGCCGGGCCTGCCTCCGGCGGAGCGGTATACGCGTCTTCGGCGGGATGGCATGATCGGCGCACTATGGATATCGATCTGACCACCCTGCGCCTGTTCCTAGCCGTTGCCCGGAAGGGCAATATCTCGCAGGCCGCCGAGGACGCGCACATCGCCGCCTCGGCGGTCAGCCGGCGCATCGCCGAACTGGAAGACCACATCGGCACGCCCCTGTTCGTCCGCAAGGCGCGCGGCGTCGACCTGACTGCCACCGGTCGCCTGCTGGCCGAACGGGCGGGTCCGCTGCTGCATCAGGCCAACGATCTGGTGGCGCTGCTGAAGGCGCAATCGGGAGACGTGCGCGGAGAGTTGTTCGTGGCCGCGTCCTCCAGCGCGTTCCTCGGCCCGTTTCCCGAGGTAGTGCGCCAGTTCCGCGACGATTTCCCCAAGGTCGCCTTCTCGGTGGAAGAGGTCTACAGCCGCGAGGCGCTGCGGGCCGTCAGCAGTGGTGATGCGGAAATCGGCCTGATGGCCGGCACCAGCCATACCGGCAGTCTGGTGGTCCACTCCCTGTGGCCCGATCCCATCTGGGTGGTCGGCGCACCGGGCCATCCCCTGCTGGCCCGCGCCGAGGACACCCGGCCCCGTGCCCCGGTATCCGAAGATGCCATGGCCACCTGGACTCCGCCGCCGGTGACCTTCCGCGAAGCGTCGGCCTACGACGTGGTTGTGCTGCACGAAGGCGGCGTTCTTGACGAAGTGATCCGCCACGCCACCGACCGCGAAGGCCTGGTGCTGCACCGCGCGCTGAAAGTCCACCGGGCCTCGTCGCTCTGCGCCCTGGTGCAAGCGGGATTGGGGGTCGGCTTCGTGCGAGAGAGCAGCGCCCGCCCCTACTTCCGCCCCGGCCTGCTGTCCGGCGCGCCACTGGCCGATTCCTGGGCACAGATCGGCTTACAGGCGGTTCACCGATCCGGCCAGCCCCTGTCCAAGGCGGCCGAAACCTTCCTGGACCGCCTGACCGCAGCGGCACAGCGCTGGACCGAAGGATAACCCGACAGACCTTTCCGCCTGCGGATCTTCACAAAAGTTCGTCGACTATAAACCTTGGTAGACAGGCCCGAACGGGACATGGATACTGAAGCGTACCGGGAGGGCGCTCCTTTTTCCAGCCTGGGTTTTGTGCGGACGCACCTTCCCTGCATAATCGAGAATTCCCTGCGGAATCTGCCCTTGGTGTTGGAGCGTCTCCCCCCATGCCCTCTACCAGTCTCCGCGCGAAAATCGTGGCGATGGCGCTGACGGTCGCCGTCGTCGCTTCGGCCGCCTTCGGCGTAGCGGCTTATCTGGGGAGCTCGCGGCTGGCGGAGGAACTGGCCACGGCGCGGCTGCTGGGGGAAACCCGGTTGCTGACCGAACAGATCACCGGCGCGTTCCGGGTGATGGCCACCGACACCGGCATCCTGGGGACCACCCCGCCGATCCAGGGGATCGCCCGCAGCATCAAAGCCGGCGGTGTGGATCCTCTGGACGGGTCCAGCCTGCTGTTATGGAAGACCCGCCTGTCGTCCATCTTCCAGTCGGTGCTGGAGGCCCGCCCGGAATACACCCAGATCCGCTATATCGGCCTGTCCGACGGGGGTCGGGAGCTGGTGCGCGTGGAACGCCAGGGACGGGAGATTATCAGCATCCCCGACCCTCACTTACAAAGCAAGGTCAGCGAACCTTATTTCCAGACGGCAATCCGCCTGCCGCCGGGGCAGATCGGCTATTCCGAGATCACCCTGAATCGCGAGTACGGCACGACGGATCAGCGGCGCATTCCGACCATCCGTTCGCTTCTGTCGATAAGGGACGAAGAGGACCGCCTGTTCGGCGTCCTCGTCATCAACGCCGATTTCGAACGGATGCTGCGGGCCACCTTGCTCAAGGTACGCCCGAAACACGACACCATCATCGCCAACGGCGCCGGCGCCTATCTGACCTATGAGAGCAACGGCGCGGTCTCTCCGATGGCGTTGCGGGAAGACGGCACCTATGTCCCCCACCGCGCCCTGTCGTTCATCGACCGCACCGGACCGGACCAGATCGCCCGGGATGCGCACAATATCTATGTGCTGCATACCCTGAAGGAAGCCGATACGGACAGCCCGGAACTGACCATCATCAGCTACAGCCCCCGGACCCTGGTCGATATCCCCGTGGCCCAGACCCGCGAGACCGTGGTGCTGATCACCTGCGGCCTGTTGGTGGTCGTCCTCGGGTTCGGTCTTGTTGCCTCCCGCCATGTCACCCGCCCTCTCGCCCGCATGACCGGGGCGGTGGAACGGTTCCGGGAAGATCCGGACACCCACACATTGATGCCGAATCTGCCCGTGGATCAAAGCGACGAGATCGGCGCCCTGGCCCGGGCCTTTTCCGCCGCCATCGCCCAGGTACAGGACAACAAGGAGAAGCTGCGCGCCATTGTCGACAACGTGGCCGACGGACTGATCGTCATCGGTGCGGACAGCCGCATTCAGGTCTTCAACCCGGCCTGCGAAGCCATGTTCCATTACCGCCGGGACGACGTTCTGGGCCAGGACGTCACGCTGCTGATGCCCGACGACCTGCGCGGCCCCCACCACCAGGGGATCGGCACTCACCGGCGCGGCATGGTATCCGGCGTGATCGGCCATACGGTCGAGGTTCCGGCCCGGCGCAAGGACGGCAGCCGGTTCGAAGCCGAACTGTCGGTGAGCGAACTGGATACCACCGGCGAGATCCTCTACTGCGGCATCATCCGCGACATCACCAACCGCAAGCGGATCGAACGGATGAAAGACGAGTTCGTGTCCACGGTGAACCACGAGATCCGCACGCCGCTGACCTCGATCCACGGCTCTCTGTCCCTGCTGAAGGCTTTGGCCGGCGGTTCGCTGGACGACCGTGGCAAGCGGCTGCTGGAAGTGGCGGCAAGCGGCACGGAACGGCTGGGCCGGCTGGTGAACGATATCCTGGACAGCGAGAAAATCGCCGCCGGCCGCATGGAATACCACATCGAAAGCCTGGACCTTATTCCCCACATCCGCGACATTACCTGCCGACAGGAAGCACTGGCCGAAAAATGGGGGGTCTCCTTCCGCGTAGAAACAGCGGCGGAGACAATACCGGTTAATGTGGATCCGGATCGTTTCGAGCAGGCAATGGTCAACTTGCTCTCCAACGCGGCTCGGTATTCGCATAAGGGGGGAGAGGTTTTGGTGACGATGGACAAGGGCGCCGATACGGTCACCTTGCGGGTGATCGACCATGGAACCGGAATTCCCCTGGAGTTCCAATCCTGTGTGTTCGACCGTTTTTCCCAGGCGGATTCCTCTGGCAGCGCCCAGAAGGGCAGCAGTGGCCTGGGCCTGCACATCACCAAAACCCTGATCGAGGTCTTTGGCGGTACCATCACCTTCGACAGCACCGAAGGGGTGGGCACCACGTTCGAGATCACCCTGCCCCTGGCCGCCTCTGCCGGGGCCTGAGCATGAACGCGCCCCTGCGGAAGATCCTGTACCTGGAAGACGTGGACGACATCGCGATGATCGGCAAGATCGCGCTGGAAGACATCGGCGGTTTCGAAGTCCTCCATTGTACGCTGGGCGAGGACGCCGTGGCGGCCTTCCCGGGCTTCGCTCCCGACCTGTGCCTGTTCGACGTCATGCTGCCCGACATCAGCGGCGTGGAAGCCATGACCCGCATCCGCACCCTGCCCGGGGGCGCAGCGGCGCCCTTCGTTTTCATGACCGCCAAGGCGCAACTACATGAGCAGGCTGTCTATAAGGACAAAGGCGCCGTTGACGTGATCGTCAAACCCTTCGACCCCGTCGGCCTGCCCGATCAGCTGCGGGCGATCTGGGAGACGGTCTGCGGCAGGTAATCTCCTCCCGCTTCCCGATCCGATCTTTCCGCCTCCAAACCGACTCCGTTTCCATCCCGACACGCCCTCCGACGACCGGTCGAACTGACGCGAACCGAGGCCGGCGAGGGTTCGCCATAGTCCGCCCCACCGCCGGTGCGGATGAAAGATCCTATTCGTTCCAGACCCTTCTCCAATGCGCCCCCCTCGGCAGCCCGCTCCGAGATCCCCGGAGGCTGTCCGGATCATGGAATTACCTTGACGGAAGCCCACGCCTCCCGGTAGGACAAGGAGGTCAATATTTCGAAACGCGTTCAGTATACTGAACCGACGGGGAAACGTCTCATGAGCGGTCGCGGTGCCGAGCGCATCCTGCGCATCATTGAATGGATGGCCGAACGAACGGAGCCGGCGGCTTTCGTCGACGTGGTCAACGCGCTGTCGCTGCCGAAAAGCAGCGCGCTGGATCTACTGCGCCTGCTGGTGGAGACCGGTTACATCCGCCGGCGGGAAGACGGGCGTTATTCCCTGATCCGCCTGCCCGGAGAGCCCTCGCATGGTCGGGGTGCCTGGGGGACGCTGCTGCGCCACGCCGAAGAACCGCTGAGGAACGCGGTGCATGCCAGCGGCGAAAGCGGATTCATCGCCGTTCTGGATGACGATTTCCGGCTCCGCTACATCCTGAAGCACCTGCCACAGCGTGAAATTCTCTATGACCGCGACGTGCGCGCCGAACGACGGCCCCATCAGGTGTCTTCCGGGATCATCCTGCTGGGCGGTTTGACGGACAGCGCCTTGCGGGACTACGCGCGGACCGAACTGGCCGCCGGCCGCCTGCAGGAAACCGAAGACAGCCTGATCGCCCGGGTCGCGGCGGCACGCGAAGCGGGCCTGCAGGTGAACCGCCGGGGCGTGGTCGAAGGTGCCGGCGGCATGGCCGCACCGATCCGCAACCGCGACGGCGCGATCATTGCCGCCTTCAACATCGCCGGACCGGCCGAACGGCTGGCCCTGGCCATTCCGGATATCGAACCCATCGTCCGCGCGGCTGCTGCGGCGATCACGAAATCGCTCGGTGGGAGCGAAACAACACGCGACGACCCACCATCCAAAGCCAAGGGAATCAATCCCTAAGCCTTCACCTCATCATGGGAGGAAAAGATGTTCTGCCACTCCATTAGCCGCCGGGGTTTCGGCCTCGCCCTTCTGGCCACCGTCGCCGCCGCCACGGTGGTTCCCGATACCGCCCGGGCTGAGGACTTCCCCGGTGATCGTGGCATCGAATTCGTCGCCGGGTACGGTCCTGGCGGCGGCCACGATACCCTGCTGCGCACCATGGCCAAGATCCTTCAGGAAGAGGGCATCATCGAAGTGCCGATCTCGGTGGTCAACAAGCCGGGCGGCAGCTCGGCTGTGGCCATGGGCTACCTCAACGGCCATGACGGCGACGGTCATTTCCTGATGTCGGTCACCTCGTCCCACATCACCACGCCGCTGACCTCCAACATCGGCCTGGACTACACCAACTTCACCCCGATCGCCCGTCTGGGGATCGACCCCGAACTGCTGCTGGTCAGCGCCAACGGCCCCTATTCCTCCATCGAGGATCTGCTGAACGCCGGCAAGACCCTGAACGTCGGGGGCACGGCCACCGGCTCGATCGAACATATCGTCGCCATCCGCTTCGGCGAGCTGTCCGGAGCCAAGATCAACTTCATTCCGTTCCAAAGCGACGGCGAAGTGGTTGCCGCCCTGCTGTCGGGACAGCTCGACTTCACCATCTCCAACCCCGGTCCGGCCAAGGACTTCATCGAGGCCGGCAACTTCAAAGCTCTGGCCATCAGCACCGACGAACGCATCGAAGCCATGCCCGAAGTCCCGACATTCCAGGAAATGGGCTATGAAATCACCCTCAGCCTGTTCCGCGGCGTTGTCGCAGCCCCTGACATCAGCCCGGAAGCCCGTGACTGGCTGATCGGCAAGATGAAGGAGCTGAGCGAAAACCCGAAGTGGAAGGAAGTCTACCTGGATCCGAATTCGGTGGTTCCCGGTTTCCTGCCCGGTGACCAGTTCGCCGCCTACCTGAGCGTGATGCAGGGTGCCTACAAGACGGCCCTGACCTCTCTCGGTCTGCTGAAGTAAGGCAGGAGCCCCCCGTATGAAACCTTCGGAACTCCTTTTCCTGGGCTGCCTCGTGGCGTTTGCGGGGGGCACCCTATACTCCGGTCTGGACATGCCCTATGCCTCCGCCCAGGGGTTCGGACCGGGCTTCGTTCCGGTCAACATGGCTGCGGCGATCCTGGTCTTCTGCGCCGCCATTCTGATCCGCGGCCTGGCGAGACGCCGGGCCGCCAAGCCCGGACACGACGCCGGCCCGGACGGGGAAACAGGCGGGTCGGTGCTGTCGTCCGGCGTGCCCGCCGTTCTGGTGGCGATCGTCGCCATTGCCCTGGCGACCCTTGCCGCTTCGCTGGGGTCTCTGTTGATCCCCCTGGGCATCTGCCTGTTCGTGGTCACCACCCTCCTGCTGGGGCGAGGCTGGCGTGTCGGTCTGATCTCGACCGTCGTCACCCTCTCGACGCTCTACGGCATCTTCAGCCTTTGGCTGAAAATCCCCCTCAGCTGATCCCGGAGCGAAGAGATGATGGATATTCTAGGCCATCTGGCCAGCGGCTTTGATGCCGTTCTCACGCCCTACAACCTCGGGCTCATCTTCATTGCCGGGATGATCGGCACCGTGGTCGGCGCCCTGCCCGGCCTCGGCCCGTCGGCCGGCATCGCGCTGATGCTGCCCCTGACCTTCGGCATGGACCATGCTTCCGGCCTGTGCCTGCTGACCGGCGTGTACATGGGCACCATGTACGGCGGACGCATCACCTCTATCCTGATCAACACGCCCGGCGACGCCCCGGCCATCATCACCGCCCTGGAGGGTTATCCGATGATGCAGCAGGGCAAGGGCGGCATTGCCCTGGGCATCTCCGCCGTATCGTCGTTCATCGGCGGCACCTTCGGCCTGCTGGTCCTGATCTTCTTTGCCCCGGTGGTGGCCCGCAATGCCATCTTCCTGGGGCCGCCGGAATACTTCCTGCTGATGCTGCTCGGCCTGTCGACCATCGTGCTGCTGGCCGGCGAGGACATCATGAAAGCCCTGATGATGGTTTTCTTCGGGGTCCTGGTCTCGACCATCGGCAGCGATTACATCTCCGGCTATGTCCGCTTCGCCATCACGCCGGAATTCATCGAAGGCATCGACTTCGTCGCCATCATCATCGGCCTGTACGGATTGGGCGAGGTTTTCCATAACCTGGAAAAGCAGCTGACCCTGAACCTGGGCAAGCCCAGCCTGAAGCTGTCCAGCTATCTGCCGCCCCGCTCTTCCCTGCGCGAAAGCCAGGGGCCAGCCTTGCGCGGCTCGCTGATCGGCACCATCGTCGGCCTGCTGCCGGGGGCCGGTGCGACCATCGCCACCTTCCTGGCCTATGCGCTGGAAAAGAAGATCTCCCGCAAGCCGGAAACCTTCGGCAAGGGCGCCGTCGCCGGTCTGGCCTCGCCGGAAGCATCCAACAACGCCTCGGTTCCCGGCTCGCTGATCCCGCTGATCACCCTGGGCATCCCGGGATCCGGCGGCACGGCGATCATGCTCGGTGCGCTGATCATGTTCGGCATGCAGCCCGGACCGCTGCTGATGATCAAGTCCGGCGACGTGGTCTGGGCAATGATCGCCGGTCTGGTGATCGCCAACGTCTTCCTGCTGCTGTCCAACGTTCTGCTGATCCCCCTGTTCGTCAACCTGCTGCGCGGCATTCAGGGTGTCCTGGCCTCCGTCGTCATTGCCCTGTGCGTCATGGGCGCCTATTCCCTGTCCTATTCAACCTTCAATATTTGGGTTGCGCTGGTCTTCGGCGTCATCGGCTACCTGATGCGCAAGAATGATTATCCGACGGGTCCATTCATTCTCGCTGTCGTTTTGGCGCCGCTGGCCGAGAACTATTTCCGGCAATCGGTTATGCTTGGCCAGGGGAGCGTCGGGATCTTCTGGGAGCGACCGATTTCCCTGACCATCCTGATTTTGATGGCCGTGGCCATCGTCACCACCACCGCCCTCAGGGCCGTGATGCGCCGCCGCAAGGCCCGCATCGCCGCGTCGGGGGAGACCACCGAGGAATCGAACGCATGACCAAAGCCCCGTCCTGGAGCCATATCGACTACGCCCCCGAACCGACGGGTCCCTTGCGCGGCCTGCGCATCCTGGACCTTTCCCGCCTGGTGGCCGGCAACATGGCGTCGCTGCAGATGGCGGATTTCGGTGCCGACGTGGTCAAGGTCGAGCCCCTGCCCGCCGGCGACCCCTTGCGGGCCTGGCGGCAGAAGGGCCAGTCGACCTTCTGGAAGACCTACGGCCGCAACAAGCGCTCCATCGGTCTCGACTTCCACGGCGACGGCGCCATCGACCTGTTGCGGGACCTGATGGCGTCCTCCGACGTCATGATCGAAAGCTTCCGCCCCGGCACGCTTGAAAAAATGGGCTTCGGTCCAGAGGTCCTGGCCCGCGACTTTCCGCGCCTGATCGTGCTCAGGGTTTCGGGCTTCGGCCAGACCGGCCCCTACAGCAAGCGGCCCGGTTTCGGCACGCTGGTGGAAGGCATGTCCGGCTTCGCCCATCGCAATGGCGAGGCCGGCGGCGATCCCCTGCTGCCGCCGCTGGCCCTGGCGGACATGATTTCCGGCCTTTACGGCGCCAATGCGGTGATGATGGCCCTGCGGTCGCGGGATCAGACCGGCACCGGCCAGATCATCGATCTGGCCCTGCTGGAAGCCATGGTTTCCGTCCTCGGTCCCGAGCCCCTGGACTACCAGCTGACCGGCGTCCCCAAGCCGCGCGTTGGCAACGGCTCCAATACCTCCAGCCCGCGCAACGTCTACCGCAGCGCCGACGGCCACTTCATTGCGATCTCGGCTTCGGTACAGCGCACGGCCGAGCGCCTGTTCCGCACCATCGGGCGGGAAGACATGATCGAAGATCCCCGCTATGCCACCAACGAAAACCGGGTCGCCCACCGGTCGGACGTGGACGCGGTGGTCGGTGGCTGGATCGGTGCGCGCAACCGCGACGAGGTGATGCGCATCTTCGCCGAGGACGGCATCACCGCCGCCCAGCTGTATTCCATCGAGGACATCTCCGCCGATCCCCACTTCATCGAGCGCGAAATCTTCGTGGACATGCCCGATGCCGACCTGGGCTCGGCGCCCACCCATTCCCCCCTGCCCCGTCTGTCGGCGACGCCGGGGAACATCTACCGCCCCGCTCCACGTCTGGGAGAACACAGCCGGGATATCCTGCGGGACTTCAACCTGGACACCGCCCGCATCGACAGCCTGCTGAGCAGCGGCACGGTGCTGGCCGACGACGGAGCCACAGCATGAAGCTGCGCTCCCTTCTGTACATCCCCGCCCATGTGGAGCGCTTCGTTGCCAAGGCGCACCAACGCGGTGCCGACGCCATCATCCTGGACCTGGAGGACGCTGTTCCGGAAGGATCGAAGGACGCGGCGCGCGATGCCCTGAGCGCTGCCGTGCCATTGGTGCGCCGCAACGGGGCGCGGGTCTATGTGCGGGTGAACGCCACCGACCGCCTGGCCGCCGACGTGCGCGCCGCCCTCGCCGCCGGCGCCGACGGGGTGATGCTGCCCAAGGCCGGCAGCCGGGAGGATGTGGACCGGGTGATCTCGGCCGGCGGCGTGGAAAGCGGCGCGCCGTTCGATGTGATCGCCATCATCGAGACGGCGGCGGCCATGCTCGACGCCCGCGCCGTCGCCGCCCATCCCCGGGTGAGTGCGCTGTGTCTGGGAGCGGAAGACTTCGCCACGGATACCGGCGGCCGGCCCGAGGCGGAGGTGCTGCGCTTGCCCAAGCTGATGGTGCATTACGCCGCCAAGGCAGAAGGCAAGCTGTCCCTGGGACTGCTGCGCTCGGTCGCGCAGTTCAACGACGAAACCGGTCTGACGGACGCGGCAGAGGAAGCCGCCCGGTTCGGCTTCGACGGGGCCAGCTGCATCCACCCCAAAGTGGTGCCGATCCTGACCACTGCCTTCACTCCTCCGGCCGAAGCCGTGGACTGGGCACGCCGGGTGATCGCGGCAGCCGACACGGCGGCGGCAGAGGGGCGGGGAGCGTTCCTGCTGGACGGTGTCTTCATCGATGCCCCCATCGTCACCCGCGCCAAGGCGACCCTGGCGAAAGCCGGTCTGGAGTAATTTCGGTCTGCTCCGGAACAAAACAAAGGATGATTCAGACATAGAAGCTGGTCGGCGGTATTGCGCAAACCGTTGCCCTCTTGGTCCACACCACATCCGCTACCCGCTGCGAAGCAAGCTTGGCCGTGTGGCAGCCAAGCGAGAGCGGGAATACCACCGCTACGAAGCCACACAGTTCTTTGTCCCGAAAACGGTGGCAGCCCAAGGCGTAGAAAGACAACGAACAACACAACTACCGTAATCCATTACGCTTCTCCCCAGGATCGCCCGAGACCTTATCTCCCATACGAATCCCGGACAATAATCCTTGACCGACGGTTTCTGCGCTCCCGCACCGCGAGCGTCTTGCCTCTCATTGCCGCGGGCCAATCCAACGACGGCGTTCCACGCCCCCCGTGCCATCCGCCGCCGAACGCCCCATATAGGCGGCCCGTCCCCGAAGACCGGTTTCCCTGATGCACGCCTTTTTCGAACGCCTGACCCAGACCCTGCCCCAGGATCCGGTGGTGCCGCCCCCCGACACCGTCGGGGGCTTTTACCGCCATTTTCTGCGCCCTGTGCGCGGGTTGCTCATCGTCGCCCTGATCATCTCCGGCCTCGCGTCGCTGTCGGAGATGGCGATGTATGCCTTCCTCGGCATGCTGGTGGACTGGCTGGAGGCGGCCACGCCGCAGACGTTCCTGGCGGAATACGGCTGGCCGCTGGTGGCCATGGCCGTGGTCGCCGCCATCCTGAGGCCGCTGCTGGTGCTGGTGTCGCGCGGGCTGATCAATCTGTCCCTGGTCCCGTCGCTGACCGACAACATCCGCTGGGACAACTATCGCTGGGTGCTGCGGCAAAGCCTGACCTTCTTCCAGAACGACTTCGCCGGCCGGGTCGCCCAGAAAGTCATGCAGACCGGTCCGGCCGTCCGAGAATCCGTCGTCAATATTCTCGACGGCATCTGGACCATGCTGACCTTCGTCGCCGGGCTGGTGGGGCTGTTCATCGCCCTCAATCCCTGGCTGCTGGTGCCGATCCTGGTGTGGATGGTCGCCTATCTGGCGGTCATCCGTTACATGGTCCCCCCCGTCCGCACCAAGGCCGAGACCCTGTCCGAGGCCACGTCCGCCCTCACCGGGCGGGTGGTGGACAGCTACACCAATATCCTGTCGGTCAAGCTGTTCGCCCACGCGGAACGAGAAGACGCCTTCGCCCTGGGAGGCCTGAACGGCCATGTCAGGGCCTATCGGGTGCTGATGCGCGCCATCTTCAATATGACCGTCACCCTGACCCTGCTGAACGGCGTCCTGCTGGTGGTCACCACCGGCCAGGCCATCGCGCTGTGGATGGACGGCGCCGTTTCTGCCGGGGCCATCGCGATGGCCGTCGGCCTGGTGCTGCGTCTGTCGCAGATGTCGGGCTGGATCCTGCGCACCATCGCCGGCCTGTTCGAGAACGTCGGCACGGTGCAGAACGGCATGGCGACCATCTCCCGCCCCCATGGCGTCATCGACCATCCTGAAGCCACCCCGCTGATCATCACCGACGGCGCGCTGCGGTTCGAGAACGTGGAGTTCCACTATGGCCGTCCGCCCGGCTCCCGCCCGGACGCGGAAAGCGGAACACCCGGCGTCATCAATAACCTGAGCCTAACCATCCGCCCCGGCGAGAAGGTGGGGCTGGTGGGGCGCTCCGGCGCCGGCAAGTCGACCCTGGTCAACCTGCTGCTGCGCTTCTACGACCTGGAAAGCGGCCGCATCCTGATCGACGGCCAGGATGTCAGCGCCGTCACCCAGGCCTCGCTGCGCGCGGCCATCGGCGTGGTGACCCAGGACACCGCCCTGCTGCACCGCTCCATCGCCGACAACATCCGCTACGGCCGCCCCGATGCCACCGACCAGGACGTGGCCGAGGCCGCCCGCCTGGCCCGGGCCGACAGCTTCATCCCCGGCCTGCGTGATCCCAAGGGCCGCACCGGCTACGACGCCCAGGTGGGCGAGCGGGGAGTGAAACTGTCCGGCGGCCAGCGGCAACGGATCGCCATCGCCCGGGTGATCGTCAAGGACGCCCCGATCCTGGTGCTCGACGAAGCCACCTCCGCCCTGGATTCCGAGGTGGAGGCCGCCATCCAGGAGCAGCTGGAAAGCCTGATGCAAGGCAAGACCGTCATCGCCATCGCCCACCGCCTGTCGACCATCGCCACCCTGGACCGGCTGGTGGTCATGGACCAGGGTCACATCGTCGAGGACGGAACGCATCAGGAGCTGATCGCCCGGGGCGGCCTGTATGCCCGCCTGTGGGAACGGCAGTCCGGCGGCTTTTTGGGAAGCTGAAAAGGAATCAAAAAAATCCGAAGGGGGTCGGGAAGCTCGGCTTCCCGGCGGACGGGCGGAGGCGGCAGTCCCCCGGGATCCCATCCCCCCCTTCGGTGAAGTTTAACGCCAGGTCGTATCCCGGAGCGGCCCCCGAAGGGTCCCGCGCCGGGGAAAACTTGATCAGATGGCCAGGTACTCTTCGCGCAGCTGTTCGTTATCGAGCACTTCCTTGGCCGTTCCCCGGAACACCACTTCGCCCATGTCCAGGATCACCGCACTGTCGGCCAGTTGAAGGGCCGCGACGGCGTTCTGTTCGACGATGATGGTGGTGATGCCCAGGTCCTTGATGGTCATCATGATATTCTCAATCTCGCGCACGATCTGCGGTGCCAGGCCCTCGTAGGGCTCGTCCAGCAGCAGAAGCTTCAGGTCGCGGGCCACGGCCCGGGCAACCGCCAGCATTTGCTGCTCCCCGCCGGACATGGTCGTGGCCTCTTGGTTCCGCCGTTCGGCAAGGCGCGGGAAAGATTCGTATATGCGCTCCAGCGACCAGCCCTTCGGTTCCTCGATCTGAGCAAGGATCAGGTTCTCCTCCACGGTTATTCCCTGGATGATGCGCCGATCCTCGGGCACCAGCTGCACGCCGGCGCGGGCCGCCTCGTAGTCCTTCATGCGATGCAGCGCCTGGCCCTGAAGCCAGATTTCGCCGCCCGTCAGGTGGGGTTCCTGCGCCCGGGCGATGGTCCGCAGGGTCGAGGTCTTGCCCGCCCCGTTGCGTCCCAGCAGGGCGACGATTTCCTTCTCCTTCACGTCGAAGGTCACGCCCTGAACGATGTAGCTTTCGCCGTAGTAGGACTGCATGTGCCGGCAGGAGAGATAGGCCTGCTCCGCCCCGGCGTCTCCGGTGGTGCGTTCGTAGACTTCGGTGTTCATGTCAGTGCGCCTCCCCCAGATAGGCGGCCTTGACCTTCGGATTGCCGCGCACCTCGTCCGGGGTGCCGTCGGCGATCACCTGGCCCTGCGCGAGAACGCTGATGCGTTCGGCCAGGCTGAAGACCACGTGCATGTCATGTTCGATGACGATCTTGGTCATGCCGGTCTCGGAGATTTCCTTGAGCAGATCGATGGTACGGTTGGTGTCATGGCGCGACATCCCCGCCGTCGGTTCGTCCAGCAGCAGCAGCCGCGGATGGGAAATCAGGCAGACGGCGAGTTCCAGCCGCCGCTTGTCCCCGCGCGACAGATGCTCTGCACTGCTGAAGCGGTGGTCCTTCAACCCCACCCGTTCCAGCAGGGCTTCGGCTTCGTCCATCACTTCGTGGCCGGGCTTCAGGGATTCCCAAGGGTTCAGCTTGAACTGTCCGTCCCGCTTGGCCAGGGCGGCGATGCACAGGTTCTGCAACAGGTTCATCGCCGGAAAGATCTGCGGGGTCTGGAACACCCGGGCAATGCCGCGCTGGATGATGTTGTGGGCCGACAGGCCGGTCAGCGGCCGGCCGTCGAAGACCACCGTCCCCTCATCGGCCGAGATCAAACCGATGAGCACGTTCAGCAGGGTGGATTTCCCCGCCCCGTTGGGGCCGATGATGGCGTGGATATTGCCTTCCATGACACTGAGATTGACGTTTGTCAGGGCCTTCAGCCCGCCGAAAGACTTGCAGACACCCTTGACGTCGAGAAGGGGCTGTCCGGATGCGGTCATGCGCTTGCTCCTTCCTTCGCCTTAGACGCCACCGGTCGCCCGGCCGCGCCGGTGCTCCCGGTCCTCGCTGGTGGGCATGGGGGCGTCGGGCACATTCTCGCGCCGGTCGCCGACCTTCGCCCCCAGGGCCTTGCGGATGCGGTTGAAGCCGTCCACGAAACCACCGGGCAGGAAGACCACCATCAGCACGAAGATCAGACCCAGCACCAGCTTCCACTGCTCGCCGATCGCCGCCTGCACCACATTTTCGAAGTAGAGCATGAAGGTGGCCCCGATCATCGGGCCGATCAGGGTATTGACCCCGCCGATCACCGACATGATCACCACTTCGCCCGACGTCGACCAATGCAGGAACTTGGTGGCCACATAGGGTTCGTAGATCACCATCAGCGACCCGGCCAGACCGGCGTACATGGTGCTGATCAGAAAGGCGCTCATCTTGTAGGCGAAGACGTTGACGCCCGTGTATTCCAGGCGCATCGGGTTTTCCTTGATCGCCTGGAGCATCAACCCGAACGGCGACCGCTTGATCTTGCGGGCGATGATGAAGCCGACGATGACGAAGCCCGCGCACAGGTAGAACACACTCAGGCCTTCCATGGGTTCGCCGAACAGGGTCGGCTTGGTCTGCATGGTCAGGCCGTTGTCACCGCCGGTCAGCCCCTGGAAGATCGACAGGGCCGCCGCATGGAGCATCTCGCCGAACGCCAGGGTCAGGATCGAGAAATAGATCCCCGACCGCCGCAGGGTCAGCAGTCCGATGATCACCGCCGTCACCAGCATCACCAGGAAGCTGACGATCAGCGCCGGGATGATCTCGCCGGAAAAATGCTTGAACATCAGCCCGGTGGTGTAGGCCGCCACGCCGAAGAAGGCGGCATGGCCGAACGACAGGTAGCTGGTGAAACCCAGCAAGATATCGAAGCCCAGGGCGAACAGCGCCCAGATGACGATCTTGGTGGCCAGGGCCTCATAGCCACCGATAACGGTCAGCCAGGCCGGCATGGTCAGCACGATCGCTGCGAATACCAGGATGGTAAGGAGGTCCCGGCCGGGACCCTTGCTCAGGGAAATCCCGCTCATTCGAACACCCCTTTCTTCCCCATGAGACCGCGCGGCCGGGTCAACAGGACGACCACCGCCACCAGGTACACAATGATCTGCTGCACCGCCGAATACTCGGCCGTGAAACTAAGCGCCATGCCCAGCAGCAGGGCCGACAGCACCGCCCCGACAAGGGACCCCATGCCGCCGATCACCACCACCAGGAACGAGGGAACGAGCAGATGCATGCCCACTTCCGGGCTGACCTGGGTTATGGGGCCGCCGAACACGCCGGCGATCCCGGCGATCATGGCCCCGAGGCCGAAGACGATGGAAAACTTCTGGGTGATGTTGATACCCATGAAACGCAGCATCTGGGGATCGCGCATGCCCGCCCGGACCACCAGGCCGAACCGCGTGAACTGAAGCAGGGCAAAGATGGCCCCCACTGTCACCAGCGAGACCAGCACCAGGATCAGGCGCCATTTGG
The DNA here is from genome assembly GCA_046233135.1 of Rhodospirillaceae bacterium Z3-40. Taxonomy (GTDB): domain Bacteria; phylum Pseudomonadota; class Alphaproteobacteria; order Rhodospirillales; family Rhodospirillaceae; genus JBJXHN01. The sequence goes on along the minus strand of JBJXHN010000006.1, from coordinate 287,071 downwards.
GAAACACGACGAAACCGTCCAGGAAGGGCACGTAGTTGTGCAGCATGGCCACGCCGTTGCCCCAGTCGGGCAGACCGAAGGGCAGGTTATTGGCGCCGAACATCCACTTCAGGAACTCCCCGGCGACCATGGCCAGGCCGAAGGTCACCAGGATCTGGTCCGTATGCGGGCGGCGGTAGAAATACTGGATCAGTCCCCGTTCCATCAGGATGCCGATAAAGAACAGGATGATCGGCACCAGGATGATGGCGGCGACGAAGCCGAACTGCCCGGCGACAATCACCGCCGCATAGGCGGCGATCATGTACAGCGCACCGTGGGCGAAGTTGACCACCCCCAGCGTGCCGAAGATCAGGGTCAGACCCAGGGCGATCAGCGCGTAAATCGCGCCGAGCTGCAACCCGGTCAGAACCTGAAGGAAGATGCTGTTGATCATGCGAACCCCCAGGGCCACGGACACACCGACGCCCCGGGCTCCCCGGCCCGAAGCGACACTGCCTTCGCGGTTACGCAAGTGACGGAAGCCGGTCCGGATCCGGGGCGGGCGGGAGGCTTTTGGTGCTGCACCCCCTGTTCGCCCCGGCCCGACGCCGGTTCGCAGACCCCCTTAGGCCGGCGTATACGGACCCAGTTCGCCGCCGAAGATGGACGGGTCGTATTCGATGTCGGCGCGCGGCACCTCGCTGACGATTTCCAGCAGGTCATAGTCGCCGGTCTTTTCGGACGGACCCTTGCCCTTCACCACCAGGATATCCTTGAACACCTGGTGATCGGCACCGCGGTACAGGGCCTTGCCCGGACCCATGCCTTCGAATTCGAAGTCTTCCAGCGCCTTGATCACTTCGGGCGGATAGAAGGTCCCGGCGGTCTCCGCCGCGTTGGCATAGAGCAGGGTCTGCACGTAGCAGGTCTGGGCGGCCTGGGACGGCGGGAAGCCGTACTCGGCTTCGAACGCCTTCACGAAGGCCTGGCTGCCGGCGTCCTGCAGGGTCCAGTTCCAGCTGGTGGTCCCGAACACGTTGTCGATGTTTTCCGCGCCCGCGCCTTGGGCCATCAGACGGGAATACAGCGGAACGACGATCTGCATGTCCTTGCCGTTCTTCTGCATCTCGCGCATGCCGAACTGGACGGCCTGGGTCAGCGAGTTGTTCATGTCCTTGCCGTAGTGGTTCAGCACCAGCACATCGGCGTCGGAGTTCAGAACGGCGGTCAGGAACTGGGAATAGTCGGTGGTGCCCAGCGGGGTCATGATGTTGTTCACCGTGGTCCAGCCCTGCTCCTCGGTGAACTGCTTGATCGATTCGTATTGAGTGTGACCCCAGGTATAATCGGCCGTCAGGTGGAAAGCATTGCGATCCTTGCCGTATTCCTTGGCCAGGATGGGACCCAGCGCCTTGCCGGACATGTAGGCATTGAAGAAGTGGCGGAAGCCGTAGCGCCGCTTGTCCTTGCCGGTGGTGTCGTTGGAGTGCGTCAGGCCGCACATGAACACCACGCTCATTTCCTGGGCCAGATACTGCTGGGCAATCGCCGTGGCCGAGGACGAGCCGCCGGACCACATGATGACCTTGTCCCGCTCAATCATGCGGCGGGCAGAGGTGCGGGCCGCGTCCGGGTTGGTCTGGGTGTCGCCGGTGACATATTCCACCTTCTTGCCCAGAATCCCCTGACCCGTCAGCTTCATCGGGTTCATGGTTTCCAGCATGCCGCCGCCGTTGTTCAGGTGCTTGACGGCCAGCTGGTAGGCGCGCAGTTCGTCCGCGCCTTCATCGGCGTAGGCGCCGGTCTGCGGCACGTTGAAGCCGAAGACAACGCTGGAGCCGTTGACCGGGAAGTTACCCAGCGGCCCCTGCGCCCAGGAGTCCTTGATGAAGAAGCGCGGCGCGGCCAGCGCGGCGCCGGCGTACGCCGTGCCCTTCAGCAGGCCGCGACGGGTAATGCCCTTGTCGAATAGCGTCATGAAAACCTCCCTGGTGGGTGAGCCCACTGGATCCGTTTGCCGAACCCATCCGTTTCCGGGACCAGTCAGGCCGGCCCCGTCCGTTTCAGGAGCCCGGGCGTTTCCCCGGACCCGCCTGTTCCATGCGGAAGCCCTTTTTCGGACCCCCTTTCCTTGGCTTTCTCGGGAGAGCGTGCACCATCCCGGATTGCGGTTGACGAGACGGTAAGACCAAGCCGCCCCCTGCGCAATACGAGACTCCTCGGGTCGATAATTTTTGTAATAGTCCGCCAATTCCGCAATGCACACCCTGTAAATCTCTTTACAATGAGATCCGCCAACAACGAGCGGGAGAGGCGCCATGGCGCGCATTTCAATCGGAAGGAGAGTGCGGGACCGGCGTCAGGACCTGGGCCTGACCCAGGCTGCCCTTGCCGGGCGCCTGGGCATTTCCGCCCCTTACCTGAACCTGATCGAGCACGACAAGCGCACCATCGGCGGCCGCCTGCTGCGGCGCCTGGCCGCGGAACTCAAACTGGATCTGGACCGCGTGGACGGGGCGGAGGATCAGCGGGTGCTGCAAGACCTGCTGGAAATCCTGCGCGCCCACGGCCTGGGTTCGACGGATCCGGAAGACGGTGCCCGGCTGGTCAGTCGTCACCCCGACTTCGCCCGGGCCATGCTGACCCTGCACCGGCTTTACAAGGACGCGTCGGAAACCGCGCGGGCGCTGTCGGACCGGCTGAGTCAGGATCCGACCCTGATGCACCTGAGCCACCAGATCCTGACCGAAATCACCTCCATCCGCAGCTTCGCCGGCATCCTGCGCCAGTACGGCGATCTGACCGACGAACAGCGGCTGCGCTTCACCACCATCATCGCCGCCCAGAGCGACGCCCTGGGGGACAGCGCCCGGGCCATGGTCGCTACCCTGGGCGGCACGGTGGACGATCCCCGGCCCGCCTCGCCGGCGGATGAAGTGGACGACCTGCTGATCGACCGCGCCTATCACTTTCCGGAGCTGGAGGAGGCCGCAGACACCCTGCGCCGCCGCCTGTACGCCACGGCGGGTGCCCCGGCCGACGACCTGGACGGCGCCATCGCGCTGTTCCGGCGCCGCTATCACGGGCCGCTGGAAGCGACGGCGGACGCCGAGAGCCCGGAAAGCCCTTCAAGCCGCCGCTTCCGCCACGCCCGCCGCTTGGTGCTGGCCGAAATGAGCGGCGTACTCGACCGCCTGACCGCCGACGGGCGCCTGACCTCCGACGAGGCCCGCAACCGGGCCCGCCATGCCCTGGGGGCCTATGGGGCGGCGGCATTGCTGTACCCCTACGATCCGTTCCTGGCGGCGGCGGAAGACTGCCGCTACGACCTGGAGATCCTGGCCCGGCGGTTCGGTGCCAGTCTGGAGCAGGTGGCCCACCGCCTGGTCAGCCTGCGGGCTCCGGGGCGGGAGGGGGTTCCCTTTGCCATGCTGCGCGCCGATCCGGCCGGCACCATTTCCAAGCGCTTCAGCCTGCCCGGCCTGCGCATGCCCCGCTTCGGCGCCGCCTGTCCGCTATGGGCCGCCTATCGCGCCTTTGCCGAACCCGACCGCATGGTGGTGCAACTGGCCGCCATGCCCGACGGTGCGCGGTTCCTGTTCATCGCCCGGCGGCTGGTGCGCCCGGCTCCGGGTTTCGGCCGCACCCCGGCCCTGTTCAGCCTGATGCTGGGATGTGACGTCCTGCATGCCCATCGGGTGGTTTATGGCGACGCGGTGATGGCGGGAGAAAGAGGGGAGAGCGAGGCCCTGCCCCCGCAGGCGACGCCGACGGGCTTCGATTGCCGCTCCTGCGTCCGCGAAAGCTGTGACCAGCGGGCCCATGCACGGGTCGGTGCCACCGTCGCGGGTGGACACCTCTTCTGATTCATCGGTAAATGTGGCACACTGCCGCCTCGCCGGACGGAGGGGAACAATCTCCGCAGGTGAGCCGGATCCGGGAAACCACGAGCGGACAAACCGCCACCCGCCGGCTAAAGGGAGCGTTCATGGCAAGTGCAATCCGGATACTCATCGCTGAAGATGAGCCTTTTATCGTCGAATCCCTAACCTTCCTGCTGACCCGGGAAGGCTTCACCGTCCACGCGGTCTCCGACGGCGGGGCGGCCCTGCACCACGTGTCGGCCGATCCGCCCGACCTGCTGGTGCTGGACGCGATGATCCCCGTGTCCAACGGCTTCGATGTGCTGCGACGCATCCGCGGCACCCCCGCCCTGGCCAAGCTGCCGGTGATGGTGCTGACCGCCAAGGGGCAGGAAGCCGATCGCCAGCGCATGCTTGACCTCGGGGCTGACGATTTCGTCACCAAACCGTTTTCCAATGCCGACCTGATCGCCCGGGTCAACCGCCTGGTCAGCCCGCAGAGCCCCGCAGAGCCCGGCTGAGCGGCGGTATCGCCATGCGCGCCCCAGCCCCTCCTCCCCCGTCCGAGCCTCCCCCGCCGCCGCCCGATCCCAGGCTCAGCGACGGGGTACTCGCGCTGAGCCTGGGCGGTTTCCTGTTGCTGCTGCCGCCGGTGATCGGCATCGCCGATCAGCCGGTGACGCTGTGGGGATTGCCGATCCTCTATCTGTACATCCTTGTGGTCTGGACGGGGGCGGTGGCGCTGGCCGCCTTGCTCGCCCATCGCCTGTGCCGCCATATGGGGGACGAGGGTCGGCGCTCTCCCGGTGGACCCGGCCGCCGTCAGCCCGCCCTGCCCCCGCCCCCCGCCGCCAGACGGGAGCCGGGGGATGGTTGATACGGGCCTGGTGGTTCTGGTCGCCGGCCTGTACCTCGGCGGACTGTTCGTGCTGGCCTTCATCAGCGATCGCAAGGCCGACCAGGGGGGAGCGCGCTTCGTCTCTTCGCCGCTGGTTTACACCCTGTCCCTGGCCGTCTATTGCACCTCGTGGACGTTTTACGGCGCCGTGGGTTCGGCCGCCCGCAGCGGGCTGGAGTTCCTGACCATCTACAGCGGCCCGACCATGGTCTTCATTGGCTGGTGGTTCCTGCTGCGCAAGCTGGCCCGGGTGTGCAAGACCCAGCGCATCACCTCCATCGCCGACTTCATCTCGGCCCGCTTCGGCAAAAGCGCCCTTCTCTCCGCCCTGGTCACCCTGATCGCGGTGGTCAGTACCACCCCCTACATCGCCCTGCAATTGAAGGCCGTGGCGACCAGTTTCGACGCATTGACCACCGGCGGCACCATCCTGCCGGACAGCCCGCCGGGATCCCGGCCCCTGCTCGCCGACACGGCCTTCTGGGCGGCGATCCTGATGGTCACCTTCGTCATCCTGTTCGGCACCCGCAACCTGGGCGCGGACGAACGCCACCCCGGCGTGGTCGCCGCCATTGCCTTCGAATCTCTGGTCAAGCTGCTGGCCCTGGTGACCATCGGCCTGTTCGCCCTGTTCTATGTTCACGACGGCCCCGCCAGCCTGTTCAATGCTGCGACCTGGAACCCGGCGGTGGAGCGGCTGATGGGCCTGCCCGACGGCATCACCGGCCGCTGGGTGGCGATGACCGTCCTGGCCGCCGCCGCCGTGGTCTGCCTGCCCCGTCAGTTCCAGGTCGCCATTGTCGAAAACGCCGATGAACGCCATCTGGCCGCCGCGTCCTGGGCCTTTCCCCTGTATCTGCTCGTGATCTGCCTGTTCGTGGTGCCCATTGCCATCGGTGGCCTGATCACCCAGCCGGAAACCGCCAACCCCGACCTGTTCGTGCTGACCGTTCCCCTGGCCGCCGGACGCGAAGAGTTGGCGGTGCTGGCTTTTATCGGTGGGCTGTCGGCGGCGACCTCCATGGTCATCGTCGCCAGCATCGCCTTGTCCATCATGGTTTCCAATCACCTGGTGATGCCCCTGCTGCTGCGCCTGCCCGCTGCCCGGGGCCGGGGGCGCAGCGATCTGGCCGGCGCCCTGCTTTCCTCGCGCCGCTTGAGCATCGGCGTGATCCTGGGGCTGGGTTTCCTCTATTACCGGGCGGCGGGATCTTCGAACGCGCTGGCCTCCATCGGCCTGATTTCCTTCGCTGGAGCCGCCCAGTTCCTGCCGGCGCTGATGGCCGCCGTCTACTGGCGGCGAGCGACGGGCATGGGCGCCACCCTGGGTCTGGTGGCCGGCTCGGTCGTGTGGGCCTGGACCATGCTGGTGCCCAGTTTTGCCGACGCCGGCTGGGCCTTCGAGACCCTGGTGAGCCACGGCCCCTGGGACATCGATTTCCTACGCCCCACGGCCCTGTTCGGCACCGGCGATTGGGACGACCTGGCCCACGCCGTCTTCTGGAGCCTCAGCACCAACGTAGCGGCCCTGACCCTGGGATCCCTGGCCAGCCGGCCGTCGGCCATGGAAAGCCTGCAAAGCGCGATGTTCGTCGATGTCTTCCAGCGCACTGACCGCCGGTTCGAACCCGCCCTGCCCCGCTCCGCCACCGCCGAAGATCTTTATCGGGTGACCCGCAACATCCTGGGCGAGGAGCGCGCCTATGCCATCTTCCGCGACGAGGCGGCGCGCCAGGGCAAGAATGGGCACCTGCCCATGGCCGACGCGCGCTTCATCACCGATGTGGAACGCGAGTTGGCGGGCAGCATCGGTGCCGCATCGGCCCGGCATATGGTTTCGCGCATCGCCACCGGCGAGCGGCTCAGCGTGGATGCGGTGATCGCCATCCTCAACGAAACCAAACAGGCCATCCTGCACAGCCGGGAGCTGGAGCAGAAATCGCGGGAACTGGAACGCACCGCCGCCGAGCTGCGCCGGGCCAACGAACAACTGACCGCCCTGGACCGCCGGAAGGACGACTTCCTCAGCCAGGTCAGCCACGAGCTGCGCACGCCGATGACCTCCATCCGCTCCTTCGCCGAGATTCTGGTGTCCGACCCGAATATCTCGCTGGAGCGGCGGACCCGCTTCCTCAGCATCATCGAGCACGAGAGCAAGCGCCTGACCCGGCTGCTGGACGAGATCCTGGACCTCGGCCGCATGGAACAGGGGGATATCGACTGGGCAATCACCGCCACCGATCTGGCAGCCACCATACATGAAGCTGCGGCTGCCATGGGCGGACTGGCCGAAAGCCACAGGGCGCGGATTTCTGTGGACCTCGGGCCGGGACCGCTAGTGGTGCACGGGGACCCGGACCGGCTGAAGCAGGTGTTCATCAACCTGCTGTCCAATGCCATCAAGTTCAACGACGGCCCGGCGCCGGAAGTGTCCGTCCGCCGGGGGCGGGTGATCCAGGCAGAAACCACCATGGTCTGCATCAGTGTCCGCGACAATGGCCCGGGCATCGCCGCCGGCGACCAGGATACCCTATTCACCAAATTCTCCCGGGGGTGGGAAGACCGGGCCGGCAAAGCCAAGGGCGCCGGACTGGGGCTAGCCATCTCCCGCCAGATCGCCCGGGCCTGTGGTGGCGACCTGGTGCTGGCAAAATCGGATTCCCGGGGCTCCACCTTCGAAGTACGACTGCCCATCGGATAAACGGGGATGATGAGCCCCCCGACCGAGCCCCTTGACCTGCCTGCCGGAAGCGGCTTCCCTGGGAGCTCCCTTTCCGCTGCTTCCAGTCCTTGCCGATGCCCGTTATCGAGATCCCCTTCGTGGATCCCCTGGCCGCCACCGCAGCGTGGGCGGATGATCCCTGGACCATGCTGCTGGACAGTGGTGGCCCGGATACGGCGGGGCACCGCCATGCCTTCCTGCTGCGCGATCCCCTGCACACCCTGCTCGCCCGGGACGGCACCGTGCTGCGCGACGGCCTCCCCGTGTCCGTCGGTCCCTTTACGGTGCTGGCCGAAACCCTGGCCGCCGTCCCGCGACCGCTCCCTGGTACGGTGGCGGAGACCTTCCCCGTGCCCTTTGCCGGCGGCGCGGCGGGGCTTTTCGCCTACGAGTTGGGGCGCCACCTGGAACGGGCGCCTGCCCGCCATACCGCCGGTCAGGTGGAGATGGCCGTGGGCATCTACGATGTGGTTGCCGCCTTCGACCGGCATAGGGGCCGGGCCTGGGTGCTCGCCGCCCGCCCTGACGCCATGCCTCGTGCCGAAGCCTTTGCCCGGGCGCTGGCAGCCCCCCCGCCCCTGCCTCCCCTGGCCGACCCGCCATTCCTGACCTGCCGGCCGGACCTGAGCCGGGCGGGTTATCTGCAACGGGTGCAGCGGATCATCGACTACATCCACGCCGGCGACATCTTCCAGGCCAATATGACCCAGCGCTTCGTGGTGGACCGTCCGCCGGGACTTGGGGATTTCGACGTCTACCGCCGCCTGCGTGTCGCCAACCCCGCCCCCTTCGCCGCCTTCCTGCGGCTGGGCGAGGATCTGACCCTGGCCAGCGCCTCCCCGGAACGCTTCCTGTCCCTGGACGCCACGGGCCGTATCGAGGCCCGGCCGATCAAGGGCACCCGCCCCCGCTCCACCGACCCAGCCGAGGACAGCGCCCTGGCCGCCGCCCTGGCCGCCAGCGAGAAGGACCGGGCGGAAAACCTGATGATCACCGACCTGCTGCGCAACGACATCGGCCGGGTCGCCGCCGTGGGCAGCGTGCGGGTGCCGGCGCTGCATGCGGTGGAAAGCTACGCCACCGTCCATCACCTGGTTTCGGTGATCGAAGGGCAGTTGCGGCCCGGGCTCGGGGCGGTGGACCTGCTGCGGGCGACCTTCCCCGGCGGGTCGATCACCGGCGCCCCCAAGGTGCGCGCCATGGAGATCATCGACGAACTGGAGCCGGCGCCACGCGGCGCGTATTGCGGGGCGGTAGGCTGGATCGGTTTCGACGGGGCGATGGACACCAGCATCGTCATCCGGGCGCTCAGCCTGACCCCGGAGCAGATCATCGCCCAGGCCGGCGGCGGCATCGTCGCCGACAGCGATCCCGCCGCCGAATACGCAGAAATGATGACGAAGGTCGCCCCGGCCCTGGCTGCCCTGGGGATCCGAAATGTAACGGAGCGGGAAGCCCCATGGTCGTCTGGCTGAACGGCACCCTGACCGAAACTCCGGCCCTGGATCCCGCCGATCGAGGCTTCACCCTGGGCGACGGCCTGTTCGAGACCCTGCGCCTGCGCGACGGCCGGCCCTGCCACATGGATCGCCACCTGGCCCGCCTGCATCGGGGCACGGCGGTGCTGAGGCTCCCCATCCCCTATGAAGACACCACGTTGACCGAGGCCATCACCGTACTGGCAACGGCAGCCGGGGTTGCGGATGGTCTGGCTCGCCTGACGGTCAGTCGCGGCATCGGCCCCCGGGGGGTGCTGCCACCGGTGAAGCCCCGACCGACGGTGCTGATCACCGCCGCCCCGACCGGCCCCGCACCCCCGGCCCCGGCGCGGCTGATCATCGCCACGGTCACCCGCCGCAACGAACATTCTCCGCTGGCCGGCATCAAGTCCCTGAACTACCTGGATAATATCTTGGCCCGGCAGGAGGCTGCGGACCGGGGGTGCGACGACGCCGTGCTGCTGAACACGGCCGGCCGGGTGGCGGAGACCACCATCGCCAATCTGGTTGTGCAGCTGGACGGCCGCCTGTTCACCCCGCCGCTTTGCGACGGCGCCCTGCCCGGCATCGCCCGCGCCCTGATCCTGCAAGGCTGCCCGGAGGTTTCCGAAGCCCCACTGACCCCCGACGACCTGCGCCGCGCTGACGCCATGGTCCTGACCAACAGCGCTGGCATGCGGCCGGTGGCGGAACTGGAGGGAAAGGCGTTGGGGAATGGTGGGACAGAAGTAGCCTGGATGTTGGAACGGGTGACAGTGTGATCGATGCGCTTACCGAAATGGGACGCCCCGCCGAGACGGGGCGCCCCTCTTCGATCAGCGGAAGCCGCGGCCCCGCGTGGGCACGCGGTAGATACGGCGGCCCCGGCGCGGCGGCTTGTTCGCCACCACATTCGCCGATGCTTTGACCAGCGGCTTGACCGAGTCCGCCTGGACGAAGGCTTTCGGCGCCATCAGGTCCGCCATCATCGCGTCGACCAGTTCCTTCTCCACGTCGCCCATGATGAAGAAGTGGACGTACACCCGCTCTCCATCTCCATCCGGGGATTGTACCGTTTCGGTACACAGACTGTACTTGGCGACGATGTCGTCGTTGGGCCGGCGGAAAATGATCGACAGACCTTCGGGCGAGCGCTGCTGCCACAGGTCCATGTCCTGCGTCTTCACCCAATGGGCGCAGACCTTCTTCAGTTCGTCCATGGCATAGGCTGCCACCTCCTGGGCCTTCAGGGCGCGGGCGGTGATGGCGTCGTAGCTGGTTTCCGCCAGATGCTGCCACAGGATCATCGCCGAGAAACCATTGCGGGACCCCGCGAAAGTGGTATCCGGAGAACCCACATACTCCGGGTTGTCCGGCGGCATCACCATGTACTTCTGCTTGGTCATGTAGATACCGGTGGGCCAGGGCGCGCCCGGCCACTTGTGGCCGCTGGTCACCACCGAATGCACATAAGGCAGGCTGAAGTCATAGCGCGGCGGTGCCGTATCGGTCAGCCCCGCTTCCTGGGCCATGCGCAGGAAGTTGCCGTAGGATGCACCCAGGGCGCCGTCCACGTGGAACCAGTAGCCGGTGCGCACATGGTGGATGCTCTTGTCGTCCGGATCAGGATACACCATCCGCTCGTCCAGACCGTATTTGCGCAGGATCGGCATCAGGCGCTCGCCGATTTCCTCTACCGGGTCATAGGCGCCCTTGAAGGTGGTGCCGTAGTTGCAGACCACGATGGGCGGATAGCCCTTGGCGGCAAAGAACTCCACCAGTTTGGTCAGGGCGTCCAGATCCACCGAACCGGGGCCGATGGGGCAATCCGCCGTCGGGCCGGCAGAGGGCACTTCCGGCGGCCAGCTCTTGTTTTCCGGATCGTCACTCCACGCTCCCGCGATCGGACATTCCCCCGGGAACAGGGTGCGGCCAAGGTCGTAGAAGGTGGCGATGTCCAGAACCCCCATCGCCTTGATAATCGAATAGTGGGTGTCTTCCGAATAGAAAGCCACAGGTGTAAAGGCATTGGGATTGTCTTCCGGCGCGTCGGGTTCGAACAGGATCAGCTCCTTGACCGCAACGTCTGCGCCGTCCTTGTCCTTTTTCAGGACAAACTCTTCCAGCAGCATGCGGCCGCGCAGATAGTCCCGGGCATTGAGCATGCCATACAGGTTGCCTTCGCTGGACCCCATGGTCAGCACATAGCCCCAGTAGCTTTCCGGGTTGCCCTTGTAGTAGGTGTCGGTGGTGTCGTCGTAATACGGGCCTTCGCTGGGCCAGATCGCATTCCACAGCGAGGCATAGAAATCGAGGACCGAGCGTTCCGTGAACTTGGCATTGACCGTGAAATAGCCGTCAACGAACGGGTCGCCGATGTTGTTCAGCAAGACGTTCAGATAAGGCGCCAGGGTTTCCGAGTAGTCGAACCGCATCTCGGTCTGATAGCCCAGGAAATTTTCCCGCTGCACGGTGATGTAATCGCCGATGGTTCCCCGGGTGCTTTCCCGCTGCTCTTTCGTGGTGCCGATCGGGGGCAGTTCCACGTCGGTGGTGGGCACGGCCTTGATCTGTTCGGGAAACTGGAAATTGCGGCGGGCATAAACCACCGCCGGATCCGCCGACGGCGGGGAAATCAGCCAGCCCCCCGCATCATCGCGGGCCAGCGGGGGTACCTGATCGGCCCACGGGCGGCGGGAGGGGCCAAAGGGAATTTGCGTCGGCGGCGTATCAGCGTCCTTCATGATCCCTGTTCTCCATTATGGATTTATCGCGTTTGGAGGGAAGGAACGGTGACGCCGCCGATACCCGAAAAACAGGTCGCCCCTACGAAACCTCGACCTCCTGCGCCCGACACACCCTGTTCCGCCCCGTCTCCTTGGCGCAGTAAAGCATCGCATCGGCCGCCTTGATCAGGTCCAGCGGATCACCGTCCGCCGTGGGCATCACCACGGCGCTACCTATACTAGCAGTAACAATATTTTTCGCCAATGAATTTTCATGGTCAATACCCAGGGCTTCGATGGCCGCTCGCACGCTTTCAGCCACGTCCCAGGCACCGTCCGCATCCGTATCGGGCAGCAGGATGGCGAATTCCTCGCCACCATAGCGCGCCGCGAAATCATCGGGACGGCGCAGGCAAGACAGCAGGGTTTCCGCCACCTTGCACAGCACTTCGTCTCCCAGCGCATGGCCGTAGGTGTCGTTATAAAGCTTGAAGCAGTCCACATCGATCAGGGCCAGCCCCAGCGGCGTGCCCCGCCGCAGGCCGTTGCGCCACTCGGCGGCCAGGGTCTCGTCGAACTTGCGGCGGTTGTTGATCTCGGTCAGGCCGTCCAGATGGGCCATGTGCTCCAGCATCTTACGCCGGCTGACCACATTCAGGATGTTGCGGACCCGGGCGCGGACGATGGCCGGGTGGAACGGCTTGGTCACATAGTCCAGCGCCCCCATGGACAGGCCCTTGGCCTCGTCCATGGTGGAATCCAGGGCAGAGACGATGATCACCGCGATCTCGCGGGTCCGGTCGTCCTCCTTCAGCTGGCGCAGCACGTCATAGCCGTCCATTCCCGGCATCACCACATCCAGCAGGATCAGGTCGGGCAGATGTTCCCGGGCCTTTTCCAGGGCCTGGGCGCCATTCTTGGCGACCATCACGTCCCGGTCGCCCTTCAGCAGGTCGATCAGGACCTTCCGATTAAAGTGCTCGTCATCGACCACGAGCACCCGCTGCCGGTTCGCCGGACCGATCATGCGCGCTCTCCGGACACACCGTCCTCAGACAGAACCCCCGCCGCCACTCCGGCCGATTCCAGGCGGTCCCGCAACTGCCCCAGCACCGCCAAAGCCTCGTCGTATTCCACGTCTTCGATCAACTCCTTCAGGCTGGCGAACAAACCGTCGGGGTCCAGCCCGCCCAGCGCCTGATGGATCCGGGGCAACATTTCCTCCGCCTCGGCATTGTCGGCATCCAGCAGGTCAGCGAGCATCGCCAGGTGACCGAGGGCAGCGGGAATATCCGGGTCGGCGGCCACCGCATTTTCCCTGGTCGCCCGGTCGGGATCTTCCAGCCGCTCCAGCGCCGGCTGAAGGCGCGCCAACTCGGCCGCCAAAGCTTCGCGCAGCACCACCAGATGGGCCATCTCCGCTTCGGGATCGGCCGAAGCTTTTTCCAGCTCGAACGCGCGTTCACCCAAGTCCTTTGCGCCCAGATAACGGGACACGGACTTCAGGGAATGGGCGGTGATATTGATGGTCTCAAGGTCGCTTCTCGCCTCGGCGACCCGCAGCTTGTCCCCCACCCGGCCGTAGGTCTCGCGGAAGTCCACCAGAAGCTTCAGGTAGAAATCCACCTTGCCGCCCAGTCGGCTGAGCGCTTCATGGGTATCGAATCCCGGCAGAGGCGGCAGGGCAGCGGGCGCAGACGCCGTTTCCATCCGGTCGGCACCTTCGCCGACCTCTCCCACCGGGTCCCCGGCAGGGGGAGATACCGGGCCGCACGCGGCCCGGGCTGCCGACGTCAGGGCCGGCCGCTTCTCCAGCCAGCGCAGCAGGGCCGCCTTCAGGTCCTCCGGGCTCACCGGCTTGGCGAGGTGATCGTTCATCCCCGCTTCCAGCGCCCGTTCCCGGTCCCCGGCCATGGCCTGGGCGGTCATGGCGATGATCGGCAGCGAAGCGAAGCGGGCATCGGCGCGGATCGTCCGCGTGGCCGACAGCCCGTCGACCCGGGGCATCTGGATATCCATCAGCACGCAGTCGTAGTCGCCGGCCGTCACCTTTTCTATCGCTTCCGCCCCATCGCAAGCGGTGTCGGAGCGGATGCCCATATCGAACAGAAATTCCTCGGCGATCTGACGGTTGATGGCGTTGTCCTCGACCACCAGCACCCGCTTGCCCGACAGCAGCGAGGGCGCGCGGGCCGCCGCCGTGGCGTCGGTCACGGCCCGCGGCGTTTGAGCCGCCAGAGGCTCAGCCAGCGGCTCAGGACCGAAGATTTCGGTGATCACGTCGAGCATCAGGGATTCATTGACCGGCTTCAGCAGGAAACCGTCCAGCCCGGCCTCCTCGGCCAGCTTCATCACTTCCTCGCGGCCATAGGCGGTCACCATCAGGATCGCCGGCGTGGCAGAAAGCCTGTGGTCCTGCTTGATACGCAGCGACGTTTCGATGCCGTCCATCCCCGGCATCTTCCAGTCGGTGATCACCATCTCGTAGGGATCGCCGGCCTGGGACGCCACGCGCAGGGCCTCCACCGCCGCCGGACCATTGTCGAAACTGTCCACCCGGAACTTCATGCGGGTCAGCATGGCGGTGATGATGATGCGCGCAGTGTCGTTGTCGTCGACCACCAGCAGCCGCTTGCCTTCCAACGCGCCGCCCAGCCGCTGGTTCAGCGGCAGCACGTTGCGGGCTACCCCCAGCACCACGGTGAAGTGGAAGGCACTGCCACGACCGGGCACGCTTTCCACCCAGATACGGCCGCCCATCATCTCTGCCAGCTGCTTGCAGATGGCCAGCCCCAGGCCGCTGCCACCGTACTTGCGGGTGATCGTGCCGTCGGCCTGGGTAAAGCTGCTGAACAGGATACCCAGCTGCTCTTCGGACATGCCGATGCCCGTATCCTCGACCGTGAAACGCAGCACCGCCCGGCCGTCGCCCACATCCTCCGGCGCGACGCGGATCAGTACCTCGCCCTCTTCGGTGAACTTGACGGCATTGTTGGCCAGATTGATCAGGATCTGCCCCAGACGCAGCGGGTCACCGTACAAATAGCGGGGCACTCCGTCGCCGACATCAAAGACCAGCTCCAGCCCCTTGGACTCCGCCTTCAGGGCAACAAGGTTGGAAACATTCACCAGGACTTCGTCCAGATCGAAGCGGATGCGCTCCAGGGTCAGCTTGCCGGCCTCGATCTTCGAGAAATCCAGAATATCATTGATGATCCCCAGCAGGGCATCGGCGGATGTACGGATCTTGTCGGCGTAATCCCGCTGCTTGCTGCCCAGGTCGGTGCGTTGCAGCAGCCGGGTCAGGCCGATGATGGCATTCATCGGCGTGCGGATTTCGTGACTCATGCGGGCCAGGAAGTCGGACTTCGCCCGATTGGCCCGCCGCGCTTCCTCCGTCGCCTCGGCCAGCGCCTCGGTGCGCTTGGTCACCTTGTCTTCCAGGTCGGTCTGATAGGCACCGATGCTGCTGGCCATGTGGCGCAAGGTGCGGGCCAGCCGCCCCACTTCGTCATGACGGTCCACGGGCAGGGGCACCTCGCCCCGCTCCACCACGCCGTAATTGCCCGCCCGCACTTCCTCCGACACCCGCATGAACATGGTCAGCGGGTTCACCACCTTCTGGCGCAGCACCAGATAAAGCATCACCAGTTCCAGCACCAGCGACAGAAGCCCCAGCCCCAGAATCACTTCGGCCGCCTTCATGGCAGAAGAGGACAGCAGCGCCTTGGGATAGACCATGGCGAAATGCCAGTCCGGCCCCTCAAGGAAGCCGGTGGCCACATAGGCATCCGCCTCGTCACTGTCGATGATGCGGATCGCTTCTTCCGGGGCGCCGGAAACAATCGGGTCCGCCGCCTCGCCCGGAGCGGCCAGAATGCCGTCCACCATGGCGGAGAGCACCGGGTCCCCCAGCGCATCGACCATCAGCACGCCCTTGGCCGCCCGCAGGTCCTCCACCTTGTCCGGATGGGCAATCAGCCGGCCGGTGTCACTGACGATGAAGTTGTAGGTCCCTTCAAGACGGTCGTTGAAGACCCGATCGAACAGGTCGTTCAGCAGCAGGTCGTGACCAAGAGTCACCAAGTGCCGGCCGGCCGGGCTATCCACCGGGGTTTCAGCCGAAACCATCCACTCGTTTGCGGTATCATCGTAGTACAGACCGGTCCAGACAGTTGCCCGCGCCGGGTTGTGCTCGGGATTGGCCAGATAGTGCCATTCCTCCACCGTCACATCCTTGTCGGACGCGGCCTTGAGACCCCAGGGGTTGCCTGGCCAGTACACCAGATTGGTGTTTTCCGGCATGTGGATATAGAGATTGGCCAGATTGATGGTCCAGGCCGCACCAAAGCGGTCCAGCAACCAATAGGACAGGGTCAGCCGGCGCCGGAATTCCTCCGTCTCCACCGGGGCTTCCCGCCCGACGTAGCCGGCGATGAACCGGCTGAGCGTTCCATCCGGCCGCCGCCAGCCGTCGAACAGCCGCTGCCGGGTGCGGGTGGTGCCATCGGGCCGGGTTTCGTACAGTCGGTCGAAGTCTTCAACGACCCGGTTGTCCCGGGCCGTGTACCCTTCCAGGAAAATATCGCGCAGAATTTCGTGGTGACTGCGCGCTTCTGCAAAGATCTGGCCTTCGCGGCGCACACGCTCGGTAATGTATTTAGCCAGTTTGTCGTGGGTCTGGTCTTCCAGGGTGGCAACAATGTGCCAGTAGCTGAGCAGGGTAACCGCGATTACCACCAGGGTAATGCGAATGCCCATCTGCAACAAGGTCGACAGGGCGAGCGATGTTGCGCGGCCCTCGACCATTTCCAGGCGCGCCGCGCCGTCACCCACGGATGTCTCCCGTTGGTTGCCCCCCATCGGATCCACCTTGCCCCAACACCACCGATTTCGCCTGAACTGGCCTGTCTTTTTTTTGTGTGATTGGGCCAGCCTACCATTCCGCTCGCCCCGTGCAAGCGCCACCGCGTCCCGACGGCCGGCCCCCGGGTCTCCTCACCGGACCGTCCTGTCCCGAAACATCCGGGCGCGAACCGCCACCAGCCCCATGAAATTCAGAAAAGTTCGGCTGTTGCGTGTATTTCCTCGCGCCCCGCTCATCCATTGAAAGCCGTGTCGAAATAGTGCGACCGGACAGTCGAAGCCATCCGCAGAGGGCCGACTTTCCAGGGAGAAGATCCCCTTATGAGATAGAATACCGTCATTACGCTTGCGTCGCGTGCAGGCGATTCGCGACGACGGAAATCCGGATTGATCGGAGTCCGGAAACCCGTCGCCAGCGGATCGGGTCATCGCCTCACTGGAAGTGACCGGGCAGCCAGAGCACGAGGATGGGAAAGACCGCCAGGGCGAACACGACGAACAGGTCGGCCACCAGGAACCACATCACCCCACGGAAAATGGTCCCGGTCGAAGCAAGATTGCCGACAACCCCCTTGATAACAAAGATGTTCAGGCCGATCGGCGGCGTGATCATGCCGATTTCAAGGAACTTGGCCAGCAGGATACCGAACCAGATCAGGTCGAACCCGGCCACATCGATGATCGGCAGCAGGATGGGCAGCGTCAGCAGCATGGTGCCGATCGGTTCCAGAAACATGCCGAGCACCAGATAGACCAGGGCGATGGCAAACAGCAGGACAGCCGGGTCGGCACCCAGCCCACCGACGAACGCCGCCAGGGCGTCACCGGTACCGCTGTAGGCCATGAAGCGCGTCAGCATGCTCGCACCGATGGCGATGATGAACAGCGCCGCCGAGTTCATCAGGGTTTCAAAGATCGATGACCGGAAATCCTGCCACCGGATGGACCGCTTCAGCAGCGCGATCAGCAGAGCCAGTGCGGACCCGACAGCCCCGGCTTCCGTTGGCGTGAAGAGGCCGGAAAACAGCCCGCCGAAGACCCCGACCATCAGCAGCAGCACCGGCCAGGTGTCGCGCAAGGCCACAAGGCGCTCCTGCCACGAGAAATGCTCGTCGACTTTCGGGGCAAGCGCCGGGTTCAGGGAAGTGCGCAGCATGATAACCAGGCCATAGCCGATGACGGTCAGCACCCCGGCTCCCACCCCACCCAGAAACAGCTGGCTGACCGGTACCTGCGCGATAATGCCGTAGAGGATCATCAGGATGGACGGCGGGATCAGTGCCCCGACCGTCCCGGCCGCGGCAACGGTACCCGTGGCCAGACTGGGATCGTATTTCTGGCGGATCATCTCGGGCACGGCGATCTTGCCCATGGCCGCCGCGCAGGCGATCGACGAGCCGGTCACGGCCGCAAAGCCCGCAGCCCCGAAGACGCTGGCGACCGCCATCCCTCCAGGCAGGCGCGACAGCCAGACCCGGGCCGCGTAGAACAATCCCCGTGTCAGCCCGGCGTGATAGCAGATGAACCCCATCAGCAGAAACATGGGGATGGAACTCAGCTGCCAGGTGGATGCAAACCCCCAGGGGATGATGCCGATTGCCCCCCAGGCCGCGCGTTCGCCCACCAGCATCCAGATGCCGCCGAAGGACACGCCGATCAGGGAAACCCCAATGGGAAACCGCAAACCGATCAAGAGAACCAGGATGCCGATCCCGGCCACACCAATCTGTACATTCGTCATGACCCGCTCCTTCCGTTCACCGTGCCGTGTTCACGGACAGGCCATGGGATCGGGGGCCGTTTCCCCGCGAAAGGAGCAGACCAGCTTCCAGGCCAGCACCAGGGCCATCAAGCCGGCCCCCAAAGGCAGCAGGTAGTAGGCCGGCCAGGTATCGATCCGGTGTCCCTGCTCGACGATGAAGGTACCCACATCCCGCTTGCGCTCGGCTTCCATGAACCCGCGCATCACCAACAGCCCGTAGACCCCGACGGAAAATATGCGGGATGCGGCCTCCAGCCAGCGGCGAACGCTCCGGGGAAAATGGTCTGTGACGATTTCCACGCTGATATGGGCATCCCGCTTTTCGGCGAAGGCCAGGGGAATGAAGACGACCGCCACCATGTAATAGTTGGAGACAATGGCGATGGTGCCCGGAAGGGGCGTGGAAAAGACCATCTTGATGGCAACATCCACGGCAATGTGAAGCATCATCAGGGCCACGGCGAGGGCAGCGACAAGGGTCGCGCCGTCGACCGTGACGTCGAGCATGCGGGCAATCCTGGACATGGTACCTCCGGAAACGCAGGCAAAGCCCCGGTGCCGGACGGCACCGGGGCGACTCCGATTGAACGTGGTTGATCTAGCGCATACCGTAGGATGCCGGATCGACCTTGGAGAACACTTCGGTCCACAGGGTCTCGGCGAATGCCTCGCGGTCCTTGTCCAGTCCCTTGCCCAGGGTCTTCCACTTGGCAACCAGGTTCGAGATCGTCTCGATCTTGCTGTCCACGTTCTGCAAGCCGTAAGTATCGGCGAATTCCTGCGCCGTGACCTTGACGTCATCGCGGACGAACGCATCCGAAGCCTCGGTCAGGGCGGCATCGGCCTCGATGATCTCGATCCCCTGTGCGCGGGACTTCTCCAAGGCCTCGGTCGCGGCATCGTTGTAGTAGGTGGTGATCACCGCCACGTTGCGGGCGGCGGCTTTCAGCATGAAAGCCCGCTGATCCTCCGACAGGCTCTGCCACGTATCCCGGTTCATGGTCGCCGCACCGGAGCCGGCGAACACTCCGCCCGGCACCCCGACCGTAATGGCCTTGGTGACGTCGATGAGCTGGAGATTGATCAGTTCGGGCGCGGAAATCATGGTGCAATCCACGACGCCCTGGCTCATCGCCTCGTAGATCTCATTGCCCGGGATCGACACCTTGATGCCACCGAAATGCTCTGCCCAGCGGCCGAAGTTGGAGGCGCCGGAGCGGAACTTCTTGCCTTCCAGATCCGCCACGGACCGCACCGGAGAGACACAGAGCAGGACGTAGTCGGGGGTGGAGGCGCTGCCCAGGTACACCTGATTTTCGTTGGTGAACTGCGCCTGGCAGTCGGGGCAATGGAGCATGGCGTATTCGGTCAGCGCACCGGCCATCGCCACGGCCGGTGCGGCTCCCTTCTCGCCGGAGGTGGCGAGCATGGACAGATCGGCGGCGAGGTTGGGTTCCGCATATTCCGCCGGGAAGTACGGCATGAGGATATACCCCATGTCGGCAATCCCCTCGCGGATGCCCGGCGGCGTTTCCTTCAAGTCGAGCAGCGACAGTTCATAAAGCTTGATGGCGATGTCGGAGTTGTCCCCCACATCGGACACGAACTCCTTCAGTCCCTTGCTGACCGGCCCACCCGGGGGGAACCCGGACGCATAGGTCAGTTCCGTGCTATCCGCCCAGGCCGTCGCTGCGGGCAGGGCTGCCAGCATGACCGTTGCGGCCACCCGTGCCATCGTCGTCTTCTTTCCCGTGAACGTCATCTCGTCCTCCCTGGACAAATTTTGTTGGTTGGCCATTCGGCCTTTGGGTCGGCGGGCGGAACTGCATGTCCCGCAGCCCCTGCCCGCCCTGGTCTGCGTCTTCGATCCGGCGGCTTATCGGCAGGTGAAGCCGCCATCAACCGGCAAGGCCACCCCGGTAACGAAGGAAGCATCATCGGACGCCAGCCACAAAGCGGCGTGGGCGACTTCCTCGGCCTTGCACAGGCGGCCCATGGGCACCAGCGCCATCATTTTCCGCTCGTTGGCCGCCGCTTCCGCCGGATCGCCGCTGCGGCCGGTGAACCCGGTCTTCATCGGCGTGTCGGCCAGTCCCGGACAGACCACGTTCACCCGCACGCCATCCGGGGCAAAGGCCTGGGCCAGGGATTTGGCCAGCCCCACGACCGCGAACTTGCACGAGGAATAGACGGGGCTGAACATCGACCCCACGAGACCCGAGACGGACGCGGTAAAAACCACCGATCCGCCGCCGCGGCGGCGCATGTGCGCAACCACCTGCCCCGCCGCAAGGGTCGCGGATTGAATATTCAGGGTCAGGGCCAGCTGGTAATCGGCCACATTCAGGTTCTCGATCCCGCCCGGGCCGGGTATGCCGGCATGCGCCCACAGCACATCCACGCCCCCCAGCAGGTCCGCCGCCGTATCGATGCTGTCCCGCGCCCCTTCCGGTGTGGACAGGTCGGCGGTTGTCGTGAACAGGCGGTCGCCGCCGGGATCCAGATCGGCCTTCAAGTCGGACAGGGCGTCAGCATTGATGTCCACGGCGCAAACGCGCGCGCCCTCCCGCAGGAACAACTCGACCCCCGCACGCCCCATGCCCGATGCCGCTGCGGTGACCACCGCCAGCTTATTTTCCAGTCGCATTCTTCCGTCCTTTCTTGCGCCCTTATCGGGCGTAGGCATTAGGGAACTGTCCGGTGGTGCTGATCACGGTGGTGCGGGTTTCCAGATAGGAATCCAACGCCTCCAGCCCGTTCTCCCGCCCCCAGCCACTGGCCTTGAAGCCACCGTAGGGCGTGGTCCAGCGGATGTAGCGGTAGGTGTTCACCCAGACGAGACCGGCCCGGATGCGGGCGGAAACCCGATGCGCCTTGCCCACATCGCCGGTCCACAGGCCCGCCGTCAGGCCATAAGGCGTGTCGTTGGCCAGATGCACCGCTTCGTCCTCGCCGTCGAAGGGAATCAGGGCGGCCACCGGGCCGAAGATTTCCTCGCGGGCGATGCGCATATCGTTGGTGACACCACCGAACACCGTGGGCTGAACGAAATAGCCGTCTTCCAGACCTTCTCCCGTGACCCGGGCGCCGCCGGTCAGAAGCTCCGCCCCCTCGCCCTTGCCGATTTCGATGTATTTCAGGGTCTTGGCCAGCTGTTCCGCACTCGCCTGCGGTCCCATGTGGGTGGCCTCGTCCAGCGGCTGGCCGACGCGCACGGCCGACGCCCGTTCCACGAACGCTTCGGCCACACGATCATAGATCGACCGCTCCACCAGCACGCGGGAGCCAAGAGCGCAGCTTTGGCCGCACAACGTCCAGGCCGAGTTGGTGGCCGCGTTCAGCGCCTGTTCCAGATCCGAATCGGCAAACAGGATGTGCGGGGATTTGCCCCCCAGTTCGAAGGTGAACCGCTTCAGGGTGTCTGCCCCGGCCTTCAGGATCGCCCGGGCCGTGTCCCCCTCGCCGGTGAAGGCGATCTTGTCGACACCCGGATGGGCCACCAGATGGGCGCCCGCCCCGCCGGCGCCGTAGCCGGGCACCACGTTGACCACACCCGGCGGAAAGCCGGCGTCTTCGATCAGCCGCGCCAGTTCCAGCGAGGTCACCGGCGTATGTTCGGCCGGCTTGAGTACCACCGTGCATCCGGCAGCAAGGGCCGGCCCCAGCTTCCAGCAGGCCGCCATCAGGGGGACGTTCCAGGGCGTAATGGCCCCCACCACCCCCACCGGCACGCGGGAGGTGAAGGCATGGACGCTGCCATCCATCGGAATGGTGCGGCCGTGGTGCTTGTCACACAACGAGGCAAACCATTGGTACCAGTTGTGATGGGCACCGATGTCCAGGCGCGCTTCCCGCAGCGCCCGCCCGGAATCCCGGCTTTCCAGCACCGCCAGGTCCGCCGCCCGGGCCTGGTACAAATCAGCCAGACGACGCAGCAAAGCCGCCCGCTCCCACGGAGGCATCCGCCCCCAGGGACCGTCGAAGGCCGCCCGGGCGGCCTCAACCGCCCGATCGATATCCTGCCGGCCGCCATAGGCGACCATGGCCCACGGCCGGCCGGTGGCAGGGTCGATGCTTTCCATCACCCCGCCGTCTTCCGGCGAAACCCACGCCCCGTTGATGAACAAGCGCTCGTAGCGCGCCAGGTCCGATCCCGCCGCCTGATCCGGCGCCCGACTGATCATTGCTTCCGTCACATGCACCTCCCTGAAATTCTTTATGCTGAATTATAAAAACATCATCATGAATTTGAGTCAAGACACCCCTCATGGCACGCCGGAAAGAGGGATATCGCCACGATCAATTCAATTACAAGGCACTGGCACACTCGGCCGGACGGCGGAGCGGGAGAATGCTTGGAAAAATTTTTCCATACATTGATTATTGTATTCACGCTCATGAACAGAATATGGTCGGATCGTCGGGTGCAGAAGTGACTTTTCGCCACCGGCACCACCGCTGCAGCACAGGGATCCTCTGACAAATGCACGTCCGCCAGGCCGCCAATGTCGTTGAACTTCTTGAATATTTTGCCCGGACAGGCACACCGGCCACGCTGGCGGAGATCGCCGACGCCCTGAACTGGCCGCGATCGAGCACGTTCAATCTGGTAGGAACTCTGGTCGAGAAGGGGTATTTTTATGAACCCCGGCATCGCGGCAGCTATTACCCCAGCCCGCGCTGGTTCACGGTGGTCCAGCAGGTCAGCGAACGCGATCCCCTGCCGGACTCCCTAAGGACGCTGGTGGATACCATCGCCGAACAGACCGGCGAGACCACGGCCGTCGGGTCGATATCAGGTCAGTGGGTGATGTTCCTGTATACGCAGGAATCCCGCCAGCCCATCCGCTATTTTGCCGATGTGGGAACGCGGGTGCCGATCCATGCCAGTTCGGCCGGCCGGGCGATCCTTGCCCAGCTTTCCCCGAAGGAACGGGAATTGCTGTATCGCAAGATCACGTTCGAGAAGTACTCCGAGACCACGCCGATGAGCATCGACGCCATCGAAACGGACCTGAAAGCCGCCCACCATCGCGGCTATCACCAAAGCAACGCCGAATACATTCCCGATCTGGCCGGCGTGGCGATCCCTCTGACGCTGGGGGCCAGGCGGCTGTCCATCGTGGTGGCGGGGCCGGTCTCCCGGTGCCTCGACCGGCGGCCCGATATGGCGCGGATCATCCGCGAGGCCGTCGAAAACGCCGGCCTGACCCCGGCCCTGGAGATGGCCAAGGCCGCCTGGAAGGACTCGATCCCGGAGTAGCACCGCTCCCCGCCCGCTGCCGGCCCCGGAACCGACGAACGGTCGGTGCCTTCCGGCCGGTGATCAGGCGAATTCCTCGGCGATCCGCGCTTCGGTCAGGGGCACATCCGCCTTGACGGCGCGGGCACCGAAGACCTCCCGCAGTTTGAAGACCAGGATGCTGCCGGCCAGGACCAGGGTCAGGGCGTTGGCGATGATCACCGGCCAGGCCATGGTCATCAGGCCATAGATCAGCCACATCGCCACGCCGGTGCAGAAAATGGCGAACATGGACAAGGACAGATCGTGAGCCGATCGGCTTTTCCATGTTTTCACCACCTGGGGCAGGAAGGCGAGCGTGGTCAGGGTGCCGGCGAGAAAACCAATCAGGTCGTAAAACATGCTACATCTGTCTCCGTGATCCGCGGCCCCATTGCTGCGCCCAACCACACCAGGAGACAAGTGAAATTCCCTGGGGCAACGGAGGGACAAAGGGGTCAGCAATCCTGACCCGTTTCCGTTCCCTGGCCCCGGTTCCGCAATGACCCGCATTCCGCATATTCTGCTGATCGACGACGACAGTGAAATCCAGCGGCTTCTGACCCGCTATCTGACCACCAACGGCCTGCGGGTGACCGTGGGCGGGGACGGCCGGGCCATGCATCAGGCCCTGGCGGACTGGCAGATCGATCTGGTGATCCTTGACATCATGCTGCCCGGCGATGACGGCTTCGCCCTTTGCCGGCAATTGCGCCAGGCCGGCCGCCTGCCGGTCATCATGCTGACCGCGATGACCGAGGACAGCGACCGCATCCAGGGCCTGGAGCTGGGCGCCGACGACTATGTGATCAAACCCTTCAATCCCCGGGAGCTGCTGGCCCGCATCCACGCCGTGCTCCGCCGGACCGAAGACGGCGGCCAGACCGGGCGGACCACCGAAGAGGCCCCCCGCAGCCTGCGCTTTCTGGGCTGGACCCTGGACCGGGCGGCGCGGGAGCTGCACGCCCCGGACGGCACCGTGGTGCATCTGTCGGGCGGCGAATTTGCCCTGCTTCTGGCTTTTCTGAAAAATCCCCAGCGGGTGCTCAGCCGCGACCAGCTGGCGGACATGGCCCGGGGCCAGTCGGCCACCCCCTTCGACCGCAGCATCGATATCCAGATCAGCCGCCTGCGCCGCAAGATCGAACCCAATCCGAAAGACCCCAGCCTGATCAAGACCGTCCACGGCCAGGGCTACCAGTTCTGCGCCGATGTCCGTTCCGGCGGAGAGGCCTGAGCACGCCATGGCCTCTCCGCCCCGTTCCCGGTCCCTGTCACGGTTTCGGGCGTTTCTGACGGACCGCCTGTGGCCGGCGACCCTGGACCGGCGGGTGGTGCTGGTGATGACCCTGGGGGCCGTCTCTCTGACCCTGACCATCGCGCTGGCCGCCGCCTGGGCCGGCCATCGGCAGCAGGTGCTGTCCGATGCCTATGCTTTCGGGGTGGAGCTGAACGAAATCCTGACCATGGGCGAGGACCGCCTGGGCCGGGGCCTGCCGCCCCATATGCTGAACGGAGCGGCCGGGGGACCCACCGTGCGATGGGCGCCGGCTGGAAAGCCCGTCGGCTTCCCCTATGACCGTCCGCCACAACGGCTGCCTCTGCCCGCCGCCGCCACGGCCTCCTGGCCCCAGGGGCTGCGGGTGCATTTCGCCGAGCTGCGGCTGAGCCAGACCCAGCGGGAGCGGCTGACCACCGCCCTGACCCCCACCGCCTATCTCGCCGTGCTGTCCCAGGAAGTGGCGCGGCTGGGCGTACCGGCGATGCTGGAGGTCACCCTGTCCGACGGCAGCGGCCTGCTGGTCGGCCATCCGCGTTTGTGGACCGGCCGCTTTCGCCCCGCCGCCGTGGTGCTGGGCTTTATCGGCACCCTGGCGGTGGTGATCGCCGTCTTCGGCCACCTCGCCCGGCGCATGACCCGCCCCTTCACCGCCCTGGCCCGCACCATCGCCGCCCCCCAGGATCTGGAAGATCCGACGCCATTGTCCCTGTCGGGGCCGCTGGAACTGCGTACGGTGATCACCGCCTACAACGACCTGCGCCGCCGTGCCGCCGTCCTGGTCACCGAGCGGGGGCAGATGCTGGCGGCCATCTCCCACGACCTGCGCACCCCCGGCACCCGCCTGCGCCTGCGCGCCGAATTCATCGACGATCCGGAGGTGCGCGACGCCATCCTCGCCGATCTGGACCAGATGGACCAGCTGATTGCCGAAACCCTGGACCTGCTGCGCGGCGGCCTGGTGCGCGAAAATCAGCGGCAGGTGGATGTGGAAAGCCTAGTCCAGTCGGTCTGCGACGATTACGCCGACTGCGGCCACCCGGTAGTCTTCCGGGGACCACCCCCCCTGGTGTTCCGCCGCGTCCCCACTTTGTTCGGAGGCGAGCCGGACAGCCACACCTTCGACGACCACCGCGCCCCACGCCTGTATTGCCGCCCCAACGCGCTGCGCCGGGCGTTGACCAACCTGATAGACAACGCCCTGAAATACGGCCGCCGCGCCCGGGTGGAGCTGGACGCCGACAGCGAAACCCTGACCCTGTCCGTGCATGACGAGGGTCCGGGGATCCCTGAAGAGGCCTGGGACGCCGTCTTTCTGCCATTCCACCGGCTGGACCGCTCCCGCGCCTCGGCCACTGGCGGCACCGGACTGGGGCTCGCCATCGTCAAGTCCGCCGTCGATGCCCACCAGGGACGAGTCACCCTGGCCAACCGCCCCGCCGGCGGGCTGAGCATCACCATCACCCTGCCCCGCAGGCAACCTCCGGCACCAGAGGAGCAAGAGATCAACCCCATGTAACAAAACGGCTTTTCTGCGCACACGGAACTTGAAACAACCTGTTACAATTTTTCCCATGCGCAAACCGGGTCCCGGCGTTTCAATGAGGGAACAAATCAAAAAAGCCCCGGGAGGCAAAAATGACGTCGTATCGGAAAGCCCTCATTGCGTCCGTTTTTTCCATCGGTCTTCTCGGCGCCGGCGGGGCATCCGCCCAGCAGCCCCAGGCTGAGGTTCTTCACTGGTGGACATCCGGCGGCGAAGCCCGTGCCGCGCAAGCCCTGAAAGAAGACTTCGAGGCCAACGGCGGCACCTGGATCGATGCCCCGGTGGCGGGTGGCGGGGGGGACGCGGCGATGACCGTGCTGCGCTCCCGCGTGCTGTCCGGTGATGCTCCCACCGCCGTGCAGTTGAAGGGACCGGCCATCGCCGAATGGGCCGAACAGGGCGCCCTGTCCGACCTGTCCACCGTCGCTGCCGAAGAAAACTGGGATTCCAAGGTCCCGGTCGTGCTGCAATCGGTGATGAAGTACGATGACACCTATGTGGCGGTGCCGGTCAACATCCACCGTGTCAACTGGCTGTGGGTGAACCCCGATGCCCTGGCCAAGGTGGGCGCCGACGTGCCCAAGACCTGGGACGAATTCAACGCCACCGCCGCCAAGCTGAAAGACGCCGGCATCATCCCCCTGGCCCACGGCGGACAGCCCTGGCAGGACGCCACGGTGTTCGAAGCCGTCGTGCTCGGCCTCGGCGGTCCGGAATTCTACCGCGAAGCCATTGTCGACCTGGACGAAGAAGCCCTGAGTTCCGACACCATGGTCCGGGTGTTCGACCAGATGCGCACCATCCGCAATTTCCTGGACCCCGACTTCTCTGGCCGCGACTGGAATCTGGCCACGGCCATGGTGATGAACGGCCAGGCCGCCATGCAGATCATGGGTGACTGGGCGAAGGGTGAATTCGTCGCCGCCGGCAAGACCCCCGGTGAAGACTTCCTGTGCGCCGAAGTCCCGGGCGAAGAAGCCTATGCCCTGAACACCGACAGCTTCGCCATGTTCAAGCAGAACGACCCCGCCAAGCAGGACGGTCAGGTGCTGCTTGCCCGGCTGGTGCTGGGCGACAAGTTCCAGAAGACCTTCAATCTGGCGAAGGGCTCGATCCCGGCGTCTACCACCGTCGACCTGTCCGATTTCGACAGCTGCGCCCAGAAAAGCAAGGCGGACCTGATCGCCGCCCAGGACCATGACGCCCTGGTGCTGTCCTTCGCCCACAAGATGGCCCTGCGCGGCCACCTGGAAGGCGCCATCGTCGATGTGGTGACCAACCACTTCAACTCCGACATGTCCTCGCAGGAAGCGGTCGACCGCCTCGTCGAAGCCATCGAACTGGCCAAGATGTAATCGGCCTGCGCCGGCCGGAGCGTCAGCGGAACCCCCTTGCGGATCCCGCTGACGCTCCGGTACCGGACGCACCGCCTGCATAAGGAGGACATCATGGCACAGGCGCCTTCCGACTCAGCCGCCGCCGGCACCGCGTCCTTCGCGCCGCCGCGCCGCAGCCTGATGGACCGGGTCCAGACTCACCTGTCGAAGATCGTGGTCGCCCCGTCCTTCGCCATCTGCCTGATCTTCGTCTACGGCTTCATCCTGTGGACAGCCTGGGTTTCGGTGTCCAAAAGCCGCATGCTGCCCAACTACGACTTCGACGGCCTGATGCCCTACATCAAGCTGTGGAGCATGGCCCGCTGGCATGTGGCCATCGGCAACCTGCTGCTGTTCGGCGCCCTGTTCATCCTGATCGCCATGGCCATCGGCATCCTGCTGGCGGTGATGCTGGACCAGCGCATCCGCGCCGAAGGCACCCTGCGGACCATCTTCCTTTACCCCATGGCGCTGTCGTTCATCGTCACTGGCACGGCCTGGAAGTGGATGCTGAACCCCGGGCTGGGCCTGCAACAGGTGATGCGCGATCTGGGCTGGGAAAGCTTCACCTTCGACTGGCTGATCAACCCGGACATGGCGCTGTATACCATCGTCATCGCCGCCGTCTGGCAGTCCTCGGGGTTCGTGATGGCGCTGTTCCTGGCGGCGCTGCGCGGGGTGGACCAGGACATCATCAAGGCCGCCTACATGGACGGCGCGAGCATGCCGCGCATCTATTTCGGCATCGTCATTCCGTCCATCCGGCCGGTGTTCCTGTCGGCGCTGGTGATCCTCGCCCATCTGGCGGTCAAGAGCTTCGACCTGGTTATCGCCATGACCGGCGGCGGCCCGGGCTATGCCACCGACCTGCCGGCCACGTTCATGTATGCCATGACCTTCCAGCGCAACCAGCTGGCCATCGGCTCGGCCAGCGCGATCATGATGCTGGCCACGGTGATGGCGATCATCGTCCCCTATCTGTATTCCGAACTGCGGGGAGGACGGCGCCATGGTTGACCTCGGCACCCCACACGGCGGCGGCATGAGCGGCCGCACACCCGCCCAGCAGGCCTTGCGGATCGGCCTCTATGCGCTGCTGATCCTGTTCGCCCTTTATTACCTGATGCCGCTGTATGTGATGGTCTCCACCTCGCTGAAGTCGCTGGACGAGATCCGCGAGGGGTCCCTGCTCGCCCTACCCCGGCTGGTCACCTTCGATGCCTGGGGCGAAGCCTGGTCCAACGCCTGCATCGGCGTCAATTGCAGCGGACTCGCCCCCTATTTCTGGAACTCGGTGGTGATGACCGTTCCGGCGGTGTTCATCTCCACCCTGCTGGGGGCGCTGAACGGCTATGCCCTGACCAAGTGGCGGTTCAAGGGGGCGAACATCGTCTTCGCCCTGATGCTGTTCGGCTCGTTCATCCCCTTCCAGGTGACCTTGCTGCCGCTGGCGCGCACGCTCGGCACCCTGGGGCTGGCAAGCACCACCACCGGGCTGATCCTGGTCCACGTGGCCTATGGTCTGGCGTTCACCACCCTGTTCTTCCGCAACTACTTCGTCAGCATCCCCGACGAACTGGTGAAGGCGGCGACCATCGACGGCGCGGGGTTCTTCACCATCTTCCTGCGCATCATGCTGCCCATCTCCCTGCCCATCATCATGGTCACGGTGATCTGGCAGTTCACGCAGATCTGGAACGACTTCCTGTTCGGCGCCTCGCTCACCTCCGGCGGCAGCCAGCCGATGACGGTGGCGCTCAACAACCTCGTCAACACCTCGACCGGCGTGAAGCGCTACAACGTGGATATGGCGGGCGCCATCCTGACCGCCCTGCCGACCCTGCTGATCTATGTGCTTGCCGGAAAATACTTCGTGCGGGGACTGACCGCCGGCTCCGTGAAGGGATGACACCATGGCTTCTCTGACCATCGACAACATCACGAAGGCCTTCGGCGCCACCCGGGTTCTGAAGGGCATTTCGCTGACGGCCGAGACCGGCGACCTGCTGGTGCTCGTCGGCCCCTCGGGCTGCGGCAAGTCCACCCTGCTGAACATCATCGCCGGCCTGGACCAGCCCGACGGCGGCATCCTGACCATCGGCGGCCGGGTGGTCACCGACGTCCATCCCAAGGACCGGGACATCGCCATGGTGTTCCAGTCCTATGCGCTCTATCCCAACATGACGGTGCGCAAGAACATCACCTTCGGCATGGATATCCGGGGTGTGCCCAAGGCCGAGCAGGAAGAGGCCCTGACCAGGGTCGCCCGGATCCTGCAGATCGAACCGCTGCTGGACCGCAAGCCCGCCCAGCTGTCGGGTGGCCAGCGCCAACGGGTGGCCATGGGCCGCGCCCTGGTGCGGGACCCGGCGGTGTTCCTGTTCGACGAACCCCTGTCCAACCTGGACGCCAAGCTACGCGTGGAAATGCGCACCGAAATCAAGAAGCTGCACCAGCGCCTGGGCTCCACCATGGTCTACGTCACCCACGACCAGATCGAGGCGATGACCCTGGCCACCAAGATCGCGGTGATGAAGGACGGCATCGTCCAGCAGTTCGCCGACCCGCAAACCATCTATGAACGGCCGTCGAACATGTTCGTCGCCGGCTTCATCGGCACCCCGTCGATGAACTTCATCCCCGCCACCGTGGTTGAAGACCTGGGCCGGCCGATGATCAGCGTCACCGGCCAGGACGGCCAGCAGATCCCCCTGCCCCTGCCCGAGGCCGGATCGGAGACGGCCCCGGACATGGCCGCCTGGGTCGGCCGCGAGGTGATCCTGGGCCTGCGCCCCGAGCACATCACCCACCTGCGCCCGGCCGATATGGGCGACGGCCGCCACGCCGCCTTCGACGCCACCGTGGAATTCGTCGAACCCACCGGGGCGGATGTCATGACCTTTCTGCGCATGAGCGGCACGGAGGTGGTCGCCCGGATCGATCCCATGCACGCCACCGCACCGGGGCAGACCATGCGGCTGATGGTGGACATGGCCCGGGCCTGCCTGTTCGATCCCGATACCACCCAGCGCCTGAGCGGAACCGAACCCCCGTCCCCGCCCCGGACGGAACCGGTGCCCGACCAGGACAACGACAGCGGGGACGTCCCCGTCGAAGCCCCCCTTTTGCGCCGAGCGGCTGGCGGATAGATCCCCTCCTCCCAGTATCCGCCAGTTACGCCGCGCAATGTCCCGGCCGGCCGTCCTCCAGCGGCCGGCCGGGTTTTTTTGTCGGGACATCCGGCCGCTCAGGCCTCCATCATCCGCTCCCCGTGCTCCCGCTTCCCGTCTTCGGCCGCGGCCAGACTGTCGACAAGCGCGTCGACTTTGTCTTCCGCCCTGCGCAGGGACTCCTGAAGGCGGTCATCGGCGAATTCGTCGTACTCCACCGCCACCGCGTGGGTATCGGTCACCCCGATATATCCGAAGGCCGTGAAAACACCGGGCTCCACATGGTTCATGTGGGCGACACGTCCGGCCCCGTCGTAACCGAAGTCCCCCCGTGACCCGAGCACCACCAGGCGCTTGCCCATGCCCTCCAGCAGCGGCCAATAGGGGACATCGCCCCGGTTGCGATCAAACCCGAAGGTCCGGCCGACCCGCACGATATTGTCGATATAGGCCTTGAACTGCGCCGGCGGCCCGAAGTTGTACATGGGCACGCCGGCGACAATCACATCCGCGGCAAGGAGTTCATCGACCAGACTGTCGCTTTCTTCCAAGGCCGCAGCCATCCACGGCTCCCGCTGCTCGGGAGCCGTGAATGCGGCGTGGATCCATCGCCCGGACACGGGTGCGGGCGGCATCTGTCCCACATCCCTGTAGAGCACCGTATCCGCAGGCCGTCTGGCCAGCCAGCGGTCGACGAAACGGGCCGTGAGCCGCCGGCTGTGGGACCCGAAGCGATGCTGGTCCGACCGCCCGGGCCGGGCGCTGGCGTCGATATGGAGTATGGTTGACATGGCTTGTCCCTCGACGAAATGGAGATGAGTTTCAATCATCTTGGAAAGCGCCATGGCTGGCCTCTTTCCCTGAAACAGACGCTATGCCTCAATGCCGATCATGCGCAAAATCGCATTGCTCACCCGAGAGATGAGGCAGATTCACCTTGAACCAGCGCCCTCCCCTTCCTCCGCTCGCGGCCCTGCGCGCCTTCGAGGCCGCGGCCCGCCACCTCAGCTTCCGCCGGGCTGCGGAAGAACTGGCGGTCACCCCCACGGCCATCAGCCACCAGATCCGCCTTCTTGAAGAAACCCTCCGATGTCCGCTGTTCGATCGGAAAGCCCGGGGGGTGAGCCTGACGGCAGCGGGCGCCACCCTGTTCCCCGCCGTTCGCGACGGCCTCGACCGGATGGCTGCCGGTGTGGATGCCGTCGCCGGTCCCCGGGTGCGGGGAACGGTGGTGATCACGGCACCGATGGCCTTCACCTCCCGCTGGCTGATCCCGCGCCTGTCGGGGTTCCATGCGACCCATCCCGATATCCAGCTTGATGTCCTGGCGTCCAACCATCCCGTCGATCTGGCACGGGGCGGGGCGGATCTGGCGATCCGCTACGGCGGGTCCCCCGTCCCCGGATTCGAGACCCTTCCGCTGGTGCCCGGCCACTTTCGTCCCGTCGTGTCCTCGGCCCACGCCCCGGCCGGCGCGGCGGTCTGGGACACCCTTCCCCTCATCCGCTACACTTGGCAGACATGGCGGCAAGACGCACCGGTCTGGGGCACCTGGTTCCGCCACGCCGGCCGCCAGCCGCCGGACTCGCGGCAGATCCACTATTCCGAGGAAACCGACGCCATACAGGCCGTCCTGATGGGCCACGGGATTCTGCTCGCCAACCTTGCGCTGGTCGCTCCGGAACTCGAAAGCGGCCTCCTTCGCTGTCTGTCCGGTCCCGCGCTGGAAGATTGCTGGTTTCAACTCCTGGTGCCCTCACCAGTCCCCAGGGCCAAAGCGCGCGCGCTGGTGGCCGTCAAGGCGTGGCTGCTGGAAGCCGCGCGCAGCCCCACCCGGACCAGACCCGACTCGCCCGTCCTTCCCACCCCCACGCCTTGACCGCAAACACGGACGGGCGCGCCTGCGTACCTGCGTTCGATCCTTGCGAAACATCGAAAAGCGCGCGTTTTCGCACTCATGCCTTTCACATACCGCATCGCAACATTCGTTTTGCATTGCGATATTTTCGTTTTTGGTTGACGAAACGCGCATCCGGGATAATTCTTCAGGGGATCGGTCGGGTAAACACTCTCTGCCGGCTCCTCCGTCTCCCTGCGGCCCCAGCCCCGAAAAGCCCTATTTTCCATGAGCACCGCCCTGTCCAGAAAGCAAATGATTACCGTGCTGGCGCGGGAAACCGGACGCGTGACGGTGGATGACCTTTCCGAACGGTTTGCCGTGTCTCCGCAAACGATTCGAAAGGATCTGAACGACCTGTGCGAAACCGGCGAACTGGTGCGCACCCACGGCGGGGCCCTGCTGCGGACCGGGGTCGCCAACGTGGGCTACGAAGCGCGGCGGCAGATCGCGGCAGAGGCGAAGGATTCCATCGCCCTGACGGCGGCGGCCCTGATCCCGGACAACAGCTCGCTGTTCATCAACATCGGCACCACCACGGAAGCGGTGGCCCGGGCACTGGTGGACCGGACCGACCTGCTGGTGATCACCAACAACCTGAACGTGGCCAACATCCTGCGCGCCGCGCCGGGGCTGGAAGTGGTGATCCTGGGCGGCATGCTGCGCAGCGCGGACGGCGGCATTGTCGGGGAAGCCGCGCTGGACATGATCCGTCAGTTCAAGGTGGACACGGCGATCATCGGCACCAGCGCCATCGACGCCGACGGCACCCTGCTGGACTACGACTACCGCGAGGTCCGCATCACCCAGGCCATCATGGCCAACGCCCGGCGCACCGTGCTGGTGTCCGATGCGTCGAAGTTCGACCGGCGGGCGCCCGTGCGTATCGCCCACCTTTCACAATTGGATGCCTTCGTCACCGACGCGCCCGTACCGCCGGAAATCCGGGTTCTGTGCCAGGAAGCGGGGACGGCCATCCATGAAACCGACCCCTCCAGGGAGCGGACAGATGTCGCCTGAGCCTTCTTCCTCGCCCACCCCTATTGCCGTGCCCGCGCCGCCGCAGGATGGCATTCACGACCTGGCCATCATTGGCGGCGGTATCAACGGCTGCGGCATCGCCCGCGACGCCGCCGGCCGGGGGCTGTCGGTGGTGCTGTGCGAGCAGGACGACCTTGCCGGTGCCACCAGCTCTGCCAGCACCAAGCTGATCCATGGCGGCCTGCGCTATCTGGAGTACTACGAATTCCGGCTGGTGCGCGAAGCCCTGAAGGAGCGCGAGGTACTGCTGCGCGCCGCACCGCATATCATCCACCCGCTGCGCTTCGTGCTGCCCCACCACAAGGGCCTGCGGCCGTTCTGGATGCTGCGCCTCGGCCTGTTCCTTTACGACCACCTGGGCGGTCGGGAAATCCTGCCCGGCTGCGAAACCTTCTCGCTGTCCGGCGACGACCGGGGAGCGCCGCTCAATCCCGATTTCACCCGGGCGCTGGAATACTCCGATTGCTGGGTGGAGGACTCCCGCCTGGTCTCGCTGAACGCGCTGGATGCCGTGGAACACGGTGCGGACGTGCGGGTGCGCACCCGATGCACCGCCGCCCGCCGGGAAAACGGCCTGTGGCGGGTGGAGGTGGAAGACGAGACCGGCCATCGCGACACCCTGCGCGCCCGGGTTCTGGTCAACGCCACCGGTCCGTGGGTATCGAAGTTTCTGAACACCGCCGTGGGCGCCAACGGCCGGGAAAAGGTGCGGCTGGTCAAGGGCAGCCACATCGTGGTGGACAAGCTGTACGACCACGACCGCTGCTACATCTTCCAGAACACCGACGGCCGGATCTTCTTCGCCATTCCCTACGAACAGGATTTCACCCTGGTCGGCACCACCGATGTGGACTTCAAGGACGACCCCGCCGGCGTGGCCATCAGCGACGAGGAAGTGGACTACCTGCTGACCTCCGCCGGAGCCTATTTCAAGGTTCCGCTGACCCGCGAGATGGTGCGCTGGTCCTATTCCGGGGTACGGCCGCTCTACGACGACGGCGCCTCTGCCGCCCAGCAGGCCACCCGGGACTATGTGCTCTCCGCCGAGGGGGACGGACGGGACATGCCGATGCTGCTGTCGGTTTTCGGCGGCAAGATCACCACCTATCGCAAGCTGGCTGAAGCGGCGCTGGAGAAGATCGCCCCGGCCCTGCCCCTCGTGGCCGGCCCCTGGACGCAAGGCCGCTCCCTGCCCGGCGGGGATTTCCCGGTGGACGGCCTGGAGACCCTGGTGGCGCAGCTGCGCTGGTCCTACCGTTTCCTGGACGACCGGCTGGCGCGCCGTCTGGCCAGACTGTACGGCACGCGGACACGGGAGTTGCTGGGATCGGCCCGCAACCGCGAAGACCTGGGCCGCCTGTTCGGCGCCGATCTGTACGAGCGGGAAGTGGCCTATCTGGTCCGCCGCGAGTTCGCCCGCCGCGCCGAAGATGTGGTCTGGCGCCGCTCCAAGCTGGGCCTGCGCCTGACCACGGCGGAAATCGACGACCTGGACCACTGGATGGCCGACAACGCGGCCAAGCTGGCCCTGCCGGCTGCCTGACCAAGGCAGACCACCCGCAGACCGCAGACCAAAACAAATAATAAAAGCCCTGGAACAGACGAGGACGAGGAAACGCCATGCTCACCCTGGAAAATGTCGGCAAGCGCGTCGGTGGAGAGACCCACCTGCGGGACATCTCGCTGACGCTGGAGCAGGGCACCCTGAACAACCTGCTGGGGCCGACGCTGTCGGGCAAGACGTCGCTGATGCGCATCATGGCCGGGCTGGACGTGCCCACCGAGGGCCGGGTGCTGGATGCGGGCAAGGACGTCACCGGGGTCGGCGTGCGCGACCGCGACGTCGCCATGGTCTATCAGCAGTTCATCAACTACCCGACCCTCAGTGTCTATGAAAACATCGCCTCGCCGTTGCGGGTCGCGCGCCTGGACAAGGCGGAGGTCGACCGCCGGGTCCGCGAGGCCGCCGACCTTCTGCGCTTGACGCCGATGCTCGACCGCACGCCCCTGCGCCTGTCCGGCGGCCAGCAGCAGCGCTGCGCGCTCGCCCGCGCCCTGGTGAAGCGTGCCCGCCTGGTGCTGCTGGACGAACCGCTGGCAAACCTGGACTACAAGCTGCGCGAAGAGTTGCGGGTGGAACTGCCGCGCATCTTCGCCGAAAGCGGCGCCATCCTGGTCTACGCCACCACAGAACCGGAAGAAGCCCTGCTGCTGGGCGGCAACACGGCCACCCTGCATGAAGGCCGGGTGACCCAGTTCGGCCCGACGCTGGAGGTCTACCGCCGCCCGGCCGACCTGCTGACGGCGCGCACCTTCTCCGACCCGCCGCTGAACGTGCTGCCGGTACGCAAGGCGGGATCGGTGCTGGACGCCGGCCGGGGGGTTTCCGCCCCTCTGCCCCCGGCCCTGAGCGACCTGCCGGACGGCAGCTACACCCTGGGCTTCCGCCCCCATCTGCTGACACCCGACCGCCCCGCCAACACCCTGGGCGTGCTGAGCGTGCAGAGCCTGGTGACCATCACCGAGATCTCCGGCTCCGAAAGCTTCATGCACGTCAACGCCCTGGGCCAGCGCTGGGTTTCGCTGAGCCACGGCATCCGGCCCCACAGTGCCGGAGAGACGGTGGAGCTGCATATCGATGCCGGGCGCTGCCTGGTGTTCGACACCGACGGCCGCCTGGCCGCCGTGCCCCACCGCGCCGAAGCCGCCTGAGACCCGAGGGAAGAGAAGAGCAACACATCATGGCCCGCATCGACCTCGTCAACCTTGCCCACGCCTATATGCCCAGCCCGCGCAGCCGGGCGGATTATGCGCTGAAGGAAATGACCATGACCTGGGACGACGGGGGCGCCTATGCCCTCCTCGGCCCGTCCGGCTGCGGCAAAACGACACTGCTGAACATCATCTCCGGCCTGCTGGTGCCCTCGGCCGGGCAGGTGCTGTTCGACGGCCGCGACATGACCCAGGTGATCACCGAGGACCGCAACATCGCCCAGGTGTTCCAGTTCCCGGTGATCTACGACACCATGACGGTGCGTCAGAACCTGGAATTCCCCCTGCGCAATCGCGGCGTGCCCCAGGACGAGATCAATACCCGGGTCTCGGAAATCGCCGAAGCCCTGCATATGACCGCCGACCTGCCGCGCAAGGCCAAGGGGCTGACAGCGGATGCCAAGCAGAAGATCTCGCTGGGCCGGGGACTGGTGCGCCAGGACACCGCCGCGATCCTGTTCGATGAACCGCTGACGGTGATCGATCCGCACCTGAAGTGGCTGCTGCGCAGCCAGCTGAAGGAACTGCACCGCCGCTACGACTTCACCATGATCTACGTGACCCACGATCAGACTGAAGCGCTGACCTTCGCCGACAAGGTGGTGGTGATGTACGAAGGCGAAGTGGTCCAGGTGGGCACTCCCGCCGAGCTGTTCGAGCGGCCGGCCCACACCTTCGTCGGCTATTTCATCGGCTCCCCGGGCATGAACGTCCTGCCCTGCGAGATCGACGGCGCCGCCGCCCGGGTGGGTCAGACGGTGATCGACCTGGGCCGGGGCTACGCTGCGCCCGCCGTGGGGTCCAAGGTGGAACTGGGCGTACGGCCGGAGTTCCTGAAGCTTTCGGCCGACGGCACCGGCATTCCGGTGACCATCAGCGCCGTCGAAGACGTGGGCCGCTACAAGATCGCCCGGGTCCGCCTGGACGGCCATGACATGGCCGTGGTGGCCCCGGAAGACACGGTGATCGACGGCGCCACCGCCCGGCTGTCCGTCGATCCAGCCCGCGTCAACATCTATGTCAACGATCATCTGGTGGAAGGGAGCGCCTGACCATGGACAAGCCCCTGAACAACAAGGCCTGGTTCCTGGTTCTGCCGGTGTTCCTGCTGGTCGCCTTCAGCGCCCTGCTGCCGCTGATGACCGTGGTGAACTATTCGGTGCAGGACACCTTCGGCAACAACGTCTTCTTCTGGGCCGGGACCGAATGGTTCCAGGACCTGCTGAATTCGGAACGCTTCCACGCCGCCCTGGTGCGCCAGGTGCTGTTTTCCGCCCTGATCCTGGCCATAGAGGTGCCGCTGGGCATCGCCGTAGCCCTGTGCATGCCGCGCAAGGGGCTCGCCGTGCCGGTCTGTCTGGTGCTGATGGCCTTGCCGCTGCTGATCCCCTGGAACGTGGTGGGCACCATCTGGCAGATCTTCGGCCGCGTGGACATCGGCCTGCTCGGTCATACCCTCTACGCCCTGGGCATTGACTACAACTACACCCAGGAGCCCGTGGCCGCCTGGATCACCGTGGTGGTGATGGATGTCTGGCACTGGACCTCGCTGGTCGCCCTGCTGTGCTACGCCGGTTTGCAGTCGATCCCCGACGCCTATTACCAGGCCGCGCGCATCGACGGCGCCTCGCGCTTCGCCGTGTTCCGCTATATCCAGCTGCCGAAGATGCATCGGGTGCTGCTGATCGCCGTGCTGCTGCGCT
Source organism: Rhodospirillaceae bacterium Z3-40 (assembly GCA_046233135.1). Classification (GTDB taxonomy): domain Bacteria; phylum Pseudomonadota; class Alphaproteobacteria; order Rhodospirillales; family Rhodospirillaceae; genus JBJXHN01. Next base: position 248,709 of record JBJXHN010000006.1, on the reverse strand, counting down.
TCATGGACAGTTTCATGATCTACACCGAGCCCTTCGTCGTCACCGGCGGCGGCCCGGGGAATTCCACCACCTTCCTGTCCATCGACCTGGTAAAAATGGCCATCGGCCAGTTCGACCTGGGTCCGGCAGCCGCGATGTCGATCATCTACTTCCTGATCATCCTGCTGCTGTCCTGGGTCTTTTACACCGTCATGACCAACCATGACGCCCGCGAGACCAAACCCCCTGCCGGAGAGGACTGAGGAGGCGCGTGCCAGCCGTCCGCATCCCCGCCGCCCGCGATCCGGCAACAAGGAACTGACCGATGTCCGCCTCGACCCTGTCTCCCCGCTCCGATGGCAGCGCGTCTGCGCCCGCCGCCTCCTCCGCCCCGCCGGCACCGAAAACCACCGACGGCAGCGAAAAGCCCCTGCGCACCCGGGGCGGCGGCTTCCCGGTGAAGCCGCTGGTAATGGTGGCCTATCTAGTCTTTCTGCTGCTGCCGATCTATTGGCTGGTCAACATGTCGCTGAAGACCAACCAGGAGATCCTGTCCAGCTTCACCCTGTTTCCGGACAATCTGACCTTCGCCAACTATGCGGTGATCCTGACCGATCCGGCCTGGTACATGGGCTATGTGAACTCGACCATCTATGTGGTGCTGAACACGCTGATCTCGGTCACCGTGGCGCTGCCGGCGGCCTATGCCTTCTCGCGCTTCCGGTTCCTGGGGGACAAGCACCTGTTCTTCTGGCTGCTGACCAACCGCATGGCGCCGCCGGCGGTGTTCGCCCTGCCGTTCTTCCAGCTGTATTCCTCCATCGGCCTGTTCGATACGCATATCGCCGTGGCGCTTGCCCACTGCCTGTTCAATGTGCCCCTGGCGGTGTGGATCCTGGAAGGCTTCATGGGCGGCGTGCCGCGCGAAATCGACGAGACCGCCTATATCGACGGCTATTCGTTCCCGCGCTTTTTCGTGCGCATCTTCATGCCGCTGATCGCCCCGGGCATCGGCGTGGCCGCCTTCTTCTGCTTCATGTTCTCGTGGGTGGAACTGCTGCTGGCCCGCACCCTGACCAGCGTCGCGGCCAAGCCCATCGCCGCCACCATGACCCGCACCGTGTCCGCCTCGGGCCTCGACTGGGGGGTCCTGGCGGCAGCAGGCGCGCTGACCATCGTGCCCGGCGCCCTGGTCATCTATTTCGTGCGCAATTACATCGCCAAGGGCTTCGCCCTGGGCCGGGTGTGACCCCGGTTCCCGGACGGACGAGAAAGGACCTCCGACCATGACACTTGCCTGGATGGCCTGGACCTGGCCCACCGCGCTGTTTTTCATCGGCATCGCCCTGACCCTGACGGCCATGGTGGTGCTGGAGACCCGCCGCCCCACCATCGAGCGCAAGGGCATCCTGCGCATCAGCACCACCCGGGGCGACCGCCTGTTCATTTCGCTTCTGGGCAGCGCCTTCATCCATCTGGCCTGGCTGGGCCTGGTGGGGCCGCACCTGTGGGTGGCTTCGGCGGTGTCCATCATCTACGCCGGCTGCATCTTCCGCTGGGCGTGACTGCGCAGACAAGAAACAGAAAATGGAAGGTCCCGGTGAACCGCGGAGCCGGATCGCCTTCCCGGAACAACCCCAAAGACACGCGGACCCAAGGGAGGTAAACGTGAAGAGAACAGCCCTGACCACCATGGCATCCGTCGCGGTGCTGCTGATGTCCACCCCGGCGTGGGCGGACATGGACGCCGCGAAGAAGTGGATCGACGACGAATTCCAGCCTTCCACGCTGTCCAAGGACGAGCAGATGAAGGAAATGGAATGGTTCATCAAGGCCGCCGAACCGTTCAAGGGCATGGACATCAACGTGGTGTCCGAAACCATCACGACCCATGAATACGAAGCCAAGACCCTGGCCAAGGCCTTCTCGGAAATCACCGGCATCAACCTGACCCACGACCTGATCGGCGAAGGCGACGTGATCGAGAAGCTGCAAACCCAGATGCAGTCCGGCCGCAACATCTATGACGCCTATGTCAACGACTCCGATCTGATCGGCACCCACTTCCGCTATCAGCAGGTGGTACCGCTGACCGACTGGATGGCCGGCGAAGGCAAGGACGTCACCGACCCCATGCTCGACCTCGACGACTTCATGGGGCTAAGCTTCACCACCGGTCCGGACGGCAAACTCTATCAGCTGCCCGACCAGCAGTTCGCCAACCTGTACTGGTTCCGCTACGACCTGTTCAACGACCCGGACCTGAAGGCCCGCTTCCAGGAGAAGTACGGCTATGAACTGGGCGTGCCGGTCAACTGGTCGGCCTATCAGGACATCGCCGAGTTCTTCACCAACGACGTGAAGGAAATCGACGGCGAGCGAATCTACGGCCACATGGATTACGGCAAGAAGGATCCCTCGCTGGGCTGGCGCTTCACCGATGCCTGGCTGTCCATGGCCGGCGCCGGCGACAAGGGCATTCCCAACGGCCTGCCGGTGGACGAATGGGGCATCCGTGTCGACGGGTGCAGCCCGGTCGGGTCCTCGGTCTCGCGCGGCGGGGCGACCAACGGCCCGGCGTCCGTCTATGCGCTGACCAAGTACATCGACTGGCTGAAGGCCTATGCCCCGCCCGAAGCGGCCGGCATGACCTTCTCCGAAGCCGGTCCGGTGCCCGCCCAGGGCAACGTGGCCCAGCAGATCTTCTGGTACACCGCCTTCACCGCCGACATGGCCAAGCCCGGCACCCCGGTGGTCGATGAAAACGGCAATCCGAAGTGGCGCATGGCGCCCTCTCCCCATGGTCCCTATTGGGAAGAAGGCATGAAGCTGGGCTATCAGGACACCGGATCCTGGACCCTGATGAAGTCCACCCCGGTCGAACGACGCAAGGCCGCCTGGCTCTATGCCCAGTTCGTGGTGTCCAAGACGGTGTCGCTGAAGAAGACCCACGTGGGGCTGACGCCGATCCGCGACAGTGACATCCGCCACGAATCCTTCACCAAGCGCGCTCCGGAACTGGGCGGTCTGGTCGAGTTCTACCGCAGCCCGGCCCGGGTGCAGTGGACTCCGACCGGCACCAACGTGCCCGACTATCCCAAGCTGGCCCAGCTGTGGTGGCAGAACGTGGCGGACGCCGTGACCGGCGACAAGACGCCGCAGGAAGCCATGGACAGTTTGGCCGAACAGCAGGATGACGTGATGTCCCGCCTGGAACGCGCCGGCATCCAGGGCGATTGCGGCCCGAAGCTGAACGACCCCGTGGACCCGGCCGAATGGCTGGCCAAGCCCGGTGCGCCGAAGGCCAAGCTGGACAACGAGAAGCCCCAGGGCATGACCGTCAACTACGACGAACTGGTGAAGAGCTGGCAGGACGCCAACGCCAAGTAAATTCCGCCGGAAGCCCGGACCCGGTCCTCTCTTCCTCCTCCTGATACCGGCCCGGGTTTCCCCCCTGCAGGGCCGGGGGCTCCTTCCCCTGGAGCGCCCGGCCCTTTTTTTCATCCGTACGTCTGCCGGGACCTGGACCCGGGGGGCGGCCTTGCCCAGGATACGGGCCAATCATGTCGATCAAATAACGCGGCCCCCACCGCCCAGAGGAAACACCCATGTCCTACATCCTTGCCATCGATCAGGGCACAACCAGTTCCCGTGCCATCGTCTTCGACGCCGCCGGCAAGCCGGTGGCGGTCGCCCAGAAGGAACTGACCCAGCATTTCCCCAACTCGGGCTGGGTGGAACACGATGCCATGGACATCTGGGCCGACACCCTGACGGTCTGCCGCGACGTTCTGACCAAGGCCGGTCTGGGAGCGCGCGACATCGCCGCCATCGGCGTGACCAACCAGCGCGAGACCGCCGTGCTGTGGGACCGCGCCAGCGGCGAGCCGGTGCACAAGGCCATCGTCTGGCAGGACCGCCGCAGCGTCGCCTATTGCCGGGACTTGCGCGCCGGTGGGCATGAAAGCCTGATCCGCCGCAAGACCGGCCTGCTGATCGATTCCTATTTCTCCGCCACCAAGGTTGCCTGGATTCTGGAACACGGCGACCCCACCCTGCGCCGCCGCGCCGAAGCCGGAGAAATCGCCTTCGGCACCGTGGATTCCTGGCTGCTGTACAAGCTGACGGGCGGCAAGATTCATGCCACCGACGCCACCAACGCCGCCCGCACATTGCTGTTCGACATCCGCGCCAATCGCTGGGACGACGATCTGCTGGCCCTGTTCCGCATCCCCAAGGTGATGCTGCCCGAGGTGATGGACAACGCCGCGCGTTTCGGCGAAACCACCGCCGATCTGTTCGGTGCCCCGATCCCGATAACCGGCATGGCCGGCGACCAGCACGCCGCCGTGGTCGGTCAGGCCTGCTTCGAAAAGGGCATGATCAAGTCCACCTACGGCACCGGCGCCTTTGCTCTGATCAACATCGGCGACACCTTCGTCGAAAGCCGCAACCGGCTGCTGACCACCATCGCCTACCGCCTGGAGGGACGCACAACCTATGCCCTGGAAGGCTCCATCTTCGTCGCCGGAGCCGCCGTGCAGTGGCTGCGTGACGGCCTGGGGCTGATCGACAGCGCCGGAGAGTCCGAAGCCCTCGCCGCCTCCGTCCCCGATACCCGGGGTTGCTATATGGTGCCGGCCTTCACCGGCCTCGGCGCCCCCTACTGGGACGAGGCGGCGCGCGGGGCCATCGTCGGCCTGTCGCGCTATACCGAACGCGCCCACGTGGTCCGCGCCGCGCTGGAGGCCCAGGGCTACCAGACCCGCGACATGCTCGATGCCATGGTCGCCGACAGCGGTGCGAAACCCGTTTCCCTGCGGGTGGACGGCGGTATGGTGGTCAACGACTGGATCTGCCAGTTCCTCGCCGACATCAACGACGTCAAGGTGGAGCGGCCGGCGGTGGTGGAAACCACGGTGGCCGGGGCGGCCTATCTCGCCGGGCTGACCGTCGGCCTGTACGACAGCCTGGACACCATCACCGAGCAATGGCACCGCGACCGCCTGTTCGAACCCGCCATGCCCGCCGAGGAACGGGAACAGCGCTATGCCGGCTGGATTCAAGCGGTCAAACGGGTCTCCAGCGATATCAGCTAAAGCCATCCAGCGGGAAGGCTGGGACCGGTTTTCCCGGTCCGCGCGAGGAATGACCCAGCCCCCGCCATAGAATTTCGGCTGTATAGGATATAACGGACGACCGGGCTTGCACGAGGGCCGGGAGCGGCGGATACTCCGCGTTCCGTTCCGAACCGTGACAACCTGGACACGCTCCCTGATGACCGCCTCGCCTGCCGCTACCGATGCCGCCGTTTCCTCGATCGAGGACCGCCTGGGCCGTTTCCATTTGTTCGACTCCATGACGCCGGAGATCCGCCGGACCCTTGCCGAACACACGGTCGAACAGGTGGTCGCCGCAGGCACGATTATTATTACCGAGGGCGAACGCTCGACGGTCCTTTACCTGATCGAGGAAGGAACCGTGGAGATCTACCGCCCCGGGACGACGACCCAAGGGGAATACCGTCTGCTCGACCTGACCGAAGGGCAGACCCTGGGCGAAATGGCGATGATCGATGGCCAGCCCCGGTCGGCATCGGCCCGGGCCGGAACGGAATGCCGGATGCTGGTCATCGATCCCGAAGGCCTGACCGCCCTGCCCAACAGCAACCACCTGCTGGCCGAGCTGAAAGCCTGCCTGAGCACACCGGTTGTGCAGCGCATCCGCGTCAACACCGACAACCACGTCAAGGTGCTGGAACGTGAAGTGATCGCAGCGAAGGAACGGCAGCTGTTCGGCCAGTTCTTCGTCTACATGATCGCCATCATGTGCATTGGCTCCATCGCCAACGAACTGATCACCACCCAGCTGCTTAAGATCAATATCTACACCAGCCAGTTCAGTTGGGGATATCTCGTCATCCTGCTGATCCCCTCGGTCCTTGTCATGTGGCGGATGGGGATCTCTCCGCCCGATCTGGGCGTGACCCGCGTCGGCCTGCGCCGCTCCACCATCGAAGGGGCGGTCATGTCCGTCATCCTGGTGCTGGGCGCCCTTGTCCTGCGCCAGATTCTGGTTGCGACCGGCGCACATACGGGCAAGGCATTGGACTTCGACATCGCCGGTGCCCTGCCTTACCTGTTCCACAGCTTTCTGCAAGAACTGGTGGCCCGCGGGTTCATGCAGAACTCGTTCCAGCGCTTTCTGGATGACAAAAAAGGCATCAAGGCCGCCGTTATCACCGCCATATTGTTCGGCATCGGCCACATGCACTTCGGCCTGACCGCCGTGCTAATCACCATCGTCAGCAGTATCATCTTCGGTCTGCTGTATCTGCGGCACAAGAACCTGGCGGGAGTGACCCTGGTCCACTACTTCGCCGGTGTCGCAGCCTTCCTCAGCGGGCTGCTGTAAACCCCTGCCCCGCCGGGGGATGCCAAATCCAGGTAGCCGGCCATCCACTCGGCCGCCTCTGCCAGACCATCGCGCAGGGACACCACCGGCGCCCAGCCGAGCATGCGGCGGGCGCGGGAGATATCCAGCACACTGGCCGGCACATCCAGGGACCGGGCCGGCCGGGGCTCCAGCAGAATGGGCCGGCCGGACACCTCTTCGACCAGACGGATCATCTCGCGCACCGACAGTCCCATGCCGGAGCCGACATTGACCACCCGGTCCAGCGGGTCGGCCAGGCCACCCAGCGCCGACAGGGCAGCGCAAACATCGGCCACCGCCACATAATCGCGCACCACCGAGCCCTCGCCCATCAGCGGAAAGGGCCGGCCGGTCAGCGCGCTGTGCAGCAGGGCGGCCACCACCCCCTGCCCCCGCCCCGGCCGTTGGCCCGGACCATAGGGGTTGGCAACCCGGGCGATGCGGTAGTCCAGGCCATGCAGGTGGTGGTAGACATGCAGATAGCGTTCGACCGCCAGCTTGCCGACACCATAGGATGAAATCGGCCAGTGGGGGCTGTCTTCGGGGATCGGCAGGCGGTCGGGCACCCCATAGACCGTGCCGCCGGAAGAAACGAACACCAGCCGCTCGTACAGCCCTGCGATGCCCATATCCAGCAGCCCCAGGGTGGCTTCCACGGTCTGGGCCACATCACGGGCGTTGTTGGCCTCGGTCGCCGGCAGATTGGTCGCGCCAACCAGATGGACCACCACCTTGCATCCGGCCACGGCCTCGCGCAGGGCGTCCCGGTCCTTGAGGTCGGCCTGCCACAGAGGGATGCCGTCCGGACACAGCCCTTCAAGCAAGGCGGGATCGGCGGGGGGATGGCCGAACAGGCGCACCCGGTGGCCCTCTGCCATCAAATGACGCGCCAGATTGGTGCCGATGAAGCCGCCACCGCCAACCAGGCACCATAAATCCGCCATGGCCTCACCCCTATCGGTTGCTCGAAAAGCCGAAGCGGGCTTACCACGGCTCTGTCTCTTTTATGCTATACAGGCCGCTCTTCCATCGCCAAAGGCTGTTTGCACATCTATGCCGTCCGACACATCCCCTCAACCGAGCCCGTCCGTGGACGTGTCGGTGATCACCACCGCGAGCCTGCCGTGGCGCACCGGCCCGGCCTATCTGTCCCTGTGGCAGGCTGCCGGGCTGGCGGCCCAGGGGTTGCGGGTGGCCTACGGCTTTCCCTGGATCCCCCCCACCGCCCAGCGCCGTCTGTGGCAGAGCCCGGTGTTCCAGACGCCCGAGGCCCAGGCCGCCTGGCTGGCCGAGGAAGCCTTGCGCCTGGGCTGCCCCGCCGCCCCCACCGCTTTCTTTCCCTATCGCGGCCTCTATTCCCGGCGACTGCGCGGCATCGTCCCCGGCGAAGACATCTTCGGCGCCGGACCAGCGGCACACGTGATGCTGCTGGCAGAGCCGGAACATCTGTGCTGGTTCCCCGCCACCCGCCCGCGCCGGCGCGTGGCGGCCCGGCATGTGATCGGACTAGTCATGACCAACTACGGCTACTACGTGGCGCGCTCCCTGCCCGCGCCCCTGCGCTGGCTGTCACGGGTGGTGGAAGGGGGGCACCGCGTGCTGATCCGCCGCCACACCGATCTGATCATCCCCTTGTCGCCGGCCGTTTCCCTGCCCGACCTGAACCATCCGGTGCGCGATGCCCGGGTTACCGGCGTGCTGCCGTCCTATGCCGCTGTGCCGCCGGTCACGGCGGAAACCCGGGGCGTCTATTTCCTCGGCCGGCTGGTGTGGGACAAGGGGCTGGCCGAGGTGATCGACATGGCCGCCCATCTGGACCTGCCCATCGACATCTACGGCAACGGCCCGGACGAGGAGGCCATCCGCCGCCGCGCCGACGATCGCAGGGCGCCCGTCCGGTTCCTCGGCCCCAGTGGCAGTCCGTGGACGGTGCTGCCGGACTACCGGGTGTTCTTCAATCCGTCCCTCAGCGAGGTGCTGTGCACCGCCACCGCCGACGCCCTGGTGGCCGGCCGCCATGTGGTGCTGCCGGACTGTCCGGCCAACGAGCCGTTCCTGCGCTATCCCAATGCCCACGGCTACCGCACGCCCGAAGAGGCCGTGCGCGCCATGCAGACCGCACTGGCCACGCAGCCGGAGCCGCCCACGGCCATCCGCCACGACTTCGACTGGCAAAACGCCTGCCGCACCCTGCGCAGCCTGTGGGAAGGCGGTCCCGGGGACGACGCGGCAGGAACGGCAACCATTTCCCCCTAACCCGCAGTTTCTGCCGCCAGGGCGGCCCGACGATGGCGGATCGCTTGCGAGACCATCCAGGCAAGCGCAATGACGAACACGCCGCCTGCGCCGTAAAAAGCGATATCGACGCTGTAGAGCGGCGCGGCCGGGGATGTGAAATAGCTGAAGATCTGCGAGAACAGCAGGGTTCCGAACAGGAAGGCAAGGCTTTGAATCGCGGCGATCCCCCCTTGCAGGGCGCCCTGGCTGTCCTCGGGCATCCCCTTGGACATCAGCGCCACAATGCCGGGCTGCACAAAACCGTCCGGTGCGTGGAGAATCAGCAAGACAAAAACTAGTCCCGTCGATGACACGACACCGAACCCGACACAGGTCAGCGCGGCGACGGCCAAGCCGATCACAACAATCCGCTTTTCACCAAGGCGGGCCACGGCGGGTCCGACCCCCAAAGACTGCAAAGCCCCCATCGCCACCCCGGCCGTCGCAAGGGTCAGGCCGACAATGGCTCCCGACCATTCGAACTTGGCATATCCCCAAAAGGGCCAGATCCCGATATAGACCGCCGTTCCCAGAAAATAGAGTGCCAGGATGCCCGCATAGGGAAGCATGCCGGGGTAGCGCAGGAAGATCTTCAAGATGCCCAGCGGGTTGGCATCGCGAAGCCGGAAAGAGCGCCGCTTTTCCTTCGCCAGGGTTTCAGGCAAATAGAGCAGGATGAACAGGAAATTGATGGCGGACAGGACAGCGGCGGCCCAGAATGGCACCCGCGTCCCGAACTCGCCGAGCCCCCCGCCGACGGCCGGCCCCAGTACGAAGCCGATACCGAAAGCCGCACCCATATAGCCGAAAACCCGCGCCCGGTTGGCCAGCGTGCTGACATCGGACAGACAGGCGTTGGCGATCACGACGGACGCCCCGCACAGCCCCGCGACCGACCGGCCCACAAACAGCCAGCCGAGAGAAAAGGTCATCGCCTGAAGCAGATAGTCGAACACCAGCCCCCCAACCGCCAGCAGCAGCAGCGGCCGCCGGCCGAAGCGGTCGGAAAGCGCCCCCAGCAGCGGTGCGAAGGCGAAGGTCATGACGCTATAGGCGGCGAACAGAAGTCCCCCGATCTGAGCCCCGCCGCCCACATCCGTATGCCCGACCTCTTGGACCAGACGCGGAAAGACGGGAATGACCAGCCCGACCCCCATGCTGTCGAGAAGGGCGACCGCCAGAGCCAGGATCATCGTCCTGCGCCGAGAAACGTCAGAGAGCGTTCCTGCGTCCATCGCGGGTCATCCTTTCTCGGGTCACCGGTCTCCTCGGCGCACCACGAGACAGTGCGGTCTTCCGAACCCAGCGAAAAAACGAAGAAAGACCCGACTTAACCGAGGCCGGACTGCCTTGCAATTGCTTTTGCGCCCGGAACCCTGCTCCTGGCGGTCGGATGGCACGTCGAAATGGTCCCTGGTGCCTGCCCGGTTCGAAAGCTGAGGAGAAGGCGCAAGCGCACCCAACACTGAATACCATACGGCATGTCAGCCAAGGTTCCCGTCGGTCGCAGAACGCCCAAATTGTGAAGTCTACAAAAAAAGCAACTCTGACTCACAATTGATGCGAGCTACATCATCGGTGAAAGCCGCAAGAATCGGGAACAAGGCAGCGTCGGCTGCCGGACCCCAGCAAACACCGATGCCCGAAGTGGTTCGCGTCAGGATGCCGTACCCGCCTCCGGTTTCAGTCTTCCAATGCTCTCCAACTTCATTGAAAGCTGTTGCCAGACGGTAAGACAGCACGTCATGGAAAAGAATCACCCCCCCGGTTCGGTCGATCACATCCAGGACCCCGAAATAATCCTGCTGCAGTGCACTAGCTGTATGCTCCCCATCGATCAGCGCCATATCCGCCTGCCCTCCGGAAAAATACTCTTGTGCAATTTTCCTAAGGCCTTTGGGGCTTTCTCCCTCCATGGCAATACAGTTCAGCCCGGCAAGCCGGGCCAATCGGTTGGTAATCTCCATACCCTCTCGGGATGGCTCAAAGGCGAAGTTGTCCAAAGCCACCAACCGAGCGTCCGGATTCAGAAGTGAGAGGGAAAGACTGCTCCAACCAAAAGCATTCCCGATAACCAAAACGCCTTTCTCTGCACGCCAGACCTTGGCCAGATACTCCAGAAACATAATTTCTTGGAGGGACATCCCCGCGCACCACCAGGCCCGTTTACGATCATTATAGATCGCGGTAAAGGGAGCAGCGTTATCACTCTTTGCATCGCCAGCGCATACCAACGGACTTATTCCGGTCCGGATGCGCAATTGCTCCGTTCGATACAGGGAGAGGAGGTCGGGAACGACCCCGAGACCTGACCGAATCCAGGCTCCAGCTTCACCAAGCACCGCTCACTCTCCCACTATAGATGCAATATTCAAAGCAATACCACACAAACGCAAGCCCGCAATATACAATATTCACCCCACACCACATCGGCACAAAAATCAAAAAGCCTTTGAACTAATATAGAAGATCTCTTCAAAATAGAACACCGATCCACCATAACAGAAAAATATAAGCAAAACTATAATATTTAGTAAATTAAAATAAATGAAATTTTTTTTAAAATGCACCATGCACTCTTGGTAAATGCCATTCAGGATATCACTGATACTATGACCTAGAAAATATCACATCCCTACCCAGCGTGACTATTGGGGAAGCTTGTCCTTCCTGCCGATAAACAGGGATTCTATCAAGAAATCCGCTTCCGTTCGGGGCACTTTTCGTTTGCCCGTCCCGCGTACCAAGCCATGGCCCGGGCAAGCAGCGCCGTACCCTGTTCGATATCGGCCCGGTCGGTCCATTCCTCCGGCGCATGACTGATGCCACCGACGGAAGGGACGAAGATCAGGCCGGAGGGACAATGGCGCGCAAATGTCTGCGCATCGTGCCCGGCACCCGAAGCCATGGTGCGCACCGCCAGCCCCTGGTCCGCCGCCAACTCCAGCAGGGTGCCGGCCACCGCCGGGTCCAGACGTACCGGATCCAGCCAGCTCCGCTCCTCCACCGCCAGTGTCAGGCCGTGGGCCTCTGCCGCCTCGGCCAGCGCGGCCCAGCACTCTGCGGCCAGCGCCCGCATGGTCGCTGCCTCCGGGTCCCGGCCGATCACCGAGAACTCCGCCACGCCCGGGATGCTATGGGGGAAGTTGGGCCGCAGGGTCACCTTGCCCACCGTCAGGCGGCTTTCCGGCCCGCCACCCTGCGCCAGCACCCGGGGAATGGCCGCGCCGAAATCCGCCAGCCCGCGAAAGGCATCCCGCCGGCCATCCATCGGTGTGGTGCCGGAGTGGTTGGCCTCGCCAAGCAACCGGACGGTCCAGTTGAAGACTCCCGAGACCCCATCCACCACGGCGGCCTGAAGCCCCGCGCGCTCCAGCACCGGCCCCTGTTCCACATGCAGTTCCAGGAACACCGCGACCCCGGCCATGTCGCGCACCGCTGCGGCAGCCGCCGTTTCCGGGTCCAGACCCTGGCCGCGCATGGCCTCGGCCAGGGTCACACCCCGGTCGTCCTGCGCCGTCGCAATCCAGGCCGCATCCACCTCGCCGCAGATCGCCTGACTGCCCAGCATGCCGCCGAAGCGCCCTTCCTCGTCCGCCGTTGCCAGGACCTCAACGGGCCGGCGCGGAGCAAAGCCGGCGTCTTGCAGGGCGCGCACCGCCTCCAGCGCCGCGCAGACCCCCAGCGTGCCGTCAAACGGCCCGCCCCGGGGCACGGTATCCAGATGCGACCCCGCCAGCACAACCGGCCGGACACGATCCGCCGGATTCACCGGCTCCCAGCGACCGAAGACGTTGCCCACGCCATCCATACGAGCGGTCAGGCCGGCATCCGACAACCGGTCCATCAGCCAGCGCCGCCCGGCCATGTCGGCATCGGAAAAGCTGAGGCGGTTGATCCCGGTCGCCTCGTCTCGTTGACCGAGTCGGTTCACGGCTTCCAGATCCGCTTCCAGGCGATCCGGCACGATGGGGATGAATGTGGGTGCAGTTTCTCCCGTCATTTCAACCTTTAATCACCCAGTCAGGGCCTGCTCAAAACCTGAGCGGACAATTGATCGTGATCAATCTTTGACCATGGGAAATTTATCATGAATAATTCCCCAGCGTCCACATCGGCAAAGGAGTTCCGCCCATGCTCACCCTCGCCCGTCGTGGGGTTCCCCGACCGGTCCGCCGCCTGATTGCTGGGGCGGCCTTGGCGCTATCCGGGGCGCTATCCGGCCTGGCCGGCATCGTGTCCGGCACGCCGGCCCTGGCTCAGACGCCCCCGGGCGTTCTGGTGGTGGCCCAGATTGCCGAACCGAAGTCGCTGGATCCCCAAGCGGTCACGGCCGTCAACGACTTCCGCATCCTGGTGAACCTCTACGACGGCCTGACCCGCTACAAACCCGGCACCCTGGAAGTGGAACCGGCCCTGGCGGAAAGCTGGACAATCAGCGAGGACGGCACCGTCTACACCTTCACCCTGCGCGACGGCGTGACCTTCCATGACGGCACCCCGCTGGACGCCGAGGCGGTGAAATTCACCTTCGACCGCATGCTGGATGAAAACCATCCGTTCCACGACACCGGGCCATTCCCGCTGAGCTTTTTCTTTGGCGCCGTGGATACGGTGGACGCCCCCGATCCGAAGACGGTGGTCTTCACCCTGAAGGAACCCTATGCGCCCTTCCTGTCCAACCTGGCCTATCCCACCGGCCTGATCATCTCGCCGGCGGCAGTGAAGGAACACGGCAAGGATGTCGGCCGCCATCCGTCGGGCACCGGGCCATTCACGTTCGTCGAGTGGGAATCCAACAGCAAGGTGGTGGTGGAAGCCAACCCGGACTACTGGGACGGCGCGCCGGACCTGAAGGCCGTGGTCTTCCGGCCGATCACCGACGCCAACACCCGCGTTGCCGAGATGATGTCCGGCGGCATCGACGTGATGGTCGAGGTGCCGCCGGATACCTTCGCCGACCTGAAGGGTGCCGACGACGTCGCGACCTATGAGCAGGCCGGCCCGCACCTCTGGTTCCTGATCCTCAACACCAAGGAAGGCCCCTTCGCCGACAAGCGGGTACGCCAGGCGATCAACTATGCCATCGACAAGAAAGCCCTGACCGAAAACGTGCTGCAAGGCACCGCCGCCATCGCCGCCGGCCCCACCCCGCCGGCCTTCGCCTGGGCCTATAACGACGCGCTTCAGCCCTATCCCTACGATCCGGAAAAGGCCAAGGCCCTGCTGGCCGAAGCCGGGGCCGAAGGAGCGAACCTGACCTTCTATGTCACCGAAGGCGGCTCGGGCATGCTCGATCCCGTGGCCATGGGCGCGGCGATCCAGGCCGATCTGGCCAAGGTGGGGCTGGAGGTCTCTATCGAAACCTACGAGTGGAACACGTTCCTGGGCAAGGTGAACCCGGGTCTGGAAGGCAAGGCGGACATGGCCGAAATGGCCTGGATGACCAACGATCCCGACACCCTGCCCTATCTCGCCCTGCGCTCGCAGGCCATGCCCGACCAGGGCGGCTTCAACTCCGGCTACTACAATAATCCGGAGGTGGATGCACTCCTGGAAACCGCCCGCAAGGAAACAGACCAAGCCAAACGGGCCGAAGCGTACAAGAAGATGCAGGAGATCGTCCACGAAGACGCCCCCTGGGCCTTCATCGCCAACTGGAAGCAGAACGCGGTGACCACGAAGGCCGTGTCCGGCTTCGAACTGCAGCCGTCCTTCTTCCTGCTGCTGAAGGGCGTTTCCAAGGGGTAAGCCCCGCTTCGCTCCCCGGGGATCGGCGATCTTCCGGGAGGCTTGTTCCTCCGCCTGCCGCCGGGAGTCCCGCCATGGGAAGCTACATCGGGAAGCGCCTGCTGGCTGCCGTTCCCATCCTGCTGGGCTTGTCTGTCATCGTCTTCGCCATGATGGCCGCCATCCCCGGCGATCCGGCCACCGCCATCCTGGGCAGCTACGCCACGCCGGAGAACGTGGAACGGCTGAACCGCCAGCTCGGCCTGGACAAGTCATTGGCAGAGCAATACCTGACCTGGCTGGGCAACCTGCTGAACGGGGACATGGGGCGGTCCTATGCCCTCAACCGCCCCGTCGCCGACGAGGTGTTCGAACGGTTCGGCGCGACCCTGATCCTGGCCGGGGCCTCCCTGCTGCTGTGTTCCGTTTTCGGGCTGATCGCCGGCATCGCCGCAGCGGTGAGACAGTTCGGCTGGACGGACCGCGTCGTCACCTTCCTGGTGCTGATCGGCATTTCCACCCCGTCGTTCTGGCTGGGGCTGCTGCTGATCATGCTGTTTGCCGTTCACCTGCAATGGCTGCCGGCCTCGGGCATGTTCGCCATCTACGGCGGCGGTGACCTGCCCGACCTGCTGGCCCACCTGACCCTGCCGGCGCTGACCCTGGCTGTCGTCGCCACCGCCGTGATCGCCCGGCTGACCCGCACCGCCATGCTGGAGGTGCTGCGCCAGGACTACATCCGCACCGCCCGCGCCAAGGGCCTGTCCGAACGCCGGGTGATCTACCGCCACGCCTTCAAGGCCGCCCTGGTGGCGGTGATTCCGGTGATCGGCATCCAGGCCGGCTTCGTGCTGGGCGGGGCGGTCTATATCGAGACCGTGTTCCAGTGGCCGGGCATCGGCCGCATGCTGGTCAACGCCATTTCCACCCGCGACCTGCTGCTGGTCCAGGGCGGCGTGCTGGTGGTCGCGGGAAGCTATGTGCTGTTCAACCTGCTGGCCGATATCGCCCAGACCCTGATCGATCCGAGGCTCCGCTGATGGCCGCCCCCTCTGCAACCGCCGCCGCTCCTTCGGCCGCCTCATCCTCCGGCCGGCCGTCGGCTTTTCGGCTGCTGGTCACCAACAGGCTGGCGGCGCTGGGGCTGGCGGCGCTGACGGCGATCCTGCTGCTGGCGCTGGCCGTGCCGATCCTGCCGCTGCCCGATCCGGACGTGACCGACCTCGCCAGCCGCCTGCTGCGGCCGGGCGAAGGCGGCCATGTTCTGGGCACCGACCATCTGGGGCGGGACCTGCTGGCCCGGCTGCTGTGGGGGACGCGCCTGTCCATCCTGGTGGGACTGTCGGCGACCGCCATCGCCGCCGTTGCCGGGTCGGTGATCGGCCTCGTCTCCGGCTATGCGGGCGGGCGGACCGATACGCTGCTGATGCGCGGAATCGACCTGGTGATGGCCTTCCCCTACATCCTGCTGGCCCTGGGCATCGTCGCTGTGCTGGGACCGGGGCTTCTCAATGCGCTCTATGCCATCGCCATCGTCAACATCCCGTTCTTCGCCCGCACCATCCGGGGGCTGACCCTCGGACTGTCGCGGCGGGAGTTCGTGGATGCCGCAAGGCTGTCCGGCGCCTCCCACCCCGCCGTCCTGTTCGGCGAGGTGCTGCCCAACGTGCTGCCGACGATCGTCGTGACCATGTCCACCACGGTTGGCTGGATGATCCTGGAAACCGCCGGCCTGTCCTTCCTCGGCCTGGGTGCCCAGCCCCCCCAGGCGGATCTGGGCTCCATGCTCGGCGAGGGGCGGAAGCTGCTGTTCAACGCTCCCCATGTCTCGGTCATTCCCGGTCTGATGATCTTTGCCCTGGTGATGAGCATCAATCTGCTGGGCGACGGCATCCGCGACGTGCTGGACCCCCGCCTGAAGTCCGGCGCCCTGGCCGCCCCGGGCAGCGCCACCGCCGTCGCCCGCACCACCGACCACGGCACGGCCGCGCCGGACTTCGCCGATGCTCCCGCCCCGGTGCTCCACGTCTCCGGCCTGCGCACGGAGTTCCGCACCGGTGCGCGGGTGTTCCGGGCCGTGGGCGGTGTCGACCTGACCTTACGGCCCGGCGAGCGGGTGGGCGTGGTCGGCGAGTCCGGCTCGGGCAAATCGGTCACCGCGCTCTCCCTGCTGCGGCTGGTGCCCACACCGTCGGGCACCATCACCGCCGGGCGGGTCGAAGTGTACGGCACGGATCAACTGTCCGCTACGCCCGACGCCCTGCGCCGCCTGCGCCGCCTGCGCGGGGGCAAGGTGGCCTATGTGTTTCAGGATCCGCTGACCACCCTGCACCCCCTGTTCCCGGTGGGCGAACAGATCGTCGAGGCCCTGCGCGCCCACCAGCCCCTGTCCCGCCGCGATGCCGCCCGGCAGGCCGTCGCTCTGATGGAGCAGGTGCAGATCCCCGCCGCCGCCCGGCGGTTCGGCGCCTATCCCCACGAACTGTCCGGCGGCATGCGCCAGCGCATTTGCATCGCCATGGCCCTGGCCAACGAGCCGGAACTGATCATCGCCGACGAGCCCACCACCGCCCTGGACGTCACCGTTCAGGCCCAGGTGCTGACCCTGCTGCGGCAGCTGTCGGAGGACCGGGGCACGGCCCTGCTGTTCATCACCCACGACTTCGGCGTCGTTTCCGCCCTGTGCGACCGGGTGGCGGTGATGTATGCGGGCCGCATTGTCGAGACCGGGCCGACGGCCGCCGTCCTCGCGGCCCCGGCCCATCCCTATACCCGCAAGCTGATCGATTGCGTCCCCGTTCTCGGCCAGCCGGACCGCGCCCTCGCGGCCATCGACGGTCTGCCGCCGCCGGTGGACCGGCTGCCTCCGGGCTGCGCTTTCGCAGATCGGTGCGACATCGCCGAGGAGCGCTGCCGGTCTGGAGAGGTACCGCTGGAGGCCCTTTCGGCGGAGCGGCCGGAAGATAGAGCGGTGCGCTGCCTGAAGCCCCTGGAGGTGCCCGCATGACCGCACCCGCACCTGCCCTGGCCATAGAAGCGAAAGGGTTGACCCGCACGTTCGGGGGCGGACGGTCCCTGTTCGGCGGCCGCAAGCCGGCCGTCCATGCGGTCCAGGGCACCGATCTGGCGGTTCCGGCCGGCGAGACCCTGGGGATTGTCGGGGAGTCGGGGTGCGGCAAGTCAACCCTGGCCCGCATGCTGGTGGGGCTTGACCGTCCCACCGCCGGAACTTTGAGGCTGGACGGCGAAGATGCGGTGACCCTGGCGAAGCGGGATCATCGGGCGCTGTCGCGGCATATCCAGTATGTGTTTCAGGATCCCATGGCCTCGCTGAACCCGCGCAAGACCATCCGCCAGACCCTGGAGGCACCCATGCGCCGCCTGCTGGACCTGGACGCCGGCGCCAGGCGGGACAAGCTGGATACCCTGATGGCCGCCGTCGGCCTGCGTCCGGAGGTGCTGGAGCGCTATCCCCACGAGTTCTCCGGGGGTCAGGCCCAGCGTATCGGCATCGCCCGGGCACTAGCGGCGGATGCGCGGGTGATCGTGCTCGACGAGCCGGTGTCGGCCCTGGATGTCTCCGTCCAGGCCCAGGTACTGGCCCTGCTGGCAGCCCTGAAGCGGGATTTCGGCCTGACCTACGTCTTCATCAGCCATGACCTGGCGGTGGTGGAAACGGTCTGCGACCGGGTGGCAGTGATGTATTTCGGCCGGATTGTCGAACTGGCCCCTGCCCGCATCCTTTACGCCCGGCCTGCCCACCCCTATACCGCCTTGCTGATGGGATCGGCTCCGGTCCCCGGGGGAACGGGCCTGCGGGCCGACGACATCCCGGCTGAACTGCCCGACCCGTTGACCCCGCCACCCGGCTGTGCCTTCGCCTCCCGCTGTTCCCGCGCCGATGACCGGTGCCGATCCCACCGCCCACCGCTGGCCCCCGTCGGCGACGGGACGGACGCCGCGAGTGGCACGGTCGCCTGCTGGCATCGCTTGACCGCCCCCGAATCCCAGACCCTGCCATGACCGATCCAGACACCGAATCATCGCCAGAGCCCAAGGCCGAGACCCCGGCCGCGCCCACGGCTGAGACAGAACGGGAAGCCGAGACCGGCCCCGACCTGAGCCTGCCCGTGCCGCCTTCCAGCCGGGCGCGGCGGCGGGAAACCATCAGCGAGCGCATCAAGGACATGATCATCGAACAGGGTCTGCGGCCGGGCGCCCGCCTGCCGGCGGAACAGGCGCTGATGGAGATGTTCCAGGCCTCCAAGGGATCGGTGCGCGAGGCGCTGAGCGCCCTGCGCTCCCAGGGGCTGATCCGCACCCGCACCGGCCCCGGCGGCGGGGTATTCCTGGCCGAGATCGATCCCCGGCGGGCGATTGCCCTGCTGTCCAACTATTTCCTGTTCAAGGACCCGGGGATCGGCGACCTCTACGCCCTGCGCCGCCTGCTGGAACCGGAAATGGCCGCCCAGCTGGCCGGACGCCTGACGTTGGAGGACTACGCCCGGCTGGAAGGCACCATGACCCGCTACGACTCCCCCCCGGCCACGGCTGAGGAAGAGTTCGCCCAGCGGCTGGCGGAACTGGACTTCCATTCGGTGCTGGCCGCCCTCTGCCCCAATCCGGTGCTGGGGCTGTTCTGCGCCTTTCTGCAAAGCATGCTGCGGGAGATGGTGGTCTGCCGCCGCATCTATGACGCCCCCCACCCGGCCCTGCGCGACACCGCCCTGCACTACCAGGTGCGCCTGGTCGCCGCCCTGCGAACCGGGGACGAGGCGGCGGCGCGAACAATCATGGACGAGCATATGGCCGCCGCCCAGGCCTACATGGAGCGGATGGAGGCTGAAATCACCGGCCGTTTCCTCAGGCCCGGGGGAGCGTCCCCGGGACCGGCGTCCGGCGCACCGCCGCGTTGATGCGGGCACCGGCCAGCGCGGCGATCAGGGCGACCCCCATGAAACCGGCCGCCGACAGCGCCACGGCCGCGAAGCCGTCGGAGACATAAAGCCCGCCCAGCGCCATCGGTCCGATGAACACGGACGTATAGGTCACCGTGGCATGCAGCCCCAGCAGCGTTCCCCGCGCGTCCGGCCGGCGCTGGGACAGCTGGAGCACCAGGATATTCAGGCCGTAGTGATTGGCCAGTCCCCAGCAGGCGGCCACGGCCAGCGCGCCGATATAGCTGGTGGTGGCCAGCGGCATGGACAGATAGACCACGGCCACGGCACCGAGGATCAGCGGGAACAGCCGGGCCGGGCCGATGCGATCCACGAAACGTCCAGCAAATCCGGCCAGACCGAAGCCCGCGCCATAGGCCAGGACCACACTGCCCGCCTGCCCGGCCCCCAATCCCAGCGCATCGCGCAGATGATCGCCAAGGAAGGTGTAGCAGCCGTAGAAGGCCGTCATGAAACACAACCCGATCACCAGCAACCAGGGCACACCGGGCAGGCAGGCGGCCCGGAAGGGGGACAGCCGTTCCCGCGGCGCGGTTTCCGGCCCCCGCGCCCTGGGCAGCAGGACAACGAAACCCATCACCACCAGCAGCGTCAGCGCCGCCAGCCCGCCGTAGGCCACCCGCCAGTAAAGCACCTGGGTCACCAGCGCCGACAGCGGGACACCGGCCACCAGGGACAGCGCCCAGCCGGACAGCACCCGGGACAGCATGCGGGCTTCCTGGCCCGCCGGAGCGGTGGCGGTGGTCAAGGTATAGATGGCCGGGATCATCACCCCGGCAGCCAGCCCGGCAAAACCCTGGCAGAGGCCCAGCATCACCGCCCCGGAACTGAGCGCACTGCCGGCCAGGGCCATCGTCAGCATCGTACCGCCGGCCAGCAGGACAATGCGCGCCCCGAAGCGGTCGATCTGCCCGGCCAGGAAAAAGGCCGAAAGCGCCGTTGCCGCGCCATAAACGGAAATCACCCGGGCGATCACCACCGGCGCGGTCCCGAACGCCGCAGCCACGTCGGTCAGGATCGGGCTGAGGACAAAGGCATTGGAGCCGATCATGACAATGCCCAGCACCAGGGTCAGCGACAGGGCTCGTACGGAATTTTGTTCGGCCATTGTCCTTTTTCCTTTTACCAAGATCCGCCTGACCCCCATATGGGCCGAACCGAATTCGCAGGAAAAGGGGAGATGCGGGCCATGGTGGAAGAAACGAATGGCGTTCGGGCGGGGCCTTCGGGTCCGGTGCCGCTGGATGACGCAGACCGAAGAATATTAAGATGCCTGGCCGAGGACGCCAGCCACTCCTACGCCGAACTGGGCCGCCTGGTGAATCTGTCGGCCCCGGCCGTGCACGAACGGGTGAAACGGCTGCGCGCCCGGGGCGTGATCAAGGGCACGGTGGCCGAGTTGGACGGCCGGAAGATCGGCTGTCCGCTGCTGACTTTCGTGCACGTGCGAACCACGGGCTGGGGCATGTCCGACCCGATCATTGCGCTCAGTGAATTGGACGACGTGGAGGAAATCCACACGGTGACCGGCGACACCTGCCTGATCCTGAAGGTCCGCAGCCGCGATACCGAAGGCCTGGAGGCCCTGCTGGAGCGGATCTACGCCATCAAGGGTATCCGGGACACCCGCACCTACGTGGCCCTGAAAACCTATCTGGAGCGGGGGCCGCGACCGGCGCTGGAGTGACCGCCCCTAAACCACCACGCCCTTCAACGGCGCGCCGGCCATCTGGGCGAGGATGTTGTCCACCACATGGGCGGCCATGGCCATGCGGGTTTCCACCGTGCCGCTGCCCACGTGGGGCTGCAACACCACCCGCTCGCAACGCCGCAGGCCTTCGGGCACATGCGGTTCCGCCTCGAACACATCCAGGCCGGCCGTCCCCAGCCGCCCGTCTTCCAGCGCCGCGATCAGAGCGGTTTCGTCCACCAGCGAGCCACGCGCCACGTTGATCAGCATGCCCTGTGGCCCAAGAGCCTCCAGCACGCGAGCGTTCACCACATGGCGCGTCTCCGCCCCGCCCGGCGCGATCAGCACCAGAATGTCGGCCCAGGCCGCCAGTTCCGGCAGGGCCGGTTCATAGCGGTAGGGCACATCCGTCCGCTCGCGGCGGTTGGTATAGGCGATCTGCATATCAAATGCCGACGCCAGGCGGGCGATCTCAGCGCCGATGCCGCCCAGGCCGAAGATCCCCAGCCGCTTGCCACGCAGGGTGCGGGTCAGGGGGAAGGATCCCGCTTCCCACTTGCCGTCCCGCACGTGGGCGTCCGCCTCGATCATCCGGCGGCTACAGGCCAGCATCAGCATCAGCGCGCAGTCGGCCACGTCCGCATTCAGCACCCCCTGGGTCGTCGTCACCCGGATATCCCGCTGCCGCGCTACTTCCAGATCGACCCGGTCCAGCCCCACACCGTTCACCGCAATCAGCTCCAGCGCCGGCATCCGCGCCACCAGCGCCGGTTCAACGCCGATGCCCGCAAACGTCGCCACCGCCCGGATGCGCCCCAGCACGTCGTCCGACAAAGGCGCGGCATCGGGACCGGCAGGCAGGTGGTGGATCGTCACCCCCTCGGCAAGGCGGTCCTGCTGGACCGGATCAATGGGCTGGCAAAGAAGAACCTCGGGGCGCATGGCTGGGTCATATCCCTTTCGAATCACGAGACAGCCTACCGGAAGTGGGGGCTCCTGCCGCCGGGACAATGGGCGGCCGGCGCTTTTCCCGCCGCCAAAAAAAGGACCCGTCCCAGGGAGAGGGACGGGCCGAAAAAGAGAGGAGGATCCTTCATCGCGCGCCCGGAGAGTGAGGCCATGGCGCGATGTACAGAGGTCGGAGGCAAAAGCCGGTCCCTAAAGGGGTTGTGGGACCGGAGATCCGCCAGCCGTGAACCGTTCAGGGGATGAAACGGTCCGCGAACGACCAGTGCGAAAACCTTAGCCCGAGAGTACGGCACCGCAAAACCCTACCATCGTAGGGGTAGCGCGCCACCCACCCCCTGCCCCAGCCGCATCCCCAGCATCCAGCCGAACGATGCGCGCCAAACGAAACCATGCGGACCTGCGTGGCTTTCACTTATTGCGTCCCTCTCATGCGTTTTTTGCACCGCACAATTGGGTCTGAAGACCTTACCTTTTTATCAACGGATCACGACCCATCCGGGACACTTCAAGGAGCCCGACCCATGGCTAATCACTCTCTCCTCGCGTCGGCCTATGTGCCGGATATCGCGGAAATCACGGCCCGCGCCGAGCGGGAACGCATGGACTATATCGGCCAGATGGTGCGCAACCTGTTCCAGCGCGTGCGCACCTCTTCGGCCGCATCGGTCAAGATGGGTGAACCCAGCCACGGTTGATCATCCGCCGCCGGCCCCGATGCCGCGCGTTCAAGACTACCCGCCCCGGTACGGCCCGCCGTATCGGGGCGTTGGTGTTTTCAGGGCACGAACTCATCCCTCCGCCGCCGCCACTCCGTGCTCCGCCAGCCCGTCGGCCAGGGCCGCAACGATCGGCCAGCCCACCACACCTTCCGGGTCCAGTTTTGCCAGGGCCTCGAGCATGGCCCGCGCTGCCTCGGTCTCCTGGCGCCGCAAATGGATGAAAGCCAGGGCTTTCAGGGTGTACAAGGCAAAGCGCCCCGCCCCCTCCGGCGTGCGGTTGGGGCAGCGCCACTGGCGCCAGTCTCCGCCCCAACCCGCCTGCCGTGCTCCTTCCGCCAGACCCGCTTCGGCGATGGCCTTGGCCTCGTCCAGGTCGCCGGTGTAGGTGTGGATCTTGTACAGGCAGAAATAGGTGGGCAATGCCGTGGGATCAGCGACCAGGGCCTCACGGAACAGCCGGTCAGCCGCCGCCGGGTCCGTCCGGTGGGCCACCACGCCTTGGCGCAGCACCTCGTTAATTTCCTCGGACACCGTGCCGAAGGAAATGGGGTCGGCTTCGGAAAATGGATTGTCGCCGGAGCGGCGGGAAGCGGCGATCTGCATCATGGGCGGCCTTTCTTACGCGAGGGATGGCGTCATTTCCCCTCATCCAAGCAATTTCCGGGCCGCCCCGATACCAAGAGCCGGCCGGACGATCTTGTCACATTGGAAACATTCCGGCCTGAACCCGTGTCGAAAATCTGACATCGGTACAAGGACACTCTGCGAAAGAACCACCCGCCAACCGCCCGTAATCCTTGATACCCCGCGATCCACCACCGCAGGCAGGAAAGACGGACCCGGGCTGGCACGAGGATTGCTGATCCCAGCGTCTCACGCCTCGCGACGCGCTTGCGCGCGTCCCTGACCCACGGCCGCGTTCTCCGGCCCGCAAGGAAAGTCCCGATATGGAAGTCACGGAACTGCCCCAGGTCTACAAGCGCCACGTTTTCACCTGCTTCACCCAGCGTCCGCCCAACCACCCGCGCGGCAGCTGCGGGTCATTGGGCGCCCAGCCTCTGTGGGACCGGCTGGCCGGCCGGCTGGAACGCGAAGGGCTGATGACCGACGTTGGTTTCACGCCTGCGGGCTGCCTGGGCTTCTGCAACGCCGGGCCGTTGATGGTGGTCTATCCGGAAGGGGTATGGTACCGGCCGCAAACCGCCGAGGATATCGACGAAATCATCGACACACACCTGAAGGACGGCAAGCTGGTGGACCGCCTGGCGGTGATCCTCAGCCGGTGACCGGACCCTCCCGGCTCCGGCACCCGAGACGGGGCCGGAGCCGGGAAACAAGCTCAGACCGCGATATGCGCCATCAGCGAGCGCCGTTCCTCGGGATCGGCGCTCTGGCCCTGGTGGATCACCGTGCCCCGTTCGATGGCGTAGAAACGGTCCACCAGTTCGATGGCGCGGTGCACGTTCTGCTCCACCAGCAGGATGGTCAGTCCTTTGGCGCGCAGCTCTTCCATGATCTGGAAGATCTCGTCGACGATCATCGGCGCGAGGCCTTCCGTCGGCTCGTCGATCAGCAACAGCCGGGGATCCCCCACCATCACCCGGGCCATGGCCAGCATCTGCTGCTCGCCACCCGACAGGGTGGTGGCCGCCTGACGGTGGCGTTCGCGCAGGCGGGGAAAACGGTCCAGCACCGTCTCCACCGCCGCCCGGCTCTCGGCCCGGCTGCGCTTGGGACATTGCAGCAGGCCCAGCCGCAGGTTTTCCTCCACGGTCAGGCCGGGGAAGATGCGCCGGTCCTCGGGCACGAAGCCCACGCCCGCGCGACAGATGGCATCCGGCGCCAGACCGGCCAGGGATCGCCCCTGGAGCCGCACCCCCCCGTCGGTCGGTGTCACCCAGCCGGCAATGGTGCGCAGGATGGTGGTCTTGCCCACCCCGTTGCGTCCGAACAGGCCGATCACCTCGCCTTCTCCGGCGGTCAGGCTGACGCCCTGAAGGATGTGGCTGAGGCCGTAGTGGGTATGCAGACCGCTGATTTCCAGCATGGTTCAGCCCTCCCCGAAATAGGCGGCCTGGACGGCCGGATCGGCGCGCACCTCGGTGGGGGTGCCCTCGGCCAGCTTCTGGCCAAGGTGCATCACCACCACATGGTCCGACAGGGTCATCACCAGGTCGATATCGTGTTCGATCAGCAGGATGGACAGGTCTCCGGCCAGCGAGCGGATCAGCTCCGCCGTTTCGGCCGTATCGCCGTGGGACATGCCCTGGGTGGGCTCGTCGAGCATCAGCACCGCCGGCTCGCTGGCCAGGCAGACGGCGATCTCCAGGCGCCGCTGCTCGCCGTGGGACAAGGTCCCGGCTAGATCCCCGGCCTTGGCCGCCAGGCCGAACCGGTCGAGCAGCGCGCTCGCCCGGTCCATGGCGCGCCGGCTGGCGGCGGCCGGACGGAACAGGGCCATCGGCCCCTCCAGGACCTGGGCGGCAAGGCGCAGGTTTTCGAACACGGTCCGCTCGAAGAACAGGTTGGTGATCTGGAACGACCGGGCGAGCCCCAGGCCGACCATGGCTTCGGGCCGGCGGCCGGTGACATCCCGCCCGTTCAGCACCACCCGGCCGTGGCCGGGCCGCAAGGCGCCGCTGATCAGGTTGAACAGCGTGCTCTTGCCCGCCCCGTTGGGTCCGATCACCGAGGTCACCTGCCCCCGTGCGGCGTCGAAGGTGACGTCGCGCACCGCCAGCAAGGCCCCGAAGGCGATGGACAGACCGGACACGGACAGGACAGGACCGCCGCCGGTACCATGGGTATCGACGACCGTCTGCATGGAGGGGGTCATGGCCGTTCTCCCTTGCCGGACACCAGCTTCTCCAGGGACGGGCGGATCACGCCCAGGATCCCCTTGGGCATCAGGATGACCGCGCCCATGAACAGCAGCCCGATAACGATCAGGTGGTGTTCGGTGAAGGTACCGATGATGGATTTCAGGATGGTCAGGATCACCGACCCCAGGATCGGCCCGGTCAGGGTGCCTGTGCCGCCCAGGATGGTGGCGATAACCGCATTGCCCGAGACCTCGAAGTACAGCAACTCCGGCGAGACGAAGCCCCGCAGCATGGGATAAAGGCCGCCGGCCAGGGTCGCCACCTGGGCTGCCAGCACGAAGGCCAGCAGCTTGTAGATCCACGCCCGGTAGCCGAGGAAGGGCACCCGGTGGCCGTTGGCCCGCATGGCCTGCAAGACCCGGCCGAAGGGGCTGTCCATCAGATAGCTGATGCCGGCATAGAGTACGGTGATGACGGCCAGGGTGATCAGGAAGAAGCCGGCCGGGTCGGCCGCGCTGACCGAACCGATCCCCAGCGGCACGTCGATCACCGGAATGCCGATCAGGCCGTCCGACGCCCCCACGGCGCGGGTGTTGTAGATGATCTTCGACACCACCTGGGCCAGACCGAAAGTGACCAGGGCGAAGTAGACCCCCTTGGCACGGATGGCGATCAGCCCGCCGGCCAGACCAGTCAGGGTCCCGGTGACCAGACAGGCCCCCATGGCTCCCCAGAAGCTGGGCGCCACGTCTTTCAGCACCAAAGCCGAGACATAGGCACCAAGCCCGAAATACAGCGCCTGCCCCAGGGACAGAAGGCCGACATATCCCAGAAGGATATCGACGCTCATGGCCAGACCGGACAGGATCAGCGCTTCGGTGGCCAGGCGCAGGAAGAAGACGTCGTCATGGGACCAGGCGATCAGGGCGAACAGCAGGGCAGTGAGCAGCAGCAGGGCGGCGGCGAGGCGGGCGGCGCGGACCTCGGCCAGCCCCAGCAGCAGGGCGCGGGCGGGACCGAATGATGAGGGATTTTGCTCAGCCATGGCCCAGTTTCCCGAACAGGCCCTGGGGGCGCACCATCAGCACCAGCACCATCAGGCCGAACACCAGCGGATCGGTCCAGACGGGCGAGATGAACAGGCTGGCGACGGATTGCACCTGGGTCAGCACCACCCCGGCAACCACCGCCCCGGTGATGCTGCCCATGCCGCCGACGATGACGACGGTGAAGGCCATCAGGATGAAATCGTGGCCCATGGTCGGGAACACCGAATAGATCGGCGCCAGCAGCACCCCGGACAGGCCGGCCAGGGCGACGCCGAACGCAAAGGTCCCGCCATAGACATGGGATACCGGCACCCCCAGCGAGGACGCCATGTCCCGGTCATGGGCCGCCGCACGGACCATGGCCCCCAGGCTGGTGCGATAGACCAGCGCCCAGACCCCTGCCACCACCAGCGCACCGAAGGCGATCAGGAACAGGCGGTAGTTGGGCATGAACACCCCCAGCATCTCTGTCGCGCCGGGGATCGGCGTGTCGGGACGCAGGGTGGTGGCGCCATAGACGATCTTCAGGCCGTCCATCAGCACCATGGACAGGCCGAAGGTCAGCAGCAGGGTCAGCGTGTGCCGGTCCCTGGCGTGGAACACCCGCCGGACCAGGAACCGCTCCACCAGATAGCCGATGGGCACCATCAGCAGGGGCACCAGCGCCAGCACCACCCAGAAGCTCAGCCCCATCGCCAGCAGGGTCACCGACAGGAACCCGCCGATGGCATAGAATTCGCCGTGGGACATGTTGATCACGTCCAGCAGGCCGAAGATGATCGTCAGCCCCAGGGCCATCAGCACCACTGCGATGCCGATGGACAGGCCGTTCAGAACCTGTGGGGCGAGGACGAATTGCAGATACTCGATCCCTTCCGCCAAGATCGCCTCCTCCGTTGAAATCCGATGACCGGACCCGGCCCGGACGCAGCGGAAGGACACCCTGTCCCCCGCTCCGCCGCGCCGGTCCGGTCCGTCCGGGCAGGATCAGAAGCGCTCGCAGACGTCGGGGCCGATGGCCTTGTCGGCGTCGATCTTGCTTTGGATCGTGAATGTGCCGTCCTTGACCATCACCGCATACATCGGCTGCATGGCCTGGTGATCGCCGGCCCGGATGGTCTTGGTGCCCTGGGGCGTATCCCAGGTCATGCCTTCCAGGGCGGTGCGCACAGCCGCGGTATCGGCCGAGCCGGCCTTCTCGACAGCCGCCTTGTAGAGGAACAGCAGGCCATAGGAATCCGCGCCGTAAAGGTCGGGATCGGTGCCGTAGGCGTCCTTGAAGGCCCCCACGAAGGCCTTGTTTTCCGCCGTCTCGATCAGCGGGGAATAGCCCACGCCGGTGACATAGCCTTCGGCGGCGTCACCAATGGCTTCGATGTTCTGCGAGGTCACGGTTCCCGAGGCACCGACCACCTGCATGCCACGCAGCAGGCCGTATTCCTGCAATTGGGTCAGCAGACGCACGGTGTCGTTGCCGGCCACCGAGGTATAGAGCACCTGCGGCCGAGAACCGCGCAGCTGACCGAAATATTGGGAATAGTCCTTGCTGCCCAGGGGGGCATAGACCTCGCCGACGCTTTCCGCGCCTTTCTCTTCGGCCTTGGCCTTGAAGGCGGCAACGGTGGAGCGGCCCATTTCGTAGTCGGGTCCCAGGTAGAAGGTCTTGGCGGAGTCCTGGGCCTGCGCCACCCAGGCGGCCAGGGCAGAGGCCTGCATGCCGGCGCTGGCGTTGACGCGGAAGACGTTGGGCGAGCACTTGTCGCCGGTGATGGCATCGGAGAACGACACGGTGGTGGCCAGCAGGCGATCATTGCGTTCGGCCACCTGCCCCACGGCCAGGGTGGCGCCGGAATTCACGGTCCCGGTCAGGAAATCCACCTTCTCCACCTGGAACAGCTTCTCGGCCTTCTGGGTGGCGACGGCGGGGTTTGCTTCGGAATCTTCGAAGACCAGGCTGATTTCGCGGCCGTCGATGCCGCCGGCGGCGTTCAGTTCCTTGGCGGCCAACTCGATACCCCAGCGCACCTGCTGGCCGATGGGGGTATAGGTGCCCGACAGCGGGGTCAGCACCCCCACCTTGATGGGCTCGGCCGCCTGCGCCGGCGTGATGGCAGAGGTGGCGAGCAGCCCGGCGGCGAAGGTGACGGCGGCAAGGGCCGGCAATCCGATACGGGTGGTCATGGACAATCTCCCTAGGTCCCAGATGTCTTGGTTAGCCGTTGAGGTTACGAGGAATTCCGGCGCGGTCCGGGAACGGCGGCGGGGTCTTTGCCTGTTATGGCCGCCCGCCCGGACCCGTCCGGGGCTTGTTGATCAGACGCCCTTGAACACGGGCTTGCGCTTGGCATGGAAGGAATCCACCCCTTCCTTGAAGTCTTCCGACCCGCGCAAGCGGCCGTAGGCCTGGCCTTCCAGCTCGATCCCCACATGGACCGGGGCATCCTGGGCAGCGTTGAGCAAGCCCTTCAGGGTGCGCTGGGCCAGCGGCGAAAAGCCGCGCAGTTCGTCGACCAGAGCGTCGGTGGCCTTTTCCAGCTCGGCATCGGGGACGCAATCCAGCGCGATCCCCCAGTCGCGAGCCTGGGCACCGGGCACCCGGCGAGACCGCATGGTCATGTCCTTGGTGCGGGCCAGACCGACCATGTGCAGCAGGCGGATGGAACCGCCGGAGCCGGGGATCATGCCGATGCGCTGTTCGGGCAGGGCGAACAGGGCGGTGTCGGAGGCGATGCGGAAGTCGCAGGCCAGGGACAGTTCGAAGCCGACGCCGAAACAATAGCCGCGCACGGCGGCGATCACCGGCTTGTGGCAGCGTTCCGGAGCGGCGATGTTGTCGGCCAGCCGCGACACATGTTCCGGCGAGCGCTCCATGAAGCCCTTGATATCGCCGCCGCTGGAGAAGTTTTCCCCCTCGGAGCGCACGACGACGACGCGCACCCGGTCGTCGTGGTCCAGCTCGGCGAAGACGGCGGACAGCTGATCGCGCTGGGTCATGCTGACCACGTTCAGGGGCGGCCGGCTGAGGATGATATCGGCCCGCTCCCGTTCGGCATCGATCTCCACACGGAACCCGTCGAGGTCCTTCAGCAGGTCGGAAATTCGGGAAAGGTTCATGGCACTCACGGCGTCGCCTCCTGATTGGCTTGGGTATCGTCCACCGGTTCGAAGTCGCCTGCGGCCAGCTTGCGGCGCAGGATCTTGCCGACGGGGGATTTCGGGATGGCCTCCACGAACACGTAGTCGCGGGGGCGTTTGAAATTGGCGAGCCCGGACTCCCGGCAATAGGTGTCCAGCTGCTCGGCAGTCAGGGGGGCGCGGCGGGTGATGAAGGCGGTGACCTTCTGCCCCCAGCGCTCGTCCTTCAGCCCCGCCACCGCCACTTCGGATACGGCGGGATGCAAGGACAGAAGGCTTTCGATCTCGGCGGGCAGCACGTTTTCGCCGCCGGTGATGATCATGTCGTCCACCCGGCCGGTGACGAACAGATCCCCGTCGGCATCGCGGTAGCCGATGTCGCCGGTGAAGTACCAGCCGCCGTGCAGCGCCTTGGCGTCCGCATCCGGCCGGTTCCAATAGCCTTCGAAGCTTTCGTCCCCTTCCAGGGCGGCGATCACCTGCCCCTCCTCGCCGTCCGGCACCAGGGCGTCGGGGTCGGTGGAGCCGATCCGCACCACGCGGATCCGCTGGTTGATCCCCGCCTTGCCCGCACTGCCGGGTTTGGAGGGCGCATCCTGGTGGATGGTGAAGGTGTAGATCTCCGACGAGCCGTAGTGGTTGACGAACAGCTCCGGCCGGAAGGCGGCCGTCAGGTCCTTCAGCAGGCCGTCGGTCATGCTCGCCCCGGCAAAGCCCAGCTTGCGCACCGACGTGATGTCATGTTCGGCGAACGCCGGGTGATGCAGGATGTCGTGATAGAGGGTGGGCACCAGATAGAGGTTGGTCACCTTCTCCCGCGCGATCAGACGCAGGGCCTCGACCGGATGGAAACGGGGCAGGCAGACGAAGCAGCCGTTGATCACCGCCATCGCCAGCAGGGAGCGCACCCCCATGGTGTGGTACAGCGGCATGACCCCCAGGGTGACTTCGCCGGTGGCATACTGGTTCTGCGCCACATGGGCCACCGCCGCGGCCCGTTCCGCCCGGTGACGGCGGGGCACGCCCTTCCCCCGGCCGGTGGTGCCGGAGGTATAGAGCATCAGCGAGACGTCTTCCGCCGCCGCCCGCCCGTCGCCGGTCAGAGGGGCGTGGTCGGTCAACGCGGTGAAGACCACGGTGCCCCCGCTCGCATCCTCCACAGCAATGCGGATCACGCCGGCTTCAGCGGCCGCTTCAGAAGCGGCGACGGTCTCGGCCGTGGCGGGTTCGAAAGCGATGGCCCGGGCGCCGGAATCCCGCAAGGTGTAGTCGATCTCCTCGGCTTTGGCGCGCCAGTTGATGGGGGTCACCACCAACCCGGCGAGTTGGCAGGCCCAGTGCAGAACGGCCATTTCCCAGCGGTTCTGCATGACCACCACCAGGGGATCGCCGCGAGAAAGGCCGAGGCCCTCCAGCCCGCCGGCCACCTTGCGGACGATCTCCAGCAAGGCGCCATAGGTAAACCGGGTCTCCCCGTCGACGAGAGCCATGGCCCGGGGGTCGCGCTCGGCGGCGGCGACAAGGGTCCGCGCGACGTCAAACACCGATGGGGTCCTCCTTCGTTTGCCGTGTCTTGCGCTGTCCGGCCACGTCCATGGCGGCCTTGACGATGCCGTCGTATCCGGTGCAGCGGCACAGATGACCGCTGAGCATGGCGCGCAGGTCCGCCTCGCTCGGGTCGGGGGTTTGTTCCAGGTAATGGTCCAGGGACATCAGGATCCCCGGCGTGCAGAAGCCGCATTGCAGGGCGTGATGGCGGCGAAAGGCGGCTTGCAGGTCCGACAACTCCGCCCCCGGCTCAGACAGCCCTTCCACCGTATCCACCCGCCGCCCGTCGGCCCGCACGGCCAGGGTCAGGCAGGAGCGCACGGCCAGGCCGTCCAGGCGGATGGTGCAGGCACCGCACACCCCATGCTCGCAGCCCACATGGGTGCCCGTCGCCCCCAGCACGTCGCGCAGGAAGTCGCTGAGCAGCATGCGCGGGGAAGCGACACCGCTGCGCTCCACACCGTTCAGGGTCAGCCGGATGGTGACCCGCTCTTCCTTGGTCAGGACAGGCATGACAGGGCCTCCTCGATAGCGGCGCGGCCCAGGGTCCGCGTCAGATGGCGGCGATAGGCGGCAGAGGCATGGACATCCCCCTGGGCGTCCAGATCCCAGGCCAGGTCGTTCAGGGCATCCTCCAGGGCGTCCCCGGTCAGCCGGGGCAGGTCGCGGGCCACCGGCCGGTCGGCCACCCCACCCACTGCAATGCGCAGACCGCTCGCCGAGGCCGCCACGGCGACGGCGGTCAGGGCGAAGTCGCCGTGACGGATGGCCATTTCGCGGAAGGCATAGGCCGTCCCCGGCGCGGCCACCGGAAAGCGCACGGCGCTGACCATCTCGTCGGCGGCCCGGTCCGTGGACAGCAGCCCCTGAAGGAAGCGCTCAGCCGGCACCGTGCGGATGCCGCGACGGGACCGCAGTTCCACCGATCCGCGCAGCAGGGTCAGGCACAGGGGCAGTTCAGAAGCCGGATCGGCATGGGCAATGTTGCCGCAGATGGTCCCCTGATTGCGGGTCTGGAAGTGACCCACCAAAGGTAGGGCTCTGGCCACCAGGGGCAGCAGGACGGCCGTCTCCGCCCAGCGTTCCACCGTGGCCTGGGTGGTGGCGGCGCCGATCCGCACGGCATCACTGTCCCGCTCCAGGGTCCGCAGCGCGTCCAGGCGGGTGATGTCGATCAGCAGGGCGGGCTTGGCGAGCCGCATGTTTAGAACGGTCATCAGCGACTGGCCACCGGCAAGGATACGGGCGTCTTCGCCATGCCGGTGAAGCAGGTCCAGGACCTCATCCACATCGCCCGGCAAGGCCAGATCGAAAGCGGGGGGTTTCATGATTGTCCTCCCAGGCCGAGGGCCTTGAGCAGGCGGGCGATCCAGGACGGGCGGTGCCCCCGGCCACCGGACCCGGCTTGACGTCCGGCGTGGTCGGGCGCGGCCTGGGCCACCAGGCGTTCCAGGAACTGGCGGATCAGGGCACGGGCCGCCCCGTCAAGCATGCGGCCGCCGACAGAGGCCACGCGGCCCGACAGGTCGACGCCGTAGCGGTAGCGGACGATGGTCTCCGCCCCGACAGGTTCCAGGGCCAAGGCCCCTTCCCCTTCGGATGCCCCCAGCGGACCGGCGGCTCCGCCGCTGAGACGCAGGAACCGGGGCGGCTCCAGGTCGGAGAGCTTGACTGTCGCGGTGAACACCCCCTTCACCACCCCGACCCCCAGGGCCACTTCGCCGCGATAAGCGTTCTCTCCGGTGACTTCCAGCGACTTGCAGCCGGGAACCACCTTGGCCAGGGTCTCGGGATCCAGCAGATAGGCCCACAGGACGTCGGGCGTACAGGGCACCCGGGTCTCGCCGAAGCCTTCCAGGGCATAGCTTTCCCGCGACAGGGTCAGGTCGGTGGTGCGCCGCGCCCGTTCCGGCTGGGGCGGTTCGGTCAGACCCAGCAGGGCATGCACCCGGTCGGGCGTCAGGGGCAGTTCCACGTCCTCCACCCCCAGCGCTTCGGCAACGGCGTTGGCCAGGCAGACCGGCGTGCTCATGCAGTTGCCTTCGCCCACCCCCTTGGCGCCCAGCGGGGTCACCGGCGATGGCGTCTCCATATGCAGGATGGTCGGCGTGGGCACTTCGCAGGCGGTGGGCACGGGATAGTCGGCGAAGGTGCCGGTCAGGAACCCGCCGTCGGCGCCGTAGGCAAAGCGCTCGTATAGCGCCGCTCCCACGGCATGGGCAAAGCCCCCCAGGATCTGGCCGTTGACCAGGGCGGGATTGAGCAGGGTCCCGGCATCGTGCAGGGTAACGTACTTGTCCACCCGCACCCGGCCGGTGGCGCGGTCCACCTCCACGCCGCAGAAGTCGAAAATGAAGCCGTGACAGGCAGAACTGTTGATCTCATCGGCTTCAGTGGGGGCTTTCAGCACCTCCGGCGACCAGAACACGGTTTCGCGGATCACCGGATCGGCATCCGGGTCGCGGGTGCCCTGGGACCAGTGGCAGGTGGCGGCGACGCGATGGAACGGCAGGGTGCGATCCGGATCGGCCTTGGAAAACACCCGGCCGCCGGCGAACACCACATCCTCTGCCGCCCCGCCCAATTGCTCGGCGGCGACCGCGGCAAGGCGGTCCCGCAGGCGGGTGGCGGCCTTGTGCGCCGTGCCCGCCACCGCACCGCCGAAGCGGCTGGAGTAGTTGCCCGAGGCCACCGACCAGGGGTCCTTGCCAGTGTCCAGATCCAGGGCAACGCGGATGTCGGCGGGCTTCAGCCCCAGGGCGTCGGCCACCACCTGGGAAAGCACCGTGCGATGCCCCTGCCCCTGATGGGTCGAGGACACATGCACAGTGACCGAGCCCAGCGGATCCACCTGCACCGACGCCGAGGCCACCGCCCCGCCCTTCGGCCCGGCCTTGCGCCGTTCCTCCGGGGTCAGCACGGTGGTGATATAGCCCATGTTGGAGATGCTGGGCTCCACCACGGCGGCATAGCCGATACCGTAAGCCCGGCCCTCGGCGCGGGCGGCTTCGCGCCGCCGCAGCAACTCGTCGAGCCCTCCATCGGCCACCGCGCGTTCCAGACCCTTGGCATAGTCACCGGAATCCAGCACTCCGCCCGACGGCGTGCGGTAGGGGAACCGGTCGGCTGGCACCAGGTTGCGGCGGATCACCTCCAGGGGATCCAGCCCCGTCACCTCGGCCACCTTGGCCATCATGCGTTCCAGGGCGAAGTAGACCTGCGGACCACCGAAACCGCGCACCAGACCGGTGGGGGTCTTGTTGGTCAGCACCACCCGGTCGCGGATCTCCAGATTGGGAATCCGGTAGGCACCGGTCATATTGCCATGCATGCGATAGATGGTCGCCGGCTCGGGCGCACGCAGATAGGCGCCGCAGTCGTCCAACTGGTCATAGCGCAGGGCGGTCACCACGCCATCCGCATCCGCGGCGGCCTCCAGGGTCACCACCCGGTTGGTGGCGGAGGTGGCGGCGGTCAGGTGCTCCACCTTGTCCTCCACCCACTTCACCGGCCGGCCGGCCAGACGGGCGGCAAGGCAGAGCGCGACGATGTACTGGAACACCCCCTGCTTGACCCCGTAAGAGCCTCCGGAGTCCGGCGGCGTGCGCAAGCGCAAGCGGTTGGCCGGCACCTTCAGGGCGAGGGCCATCACCGGATGCAAAGCGAACGGCCCCTGGAAATTGGCCATCACGTCATAGCCGCCGTCGGCCGCCGCCCAGTCCGCCACCACCACATAGCCTTCGATGGGCGTGCAGGAATTGCGGGGGTAGCGGGTGGTCATGGTGACGTGATGGGCGGCGGCGGCGAAGGCGCCTTCCGGATCGCCGTAATGGAAGCGGCGGTCGGAGACCACGTTGGCCCCCACCTTGTCGTGCAGCACCGGGGCGCCGGTCGTCGCGGCCTCTTCCGGGTCGGTCACGTGGGGCAGCGGCTCGTAGGCCACCTCCACCGCCTCCAGGGCGTCTTCGGCGGCATAGCGGTCCTCGGCCAGGACGATGGCCACCGGCTCGCCCACATAGCGCACCCGGTCCATGGCCAGCGCCCAGTGCTCCATGGGCTGCTTGACGCCGACCACGAAGGGCTGCGCCCAGTCGCGCAGATGGGCGCCGGTCAGCACCGCGGTCACGCCCGGGCGGGACAGCGCGGCGGCGGTATCGATGCCCGTGATCCGGGCGTGAGCATGGGGAGAGCGCAGGATGGCGGCATGCAGGGTGCCCGGGCGCACGCCCAGGTCATCGGCATAGCGGCCGCGCCCGGTCAGCAGCGCGGCGTCTTCCAGACGCTCTATGGCACGGCCGGTCCACCCGGCCGTCTCGGAATTGGCAGCAGTCACTCGACAGTCCTCCCTGGGCCGGCTCTTTGAACAGCGGCCGGTACCCGAGGGAAACCATAGGACTAGAGGCGTCCGGAGGCGTTATCGTGGAGTTCGGGGATTTATCACAGGGTCTGATTTTGTTACCCGGCGGCGCCGAACAGCTCCACCGCGCGGCGATAGCCCGACGGCGTCGCCCCCTGGTGCTGACGGAAGAAGCGGGTGAAGTTGCCCGGCGCGTCGAATCCCAGGTCAACGGCGATCTCCGACAACCCATCGGACGACCCGGCAATGCGGGTGATCGCCGCCTCCATCCGCAGCATGTTGTGGTAGACGCCTGGCGTCAGGCTGGTGGTCTTCTTGAACAGGGTGAAGAAATGGGGGCGCGACAGCCCCGCCACCTTGGACAGGGTCTGGATATCAAGGGGGTCGGCCAGATGCTCGCGCATGTAGCCCACCGCGCGACGGACCCGGAAGTCCACCACATGCCGCCCCAGGTCCTTGCGCTGCGAGAACACCCGCCAAGCCATGGCGTCCTCGATCACCGCCATCACCAGATCGAAGATCATGCCCTCCACCGTATCCTGCCCCAGGTAGGTGCAATGGAGCATGGCCTCGGTCATGCGGGCGATCAGCGCGCGCGCCTTCGCCCCCACCGGCGCCACCGGGCTGGGGAAGAAGCGGGGGTGGCCGCAAACCCCAAGCTGCCGGTCACAGTCCGCGAGCCACGCCGGCTCGATATACAGCGCGAGGATCAGTGTCTGGGGCGCATTGGCGATATGGCTGTAGGAATGGGGCTCCCAGGCATTCACCAGGACGGCTTCGGTATCGGACAGCGGACAATGGCGGCCGTTCACCGTGAATTGGGTATCCGCCCCGCTCGCCTTCAGCAGGATGTGGCAGTGGTGATGGGCATGGGGCACCAGCGGGCGATCCATGTCCAGCAAGGCCACACGCCCGAACGCTCCCTGGTAGATATTCAGTGCCGTGGACAACCCCAGCCCCCTGTATCTTCTTACGTTCTTCGCCTTATGATGTATGCTCCCCGACCGCCGGGGACAACGGCCCCGTCGAAGGATAGACCTGTGCGACCCCGGCTTCGGTATCCGGATCAGAGTCTGACCACACCCGCATTCTGGTAGATGTGTTTCAATTCGGTGAAGTCCGCCAGCGCATCGTAGCCATGCAAGCGTCCCAGGCCACTTTGCCGGTAACCGCCGGTTTCCGCCTCGGCGAACAGCTTGTTGTGGTCATTGATCCACACCGTTCCCGAACGCAAGGCTCTGGCCATCCGCTGCGCCCGGGCGCCGTCGGTGGTCCAGACGCTGGCTGACAGACCAAACACTGAATTGTTGGCCTTGGCCACCGCCTCCCCCTCGTCGGCGAAAGGTTCGATGGTGACGAAAGGACCAAAGATTTCTTCCTGGCAGAAGAACGCCTCGGGATCCCGATGGGCCACCAGCGAACAGCCCAGGAATGCTCCCTTGGCCAGGGCACCGGTCGCATCCTTGGGCAGGGAATCCCGCAGGACCACCTCGTCGCACAGGTCGAAGGCGTCCTCTATCCGGCGCGCCACCTGGTCGCGGGACGCCCGATCGATCAGCGGCCCCATGGTCACCGCCGGATCCAGGCCGGAGCCGATGCGCACCGCCGACAGCGCCCCGGCCAGGGCACCCTTCATCTCGTTGAAGCAGCTTTCGTGCACCAGCACCCGGCGGGCGGCGGTGCACTGCTGACCTGAAATGATGGTGGCGGCCGCGGCCAGCTTGGTGGCGGTGGCGGCCAGATCCACATCAGGGAAGACCACGCAGGCGTTCTTGCCCCCCAGCTCCAGCGACAGCTTCTTCATGGTTGGCGCGGCATCGGCCATGATGCGCCGACCGGTGGCCGTGGAGCCGGTGAAGCTGAGCACGTCCACATCCGGTGACGACACCATCAGCGACGCGCCGGCGTGGCCGCTCTCGCCGATCATGTTGCACACGCCGTCGGGCAGGCGGTCCACCTCGGACAGGGCCTGCAGCACGCCGGCGGTGAAAAGGGTGGTCTGGGGCGCGGGCTTGATGACGCAGGCGCAGCCCGCCGCCAGGGCCGGCCCCACCGCCCGGGCCAGCAGGATCCCCGGCGCGTTCCAGGGAATGACCAGCCCAGCGACGCCGGCTGGCTCGCGGATCATGGTCGACAGAACGCCCGGTTCGGGTTCCAGCACATGGCCGGGCAGATGCCGGGCGAGGCCGGCGTAATAGCGGATTTCCGAGATGGTGCCGATCATCTCGCCCCGGGCCTGGGCGATGGTCTTGCCGTTTTCCAGCACCAGCAGCGTGGCCAGATCCTCCACCCGGCCATCCAGGCGGGCGGCCCATTCCAGCAGCACGTCCTGGCGCAGGCGCGGGCTCATGGCCCAGGTGCCGTGATCGAAGGCCCGGCGGGCAGCGGCAATGGCCTCGGCGGCATCGCCGGCGGCCCCGTCGGCAAAGCAACCGACAACCGAGCCATCAGCGGGGTTGATGCTCCCGGCCGTCGCGCCAGAGGCGGCATCCTGCCAGATGCCGCCGATCCAATTCCTGGTGGGTGAGTTCATACCGTGGCGTTTCCCTGTTGTTCCGGATGTCCCGGATCCGGCGTCTCGGATCGCGAACAAACCGGAGCCTCTTCGTTGGAAATTCACCCTAGGCAGGGTCGGGTATCACGGCAAATATGGTTTATTTATCGGGAATATTACTTTCACTGATGTCATCGGGAATCTGCGCTTCGGCCGACGCCTCGCTGGCGGCGCGACGGGCGTGGCCGGAAACCACCTCCATGAACTTGTCCGCCGCCGCCGACAGGGGCCGGCGGGGATGGTGGATCCATGCCAGAGTCCGCTTCATGCGGGGCCGGGTCAGCCGGTGAACCCGTAAGGAGCCGTTGGCCAGACCGTGATGCAGGGCGATGGGCGGCAGGATCGACACCCACGCCCCGCCGGCCACCAGATCGACGATGGTGGACAGCGAATCCACTTCGATGGCCGGGGCAAGCTCGGTTTCCTCGGCCTGCGCCAGACGGTCGACGATCACCCGCAAGCCGTGGTGCTTCGACGGCAGGATCAGGCGCTGCGCCGGCAGGTCCGCAAGGGTCACCGACGGCCCCAGGTCGTGGGGATGGGCGGTGCTGGACAACACCACCATCTCCTCGTTCAGCATTTCCTGGGCATTCAGGGTCAGGCGCTTGCGGGGGCGGTTGATCAGGGCGATGTCCAGCTGACCGGCGGTGACCTGGTCGATGAAGGATCCCGTGTAGCCCAGGGTCACCCGCAGCGAGACCCGGGGATAGCGTTCGGTGAATTCCGCCACCACCGCCGACAGCACGCCATGGGCCACCGATTCCAGCAGGCCGACGGACAGATCGCCCGCCACCTCGTTGTTCAACCGGGCCATTTCCTGCTTGGCCACGGCGAAGTCGCGCAGAATCGGCTGGAACAAGCGGAACATGGTGCGGCCCGCCGCCGTCGGCACCATGCCCTGGCTGGTGCGTTCGAACAGCTTCTGGCCGATCTCGTCCTCCAGCTTGGCGATCTGCATGCTCAAGGCCGGCTGCACCACATTCAGCCGGCGGGCTGCGGTGGTGACCTTGCCGTCTTCGTAAAGGCAGGCAAAGTACTGAATCTGCCGCAAATCCAAGGCCACACCTCCCCTTCCCGGCCCCATTTTGCCCCATCCCGGAGCCGCCGGTTTCCGCCATGCATCAGCTTAACTGATGAAAGCCATTTTCAATCATTATTGGCGATTATCGCCGCAACCGAATAGGCTTTTTTTCAACACAGCAAAAAATCAATCAGCCGGCATATAACCGGCATGTGGAGGAATCGCATGCACTCTCCCCCGACAGGGACCCCTTCAGGTCAATCAATTTCCGCGACAAAGCCTTTCAATACATTACGGGATTGGCTTGATCACTTGAAGAACTGCGACCGTCTGGCTATAATTCGACCAGACATTGCACTGCAATATGAACTTGCAGCGATCTCCAAGCGTCTTGACGGGGAAACAGCGACATATTTCCCGCGGCCCGATGGCCATACCATTCCGGTCATCTCCGGCCTGCTGGCCAAACGCAGCTGGATTGCCGAAGCGATGGGCGTCACGTCCGATCAGGTGCTGTCCCGCTTCGCCGACGCCTCCGCCAATCCGCTGCCCTGGCGGGAGGTCGAGGGCGCGCCAGTCCAGGCCGTGGTGCATCGCCCGCCGGTGGACCTGCCGCGTCTGCTGCCCCTGCCCACCCACAATGCTCTGGACAGCGGTCCCTATATCACGGCGGGCCTGATCATCACCCGCAACCCGCGCACGGGCGTGCAGAACGTCTCGATCAACCGCTGCCAGCTGTCCGGCCCGGACCGCCTGGGGATTCTGATCCTGCCCCGGCACACCCATTTCTACCAGGAAATGGCCGAACAGGCGGGCGAGCCCCTGGACGTGGCCATTGTCATCGGCGTCGATCCCCTGACCCTGCTGTCGTCCCAGGCCATCGTTCCCATCGACCATGACGAGCTGGAAATCGCCGGCGCCCTGCATGGCGAACCGCTGGATGTGGTGCGCTGTGTGACCTCGGAACTGCGGGTGCCGGCCAATGCGGAAATCGTCGTCGAGGGCAAGATCCTGCCCCATCAGCGCGAACCCGAAGGTCCCTTCGGCGAGTTTCCCCAGTACTACGGTGGTCGCGCCGACCGCCATGTGATCCATGTGGAAGCGGTGACCCACCGCACGGACGCCCTGTTCCACACCATCGTCGGCGGTGCCATGGAACATCTGCTGCTGGGCGGCATCCCGCGCGAAGCCACCCTGCTGGAGCATCTGCGCCGCATGTTCCCCAATGTGCTGGATGTGGAACTGTCCAAGGGCGGGGTCTGCCGCTACCACCTTTATGTCAAAATCCGCAAGCGGCAGGAAGGCGAGGCCCGCAACATCATCATGGGGGCCTTCGCCGGCCACTATGATGTGAAGCAGGTGATCGTCGTCGACGAAGACGTCGATATCCACGACCCCGACGAAGTGGAATGGGCTGTCGCCACCCGCTGCCAGGCGGACAAAGATCTGGTGATCGTCCCCCACACCCTGGGGTCCAAGCTCGACCCGTCCACCGACGACGAGGGCATCGGCGCCAAGCTGGGCATTGACGCCACTGTCCCTCTTGGCGGCCTGGACGGTATCTACAAGCGCATCCACGTTCCGGGCGAGGAAGACGTGGATCTGGACAGCGTGATCGACCATGCCGCCAAAGGCGATTGGCGTCGCGGGCGGGAGGCCTGAGTTCCCATGACCGAAGATTCCAACCGCCGGACCGAAGCTGCGGAAGTCATCCTTGATACCTTGAGCGCCGAGGGCGTGGATTACTTCCTGGCCAACGGCGGCACCGACTTCCCGTCGATCATCGAAGCCTTCGCCCGCGCCCGGGCAGAGGGGCGCACCGTGCCCAAGCCGATGGTCATCCCCCACGAAAACGCCGCCGTTTCCATGGCGCACGGCGTCTATCTGATGACCGGCCGGGTACAGGCGGTGATGGTTCATGTCAACGTGGGCACGGCCAACACCATCAATGCGGTGCTCGACGCCGCCCGCGACCGGGCGCCGGTGCTGGTGATGGCCGGCCGCACGCCGATCACCGAATCCGGTCATCGCGGCAGCCGCACCCGCTTCATCCACTGGGCGCAAGAGATGTTCGACCAGGGCGGCATGCTGCGGGAAGCGGTGAAGTGGGACTACGAGCTGAAGGTGTCGTCCCACGCCGCCGACGTCACCGCGCGGGCCGTCGAGATGGCCATGACCGAACCCCGGGGTCCCGTCTACCTGACCCTGCCGCGCGACGTACTGGCCGGTCCCGCCGAGCGCCCCGCCGGTCCGCCGCGCCGCGCCCGCCCGGCACCCGCCGCCGCCGGCCCCCGGGATGTGGAGACCCTCGCCCGCTGGATCGCCGAAGCCGAACGGCCGCTGGTGATCACCTCTGCCGCCGGACGGGACGAGGCGAGCTTTGCTGCCCTGACCCGTCTTGCCGACCGCTGGGCCCTGCCGGTGGTGGCTTTTCATCAGCGCTATCAGCCCCTGCCCGCCTCTCATCCCATGTTCCAGGGTGCCCAGCCCCGGCCGCTGCTGTCTGACGCCGATCTTGTGGTGGTGCTGGACTGCGACGTGCCGTGGATCCCGCAGCTGGAAGCACCGCCGGCGGCCTGCCGGGTCGCCCATGTGGGGCCGGATCCCTCCTATGCCGCCTACCCCATGCGCAGCTTTCCCTGCGACCTGACCCTGTCCGGCGACACCGCCCTGACCCTTGAGGCCCTGGAGGCCGCCCTAACCGCCCTGCCCCGGGATGCCGTGGCCGAAGCGGCCGTGACCGCGCGCCATGCCACCCTGTCCGCACGCTCGGAAACCCGGCGGGCGGACCTAGGCAAGCAGGCGGAAGCCATGGCCACCGCGCCGGCGATCTCTCCGGAATGGCTGAGCCACTGCATTGGCAAGGCGGTGGGCGAGGATGCGGTGATCGTCAACGAATACCCCCTGCGCAGCGATCACTGCCCCCGGGAAAAGCCCCTGACCTTCTTCGGTATGAGCCCGGCAGGGGGATTGGGCTGGGGCCTGGGCGCGGCGCTGGGCATCAAGCTGGCGGCGCCCGAAAAGCTGGTGGTCGCCACCTTGGGGGATGGCGCCTATATGTTCGCCAATCCCACCGCCTGCCACTGGATCGCCGAGGCCCACGGCCTGCCGGTGCTGACCGTGGTCTTCAACAACACCCGCTACGCCGCCGTGCGCAACGCCATGCTGGCCATGTACGGAGACGGGACGGCAGCCACCGGCACGGACCGGGAGTTGCTCGCCGATCTGTCCCCCAGCCCCGCCTATGAAACCGTGGTCGCGGCCAGCGGCGGATACGGCGTGCGGGTCGACGATCCCGCCGCCCTGCCCGCCGCCTTGGCCGAAGCCGTACGCGTTGTCACCCAAGACCGCCGGCAGGCCCTGGTCAACGTGATCTGCGACTACTGAACACCCCCTTATTCCCTTTCGCGGAAACACCCTCCGGCAAACGCCGGCACCAAGAACAACGGTCCCCAAGGACCCCACAAAACCCGGAACCCAAGACCTCTCAGGGAGGACAACCCCATGAAGAAGATGCTGACATCCCTGCTGAAGCCGCTGACGCTGGCGGCCGCTTTGGGCGCGGCCGCGGCAGCACCGGCCCTGGCCGCCAATCCCATCGACCTGCGTGTCGCCTCGTTCAAATCAGGCTCCAGCTGGTACGTCTACAGCGTCACCCTGGGCGAGCTGCTGCGCAAGCACCTGCCCGAAGGCTCGACCATCGACACCCCGCCGGTGGGCGGGGGCACCGCCAACCCCCTGCTGATTTCCGCCGGCAAGGCCGACCTGGCCTTCGGCTTTACCGTCACCAACGTTTGGGCGCGCAAGGGAATCGTCTTTTACGAAGAACCCCTGCCTGCCCTGCGCGCCCTGGTGGGTGGCATGGACGCCATGTACCTGGGCATGATCTCCAACACCGAGAACGGCCCGGATACCCTGGAAGGCTATCTTCAGGAAAAACCGGACCCTGCCGTCTACCTGCTGACCAAGGGCAGCTTCGGCGCCTATTCCGGTGAACTGGCGCTCAATGCCATCGGCGCCGATGAAAAGACGGTCGATGCGGCCGGCGGCTCCTATACCTATACCGGCTTCGATAACGTCAAGACCTCGTTCGCCTCGGGCCGGGCGGACCTGTTCATCCAGTTGATGACCAAGGGCCAGCCGTCGTTCATGGAAATCTCGGAAACCAACCCGGTGACCTTCATGAGCCTGAGCGACAAGTCCATGGAAGCCCTGGGCGAATTCGGCTGGAACGCCGGCGTGTTCCCCGCCGGGGTTTATCGCGGCCAGGAAAAGCCCCTGCTGCTGCCGTTGACGACCACCAACCTGATCGTCAACGAAAGCATGAGCACCGACACCGCCTACGCCATCACCAAGGCCCTGTGCGAAAACATCGACGAGTTCCGCGCCGGCCATCAGGCCCTGGCCAATTTCTCGTGCCAGGAAGGTGCCAAGGCGGAAAACCTGGGCCTGCCCCTGCATGACGGGGCGAAGAAGTACTTCCAGGAGATGGGCTGGATGTGATGGCCACCCCGACCCAACATACCCAAGCCGCGGGGGTCACTGACCCCCGCGACA
This sequence comes from Rhodospirillaceae bacterium Z3-40, assembly GCA_046233135.1. GTDB lineage: Bacteria > Pseudomonadota > Alphaproteobacteria > Rhodospirillales > Rhodospirillaceae > JBJXHN01. Next base: position 204,909 of record JBJXHN010000006.1, on the reverse strand, counting down.
CCACCGGCACCGCATCCGATGTGGGCCAGGTGGACGTCGACAAGATCGGCGATCCGGAGGCCGCCTCCCGCGTCTCCGCCCGGGGCTGGCGCGATCTGCTGAGCCCGGTCAACCTGCTCGCCCTGTCCTGGGTCTTCTTCCAGATCGGCCTGCTGATCTGGCCCGATACTGATCTGATGATCAAGCGCAGCGCCCATCTGGGCTTCGCCTGTGCCGTCGGCTTCGCCCTGGCCTTGCGCGGCAGCCGCTACAGCCTGCTGACCTGGCCGATTGCCGTGCTGTCGCTGGCGCCGGCCGTCTATCTGGTCCTGAGCATCAGCCGCATCTACGACCGCATTCCGGAACTGGATCCGGTGCTGCCCTGGGACTTCCTGTTCGGCGGCCTGCTTCTGGTGCTGGTGCTGGAAGCCTCGCGGCGCAGTGTCGGCCTCGGGCTGGTGCTGCTGGCGGGGATCTTCGGGCTTTATCAGCTGTTCGGCGATCTGCTGCCCGGCGTGCTGGGCCATCGCATCGGCGGCATCACCCGCTTCATGGATACCCTGTTCCTCAGCCAGGAAGGCCTGTTCGGCGTTCCCACCGGCGTGGCGGCAGAGGTGATCTTCTATTTCGTCCTGTTCGCAGCCGTTTTCGACATCTACGGCGGGGGCCGGCTGATCATCGACCTCGCCATCCGCCTGACCGGCGGCTTTGTCGGCGGACCGGCCAAGGCGGCGGCGGTGGCATCGGGCATGACCGGATCGATCTCCGGCAGCGCCGTGGCCAATGTGATGAGCACCGGGATCTTCACCATCCCCCTGATGAAGCGGGCCGGCTACAGCGCCCGTTTCTCCGCCGGCACCGAGGCCGCGGCCTCCACCGGCGGGCAGATCATGCCGCCGGTGATGGGGGCGGGGGCCTTCGTCATGGCCGATTTCCTGCAGATCCCCTATTCCACCGTGGTGCTGGGCGCGCTGGTGCCGGCCCTGCTCTACTACGTCGGCCTGCTGATCGCCGTCGACCTCCAGGCCCGGCGCGAAAATATCCAGCCCCTGCCGGCCAGCGAGATCGTGTCCATCGGTGATTCCCTGCGCGCCCGCTGGCATGTGCTGGTACCGCTGGTGTTCCTGATCGTGCAGATCGCGCGCGGATTTGACGTCGTCACCGCCGTGGCCATGTCCACCGCCCTGACCGTGATCGTGGGCAGCCTGCGTCCGTCCACCCGCATGGGGCCGTTGCCGATCCTGGAAGCCATGATCCGTGCCGGCGAGCGGGCGGTGGTGGTGGCCCTGCCCTGCGCCCTGGCCAGCATTATCGTCATGGCCATCTCTATGACCGGCCTGGGCACCAAGTTCTCGGCCCTTATCCTGTCGGTGGCGGCCGGCAATCTATGGCTCGCCGTCGGTCTGGGCGGTCTGGGCTGCCTGATCCTGGGCTGCGGCATGCCCACCACCTCGGCCTATATCATGGCCGCGATCCTGGTGGCGCCGGCCCTGGTGCAGCTGGGTGTGCCGGACCTGGTGGCGCATATGTACATCTTCTACGTGGCGGTGTTGGCCAATGTCACCCCGCCGGTGGCGCTCGCCGCCTATGCCGCCGCCGGACTGGCGCGCTGCCGGGCGTCGAAGGCCGGATGGCAGGCCTTCATGCTGGCCCTGCCGGGGCTGGCCGTGGCCTGGGCCATGGTGCTGCATCCGGACCTGGTCACCTGGGAAGATCCGCTGGGCTTCGTGTGGGCCGCCGTGCAGGCGACGACCGCCAATGCCCTGCTGTCGGTGGCGATCATCGGCTGGATGGGACAGCGTCTCGGTCCCGTTTCCCGTGCCCTGTTCGTCATGGCGTCCCTTTTCATGCTCGTGCCTGTGCCGCTCCTCTCCCTGGCGGGCATGATCATGATCCCCATCCTGGTGCTGTACGGCTTTCGGCACCGCTTCCTGTCCCGGGGGACGGCGACGTCGTGACTCTCCTGGGGGTGCTCCAGCCGGCCTCCCCCTTTCCGGAGCACCCCCCTTTTTTCCAGCAGGATTTTCGTTGATGAGCAAACCCACCACTCCCATTGCCTCCCGGGGATGGGGCGCGGGGGGCGCCACCGGGGCCGATGCCGCCCGACGCCGCCGCTACCCCACCCTCGGTTACCTGGAAGCCCGCGCCCGCCGCCGCATTCCCGGCTTCGCCTGGGACTTCCTGGATGGCGGCACCGGCGACCACAAAGGCGTAGGCCGGAACCGCGCAGCCCTGGACGCCATCGAAATCGTGCCCCGCTTCGGCGCTCCCGGCCCGGTCTCCACCGAAGTCACCCTGTTCGGCGACCGCTATGACTCTCCCGTCGGCATCGCTCCTGTCGGCGTGGACGGTCTGGTCTGGCCCGACGCCACCCGTCCCCTGGCCGACGCCGCCCATGCCTTCCGCCTGCCCTATATCGTCGGCACCCTGGCCTCGATGTCCATTGAAGAGACGGCCGCCCGCTGCCCGGACACCCTCTGGTTCCAGCTGTACGGCATGCCCGCCGACGACCACGCGGTCACCTTCGACCTGATGCGCCGGGCCGACGCCGCCGGGGCCAAGGCCCTGGTAGCCACCCTGGATGCGCCCGTCCGCGCGAAAAGGCCAAAGGACATGCGCAATGGCCTGGTGGTGCCTTTCCGCCCCAGCGCCAAGGCAGTGGCGCAAGTGGCCCTGTCCTGGCCCTGGGCCTGGGAATACCTGCGCACCGGCATGCCCACCTTCGGCAGCATCACCCCCTATGCCGGGATCAAGCCGGACCAGGGCGAGGTGGCCGCCTTCGTCCAGAGTCACGTACGCGGCACATTTTCCTGGGATGAAATCCGGCGGTTGCGGGCTGCCTGGCCCCGCGCCCTGGTGCTGAAAGGCGTGCTGCACCCCGACGATGCCCGCAAGGCGACGGAAATGGGAGTCGACGGCATCCTGGTGTCCAACCACGGTGGACGTCAGTCCGACGGTTCGCCGCCAGCCATCGATCTGTTGCCGGCCGTCGCCGAGGCTGTGGCCGGCAGGGCGACCGTGCTGTTCGACAGCGGCATCCGCAGCGGCCTGGACGCCGTACGCGCCCTGGCGCTGGGAGCCGATGCGGTCTTCTGCGGCCGCGCCTTTCTGGTGGGGCTTGCCGCCATGGGCCGGCCGGGAGCCGCCCATGTGGCCGAGATGCTGACAGAAGAAACCCGCGGGGCCATGGCTCAGGCGGGGGTCGCCGACATTCTGTCCCTGCGCCGGGTCGACCTGCGTCACCCGGGACGCTGGCATTTCCCGGACCGCCGGGCCGAAGGAGGCCTGCCATGACCCCGCCGCCGCCCACGGACCAGCCGCCGCCGTCCCGTCCGCGCCGCCTGATCGTCGGCATCACCGGGGCGTCGGGGGTCATCTACGGCATCCGCATGCTCCAGGTGCTGCGGGAAACGGATATCGAGACCCATCTGATCCTCTCGCGCTCGGCCGAGGTCACCCTGGCCCTGGAAACCGACTGGAAGGTGGCCCAGGTCCGGGCGCTGGCCGATGTCTGGCATCCCATGGACGATATCGCCGCCTGCATCTCCTCCGGATCGTTCAAGACCCTCGGCATGGTGGTAGCGCCCTGTTCCATGCGCAGCATGTCCGAAATCGCCCATGGCATCACCGCCAGCCTGCTGACCCGGGCCGCCGATGTAGTCCTTAAGGACCGGCGGCGACTGGTCTTGATGACGCGCGAGACGCCTCTGCACCTGGGACATCTGCGCACCATGGCTCAGTTGACGGAGATGGGCGCCGTCATCGCCCCGCCCGTGCCGGCCTTCTACGCCAAGCCGCAAAACCTGGACGAGATGGTGGACCATACGGTGGGGCGGGTGCTGGATCTGTTCGATCTGGACCTGAACACCGTCCACCGCTGGGGAGAGACCACGCGCCGCGCGATGCCCCGCCGACAGTCCGGAGATACGGAGTCGACGGAACCGGCCTGAAATCGGGTCTGTCTGCGGCCGGTCGGCCCCCTGAGACGCCATCACCGCCCCTGCGCATCACCACGAAAGCAAAGAAACGTGGCGGAAGGATCGGGAGTCGCCCTTCCGTCCGCCATCGATCCCGCCTATCCACCCTCCCGCCCCCATTTTCCCATGCGGACTCCAGACAAGGCAGCTGCGACCAGAGCATCCGCGCCGGTCCAACCCAGCCCGAGTCCCCAAAATCCAAGCAAACCAACGGTCACCACAAATCGTGACACCCTTCGTTTGATATCAAGAGTTGCCTCATCAAAGTACATCCAATAATACTGATTTACGTTCGCTACGGGACGCGGATACGGCTGCCGCCGGGTGAAATTCAACCGCAAATCCATATTCCAAAATACCCCCAACCAGACTATAGTTCCGACATTTCCTCGGGCAACGCGACTCTTATCGCCACCGGAGCGACCAAACCCCCCAGGGTGGTTTTTGAACTAGTAATTGATAAAATGCATTTGTGTTTTAAGTAAATCTATCTACACCAATCTCTAACCCCAATTCACAACCAAAAATCTTGCAATTCACAGTTTTCCCTCCTAGTGTCCTAAACCGGGTTTCCGAAAGGGGTATCCCCCGGCCCAAGAACAGTTTCAGAAGGTCCTTGGTTCCCCCCACGACAGTCTCCGCATTGTCCTTGCGACTTAAGCGGATAACAATTGAAGTTGTGGCACTGCCAAAGTTCCGCTCAGGAGGTCAAATTGAAACGTCTATCTTGTATACTCGCTGCGACCGCGATGATGTTCACGGCCGCTCAGGCCAGTGCCGAAACCCTGAAGATCGGCCACGTGCTGCCGAAGGGCTCCCAGTTCAGTGAAGCCATCAAGGTGATGAATGAAGAACTGGCGAAGAGCACCGGCGGCGAGTATCAGCTGGAAGAATATCCCGCCAGCGCCCTGGGCTCCGGTGCCGACGTTCTGGACGCCGTCGCGCTGGGCACCGTGGACATGGTGATGTCGTCGTCTGGCGGTAACTTGTCAAACTTCAACCCGGCGGTCGGCGTGATCGACCTGATGATGCTGTTCCGCGGCCCCGAACACGCCGATGCGGTGCTGGATGGCCCGATTGGCCAGGAAATGTTGGACTCGTTCCTGGAAAAGAACACCGTCGGTCTGGCCTGGGGTGAAAACGGCTTCCGTCAGCTGACCAATTCCGCCCATGCGGTGAAGGAACCGGCGGATCTCGCCGGCCTGAAGATCCGCCTGACCGCCAGCCAGATCTACAACGACGCCTTCACCACTCTGGGTGCCAAAACCGACGTTCTCCCGTTCTCTCAGCTGTATTCCGCGCTGGAACGCGGCGAGTTCGACGGTCAGGAAAACCCCGTGGCCACCATCATCGGCTCCAAGCTCCAGGATGTGCAGAAGTACATCACCCTGTCCTACCACACCTACGCGCCGGCCGTGATCCTGATCAACAAGGATCTGTACGACGAATTCCCGCCGGAAGTGCAGGAAGCTTTCGTGGCTGCCGCCAAGGCCGGAGGCCAGGCGTCTCGCGAGTACGTTCGCACCAAGGACGTGGAAGGCCTGGAAGTGCTGAAGGCCGCCGGCATGGAAATCACCCCGCCGGAACAGTTCAACCGTACCGCGTTCGAAGAAGCCCTGGCGCCCTTCTATGCCAAGTACGCCGAACAGTTCACCATGGAAAAAATCGACGCGATCCGGAACACCAAGTAACGAGTCGCCTACCTTTCTCTAGCTGAGGGCCGAAGAGGCTCGTAGCTCCTTCGCGGGCCTCTTCCCCAGCCGTTGTGTGAGAGTTTACCGAAATGAGTGATACCGCCGCTGTCCCTGGCATATTCTCTCGCTTGAAGGTCCTCCAGAGAATCTCGCTTGGCTTCCTGGCCATCCTGCTGCTGGTTGCGGTCCTCGGCGTTCAGTTCGTACGGTCCGTCGGCACCATCGACGAACAGGTCGATCAGGTGGTGACCAAAGGCCGCGATGCCATGGACGCGGGAAGACTCGCCCAGAACAGCGAACGTCTCGACCGTATCGTTCTGAATTACATCGTTTTGCAGACCGGTGACTCCCTCGAAGAAGCAAAGAACGAACTGGCCAGTTTCGAGCAGTCCCTGGCCACCGTCAGCGACAAGGCCGCCCAGGAACAGGTGGACACCATCCAGAAGGCCGCCGCCGAATACCGTGCCGCCTTCGACCGGATCGTCGCGGCCGTCAATACCCGCCTGGAAGGCCAGAAAAACACCGACCTGTCCGGAACCCAACTCAACACCACCGTGATGGCGATCGTCGGACTGGCCCTGTCCAAGGAACCTCCGGCGGTCCAGAATGACGCCCTGCGTCTGGTGCAGGCCCTGCAAGCCAGCCGCATGGCCACCTCCCGCTACCTCTACACCTCCGATCCCAACGATGCCGCTGCGGCCACCAACGAGCTGGACCGCGTGAAGGAGGTCACCGAAAAGCTGACGGCGTCGGCCACCAACAAGCGCGTCAGCCGGTTCGTCGGCTCCATGGCTCCGGGTCTGGAAACGTTTTCTGCCGGTCTGGTCAATGTGACCGAGGGCAATCTGGCCCTGAAGCAGGCCCAGATCGACAGCCGCGACGCCCTGGATCACCTGATGTCGGCGGTGGAAGCCACGGTGCTGACCTTTGCCAACGCCCAGACCGCCGCCCAGGCCGAAGCCCGCGACGTTGTCAGCAACGGTCGCACCCAGGCCGTGCTCATGCCCATCCTCGCGATTGCCCTGGGGATCATCTTCGCTGTCCTGATCGGCTCCTCGATTGCCCGCCCGGTGCGCAAGCTGACCCAGGCGATGGTGACCCTGGCCAGCGGCGACACCAGCCTGCGCATTCCTGCCACCACCCGCCACGATGAAGTGGGCGACATGGCCCGGGCGGTGCAAGTCTTCAAGGACAATGCCATCGAAATGGACCGCCTGAGGTCTGCTCAGGAAGAAGAACGCCAGCGTGCGGAAGAAGAAAAGTACCGCACGATGAACGCTCTGGCCCAGAACTTCGAAAGCTCCGTGATGGACGTGGTGCAAAGCGTGATCAAGGTGGCCGACACGGTGCAGGTCAACGCCCAGACCGTGGACAACATCTCGCAGCAGACCCGCGACCATGCCACACAGGGGGCCGCCGCCACCGAAGAAGCCAGCGTCAACGTCAATCTTGTGGCCGCGGCGGTGGAACAGCTGACCGGATCGGTGGCGAGCATCAGCTCTCAGGTCAACGAATCCACCAGCATTGCCGGTTCGGCGGTGGAAGAAGCCCGTCAGGCGGATCAGGTGGTCAACAGCCTGATCGAAGCCGCCAACCGCATCGGCGCGGTGGTCCACCTGATCCAGAAGATCGCCAGCCAGACCAACCTGCTGGCCCTCAACGCCACCATCGAAGCCGCCCGTGCCGGCGATGCCGGCAAGGGCTTCGCGGTGGTCGCCAACGAAGTGAAGGCCCTGGCCAACCAGACCTCTTCGGCGACCGGCGATATCGGCGTGCAGGTGGAAGCCATCCAGTCAGCGACCCAGGACGCGGTGAGCGCCATTCGCCACATCGCATCGACCATCAGCCGCATGAACGACATCGCCGGGGAAATCTCCTCAGCCATTGAAGAACAGTACGAGGCCACCCGGGAAATCGGTGTCAGCCTGCAGCAGGCTGCCGTTGGTACCACCGAGGTGGCCAAGACCATCTCGGACGTCATGCACCAAGTGACGGATTCGAGCAGTGCCGCGGATAACCTGCTCAGCAGCTCCGCGACTCTCGCCCAGCAGACCTCCATCCTTCGCAACGAAGTCAATGCCTTCACCGGCCGGATCAGGAATTCCTGATCCGGTTACCCTTCGGACCGCGACTTTCTCCCCCTTTCCCGCATCCTGGGGCGTCCCCCGCCCCGGAGCCCGTGGCCTCCCGCCCTTCCTCTCAACGATGGCGGGGAGCCTGAGAGAAGCGAGCAACGCCGTTCTCGCGACGGTCCTCCTTTGCCCGCTTCCAACCCCGGAGTGCCGCTGACCAGAAGCCGCCTCACCGCCTTTCCCGAAGCTGCACTCCTTCATTACGTGAATGCGCCGCCTTCCCGTTGCAACGCAGCAAGAAAAGGACAGAGACGATGGGTTTGATCACGTCCAAACCGTTCATGGGAGCCGCTTTACTGTCAACTGCCCTGGCCCTGTCGGCCTGCGCCACACAAGACACAGCGCCCCAGACGACCACACCGGAAGACCCGCAAAAGATCAGCAGCGTATACCTGCTGAAGACCGGCACCCACGGCGATGGTGTCCCCATTGTCTATCCCACGGGGACGCCGTTCGTCACATCGCGGATCACCACCTTCCCGCCCCACTCCAAAACCTCCGTGCACCGACATACGGTGCCGCTGTACGCCTACATTCTGGAAGGCGAACTGACCATCCATCCGGAGGGCATGGAACCGAAGGTCTTCAAGGCCGGGGATGCCTTCATGGAAACGTCGGTCTGGCATTACGGCACCAACGAGACGGACAAGCCGCTTCGTCTGCTCGCCGTCTACTTCGGCGAAGTCGGCGCCCCCCTGTCCGTCCGCAAGGATGAAGAAGGGGCTCCGGAAGCGCCGGCGACTAAATACTAAAAAAGCACGGACCTGAAAAGACGCGAGGCCTTCGCCCTGGTCGGGGGGACGAAGGCCTCGTGCTTTTTGGTGCTGATCCCGCACCAGCCTTATCGGCGGCTGCCACGGACCCTTATGCCGCATCGGCCTGCGGGGGATTCTCCGCCGCCGGCTTCTCCCCACTGTCCCGGGGTTGGCCCCGCATGAACTGGGCTGCCACGCCCCCCAGCAGGATGGTGCCGGAAATCAGGGCCACGGCACCGGTCCAACCATGGGCCGGCCAGACCAGTCCGGGCAGGATGGACCCCAGGCTGCCCCCGAAATAGAAGAACGACACATAAAGCCCCGCCGCCGCCCCCGGGCTATGACGGGCGGTGCGCCCCACATATCCCAAGGCCATGGACTGGGACAGGAAGATCCCGGCAATGAAGACACAGATCCCCAGCGCCGCCATCGGAATGGTCGGCACCAGCAACAGACCCTGCCCGGTCAGGCAGATGGCGCAGCCCACCGCCGCAGCCGCCCGGACGGGCAACCGCTTCAGCAGCTTGCCGTTCAATGGCGCGAAAGAGGCCGCCACGGGATAAACGAGGAACATCAGCCCGATATCGCCGGAGGACATCCCGAACGGCGGACCGGCGAGATGGAACCCCACATAGGACAAGGTCCCGGTCATGGCGAAAAGCACCGTGGCGCCGAAGGCATAGACGGCACCCATGTTCGGGTCACGAAGGTGCTGCCGGGCGGCCGCAAGATGCAGCCGCAGACGCACCGAGGTATCGGGCTTGTCGGCCTCCAGCCCCCGCCAGACGAAAGGCAGGCAGGCCGCCGACAATACGGCAAGCGCGGCAAACCCCGCCTGCCAGCCGTAATGCTCTCCGAACCACCCTGCGGCGAACCGTCCGACGAAGCCGCCCATGGCGGATCCGCCTACGAACACCCCCATGATCCCCGCCGAGGCCACCCCTGCCCAGCGACCGCCAATATAGGTGACGGCACCGGTCAGGAGGGCAGGTAGAACCATCCCCTGAACGAACCGGGCCACCCGGATCTGATCCAGGGTGGCACACCACACCAGAGCCAGGGTCAGGGGGCCAAGCAGGGCCAGGGCGATGAGCATGGACCGTTTCCGGCCGAAGCGGTCTGTCAGGGGTCCCGCCACGGGGGCCGCCAGGGCGACGGCCAACGTGGTGGCACCGATGACGGAGCCTGTTTCGGCCAGGGACGTCCCCAGCGCGTCCGCCATTTGCGGCAGGACGGACTGGGGGGCGTACAACGGCAGGAAGGCTGCGAAACCCAGGAGGAATACGGCGACCCGTTCCTTTGGGGTCGGGGTCATCGCGGTCGAGGTCATGCGGCGATCAGATGATCACGGTCGGCCCGCTGGACGAGCATCTTCAGCAGACCGTCGGACCCGTCTTCGCGCAGGCTGCGCTTGACGGCTTCGGAACCCTTGGACAGGAACACCGAGTCGATATTGCCGGCGGCCTTCCAGAAGCTCTTGTGATTACGGACACTGACCTGGCGATCGATGATCGCTTCCACCAGGGCCGGACCACCGCCATGGGCTGCCGCGTCAACGGCATCATGGAAGCTGTGCAGATCGCTCGCACTCCAGTGACGCCAGCCGGCAGCACGGGCGGCCATGCCGATATTCACGGTCGGCGGCGACAGGAAGTCATCGTATTCCGGGATATCATGCATTGGCAGGTAGTCGAAGATCGCGCCCCCGCCATTGTTCAACACCACCAGAGTGACGTTCAGGTCGCGGGCCAGCTGCAGGCTGCCGACGTCGTGAGAGAACGCCATGTCGCCGATCATCGCCAGCGTCGGCTTGTTCTTCTGGGCCGCCGCGATGCCCAGCAGGGTACCGATGGATCCGTCGATGCCATTGGTGCCCCGGTTGGCGATCAGGCGGAAACGCTTGTCGACGGTGCCGGAGAAGCTGTCAAAGTCACGGATGCTCATGGAGTTGCCGGAGAACAGCACCGAGTCCGGGGCCGCCGATTCCACCAGATGGCGAACGATGGGGGCTTCCCACAGGCTGCTTTCGCTGGCGGCATTGGCCAGCTTGTCCACGTAGGATTCGCAGGCCCGGAAAGCGTCGGCCCATTCGACAGGCGCCGGGCGGACGTTGCCGCGCACCGAGATACCCCGGCAGAAGGACGCCGGGTCGGAGCGCAGCAAACGGGTGACGCGCAGCAGCGGGTCGGCCCAGCGCACGGTGGGATCGACGACAATGTAGTCGGACGCCGGGGATTCCTGCAGCCAACTCAGCACCGGCTTGGCGGTCGGCGGACCACCGAAGCTGATCACCCATTCGGGTTGGAAGGCCTTGCAGAACTCCTTGGAGCGCAGGAAAGAGTCCGCCCGGGACAGAACGCACACATCGTCCGGAGCCCCGAAGCGCAGATTGCTCAGCGGGTCGGTGATCACCGGACAGCCGGTGGCTCGAGCCAGGTCGTGCAGAGCGGCGGCGAAATCGGCGTTTTCAATTTCCGTTGCGCCGCAAACGATTACACCGCGGCGACCGGAAATGGTCGCGGCAACGCTCATGATATCCTCCAGCTGCGGACGGATCACGGAGCGGGCGATGGCCGGCGGGGTAACGGTGGGCAGCTTGGTCCGGGTCTTGGGCACCAGCGGATCACGGAACGGCATGTTCACGTGCACCGGACCCGGCGACGGCCACAGGCTCTGTTCATAGATGCGCGAAGCCAGCGGCTGCAGGGAATCGATGCTGCCATCGGGCAGCGGCAGGTGGTGGGACGCGCGCACATGCGGGCCGAACACGCGGATCTGGTCGATAGCCTGGGCAGAGCAGCGGTCCTGGTTTTCCGGCGCGCGGTCGGCTGTCAGCAGGATCAGCGGGGTCATGCCCGAAGACGCTTCCATCACCGCCGGATACCAATGACCGGTAGCGGAACCGGAAGTGCAGATCAGAATAACCGGCTTGCGGGTCGCCCGGGCCAGGCCCAGTGCGTAGAACGCAGCGGACCGCTCGTCGATGATCACCGTGACCTTCAGGTCCGGATTGGCCCGGCAGGCCAGGGCCAGCGGCGCCATCTGCGCGCCCGGGGACATGACGGCGTGGGTCACACCGTTGGCCGTCAAAGAATCGACCAACACAGCAGCCCAGCGGAAGTTCAATTCCGCATCAGCCTGCACCAGACCGCGAAAAGTCGTGTTGTCCGCCTCAGTGCGGACCGACGGGAATGAGGAACACGTATTTTCCTGACCCAGCGCGAGGCCAATAGCATCCTTTCCCGGGGACAGTACGTCGCCCATAGCGTAACTCCGTTTTCTTATCGAAGGGTTAGTTGGCTTTTTTACGGGTACATAAAACGCTGGGGACCCATGAATCCCCAATTGCCACTCGAAGTTATATTGCAACGCGACAACACAAATCAACTGCTTTTTACATAAAAAAATATCTTTTTACAATGAATAATCTTATTCCGAGTACCACAACCCTTTCAGATAGCGACTATCACAGACGAGAATCGTTGCGATCTCTGACAGGAAACCCATACTTACTTAAGAATCACAACGATTTAAGACAATGCTCTCACATTTGACGGGGAATGTAATCCGGCTTTCGACGCGCATCAGCAATGCAACAAATCGTCGCATCAAGATTATATAATTTCGCTTTAGATTGTACATTTCGAAAACATCACGTAATAGAAACAATTATAAGATAGGCGATAACTCTCTTTTAAAGAGCACCCATAGTGCTTTCAGGGCATATTTTTTATCGGATAGCATTAAGAGTCGTCCACGGTTTAAGCCGACTAACGTCCGATTCCGCCCTTTATACGGGTAATTCTCGCAACTGATCTTCCACCCTGACTAAGGAAAGCCCCGACAAGACACAAGGATTAAACCTCAGACAAACCCATAGAACATATCCTTTGGATTTATTATGCCCCTCTATGCTGCAAACTTTTTGACATATTCACATCATGCCCGACCCTTGATCGGGTTGACCGGCCGCATCAAGGCGCAGAGCATGGCCCGAGCCCTTCCTTGGATCGATCTTGTTTCAATGGGGAGTCGCAGATGACCGGAGGCAAAACGCACACATTATGAAGAGCGGATTCGTAGAACCGACCTTTGCCCTGCTCACCTTTCTCGGTGCCCACGCGGTGGCCGGCATACCGGGATGGCGGAGTAGGCTGATCAACCGCCTGGGAGAGCGGACCTACCGGATCGTTTATTCGCTTCTATCCCTCGGCCTGCTGACCTGGGTCATCTCTGCCGTCCTCCGCGCACCGTATATTGGCCTGTGGGGTCCCTGGCCGTGGGCGGACCACCTGTTGATCGTCCTGATGGCTCCCGCCTGCCTGTTGATCGCTGCGGCCGTCCTGGAGCCCAACCCCCTGTCACTCTCCTTCGCCAGGGGCGCCTTCAACCCCTCGCGTCCGGGACTGGCAGGCCTGGTTCGCCACCCCCTGCCCATGGCGTTCACGCTGTGGTCCGGAGGACATTTCCTGGCCAATGGCGATGTGGCCGCCATCGCGCTGTTCGGAGGCATGTTCATCCTGTCCCTGGCCGGACCGGGCATCGCCGCAGCCAAGGCGCGGCGCCTGTACGGCACCGCCCAATGCATCGCGTGGAATGCGGAGATGGCCCGGGCTCCCCGGGTGCGATGCCTGCCCCGCCCGGGCACCGTTCTTCTGGGCCTGTGCCTTTATGGGATCCTGCTCTGGCTGCACGGACCGGTTATCGGCATCGATCCACTGGCGTTGCTGCCCGGCTGATCCGGTCGGCCGCCCGCGCGGGCCATCCCCCCGCTTCCATCATCAGGCCGAACGGATGGGACACCCGATGCCGGACGGGGCTGGATAGAGGATCCTCGCGCCTTTTGTCACACCTCCGGAACGGCAGAAAGCAGGTCGTCCGGCAGCGGGTAACCTGGTCCCCGCTCCATCAGCCCCTGGTAATTCGACGGCAGCGGCCGTTCCGGCAAGGCGGCGATCTCGGCCGTCAGCCCCTCTATCGGCTCGGGCAGAGGCGTCCCTTGTGCCCGCGCCCGGACCAGCGCCGTCCACCGTTCCCGCAAGGCCAGCCATGCCACCGACTGACTGCCGCTCTCGCGAATAGCGGCGGCGGGACGGATCTCCACATAAAGCGTGCGGCGGGCACCTGGCGCACGTTTGGGCGGCGACCCGTGCACCAGCATGGCATCGTGTACCAGCAGGTCTCCGGCCCGGGCAGCCATGTCCTCCACCCCCGGCGGTTCCCAGCCGTGGTTTCGCACCAGTTCCCCGAGATCGGCGACCACCCCTTGCGTGCCTGGAACACAGCGCACGCAGCCATCACCCGCCAGAGCGTCATCCAGGTACAATCCGACCATCAGATAGGGATAGGCGCGATCCGTCGGTGCGTCCTGGTGCCACAGGACCGGGCCGGCGGGATGGGGCTGCTTGAACAGCAGGTCGACGCTGAGGATCACCGCATCCGGCCCGGCCAGAACCTCGGCAACGGCGCGCAGAGCGGGCAGCGCCAGCAGGTCGAGCACCGCTTCGGCTTCCTGCTCGACCAGATTGTTGATCCGGGTCGGCACGGGCGTGATGCCCTTGCGGAAAAGGGCCGCCTGGATCTGCCGGCCGTTGCGCACCGCCCCCTGGGACGTACTCACCCCGGCCAGGGCATGGGCTGCCAGATCATCGGACAAGGCACGCCAGCGCGCCAGGGTTCCGGCGGGCAGAGCGTCGGCGATGGTCAGGTAGCCCCGGGTCTCGAACGTCCGAACATCTTCCGCCGAGATCCTCATGGTCGCATCCCTCCCCTTTTCCGTGTCTCCTATCCGCCGATCATATCCAGGTATTCCCGCTCCGTCAGCACCGTCACCCCCAGGTCGCGGGCTTTCTTCTCCTTCGACCCGGCGTCGGCCCCGACCACCACGAAGTCGGTCTTGGCACTGACCGAGCCAGTCACCTTGGCCCCCAGGGACTGGGCGCGGGCCTTGGCCTCGTTGCGGCCCATGGTTTCCAGGGTGCCGGTGAAGACCACCGTCTTGCCCGCCAGCGGGCTGCCTTCCGCTGCCACCGGCCGGCTGTAGGGGGTGACGTCCAAGACGGCGGCCAGCCGCTCCAGGGCATCCCGGTTGTGGGCCTCGTCGAAGAACGCGGCCAGGTCCCGTGCCACCGCAGGGCCGATGCTTTCGATATTCTTCAGGTCCTCGAACGCTTCGCTCTCTTCATCCCGGGCGGCCATCATGGCGGTGCGCCAGGCCTCCAGCGTGCCGTAGTGGCTGGCCAGCACCTGGGCCGTCACCTGCCCAACCTGCCGGATCCCCAGGGCATAGATCAGGCGGTCCAGGCCGATGGTCTGCCGCTCTTTGATCGCCTTGAACAGGTTGTCCGCGGACTTCGGCCCCCAGCCTTCGCGCTCGCGGATCAGCCGCTGGGCGGGATCGGCCCGGGCTTCCAGATCGCGGGTGCTGTCCTGCAGCCGCTGTTCCCGGTCCGGCAGGCCGAAGATGTCGGCCGGCTCGCGCACCAGCCCTTCTTCATAGAACGCCTCGATATGCTTGCCGCCCAGGCCTTCGATATCGAAGGCATTGCGGGAGACGAAATGCTTCAGCCGCTCCACCGCCTGGGCAGAGCAGACCAGCCCGCCCGTGCAGCGGCGCACCACCTCGCCTTCAGGCCGCACGGCATGGCTGCCACAGACCGGGCAGGCTTCGGGATAGACAAAGGATTCCGTGCCTTCCGGCCGCCGTTCCAGCACCACGCCCACCACCTGGGGGATGACGTCGCCGGCCCGTTGCAGGATCACCGTATCTCCCACCCGCACATCCTTGCGGGCGATCTCATCCTCGTTGTGCAAGGTCGCCCGGCTGACCACCACGCCACCGACGGTCACCGGCTCCAGTTCGGCCACCGGTGTCAGCGCGCCGGTGCGGCCCACCTGAATGCGGATGGCGTTCAGGCGGGTCTGGGCCTGTTCGGCCGGGAACTTGTGCGCGGTGGCCCAGCGCGGGGCGCGGCTGACGAAGCCCAGCCGCTTCTGGTAATCCACGCTGTCCACCTTGTAGACCACGCCGTCGATGTCATAGTCCAGATCGGCCCGGCGCGACGCCAGGGATGCATAGGCCTCCAGCAGCGCTTCGGCGCCCTCGCAGCGGCGGGTTTCCGGGTTGACTGGGAATCCCCAGTCCCGCAGGCGGTCCAGGAAAGCGTGGTGGCTGCCCAGGTCCAGCCCCTCCACGGCGCCCCAGCTGTAGGCGAACAGGCTGAGCGGCCGTTCGGCCGTCACCGCCGGATCCAACTGGCGCAGAGATCCGGCGGCGGCATTGCGTGGATTGGCGAAGATCTTGCCGCCCCGCGCCGCCTGGCGTTCGTTCAGGGCCTGGAAGTCGGCCTTGCGCATGAACACTTCGCCCCGCACTTCCAGCAGCGGCGGAGCACCCTTCAGGCGGCGGGGCAGGTCGGCGATGGTCTCCAGGTTGCGAGTGATGTCTTCGCCCGTCGTGCCGTCGCCCCGGGTCGCCCCCTGGCGGAACACTCCGTTCTCGTAGCGGGCGGTGAAGCTCAGGCCGTCGATCTTGGGCTCGGCCACATAGGTCACCACCACCTCGGGCTTCAGGGACAGGAAACGACGCACCCGCTCGTCAAACTCCCGCACCTCCTCGCCGGAGAAGACGTTGCCCAGCGACAGCATGGGCACCGCATGCGTGACCTCTGAAAAGGCCTCCGACGGAGCCGCGCCGACCCGGTTGCTGGGGCTGTCCTCGCGTATCAGGTCAGGGAAGCGGGCCTCGATCTCTGCATTGCGGCGGCGCAGGGCGTCGTAGTCGGCGTCGGTAATGTCCGGGTCATCTTCCCGGTAATACCGGGCATCATGATGGGCGATCTGCTCTGCGAGCGTGGCCAGTTCCTCCTTGGCCTCTTCCGGGGTCAGGGCATCAACGGGTTTGCTCATGGATCAGCTCGCGGACCTTCGGGAAAGGAAAGGAAATACGGACCGGCACTGGGCCGGACCGGTCAGGATGCCACGGATGTCCGGGCGGACAGCAGACTGGCGGCAGCGGCGCGGGCCTGTTCGGTGATGTGGGCACCGGCCAGCATGCGGGCAACCTCCTCGCGCCGCTCGTCGGGACTCAGCGGCACCACGGATGTGCCCATGCCCCCTTGGCCATCGTCGGCCTTGCGCACCTGGAAATGCTGCAGGCCGGTCGCGGCCACCTGCGGCGAGTGCGTCACCACCAAAACCTGCACATCCTCGCCCAGCCGTGCCAGACGATTGCCGACAGCGGCGGCTGTGGCGCCGCCGATGCCCATGTCCACCTCGTCGAACACCAGGGTGGGAATGGTCGACGAGCGGGCCAGCACCACCTTCAGCGCCAGCATGAACCGCGCCAGTTCCCCGCCCGAGGCGATCTTGTGGATCGGGCCGGGTTCGGAACCGGGGTTGGTGGCCACCAGGAAGGTCACCTTGTCCAGTCCCTCCGGACCCCACTGATTTTCCGGCAGGTCCTCCACCAGGGTGGCGAAGCGGGCCCGTTCCAGTTTCAGGGGCGGCAGTTCCTGGGCAACGGCGGAATCCAGGGCCGCCGCCGTCTCCGCCCGGGCCTTGGACAGCGCGCGGGCCGCGATCAGATAGGCCTCCCGCTCCTTGCGCTCGGTCTGGCGCAGGGCATCCAGCGAGGCTTCGTCCCCGTCCAGCGCGGCGAGGCTGGTACGCGTGCGCTCCAGCAGTCCGGGCAGCGCATCGACCTCCACGCCATGCTTGCGGGCAAGGCCGCGCAGGGCGAACAGCCGCTCCTCCACCGCTTCCAGGCGGCGCGGATCGTGGTCCAGGTCGCCAACCACCGCTTCCAGGGTATTCTGAGCCTCTGCGGCTTCCACGGCGGCACGGTCCAGGCCTTCCAGCACCGCGTCCAGCCGCCCGCCGGCCATCGGCGCCACCCGTTCCAGATGACGCATGGCGGTGCGCAGGGCGTGGTCGACGGACACCGGCTCTGACAGGGCGGCAAGGCCGGCATTCAGACCTTCGCCCAGCTTCTCACCGTTCATCAGGAAACTACGTTCCTCGGCCAAGCTGGCATCCTCGCCCGGCTTGGGGGCCAGGGCTTCCAGTTCGTCCAGGGTGTGGCGCAGCAGGTCTTCTTCCGCCCGGGCGCGGGCCAGATCGGCTTCGGCATCCGCACGGGCATCGCGGGCCGCCGCCCAGACGCGATAGGTGCGGCGGGTTTCGGCCAGGGCCACGGCAGCCGACCCATGGGCATCCAGCACCGCCCGGTGAGTGGTCGGGTCCAGAAGACCGTGGCTTTCGAACTGGCCGTGGATTTCCACCAACGTCGCCCCCAGCGAGCGCAGCAGCCCGACGCTGGCGGGCTGATCGTTCACATGGGCCTTTGACCGGCCATCCGCCGACACCGTGCGACGGATCACCAGGGCCTCCCCCGGCTCCACAGCCAGGTCGGCGTCTTTCAGGACGGCAAAGGCGGGATGGCCAGCGGGCAGGGAAAAGGCCGCAGTCACCGCCAGCTGGCTGGCCCCCTTGCGCACCAGGCCACTGTCCGCCCGGGCGCCGAGCGCCAGGGACAGGCTGTCGAGCAGGATGGACTTGCCCGCCCCGGTTTCCCCGGTGAAAACGCTGAGGCCGCCATCGAAGGACAGGTAGAGCCGTTCGATCAGCACCACATCGCGAATGGAAAGGGCGCTCAGCATAGGGTGCTCACCTAGAGCCAGTCGAAATCATACCAGGCCGTGTCGTCCGCGCCGGTCGGCTTGCCCCCCCCGGTCACCAGGGCATAGGCGTCCACATACCACTCGCTTCCCGGGAAGTTGAAGCCGAGCACGCTGGCCACCCGCTTGGCCTCTTCCGTCAAGCCAAGGATCATGTTGACCTCGACGAGGCGGTACAGGGCTTCGGGTACATGGGTGGTCTGATCGAAGCGTTCCACCACCGTGCGGAAGCGGTTCAGCGCCGACAGGTACTGGTCCTGACTCAGATACCACCGGCCGACGGCCATTTCCTTGCCGGCGAGGTGGTCGCGCGCCAGATCGATCTTCAGGCGGGCATCACGGGCATAGCGGCTGTCAGGGAAACGGGTCACCACTTCGCGCAGGTTGCTCATGGCTTCCCGGGTGATGACCTGATCCCGCTTCACGTCGGCGATCTGCTCGTAATAGCACAGGCCGCGCAGGTAGTAGGCATAGGCGATGTCGCGGTTGCCCGGATGCAGCTGGATGAAGCGGTTCAGCGCCACCACCGCATCATCATAGGTATTGTCCTCGTACAGGGCATAGGCGCTCATCAGCTGAGCCTTGGTGGCCCAGACGGAATAGGGGTGCTGGCGCTCCACTTCCTCGAAAGCCTGGGCCGCCTCGTCATAACTGCCGGCATTCAGCAGATCGACGGCGCGGTTGTAGAGCTCCTCGACCGGGCGCTCCACATACTCGGGTTCCTCATCGTTCGAGGAACAGGCTCCAAGGGCGAGGGCCACGCCCACCACCGCCGCAGCGGCCGGCCGGCGCAAGGCGCGGATCCAGTCGCAAAAGGACCGGAGGGGCAAGGACCAATCGGTCATGGGCTCCCGACATCAGCGGTTCATGGGGACGGCGAACGGTCACGCCGGCCCCGGAGGGCCTGCACGTGCGGCGGACTATATCATGGTCGGGCCGCGTCTCGGCAAGGGCCATCACCATTCGTCGCCGCATCGTGCACGGACTGTTTCCCGTTCGGCCCCTCTCCGGCTGCCTCGCCGTGGTCTATATAGTCCTTACCTCGCAGCAAAGGACCACCGGCCATGATGCCCGTTCTGTTCATTTCCCACGGATCGCCGATGCTGGCCGTGACTGACGGCCCCGCCCATCGCTTCCTGCGCGGCCTGGCGGGCTCCCTGCCCCGGCCGGAAGCGGTGGTGGTGCTGTCGGCCCATTGGGAAACCAGCCAGCCGGCCGTGGGCTTCGCCGAGGCACCGGAAACCATCCATGATTTCTATGGCTTCGAAGACCGCCTCTACCGCCTTACCTATCCCGCTCCCGGGGCACCGGATGTGGCGCAGGCCGTGGTGGCCGCCCTGTGCGCGGCCGGGCTGCCGGCGGAAGCCGACCCGGCGCGTGGCCTGGATCATGGCGCCTGGGTGCCGCTGTCGCTGATCTGGCCGGGCGCCGGCATCCCGGTGGTGCCGGTTTCCATCCAGCCCCACCGTACAGCCCATTGGCACCTGAAGCTGGGCGCGGCGCTGGCCCCCTTGCGGAAGCGCGGAGTGATGATCATTGGCAGTGGGGCCATCACCCACAATCTGCGCGCCCTGTCCCGCCACGACCAGGACGGCCCGGCGCTGGACTGGGTCAGCCGCTTCACCGAATGGACCGCCGAACAGGTGACGGCCGGCGACTCCGAAGCCCTGTGCCGCTGGGTGGCCCATCCGGACGCCTTGCGCAATCACCCCTCACCGGATCATTACCTGCCCCTCTTCGCCGCCATCGGCGCAGCCGAGGCCACCGGAGACGCCAAGGGTCAGCGGCTGCACGACAGCGTGACCTATGGCGCCCTGGCGATGGATGTGTTCCGGTTCGGGTGATCCCCTCCGCTACACCGGCGCCGTCACCCCGGCGAGCCAGGCCCGCACCTCCGGATAGGCCTCCAGCAGAGGGGTCAGGGTGTCGCAGACCCGCTGGTGATAGGCGTTCAGCCAGGCCGTTTCCTCAGCCGTGAGCAGGGCCGGATCGATCAGGGTACGGTCGATGGGAGCCAGGGTCAGGGTCTCGAACGCCAGGACGGAGCGGTCCGCGTTCGCCGGCTGCTCCGGGGCCACCACCGTCACCAGATTCTCGATGCGGATGCCGTAGGCGCCTTCCTTGTAGTAACCGGGTTCGTTGGACAGCACCATGCCGGGCCTCAGGGCCACCGGGCTCGGCGCCTTGGAAATCCGCGCAGGCCCCTCGTGCACCCCCAGGAAACTGCCCACCCCATGGCCCGTGCCGTGGTCATAGTCCAGCCCCTCGGCCCACAGGAACTGGCGGGCCAGGGGGTCGAGCTGGGTACCCGTTGTCCCCTCCGGAAAGACCGCCCTGGCCAGGGCGATATGGCCCTTAAGCACCAGGGTGAAGCGGCGTCGGGCTTCGGGATCGGCGGGGCCGATGGCCACCGTCCGCGTGACATCGGTGGTGCCGTCCAGGTACTGGCCGCCACTGTCCACCAGATAGATATCCCCCGACGCCAGCGGCCGGTTTGACTTCGCCGTCACCCGATAGTGCGGCAGCGCCGCATGGGGGCCGGCCGCGCTGATGGTGGCGAAGGACAGGTCCCGCAGCAGGCCGTCTTCCAGCCGGATCGCCTGAAGCCGGGCAGCCGCAGACAGTTCGGTGACAGAACCGCCCGGCGCCGCCTCCGACAGCCAGTGCAGAAAGCGCACCAGGGCCGCCCCGTCGCGGCGGTGGGCGGCACGGGTCCCGTCCACTTCCACCCGGGTCTTGCAGGCCTTGGGCAGCACGCAGGGGTCCGCCCCGTCCACCACCACCGCCCCTGCCTGCCGCAGTCGCTCGTCCACCCAGGTCGGGGCCGTGGTGCGGTCCAGGCGCACCTTGCAGCCCCTGGCGCCCAGCCCGTCCAGAGCCGGACCGAAGCTTTCCTCATTTTCGATAGCCACCGCGTTGCCCAGATGGGTCTGCAAGCCGTCAGTCACCTTGGCGGGATCCAGGAACAGCCGGGCCGTCCCGTCGGACAGCAGAATCGCCCGACACAGGACCAAAGGCGTATGGGAGACATCAGCCCCCCGGATATTCAGCAGCCAGGCGACGGATTCAGGTGCGGTCAACACCACCGCATCCTCGCCCTTCTCGCGCAGCACCCCGAGGATCTCCGTCCGCTTTTCCTCCCCGCTCTTACCCGTGTAGACCGTGGCGTGGGGCACCACCGGCGAAACCGGCGGCGGTGGCTGGTCGGACCAGGCGACGTCCAGGGGGTTGACCGTACCGGACACCAGGACTCCCCCCGCCGTATCACAGGCGGTGCACAGACGGTTGGTCTGGGCGGGGGTATGCAGCCAGGGATCATAGCCCAGCCGCGCGCCTCGGGGCAGGTTGCGTTCGATCCAGGCATGGGGCGGATCGTCGGTCAGGCTGCAGATTTCCCAAGACCCGCTGTCCACCTGTTCTCGCACCTGCAAAGTATAGCGGCCATCGACAAAGATCGCCGCCTTGTCGGCCAGAATCACGGCGGTGCCCGCCGACCCGGTGAAACCGGTCAGCCAAGCCAGGCGCTCGGCGCGCAGGGGAATGAACTCGTTCTGGTATTCGTCCGCATGGGGCACGACGAAGCCGCTCAGCCCCTGGTCCGCCATCGCTGCCCGCAGGCTGCCCAGACGGTCCTTCTTCGGCACGCTCGACTCCTCGAATGCCTGGGCGGCCTGGGCACGCAGGGTGTCGAGCAGGTCCAGGAGCGCGTCATCCGCCGTTCCGTGCACCAGGGTCGTCCAGTCCCGCCGTCCGAAATCCGGCGCCGCTGCCAGACCCCGCAGCAGCTCGGCCAGCGCCCCGCGCGAGATGTCCCATCCCGTCGCCCGCGCGGCCTTCAGGGCTGCCTCGAAATCCTGCTGCGCCCACATCACCCTCATCCCCGGACCCTCCTTGCACCTATCGACAAAGAATTGCACCTGCGTCCTATTTGGCCCCTTCCCTGCCCGGTTCCCAGCCCCCACATGAGCGACGGATCGTCATGCTGCACCGCAACAAAAATTGCTCATGCAGAGCACCCTCCTTTCCCTCGATACTCGGAGACTCGCGATGTGGCCCTATACGGACGATGAAAGTGTCTGGTTGTCGCAAAAACGACGAAAGGAGGCCGCGCGGGCGGCCCCCTCTCTCGACACAGGATCAGTGGGTAAGGGCAGCGCCCTATCCGCGCAGGACCAGGGTGGTCCAGGGGTTCAGGCGCAGGCGCTTCAGCAGGGTCAATCCCTGCGTCCGATAGGCCGATAGCACCGCCCGTTCCTGCCGTTCCAGCAGCCCGGCGAGCACCACCGTGCCCCCCGGTGCCAGCAGCGAGGCCAGCGGTTTGGCCATGGCAGCCAGGGGCCGGGCGAGGATATTGGCGCAGATCAGGTCATAGGGGGCGTCCTCGCGCACCTCCCGGCCGCGAGGACCGTTGCCCGGCATGGCGGTGATGCGATGAGCCAGACCGTTCAGGCGGGCATTGGCCTTGGCCACTCGTACGGATTCCGGATCGATATCCACCGCCAGCACCGAGCAAGGCCAGGCCCGCGCCGCGGCCAGCGACAGGATCCCGGATCCGCAGCCCATGTCGAGCACCCGCGAGGCCCCGCCCCGGCGGTCGAGCATATCCAGCGCCATCAGGCAGCCTCGCGTGCTGTCGTGGTCACCGGACCCGAACGCGGTGGCGGCATCCACCTGCAAGGGAAAGCTGCCCGACGGCGGCGGGGCGGTGTGGTGAGAACCATGGATGAAAAAGCGCCCCACCCGGATCGGCGGGAAGGTCACCAGATTCTCGCGCAGCCAGTCACGCCCTTCCAGGCGGATCACCACCGGCTCGGGCTCGTCGATGCCGAGGCTGGCGGCGATCAGCGCCAGGGCGGGTTGCAGAACCGACGGGGCGGGCCGCTCCTCGCACAGGGCCTGGACCGTCCACAGCCCCTTTTCCTCGTTGGTTTCAAAGCACAGGAGGGCCTCGCTCACCGGCTCCAGCGCCGCTTCCAGCCCGGCCACGGCAGCGGCGGGAACGGTAATCTCCACCTGCCAGAAGGCGGGAGGGGCGGTGGGCGTGGTGGTCATGGGTCGATCCTGTCGCATCAAGGGACTCCGGCCGCAGCCCGGCCGGTCAGGAGAGGTCGCACAGGATCCTCGTCGTTGCAAGCGATGCCTGAAGCCCCCGCATCCCCCGTCGCGCTTTTCCGACGTCATGCGAGAGACACAACCCAGCCTCCCGGCTTTTCGGGACGACGGAACCGGCACCTTAGGCCTATATCTTCGGAAGGAAACGCGGCCAAGGGGCCGCTGTTTTCGTCTTCATGAACCTTCCGATGATAAAGGGCACGAGCATGTCCACCTCCCTCGACCGCACCAGCGTGGCGGTGCGGGACGCCTTCGGCACCGCCGACTTCCTGGAAATCGAACGACGCGCCCGGATCGCGCGCTCCCGGGAAATGATGAAATTCATCCACTGGGTCGCCGCACGCCTGCGCCGCCTGCCCCATCGCGACACCCCCGTGCCTCCGCACGGCGTGGCCGCGCATTAATCAAGCGTTCACGACTGCGTCCGGTCTGCCCTGACCCACCGTCGCCCGTTCTTCCCCCAAACCAGGAACGGCCGGCGAGACCCCAAACTTCCCCCCGGATCAGGGTTCCGGACAAAAGCGAACGGCGTTTTCCTCCCCGGAAAACGCCGTTTGCTTTTTGCCGCCGCGTCCCCAGGTGACTCTTCGGATCCCCGGACCACACCGGACATCCGGAAAATATCAATGTGCTACGAGGACCTGGCCATGCGCTTCATTGATGCCCACGAAGTTCGCGCCCGCACGCCGTGGCCGGCCCTGATCGAGACGTTGGCGGCAGCGTTCCGCCACCCCGGTGAGGCACCGATGCGTCACCACCACACCATGTCCCTGCCCGGTACCGAACCGGACGCCACCCTGCTGCTGATGCCCGCCTGGACCCAGCAGCCCGGCGACCCGGCCAGGCCGGGCGCCCTGAACCGCCTGTCCATGGTCAAGCTGGTCCAGGTCTTTCCCGGCAATGGTGCCCGTGGCTTCCCCGCCGTGTCCGGCGTGGTCGTGGTGTTCAGCGGCGAAACCGGCGCCCCCATGGCCATGCTCGACGGCGGCGAAGTCACTGCCCGCCGCACCGCCGCCGCCTCGGCCCTGGCGGCCGGCTTTCTCGCCCGGGAAGATGCCCGCACCCTGGTGATGGTCGGTACCGGCCGCCTGGCGCCCAACCTGATCGAAGCCCATCTGACGGCCCGGCCCTCCCTGGAAAAGGTCCTGGTCTGGGGGCGGTCGCTGGACAAGGCGGAAGCCCTGACCGCCCGGCTGCGGGGCCACCTGCCGGCCGCAGTGGATGCGGTTCCGGAACTGGAAGTGGCCATCCGCGCCGCCGACATCGTTTCCTGCGCCACCCTCGCTACCGAACCGCTGATCGACGGATCGTGGCTGGCCCCGGGCTGCCACGTGGATCTGGTCGGCGGCTTCACGCCATCCATGCGGGAAGCCGACGACACGGCCATCCGCCGTGCCCGCGTCTTCGTCGATACCCGCGATGGTGCCATCCGCGAAGCCGGCGATATCATCCAGCCGCTGGCCACCGGCGTCCTGACGGAAAAACAGATCTGTGGCGACCTGTTCGCCTTGTGCCGGAACACCACCACGGGGCGCTATGACGAGACGGAAATCACTCTGTTCAAGTCCGTCGGCGTGTCTCTGGAGGATCTTGCCGCGGCGCAGTTGATTCTCGCGCCGGAATGCCGGGCATCCCACTTGCTCTGCCCGTGAAGTGAAAAACGAAGAATTTCACTTTTTAGTTGATTTCACGGCGGACATATAATTCTTTAGTTTGTATGTTTATCAACAAACTCCCATCCCGGCCATTTTCTACCACCTTTCAACCGTATCACCTGTTGAAAAACCGTTGCCCGACTGAGACGATGCGCCCTGCCTTTCCATTCTCCGGGGCCATACCGCAATGCACCCGTTTCGCCGCCTCAGCCTCCGCTCCCAGATGGCCCTGTTCTTCGGGCTGCTGATCGCCGCCCTGACGGCACTGACCATCTGGGCAACAGGCCGGATCGCCAGCGAAACCGTTCGGGAAGCCATCGGTACAGAGCTGGCCGAGCTTGCTTTTCACATGGGCGACAAGCTGAGCCGCAGCATGCACACCCGCATGGGCGAAGTGGCGCTGCTTACCGAACTGGATGTGCTGCGCAGCCCCCACAGCACGGACCAGATCCGCCGCCTGCTGGACGGCTTGCAGGATGCCATCCCGGCCTTCACCTGGGTCGGCTTCCTCGACCCCTCCGGCACCGTGCGTGCGGGCACCGGCGGGATCCTTGAAGGGGTCAACATCAGTCACCGGCCAGTCTATTCCCAAGGCGTGGAAGGACTGTATATCGGTGATGTCCACGAAGCGGTGATGCTGGACAAGCTGCTGCGCAAACCTGACGAAGAACCCTTGCGCTTCGTTGATATCGCCATGCCGATCCGCGACCCGGTGGGAGCCACGGTCGGCGTGCTTTCCTCCCACCTCAG
Source organism: Rhodospirillaceae bacterium Z3-40 (assembly GCA_046233135.1). GTDB lineage: Bacteria > Pseudomonadota > Alphaproteobacteria > Rhodospirillales > Rhodospirillaceae > JBJXHN01. The sequence goes on along the minus strand of JBJXHN010000006.1, from coordinate 179,178 downwards.
CTGGGCCTGGGCCAAGGATCTGGAAACCTCCCTGATGGCCGCCGTGCAGGATCGCCGAGGAGTGGAAATGTTCGTCCTGGGCGAAGACCACCGGGTGCTGCTGGCGCCGCCGGGCCATGAAACCATGACCCTGAACGACCTGACGTCAGTGGCCAATGCCCAGACCGGCGATTCCAGCTGGACCATCGAGACTTGGCCCGATGGCATATCCTACCTGACCGGCTACGCCCGGGAACGCGGCTTCGGCAACTATCCCGGCCTGGGCTGGACCGTCGTGGTGCGCAAGCCCCTGGCCATCGCTTACGAACCGGTGGAGAACCTGCGCACCGGCATTGCCACGGCCGGTCTGGCACTGACCGCCCTGTTCGCTCTGCTGTCCTGGATTGTGGCCGACCGGGTGGCCCGCCCCCTGCAACGCATCGCCGAAGCCGCCGAGGCCCTGCGCCGGCACCCCGTCGGAGCCGCCCTGCCCGTCTTCCGGGGATCACGGGAAGTCGAGGTGCTGTCCACGTCCCTGCACGACCTGATCCGCACCCTGACGGCCACGGATCAGCGCATGGGCACCATGGAGCGGATGGCCCATCACGACCTGCTGACCGGCCTGCCCAACCGGGCCGCCCTGCGCGCCCATCTTGATCATGTGGTACCGGTGATGCGCCATCCGGACGGCACCATCGCCTTCCTGTACCTGGACCTGGACGGCTTCAAGGCAGTCAACGACCAGATGGGCCACGCGGCCGGGGACGCCCTGCTGAAGGTCATAGCCGAGCGTCTGCGCGACTGCCTGCGCGGCGAAGATCTGGCCGTGCGCCTGGGCGGCGACGAGTTCGCCCTGCTGATCAACACCAATGCGCAGAACTGGCGCCAGGAAGCCGATCAGGTGGCCGCCCGGGTCATCACCTCGATCAGCAAGCCGATCCGGCTGGAGGAGGGAGACGCCCGGGTCGGCTGTTCCGTGGGCATCGCCGCCTGGCCCCTGGACCATAACGAGATACACCACGTCATCCAGAACGCCGATACCGCCCTGTACGCCGCCAAACACGCCGGAAAAGGCCGCGCCGTGTTCTGGAACGACATCAAAAACGGTGCCCCCCTGCCCCATCACACCCTCAGCGACAGCAGGGAAGAAGACGACAATACGGCTTGAACGGGCTTGTTACCCCGCCGCTGCGCGACCGGCATCGGGGGCCAGTTCCTGGCGGGCCAGGGTCACCCAGTAGCGGGCACCGGTGGCCAGCACCGCGTCGTTGAAGTCATACCCCGGGTTATGCAGCATGCAGCCGCCCAGCCCCGGACCGATGCCCAGACGCACATAGGCCCCGGGGCGGGCCTGGAGCATGAAGGCAAAGTCCTCCGCCCCCATTGTCGGCACGCAGTCCGTCCCCACCATCGCTTGGCCCACCACGGCAACGGCAGCCCGGGCAGCTCGGCGGGTTTCCTCGGCCGTGTTGACGGTGGCGGGGTAGCGCCGCTCGTAACGCACCGCCGCCTCGGCCCCGAACGCCCCGGCAATCTGGCGCGACAGCTCGCCGATGCGCCGCTCCACCGTTTCCTGGACCGTCTCGGAAAAGGCCCGCACGGTGCCGCGCAGCACCACGTCGGCCGGCAGCACGTTCCAGGTGTCGCCACCGTGCATCTGGGTCACCGAGACCACCGCCGCCTCCAGCGGATCCAGGGTGCGGCTGGCAATCGACTGCAGGGCCGTGATCAGATGACCGGCGGCCAGCAGCTGATCCGTGCCCAGATGGGGCATGGCCGCGTGGCCGCCCTTGCCGGACAGCACGATCTCGAACACGTCATAGCTGCCCATGATCGGACCGGGCCGCATCTCGATACGCCCTTCCTCCAGCCCCGGCCAGTTGTGCAGGCCATAGACCGCATCGACGGGGAAGCGGTCGAACAGCCCTTCCTGAACCATCACCCGGCCGCCGCCCTCGTTTTCCTCGGCCGGCTGGAAGATCACATGCAAGGTGCCGGCGAAATCCCGGGCCTCGGCAAGCACCCGACTGGCCCCCAGCAGCATGGCCATATGCCCGTCGTGACCGCAGGCATGCATCCGCCCGGCATGGGTGGAGGCATGGGCCACGCCGCTGCTTTCCTGGATATGCAGGGCATCCATGTCCGCCCTCAGGCCGATGCTGCGGGCCTCTCCACCCGCCGGCTGATGACGGCCGGTGATGGTGCCCACCACGCCGGTGCCGGCCAGCCCCCGATGCACCTGGATACCGAAGTCATTGAGCAGCCCGGCCACGAAATCGGCGGTGGCGTGTTCCTCGAAGGCGGTTTCCGGATGGGCATGCAGGTGGCGGCGCCAGGCCTGCATATCGGGCACCACGGCGTCGACAGCGGCGGCCACGGCGTCATCGGTCAGACAGGGAAAGGAAGACATGGTCGATCAGGACTCCGGTTTCGGGTCGGGGGACGCACTGGACGACGCCAGGGAATAACGAAACGGGCAATGGCTGGCACCCTGCATGATGGTCTGCGGCCGGTCGAGCCGGGCATCGGCATTGAAGCCTTCGATGAAGGTGCCGTCGCGATTGCAGGACAGCAGATCGCCCAGGTGGCCCAGCCCCATGTCCCGGTACATCTCGGCGTAGCGGCAGCGGGTGACATCGAAGGATAGCCGGTCCGGCCCCCGGTCGATCATGGCGATGCGCAGGGCGTCTTCCTGCTGCCAGCGCGGCAGCAGAGCGGCGAAGCCCTCCAGGTCGGCCGTCCCGCCGGCGGCTTCCATCTCGGCGGCCATCTCGCGGCCCAGATCGGTGGCCGCCCGCTTGATCGCCGCCCCCAGCAGGGCGCGGGCCTCCTCGGTCCCCAGGCGGGCTTCCAGTTCGGTGTATATGTGGCCGGCAAAAGCCGCCTCGATCCGGCGGCGTTCCAGGATACTGGTGGCCATGGGGACGGGATCCTCCTTGATCATCGCGGTTTGGACGCACTGGCTGCCCGGGGTGCGGCGAAAACGGCCAACAGCATCCCCAGCGTTGCCAGCACCATGCCCGCCCAGGCGCCCGGTCCCGGCTGCTCGCCAAGCACCAGCACGGTCAGTCCGGTTCCCAGTACGGGCACCAGGGCGGGGAACAGCGCCGCCCGGCCCGGCCCCAGCAGGCCCACCGCCTTGCCGTAGAGCGCCATGGCCAGCACCGCCACCAGAACCCCCTGGTACAGGGCCTGCCCCCCGACCGCCCAGGGATCGGCGGCACTCAGCGATCCAAGGCCGACAAAGACCATATAGGGTGGCAGATAGAGCAGCGACAGAAGCGAGACGACCGCCACCGCGCGCATGGGCGGCACACCCCAGACCTTCATGGCCACGGTAAAGATGCTCCACAGCAGGGCGGCCCCGGCAAAGCACAGATCACCGACCCAGGCATAGGGGCCGGTCAGGCTCGACATTCCCTCCCACCCCACGGCCAGCACCCCGGCGACAACGCAGGCAAGACCGATCAGGCTGCGGCCTGATGGCCAGATCCCGAGCACCAATCCGGACGCCAGGGTGCCCATCACCGGGATCAGACCGGGGGTCACGATCACCCCGTGGCTGGCCGGCGCCAGCCCAAGCCCGCCGACCACCGCCAGGCTGTAGAAGGGGCCGGCGCAAGCCGCCAGCACCATCGCCCGTCCCCAGCCCAGGCCCCAGAACGGCCCGTCACGGAACGGCCGCGCGCCAGGGACAAGGAACAGGGGCAGTACCAGCAGTCCGGCCACCAGGGCGCGCAGGAAGGTCAGCTCCAGCGCCCCCAGGCCGCTGCGTACTCCGCCGGCCGAAACCACCATGTAGCCGGCCCAGATGGCCGCCGCACCCAGGCCGAACCCGAAACCCAGAAGCGATCCCGCTTCCGCCCCGGACCGGGCCGGAGAAGACGATAATGACACGATTTCCGGCTCCTCAGCCGCCGCCCATATAGGCATCCATGACCCGGGGATCGGCCCGCAGGTCCGCCGCCGGACCGTCCAGCACCATGGCGCCGCCGTCCATCACATAGGCATGGTCGGCCACCTTCAGCGCCGCCCGGGCATTCTGTTCCACCAGCAGCACCGCCGTACCCTCGTCGCGGATGCGGCCGATCAGGGCCATGATCTGGCGCACGATCTTCGGCGCCAGCCCCAGCGAGGGCTCGTCCATCAGCAACAGACGCGGCCGGCCCATCAGCGCCCGGCCGATGCACAGCATCTGCTGCTCGCCACCCGACAGGGATCCGGCTTTCTGCTCCAGCCGCTCCTGCAGCACGGGAAACAGGCCCAGCACATGGGCGCGACGGGCCTGGGCATCCCCGGTGCGCGGGCCGCAGCCCAGCACCAGGTTCTCCTGCACCGTCATGTTGGAAAAGATCTGCCGCCCCTCCGGCGCCTGCGCCAGTCCCATGGCGACGATGGCATGGCTGGGCTTGCCGGCGATCTCCTCGCCGAAGAAGCGGATGGTGCCGCCGGCCGTTTTGTAGATCCCCGACACCGCCCGCATCAGCGTGGTCTTGCCCACGCCGTTGGCACCCAGCACGCTGACCACACCACCTTCGGGCACGGTCAGGGAGACGCCGCGCAGGATCTCCTGCGCCCCCATGCGCACCTGAAGATCGCGGACCTCCAGCACCGGAGCGTTTTCCGTCAACTCCGTAGCGGTCATCGGCCGACCCCCGCGCTGTCGCCTTCGTCCTCGTCACCGGTGCCCAGATAGGCCTCCAGCACCTTGGGATCCCGGCGCACCTCTGCCGGCGGGGCATCGGCGATCTTGGCGCCCGATGCCAGCACCCAGACCCGCTGGCAGATGCCCATTACCAGGCTCATGTCGTGTTCTACCAGCAGGATGGTCAGCCCGTCGGCGTGCAGGCCGCGGATAAAGGTGGCCAGGTCCGCCGTTTCCGTATCATTCAGCCCGGCCGCCGGTTCGTCCAGGATCAGCAGGTCCGGCCCCGTGGCCAGGGCGCGGGCGATTTCCAGGTACTTGCGCCGGCCGTAGCTGAGGTTCGCCGCCAGCTCACCGGCAACGCCGCTCAGGCCCACCCGCTCCAGCGCGTCCCAGGACCGCCGGCTGATCGCCTCCGACGGTCCCCGGCCGGCGGGCAACAGCGCGTGCCACGGGCTGTGGCCCAGGGCGCCGATGGCACCGACACTGACATTGTCGAACACGGTCATGTTGGGGAAGATGCGCAGGTTCTGGAAGGTGCGCCCCATCCCCCGGCGGGCCACCTGGAAGGGCTTCATGCCGGTGATCGCCTGACCCTTGAAGACCACGCCGCCCGACGACGGCGGAGTAAAGCCGCTGATCAGGTTGAACAGGGTTGTCTTGCCCGCGCCGTTGGGGCCGATCAGACCCACCAGATCACCGGGAGCGATCTCGGCACTGACGTGATCGACGGCGGTCAGCCCGCCGAACACCCGGGTGACATCCCGCAGGTCGAGCATGGGGGCAGGAGCAGGGGACATCGCCGTCATCCGCGCCACCCCACCGGCCTGCCGGACGCCGGGTCGCCGGGTCCCGCGCCCCCGTCGGCCGTCCGCTTCCACGCCCCCCCGAGCTGGCGCCGGGCCAGATCCAGAGCGCTGACTTCACCGAACAGGCCCTTGGGCAGCAGCAGAATGCACAGGAACATGGTCGACCCCACCGCCACCATACGGAAGTCGCCGATGGGCCGCAGGGCCTCGGGCAGCACGATCAGCAGGATGGCGCCGATGATGGCCCCGGGCAGACTGCCCAGTCCGCCAACCACGGCCATGGCCAGGATCAGGATGCTCTCCATGAAACGGAAGTTGTCCGGACTGATATAAGCCGAGGTATGGGCCAGCAGCCCACCGGCCACCCCGGCGAAAAAGCACGACAGGGCAAAAGCCTGCACCTTCAGCACCGACACGTTCAGCCCCATGCTGTCGGCGCATTGGTCGTCTTCGCGCAAGGCCCGCAGGGCATTGCCATAGTAGCTGTGGGTGAAGCGATGCAGCGCCCACAGGCTCAGGGCGGCAACCAGAGCGACGGCGTAATAGATGCCCAGCAGGCTATCCACCTCCACCCCGAAGGCGCCGATGGGCGGAATACCGCCGATGCCCATGGGGCCGCGCGTGAAGCCGACCCAATTCAGCAGGGTGACATGGATCATCTCGCCGATGCCCAGGGTGGCCACGGCGAAATAGATGCTGACCAGCCGCATGATCGGCAGGGCCACCAGGGTGCCCGCCGCCGCCGCCACGATTCCGGCCGCCGGCAGGGTGGCCAGCACCGGCCAGCCCAGTCGGGTGGACAGGATCGCCGCCGTATAGGCCCCGATGCCGTAAAAGGCCGCATGCCCCAGGCTCAGCAGGCCGGCGGTCCCGGTCACCAGATTCAGGCTTGCCGCCAGGATCATGAAGATCAGCGCGGTGGTGGCGACCTGGGTGAAATAGGTTCCACCCTCCCAGGCCAGCAGGCCCGGCACCAGGACGAACAGCGCTCCCAGCCCCAGGCCCCACCACGCCAATGGGGTGGTGGACGGCTTAAACCCGTTCACGGCCATGGCCAAACAGTCCTTGCGGGAAAAAGATCAAGGTCAGCACCAGGCAGGCATAGGCGATCAGGTCCTTCCAGCCGGCGGAGAAGAATTCCGTGGCCACGCTTTCCGACACCCCCAGGAAAATGGCACAGATCACCGCACCAGGGATCGAGGACAACCCGCCCATCACCATGGCGACAAAGGCCTTCACCCCGGGCGTGAAGCCCATGTGGGGGAAGATGATCCCCTCGTAGAGCCCCACCAGGATCCCCGCCACGGCACCGAGCATGGAGCCCACCACGAAGGTGGCGATGATGGTGCGGTCGGTGTTGATCCCCACGTACTGGGCACCCAGAGGATTGTTGGAGACGGCGCGGATCGACAGCCCCACCCGGGTGCGGTACAATAGCAGTTGCAATCCGCCCAGCATGATCACCGACGCGGCCAGGATGATCACATTGCCGCTGGTGATGGCGATGGGGCCGATTTCGATAATGTCCTGAAGCATGTATTCGAAAGGCACCGGCTGCATCTCGCCGCCGAACATCTTTTCCATCACCTCGCGGGCGACGATGGACACGGCCAGCGACGACAACAGGGTCGCCTCCCGCATCGCCCGGGATTTCAGGGAAGCCTCGTCCCGGAAGCGGCGAAAGGGCATGAAGGCGATCCGCTCCAGCCCGAAACCGGCCAGGGCACCGGCCGCCAGCACCACCAGGATCACCACCACGAAGGGCGGCGCGGCGGCAGTGATGACCATCAGGCCGGCAAAGGCGCCGATGGTATAGACCTCGCCATGGGCGAAGTTCACCACATTCAGCACCCCGAAGATCAGGGTGAAGCCGATGGCCATCAGGGCATAGACCAGTCCGATGGACAGCCCGTTCACCACCTGCTGCAAGAAATAAATGTCGAGCACCGTGCCGACCCGCTCCTCAGGTAACAACCGTCGCAGAAATCACGTCTTCGTCCCTGCTCCGAAGGCTCTGTCGTACTCCGGAGCAGGGACGGCCATCCTTACTCCAGAACCTGGAAGCCACCGTCCTTGACCACCATCTTGGCCAGCGACTTGGTCGGCTCGCGGGTTTCCGGATCGAACGAGGTGGTTCCGGTGACCCCAGGATAGTCGGTGGTCTGGGCCAGGGCATCGCGCAGGGTTTCCCGGGTCACGTCCGGACCGACGCTGGCGATGGCGGCCAGCATGATCCCCACCGCGTCATAGGCCTGGGCAGCGAACATGTTCGGGGTCTCGCCATAGAGCTTTTCGTACTGGCCGACGAAGGACTGCACCGCCGGATCAGGGTTTTCCGGCATGAAGGTGGTGGCCAGCTTCACGCCGTCCACGGCCTCGCCGCCCAGTTCGATCAGCTTGGGCGAATACAGCGAGCTGGTGCCGTAAACTGGCGCCTCCAGACCCAGCTGCCGGTACTGGCGCATCAGGGCGGCGGCTTCCTCGTAGAACATCGCCAGATAGATGACGTTGGGGTCGGCGCGCTTCACCTTGGTCAGGATGGAGCGGAAATTGCGGTTGCCGGGGTTGAACGGCTCGCTGGTCAGCACCTTGCCGTCCGCCGCTTCGAAGGCGTCGATGAAATTGGTGCTGGCCGAGATGCCCCAGTCGTTCTGGATGTAGATCACCGCCGCCGTCCTGCCGCCTTCCTCGATGATCCAGTCGGCGTTGTAGGGGCCTTCATAGGCCTGGGTGGTGATGTTGCGGAACTGCCATTCCGAAATCTTGGTGTAGTCCGGATGGCTCGCCGTCTGGGACAGCTGGGGCACATGTTCCTTGGCATAGATCTCGCCAGCGGCCATCGACACCGTCGACGAGAAATCCCCCAGCACCCCGACGATATCCGGGTTGTCGACGAACTTGCGGGCGATATTGCGGGCTTCCTTGGAATCGTTCTTCGAATCCTCGAAGACGATCTCCACCGTCGCGCCCGGCAGCTTGCCCGAGGCATTGAACGCTTCCAGCTGGATCTGGGCGGCATTGCGGAAGGTCTCGCCGTACTGCGAGCGGTCACCGGACAGCGGCAGTTCATAGCCCAGCAGGATCGTCTTGTCCTCCTGGGCCTGCGCGGCGGCGCCCAGCCCCATGGCGGCGCCCAGTCCGGCCAGCACGGCCCCGGCCTTGGCAAACGTCCTCATGATCCCAATCTCCTCTGTCATCGCAGGATACAAAGCGGTCTTGTTGTTGTCGGGAGTCCGGCCGTCAGCCGGCCGGCCCGCCTGCGGGGATTTCCCGGTCGGCCCGGGTAATGACCAGGCGGCAGCAACCGTCCATACCCGGCCTCCAGGTTTCCACGTCGATGGCGAATCCCGCCGCGGTAAAGGTGCCCGTATCCACACAGCCGGCGATGGCGCACAGGGTGGCCACTTCCTCGTCGGGCAGGCCCGCGTCCTGCCAGGCGCTCTTCAGCGGGCAGCGGCGGAATTTGATCTCCAGCGCCTCGTCATCGCAGCGCCGCACGTCGGGGTCGACGGTCTCATAAGCATCGGGAATGAACGCGATGAAAGCATCCCGCAAACCCGCGAAATCCCCCGGCGCAAAGCCCGTAAAAGCCTGGCCGATCTCGCGGCCCCGGCGTTCTATGGCGCGCCGCATGATGGCCACGGCCTGCTCGTCCCCGACACTCTCGCGAAGTTCATCAAGCACGGAACGGTAAACCATGGCGCGACTCTTTATCGCACCAAACATCAAGGCCTTATGGTCGGGGAGAGACATCGAACCTCCGAGTTCGCTAAACTGACGTGATAAACAATTGACCAGCCGGCGGCGCGGTGCAAGGGGAGGATGGACCATAGCTGGGGAGTGCGCGGAAAAATGCGACCCCCTTGGTGCCCAGACCACCCTGTCCATCCCATGCCCGGCGTTGCTGAAACCGAGGACCTGACCCATGCCCCTGTCCGCCATGCCCGAAACCCAATGGCACGCCTCTGCCCCCACGGCGCCCGACTGCCCGCCGCTGGAAGGCCCGGCTTCGGTGGATGTGGCCGTCGTTGGTGCCGGCGTCACCGGACTGTCCTGCGCGCTGCATGCGGCGGAAGCAGGACTATCGGTTGCGGTGCTGGAAGCCGGGGAGCCCGGCTTCGGCGGATCCGGCCGCAACAACGGGCAGGTCATCCCCACCCTGGCCAAGCCCGACCCCAGCCATTTGCGCGCCAAATGGGGCGATGCGGGGGACCGTTTCGCCCGTATGATCGGGGGATCAGCCGAACAGCTGTTTGCCCTGGTCCGGCGCTTTCAGATCTCCTGCGAAGCCATGCAGACCGGCTGGATCCAGCCCGCCCACCGCCCCAGCCGGCTGGCGGTCAGCGAACGCCGGCAGCGGGAGTGGTCGGCCCTGGCCCTGGACTGCCGGGTTCTCGACGCCGAGGAAACCGCTGGCATGCTGGGAACACAGTATTGGCATGGCGGGCTGTTCTGCCCCACCGGCGGGCATATCAACCCCCTGGCCTTCACCCGGGGCCTGGCCCGCGCTGCCCAGCAGATGGGGGCGACGGTCCATGCGGCCAGCCCGGTCACCGGTATCACCCGCCAGACCGAAGGCGGCAGCGGCGGCTGGCAGCTGGCCACCCGCTACGGCACGGTGCGGGCGGATACCGTGGTGCTGGCCACAAATGCCTACACGGCGAAGCTATGGCCCGCCCTGGCCAGGTCCATCGTGCCCGTGCGCAACTACCAGATGGCCACCGCCCCGCTGCCGCCGGATGTGGCGGAAACCATCCTGCCGGCCGATCTCGCCTGTTCGGATACCCACGGCGATCTGTATTTCTTCCGCAAGACCCGGGACAACCGGCTGGTCAGCGGCTGCACCCTGGCCAGCCGGGACGATGATCCGGTCCAGGCGCAGGCCCGGGTGCGCGCCCGCCTTGCCGAGGTTTTCCCCCAGTTGCGCCCGCAAACGCCGGCCATTGCCCGCTGCTGGTCCGGCGAGCTGGGCTTCACCCCGGATTTCCATCCGCGCTTCTACACCCTCGCTCCGGGCCTGCTGACGGCCATCGGCTACAACGGGCGGGGCATGGCTCTGGGCGTCGCGGTGGGGGAACAGCTGGCGCGAGCGGCCTCCGGGATTCCGTTCAAGGATCTGGCTCTGCCCGACGGCGGACGGCCGCGCAGCCTGCCCCTGCACGGGCTGGTCACGCGGCTCGCCCCGCTGATGATGCACTGGTGGCGGCACAAGGACAGGCGGGACTAACGCCGGCCGGCCCCCATCCTGACCTGCGCCGTGCGTTATCGTCAGTTGACGCCCTGACCGACATCATCGCTGACCCAGACCCGCGCATCTCCGTTGGTGTGCAGGGTGTAGGAAACGTCATTCACGATTTCCGTATCCACGTCGTGGGTCCAGCCCGTCCCGCTCAGCACCACCATATCGGTGGCGGCGGCGTCAATGAACAGCGTATTGGCCGATTGGGACGGATCAAGCGCATTGGCGTTCGAGGCGACCTGGGTCACGAAGTCCTTGTCCATGATCAGAACATCGCCGTCTGCTTCATTTCCGGCGATATCGATCACTTCGATGTCCTGCAGGCGCCAGGCGCTGAAGGACCCCGACGACAAATCCAGGGTCCCGCTTCCCGCGAAGCCGACCGTATCTACTCCGTCACCCCCGTCGATAAAGCCGAGAGAGCTATTTTCAATCCAGATCGTATCGTCATCGGCAGACAGGATGGCCACGGAGGTTGGACTGGAACTGATAGCCCCATTGAACGCCGAGGTTCTGTACAGGTGCGTGCTGTCGGTTTCGTATCCCGTGAAGCTGACACCACTTACCCCGTACTCGGGAAGCAGAACTGTTGTTGCTCCGGTGGCATCCGTGGTCGCAAGCCCCAGGATACGATCGAAGTAGCCGAACGAGTGGGAACCGCTGTGGTAATAGTGAAGCAGATTGTCATAGGACTGCCCGTCCTGCCAGCCGCCACTATCCAGGACATCCAGGGCCAATGTCCCACCCAGGACAAGCGTGCCCCCCCACATGAGAAGCAGCGTGTCATGGGAGACCAGGCTCCCCGTATGCTCCACCTCCAACTCCAGCACGCTCGAGTGGCTCAGAGTGCCGATGTGGTTGGCGCTAAGCCAGTAGTCCAAGGTCCCGATGTCATTGTCAAACCCGGCCCGGATGGTGCCGTTGTTGATGAAGGGTGCATCAATACTGCTCGTACGGACCGTGCCATTGCCTTGAATGATACTGTCACTGGTCGTCTCGAGCGTGCCGTTCACCACGAGCGTGGCCTGATTTTCCAGACTGAACACCCCGGCGTTCACATGGGTGACGCCACCGCCGATATAGGCGTTCAGGCCAAAACGGATCTCGCCCGAGTTATGGATGGCGCCACCGATCTGGGCGGTGGAAAGTGTTCCCGCGCCATCCTCGAAGGAAATATACCCGCCTGCTTCGTTGGTCAGTGTTCCAGTGCTCGTTGACAGAATAATTCTCTGGGTCGAACTGCTATAGAGGGAACTGTCTTCGAAGATTATGGTCCCGGAATTCGTTATCCCCCCAGAGTCGGAGATAATAAAAGACTCCGTAGCGGTTTTCTCGAAATGCAAAACCCCTGTATTGGTCAGGAGCTGACTGAATTGGACCCGGGATGAGGCGCTATCATCCATCATCAGGGTCCCGGCATTGATCAGGGTCGTCGTGCTGATGGTCTCGCCGGCCGACATCAGCACCATTGCCCCGGCCCCGAAGGTCAAAGCACTGCCGCCCACAATCCCGCCGAAATTCCGCAAATCGATGGTTGTCCCGGTCGATCCCAGAACAGCAGCCTCGTCCAGCCGCAGGGTGGTGTTGTTGAACGCCAGAGTCCCGCTGCCTTTTACCACAGCGCCTCCGCCCATGACGAAAGTGCCGTTATTCAATTGCAGAGTCTTGCCCGCGGCGATGTCGATCATGCCGTTGGTATTGTCGAAAACGAAACCGTCCAGATCGAACGCTGCGTCTTCGTCCGCATCCACGAACCCTTGGGAAATCGACGTCCCGTAATCGATGAAGTTGGTGAAGTCGCCGGAGAAGGAGACCTCGTCCAGCACCGCCCCCGATGGCCTTTCCGCGAACTGGAGCGTCCCCAAATTGTACAACGTGCTGTCGTTGGTCATCACCAGATCGACCACGGTCTGTACTGTGGGATTCCATTGCGCCAAGGTGATCAGGCCGTAGTTATGGAAGTCGCTGCGGACCTCTGTCGTCATCGTCGCATCGGAGGAACCGCCGTAGATTTCAAGCTCGCCATAGTTGGTCAGGGAGCCGACGAAGGTGGTCGTCGCCCCATCGCCCCCGTGCGTATACAGCCTTGATCCGTAGTCAATGATGACATTGGTCGCGAAATATTCGCCCGAGATTGCCGTCTGAGCCTCATTCATCGTCAGAGTGTAAAGACCTTCGAACCGCACCGCTGCCCCGGTGGTCTGGACCGATCCCAGATCCGAATAGGAGTAGTCCGTGGCCATGGACAGCGTGCCGCCGTCATCAAAGACAATGCTGCCGTCGTTGTCGATGGTGCTGTCCGATGACACGAGCAGGACGCCACTCTCGACCCTCAGGGTGCGGCCCTCTGCGACCTGCAACACACCCAAAGTGACATCAAGTGTCCCGCTGGAAAGCCCTATATCCGCCTGGATATCAACGGTACCGCTGTTCGTGTTGACAATGGTTCCACCCAGTTGGTAGGTGGCTGTCCCGCCCAGGATGTTGGAGACCTGGAAGACACCGACGTTGGAAAACCTGCCGCTGAAGGTGGTGTTCAGAGACAGGCTCGAATTCGTCAGGTCGTCCATCACCACGCTGCCGGCGTTGACCACCGTCCCGGTGAAGGTATTGGTGGTGTTGGCAAGCGCCGTCGACAGCGACAGACGACCGGAGCCGGATACGTTTACATCAATCCCGACGGTGTTGATGCCGCTGAACATGCTCAGCGTTCCGTCAATGCCCAGGGTCTCGTCGCCACCGCCGGCAGCCACGGTTCCGCCCCCGCCAACCGCCATCGATGCCCCGCTGGCGATGCTGAGATCCGACCCGCCGAATGTCAGGGTGCCGCCGTAGGTATGATCAAGAGAGCCTTCGACGATCACCGTATCGGAATTCAGCGCATAGGCGCTGGAGCCGTTCAGGGTCAGCGATCCGACTGTCAGGTCGGCAACGGAAATCGTTCCCCCGCTCCAGGTAACATCCTCGTGGGTGAGGTCAGCGATGCCGCTGCCCGACAGGGTCCCACTGATCACAATCGACGAAAAAGCTTCCAGGCTGCCCAGCACGTCAAGGGTACCAGCGATGCGAACTTCCCCCTCGCCGGCGGTGGTCACGCCGTCGCCGACGATGGTGAAGGGACCGTTGGTGAACGACAGCACGGCCCCGCTGGACACCAGGAATTCAACACCGTCGTTGGCCACACCGCCCCCGGCCAGGGCAAACTGACCGCCGGTGACCGCGAGCGTGGGGGGAACCTCGCCTTGCGCACCTGAATACGATCCCAGCTGGAAGCCGCTGGACACCGTGATCAACTGGTCGGTCGCCCCGCTGGCATCCACCGCCAGCCATCCGGTATTGGCGACCGTGCCCGAACCGGTCCAGGTCCCGCCGGTGACCGTGCCGCCGTTGCGCAGCAGCACCTCGCTTTCCGATCCGACCGAAATCGTGCCTGCACTCTGCGCCAGAGTGGAAACGGACAGCATGCCTTCATCCACGGCAAGAAGACTGTCGGAGATAAAGCCCATATCCCCGCTGACGATCATCTCGCCATAGGTCGCCGCGACGTCAAAATCCCCGGCAACGGTCAGGTTACCATTCACCTCCAGCCAAAGCTTGTCGAACGAGCCGCCTTCAAGCACCACATCACCGTCGATGACGTAGGCCATCTCTTGCATGGAATCGCCATAGAAGGACTGGGCGCCACCGGCGATCACAACCGTCCCGACGGGAGCAGGCTGTCCAACGGCGCGGTTGACGATCGCGCCCTCATGCCAGGCATGATTTCCGTCAATCGTCAGAGTATACCCGTTGAGATCAATGGTCCCCGTATGGACCCCGCCACCCGTCAGGGCAAGATTCTGGAAAAGGCCAATCAGTCCGGAGTTCTCGATCTTGGCGGAAACGGTGGTTTCGGCATAGCTGTCCACGTCCACCGTCCCGGCATTCACAAACGTACCGGTCCCGGTGATCGCATCCGCCGGCTCGCCTTCCCCGCTCCACAGCAGCACAGTGGACCCGTTGACGAAGCGGCCGCCGTTCTCCAGGACGATCTGACCGCCATCAATGGCGAATTCCGTGTATTCGGTCAGGGCCAGCGTCGCCCCGTTCACATGCAGGGTGCCGGTCGCGATACCGCCGTAGGCCTCGCTGGACAGCGTGACATCCGTGGACAGGGTCGCTTCATACCCGTGCATCCACAGACCGCCCTCTATGGTCAGGGCACTGTCCCCGCTCAAGGTGCCTTCTTCAAGGACGATTGTCCCCGACGCGGCGATGGTGATTCCGTCATCGATGAACAGTGTGGATTCGTTGGTCACCTCGATGGTGCCGCGCAACGAGGTTCCGGTGCGCAGGGTCAGGGTCCCGCCATCCAGTTCCAGGGTGCCAAGACCGCCGGTATCAATGCGCCCCGTATTGATACCGCCGTTCTCCAACTCCAGGCTGAAGGAATTCTCGCCCGATGCCAGTTCGGCCAGAAGCGTGCCGTCGTTGATCAGGAAAGCTTCGATCTGCGCTTCGCCACCGGCACTGACGGATACGGTCAACTGTTCGTTGTTGACCAGCGTCCCCACCGGGATCTCGCCGTTTTCGCCGTCGGTGATCGTGCCATCGCCCTGAAGGAACAGGGACCCGTCGTTGATAAAGGTGCCGCCCATGAAGGCCAGCAGGCCGCCGTTAATGGCGAACGCCCCCCGGTTCTGCAGGGTTCCGCCCACCGTCATCGTACCGCCGGTCAGGTCAACGGTCGCATCGGACCCGATAATGAGCCGACCGACGTCAATCACCCCAGCGGAGTTGGACAAGGTTCCGGTGATTGACAACACACCGCTGCCCGTCACAGTGCCCCGGTCATGGACCACCGTGCCGATTTCCAGAACAGCCGCCCCCAGGGACACCACGGCGTCTGAGTCGAAGTACAGTGCGCCGAAGGACAATTCTCCGCCGCCGCCGGAGACAGCGAAGTCCCCCGCCGCATACAGATCACCATCACTCCATAGGTATCCACCGCCGCCCAGCGTCCCCCCGGACACCCTCATGTCACCGGAGTAGGACACCGAGGTCTCGTCCGAAACGCTGCCGAACGTCTGGGTTCCACCCGATATCCAGATCTCTCCTTCGCCGAGGAATTGAATATCCTCGATCTGGTGTACACCGCCGCTCAGTTGCAGGGTCGAGCCGCTTTGGAAGTCGATGGTGCCTGAAAGGGTCCCGTCACCCGACAGCGCCAAGTCTGCGTCCATAACCAGCGTGCCACTGCTGCTGAGATCGGCGGAGATGGTTCCCGCGTTGTAGCCACTGTAGCGCAAGGTGCCGCTGTTCAGGAAAACCCCGCCCCCCGCGATCACGGTGGAGGCCGCCGACATGGATGGGGTGAAATGGATCAGGCCTGAGTTGGCGAAGGTGGCGCCGTTCTCCAATGCGAAGGTGTTGTCTCTGGAGATCACGGTGGAGCTGTTGCTGAACACCGCACCATCGATGGTGACCGTGCAATCCGTATCGAAAAGCGCACTGCCGGTAAGGGACACATCCGCCCCGATGGTCGAAGTCCCATAGCCGTCCAGGGTTCCGCTGACGTACAGCGTGCCGTCCCCGTCCAGGGCGCCTTCACCATACAGCGTCAGCACGTTCCCGCCGGTGATCGACAGGTCCGTGGCCAAATTCAGGACACCATAGCTGCCCACCGCCAGATGGCCGCTGAGTGACGTGCCGCTTTCCAGGGTGAAGGTATTGGTCTTCACCAGAACCTGACTGCTGTCGGTATCGATCAGGCCGCTGTTGCGACCACCGCCGCTCAGGGTCAGCGAGGATCCCGTCGAGCCTTCCTCGTTGATTCTCAGGGTCCCGGTATTGACCAGTTCCGCCTCGATTTCCACCGTACCCGTATCCAGGAATTGGGCGGACAGGTTCCCTGTATTCAAAACCGTCCCGGAATCGGTGACAACCGTGCCATCCATGGCATCCGCGATGGTTACACCACTGGCCAGATACATCTGACCATCGTTCATGATCGTCCCGCCGGCCATGACCAGCGAGCCCGCCTGATAGATCAGGGCACCGCTGGTATCCAGAACGCCGGCGACCGTCAATGTTGCGCCACCGAGGGTCACAGTGGTCAGACCGTCGATCTCAAGCGTTCCATCCGCAGCCACCGTATGGGAGCCACCGCTGAAGACCACCGATCCCCCGGTGTCGCTATAGCCATAGATCTGCGCGGTACCGGTCCCGAAGGTGTATGCCCCGCCCCGAAAAGCCACGGTCGCGTCATCGACCAGACGGAAACTGCCCGCGCTGGAGCCCCCCCCATCAAGGGCCAGCGTCCCGGTGGACACTTGAACGGTGCCACTGTTGTTAAAGGCTGCTTCGATGGCGGTCACCCCGGAGAAGGTCTCCTGGAACAGGGTCCCGCTGTTCACGAAAGTGCCGGTGCCCGAAGACTGGGTGATGATGGTGCCTTCGTTCCAAAGCGAGAAGCCACCAGAGTTCTCGAAGACCCCGCCGTTGATCAGATCCCAGGTGGAGGTATCCCCCCCCTGCCCGTCCACATAGGCGAACAGCTTGTCGCCGGAATAGGTCACGCGGGCGCCGTCCACGACCATATCGGACGATCCGAACGACCATTGGAACGTAACGGTCAAATCGGCCGCAATATAGGCGGTGTCGGCCTGAGAATCACCTTGCTCCAAAGAGGCAACGGTCAGGCTGCCATCCCCGGTGATCGATCCGTCATGAAGACGCAAGCTGGTGCCGTTCGCCACAACATCCGTGTCGAGCGTAATTTTCCCGGCGGAATAGAGATACAGCGTGCCGTTTCCGCCAATCTCCGTCCCCTCTTCGAAAACGATTCCGCCTCCCTGGGAATACAGTAACGCGCCCGACTCCAAATAAATGGAGCCCCAGTTTATGAACGTCCCATAGGTTCTGAATTCGGCGCCTGTTCCAAGAGAAATGGTTCCATAGTTTTCGATATTAGAATCAAAGATGAAGCTAGAATAAGCTGGCGCTGACGCATTGGTGATCAAACCGTAGTTGAGGACGGTCGCGCCGTCGCCCTTTTCTGAGCCAACGCTCAAAGTCCCGTAGGCGGCCAGCGTCCCGCCTGCCTCGTTGCGCAGCACCGCCCCGTCGTTCAGGGTCAGGGACCCGGTGATGATGGTGGACTCTTCCCGGAAGACGGCCTGGGAGTCCGTCAGCTCCATCATCCCGTCGTTGATCAAGGTCCCGTCGATCACCAGATGGCCGCCGCCGTCCACCGTCAGGGTGCCCGAGGTTTCCAGGGTGCCCCCGACCACCAGGGACCCGATCACATCGGTCCCGTCGTTGTCGAAAGAATCGATCACCAGTTCACTGTCGGCGCCGATGGTCCCTTCCGCTCCGGTGACCTCCAGAGTGCCGCCCTGGATGGCCAAGGTCGCAGCGTTGGACATTTGCAGGGCGGCAAACGCCATGCTGCTGCCCATGCCCAGAATGGCGGTGGTGTTCGTGCTGATCACCGCCGCCACCTCGCCCGACGGCAGGCTGCCGTCCGACCAGTTCGCAGCCGTTGCGAAATTCGCGTGATCAGCCCCTTGCCACAGCACCTGGGGCAAACCCGCGGTGACCGTCAGCACCATGGTTTCGGTGTTGCTGCTGTCCGAACCGTCGGACACCGTGACAGAAATTCCGCGGTCGCCCGCCGTTTCGGACGTGCTTTCGAACTGAATGGCCCGCAGCACCGCCTGAATGGCTTCCCAGGACACGCCGTCCAGGAAGTCGATCTGCAATACCCCGGTGCCGGAGTTATACATGCTGCCGGTGTTGGCGGTGACAGCCGAGCCTTCGTAATAGATCTGGGTGACTTCGCTCTGGCCGTTGAGGTCGACGCTGACCTGGCCTTCGTCCGTGCCCTGGTTTTCCACCCCCAGACGGTCGCCGTTCACCTTGCCGCTGGTGATGGTGACGGTGATCCCCGCCCCGTTGCCCGGCGGACCGTCATCCGACACCGACGCCTCGTTGTCCAGATCGACGGCTGCACCACGGGAACTGCTGGCCGTATCGGCGAAGATCAGGGTGGGTGCGGCGTTATAGGCCTCGGCCATGATCGTGCGGCTGGCCCCGGTGCTGGTCGCCCCTTCGCCGTCGGTCACGGTCAGGGTCAGAGTCCGCGCCCCTTCGGTCTCCGACGTGGAGGAGAAAGAGATCGACCGCACAGCCGTCTGATATTGGGCGGTGGTCGCCGTGCCCGACAGAGTCAGGATGCCGGTGGCCGAATTGTAGGAACCGACGATGCCGTTCTGGTCGGAGAACGTCAGCGTATCGCCGTTGCTGAAGCCCGACGAGATGATGATCCGCGCCCCACTCATCGTTGTGCCGTCACTGTCGTTCAACGACGCATTGGGGAAAGGAGAGACGCCCTCGGAGTCCCCAAGCTCAACCGTCAAGCCGTCGGACCCGACGGAAACCGTCGGTGTCGCATTGCTATTGTTGACCGTCAGGGAACGGGTGACCGCGCTGCTGACGGTACCGCCGGAATCCGTGACCGTCACGGTGACCGACCGGCTGCCCGAAGACGTGATATTGCCGTTGGAATACGAAACCGTCCGCAACACCGTCTGGTAGGTGGCCAGCGATGCGGTCCCGGTGAAGGTCAGTTCACCGGTCGAGCTGTCATAACTGCCGGAAATGCCGCTGACCGCAGAGAAGCTGAGTCGGTCATCCCCCACCAGGCCGGACGCGATCTTGACTGTCGCCGATTGCAGGGTGGTGCTGTCCGGGTCCGACAGGGTCAGCCCGGAGAACAGGGACACCGAACTGTCCGTCCCTTCCGTGAAGCTGACGCCCCCGGATGCGATCGAAACCACCGGCTGCCCGTTGAAGCCGCTCAGCGTCACGCCGCTGCTGATATTCAGGACCGCGCTGCCGCTGGTGAACGAACTGTAGGTGGTGCCGCCGCTCGACACTGTCCCGGCATAGGTCCATCCGCCGCCGACGACCGTATCGCTGCTCGTGCCGTCCACATACACCGTGCTGCCGGTGAACGCCGACGCAAAGGCCGTCGCATTGCTGACCGTCAGAGCACTGCCGCCTTGCAGCTGGATTTTCTCCAAACCGCTGGAACTGCCGCTGATGGCCGACGCCGACAGGTCCACGGACGTGCCTGCCGCCACCCGCAAGGTGTCGGTCCCCGCGCCACCGAGATAGGTATCGCCACCGGCCGAATAGATCAGAACGTCGTCCCCGGCCCCACCGGAAACCGTATCCGTTCCCGCGCCGCCATCCAGGATATCGGCACCATCCCCGCCATCCAGGGCATCGTTGCCGTCGCCGCCGCTCAGCGTATCGTTTGCCGCACCGCCGGACAGACTATCGGCTCCAACACCGCCGGACAGAGAATCGGCACCTTCACCGCCGCTCAGGCTGTCGTTGCCGTCGCCGCCGACCAGAGTGTCGTTGCCCAGGCCACCGACCAGCGTGTCATTGCCAGCGCCGCCGGTCAGCGAGTCGGCCCCGTCGCCGCCATCCAACGAGTCGTCGCCTGCATCCCCAAGAAGGACATCATCGCCGGTGCCCCCCTGCAGGACGTCGTTCCCGACGCCGCCGGCCAGAGTATCACTGCCCAGGCCGCCGACCAGCGAATCCGCTCCGGCACCGCCGTCCAGGCTGTCGTTGCCCTCCCCGCCATCCAGGCTGTCGTTGCCCAGACCACCGAGGAGAACATCCGCACCGGCACCACCGGTCAGACTGTCGTTGCCATCGCCACCGTCCAGCGTGTCATTGCCAGCGCCGCCGATCAGGATATCCAATCCCGCCCCGCCGGACAGACTATCGTTGCCGTCGCCGCCATCCAGAGTATCGTTACCCAGGCCACCGACCAGTGTGTCATTCCCCACGCCACCGGTCAGACTGTCGTTGCCCTCGCCGCCATCCAGGGAATCATCACCGCTCTCGCCCAGCAGCACGTCGTCTCCGGCGCCTCCCGACAGGAAGTCGTTCCCCGCTCCGCCGGCAAGGGTATCATTCCCGTCCCCACCGATCAGTGAGTCCGCGCCGTCTCCGCCCACCAGGGAATCCGCCCCGGCACCGCCATCAAGCGTATCGTTGCCCAGACCGCCGTTCAGCGTATCGTTGCCCGCCCCGCCGGAAAGGCTGTCGCTTCCGGCATCACCGTTCAGGGTGTCGTTGCCGTCCTCGCCCTTCAGCGTGTCGTTGCCGTCACCGCCGTTCAGCGTATCGGCCCCAAGGCCCCCTTCCAGGGTATCGTTGCCGCCCCGGCCATTGAGGACATCGTCCCCACCGCTGCCGAGCAGAATGTTGGCGGCGGCATTGCCGCTCATGGTGTCGTTGCCGGGGCTCCCCAGCACGTGTTCGAAGCCGTAGATGCGATCCGTATCGATGTCGGGACCGAAGGCGATATTCGCTTCGAGATCCAGGGTGAAACCCTGGGAGGCGGAGGGGTAGCGCAGCCAGTCATCGGCGCTGTCGTCGTTCCCTTCCGATCCGCCGTAATAGGTGTCGTTGCCCGCGCCGGACCCGCCGATCACCGTATCCGCCCCGCTGCCGGCGACAACGATATCGTCACCCGCATTGGTCTGGATGACGTCACCGCCCCCGCCGCCGACCACCCGGTCGTTGCCGGACCCGGTTTCCACGGTGCCGGAGCTGCCGCTGGGAATGGTGATCTCGATGCTCGCCGTGGCGTTGGGGTTGGAATAGGAGACGCTGCCGCCGCCCGATCCGTTCGCGGTCAGAGACACCACCCGGCGACCGTTGCTGATGACGTAGGGATTGCCGGTTTCGTCGACCAACGACCCATCGGTGATCAGCGTCCCGTCGCCGACGACCGTTTCGACAGGTTCGTCTTGCGGCCCGGTCTCGTTCCCCGTTTCCCTGTTCTCGTCCGGGAAGCGCACCTCGAAGGTCCGCCGATCGCCGACATCGTCGCCCCCGTCTTCCCCGCCGCTGCCGTCCCCACCGCCAAGCGCGTCGTCCCCTTCGCCGCCATCTTCCTCGTCGTCGCCCTGGCCGTCTTCCACTTCCTCGGTGACCACCAGAATATTGTCACTCTGGTTCAAGGCCCGTTCGAAATCGCTTTTCGGCCCGCCGATGTTGTTCCCCTGCTGATCCGGCGGCGGGGCATCGGAGGGCTGCTCCTGATTCTGCTCTTCCGCCGGAGGAGGCTGGCCGTCTCCGGGCTGACCGGTGCCCTCTCCTTGAGATCCGCCATTGCTTTCCGGCAGATAGTTCAGCGACTCCCCGACATCGGAACCTCGGGTGTAGTTCTCGTCGACAGTGATCCGCTCCAGCGAGGTTTGCACACGATCCAGCGCCGTGTTCAGCGCCAGCCGCACCCCCTGCAAGGGCACGTTGATCGTCTGCGTCTGTCCGTCGAATGTGGTGAAAACGATTTCACCCGTAGTTCCATTCGCTTCTGGCAGCAGAACGATTTCAAGCTGCACGCCCAACTGATCGGCACGGTCCTGCTGCTGGTTCAGTTGGTTGATATCGAAGCCTTCCGGCACTTCGACCTTGATGACACCCTTGGTGCCGCGAATGCCGATGGTAGCCACGGGCGTGCTGACGGTCATGGCGTCGGGGCCGGACTTGGCGATTTCCCCGGACACGAACGAGAACACGCCCGACATCAGGCTTACCGACGAACTGCCGTCCCCGGTCGCGGGGTCATAGACCAGTTCGTCCAGGACCATGCGCCCCCCGGACCCCAGCGAAAAGGCGCTGTCGTCAACGAAGGTGATCCCCACCGCCGAGCCACTGGCGGTTTCCACCACGTCGCCCTGATAAACCGGATCGCCAACCGAAACCTGTTCCTGGGTACCATCCGCCCGGGTCACCGTAACGGTGCCGTCGGCCTTGGTAATGGAGCCGATGGGCTCGGCCGCCTGGGCCAGCTGCGGACCGCCCGCCTGCGCCACCTGGCCTGGCGCCAGCGGACCGGCCAGACGTGCGGCCAGATCGCCACCGATCTGAACAGTGCCGTTGGCCGCCTGAAGGGCCGGCGGCGTGTCGGTCAGGAAAAAGTCGCGGATGACCACAACCGCTCCGTCGGCACCCTCGATCATCAGATCGGTACCGGCCCGGCTGTAATCCCCATGGATCAAAAGGGCTGTATCGTCGACCGCCACCGCGCCATCTTGAGTCGCGGATGCATCAAGCACCCGCACCGCCGACACGGCAGAATCGTCGCCATCCAGCGCCCGATAGGTTCCGGAGGAGAGGCCCTCCAGGCTACGCGAATCGTCCCAAACCATTTTACCTGGCCTCGTCCGTTACCCCCCGCCCCATGCGGAGGAAACACACGGCGCCGGCTCCCCGACCCACGGCGCTGTCCCTTATATGGGCTTCCTTGCCTGGATCGTACCTCAAAAGCGGACCGGTTTACTGCTGAATTGATTCAGGCATACACCATTCCGCGCAGGCCGTACATGCCCCGCACACTCGATGCATAAAATTTGAGATTATTTCACCAAAGTTCACAAGGGATATACCCCGAATAAGCTGTAGCAGAAATCTTTAAGCAACATTGCATCACTCTTGGTGCACCCAGACCCTGACATTCGAATCATCCGTCGCGGCGTAAACGGTATAGGACTGACTCCCGGGATCACCGCCATGATCATCGAAAGCGAAATTCTTGGTTTCCGTACTCACATAGTCCCAGCCGGACGTTTCGAAACTCCCGCCCTTCACCTTCAGGATCAACTGAGCCCCTTCCCCGCCCCCGACCGCGATAATATCGCCGTTCCCGGCACTGCCGATCAGCCCGCGCACCACTTCCGCATTTAGGGTCACCTTTTCCCCGGTGTTCAGGCCATCGACGATGATCCCTTCAATACTTTGCACCCGCCACCAATCCAAAGCCGTCGTCAGATCGACCGGGCCGGATGCATCGTAGGACAAGGTGTCGACCCCCGCGCCCCCGTCAACGAAACCGAAGTCGAGGCTGAACGCCTCGATCAGGTCATTGCCATCCTGGCCGAAGGCCACCTGATCGGTGCCGACAGCCAGGGTGTCGGTACTGGCCAGCCCCACACTCAGGTCATCGTCCCCCGCACCGCCGTTGCTGACCCCGACGAAGCTGAGACCGCTCCCGCCCACAACGGGCCTCAGGGCTCGATCCGCCGCCTCCATGAGAAGGCCGGCAAACGCGTCGAATTGCCCGGTATCGGACATCCAACGGATAACATCACTGTACGCTACGGAACCGCTGTTGCTCCATTCCAGTCCCGTGTCGGGCCTCATCTCAAGGGTCCCGTCCAGAACCATAGGACCACCGGCTCTGACGAAGTCGCTATCACTGGCATACCCGTCAATGATCAGACGGGAGGTCTCGGTCAGGGTCAGTCTGCCATCGACCGTAATTGTCGCCCCACCCCCACTGCCATTATCCGGCATGATGTAACCTTTGTTGGTAAACTCCCCTTGTGTTGCATCAATGGTGCCGTAGCCGGTGATCGATCCTTCGTTAAGAAACGCCCCCAGCGCACCGATCCGGACATCCCCACCGCCAAGGGAAATGACACCGAGATCGAGGTTGTGAAGAGTCGGGCCGGTCCCGTTCAGTTCAACAGTGGCGGCCCCCACATCCAAAGTCCCACCCGCTTGGTTGGTCAACTGCGCAGAGGACAGGGCCAGCCGGGTCCCCGTTCCGGCCAGGGTCAGATCGCCATCGTTGGTCAAGGTTCCCTGGGGGCCAACGATGCTCATCATCGCGCCGCTTTGCACGATCATGGTGTTCAGGCCGCTGGCCTCGGCCTTGATCACCATGGGGTACATCAAGGTCAGGGCCGCCCCGACGATAGCCTTGCCCTTGATAATGATGGCATCCGAGCCGGATTCCACCTCTGCATCGTGGGTCGAGAAAGTGGTGGTTCCGTCGATGGCAAGTGTCCCGACCAGCAGACTCTCGTTGCCGATAATCAGGGCGCTGTGGTTGTCCAGCACCACGGTACCGGCAACCCCCAATCGACCGTACACCTCGACGGTCGTCTGGTTCAGCCGTTTCTCTCCGCCGGACGAAAAGGCCGCATAGGTGGGCGCGATCGAAGAGCCGGTCTCTCCCAGCACCAGTGTCCCGCCGTTGAAGGTCAGGTCTCCGGATCTCACGTCCAGACTGCCGGTGAAATTCACCGACCCGCCCAGGGCGGCTTCCCACGTTCCGCCGTTGATGGTCATGCTGCCGCTGCTGGTTCCGCTTTGAGCGAACGTGCGCAGCGTACCGGCGCTGGTGATGTTCAGTCCGCCATCAACCATATCGAACCAATGCAATGCCACATCCGTATCCACGGTGATCTGAGTGCCGGTGGCATTGACGGTGATGATGTCGTCATGGTTTGGCGGGACGTTCGTACTCCAGTTGGTTCCGTCCGTGAACTGACCCGACGTCCCGCCGGTCCAGGTGACGTTGGTGTCCCCGACCGACGCCACGGGAATCGTCAAGGTCAGATCGTCGGTCTCGCCATCCTCATCCGTCACCGTAATCAGCAGGTCCACCAGGCCGTTGACATAGTCGGCCGGCAGAAAGGACACCTGATTGGCAGCAAGCATCGCCGAAAGGGCCGACAGCGCACCCGAAGCAACCAGACTTCCCGTATTCTGCCCGGCATAGCCTACCCCGGTGTAGGCGCCGCCGGAGAACGTCCCCAGATCGCTGGCAAAGCTGATGGTGTAGGTTCCGCTGCCCGCATCGCTATCGGAGATCGACAGCCCGCGCAGGCTCGCCCACGTGCTGCCACCTTCGACCGTGCCCACCGCCGGGCCGTCGGTTCCCACGGTGCTCATGCTTGATGTCGCCGACCCTTCGTTTCCGAAGGCAGCCAGTTCCGCGACCGTCGTTCCGCCCTGGTCCAGGGTATAATACAGCGACAGCCCCCGGGAATCCGGGCTGACGGCATCATGGTAGTTTTGCGCAATCTCGGACGCGGTGCGCGCCGTCGACCAGAACCGGATATCGTCCAGCGCCCCTTCCCAGCCACCGGCCATTGGCGACGGATTGCCAGAGTTCACCTCGGTGTTGGTGCCGATCCACACGGTGGGCGGTCCCATGAAAATCGCCCCGGTGCCCCCGGTCGCCACCTGGGTTACGAGGACACCGCCGATGTAGCAGTACAGCTTGTCGCCCGGAACATTCACCAGGGCGATGTGGGTATCCTCGTTGACCGTGAAGTCGGACGCCCCTTCCAGGCCGCCCGCGTCCAGATACTCGCTATCCCCATAGACGGAGCAGCGCAGCGCGCCGGTACTGTCCAGATAGATATGAATTCCGTCGGACCCGTCACTGGTAATCTGCAGGATGGTCATCGCCTTGGACAGAGTCTGCGGCGAAATCCAGGCTTCGACGGTAAATGCCCGCCCGCCGCGCAGGGGATCAATGACCAGATCTTCCCTGATCCCTTCCGTGCCGCCATTGAACATCAGACCGATCCCACCCCCTTCGTGGGTCAGGGTCGGGGCGATGAAATTGTTCTCCAGATCCACCGTACGCGCCGCCACAGCGCTGACATTTCCATGGTCGTCGGTGACGGTGATCGAAACGGATCGGCTGCCGGTGTCCCCCGGGTTGCTACTGGCAAAGGTGACACTCCGCAAAAGGGCCTGATAATCGGCCACGCTGGCGGTTCCGGAGAAGGTCAGCACGCCGGTCAAACTGTTCAGATCCGCCGAAACACCGGCGACCGAGCCGTGGTCGATCATGTCGGCCTGCATATCGTACGAGCCAAAAACCACCCTTGCCCCGGTCAGCACCGCGCTGTCGGAATCGGACAGATGCAGGCTCGGAGCCACTTTGACCGCCGATCCACCGTGGATATAAACCGCGTGGCCGCCGGAGACCTGCACTTCGGGCGCCTGGTTGGCCTGGGGCGTCTCGGCCGCCGCACTCACCGCCAGCACCCTGTGGGCGGCAAGGGAGGTGGCCTGACCGCTGTCGGTCACGGTGACCGAGAAGGTGCGGCTGGACGTGCCGGTCAAGTCGGCGGTGCTGCGATAGGTCACGGACCGCAACGCGGTCTGATAGGCGCTGGCCGACGCGCTGCCCGACAGGGTCAGCACCCCCAGCGCCGCATCATAACGGCCCGTTATCCCGGATTGCGCCGTGAACAGCAGGTCGTCGCCATTGATCCGGCCGCTGCTGATCGTCACACTGGCCCCCACCAGCATGTCCCCATCCTCGTTCGTCACGCCAAGGGACGGCAGGAAGGAAATGGGGGAGCCCCCCTCCACATAGGTCAGGGTCGTGCTGCCCACCGTCAGGGTCGGCGCGACGTTGAGGCCCGACAGCCTGACGCCGGTGGAAACCTGGACCGTCACTCCACCCTGACCGAACAGCCAATAGGCCCCGCTGGCGGATTTGCCCTGATAGGCCCATCCGGTCCCGCTGACCGTGTCATCAGTGCCGCCGGTCACGGTCAGGGTCGATCCGAACACGCTGGTCCAGGATGCGGGCGTTCCCAGGGCCAGAGAGTTGGCGCCGCTGCCCAGGGCAATCCCTTCAAGGCTGCCGGAATTCCCGCCCTGCCAGATCGTGCCCAGATCCAGGGAACGCCCGGCCAGGACCGCCAGCGTATCCGTACCGGCCCCGCCCTGATAGGTATCGCCGTCCCCGCGCCAGATCAGGGTATCATCCCCCGCGCCACCGATCAGGGTGTCAACGCCGCCCCGTCCGTCCAGGATGTCATTCCCGGCCCCGCCCACCAACCGGTTGGCATTGCCGTCGCCGCTGATGGTATCCGCACCGGCACCGCCTTCCACATGTTCGAAGCCGCGCAGACGATCGCTATCGATATCGAGGCCGCTCGCGGTGCCCGCTTGCAGGTCCACCGTGACGCCGTTGACCGCAGAAGGATAGCGGATGGTGTCGTTGGCGCTGTCATCGAAATAGCCGCCGGCCGGCCCCAGGCCGCCATAATAGGTATCGTTGCCCTGTCCCGACCCCGCGATCACGGTATCGGCACCACCGCCGCCGATCACCGTATCGTTGCCGTTGTTGGTCTGAATCGTGTCGTCGCCGTCGCCACCGATCACCAGATCATTGCCACTGCCTGTTTCGATGGTATCTCCGGCGGTCGACCCCTCCACCCGCAGGGCGATCGTGGACGCCACATTGCTGTACCGCCCGCCGATCGGCGCAACAACCTGCCGGCCGTCCGCATCAAAGAGGACCCCGCCACCGGTTTCACTTCCCGTGTTGCCCAGGGTCCCCCCACCGCCCAGAGTGCCATCGCTACCAAAGGTTCCGCCGTCCCCCGGCGTGCCGTCTCCGACAAGAGTACCTTCTCCCACGAGCGTGCCGGCATTCGGGGAAGGCGTTGGGGTGGAATTGGGATCGGGGTCCCTGTCTCCCCGTTCGGTCACCGGCTCCTGCCGCACCTCCCGTCGCGGTTCCTCTTCGTGGGTCGGTGCCGGCGGGGGCCGCACTTCGAAAATCACGTCAACAGGCCGGTTCCGGTCTCCCGGCCCCTGGATCTCGCCATTGTTTTCGTTCTGCAAACCCAGGCCGAGCACGTCCAGACGGTGGCCGCCGTCCAGATCATCCTTCCCGTGTCCGCGATTGATCTCGAACGTCACCACCAGCACCTGGTTTTGGGCCTGCTGGTAGATATTCATGTTGGTGACCACCGCGCGCGTGTTTTCCGGTGGTGGGTTGGCACCCTGCTGATCCGGAGGCGGCGGCGCATCGCCCCCCGGACCCTCGGCCGGCGGCGGTGGGTCCCCGGGGCCGTTCCGGGGACCGGTATCGCCGTTGCCCGATCCTTCCGGCAGCATATTCAGGGACCGGCCCACCTCCCCCTGGCCACGGCCGTAACTCTCGTCCACCTGGATGCGCTGCACCGCCGGCGCACTCGGGGCGTTGATATTGGCCACCTGCAACCGGACACCCTGGAAGGGGATGTTGATGGTTTGCACCTGACCGTCCAGACTGGTGAACACGATCTCCCCGACCACCCCGCCGGGTTCAGGCAGCAGCACCACTTCCATGGTCAGGCCCGGCCCGTCCGCCTGCTGACGCAGCTGGTCCAGGGTCTGGGGATCGAAGCCTTCGGGTAGTTCGATCTGGATCACCCCCCGGGTACCACGAATGCCGATGGTGGCAACGGGCGTATCCACGGTCATCGCATCGGGGCCGTTCTTGGCGATCTCGCCGGATACGAACGAGAACACACCCGACAGCAGGCTGACCGAGCTTTCCCCGGACCCGCTGGCCGGATCGTAGACGTACTCGTCCAGCACCATGCGGCCGGTGCCCCCCAGCGAAAAGGCGCTGTCGTCCAGGAACGTGATGCCGACGGCCGCGTCCGCCCCCGTTTCCACCGTATCCCCTTGATAGACCGGATCGCCTTCGGCGGCCTGCACACGGGTGCCATCGGCGCGGACCAGGGTGACCGTGCCTTCGGCCTTGGTCACGGAGCCGATGACGTCGGCTCCGCCGGGCGTCCCGGCCTGGGCAATCTGTCCCGGTGCCCGCGGGCCGGCCAGCCGGGAGGCAAGATCACCGGAGATGGTTTCCCCGCCCGGCCCCACGAGATCGGGCGGCGTCCCAGTCACGAAATAATCGCGAACCAGTACCGTCGCACCGTCCGCCCCTTCGATCAGCAAATCACTTCCGTCACGCTGATACTGACCGAGGAGCAGCAGGTCGGTACGCGGCACGGCCAGGGTGTCATCGCCGCTTCCGGCGTCCATCACCCACAGTGCCGAGGGCGCAGCGTCTCCCCTCGACCAGGCCCCGTCAGGGATACCTTCAACGGATGAGTCCAAGTCACTGAAGGGATCTCTTGCCATCTCGGCACCATTTCGACAAAATTACATAAAATCTTCAGTATTCCGGGACCGAGTTGTCTCTTATCGGGTCCCTTCGTTCCGACAAACAACAGCACAGCAGGCAGGATCGCGACTTTTCGCATCCCGCCCACTATTTCCGAACCGTCTGTTAACACTCTACGCTCGTTGGCACCATTCTGACCATACGCCAGACGGCTTGGGCACGCTGTGGCGGCGATCACAGGGCAGCTATCGATAGTCTGCATCCTTCGCTTCGATCGTCGGCGTCCCCTGAAAACGGCGATGGGCGGCACGGGGCCGCCCATCCATTGAGCCTGCCCGCCGCCCGAAGACGACGGTATCGATCCACCACGGGGTCAGGTCACGTTCAGGGTGACCTGGATATTGCCTCGGGTGGCGTGGGAATAGGGGCAGATCTGATCGGCTTCGGCCACCAGGGCCTCGGCGGCGGCGCGCTCCACCCCCGGCAGGCTGATATCCAGGGTCACCGCCAGACCGAAGCCCTTGTCCGAGCGGGGGCCGATCCCCACCGTCGCCGTTACGCTGGTATCAGCAGGCACCTTGGCGTGCTTGCCCTGGGAAGCGACGTATTTCATCGCCCCCAGGAAGCAGGCGGAATAACCGGCCGCGAACAGCTGTTCCGGGTTATTCCCCGCCCCACCGGGGCCGCCCAGTTCCTTCGGGGTGGACAGGGCCACATCCAGTGCACCGTCGGCCGTGCGGGCATGACCGTCGCGACCGCCGGTCGCCGTGGCAGAGGTGCTGTACAGAATCTTCGTCGACATGATCAGGGTTTCCTTTTCTTCGTGAAAGAGATCCGCGTCCCGGTCCCTCCTCGGGACATAGAGCCGGCAGCGCGCCTTACTCGTGAACGATTAGATCGTGTACGATTAATCTGTGCCTTCCCGACCCCCGCGTCAAGCCTTGCGATCAAATCGCGTGCGATTTATATTCGTCTTATGACGCAAGCATCGAAAAATCCGCCCATTTCCGGGGCTTCGAGCACAAGCCCTTTCCACCCGGGTTCCCTGGACGCTTTCCTCTGCTTCGGGGTCTATTCCACGGGGCTGGCCTTCAACAAGGTCTACAAGCCCTTGCTGGACGCGCTGGGGCTGACCTATCCCCAATATCTGGTGATGGTTGCCCTGTGGCAACGGGATGATCAGACGGTGGGGGAATTGGGGGAGCAATTGTTCCTGGAGTCCAACACCCTGACCCCCCTGCTCAAGCGGCTGGAAACCGGCGGTTTCGTCGCCCGCCGGCGAGATAGCGCTGACGAGCGTGTGGTTCGCGTCACCCTGACCGACCAGGGTCGGGCGACGGCGGAACGAGCGGCCTGCGTCCCCGACCGTATCCTGGAAGCGGCCGGGGTCTCCGCCGAGGAACTGGCGCGGGTCCAGCAGGCCCTGGTGGCGATCCGCGACAACCTGCGCCACCACCAAGACACCTGAAGCCCTGGCTCCCGGTAAGTCCACTCACCCCAGCAGGATGGCCAAGGCACCGGCCACGGCGACGGTGGCTTTGCGCATATCCTCTAGAACCAGATTCTCATCCGCGCGATGGGCGTTCGCCTCCAGCAGCGACCGGGGTCCGGCGCCGTAGAGCACCGTCGGCACCCCTGCCGCCGCGTAGTGGCGCGCATCCGTATACAGCGGCACGCCGACCTTGGGCACGCTCTGGCCGAACACGGCCTCTGCCGCGTCCTGCACCACCGTCGCCAGATGGTCCGCGCCCTCCACCGGCACGAAGGGATCCGCCAGCATCACCTGCCGGACGGAAACGGTGATCCCCTCCATCCCCTCGGTGGCGCGGACCAGCAGGGCGTCGATCTCCGCCTTGGCGTCCGCCCCGGTTTCTTCGGGGATCAGGCGGCGGTCCAGGCGGAAGGTCACCTTGTCGGGCACCACGTTGGTATTGATGCCCCCCTCGATCAGCCCGACCACCAGGGACGGCGTTTCGATCCCCGGCACGGCGGACCGCCGCGTTGCCAGGGTCTCCCGCAAGCCGTAAAGCGCGCTCAGCAGCCGGGTCGCGGCTTCCAGGGCGTCATGGCCGGTATCGGGACGGGCGGCGTGGGCGGATTTGCCGGCCACCGTGACTTCCAGATGCAGGCAACCGTTGTGATGGGTCACCACCTGATAGGAAAAGCCCGCCGAGAAGGCGTAATCGGGCTTCGACAGCCCCTCGGCCAGCAGCCATTGCGGCCCGATCGCCCCGCCGGCTTCTTCGTCATAAGTCAGATGCAACTCCACCGTCCCTTTCAAGACGCGTCCGGTGGCATGCAAGGCCCGCAGGGCAAAGGCATAGGTGGCGAAGTCGGACTTTGAAACGGCCACGCCCCGGCCGTACATCACCCCGTCTTCGATCACGGCGCCATAGGGATCGCGGGTCCAGCCCTCGCCCGGCGCCACCACGTCGCCATGGGCATTCAGCGCCACCACCGGTCCCGCGTCCGGATCGTCGCCAAAGCTATCCCGCACGATCAGGTTGGTGGCCGAGATCATGCCGTTGGCCCGCACCAGATCGTCGGGCACGGAATGGGACTCGACCGTGAAGCCCATGGCTTCCAGCAGGGCGGCCGCGCGAGCCGCATGGGGGGCACAGTCTCCGGGCGGGTTGTCGGAGGGCACCTTGACCAGCTCGGCCAGGAAGCGGACCTGATCCGCCCAGGCATCGTCAACGGCAAGGGAAAGGTCGGGGAAGGCACTCATGGATGGGGATCCTCGGTGAGGGAAACCAGGGTATCCAGCAGAACGGCGGCGCCCAGGCCGGCGTCCTCGGCAGTGATGGATTCCAGCGGGTTGTGGGAAATGCCGCCGGCGCAGCGGACGAACAGCATGGCGACATCGGTGATCGCCGCCAGGGCTGCCGCGTCGTGACCGGCCCCGCTCAGCAGGCGTTCGGCGGCCAGCCCCCGGGCGCGCAGGGCCGCTTCGACACGGGCCATCAGACGCGGGGAGCACGGCACGGCCGGACTTTCATGCAGGAGGGTTACACGGCAGGACAGACCGCGCCTGTCGGCGATTGCCTCCAGCCGGCTGCGCAGATCCGCCAGGGCCACCGCGCGGTCGCGGTCGTCGGCCGCTCGCAGGTCGACCGAAAAGCCCGCTTCTCCGGCGATCACATTGACCGCGCCGGGCCGCGCTTCCAGCCTCCCCACGGTGGCGACCACGGGATGAGCCAGCCCGACGGCTTCTACGGCCAGCACCGCTTCCGCCGCACCGGCCAGGGCATCCTTGCGCAGGGTCATGGGCACGGTGCCCGCATGGCCGGCCTGGCCGGTCAGGGTCACCTGCCAGCGGGTTCCACCGGCCACGGCGGTGACGAGGCCGAGCGGCAGACCTCTGTCCTCCAGCACCGGTCCCTGTTCGATATGCACCTCCAGATAGGCGCGCGGCGGCGCGGCGGCGCGACAGGCGGTGGCCCAGGCGGCCGGGTCCAGGCCGAAGGCCGCAAGGGCCTCGCGCAACGCCATCCCCTGCCCATCCCGCCGGTCCAGCACCTCCGGCTCCAGGGTACCGGCCACTCCCCGGCTGCCGATCAGGGTAGCGCCGAAGCGCACCCCTTCCTCGTCGCCGAAGCCGACCACCTCCAGGGCAAAGGGCGGGCGTTGGCCGGACCGGTGCCAGGCCTCCACCGCCTCGATCCCCGTCAGCACGCCAAGGATCCCGTCGTAGCGGCCGGCATCGCGCACCGTATCAAGGTGACTGCCGATCATCACCGAAGCCGCACCCGGGTCCCTGCCCTCCAGCCGACCGATCACGTTGCCCAGGGCGTCTTCCGACACCGCCATCCCCGCCTCGGTCATCCAGCGGCCGACCAGCGCGTTGGCCTCCGCATGGCGGGGGGTCAGGTAGGTGCGGGTGACCCGCCCCGGCTCCTCGGTCAGGGCGGCCAAGGCGTCGCACCGGGCCATCAGCCGCGCGCCAGCCGTCACCGGATCAAGCGTGGGCGGGCGGATGGGGGGAGAAGGCGCGGTCACGCCGCCGTATCCTCGGCCTCGGGCTCGGGCGGCGGCGTCACGCCACGCTGAGAGACGATCGGCCCGTAATCCTCGATCCGGCGATGGAGGCTGAAGTTGAAGATATGGTCGCGGATCTCGCGGGTGCGTTCCAGATCGCAGGCGTAAGTGACCACTTCGTCGTCAACGGTGGAGGCCAGGGCGACGATCTCGCCGGTGGGGGCGACGATGCAGCTCTGTCCCAGCAGGTCGCAGCCTTCTTCCTTGCCAGCCTTGGCCACGCCCACAACCCACATGCCGTTCTGATAGGCCCCGGCCTGCATGCACAGGTGGTTGTGGAAGCCCTGCAGATGGTCGTGGGCGGGCACCGGGGGATAGTGCATGGGAGTGTTGTACCCCAGCATCAGCATTTCCACCCCGCGCAGGGCCAGCACCCGATAGGTTTCCGGCCAGCGGCGATCGTTGCACAAGGCCATGCCCATCACCCCGCCAAAGGCTCGCCAGGCTCCGAACCCCCTGTCGCCGGGCTCGAAGTAGCGCTTTTCCAGATGCTGGAACGGCCGCCAGGGCTCGTTCTCCGGATGGCCCGGCAGGTGGATCTTGCGGTACTTGCCGACGATCGTCCCGCTGCCGTCCACCAGGATCGCGGTGTTGAAGCGGTGACGTGTGCCATCCGGGCCGATCAGCAGTTCGGCATATCCCAGGTAGAAGCCCACGTTGAGCGCGGCGGCAGCCTCGAACAGCGGCCGGGTTTCCGGCCCGGGCATTTCCGTTTCATAGAACCGGTCCAGCTCAGCCGGGTCTTCCATGTACCAGCGCGGGAAGAAGGTTGTCAGAGCCAGTTCGGGGAAGACCACCGCCTGCGCCCCGCGTCCGGCGGCCTCGCGCAGCAGGTCGATCAGGCGGGCCACGGTTTGCGCGCGGCTGTCGGCGCGGGCCACCGGCCCCATCTGCGCCGCCGCCACCGTCAGCAGGCGTCCGGCCCCTCGGGTGTTGATGGTCATGCGGCCTCTCCCTTCCTGCTGTGACGGCTGCCGGTCGCCGGATCCGCCTGCTCAAGCAGCAGGTCCAGCAGCACCTCCGCCCCCGCGACCAGCGCGTCGGCATCGGTATGTTCGGTGACGTTGTGGCTGATCCCTCCGGCGGAGGGGACGAAAATCATCGCGGTCGGGCAGACCCGGGCGAGCATCTGCGCATCGTGGCCGGCCCCCGACGGCAGCCGCAGAGTGGTCCGGCCCCGCCCCCGGGCCAGCGCCTCCACCCGGTCCACCAGGGCCGGATCGAAGGCCACCGGGGCGAAACGGGCGAGCGAGCGATGGCAGACCGTCACCCCTTCCCGTTCGGCGAGGCTGGTGATGTGGTCCATCACCGCCTGTTCCGCCTTGGCCAGCAGACGGTCATCGGTGTTGCGCAGGTCGACGGTGAAGGTCACCCGGTTGGGCACCACGTTGACCAGATTGGGTCCCAGCTCCATGCGGCCGACCGTGGCCACCTGGTCGCCGCCCATGCGCGCGGCCAGATCGCGGACAAACGTCCCCGTGGCCATGGCCACATAGCCCGCATCCCGACGCAGGCGCATGGGCGTGGTGCCCGCATGATTGGACACACCTGTCAGGGTGAATTCGGTCCAGGAGATCCCCTGCACCCCTTCCACCACGCCGATGTCCGTGCCCCGTTCCTCCAGCACCGGCCCCTGCTCGATATGCAGTTCCACGAAGGCCCTCACCCGGGGATCGCCGACGGGGGCCGGGCCGGCGTAGCCGATGCCGTGCAGGCAGGCGCCGACCGTGGTTCCGTCGATGCCCCTGGTCTCCAGCACCGGCTCCAGATCCAGGCCGCCCACATAAACCAGGCTGCCCATCATATCCGGGGCGAAACGCGCGCCTTCCTCGTTGGTGAAAACGCCCACCGCCAGGGGATGGCGGGTGGTCACGCCGGCATCGTTCAGCGCAGCCATCACCTCCAGCCCCGCCAGCACGCCCAGGTTTCCGTCATAGAGGCCGCCCGTGCGCACCGTGTCGATATGAGAGCCGGTCATCACCGGCGGACCGTCTTCCAGCCCGGGCCGCAGACCGAAGATATTGCCGATGGCGTCCACGGTGACGGTCAGCCCCAGTTCGGTCATCCACCGACACACCAGATCCCGGCCGGCACGGTCCTCCTCGGTCAGGGCGAGGCGGCAGACCCCGCCGCCGTCCAGCCCGCCGACGGCGCCCAGCGCGCGGATCCGGTCGAGCAGGCGCGGGCCGTTGATCCGCGGATTTGCGGCGTTGCTCATGCTGCCGCTCCCACCGCTTCGGCGGGGCGGCCGACGATCTCGGCATACAGGGCCGGATCGGTCGCGCCCTCGCTGCCGAACACCAGAATCCGGCTGTCCGCATCCAGGCCCATCGCCTTGGCCAGCGCGTCGTCGGCCCGGGCCAGCAGCATGCCGGCCAGACCGGCCACGGCGCTTTCGCCGGCGACAAAGGGGCTATCCAGGCTGCCCGAGGCCAGCAGCCGCATGCAGTCCAGGGCGGCAATGTCATCGATGGTCATGAAATCGTCGGCGCCACCGTCCAGCACCTCCCAGGCCAGCAGGGAGACTTCGCCGCAGGCCAGCCCGGCCATGACCGTATCCAGGTCACCATGGACCGGCTGCGGCCGGCTGGCGCGGGCGCTGGCAATCAGGCAGGCGGCCTTGTCGGGCTCGACCACCACCAGCCGGGGCCGCTCCGCCCCCCAGGCGCGCCAGCAGCCAACGGCCACGGCAGCGGCCAGACCACCCACGCCGCCCTGGATGAACACATGGGAGGGCGGCACCGGCATCCGGGCCACGGCTTCGGCCACCATCACCGTATAGCCGGTCATCACGTCACGCGGCACGGTCATGTAGCCGGGATAGGAGGTATCGGAGACGACAAACCAGCCGTTGGCGGCCGCGTCCTCGGCGGCCTGACGCACGGCATCGTCATAGTTGCCCGGCACCCGCCGCACCTCGGCGCCATAGGCGGCGATGGCATCGGCGCGGCCCTGGCTGACCGTGCCGTGGATATAGATCACGCAACGGCAGCCGTAGCGCCCCGCGCCCCAGGCAACGGAGCGGCCGTGGTTACCGTCGGTGGCACAGCAGACCGTGATCCCGGCCACCTGCTCCTGCCATGCGCCGCCGATCAGATCGGCCGCACCGACGGTCTCGGTGATCCCCCGGTCCGCCAGCCTGGCCTGCAACAGCCGCAGCACCGCATAGGCGCCGCCCAGGGACTTGAAGCTGCCCAGGCCGAAGCGCCCGGCTTCGTCCTTGTAGTGGATGGCCGCCACCCCGGCAGCCTCGGCGAGCCCCGGCAGGGACCGCAGGGGCGTTTCCCCATAGCCGGGCCAGGTGACGATTTCCGCCCGCGCCGCATCCATGGCGGCGGGATCGATCACCGCCGTTTCCCGATCACCCAGGGGGCGCGGACCGGCAGCGCGGGGGTTGGCGAAATGGGTCACGGCGTAGGCGCCGGGCAGCGGACAGGCAGGCATGGCACGATACTCGGACAAGTGTGGGGGAAGAAGAAGGGGAGCGTCCGTCCCGGATGGCGGACCGGACCGGACGCTCCGGGTCCGGCAAGGCTTGGGGGGACCTTGCCGGGCGGTCCTTATTTCGCGGCGTCGATGTTGGCAATCAGGGCTTCCAGCATCTCCACGCCTTCGGCGCCGTACTTTTCCTCGATCAGCGCGCGCACGGCGGGCTGGGTGGCGGCGGCGAACTTCTCCAGCTCGGCCGGAGCGACAGCGTTGACTTCCATCTTTTCGGCCAGCTTGGGAAGACCACGCTCGGATGCTTCGATCACCCGGGAGACGCCCCGGCCGGCATCCACCGCCACTTCGGACGCCCAGTCGATGATCGCCTGGTGTTCCGGCGACAGGCCTTCATAGAACGCCCCGTTCATCATCCAGACGTAAGGCGTGATGACGTGGTTGGTGATGGACAGGTATTTCTGCACTTCGTCGAACTTGGCGAAAGCGATGATGGGGATCGGGTTCATCTGGCCGTCGGCGACGCCGGTCTGCAGGGCGGTATAGACCTCGGCCCAGGGCAGCGGCGTGGCCTGGCCGCCCAGCGAGTTCACCATCGCCTGGTGGGTCGGGAGGGTCATGGTGCGGATGCGCAGGCCTTCCATGTCCTCCACCGTCTCGATGGGCTTCTTGGAGTTGGTGAACGCGAAGAAGCCCCCGCTGTCCAGCAGGCCCAGCACCTTGGTGCCCGTCTTGGCTTCCAGGTCGGCAGAGAACTTCTTGCCGAAGTCGCTGTGCAGATCCATCACGCGGTCGGACACGGCGATGTTGGGGAAGGCGAACGGCATGTCGAACACGCCCACCAGCGGATAGTGGCCGGCCACGCCGCCGGCCGACGAGATGGTGGATTCAACGATGCCATCGCGCACCTGCTGGATCACCTCGTTGTCCTTGCCCAGCTGGCCGTTGGGATAGACCTCCACGGCGATATCCCCGCCCGAGGCGGTTTCCACCAGCGACTTGAACACCGCCGCCATGGCACCGGAGTGACTTTCGAACGGATCTTCCGGGTTCAGGTGCGCCAGCCGGATGGTGACATCGGCGGCCGCAGCCGGCATGGCCAGACCGACGGACGCGGCAACGACACCGGCGACGGACGCGGCTTTCAGGGACTTCAGGAAGGTCATGAAACTACTCCTCCAGCGATTGGGGGGTCAGAAAAGGGACAGGGGGTACGGGGTCAGAAGGGGACCACCGGCCTCTACAGGCCAAGCAGTCTCGGAATGAACAGGGTCAGACTGGGCCAGAAGGCGATCAGCAGCAGTACCGCCACCTCGGCCAGCAGGAAGGGCCACAGGGACTTGGTGATGTTCTCGATGCTTTCCTTGGTGACGGAGGCAAGCACGAACAGGCAGGCCCCTACCGGCGGCGTCATCAGCGAGATGTTCAGCGCCAGGATGATCATGATGCCCGCATGCACCGGATCCATGCCGATCTTCAGGGTCAGCGGCGCCAGCACCGGGGCCAGGATGATCAGGGTCGCGTTGATGTCCATGAACAGGCCGATGAACAGCAGCAGGGCCAGGATCATGGCGATGACGGTATCCGGGTCCTTCGACAGGGCCAGAAAGGCCGAGGCGATGGTCTGGGGGATCTGGTTGAAGGTCATCCACCAGCCGAGGATGGAGGCCGAAGCGATGATCAGGAAGATGACCCCGGTGATA
Organism: Rhodospirillaceae bacterium Z3-40; assembly: GCA_046233135.1. Taxonomy (GTDB): domain Bacteria; phylum Pseudomonadota; class Alphaproteobacteria; order Rhodospirillales; family Rhodospirillaceae; genus JBJXHN01. The sequence continues at coordinate 140,588 of JBJXHN010000006.1, read as the reverse complement.
CGCACGGTGCGCAGCATCATTTCGTACAGGTCCTTCCAGGTCAGCGCCCGATAGATCACCCCGGCCAGCACCAGCGCATAAGCCACGGCGATGGAGGCGGCCTCGGTCGGCGTTGCGATACCGCCCAGGATCGACCCCAGAATGAATACCGGCAGGATCAGCGCCAGGATGCTGGAGCGGAAGGCGCTGAGGATGGACATCAGCGACGGCCGCTGGTCGGACTTGGGCAGGTTCAGCTTCCGGCCCATGGCCGCGATCACCGCCATGCAGATCAGGCAGATCAGCAGGCCGGGCAGGATGCCGGCGGCGAACAGCCCGGCGATGGAGACCCCCATCAGCGACCCGTAGATCACCGCCAGGGTCGACGGCGGGATGGTCGGCCCGATGATCGACCCCGCCGCCGTGACGGCACAGGCGAAGGGGCGCGAATAGCCCTGCTTGACCATGGCCGGCACCAGGGTATTGCCGAAGGCCGCCGCGTCGGCGGTGGCCGCACCGGTGATCCCGGCAAACATCACCGAAGCCACCATATTGGAATGGGCCATCCCGCCGCGCAGCCAGCCCACCAGAGCATCGGCGAAGCGCACGAGGCTCAGCGTGATCCCACCCCGGTTCATCACCTCGCCGGCGAAGATGAAAAACGGCATCGCCAGAAAGGGAAACAGGTCCAGGCCGGCGAACATGCGGTCGGGCACCATGGCCAGGAACCGTCCGCCGCCGCCCATGTCGAAGATGCCGACCATGCCGGCCACCCCCAGGACGAAGCCCACGGGCATCCCCAGGGCGAGCAGGCCGAAGAAAACGATGGCAACCAGGATCATGGACCGGCCCTCCCCCTACAGATCGACGCGTTCGGCGGCGGTCACGCCGTCGGCGGAAAACCAGTCATGCACCCCCACCAGCACCAGCTGGACGCAGGCCAGCGCGGCGGCCAGCGGCACGCCCATGAAGGGCCAGGCCTTGGGAATCTCGTTGATCATGGTGTAGCGGGTGAAACCGCGATCCACGAAGCCTAGCCCGTAGACCAGGATCACCGCGAAGAACACGAAGGCGATGGCATCGAACCCGACAGCCAGCAGCCGCCGGCCGCGGGGCGGAAAGCGGGCGAAGAACACCATCATGCCGATGTGTTCCCGGTGCGAAATGCCCGACGACACCGCCAGCAGCGCCATCCAGATCATGATGTACCGGGCCAGTTCCTCGGTGAAGGTCCAGTCCAGCGGCAGCACATAGCGCACCGCCACCCCCAGCCACACGTCCAGCACCAGCAGGCTGAACAGCGCCACGCAGCCATGCTGGACCCACCGGTTCAGGGACCGGCTGAGCCGCAGGGCCAGCCGCGCCCTGGGATCTTCGATACCGCTGTCGTTCATCTGCCCCGCCATCCTTCGCGCTCGTTCATCGGGTCGTATCGGGAAAGAAACCGAATCACCGGTTTCCCCTGCCCGGAGGATCCGAGATCCGATACGCAGATGTTGAAACATGAGTTTCAGCGTGTCAATATTTTTAAAAATATGGTTTCAGACGCCTTGCGGTCCCCCGGCATTGTGCTCTATGCCCTCGCCGGAAGATCAAGGAGATCAGCGTGATGGGCAGTTCCGACGACACTTCCGCCAAGGGCGGGCCGGCCACCGGGACACGGTCCCGGGTGAAATCTATCGAAGCGCGCATTCACGACCACTACGACAGCCTTCCCGAATCGGAACGCAAGCTGGCCGAGGTGATCCTGGACTTCCCCGGCGACCTGTCGGCCTTCAAGGCTTCGGAACTGACCGCCCTGGCCGGGGTCTCGAAGGCTGCCGCCACCCGACTGTTCCACCGGCTTGGTTTCCAAAGCTTTGATGAAGCACGCCTTTTGTCCCGAGAGCGCCGGGACTGGGGATCGCCGCTGTACATGGAAAGCAAGCCCGGCTCGACCCCCATGAGCAGCGGCCTGAACGCCGTTCTACGCGACGAGACGGAGCTTTTGCGCAGTTCGTTGGCCAAGCTGAACCCCACCCAGCTGGAAGATATCGTCGCCCATATCGTCGGGGCGCGGCGGGTCTGGCTGGTGGGATACCGAAACAGCCGTTTCATCGCCGAGTATTTCCGCTGGCAGCTGGTGCAGTTCCGCGGCGACGTCCACCTGATGCCCGCGAGCGGCGAGACCATGGGCGAATACCTGGCCGATCTGACGCCGGCCGACCTGCTGGTCGTGGTCGCCCTGCGCCGCCGGGTGAAGGACCTGCATGCGATCCTGTTGGCGGCGAAGGCTCAGGGAACGCCTATCGCCCTGATCACCGACCCTACCGCCCGCCGCCTGCCGGCCCTGGCCACCTGGACAGTGACCGTGGAGACCAAGGGCGCCTTTCTGTTCGACAGCTGCGGCCCGGCCCTGGCCATCACCCGGCACCTGTCGGTCGAGGCTCTGCACAAGGCCGGCCGCCGCGGCCGCGCCCACCTGGAACGCATCGAACGCCTGCACGAAACGCTGGATACGTTTAATTGATGCCTCACGGCAGTCCGCTGCGCGGACGCCTCCGGCGGGGCGGCCTGCGGCCGGGGCGCGGTCGCGCCCTGGGGGGTGGCAAAGAGCTTGGCTGGCCGTGCTAACGCTGGATAGGTTTAATTGATGCCTCACGGCGGGGCGGCCTGCGGCCGGGACGCGGTCGCGCCCTGGGAGTGGCAAAGAGCAGAACGGGTCGACTTGGGCCGGTGCTCTGGGGGACGGGAAGAACGTGAGGGTGCGATTCGGGTCCGTGCCGGGTTGGGCGCGGGGACGGCATGGCCTATAACCCCCTGCTCTCCGGGTGGCCCCACACCACCGGGAGGTCGGCCCTCCGTTTTTTCCGAGAGTGATGATGACCACGACTTTCTGCGGCCTGGACTTCGGCACCTCCAATTCCACCATCGGCGTGGTAACCGACGGACGCGCCAGGCTGTGCCCGCTCGAAAACCGCCATCCCACCCTACCAAGCGCCATCTTCTTCGACTTCGAGGACGATGCGGTGCTGTTCGGCCGCGCGGCCATTGCCACCTATATCGACGGCGCGGAAGGCCGCCTGCTGCGTGCCCTGAAAAGCCTGCTGGGCTCGTCGCTGATCGACGACAAAACCCTGATCAAGAACCGCCGGATTCCGCTGGCCTCAGTGATCGGCATGCTGATCGGCCATCTGAAGGCACGCGCCGAAGCCGATCTGGGCAGGCCGATCGACAGCGTCGTCGCCGGACGGCCGGTCCGCTTCGTCGACAACGATGACGAGGCCGACCGCAACGCCCAGGACAAGCTGGACTCGATCCTGCGCGCCCAGGGTTTCCGTCACGTCGAATTTCTTTACGAATCCGTCGCCGCCGCCCTGAATCACGAGGCGACGCTGGACCACGAGCAACTGGTGATGGTCGTCGACCTGGGGGGCGGCACCTCGGATTTCACCATCGCCCGCCTGTCACCCGACCGCGCCAAGGCAACCGATCGCTCCGGCGACATTCTCGGCAACAGCGGCGTGCATGTGGGCGGGACCGATTTCGACCGGCTGCTCAGTGTCGCCGAGGTCATGCCCCATCTCGGTCACCGGGCAGAGATCGGCGAGAAGAAGCTGCATGTCCCGAACTGGTTCTTCCAGCACCTGGCCACCTGGCACCGGATTCCGGCCCTCTATACCTCCGACAACCTCAACTTCCTGCGGTCGATGCGCGCGATGGCCAAGGACCAGACGCTGATCCAGCGCCTGATCGATGTCTTTGACAACCGGGACGGCCACCGGATCGCCGAAAGCGTCGAACACGCCAAGGTCTCCCTGTCAGAGGCCCCGACGGCCACCATCGACCTGCCGGTCGACGGCGGTATCGCCCTTGAGGTTTTCCGCGAAGGGTTCGAGGACGCGATTACCGAAGCCCTGGACCGGATTGAAAAGGGAATCGGCGCCTGCCTCGCCTCCGCCGGAATTGACGGGAAAGACATCCAGGCGGTCTTCCTCACCGGCGGTTCTGGCGCCATCCCGGCCGTGCGCCGGCGCATCCAGGCGACCCTGCCCCACGCCCAGCTGATCGAAGGCGAAGCCTTCGGCAGTGTCGGCACCGGATTGGCCATCGAGGCCGGCCGGCGGTTCGGAGCCTGACCCTACACCACCGCCATGAGGCTGGCATTGCCACCGGCCGCCGCCGTGTTCACGCTGACCGCCGTTTCATGCAGCAACTGGTCGAGGCGATAGGCCGGCTCCGCCCCGGCGACCGCCACGGACGACGCGCTTTGCACCGGCACCAGCGGACCGTCCAATGCAGCCAGCGCGATGGTCAGCATCCGCACCCGCCCTGGCTCCCCTTCGATCAGTGCAGCGTCCGGCGGCGTGTCGGGCACCGTATCGGTCCAGGTGATCCGGGTGGCCAGATCTGCCGGCAGGCTGCTCAACGCCTGTCGCAGATCTTCCCGCTCCAGCACCAGTGCCTGGTTACCGGTTGCGAGAACCGCCGCCAGCTGTTGCCGCAGCCCCACCGCCGTTTCCGGGGCCAGCAGCACCGTTCCGCGCGGATCCAGGCGATAGGTGTTGCGCTCACCCACCGGTCCTTTCAACTCGACGGTCAGGTCCAGGGGCGTTTCCGATCCATAGACCGCCAGCACCCCGGCTTCGTTCCCCAAGCCATGCGCCGTCAGCCACTCCAGGTACAGGCTCAGCGCCCGGGGCGGCCGAGGCCGTGTCTCCAGCCCGCAGGCCAGCGGCTTGTCCGCCATCAGCCGACGCAGATACAGCGGCCCGCCGGCCTTCGGCCCCGTTCCTGACAGCCCGCGACCGCCAAAGGGCTGCACGCCGACGATGGCGCCGACGATATTGCGGTTCACATAGATGTTGCCCACGGCCATCGCGCGGCAGACCGTCTCCACCCGGGCATCAATCCGCGTGTGAAGTCCGAAGGTCAGGCCGAAGCCCAATCGGTTGACCTCGTCCAGCACCGCTTCGAAGCGATCACCGCGATAGCGGTAGACATGCAGCACCGGGCCAAAGACTTCCTCGGTCAGGTCGTCCAGGCTGTCCAGTTCGATCAGGGTGGGCGGCACGAAAAACCCGTGGCCGGCCTCCGCCGCCAGAGCCGCCTGATGCACCGGACGCCCCTTGGCCCGCTGGGTGTCGATATGCGCCAGAATCCGGGCCTGCGCGTCCTTGCTGATCACCGGCCCCACGTCCGTGGCCAGCCGGTCCGGTGCGCCGACCCGCAGATCCGTCATCGCCCCTCTCAGCATCTCCAAGGTCCGATCCGCCACGTCTTCTTGCAGGCACAGGATCCGCAGCGCCGAACACCGCTGGCCGGCGCTGTCGAAGGCCGAGGCCACCACGTCGGCCACCACCTGTTCGGTCAGCGCCGAGGAATCGGCGATCAGCGCATTCTGCCCCCCGGTTTCAGCGATCAGCGGGATCGGCCGGCCGTCGGGCAGCGTGCGCTGTGCCAGGTCGCGGGCAATCAGCCGGGACACTTCGGTGGAACCGGTGAACAGCACGGCCCGCACCCGGGGATGGCTGACCAGCTGCGCCCCCACGGCTCCGTCGCCGGGCAGCAGTTGCAAGGCGGCATCGGGGATGCCCGCAGACCGCAGCAGGGTCACCGCCTCGGCCGCGATCAACGGGGTTTCCTCCGCCGGCTTGGCCAGCACCACATTGCCTGCCAGCAGGGCAGCCGCGATCTGTCCGGTGAAGATGGCCAGAGGAAAGTTCCAGGGGCTGATGCAGACCACCGGTCCCAACGGCCGATGCGCCGCGCCCATGCTGCCTGCGGCCTCGGCGGCGTAGTAGCGCAGAAAGTCCACCGCCTCCCGCACCTCCGCGATGCCATTGCGCACGGACTTGCCGGCCTCGCGCATGGTCAGCCCCACCAATTCGGCCATATGCGCTTCGAACAGATCCGCCGCCTTTTCCAGCCGCTCCGCCCGCTCGGACACCGGCACCATCGCCCAGGACGCCGCGGCCCCGGCCGCCTGTTCGAAGGCCTCCTCCACCACCTCGCGGCTCGCGGGGCTCCACTGGCCGACCACATCGCGCAAGTCGGCCGGGTTCCGCACCGGCTGGGACGGTCCGGTCTCCACCGTATGGGTTCCCAGCATCGGCACCGCCCGCCACGACCGGACGACGGACCGCCGGAAAGCGGTTTCCAGGTCGGCCAGATCCAGATCGTCGGTCACATCCAGACCCTTGGCATTGCGCCGCTCCCCTCCATACAGATCCGTCGGCAGAGGGATCGCCCCATGCGGAGCCCCCAAAGGCTCGATGCTGCGGGCGACCTCGACGGGATCGCGGGTCAGGTCATCGATGGAAATCGTCTCGTCGGCGATGCGATTGACGAACGAGCTGTTCGCGCCGTTCTCCAGCAGCCGCCGCACCAGATAGGCCAGCAGGGTCTCGTAGGAGCCGACGGGGGCATAGATGCGGCAGGGACGGTTCAGCTTTTTCGGGCCGACCACTTCGTCATACAACGCCTCGCCCATGCCGTGGAGGCACTGGAATTCGTATTGTCCGACGGTGAAGTCGTCGCCCGCCATCTCCAGCACCGTGGCGATGGACTGGGCATTGTGGGTGGCGAACTGGGGGAACACCGCGTCAGGCGCGGCCAGCAGCTTGCGGGCGCAGGCGGCATAGGCGATGTCCGAATAGACTTTCCGGGTATAGACGGGGAAGCCTTCCAGCCCCTCCACCTGGGCGGCCTTGATCTCGCTGTCCCAATAGGCGCCCTTGACCAGCCGGATCATCAGCCGCCGGCCGCTCTGGCGGGCCATATCGATCAGGTGGTCGATGACGAAGGGGCAGCGCTTGGCATAGGCCTGCACCACGACGCCCAGGCCGTTCCAGCCGGCCAGTTCCGGATCCCGGCTCAACCGCCCCAGCAGGTCGAGCGAGGGCATCAGCCGTTCGGCTTCTTCCGCATCGATGTTCAGGCCGATGTCATAGTGTTTGGCCAGCAGGGCCAGCCCGCGCACCCGGGGCAGCAGTTCGGCGAACACCCGGTCCATGCGGGCGCGACGATAGCGGGAATGCAGGGCCGACAGCTTGATGGAGATGCCCGCGTCCACATACGGCCCCTTGCCGGTCGCCGCCGCCCCGATGGCGTGGATCGCCTGTTCATAGGCGCGCAGGTAGCAGGCTGCATCGGCCTCGGTCATCGCCGCTTCGCCCAGCATGTCATAGGAATGGGCATAGCCCTCCGCGACCCGCGATCTGGCCTTGTCCAGGGCGTCGGTGATGGTTTCCCCCAGCACGAACTGCTCACCCATCATGCGCATGGCGAAGGTCACCCCCGCCCGCACCACCGGCTCGCCACAGCGGGCCAGCAGGCCGCCCAGCGCCCCGGCAAGGTGACCGCTGCCCAGCGCCTTGCGTCCCACCACCTTGCCGGTGACCAGCAGGCCCCAGGTGGAGGCATTGACGAACATCGAAGCACTGCCCCCCAAGTGCGCCTGCCAGTCGCCGGTGGCGATCTTGTCGCGGATGAGGGCGTCCCGGGTAGGGGTATCGGGCACCCGCAGCAGCGCCTCGGCCAGGCACATCAGGGCCACGCCCTCGGCCGTCGACAGGGCGTATTCCTGCATCAGCCCTTCCACCGGGCTCAATCGCCCCTTGTCGCGCATGGCCGTCACCAGCCGCCGCGCCGTTTCCCGCACCCGCGTTGCGGCCTCTGGCGGCAGGGTCGCGGCCTCGACCAGCGGCGGCAGACAGATGGTTTCAGGCAGGCGATTGGCGCCAAGGATCCGCCGCCGCCCCTCGTCCAGCGGCGGCCGGTCGGGATCGAACTGGGCAAAGGGGGCGCAAGGATGCACCGGGGTCGGGATTTCGGCGGGGAACACTTTCGGCGCAACGAAGGGCATGGCTGTCTCCGATCCGTGGTTTCAACGGGAAACCCCGTGTTTCTCCGATGGATCAAGATCCTACGGAGAATCTGACCGGATAACTATTGAAAATTCTGCCATTTCGTCGTATAAATCACGGATTTAATGACATCGGATCGTGAAAATGACGGATATCGATAAAATTGACCGCAGGATCCTCAACGAACTCCAGACCGACGGGCGAATCTCCAACGCGGATCTGGCCCAGCGGGTGGGTCTTGCCCCGACCTCCACCAGCGACCGCCTGCGCCGGCTGCAAAGAAACGGCTACATCGTCCGCTTCAGCGCCCATCTGGACCCGCACAAGCTGGATTTCGGCCTGCTGGTGTTCGTGGAGGTTCTGTTGGACAAGACCACGCCGGACGTGTTCGAGAAGTTCGCCGGTGCCGTGCAGCGGGCGCCGGAGATCCTGGAATGCCACATGGTGGCCGGCGGGTTCGATTACCTGATCAAGGCCCGCCTGCGCGACATGGCCACCTACCGCCACTTCCTGGGCGACATCCTGCTGGCCATGCCCGGCGTCAAGGAAACCCGCACCTACGCGGTGATGGAAGAGATCAAGAACAACGGGCCATTACCGCTGTAGGCCGTTTCCACAAACGCTGTTCTGAGGCACCCTACCCTTTGCCTGGATGCATCGGCGAGGCGGCTCCATGACACGAACCCTGGATCAGAAGCAGTGGAATCACTTGTACAGGACCGTCCCGATCCCGTGGGTGACACTCCTGACCTACCGACGGGGGAAGAACGGGTGCCTGAAAGATATCGGGTTCGCCTGGCTGCGGACCCCCTATGCAGGACCTGGACTAAGCCTGATCGGCGGCCCCCTCCTGATCCACGAATCCCTGGAAGAGGCCACCCGCCGCTATCTGTACACCTACCTGGGCGATGACGTCCGCTTCAAGCTGCCCGATTTGGTCCAACCTGTCTACGTCGCGGAATATTTCCCCGAAGCGCGGGAGGGACGGCTCCATGACCCGATGAAACACGCCATCTGTCTGGTCGTCATGGCGGAGATCACAAGTCCGATCGTCTACGGCGCCGACGCGGAAGACTTCGATTGGTTCTCTCCCAAGGAAGTCCAGGAGATCGGCAGCGATATCCTTTTCGGGCATGCCCTGGTGGTAGAACGATGCCTGGAGCGGTTTGAATGTGGATAGAACATTCTTCGCTTCCTTACAGTCGCTCCGCACTCTCTAGGATATTATTTTTAAAGAGAATAGATCGTCACAGACGATTCCGTCCACTCGGGATTTTCTCTCGGTCAATACTCTCATATCACAAAACAGATAAGTGAATCCTGAAGCCGAATTACCCTGCCGCCCCGTCAGCCGCTGCCAGATCCCGTTTCAATCGCTCGGCCACCGCTGACACGTGGGCTGGTGTCAGGCAGGAGAAGTGATCCCCCGGCACCTCCTGGAGCGCCACCGGGAGCGTCGAGAACCGTTCCCACCCCCAGGCCGGGGTTTCGCGGATTTCCGGCAGGCTGACGGTGGGCGGCATGGGGTCCACCGCCTTGTACAGCGTCATCGGCACCGGAATCGGCGGATTGTGGGGATCGTATTTGTTCCCGAAATGCCCGGCGGCCTTGTAGACGTTGAACAGCCCCCGAATCGTGCCGGGGTCGGAGCCCGGGCGGATCAGGTCGAAGGCCTCCAGCCGGTCGCGCAGCAAGGCCAGTTTGGCGTCCAGATCCAGCGCCATCACCGCCTGGTGCTCGGCCTTCGACAGCGTGATCACCTTGCCGAAGTAGTAGCCGAAAATGCTCAGCAGCGTGAACAGCACCTGGGCGTCGTCGGGCTCCGGCAGTTTCTTGTAGGGCGGTGCGGCGGAATCGAACAGCGCCATATGGGCCACCCGCTCGCCAGCCTGATGCAGGCGCCAGGCCATTTCATAGGCCACCTTGCCGCCCAGGGAATGGCCGCCCAGTAGATAAGGTCCCTGCGGCTGGATCGCCTTGATACAGCGGATGTAGTGCTCGGCCATCGCCTCCACCGACTCATGCGGCGGACGCTTGCCGTCCAGGCCCAGGCATTGCAGGCCATAGAACGGCCGCTCCGTCCCCAGCGCATTGGCCAGGGGCAGCATCTGCGAGACATTGCCCCCCATGCCCGGCAGGCAGAAGAACGGCCGGCCCGCCCCCTTGGACTGCACCGGCACCAGGCAGAACCGCACGTCCGGATCAGCCAGCGGGCCATCGTTTCCACCCGCGCCGGCACCCTCTCCGGACGATGCCGCACGATGGGCCTCCACCGCGTCGGCGATGGCGGCGATGGTCGGGGTTTCCAGGAACTCCGCCAAGGTCATCGCCCCGCCCCAGCGGTCGCGCAGCCGCGACACCAGCTGGGTCCCCAGCAGCGAATGGCCGCCGTGGTCGAAGAAGTTGTCCTCCACCCCCGGCGCCGTCACCCCCAGCAGGTCTTCCCACAGAGCGGCGATCTCTTCTTCCAACGGCGTGCGAGGTGCAATGTGGGTGCCCGCTGCCCCCCCGACCGACGCCGCCCCGCCACCCCCCGGACGCCGCGCACCGGTATCCGGCGTGCCGTCCACGGGCGCGGCACGGCTGACCACCACCACGGGCAGGTCCGCACTCAAGGCCCGCTCGAACAGGCGGCAGCCTTCGGCGGTGGACAGGCCATCGGCAGCGCCGGTCTCGCGGCCCTGATCCCGGTCATGGGCAACGCGCATTCCCACCTCGGCCCAGGCGTCCCAGGCCACCGCCGTCACCGGCAGGCCTTCGGCCCGCGCATGGCGGGCGGCAGCCTCCAGGTAGCCGTTGGCCGCCGCGTAATCGGCCTGCCCCAGCCCACCGTAGACGGTGACCAGCGAGGAGCAGAGCAGGATGAAATCCGGCCCGTCCCCGCGCACTGCGGCAATCAGCCGGTCCGTCCCCAGAGTCTTGGCGGCCAGCACGGCGCGGGCACTCTCGGCAGTCTGGGTCTCGATCAGGCCGCCGGCCTGCACCCCGGCGGCATGGATCACCCCGCTGACCGGCCCGAAACGGGCATGGGCGGTGTCCATTGCCTGCGCCACGCCCTCGGCCGAAGACACATCGGCGGCCACCACCACCACATCCGCCCCCAGGGCTTTCAGCGCCTCCACCTGCGGCGCGGTTTCCGGCCGGGCGGAGCGGCCCACCAGCACCAGGCGACTCCCCTCGGCCGTCTCGGCGATATGACGGGCAAGTGCCAGGCCGATCCCCCCCAGGCCACCTGTGATCACATAAGTGCCGCCCGCCCGCAGGGGCGCGGCCCCCGCCCGTGTTTCGACCACCGGGAAGCAGGGCGCCAGCCGCCGGCCATCCCGCAGGGCGATCCGCAGACCGCCGCGCGGCAGGGGATCGGCGGGCCGCACCGCCAGTTCGCCGAGCAGGGCTTCGGTATCGGCCGCGGCGCCCAGATCGATGTGGCGGCAGCGGATCTCCGGAAACTCCCAGGCCACGGCGCGCAGCACCCCCGCCGCACCGGTCGCCGCGATATCTTCGGTCCCATCCCCAGGAAGGCCGGCCAGCCCCCGGGTTACCAGCGAGACCAGCACCGGGCGCCGTATCATCGCGCCCAAGGGCTTGACCAGGGCGAGCATGGAGGCGAAGGCATCCGCCACCGTCCCCTGCGTCGCCCCCTCCAGGCTCCAGGCATGAACGATATGATCGGGCAGCCGGCCTTCGGCCTCCAGAGCCTCCAGCAGGGCGGCGTGATCCTCGACGCTGTCCGGCCGCAGGCTCCAGGCATCCGGCCCCCGGCGGTCGAAGGCCGGGCCGGGCACCACGAACAGGCTGCCCGGCGGCGCGCCGTCCAGCCGCTCCGCAAAGATCAGCCAGGGTGCGTCGGTCTGCCGCATCCCCTCCGCCGCCGGAGCCGGCTCCCACGCCACCGTCTGGCACCAGTCCTCCAGCGGCCGGGTGCCGTCCGTCGTGGCAGGAATGGCTTCGCGCAGCATGTAGCCGTCCACCTCGACCAGCGGAACCAGCAGGGTGCCGCCGGCCCCGTCGGGCCGTTCGCCATACAAGGTGACATCATAGGTGTCCCGGCCCGCCGCACGGCCACGCACCACGATGTCTGGCGACAGCGCACCATGGATGGTCAGGCGCTGGTAATGGAAGGGCACCAGCCCCCGCCGCCCCTCGCCGCGCACCACGCGCCACAGGGACTGAAAGGCGGTGGCCATGTCCAGCAATGCCGGATGCAGGGCCATCGTCGCGCAATCGGCCGCAAACCCCTCGGTCAGGCGCAACCGCGCCCAGGCCTCGTCCCCGGCGCGGAAAACGCTGCGGAAGCAGTGCCAGCGCGGGCCATAGGGGCCAAGAACCCAGGCGAAGGCCTCCAGGTCCGCCGTCTCCTCGGCTTCCGGCAAGGGCATCGGCAGGGGAGCGGGCACCGGCCGATCATGGGCCAGGATGGTGCCCAGGGCATGGATGGTCCAGTCCTCGCCGTCCACCGGCCGGCTGCGCAGGGTAAAGGCGGTGCCGTCGCCCCCGGTCCCGGTTCGGGTCTGGAACAGCAGTTCAATCCGCCGGTCGTCCCCGGCCCCGACGATCAGCGGCGCGGGGAACGAGGTATCGCGCAGTTCGACCCGCTCGGCCTTGAACACCTTGGCAAAGGCCGCGCGGGTCAGTTCCAGGCAGCCTGTCCCCGGCAAGGTCGGCTGGCCGTCGAACAGGCGGTGGTCTTCGGTGATCCAATGACCGGGCGGCAGGGCCAGGGTAACCAGGATCCGCCCCGCTCCATCTGCCCGCCAATGGCGGACCAGGGCGGGCGGCACGTCCATGGGCAGGCCTGCGGCCGGCAGCCAATGACGGTCCCGGCGGAAGGGATAGGGGGGCAGAGGCACCCGGCGACGACCCTTTCCCCGGTGCAAGGCGCCCCAGTCGATGGCCGCCCCCTGCAGCCATAGCATCGCCAGCGCTTCGGCAAAGGCGGTTTCATCATCGCGGCTTTCGCGGATGTTGGACAGGCAGCACAGCACCTCCCGCCCCTCGGCCCGGAGCATCCCGCGCAGGGCGCCGCCCGGTCCCACCTCCAGCAGGATCGGATCGCCTTCTGCCAGCAGGGTGCGCAGGCCTTCGGCAAAGCGCACCGGCTGGCGCAGATGGTCGGCCCAGTAGGCGGGATCGGCCGCGTCGGCCGCATCGAACCAGCCGCCGGTGCGGTTGGAGATGAAGGGGATTTCCGGCACGCCCGGCGGCGGCAGGTCTCCGGCACGCAGAACCTCGGCCGCCCCGTCCATCAGCGCCGAATGAAAGGCGTGCGAGGTCCGCAGCCGCCGATGCGCCCGCCCATGGCTCTGGCACAACGCTTCGACAACGGCGATGGCCGCGAAGGGACCGGCCAGCACATGCTGGGTCGGGCCGTTGTAGGCGGCGACCTCCACCCCCGGGATAAGATAGGGGCGCAGCTCGGCCTCGGTCCCCTCTACCGCCACCATCGCACCGGCTGGCTGGGCCTGCATCAGCGTACCACGCCGGGCCACCAGATTAAGCGCGTCATCCAGTCCGATCAGGCCGGACACGCAGGCCGCCACCAGTTCGCCCAGGCTGTGGCCGATCATCGCCCGGGGCCGGATGCCCAGATCCATCAGCCGCCGGGCCAGGGCGTATTCCACCACAAACAGCGCCGGCTGGGCATGGCGGGTCTGATCGAGCAGCGCCGCCGCCGACTCCGGATCCTCGCCGTCCGCCGGGGTCATCACCGCCCGCAGATCCCGCCCCAGGGGCGCAGCCAGCCGCTCGGCGCCGTGATCAACCAGGGCACGGAACGCCGGATCACGGGCATAGAGGCCACGGGCCATGCCGATATGCTGGCTGCCCTGGCCGGGGAACAGGAACACGACCGGGCGATCAAGCCGCCGCTCCGCCACGCCCTCGACCGCACCATCGGCGATGCGCATCAGCTGCGTCCGCACCGCCTCGGCCGTCGCGCCCACCGCCGCCGCCCGCAGGCCAAGGCGGGTCCGCCCCACCTGAAGCGTATGGGCGATATCGGCCAGGGCGTCGGGATGGCGGCCGATGTGATCGGCCAGCCGCCGGGCCAGGGTGCGCAGAGCCTCGGGCGTGCGCGCCGACAGGGGCAGGATATGCCGGCCATCGGTCTCCGCCACGGGTGCTTCAAACGGCGGCGGGGCTTCCAGGATCGCATGCACATTGGTGCCGCCGACCCCGAAGGAACTCACCCCGGCCCGGCGGGGCGTGCCCGTCTCCGGCCAGGGCCGGGGCTCGGTCCCGACCACCAGGTTACCGCTGGCAAAGTCGATCTCCGGATTGGGGGTCGAGAACCCCGGTGTCGGCGGGATCACGCCGGCCTCCAGGGCCAGCACCGTCTTGACCAGCCCGGCCAGCCCGGCCGCCGTATCCAGATGGCCGACGCTGGCTTTCAAGGCACCCAGCACCAGCGGAACGGGGCGCCCCGCGTCCCCGGCGGCATAGGCCCGGGTCAGCGCCCGCACTTCGATGGGGTCGCCCAGGTGCGTGCCGGTGCCATGGGTTTCCACATAGCCGATGGTGTCCGGAGACACGCCGGCCACGTCCAGCGCCCGGCGGATCGCCCGCACCTGCCCCTCCAGGCTGGGGGCGGTATAGCTGACCTTGTCCGCACCGTCGTTGTTGACCCCGGTGCCCAGCACCACCGCGCGAACGGTATCCCCGTCGGCCAGCGCCGCCGACAGGGGCTTCAGGACCACCGCCGCCATTCCGCTGCCGCTGGTGGTGCCGTCCGCCGCAGCGTCAAAGGGCCGGCATCGGCCGCTAGGCGACAGGATACCGCCCTCGACCGCCAGATAGCCCACCCGATCCGCATCCAGCGACACGCCGCCGGCCAGGGCCATGGCGCAATCGCCCCGGCGCAGGCTTTCGCAGGCCAGATGCAGCGCCACCAGCGACGAGGAACAGGCGGTGCCGACAGAGACAGCCGGGCCGCGCAGGTTGAGCTTGTAGGCTACCCGGGTGGCCAGGAAGTCCTTGTCGTTGCCGATCACCCACTGGTCCGGCCCCACCCCCAGGGCCTGGCGGTTAGGGTGAATGTTGTCCAGCAGGTAGTGGCTGATGGAACAGGAGGCGAAGACCCCCACCGACCGCGCCGGTTCGTCCCGGTCGCCATAGCCCGCATCTTCCAGCGCCGCCCAGGCGCCTTCCAGGAACAGCCGCTGCTGTGGATCGGTCAGCCGCGCTTCCTTGGGCGAGAAGCCGAAGAAGCCGGCGTCGAAGCGGTCCGCATCCTCCAGGGGCAGGCCCCGCCGGACAAAGGCCGGGTGGGCCAGCATCTCCGGCGCAATGCCCCGGGCCAGCAATTCCTCGTCGCTGTAGTCGGTGGTGACGTCGATGCCGTCGTGCAGATGGCGCCAGAAGGTCGCAAGATCGCCGGCTCCGGGGAAGCGGCCAGCCATCCCGATCACCGCAATGGGCTCGTCCGCCGCGATGGCGGCAGCGACCGGTCCCGCTGGCCGGGCTGTCTCCTGCGCCTCCGTCCCGCCGCCCAGGAAGCGGGCAAGGCCGCGCACGGTGGGATACTGGAACAGGTCGGTCATGCGCAGGTCCGGAGCCCGTCCCTCCACCAGCCGCCGGTGCAGCATGGCCAGATGCAGCGAATGGCCGCCCGCATCGAAGAAATTGTCGTCCGGGCCGAAGTCTCCGTGGCCCAGGACCTCCCGCCACAGGGCGGCGACAGCCTCATCCATCCCCCTATCAGAGGGGCGGACCGTCGGCCCCGCCCGACCCGAAATGGCCAGCGGCCCCGCCGGTTCATTCTCCCGCCCGGGGTCGGACAAGGCGCGATGGTCGATCTTGCCCGCCGCCGATTTGGGCAGGGCCGGCAGGATGACGAAGCGTTCCGGCACCATCGCCGGGGGCAGGGCGGCGCGGGCAGCGGCACGGGCCGCCTCGCGGTCCAGGCTTCCGGCCAGATAGGCCACCAGCCGCTTCTGGCCGCAAGCGTCGGACTGTGCCACCACGGCGGCCTCTGTCACCCCCGGTAAAGCGCCCAGGCCGGCCGCCACCTCGTCCAGCTCCACCCGGAAGCCGCGCACCTTCACCTGACGGTCGTCACGTCCCAGGAACTCAAGGGTTCCATCGGCCAGCCGCCGCACCCGGTCGCCGGAGCGATAGAGCCGCCGGCCCGGCCGGTGGGGATCCGCGATGAAAGCCCGGGCGGTGCGCTCCGGCTGCCCCAGATAGCCGTCGGCCAGCCCCATGCCGCCAATGCACAGCTCGCCGGCCAGCCCCACGGGCAGCAGTCGCCCGACATCGTCCAGCACGTCCAGGGTGGTGTTCTCGAAGGGACGCAGAATCAGCCGCCCCCGTTCCTCCCAATACTCCGTCGCCGAGGCACAGATCGCCGTTTCCGTCGGGCCATAGCCGTTCAGGAAGGCCCGGCCGGTCGCCCAGTCCCGCGCCAGATCGGGCGGGCAGGCCTCGCCGGCGACCATGATCACCCGCAGCTCCGGCAGGGGGCCGGGCGGCAGCAGGCGCAGGGCCGACGGCGTCACGAGAAGGTGACTGATCCGCGCATCGGCCAGGAAGCGGGCGAGATCCGGCCCGGGCAGGATCGCCTCCCGCACCCCGAAGACCAGCGTCGCTCCGGCCGCAAGCGTCGGGAACACCTCGGCCCCCACCCCGTCGAACACCGGCGAGAAGAATTGCAGATGCCGCGCCGACGCATCCAGCCGCATGCAGCGGACAAAGGCCAGGGTGGTGTTGCAGATCGCCCGATGCGATACCGCCACCCCCTTCGGCCGCCCCGTGGAGCCGGAGGTGAAGATCACATAGGCCCGGTCCGACGGCATCACCGCCGGCAGCGGCCGGATCTCTTTCATCGCTTCGGAGGCGGTGTCTGGAACCGTTACCACCGGCAGACCCAGCCCCGCCGCCTGCTCCGCCAGCCCGGCGCCAGCGACGACGGCGCACAGGGCCGCGTCTTCCAGCACCTGGCGCGTCCAATGCCCCCCGGGGTCGTCCGGGTCCAGCGGCACATAGCCGCAGCCGGCCTTGAGGATCCCCAGCATGCCGATCACCAAGTGGGGATGGCGGCCGGTGAACAGACCCACCAGGGATCCCGGGACCACGCCAGCCTCCAGCAGCGCGCCGGCCATGTAATCGGACAGGCGGTCCAGAGCGCCATAGCTCCACGTCCGCCCGCAGAATTCCAGCGCCGCCCGGGCCGGGGTCGTCCGGGCGACCGCGCCGATCACGGCCGTCAGGGTCATCTCCGCCGGACGGTCGATGGTGGTGTCGTTCCAGTCGTGCAGCAGCCGGCGGGTCTCGGCCAGGGGCAGCATGGGCAGGGCCGAAGCCGGAGCGGACTGCGACCGCTCCCCATCCCGCAGCAGACCGTCCAGCAAGGTCAGCAGGTGGTCGCGCATGCCCGCAATCGTCGTCTGGTCGAACAGGCTGGTGCGGTAGGCGAGACAGGCGTCCGCCCCGTCCGTGCCCCCCAGGGAGAGCACCAGATCCAGCTTGGCCCAATTGTGGGGAACGGCAACCGCCGACGCCGTCAGGCCGGGGAAAACGGCGTCCCCCGTCGCACCCTCCTCCCATACCAACCCCACCTGGAACAACGGCGCACGACCGGTACCGCGCTCCGGATTCAGCCGTTCGACCAGCAGGTCGAAGGGCAGATCCTGATACTCGATGGCCTCCAGGCACGTGCGCCGCGCCCGTTGGATCACCGCCTCGACCGTATCGCTGTCGCGCACCGTCAGACGCAAGGGCAGCATGTTGACGAAGAAGCCGATCAGCGGTTCCAGATCCGGATGGGTGCGTCCGGCCACCGGGGAACCGATCACCAGATCCTCCTGCCCCGAATAACGGTGCAGCAGCAGGGCAAAGGCCGCATGCATCACCATGAAGGGCGTGCAGCGCCAGGCCTCGGCCCGGGTCTTCAGCCGCCCGGCCAGATCGGCCGGCAGGCGGAAGGCCAGCCGGGCGCCTTCGTCTTCCGGGCGGGGCACGGCCGGCGTCGGCGTGCGCAGATCCAGGGGCGCCGGCGGATCGGCAAGCTGCCCGGCCCAATAGGCCAGCAGGTCGTCTTCCGTGCGCGCCAGCCGGTCGCGCTGCCAGGCGGCATAGTCGCTGTAGCAGGGAGACAGAGCCGGCGGCGGCGCGGCCGTCTGTTCCCCAAGGCGGGCGGCGTAGCATGCGGCCAGATCCCGCCAGAATACTCCCACCGACCAGCCGTCGGACACGATGTGGTGGGTGGTGACACAGAGAACATGGTCCTCCGGCCCCAGGCGCAGCAGCAGCCCCCGGATCAGCGGTCCTTGGGACAGGTCGAACGGCCGCGCCCCTTCGGCCCCCAGCAGGGCCGGCAGGTCGCATTCGGCGGCATCGGCCCGGACGAGGGGAACCGGCCCCGGAGGCAGGATGGTCAGCAGCGGCTCTTCCACCGACCGCCCGTCGGCCAGTACCAGCGGTTCAACCGTGGCACTGAAGGCGCAGCGGACGGTTTCGTGCCGGGCGACCACATCGCCCAGCGCCCTTTCCAGCGCCCCCCCATCCAGCGGACCGCGCAGCCGCCGCGCATCGGGCATGTTGTAGGCGGAACCGGTGCCTTCTACCCGGGTGGCAAGCCACAGCCGCCGCTGGGCATGGGACAGCCGCCGCCGCTCCGACGCCGACGCCTCCGGGATACTCAGCACAGAAACAGGTGCGGCATCCGACGATGAAGCCAGACCCTCCAGGACCTCCAGAGCCTCGGCCAGCGCCGCGATGGTCGGCCCCTCGAACAGGGCGGACAGGGGCAGCAGACAGCCGAAGCGGGTACGCAGCCGGGCCACCAGACGGGCGGCGGCCAGCGAATGGCCACCCAGGGAGAAAAAGTCGTCGAACACCCCCACCCCGGCGGGCTCCAGCCCCAGAACCTCGGCCCACAGGGCGGCAACAGCGGTTTCGGTGGCGGTGCGCGGCGGCACGGCGGCGGCACGGCCGGCCGCGCGGTCGGGGGCGGGCAAGGCGCTGCGCTTCAGCTTGCCGCTGGCGGTGCGGGGAAAGGCCTCCAGCAGAACAACGTGGGCCGGCACCATATGCGGCGGCAAGCGCGCGGCCATGAAGGCCTTCAGCGTTTCCGCAGAGGCCTGCCCCAGGGCATAGGCCACCAGCTCCAGCCCGCCGGCGCCGCCGGGCAGCGGCACCACGGCGGCTTCCCGCACATGCGGGTGGTCGGCCAGCACCCGTTCCACCTCGCCGGGTTCGATGCGAAAGCCCCGTATCTTCACCTGATGATCCAGCCGGCCGAGGAAGCGGACGCCCCCGGTTTCGTCGCGCCGGCACAGGTCGCCGGTGCGGTACAGGCGCGGACCGGACGGATCAGGCCGGAAGCGGCCGTCCTCCGTAAAACGCCCCCGAGGGAAACGCTCGGCCGTCAGATCCGGCCGGTTCAGGTAGCCGTCGGCCACCGCCTGGCCGGCAATGACCAGTTCCCCCGGAACGCCGGCCGGTGTCAGCGCCAGATCGGGATCGACGATGTGCAGTTCGGTATTGGGCAAGGGGCGGCCGAGGGGGACCGGTGCATCATCGGCCAGATCCGCCAGGGTTCCGGGATCGATCAGTGCACTGTCCACGGTCGCTTCGGTCACGCCATAGGAGCCGAAAATCCGCGTCTCCGCCGGGCACAGGGCGCGCAGCCGGCGGTATTCCCCCATGAACCAGACGTCGGAGCCGCACACGATGGTCTGCGGCGCGCTCAGCCGGCCGCCGCTCTGTTCCAGCCAGCCGATCAGCTCGCGCAGCACGCCGGGAACGAACTCGGCGAAGCGAATGGTTTCATCCTCGATCAGCCGGTGCAGGGCGGCCGGGTCCAGCAAGGTCTCGCGCGGGCAGATCACCAGCCGGCCGCCGGCCCCCAGGGTGCGGGTGACGTCGCCGATGAAAACGTCGAAGGTGAAGGCCGCCATCTCCAGAGTCGCGAAATCCGGGCTGTCCAGGTCATACACCCGGCGCCAGGCCGCCATCGCCGAGGCCAGGGCGCCATGGCTGACCCGCACGCCCTTCGGCTTGCCGGTGGAGCCGGACGTATGGATGACATAGGCCGGATCCGTTTCCGTCACCGTCGGGACTGCGGCCTCATCATCCCCGGCGGCGGGCGCCTCTCCATCGCTCCCATCCATCGCCATCACCGGCACACCGGTTCCGGCGAAACGGGAAGCGAGTGCAGCGGTGGTCATCAGCGCCAGAGGAACGGTATCGCCGATCACCTCTGCCGCCCGGCCGTCACTGGCCCCCAGCGGCATGAACACCGCCCCGATCCGGTGCACCGCCAGCAGGGCGATCACGGCTTCTGCCCCGTGCTCCAGCACCACGGCGACCAGGGCACCCGGCCCGGCCCCCAGACGCCGCAACCGCCGGGCCAGTCGTCCGGCTTCCGTATCCAGCGCGGCATAGGTCAGCCGTCGCGATCCCTGCACCAGGGCCTCGGCCTCAGGGGTGCGGCAGGCCATCTCGGCGAAGCGGGCTGGGAAGGACACGAAGGGCGCCGGATCCAGCGGCGTTTCGGCCCCGGCAGCGGCCAGCAGGCTTACGGCCTCCGGCGGGCGCAGCATGGGCAAGGTGTCGGCCGGCACATCGGGAGCCGCGACACAGGCGGCCAGAAGATCGCTCAGATGCCCGATCATGCGGTCGATGGTTGCCGGCTCGAACAGGTCCGTGCTGTATTCGAAGGCCCCCAGCATGCCGCTGGCGGTCTCCTTGAACGACACGGTCAGATCGTATTTGGAGGTGCCGGAATTCAGCGCCCGGTAGCTGACCTCCAGCCCATCCATGCTGAGGGAATCGAAGCTGTCGGCCAGCAGGTCGAACATCACCTGAAAGATCGGCGTGTGGCTGGTGGAACGCACCGGCCGCAGGGTTTCCACCAGGCTTTCGAAGGGCACGTCCACATTGTCGATGGCGTTGATGAAGACGGACCGCACCCGCTTCACCATCTCGGTGAAACAGGGACGGCCGGTCAGGTCCAGACGCAGCGGCAGGATGTTGACGAAAAAGCCGACCAGACCCTCGGCCTCACGCGTGGAGCGGTGGGCGATGGGAATCCCCACCACAAGGTCGGTCTGGCGGGCATAGCGGCTGAGGAACAGGCCGAAACCGGCCAGGGTGGTCATGAACAGGGTGGCGCCCAGGCGCCGGCCGGTCTGACGCAGGCCCTCTGCGGTGTCTTCGGGCAGGAAAAAGGTGTGACGGTCGCCGACGAAGCGCTGGACCTTCGGCCGGGGATGGTCGGTGGGCAGGGGCAGCAGGGCCGGCGCGTCGTCCAGCTGCTCCCGCCAATAGGCCAGTTGGTCTTCCAGGAAGGGATTGCCCTCTTCCTCCACCCGGCGCAGGTGATCGGCGAAGCGGAAAGGCAGCGGCGGCAGCGGGGCGGGCTTGCCGGCACGGAAGGCATCGTAGGTTTTGCCCAGATCCCGCAGCAGAATCCCTACCGACCAGTCATCGATGACGATGTGATGGCAGTTCAGCACCAGCAGGTGGTCGTCCGGCGCGATGGTGATCAGCGTCGGGCGGAACAGGGGTCCCCGTTCCAGGTCGAAGGGCTTTTCCGCCTCCGCCCGGGTCAGGCGGTCCAGCGCGTCCTTCCCCCCCTCCGGCGCCGTCACCCGGGCCATGCGGACCGGCATCCGGGTAAAGGCCAGGGCGGGTTCCCCGTTGCGAGCCGGGAAGCAATAGGCCAAGGCCTCGTGCCGTTCCACCATGTGGGCCAGGGCGCGGTCCAGCGCATCCGCGTCCAGCGGCCCCTTCAGGGACACCGCCACCGGGACGTTATAAGTTCCGCTGTCCCCTTCCAGCTGGGCAACGAACCACAGGCGCCGCTGAGCCGCAGAGGGAGCGGGCAGCCCCTCTCCCGCGTCGGTCACCCGGGCGGCATCGCTGCCGTCGGGCTCGGATGTGGGATGTTCCGGCGGCGGGGTCATGCCGGTTCGCCGATCTTGGCGCTGCCTCCCGCTTTTTCCTCGATCGCCGCCGCCAGCGCCCGCACCGTGGGCTGATCGAACAGCAGACTTAGCGGCAGGCGCCGCCCGACCTGCCGCGACAGCTGGGACATGATCCGCATGGCCGCCAGGGAATGGCCGCCCAGCGAGAAGAAGTCCTCGTCCGGTCCGATCTTCTCCATCCCCAGGATCTCCGCCCAGGCCTTGCCCACGGCGATTTCCATGTCCGAGGCCGGGCCGCTTTGACGGGCTGCCCCCGGCGCGGTCTCGTCAGCCAGTTTGGCCAGCCTGACCTTGTCGATCTTGCCGCTTTTGCGCAAGGGCAGCCGGTCGATCACCAGGATCCGCGCCGGCACCATGTAGTCGGGCAGCAGCTCCCGCACGGCCGTGCGCAGGGCCGCTTCCTCCAGCGTCGCGCCGGGGACGGGCACGACGAAGCCCACCAGACATTTCTCGCCCTTGGTCTTCCAGACGATCACCGTCCCCGCCAGCACGCCGTCCAGGCGGCGCAGGGCGGCTTCCACCTCGCCCGGCTCCACACGGAAGCCACGGATTTTCACCTGATCGTCCTTGCGCCCCAGGAAGTCGATGGTCCCGTCCTCGCCCCAGGCCCCCAGATCACCGGTGCGGAACAGGGTATCACCGGGGATGAAGGGATTGGGGAAATAGCGTTCGGCGGTCAGGGCCGGCCGGTCGAGATAGGCGCCCGAGACCCCCGGTCCGCCGACCACGATTTCTCCGGGCACGCCCGGCGGCACCGGACGGCCGTGGTCGTCCAGGATATAGGTGTTGGAATGGGCGATGGCCCGGCCGATGGATACCCGGTCCCCCAGGTCGTCGGTGGGGCGGATTTCGTGGCAGGTGGCAAAGGTGGTGCACTCGGTGGGGCCGTAGGCCACGGTGAAGCGGCTGCCGCTTTCGCGGGCGAACAGCTTGCGCACCGATTCCATCGGCACCACGTCGCCGCCCGTCATCACATGCCGGGCCGAAGCCACCACAGCCCCATGGCTGTCCATCATCTCCTTGAACAGAGAGGTGGTGAGCCAAAGGATGGTGATCTTCTCCGACGTCACCGTCTCGGCCAGTTCGTCCAGCCCGGCCAGACCCGGTTGCAGCACCAGGGTCGCACCGTTCAGCAGCATGCCCCAGATCTCGAAAGTCGAGGCATCGAAGGACAGCGGCGCGAAGTGCATCAGCCGGTCACCGGGCCTGATATCGGCGTAGTCGTTGTTGACCACCAGGCTGACCACCCCGCGATGGGTACTGTGCACGCCCTTCGGCGTCCCGGTGGAGCCGGAGGTAAACATGTAATAGCAGCGGTCGTCCGGCGTCCCCGCCGAACCCGGACTGCCCGCCGCCGGCTGCGGCGTTTCGACCAGCAGGCGGGCGATCTCCAGCACCGTCACGGCCGGATTGGGGGCCAGGGCCGCCGGCGCATCCGACAGCACGACGCGCGCGCCGGTTTCCTTCAGCACCAGATGCTGGCGCTCCTCCGGGCTGTCCGGATCGACGGGCACATAGGCCGCACCGGCCTTGAGGATCCCCAGCAGCCCAGTGATCAGATCCACCGACCGTTCCGAGGCAATACCAACCGTATCGCCGGGCGCGACCCCCGCGGCCCGCAGACCGGCGGCCAAGCGATCGGCGTCGCGGTTCAGGTCCCCGTACAGGATCGACCGTCCCCCCTGGCGCAGGGCCACGGCTTCGGGCTGGCGTGCGACCCAATCCTCGAACTGGCCATGCACCGTGCGCTCCGGATAGTCCGGGGTAGCGCCAGCCGACCAGGCCAGCAGGCGGGACTTTTCCTCCTGGGAAACCGTATCCACGGTGCTCAGCGCCGCATCCCGGGACACCGCGGCGAGGCGCGCGAAGTGGCGCGCGAAGCGCTCCGCCACCGCCGGGTGGAACAGGCCGTCGTCAAAGGAGACCTCCAGAATATCGCCCGACGCTCCTCGCCGCACGGTCACCACCACCTCGGCCCCGTCGCCACTGTCGCCGCTATCACCGCTGTCACCGGCGGTGGAACGCAGGCACAGCACCGTCTGGAAGGGCAGCTGCCCATTGGTCAGGCTGCCGTCCTCGGCCACCTCCAGAATGGTGCCCAGCGGCATGTCCCCATGCACCTGGGCCGCTCTCAGGCTCTCGGCCATCTGGTCGCCCAGGGCGGCGAAAGTCAGGGACTCGTGGATGCGCTGACGCAGGGGCAGCGGATCGGGCCGGCCTTCGGGCTGATAGCCGAACAGCACGTCGTCGCTACCGGTGTAGCGGGACAGCAGCAGGGCATGGGCGGCCAGCACATCCGCTTCCGCCAGAGGTCCTTCCGTCGGATGGGAAGGCAGGGGCAGCGACACCGACTTGCGCCGCCCGCTGGGCAGCGCGGTCCGGAAGCAGGGGCCGTGCAAGCGCGCGTCGCTCGGCTCTTCCAGCTGGCGGCGCCAATAGGCGGGCGCGTCCTCCGGCCCGTTCATCGCCCCGCGCAGGGCTTTCAGGGTCAGGTCCGGCGCGTCGGCCCAGGCCCGGGCAATGGCCAGATACTCTTCGAAAAAGGCGACCAGCTCCGACTCCGGAGCCAGGTCGTCGGCATATTCCACCAGGATCCGCCCGCCCTTGCGGGGGTCGGTTTCGTCGTTGAAAACAACGATGACGCTGAGGTCGAACTTCGCCGAACCGTTGGACAGGCCTTCCAGGATATCCACCTCCAGCCCCTCGAACGCCAGATCGCGGGACATGGAGTTGTGGAAGTTGAAAGCGGTCTGGATGAACGGCAGAGTGCTGTTGCGCCGCTCCGGCCGCAGATCCTCCACCATCATCGACAGGGGCACCCGGCCGTTGGCGCAGGCCTGCCGCACCTCGTCACGGGCCTGGGCAAGCAGGGTCCGTAGGGATTCCGATCCGGAAAAGCGCAGGGGCAGCATGTTCACCAGCATGCCCACCAGCACCTGGGTGCTCGGCTGGTCACGGTTGGCGATGGCCGTACCGACGATCATGCGGTCCAGCCCCCGGGCTTCGCGAACCACGGCGGCAAAGATCGCCATCATCGTTTCGAACAGGGTGGTGCGGGTGGCATGGGCCAGGTCCACCAGCACCGACAGCACTTCCGCCGGCATAGGCAGGGACACCGAACTGCCGGAGAACGTCAGGGCGGTCCGCTCGTCAACCGGGGCGGTGCGCAGGCTATTGTTATAGACTGGCCAGTCCGTCAGGCGATCCCGCCAGAACGCCCGCTGGGTCAGCCCCTCGTCCGACGACAGCCATTCCCCTTCTTCGACGCAGAAGTCGATGAACTGCGACGCTTCGGGCAGGGGATCGGCCGATCCGGGACGAATCCGCCGGCTGTAGAGCGTTGCCAGTTCACGCAGGAACAGGCGGAACGACCAGCCGTCATGGATCAGGTGGTGCTCGATATGCAGCAGCAGATGACGGTCCGGCGCCTCGCGGATCAGCAGCCAGCGAATCAGCGGTAGGCTGTCCACGGCAATGTTCTTGCGCAACTCCGTATCGATCAGCAGGCGGCTGTAGTTTTCCCGCATCTCGTCGGGCACGCCGGCCAGGTCGATCACCGGCACCTCGGGCCGCCAAGCGTCGCGGATGTATTGGCGCGGCCCGTCGTCGGTGTCGACGAAAACGGTCCGCAGGCTCTCGTGGCGTTCCACCAGTTCGGCCAGGGCGGCTTCCAGGATCGCGACCTCCAGCGGACCCCGGACGCTCAATTGGGCCTGGAAATTATAGGCAACGGTATCGGGAACCAACTGACCGAGAAACCACGCCTGCTGCTGGGCGCTGGATAACCGCACCCCCTGGGGGCGGGGCGACTCCGGAGTCCCGGAAACCGTCGATTTGGGGGCGAGGGTATCGACCTGCATTCTACTCACTCCGTTCTCTCTAGTCGCCACTCACACTTGGGCACTACAAACAAATAATTGCATTTTTCGGTAATTATGTTACCCATAATTGCGTCAAACATAATCATAGGGTGCGCTTTACAAATTCATTGTGGTAAGGGTTGCCGCCGTCGGACGAAAGCTTTACCAAGGGGTCAAGATATAACAAACCTCCGGTCAGGATCCGGAACGGAAATGCCATACCGCCGCCGAAATAATCTTGCCACACCTCCATGAATGTGCAACTGTTAATAACATAATTCACATAATGTATCCATAAATTGACAAAAGGGAATGGCCGAGAAAGTACGCCGCGAGTATGTCGGAAGCCAGAGACAGAATTCTGAAATCCACGGGCACTTTCGAGACAAACAGCTGAAGAACGGTAGAAAGCCGGCATAGAAACCCCTTAACATTATTTCCATAGGGGGTGCTGTTCTCGGAAAATAGGGGGAAGACCTTTGAGTGGCGAGACTTACCCACCTTCCGATTGGGAAGACGGGAGCGCTGTGCAAGCCAGGCTCGGCGAGCGCCCCTTGTTCGACTTTGTTTCGGAGAGGGCGGCCAAGCATCCCGATGCCCTGGCCGTGGTCTCCGGCGTGTCTGATATAGTTTTGACCTATGCTGACCTGGAGCGACAAGTAGCCGCCTGGGTTCGTCACCTATCTTCCCTAAAAATCACCGGTTCTCCCGTCGGACTGTGCGCTTCGGCCAGCCCTGCGGTGGTCATCGGCTTTCTTGCGGTGCAACGCGCGGGCGGTATCCTGGTCCCCCTGGATCCCGCCCTGCCTGTGGAGCGCCGGCAGGCCATGGCCGACGCCCTGGACTGCCGTCTGATCCTTGCCGACTCGACCGACAGCGATCCGACGAATCGATGGGCCAAATCCCTGCGAATCGATGGCCTGCCTCCGGCCGCAGAGAAAAGCCCGGATCAGGGACAGCCCCCCTTCGACCCCAGCGCTTTCGATCCTGACACCGTCGCCTGCCTCTATCACACCTCCGGATCCACCGGCCGGCCGAAGCCCGTGGCCCTGTCCCACCGGGCGCTGTCGACCCGCATCCGGTCCATGGCCGACTGGTTTTCCATCGGCCCGGAAGAAGTCGTTTGCGGCGCCTCCAGTATCGGCTTCGATCCTTTCCTGCAGCAGCTGTTCTTCGCCCTGGCTTTTGGCGGCACCCTGTGGCTGCCGGACCGCGCCTGCCTGCTGGACCCCACCACCTTCTGGCCCCGTGCCCTGGCCCAAGGGATCACCCACCTGAACCTGGTGCCGTCCCAGCTGGATGCGCTGCTTGCCGGCCCGCCGGCCGCGCCACCACCGGCCCTTCGCCGGGTGGTACTGGGCGGGGAACGTCTGCTGGACCGCCATGTGGCGCGGATTGCCGAGACCCTGGGTCCCGTCCCCACCTACAACATGTACGGCCCCACCGAAGCCCTGGTGGACGCCACCGGACACCGTGTGGGGTCAGCCGACGAATCGACGGGCATCCCCGTCGGCCGCCCCCTGCCCGGCTGCACGATCCGCATCCTTGACGACACCTTCGCCAGGGTCCCGGTAGGCGCCGAGGGAGAGCTTTGCATCGGCGGGGCCGGCCTGGCGCTGGGGTATCATGGGATGGACGGGGAGACGGCGAAAAGCTTCGTCGCCGACCCCTTCGGAGCCCCGGGCGCGCGCCTGTATCGCACCGGTGACCGCGCCCGATGGCGTCCCGACGGCCGCATCCTGTTCGGCGGGCGGCTGGACGACCAAGTAAAGATTCGCGGCCAGCGCCTGGAACTGGGCGAGGTGGAATCCGTCCTGCGCGCTCTGCCCGGGGTGGACACGGCGGCCGTAGTCTATTGGCCCACCGCCCCCGGCGGCCCGGCCCTGGCGGCCCATGTGGTGGGAACCGCAAACGGCGAGACCCTGCGCGCCGAGCTTGGCCGCCGGTTGCCCGCCGCCGCGGTGCCCGCCCGCATCCTGTTTCACGACTCCCTACCACTGATGACCTCCGGCAAGATCGACCGCAAGGCCCTGCCCGCACCGGACGATGGGGCGGGGCAGGAAGACCACGCCGCGCCCACCATGCCCCGCGCGTCGGCTTCTGCGCCGCCGGTCGGCGATGCCGCCGTGCTCCGCGATGCCATCGCCGGGGTCTGGGCGGACCTGCTGGGCCGTCCGGTGGATGCGGAGGCCAACCTGTTCGAAGCCGGCGCCCATTCCCTGCTGATTCCCCGCGCGGTCATCGCCATCGGCAGCGCCACAGGCCGGGCGGTCACGGCGGTGGACCTGTTCCGCTTCCCCAGCGTCTCCGCCCTCGCCCGCCATCTGGCCGGCGGCCCCGAGCCCCGCACCGCCGTGGCTGGCGACGAAAGCGGTCCGGGCAACGGGCGCCGTGCAGGCAGCAGCGGTATCGCCGTGGTCGGCATGGCCTTCCGCTTCCCCGGCGCCGGGGACCGGAACAGCTTCTGGGAGACCCTGCTGGCCGGCACCGAATGCACCACGCGTTTCGACCGCGATGCCTTGCGGGCGGCCGGTGCGCCCGCCGCCCTGGCCGACCATCCGGACTTCGTGCCGGTGCATGCTGGCATTGACGGCGTGGACCAGTTCGACCCCGTTCCCTTCGGCTATGGCCGGGGCGAAGCGGCGGAGATCGATCCGCAACAGCGGCTGCTGCTGGGTCTGGCCTGGCAAGCGCTGGAAGATGCCAGCTGCGATCCCGGCACCGACGGCCCGGTCGGCGCCTTCATGGGGGTGGGATTCAACGCCTATCTGCTGGACAACCTGCGCGACCGGGTGGGCACCGCCGGGGACATGGACCGCTATTCGGTGGTGGTCGCCGGCGACAAGGATTTCGCCGCCACCCGGCTGGCCTACAAGCTGGATCTGACCGGTCCGGCCATGACCGTCAATTCGGCCTGTTCCACCGCCCTGTCGGCCACCGCCATGGCCGTGGACTCCCTGCGCCTGGGCCGCTGCCGGGTGGCGCTGGCCGGGGCGGCGTCGCTGGGGATGTTCTCGCCCTGGGGCTATATCCATGCCGCGGGCGGTATCGCTTCGGCCAGTGGTCGCTGCCGTCCCTTCGACGCCGGCGCCGACGGCACCATCGGCGGGGCCGGGGCGGCGGTGCTGGTCCTGAAGCGGCTGGACGATGCCCTGGCCGACGGCGACACCATCCACGGCGTGATCCGGGGGGTGGGCATCAGCAACGACGGGTCGGCCAAGGCCGCCTTCGCCGCCCCCTGCGTCGACGGGCAGGCCAAGGCCATCGCCGCCGCCCTGGCCGACGCCGGAGTCCCGCCCGACGCCGTGGGGTTCGTCGAAGGCCACGGGACGGCGACCCCGCTTGGCGACCCCATCGAGGTCTCCGCCCTCAATCAGGTCTACGGCGGCGTACCCCGGGACAGCATCCTGCTGGGGTCGGTAAAGGGCAACCTGGGCCATCTGGACGCGGCGGCCGGCATGGCCGGGCTGATCAAGACCCTGCTGGCCCTGCGCCATGGCGTGGTGCCGCCCACCGCCCATTTCACCACGCCCAACCCCCGGCTGCCCTTCGCCGAAGGTCCTTTCCGCGTCAACGCGGCACCGGAGCCCTGGCCGGCAGCGGCCAAGGGCGTCCGGCTGGCCGGCGTCAGCGGCTTCGGCATGGGCGGCACCAATATCCACATGGTGCTGCAAGCCCCGCCCGAGGTCTCGGAGGAAGCCCGCCCCTCCGACATCCCCGCAGAGACTCCGCCCCGGCCCTGCCTGGTGACCCTGTCGGCGAGCAGCCCGGCAGCGCTGGACACCCTCTCCGCCGCCCTGGCCGAGCGGCTGGAACGCGCGGACTCCCCGCCGCTGGCCGATGTGGCCGGATCCCTGGGCCGGCGCCGCGCCCAGCCCCTGCGCCGGGCCATTGTCGCCACCACCCCGGCAGAGGCGGCGACCCTGCTGCGTCCCGATCCCGACATCCCTGCTGCTGCGATCACCCCGGCCGACGGCGGGGTGGACGCCGCCCTGCTGTTTCCCGGCCAGGGTGCCCAGCATCCGGGCATGGGCCGGGATCTGCTGCCCCATCTGCCCGCCCTGCGCGTCCTGCTGGACGAGGCGGAAGACCTGCTGGCCGACACCCCGGCCGCCGACGTGCCCCGCCTGCTGCGGGCCGATCCCGATGATGCCCTGGCCGCCGGTGCGCTGGCCGAAACCGAACGGACCCAGCCGGCCCTGTTCCTGGTGGAATACGCCGTTGCCGAAGCGCTTGCCTCCTTCGGCATCCGCCCCGCCGCCCTGACCGGCCATAGCGTGGGAGAATATGTCGCCGCCTGCCGCGCCGGGGTGATGAGCTTCGGCGATGCCCTGCGGCTGGTCGCCGCCCGGGGGCGGCTGATGGCCAGCGCGCCACGCGGTGCGATGCTCGCCATGTCCATGCCCGAAACCGACGTGCTGCCCCTGCTCGCCGAAACCGGGGCCGACCTGGCGGCGGTCAACGCCCCCCGGCAATGCGTCGCAGCCGGCACCGAAGAACAGATCGCCGCCCTGGCCGAACGGGTGACCGCCCTGGGCAAGACTGCCCGGCGGCTTGCGGTCTCTCACGCCTTCCATTCCAGCCTGATGGATCCGATCCTGGACGCTTTCGCCAAGGAGGTCGGCCGCTTGACCCTGGCACCGCCGCGCATCCCGGTGCTGTCCAACCTGACCGGCGATTGGCTGAGCCCGGCGATGGCCGTCGACCCCGCCTATTGGGTGCGCCACCTGCGTGGCACCGTGCGCTTCGCCGACGGCCTGAAGCGTCTGGCCGACCAGCCCCGGCGCCTGCTGATCGAAGCCGGGCCGGGCCTCGGCCTGACCCGGCTGGCCCGCGCCGGCGGGCTTGCTGCCGGGCGGGTCTTCGGCACCCAGCCCGAAGCCGCAAGGGCCGGCAAGGACGATGGCTATGCCACCCTGCTTGGCACCATCGGTGCCCTGTGGTGTGCCGGCCTGGCCATGCTGCCGCCTGCACCGGACCGGCGGGTGCCGCTGCCGCCCTATCCCTTCGATACCATCCGCCTGTGGATCGACCGGCGGACCGACGACGCCCCGGCACACCCCGCCGCCCGCCCGAACGGGGTTCCGGTGTCGGAGATTGCGCACCGGCCCAAACCCGCTGCCAGCAGCGGTCAGGGCGACGGAATGGCCGGAGCGGCCACGGCCGAGGCCATCACCCGGATCTGGGAAGACGTGCTGGGGGTGCCCGGCATCGATCCCCATACCGACTTCATGGCGCTGGGCGGGGATTCCCTGATCGCGGTGCGCGTCGCCGCCCGTCTGCGCGAGCACCTGGGCTGCGAGGTCTCCGCCGATGCGGTGTTCCGTGGCGCCACGGTAGCCGGTCTGGCCGCGCTGCTCGCCCCGTCCCTTTGTCAATCCATCGAAAGGTCGCAGTCCGTCAAGGCACCGGCCGCCCGTGAGGAGGGAGTTCTGTGACGGACCTATCCGCCCTGCTGGCCGAGCTGGCCGCCCTGGACATCCGCCTGCGCCTGGACGACGGCGTTTTGCGCTACAGCGCTCCGCCCGGCGTCTTCGACGAGGCCCTGAAGACCCGGGTACGCGACCGCCGCGACGCTCTGATTGCCCACCTCGCCAAACCCGCTCCGCTGTCGGTGGGGCAGGAGCGGATGTGGTTCCTCAACCGGCTGGAAGGAACGGTGGGGACCTATACCGAACATCTCGCCTACCGCCTTGACGGCCCGCTGGACCGCGCCGCCCTGGGCCGGGCCATCGATATCATCGTCGCGCGTCATGCCGTGCTGCGCAGCCGCTTCGCCAACAGTGCGGACGGGCCGGTACAGCTGCCTTTGGACGAAGCCCCCGCCCTGCGGCTGGTGACCCTGGCCGACGGCGACGCCAGCCTGGCCGGGCGCCTTGCCGAAGTGGCCCACGAGCCCTTCGACCTGGGGTCCGAGGCTCCGGTCCGTTTCACCCTGTTCGCCCTGTCGCCCACCCGCCACGTGCTGTCGGTCGCCGCCCATCACGCCGCCTGGGACGGCTGGTCCAACGGGGTCTTCGCCGAGGAAGTGGCCGAAGCCTATGCCGCCGGCCGCACCAACCGCCCACCCGCCCTGCCCGCGCTGATCACCGACATCGCCACCGTGGCCCGAGAGGAACGCGCCCGTCTGGCCGCCGGCGCGGCCAATCCGGCACTGGAGCGTCTGGTAACGGCCTGCAAGGACGTCCCGGCGATCCTGCCCCTGCCCTTCGACCGGCCGCGCGGCTCCGTTGCCGACGGCCGGGGGGCGGCCCTACCGGTGACCCTGCCGGCCGATGTGGTCGAAGCCCTGAAAGCCGCCGGCCGCAAGGACTCCGCCAGCCTCTACATGGTGCTGCTGGCCGGCTGGGCGCTGATGCTCTGCCGCCTGACCGGCCTGCCGAAGGTGCTGATCGGTGCCCCCGTCGCCGGCCGTGAGGGCAGCGGCGAGGATGCCCTGATCGGCTATCTGTCCAACACCGTCGTCTTCCCCATCGCCGTCGAGGGGGCGGAAAGCTTCGGCGTCCTGGTGGCGCGGGCGCGCAACGCGGTGCTGGCCGGGCTGGCCGCCCAGTCCGTGCCCTTCGAACATCTGGTCGAGACCCTGGCCCCGCCCCGCTCGGCGGCAACCACGCCGCTGGTGCAGACCGTGCTGGCTCTTCAGCCCTCCACCGTCGCCGTCCCGGCCATGGATGGCCTGGACGTCGCAGTGATCCCCGAAGGCAACGAAGCCGCCCGCTACGAGCTGATGCTGAACCTGGAGCCCACCGCCGACGGCGGGCTGGCCGGGCCGCTGATCTACGCCACCGCCCTGCTGGACGAAGCCACCGTCGCCGGCTGGCTGAACCACTATCGGCATATCCTGTGCGGCGCGCCCGGGGCCTGGACCGCAGCACTGGACGCCACCATGCCGCCCGCCGCCAGGACAACCGTACCGGCCACGCCGGACGCCCCGGTCAGTGGGACGGCGGCGCTGTCCACGCCAGACGAAGCCAAAGCACCACGGACCGATACGGAACGGCGCCTTGCTGCCCTGTGGGGGGAGTTCCTTCAGGCCACCACCATCAGCAGGGAGGACGACTTCTTCCTGCTCGGCGGTCACAGCCTGCTGCTGATGCGGCTGGTCAACCGGATCGCCGAAAGCGGTCTCGGCACCCTGTCCCTGGGGGATGCGCTGGAACATACCCGCCTCTCCGCCATGGCCGCCGTGCTGGACAGGGCGCCGGGCACATCCGACCCGGACGCCACCGCCGCCGCCACGGCCGGGGGAGACGCGGTCGAGGAAAGCCCCGTCTCCCTGACCCAGGAAAGCCTGTGGCTGGCCCGGCGCGACGACCTTGACGCCCCCACCTGGATGGTCCCCATGCTGGTGCCGCTGGAGCCGGGCACCGACCCCGACCTGCTGCGCCGGGTGCTGGTGCGGCTGACCGCGCGCCATCCCTCGCTGCGCACCACCTTTGCCGAGCGGGACGGCGATGTCTGGCAACGGGTCGCCCCACCCCCCGCCGCCGTCCCGCTGGAGATCCGCGAAGGCCTGTCCGGCCCGGCCCGGTCCGCCTTCCTGCGCCAGGAAATCCGCCGGGCGTTCACTCTGGAGGCCGGTCCCCTCTACCGCTTCTTCCTGCTGCGGGGCGCCGCTCCCGGTGCGGAAGACACCCTGTTCATCGTCGCCGACCATATCGTCATCGACGGCTGGTCGGTGGGGGTGCTGACCCGCGACATTCGCGCCCTGCTGACCGCCGAGGAAACCGGTACCAACCCCGCCCTGCCGGCCCTGACCACCACTCCGGCGGTGCAGGCCCGACAGGCCCGCGCCGCCCTCGACGGCCCGGACGGGAAACGTCTGCACGCCCATTGGTCCAAGGTTCTGGAAGGGCTGGAACTGGGCGAGCCCCCTGGCACCTTCGGCCGCCGACCGCCGACCGCCGACCGCCGGGGTCGCCGCATCCTGGTCGACGTGCCGGCCGCCACCTGCGATGCCCTGGGACGAATTGCCGGCCGGGCCGGCACCACGCCGACGGTCGCTTTCGTCGCCATGGTCACCACGCTGCTCGCCCGCGCCAAGGGCGACGGCCGGGATGTCTCTGTCGCCACCCCCTTCGCCGGCCGCCCCACCCCGGAAATGGCCGACCTGGTGGGCGGCTATGCGGAGGTGCTGCCGCTGCGCCTGCCCGGCACGGTCAACCGCAGCCTGTCCGATCACCTGATAACCACCCGCAAGACGGTCAATGCCGCCCTGGCCCACCAGTCCTTTCCCCTGGGCCGCATGATCGAGATCCTGACCCGCGCAACAGGCGGCACGTCCACCACCCTGTTCGACGCCGTGGCCATCTACGAAGAAGGCATGACCGGCCAGCGGGACTGGTTCGATCCGCAGACCGGGGCGGACAAATACGACCTGTCCTTTGCCTGGAGCAGCCAGCCCGACGGCACCGCCCTGCTGACCATCGAGTACGATTCCTGGCTGTATGGCGACGCAGACGCCCGGGCCTTCGCCGCCCGTCTGCTTCACCTGACCGAGACCGCCGCCACCGCTGATGCCGAATGCCCTTTGTCCGCCCTGTCCCTGCTGCCGGACGAGGAGCGCGCGCGGGTTATCGACGGTTTCAACCAGACCACCCGCCCCTATCCCGATGACCGTACCCTTGCCGTCCTGTGGCGGGACGCGGTGGACCGCCATGCCGACCAGCCGGCCGTGCGCGCACCGGACGGCGAAGTGCTCACCTACGCCACCTTGGACCGCCGGGCCGGGGATCTGGCCGCCAGGCTGGCTGCCCATGCCCTGGGCGATCCGACCGTGGCCCTGGCCATGGACCGTGGCCTGCCGGCGATAGTCGCCACGATCGCAGTGCTGAAGATCGGCGCGGCCTATCTGCCGCTGGATTCCAAGCTGCCCAAGGCCACCGTCCGCCAGTTGATGGACGACACCGGTGCCCGGATCGTTCTGGCCGATGCCCCCGCCGTCGGCCGCCTGGGAAATCTGGAGCGCAGCGACCTGACCCTGCTGCGCTGGGCCGACCTCACGGACAAGGCCGCCAGCCCGGCCGCTCCCTTCCAGCCGCCGGCGGTGGATGCCGGCGCGCCGGCCTATATCATGTTCACCTCCGGCTCCACCGGGACACCGAAGGGGGTCGTGGTACCCCATCGCGGCGTGGCCCGTCTGGCCTTCGACCGGAATGTCCTGCCGGTGGGTCCCGGCGACGTGATCCCCCAGGCGGCGCCGATGGGCTTCGATGCAGCGACCCTGGAAATCTGGGGGGCTCTGCTCAACGGCGCGACGGTGGCCATCCTCGACGATTCGGACCTGCTGGATCCGCAAACCCTGGGCGCCACTCTGGCCCGGGTGGGGGCCACGGTGATGTGGCTGACCGCCGGCCTGTTCAACCGGGTGACCGATGCCTGCCCGCAGGCCTTCGCGCCCTTGCGCCGCCTGATGACCGGCGGCGAAACGCTGAGCCCCAATCATGTGGCCCGAGTCAAGCAGGCCCTGCCGCAGCTCGAATTGGTGAATGGCTATGGCCCGACGGAAAACACCTGCCTGACCACCACGCACCTGATCACCGAGGCCGATCTGGACGACGCCATTCCCATCGGCCGTCCAATCGCCAACAGCCGGGTGCTGGTGGTGGATACGGAGCTGTCCCCCGTGCCCGTCGGCGTGTGGGGAGAGCTGGTCTGCGCCGGCGATGGTGTGGCCCTGGGCTACGCCAATCGCCCGGACCTGACCGACGCGGCCTTCGTCACCCTGCCCTGGGGCGACCGCGAGCGGGTCTACCGCACCGGTGATTTCGCCCGCTGGCGCCATGACGGTATCCTCGAATTCGGTGGCCGCCGCGACGGCCAGGTCAAGATCAGGGGCCACCGTATCGAGACGACGGCCATCGAAACCGTCCTGCGCGGTGATCCGGGCATCCACGATGCTGCCGTGGTGATCACCGGCGAAGGCGCCGAACGGCTGCTCGTCGCCTGTCTGGTGGCCGACGATCCGGGGGCGGAATCCGCCTGGCGCGCCCGGATCGCCGAACAGCTGCCGGCCTACATGATGCCCGCCCGTTTCGTGCCCATGGACACCCTGCCGGTCAACACCAACGGCAAGGTGGACCGCAAGGCTTTGACCCGCCGCATGGCCGAGGCCGCTCCGGTGGCGGTGATGGCCCCCGTGCCCGTGACCTCGGAAGCCGAGCGTCTGGTGGCCGACCTGTTCGCGCAGGCCTTCCCCGGCAGCCGCATCGACCGGGACAGCGACTTCATGCAGCTGGGCGGCCATTCGCTGATGCTGATGAAGCTCGCCGCCCGCCTGACCGATGCCACCGGCGTGCGGCTGACCCTGCGCGCGCTGTTCGCTGCCCGCACCGTCGCCGGCATGGCCGCCCTGCTGACCACCGAAACGCCCGCAGCCGCCGGCGGCAAGGCCGCCGAAGACGCCGTCCCCCGCCTGGTGCCCCTGGCCGATTATCCCCTTTCGCTAGGGCAGGAGCGGCTGGTGGTGATGCAGCGCCTGTATCCCGACACCGGCGCCTATAACGTGCCCCTGGCATTCGACGTGCGGGGCGCGCTGGACACCGCCGCCCTGGAGCGCGCTTTCACCGCCCTGGAGCAGCGCCACCATGCCCTGCGCCTACGGGTGATCGACGCCCCCGACCAATCCCTCCGCCAGCGTCTGGCCGAAGCGGGCGGCCTGCGCCCCCGCATGCTCGACCTGCGGGGCCGTGCCACGGCCGATGCGGACGCCACCCTTCAGGCCGAGATCGTCGCGCCCTTCCGCCTGGAGACCGAAGCCGGTGCCCGCGCCGTGGTGGCCCGGGTGGCCGATGAGCACTGGCGGGTGATGCTGGTGGTGCATCATGCGCTGTGCGACGGCTGGTCGGTGGGGATCCTCTGGCGGGATCTCGCCGCGCTCTATGGCGCCGAAACCGGAGGCCCCCCGCCGCCGCCGGCCCCCGCCCGCCAGTTCGAAGAGGTCGCGGTCTGGCAGCGCGACCAGGCCACGGGGCCGGAGGGGCAGGCCATCCTTGCCCGTCAGGCTGCCCGCCTGACGCCCCTGCCGCCCCCCCTGGAGCTGCCCACGGATCACAGACGGCCGGCCGTCCGCGCTTTCCGGGGCGGCTTCCTCGACCACACGTTCAGCGCCGAGGATGACCGTCGTCTTACCGCCCTGATCACCGAGCAGCGGGTACCGCCCCTGGCCCTGGCCACCGCCCTGGTGCAAGTGCTGCTGCATCGCCTGAGCGGACAGACGGATATCGCGCTCGGCACCCTAGTCACCCCCCGGGAGCGGCCGGAGCTGGCCGATACCGTCGGCTTCCTGCTCAACACCCTGGTGCTGCGCGGCCGGGTCGATGGCGCGCGGTCCTTCCGCTCCCAGCTCGACGATGCCAAGGCCCTGTGCCTGCAAGCCTTCGACGACCAGCTGTGCCCCTTCGAAGCGGTGGTGGAGGCGGTGGACGCCCCCCGCCTGCCCGGCCGCAATCCGCTGTTCGACGTGCTGGTGGTCTGGCAGGACGACGCTCCGCCGCCGCCGTCCCTGGCCGGGCTGGAAACCAGCGCTGCGCCGATCGGCTTCCCCTACGCCAAATTCGACCTCAGCTTCCATTTCGGCCGGAAGGACGGCCGGCTGTTCTGCCAGATCGAATACAGCCGCGACCTGTTCGAAGACCACACCGCCGCCCGCTTGGCCGGCCGGCTTGACGCCCTGGCCCGGGCGGTGGTGGCCGAGCCCGACCGCCCCGTCGAGGCCCTGGATATCCTGCCCCCCGCCGAACGCACCCTGGTGGTCGACCGCTTCAACGACACCGCCGCTCCGCTGGCCATCGACCGCACCATCCCCTCTCCCTTCCTGGATCAGGTGGCGCAGGGGCCGGAGCGGCCGGCCCTGCTGCACGACGGCGGCCCCGCCCTGGACTACCGCACCTTCGCCGCCCGGTCGGCCGCCCTGGCCGCCCGGTTGCGCGACGCCGGTGCCGGTCCGGGATCGGTGGTGGCCCTGTGCCTGCCGCGCGGGCCGCTGATGATGGACGCCATCCACGGCATCCTGCTGGCCGGAGCGGCCTATGCCCCGCTCGGCACCGATCAGCCCGCCGCCCGTCTCGCCGGAATGCTGGACGACCTAAAGGCGCCTCTGGTGCTGGTGAGCGACGAGACCACCGGCCTGTTCGCCCCGGGCACGCCGCTGCTGCACCTGGACTCCGTCGAGCTCCCGACGGGCGACGCCGCTCCCGCCCCCTGCCCGGCGGCACCGGGGGATCTCGCCTACGTTCTGTTCACCTCCGGCTCCACCGGCCGGCCCAAGGGGGTGGAGGTGGAACACCGCTCGGTGCTGAACCGGATCCTGTGGATGCAGGACCGCTTCCCCATCGGCCACGGCGACGTGGTGCTGCAGAAAACACCGGTGACCTTCGACGTCTCGGTCTGGGAACTGTTCTGGTGGTCCTGGGCCGGCGCCGCCCTGGCCTTGCCACCCCCGGGGATGGAGAAGGATCCCCAGGCCCTGGCCGCCTTCATCGGCCGCCACCGGGTCACCATCGCCCACTTCGTACCGTCGATGCTGGCGGCCTTCCTGAGCTATGTGGAAGACGGCCTGATCCCGACCGCCGGGCTGGCCAGCCTGCGTCGGGTGTTCGTCAGCGGCGAGGCTCTGGACGTCGCCCTGGTGCGCCGCTTCAACCGCCTGCTGCATGCAACCAACGGCACCGAGCTGCACAATCTCTATGGCCCCACCGAAGCGACAGTGGACGTCACCTGGCAGCCCTGTTCCCCGTGGGATGACGACCCGGTGGTGCCCATCGGCATCCCCGTTGCCAACACCCGGATCCTGATCCTCGACCCCCTCGGCCGCCCGGTCCCCGTCGGTGTTCCCGGCGAGATCCATATCGGCGGCGTGCAGGTGGCACGCGGCTATCGCGGCCGCCCCGACCTGACCGCAGAGCGCTTCATCCCTGATCCCGTTTCGGGCAGCGGTAGCGGCACTCTCTACCGCTCCGGCGATCTGGGGCGCTGGCGGGCGGACGGACGGATCGACTATCTGGGCCGCATCGACCAGCAGGTGAAGGTGCGCGGCCAGCGCATCGAGCCGGGCGAGGTGGAAGCGGTCCTGGAATCCCATCCGGCCGTGGACCGCGCCGCCGTCATTGCTGTCACCCGCGACGGCCTGACCGACCTGCATGCCTACGTGCTGCCGCGCGGCGCCGTGGACAGCAGCACCCTGGCCGCCACCCTGGCCACCCATGCCACGGCCCATCTGGCCCCGGCGATGGTGCCGGCCCGGTTCTTCCGCCTTGATGCCCTGCCCCTGACCTCCAGCGGCAAGCTGGACCGCAAGGCCCTTTCCGGCCCGCCATTGGACCCTGTCATGCCCCCTGCCCCGACTCAGCCTCATCTTGCCCAACCAGCCCTATCCGAAGAAGCCGTGCAGCGGGACATCCGCGCCATCTGGGCCTCCTTGCTACCCGACGCAGCGCCCGGCCCGGACGACGGCTTTTTCAGCGTGGGCGGCAACTCCCTGCTGCTGATCCGCCTGCACCAGAAGCTGGAAGCCCGCTGGCCCGGCGTCTTCACCGTCACCGACCTGTTCGCCACCGGCACCATCGCCGACCAGACCCGGCGGGTGATGGAGACCATGACGCCAACACCCAGCCCCATGCCCGCGCCTGCGTCCGAAGCCGCCGCCCCCACCCCGGTGGCCCCCGCAGCGCCCAAGCGGCCGGACGCCGCCTCGACCGCCGTGGCCATCGTCGGTCTGGCGGTGCGGCTGCCGGGAGCGGAGACCCTGGCGGACGTCTGGCGGGACGTGTCCGGCGGTGCCGATCTCGTCCGCCCCCTGCCCGCCAGCCGCGAGGCCGATGCCCGCGCCCTATATGCCGCCCTGGGCCAGCCGGTGCCGGCCCGGTTCCGCGAAGGAGCCTATCTGGACGACGTGGCGGGCTTCGATCCGCGCCGCTATCGCCTGTCGCCGGCCGACGCCACGCTGATCGACCCCGAACAGCGGCTGTTCCTGGATGTGGCCCTGCGGGCGCTGGAAGACGGCGGCCGGGGCGGCAGCGCCCTGGACGGTGCCCGGGTCGGCGTCTTCGTCGGCGCCAGCGGCCCCGGCGTCTGGCGCTCTGCCGTGATGCAGGCGGTCGAGGCCGGGCAGGTGGAGCAGGCCTTTGCCCTGACCGTGCCGTCGAACGTGGCCACCCGCCTGTCCTTCCTGCACGACTGGCGCGGTCCCGCCAGCCTGGTAGACACCGCCTGTTCCGCCTCGCTCGCCGCCGTGCATCACGCCTGCCGGGCCTTGCGGGCCGGGGATTGCGACTGGGCGCTGGTCGGTGGATCCAAGGTGGTCGCCCCGGTTCCCGGGATCGGCAACCGGCTGACCATCGATTCCTCCACCGGCCGCACCCGCGCCTTCGATGCCGGCGCCGACGGCACGGGCATGGGCGAAGGGGGCGTGGCCCTGCTGCTGCGCCCCTTGGACAAGGCCCTGGCCGAGGGCGATCCGATCCATGCCGTGATCCTGGGCAGCGCCGTCAACCAGGACGGAGCGTCCACCGGCATGGCCGCCCCCAATCCCGCGGCCCAGGCCGAGGTGATCCGCTCGGCGGCGGCGGACGGCGGTATCCCGCTGGCCAGCCTGTCCTATATCGAAGCCCACGGCACCGGCACCGCGCTTGGTGACCCCATCGAGGTGGACGGCCTGGGCCGCGCCTTCGGGACCGACGCCAAGCCCGGCCATGCCTGGATCGGCGCCGGCAAGGGCAACTACGGCCACCTGGACGGGGCGGCGGGCGTGCTGGGCCTGGCCCGCGCCGTCCTCTGCCTGGCCCACGACCGGGCACCGCCGCAGCCACACTTTACCGCCCCCAACCCCAAGATCGCCTTCGACCGCGCGCCCGTCGCCGTGCCCGGCAAGCTGGAGCCCCTGCCCGCCCACGGCGGACCGCGCCGCGCCGGTGTCAGCGCCTTCGGCCTTTCGGGTATCAACGTCCACGTGGTGCTGGAAGCCGCCGCCCGCCGGGCGCCCCGGATGGATTCCGGCCTGTGGCTCGCCGTCGGCCTGTCCGCCAGCGATACCGAAGCCCTGCGGCCCTATGCGGACGGGGTGGTCAAGTCCATGCGCGCCCATCCCGAATGGTCCCTGGACGACATCGCCCGCACTTTGGCCGAGGGCCGGGACGCCTTGCCCGCCCGTCTGGCCACGGCCGTGCGCGACAGGGGCGACCTGATGGCCAGGCTGGCCACCTATGCCGCCGCGCCGGAGGCTGCCGGGGATCTGGTGATGACCGGTCAGGCGACCGGCCGGCAAAGCAACGGTCAGGTCTCCGCCATCGGCCCCGGCGAGGAAGCGGCACTGGCCGCCGCCCGCGCCTTCATCGCCGGCGATGCGCTGGTCTGGCCCGCCGATGACCGCCGCACCGGCCGTGCCCACCTGCCCGGACCGGCGCTGGCCCGCCGCCGCCTGATGCCGGATCTGGCCGCCGCCGCCTCCCCTGTCCGAGCGGACGGCCCGGAGCGGGCACCCGCGCCGGCCGCCCATCGTCTGCTCGGCGCCCCGGTGATCACCGCCGAGGGCACCTTCCACCCGCTCGATGTCCACGCCCCGGACTTCTGGCCGGTGGCCGAGCACCGGCTGGACGGTGAACCGACCCTGGTCGGCATGGCCCTGCCTGCCCTGGCGACCGCCGCCCTGGGGCCTGTCCGCCTGAAGGCCCTGCGCTGGTCGCGGCCGCTGCGCCCCGCCGAGCTACACCCGGGTACCGTGACCCTGGGCCTGGACGCCGGCGGCCGGGTGCGCCTGCGTGGCCGTACGCTGGACGGCGACTGGCGCACGTTCGCCGAAGCCCGCCTGGACCCTGCGGCCGACGGCACCCGGGACGCCCCGGCGCCCCTGACGATCGCCGAGATCGCCGGCCGCTGCGCCACACCGGAAGCCGTTGCCGCACCGTCCGCCGACGGGCCGGTCGCGGTCAGCCCCCGCTGGCATTGCCTGACCCGGGTTGCCCAGGGCGACGGCGAACGGCTGGCCTGGGCGCGGTCGCGGATGACCGCCGATGAACGGGAAAGCCTGCCCCTGGATCCCGCCCTGCTGGATGCCCTGACCAGCCTCGCCCTGACCGAACCGGGTCTGGTGCCCGCCGGCTGCGATGCGATCGAGATTACCGGCCCCATGCCCGCCGACGTGGTCGCCCATGCCGTTTATGAAAGCGGGACGGAAGGGGTGACCGCCACGGTGCGCGTCGCCGATGTCCGCGACAGCCGGGTGATCGCGACCTTCCGGGGACTGCGCTTCCTACGCATCGTCCCGCCGCCTCAATCCACCGCCACGATCGACAGCAACGCCCATGTTGCGGCCGATGCCGAACTGGACGACACCCGGATCGACCCTTCCGCCCCCCTGTGGCTGGAGCAGGCCAATCCGAATGCCGATCCGGGTGGCCGCATCCTGGTGATCGGGGCCGGCCCCAGGGCCAAGCGCATTGCCGAAACCTTACGGACCAAGGGCCGGCTGGCCGGTCTGTGCACGGCGTCCGGCACCCGGGCCAGTGACATCGCCGGCATGATGACCGGTGCGCCGATGGACGTGATCTTTGCCCCGGAAGACGGGCCGGACCTGGGCGTCCGGGTGGTCGGGGCGATCCGTGCCCTGCTCGCGGCCATCACCACCCCCACCCGCCTGCTGGCCATCGGCCAGGGTGCGGTGGCGGTGAGCGTGGAGACCGCCCGGGATCCGGGCCATGCGCTGACCCTGGGTGTGGCGCTGACCGCCGGCCTGGAAGAACCCATGCTGACCGCCCGCTATGTGGATGCGGACGACGATACGCCCGTCGACGCCCTGCTGGCCGAAATGGCGGCACCCGAGCCGCCGGTCCTGGCCGTCGCCTGGCGCGGCGGCAAGCGGCTGGTGCGGGTCTTCGCCGCCCTGCCTGATCCCGGCCCGGGGATCACCGAGGCTGCCACCCCGCCCACCTGGCCCGACCATGGGGTCTGCGTGGTCACCGGCGGTACGGGCGGGCTGGCCCTGCTGCTGACCGAAACCCTGGCAGCCGGCGGCAAGGTTGCGCTGGCCATGCTATCGCGCAATGGCCGCCCGGCCGGTGCCGATCCCGACGGCCAGGCTCGGGCGGACCTGCTCGGCCGGCTGGAAAGCTCGGGCCTCGACATCCGCCACTACGCCTGCGACGTCACCGACCGCGCGTCCCTGACCGCCGCCCTGGCCGACGTCCGCCGGACCCAGGGGCCGATCACGGCGGTGGTTCATAATGCCGGCGTCTCCTCCGGCGGCTTCGTGGCCACCAGCCTGGAAACCTTCGACAAGGAGCTGTCCACCAAGGTCACCGGCACCCGCCTGCTGGACGAACTGACCCGCGACGATCCCCTGCAAGCCTTCATCATGGCCGGATCGCTGACCGGGCTGGTCGGCGCCCCGGGCTTTGCCGCCTACATGGCCGGCAATGCGTTCGAGGACGGCTTCGCCGCCTATCGCTGCCGCCAGGGTCGCCCCGGCCTGACCATCGACTGGTGCGGCATCGGCGAGATGGGCATGGCCGTGCGCCAGCTGGGCACCGACCTGCGCGGTGCCTGGGTGGACAGCCACAGCGCCGGCCCCCTGTTCCGTCACGCCGTCAGCGCCGACATCCCGCAAGTCGCCATGGTCACGGCGGAAGTCCGGTCATTGCTGGTCGATCAGCTGGTCACCAAGGCCCACCAGAACCGCTCGCCGGCCAATCTGGTGCGCACCAGGACCGAGACTGTTTCGTCGGCCACGACGACGGCAGAAGTCGCTTCGGCCCCGGATTCCAAACCCAAGACCGGCGGCCTGCTGGAAACCGCGCTGGCTTCCCTGTGGGCCGACGTTCTTGGTTATGACACCATTGATCCGGAGGACGACTTCTACGCCCTGGGCGGGGATTCCATCACCGCCATGCGTATCGTCACCCGCATCATCGGCGAACTGGGCATGGCCGTGACCCTGGCCGACATGCTTGATGCCGGCACGGTCGCCGCCCTGGCCCGCCACCTGGGTGCGCGGATGAAGGCCGAGACCCCCGCCGCCCGGGGACCGGAGCCGGCACCCGAGGCCGACAGCTATCCGGTGGCCTGGGAACAGCTGGCCGTCCTCAACGCCGAAGCGGTCGGCGACCGGGGGACGGCCTATAACCTGCCCCACGGCCTTGATCTGCCCGCCCCATTGCCCGCCGGCATGGATGACACGCGGATCACCGCAGCCATCACCGCCCTGGTCGGCCGCCACGAGATCCTGCGCACCCGCTTCCTGCCAGCCGTGCAGGAAGACGGCGAGCCCACCATGCGCATCCTGCCCGCCGACACACCGGTGGAGATCGAGCGCCTGGAGGTGGACGACCAGGACGCCGCCGACGGCATGCTGCCCGGCTGGGTGCGGCCTTTCGCGCTGTATGGCGGAATCCCCGCCCGCTTCGCCATCCAGTCCGTGGCCGGCCGGCCGGTGCGGGTGCTGGTGGACGTGCACCATGCGCTGGCCG
The DNA here is from genome assembly GCA_046233135.1 of Rhodospirillaceae bacterium Z3-40. GTDB lineage: Bacteria > Pseudomonadota > Alphaproteobacteria > Rhodospirillales > Rhodospirillaceae > JBJXHN01. Next base: position 96,516 of record JBJXHN010000006.1, on the reverse strand, counting down.
ATGCCTTCACCCTGGAAGCCCTGCTCGCCGACCTCGCCGCGCTGCTGTCCGGCCAGACACCGCCGGCCCCAGAGGCCCAGTTCAAAGACTACGCCTGGTGGAGCCGCCATGGCGCCGAGGCCCCGGATGTGGCTGAAGCCGCCGCCTACTGGCGGGCGCGCTTCGAGATCCTGCCGCCGCCGCTGGACCTGCCCGCCGACCGCCCCCGGTCCACCCGCCCCGACCGCCGCGTCGGCACCGTCGAACTGCCTTTGTCCCGGGCCACAATGGATGCCCTGCGCGCCTGTGCCGCCACCCGGCGGACCACCTCCTTCGTGCTGGTCACCACCGCCTGGTTCGAGCTGCTGCGCCGCTATGGCCGGGTCGATGATCTGGTGATCGCCGTGCCGGTGGACTCCCGGACCCGGGACGGCTTTGCCGGCATGCTGGGGATGATGGTGTCCCTGCTGCCCCTGCGCCATACCACCCGGCACGGCGAACAGGTCGGCGATCTGGTGGAGCGGGTCAAGGTCACCTGCTCCGACGCCCTGCGTCACCGCGCTTTCGGGCTCGGACGGCTGCTGACCGAGCTGGCACCGCCGGTGCAGCCCGGCCGCACGCCGCTGGCCGATATCACCCTGTCCTACATGAACTTCGCCCCCAACGAAGGAACCGGGGAGATGACCCCGTTCGGCCTGACCCGGCCGGAGGGCAAGGGCGACCTGGGCCTGTTCGTCCGCGACGTGCCCGACAGCATGATCGTCGCTTGCGAATATGCCGAGGACCTGTTCGACCGCGATCGCATCGACCGGATGCTCCGCCACTTCGAAACCCTGCTGGCGGCTCTGGTCACCGCCGCCTCCGACAGCCCCGTCGACACCCTGCCCCTGATCGACGCCCAGGAACTGGACGCCCTTTCCGCCCTGGAGTGGGGACCAAAGCCGGCTCTGGACAAGGACCGAGGCCTGTACGGCACCATCCTGGATATCGCCCGCAGGAACCCCGACGCCCCGGCCGTGTCCGGCCCGGACGGCCGCACCACATACGCCGGCCTGGTCCGCCGCAGTGCCGCCATCGCCGAAGCCCTGGTCGCTGCCGGGGTAAGACCGGGCGACCGGGTGGTGCTGCATGTGGAGCGCAACGCCGGCGCCGTGGTCCTGCTGCTCGGCATCTGCGCGGCCGGCGCAACCTATGTGCCCCTGGATCCCGCCTTCCCCGAGGACCGCATCCGCTGGCTGCTGGAAGACACCGCCGGCACCCTGGCCATCGCCGATGCCGCCGGCCGGGCGGTGCTGGACGGCCATCTGCCGGTGCTGGATGCCGCGGGCCTGCTGACCACACCCCTGGACGGCTCCCCTGATATGCCGGCGCCGGTCGTCCCCGAACCGCCGGCCGACACCCCGGCCTATGTGCTCTACACCTCCGGCTCCACCGGGCGGCCCAAGGGCGTGGTGGTGCCGCGTCAGGCGATCCCCCGACTGGCCAGGGGCGACGGGGCGCTGTCCATCGGTCCCGACGACAAGGTGATGCAGACCGGCCCCCTGGCATTCGATGCCTCCACCTTCGAAATCTGGGGTGCCCTGCTGAACGGGGCGGAGCTGTGCGTGCTGCCCCGGGAAGACCTGCTGGACCCCGACCGGCTGGCTGCGGCTTTCGCCCGCCATGGCGCCACCATCGCCTGGCTGACCGCCGGTCTGTTCAATCGCCAGGTGGACGCCGCGCCGGACACCTTCCGGGGCATGCGCACCGTGCTGGCCGGCGGTGAGGCGCTGAGCCCCAGCCACCTGCGCAAGGCCATGGCCGCCGCGCCGGATGTCACGTTCGTCAATGGCTACGGCCCGACGGAAAACACTACGTTCTCCACCACCCACGTGATCCGGCCAGAAGACGTCCGGCCCGGCCCGGTACCCATCGGCGTCCCCCTGGCCCACAGCCGGGTGAGCATCCTGGAACCCGGCGGCCAGCCTGCCCCCATCGGAGTATGGGGCGAGATCGCCGTGGGCGGCCTTGGCCTTGCCGAAGGGTACCTGGGGCGGCCGGATCTGACGGCGGAGCGCTTCCGGGACGATCCCCGCTTCCCCGGCCAGCGCCTGTATTGGACCGGCGACCTGGGCCGCTGGCGTGCCGACGGCGTGGTCGAGTTCGGCGGCCGGGTGGATACCCAGATCAAGCTGCGCGGCTATCGTATCGAGCTGGAAGAGATCGAACGCACCCTGGCCGACCACCTTGCGGTGGCCGACGTCGCCGTGCTGCATCTGCCCGAAGGCGCCGGCGGCGTCGGCGAACTGGTGGCCTGCGTCCGCCTCGCTGCCGGACAGAGCCGGGCTATCGATGAGCTGCGCCCCTGGCTGAGCGCCAGGCTGCCCGCCTATATGGTGCCGCGCCGCTTCGTGGCCTGCGAAACCCTGCCCATCACCGGCAACGGCAAGGTGGACAGGGCGCAGCTGCGCGCCGGCCTGCCCGCCGATGACGGGGCGGACGGCGGCGAGGCCCCGCGTCCGGGGACCGAACGGGTGGTCGCCGATATCCTGGCGGCGCTGTTCAGCCGGCCGGTGGAGGATCGCCACGCCGGCTTCTCGGAATTGGGCGGCCATTCGCTGCTGGCGATCCGCGCGGTCAACCGCATCGCCGAGGAAACCGGCGTACGCCTGTCCATCGGCGATTTCCTGACCGCCGAGACGGTGATCGCCCTGGCGGCACTGATCGACGGCGCGGCGGACCGGGAGGACCCGATCCCGCCCGCCCCGCCGGCCGAGCATTATCCGGCCAGCCATGCCCAGACCCGGCTGTACCTGACCCACCACCTGGATACGGAAAGCAGCGCCTACAACATCGCCCTGGCCCTGCGCGCCGCGACCGTCAACACCGACGCCCTGGCCGAGGCCCTGCACCGCCTGACCCTGGACCACGCGCCCCTGCGTACCGCCCTGCTGGATATCGACGGGGCCATCCGCCAGCGCATCGACGACGACGGCCATCCGACGGTGGCGGTCGTCGACCTGTCCGCCGAGGCCGACCCCGCCGCCGAGGCCCTGCGTCAAGCGCGGCGGGAGACCGCCCTGCCCTTCGATCTGGCCGCCCCGCCGCTGCTGCGTGCCCGGGCGATCAACCTGGGAGCGGACGGCTGGCTGGTGCTGCTGGTGCTGCATCATGTGGTCGGCGACGGCTGGTCCACCCGCATCGTCCTGCGCGACCTGGAACGCCACTACGCCGATGTCACCAACGGTGTCGCCTTCACGCCCACGATCTGGCCCGTCACCTACCGCGACTATGCGGTGTGGCAGACCGGACGGGACTGGTCGGAGGCCACCGCCTATTGGCGCCGCACCCTGGACGGCGCACCGGGCTCCATCGCCCTGCCCACCGACCGGCCGCCGCCGCCGGTCCAGTCCCACCGGGGCGATACCGTGGCCCGCACCCTGCCCCCGACCATCGCCGGGGGACTCGCCGCCTATGCCCGCGAAAAGGGCACGACCATGGCCGTGGTCGGGCTGGCCCTGTTCTCCAGCCTGCTCTACCGCCTTGGCCGCCAGGGGGATCTGGTGATCGGCATGGGGGTCGCCGGCCGGGACCGCTCGCAGCTGGAAGGGCTGGTCGGCTTCTTCGTCAACCTGCTGCCCATCCGCCTGCGCATGGATGACGAGACCGAAGTGGATGCCCTGGTGGAACAGACCCGGGCGGCGGTGATCGGCGCCATGGAATACCGGGACTATCCCTTCGACCGGCTGGTTCGCGACGTGGCGCCCCAGCGCCGGGCCAACCGCCAGCCGCTGGTCAACGTGGTTTTCGAATACCAGCGCTTCGAGGAGTTGGGCGCGGACATGACCGTCGGCGGCGAAGGCGCGTCGGCCTTCGGCGGTGGCGGGCTGCGTGAAGACGGCCTGGGCGCGGCCTTCATGGCCGATGTGGAAGACGCCATCCGCCCGGCCACGGCCAAGCACGACCTGCTGCTGTTCCTGATCGAACGCCGGGACCGCACGGAGGTCGTCCTGGAATTCGACACCGACATTTTCGACCGGGCCACCGCCGAACGCTGGCTCGCCTATCTTGAACGGTTCGCCACCATGGTCGCGAACAGACCCATACCGGAGGTCGCGGAATAATGAAGATCACCGATTTCCTCTTCGACGCCGAAGACGGCGGCACCACCGCCGAGGCCAGCCGCATCCTGGAAAACCGCTGGGAGGACATACCCGGCGGTGCCCCGGACCTGACCCGGGAAACCGTGATCACCCGCTTCGCCCGCCATGCGACTGAGCAGCCGGACGCGCCGGCCGTGGTCGATGACAGCGGGTCGACCACCTATGCCGAACTGGACGCCTGGTCCAACCGCATTGCCAACTGGTTGCTGGAAGGAGAGCGCCAGACCGCCCCCCTGCCGGCTGAAACGCCGGTGGCCGTCATGATGGGCCGCCACCGGGGCTATATCGCCGCGGCGCTAGGCATCATGAAAGCCGGCGGTGCCTATCTGCCCCTTGACCCCGGTCAGCCGCTGTCCCGCCGCAAGACCCTGGTGCTCCAGGCCGGCGCCCGGGCGATGATCACTGACCGTGACAGCCTGGGCGACCTGCGCAGCCTGCAATGGCAGTGCCCGACCGTTGAGCGCGGCCTGTGCCTGGACGCTGATGAGGCCGCCGAGGTGGTGGAAGCTCCCAGCGCCATGATGTCCACTGAGCTGTGGGACCACATTGCCGCCGACACCTCCGACGTCGGCGCCGGTGGCTGGAAAAGCGCCTTCACCGGCCAGCCCATGCCCGAAGCCGGCCTGCAGGCCTTCGGCGCCAACGCCCGGCGCAAGCTTGCCGCCGTGCTGACCCCAGATTCCCGTGTCCTGGAAATCGGCTGTGCTTCGGGCTTCACCATGCGTCAGGTGGCAACCCTGTGCGGTCATTACGTAGCCAGCGACATCGCCCGCCTGAATGCCGAGCGGGTGGAAGCCGTCGCTCGCTCTCTGGGCTTCGGTCATGTCACCGGCCGCCATCTGGCTTCTCACGACATCGATCTGCTGCCTGCCGGGTCCTTCGACCTGATCATCCTGAACAGCGTCATCGAAAGCTTCCCCGGCTTCGGCTATCTGTCTTCGGTCCTCGACAAGGCCGTGGCCTTGCTGCGGCCCGGCGGCGCCCTGTTCCTGGGCAACATCTGGGACCTGGACCGCAAGGACGCCTATATGGCGGACCTGACCGCCTTTGCCCGGGACAACGCCGGCAAGGGCTATCGCACCCGCCTGGACATCGCCGACGACCTGTTCGTGCCCCGCGCCTTCTTCCGCGACTGGGCGGCAAACCGGCGCGAAGCCCCCTCCCTGGAGTTCACGGCCATCGAGGCCGAAGGCTTCGACCCCGCCCCCTACGGCTTCGATCTGGTGGTGCGCCTGGACGGCAGGGGCGAAGGCGCCGAGCGCCTGCGCCGGCTCGATGGACGCGACATGCTCGACGGCTTCCCCACCACGGCGCCGGACCGGGCCGTGACACCGGACCAGGCGGCCTATGTCATGTTCACCAGCGGCACCACCGGCAAGCCCAAAGGCGTGCTGGTCGAACACCGCTCTCTGGTCAACCTGTCCGCCGCCGTGGAGGAGCCGCTCTACCGGTCGATGGCCCGGGGACGGCAGCTGAACACCACCTGCGTCTTCTCCTTCGCCTTCGACGGCTCGATCCACCAGATCTTCACCTCGCTGGCCTGCGGCCTCGCCCTGCATATTCCCGACGACGACGCGCGGCGTGACCCGGCCGCCCTGCACGCCTTCCTTGACCGCCACGCCATCGACTTCTGCGATGCCACCCCCAGCCTGTTTTCGCTGCTGGTGGATTACTGGACGGAAACCGGCAAGACCAGCCGGGTGCGCCGGGTGCTGCTGGGCGGCGAGGCGATTCCGTCGGAGACCATGCGCCGGCTTTACGCCAATTCCGGCCACCGGGACCTCAGCGTGGTCAACCAGTACGGCCCCAGCGAGACCTGCGTGGCCGCGACCCAGCACCTGATGACTGCCACGTCCTGGTCCGAATTCCAGACCCCGCCCATCGGCCTGCCGCTGCCGGGCACGAAGATCCGCCTGGTGGATGCCGCCGGCCGTGACGTGCCAGAAGGCGTGCCCGGCGAAATCCACATCGGCGGCGTCGGCGTGGCGCGCGGCTACCTGAACGCCCCCGAGCAGACCGCCGAGCACTTCATCACCGATGCCGATGGCGAGCGCTGGTATCGCACCGGCGACATGGCCCGCCTGGCCGACGGCCTGCTGCACTTCATGGGGCGCGAGGATCGCCAGGTGAAGATCCGCGGCCACCGGGTGGAGCTGGAGGAAGTGGAAAGCCGCCTGTCAGCCCACCCCCTGGTGCGCCACGCCGCCGTGGTCATCACCAGTTCTCCCGGCGGCACGGACAAGGTGCTGAGCGCCTTCGTCGTCCCCCGGCCCGGCTTCGACGCCGTGGAGGTGCGCGCCGCCCTGGAAGCGGCCCTGCCCTCGTGGATGGTGCCGACGACGATCCTGGAGGTGGATACCCTGCCGATGACCGCCAACGGCAAGCTGGACATCGCCCGCCTGCCCAAGCCGGAAGCCAAGGAGGCCCCCATCCTCCAGCCCCTGTCCACCGCCACGGAACGGACCCTGGCCGGAATCTGGAGCGAGATTCTGGAACGCCCGATCCGGGACGCGGCCGACGATTTTTTCCTGCGCGGCGGGCACAGCATCCTGGCGGTGCGCCTGCTGTCGGCGGTAGAAGCCGCGTTCTCCCTGCGTCTGCCCCTGGCCGACCTGTTCGCCCATTCCACCCTGGCGGCCATGGCCCAGATTATCGACGGGCGGCAGAATGACGTCGGATGGCATCCGGTGGTCACGGTGAACGGCGACGGCACCCGCATCCCGCTGGTCTGCTTCCATCCGGTGGGCGGCAACGTGCTGTGCTACCGTGAACTGGCCGAGGCCCTGGGGCCGGACCAGCCGGTCTACATGATCCAGAGCTTCGGCCTGGAAGACGGCCAGCCCCTGCTGGCCACCGTGGAGGCCCAGGCCGATGCCTACCTGAAGGCCCTGCGGCCGGTGCTGGGCGACGGCCCGGTGGCGGTGGCGGGCTGGAGTTTCGGCGGCCTGCTGGCCTGGGAAGCGGCCAGCCAACTCAGCCGGGCCGGGGCGGATCCGCGCGCGGTGATCATCCTGGACGGCATCGCCGTCCCCGATAGCGCCCGCGACCTGCTGCGCAAGGACGAAGCGGACTATCTGGCCGCCCTGTTCGACGAAATGGGCCTTTTCGATGCCGAAACCCTGCGCCCCCTGACCCCCGAACAGCGGCTGGACCTGATCCTGGAACGCGGCAAGGGCGGCCACTTCCTGCCCGACGACATGGACCGCGACGGCATGCGCCGCCTGCTCGCCCTGTTCCAGAACAACGGCCTTGCCGCCGTGCGCTACCGCCCCCGGGCGCTGGATACCGACCTGCTGCTGGTGCGGCCGAAGGAACACTCCGCCCAGGCGCCAGGCATTCCCGGGGATCCATTGAGCGGCTGGGGTCCCCTGGCCCGGCGCGGGGTGGACCTGCGCTGGATGTCGGGCACCCACGGCCAGATGCTGTACAAGCCCTGTCTGACCGAACTGGCCGACCACGTGCGGGGATGGCTGGACCGGATCAATGCCCCCGCCGCCGCCGTGACACCGTCCGTCACATCCTCCGCCCCTGGCCGAACCGAAGCCGAAGCCATGACCCAGCCCGCCCAATGAACATCGTCCGTTTGCTGTCCCGCCTGGGACCGGGGCCGCTGCGCAGCCTGATTATCGGCGCAGCGGCCTCGGCCCTGGCCAGCACACTGGTGCTGGCCGTCGTCAACATCGCCGCCAAGGAAATCTCGGAAAAGCATGCCGACGAGGTGAACCTGTGGCTGGCCGTTCTGTTCGCGGTTTGCGTGGTGGTCTATGCCGCCACAGAAACCTGGATGGTGGCGCGCATGGGGGCCGACCTGGAAGAGGCCATCGACGGCGTGCGCATGGAGCTGCTGGGCCGTCTGGCCCGGGCCGACCTGTGGAAGCTGGAGACGTTCGGCCAGACCCGCCTGTATGACAGCATCACTCAAAGCACGCAGATGGTCTCGGGCAACTCCCACTTCCTGGCCTTGTCCCTGCGGTCACTGCTGCTGACCCTGGCGGTCCTGGTCTATATCGTCTGGCTGTCGGGCATAGCCGCCCTGGTGGTCTGCGGCACGCTGGGGCTCTGCGCCTATTTTTACGTGCGCCTCGGCCATACCCTGTCGGAACGGGAAGCCGCCCTGGCCGCCGAAACCGCCGGCCTGCACGAAAGCATCACCGACCTGTTCGACGGCTTCAAGGAACAGCGGCTGAGCAGTGCGCGCAGCCGGGGCTTGGGCGAAATCTTCGCCGCCGTATCCGGCCAGGTGCGGTCTGTGCAGAAGGACGTCCACCTGCACGGCTGGCAGCAGTTCGTTTTCGGCGCCACCACCTTCAACCTGCTGCTCGGCGTCGTGGTCTTCATCGTCCCCAACTATTCCTCCACTTTCAGCGACCAGGTGGTGGCGGTATCGGCAGCGGTGCTGTTCATGGCCTCGCCCTTTTCCGCCCTGATGCAGACCGTCACCCTGATGGGCGCCTCGGACGCCGCCGCCGGCCGCATGCTGGCCCTGGACGACGAGCTTCTGGCCCTGGAAGAAGTGCGCAGCGACCTGCCCCAGCGACCGGTTCCAGAGGATTTCGAAACCCTGAGCCTGAGCAGCGTGCAATACGTCTTCCCGGCGCCGGAAGGGGAACGCCCGTTCTCCGTCGGTCCCATCGACTTCTCCGTCCGGCGCGGCGAACTGGTGTTCGTCACCGGCGGCAACGGATCGGGCAAGTCCACCTTCGTGCGCCTGCTGACCGGCCTGTATCGCCCCTCCAGCGGTCGGGTGAGCCTGGACGACCATCCCGTGGGGCCGGACCATCTGGACGCCTACCGCAATCTGATGGCCACGGTCTTTGCCGACTTCCATCTGTTTTCCCGCCTGCACGACATCTCCCCCCGCGATGAAGAGGAAGGCTGGGAGTTGATGCGCTGGATGGAAATGGACACCATCACCGTCCTGGAAGGCGACCGCTTCGGCCGCTGCTCGCTTTCCTCCGGCCAGCGCAAGCGCCTGGGGCTGGTGTCAGCCCTGCTGGAACACAAGCCGATCCTGATCCTGGATGAATGGGCCGCCGACCAGGATCCCCATTTCCGCGCCAAGTTCTACCGCGAGATCCTGCCCAAGCTGAAGGAACGGGGGCTGACCATCATCGCCGTCACCCACGACGACCGCTATTTCGACTGCGCCGACCGGGGCATCCGCATGGAAGAAGGCCGCATCGTCGAGACGTTCGGAAGCCGGGAGGCCGCATGCGCCTGATCCGCCTGATCCTGAAGGAAATCCCCGAACACCTGTGGTCCCTGGGCTGGATGGCATTGATTTCCGGCGTGTCCTCGACCGTGATCATCGCCTTCGTCGACGCCGCCGCCCGCAAGGCGGAACAGGGCGAGATCGACCAGATGCTGGTGCTGATGTTCGCCGTCGCCGTCACCCTGTCGGCGGTCAGCCATAATTTCGTTCTGGTCACGGCCTCGCAGGACGCCGAGGAGATGATCCACCGCCTGCGGGTCCGTCTGTTCGATGCGGTGCGCTCGGCCGATCTGATCGCCTTCGAACGCATCGGCCGCGCCCGGCTGTACAACGCCCTGACCCAGGATACCCAGACCCTGGTGCGCAGCGTACCGTTTCTGGTGATCGGGGCGCAGCAGGCGATCATGCTGGTGGTCCTGGGCATCTACCTGGCCTGGCTGTCGCCGGCGGCCTTTGCCCTGGCTTTCGGCTTCGCCGCCATCGCGCTGATCGTGCGCTATTCCCGAATGCGGGCGCTGGGGCAGTCCATGCGCGATGCCATAGGCGCCGAGATGGGGGTGTTCGATGGCCTGTCGGAAATGCTGCGCGGCTTCAAGGAAGTGCGCATGAGCACGACACGGGCCAAGGGCCTGGTGAGCGACCTGGGCGGCTTTTCCGCCGAAGCCCGCCGGGTAAAAAGCCGCACCAAGGCCCAGTGGGGCTGGGAATTCGCCCTGATGCAGGCGATGTTCTACATCCTGATCGGCCTGATGGTCTTCGTCGTGCCCCTGTTCGCCAAGGGTTACGCCGATGTGGTGATGCCTGCCACCATGGCCGCCCTGTTCATCGTCGGCCCCGTCGGCACCCTGGCCCACGTCACGCCGATGGTGACGGAATCCGAAATGGCCCTGTCGAACATGGAAAGCATCACCGCCACCCTGCAGCGGGCCATGCGCGATGCCGCCGAAGCCGCCGCCGAGCCCCTGGATCCGCCCACGGCCATCGCTCTGGAAGACGCCATCTTTTCCTATACGGATGCCGACGACCGGCCGGTGTTCTCGGTGGGGCCGCTCAATCTGACCTTCCGCGCCGGCGAGATCACCTTCGTCACCGGCGGCAACGGGTCGGGCAAGTCCACCATGCTGCGGTTGCTCACCGGCCTCGCCCCCGTGGCCAGCGGCCGGCTGCTGGTCGACGGCACGCCGGTGTCCCCGCCCCAGATGCAGGCCTACCGCGACCACTTCTCGGCGATCTTCGCCGATTACCACCTGACCCGGCGGATATACGGGGTCCCCGACGTGGACTCCGAGCGGGTGGAGACCCTGCTGAAAGAGCTGGAGATGACCGGCAAGGTCCATGTGACCGACGGCGCCTTCAGCACGGTCGCCCTGTCCACCGGTCAGCGCAAGCGTCTGGCGCTGATCGTCGCCGAGCTGGAAGACAAGCCTATCCTGGTCTTCGACGAATGGGCCGCCGACCAGGATCCCCATTTCCGCCGGGTATTCTATGAAGAGATCCTTCCCGCCTTCAAGGCCCAGGGCAAGATCGTCATCTGCGTCACCCACGACGACCGCTGGTTCGACCTCGCCGACCGGGTCTATCACATGGAAGAAGGCCGCGTGGCCTCGGTCCGAGACCCCGGAGAAACGCAGTCCTCCCCCCCATCGCAAGACGCGCCGGGGGGCTCATGACAAATTCCTAGAAGCGCAAACAACATCCCTGGCGATCTACAGTTTCAACCTGTATGGTCTGCCCCGCTATACCATCGGAAGCGCCGTTTGACTCGGCGGTTGTGTGGTCACTTGGTGGACGGGATGGGGGAAAAGGCATCGATGATGACGCACCACGCCACGCAATCCACGCAAGAGGCCCACCGATGAGCGACACTTCCGGGACCACTGCCCGCACCAAGCCCGCCGCCGATGTCCCCTTCATGGAACCGCCGCCGGCCCGCGGTACGGCCCTGTCCGATCCGGTGGCCGAGGCCCGGGCCGCCCATGCCAACACGGTGGTGCGCCACAATGTCTATCTGGCAGCCGCGACCGGCGTGATCCCGATCATATTCATGGACACCGCCGCGCTGATGGCCGTGCAGCTGAAGCTGATCCGCGACCTGTCGAAAGTCTACGGCACCGATTTCCGCGCCGATATCGGGCGGTCGGCGGTGTCGACCCTGATGACCAGCGTGGCCCCGACCATGCTGAGCAATGGCCTGCTGGGGTCGGGGGCGCTGCTGGCGCTGAAGGCCAGCATGCCGGTAGTCGGCACGGCCGTACGGCTGGGCACCCAGCCGGCATTCGGCGCGGCCTTCACCTACGCGGTGGGCAAGGTGTTCCAGCATCATTTCGCCTCGGGCGGGACGCTGCTGAGCTTTGACGTAAACAAGGTCAAGGGCCTGTTCCAGCGCACGTTCGCCGAAGCCCGGAAAAAGCCGTTCAAGGATATCGGCGGCACGTCCGACACCGCCTCGGCCGCAGCCTGATCCGGCCGGGGTCCCCGCCTCCGCCGCCATCGTCTTCGAAGAACAAGTGGAACAGGGTCATGATCGGTATCGCTGTCGTCCTATATCTTCTGGCCTGCCTGCTGTGCGGGGTTATGGGACGCAACACCACCATAGGCTTTATCGGCCATTTCCTGCTGGCGGTGGCGATCACGCCGCTTCTGGATTTCATCATCCAGGCCGTCGGTCGCCCCAATGCGCGCCTGCGCGAAAAGCTGTCCAAGCTGAGGGTACGATGACTCCTCAGTGTTCGGGAGCCGTCGCCCGATGACGGACAAGACCGACCAGAAGAACATGAAAGAGGTCAATCGGGTGGTCGCGTGGATACACCGCCACTCGATCTCGATCTATGCCCTCTGCCTCAGCACCCTTCTGACCATGATCGCCCTGGCGCCGGAGATCTTCATCGACGTGCCGCCGGGCCATGTGGGCGTGCTGTGGGAACGCTTCGGCGACGGGACCAAGACCGATACGGTCTATGGCGAAGGGCTGAACGTGGTGCTGCCCTGGAACCGGCTGGAACTGTACGACGTCCGCCTGACCACCGATACCCGGGTCTACGACGCCCTGTCGGCCAACGGCCTGCAAATGGGCGTGACGGTGGCCGTGCGCTATCGCATCAACCCGCCAGCGGCGGGCTATGTGCAGAAGCTGGCCGGCCACCGGGTGGGCGAGGTTCTCGTCTATCCCAAAATCGCCAATCTGGTCTACGAGTTCGTCTCTCAGCATGACCCGGAGGAGTTCTATTCCTTCTTCCGCCGGGATATCCAGAACTTCCTGATCAATGCCGCGACCCTGGCTTTCGACACCCCGCCGGCCAACTTGATCGAGGGCAAGGACACGCTCGACATTCCGCTGATCCGGGTGGAAGAGGTCATGGTCAGCGGCATCAGCCTGCCGGCCCTGGTGAAACAGGCCATCGAACGCAAGATAGAACAGCAGCAGATCATGCAGGAGTACGACTTCCGTCTGGCGCGGGAGAAAAAGGAAAGCGATCGCAAACGCATCGAGGCGGCCGGGGTACGGGACTTCCAGGACACGGTGGCCCGCAGCATCACCCCCGAATACCTGCGCCTGCGCGGCATCGAGGCAACCAAGGCCTTCGCCAACTCGCCCAACGCCAAGACCATCATCATCGGGGGCAGCGACGGTCTGCCGGTGATCCTGAACACCGGCAACGACGACCTGTCCCGCTCCGCCCCCGTGACCGGTGCCCTGGCAGCCCCGGTTGGACCCAGTCCGCAAATAGGAGAAGAGGCCACAGGCCTGCCCGGTGCGACGGAAACCCCGGACGGGGCTGCACCGTTTCCGGATCCCTATGCCCGGCCCACCAGCCCGGCTGAGGAATCCACCCTGCGTCCCCCCGCCATCGCGCCGGCGCAACCCTTGCCGCCGGTAACCCCAATACCGGCGGACCGCGAACCCACGACCGTGGATCCACAGGTGCCGCCGGAAGGAACGGCCCCGCCGGCGCAGTAGGGTCCCGCGCCGGCTGAGCCGGACCGCCGCTATCCGTCGACCGCATCCGTGGGCCGCGACAGCCCGTGGATGATGCTGCGGGCCTTTTCCGGATCCGCTGCCCAGGTCTTGTAGAAGTCGAAGGGCATCTCCGTCTGCCCGCCCCCGGGTTCGGACACATATCCCCGGTGGATCAGGTCGTAGACGTGGTTTTCCGACGTCCAGCTGCGGCGGGCATCGCGCAGGGGGCTGATGGGCAAGGTGGCGTAGATCACCTCGTCGGCGCCGTTGGCCGCTTCGGCCATGTAGCGACCGTCGAAGTCGACGACCCCCGATTTGCCGTAGAAGGAATAGACGCCGTTGGATCCGGTCAGGTTGGCGCAGGCCAGATAGGCCAGATTCTCCCACGCCCGGGTCTGGTTGACGAAGCGGGTCTGCTCCCAGGCGGGATAGGGGTAGCCCTGGATGCGGATGATCAGTTCCGCGCCCTTCATCACCGTATCGCGCACCACTTCGGGGAAGTTGCCGTCATAGCAGATGATCCCCCCGACCTTCAGCCCCTTCGGCCCCTCGGCCACCACGGTCTCGCTGCCCGCCGTCCAGGGCTCCACCGGCATCCAGGGAAAGATCTTGCGGTAGACCATGGCGATCTCGCCCCGGTCGTTCAGCATGACCATGGTGTTGTAGGGGTTCTTGCCGTCCGGGTGCTTCTCGCCGGTCAGTGAGAACACGCCGTAGACCTTGTTGCGCTTGCAGGCCTCCGAAAAGGCCGCAATCTCCGGGCCGTCCAGGGTCGTTGTGTAGTCGCGCCACTTCGTGGGATGGAAACCGTTGGTGGAATACTCGGGGAAGATCACCAGGTCCAGTCCCGGATAGCCGGTCTTGATGCCATCGACCATGCCGGCGATGCGCCGGGCGTTGGCCAGCACGTCTTCGTAATTCTCGCAAATGGGGATCTGGTAGTTGACCACGGCGACGCCGACCGCATCGGCGCTGGAGCTGATCGTTCCGACAGCCATGACAGGCTCCTTTTTTCCAAAGCACAGGGCAAACCGGTCCCGGTCTCCCCCCGACCGCTCGCGGCGGTGACGAAGGGAGGGGGATGGGTGAAGAAAGTGGAAAGGCAGGTGCGCAGAGGGGGAGAGAGCTAAAGCAGCAGCTCTTTCCGGATCGCCGCACCGACCGTGTACTTGGGATCGACGAAGTTCCCCAGCCGCACCCGGCCGCATTGGGACAGCATCATGTAGGCGTCCCACTGATCGAAGCCGTAATCCGCCGCCATCCAGCGCACCAGCTCGCGATAGGCGATGCGGGTGGCGTCTTCCAGCGGGCGGGCGCTGCCGATGGCCATGATCACGTCTTCGTTTTCCAGGCGGGGCCACTTGATGGCCCAGCTTTTGATCAAGTCGACGCGGATGGTGGTGGTGGTGGGATATTCCACGGCGACCCCGCAGACCTCTCCGTCCCCCTGGCAGGCGTGGCCGTCGCCGATGAACAGCCGGCCCCCCGGGGCGCGCACCGGCAGATAGGTGATGCTGCCCGGCCCCATGTCCGGCAGATCCATATTGCCGCCGTGGTTGTCCGGGGTCAGGGAGTTGATGGAATCGATCTCCGGCGAACAGCTCAGGGTACCGATATGGGGCTTGTAGGGCAGCGTCACCCGGTCGGACCAGTAGACATGCTCGTGATCCACCTTAACCCGGTGCACTTTCTCCGGCAGGGGGTCATTGAGCATGGCGGTCTGGTCGGTCCCGGTCAGGGCACCGAATTCCGGGATCATGCAGCAGGTGCCGTGCGGATCCTCGCCCCGGGGCGCCATGCTTTCGATATGGACGGCCAGCACGTCGCCCTTCTCTGCCCCTTCGACCATGATCGGGCCGTTCTGGGGATTGAGGAAGGGCATCTTCAGCTTCTCGCTGGGCTTGTCGTCCTCGCTTTGGATGGCGCCTTCGAAGGCATCGCGGGTTTCGACGATCACCCGGTCACCGGGGCGGATACCCAGCACGGGCGTCGAGTAGGGACCGATGGTGTAGTGATAGGTTCCCTGTGCTTCCTCGGTCAGGCTGTGGACCACCGGATCCCGGTCCGCGCCGACGCCCCGACGGGCCATGATGGAAGAAGTCAACCAGCTCATCGATATCTCCATGGGAAAAGAAAACGGGGAAAGACCCCCTTCAGACCGACAAATGCCGGCGGATAATGGCGGGGTCGTGCAGGTCCTCGCGGGTCAGCTCGGCGATGATGCGGCCCTTGTCCATGACGTAGGCACGCTGGGCGATCGAGGTGATCATGTCCACGTTCTGCTCCACGAACAGAACGGTCAGGCCCAGGCCATGGTTCAGGGCACGGATGTTGTCGCCGATGCTTTGCACGATGTTCGGCTGGATCCCTTCCGAGGGCTCATCCAGCAGGATCAGGTCCGGGCCGCCGATCAGCACCCGGCCGATGGCCAGCTGCTGCTGCTGGCCGCCCGACAGGGTGCCGGCCTTCTGGCGCCCCCGTTCCTTGAGGATCGGGAAGAAACCGTAGACCCGGTCGTAGTCGGCGGGTGTATCGCCGCGCAGCAGGCGTTCGCCCACCCGCAGGTTTTCCAGCACGGTCATGCGCGGAAACACGTCCCGGCCCTGGGGAATATAGCCGATACCCTGGCGCGCTCGTTGGTGGGCGGGCAGGACCGAGATATCCCGGCCCTTCAGGCGGATCATCCCGTCGGTGCGGTCCAGCAGGCCGATCAGGGATCGCATCAGGGTGCTTTTGCCCACCCCGTTGCGGCCGATAACCGCGACGATCTCTCCCTGGTTCAGGCGCAGGTCCACCCCTTGCAGCACGGGCTTGCCGCCATAACCGGACCGCAGGCCGGCGACGTCGAGGAACGGTTCAGTGTCCATGGCTTTTCCCCAGGTAGATTTCCGCCACCCGGTCGTCGGCGACGATGTCGTCAATGGTGCCCTGGGCGAAGATCGCGCCGAAGTGCAGCACCGTGACCCGCTGGGCGATCTGCCGGACGAAGGACATGTCGTGCTCCACGGCCAGCACGCTCATGCCGCGGGCGTTCAGCGCGTGGATCATCTCGCCGGTCTGGTGGGTTTCCTCCGGCGACATGCCCGCCGTCGGCTCGTCGAGCATCAGCAGCTTGGGCTTCAGGCTGACCGCCATGCCGATCTCCAGCCATTGCTTCTGGCCGTGGGACAAGTTGCCGGCCAGGGTGCCGGCCTCGGCGTCCAGACCGGTGAAGCTTAGGATCCGGTCGATCTCCTCTTCCAGCTCCGCTCCCTTGTGCAGCCGCTGCAAGGCGATCAGGGCGTTCTGCCGCACGCTCAGTTCCTGGAACACGCCGGGGACCTGGAACTTGACGCTGATCCCCCGGCGGATCCGCTCCGAAGAGCGCAGGGCGGTGATGTCCTTGTTCTCGAACCAGATGGATCCGCCGCCGGGCGCGTATTCCCCCAGCACCAGCCGGAAGAACGACGACTTGCCCGCCCCGTTGGGGCCGATCAGGCAATGGATCTCTCCGGGTTTCAGGTCGAAGTTGATGTTGCGGGCAACGTGGACCCCGCCGAAGCTTTTCTGGAGGTCCTGGATATGCAGCAGGGCGCTCATCGGCCGGTCCTCCCCGTCCGCCTGTGGGTCCATCGGGCGAGATCGACCACCGCCGGCACCAGTCCCTGCGGCGAGACGGTCACGGTCACCAGCAGCAGCGCTCCCATCACCACCAGGGCATACTGGCTGCCGTAGATGGTCAGCCACTGGAAGACGAACAGCACCGCCAGGGTTCCCACCAGGGTCGCGGTCAGGTCCTTCCGCCCGCCCACGGCCACCCAGATGATCGGCAGAGCGGCCGATGTCAGGCCCATGGAGTTGGGGGTGATGTACTGGCCCCAGGCGGTGTAGAAGACCCCGGACAGGCCAGCCAGCGCACTGCCGATGACAAAGGCCCCCAGCTGATAGCGGCGCACGTCATATCCCAGCATCTCCGCCCGCTGGGGGTTTTCGCGGATGGCCACCAATACGTTGCCGAAACGGGAGTTCACCAGCATCCGCAGGCCCAGGTAACAGACCACCACGGCAGCCAGCAGCAGATAGTACAGCGGAACGTCGGCATAGAGCGCCACATCGCCGCCGAACCACGGCACGGTCAGGGGCGGCATGCCGCTCATGCCGTTAAAGCCGTTCAGCCGCGCCGTACCCACGGTCCATTCGGGACCGGCGGTCTGGGCCATGAAGGTCTCGAAGACCAGGGTCACCGACAGGGTGACGATGCCCAGGAAAACGCCGTTGATGCCGCCATAGAACAGGAAGTAGCCGAGCACGGCGGCGAACAGCGCCGATCCGGCCACCGCCAGCAGCAGAGCACCGAAGGTCAGGCCGTAGGCCGTGCCCAGGTTGATGGTCAGCACCCCGTAGGCATAGCCCGACAGGCCGAAGAAGGCGGTCTGGCCGAAGCTCAACGTCCCCCCGTGGCCCCAGATCAGGCTGAGGCCCATGGCCATGAAGGTCCAGGTGAAGAAATAGGCCGTATTGCCCACCGTCCAGCCGTCGCTGACCAGGGGGAACAGCACGGCCAGCAGGACGACAGCGGAAAAGCCGCCCCAGAACCCCTTCCCCCGCCCCATGGTCTGCGGGCCGTTGAGCAGCCCCAGCAGGCCGCGTCCGGCGGCGAACCGGGACGTCGTGCTGCCTGGCAGGGGCAAGGTGGTCGCGGAAGTCGCGGAATCGGTCATGATCTTGGTTCCTCTCGCCCCGGGGTCAGCCACGGTCCCGGCTCATCCAGCCGGACACTCCGCGCGGCAGGACGCGGATCACCAGGATGACGGTGACAAGCAGGCCGATCTGCCCCGCCAACTGGCCGCTGCCGGCCGTCAGGATGGCCTTGATGACGCCCAGCACCGCCGCCGCCGGCGCCGTGCCCAGCAGCACATCGGCTCCCCCCACCACCACGGTGACGAAGCTTTCGACGATGAAGGTCACGCCCATGGTCGGCACCAGCGTCATGGTCGGCGCATACAGCCCGCCGGCCAGTCCGGCCAGGGCGCATCCCAGACCGAAGGTCAGGCCATAGACCTTGCCGGTATCCACACCCAGGGCCTTGGCCATATGGGGCACCTGGATCGTCGCCCGGGCGTGGATGCCGTAGCGGGTCATGTTGAACAGCAAGTAAAGCCCGATCAGCAGCGCCACCGCCACCGCCATCAACACCATGCGGTATTCCGAATAGGAGTAGTCTCCCAGGGTGAAGCTGCCGAACGGCGTACCCGTCCCCTGCATGGTGGATCCCAGCACGATCAGCGTCCCCTGGGTGGCAATCAGGCTGACGCCCCAGGTGGCGACGATGGTGTCCAGTGGCCGGTGATACAGGCGGCGGATCAGCAGCCGTTCCAGCACCATCCCCAGGACCCCGGCCGCCAGCGCCCCCAGCAGGACGGACACCGGCAGCGGCATCCCCGCCCGCGTCAGGGCGGTACTGACATAGGCGCCGCACATGATGAATTCGCCGTGCGCCAGGTTGATCACGCCCATCATCCCGAAGACGATGGCCAAGCCTGCGGCACTGAGCACCAGAAAGGCGAAAGCATCCCCGAACTGGTACAGGAATGCGAAGGCGTCGTTGAGGAGCGACATCGTCAACGTCCGTCCGGAGGTGGAAGAGAAAAGGCGCGGAACCGGACCCGACCCGGCGAAAGACGGCCGGGTCCGGCAACCGGCAGGATCAGCCCCCGGTGGGCGGGTTGCTCGGCGTGTACTGCGCGTTAGGGTCGGACTTGGTCAGGTCGCAGCCGTTGTCCCCCAGCCAATAGGGCTTGATGCCATCCCAGCTCTTGGGAATGTCGATCGAGTGGTCCGCGTTCACATGGGCCAGATAGATGGAGTGGGAGGCATGCTGGCTCTTGGGATCGATGCAGACTTCGCCTTCCGGTGCATCCACGCAGATATCCCCGCCGGCAATGGCGGCCCGGATGGCTTCCTTGTCCGTGGACTGGGCCTTTTCCACCGCCGCCTTGTACAGGTAGATCCCCACATAGGAATTCTGCCCCGGCTGGTTCACATACTTCTCATCGGGATAGGCTTCGCGCCACTTGGCGACAAAGGCCTTGGCCGCCGGGGTATCCAGTTCCTCGATAAAGTTGGCGGTGACGTACATGTCCTTCAGGGCCGGCGGCTCGAAGCGCAGGTGCTCATAGCCCTGGGCAACGTTCACCGAGCTGCCCATCGGCAGGTCCAGATTGGCCGAGACCGCCTGTTCGTAGAAGGACGCCTGGGCGGTCCCCACCAGCAGGGTGATCAGCACATCGGGCTTGGCTGCCTGGATGTTCTGGATGGTCTGCGAGAACTGGGACACGCCGAGCGGAATGAACTCCTCGCCTACCATTTCGCCGCCGTTTTCCTTCACCAGGTCGCGCACCCATTCGGCAGAAATCTGGCCGAAATTGTAGTCGGCGGCGATGGTGTAGATCTTCTTGCCGTACTTCTCCATCATCCAGGGAATCAGCGTGGAAAACTGCTGTTCCGGAACCGCCCCGGTGCCGATGACATTGGCGTCGCAGACCCCGCCCTCGTACTGGTTGGTGTAGAAATACAGGGCATCCATCTGATTGACGATCGGCCGCACAGCCTCGCGCGAGGCGCTGGAGAACCCGGCGAAGACCACATCCACTTCGTCGCTTTGCAGGATGCGGCGCATCAGTTCCTGGTAGCGGCGGTTGTCCGATTGGGGGTCGTAGGCGATCAGGTCAATGGGACGCCCCATGATCCCCCCGGCCTCGTTGATCTCCTTCACCGCCAGTTCCGCGCCGTGCACCTTCTGGATGGTGGCGGCGGCGAACTCGCCGGACTGGTCTTCCAGCAGGCCGATCTTGATCGGATCGGCGGCCTGAGCCGCCAGGGTCCCGGCGGTCAGGGCACCAGCCACCAGGGCGGCGCGGGCAGCGGAGGCATAGAGCACATCACGAATCATGATTGTCGTCTCCTTTGGGGGGTGGGTCTCAGAGGCGAAAAAGGGCCTTGATATCGTCGTCTTCGCCGTCCGGGTCGGAGGACGCGGCGAGAATTTTCTTGGCGAGGTCTTCCAGAGACAGGCGCCGGCGCATGCTTTCCCGGCGCAGCAGGATGAAGGCCTCGTCGTCGTCGATGTGGTGGTGGGCCATCACCCGGATGACCGCGCGGATCACCGCGCGCCGGTCACGGACCCGGGCGGCCATCGCTTCCCGGTCCCGGCTCAGGCGTTCCCGCTCCGCCCATTCGTTCATGGCCAGGAAGACCGCGGAAAACACGCCGCTGGAGCGCAGCGGCTTCATCAGGTGGGTCGAGATTCTCAGTTGGGTCAGCCGGGCCAGGCGGCTGGGCGTCTCCATGCCGATCACGGCGATCGATGGTGTGCGGTTCAGACTTTCCAGCAACGGCGCGGACAGGGTCGCGTCGGCGTCGAACAGGACCAGGTCCACCTCGGGCAGCGGTTCCCGGCGACGGTTTTCCCCGCCGTCGGCGATGACCACCGTCATGCCCAGGTTGCGCAGCACCTTCAGCAGGGTGTCGTGACCGGCGTCATCGGGCATGGCGACGAGGGCGCTCAATCCCCGGAAGTTGGAAACGGCGGGCGCGCTCATCGGATCACCCTCAGGTGCGGGGCCTCTCGCTCGCCCATTGGTCGCCAGGGGGCCTGCCACGCCAGATAGGGATCGGGCCGCTCCGTTGCCGGCGCCTCGTAGACCAGATCGAAGCCGCCGTCCGCCCGGGACCGGCCGATGCGCGGGCGCAGATGGCAGTGGCGGTTGTCGGGGTCGATGCGCACCGGACCTTGCGGCGCGTCGAAGGACACTGTGCCGAGCACCTCGCGCAAGGCTTCCAGGCTCTGATCGCCGCCGGTCGCCGTCAGCGCACGGGCCAGAAGATGCACGGCGTTATAGGCCGCTTCGGCATCGGCACTGGTCGGCACCGCGTCATCGAATCGTGCCTTCCATGCGGCGACGAAGCGGGCGTTGCGCGGTCCCGGCAAGGATTGGAAATAGACGCTGGAGCACAGATGGCCGTCCGCCGCTTCCGGCCCGATCTCCAGCAGTTCGGGTTCGGACAGGGTGCAGCTCAGCACTGGCATCTCGGCGGGCTGGTCGATTCCCCGGTTCAGGCATTCCCGCCGCAGGGCGCGGAAGAAGGCATAGGCCGATTCGCCAATCAGGTTGTTGAATATGAAGCGGGGCCGGGCCTCGATAATCTGCGCGACCGACTGGGTGAAGTCGGTATCGCCGATGGGCAGATAGCGTTCGCCCATCACCCGCCCCCCGGACTGGTTCAGGGCATCGCGCATGATTCGGTGGGATTCCCAGGCCCAGACGTAGTTGGACCCGATAAACCAAGCGCTCTCCCACCCTTCCCGCAGCACATAATCGATCAGCGGAACGATGTGCTGGTTGGGGGCCGAGCCCGTGTAGACCACGTTCTCGCAGGTCTCGAACCCTTCATAATGGGACGGATACCACAGCAGGGCGTCGTATTTCTCGAAATACGGGATGACTTCCTTGCGGCTCAGCGATGTGTAACACCCGATCACGTTCTTCAGGTTTTGCCGGGTCAGAAGGTCGCGGGCACAGGAGCCGTAGCGGCCGGCAATTCCGCCGGGATCCATCGCGACGGGTGTCAGGGTGAAGGGAATGGCCTCGTCGGCACTGGCTTCTTCCATCGCCAGCGAAGCACCGCGCGCCATACAGCGACCGATTGTGCGATACGACCCCGTCGTGGAGAAAAGAATACCGAGTTCAACAGCCTGTGGCATTCCGGAGCCTCAAAATAAAAAAGGCCCGAAGTGCGTTGTGCACTTTGGGCCTGTTTGCCTCGCTCTTCACCAGAGCGCTATATGTACCGATCCAAACTGTCCGGATCGGATCAAATCGGGGAACCTGACACCACCTCGCCGTTGAGGTTATTTTTCAGGCACCCGCCACTTGATGCCCAAAATGAAGCCATACCCCATGACCGGTGTCAACTTATTTCTGAAACCTTTCATCGGGCCACCGCCGGCGATTTGCGCCTGTCAAGCGAAAATGCTGCGCCGCAAAACCAAATACTCCCCTTTTTCAAAAGAAGCTGCCGCCCCACATGCAGAAGCTCTCGACACGAAAAAAAGCCCCCCTGGCTTAAGCCAGGGGGGTTAAGTCGGAACAGGGAGGTTTCACGTCTGGGAGACGTAGGACACCAGCGAACTGGCGCCCCTCGCCGGGGAGACCCCGGCAAATGGCGGCACAAGGGAGGAGAGCCACCAAATCTCGGTGCATGTGCGATGCAACATGCGGTGACTTCTATTTAGATCCGTAGCGGCCCCGGCACCATTCGCAAATGCACAAATTTGCCATGCGATTCCGGAATGGCTAGAAATTAAGCAATCACAAGGCGATAATACCTAGCCGCCTTACATCCAGAGTGGTTACTTCCGTACCCCACTGGCCCAAAAGCAACGGGGCCGGCCACTGTTCGGTGCCCGGCCCCGCCGTCTCTTCCTTCCTTCGGTGTCAGGTCCCCAGGCCGCTCGCGCCCATTTCCTTGATCAGAAAGTCGCGGAACACGGCCACCCGCTTGCTGTGCCGCAACTCCTCGGCATAGACGAAGTAGATGTGCACATCCGGGCCGTGTTCTTCAGGCAGGATTTTCACCAGATTCGACGCTTCGGAGGAGAAATACTCCGGCAGCGCGGCCAGCCCCACCCCCGCCTCGACGGCGCGAAACATCCCGTAGATGTTGTTCAGCTTCAGGAAGGGCTTGCGCACCTGCCCCGGTTCGCATCCGGCATCCAGCAGCCAGTTAATGCCGGCCACGGGCGGTTTGAATTCCTCGCCGTAGACGATCAGGCGGTGGTTATCCAGATCCTCCACCCGCTTGGGCATGCCGAAAGACTTCAGGTACTCGGGCGAGGCGAAGACGTGGTAGGGCATGATCGCCATCTGCCGCTGGATCAGGTCGGGCTGGCGCGGCGGCATGAAGCGCAGCGCCACATCCGCCTGGCGCATCGCCAGATCCAGTTCCGTATCGTTCAGGGCAATGGTGACCTCGATATCCGGATAGCGATCCATGAACCGCTTGATGCGCGGGGTCAGCCAGATGGACCCGAAGGCCACGGTGGTGGTGATGGTCAGCGGGCCTTCCGGCCGCTCCTTGCTTTCCCCCAGCCGGGCTTCCACCGCCGACAGCTGGGTGAAGACATCGTGGACAGTGTTATACAGCAGTTCGCCCTGTTCCGTCAGGATCAGCCCCCGCGCATGGCGGTGGAACAGCGACACCCGCAGGCTTTCCTCCAGCGCACTGATCTGGCGGCTGACCGCCGACTGGCTGAGGTTCAGGGTTTCACCGGCATGTGTAAAACTGCCGGCCTCGGCGACCGCATGGAATACCCGAAGCTTATCCCAATCCATCGTGCTCGCTTTCTGCGGCAAACCCCTCACTCCTCAACACACCTTTTGGTCGGATATCCGGTTCCACGTCTTCGGGAGAAGGCAGGCCGGACACCCGCCCCTCCCCTCGCCGGTCTGGCGCTCAGGCATCGTCCTGCATGGCCAGGAAGCGTTCGGCCTCCAGCGCCGCCATGCAGCCAGTCCCGGCCGCGGTGACCGCCTGCCGGAAGATATGGTCCTGCACATCCCCCGCAGCGAAGACTCCGGGGATATTGGTCGCCGTGCTGTCGGGCTTGGTAATCACGTACCCCAGGCTATCCAGCTCCAGCTGGCCCTTCACGATGTCGGTGTTGGGCACATGGCCGATGGCCACGAAAACCCCTTCCACGGGCAGCTCGCTGGTTTCGCCGGTCTTGACGTTCTTCAGGCGTACGCCGGTCACGCCCGGGGGCATGCCGCCGCCCAGGATCTCTTCGACCACCGAATCCCAGATCACCTCGACCTTGGGATTCTTGAACAGGCGGTCCTGCATGATCCGTTCGGCCCGCAGGGAATCCCGGCGGTGGATCAGGGTGACCTTGGTGGCATGGTTGGTCAGGTAGATCGCTTCCTCGACCGCCGTATTGCCGCCACCGATCACGCAGACCTCGCGGTTGCGGAAGAAGAAGCCGTCACAGGTGGCGCAGGCCGAGACGCCCATGCCGGAGAATTTCTTTTCGCTTTCCAGGCCCAGCCAGCGGGCGGAAGCGCCGGTGGCCAGAACCACGGTGTCGGCGATGTAGGTATCACCGGAGTCGCCCTTGCAGACAAAGGGGCGCTTGGACAGGTCGGCCTCGGCGATCAGGTCGTGCACCACCGTGGTGCCCACATTCGCGGCCTGAGCCTGCATCTGCTCCATCAGCCAAGGACCCTGGACCGCCTCGGCAAATCCGGGGAAATTTTCCACATCGGTGGTGATGGTCAGCTGGCCGCCCGGCTGCAACCCGGCGAGCATGATCGGCTCCAGGTTGGCGCGCGCGGCGTAGATGGCGGCGGTACATCCAGCGGCCCCGGAGCCGAGGATGAGAACTTTGGTGCGATGCTCTGCCATGGGAAATAGACCGTTTATGGAAACGTTGAATAGGCACCGGACCGGAAACGTCATCCCGAGTCCGACTCGGTAGCAGGTCGTCCGCCAAGCCGCCTGACGTGCCGCCTTCCTCCCGGGGGATGCCCAAAGGGATACAAGGCATGCGCACAGAGCATAGGCAGCCTGCGCCCCGTCGACAAGGGGCGGCGTGATCGATTGACGGGAAAAGTGGCGACCACAATGAAAGCGGGGCGCCACCCTACGGCACGGCGCCCCGCCCTACGCGCGTCAGAGGCGTCCGGACCGGCATGTTCGCCAATCCGGGCACCCGAACACCGGACCTTAGAGGGCCTCTGCGTTTTCCGACAGATAGGCCGCCACGCCTTCCGGCGTCGCCGTCATGCCCTTCTTGCCTTCGGACCAGCCGGCGGGGCACACCTCGCCATGGGTTTCATGGAAGGTCAGGGCATCGACCATACGCAGGGACTCGTCGACATTGCGGCCCAGCGGCAGGTCGTTGATGACCTGATGGCGCACCTTGCCGGCCTTGTCGATCAGAAAGCTGCCGCGCAGGGCCATGCCGGCGTCCAGCAGAACGCCGAAGGAGCGCGCAATGCTCTTGGACAGGTCGGCGACCATCGGGAACTGGACGTTGCCCAGACCGCCTTCAGCGACCGGGGTCTTCTTCCACGCAAGGTGGGTGAAGTGGCTGTCGATGGACACCGCGACGACCTTGCAGTTCTTCGCTGTGAAGGCATCCATGCGGTGGTCGTGGGCCAGGATTTCGGACGGGCACACGAAGGTGAAGTCCAGCGGGTAGAAGAACACCAAGCCATAGGACCCGGCCAGGTATTCCTTCAGATTGAAGGCACCATTGATGGTGTTGTCCGGCATCACGGCCGGGGCGGTGAAATCGGGAACTTCCTTGCCAATCAGGCTGCCAACAGCGTCGGACATTAACGGATCTCCATTGTGATCGAACGAACAAAGAGTGGGAGATGGGGACGCGCCACGGACGCAGCGCTGGGGAGAATGCCCCCGGAAGGAGCCCTAATGTCGGGGAAGGATCCGTGCAGCGCAAGAGGGGGCCGTCCGTTCCGACGCTCCCCCGTCGGGCTTTTACGAAGATTGCGCGAAAAGGTATTGTCGTTGCGCCGACATCCTCACTATGTGTAATTTCCTTTCGTCGTTTAGAATATCGTCGGCGATCGGCCACGATTGGGGATACCGGGGGCCTCATGCCCCCAGGAGCAAAGGGTACAGGGCTACGATGGCCTCGCAACGGGTGAAGCTGGACCGCATCGACCGCCGGATTCTCGATGACCTTCAGCGGGATGGCCGCATGACCAACGTGGAGCTGGCCAAACGCGCGGGCATCTCGGCCCCCCCCTGTCTCCGCCGGGTGCGGGCACTGGAAGAAGCCGGCTTCATCCGGGGCTATCACGCCGAAGTGGACGCCGTGGCGCTGGGCTACAACGTCACCGTCTTCGCCCACGTGGGGCTGAACAGCCAGGCGGAAAGCGACCTGCGGGCCTTTGAAACCCTGGTCGACAGCTGGCCCGAGGTTCGCGAATGCCACATGCTGGCCGGCGAGACCGACTTCCTGCTGAAAGTGGTCGCCCACGACTGGGACGACTACCAGCGCTTCCTGACCAGCAAGCTGACCCCCGCCCCCAACGTCGCCCATGTCAAAAGCGCCCTGGCCATCCGCACCGGCAAGCTCCAACCCGGCGTACCGGTCGTCGAGTCCTCCCCCGGCGATAGCGCCGACGAAGGCTGATCCCTCCGCCTCCCCCCCTTACGCATGTCCCAAAGACCACAAGGCCCCCGGTTCGATGAACCGGGGGCCTTGTGGTTAGCGCCAAAGGACGAAAGCCGTCCTCAATTGTCCAGGAAGCTGCGCAGCTTGCGGGACCGCGAGGGGTGTTTCAGCTTGCGCAAGGCCTTCGCCTCGATCTGACGAATACGCTCGCGGGTCACGCTGAACTGCTGGCCCACCTCTTCCAGGGTATGGTCGGTGTTCATGCCGATCCCGAAGCGCATGCGCAGAACCCGCTCTTCGCGCGGGGTCAGGCTGGCCAGGACCCGCGTACAGGTTTCGCGCAGGTTCGAGTTGATGGCCGCGTCCAACGGCTGGACGGCATTCTTGTCTTCGATGAAGTCGCCCAGGTGGCTGTCTTCCTCGTCCCCGATGGGGGTTTCGAGGCTGATCGGCTCCTTGGCGATCTTCAGGACCTTGCGCACCTTTTCCAACGGCATCTGCAGCTTTTCCGCCAGTTCCTCCGGCGTCGGCTCGCGGCCGATTTCATGCAGCATCTGGCGCGAGGTACGGACTAACTTGTTGATGGTCTCTATCATATGGACAGGGATACGAATGGTCCGGGCCTGGTCGGCGATGGAACGGGTGATCGCCTGCCGAATCCACCACGTGGCGTAGGTGGAGAACTTGTAGCCGCGCCGGTATTCGAACTTGTCCACCGCCTTCATCAGGCCGATGTTGCCTTCCTGGATCAGGTCCAGGAATTGAAGACCACGGTTGGTGTACTTCTTGGCGATGGAGATCACCAACCGCAGGTTGGCCTCGATCATCTCCTTCTTCGCGCGGCTGGCCTCCCGTTCGCCCTTCTGGACGGTGGAAACGATGCGGCGGAATTCACTGATCGGCAGCAGGGAGCGTTCGGAGATCTCGGCAATGCCGCCCCGGATATCATTGATATCGTCGGCAAAGCGCGTGGTGAAATCCCGCCAGCCCTTGCCCGGCAGCTGGGAAACGTCGTCCAGCCAGGTGGGATCCAGCTCGCGGCTGTAGTAGTTGTCCAGGAAGTCCTGCCGGCGGATCTTCGCCCGTTCGGCCAGGCGCAGCAGTTTGCCCTCGTTGGAGATCAGCTGCTTGTTCAAGCCATTGAGCTGTTCCACCAATTGTTCGATTCGCGCGCCGTTCAGGTGCACGTCTTCCATCATGGTGATCAGTTCGGCCTTGAGCTTCTCGTATTTGCGCTCGGTGGTCGCCGCCGGATCTTCGCCCTTCTGCAGCGAGGCGATGCGCCCGTCCTGAACCTTCTTCAGCTTGCTGTAGGTGGCCGCGATGCGCTCGAAAGTCTCGACGACCGTGGGCATCAGCTCCTGTTCCATGGCGGCGAGGGAGATGCTGCTTTCGCCCTCCTCGTCGGCCACGGCCGGTTCGCCTTCTTCCAGTTCGGGCTGTTCGCCCTCCCCGCCCTCACCGGAGCCCTCGGCCTTCTCGCCGCCCTTCTCCTCTTCGCCGTCGTCCTCCTCGTCTTTGGACGACTCCTTCTTGGCCGGCGCCTTGGCGGCAACGGCTTCGGCCTTTTCGCGTTCGGCTTCGGCTTCCTCGGCGGCCTCGTTCTGGGCTTCCATCTCCTCTTCGGTCAGGCCGTTGCCCGCCGTATCGTAGGTGGCATCCAGATCGATGATGTCGCGCAGCAGCATGCGGCCTTCCAGCAGGGCATCATGCCACTGCAGCAGGGCGCGGATGGTCAGCGGGCTTTCACAGATCCCGCCGATCATCATCTCCCGGCCAGCTTCGATTCGCTTGGCGATGGCAATTTCACCCTCGCGGGACAGCAGCTCCACCGAACCCATCTCGCGCAGATACATGCGCACGGGGTCGTCGGTGCGACCGATGTCCTCTTCGCTGACATTGCCGGTAACGGTCACCTCGCGGCCGCCTTCGTCGCCCGTCGTGGCAACCTCGGTCCCGGCCTCGCCTTCTTCCTCGTCCTCGACGAGGTTGATGCCCAGATCGGACAGCATCGCCATGGTGTCCTCGATCTGTTCCGAGGACACGTCATCGGGCGGCAAGGCACCGTTCAGCTCGTCATAGGTGACGTACCCGCGTTCCTTCCCGCGGGAGACCAGCTTCTTGACGGCGGCGTTCAGCGAGTCGAGCAGGGGGCCATCGCCTCCATCCTCGGAGCTCTCCTGGTTTTCCGCCGTATTGGTCGCCTTTGTCGCCATCCGTTCTCGGTCCTTGCCCTTATTGTCCGGCTTTACGCCCGGAATCGTCGCCCATTTGCCAGTGTCCGATGGTCTCCAGCTATACCACCCGTCGGTAGACTGACCATATCTTCCATAGGTGGCCCATCGCGGCCCCGGGAATCAATGATCAATTCATCACGGGAGTTATGGCCGGGTGGAGGATCCTCCGCCATCGGGACCGATTTTCCGGCCCGCCCGACGCCCCATTACCCCGATCCACCCACCGGTCTGCGCGACTATTCCAAACGCCGTTCCTTCGTTCACCGCCACACCACTCGACAGAGGTTCCCGGGTCACAGCCCGCCGAGACTCTCCCGAGGGCAGCTCCATCTACCGTGCCGCACTCATATCACTCCTGCGACCCTTCGGCCGGGAGCATCCCCACGTTCGTCGTCCAAGCCGCCTCCCTCCCCCTCCAGCGGGTCAGGAGGCTTCTTCTGACGGGCCGTCGGGCAGCCCTTCGCTGAATATCCGATCCTGTCGCTTAAGCGCTACGTGGGTTTCATGGGCTTCCTGAGTCCACTGCTCCGCATATCGTTCCTTGGCCTGTTCGATGTCCGCATGCAGCTCCGTGCGCTGATGGAGGTCATATGTATGGTCCCACCCGGCTTTCACCAAGCCCGGTGGCGTCTCCGATCGCGCAAATTTGCCATGGATCAACAGGTTGCGCCCAACAACCGAGGCCACGGCCACGGCGTGCCCTGTGCCGATCAACTGGCGCTGCAACGCCTCACTGTCAAGGCTTTTTTCTCCCCCGAGGACCTCTACGACAGCCTGTCTCAAGGTGTCAAGGGTCGGATCGCTCAGGGACAGGCTGCCCAGGCGCTCGCCCACATGATCGAAGATCTCCGGATGGTTGATGACCGCAGCCAGCAGCAACCGTTCCCGCACCACATCGGCCTTGCCCAGCGCCGGCAATGGCTTCGGGGGCGGCAGAGGGGGACCCTTCCGTCCGCGGTCAGCGAAACGCCCGCCACCCTGGCTGCCACTACGCCCCCCGCCCGACCATCCACCGGCGTACTGCCCGCCCGTGCGCTGGCTACCATATCCCCCACCGCCCCGGTTCCGGCTGCCCCGGATGGTTTCCCAGAAACGGTCCCGCAGGGCCTGCTTGTAGTGGGTCTGAACGGATCGGTCAGCGATCTGCGCCACCATCTCGTCGATGGCCTTTTCCAGTCCCGCCCGCTGCTCGGGGGTATCGAGGGGACGATCCGTGATCAGCTGCCGCCAGGCGGTCTCCGACAGGCTACGGGCCTGGCCCAGAACCTCCCGCATCGCGGCCGCCCCCCCTTCCCGGACCAGATCGTCCGGATCCCGGCCGGCCGGCAATGTCGCGAATCGCAGGGACCGCCCCGGGGCCAGCAGCGGCAAGGCCCGTTCCAGCGCCCGTCCGGCGGCACGCTGGCCGGCGGCATCGCCGTCGAAGCACAGGACCGGCTCGTCCACCCCGGTGCGCCACAGGGCCTCGATCTGCGTTTCCGTCAGGGCCGTGCCAAGGGGAGCCACCCCATGGTTCAGCCCGGCCCGGGCCAGGGCGATCACATCCATGTAGCCTTCAACGACCACGATGGTGCCTTCCACCCGCGCCGCGTCGCGCGCCAGACCCAGGTTGTAGAGGGACCGTCCCTTGTGAAACAGCGGCGTTTCCGGGCTGTTCAGGTATTTGGGCTGCCCGTCGCCAAGGATCCGCGCCCCGAAAGCCACCACCCGACCGGAGGTGTCGGCGATGGGAAACATCACCCGCCCCCGGAAATAGTCATAGGGCGCGCGCCCGTCGTTGGGCCGGGCAGCCAGGCCCAGATCGATCAGATCGCCGTCCTCCACCCCCTCGCGGTGCAGGGCGGCCCGCAGCCCTCCGCCGCCCGACGGAGAAAAGCCCAGACGGAAGCGTTGAATGATGTCCGGCCCCAGCCCGCGCCGGGTCAGGTACTCCATGGCCTCCCGCCCCTCGGGCAGGCGCAGCATGCGCTCGTAATAGGCTGCCGCCATCTCCATGACCTCGCGCAAGGAGGCCTTGCGCTTGGACTGCTCCCGCTCCTCCCGGGTTTCCTGGGGCACCTCCAGGCCCGCCTCGCCGGCCAGGCGCTCCACCGCCTCGCGGAACGGCAGGTTGCCGGCGCGCATCTCGAAGGTCACCACGTCGCCATGGGCGCCGCAGCCGAAGCAGTAGAAGAACCCCTTCTCGTCATTGACCGTGAAGGAGGGAGTCTTCTCGTTATGGAAGGGACAGAGCCCGTGGTGTTCCCGCCCCTTGCGGACCAGCTTCACGCGCCGGGCAATCACCGACGACAGGGTCAGCCTGGCCCGCAGTTCGTCAAGAAAGGCGGATGGCAGAGCCATGAGCGGAATCCGGCCGAAAGCTGGAGGACAGGGAATCGGTGGGAAGCAGGCACCACGCACCACGCCCCCGAAACCGCGCGAAATGGCGCTTGCGGAGTCCCCGGGGACTCCGCAAGCGCCGACCCCTTATATGGGGCGTCAGGCGTTCAGCTGCTGCTTGGCGATGGCGCTGGCCTTGGAGAAGTCCATCTGCCCGGCGTAGCGCTCCTTCAGCGCCGCCATCAGCCGGCCCATGTCCTTGATGCCCTGGGCCTCGATGGCGCCGATGGTGGCATCCACCGCGCCCTTCATTTCCTCTTCGGACATCTGGCGCGGCAGGAACCGCTCGATGATGCCGATTTCCGCCTGCTCCTGTTCGGCCAGTTCCAGGCGCCCGCCCTGTTCATACAGGGCGATGCTGTCGCGCCGCTGCTTCACCATGGACTGCAGCATGCCAAGGATCTCGTCGTCCGAGATCGCCTCCTGCCCCTTGCCGCGCGCGCAGATGTCACGGTCCTTTAGGGCCGCAAGGATCAAGCGCACGGTCGAGACAGCGGTGGTGTCACGGTCGCGCATCGCCTGCTTCAGCGCGTCGTTCAATTCGTCCCGCAGCGGCATGGCTGCCGACTCCCTCCTGGTTCCTGAAGAAAGGGCGCAACTTAGACCAAACCGCGCCTGGAAGCAAAGAAATGGCGCTTCCATAGAGCCTTGAAATCAGGGTTATTTTAAAAAAGGGGCGGTCCTTGACTTATGGAATCCGTTCCCTTAATCAAACGGCGGTTCGGGTGCACGGGCCGGACGCCATCCTTTCGGCTGAGATCCGGCCCGGCGCCGATCCCACGAGGATCCGAGACAGACCACCTCTGCCGACCACCGGCCACTGACAGTGCGCCGAGTCGGGCCAGGGGCGTGTCTGCCTGCCTGCCCGACAAGATGCCGTTGTTCTTCTTATTAAGATACTGGGGACTCCACGATCATGGCCGCCTCGCTCTCCCACCCCCGCCCGCCCGGAGCCACCGCCGTCCTGGTGCTCGCTGACGGATCGGTGATTTGGGGCCGAGGCGTCGGCGCCGTCGGCTCTGCGGTCGGGGAGGTCTGCTTCAACACCTCCATGACCGGCTACCAGGAAGTGCTGACCGACCCGTCCTATGCCGGGCAGCTGGTCACTTTCACCTTCCCCCATATCGGCAACGTCGGCACCACGGACGGCGACGTGGAAAGCACGGCCAATGCCGCGCGGGGCCTGATCCTGCGCGCCGACATTACCGAACCGGCCAACTGGCGCTCTCAGCAGCATCTGGATGGCTGGCTGAAAAGCCACGGCCTGGTGGGCATCGCCGGGGTCGACACCCGGCGCCTGACCCGGCGGATCCGCGACGGCGGTGCCCCCAACGGGGTGATCGCCCATGCCCCGGACGGAGTCTTCGATCTGGATGCCCTGCTGGCCGAAGCCACGGCCTGGCCGGGACTGAAAGGGATGGATCTGGCCAAGGACGTGACCTGCCCCCAGACCTACACCTGGGACCAGACCCGCTGGGCACCCGAAAACGGGTTCGGCACGGTGGACTCCCCGGAATACCATGTGGTCGCCATCGACTACGGCGCCAAGCGCAACATCCTGCGCTCCCTGGCCTCGCAGGGCTGCCGGGTAACGGTGGTGCCGGCCTCGGCCACGGTGGAAGACGTGATGCGGCACGAACCGGACGGCATCTTCCTGTCCAACGGCCCGGGTGACCCGGCGGCCACCGGTGAATATGCCGTGCCGGTGATCAAGTCCCTGCTGGACACCGGCAAGCCCATCTTCGGCATTTGCCTGGGTCATCAGATGCTGGCTCTCGCGCTGGGGGCCAAGACCTATAAAATGGATATCGGCCATCGCGGGGCGAACCATCCGGTGAAGGACCACACCACCGGCAAGGTGGAGATCACCTCGATGAACCACGGGTTCGCCGTGGACCGGGCATCTCTGCCGGCCGGTGTCACCGAAACCCACACCAGCCTGTTCGACGGGGTTCTGGAAGGGCTGGCGGTGGACGGCAAGCCGGTATTTTCCGTGCAGTACCATCCCGAGGCCTCGCCCGGCCCTCAGGACAGCCAGTACCTGTTCAAGCGTTTTGCCGATCTGATGGCGACCCGCAAGGCCTCTGCCGCCTGACGGGGCGGGCTTGACGGGTCGGGATCGCGACCTTTTGACCGCCCTGCCCCGGCGGGCCGTTCGTCCGGGGCTTCCTTCTCCACGCGTCCGTTCTTCCGGTTTCGCCGTCATCGCCGGCCCGGACGCCGGTACTCACGGGTCCCGACCCCCATGCAGCGGGCGGGGCGCAGAGCATCTAAGGACCACCCATGCCCAAACGCACCGATATCGAAAGCATTCTGGTCATTGGCGCCGGACCGATCGTCATCGGCCAGGCCTGTGAATTCGACTATTCGGGCGCCCAGGCCTGTAAGGCCCTGCGCGCGGAAGGCTATCGGGTGATCCTGGTCAACTCCAATCCGGCCACCATCATGACCGACCCGGAGACAGCCGACGCCACCTATATCGAGCCGATCACGCCCGAGATGGTGGCCGCCATCATCGCCCGGGAACGGCCCGATGCGCTGCTGCCCACCATGGGCGGTCAGACCGGCCTGAACACCGCCATGAAGCTGGCCGACATGGGCGTGCTGGACCAGTACGGGGTGGAGATGATCGCTGCCCGCAAGGAGGTGATCGCCAAGGCCGAAGACCGCCTGCTGTTCCGCGAGGCCATGCAGAAGATCGGTCTGAAATGCCCTCGCAGCGCCTTGGTGCACACCATTGCCGAGGGCAAGGATGCCCTGGAAGAAATCGGCCTGCCGGTGATCATCCGCCCCAGCTTCACCCTGGGCGGCCAGGGCGGCGGCATCGCCTATAACCGCGAGGAATACGACCGCATCATCGCCTCGGGTCTGGCCGCCTCGCCGGTCAGCCAGGTGCTGGTCGAGGAAAGCGTGCTCGGCTGGAAGGAATACGAGATGGAGGTGGTCCGCGACCGCGCGGACAACTGCATTATCGTCTGCTCCATCGAAAACATCGACCCCATGGGCGTGCACACCGGCGATTCGGTGACCGTAGCCCCGGCGCTGACCCTGACCGACAAGGAATATCAGGTGATGCGCGATGCCTCCATCGCCTGCCTGCGGGAAATCGGCGTGGAGACCGGCGGGTCCAACGTGCAGTTCGCCGTGAACCCCCAGGATGGCCGCTTGGTGGTCATCGAAATGAACCCGCGCGTCTCGCGCTCCTCGGCGTTGGCTTCCAAGGCCACCGGCTTCCCCATCGCCAAGGTCGCCGCCAAGCTGGCCGTGGGCTATACCCTGGACGAGCTGACCAACGACATCACCGGCGTGACCCCCGCGGCTTTCGAGCCGACCATCGACTACGTGGTGACCAAGCTCCCGCGCTTCACCTTCGAAAAGTTCCCCGACACCGAGCCCCTGCTGACCAGCTCCATGAAGAGCGTCGGCGAGGCCATGGCCATCGGCCGGACCTTCGCCGAGAGCCTTCAGAAGGGTCTGCGCTCGCTGGAAACCGGCCTGGACGGCCTGGACGAGGTGGTGATCCCCGGTGCGGACGAGCCCGACGGAGCCGATGCGGTGCGGGCAGCCCTGTCCAAGCCCCGCCCGGACCGCCTGCTGGTGATCGCCCAGGCCTTCCGCCACGGCTTCTCCGTCGACGAAATCGCGGCCGTCTGCCACTACGACCGCTGGTTCCTGGAGCGGATCGAGGAAATCATCGCCGAGGAAGCGCGCCTGCGGGCCGATGGCCTGCCCGGTGATTCCCATGGCCTGCTGCGGGTCAAGAAGATGGGCTTCTCCGACGCCCGCCTGTCCAAGCTGACCGGCAAGACCCTGGATGAGGTGTCGTTCCGCCGCAAGGTGCTGAACGTGCACCCGGTCTACAAGCGCATCGATACCTGCGGCGGCGAGTTCCCGTCCCGCACCCCCTACATGTATTCCTGCTACGAAGGCGATGGCCTCAATCCGGCGGAATGCGAAGCCGAGATCAGCGACCGTCGCAAGGTGGTGATCCTGGGCGGAGGTCCGAACCGCATCGGCCAGGGGATCGAGTTCGACTATTGCTGCGTCCATGCGGCCTATGCCCTGTCGGACGTCGACATCGAGACCATCATGGTCAACTGCAACCCGGAAACGGTGTCCACCGACTATGACACCTCAGACCGGCTGTATTTCGAACCGTTGACCGCCGAAGACGTCATCGAGCTTTGCCACCTGGAACAGAAGAAGGGCACCCTGCTGGGGGTCATCGTGCAGTTCGGCGGCCAGACCCCGCTGAAGCTGGCCCGTGACCTGGAGCGGGCGGGCATTCCCGTGCTGGGCACCGCGCCGGACTCCATCGACCTGGCCGAAGATCGGGAGCGTTTCCAGCACCTGATCACCGACCTGAAGCTGCGCCAGCCGGCCAACGGCATCGCCTATTCGGTGGAACAGGCCCGGGGTGTGGCCGCGCGCATCGGCTATCCGGTGGTGATCCGACCGTCCTACGTGCTGGGTGGCCGGGCGATGCAGATCGTCCACGAGGAAAGCCAGCTCAACACCTATATGGAAACCGCCGTGGTGGTCAGCGGCACCGACCCTGTTCTGATCGACGGCTATCTGGCCGGAGCGATCGAGGTGGATGTGGATGCCATCGCCGATGGCGAGACCATCTATGTCGCCGGCATCATGCAGCATATCGAGGAAGCGGGGATCCACTCCGGCGACAGCGCCTGTTCCCTGCCGCCCTATTCCCTGGACCAGGAGACCATCGACGCGCTGATCCTTCAGACCGAGCAGTTGGCCAAGGGCCTGAAGGTGCGCGGCCTGATGAACATCCAGTTCGCCATCAAGGGCCGGGACATCTATCTGCTGGAAGTGAACCCCCGCGCCAGCCGTACGGTGCCGTTCGTGGCCAAGGCCACCGGGGTGCCGATCGCCAAGATCGCCGCCCGGGTGATGGCCGGCGAGACTCTGGCCGACTTCAAGCTGACGCCGCCGGAGCTTGACCATGTGGCGGTGAAGGAGGCTGTGTTCCCCTTCGCCCGCTTCCCCGGCGTCGACATCGTGCTGGGGCCGGAGATGAAGTCCACCGGCGAGGTGATGGGCATTGACGCCACCTTCGAGCGCGCCTACGCCAAGTCCCAGCTGGGGGCGGGCGTGCTGCTGCCGGTCGGCGGAACGGCCTTCATCTCGGTGCGCGACAGCGACAAGGACTCCCTGCTGCCCGTGGCCCGGGAGCTGAGCGATCTCGGCTTCCATCTGGTCGCCACTCGGGGCACCGCCCGGTTCCTGAAGGAAAATGGCTTGCAGGTGGACCACATCAACAAGGTGCTGGAAGGCCGCCCGCATTGTGTGGATGCGATGATCAGCGGTGATATCCACCTGGTGATCAACACCAGCGAGGGTGTGCAGTCGCAAAAGGACAGCTTCGACATCCGTCACACCGCCTTGATGCGCAATGTGCCGCACTACACGACCATCGCGGGGGCATCGGCGGCAATCAAGGCGATGACCGCGGTGCGGCAAGGACATCTTGAAGTGGCGCCCCTGCAAGAATATTTTAGAGGGTCCTGACCGTCGGGAGGGGTCGGTCACGCACACCGGGACAGCCGGGTCGTCATCTCTAAGGATCAGCATGGCATGGAAAAAGTTCCTATGACCTCTGACGGACTTGTCCGTCTGGAGGACGAATTGAAGAATTTGAAGTCCGTAGAGCGGCCGGCGGTCATTCGCGCCATCAGCGAAGCCCGGGAGCACGGGGACCTGTCGGAAAACGCCGAATACCACGCCGCGCGGGAGCGTCAGAGCTTCATCGAAGGGCGGATCAAGGAACTGGAAGATGTGGTCAGCCGCGCAGAGGTGATCGACATTTCCAAGCTGTCGGGGGACACGGTCCGTTTCGGCGCCACGGTCACCGTGGCGGACGAAGACACGGACGAAGAGCAGACCTACCAGATCGTCGGCCCGCACGAGGCCGACCTGAAGGCAAATCGCATCAGCGTACACTCGCCCATCGGCAAGGCGCTGATAGGCAAAGGCATGGGCGATTCCATCGAAGTGAAAGCGCCGGGCGGGTCGAAGTTCTACGAAGTGGTCAAGATCGCCTTCTGCTGAGGGTGTCTGCTTTCCGAAAGTTTCTCTCTCGGACATCGATAGCTTGATGAGGTTACGCGGGGGTCTTGATTTCGCGAACCTCTACAGGCTATAGGTGTCGTTCTTCCCTCCGGCGCATTGGGGCCAAGGCCCTGTTCGGCGGAGGACTGGTGGGCCTGTAGCTCAATGGTTAGAGCCGGCGGCTCATAACCGTCTGGTTGCAGGTTCGAGTCCTGCCGGGCCCACCATTTTTCCTATCTCACGGCAGTCCGCTGCGCGGAGACCCCTCTCAGTTAGCCATAAACCACACGCCCCCCGATCTCCTGCGAAGTGGTCAAGACTTCCGAAATCGAAACATAAATCCTCGATCGCGCATCCAGACAGGCTTCAGCGCGCCGAAACTTCGGGCTTTCGATCCCAGACCATCCCGCGTCGCACTCACGATTGGCTATGACATGACCCTCGCAGGTCCGGGTGCGCCGGGGTGACTTGTCCCCTCAATCGTCGACCAGGGCCTGCCCGAGGGCGCCCAGGATCTCTAGCACTTCCCGCGAGGCCTCGTTGACGCCGGTCAGGGCCTTGATGGCGCCGTCCCGGTCGCCGGCCTTGCAGCGGCGCAGAGTTTCCTTGCCTCCTTCATGGACCCGGCGATGGGGTTCGGCCAAGGCCTTGAACGCCGGATGACCGGTCAGGCGCGAGTCCGTCACGGAATCGTACCAGCGCCCCAGGCGGCAGCTGTGTTCATCGGGCACATCCTGTTCCCGCCAGCTATCCCGCCCCATCACCGACGCCGTGATTCGCTTCTTGAAAACCACATGGTCGTTCTTCGCCACTTCGACGATGGCTTCCGCCGTACCCAGGGCAGCCAATGCGCCCACCCGCTCACCCAGCACGTTGGTCGCCCGATCCATCTGGTCGAGGATCTGGCCCACCTCCGCTTCGTTGCGCGTATTCAGGGTCGCCATACGCCCGGTCCCCGCCGCCACCTCGGTCGCCGCGTCCGTCTGCTGCGCCAGGATGCCCGCCATGTCGCGCATCTTCGCCGTCACGCCGCCAATGCCCGTAGAGATCTCCTGGAGCCGATCCCCCACCTGGCTGACCGTGGACCGCCCTTCGTCCACCGCTTCCGCGCCTTCCCGCATGGCGCCGACAATGGTTTCCATCTCGGTCCGCAGGTTGTTGATGCGCTTACGAATATCTTCCGTTGCCCGGCCCGTCTGGTTGGCCAGATTCTTCACCTCTCCGGCCACCACCGCGAAGCCCTTGCCGGCATCGCCGGCCCGTGCCGCTTCAATGGTCGCGTTCAGGGCCAGCAGGTTGGTCTGGTCGGCGATGTCTTCGATGTCCTGAACGATGACACCGATCTGGGTCGACGCCTCCGCCAGGGTATCCACATTGGCAGCCGCATTGCGCACCGCCCGGTGGATCGCCTCCATGGTCGCCACGGCGCGATTCGCGGCTTCGACCCCGGCCCGCGCCGAGCCGTCGGCGGCATCGGCCTCCGACGCCGCCGTCTCGCTCGACTGGGCGATCTCGCGCACGCTGGCAACCAGCTCTTCCACTGCAGCGGCCATGGTCTGGCTGAGTTCCGAGGCGTCCGCCACGTCGCGCATCATATTGGCCAGGACCACCATCGCTTCGTTGCTTTCAACGGCCGCAGAAACCATGCCCTTGAGATTGGCCCCGGCATCGGCACTCAGGGTACGCCGCGCGGTGTCCATCTCATCAAGCTTCTGCCGCTGCGCTTCCTCGAAACCAGCGATTTCACGCGCCTTGTCCGCAAAGAAGCGCATCGCCCGGGCCATCCGCCCCACCTCGTCCCCACGATCCGTCTGCGGGATGGCCACGGCGTAATCCCGCTCGGCCAGGCGCTGCATCACGTCCGTCAGGCGGCTGATCGGCAAGGCTATCCCGCGCGCAAGCAATACGCCAAGCAGGCTGGCCACCAGCAGGGTCGCCACGCCCCACAGCACCGCCCGCATCTGCGCGGCGCTGATCCGCTGCATATAGGCCGACGCGTCCATGGACAGTTCCACCACCCCCACCGCCTGTCCGGTGAAGTCGATGACAGGGCGGGCCATTACCGCCACCGGCCCGTCGGCCGTATCGCGCAGAACCACCGCCCCGTCGCCGGAAATGGCTGCGGCCACCTCCTCCCCGCTCAGCAGGGGTGCGGAGCGGGTGGTGGCCTTAGTCTCGTAAACATGGGTGTGGGTCTGGGCCGCACCGGAGGTTTCGGTTTCCAAGTGCAACACCACGTCGACGCCGAAATCCCGCTTGAAGGTTTCGGCGAAGGCCTGATCCAGGGACATGCCGAATTCCACCGTCCCCACCTGGGTCTCTCCGGCAAGGACCGGCACCACCCCGCGTATTCCCAGACCGGCCACCCCCTTCTCGATACCGGCCACCGGCACATGGTTCGCGTTGGCGGTCGCCACGGTCTCGCGGAAGTCCGACAGATCGTCGCCGAACTTCTCGGGCTTATGCACCCGCAGGAAGGATGTGGCCGGGGGTAGGTGGAACTGGAACTGCCGCGTCCCGTACTCGGCGGACAGGCGTGCGAATCCGGGACGGAACAGAGCCGCCAGATCCTCGCGCGCCCCGGCCTTCATCGCGGCACCCGAGGCGGGAATCCCGGCGGCCAAAGCGGCCATCGATTGGGCACGGAAAGCTTCCGCCTGCAACCGGGAACTGAATGTTGCGTGGTGACGCAACAGCTCCCGCTCCATCGCCCTATGGGTAACGTCCGTCAGGCTGTTGGTGAACACCAAAGCCATGACAAGCGTGGTCAGCGCCGCGATGCCCGCCATGGACATGGCGATCCGCCAAACAACGGACAAGTTCTTCACCGAAACCGCTCCCCATGATCCGCCCATCTATTCCTTCAGCCCAATACCGAAGGCTACGCTCGGGTAGCAACCTTTGGTCGCGTCTCGGTTTCTTCTTTCCCAGATCGCTTTCGGCCGTTAATGCTTCACGCTTCTATAAGATTCTCCTTAAGAAGGCAACCGCAGCCGCCAATCCTTCTTCATCAATGCCATGGGGCAGGTCCTGGCATTCCTTATAGAAGACATCGAATCCAGAATCCCGTAATACGGGAACTGCTTTCCGGGAGGCCTCCACCGGTACCACCGGATCCGCATCCCCGTGGATCAGCAGCACCGGCGGCCGGCTGATCGTTTCTTCCGCCAGCGTCTCCGCCCCCAGCAAAGCGCCGGAGAATCCGATAATGCCAGCCACCGGCAGCGGGCGCCGGGGCGCGGCCCGCAGGGCCATCATCGTGCCTTGAGAAAAGCCCACCAGCACCATGTCCGCCGGCGTCAGGTCATAGCGCTCCAGCAGCTCATCCAGGTAGGCGTCGAGCAGCGGTACCGCCTCGTCCGCTCCCTCGGCCAGAGCTTCGAAAGCGTCGTCCATGGTCTGGGGATCGCGGCGCATCTCTTCGGGATCGTATTCGGCGAGGCTGAACCACTGGCGCCCGCTGCCGAACACCTCGCAGGGGAAAGGCGCGTGGGGGGCGTGGATGGCTGCGTCGGGAAAGACTTCGGCGAAGATGGGCGCGAGGCCGAAAAGATCGTGGCCGTCGGCGCCATAGCCATGCAGCAGGACAATGATCCGTCGGGCCGGCGCCTCGTTCGCGGCACTTTGCGCCGGCCCGTCCAGGGATATGGTGGTGGCGGTATCGGACATGCTTTCTCCCCCATTGTGGATCGCGCGTGCGGACCCCCATTTCAAAAACGGAACGGGGGCGTCGATGACTGACACCGACGCCCCCGACCCCGTCGAGACAAACCCTAAACCGTTTGGTGCTTAGTCAGCAACCACCGGCGGGTCCATGTCTTCGTCCCAGCCCTCTTTCGGTTCCGGATAGCGGGTCAGCATTTCCTGCAACAGGGAAACGTGTTCGGCTTCCTCGTTGGCAAATTCCGCCGCCAGTTCCCGCACCTTCGGATCTTCGCCCTTTTCGGCGATTCCGGCATAGAACTCCTGACCGCGCTGCTCGCTGACCAGGGCCAGGTTCAGGGCGTGGTAGGGAGTCATCAGGTAGTGGGTACCTTCCATTTCCGGCGTTTCCGGCGCTTCCTCGTCCGGCCACTCGAATTCCCAGGGCTTGATATGCGGCATGTCGACGCCATTGGCCATTTCCCGGGCTTCCTGCAGATGCAGGCGGGAGTAGTGCGCCATCTTGCGGAACAGCTCGGTCACTTCGGTGTTGTGGTGCACTTCCAGGGCATCGGCCAGTTCGTCGAAGCGCACGGCCGATTCTTCTTCAAGCGCGATGGCATGGGCCAGGAATTTTCCGACCGTCTCCATGGGCATGGGTATCCCTCCTCTCTTGCACATCCCCCCGAACCAAGACATTGCACAGCGTTCGGCTTGGGGATGCATAAACAAAGACCCAGCGCACTGACCAGTGAACCTTTTGAAAAGGCCAGTGAATACCAGTCTCTACGCTGGTGGATGCATTTTCGATCCCGATATCACTTACGCGGATCCGCAGACCGGCACGGCACGACCCGATCGAACGCAAGGCTCGAACCGATCGCGCCGCGACGTCTTAGATCGCGAACTGGGATTCGATCTGCTCCATGGTCGCCGGTTCGTCCGCCTCGGGCTGGAACGGCGGCTTGGTGCCCTGGTACAGGATACCCGTGGCGAACCCGTCGTCTTCCATCAGCTGCTGGAAGGCGGCGGTACGGTCCGCAGTCGGGGTCCATTCCTGGTGCACCTTGTCCTTGTAGAGCCGCTGCTCGGGACGGAAGGTAACGCAGGGGCTGAGAACGTGCAGAAGCGAGAAGCCCTTGTGGTTGATGGCTTCGCAGATCTGGCGGGTCAGCTCGGCAGGCTGGCCGGAGAAGGCGCGGCCGATGAAGGTCGCACCGGCCGACAAGGCGATTTCCAGCGGCTGGAAGGGTGAAATGCCCGGCCCGTCCGGGGTCAGCTTGGAGCCGCCCCAATCGGGTTCTGTGGTCGGAGAGGCTTGGCCCTTGGTCATGCCGTAGACGCTATTGTCCATGACGATATAGGTCATGTCCACGTTGCGCCGGCAGGCGTGCATGAAGTGGTTGCCGCCGATGGAGAAGCCGTCACCATCGCCACCGGCGACGAGAACGGTCATGTCCGGGCGGGCCAGCTTCAGGCCGGCCGCGATTGGCAGGGCGCGTCCGTGCACACCGTGGAAGCCGTAAACCGCGGAATAGGCCGGAATACGGGACGAACAGCCGATACCCGAAACGAACGCCACGTCCTCACGGGGCAGCTGCAGCTCGGCCAGCGCCTTGGTGATCGAAGCGATGACGGAATAGTCGCCGCAGCCGGGGCACCACACGGGCTTGACGTCGGACTTGTAGTCCTGCGGCTTGAGCAGTTCAGCGGTGGTCATATCCATTGCTCGATCCCCTTACTTCCAGGCCTTGACCGCATCGACGATCTCGCGCGGACGAATCGCGACGGGGCCGGGTCGGTTGTAGGTGATGGTGTCGGCGGGCAGGTCGTACACGCTGCGCAGGTAGGTGTAGAACTGCCGGCTGTGGTTCTGCTCGACGACCAGGGCGCGCTTGACGCCGGCCAGCGCCGCGTCGAACTGCGCCGGCAGGGCCGGGGCAAGCAGACGGATGCTGATCAGGCGCACCTTGGTGCCTTCGGCCTCCAGACGGGCGATGGCTTCGCGCACCGGGGCGGTCACGGACCCGAAGCAGATGATCGCGGTGTCCGAATCGCCTTCGATATCGGCCCAGTGATCGCCGTAGTCGAAGTCGGTCAGCTTGCGCAGACGCTTGTCGAGCTGCTCCTGGTGGTGCGCCGCCTGGGTCGAGGGGGTACCGCGCGGGCTGTGTTCCAGGCCGTCGGCGGTGTACATGCCGCCCGGCGTGCCCGGCACCGCCATCGGGGAGATCCCGCTGGCCGTCACCGCATAGCGCTGGTAGTTCTCCACATTGGCTTCGGCGGTCAGACGCTTGCCGATGAAAGCCACGTCGGCCGGACGGTCAACAACCGCCTTGGACTGCCCCATCGCCTGGTCGGACAGCAAAATCACCGGCACCTGCATCGCTTCGGCCAGATAAACGGACCATTGGGCGGTGAACACGCAGTTGCTGATGGAGTTCGGCGCGGTCACCACATGCGGGGCGTCACCGTGCAGGCCATACAGGGCGATATTCAGGTCCACCTGTTCCGACTTGGTGGGAATACCCGTGGAGGGTCCGCCACGCATCACGTTGCAGACCACCAGCGGGGTTTCGGATGCCACCGCCAGACCGAGCGATTCGGTCATCAGCGCCAGGCCCGGGCCGGAGGTGGAGGTCAGCGCCGGCACGCCGCCGAAGGAACCGCCAATGATCATGTTGATCGAGGCCAGTTCGTCTTCGGCCTGCACCAGAGCACCGCCCACCTTGGGCAGCTCCGGGGCCAGCCATTCCAGGATTTCGGTCGCCGGAGTGATCGGATAGGCGGCCACGAAACGGATACCGCCCTTCAGGGCGCCGTAGCCGGTGGCTTCGTTGCCGCTGAAAGACCAGCGTACGTCGGCAGAGGGACCGGGCGGGGTGAGGCTCGGCACATCGCCGATGCCCTCGGCGGCGGCGGCACCGGCACGCAGGCCGGCGGTGCTGGACTCCAGGGCCGCGGGACCCTTCTTGGCCAGGGCCTTGGCCAGCACGTCCACCACGTAGTTTTCCGGCAGGCCGACCAGCTGGGCCACCAGCCCCAGGGCCACCATGTTGACACGGCCGCCTTCCACGCTGCCGGCGATGTCCTTCAGCGGGACTTCGACGACGCGGGGGTTGGCGGCCAGCATCAGTTCGGGCACCTGGCCCTGGCCGGGGTCGGTGATGATCACGCTTTGGGACTGCAGGGGCAGTTCCGCCGCGAAGCGTTCGATGTTGCCCCAGTCAACCGCAACGAGGATGTCATAGACATCGTCCGGCGCTTCCACCGGTTCGGTCGACAGGCGAATCAACGCAGCGGATTCACCGCCGCGAATCTGGGGGCCGAGGGATTTGGCCATCAGACCGTAAAGGCCTGCCTT
This sequence comes from Rhodospirillaceae bacterium Z3-40, assembly GCA_046233135.1. GTDB lineage: Bacteria > Pseudomonadota > Alphaproteobacteria > Rhodospirillales > Rhodospirillaceae > JBJXHN01. The sequence goes on along the minus strand of JBJXHN010000006.1, from coordinate 52,348 downwards.
GGCCGCCGCATCCAACAGGACCTGGCCCGCGGTCATCACACCCGCGCCACCAGATCCGGTCAGGGCGATGGAAACAGACGTCAGCGCCATGATCAGAGTTCCGAGTAATGTTTGAGCCAAACCCGGCCCGCCCCCCCATCGGGCTGACCAAGCGGGACCAAGTTATAGCGGGTCGTCGGGTTGCGCTGCAATGATAATGCAGGATTTCCCGAAAGACGTGTTTTCCATAGGGGCTTGCACCACACCAATACCGCCCTTGCACGAGCCACATTGCCGACCACTTTACTAGGACTTTCGCTTTTCCCGCGAAGCCGGTAAAAAATCTGTCGGGGATTGCTGAAGATCAATGCACGGGGAAGGGCATAGGGTGCATGACCTGACCCCCGGCCGGATCCTTCGGTCCCGTTGTGGACGCCGACCGCTCCCGGGTCGTCAGGTGGCTGAACGGCCGCCGGCGCTCCGGTGTCTCCCCTTGAAGACCCCGCAACCGTTTCAGACGAGAGTGTACCCCGATGGCCCTTCAGATCACCGACGAGTGCATCAACTGCGCAGCCTGCGAACCCGAATGCCCCAACGACGCGATTTCGCAAAGCGAGCTGGTGTTCGAGATCGATCCCGCCAAGTGCACGGAATGCGAAGGCTTTTTCGACAAGCCCCAGTGCCAGCCCGTGTGCCCGGTGGAATGCATCATCAAGGCGTAATCCGACGCCGGCGGGGAGGCATCCCGACCCAGGGTCCCGCCTCCCCCCACCCCTTTTGATCCGCCCGAAGCACAGACCCTGGGCGGAGAGCGGGTCTATGTCTCAGCAACGACCCGCCGATTGCGCCTCTCTTTCCCCGACCCGTCCGGTAGGTCAATCGGCCGGATCGGCCTCCGGTTCTGATCAAAGGTCTGCCGCGTCAAATGAACCGACAAGGTCAAATGCCGACAGCGTCCTGGAGAACCGGCCCCAAGAAATGGAACCCGGCCCACAAGACAGCCAGCACGGCCACCGCCCCGACGGACGCGGTGATCCGGTGGCGCTCCCACAGCGCCAAGGCCCGGGGGCCGGCATAAACGATGAGCGCGGCCAGTCCAAGATAGCGCACGCCGCGCGCAAGAAGCGTCGCCAGGGCGAACAGCGGCAGGGAATATCCCGTGGCCCCTGCGGCGATCAGCGCCACCTGGAAGGGGATCGGCACCACGCCGACCACCAGAATGGCCCAAAATCCCTGGTCTTCCATCAGCGTCCGGAAGGATTCGAACGCCTCCGTCCAACCCATGGCCTCCAGCACGGCACGGCCGTAGGTATCGAAGAGCAAGGCACTGGCGAAATATACGAAGAACGAGGCCGCCAGACAGCCGATCAGGGCAACGATGGCAATCTTCCAGGCCCGCCGCCGGCCATAAAGCATGCACGGCACCATGACCGCTTCCATCGGTACGGGGATCAGGAAAGTCTCGAAAAACGAGACGACTCCCAGAACAGCCAAGGCCACACGCGAATTCCCCAGGCCAGCCAGCCAGCGTCCGATCCGTCCGGAGTCGGAAAGGGCATCACGGGCCGCAGGGGAAGAAGCGGCAGACTTAGGAAAGGCTTCGCTGGCGGCATCGGGCATGACAGTCCTCGTTTCAAAACGGAGAGCGGGCCTCCCCCTCGGAAAGCCCGCTCAAGAAACGCACGACTGTCGGTTCGGATCACTCGTCGCCGGATTCGGCCTCCGTCGGAGCCACGGGCTCTGCCTCGACAACCTCAGACGCCGGCTCCGCTTGGCCAACCTCAGCCACCGGTTCGGGGTCCATGACCTTCTTGCGGCTGCGTGTCGCCCGCTTGGGCTTCGGCTTCTCTTCGGTCGCCGCCTCGGCCCCCTCTTCCGTCGCGGCCGGTTCGGCCTTCTTGCGGCTGCGCGTCGCCCGCTTGGGCTTCGGCTTCTCTTCGGTCGCCGCCTCGGCCCCTTCTTCCATCGCGGCCGGCTCGGCCTTCTTGCGGCTGCGCGTCGCCCGCTTGGGCTTCGGCTTCTCTTCGGTCGCCGCCTCGGCCCCTTCTTCCGTCGCGGCCGGCTCGGCCTTCTTGCGGGTGGTGCGACGACGCTTCGGCTTTTCCTCCGGCGCCGGTTCAACCCCCGCTTCGACCTCGGCAACCGGTTCGGTCACAGCCTCCACCGGCGTTTCGGCGGCCTCCCCTTCAGCAGCCGGCTCGGCCACGGGTTCGGCCTGCATCTCGACAGCGGGACCCTCGGCAGAGACCTCGACCAGGACTTCCGCGACCGGCGCTTCCACAACGTCCGTATCGGCAGGAGTCTCGTCTTCCGACGGAGCCACGGCCACAGGGGCGTCGTCCGCCTGTTGCCCTTCCGCGGAAGTCTCGTCTGCGGGCACGGTGTCGGCAGCCTTCTTGCGCGGGGTCCGTTTGCGCGGGGTCCGCTTGGGCTTTTCGGGTACCGGAACAGCGGCCTCGACGGGCGCCGTCACATCATCGGTGTCGTCGTCGTCCCCGTCATCCAGGGCATCGGCAAGCGGAACCGCCGTCTCTTCCAGCAAGAAGGCCGGGGTGAAGCCGCCGAATCCGATGGCGTCCTCGGCCACATCCATTTCCTGGACTTCCGACTGAGGATCGTTCCAACGCCGCTTGTTGCGGCGCCGGTCGTTGCGATCCCCCCGATCATTGCGATCGTTGCGATCGTTCCGATCGCCCCGGTCACTACGATCGCCGCGATCATTCCGATCTCCACGGGCATTGCGGTCGGCGGAGCGACGCGCATCCTCGCGATCCCCGGACGGCCGGTCACCAGACGCCCGGGCATCCTCGCGGGGACGATCGGTGCGCGCTTCGGCACCACTGCTATTGCTGCGAGAACCCCGCTCGTTGCGGCGGTTCGACCGGCGGCGGCCCCGCTGTTCGGTGGTGGCCTCTTCCGCAGCCTCCATACTGACCTCTTCGAGTTCTTCCAGGTGCACGGGCGGGATCTTCTGACCCAGCAGCTTTTCCACTGCGGCCACGTATTTCCCATCATCCGGGGTGGCAATGGTGTAGGCGAGGCCCGTCTTGCCGGCCCGACCGGTGCGGCCAATGCGGTGGACATAGTCTTCCGCATGGGTCGGCACGTCAAAGTTGAACACGGCGCTGACATCACTGATGTCGATGCCCCGCGCGGCCACGTCGGAACAGACCATCAGCTTGACTTCGCCGGCCTTGAACTTCTCCAGCCGCTCGGTGCGCACATACTGGGGCATGTCCCCGTGCATGGCCACGGCATCGAAGCCATGCTTGACCAGCGAGCGATGCAGGATATCCACATCGCGCTTGCGGTTGCAGAAGATGAAGGCGTTGGTGATCGTCTCCCGGCGCAGCAGATGGCGCAGGGCTTCGCGCTTGTCGAAGGCCTGCACGGTGACCAGGCCCTGGGTGACCGTGTCGGCCGCCTTGCTAGCCGCCGCCACGCGCACCTCACGCGGGTTCATCAGAAAGGCATCGGCCAGCCGGCGGATCTCGTCATCCATGGTGGCGCTGAAAAACAGCGTCTGACGGATCGGCGGCAGCAGCGAGACGATCCGCTCCACATCCGGGATGAAGCCCATATCCAGCATGCGGTCGGCTTCGTCGATCACCAGGACCTTGACGTCACGCAGCAGAATCGAGCCCCGGTCGAACAGATCCAGCAGCCGGCCGGGCGTGGCGATCAGCACGTCCACGCCCCGATCCAGCAGCTTCTGCTGTTCGCCCATGGATTCGCCACCGATCAGCAGCGCCATGGTTAGCTTGTGATTCTTGCCGTAGGTCGTGAAGTTGTTGGACACCTGACTCGCCAGCTCGCGCGTCGGCGCGAGGATCAGGGTGCGCGGCATCCGCGCTTTGGCCCGACCCTTGGCGAGGATATCGATCATCGGCAGGGTGAAGGACGCGGTTTTCCCCGTCCCGGTCTGCGCGATGCCCAGAACATCCCGCCCCATCAGGACATAGGGAATGGCCTGGGCCTGGATCGGCGTGGGATCGGTGTATCCGGCGTCGTGGATGGACTGAAGGATTTCCGGACTAAGGCCCAGGTCAGCGAAGCTCATGGGTGTTTGTTGATCATCTGTCATGGCTAGGAGCCCGATCCTCCGCCGTGCCGTCTCGGGCAGCGCATTACTGCACCCTTGAACGGCGCGCGATTGCGACGGCGCGGGTCGGGCTTTTTTGAAGATCCTTACAGGAGATCAGCCAATGCTCAGGCCCGTCCCCCGATGTGGGCTGCACTATAGAGGGCACGACAAAGCTGTCAACGGGGCGTAAGCAGGTGGCTTGCCCCGGATAGGTCCTTTTTTCACAATGTGGTGCGCTTGGGCAACGGTGAGCGAGTGCCCAAATGCCTTGAAGAGGCCATACACGGGGAGAAGAAACACCCGGCCTTCCCCAATGATCTCCATGAAAGGACCTGCCATGGATAGCCTGGAATCCGATGCCGCCGCCGGCGCGCCAATCGCCCCCCCCCCGATCGCCCCGATGATGGGAGCGGACAGCGACGTGCTGGTGGTGGTCGACGTCCAGGAGCAGCTTTGTCCGGTGATGCACAACCCCCGGCAGGTCCTGTTCAACGGCGCCCGCCTGGCCACCGCCGCCACACGGCTGGACATTCCCTGCGTGGTGACCGAGCAGTATCCGAAAGGCCTGGGACCGACCATGGTCGACATCCGGTCCCTCATCCCACCCGAAAGCGTGGTCGAGAAGCTGACCTTCGCGTCCACCGGCTGCCCCGCTTTTGTCGAGCGCATGGTCGCCCTGAAGCGTCCCCAGGCGGTGGTTTTCGGCATCGAATCCCATGTTTGCGTGACCCAGACGGCCCTTGGCTTGCGCCAGCGCGGCTTTGGCGTCTTCGTGGTGGCCGATGCCTGCTCCAGCCGGGTGGAAGCCAGCCAGATCCAGGCCGAAAAGCGTCTGGTCGCCGCCGGCGTAACCCTGGTCACCACCGAGATGGTCCTGTTCGAATGGCTGCAGACCAAGGAGAACCCCGCCTTCAAGGACATCATGGGATTGATCAAATAAGGCGGAAAACCCTTTTTTTGTTTGCCTTTAACGACCTTGTTGGCATTGGTCGAGTTGAGGCATGCTAGGGGGACGAAACAAGACATGCGATCCGGGGGGTTTTCCGTTCCCGATGAAGGACGGCACAACAACCCCGGACAGGACGGCTCTGAGAAACGCGAACCACGGCGGAACGGATACCACAACCGATGACGGCGACATTCGACAAGGTCCTCGAACGGCGCATCTACGCCGCGGGCCGCAAGATATTTTCCCAGGGTGATGTAGGGGACGCGGCCTATATCGTCGAAAACGGGGCGATCGGCATCTATCGCGAAACCGAAGAGGGAAAGCAGGTCCATCTGGGCACCCTGACCAAGGGATCCCTGTTCGGCGAGATGGCCGTCATCGACAATGGCAAGCGCATGGCCTCGGCGGTGGCCCTGGAGGGCTCGACCCTGCTGCGCATCCCCGCCGACCAGATGAAGACCAAGTTGGACAAGGCCGACCCGTTCCTCAAGGCCGTCCTGAAGATCATGCTCGACAACCTGCGCAACGTGCATCAGATCTACGTGAAGCGCCCGCGCAGCTTTCAGGATCACGTCCACCAGCTGACCGAAACCACCCGCTCCCTGGAACGCTACGCCACCTATATGGGTCTGGCCGACGCCTCGCCGGAAGCGGGGCGGTATCTGGCTCTGCTGGAACAGGCGGTCGCCGGACTATCCGGCCTGGCCAACAGCGAAGTGAAAGAACGACGGCAGTCCGTCGTCCCCGACGACAACGGCATGGTCAGCTGACCTCCGGCGCCCCGTCGCCGGCTTCTGATCGCCTTTCCTGCTGTCCTCGTCGCACGCGCCCTTCAGCGCGCGGCGCCCCCCTCCCTTCGTCGCACGCGCCCTTCAGCGCGCGGCGCCCCCCTCCCTTCGTCGCACGCGCCCTTCAGCGCGCGGCGCCCCCCTCCCTTCGTCGCACGCGCCCTTCAGCGCGCGGCGACAGCCCGCCAGGCGCTTTCCCCGAGCACCTTGGCGGCGTCGTGGGGGGCGATCGGGGTGGCTTCCAGCACCCAGGCATCCAGGAAGGCATCCACCGGCCCCAAGACCGTGCTGACCGCCAGACTGGGGGGCATGCGCCGCAGGGCACCTGCGGCCAGGAAGGTCATGAACAGATCTTCCGCCCGGGCCAGAGCCTGGGTCCGCACCGCCACCGCTTCCGGACCACGCGGCAGGCTGCGCAACAGGCGCCAGCGGGCCGGATCACCCACCGCCCAGCGCAGGGCGCGGCCAGGCAAGGCACGCACCGCGTCCTCTGCCCCCGCCGGAGGGGAATCCAGCAGGGTACCCCACCACTGCTCCTCCAGCATCGCGGCCAGGGCGGCGGCGATCCCTTCCTTGCTGCGGTAGAAATGGTAAAGGCTGCCCGTGGACAGCCCGCTATGCGCGCGAATGTCAGCGATCGCCGTGGCGTCGTAGCCTTTGTCCGCGAAACAGGCCAAGGCCCCGTCAAGAATGCGGGTCTTGGTACGGGCGCTGGCGGCGTGCGCCATCCCTTCCTCCCTGGATTTTCTATGGAGATTTTGAGCTTGGTTCTAGAGTGTCGTCCTAGAAACGACTCGGGTCAAGGGGGCATTTTTCCGCGATTCCGCCGATTCGTGCTTGACAGCAATATGGACTTTTTTACGCCTCACCGCATGACGGGACCGGTCTTCAGCCGGTGCGCAACCGCGCGCGGGGATGCGCAGACCGGATTGCATCCGGCCAGCTCCCCCGTCCGACCCGGTGGACCGGCGGAGACGGGCCGCGTATGCTCCTCCCTCTTGGGGGAGGACGCCTGTTGACCACGCCATCGGACTGGAAAGCGCCGCATTCCCATCGCCTGTCGCGCGGCTTTGCCATCGGCATTCTGCTGGTGGTCTGCGCCCTGGCCGGCGTTGTCCTGATCACCATCGACCGGATCAAGCTGTATGACCAGGCCGAGGCCGAACGATCCCTGGCCCGCTTCGGCGACGTGCTGCGCACCCAGCTGACCGCGCTCGACCACCTGACCAGCGGCCTTGCAGCCACCACCAGAACCCTACCCCGGGACCAGAGTGCTCCGTTCGCCGATACCCTGACCGAAACCCTGACCCCCACCCTGCTCGGCAGGCTGGACGTGGATATGGCGGCCCTGCTGGACCGGGACGGCCGGCCCCGCCTGCTCGCTGCACCGGCCATGGGCCAGGGGCGCGGCGCGGCGGAAGCCCTGGAAGGCGTCCTGGCCAGCCTCGCCGGCGATCCCTCCACCGGTTTTCTGTGGGCGGGCAATCACTTGACAGAAGTGGGCATGGCCACAACCGCCGACGGCGACACCCTGGCCCTGCTGCGCATCCTCTCCCCGTCGCGACTGGACGCCCATGTGGCATCCCTGCATATCGCGCCGGTGGAAATCCATCCCCTTCCCGCCCCCATTCCCCGCCCGCACCCGGCCGAAGGCCTGCTGCTGCATGATCCCTTCGGCCATTCCATCGCGGTTGCGATCCTGGAGCCGGAAAGCAGCCTGCCGCCCCTGCTTCAGCAGCTGACCCCGCCGATCCTGGCCTGTGTCGCGCTGTTCGGCCTCGGCGGCTTTCTGATCCGTCACCGCCACGGCAGCTTCGTCGATGCCCTGAACACGTCGGCCCAGGACCTGGCGCAAAGCGAAGCCCGCTTCCGGGGATTTGCCGAGGCCGCCTCCGACTGGTTCTGGGAAGCCGGGCCGGATCTGCGCTACACCTACGTCTCCCCCCGCCTGCGCGAGGTCACCGGCAATCATCCCGAAGCCGTGCTGGGGACTTCGCTGCGGGACCTGTGCCAGCGCATCTGCACCGAAGACTCCGAACGCTCCTGCCGCCACTGCATCGCCACCGGCCAGGCCTTCCGCGACCTGGACCTGCCGGTGCAAAGCCCCACGGGTAAGATCCTCCACTTCCGCATGAACGGCGTCCCCGTCACCGCCGAGGACGGCACCCCCCTGGGCTATCGGGGTACGGGCCGGGAGGTCACCACCGAAGTCACGGCGTCGGAGGAGCGGGAGGCCCTGCGCTCCATGCTGTTCGACGCGGTGGAAAGCATCTCGGAAGGCTTCGTGCTGTTCGACCCCGCCGGCCGGCTGGTGGTCGCCAATGCCCGCTACCGCGAAGCCTATCCCCAGCTCGCCGAGCACCTGACCCCCGGCGTGACCTTCGAACAGGTACTGCGGGTGGCCGCCCAGCAGCTGGGCCTGCCCGGGGGCGAGGACGAGGTGCAGGGCTGGGTGGACAAGCGGCTGCAACGGCATCTGACCGGCGGGTATACCGATTCCCGCCTGTCCAACGGCCGCTGGTACCGCATCAGCGAGCACGCCACCACCAGCGGCGGGGTGGTGAAGGTGCTGATGGACATCACCGCCCTGAAGAATCACGAAGCCCGCCTCGCCGAGCAGAGCGCCCTGCTGAAGGCCACGTTCGGCGCCATCGATCAGGGGATCGCCGTGTTCGATTCCCACGGCCGCATGCGCACCTGGAACCCCCGCCTGCCGTTTCTGATGGATTATCCCGCCGGCCTGTGCGCGGAAGGACAGAGCTTCGCCGCCTTCGCCGCCAACGACGAAAACCGCCACGTGATCACCACGCCACTGACCGGAGGCGATCCGGCCGTGTCGGGGGACGACGCGGCCCTTCAGGATGCGGAAAAGCTGCTGCCGTCCGGCCTGACCATGGAATGCCGCTTCAACCCGCTGCCCGACGCCGGCTTCGTCATGACCGTCACCGACGTTTCCGACGCCAAGCGCCAGCAGCAGGTGCTCGCCAACCTTGCCAGCACGGTGTCGGTGACCAGCGGGCTGGACATGTTCGCCACCCTCGCCCGGGGTTTGGCCGCCGCGCTGGACATGGACGAGGCTTTCGTTGCTGAATTCACCGACGGTACCGACAGCATCAACCCCCTGGCCATCGTCCGCGATGGCGACACCCTGCCCCCCGAAGGCCATCCGGTAGCCGGCAGCGCCGTCAGCACCCTGCTGAGCAACGGCGTCTGCATGATCAACAGCCAGGCCGCCCTGCGCTACCCCCGGGATCCCCGGATCACCGACCTGAAAGCGGAAAGCTATCTGGGGCAGGTGCTGTCGGGCACCGACGGCCGACCGCTCGGGATGATCGCCGTGCTGTCCCGCCGGCCGCTGGCCAATATCGGCCGGGCGCGCGAGCTGCTGCCCGTCTTCGCCGCCCGTGCCGCGTCGGAACTGGAGCGGCTGCACGTTTCCATGGCCCTGAAGGAAGGCGAAGCGCTGCTGCGGACCTTTGTCGAGTACACGCCGGCGGCGGTGGCGATGGTGGACCGGTCCATGCGCTACCTGCGGATCAGCCGCCGCTGGCTGGTGGACTTCGGCCTGGGAGACCAGGATATCATCGGTGCCAACCACTATGACGTGATTCCCGAAACCCCGGAGGAATGGAAACAGGAACATGCTCGCGTCCTGACCGGCGCGGTGGTCGAACGCAGCGAAGACCGGCTGGAACGCAACGGCAAGACCGTCTGGCTGCGCCGCCTGGATCACCCCTGGTTCCGCGCTGACGGATCCGTTGGCGGCATCATGATGTTCGCCGAGGTCATCACCGAACGCAAACAGGCCGAACTGGCCCTGCAACAGTCCCAGAAGATGGATGCGGTGGGCCAACTGGCGGGCGGCATCGCCCACGAATTCAACAACATGCTCACCTCTATCGGCGGCTTTGCCCGGATGGCCGGCCGCGATCCGGCCAATCAGGACCGGGTGAGGATGTGCCTGGGCGAGATCACCAAATCCTCCGACCGGGCGGCGGGACTGACCAGCCAATTGCTGAATTTCAGCCGCCGCACCTCCGAAGACGACGTGGGCATTGTGTCTATTGCCGAGACCCTGGAGGACCTGGAACGCTTTCTGCGCCCGGTGCTGGGGGAAAACGTCCAGCTGGTGCTGGACCCCGCCGAAGAGGACCTGTCGGTTTTCGCCAGCCAGCAGCGACTGCATCAGGCGGTGGTCAACCTGTGCATCAACGCCCGCGACGCCATGCCCAGCGGCGGCGAGGTCCGGGTGGGAGCCACGCGTGGCCGGCTGCCCGATTCCCTGCGCCGCCTGCATCCCCACCTCGCCGTCGGCGACTATGCCTGCATCAGCGTCGCCGATACCGGCACGGGGATAGCCGAAGACGTGCTGCCGCGCATATTCGAACCCTTCTTCACCACCAAGGAACAGGGCAAGGGCACGGGCCTGGGTCTGCCCATGGTCTATTCCATGGCCGAACAGGCCGGCGGGGCGGTCGAGGTGGCCTCGCAGCTGGGCGAAGGCACCCGCTTCACCATGTACCTGCCGCTGTCCGACGCCGCCGGCCAGCGGGTGGAAGCGGCCCCCAGCGCCACCTTCAACGCCGGCTCGGCGACCATTCTGCTGGCCGAGGACGAAGCCGCCGTCCGGCGCTTCCTCGCACTGGCCCTGCGCGACCAGGGCTATTCGGTGATCGAGGCCGCCAACGGCCGCGAGGCCCTGGCCGAATTTCTTGAGGACCCGGAGGCCATCGATCTGGTCATCACAGACATGGTGATGCCGGAAATGGGTGGCCCGGAGCTGGTGGAACAGGCCCTTCGTCATCGGGCAGACTTGAAAGTGCTTCTGATCTCGGGCTATTCCTCACATCAGCAATGGACAAACAAGGGCGATCACCCATGGCGGCGTCTGCTGGCCAAGCCGATTTCGCCGGATGTGTTGATCACGACAGTAGAAGACCTCCTCTCGTGACGCCTCTTTAGGGCGCCGGGACCGGACCGGGGAAGGTGATGGACTCGCAAGCGACCGCCGCCGCCACCGCCGTAGTATGCACCACGCCGAATGACCTGCGCAGCGCACAGGCACGCGTGTTGTTCTTCAGGGTGATGGGCGATTTTCTCGAAGAGAGGCAGACCGCCCCATTGGAGGTGCTCAGCTCTCCGGACCTGATGGATGCGGCCATCGCCCATCCCAGCCAGGATCGGGCCCTGACCGCCATCGCCCGGGAACAGGGACTGGTGATCGGCACTTCGCCGGAAGAGCGGCGCGCGACCCTGCGCGCTTTGATCGACGCGAATATGGCCCGCGTCCGCGCCGCAGCCGCCCGCCTGCCCAAGATCACCCGCGATCCGCAGGCTTTCGCCGCTGTCGTCGCCAAGCTCGCCCCGCCGACGGCGATCAGCAGCACAACCGAAGACGGCACCCGCCCCGAACCGACGGACGAAGAGCAGGACGCCCGGCTGCTGCTGGAAGCGGCGGTGGCCCGCATGCTTGCCGACCGGGGGGACTGGATCTCCAAGGCGGAAACCTTGCTGGAACTGGCGGCCAGCATGGACGAAGACGCCCATGTGGCGATCATCGATCCGTTCCTGGGCGAATTCGTCGCCAATCCGCCGGTGATGGCCGAACTGCTGGGCGACCCGCCGTCCCAGGTGGAATTTCTGACCGATCTGGCCAATCTGCATACGGGCACCCAGGCCCTGGCCTCCGGCCGCTCGTCCACCGCGCTGCGGATGTTCTTTCTGCTGCAGAACAATCCCCTGCCCGGTACCCGGGACGGGATCGGCATGGCCATTCATCGCATCCTGGAATCGCCGCGCTGGCTGGTGGCGATGCCCGAGGACGAAAGCAAGCCTTCGGCGCGGGACATCGTCGACGAGCTTCTGGCCATCGGCGACATGGCCCAGAACCTGAAGGTGGGCAGCCATTTCATCGGCGGCCACAAGACCGCCCAGTTGCTCGACCGCCGGGTCCTGTCTCTGGTAACGCCGGAACGCATGGAAACGGTGCTGGAGGAAAAGCAGGTGGTGGACCGCCTGCGCACCCTGTTCCAGTTCCAGAAGGCCTCCGTGGCCGGCCGGTCCCAGCGGGTGCTGGGCGAACAGATCGTCGATACCATCGAAAACCGGGACTTCGCCGGTCAGGTCATCGACAGCATGCCCAGCGATGACGCGCGGCTGGCCTGCCTGGGCGAGTTGGCCGGGCTGGTGGACAAGGCGGCCCTGGGCGATGCCACCCGGGCGCGGCTGACCGAGACCCTGGACAATGTCCAGCACAACCTGATCCGCACCACGCACCTGTTTTCCGACCTGCGCCGGGACCGTCTGCGCAGCATGAAGTCCTACATGCGGGTGCTGGAGCTGGCGGCGACGGGCACTTTCGTTCCCGGCCGCTGCCAGGACGAGGCCCGCAGCCTGCTGGGCCGCCATGCGCGTCATCCGGAGTTCGTGCGCTCCTACCTGGCGCACCTGCAAAGCACCGGGGCCACGGGCGCGCAAATCGGCGATCTGGCCCGGCGCCTGCAGGCGGCCGGCGTGCCCTTCCGCGACATCACCCAGGCCCGCGTCCTGGTGGTCGAGGACGAGGAAAGTGCGGCGGCCTATGTGCGCATGGTGCTGAACGACATGGGCATCGACGACGTCACCCTGGCCACCGACGGCCGGTACGCCGCCGATATGCTGGATCAGCAATCCAAGGACTTCGACCTGATCATCTGCGACTGGATGATGCCCCGCATGAGCGGTCTGGAGGTCCTGCAGAAGGTTCGCGAGGTCTCACCCCGCGTGCCCTTCCTGATGGTCACCGCCCTGGCAACGGTGGAAACCGTCCGCCAGGCCATCGCCAACGAGGTCACCGCCTACATCGCCAAGCCCTTCCCTCCCGAACAGCTGGAGGAAAAGGTGCTGGTGCTGTTCAACCGCGGCCATGACCCCGATCACGTGGGGCTGCTGTAGCGCAAGAGAATCGCAGGCGCTCTCCACCCCGTTACGGGGCAACGATGCTGCTGAAGAATCGGGCGCAGACGATAATCAGGAAAACCCCGAACAGGATCTCCATTTTCCGCCGCGGCAGGCCGTGGGCGATACGCACACCCAGCGGAGCGGTCAGAATGGTCAGCGGCATGATCAGCGCGAATGCCAAGCCGTTGACGTATCCCAGGGAAAACGGAGGCAGACCCGGTTCATGCCATCCGGCGACCATGTAGCCCAAAGCGCCCGGAGCCGCGATCAGCATGCCCAGCCCGGCCGACGTGGCCACCGCCTGATGGATGCTGCGGCCATAGGCGGTCATGAACAGGTTGTTCAGGTTGCCGCCACCGATCCCCATGAAGGTGGAGATGAAGCCGATCACGAAACCGACCCCGGCCCGCGACGCCCACCCCGGCAGGTCGCTGCCCAGAAGCCAGGTTTCCCGGTTGAACAGCATCTTCATCGCCATCAGGAAGGCGATGCAGGCGAACACGGTCTTCAGCATCACCCCGGAAACATCGGCGACCACGAACGACGCCGCCATCACGCCCAGGGGCACGATCACCACCCAGCTCTTCAGCAGCGCCGTATCCGGCGCCCCCCGTTTCAGGTGGGACAGGTAGGAGCGGATGGAGGTAGGAATGATGATGGCCAGCGAGGTCCCCACGGCAATATGGGTCTGAACCGCCGGATCGACGCCGCGCAGGTTCAGGAACTCGATCAGCACCGGCACCAGGATGGCACCGCCGCCGATCCCGAACAATCCGGCCAGTACCCCGGTGATCACCCCGGCCCCGGCCAGCAGCGCCGCCAATCCCAGCAGCGACTCCAGCGACATCGACGGATCCATTCCCGCTCCCACATTTCGGTGTCAGGCAATAAGCCGGCCAAACTGCACCGAAATCGCCCCGGCCGGAAGAGGCCGGGGCGGCATGCGGAAAGGTCGCGGTCCCTTTTTTACACCACCAGTGCCCGATAGGCATGCCAGCTGGCATAGCCGATCAGCGGCATGGTGAAGGCCAGGCCGACGAACAGAAAGCACATGCCCACGCCGGTGATGAAGGAAATCATCAGGCCCCAGCCGATCATCACCTTCCAGTTCACCAGCACCGCATCCAGGCTGGTGGCCATGGCGGTCACCGCCGAAACGTCCCGGTCCAGCACCATGGGCAGGGACACCGCCGACAGAGCGAAGGCCGCCGTGGCACAAGCCCCGCCAACAACCGTCCCGACGATCAGGAAGGGCACCGCCTGAGGCGCGCTCAGCACCTCGACGATGAAATCGTTCATCGGCGGGGGATGGACACCATAGAAGACGGCAAAAATTACCAGCGCCAGCAGCATCCAGCTCAGCAGCACCAGCATCAGCATGACGCCGATCCAGCTGAGTTGCTGCGCCTTGGACAGGCAATTGGCGATGGACTGGCGGATGGATGGCTCCAGCCCCTGCTCGTGGCGGCGGCTGATTTCGTAGAACAGCACGGCAAACATCGGCGCCACCAGCATGAACCCCGCCGCGACGGGCAGGATCAAAGATGCCAGCCCCATGGCCTGCAGCCCCAGGATCTGCAGAAAGGCAAGCACGGTGAAAAGGCTGCCATAGGTCAGACTGAACGCCGGCCGGCGAAAGAAATCCTGCAAACCCCGATGCAGCCATTGCGACGATTCGTCGACGGAAATTTCGCGGACAGCGGGCCTTTCTATGTCCGATATAAACTCTAGCGAGTACGACATGACACGTTTCCCCTGTTCTAAGGATGGGGCGGCGTTGTCACCCGAGCGGGCTTCTTTCGGCCCGTATTGCGGTTGTGGCGGAACGGGTGATGCCGTCGCCGTCTCATTTCCCATGTTGGGATCGGTATTGCGAATACCAAGAATCCCAGCATGGAATTTTACCCAGAAGGATAGTCGGTTTTCTGCAAATCCGCGAGACGAAAAGGCCTCTAAATAGAATGGGGGATTTCCGCCAGCGCCCCCCTGGAAAGCCGACTGTCCGTGATTACCTGTTTACAGACTGTGGTCATATTCCCGGTGGACGCAGGCGGAAATCCCGTCGTATACCGACCCTGGATACCAGAGTTGGTCCTTCGGTTTTCTTGCTGCACTGCCGTCACAGATACCGCACCGCACAACTCAGCTATCAACCGACCTGTCAGGAGGAAAGAGCGCATGCACGGGGATCGCAAATGGACGCGGTGGCACTGGCTGGCCCTGTTCGGGGGCGTGGCGGCGGCCATCTACGGCTACTCGTTCTATCACGTGATCGGCCTGGGCGGCTGAGGACGACGCGTCCATGGACAGCGCATCGGTCCTGCCGCACGTCAATGCGGCGCTGAACGCCATCAGCACGGTCTTGCTGGTTATCGGCTACACCCTGATCCGCCGGGGCGACCGCACCCGCCATCGCACGGTGATGATCGCCGCCTTGGTGGTCTCTGCGGTGTTTCTGGTCAGCTATCTGATCTACCACTTCACCGCCCCGATCTTCGTCTTCCCCGGCACGGGGATGGAAGCGGTGGCCTACTACGTCCTGCTGGTCTCACACGTGGTGCTGGCCGCATTGGTGACGCCGATGATCACCGTCGTCGCCTGGCGCGCCCTGCATGGCCGGTTCGAGGCTCACCGCAAGCTCGCCCGCTGGACCTTTCCCATCTGGCTGTACGTGACCGTCACCGGCGTGGTGATCTACGCCTTGCTCTATCACGTCTATACCGGGACCGGAGGTACCGCGTGACATCTCCGCCCCCCTCCTCCGCCCCCGCTCCGTCGCCCACCCCTTTCGGGTGGGACCGCCTGACTGCTCCGGTGCGGCGGGAAGCGTTGCAGTGGGCGGGGCTGGGGGTGGCGGCCCTGGCCCTGGCCGGGGTTCTGGCCCTGCTGCTGGCCATGGCCCGCACCCCGGTGGTGCAGGAGTGGCTGCCCTGGCCGTGGGAGAGCTTCTTTCACAAGGCCCTGGTCTCCCACGTGGTGCTGTCGGTGGTCGTCTGGTTCCTGGCGGTGCTTGGTGCCCTGCTGACCCTGGCGGTGGGCCAGCTTCGCCTGTCCACGACCACCGAGACCGCCGCGGCCACCGCCAGTTGGAGCGCGGCAGCCGGGCCGGGTCTGGCGGCCATGAGCCTGGTGCTGCTGACCTTGCCGGCCCTGCTCGATCTCGGTGCGCCCAGCCTGAATAACTACGTGCCTGTCCTGGACCACCCGCTCTATGCCGCCGGCCTGCTGACCCTCTCGGCGGCTATCGCCCTGCCCGCCATCCGCCTGCTCGCCGCCCTCGCCTCGGCATGGACGGGACGCCGCACCCTGCCCCAGGGGCCGGTGATCGCGGCCGGTGCGGCGGCGGTGGCCTATCTGGCTGCCCTGGCCTGTTTCGCCCTGGGCTACGGCCTGACCCCGGCAATGGCCGACCGCAAGGAATACTTCGAATGGGTGTTCTGGGGCGGCGGCCATGTGCTGCAACTGGTCAATGCCCTGGTCATGCTGGCCTGCTGGAGCGCCCTGATCCCCGCCGCGTTCGGCCGTCCGCTGGCGGGACCGCGTCTGACGCTGGCGGTAACCGGCCCCATCGCCCTGACCGCCCTGGCCGCCCCCTTGCTTTATCTGCTGCCCGGCTATCCGGGCACGGCAGCCTATACGGGGTTCACCGCCCTGTATGCCTGGGCGCTGGGTCCCCTGCTCGGGGTCGCCGGACTGCTGGCCCTGCGCGCCCTTTGGAGCACCCGGACCGCCACCCCGGGAACGACCGCCGATGCCGGCACCACCGGAACCGATCCCGCCCGGGTCACCCTGTGGCTGTCGCTGGTGGTCTGTGGCGTGGGCGGGCTGTTCGGCTTCCTGTCCGGCCATGGCGACACCCGCACACCGGCCCATTACCACGCCGCCATCGGCGCGGTGAATCTGGCCGCCTTCGCCCTGGTCCTGGGCGTGCTGCTGCCGCTGGCCCGGCAGCGGATGTCCGGTGCGGGGTGCGGAAACCCAAGCATGGTGTCCGCAGCACCGTCCCCGCGCGGCCGACGGGTCCGACTGGCCATGCCGTGGCTCTATGGCGTCGGGACGCTTTTGCATAGCACCGGGTTGTTCCTGGCCGGCGCAGCCGGGGTCGCCCGCAAGACCGCAGGGGCCGATCAGGCCCTGGACAGCGGCTGGAAGCTTGCCTCCATGGGTTTGATGGGGGCCGGCGGCCTGATCGCCGTGATCGGCGGCATTCTGTTCATCGCCCTTGCCGGCCGTGGCCTGCTGGGCGGCGGGACACCCCCCGCCGGTCCGGCCGCGCGCCCCATGGTGCCCAGGGAGGATCCATCATCATGACCACCTCGTCCCTACGCAGCCCCGCAGGCGCGGCCATTGCCGGTGCCGGGCGCCTGACCTGGCGCACTTACATGGAAATGTGCAAGCCCCGGATCGGCATGATGATCATGCTGACCGCCCTGGTCACCTATCTGGCCATCGCCCCGCAGATCAACGGCATCCAGGCCCTGGCCCTGGCCCTGGCCATGCTGCTGGGGTCGGCCAGTTCGTCTGTCTTCAACCATGTTTACGACCGTGACATCGACCGCCTGATGGCCCGGACCGCCCGCCGGCCCATGGCCTCGGGCCTGATCGAAAAGCCCCAGGGCATGCTGCTGTTCGCCGCCGCCTTGCTGATCAGCGGTGTCGGGCTGGCCGCAGCCGCCCTGAACTGGGTGGCAGCCGCCCACCTGTTCCTCGGCGCTTTCGTCTACGGCATCGTCTACACGGTGTGGCTGAAGCGGCGCACCTGGTGGAACATCGTCATCGGCGGGGCGGCGGGCAGTTTCGCCGTGCTGGCCGGGGCCGCCGCCGCCGACCCCGGCGTCTGGCTGCTGCCCATGCTGATGGCGGTGATCCTGTTCCTGTGGACCCCGTCGCACTTCTGGGCACTGGCGATCCTGCTGAAGGACGACTACGCCGCCGCCAAGGTGCCCATGCTGCCCTGTCTGGTGGGCGAGGCCCGCTGTGCCAGGGCAATCATGGTCAACACCCTGCTGCTGATCGCGGCGGTGATGGTGCCCGTCGCGGTGGGTGCCCTGGGCTGGATCTACGCCGCCGTGGCCGGACTGGCCAGCCTGCGCTTCTTGCAACAGAACTGCCGCCTGCTGAAGTCCCCCAACCGGACCGAAGCCCGCAAGGTCTTCCTGGGCTCGATGATCTACCTGCTGGGGATCTTCATCGCCGTGCTGCTGGACCGCCACCTGCCGGGCCTGTTCGCATGAGCCGGCTCCCCGTCTGGCTGCGCCCCGCCCCTCAAACCGAGGCCCATCGCGCGGTCGGCCTGTGGCTGCTGGCCTGTGCGGGGCTGGTGCTGGCGATGATCGTGGTGGGCGGGCTGACGCGGCTGACCAACTCCGGCCTGTCGATGGTGGAGTGGAAACCCCTGACCGGCCTCCTGCCGCCGCTGTCCGAGGCCGCCTGGCAGGATCTGTTCGCCAAGTATCAGCAATATCCCGAGTTCCAGCGCATCAACACCCACATGACCCTGGCGGATTTCCAGGGGATCTTCTGGCTGGAGTTCATCCACCGGGTGCTGGGGCGCGTGGTGGGGCTGGCTTTCGCCCTGCCCCTGGTGGCTTTCCTGGTGCTGCGGGTGATCCCCTGGCGGGCCGCACCCCGCTATCTGCTGCTGTTTGCCCTGGGCGGCCTTCAGGGGCTGCTGGGCTGGTGGATGGTGCGCTCAGGGCTGGTGGGCCGGCCCGACGTCAGCCACTTCCGGCTGGCCGCCCATCTGGGGCTGGCCTTCCTGATCATGGGGGTGCTGGTCACTCACGCACTCGCCCACCTGGATCCCCGCGCCCCTCAAACGGACCGGACGGTCACCGGGATCCGCCGCCGACTGCTGCTCGCCCTGTCGTTGGTCAGCATCACCGTGATCTTTGGCGCTTTCGTGGCCGGCACGGATGCCGGGCTGATGTACAACACTTTCCCGGCCATGAACGGCCAGATGATCCCCGACGGCGTGCTGGAGATCGATCCCTGGTGGCTGAACCCGCTGGAGAACATCATCACCATCCAGTTCCTCCACCGCTGGCTGGCCATCGCCACCCTGATCACCGTGCTGGTCGCCGTCGCCGCTGTCCATCGGGCCGCCGACGCCCTGCCCCATGCCATCGTCCCGGCCCGCCTGATGGCCGGGGTGGTGGTTGCCCAGGTCTGCCTGGGCATCGCCACCCTGCTGCTGCATGTGCCCGTCGCCCTCGCCTCCCTGCATCAGACCGGCGCGGCGCTGCTGTTCGGAGCCACCATCTGGACCCTGCGGAACGCGCTGGCCGCCCCCACGGCCCGCAGAAGAGCCCCCGCCGGCCTGGACCGGGCGCCCATGCAGCCGGCGGAGTAACAGGCAGCGCCGAACCTCATGTCCTGGCCGGGGCCTCTCCGGCCGGGTCGGCGGGCGGGTATTCGGATGCCGGTCCTTCCGGCCCCGGTTCACCGGCCGCCGGCTTTTCCGGCGCGGGATCTGGGTTTATAGCGGACCCTTCCACAACCGGCGCCGTCATGCCACTCATCACATAGGCCTCGGGGGCTTCTGTACTCAGGGTGATCTGGGCGGCTTCGGTCAGGGCCAGCAGCAGTTGCCGGGCATAGCCCATATCGTTTGACACCGAGGTCGATGCCGCCCCCCGCAGGTGCCGGTCGGCCACCAGTCGGCGCAGGCCGCCATCGGTCAGGGGATCGCCCGCCTCCAGATCCGCCCGGCCCGTGGCAAGAAAGTCCAGGTTCCGGGCCTCTCGGGGCAGGTGGCGCTGTTCATAGATGGCGCGCAGACTGCTGCCGATCCGGCAGCGCAGGGCGGCGTATTGATCGGCAGCCCCGGGCAGGGTGCCCCGTGCCGCTGCCGCACTGTTGCGATGCAGATGCTTGGCCGCCTTCACCGATTGGGCCATCAGCCCCGCCGCCCGGTAATAGGGCATCAGCGCGCGGGTATCCGGCCCGCTGGTGGCATCGGCGGCCTGGGCAATGTAATCCACCAGGGCGCTATGCAGCCCCTTGATCCGCCGGTTATAGAGCGCCTGGATATCCAGATCCTTGTCCGGCTTGTAGCGCCGCACGTGATCTTCCAGCGGGTCTGAGGCCTTGACGTCGACGGCCAGAATCTCGCCGATCACCGCCGTGGTGTTCTTCAGCAGGTGTTCGGTTTCCCGCCGCACCGCTTCCAGAGCCGTGGAGGGGTAGGCCAAAGCCGCCGGGTCCAGATAACTGGGCCGCGACTCCCGTTCCTTGCGGTCAGGCAGCAGCCGCGGCAACAACCGTTCCAGCCCGCCGACCAGCGGGATGAACAGCGCCACCCCCACCAAGTTAAACAAAGTGTGGAACAGAGCCAGCCGCAGGGTCATGGCATCCTCGGCCAGGCCAATCAGGTCCCCGGCTTCCTTCACCAGCCAGGCAAAGGCCGGCAGGGCGAAGATGGCCACAGCCCCGGTCACCACGTTGAACAGCATATGCAGCACCGCCAGCCGCCGGCCCGCCGTATCGGCTTCCACCGCCGCCAGGGCGGCTGTCACCGTGGTGCCGACGTTGGCGCCGATGGCCAGAGCCAGGGCCAGCTCGTAACTGATCTGCCCCGCCGCCAGGGCGCTCAGGGTCAGGATCAGGGTGGCGTGGCTGGATTGCATGATCACCGTCGCCACCGCCCCCAGGCCGGCATAGATCAGCACGCCCAGAATCCCCGGCCGGGCAAAGGCCGCCAGATCCAGACCGTCTTTCAGGGCGTCGAAGCCGTCCTTCATTTCCTGGATTCCCAGGAACAGGAAGCCGATGCCCGCCAGCGCGATGCCCACCCCGCGCATGCTCTTGCCCTTGGCGAAGCTGAGCACCGCCCCCAGGGCGAGCATGGGCAGGGCCTGGGCACCCAGGTCCACCTTGAAGCCCAGTCCGGCGATCAGCCAGGCCCCCAGGGTGGTGCCCATGTTGCTGCCCAGGATGATGCCGATCCCGCCACGCAGGCTGAGCATGCCGGCAGAAAGAAAGGTGATCGCCAGCACCGATACCAGCGAGCTGGACTGCAGCAGGGCGGTGGTCAGCAGGCCGAACAGGATCGCCTTGCCCAGCGAACCGGCGCAGGACGCCAGCAGCCGTTCCAGCAATCCGCCGGAAAACGCCCGGAATCCGTCCTCCAGAAACCGCATGCCGAACAGGAAGACGGCCACCCCGGCCGCCACCCGCGTACCGTCGGCGCTGCTGAGAAAAACCCACACCAGCGCCGCGGCCACCATCGCCAGCAAAAGCCGTTGTATCATTGCTTTACGACCTCAAGACACCTCAGAAAAGATGTACCTTACGCCAATCCCGCACAAAAAACACGCACCATGTGCGCCGCACTGCAACACCGGCCGGCATCGAAACAGTTGACGCGGAGCGAGGTTCGGGGCTGACTCGGCGACGAGTCGTCCATGGAGAGGCCTCGACAAGAGGCCCAGGAAGAGGAAAGAAGACCCGATGAGCGATCTGGCCACCCCGGCCGCTCCCCACCTGATGCCGGACTATGATCCCCAGTGGTTCACCCGCATGGAGGTCGCCAATGCTCGGCGCATGGAGCTGATGTCCAAGCCCGGCGCCCTGAGCGACGAGGAACGGCGCGACCTTGCCGCCGCCCAGCGGGAGATGGAGGCCGCCCATATGGCGCAGTTCGAAACGGTCGCCGACTACCGTGATCACAAGTTCGCCTTCGCCCGCCAGTTGCTGGACGACGAGGGCATCTGCATGGAGTTGCCCGACCTGCCCGACGACTGCACCCGGGACCAGGTTGATCACGTGCTGATGCTGGTCGCCGACGCGGTCGAGGTCACCAACGGCGAGACATTCTGATGGGTAACGATCCCCACCAGTGGGCGTTCGCCGATGATGATCCCCTTTGGACCTTCGCCCTGGCCGTCTACGACACCCCGGGCATCCCCGATGCCTGTCTGGCCTTGCAGGACGAAGCGGGGGTGGACGTGCCGCTACTGCTGTTCGCGGCCTGGGCGGCCCGACGTGGCCAGACGGTGGATACCTCATGGCTGGCGGCCCAGGAATCCCGGATTGCCGACTGGCGCGACCGCACCGTCCGTCCCCTGCGCGCCATCCGCCGTGCCATGAAGGGCGCCCAGCCGCCGGACCCGCGCCTGACCGGCGCGGCAGAGGCTCTGCGCACCCGCATCAAGGACGCGGAACTGGAAGCCGAACGGCTGGAGCTGAAAGCCCTGGCCAGCGTCAGCGGGCTGGAGGCCACGGGGCCGACGGACCTTCCCGCCGATACCGCCGCCGTGCGCACGGCCCTGGAAGCGGCAATCAGCCTCGCCGGTGCGGATTTCACCCGCTCCTGGCAGACGCCACTCTGCGACGCCCTCACGGTTGCCGTGGTCACCGCCCCGGCCTGAGGTCTCCCTCAGCCCGCTTGCCCGCGCCGGAGCAGGTAGAAATAGTCGTACAAATCGCTCAGCATAAAATGGCGGGCATCCGGGTCTTCCATCTGCCGCAGCACGGCCTCCTCCCCATCCACATATCCGCGAGCCGTCCGCAGGAACGGTTCGGGCAGGCCGGCATTGAATGCCGAACCCCGGGCCAGCAACCGGACCACCTGTTCGAACAGCAGGTGCAGCCGGTCCGTATCCGGATCACTATCCCGCCAAGCGGTCTCCACCACGTCACCGTAAAGCGCGAACAACTTCAAATAGTCTTCCAGACCGGGTCCCGTCGGCATCCCTTCCCCTCGTCCAAGTTCGGCCCTATCCATTGGATATAGGGTATTTTCCCATACTGTACCGCACCCCCGCAAACCGCAGCATGTTTTGCAAAAGGCGAAGCAATATACTTCTGATTGCCTGCTATACTACTCATTCCCTGCATGATATACATCAAAGAACAGGTCGCGGAGATCGGGGCCCGTCTCTGAACAATAGGAATAGCACGAAGGAGTGGGGCGATGCGCCTGTCCATCCGTATACCTGTTTTTATCGTTGGCTTGGGGATGGTCGCCGTCATCGCGCTCGGATTGGCAGCGTTCTATTCCGAAAAGGCAACGTTAGTTCGGGAAGCAGAACTCAAGCTGCTCGCGGTTCTGGATGGCCGCGTGTCGGAGCTGGACAGCTACCTGCAATCCATCCGCGACGATCTGGTGGTGATCGCCGCAAGCCCGATGGTCCAGACAGGACTACCCGCCTTCGCCGAAGCCTGGAATGCCATTCCCGGCGACAAGACCGCTACCCTGCAAAAGCTCTACATTACCGATAACCCCAATCCCACGGGCAAGAAGGAAGAGCTGGACGCCGCACAGGACGGGTCGGCCTACAGCCAGGTGCATGCCGACCATCACCCGTGGCTGCGCCAGTTCCTGCGCACTCGGGATTACTATGACATCTTCTTCTTCAACCCCGATGGGGATCTGGTCTACACGGTGTTCAAGGAACTGGACTATGCCACGAACCTGAAGACCGGAACGTGGGCGCAGACCGACCTGGGCAACGTCTTTCGCAAGTCTCTAACCCTGTCCAAAGGCGAGGTCGCCTTCTTTGATTTCCGGCCCTATGCCCCCAGCCATGACGCCCCGGCCAGTTTCATGGGGACTCCCGTCGTCACGCCGGAAGGCAAGACCATCGGCGTCCTGGTCTTCCAGATGCCCATCGCCAAGCTCAACGCCCTGATGCAACGCACCGAGGGCCTGGGAGAAACCGGGGAAACCTTTGTCGTCGGCACCGACAACCTGATGCGGTCCGACAGCCGGTTTTCCAGCGAAAGCACCATCCTGAAGCGGGAGATCAAGACTGAACACGTGCGCAAGGCCCTGGCCGGAGAGCATGGTGTCGGCCTGTTCCAGGGCTATGACGGCCGCCCTGTCGCAGCGGCCTATGCGGGCCTGGATTTCGCCGGCGTCCGCTGGGCCGTGGTTGCGGTCCAGGACGAAAGCGAAACCCTCGCCCCGGTCCATGAGCAGGCCGTCCTCATGTCGATCCAGGTGGTGATCTCCGCCCTGGTACTGCTGGTCGCCGGGCTGCTGCTGTCGCGCTCCATCACACGCCCCATCAGCCAGCTGAACGGCATCATGTTCCGCCTGAGCGATCACGACTATGGCGTGGAAGTCCCCCACCAGGGCCGCAAGGACGAACTGGGCGACATCGCCCGGGCCACGGAAATCCTGCGCCGGGCCGGCCAGGAAGCCGTCTCCCTGCGCGAACAGCAGGAACTGGACCGCCAGGCTGCCGAAGTTCAGAAAAGCAACGCCCTGAAAACCATGGCCGAAACAGTCGAGTCCGAGACCCGCAAGGCGGTCAACGAGGTGGCCAACCAGTCCACCATGGTCTCCCGCACCTCCGGCGAGATGGCCAGCAGCGCCACACGCATGTCCGACAACGCCACCGGCGTGGCTGCGGCGGCCGAGGAAGCCCTGGTCAACGCCCAGGCCGTCGCCGCCGCAACCGAGGAAATGACCGCCGCCATCGGCGAAATCTCGCAGCAGGTGTCCCTGGCCACCCAGGTCACCGGCCGGGCGGTGGAAGCCGGCGAGCGCACCCGCTCGACCATCGACCGCCTGCGTCAGGCCGTGGACCGCATCGGCGAGGTGGCCGGGCTGATCGCCGACATCGCCAGCCAGACCAACCTGCTGGCCCTCAACGCCACCATCGAAGCCGCCCGCGCCGGTGATGCCGGCAAGGGTTTCGCCGTCGTGGCCAACGAAGTGAAAGCCCTGGCCAACCAGACCGGCCGCAGCACCGAAGAGATCTCGCGCCAGATCGCCGACATCGTTGCCGTCACCATGGACGCGGTCGAAGCGGTGGACACCATCGACGTCACCATCCGCGAAATGGATCAGGTGTCGGAAACCATTGCCGCCGCCATGGAAGAGCAGCAGGCCTCCACCAGCGAGATATCCCGTAACGTCAGCCAGACCGCCGAGGCCGCCCGCGAAGTGGCCCGCCGGATCGAGGACGTCTCCCAGGAAGCCGGGGCAAACCGCCAGAAAGCGGCGGATATGCAGCAGGCCGCCGACGGCGTATCGGATGCCATCGACAGCCTGCGCCGCATCCTGGTCGCCGTGGTCCGCACCGCCACCGACGATGTGGACCGCCGGACCGCCAAGCGGGAAACCGTCACGCTCAATGCCCGGATCACCGACAGCAAGGGGGAAACCACCGGCACCCTGATCAACATCAACATGAGCGGCGCCCGTCTGGCGCAACTGGCGCGGCCGCTGGCGTCCACGGGCACGGTCACCCTGCGCATTGCCGGATCCGACCCCGTCGACGCCCGCGTCATCACCGCCGAAGACAACGAAGCCAGCATCGCCTTTGCCGACACCTCCGGCAACAAGCAGATCATCGGCAAGCTGGTGCGCGGCCGGTAAACGCGGTAGGAGGCAAGGGAGCGGCCATCTGTCGTCCGCCGCTCCCGTTCCTTCCACCCGATTGCCGGACCGACCGCCCGATGCCTTCCGATCCCGTCTCCGCCGCCGCCCGCCCCGAGAAGACCTCTGCTGCGCCGGTGGTGGTGGTCGGCGCCGGTCCGGCCGGGCTGATGGCCGCCGAGGCCCTGGCCGAGCGCGGCCGGCCCGTGACGGTCTGCGAGGCCATGCCCACTCCCGGACGCAAGCTGCTGATGGCCGGCCGGGGCGGCCTGAACATCACCCACAGCGAAGACACGACGACCTTCCTGTCCCGTTTCGGAGCCGCGCAAACGGCCCTTGCCCCCATGCTCTCGGCCTTCGGGCCGGCGGCGGTGCGGGACTGGTGCGCCGGACTGGGGCAGACCACCTTCGTCGGTTCATCGGGGCGGGTATTTCCCGATGCCTTCAAGGCCTCTCCCCTGTTGCGGGCCTGGCTCGGCCGGCTGGCGGAACGCGGGGTGACCTTGCGCACCCGCTGGCGCTGGCGGGGATGGACCGCCGACGGCAGCGCCTTGCGCTTCGACACACCCGACGGCCCTCTGGTCCACCCGGCTGCGGCCGTGGTGCTGGCACTGGGCGGGGCGAGCTGGCGCAAGCTGGGTTCCGACGGCGCCTGGGCGCCTGTGCTGGCCGAGACCCTCGGCCGCCCCCTTGCTCCCTTCGCCCCCGCCAACTGCGGTTTCGACGTGGGCTGGAGCACCCACATGCGCGACACCTGGGCCGGCACGGCCGTCAAACCCCTGGCCATCACCTTCGAAGGCCGACGCCTGCGCGGGGAATGCGTGATCACGGCGGGCGGGGTGGAAGGTGGCTTGATCTATGCCTTCAGCACCGCCCTGCGCGACACCCTGGCGCGAGGAGAGGCAGCGGTGCCCCTGCTGGACCTGCTGCCGGACCATACGCCGGGCAAAGTCGCCGCCGCCCTGGCCAAGCCCCGCGGAGGGCGCAGCCTGTCCACCCACCTGAAGCGCGCCCTGGGGCTGGCCGGGGTGCGGGCGGCACTGGCCCGGGAATGCCTACCGCCGGCCACCTTCGATGATCCGGCAGCCCTGGCGGCGGGATTGAAAGCGGCACCACTGCCCCTGCTGCGCCCCCGCCCCCTGGACGAGGCGATCAGCACCGCCGGCGGCGTTCCCTTCGACGCCCTGACCGGCGACCTGATGCTGCGCGCCCGGCCGGGGGTGTTCTGCAGCGGCGAGATGCTGGATTGGGAAGCCCCGACCGGCGGCTATCTGCTCACGGCCTGCCTGGCCACCGGCCGCTGGGCCGGGGCAGCGGCGGACCGGTGGCTGGCAGAGCGTTAGGCCCCTATTTCGCGAACAATTGTCCCATGTCCTTGAAGGCCTTGAATTCGAGCGCATTGCCCGACGGATCCAGGAAGAACATGGTGGCCTGCTCGCCCACCTGGCCCTTGAAACGGATGTAGGGTTCGATGACGAAGGCCTGACCGGCGGCCTTCAGCTTGTCGGCCAGGGCATGCCAGTCGTCCCAGTCCAGCACCACGCCGAAGTGGGGAACGGGCACCTGATGGCCGTCCACCGGATTGTGGATCTGCTCCGCCGCCTTGGCCGCCGGATCCAGATGCGCCACCAGCTGATGCCCCATCAGGTCGAAATCGATCCAGGCAGTGTCGCTCCGCCCTTCCGGGCAGCCCAGCAGGTCACCGTAGAAGGCCCGGGCGGCGGACAGATCGTGGACGGGGACGGCAAGATGAAAAGGGTTGGGCATCGGGGGGTCCTTGTTCCATGGTACGGGCGACCAAACGCAACGGCGGCGCTTTGGGGTCACCAATGCTCCCATCTGCGGCAGGAATGCGCCGGCGTCAAGAAAAGCAGCGAAGGACGGCCCTTTGGACAAGCGCCTTTTCGTCCTGACTCTCGCGGCCCTGGCCGTTGGCACCCAGACCTATTCCTTCACCGGCGTCCTCGCCGAACTGGCCGGCGGCCTGGATATCCCCGTCGCCGTGGCCGGACAGCTGGCCCTCGTCTTCTCCATCTTCTATGCCCTCTCGGCTCCCCTGGGCGGGTCGCTAACCGCCGGCTTCGGCAGGCGCAAGGTGATCGTCAGCGCGCTGGGGATCCTCGGCCTGCTGAACCTGGCGGCCGGATTGGCGCCCACTTTCCCCGCCCTGCTGGCGGTCCGCGCCCTGTGCGGTCTGGCGGCCCCGCTGGTGATCCCGGTGGCCATCGCCGCCACCTCCACCCTCGCCCCGCCCGACCGGCGCGGACAGGCGATGGCGGTGGTGATGTCGGGCCTGACCCTGGCCTACCTGATCGGCATTCCCGCCGGAGCGGTGGTGGGCGCGCACTACGGCTGGCGCGCGCCTTTCGTGATGTCCGGCGGCGTGGCCCTGGCCGCCGCCCTGGCCGTCGGGACCACCCTGCCGCCCCTGCCCAGCGGCGACCGTGCCGGGCTGCGCACCCTGTCGGTGGTCTTCCGCCGGGCGGTCGCCATGCCGCTTTGCCTGTCGGTGCTGGCCTTCAGTGCCACCTTCACCGTGATCGCCTTTTTCGGACCGGTGATCACCACGGTCACCGGACGCACCGGCGCCGGGATCGCAGTGATGCAAAGCTTCATCGGCGTCGGCTCGTTCGTCGGGATCCTGGTGGGTGGCCGGCTGGCCGACCGGGCCACCGGCCCGCTGACCCTGCCCGCCACTTTCGCCCTGATCGCGCTATCGCTGCTGGCTGTCTGTGCGCTGTCACTCTGGCCCGCCGTGCTGCCACCGCCCTGGCTGGGCGGGGTGCTGGCCGGGGTGATCACCCTCAACGCCGCGGCCATGTTCGGCATCGGCCCGATCCTGCAGACCCGCCTGATCGATGCCGCCCCGCACACCCGGTCGGTGGTGATGGGGCTGAATGCCGCCACCGTCTTCCTCGGCCAGGGGCTGGGAGCCGGGCTGGGCGGGCTGGTGGCCCACTGGGCGGGGCTGGTCTGGCTAGGTCTGGCCGGCGCCCTGGTGGGCCTGGGCGGATTGCTGCTGGCCGTGCGGGAGGAAGGGCGCGGCCGCGCCGCCGGTCCCTCCTGACCTAACCTTCCTGTTCGGCCGTTTTCCGGTCCTCCCGCCGCATGGCGGGGATGGAGGCGACGATCCCCGCCGTCAGCAAGGCGAAGGTCACCCCCAGCGAGACCCCGGCGGGCACATGCCCCACCAGATCGGCCCAGAAGATCTTGCCGCCGATGAAAATCAGCACGGCCGCCAGGGCGTAGTGCAGATAGGCAAAGCGGCGCACAACGGCGGCCAGGGCGAAATACAACGCCCGCAGGCCGAGAATGGCGAAGATGTTGCTGGTATAGACCACATAGGCATCGGTGGTGATGGCGAAGACCGCCGGCACGCTGTCCACGGCAAAGATGACGTCGGCGAATTCCACCGCCATCAAGGCCATCAGCAGCGGCGTCGCCCACAGCACCTTGCGCCCGGTTTGCGGATCGGGCAGACGCACCAGAAAGCGGTGGCCGTGGAAGCCGTCGGTCACCCGCACCCGCTTGCGCATGAAGCGGATCAGGGCGTTGTCCGCCGGATCCTTGGCCTCGTCACGGGACAGGGCCATGCGGATGCCGGTAATCACCAGAAAGGCGCCGAAAATCCAGAGTACCCAATGGAACTGGGAGATCAGCGTGGCCCCCAGGCCGATCATGATCCCGCGCAGCACGATCACGCCGATGATCCCCCAGACCAGGACCCGGTGCTGCCGCTCCGCCGGGATGGCAAACGACGAGAAGATCAACGAGATGACGAACAGGTTATCCAGGGACAGGCTTTTTTCCACCACGAAGGCGGTGAAGTAGTCGATGCCCTGCTCCGCCCCCAGGTCGACCCAGACGAAACCGCCGAAGGCCACAGCCACGGTGATGTAGAACACCGACAGCATCAGGCTTTCCCGCAAGCCGATAGCATGGTCTTTTCGGTTGAATAACCCCAGATCAACGACCAGCAGGGCGATGACGATACCCAGGAACAGGCCCCACATCCACAGCGGCTGGCCGGCCATGGTAAGGGTCGACAGAACGGAAAAATCCAAGGGTCACCTATTATCAGGGGAAAGGCGGATGCGCCCGACGCATCACGTCGGCTCCGCCCGGCCCCTGGTCAAGGGGATCCCCGAAATATACCGGAACGGGGATCAGCCGGCGGCATCAACCTTGCGCATACCAAACAATCGCAGCAACGCCCTGTCGGTTCCCTGCAGGACCGACACTCCGACCATGACCACCAGGAAACCCGCCACCTGGATCGGCACCAGGCGCTCGTCCAGCAACAGGATGGCCATGGCCACCGTGAAGGCCGGTCCGCACAGGGTCAGCAGCCCCGCCCGTTCCGCGCCCCAGCGGCGAATCCCCTCGAACAGCAGGAAGAAGGGCACCACGGTGCACAAAGTGGCGTTGATCGCGCCCCAGACAAAGCCGTCGAGCGGCAGGTCCCACCCGTCGTCCAGCAGGATCACCGCCGGAATCATGTAAATCAGCACGAAGGTGTTGGAGATCACAGTAAAACGGGAAGAGCCGATGCGCGTGGTCAGGGTCTGGGTGCGCACCAGGAACAGGCCGTAGGTCACCGCCGAGGTCAGGGCAAAGGCCAGCCCCTGCCAGGGCAGGTTGGCGAAGACATCGGTTCCCGGACCGACCAGCAGCACCAGCCCGCACCACGTAACGACAAAAGCGGTCAGCTGGCGCGGTCCTGGCCAGGCCCGCCGCTCAATCGACTTGTAGACCATGATCACCGCCGGGAAGGTGAACAGGATCACCCGCGACAGCCCGGCATCGATATAGGACAGAGCCTGAAAATCGCTGAACGTGGCCATGAAGAACAGCAACCCGGTGGCCGCGCAGTCCCGCATATCGCGGAAGGTCAGGCCCACCATCGGCTTGCCCCGGTTCATCCAGCGCTCGCCGATCCAGAACAGCGGCACCGAAATGGCAAAGCGCAGCAGCAGGACCATCCCCACGCCCAACCCCGCCGCATAGGCGTATTTGGTCACGATTCCCTTGAACGACAGCATGATGGTCGCGGTCAGCACCATCCAGGCCGCCGCATCAAAGGCGACATGCCCGGCTGAGTCCCCGGATGGACCGGCGGCAGCGGAACTGGCAATCGGCGATGGAGCCGCTTCCGAAGAAGCGGGGACGGGACCACCGGTCATGGCGGACTCTCCTGAAATCACGGAACACTTCTATCCTACGGACAGCGCGCCATAAGGCCATTCAATTTCCGAACTATCAGATATCAGCATTTGTTATTGCTCAGAGCATACCGCTCTGAAAGGATGGGGGCCTCCTTCTTCGGCCGGAGGTTTCGTGATGGATCCCCGCCAGCTGCGCGCCTTTCTGCATATCGTCGAGACCGGCAGTTTCAGTGCCGCCGCCGACCGCCTGCATCTGACCCAGCCGGCCCTGTCCCGGCAGATCCGCCTGCTGGAAGAGGACCTGGGGGAGCGGTTGCTGCGCCGCACCGGCCGGGGCGCGGAGCCGACGGACGCCGGTCTTTTGCTGGCGGAGCGGGCACGCGGCATACTGGATGACATGACCGCCACCCGCCAGGCCCTGGCCGCCCGGCGAGGACAGTTGTCGGGCCGGGTATGCTTCGGCCTGCCGCCCAGCGTCGGCGTGCGGCTGACCGGGCCGGTGGTCGCCGGTTTCCACCAGCGCCACCCCCTGGTCGGTCTGACCATTGTCGAGGAATTGAGCGGCGTGGTGCAGGACGGCCTGCTGTCCGGCGCGGTGGACCTGGGCCTGCTCTATGCCGGAACGGTCAGCCCGGCCCTGACCAGCGAACCCCTGTTGGAAGAGTCGCTGGCCCTGATCGGCGCCCCCGGCCGGATGCCCGCCGTCGCCGACGGCCCCGCCTGGGGGCCGGATGCCTTACCCTTGCCGGTGCACGGGGTGACCGGCCTGCCGTTGATTCTGCCCGGGCGGCGCCACGGCCTGCGGGCGATCCTGGAACAGGCCGCCTTCCGGCATGGGGTGGCCCTGGATGTGTCGCTGGAGGCGGACAGCCTTCGGGTTCTGTCGGAACTGGCAGTGATGGGATTGGGGCTGCTGATCCATGCGCCCTCCGCCTTCCCCGCCCAGCTGGCCGCCGGCACCCTGGTGGCGCGCCCCCTGGGTACGCCGCCGCTGGTGCGCTCCATCGTCCTGGCCTGGTCGCGGGATGCCCCCCTGCCCCGCGCCGCCGCGGCCCTGGCCGACATGGTCCGCACGGAAGCCCGCACCTTCGGCCGGCATATCGGATGATCAGGCCCGGCCAAAGCAAACGGCACGCGAGGGGGACCCCCCGCGTGCCGCGGCTGTCTTGAAAACCAAGAAAAGGCAATGCGTAAAAGCGGTTAGAAGAGCGTGCTGCCGGCGGCAACGAAAGCCATCAGCGCCGCCCCGACCAGGATGGTCAGCGCCGGACGCAAAACCGCGCCGGCGATGTCCTTCCCCTCGGCGGAGAACAGGGTGGCATGCATGGGTCCGTATCCTTTGATCAGTGACTAGACCCACAGTACGCCAGCCCGATGCGGCCGGTCTGTGACGCAACGCACAGGAATTGTGGCAACGCTGGGGTAATTCCGGGGCCGGAGCACTCGGACCCGGCCACAGACCTTATTGATTGGCGACCATGGCGCCAGCGAAACCCAGGAAGGTGGCGCCGGTGATCTTGTTGATCCACCGACGTACTCCGTCCAGCAAACCGCTGGAGGCCAGACCGCCACCAACCAGGGCATAGCCCCACAGCACCATGTATTCGCAGACCAGGAACACCGCGCCCAGAATCAGGAACCGCTCGGTGAAATTGGCCGCATCGCCGATGAACTGGGGGAAGGCGGCGGTAAAATACAGGATGGCCTTGGGGTTGGCGATGGCCGTGGTGAACTCCATGCGGGCCAGAGCGGACAGCGAGGCCTTCGGCCGGGGACCATCGCTCACCCGCCGCGTCAGATCCGGCGGCGGCGCCTTCCAGATGCGCCAGCCCAGCCAGGCCAGATAGCCGATGCCGAACCACTTGATGCCGATCAGCAGCCAGCTCGCCGCCGACAGCGCCGCCCCCAGCCCCAGGGCGGCAATGCCGATCAGGATCGAAAAACCGACGATGCGCGCGATTCCGGCTGTCCCCGCCGGCACGGCCCCGTGCCGCAAACCGTTGGAGAAGCATAGAAAGTTGCTGGGACCAAAGGGAACCGCCATCAGCAGGGCGGCGGGAATGAACAACAGGATCTCGTGCGCCGACATGGCGGACTCCGCGACTGATTCGGGGGATCGGAAGGAAACCGGCCCGGAGTTTACGCCTCTCCCGCCCCTTCCGCCACCAGCCGGTGGTCCCGCAAGGCCTCGTAGGCCGGACGGCAGGCTTCCGCAACCGCATGCAATGCCGGTGTCAGGTCCGGAAGTGACGGACGATAGGGCTGAAAGCCGGTGGAGACCTCCACCGCCGCATACCAGTGAGGGGCCCAGGCACCATCCGTCACCCGCCGTCCCGGCGGCCAGGACAGCATCGCCGGGGTAAAGGCCAGCTCCAGGGCCGTGCACAGCGCCCGCACCATTCCTTCCGGATTCCGTAGCACGTCCTGCGCGTCGACCACCGGTGGCGGCCGGCCGGTTTCCTCGGCCAGCCGGCGCCAGATGGCCGCCTGCTGAGGGATGCCCACGTCCTCCGGCGTCACCGGATGGGTGGGCCGGGCCTTGTGATAGCTGGCCACCACCTCGGCCGGATCACGGATCAGGAAGGCATGGGTCACCTGCCGCGCCCAGTCCCAGGTCCAGTCGGGCAACATGTGGTGGGTCATATGCTTCTGATACTGCACCACCGCCCCGCCCGGCAGGGGGGCTTCCGACAGCGCCCGGGCCACGGTGCGCCAGTCCGTATCCATGGCCGCGATCACCTCGGCCGCCATCGGATGATCGGCGCCGGTGCGCTCCAGCCAGGCGGCGTAGAAGGGCTCGTCGACCACCGTGCAGTCGGGCCGGTTTTCGAAGCTGCGCATCATCGCCGTCGAGATATTGCGCGGTCCCGACCACATGGCTATGCGAAGAGGGGCGATACGCACGGGAGCATCTTGAGACTCGGTCATATCACAACCTCCTTACTGCGCTTCCCGCAGGGCCAACGCCTTGTAGGCCGCCCGCAGCGTCGCGGTGAGCGGCCCGGGGCGGCCGTCACCGATGGTGCGGCCGTCGACACTGACCACCGGCACCAGGCCGGCGAAGGTGCCGGTAACGAAGGCTTCGTCGGCGCCATAGACCTCGGTCAAACTGAACTGTTTTTCAAATTCCGGCATTTCGATCTCCCGCGCTGCCCGCAGCACCGCCCCCCGGGTGATCCCCGGCAGGCAATAGGCGCCGGTGGACGTCCACAGCTCGCCCTTGCGGATGATAAAGAAGTGCGTGGAATTACAGGTCGCTACGAAGCCGTGAGGGTCGAGCATCAAGGCTTCGTCGGCTCCTGCCTTGGTGGCCTGGATGCACGCTGTAATACAGTTCAATTTTGAATGACTGTTCAATTTCGGGTCCTGCACATCCGGCGCGCCGCGCCGCACATGAACGGTGAACAGGCTCAGGCCGCGATCCAGGACACTGTCGTCGGGGGTCTTGTATTCGGGGATGATGACGATGGTGGGCGGCGAAATGGTGACCCGGGGGTCCTGGTAGGGGGTGGCCTTGATGCCCCGGGTGACCATCAGGCGAATGTGGACGCCATCGGTCATGGAGTTGGCCTCCAGCACCGCCTTCAGCCGCGCGGCCAACTCGGCCCGGGACAGGCCGATATCCAGATCGATGGCCTTCGCCCCTTCATACAACCGGTCGAGGTGAGCATCCAGAAAGGCGATGCGGCCCTCTCCCATCACCCGCAGCCCCTCCCACACCCCGTCGCCCAGGATGAAGCCGGAATCGAATACACTGACGACGGCCTGGGCGCGGGACACCAGGGTGCCGTTGATATCGATCAGGATGGTTTCATTGCGGGGGTCGGGACGGTACTCGTGGGAGCCTTTGGCCATCGGGGCATGTCCTGTCGGGAGCGGGAAAAACCTGTTCGGGAGCCGGGACGGACATTGCACCCTTTGCTATGCTCCGCCCGCCCCGCTCCGGGGTCCTGATCCATATGGAGATTTCCCAATGTCTCGCCAGTCCGTTTCCAGCGGTTCCCCCTACGAGGAGTCCATCGGCTTCACCCGGGCCGTACGCATCGGCGACCTGATCGCCGTTTCCGGCACCGCCCCCATCGCCGAGGGCGGCGGCTGCGCCTGCCCCGGGGATCTGTATGGCCAGACCCTGCGCTGCCTGGAAATCGCCCGTCAGGCCATCGAGGACCTGGGCGGATCCCTGTCCGACGTCTACCGCACCCGGATCATGCTGACCGACATCAGCCGCTGGGAAGACGCCGGCCGCGCCCATGGCGATGTCTTCCGCACCATCAAACCCGCCAGCACCTTTGTCGAGGTCAAGGGCCTGATCAGACCGGAGTGGCTGGTGGAAATCGAAGTGGACGCCAAGATCTCCACCGGGACCTGAGAGCGGCTTCACAGCCGTTGAAAGAGAATATGGCCGGCACCCCGCCCGGAGGCACCGGCCACGATGAAACAAAGCATCAGCGAAAACGACCCAGGAGACTACGACTAGATCAAACTGCCTTAAATCAGCATCGATTTACGGCAGGCACTTTGACCTAGAATCATATAGTTGCAGCATCGAGTGGACCGCAAAACCGGTACCCACTTTTCCGCTCGATGCTGCAGTCGAAGTCGGCGCGTACAACGCCATGACCCGATACAGCTCTTGGAAAGAAACGACATCCGCATCCAGTTCCTTCAGGATGCCTGCCGTAACACTCCTCCCGGTTCGGAGGAGTGATCGCCATGCTGAATGCGCGGATGCGTGTCTCCATCATTGATGGCAACGAAGACACGCTTTGCCATCTTTCGTCCCTGGTATCGACCATCACCGGGGACGACCGGATGCCTGGTCCGGATGGCCGGCCCGGACGCGCCCCCTGCCCGCCGCCGCCCGGTGAGTACATCCCTCGTATAGAACCTTTCTCCGCGCCCGCTATACGGCAGAAAGAATGCATCAATTCTCACCGTGGCCTACACTCTCTCCATCGACGTCTTTCTCGTGACGTCTTCCTCCCTGACCGTCGCGCTCCCCTCCCCTCCCCCTCTGCGACGGTGTAACCCCTCTCCCGGTGCCGGGAGGGGGGTCTTTTTTTGGTGCATCGGGGATCTGCGGAAAATGCAGGCGATGACAGGTCTCAGGACCTGCGCACCCGCTCGATCACGTCCCGCAGCACGGCGAACTGTACGGGTTTGGCGATCCAGGCCACCGCGCCGGCCGCCATGGCCTCGACCCGGCCAGTCACGTCGCCTTCGGCCGGAAGGACGATCACCGGAATGTCAGGGAGATGCGGAGAGGCGCGCAAGGCGCGGAGCAGGGACAGCCCATCCATTCCGGACATGGTCAGAGCGGTCAGGACAAGATCGACGGCCGCACCGCCGTCCAACAGGCGCAAGGCTTCCGCTCCATCGGAGGCTTCCAGAACGTGATGCCCTTCGGCGGCCAGGGTCAAGGCGATCATCCGGCGCAGGCTGATCACATCGTCCACACACAGGATGGCCAGAGCTTCCCTCACCGTCCCCTCTTTGTTCAGCAGGCGGCGATCCGGGCAACGGCCCTTCGGGCGAGAACCTGTTCGACCACGGTCAGCAGTTCCCCGTTCCAGAAGGGTTTGGCCACCACGGCGGCCAGACCGCCCCCTTGGGACAGACCGGTCGCCCTTATCGCACCCGCCTCCGCCGCCAGCCCGATCACCGGCACGGGATCGGCCGCGGCACAGATGGCCGAAAGCCGGTTTCGGCGCTCCGGACCGGGCAACTGGAGATCGGCCACCACCAGGTGGAACCGCTCCCGCGCCAGCAGGTCCAGGCATCCGGACTCGGCCCCGGTGCAGCGCACGGTATGACCGGCGCGCACGAGCATGGCTTCGATCATGTCGCGGAACAGGGCATCCGCTTCAGCGACGAGCACACGGGCCATGGCATCGAACCTTTCGAAACAAACGTCGCCCATGCCGAAAATGATAAGGCCGGGGCGCGGCGGACCAGCGTCCGCAGACGGTGAACGGAAAGCGGCAGCGGGTGAACAACCACCGGATAGGCCCTCGCTATACGAACGATGTACGGGCACGAAAGCCCCGCATAGGATGTAACGCTTTCTATTTGCGTGGAATCGCC
This sequence comes from Rhodospirillaceae bacterium Z3-40, assembly GCA_046233135.1. Classification (GTDB taxonomy): domain Bacteria; phylum Pseudomonadota; class Alphaproteobacteria; order Rhodospirillales; family Rhodospirillaceae; genus JBJXHN01. The sequence goes on along the minus strand of JBJXHN010000006.1, from coordinate 16,029 downwards.
TCCAGCAGCATCCGCAGGGGCGCGACCATGCTTTCACGGCAGGGGGAGAGAAGATCTTGATAGCCTGTTCGCGGACGTCTTCTGCTTTCCTTGCCGGAACACCCTCTGTCCTTGATGCAGGGAAGGATACGCCCCCCGGCCGCCCGGCGGTGTCGACAGAAGATGAGCTCTGCACCGCAAGCGGGGGATAGCCCTGGTATAGCGCCTGACCATCCCGGCCCTATGCAATGGATGTATTGGCAGGACGGATTGGCACCCACCCTCCATTTTCACAGGAAAATATGCGACAAAGGAGCACTCTCTCCCCATGGAAGGCGGCCCTGTGCGCTATCCGGTCAATACAACGATCAGAGTCCTGCCGCCCCTTGTTCTGCTGGTGGCGGTGCTTTGGACCACCTTCGGTCTGTGGGCCTATCGGGAACAGCAGGATGCCCTGAATAACCGCCTGGAAATCATGGTCCAGCTAAATTCGGCCGTGGCCGAACATACCAACAGCCTGCTGAAGCTGGCGGAAACGGTTTTCAGAGCGGGCCGCATTCACCTGCGGGCGGCGCCGGACGGATCCCCCCAGCTGGACGCCCTGGCCAATGAACTGCGGCAGCAGACCAACGGCCTGATGGACCTGTTAATGTCCGACAGGGCGGGTCACCTGCGCTATCTGCCGCCGAAACCGGACATGCCCGTGGTTCCCCTGAACCCAAAACGGTACAAAGCCGCCCTGGCGGAGACTCCCCGGGGGCTGCACCTCGGCACCCCGCTCATCGGCGAACTGACCGGTGAATGGCTGGTGCCGATGGTCGAAGAGCCCAGCCATACCGAAGACGGCGCTTTTCTTTTCGTCGTCTTGCGGGCCAGCAAACTGATCGCCCTGCACGATACCCAGCGCCTCCGTCCCGACGGCACGGCGGGCCTGATCCGCGCCGACGGCGTTGTCCTGACCCGCGCACCCTTCGACGAACACCTGATGGGCATCGACCTGTCGAGCAATCTCCGGTTCAAGACCGTCTGGCTGCCGAACCACCGCGGCACCTATATCGACCCGCCCGGCCGCACCGACGCGGTCCCCAGACTGGTCAGCTTCATCCGGCTGAAGGACTTCCCCGTCTACGTCCATATCACCCAGGAACGGGGCGCGGTCCTGGCCTCCTGGCGCACCCGGGTCCTGACGGTGGCTGCCGGCGGCATCCTCGCCACGCTGGTCGCGCTGCTGTCGGGCTATGCCATCCTGCGCGGGATGAACCAGCTGCGGGAAAGCCATCAGCGCTTCGTCGACATCGCCGCGACGGCGTCCGACGTCGTGTGGGAAGTCGATCCGGAGTGGCGGTTCACCTTCATCTCCGACCGCCATCGCGACATCATGAGGTCCCAGATCACGTCGGCCCTTGGACGAACTTTCCCCGAAGTGGGCTGGGTCCCGGCCAATGGAGAGGCCCGGACCGCCGTCGCGCGGGTCCTGAAGCACCGGCAGGCCTTTTTCGGCATCCTGCTCAACGGCAAGGACGAATTCTCCCGGGACCGCACCATCTCCGTCTCCGGCCGCCCTTTCTTCGGCCGGGACAATCGCTTCCTCGGCTATCGGGGGGCGGCCAGCGACGTCACCGAAACGCTGCGCCAGGAGCAGGAAAAGGCGCTGCGGGCGGAACGGGAAGCCCAGTCCAACAAGCTCGAAGCCCTGGGCCAGCTTGCCGGCGGGATCGCTCACGACTTCAACAACCTGCTGGGTGCCATCCTCGGCTTCGCCCATTTCCTGGTGCAAGACAGCCCCCCCGACAGCCCCCAACGGGGCTATGCCGAGCGGATCGTCCTGGCCGGGCAGCGGGGGCGTGATCTGGTCAAACAGATCCTCACCTTCTCCCGCCGCACCTCCGGCACGCCAGCGGATCTAGACCTGGCCAAGGTCATCCCCGACTGCCTGCAACTGCTCTATCCCACCATCCCGTCGACCACTCACCTGATCGAAAACACGTCCGAAGCCGATCTGCACGTCACCGCCGACCGCAGCCAACTGGGGCAGGTGATCATCAACCTGTGCATCAACGCCAGCGACGCCCTGGAAGGCTGCCCGGGAGACGTGCGGGTATCGGTCGACACCGTGGATATGGATCGCGCGGAGTTGAAGCGGCTGCCCGTCTGCGTCTCCAAACCCACCCCGGCGGTGCAATCCATCTGGGCGGGCGAAGACGGCGTCCACTGGCTGGCCATCGGCGGAATCACCGCACCGGACAATGTGGCCATCCGGGTCGAAGACACCGGCCCGGGCATCCGCCCCGAACACTTCCCCATGCTGTTCGACCTGTTCTTTACCACCAAGGGCAGCGGCGGCGGCACCGGCCTGGGGCTCCCCGTGGTGCTGCGGGTGGTGACCGAACACGGCGGGGCAATCCTGGTGCAAAGCCGGCAGGGATCCGGCACCACCTTCGAAGTCATCCTGCCCCGCGCAAATCCGTACGGTCTGGAAGCCGCGACGGAAGAGGTGGAACCGGAAACCGCTGCCCCCGGCCCGGCACGCCGCACCGGCACCATCATGGTGGTGGACGATGACGGGGATTTCTGCGCCATGCTTCAGGAAGCTCTGGAGCGGGTCGGACACGATGTCGTCTCCGCGTCCGACCCCGCCGAAGGGCTTCAGGCGGTCATCGACGACCCCGCCCTATGGGACCTGGTGATCACCGACCAGACCATGCCCGGCATGACCGGCCTGGATCTGGTGGCCCGCCTGAAGGCGAAGGCCCCGGACCTGCGCTGCATCATCTGCACCGGCTATGGCGCCATCTTGGATGAAGACACGGCCCGGGCGGCCGGGGCCGACGCAATCTGCAGCAAGCCGCTTAATCTGGATGCCTTCGTCACTTTGCTCGACACAATTCTTGACCAAAACGGCAGAAACGGGGACCCAGACAATTGATCACGCCCGAGAACTGACGCACTATACTATGGTTTAGGACATCAAGGGGACGACCATGCGGGCGCTGATCGCGGATGACCATCCGCTGTATTTGGATGCCGCACGACTGAACCTGGAGCGGACCATTGGGGGCGCAGACATCACCGTGGCCCGCAGCTTCGACCAGGCTCTGGCCCTGGTCGGCGACTCAGGCCCCTACGACCTGATCCTGATGGACTACGTCATGCCCGGCATGGCGGGAGAAAAAAGCGTGGCCGAAATGGTGGCCGCCTGCGGCAGCGCGTCTGTGGCGGTGATGTCCGGCGGCGCCAGCCCGGCCGAGGTACAGGCCTGCATCGCGGCGGGGGCGAAGGGCTTCCTGCCCAAGACCATGGATGCGGAGATGTTTGCCGCAGCGGTCAACATGATCCGCATCGGCGCCACCTATGTGCCCGCCGAATTCGCCAGCGCCTCCCCCACCCCCGGCCGGTCCTCCGCAGCCGGCGACGGCGAGCCCCGGGACCTGTCCGGCCGCGAGTTGGAAGTGCTGGAGATGATCACCGACGGGGCCTCCAACAAGGAAATCGCCCGCAAGCTGGATATCCAGGAAGTGACGGTGAAGCTGCATGCCCACCGTATTTTCACCAAGCTGGGGGTCCGCAATCGTGCCCAGGCGGCGGTGAAGGCACTGGAAGACAAACTGGTCCGCCGCTGACCGGAGCGAGCCGAACCCGCCGCGCGGCCTCGCCCCGTATCCAGCCGCGGCCAGCACCACCTTCAAAAAGCGGTCGGCGTTGGTGGTCAGATCAGCCGTCCGCCCTTGCAGCATTTTCGACGACTCCGCCAGCCCGGAGACGGAGGCCGCCGCCCCCCGGGACAGGGTGCGCACCTGTGAGGACGCGCGCTAGACCTGATCGACGCTGCCGGCCACCTGCTGGATGTTGCGCACGATTTCTTCGTGCGCGGCCTGCTGTTCATGAACGGCGGCGGCCACCTGATCCGTCACGCCATCCAGATGCGTCACCTCTTCAGTGATCGCTGCGATGGCGCGGGTGGCTTCCTCCACCGCCGTGCGGACCCGCTCCACGCTGTTTCCGACCCGCGAGGTCCCCCCGGGGGTCTGCTGGGCATGCACCTTGACCTCGCCGGCAACCACGGCGAAGCCCCGGCCGGCATCTCCGGCGCGCGCCGCCGCGATGGCGGCGTTCAGGGCCAGCATGTGGGTCTGGCGGGCGATGTCGTCGATCATCGCCGTGGCCTCGGAAATCCCCAGGGTCGCGGCATTCAGTGCCTGCACCACCGCCCCCGGGGATGCGGCCTTGCGCGTGGCGGCGCGGGCGATTTCGGCGGCGCGGGTATTCCAGCACCATCCGTACCGCCCGTTCGCGAACTTCAGGTAAATCCCTCGTTGAAGGTCCAGGTGTCTTGCTCATGGCTCTAGTCTCTCAAGATCGGGAGCCTCCGGCAATCCCGGGGCGGTTCAGTATCCTTAAACAAGCTCCCCTTGGGTGCACAAAGCCCACAAACTTAAAAGACGTATTGCACCGGAGGAGACAGAGCGCTACAGCTTTTTTAAGAACGCTTCTCAACTCAACCAGGGTGCCACTCGGGAGGGTCAGCCAGCCTTGCACCGGAACTCGTCCGCCCTTGACCTTTTCGTCACCCAGCGACAGGCGCTGGTTAGCTATGCGAGCAGCATCGTCGGCAGCCGCGCGCAGGCCGAGGACGTGGTTCAGGAAGCCTGGCTGCGCTTCGACGAGGCCAGCAAGGGCCGGCTGCTGGAGGATGCGACGGGATACCTGTACCGGATCGTCCGCAATCTGGCCCTGGATGGCCGGCGGCGGTCTACTCGGGAAAGCCGGCTGATCGCCAGCGATGATGTGGAAGGCGCAGCCGGCGCCCGCCCGGATGCCATTCCCACACCGGAAACCGTGGCACTCTACCGCGATGAATATGCCGTGGTCATGGAAGCGCTGGGGGAGTTGCCCGAGCGCACGCGGATCGCCTTCGAAATGCATCGTTTCGGGGATGCGAAGCTGAAGGATATCGCGGCCGCCCTGTCCATTTCCGTTCCCCTGGCGCACCGGCTGGTCGCCGACGCGGTCCAGCATTGCAAGGAACGGCTGAGCCGCGCCTGATCCTGCCCCACTTGAAAATTGTAAAAAAGGCCCTGTCCCATGCGTTTCATATACAGAACGCTTCTCGAACCGGCCCCCGGGAACACGGACATGCCGTCCCGTTCGGTTAGAGGCTGAGGGACAGGCATGCCTGAGAACACAGAGATATACCGGCAACACCTGTCGAGAGAAGCGACCGACTGGCTGATCCTGTTGCAGGACGATCCGGACGACGCCGAGCGGCGGGAAGAGTTCCAGGCCTGGGTAAACCAAAGCCCCGCCCATGCCAGTGCCTGGGCCGAAACCTTGCGTGCCTCTGCCGCCCTGGACAAGGCCGCGCCGCTGCATGCCGCGCAATGGCAGCCCCTGCTTGAAGCGGTTCGGACTCCGTCCCGCCCGCCGGTCAGCCGCCGTGGCCGGACCCGCCGCCCCGACCGTCCCAACCGCCGGCAGGCTGCCGGACTGGCCGGTCTGGCCCTGGCAGCCAGCCTGCTCGCGGTCCTCGCCGGGCCATCCTTGTGGATCGGGCTGCGGGCGGACTACACCACCGATACGGCAGAGATCCGCAGCTTCCGGCTGGCCGATGACAGCACCGTGACCCTGGCCCCCGAAAGCGCGATCGCCGTTCGCTTTACGGACGCGGGCCGGCATGTGCAGTTGCTGTCCGGCGAAGCCCTGTTCCAGGTCACGAAGAACCCCGCACGGCCCTTCCGGGTCGAAGCCCGCACCGTCGACATCACCGTATTGGGCACCACCTTCGACGTCCGGCATACAGAAACCGGCGCCGATGTCGCCGTTGCCGAGGGCGTGGTGCGCGTCGAGCATGATTCCGCAACCACACCCGTCACCGAAACCCTGGCCGCCGGCCAGTCGGTCCGGGTGCGCTGGAGCGGCGAGAGCCAGCGCCGCGACCAACCGGTGGGCATGGTTGCTGCCTGGCGCCAGGACCGGCTGATCGCCCGGGACGACCCCCTGGGTGCGGTGGTGGAGCAGTTGCGCCGCTATTTCCCCGGCAGGATCATCGTCACCGATGACACCCTGGCCCGCGAAACGGTGACCGGCGTCTATGACCCCACCGACCCGATGGAAGCCCTGCGCGGTATCGCGCGGGCGCAGAAGGCCGTGGTCCGGCAGATCACCCCCTGGCTTGTCTTCGTTTCGCCATCGTGAAAAACAACGCTTTTTCAAATACCTGCCGCATCGCTGAATTATTTTTAGAAAAGCCGCCTCTGCCCTCGTTCTGTCCATAGGTTCGCGATTGTGTCGCACTCGCATTTAGCGAGGTCGCATTGTCGTGTCCGGGGCGATAACAAGAAGGGAAAGAGACATGGTGATGATGGGGGCACAGACGACCGGTCGCGGGGGCACGCGGCGCGCCGGTCTGGCACGATCACTTCTGGTAACGACGGCTCTGGCGACCGTCCTGCCGGCAACACCGAGCCTGGCGCAACAGGCGGCGGAGCCCGCGCCGTCGATCGCGCAGCTGCAATCCGAACAGAATTTCGAGATCCCGACCCAGCCGCTGACCGACGCGCTGGTCGCGTTTGGCCAGCAGTCCGGCTTGCAGGTCACGGTGGACGGCACGGTTCCCCGGGGCCTGGCGTCGTCGCCCGTCAGCGGTACTATGACCAATGCCCGGGCTCTGGACCAGCTGCTGTCCGGCAGCGGGTTGATCTTCACCATGTCCGGATCCACCGTGGTGATCGAACGGCTGGAGACGGGGGACGAGGACGGCGCGATGCTGCTGGACCCGATTTCGGTGGAGGGGGCGACCCTGGGCGCGACCACGGAAGGAACGGGGTCCTACACCACCGGGTCGATGAACACCGCCACGCCGATCAAGATGTCCATCCGCGAGACACCTCAGGCGGTAACGGTCATGACGCGCCAGCGCATGGATGATCAGGGGATGAGCGACATCACGGACGTTCTGCGCGACACGCCGGGCCTGACCGTCAACTACACCGACGGCCCGGGGCGGCCGGCGATTCTGGCCCGCGGGTTCTATGTGGATACGGTCATGCAGGACGGGGCCATGGCCAGCTGGTCATCCTACATGCCCACCACCAAGACCAATCTGGCCATGTTCGACCGCGTCGAAGTGGTGCGGGGCGCCACCGGCCTGATGCAGGGCGCGGGTTATCCCTCCGCCTCGGTCAACATGATCCGCAAGCGGCCCACCCGCGACTTCCACGGCACCGTGGAAGGATCCGTCGGCCACTGGAGCACATACTCCGGCATGGTCGATGTGGGCGGCCCCCTGATGGAAAACGGTGACCTGCGCGCCCGGGTCGTTGCCTACGGCCTGGATTCGGAGTCTCACATCGACCGGCAGGACCATCAGAACGGCATGTTCTACGGCATCGGCGAAGCGGACCTGGGCGACCGGGTCACCTTAAGCTTCGGGGCGTCCTATCAGACGGACAGCACCGACGGTGCCTGGTGGGGCGGCCTGCCGGTTCAGCAGAACGGCGACGCATACGGCTTTTCCCGCAACACCAGCTTCGCCTATGACTGGGAATACCTGGACCAGACGTCCCAGTCGATTTTCGGCAAGGTCGATATCGACCTGGGCGGGGAATGGACCGTCAACCTGAGCGCCGACCAGAACTGGTCCGATCTCGACGCGCTGGGTTCTTACGTCCGCACCACCTACGTCGGCACGACGGGCACCAACTACACCCAGTATTGGTTCGGGGATCGGGAAACCAACACCACCAACCTCGATGCCAAGGTCCAGGGTCCGTTCACCCTGTTCGACCGCAAACATGATTTCGCCGCCGGTGTTTCCCTCTACCGGTTCGAGACCAAAGACACCGCCAGAGGCAGCGGCGTGGCAGAAAGCGTCGTCGATCTGTCGGCCTTCGATCCGGCCGGCGTCTTCGAACCCGCGCCGTCCACCCACACCGAAAGCCACAATATCGTCACCCAGAGAAGCGGCTATATGGTCGGTCGCTTTGCACTTCTCGACTCTCTGAAACTGATCCTCGGCGGACGGCTCGACTGGTACGATTACAATGACAAGTCGGGAACATCGGACTACCAGATCAACACCAACCTGACCAAGTACGGCGGCCTGATCTATGATGTGGACGATGCCCATTCCGTCTATGCCAGCTATACCGATATCTTCCTACCTCAGTCGGAAGTGGACACGGCCGGAACCGTTCTCGAACCCATCGTCGGCGAGAACTATGAAATCGGCATCAAGGGCGAATACCTGAACGGAGCGCTGAACACCAGTCTGGCCGTGTTCTATGTGGAGCAGAGCAACCGCGCCATGACAGTTGCCGATCCCAGCACCTGTACCGCATCCACCAGCTGCTCCGAAGCGGCGGGCGTCGTGCGCAGCCAGGGGGTTGATCTGGAACTTCAGGGATCGATAACCCCCGACTGGAACATCGGTGCCGGCTACACCTACACCCGCACGGAATACATCGACGATCCCGACCACACCCGGGGCACCAAGTTCGATACCGCATTGCCGGAACATATGATCAAGCTGTCGACCATGTATCACCTTCCTGCCCCTGTGGAGGGCATGCGGATCGGCGGTAGTCTGCGCTGGCAAAGCGGCATCTATGAGAAGACATACATCAACGGCATCAAATACGAGGCCGAGCAGTCACCCTATGCCGTCGTCGACCTGGTCGCCGGCTACGAAATCAACGAGAACCTCGACGCCCAGCTGAACCTCAACAACATCCTCGACACACAATACTACGCCGGTCTCGGGTACGACCCGCGCTGGGGATCGATGTCCACCTATGGCGAGCCGTTCAACGCCAAGTTCACATTGAAATACCACTGGTAATCGCAGCCGGCGCAACCGGAAAAGGCGGCGGAAAAGGGATTTTCCTGGAATAAAAACACACGGCCCCGATGCCCGAAGCCTTCCCGGCCCAGGACATCGGAGCCGCGTTCGTCGGGCGCAGATAAGGCAATAGCATCAACCATCGACGCAACGTCGCCACTCGGTCAGGGATACGTCACCCGGTTCGCCAGGGACGCGCAGTCAATGCGTCATACGCTCCTTCGTATAAAGACCGCACACCATCGTTGGTGTTGATCAGATCCTCAAGAGCCTGCGCATGATCGCCAAGACCTTCATTGCTGAAGGTACCGTCAGCATTGCGGACAACCAACGCCTGTCCCAAATCACCGAAGGTCACGCCGGCAGCCGCCATATCATCCTGATAAGGGCTGAATGCATCCACGCTATACGCGGCCAGTTCGTCCATCCGCGCATTCTGGGCAGCGAAAACTTCTGCGACCTTGATTGTCATGGTCCGCTCCATGCTTTCCTGAGCCGGTGCCATGGTGCTCTCGAAATTGGCGACCTCCTCGGCACTGGCAATGCTGCGGAAGATCTTCTCAGCCTGGGAATTTGCCACTCCCATGCTCACGTCATAGCCGGACTCTTCTGGCACCTTGTAAAAATGGTCAAGATACTGCCAATTATCGATGGGTATCTCCATTTCCTCGGCCATAGCGCTCCAGTCTTCCCGGTGCGTATCCGCATATCCCTTCAGATAATCAAAGGCTTCATTATTGTAGGAGCTTCGGAGCTCCGAAACATCTCGTCTCGAAATTCCTGCCCCGGCCCAGTTTATGGTCCTGCTCGACGATGCCATCGTCGCAGAGGCGGTATCCGCGTCCAATTCATCCGGCTGCCCGGCACCGCCCTCCCGATAGATCCGCGCGACCGTGCCATGTTCCGTCACGGCCTGCATCACCCCCTGCATGCTTTCGAGCACACTTGACGGAATGGACGTCTGAACCGGGGTCAGATCCATGCCCCGTTGAGCAACCATGGGATAGAGCCCTCGGGACTGCGCCGCCAAATCCTGGTGGATCTCCATGGCGTCCTGATAGGAAATGGTCCCGCTCCTCAAATCCTCCAGCGTGCTTTGATACTGACCTTGGATCTTGGCGGCAAAGGACATGACTTCCATACCTGCTTCCCCTCCTGACTCATCGGCGAATTCTGCCCCGAGGGGATGCTGACGCAGATATTATGCCATTTTTTGGTGTATTTTAACCAATGATCGAACCATGCAAACGCAAGGGCTTACAAATCGGGGGTGCGTCGCCCTGTAACACCGTCCGGGCAGAGCCTGCCCGCACCGGGTGCCCCCGGGTAGACTTTGCCGACTCTCCCCGGCACCAAGGATTGACGGCATGGCTCCCACATTGACCATATGAACAAAGACGTTTCTCTGAAGTCCACAACGACGGCTGGGGATCAGCCGTCCCGTTCTCCGCCCGCCCCGTTCAGGAACAGGGTCCAGGCCTGGTCAAAAAAGCGGTCCCGCGCGGTCTCCTCGGCATAGGTGGCGCGGCCCATCATCGCCTCGTTGGACGGGCCGAAGACGATGGAATGCAGCAAGTGCGCGGCAATCACGCCGGGATCGCCCACCTCCAGCAGCCCGGCCCCCTGGGCCTCGGTGATCAGCGCCACCAGCCGGCCGGTGATCGGATCATCGTCCTCGGTCCCCTGTGCCGTTCCCTGTCCGGATCCTGACGGCTGCTGCCGCTCCTCGCCGAAGACGATCGCTTCGCTGAGCGCAATGCGTTTGAAGGCGACCATGTCCGGATCCAGGTTAACGGTCAGGAACCAGCGGGCCACCCGCCGCAACCGCGCCAGCGCGTCCCCCTCCCCGCCGGCGGACCCGATTTCCTGCTCCAGACGGTCGAGAGTACGGGTCCTTTCGCGCGCGACCACCGCCTGAAACAGCGCGGTCTTCGACGGGAAACGGCGATAGATCGTGTCCTTGCCCGCGCTACAGGCAGAAGCGACCTGCTCGATGGAGGTGGCGGCAAACCCTTGGGCGGCGAACAGCCGGGCCGCCGCGTCGATGATCCGGTTGGAGGTCTCGGCGGCGTCCAGCTTGGGCGGACGCCCCACCCGTGCCCGGGTCCCTGCCTTCATCGGTCCGCCCACCCTATCCGGCCCGCGCGAAATGGATGAGGTCGCAAGCGGCGGCAGCGAGGGGTCTGGCGGACATGGTTCCTCCTTGACGATTTTATTCCCGGTGACCGGCGCCCTTCCGCTGGGCGATCACTCTTCCTACCAGACCCGTGCAGCGGGGCCTACACCCAAACACCCCTTCCTCCTCGAAACCCAAACTTGGGACCAGAGGGTTGTCAAAGCAGCACATATTAACTGGACGGGACCGTCCCGTTTGCTTTACCAGAGATCCCGATAGTTTCGCGAATGATATTTGTTCGCAACATGGGAACGCCACCACTCGAACGAACGAACGGGAAAGGGTCAACGCATGACGGGGGTATTTTCAAAACGCGCCTGCGGGGCATTGCTTTCGGTCTCAGCGACCGTGGGCGTCGCAACTGCCGGAACGGCGGGGGACGCACTGGCCCGACAGCCCGACACCACCCTGGCCCCGGTCCGGGTCGAGGAGCAGGCCCCCGACGGGTCGACGCGCGAGGTCTATTTCGAACCTCATTCGACCACCGCGACCAAGACCGACACGCCCGTTCTGGAGACCCCGCAAGCGGTGACGACGATCACCCGGGAACAGCTGGACGACCAGAATCCCCAGTCCGTGAAGGATGCGCTGAACTACACCGCCGGGGTCCTGTCCACGCCCGACACCAACAGCCGCTACGACAGCATTTTCATGCGCGGCTTCGGCGGGTTCGGCACCTCCACCCGGGTGGTGGATTTCCTGGACGGGCTGAAGCAGCCCCGGGGCCAGGCCTTCGCCCTGCCGTCCGTCGATCCCTTCCTGATCGACCGCCTGGACGTGCTGAAAGGGCCGGCGGCGGTGCTCTATGGCCAGACCAGCCCCGGCGGCCTGATCACCCAGACCAGCCGGTCGCCCAGCGCGGAGTCCCATAACGAAATCCGTATCGAAGGCGGCAGCCATATGCGACTGCAGGGGGGCATCAGCAGCCAGGGCGCCATAGACGAAGCGGGTCACTGGCAATACAGCCTGACCGGCATCGGCCGTCGTTCGGGCACCGGCTATGACGACGTCACGGAAGAACGGCTGGCCGTCAGCCCGGCCCTGCGCTGGGCACCGACGGATGATACGCAGATCACCCTGCGCGGCAGCTATCAGTACGATCCCGAAGGCGGCTACTTCAACTCGATCTACCCCACCTTCCTGGCGCCGGATGCCTACAAGTCCGCATTGGACCGCGGTCTGAATGTGGGCGATCCGGACTTCGACAGCTACGAGCGCGAACAGTACGCCATCGGCTACAGCCTGGATCACCGGTTCAACGACAGCGTCGCCTTCCGTTCCAAGACCCGCTATTCGGTGATCAACCAGGACTTCCAAAGCCTGCAAATGGCCGGCGGCATCACCGCGGCCGGGCTGCTGCCCCGCCAGGCGGCCCGCTCCATCGAGGATGTGAACGGCATCGCCACCGACAACCACGCCCAGTTCGATTTCAGGACCGGGCCGGTCACCCACACCGCCCTGACGGGGCTGGACTACCAGCATTCGGTCAGCGACTGGGAATACCGGTTCGGCACAGCCTCGGCCTTGGACGTGACCAATCCCCAGTACGGCATTTCGGTCGGGCCGCTGATGACCATCATGGACAGCAAGCAGACCCTGCGCCAGACCGGCCTTTATGTGCAGGACCAGATTGCTTACGGCGGCCTGCGGGTCGTTCTGGGCGCACGCTATGACTGGACGACGCAGGAAAGCGAAAACCGCCTGGCCGGCACCACCAGCCGCCAGTCCAGCAGTTCCCCCAGCTACCGCGCCGGGGTGCTGTACACGTTCGACAACGGCCTTGCGCCCTACGCCAGCTATTCCACCTCCTTCGAACCCACCGTCGGGGTGGATGTGACCGGCGCGGCCTTCGACCCCACGACGGCCGAGCAGTGGGAAGTCGGCCTGAAGTACGACCCCACGTTCCTGGACGCCCTGTTCACCCTGTCGGGCTTCTACATCACCCAGGAAAACGTGCTGACGCCCGACACCACCATCGGCTTCAACGTCCAGCAGGGGGAAATCCGCTCCCGCGGTATCGAGTTCGAAGCCCGGGGCAATGCCACCCGGAACCTGGAACTGATCGGCGCCCTGACCCTGTTGGACACCGAGGTCACGGAGTCCACCACCACCACCAGCATCGGCAAGCGCCCCCAGGCCGTACCGGAATACTACGGCTCCGTCTGGGCCACCTATACCTTCGACAGCGGCCTGATGAACGGCTTCGCCCTGGGCGGCGGCGTGCGCTTCGTCGGCTCCAGCTTCGCCGATGACGCCAATACCGTGGAAACGGACGGCTATTACCTGCTGGATGCCTCGGCCCGTTATGACCTGGGCGCCCTGTCCCCGACCCTGACCGGGGCCGAAGTGACCGTGAACGCCACCAACCTGACGGACAAGGAGTACTATTCAAGCTGCTCCACCGGCTTCTATTGCCAGTACGGCAATGGCGCCCAGGTGCTGGCCGGTCTGCGCTATTCATGGTAAGCGCGCCCGTTCCCCGGCGGACGGCCGCCCTGCTGCTGGGGGCGGCCGTCCTGGCGCCGCCTTCGGTCACCGCCGCGCACGCGGCCCCGCCGTCTGCACCGCTCACCGTCACCGACGTGGTGGGGCGCAGCGTCCGGCTGCCCGGACCGGCCCGACGGATCGTGCTGCTGGACGCCAAAGACGTGCTGTCCATGGCCGTGCTGGATCCCAACCCGTCCCGGCGGATCGCCGGCTGGGCGGCGGTGGATACGCTGGACAGCGACCTGCTGCGCCGGCAGTACGAGACCCGCACGGACGGCACGACAATTCCGGTGGTCGGCGGACAGACCGCCGACACCCTGTCATTGGAACGCATTCTGTCGCTGGAGCCGGATCTGGTGGTCGCCACGGCCCGGATGGAACCGGCCCTCGGTGAAGGCGTGCTGACCCGCCGGCTGGAAGACGCCGGCATCCCCGTGGTCTTCAGCAACGCCGCCGCCAACGACCCGCACGCCGACGCCGGAGCCGGAGAGACACCAGACGCCCCCTTCCATGCCCTGGCCCACACCATCGGCCTATGGGGGGCCGTGCTCGGCCGACCGGCGCAGGCCGACAGCTTCCTGGCCTTCGTCAACGTCCACCGGGCCGAGGTCAGGCGGAGGGTGGAGGGCCTGCCCCCGATCAAGGCCTATCTGGAGGTCCAGTCCACCTACGACGACTGCTGCTGGGCGGCGGGCAAGCATATCTGGGGCGACCTGCTGACCCTGGCCGGCGGCCGGACGCTGTCGGTGATCGAATCCACCTGGTACGCCAAGGTGGCACCGGAACAGCTGATGGTCGAAGCCCCTGCCGTCTACATCGCCTCCGGCGGCGCCTTCGGGGCGGGGATGCGTCCCGGCATCGCCCCGGGCCTGGATCCTGCACCGGCCCGCGAGGGCCTGCACCGCCTGACCGGACGCACGGGCTTCGACATCTTGCCCGCCGTCCGGGACGGGCGGGTCCACGGGGTGTGGACGGGGCTGCTGTCCCTGCCGCCGCTCAACATCCTGTTCCTCGAAGTGGTGGCGCGGTGGCTGCACCCCGAAGCCTGCGCCGGTCTGGACCCAACCGCCACCCTGGATGCCCTCAACCGGCGTTTCCTGGCAAAGCCGTTGCCGGGACCCTGCTGGCTGACCCTGTCGCCGTAAGGACGGCCGAGACCGCCAGACCGCCCGACGATTTGCACCGCAGACCGCCAGCCCCCGAAAGACCGACCCATGCCGCTTCTCAAGGCCCGCGCCGCCATCGATTTCCCCAAGATCGCCGACTACCTGGACACCATCATCCACTCCTTCTCCGCCCACAACATGACCCTTCATCCGGACGGGGACGGCGATGGGGATGGCCACCGGATCACCTCTCCTTTCGGCAGCGCCCGCCTGCTGCCCCGGCCCGGCGGGCTGGAACTGACCGTCGAGGCCGCCGACCCCGCCGACTTCAACCGGCTGAAGCACGAACTGACCGGGCTGGTGGGATTCGTCACCCGTCCGGAAAACCTGGAGATCTCGTGGACCGGGGATACCGCCGGTGCCGCCTTGCCGTCGGACCTGCGGGTGCTGACCGTGCGCACTCTTCAGGACGTGACGCCACGCCTGCGCCGCATCACCTTCACCGGCACCGACCTCGCCCGCTATGCCGATCCGGACCAGATCCATTGCCGGCTGCTGTTCCAGGGCAAGGACACCGTCACCCCCGAATGGCCCCACCTGGACGATAACGGCCGCATCGTCTGGCCGGAGGCAGGCCGGCTCGCCTCGCGGATATTCACCATCCGCCGCATCGACCCGGCCGCCGGGACCCTGGTCATCGACGTCGTCCTGCATGACGGCACCGGCCCCGGAGCCGATTGGGCACGGGCCGCAGCACCCGGGGATGTGGTGGGGATCCTGGGACCGGCGGCCTATGGCCCGAAGGCAGCCGGCTGGACCCTGCTGGCCGGGGACGAATCCGGCCTGCCCGGCATCGCCCGCATCCTCGAAGGCTTGCCCGGCACGGCCCGGGGCGTCGCCCTGATCGAAGTGCCCGATGCGTCGGAGGAGCAGGACATCGCCGCCCCGCCGGGGATGGAGATCCGCTGGCTGCACCGCAACGGCGCCGCGCCGGGCACCACCACGCTGCTGGCCGACGCCCTGCGCACGGTGGCCATCCCGGCCGATCACGCCGAGGTCTTCGCCTGGATCGGGGCGGAGTACAGCGCATTCCGTGCCCTGCGCCTTCACCTGCGCGACGTCGCGGGCCTGCCGGCGGACCGCATGATCGCCTTCTCCCACTGGCGCTACGGCATGAGCGAAGACGACATCGTCAAGGCCGGCATCTCGGTCGTATCCGCATGACCGACGCCCTGCCCATCACAGCAGACTGACGGCCGGTTCTCTGTCCCGCCCCCGGCGCGCGCTTTCCTCGGAACCGCGCGCCGGGGGCGACTGTGATCAACTGGCGACGGCGACCGCCTCTGCCCCATCCAGCACCCGCGCGGCCCGGGCCACGGGATCGACGCGGTCCATGTCGGCAACCGTCCAGGCCAGCTCCAGCAACGATTGCGCCGCCGTGGCGC
>JBJXHN010000005.1:0-628558 GCA_046233135.1 Rhodospirillaceae bacterium Z3-40 | reverse complement strand
TGTCGTTCAGGGCGCTGGAGATATCCAGATCCACCGTCGCCATCGGCTGCTGGTCGCCGTCCCCGTCCCGCTGGCTCACCCCCTCGGCCGTGTCATCGACCACCAGGGTCGGCGCGTCGGCGTCGGGGGCCACCGAAACCACCATGGTCCCGGTGGTCGTCGCGGTATCGCCGTTCTCTTCCGTCGCCGTGGCCGAGACGGTCAGGGTGAAGTCGTCGGCGCTGTCGTTCGGCGGCGTGATGGTCAGACCGTCCAACTGATCACCGGTCAGAGTCCAGGTGCCGTCGCCGTTGTCCGTGCCCGCGGACAGCACCGCCCCGTCCGGCACGCCACCGATGGTCACCGACAGGGTTTCCGACCCGCCGTCCGTATCGGCCAGGGTGATATTCAGATCCAGCGGGATCGCCGTGTCTTCGGTGCCCGCCACATCGTGCAGGCCGTCGCCGTCGCTGTCCGGGCCATCCGGATCACCGCCGCCGATTTCCGGACCCTGCGCTTCGAAGTCCGGCACGGTCACGTCGATGGTCGCCGTCGCCTGCGCCATATCGGTCAGGCCAGCGTCTTCGGTGTCCACATCGGTCACGGTGGTGGTCACGGACAGCTGGAAGTCGTCCGTCCCCACCGGCACGTCCATGGTCAGGCCGTCCAGATCGTCGGCCGTCAGCGTCCAGGTGCCGTCGCCGTTGTCGGTCCCCGCCGACAGCACCGCCCCATCGGGCACACCGCCGATGGTGATGCTCTGGCTTTCCGAGCCGTCCGTGTCGTTCAGGGCGCTGGAGATATCCAGATCCACCGTCGCCATCGGCTGCTGGTCGCCGTCCCCGTCCCGCTGGCTCACCCCCTCGGCCGTGTCGTCCACCACCAGGGTCGGCGCGTCGGCGTCGGGGGCCACTTCCACCGTGAAGGTGGTGGTGGCGAACTGCTGGGTGCCGTTGGCTTCGGTCGCAATGGCCGTCACCGTCAGATCGAAATCCGTCGCGCTGTTGCTCGGCGGATAGATCACCAAGCCATCCAGGTCGTCGGCGGACAGTGCCCACCGACCGTCCCCCAGATCGATACCCGCTGAGAGGCTCGCCCCGTCAGGCACGCCTTCGATCGTCAGGGTCAGGGTTTCCCGGCCACCGTCGCTGTCATTGAGCTGGGCATCGATATGCAGAGGGATGCCCACGTCTTCGGACCCCGAACCGGACACCGCCAGATCGGGCATCTGCGCCACCGGCTCCGGCGTCGGGTCTGGAGTCTCGTCCGGACCCGGCTCGGTCGGCGGTGTGGGATCTTCCGGCGGAGTCGGATCGGTATCCGTCGGGTCCTGGGGCGGAGTCGGAGGGGTCGGACCGGTCGGACCGGTCGGGGTCGTCGGGTCCCCCGTCGTCGGCTCGGCCGGGGTCGTGGGATCTGACGGCGTCGTGGGGTCGGTCGGAGTCGTATCCGTGGTGTCCTCGGTCGCCGTATCCGGTGCCGGGGTGGTTTCGTCCGTCGTGGTGGTCGCCGCGTCCAGCAGCGTCTGCACAGCCGCCACTTCGTCCGGGTCGGCCGTGGCGGTGTTGATCTGCGGCCCCGGATCAGAGGTCAGCGGATCGACAAGGGCGGGATCGACCGGCGGCGCGTCATCGCCTTCAGCCTCGGGCTCGGGCTCCGCCTCGGGCAGCTCGATGTCGGCCAAGCCATCGACAAACGTGGGGGTAGCGCTCGGGAACTGAGGCTGAGGCGGCGTGGGGTTGGTGGTCGGATCGATCTCGTTGTCCAGCGGCTCCCGGGGGAGCTCGGGCGAGTTCAGTTCGAGACCGGAGGTCAGCGGTGGCGGCGGCTCCTGTTCGAAGATTTCCGGTTCGGCATCGATCGCGGCTCCCTGAAGACCAGCGGCTTCCTCCACCTGATCGGGCGGGGTGAAGCTGCCCCGGTGCACGGTACCGTACACCAGCGGCTCGTCTCCATCGCCCTGCGGGGACGGCCCCAGGTCTTCCTCGTCATCATCGGGGAGCTTCTGTTCGGCCACATCGCTCAGGACGGTGCCGAGGTCGAAGTTGACGGCGTCGTTGTTTTCTTCGCCGTCGATATCATCCCCGTTTGTCTGATCGTCGGGCGTGGTCTGATTCTGGTCGGCCATGATCGTTCCCCGTTGCGCCGCCCCGGGGTTCCCGACCCGAAGCGCCTGTCACACAGCGCCGAAGCGCTATCCTGTCGTCGGCATATCCGGCCAAAGCCGGGCACGGCGAAAACCTCTTTGCCGACACCCTAACCTAAGCCTCTCCGGCCCCTGACGATATGTGGCCGGACGGACGGCCCCCCCTGACCCTGTGTAAATAGAGAAAACAGTGACAATTCAATCAATTGCCGCGCGCCACCCAAAAGTCATATGACCTCCGAAATAAACGACCTTCGGAAAGATCCTCCCGCCCTCGCAACGAATCGGCCCAGGCATCCGGTCGAGAGCCCCGATTTCCAAGGGGATAGCGCCTTCCGTTCAGTCACCCGAACCGGCTATTCCCCCGCAAAAAACCGCAAGGGCGGGGCCGCCATCGCAGCCCCGCCCGAAGGGAAATGCACGCAGTGGGGAAACCGCTCGCCTCACCGTTCATGGAAGGCGGTTTGCAGCGAGTTGTAGACAGGCTTGAGCAGGTACTGCAGCAGGGTCTTGTCGCCGGTGATGATGTCGGCCTGGACGGTCATGCCCGGCAGCACCGGATTGCGGTCCGGATCGGGACCCACATAGGCCTTGTTCAGCTCGACGATCCCCCGGTAGTAGGGATTGTCCTTCTCGTCCATCAGGGTGGTGGCCGACACGGCGGTCAGCACGCCGTCCAGGGCGCCATAGCGGGAGAAATCATAGGAGGTGACCTTGACGCTGACCGGCAGCCCCACTTCCACATGGCCCACGTCACGCGGCGAGATCCGCGTTTCCACCCGCAGCGTCTCGTCCACCGGCACCACGTTCATGACGATGCCCCCGGCAGGCACCACGGCGCCGACGGTCTTGACCTTCATGTCCTGCACGTAGCCGGTCACCGGTGCCCGCACGTTCAGCCGCGCCACCCGGTCTTCCACCTTGCGCAGGGCTTCGCGCACCTGGGCCAGTTCGGAGGTGACCGTTCCCATTTCCTTCAGGGCGTCCTGGCGCAGCGAGGCTTCCAGGTCCACCAGGCGGCTGGTGATTTCGCTCTGCTCTTCCTTCACCTGCCGCTTCTGGCCCAGCACCCGGACGATATCGCCCTTGATGGAGGCCGCCGCGCGCTTGGTATCCAGGTAGGTCACCCGCGAGGTCAGCCCCTTTTCCACCAGGCTCTGCCGCATCTCCAGTTCTTCTTCGACCAGACCGAGCTGTTCCTCCAGCGCCGTCTGTTCGTCGTTGAGGACCTGGAGCTCCTCCACCTTCTGGGCCATCTGGCGGTCAAGAATCTCGCGACCGGTCTTCCGGGCTTCCAGCTGGGTCTGATAGATCTCCTGCTGGTCGCCCTTCATCGCGTCGAACTCGTCGCCGATGAACGAGAAATCCGGTTCCCGGTCGGCACCGAAGGCCCGCAGCCGTTCCGCCTGCAAGGCCAGGGCAGCATAGCGGGCACGCATGGTTTCAAGCTCCGACAGGGCGGCATCGGCCTTCATGCGCAGCAGCAGCTGGCCTTCGCGGACCAGCTGGCCGTCGTCGACATTGATTTCCTCGACAATGCCCCCTTCCAGATGCTGCACCACCCGCACCGAACCGCTGGGCGACACTTGACCGAAGGAGATGGCCACCTCGCTGATTTCCGTCTGCCAGGCCCAGACCAGGAAGCCGATGACCACGACGGAGGCGACGATCATCGCCAGCCGCACATAGCGGGTCATGCCCGCTTCTTCCAGGATGACCGACTGCCCCAGGTAGCGCATCTGGCGTGATCCCTTGGAGACCCGGCTACCCGACCCGGAGCGGCCGCCGGCGGCGGAATGATGTGCGGTGCTCATAGCATCTCCTGCGGGATCTTGCCGCGAACCTGATCGGCGGGGCCGGCCAGACGCAGATATCCGTCCTCAAGAAGCAAAATCTGGTCTGCAAGATTAAGGTGGCTGGGGCGGTGGGTCACCAGGAACACCGTCGCATGGCTGCGCATGGCCTCGACCGCCTTCATGAACGCCTTGTCCCCGGCGAAGTCCAGGCCGTTGACCGGCTCGTCGAACAGCATGATCGGTGCCCGCTGCACATAGGCCCGGGCCAGGCAGATCCGCTGCATCAGACTGGCCGGCAGGTTTTCCCGCCGCCCGTCGCCGATCCGCGTCTCCAGCCCCTCGGGCAGGTTCTGCACCTCGGCCAGACACCCCGCCTGATCCAGCGCCCAGATCAGCTCTTCATCCGAAGCGGTGGGGTGGGCCAGGCGGATGTTCTGGGCAATGGAACCGAAGAACAGGCTGGCGGACTGGGGCACGTATCCCACCGCCTGACGCAGGTCCACCGGATCGAGCTGACGGATATCGATGTTGTCGATGCGCACATTCCCGGCCTGGGGGTGATAGAGTCCCAGGATCAGCTTCAGCAGCGTGGACTTGCCCGCGCCGTTGGGGCCGACCACGCAGACCACCTCGCCGGGCTGGGCTTCGAAGGTCACCCCCACCACCGCCGGGTCGGCATCGTTGGAATAGCGCAGGGACACGCGCGAGAAGGTGACCTTGCCCCGGAACCGCTTCAGGGAACCCTGATTGACCCCCGCCTCGCGCTCCGGCCGCAGGTTCATCAGCGCATCGATGTTGCGCACGGCCGAGCGCACCTGCTCCAGCTGGGTCATGGCCAGGAAGCCGCTTTGCAACGGCCCCAGCACCCGCCACACCAGGATCATCGAGGCGATCAGCCCGCCGACGGTCATCTCGCCATCGGTCACCCGGAACACGCCGTACCCCATGGTGCCCAGACCGCAGGAAATCACCGCGGCGTGGCTGAGGGTACCGGCCAGGGACGACAGCTGGGCGGCCCGGAACCCGGCCATGGTGGACCGCGCCGACATTTCCTTGAAGCGATGCCGCCAGGTTTCCTCGGCGCCGCTGTATTTCAGGGCCTGCATCTTCGACAGGGTTTCGACCATGAATTCCTGGCGCCGGGATTCGATGCGCGCCGCAAAGCCCACCTGCTCCTGGATTCGTTGGAACAGCAGCACCCCGATGATCGAAAAGGCCACCACCGCCAGAATCGGCACGATCACCAGCGGCCCGCCCAGCAGGAAGATCACCAGCAGGTACAGCAGGATAAAGGGCAACTCCAGGGTCACCGTCGCCAGCGCCCCAGTGAAGAAATCCCGCACCGTATCGAAGTTCTTGATGCGCGCCACCTGGGACCCCAGGGTTGCCCGTTCCGTATAGGCCGGCGCCAGGGACAGGATGCGCTCCAGGATCGCATTGCCGACGATACTGTCCAGCCGTGCCCCCACATAGGCGATCATCCGCGCCCGCAAGGCCCGCAGCACCTGATCGGACAACAGGGCCAGGACCACCCCGCCCAGCAGATACCACAGGGTCTCCAGCGACCCCGTGGCCACCACCTTGTCGTAGACCGCCATCACGAACAGCGGCATGGACAGCGCCAGCAGGTTGGACAGCAGGCTGGTGCCCATCATCTGCCACAGCAGCGGGCGGAACCGCCCCAGCGTCGCCCGGAACCAGCCGCGCTGGCGGTTCACATGGGCGATTTCCTCAATATCGATGGGGGTGAAGACGAAAGCACGCCCGTTCACCTCGGGCATCTTGACGGTGGCGTAGCTTTCGGTGCCGGAGCGATAGATCTTCATCGCCGGCTTGCCGCCCAGTTCCTTGACCTCCAGCGCCACGAACGCCGGCCCCTTGTCGGGCAAGAACAGCACCGGCATCAGACGCGGATCGATATCGCTGGCCTTCATGGTCAGGCAATCGGAGCGATAGCCCAGATGGGCCATGGTGTTGCGCAGGCCGGTCAGGTCCAGGGTGTCGGCGAAGTGGGGCAAGGCCTCGGACATGTTGCGCGGCGTCCCGCGCCAGCGCAAGGCCGCCAGCATCGGCATCAGGCAGGCCGCTAGGTCGGTCTTGGCCTTGAAACCGCCCAGGGACCCCGCCGCGATGGCCTCTTCGGTCAGGCTGTCTTCGATGGCCGGATTGTCCCAGCCGATCATATCCGACGGCTCGTCGTCGTCGGCCAGCCCGTTCCCCACATCCAGCCCCTGGGCGGCCAGAAGCTCGCGCACCGTCAGGGTGGCCTCGTCATCCAGCGGACGTCTGGGAGGGTCTGCGCTTCGGGCGCGGGGTGACGCTTCCGGGGCCGTCGGCGACTGTCTGTCGTTGAGCGTATCCATGGGGTTCCCGGGTCCTAAATGATCTGGCCGAGCTTGTGGGGCTGGCCGCGCGCGGCCTGGCGATCCATCTTGGGTGGCCCGTTGGGGCCTTCTTCCCGCTCAACCAGAGTGCCGATGGACAGCTGATAGACCTGATCGGCCAGCCGCAGGATCGACGGCCGCTGAGAGATGATCACCATGGTGCGCTCTCCCTTCAGGCGATCCAACGCGGCGCGCAGATAGGTGTCCCCCACGCTGTCGACCGAGCTGTTGGCTTCGTCGAACAGGATGATCTTGGGATCGTGCAGCAAAGCCCGGGCGATGGCGATGCGCTGGCGCAGGCCGGTGGGCAGCGTGTCATAGGCCCCATCCCCCACGATCGTTTCGAAGCCCATGGGCAGGGCCGCCACCACTTCGGTCAGCCCCAGATCGTCGGCCACCTCCAGCCCCGCCTTGCGCAGGTCGGGTTCGAACATGGTGATGTTTTCGATGATCGACCCTTTGAACAGCTCGCCGTTCTGCGGCAGATAGCCGATCTGGGTTTTCAGCGAGTTGATGTTGAACTGGCCGAGGTCCATGCCGTCCACCATCACCCGCCCCTGGGTCGGCGGTAGCACACCCATCATCACCGACAGCAGTGTGGACTTTCCGCTGCCGTTGGCCCCGACGATCCCCACGCAGGTGCCTGGAGCCACGTCCAGGTCGATGCCGCGCAGGACTTCATGGTCGCTTTCGCCGAAACGGAAGTGAACATCCTGCAAGGTCAGACGCCCTTCCACGTCCGGCAGATCGGGCCGGCCGGCTTCGGCCACCGGCAGATGCATGATCTCGGTCACCCGCTGACGGCCCAGCTGGATGGTCTGGAAGCGGGTCCACAGCCCCACCACCCGCTGCAACGGCTGAAGCGCGCGGCCGGCCAGCAGGGTACAGGCGGCAAGCTGACCGATGGTCAGCTTGTGGTCAATCACCAGCGTGGCCCCGTAGGCGGACACCAGCACCATGGTCAGCTGGGAAAAGAACATGCCCTTGGAAATGGAATCGGAATTGCGCAGGGCGACGTCGTAGCTGGACTTGGCGCTGGTTTCCTGCAAACGCTCGAACCGGCGCATCATCAGGCTTTCCATGGCCATGGCTTTGACCGTGTGGATATTGCCCAGCACCTCGATAATGAAGTTCAGCCGCCGCTCGTTGGCGGTGGAATGTTCCTCGATGGCCTTGCGCAGAGCCATGCCGGTGGTCGCCGCCACCACCCCGAACACCAGCAGCACCGACACCGGCACCAGAACGATGCTGCCGCCCAGATACCAGATCAGGATCAGGAAGATGAAAATGAACGGCAGGTCGAGCATCGACGCCGCCGCCTGCCCGCCGTAGTACTCCTTCACCGATTTTAGAGAGCTCATCTGCTCCAGTAGCACGCCCGAGCCCTTGCGCTGCACATTCACCAGTTCCGTACCGAGCAGGCGGCCGAAGGCCAGGTTGCCCATCCGGTGTTCGAACTTCGCGCCCGCCCAGCCGGTGGCATAGGACCGCCCCAGCCGCAGCAGAACTTCCAGCACCAAGGCCGTCAGGACCCCGGCCGCCAGCAAGGCCAGGGTCTGCAGGCTGTTGTTGGGCACAATCCGGTCATAGACCTGCAACAGGGCCATGGGCAGCGCCATGGACAGCAGGTTCAGGAAAAAGGAGGTCGCAATCAGGTCGGGCGATGCCTTCGGCAACACCGGCAACAAGGCGGCATCGGCATCTTCGTCCTTGATTTCCGGCATGGCGGGCTTGCGAGCCACGGCGTCCCATCCTTCTTCCCTGCCCCCGCAGCCGATTGCACGCGCCGGGGGGATACACGACATTAGGCATAGTAGACGGTTCACGAAGAAACGCCCAGTCCCCCGTGCAACGTTATGCAACGTTTTTTTCCAAAACAGGATGTTACGGTCATTAACAAACAATCTTGTTTAAATCCGCACACCCACGAATTTGTGGGTGGAGCGGGAAACCAAACCCCACTTTCGATTGAAGCGGCACAAGACCAGCCATCAGAGGGAAGGAACACACAGTGACCCGGATAAAAACATGGATTTTGGGAACGGCCGGTTTGACCGCCGTGGCCGTCGGCATCGTCTGGATCTGGACGGACAGAATAGGGATCGCCATTCACGGACATGCCCTGGTGGCGATGATCATCGGCCTGACCACCATGTGCGGTTTGGCCATCGCCCTGATGAACCTCATGTACTGGAGCAACCGTCGGGGCACCGATGACAGCGTTCACCATCCCGCTGCCCGCCGCGAGGACAGCGATACCCCCGACGCCCGGTAGCCCCCCCTCCCCAAAGGATCAGTTGAACGGCACGGACGGCGCAGCCCCTGCGGCGCCGGACGGGGCAGCCAGGGCGGCCTTGGCCGGCGCAGCCGTTTTCAGCACCGGCGCGGAGGCCGGATCGATGCGCACCACTTCGGCGGGGAGTCCTTCGGCGATGCGCACGGCGCTGGCCGCCTGAAGGGCTGCGGCGCGGTTGTCGAACACACCGATCCGCACCACCATCAACGGTGTCGGCGCCCCCACCGTGACCACATAGGCGTCATAGCGCTTGGCCTTCAGCCGGGCATAGAGCGCCCGTGCCGGATCGGCCAGATCGAATTGTCCGACTTGCAGGGTATAGGCCGGCTGCTCGACCGCGACGGGCTTGCCCGCTGGCGGATTGGCCTGAGACGGTGCCGAGGCCGGCGCCGGCGGCACGGGCACGGCCTCTCCGCCACCGGACGGGCCGGGGTCTTCCGGTTTGAACAGGGGTACCGGCGCGTCCATCGCCTTGGCCAGCAGCCGGGGGGCGGAGGATGGCGGCGGCGGAGGGGGATCCGTATCCGTCTTTGCCACCGTAGCCGCGGGCTGCGGCGGGACCGGAGCCTGAGCGGCGGGCTGCGGCGGAGCCGGGGACTGAGCAGCCGGAGGCGGCGGATCCTGCCCGCCGGCCTGCGGCGGGACCTCGGCCGCTTCTGCCGTCGCGGCAGGTAATGCGGCCGGAGCCTGCGGCATTGCAGGCGAACCGGCCGGCGACGTCTGATGCGGCGACGGCGGACTTGCGTCACGTCGCGACAAGCTTGGCGCCCCCGCCGCCCGGGCTGCGGAAGACGGCGAGGAGGATGCCCGGGCCTGCGATGGGTCTTGCGACGGTGCGGCCCGGGATTGGGTGGAGGCCGGAGCCATCGGTATCACGCCGTGGGTCGGGGTCCGCGATACCCCGACCACCCAGCCGGTCAGAAAGGCCACGATCATCGCCATGAGTAGCAGCAGGACCATGGCAAGGAACGCCCCCCGGCTGAAGGAGAAGGCGATCATGATCGGTCCCTCAGGCCTTGGCCGCCGGCGGCTCCGGCTCGGGCAGAGGCGTGGCGGCAGCGCGGGTCACGACCTCGTCAACCAGCCCGCACACCCGCAGGACCCGTTTGGCGACCCCGTCGGACAGCGGCAAATCCCCCTCCCGCAGGCGCTGAAGAGCGCCCAGCAGCAGCAGGGCCGCGCTATCGCGGTCTTCTTCGGTCGCAAACAGCGCGGACTCGGGCATCAGGCCCAGGCGCAAGGTGCGGTCCGCCAAGCCATGGCGGGCGATGAAATCCCCCCAGGCCGGGCTGGCTTCCGCCTTGCGCAGGATGGCCTTGGTGGCCACGGCCAGGCGGACCGCCGCATCGGGGGTCACGTCCCCGCAAATCCAGTCGAGGAAGCGCCCGTGGGCGTCCACCAGGTGCTCGACCACGGCGGCCTTCAAGGCTTCCTTGCTGGCGAAGTGATTGTAGAAGGATCCGACGGCCAGTTCCGCCCGGTCGGTTACCGCCGCGATGGTCATGGCGTCGAATCCCTGGTCGGCCATCACCGCGAAGCCGGCGTCCAGCAGCGCCTCCCGCGTCCGCCGCCGGCGCCGGGACATGGGTTTGGCCGGAGGGGCGGGCACAGGGGCCACCGCCTCGGACACCGAGGACGAAGAGGAAGCGGAGGGGGCGGTCTGGACAGCGTCGGGCATCTCGTTCCAACGGTGCTGGACGGGGGATTCCATGGGGTCGTCTCCTGTTGCAGCCCCAATATGAACACCATTTCATTTCCGAATGGTTATCACCTGGCTCAAGACAATCGCCTTCCTTTCCGCGCCGATTTCCGCTCTTTGCCCGGCGGGCCAGCTGCCGTATCGTTCGGCCATGGCAAACGACGATGATGTCACCCGGCTCCGGGAAACCGGTGCATGCCCGCGCGGCACCCTGGACGGGGCAGACCTCAGCGGTCTGGATCTTCAGGGAGCCGATCTCAGCTGGGCGTCCCTGAAAAAGGCCCGGCTGGCCGGCACCCGGCTGGCCGGCGCCCGGCTGGCCTGGTGCGACCTGACCGAAGCGGATCTGACCGGCGCGGACCTGAACGAAGCGCTGATCACCCACGTCGATCTGAAGGACGCCGTGCTGACCGGCTGCCGCCTGGACAACGCCGATATCGCCTGGGCCGCCCTGGACGGCGCGGATCTGACCCGCGCATCCTTCCTGGGCGCCCGGCTGACCTTCGCGCCGATGGACAAGGCGGTGGTCAGGCAGACCGTGATGACCGACGGCACCCTGGCCGACCCGCCCCCGCCCCCCGATCCTGCCCTGTCTGAAGACGCCCCATCCGCCCCCGGGAGCCCCCCCGCATGACCCTCGCCCCTCAGCCCCTGCCCCCCTCTGCGTCAGACGACACGGTGCGCCTGCTGCACCGGGTGGTGCGGCGGGTGGACGGGCCGCGCCTGGCCGTCGCCGATCCCGACACCGGCCGCCTGACCGAAGCCCGGCGGGCCAAGGGCTGCTTGGTGGCGCCAGAGGAAGGGGATCTGGTGCTGGTGGCGGACGGCCCGGCCGGCACCCATATCCTCTCCGTTCTCGATTCGGCAGCACCGGCCACCCGCCTTACCCCGGTCGCCGAGGCCGGCACCCTGCACCTGCACGCCCCTGGCGGCCTGCTGCTGGACAGTGATGGCGAAGTGCGCACCCGGGCCGTCCGTGTCAGCCTCGCCGCCGCGCAGGGCGAGGCGGAGGTGGAGCACATGGTCTGGCGCGGGCAATGGCTGGAGGGGCGGATCGGCCGGCTGAAGGTGGTTGCCGAGACACTGGAAACCATGGCCGGCACGGTGATCAGCGAATTGGCCCGGGCGGTGCGCCGGGTTGCCGGACTGGACCAGACCCGCGCCGGCGTACTGGATATGGCCGCCGAGGAAACGGCCACCTTGCATGGCCGTCATACCATCGTTACCGCCGACAAGGACATCAAGGTCGACGGCGATCAGATTCACATGGGATAGGAGACCACATGCCCCGCTTCCGCTCAATCCTTTCGCTTACGGCCATTGCCCTGACCGGCGGCGTCCCTGCCGCGCTGATCGCCGGCGCGTCCCTGTCCGCCGCCACCCCCGCCCTGGCCCACAAGGAAGCAACGGGCGTGGTGAAAGAGCGCATGGACGCCATGGAGGACATGAGCCGGGCCATGAAGCCGGTGGGCAAGATGTTCGGCGGCGAGCAGGCCTATGAAGCGGACGCGGTGGCCCGGCTGGCCGGCCTGGCCCAGCAGCACGGCGGCAAGGCCATGACCGACCTGTTCCCCGAAGGCTCCGCCGGCCACCCCAGCGAGGCCCTGCCCGACATCTGGGTGGACTGGACCCGCTTCGCCCTGCTGGCAGACGAACTGGTGGACCACGGCAAGGCCCTGGAAGCCGCAGCGGGCACGGCGGTAACCAAGGAAAACCGAACGGCCTTCCTGCTGCTGGCCTCCACCTGCAAGGACTGCCACGAGGACTTCAAGGAAGATTGATGCGGGATTACGCCTGAACGTCCAGCGTCTGCTGGCTGGGGCTGGTGGTGCTGCCGACCATGTTGAAGGTGTTCTGCAAGGTCATCGACGTCTGGCGCACCGCCGGCAGCCCGCCCGACATCAGGGTGAAGCTGCCCAGGATCGTGAAGCACGGCCCCATCACCGTGCCCGACGCCACGCCCATGTTCACCCCGGCATTGTCACCGTTGCTCATCGGCACGATGGAGGTGATGTTGTGGGCCGGCATGCATTCCACCAGCACGATCAGGGCCGGCGGCACCGCCGTAGAGGTATCGGCCGTGTTGGGATAGGGAATGGGGATCGGCCCCACCGGCGTCGGCGTCAGGCAGACGTCGGGGAAGGCGAAATTGGTGCTGCCGGCTTGCGTGGTCTGGTACATGGCCCGATGGTGCCTCAGCCCCCAGCCGGAGGCAAGGGCAGGCTCTGCCCGGCGTCCTTTTCGCGGCCCGGATTGGAGAGCGAATCCGGACTTTCCCCGGGCCGGGCAGATCCAACAGCCCTCACCACATTCCGCATCTGGGTGCACAGGGCGTCGATCAGGTTTGATTTCGGATTGTCGTAGCGCACCAGCAGCCCGACCGGCCGGCTTTCCAGCGTCGGAATCGCAATCTCACGCACGGTCACCGGATTGGGCGCCGGAACACATCGTTTCGGCAGCACAGACACCCCCAACCCGTGATAGACCATCGTGGAAATCATCTGAATGCCATCGAGCTCCATCGCTTCGTTGACGCTGATGTCCTCGCGCACGAGCCAATCCTCGATCAGTTGGCCGGACCAGAGAGAGCGGCTGATGCGGATAAAGGGATAGCGGGCAAAAATATCGCGGATATCCTCCAGATCGCAGTCCGACGGCGTGAGAAGCTGGAACGGTTCTTCGGCGATTTTATGAAAAATCAGCTTCGAACTCAGCACGGGCGGACGGCCGATGAATGCGGCATCGATGACACCCCGATCAACCGGAGCCACGAGGGTTGCCGAATGCCCCGGCGACGCCTGGATATGCAAGTCGGGATACATGGCGCGCATCTGCTTCATCGCGTAGGGAACCACCCCGGTCATCGCCGTGAACATCGCGCCAAGGGTGAGCGTGCCAGTTATTTTTCCCTCGCCCTTGGCGATCCGTCTGAATTCCTCATAAATATCAAGCAACTCGATCGCCTTGGGTACCAGCAGGCGCCCACGGGCATTCAACTCCGGAATCCGGCCGCGGCGATCAAAAATCTCTACGCCAAGATCCGTTTCAAGGTGCTTCATCTGCAAGGACACCGCGGCCCGTGTCAGGTTTTCCTTGGCCGCAGCGGCTGAAAGGTTGCCATGACGCGCAATGGCCACAAGGGTTTTTAATCGCCGAATAGACACCGATGCAGTCAAGCTCCCTAAAAAGGCATTTTAACACTTTTCGGAGAAGATACTCGCAAGAGCACTTCAAACCTTCCAGGTCAATTCTACCGTAAAAATAAATTGACACATAGTTAAATATTAATGATTTGCGCAATCTCTCTTTAACAATCTAACGTCATGTCACCGGGCCATTCATGGAGGGACCATGCGATGACCCTGAATTATCACCTTCGACAGCAAGGACTTACAGGGAAAGGGGTAGTACGCCTGTGCTCCGGTCCCCATGCAAGCAATCCAGCCATGAGAAATTCTGTTCCAGTCTTCCCCCCTGTCAACGCCAAGATGCGCGCGAGCCAGCCGTCCGCATCCCTTGAAGCCGCGCAGCTCGCCCGGGATCTTCGCGCCAAAGGCCGCCACGTGATCTCGCTGGCGACTGGTGAACCGGAGTTTCCGACACCAGAGCATGCGAAACAGGCCCTGGTCGACGCGTTGGGGGCCAACCATACCGGCTATCCCCCGGTTCAGGGCATCCCGCCCCTCCGCGAAGCGATCCGCCAGAAACTGCGCTCCGATAACGGGCTGGACTACCAGGCCGCGCAAGTGATCGTCGCCAACGGCGCCAAGCAGATCATCTTCAACGCCCTCGCCTCCAGCCTCGAAGCAGGGCAGGAAGTGCTTGTGCCCGAACCCGGCTGGGTCAGTTACGCCGAGATGGTGCGCCTGAATGGCGGCGTCCCGGTCGGCCTGGCGACACGGTACGAGGAGGGCTTCCGGCTCCACCCCAATGTCCTCGACGCGAAGATCACGGACAAGACGCGCTGGCTGATTCTCAACAACCCCTCGAATCCGACCGGTACCGTCCTGACGGAGGACGAGATCCGGATGCTGGCAGCGGTACTGGAGAAGTACCCTCAAGTCCTGATCCTCAGTGACGATATCTACGAACATATCCGTTACGACAACGCCCCCTATTTCACCATCGCGCAGACCTCCGAGGCCATCAAGGCGCGGACCCTGACGGTCAACGGCTTGTCGAAGTCCTGGAATATGACCGGGTGGCGCATCGGTTTCGCCGCCGGTCCCCAGCCGCTGATCGACGCCATGCGCACCTTCCAGGGCCAAACCACGGGCGGCGTGATGCACCCCGCCCAGTATGGCGCGCTGGCCGCTCTGACCGGACCGCGGGATTTCATGGCGGCAAACCTCGCCGCCTTCAGGCAACGCCGGGACCTGGCAGCGGCCCTCATCAAC
The DNA here is from genome assembly GCA_046233135.1 of Rhodospirillaceae bacterium Z3-40. Lineage (GTDB taxonomy): Bacteria > Pseudomonadota > Alphaproteobacteria > Rhodospirillales > Rhodospirillaceae > JBJXHN01. Next base: position 613,861 of record JBJXHN010000005.1, on the reverse strand, counting down.
GACACCGAGGGGCTGGCCTGCCACATCCCCGACGGAGCCTTCTACCTGTATGTCAATTGTCAGGATTTGATGGGAGCCCGCACCCGGGATGGCAGCGTTATCGCCACGGATACAGACCTGACGCGCTACTTTGTCCAGGAAGCCGAAGTGGTCTGCGTCCCCGGAGCGGCTTTTGGACTGTCACCGTTCTTCCGCCTCTCCTTCACCTGCGCGCCAGACCTTTTGGAAACTGCCTGTCTCAAATTGCGGTCCGCTGTCGAAAAACTGGATCGCGCGACAAAAGAGAGCTTGGTATGAGTTTTGATTTCTCTGTCAATCCGGTCGACCATCCATTGTCGGCCGATATGGTCGATCCGTTCCGACGGATCTCTTCTGCCATCGCAACAGATTGCTTTGGCCGCCGGAACATCATGGATGCAGGAATCAAACCCCTGTGCCGGGGAATGCGTCTCTGCGGCCGCGCGGTCACGGCCGCCCTGCCTCCTGATGATAACCTCATGCTTCACGTGGCCTTGCACGCCGCCGAACCCGGAGACATCCTCGTCGTCAGTACCGGCAACGACCGTCATTCCGGGGTCTGGGGGGAATTAATGACCCGCGCGGCATGCGCGCGCGGGCTGGGGGGCCTGGTGCTGGACGGAATGTGCCGGGACAGCGACTGGATCTCCGGCAGCGGGTTTCCCGTTTTCGCCCGAGGCACCTGCGCACGGGGGTCCCGCAAGACCGGACCGGGCCATGTGAACATCCCGGTGGCATGTGGCAACGTGGTGGTGAACCACGGTGACCTTATTATCGGCGACGACGACGCGGTGATGGTCGTCCCCGCCCGCAATGCCGAAACCCTGCTCCCCCTCTGCATCGACAAGATCGCCAAAGAAAAAGCGCGCATTGAAAGCATCAATGCCGGATCCCCAAAGCCGGCCTGGCTGGACGGCGCCCTTGCACAATGGCGCTCCACCGAGACCTCTGCTCCCTGATCCCTTCCGCCCCAACAAGGAGACCACCAATGAACCGTGCGTTCTTGCCTGTCGTACTCGCCGCTTCACTGGTCAGCACCGCCGCGTTCGCGCAGTACCCGGAGAAGGAAATCACCGTGATCGTCCCCTACGCCGCCGGTGGCGGCAGTGACATCATGGTCCGCACCGTCGCCCCCTATATCGAGAAATACCTGGGGGGAGACGCGCATCTGGTGGTGGAAAACAAAACCGGCGCCTCGGGAATCGTCGGCTGGCAGGCCCTGCATGACGCCGACCCCGACGGATATACCATCGGCATCATCACCACACCGTCTATCGTCACCAAGCCGATCGAAGGAAAAGCCAATTTCACGTGGCAGGACTTCACCCTGATCGCCAACATGGTTACTGACCCCGCCGCACTGAATGTCAAAAAAGGCAGCCCGTTCACCACAGTTGCGGAACTGGTGGACTACGCCCGGGAAAACCCCAAGGTCGTGACCATGGCGACCGGTAATTTCGGCGGCGACGACCACCTCGCGGGCCTGCAACTGGAGCAGATGACCGGCGTGGGATTCACCTTCGTCCCCTTCCCCGGTGCCGCAGCGCGCAATGCCACCATGGGCGGCCATGTGGCCGTGGGTAGCTTCAATCTGGGTGAGGCCGTCAACTACCAGGACAATATCACCATCCTCGGCATCATGGCCGACAAACGCTCCGCCCTCGCGCCAGACGTCCCGACTCTCAAGGAGCAGGGCTTCGACATCGTCGCGTCATCCCAGCGCGGTTTCGCCGGCCCCAAAGGGATGCCCGACGAGGCCGTCAAGGCCCTGGCCGATGCCTTGACCAAGGCGCTGGATGACCCGGACTTCCAGAAGGATGCGGCGAACCAGGGCGTGGTTCTCGATTTCGCCGATGCCGCAACCTTCGCCGCCGGCCTCACGTCCTTCGACGCGAACATGAAGGCGATCTGGGCCAAGAGCCCGTGGCTCCAGTGACCCGCAGGCGAGAGGCAGGACATCTTGAAAACACTTCACAATGATGTCGTCCTCGGCACGAGCGTGGCGCTTCTCGCCGCGCTCGGCTGCTGGAAGGCTGCGGGATTCAGCGAAGCCGCCCGTGTTTTTCCCTTGCTCGTCCTGGCACCGGCCGTCCCGCTCGGCATCTTGATCGCCATCCGCGGCCAGATGCGCCTGATCCGGGACAGGGAGAACCCCAGTTTCTTTCTGAGCCCGGGACGCTTTTTCCTGGTTGCCGGCATAACGGCGCTGGCTCTGGTCGGGCTTCGATACCTTGGGTTTCTGACCACGTCGGCGATCGCCATCCCGACACTCAGCTATCTGCTGGGATATCGCCGACCGTGGCCGGTCCTGGCCACCACGGCCACCTTTGTCACGGTCATTTACATCGTCTTCGTCAAGATACTCTCGCAGCCCCTGCCGCGAGAGATCTGGACCCGCTTCGGAGGGTGACGTGGATCTATTCTCGCCTCTTCTTTCCGCTCTTCCAGCGGTTCTGACCGCGCCGAACCTGCTGGCGATGGTGGGAGGTGTGCTGGCCGGAATCATCGTCGGCTGCCTGCCCGGTCTCACCGCCACCATGAGCATTGCGGTCCTGCTGCCCCTGACCTTCACGATGGACCCGCTCGTCGCCCTTGGCATGATGGCGGGAATCTACAATGGCGCCATGTATGGCGGGGCAATCCCGGCGATTCTGCTGCGGATCCCCGGCACGCCCGCCGCCATCGTCACCACCTTCGACGGCTATCCCCTGGCGCAACAGGGCAAGGCGGGTTATGCCTTGCAGATCGCCCTGCTGTCCTCCGCCTTTGGCGGTATGGCAAGCGCCGTTGCCATGATGCTGCTGGCACCACCGCTGTCCCTGGTCACGCTCGCTTTTGGTCCACCTGAAGTGTTCTGGGTCGGCGTTTTCGGTGTGGCCGCCGTTGCGGTTCTGCTGGGAGACGACCTCCCCAAAGGCCTGCTCGCCGCGTTGCTGGGGCTGTTCATCGGGATGATCGGGCTCGATCCCGTGATGTCGACAGACCGTTTTACCTTCGATCGGATCGAACTGGACTCCGGCATCGACATCGTGGTGCTGATGGTCGGGCTTTATGCGCTCCCGCCCTGCCTGCAGATGGCCGAGGAGACCGCCCGCACCGCCACCCGCACCATGAAACTGGAATTCGCGCCGTTCCTGGAAACCGTTCGCGAGATCCCGCGTTTCGTGAAGGTCTGGGGCTGGGCCTATGTCTATGGCGTCATCGTCGGCCTCCTTCCCGGCGCCAGCGGCAGCTTCGTCTCCTTCCTCGCCTACGAGCGGGCCAAGAAAATGTCGAAGGAGCCTGAAACCTTCGGAAAAGGCAACCCGGAAGGCATCGCCGCTTCGGAGTTCGGCAACAACGCCGACAATGCGGCGGCGTTGATTCCAACGGTGACATTGGGCATTCCCGGCAGTTCCGTTGCCGCCGTGATCATGGGCGGGCTGCTGGTGCACGGGCTGCAACCCGGACCGGACCTGTTCCGGAACAGCGCGGACATCATCTACGGCTTCATGATCCAGATGTTCCTGACGTCCTTGATCCTGATCCCCCTTGGCGGATCCTTCGCGACCAACCTTTTCGCCCAGGTATTGCGCATTCCCCGCCCGCTGCTGGTCGGGTTGATTCTCTGCTTCAGCATCATCGGGGCCTATTGTGTCCAGAGTTCGCTCTTCGACGTCTGGCTCATGTTCGGTTTCGGAATACTCGGCTATATCCTGGACAAGACCGGCCTGCCCCTGGCTCCGGTCGCGCTGGGAGTCATCCTCGGCCCCCTGATAGAGAGCAACCTGCGTCTGTCACTGCTGCTCGACGTCCGCAACGAGCATATCCTTTTCACCCGTCCCCTCTGCATGGTGCTGATCGCCCTGCTGGTTCTCACGACACTCCTGCCCATGCTGTGGAAGCGCTTCCAGGCGAAGCGTGGCGAAAGAGCGGGACAGTAACCCGGCCGATGGCCGGTCTCCCCCTCCCATCCCGCTTGCGGGATGGGATCATCCTTCACCGGCCAGTTCCGCGTCTTCCAGATCCTTGTCGGTACCCAGGGCCTGGTGGCGGTTGGCGCGAAACCAGTCCGCCTCCGTCTCGACCGCCCGATGGAAGACCGCCCGGGTCAGGGTCGCCCCTCTGCCGTCCACACCGGTCAGGTCCGCCTGGGAAAAATCGGCGTAAGTGCAATCCGCATCGCGCAGCACCGCGTCGGCCAGATCCGCTTTCTTGAACACCACCTGGACCAGTGATGCCCCGCTGAAATCCGCCGCCCCGGCCCGTGCGGTCATCAGCACCGCCCCGTCCAGGGTCGCCCCGCCCACCCTGGCCCCGCGCAGGTCGGCGGCGGTGAAGATGGCGCGGCGGGCGTCGGCGCCGCTCAGGTCCGTCTCCCGCAGGTCGGCGTCCCCGAAGCCGGCCTGTTCCAGGCGGCAGCCGGACAGGATCGCGCCGCGCAGATCGGCCTTCATGAATTGGCAGCGCCACAGGTCCTGGCCCCGCAGGTCCATGCCGGCGAAGATCCCGCCCATGAACACGCACTGGGCCAGCCGGGTGCCGTGCAGGGCTACGGTCCGCATGTCCGCGTCCATCATCGCCGTGCGCTCCAGATCCGCCCCGGCCAGGGACATCCGGTCCATGGAACCCTGAAGAAGGGCCATCTTGAACATCCGCGTGCCATCCAGGCACGCCCCGTCCAGGCGGCATTGGGTCAGCGCCGAGGTGTCCCACACCCCGTCCATCAGCAGGGCACCCCGCAAATCGCAGTCCACCCAGGGGGACCCGCTCATCCGCATCCGCTCCATGCCCGCCCCATCGAAGGCGCAGCGCACCAGCCGCGCCTTGGTCAGGGTCAGGCCGCCGAGCACGGCGCCGCTCAGCCGGCAATCGGCCAGACTGGCCCCGTCGATGACCAGACCGGGGGCGGTGATGCCGTTCAGATCGCATTCGGCCAGCACCGTATCGGCAGCCAGGACCGCCTTGCTCAGATCCGCATCGACCAGGGACAGACCGGTCAGGGTGCAACCCTCCAGCCGCGCCCCGGACAGATCCGCCCCGGCCAGACTGCCGCGGATCAGCACGCAATGGGACAGCACCGCACCACGCAGATCGGCCCCCGACAGGTCCACGTCCAACAGTTCCGCGTCGTCGATCCGCAGCCCGGCAAGGTCGGCGCCGGGACAGTCGCTGTCGAACACCGGCTCGCCGGCATCCAGCAGGGCGCGCAGGGAATCGGTGTTCAGTTGACGGCGCCGGTTCTCGGGGGGGCTCATGAGCGCTTGATCCGGGGCATGATGGCCATCTTGGTGCGGCCGATGTTGGCGCCGGCCATCACCGTATCCTCCAGATGCAGGCGCAGGGTTTCCGCGCCGAACAGGGTGGCGCCGCTGAAGTTGGCCTTCTTCGCCTTGGCCGAGCCCAGATTCCCCGACAGCAGATGGGCACCCATCAGGTTGGTTTCCGTCAGGTCCGCCTTGCGGAACATCGCCATCGGCGCCTTCAGATGGGTCATCGAGGCCTGCTTCAGACGGGCCGAACCGAAATAGCTTTGTTCCAGCCGGGCGCTATCGAACAAGGCACCCCTCAGGCCGGCCTGAAGGAAGTTGGACAGCGGCATGTGCACGCCGGTGAAATCCGCCCCTGGAAACTCACTTTCCCCCAGCAGACGAAAGCCCTGCACCCGCGATCCCCGGAACACCGTGCCGATCCCGCGACAGCGGGCAATGATCACCATCTCACCCCGCAGACCGCCGCAGTCGGCCTCGTCCATCAGGCATTCCGCGAACAATCCCCGGGTGATGCACGCGCCAGTGAACGTCGCCCGGGCCAGGGAACAGCGCTCGAAGCTGGTCTGGAGCATCCGCGCGCCGCTGAAATCAGCTCCGTCCAGGCGGCAGCGGATGAAGCTGGTGTTGGTCAGTTCCGCCCCCCGGAAGTCGGAAGCGGACAGGTCGGCATCGATGAAGCGGGCGTCGGTCAGGGTCCCGCCCCGCAGATCTCCCCGGGTCAGGGACACCCCGGACAGCACGGCGGCGCGCAGGTCGATGTTCTGAAGATTGGCGAGGTCCATGGTGCCGCCGAAAATGCGCGAGCGGGCGAACTTCACCCCGGCCAGATCGCCGCCCTGCATGTCCACCTGATGCAGCACCATGTTGACGGCCGCCTTCGCCCCGGGATCCAGGTCGGTGGGCGAGAAGCCGAAGACATCCTTCACATTCACCACCGGCGCGGCCTTGATCATGTTCTGCGCGTCCGTCGCCGCCACCAAGGCGTCCTGAGGCAGGTTCTTCAGATCCTGCAAGGCCTGAGGATGCAGGGCGGCGCGCACGGAATCCTTGGCCTGCTGCTGGGCGATGGTCAGGGAATGGCCGGCCTGCGCCACTTGGCTTTCAACCCCCAGATAGGTGAACTGGCGAAAGGCGTCCTCGGCCGCCTTGCGCTGGATCGCCACCTCGTTGCCCAGCAGTTTCAGTTGCTGGATCTCGTCGAAGGGCAGCTGGGCGCGCAGGGCGTCCACCTGCTTCTTCTTCAGCATGTCCAGCTTGTTTTCCATGAACTGAAGCTTCTCGGCTTCCTTGACGTATTTATCGGCCTCGTTGGCGATGGTGTGGATCTGCTGCACCGCCGGGGAATCGATCGCGCTTTCCATGGCCTGGCTATCGGTCAGCATGTCACGCAGGGCAGTGGTCTGGTTCACCGCCGCCTCGCCGGGCTTGCGCATGACCGTCTGGACCGTGTCGTTGATGTTCACCCCCGCCACGCGGGCGGTGCGGCCCAGGGCCATCTGCGCGTCGCGGGCGTGGCGGTCGGCGATGTCACCCATGCGCTCGGCGAAGGCCTCGAAGCCGGCGCTGTTGTTCGGATCGCTCGGCGGCATCAGGGCGGCCCAGCGATCTTTGTACTTGGGATTGAGCATGGGGAAGCCGCGTGTCGATTGCAGCACCATGTCCTGGGGCAGGAACTGGCGCGGGCTCTTGTTGGCCTGGGCCAGCACGCCCCGCACCTTGTTCAGCGCCTCGTCGTAGCGCTTGAACAGGGCGCTGGGCGCGGCGCCGGCCGGCGCGGCCACCGGCTCCACCTTTTTCTTGATGCGCGCGATCAGCGCCGCCTGACGGGCACGCAGGGGGGCGTCCGGATCCGGCGGTTCATCGGGGGGCGGTTCGATGTCCGAATAATCAACCAGCCAGCGGGCGGCCTCTTCTCCCCGGGCCAGACGGTTGTTCAGGGCGACGCGATAGTGGGCCGGCGTGCGCGGCGTGTCGTCCTGCCGTTCATGGGCGCACAGCAGGTGGGTGACATCCGCCCCGTCGTCGGTCCCGATGGGCACCACGCCGCGCCAGGCGACGATCCCCCGCTGGCGATGGGGGAACAGCCAGACCGTTTCCAAGGCCAGGGGCACTTCGGCGAAGCGGGCCTTTTCCGGCGGCTCCTCCTCGCCGCGCAACACCACGAAGGACCGGGGGCGCAGCAGGGGCAGGCGGCCACGCAGAACCGGGTGATCCGGATGCATGCCCGTCACCTCGAAGGCGGTGCCGGGATCGAAGCGGTCACGCACCCGCTGGTCCGGCGGGGCCATGTTGAACACCGCCCAGTCCATGTCCGTGGGATAGCCCGGGAACTGGTCCACCAGCCAGAAATTGTCGTAGGTCCCCAGGCCCTTGCCGGCCATTCCCTTGCCCGTGCGTGGCCAATCCAGGGGAATGGGCGCGAAACAGGCCGGCGGCGGGACACTGTCGGGGCGGGTGATCCGGTGATCGGGATGTTCCAGGTTGGGCAGCGGGTGCCCCTCCACCACCGCCGGATCGGCCAGCAGCCCCTTGCCCAACGGATTGGTGGGGACGGTCTTGCCGCCGTAGGCGTTCTCCCAGGTCAGGGCCATCCGCTCGAACGGCGCCGGCCCCTCGACCGTCAGCCGGCCGACGGGACCGTCGGAGAACACCCAGCGCCGGTCCCCGTAGACGTCCACCGCCTTGCGCACCGGCCCCATGGACAGGCTGACCCGCAGTGCCTCGACCGCGCGGCCGGCGGGGGCGCAGGCATAGCCCCAGACCATCACTTCTCCGCCGATCTTGGGCAGGCCCTGGTCGATATCCGCATGGCCCATCTCGGCCTTCAGGAAGCCCCACATCTCCTGTTCCGGCAGCAGGGTGTCGGGGGTGCGAAAGTCGAAGAAGCCATAGACCGTGACGGCGAAATGGAAGCGCCGCCGGTCCTCGAAGGGCCGGACGAACAGGCCGTGGCGGGGTGACTTGCGGATGCGCATGGATGAACGGCGGGCTCCCGGCGACGCAGAGAGCCGCACAATATCACCTTCAGTCCCCAATCTTTGCCCTTTTCGCAAAGGCGATAGATATTGCGACTGATTCGCAATCCATATAGCGTGTGGGGACATTCCCCCGTCCTGCAATCTCTTTCATGAATGAATTCTCGCCGTGACCCCACTGTCCGCCCATCAGCCCCTGCACCGGGCCTTGGCCGCCGTTCTGGGCAGCTTTGCCCTGACCAACGCGGTTGCCGGTGCGATGACCGCCCTGGTGCCCCTGCCCAAGGTCGAGGTCGTCTTCCTGTCCGCCGCCATCGCCTTTCTGGTCATGCCCGCGGCCCTGATCTGGGCCTTTCTGGCCGCAAGCCCGGGCCGGGCCTGGCTGGGCCTGCTGGCCGCCACCGGGGTTTGTGCGACCATCGCCCTGGTCTTCGGCGGCCTGCCCGGTAGCGGCCCCGGGGGTGCCCCATGAGCCCCGCCAACCCCGGCCCCGGCCAGCCCCTCCCCCCGCTCCTGGCCCCCCCCCTGCCCGCGCCTTCCCCGCCGCCGGTGCGTCAGGCTCTGGGATGGCTGCACACCTGGGGCGGGCTGGTCTTCGGATGGCTGCTGTTCGCCATCTTCCTGACCGGCACCCTGTCCGTCTTCGGCCCGGAAATCACGCACTGGATGCGGCCCGAAGCCCGGCCCCTGATCGGTACCGCGGCCGGCACGACGGCCGGCGTTGGTCCGGCCCGCGCCCTGGCCGTCGCCAACGCTCATCTGGCCGAAGCCGCACCAAACGCCGACAGCTGGATGATCTTCCTGCCCGACGCCCGCAATCCGCTGGTGACCGTCATGCACAGCACCGGCCGGGTTCGGACCGAAACGGTGCTGGATCCCCTGACCGGTGCCGTTCTGCCCGTGCGGGATACCTTGGGCGGCGAGTTCTTCGGCCATTTCCATGCCGACCTCCATGCCGGCCGGCCGGGCCTGTGGCTGGTGGGAGCGGCGGGGATGGCGATGGTGATCGGGCTGCTTACGGGCCTGGTGATCCATCGCAGGCTGTTCGCCGACCTGTTCACCTTCCGCCCCGGCGCCGCCCCGCGCCGGGCCTGGCTGGACGCCCACAACGTCCTGGGGGTGATGACCCTGCCGTTCCTTCTGATCATCTCCTATACGGGGGTGTCCATCTCGGCGATGGTCTTCCTGCCCGCCCCCATCAAGCTGCTTTATGACGGCAATACGGGTGGTCCCCGGGCCGAGATCGTGCGCTCGCTGGCCCGCCCCGCCAGCGGGACGCCTGCGCCGCTGCTGCCTCTGACCGCCCTGCTGCCCCAGGCTGAAGCGGCGCTGGGTAGCGGCAAGATCTGGATGGTTTGGGTCACCGCGCCCAACGACACCGCCGCCGTGGTGGATTTCAGCCGCCACTTCGATGACCGCCTGCCCGCCATCACCAATCATAAAATCTTCGACGGCGTCACCGGCGCCGTGATGGGCGAACAGCGCCAATGGCCCGCCGCCGTACGGCTGTGGCGATCCGTGGTCGGGATCCACGTGATCCGTTTCAGCGATGCGGCGCTGCGCTGGGTCTACCTGATCTGCGGCTTCGCCGGCTGCGGGGTGATCGCGTCTGGCCTTGTGCTGTTCAGCCGCAAGCGCCTGGAAAAGCCGCTCCGCCCCGATGCCCCGCCCCTGGCCGGCATGCTGGCCGCGCGGCTGAATGTCGCCGCCATCGCCAGCGTGATGATCGCCTGCCCCGCTTTCCTGTGGGCCAACCGCCTGCTGCCTGTGGGGCTGGAGCACCGGGCAGGAGCCGAGGTCACGGTTTTCTTCCTGGTCTGGCTGGCCGGGCTGTGCCACGCGCTGGTCAGCGATCCGGCCCGCTCGTGGCCCGCCCAGCTGGGGCTGGCCGCTGCCCTGTGCCTGCTGCTGCCCCTGCTCAATGCCGTCACCACCGGCCAGCATATGCTGCGCAGCCTGTGGCAGGGCGACGGGGTGGCGGCCGGTCTGGAGCTGACCGTCCTGGGGATCGGTGCCGCCCTGGCCTATGCCGTTCCCCGGGCCGGCCGCCTGTGCCACCCACGCGCCGAGCCCCCGTCTTCTGACGCCCCCTCTCCTTCCGCTTTCCGTACCAGGACCCAGAGCCCATGACCCTGTTCCTCGCCCTGTCCCTCATGCTTTTCGGCTGGACCGCCTTTGCCCTGTCCATGGACCGCCACTACGGCCCCCTGTTCGGCCGGGCGTTACACGCCGGGCTTCGCCGCCGCTTCCGCCGGGCTGGCGCCGGCGCGATCGCCGGATCCTGGGGTTTCAGCGTGGCCGGCCGGGGTGTGGAACTGGGCACGGTGGTCTGGGTCGGCGGGCTGTCGGTGACCGGTATCCTGGTCGTCCTCGGCTTGACCCTGCTCACCACCCGGATGGCCTCCTCGCTGGCTGGCCCGCTGTCCGGCCCGCTCAAACATAAAGGGTGACGGCGAAGATATCCTTGATGCTGTCGATGGACATGGTTTCGGTCTGCATCAGGCGCAGCGTCATGGTGTGATTCTCGGTCTTGGTCTTGGCGGTTTCCGTCTGCTCCATCACCAGATCGATATCGGTGGTGAAGGTTTCCGAAAGGCTTTCCGACAGCTCCCACGTCCGGGTCACCACCAGGTCCATCACCATCTTGCTGTTGGTGCGCTCCAGGGTGTCGCCCTTCAGGTATTCGAACAGCTCCAGGATCATCTTCTTGCCCTCGGTGCGGACATAGGTGCTGTCCTTGGTCAGCACGATATCGATGCCGAGGATGGTCAGGGTGAGGTCGGCCAGGGTGACGTCGGCCCGGCCGTCCATGATGGCAAACAGGGTCATCCCCTCGATCAGCTGGGTGGACTCCCCGGCCACCGCCAGCTTGCGCGGCTTCAGGTGGAAGGCGAAGGCGTTGTCCTTGTGCCAGCACGACCGCGCGGTCTTTTGCAGGTCCCAATAGGCACCATCCACCACCAGACTCTGGTCGCCATGGGCGGTGACGTAGTGATTCTTGCCAACATAGCGGTCCAGGTCGCCGTCGCTGTCGATGACAAAGGTGGGGGCGTCGTCCTGCTCGCCGGTGACGATCTGGCTGCGGCGGGACAGCAGGCCCTCGGCGAAATCCCCCCGGGTGGCCACGGTGCGGATCCAGAACAGCAGCATGATGGCTTTCTGGAACAGGGTCTGGATGGTCACCTGGCCGGTCCCCTGATAGGGGAACTGAACCGAGGGATTGTCCAGACAGCCGATGATCACCGGCCGGGTCGGATCGCCGTGCAGGAAGTCCACCAGCACCTCCGACCCCACCGCGGGCAGGAATTGGCCGCCGTAGCCGCCCCCGTTCTGTTCCCCGTCCGCATCCGCCTCCTCTTCGCCGGAAATCATGCCGGCAAAGGGCTGCATCACCGGGATCGGGCCGACCACCGTCTTCCGCTCGTCCCCGGCGAAGCGGACATAGAGGCCATAGGTGCCCAGGCCGTCCTTGTCGAACAGCCCGGCCAGGACGCCCCGCCCTTCGCTTTCGCGGGCCACCACCTCGGCCAGCATGGGCGCACCGCGGATATGGGGGGCATCGTTGACGGTCATCGAAAGGCCGCCTCCGTCACAGTTCGATCTTCGAGCTGGTCTTTTCGGTGATCGTATCGGCGATGATCACCTCGACGGCCCCCTTCCGGGTGGTGCTGTCCTGTTTCAGGGTGCGTTTCATGGCCAGCACGATTTCGGTGGTTTTCTCCATGGTGCCCTTGGGGCTGGTGGTCTTGGCCGTCGCTTCCAGCCCCAGCACCGTATCCCCCTCGTCGGTCTTGCTGTCTGTCAGCTGCTTGTAGTCCATCAGCAGCAGCTTCATGAAGGTGCCGCCGGAGTGGTCGTGGTCCTGGGTCTTGGTCGGCTTCTGAATCGACAGCAGCCACATGGCGGTGATCTTGCCGACCACGCAATCCACATCCGTTGGCTTGACGAAGCGCGCCGCCAGCGCCCATTCGGTGCTCTTGCGGGTGCTCAGGTAGACCTCCGAGTCCCCTTCCAGGTGGAACAGAGTGTCGATACCGGTGACCGTCAGATCCCAGGTGCCCAGGCTGTGGCTGCTGCTGTCGCCGATCACCGTGGTGCAGCGACTGCCCTGGGTCACGTCCTCTTCCGTCGCCCCGACCGTCATGTGCAGGTCGCTGCGCACATAGGTCTGCTTCTCCAGGTCCAGATAGCCGCGAATGTCGACGACGAAGGTGCCCTCGGTGGAAAACACCTGGGCCGGACCGTCGCCGGTGGTCTCGTCATCGAACAGAATCAGGTTGCGCGACCAGGACCGGTCCCCGTCGTTGCGCCGCAGCGAGGTATCCAGGAACGAAATGGCCCGCCCCGTGGCCGTCAGGCTTTTCGCCGCCGGGGTGCCGCCGGCGGTTTCCATCAGCGGCTTGTCGTCGCCCGGAACGATGGCCTGCTGGGTGGCGTCGGGAGGGAAGCGCACGGACACGTCGGGAGTATAGAGCCCGGCAATCACCACCGGCCGGCGCGGGTCGCCGTCCACATGGGCCACCAGCACCTCCGACCCCACCCGGGGCTGAAACCGGCTGCCCCAAACCCGCTGGGTGGGCTTCAGGAACCCCGGGATCAGGCTTTGGATCATCGCACTGGCCTTGGACGCCAGCCCCGACAGGACACTCGGCACGTTGCCGAACAGGTCGGGCGGGGCTTCCGGCGGACTGCGCAGCCAGGACAGCACCGGCACCGGCCCGATGGGCAGGTTCCCCCCCGGCCCGTCCTCCTGCCCGTACAACATCACATAGACCCCATAGGCGCCCCGGTCGTCCGACCAGGCGGTGTCCACATAGTCACCGATCTTGCCGCCATTGCCTTCCGTCGGGAACTGGGGAGAGCCGCCGGTCCCGTCCAGCACCTGTACCACATAGCCCCGCAGCAGCCCAGAGCCCGAGGCACCGCCGGGCTGCCCCCCGGCGCCGAAGCCGCCGGGGGGATCGCCGTCGCCGGGACCCCAGGCCCCGGGGCTCAGCCCAGCGGGGTTGCTTCGAACCATGAGGAATATCCGTGCTGATCCAGTTTGTGATGCAGCCGGCGCACCACTGCCTTGGCCCCCTCGATGGCCCCGGTGCGGTCGAAGGGATGGTGCAGCACCACCCGCCCGCCTGCCACCACCTTCAGCGACCGGCTTTCCCCGGTGAACAGCCGGCCGGGCATTTCCTCCAGCGCCAGCCGCGCGTCCGCCTCTCCCTCCGCTTCGCTGTTGGACGACACGGGGACGGGATAGGCAAACATCACCTTGCCGCCGGACAGGGTGCCCGTCGCCGGCTCGCCGGGGCTGGTGGCGCCGACCACGCCGAAGCTGCTGGTGCTGGCCAGCGCCCGGCGGCGGTTGGCCACCTTGCTGACCGTCGGTGTGGTCTTCTGCTCCACGGCCACGTTCATCAGCATGTCCCCCACCGACCCCATGGCCTCGAACACGTGATTCAGGTCCGTTTCCGCCTGCCAGAAGGTGGTCTGGGAGGGGTCGCCGATGTGCAGAACATGGCCGTCCGTGGCATGGGTGAAATAGGCCGACAGGTGATTGCGCCGCAGCAGGTCAAACAGAAAGGCCAGATCCGACTGTTGATGCTGCACCACATAGGACATGGTTCCCGACGGGGTGCTGTCGAAGGCCCAGTGCTGGTTCTCCTCGAAGCCGTAGGGCGAACAGACGTCGCTGAAGATCGTGGTCAGCGCCGCATTCATCCAATGGCGGTTGTGGCGGCTGTAATACAGGAACCAGAACCAGGGATAGATATCCAGGCGGTACTGGTTGGCGCCCCGGGGCGTGGCGGGATCGGCCAGCCTGGTCAGCACCGCGCGGTGCACATAGCCATGGATGACACGCTTGTCCGGGGTCGCGCCCTCTTCGGTACCGGAAAAGTCGATGGTGATCAGCGCTTCCTTGTCCACCAGGGTGGGGGTCAGATCGCTGGTCGTTGTCGTCGTCGAGATATCCAGGGCGAAGTGAAAGGGCGGTTCGTGACCGTCCAGATACATTTCCTGAAGCACCGTCGCTTCCGGGGCGAAGCCCATACCCCATCCCGGCGCCGCCTGCCGCAGGGTACCCACCCGGTCGCAGACCCGCTCGAAGCCCTCCAGCCGGGCCACGGCATAGTCGGTTCCGGCCACCGTGACGGTCGCGTTATAGGTCATCGGCCCTCGTCATCGTCTTTATGGAACGACGTTCCTTGCGAAACGACCGATACGATACTGCTCCTCGGCGCAGGCGCGCCAGACCGCTACTCGGCGCGGGCGCGCCAGAGGCGGGCAGCCGCACGGAAATCGGCCGCGACCATGTCCGGCGTCCGCACCAGGCACCACTGGCCGGAGGCCTTGCGGATGCGGCAGATCTGCCGCGCCGCTCGCCCGTCCAGTCCGCCCACATAGGCCTTCCACCGCAGCATCCCGCCCCCTGTCTGGGGCATGGTAAAGGGCTGGCCGCCAAAGCGCCGCGACGCCCGTTCCGCCAGCGCGCCGGAGGAATTGCGCGACGTGCTGGCCCCCAGATCGACGGCGAATCCGGCCACCCCACCGCCGCCACAGACCGGCGTGGCGCTGGTGTTGTCCGCCACCTCCAGCGGCGCGGTCTCGTCCTCTTCCGGGGCGATGGTGTCCAGGAAGCCGGTCCCCTCGTCCATCGGCGCTTCCCACCCCGCATCAAGCAGGCGCACCATGCGGGTGGTGCGGGTCGGGCCGGTGGGGTTGCCCAGCACCACGCCCACCAGCCGCCGGCTGCCCCGCACCGCCGAAGCCACCAGATTGAAGCCGCTGGCGCAGGTGAACCCGGTCTTCAGACCGTCCGCCCCTTCGTAGACCGTCAGCATGGCGTTGTGGCCGTTCACCGCCTGCCCCAGGAAGGTGGTTCGCTGCAAACCCAGGTACTGGTAATAGAAGCCGGGAAAATCGCGCAGCAGAGCCATGGCCAGCACCGCCATGTCGCGGGCGGTGGTGTACTGCTCCTCCAGCGGGGCAGGCAGGCCCGAGGCGGTGGCAAAGCGGGTGCGGGTCATCCCCAGCCGCGCCGCGGTTTCCGTCATCCGCTCGGCGAAGGCGGCTTCGGTTCCGGCCATATGTTCGGCGATCATCACCGCCACGTCGTTGGCCGAGCGCACCAGCAGCGCCTGCAAGGCATCCTTCACCGGCACCGACTGCCCCGTCGACAGGCCGATCCGCACCGGAGACGTGGTGCGGGCGGTGTCCGAAGCCACCATTTCCGTATCCAGCCGCAATTCGCCGGCGGTCAGGGCCTCGAACACCACATAGGCGGTCATCAGCTTGGTCAGCGAGGCCGGCGGAACCCGCCGGTTCGGCTTGTCGGCCAGCAGCACCGCCCCCTGATCCGCATCAATGACGATCGAGGTCTCCAGCGCCCGCGCCGCCGAAGCGCCCCCGGCGACCAGAACCGCCAGCAGCAGCAGGACCAATGCCCCCAGGGCAGAGCGGATCGCCGGCATGCCAGCCATCATCCGCCCTGGTCCTTGCGGGCGGACCGGGCAAGGGGGTGGCTGCCCTGCACCAGGGATCGCAGGCGGTCGGACAGCACGTGGGTATAGATCTGGGTGGTGGCGATATCCGCATGTCCCAGCATGGTCTGCACCCCGCGCAAATCCGCCCCGTGGGCCAGCATGTGGCTGGCGAAGGAATGACGCAGCACATGGGGCGATACCGCGTCGGGGGAGATCCCCGCCTGCCCGGCCAGAACCGCCAGCATCTTGAAGAAGCCGTCCCGGGTGAGATGCCCCGCCGTGCCGGTGGAGGGGAACAGGAAACGCTGTCCCCGGGTCCGCGCCGGCCCCTTTTCCGCCAGGGTTTCCGGCCGCACCGCCAGCCAGGCGCGGATCGCCGCCCGGGCCGGCTCGCCCAGGGGCACCAGGCGTTCCTTGTCGCCCTTGCCGCGCACCGTCAGCACCGCCGGATCCCGCGCCACCGCCGACAGCGGCAGGGACACCAGCTCGCTGACCCGCAGACCGGTGGAATACAGCAGCTCCAGCAGGGCGGCCAGACGCACGCCCTTGGCGCCGGGCTGGGCATGGGCGGTGTTGATCAGGTGGGTCACCTCGTTTTCGCTCAGGACCTTGGGCAGGGGGCGGCCGCGCCGGGGGGAATCCACACCCTTGGTGGGGTCCTCCGTCCGCCAGCCCTCGGCCACCAGAAAGCCGTGGAACTGGCGCAGGCAGGACAGCCGCCGGGCCTGGGTGCGCGGCGACAGGCCGGCATCGGCCAGACCCCGCACATAGGCACTGACCACCGTCCGGTCGACGGTGCCGGCCGAGGCACCCCGCGCCGCCAGGAACGCGCCATAATCGGCAAGATCGCGGCCATAGGCCTCGACTGTCCGCCGCGCGGCACCGCGTTCGGCCACCATCATTTCCAGAAAGGCTTCCGCTTCCCGCTGCACGGCCCCCGCCTCCGCCTTTACCTCGGTCCTTGCTATCCTAATCGCCCGACATGATTCGATCTAGTGCATCGACCCAAACGAAGGCGTCAGCCGAAGTTTGGAAAGTTGATGCATAAACAAAGGACTAGTGCACTGACCGCTGAATCGTCTGAATGTGTCAGTGCACTAGGGGCGCAGGGCCAGGGCCTCGGTGGCGATGGCCCGGGCATCCGCAACCAGACCGACGGAGACCAGGGCCTCGACCACCGTCCGCAGGGTGATCGGCGAGGCCGCACCCGGCCCGTTCGGCCCCAGCACCTGAAGAGCCCGCAGGGCGGTTTCCGCCACCGACTGACGGCCCGCCGCCAGCCCCAGGGCTTCCAGCCCGCCATGGCCGCCGACAGCCCCTCCGTAGCCCACGTCCGCCGCCGTCGGAACCGGCAGGGCCTCCATCGGGTCGTCCTGGGCACGGACCAGGGCCTCCAGCCGGTCCATGCCGCCGGCCGGAATACCGCCGGCCCGGCGCAGGGCATCCACCCAGGCCACCCCGTTGCGGATCTCTCCGGCCGCGAACAGGGCGCGGGCAAGATCCATCGCCACCCCGGCTTCGACCGCCGAGGGCGGAACATCCCGCAGCGCCGGCACCAGCACCCGGGCCATGGGGCCATAAAGCGCCGGCGTCAGGGACACCGACCGCAGCAGGCTCGCCGCCAAACGGCCCCGCTTGCCGGGTTCGGAAGTGCCCTGGACAATCTGATAAGCGGTCGCCCGACCGGTGGGGGAGATGCTGCCCAGCGCCACGTCGATGGGCTGGGACAGTTTCTGAGCGGGGATGGGCATGTCGCCCATCATGAAGCGCAACGCTTCTGTCGGCAGGGCGCCCACCGCTTCCGCCCGTTCCCCGGCGTCCAGCCGCTGGGCCGGGTCAGCCGGCGCGGACAGGGATACGCCCCGGGTCAGCCAGGGGGTCGGCGTGGCCATGACGTCGCTGGGGAACGGCAGTCCCGCTTCGCGATAGAGCGCCACGGTCAGGGGATCGGGAGAGGTCATGGTCTTCGGCGCGGTGTTGGACAGGCCGCCCATCCGCTCCGCCAGCATCAGGAAGCTTTCCTTGCTGTCGCCGGTTTCGCGCAGCATGGCCATGCCCATCGAGGCCGCTTCGGTCTTGCCGTCGCGGATCTGGCAGAAAATGCTGGCTTCCAGCCAGAAGGCGGCCTCGCTGTCACGCACCGCGTCCTGGGTTTCCGCGCAGGCCTTGTCCAGTGCCCGCTCCAGCAGCAGGGCCTCGACCCGGCGGCGGCGCAGGTCGTCGGTCACCCCGTCGTCGGGCAGGCGCTCGACCATCGCGATCACATCGTCGGGTCGGCCCTGGGCGAACATGGATTCGACCCGCGCCGGCATCAGGGCGCCGGCCCGGCCCGCCGGCGGCGTCGCCGTGGTCAGAAGCACCCGGCGCAGCAGCGCGGCCATGGCGCGGGACGGCGCCTCCACCGGCGCCTTGGTCAGCAGCGCCACGGCGGTGCCCATGTCCGTACCCTGCCACATGTCCGCCGCCAGCCCGCCGGAGCGGGTGTCGATCAGGCCGTAGCCGTCAGGATTGATCGCCCCCAGGTCATGCACCTCGATCCCGCCGGGTCCCATGCGGCCGCTGCCGACGATGGGCGGCGCGGGCGCCGGGGCCGGAGCCTGGCGGAAGCTCGGCAGGGCGCCGCCCCCGCCGAACCCGTTGCCGCCGTTTCCATTGCTCCCCTGGGGCAACAGGCGGACCGGTCCGGACTGCGCGAGAACGGGGGCCGCCGAAAAGGCGGCCACGGCCCCGCCGAGAACCAGCGCCCCGACGAGCGCCCGTTGCGACATGGCCCGCGTCAATAAGGCCCGCACCGACAAGGAGCGTTTCACGGAAGACCATCCACGGGCGGCCATCCCGGCACGCCGATCAGAAACGGTCATTCGGGATGACCTTTTCCACGGTGCGGGAAGGTGGCTTCATATCCAGGCCGGCGGTCATGACACCGACCGCCCCCAGGGCCAGGACGAGGACGAGGAGGATGATACGGACAAGAAAGCGCATGGGACCCCTGAGGCTGGCAAACGCAGAGGGAAAATCGGGCGGTGAGCCGGACAAAAGGCCGTCGGCTGCAGAGGGAAAGAGCGCATCGACCCGGTGGCCGCCCCCTGGCATCCGGCGAATCCTTGACCGGGTCTTTGCCTATGCCCGGAAACCTTGTATGACTCCGGACCATGGCAGGACGAAGGCAGTTTACCGGCACGGGCCGGCTCAATCAACGGCGCCCCCATGACGGCTGTGCGGCAATGGCACAAGCCACCCCGCAAGGGAGCCCGAAATGACACCGGCAACGGACACGTTGGCCGGATCATCGGCGCTTGCCTCCGGCGACACCTCCGGCACACCATCGGACAAAGCGCCGGACACCCCCGCGCCAGCACCCGCAACCTACTGCGAACCGCCGGAAGGCGCGACGCTGGGGCCGGACGGTCCGTTCCTGGCCCGCACCCTGGTCCTGGTCGGACTGATGGGCGCGGGCAAGACCAGCGTCGGCCGGCGCCTGGCCCAGGGCACGCCCCTGCGCTTCGTCGACGCCGATTCGGAGATTGAAACCGCCGCCGGCCAAAGCATCAGCGACATTTTCGCCACTTTGGGCGAGGCCGAATTCCGCGCCGGCGAGCGCCGGGTGATGGCCCGCCTGCTGCAAGGTCCCGTGTGCATCCTGGCCACCGGCGGCGGCGCCTTCATGGCCGAGCAAACCCGCGCCATCGTGCGCGCCCGGGGCATTTCCGTCTGGCTGAAGGCCGACCTGGACCTGTTGGTCCAGCGCACCGCCGGACGCTCCCACCGGCCCCTGCTTGCCCAGGGCGACGGCCGGGCGAAGCTCGCGGCGCTAATCGAACAGCGCTATCCTGTCTACGCCGAGGCCGACATCACGGTCGAGGTCCGGGACGAGCCCCAAGAGACCACGGTGGACCGCGTCCGCGCCGCCGTCGCCCGCCACCTGGAACAGCATCCCGATCATCGCTATCCCGCTCCCCCAGCACCGGAGGAATCATAACCACCGTGAAGACCTTGACCGTCGCTTTGGGCGACCGCTCCTATCCGATCCACATCGGGCAGGGCCTCCTGGCCCGGGCCGGCGCGCTGATCGCGCCCGTCCTGAAGCGGCCACGGGTCTTCGTCATCACCGACGACAATGTCGCACCGCTGCACCTCGGCCCGCTGCTCGCCTCGCTTGACGACGCCGGCATCGGCCATGCCCACGCGGTGCTGCCGGCCGGCGAAGCCACCAAGGACTTCGGCCATCTGGAAGAGCTGCTGGACACCATGCTGGCGGCCAAGGTGGAACGGTCCACCACCCTGATTGCCCTGGGTGGCGGGGTGATCGGCGATCTGGCCGGATTCGCTGCGGCAATCCTGCTGCGCGGCGTGGACTTCGTGCAGATCCCCACCACGCTGCTGTCCCAGGTGGACAGTTCGGTGGGGGGCAAGACCGGCATCAACACCCGGCGCGGCAAGAACCTGGTGGGAGCTTTCTATCAGCCGCGCATGGTGCTGGCCGATATGGACGTGCTCGACACCCTGCCCCGCCGCGAACTGCTGGCCGGCTATGCCGAAGTGGTGAAATACGGGGTCATCGACGACCCCGCCTTTTTCGGCTGGCTGGAAGACAAGGGACCGGCCCTGCTGGATGGCGACATGGACGCCCGGATCGACGCCGTGGCCACCTGCTGCGCAGCCAAGGCCCGGGTGGTCGCCGAGGACGAGCGGGAAGGCGGCCGCCGCGCCCTGCTCAATCTGGGCCACACCTTCGGTCACGCGCTGGAAGCCGAAGCCGGCTACGGCGGCGCCCTGCTCCATGGCGAGGGCGTGGCCGCCGGCATGGTGATGGCGCTGGACCTGTCCTGCCGCCTGGGAGTCTGCCCCACCGCCGACCTGGACCGCCTGCGCCGCCATCTGACCGCGGTGGGACTGCCCACCGGCCTGGACGACATTCCCGGTGCCCGTACCTGGACCGCCGACCGCCTGCTCGCCCACATGGGGCAGGACAAGAAGGTGGAAGACGGCCGCATCACCTTTGTCCTCGCCAAAGGCATCGGTGGTGCCTATCTCAGCCGGGATGCCGACAGCGCCCTGGTGCAGGCCGCCCTGATGGGCGACACTGCTCCGGCCGCCTGACGGCCCCGCCCGCCCGTCCGGACCGCCACTGCCGCCTCCACCGCCGCCCCTTCCCCGTCCACGGAACGACCCCGCCAAGGCCATGACCGCCGCCCTGATCGCCATCGGCTTGCTGATCCTGCTTTCCGCCCTGTTCTCCGGGTCGGAAACCGCGCTAACCGCCGCCTCGCGGCCGCTGATGCACGAGATGGAGCGCGAGGGCAACGCCCGCGCCCGTCTGGTGAACCAGCTGCTGACCTCGCGCGAACGGCTGATCGGCACCATCCTCCTCGGCAACAATCTGGTGAACATCCTGGCCTCGGCCATCGCCACCAGCGTCTTCATCGACCTGTTCGGCGAAGCCGGCGTG
Source organism: Rhodospirillaceae bacterium Z3-40 (assembly GCA_046233135.1). GTDB lineage: Bacteria > Pseudomonadota > Alphaproteobacteria > Rhodospirillales > Rhodospirillaceae > JBJXHN01. The sequence goes on along the minus strand of JBJXHN010000005.1, from coordinate 592,692 downwards.
GTCTATGCCACCCTGGCGATGACGCTGATCGTGCTGATCTTTGCCGAGATCCTGCCCAAGACCTATGCCCTGACCCACACCAACGCCATGGCCCTGGCCGTGGCGCCGGTGATGAAGGCGCTGACCTGGCTGTTCTCGCCCATCACCAAGGTGATCCAGGGCGTGGTGCAGGTGGTGCTGCGCATTTTCCGTGCCGGATCGACCCGCGAGGCCACCTCGGCCAGCGCCCTGGCCGAACTGCGCGGGGCGATCGAAATGCACGCCGGCGGCCCCCAGGGCATCCAGGACCCGACGGTGATCCACGAACGCGCCATGCTGCGCAGCATTCTTGACCTCGGGGACGTGGATATCGGCGATATCATGACCCACCGGTCCAACATGATCTCCATCGACGCAGAACTGCCGGCCAGCGTGATCGTGGAACAGGTGCTGGCCAGTCCCTATACCCGCCTGCCCCTGTGGCGGGAGCGTCCGGACAATGTTGTCGGCGTGCTGCACGTCAAAGCGCTGCTGCGTGCCGTTCAGGCCCATACGGGCGATCTGGACAGCCTGAACGTGATCTCGCTGGCGGCCCCGGCCTGGTTCGTGCCCGACACCACCAGCCTGCTGCACCAGTTGCAGGCCTTCCGTCAGCGGCGGGAGCATTTCTGCCTGGTGGTCGACGAATACGGCAGCCTGCAGGGCCTTGCGACCCTGGAAGACATCCTGGAAGAAATCGTCGGCGACATCTCCGACGAGCACGACATCACCGTACCCGGAGTCCGCGCCACCGGCGACGAAACCTGGCTGGTCAATGGCGAGGTCACCATCCGCGACCTGAACCGGGAGTTCGAATGGGACCTGCCCGACGAGGACGCCGCCACCATCGCCGGCCTGGTGATCCGCGAAAGCCGCACCATCCCGCAGATGGGACAGGTTTTCCGCTTCCACGGCTTCACCTTCGAAGTGGTCAAACGCGTGCGCAACCGGCTGGCCCAGATCAAGGTGGCCCGGGATCGCACATCGGAGTCGAAGGACCCGGAAGGAGATACCACTGAGAATTGATCCCGCATTTTTCCGCAAGGAGTCTTGCATCCGCTTCCCGTGCCGCCCACGTGCCATATAGGGGAGGTTTTCAGCCTTTCCAAAGGCCGTCCCCAAAACCCAACAGGCCCGCAAAGGGCCGATGCATACGCCACGGGAACTCGGAGTCTGAGAACGCCATGCAGAGAAAAATCGTCCCCGACGTGATTCGGGACCAGACCATCTATTCCGTTCCGCCCACCACCCCCTCGCGCGAGGTCGCCCGGGTGATGGCGGAAAACAAGGTTGCCGCTGTCGTGGTGGTGGAAGGAACGGTCCTGAAGGGGATCATTACCGAACGAGATATCACCGGCCGGCTCGTGGCCGCCGGTGGCGATGCCGACAAGGTGCTGGCCCGGGAGATCATGACCCCCGATCCGGACTGCCTGACCCCCAGTGACAGCGCGCTCGACGCCCTGCGCCTGATGCGCGAACGGCGCTATCGCCACCTGCCCGTCACCGACGACGGCGTGGTGGTGGGCATGATCTCCATCCGCGACCTCTATGCCGTGGTCATCGACCAGCTGGAGCGGGATGTGAAAACCCACGAAAACTTCATCTATGGCGAGGCCTACGGCACCAGTTAAGGGGAGCGGCGCCTGAAGGCCCCGGAATCCGCCGGGCCGGAAAAACCAGGGCGATCCCTCGCGCGGGGTCGCCCTGGGGCGCGCTGGACGCTCGATAAAAAGGTCTGGTATGCTGACGTTCCTTCCGTACCCAGACCCGGAGTGCCGCCACCCATGCCGTTTTCTCCACCGGCTGCCCGCAAGCCGATCCATCGCCGCACCGTCGAATGCGTGGGCTATGCCCGCGAAGACGGGCTGTGGGATATCGAAGGCTGGATGGTCGACACCAAGACCTACAGCTTCGCCAACCACGACCGGGGCGAAATCAAGGCAGGCGAGCCATTGCACGGCATGGGGCTGCGGCTGACCATCGATATCGACCGCCGCATTATCACTGCCGAGGCGGTGACCGACTTCAGCCCTTTCCACGAATGCAAGGACGTCAACCCGAACTTCGCGGCCCTGGAAGGCCTGGTGATCGGCCCCGGCTTCCGCAAGGCAGTGCAAGACCGGGTGGGCGGCGCCCTGGGCTGCACCCATCTGGTAGAACTGCTGGGTCCCATCGGCACCACCGCCTTTCAGACCCTGCACAAGGCGCGGATGGAACAGCGGGAAAAGCAGCGGGCCTCTGGCGAGTCGCCCAAGGGCGTGTCGGACTCGCGGGGCTTGCGGGATTCCTGCTACGCCCTGCGCGCCGACGGCCCGGCCATGCGCCGGGAATTTCCCCAGGCGGCCGACGAAGATCAGCCCTGAAAGCGCCCTTGATGCGCTTCGCGCGCATTCCTGCGCTTGAACTGATCGACGCGGGGGTGTAAACCCTGCGCTTTCCGCCGCCGGACCACCGGCGGCGGTTTTCGGTGTTGGGCACCCCTGGAGGCCCGCGCCGCTTGCAACCGATCCAACTGGAGAGATCGACATGAGCGATATTGGTAGCATCCCCGTCAAGGGGCGCGACCGGGCAGGTAAGGGGGCAGCCCGTGCCACGCGTAGAGAAGGCCTGGTTCCGGGCGTGATCTATGGTGGCGGGCAGTCTCCCGTGCTGTTGGCCGTGGACCCCCGCGACATCATGTCCGAGATGCACAAGACCGGCTTCTGGACCCGCATGTTCGACCTGGAGCTGGGCGACAAGCACCGCGTGATGGTGCAGGATGTGCAGTTCCACCCGGTGACCGACCAGCCGATCCACGTCGATTTCCTGCGCATCGGCAAGGACACCGAAGTGACCGCCCCGGTCCCGGTGATCTTCCTGAACGAAGACAAGTGCCCGGGCCTGAAGCGCGGTGGCGTGCTGAACGTGGTCCGCCACGAAATCGAAGTCCACGCCAAGCCGGCCGATCTGCCCGACCACTTCGAAGTGGACCTCATCAGCGCCGATGTGGGTGATTCCATCCACGTCAGCGTGGTGAAGATCCCCGACGCGGTGAAGCTGACCATTACCGATCGCGACTTCACCATCTGCACCATCGCCGCGCCGTCGGGCCTGAAGGCCGAAGCCGCGGAAGGTGAAGGCGAAGAGGGCTAATCAGGCCTCTGGATCAAATCGCGTTCCATCGGGATCGATCGACCGCGGACAATTTGATCCGGAGTCCTATGGCCGGAGCATCAGATCACGCTGAAGGCAGGCGTTCCACCGGGGTCGGAAAGGCGCCCGCGCACCGGAAAAAACCGGAGGTGCGCAAGCACGTTTCCAACTCCGGCGACGCGTTCGCTTCGGCCTCGCTTTTCCGCTTGATGCTCTGACCACCCGTCGAAAAGGGGACCCGGGGGTATGATGCTTGTGGTCGGTCTCGGCAATCCCGGCGGCAAGTACGCCGGGAACCGGCACAACATCGGTTTCATGGCGGTCGAGGCACTCGCCCGCCGCCATGGCCTGGGTCCCTTTCGACGCAAATTCCAGGCCCAGGTGGCCGACGGCCAGATCGGTCCATGGAAGGTTCTGCTGCTGATGCCGGAAACCTTCATGAACCTGTCCGGCCAGGCCGTGGGTGAAGCCGCCCGCTTCCACAAGATCCCGCCTGAGCACGTCATCGTCATGCACGACGAACTGGACCTGCCGCCCGGCAAGGTCCGCGTCAAAAGAGGCGGCGGGGCGGGGGGCCATAACGGCCTGCGCTCCATCGACCAGCACCTGGGCAATGATTACTGGCGGGTCCGCCTGGGCATCGGCCATCCCGGCCACAAGGACCGGGTCACCAGCCATGTGCTCGGCGATTTCGCCAAGGCCGACCAGACCTGGCTTGACCCGCTGCTCAATGCGGTGGCCGGCGAAGCACCGCTGATGCTGCAAGGCATCGACGCGGGAGAACCCGGCGCCTTCATGTCCAAGGTCGCCGCCGCCACCCGGCCGCCCAAACCGGAAAGGCCGGCACGCAAGCCGAAGACCGCCAAGGAGGGTGGGGACGAGAGCGCGGCCGGCGAAGGGTCTGCCGAAGCCGATCCTGCGGCGAAGGCGAAGCCTGCTCTGGCGCCGCTGGCCGCCCCCCCTTCTCAAGTCCCCGCTCCGGGGGCATCCTCCACGCCGCAGACCGGGCTGGCGCAAGCCCTGCTCGACGCATTCAAACGCAAGGACCGGTAAACCGCCGGCCGCCAGGACATAAGGACTTCGACCAGCCATGGGCTTCAAATGCGGGATTGTCGGGCTGCCCAACGTGGGCAAGTCCACGCTGTTCAACGCGCTGACCTCCACCGCCGCGGCCCAGGCGGCCAACTTCCCCTTCTGCACCATCGAACCCAACGTGGGCCGGGTGGCGGTGCCCGATCGCCGGCTGGACGTCCTGACCGAAGTGGGCGGCAGCGCATCCACCGTGCCGACCCAGCTGGAGTTCGTGGATATCGCCGGCCTGGTGCGTGGCGCCAGCAAGGGCGAAGGCCTGGGCAACCAGTTCCTCGCCAACATCCGCGAAACCGACGCCATCGTCCACGTGCTGCGCTGCTTCGAAGATGACGACATCACCCATGTAGACGGCTCCGTCGACCCGCTGCGCGATGCGGAAACCGTCGAAACCGAACTGATGCTCGCCGACCTGGAAAGCCTGGAAAAGCGCATCGTCAACCTGACCAAGCGGGCCAAGGGCGGGGATGCGGACTCCAAGGCCCTGGTGGCGGTGATCGAGCCGGTGCTGGCGGTCCTGCGCGACGGCAAGCCCGCCCGCGTCGCCCGCCCCGACAGTCCGGAAGACCGCAAGCTGTTCAATCAGCTGCAGTTGCTGACCGCCAAGCCGGTTCTGTATGCCTGCAACGTGGACGAAGACAACGCCGCCGCGGGCAACGCCCTGTCGGCCAAGGTGGCCGAAAAAGCCGCCGCCGAAAAGGCCCAAGCCGTGGTGATCTCTGCGGCGATCGAAGCCGAAGTGGCGCAGCTGGACGATCCGGCGGAAAAGGCCGAGTTCCTGGAAGGCCTGGGGCTGGAAGAAACCGGCCTGGCCCGGGTGATCCGCGCCGGCTACGACCTTTTGGACCTGCTGACCTTCTTCACCTGCGGCCCCAAGGAAGCCCGCGCCTGGACCATCCGCAAGGGGTCCAAGGCACCGCAGGCCGCCGGAGCGATCCATACGGACTTCGAACGGGGCTTCATCCGCGCCGAGACCATCGCCTATGACGACTACGTGGCCTGCAAGGGCGAAGCCGGCGCCCGCGAAGCCGGCAAGCTGCGCTCGGAAGGCAAGGAATACGTCGTCCAGGACGGCGACGTGATGCTGTTCCGGTTTAATGTGTAAGCCGCTACCTGCTGTCTGCCGAGAGGGGCCGGAAACCGTCCGCCCCTCGAAGCGCGTCAGAAGCTCAACATGGCATCGATTTCACTCTGCCCCAGGGCGCGTTCGTGGCCATGGATGATGGCGCTGGCCACGTCGGCCAGTTTCTGAAGATTGCGGCTGGCCGCCCGGGCGCGTTCCGCCGCCGTCTCCTCACTGCCGTCCGCCAGGGCTGCATCAATGCGTTCAATGGATTGCACCGCGATGAAATTCATCTGATCGATGGTTTCCTCGAACGGCACCTTGTAGCGCGGCGGAGCGAATTCATAAGCCTCGACCGCCAGATCCTTGTCAGCGATGCTGCTGTCACGGAAATGGTCCGAGTAAGTCTTCGGCTGCCATTCCTTGCAATCCTCCAGAATGTCCGGCATATCCGGAACCATTTCCAGAAGCATGATCACTTCGTTGAAGTGATTGAGGTAATCCGTGGCCAGCAGGGTTTCCGGATTGATGTTCCGCCCCTCGACCTTCTCCTGCATGCTTTCATAGGAGGTCATACGCTGAATATCGCCCCGTCATGGTTTTCGCGGCCTGGTGGAAGGCCGCTTGCCAGTTCTGTATGGTAGCCAAGGGCCGAACCTCTGTCTTGCCTTTCATGAAACGATATGTAAAGCGGTCGGCACCGCGACTGTCCGGATGACTGTAGCTGTAAAGGTTTAACGGAATGCTATCCTTTGACCCTCGGACCGTAGCCGTCGGTTTCGCCGGATGTGGCGCGATGGGGCTGCCCATGCTGGCCCGTCTGAAGGCCGCAGGCCGCACCGTTCTGGGGCTGGACGTACGCCCGCCCGAAGCCTTCGGCGCCCTCGCCCCGGTGATCACCGCCGATCCCCGCAGACTTGCCACAGACTGCCCGGTCGTGGTCTCGCTGGTGCGCGACCGCGCGCAAACCGAAGCGGTCTGTTTCGGCCCAGACGGCCTGTTCACCCGGGCGCCCTATCCGGCCCTGCTGATCATCGCCTCCACCCTCGCCCCGGATGACCTGCGCACCCTTGCCGCCCGGGTTCCGGACGGGGTCGCGGTGGTGGACGCAGCGGTCTCCGGCGCGCCGGTGGCCGCCGAACAGGGAACCCTGACGGTGATGATGGGCGGATCGGACGAGGCCATGGAATCCGCCGCCGGCGTGCTCTCCCCGGTGACCGGCGCGCTGTACAAACTGGGGCCGCTGGGATCGGGAATGACGGCGAAAGTCATCAACAACTTCGTCGGTGCGTCCACCGTGCTTGCCGTGCGCCAAGCCTTCGCCGCCGCCGACGCCTGCGGTCTGGACTGGCGGACCTTGCAGCAGCTGATGTCGCGCAGCTCCGGCGCCACCTGGTACGGCAGCAACTTCGACAGCATCGACTGGGCGCGCCAAGGCTACGCCCCGGACAACACCATCGCCATCATCGAAAAGGATGTGAAGGCCTATCTGTCCACCGCGCTGGCCGCCGAGGCGCGGGACGCCCCCTCGACCTTCGAACGTGCGGTGCTGGAAGGGCTGCGCAGCCTGACCCCGGAAACCCGATAGAGAGTCCCCCCCTTCAATCCAACGGCAGAAAAAAGCGCGGGGCCACACTGGCCGGACGACGGGGGCGAACCTGGATCCCACCCCGCATGTGGTCTTCCAGCGACCGGGCAAGTTCATGCATCCGGATCGTCAGATCCGGATTGTCGCAGTCCACGGACCGCAAGCTGGCCACAAGCTGGACCAAGGGCTCATCCTTCGAGCCGACCATGTCGGGGGGACCTCTCCACGCTATACCGGCCCATCCCGGACCACCCCGGGAAAGGCGGGCGGAGGATGACCGCCACGCCCTCCGCCGTATAGCGCGGTTTCGTGAAAAATTCGTGTCAGATCAGCCCGTTACCTCCTAATCGATAGGTGCTCTCTACTCGCGATCCCCATCCCTGACAACAGACCCGTCCCGGTCGATTTCGAACCCGGGCCGAATGCGCTCCTGACTGCGCGGTCCCTTTCCGCCCCAGTTGATGGTGGGCAGGGCGATCAACTCTGCCGGACCGGCGAACAGACTGCGGCGATTAATGGTCAGCGGCACGCTGATCTGGGTATTTCCACCGGCGGAGCGTTCCTTCACCACGCCCGACAGCATCATTGCCGCCATGCTGGCATCGGCGGTGCTGGACAGGCCCTGCTTCCCCATCCCTTCGATCAGGGTAAACAGCCCCGCCACCTGCGCGGTCAGGCCGCCGTTGGGCTGCAAGTCGTCGTCCAGCCCCAGGGATCCGCTGGCGTTGAGGTTCAGAGGCGCCCAGTCGATGGTCAGGGCATCCACCCGCAACGCCCCGGCCTCGTCCCGCCATTCCTTCAGCCCGTCGTAAATCGGACCGGGCGGGATGAACCCGAACAGCCGCGCATCCAGGGTCGCCTGGTTCAAGGTCTTGCCAAGCCCCAGACGGGCTTTCGGCGGCAAATCGACCTTGCGCAGGTCGGCCTGGATGCTCCATGTCACCTGCCCTTCCGGATCTTCGCCATAAAGGGCGCGGGTCAGGGTATGGACGGCCAGACCGCCCACGGTTACCGGCCCGATCGGCAGGCCTTCGATCCGGGTATCGCGGAATTTGGCGTCAATCTCCTCGAACCGGCCGGTCGGCCCCACCTCGAACAGGCCGCTCATCTGGCCGAAGGTCACTTGCAGCGGCGTCGGCCGCTGTCCCTGCCCCAGCGGAATGGCCAAAGAATGCGCGCCCGTCGTGCGCAGGGTAAAAGTGCTGGGACTGAAGGGGTTGACCCGCGCCTGCACCAATGGGGCAGACCAGGACCAGCTGTTCAGGCTTTCCGGCGCCTCGATGGACGGTTCCTTGATATCCAGGGCCACATTCAGCGGGAAGCCCCCCACGGACAGCCCCCGGTGGGACACGGCGTAGCCTTCGGCCCGCCGGTCCTGGATCCACTGGCTGACCCCTTGCGAGGCCACCTTGGCGGCATAAAGCCAGAAGCCGGCGTAGGCCAGACAGATGATCACAAGGCCGGCGGGAATCAGCACCGCCGGCCCCATCAGCGTCTTTTTCTTCTTTTTCCGCCGTTTACGGGGCTTTTCATCATCGTCCTGGTTGGGAGAATGGAAACGGGGATCCCGCCCGGACGTGGGCCGTTCGTGCTTGGCATAGGCATTGCCCGGCCCCCGGTTCCGCCCGGCCGGCTTTCCGCCCGGCGGCTTCGGTGCGCCGGGACCATCGGTCTCATCGGCTCCCCCGCCTCCCCCCTTCTGACGGGCGGCGGGTTTGCCGGACATCTGCCTGCCTTGCACGGCCACAGCCTGGCCTCCTTCCTTAACTCGCGGCAGGCTCCCTTCTGGCAGCCCCGAGACCCCTTCCCCCGGGAAGGGATCCGTCCCCCGCGTCCGCAACGATTCCCATGGACGAATGGGCCTACGGGCCGGTTTGCCGTTCAGTGTGCCGACAACATGCTGTAGGATGATTCGGCAACCATCATGCAAGGAAAATGACAAAAAACCAGGATTTTTGGGTGTTCGGCTATGGGTCGCTGATGTGGCGCCCCGGATTCACCTTTGAAGAATGTCAGCAGGCGATGCTGCACGGCTATCACCGTGACATGTGCATCCTGTCCATCCGCTATCGTGGCACGCCGGAGGTGCCGGGCTTGGTGCTCGGCCTCAACCGGGGTGGGTCATGCCAGGGACGCGCCTATCGCGTCGCGCCGGAGCATATCGAAGCGACCAAGACCTACCTGCGCGAACGGGAACTGGTCACCGGCGTCTACAAGGAGCGCATGCTCGCGGTAACCCTGGAAAACGGCACCCGGGTACGGGCCTACGGCTTCGTCGCCGATACCACCCACGGGCAATACCGGGGCGGCCTGAGCGACGAAGAAGCGGCGTCGATCATCCTGCAGGGCCACGGCCTGGAGGGACCAGCCCGGGATTATCTGGTGAACTCGATCGTGCACCTGGAGGAAATGGGTATCCGCGACAGCGCCCTGAACCGGCTGCGCGCCGCCTGCGACCGACTGGCACCAGCAGCACCCGCACCGTAACGATTCAAACCCTACGGCTTGGAGCCACCTCCGGCGGCGGGAAGGAGCGTCGCCTCGGCGGACGCGTCGGCTTCGGCGCCCTTCTCGTCAAGGCCGGTGTCGAGGGCTGAATCCTCTTCGGCGTCTTCATCCGCATCGTCGTCATCAATAACCAGGGGCGGCACGGGCAGGCCGGCGCGATGGTCCATGGGACGGCGCTCCCCCGGTTCCCGTTCCTTCTGCCAGTCATGCAGGGCCAGCAGGTTGCGGATGGCCAGATCAGCCAGTGCATCCCGGGATTTCCGGTGATCGAGAGCCATCGCATCCAGGCGCTGAACCAGCTTCGGATCGAGCAGCAAATGAACGATCGCGGACTTTGTCATGGTCCCCCGGGGCTTTCGTACGGGGGCGAGACCATCCCCGCCCCCTGAAACAATCGCATCAACCTACCACAACGGCTGCCCTCCGGCCCATGACGGAATGGAGGCACCTATCCATTTTACCGGGTTTTCGGTTCTGATGGCCGCCGATCAGGAACAGGTGCTGTGACCGCAGCTGACGCATTTGGCGCAGCCTTCCTGCCGGAACAGGGTGTACTGGCTGCATTTCGGGCAAAGCGCCCCCTTGGGCAAGCCGCCGCTGCCGGCGCTCTCCGGCTCCGCCGCCACATCCGGACCGTCCGGGTCCACCAGGCCCCGTTCCTTCAGCGCATCCATCAGCCCCAGATCCGCCAGATGCCGCCGCATGACCGAGGCGATCAGAGCCACCACCCCATTGACGAAGCGCCCCTTGATCCATACCCCCTGGGCACCGCGCACCTGCTCCAGGTCCTCCACCAGGAAGGCCGGGTTTTCCGCCCGCCGCATCACCGCCGACAGGGTCATGGTCAGGGCCGACAGCAGTTCGGCATGTTCGGCGGACTTGGAGGCGATGAAGATCTCGAAGGGCCGGCGGTGGCCGTCGGGCATGACCACGTCGTTGATGGTCACATAGAAGTTCTCGTCGGATAGCGGCCAGCGCATCTTGTAGGTCCGCCCTTCCAGGCACTCCGGCCGCGGCGGCGGCGGGGGCGACGCGGGGTGATGCACCGGTCCGGCAGCCGGCACAGACGCAGGTACGGGCGCCGCACCCGCACTGCTCCCTGCCCCGGTCCCGGCCGGAACGGTGGCATCCAGCGACAGCACGCTGCCGCGCACGTCCGAGGGGCGGTAGGTGGTGCAGCCCTTGCAGCCCCAGTCCCAGGCCAGGCGGTAGACCCGTTCGAAATCCTCGTAGGACAGGTCCGGCGGGCAGTTGATGGTCTTGCTGATCGACGCATCCACATAGGCCTGACAGGCGGCCTGCATGCGCAAGTGATCTTCCACCGACAGCTCCAGGGCGGTGACCATGGCCGGCGGCAGGCCGGTCAGCGGCGCTCTGGCCGGGTCCAGGCCTTCGTGCCGGCACCAGGCTTCGAAGCCGGCGTCAATAACCGCGAATTCGTCGTGGCCGCCGTCGGTGCGCAGCACCTTGCGGAAATAGCGCCAGCCGAAGGTGGGCTCCAGACCGCTGGAGACATTGTTGTAATAGATCGCCGTGGTGCCCGTTGGAGCCACCGTCAGCAACACCCCGTTGCGCAGCCCGTGTTCGGCGATACCGGCGCGGATGTCTTCGGGCAGGTCCTTGATGAACGGCCGTTCCAGCAGGGCGTCGCGATCACACAGGGGGAAGGCGCCGCGTTCCCGGGCCAGATCGACCGAGGCACGATAGGCCGCGTCGCGGATGACCGCCATGATCCGCTTGGTTTCCGCCACCGCGTCGTCGGAGCCATAGCGCAAGCCAAGCATCTGTAAGGCATTGCCCAGCCCCATGATCCCCAGGCCCAGGCGCCGCTTGGCCGCCGCTTCCGCCGCCTGTTCGGGCACGGGGAACAGCGACACGTCCAGCACATTGTCCAGGAAGCGCACGCCGATGGCCGTGACCTCGGCCAGCCGCGCATCGTCGATGCGGGCATCGGAGCCGAAGGGATCGCGCACCAGCACCGCCAGGTTCACGCAGCCCAGGTTGCAGGCGCCGTTGGGCGGCAGCGGCTGTTCGCCGCAGGGGTTGGTGGAACTGATGGTTTCGGCATAGTTCAGGTTGTTCAGCGCGTTGACACGGTCGATGAAGATCACGCCCGGTTCGGCGAAGTCATAGGTGGTGCGGGTTATCTTTTCCCACAGCTGGCGCGCCGGCTGACGGTCATAGACGTACCAGGGCTTGCCGTCCCGCTCCGATACCTCCACCAGCCGTTCCCGGTCGGCCGGCGGAACGGAAAAGCCCAGGTCCCACGGGGCATCCTCGTCCACCGCCTTTAGGAAGGCGTCGGTGACCAGGACGCTGACATTGAAATTGGTCAGGCGCCCGGCTTGGGTCTTGGCGTCGATAAAGGCCGGCAGGTCGGGGTGATCGCAGCGCAATGTCCCCATCATGGCGCCGCGCCGGGCGCCGCCGCTCATGATGGTGCCGCACATCGCCTGCCAGATTTCCATGAAGGACAGCGGCCCGGTTGAGATCGACGCCGTCCGCTGAACCACCGCCCCGCGCGGCCGCAGGCTTGAGAAGTCGGTGCCGATACCGCCCCCCTGCTGCATGGTCACCGCCGCCCGGGTCAGGGCTTCCATGATGCCGTCCATGGAATCCTGGATGGTCATGTTGACGAAGCAGTTGATCAGGGTCACCCGCTTGTTCGTGCCTGCACCGGCATGGATTCGCCCACCCGGGCACCATTCCATGCGACTCATGGCCTGGTGGGCCAGCCGTTCGTGCTCCGCCCGGCCCGGGTCCCGGGCATAGACGCCGGCGCAGACGCGGGCGTGTGTATCGTCCGGCGACTGTTCCGGAGACCGCCCGTCACCGCCCACCCAGCGGTATTTCTCCCGCCAGACCGTTTCGACGATGGGCTGGCGCTGGGGGCTGGGAAGAGTGTCGGCGGTCATGGGGGCGCGGCTTTCCTGCGACTGCACGGTCGGCACCGCTCCGCGCGCTTTCGCGCCCGGGGAAGGCTGTCCGACCGTCTACGGTTCATGGGACCGGGACTCTGGGTGCCCGGGCCGCCCCGGTCAAGACCCCGTATGCGCTTTGTTCTCGCCGGCGGCCTCGTCCGTACTCTCCCCGGTTTGCCCGACCTCCGCCAACGCCTTGGACGTGCCCGAAGAGGGGCCAGAAGAGGGACCGGAAGGGAGACTGGGAGCGGCGGGCGGCGGCAGGCCGGCCAGGGTGCAGCTGGACATTTCGATCTGGCTGCGCAGGGTGGCAAGGAATTCCTTGCGCGGCATGCCCGGCGGCAGGGGCGGCAGGATCTGCACCACCATCGTCCCCGGCGTCTTGACGAAACTGTTGCGCGGCCAGAAGCAGCCGGAGTTCAACGCGACGGGCACCACCGGGATGCCGAGCTGGGTGTACAGCGCCGCCACGCCGGAATGATAGGGCGCATCGGTCCCCGGCGCGGTCCGGGTTCCTTCGGGATAGATGATGATCTGCCCACCCGCCGCCGAGGCTGCACGCGCCGCCTTGACCATCAATTTCAGGGCCGAGGCGCCGGCCTTGCGATCCACGGCGATCTGGCCGGATTTCAGCAGATACCAGCCCACCAGCGGAATGCGGGTCAGTTCCTTCTTCAGCACGAAGATCGGATCCCGCACGATGAAGTGGAACAGAAACGTATCGAATGCGCTTTGGTGCTTGGCTGCCAGGATCACTGGTCCGTCGGGCAGGTTCTCACGGCCCCGAACTTCGTAACGCAGCCCCAGAAACACCTTGGCGGCCCAAATGAAACCACCCAGCCACAGCCGGGCTACACCGAACTGCGTGGCTGCTCTGGGCAGCAGCATCACCGGCAGAAAGAAGGTGCCGACCCCGATGGACCATACCACGTAAAAGATATTGAACAGAATGGAGCGGATCACCGCCATCAGGACCGTTCCTCCGATTGTCGTCCGGCCCGGGCCGGTGTGGTGGTGGTGCCGGACAACACGGCCGGATCCCGTTCCCTGCGGGCCGGGACCAGCACCTGCCGCAGCTTCACCGCCAGGTATTTCGTGTATTCGCCGGCAACCAGACGAGCCGTTCCCCACCACAGCCACCATTCTTCCTGTTTCACCGCTTCCGGAAACACCGGATGGGGCACGATCGCGATGCCCGGCAGGGCATGGCGGAATTCGGCCAGGCTGCGCGGCATGTGGTAGGCCGCCGTGACCAGACGCAGCGACGTGTAATGATTGCGGGCCATCCACTGGGCGGTTTCCTTGGCATTGCCCGCCGTATCCAGCGCCGCATGGCCCAGCACGACCCGGTCATGCAAATGGGGGGGCACCGCCTGAACCACCCGGTTCAGGTCTTCCAGGGTGACCGCCTCGCCGACACCGGACAGAAACAGCGTATCGGCCAGGCCGGCTTCCAGCAGCCCCAAGCCTTCGGACACCCGCTCCGACCCGCCGGTCAGCACGACGATGGTGTCGGTGCGCGAGGTGGTATCCAGCACGTCATGGGGCATGTCGGCCGCAAACAGGGCCAAGCCGGCCAGCCAGATGCCGGCCACCAAACCGAAACCCAGGCCCACCCCGGTGAGCAAGCGTTTGAACCCGATACCCATAACCGACAGACTCTGCCGCGCTTTCCCGCGTTTCCGTTGGCCGGGACTGTCGCATTTTTCCCCGCGCCGGTCCCAGACTATTTTTATGGCCGTTGCATATGGCATTTCTGCTGCCGAATCGCGGCAAGGGCATGACACCTTTCCGGCGGACCTACAGCATTCGGGCCAGGGTCCGCAAAACCGTCAGCCGGGTGCTTATCATCGCCAGCAGTCCGGCCACCACGGGCAGAAAGACCAGGAAGATCCAGTGGAACACCCCCAGGGTGACTTCCGGAACGAATCCCCCTTCGATATCACTGGCCAGGTAACCAACACCCAGGATGGCAGGCATTGCCAGAATAAAGCCCAGAACGCCCCCCTTCAAGCCGAGCGCCATGGCCCGCCGGGCAAATTGTCGGGCGATATAGTCATCCTGAGCACCGATGAGATGCAGCACCTCGATGGCCGGGCGGTGCAGCACCAGCCCAGATTTTGTCGCCTGCACCACCGCCAGTGCCGCCGCCGCCGCGACCAGAGCCAGGACCGCATAGGCCAGATTCCCCAGAGCGCTGGCCAGACCGATCAGCTTGTTTAGCCACAGGCGGTGGTCATCCAGGCTGGCCCCGGGCACCTCGGCGGTCAGGCGTTCGGACAGGCCTTCCAGGTCGAAAACCACGCGGCTGCGCAGGGTGACATCAATCAGACGCGGCATGGGCAAATCGGCGGCCAACTCCGTCGACCCCAGCCAGGGTTCCATCAAAGCCCGCAGCTTTTTCACGGGGATGGCCTCGGCCACCTCGACCGCCGGGTCCTGGCGCAGCACCTCCAGCGCCTTTTCCACCCGCCAGTCGGTCTGACTGGCGGATTCCTCGGGTGTGCCGGCGGCGGGCAGGATCTGAACGGTCAGAGTCCCGCTGACATCGCGGTCCCAGCGGTCGATGATGTTCTGCACGGCAAAGGCCCCGGCCATGGCAAGAGTTGCCAGAAACACCATCACCGCCACAATCCACGGCAGGAACTGGGTCGCCGCGTCCTTGCGGATCGGCAAATCGGTCCGCAGACGAATCACCGCCGATCCCCCCCCAGGGCATGAACGCCCAGCGGCGGCGCCTCGGCCAGGGCGCGGGCTTCTTCCGCCAGCGGATCGATCCGCGTCAGGGTCCCGCCCTCCAGGTGCAGGCGCGGAAAGCGGAAGCGCCGGACCAGCTGTTCGGAGTGGGTGGCGATCAGCACCGCCGTCCCCAGCTTGTTCAGCTCGATGAACAGATTGAGCAGCCGGCTGGCGATGCGATCGTCCACGTTGCCCGTCGGCTCGTCGGCCAGCAGCAGATCCGGCCGGCTGATCACCGCCCGGGCGATGGCGACGCGCTGTTTCTGCCCGCCCGACAGCGTGGGAGGGCGCGCGCCCAGCTGATCCTTCAGCCCCGCCCAGGTCAGCAGTTCCGACACGTGCCTGCGGATTTCATCCTCCGCCACCCCGGCCACCCGCAGGGGCAGGGCGACGTTATCGAAGGCCGACAGGTGGTCGAGCAGGCGGAAGTCCTGGAACACCACGCCGATGCGCCGGCGCATGGCCGGAAGATGGCGGCGATGGGTGGCCGTAACATCCCGATTGAAGAGAGTAATCGTCCCCCGGGTCGGCCGCTGCGACAGATACATCAGACTGAGCAGCGAGCTTTTGCCGGCACCCGACGCCCCGGTCAGGAAATAGAAGGATCCGACCGGCAGGGAGAAGCTGATGTCCGTGAAAATTTCCGGTCCGGCGCCATAGCGCAGCCCTACGGCATTGAAGCGCGCGGCCACCGCTTCGGTGTCAGGATCGCTCTTCCTACGAAAAATCGCCCCGCTCCCTTGTCCCCGGCACGCGAGGGTGCCCAAATTTCAAGGGGCATCCTCATGAAAAAACCAAGACTTAACCTTTTTAGCGCACGTTCGACAGGAGCTTGTCACAGCCGCTGGCGAACACGTATAACCAATTTAGCACTTCGGCGGACCTGAAAAACACATGATCATCACGTGCCCAAGCTGCAGCACCAAATTCAATGTCTCCGACCGCGCTCTTGAGCCTCGGGGGAAAAAGCTGCGGTGCGCCCGTTGTGAACATACCTGGCACCAGGATCCGGTCGGCGGTCCCGTGCCTGCGCCCGCGCCGCCACCACCACCGCCTCCCCCGCCGCCCAAGCCACGCAAGCCGGCCCGTCCGGCCATCGACATCCCCATGGAGATGGAACCCGGTGGTGCGCCCGCAAAAGGTGGTGCCAGCCAGCCCGGCAGCAAGGGGCCGACGGACATCCCCATGGAAGTGGGCGGCCCGCCGCCCCGGCGCCCGCAGGAAACCGACGAAGACCTTGCCGAGCTGGATAACATCCTGGGCAAGATGAAGGGGGGCGGGACGTCTTTCGACGACGGCCCCATGCCCGACGAACTCGACGATTTCGAGGAAGAGGACGAGGAATTCCAGCGGTTCATGCGCTCCCGGGGCAAGGGAGGCGATGACGATGATGACGACGACTACGATGACATGATCGGCGACGACGACACGGACCCGCTGCCCCGTGTCTTCACCGGCCCCCGCCCCCGCCAGGGGCGGCGCGGCTCCGGCGTGCTGAAAGGATTGATCATCGCCCTGGTGGTGCTGTGGGTCTTCGCCCTGAGCGGCTGGTTCTTCCGCGACCACATCACCGCCTATGTGCCCCAGCTCGCGCCGGTTTACCGGGCACTGTCACTGAACGTCTCCGCCCGTCAGGACCTGACCCTGGCCAATGTGGTCGCCAAGATCGAGGTGGCGGATGCCAACCGGTATCTGGTGGTGCTGGGCAAAGTGGTGAACCCCACCGGCAACCCCATGCAGATCCCCGATATCCAGCTGACCCTGCTGGACAAGAGCAAAACCGTCCTGCGCTCCAAGCAATACGCGCCGCCACAGCCGGCACTGGAAGGCAACAGCGAAGTGGATTTCGAACTGAGCCTGGAAAATCCGGACGCCGCCGCTGCAGACTACAGCGTCCAGTTCCTGCCAAGGCAGGCAGGGCACTAGGCTGTAGTGACTGTTTAACGAATGGGGATTCCCAGGAATCCCCATTCGTGATTCAAGGCTGATTTTCGGGAGATTGGTCTTGGAAGGCGAAATTCTACGCGACGATCAATGGGAGCGCCTGAAACCCTATGTGACCGGCGGTATGAAAGGCCGCCGGGGGCCACGGAGCAACGCGCGACTGTTCTTTGACGCGCTCCTTTGGTTGGCTCGTTCCGGCGCCCATTGGCGAGATCTCCCCGAGCGATTTGGCTCCTATGAAGCCGCGAAGCAGCGTTACTACCGATGGGTCCGGGAAGGGGTCTTTGATCGGATCCTGGAAGGGGTTTCCAACAATCCCGACTTCGAGTGGCTGGCGATTGATGCCACTGTCGTTCGCGCCCACGCTCAAGCCGCAGGATCGCGGCGGAAAAGTGGGCACCGGTTTTCCGATGCGCAAGCGCGTCTTCGACTCCCGGCGGAACGCACGCCTTCGGCGTGACTCGATGCCCTAGCCATATGTTTTTAGATCAAACTGCCTGCCGTAAATCGATGCAGATTTAAGGCAGTTTGATCTAAAATCGTGGAATGAGCCGCCGCAGGTAGTCCTTCTCCGGCTCCGGCCGGTCGGGTTCGTTGGCCCGGCGGCGGAGCTCGTCCAAGATCTCGCGGGCGCGCCGCACGTCACTGCGTCCGGGCAGGCCGACGTCTTCGTTCGAACTGCCGCTGACACCGTTCTGATCCCGCCCCAGCGGATCCTGTCCGGGCAGACGCCCCTGCCCCTGGCCGGGACCAAAGGGCATCAGCATCATCCCGCTGCCCTGCCCCATGGCCTGCATCATCTGCTGCATCGCCTGCTGGTTGCCCTGGTTCAGCAGGTCCAGGGCACGGTTCTGCGCCGCCATCGCCCCGGGCAGGTCACCCTGCCCCAGCATCGCCCCCGCGTCCCCCATGGCCAGCGCCGCATCCCCCAGGGACTGCGGCACCTGATTGGTCATCTCGCCGATGTCCCCCAGCAGTTCTTCCATGCGCCGGGTCAGGGCTTCCTGCCGCTCCGCCAGGGCTTTGGCCAGCGCCTGCATTTCCTCCGTCGTCATGGTTTCCCTGCCGGACGGATCGTCTTCGGCCTGATCCCGGCTCCGGTCGCCCTGCTGCTGGCCGTTCTGCGGACGGGCCTGCTCCCCCCCGTCAAAACCGGAGGGCGGCGGAGAACCGGGCATCCGGAAGCGTGGTGGAAACGGCAGGATCTGGCCGGGCATCGTCATCCCGTCCAGATTCGGCAAGCTGTTCCGCATCCCTTCGTCCCGGCCGGGCGGATTGGCCTGCTGATCGGCCCGGAAGGTTTCGTCAAGCAGCGAAGATTGCTGCTCTCGCATGGCGCGCAGGGTGTTCATGATCTCCTGCATCTGCTGCATCTGCTCGGTCATCTGCGGCGACATCCGCATATCGCCCATGCGGTCCAGCATTTCGGTCAGCTGCGACAACAGATCCCGCGCCGCATCTTCGGCACCCAGCCGGGACAGCTCTTCAATCTGACGCATCAGGGCGTCCATGTTGGCCAGATCCATCGCCTGCATGGAGTCCGGCATCGGCATGTTCATCGGCATGTCCGGCATTGACTGGGCCAGGGCGCGCATCATCTCCTGCAAAGCCCGCCGGGTCTCCTGCATCAGGTCCTGCAGCTGCTGGGCATTCAGGTCCCCGTTCATGGCCTCCTGCAACCGCTCCCGCAGCCGCTGGAGATCGGCGGTGGCCCGCATCATGTCGCCCTCTTCCACCTGCAAGGCCGCCCGCCACAGCACCTCGCGGATGCGCTCGCTGTCCGCGCCGGCCCGCTGCCCCAGCAAATGCGCCCGCGCCGTGCGCAGGGCCAGGAACACCGACAGATCCTCGCCGAAGGTTTGCGGACGGCGGGCAATGCGATCCAGCTGCCGGACCACGTCCTGCCAGTCGGTGGGGTCCAGGGTGATCTGCTTGCGCGCCGCGACAATCGCTTGGGCCACCGGGTGCGAGAAGGGCCGTTCCGGCAGGATCAGCGTCATCGGACCGGCCGTCCCCGTCTGCTTCCGCCCGTCCTCGGCCACCAGGGTCAGCCGCACCGGCCGACCGGCCCAGCGGTGGGCCGTCAGATCGTGGGAGCCGCGCACCGCCGCTTCCCCCGGCTGCCCGGATGGCAGCGGCAGGGGCAATACCTCCGGCTCGGTCGGATCGCCGGGCAGCAGATCCACCGCCATCACGTCCGCCCGCAAGGCCGTCAGCCCGTAATCATCGGCGGCCTGTACCCGCAGGCGCAGGCCGCCCCGGGGACCGGCTTCGGGCACTTCGGCGAAGGCCACGGTGGGCGGCGCGTCGGGCATCACCGCCACCGGCCGGTCCAGCAACACCTCGTCCCCCGCCCGCACCGTCAGGCGCCCCGACTCCGCCAGCCCCGCTTCGCCCCGCAGGCTGCCCGCATCGAGCAGGTCCAGGGGCGTGACAGCCTTCCCGTGCACCAGCACGCCCGACTCGGCGGACCCGTGCACCAGAACCAGTACCGTCGTGCCTTCCGGCACCGCCACGGACTCAACCGTGGCCTGTCCGTTCGAGCCGGCACCACCGCTCTCCGCGCCGTCCGCCGACGATGCCGCCAGATGCAGCGGCGGTTGATTCGTATATTCGGGAGGAGTAAGCCAGACCTTGACCGTCAGCGGCTCGGACACCGGCAGGACGGCGGGGCGGAAAAAGGCGGTCAGATGCCGGCCGGCCAGCCCCTGGCTTGCGGCGAAGGCCACCACCAGCAACAACAGCGGCACCACCCGCAGCCCCCGGGGATCGCGGGCGGCCACACCCGGTTCGGGCAGGCGGGGACGCAGCAGCCCGGCCGCGGCGGCCATGCGCGCCTGATGGCGGCGCCACAGGGCTTCGGAAAAGGCATCGCCCTGCCCCACGGCCATGCTGTCACCCGACGCGGTCAACGGGCGATGACGGGTGACGGGACCGGTTTCCAGGTGATGCCAGGCGTCCTTGCGGGTCGGCAGGCGGAAGGCGCGCGCGCCCTGCCAGGCCAATCCCCCGAGGCCGGCGAGAACAGCCAGCACCACCACCAGATGCATCCACCCGGCCAGCCAGGTTGACACCAGCCCGCTGATCGCCAGGGCCAGCGCCAGACCGCCCCCGGTCGCCAGGGGCCAGAAAGCGCGCCACAGCCGTTCCCAGGTCAGGGCCAGCCAGCTCAAGGCCAGCCAGAACCGCGCCCCGGCGGCCCCGGGCGGCCGCCCGCTGGAGGTGGGGTCGGATCCACGCATGGCAGGTTCCCTGATAAAGATGCCCAGCTGTCTAGGTGGGGCCGAATGGGGGAAGACCGCAAGGTCCGCGTGCGCGCAGATCGCATCGGAACGGACCATCCGGTACGAAAAGAGGGGCCGGCCCCGGGCAGAGGACCCCGTTGCCTTCGTTGACAGGGGATCCCCCCGGCTCTATGTCTTCGACCTCAACGACCGGATCGCCGAGGCGGGAATGCGCCGTTCGGCAGTCCGCCTCTGCGTGCCTGGTCCTCAGGCGCCTGTCACCTTAACGCTGAGGTATGCATGTTCGGTTCCATCGCCCGGCGGCTTTTCGGGTCCTCGAACGACCGCGTCATCAAAAGCCTGCATAAGACCGTTCAGGCGATCAACGCCAAGGAGCCGGAGGTCGAAGGCCTCTCCGACGACGAGCTGAGAGCCAGGACTCCCTGGCTGCAAGAGCGGCTGAAGAACGGTGAAAGCCTGGACGACATCCTGGTCGACGCCTTTGCCACCGTCCGGGAAGGGGCGAAGAGGGCACTGGGGCAGCGCCACTACGACGTCCAGCTGCTGGGCGGCATCATTCAGCACCAGGGCAAGATTTCGGAAATGCGCACCGGGGAAGGCAAGACCCTGGTCGCCACCCTGCCGGTGTATCTGAACGCGCTGACCGGCAAGGGCGTGCATGTGGTCACGGTCAACGACTATCTGGCCCGACGCGACGCCGCCTGGATGGGCCGGGTTTACCAGTTCCTGGGGCTGACCGTCGGCGTCATCGTCAACGAACTGGGCGATGCCGAGCGCAAGGCCGCCTACGCCGCCGACGTGACCTATGCCACCAATAACGAGCTGGGCTTCGACTACCTGCGCGACAACATGAAGTTCCGCCTGGAAGACATGGTCCAGCGACCCTTCAATTTCGCCATCGTCGACGAAGTGGACAGCATCCTGATCGACGAAGCGCGGACCCCGCTGATCATCTCCGGACAGGCCGAGGACAGTTCCGCCAATTATCGCGCGGTCAACGCCCTGATGGCGCAGATCACCGACGAGGACTTCGAGAAGGACGAGAAAGCCCGCACCGTCACCTTCACCGAAGCCGGCACCGAGCATATGGAAAACCTGCTGGCCGAAGCGGGGATGCTGCAGGAAGGCGGGCTGTATGACGCCCGCAACGTCAGTCTGGTGCACCATGCCACCCAGGGCCTGCGCGCCCACAAGCTGTTCACCCGGGATGTGGACTACATGGTCCGCGCCGGCAAGGTGGTGATCATCGATGAATTCACCGGGCGTGCCATGGAAGGTCGGCGCTACGGCGACGGCCTGCACCAGGCCCTGGAAGCCAAGGAAGGGGTCGATATCCGCCCCGAAAACCAGACCCTGGCGTCGATCACCTTCCAGAACTACTTCCGCTTGTATCCCAAGCTGGCGGGCATGACCGGGACGGCCATGACCGAAGCCGGGGAATTCGCCGAGATCTACGGGCTGGAAGTGGTGGATATCCCGACCAACCGGCCGCAGGCCCGCGTCGATCACGACGATGAGGTCTATCGCACGATGACCGAGAAGTACGAGGCCATCGCCCAGCTGATCGCCGATTGCGTGGGCAAGGGCCAGCCGGTGCTGGTTGGCACCACCTCCATCGAAAAGTCCGAATACCTCGCCGACCTGCTGCGCAAGAAGCAGAAGGTGAAGCCCCAGGTGCTGAACGCCCGCTACCACGAGCAGGAAGCCTTCATCGTCGCCCAGGCCGGCGTGCCGGGAGCGGTGACCATCGCCACCAACATGGCCGGTCGCGGCACCGACATCCAGCTGGGCGGCAACCTGGACATGCGAATCGCCCAGGAAATCCCCGAAGACACCCCCGAGGATCAGCGCGCGCCCCTGATCGCCGCCATCACCGCGGATATCGAAGCGAAGAAGCAGCAGGCGCTGGAGGCCGGCGGTCTATACGTGATCGGCACGGAACGGCACGAAAGCCGCCGTATCGACAACCAGCTGCGCGGCCGCTCCGGCCGTCAGGGCGATCCCGGCGCGTCGAAATTCTTCCTGTCGCTGGAAGACGACCTGATGCGCATCTTCGGGTCCGACCGCATGGACGGCATGCTGCGCAAGCTGGGCCTGGAAGAGGGCGAGGCCATTATCCATCCGTGGATCAATAAGGCCCTGGAAAAAGCCCAGCAGAAAGTCGAAGCCCGCAACTTCGAAATCCGCAAGAATCTGCTGAAGTTCGACGACGTGATGAACGACCAGCGCAAGGTGGTCTACGAACAGCGGCGCGACCTGATGACCGCCACCGACGTGGCGGAAACCGTTGCCGACATGCGCCATGAAGTGATTGAGGAAATGGTGCAAGCCCATATCCCGCCCCGGGCCATGCCCGAGCAGTGGGATTCCGAAGGGCTGGAAGATAAGATCAAGCAGGTGCTGGGCCTCGATCTGCCCGTCTCGGAATGGGCGGAAGAGGAAGGTATCGCCGACGAGGAAATCATCAAGCGCGTCACCGACGCCGCCAACCGCATGATGGCCGCCAAGACCGCCGAATACGGTGCGGATATCATGCGTCAGGTGGAAAAGTCGCTGCTGCTGCAAATTCTCGACCAGATCTGGAAAGAACACCTGCTGCACCTGGAACATCTGCGCCAGGGCATTTCCCTACGGGCCTATGCCCAGCGGGATCCGCTGAACGAATACAAGTCGGAAAGCTTCGAGTTGTTCCAGGCCATGCTGTCCGACCTGCGGGAAAAGGTCACCACAGTGCTGGCCCGGGTCCAGTTGCAGATGACCCCGCCCGAACCGCCGCCGCAGCCCCAGGGCCAGGCGGTGAAGGAAGAGGCCCCGCAGCAGGTGGGAACGGGGGGCGTCGCCGGAACGGACCAGGGATCGCGCCCGGCCAGCAATCCGGACGTCCCCGCCGAAGAGCGCCGCGCCGACGACCCCGACAGCTGGGGCCGGGTCGGCCGCAACGAAGCCTGCCCCTGCGGATCGGGCAAGAAGTACAAGCACTGCCACGGCAAGGTCTGAGGCCGCGTCCGAGGAGGGGCGGTTCAAGCGTCCCTCCCCGCCTCCGTCCAGCGCACTGACATCTTCTGACGATTCAGCGGTCAGCGCACTAAGGCATTGTTTCGGCTGGGACCTTCGTTTGGGTCGATGCATCAGGCAGTCCCGACAGATCCGACCGGCGGCTCACGAAACCTTGACCGCATCCGCGCCCGGTTGTTCTTGAGACAATCGGGCAAGAGGCGTAAGGTGGGCGCTCCACATCATTCGGACTTGTGGGGGACCTTTAGAGGGTCCATGCCACGACGGATCAGGAGGATCTGAGATGGATGTGAGTACTGGCTCGGCCGCGCAAACGGCCCAGGCCCAGCTTCAGCTCCAGCAAAGTCTTCTTCAGCAAAGCGCCACGGCCGACCAGCATGCGGCTGCGCTGCTGGCCCAGGGGACGGAAGCCACCAAGGCTGCGGTCCAGGGCACCCCTCCGCCCAGCAGGGGCAGCGTGGTGGACATCACCGGCTAACCAATGCCACACTGCAACCGGATGGTCGCCGAAGCATTACCCTGCTTCCGGGGCGGCTTTTCGGTGTGGGTCGCGAGCGCCGAACCGCGCCAGGAATAACGGGTCACCCGGTGGGAGACACACGATCTCCGGCCGGGGTGGCCCCACAGGGTCGGGACAGGCAGGAAAGAGGGCATGGCGCAGGAAACCTCTGGCATCGGCGGAGGCGGGTACCAGGGACCCGTGATCACCTCTCGGGCGGCGGCGGCCAAGGCGCGCAAGGCAGGTCCGGCCGGCAGTGCGGCCCGGACCGGCGGTGCGCGCCGATCCGGTGCCGCGCCGTCGGCGGCGCCCACGGCCAAGGCTGCGCCCACACAAGAGGTCATTACTCCGGCGAAAGCCTCTGCATCCGCCGAGCCGATGATGCGGGCGGTGGAAACCGACGATCCGATCTGGGACGGGGATGATGCCGACCGGTTCGTGATGTTCGAAGGCCGGCGCTATGACCGATGGGCACCGCGCGGCACCTATCTGAATGTTCTGCTCTGAGCCCGACCGTGAGCGACACCGACACGTTCCCGCCGCCCCATTTCGTGACCCGCGTGCCGGCGGGCGACGAACGGGAGCGTCTGGTCTGCACCACCTGCGGCTTCGTGCATTACGACAATCCGAAGCTGGTGGTCGGGGCGGTCTGTACGTGGGAAGACCGGTTCCTTCTGGTGCGCCGGGCGATCGAGCCCCGCCTCGGCTTCTGGACCATTCCCTCCGGCTTCATGGAGCTGGGCGAGACCACCCAGGCCGGCGCGGCGCGGGAGGTGATGGAGGAGGCCAAGGCGCGGGTCACCATCGGCGACCTGCTGGCCATCTACAATCTGCCGCACATCAGCCAGGTCCATCTGGTCTACAGGGCCACGATGGACGATCCGCAGCACGGGCCGGGCATCGAAAGCCTGGAAAGCGCCCTGCTGCGCTGGGACGAGATCCCCTGGGACCATCTGGCCTATCCAACCGTGCACTGGGCACTGACCCAGTTCAACGCGGTGCGCCACCAGGCCACCATCCCCCCGCAGACCAACCCCTGATCCACAACAGCGTCCGGAGCTCTGCAAGGGAGACCCGGTCTCCCTTGCGACGGATCTCCCCTCTCCCGACCGGCGTGGGTTTACCCCCTGGCCAAACAGGGCCTTTTCCTGCTCCCCGCTTTCGGTGAATACTGACGCCTGATCAGTTGGGGGACCACACCATGACCGAGACGACCCGGGATCCGCGCATGTTGGCGCTAGTGGATCGGTTTTACGACCTGTGCGACGCGGATCCGGTGCTGGGGCCGCTGTTCCGCGCGGCCCTGTCCGACATGCCGGCCCATAAGGAAATCGTCGCCGATTTCTGGTCCGACCACCTTCTGGGGACCAATCTCTACAAGGGCGGCGGCATGTTCGGGGTCCATATGAACAAGGGCCTGGAGATCGACCAGTTCGACCGCTGGCTGACCTGCTTCGATCAGGCGACCACGGAAACGCTGCCCGCCGATCTCAAGCCCCTGGCCATGAACAAGGCCAACCACATGAGCCACAGCCTGAAGGTCGGCCTGTTCCCCTTTCACGGCATGCCGGGCGGCCCGCCGAAGGTGAGGGGATAGCCGCCAGGCATTTCGTCACTGTTCCCGCATCCCCCGCCGCATGGTATCGAGCATCGGCTGAAGCAGGTAATCCAGCGCCGTCCGCTCCCCGGTCAGGATCATGGCTTCGGCCGGCATGCCCGGCATCAGCCGGATCTCGTCACCCAGCGCGGCCAGTTGATCGGCGTCGACCCGCACCCGGGCCTCGAAATAGCGCTGACCGTCGGTCTCGTCGATCAGGCTGTCAGCGGACACATAGGTCAGCTCGCCGTTGATGCGCGGAAGGTTGCGCTGGGAATAGGCGGTCAGATGCACTTCCGCGCGCTGGCCGATGCGCACCACATCCACGTCGTTGGGGGCGAGACGGGCATCGATCAGCAGATCTTCCTCGGCCGGGACGATGTCCAGGATAGGTTCGCCCGGCGCGATCACAGCCCCCAGGGTGGTCACGGCCATGTTGACCACGGTGCCGGACACCGGCGCAACCACATCCAGACGCTTCATCACGTCCTCGGCGGCCGCCACCTGCTCCAGCACGCCGCCCAGTTCGCCCCGCACCTGTTCCAGCTCGGCGGCGGAGCGGTCCAGCATTTCGGCGTCCTGAGCCAGGATACGGGATTCCGATTCGCCGATGGACTGGCGGGCGCGGGCGATAGAGGCGGTGTTCTCCGCCCGGCGGCCCAGAATATCGGCGCGCTGCCGCTGCAAGGACAGAAGGCGGGGTTTGCGCTCCAGCCCCCGATTGACCAGGGTCTGCACCCCCTGGATTTCCTCGGCAATGAGGCCGAGTTGCACATCCTGGCTGGAGACCATGGCTTCCAGGCCGAGGATCTCTTCGCGCAGCTGGGCAATGCGCTGGGTCAGGATGCGGCGCTGGCTGTCGGCGGTGTGGGTGCGGGTCAGGAACTGGTTCACCTGGCCTTCGAGAATACGGGCCACCTGGGGCGCCTTCTCGGCCTCGGCGAGCAGCCAGGGCGGAAACTCCACTTCGGTCGACCCGGCCTGGCGGGCCTCCAGACGGGCCTGCTGGGCGGTCAGGGCGATCATGCGGCCCCGATGGTACTGATAGGTCGCACGGGCCTGGGCCTCGTCGAGCACCAGCAGGCGCTCCCCGGCGGCAACCTGGCTGCCGTCATGCACCAGGATCTCGCGCACGATGCCGCCTTCCAGATGCTGAAGGGTGCGCCGGCCGATATCGGGGCTGACGATCCCCGGGGCGATGGCCGCCCCGGCCAGGGGCGCGGTGGCCGCCCAGCCGCCAAGCACCCCGAAGAACCCGAAAATCACCAGCCCGCCAATCACCATCTGGCTGCGCAGCACCTGCTTCAAAGAGGCCGCCGCCGGCTGATCAACACCGGCCGAAGTATCGGGAGAGGAGGCCGGAGAGGAAGGGGGGGTGGTCGCCTCGGCCGGTGGAGCAGCTGGCGCCCCGGCGGAGGACTGAGGAACGGACGGAGAGATCTCGGTCATCGGGAGCATCCTTTCTGGAGCGCGGATCAGGCCACGTTCTGCGGCTGACGGGGGTTCGAATCGCTCAGGGTCGGCCGGCTCGCTCCGGCTTCCTTGCTGCGCATCATGCGGCTGATTTCCTCCATCGCCCGGTCGCGGGGACCATGGACGAGCAGGCGGCCAGCGTCCAGAAGGGCCACCGAATCGACCACCTGCAAGACTGCCCGGCGGTGGGCCACCAGAACGACGGTAACGCCGCTGTCCTTCAGCCGCGACAAGGTCTGCATCAGCGCTCGCTCTCCATCGGAATCGAGATTGGCGTTCGGTTCGTCCAGTACGACAATGGCCGGAGAACCGAACAAAGCACGGGCAAGGCCGATCCGCTGGCGCTGGCCGCCGGAAAGCACCATGCCGCCATCGCCCAGCGGGGTGTCGTATCCCTGCGGCAGGGCGGCGATCATCTCGTGCACGCCGGCCAGCTTGGCCGCCGCCACCACCTGTTCGTCGGTGGCGGTGCCCAGGCGGGCGATATTTTCACGCACCGTGGCGGGGAACAGCTCCACTTCCTGGGGCAGGTAGCCGAGATGGGGACCCAGATCTTCCGGATGCCATTTATCCAGGCCAACCCCGTCCAGCAGCACCTGACCGGCCGAGGGCGGCCAGATGCCGGCCAGCACCCGGCAGAGAGAGCTTTTGCCCGCCGCCGACGGACCGAGAATGGCGGTAATGGTGCCCGGCCGCAGGGTCAGACTGACCCCCTGCAACACTGGGCGGGTGGCGCCGGGGGGCACCAGGGTGACACCATTCAAGGCCACCGCACCTTCCGGAGCAGGCATGCGGGTGCGGGTCTGGCCGGCAGGGGCGGGGCCGAAATGGGTCAGCAGGGCGCGCAGACGGCCAAGCGCGGAGCGGGCGGCCACCAGACTCCGCCAGCCCTGGATGGCCTGTTCCACGGGCGCCAGGGCACGGCCCAGCACGACGGATGCGGCGATCATGCCCCCCGGCGTAAGCTCCCGTTCCAGCACCAGATAGGCCCCCAATCCCAGCAACCCCACCTGTACGGCCATGCGCACGAATCGGGTAAAGCCGGAGATGATGGCGGCACGGGTCCCGGCCTGCTCGCTCAACGCATCCTGTTCCCGTCCGTCGGCCACCCAGCGGGCCACCAGATTGGGCATCAGACCCATGGCCCGCACCACCTGGGCATTGCGGGCGGCGGATTCCGCCATGCGGATGCGCACCATCTGGGCTTCGCCGGCCTTGGACAGGGGCGCGCGGGTGGCCCGGTCGTTGATCAGGGCCAGACTGAACAGGGCGATGGCCGCCAGCAGGGCCACCGTGCCGATCATCGGGTGAACCAGATAGAGAAGGATAATGAACAGCGGCACCCAGGGCGCGTCCAGCGCCGCCACATAGCCGCTGCCGGTGATGGTCTGGCGCACCAGGGCGAGATCGCGGAACCCTTCCCCCGGCGTCCCGGTGGCGATGGCGCGGCCGACGGAGGCTTCCATCACCGGCGCCCCGAGTCGCCCTTCCAGCCATTGAGCGGTGCGGTTCAGCATCGCCGCGCGCACCGCATCCAGCGTCCCATGCACGGCCAGGGCGACGAAGGCGATCAGGGTCACCATCAACAGGGTTTCATAGTGCCCGGTGGACAGCACCCGGTCGAACACCTGGGTCATATAGATCGGGGTGGTCAGCACCAGCAGGTTCAGGAAGAAACCCACCCCCACGAGAACCCACATGGCCCGCCGCAAGGCGCCCAACGGTTCGGCCAAAACAGGGGGGTCGCCGGCCACCGGGCGCCCTGCGCCCGGCCGCGCCGGTGTGGCGGTGTGCTGCATCGTCATGGGATTCTCCCCTTTTCCACCCTCTCGTTCCGAGGGCTTAGATTAGAAGGAAAGCGCCTAGGTTTCAGTGACTGTTCGCTCGTCGAACAAGTTTTCTCCGCCCCAGGCACCGGGTCCGCCCTTCTGGCGCACACCCGATTCGCCGGAATAGCCGTGATGATGAGAATGGCAATCGTGATCGGCCCGACCGTCGAGCACCGGGGACACCCGCGCCCAGAAGTGGTCGTTCAACGCCTGTTCCGCGGCACATCGCATGATCCCCATCCTTTGTTCTCACGACCCATGATCTCGCCGGCGCCCCTTCCGGCGGAGCGCCGTTGACCGAGAGAATGCCCCTCGCAAGCCGATGGGAATGTGATGGAGGTCACGGAAATTTGAATAAAATCTGAGTGATTGCGATCACACCCCAATTCGGATGGCCTCTCGCCACCGATCTTGCGGTCCCGAAAACGCTCAAGGCCGGCGCCCTCTCTCCGCGTGACGGAGACGGCGCCGGCCTTGATCAAGCCGACACAAGAGACTGATAACTCAACAATTCATCCGGACAACCGGGCAGGGAACCGGGCCTCCTCAGTTCCCCAGGCGCTGACGGGTATCCTTTACCAGAGCGTGCAGGCTGCTTTCTGCGATGCCATCACAAGCCATCAAGCTGCGCAGCACGTCATCCTCCAACATATCCCGCAGGCAGGGCTCTTCGGTGCCGGGATAGGGGTCGGGCCACAGGGAATTTTTCGGGCGCGGGCTGCCGGACCGCACGGGGGGTTCCGATTCGCCGCGACGTAGACGCAGGCTCGCCGTTAACATGCCTTTCTTCTCCTCCCACCAGGACTCTGGTCCCCATGATTGCCGCCCGGGAAACGCTTCAGGCATTCTTTGAGATTCAGGGACCGCTCAACGCTTGCGCGCACCAATCCAAAGATGCGAAAATGGAAAATGACACGGCTGCGGAGCCCTTTACCAGCCCCACGGCTATCATTTCCATCCTCGTTAAGGTATTCCCTCTTCCCGCGGCTGGCCTTCAGGACCAGTCATGTACCGGTTCATATAAGGTCGGCTCAGGCCTTCTCAAGCGGCCATTTTGCATCCGTCGACCGGGTCATCACGATAATCCCACAAATTAAAAATGGCAAATGCATAAGCGAGTATATCGACACCGCCATCAACCCTAAAATGTCATTCAAAAACCATGCATATTGACAGCTCCCCCCCACCCAACCACCACCTTGCCGGCATCGGCTTCATGGTGGTCGCCATGGGGCTGTTCGCCAGCATGGACGCCCTGGCAAAGCTGCTGGGGGGGGAGTTTTCCATTCTCCAGTTGGTCTTTTTCCGGAATCTGGGCGCAATCACCGTCGTCTTTCCCCTGTTCATCACCCAGGCTCCCGCCGACCGGGCCTTGAAGAAGCCAGTGCTGGTGGGCCTGCGCATGGTTCTGGGAATGGCGACGCTGGTGGGGTTTTTCACCGCCCTGCAAACCCTGGGCATGGCCGAGGTGGGGGCCATCACCTTTACCTCGCCGCTGTTCGTCACTCTGATGGCCGTGCCCTTTCTGGGCGAGGAAGTGGGGTGGCGGCGCTGGGTGGCGATCCTGGTGGGGTTTGCCGGGGTGATGATCATCCTGCAACCCAGCGGGGGCGTCCTGTCCTGGGGCGCGGCCTGGGCCCTGATGGGCGCCTTGGGCTACGCAACGCTGCTGGTGGTGTTGCGCATCCAGGGCCGGACCATGACCAGCCTGTCCAGCGCCTTCTGGCTGAACTTCATGAACGTGATCGTGCTGGCGCCGGTGATGCCCTTCGTCTGGACAACGCCGTCGCCGACCACCTTCGGCCTGCTGATGCTGCTGGGGATGGTCGGCGGCCTGGGTCAGACCGCACTGGCCCAATCCGTGCGTCTGGCGCCGGCAAGCGTGGTGGCGCCCTTCGACTATACCTACCTGATGTGGGCCACACTCCTGGGCTGGCTGGTGTTCGACACCTTGCCGCTGGAGTCGACCCTGTGGGGCATGCCCGTAGTCGCCGCTTCGGGCCTGTATCTGCTGCACCGGGAATCGCGGACGACCAAGCGGTCCGTCCGGCCGGCGGAAGCGGCTACCTCGAACACCACCTCCGGGGAGTAGAAACGCCCCCTCCCCGGAGCATGCACCGTCCCGCGATCAGTGCAGGCGGACGGGCTGCATGTCGTGGGAGCGAATCGCCTGCTGCGCCATCTCGTAGGTGGGCGCCCAGCCGATCTGCTGTCCGTTGGCGGCAAAGATCGCCCAGAACGTCTGGTGCTCTCCTTCGTTGTCCGCTTCAACGGGCCGGGTATAGGCAACGATGTTGGTGCCGAGCGCTTCCAGGTCCTGGGGGGTCAGGGAAGCCAGTTGGGCTTTGGTCGCCGGTGCGACACTCAGAGTTTCGGCCATGGTATCCACTCCTTCTCATCAACCCGGGGGAAACCGGGTGCGTCAGCCTGGGATGCCGTCTGCCCTTGCACATAATAGGTTGGTCTGGGACCATCCCCATTCAATCTTACACGCTAAATAGTCTGCAAGGGGTTAACGTCCGGACAAGCCTGTCGGATCCCCGAAAGTCGGAGTCCGGACCGGACCGGCAAAACATCCGTTTCCTCGACATCGATCTTGCTCAGGGCATCTGCCTCGGCACGGGCCGTTCTTCGTCCGTCGCGAAGCGCCGGCGAGAGAGGCACCGGCCAGAGGAGCTACGCCCTGTCGGACCCTGACGGATCACTGAGATCGATGGTCTTGGCAGATTTGGCCTTGGAAGCGGGGCTGGTATCGATCTTGATATGGCGCACCTGGGGTTCGGGAATGGGCCGTTCCAGGTCGATATGCAGCAGACCGTTTTCCAGCGCCGCACCGGCGATCTCGATCCCTTCAGCAAGCACGAAACTGCGATGGAACTGCCGGGAGGCGATACCGCGATGCAAATAGATCT
This sequence comes from Rhodospirillaceae bacterium Z3-40, assembly GCA_046233135.1. Classification (GTDB taxonomy): domain Bacteria; phylum Pseudomonadota; class Alphaproteobacteria; order Rhodospirillales; family Rhodospirillaceae; genus JBJXHN01. The sequence continues at coordinate 561,120 of JBJXHN010000005.1, read as the reverse complement.
TCTCGCAATCGTCCTGTTGGCGCTTGCCACGGATGACCAGCTGGTTGTCCTCCACGGACACCGACAGGTCGTCCTCGCCGAAACCGGCGACGGCCAGGGTGATGCGCAGGGCTGTTTCGCCCACCTGTTCGATATTATAGGGGGGGTAGCCTTCCGCCTGGGTCTTCGAAACGCGGTCCAGAACCCGCTCGAAATGGTCGAAGCCCAATAGCAGGGGGCTGTTGAACACGGATAGTCTCGTCACGTTGCGTCCTCCTCGGCCGGGACCCCGCCATCCCGCAAGGGGACAAGGAGGGTCCGGAGCAAACACGCATGGGGGGCCCGTTGCCGGCGCCCATGAAGGGATGATCCCCGAAGGGCACCATCCTGTTGCATAATGTCGGACGCCCTTTCCCGTTCGTCAAGCGAGGCCGCTGCTCCCATGCCCTCCTCCCGGACCGACACGCCCCCTTCGCCCCCCGGCCCCGGCCCTGGCGCCTCTGCCGCACCTCCCTCCCCGGACGTCCTGCTGGCCGCCGTGCTGCGCGCCGGAGAAGACCGGACGATGGTGGTCGACGGCACGGGGCGGGTGTTGCCGGGCGGCGCGGCGGGGCTGGCGGCGGGGACGGACGCCTTCGGCGACCTAGGCCCCCATGCGGCAGCAGGTCGCCGTGCGGCGCTGGAACGGGTGATGGCTTGCGGAGTTGGAGAATGGGTCGAAGACCAGGACGCCGGCCGCTGGTGGTCCGTCGGTCTGACCCCGGTGACGAATGCCGACGACACCGTCGGGGCAGCGGTCCTTCGGTTGCGTGATATCACCGAAAGCCGCCTGCTGCGCCTGTCCCTGAATGATGCAGAGGAACGATTCCGCAGCGCCTTCGAATCGGCCGGCCACGGCATGGCCCTGCTGGGACTGTCCGGGCGCCTGCAGGCCATCAATCCCATGATGGGCCAGCTCTTGGGCCTGGAGCCGGAGCAGGCCGCCGACCGGGAGCTGGCCAGCATCGTCTTTCCCGGCGATATCAAGATCGCCTACGACCTGCTGCACCGCCTGGGCAGCGGCCAGGAACGCCATCTGTCGGTGTCCCTGCGTTTCATCGGCCGGGGCGGGCAGACCCTGTGGGGCCAGGTCAGTGCCGCCCTCTATCGCCAGCGGGTGGGCGAAACCGCGACGGTCTTCATGCATGTGCGCGACAACACCCAGGAACGGCTGGCCGAACAGAACCTGCGCGCCGCCAAGGAAGAGGCCGACCGCTCCAGCCGCGCCAAGACCCGCTTCCTGGCCGCGGCCAGTCACGACCTGCGCCAGCCGCTTCAGGCCCTGAACATGTTCGTGTCCGTCCTGGCGGGCAAGGAAAGCGATCCCCAGCGCGCGGCCATCGTCCACAAGATCGAAAAGACCGCCGAAGCCCTGACCAGCCTGCTTAACACCCTGCTCGACATCTCCAAGCTGGATGCCGGGCTAATGCGCTGCGAGTTGCGGGACCAGGGGCTGGGGCCGCTGCTGACCCGCTTGGCCGAGGAATTCCACCCGGTTGCCGAGGCCAAGGGGCTGGACTTCCGCTGCGTGCGCACCAGCGCCATGGTTCATGCCGATCCGGCGCTGGTGGAAATCGTGCTGCGCAATTTCCTGGGCAATGCCGTGCGCTACACCCCCGCCGGCCGGGTGCTGCTGGGGGTCCGGCGCCGGCCCGACGGGGTAGAGGTGCAGGTGGCCGATACGGGCGTGGGCATTCCCGCCGACCAGACCGGCCTGATCTTCGAAGACTTCCATCAGGTGGAAAACCCGGCCCGGGAAAAGGGAGAGGGCCTGGGCCTTGGCCTGGCCATCGTCAAGCGGGTCGGCAGCCTGCTCGGCGCCCGCATCACCGTCGCCAGCCGGCCCGGCCAGGGGTCGATTTTCGGCCTGCTGCTGCCCGTGCCCCGGGGGGAAGATTTCGATCCCATTCTGGACTTCGCCCTGCCCCATGCCGAGCCGGACGCCGCCCACGGCCTGACCATCATGGTGCTGGACGACGAACCGGCCATCCTGGACGGCCTGACCATGGTGCTGGAAGGCTGGGACTGCGAGGTTCTGGCCTTCGACAGCCTGGACAGCCTGCAAGAAGGCCTGGACAGCGGCGGCCTGGACGCCCCGCCGGATGTGGTGGTGGCCGACTACCGGCTGGGCGACGGCGTCACCGGGGTGGATGCGGTCGCGCGAATCCGTGACCATTTCGACGCCCCGGTACCGGCCCTGCTGCTGACCGGCGACACGGCCCCCCAGCGCCTGCGCGAAGCCGACGCCAGTGGATTGCCGTTGCTTCACAAGCCGGTCAAGCCGGAGGTCCTGCGCGCCGCCATCGCCGACCTGCTGGCCAGCGGCTTCGGTTTGCCACCCGCCAGCGCCCCGTACGATCCGGCGTAAGCCCGGGTGTCCGTACCCGAATCAGGAACTTTTATGTCTCCACCGGCATGACAACGCCCAGTTCCACCAATTTCTCCAGCTTGTCGGAGATCAGTGCATCAAGACTCCTGCGGAACAGCGCCAGGGTTTCCGTTTCTGACAGGGCGCCCGTTCCCACCACCACTTCGCTGGCGGCTTTGCGCAAGACCTGCGCCGCCCATTCAGGTGCCTTGGCGCGCCCGACGTCACACAAGCCGAGCAGCAGCAGGCTTTCCATGTTGCTCATCATCAAACCGCCCCCCAGCCCCGGCGACACCAGCGGTACGCGTGGTGCACTGAACCCCAGGCGGCCGGCCATGGCCCGGTTCAAAGGATGCGTCATCATGAAGGCCCCGCTGGGATCCACCGTCCCCGCGCCGGGGGGCTCCGTTGGCGTGGCGAAGGGCCGGATCAACCCGCCTGCCAGCAGCAGCCGCACCGCATCCAGCACCAGCATCGGCGGCTGCCCCTTCAGCGGCCCACGCTGCGGCAGGTCCGCAACCGTGCACGCGCCTTCGTCCAGGGCAGCCAGCACCTCGTCGAATGGAGTGCCGGTGTAGGTCATCGACAGATCACCGAAGGACACCTGCCGCTCCAGCAGGTCGGACCGAGTCTCCAGCCCCACCACCAGAGCCCGCTGGGCGGCCTCCCAGGCGGCCTCCGACCCGAAAGCGCTGCCTTTTACGTAAAGGTCGCGGCGGACCGTTTCATTGCGGATGAAGTCCCGCTTGGCTTCCAGCTCGGCCCGGGATTTACAGCGTCGCAACGCCGGCTGCACCGTCGAGGGGACCGCCAGATCCACCAGATTGAGAGCGAATTCGGTACGGCCGGCAAAGCTGAGGCCATGGGCCTGCATCTCGTTGGAGATCTGGGCGAAGTGAAAGGGAGTCTGGAGACCCAGGAAATACTCATGGGCCATATGGCGCGGATCCTGGTCGAGCAAACCGTCGACAGCCGCGCCGATGGCCGGATTGTCCCGGAAGAATTTGACGTCGGCCCGCCGCATGCCCCGCAGCCAGTCCTGGGCAGCACGGGCGCGGGCCAGGGCATTGCCCTCGTGTTCGGCGGTCACGCTGAACAGCAGGTCCCGCAAGGGTTGGATCGCCGCCCAGCCCGGCAGGGCGTTATAGGTGGCCAGCATCAGGCCCCCGGGCTTCAGGGACTGGGCGGCATGGGCAATAACCGCCTGCCGGGTTTCCCCGTCCACCTGACTGAGCACCCCGTGCAGCACCGCGAAATCCAGCGGTGGCAGAGTGTCAGGCCGCAGCGCCTTGAAATCCATCTTCAGGAAAGTGGCGTTGCCGAGGAAACCGGCCTCGGCCAGCGCCCGTCCGTTGCCCACCTGGGTTTCCTGGACGTCGACACCGTAGAACTGTCCCTGAGGATAGGCGGCCGCCAGGATCGCCGTGGTCAGCCCGTGACCGCAGCCGAAATCACACCAAGTGAACCCCTGGTCCAGCGGACGGGGCGCCACACCGCAAAAAGCCGCCCCCCAGTTCATCGCCGCCGGGCTGTGATCCGCGGCGTATTCCGCCACGTAGGCGGCGTCGGTCACATACCCATCGGGCATCGGGGCTCCTTCTGTCCTGAACCATGTTTTCTCAAGGCTGCTCCGCCCCGCGGACCGCCCGATCCGGGGCTTGCCCCGCGTGGAACGGCATCACCGGCGGGCGCAGCAGAACGGCCCCGAACACCACCGTCCGGGGCCGATCATGACCGATCGATTGCGACCGGGGCGCCGTTCCCGGCAACGGGACCGGCGCGATCCGATGCGCGGGATCAGATGGAATCCTGAACCCAGTCGAACAGCTGCTGGCGGGGCACGGCGCCGATCTTGGTTGCCGCCACCTGACCGTCCTTGAAGATCATCAGAGTCGGAATGCCGCGCACGCCGTACTTGGAAGGCGTGGTCGGGTTTTCGTCGATGTTGATCTTGGCGACGGTGACCTGATCCTTCATGGTCTCGGCCAACGACTCCAGGGCCGGCGCAATCTGCCGGCAGGGGCCGCACCATTCTGCCCAGAAATCCACCAGGACCGGACCCGTGGCCTTCAGCACATCCTCTTCAAAGGACGCGTCGGAAACCTGCTTCATGTTCAACTTCCTCTGTGGGGCCAGCCGCATCAAGGCCGGCACAGGTCGGACAGTTCGCCCGCCCGCGGACGGCAACAACCATTGGCCCCTGAATGTAGGAGGCGCCAACGGCCGTCGTCAAGACAGGGGGACGACTCCTAATCCCGCCCCGGATACCACATTCACCGAGTCGCTCCCCCGAAAAGGTCGCGGTCCAGCCCGCGCCGCGCCTCTTCCAGCAGGGCTTCGGGCAGTTCCATCATGCGCGGGCCATCGGTCCACAGCAGCAGGCATTCCACCCGATGATCCGGGAACAGTTGCGACAGCAGGGCACGATAGGCGGCCATCTGCCGCACATGGGTCCGGTGCACCCCCTCCGGCCGGTCCGGAGGCGGCCGGTTGGTCTTGAAATCGACGATCCGAACCACCCCATCGCCCACCACAAGGCGATCCACCTGACCGGAGATCACCAAATCCCCCATCAGCCCCACCAGGGGCACTTCGGCCCGGGAATCCGGCCCGAAGAGGTCGGCAAAGCGCGGGTCCCCGACCACCGCCAGGGTCTCGTCCACCACATCCCGCCGCGCCTCTTCCGAGGTTTCCCCGTCCCGCCGGGCAAGCCAGCGCAGGGCCGCATCCTCCCGCTCCGCCGGCGGTACGTCGGGCAGGGCCTGCAACAGCCGGTGCACCATCTGCCCCCGGCGCGCACCGGCCAAGGGATCGGCCCCGCCGTCCAGCGGCGAGCGCACCGGCGGATCATCCCCCAGATGGCTGGGGGCCAGGGGGCGCGGTGGCTGGGGTTCGGCCGGCGGCAATCGGCGCGCCCACTCCGCCAGAGGCGGCGGAGCCGGCCGCTCCCGGTCGTTTCCGTCCTCTTTCGGCGGCCGCTTCTGGGGGCAGCGCAGGGTCAGCACCGGCGCCTCCAGCCCGGCCTTGACCAGCAGCGGATCGACCGCCTGTTGGCACAGCGGCTCCAGGGCATCGCGGATCAGCCGGTACCAGGCGTCTTCCGGCGCGGCCCGCTTGCCCTCCCAGCCGCAGACGATCAGGTGATCGGCGGCCCGGGTCATGGCGACATAAAGCAGCCGGCGGTATTCCCGGTCCCGGTCCCGATCGGCAGCGGCTTTCAGGGTCTCGGCCACCACCTCCCGATCTGCGGCGGCGGGCACCCACAAGGGCAGCCCTTCCGGCCCGTCCTCGGTCCACAGCAGCAGCGGCCCCTGCTGCGGCTTGGTCATGGTGTCGGGCAGGATCACCACCGGCGCCTGCAACCCCTTGGAACCATGCACGGTCATCACCCGCACGGCATCCAGGTTGCCCTGGTCCAGGTCGCGCTTGATCTCCACCCCGCCCTGATCCAGCCAGGCAAGAAAGCCTTGCAGACTGGGGGCGGAGAGGCGTTCATAGGCCAGGGTCTGGGCCATGAACTCGTCGATGGGGTCTTCCGCTTCCGGCCCCAGCCGGGCCAGCAGCCGGCGGCGGCCATCCCGGCCATCCAGCAGGCGGGCGTAGAATTCGTGGGGCGGAAGGCGGGCAGCCTCGCCGCGCAGCTCCTCCAGCAGGGCATGAGCGCTGCCCACCGCCGTTTCCGCCCCCGCATGATCCCGCAGGCGATCCCACAGGCGGCGGCCCCGGCGGTCGTAGGCCAGGGAGAACAGCGTGTCTTCGTCCAGGCCGATCATCGGCCCCTTCAGCACCGTCGCCAGGGTCAGATCGTCTTCGGGCAGCAGCGCGGCCTTGCCCAGGGCCATCAGGTCCATCACCGCGATCTGCTCGGTCAGGGCCATGCGATCGACACCGGCCACCGCCACGCCCCGCGCCTTCAGCGCCGCCACCAGATCGGTTTCGAAACCGCCCCGCCGGCGCACCAGCACCAGAACATCGCCCGGCCGCACGGCCCGGCCCCGGCTTTCCAGCATCATCCCGCCCGCAACCATGGCAGCGATCCGCTGGGCCACCAAATCAGCCAGCCGTGCCCGGGCACCGGGCAGGCGGATGCGCTCCACCGGTGGCTTCCAGGGGTCGCTTTCCTCGGCCAGCAGGGGGGCCAGGGGCGGCCAGACTTCGACCGTACCGCCATCCTTGTCGCGGAAGGCCACATGAGGCGGAAATTCCTCGCCGGCCAGCACCACCCCGTCGCGGGCAGGATCGTTGGCAAACACCGCATTCACCGCATCCAGCACGGCGGTTGTGGAGCGGAAAGAAATGGTCAGGGGGACGGCCTCGAACGTGTTCTCCGACTCGGTGATTTCCCGGGAGAAATGGCCATACATCCGTTCGAAGGACTTGGGATCGGCGCCCTGGAAACCGTAGATCGACTGCTTGTAGTCGCCAACCACGAACAGGGTGCGCGGATCGGCCGCATGGGGCCGTTCCGCATGGGCGCCCAGTCCGGCGAAGAACTCGTCGGCCAGCGCCCGCACGATGGCCCACTGGCCGGGGCTCGTGTCCTGTGCCTCGTCCACCAGCAGGTGATCGAGCCCGCCGTCCAGCTTGTAGAGCACCCAGGCCGCCGCCCCGCTGCCCTCCAGCAGGTGGCGGGCGCTGAGGATCAGGTCTTCGTAATCCATGCGGCCCCGGCTGCGCTTGCGGCCGGCGTATTCCCCCAGCAGCGCCTCGGCCAGCACCATCAGCGCCTCGGTGGCTTCGGCGATGGTGGCGGCGCGGGTCAGGGCGACCACCTCCAGCAGGCGGGCCTGTTCCTCCAGCAGCGTTTCCCGGGTGCCCGGCGCGGCACTTTCCGTGCCCTTGGTACAGATCCGGTCGGGCGAGCGCGGCCCCAGCTTGGCGGTCAGGAAAGCCTGGCAGTAGTCCTCGAACAGTTTCGGCCGCAGGGACTCGTCGGCGGCGAGGAAGGCAGCGATGGCCGGCGCCCGTTTTGCCTCGTCCTTGCCGCCGGCCATCATCGCCGCCGCCACCCGGCGCAGACCCGGACCGTCCAGGGCGCCGTCGGCACAGGCCGCCGTCATCAGGCTTTCGGGTGTGTCCTCCGGCCCCAGCCCCAGATGGCCGCGCAGGGCCTGCCCCAGCCTCGCCGCACCGCCATAGGCCTTCAGGCAGGCGCCGAGACGACCTCGCTCGCCGATCAGCGCGGCCATGACGTCATTGAAGCGGGTTTCGTGCAGCCGCCCGGTCACCAGGGTCAGGGCGCGGCTGAGCGCGGCCGTATGCACCAGGCCGGAGCGGCCGGCGCTCAGCAGCGCATCGCGGGCTTCCAACTGCACCACCTGCGCTTCCCGGTCGTCCAGCACCTCCAGATGCGGGCTGACCCCGGCTTCGATGGGAAAGCGGCCGAGCAGGCTTTGGCAGAAGCCGTGGATGGTCTGGATGCGCAGGCCCCCCGGCGTGTCGAGCACCCGGGCGAACAGCCGCCGTGCCCGGCGCACCACCGCAAGATCCTCCGGCGGCTCTCCCAACAGGTCCGACAGCAGGCCGTGCAGCTCTGCATCCGACACGGTGGCCCATCTGGCCAGCACACCGGAAATGCGGTTGGCCATTTCCGCCGCCGCCGCCTTGGTGAAGGTCAGGCACAACAGCCGCTGCGGCGGGCTGCCGGCCAGCAGCAGGCGCAGCACCCGGTCCGTCAGCACCTTGGTCTTGCCGGTCCCCGCGCTGGCCGCCACCCAGGCGGACACACCAGGCGCCGCCGCCCGCCGCTGCGGCCGTGCCGGATCAAGGGCGGGCGCGTCCCCGGAGACCATCCCGCTCATCCTTCATCCTCCTGGCTGCTCCACTCGGCCACCCGGGCCAGATGCTGATAGGCGTTGTATTTGGGCGCCCGGTCGGGATGGGGCCGTGCCATGTAGGGCGTACCCTCGGCATCAAAGGCCCGCACCAGGGCTTCGAAGCCGCGCAGCGCCCGTTCCCCGGCCTCGTGTGGGTTCTTGCTGGCGGACCGCGATTCGCCGCCCTTCAGGTCGCCGCGCAGCTTCCAAAAGGCCAGCTCGCGCACCCCACCGGGCGGGACGCCGGCGAACGCACCGGCTTCGGCCATCGCCGCCTCAAGGGGCAGCTGAGGGGCATAGCCGGCGTCCACCTCGGTCAGGCTGGGCAGGGTGCCGGTCTTGTAGTCGATCACCGTCAGCGCTCCGTCCCGCAGCCGTTCCAGCCGGTCGGCCGTGGCCGTCAGGGTGAAGGGACCGGCCGGCCCTTCCACGGTCAGTTCGCCCCGTCTCTCGGCATAGACCTCGGCGACCAGGGGCCGGCGCAGCCGTTCCATTTCGGCGATCCAGGGAGCGATGCGTTCGAAGCGCGGCCACCAGAAGGCCTGCACCCCCGGCCGGTCCGGCGCATCGGCAAAGGCCTTGCGGCCGAGCGCGATCAGTTCGGCTTCCGGATCGGCCGGCAAGTCCCGGGGAAAGGCCTTGGCGAAGGCCTCCAGCGCCGCATGCACCAGTGTGCCATAGTCGGCAACGCTGGGGTCCGCATCCAGCGGGTCCAGGGGCTCCAGCCGCAGAATCTTTTCGGCATAGAGGGCGTAGGGATCGCGCATCCACAGCTCGACCCGGGTCACCGACAGCGAGCGCGGCCGCGCGGCCACCGGTGGCGTGGGAGCCGGCGGCGGCACGAGGATGCGGCGTTCCGGAGTTTCCAGGCTGCGCGCCCAGTCCAGGTAGACCGCCCCCTGCTCTTCCGCCGCGTCCCAGACGTCGGCCAACCCGGCCGCGCGGACCACCGCCTCTAGCCGGGTCAGCCAGCGGGACGGAACGGTCGGCGTACCATCCACCCGGGCGGCGCGGGTCACCACCACATCGGGCGCACACAGCAGCTGGGAGACGTCGTGGGCGGCCAGGCCGATGCGCCGCTCGGGCTGGGGCAGGCCGAATTCGGCGAGCATGGGGCGGCTCATCCACGGCCCCGGGTCCACGGCGGCCGGCCAGGAGCCTTCGTTGAGCCCTCCCAGAATCACCCGGTCGGCCCGTTGCAGCCGGGCTTCCAGCGGCCCCCAGATGAACAGCCGGCTGTGCAGGTCGCGGTTGGGCCGCACCACCCGGCCGGCCATCAGGGCATCAAGCACCGCCGGATAGTGGTGCGGCGCGATCATCTCCATGGCCGGAGCCGCATCGGCCAGATCGATGGCCAGACGCGCCGCCGCCTCGCCGGCATCGCCCTCCCACAGCCGGGCGGCACCGGGCAGCACGCCCTGGCCCTCGGCGGTGTCCGCCAGGCTTTCGCAGAACCGCATATGGGCCTCCAGCAGTCCGGCCAGAGGTGCCTCCGGCTGGTTCAGCAGGGCCAGAAAGGGACCGGCCGCCAGCTCCAGTCGGTCACAGAGGTCGAGCAGAGGCTCCACCTTCTCCGCCTCGTCCACCCGCGCCAGCACGGCCGCCCGCAACCCGGCCACGCCCGTGTCCGGCCGGGGACCGCGCAAGACGATCCGGTCCAGCCGTCGCACCCGGTCGCGGAAGCGGTCCAGGGGCAGGCCGCCGCTGGCCAGGGGATGCTTCAGCAGCGCCAGCAGACTGACCGGCGCCAGCCCCTCCACCCCCGCCCGGGCGGCAAGGCGCAGAAAGGCGCCGGGCGCCGTTTGATCCAGCGGCTGGCCGGCACTGTCGTCCACCGGCAGGCCCCAGCGCCCCAGCGCCGCCTTTACCCGCCGTGCCAGGGTGCGATCCGGGGTCACCAGGGCGCAGGTGCGGCCCCCGGTTTCCAAGGTCTCGCGCATCATCAGGGCGATGGCCGAGGCTTCCTCGCGCGGCCCGGGGGCGGTCAGGCGCATCAGCCCGGACAGACCGCCGGCCAGCGCGGCGACGGTCCCCTCTCCGCCATCGCCGGCCCCCCGGCCTTCCGCCAGCGCCCGCCAGGCGTCGGTGGTAGCGGCGGGCCGCATGGCCTCGCGCACCAGGGTCAGGCGTCCGGCCAGAGCAGGCGAAGGCACGGCCGGACGGGAAGAGAACAGGTCCCCCGGCGCCTCGCGCTCTTCCAGGAACGGCACCACCGCCTCTCGTCCGACCTTCAGATGCGCCAGCAGCCGCTTCATACCGGCCTGAGGGTGGGTGTCTTCCACGGCAGCCCAGGCGTCGTCGTCCATCGCCGTGTCCAGCCCGGGCAGAACCACCATGCCGCCGGGCAGGCGGGCGATCACCCCCATCAGGTCCGCCGTCGCCGGTACCGATCCGGTGGAACCCGCCGCGATCACCGGCCCGTCCGGAGCCTGCTGCGCCCAGGCCTCGGCCAGCGCGGCCATCACCGCATTGCGATGGGTCACGGGATCGACCCGGCCATGGGCGTCCAGCAGCATCGGCCAAGCTTCGGTCAGCACCGACAGGAACCCGACGATCTCCTGCCAGTGGTCGGCCAGCTCCAGGGCCGTCACCAGATTGGGCAGGCGGCGCAGATCCAGGCGTTCGGTCTGCACCTGATCCAGCAGACGGGCCAGATCATCCCCCAGGCGCACCGCCTGGGACGGGGTTATGTCCTTCTCCCGCCCCATCACCAGACGGGCCAGCAGCAGCTGCCGGGTGGCCGCGGCCATGGGCTGGGGAAGATCCAGCGGCGACGCCGCCGAAGCCGCATCCCCTGCCTTGCCGAGGCCGAAGATTTCCATCGCCGCCGCCTCGTCCTCGTCCAGGTCGCCGAGGGGCAGGATACGGGGCAGCAGCGCCGCCCCGCCGCCGCCGGTGCGCAGGAAGGCTTCCCGCAGGGCACGGCAGGCCCGGCGCGTGGGCAGGAGCACAGTAGCCCGGGTCAGGGCCAGCGGGTCCGCCGTATCAAGGCGGGCACGAAGACCCCGGGCCAGCACCTCCAGGAACGGCTGATCCGGGCCGATGGTCGCTATCCGGGGCATAGGCCGCCCGTCTGCCCCGCTCATTGCCGCGCCTCCGGTCCTACTGGTCGCTGTGGGAGGAATGGAGCCCCAGGATACGTTCGGTCAGATCCAGGGACGCCGGCGTTCCCACATGGTACCACTCGCCGTCGTGAACGATCGCCCGCAGCCGCTCGTCGGCCAGTGCGCGGTCATAGAGCACGTTCATGGAGAACGGCCCTTCCGGCAGATCGGTGAACAGCCGGGGATGGAGCATCTGCACCCCGGCATAAACGAAGGGCGCCATCAGTCCCGACCGGCGCCGGGCCGGGCGCCCCAGGGCGTCCAGGGTGAAATCGCCCCGGCCATTGTAGCCGTGAGCGCAGGCCAGGGGATGGAGCAGCAGCAGCGCATCCATCGACTCGTCATCCCAGGCCTCGGCCAGACGCTGCAGGGCAGGCGTGGTGCTGTTCAGCCACAGCACGTCGGAGTTCACCGCGAAAAAGGGGCCATCCCCCAGCAGAGGCAGGGCCTTGGCGATCCCGCCGCCGGTTTCCAGAAGCTGATCCGTTTCGTCGCTGAACACCACCCGCGGCGTGGTGCGGGTGGCTTCCAGGTGGCCGCGCAGGATATCGGGCAGATGGTGCAGGTTCACCACCGCCTGCTCCACCCCCGCTTCCGCCAGGCGATCCAGGGCCCAGTCGACCAGACAGCGGCCGGAAACCCGGACCATCGGCTTGGGCGTGGTTTCGGTCAGGGGCCGCATGCGCAAACCCAGGCCGGCGGACAGCACAATGCCCCGCTTCGGCGCCCCGGCCGGCATCTCGGCGGGCACCACATCGGCAGCGTGTTCCCCCCGGGACGCGTCGGACGGCGGGTTCGGGGTCAGGGAAGGGGTATCGACCATCAGGCCTCCTGGCGCTGTCGGTAAGCCACGGGGCGGATACGGGCCTCGGCCGGCACATGGCGCTCCAGCCAGTCGCGCACCGGCGTCAGCGCCGGATGCCGGCAGGCCCGTTCGAGCAGCCCCCACAGCCGGGGGACATGCTCCAGATAGTGGGACTTGCCGTCCCGCACATCGAGCCGGGTGAAAATTCCCAGCACCTTCAAATGCCGCTGCGCCGCCAGCACCGCCCAGGCGGTGGCGAAGGCATCCGGGTCAACCTCCGGCCGGGCTTCGAGGTAGCGGGCGATCATATGTTCCACCAGCAACGGATCGATATCCCGCCGGGCGTCCTCCAGCAAGCTCATCATATCATAGGCCCCGGGGCCGGAGACGGCATCCTGGAAGTCCAGCAGGCCGCAGGCGGCAATCCCCCGGCGGCCGTCGAGCAGCAGCAGGTTGTCCACATGGAAATCCCGCAGCACCAGGGTTCGGGGGACCGCGTGCAGCAGGGGGAACAGGCCTTCCAGAACATCGATGAAGCCACCCCGGGCCGAGGCATCCGGCCCGTCTTCCATCACCGCCGGCAGGTACCAGTCACAGAACAGCAAGGCTTCGTCCAATAACCGCTGATCATCATAGGGCGGGGTCTCCGACGGCACCGCCCGGGATTCCGGCAGGCCATGCAAGGCGATCAGCACGTCCACCGCCAGGGCATAGAGGGACTCTTCGTCCTGCCCCCTGGCCAGCAGGCGGGTATAGGTGGCATCCCCCAGATCTTCCAGCAGCAGCCAGCCGGCGGTTTCCTCGGCGCCCAGAATGCGGGGGGCGGAAAATCCCAGGTCCACCAGATGCCGGGCGATGCGCAGAAAGGGGCGGACGTCCTCCATCGGCGGAGCGGCATCCATCAGCACCGCCCGGGACCCGTCCGGCCGTTCCAGCCGGTGATACTTGCGGAACGACGCGTCGCCGGCCAGGAACTGCCGTGCCGCCCCGCTCCAGCCTGCATCCGCCAGCAGGGCCGTCAGGGCCTTGGCACGCTCTGCCTCGTCCATGGGGGCGAAAACCGGGCTCATATGTCGGGGTCCTCGGAAGGGGAAAGAAAAACGCAAAGGTCGGCGGGCAGACGCTCCGCCCAACTGCCCGAAGCGGTCACCTGCACCTGCCGCGCCTCTTCCCCGCCCTCGGGCAGGGGGGCCAGGGTCACGTCCAGCCGCGACGCCGGCAGCCAGGGACCGAGGCGGTCGGGCCATTCGATCAGGCTGATGCCGTCAGCGAACGCGTCCTCGATATCCAGCGCGACGGCCTCCTCCGGGTCCTCCAGGCGATAGAGATCGAAGTGCCAGAGCAGCGGCGCATCCGGATCGGCGGGTTCGTAGGTCTGCACCAGGGTGAAGGTGGGGCTGGGGACCTCCTCGTCCGGCGCGGTCAGCGCGCGGACAAAGGCGCGGGCCAGCACCGATTTTCCGGCGCCCAGGGGGCCGGTCAGGGTGATCACGTCGCCGGCGCGCGCCAGCCCGGCCAGGGCGGCGCCAAAGGATCGCGTGGCGGTTTCGTCGGTCAGCAAAAGGGCGCGGTGCATGGCCCGGCCTTTGTACCCGCAAGCCCCGCATTCTGTCCACGGCGCGCGCGACTCCGGCGGAAACCGGGGCTGAAGCGGCAAAAAGGACCGGCCCCGCCCGCCAACCAAGGGCGCGCGGGGCCGGTCCTTATCCGCCGGGCTGCCCCGTTACCAGCGATAGGTCAGACGGGCGTTCACCCGCCGGCCGGGGCCGTAGTAGCAGGCCCCGAAGGAACAGGTGGTCACGTATTCCGTATCCAGCAGGTTGTTGGCGTTCACCTCCACCGACGCGCTGTCGGTCAGGGCATAGCTGATGGTGGCATCCACCAGGGCATAGTCCGGATTGCTGGAGGTATTGGCCAGATCGTTGAAGGTGGAGCCCACATAGCGCACCCCGCCACCAATCCCCAGGCCCTTCAGCGGGCCTTCGGACACCTTGTAGTTCATCCACACCGACGCGGTGTGGTCGGGCACCAGGATGGGCACCTGATTCAGGTCCGCCTCGGTGCTCTCGGTCACCTTGGCGTCGGTGTAGGTATAGGCGGCATGGATATCCAGACCGTTGAACAGGCTGGCCTTGCCTTCCACTTCCACCCCGCGCGAACGGATCTCGCCGGACTGGATGGAGGCGTTGATGTTATCCGGATCGCGGGTCAGCACGTTGCTCTTGGTCAGGTGATACAGGGACACGGTCAGCAGCGCGTTGGTTTCCGGCGGCTGGTATTTCAGACCCACTTCGTACTGGACGGAGCGCTGGGGCTCGAAGGATTCCCCGGACAGGTTGGTGCCTTCGGTCGGCGCGAAGCCCTCGGTATAGCTGACATAGGGCGCAAGGCCGTTGTCGAACATGTAGGTCAGGCCCGCACGCCCGGTGAAGGCGGAATCGGTCTTGTTTTCGGTGGTGCCGGCCAGCTTCTGTTCGGTGGTCTGGTCCACCCAGCTGTAGCGGCCGCCCAGGGTCAGGATCCACTTGTCGAAGAGGGTCACCTGATCCTGCGCATAAACCCCCGATTGCACCAAGATCTGTTCGGTTACCTGATAGGGGGCAGGCAGGCTGGCGCCCGTATAGACCGGGTCCCAGATGTCCAGATCCCCAACAGCGCCGGAATAGTAGCTGAAGGTATCAACGCTGCGACTGTAGTCGCCCCCGACCAGCACCACATGGTCGGTCGGCCCCAGGCCGAATCGGGATTCAACCTGATTGTCCACGGCGATCTGGTTCACAATGTCCGGCGAGGCCCAGACGTAGCGATTCAGGGTCCGGCCGTCGGCGTCCAGACCGTTGGCCGCCACCGTCTGGTAATCCACCTCCACATGGGAATAGCGCGCCGTCTGGCGCACCGACCACATCTCGTCGAAGCGATGAGAGAAGGTATAGCCGATGGCGTATTGTTCCTGGTCGAACTTGTCGAAGCCCGGTTCCCCGGCCACCGTATTGGTGCGGCCGGTCTCTTCGGACGCAAAGGTGCCGAACTGGGTCGACCGGGAATCCTTCAGGTAATCGGTCAGCAGGGTCAGTTCGGTATTTTCTGTCGGTGCCCAGGTCAAGGACGGCGCGAAATAGACGCGGTCGTTGTCCTGTTCCGTCCCGTCGTTGTAGTCGAACTCCATGTTCCCCTGGCGCATCATGCCGGTCAGGCGGAAGAGGATGGTCTTGTCTTCGGTCGCCGCCCCACCCACGTCGAAGCCGCCGGAATAGGTGTTGTAGCTGCCCGCTTCGATGAAGGCCTCTTGCCGCATGCCGGCGGTGGGGCGCTTGGTGGTGCGGTTGATCACCCCGCCTGCCTCCGCCTGACCATACAGTGCGCCGCTGGGGCCGCGCATGATGTCCACCCGTTCCAGGGCATAGGGCTCGGTGGTGTAGGCGGCAAAGAAGTTGCCGTCCATCCGCAAGCCATCGCGGAAGGACCCGGTGGTCACGGAATCGAAGCCGCGGATCTTGATGGAATCGAAGCCGCGCGGGTCGACACCATAGGCGTCCACCGCAATCCCCGGATTGTAACGCACCGCCTCGGCCACCGTCTTGACGTCGTGGTCATCCATCTCCTGTCGGCTGATCACGGAAATGGACTGCGGGGTTTCGATCAGCGGCGTGTCGGTCTTGGTCGCCGCCACCGAAAAATAGGACACGTATCCTTCGGTGGGCTCGTAGGAGGTGATACCGCGCAGGGCTTCGATGGTCACCGGCCCCAAGGTCGCCTCCTCTCCCGTCGCCAAGGTTTCCAGGGTGGCCATGCCCGGGGCGGACTGGCGGAAGGTCAGGCCCGTGCCCGCCAGCAGGCGGTTCAGGGCCTCGTCCGCCGGCAGCCGGCCGTCCACGCCGGCCGACATCACCCCCGACACCATGGCCGACTCATAGCCCAGCTGCCAGCCCGTCGCCTGCACGAAGGCATCCAGGGCCGCGTCCAGGGGCTGGGCAGCGATGGCGAACGTGTAGGCCGGCGCGGCCTGGGCCTGCTGTCCCACCACCAGCACCGGATCCGGCTGTGCCTTTTCGGAAACGGTGACCGGCGCCGCCTGGACCGGTCCTGCCAGCAGCCCGATCAATGTGGTGGTCAGCGCCGTGCTGCACGCCAGCACAACGGTTTTGCGATATCCCCTCGACGTTGACATATGTTTTTTTCTCCAACAGCCCTTACCTGCGAACGCACTGCATTCGCGCACTGTTGGGAGGGACGACCGAACGGCCCGACCCTCATGCACATTTTTGCCGCTTTTTTCAGGAATCGCGCTTTTTTAGGACCACAAACGCCTTAGTCACCCGGATCACCTTGGCCGCAACCACGTCGGCGAGGGCATCGATCACCGCCCCGGGATTGTCCAGACGATAGCTGCCCGTGATGGTGACCGCCCCCAGTGCCGGGTCGGCCAGCACGATCATGCCGGGGAACGAGCGGTCGAGCACGTCAAGCACCTCGGCCAGGGGGCGATGGTGGAATTGCAGACGGCCATCCACCCAGGCGAAGGCGTCGTCCACCGCGTCAACGGGTTGCAGGGTCCCTATCCGCGGCGCCAGAACCCCTTCACCGGCCGCCAGGATCACGTGTTCCGCACCGTCGTTCACGGCCACCACCCCGTGGCGCACCGCCACCGACGTTCCCGCCCCCTGGTCCGAAACCGTGAAGGCCGTCCCGACCACGGTCACCTCCGCTTCGGACGTGACCACGGTGAAGGACCGGTCCGGCCCGGTGGGCATCACGTCGAAATAGGCGTCTCCCTGCACCAGGATCACCCGCGTACCCCGGGCGGTCTCTGTGACATCCACCGCGCTGGCGGTGTTCAGGGTGATCCGCGAGCCGTCGGCCAGGGTCACCACCCGAAGCTCTCCGGTGGCAGTCGCATGGTCTGCGGTCGCCTGGCGCCAAAGAGCATCGACAGTATCCTGTCCGCCGGAGGCGACCAGTGTCACCACCGCCAGCAACACCGATGCGGCCAGCGCCAGCCCCCGTCCCCAGTTCCAGCCCTCTGCCAGACGGCCGCGCAGTCCGTGTCCGCGCGCCTGAGGAGCCGAGGCCGGAGAGGCCACGGCAAGGGCCGCCTGACACAGCAGATCCGACGACCACAACGCCTCGACCCGGCCATAGGCCGCCCGGTTTTCCGGCGCCGCCGCCAGCCATCGGTCGAAGGCTGCCCGCTCTTCCGGGCGCACGGCCGGATCCCCCAGGCGGACGAACCAGGCGATGGCAGCCTCCCGGGGGTCTTCGGAGCTTTCGGTTTCTCCGGCCCGAACGTGGTCGGGCGATGCCCCATGCGCGGTCATGGTCGTTCCCTGTTCGGCATCCTGGCCCTGATCGGGATCCTGATGCGGGAGCACGGATGCGCCCCCCTCATCAGAAAGGACGTTCCGGGACGTCAATTCTTTCCCCTCCCGGACGCATTTATTTTCTCCACCGCATCCAGGCAATGGGCCAGGGCGGTCTGCATGTCCTTATAAACCGTGGTTTGCGAAACCCCCAACCGCTGGGCGATCTGCGGATAGGACAGGCCCTCCACCCGGCCGAGCAGCAGCACCTGACGGGTCCGTTCCGGCAGGCCGTCCAGGGCCGCCACCAGGCGGGCCAGGGCCTGACGGTCCGCCGCCGCGGTTTCCGGCGAGGCGTCCCGCGACGGCACGGTATCCGCCACCGTGTCCGGATCCCCCCGGTCGAACAGCCGGTTGCGCCGGGTTTCCCGCCGCAGATGGTCGATGGCCAGATTGTGCGCGGTCTGGAACAGGAAGGTGGGAACATGCTCCACCGGTTGCCGCTCCAGCGCCGTGGCCACCCGCACATAGGCTTCGTGCGCCAGATCCTCAGCCGTATCCCGGCAGGACACCAGCCGCCGCAACCGGCCCACAAGCGTGGCACGGTGACGGCGGAAGATCGTCTCGAAAACTTTGCGGGCGGGGTCCATCGCTTGCGGAAATCCCGGACTGGTCCAAGGGGCACTGCGTCGACCATAATGCACATGAGTATTATTCTCAAAAATTTTTCTTCCCGGGACCCGGAAGGCGTCGCCGGTCTGTCGGGGTTGCGCCCCGGCCGGGGGCGCCGTACATGTGAACCGCCTTTCCGATCAGACGTTCACCAGCCGGATCCCCCCATGACCGATCTCGCCTCTTCTTCCCCGCCGGCCACCCGGACCGACGTTATCATCATCGGCGCCGGCCCCGTCGGGCTGTTCGCGGTGTTCCAATGCGGCATGCTGAAACTGCGCAGCCATGTGGTGGACGTGCTCGACGCGCCGGGCGGCCAGCTGACCGCGCTGTATCCGGAAAAGCCGATCTACGACGTACCGGGCTTCCCGGAAATCCAGGCCGGCGATCTGGTGGAGCGCCTGATGGGGCAGGCCGCCCCGTTCGAGCCGGTGTTCCATCTGGGACAGCAGGTGGACTCCCTGGCCCGCCAGCCGGACGGCGCCTTTCGCCTGACCACCAGCAAGGGCGTGGTGCTGGAGGCCCCGGCCGTGATCATCGCCGCCGGAGCCGGAGCCTTCGGTCCCAACCGTCCGCCGCTGGACGGGCTGGAAGCCTATGAGGGGAAAAGCGTCTTCTACATGGTCGCCCGCAAGGAAGCCTTCCGCGACAAACGGGTGGTGATCGCCGGCGGCGGGGATTCCGCTGTCGACTGGGCCTTGTCCCTGGCCCCCATCGCCGCCCGGGTGATGGTGGTCCACCGCCGCAGCAAATTCCGCTGCGCCCCGGAAAGCGCCGCCCGCCTGGACGCCCTGGCCAGTGACGGTCAGGTGGAGATGGTCATTCCCTATCAGCTGTCGGGGCTTGAAGGCGACGACGGCCAGCTGACCGCCGTGCAGGTCATCGACATGGACGGCACCGACCGCCGGCTGGAAGCCGACGTGCTGCTGCCCTTCTTCGGTCTGGCCGCCAATCTGGGGCCGATCGCCGACTGGGGCCTGAATGTGGAGCGCCACACGATTCCGGTGGCCCAGGAAACCTGCGCCACCAGCGTGCCCGGGGTCTTTGCCATCGGCGACGTGGCCCATTATCCGGGCAAGCTGAAGCTGATCCTGACCGGCTTCGCCGAAGCCGCAGCCGCCGCCCACAATGCCTTCGCCTATTGCCGTCCCGGCGAGGCCCTGCATTTCGAACATTCCACCACCAGCGGCATTCCCCAGGCCGCCCCCCTGACGTCGTAGCCTTCAAGGAGACCCGTCCCATGGTGATCCGAGTCGATTCCCTGACCGGCGATGCCGCCCGCGCCGTTTTTGACGATCTGGCCCGCCTGCGGATCTCCGTTTTCCGCGCGTTTCCCTACCTGTACGACGGCGACCTGGACTACGAGCGGGACTATCTGGCCACCTATGCCAACAGCAAGGATGGGGTGGTGGTTACCGCCTTCGACGACGACACGGTGATCGGCGCGGCCACCGCCCTGCCCCTGGCCGATGAAACCGAAGAAGTCATCGCCCCCTTCCGCGATAAGGGTTTCGACCTGAGCAGCGTGTTCTATTTCGGGGAATCGGTGCTGGATTCACGCTATCGCGGGCAAGGCATCGGCCATGCCTTCTTCGACCAGCGCGAAGCCCATGCCCGTTCCCTGGGCTATACCTGGACGGCGTTCTGCGCCGTGGTCCGGCCGATCAATCATCCCCGCCGGCCGGAAGACTACGCCCCGCTGGACCCCTTCTGGGAAAAGCGCGGCTACCAGCGGCGGGACGACATGGTCACCACCTTCACCTGGCAGGACCTGGACGAAGATAGGAAAAGCCCCAAACCCCTGCGCTTCTGGCTGCGGAATGTGACGGACGGGGCCTGACGCCCCGGCCGGCTGAGACAGAATGCCGCCGGTCAGGCGCTCAGGGTCGCGCTGTCGATCACGAAGCGGGACTTCACGTCGCTTTTTCTGCATGCGGTTGAAGGCGTCGTCGATGCTCTGGATGACGATCATCTCGATATCGGCGACGATGCCCTTCTCGGCGCATAAGTTGCCCGCTTCCGAATCCAGAATCCGCTCCGGAGTCAGTGAACCGTCCGGTTGGCCTGCTGCTCCAGGGTCTGGCTGATCCATTGCTGCCGGACCCCGTGGTTCGGATCATCGACATTGAGCACATAAAAGCTGGTTGGCTTGCCCGTGCAGGCTCCGGGCTGTTTCCGCAGGCTGTCGAACACCCGGCGGTCGGCGGACAGCTTCCGCTTGTCCCGATCCAGGGGGCGGCTCCACTGTTCCAGCACCGTTTCACAGGCCACCTTGTCGATCATCAGGCAGTTCGGGTCGACAAAGCCGCCGAACCGGTCCTTGAAGATCCCCGCATCCGGTCCGACGGATTCCCACCGGTCCACACACAGCGGCCGGCCGTTTTCCGAGTCGGCGAACCAGCGCAGGCTATAGGCCCAGGCCCGCCCGTCGATGGTCGCCTTCAGGCTGGCCAGATGGTCGGGCGCCCACCAGTTGTCGTCATCCAGATAGGCCACGTGACGGGCATGGGCCAGATAACTGAGTACGGTCCGCATCGCCCCGCCATCCCACGACCGGTGGAAGCCGCCGTGGCGGGTAGAGGTGGAATAGCCGGGGTCGAGAATCGATACGACGCAATTTTCGGGGATACCGTCGCAGCACTGCACCAGCGTCCGCTGATCCTGGTCCGTCACGTCGACCCCCAGCACGATATGGATGCGGCCGTCAAACTGCTGGGCGAATATGGAGCGCAGGGCGCGGGTCAGGGTCGGCCGGACTATCGTGGTGATGACCACCGCCACGTCGAACGGGGCCTTCACCTGGGCACCGGCCCGGCCGATGGTAAAGCCGGCCGTACGGACCACCACATCCCGGGACGGCGGCTGCGCCATGGTGCTAGCTCCCCACGGGTATCCGGACGGTGACAGTGGTGCCTTCACCGGGGACGCTGACGATGTCCAGATCCCCCCCGTGCAAGTCCACAAAGCGGCGCACCAGGGTCAACCCCAGGCCGGCCCCTTCACTGTGCGGCCCCTTGGCGAAAGCCGTCAAGACCGCGCGACGGGTGCTGTCATCCATACCGATGCCCGTATCGGCAACAGTGAAGACGATGCATTCGCCGATGGGCTTCAGTCCATCCAGGATCTGGTCGGCACCCTGGCGCTGGGCAGCCAGGACCACCGACTTGCCCGGCTCCGACGCGGCGATGGCATTGGACAGCAGGTGATAGAGGATCTGCTTGATCCGCCGCTCGTCCCCCACCACCCAGCCGGCTTCCGGCGGACAGTCGAAATGCACCGTCACGTCGCGCCGCCGCGCCGTTTCCCGGCTGAGCGCCAGAACCGCCGCCAGGGCGGCATGGACATCGAAGGCATCCAGCTCCAGGGACAGATTGCCCGCCTCGATGCTGACCAGATCGGTGATGTCGTCGATCAGGGTCACCATCTGCCGGGCGGTGTTGGCGATCACCTGGGCATATTCCGCCTGCCGGCTGTTGAGCGTGCCGTAATATCCGCCCTCCAGAATCTCCGAGAAGCCGGAAATAGTGGTCAGGGGCGTGCGCAGCTCGAAGGACACATTGGCGATGAAGGCGCTTTTCAGCATGTCGGCGGCGCGCAAGGCATCGGTGCGGTCGCGCAGCGCCTGTTCCACCCGCACGCGGTCCGTCACGTCCAGCAGCGTCAGCAGCAAGCCGCCATCGGGCAGTGGCACGGTGGCGTAATCCATGTGATGGCCGGCGGCCAGGGTGATGCGTCCGGTGCGCGGTCCCCGCCCCTCGCCCTGGGCCATCATCCGGCGCTTGAAGGTCTCCCAGGCCTCGCCCGGGGTCACCGAGGCTTCCTGGCGGACCAGCAGGTCGGCCAGTTGCAGGGCTTCGCTGCCGCCGTCGTTGCCCACCCCGTCCTCGGGCGCGCCGTCCTCTCCCGCGCCCAGACCCAGGTCCAGATCCCACAGCCGGCCGAAGGTGGGGTTGGACAGGCGCAACCGGCCGTTGGGGCCGAACACGGCCACCGCTTCATGCAGGTTATCCAGGGTTTCCCGCTGCACGGCCGTCAGTTGGTTATAAGACCGCTCCAGGGCCAAGCTATCGGTGACGTCTTCATAGGTGGCCAGCAGTCCGCCCAGGGGATGGGGCGCCAGCACCCGGCGCAGGGTGGTACCGTCGGGCAGATGCAGGATGTCCTCGCGCGGACGCAGCAGCTTGGTGAAGTGGGCCAGTTCACCCCCCTTGAAAGCGGGGAAATCGGCCACTTCCGGCAGCCGGCGGTTTTCCCGCAGCCGCTCCAGGAAAGCCCCGTAGCCCGGCCGCTGGTCCAGCCATTCCGTATCCAGCGACCACAGATGGGCGAACGCGGTGTTGTGGAAGGTCAGACGGGTTTCGGCATCGAAAACGGCTATGGCTGTCCCCAGCCGCTCCAGCACCTCGGCCTGGGCTTCGGCTTCGCGGGCCAGGCGGGCTTCCATTTCCTCCAGCGGGGTGACGTCGAAGGCCGCCCCCACCGTATGGCCGGCCAGGGGGCCGGAACCCGCCGGTGTCTCGACGATTTCCACCAGCCGCCGTTCTCCGGACAGCACCACGTGGAACCGGCCCCGGCTGGCGGTGCCGGCCGCCCGACTGCGCGCGGCCAGGGCGCGCATTTCCTGCCCGGCAACCCCCGGCGCCAGTTCGTGCCGGCCACTGTCCCGCCCGCCGGCATCTTCGGCCCCCGCCCGGCGCCCCACCGGCAGGTCCAGCGCGGCGGCATAGGTGGCATTGGCTTCGACCACCGCCAGACTTTCGTCGCGCAGCCATACCATCAGGGGCAGGCTGTCGAGCAGGGCGCGCAGGCGATCCCGATCCTGTTGCAGGGTATCGGCCCGTCGGCCGAGGATTTCGGTGGCCCGGGCTTCTTCGGTGACGTCGCGCATCCACACCATGTCGGCAAGGACCACGTTGTCTTCGGTACTGGCCCGCACCCCCAGCGCCCGCACCCGCCGGCCCGTGGCCGTCAGGGTCAGATCAAGCACGAAACCGACCCCGTCGGCATGCAGGCAGTCCACCGCCCGCTCCAGAAGCGCACCGTCTTCTTGCGTAAACCCGCCGACGATTTCGGAAAAACGGGCGTCGCCGCCGGAAACGAGGCGCAGCAGCACCGCCAGCCGGCGGGAACAGACTTCCGCCCCCCTATCGGGTCCATCGCGGAACCAGGCGTAATAGCCGTCGCTGGCCGTGGCCAGGGCTTCGCGCAGGACGGCGGTTTCCTGTTCGGCGCTGTCCACCCGCTGGCGCATGACGGCCAGCCGCTGCCACAGCCGGACGCTGATCCACAGCGACAACGGCGTCAGCGCGGCAACGCCCAAAACGACCATGCCCAGCAGATCGAAGACGTCGAAGGACGACAGAGTGGTGGGAGACAAGACGAACCCGGTGACGGTGAAGGATCCAGAGATGGCGGAACGAAACACAGCGGGACAAGACACGGCGCCACAAGGCCCGGCCGGCCGGACTGCGACGCGCGATAATCAGCGTGGCCCGGCGCCCCGGAAAAGGCAAGGCGCGGGAACCGGTTGATGGCGGAAAATTCGCACCGCGATCATTGGCCTCAAAAAAACGGCCGGCCCCCGTACGGAAGGCCGGCCCGCATGCGTATCCCGCGATTACGACAGGATCAAAGGCATCAGGCGGAAAGGCTCGCCCAATCCACTTCGTAATCCGTGTGTTCCGGCTTGCCGTTCACCTTCTTCATCGCTTCGATCACGTCCTCGACGGTGGCGCTGTCCGGAACGTTCTGCACTTCGTAGATCGTGCTGTAACCGCTGGTCGGGCCGGGATCGGCGGAACGGTGAGCCTTTGCGATGAGCCCCTCGCCCGCGACCTTAATCATGAACGTCGCCATCGGCGCGTCCTCCTTCTTCTCTCTGATTGCGACAGATCACGCAGCCGGGGGGAATACCCGCAAGCAGGGTACGGCTGATGTATCCTTTACCCCAAGGTCGCCCCCCTGCCTAGCCGATAATGACCATGGGACACGCCAGTCCCCGCCGCCACACGATGGATGCTAGCGGTACAAGAGAAACTGCCGGCTGCCCGCCTTCGACGCACAGATAGATCCGGATCAATACTTATAATATCCACACAACCTAAAATGGATAATCAATATCCATCAATTATTTTGATAGTTTTTATTGTATTTTTTGCATTCTGAAAAAATATACATCTGGTCAACGGCCTTGTTTAAGCGAATGAAGCATGGAAACCGATGCAAATTGAGGCGCTTCTTACAGGTTGGCCCAAATTGCTTCATACGTCATCTCGGGCTTCACGGGCGGCCTCCGCAGCCTTGCGGGCGGCTTGCACCACCCGTTCGGCCTCGCCCCGCACCGCCATGCCCGCGCCACCGGCCAGATCCCCGCGCAACCGCTCGCACAGGCCCACCGCGCCGTCCATCCCGAAGGCCCCCAGAGTGGCCTTCAAACCGTGGACCAGACGATCCAGCGTTGGGAAGTCTCCGGATTCCAGCGCCTTGGGAATGGCGTCCGCACGCTCGGTCAGCGAAACCTCGGCTGTCGAAAGGAAGGTCAGGTACTCCGTCCCCAGGGTATGACGCAGGCGTTCCAGGGCATGGGGAGACACCGTATCCACCGGCATGATTCCGTCAGCCACGGCCCCGTGATAGGCGGCGTCGGGCGGATTGGCGGCACTGTCACTCCGGGCCAGGGGTTCGCCCTTGGCCACTTTCGCCAGGATGCTGTCCAGATGCGCCCGACGCAGCGGCTTGGGCAGATGTTCGTCCATGCCCGCGCTCAGGAACCGTTCCCGGTCCCCGGGCATGGCATCGGCAGTAAAGGCAACAATGGGAATATCGCGGATCGGGCAGCCATCGGAGAAGGTGACGTCGGCGCCGAGGTCACGGATCCGGCGGGTGGCTTCCAGGCCGTCCATCACCGGCATCTGGATGTCCATCAACACTAGATCGAAGGGACCTTCCGTCATCAAGGCATCCAGGGCCAACCGGCCGTTTCCGGCCATCTGGACCGTATGGCCCCGCTTGGCCAGCACCGCCTGGGCCAGCACTTGGTTTTCCAGAATATCTTCGGCCACCAGCACACGCAGGGCGCGGGGCGGCTCGGTTTCCTGGTCCTTGGCAGCCGCCTCGGCCACATCCGGCAAGGTGCCGAGCGGCTGCAGGGGCAGAATCAGGGTGAAGCAGCTGCCTTCCTGCTCCTTGCTTTCCAGCCGGATGCTGCCGCCCATGACCCCCGCCAGTTGCTGGGAAATGGCCAGCCCCAGCCCGGTCCCCCCGTGCCGCCGGGTCGGCGAGGGATCCACCTGGGTAAAGGCTTCGAACAGGGCATGGCGCCGGCTTTCGGGGATGCCGATACCGGTGTCCCGCACGGCGATGGACAGCCGGTGGCTGCCGTCCTCCCCCTCTCCCATGCGGGTAACGGTGATGCTAATGCCGCCGGTTTCGGTGAATTTCACCGCATTGCTGAGCAGATTCAGCAGAATCTGGCGCAGCCGCTGGGCATCCCCCCGATAGCCCGGAGCCAGAGACGGATCCAGGGTAACGGTCAGCCCCAGCCGCTTGGCCGTGGCCGCCACACCGATCAGACTGACGGCGGCCTGGACTTCCCGGTCCATGGCGAAGGGCCGTTCGTCCAGGGTCAGGCGGCCGGAGTCCAGGCGGCTGTAGTCCAGCACGTCGTTGATCAGCGACAGAAGGTGCTCGCCGGACCGCTGAATGGAGCGGGCGTACTGGTTTTGCGTCTCGTCCAGCGGGGTTTCCAGCAACAGGCCGGTCATGCCGATCACCGCGTTCATCGGCGTGCGGATCTCGTGGCTCATGGTCGCCAGGAACTCCGACTTGGCCCGGGCGGCCTGCTGGGCCGCATCGCGCACCGCCACCAGAGCCTCGCGGTTGGCGATCAGTTCCTCATTGGCTTTGCCCAGCCGCTCGCCCATGGACGCGATTTCCTGGCCCGTATCGGCCAGCTCTCGCACCCCCACCACGGGCGGCTGCTGGTAGTAGATGCCCTGGGCCACCCGGCGGATCATGCCGTTCAGCTGCTCCAGCGGCGCGGCCAGTTCCTGCCCCATCTGCCGCGCCCGACCGTAAAGCCAGGCCAGGAAGACCAGATAGAACAGCAGCAGCCCGCCGGCCATGGCGTAGCCCACCTGCGTGAACAGTCCGTCCAGATCCAGCACCTCGGCAAATACCGTCTGCTGATCGGCCACCATCAGAAAGGTCCAGCCGGTGCTGGGAATCCGGCTCCAGGCCAGCACCTTGTCGGCTCCGTTCAAGGTGGCGGTGCCGCTGCCCGCCATTTCGGTCCGCAAGCGCTCCAGCAGGTCGGCCGGGTCCTGGCGGGTGAACAGGTTGTAGGCGGGATCGCGGAAGGTATCCTCGGTGATCGCCCCTTCATAGCTGGCCTCGGCCAGGGGCGTCACCTGCCAGTCCGCCGCAGCGCCATCCTGCATGGCCAGCAGCGCGCCGTTGCGGTCCAGCAGCATGCCGTAGGCGTCATAGGGCAGGGACAGTTCCAGGATCCTGTCGATGAAGGTGCCGACGGTCACGTCCACCCCGACCACCGCTTCCAGACGATCTTCGTGGTAGACCGGGGCAATCGCCGAAGCCATCCAGCCCTTGCCGGCCGGATCCAGGTAGACGTCGGTCCAGACCACTTTCCGCAGCGGGTTATGGCTGGCATCCGCTTCGTAATAGAAATTGAAGGCCGGGATATCCATGCCCGGGGCGTACTGCTCCAGCACATCGAAATAGGGGTAGATGCGGTTCATGGAATCGCGGGTGTTGACATAGATCTGATCGATCAGCGGCTCGGCTGCCTGGATGTCCAGCATCACCGGATCCAGGGCGGCGGAGCAAACGGCCCTGGCCCGCTCCTCCGGCCCCACCGGCACGATCCCCGAAAAGAACAGGGCGGCCCGCCCGTCGTCCGCAGTGCTGTGGAGCACCCCGTCCGGTGACAGGGCCAGGCGGGCGTCCTCTGCCGGATCGCCTTCGCAGGGTTGAGTCAGAACGCGCTTCGCCTGGTGGCGGTACAGATCCGCCTGGCGGGCCACCGCATCCAGCCGCTCGCTGATACCCGCCGCCTGACTGGCCGACAGACTGGCGAAACCATCCTTTACCGAGTCCCCATAGGTCTTCAGAATCCGGTCCGTCGACACATGATGCGATACCAGATAAATCGTCAGGAAGACCAGCTCGATGAAAATAAGCGGGACCAGCGCGGTCCGCAGATAGGACCGCCAGATCCAGGTCTGCGCGGGAATGGTCTTCGCTTTCAGGGAATTCATAGAGGCTGTCCACCTGCCGGTCATCGTGCAAAGGGAAATCCCAGCAAAAGGCATGCCGCCTTGCCCCTTGCGTGTTACCGACGGAAGGAGGCATACACGAAGACCTTCACAGCGGCATACGGGGTCTCAGATGGCAGAACGTCCGGCCAGGGAATTGGAGGCCCTCCTTGACGGAGTCTCGCGTCCCCTATGGATCTACGCCCTGGATGCAGGCTACATCCTTTGGGCTAATCAACCGGCCATAGCGCTGTGGAACGCCGACAACCTGGAAACGCTGCGCCAACGCGACCTGACCCCCCAATCCCCCAGCGCCCGCCAGCGCCTGGACCTCTACCGCGCCACCTTTGCCCGGGGGCAGGACGTGGCGGAAAGCTGGGTGCTGTACCCCAAGGACAAGCCGACGGCCGTGCAGTGCCATTGCTGGGGCCTGGACTGGGACGGGGTGCCGGCCATGGCGGTGGAGGTGCTCAGCCAGACGCCGGTGCCCGAGGCGGAAGAGCGAAAAGGAGTGCCCCCGTCCCGACCGGCCACCGGGTCACCGGCCGCGAGCGAGCCCGCCGCCCCCCGCGCCCCGGAGATGCTGCGGGCGCTGGAGGTTCTTCGGGGTCTGCCCATGGCGGTGGCGCTGGTGTCGGGGGACGGCACCATCGTCGACCGCAATCCGGCCGACCAGCGCATTTTCGACACCGGACCGCACCAGCCGCTATACCTGCGGTTCAATGACCGCAAGGCCTATGCCCGCCTGATCGATGCGGCCCGCGAGAAAGGATCGGTCCCTCCGGTCACCCTGTCGGTGCTGACCCGCCTGGGGCTCGCCTGGCACGACGTGGGTATCGAGCGCGTGCGAGACCCGGCCACCGGTCACGAGAGCTTTCTGGTCCATGCCTTCGACGTGACCGAGCGCGTGACCACCGCCGACCGCCTGTCCACGGAGCGGACGCTGACGCAGACCATCCTGGACACCTTGCCCCTGGCGGTCTGGGTGGTGGATGACTTCGGCCGCCTGAGCCACGTCAACGCCCGCTTTTGCGAGGATGTGGAGCGGAACGCGGACGCCTGCCTGGACCACACGGAACAGAGCATTTTCGATGCGGACCTGTTGCATGGCATCCGCCGCCTGGATGACCGAACCCGGGCCACCGGCCGCCCGGCCCTGGGCGAGATCACCGGCTTGGATTCCCAAGGGAACCGCCGCACCCTTCTGTGCGGCCGGGTTTTCCTGGCGGAGGGCGCGGCCCCCCGGGTGATGATCGGCTTCACCCTGGACATCTCCGACCGCAAGGCGCACGAGTTGTCCCTGCAGGCCAATGAACGCAAATCCCGCCAGCTGGCCGAGGCCCTGGTGGAGGCCCGGGACGTGGCCGAACGAGCCAGCCGCGCAAAATCCGAATTCCTGGCGGTGATGAGCCACGAGATCCGTACGCCGATGAATGCCATCCTCGGTTTTTCGGAACTGGTGTTGTGTGGCGACCTGCCCGGCGATCAGCGGAACCGGATCCAGGCCATCCACAATGCCGCCGAGGCGCTGCTGACCATCATCAACGACATCCTCGACTTCTCGCGCCTGGATGCGGGCCGGCTGTCCCTGGACAGCACAGCCTTCGACCTGCACGCTGTGCTGCGGGGCGTACAGGATGTCATTGCCCCCCTGGCCAAGGCCAAGGGCCTGGACCTGCGCAGCGACGTCGCCCCGAACCTGCCGGCCCGGGTCATCGGCGATGCCGGACGGCTGCGGCAAATTCTGATCAACATCCTGGGCAATGCCGTCAAGTTCACCGCCACCGGCCACATCACCCTGCAAGTCCTGGCCGGAAACAAACCGGGACAGCTGCGCTTTTCCGTGGTCGATACGGGAATCGGCATCGACCCGTCGATTCTGCCGCGCCTGTTCGACCGCTTCACCCAGGCCGACGCCTCGATCACCCGGGAATACGGCGGATCGGGCATGGGGCTGGCCATCTGCCGCAAACTGGTGGAGTTGATGGGCGGACGCATCGGCGCCCGCTCTCGTCCCGGTCAGGGGTCGGTCTTCTTTTTCCACGTTCAGATGCCGACGGATACGGAATCGGAGTCGGCCACAGCGGGGCCGCCGGACCGCGAAATGGCCGGACAGACGGGCGGAACGCCGTCCTCCGGACCGTCGGAAAAAACCCCGGCCGGGCGGCCCACCTTGCCGGCCGGTCCCGGCGGGGCGCCGCTGAAAATCCTGATCGCGGAAGACAATGCGATCAATCGCACCCTTCTGATCAGCATGCTGTCGCCCTACGGCGCCCACCTCGATTCCGCCGAAACGGGACAACATGCGGTGGAAAAGGCGTCGAAAGAATACTATGACATTATCCTAATGGATGTTCAGATGCCAGTCATGGACGGCATCGAGGCCACGCGCCAAATCCGGCGGTTACCGGCTCCGGCCGGAAAAGTTCCGATTATTGCCGTAACTGGCAACGCTTTTGCAGAGGATCGGGCGGCATGCCTGGCGGCGGGAATGACGGACTTCCTGCCCAAGCCCGTGCGGTTGCGAGCCTTGTGCCCGGCGATCACCCAGGCCCTGGAAACCGCCCATGTCATCGATCCGACCGAGATCCCCCGTGATCCGGGCACACCGGAGCCCACCGGTTGCGCGGCCAACAACGGGGGAACGACTCATTGGGACGGAGGTGCCGGCGAAGAAGCACCCCGCCCGGCGATTGCGGGAAGCAGAGGAACAGTGATGGATTGTCTGGACATCGAAATGCTTGAAGAGCTGGAAGAGGACCTCGGCGCGGACGTCATCGCAGGAATGGCGCAGCAGTTCGAGGCCGGCCACAAGGACCGCCTGGCCAAGTTGACCGAGGCCCTGGCCGCCGGCGATCTGCGCAAGGCGGGCCAGGAGGCCCACAGCCTCAAGGGTGTATCCGCAACCCTGGGCCTGAGCGCCCTGTCGCAGAAGGCTGCCGTCCTGGATGCCGCCTGCCGGTCCGGTGACACGCCGGGTGCCAATTCGGCGCTCGCCGAATTGCCGTCCCTGATGGAACAGACGCTCTCTGCCCTATCCACCCGTTACGCCAGCCCTTGACCCGCGCGGCCCCGTATCCTGTACCCCTCGCCCGGCCGTTTCGGCCATGGTTCCCGACCAGCCTTTGGACGTTCACACATGCAGGACCAGTCGTCTTCCTCTTCACCCGCCACCAAGGCCAAGGCTCTTCTGATCGACGATGATCAGGAGATCCGCGGTTTTCTTCGCGCCATTCTGGAGCCACAGGGGGTGGCCTGCGAAGATCTGGAAGGGTTCATGGCCTTGCGCCGCTGCGACACCCTGGCCACTGCGGACCTAGTGTTCCTGGACCTGTCGCTGAACGACGGGGACGGGGTGGAGGTCCTGCGCTGGCTGGGCACCCAGAACTGCCGGGCCGGGATCATCCTGGTTTCCAGTTTCGACGAGCGGCTGCTGGCCACCGCCCTGCGGGTGGGGGACGGTCATGGCCTGACCATGCTGGGCGGTCTGCGCAAGCCGGTGAAGCCCCGGGACGTCCGCGAGCTGGTGGCCAAGCGGCCGCAAGTGGACCGGGGCGTGGACAGTGACGAACTGGCCAAGGGCATCGAGGAGCGAGAGATCCAGATGTTCCATCAGCCCAAAGTGTCGGTGGCGGGCCGCAAGATCAACAGTGCGGAGGCCCTGGTGCGGTGGAACCATCCCCGGCGCGGCCTGCTGTTCCCCGATACCTTCATCGCCCTGGCCGAGGACAGCGGCCTGATGGCGCCCCTGACCGACCGGGTGCTGGACCTCGCCCTGACCGACCGGGCGCGCTGGACCCAGGCGGGGCATATGGCGGCGGTGGCGGTGAACCTGTCCACCTCGGCCCTGACCGACCTGGATCTGCCCAACCGCATTTCCGAACTGCTGCACCGGCATAACGTCCCGGCCAGCGCCTTGATCCTGGAGGTCACGGAAAGCACGGCGATGGGGGATGTGCGCACCTCCATGGACGTGCTGACCCGCCTGCGCATCATGGGGGCGGGGGTGTCCATCGACGATTTCGGGACAGGCTATTCATCCCTGGCCGAATTGCACCGCCTGCCGTTCACGGAACTGAAAATCGACCGGTCGTTCGTGATGGACATCCATCGCAACCGGGACAGCCGGGTGATCGTCGACGCCATCATGAAGATGGCCCACGCGATGGATCTGAAGGTGGTGGCCGAAGGCGTGGAGACCGAGGAACACCTGGACATCCTGGCCGACCTGAACTGCGATTACGTCCAGGGATATTATTTCAGCCGCCCCATCCCCACCGACAAGTTCATCGGCTTCATGGACAACTGGACCGGCCGCCCCCCGGACGCCAACGGCTGATGCCTGGCGGGGAAGCGCCGTACTTCCCCGTCTCCCCCTCGGAACGGTCGTTTATCATTGAGAGAACGCGCTGGTCGACGGCAGGCGTAGTGCGGGTGCGTGGCGACGCAAGGCCCGTCCGCGCAGCGGACTGCCGTGAGAGAGAAATAATGGTGCCCCCGGGGAGACTTGAACTCCCACTCCCTCACGGGAAACAGATTTTGAGTCTGCCGCGTCTACCGATTCCGCCACAGGGGCCTGCCATCCGGCAAGGCAGCGGATCTTGCCCATGCCGGGGCCGCCAGTCAATGCCTATCCAAATGCCGTTGCGCCGGAACCCGACCAATTTTTCAGGAACGGCCTTTCTTTCGCCCGACGAATATGGGATGAGAAGCGGAAATCCAACGGAACCGTGGGCACCCTTGCGCCATCGGCTGAAGATAATGGCGTAACCGCATCTATTTTTTCATGGATTCCGTTTTTGAACTCCTCATTCACTTTTGGATCCGCTAGGATGGGTGCATCGAGTCGCCCCCAGGAAGCCAAGTCGCCGGAGCCATCATGACCCGCGCCCTCAGTTTGCTCGCCCTGCTGCTTGTGGTGATGCCCGCGTTCACCTTGTATGCCGTCACGGTCCCGGTCGAAGACCAGCGTAAACAAGCCATGGCGCTGGAAGAGGCGGGGGATTATGCCGGGGCCATGGCCCTGTGGCGTCCGCTGGCGGACAACGGCGATGCCGAGGCCCAGTTCTGGATGGGCTGGCACTACGTTTATGGCCGGGGGACCGAAATCGACTACAACCAGGGCCGCAAGTGGCTGGAGCAGGCAGCGGAAGAAGGCCACCCCCGCGCCCAGAAGGAATACGGCAAGCTGTTCGACCGGGGCTGGGGCGTTTCCCAGGACCTGGAGGAAGCCTTCCGCTGGTACCATCGGTCCGCCGACCAGGGCTTTGCCGAGGCCCAGCACAACCTGGGGGCCATGTACTACTACGGCATGGAAGTGGACCAGGATCACGAGGAAGCCGCCGAGTGGTACCTGAAAGCCGCCGACCAGGGGCTGGCCGTTTCTCAGTTCAGCCTCGGCACCCTGTATCAGATGGGCCATGGCGTCACCGCCGACCCGACCCAGGCCGCCGAATGGTTTCGCAAGGCCGCCGATCAGGCCTATGCCCCGGCCATGATCAATCTGGCCGACCTGCTCCTGCGCGGCGAGGGGGTAGAGGCCGATCCGGCCCAAGCCCACGACCTGCTGATGGCCGCCGGACAGGCCGGCCATCCGGAGGCCCTGTTCCGCCTGGGCCTGATGGCCCTGAACGGGGATCAAGGCGTCGACCAGGATTCGACAGCGGCCCTGACCTGGTTCGAACTGGCCGCCGCCCGGGGGCACGAAGTCGCCGCCCGACAACGGGATGAGTTGCTGCGCACCCTTCCCACCGATCAGATCAGCGCCGCCCGCAAGGCGGCGCAATCCTTTCGGGAAGAGAACGCGCTAGGCGCATCCTGAACGCCTGACACGCCCTAAATACTTAAAATGCAACAGAAAGTGTGAACACCCCCGCGCCGGTATGGCGCGTTTCTTGCTGCGCGCCCGGTGCGCACACCGTGGGGCAT
Organism: Rhodospirillaceae bacterium Z3-40; assembly: GCA_046233135.1. Taxonomy (GTDB): domain Bacteria; phylum Pseudomonadota; class Alphaproteobacteria; order Rhodospirillales; family Rhodospirillaceae; genus JBJXHN01. The sequence continues at coordinate 527,840 of JBJXHN010000005.1, read as the reverse complement.
GGAAATGGACATGGCTTTGCGGAGTGCGTTGCATTTTGCAAAATGGCAGGAAATATGTCCCAAAACGCAGCACCGCTCATAGGAATGGGAGTGGTCGTTCACGAGCAAACCGTGATGGTCCTGGTGGCCATCGCCGCGGCTTTGCTCGCGACCGGATACGCCTTGCTGCCTGCCGGGTTGATGCTGCGCCGCGCCGTGGTCCTGTGGGGTCTCGCCCAGATCAGCCTGTTGATGGCGTGCCTGGGAAGCCTGCTGATCTTCCCGTCGGCCGACCTACCAATCCCCATGTTTTCCGTCCTGGCGGTCGCGTCGGGCCTGCATGCCCTGGGCATGCTGTGCAAGATTTCGCCCTGCCCGCCGCCCTGGATCGTGGTGGCCGGCCTGGGTGCCATTCTGGCCGGATCAACGCTGGGGTTCGTTGACGGCGACCGGATGCAGGCCGGCGCGCTGGCGCTGCTGGCCCTGGTGCCGACCCTGTTCCTCGGCCGCGCCGCCTGGCGTCTGCTGGCCACCCAGCCGGACAACGGGGGGCGTGCGCGCAAGCTGGCGGGCCTGTCGACCCTGCCGGCCACGGCCGTCTTCGCCACCATCTGCCTGTCGGCCGTTCTGGCGGCCATCCGGGGATCCCTGTCCGTCGACCATCCGGCCATCGCGCTTGGCGCGATCGGGGGACCATCGACCCTGCTGCTGGCCGGCACCGGCGGCGCCTTTCTGATCATCGAAGCCCTGCTGGAACAGGTCCGTTCCGGAGAGCGGCGCTACCGGGCGCTGCTGGATCAGTCCCTGGTCGGCATTTACGAGCTGACCGGCAATCGCCTGACCTATGTGAATGCTGCCCTGGCCGCCATGTTCGATTACCCCCGCGACAGCCTGCTGGGCCGGGAAGCGCCCGACATCCTGGTCGCGCCGGAAGATCAGGCGAAGGTCCGCGACAGCCTGGACCGGCGTTTCGCCGGCCTGATACAGGAAGACCACTACACCTTCACCGGCCTCCGGCGCGATGGCCAGCGCATTCAGGTAGAGGTCAACAGCATGGTGCGGCAGGTCGGCGAAACCCAGGTCATCACCGGGGTGATCCTGGACGTCACCGCCCGCCGCGACGCGGAACAGGCCCTGCGGACCCTGAACAAGACCCTGGAAAACCGCATTGCCGAACAAACGGAAACTCTGCGCCAGGAGGTTTTCGAACGTCGCAACGCCGAACGGCAGATGGCCCGGGCGCTAACGGAAGCGCAGATTTCCAACCGCGCCAAGAACGCCCTGCTGTCCAGCATGAGCCACGAACTGCGCACGCCACTGAACGCCATCATCGGCTTTGCGGAAATCATGGAAGCGCAGATCTTTGGCGCGCTGGGGGATCAGCGGTACAAGGATTACGCCACGGACATCCGGCGGTCCGCCAACCGGCTGCTGGGGGTGATCAGCGATGTGCTGGACTCGGCGGCCGTGGATTCCGGCGCCCTGGCCCTGCAGGAAGAGATCTGCGCCCTGGATGCGATTCTGGAAAGCGCCAGCCGCCTGACCGCCCCCCGAGCCGTGGAGGCCGGGGTGCTGTTCGTGCCACCCGCCCGGCTGGACATCATGATCAAGGCCGACCCGCGCCGCCTGCGGCAGGTGGTGCTGAACCTGCTCAGCAACGCCGTGAAATTCACCCCGGCCGGCGGCAAGGTCTGGGTCGATGCCCAATGCACCCGCGACGGCGGCCTGGCGATCACCATCGGCGACACCGGAATCGGCATGGACGAGGGGTGCCAGCGCACCGCTCTGTCCCGCTTCCACCAGACCGATGACACCCTGGCCCGCCGCTGGGAAGGGGCCGGCCTGGGGCTGTCCCTGGCCGCCGATCTGGTCAAGCTGCACAACGGCCGGCTGTCGGTGGACAGCGTGGTCGGGTCCGGCACGCGAATCACCGTGGTGCTGCCGCCGGATCGGGTGCTGCCCAAGACAGAAAGCCAGCCGGAACCGGAACTGGCCTGAAGGCCGGTCCGGTCGCCGCGAATCTCCTTCCCTGACCCGCCCCCTCCAAAAAAATCCCGCACCCTCTGGAAAGAGGGCACGGGAAAGGACCGCGCCGGAGCGCGGTGGGAGGCATTACAGCGTCTTCAGGTATTCCACCAGCGCCCAGCGGTCGTCCTCGGACAGGGCGGGACCGATGATGCCGTCGCCCGGGGGACCATCCATGAAGGCGTGGCCGACATTCAAATTCCCCTTCACCGCCGTATCGATCCTGGTGGTCCCGGTTCCGCAGGTGGACACGTAGCCCACATTCTTCGGATCGAAGGTGCGATCCCCCACGCAGAATGTGGCGGGGCGTTCGGCCGGCGGCACCAGCATGGAATAGAGGTCGGGCACGGACCCGTTGTGCAGGAACGGCGCGGTCGCCCAGATGCCGTTCAGCGGGCGGGCCTTATAGACCATGTCCGCCTGCAGGCAATTGGGACGGTTGCCATTCATGCGGGCCTGTTCGGCCGGCGGCACGTTGTGGGCGTCGTACCAGTTATCCACCGTCGCCTGAACCACATAGCCCAGCGCGGCGGCGAAAGAGGTTTCGGTGACCGTTTCCCCGCCCGGACCGTTGCACAGGGCCTTGGGATCCACGCCCAGCCAGCCCGGCACCTTGACGGTGCGATTGACCAGCACGGCGGCCTGGGCCGGATCGGTGCCCACCTTGTCGACGGGAATCAGCGGCAGCTTCAGATAGCTTTCGCCCACCGCATTGGGGGTGGTCCAATAGGTCGGGTTGAACAGGGCCTTGTCCGGATCATTGACCGGCGGCAGGTGGCAGGACTGGCAATGCACCTGATAGAGGGTCCTGCCCCTGGCCGCCTTGGCTTGATCAATCGGCCCCAGGATCTCCTCGGGCCACTGCGGGCTTTCCAGACCCTTGAAGCCCACCGGCTCGGCCATCGGATTGCTGCCGGCCAGCAGGTCTTCCATATGGAACACCGTCTTGACCTGGACCGAAGAAACATAGAGTTCCCGGTCCGGGTTGGCCAGGTTGACCCGCGCGGTCACGCCCAGGGATTCGCCGGCGTTGCGCACCATCGGCTGCATGATGGAGCCGTCATACTGCACCCACTGGAACCAGGAGGTGTCCCAGGTCTGGGGATAGTTCACCGGCGCGTCGGTGGCCGCCAAATTGACATCGGGATCGAAATCGGGCGCCCCCTTCAAATCCAGTACGAACACCTGGTTGCCGATGCGGTTCAAGGCATCGAGCCGGCCGAACCCTTCCTCCACATTCGCCTTGGCCGTCGTGTTGAACAGGGTCGCCTGATTCTTCATGTAGTCCAGAACCGTGCCGAGCTGGCCTTTCAGGTCTTTCTTCTGCTCCGCCGTATAATCCGGACCCAGCACCTTTTCGGCGAAATTGTCGAAGCGCGCGGGGAAAAAGTCGGTGAAGGCGATGGCCAGACCCAGGGCCTTGCTGAATTTGTCCAGATTAGTCATGGCCGGCGCGCCGTCGATCCGTACCGAGGTGTCGTCATACACCAAATGACCGGTGTGGCAGGCCGCGCAGGTCAGACCGATCTGATCGGGCAGCGGTTCGCCGGTTTCCGGGTCCACGTACCCTTTGGTGATGGCGAAACCGACGGGCAGGCCGTTCGGGTTCCCCAGAAACGCCTCGGTGTCATAGGTGCCATAGGCACCCACTTCCCGGGTTCCGGCTTCAGCGGTGTAGCCGTAAGCGGCCGCGCCGTCCGGCGACTTGGGACTGGGAATGAAGCCGAAACCGGCCAGATACTCGGGATCAATGAATGGCTTGGGGGTCGAAAACAGCGACACTTCCGGCTGTTCGAGCGCCACGAACCACTTATAGGGCATCGGGAAGGTCGATGTGCCCTGGGACGCGTGATGGAACCAGAACCGTTCGTCTGGAGTCCAGTTCTGGGCCGCCCATACGGCTTTGGAGTAGGGCGGGTTCTTGGGCAGTTCCGGCGGCGACAATTCGGAACAGGCGCCAAGGACCGCGCAGGCGGCCACAGCCGCAGCTAGTCGTTTCATGAAGTCCCCCTGGTCTCGACAACACCGCCAATTCGCGGCTGCATCATTAATAGCATAAAACTTTCAGTTTTAATATTCCTTCGCCTCCGCTAGGGTTTGCAGGGTTCAGGAATCCGGGGGAGCACGTCCATGTCCTTTTTGCAGCGCTACGATTCCGCGTCCGATGCCGACAAGGTCAAGCTTCTCTTCGGGGCTATTGCGACTGATCCGATCGGACTTTATGCCGAGCTGCGGGCGCAGCGGCCGATTCTCAAGGTGCCTGGCGGCCCCGTACTGCTGACCCTGTTCGCCGATGTGGAAGAGGCGCTGACCCGCAACACGGTCTTCACCGTCGCGCCCTATCGCCCGAAGATGGATCCCTCGGTAGGGCCGTTCATGCTGGCCTATGACGACAAGGTCTACAACCAGCGCGACAAGGGTATCATGCGGGCGCTGATCCAGCAGTCGGACATGTTGGGCGTGCGGGTGACGGTCGGCCAGCTGGCCGCCGAGGCGATCAAGACCGGCCAGTCCACCGACGGCCGGCTGGAACTGGTCAGCCAGTTGACCCGGCGGGTGCCGGTGGAGCTGACCGGCGCCTACTTCGGTTTCCCGGGGCCGGACATCGCCACCATGATGCGCTGGTCCTACTGGACCCAGTACGACATGTTCCACAATCTGACCGACGACCAGACGGTGCACGAAAACAACATCAAATCCGGCCAGGAAATGCGGGCCTGGCTGCAAGCCTGGCTGCCCGGCCGCCGCCAGCAGGTGGCTGCGGATCCCAAGCTGGATGACATTGTCGCCCGGCTGATCCGCCTGCAAACCCCGCCAGCCATCGGTTTCGACGAAAGCCGGCTGCTGACCAACACCATGGGCCTGCTGGTGGGCGGGATCGAAACCACCTCGGCAGCGACGGTTCAGGCCATCGATCAGCTGCTGGACCGCCCGGACTGGCTGGCCAGGGCCGTGGCGGCGGCCAAGGCCAACGACACCGCCACCTTCGACGGCATCTTCTGGGAAGCGCTGCGTTTCAATCCGATGAACCCCTTCGTGGTGCGCCTGTCTGCCGCCCCCTACACCATCGCCGCCGGCACCCCGCGGGAAACGGAGATCGCACCGGGCTCCCTGGTGCTGGTGGGTACCGCCTCGGCGATGCACGACGGCACGGTGATCACGGATCCGGAGACCTTCAATCCGGACCGTCCGGCCTATCACTATCTGCACCTGGGGTTCGGCGCGCACCGCTGCCTGGGGGATCAGGTCAGCCTGCAGCAGGCCCCGGAACTGGCCCGCCAAGCCTTCGTCGCCGGCTTTACCAAACGCGCCGAAGGGAGCGCGGGCAAGCTGGACTTCAAGGGCGGCCCGTTCCCCGAAAGCTTCACGCTGGTGAAGGGATAAGGCACCGAACGGAAAAGTGGGGGCCGAAGGAAACACGTCTTCGACTCCCGGCGGAGAGAGGAAATACGTCCCATGAAATGATACCGGTCGTTCTTGACCGACATCATATCGACCGATGAAGGGCAGGAGTACAGTCGGGACTTTCCGACCCGCAAGGGATAGTCCCGATGCACCCTCCACCTCCCCCATTCTCTCCGTTCCTCCTGGTGGGCCTGGCCCTGCGCCCGATCCCGCCACGGACCGTCACCCGTGCCGCCGCCCCGATCATGGCGGCGGCCAATGCCCGCCTCGCGCCACTCCTCGCCGACCGTCTTCGGGGACAATCCGGGACACTGAGCGTGGTGCCCACGGACTTTCCCTATGGCCTCCGCTTCACGGTCTCCGAAAGCGGGGTGGTCATCACGGCCATCCCCGAAGACGCGGCGGCAGAGGCCGACGCCCGATTACGGGCGCCGTTTCGCGTGCTCCTCGATCTGGTGCGGGGGAGCGGCCTGGACGGCGACGCCAGCTTCTTCTCCCGCGATCTTGTCATGGAAGGCGATACCGGCCTTGTCATGGCGTTGCGCTATGCGCTTGAGGACGCTGCCGAACAGGGCCTGGATCCCATGGATCTGCTGGCCGAGGCGCTGCCCGGACCGGCTCCCCTGCGCCGCCGCCTCACCGCCACCCTGGACCATGCGCTGGAGCAGGCGGAGGCCGATGCTGCGCTCGTCCGCGATGCGCTTCTCGCGCCGCTGAACGCCTGGAAAGCTCGGAGCGAACGGCGCCTGACCACCCTTGAGGAGCGTCTGAACGCCGTCGAACACCGCCTGAACAGGAGCGGCCGGAAGGAACGCGACCATGTCCATCCCTGAACTCGTCTGCCCCGCCGGCACGCCTTCGGCCCTGAAGACCGCTGTGGAGGCCGGTGCGGATGCCGTCTATTTCGGCTTCCGTGACCGGACCAACGCCCGCAATTTTCCGGGCCTGAACTTTTCACCGGCCGAGACCGCCGAGGCGACCTCCTACTGTCGGAAAAACGGCGTGCGGCCGATGATCGCCATCAACACCTTCGCCACCGCCGGAGAAGAGGACCTGTGGCGTTCGGCAGTCGATACCGCCGCCGCCGCCGGCGCCGAGGCGATCATAGTCGCCGACTTGGGGATTGCCGCCTATGCGGCGCGGCACCATCCCCAACTGCGCCTGCATCTCTCGGTCCAGGCGGCGGCGGCCAACCCGGAAGCGATCGGCTACTACGCCGACCAGTTCAATGTCCGGCGCGTGGTGCTGCCCCGCGTCTTCACCGTCGATGATATCCGCATCGTCACCGCAGCACGGCCCGACGTGGAAGTGGAAGTGTTCGTCTTCGGCGGCCTCTGCGTCATGGCCGAGGGCCGGTGCACGCTGTCGTCATATGCCACCGGACGCTCCCCTAATCGCGACGGCGTCTGCTCTCCGGCCGAAATGGTGCGCTACGAGCAGGAAGGCGACGTGCTGGTGTCCAAGCTCAACGGGTACACCATCAACCGCTTCGAATCGGGCGAGGAGGCCGGGTATCCCACTTTGTGCAAGGGCCGGTTCCAAGCCCGCGGCAAGGCCGGCCATTTGTTCGAAGACCCAGTCAGCCTGGACGCCACCGCCCTGCTGCCCGATCTCGCCGGCGCCGGGGTCGCAGCCCTGAAAGTCGAGGGGCGCCAGCGCGGCAAGGCCTATGTGGCCGCCGTGGTGCGCGGCCTGCGTCAGGCGCTCGACGCCTTGGCCGAGGGACGGACTCCCGCCGCCGCCGGAACCGCCCGCGATTTCACCGAGGGGGGGCGTTCCACCGAAGGCGCCTACCAACGCGCCTGGCGCTGAAAGAGGAATCCGTCATGTCCCGTACCGTCCGCCTGACCCTCGGCCCATTGCTCTACAACTGGCCGGCCGAACGGCGCCTGGAGTTCTACCGCCGGATTGCCGACGACGCCCCCGTGGACGATGTGGTCCTGGGCGAGGTCGTTTGCGTCAAACGCAGCCCTTTTGTCGGTGACGCCACTTTGGAGGCCGCCCGCCTGCTCCGTGCGGCGGGCAAGCGCGTGATTTTCGCCACGCTGGCCCTGCCCGTACAGCCCCGCGAACGCGAGGATGTCACCACCGTGTGCGCCCTGGCCGAAGAGGGCGTCCTGGTCGAAGCCTCGGAAAGCGGTGCCCTGGCCCGTCTGGTCGGACGCCCCCATCACGTCGGCCCATTGTTCAACACCTACAACGGTGCGACCTTGCGCGTCCTGGCCGAGAACGGAGCGACAACCATCTGCCTGCCCTGGGAACTGGACCTGACCGCCATCGGCCGCCTCGCGGCGACGGGGGCTGACTTGGGGATAGCGGTGGAAGTTCCGGCTTTCGGGGCCATGCCGCTGGCGATTTCCGCCCGTTGCTACCATGCCCGCGCCCACGGCCTGAGCAAGGATAGCTGCCGCTATGTCTGCGGAGAGGATCCCTCCGGCCTGACCGTCTCGACCCTCGACGGCCAGGGATTCCTGCGCGTCAACGGCACCCAGACCCTTTCGGAAGCCGTCCTGACGGCCGTTTCCGAGGTGCAGCCCCTTGTCGGTGCCGGGGTCTCGGCATTGCGTCTGATGCCAGAAGACCTGGACATGGTCGCCGTCGCGAAAATTTATCGCACCTTGCTGGACGGGACCACGAGCGTTGCGACCGCGGAACAGGACCTGACCCGACTCCTGGGCAACCGCCGCCAGGCCAACGGCTACCTGAACGACGCTCCCGGCGATTGCTGGAGGGCGGCGGCCACGGCCTGAGGAAAGGAGAGGGACCCAGAGGAGGGACGCCGTTGCGGCGGTGCCCCCCCTTCAATAGAACCGGCAGCGCACCAGATCCGGCCCCGCGTCCAGGTCCAGATGCACCGCCTCGAACGGCGCTTCGGCGGCGAGGCGGTGCAGCACCTGTTCCGATAGCGCCGGCAGCAGCGTCTGGGTAAGGATGTGGTCCACCGCCCGGGCGCCGCTGTCCACTTCCGTGCAGCGGTCGGCGATGGCCGCCACCAGGGCCGGATCGCAGGTCAGCTCCGCCCCGTGGGCTTCCTGGAAGCGGGCCTGCACCCGGGCCAGCTTCAGGGCCACCACCCGCCGGATATGGTCGTCCCCCAGCGGCCGATAGGGCACCACCACCATGCGGGCCAGCAGCGCCGGCTTCAGCCGGGCCTTCAGGGCCGGCCGCACCGCCGCCGCCAGGACCTCCGCCGAGGCCGCCGGGTCCCGCCCCGCCGCCATCAGCGCGTCCGTCCCCAGGTTGGAGGTCAGCAGGATCAGCGTTTCCCGGAAGCTGACCGGCGTGCCTTCGCTGTCTTCCAGGATCCCCTTGTCGAACACCTGATAGAACATCTCCAGCACATCGGGATGAGCCTTTTCCACCTCGTCGAGCAGCAGCACCGTATGAGGACGGCGGCGGATGGCCTCGGTCAGCACGCCGCCCCGGCCGTGCCCCACATAGCCCGGCGGCGCCCCCTTGAGGTTGGAGACGCTGTGCGCTTCCTGATATTCGCTCATGTTGATCGTGACCATGTTGCGCTCGCCGCCGTACAGCAGGTCGGCGAGCGCGATGGCCGTTTCCGTCTTGCCGACGCCCGACGGCCCCACCAGCAGGAAGACCCCCGGCGGCTTGCCCGGTTCGGCCAGATCGGCACTGGCGGTGCGGATGCGCCGGGCGATGCCGTCCAGGGCCTGGGGCTGGCCGACGATGCGTTCCCCCAGGCGGTCGCGCAGGGTCAGCACCGTGTCGATGGTGTCGCGCAGCATCTTGCCCACCGGCACGCCGGTCCAGGCCGAGACGACGGCGGCCACCGCATCCCCGTCCACCGCCACGGGCACCAGCACGGTGCCGTCGCGCAGCGCTTCCAGCTCCATCTCCGTCTGGCGGGCGGCGTCGGCCAGGGCCACCCGGTCGCCTTCTCCCGCCTCCAGCCGGCCGCGCAGGTCCAGCAGGCGGACCACCAGTTCGGTTTCCGCCCGCCACTGGCTTTCCAGGCGGATACGGCTTTCCTCCAGCCGGTCGGTTTCCCCGTCGATCTGGTCCAGCCGTTCCACGTCGCCATGGCCCGCCGCCGCCTCGCGGGCCAGCAGGGCCGCTTCGCCCTTCAGGGCCAGCAGCCGCTGATCCACGTCTTCCAAAGCCGCCGGCCGGGTGCTTTGGGCGATGGCCACCCGGGCGCAGGCGGTGTCGAGTACGCTGACCGCCTTGTCGGGCAGCTGCCGGCCACTGATGTAGCGATGCGACAAGGCCACCGCTTCGGCCAAAGCGCTTTCACGGATGCGCACGCCGTGGTGGGCCTCCAGCCGGGGCACCAGACCGCGCAGCATTGCCACGGCGACGGGGTGGGCGGGTTCATCCACCTTGACCACCTGAAACCGCCGGGCCAGCGCCGGATCCTTCTCGAAATACTGCTTGTATTCCAGCCAGGTGGTGGCGGCGATGGTGCGCAGCAGACCCCGTGCCAGCGGTGGCTTCAGCAGGTTGGCCGCATCGGAGGACCCGTCCTTGCCCACCAGGGTATGGGCCTCGTCGATGAACAGGATCACCGGATGGGCGGCCCCCTGCACCTCGTCGATCACCTGGGTCAGGCGGCGTTCGAATTCGCCCTTCACCCCCGCCCCGGCCTCCAGCAGACCCATGTCGAGCACGTGGACGGCCACGGTCTTCAGGGCCGGCGGCACCGCTCCGGCCACCACGGCCTGGGCAAAGCCCTCGACCACCGCCGTCTTGCCCACCCCGGCCTCGCCGGTGAGGATCGGGTTGTTCTGGCGGCGGCGGATCAGGATATCGATCACCTGGCGGATCTCGGACTCCCGCCCGATGATGGGATCCAGCCGGCCGTCCCGTGCCTCGGCCGTGAGATCACGGGTATAGGCATCAAGGGCCGGCGTGCGGCTGTCGCCTCCGGATCCCGGACCGGTAGCAGGAGCGCAAGGACGCGGACTTCCGCCGACACCGGTTCCCGCCGAAGCGCTAAAACCACTTTCCTTGGACGAGGCGGCGCAGATGTCCGCCAGGTCCCGGCGCAGCAGGTCGCGGTTCAGCGCGGCCAGGGTGGGCAGGGTGGCCAGCAGCGGCTCGCGCACGCTGTCCATGTCCACCATCGCCAGCAGCAGGGCGCCGGAGCGGATCTGTCGGGCCTCCAGCCGCAGGGAGGCGATGGTCCAGGCTTCCTGCAACACCGGCTGAATGAGGGGGGAGAAGGCCGGTGTCCGCCCGGCCCCCCGCTTGAAGCCGCCGATGGCCGCGTCCAGGTCCGCCCGCAGCCGGCCGCGCGGAACGCCCATGGCCCCCAGCGCCTCGTCCACATCACTGCCCGGAGTATCCATCAGGGTGGCGAGCACATGTTCGGTCTCCACCTGGAAATTGCTTTCCGCCACGGCCCGGGCTGCGGCTTCCTCCAGGGCTTGCCGGCAGAGCGGATTGAGCTTGCCGATCAGGGTCTTCAGGTCGGCCATCATGGGCTGTCGGAATCCTTCGCAGTGATGCCGCCGCCCGCCGCAGGGTGCTGCGGCGGATAGGGGGGGCCGAACAGGGAATGGATGGTCACCGGACGGCTGAGGCCGCGCACGGACACATGGTCGACGGGATACAGCAGGCCGGGCTCCGGCGCGGCCTTGTCGACCGTGGCCTGATCCACCAGCACCGCCGTGGCCTTGTCCTTGTTCAACTGCTCCAGCCGGGCGGCGAGATTGGCGGCGTCGCCGTGCACCGTATAGTCCAGGCGGGTCGCTTGCCCCCCCACCAGACCGGCGATCACCGGACCGGTGGCCACGCCGATGCGCACCGACAGCCGTTGCCCGGCAAAAGTCGCCTCGTCGGCCAGGATCAGCAGGTCCCGCGCCGCCGTCAGTGCATGGGCGGCGTGATCGGGATCGCTGACGGGGATGTTGAACGCCGCCACGATGGCGTCGCCCTGGAACTGGTAGATGGTGCCGTTCAGCTGGGTCAGCACCCGGCAGGCCGATTCGAACCAGGCATCCAGCATGGCCAGGGCGACACTCGGCCCCTCCCGTTCGACAATGGCGGTGAAGCCGGCGATGTCGCAGAACAGGATGGTGGCGATCCGGCTTTCCGGCGCCAACGCCCGGCCCCGGTCAAGCATCGCGCCGTCCACGCCCTCGGGAACAAAGCGGCCGAAGGCTTCCCGCAGCAGGCCGCGTTCATGGCGCATGCGGATTTCCCGGCGCACCACCGACCGCGACCGCCAGACCGCGCCGGCCAGCAGCCCGGCAACGATCAGGATCACCAGCCCCTCGCGCCAGCGCCCATCGACGGACATGAAGGTGGGCTGCAAAAAGATCTCCAGGGCCTCCACCGCCCCGATCTGCCGGCTGGTCGGCCAGCGAAGGGTGTCCTCGAAGCCCAGCACGATGGTCGAGGCCGTCCCCCAGCACAGGGCGGCCGCCAGACCGCTCCACAGCACCAGGCGGGGGCGGTGGCTGAAAGCCGCCATCGCCAGGGGGATGAAAAAGTAGACGAAGTTGTCCTGGCGAAAGGCCAGCTGCCGGGGCCAGGGGGCATCCAGCAGCGGATTGGGCACGGTCACCGCCAGGGTCAGCAGGGCCATTTCCACCGTGACGAAGACATAGGCGGTCCAGGAGCGGTACCAGGAGGGCGAACAGGCAAAGATGCGCAAAACGGCGAACACGCCGAACCCGATGGAAAGCCCCAGGGGCCACAATGCCGTCACACCGCTTACGGTAAAAAGAGTCTGTCCGATGATCGCCAGGACGGCGATCAGCTGACCGATCGCGGCCAGACGCAGGCCCCGTCTCTCCTGCCATTGAAAGAACGGATCGATCGCCTCTGCCGATAATCCATCTGCGGCCTTTTCAGCGAGCGCGCGGAATGTCACCATATCGATGTCCTTTCCCCGCACTCCCGCGAGGGATGGTAGCCCCCACCCCATAAAGGGAAGAAACTTCGGCGTTTCCACCACTCTTTCCAACGCGGGGAACAAAGGCCCATATGGACATTAAGCGGCTGACATGTTCCATTGCCGTGATGATAGGCGTAGCCTGATGGGCGAGCATCGTGGAAAAGGCACTCAAACACGGCATGACGCGCGCGAGCGATACCGAAGACCGAGGAGGATTCGTATCCTGGCTTGCGGGAAAGTTGCGCGGTATGGCGGAAAAGCTGCAACCCTCCGGTGAGGGTGCACCACCCGCGCCCCCTGCTCCTGCGCCCGCCCCGCCGCCCCGCCGGTCGGCGCCCACACGGCTGGCCCATCCCCACAACGCGCTGGACGAGTTGCTGAAGGCCTATCTGACCGACCGCGGGGATTCGGCGATCTCCAAGATCCATCTGATCAGCCTCGACGAGATGAAGGCGGCCTTCGGCCCGGAATGGGACCGGCTGTCCCAGAAGGCGATGATGATCACCGAAGGCATCATCCGCAAGAACCTCAGTTCCGCCGACTATTATTTCCGCCAGACCGACGATTCCTACCTGATCCTGCTGGCCGGCCTGGGGGTGCATGAAGCAGCCGCCAAGGTGCATATGATCACCACCCAGATCCGCCGCCGCCTGCTGGGCGACAAGGCGGACAAGCTGCGTAATTTCGGCGTCAAGGCCGCCGTGGTCACCCTGTCGGAACTGCTGGAGCAGGGCACCATCCCCAGCGTCGAGAACATCACCCGCACCCTGGATGAACGCCTGCCCGAGGAAATCGGCGTCCGCACCTTCCGCCGGCGCGGCAACGGCGCCGACAGCACCCCGCAGATGCGCATCTACGAAAGCCTGAGCGTGCGCTACCGCCCGGTGTGGAATCCGGCGAGCCAACTGGTCTTCGCCTATCAGGCCCAGCCCTATCGCACCACCGACTACGGCACCTTCGCCGGCCAGTGGACCCTGAACGGCGGCTATCTGGACCCCCTGGGGATCGAGGTGGACAAGAAGGTGATCGAGGATGCGCTGAAAAACCTGCGCACCATGCGCGAGGACAAGAACCCGCCGGTCACGCTGATCCCGCTGCACTTCAAGTCCTTTACCGGTCAGGCCCGGAACGAGATGTTCTCGCTGATCTCCGCCCTGCTCAACCAGAGCCGGCAGGAGATGGTGGCCTTCGAACTGGTGGGTCTGCTGGACAGCCTGCCGGTCAACCGCCTGCCGCAGATCGTGTCCGCCCTGGGACGCCTGTCGCGCTTCGTCGCCGTGCGCGCCGTGCCCGAACATTTCGACCATATTCGCGGCTATCTGCGCGGCGTCCGCCTGGTGGGGGTCGACCTCAGCGACATCAGCCGCCACGGCGCCGACACCCACAGCCGCAACCGGGTCATGGTGGAATTCGCCAAGTTCTCCCGCGAACAGGGAATCGCCAGCTATGTCTGGGACCTGAAGACCATCGACGAGGTGAGGCAGGCGCTGGCGCTCGGCTATTCCAACCTCAGCGGCGTCGCCGTCGCCTCGGAACTGTCCGAACCCCGCCACCTGTTCGAGCTGTCCGCCAACCGGGTGGTGAACTAAGCCCCCGGCCAGCACGGCCCTTGTGGGTTGGCTTTATGCCGCCCTTCGGCGGATTCTCTCTATGCCGCCCTTCGGCGGATTCTCTCTATGCCGCCCTTCGGCGGCGGGTCTGAACCCAGAGGGCCACGCCGGTCAGCCCAAGGATATAGCCGATCCCCCCAAGCACGTCGCGGAAGCGCACCGAGTCGGATTCAGCCTGCAACTGCATTTCCAGGGGGACCAGTTTCCGGGTCAGAAGCGCGTCCACCTCTGACAGATTGCAGGCGGCTGTGACGGTGGACTCGCTACCCACGGCGCCGTCCGCGCCATCGGCCCGTCCGGTCGCCATCACCGGGGAGGCGCTGCCCCCGCCTCCGCCCGGCAGCGCGGTTGCGGGGATCACCGTTTCGGCCAGATGGCCGTCACCGGCGTTGACCTCCAGCCGCACATCGCCGCCACCCGCAGCTACGGGCAGGCGAAAGGCGCCCTTGTCATCGGTCACCGCCTCTCCCAGCACTGCGCCGTCCGGCCCGTAGGCACGGACCGGTACGCCCCGGGGATATTTGCCGCCCCCGAAATAGGCGCTGCCGACGATGCTGTCGCCGTCGACGGTGGCGAACAGCCGCAGCTTATGGGCCGCCGCCGGTCCGGCCGCCGCCGCCCACACCCCTACGGCGACGATCAGAACGACCGTCACCCGGGAGAAAAACCGGTCGGGACAAGACAAGATGGCGTCCGCCCTCATTCCACCGCCGCCAGCGCTTCGGCGGAGGCCGCGCGGCGGTCTCCGGGCACCAGGGTCTCGGGCCGCACCTTCATCAGGAAGGCGGCCACCGCACCGGTGACCATCGCTTCCATCACCGCCACCGGCAGGTTGGAGCCCAGCACCAGCCAGGCCGCCGCCTGCACGCCCTCGCCGGACAAGGCCAGGGTCAGCGCCACCATGCCCGCCGCGCCGACGATGGCCAGGCCGCTCGCCAGGCCGGCCGCCAGGGGGATGGACAGACGGCGGGACAGCAGCCGCCACACCAGAAAAGCCCCCACCGCCGGCAGCGCCATGTTCAGGGTGTTCACCCCCAGCACCGCCAGACCGCCAAAGCCGAAAAAGACCGCCTGCAGCCCCAGGGTCACCAGCAGGATGGGGAAGACGGCCCATCCCGCGAGGATCCCCGCCAGCCCGGTCAGCAGCAGATGGGCGCTGGACGGCCCCACCGGCACGTGGATCAGGCTGGCGACGAACACCACAGCGGCCATCATCGCACAGGCGGGCAGGCGTTCTTCCTTCAGATCCATCAGGCCCCGGGCCACCCCAGCCACGGCCAGAGCGGTCATCGGGCCGGCGACGACCAGGGGAACGATCCCATCGGCGATATGCATGGCGGCGGGCCTCCTGAGTGGTTTGCCGGGATCCGGCGGAAGTTAGTCCATCGCATCCGTGTGGACCCAGATCAGCGCCCCCTCTTCGACGGGCACCTGTTCTCCGTCCGGATTGGCCATCGTCTCCTCGGCTTCCAGCAGCGCGGCGAATCCCCACCAGCCGGACCGGGGCATGGCAAAGGCAAAGACACCGTTGGCATCGGCCTTCACCACCTGGGTGATATGCACGTCCGTCGGCGCGGTCACGGTGCCGTCGTTGCGCCATTCCACCTCGACCGTCGCCCCGGGCACCGGATCGCCGGCCTTGGTCACCACGCCCCGGAACAGGTTGCCGGCATAGAGGCCATAAGGCCGGGTCAGCGGCAGGATCTCCACCGGCAGACCGACCACCGCATCCCAGCCCTCGTCGGCACCGAATGCGTCCACCACCACCTTCGTGTGATGCACGATCATCACCCCTTCCGCCGGCTCCCAATAGGGCGCCGGGGTCACATGATAGATGTAGTCCCCAGGCCCTGCAACATTATGCGACGCGGTGTAGGCCACCTGCCCTTCGATCGGGGTTTCCACCAGACTGTCCAGCAGGTCAGTGGTGGTTCCATCGACCGTGACGCCGAAGGCCTGGGGCTGCCCCATGCTCATCACCGGCCCGCCTTCAAAGGGATGGGTGAAGGTCAGCGCCAGATCCACCTTGCCCCCGGAGGCCGTGTCGGGCGTGACGATCGCCGGAGTGGGGATCAGTTCCTGGAAGTGGGCCTGCGCCGGGGCCACACCAATACCGACACCACCGGCCACGGCCAGCAGCGCCCCGGTAACAACCGACCTCGGCACAGACTTATTGTTAAGGACGAAACGCATATGAGTCACTCCCTTGTGTTGCGCGCCTTGCGGCAAATCACCCAGTCGCATAATGTTAAATCACCCGGCAACGGTAGCGCACAACGCGGGGGGGCGTCGAGGGCGAATCCGGAATCCGGGAAAAACGATCGCTCCGCCCAGGATCGTCAAGAAACCGGACGAATGTTCAGGAAGTGTCAGTAATGATTAAAAGAAATTAAGAAGTATCCGTTCTCTGCCGCACTGCAAAAATCACCGGGAAACCACGACATATCGCGGTATAAAGGTAGGTAGACCACTGGATTTTGCGTTAACAAAGGGTTTACAGACCAGGGTTCGCATGTCGTTTGAGAATAGGACCATAAATACTTGATGTTTCACCACATTTGGATAGACTGCAAAGGAATGGCTGTGACGGGGATCTGACCATTGGGGGCAGGCGTCGGACGGCCGGGGCCGCGAACGGCTTGTATTGAACAGCTATTGGAATTCGGGAACCGCAAGAATGGAAAGTCTTCAGCACAAGCTTCTTCGGGTCCGCCCGCCGCGCGTCAAGATCACCTATGACGTCGAGACCGGGGGCGCCATCGAAAAGAAGGAACTTCCGTTCCTGGTGGGCGTGATGGCCGACCTGTCCGGCAAGCCGGAAGAGCCGCTGCCCAAGGTAAAGGATCGGAAATTCGTCGAGATCGACCGCGACAACTTCGACGAGGTTCTGGAAGGCGCGGCCCCGCGGCTGGCCTATCAGGTCCCCAACACCCTGGCCGGCGACGATTCGTCCCTGAACGTCGAACTGAAATTCACCTCCCTGGAGGATTTCGAGCCGGTGGCCGTGATCAAGCAAGTGGAACCGCTGCGCAAGCTGTTCGAAGCCCGCCAGCGCTTGTCCGACCTGCTGACCAAGCTGGACGGCAACGACGAACTGGATGGTCTTCTGGAAGAGGTGGCGTCGAACACCGACAACCAGAAGAAACTGAAGGACGAGCTGAGCAAATAAGGCGCAGCGCGCCTGAACAGACCAAGCCCGCAGCCGCCGCGACGATGACCACCACCGTTGCGATGCCGGCCGGGCGCCAGGGATCCGGGAGAGTCAGATGGCTGAAGAGACGAACGACCAAAAGAAGCCGGCCGCCAAGGGCGGGGCGAAGAAGGCCGACGCGGGCAATGCCTCGCTGGTCGACCGCATCATCGACGACGGCCATATGGCCCGTACCGAAGAACAGCGCGGCTATGCCCGCGACCTGATCAGCGAATTCGTGGAACAGGTGCTGGCCGAAGAAAAGACGGTGTCCAAGGACACCGCCACCCTGATCAACGACCGCATCGCCGAAATCGACGACCTGATCAGCCAGCAGCTGAATGCCGTGATGCATGCGCCCGAGTTCCAGCAGCTGGAAGGCTCCTGGCGCGGCCTGCACTATCTGGTGTTCAACACGGAAACCGGCACCAAGCTGAAGATCCGCGTGCTCAACGTCTCCAAGGCCGATCTGCTGAAGGACCTGGAAAAGGCCAGCGAGTTCGATCAGAGCGCGCTGTTCAAAATGGTCTACGAAGAAGAATACGGCACCTTCGGCGGCACTCCCTATTCGGTGCTGGTGGGCGACTATGAATTCACCCGCCACCCGCAGGACATGGCCCTGCTGGAAAAGATCTCCCAGGTCGCTGCCGGCGCCCATGCGCCGTTCCTGTCCGCCGCTTCACCGCGCCTGTTCGACATGGACAGCTTCACCGAACTGTCGGTGCCCCGCGACTTGGCCAAGATCTTCGAAAGCGCCGAACTGATCAAATGGCGCTCCTTCCGGGAAAGCGAAGACAGCCGCTATGTGGCACTGACCATGCCCCGCGTCCTCGGCCGCCTGCCCTATGGTCCGGACACGGTGCCTGTGGAAGGCGTGACCTATGTGGAAGACACCGACGGCACCGACCACAGCCGCTATCTGTGGATGAACAGCGCCTATGTGATGGCCCAGCGCATCACCAACGCCTTTTCGCTGTACGGCTGGACCGCCGCCATTCGCGGCGTCGAAGGCGGCGGCCTGGTGGAAGGCCTGCCGGCCCACACCTTCCGCACCGACGAGGGCGACATCGCCCTGAAGTGCCCGACCGAACTGGCGATCACCGACCGGCGGGAAAAGGAACTGTCGGACCTGGGCTTCATCGCCATCTGCCACGGCAAGGGCACGGACAAGGCGGCCTTCTTCGGGGGCCAGACGGCCAACAAACCCAAGAAGTACAACACCGCTTTCGCCAATGCCAACGCCGAGCTGTCGGCCAAGCTGCCCTACATCCTCGCCGCGTCGCGCTTCGCCCACTACATCAAGGTGATCATGCGCGACAAGATCGGCTCGTTCATGACGGCGGCCAACGTGTCGGATTACCTGAACACCTGGCTGGCTGATTACATTCTGCTGGACGATGACGCCGGACAGGAGATCAAGGCCCAGTTCCCCCTGCGCGAAGGCCGGGTGGACGTCACCGAGATCCCGGGCAAGCCAGGGTGCTACAATGCCACCGTCTTCCTGCGCCCGCATTTCCAGCTGGAAGAGCTGACCGCCTCGCTGCGCCTGGTTGCCGAGCTGCCGCCGCCGGCGGCCTGATCGGACCCCGGAACGGCGAATTCAATTCCATACCTCACTGGATACGATCAGGAGTAAGCCAGTATGTCGGTCATCCTGTTGAAGTTTGAAGGCGGGTCGGCCACGCCCAAGGGCGAAAGCGCCATCGACGGCCATGAAGAATGGCTCACCGCCCACGAACTCCACTACAAGGTCACCTTGCCCGTACAGTGGAACATCTCCGGCGGCGAACGCACCGTCGGTCAGTCCAACCACTTCGGGATCGAAGTGTTCTGCGAAAGCTCGCAGGCCTCGCCGCTGCTGCTGCAGGCATCCTGCGTGGGCACCAACCTGGGCGAATGCACCATCCATATCATGCGCCACGACGGCACGGCGCTGACGGTGCAGCAGGAAATCAAGCTGCAGAAGTGCGTGATCGCCAATTTCGAGCAGTTCTTCAAGGACCAGTCGGCCGGGCGCAACCCGCCAGTGGGGGCCAAGGACCGCTACGAAACGGAATCCAAGCCGGTCGATCACTTCATCATCAGCTACACCAAGATCGACACCAACTGGACTGTGCAGAAGGAAGACGTATCCAACGCCGGCAAGACCGCCGGGGCCTACAACCTCGAAACCGCCAAGTCCGGCTGACCGGACGGCGGCTGAGGCATGGCCCAGTACCGGCCCCATGCGGGGGCGCGGGTCCCGCTGTTCGACCGGCTTGTCGACGACGCGCCGAAGGACACCAGCGTGGAACCGCGCCCCTTACGCATCCTGGAAGGCCGCGCCCTGCACGAGTCCCTCCAGCGGGATGTGGCGCGCCTGTTCAATACCCAGCGGCCGTTGCGCATTCCCAATCCGGATAACCCCGGTACGGTGCTGGACTACGGCATCCCCGACCTGATCAGCCGCAGCCTGAAGCAGTCCGTCGCCCGCCGCCGGCTGTGCCTGGATCTGGCCGACGCCCTGCGCGCCTTCGAACCGCGCATCGCCGATCCGGAAGTGGCGGTGGTGCGCACCGACGACCATTCCCAGTCGATGGTGGTGGAGGTGCGCGGCGTGCTGACCGTGGGCACCGTGGGCGAGCCGCTGGCCTTTCCGGTCACCGTGTTCGATCTTTACGGACGGGAGGACGATTAGCCGTGCGCGGCAATTTCGAGGAAGACCTTGTCCGCTATTTCAACGATGAACTGACCTGGCTGCGGCGGGAAGGGGTGGCGTTTGCCCAGAAGTACCCCAAGATCGCCGCCCGTCTGGAGCTGGGTCCCGGCGAATGCCCCGATCCCCATGTGGAACGGCTGATCGAGGCGGTGGCCTTCCTGACCGCCCGGGTGCGCTGGCGGCTGGACAGCGACTTCCCGGAAATCCCCCAGGCCCTGCTCGAAGTTCTTTACCCCAACCTCGTCCGACCGGTGCCGCCGGCCACCATCGCCCGCTTCGCCGTGGGTGCCGACAATCCGCCGCCGCCGGAAGGCTTCACCGTGGCCGCCGGCACGCCGCTGGATGCCGCCAGCCAGTCCGGCCCCGCCTGCCGCTTCCGCACCAGCTATCCCGTCACCCTGTGGCCGGTGCGGGTGCTCGATGTTTCCATGAAACCGGCGGCAGCATACGATTTCCTGGACCTCACCCGCATTGCCCAGGTGCTGTCCATCCGCCTGACCGGCGTCGGCGGCCCGCTGGGCGGTCTGACGGCACTGGACTCGCTGCGTTTTCATATCGCCGGCGGCGATCCCCTGCTGGTGCGGGGCTTGTACGAGCTGATCAATGCCGACGTGGTGGATGTGGTCGCCGTGGACGACGGCGGCATGGCCCCGGCGTTCCTGGGTCCCCGCGCCCTGCGCCCGGTGGGGCTGGACAACACCGAAGCCCTGCTGCCCGACCCGGATACGGGCCATCCCGGCTTCCGCCTGATCCAGGAATACTTCGTCTTCCCCGAGAAGTTCCGCTTCTTCGACATCGCCGGTCTGCGCCGCCGGCCTCCGGCCGATACCGTCGAGATCCTGCTGTGCCTGGACCGGGCGCGTGACGAGAGCTTCCAGCCCGATGCGGAAAACCTGCTGCTGGGCTGCACCCCGGCACTGAACCTGTTCCCCAAAAGTGCGGAGCCGGTGCGCCTGGATCACCGCCGCTTCGAATATCCCGTCACCCCGGATGTGCGACGGGAAGCCTTTACCGAGATCCATTCCATCACCCGGGTGTCTCTGTCGGCCAAGGATGACCAGCCGGCCCGCGCCCTGGTGCCCTATTTCAGCTTCGACCACTGGCGGGTGGAAGACCACGCCGTCCACTGGATCGCCCGGCGCCGCCAGACCGCGCGGCCAGACCTGCCGGGGACGGAGATGGTCATTTCCTTCGTCGACCTGGATCTGCAAGCCACCCGCCCGCCCGCCGAAACCGTCTATGTGCGGACCCTGTGCACCAACCGCACCCTGGCCGAACAGATCCCCGCCGGCGCCCTGCTGATGCCCGAGGAAACCATCCCGGCCCGGGAGATCCTGTGCCTGCGCCGCCCCACCCCCACCTATTACCCGGAGCTGGGCGGGGCGACCCTGTGGCGGCTGGTCAGCCAGCTGTCCCTGAACCATCTGAGCCTGGGGGACGGTCAGCGCTGCCTGGATGCGCTGCGGGAGATCCTGCACCTTTACTGCCCCGACAACATCCCCGCCGCCCGCCAGCAGGTGGCCGGGCTGACCGGCCTGCACACCCAGCCGGCCGTGCGCCGCCTGGGCCGGGACGCTTGGCGGGGCTTCTGCCAGGGCACCGCCATCACGCTTGAGGTGGACCAGCGCGCCTTTGTCGGGTCCAGCGCCTTGATGCTGGGATCGGTGCTGGCCCGCTTCCTGGCGCTGTACACCACCGCCAACTCCTTCGTCGAACTGTCGATGACCTCCAAACAACGCGAGGGCCTATGGAAGACGTGGCCGCCGACGGCTGGCGGGAAGGTACTGATCTAGAGTCCCTGCTGCTCGACCAGCCCCAGCGCGTGGAGTTCTTCCAGGCGGTGCGGCTGCTCGAACTGCTGCATCCCGAGCGGGCGCGGATTGGCGACATCACCGGCCGCCGCGAGCCCCTGGTGCGTTTCCGCGCCACCCCCGACCCGACCTTCCAGGCCAGCGACGTGGCCGGCCTGACCATGGCCGGGGCCGAGGATGACGATGCCGAAGACCCCCTGCCCTTCCTGATGACCGTGGCCTTCCTCGGTCTGGCCGGCCCCAATGGCCCCCTGCCCCAGCCCTTCGCCGACCTGCTGCTGCAACGGGCCAAGCGGCGGGACACGGGCATGGCCGAATTCCTGGATATCTTCAATCACCGACTGATCAGCCTGTTCTACGAAGTCCGCAAGGCAATCCGTCCCGGCTTCGCCCCCGTGGCGCCGGAAGACAGTGCCTATGCGGCCTGGGTGAAGGCGCTGCTGGGACTGGCCACGCCGGGGCTGGCCGACCGCATGGCCCTGCGCGACCGCGCCCTGCTGCCCTTCGCCGGAATCCTGGCCCATGGCCCCCGCTCGGTGGAAACGCTGACCCGGGTGGCCCGCGCCCTGTTCCAGACGCCGGTGCATGTGGAGCAGTTCGTCGGCCGCTGGCACCCCTTGGACCCCGCCAGCCATACCCACATCGGCCGGGGGCCGGCAACCAAGGCCGGAGGGCTGGGCGGCCTGGGAGTGAACAACCGGCTGGGCATGGATGCCATGCTCGGCACCCGGGCCTGGATTCAGGACGCCAAGGTGGAGGTCCGCCTGGGTCCCCTGCCCGCCGACCGCTTCCGCGCCTTCCTGCCCGACGGAGAAGCCTTCGTCCGCCTGGCCGCCCTGGTGCGCTATCACCTGGGGCCGGAGGTGGAAGCCGACCTGCGCCTGGAAGCCGCCGCGCCGACGGTACGCCCCACGGTCCTTTCCCGCCGGCCCAAGCGCGGGATGCGGCTGGGCTGGACCAGCTGGCTGACCACCCGCCCGGCCCGCCGGGCGGATACCCAGGTGGTGCTGCGCCTGCCCCGGGAAACGGAAAGCTGGGGCTGGGCGCCGCCGCGCCTGCAAGCGCCCGTCGCCGATGGCCTGGTCACCTGGGCAACCCACGATGATCCCCCGCCCGGATCCGATCCCGGCCCTGCGCTTCGAAGCTGAGCAATCGCGGGACAACTACCGCATCGCACACTGATGTACATCAATGACCGCGTTTTTCTACTCCCTATAGCATCAAGGGAACGGAGGAAACTGACGGGAAAGGCGGGAGGTATGAGTAAATCCCGTAATGCCTTGGCGTTGATCGTCTTTTTGGCGCTCCCCTTGGCGCTGATCAGCTTGTTTTCGGAGCGGGATTCCCGGACACCGGTCAGCATGCCGGCGCCGGCACGGGACGCGTTCATGGCCGAAATGCATGGCCAGATCGGGAACTTGGAGGCGGTTCTTCAAGCGCTGTCCACACGGGATTTCGGGGCCGCCGCCGAGATCGCTTCGGCGCGAATCGACTTCGGCCATCGTTTCTGGCAGGCCATGAAGGAAACCGGCCTGTCGGGGTCCCAGATCACCGCCCTGCGCGACCATATGGCCCAGCCCGCCCCCACGCCGAGCCTGGGACCGGAAGCCGGCACGGGTTTTCCGGGCTCAAGCGGCACGAACGGCGCCTTGACCAGCCTGGGAGCGGCGGGCGTGACCCTGCCGGCAGGCTTCCGCGCGCTAGGGACGGAGCTGCAAACGGCCGCCACCCGCTTCGCCGCCGCCGCCCGGGCGGCCCAGGCCGACCCGTCGGGTCCCCACGCCTCCACCCTGACCACCAAGCTGGACGAGGTCTCGACCATCTGCCGCTCCTGCCACGAAAGCTATCGGATCGAGTTCCAGGAGTAGGGACACAATGCAACCCGACTTGAGGCGTGGTCATAGCGTGAGCTCACAACTCGCGGACCCCAGTGCGGCGTTCCTCCGGCTGTAACCCTGAAATAACCGGCTGAAAAGAGGGGATAAGCGGGGCCTTTTCATCCCCCGGCCGGATGCCCACCTGAAGGGGTGAGGCTTTGAACTCCGATTTCCGCGAGAGAGGAGGACCCGACATGGCGAAGTGCCTTCCGGGTCTCCGTCGTCCCAGGCTGTCGCCGATCCAGCGCTGGTTGGTCTACTGGTTCCTGCTGATCAGCCCGCTGCTGGTGGGGGCGGGGCTGCTGGTGTCCAGCTTCTTCTGGCCAGTGCCGGACGGCCACCTGTCCGTCGATGGTCACATCGCCCTGCGGTTGGGCGTGTTGCTGGGGACGGTCACCTATGCGGGCTTGATGCGGCTTGCCTTCTACAGCCACGAATCCGGCCTGGATGACAAGGTGGACCACCGGCTTTCGGCGATCGACGGCCGGCCCATTCGCGCCTGGGACAGCTGAGATACCCCGAAAGGCAGGGGCAGGGCGATCCTGACTCTGCTTTCCGAACGATGGTCGGCCATTCGGCGATCAATCCGCCGTCCAGAGCGTTTTGGGCGCCTTATAGGGCGTGTTCAGGATGCCGATCCGGTTGCCCGCCCATGCGGGTCTGCGCCGCAGGGCTGACCATCGCGGTGCCGCCTTCGCCACCGATGCGCGAGAACAGCAGGATGGTCTGTGAGCCGCAGAAGAAGAAGGTGCCGAACCCGGTCGGAACCGGACCGCCGCAGAGAAATTCTACTGGCGGGTATTCGATCCGGCTCTCCCGCCTGCCGGGGGAAGGCAAGACAGAAGAACCGGACCGGAAATTACCGTTGACTTCACACCATGTTGGGCAGCACGCGATCGGGCGGCTTGTGGCCGTCAGCGTAGGTCTTGATGTTGATCAGCACCTTCTCGCCCATGTCCACACGGCCTTCCAGGGTGGCCGAACCCATGTGCGGCAGCAGCACCACATTGTCCATGTTCAGAAGCTTGGGGTTCACGGCCGGTTCGTGTTCGAACACGTCCAGCCCCGCACCGGCCAGTTCGCTGCGCTGGAGCATGCGGACCATCGCGTTCTCGTCGATCACCTCGCCGCGCGCGGTGTTGACGATGTAGCAGTGGGAGCGCAGCAGCTTCAAGCGGCGCGCCGACAGCAGGTGATAGGTGGCCGGGGTATGCGGGCAGTGAATGGAAATCACGTCCATCCGCGCCAGCATCTGGTCCAGGCTTTCCCACCAGGTCGCTTCCAGTTCGCCTTCGACGCTTTCATGCAGCCGGCGGCGGTTGTGGTAGTGGATGGTCATGCCGAAGCCCCGCGCCCGGCGGGCCACCGCCTGGCCAATGCGGCCCATGCCGATAATGCCCAGGCGCTTGCCCCAGATGCGGTGGCCGAGCATGTGGGTCGGGCTCCAGCCCGTCCAGTTGCCATCCCGGATCAGGCGCTCGCCCTCGGCCACCCGGCGCGGCACGGCCAGGATCAGGGCCATGGTCATGTCCGCCGTGTCTTCGGTCAGCACATCGGGGGTGTTGGTCACCGTAATGCCCCGCTGGTGAGCCGAGGCCACGTCGATATGATCGACGCCGGTGCCGAAGTTGGCGATCAAGCGCAGCTTCTCCCCGGCCGCGGACAGCACGCCCACATCAATACGGTCGGTGACGGTGGGCACAAGGACATCCGCCTCGGCCGCCGCCTGGCACAGTTCCTCGCGGCTGAACGGATGGTCATCCAGGTTCAGGCGCACGTTGAACAACTCCATCATGCGCGTCTCGATGACTTCCGGCAGCTTGCGTGTGACAACGACCAACGGCTTGGTCTGCGGCATGGACTGTCTCCCGGTTCGGCTGGGGAAAGTGAATCAATGGTCGGTGAAAGCATCGGCGGGCAGGGCGCCCCCGATGCGAAGATGATGTGTTCAGGCCTTACCAAGATGGCCCGGCATTGTCCAGGCCGCGCGAACGTGTCTTGCGTCCCAGGCTAAAAATACGAACGAATCGTTCGCGACTTGAGATAATCGCGTGGGGCCGCTTGACCGCCTGTCCCCCCCGCCCCTTTAATGCGTCCGGTATATCTCTTGGTCTCTCTCCGCCTGGAGCGGGACCCGGGTTCAGCGGCATAATGGTCGGCATGCGGATCACTCTCTCCACGCTTTTCCTTCTGCTCTTTCTGTCCCTGGCTGTGGCCCTGCCCGGGGGGCCGGCGGCTGCGCAGGGCCAGATCGGAGACCGGGAAGAAGACGGCACCGTCGCGACACCAAGCGGCCTGCCCCTGCCCCGCTTCGTCTCCTTGCGGGCGGACCAGGTGAACATGCGCTCTGGCCCGGGAAAACGCTACCCCGTCGTGTGGATTTACAGCAAACGCGGCATACCGGTGGAAGTGGTGGCCGAATATGGTCATTGGCGGAAAATCCGCGATCCGGAAGGATCGGAAGGCTGGGTGCACCAGAACATGCTGT
Organism: Rhodospirillaceae bacterium Z3-40; assembly: GCA_046233135.1. GTDB lineage: Bacteria > Pseudomonadota > Alphaproteobacteria > Rhodospirillales > Rhodospirillaceae > JBJXHN01. The sequence continues at coordinate 501,895 of JBJXHN010000005.1, read as the reverse complement.
CGGGCAGCCGGGCACTGATCACCACCGGCAAGGCCCATTTCCTGCGGGCCGACCCAGATGCGGACGGCCGCCCCATTGCCCAGATCAACCCGGGTGTCATCGGCCGCCTGCTGACCTGCCCGCGCGGGGTGGACTATTGCCGGGTGGATACGGGCGGCTATCTGGGATGGCTTCCCCGAGACGCTTTCTGGGGCGTCTACAGGGAGGAATACCTGGAATAGCCGGCCCGCACGCCCGGTTCCGGCCGATCAGGCGGTCAAACGCTCTTCATCGGTCTTGGCATCCATGCCCGCGCCCTGCGCTTCCATCCCTTCGCCCAGGGCCGCCAGCTTGTCGGCCATCACCAGCGCCAAGTCCTGCAAGGCCACCCGCTGCCCCTGCTGCCGGGCGGCTTCCGCAGCCCGGGCACGGTCGGACAGAACCCCCTGCCCTTCCGGCGAGGCCGACGCCGTCAGGCCGGCCCCCTGATGGGTCGCGGCGCCATTCTCGGCAGCGTCAAGAGCCTGATCCGACGGCGGGTTGGCGCCATCACCGGCGGTCCCCTCGCCTTCGGCCAGTTTCTTGCGGATTTCCTCCTGAATCTCGGACAGAATCTTGCGCTGTTCCTCCGGCGGCAGGGCGGCAAATTCCTCGGGAGTCAGCCCACGGTCGCGCAACATACTTTCAAACATGCGCTCTTCGGGGGTTTTGTCCATGAAATCAAGGAATTCCTGGGTGGCATCATAGGCCACCTCCTCGGTGTTTTCCGCCGTGTTGGCATTCGATGCGGCCGCCGCGTCCCCCTGGGCGAAGCGCTGGGCAGCGAATTCGGTGGCAGCCTGGTCCGATTTGAAGAAGGCCGCATAGGCCGACGCCGCCCCTGCGCGCTCCACCGCGAGGTCATAGGCATCCTGGGTCATGGCAGAGGCAGATTTTACCACCTTGCCCCCCAGGTACTGGGCAAGAACTTCCGACCGAGCCTGTGCCAGATCCGGCCCGCCCTTGTCGTTCACATTGGCCGGCAGCGCCGAAAACAATCCACTGTCAGCCGAGTTGGCCAAGTGGATAGCGCCATTGTTGGCAATTTCCGCAATAACCTCGCCATCCTGTTCAATAGTGGCATAGGTTTCGAATTCCTGGTGGCGCTTTTCTTCCGCCTCGTCCGGGTCCATCGCAGCGGAAACGTCCTGCTGCATGCCCAGGAACTCCTGGAAGTATCGGCCGGCATTGCGAACACTGCCGGCTTTTTTTTCATCATCCGGGTCCTGGGCGGTTCGAGTGGAATAGGTAAATGCGTACAGGCTGTCGACCGTCGCCATGAGTCTCGCTCCCCGCTGGTCCAGGCGTTGTCACTCTGGACCAAGGCAAAGCAAGTCCCATGCCCACCGGAAACGGCGCTTCCGGTCGTGTGCCAATCAAGGGGGTCACAAGGAAAAAGGAGAGCACAGTACGGCCCCGCCGGACAGGGACGGACCTACCCGTCCACGCGGATGATCACGTCAACGGAGCGGACCGGCGCGCCGTCCGGGGCCTGAGGAAATTCCAGAATTTTCACGTCCATGGCCGGGATATCCACCAGCCGGCCGGAAGTCTCGTAGTAGAAATGGTGATGTTCGTCGGTGTTGGTGTCGAAATAGGAACGGCCGGGATCAACCACCACTTCCCGCAACAGCCCCCCTTCGGTGAACTGGTGCAGGGTGTTGTACACCGTGGCCAGGGATACGCTGATATCCGCCTCCATCGCTTCCGTATGCAGCGTTTCTGCGGTCACGTGCCGGGGGCCGTCCCCTTCGAACATCAAACGGGCCAGGGCCAGACGCTGGCGGGTCGGCCGGAGGCCGGCCACCCGCAACTTTTCCAGCAAAGGCCGATAGGGTCTGTGTGTCGCCACGACACCCCCCTTTCCAAAAAACTTTTCCACGAGAATTCTCCCGCACTTCGACCACAGTGGTCAAGAGTTGCTCTGAAGAATGCCAAAAGTCCCTCTCTGGTAACGGGGATTCCGTGGCAAGTTTTCTTAATCACCGGTTAGGATGCGCTCAACCAATTCGCCCATGGTGGGAATGCGACCATTGTTGAAGAATGGATCCGTGCCAAAACGATAGGCATTGTGGCCGGCGAACATAAGGTTCTGTTCCACCGCATCCCCATGCGCAATGTTTTGCAAAGTTTTCTGTATACAGAAGGAGCGCGGGTCCGCCCGCTTGCCGTTACTCCCCGCTTCATTGTCCGCCCAGTTGGAGAACGAACAGGACGACAGGCAGCCCATGCAGGCAGCCTGGTCCCGCTTGATCTCGTCGGCCTTGTCCGGGGCAACGAAAATCAGCGAATTGTCCGGGGTCCGCATGGCTTCGGTATAGCCCTGCTCCATCCAGGCCTTGCCCAGGACGGCATCTTCCGCACGCACATAAACCAGCCGGCCGCGCGGCCCCACCGGGAATTCAACGGTGTGAAGACCTTGGGGTTCGGTGAAATAGGTGATCTGGCGGTTCGACCGCTCCACCAGTTCGTCCAGGAAAGCATTGCGCACGGCCGAGGAATAGAAACCGGTGGGGCTGTAGCGATGCAGCAGCACGTCACCGGCCCGCAGGTCCAGCAGAGCCTGCTTCCACTGGTCGGAGATCGGGCTTTCCTTGGTCAGCAGCGGCCGTGTACCGAACTGGAAGGCGATGGGTCCCAGCTCCGGATTGTCGATCCATTCTTCCCATTCGCGCAAGTACCAGACGCCGCCAGCCATGATGATCGGCACTTCCGGAGCCCCGACTTCGCGCATGATCGCCCGCATCTCGCGCACGCGCGGCAACGGCGGCTGGGGTTCACGGGGGTTTTCACTGTTGGACAAGCCATTGTGGCCACCGGCCAGCCAGGGGTCTTCATAGACCACCCCGCCCAGCCAGTCCGCCGTCTTGTGATGCGCGCGCTTCCACAGGGCGCGAAAGGCACGGCCGGACGACACGATGGGATAGTAGTATACCCGGTGCTGAGCGGCGATCTCGCCAACCTTGTACGGCATGCCAGCGCCGCAGGTGACCCCGTGGATCAGCCCCTTGGCCCCTTCCAGGATCCCTTCCAGCACCCGCTCGGCGCCGCCCATTTCCCACAGCACGTTAATGTGCAGACGGCCTTCGCCGCCAGCGATGTCATGGGCGATACGCGCCTGGGCGATACCGCCCCGGATCCCGAAGTCCACCAGTTCCTCGTGCCGGTCACGGCGGGTCTTGCCGGTGTAGACCTGGGGCACGATGGCGCCGGTCTCGTCGAACGAATCCGCGTTCACGGCAGAGATGGTGCCCACACCGCCGGCCGCCGCCCAGGCCCCGGAACTATAGCCGTTGCTGACGGAAACACCCTTGCCGCCTTCAACGATGGGGTACACCTCCTTGCCGGAGATCATGAGGGGCTTGAGGTCTTTCACGGACACGTATTCTCCCTGATTTACCGCCCGGCCATCCATTCGCTCGGGGCGGGCTGGTCGTCTCTCTCTATCGGTCGGACCATACGAATTGGTCCATGGCCTGCAAAGGGGGCTTTGCCACACTCTGCAAAAATTCGCCGCCTTCGCGGCGTGAGACGAGAGGATTTTTCAGAGGACACGACAAACAGGTACGCCCCAACGGACAACCCTGTCTTTCCGTGCTCTCCGTCGGCCGGTGAACATTTCCGGAACCGCCCCTCCCTCTCCCCGGGGCTTATCCGGCACCGCTCCTGGCGGCGATCCAGTCCTGATGAACCGCCATCAACCGGCCGGGCTGGTCGGTGATAATGGCATTGGCCCCCCATTCCCACAAGGTCACCGCGCGACGCGGCCGGTTCACCGTGTAAACGGAAAAACCGAACCCGGCTTCCCGGGTTGCGTCGGCCAGCCGGCGCGTCACAGTCCGGTCCCGCCAATGCAACGCGACACAGCCCAGCGCCGTTGCAATTTCCCGCCAGTCGTCCGGAACGGCCCAGCACAGCAGGGCAAGCGGCAGCTGGGGAGCGGCCTCGGCCACGGCAGCAAGGGACTCGCGGGAAAAGCTGGAGACCACCGGCGGCGGCCCATCGTGCGGCCAATGCGCCAGGATCGCTTCCGCCACCCGGAACCCGGTTTCCCATTCCCGGCCGGAACACGGCTTGACCTCGATATTGGCCCCCATGTCCCGCTCCGCAAGGAAGGCAACGGCCTGCTCCAGGGTCGGAACCGGCTCTCCGGCAAAGGACGGACTGAACCAGCTGCCGGCATCCAGGCCCACCAGATCCGCCAGAGGCGTTTCGGCGGCGGCCCTGCGGCCCCCGTTGGTGGTGCGCTTCAGGATATCGTCATGCAGCAGGACCGGAACGCCATCCGCAGACAGCTTGGCATCGCATTCCACCCAGGACACGCCTTCCGCCAGACATTGGCGAAAGGCGGCGAGAGTATTTTCCGGCGCGGCATGCGCCGCCCCCCGGTGACCGATCACCGGCGGCGGCGCATAGGGGACGGGGCGGTCCATGGTACGGATGTCCCGGATAAGCCTCGTCCCCCGTCGATCACGCGTCGGCCGGCTGGGTGCTCGGATCGATTTCCAGGCCGGTCTGCTGGTCCACCTGCTTCATGGACAGCTTGACCTTGCCCCGGTCGTCAAAGCCGATGCACTTCACCTTGACCATGTCGCCTTCGTTGACCACGTCGGTGACCTTCTTGACGCGGGTCGGCGACAGTTCCGAGATGTGCACCAGACCGTCCCGGGTGCCCAGGAAGTTCACGAAGGCCCCGAAGTCCATGATCTTCACGACCTTGCCGTTGTAGATCACGCCCAGTTCCGGCTCGGCAACGATGCCGCGGATCCAATCGACGGCGCGCTGGCTGGCGTCCGCATCGGCCGAGGCGATCTTGATGGTGCCGTCGTCTTCGATGTCGATCTTGGTGCCGGTGGTTTCCGTGATCTCGCGAATCACCTTGCCGCCGGAGCCGATCACTTCCCGCACCTTGTTGGGCGGAACCTTGATGGTGGTGATGCGCGGAGCATAGCCGGACACTTCGGTGCGAGCCTCGCCCAGGGCATTGCCCATCTCGCCCAGGATATGCAGGCGGCCACCCTTGGCCTGATTCAAGGCAGTTTCCATGATTTCCTTGGTGATGGACGTGATCTTGATGTCCATCTGCAGGCTGGTCACGCCTTCGTCGGTCCCGGCCACCTTGAAGTCCATGTCGCCCAGGTGATCTTCGTCTCCCAGGATGTCGGACAGCACCGCGAAGCGATCGCCTTCCTTGATCAGGCCCATGGCGATACCGGCCACCGACTTCGTCATCGGCACGCCCGCATCCATCAGCGCCAGCGAGGTGCCGCAGACGGTGGCCATGGAAGACGACCCGTTGGATTCCGTGATTTCGGACACAACGCGCAGGGTGTAGGGGAAATTGTCCTTCGGCGGCAGCATCGGGCGGATGGCGCGCCATGCCAGCTTGCCGTGGCCGATTTCACGACGGCCCGGAGAGCCCATGCGGCCGGCTTCACCCACCGAATAGGGGGGGAAGTTGTAGTGCAGCAGGAAGCTTTCCCGGTATTCGCCTTCCAGGGCGTCGATGATCTGCTCATCCTGGCCGGTCCCCAGGGTGGCGGTCACCATGGCCTGGGTTTCGCCACGGGTGAACAGGGCCGACCCGTGGGCGCGGGGCAGAATGCCGACGGTCGATTCGATGGCGCGCACGGTCTTGGTGTCGCGGCCGTCGATGCGCACGCCGGTGTCCAGGATGGCAGAGCGGACGATGTCCTTCTCCAGTTCCTTGAACGCCCCGCCGACCAGGGCCAGTTCGGCCTCCTGACCTTCGAAGGCGGCGATGCACTGGTCCTTGACCGCGGCGACCTTCGCCTGCCGGGCCATCTTGTCGGCTTCCTTGTAGGCGTCGGCCAGGGCCGCCGCACCGATTTCGCGCACCTTGGCGGCGACGGTTTCGGTTTCCGGAGCCGGCGGTTCCACGTCACGGGGTTCGCGGGCGCACTGCTCGGCCATTTCGATGATCGCGTTGATCACCGGCTGATAGCCTTCGTGGCCGAACATCACGGCGTCGAGCATGGTCTGCTCGGACAGTTCGTGCGCTTCGGATTCGACCATCAGAACGCCTTCACGGGTCCCGGCGACCACCAGGTCCAGCTTCGAGTCCTTCATCTGATCCAGAGTCGGGTTCAGCACGAAGGCGCCTTCGATCAGGCCGACACGGGCGGCACCGATGGGACCCAGGAACGGCAGACCCGACAGGGTCAGGGCCGCCGAGGTACCGATCATCGCCACAATGTCCGGATCGTTTTCCATGTCATGGCACAGCACGGTGGCCACGACCTGGGTTTCGTTCTTGTAACCCTTGACGAACAGCGGCCGGATCGGCCGGTCGATCAGGCGGGAGACCAGGGTTTCCTTTTCGCTGGGACGGCCTTCCCGCTTGAAGAAGCCGCCGGGGATCTTGCCCGCGGCGAAGGTCTTTTCCTGATAGTTCACGGTCAGCGGAAAGAAGTCGCGGTCAGACTTCTGCTTCGCTCCAACGGCCGTGCACAAAACAGTGGTGTCATCCAGGCTCGCCAACACGGCGCCATCGGCCTGCCGCGCGATGCGGCCGGTTTCCAGGACCAGCTTGCGTCCGCCCCAGTCGATCTCTTTGCGGAATACGTTGAACAGGGACATGCGGTCTGTCTTCCTTTTCGTCCTTAACCATCGCCGCCGGATGCGCCGGCTCGCCAGGATGCGGGTATCGCGAAGCGGGGAGACCGGATTGCCTCTCCGCCCTAATCCCTGGCGGCCGGGGACCCCCCTGGGGTCCGCGATGCCGTCGTTCCCGCCTCCGGTGAGGCGGGGGGCCGGGATCCGGAACGGCCCCTCCCCTGAGGGCGCCCGTGCCGTCATCGGCCCGTACCGCGCCGCTCTCCCCTGCCGGGAACCTCGTGCATCCGGTCCCCGGGTGTGACCCTTCGGGGAAATCCGGACCCCGGGGCATTGGGGGGCGGCGGGCGGTCAGGTTCGGTTCAAAGCGGCCCGGCTTTCCTGCCGGGCCGGAGCGCGGAGCCGGCTGGTCCAGTCATCGACCAGACCCGCCACCGCATCCGCCCCGGGGGGCCGCTCTAAACCAAGGGCGCCGACGAGATCGCCGACGCCCTGGTCTGGACTGGTTACTTGCGGATGCCCAGACGTCCGATCAGCTCTTCGTACCGCTGGACGCTCTTGCCCTTCAGGTAATCGAGCAGACGGCGACGCTGACCGACCATGATCAGCAGGCCGCGGCGCGAGTGGGTATCCTTCTTATGCGTCTTCAGGTGCTCGGTCAGGTTGATGATCCGCTCCGTCAGAATGGCGATCTGGACTTCCGGCGAACCGGTGTCGCCTTCGGCGCGGGCAAATTCCTTGATGAGTTCCGTCTTACGCTCGGCAGTGATCGACATCGATCATACTCCTTTCCAGAGCCGTCCTCTGCGGGATCGGCCTAGAGGTTGATGACACGCACGGGGCGAACTTCGCCCCCCGCGATCTTGGCTAACGCCACCAATCGCCCATTGGACATCGCTCGCACGGACCCACCAGGGGTGAGTCCGACGAGTTCGACCCGGCTTGCGATCTGCAAGAGGGACACGGGCTGTCCTTGGGACAGGCGGCGGGCCTCCACTTCGGTCAAAGGCACGGCCGGGATGCCGTCCAGCGCAGCCTCGACCGGAAGCAGGGACTCCGATTCGGGCGCACTATGCCCCAGCGCCTCCAGCTTATCCAGCGAAATCGCCTCTTCCGCGCGAAACGGACCACAGGCTTCGCGGCGCAGGGCGACCACATGGCCCAAAGTTCCCAGAGCCTCCGCCAAGTCCCGCGCCAAAGAGCGCATGTAAGCGCCCTTGCCCGAAACCACCCGGAACACCGCCGTGTCCGGATCGGGCATGGCGGTCAGGGCGAATTCCTTGATCAGGATGATCCGCGCCTTCAGATCCACTGCCTCGTCCCGGCGGGCCAGGTCGTAGGCGCGCTTACCGTCCACCTTCACCGCCGAATAGATCGGCGGCACCTGGGAAATTTCCCCGATGAAGGCCGGCAGGGCCGCTTCAATGGCGGCCTGATCGGGACGGCCCGGCGCCGTACCGGTTATCGCACCCTCGGCGTCGTCGGTATCGCGGGATTCGCCCCAGCGCACCGTCACCGTATAGGTCTTGATGCCATCCATGGCCCAGGACACCGTTTTGGTGGCCTCGCCAAGAGCAATCGGCAGGACACCGGTGGCCATGGGATCCAGGGTTCCGCCATGGCCCACCTTCTGGGCGTCGGTGGCCCGACGGACCCGGTTCACCACGTCGGTGGAGGTGATGCCCTGCGGTTTGTCGATGGCGATCCAGCCGTGAATAGGCTTGCCCCGGCGCTTACGCCCCATCGGTGCCCCCAGCGTTCCCCCGCGCCGATCCCGCTTCGGGACCATCCTCGTCCTCGTCTTCGGGGTCATCGTCCTCGCGGACAAGGTCGCGGGCCACATCGGGGCGATGCAACAGAGCATCGATCCGGGTTGCGGTGTCGAACGAGGGGTCTTCCTGGAACGACAGGTTCGGGGCATAGCGCAGACGCATCCGCGCGGCCACCTCGTGGCGCAGGAAGGCTTTGGCCCGTTTCAGGCCGCCCAGCACGTCGTCCATCGGACCGCCGCCCAGACGCATGACGAACGCCGTGGCGTTCTTCAGATCCGGGCTGACCCGGACTTCCGTCACCGTCAGGGGGGTGTCGGCAACGGCGGGATCATGGATATCCCCCCGTTCGAACACCTCGGACAGAGCGTGCCGAATTTCTTCCCCCACCCGAAGCTGCCGCTGGGAGGGGGCTTTGGAACCTTCTTTTGCCATGGCACAGCGTCCTTCGGATCTGCAGGAGCCAGTGCTCCAGGAGGCGGAGACCTGGAGAGGGTCGAGGCGGAAAGGGGAAGGGAGGTCGCGCCCTTACAGCGCGACCGCCACCTCTTCCATCTCGAAGCACTCGATGAAGTCGCCGACCTGGATGTCGTTGTAGTTCTCGAACGACATGCCGCATTCGTAGCCCTCGCGGACTTCGCGCACATCGTCCTTGAAGCGCTTGAGCTGGCCCAGGGTACCATCGTGGATGACCACGTTGTCGCGCAGCAGGCGGACCCGGCCACCCCGCTTGACGGTCCCTTCCGTGACCATGCACCCGGCCACCTTGCCGACGCGGGAGATGCTGAAGACTTCGCGGATTTCCGCGTAACCCAGCAGCTTTTCCCGGTAGGTCGGAGCCAGCATGCCCGACAGCAGGGCCTTCAGTTCGTCCGCCACGTCGTAGATGATCGAGTAGTAGCGGATTTCCACCCCGTCGCGACGGGACATCTCGCGGGCCTGCGGGTTGGCGCGGACGTTGAAGCCGATGATCACCGCGTCGGAGGCCTTGGCCAGGGTGACATCGGATTCGTTGATGGCGCCCACGGCAGCGTGCAGCACGCGCACCTTGACGTCGTCGTTGCCCAGCTTTTCCAGCGTCCCCACCAGGGCTTCGGCAGACCCCTGCACGTCGGTCTTGATGACTACCGGCAGTTCCTTGGCCTCGCCGGCCTGGATGCGTTCGAACATCTGCTCCATGGTGCCGCGGGCGGCCCGTAGCTGCTGTGCGTCGCGATCCTTGCGCTGACGGTACTCGGACACTTCGCGGGCACGGTTTTCGTCGGCCACCACCACGAAGTCATCCCCGGCCGCCGGCGTGCCCTGGAAGCCCAGGACCTCGACCGGAACCGCCGGGCCGGCTTCTTCGACACGGTTGGAGTGATCGTCGATCAGCGCGCGGACACGGCCCCATTCGTTGCCGGCCACGAAGATGTCGCCGACCTTCAGGGTGCCCTTCTGGACCAGCACCGTGGCAACCGAGCCCCGGCCCTTTTCCATCTTGGCTTCGACGATCACGCCCTGGGCCGTGCGTTCCGGGTTGGAGCGCAGATCCAGCAATTCGGCTTGCAGCAGGATCGCTTCTTCCAGCTTGTCCAGGTTCATGCGCTTCTTGGCCGACACTTCGACCGACAGCACATCACCGCCCATTTCTTCCAGCACCACTTCGTGCTGCAACAGGTCGGTCCGCACCTTTTCCGGATTGGCGTCGGGCAGGTCCACCTTGTTGATCGCCACCACCATCGGCACGTTGGCCGCGCGGGCATGGCGGATCGCTTCGATGGTCTGCGGCATGATGCTGTCGTTGGCCGCAACCACCAGCACCACGATATCCGTCACCTGGGCACCACGGGCACGCATCGCCGTGAAGGCGGCGTGACCCGGGGTATCGATGAAGGTGATCCGCTGACCGCCTTCCATGGTGACCTGATAGGCACCGATATGCTGGGTGATCCCGCCGGCTTCGCCGCCGGCCACGTCGGTGGACCGCAAGGCATCCAGCAGCGAGGTCTTGCCGTGGTCGACGTGCCCCATGACCGTCACCACCGGCGGACGCGGAACGGTCACACCCTCGATTTCCACGGCTTCGTCGATCAGGCCCACTTCCACATCCGATTCCGAGACGCGGCGGAAGTTGTGACCGAATTCGCCCACCACCAGTTCGGCGGTGTCGGAATCGATCACCTGGTTGATGGTCGCCATGACGCCCATCTTCATCAATGCCTTGATAACATTCCCTCCGCGTTCGGCCATACGGTTGGCCAGTTCCTGCACGGTAATCGCGTCAGGGATGACCACGTCGCGCACCACCCGCTCGGCAGGCTGATGCTGCTGCTGGGCCTTGCGCTTTTCCTTCTGCTGCGCCCGGCGCATGGAGGCGACGGACCGTCCGCGTTCGGACCGGTCCTCCCCTTCCAGCGCGCTGGAAATGGTCAGCTTGCCGCGACGCTTGGCATCGGTCGGAGCCTTGCGGACCGCCGGCGGCTTGCTGGGCACCGCCGTCTTCGCAGCGCGGCGGGCACGGGTATCCTCGTCCTCCTCGACGATGCGGGAGAACTTCTGCGGACGGGCCGCGCGGTCGCCTTCGCCTTCCTTTTCGCCAGCAGTCTTGCTCTTGCCGGCAGGCGCAGCCTTGGGCGCAGCATCACCGGCCGGATCGGCAGCAGGCGCAGCAGCAGCCGCGTCCGCAGCCACCTGCTCGGCGGCGGCCGGAGCTGCTGGTTCGGGCTTGGGTACGGGGGCCGGCGTCGGCGGCGGCATGCGAGCGGGCGAGGACGCGGCGGCCGCAGCAGCGGCAGCCTCTTCCTCGGCCTTGCGCTTGGCCTCCTCCTCGGCGACGCGCGCGGCCTCGGCGGCTTCTTCCGCAGCCTTGCGGGCGGCTTCGGCCTCTTCCTCGGCGCGGCGCTTGGCGTCTTCTTCTGCCTTGCGCTTTGCGTCCTCTTCAGCCTTGCGGGCAGCCTCCAGGGCACGCATGCGGTGCTGGATCTCCGAACTGGTCAGATCTCCTTCACCAGTGCCCGGAGCGGCTCCCTTCATGGCGGCCCGAATGGTCGCCGGATCGGCGGAGTGTTCACCCATGGAAACATGGCGCTTCTTTCGCCGCTCCACCTGAACCACCTTCGACCGACCATGGCTAAAGCTCTGGCGCACCTGGCCGGTCTCGACCGACTTGCGCAGCTCAAGCTTGCCCTTCGAAGACAGGGACAGGGGGGCTTTGCGATCCTGCTCGTTCGTCATTCAGCTATGCCTTGCTCCCAAAGGTCCGGGACCGGCCCGGCGCCGGGGCAACACGCCCCGGATCGGTTTTGTTCTCGCCCGCCTCGATCCGGCCACGAAGCCGGGCGAGTCGGGACAAATCCACATTCAGGCGACGCGCCAAACCCCCTTCTTCCAGGGCGGCGTGAACAGCCTGCTCGCGTGCGAAGGCGCGGCCAAGGACCGCGCGGTCCATCACGGCGAAGACGGGCACACCCAGATGATCGGCACCCAATCGTGCCCGCTCACCCGAACTGCCATCGAAGGCTTGCAAGACCAGGGCGGCGCGGTCATCGCGCAACCAGGCTTTCACCTTCTCGTAACCCGCCACCGCCTGTCCGGCCTTCCGCGCCAAGCCGATCAAGCCGACGCAGCGAGCCTCCAACAAACGGTCCACCGTCTCTGCCAGGCCCTCGGGTACCGTAACGGCCTGACGCGCGGCCCGGGCAAAAGCGCCCTTGGCCGCCGCTTTTTCTATCATATCATGCCCGGGGCTCAACCATAATCCCCGCCCAGGCAGGCTTGCATCCAGGTCGGGGACCAGGATGCCGTCCGGACCCACGACGAATCGCAGCATGCTTTCGCGCGGGCGGACCGCCCGGCTGAGCACGCACCGCCGATTCGGCCCGTCGGGCTCGTCGGCGTTCGAATCGGTGGGGGGGACAGAGGCACCCATGGGATCAGGCTCCAGCCTCCGAATCGTTTTCGGCGCCGACATCCGTTTCCGAGTCGCTTTCTTCCCCGGCCACCGCGTCTTCCGCCGCACCGTCACCGCCGTCGGTCCCCTCGCCCCCGGCCACCGGCTCTTCATCGTCGAACCAGTGGGCGCGAGCGGCCATGATCACAGCGTTGGCTTCGTCTTCATTCATGACATCCTTGCCGACGATCTCAATCAGCTCGTCGCTGGCCAAGTCGGCGAGGTCGTCCAGAGACTTCACGCCCTGCTCGCCCAGGGCCACCAGCATCACCGGCGTCAGGCCCGGCACGACGGCAATGGCGTCGTCCACCCCCAGCTCCCGGCGGCGCTCGTCGTTCGCCCGCTGCTGCTCTTCCACGAACATACGTGCGCGGTTTTGCAGCTCGGCGGCGACGTCGTCGTCGAAGCCTTCAATATAGGTCAGTTCGTCGAGGGCGACGAATGCGATTTCCTCAACACTGGCGAAGCCCTCGGTGACAAGGAGATGGGCGATCACATCGTCAACGTCCAGGGCCTCGATGAATTCACCGGTGCGGGTCTTGAACTCTTCCTGACGCCGTTCGGATTCCTCGGCCTCGGTCAGGATGTCGATGTCCCAGCCGGTCAGCTTGGAGGCGAGGCGCACGTTCTGGCCACGCCGGCCGATGGCCAGGGACAGCTGTTCGTCGGGAACCACCACCTCGATCCGGTTGGATTCCTCGTCCAGCACCACCTTGGCCACTTCGGCCGGTGCCAGCGCGTTCACCACGAAGGTGGCGGGATCGGCCGACCACTGGATGATGTCGATCTTCTCGCCCTGCAGTTCGGCAACCACCGCCTGGACGCGGCTGCCGCGCATGCCGACGCAAGCCCCGACCGGATCAATGGCGCTGTCGTTGGACAGCACGGCAATCTTGGCACGGCTGCCCGGATCACGGGCGACGGCGCGGATTTCGATGATGCCGTCGTAGATTTCCGGCACTTCCTGGGTGAACAGCTTGGCCATGAAGGTTTCATGGGTGCGCGACAGGAAGATCTGCGGCCCGCGCTGTTCCGGCCGCACGTCCATGATGAAGGCGCGGATCCTGTCGCCTGTCTTGAAGTGCTCGCGGGGGATCACTTCGTCGCGGCGCAGCAGGGCTTCGGCACGCCCCAGATCAACGATGACGTTGCCGAATTCCACCCGCTTGACCAGGCCGTTGACGATCTCGCCGGAGCGGCTCTTGTATTCCTCGAACTGGCGCTCCCGTTCGGCGTCACGCACCTTCTGCACGATCACCTGCTTGGCGGTCTGGGCGGCGATGCGGCCGAAGTCGATGGGCGGCAGAGGGTCGACCAGGAATTCCCCGATCTCCACGTCCTTGTTCTTGCGACGGGCCCGATCCAGGGTAACCTGGGTGAATTCGTCCTCGATCTCTTCGACCACTTCCATGTACCGGGCGAGCTTGATCTCGCCGGTCTTGCGGTCGATGCGCGCCCGGATGTCGTGCTCGTGGCCGTACTTGGAGCGGCCAGCCTTCTGAATAGCCTGTTCCATGGCCATGAAGACTTCTTCCCGTTCGATGTTCTTATCCCGGGCCACGGTGTCGGCCACCTGGATCAGTTCCGGGCGGCTCATCCCAACGCTGCGTTCCATTGTTCTTTCTTCCCGCGTCGTCTGTCGTCTCGCCGGGGGTCCCTGAAGGGACTCCCGGCATGCCTCTGATGATTCACCGGACCCTTGGGAGGTCCCCCGGTGTACGTGTGAGTTCCTTCGGCCGGTTCCCGTCACGGGAGCCGATGCCCTAGGCTTCCCCGCCTTCGGTAACCGGTCCCTTGGCGCCGCCGGCGGCGTCGGCCGGACCCTCTCCATCGTCCCCGCCATCCTTGGCCTGGGCCTTTTTGGCGGCGCGCAGCGCTTCGGCGATCAGGGCGTCGGTCAACAGCAGCTTGGCCTTGGTGACCGCCCCGAAGGGCATGGCGAAGGTGGTGCCGTCTCCGGCCAGTTTCAGGCTGATGGTGCGGTCATCATCGATGCCCAGCAACACGCCCTTCACGCGGCGATGGCCGTCAATCACCCGGTCCAGCTCGATTCGCGCCTCATGACCGGCGAATCGCGCAAAGTCCTTGGGTCGGGTCAGCGGCCGGTCGATTCCCGGCGAGCTGACTTCCAGATCGTAGCGGCCCGGAATCGGGTCTTCCACATCCAATACAGCCGACAGGGCGCGGCTCAGAGCCTCGCAGTCGCTGACGGTCATCGGTTCGCCGTCACCCCGCTCGGCCATCACCTGCAAGATCTTGCGCTCGCTGCCCAAAAGGGTCACGCGCACCAGCTCGTATCCCAGGGATTCGGCCGTCGGCTCCAGCATTTTGTCCAGGTGGCGCATCATCGCGCGCGAACACCTCCATCGTGGCGACTCGGTCGGATTCTGAAAATCGGCAATAAAAAAAGTGGGCCGGTGGCCCACTTTCTGCCGACCAGCCGACAGGTCATGTCTAGAAAGCGATGGGCTTAATATACGCGGTTTCCAGACAATCTCAAGGGAGATGACCGTTTCAAGACGCCATCAATGTCCCGACCGTTAAAAACAGAAGGAAAACCGGGGGTTCAGCCGGTTTTCCGAAAGATCATATAGGCCGGCTTGCGCCCCGCGGCCAGGGCCTTCGCCTCGTATCGGGTCTGCACCCAGTCCGCCGGCGGCCGCGCCCAATCGGACGGACGCCGGGCCATCCAGGTAAAGGCCGGATGGGTCGGGGCATGCCGCAGGGTCCAGGCCACATACGTCGGATCGTCGCTGGCGACCCGCAACTCGCCGCCGGGCATCAGCAGGCGGGCGAAGACATCGAGCGTCCGCGTCTGGATCAGCCGCCGCCGGGCATGGCGACGCTTCGGCCAGGGGTCGGGGAACAGAACGAAGATCCGCTCCAGACAGCCGTCGGGCAGATGAGGCAGCAGCGGGCGGATATCATCCGGCCACAGCCGCACGTTCTCCAATCCCTGTTCGTCCACCGCCGTCAGCAGCTTGCCGATGCCATAGATGAACACTTCTGCCCCCAGCAGCCCCACGTCAGGATTGGCCGCCGCCTGAGCGGCCAGATGCTCACCGCCGCCGAAGCCGATTTCCAGCCACAGCGCACGGGGATTGGTCGCGAACAGAGTCCGGGGATCGAAGGTCACCTCGGCCGGGGCATCGGGATGCCGGGTCCGGGCCTCTTCGGGAACCAGGTCTTCAAGGGGGATACGCAACCGGGGCAGCAAGGCATCGTAAAGCTGCTGCCGGCCGGCGCGCAGGGGCTTGCCCTTGCGCCGGCCGTAGAAGCGGTCGTCAGGCGGTGTCTCAGGCACCGAACGCCGACTTCAGCTGATCGACCAGATCCAGCTTCTCCCACGAGAAACCGCCGTCTTCCTCGGCCGGGCGGCCGAAGTGACCATAGGCGGCCGTGCGGGCGTAGATCGGACGGGACAGCTGCAGATGCTCGCGGATACCGCGTGGGCTGAGGTTCATCAGTTCCTGCAGCACGGCGCCCAGACGCTGTTCATCCACCTGGCCCGTGCCCTGGGTATTGACGTAGACGGCCAGCGGCTTGGACACGCCGATGGCATAGGCCAGCTGGATCACGCAACGTTCGGCCAGACCGGCGCCAACCACGTTCTTCGCCAGATAGCGCGCGGCATAGGCGGCGGAGCGATCGACCTTGGTGGGATCCTTGCCTGAGAATGCACCCCCGCCATGCGGCGCGGCGCCACCGTAGGTGTCGACGATGATCTTGCGGCCGGTCAGACCGCAGTCACCATCCGGACCGCCGATGACAAAACGGCCGGTGGGGTTGACGTAGAATTCGTCTTCCGGGCACATCCAGCCTTCGGGCAGCACCTTCAGCACGTGCGGCCGCACCATCTCGCGGATGGTTTCCTGGTCCAGGTTTTCCGCATGCTGGGTGGACACCACGATGGAGGTGGCGCCGACCGGGCGGCCGTTGACGTAGCGCAGGGTCACCTGGCTTTTGGAATCCGGGCCGAATCCGTGCTCGCCGCCATGGCGGGCTTCGGCCATGGAGCGCAGGATTTCGTGGGAATAGGCAATCGGCGCCGGCATCAGTTCTTCGGTTTCGGTGCAGGCGAAGCCGAACATGATGCCCTGGTCGCCCGCACCTTCGTCCTTGTTGCCGGCCGCATCAACGCCCTGGGCGATGTCGGCGGACTGGGAATGGACGTGGGAGATGATCTCCGCATCCTTCCAGTGGAAGCCATGCTGTTCGTAGCCGATGCCCTTGATCGCCTGGCGGGCCAGGTCCCTCAGCACGTCGTGGGTCAGGGTATCGGGGCCGCGCACTTCGCCGGCCAGCACGACGAAATTGGTCGTCGCCAGGGTTTCCACGGCCACCCGGGAATAGGGGTCGGCAGCCAGAAAGGCGTCGACCACCGTATCGGAAATGCGGTCGCACACCTTGTCCGGATGGCCTTCCGACACGGATTCACTGGTGAAAAGATACTCTTGCTGTGCCACGCCGGCATCCTCCCAAAACGGTCGCAAAGGCCTGTTGAAGGCCGGAAAGACGCAGTTTTTGGCACGCTGGGGATCCCCTGGCAAGAAACTTCGCGCGGCTCTTGCTTCCAGTGCCGCCCTCCTGGAATCCCCCCCAATGGCGCAGGGACAGAAAGCCGGCTATTCCGCCGCCGACGGCCCGGAAAAGCGCATGGTCCCGGTGATTCCGTCCACCGGCTCGGCGTCCTCTGTCCGCCCGCCGGCCTCTCCCGGGTCGCCGGGGTCACCCTCCAGCCCGGCTTCCGGCCCGTCCGAGGACAGGGCCAGGGTCTTGGTCAGCTCGAACACCCGCTTGCGCACGTTGGGATCCTGGATGCGGTAATAGGCCCGCACCAGCTCCAGGGTCTCCCGTTTGGTCATGGGATCGGAGTCCTGACTTTTCGGCTCCGACTGGCTTTGCGCCAGATTCATCGGGCTGTGACGGGCTGTGTCGTCGTCCATTTCCTCGAAGAAATAGGACATCGGCACATCCAGCACCCGGCTGAGATCCCAAAGACGGCTGGCGCCGATGCGATTGGCGCCCCGTTCATACTTCTGAACCTGCTGGAATGTCAGGCCGATCGCTTCCCCAAGCCGTTCCTGACTCATCCCCATCAGGGTCCGGCGCAACCGCACCCGTCCCCCCACGTGAACGTCAACGGGATTGGGCTTTCCGGAGGGTGTGCGACCACGAGACGATCGACGGAAGGCGAGGCCTTCCCCATTGAATTCATAATCCGAACGCATTGTCAGTCCCCACTACCAGGTTCGACAGCGAATACGTGTGCCCGGCCGCCAGCCTTCCCGTTTAACGTAGAAAGCCAACCAAGAGGGGTCAATAGGGGCGTCACAAAAAGCAACTAGAGCGGCAATATTCTTTTAACGAAAAAAGCTTGTAATTTATGATTTGCCCTTGCTTTCTCTGCGGAAGCGTCGAGTACGCAGGTGCAAAAAAGCCCCAAGCCCCAAGAAGACAGTGCTTAAAAACAAAGGCACTGCGTTACCGAAGCGGGAAAACAGCGTTCGTCCGGCCAATGCGGGCGGCAAATCCCCATCCAGTATACCCTGTTCTTGCAGGTTCAAAGCATCACGAACACGCCCCTCAGGCCCGATAATTCCCGAGATTCCCGTATTGGCTACGCGGACGAGGGGAACACCTTCTTCAATCGCACGCAAACGGGTGGTCTGAAAGTGTTGATAGGGACCGATACTGCGTCCGTACCATCCATCATTGGTCAGATTGACCATCCAGACAGGCCGGCCGGTTTCCCCTGTGCCGACAGCACCCGGCATCACGGCGCCGGGAAAGATGACTTCGTAGCAGATCAGCGGAGACACCGGGGGCACGCCGCCCCCCAGATCCATGGATACGAGATCGGAACCCGGAGAGAAATCCACCGACCCGGCGGTGATCTTGTCGAGCGGCAGCAGATCACCCAGGGGCACGTATTCGCCAAAAGGCACCAGGTGAACCTTGTCGTAGGTGGCCCGCACACGCCCTCCCCCATCCAGGACGAACAGGCTGTTCCACACCTGCGGCGGCGTGACGTCGAGCGGGCTGCGCCGGGGGGCACCGGTCATCAGCAAACCGCCCGGCGGTGCGGCTGCAGCCACCTCCCTGCGGGCTTCGGGACTGAGGTTCAGCGGCCAGGGGACGGCCGTTTCCCCCCAGATCACCAGATCCCGGCTTTCCCATCCCGCCGTCCGGGACAGGGTGACATATCGCCGCAGATTGCGCCCCATCAGGTCGGCACGCCACTTGTCTTCCTGAGGGATGGCCGGCTGCACCAATCGCAAGGCAACGTGGGGCTCCGGGGCGTAGTCCAGGGCGGCCAGCCGCACCCGTCCCACTCCCTCCAGCCCGACCACCGCAAGCACAGCTGCGATCAGCACCCCAAAGCGCAGACGACGGCCAACCGCCAGCCCGCCGGCATCGCCGGCCAGAACCACCGGCGCTCCGGCCATCAGCATGGTCACCAGGGACAACCCATAGACCCCCCACAAGGCTGCTGATTGCAGGATGCCGTCAAACGGCATCCATACCATGCCCAGCGGCGTCCAGGGCAAACCCGTCAGCACCCATCCCCGCAGCCATTCTCCCACCCCCCAGGCCCCGGCCAGGACAGCGATCCGGGCCGGACCGGGGACCCAGGCCGTGCGTGCCAGCGCGGCCGCAATACCGGGAAACGGGGCGACCAGCGCCGCGAGCCCGACGACAGCCACCGGCACGAGCCAGCCGAACCGCGCCGCATCCACCAGCAGGGCCGTGGAGACCCAATGCAGGGCACCGATGAAATGACCGAAGCCGAACGCCGTTCCGATCCAGAACGCAGCCCGGCGGGTCGGCGTGCCATCGATCAGCCAGATCAATCCGGGGACCGCCACCAGCAACACCGGTAGCGCGTAGACCGGCGGCAGGGCCGCGGCGGCCAGCAAGCCCAGTCCGGCGGCCACGGCTCGTGCCCGCCATCGGGAAAGCCCCCGCAGCCGATCGGCAATGCGCTGGATCATGCTGTTCACGATGTCCGGACCCCTTACCGTCCGACAAAAAGCTTGATTTCTTGCCGGACAGATTGCGTTTAGTCGGCACGCGGCCTGTTGCGCGCCTTACGGCGTGGCTGCCCCTTGGCCTTCCCCCCCAGTGATGGGGAAAACCCATCGCCGGTCGGTATCACTCGATCCGGGCGTCGTCTTCGGGCACCGGGACGCCCCGAATCCGCAGCCGCCGTATCCGCCGGGGATCGGCGTCGATCACCTCGAACTCCGGGCCGCCTTCGCGCAGGATCAGTTCGCCCCGGCTGGGCACCCGCCCGGCGATGCGGAAAACCAGTCCGCCCAAGGTATCGATTTCCGTCCGCTCTTCCTCGGTGAACAGCTCGCCCACCTGCTCTTCGAAGTCCTCCAGATCCAGGCGGGCATCCGCTTCCAGGGTCCCGTCGGGCAGGGTGATCAGCTGGGGGTCGTGGCCGGTGTCGTGTTCGTCCTCAATCTCGCCGACGATCTGCTCCACCAGATCCTCGATGGTCACCAGGCCGTCGATACCGCCGTATTCATCGACGATCAGCGCCATATGAATGCGCTTCAGCCGCATATCCAGCAGGGTATCGAGCACCCGCGCACTGGGCGAGGCGAACAGGATTTCCCGGACCGAATCCTCCAGCCGGTTCCCCCGGCCGGGTACCACGGAGGCCGCCTTGGCCACCGGCTTGGCCGCCGGCTTCGCCTCGGCAGGTTTGGTCGCGGATTTCGGCTCGGCCGGTTTGGCAGGATGAAGACCCCCGCCGCCCCCGGCCGCCTTGGCCGCAGGCGGGGCCGGGGGCGCGCACAACCGGGGCACCAGATCCTTGATGTGAATCATGCCCAAGGCATTATCCAACGTGTCGCGATAGACCGGCAGGCGAGAATGACCACAGGCGGCCATGCGCTCCACCGCGTCCTGCAACGAGACGTCCACATCGATGGCCACAATGTCGGCGCGGGGGACCATGATGTCCTCGATGGTCAGATCGCGCAGGTGCAGAATGTTGGAAAGCAGGACCCGTTCGTGGTCCGTGATCGGAAGGTCCGATTCCTCCCGTTCCTCGATCAGTTCATCGAGGGTGTCCCGCAGGCCGTTGTCGCCGTTGCGGGCACGGAAGACCCCGCGGAAGAAGCTGCTGAGAGATTGCCCCAGGCCTTCCGGCCGGTCCGCCCTCTCCCGCTCCGCCGCCCGCTCGCCGGCCCGGTCCGGAGCTCGGTCGGCGCCCCGGTCCGCGGTGGTTATCGTGGCCCCGTCGTCGCGGGGCTGGATACTCGGCGAGACTCCGTTGCCGGTGCTCATGGGACGCCACCTCCGTCATGGTGGGGGTCCGCAATGCCCTGCCCGGCCAGGATGGCCGTTTCCAGGCCTTCCATCTCTTCCGCCTCCTCGTCGTCTTCGTGATCGTATCCCAGCAGGTGAAGCACGCCGTGCACCACCAGGTGGAACGTGTGGTCGGCCACCGGAATGGCCCGGTCCTCCGCCTCTCGCACCACGGTCTGGCGCGCCAGAACAACGTCACCCAGCAGCACCGGCTCGCCTTCGCCGCTATCTTCCGGCTCTTCGGCGTCCAGGGCGGCGAACGACAGCACGTTGGTGGGTGCATCCTTTTCCCGCCAGTCCCTGTTCAGGGCCTTGACGGTATCGTCGTCGGCCAGCATCACGCTGATTTCCAGGGGAGCATCAGGGGGCAGTTCCATGCCCTCCACGTCGCCGCCTTCCAAGGCCGCGCGGACCGCGCGTTCCACCAGGGCCGGGGCGTCGGACAGCACCGATTCCCACCCCTCGTCTTCCACCAGAATGGCGATGTCCACCACGCGATCCCCCGCGCCGGCATCGTCCCCATTCTCATTGGCCGCACTCATTCCGACCGATTCCTTCTTCTCAGCCACCCCGGGGCGCCCCTCCGGCCGCGGAGGAGGACGCGCGCGCCTCCTCCCGCTGTCCCTGAGCCCTGCGGCCCTGGAACGGGCGGGTATCACCGCCCTGACCACGCGCCGCCGCCCGGGCGTCGTAAGCGCGCACGATGCGGGTCACCAGATCGTGACGCACCACATCCTTGTCGGTAAAGCGAATGGTCGCGATCCCCGGATCACCTTCCAGGATTTCCAGGGCATCGGCGAGACCCGACGGGGTGCCCGGCGGCAGATCCACCTGGGAAATATCCCCGGTAATCACCATCCGCGAGCCTTCGCCCAGGCGGGTCAGGAACATCTTCATCTGCGCCGGGGTCGTATTCTGCGCTTCGTCCAGGATGACAAAGGCGTTGGCGAGCGTGCGGCCGCGCATGAAGGCCAGCGGAGCCACTTCGATCTCGCCGGCTTCCATGCGGCGCACCACCTCGTCGCCGGGCAGCATGTCGTTCAGGGCGTCATAGATCGGCCGCAGGTAGGGGTCCACCTTCTCGCGCATATCCCCGGGCAGGAAGCCGATGCGCTCCCCCGCTTCGACGGCGGGACGGGAAAGGATCAGCCGTTCCACCTGCCGCTGCATGAACAGCGACACCCCCTGGGCCACCGCCAGATAGGTCTTGCCGGTCCCCGCCGGCCCCAGGCCGAAAACCAGGTCATGACCCTGCATGGCTTGCAGATAGTGGGCCTGCATGGGCGAGCGCGCCTTGATTTCCCGTTTGCGAGTACGCAAGGAAACCACGGGTACGGCCGGTTCGCCGGCCATGCGCACGGCGGCATCCACCTCGGCATGGGCCACCGCCTCGCCCCGCGCGGCCTGGGCATAGAGCCGGTCCAGGGCGGTCCAGGCAGTCCGCACCCGTTCTTCCGACCCGGTCACGGTCAGGGCATTGCCGCGCATGGAAACGGCCACGGAAAGCACATGTTCCAGCCGGTCCAGATTGTCCCCGCTCGGCCCGATCAGGACTTGCAGGGTCCCGTTGTCATCGAAGCTACGGGTGATGTGGGTGGCCGCGTCCGTCACGCGCAGGCTCGCTGGCCCGGAGCGCTCCCCCCGGTGTGGCCGTCCCTGGCGCCGGCATCCGTTCCGGACTCCGCCTCGGCATCGTCCAGCAGACGCCCGGCCAGACTGTTGCCTGCGGCCTCGACGATCCGCACGCGCACCAGTTGTCCAAGCCGGGCGGCGGCGCTGTCCACATGCACCGGCTGCATCCACGGACTGCGGCCCACGGCCTGCCCTTCGTAGCGGCCGGGCCGGTCCATCAGGACGGTCATTTCCCGCCCGACGCAGCCCTGGTTGAAAGCAGCCTGGATCTCCGCCAGCCGGGCCTGAAGGGTGGTCAGACGCTCGCTTTTCACCGCTTCGGGTACCTGATCCTCGGCACCGGCCGCCGGAGTGCCGGGGCGCGGGCTGTACTTGAAGGAAAAAGCCTGGATGAAGCCCACTTCGTCGATCAGATCCATGGTCGCGCGGAAGTCCGCGTCCGTCTCCCCCGGAAAGCCGACGATGAAATCCGACGAAAAGGCCATGTCCGGCCGCGCCGCCCGGAAGCGGTCGAGGATACGGCGGTAGTCATCGGCCGTATGCCGGCGGTTCATGGCCTGAAGAATGCGGTCGGACCCCGATTGCACCGGCAAGTGCAGGAACGGTACCAGAGCCGGCACGTCCCGATGTGCGGCAATCAGGCCGTCATCCACATCCCGAGGGTGAGAGGTGGTGTAGCGCAGCCGTTCCAGCCCCTCGATCCCGGCGAGACCACGCACCAGCTCGCCAAGGCCCCATTCGCCCTCCGCCCCCACGGCCGTGCCGTGATAGGCGTTGACGTTCTGGCCCAGCAGCGTCAGTTCGCGCACCCCGCCGGCAGCCAGCAGACGCGCTTCTTCCAGCACATCCGCCGCCGGCCGGGAATATTCCGCACCCCGGGTATAGGGCACCACGCAGAAGGTGCAGAACTTGTCGCAGCCCTCCTGGATCGACAGGAACGCTGACGGCCCCTGGGCGGTCGGCGCCGGCAGGTGGTCGAACTTCGCTTCGGTCGGAAAATCCGTGTCCAGCAGCCGGCCGCCCTCGGCCAGCACCTTGGAGACCATCGCCGGCAGGCGGTGATAGGTCTGCGGCCCCAGCACCATATCCACTACCGGAGCACGGGACATCAGTTCCGCGCCCTCGGCCTGAGCCACACAGCCGGCCACGGCAATGACCATGCGGCCACCGTCCCGCGCCCGCTGTTCCTTCAGCGGCCGCAGCCGGCCGAGGTCGGAGAACACTTTCTCCGCCGCCTTTTCCCGGATATGACAGGTGTTGAGCACCACCAGGTCCGCGCCATCGGGCTCCTGGGTCAGCGCATAGCCCTCGGGCGCTAGGACATCGGCCATGCGACCGGCGTCATAGACGTTCATCTGGCACCCGTAGGACTTTATGAAGAGTGTTTTGTTCGCCAAAGCTTTCAGGCTGCCGCCCATGCTGTCGAGACTTCCAAGCTAGCATCGCCAAGGGGTGAGTCAAGGGGTCCGTCGGGCCAGAAGCGCGATGAGACCCATAGACAGGAAAAGCTTAGGCCACGGGTGTGGTTCCTGTCACTGCGGCGTCCTTCTCCGGTGCCGTCGTTGCCGCAGCGGCCTCTCGGCCCGAAGAAGGGGCCGCGTCTGCGGCCGTTGCCGGCACATCTGTGGCGGGCTTCGGGGCTTCCAGCGCCGCCGGGTCGTCGAGACGCCCGGTCAGCGCCTTTTCCACGCCCCGGGCCACCAGGGTATAGCAATGATCCGACAGCGCCTTGCGGTTGGCGAAGTCCGACAGCCGGCAGGGCTCGTGCAAAATCACGTCGACCACCGACGACCCGAACCCCAACAGGGCAAACATATGGGGCGCCAGATCCATGTCTCCATACCACGCATACACCGGCCGCCAGGCGCGCCCCAGCGGCACCCCGTCAACCATGGTATACGCCAGCGAGACGGGCTGCACCCACAGTTCCGCCTCCGGCCCGCCCTTGGCGGCGACAGGCTGTTCGGCCACGGCAAACAGGGCGCTCTTGAACTTGTAGACCCGGTTGCCGTCGTTGCTGGTGCCTTCCGGAAACAGAATCAGCGGATCGCCTTCCGACAGGCGGGCCTGGATCTCCTCCCGGGCCTTGCCGGTGGCACTGCGCTTGCGGTCGATGAAAATTGTTCGCGCGAGACGGGCAAGAAAGCCGAAACCGGGCCAGCCGCTGACCTCTGCCTTGGCCACGAAGACGCCGGGAATAACGCTGCCCAGCACCACGATGTCCATGTACGAGGAATGGTTGGAAACACACAGCAGCGGGCGGTGAGTGGCCAGGGTCCCGTGTACCCGCACGGTCATCCGCGTCACCCGCGCCACGGTCCGCCAGTAGAATCTCCCCATCTCCCGATACCGCCACCGCAGCAGGGTCAGCAGGGCATAGGGGCTGATCATCACCAGTGTCCACAGCACGAACAACAGCAGCCGGACGATGGCAGTGGCCTGGGAGAACATGACGAGGGATCCTGTCAGCCAGTGGCCCGAAAGCGGCCACGGGGCCGCCTGCCCGGACACCCGGACAAGGATGCGGAGACAAGCAAGGCATCAGGCCTGGCCATCACGGACGGTCCCGGTCGTAGTGCTTGAAGTACTTGTCAGCCACTAGATCGGTCTTGACCATGACGCAGACATCGGTGGTGTTGAACTGGTGGTCGACAACAGCGCCGTCGCCCACGAACCCGCCCAACCGCAGGTAGCCCTTCACCAGCGGCGGCAAGGCAGCCAGCGCCCGTTTGGCATCCACCGCATCGGGGGGCAGCAGATCCATGCGGGTGAAGCGTTCCGGCAGGGCCGTGGGACGCAGGGACTGCGGAGCCAGATGATTGTGATAGAGATAGGACAGCTGGGGCGCCAACTGGTCGATATCCGTGCCATGCAGGCTGGCACAGCCGAACATCAGATCGACGCTGTGCCGGAACACATAGGCCGCGATCCCGCGCCACAGCAGCTGCATGGTTGCCCGGTTGCGGTAGGCGGCATCGACGCAGGACCGCCCCAGCTCCATCACCGACCCGTCCATGCCGATGATCGGCGAGATATCGTATTCATCCGAAGTGTAGAACCGGCCGGCCTTTTCCGCATGTTCGGATCGCATCAGGCGATAGGTGCCGACAACGCCGGCCGCCCCCGAACCCCGATCATGGTCGATGACCAGAAGATGATCGGCGATTTCGTCGAAAGCGTCGAAATCCTGCCCCCGGGCCGCCATGGCATCCGACGGCTTGGCCCCCATCTCGTCGTAAAACACCCGGTAGCGCAGGGTCAGCGCAGCCGCGATTTCCTCTTCGGTGGTGGCGAGGGTCACCTCCAACGCACCGGCCCGCAAATCCCCCAAAACGCCCATCATAAACCCCAGAACAAAATTTTCGGACCCGCCGGCCTCCCGTTCACTGCGGAACGCAAGCCCGGACCCAACCACTCTATCCACCGCAAGGCGCATAGCACGGCAGGACATCCACCGTCATCAGCCACTTTCGCCCTGGGGGCCGAATGCGATCGTTCCATAGAGCTTTTGTCGCATGCGGTCCGGACGGCGGCAATGAACGGAAGTCCTGGTCCATCCCTGCCCGGGCAAAGGGGTGTCTAGTCCTCTTTGCCCGACCGTTCTTCCAACGGGACCCCATACAATTCCAATCGGTGCCCCATCAAGCGATATCCGTACCTGCGCGCAATTTCTTGCTGAATAGCCTCGATTTCCGGGCTGTGGAACTCGATGACGTTGCCGGAATTCATATCAATCAAATGGTCGTGGTGTTCGTCTGAAACTTCTTCGTAACGTGCGCGGCCGTCGCGGAAGTCATGCCGTTCGAGGATTCCCGATTCTTCGAACAGACGGACGGTGCGGTAGACCGTCGCGATGCTGATCCGCGGGTCCACTTCCGTGGCGCGCTTGTAGACCTCCTCCACATCCGGATGGTCGCTGGCGTCCGACAGGACACGCGCGATCACGCGGCGCTGCTCGGTCATCTTCATGCCCTGGTCCAGGCAGCGCTTTTCAATACTCGACGTCATGCGGTTTCCGTTCCTCACATCGACCGGCTGTCCGATGGCACACCCTGCCTGACGGCCAAGGTGCGATGTTCGGTCATACTAGATGGGGGAGTGCCGCTTGAAAAGCCATGGGCTCCGTTACCAGTGAATTCACGCCCCCAATTCGCCCGATATTCCGAAGGATATTGCGGGTATACCCCCCTTGCCCTTCGGTCCAACCGTCACACCCCAGACACATACGAACAGGCCCCCAGAGCAGAGAGTGCCCTGGGAGCCTGATAAGTTAGTCGAAGGGAACCACTCGCCGCTGCGATAAACCGTGACGCGCTGGAGACCGGAGCATTCCGCCCCCTGCATTCCACCCCTGGGGAACACCGATGCCGCCGCGCGACCCCTTCCAGGCATTTTCCCCGGAAGGCCCCTGGTCAACGCGGCTGACCACTTGCCACCAACGCAACCCGCCACGCACATCCCGTATAGAAATGCACCATCGGACCGGGCACCCCAGCAAGGCACCCCACCCAATGGCCCAGCGCCTTACTCGGCAGCCTGCCCCTTGCGGGCACGGGTCCCCAGACCGATCTTTTTGGCCAGGGAGCTACGATGTTCCGCATAGTTGGGCGCCACCATCGGATAATCCGGAGACAGACCCCACTTCTCCCGATACTCTTCCGGAGTCATGTTGTAGGCGGTCTTGAGGTGACGCTTCAGCATTTTCAGCTTCTTACCGTCTTCAAGACAGATCAGATAATCCGGTGTAACCGATTTCTTAAGGGGAACAGCCGGGGTGGGTTTTTCCTCCACGACCTCCTTCGGAGCACCCACACCAGTCAAAGATTGGTGGACACTATGGATCAGATCGGGGATATCGGCGACGGGAACTGAGTTGTTTGCGACGTGCGCAGCAACGATCTTCGCGGTAAGTTCCACGAGTTCCTTCGTGCTTAAGGGCGAGGACATCGAATGTCATTTCCTTTTCTTTTGGCCTATTGCCACCTGTATAAAACACTTCGCCACGCCAAGCAATAACCAAAACGCGCCAAAGAGTCACAGAAAATGGATGCCAGCGAGCGACCCAAAACCTATGAACTCGATATCACCGGGGAAGTCTGCCCGATGACCTTTGTGAAGACCAAATTGCTGTTGGAGCGGATTCAACCCGGAGAACGGATGGAAGTCCGGCTGAACGGAGGAGAACCGATCATCAACGTCCCACGCGCCGTGAGGGAGCTAGGACATAAAATTCTAACTATGGAACAAATAGATACGACTGGGGGGAGAGAGACCTACCGACTGGTTATCGAGAAAGCCTGATTATTTTTATGTTTTCAGAAGCCGCTGGAAAACCAGGGCGTCAATCTTCCCCCCCTCACGCCGGTAGTATTGCCGCCGACGGCCAACCATCTGAAAACCAAGGGCCTCGTACAGGATGCGGGCTGAGGTATTGGTCTCGGCCACCTCAAGCATCAAGCGGTCACAGCCAAGTCGGAACAGCCGGTTCATGCCTTCAAGCATCAAGAACCGGCCGATGCCCCGCCGTCTGCTGTCCGGACGGACCCCGACGGTCAAGACTTCGGCCTCGTCAACCGCAACCTGAACAAGTAGCAGACCAAGGGGATCATCAGACCCCGGCCCGCCACCTTGAGGGTCGCCGCCCACCGCCAGCCAGCCGGCCACCGTGGGCAGATTCAGCAGACCCTCAACCTCCGCCTGCGTCCAGGGACGCTCGCCACTGCCGGCGAAAGCCATGCCGTGCAGGGCAGCAAGCAGGGCAGCGTGGGCCGGCCCCACGGACACCAGGGACAGCTCGCCGGACGGGCGGCCAGGAGCCCTGTCCGGCGCGTCAGACATCTTTGCGGGCCAGGGGACGCAGCCGGCCGCCATTGGCCGCCGGGACGGCTTCGGGCGGCCGCAGGTAAAGCGGCACGGGTGGCAGGGCCTGTGCCGCTCCCCGCTTCACCGCAAGCCGGGCAACCCGTACCGGATCGGGCAAGGGATCGACGGTCAGTGGCCGGAAAACATCGGGGACGCCGGCCGCATGCCGCAGCAGATCAATCCCGTCCCCGGTCACCGGCAACGGCCGCCCCGGTGCACCAAGAGCCACGAATCCGGCAACGGCATCCACCACCGCCATGGGCAACGGCTCGCCTGCGGCCACGGGCAGGCCGGTATCATCCCGCCCCCGGAACAGCTGAACAATCACATCTCCCCGCCGGCCGTCGAGGACGACAAGGACGGGACCTGCTGCTCCATCCACCCCGCTGTCTGTCCGCTCTGCGTCCCCGACGCCCGCAAGCTGATCCAGCGCGGCATCGGCCAGGACTTCCAGGGTGGTCACCCCCCGCACCGGACAGCCGATAGCCAGGGCGAGCCCCCGGCCGGCGGACAGCCCGACCCGCAGGCCGGTGAACGACCCCGGCCCCACGGTCACGGCCACCAGATCCATCTGGCGATGGGTCCGCGCCGCCCGCGTCAGGACGCTGTCGATCAGCGGCATCAGCGCTTCCGCCTGCCCGCGCGCCATGGGGCGCGTTTCGGCCGCCAGGGACTGCCCGTCCTCGACCACCGCAACGGAACAGCCGGCCAAAGCCGTATCCAGGGCAAGAACCAGGGTCACCGGGGGCGTCCCGTCCCCGGCACGTCGGGCAGAGGTGCGAGCCCTTCCATCATCCGCGTGCCCGCCGCCAGATCGGTCAGCACCGGATAGCGGCCCCGGGGCTTGAACAGCTGATAGTGCCACCATTCATTCCGGAAGAAATCCCAGCCGGCAGCCGTCATGATCCCCAGCAGCAGGGCGCGATTGCGCTGGGCGTCGGCACCGATGGACGTATCTCCGTGATAGGACAGCGGACGCAAGTCGTCGAAGGGCGTGCCCATATCCAGGCAGGTCCCCGAGGCCGCATCGATCAGGGTCAGGTCGACAGCCGCCCCCATGCTGTGCGGGGACCCCCGCCGGGGATCGCTGATGAAATCCGGATCCGGCGTATGCGTCCACAGCCGCCACTGTGCTTCCGACGGCCGGAAACCATCGTAAACCTTCAGCCGGAAGCCGATCCGCCCGGCCAGATCCACCGCCCGGCGCAGCAGCGCGGCCGCATCCGGGTGAAGATAACAGGCGGGCCGCCCGTAAACGGGGGCTCCGGTGAAATTGTCCGGCGTGGCGTAGAGGATGTCCAGCACGACACCGAAGGACTCTTCGGTGATTTCTTCCAGCATGGATACGGGGATCCCTTGGTGATTTTAAAGGAAAAACGGGTCCCGCCAAAGGGCGGGACCCGTCCTTGATACCCAATGCGACGGCCGGACCCAAGGGTCCGTGCGCGCAGTCGCCGAATAAATGTCTAGACGATGCTGCACGCCGCGTCGAACGACGGCCGTCCGGCCCGGGGCCGCAGCTTGGCCGGATCGCCATACCCCAGATTGCACAGGAAGTTGGACCGCCAGGAGGTGCCGGCCAAGAAGGCGTCGTCGACCATCTGGTTGTCGAAACCGCCCATGGGACCGCAATCCAGGCCCAGCGCCCGCGCCGCCATGATCAGATAGGCACCCTGCAGCGTGCTGTTGTGGAAGGCCTGCTTCTGCCGGACGTCCGGCTTGTCGGCGAACTTTTCCCGCACATTGGGGATGGCGTTGAAGTCGGGCAGGATTTCATGGAAATCCAGGTCCTGGGCAATGATCACCGTGACCGGCGCCCCCATGGTCTTCGCCCGGTTGCCTTCCGCAAGACAGGGTTCCAGCTTGGCCTTGGCCTCCGGCGAAACCACGAAGACAAAACGGGCCGGCTCCAGGTTCATGCTGGTCGGCCCCCACCGCAGCAGGCCGTACAATGTGCGCAAGGTTTCTTCCGCCACCGGCTTCTCAAGGAAGCCCTGCTGGCTGCGCGCGCCCAGAAAAAGCTGGTCCAGGGCGGCCTTGTCAAGCACGCGCCCTTCGCCTCCCGCCAAGTCGACAGGATCGATCAGAGAGTCGGTCATTGTGGTCTTGCCCCCTTAAAGCACCGCTTCCACGGCCTGAACTTCGGGAATGTAGTGACGCAGCATGTTTTCGATGCCGTGCTTCAGGGTTGCCGTGGAACTGGGGCAGCCGGAGCAGGATCCGCGCATGTGCAGATAGACGGTGCCGTCCTGGAAGGCATCGAAGATGATATCGCCGCCGTCCTGGGCCACGGCCGGTCGAACCCGGGTTTCCAGCAGTTCCTTGATCTGGCGGACCACCTCGCTGTCCCCCTCGGTGACACCGCCTTCGCGGGCACCCGCATCGGCCACCACCGGCTCGCCGGACGTGAAGTGCTCCATGATGGCGCCGAGCACCATCGGCTTCAGGGTGTCCCAGCCCTTGGCGTCGGCCTTGCTGACGGTGACAAAATCCTGGCCCAGGAACACCCCGGTCACGCCGTCCAGGCCGAACAGCCGGCTGGCCAGCGGCGAAGCCGCAGCCGCATCGGTATCAGGGAAGTCCCGGCCGCCCCCCGGCAACACCGTCTGGCCCGGCAGGAATTTCAGGCTCGCGGGGTTGGGGGTCAACTCGGTCTGGATGAACATCGGCCTTAATCCTCGGTGATCACGTTATCGGCGTACGGCGCACGCAGGGGGAATACTGCCCGGCGGCCGGTCCCGTTCCGCCCGCACCCGGTCCTTGCGGATCGGAGCAACGACGGCGAACCGGCCGGTCGGACGATGGTTCCTGTGATGTGGGAGACGGCGACGGACGGATCAAGCCAGCCGTTCGATGTCCTCCGGCGTCAACCCTGCGGGAACAATGGTTACCGGAATACTCAGCTTGCTCATCAGGCCCGCCCCGCAGGCGGTGACCAGGGGACCCGGCCCGTCCTTGCCAGTGCCCGCCGCCAACACCAGCACCGAGATGCTGGGCTCCTCTTTCACCAGACTCAGCAGCTCGTCCACCGGCTTGCCTTCGCGCACATAGACCACCGGCATCTGCCCGGAGCGACGATTGACCTCGGCGGCCATGCGCTGCAGGTGCTGTTCCGCGTCTTCACGGGCTTCCTGTTCCATGATGTCGCCGATAAAGGCGAAGTGCTGGAACTCAGTCTGCTCCACCACCCGCAGCAGGGCCACGCGACCCGCCGTGGCGCGGGCACGCCGGCAGGCGAAGGCCAGCGCAGAGGCCATCTCTTCGCTATCGTCCACCACCACCAGGAACGTGCGGTTCAGGCGGTGGCGTTCCTCCAGACCCGCCCCGGCACCCTCGGTCGGAGTGGTCTCCATCGGGAGATCCCCGCCCGACCCGGGAAGCCTGTCTTCGCCGAACACCATACGAGCCCTTCCTTACGCATGCAAAACGATATGGCCTTCGCCGCTGCCCTACCCCCAGGAGGCCCCAGCCTCCTTACCCTTTCCGGAAGGCGAAGGCTGCGAGCCAGCCGGTAAACACCGCCACGGCCACAGAGGCGAGCCCATAGAGCAGCCCCCTCTGGCGGGCGAAATCGAACAGTTCCGCCCCTACACCGATCTTGCTGATGATCAGCGGCGTGATTTCCGCACTGATCACTTCGCCGTCCCTGAACAGATAGACCTCCACCTGGTATGTGCCGACCGGCACATTGGCGGGGAAGGTCAGATTGACGCGGAACAGGCGGTTGGCCAGCAGCGAAATCTGGCCTTCCCCGTCCTCTCCATATAAGGCCTTTTCCCTTTTCAGGCGAAGAAAAGCCTCGCGGAAGGCTTGACGCTCCTTGGGCAGGTAGAAGTCCTCGTCGCGGATGTTCAGGTTCAGCTGATCAAGGCCGATCTGGTGACGGGCCAGAACCTGGGGCGTAGTAAAGGTGGCCATCGGCCGATTGGAGGCCACCCGATAGAAGGTGGGGGCGTCCTCGAACACCACGCTTTCCTTGTTGGCCCAGATGATGCCGACCTGTTCCTTCCGCCGCACCACCTCGGTCGAGGTGGGGCCGCGCACCACCATGACCACGTCGCCGGGACCGTCCGTCGCCCCGAACAGTAGCACGTCCGTCCCCGAGAAGGCCGTGGTGATCGCCACCAGATGCTTGGACAGATCGGCGACCAGCGGCTGTACCTGGGCGTGGGCGGCCAAGGCGGCAAAGCTCAATGCCATTAAGGCCCCCGCCAGGCTCAGCCAGCGGGAAACCTTGCGGGACAGGCGGGCGCGCAGTCGGTCGAACATCCGGCGATGCAGCATCGGGGTCCTTTCCAGGCCAGCGGATGCGTCCGGCAAGGGAACGGGGCAGTCCCTTCCGGTCCCGCCACCCCGCGAACGCTTCTCCGGCTTCCAGTGTCAGAAGCCAGCGCGCGCGGTCAAGCCCCGACTGCGCATTGGACTACTTTAAAAGGATATTGATCACCTCGTTCATCTGCGTCCGTGCCCGCAGCAGATAGAATCCCTGGCCCGCCAGGTGGCTGGGCTTCATGCCGTCCGGGTCGCCGTTCAGAACCACCAGCGGCTGAAGCTCCGCCGCCGCCTTCAGGCTGTCGAGCATCTGCTGCCACGCCCCGTCCAGCTGCCGTTCGGTAATCACCGATCCGTAGTCGGCCCCCAAGGCCTTGAGGATCATGTAGTAGCCGTACAGCCGCCCCTTCGTGGCGTAGAACACGTCGTCATCGGTGAAAGTGAAGAACCCGCCTTCGGAGATCTGGCGATCGATCAGGGCACTGGATGACCCCAGGTCCTTGGCCATCCGGTCCAGCGTGCCTTGCAAGTTGTCGGCCCGCGCCTCGTACACCGCCTGCCCGTCGGCCAGACGGCCGTTATACGCCTCCAGCGCCCGGGCCGCGGCCAGATACTGGGTCTCGGAGGTGGCCTGTGGCCAGATGGACGTGCTGAAATCGAAGTGCCAGATGGTGCCGGGGAACTTCAACCGCCCGGCCGCCATGTCCAGATCCGGATCCACCTGACTGGACCCCCGGGTGCGGCCGATCTGGTCGCTCATTTCCAGGACGAAACGGGACAGGGCATAGACCACCCCCTGCTGGAAGTTCGGCATGTTGTCCAGCACGGCGGAGGGATAGAAAAAGGGGCTGTTGGCGACCCAGGGCGTATCCTGCACCTCGCGCCGGATCAACGCGGCGGCCATGGCAACCGCGTGGGACCCCTGGCCCACACCTTCGTCCGGCAGTGCCGCGACGGCCGGCGGCTGGAACGCGGTATCGTCGTTGATCCGGTGGGTGATCGCCATCCCGATCAGGTAGTAAAGAACCGGAAGGATCACCACCAGGGCCAGCAGCTTCAGAAGCACGCCCCCCACCAGGACGCGGTCGAGCATCGCCCCCGCCCACCCCAATATCCGCTTGATCACGCCCATGCCTGCTATCCTCGCCCGCTCATCCGTCATTCCCATAGACATAGGACGGATAAGCCGGCGAGGAAACCGCCGGTGTGTTACGAGACGCGGTTACGGCTACAGGTTTGCCAGGTTCCAGAGAGCCCGGGGGGCGCAGTGTGCCGAATCAGGGCCGCAAAAAGCCGATGATATCGTAAACATCCTTCAGCACGGGCTCGGCCAGCGCATTGGCCCGTTCGGCCCCGTCACGCAGCACCGCATCCACCGACGCCGGATCGGCCATCAGCCGCGCCATTTCGTCGTTGATGGGGCCAAGAACGGAAACCGCCAGATCGGTCAGCTGCTGCTTGAAGCTGCTGAACGGCTGGCCGGCGGCGTCGGCCAGCACCTCGGCCCGGGTCTTGTCGGCCAGGGCGGCATAGATCCCCACCAGGTTCGCCGCTTCCGGCCGACCTTCCAGGCCCTCGGCCGTTTCCGGCAGGGGTTCGGGGTCGGTCTTGGCCTTACGGATCTTCTGGGCGATGGTATCGGCATCGTCGGTCATGTTGATACGGGAATAATCCGACTCTTCGGATTTGCTCATCTTCTTCGAACCGTCGCGCAACGACATCACCCGGCGGGCTTCGCCCAGGATCAGGGGTTCGGTGACCGGGAAGAATTCGGTTTCGAAATCATGATTGAACTTCAGGGCGATATCGCGGGTCAGTTCCAGGTGCTGCTTCTGGTCTTCCCCCACGGGCACGTGTGTGGCCTTATAGAGCAGGATATCGGCGGCCATCAGGTTGGGGTAGGCGAACAGCCCGACGCTGGCGTTTTCCTTGTGCTTGCCCGCCTTTTCCTTGAACTGGGTCATGCGGTTCAGCCACCCCATGCGGGCGACGCAATTGAACACCCAGGCCAGCTGGGCATGGCCGGGCACGGTAGACTGGTTGAAGACGATATTGGCCTTCGGATCGATCCCCGCGGCGATCAGGCCGGCGGTCACTTCCCGGGTGGCCTTGCGCAGCTCCGCCGGGTCCTGCCACTGGGTGATGGCATGCTGATCGACGATACAGAACAGGCAGTCGTAGTCACCCTGCAACCGGACCCAATTGCGGATGGCCCCCAGGTAGTTGCCCAAATGCAGGTTGCCCGTCGGCTGCACGCCGGAAAAGATGCGCTTCATCGCTGATGACCTCGGATGGATGGATGACCGTCCCAAAACAATCGTGCCGCAGGGCGTAGCCCCTCCGGCCTTCGTGGTCAAGTCACTGGCGCCTTGAAAGCGGTTCCCAGGGACAGGACGAATGGACTAGGCTGCGCGTCATGACCCCCGCCCCCACCTTCGACGCGCCTTTCCGCGAGACCCTGGACGCCCTGTTCCGGTGGCGCCGGGACGTGCGCCGGTTCCGCCGGGATCCCCTGCCGCCGGGGACCCTGGACCGCCTGCTCGACACCGCCAATCTGGCGCCGAGCGTCGGCAACAGCCAGCCCTGGCGCTTCCTATCCGTTTCGGATGCGGATCAGCGTGCGGGAATCATCGGCGATTTCGAAAGCTGCAACGCCACGGCCCTGGCCGGCCAGGCCGCAGAGCGCAAGGACCTGTATGCCCGCCTGAAGCTGGAAGGGCTGCGAGAGGCGCCGGAGCAGCTGGCCGTGTTCTGCGACGACGGCACCCACCAGGGCTACGGCCTGGGGCAGGAAACCATGCCCGAGACCCGCCGCTATTCGGTGGTCATGGCCATCCACACCTTCTGGCTCGCCGCCCGGGCAGAGGGGATCGGCGTAGGCTGGGTGTCGATCCTGACACCGGACACGGTGGGCCACCTGCTCGGCACCCCGCCGGACTGGACCTTCGTGGCCTACCTGTGCGTCGGCTATCCGGAAGAGGACCACCTTGTTCCGGAACTGGAGCGACTGGGCTGGCAGGCCCGCCTTCCCCTGCGCCGGAACGGAGGGAACGGCAACGCCCCATCGGAGACGGCCTAAAGCCATCCCCAATTTCTCTTTCAGGGAAGGTACACAGCCCTCCCCCGGTACTTTGCATTTCGAGGAAGGCTTACAGCCTTCCCTGCTACTTTATGTTTTGAGGAAGGCTTACAGCCTTCCTTCGATGGCATCCCAGATATCCGCCTCGATCGATACGCCATCAAACCGGTCGATTTCCTGGATACCGGTGGGGCTGGTGACGTTGATTTCGGTCAGATAGTTGCCGATGACGTCGATCCCGACAAAGATCAGCCCCTGGTCCTTCAGGGTCTGACCGATGGCTTCGCAGATTTCCAGGTCACGCGCCGTCAGGGCGCATTTTTCCGGCCGGCCGCCGATGTGCATGTTGGACCGGGCTTCCCCCGCCGCCGGCACCCGGTTGACCGCCCCGGCGGGCTTGCCGTCCACCAGGATGATGCGCTTGTCCCCCTGGCGAATCTCCGGCAGGTAGCGCTGCACCATCAGCGGCTCGCGGGAGCGCTGGCCGAACATCTCCAGCAGAGCGTTCATGTTTTCGTCTTCCGGGTCCAGGTGGAACACACCGGCCCCGCCATTGCCGAACAGCGGCTTGATGATGATGTGGCCATGTTCTTCCCGGAATGCCTGGATGGCTTCCTTGTCACTGCTGATCAGTGTCGGCGGCATCAGCTCCGGGAAGTGGGTGACGAACAGCTTCTCCGGGGCGTTGCGCACCGACGTCGGATCATTCACCACCAGGGTCTGGGGGTGGATGTGATCCAGCAGGTGAGTCGCCGTGATATAGGCCATGTCAAAGGGCGGATCCTGGCGCATCAGCACCACATCAACATCTGCCAGATTCATCCATGCCGCCGACCCCAGAGAAAAATGGTTGCCCGGCTCCCGGCGCACATCCAGGGGACGGGTCCGGGCCATCACGCGCCCCTCTTCGAACACCAGGTCCGACGGCTCGTAGTAGGTGAGGACATGGTCCCGCGCCTGGGCTTCCAGGGCGAGGGCGAAGGTGCTGTCGCCATTGATGTCGATGGAGTGGATCGGGTCCATCTGGATGGCCACGGTCAGCGGCATGGGCAGGCCCCTTGGTCGGGAGAGAAAACCGGAATGGACCGGCTCCCCGCGCAGGAGAATCAAGCCGGCCCGGTTTTCGCTACCCTATTGCAGGCGCTGACGCAACTCCCGCAACACCAGATCCACCCGCGCCCAGTCCGGTCCGGGCGGCGCGACGACCAGGAAACGATCCAGGGCGGCCACCGCGTCGGTCAGATTGCCCAGCCGCAGATGAATCAACCCCTGTTCCCGCCAAAGACCGTGATGGTCCGGAGCGATCAGATTCATCAGTTGCACGCTGATCAGCGCCCCGGTCACATCGCCACGTTCCATCCGTCGCTGCTTTATGTTGTTCTGAAGCCGCAACAGCATCGACCTCGAACCGACGGGGGCGTAATGTTCGGGTCGCAGTTCCGCCTTGGGTCCCATGATGGACTTCAGCATCACCCGCAGCGCCGGCGCGGTCAGGCCCTGGCCGCTGTGGAAGGGGTCAAGAATGGCCCGACGTCCGCCCACGTCCAGGCGCACCAGGAAATGGCCGGGGAAATCGATGCCGTCCATGGCCCATCCCCGGTCCCGGGCCAGATCCACCCACAGGATCCCCAGGGCGACCGGCAGGCCCTTGCCGCGTTCCATCACCCGGATCAGGCTGGCGTTGGCCAGATCCTCGTAATTTTCCACATCGCCCGACAGGTCCGCGTGGTCGATCATCACCGCGCGCAGGGCCTCGATGCAGGTATCCAGGCCGGGGGACCGCAAACCGTCCACATGATCGCCCAGCAGAGCGCGCCAGCTGCCCAGGGTCCGCCGGTGGCGGGCCAGACGCTCCGGCAGGCCGGCCAAAACATCGCCTTGGAAACCGCTATCGTGCGCTGCCATGGCCCCTTCGGCCGACGCCGGACGGCGGCGCACGTCTTCGGCAGCCAGCGCCAGGGCGGTGTCGGCAAGCGGAAAGTCCGCCTCATCCAGCAGTCCCACGGCCTCCAGATAGGCTGCGGAGTCCGTTTCCATTAACGCGGGGTCCGGACGGACCGGGACCCGATCTGGTTCGGCGGTCATTGTCCTGCCCCTTTCTTCACCCGGCTGTAATCGACGATCCGGCGCACGTGTTCCAGTCCCCGCGCATGCGCAATGACACGGTTCCGTTCCTGTTCCGATTGGGCTGTCCCCATGATGTACAGCACGCCGTCATCCACATCGATCGTGTAGTTGATGGAATCCACTTCGGAATCGAACAGCAGAATCGTCTCCAACTTGTTGATCAGCCAGACATCCCGCCCGAACCCGACCGCGTCGGACTCCGTCGAGACCTTCAGCTCGTTGATCACTTCCTTCACCCCGTCCACCTGCCAGGCGGTGCGGATCGCATTGACCCGGTCCTGCGCGGTGGGCACGGAGCCGGTCATCAGCACCCTGCCATTGCGGACGGTCAGGTTGACACTTTCGAAGACGTCCTCGCTCAAGGCGAACAGGTCGCCGTTCAACTGCACCTGAATGCGGCCATCCTCGACCGCCTGTCCGAAGCCCCGTTCCTCCGAGGCCATGGTGACGGCCTTGGCACCGACACCGAGAGCCATGCCATAAGGCGTGCACCCCGTCGAAAGGAGCCCTATCGCCACCATGATCATAACACCGCCAGCGCGCCGAACCCCCCGGGGGATTCCTGCAAAACGTGATAACGCCGGCAGATTTCCTATCTGCAGTTTAAGAGATGGCCGTGAAGACATAAACGCCTATTAACGATAGGGGTTCCCGAAGAAATTTACGGTCCCGACCAACCCGTGGATCACCACCCGGCCCCAGGCCCGGCCGCATCCGCAGACCAAGCATCGGGCAGATGGTGCGGCCAGCGCCAGGGACTGACCACCATGACATCGAAACGGGGCTGGCAACCCTCCGTCAAGGGGCTTTGTTGCAAAAAGACTTCGGCGGCCCGGATCACACGCCGACGCTGATGGGGAGTCACGGCCGCCAATCCCGTGGAAAGATCAGGCCTGGCCTTGACTTCAATGAAGGCCAGAACCGCCCCCCGACGGGCAATGATATCCACCTCGCCTGCACCCGTCCCCCGGGCCGGCCGCCAATTGCGGGCCAGGATCCGCCAGCCCGCAAGGCGCAGCGCCAGGGCACACAGCCCCTCCGCCCCCCGGCTTCGAAGCCACCGGTCCCGCCGGCCCGGCGACGGCCCGCTCACCCGTCGCGGTCCCCCGCCAGCGCCAGCGCCGCCCGGTAGACGGTCCGGCGGGGCTGACCGGTCTCGGCGGTCACCTGCGCCACCGCCTCGCGCACCGAAGCCCCCCCGTCCAGCAGAGCCGACAGGCGTCGCTCCAGACTTTCCGCCATTTGTTCCGCTGTAGGACCATTTTCCGCATTCGGCGGGCCGACCACCACCACCAGTTCTCCCCGGGGCGGCCCTTCTTGCACATAGCCGGCGGCGAGGGTCCGCAAGGGACCCCTGCGGACCTCTTCGTGCAGTTTGGTCAGTTCGCGGCAAACGGCGGCTTCCCGGTCCCCCAGCGCCTCGGCCAGGGCATCCAGGGTCGCGGCGAGGCGGCTGGGACCTTCGAACAGCACCAGAGTCGCCGGTATGCCTGCCAGTTCGGCGGCCCAGGCGGCGCGTTTGCCGGCCTTCTGGGGCGGGAAGCCGGCGAACAGGAAGCGGTCCGTCGGCAGGCCGGAAACCGCCAGGGCAGCCAGCACGGCCGAGGGACCGGGCACCACCCGCACAGCGATACCAGCCTCGTGACATTCTCGCACCAGTTTGTAGCCGGGGTCGGAAACCAGCGGCATGCCGGCGTCGGACACCAGGACCACCGCCGCCCCGGCGGCCAGACGGTCCAGCAGTGCCGGCCGCGCCTTTTCGGCGTTGTGATCGTGATACGGAGTGAGCCGGGCCGCCCGCAGCCCCAGTTTCCCGAGCAGAGACCCGGTAACACGGGTATCCTCGCAAGCGACCAGATCGGCGCCGGCCAGGGCTTCGGCAGCCCGGGCGGTCATGTCGCCCAGGTTTCCGATGGGCGTCGCCACCAGGTGCAGGCCGGGGGCCAGTTTACTTCCCCGGGCGCCGCCGGTAGGGTAATCGGACTGATTTTGCATCACGAAAGGGGCTGTCCGTGGGTTGGAGTCGGGAAGGGTATACAGCGGGCGTCGCAGGATTGCGGCGCTGGAGTCGCGCCATTGCCGCGGCCGTGATCTGCGCGGGTCTGGCGGCTTGCGGATCCCAGGGTGGATCCCGGGGGTACGACCCGTCAAGACAGGAACCACCGCCGCCCGTCGCGCAGCCGACGACACCGGTCCAGTCGGAGACGCTGGACAACAGCGGCGTGATGTCCCCGATGATGGGTCAGACCAACAATTCGCGGCAGGTGGCCCTGCTTGTGCCCCTGTCCGGCCCGGCTGCGGCGGTGGGTCAGACGATCCAGGACTCCGCCTTGATCGCCGTGATCGACCTGTCCAGGAACAGCATCATCCTGCAACCCTACGACACCGGCGGAACCCAGGCCGGCGCCGCCCGCGCCGCAGAGATGGCCATCCAGCAAGGCGCAGGTATGATCCTCGGGCCGCTGTATGCGGATTCCGTGCGCGCCGTGGCACCGATCGCCCGGGCCGCGTCGGTTCCGGTCGTTGCCTTTTCCACCGATGCCACCGTCGCCGGCGGCCCGGTCCATCTGATCGGCTTCCTGATCACCGAACAGGTGCGGCGCATCCTGCGCCACGCCGTGACCCAGGGCCGCTCCACCGTGTCGGCCCTGCTGCCCAACACGCCCACCGGCCGGGCCACGGCCGACGCCTTGAGCCGCGTCGCAACCGACGTCGGCATGCGGGTGGTCGCCGTGCAGACCTACGACCCCCAGGGCACCGACGCCGAAGCTGCCGTGGCCAATCTGCTCGGCCGGGGATCGTTCGACACTCTGCTGCTTGCCGACCGGGGGATCGGCCTGCAGGCGGTCGCCGCCCAGCTGCCCTACCAGGGCGTCAACCCCGGGGATGTGATGGTCCTGGGCACCATGCTGTGGAACGGCGCGCAGGACCTGGGACAAGAGGCCATGCTGGTGGGAGCCCGCTTCCCCGCTCCGGACGAACGGGTTGCCTATGACCTGGCCAGCCGCTTCCGCGCCACCTATGGCGTGACGCCGGCAGACGAGGATATGGCCGGCCTGGGCTTCGACGCCACGGCACTGGCGATCAATCTGGCCATGACCCCGGGATCGGGCTTTACCGTGGATGCGATCCGGAACAGCAACGGTTTCGCGGGCACGCGCGGCATCTTCCGTTTCCGTGCCGATGGGACCGTCGAACGCGGCCTGGCCATCCGTGAAGTGGTCCGTGGCGGCAGCCGGCAGGTGGAACCCGCCCCCACCACCTTCACGTCCTTTACGAACTGACGGTCACCCGGCCCCCTGCCGTCCCTGGACCTAATAACAGGGGCGGCAGGTCATCAACGCCGCCGTCAGGGTGTTGAGCATCAGGGTTCCCGACTCGGTCGCCGCGATGCCGCTGTTCAGGCAGCCCGTCACCAGACCTTCGTCCCGCGCCATCTCCAGGCAGGGCGCTTCCACGAGGTCCGCGAGCCCCAGGCCGGTCAGCCGGCGCAGGCGGGCATCATTGACACCCTCCCCCAGCCGCAATCCCATCATCAGCATTTCCTCGGCCCGCTGGCGCAGATCCAGGGGCAGGCTTTCCTTCATGCCCTCCCCGTCCCGTTCCACAGCCTGGAGCCATGAGTCCGGGGCGCGCTTGCCGGCGGTGGCCACATAGCCGCCGCGCTCTCCGCTCTCCTGAAGCGCTGCACAATCCCACAACCGACCGTGGGCCCCCGGCCCGACCCCCACATAGTCGCCCCCCCGCCAATAGACGAGATTGTGGCGGCAGGCTGCGCCCGGACGGGCATGGTTGGAGATCTCGTAGGCCGGCAATCCGGCGTCGGCCAGCCGCTCGCGGGTATGAATGAACAGGTCGGCAGCCAGGTCCTCGTCGGGGACGGCAAAACCGCCCCGGGCGTATTCGGTGAAAAAGCGCGTCCCTGGCTCGATCGTCAGCTGATAGACCGACAGGTGCTCCGGCCCCAATCGCAGGACCTCGGTCAGCTCGCCATCCCACGAGGCGACGCTTTGGCCGGGACGGGCATAAATAAGGTCGAAACTCACCCGGTCGAACAGGCTGCGCGCCGTATCCAGGGCCGCCAGGGCGCCCGCTGCATCATGGCGGCGCCCCAAGAAGCGCAAGTCCGCGTCGTCCAGTGCCTGGATGCCGATGGACAGCCGGTTCACCCCGGCCTGCCGGAAGTCGCGGAACCGCGCCTGATCCACCGTCCCGGGATTGGCTTCCAGGGTGATTTCCAGGGGAACACCCCCTGCCTCTTCGGGGGGCCACAAACGGCGGGCTTCCTCGATGATCGCCGCCGTGGTGGCGGGATCCATCAGCGACGGCGTGCCTCCGCCGAAAAAGATGCTGGTCAACCGCCGGCCGGGAGCCACCCGGACCGCCTGAGCCCGCATGTCGGCAATCAGGGCCGCCCGCCATCGCCCATGATCGATACCGCCGGCCACATGACTGTTGAAATCGCAATACGGACACTTCGACAGGCAAAAAGGCCAATGGACGTACAGTCCGAAGCCTTCGTCACCCTGTAAAGTCGGTACCAATTCCCGGTGCGACGCGGGCACGGGCTTTTTTCGTGCTCCGGACACGCTAACGGGCGCCGCCTTGGGCGCGGACTCGTACATACCTTGCCTCCGTGGGGAGCCGGCTCAGGCCTTGCCGTCCAGGCACGCCGCCACCAGCAACGCGAACGCGCGTGCCCGATGGCTCATGGCGTGTTTGGCCTGCGGCTCTATTTCCCCGAAGGTAAGGTCGTGACCGTCCGGTTGGAAGATGGGATCATATCCAAATCCCTGAGTGCCCCGCGGCGGCCACACCAGAGTGCCGTCCACCCGGCCCTCGAAGGTCTCCACATGGCCGTCGGGCCAAGCGAGGCACAAGGCGCAGACGAAATGAGCGCTACGGTCGGTCTCCGCCCCCAGTTCCGTGTTCACCTTTTCCATGGCCAGACCGAAATCCTTGGCCGGCCCGCCCCAGCGCGCCGAGTAGATCCCCGGCGCCCCGTCCAGGGCGGTCACGGCCAGGCCGCTGTCGTCGGCCAGGGCCGGCAGGCCGCTGGCCGCGGCGGCGGCTTCCGCCTTGATGCGGGCATTGCCGACAAAGCTGTCGGCCGTTTCCTCCGGCTCCGGCAGCCCCAGGGTGCCGGCGGAAACCGCGTCCTTGCCAAAGGGGGCGAGCAGATCGTTGATCTCGCGCACCTTGCCCGCGTTGTGGCTGGCCACCACCAGACGCGGTTCGCTCAAGCGCCGGGCCATGGGCTCAGATCCCCAGGGCGGCACGCTGGGCGGCGCACAGCTCGGCCACGCCCTGCTTGGCCAGCCCCAGCAGGTCCGTGAACTGCTGCTCGGAGAAGGGGTCCTTCTCTGCCGTGCCCTGGATTTCGACAATACCGCCGGTGGAGGTCAGCACGAAGTTGGCATCGGCCTGGGCCGCACTGTCTTCGGCATAGTCCAGGTCCAGGACCGCGTTGCCTTCCCACAGCCCGCAGGACACCGCCGCCACCTGGCCCGACAGGGGCACCGCCGACAGCGCGCCAATGGACACCATCTTGGAAAAAGCCTGATGCAAGGCCACCCAGGACCCGGTGATCGCCGCCGTGCGGGTGCCGCCGTCGGCCTGGATCACGTCGCAGTCCAGCCGCACCTGCATTTCGCCCATGCCCTTCAGGCTGGTCACCGAACGCAGGGCGCGACCGATCAGCCGCTGGATTTCCTGGGTCCGGCCGCCCTGCTTGCCGCGCGCCGCTTCGCGGTCGGTACGGCTGTGGGTGGAGCGGGGCAGCATGCCGTATTCGGCGGTCACCCAGCCCTTGCCGGTGTTGCGCATCCAGCCGGGTACCCGTTCTTCCACCGACGCCGTGCACAGCACATGCGTGTCGCCGAAGCGGGCCATGCACGACCCTTCCGCATGCTTGGAGAAGCCCGGTTCGAGGACGATGGTGCGCAGCTGGTCGGGACGACGGCCGGAAGGTCTCATGACGGCGGATCTCCAATGCGGAAAATGTCGGTATGCCTGGCTTCGGGACAGCGCCGGCGGCGGAAAGGGCGCGCAGGGTAGGCCGAGCATCGCCCCCAGGCAAGGCCTCGCGGCACGGGGCCGGGGCAAGGGTTCCGCAATGAGCGGCCTCCACCCTGGCGGATTCTCTCGCACAGCGGCGTCGTTGACCGGACCGGGGGGCCGGCCTACCTTGAGAACAGTCGGGAAATCCCGTCGGGGCCGAACCGGCACAAGGTCACGAATCGCATCAACAGCCAGGGAGAATCACCGCCATGGTGATGACAGGTCCGTCGCCTCTCGTCACCACGCTCGACGAGCGTTCGAGGGAGATCTTCAGCCATATCGTCGAGACCTATGTGGAAACCGGCGAGCC
This sequence comes from Rhodospirillaceae bacterium Z3-40, assembly GCA_046233135.1. Lineage (GTDB taxonomy): Bacteria > Pseudomonadota > Alphaproteobacteria > Rhodospirillales > Rhodospirillaceae > JBJXHN01. The sequence goes on along the minus strand of JBJXHN010000005.1, from coordinate 457,934 downwards.
GGTGGGGTCGCGCACCCTGTCCCGGCGCCTTCAGCTGTCCTTGTCCCCGGCCACCATCCGCAACGTCATGGCCGATCTGACGGACATGGGCCTGCTGTATTCCCCCCATACCTCGTCCGGCCGGCTGCCCACCGACCTGGGCCTGCGTCTGTTCGTCAACGGCCTGCTGGAGCTGGGTGGCCTGGGGGTCGAGGAACGAGCGCGAATCGATACACAGTGTTCCGCCACCGGCCGCAATCTGGAAAGCGTGCTGGACGAGGCCACGACCATGCTGTCGGGCCTGTCCCGCTGCGCCGGGCTGGTGCTGGCACCCAAGACCGACGCGGCGCTGAAGCACATCGAATTCGTGCCCCTCGGTCCCGGCCGCGCCCTGGTCATCACCGTCACCGAATCGGGGCTGGTGGAAAACCGGGTGGTGGAAGTGCCCCAGGGCCTGCCCCCCAGCGCCTTGACCGAAGCCACCAACTACCTGAATGCGCGGCTCGGCGGCCGGACGCTCGACGAGGCCCGGGAATCGGTGATGGCCGAGCTGGAAAGCCAGCGCAGCCAACTCGACGCCCTGGCCGGCAAGGTGGTCGAAGCGGGACTGGCCACCTGGGCCGGCGGCGACAAGGGCGGCGCGCTGATCGTGCGCGGCCAGTCCCATCTGCTGGCCGACGTGACCGCCATCCAGGACCTGGAGCGCATCCGTACCCTGTTCGAAACCCTGGAGACCAAGGAGCAGGTGGTCCGTATCCTGGATCTGGTCAATCAGGCCGAGGGCGTGCAGATCTTCATCGGCGCGGAAAACGAGCTGTTTTCCATGTCCGGCTGCTCGATGATCGTCGCGCCCTATCAGAACAGCCGAGAGGAGATCGTCGGGGCCATCGGCGTCATCGGCCCCACGCGCATCAACTATCGCCGGATCATCCCCCTGGTCGACTACACGTCCAAAGTCATCAGCCGCTTGATCGGCTGAGCTCCTCACCCTAGTTTGCGGACACGAAAGACCCGTGTTTCAACCAACAGACAGAGGACCTGTCGTCCATGCCTGAGGACAAGGATTTACCGGAAACCAACCCCGCCACGGCCGCCGAAGGCGCTGTTCCGCCGGGGGACGTCCCGGGTGGGGAAGCGCTCGAGTCGGGTGCCGGCCAGGACCCGGTGGGCGATCCCATGGCCCGTATCGCCGAGCTGGAAGCCGAAAACGAGCGTCTGAAAAACGAATACATGCGTGCGCTCGCCGATGCCCAGAACGCCAAGCGCATGGCCGACAAGCGGATCTCCGACAACAGCAAATACGCCGTGTCGAACTTCGCCAAGGCCGTGCTGACCGTCGCCGACAACCTCTCCCGCGCCCTGATGGCCGCGCCGGAGTCGTTGCGTTCGGAAAACGAGGCTCTGAAAAGCCTGGCCGTCGGGGTCGAAATGACCGCGAAGGAGCTGGAAGGCGCCCTGGGCCAGCATGGCGTGAAGCGGGTGGATGCCCTGAACACCCCCTTCGACCCCAACTTCCACCAGGCGGTACAGGAAGTGGAAAACACCGCCGTTCCCACCGGCACGGTGGTGCAGGTGTTCCAGGACGGCTATGTGGTCCACGATCGCCTGCTTCGGCCGGCCATGGTGGTGGTCAGCCGGGGCGGGCCGAAGCGCGAAGCCGTCGCCGAAGCGGCCGCGCCGGCAGGCGTCGACAGGACAATATAAGGCCAGGCTGAGGCCATTTCCCTGCTGGCCCCTTCCCTGCTGGCCCCAATCCGCCCCGCCCCCGGACCTCTCTCAGGTCAGGGGGCGGATGCGGGGGATGCGGCCCTGTACCGCATAGCAGTAGGCGCAGCCGTTGGGGCAGGTATCGTACTGGCCGATATCCCGGGACTGGGCACAGCGGCAGGTATCCCGATGGGGTTTCGCGGCGGCTTTCAGGGGTGCGCCCTTGATATCCGCCAGACGTCCGGCATCGACGCAGGCGGCCTCGGCCACGCCGTCCGGTACCAGTTCCGGCTGGGCACAAAGAGACAGGGTCATGCCGGCGTCTCGGGCCAGACCGGCAAGTTCGCCGATCAACGCGCGTTTTTCCGCCGGCGCCGGGTCACGCCAGCCGATGGCCGCATCGTCCAGGCGCTTCAGGGCCTTGCGATAGGGCTGCAAGACCGACACCACCACCGAATCGGTGATCCCGGCCAGGGCGCCGGACAACCGGGCAAAAGTCTGCCGGTGCCAGGCGGGTGGGGTGGCATCGGAAAAGACGATCGGGTCGTAGCGCCAGACCACCGCCTTCGGACCATACAGCCGGCGCAGTTCTGCCATCACCGCCAGGGCATGGCCGATCCCCGGCGTCACCCCGTCCAGGGCGGCCGGATAGCCGGTCACCGTATAGCTGACCAGAAAGGGAACGCCCTGCGCGGCCACCGCCTCGAACCCTGGCAGAAACGGCTTGGCGTTGCGGGTCCAGAAGATGTAGCCGTCCACCGATTCCGGACGCAGGGACACGACGGACGGCTTGCCGCCGTACGGATTGGGAACGGTCACCACCCCGTCGGCCAGCCGGTCCAGGAACCACCGGCCGTGAAAGGCCGGGATATCGGTCCGATAACTGGCCGAAACAATCATGGAACCCTGTCCGGTCTCCGGTTGTTACATCATGCCGCACATGCCCGCCCCGCAGGACGGCGCGCCACAGGGGGCAGGCATGGGGTCGGCAGCCTTGGCCCCGCCGATGGACGGCGCCATCAGGCTCTTGTGCACATGGGTGCTGCCGCACTCCGGACAGACCAGAGCGCCGGCGGCGGATTTGGCATCGTAGTCGGCCATGTTGTCGAACCACTGTTCGAACACATGCTCTGCGCCGCATTCCAGGCTATAGCGAATCATGTCAGTCATCCCCCGCTGACAGGTTGTGTTCCACCGTGTATAGCCTTAGGGACCATCTGACGAAAAGGGGCGTGTGCGGACCGCACCTCGTCATGAGGCTGTCCGTGGGCGCAAGCCTTGGCAGTCAGGGGGCGAGAGTGCTAAAAACCCGGCCAAGGACCCGTTCGCGCCTGTTGCGGGTGGTTTTTGAGTCTCTTATATAGCTTTTGCGCGCTCCGGATTGGAGCGTGTTCCGTGTTTGATCGAACCGGACCTTCCAGTCACCGGTTCTCCCGGGGATCACCGCGATGCCTGATGTGGTCGCGGAAGGTCTGCCACAATGGAGAGTGGGCATGAGTAAAGTTATCGGAATCGACCTGGGTACCACCAACAGCTGCATTGCGGTGATGGATGGGAAAGACGCCCGGGTCATCGAGAATGCGGAAGGGGCACGCACGACTCCTTCCATGGTGGCCTTTACCGACGGCGGTGAGCGCCTTGTCGGCCAGCCGGCCAAGCGGCAGGCGGTCACCAACCCCGAAAACACCCTGTTCGCCATCAAGCGCCTGATCGGCCGTCGCTGGGAAGATCCCACCGTCGAGAAGGACAAGAACCTCGTCCCCTACAAGATCGTGAAGGGTGACAATGGCGATGCGTGGGTGGAAACGCACGGCGACAAATATGCGCCGAGCCAGGTTTCCGCGTTCATCCTGCAGAAGATGAAGGAAACGGCCGAAGCCCACCTGGGCTCCGAAGTCACCCAGGCGGTGATCACCGTGCCGGCCTACTTCAACGACAGCCAGCGCCAGGCCACCAAGGATGCCGGCAAGATCGCCGGCCTGGAAGTGCTGCGCATCATCAACGAGCCGACGGCGGCTGCACTTGCCTACGGCATGGACAAGAAGAACAGCGGCATGATCGCCGTGTTCGACCTTGGCGGCGGGACCTTCGACGTCTCCGTGCTGGAAATCGGCGACGGCGTGTTCGAAGTGAAGTCCACCAACGGCGACACCTTCCTGGGTGGTGAAGACTTCGATGCCAAGATCATCGAATACCTGGCCGACGAGTTCAAAAAGGAACAGGGCATCGACCTGCGCGGCGACCGTCTGGCCCTGCAGCGCCTGAAGGAAGCGGCCGAAAAAGCCAAGATCGAGCTGTCCAGCTCGATGCAAACCGAAGTCAACCTGCCGTTCATCACCGCCGACCAGTCCGGTCCGAAGCACCTGAACATCAAGGTGACCCGGGCCAAGCTGGAAGCGCTGGTGGACGACCTGATCCAGCGCACCATCGAACCCTGCCGCAAGGCACTGAAGGATGCCGGCCTGAAAGCCAGCGAAATCGATGAAGTGATCCTGGTCGGCGGCATGACCCGCATGCCCAAGGTCCAGCAGGTGGTGAAGGACTTCTTCGGCCGCGAGCCCCATAAGGGCGTGAACCCGGACGAAGTGGTGGCCATGGGTGCGGCCATCCAGGGCGGCGTGCTGAAAGGCGACGTGAAGGACGTTCTGCTGCTGGACGTCACCCCGCTGTCCCTGGGTATCGAAACCCTGGGCGGCGTGTTCACCCGCCTGATCGACCGCAACACGACGATCCCGACCCGCAAGAGCCAGGTGTTCTCCACCGCCGAGGACAACCAGACCGCCGTGACCATCCGGGTGTTCCAGGGTGAACGCGAAATGGCTGCGGACAACAAGCTGCTGGGCCAGTTCGACCTGGTGGGCATCCCCTCGGCCCCGCGCGGCATTCCGCAGATCGAAGTGACCTTCGACATCGACGCCAACGGTATCGTGAACGTCAGTGCCAAGGACAAGGCGACCAACAAGGAACAGGTGATCCGCATCCAGGCCTCCGGTGGTCTGTCCGATTCGGACATCGAGCGGATGGTCCATGAAGCCGAGCAAAACGCCGAAGCGGACCGCGCCCGCAAGGCGGCGGTGGAAGCGCGGAACCAGGCCGATGGCCTGATCCACACCACCGAAAAGAATCTGAAGGAACACGGCGACAAGGTCCCGGCCGAAGACAAGGCCAAGATCGAAGCCGACCTGACGGCCCTGAAGGACGTGCTGGACAACGGCAATGCCGACGACATCAAGGCCAAGACCGAAGCCCTGATGCAGTCCTCCATGAAGCTGGGTGAAGCCATGTACCAGGCGGCCCAGGGTGCCGAAGGCGGAGCCGGCGGCCCGGACACCGATCATCAGGCCGGAGGGTCCTCCAAGGCCGACGACGGTGTGGTGGACGCCGACTTCGAAGAAGTGGACGACTCCAACAAGAAGTCCTCCTGATCCACGGGGTGAAAGGGTCGGACCGGAAGGTCCGGCCCTTGCCCTGTGGGCCGGGAGCCGTCAGTGTAGAGTTCGGTCCCGACCACTGCGCCGGGTCCGAAGAACCATGCCTGCCCTTCGGGCGGCCGGGTTCCCGCATCAGCGAGGACCGGCTTCAGGTGTAGTGCGGCACAGGGGTCCATGAGCAAGCGCGATTTTTATGAGGTGCTCGGCGTCTCCCGGGATGCCGGTGGCGACGAGATCAAGAAGGCCTACCGAAAGCTGGCCATGCAGTATCATCCGGACCGCAATCCGGATGATACCGAGGCCGCGACCAAATTCCGGGAAGTCAGCGACGCCTACGACGTCCTGAAGGATGACCAGAAACGGTCGGCCTATGACCGCTACGGCCATGCGGCCTTTGAACAGGGCGGAATGGGCGGCGGAGGCGGCCACGCCGGATTCGGCGGCGGGTTTGCCGATATCTTCGACGAAATGTTCGGCGATTTCATGGGCGGCGGCCGGCGCGGGGGCGGACAGGCCGCCACCCGGGGGTCCGACCTTCGTTACAACATGGAAATAACCCTGGAGGAAGCCTTCCACGGCAAGAAAACCTCCATCACCATCCCCAGCACCACCGGGTGTGAGAGCTGCAAGGGCACGGGGGCCAAGGGCGGCGCCGCCCCGGACACCTGTTCCACCTGCCACGGCATCGGCCGGGTGCGGGCGCAACAGGGCTTTTTCACCATCGAGCGGACCTGCCCGGTCTGTCACGGCCACGGCAAGGTGATTCGCGATCCCTGCGGCACCTGCGGCGGCACCGGCCGGCAGCGCAAGGAAAAGACCCTTGAGGTCTCCATCCCCGCCGGCGTGGAGGAAGGCACCCGCATTCGTCTGGCCGGTGAGGGCGAGGTGGGATTGCGCGGGGCGCCATCGGGTGACCTGTACATCTTCCTGGCCATTGCCCCCCACCGGCTGTTCCAGCGGGACGGGGCGAATATCCATTGCCGGGTGCCCATTCCGATGACCACGGCTGCCCTGGGCGGATCTGTGGAAGTGCCGACCATCGATGGCAGCCGCGCCAAGGTCAGCATTCCCAGCGGCACCCAGTCTGGCCATCAATTCCGCCTGCGCAGCAAGGGGATGAGCGTCCTGCGCAGCTCCTCACGCGGGGATATGTTCATCCAGGCCATGGTGGAAACGCCGGTCAACCTGACCAAGCGCCAGGAAGAGCTGTTGAAGGAATTCGAAAAGGCCGGTGACGAAGACGGTGGCCACAGCCCGGAAAGCAGCAGCTTTTTCAAGAAGGTCAAGGAATTCTGGGAAGACCTGACCGATTGAGGACCTCGCCTCCCGACCGGCCGGACAGGACGCGTCCGGCCGGTCGGGAGTCCGATCCTGTCACGCCACCAGGTCCCGTCGTTTCGACATCGTGTTTTCCAGCAGATTAACGATCATCCGGGGTCCGTCGCGGCGCCCGAGGCTCATCAGGCTTTCGGGATGAAACTGCACGGCACTGATGGGGAGGGAGCGATGGCGCACGGCCATGGGGATGCCGTCCTCCGTTTCCGCCAGCACCGCCAGTTCCGCCGGCATCCGTGCCGGGTCGGCATACAGGCTGTGGTAGCGCCCGACAATCGGTGCCGCCCCGACACCCCGGAACAGCGGGTCATCCGGCCGCAGCAGCCGCAAGGGCGCAGGCACCCCGTGGGCCGGCACCGGCAGCCGCCCCAGCCGGCCACCGAAATACTCCACCAGCCCCTGCAATCCCAGGCAGACCCCGAACACCGGCATCCGCCGCACCACGGCCCGGGCGATGGTATCGCTCAGGCGAAAATCCGCCGGTAATCCCGGTCCCGGCGACAGCACCAGCAAATCGGCCTCTTCCGCATCCTGCCGGGCTGTCGGCGTGTCCCAGCGCAGCACGGTTGTTTCGGCACCGGCAGCCTGAAAGACGGCGGCCAGGGAATGGACGAAGCTGTCTTCATGATCGATCAGCAGCACCCGCCGCGCCAGCCCCCGCGCCCGCAATGGCCGCAAGGGCATCCCCGCCGCCGGTGGACTCGGAGCGGGATCGAGCAGGGCCAGCAGGGCGCTGGCCTTCAGCACCGTCTCCGCCTCTTCCGCCACCGGGTCGGAGCGATGGAGCAGGGTTGCCCCGGCCCGCACCTCGGCGATCCCGTTGCGCAGACGGATCGTCCGCAGCACCAGACCGGTATCCAGACCGCCGTCGAACCCCACCTGACCGATCGCCCCGCCGTACCAGGCACGCGGTCCCCGCTCCACCGCCTCGATATGAGCCATGGCCGCACGCTTGGGCGCTCCGGTCACAGTGACCGCCCAGCAATGCGCCAGGAAGGCATCCAGCGCATCACGGTCCGGGCGCAGGGTGCCTTTCACATGATCGACGGTGTGGATCAGCCTGCTATACAGTTCGATCTGACGCCGGCCGACCACGGTGACGCTGCCCGGAACACAGACGCGGGCCTTGTCGTTGCGATCCACGTCCGTGCACATGGTCAGTTCCGCCTCCTCCTTCGCCGATTCCAGCAGCAGGCGGATATTGGCCGCGTCCTCCAGCGCATCGGCCCCCCGGGCGACCGTGCCGCTGATCGGACAGGTCTCGACGGTGCCACCGGCGACCCGCACGTACATCTCCGGCGACGCCCCGATCAGATGCTCCCCTTGCCCCAGGTTGGCGAGGAACACGTATGGGGCGGGATTATCCGCCCGCAGACGCCGGTACAGCCGGCTGGGAGCCTCGGCGCAGGGCCGGCGGAAAACCCGGCTGGGCACCACCTCGAACAGCTCCCCGGCGGCGAAACGCTGCTGGGCGGCGTCCACCAGGGCCGCATAGGCCCCCGCAGGCATGTCGTCGTCCGCCCCGTTGGGCAGGGTCGCCGGGCGCGGCGTCGCAGCCACCGTCCCGTCGACCCCGGTCGTGCTGTCGCCGGCCGGTGTCAGGATATCATACATGCGCTCCTCTGCCCGTTCCGCTTCCGGATCAACCACAACAATCCTGTCGGGCAGATAGAGCACCAGGTCCCTGTGGTCCTGCGGCCGGGGCAGGCGATGGGTCAGGCGTTCGAAGCCCAGGCCGATGTCGTACCCGAAAGCCCCGTGCAGGCCGAGCAGATCATCGTCGGGCGCGGCGAACAGACTGCGCACCGCCCGCACCACTGATATCAGGGAAGGCTGCCGGCCCCGGTCGTCTTCCGGAAACCAGGGGTCCATGGGGCAGAGGTCCAGGCGGGTGGTGTCCTCGCTCTCCCGCGTGATCCGAGCCAGTCCGGGGGCCGACTCCAGCGCGGTTGTCAGGGCCGGCAGCAGCACCCGGCCCCGGTCGGAGAGCGCCCGCAAGGCCGCTGTTCGCCCCGCTCCTTCGAGCACCAGGGGCGGGTCGATGAAGCCAAGAGTACGGCGGCGATAGCGGCCCGGATAGCTGTAGGTGCCGGCCATCACCAGCCCGGGCTGACGATCCAGGGCATCAATCAGCGCGTCGAGCGCGCCTTCCGGGTCCACGGCACAGCAGTGCCGGAGCACGGTAAAGCCACCGTTGGTGGTAAATCGATGATCGATAAAGTCGTTTCGCATCTGTTGCACTTCCTTCGAGGGCCGAAGCGAAGGGCACGCGTGCGGGCGGGACCGACAGACAGGGCACCGCCTGTCGCGGGCCCCCGGGGCGGGTCTGGTCCGAAGATGTCTGGGGATACTGGGGTCGGATCAGACGCGCGTGGCCGGGCATCCCGCGAAAAGCGGGCGCCACCACCACCAGCGACCCTGCTGGGCCGCGCTGTATGCGCGCGTCGGTTCCATGCCCTTATCATTCCCGGGTTCGCGACGGTCCGTCAAGCATCCTGATGCGGGCGCAAAGGAAGCAGGGCGTTTGGCCTGGGATTCGCTCCGTGCTACATATCCCTGCGCAAACTAGGAACATGGAGGCTCCAAGGCATGAAGATCGGAATCGTCGGCTGCGCAGGCCGCATGGGCCGCATGCTGTTGAAGACCGTGCTGGAAACCGACGGCGTAACCCTGGGTGGCGGCACAGAGCGGCCCGACAGCACTTTGCTGGACAGCGACCTGGGCGTGCTCGCCGGCCTGAACCCGGTAGGGCTGACCCCCGGTACCGATGCCGCCGCCCTGTTCGCCGCCTGTGATGTGGTCATCGACTTCACCAGTCCGGCGGCCACCGTCGCCCACGCCAGACTGGCCGTCGAACACGGCACCGCCCTGGTGGTCGGCACCACCGGCATGACCGCCGAGGACATCGTGCCCCTGGAACAGGCCGGGGCCACCGTCCCGGTGGTTCACGCCCCCAATATGAGCGTCGGCGTGAATCTTCTCTTTGCCCTGACCGAGCAGGTAGCCGCCACCCTGGGGGAAGAGTTCGATATCGAAATCGTCGAAATGCACCACCGCCATAAGGTGGATGCACCTTCCGGCACTGCGCTGGGCCTCGGCCGGGCCGCCGCCGCCGGACGCGACGTGGATCTGGAAGCGGCCTCGGTGCGGGTGCGGGATGGTGTTACCGGCCCGCGGGAGACCGGCACCATCGGCTTTGCCACCCTACGCGGCGGGGATGTGGTGGGTGATCACACGGTGATCTTCGCTGCCGAAGGGGAACGGGTGGAACTGACCCACAAGGCTTCCAACCGCAGCATCTTCGCCCGGGGTGCGGTGCGCGCCGCCAAGTGGTGCGAGGGCCGCAAGCCCGGCCTTTACGCCATGCGGGACGTGTTGGGCCTATAAGATCGGGCAAGCGATGGTCGGCTGATCACTGCCGTTGCGGGGGCAGGGCGCGACAAGGAGACGGATATGATTTTCCTGAATTTGGTAACAGCCTACCGCGATGAAGGATACGACGTTCGTGTCGGCCTGAACCCGAACCACTTCGGGAATTATAAACAGGTCCCCTTTGCGGTTCTCTCACGAGACGGTCAGCCTTTTCATACAGGCGGCGGAATTTCTATTCAGGAAATTTATTTCTTCGAAAACTTGGCGACTCACTGCGACCCGGAACGCATCTTCATCATCGGGAACGCCTTCGGCTGGAGCACCATCGCCCTCTCCATGATATTTCCAAAGGCCAAGGTGGTGGCTATCGACAACGTTTCGGAAGGGTCAGATGCCGGGGAAGGGTGGCGTCTGACCAAGAAGATCGCCAAAAAATTGAAACTGAACTGTGATGTTATTTTCGCCTCATCCCCTGAAAACGTGGATGAGGTCGTTGAAAAATCCCTGGGTGGAACAATCGATCTCGCCTTTGTCGACGGCCTCCATACGGATGACCAGCAGCTTCTGGACTATCATGCTGTTAAAAAGCACATGGCGAAGCGCTCCTGCATCGTTTTCCACGATGTGGTCAACTTTCACATGGACAAAAGCTTTAACACGATATCGCAGGATTGGGACGGGGATGCGCGCCTGTTGCTGCGAACGTCTTCCGGCATGGGGATTCTCAGCTCCCGTGATATCTTTCCGGAAGTGGAACCTATCGTCGACCTCTTCACGGAAGCTTTCTAAGCCCCCTCCCTTTTAGCCGTTTCGTCGCAACAGCCCCTGCACCTGGGCCAGCAGGCCATCGGCAGCGTCTTCGACCATGTCCAGCACCTGGGCGAAGCCATCTGTCCCGCCGTAGTAGGGGTCGGGCACATCGGCACCGTGGGGATGATGGCTGGCGAAATCCATCATCAGCCGCAACCGCTCGCCCAGAGGCTCGGGGCAGGCTTGGCTGAGGGCACGCAAATGGCCCTGGTCCATGGCGACAACGAAATCGAAGTCCCGGAAGTCGCTTCCCGTAACCTGGCGGGCGGTCTGTCCTGCCATGCTGTAGCCCCGCTGTTCTGCGGCAGACCGGGACCGGCGGTCGGGAGGCTCGCCCACGTGGAAACCCGATGTCCCCGCACTGTCCACCCGCACCTGCTCCGCCAAGCCGGCTGCCGTGACCTTGGCACGAAAAACCGCTTCAGCGGTCGGCGAGCGGCAGATGTTGCCGGTACAGACGAAGAGAACGGAAATCACGGGCCTCGGCCTCCAATGATGGCAGAATGGGTACGAACACGCTTGCGCCGGGTTTGATTCGGCGCCTGTTCTGACTACCATGGCCCTTCCGCTCCCCGAAAGAGGCAACGGCCATGGCTCCGTCCCCCCTGATCGATCCCGCCGACCCCATCGTCATACTGACCGGTGCCGGCATTTCCAAGGAATCCGGCCTGGATACCTTCCGCTGCCAGGACGGCATCTGGGCCAAGGTGGACCTGGAAGACGTGGCGACCCCGGAAGGATTCCGGCGCAATCCCAAACTGGTCCACCAGTTCTATAACGACCGCCGCGCCTCGCTGATGACCGCCGAGGTGGAACCGAATCCGGCCCACTACGCCCTCGCCCGGCTGGAAGAGCAGTGGCCCGGTGGCGTCCTCATCGTTACGCAAAACATTGATGACCTGCACGAGCGGGGCGGCTCGAAAAACCTGATCCATATGCACGGCGAGCTGCTGAAGGCCCGCTGCGGCAGCTGCCATACCATCATCGAGTGGCGCAGGGAGATGGGCACGGACGACAGCTGCACCCACTGCGGCCGGACCGGCCACATGCGTCCCCATGTGGTCTGGTTCGGTGAAATCCCCCTGGATATGGAACAGATCATGGATGCCCTGAGCCGCTGCGGCCTGTTCATGTCCATCGGCACGTCGGGCAACGTCTATCCCGCCGCCGGCTTCGTCCAGCACGTCATGCAATGCGGCGACGCCCATACGGTGGAATTGAACCTGGAACCCAGCAAGGGGCATAGTCTCTTTGACGAAACGATCTATGGCGCCGCCACCCAGGTGGTGCCCGCCTTCGTTGACCGGCTGCTCGGCCCCCTGTCGTGACCGACCTCGGGGGCGGGTCCGACAGCGGCACGGAGAGCCTGGAGGCCCTGTGCGAGCGGGCCGCCGCCTGCTCCCTGTGCGCCGGCCACCTGCCCCTGGGTCCCCGGCCGGTCTTCCGGGTTTCACCCACGGCCCGGCTGCTGATCGTCGGCCAGGCCCCGGGCACCAAGGTGCATGAAACCGGCATTCCCTGGAACGACGCCAGCGGCGACCGGTTGCGGGATTGGCTGGGCCTGGATCGGGAGTCCTTCTATGACCGCCGCCGCATCGCTATCGTCCCCATGGGCCTGTGCTATCCGGGCCGCCTGCCCCGGGGCGGCGATGCGCCACCCCGTCCGGAATGTGCACCCCTGTGGCAGCCCGCTTTCCGCCGTCATCTGGGCGCCCTGCGCCTGACCCTGCTGGTCGGCAGCTACGCCCAGAAATTTTATCTGGGATCGCAACAATCCATGACGGAAACGGTGCGGACCTTTCGCCGCCATCTGCCGGCCATCCTGCCCCTGCCCCATCCCAGCTGGCGCAACACCGCCTGGATGAACCGCAATCCGTGGTTCGAAGCCGAGGTCCTGCCCGCCTTGCAAAGCCGACTCGCCGAGATCTGGCGAGACTGAAGGACGAAGGCACCCCAAACACCCGCCTGCTCCCTTTCAGGCCTGCACGGAACGCAGGGCCGGCATGTCCCAGGACCCGCCTTGCAGCGGACGCCTCAACGATGCATCTGTGAAGCGTCATGACATCCCCGCCCGACTCTTCCCCACCGGCCGAACCGCCCCCTCAGCCGTACACCCGACCCACCGCCGGCGGCGGACGGCTGGCTGCGGCCTGGAAGGCCCTGCCCGCAAACGCCAGGGGAGCGGTATGGATGGTGCTCAGCGCACTGGCCTTCACCCTCATGGGTACCCTGATCAAGCGATCCGGCCAGGATCTGCACACGTTCCAGATCGCCTTTTTCCGCTGTCTGTTCGGGGTTCTGATCCTCGCCCCCTTTGTCCTGCGCACCGGGCTGGGCGTGCTGAAGACGGAGCGGCCGGTATTCCACATGATGCGCATTGGCTTCGGCCTCAGCGCCATGTACTGCCTTTTCTATTCCATGACCGCCCTGCCCCTCGCCACGGCCGTGTCCATCAGCTTCGCCCGGCCGCTGTTCATGCTGCTGCTGGCGATTCTGTTCCTCGGCGAAACGGTTGGCTGGCGACGGAGCATGGCCACCGGGGTCGGATTCCTGGGGGTGCTGGTGGTCATGCGCCCCGATCCCAACCATATGGAGTGGGCCATGCTGGCGCCGCTCAGCGCCGCCTTCCTGGTGGCCACGGCGATGACCATGGTCAAGATCATCTCCCGCGACGACCCGCCGCTGACCATCCTGTCCTGGTTCGCCATTTCCTCCACCTTCATTTCCCTGGTCCCGGCCATCGCCGTCTGGCAGTGGCCGGAACCCTGGCTGCTGGCGGTTCTGGTGCTGGTCGGTGGATTCGGCAGTCTGGGTCAGTATCTGGCGGTAAAGGCATTCAGCTCGGGCGAAGCCTCGGTGGTCGGCCCCTTCGAGTTCACCCAGATCCTGTTCGCCGCCGTGTTCGGCTTCGCTTTCTTCGGCGAGGTCCCCGATATCTGGACCGGTGTCGGCGCCATGGTCATTGCCGCTTCCGCGCTGTATATCCTGCTGCGCGAATCCCGGCTGAAAAAGGCGGCGACCTGAGCGCCCACCTCTCCCATTGGGCAGGAACGGAGGCTGGGGTATACAAGACGGCCTTAATCACAAAAAAGCCGTTCTCGGATCAGGGAGACACCATGAATCTCAACGGAGTATCCGCCGTCGTCACCGGCGGCGCCTCGGGCCTGGGCAAGGCCACCGCGACCGTTCTCGCCGAAGCCGGGGCCAAGGTCGCCCTGCTCGACCGCGCCAAGGAAGCCGCCGAAGCCCATGCGGCATCCATCGGCGGCCTTGCCCTGGCCTGCAACGTCACCGATCCGGTCAGCGTGGACGACGCCCTGGCCGCTGCCGAAGCCGCTCATGGTCCCGTGCGCCTGTGCGTGAACTGCGCGGGCATTGTCATCGGCCAGCGGCTGGTGGGACGCGACGGCCCGATGGACATGGATGCCTTTCGATCCGTTATCGAAGTGAATCTGATCGGCACCGCCACGGTCATGAGCCGGGCCGCCGCCCGCATGGCCACCGCCGAGCCCCTGGCGCCGGACAACGAACGGGGACTGATCGTCAACACCGCCTCCATCGCGGCCTTCGAAGGCCAGATCGGTCAGGGTGCCTATTCCGCCTCCAAGGGCGGTGTCGCGGCACTGACCCTGCCCGCCGCCCGGGAGCTGGCCAAGATGGGCATCCGGGTGATGTGCATCGCCCCCGGCGTGTTCGAGACCCCCATGGTGTCGGGCCTGCCCGATGACGTCCAGGCCGCCCTGGCCGCCAAGGTGATGTTCCCCAACCGCCTGGGCCAGCCGCAGGAATACGGCCGTCTGGTCAAGGCCATCGCCGAAACCACCATGCTCAACGGCGAGGTCATCCGGCTGGACGGCGCCCAGCGGCTGGAACCGAAATAAAGCCGGTCCGGAGGAACGGGCATCGCCGCCAGGCGGTATGATCTAGAATCTTATCGCCAGAGCTTCAGGTAGCCGGGGAACCGGTTTCCACTTTTCCGCCTGAAGCTCTAGCCGGCGATCCTGTCCATGGCCCGGGCCAGGGCGATGTCCTTCTCCGACAGGCCACCGGCATCGTGGGTGGACAATGTCACCTCCACGGTCTTGTAGACGTTGAACCATTCCGGATGGTGATCCATTTTCTCCGCGACCAGCGCACAGCGGGTCATGAAGCCGAAGGCCTCGTTGAAATTGCGGAACGTGAAGGTGCGGGCAATGGCGTCCCGCCCCTCCACCGCCGTCCAGGCCGGCAGCCCGGCAAGGGCTTCGGCCCGCGCCGCCGGGGTCAGTTTCTCGGTCATCGGTCACCTCTCTCTCAAGGAACGTTGACAGGGAAGCCTGCTCCTTCCAAGTAACCTTCCTCCGCCCATGATCAAGGCCCCACCCCGATGTCAGACGCCGCTTCCGACTCCTCAGGCGCCACCACCACCCCCCGGCTGTTCACCACCGCCCCCACGGCGGCGGATGTGGAGGCCATCGCCCGAGCCGCCTTTGCCTCCCTGCCCGAGGCCCTGCTGGCCCACTGCGAGGATCTGGTGATCCGCGTCGAAGATTTCCCCGACGAGGACGTCCAGGACGTCATGGACCTGGATTCGGCCTGGGACCTGCTGGGCCTGTACATGGGCGTCTCCCTGGACCAGAAAAGCGTGACCGACCTGCCCCAGGGACCGGACATGGTGTTCCTCTATCGCGCCCCCCTGCTCGACTATTGGGTCGAAAGCGGCGAGGACCTGACCCATCTGGTCCGTCATGTGCTGATTCACGAGATCGGCCACCACGTGGGCTTCTCCGACGACGATATGGAAGCCCTGGAAGACGCCGCCGAGGACGACGAGGACTGATCGTCCCTTCGGCCCCGGCCGTGTACCCCGTTACGAAAGCAGACTGATGCCCCTGTCTCCCTTGTCCCTCGCCGAACTGCGGCGGTGCTGCGATCCCGCCAGCCTGGGCTTCGAAACCACGGAAAGCCTGCCGCCCCTGGATGAGCCGGTGGGGCAGCGCCGTGCGGTCGAGGCCATGCGCTTTGCGGTTGGCATGCGCAGCCACGGCTACAACCTGTTCTGCGTCGGCTCCCAGGGGGTGGGCAAGCTGTCCCTGGTACAACAGCTGCTGGCCGATACGGCGCGGGATCGCGACACGCCGGGGGACTGGGTCTACGTCCATAACTTCGATCATCCCAACCGTCCCCATGCGCTCTGCCTGCCCGCCGGCAGCGCCGAAGGCTTCTCCCGCGCCATGGCCGAAGCCGCCCGGGATATCGGCAGCGCCCTGCCCGCCGCCGTGAACAGTGACGACGTCCAGGCCCGCCGCCAGTCCCTGGACCGGGAGCATCGATCGAAGGTCGAAACGGTGGTCCAGGACCTGACCGCCAAGGCAGCGGTCCAGTCGGTAGGCTTGGTCCGGGGCGAAAACGGCCTGGGATTTGCCCCCATGGCCGACGGCAAGCCCATGGGGCCGGACGCCTATCACGCCCTCAGCGAGGCCGAACGGGCGGCCTTCGAAGACAAGGTCCAGGCCCTGCATGCCGAGCTGCAAGCCCGTCTGAAGGACCTGCCGAAATGGCAACGCGCCCATCAGGATGCCCTGCGCGCCCTGATCGCCGAGGTCACCCGCACCGTGGTTGCCGGGCACCTGGCCCCCATTCGCGAAGCCCACGCCGGCCAGACCGCCGTCATCGCCCACCTGGACCGGCTGATCGAAGAGTCGGTTACCACCTTCGCCGCCCTGCTGGCCCAAGGCCCCGGCTTCGGGAGCGGGAGGAGGGGCGAAGACGGGCAGGAGCGGGACCGCGACGACGGTCCGGATGCCCTGCCGGCCCAGCTTGCTTTCCGCCGCTTCCATGTGAACGTGCTGACCACCCACCGCCCCCGTCACGGCGCCCCGGTGGTGCTGGAGGACCACCCGACCCAGCCCAATCTGGTGGGCCGAATCGAACATCAGGCCCGCTACGGCACCCTGAGCACCGATTTCACCCTGATCCGGCCGGGCGCCCTGCACCGTGCCAACGGCGGTTTCCTGATCATCGAAGCGCGCAAGCTGCTGATGACCCCCTTCGTCTGGGAGGATCTGAAACGCGCGCTCAGCGCCGGGGAAATCCGCGTAGAGGCACCGGGTCAGGCCTATGGCCTGATGCCCACCATCACCCTGGAGCCGGCTCCCATTCCCCTGGACGTGAAGGTCATTCTGCTGGGGGATCGACAGACTTACTACATGCTGGCCGAACACGACCCGGACTTCCTGGAACTGTTCAAGATCACCGCTGATTTCGACAACCATCTGTCCCGGGACGGGGATACCATTCTCAGCCTGTCGCGCCTGCTCGGCACCCTGGCCCGGCGCGAAGGACTGCGGCCGCTGTCCGCTGACGGCGTTGCCCGGCTGGTGGACCACGCCGCGCGCCTGGCCGAGGATTCTGGCAAATTGACCGCCCATATGGCCAGCCTAACCGATCTGGCCCGGGAAGCGGATCATTTCGCCAACGAACAAGGCTCAACCGCGATCGATGCCGCCCATGTGAGCGCCGCCATCGCCGGCCAGGAGCGGCGGGACGGCCGCATGCGCGACGTGATGCTGGAAGAAATCGTCGAAGGCACCATCCGCATCGAAACCGAAGGTGGCGAGGTGGGACAGGTGAACGGGCTGGCCGTCTATCAATTCGGCCGTTCCATCTTCGCCCGGCCCAGCCGCATTTCCTGCCGGGTGCGGGTCGGCCGGGGCGAGGTGCTGGACATCGAACGGGAAGTGGAGCTGGGCGGCCCCCTGCACAGCAAGGGCGTGCTGATCCTCTCCTCCTTCCTCGCCACCCGGTTCGGAGACGAGGGACCGCTCAGCCTGTCGGCCAGCCTGGTGTTCGAACAGTCCTATGGCGAGGTGGACGGGGACAGCGCCTCTTCGGCCGAGCTGTACGCCATCCTGTCTGCCCTCGCCGAGGTCCCCATCAACCAGGGACTAGCCGTCACCGGTTCAGTCGACCAGTTCGGCCACGTCCAAGCCATCGGCGGGGTCAACGAAAAAATCGAAGGGTTTTTCGAGGTCTGTCAGGCCCGGGGGCTGACCGGCAATCAGGGCGTCCTGATCCCGGCAACCAACGTGCGGCACCTGATGCTGCGCGAGGAGGTGGTGACCGCCTGTGCCGCCGGTCGGTTCGCCGTCTACGGAGTCGCAACGGTCGACGAGGCCATGTCCCTGCTGACCGGCCTGCCCGCCGGAGAGCCCAATCTGGACGGCCTGTATCCCGACGGCAGCCTGAATCGCCGCATTGCCCGCCGCCTGGAGACCTTCGCCCGCCGCGCCCGGGAACATCTGGACGACAGCGGTACGCGCCGCCGCCACAGCGGGAAAAGCTGACAACTCGCCCGGCAGAACGCGTGGGATGATGAACTCTTACTCTATCGTAACGTCCAGGTCTTCGATGCGCGCCCGGGCGGAATCCGCGGCCGCACTGGCCGGCGCCAGTTCCAGCACGCGGATCCAGGCCGCCCGGGCTTCGTCGCTGCGCCCCAGCGCCCCCAGGGTATCGCCCCGCTCCAGCCAGGCCTCGGCATTGTTGGGCGCCAGTTGCACCGCCTGTTCCGAATCCATCGCCGCCCCGGGCAGATTGCCCAGGCGGCGCCGGGCGGTGGCACGCAGGGCCAGGGCCTCCGCCTGACCGGGGCTGTAGTCCAGCACCCGGTTCAGGTCCTGCAAGGCCGCACCATCGTTGCCCAGGGTGGCATAGGTGATCGCCCGGTCGATCAGCAGATCAGGCACCAGCTGGGTCATCGGCGCCATGCCACCGGTCGGCGACTCGGCGAGTCGCAAAGCCGTGGTCTGTGCCGCTTCCGCCTTGGCCGGTTCGCCGGCGATCAGCCAGGCCTGCCCGGCCTGCGCCAGCAGCCCCACCCGGACCTGCGGAGCCTTGGCCTGCCCCTGGCTGGCCAGGGCTTCCAGCCGGGTGGCCGCCTCGCCGGGTTCGCCCATGCCGATCAGGGCCACCGCCTTGCAGTGCCGCGCCGCATCTCCGCCGCCCAGGGCTTCCCAGGACCCTGCCTCCTCCAGCGCATGATCCGGCCGCACCTTGGCCAGGGCGAGGCAATCGGCATAGCGGGTGCGGTCATCCTGCGCCTGCGCATGAGCGGGCGCAGGCGGAGCGACGGCGCCAGCGAGCACGGCGGCCAGGATGGGAAAAAGAACCTTGGAGGGGGGACGCAAACGCATACCGTGAGACCATCTTGTCCGAGTTGGCGCGGAACCGGTACAGTCACCCGGTCAAGGGCTCCGGTGCAAGAGAGTCCAAACGCGCGGGACGATAATTCAAGGGATGCCAGCATGGTTCTGTTCACCGGTCACCTGTTCTGTTTCGGGCTGGGCTACTCGGCCCTGCGCATGGCCCGGGACCTGAAACGCCAGGGATGGCGGATCAGCGGTACGGTCCGTACCGCCGAAAAGCGCGACGCGCTGGCCGAAGAAGGCTTCACGCTCCATCTGTTCGACGACGCCACCCCCCTGCCCGACGGCGCCCTGACCGGGGTGACACATGTGCTCTGCTCCATCCCGCCCAGCGCTGACGGAGATCCCGTCATCAATCACCACAGCAAATCGCTGATCGATCTTAATCCGGAATGGATCGGCTATTGGTCGACCACCGGCGTTTACGGCGATACCGGGGGTGACTGGGTGGACGAGGGCACGCCCGTACGGCCGACACAGGAGCGCTCGAAACGCCGCGCCTGGGTGGAGGAACGCTGGCTGGACCTGTGGCGTCAGGCCGATCTGCCGGTCCATGTGTTCCGGCTGGCCGGCATCTACGGCCCCGGCCGCAGCACCCTGGATCAGGTGCGATCGGGTCAGGCCCGGCGAATCGTCAAACCAAGCCACGTGTTTTCGCGGATCCACGTGGATGACGTGGGCATGGTCACCCAGTTGAGCATGGCCGCCCCCGACGGAGGGGCCATCTACAACGTCTGCGATGATGAACCGGCTCCGCCGGCCGATGTGGTCGCCTATGCCTGCGACCTGCTGGACGCTCCCCTGCCGCCCGAGGTGCCCTTTTCCATCGCCGTCGGGGCCATGTCGCCCATGGCCGCCAGCTTCTGGGCCGACAATCGACGGGTGCGAAACATTCGCCTGGTGGAGGATCTCGGCGTGCGTCTTCACTACCCAACCTATCGGCAGGGCCTGGAAGCCATTCTGAAAGAGGAACAGGGCCTTGTTCCCGCCGGACCGCCCCCGGTGCCGACGTGGGACTGCCACGCCGACTGAGTCGGCCGGGACCACGGCACCTGCTAAGCCGGCGCGCCGCCCTGATACCGGGTGCGGTGCACGTCCCGCAGACAGGCGCCCGGTTCAGCCGAGCCGCCGTTGCGCGAGCGGCTGTCGATATAGGTCACCTTGCCGTCATAGACATAGAAATCCAGAACACAGCCCCGCCCACGGTATTGCCACACCTGAGCGGGGTCTTCCTTGCGCATCAGCGCCGGCTCCCCCAGGGTGGCGGAAAGCGCCCGAGGCGCCTTGCCCATCAGGGCCTGCGGCGAACTGATGCCAAGCGGCGGCACCGCCGCACCGGATCCGGCACCACTGCCGCCGCTTCCCGTCCCGCAGGCCGACAGCACCGCAAGGCCGGCCAGGGCCAGCGTCCCCGTGACCAGCACCCGACAGCGCCTCGCCACCCGCCTGCTCATCACGCGGTCTGCGGCTCGTCGTCGTCCAGGGGCGACACGGTCCCTTTGACCCGGCCCCCCTCTTCCACCACCATCGCCGCATAGCGGACGGTGCCGGTGATCAGGGCGCCGGTATGGATGGTCAGGCGCTTGCGCGCGACCAGTTCGCCTTCGAAACGGCCACTGATGATCGCTTCATCAATCTCCGCCCGGCCCTTGAACAGGCCGGTCTCGGACACCTCGATCGCCGTGGCATCGGACAGGTTGGCTTCCACCGTCCCTTCGACGATCAGGCGGTCGCAGGCCGAGATCTCGCCGTTCAGCCGAATCTCCCGGCCGACGGTCAGGGTCTTGCTGGCGGGATCGGCGTCCTTCTGGGGATCCATCATGCCCCGGCGGTTCACCGGGCTGCCCGGGATATCCACCACCCGGCGGGGCAGATCGGGCTGTTTGTAGGGGGAAGGCATCGAACGGCCGGAGGCCGTCGGCGTGGTGGGCTGGGCCATCTGCGTGCCTCGTTTGGCATAGGGCTTCAGGGGGGGGGCGGAAACCGCTTCGGTGGATGGCGTAAACGTGCCGGACCCGCTGGAAGGCTTGAACTCCGGCGTCTCGGTACCGACAGGAACAAACCCCTGCGTCGCGGCGGGCTTGTCCTGATTGCTCGATTCGGGGGCGTTCTGGGACTCCGCCGCCTTGTCCTTGGGGTCACTCTGGGTCTGGCTTTTACGTCCGAACATCGGCTGGCTCTTCGCGAAGGTTGATGCGGCGGGGCAAACTGTCAACTGCCGATACCACATCCGCCGCCCCGGGGGCGGCGACATGGCCGGCGAAATTCCGCGCAGGCACTTTATCCGGCAGTCCGGGTCCCCCGCAACGTTTCAAGCACATGAACCATCGCCGCGGTCCCGACAATGGGAGCCAGCAAATTGACGAAAGGAATAGTCGTCAGGAAGGCGATGGCCGCACCGGTCAGCAACAGACGTCCCTGATTGCGCTTGCGCAGGGCCTTGGCGTCCTCGGCCGACATTCTGCGATGGGCGGCCAGTTCGAAATATTCCCGACTGAGCAGATACCCGTTCAGCAGATAGAACAGGGCCAGGTTCAGGACCGGCAGGAAGATGTAAAAAGGCAGGGCGAGAATGTTCAGGCCGATCACCGCCAGCGTGAATCGCACCGCCGAGGCGATCTCTTCGGACACGGGGATCTCGCGCCCCGGCGCCAGGTGGGGATAGTGACGGGCGTCGACGGCCCGGGCGACGCTTTCCAGAAAAAAGCCGGAGATGATCGTGACCACGGCGGGGAAGAAAATCAGGGCGATCACCATCACCATCACCCCGGCGGCCCAATCGATCACCGTATCAAGCCAGCCGATATCCGTCGCCTCCAGCGACCCCAGCCCCCAGGACAGGCCGGCCACCAGCACCCCGTAGCCGACAATGGCGAAGAGGATCGAGAGAATGAGAATGTTGCGGATCCGAGGATCGGGAAGCTGGCCAAAGGCCTTGGAAAGCGCGGAAAACGGCATGGTCGGCCTGATCCTTCGTCTTGTGCCGGGGAATAAGAGGGTGGGACTGTGACGGCAAGCGTCCATTGACGCAACCCCGGGCCTGTGGGCGCCGGATTCCTCTGGTACCGGGCCGTTATTTTCCCCGCCACCTTGCGACCCGGGGTCCCCCCGCTATACTGCGCCCCCCGGGTTCGGGCCGCGCGGCGATGCGCGTGGGCGCGGTGGACGAACCCCGGCGCCATCAAACGACCTGAGAAAGGAGATTTCATGGCGGATCCCCGTTTCGACGTGGCCGGTATCGGTAATGCCATCGTCGACGTCCTGGCCAATGCGGAAGACAGTTTCGTGGCCAGCCACTCGCTGCCCAAGGGCGGCATGACCTTGATCGACGCCGAACAGGCGGAAACCCTTTATGCGGCCATGGGTCCGGGGCTCGAAGCCTCCGGCGGCTCGGCGGCCAACACCATCGCCGGCCTGGCGGCCCTGGGCGTGCGCACCGCCTTCATCGGCAAGGTGCATGACGATGCCCTGGGCAACATCTTCCGGCACGATATCCGGGCACTGGGCACCCATTACGAAACCCCGCCGCTGTCCGGCCTGGACGTGCTGCCCACCGCCCGGTGCCTGATCCTGGTCAGCGCCGATGCGGAACGCACCATGGCCACCTTCCTGGGCGCCTGCACCCGCCTGGCCCCGGAAGACATCGACGAAAGCATCATCCAGGATGCGGCGGTCACCTATGTGGAAGGCTATCTGTGGGATATGCCGGCCGCCAAGGACGCCATCGTCAAGGCCGCCGACCATGCCCGCTCCGCCGGCCGCAAGGTGGCCCTGTCGCTGTCGGACAGCTTCTGCGTCGACCGCCACCGCCAGGAATTCCTGGATCTGATCGACGGCAAGATCGACATCCTGTTCGCCAACGAGGGTGAAATCACCGCCCTGTTCGAAACCGACGATTTCGACGCGGCGAGCAAGATGATCCAGGGCCGGGTGGAACTGGCCGCCCTGACGCGCAGCGCCCAGGGCTGCCGGGTGGTTTCCGCCGATGCCATGGTGGACGTGCCCTGCGACCCCGTCAGCCATCTGGTGGACACCACCGGAGCCGGCGACCAGTTCGCCGCCGGCTTCCTGTACGGCTATGTGCGCGGCAAGTCGCCGGAAACCTGCGGCCGCCTGGGCGCCATCACCGCCGCCGAAGTGGTGGCCCACTTCGGCGCCCGGCCGGAAGCACCGGACATGACCGCCTATGTTGACCGAAAGATGAAGGTCACCGCTTAAGGCGTCCGGAGTCTCTTATTCGCTTGGAGGAAGGTCCGCCCTCGGTGTAGAAGGCGGTTCATCCTTTGCAGCGCCTGCCCGGGACAACCCCGGCCCGATGATACGGGCCGGGGTTTCCGGCCGGCCACGACCGAAAAGAGACGCTCTCGCATGACCACCCTACGCAACATCGCCATCATCGCGCACGTCGACCATGGGAAAACCACCCTGGTCGATGCCCTGCTGAAGCAAAGCGGGGCCTTCCGCGATAACCAGAAGGTGGCCGAGCGGGCCATGGACTCCAACGATCTGGAGCGGGAACGCGGCATCACCATCCTGGCGAAGTGCACCTCCGTCGAATGGCAGGGGACGCGCATCAACATCATCGACACCCCGGGACACGCCGACTTCGGCGGCGAGGTGGAGCGCATCCTGTCCATGGTCGACGGCGTGGTGCTGCTGGTGGACGCCGCCGAAGGCCCGCTGCCCCAGACCAAGTTCGTGCTCGGCAAGGCCCTGGCCCTGGGCCTGCGCCCCATCGCCGTGATCAACAAGATCGACCGTCCCGACGCGCGGGCCTACGAAGTGCACGACGAGGTCTTCGATCTGTTCGCCAACCTGGGCGCCAACGAAGAACAGCTGGACTTCCCCTGCCTCTACGCCTCGGGCCGTGACGGCTGGGCGGTGACCGAACTGGAAGCCATCGACAAGGGCACCGAGGGTCTGACCCTGGAGCCGATGTTCGAACTGATCCTGAACCACGTCCCCGGCCCCAAGCGGACCCTGGATGCCCCCTTCACCATGCTGGCCACCACCCTGGAAGCCGACCCCTATCTGGGCCGCATCCTGACCGGCCGCGTGCAGACCGGCCGCGCCAAGGTCAACATGCCCATCAAGGCGCTGACCCGCGACGGCACCCTGCTGGAAACCGGCCGCGCGTCGAAGCTGCTGTCGTTCCGTGGCCTGGCCCGCGTGCCGGTGGACGAAGTGGAAGCCGGGGATATCATCGCCATCGCCGGCCTGGCCAAGGCCAACGTGGCCGATACCCTGTGCGCCCCCGAAGTGGACACACCGATCCCGGCCCTGCCCATCGATCCGCCGACCCTGGCCATGACCTTTGCGGTGAATGACTCGCCGCTGGCCGGCCAGGAAGGGGAAAAGCTGACCAGCCGCGTCATCGGCGCCCGCCTGGAGCGGGAAGCCGAAGGCAACGTCGCCATCCGCATCCGCGAAACCGAAGACAAGGACGCCTTCGAAGTGGCCGGTCGCGGCGAACTGCAGCTGGGCGTGCTGATCGAAACCATGCGCCGTGAAGGCTTCGAGCTGTCCATCTCCCGCCCCCGCGTGCTGTTCAAGACCGAAAACGGCCAGCGCCTGGAGCCCATCGAGGAAGTGGTGGTGGACGTCGACGAAGAATTCTCCGGCACCGTGGTGGAAAAGATGTCGCTGCGGAAGGCCGAGATGCAGGAAATGAAGCCCTCGGGCGGCGGCAAGGTGCGGTTGGTGTTCTACGCCCCCTCGCGCGGCCTGATCGGCTACCACGGCGAATTCCTCACCGATACCCGGGGCACGGGCATCATGAACCGCCTGTTCCACGGCTACGCCCCGTTCAAGGGCATCATCGAAGGCCGCCGCGAAGGGGTGCTGATCTCCAACTCTCCGGGGGATGCGGTGGCCTATGCCCTGTTCAACCTGCAGGACCGCGGCCCGATGTTCATCGATCCCGGCGCCAAGGTCTATGAAGGCATGATCGTGGGCGAACACAACCGGGGCAATGACCTGGAAGTGAACGTTCTGAAGGCCAAACAGCTGACCAACATGCGCGCCTCGGGCAAGGACGAAGCCATCAAGCTGACCCCGCCCCGCCGCATGAGCCTGGAAGAAGCCCTGGCCTATATCCAGGACGACGAACTGGTGGAAGTCACGCCGAAGTCCGTGCGCCTGCGCAAGCGCTGGCTGGACCCCCATGAGCGGAAGAAGCGCGCCAAGGCGACCGCTGAAGCCAGCTAAGGAAAACGGGGACCGTTATACATGACAAACGATCCCCATCCACCGTCTCCCCCCCCGGCCCCGGCATCCCGGGGCTGGGGGGAGACCCTGCGCCGTTCGGCAGATATCCGCGTTCTGCGCATGGCCTTCCTCGGCTTTTCGGCCGGGCTGCCCCTGCTGCTGATCTTCAGCACCCTGTCGGTCTGGCTGCGCGAGGCGGGTATTGATCGCGGCACCGTGACCATGCTGTCCTGGGCCGCGCTCGCCTATTCCTTCAAGTTCGTCTGGGCGCCCCTGGTCGACCGCCTGCCCCTGCCCGTGCTGACCCGCCGGCTGGGACGGCGCCGGGGGTGGCTGCTGCTGGCCCAATGCGGGCTGATCGCCGGCATGCTGCTGACCGGAGCCTTCGATCCCGCCCAGGCGCTGACCTGGACCGCCGCCGGAGCCATCCTGATCGGCTTTTCCTCGGCCACCCAAGACATCGTTATCGACGCGTATCGGATCGAAGCGGCCGAACCCGACCTGCAATCCATGCTCTCGGCGTCGTATATCGCCGGCTATCGCATCGGCATGCTGGTGGCCGGTGCCGGATCCCTGTGGCTGGCCCAGCTTCTGGAACCGACGGGCGTTTACGATCCCGCCGCGTGGAGCTGGGTCTACCGGGCCATGGCCGGGTTCATGGGCGTCGGCATCCTGACCACCCTGCTGATCCCCGAACCCGCCCTCTATCGCCCGGCCGCCGGCGACGGGCCGACCAGCCTGCGCGATCAGAGCCGATTCGTTCTTCTGGTGCTGCTGTGTGCCGCGGCTTTCCTGTCGGTCTTCGTCCTGGGCGAATCCCTGTCCGCCGATCTGGCCCGGGGACTGGAAGCGAGCACCGGCATGGCCCCCCATCTGGCCGGTTTTCTGGGAGAAACGGTCCGCTTCGCCGCCGCCGTCTTGGCGGCTCTGGCTGCCGGTGGCGCCCTGATGGCCGCCGGGCTGGCTTCGAAAGCCCATGCCCGGGCCACCTATCTGGCACCGGTGGCCGATTTCATGAGCCGCTACGGCAAGACCGCCCTGCTGGTGCTGGCCCTGGTGGGCACCTATCGCATCGCCGACATCATCATGGGGGCCATTTCCAACGTCTTCTATGTGGACATGGGCTTCACCAAGGGGCAGATCGCCACCTACACCAAGTTCTGGGGCCTGTGGGCGACCATCCTCGGCGGGTTTCTGGGCGGTCTGGTCGCCGTGCGGATCGGCGTGATGCGCGCCCTGATGCTCGGTGCGGTGCTGGCGGCAGCGTCGAATCTGCTGTTTGCCCTGCTGGCCGTGCGCGGGGACGACGCCTTCATGCTGCTGGTGGTCATCGTCGCCGACAACCTGAGCGCCGGCATGGCCTCTGCCGCTTTCGTCGCCTATCTGTCGGCGCTGACCAGCGTGTCGTTCACGGCCATGCAATATGCGCTGTTCAGCTCGCTGATGACCCTGATGCCGAAGATTCTTGCCGGTTATGCGGGCACGGTCGTGGACGCGGTGGGCTATCCCGCCTTTTTCGTGGGCACCGCCATTGTCGGCGTCCCGGTGATCCTGCTGGTGCTGACCACGGCCCGTCTGGCCCCGCCCGACCAGCATCGGGGGTAAGCTTTGCATATTTACCGAAAGGCGGTATGGTCCGCCCGCGCCGCCTGGGGGTTGGGCGGCGGCCATTCGAACAAAGGACG
This sequence comes from Rhodospirillaceae bacterium Z3-40, assembly GCA_046233135.1. Lineage (GTDB taxonomy): Bacteria > Pseudomonadota > Alphaproteobacteria > Rhodospirillales > Rhodospirillaceae > JBJXHN01. The sequence continues at coordinate 431,222 of JBJXHN010000005.1, read as the reverse complement.
CGGTTAATGGACATCAAGAAGATTCCGGCCGGCAAGAATCCGCCGCAGGATGTGAACGTCATTATCGAAATCCCGCTGCGCGGCGACCCGGTGAAGTACGAAGTGGACAAGGACTCCGGTGCCATGTACGTGGACCGGTTCCTGCACACTGCCATGCACTATCCGGCCAACTACGGCTTCATCCCGCACACGCTGTCCGATGACGGGGATCCGGTGGATGTGATGGTGGTCAGCCGTATTCCGGTTGCCGTCGGTTCCGTGCTGCGCACCCGCCCCATCGGCGTCCTGTACATGGAAGACGAGGCGGGCCGGGACGAAAAGGTGCTGGGCGTGCCCCACGGCAAGCTTCACCCCTTCCACGACAACGTGAACAACTTCGGTGATCTGCGCCCGATCGAGCTGCGCCGGATCGAGCACTTCTTCGCCCACTACAAGGACCTGGAAGAAGGCAAGTGGGTCAAGATCCTCGGCTGGGGCAACTACCAGGAAGCCTGGGACGTGATCCAGAAGGGCATGGAAGCCGACAAGGCGCAATAATGAAGCTTCGGCCTGATCCACCGGGGTCAGCGAAGACAAGAATGGGGCGCCCCAACCCGCGGGCGCCCCATTTCTTTTGAGTTTGGACCCGCAGAATCTGGGATCAGGACAGGTCGGGCCATCGTACAGACGCCCCCCCGCGCGGCGCCACCATGGTCGAAGTGGCATCGCTTTTCGGACGGCTGTCCGTATCCAGGGTCTTGGCCGTGGCCCGGTAGTAGGCGGCTTCGGCGATGTTCGTGGCCTGATCGCCCACCCGTTCGATGTTCTTGGCGATGAACATCAAATGGGAACAGGCGGAAATGCTGCGCGGATCCTCCAGCATGTAGGTCAGCAGTTCGCGGAACAGGCTGGAATGCAGGGCGTCCACTTCCTCGTCCTGCTCCCAGACCGTACGGGCCATATCCGGATCCCGTTCGGCAAAAGCCGTCAAGGCCTCATTGAGCAGGGTGGTGGCCATATGGCCCATGCGGGTCACGGGCCCCTTCACCGGCACCACCGACGAGGTGGGCAGACCCGCCCCGCGCTTGGCGGCGTTGGACGCATAGTCGCCCACCCGTTCCAGCATGCTCGCCACCTTCAGGGCGGTCACCACCGACCGCAGGTCGTCGGCGACGGGCTGACGCAGGGCCAGAAGACGAACCACCTGTTCGTTGATCTGATGTTCCAGCCGGTTCATGGTGCCTTCCCGCTCCATGACCCGTCCGGCCAGCTCAAGATCGTTCTGAACAATGGACTCAATGGCTTCCCGTACCTGGGCGATGGCCAGGGCTCCCATTTCCTGGACCGTCTTTTCCAGGGTTTTCAGCAAGTCGTCGAAAGACCGGACAATGTGGGCTTCGGACGGAGACGACATGGGTTGCAAGGCTCCTTGGCCAATGAAATCAGTAAGAAATCGTTCATATCACTGAAACGGCCAAAACGCAAAACTCACCGTGTCCTTATCGGCATTACCCGATAAAGCTATTCAGTGTTGAAAACGTTTTCACACAGCCGGACAAACCGGCGTTTCCTTGTGGTGGACTCACGTTCCGCCACAAGGACTTGATACCGACATTAGGCTGCGGAATCGGTCGGAGAGGAATCCGGGAGAAGGCGGCGGCTGCGCTCGCGATAGATCGGCAGGAAGACATGGAAGGTGGTGCCTTGGCCGGCCTGGCTTTCCACCGCCATGGCGCCCCGGTGCCGGGCCACCACATGCTTGACGATGGCCAGCCCCAGCCCCGTGCCGCCCAAAGCCCGGGAGCGCGCCTTGTCCACCCGATAGAATCGTTCGGTCAGACGGGGGATATGCTCCTTGGGAATCCCTTCGCCATGATCGCGCACACTGATGCGCAAACACGGCGACCGCAGGACGGCAGGCATCACCGGTGGCCCCCGGTCCACCACCTCCAACGCCACCTGGACCGATGTCCCCGAAGGACCATACTTGATCGCGTTGTCCATCAGGTTCTGCAAGATCTGCGACAGCTGGTCCGCATCCCCGATGGCATCCGGCGGATCTTCGGGCACCGCCACTTCGATCCACACGCCCTTGTCCCGTGCCCGCAACTCCAGAAGGTTTGCGACACTGCGAATCACGTCCAGCAGGCACACCGATTCGTTGGGCGGGGTATGCTCTTCCATCTCGATTCGCGACAGGGACAGCAGATCCTCGATCAGCCGCTGCATGCGCTGGGCCTGTTCCAGCATGATCGCCAGAAATCGTTCCCGCGCGTCTTCGTCATCCTTGGCGCTGGTCGACAGGGTTTCGGTAAAGCCGATCAGGCTGGCCAACGGCGTGCGCAGTTCGTGACTGGCGTTGGCAACGAAGTCGGCCCGCATCTGCTCCAACCGGCGCAGGGCGGTGATGTCATGCAGCGAGATCAGCACTTCCGAGCCGTCCACGGCGCGGGCCGGCAGGCGGGTGGCGCGGACCTCGAACTCCCGCTGGACGGGACCGGGCATCAGCCAGATGCCCTGGCGCGACCGGGCGCTGTCCAGCACCGCTTCGATGGCTTCCAGCACCGCCGGATCGCGCAGCAGGCTGGTCAGCTCCCGCCCCGCCGGTTCGCGGCCGAACAGGATACGGGCGGCTTCGTTGGCGCGGGTGACCACCGCGTCCTGACCGAGCATCAGCAGCGGATCAGGCAGGCTTTCCAGCACCTGCCGTTCCGATTGCAGCTGAAGGGACAGATCCTCTTCCCGCCGGCCATGGGCGCGGTCCAGGCTGATGACACTGTCCAGCAGCGCCTGGCTGGCCTCCACCCGCATCGGGCCGGGATGGGGTGGATGAGAGCCGTTGGCAAGCAGCCGCACGAAGCGGGAGATGGACATCAACTCTCGCAGGGCCGGCCGCAGCAGCGCCGCCCCCAGCAGCCACAGGGCGGCCGAGGCCGGCACGGCGGCGCCGACGCTCAGTTGTCCCAAGACAACCAGGGCAAAAAGCACTGCCCACCCCGGCACGCTGATCAGCAGTGCAAGGGACAGGAGTCGGCCGAGAGACGGCGTCAGGCGGTCCATGGGGTCCTCTGTCTTTCCGATCCCGGCCGAAAGGCGTCCTGATACCCTTGAGGGCGGGGCTTACCGCCCTGCCTCGGCGGCTGCCAGGGTGGCCATATGCACGATATCCGACACGGTGGCATCCATCTGCACGATCTGGCAGGGATGGGACAGGCCAATCAGCATCGGGCCGATGATCGTGCCACCCCCCATCTTCTGGAGCAGTTTCGACGAGATGTTGGCCGAATGCAGGCCCGGCATGATCAGGATGTTGGCCGGACCGGACAGGCGGCAGAAGGGATAGAGCTTCATCAGCTCCGCATCCAGGGCCACATGGGCGCCGATATCCCCTTCGAATTCGAAGTCCACGCCGCGCTGTTCCAGCATGGCCACCGCCTGACGCGGCCGGACCGGGGTTTCCCCCTGGGGCGCACCGAAGGTGGAGTAGGATAGCAGGGCCACCCGCGGCTCGTGCCCCATGCGCCGGGCCAGACGGGCGGTCTGCTGGGCGATGTCGGCCAGCTGTTCGCCGGACGGGGCTTCGTGCACGTTGGTATCGGCGATGAAGATGGTGCGGCCCCGGGCGATCACCATGGTCACGGTGAAGACCAGCTCGCCCGGGTTGGGATCCACCACCCGCATCACATCGCCCAGCGCGGAGTGGAAGTGGCGGGTGATACCAGTCACCAGGGCGTCGGCGTCTTCCAGCGCCACCATGCAGGCGGCGAAAACGTTGCGGTCCTGATTGACCATCCGCTGCACGTCGCGTTGCAAGAAGCCCTGGCGCTGCAAACGGCGATACAGGAAATCCTGGTAGTGCTTGGTGTGATAGGACAGCCGCGCGTTTTGGACCTCCATGCCTTCCAGGGTCCCCAGACCCTGGCTTTTCATGGTTTCGCGGATCAGCTCTTCCCGGCCCACCAGGATCGGCGTGCCGAAACCGGAATTGCGGAAGGCCACGGCGGCGCGGATCATCTTTTCTTCCTCGCCTTCCGGGAAGACCACCCGCTTGGGACGGGAGGCCACCTCGGCGGCGATGGCTTGCAGGCTGGCGGCCGTCGGGTCCAGGCGGGCGGCCAGGGCGCGGCGATAGCCGTCCATGTCGATGATCGGCTGCTGGGCCACGCCGGTCTGCATGGCCGCTTCAGCCACCGCCGGTGGAATGGCCGCGATCAGGCGCGGGTCGAAGGGCACGGGGATGATGTATTCGGGACCGTACCGCAGGCGCCGGCCGGAATAGGCGGCCGCCACCTCGTCGGGCACGTCTTCGCGGGCCAGGGCGGCGATGGCCTTGGCGGCGGCGATCTTCATATCCTCGTTGATGGTCCGCGCCCGCACGTCCAAAGCCCCCCGGAAGATATAGGGGAAGCCCAGCACGTTGTTGATCTGGTTGGGATAGTCCGAGCGGCCGGTGGCCATGATGGCATCCGAGCGCACCGACTTCACCTCTTCCGGCGTGATTTCCGGGTCGGGGTTGGCCATGGCGAAAATGATCGGCTTGGCGGCCATGCTCGCCACCATCTCCGCCGTCACCGCGCCCTTCACCGACAGGCCGAAGAACACATCGGCGCCGGACATGGCGTCTTCCAGGCTGCGGGAGTCCGTATCCACCGCATGGGCCGACTTCCACTGGTTCAGGTCGGTACGGCCGCGATGAATCACGCCCTTGGAATCGCACAGGGTGACATTGCTATGGGGCACGCCCATGGCCTTGACCAGTTCCACACAGGCAATGGCCGCCGCGCCGGCCCCGTTGACGACGATGCGCACGTCCTTGATGTCGCGGTTGGTCAGTTCCAGCGCGTTGACCAGACCGGCGGCGGCGATGATGGCCGTGCCGTGCTGGTCGTCGTGAAACACCGGAATGTCCATCAGCTCGCGCAGCCGCTGCTCGATAATAAAGCACTCGGGCGCCTTGATGTCTTCCAGGTTGATGCCACCAAAGCTGGGACCCAGATACCGTACCGCGCCAATGAATTCATCGACGTCGCGGGTGTCCACTTCCAGGTCGATGCCGTCAACATCGGCGAATTTCTTGAACAGAACCGCCTTGCCTTCCATCACCGGCTTGGAGGCAAGCGCCCCCAGGTCGCCCAGCCCCAGCACCGCCGTGCCGTTGCTGATCACCGCCACCAGGTTGCCCTTGGCCGTGTAGTCATACGCCGTGGTGGGATCCCGTTCGATCTCCAGACACGGGGCGGCCACGCCGGGCGAATAGGCCAGCGCCAGATCGCGCTGGGTGGTCAGCGGCTTGGTGGGGTGGATCTCGATCTTGCCGGGCCGCCCGGAGGCGTGCATCAGCAAGGCTTCGCGTTCGATATTCGATTTGGTTTGGTCGGCCATGGTGAAAGATGTGTCCTGAATCTTTTGGTCTTGGCGATCCCCGGGGCGCTTCCGCAACCTCTGGTTTGTTTGTGTTATGACGGCGTCGGCCCGGAGTCCGGAAGCGCCGGGTCCTGCCATCGCCGGGAAGGCGATCGCCAGCCGTTCTGCCGAAAGGCACGGGATCCGGAGGGACCGGGAGGTCCGGGAGCGGGGTCCGAGGAAACATGGAATCGGCGGACGCGGGGCCGAAATCCCGAAAGGGGCCGGGCGCCGTCGGTCTTGCCGGCCCGGGACCCCCGGGACCGTCATCGCTGTCATATTGCCCCACCGACCCCGGGATGCCTAGACCGGCCGGGGCCGGTTCGTGTTATTTTTCCGCGTCTTTTCCCCGGCCCTCCATCGGTACATATCCCACCGTCACATTAGGATACCCGCCCCGTGCGTTCCCCTGAACAGAAGACTTCCGCGCCCGACCAGACCAGCGAAGCGCCCGAGTCGCCCCAGGCAACCCCTGCCCCCGAGACCCCGGCCGACGCCCCGGCCGATGCCACGCCGATGATGGTGCAGTACCTGTCCATCAAGGCCGACCATCCCGATTGCCTTTTGTTCTACCGCATGGGCGACTTTTACGAGTTGTTCTTCGACGATGCGGTCAAAGCTGCCGAATCCCTGGATATCGCCCTGACCAAACGGGGGAAACATGCGGGCGACGATATCCCGATGTGCGGCGTGCCGGTGCATTCCCATGATGCCTATCTGTCCCGCCTGATCCGCGCCGGCTTCAAGGTGGCGATCTGCGAACAGATGGAAGATCCGGCCGAGGCCCGGCGCCAGCGCGGCGGCAAGGCGGTGGTGGCCCGTGCGGTCATCCGCGTGGTCACCCCCGGCACCCTGACCGAAGACGCCCTGCTGGATGCCCGCGCCCACAACTATCTTGCCGCCCTGGCCCGGGTCCGCAACGGTTTCGGTCTCGCCTGGGTCGATGTCTCCACTGGTGCGCTGATCGCCCAGCCGCTGGACCAGGGGGACATCGCCCCGGCGCTGGCCCGCCTGTCGCCCGGCGAACTGCTGGTGCCCGAGGGGCTGATCCAGGACCCCGCTCTGTTCGAAGTCTTCGCTCCCTTCAAGGCCGTGCTGAGCCCCCTGCCCGGGACCCGGTTCGACAGCGCCAACGCCCAGAAGCGGCTGGAAGAGCTGTTCGGGGTCAAGGCCCTGGATGCCTTCGGCGGTTTCGATCGGGCGGAAATCGCCGCCCTGGGTGCCTTGATCGCTTATGTGGAGCTGACCCAGGTGGGCCGCCTGCCCCGCCTGTCCGCCCCCCGCCGGCTGGCGCGCGGCGCGGTAATGGAGATCGACCCCGCTACCCGCCGCAATCTGGAGCTGACCGAAACCCTGACCAGCAGCCGCAAGGGATCGTTGCTCGCCTGCATCGACCGCACGGTGACCGGTCCGGGTGCCCGCCTGCTGGCCGAGCGTCTGGCCGCCCCGCTGACCGATCCCGGCCAGATCGCCGCCCGCCTGGATGCCGTGGACACCTTGCGCGAAGCCGACGGGGTCCGGGCGCAGGTCCGCGAGACATTGCGCGGCTGCCCGGATATGGAACGCGCCCTGTCCCGCCTGTCGCTGGGCCGCGGCGGTCCCCGGGATCTGGCGGCCATCGGCCAGGCCCTGGCGCGCGGGCCGGGCTTGCGGGTGCTGATTGCCCAGGCCGGCCTGGGCACGCCGCCCCCCGACCTTGCCGAGGCCCTGGAGGATCTGGGCCACCACGACACCCTGGTGGACCTGCTGGAACGCGCGCTGGATGCCGACCTGCCCCTGATGGCGCGGGACGGCGGCTTCATCCGGCCCGGCTACCACGCCGGCCTGGACGAATTGCGCAGCCTGCGCGACGAAAGCCGCCGGCTGATCGCCGGGCTGCAAGCTCGTTACACAGAGGAAACGGGAATCCAGGCCCTGAAGGTCAAGCACAACAACGTGCTGGGCTATTTCATCGAAGTGCCGGCCGGCCGGGCGGACAAGATGGCCACGGCCACCGGCAAGGACGGGGCGGCCAATCCCTTCATGCACCGCCAGACCCTGGCCAATCAGGTCCGCTTCACCACCGTCGAGCTGGGCGAGCTGGAAGACAAGATCCGCGGCGCCGCCGACAAGGCCCTGGCCCTGGAACAATCCCTGTTCGAGGATCTGCGCAACGAAATCCTGGCCCGGGACGCCGATATCGCCCGCGCCGCCGACGGTCTCGCCCGGCTGGATGTGGCCGCCGCCCTGGCCGATTTGGCAGACGACGCCGGCTGGAACCGGCCGGTGGTCGACACCTCGCTGTCGTTCCATATCGACAAGGGACGCCATCCGGTGGTCGAAGCGGCCCTGGCCAGCAGCGGAGAGGCCTCTTTTGTCGCCAACGACTGCGATCTCGCCCCCAGCCAGCGCTTGTGGCTGCTGACCGGACCGAACATGGCCGGTAAATCGACGTTTCTGCGCCAGAATGCCCTGATCGCCGTTCTTGCCCAGGCCGGCAGCTTCGTTCCCGCCGCCGGCGCGGTCATCGGCGTGGTCGACCGCCTGTTCTCCCGCGTCGGCGCCGCCGACGATCTGGCCCGGGGCCGCTCCACCTTCATGGTGGAAATGGTCGAAACCGCCGCCATCCTCAATCAGGCCACCGAACGGTCGCTGGTGATCCTGGACGAGATCGGCCGGGGCACGGCCACCTACGACGGCCTGTCCATCGCCTGGGCCACGGTGGAGCACCTGCACGACGGCAGCCGCTGCCGCGCCCTGTTCGCCACCCACTACCACGAACTGACTGCCCTGGCCGCCCGGCTTGATGCCCTGGCCTGCCACACCATGCGCATCAAGGAGTGGAAGGACCAGGTGGTCTTCCTGCACGAGGTCGGGGTGGGGGCCGCCGATCGCTCCTACGGCATCCATGTGGCCCGGCTGGCCGGCCTGCCCCCTGTTGTCATTGCGCGGGCGGAAGAGGTTCTCAAGCTGCTGGAAAAGGGGGACCAGGCCAGCGCGGCCACGCGGCTGGCCGACGACCTGCCCCTGTTCGCCGCCATGCGCCCAAAGCCGCCGCCAGCCGCCACCCCGGCGCCGGAGGCCCGGGGTCCAGGTCCGCTGGAAGCCGCCCTGGCCGATATACGCCCCGACGATTTGTCCCCCCGCGAGGCCCTGGATCTGCTTTATCGCCTGAAATCCCTGGCCGCCGAAGCCGGTCCGGAAAGCCCTTAGCGGCCCCCTGGCCGCCCCCTACCCGGTAGATTGGAGCCGGCCCCTTCTCTATATGAAGGGGATGGCTTCCGCCGGACCCGATGAGGACTTCTGATGAGCACCCCCCGTATCAAGCAACCCCGGGCGATCATTGATCGCAAGGATCTGACCGGACGGCTGGACGATCTCGCCGCCAAGGTCTCCGACAATCGGGAGCGCCGGCGCCATCTGGTGGTGCTGTTGAAGGAGGTGCTGCAGCACGGGCGAGACGAGGTGAAGCGCCGCTTCCTGACCGACCGCAGCAGTGCGGCGCGATCCAGTGGGGCGGCCGTTTTCGCCGAAAACAGCTACCTGATCGACCAGATCATCCGCCTGCTCTACGATTTCACCATCACCCACGTCTATCCCCGCGCCAATCCCACGGCGGGGGAACAGATGAGCCTGTGCGCCACCGGCGGCTACGGCCGGGGGGAAATGTCGCCCCAGTCCGACGTGGATCTGCTGTTCCTGCTGCCCTACAAGGCCACCCCCCTGCATGAGCAGGTGGTGGAGTACATGCTGTATGTGCTGTGGGACCTGGGGCTGAAGGTGGGCCATGCCACCCGCTCCATCGACGAATGCCTGCGCCAGGCCAAGGGCGATCTGACCATCCGCACCGCCATGCTGGAAACCCGCTATCTGTGGGGCGACCAGGATCTGCATGGCGAGCTGAAAAAGCGGTTCTGGACCCAGGTTGTGGCCGGCACCGGCGCCGACTTCGTCGAATCCAAGCTCGCCGAGCGCGACGACCGCCATGCCAAGCTGGGCGACAGCCGCTATGTGCTGGAACCCAACATCAAGGACGGCAAGGGCGGCCTGCGCGATATCCACACCCTGTTCTGGATCGCCCGCTATATCTATGGCGTCTCGGACATGCGCGAACTGGTGGAATTGGGCGTGCTGACCCCGGATGCCGCCAGCAAGTTCACCCGCGCCCGCAATTTCCTGTGGAGCGTGCGCTGCCACCTGCACTATCTGACCAATCGGGCAGAGGATCGGCTGACCTTCGACGTTCAGCCGGAAATCGCCGGCCGCATGGGCTACACCGACCGCTCCAGCGGACGGGGGGTGGAACGCTTCATGAAGCACTACTTCCTGATGGTAAAGACCGTCGGGGACCTGACCCGCATTTTCTGCGCGGTGCTGGAAGATCAGCAGAAGCGCAAGCCGATCCTGTCCATTTCCTCCATGCTCAACCGGCGGCGCAATCTGGACGGCTTCGTACTGGATGGCGGGCGGCTGAAAGCGTCGAAGGACACCTCGTTCGAGGAAGATCCCGTCCGCCTGATCAGCTTGTTCAAGGTGGCCCACGATCACGGCCTGGATATCCACCCCGATACCCTGCGCCTGGTGACCGAAAGCCTGCCGCTGCTGTCGGGCATCCGGACCAATCCGGACGCGAACCGGATCTTTCTGGAGATCCTGACCTCGCCGAAGGACCCCGAGCTGACCCTGCGGCGCCTGAGCGAGTCCGGCGTGTTCGGCCGGTTCATCCCCGATTTCGGCCGGGTGGTGGCACAGATGCAGTTCGACATGTACCACATCTACACCACCGACGAGCACACCATCCGCGCTATCGGCCTGCTGCACCGCCTGGAATCCGGCGCCATCAAGCAGGTCATGCCCACCGCCCACCGCGCCCTGGGCGAGATCCAGTCCCGCCGGGCGCTGTATGTCGCCGTGCTGTTCCACGACATCGCCAAGGGCCGGGGCGGCGACCATTCGGTGCTGGGGGCGGAAGTCGCCCAGAAGCTGGGGCCGCGCCTGGGTCTTTCCGCTGAGGAAACGGAAACCGTGGCCTGGCTGGTGCGCGAGCATCTGTCCATGTCCCGCACGGCGTTCAAGCGCGACGTGGACGACCTGAAGACCATTCTGGACTTCGCCCGCACCGTCCAATCCCTGGAACGCCTGCGCCTTCTGCTGGTCCTGACCACCGTGGACATCCTCGCCGTCGGGCCGAAGGTGTGGAACAACTGGAAGGGATCGCTGCTGCGCGAACTGTACATGCGCGCCCAGGACGTGATCACCGGCGGGTTCCAGGCCGAAGCCCGGGACGTGCGTGTGGCCCAGAAGCGCGACAAATTGCGCGCCGCCCTCGCCCACTGGCCGGAAGACCGGCGCGAAGCCTATGTGGACCGCCACTATCCCAGCTACTGGCTGACCTTCGACGAAGCCACCCAGCTGCGCCACGCCGACCTGATCGACAACGCCGAACGGGCCGGCAAGGATCTGGACGTGGATGTTCAGCCGGACCCGGAACGGTCGGTGTCGGATGTCATGGTTTTCACCACCGACCAGCACGGCCTGTTTTCCCGCCTTGCCGGAGCCATGGCGCTGGCCGGGGTCAATATCGTCGATGCCAAGATCACCACCATGACCGACGGCATGGCCCTGGATACCTTTACCATCCAGGGTCTGGATGGCCAGGCGGTCGAGGACGAAGACCGCATCAACCGCCTGAAGCAGGTGGTGCGCGATGTGCTGACCGGCGTCACCGACCTGGACGGCGGCCTGTCCCGCCAGCCCCAGCGCCTGCCCGAACGCGCCCGTTCCATGACCGTGCCGCCGCGCATCATTGTCGACAACCAGGCCAGCAAGACCCATACCGTGGTCGAAATCAACGGACGCGACCGGCCGGGCCTGCTGCATTCGGTCACCCGGGCGCTGACCCAGCTGGCGATCCAGATCTCGTCGGCCCGGGTTTCCACCTACGGGGAACGGGTGGTCGACGTGTTCTATGTGAAGGACATCTTCGGCATGAAGATCGTCCACAAGACCAAGCTGACCCAGATGCGTGCCGCCCTTGAAGCGGCGATCCAGGGGGAGCTGGACCCGCCCGCCAACCGCAGCCGCACACCGCGCGGAGACGGCGGATCGTCGTCGGCCCGGTCGGCCGCCGCCGAATAGGCGCAAGCCCCCGGCCAGCAAAGGCATGGAAAGAAGAGGCAGGGGAAAGGCGCGCGCTCGTGCCCCAAAACCGCCTCTTCCCCCCACCATCGGCTTAGGGTAAAGCAATCGCCTCATGAGCCTTCTGCGCGCCATCACAACGGTCGGCGGATATACCCTCCTGTCCCGGGTTCTGGGTTTCCTGCGCGACATCCTCATCGCCCGCTATCTGGGGGCGGGGACCATTTCGGATGCGTTTTTCGTCGCATTCCGCTTCCCGAACCTCTTTCGGCGCCTGTTCGCCGAGGGCGCGTTCAACGCCGCCTTCGTGCCGATCTACGCCGGGCAAGTGGAGACGGAAGGCAGGGAGTCTGCCCAGACCTTCGCCCACCAGGCGTTTACCGTCCTGACCCTGGTGCTGGTGGTCTTCATTGCCGCCATGGAAGTGGCCATGCCCTGGGCGATGATCGTCTTCGCCCCCGGGTTCGAATCCGTACCGGGCAAGATGGAGCTGGCCACGGATCTGTCCCGGGCCGCTTTCCCCTATCTCCTGTTCATATCGCTGGTGTCGTTGCAGTCCGGCGTTTTGAACTCGGTGGGGCGCTTTGCCGCCGCCGCGTCCGCACCGATCCTGCTCAACCTGACCCTGATCGCCGCCCTGCTGGGCTTTGCCAACCTCGCCGAGACCCCGGGCCACGCCCTGTCCTGGGGGGTCAGCGCCGCCGGGGTGGTGCAGTTCGCCTGGCTCGCCTGGCATTGCCGGCGGGAAGGCGTGCCGGTGCGGCTGGTCCGCCCCCGGCTGACGCCGCGCGTCCGTCTGCTCGGCAAGCGCATCCTGCCCGTCGTCCTGGGGTCGAGCCTGTATCAGGTCAATCTGCTGATCGGCACCATCCTCGCCTCTCTGGTGTCGGACGGCGCGGTCAGCTGGCTGTATTACGCCGACCGGGTGGTGCAGCTGCCGCTGGGGGTGGTCGGCGTTGCGGTGGGCACGGCCCTGCTGCCGCTGCTGTCCCGCCAGATCAAGTCCACCGATCAAACCGCCGCCCGCTGGAGCCAGAACCGCGCCATCGAAGTGGCCCTGCTGCTGACCCTACCCGCCGCCGGGGCGCTGATGGTCATCGCCGGACCCATCGTCACCGTCTTGTTCGAACATGGCCGGTTCAGCGCCGCCGATACCGACGCCACCGCCCTGGCCATGATCGCCTTCGCCTCCGGCCTGCCCGCCTATGTGCTGGTCAAGGTGCTCTCTCCGGCCTTCTACGCCCGCGAGGACACCGCCTCGCCGGTACGCATCGCGGCGGGATGCATGGTGCTGAACATGGCGCTGAACGGCGGGCTGATGCTGGTTATTGGCCACGTGGGTATCGCGCTCGGGGCCAGCCTGTCGGGCTGGGCCAACGCCCTGGCCCTGGGCTGGCTGCTGCAGCGCCGGGATCAGCTGAATCTGGACCGCCGCTTCCTCGGCCGGCTGCCTCGCGTGCTTCTGGCCACCGGGGTCAGCATGGCCTGCCTGTGGGGGCTGTCGGAGATTCTGGCCGGCGCCCTGGCCGGCGGTGTCCTGGCCCGGTCCGGCGCCCTGGCGGCCATCGTCCTCGCCGGCGCGGCGGTCTACCTGATCCTGGTCTTCGTGCTGAAGGCCGTGGTGCTGTCAGAGCTGAAAAGCATGTTCCGGCGCGCCCCCGCTCCGGCAGCGGCAGCACCCACACCACCGGCGCCGGAATAAGACCGCGAACCGCGGCTCACCGCACCCCGGAAGACACCGCCAGGAAACGGCGAATCCGGCGGAAGCGGCCGGTACGGGTATCCACTTCCCCTTCCGCAGCGATGCCGCCGATCTTGTGGCCAAGGATGCCGTTGATCAGCCCCAGCACCCCCACCTTGTTCTCCCCGTCATAGACACCCACCTGGACGTAGCGATGCCGGGCCAGGCTGGGGGAACAGGAAACCTTGGCGTTGAACAGGGCGGTTATGGCCTGAGGATCGCGCTCCAGCGCTTCGTTCAGAACAGCGATGGCCCGGGCCGTGACGGGATCGGCGTAGCTTTCCTCCATGGCCGCCGTCCTAGACCGTTCCGGGTCCGGATTCGGCCCGGCCCATCTGATCCACCAGCGCCCCCAGGGTGTCGGTCAACAGATCCAGGTCCCCGGGCCGGGAAAGGCGGTGGTCGCCATCCTTGATCAGGGTTGCCCGCACGTCTTGGGATACCAGGGCGTCCTGTATCGCCAGCGCCGTTTCCCAGGGAACGGACTCGTCGCGCTTGCCCTGAAGCAGCCGCACCGGGCAGTCGATGGCCAGGGGCGCGTCCAGCAGCAGATGCTTCCGGCCGTCCAGAATCAGCTGGTGGGTAATGATATAGGGCGAATCGCTATACTCGGAGGGCTGCTCCAGCCGGCCGTCCGCCTCCATCCGGGCGCGCTCTTCCGCGCTCATCTGCGCCCAGATCAGCCGTTCGGTAAAGTCCGGCGCGGCGGCGATGCCCACCAGGGCCGCGACCCGGTCGGGCCGGGCACGGGCGGCCAGCAGCATCAGCCAGCCCCCCATGGAACTACCCACCAGGATCTGCGGCCCCTCGGTCAAGGCATCGATGACCGCCAGGGTATCCGCCGCCCAGCGGCCAATTGTCCCATCCTCGAAACGGCCGGAAGAGCGGCCGTGGCCACTTTGGTCGAAGCGCAGAAAGGGCAAACCCCGACCCCTGCACCAAGCTTCCAGGTGCAGGGCCTTGCCGCCATCCATATCGGACATGAAACCGTGTATAAAAACCACACCCGGTCCCTGTCCTGACGTCCGATGATAGGCGAGAGTTGCGCCGTCCGGGCCGGCGAGTATGCTGGGCGCCGGTGCGACCGTATCCTCTGGCATTTGGCTCCTCATTTATATCAGATCGGGCATATCAGATCGGGCGATGAACCAAGATCTTAGCAGTCAAGACGCTGCCGTCCAATCGGCAGGCGACGGGCGCAAGCCGCCCTTGATCCTTCAGGTTCTTCCCGAACTGATGACCGGAGGCGTGGAACGGGGCACCGTCGACGTCGCCCAGGCCCTGACCCAGGCCGGCTGGCGGGCCATGGTCGTGTCTCAGGGTGGTGTCATGGAACGCGAGCTGGAACGCTGCGAGGCCGAACACGTCACCCTGCCCGTCAAGCGCAAGAACCCCCTTCGCCTGCGCAGCAATGCCGAGCGCCTGCGCCGCCTGATCGTCGAACGGGGCGTCTCTCTGGTCCACGCCCGCAGCCGCGCCCCGGCCTGGAGCGCCTATCTTGCGGCCCGTGCCGCCGGGGTGCCGTTCGTCACCACTTTTCATGGCACCTACAACCTGGGGCCATTCGGGATCAAGAAGCCTTATAACGCCATCATGACCAGGGGCGACCGGGTGATCGCCATTTCGCGCTTCATCAGCCAGCACATGCAGGAAACCTACGGGATGGACCCGCGAAAAATCCGCGTGGTGCACCGAGGAATCGACGTGGACCGGTTCCACCCCGATCACGTCAGCGCCGAACGGATGATCCGCCTGTCCACCCGCTGGCGCCTGCCCGACGAGGCTCCAGTCATCACCCTGCCCGGCCGCCTGACCCGGTGGAAGGGACAGGCGGTGCTGATCGAAGCCCTGGCCCAGCTCAATCGCCCGGACGTGCGCTGCCTGCTGCTTGGCAGCGATCAGGGCCGCAGCGCCTACCGCGAAGAACTGGAAGCCCTGGCCGCCAAGCGGGGTGTGGCCTCGCAGGTGCATATCATCGGCGACTGCGATGACATGCCGGCAGCCTATATGGTCACCGACGTGGTGGTCAGCGCATCCACCGACCCCGAGGCTTTCGGCCGGGTGGTGGCGGAAGCCCAGGCCATGGGGCGCCCGGTGATCGCCCCCAACCACGGCGCGGCCCCGGAAATCCTGAAGCCCGGAGCCACCGGCTGGTTGGTAAGGCCCAACGATCCCCAGGCCCTGGCCGAAGCCCTGCGCAGCGCCCTGGCGATGACCGAAGCCGACCGCGCGGCCGTGGCCGAAGAGGGCATGGACCATGTGCGGCGGCTGTTTTCCAAACAGGCGATGACCGAACGCACCCTCTATGTCTATAAGGAGCTGCTGTTCGGCGCCCCGCCGCTGGATTCGGGCCGGGGCTTCGATCCGGCCCCGATCATCGCCCCAGAGACCTGATGTCTGGCCCTGCCCAAGAACCGGACCCTTGCCCCCACCGTGAGCGCCTCCCCCGTCCTGATCATCAAGCTTTCCGCCCTGGGCGACCTGATCCAGGCCCTGGGACCCTGTGCGGCGATCCGCCGCCACCATCCGGACGCCCCCATCACCCTGCTGACCACCGCGCCTTACGCGGATTTCTGCCGGCAGGCGCCCTATTTCGACAATGTCTGGGTGGACTCCCGCCCCCGCCTGACCGACCTGCCGGCCCTCCTGTCCCTGGCCCGACGCCTGCGCACGCCCCGTTTTGCCCGGGTCTACGACCTGCAGACCGCAGACCGCACCACGGTCTATCACTGGCTGATGCGCCGGCTGGACGGCGGCCCGGCGTGGTCGGGCATCGCACCGGGCAGCTCTCTCCGTCACACCAATCCCCAACGCACCCGCCTGCACACCCAGGAACGCCAGGCTGATCAACTGGCCGTCGCCGGCATCACCAACGTTCCCCCCACGGATCTGTCCTGGGCACAGGCCGACCTGGCCCCCTTGTTCCCCGGATCCGATGGCCATCCCCCCGCCCGCTTCGCCCTGCTGGTGCCCGGAGGCGCCCCCCATCGGCCGGACAAGCGCTGGCCGGCCGCCCACTACGCCGCCCTGGCCAGACATCTGGTCGATCGGGGAATCACCCCGCTTCTCCTCGGAACGGCTTCCGAACAAACCGAGGCCGAAACAATCCGGCGGGCGGTGCCGGAGACCCTGAGCCTGCTCGGCCGGACCTCGCTGGAGCAACTGGCGGTGCTGGGCCGGAAGGCAACGCTGGCCGTGGGCAACGACACCGGCCCCATGCATATGCTGGCCATGGCCGGCTGTCCCAGCCTGGTGCTGTATGCCCATGCCTCGGATCCGGCACTATGCGGACAACGGGGACCGTCGGTCGAGATCCTGCGGGTGCCAACCCTTGCCGACTTATCCCCCGAGGGGGTTATCCGCCATCTTCCAGGTGTGTGCTGAAGGATGACGGGGATGGCGCGGATGTGGTAAAACTCTTGAAACAAAGAGTTCAAACAACATCGGAACAGAATGGCATCGCCCTTCGCCTTGATGTGGCAGCGGGTGCGTGGGCTTTCAGCCCGCACCCTTGGATTGATTGCTGTCGTCGTCACCGTGGCCGGGGCCACGGCCATGATCGCCCTCTCCTTACGAGCCGGCGCTGTTCTTCGTGCGACTACGGAAACCTGGAGCTCCTATCAGGTGGAGGCCGAGTCCCGTCTGCTCGACCTGGGTGCACTGCGCACCATGCTCGGCTACGGCGGCTTCATCCACGCCTATAAAGATCATGTGCTGCACGGCGATACGCCCACGGCCGAGATGGCCGCTGCGCAGCTGGAAGCGGCCATCGTGCTGCTGGAAACCTACCGCGAACAGGCTGCGCCCGAAGAACTGCACGACATCGATCTGGTCGAAGCGGTGCTGCTCGACTACCGCGCCAATCTGGAAGTGGTTGACGAAGCGATTGCCGCCGGTGCCCCTCCCGATCAGGTGGACCGCCGCCTGAGCGCCGACGATGCCGGCGCCCTGTCGGCCCTGGACCGCCTGACCGAGCGCTGGCGCACCGTGGCCAGCGACGCCCGAGACCGAATGGCCGAAGCCTCGGAGGAAGGCCACGATGCCGCGGCGCTGATCCTGTGGGTGCTGCCCCTGTTCGTGGTAGGAGCGCTGGTCAGCGTTCTGATGCTGCGGGCGCTGATTCTGACCAGCCGGGAAAGTGCCCGTAACGCCGCCAAGTTCCGCGAGCTTTTCGACGGCTCGGTCAATGGTCTGGCGATCATCGGCCCAGGCCTGCATCTGTTCTACGCCAATCCGGCACTGGCCCGCCTTCTGGGCGAAGGGTCGGTCAACGAGCTGCTTGCCAAAACCACCCTGAAGCCGTTCCTGCCCGAACACGAACAGATCATCCTGGAAGAGCTGCGCCACGATCTGATTTCCGGCGACATGAACCGGGCCATGCACCGCATGGAGGCCCTAAGGGCCGATTTCAGCGAAGTCTGGCTGGATCTGAATGCCCAGCCCATCGACTGGGAAGGCCGCCAGGCCGTGCAGCTGAGCATCGCCAATGTCACTGAACAGGTCATCCACGAACGGGAATTAGAGTTCAACCGCTCGGAAATGGAACGTCAGACCACCGAACTGGTGGCCCTGGCCGAAGATCTGCACGCCGAACACGAACGTGCCGAAACCGCCCTGCGCGAGGCCGAAGAACGCCGCCGCTTCCTGCAAGCCCTGCTGGCCACCATGCCCAGCCCCCTGTTCTACAAGGACCTGAACGGCCGGATCGAAGGCTGCAATGGCGCGTTCGCCCAGCTCTATGGCTTCAATGCCGAAGAAGACGTGGTTGGCCTGACAGTCCACGACCTGGCCACGCCGGAAGAGGCCCAGCGCAGCGATTCCCTGGACCGGGCGCTGATGAAATCGGGGGGCACCATCGCCTATGAACGGGAAGTGCGAGACCGGGAGGGCATCCCTCACAGCATGATCTACAACAAGGCGGTTTTCACCGACGCGGCAGGCAATGCGGCAGGTATCGTCGGGGTGATCACCGACATTTCCGACCAGAAACGGATGGAACAGGAGCTGCGCCGGCTGGCCACCACCGATCCACTGACCGGGGCCCAGAACCGCCGCGCCTTCCTGGAAGCGGCCGATCGGGAACTGAGCCGCTCCAGCCGGTATGACGAACCCCTGTCCGTGCTGCTGGCCGACATCGACCACTTCAAGCGCATCAACGATACCCATGGCCACGCCACGGGGGACGAAGCCTTGAAGCTGTTCGTCTCCACGGTTCAGGGCTGCCTGCGCGATACGGATGTCCTGGGCCGCATGGGGGGCGAGGAATTCGCCGTGCTGCTGCCCCACACCACGCAAAGCGCGGCCGTCCCCCTGGCCGATCGCCTGCGCACCAGACTTGCGGCCCTGGAAATCCCCTGCCCCACGGGCAGCTTGCACTTTACCGTGTCGATGGGCGTGTCCCAGGCCGGTATCCACGGCACCAGCGTCCAGGCCCTGCTGCAGGCCGCCGATGACGCACTTTATTCCGCAAAAGAAACGGGCCGCGATCGGGTGGTTGCGGCCTGAGGGACCAAAGTACCGTCGCTGCCGCTCACGCTCTGACAATAAAAAACCACATGAGAGGGCATCGCCCTCGCATGTGGTTTCGTTCCCGTCCGCAGGCCTGAGGTTTGGCGTCAGCGGGCGCCGCAGGCCTTGTCGATGCTGTTCAGGGCCGCCGTAACCCCCAGCAGGGAATAGGTATCCCGCGTGGCAGTCCCGCGCGAGGAGGTACCCTTGACCACCATGCTGCGGCCAGCTTTCATCGCCGAAACGATGCGCGGATCCTGGTCGTCGGTGGCCCAGGCGGTTTCGCCCTTGGTGAACAACTGGAACGATTTCTCGTCCACACTCATCTCCACCGAGGCATCTTCGTCGTAGGGATAGCCGGCGTAGATGGTCACCACGTTGAACTGGTCGCGGGCCGGGCGATGGGTGATCAGGGCATAGATATCGCCCCGACGGGTGTAGTTCCCCTCGTCCTTCTTGGGCTGAGAGGCCACGTAGCAGACCTTCGCGCCGTTCTCGGTCATGGTATAGGCGGTCCAGTCCTGGAACCGTCCCAGGGTATTGACCTGTTGCGCCTCGGCGTTGCCGGCTGCGGCCACGGCCAGCAGCCCACCCACTCCCAGAGCGGTTGCGAGCGCCAGCAGACGGCGTCCGAGGGAAAGGGAATCGGATCCCGCCGCGCGGGAATGGGCAACGGTCGGGCGCGAAGCAATGGATCGGGCCGTCATGGTATGCCGTGTCTCCTGTCTATGCTCGTGGGATGGGCCGGTCGAGTCGTTATCCTGCCCCTTTGTGGTCATGATGTGGCGCACGCGAAGCGCCATGGCAAGAAATTCCATCAATCCTTGCTCCGCGCGACCGCCACTTCGGCCAGCGGCGCGGGACTTTGATAGGCATCCATGGCCGCCGTCGACTCCGGACACCGGAACGCCGGCCGGCCATGAATGTGATCCGCCAATGGTTCGGTCGGACCACCGGACCGCACCGGGCGCGGCGCGAAGCGGCCCATCGTGATCAGACGATCATACATCACGATCGTGCCGGCCATGCCGACATTGATGGAAAAACGCATGGGAATCTTGATCACGTGGTCGCAGCGGGCCAGCATCGCCGGGGACAGCCCCAGACGCTCCGCCCCCAGTATATACGCCGCCCGGGTCGGATGACGGAAGCTGGGCAAATCCACAGCATCGTCGGTAATCTCCACCCCCACTACCTGGCAGGCTTCGGGCAGGCGCAAGGAGTCCACGTCGGGGAAGCGATAGAAGGGCATGGCAGACAGGGCGTCCGAGGTATCCACCTTTCCACCCTCGGACTGCTGGTAGCGGGCCGCTACGGTGAAGACGAAACTGGCGTCGAAGGCATGGGCCGTCCGAAAGACGTTGCCGACGTTATAGGCCTTGCTGATCCCTTCTACCCCGATGCCGAAAAAGCCACGCATGGCTCTGCGATCCTCCTTCACGATCCGTGCAATATCCATGGGCCGGGCGCGAGACCGATTGCACCCGCCGCTCCACGCCCGCATCATGGCCATCCAGCCCGGCGGATCAACCCTTTCGCCGACATCCCCGTCGTTTCAGTTCCGGAGTATCCCATGCGCGCCATGGTTTGCGCCGAATTCGGCCAGCCCGACACCATGACCCTGACCACCCTGCCCGACCCGCCCCTGCCGGACACCGGCGTGCGGATCCGCGTCGCGGCCGCGGGCGTGAACTTCGCCGACGGGCTGTTCATCGCCGGACGGTACCAGGTGAAGCCCACGCCGCCCTTTACCCCCGGGTTCGAGGTGGCCGGCACGGTGCTGGAGGCCGGATCCGCCGTCATGGGCCTGGCCCCCGGCACCCCGGTCATGGCCATGGTGTCGGGCGGCGGCTATGCCGACCAGGTGGTGGCCGACCTCGTCGACGTCTACGCCCTGCCCGAGGGAATGGACCTGACCCTGGCGGCCAGCTTCCCCATCGCCTATGGCACCGCCCATTTCGGCCTGTGGGACCGTGCCCGCCTGCAAGCGGGGGAAAGCGTGCTGATCCACGGAGCGGGCAGCGGCGTCGGCCTGACCGCGGTCGAAGTGGCCAAGGCCATGGGCGCCACCGTCATCGCAACCGCCCGGGGCCGGGAAAAGCTGGAAACGGCGCGGACCTATGGCGCCGATCACGTGCTGGACTCCGAAGCCGAGGATCTGCGCGATCAGGTCAAGGTCCTGACCGGCGGCAAGGGGGTGAACGTGGTCTACGACCCCGTGGGTGGCCCGCTGTTCGATACCAGCCTGCGCTGTGTCGCGCCCGACGGACGGCTGCTGTGCGTCGGCTTTGCCAGCGGCATCGTGCCTCAGCCGCCTGCCAATATCCTGCTGGTCAAGAACCTGTCGGTAATTGGCTATTGGTACAGCGCCTATCGCACCATCGCCCCCGACCGCATGCGTGCCTCCATGGAAACCCTGCTGGCCTGGTGGCAGGAGGGTCGCCTGAAGCCCCTGGTGTCCCGCAGCTTTCCGCTTGGCGATGCCGCGCAGGCCATCGCTGCCCTGCGCGACCGGTCGGTCACCGGCAAGGCGGTCGTCCTGCCCTGAGGGCCATCTTGTCCCCTGGGGCGACTGTCAGCCCCAGGGTCCCCGGCGGGGCGGGGAGGAAGATTTTTGCGGCGGGGTCCCACTGACCGGCACCCGGCTGCGTCCGCGCTGGGGCAGGCGGATGGTGATGGTCGGTGGTTCAAGGGAACCGCGCGGGCGGTTGGCGCCCTGGAACAGCCGGACATCCCGGCGCTTCAGCAGCAGCACCAGCACCATCCCCACCAGGAAGCCGCCCACGTGGGCCCACCAGGCCACGCCGTCGTCCACGCCGCTCAGGGCCGGCATGATCTGCATCACGAACCAGATGCCCAGCACCAGGACGGCCCGCAGCCGCAGCACCAGAACCCAGGCAAAGACGAGAATGCGCGCCCGGGGATAAAGCAGCACGTAGGCACCAAGCACCCCGGAAATCGCCCCGGACGCCCCGATCATCGGCACCACGGCCCCGGGATCACTGGCGGCATGGGCGGCCACGGCAACCAGACCGCACAGCCCATAGAAGACCACGAACCGGCCATGCCCCATCGCGTCTTCCACATTGTTGCCGAAGACCCACAGGAACAGCATGTTACCGATCAAATGCATCCACCCGCCATGTAGAAACATGGAGGTGACGGGCGTCAGCCAATGCGGCATGGCCCACAAGGCCGGCGCCGAACCATGGCCGAACAGTTCGGCGGGAATGGCGCCGTAGGTCAGCACGAACAGGGTCGCTTCCCGTTCCGACAGGCTGTTCTGATAGAGGAACACCGCCACGCAGACGGCGATCAGCCCCACGGTGATAAAGGGACGCAAGGTCGTCGGATTGTCGTCGTGCAAAGGCAGCAAGGCGAACGAACTCCTCAGAACACACCGGTCCGGACCGGAACGGTCTGCGGTCGGCGCACCCCCGGACGATAGCCAACGATCCGCCCGAGGCAAAAAGAAAACGGGCGCGGCGGAGCGGGGGTTACCCCTCCGTCGCGCCCGTTTCCGGTCGCGTACTTTTACCCGGCTAGCGTTAACAAATTGAGTTCGACCCGAGGCCGAAGGGCCTCAAACCATACCCTGGCCGAAAGGCCTCAAACCATACCTTGGCCGAAGGGACTCAAACCATACCTTGGCCGAAGGGACTCAAACCATACCTTGGCCGAAGGGACTCAAACCATACCCTGGCCGAAGGGACTCAAGAGGCCAACGCCAGACTCTTCGCCGTCGTCTGCCAAGCCACCACCCCGACCCGGCCGCTCCCCGGACAAACGGGCTGCCAGCTGGGCAGCCGATCGCCGGTTATGGTGCTGATCCAGGCCATCAGGGGTTCGGCCTCCAGGGCCTGATGCAGCCACTGATTGGCCTTGGCCATATCACCGTTCTGCCCTTCTTCCAGACGCGCCATCTGGCGGCAGATGTCCGGTTCCGGATGACCACCGGACAGCGGTGCGAGCAGGCTGCGGGCCTTGTCCCACTGCTGGGCATCCATGGCCGCCCGGGCCACCACCATGTGGCTGAGCGGATGGTCCGGGTTTGTGTCGGCCAATTCCTGCGCCCGCTTCAGGGCCTTCTGGGCATCCTCGCCACTGCCCAGTGCCAGCCAAGCTTCGGCAAGCGCCGGATGGGGACCCCGGCGCCAATGGCCGGCAACCAGCTGGGTTGCCTTGCGGCCCTTACCGGCGGCGGCCAGCTGGCGGGCGGCAATCACCGTGGCATCCACCAGAGAGGCGTCCAGATCCAAGGCCATCTGCGCCTGCCGCAGGGCTTCCGGCCCGCGACCGGCATCCGAGTCCTCGCGGGCCTGGGCGCACAGCAGCGCAGCCCGCACCCGACCCGAATCCTCGCCGTCCTTCAGCACCACCGAACCGGCCTTGACCAGCACCGCTTCGGCCGCGCCCCACTGCCCGGCCTGCACTCGCAGGCGGAACAGGGTCCGGGTGACCCAGGGGGCATCCACGCCCTGGCCCCAGGCTTCGGCCGCCAGATCCGCGGCCCGGGCGTCGTCCCCGCGCGCCAGGGCCATGTCGAGCAGACCCCGCCGGCCTGCCGCCTGAACCCGGGGATTGTCCAGCAGACCCGCATAGGCCTGCTCGGCCTGATCCAGATCGCCGGCCGCCGCATGGGTTTCGGCCATCAGCTGCTGCACTCCGACGGCCCCGGGGATCATGCGCTCCGCATCCTTCAGCAGCTTGCGGGCGAGGTGCACATCGCCCCCCCGCGCCGCCGCGAAGCCCTCGCCCAGGGCCAGGGAGCCCTTGCGCAGCTTCTTTTCCTGCTTGCGCCGTCGCATGGAGCGGGGCAGGCGCGTCACGCCCAGGAAGAGACGGTAGAGCACCGCCCCGACGGCGACCAGCGCCCCCAAGGCCAGCAGCAGCACCATCACGGAGGTTTCCACCCGCCAGCCCAGCCATTCCAGGATAGCCACCCCCGGCCGGTCCGTCACCCAGACGGCACCGAAGGTCACCAGCCCCACAAGAACGATAAAGAGGATGATGCGAATCATCGATCAGCCCTCCGTGCCGGTGGTGGCATGTCCATTCGTGGGCAGGGAGGGAGCCTCCCCATGGGAGGGCGCATCGCCCTGCGCCGGAGCGACGTCCTCATGCACCGGTTCTTCAGCCGCCGCCGGAGCGTCGTCTTCGGCACCCGCGTCCCGCACGGCCTTGGCGGCAGCGGCGGACGCATCCTGCGCCGCCATGCGGGCCAGGGCCTGGGTGGTCAGACCGGACAGGCCGTCCTCGACCGCCAGACGGGCCTTGGCCGCGTTCAGCCAGGGGGCGGCGGCCTCAGCGGGATCGCCTTCCAGCTGGTCCAACACGGCCACCGCACCGACCAGATCGTTGTCCATCACCAGCCGCTCGGCGCGGGCCAGCTTGGCCAGCGAGCCTTCCAGAGTCTCCGAGCCGTCCTTTTCCGTGCGCCGCACCGTGACCACGCTGGTCAGCGCCGCCAGGGTGCGGTCCACCCAGCCTTCGCCTTCCGGCGCCAGGGCCGCCTTGGAGACCGCACGGGCGGTTTCCTCGAAGCGGACACGCAATTGAGCGCGGGTGGCAACACCCTTGCCGGCCATGGGCAGCAGGGCTTCGACGGCGGACTGGATATCCGCACTGTCCTTGCCGATGGCCGCGACCGTGCGCAGCGGTGCTTCGAACGGCTCGCCCTGGCCAGCGGTTTCGCGCAACTGGCCGACGGCCAGCATCAGCGCCAGGGCCGTGTTGCGGTTGGTGTTGGTCTGCCGGGCCAGGGCCTCCACCGCGTTCACCCGATCACTCAGGGTCAGCACCGTGGAGGGCTCCACCGCATCCTCGACCAAGTCGCGCATCTGCTTGCTCAACTCGTCGATGCGGTCCTGGGCATCGGCGACGGTTTCCTGAGTGGCGCTGAGGTCGGAGCGCAGCACCTGCGGCTGCTCGTCCGCCGCCAGCTCGGGCGCCCGGGGCAGCGACTCCAACCGCTCGGCCAGCGCGCCCAGGCGTTCTTGCAGAGCAGCGACATTGCCTTCCAGCGCCGGATCCACCTGCGGGACGGGCATCGGCGCGGGCAGATCTTCCATCGCCCCCCCCGAAGCTGCCACCGCTGCCTGACGGGCCGCATTGGCCGCCTGGGCGGCGTTGCCGGCCTGGGTCCGTGCCTGGGAGGCTTCCTCGCGGGCCTGGGCGGCCTGTTCCCCGGCGGACGAGGCGGCCTCGGCGGCTTCGGTGATGCGCGCCTGAAGATCGGCCACCGACGCGCGGGTTTCTTCCAGATCGGTCTTCAGGCTGGAGATATCCGCATCCCAGGCTTCGACACGACCGCGCAGGCCGTCGATCATCCCGCGCATTTCCGTCACTTCCCGCTCGCCTTCCACCGGCGGCGGCAGCGGCAGATAGCCGCGCCAGGGTTCGGGAATCATCGGCCGCCACCAGGGATAAGCCCCCACCAGACCGGCCACGATCACCAGCACCAGGATAAGGGCGAAGCCCCCGCCGCCGCCGCCGCCATTCTTGGATTCGGCTTCCGCCCCATGCCCGTTCGCCGGCACTGGCGCCGAACCCTTGGAGCCGCCGTAGGCGCCTTCGGTCTCTTCGGCCGCTTCGGTGGTCGGGTCGGCATCGGCCGAGTCGCCGTCCTTACCCGCCCCCCAGGGACCGGGCTTTCCGTCGGTCCCGGCCTTTTCATCCTTGGCGCCATCGTCCCCGTTGGACTCCGGGGCAGAGTCTGTGGCGGAATCGGGGGTCGACTCACCGGATGCCTCCGGTGACACCGAATCCTCGGGCTTGTCCGTGGAGGACGTCCCCTCGCTTTCCGGATCCTTTTTCGGCTTGTCCGGACCGGCGGCGGCCGGCGCGGCGGTTGCCGGGTCGGTTCCCGTTTTGGTTTCGTCTTCCTTGGATTGATCGGTCATGACCGGTCTTCCCCCTCGATTGGTCATTGGCGACGGAACGGGCAGAATACCCGCTACGCGGTCCTTGTCGAACAGCTCGAGCAAGGCCGCCTGATTGGGCGACGGCGCCACCCGTACCTCCGCCAACGTCAGACCCGTCAGGGCCTGGGCGACAGCGGGACTGAGAACATAAGCCACCACACCGGCAACCGCGGCTTCCAATTTGTCCTTATGGACCAGTTTGGCGAAGGTCGCGGCCGTGCGCGGCGAATAGAGGACCACCATCCCGATCTCGCCATTCGCCAGGACCCGGCGCAGGTCGGCGGAGAATCGGGCGGCCGGCCGCGCTTCGTAAAGCTGCAACCGGCGGACGGTATAGCCATGGGGCTCCAGCTGGCCGGACAGGTCCCCGGCTACGGCCGTGCCGGCGGCGTGGATAAATCCGCCGGCATGCGGATCCGTCGAGTCGCGGACCAGGGCGGCCAGAGCGGCAACGTCCCCCTGGGCCGTATGAACCGTGGAAAATCCGACGCCTCTGGCCGTACGGGCGGTGGCATCGCCGACACACCAGGCCGGCAGGTGCCGGATATCGGATGCTGCGGCAAAGGCGCGCACGCCGTTCGCACTGGTGAACAACACCCCCTGCATGCCGGTGGGATCCACCGCCGGGCCGGCGGACGGAAGGATGACCAGCAGGGGTTCCAGGAATACATCAACGCCGCGGTCCCTCAGGGGCTCCACGAGGCTGTCGGCATCCTCTTCGGGACGAGTGATGAGCGCGCGCATGCCTTCCGGTCAAGGATTGGGCCGGTTGCCCGGCCCGGGGACAGTCAGGATTGGCCGACCTGGAAGAACCCCGGACCGGCCATGGCGAGAAGTTCCGCCCCGGCATCATCCCCCAGGGCAACCGCCTCGGAGACACTGCCTTCCCGCTTGGTTTGGTGAATAACCTTACCATCGGGACGGATGATCATGCCATGGAAAGACACGCGGCCGGTGAGATCCAGCCGGGCGAGACCCGCGATGGGTGTCCGGCACGAACCGTCCAGCCGCCGCAGGAACGCGCGTTCCATGGCTACACAATGATATGTGGGGTCGTTATTCAGCGGTGCCAGCCATGCATGCGCCTGGGCATCGTCAGCGCGGCAGGTGACACCGATGGCCCCCTGGCCCACGGCCGGCAGCATCCGTTCCGGCTCCAGCACGGCGGTGGCCACCTCGGTCAGGCCCAGACGGTTGAGACCGGCCATGGCCAGCAGGGTCACATCCACTTCCCCCCGCTGCAGCTTGGCCAAGCGGGTCTGGACGTTGCCGCGGAAAGGCACCACCTTGACGTCGGGCCGCAACGCCAGCACTTGGGCACCCCGCCGTAACGAGGCGGTGCCGACCACCGCTCCCGCGGGCAAGCTCGCCAGGTCCGGATAGTCCCGGCCCATCACCGCGTCGCGCACATCCTCGCGCGGCAGCATGCAGGGCAGGACGATGCCGTCCGGCAGCACGGTCGCCACGTCCTTCATGGAGTGGACCGCGAGATCGACCCGGCCATCGAGCATGGCCTCGTCGATTTCTTTGGTGAACAGGCCCTTCCCTCCGATCTCGGAGAGCGGGCGATCGAGGACGACATCGCCGGTGGTCTTGATGACCTCGATGGCAATGGCGTTTTCCTCGGCAAGGGCCGGGTGGGCGCGCGCAAGCAAGTCCCGCACCAAATGAGCCTGGGCGAGGGCAAGGGGGCTACCGCGGGTACCGAGTCGCAATTTGGGTATGGTCGCCATGGTGCAGGTGTTGTAGAGGCTGCCTGCCGCCCATGCAAAGAGGAAAACGCACCGATCATGCGGGTCCTGGGGATCGAAACCAGTTGTGATGAAACCGCCGCCGCCATCGTCCGCCCATGGACGGCGGAGGATGCCCCCTGCGTGACAGCCGATAAACCGGGGCTTTCGGCTGGCACCGTTGGCGGCGTCATTCTGTCACAGGCGCTGCTGTCCCAGGTGGCGGACCATACCCCCTATGGCGGCGTGGTGCCGGAGATTGCCGCCCGCTCCCACCTCGACCATCTGGACGGGCTGGTGGCCCGCGCCCTGGACGACGCCGGGATGACCGTCGACGAGCTGGACGGCATCGCCGCCACCGCCGGTCCCGGGCTGATCGGCGGGGTGATCGTCGGCGTCATGACCGCCAAGGCCATCGCCCAAGTGACCGGCAAGCCCTTCCTGGCCGTCAATCACCTGGAAGGCCATGCCCTGACCGTCCGCCTGACCCATGGCCTGGCCTTTCCCTACCTGCTGCTGCTCGCCTCCGGGGGCCATTGCCAGCTGCTGGAGGTGCTTGGAGTCGGCCGCTATCGCCGCCTGGGCACCACCATCGACGACGCCGCCGGCGAGGCTTTCGACAAGGTGGCCAAGATGCTGGGCCTGGGCTATCCCGGCGGCCCGGCGGTGGAGCGGGCCGCCCGTGCCGGCGATCCCCGGCGCTTTCCCCTGCCCCGCCCGATGGTCGGCCGGCCCGGGCTCGACCTCTCCTTCTCCGGCCTCAAGACCGCCGTCCGCCAGACCGTGGAGAAGCTGCCTCCCGGTCCCCTGGAGGACGATGCGATCGCCGACCTGTGCGCCGCCTTCCAGGCCGCCGTCGCCGACTGTCTGGTGGACCGCACCCGCCGCGCCCTGGCGCTGATGGCCGAGCGGCACGGCCCCGGCCGCCCGCTGGTCGTCGCCGGCGGGGTCGCCGCCAATAGTATCCTGAGGGCCGCCCTGGATGCCTGCGCTGCCGAGGCCGGCAGTCCCTTCGTCGCGCCGCCGCTGGCGCTGTGCACCGACAATGCGGCCATGATCGCCTGGGCCGGGCTGGAAAAGCTGCGCCTGGGGCTGACCGATTCCCTGGAGATCAAGCCCCGTCCCCGCTGGCCCCTGGATCCCGACGCCGCCCCGGCCAAGGGCGCGGGCCGGGTCAAGGCCTGACCACCGCCTGCCCGTTCCGATCCCCTGCCTTTCCGATCCGAGGAGACCTTCGCATGTCCGCCATCGACCGCATCACCGTTATCGGCAGCGGCGCCTGGGGTACGGCGCTGGCCCAGACCTGCCGGCGGGCGGGCCGCAGCGTGCGCATGTGGGCGCGAACGCCCGAGATCGCCCGCACCGTCACGGAAACCCACGCCAATCCCGCCTACCTGCCCGGCGTCCCGCTGGACCCGGCGATCCAATGCACCGCCGATCTGGGCGAAGCCATGGCCGAGGCCGACGCGGTGCTGATGGTCTGCCCCGCCCAGGCCCTGCGTGCCGTTCTCGGCCGGGCCGCGCCCCTGTGGCCGGACCGGGCGCCGGCGGTGATCTGCGCCAAGGGAATCGAGCAGGGCAGCGGCGCGCTGATGACCGAAGTCGCCGCAGAAGTCCTGCCCGGCATGCCGCTGGCCATCCTGTCCGGTCCGACCTTCGCCAAGGAAGTGGCAGAAGGACGGCCCGCCGCCATCACCCTGGCTTGTGCCGATGCCGCCCTCGCCGCAGAGCTGGTCACCGCCCTGGGCACCCGCAGCTTCCGGCCCTATGCCAGCGATGATCTGGTCGGGGCACAAATCGGCGGAGCGGTGAAGAACGTGCTGGCCATCGCGTGCGGCATCGTCGAGGGGCTGGGCCTGGGGGACAACGCCCGGGCCGCCCTGGTCACCCGGGGGCTGGCGGAGATCAGCCGGCTGGCCCTGGCCCTGGGCGCGCGCCCCGACACCCTGGCCGGGCTGTCGGGGTTGGGGGACCTGATCCTGACCGCCACGTCGATGCAGTCCCGCAATTTCTCGCTGGGACATGCCCTGGGACAGGGCCGCACCCTGGCCGAGGTGATGGAGTCGCGCCGCAGTGTCGCGGAAGGCGTGCATAGCGCCGCCGCCGTGATGGCCCTGGCCCGGCGCCTGTCCGTCGACCTGCCCATCTGCGCCGCCGTCGATGGCGTGCTCGCCGGCCGCTTCGACACCGCCACCGCCGTGGAGTCCCTGCTGTCACGTCCTCTCAGAAGCGAACAGGACACGGGAGCGGTCTATGACAGACCCGCCGATAGCGTGGAAAATGGCGGACCCGCTCACCCCTTGCCGCCTGCCCCCTAAGATTATTGCGCATTTAAGGCAGGAAAACGCAGCTTTGCGTCTCGCCCCCTTTTGCAGCGCGGGGTGTGCTGTTATTCTGCCGCCCGCAACGCCTGAAAAACAACCAAGACGAATGCTGTACAAGCATCACCCTACCGACAGGTCTGATAAGAGTTAGAGGAAACGTCATGCTCTTTGCCGTCCACTGCCTGGACAAACCGGGCCACGCCCACGTGCGCGCCGCCAACCGCGATGCCCACCTGGCCAATCTGAAGGCCCTGGGCGACACCCTGAAGGCAGCCGGTCCCCTGTTGTCCGACGACGGCACCCAGATGGTCGGCAGCCTTCTGCTGATCGATGCGGATTCGCGCGATGCGGTTCAGGCGATTTGCGCCGCCGACCCCTATGCCCAGGCCGGCCTGTTCGAAACCACGATCATCCGCCCCTACAAGCTGGTGCTCGGCACTCTGGCCGGCTAGGGGATCCCGCCATGGCCTACTGGCTGGTCAAAAGCGAGCCCGGCACCTGGTCGTGGGACGATCAGGTGGCCAAGGGCGTGGAGCACTGGGACGGCGTCCGCAATTACCAGGCGTCCAACAACATGAAGGCGATGCGCCTCGGCGATCAGGCCTTTTTCTACCATTCCGTCAACGAGAAGCGGATCGTCGGCATCGTCGAGGTGGTGCGGGAATACTACCCCGACCATACCGACGCGTCGGGCCGCTTCGGCATGGTGGATTTCAGGGCGGTCAAGCCGCTGCCCCGCCCGGTCACCCTGGCCGACGTCAAGCAGGACGAGCGGCTTGCCCACTTGCCGCTGATCAAGCAGTCCCGCCTGTCCGTCCAGCCGGTGGACGACGAGGCCTGGGGGCTGATCTGCACCATGGGGGGCCTGTGAGGGCGGCGGGGAAGCGCACCGAGCTGTGTTCCCTGGACGCCATCGGCGATCCGGGCGCGAAGGGATTTCTGCTTTCCGACGAAGACGGTTTGCCGGTGAAAATGCTTGTGGTCCGCAAAGGCAAGCAGGTGCGGGGCTATGTCAACCGCTGCCCCCACAACGGCATCCCGCTGGACTTCATGCCCGACGATTTTTTCGACCTGACACGCCGTTACATCCAGTGCGCCACCCACGGGGCGGTGTTCGAGATTGCTGACGGCCTGTGCATCGAAGGCCCCTGCCGCGGCAAGCGGCTGGAGCCCTTCGCCGTGTCTGTGGACGGGGAGAGGGTGTTCGCCGAATCCACATGACAGCTGCCTGCGGGTTTTCTAATGTGCACCCGCAAACAATAAAAAGGCACATGACACTACATTAACCACTCAGGGGAGAGTTGAGATGTCTGAAGAAATCTTTCCGGTCCCGGAGGCGATCGCCAAGAACGCCCTCGCGGATAAGGCGCGCTATGACGAAATGTACCAGCGCTCCGTGGATGATCCGGACGGTTTCTGGGCTGAGCACGGCAAGCGGATCGACTGGATCAAGCCGTACACCAAG
This sequence comes from Rhodospirillaceae bacterium Z3-40, assembly GCA_046233135.1. Classification (GTDB taxonomy): domain Bacteria; phylum Pseudomonadota; class Alphaproteobacteria; order Rhodospirillales; family Rhodospirillaceae; genus JBJXHN01. Next base: position 400,032 of record JBJXHN010000005.1, on the reverse strand, counting down.
GTTCGTGACGTCAGCTACGACCCGCATGATGTGCACATCAAGTGGTTCTACGACGGCACGCTGAACGCGTCGGTCAACTGCCTGGACCGGCACCTGGAAAAGCGGGGCGACCAGACGGCCATTCTTTGGGAAGGGGACGATCCCAGCGAAGACGCCGCCATCACCTACCGCGACCTATATGAGCGCACCTGCAAGCTCGCCAACGCCATGCGTGCCATGGGCGTGAAGAAGGGCGACCGGGTGTGCCTGTACATGCCGATGATCCCCGAAGCCTCGGTGGCCATGCTGGCCTGCGCCCGCGTCGGCGCGGTGCATTCCATCGTCTTCGGCGGCTTTTCTCCGGACAGCCTGGCCAACCGCATTCAGGACTCCGAGTGCGTGATGGTCATCACCGCCGACGAGGGCCTGCGCGGCGGCCGCAAGGTGCCCCTGAAGAAGAACTGCGACAAGGCCCTGGAAACCTGCCCGTCGGTGAAGAACGTCATCGTCGTCAAGCGCACCGGCGGCGATATCGCCATGGTCGACGGCCGGGACCACTGGTACGACGCCGCCACCGCCGACCAGCCGGCCGAGTGCACCCCCGAAGAGATGAACGCCGAAGATCCGCTGTTCATCCTTTACACCTCCGGCTCCACCGGCAAGCCGAAGGGCGTGCTGCACACCACCGGCGGGTACATGGTCTATGCGTCCATGACCCACGAATACGTCTTCGACTACAAGGACGGTGAAATCTACTGGTGCACGGCCGACGTTGGCTGGGTCACCGGCCACAGCTACATCGTCTATGGCCCGCTGGCCAACGGCGCGGTCAGCCTGATGTTCGAAGGCATCCCGAACTACCCGGGCGTGGACCGCTTCTGGCAAGTGATCGCCAAGCACAAGGTCAACATCTTCTACACCGCCCCCACCGCCATCCGCGCCCTGATGCGCGAAGGCGAAGAGCCGGTGAAGAAGCACGACCGGTCGTCCCTGCGGATCCTGGGATCGGTGGGCGAGCCCATCAACCCGGAAGCCTGGACCTGGTACCACAATGTGGTCGGCGATGGCCGCTGCCCCATCGTGGACACCTGGTGGCAGACCGAAACCGGCGGCATCCTGATCACCCCGCTGCCCGGCGCCACCGACCTGAAGCCCGGTTCGGCCACCAAGCCGTTCTTCGGCGTCTTGCCGGTGCTGGTGGACAACGAAGGTCAGGAACTGTCCGGCGCCACCGAAGGCAACCTGTGCATCGCCGCCAGCTGGCCCGGCCAGATGCGCACCGTCTACGGGGACCACGAGCGGTTCGTGCAGACCTACTTCACCACCTACAAGGGCTACTACTTCACCGGTGACGGCTGCCGCCGCGATGCCGACGGCTACTACTGGATCACCGGTCGTGTGGACGACGTGATCAACGTCTCCGGTCACCGCATGGGCACCGCCGAAATCGAATCCGCCCTGGTGGCGCATCCGAAAGTGGCCGAAGCCGCCGTGGTGGGCTTCCCGCACGACATCAAGGGCCAGGGCATCTATGCCTATGTCACCCTGGTGGCCGGCGAGAAGGAAACCGAAGACCTGCGCAAGGAACTGGTCAAGTGGGTCCGCCAGGAAATCGGCCCCATCGCCAGCCCCGACGCCATCCAGTGGGCACCGGGCCTGCCGAAGACCCGCTCGGGCAAGATCATGCGCCGCATCCTGCGCAAGATCGCCGAAAACGAAACGGGCGCGCTGGGTGACACCTCCACCCTCGCCGATCCGTCCGTGGTCGACGATCTGATCGCCAACCGGGTCGGCTGATCCGGCATCGGGTTTGCGGAAGGGGCCGGACGGATCGTCCGGCCCCTTTCGTTTGCCCGCGCCCTGGCTTATAGAAGGCACCTTGCACCCCGGGTCCCCGACCCGTATCCCACCCGGGTCTCGGACCCGTATCCCGCTGATCCCCCGATCACATATCGGAGCCGTCATGCGCTATCTCGTAACGGGAACCGCCGGTTTCATCGGCAACCACGTGGCCCTGCGCCTGCTCGACGCCGGCCATACCGTCGTCGGCCTGGACAACTTCAATCCCTATTACGACGTACGCCTGAAAGAGGCCCGGGCCGCCCGCCTGGCCGCCTATGACGGCTATACGGAAGCGCGGATCGAGCTGGCCGACGAGCCCGCCGTGCGCGCCCTCTTCGAAACCCACAAGCCCGAACGGGTGATCCATCTGGCCGCCCAGGCCGGCGTGCGCTACAGCCTGGAAAACCCGCGTGCCTATGTGGACAGCAATCTGGTGGGCACCTACTGCATCCTCGACGGCTGCCGCCGCGTGGGGGTGGAGCATGTGGTTTTCGCCTCCACCAGCTCGGTCTACGGCGCCAACCGCACCCAGCCCTTCAGCGAGCATCAGCCCGCCGACCATCCGCTGACCCTCTATGCGGCCAGCAAGCGGGCCAACGAGCTGATGGCCCATTCCTACGCCCATATCTTCGGCGTGCCGGCCACGGGCCTGCGCTTCTTCACCGTCTATGGTCCCTGGGGCCGCCCGGACATGGCCCTGTTCCTGTTCACCGAGGCCATGCTGAAGGGCGAGCCGATCAAGGTCTTCAACCACGGCGACATGCAGCGTGATTTCACCTATGTCGACGACATCGTCGAGGGGATTTTGCGGGTCGCCGACAAGCCGCCGTCTCCGGCCCCCTATCCCGACGACCTGCCCGCCCCGGATTCGGCCGGCAGCCCGGTAGCGCCGTTTCGGGTGTTCAACATCGGCAACAGCCAGCCGGTCAAGCTGATGCACTATATCGAGGTCCTGGAAGACTGCCTGGGCATCAAGGCGGACAAGACCATGCTGCCCATGCAGCCCGGCGACGTCCCCGGCACCTGGGCCGACACCACCGAACTGTCCACCGTCACCGGCTATCAGCCGGCCACTCCGGTGGAAGAGGGCGTGCGCCGCTTTGTCGACTGGTACCGGGCCTACTACGCCGCCTGATCCCCGGGCCGCCCGGCACCACCATCTTGCATCCGGCCGCCGTCCGGCCCACTGTCGAAGGGAAGTTTCCGCCGTCCCCGCGAAGGACACCGCCCATGCCGCCGGCTCTTTACGATACCGATTTCGTCGCCTGGACCGAGGAGCAGGCCGCCCGCCTGCGCCATGGCCCGCGCAACGATCTGGACTGGACCCATCTGGCCGAGGAGATCGAGGATTTGGGCCGGGAACAGCGCAACGCCTGCAAGTCGCTGCTGCGGCAGATTCTCGCTCATCTTCTCAAGATCGCCTGCCTGGGTGGCCGTGATGTCCCCCATTGGCGGGCCGAGGTGGCTGCCTTCCGGGATTCCCTGCACGACCGCCTGACTCCCACCATCCGCCGTCAGGTGGAGCCGGACCTGGAGGATCTGTTCCTTCAGGCCCGCCGCCGGCTGGCCTTGGAATATGCAGATCATTCCTTCCCCGACACCTGCCCCTATTCCTTCGCCGAGGTTCTGGACATCGATTTCCTGCCGCCGGACGCCCTGTCCTCGTAACCGCAGGCCATTGCATCCGGCCTTCACCCGGCCCAAAATCCAGGGACGATTCCGCCTTCCCCGCGAAGGACACCGCCCATGCCGCCGGCCCTTTACGATACGGACTTCTTTGCCTGGACCCGGGAACAGGCCGCGCGCCTGCGCCACGGCCCGCGCAACGATCTGGACTGGGTCCATCTGGCCGAGGAGATCGAGGATTTGGGCCGGGAACAGCGCAACGCCTGCATCAGCCTGATCGAACAGATTCTGCGCCATTTCCTGAAAATCAGCTGCGTCGGCGGTGCGGACGTGGATCATTGGGATTCGGAAATCGCCGTCTTCCGCGACACTCTGGAGCGCCGCCTGACCCCGGCCATTCGTCACCAGATCGAACCGGACGTGCCGGCGATGTACCACCGCGCCCGCCGGGCCGTGGCGAAGCGCTACAAAAGCCACAGCTTCCCCGACACCTGCCCCTATTCCTTCGCCGAGGTTCTGGACATCGATTTCCTGCCGCCGGAAGCGCCCCGGGACTGACCGCCTGCGCCCCTCCCCCCGGTTCCCGGTATCTTATGCGGCTAGGGAACAATGCCCATATTTCCTGGATACTCATACCGCCAAGTGCTGATCCATAACCGCCGCGTTCCGTTCCAGTTCGGCCAGGGCGCCTTGCCAGACCAGCCGGCCCTGATCGATCACCGCCGCGCGGTCAGTCACCGGGCGGACGAACGACAGGTTCTGCTCGCTGACCAGAAGCGCCATGCCTTCGGCCTTGATCGCCGCAACCGCCTCGGCCATGGCCGCAACCACCAGGGGGGCCAGCCCCTCCGACGGCTCGTCCAGCAGCAGCACCCGGGGATTGGTGGCCAGGGTCCGGGCCACGGTCAGCATCTGCTGCTCGCCACCGGACAGCAGACCGGCCCGGCGATGCCACAGCTCTTCCAGCTTGGGAAACAGTCGCTTCAAGCGGTCCGGGGTCCAGGGACCGGGCGGACCGCCGGAGGCTGCGGCAATATTCTCGGCCACCGTCAGCCCGGCAAAGACCCGGCGGTCTTCCGGTACCCAGCCCACCCCGGCGGCAGCCACCCGATGTACCGGCCAGCCGGTGATCTCCGCGCCCTCCAGCCGGATCGTTCCGGCCGTGACCGTCACCAGCCCCAGCACCGCCTTGAGCGTGGTGCTTTTGCCCGCGCCGTTGCGGCCAAGCAGGGCGACCCCCTCGCCGACGCCGATCCGCAGATCGATGCCGAACAGGACCTTGGCATCGCCGTATCCGGCCTCCACTTGATCAAGCTGTAGCATGCGGCAACCCCTTCGTCGGCGGCGGGAACGATGGCCGGTGCGAAATGTTCATGACCAGCGCCTTGAAACGCAACAGGGATTTCGCACCTTCATAGCACGGCGCCGACTTAAGACGACCGCACAAGACGAACCTTCGGGAGGAAGACGGATGGACCACCACGCAGAGGCCACCAAGGCCGAGCTGATCGACCGCGTGGTCGGACTGGTACGGGACCGGCTGGACAGCACCCAGCGAGAGCAGGCCGAACGGTTCGTGCGGCAGTACTACGGGAATGTCCCCCCCGATGACGTGGTGGATGAAGAGCTGGAAACCCTGTACGGCCAAGCCCTGTCCCTTTTCGCCTTCGTCCGCCGGCGCAGCGATGCCGCCCCCAAGGTCCGCGCTTTCAACCCCTCTATCGACGAACACGGCTGGGCCAGCGAGCATACCATCGTCGAGATTCTGAACGACGATATGCCCTTCCTGGTGGATTCGGTCACGGCCGAGCTGAACCGTCTGGGGCTCAGCGTCCAACTGGTGATCCACCCGGTGATGTCTATCGCCCGGGATGATCAGGGCACTTTGGTGGAGATCACCGAGGCTACCTTCGAACCGTCTCACCGTCCTTACGAGTCCATCATCCATGTCCAGGTGGACGAACAGTCCGATACCGCCCTCCTGGCCGAGGCGGAAAAGCAGCTGGCGGTCGTCCTGGCCCATGTCCGTGCCGCGGTCGAGGACTGGCAGGCCATGCGCCGCACCTGCGAGGACATCATCGGCACCTTCACCGAAACACCGCGCGGCCAAGACGGGGACGAAATTGCCGAGGTGCGGGATTTCCTGCAATGGCTGCGGGATGACCACTTCACCTTCCTGGGCTATCGCACCTACGTCTTCACCGGTGCCAGCCCCGAAGACGCCGTGCCCGAAGCCGGACTAGGGGTGCTGCGGGATCCTGAAACCCGGGCGTTCGGCGAGTTGCGCAACCTCGCCACCCTCCCGGAGGAAGTGCGGACCTTCATGGACCGCCGTACCGCCCTGATCGTCACCAAAAGCACCGAACGGGCGCGCATCCACCGCCCCGTGCCGATGGACGCCATCGGCATCAAGCAGTTCAGCGAATGCGGCACCGAGGTGGTGGGCCTGCGCCTGTTCATCGGCCTGTTCACCGCCGACGTTTATACCAACAGCCCCAATTTCGTTCCCGTCCTGAAATCCAAGCTCAGCCGGGTGATGGGCCTGTCGGGCCTGCGGCCGCTCAGCCACGACGGCCGCAAGCTGATGAACATCCTGGAGAACCTGCCCCGGGACGAGCTGTTCCAGATGGACGAGGCCCAGCTGCTGGACACCGCCCGGGGGGTTCTGCACTTGCAGGAGCGCCAGCGGACGGCCCTTTTCCTGCGCCAGGATGACTTCCAGCGCTTCCTGTCCTGTTTGGTTTTCGTCCCCCGGGACCGCTTCGATACCCAGCTTCGGCTGGAAATCCAGGAACTGCTGGAACGCGCCCTGGACGGCACCATGGAGACCTTTTCCACGCAGGTCACCAACGCCCCGCTGGCCCGGGTGCATTTCGTGCTGCGCACCAAACCCGGCTGCCTGCCCCAGTACGACGTCCGCGAGCTGGAAAAGCGCATCGCCGAGGCCGCCCGCGCCTGGCCCGACCAGCTTCACGACGCCCTGATCGGCGCCCGGGGAGAGGAAACAGGCCTGCGGCTGTATAACCAGTACGCCAAGGCCTTCCCGGCCGGCTATCGGGAGCGGTTTTCCGCCCAGGTGGCCGTCAGCGACATTGAACGCATCGAAGAGGCCCTGGGCGAACAGGGCTTCTGCATGAACCTCTACCGCTCCATGGAGGACGGAGAGGACGAAGTCCGCTTCAAGATCTACCGCCCCGGCAAGGCCCTGCCCTTGTCCGAAGTGCTGCCCATGCTTGAAAACATGGGCTTCCACGTGATGGGCGAAGTGCCCTTCAAGGTGAAGCGCCTGGCCGAGCGCCAGGTGGGCGACACCGAGCCGCCCGTCACCCCAGTGTGGATCCACGACTTCTCCATGCGCCTGAAGGCCTCCGGCGATCCCTTGGATATCGGGGCCGTGCGCAAGCCGTTCCAGGAATGTTTCGCCCGCCTGTGGAAAGACGACGTGGAAAACGACGGCTTCAACGCCCTGGTGGTCGCCGTCGGCATCGACTGGCGGCAGGTGGTGGTGCTGCGGGCCTATGCCCGCTATCTGCGCCAAGTGGGCTTCACCTTCAGTCAGGCCACCATCGAACAGGCGCTGATCACCCACGCCACCATCACCCACCATCTGGTGGACCTGTTCATGACCCGCTTCGACCCGGCCGTCGGGGACGAGGACAGGGCGGCGCGGGAAAAGGCGCTCTCCGACGCCGTGCTGGAGGGGCTGGCCGAGGTGGACAACCCGGACGAGGACCGCATCCTCCGCCGCTATCTGAACCTGATCACCAGCACCCTGCGCACCAACTGGTTCCAGACGGACACTGACGGCCTGCCCAAGCCCTATGTCTCGCTGAAGATCGCCAGCCGGCAGGTGGAGGATCTGCCTCTGCCCCGGCCATGGGTCGAAGTGTTCGTCTACAGCCCCCGGGTAGAGGCCATCCACCTGCGCGGCGGCAAGGTTGCCCGGGGCGGCATCCGCTGGTCCGACCGCCGGGAAGACTTCCGCACCGAGATCCTGGGTCTGATCAAAGCCCAGATGGTGAAGAATGCGGTGATCGTGCCGGTCGGCTCTAAGGGCGGATTCGTGGTCAAGCGCCCCCCTGCGGACGGCGGACGGGAAGCCCAGCAGGCCGAAGGGATCGAGTGCTACAAGACCCTGATGCGCGGCCTTCTGGACATCACCGATAACCTGGGTGCCGAACAGGCCGTGGTACCGCCCCCGCGGGTGGTCCGCCATGACGAGGACGATCCCTACCTGGTGGTCGCCGCCGACAAGGGCACGGCCACCTTCTCCGACATCGCCAACGGGGTTTCCCGGGACTATGGCTTCTGGCTGGACGACGCTTTCGCCTCCGGCGGCTCCAACGGCTATGACCACAAGGCCATGGGCATCACCGCCAAGGGTGCCTGGGAAGCGGTGAAGCGCCATTTCCGGGAAATGGGCCGGGACAGCCAGACCGAAGACTTCACCTGCGTCGGCGTCGGCGACATGTCCGGCGACGTCTTCGGCAACGGCATGCTGCTGTCCCGCCATATCCGCCTGGTCGGTGCCTTCAACCACATGCACATTTTCGTCGATCCCGATCCGGATGCCGCCTCCAGCTTCCAGGAGCGGGAGCGGCTGTTCGCCCTGGGCCGGTCGGCCTGGTCGGACTACGACCTATCCAAACTCTCCAAGGGTGGGGCGATCTTCGAACGGCGGGCCAAACTGCTGACCCTGACCCCGGAGATCAAGGCCCGCTTCGGCCTGACCGAAGACAAGGTGCCCCCCACCGTGCTGATGAACGCCATCCTGCGCGCGCCGGTGGACCTGCTGTGGTTCGGCGGCATCGGCACCTATGTCAAGGCCGTCCATGAAAGCGATTCCCAAGTGGGTGATCGGGCCAACGACGCCATCCGCGTCAACGGCCGGGACATCCGCGCCAAGGTGGTCGGCGAAGGGGCCAACCTGGGGGTCACCCAGCTGGGCCGCATCGAATATGCCCTGAAGGGCGGGCGCATCAACACCGACGCCATCGACAATTCCGCCGGCGTGGATTGTTCCGACCACGAAGTGAACATCAAGATCCTGCTGAACGGCGTAGTCGCTGCCGGAGACATGACCGAAAAGCAGCGGAACGGCCTGCTGACGGCGATGACCGACACCGTCGGTGCCCTGGTGCTGCGCGACAACTACATGCAGACCCAGGCCATCAGTCTGGTCCAGCATCAGGCCCAGGAGGTCCTGGATCACCAGGCCCGGCTGATGCGGGCGCTGGAACGCGCCGGCCGCCTGGACCGGGACATCGAATTCCTGCCCGAAGACGACCAGTTGCAGGAACGCACCACCCGGGGCCTGGGGCTGACCCGGCCGGAGACTTCGGTGGTCCTGCCCTATGCCAAAATGTGGCTGTTCGACGAGATTCTGGCCTCCGACCTGCCGGACGATCCCTTCCTGGCCAATGAACTGATCCGCTACTTCCCCCCCGTGCTGGGCGAGCGCTTCCCCGAGGCCATCGCCAAACACCGCCTGCGCCGGGAAATCCTGGCCACCGTCATCACCAACAGCATGATCAACCGGGTCGGCGGAACCTTCGTGACCCAGATGACCGAACGGACCGGCCTGGGGCCGGTCGATGTGGCCAGGGCCTATGTGGTCACCCGCCAGGCCTTCCACCTGCGTGAGATCTGGAGCGGTATCGAAGCCCTGGACACCGCCGTATCGGCCGCCACCCAGATGGACATGCTGGTGGACATCAACCGCCTGGTCTCCCACTCGGTGCTCTGGCTGCTGCGCAACGCACCCCAGCCCCTGAACCTGGCCGAGGCCACCGCCGCACTGTCGGCCACCGTCCAGGCCCTGGACGACCGGCTCGACACCCTGCTGGATGCCGAAGCGCTGGACCCCATGACCGCCCATCGCACCAGCCTGATCGAGGCCGGAGTCCCCGACGCCCTGGCCACCCGGGTCGCGGGACTGGAACCGCTGGCCGGCGCCAACGACATCGCCCGGATCGCTGCCGCCAAGGACCTGGATATCCCCTCTGCCGCCCGGCTGTACTACCGGGTGGGCGCCGATTTCGGCATGGACTGGCTGCGGGGAAAGGCCGCCGGGCTGGACCGGGGCGGCAGCCATTGGACCAAACTCGCGGTTTCCGCCACCATCGAGGATCTATTCGCCCAGCAGCGCAACCTGACCCTCGCCGCCCTCGATTGCCTGAACACCGCCCTTCCGGAAGGCGGAGAGACGCCGGCGGAGGCTGACGGTGCGGACATGGACGACCTGGACGATCCGACAAAAGCCCTGCTGTGCTGGCGCGGGCTCAACATTCGCCTTGTGGAACGCGCCGAGCAGGTGCTCGCCGAACTGCGGGGGGCGGTGGATGTGGATCTGGCCATGCTGACCGTCGCCAGCCGTCAGTTCCGGGCGCTCGCCGGGTCCTGAGCCCAGGACCCGGTTAGCGTGTCGCGTCGCTCAAGCGACCCGCTGTCCTTGATCGTGTCGCGTCGCTCAAGCGACCCGCTATCCCTGATCGTGTCGCGTCGCTCAAGCGACCCGCTATCCTTGATCGTGTCGCGTCGCTCAAGCGACCCGACGGGCACACCCGACACTGACCACAATCACGGCCGTTGCCGCCACCATGCTCCAGGCCACGGGCTCCTGTAGCAGCAGGGCGGCAAGCACCAGCCCCAGGAACGGCTGCAACAGCTGCAACTGGCTGACCCGGGCAATGCCACCCAGAGCCAGGCCCCGGTACCAGAACACGAAACCGACGAGCATGCTGAACACCGACACATACCCCAGTCCCAGCCAGGCCGACCCGCCGATTCCGTCCCACGACCCGGGCAAGGTCAGCAGGGTCAGGACCAGCATCGGCGGTGCCGACAGCACCAGCGCCCAGGAAATCACCTGCCATCCACCCAGCCGCCGGGATAGCGCTGCCCCTTCCGCATAGCCCAGACCACAGACAGCAACGGCCGCAACCATATACAGATCCCCCACCAGCGATCCCTGACCGCCGTCGGACAACGCAAAGGCAACCACCGTTCCGCTTCCGAGACAGGAGAACAGCCAGAACAGCGGCCGGGGCCGCTCGCCGCCCCGCAGCACCCCGAACAGGGCCGTGGCCAGGGGCAGCACACCGATGAACACCACCGAACGGGCAGCGGAGATGTGCTCCAGCGCCAGGGCCGTCAGCAGGGGAAAACCCACCACCACACCCAGGGCGACCACGGCCAGCGACGGCAGGTCGGCCCGCCCCGGCCGCGCCTGCCGCCACAACCCCAGAAGCACGGCGGCCAGCAGGGCAGCAATCAACGCCCGCGCCGACGTCAGGAACAGCGGCGGAAACCCCGCAATGGCCACACGCGTCGCCGGCAGCGAGCCGCTGAAAATGATGACCCCCAGAAGGCCGCTGCCCCAGCCGTCCTTCCAACTCCGCGCCATTGTATCCATGATGTCCTCGTCTCCCTATGTCAGCCACGGACGGTAGCCCCAGGGCGCTGGCGAGGGCAGCGACAGTTCGATACAATTTCGCCGAACTGTATGGGTCGAGGGAGGCACACGGTTGGATCGGACAGAGCCCAGCAACGGGCGCAGCGGCGGCCGGACCGACGCGGTGATGGGCGCCATCCGGGCCAAGGTGGCAAGCCGCGCCCTGACGCCCGGCGACCGCCTGCCGTCGATCCGCCGGCTCGCCACGACCATGGGGGTTTCCCCCTCCACAGTGGTCGAGGCCTATGACCGGCTGGTGGCCGAGGGATTGATCCGCGCCCGGGCAGGGTCGGGCTTCTATGTCTCCGATACCGCCCTGCCGCCCCTGGCCCTGGCCGACGACCGCCCACAGCGGGATCTGGCCGTGGATCCGTTCTGGGTTTCCCGTCAGGCGCTGGATGCCGATGCGGCGACGCTGAAACCCGGGTGTGGCTGGCTTCCCCCCGACTGGCTGCCGGTCGACGCCCTGCGCCGCGCCTTCCGCTCGCTGGCCCGTGCCGACGCCCTTGTCCTGTCCGACTATGGTCCGACGCGCGGGTCGCTGGTGCTGCGCCGCTACCTGCTGGCTCGCTTTGCCGAAGACGAGATCGCCGCATCGACCGATCAGGTGCTGCTGACCACGTCAGGCACCCAGGCCATCGACCTGATCTGCCGGTTCCTGTTGCGGCCCGGCGATACGGTGCTGGTCGACGACCCCTGCTACTTCAACTTCCGCGCCTTGCTACGCTCTCACCTGTCCACCGTGGTCAGCGTGCCCTATACCCCCACCGGGCCGGATATGGATCGTTTCGAAGCCATATTGGTCACCGAAAGACCCCGGCTTTATATCACCACCGCCGCCCTGCACAATCCGACCGGAGCGACCCTGTCGGCGCGCACCGCCCACCGCCTGCTCGCGGCCGCGACCACCCACGACCTGACCATCGTGGAAGATGACATCTTCGGAGATTTCGAAACCGAACCTTCTCCCCGCCTCGCCACCCTGGACGGGCTGGAGCGGGTCATCCGTATCGGCAGCTTTTCCAAAACACTCTCCGCCTCTGTCCGCTGCGGCTATATCGCCGCCCGGCGCGACTGGATCGAGGGGCTGGTGGATCTTCAGGTGGCCACCGGCTTCGGCGGCCCCAGCCCGGTGGCGGCAGAGCTGATCGCCTCCATCCTCGCCGGTGGCGGCTATCGCAAGCATATGGAGGACCTGCGCCGCCGCCTAGGCCGGGCACGGCACCGCACGGCGGAGGAATTGAGCCGGCTCGGAATCACGCCTTGGCTGATGCCGCGCGGCGGCTTTCACCTGTGGTGCCGCCTGCCGGACGGCCACGATTCCGCCGATGTGGCCAGAGGAGCCCTGGCAGAAGATGTGGTGCTGGCACCGGGCAATGTGTTCAGCGCCTCTCAAACAGCGGCAGGCTATATGCGCTTCAACGTGGCCCATTGCGGGGATCCCCGCGTGATGCCGGTCCTGGAGCGCGCCATGCTCTCTGCCGCTCCCTGAACCGTCCAGACCATGCGCACCCCGGGGAGTCTATATTTTCAATCGGGCTTGAAGGCGTTGGATCGTTGGAAGTAGATCCCCGTATACTCAATTTTGACCATCAGGACCTTCCCCGCTTGCAGACAACCCCAACCGTGCGTCCCGATACCCCGGACTTCCCGCATTCGAATAGTCCTTTAGCAGGGCCAGCTTCCAACAAGAATATCTAAACCCCATCAGAGTCTGGTAAAAATGCCACATGATTTCCAAGTCTCTCTATCGAGCGGAATATCGTATTTCACCAAAGAAGAATACGGCAAAGCTTTAGCCGTTTTTAATTTCCAGCTGAAATCGCAACCTGACAATATCATTGCCATGATTTTGCGGGCATATTGTATGTTCAAAAATAACGACATTGCCGGTGCGGAACAGTCATTGAATGCGGCAGTGCGAATTGATTCTGCTCACCCTCTACTGGCCATTTATCATACAAAAATTCTTGCTGATATGGGAGGTGATGCCAAACAAAACCTCAGGAAGCTACAGGATTTAATAGATTCTGAATACTATTATCTTTCTGATCTCATGGAGACCGCATTAAATGTGGTGTTTCCAGGAAATGATTATTATAAATTTCTGCAAATGGCTCATGAGATTTTGAAACCGAAAACCTATTTGGAAATAGGTGTCTGCACCGGCCTATCGATTCAATATGCTATATACTCTGATATTGTCATCGGAGTCGACGTCGACCGGGCCACGTTTCAGGTTCCTGCTCCACCCAATTTGCAAATGTTCTACAAGACCAGTACGAGCTTTTTCTCCGAAGATATGCGCCCAATCCTATGCGGCACTAATATCGATCTTACTTTTATTGATGGACTGCATACTTACGAACAAACCTTATGGGATTTTATACAGATTGAAAAATGCTGCCATGACCACAGCATAGCTATCTTCCATGATTGCCTACCTTTGACAAAGGGTATTGCGCAGCGGGAGACTGATAAATATTTATGGACCGGTTGGTGCGGTGACGTCTGGAAAATTCGGCCTATCCTCCAAAAATACAGACCGGACCTGACTCTGACAACTTTTGCTGCTGCGCCTTCCGGCTTGCTTGTTGTCGAGGGTCTGGATCCGGACTCTCGGGTACTGGAGGACAACCTTCAAAAAATTAGAGAAGAATTTGATCCGATGGAGTACTCCATGGAAATCTTTGAAGACCTTCTCGCGCATAGCCAAGCCTCCTCCACAGAAGGTGTTCGGCGTTTCCTCACCGAAGCCCGCCGTTGATCCGACTGGCTTTCTGGAAGAAATCAGCTCCGTCGCCTGGATCCGAACCTCGAACCCCGGATAAGCGGAATGCAACGGCAAGAGCATCCCTGATCAAGCTTGACGCGCGATGATCAGCAATGGCAGAACCCCAATCTGCCTCTAGAGCAAATCCCGAGCGGACGGAGTTGTCCGCGACGACGTATTTGCTTTAAAACCAATATCCTAGAGCGTACGAAGCGACCGTAAGGGAGCGAAGAACGCTCAAGCGGATCGCCCTTTGCCGCGCCTTGCTTGCAGGACACGCGAGTTTTCCTGCGCGCCTGACGTTGAGCTGACTTGCGGTTGTCAGGTCGGTCCGCCGAAAATTAACACCCGCGGAACAATCGGCACCGGCCGCCTTGTTCACCCTCTGGCTCGTTCACTGGAAAGTCGTTCGTTGATGCAGCATGATTCCCTGGTCGCCTTGTCGAGCGGATCTTTCTATATCGCAAGGGAAGAATATCAAAAGGCTTCAGCGGTTCTGGACTTCCGTCTAAGGCAGGAACCGAAAGACGTTGGTGCCATGGCTCTGCGAGCCTATTGCCAATTCAAACGAGGCGATATCGCTAGCGCGGAAAGACTTCTCAATGCCGCTATTCAAATTGACCCCCGCCACCCATTACCGATTTTATATCACACTAAAATTTTGCTAGAACAGAACCAGAACACTAGGCAGAACCTCCTGAAATTACAATCTCTTATCGATTCTGACTACTATTACACAAATGAACTTTGCGATCTTGCGATGAATGTTGCATTCCCGGGTGAAGATTACTATCAGATTTTGAAGACAATACAGGATCTTATCAGACCTGCGGCATATGTCGAGATCGGAGTCTGTAAGGGCCTGTCCATACAGTATGCCACGCATTCGGACATCGTTCTCGGAGTCGACGTTGAGCAGCACGAATTTCAGGTAGAAGCACCTCCGAATCTTCGAATGTTCTACAAAACGAGCAATCAATTCTTTAAAGAAGATATAGCTGAGAGTCTGAAACAGAAGAAGGTGGATTTCACTTTCATAGATGGCCTCCATACGTATGAACAAACACTCCTGGATTTCATACAGATAGAAAAATACTGCCACAAACTGAGTATCGCAGCGTTCCATGACTGCCTTCCCTTGACCAAGGGTATCGCGCAGAGGGAGACTCCGAATTCCTTCTGGATCGGTTGGTGCGGGGATGTCTGGAAAATCTTGCCGATCCTCAAGAAATACCGCCCCGATTTGACCTTGACCATGGTCGGGGCCGCTCCTTCCGGCTTGTTGCTTGTGCAGGGGCTTGATCCCGACTCTCGGGTTCTTGCGGACAATTTCCATAAAATTCGCCAAGAATTCGATCCCCTCGAATATACTCAGGATTTCTTCGAACGGAATCTTGCCGGCAGCCTGCCTGCCTCCAGCGACTCGGTACGGTCTCTTCTGGCCGACCACGGTCCATCACATACCGCCGGATAAGGTTTCCAGCGTAGCCGGTCGTGGCCTGATCCCGACCGGCCCCGTGGGTCGCGAAAAATGCGGCTGGAGCATCGGACAACCCGGAAAACCGGTTCCCACATTTCCATCCAATGCTCTAGGCTCAAAGGATCGCAATCGAGGAAGCGCCCATGCCGCCGTTGAAGAAGAATCCGCTGAAGCTCAATGCCCTCCAGCTGAAGACCCTGACCCTGCTGCAAGTGATCGCCGAGGATCCGGAGATCACCTCCACCGACGCAACCACCGGCGAGGTTACCATCGGCTCCCTGCCCCATCCCCACGGCGACCACTTCCACGTGGGTCATTCCGTGGTCAGCAGCCGTGACGCGTCGGGCCTGCATAACGAAGGCGTCTGGAAGGCCCTGGAACGCAAGGGTCTGGCCCGAGGCTATTTCCCGTCGATGATCACCCTGACCATCGCCGGCCTGGAATACGATACGGGATTGCGGGACGCCATCCTGCATACCTCCGGCCACGCCGGCCCGCACGGCTGACGGCGGGTCCCCGGATGGCTTCCTCCGACCCGGCATCCGACATTGCGGTTTCCAACGGATCACCGGCCGGTGCCCCGGGGCAGCGGGCGGTTTTTTCGTGGTGCCTGTACGATTTTGCCAACTCCGGCCACCCCACAGTCATCGCCACCTTCGTCTTTGCCGCCTATATCGCCCAAGGCGTGGCCGAAACGCCCGCTGCGGGTCAGGCCGCCTGGGGATTTGCCATGGGTGCCGCCGGTCTGGCGGTCGCCCTGCTCAGCCCGATCATCGGCGCCATCGCCGACCACACCGGCCAGCGCAAACCCTGGCTGGGTGCCCTGACCGTGATCTGCGCCCTCAGCACCGCCCTGTTATGGTTCACCCGGCCGGATCCGGACTGGCTGACTTACGGACTTACGGTGGCTGCCCTGTCCGCTGCCGCCTTTGAAATCTCCATGGTGTTCTACAATGCCATGCTGCCCGACGTGGCCACACCGGCCCGCATGGGGCGGATTTCCGGCTGGGCCTGGGGTTTCGGATATCTGGGCGGACTGCTGTGCCTAGTCATCGCCCTGTTCGGCTTGGTACAGGCCGAAACGCCGCCCTTCGGCCTCGATAAGGCCAGTGCGGAACATGTTCGGGCCACAGTCCTGCTGGTCACCCTGTGGTATCTGCTGTTCGGCTGGCCCCTGTTCGCCTTTGTTCCGGAAAAGAAACGCGCCGGGGTCCCACTGGCCCGGGCGGCGCGGGACAGCATCCCGACCCTGATCACCACCTTGCGGCGGCTGGGCGGTCACGGGTCCATCGGGTGGTTCCTGCTGGCCCGGCTATTCTATATCGACGGCCTGAACACCCTGTTCGCATTCGGCGGTATCTATGCGGCGGGCGTTTTCGACCTGACCCTGGCGCAAGTCATTCAGTTCGGGATCGCCATGAATGTCACCGCCGGCCTGGGCGCTTTCGCCTTCGGCTGGGTAGATGACCGGCTGGGGTCGCGCACCGCCATCGTGATGGGGCTGGTCGGCATGCTGGGGTTCGGGCTGGCGGTATTGCTGGTCGACGACGTGGCCTGGTTCATCGGTCTGGCCCTGGTGATGGGCCTGTTCTTCGGCCCGGTGCAGGCCGCCAGCCGCACCTGGATGGCCCATATGGCCCCGCCGGAGCTGCGGACCGAACTGTTCGGCCTGTTCGCCCTTTCGGGCAAAATCACCGCATTCCTGGGACCGCTCACCGTCGGCCTGCTGACCACGGCAACCGGCAGCCAGCGGGGCGGCATGGCCGCCATCCTGGTGTTTATCCTGATCGGCCTGGTGCTGCTGGTGGCCAAGGTGCCCGGGAAAGCGGCAGCAATCCGGGCCGCCGAATAGATGGTGCCATTCCGCACCGACATCGTTTGTGAAGCGGCCTCCCGCCGCGCGGGAAACAGGGTCGAAAAGGCGTAGAGCGATGACACGCAGCACGGCGGAAAAGCGGACCGTTTCGGGATACATGGCCAGCGCGGTGGTCCTGCTGGGCCTTGCGGCCGGCAGCCTGATTACGATCGAGCGCATTGCCCGCGTGGAAGAAGCGGGTATGTCCCTGATTCGTCTTGCCGAGGCGCAACGCACCATGACCCAGCGGGTCTGGGCCTTGGCGGAAACCGCTGCGGATACCCGCGATCCGATGGATCGGGGCGCGCTCGTCGCCGATCTCCAGGCCGCGATCACCGACCTGAAGGCCCTCCATGCCGATGTGGTCGGGGATCCGGCGGCCAGAGCGCCCGAATCAGTCCTCTCCAAAACCATCGCCACACTGTACGCCGAGCCGCCCCATACCCTGGATCCGGCCCTCCGCCAGTTCTTGACTGAAGCGCGTACCCTCGCCGAGAGACTGAGCGATCCCCAGGGCATCCCCGGCCCGCCGACGCCACCGGCCGGCCTCCAGACCCTGCGCGACGCCGCGCGCACCCCGCTGATGGAGGGATTGGACGCGGTGGTCTCCGCGACGATCACTGCCACCGAACAGCGGATCGCTCCTTTGCGGGTCTTGCTGTTCGTGCTCTTGGGGCTGGGCATGATCGGTGTGGTCGCCCAGGCCCTGTTCATCTTCCGCCCGATGACCCACCGCCTGAAGCGTCAGCGCGATGATCTGGCCGACATGGCCCGCGCCGATCCCCTGACCGGCGCGGCCAACCGCACCGGCTTCATGACCCTGGCCGAAGCGGAACTGGCGCGAGCCAAGCGGCACCAGCGCCCTTTGAGCCTGCTCGCGCTGGATATCGACAACTTCAAGCGGATCAACGACACCTGGGGCCATGAAGCGGGCGACGAGGTGATCCGGGCCGTCGCCTGGCTTGCCCAGACGGAAATGCGCCGCAGCGATATCTTCGGCCGCATCGGCGGCCAGGAATTCGCCGCCATGCTGCCCGAAACCGACGAGATCGGCGCCCTGGATGTGGCGGAAAAGCTGCGCCAGCGGATCGTCCAGCTGCCCATCGATTGGGAAGACGCGATCATCCACATCACCATCAGTGTCGGTGTCACCACCTACCGCCCTGGCGACATGGCCCTGACCGACATGATCCGCCGCGCCGACGAGGCCCTGGCCGACGCCAAAAGCAGCGGCCAGGACAGGGTCATCGCCTACCGCGCCCCGGCAGAATGAACAAGCCGCCGACCACCCTTTCCCGACCGGACGATCACCCGGCCCGGATCTCTCCCAGAAAGCGGGTGACTTCATCGGTCAGAGTTTCCGAATCCTTGGCCAAGTCGCGCGACGACTCGACAACTTTCCGCGATGCCACCACCGAATGGCCGGTAATCGCCGATACATGCCGATGCTGGACGATACCTCCTGCGTGCCTCTGGCCGCTTCCTGGATGTTGCGGGCGATTTCCTGGCCGATCTTGTCTGCCGACACCGACAGGCTTTCCGTGATCTCGTTCGTGCCTGCCGCTACCGAGGACGCTTCGGTGACCCGGCGGCTGATCTCGGCGATCGAGGCGGACAATTCCTCCACAACCGATGCCATGGTCTAAACATTCGCCGTTGCCGATTGTGCTCCGTCAGCCACCCTGCCCGGCCGCCCGGATCGCCTCTTCGTTGATATCCGTGACCACTGCCCGAAGCTCGACCGCCTGATACTCTCCGACCAAAAGATTGACTTTTTGTCGGACAGACTGCGTTAGTGTGTGGACAGCTCCCTGCTTGCAAGGGGAAAAGAAGGCATGGACGAGGCATCACCTGCGGTCATGTGTCCGGCCTGTTGATGCGGCCGACACCTTGACCGCTGGCCCTGATAGCATCCGCGTCCCAGTCCCTATCAAACGGACGCGCTCCATGGCGCGAAGAGCGCAACAGGTTTGGCTGGTTTGCGGGAGACATCGTCCCATCCATCACTCTTACCCTGCGCTAGCAACCGATTAGCTCTTGGTCTTTCGGCAGCTCAACATACTTATTCTCCTCTAAGACTTTGTGGCGACGAAGCCAATGTTGTGATCGTAGCTTTTCAGGGGCACGAAGCGCATATGCGGACGCCCCATCGCCTCGCAGATCACATAGTCTTTGACATAGGCCGGCGGGATCAGGCGGACGTCGTGGCCCAGGGATTGAAACTCTCGCCCCCAACAGTGGGCGGTGGCGCAGACTTCGATCCCGATCAGGCAAGGCGGCTGCTTTGCGAAGCAGGTCATGAGTTTTGACCGCTTGACAGCCTTATTGAAGACGACGGCGCCATGCGAATCGACACCGGGAACCTGAAAAGAGCGCTACGCGATATCGAGACTAATCGTGAGAGGGTTCATGTGGGCGGCTCCTTCAAATGGTCGTTTAAGCGCTTCCATTTTGGCACACTTGATGCCGCTGGGAGCCGTCCACACCATCATCCGGCGCGCAGCCTTCCGCGCGCCCCGCCGTCACCTTCGGCGCGACGGTTTCCAGCATCGCCGACAGGCTGCGGCGGGTCACCGGCTTGGTGACAAACAGGTCCATGCCGGCGGCGAGGCATTCTTCCTCTACCCCATCCACCGCATCGGCGGTCAGGGCGACCACGGTCACTGAGCGCAGACCGTTCTCCCGCTCGCGTTTGCGCAACAGGCGGGTGGCCTCGAAGCCGTCCATGTCGGGCATCTGCACATCCATCAGCACCAGGTCGAAGCCCTGGCCGGCCAGGATTTCCAACGCAGCGCCGCCGCTGGCCACGCTTTCCGGCCGGCAGGACAGCTTTTCCAGCAGGCGCGCGGCGACCTCGCGGTTGATGTCGTTGTCGTCGACCACCAGCACCCGCCAGCCGGCGGCCGGCATGGTCCGGGCCGCGCTTTCCCCCGTCCCGGAAGACGCGCCCGTGGAGTCGGGCAACGCAGACGCCTCCACCGGCGGCAGGGGAAGGATGGCGGTAAAGGTGCTGCCCTGGCCGGGCTGGCTGTCCACCCCGATGCTGCCGCCCATCAGCGACACCAGCTCGCGACAGATCGCCAGCCCCAGGCCGCTGCCGCCGTAGCGCCGCACGGTCGAGGAATCCGCCTGGGAAAAGCGCTGGAACAGCCGCGCCTGCTGTCCTTCGGACAGGCCGATGCCGGTATCGGTAACGGTCAGCACCACCGCCGCCGTGTCCGGATGCGGGTCCAGCCGGGCGCTGACGACACCGGCGGGGGTGAACTTCAGCGCGTTGCCCACCAGGTTGGACAGGATCTGGCCCAGCCGTACCCGATCGCCCAGCACCAGGGCCGGGACCTCGTCGGCCACATCGGTCAGCAGGGCGAGACCGCGCCGCTCCGCATCAAAGGAAAACAGCCGCTGGATATCCCCCATCAGCTTGCGCAGGTCCACCGGCGTCGGCGCCAGCTCCAGCGCCCGGGATTCCAGCCGCGACAGGTCGAGGATATCGTCGAGAATCCGCTGCAAGGAGGCCGAGGCGGTGCGGATGGTCTGCACGCAGTCCCGCTGGTCGTCCTCCAGCGTCGTGCTTTCCAGATAGTCGACCATGCCCACGACCCCGTTCATCGGGGTGCGGATTTCGTGGCTCATGGTGGCGAGGAAGCGGGATTTGGCCTCGTTAGCGGCTTCCGCCTGTTCCTTGGCCTCGGTCAGCTGGCGGGTGCGCTCTTCCACCCGCGCTTCCAGATCGCCCAGCAGCCGGCGAAGGCTGTTGTTCGCCTGGTAGAGCTCGCGGCCCTTCTCCTCCAGCAGGCGTTCGGCTTCCTTGCGGGCGGCGCGCTCCCGGTCGAACCGGGCGCGCCAGCGGGCGGCCTCGTCCAGGTCCGTCATGCGGCGGCGGTCCGGGTGATGGTGAAGCGGGCGTGGTTGCCGACACCGCCCGACAAGTCTTCCGTCTTGACGACCAGGGTTTCCCCGAAATGCTCCGCGCAGCCCTCGATCAGACCGATGGCCAGCGGGGCGAGGGGACGAACGGACGCGTATTCCATCACCAGCCTGTCAGGCCCCTCGCGCGTGCAGGCAAAGCGGGGCAGGTTGGCATCGGGATAGAGCTTGCGGACCTCCACATGAATGCGGTTTTCGATCCGCTCCAGCAGGTCCAGCGAGGTGCTCAGCCCCTCGACGATCTCGCCATGGCCATTGGCAAGCTTGGGGAAGAGATGGCGGCCGAAGCCGCGCACCAGATCGCCCACGGGTACGCCGGTTCTGTCCGACAGCGCCGCCACCAGGGCCAGCATCTCGCCGGGATCATAGGTGCCCACCGCCGTATAGGCGCCGCCGCTGGCCACGCCGGACTGGGCGATGATGTCGTCGACCATGTCGAAGGAATAGGCGTCCTCGACCATTTCCAGGAATTCCGTGAAAACGACACCAAGCATGGCCACCCTCCGATCAGCCGGGAAGAAGAAAAACGCAAGGGTACAGATGGGATGTCCGGCGGCCGTCAGAAGTCCGAGCAGCGGCCATTCTTCTCCCAATCATTGAAACGGGTGGGTTCGGGACCCTTGGGGCCGCCTTCCTCCTTTTCGGACTCCAGGGTGTGCTGGGGCCTGCGGATGGGACCGCCACCGATATCGGTCAGGGGCAGATCGCCCGGCTTCGTCAGGGGTTTCGTTCGAGGTTTGGTGTCGTCCGTGTCGTTCATTACCGGGATCTCCTTGGACCTGTCCGCCGCGCCCTGCCGGCAGGCGTATGATTTCATCTTGACTGGCGGCGCCCACCCCTTACCTCAGAAGCGCTTCGCACAACGAAATGGGAGTGACCCGGATGGGGTTCGCGCGTGTTGCCCTGATGCTGGCCGCCATGACCGGCCTGTTTCTCGGTGCCGGCTATCTGATCGGCGGCCAGGGGGGAATGATCATCGCCTTCCTGCTGGCTGCGGGGATGAACCTGTTCGCGTACTGGAACTCCGACAAGATGGTGCTGCGGATGCATAACGCCCGCGAGGTCGATGCCCGCACCGCCCCCGATTTGTACGGCACGGTGGAACAGCTGGCCCGGCGCGCGGGTATGCCTATGCCAAAGGTTTACATCATCGACACGCCGCAGCCCAATGCTTTCGCCACCGGCCGCAATCCCCAGAACGCCGCCGTGGCCGCGACCACCGGGCTGATGCGCCTGCTGACCCCCCAGGAGCTGGCCGGGGTGATGGCCCACGAACTGGCCCACGTGCGCCATCACGACACCCTGACCATGACCATCACCGCCACCCTGGCCGGTGCGGTGTCCATGCTGGCCAACTTCGCCCTGTTCTTCGGGGGCTCCCGGGACGGGGAGAACAACAACCCGCTGGGGTTCGTCGGCGTGATTCTGATGATGATCCTGGCTCCGCTGGCCGCCATGCTGATCCAGATGGCGATTTCCCGGACCAACGAATATGCCGCCGACCGGGGCGGGGCGGAGATCTGCGGTCAGCCGATGTGGCTGGCCAACGCCCTGGCCAAGCTGGAGCGGGGCGCCAAGTCCATCGACATGCCCAGTGCGGAGAACAACCCGGCTTCGGCCCACCTGTTCATCGTCAACCCGCTGCATGCGCGCAAGATGGACAACCTGTTCACCACCCACCCCGCCACCGCCAACCGCATCGCCCGCTTGCAGGAACTGTCCCGAACCATGGGCCAGACGGCCCCGGCCCGAGGTCCTTGGGGGTAGCGCATCGGACGGAGAGGCGGGGACCCGAGAAAACGGGAGCGAGAGATCGGGGGCACGGTCGCACAGCCGGTCTTCCCGTCAAACTCGATCCGCGCTCTCTCGCTAGTGCACTGACACATTCAGATGATTCAGCGGTCAGTGCACTAGGGCTTTGTTTATGCATCAACTTTCCAAACTTCGGCTGACGCCTTCGTTTGGGTCGATGCGCTAGCCCGCCATATCGCCCCGCCAGCGACGGTATGGTGACCGGAAAGAAATATCCGGATGTCCCTCGCCAGACACAAGCCGGGCAGCCCTCCGAGGGGAGTCATTTCCCATCCCAGACACTGGCCGGCACCATCAATGCACCCCGGGCCAGCAGCCTTGCCGTCCGCATGAGGCCAGCGGATTTCAAGACAAAGCCCGCAGGTCCGGTCTCGTAATCGACGGTGACATCGATCGCGCCGCCGGGATGCTCAATCCTTACCAGGGCCGGCACACCCTGCGGCAGGGTCGCGAAGCCGTCGGCGACAGTTCCGGGGGTCAGGACACAGGCGGCGAGGCATTGAGCCCCCGTCACCGCCATGGTGGGATGACAGGCCCAAGGCATAAAGTATCGTGCCGTGATCGTTCCACCCTGTCGCGGCGGCGCCAGGAGAGCGAATTTCGGCGTCACGGAGGCAGAGACATCCCCCATTCCCATGCGCCGCCCGGCCTCCAACCGGATCTGTTCCAGACGCGCGAAGAATTCACGATTCCCGTCGAGATCCTCTGCCGTCTCACAGCCGCTCAGGCCGAAAGCACTGGCCCGGGCGATACAGATGGGCATCGCCACATCCATACACGTCACTTCAATGCCGTTGATCTTCTCTCGCACGGCGCCGCTCGGCAGAAACGATCCGGTGGCCGAACCGACGACATCCATGAAGTTGAGGTAGATCGGCGCAGCGGTTCCGGGAACACCGTCGATGGCTGTGTCACCCGAATAATCGACCTCGCCGTCCGGAGTCCGCACCACCGCTTCGACTTTAGCCCCGGTATTAACGGAGCAGATGCGGACCCGGGTGATGTCGCCCTGAGGGGCAATCAGGCCAAACTCCAGCGCTGCGGGGCCGACCCCCGTCAGGATATTCCCACAGGTCGGCTTGAAGTCAACTTGCCTGTCTTCGACGCTGACTTGGGCGAAAAAATAATCGATATCGCAATCCACCTCTTTGGATTTGGAGATCATGGCGACCTTTGTCGTCACGGCCGCCCCGCCACCAATGCCGTCGATGTTCAGCTTGTGGCCGGATCCGACAACGGTGATCAGCACTTCGGCCAGAGTCTCCTGGTCCTCGGGCAGATCTTCCCGACGGAAGTAGGGTCCGCGTGACGTGCCGCCGCGGAAGAAGAGGAATGGAATGGCCGTCAGTGCCATCATTGTCTCCTGCATATCCAAAAGGTTTGGCATGTAAACGGCCTGCGGTCGTCCGGGGCCGGAGAAGCGATCATCGGAATGGCCAGGGCAGGTCCAGCACGTCCTGAAGGACGCCCGTCGGGAAGTTCAGCGACAATGCCCAGGCCAACAGCAGGACAAAACCGGCCGCACCGGCGGACATGGCCAGAGTCGCCAGCAGTCCAGCCTTGGCGCGGAAGACCAAGAACACCGGGAAAAACACCAGAAGCGCGGCGTAAAAACCGGCCACCGCCGTCAGTCCGACAAGCCCCGCGATCCATAACAGGCCGCCCCAGAGACTCCCGATCCCGTCGCGCCCCACATGCTCGCCGGTGAGTTCCCCGTCGAAATGGGCATGGTGGCCCGGCTTGCAGTATATGAGCTGGGGCAATAGAACTCCCAGCATGCAGACCCCGACCACCGACACGGACAGGGGAAAAACCTTGCCCAGGAAGTCATGGTCAAGAGAATCCGTCAGAGCAACCAGAAGCATGCCCAGAACAAGCCCCGCGAATGCGATCTGCGGGAGGTGGGCCTTGAAAGAAGACACGTCCGGTGCATCGTCCTGGTTCGGCACCACATGCCCATGTTCGTCAACCCGGTTCTTAAGGCCGAACCAAATCGAAGCCAGCGTCATGAGCCCGATGATGATCACACCAGGCCGTTCGACAAACCCCCATCCGTTGAATTGCAAGGCCTGGTAGAAATAGGTTTCAGCCTGCGGTGCGAGGACGTAGCCGATCAGCAGTGCCGGGCGCGGCCAGCCGAACCGCTTCAGCAGGACGCCCAGCACCCCGAGGCCGAGGAGCGCGATGAGATCCGCCAGAGATCGCGTCGCCTGGAAGGCCGCGAAGCAGATCAGCACGATCATGAAGGGGGCCAGCCGCTGAAAAGGGATCTGGGTGAGCTTTGAAATCGGCAGCGCAAGAGCCAGGCAAATGGCCGCGCCCATCACATTCGCCAGCGCGAGGGACCAGATCACCGAATAGGTTATGTTCAGGTCTGCCCCGACCATGGATGGCCCCGGCTCGATGCCCAGCAGAACCATCCCCCCCAAGAAAACCGCCATCGCGCCCGATCCCGGGATGCCAAACAGCATGGTCGGCAACAGGGCGCCGCCCTGCATGGCGTTGTTGGCACTTTCCGGGGCAATCACGCCTCGAATGTCCCCCTTGCCGAAGCGCGGTTCCTTCTTCACCGTCTGAACGGCGTGGCTGTAGGCGATCCAATCCACGACCGAACCACCAAGGCCCGGGATGGCACCGATCACGCAACCGAACCCCGCACACCGCGCCGACAGCCAGACATTCCGCCACCAGTCCCCCAGGCCCTGAACCCAGCCAGCCCCCAGGGCGTTGCTTGAAGCGATGGCCGCGTTCTGACGCAAGAGACCGGCGATTTCCGGAATGGCGAACAGCCCCAGACCGACAACGACAAGGGGTATTCCGTCATAGAGATAGTCAAAGCCGAAGATCATACGGAACTCGCCCGTCGCAGGCGCGCCACCGATGGACCCGATAAGCAACCCCAGACAGCAAGCCACCAGCCCCTTCGCGAGGCTGCGCCCGGCGAGAACGGCCACCATCGACAGCCCGAAAAGAGCGAGCATGAACAATTCAGCGGATCCGAAGGACAGGATCAGTGGCCGCGCGATGACAACGAAGCCGGTGAGAACGACCGCCCCAAAGATTCCACCTGCCATGGACGAGATAAACGCGGCCGACAATGCCCGCGCAGCCTGGCCCTGGCGTGCCAGGGGGAACCCGTCCAGGACGGTGGCCTGGCTGGCGGACGATCCGGGAATACCGATCAAAACCGAGGCAAAGGTGTCCGAGGTGGGAATCACGGCAACAAGGCCGATCAGCATGGCCAGCGCCGGGATGTCATCCATGCCGTAGAGCAAGGGAACCAACAGCGACAAGCCGGCAATGCCGCCCAATCCCGGGATGACACCGACAATGAGACCGACGGACACGCCGATCACCATGAAAACAAGGTAGTCAAAGGAAAGAAATGCCGACAGCGCGGACAATAGGCTATCAACCACGGGGGGTACTCCGTGTTTGTTGCATGACCACGACCAGTCATGCCTTTTGATAAGAAGAAGAAGAGATCCGGCGGGCGATCAGTGGCGCCCGCCATCGGCTCGAATTCGGCCGTTAATTGTCGAATTTTATGCCGTAGGTCTCTGTCAGCATTCCGGTCACCTGTGCCCGCAGCTCAGGGGCGATGGTAGACCCTTTTTCGAACAGAGACTGGGACAAGGAGCCGGTCACCTGTTCGTACGCGCCCAAGACGGTTTCCGCATCGGCTCGATAATCAGGGTCGGCTTTCATGGCTTCAACGGCCGCCTGATAAGCCTCCACAATGTCGTCGGACGTGCCTTTCGGCAGAAACATCATCTTCTGCGCGGGGAAACCGGCGGCAAAGAAGGCGAAATAGGCGTCATACTCTGCGCCTGAGGGCGCCTTGCCGGTCAGCGTCTGATAGGCTTCGACGAAAGTGGGAAGGTCAGGAAAGGTGGGATCGCGGACGACGGAACCCGTTTCGTCAAGGACACCCCAGCTGAACAAAGGAACGGCCTGGCCGGCATCGACCAACGGCTGGACACTTTTCAGATAGGCCGACGAGGTCTGGCTGTCGATGTTCACTTCTCCGCGCTCGAAGGCCAGACGGCCGTCACCGCGACCCTTGAAACCGAACACATGCTGCACATCCAGCCCCATCAGGCGGAACCCCAGAAGCGGGACCAGGTCGATCGAGGTCGCCCCCTGACTGGCATAGACCAGTTTCTGGTCCTTGAGCATTCCGATATCTTCCGGACTCTGCAAGCCGAGGGCGGGGGTCGTGTACGTGACACCACCGGTCGGACTGGTCATGACAATGCGCCAGTCCTTGTACTCGTAGCGCACCCGCGGATCGCCCAGCAGGTACGGAAACTGGGTCGAGGCGGAGGTCCCCAGGATCGTCAGGCCGTCGGGCTTGGCGCGGGCGGCGAACAGGTTGGCCCCCTTCGTCGACCCACCACCGGGTTCGTTCACCACGACGACCACCGGATTGCCGGGCAGATACTTCGAAAGCAGCGGCGCGTTGAACCGTGCCCAGGTATCAGACCCGCCGCCAGCCGAAAATGGAATGATCCATTCGATGGTCCGGCCCGAGAAATCGACTTCCGCAGCCTCGGCAGGTCCAATCATGCCAAGGGCGATCATGCCGGCGGCGAGCCCGAAGGCCTCCCGCCGGGTCATCCAGCGTTTCTTGCTCATTTCTTTCTCCCTGTCTTAACTCGCCACGCTGTTTCGAGCTTTTTGAAAGGGCTGCCCTCGCGTGACGCCGTGCTTGCATTCTTCTCATTGGCACGGCCTGATCGGTGACAATAGGGAGGATTCCTGTCTGAAACCTGTCGATGCGAAAGAAAAGGGATGCCAATGCGGGTGATACTGGTTGAAGACAATCTCAGCCTCGCGCGGGGTATCGAGAATGCCTTGAAGGATCAAGGGCATGCCGTTGACCATATCGATGACGGAGCGGACGCGGACACCTTCCTCTCCCGGGAAATGGGAGATGTGGCCATCATCGACATCAATCTGCCGCGCCTGTCGGGACTCGAGATCATAAAGCGCCTCCGAGGCCGCGGAGCAACCACCCCTGTCCTGATCCTGACGGCGCGCGGGAAAACGTCGGAACGGGTTGAAGGCCTTGATGCGGGGGCCGACGACTATCTGGTCAAGCCTTTCGACATGGAAGAACTGTTCGCCCGCTTGCGCGCCCTTTCCCGGCGGCGGCCGCACGTCGCACCGATGCGCGAAACCATCGGGAAGCTCGCCTACGACCGCGACCAGCGCACCGTTATCCTGGCCGATACCAGCCTTGATCTTCCAAGGCGCGAACTGGCGTTATTTGAACTGCTGCTCGACAACCGGGGCCGCCTCATCGAAAAGGACCGGATCGCCGATGCCCTCTATGGTATCGGCTCAGCCGTGGAAGCAAACGCGGTGGAGCTGCTGATTTCCAGGCTTCGGCGCAAAATTGACGGAACCGGGGTTGTGATCCGTACGGCCCGCGGCCTCGGGTACATGCTGGACGAAGGCTGATGCCGGAACGCTTGTCACTGAGAGGACGCCTGTTCCTTTTGTTGATTCTGCCCCTGGTCACGGCGGCAGCCGCAGCGTCTTTCGCCCGGTATCAGGCGGCCAACAAGCTATCGCAAGAACTCTATGACAATACGCTGCTTGCGGTCGCATTGACCATTTCCCGAGACGTTGTCCTCTCGGACGGCGACATTCTGACGGACAAACTACTGGAAGAACTGACGGCCGCCCTCGGGGACCCGGTTTACTACAGAGTTACCGGTCCGGACGGGCGGTTTGTCACAGGCTATTCCGATCCCCCCGCAGCTCCCGCCGGCCTCTCCCTTACAAGCAGCAAGCCCATCTTCTATGACAGCCTGTCCTCGGGGGACAGCGTCCGGGTAATCGTCTTGCGGGAATTCATCCACGAGCCACGGTATGGTGGTTGGGTCACCGTCGAGGTCTGGCAGACCATCGACCAACGGCAGGCGCTCTCGCGCTCCTTGGTTCTGCAGTCAGTGCTGCTTTTGGGATCGGTTATCCTGGTCGCCGCGCTGATCCTGTGGTTCGGCATCCAGCTCGGCTTGAAACCATTGCTCGATTTAAGAGAAGCCATCGGTCAGCGCACTCCCGATGACCTGCGGCCAATCCGCCGCTGGGTCCCTCCCGAGCTTCGCCCTTTGGTAGAGACGACAAATTCTTTATTCGACCGGCTGTCCCGGGCCTTCGCCCTGCGCGACGGCTTCATTTCCGATGCCGCTCATCAGATGCGCAATCCGGTGGCTTCGATCCAGAGTCAGGCTGAAGCGGCAATCAGTGCGCCCAGTGAAGCGGAATTGCGCAGCCGGGTCGCCGACCTCGCCAGGGCAGCGCAGGCGACAAGTCGCCTGACAGCCCAGCTTCTGTCGCTGGAACGGGTTCGGGGGCGCAGCCTGAAGGCGCTGGCCAACACAGTGGACCTGATCGCGCTGGTTCGGGAAAAGGTGATTCCCTTTGCTGAATCTCGGCTGCGCCTTGGTGTCGACGTTGCTTTCTCGGTGGCCGGCAGGCCACGACCCGTCGTCTGCGATCCTGTGCTGGTTGAAGAGATGGTCGCGAACATTCTGGATAATGCAGCCAAATACGCCTTGCGCCCCGGGGGGCGGCTGGACGTGTCCGTGGCCTTCCTCCAGGATACCGTGACCTTGCGGTTTACCGATGATGGTCCGGGCATTCCGGAAGCGCTGACGCAGCGCATTTTCGACCGCTTCTTCCGGGTTGACGAAGACCAGTCGAGGGGTTGCGGACTGGGCCTTGCCATTGTCGAGGACGTGGCCCGCGTTCACGACGGGGTGGCCCGCTGCATCAATGAACGCCAAGGGTGCACGTTCGAAGTGACGCTGGGTCGCTGAGACAGCCCGAGGACCCTTCTGTAACGGGTCTGCATCTGACCGGAGAAGCCTCTCCGGACGACCTTGAGCAGCACCGACAAAACCAGCGTCGGCGACCGGGGCGCATCCCGCTGTCCGGACCGCCCCCTCCTTGACAGACCCCGGCACCGCCCATTAAGCCGTTTGTCGAAGGGGGACCCGGACACGTGGGCACGTTACGACATGGCTCGATCAGGCTTCTGACGCGGCAGCTGATGCTGTTCGCGCTGTGGCTGGCCGTGGCCTTGCCCTCGGCGGCCGGGATCAGTGCCGATCTCGCCCGCGATCCTGCGCTGAAAATCACCCTGGCCAGCCTGTGTCAGGCCTATGCCTCGCCGGTTGATGCCGAAGACGAGACCCCGACCCGGCCCCAGTGCGTATTCTGCCTGTCCGGCGCCGGGCCGGTAGCCCTGCTGCCCGTTGCCGAGCCGCCAGTCCCGGTTCCGCCCCAAGCGGTGCGCGTCACCATCCTCCGTCCCGTCCAGGCCCGGCTCCACGGCCTGTCCGTCGTCCGGCCGCGCAACCGCGGCCCCCCGCACCCCCTGGCCTGAACACCCGCACCGCTCCGCCGGCCGCGCCCGGATACCCGTCCGGCCCGGCGAAGAGCGCCCGTGTTTCTTCAGTCCCATAGGGGTTTCATCCCATGACCCAGCCTGTCCTTCGGACCCGGGCCGCCTTTGCCGCGTCCCTGGGCTCTGCCCTGGTTTGCCTGTCCGTTTCCGCTCCCATCCTCGCCACCCCCGTGCTCGCCGCGACCGACACCGACGGCGCCACCGCCCTGCCCACCATCCTGGTGACCGGGTCGGGCAGCGGTACCGGCCAGTCCCGGCCGGCCACCGCCACCGCCACACCCTTCGACGCCTCCAGCCCGCCGGTGCTGGAGTCCGGGGCACTGCTGCGCTCCGTTCCCGGAGTCACGGCCGCCCGAGCCGGCGGCCATGGGTTCGAGCCGGTGATTCGCGGCCAGCAGCAGAACCAGCTGAATGTCATCGTCGACGACACCGTCGTCTACGGCGCCTGCCCCGGCCGCATGGACCCGCCGACGTCGCTGGCCATTCCGGGCAGCTACGACACCATGATCGTCACCCGGGGCTACCAGACCGTGACCAACGGACCCGGTGCCTCGGGCGGAACCATCCGCCTGGAAACCGCCGCGCCGGACATGACCAAGCCGTTCACCGGCACCCTGTTCGGCGGCCTGGAATCCAACGGTTTCGGCAGCCTGAGCGGCCTGCGCGGCACCCTGGTCGCCGACGACTTCTTCATCCGGGGCAACGCCATCTACAGCCGGTCCAACACCTATGAGGACGGCAGCGGCAAGACCGTACGGTCGGCCTTCGACCAGACAGGCGCCGGCCTGTCCCTGGGCTACAGCCACCAAGGCATGCTGTGGGAAACCGGCCTGACCTATGACCGCGTCGACGACGCACTATTCAACGGCATGATGGACAGTCCGGAAACCACCACCATCGGCGCCAACAGCCGCCTGCACCTGCCCGTCGACCACGACGTGCTGAAGGCCATCGACGCCAGCCTGTATGCCAACAAGGTCGACCACCTGATGGACAACTATTCCCTGCGGGAGGTGGGGATGATGTCCATGAAAACCGAAGCCGAATCCCGAACCGCCGGCGGTCGCCTTGCCGCCAACCTGGACCTGGGCGGCTGGAAGACCGCCGTGGGCGTTGATATGCAAAGCAACAGTCGCGCATCCGAACGCTACACCGGCATGATGGCGGCCACCGGCCTGCAGTCCTATTCCTGGCCGGAAGTACGCATCACCAACATCGGTGTTTTCGGCGAGACCCGCATCCCGCTGGCGGAGCGCACCACCCTGGTGGCCGGCGGTCGCCTGGATATCGTGCGGATCACGGCCGGCGCGGCCGACCGGATCGCGTCGGCATCCGGTATCTCGGCCAATACCCAGTACCAGCGGGTCTACGGCACCGCCTTCGAGAACAAGACCGAAGTCAATCTGGGCGGCCTGCTGCGTCTGGAACAGGACCTGGGCGGCGGGTTCGGCGCCTATGGCGGACTCAGCCGCGCCGTGCGCACCGCCGATGCCAGTGAACGGGCGATGGCCGCCGGCTATGGCAGCATGGGCTGGGTCGGCAATCCCGACGTAAGGCCGGAAAAGCATCACCAGATGGACGTGGGCGGAACCTACAGGACTGACGGCGCCGACCTGTTCCTCAGCGGCTATGTGGACATGGTCGAAGACTATATCGTCGCCGACCGGGCGCGGGGGCAAAGTGGCGTGCTGATCTCCGACGGCACCAAGGTCACCACCAACACCGATGCCATGATCGCCGGCATCGAGGCCGGCGGCGCGCTCCGGCCGATGCCGTCCTGGCTGGTGGAAGGCAGCCTGGCCTGGACCTGGGGCCAGGACCTGGACAACAACCGTCCGCTGGCGCAGATCCCGCCGCTGACCCTGCGCGGCGCGGTAACCTATGAAGGCAAAGGCTGGACCCTGGGTGGCGTCGTCAACGGCGCCCTGGCCCAGAACCGGGTGGATATGGACACCACCACCGGCACCGGCCGCGACGTGCGGGCCACCCCCGGCTATGTCACCTTCGACCTGAAAGCCACGGTAACCGCCTTCGATCCCTTCGATATCGGCATCGGCGTGACCAACCTGCTGGATGCCACCTATGCCAACCACCTGAACAAGGCCACCAGCTTCGATCCCACCGAAGTGCAGGTGAACGAACCGGGCCGGTCATTCTTCCTGACCGTATCCACACGATTCTAACACTTCCAACACAGAACGCGCGTGGGGGCCGGGACATCCCGTACCCTGCGCGCAAGTTCGCGTGAAAAAACTCAGGCTGACAGGTGCATCAGAATGCGTTGATAAGGGGGAAAGCCTTGGGTAATCGTCTTCTTTGATTCGACACTCACATGCTGTGACACGAGGGCGAGCAGGTCCGTTTCCTGCCGGACAAACAGGCCTCTATCCAGAGAAACGATAAAATTGGAGATGACCCTACCGACCATGTACGTCGGGTCAATACTGAAAATCCGTCCCCCCGGACTCAGCTTTTTCTTTATTTTTTCCAGAAACCCCGAGACGATATCATCACTCAGATGATGGAAAACGCCTTTCAGAATCACGATATCTATCTCTTCAACCGGAATATCTTCAATCTGCTCAACCGAGAGACAATAGAATTCACCCATATCGCCATAGTTCTTCCGGGCTGAGTCAATGTATATATTTGAGATATCGATACCGATATATTTTTTCGATTTCCCGAAAGACTGAGCGTCGACTCCCGGCCCACACCCCACATCCAGAATCACCCTGTTCTCATGGTCGCCTATCATCTGGAACCATGCACGCACGGTTTCTTCGTGCGTAAACAGCTTCTGAACGGCTTCATACACAACCGGAATTTCAAGAACAGAATGTAAACCTTTCCGTTGCGCCATATTATCTCGCTTCCATTCTATGATTATTTATCTGATTTTCGACACGCCCGCGTGGAAAGCCGACCGGTACCCACCGCTCGATCCTACACAAAACCCGTCTCTCATGCCCATTCCATTGTCGGGGCACCGACCCCCCAACAATTATTCCCAAAATTGACGGCATCTGATATCAAGCGGACTTGAGAAAAGGGTCAATCTCTACAGACCTCTTTTGTCGAAAACGCCAATTGCTCAGCCAGGCGCCATTCCCCAATTTTTGGAAAACTACCAAGATGCGTGTTAGTAACAATCTTGATTATCAGCAAAATTATCGGTTTTATATTTACTCTGCGATAATGGCCATATTGGTTGCAATTTTATTTTTGTTCTCCGGACGGGAAGCAATATCCGTTTTCTATGCACAGCACCCATTTTTCGGGGATACGTTTTCCTATTTCCACAAGCGCGCGGAAAGTGCTTCGATCATAGAAGCCGGTGGGCGACACTTGGCATTCGACCTGTTTCTGGACAACCCTCGCGATCCTTTGCGCTCTCTGGCACTGGCCTTCTATCCGGAACGGCTGATGAGCAGCCTGACAGGAACTTTACTGTTCAATTGCGCGGCCTATGCCGTTTTCGCCTTCTTTTTTTCCATTCTGGTGAAACAACGGACCGGCCTTTGGTCCCTGGCCCTGGCCTCGATGCCGGTGGTCGGGACAATGGCGGGCTTCTTCGATCCGGTATACGGCTTCACGTCCGACCTGCCGGACCTGCCGTCCAGCCTGATCGCGGGGGCCGGCATGGCGTGTGTGCTGATCAGTGACCGGGGGCGCAAACCCCTGTGGCTGCTGGCCTTCGCCGCCCTGGCGGGATTGGCCACCCTGACCCGGATCAGCGCCATCATGTACATCCTGGCGATGGCAGGGCCGCTGGTTCTTATCTATCTCGGCGACCTGTGGAAACGAACCGGCTGGCGGCAACCGGTGGGGATCGCCCTGGCCGGGATCGCCATCTTTGCCGCCCTGACCGGCTATACGATGGTCGTGTACCTGGAGCGGACGTTGAATTTCTATCGCGTCGCAGGGTACGCCCTGGAAAAAAGCGCGCTTCAGGCCACGATGACCACGGTTTATCCCTTCTTCCGGGAATTCGTGCAGTGGCCGTTCTTCCTACTCGTCCTCATCGGCTTCCTTCCCCTCACTCATATCCGGACCAGTGATATCCGTTGGCGGGATTTGGGGGAAACCGTCTGGCTGGTCGTCACCACACCGCTGCTTCTGACCGTGGTCCTGGCCCTGAACGGGGACTATACCCAGATGTACTACGCTATTCCGGAGCTGGCGCTGCTGGTGGTCGCCCCGGTCAGCATTCAACCGGAAGCCCGTTCCCGCCTCGCCGGACGGCGGTCGCTCGGATGGGGGACGTTCGTGGTGGCTGGTGGCGCGGTATTGTTGCTCGTGAATACCGCCTGGACGGCCTCGGCCACAAAGCCGCCCTCCAACCAGGAGCGGGCCGAGGCGCAGTTCATGCGCGATCTGACCGAACACATTGCCGCCTTGCGCGGTGCTGCAACCAACGACCACCCGGATGGCGACTTCCGCTTCGACGTCGCGTTCACCTACGCCGGCCGGTATGTCGAACCCCAGGCCCGCATGACCTTCGGGATCAAGGCGCGGTGGAACCATATCTTCGAGATCCGCGATTCACAGTGGGCACTGGGCTACAACGGGCTCGACAAGGCCGACACACTGACGACCCTGATCCACCGGGCAGAGGACGAGACAAATGTCTTTGCCGTCCTGGCCGATGCCGCCGATCCCCAAGCCAGAGACGTCATCGTCGATGACTATACCGCAGAGATGTCCCGGGCCTTGCGCGACCATTTCCGGGCGCCCGAGAGCGGCTGGCGCCAGATCAGCACGGTTCCCGGCCCCCACGGCGCGGTCGAGGTCTACGTCAACGACCGCCGTCATGGCATCGGCGCCCGCCGGGACCAGATGATCGCTGCGGTAACCCCCCTGATCGCGGCATCGGGAACCGCCTCGCCAACCGTCGGTCTCGCGCTGTCCCTGGGGACACCGACAGTTCCCTACGCCTATCTGCCGTCGTCCGATCCGCGCTCCGGCTTCGTCGACCTGATCGAGCCGATGTTTTTCTCTCTGCGGCAGCGGACGCCGGAAGAGGCCGGAGCGGACATGGCCCGCGAGGCCGGGGACAAAATGACGATGCTGGTGCTGCCGGCCGATCCCACGGACCCGCGCCTTCTGCCCTATGTGCGCAACATGCCCGTCGCCACGGCCGTCCGAGCCCTGCGGGACCAGGTGGTCGCGGATGCCGACCGCTGGTCGTCGCTAGGTAGCGTGCCGACTCCGATGGGAGAGATGACGCTGTACCTTAACCGGAATCGCTAAATCCCGACATGGACCCCATACCGGCGGGAGATCATGATTTCCCGCCGTCCCCTTGCGGGAACACCCACAGCCGCTGGGCCAGGAAGGACGACACGACGATAAACCCCATGATCAGCAGCTGCGCGATCCGGGGGTCCACACCGGCCCTGAGGGCGGTATGCAGCAGACCCCAATTGATGCCGTAGGAGAGGCTGTAGACCGTCACATAGCGGATCGCCGTATGGCGGAACGATCCCTTGTGCCTGAAGGTCAGGTAGTTGTTGAGCAGAAAAGAAATGAGGGCAGCCGACACGAAGCATATGGTCATCGCCCATAGCGGCGGGACCCCCGCCAGCTCCAGCAGGCCCAGATAGATCAGATAGAAGGCCAGATTGTTTGCAGCCCCCAGAACAATGAACCGCACGAAGGTAGCGGACATGGCCGGCCCTATGCGTCCAGGCGATAGAGGCGATGAAGGGCTGACCGCATGCGGCCACCCTGCCGTTCGTAAAAACGGACCGCCGGCAGGTTGGACAACTGCGTGGCAACCATGATGCGGTCGCACCCCCAGCGCCGGACAACGCCCATCGCCCCGGCCAGCAGGCGCGTACCCGTCCCCTGCCCCCGCATCCCTTCGCGGACGGCAATCAGGCCGATCCGTGCCGCCCCGTCGTCCAGCCGCCGCAGACTGACAAAGCCACAGACACCGTCACTGTCATCCACCACCCAGCAGCCATCATCAAAAAGACCGGCAACGGCCTGCTTCACCCAATGGCCGTAAAATTTCCGGGCAATAGCGGGACCGAAAGGCGATCTGCGAAACCGGCTTTCCTGAAAAGACTGGTCCGTGATCGCCCGCAATCCGGGCAGGTCGGGTTCGGTGGCCTGTCGCAGGTCGGGGGCAGCGGGCTCCGCCGGCACCGGAAGGACGAAATCGACGGCCGTTTCCACCAGGGCGAAACCGGCCCGGAACGACCGGTCCAGACCCGCCGCGTCGTCCGCCGCACAGGTCGTTTCCCAAACATCGCAGCGGTCGGCCGGCGCCGGCGACCAGCCGGAGGACAGTTCTTCGCCGGAAACCTCGTAGATCTCCAGGGCCATGAAGTCGCTTTCCCAGTGCTTACGCGTCGGCATGTCCCGGCCCCTCGATATTCGCCGTCTCGGCAACGATGGTGTCGGGCCGCCCCTTGGTCACCTCAAGCAGGCGGGCCATGTAAGCGCCAAGCAGGCCCAGAAACATGATGTTCAGCCCGCCGAAGAACCAGATCGACAGGATGATGCTGGTCCAGCCCGAAACGGACACCCCCCAGAAAAGCCACCGCACCAGGGCCGACAGGCTGTAAAGGACAGCAATCAGCACCACCAGGGCACCGAACTGCAGCATCAGGTGCAGCGGCTTTTCCGAGAAGTTGATGATCGTTGTCCAGGCCAGCCGCAGCAGCCGGCGCAGGCTGTATCCGGATTTGCCCGAAAAGCGGGGCTGATGCTGAACCGTGATCGTGCTTTGGGAATAGCCTACCCACTGAACAATGGCCGGCAGGAACTTGTTCTGTTCGGGGCAGGAGAGAACCGCGTCGATCACCCGGTGGCTGTAGATCCCGAAGTTGCCGATCTCCGACGACATCGGCACGCCGATCAGGAACCCCAGCAAGCCGAAGAACCCCCGGGAGGCATAGCGCCGGAACCATCCCTCGGTCCGGTCCATCCGGCGCGCCCGGGAAATGTCGACTCCCTTGTCGACAGCATCCCGATACAGCACGGGGATCTCCCGGGGATCGTCCTGGAGGTCGCAATCCATGACCACCACCCAATTCCCCCGGGCATGACGCAACCCGGCCATGATCGCCGGATGCTGGCCGAAGCGCCGTGACAGGCGCACACCCCGGACCCGCGAATCCTCTGCGACCAGGGACCGGATCACCGGCCACGGATCATCCGGACCCCGATCGTCGACCAGAATCAGTTCGAAGGACAGGCCCGCTTCGTTCAGAACTTCGCGGATGCCGGCATGCAAGGGTCGCAGGGCGGCCGTACAGCCGTAGACGGGAACAACGACCGAGATCTCGATCAGGGACATGGGGTCTGCCTGACTGTGGAGCGATTCACGAGGGAACTTCCCACACCTTGGAACCGCTTAGCAATGCCGGCAGGTGATGATGCAGGCGCTCGATAACCCGGTCGATATCGCTGCCCATACGAGGATAGAGAGGCAGCCGCACCAGACAGGCACTGACCGCATCGGTCACCGAAAGCGATCCCGATGTCCGGCCAAGACGCTGCCCGGCCGGCGAGGAGTGCAGGGGAATGTAGTGGAACGGCGCGACAATGTCGTCGTCCCTCATGCGGCGGATCAGTTCGTTTCGCGCGTCCGCATCGGGCATCAGGACATAATAAAGGTGCGCGTTGCCGGTGACATGGTCCGGGACCTGCGCCAGCCCGACCTGGTTGGCATAAGGGCGAAGCGCCTGATCATAGGTCTGCCAGTTGCTCCGCCGGTCCTCCAGAATGCTGTCGAACACCTCAAGCTGGCCATAAAGGAACGCCGAGATCAATTCCCCGGGCAGGAACGACGACCCGATGTCGACCCAGGTATATCTGTCCGTCAGCCCCTGGAAGAATTGCTTCCGGTTGGTGCCCTTTTCTCGCAGGATATCCGCCCGATCCACCATCTCCGGCCGGTTGATGGCCAATGCCCCGCCTTCGCCGGAAATGACGTTCTTGGTTTCATGGAAGCTGAACGCCGCGAAGTCGCCCAGGGACCCCGCCGGACGACCTTTATAGAGCGATCCCAAAGCCTGGGCGGCGTCTTCGATAACGAAAAGGCCATGGCGCCGGGCGATGTCCATGATCGTGTCCATTTCCGCCGGAACCCCCGCGTAGTGGACGGGACAGATCGCCCGTGTCTTTGACGTGATCGCCGCCTCGATCAAGCGTTCGTCGATGTTCAGCGTGTCCGGGCGGACATCGATAAATACCGGTACCGCCCCCCGCAGAGCCACGGCGTTCGCCGTCGAAACAAAGGTGAAAGACGGCATGATCACTTCGTCGCCGGGCTGAAGCTCGCACAGCAAGGCCGCCATTTCCAAAGCCGCCGTACAGGAATGCGTGGTCAGGCAGGCCGCCGTTCCCGTAATTTCCTTTAATTTATCCTGGCACAATTTCGAGTAATAACCGTCACCAGACAGCTGTCCTTTTTCTATGGCCGTCAGAATATGGTCAATTTCTTTACCTTGAAGGGCAGGCCTGTTGAACGGGATCATTTCCATACAACCTCAGTATATTGCAGACGCACCCGACATGAGTTATGGTGATTGCTTAACTCATACTTAGATTCATGGTATCTTACCAACAAGATAACCGGCTGAATTCTGTCGAAACGGCATAAAATGCGGGACCGAGCATCTTTTGTGTTCTCGTATACAACTTTTAGGTTTTCGACATTGCGCCGTCAATGAGAAAGCCAGCATCAGGACCTCGCGCAGATACAAGCGGTGGCTGAACACCGCACAAAAAAGCGATTGGTTCGTGCATCTGTGTAATGATAAAACGTCATTACACAGATGGCAGGGTAACGCTCGGATGACGGAATTGTTCTCAGCCGCAAGGTGGGAAGCTCTCCGTCAAAGCCATTTTTGTTGATATGGCCTGCCTTGAAGAGGCACGGCTTATTGTTTCAACGACCATTCCGCCCTACCAACGGAGTGGCGACCAGGAGAATTGTGCCATGTCCGCTTCGACTCTCGGAGCCTTCGACGTTAAAGACTACGGCGCCACAGGTAACGGGTCCACCGATGACCGTGCCGCCATCCAATCAGCGATTGACGCTGCACAGACGGCTGGTGGCGGGACCGTGTTCTTCCCGACGGGGATCTATCACATCTCCTCCGGTCTCAATATCACGCACTCGGCCATGCATCTTTTGGGTGAGAATGCTTATATCATCGTCACCTACTCCTCGGGTGACGTGATTACGATGACGGGACCTGGGGCCAGTGCCGCACCGGGGACCGATGATTACTACCGAGACCTATCTGTCCGTGGACTGCACTTCTATGGCCAACATCACACCAGCGGCACCGCCTTGCGCCTATCATACGTCCGCAACATCATGGTCGCGGACTGTAGCTTCCTCACTCTCAATACGTTGGCCGAACTGGGCACGACCAACCAGCCAGACAATGTACAACAATTCTATCTGCTGAATTGCCACATTGGCCTGATTGAACAGCAGACTGGCAGCGCACTGAAGCACGGGATCAGTCTGAACTCCGGAGCTGCTGCTGTAATCCGGGACTGTACAATCGAGGGCCTGCACGGTGCCACCGGCAACCAAAGCTTCATCTCGCAGCACGAAACTGCAACCAATTGGGACGGCTTAGTGGTATCAGGATGCACCGTCGCGGGCTGGCCCCGCTTCATCACGGTGACCGGTCATGGGATCGCTAACGCTCGGATTGATGGCAACCTTGTGGAACCGGACCTGAAAAAGGCCGCCGTGGCCTTGTTCCCGACCGATAACTGCCAGAGTTGGGTGATCGATTCCAATGTATTTAATTGTGAGGGAAGCGAATCTTACGGCATTCGCCTTGCCAAACAGTCATCTGGGCAGACGAGGGATGTGGTGGTCTCCAACAACATTATCCGATATGCTGGACAGCGTGGAATCGACCTTCAGTCTGGTTGCAAGAACGTTTCTATCGTCGGCAACGTGCTGCGAGCCTGTGGGACCTCTGGTAGAGAGGCGATCCACATCAATGGTGACAACACTGCCATTTCCGTTACGGGCAACACCACCGACCCGGCCGGCACCGCCATGACCTATGGCATCATTTGGGAAGGGAACAGCAATCCGTCCCGTGCCCAGGCCGGCAACGGCATCATTGCCGGCACCAGCGGTCAGATCTTCGGGTCGCCGTAATTCGGTCGTACCACTTTCGGGAAGGGGGATCGGACAGGTTCCGGCTCCCCCGGACCGAGCGGGGGCTTGCTTGCCGGACCGGCGCGCAGTAAACCCCGATCATGACAGACACCGCCATCGCCACCCGTGCCGCCGCGCTCGACCTTGTCTCTGCCGTTCTTGACGGCGGACGGCCACTGGACGACGCCCTGGCCTCACTCGGCGGCCGGCTCGCCAGCCGGGACCGGGCCTTCGCCCATGCCATCGCCGCCACCACCTTGCGCCATCTCGGCCGCATCGATGGCGTGCTGAAGGGCTTCCTGGACCGCCCCCTGCCACGCAAGGCCGCCGCCGCTCGCCATCTGCTGCGCCTGGGCACCGCCCAGCTGCTGTTCCTGGGCACCGCCCCCCATGCCGCCGTGGCCACCTGTGTCGGCGTCGCCCGCGCCCGCCGGCCGCTCGGTCCCTATGCCGGGCTGCTGAACGCGGTGCTGCGCCGGGTGGCCCGGGAAGGACAGGCCCGCCTCGACAGCCTGCCGCCCACCGTCACCGACCTGCCGCGCTGGCTGATTGACAGCTGGTCCCAGGCCTATGGCGCCGGAACCGCCGCTGCCATCGCTGCCGCCTGCGCCCGGGAAGCGCCCCTGGACCTGACCCCCCGCGACGGCGACACCGCCGCGCTGGCCACCAGGGTCAACGGCATCGCCTTGCCCACCGGATCGGTGCGCCTGCCCGCCGGCACCGCCGTTCCCACCCTGCCCGGTTTCGAAGAGGGTGCCTTCTGGGTGCAGGATGCCGCCGCCGCCCTGCCAGTGCGCCTGATGGGCGCTCTGACCGGCAAGCGTGTGGCCGACCTTTGCGCCGCCCCGGGGGGCAAGACCCTGCAACTGGCCGCCGCCGGCGCAACCGTCACCGCCCTGGACCGCGCCGAGGCCCGCCTGGCGCTGGTCGCTGCCAACCTGAAGCGCTGCGGCTTCGCGAGCGACGGGGGGCCGGTCACCCTGGTCCCTGCCGACGCCACCGAATGGGCCGGCAAGGACGGGACATCGGACGGGTCGTTCGATGCCGTGCTGGTGGACGCTCCCTGCACGGCCACCGGCACCCTGCGCCGCCACCCCGATGCCCCCTGGTTGAAGCGCCCCGGCGACGC
Source organism: Rhodospirillaceae bacterium Z3-40 (assembly GCA_046233135.1). Classification (GTDB taxonomy): domain Bacteria; phylum Pseudomonadota; class Alphaproteobacteria; order Rhodospirillales; family Rhodospirillaceae; genus JBJXHN01. The sequence continues at coordinate 358,583 of JBJXHN010000005.1, read as the reverse complement.
CACCACCCTGGCCACCAGTCAGGACGCGCTGCTGGACGCTGCCCACAGGCTGCTGGCGCCGGGCGGCACCCTTCTTTATTGCGTCTGTTCCCTGCAGACGGAAGAAGGCCTGCCGCGCGTGACCGCCGCCCTGGACCGCCATGGCGACCTGCACCGCCGCCCGATCACCGCCGGGGAAAGCGGGATCGCCGCCGACTGGCTGACCGCCGATGGCGACCTGCGCCTGCTGCCCACCGGCCTGGATGCCGAAGGCGGTATGGACGGCTTCTTCATCGCCCGTCTGGAGAAGAAGGAGACGGCCCCGTCGTGACCGGACCTTCCCCCGCCGCTAGACCGTCAGGTGCGCCCAAGCTGCTGTTCCTGGTCACCGAGGACTGGGCTTTCTGGCGCCATCGCCTGCCCATGGCCCTGGCGGCCAAGGCGGCCGGGTATGACGTGGCCGTGGCCTGCCGGGTGCGGGACCACGGCCCGCGTATCGAAGCCCTGGGAATCCGGATCATCTCCCTGCCCTGGGACCGGCGCGGCGTCAATCCCCTGGCCGAAGCCCGCCTGCTGTTGCGGGTGCAGGCGGTGTTGCGCCGGGAAATGCCCGATCTGGTCCATTCCGTGGCTCTGAAGCCCGCCGTCCATGGCGCTTTGGCCGCCGACCTCACCGGGCGGCCGCCGGTAGTCACCACCGTGGCCGGGCTGGGATGGGTCTATATCTCAGACAGCCTCAAGGCGCGGCTAGTGCGGCCGGTGATCACCTGGCTGTTCCGCTGGCTGCTCAACCGCCCAGATCGGCGGCTGATGGTGCAGAACCCGGACGATCGGGCCTTCTTCGCCGACAGGGGCGTCGTCCGCGCCGATCGCATCGCCCTGGTGCCGGGATCCGGGGTCGACATGGACCTGCTGCCCCCCGCGCCCGAGCCCGACGGGCCGCCGCTGTTCTGCTATGTGGGCCGCATGCTGGCCGACAAGGGTCTGAACGAACTGGCCGAGGCCGCCCGGCGCCTGCGTGATGCCGGCCGGCCGGTGCGGCTGGCCCTGGTCGGCGAGCCCGATCCCGGGAACCCGGCCAGCCTGGACGCGGACACCCTGCGCGCCTGGGAGGCCGAGGGCTTGTGCAAATGGTGGGGCCATCGCGACGATATCGCCGACGTATGGAAACAGGCCCATGTGGCCGTCCTGCCCTCCTACCGCGAAGGCCTGCCCAAGGCGCTGCTGGAAGCCGCCTGCGTCGGCCGACCGGGGATCGCCGCCGATGCACCGGGCAGCCGGGACGTGGTGGCCGACGGCACGACGGGTCTGCTGGTCCCCGTCCGCGACAGCGCCGCCCTGGCCGAGGCCATGGCCGCCCTGGCCGATGACGCCCCGCGCCGCCGGGCCATGGGCATGGCGGCGCGGGCTCGGGTGGAAGCGGAGTTCTCGGCCGAACGCATCGGCGCCCAGACCGTCGACCTGTACCGCTCCCTGCTGGGAGACCGCGCCCCCGGGGGGACGGGGTGATGGAGGGCCAGACCTTGGGGACCCTGGCCTGGAGTCTGGTGCTCGGCGCGACCGCCATCCCCCTGTCGGCCCTGGCCACGGGGCGGCTGATCCGCGTGCTGATCGCCCGCCAGATCATGGACAATCCCAACGAACGCTCCAGCCACACCCGATCCACCCCGCGCGGCGGCGGGCTGGCGGTCATGGCCGTGGTGGTGGCCCTGACCGCCGTGCTGTGGGCTTTTGGCCCGGGATCGGAAGCGGAATCGGGCGGCGACGGATCCGCTGTCGGAACCTGGGGTCTGTGGGCCGTCCTGGCCTGTACCCTGGTTCTGATGGCCCTGTCCTTCGCCGATGATCTGAAGGGCCTGGGACCGCTGGGCCGCCTGCTGGTCCATCTGGCTTGTGTTGCCGTGGGCCTCGCGGCCCTGCCGGCGGGAACGCTGACCCTGGGCGGAGTGGTGCCCGACTGGCTGGGGGCGCCGCTGGCCCTCGGCGCCTGGGTATGGTGCGTCAACCTGACCAATTTCATGGACGGTATCGACGGCATCAGCGGTGTCCAGACTGCGGCGGTGGGAGTGGGAGTTGTAGCCGTGGCCCTGACCGCCGGGCTGCCGCTTGCCTTGATGGGAAGCTGGCTGGGGGTCGCACCCGTGCTGGCCGGGGCCGCCCTGGGCTTTCTTGTGTGGAACTGGCATCCGGCCAAGGTTTTCCTGGGGGACGTGGGCAGTGTGCCGATCGGCTATCTGACCGGCGCCCTGCTGCTGGTGCTGATCGGCCAGGGCCAATGGGCTGCCGCCCTGATCCTGCCCGCCTATTACCTGACCGACGCCACCCTGACCCTGGGCCGGCGCCTGCTGCATGGTCAGAAGATCTGGCAGGCCCATCGCCAGCATGCCTATCAGAAAGCCGTGATCCGGGGCTGGCGGCACAGCCGGGCCTCGGGTCTGATTGCCCTGGGGAATACGGTTTTGAACGGTCTGGCCCTGCTGGCCGCCGCCGGCTGGCCCTGGCCCGCGCTGGCCGCCGCCGTCGCCGTGGTCGCAGCCATGATCGCGGCACTGACGGGGGGTACGCTACCGGGACCGGATACAGAAACCGAAACGGGAGATATCGGATCGAAAAAGCCGTGACTCCGTTCCGTTCCCACCATTTCCGGGGTATTGTGCGCCGTCGCTGACAAAGGACTTTCTGGCGTGTTGCCGTTCCTGACTCCCATTCCCAAACGTGCCCGCCTTGTCATGCTTCACGACGTGGTCATGGCAGCAGCAGCCTTCGTGCTGTCCCTTTACCTGCGCCTCGGGGACCGGATCGTCACCTATGCCCCGATCGAGCATATCCTGCAAGGCGCGGCCCTGTTCGCCCTGTGCGCCGGCATCGCCTTCTATTCCCAGCGCATGTATGTGGGGGTCTGGCGCTATGCCTCGATCGAGGATTTATGGGCGATCCTGCGCGGCGCCACCCTGACCCTGGTGCTGTTTTTGCCGGCCATGTTTCTGCTGTCGCGGCTGGAATACGTGCCGCGCTCCATGCCGCTGATCACCTGGTTCGTGCTGCTGGTACTGCTGGGCGGGCCGCGTTTCGTCTATCGCCTGCTGAAGGACCGGCGACTGGAGCTGCGCCACAACACCGAAGGCAGCGGCGCCATTCCGGTTCTGCTTGGGGGATCCTCGGACGGGGCGGAGATGTTCATCCGTGCCCTGGGACTGGATCCGCATCCGCCCTATCGGGTCGTCGGCATTCTGGCGGAAAAGGACACCCGTGTCGGCCGGCGCATCCGCAACGCCCAGGTCCTGGGCACCTTCGAAGAACTCGGCCGGGTGGTCGCGGCGCTGAAAGCCGGCGGCCTGGCCCCGCGCAAGCTGATCCTGACCAAGGACGAGCTGGACGGCACCGCCCTGCGCGATCTGCTGGAGGACTGCACCGCCCAGGGGCTGACTCTGGACCGCATGCCCCGGCTGACCGACCTGCGCGCCGGCATCGCCGACAGCCTGCAAGTGCGCCCCGTCGCCCTGGAGGACCTGCTGGGCCGTCCCCAGGCGGTGCTGGACCGCACGCCGGTGCTGGATCTGGTGCGGGGCCGGACGGTGCTGGTTACCGGCGCGGGCGGCTCCATCGGGTCGGAACTGGTCCGGCAAGTGGCCGCGCTGGGTCCGAACCGGCTGATCCTGGCCGACAACAGCGAGTTTGCCCTGTACACCATCGACCTGGAGATGTCGGAACGCTATCCGAGCCTGGCCCGCCGGGCGATGATCGCCGACGTGCGTGATACCGGCCGCATCGAAACCATCTTTGCCGAGGAACAGCCCTCGCTGGTGTTCCACGCCGCCGCCCTGAAGCACGTGCCGATGGTCGAGATGAACCCCATCGAGGGCCTGCGCACCAATGTGCTGGGCACCCGCACGGTGGCCGAAGCCTGTCGCCGTCACGGGGTCAAGGCGATGGTGCTGATCTCCAGCGACAAGGCGGTCAACCCGACCAATGTCATGGGAGCCTCCAAACGCATGGCCGAAAGCTGCTGCCAGGCCCTGGATCTGGAGGAACGGGGCGAAGGCAGGGACGGAGAAAGCGGTACCCACTACATCACGGTGCGTTTCGGCAATGTGCTGGGCTCCACCGGATCGGTGGTGCCCCTGTTCCAGCGTCAGCTGGCCGCCGGGGGACCGCTGACCGTCACCCATCCCGAGGTCAATCGCTTCTTCATGACCATCCGCGAGGCCGTCGAGCTGGTGCTGCAGGCCGCCGCGCTGGGCATCCAGGGCGATCAGTGGCGGGGCAACCTGTTCGTGCTGGATATGGGGGAACCGGTGCGCATCGCCGATCTCGCCCGACAGATGATCCGCCTGGCCGGCCTGCGTCCGGACGAGGATATCGAAATCCGCTACACCGGCCTGCGCCCCGGCGAGAAGCTGTACGAGGAAATCTTCCACGGCCAGGAAAAGCCCTTGCCGACCCCGACCAGTGGGGTGCTGCTGGCCGCCCCCAGGGTGCTGGACGCCGCCGAGATGGCCGCCCACCTGGACCGCCTGGACACCGCCTGCCGCAATGCCGATGTGGACACCGCGCGGGAGGTGGTCCACGCCGTCGTTCCCGAATTCGCCGCTGCGGTGGCCAGACAGGTGCAGATCCGGGCGCCGGAAGACCGCCGGGCGGGGTGACAGGGAGACGAAAAAGGCGGAAAAGCGCTGTTTCCTGCGTCGATCCGCCCTTTCCCGCCCTATCCGGCCCCATCGGGTCGTGGTATAGAGACCGCCGGTCGCAAGGCCGTCCCCATTTTCCCACCCAAGCCTTCCGTAAGGACGCATCGCCGTGTTGCACCCCATGCCCATTCGTCGCGCCCTGATCAGCGTTTCCGACAAGACCGGCCTCGTACCGCTGGCCAAGACCCTGCTGGAATACGGCGTGGAGCTGCTGTCCACCGGCGGATCCGCCAAAACCATCGCCGGGTCCGGCCTGCCGGTCACCGAAGTGGCCGACTTCACCGGCTTCCCGGAAATGCTGGACGGCCGGGTGAAAACCCTGCATCCCAAGATCCACGGCGGCATCCTGGGCATCCGCGACAACCCGGAACACACCCGGGCCATGGAAGACCACGGCATTGCCCCCATCGATCTGGTGGTGGTCAACCTCTACCCCTTTGAATCCACCGTCGCCCGCGGTGCGGCGTTCGAGGACTGCGTGGAGAACATCGATATCGGCGGCCCCGCCCTGATCCGCGCTGCGGCCAAGAACCATGAGTCGGTGACCGTTGTGGTGGATCCGGAAGACTACGACGCGGTCCTGGCCGACATGGCCGCCAACAAGGGCGCAACCACCCCGGCGCTGCGCAAGCGCCTGGCCGCCGCCGCCTTCGCCCGCACCGGCGCCTATGACGGGGCGATCAGCCGCTGGTTCCAGGCCCAGGTGGGCGAAACCGAGCCGCGCCACATCGTCTTCGCCGGCCGCCTGAAGCAGACCCTGCGCTATGGCGAGAACCCCCACCAGAATGCCAGCTTCTATGTCCACGGTCTGGCCCGACCCGGTGTGGCGAGCGCCGAGCAGCTGCAGGGCAAGGAACTGAGCTACAACAACATCAACGATACCGACGCGGCCTTCGAACTGGTCAGCGAATTCGCCGAACCGGCAGTGGCGATCATCAAGCACGCCAACCCCTGCGGCGTCGCCCAGGGCAAGAGCCTGACCGAAGCCTATGAAAAGGCCCTGGCCTGCGACCCGGTCAGTGCCTTCGGCGGCATCGTCGCCCTGAACCGGCCCCTGGACAAGGACGCGGCGGAAGCCATCACCAAGATCTTCACCGAAGTGGTGATCGCCCCCGACGCCGACGCCGACGCCCGGGCCATCTTCGCCGCCAAGAAGAACCTGCGCCTGCTGCTGACCGGCGTAATGCCGGAAAACAGCGACCAGGGCCTGACCGTGCGGTCCGTGGCTGGCGGTCTGCTGGTTCAGGACCGCGACGCCGCCGACGTGCTGGACGCCGACCTGAAGGTGGTGACTAAGCGCGCGCCCACCGACCAGGAAATGGCCGATCTGCTGTTCGCCTTCCGCGTCTGCAAGCACGTGAAGTCCAACGCCATCGTCTATGTGAAGAACGGCGCCACCGTGGGTGTGGGCGCGGGCCAGATGAGCCGGGTGGACAGCGCACGCATCGCCTCGTGGAAAGCCGACGAAGCGGCCCAGGCGGCCGGTGCCGCCGAACCGGCGACCCGGGGCTCTGCCGTGGCGTCGGACGCCTTCTTCCCCTTCGCCGACGGCCTGCTGGCCGCCGCCGCTGCGGGGGCTACCGCCGTGATCCAGCCGGGCGGCAGCGTGCGCGACGACGAAGTGATCAAGGCCGCCGACGAACAGGGCCTGGCCATGGTCTTCACCGGCGTGCGGCACTTCCGGCATTAAGTCGGGAATTCCTGGATAGGCTGTGCGGAAAGCGCCACCCTTCGGGGTGGCGCTTTCCTCGTATGGACCCGATGTCTTGAACTTGGCGTATATGATTTCGGGACGTCAGGCGAGGGCGGGACATGAACGAACAGGCGATTTGGCAGGCAGACACCGGAATAACCGGTCTGGAATCTGATCCCCGCACGCTTGCCGCCTCAGAGATCCCCGGAATCCGCGCCATCTGGACAGAACAGCGTCGACAGCTTCACGGCACCGCCCAACTGGCAAGCTTCACCGAACGCCTGAGCCGGGAATGGGCGATCGAAACCGGTATCATCGAAAACCTCTATAATATCGATCGAGGAGTCACTCGGACCCTGATCGAGCGCGGTTTCCAGGCCGAACTTCTGAGCCACGGATCAACCGACAAGCCCCGGGCCTTCGTCCTTCAACTGCTGAAAGACCAGAAGGACGCCTTGGACGGCGTCTTTGCCTTCGTGAAAAGCGAGCGTACGCTAACCACCTCCTACATCAAGGACCTGCATGCTGCTCTGGTGCGCAGCCAGGATATGACGGAAGGCCTTGATGCCCAAAGCCGCCCGGTAGAAATCCCGCTGATCCGAGGCGACTGGAAGACCCGCGCCAACCACCCGGTGCGGGACGGATGCTCCGGACCTGACCGGCTATCGCACCTGGGTCAGAATGTCCATGCTGAGGACCCGCAAGGCCCAGCTTGTATTCGCGATTCATGGTGTCGAAAAAGCCTTTAACGGCAGTCTAATCTGCGTACCTTTCATGGAAATCGAGGATGACGATGAGGGACAGCCCCGCTACACCCTCATCCCGGTCTCCGAAGACGGCTTTGTTTTCTTCTTCAACGAAGACAAGGACAAGCTGCTGGCCCGTTTCGGACCCTGGCGGGATGCGGTGATGAAAGTCGCCCTGCAAGAACTCCGGCGGAACCTGTAGCCAGACACCACTTAGCCTTGGCAGCCCGCAGGGGTTTCACCACACCAAGGGCCGGTATGTGTCAGATCAGGTCGTTCGGAGGCGCCAGAAGCGCCTCCAGCCCCGCCAGTTGATACCGCCAGAACAGAGCAACCATCGCCGCGATCTCTTCGGCCGTCGAATAGGCCAGAAGGATCTCCGACAGGGTATCCAAGGTTCTGGTAAAGATCTGATCGAGCAGAAAGCGGACTTCGGGCGACTGCCGGCCACCGCCTGGGATTTGCATCGCCCGGTCCGTCATCATCGCGACGAGCCGGTGCCGAAGATCCGCATAGGGCGTTCCGGCCCCCCGGCTCATCAGAATGACCGCCACATGCCGATGGCTGACCCAGAAACCGAGCAGCTCGCGCGCCGGGTCGGAGCCGGAGGCGGTCATCGCCTCCCAGTCCGAACGCTGCGCGAATTCCCCCACCCGCGTTTCCAGGATATCGGCGTAGCGAGCGGCCAGCGCCGGCGAAACCACCTGGTCGAACAGATCCGCCTTATCCTTCGCGTACTTATACAGGTTGCTGGTGCTGGTTCCCGCGCAAGCGGCGATGTCCGACAAGCGCGCCGGAGCAAAGCCGGTTTCGGCGAAGACGGCGGCGGCGGCGTCGAGGATATCCCGACGCACCCCTTCCTTCAGGACTTGGACCATGCGGCCAGCTCCCGTGCGCGGTGAAGAAGGCGCGGCGCCCAGGGCGCGGCCCCTTCCAACTGAAACGCCAGCCGGAACAACAGCGCGTCCCCGCCCGGGCGACCCACGAAATGGCTGCCCACCGGCATTCCCGAGGCCGCAGGGAACAAGGGGACCGACATTGCCGGGAGTCCGCCAAGGGAGGCCGGTGCGGTATACGCCGCGCAACGCTGAAACTGCGCCTTCAGCCGGTCAAGCGGTGCCTCCGGACCGAACCGCCCGAGGGGCGGGGCGGTGAAGGGAATCGTCGGGCTGAGAAGCACATCCACATCCTCCAGCGCCCCTGCGGCAAGGGCACCCAATGCCGCTAGGCTCTGCCGCGCCCCGGCGACGCGGGACCCGTCCAGGAGCCGACCCCGTTCCACCAACGCCCAGGTATAAGGCTCCAGAGCCTCACGCGGGGGATCCGCGCCGATCATCGCCGACACCTGCCCCACCACTCCGGCCATGGAGGCCGCCATCAGGTCGAGAACGGGTTCCACACTGGCGCCGGCATCGACCACCGGCATGTCGATCCGGGCAATCCGATGCCCCAGCGCCGCGCAAAGACCGACGGTCCGCTCGAAAGCCTCCGCCACCTCCGGGTCCGGAGCGTTGCCGAAGCAATCCGTGACATGCACGCCGATGCGCAACTGCGGCGGAGGCGCTGCAAGGTCTTCATCGGACGGCAGGGGGTCCTCGCCCGTTTCGGTGATGCGCAGCCAAGTGGCGCTGTCCCGGACGGAGCGGCTGACGCAATGGTCGCTGACGATACCCGACAGCGGCGTTTCCGGGGCCAGATCGGCCTGAACCGTGCGCCCGCGACTGGGCTTGAAGCCGAACAGGCCACAAAGGGCGGCTGGCCCCCGGATCGAGCCGCCGCCATCGGAGGCATGGGCCACAGGCACCATGCCCGACGCTACCGCCGCCACGGCCCCGCCTGAGGATCCGCCGGTGGAGCAGTCCGTGTTCCAGGGATTGCGGGTCGCCCTGCTCGCCGCGCCTTCCGTCGTCCCCAGCAGGCCGAATTCGGATGTGGTGGTCTTGCCCAACGCCACCAGCCCGGCCGCGTCGAGCGCCCGGGTATAGGGCGATCCCTGGTCGGGAACAAACCCCTGAAACAACCGTGATCCATAGGCGCAGGGGAGTCCGGGATAGCGTAGAAGGTCCTTCAAAAGGGTGGGGACGCCGGCAAAAGGTTCATGCCGGCCGACACTCCACGCCCGGTCCCGAGCCTTTTCCTCATCCGCGGCCGCCACGGCGTTCAGCGCCGGGTTCAGCCGGGTCACGCGGGCGATGGCCGCTTCAAGCAAAGCACTGGGGGTCAGCTGTCCGTCCCGGACAAGAGCGGCCTGGGCCGTCGCATCCAGGTCCAGCAAGGGCAGGGAATCTTCGGCGAACTCGGCCATCATTCCGGGGTCTCCAAAAAAGAATCATGATTTCTTTTTTGATCATGCCACGAAAAAGGGCCGGACTCTACCCCCGGCGGGGCATCGAAGATCCCTGTGCCGGTGCCGCAGGCGATTTGCGCATTTCGGGCACCCCTCTGCGCATATCCGTGTCTGCGCATCGCGCGCAAAAAGCGTACAGTGCCTTCCCTGATCGAATACGGAGGCTTTCATGACCAACCCCGTCTCTCGCCGTAGTCTTGTTGCCCTGCCCTTCGCCCTGGCACTGCTGTCCGCGACCCCGATGGCCCACGCAGCCGACGCCGCGTTCACCATCACCAGCCCGGATATCACCGACGGCGCCCCCATGGCCGAAGCCCAGGTGTTCAGCGGGTTCGGCTGCACCGGCGGCAACATCTCTCCCGCCGTGGCCTGGAGCGGCGCACCGGAGGGGACCGAAAGCTTCGCCCTGACCGTCTATGACCCCGATGCCCCCACCGGCAGCGGCTGGTGGCACTGGGTGGTCTTCAATCTGCCCGCCGAGACCACCGCCCTGCCCGCCGGTGCCGGCTCGGCCGACGGCGGCGCCCTGCCCGATGGCGCGGTGCAGAGCCGCACCGACTTCGGCGCCCACGGTTACGGTGGTCCCTGCCCGCCCCAGGGAGACGCCCCCCATCGCTATCAGGTCACCATCCACGCCCTGGACGTGCCCTCCCTGCCCCTGGATGCGGAGGCAAGCGGCGCCATGGTCGGGTTCATGGTCCATGCCCACAGCCTGGGATCGGCCACGGTGACGGGCCTGTACGGCCGATGACGGCCCCCGCCGCCGCCTGGACGCGGGGCCTGGGGCAGCTTGCCGGCTATGCCCGGCGGGACAGCCGGGCGCGGATGGGCGGCGGCGATCCGGATCAGCCGGTGCTGTGCGCTTTCGTCGAGTATCAGCGGGAGCGCTATGCCCCCATGACGGTGCCCGGCACCGGCCTGATCATCGTGCTGGAAGGGCGCAAGGTCCTGGGGTGGGGTGGCCAAACCGACACCTTCGGCCCCGGCACCCCGCTGATCCTGCCCGCCGGCTGGGAAGGCGAGGTGGTCAACGACCCCGACCCGGCCAGCGGCCGCTATCGCGCCCTGGTCATCGGCTTCCCCGCCCGGCTGGTGCGCCGCGCCCTGGCCGCCCATCCCGATGCCCGGACATCACCTCCCAGCCGGCCAAAGGGATGGTCGCTGCCCAAGGACCCAGGGCTGATGGAGGCCGTGGTCCATACGGCCGCCGCCCTGGATCCGGAAATCCCCGCCCCACTGCCGCCGGGCCTGGCCGACCATCGGGTGATGGAGGTTCTGTTGTGGGCGCTGCATCTGGGCGCCCCGCTGACGCTGCCGTTCCATGGTCCGGGCAGAGAGACCCTGCGCGGCAAGGCCGCCGGCACCACCGAAGCTGTGCGGCGACTGGTCGCCCTTTACCCCGCCCGGCCGTGGACCTTGGCTCTGGCGGCGGATGCCCTGGGGCTGGGCAGCGCCACATTGCGGCGGCGTCTGGCCAAAGCCGGTACCGGCTTCCGCGCCCTGCTGGCCGAGGAACGCATGGCCCAGGCGGACCGGCTGATGCGCGAGGATGCCCTGAGCCCCGACGAAGCGGCGGCAGCCTGCGGATATGCCTCCAGCCGCCGTTTTTCCCGCCGCTTCCGTCAGGTGACCGGTGCCCGGCCTCAGGAGGCCGCCTGCGTCTCCCGCCAAAAGTAGATCAGGTCCAGGGGCGGCGGCGCCACGGCGGTTTGGCTGAGCAGGCCATGAACCTGCGCCCGGTGATGGGTGCCGTGGTTCACCACATGGGTCAGCACCACGGCCGTCGGCGTGGTGCAGGCCGTACCATCGATGGTGCGGTAAACCAGAGTCCCTGCCAGAGTGGCTTCGTCCAGCCCTGCCACATAGGTGCGATAGGCCTCCGTCTGGCGCAGGTGGGCATCGCGCAGGGCCGGCAGGGTGTCGTGCAGGATGGTATCCAGGCGCACATCGGGGCGGGGCGAGCGGCCTTCCAGGCGGTCAAGCCACAGGATGTCGCCGACCAGCAAGTGGTTCAGGGTGCCGAGGATGGAGCCGAAGAACGCCGAACGCGGCGCCGCCACTTCTTCCGGCGACAACCGGGCCACCGCGTCATACAGGCGGGTGTTGGCCCAGGCACTGTAACTGGCCATCTGGCGAACCTGGGAAAGCAGCATGCGGAAATCTCCTCCTGTCCGGGGGTAACGGTGAGTGGGCAATGGGAAGAGTATGACCCAAGCGGCGCGCCGGGAAACGCGAGAAGGATTGCCCCCGCAGCCTGAGAAAACCTCACTCTCCGCCCATCACCTTTCGCCAGATTTCCGCCGGCAGGCTGCCGCCGGTCACTTCTTCCATCGGCTTGCCGTTGTCGTTGCCCAGCCACACCCCCGCCAGGACCGGCCCGGCGTAGCCGATGAACCAGGCGTCCCGATAGGACTGGCTGGTCCCGGTCTTCCCCCGCGCACCGCCGCCAGGCAGCTGGGCCGCCTTGGCCGTCCCCTGGGACACAACCCGGGCCAGCATGGCATCCATGGTCGCCGCATCCGCCGAAGCAATCACCCGTCGCGCCTCGCTGGAAGAACGCTTGTAAAGAACCCGGCCGTCGCCGTCGGTGATCGACTCGATACCATGGGGCAGCACGGCATAGCCGCCGGTGGCAAAGGGCGCATAGGCGGCCACCAGATCGATCAGGGAGACCTCGAATACCCCCAAGGCGACCGCAGGTTCGGGCCGCAGGTGCGCGACAAGACCCATCCGCTGGGCCACCTTCACCACATTGGACCGGCCGGCATATTCGCTGACCCGCACTGCCACCGTGTTCAGCGAATGGGCGAGGGCATCGGCCAGGGTGACATCGCCCCGGAAGGAGTGGCCATAATTGCCCGGGGACCAGCCATCGACCGTCACCGGCGCATCGGTCATCACCGAGTCCGGCGCAAGACCCGCTTCCAGACCCGCCAGATACACAAAGGGCTTGAAGGCACTACCCGGCTGCCGCCGCGCCTGGACCGTGCGGTTGAAGGGGCTGCTGGCGTGATCCCGCCCGCCAATCATCGCCCGCACCGCACCGGATGTGTCCATCACCAGAACAGCCCCCTGCCCGGCTTTCTGCTCCCGCCCCGGGCCGTCCAGGGCCGTCCGCAGCACCGCTTCCGCCCGCGCTTCCAGGGCCGGATCCAGGGTGGTGCGGACCACCAGGTCCCGATCCGGCGACCCCACATAGCCTTCCAGCTGATCTGCCACCCAATCGGCAAACCAGCTGCCCGCCCGCCCGGTCCCGCCGGCACCCCGCGCCAGCTTGGCCAGGCCGCCTTCACCGGCGGCGCGGGCCTGCTCGGCACTCAGGAAACCGGCTTCGGCCATATTCTGCAGCACCTCCCGCGCCCGGGCATCGGCGCGGCGGGGGCTGGCCAGGGGGTTGAGGCGGGACGGAGCCTTGGGCAGACCAGCGATCACCGCAGCCTCGTAGAGGTCCATCCGCGTCGCCGGCTTGTTGAAATACCGCCAGGAGGCCGCATCGGCCCCGTGGGTCCCCGCCCCCAGGTAGACCCGGTTGAGGTAGAGCGTGAGGATCTGGTCCTTGGTGAAGCTGTATTCCAGCCATAGGGCCAGCAGGACTTCCTGGATCTTGCGCTTGAAGGTGCGGTCCTGGGTCAGGAACAGGTTCTTGGCCACTTGCTGGGTGATGGTGCTGCCCCCCTGCACCACCCGCCCGGCACGGATATTGACCACCATGGCCCGGGCGATCCCCAACACGTCCATGCCGAAGTGGTCGTAGAAGCGCCGGTCTTCGGTGGACAGCACCGCCTGTACCAGCATCGGTACCTCGCGAGCCTGCACCGATGCGCCACGAAGGTCCCCGAAGGCCGCAATGCGCGATCCGTCGGCGGCCAGCACCGTCACCGAGGGCCGGCGGGTGACCGACGCCGCTTCCACCGGATCAGGCAGATCATGGGCGAAATAGACCACCATCGCCGCGCCGGCCAGTCCCACCCAGATCGCCGCCACCAGCAGCCCCTGGGTCATCGGCCAAGCGTAGCGCCGCAGCCAGGACCGCCGCCGGCCACCCTTGCGCCGCCCCTTGCCCCCCGCCTTGCCCGATCCCGTCCGCCGGGTCGCCGGTTTGGCCGTGCCCTTGCTCCGGCCGCCGGCGCCCGTACTCTTGGCGGACGCCTTGAGGGTCGTCTTGCGGGGAGCGGTTCCCCGCTTCCTGTCAGAACCGGAGGTGGAAGAGGACGAAGTCGACCGGGAAGGGCGCGCGCCGCTGCGAGCCATGGACAAAGCGATCCTTGATCTTGAAAATGCGAAAGCCGGCCCCTTCTACCACACTGGCCCCGCCGCAGGACTAGCGGTTGAAGCCTAGCCGACACCGCTGTACTATAGTCTATCAGGGAGTGGACAAGCTTCTCAATATCCTGGGGAGCTTTTCATTCGACTCCCAAAACCTGGGAAATATACCGGCCTTGCCCTGAGGTCGGCCCCAAGTACGAGGACGCCCCGTGATGACCGTCCCTTCTCTTCCCGACGACCTGCGCGTCCGCCTGGAGGCCCTGGCGGCCCGCAAGGACCGGTCCGTGGACGATTGCGTCCGGCAGGCCATCGTCGATTTCGTGGAGAACTGGGAAGAGTACTACAGCACTGTCGACACCCTGCAGGACGGCGTCGAAGTCCGCCCGGTCCTGAAAACCGCTCCCGGCGAATGACCACCCTGCGCCGGGTCCTGCTGGGGGTGCTCCTGAGCCTGTTGATGACCGGCCCGGGTTTGCTGTCCGCCCCCACAATGGCTCTGTCCATGGCCCTGGCACCGTCGCCCGTGATGGCGATGGACGGCGGCATGGATGAAGGGGATGGGGCCGGCGCCCCCGGTGGTCCCTGCCATGACGGTTCCTGCGCCGCAGCCCCCGACGCTGCCAGTGTTCAGCCTTGTGGCGCAGCGGATGGGGCGGGCTGTCCCTTTGGCCTGTCCCTTCCCGCAGCCCTGCCCGAACGCAGCCAGCCTGCCGCCCCGGCCCTGTGCGAGCCGGCGCGCTGGAGCGCCTCTGCCCACGCGCCGGTGGCCCATGGTCTGAGCCTGGACCCTCCACCCCCCCGATCGTCCCGCGTCCCGCATTCGTGATGTGACCCGCGACGCTTCGCCCGGTTGGAACGAGACCGGAAGCAGCGTCTTATACGGACGTTCGAGGACTTTTCGATCATGACCCTGAGCAAACCCCTGTGGGCCGGCTTGGCCCTGGGTGGCGCGGCCATCGTGGCCGCCGTCGGCCTGTATGCGATCCCGCAAACCCCGGCCGGTCCGCCGGCCGATCCCGCCAATGCCCCGCTGGTGGCCCTGGGCGAAACCGTCTATGCCGATCAATGCGCCAGCTGCCACGGGGCCAATCTGGAAGGCGAAAGCCCCGACTGGCGCCAGCGCAAGCCCGACGGCACCCTACCCGCCCCGCCCCACGATCCCAGCGGCCATACATGGCACCATCCGGACGCGGTGCTGCTGGGGATCATTCGCGACGGCGGCGCGGCCGGCGCCCCCGCAGGCTTCAAGAGCGCGATGCCCGCCTTCAAGGAAACGCTCTCGGAGGAGGAAATCTCGGCTGTTCTCGCTTATATCAAAAGCACCTGGCCCGCCCCGGTTCAGGCCCGCCAGGCCGCCCGGCAATGACCGCCCCCCGTTCCATGCTTCGGAGCCTTCGCATGACCCGCTTCCCGTTTGATGCCCATCGGCGGCAGGTTCTCCGCCTGGGAGCGGCTACCCTGGCCGCACCCCTGCTGCCGGCCCTGCCGCCGCTGCTGTCCGCTGCCCGTGCCGCAACACCCGCACCGGCAAGCCCGGACCGCCTGATCCTGGCGGAAAGCTGGGCTGCCCTGCTGGGGGACGACCGGCCGGAAACCCGCATCTGGGGATATAACGGCGTCGTGCCCGGTCCCATCCTGCGCGCCCGCCAGGGAGACCGGCTGGCCTTCACCCTGGACAACCAGCTGGACCGCCCCAGTTCCGTCCATTGCCACGGTATCCGCCTGCCCAACGACCAGGACGGCGTACCGCATATGACCCAGGAGCCGGTGGGGAAGGGGGAGACCTTCGATTACGGTTTCGTCTGCCCGGATGCCGGAACCTATTGGTACCATCCCCACCTGGACAGCGCCCGGCAGATGGGCCACGGAGCCAAGGGGCTGCTGATCGTCGACGAGCCGGACCCCTATCCGGTGGATCGGGATCTGGCCTGGATGCTGGACGACTGGCGGATCGGCAAGGATTTGCAGGTCACCGACGATTTCGACGACCTGCACATGGCCGGCCATAACGGTCGCATGGGCAACCTGCCGACCACCAACGGCCTGTTCGCTCCCACCGTTTCCGTCACTCCCGGCGAACGATTGCGACTGCGGCTATGCAACGGTGCCAACGGGCGGATCATGGCCCCCCAGGTCCGGACCACCGGGGATGTCTGGCTGATCGCCCTGGACGGCCATCCGCTGGCGAACCCGAAGGCGCTGGTGGACTCCGTGGTCTTCCTGGGGCCAGGCATGCGCGCCGATCTGGTCGTGGATATCCCCGATACCGCCGACCCGGCCAATCCGATCCTGGTGGTTGATGCCTTCGATCCGGAAGAGCCCCGCCCGATTGCCGCCTTGACCGCCGATGCCAAGGGCCGGGGAAAAGGCACGGCCAACCGGCCCGCACCGCCGCCCCTGCCGGCCAACGCCTTGCCCGAACCCGACCTGGAGCAGGCCAACGAGCTGGAAATGGTGCTGCAAGGGGGGGCCATGGGCCGTCTCAGCCAGGCCGAGGTGAACGGCCGGATGCTGAATTTCCGGGCGATGGTGGATATGGGTTTGGTCTGGGCGGTGAATGGCCGGGTCCCCATGGCCGGGGAAGAGGGCCATCCCGGCGAGCCGCTCGCTCGCCTGACGCTGGGACGGACAGCGCGCTATACCATCCGCAACGATACCTCTTGGGCGCATCCCATCCATCTGCACGGCATGGCCTTCAAGGTGATCGAGCGGTCCCAGGCCCTGTTGGGTACCGGCCATTGGGCGGATACGGTGCTGGTGGCCCCACAGGAAACGGTCACCGTCGCCTTTGTCGCCGACAACCCCGGATCCTGGATGTTCCACTGCCATATCCTCAGCCACATGGACAGCGGCATGATGGGCCATATCGAGGTCGCCTGATCAGGATAGGGGACGACGGACCCCTGGGGTGGGGCGGGTTGGAAAATTGGAGGATTGGAGGATTGGACCGGCCGCCCCATGTCAGGCATAACAGCCCTTCGGGGAGCGGATAGCTTCCGAACCCCCGAAACCCGCATCAGGAGAACGCCCCATGCGCGACGGATCCCTGCCGCCAAAGCAACGGAACGTGTTGGGCGGCCCCCTGTCCATATGCTCCCTGGACCCGCGCACCGGGTTCTACCGGACCGGCTGCTGCGAGACCGGACCGGAAGATCTGGGCATCCATACGGTCTGCGTGGTGATGACGGATGCCTTCCTGCACTTCTCCAAGGTGCGGGGCAACGACCTGTCGACCCCGCGCCCGGAATTCGGCTTCGACGGCCTGAAGGCCGGGGACCGCTGGTGCCTGTGCGCCGACCGCTGGGTGGAAGCCCTGGCGTCGGGCATGGCGCCGAAGGTGGTGCTGCGCGCCACCCACGAAGCCACCCTGCAGATCTGCTCCCTGGACGAGCTGAAGGCCCACGCTGTCGATGCGGAGTGAGGCCTGAGTGAGACCGGAATAAGCGAGGCCTTCTTCGGACCGGACCCCCTTATTCCGCTGCCGTCTGCTCCCAGGCCTGGATGATGCGCTTGCGCATGGGACCCCAGTGGTAATCGCTGACGGCCCCGGTGGAACGGATCACCCGGTGACACGGGATCAGAAAGCCGATGGGATTGGCCCCCACCGCCTGCCCCACGGCCCGGGCCGCCGTGGGTCGGCCGATGGCCCGCGCCACGGCGTCATAGGAGACCAAGGCACCGGGCGGAATCCGCAGAAGGGCGCGCCACACCGCCACCTGGAAATTCGTCCCTGCCAGCAGAAGCCGCCGTTTCTCCGGCGCCAGGGCTGCCGGATCGGCGCCACCGAACAGCACCGCCACCACTGGATCGGTCGCCTGCGGATCGGTCACGATCTCCGCCTCGGGCCAGCGGGCATGCAGTTCCTCCAGCGCCTGGGCAGCATCAACGGGTGCCCGCTCTCCGCCACCGATAAAGACCAGACCGCAAATGCCGCGCGGCGTCAGGTGGACCTGACAGAGCCCGAAAGGCGTGTCGTGGGTGCCGACCCGGATGGTCAGCCCGGCCCCGCCGGCCTTGACCTCGCCGGGGCTCATGGCTTCATGGGCGACGAACAGGTCATGCAGACGCGACGGCCCGGACAGCCCCACATCCAGCGCCGTGTCCAGCACATTGCCGGTTTCGGCAAGCACCTGCCGCGCATGGTTCAGCGTCAGGCAGCCCAGGAACCGCTTCGGACTCAGCCCGGCCCAGCGGGTAAACAGGCGCTGGAAGTGATAGGGGCTGAGCCCCACGGCCGCCGCCACCGCATCCAGGGACGGCTGATCGAGAGCATGGGCATCCAGATAGGCAATGGCCTCGGCGATCCGCTCGTAATCGCGGCAACGCTGGTCCCCAGCCTCCGTTTCGGGGAAGAACGATGGACCGGTCACCGGGGGAGTCTCCATAGGCGCCAGCGAGGGAGCGGGGATCAGCGCCATAACCGCAGCTCCCGCTTCACGGCGTCGCGGGCCAGATCCACGTCCGCCGGCGACAGGCCGAGGTCATCCCTGGCACGATCATCCAGCAATGCCAGGGACTGCAAATCTGCCCGGAGCGCTGCACGCATGTCGAGCCAGGTCAGAATCATAAGCCACAGCGCCTTCAGACTGCCAGGATGAACCGAAGATCCGCCGAGGCCCGGCAGAACGCCGGCAGGCACGGCCGGCTTGGGGGAGTGGGAAAGGGGAGTCATGGGTGGCGACCCTTCCTGTTGTGGTGTATGTCAACCGTTCACCCCGGAAGCATGCGCGACACGATGCCCCGCGCCCACCCGGATCTTGCGCAGTTTGAGACACCCGCCCCATGGCCCTTCCTCCCGATGCCGTCCATACCTTCTTCAGCCGGCTCGCCGAAAAGAACCCGGAACCGAAAGGGGAGTTGGAGCACGTCAATCCCTTCACCCTGCTGGTTGCCGTCGTGCTGTCGGCCCAGGCCACGGACAAGGGCGTGAACAAGGCCACGCGGGGCCTGTTCGCCATTGCGGACACGCCGGAAAAGACGGTGGCCCTGGGCGAGGAGGGGGTGAAGGCGCATATCAAGACCATCGGCCTGTTCAACACCAAGGCCAAGAACGTGATCGCCCTGAGCCAGGCGCTGATCGACACCCACGGCAGCACCGTGCCCGCCGACCGCGCGGCCCTGGAAAAGCTGCCCGGTGTCGGCCGCAAGACCGCCAATGTGGTGCTGAACATGGCCTTCGGCATGCCGACAATGGCGGTGGATACCCACATCTTCCGCGTCGGCAACCGCACCGGCATGGCCCCGGGCAAGACGCCCCTGGCGGTGGAACTGGCGCTGGAAGCCTGCGTGCCGGCGGAATTCGCCTTGCACGCCCACCACTGGCTAATCCTGCACGGCCGCTATGTGTGCAAGGCCCGCAAGCCCGACTGTGCAGCCTGCGTGGTCAACGACCTCTGCCGGTTCGAGGCGAAGACCACCGTCACCTGATGGCCGCCGCGCCTTATGGACCGGTAAAGGCCCGTGTGACGCGTCAACACCCTACCGGATAAACGGCGGGTCCGGCAGGCCACGGAAGATGTCGCGCACGCCTTCGGCCCATTCCATGCGCACCTGCATCAGATAGGGATCGTCCACCTGAAGCCGGCGCCGGACCTCGACGGTCAGGCTGTCGCGGCGATAGAGCACCATGTCCAGCGGCGGCCCGACGGACAGGTTGGAGCGCATGGTGGAATCAAAGCTGACGAAGGCGCACTTCGCCGCCTCGGCCAGGGGCGTGTCGTAGGTCACAAAGCGGTCGAGGATCGGCTTGCCGTATTTGGTTTCACCGATCTGGAAGAAGGGTGTGTCCTCGCTGACCTCGATATAGTTGCCGGCGGCATAGATCAGGAACAGCCGCATCGGCCCGCCCTTCACCTGCCCGCCAAGGAGAAAGGAGCACAGGAAATCGTTGCCCTGCTGCTGCAAGGCTTCGGCATCGCGGGCATGAATGGCGCGGATAGCATCCCCGACGACGCTGGCCGCCGCCGTCAGGCCGGGCGCCCGCATCAGCGGCCCCTTGCCGTGATCGGCCGCGGGGTCAACGCCCAGCTCGGACTCCGACTTGGGCCAGCGCACGGTGTCTTCCAGCAGGCTGACCACCGCCTGGGTGATGGCCAGATTTCCGGCGGAGCACAGGAAAATCACCCGCTCGCCCGGCTCTTCCCAGATCCGCAGCTTGCGGAAGGAGGAGACATTGTCCACACCCGCGTTGGTCCGGGTGTCGGCCATCATCACCAGCCCCTCGCTCAGCGCCATCCCCAAGCAATACGTCATACGCCCCGCCCCTTGTTGCACCGGACCGGGACGCCTGTGCCGCGTCCCGGGGTGTACAGATGGAAGTCCTGGCCAGAAGGTGCCATGGACTCGACCCATAGGGCTAGGTCTTTACGCGCCATACGGCACGAATAGGACCTTACGCGCTTTGCGTTTGCCGTTGCCGGCCGGCGGTGGCTTCGGGAACCAGATAGAAGGTCCGCGCCATTTCCATGCTGATGGCGGCATTGCGGTTGATGAATTCCGTCAGGAACCGGTGCAGACCGCGCCGGGTGATATCCTGCACCCGGCCGTAATGCATGCGGGAATACATCTCGCCGGCCAGACGGGTGCATTCGTGACCGCCGGCCATTTCCTCCAGCAGGTCGCTGACCACCTTGTAGCAATGGTGCAGAGAGCGTGGGAATTCCTCGCGCAGCACCAGCAGCTCCACCACCTGGCGGGGCTTGATGGTATCGCGATAGGTCATCCGATAGGCCTTGATGGCACTCATCGCCCGCAGCACCGCCCCCCACTGGTAGTAGTCCACGGCCTCGTCGAGCTTGTCTTCATCGGGCATCAGAACGTGGTATTTCACGTCCAGCAGGCGGGCAGTGTTGTCCGCCCGCTCGATGAAGGTGCCCAGGCGGGTAAAGTGGAAGGCGTTGGTGTGCAGCATGGTGCCCACTGTGGTCCCCCGGAACTGGTGGGACCGTTCCTTCACCCATTCGAAGAATTCGCGAAATCCCCATTCCACCAAGCGGCTGTAGGTCAGGGACTGCATTTCCAGCCAGGTCTGGTTCAGGCTTTCGAACATCTCGGTGGGCAGCACGAAGCGTTCTGCCCGGGCATTCTCGCGGGCGGCATGTAAGGTGCTGTAGATACTCGACGGATTGGCTGGATCCAGGGCCATGAAGGCGATGACATTGCCCGGGGTCACTTCGTCATAGCGTTCCACATAACTGGGACGCTGGCCGGAAATGATCAGGGCCGGTTCCCATTCGATCCCGTCGCCGCCGCTGTGCGGCAGCTGGTGCATGCGGTGGGAAACGTCGAGGATACGGGCCATGTTCTCGGCCCGCTCCACATACCGGTTCATCCAGTAGAGGTTATCGGCGGTGCGGCTCAACATGGCTCAGCGCTCCAATATCCAGGTGTCCTTGGTGCCGCCGCCCTGGCTGGAATTCACCACCAGGGAGCCTTCCTTCAACGCGACCCGGGTCAGCCCGCCGGGCACCACCTGTGTGGTCTTGCCGCTCAGGACGAAGGGCCGCAAATCCACATGCCGGGGCGCCAGGCCCTGGTCGACGAAGGTGGGGCAGGTGGACAGCGCCAGCGTCGGCTGAGCGATGAAATTGCCCGGCTTGGCAAGCACCCGTTCCTTGTAGGCCGCCCGCTCCTGCGCTGTGGCCTTGGGTCCCACCAGCATGCCGTAGCCGCCGGACCCGTGCACTTCCTTGACCACCAGTTCGTCCAGGTGCTCCAGCACGTATTTGCGGTCCGACTCATCGTCCAGGTGGTAGGTCGGCACGTTCTTCAGGATCGGCTTTTCCCCCAGATAGAAATCGATCATCTGGGGCACGTAGTCATAGATCGCCTTGTCGTCGGCGATGCCCGTGCCGATGGCGTTGCACAAGGTCACCTTGCCCTGGCGATAGGAGTCGAACAGGCCCGGCACGCCGAGCATACTGTCCTCGCGGAATGCCTTAGGATCCAGGAAGTCATCATCGATACGGCGATAGATCACATCCACCCGCTGGGGTCCGGCGACGGTCCGCATGTAGACGAAGCCGTCCTCGATGAACAGGTCCTGACCCTGCACCAGCTCGATGCCCATTTCATCGGCCAGGAAGGCATGTTCGAAATAGGCGCTGTTGTACTGACCGGGGGTCAGCAGAACCACCGTGGGGTCGTCCACATTCGGCGGCGCGGCGTGACGCAGGGTGCCCAGCAGCTCCTGAGGATAATGGTTCACCGGCGCCACCGCGTACTGGTCGAACAGCTCCGGGAACAGGCGGGTCATCACATCGCGGTTTTCCAGCATGTAGGACACACCCGACGGGGTGCGCAGGTTGTCCTCCAGCACATGGAATTCGTTCTCGTCCGTGCGCACCACATCGATGCCGGCGATATGGACATAGATGCCACCCGGCGGCGTGAAGCCCACCATCTCCTCGCGGAACTGGTCGTTGCCGGCGATCAGGGTCTTGGGCACCTTGCCGGCCTTGAAGATTTCCTGCGGCCCGTAGACGTCGGCGATGAACTTGTTCAGCGCATCCACCCGCTGGCAAACCCCCCGGGACAGGCGCTCCCATTCTTCCTTGCTGATGATGCGCGGCACCACGTCAAAAGGAATCAGCCGCTCGCCACCTTGGGTGTCTCCATAGACGGCAAACGTGATGCCGATCCGCCGGAACAGAAGGTCGGCCTGACTGTGCTTTTGCTGCAAATAGGTTGCCGGCGTTTTCGCAGCCCATTTGTTATAGAGCTGATAGGGTTTACGGACCTTTCCGTCCGCTTTGCTCATCTCGTCAAAGGGCTTTGCGGGCATCATGCCTCCCCGTTACGGCGCTCAGGACCGGGCGTATCGCCACGCTACGGCCCTGACCATAAAAGCGTCAAATGGAATATGCGCCTAACGCGAGAGCATCCAAGATCGATGTCGGGAAAATAAAGGAAAAGTGGGCAGAAAATCGCCTCAGGCGGCACATTCCACCCGGTTCCGGCCGTTGTGCTTGGCGCGATAGAGGTTGCGGTCGGCCGCGTCGAACAACGCGGCGAAGGAGCCAGGTCTCCGCAACGGCACCGCGCCGGTCGTCCCCGCCATCGTCCCCGGCCCGAGGGCGGGATCGGAAACGGGGTCGGAAACGGCGACGCCGATGCTGACGGTCACGCGCACGGTCTCTCCCTTGTGGACAAGCACGCTTCCTTCCAGGGCCAGGCGCAAGCGCTCGGCTTCCTGCCGGGCACCGGCCAAGTCCGTGCCGGGCAGAAGAACGGCGAATTCCTCTCCCCCCAGCCGGCAGATCAGGGCGCCGTCGTCGTTCAGGCACTGGCGGGCCACCCCGGCCACCTGGCACAGGACGGCATCGCCGGTATCGTGGCCGTAACGGTCGTTGACCGCCTTGAAGTGATCGAGGTCGAGGATCAGCAGCGCCAGGGGCCGGCCGTACCGGTCGGCCCGCGCCGCTTCCCGATCATGGGCCTGCATCAGTGCCCGGCGGTTGGGCAGACCGGTCAGCGCATCCGTCAAGGCCGCCCGGCGCAGCTCCAGTGCCGCCCGATGGCGACTGGCTTCGTAGAAAAAGGCGAAACAGGTGCCGGTCATCAGCGCCGCCCCCAGGTTCACCACCGCAACCCAGCTGTAGCCGGCCTGTCCCCCCAACCCCACATCCGCCGCCATGCCGCCGGTCAGAGCCAGGCCGAACAGCACCGTCGTCACCAGACCACCTCGCAGACCCAGCATGAAAAACGGCAGCATGGGAAAGACGGTAACCCAGACCACCACCCCGTCTCCGGCGCGCCCGCCCAGGACCACCGTCGCCGTCACCCCCGCCGCCACCAGAGCGACCATGGCAATCGTAATCATTGTCAGCCCCTGCCGCCGGACCTTCCAGGCAGCGACCAGAAGAAGAACGCAGCCGATCGCCTCTGCCGTCGCATCCAGCATATAGCCCGTAAGGAACAGATCGAATGGCGTGAAGGCGCCAAGTAGCAAGGCACCGAACAACATGGTTGCAAAGGCGAAACGTCGGCGCTGCCCGGATAACGGGTCTTCAGCGGCATTTTCTTCAATAGAATTGTAGGGCCGGTACTCACCCATGTTTTGATCTTCTCTCGCTTCTTTCCCGGACAGCATGCCCAGAAGTCGGGCTTTGATAAATACAATTTGTCCGGATCCAGCACCCTCTTGGACGGAACTGGCCAATCCGGGAGGGATAGGGGGTGCCAATGCAGATAAAAACAATGTTCGACCGTGCCACACGCTTTAAAGTGGTGTCTCGCCCTGGTAAAGATCGTTGTGTTCTACCGGGAAGGAGCCATCCGTGACCGCTCATATCCGTACTGTCGCCTTCCAGGGAATCGACACCGTGGATGTCGATGTCCAGGTCCATCTGGCCAACGGCCTGCCGGCCTTCACCATCGTCGGCTTGCCCGATAAGGCGGTGGGCGAAAGCCGGGAGCGGGTGCGGGCTGCCCTGGCGGCGGTCGGTCTGTCGCTGCCACCCAAGCGCATCACCATCAACCTGGCCCCCGCCGACGTGCTGAAAGAAGGCAGCCACTTCGACCTGCCCATCGCCGCCGGCCTGCTGACCGCCATGGGGGTCCTGCCGGCCGAGGATATGGACAGCTACATGGTATTGGGGGAACTGGGACTGGACGGCACCATCGCCCCGGTGGCCGGTGTCCTGCCCGCCGCCATCGCTGCCCATGCCGCCGACCGCTCGCTGATCTGCCCCGGCCCCCAGGGAGGAGAGGCGGCCTGGGCCGGCAATGCCGGGGTTTTGGCGCCACGCGGACTGCTGGAGCTGATCAATCACTTCAAGGGCACCCAGGTGCTGCCCCGACCCCGCCCGGAAATCGCTGACGATCCCGGCCCCCTGGCCGATCTGGCCGATATCAAGGGCCAGGAAACAGCCCGCCGCGCCTTGGAAATCGCCGCCGCGGGCGGTCATAACCTGCTGATGATCGGTCCGCCCGGATCGGGCAAATCCATGCTTGCACGCCGCCTGCCCGGGCTGCTGCCGCCCCTGGCCCCAGCCGAGGCGCTGGAGGTCAGCATGGTCCACAGCGTGGCCGGCAAGCTGCGGAACGGCCGGCTGCTGCGCCACCGCCCCTTCCGGGATCCCCACCATACGGCATCGACCGCGGCGCTGGTTGGTGGGGGCGCGCGGGCGCGACCGGGCGAAATCAGCCTGGCCCATCATGGGGTTCTGTTCCTGGACGAACTGCCCGAATTCCACCGCGCCACCCTGGAAGCCCTGCGCCAGCCCCTGGAAAGCGGCTGCGTCGGCGTGGCCCGGGCCAACACCAACGTGACCTATCCCGCCCGGGTGCAACTGGTGGCGGCGATGAACCCCTGCCGCTGCGGCCATCTGGACGACCCGGCCCTGGCCTGCAACAAGGCCCCGAAATGCGCCCAGGACTACCAGTCCAAGATCTCTGGTCCCCTGTTCGATCGCATCGACCTGCACGTAGAGGTTCCGGCCGTCCATCCTGGCGATCTGGCCCGGCTGGCTGGCGGCGAACCCAGCGCCCCCGTGGCCGACCGTGTCGCCGCCGCCCGCGCCCTGCAAAGACAGCGCTACGCCGGATCCGGCCGGACCGACCTGCTGAATGCCCGGGTCGATGGCCAGGAGCTGGAGAAGGTGGCGACCCCGGACGCCGCCGGCAGCGCCCTGCTGGCCGATGCCGCCGACCGACTGCGGCTATCGGCCCGGGGCTGGCACCGGGTGCTGCGGGTGGCCCGCACCATCGCCGATCTGGAAGGTGCGGCCACCATCAACCGCCGGCATGTGGCCGAAGCCCTGTCCTTCCGGCGGCTCGTACCGGGGCGTACGGTCCCGGCGTAATCAGCGGGTCTCACATCCAAGCGTCCGGCCCTTTGGCACTGACATGGGAGACGACGTGCCAAAGGACCGGAAACCGAAGGCGGAAACCGAAGGCCCGAACCGAGGGCCGGCAAGAACCGCTTACAGGCCCTGAGAAGCGTAGAATTCGCGCACGGCTTCCTTCGCCCATTCCGGCAGGAAATCGGCATAGGCTTCCGGTTCCGCCCACCGCCAGGGATCGGCGACGACCTCGGGATTGTCGAACAGCCGCTCCGGCGAAGCGCCGGCCACAGTGCCGATATTCGGCCGGTGAACGTCATAGCCGATCAGACGGCGCAGCTCCGGCGTAAACCCGGCCGCCACCGGCGGGGGATACATCAGGTAGTGGTTTTCCGTCTGCCGCAGCCAGCCCAGGGCATAGGAGAAGCACAATCCGGTGCGCCATTGATCCGTGGTCGTGTTGGCTCCGCCACCATGCACCGCGCCGCCGACAAACAGGGTCACCGCACCGGGGTCCATGATCGCCTGGCAGACGGAGTCCTCATGCGGGAAACGCTCGATCTCGGTCTGATGGTGGCTGCCGGGCACCAGACGGGTCGCGCCGTTCTCGGCGGTGAAGGGACCAAGAGCCCACATGGCGTTCAAGGCGCAATTGAAGTGGCCGCGCGGCACGCCCCACATCTCGTCCTCGGTATGCAGCACCTGGGCGGGTTCACCCGGGCCGATGTCGATCAGATGAGCACCACTGAGGCGGAAAGTGTCGGCCGCCGACAACATGCGACGGCTGACTTCCATCATCAGCGGATGAATCGCCAACTCCCGCACCGCTTCGGACAAGGTCAACACGGCGCCGCGACGGCGGGTGCGCTTGCCGAAGAAGTCTCCAGCACCGCAGGGGGTTTGCGCCCGCACGGCTTCCAGGTCGGCCCGCGCCCGGGCAACAGTGGCTTCCGCACCGTGGTTGGTCAGAATAACTGCGCCCGATTCTTCCAATGCAGCCACCACGGCATCGGCATCCGGATTGGAAAGGACGGGCGCGCTGAGCGGTTGAGGTTGGGTGAGTGTTTCGAACGGCATGGCGGATCTCCTAGGGGGCTCTGAAATCGATGAGCCCATTGTCCGCCTTCTAACGTCCGGTCAGCAGCCGGGTAGTCCCCTAGGGGAAACACGCATTCCGAACAAAAGCACGCTATAGGATAACATCCCTACAGGGCAACAGTCGCCGGGTTGATCAAACACATCCTTACGGCCTTGAGAGCCGCCAGTACGCGAGACGAACTGTCCAATTTGCGCATCGCGTTTTGGAGATGGAATTCGACAGTCTTTTCACTGAGATGAAGGATGTCGCCGATGACACTGTTGGATTTTCCGGCAGCCACCCAGGTCAGCACTTCTCTCTCTCGCGGGGACAAGCTGATCGGGACCAGTTGTGCCGGATCGTTGTTCAAATCCAGGCCCTGCCAGACCATGTCGAGCTGGCGGGCGAAGGAATTGATTTGTTTTACCAACAGGGGGTTATCGTCCTCCACCACCGCAGAGAACACAGAAATCTGCCCCATCGGGCCATGAAGGGGAACAGTCACGCCCCGCAACATGCCCGCACAGCGGCTTTCCTCCAATACCATCCGTTCCGGCCGCTTGAGCTTCTGGGTCCGCACTTGCTCCCAGGTGAAGGCCCCCCGGGCGAAGCAGGCAAGGCGGTTCACCGGATCGTGGCTCCCGAATTTCATTGTAACGTAGTAGTCGATCCAGCTTTTAGGATAATCAACGATAACTCCTAAAGCACTCGGATCACCCGACGCCACATAAGCGGACACATCTCCGTACGCCATATACTTGATGCCAAGGTCGGGGGCATATTCGACAATAGCCTGCTTTATTTCGTCGACCGACTCAGCGAGGTTGGATTCGGTTATGAAGTCTGTCAGTCCCATTGTTCCTGTCCGTTTGTCTGTTGCGTGACAGGGCGGCTTAGTAAAAAAATATTGATCGGAGATGATCCAAAAGACAACAGACTCGCCTTTGCGCGGTACTGGTTGCGAAACCTACCATTAAGGGAAATCATGAGATTTTGTGATCATTGGGCATTGCTTTGTAGTTTACTATTACGGGAAAGTTCAAACGACTCCCTTTGTGCGCGTAGAGAAGGAGGAGTGGAGCGGGAAGCCAATCAGGGTTTTCCCTTTATTTCTAGACACTTTAGTCTAGGTGATTTCCGCGAGGTCGCATACCGGGTCTTTTCTAATGCCTACCACCCATGCTATAAGGCCTTTTTGCATGGATCCGGCTGTCAGATAAAAAACGATCCAAATTCAGCGTGTCCCTGGTCCCTGGGGACATCCCGCAGGTGCGTTGCGGGTTCGCGCAATCCCGAATCGCCATAAGGCGTGATTCGTTCCGGAAATTCCCGTTTAACACGACCGCACCTGGGGAACTCCCTGGGTGGTCCTGGAGCGTCGGGCCAGTCACTCTGTCGACCGAGTGGGAGATAGAGCATCGGAGACCGGAACCATGATCGATTGCTTCACCTGGGCTGACGCCCATCTGTTCGGAGACGCCTTAAGCGGCCAGTTCCGATTGCGCCATAACGTGTTCATCGAAGCGTTGGGCTGGTCGGACCTGGAAGCCCGGAACGGGATGGAATGGGATCAGTACGACACCCCGGCCACGGTCTATTTGACCAAACGGGACGAGAATGGGCGGGTCATCGGCACCTTCCGCCTGGTGACTACCGATACCCCCTACATGATCCGCGACCTGTGGCCGGAGCGTGCCAGCCGCCTGCCCGATTCCCCGACCATCCTGGAAGGGACCCGGCTGGCCGTCGCGCAGGACCTGGACCAGCGGACGTCCCGGCGGGTCTGCCTGGAGCTGATCGCCGCCTCCATCGACTATGCGGTACAGACCGGATGCACGGAAATTCTCCATGTTTCGCCGCTGGTCATCATGAAAGGCATCCTCAAGCGCAATGGCCTGGTCAGCACCTGGCTGAGTGATCCCTGGGAATGCGAAGGCGATACCATCGTCATCAGCAGCACCCGGTCCCTTCCGGAAGACCTGAACCATCTGAAGGCCCGCCTGGGCGTCGAAGGGTCGTTCATTCGCCGCTCCACCGACCTGCCCGCCCTGCACGCCGCCGCCTGAGGACATTTGCCATGACCGCCACCATCTACACCCTCGATACCCGTGACCGCCGGCTTGAAGGGATCGCCCGTATGCTTCATTTCGTCCGTGCCGAAGCCCGGGACCTGGGACTGCCCATGATCGACGAAAGCCTGGTGTTCGTCGAAGGCCTGCTGGAAGACATCCAGAACGGAGACATCGAGCGCCCGGCCAATACGCGGACGGCGCGCGGCGGCGAAGCCTGCTGAGGAATTTTCACTGCCCCTGGCCGGGTGGAGAGCGTAGGGTTGGCCCATGACAGCCACTCTTCCCACTATCGTTGCCCACCCGAAGACTCCCGGACTCCGGCCTCTTGCCGGAGTCCTTGCCGTATTCGGGATCCTGATGGCCCTTCCCTCCGGAGCCGGCGCACAAAACCCGGCCCCTGGAACGCCTCTGGGCTATGACCCCGGGACAGCCCCTTCTGCTCCGCCCACCGGATTGATCCCGCCACCCGTCAGGGCACCCCGGGATGCCCCTGGGGCTTTACCCGCCCCCTCTGGCAACGGACAGGCCCCGCCCCCGGCTTTACCCGCCCCCCAGGAGACATTGCTGTTCTCTCTGCCACCCGGGTGGACCCCCGTGTTCAGCGAGCAGACCGGGGATCAGCAACGGGCCCTTTTCATTCCTTCCGATCAGACCAAGGGGGATTGGCGGGACATGTGGTCGGTGACCATGGCGCGGGGGACCGGCGCTCCAGATCTGCCGACAACGGCCGAACGAGCCGCTTCGGAATATGAACAATCCTGCAATGCCTATACGGCCAGCCCCCCGCAAAGGGATACCAAGCGCGGCTACCTGACAGCGTTCTGGACCATGGGCTGCCAGCGCCGTCGCAACGAGGCATCGGGAGAGGCGTCCTTCTTCCTGTTCCTGCAAGGCGAGGTCAGCGTCTATCTGGTCCAGCGCATCTGGCGGCTGCCGCCCTTCGGGAAAGAGGGGCCGCCCATCCAATCCCAAGCCCGGAATGACGCCATCGACGTGCTGAAAAATGTGCGGATCTGCAACCCGGCGACCCAGCCCGGAGGTTGTCAGTCAGGAGCAAATCGCTAGATCTGACCTAATATGGGCCATGACGTGGTGCGTAACACTGGATTAGCCGATCCAAATTGAGGACTTTTCCCGGGTCGGCGGACAGTCCCCCAATGATCGGCGTGGGAACCCAAACCCCTGAACCACAAAGGGGTCCGCCCTGGCGAACCCCTTTGAAAACACGATAACTTATTGAAATACCGCGAAAACTACGGTTGCAGGCGAAGCCGGGGCCGCCACTTCCGTGGATACCGCCAACAACTACGTTTGCAGGAGATCAGTCGGCGGGACGGATCATCCTCCCCAGCTTGCGACCCCCAAAAAGATGCACGTGGAGGTGCGGTACTTCCTGATGGCCATTGACCCCGATATTGGAGAGGATGCGATAGCCTTCCTGCTCCACTCCAAGCTCGCGGGCGATCTTCCCCACTGCCCGGAACAGGGCGGCAATCTCCTCATCGCCGGCATTGGCGGTGAAATCGTCGAAGGAGATGTAGGCTCCCTTGGGGATCACCAGGACGTGTACCGGTGCCTGTGGATTGATATCGTGAAAGGCCAGGGTGTGCTCGTCTTCATGCACTTTCTTGCAGGGGATCTCCCCCCGCAGAATCTTGGCGAAGATGTTGGTGTCGTCGTAAGCCATGGGGGAAGCTCTCCCTGATTCCTCGTGGACCGTCCTTATTTGCCCTTGCGCGCGGCCTTCTCGTCGATGCCCGACGTGCCGAAGCGTCGCGCCAGTTCATCCCAGACCTCCTGGGGCTCCACCCCCGTTTCGGCCCAGAGCACCATCAGGTGATAGAGCACGTCCGCGCTTTCCGCCACCACCTGAGACCGGCCCTCGGTCAGGGCGGCGACGCCGACCTCGAAGGATTCTTCCCCGAACTTCTGGACAATCTTCCCCGGCCCCTTGGCGAACAGCTTGGCCGTATAGGACGCCGAAGGATCGCCCCCTTTGCGGCTGGCGATCACCGCATAAAGGGCTTCGATGATCTGGGCATTGGACCCGGAGGCGAAAGACATCTTATCGGTACTCATCGGGTGAGGGCTCCCTGGCTGCCGCCGTGTGCCTGCAGACGCACCGGAATGCCGGCAGCGGCCATGTGGGCCTTGGCCTCGGCGATGGTGTATTCCCCGAAATGGAAGATGGAAGCGGCAAGCACGGCCGTGGCATGGCCGTCACGCACCCCCTCCACCAGATGGTCGAGGGTGCCGACCCCGCCCGAGGCGATGACAGGGACGGAAACCGCATCGGCGATCGCCCGCGTCAGGGGCAGGTTGAAGCCCTGCTTCGTACCGTCCCTATCCATGGAGGTCAGCAGGATCTCTCCCGCCCCCAGTTCGGTCATGCGCTGCGCCCAGGCCACCGCGTCGATGCCGGTGGCCTTGCGGCCACCGTGGGTGAAGATCTCGAACCTGTCCGGCCCGACGCTTTTGGCATCGATGGCCACGACGATGCACTGGTTGCCGAACTTCTCCGCCGCCTCGCCGACGAATTCGGGACGATGCACGGCGGCGGTGTTGATCGACACCTTGTCCGCCCCGGCCAGCAGCAGCTTGCGGATGTCCTCGATGGTACGGACCCCGCCACCGACGGTCAGCGGCATGAAGCATTCCTCGGCGGTGCGGCTGACCACATCGAGCAGGGTATCCCGGTTTTCGTGACTGGCGGTGATATCCAGGAAGCAAAGTTCGTCGGCGCCGGCGGCGTCGTACAGCCGGGCCTGTTCCACCGGATCCCCGGCGTCCCGCAGACCGACGAAGTTGACCCCCTTCACCACCCGGCCGTCCTTGACGTCCAGGCAGGGGATGATGCGCATCTTCAGCATGACCGTCCGGTCCTTCTCTGCCCCCGGTGCCGCCCCGGCACCGACCTCCATCCTATTCGGCCAATACGGCCAGGGCTTCGGCGAGATCGATCTGGCCGTCGTACAGAGCCCGGCCGGAGATCGCCCCCTGAATGCCATGATGGCTTTCCGCCTTCAGCGTCCGCAGATCATCCAGATTGGAGATCCCGCCCGAGGCGATCACCGGCGTGGTCAGCTTGGCGGCCAGCGCCGCCGTGGCCGCCACGTTGGGGCCGCCCATGGCCCCGTCGCGGTCGATATCCGTGTAGATAATAGCGGCGACGCCGGCATTCTCGAATTTCATGGCGAGATCCAGCGCCGTCATATCACTGGTTTCTGCCCAGCCTTCCACGGCCACGCGGCCATCGCGGGCATCGATCCCCACCGCGACCCGGCCCGGGTAAGCGCGGCAGGCGACCTTCACCAGTTCCGGATCTCGCAGAGCAATGGTGCCCAGGATCACCCGGCGCACACCCTTTTCCAGCCAGTAGGCGATGGTGTCCATGTCCCGGATACCGCCACCCAGCTGCACCGGCACCTCCACCGCGTCCAGGATAGAATCCACCGCCGCGCCGTTCACCGGCCGGCCGGCAAAGGCCCCGTTCAGATCGACCACATGCAGCCACTGACAGCCGGCGGCGGCAAAGGCCTGGGCCTGGCTGCCCGGATTGTCGTTGAAAACGGTAACCTTCTCCATCTCGCCCTTCAAAAGCCGAACGCACTGGCCGTCTTTCAGG
Organism: Rhodospirillaceae bacterium Z3-40; assembly: GCA_046233135.1. GTDB lineage: Bacteria > Pseudomonadota > Alphaproteobacteria > Rhodospirillales > Rhodospirillaceae > JBJXHN01. Next base: position 326,306 of record JBJXHN010000005.1, on the reverse strand, counting down.
TCGATGGCAGGAAACAGGATCATCGGGATCGTCCTAATCAGGAATGCAAGGTGCTGCGGGAAGGGAAGGGGCATCGACAGCGCGAAAAGAACGGGCAGCCCCGCCCCTCCCCTCGGGGGTCAGAGGGATCGGGTCAGGGAGTCCAGGCCAGGAAGTTGGCAATCAGGGCCAGGCCGGCCGCCTGGCTTTTCTCCGGATGGAACTGGGTCCCCACCATATTGTCCCGCCCGACCACGGCGGTGATGACGCCGCCATACTCGACGGTGGCGAGACAATGCATGGATTCCGTGCAATGAAGCTGATAGCTGTGCACGAAATAGGCATGCTCTCCGGTTGGAATCCCTGCCAACACCGGGTGGGCATCCGCTGCGAAGTCCAGGGCGTTCCATCCCATATGGGGCACCTTCAAGGTGGGATCGGACGGAGCGATGGCTTCCACCTGGCCGGGGATCCATCCCAAACCTGCATGGCTGCCATGCTCCAGGCCCCGTTCGGCCATCAGCTGCATGCCCACGCAGATCCCCAGAAAGGGCCGGGCCTTGTCAAGCACAACGTCCCGCAAAGTGTCGACCATATGGGGGACGCCGTCCAGGCCCCGGCGGCAATCGCCGAAGGCGCCCACGCCGGGCAGGATCACGCGGTCGGCCCGGGCCACCACGGCCGCGTCGTCGGTGACGGAAACGGTCGCGGCGATACCGCTTTCCCGGGCGGCCCGGTCCACGGCCTTGGCCGCAGATCGCAGGTTCCCGGACCCGTAGTCGATGATAGCAACCAGCATGGTCTGTCCATCCGGTCTGTCAGGAAAACACGGCGGATCCCCCTGATTACCCGTGTCGGCTTTCCCGTACGGGGAACGGCGCCGGAGACACGGACCCCGCAGGGCAATACGCCGGACGTGTGTAACAGGTTGCCGCCTGCCCTGCCAAGCCGGCAGGGCAGGACCGGTGCAAAGGCGAAAAGGTGCCGCCGCAGGGCGCCCGGCGCTCTAGCCGCCGAGCACGCCCTTGGTGGAGGGAACCGCATCGGCCTTCCGGGGATCGATCTCCCAGGCTTGCCGCAATGCACGCGCTACCCCCTTGAAGCAGGATTCCACAATATGGTGGTTGTTCTCCCCATATTGGTTTGCAATATGCAAAGTGACCCCGGCCATCTGGGCGAATGCCTGAAACCATTCCTTGAACAACTCAGTGTCCATTTCGCCCAATTTATCGCGCGTGAAGGCCACGTTCCAAACCAGATAAGGCCGGTTGGACAAGTCCAAAGCGACCTGGGTCAGGGTCTCGTCCATGGGGATCAACGCCGAGCCATAGCGTTGTATTCCCATGCGATTTCCCAACGCCTGGGTGACCGCCTGACCGATCGCCAACCCAGTGTCTTCGGTGGTGTGATGGAAGTCGATATGGGTGTCGCCCCGGGCGCGAACCGTCAGGTCCATCAGACTGTGGCGCGATAATTGCTCAAGCATGTGGTCAAGGAAGCCAACCCCCGTCTCGATGTCATACTGACCGGACCCGTCCAGATCGAGTGACACGGAAATGTCGGTTTCTTTGGTTACACGGGTGATGCTCGCTTTGCGCATCGACTTGCCTCCTCTTGGACCACATGGAGCACCCTAGCTCCGGAGGGCCGGCGGAACAAGATGACGCTGAACGACAAAACCCTGTGAAAAAAGCTGGAGTGTTGGACCCGGACACGTTAAGGTTTAGAAACCGGGTTCAATTGGAAGAAACCCGAGCAATCATGGGATATACCACGTGAGAAGATCAAGAAACGCCATCGACATGAGCGATCCGCTGAACAAAACCCCAGACCCCGTCGACGTCCACGTCGGCCGTCGTCTTCGTCTGCGCCGCACCCTCCTCGGTATGAGCCAGGAACAACTGGCGAATTCCGTTGGTGTAACCTTCCAACAAATCCAGAAATACGAACGGGGCAGCAACCGCGTCAGCGCGAGCCGCCTCTATGATATTTCGAAAGTCTTGGGAGTGCCGGTCGCCTTCTTCTTCGAGGACATCAACGACGATGTCACCGGAGAACGTCGCGCTCCCGTAGTTCCGGAAATGCCGGGTGTCTCTGAACCCGCCATTCCCGCCTACGAGCAAGATCCCCTGCAAAAGAACGAAACGCTGGAACTGATCCGCGCCTACTGGCGGCTGCCCAGCGACAATGTTCGTAAGCGGGCCTTGGACCTTCTGAAAAGCATGTCTGGTCGCGACTAATTCGTCGCCATCGGAATAAGCCCAAAATGGGCCAGTGCGTTAACCGCGTACTGGCCCATTTTTATGGTCTGTTGAGAAATCTGGAGACGATAACATGGTTCAGCCCAACCTTGGGGGCGGTGGCGAAATTACGCGGGATAGTATTAATTTCTCTATCAAGCAGCCTCAATACCATATTGCTTTGCGCTTAACGCCTGGGGTTGCACTCCATAAAAGTGTATGATGTGTGTATTTGTAAATGTAAATAAAAATTTATTGCCCGTATAGGCGTTAGTCTTCAATTTTCCGAAGGGTCTTTTGAAAACGATTTCTTCCGCAGCCTCTCCATACCGGCGGAAGCCGATCAGGGCTTGACCGGCCCCCGTCGAAAGGCCCATCTAACGGTGCGCAATGCACGGCCCGCTCTTTCCACAAGAGGTCCTTTTCGCGGTACCCCATCCGGGACCGTATCCGTCGTCGGTTCGGGCGCCCGTGTTCTCCTCACCCATCATCAAGCAGTCGAGGTCATGGCACCCAACGATTCCACGCCCTCCTCCGCCATCACCTGGCACGGAACCACGATCCTCTCCGTTCGCAAGGGGGGCACTGTGGTCGTCGCCGGTGACGGCCAGGTCACTGTCGGTCACACGGTCATGAAGGCCAACGCCCGCAAGGTCCGCCCCCTGGGCAACGGCAAGGTGATCGGCGGCTTTGCCGGCGCCACCGCCGACGCCTTCGCCCTGTTCGAGCGGCTGGAAGCCAAGCTGGAACAGTATCCCGATCAGCTGACCCGGGCTTGCGTCGAAATGGCCAAGGAATGGCGGACCGACCGCTACCTGCGCAAGCTGGAAGCCATGATGGCGGTTTCCGATGCCACGGTGTCGCTGGTCCTGTCGGGTACCGGTGACGTGCTGGAGCCGGAAGACGGCCTGATCGGAATCGGATCGGGCGGAGCCTATGCGCTGGCTGCGGCCCGCGCCCTGATCGATAGCGACATGGATGCCGAGGCCATCGCCCGCAGGGCGATGGGAATCGCCGCCGACATTTGCATCTATACCAACAACAATCTGACGGTGGAGCGCCTATGACCGCGTTCAGTCCGCGCGAGATCGTTTCCGAACTCGACCGCTATATCGTCGGCCAGCGGGACGCCAAGCGCGCCGTGGCCATCGCCCTGCGCAACCGGTGGCGCCGCCAGCAGCTGCCCGACAATCTGCGCGACGAGGTGCTGCCCAAGAATATCCTGATGATCGGTCCCACCGGGGTCGGCAAGACGGAAATCGCCCGGCGGCTGGCCAAACTGGCCCAGGCACCGTTCCTGAAGGTCGAAGCGACCAAGTTCACCGAGGTGGGCTATGTGGGCCGTGACGTGGAAAGCATCGTCCGCGACCTGCTGGAAAACGCCATCAACGCCGCCCGCGATGTGCAGCGCCAGGCGGTCCGACCCAAGGCCGAAGCCGCCGCCGAAGAACGGGTGCTGGACTCCCTGGTCGGTGACCGGGCCAGCACCGAGACCCGGCAGAAGTTCCGCAAGATGCTGCGGGAAGGCCAGCTGGATTCCAAGGAAGTGGACCTCCATCTTCAGGACAATGCCGGCATGAGCCTGCCCACGATGGATATTCCGGGCATGCCCGGAGCCCAGATGGGCATGCTTAATCTGAACGACATCTTCGGCAAGGCCTTCGGCGGACGCACCAAGGCCCGGCGCCTGACCGTGGCCGAAAGCCACGAAGTGCTGGTGCGCGAAGAGGCGGACAAACTGCTTGATGAAGAGCAGGTGATCAAGAACGCCATCGATGCGGTCGAAAACAACGGCATCGTGTTCCTGGACGAGGTGGACAAGATCGCCGCGGGCGGCGAACGGCGCAGCGGGGATGTCAGCCGGGAAGGGGTGCAACGCGACCTTCTTCCCCTGATCGAAGGAACCACCGTAACCACCAAGCACGGCCCGGTGAAGACCGACCACATCCTGTTCATCGCATCGGGTGCCTTCCACACCGCCAAACCATCGGACCTGCTGCCCGAACTGCAGGGTCGCCTGCCCATCCGTGTGGAGCTTCAGGCACTGTCCGAGGACGACTTCAAACGGATTCTCACCGAACCGGAAGCCAGCCTGATCAAGCAGTATGTGGCGCTGATGGGCACCGAAGACGTGACCTTGGAGTTCCCAGAGGAAACCGTCGCGGCCATCGCGGCCACCGCCGCCGAAATCAACCGGTCGGTGGAGAACATCGGGGCCCGCCGCCTGCATACGGTCATGGAACGGCTGCTGGAAGAAATCAGCTTCACCGCCACCGACCGGGGCGGGGATAGCATTGTCATCACCGATGAGCTGGTGCGGGAACGCGTCGGCGAGCTGGCCAAGAAGGCCGACCTCAGCCGCTTTATTCTTTAGGCGAAGAAGGAGAAGACGAGTCCGCCGTCCGCAGGCAGGCCCTGAGCGCAGCAATGGTTTCTGCGTCAAGGTCATCCAGGCGAGCGGCGAGTTCGTTCACCAGCAGGGTGGCTTCCGGCGACAGACCGCCTGTATCCAGGGTCACCCGGGGATGGGATTGGGCGGCCAAGCGCTTCAGGTCTTCGGCCTCGTCCCAGATCAGCCCCAGCACCCCGCAGATCTGCATCACCAGACCCGGCGCCGGCCGCCCCCGGCGGCCGTGCTCCAGCGCGGACAGATAGGCCGAGGACAGATGCAGATCCTCGGCCATCACCTTCAGAGTCATCCCCCGCTCCGCCCGCAAGGCCCGCAGCCGGGCACCAAAAGGGGTCACCGGCGCCTCCGGCGGATTTTCTTGCCCTTCTTTCCGGTCTTGCCCACCCGATCCGGCTTGATTTGATCGGGCTTGGCCGGTGGTGGACGAACCACTCGGGGCGCGATGACCGCCGCCGATTCATCCCGGGTCTTGCGCAGCATCACGTAGATCGCCCCGCAGCCCCCGTGCTGGGGCCGGGCTTCGCTGTAGCCGAGGATCAGCGGCCGCAGGGACGGGGTGTTCAGCCAATGGGGCACCATGCTGCGCAACACCCCCCGGCCCCTTTCCCCCGACCAGGGGTCCCGGTCACGGTCCTGCCGGTTGCCCTTGCCGGTGATCACCAGAACGCAGCGCCATCCCTGGCTCTGCCCCCGACGCAAAAAGGCCGCCAGCGCGCCATGGGCACTGTCCTGGGTCATGCCGTGCAGATCGATCCGCCCGTCGATGGCCATCTTCCCGCGCTTGAGCCGCCCGGCCGTGCGGCCGTCGGTCTCCAGCATGCCAGCTTCCAGAGGATCGGGATCGGCCGTCCCTTTCAGGGTATAGCCGCTGGTTTCCGTCGCGGCCGGTTTCGGCGCCGTCAGAGCCGACGCCCACCGTTTGGCCGCCACCAGCAGGGACAGCGGCCCCCCGGCCGATTCTGCCGGTCTGGCCTCCGCTGCGATACCCGCCTTCCTGGCCGCTTTTCCGGATTTGGGCGTGGTGGCCACGACGGGCGCGGGCTTTTTCTCCGCAACCGGCGCAGGGTCGGGAAGGGAGGCGGGCACGGGCGTGGAGCGACCGGGGGCGAGCCTGGTTTTTGCCTTGAAAGGGGTGACGGTGCCTGCCACCTGACGCCAGAGACGCTCGTCCTCCGAGGAGAGGGGAGGATTACGCCGGGCCATCGACCAGCAGGATATGCAGGCGCATGGGGCCGTGCGCGCCCAGCTCGATGGTCTGTTCAATATCGCCGGTCCGCGACGGGCCGGTGACGAAATTCACGGTGCGCGGCAGATCCGCCCCGTCGGCACTGCGTTCGCGCAGGCGCACCCAGGCCTCTTCCAGCCCGCCGACCACATCACCCTTGTTCAAGACGACGATATGGGTTTCCGGCAGAAAGTTGAGGGTAGACGCCCGCAAGGCTCCCGAGGTCAGCATCAGGGTCCCTGTCTCGGCCACCCCGCAAACGGCCGGCACCACCGCCACCGCATCGGTGGGGGAGGGCAGGCCACGCCGCACGGTCAGCATGCCATGCCCCTCCAGCCCGTCCAGAGATGGATCGCCGGTGGCCACCAGCTCGGTGGGAAGGTTGTGGCCTTTCAGGTAATCGGCAACAGCCTGAGGGATGGCATCCGCAGACTCCAGAGTAACCACAGTGGCGGCCACTTCTTCGGCCATGGCGGTGAAGCGCGCCACCAGCTCTGCCGGCGTCCCCTTTGCCCGCTGTGGCACCACGCCGGGTGTGCGGGCGGCCAGCCGGGCGCGCAAGGGGGCGGCTTCCGCATCGGTCAGCGGCCCCCGGCGCAGGGACCGCCGCAGCTTGCCCAGGACAGCCTCTCGCGCATCGCTCATTGGTCGGAGATCCTTTGTCTTTGCCGAGGTCGATGCCCTGGCAGAACGAACCCTATCCGCCTTGGCCGGGCCGGGTCCATCCTATTTCATTCCGTCAAGCAAACCGGCCGGCTTGGGGCGGGCAGAAGAGGAGCGCCCCCGTGTCGATCCACCCGTTCCGCCGGCCCCTGCGACAAGCCCGGCCTCTTCCGTTCCCAGCCCCGGCCCCTGGCGGGTTGCCACGAAACGCCGGGCTATCGCCCGCCAGTCGGAATCCGGCGCGGTACAGCCTGCCCGAGGGTTTTCCACCAAGGTCATGACGATACCGCCAAACCGCCAGAGCACCTGCATATTATGCAGATTAAGCATCATCATACGCACCGTCCGATCATGAAGCCGCCTGGCAATCCAGGGGCGGATCACGAAAAGATACAGAACGGCACTGAACAGCAGGGTGCCCAGGCCGGCAACGATATTGATGAATAGCAAGGCGACGCCCAGCAGCAGCAGCAACAACAGCGGTGCCGTATTGTCCATCACGCTGAACACCGGCGAGCCGCCCCGGTTCAGATGGGTGAAATTCGTGTATATGTCGATCTGGCCGTTGGCATGGGCGGTGCTGAGACGCTCGTGCAGTTCCATATCTTTCTGGACCGCTTTTGGGTCGCCCCGCAGCGAAGCCGTCACACGTGGTGCCATGTTCCCGTTCCTTCGTCCCCGTGGCGTCAGGGCCGATCCTTGCTCCGATAGCGTTCCATAAAGGTGTGCCCTTCCGGCGCCGGCAAATCCCGCACGGCCGTCCAGCCGTTCCGCAGACCCAGCCTGCGAGTGACACCGTTGCCGCCGGCCATGGACCGCAGCACCCGGGCGGCCAGTTGAGTTCCCAAGCGATACAGCCAGGGCCGGCGCGCCGCAAAGGACCAGAGCCTGAGGCCGACTCGGGCGGGACGGGGGGTAAGGTGGCGTTCGAATTCCTTTTCCCGCCAGTGCCGCAACATCCTGGGCAGAGGAATGCGCACCGGACAGACCGCTTCGCACCGTCCGCACAGGGACGACGCGTTGGGAAGGTCGGTCGCCGTCTCCAGACCGATCAGTCCCGGGGTCAGAACCGCCCCCATGGGACCGGGATAGACCCACCCATAGGCGTGGCCACCAATGGCCCCGTAGACCGGACAGTGGTTCATGCAGGCCGCACAGCGGATACACCGCAGCATGTCCTGGAACTCGGTCCCCAGCATGTCACTGCGGCCGTTATCCAGCAACACCACATGAAAGGCATCCGGCCCGTCCGGGTCCTCGGGCCGACGCGGCCCGGTGGAGAAGGTGGTGTAGGCGCTCATTTCCTGGCCCGTCGCCGAGCGGGCCAGCAGACGCAGAATCTGGGCGGCATCCTCCAGGGTCGGCACCACCTTTTCCAGGCTCGCCAGCACCACGTGAACCCGGGGCAGCAGCTGAGTCAGATCCCCGTTGCCCTCGTTGGTCACGATCACCGTGGAGCCGGTCTCGGCCACCAGCATGTTGGCGCCGGTAATACCCACATCTGCTGCCAGAAAGTTGGTACGCATGACTTCCCGCGCTTCGTCCAGCAGCTGACGGGGCTCTTCGAGCACGCGGTCGGGGGCATATTGGCCGTGGGCCTTGCGGAACGCTTCGGCCACATGATGCTTCCGGACGTGGATCGCCGGAGCAATGATATGGCTGGGCGGTTCATGGCGCAGCTGGATAATGTATTCGCCCAGATCCGTTTCCACCGGCCGGATGCCGTTGGCTTCCAGGTGGTCATTGAGCGCCATTTCCTCGGCGATCATCGACTTGCCTTTGGTCACCGTCTTGGCCCCGTTGGCGCGACAAATCTCCAGCACCACGGCCCGGGCTTCCTCCGCATCCCGACACCAGTGTACGTGGCCGCCCTTGGCGGTGACCTGGCGTTCGAATTCCTCCAGGTACCAATCCAGATTGGCGAGCACGTGATCTTTCAGATCACGGCCGTAGTCACGCAGATCTTCGAATTCGGGCAGGCGGGCGGCGGCGGCGGCCCGCTTCAGCCGAAAGCCCTTCTTCATGGTGGCCAGGGACTCCACCAAGGTATCGTTGGTCAGGGCGGTGCGGACGTTGTCCTTGAATTGGGCGGTTTTCGGTTGCATGGCCACTGTTCCCCCAAACTCAGGATTCGCCGTCGGAGCCGTCGCCCAGACCCGGTCCGGCGGCCATGCCGGCCAGGACTTCCAGGGCATGACGCACTGTAATCGGCTTGTCCATCCGCTTTATCTTGCCGGCAATGTTCAGCAGGCAGCTGGTGTCCCCGCCCAGCACGGTGCCGGCGGCGGTGCCAACGATGTCGGTCACCTTGTCGCTGACCATGCGGTCGGAGATCTCCGGATACTTGACGCAGAACGTTCCGCCGAAACCGCAGCATTCCAACGGCGCCGACAGCTCCCGCAACTCCAGGCCCCGGACCTTGGACAGCAGATGACGGGGCTGGTCCTTGATGCCCAGTTCGCGCAAACCCGAACACGTGTCGTGATAGGTCACCACCCCATCGAAAGCGGCATCCACATCATCCCATTCCAGCACATCCACCAGGAAGCTCATCACCTCCCAGCTTTTGGCCGAAACCGCCTTGGCCCGCTCCGCCCAGTCCGGGTCGTCGGCCAACAGGGCCGGATAGTGTTCGCGGATCATGCCGATACAGCTGCCCGACGGCGCCACCAGATAGTCGTAGGGTTCGAAGGCCGCGATCACCTGACGCGCCTGGACCCGGGCCATCTCCTTGGCTCCGGAATTGAAAGCCGGCTGGCCGCAGCAGGTTTGGGCCTGGGGCACCTCTATCCGGCAACCCGCCTTTTCCAGCAGATGCAAGGCGGCAAACCCCACCGTCGGCCGGAACAGGTCGGCCACGCAGGTGATAAAGAAACCCACGAAGGGGGAGGAGGGCGGCGGAGAAGCGGACTCTTTGGAGGACATGGCCTGGCACGCGTTGCGGGGACCCGGCCGAACGGTGACGGACGGTACGCCGCCCCCCGAACCCGGCCGTCACCGTGGGTGAACGATATACCGATTGCCAGAGGATGGCGTCGGTACCGGCAAAGCGCAAGGTGTACCGGATGCCGAAGGGCCGCCAATTCAGCGAACCACTGACAGGAGTCCGGGCTTCACCCTGTCTGATCCGACGGAATGCGGCCCGGAGTATTTCACGTGAAACATTTTCCGTGTGACACAGGGGCATTCTGTCACACGAGGCTGGGATTACACGCCCGGACCGCCATGGGGAATCAGCACCCACCAGTAGCCCGGTGATTTCATCCCGCCGGCGTGATAGAGAGCCTGTTCCCCGGATCCCCAGTACAGATCACCCCGCACCGCGCCCTTGATCGCCGAGCCCGTATCCTGAGCCACCATCAGCTTGTTCACCGGCTCCCCATGGGCGTCGGTGGTCACCAGCCAGACGGGAGCACCCAGCGGCACAACGGAGGTATCCACGGCCAGACTGCGTTCGGCGGTCAGGGGCACGCCGTGGGCCCCGATCGGTCCATCGCCATCCACCAGACGAAAAAAGATGAAGCGAGGGTTTTCCCGCATCAAAGCCCGACCCTGCGCCGGATTGGCATGCAGCCAGGCCCGGATGGCCGGCATGGATCCGCCATCGCCCAACCCCCGGTCACGCATCAAGCCACCGATCCCGACGAAAGGCTGACCGTTGTTGGCCGCATAGCCGATCCGCTGGATCTGGCCATTGGGCAGGTGAACCTGACCGGATCCCTGAATATGCATCAGAAACACGGCCACCGGATCACGCGCCCACATCACCACCGGTGCCCGGCCATCCATGGCGCCATCTTCGATGGCTGCCCGATCGAAATAGGGTTCCAGCCGGCCACCGGCCCCCCGGCGATAGCCTTTGCCCCCTTCCATCACCAGATCATCGGGCACCCCGTAGATCGGTGTAGTGAAGGGACCACCGGGCGCAAACGACCCATCAAGGGCCGCTTCGTAATACCCGGTGAACAGCCCCTGGGCGGATTCGGATCCGGCGACGGAATAGGCTGTAAAGCGGCTTTCCAGGAAGTCCCGGGTGGCAGTGCTGTCCCCCGGCCGGATCCGGGCAGCCTCGGCACAAGCCCGGTGCCAAGCGCCGGCGGTTCCCTGCAAGGCCGGCGGCCCCACAGTACGGTTGGCGGGCAGGGCAGCCATCTTGGTGCAAGACCGCAGGAAAGCCGGGATCACCTCGGCCATGGTGCGGTCGTTGGACCAGCCCGGCAACCGGTTCACGGCCTGACGGGTGTAGGACACCTTGCCGACATCCGACTGACTGGTGACGACGGGTCCGCTGCCGGACGATCCGCAAGCGGTCACGCCGAAGCAGACGGCCAGCAGGGCCGCCCGCTTCATCCAGGATCGTGGGATCATTCCTCGGGAACCTGCGTGGCGACCAGTTCCCAGTTGGGATCATCGGACTCGGTATCACGGCGGAACGTCCAGATATCGGTGACCTCTTCCACCATGTCCGGGTTGCCGTCGATCACCACGCCTTCGGAATCCCGGGTCACGTTGGTTTGTTCGGTGACGAATTTAACCGACACCAGAGCATCGGCACCGTCCATCCGCGCTTCTTCCAGATCCACGCTCTTGAAGCTTACCACCTCGGTTTCCATGGTTTCGCCCGCCTGCTCCCGGCTGTCGATGGCACGGGAGAAGTTGGTGAAGACCTCGCCGGCGAGCAGAGGCTTCAAGGCCACCTTGTCGCCCCGGGCATAGGCTTCCAGGATCATGGCAAAGGCCGCCTTGGCGCCTTCCATGAACTGGTCGGGCATGAAGCTGGGGTCGGCCATCTGGATGTGGGTCAGGCCGGTGGCCACGGAGACGGGCAGGTCATCCGCCGCTCCGCCGTTGCGCCCGTGCAGGGTGACGACGTTGTCCTCTTCCCCCTGCGGCCGGTTCTGCGGATCGGGCCGGCTGAAGGGATCGGGCCGCTGGCGTTCATTTCCCGTGCGGCGCCCGAGGACGCTGCGCAAGCGCAGAACCAGGAATGCTGCGACCATGGCAAAGAAGATGATGTCGAAATAGGGAAAATCCATGACGATCCTGGTCCGATCTCCTGGTGGCATGTGCCATAAAACACATGCGGGTCGTGAAACACACCGGTGCGCGTGCAGAAAGACAAGCCGCCCCGGCAGGGTCCTTCGGGCAGCAACGAAAGGATGAGAAGCCGTCCGGACACTGGACAAGAGGATACAGGACTTGTGCCCGGTTGGCCCCCCGAATATGCCCCGTAACGGCACAACAACCCTTTCGCCGCCGGCTTCGTCCCCCTACCTTGCGGGAACGGCCGCCATTCGGCGCAAACGGAGATGCCGGCCGCCGAAACGACGGGCATCCATCCCGTCAAAATAAGGCCGTCGCGGGAGGTCAGCAAGTATGGGTATTTTTCTACTCGCCGCTTTCATCGGAATTCCGATCCTGGAGATCAGTGTGTTCATCCAGGTTGGCGGTCTGATCGGGCTGTGGCCGACCATTGCCACCGTGGTGATCACGGCCCTGGCGGGAACCGCACTGCTGCGCCACCAGGGGCTTGCGACCCTGAACCGGGCCCGGGCAAACCTGGAAGCCGGCGGTTTGCCACTGAAGGAAGTCTTCGACGGAGCCTGTCTGCTGGTTGCCGGCGCCCTGCTGCTGACCCCCGGGTTCGTCACCGACGGCATCGGCCTGCTGCTGATGACCCCCCCGGTGCGCGATGCCTTGCGTATTTTCCTGGGCAGGCACGTGCAAACCCGGGTGCATACCCAGGGCGGCCAGCATCCCGGTGCCCACGGCGGGATGGGCAGGGGCAACCCAGGCAAGGGTCCCGGAACGAGCGCCCACCCGCCATTCGGAGAAAACACTGGTTTTGGCGGCAATCCCCGCCCGTCATCCCGGGGTCCGGTGATCGAAGGCGAGTTTACCGAGATTACCCCTGACGAGCCCGCACCGAATTCCCCCTGGCGCGGCGAGGAACCCTCGTCTGAACCGGATCCGGACAAGAAGCCCTGAATCGGATATGCCGCCCGACCCACGCCCCTGCTTCGGTGGTGTCCAACCCCGGGACCAGGCCCTGGCGGTTGAGCGGATCGGGACGGCCGTGCTACATCGAACGCAAGTCTCTCATCCCAAGGCCCCGGACAGCCCGTCCGACGGCAACCCCAGACAACCAACGAGGCATTCATGAGCGAAGAAAATGCGACCGCCCAGGCCGCCGGTGCGGAAGGCCAGGGTCAGCAGCCCCCCATCGTCATCAACGGCCAGTACATCAAGGACCTGTCCTTCGAAGTGCCGAACGCCCCACGCATCTTCACCGAGATGGACGGCCAGCCGGAAGTGCCGATCAATGTGGACGTCCGTGCCCAGGCTCTGGGAGAACGATTCTACGAAGCGGTGCTGCACTTCCGTGTGGAAGGCCGGATCAAGGGCCAGGTGGCCTTTATCTGCGAACTGGAATACGCCGCCGTGGTGACCCTGAACCTGCCCGAAGAGCACGTTCAGCCGGTGCTGCTGATCGAAGTGCCGCGGATGCTGTTCCCCTATGCACGCAACATCCTGTCCGACCTGACCCGTGACGGCGGCTTCCCGCCGCTGATGATCCAGCCCCTGGATTTCGCAACCATGTACCGCAACCGTCAGCAGGCTGCCCAAGGCAACGCCGAAACGGCTGCCCCGAGCAACGGCAACGGCGCCGCTTCCTGATCGCGGCACCGGATCCGCTGAAACCGCCTCTTCGGACCCGGAGACCTACTGCGGTCCCCGGGTCCAGAGGGGGTTCTTGATCTTGGCAAGGAAGGCTTCGTGAGCCGCCAGATCCTCGGCCGGCACGCTATAGGGCCGAGGCGCCCGGTAGGGCCGCTCCACCACCACCTTGACGGCGTCGGTATCGCTGGCGCTGCTGCCACGGCCGCTGGCCCCGAGGGCCAGGCCGGGTTCCCGTCCCCCCACCAGTTCCAGATAGACTTCTGCCAGCAGCAGACTGTCCAGCAGGGCCCCGTGCTTGGTGCGCTGGGTATTGTCGATGCCGAAGCGACGGCAAAGGGCGTCCAGGCTGACCGGTGAGCCGGGGTATTTCTTGCGGGCGATCAGCAGCGTATCGATGGCCCGGTCCATGGGCAGGGTCGGGCGTTCAAGCCAGCGCAGCTCCGCATTGATGAACTTCATGTCGAAGCTGGCGTTGTGGATGATCAGCTTATCGTCGGCGATGAAGTCGATGAACTGATCTGCCAGCTCGGCGAAGACCGGATAGCCGGACAGAAACTCCTCGGACAGACCATGCACCCGGAAGGCTTCGTCGGGCATGTCCCGTTCCGGATTGATGTACAGGTGCAGCTCGTTGCCAGTAGGCATGTGGTTGATCAGTTCCACGCAGCCGATTTCCACGATGCGGTCCCCCATGCCCGGATCCAGGCCGGTGGTTTCCGTATCCAGTACGATTTCCCGCATCGCTCTTCAGTTCCCGAAAAATTAGGTATGAGCCGTGATCAATGGGCCGGCAGGTAAGTCCAGCGTGGCCGACGGCGCGGTGCCACCTGACGGGCCATTTTGAGGGCCTGGCCCAGTTCGCGCAAGGCCGGCCCCCGGCCGCGTCCCGTCTGGATCAATCGGTCCGCATTCAGCCGCTTGACCCCCTCCGCCGCCTGCCGGCCGCGAATGGAACGCAGGGTCTCGGCGGTCATCCCCGGCCGGGCCAGCACCCGCTGAGCCTGAAGAAAAGCCGGTGCGGTCACCACCACCACCAGATCGCACCGCCGCTCTCCCGCAGTTTCGAACAGCAGGGGAATGTCGAGCACCGCCACCGGTGCCCGCCGCAGGCTCTGGCGACGCAGGAATGCTCCTTCCGCCCGGCGGACCAGGGGATGAAGGATGGCCTCCAGCCGCTTCAAGGCGGCCCCATCCCCGAAAACCCGCGCACCCAAAGCCTTGCGGTCGATGCCGCCAACAGCGGTCCGTACGCCGGGAAAGGCGGCGGCCACGGCCGCCACGGCCGCACCGCCCGGGGCCATCAAACCATGAACCGTGGCGTCGGCATCATGCACCGGAACCCCCAGGCGCCGGGCCATCCGGGCCGCCGTACTTTTGCCCATGCCGATGGAGCCTGTCAGGCCGACCACCGCCAGCGGCCAGGGTCCACGGCGCTGGGACCTCCAGCCACTGTGCCGGACCGCAGCCCTCATCAGCGGCCTGCCGAAAGCACGGCGTTGCGCAGTGCATCGTCCACCACCGGCTCCACCCCGAACCAGGCCTTGAAGGCCGGACGGGCCTGATGCAGCAGCATGCCCAAACCCCCGACCACCGGATTGCCCCGAGCCTTCGCCCGAGTCAGCAAATCGGTTTCCAGCGGCGCATAGACGATATCGCTGACCAAAGCCGACAGGGGCAGGGGATCCAGATCCAGATCCAGAGGCGGCTGACCGGTCATCCCCATGCTGGTGGTATTGACCAGCAGTCCGGCACCGTCCATCGCCTCTGCCACCGCATCCTGGGGCAGGGGAGTCACCGGACCGCCAACGCTCCTGGCCAGGGTTTCGGCCCGGGCAACGGTGCGGTTCACGAGACGCACGTCCGGCACGCCCGCTTCCACCAGCGACGCAATCACCGCCCGCGCCGCGCCGCCCGCGCCCAGCACCACGGCCGGAGCGGCGGTGGGATCCCAAGCCGGGGCTTCCTGAACCAGATTGGCGAAAAACCCGAAACCGTCGGTATTGTCGCCTTCCAGCCTGCCATCCCGAACGATGATCGTGTTCACCGCACCGATCCGCTTTGCCCGCTCGGTCAGGCTGTCCATCAGGCGATAGGCGGTCTCCTTATGAGGCACGGTCACATTGACGCCAACGATGCCCAGCAGCGGCAGCGCCCGGATGGCCGCCTCCGCCCCGTCCGGATGAACCGGCAGAGGCACATAGGCTCCATCAATGCCGTAGCGGGCCAGCCAGTGGCCATGCAGGGCCGGAGAGCGGGAATGGCTGACCGGCCAGCCGATCAGGCCGGCGACACGCGCCTTGCCGGTCAGGGCCGGCGGAACAGACATGCTCATTGCGGGATCAATCCATGAAGTCGGAGAAAATCGAGGACAGGCAGCAGGGGCAGGCCCTGGATGGAAAAGATATCGCCATCGATCTGGCTGAACAGCTGAATGCCCAGGGCTTCCACCTGATAGGCACCGCCACAGCCAAGAATGGCCGGATCGGCATCGTCCAGATAGCGGGAGAGGAAGGCTTCGGAAAAGGGGCGCATGGTCAGGCGCGGCCGCTCCACATGATGCCAGATCCGGACGCCGCCGCGCAGGATCACCGCTGCGGTTTCCAGCACGTGGGTCTTGCCCCGCAACCGGCGCAGCTGCTCCCGCGCCGCCTCCAGGGTCCCGGGCTTGGAAAGCCAGGTACCGTCCAGGTCGGGAATCTGATCACTGCCCAGAACGAAGGCATCGGGATACCGCTGGGAAAGGCGCCGGGCTTTCAACTCGGCAAGGATGATCGCCGCATCCATGGCCGAGGCGCCTTCCGCCTGAAGGCTGGCTTTCAAGGTTTCCTCGTCCACCTGCGGGGCTTCGGCGTGAAAGACCAGCCCGGCCGCCCGCAAGAGCCGGGCGCGATGAGAACTGCCTGAGGCCAGCACCAACGGAGGCGGTGCGGTAGCGGGCGTATTTTGATTTGAAGGCTCACTCATCCACTGATCCATCCCGGGCTGCCCATCCGCTGCATGATTGTCGCGGCAACTTCCTCGATCGATTTGCGTGTTACATCGATCACTGTCCAGCCCATGCGCGCATAAAGCCGCCGGGCCTCGGCAACTTCCTGACGCACCAGATGGAAATCCGCATACGGGCTTTCCTGGCTTTCGTTCATCATGCGCAGGCGCGACCGGCGAATATCGGACAGGCTTTTGGGATCCCGGGTCAAGCCGACCACCAACGGCCCCTTCAGGTCCTCCAGCTGCGGCGGAGGGGCCATGCCGGGTACCAGGGGGACGTTGGCCGCCTTCACCCCCTTGTTGGCCAGGTACATGCACGTCGGCGTCTTGGAGGTCCGGGAAACCCCCACCACCACCACATCGGCCTGGGCCAGGCCATCCAGGGACTGACCGTCATCGTGGGCCAGGGTGTAATGCATGGCGTCGATGCGGTTGAAATAGCTTTCATCCAGGGTGTGCTGCCGGCCCGGCGTGAACTGGCCCCGGGCTTCGAAGATCGTCGACAGGGCTTGCATCACCGGGTCGAGCAGGGGCACGCAAGCCACCTGAAGGTCCTTGCAGGCTTCCTCCAGGGCCCGGCGGATATCCGGGTCCATGATGGTGAAGATCACCACCCCGGGACTGCGGGCAATCCCTTCAGCCACGCGCCCCACCTGGGCCACGCTGCGCAGCAGCCACCAGCGATGCTGCACCACGCGGATATCTTCGAACTGCACCAGACAGGCCCGTACGGCGCTGCTGACCGTCTCTCCCGTGGCATCCGAAACCAGATGCAGATTGTACGACCGCATGAAGAATCCTTTTTAGGGGTCCTCAGGCGCCGGGGGCCGCTGTGCGGCTCGGCTACCCTCCGCTTCCGCTACGCGGGGCTTCAACAGCCCAGGCGCCCGCTAGGCGGGCTTTTATGCACTGCTCACGATCTCCGTTGGTAGTCGGTGCCGGCACACTGATTTGGCCGACTCCGATCCTACACCGAGCGGGGGGGCTGTGGAAAAGACGGGATAACGAGGAAAAGAGGGGGGTGGGGACGGGAGGCCGCATTTTTCTCCCAAAAAAGAGTCCGCTGATCCCCCCGGTCGCCAACAGGGGGATAACTTACCGCAGTGCGAAAGAGAATCCGGGACAATGTGGATAACGGATTCCATCCCCGTTTCCCTCGCTGCCTCCATCCCCATCTTTCCCGCAGTGCAGCAGCCGTATCCGGCCCGTCGTTCCACCGGGGCCCCCAGGGTTTTCCACAGGCTCCTCCAGGGGGTGGGGAGTCCGGGAAAAACGGCGGAAAGATGGGGATCCCCGTTATCCACAGCCACAACATCTTCAACCACTCTTCTTTTTTTTCTTTTTTTAAAAGAGTAGGAAGGGACCCTGTGAATAAGCGGGCCGGTCATGCCCGACCCGATCGCCCGTTCAATCAGCCCTTCGCTGACCAGCCCTGCATGGAGGAGAGACCCGTGTCTGCCCAAGGCCAGCCCGCCAAACGGTTCCTAAAGGCCCTCGCCGGTCAGACCCAGTCGCCTCCGCCCGTCTGGCTGATGCGTCAGGCCGGCCGCTATCTGCCCGAATACCGCGCGACGCGGGAGCAGGCAGGGGGATTCCTCGATCTCTGCTACACCCCCGATCTCGCCATCGAGGTCACCTTGCAGCCCCTGCGCCGCTATGCCTTTGATGCCGCCATTCTGTTTTCCGATATCCTGGTCATTCCCCATGGCCTCGGCCGGTCCGTTGCCTTCAAGCAGGGAGAGGGGCCGGTTCTCGATCCGCTGACCTGCCGGGATCAGATCGATCAGCTGGATCCCGACGTATTGCTGCCCCGTCTGGCGGCGGTGTTCACCATTCTGAAGGGCTTGCGCAAGGCCATGCCGGCAGAAACGGCGCTGATCGGCTTTGCCGGGGCCCCGTGGACCGTGGCCACCTATATGCTGGAAGGCGGTAGCAGCAAGGATTTCTCCAAGGCCAAGAGCTGGGTCTATCGTCGGCCGGAGGACTTCCGGGTGCTGATGGAAAAGCTGACAGAGGCCACAATCCGGTATCTCATCGCCCAGATCGATGCGGGGGCAGAGGCGGTGCAGCTGTTCGATACCTGGGCCGGCGTGCTGCCGGAAACCGAATTCCGGGCCTGGTCCGTCGGTCCCATTGCCACCATCACCGACGCCATCCACCGGGAGCGGCCGGGCGTGCCGGTGATCGGTTTTCCCAAAGGCGCCGGTGTGCTCTATGAGGCGTTTGCCAGGGAGACGAAGGTCGACGGGCTGGGCCTGGACGCCAGCGTCCCCCTGGCCTGGGCCCGGGACGTTCTGCAGCCCCTGTGCACGCTTCAGGGCAATCTGGATCCCCAACTGCTGGTGGCCGGTGGACCGGCCATGGCTGATGCGGTCAAGCGGATCCTGGACACCCTGGGGCACGGCCCCTTTATATTCAATCTGGGCCACGGCATCGTTCCCCAGACCCCGCCGGACCATGTGGCCGAACTGATCGCGCTGGTGCGCGCCGGGGGGTGATCCTGTCGGGCAGGGAGGGTGTTTCCGCGCCCCTCTGCCCACCCCGCCCTATAAAACCGAAAGGCCGACCATGGCACGCCTCGCCGTCGTTCTGTTCAACCTGGGTGGACCGGACTCGCCGGAGGCCGTCCGCCCGTTCCTGTTCAACCTGTTCAACGATCCCGCCATCATCGGCGCCCCCGGGTTCATCCGCTGGCCGCTGGCGCAATTCATCTCCCGGAAGCGGGCACCGATTGCACGGGGAATCTATGCCAATATCGGCGGCCGCTCCCCCCTGCTGGAACAGACGGAGCGGCAGGCCCGGGCCCTGGAGCAGGCCCTGGCCATCAAGGGGCACGATGCCAGCTGCGTTGTCGCCATGCGCTACTGGAAGCCCTTTGCCAGGGAAGCGGCTGCCAAAGTGCGCGCCTTGCAGCCCGACCATATCGTCGCCCTGCCGCTCTATCCCCAGTATTCCACGACCACCAGCGGCTCGTCGCTGAAACAGTGGATGGCCGTTGCGATGACGGCCGGGTTGACGGCGGATGCCCATTCGGTCTGCTGCTTTCCCACCGAGCCCGGCTTCATCGGGGCCCTGGCCGAGTTGACCCGTGCCGGTTACGAGGAAGCCCGCACCATAGGGACCCCCCGCGTGTTGTTCACCGCCCATGGGCTGCCCAAGGTGGTGGTGGAGCGGGGCGATCCCTATCAGGCCCAGGTGGAAGCCACGGTGGCCGCGACGGTGGAGGCTCTGGGCATCCCCGGGCTGGATTACGTCACCTGCTATCAAAGCCGCGTGGGACCGATGGAATGGATCGGCCCTTCCACCGACGACGAGGTGAAACGGGCCGGGGCCGAGAAGCGGCCGCTGGTGGTGGTGCCCGTGGCCTTCGTTTCCGAGCATTCGGAAACCCTGGTGGAGCTGGATATCGAGTATTTCGATCTGGCCAAAGACCACGGCGTTCCCATCTATGTGCGGGTGCCCACCGTGCGTGATCACGGGTCCTTCATCGCCGGGCTCGCCGATCTGGTGGACCAAGCGCTGCTGGTCTCGGGACGGCCGTGCAGCCATGTGGATGGCCGGATCTGCGGAGCCGATCGGGTCAAATGCCCCCATCCCGGTCCGGTGGCGAGGTAAACGCCCCGGACATTTTTTCTTACTGACTCTCCTCTTAGATCAAACTGCCTTCAATCTGCATCGATTTACGGCAGGCACTTTGATCTAGAATCATATAGTTACAGCATCGAGGGGAAAACCGGTGCCCACTTTTCCGCTCGATGCTGTAGCCGGACAACGGAAGGGATCGGAGCCCATGCCCGACTACGGAAGCGATCTGTATAACTGGATCAAGAGCCTGCACGTGATCGCCGTCATCACCTGGATGGCCGGCCTGTTCTATCTGCCGCGGCTGTACGTCTATCACGCTCAGGAAGCCGTGGGATCGGCCACCAGCGAGACCTTCAAGGTGATGGAGCGGCGCTTGCTGCGTGGGATCATCAATCCGTCGATGGTCGTGGTCTGGATCACCGGCCTGGTGATGTTCAGCCAGTGGATGACCGGCGGCTGGATGCATGCGAAGCTGCTGATGGTGGTACTGATGAGCGGTTGCCATGGCCTGTATGCCAAGTGGCGCAAGGATTTTGAGGCCGACCGCAACACCCGCCCCCATACCTTTTATCGCTGGTGGAACGAGGCGCCGACGGTGCTGTTGCTGATCATCATCCCGCTGGTGATTCTGAAGCCTTTCTAAGGCAGACGGCAAAAGGGATGCCGGGGCGTTTCTTGACGCTCCGGTGATGCCGATGGACATTGACGGCACCGCCTCTGTGCGCTACATCAAGTAAAGCGTCTGACGGGGCCAGTGGGCCCACTCCAATCCCTCACATCCGTCCTTGCCTGGTAGACCGGGGTCCTCTTCGATGGACCGTCCCAAGGCAGAGCCGTATTCCCCGCACGCGCATGGGCCGGGTTGACCCCAATCCGTCGTCCATTCCCTCATCATTCCCTATCCGACCCTGTCCGAGATCACCGATGCATCTTAAGGAACTGAAGAGCAAGTCCCCGGCCGATCTGTTGTCCTTCGCTGAAGAACTGGAGATCGAGAACGCATCCAACCTGCGCAAGCAGGACATGATGTTCGCGATCCTCAAGCAGCTTGCCGAGAACGATACGGCCATTTTCGGGGAAGGCGTCCTCGAAATCCTGCAGGACGGCTTCGGCTTTCTGCGGTCACCGGAAGCGAACTACCTGCCGGGTCCGGACGATATCTACGTCTCTCCCAGCCAGGTGCGGCGCTTCGGCCTGCGCACCGGGGATACGGTGGAAGGGCAGATCCGGTCGCCCAAGGACGGGGAACGCTATTTCGCCCTGTTGAAGGTGAACAAGATCAACTTCGAACCGCCCGAAGCGGTGCGGCACCGGATCAACTTCGACAACCTGACGCCGCTGTATCCCGACGAGCGGCTGAAGCTGGAAATCGATGATCCGACCCGCAAGGAGTTCACCACCCGGATCATCGACCTGATCACCCCGCTGGGCAAAGGACAGCGCGCCCTGATCGTTGCGCCGCCCCGCACCGGTAAGACGGTGATGCTGCAAAACGTCGCCCATGCCATCACTGCCAACAATCCGGAAGTCTATCTGATCGTTCTGCTGATCGACGAACGACCGGAAGAAGTGACGGATATGGCTCGCTCCGTGAATGGCGAAGTGGTCAGCTCCACTTTTGATGAACCGGCCGGCCGCCACGTGCAGGTGGCCGAGATGGTCATCGAAAAGGCCAAGCGCCTGGTGGAGCACAAGCGGGATGTGGTGATCCTGCTGGACTCTATCACCCGCCTTGCCCGCGCCTACAACACCGTGGTTCCCAGCTCCGGCAAGGTGCTGACCGGCGGTGTGGATGCCAACGCCCTGCAACGTCCTAAGCGTTTCTTCGGTGCCGCCCGCAACATCGAGGAAGGGGGGTCGCTGACGATCATCGCCACCGCCCTGATCGATACCGGCTCTCGCATGGATGAAGTGATCTTCGAAGAGTTCAAGGGCACCGGGAACTCGGAAATCATCCTCGACCGCAAGCTGGCTGATCGCCGGATCTTCCCGTCCATCGACATCACCCGTTCCGGCACCCGTAAGGAAGAGCTGCTGGTGCGCAAGGACGTGCTGTCGAAGATGTGGGTGTTGCGGCGTATCCTGATGCCCATGGGGGTCCAGGATGCGATGGAATTCCTGCTGGGCAAGATGAAGGAAACGAAGAACAACGATGATTTCTTCGATGCCATGAACAGCTGATCATCCGGCGCCCTGTCGGGATCGGATCTGAAAAAAGGCCCCGGGGTGTCACCTCCCGGGGCCTTTTTCTCAGGTGTGTTTCACGTGAAACACATCCGATATCCTCACGGCATGAGAACGGTGGAGCCAGTGGTCTTGCGGCCTTCCAAATCCTGGTGAGCGCGGATGGCGTCGGCTAGAGGATAGCTTTGGCCAATGGTGTTTTTCACCGCACCGGAGGCGACCATGTCGAACAGTTCCGCTGCGCCGGCTTCAAGGTCGGACCGGGTGCCCGTATAGTGGGCGAGGGTCGGACGGGTTAGGAAGATTGATCCCTTCTGGCTGAGCAACGTGGGTTCCACTGGCGGCACAGGACCCGAGGCATTCCCGAAGGTGACCATCAGGCCCCGCTGCTGCAAGCAATCCAACGAGCCGTTGAAGGTGGAGGCGCCGACCCCGTCGTAGACCACGGGCACCCCTTTGCCGTCAGTCAGATCCTTGACCTTCTCCACGAAATTCTCCGTGGTGTAATTGATGACGTGGGTGCAGCCATTGGCCTTGGCCAGGGCGGCCTTCTCTTCGGAGCCTACGGTGCCGATGGTGGTGACCCCCAGCTTGGCCAGCCACTGACAGGCGATCAGGCCGACCCCGCCGGCAGCGGCATGGAACAGGACGGTCATGCCGTTCTCTACCGGGAAGGTCCGGCGGATGAGGTACCACACCGTCAGGCCGCGCAACATCATGCCAGCGATCTGGGCGTCATCCAGATTGCCGGGCAGGGGAACCAGGGTGGATTCCGCCATCACTCGCACATCGGCGTAGGACCCGATCGGACCATTGCCATACGCGACCCGGTCCCCTTCCCGGACGTAGGTGACATCTGGACCCACAGCTTCGACCACACCGGTGGCTTCCATGCCGATCCCGGCGGGCAGGGGCAGAGGATACAGGCCGCTGCGATGATAGGTGTCGATGAAGTTCACACCCACGGAGGTCTGACGCAGACGGACCTGACCCGGCCCTGGATCGGGAAGGGATACCTCGTCCAAGCTCATGACGTCTGGACCGCCGGTCTGAAGGATGCGGATGGCACGGGCCACGGATGGATCTCCTGAATTGATGGAATGAAGAGGGGGGACGGCGGCTCAGACCAATCGAAAGGCCGCTTGTTCCAAGGTAAGCAGGCGCCGCTTGGTTTCCAGTCCTCCCGCCCCCGAATAGCCACCCAGTTTGCCGTTGCCGGCAACAACCCGATGGCAGGGAATGAGGATGGGAAGCGGATTACGGCCACAAGCAGTCCCCACCGGCCGGGCGTTGGAACTGACGGTTTTGGCCAGGGCACCGTAAGTCACCGTCTCTCCCCAGGGGATGGCGCAAAGCGCGTCCCAGACCCGCCGATGAAAGGCCGTGCCCTTGGGGGTGAGGGGAAGGCTGAACGCCCGCAGCTGTCCGGCGAAATAGGCCGTCACCTGGGCAGCTGCTTCCTCCAGCAAGGGAGAGGATAGGGGGAGAATGTCGGAAGGCAGGGGACCAAAGGACAAAGCCGCCAGAGCCTCGCCCTCCTGATAGAGGGCGAGGGGACCCAGCGGGCTATCCATCTGGATGGCCCGGAATCCGGGGGACGGATCAGGCACCCTCCAGCGCCTTTTCCAGGGCTACCGCGTCGGTAACGGGGGGGCTGCAGGTGTAGCTCTGGCAGACGTAGGCGGTGGGTTTGCCATCAATGGCCGTTTTACCCTCGGCGGCAGATCCGGCCGGCGCCGTGCCCTCGGCGGGCAGGACTATCAGAACCAGATTGGGCGACGGATGGTTTGCCACTACCCGGGCCAGGCTGCCATCGTCTCCGATCATCACCACCTGGGTGGCACCGTCCAGGATATCGAAGGCGGCCAGGGCGGTGGCCGTATGGGGGAACTGACGGAACAGCCGGTCGCCATAGGCGGCGATGGTACGCTCTGCGGCCAGGCGGTGGGTGTTGTCGCCGGTCAGCAGGAACAGCCGGGCATGGGCGACGGCCATCAGGCCGTTGCCCGATGGCGTGGCGTTGTCGGTCAGCGGCCGGGTGCGCACGACCATATCCGTGGCATCGGCCGCGCTTTGGAAATAGCCGCCGTTGGTCTTGTCGCCATATAGGTCATCGGTCAGGGTCGTCCAGCGGCGGGCCTGATCGAGCAGGGCAGCATCGCCCGTGACCTCGAACAGGCTCAGGGCGGCATTGATCATGCTGCCGTAGTCCTCCAGCATCGCTGCCGTTTGAAGACGCCCCTGACACAGGGCGTGGCCGAGCAGTCCATCCCCATGGGTCATGGTGGTGAGAATGGCATCAAAGGCCCGGCGGGCCAGGGCGATCCATTCCGGCCGCTGGAAGGCGAAACCGGCGCGGGCCAGGGCATCGATCATCAAGCCGTTCCAATCGGCCAGGACCTTGTCGTCCCGCCCCGGCCGAACCCGGCCTTCGCGCGCGGCCAGCAGTTTTTCGCGCAAGGGGGCGAGGGCGGCATCCACCTCTTCCGGATCCCCGTCCACCGGCGGGCCATTGCGGTGAAGAATGGTCTTGCCTTCCCAATTGCCTTCCGGATGAAGGTTATAGGCGGCGGAGAAGAGCCCGATCCCATCTCCCAGAACGGCCGCTGCTTCGTCGTAATCCCAGACGTAGAACTTGCCTTCCTCTCCCTCGCTATCGGCGTCCAGGGTGGCGGCGAAGGCTCCGTTTTCGCCGATCATCTCCCGCTCTAGCCAGGCGATGGTTTCGGCGACGCGATGGGCCAGCAAGGGATCCCGGATTTCCTTCCACACCAGCGTCATCAGGGCGATGAGCTGGGCGTTGTCATAAAGCATCTTTTCGAAGTGGGGGACGAGCCAGGTTTCGTCGGTGGAGTAGCGGGCGAAGCCACCGCCGAGATGGTCGTAGATGCCCCCTTGCGCCATGCGGGTCAGGGTCAGGGTGACCGCCTCACGCAAGGTTTCGTCCCCGGTGCGCAGGGCAGCGCGCCAGAAGAAGTCGAAGACGAAGGGCATGGGGAATTTGGGTGCTCCCTGCAGGCCGCCCCAGATAGAGTCCACGTGGCCGACGAGCTGTCGGGCGGCGTCATCCAGCACCGGGCCGTTCAGGCGGCCCAGCTCCGCTTCTCCGCCGGCGTTGAGTTTGCTCAGCCCTTCTGTGATGGCTTGGGCATTGGTGATCACCCGGTCGGGCTGTTCGGTATAAATGCGGGCCACATGGCGGAGCACATCGATAATGCCGGGCCGGCCGTGCATGGGCTCGCGGGGGAAATAGGTGCCGCCGACGAAGGGGTGAGCGTCCGGGGTCAGGAACATGGTCAGGGGCCAACCGCCTTGCTCGCCAAGCAGGGACAGGGCACTCATATACAGGTTATCGACGTCCGGCCGTTCCTCGCGATCCACCTTGATATTGATGAACAGACTGTTCATCTCGGCGGCGACCACGGGATCCTCGAAACTCTCATGGGCCATCACATGGCACCAGTGACAAGCGGCATAGCCGATGCTGAGAAGAATGGGTTTGTTGGCGTCCTTGGCGGCGGCAAAGGCCTCCTCCCCCCAAGGGTACCAGTGAACGGGGTTGTCCTTGTGCTGGCGCAGATAGGGAGAAGTCTCCTCGGCCAGGCGATTGCGGCTCATGAGCGGGCTCCTGATGGGAAAAAACGCCGGGAACGGGGCGGGGGAGGACGGCTGGACATTGCTTGAACGCCCGACCTGTCTTAACGTTGGGCGGCGCATCAGCCGTTGCAACCGCATGGGGGCGGGGAGGGATCCGGACCGATGAAATTTCGTGTGGATGTTGATTGTACACCCGAAGAAGCCCGGGCCTTTCTTGGATTGCCCGATGTACGCCCGATGCAGGAAGCGCTGATGGCGCAGATGCAGGACCGGATGTCGGCCAACCTTCAGGCCATGGATCCGGAAGCTCTGTTCAAGACCTGGTTCCCAACGCAGGTGCAGAACCTTGGAGCCTTGCAGGATATATTCTGGACCCAGTTCCTCAAAGGCGGCGGCCGCTCCGACTCGGAGTAAGAGTCCGCCCGAAAGCGAGCGACTCGACCCGATGACAGAGACGATATTCGCGCCGGCCACGGCACGGGGACGGGCCGGCGTGGCGGTGATTCGCCTTTCCGGGCCCCGGGCGCGCATTGCCCTCGAAGCCCTGACCGGCCGCTGTCCCTCGCCCCGTCGCGCGGTTCATGCCCGCCTGCACCATCCCACCTCCGGCGAGCTGTTGGACGACGGGCTGGTGCTATGGTTCCCCGGCCCGGCCAGCTTCACCGGCGAGGACGTGGTGGAGATTCAGGGACATGGCGGTTTGGCCGTTCGGGACGCCCTGCTCGGGGCGCTGGGAAGCCTGCCAGGTCTGCGGCCGGCGGAAGCCGGTGAATTCAGCCGCCGGGCTTTTCTGAACGGCAAGATCGACCTGACCGCCGCCGAAGGGATTGCCGATCTGGTCAATGCCGAAACCGAGGCCCAGCGCCGGCAGGCTCTGCGGCAGGCGGACGGGGCACTGGCCCGCCTTTATGACGGCTGGCGGGACCAGGGCATCAAGCTGTTGGCTCACCTGGAAGCGGTCATCGATTTCCCGGACGAAGATCTGCCGCCGTCGGTGGAGGCGGCCTTGGATCACGGGATCGATGCGTTGCTGGCGGCCATCACCGCCCATCTGGCCGAAGGGCGGAAGGGGGAGCGGCTGCGCGACGGAGTGCAGGTGGCGGTGATCGGGGCCCCTAACGCCGGCAAGTCCAGTCTGGTCAATCGTCTCGCCCGGCGGGAAGCCGCGATTGTCTCGGCCGTCGCCGGCACCACCCGGGATGTGGTGGAAGTGCATCTGGATCTGGGGGGCTATCCCCTGGTGGTCGCCGATACGGCGGGCCTGCGGGAGACCGAAGATCTGGTGGAGGCGGAAGGGGTACGGCGGGCCAAGGCCCGGGCGGCCAGTGCGGATTTGACTCTGCTGCTGTTCGATGGCACCACTTGGGATGACGCCACCGTCGACCGTGCCTTGGCCGAGATCGCGGAAGGTGAGTCCGACAGCCTGATCGTGGTAACCAAGACCGATCTTCCCGAAGGGGGAGGATGGCCGGACGCTTATGCCAGTCGGCCGGTACTGGCCGTGTCGTCGGCGACGGGTGCGGGGCTTTCGGGTCTTGAAGCTGTTTTGGCGGCGCGGGCCGCCGCCTTGCTGGACACCAGCGATGTGGTCTTTACCCGGGAGCGCCATCAAGCTGCCTTGCGAGAGGCGCAAGCGGGTCTGGCGCGCGCCAGGACGGCCCTGCTGGCAGAGCTGCGGGCGGAAGACCTCCGGTTGGCATTGCGCGCCTTGGGTCGGATTACTGGACGGGTCGATGTGGATGATCTCCTGGATGTGATCTTCCGGGATTTTTGTATCGGGAAATAAGGTCAATCGAGATGACGGGTGAACGGTACGATGTGATCGTGGTCGGGGCCGGCCATGCCGGCACGGAAGCCGCTGCCGCTGCGGCGCGCATGGGAGCTCGCACCCTGCTGGCCACCCACCGGCTGGATACGGTCGGAGCCATGTCCTGCAACCCCGCCATCGGCGGCTTGGCCAAGGGCCACCTGGTTCGCGAGATCGATGCTTTGGACGGGCTGATGGCCAAGGCGATTGATCAGGGTGGTATCCAGTTTCGCATGCTCAACCGGTCCAAGGGTCCGGCAGTACAGGGACCTCGTGCCCAGGCGGATCGGGTGCTGTATGCCAAAGCGGTGCAGGCGCTCCTGGCCGAAACCGCCAATCTGACCGTCGCTGCCGTGGCCGTAGAGGACTTGGTGGTCGATGCCCGGGGTGTATGCGCCGGGGTGATCGGGGCGGACGGGACGGTGTATGGGGCCGGTGCCGTGGTCATCACCACCGGTACTTTCCTGCGCGGCATCATCCATATCGGTCGCCATACCGAGCCGGCCGGCCGTGTGGGGGAGCCGCCGGCGGTCGGGCTGGCCAAGACCCTCGACCGGCTGAACCTGCCACTGGGACGGCTGAAGACAGGCACGCCGCCTCGGTTGGATGGACGCACCATCGCTTGGGACGGTCTGGTCGAGCAGCCGGGCGATGCGCCGCCGCCGCCGTTTTCCTTCCTGACCGACCGGATCACCACACCGCAGGTGCCTTGCCACATCACCTATACGACCGAACAGACCCACGCCGTGATCCGGGATAACCTGGATCAGGCGCCCATGTATTCCGGGCAAATTCAAAGCGTCGGTCCCCGCTACTGTCCGAGCATCGAAGACAAGGTGGTGCGTTTCGCCGAACGGACCAGCCACCAGATCTTTCTGGAGCCGGAGGGCCTCGACGACCCGACCGTCTATCCCAACGGGATCTCCACATCGTTGCCGGCAGAGGTACAGGCCGCCTTGCTGAAGACCATTTCGGGCCTCGAAACGGCCACGATCCTGCGGCCGGGCTACGCCATCGAATATGACTTCGTGGACCCTCGTGCCCTGGGTCCGACCCTGGAGCTGCGGGCCTTGCCGGGGCTGTTCCTGGCCGGCCAGATCAATGGGACGACCGGCTATGAAGAGGCGGGGGCCCAGGGGTTGCTGGCCGGGGTCAACGCCGCCCTGGTGGCTGGCGGGCGCGGGCAAAGCTTCACCGTGGATCGGGCGGATGGTTATCTGGGAGTCATGGTCGATGATCTGACCACCCTGGGCACGGCCGAGCCCTATCGTATGTTTACGTCGCGAGCGGAATACCGGCTGCTGCTGCGGGCGGACAATGCGGACCAGCGTTTGACCCCGCTGGGTCAGGAGATCGGCTGCGTCGGATCGATACGGGCGAAGGCCTGGGAAGAAAAAGCGGTGGCTTTGGCCACGGCTCGGGCACGGATGAAGGAACTTGCGGAGACGCCACCCGTACTGGTGCGGCGCGGCTTCGCGGTCAATCAGGATGGGCAACGGCGGACACCGCTGGATCTGCTGGCCCTGCCGGATGTGACGTGGGAGACCTTGGAAACCCACTGGCCGGAACTGGCTGATTTGCGACCGGATGTGCGGGAGCAGTTGGACATCGATGCCCGCTATGCCGGCTATCTGGCGCGGATGGAGCAGGATATCGTCGCCTACCGTCGGGACGAAACCTTGCATCTGCCAAGCACCCTGGACTATGGCTCGATCCCGAGCCTGTCGACGGAAGTGCGCAGCAAGCTGGCGGCTGCTCAGCCGGCGACGCTGGGCGCGGCGGCGCGGATTCCGGGCGTGACCCCGGCCGCCGTGACGGCCTTGCTGCGTCATGTGCGGCGCAAACAAAAAGCGTCGGCGGCATAAGACTCGCTGTTGTCAGACGGGACGGAGGGGTTCATAGTGCGGAGCCTGTTTCACGTGAAACAAGGAGACGTCTTTGCCCTCCCCACTCACGCCCGAAGCATTTGCCGCGACTCTTGGTGTTTCACGTGAAACGCTGGACCGGTTCCGGGCCTATTTGAACCTGCTTGGTCGCTGGCAGGCCTCCATCAATCTGGTTGGCAAAAGCACTCTCGCCGATCCCTGGCGACGCCACATTCTTGACAGTGCGCAGTTGCTCGATCTCATGCCGAAGTCGGCGCGAACGATGATTGACCTGGGCAGTGGGGCAGGATTTCCCGGTTTGGTCCTGGCGATCATGGGCGTTCCGGACGTGCATCTTGTCGAATCGGACACCCGCAAGTGCGCGTTTCTCAGTGAAGCGGCGCGGGTGTCCGGAGTTAAGGTTACCATTCATCCGCGCCGACTCGAGAGTCTGGATCCTTTTCCGGTCGATGTGGTGACTGCCCGCGCCTTTGCGCCGCTCGCACGAATCCTTCCCCTGGCGAGTCCGTTCCTCACGGGAAATGCTGTGGCGCTGTTCCTAAAAGGCCAATCTCTTGATGAAGAGTTGACCGAGATACACAATATATGGACACTGCGCATGGAGCGGTTTCCCAGCCGCGCCGATCCCACCGGACAGGTTCTGCGCATTGGAGAGATAGCCCGTGTCGGATAATCCCATTCTTGCGTCTATGCCCCCGGGCTCTGGCCCGCGCGTTATCGCCATCGCCAACCAGAAGGGCGGGGTCGGCAAGACTACGACGGCCATCAACTTGGCCACGGCTCTGGCCGCAACGGACAAATCCGTGCTGATCATCGATATGGATCCGCAGGGCAACGCCAGCACCGGCCTTGGCGTGCCCGGAAATGCCCGCAAGATCACCAGCTATCAATTGCTAATGGGAGAAGCGGTGGCTGCCGCGGCCATCACGCCCACCAGCATCCCTCGCCTGTCGATGATCCCGGCCGGCGTTGATCTCGCGGGGGCCGAACTGGAACTGGTCGACGAGCCTGGCCGTGAATTCTGCCTGCGCGAAGCCATTAATGCGCAGCTGACGTCCTTCGACTACGTGCTGATCGATTGCCCGCCGGCCCTTGGTCTGCTGACTCTGAACGCGCTGGTTGCCGCCCATGCGGTGATGGTGCCGCTGCAGTGCGAGTTCTTCGCTCTGGAAGGCATCAGCCACCTGACCAAGACCATCGAGCGGGTGAAGAAGGCCTTCAATCCGACCTTGGAGATCCAGGGCATCGTGCTGACCATGTTCGACCGACGCAACAATCTGTCCGACATGGTGGCGGCCGATGTTCGCGGTCACTTCGGATCCAAGGTCTACAAGACGGTCATTCCGCGCAATGTGCGGGTGTCCGAAGCGCCGTCCCACGGCAAGCCGGTGCTGTTGTATGATCTGAAGTGCGCCGGGTCGCAGGCCTACCTGCATCTGGCCGGCGAACTGATCAAGCGGGAAGGCGGCCTGGCGGCATGAGTACGGAATCCGGTACCGGCGCTTCGCGCCGTCGTGGCTTAGGGCGCGGCCTGTCCGCTCTTCTGGGGGACGATGTCGCCGAAACGCCTGAGGTCACCGAAGGGGCGGCCGCGGGCGGGCGGGGCACCCAGCCAGTGTCCATCGGCCAGCTGTCCCCCAACCCCTTCCAGCCCCGCCGCCATTTTGACGACGAAGCGATCGAGGAACTGTCCCGCTCCATCCGCGAAAAAGGCATCCTTTCGCCGATCCTGGTGCGCCCCGATCCCCAGGCGCCAAGCCGCTATCAGATTATCGCCGGCGAACGGCGGTGGCGGGCGGCCCAGCGGGCCCAGCTTCATGAAGTTCCGGTTCTGGTCAAGGACCTGAACGATGTTGAAGCGCTGGAAGTCGCCCTTGTCGAAAACCTCCAGCGCCAGGACCTGTCGATCCTGGAAGAGGCGGACGGCTACAAGCGGCTGATGGACGAGTTCAGCCATACCCAGGAAGATTTGGCCAAGGTGGTCGGCAAAAGCCGCAGCCATATCGCCAATACTCTGCGGCTGTTGCAGCTGCCGTTGGATGTGAAGGAACTGCTGGAAACCCGCCAGCTGTCTGCCGGCCATGCCCGCGCCCTGCTGGGGTCGGAGGATCCCGCCGGTCTGGCCTATGAGGTGGTGTCCAAGGGACTGACCGTACGCCAGACGGAAAAGTTGGTGCAGGATTCGGTGGGGCGTCAGGCGGTCAGCCGTCCCCGCAAGGGATCTGGAAACAGCGCCGGGTCCGGGGGCGGGGAGGCGGCAAAGGATGCCGATACACTGGCGCTGGAGCGGGATATCACCAATACCCTGGGCCTGCGAGTGTCCATTGATGCCCGGGCGCGGGGCGGGTGCATCAGTATCGAATACGATACCCTGGCTCAACTGGATGATATTCTTCACAGGCTGACCCAGGGACGCCACGGTGCCGGCGTGTCGTCCATGGCCTCTCCGGATGACGAGACCGATGGTCTGGAAGAGCTGATTTCGCTGGATGATCTCGACTAGATCAAACTGCCTTAAGTCTGCATCGATTTACGGCAGGCACTTTGATCTAGAATCATAAAGTTACAGCATCGAGTAGACCGGAAAACCGGTGCCCACTTTTCCGCTCGATGCTGTAGATAAACCGGGTGGGGAACGCGTGCCCCTCGGCCCCCACTCTTGCGCACAAAGCCCTACTCAGCGTCGGCTCTTCGCCTGTGCCGCATTGGCCAGCCGCATGACGGTCCGGTCTACCAGCGCCTTGTCCGGCAAACCCACCGATTTCGAGTCCCGCTCCGCCTCCAGCAGGATGTCCAGGGCCTGGGCCAAACGGTCCACTGGCCACCGGTTGACCTGTGTCCGGAACCGGGGTGCCACCTTGAACAGGGGCGGCGGTTTCAGGGCACTCATGGCTTTATCCAGGGTCTGGCCACCGGCGACCAGTCCGCTGACCAGATGCAGGCGCGTGAAGTGGCGGATCAGGGTGCGCAGAATGGCCACTGTGGCTACCCCTTCGGAGTGCAGGCGGTCCAAGGCCCGCAACGCTGTGGCTGCATCTCCGTCCGCGACGGCCAGCGTCAGGGTCTCCTGACCTATTTGCGCGGTATCGCCAACACAGGCTTCTGCATCAGCCAAGGTGATGCGCGGTTTGTCGCCGAGGTAAGTGATCAGCTTGGACAGTTCGACCCGGGTGACACCACGATCTCCCCCCAGGTGGCTGACGAGATAATCGACGGCCTCGGCATCGGCCGACACGTTGGCTTGGGCGAGAATATCACGGACCAGCCGATCCAGACCCTGGCCTTCATCGGCATAGCACGGCAGGGCTGCAGCGGCGGGGCTGCCCTCGAAGAGCTTGCGTAAGGATGAGCGGGGTCCAAGCTCGCCGCCCTGAACGAGGACGAGTGCATCGCCGACCGGATTTTCGACGAAGGGTTTGATGCGGGCAGTCTGCGTATCCGCCATATGACGAAGACGCACCAGGCGACGACCACCGCCGAAGGACAGGGCGGCAGCCTCGTCGGACAGACGGGCGGGGTCATCTTTCAGGTCGTCGGCGGTCAGATCACAGACCCGGAAGGGGTCTTTCAGATCGGAGACGACCGTCTTCGCCAGCCGGTCCAGCCGTTCGCGGACCAGCCCTTCATCCGGCCCATAGATCAGG
Organism: Rhodospirillaceae bacterium Z3-40; assembly: GCA_046233135.1. Lineage (GTDB taxonomy): Bacteria > Pseudomonadota > Alphaproteobacteria > Rhodospirillales > Rhodospirillaceae > JBJXHN01. The sequence goes on along the minus strand of JBJXHN010000005.1, from coordinate 293,417 downwards.
ACGGCCCGGATGGCAGGATCGGGGGATTTCAGAAAGCGCTCGATGGCGCCGCCGGACAGTTTCATGGCGGCAGGATCCTCCGCCGGGGGCGATCGGGGAATGAGGTAAGACCGACGCTTGGACCGGGACCGAGGCTATTTGGGCGCCGGTACCGCAACGGGATTGGAGAACCAGGCCGCCAAATGACGGGCGAGCTGTTCGCCCAGTTCTTCGGCGACCCGGGCTTCCGCGTCCCGCTGGGCCATTTCCGTGGTGAACTGGTTGTCCTGAAGATCATAGAAGGCCATGCCCCGTTCCTGGCCCTTCCAGACGATTTCCGCCAAAGCGCCTTTATCCGCCTCTGCTTGAGTCGGCAGACGCTTCAAGGTGAACATCACGACACCCTGGAGGAGGTAGCGCGACGCCCGATCGGATTCTCCCAGGTGTGCGGTGCCGTCCAGCACATAGGAAGGCGTATCGGGTACACCGATCCGGTCGATCAGGGCATTACGGACCTGCTGGGCAAAGCGAGGCTCGGTTACCGGGGTATACTCCAGCCGCCGCACGTAGACGGACGCGAGAGCTCCGGAAATCGGCTGCTGGCTGCCCGGGACGGTGGCCCGGTCATGGAGCATGGGCCGAAAGCCGCAGCCGGACAGGCCGGCGGCGGCGATCAGAGCGAGGGCTTTGCGCCTAGGCCACGACATTGACGATCCGGTTCGGCACGACGATCACCTTGCGGGGAGCCTTGCCGCCCAATTGCGCCTGAACGGTCTCGAGGGCCAGAGCGGCCTTTTCCGCGCTGTCCTTGTCGGCGTCCTTCGGCAGGTTGATGGTTCCACGCATCTTGCCATTCACCTGAACGGCGATGGTGACGCTGGTGTCTTCCAGCAGGCTTTCATTCCAGGTGGGCCAGGGGCTGAGGGCCAGCAGGGTGGTGTGGCCAAGCAGGGTCCACAGCTCTTCGGCCAGATGCGGCGTCATGGGCGCCACCAGCTGGGCGGCCCGTTCCAGGGCAAACCGGGTGACCTCGGCGGCGCCGGGCTCTTTGGCGTCGACGCCGGGAATGGCGTTGGTCAGCTCGCGGATACGGGCGACGGCCGTGTTGAAGCGGAATTTGTCCAGATCATCTGTGACGCCGGCAATGGTGCGATGGGTCTGGCGCAGCAGGGCATCCGCCTTCGGTCCCAGTTCGGACGGCACGGCGCAGCCAACCGGCGGCAGCGGGTGCGGCGGATGGGCAGCCAGCCGCCACAGACGGCCGAGATAGCGCCAGGCGCCATCAATGCCCGCGTCGCTCCAGTCCATGTCGCGGTCGGGCGGGCAGTCGGACAGCATGAACAGGCGCGCCGCATCGGCACCATAGCTGTTCAGGATCGCCGAGGGGTCCACCACGTTGGCCTTGGACTTGGACATCTTCTCCGACCGCCCCAGCGTCACCGGAGAGCCGTCGGAGACGCGCACGGCCGTTTCCCCGGACTTGTCCACCTCGTCGGGGGACAGCCAGGTGCCGTCGGCTGCGCGATAGGTTTCGTGGCAAATCATGCCCTGGGTGAACAGGCCGGCAAAGGGCTCTCCCAGATCCATGTATCCGCAATCGCGCAGGGCACGGGTGAAGAAGCGGGAATAGAGCAGGTGCAGAACCGCATGCTCCACGCCCCCAACATACTGGTCGACGGGCAGCCAATGGTTGGCCTTGTCCTTGTCGAAGCCCAGGGTTTCATTCTTCGGATCGCAGAAGCGGGCGAAGTACCAGGAGCTTTCGAAGAAGGTGTCGAAGGTGTCCGTTTCCCGCCGGGCCGGCTTGCCGCAGATGGGGCAATCCACATGCTTCCAGGTGGGATGGTGATCCAGCGGGTTGCCCGGCTTGTCGAAGGTCACGTCTTCGGGCAGGGCAACGGGCAGCTGGTCTTCGGGCACCGGCACGCTGCCGCAGCTGTCGCAGTGGATAATGGGAATCGGGCAGCCCCAGTACCGCTGGCGGGACACACCCCAGTCGCGCAAACGGAACTGCACCACGCCTTCGCCGGCGCCCAGTTCGGCGATGCGGGCGATGGCGGCCGTCTTGGCCTTGCCGACGCTCAGGCCATCCAGGAAGCCCGAATTGATGGCCACGCCGTCGTCGGTGAAGGCCTCGGTGGCCGTGGCGAAGGTTTCGGCGAAGGCAACGGGATCGGCGTCGCGCGGAGCAACCACCGCCTTGACCGGCAGGCCGTACTTGCGGGCGAAGTCCATGTCGCGCTGGTCATGGGCCGGGCAGCCGAAGATCGCCCCGGTGCCGTATTCCATCAGCACGAAATTGGCGACATAGACCGGCAGGGTCCAGGTCTTGTCGAAGGGATGGACCACGGTCAGGCCGGTGTCGAAGCCCTTTTTCTCCGCCTTCTCGATGGCTTCCTCGCTGGTGCCCATGCGGGCGCAGTCGGCCAGGAAGTCGGCCAGGGCAGGATTGGTCGCCGCCATCTCGGTGGCCAGCGGGTGGTTGGGCGAAATGGCGCAGAAGCTGGCCCCGAACAGCGTGTCGGGCCGGGTGGTGAAAACCTCCAGGCTTTCCTCTCGATCCGACAGGGCAAAACGCAGGCGCGCGCCTTCGGACCGGCCGATCCAGTTGGTCTGCATCAGCCGCACCTTGTCGGGCCAGCGCTCCAGCTCGGCAATGGCCTTCAGCAGGTCGTCGGCATAGGCGGTGATTTTCAGGAACCACTGAGACAGCTTGCGCCGCTCCACCGGGGCGCCGGACCGCCAGCCCTTGCCGTCGATCACCTGCTCGTTGGCCAGCACGGTGTTTTCCACCGGATCCCAGTTGACCCAGCTTTCCTTGCGATAGGCAAGGCCGGCCTTCAGGAAATCCAGGAACATTTTCTGCTCGTGCCGGTAATATTCCGGCTCGCAGGTCGAAATTTCCCGGCTCCAGTCGATGGACAGGCCCATGGGCTTGAACTGATCGCGCATCACGGCGATGTTCTGCCGCGTCCAGCCCGCCGGGTGCACCCCGCGCTGAATCGCGGCGTTTTCCGCCGGCAGGCCGAATGCGTCCCAGCCCATGGGATGCAGCACGTTGAAGCCCTGCGCCCGTTTGTATCGGGCCACCACATCGCCCAGCGTGTAGTTCCGCACGTGGCCCATGTGAATACGGCCAGAGGGATAAGGGAACATCTCCAGCACATAATACTTGGGCTTGTCGGATTGGTCATCCGCTGCGAAGCAGTCCGCCTCGGCCCAGGCCGTTTGCCATTTTGCTTCGGTTTCTTTTACGTTGTAACGGTCCTCGGCGGACATGCGGGCTCTCTTTGTTCAGTCAATGCCAGAAAAATAGGGGCGCTGCCGTATCGGCAAGCGGTTGATCGCCGTGTTACTTTTCCGTCAGTACGGCCAGTCGGAGCTGACGGGCGCGGGTCAGCACGGCGTTTTCCAGGTCGGTGGCGACGCTGTCATTGATCGGTGCGTCCAGCCAGGTGCCGTTGGTATCGCGGATCTGCCGGAAGACGGAGACCTTCACGCCATCGGCGCGCAGGGCCTTGGACAGAATGTAAACGTTACCCTTGAAGCGTTCGTTGGGGGATTCCGGCGGGGAATACCAGTCGGTGATGATCACGCCACCGAAAGGATCTGCCGAAGCCAGGGGCATGAAAGCCATGGTGTCGAGGGAGGCGCGCCACAGAAAGCTGTTGACGCCGACGCCGGTCGTCCCCTGTTGGCCAGCACTGCCGTTGCCGCCGCCGCCGAACAGATCCAGGCCTCCGGGTCCGAAGACCGTATCCCGTTGGTCGCCGGCAGCGGGATCGGACCAGGTGGGATTCATGTCGCCGGGTTTCTTGTCGGGGAAGCGCGTCTTGGCGTTTTCGCACGCACTCAGCCCGGCCACGGCGGCCAGAATGACGGTGGCGGCAACCAAATGGCGTCGATTAGGTCTCACGGTCATCTTTCCCCGTCAATACGCATGCCTGATTATGGTGCGCCCATCGGCCTAACCGCCAAGGGCGGCTTCACCATACCCACGGTCGCGCAATTTTACTATCCCCCGCCGCAGGTCCTGATACGGGTATCAGCCCAAAGCCTGGATGAGGGGGGCCAGATGGGCCTCGTAGCGGTGCCAGCGGCCCAGTGAACTACGGCTCAGACCCTGGCGCACCTGCCATTTGCTGGCTGTGGCCACGGATCGCTCGGTGGTGGCGAAGGTCAGAACGGCCGGGTCCCATGAAAGGTCGAGGAAATCGATCAGGCTCCGGCTGACCCCGTCCTGATCGTCCAGCAGGGCGGCATAGTCCAGATCCAGGAACCGACAGGGCAGCACCTGCCGCCAATGGTCCATCAGGCGCAGGTAGTCGCGGGCATAGGCTCCCAGATCCTCCAGCCGGTGGGAGAACGGGTGAGCGGCCGTAAAGTTTTGGAAATAGATCGACAGGCAGCTGTCCAGGGGATCCCGAACGCAATGGACGACCCGGCCTCGGGGAAAGGCCAGGGCGAACAGCCCGAGCCGCAGAAAATTGTTCGGCAGCTTGTCAACCACCCGTTTCGAATCCGGTGCGACCCGCGTCAGATGGGCGAGATACCGGGTGCAGGTGTCGTCCAGCTGTCCCGGAGTCAGCAACCGGGCTGCTTCCGGCCAGGCGGTGCCGCCGTCGGCAGAGCCGGCGATCCAGGGTAGGGCGCGTTCCAGCCGGGCCAGATGGGTCAGTTCCCCCGCCCCGGCGGCATCGGGGTGGCTGGCGATGATCTGTTCCACCAGGGACGTCCCGGATCGGGGCAGTCCCACCACCAGCACCGGGGTTTCCTCCGGGGTGCCCAGGCTTTCTCCCCGCTCGGCGAAAAAGTCGGCGGAGAAGACGGCCATGATCCGGTCGATCAGGGCGGTATGGGCCGGGGCATCGAAGGGCAGGGACGCGCCGGCCAGGGTGTTGGCGACAGCATAGTGGGCGAAGGCGCCATCCGGATCCCCCCGGTCGTCGCAGGCCTTGCCCAGGGTGTAGTGCAGGTCGATCCGGTCGGCGGGCTCCAGAGCCGCTTCGTCCAGGGCGCTCAAACGGCCGGGCAGGGGGTCATCGGCGGACAGCTTGCCCGTATAGGCAATGGCGGCGGGGATGGAGAGGTCTTCCGGCGCCAGACTCCAGGCCAGTTCGTAGGCGGCACGGGCCTCGGCGAAGGCGCCACGGCGCACCAGCGCGTCCCCTTTCAGGCGGTGGACCTCGGCCCAGTCGGGAAAGTCGGCGATCAGGGCGGCAATGGCCTCCAGCGCATCGTCGATACGGTCTCCGGTGATCAGGGCGCGGACGAGATTCAGTCGCATGGGGTCGCTGGCCCCGGGGGCAGCCAGGGCGCGGCGGAACATTTCGGCGGCGGCGTCACAATCATTGTCCGCCATCAGGAATCCGCCGGCGTCATTCAGCACGGCCGCATCCTGGGGGGCCGCAGCCACGCAGGCCTCATAGGCCGCGCGGGCTTGGGGATAGGCATGAAGGGCATCGAAGGCCCGTGCCCGGCCCATCAGCGCCGGCACCATGTCCGGCGCGACCTCCAGGGCGCGATCGAAGGTCTTCAAGGCGTCGGCCGGCTGGCTCTGGGCAAGCAGGGCCTGACCCAGGTTGAGCAGGGCGAGTGGTGACTTTGGTGACAGAGTGGCAGCGCGGCGCAGGTGGGTCAGGGCTTCGGCGGGTTGGTCCAGCATCATCAGCGCGCTGCCCAGGTTCAGATGGGCGTCGGCAAAATCCTTGCGGGCCTTGATGGCCTTACGGAAGGCCTCTGCGGCCGCCGGCAGGGCGCCCTGGCGCTGATGGATCAGGCCGAGCAGCAGGTGGGCTTCGGGCAGGCGCGGACGCCGGCGCAGGGCCTCTTCCAGGGCGCTGCGCGACCCTGCCAGATCGTTGCCGGCCAGACGGGCCTGTCCCAGCATCAGGGGCGCCTGGGGATCCTTGGGATCGGCCTGGGTGGCCTGAGCCAGGAGGTCGATGGCCGCCGCCGGCTGGCCGGCCCGCAGCGCCAGATCCCCCAGGCCGAGCAGAGCGGGGGCGGTTTTGGGCTGCACGGCCAGCACCTGTTGATACAGGGCGTAGGCTTCGCGCAAACGGCCGGCCACGTGATGCGCCTTGGCCCGGGCCAAGGCCTGCCGGGGATCGCCGGCCGCGCCGGTGGAGCCTGTGGCAGGGCCGGGCGGGCGGGACCGGGGCGGCTGAGGCAGGCGGGGCATGAAAGGCTCTCCGTTGAGCGGGAAATCCAGAGGGTCAGGATCGGTTGCGGATGCTCGGGCATTTCGGCGCGGAACGCAAATGCTAGGGCGGAATGCGATGAAGCGGGCACGGGTTCATCGCGAAAAATTCCTCTCACACAAAAGCCTATAGCGGAATCTCGAGTCGACCTGAAACCATCCGGTTCTAGGGCGTGGGGGCTTTCAGCGCGCCAATGGCCGCCATGCCGGCCGGGCAGGCTGGGGAGAGGCGGCGCAGGGTCAGGGGGGTCATGCCGCCCAGGGCGATCACCGGCATGTCCAGCCGCCGTCGCAGCAGCGCCCAGCGGACGGGGCCGAGGGGATGGGTGCCGGGGTGGCTGGCGGTGGCGAAGGCCGGCGACAGCAGGACCGCATCGCAGCCGAGGCGGCGCGCGGCCAGCAGAGCCGGCCTGCCATGGGTGGCTGCGGTAAGCAGGGCGAACCGTCCGGCCCCTTGGCGGCGCCAGAGCATCAGGGGCGCCAGACGGCCTCCCCGCAGGGCGGGTTCGGGCAGATGCACGCCGCAGCCGGAGGGCGGAACGGTGGAGCCGGCATGCAGCAGAATCAGGCCACAACGCCTGCACAGGGTATTCAGACGGTCGAGAAGCCGTGCCCGGTCCGTGTCCGGATGGCCATAGTGGCGGAAGATCACGCCCGCGCCCCGGGGCAGGCGCTCGGCGGCGGGCAGGGGATCTGGCAGACGGATGCCGTCGGTCACCAGAAACAGGTGCGGCACGTCGGGGCGAAGCCGGAACGACCGGCACCGGCGGAGAGGGGATCGCGGAGAGTTCTGTCGAAAAGGGGTGCGCATCATGACCGATGCACCCTATATGGGAAGCCGTTTCGCCGCCACTTTCCCTTCCCGAATGCCGGAGGCCCCGCCATGCCCGAGGATACCACCGCCCTTGCCGCCAACCTGTCCGATGTCCAGGGCTCGATCGCCCGGGCCTGTGCCGATGCCGACCGGTCGCCGGACTCCGTCACCCTGGTGGCGGTCAGCAAGACCCACGGGCCGGACAGGATCCGTCCGATCCTGGAAGCGGGCCAGCGGGTGTTCGGAGAGAACCGGGTGCAGGAAGCTCAGGGCAAGTGGCCGGCCCTGCGTGAGGCCTATCCGGACCTGTGCCTGCATCTGATCGGGCCGCTGCAATCCAACAAGGTGCGCGATGCCGTTGCCCTGTTTGATGTGATCCAGACCGTCGACCGGCCCAAGCTGGCCGCGACTCTCGCTGCCGAGATGGAGCTCCAGGGCCGCATGCTGCCGGTCTTCGTGCAGGTCAACATTGGCGAAGAGCCGCAGAAGGCCGGGGTGCCGCCCGACGAAGCGGAAGCCTTCATCCAGACCTGCCGGGTGGTGCACGGATTGAATGTGGTCGGGGTAATGGCCATACCACCCGCCGACGAACCGCCGGCTCCGCATTTCGCTCTGTTGCGGGAAATCGGTCGCCGTGCCGGCCTGCCCGGGCTGAGCATGGGCATGAGCGGGGACTACGAGACGGCGGTGGCCCTGGGGGCCACCCATGTGCGCGTGGGGTCGGCCCTGTTCGGGGAACGGCCGGCAGCCGTGCCGCTGGCGGGATAGCAGGGTCGCCAGCTCGGGCCGGACTCCTTCAAATTGGCGGGTCGATCTGAAGAACAGCCCCGGGAACGGCGCGGGCCAGCAGCTCGGCCAGATCGCCGTCGGCCAGGGCGACACAGCCCGCCGTCGGGCGGCCTTCGTCGGGCAGGCGGTGCAGGAAAATCGCGCTGCCCCGTCCGGGAACCACCGGATCGTCGTTCCATCCCAGTTCAACGAACACGTCATAAAGGCCGTCGTCCCGCCACAGGGATTCGGCGCTGGCCGGATAGGGCAAGGTGATGGGCCGGTTGTAGGCCGGGTCGTCGGGGGCATCACACCAGCCCATGGCGGGCTCCAGCGGGATCACCGGCAGCAGGGTGGTGGGCCGGGGAACGCGGTCCGGGCGGTAGTAGACCCGGCGCATCACCAGGGTACCCGCCGGCGTGCCGCCATCACCTTCCACCTTGTCGGCAACCACGCCACTGCGCCCGAGCCGGCAGGAAAAATGCTCGCCATCCAGAATCATCTCCCCCATCGGGGTTACATGAACCACCAGGGGCGGCACGATCATGCATTGATCCCCGTGGAAGAGGACGGGGCGCCCTTGGCCCGTTCGTATTTGCGCAGGGCTTCCATCATCTTGTTATTGAACCAGGCGGGCATGCTCTCGTCACCGCTTGCTGACGCTGAAGCCGCTGCGGCGGCAGGGGCGTCGGAGCGGTCGGTGGTGGGGCTGGCCGAGGGCGCATCGCTGCGCTTCGGCACGCTCAGCACATCCCCAACCGAGGTCTGCGCCCGTTCCGACAGAGCCTGGGCTTGCAACTGGCGGGTGGCAATGGACGGATCGACGCGGGACTGACCGGTGGCGCCATAGGCGGCGCTGGCCATCGCCGGGGTCGCCAGCGCGCGGTTGGCAACGCCGGATTCCAATGGAGTGCGAGCGGAAGAGACCGGCGTGGCACGACTGATGTCCGGCCGGGCCGTTTTGCGATAGTCGTCCAGGGACTTCCCCTTGAACTCGCGGGTCAGGCCGGCTTCTTTGGTCAGGCTGGTGTGGGCGGCAGCCGAAGCGGTTTCCTGGTCTGCCGGGCTCGCGGTGCCGGATGCGGCGGACCCGAGGACATCGTAGCCCAGCGGCAGGGTGCCCGGCGGGGAGCTCATCGGGCTGGCGGCCGCTGCGGGGGCGGACGCTGCCGGAACGGCCGAGGCCACGTCTTCCGCCGGAACCAGGGCCGCCGGTGCGCGGTTGGGCGTCAACGCAGCCGGTGCGGTAGTGGCCGCGGCAGCGGACGGGGCCAGGGCCTGATAGCCCAGCGGCAGGACGCCGGGAGCCGCCGCAAGGTTTTGGGGTCCGGGGGCAGCTGCGGCAGGCAGAACACTGGCCGCGCCGGCCCCCACACCCGGTGTGGCAGCGGCGATATCGGCGGCATCCATGCCCAGGGGCAGGCTGTTGGGGGCAAGGCTGGCCCATTGGTCGGCGTTGGCGGGCATCAGGTTGATCGGGGCGCCCGTCGCGCTGCCCGACCCTGTTTGACCGGTGGAAGCCACATTGGCGTTGGGGTTGACGGTGTCGCCTTCTTCCATATCGCCAGTGGCCAGGGCGATCAGGTGCGCACCCATATCTTTGCCGGTCATCTTGTCGACAACCACGTTGACCGCAGCGCCGGCCAGGCCGGCCGGCCCGCCGAAGAGGAACCCGCCGGCCAGAGCCGGACCGGCCTTCAACTCGTCGCCGGTCAGTTCGCGGTAAATGGCGCCGACAATGGGCAAATGCTGCAGGGGGTTGATAACATCCAAGGCGTCCCAGAAGCTGAAGTCACTGAAAAACTCGTCATTGACCACCTTGTCCCCTTCCATATGCCACGACGGATGTACCGCATCCCGGTTCTGGGGCGCGGACAGCGGGGCTGTCGGGGTCAGAGGGTCAATGGCCATGGTCTCAGTCCTTGTCAGCTGGACGGCACCTTTCGATGCAGTCCAAAATGAAGCAAGCTTCATGCCAGGGCGGAAACCCGCAGAAATCCTTGATTTTCATCGCCCTCGCCCGGGCAATCCGGGAACGGGACGGCAACTCTTGCCCATGGGCGGCAGGAAATACAGGCCAAAGGACGGTATCCCAAGCCCGACCCGGACATCAAAACAGATGGCCACCTCGCCGGGATTTGGTTTCCAGGTAGCGCAAATTGTGGGGATTGGCGGGATAGACGTGGGGCACGCGCTCCACCACAGTGATTCCGTGGCGGGCGAGGGCCTCTACCTTCAGGGGGTTGTTGGTCAGCAGGCGCACCCGGCCGAAGCCCAGCTGGCGCAGAATTTCGGCGGCAGGCAGGTAGATGCGCTCGTCGTCGTCGAAGCCCAGCTGGCCATTGGCGTCCAGCGTGTCGAACCCCTGATCCTGAAGCTGATAGGCCCGCAGCTTGTTGACCAAGCCGATCCCCCGCCCTTCCTGCGCGAGGTAGAGCAGAATGCCGCTGCCCTGGTCGGCCATGGCATCGATGGCGCCGCGCAATTGGTCGCCGCAATCGCAGCGCAGGGAGCCGAGCAGGTCGCCGGTAAAGCATTCCGAATGCAGCCGCACCAGGGCAGGCTCGGCGGGATCGGGCTTGCCGACGATGATGGCCAGATGTTCCGTTCCACCGTCGGAGGGGCGGAAGGCGACGATCCGCGTTTCCTCTGCCCCCACCAGGGGAACGCGGGCGGAACTGACCGGCCGCAGCGACTGGGCCGCAGCCGTCTGATAGGCGAAGATATCGGCCGCATTCAGGGTGACCGGGCCAAAGGGCGTGGCCGCCTGGGGCAGACCCGATTCGGCTAGGGGGGCCACCACTGCCGCGGGCAGCAGGCGGGCGAGCTTGGCCAGCAGCACCGCCGCTCCTTCCGGGCTGGTGAGCGCGTCCAGCGGTTCGACGGAGTCGATGGCCGGCAGGGGCGCATCCATATCCAGGCAGGGGTCGGCCAGCCGCTGCACGGCGTCGATGTCCAGGGGATCGGCCAGCTGCACCAGTACGGGACCGGGACCTTCCGGGGCGAGGGACAGCACGGCGGCACGGCGGCCGGTCAGGGCCACGCGCAAGGGGCCGGCGCCATTGTCCTGCAGGCTCTCCAGGGACCGCGCCGAGGCGCTTTCAGCGGCCAGAACGCCCAGATCCGGATGCCGGGACGAGCCGCTGCCAGAGGGGCCAGTGTCTCCGGGGCCAGTATATCCGGGGCGAGTATCTCCGGCGGTGATGGTCAGGGCCGCTCCCAGCCGCAGCTCGGCAAGGCCCCGGTCGACCCGGGCGAGTACGCGCGTTGCCGCCGCGCCATCCTCGGGAGAGGCGGGAGCAGGGGAAGGAGGGCGTTCAGCGTAAGAGGGATCGTCGGTCACCAGACCTGCAGTCCATAGGGTCGAAAAGGGATAGGATGGAGCCGTGCGGGACAGCTTTCCGCGAAGGTCCGTGTTTTAAACCTGTCCGCTCGTGATATCTATGGGGAAACACGGAAATGGAAAGGTGGCGGGGTCGATGAGTTCCGGAAAACGCCTGTTGCTGGTGGATGATGATGATCTCCTCCGGGCGTCGTTGGGCGAACAGCTCCGCGCCCAGGAAGGGTTCGAGGTCGATGAGGCCGCCACCGGCGCCGCAGCGCTGGAAGCGGCGCGAGAGGGTTCCCACGACGCCATTCTGCTGGATGTGGGTTTGCCCGACGCCGATGGCCGGGAAACCTGCCGGCGCATGCGGGATGCCGGGGTGCGGGCGCCGATCATCATCCTGACCGCCGCCGATACGGACGACGACACCATCGAAGGGTTGAGCGCCGGGGCCAACGACTATGTCACCAAGCCCTTCCGCCTGGGGGTTCTGCTGGCCCGCCTGCGCGCCCATCTGCGTCACCATGAACAAAGCGACGACGCGGTGTTCATGATCGGTCCCTACAAGTTTCAGCCGGCCACCAAGATGCTGATTCACCGGGAGACGGAGCGCAAGATCCGCCTAACCGAGAAGGAAACGGGGATCCTCAAGTTCCTTTATCGTGCCGGTGGCAAGGGCGTGGGGCGGGAGGTGCTGCTGCACGAGGTCTGGGGCTACAACGCCGAGGTCACGACCCATACCCTGGAGACCCACGTCTATCGTCTGCGCCGGAAGATCGAACCGGACCCTGCCCAGGCCACCCTTCTGGTGACCGAAGAGGGGGGATATAAACTGGTGCCCTGAGGAGCGCCCCCGCCAGGAGCCGACTGTTCGCGGTGCAGCAACAATCTATCCATGACTTTCCCGGTTATGGATGACAATGTTTTCCCTTATCTCCTCGGTATCGCAAGACGCTTCTCCAGGAGATGACCCCGATGTTCTTCAAGAAAACTCTGCTGCCTCTCGCCGCCGCTGCTGTCTTCGCCGGCTCATTCGCCGTTTCCGCCCAGGCGGCCGACAGCTACACCATCGACCCGGCGCATACCAACGTGCTGTTCAAGGTCAGCCACCTCGGCTTCTCCAATTTCATCGGCGAATTCAACGGCACTGAGGGAACGTTTACGTTCGACCCCGCCGACGCCGCAGCGTCCAGCGTCGACGTGACCATTCCGCTGGACCAGGTCTCTACCGACGTGCCGAAGCTGGACGAGCACCTGCGGTCCGCCGATTTCTTCGATACCGCCACCTATCCCACCGCCACCTTCAAGAGCACCGCCGTCACCGTGACGGGCGAGACCACCGGCACCCTGACCGGTGATCTGACCCTGCATGGGGTGACCAAGCCGGTGACTCTGGACGTGACCTTCAACAAGGCCGCCAAGCATCCGATGATGGACGTCAACGTGGCCGGTTTCTCGGCCACCGGCACCATCAAGCGTACCGAGTTCGGCATTACCACCTATGCCCCGGCCGTGGGTGACGACGTGACGCTGATCATCGAAGTGGAAGGCCACCACAAATAGGTCGGGAGGGGCGGGATCCGGGCGCTGCCCCGTCCGGATCCCGCGTTGCTGTCCGATCGTCACGTATTTTCCTCTAAAGTGGTGAGAGCCCCATGTCCGCGCGCATGACCCTTGCGGATTCTCCGTCCGCCTTCGGCCTGATCTCCCGGCTGTTCCACTGGCTGACTGCGTTGGCGGTGCTGGCCATGATCACCGTGGGGATCTATATGGCCGGCCTGCCCCTCAGTCCGACCAAGTTCCAGCTTTACGGGCTGCATAAATCCATCGGCATGACCGTTCTGGTGCTGACCCTGCTGCGTCTGGTCTGGCGCCGCCGCCAGTCCGCTCCCGAGCCCCTTTCCACCCATGCTCCGTGGGAGCGGATTCTGGCCAAGGCCACGCACCACGGCCTGTACGCCTTGTTGATCGCCTTGCCGCTGGTGGGCTGGATCGGGTCTTCAGCGGCCGGGTATTCGGTCAGCTGGTTCGGCCTGTTCACCTTCCCCGACCTGGTGGCCGAGAGCAAAGTGCTGCAGGACGCCCTGACCACCGTCCATGTCGTCCTGGCCTGGGTGATGATCGTTGCCCTGGTGATGCATATCGGCGGTGCCCTGAAACATCACGTGATCGACCGGGATATCACCTTGCGGCGCATGCTGCCGCTGCCCGGCGCCAAGGAGTCCCTGTAAATGATCGCTCGTCCGCTTCTGCCCGCCGCCGCCATCGCCGTTCTGGCCGCGGGTCTGGCCTTTGCCCTGCCCGTGTCGGGCGCCTGGGCCGCCGACAGCTGGGAAACGAACCCGGAAACCAGCACCATCGCCTTTACCGGTACCCAGATGGGGGCGTCGTTCGACGGGACTTTCAAGGCCTTTTCCGCCGATATCTCCTTTTCCCCCGATGATCTGGCGGGCAGCCGCATCGCTGTGACCATCGCCATGGATTCCGCCTACACCGGCAGTGCGGATCGGGATTCGCAGATGGCCAAGGCGGACTGGTTTGACGTCGACGCCTTCCCGGAAGGCACCTTCGTTGCCGAAACCATCACCGCCGATGGCGACGGGTATCTGGCCGACGGCACGCTGACCCTGCGCGGCGAAAGCCTGCCCGTTTCCCTGCCTTTTACCGTGGCCATTGACGGGGATACGGCGGTGGCTGACGGTCAGGTGACCATCGATCGCACCAAATGGGGCGTCGGCCAGGGGGAATGGGCTTCCGGCGAGGGTGTTGGCAAGGAGGTAACCATTACCGTTCATGTGGAAGCGGCGAAAAAGTAGCCGTTCACGTGAAATGCATGGAAAAGGGGGCTCTTGCTCCCTTTTTCCATGTTCTAGCAGGGTGAAAGCCTACTCGGATCCGCTGAACGCCGTGGTGTTGCGGATGATCAGGAAGGCAACGCCCCCGACGCTGAGCAAGGCCACGGGATAGATGGCATATCGTTCCAGGGCGGAGCGTTCGGTCTGGCCGGCCACCCGCTCGGCCACCAGCACTTCGTCCTTGTAGGTGTAAAAGTCGGCCATGCGCTGAGCCATTTCCGGAATCCCGGGGGCCTCGGCTGGTTGGTCGACGGCGGTCAGATAGGCCATGCGGGCCGCCCGGGGATGCATGGCGTCATAGGTGGCCACCCGATCGGCAAAGAACAGGGCATAGGTGCGCCGTTCGGTCTGCCCCTGCCGTGCCGTCACCCGGGCTAACCCCTGCCAAGCGCGCAAGGTCACCGGCCACTGGGTCAGCGCGGATTGATACAGGTCACCGGCCTTGTCCATGTCGCCGGCCGTTTCCGCCGTCTCCGCCTCCGTGAGCAGGGAAACCGCGCGTTCCACGTCGAAGCCCCGGGGATTGGGCGGCGGTGCGGGGATGGAACTGAGGCCGGAACAGCCCACAAGGGACAAGGCGGCGAGCAGGCAGACAAATGCGGCAAGCGGTCTGGGCATGGATGGCTTTCCTTCCACGGGCGTCGCAGGCAGACTAGCCGTATGGCCCTTCGGAAACCAGCCCGGGAGCGATCCCATGACACCGCTTTCCGACCCCCTGCATCGTCGGATCCAGGTCGCCACCGGCCAGCCCGTTCGGCGTGCCGTGCCCCTCAGTGGCGGCTGCGTGGCGGACGTCATGGGCCTGGAGCTGGCCGACGGCCGCCGTCTGGTGCTCAAACAGGGGGATGGACTGGCGGCGGAGGGCCGGATGCTCCGTGACCTCGCCGATGCCGGGGTGCCCGCGCCTGTCGTGCTGATCGCCGACGACGACCTGCTGGTGATGACCCGGCTCGACGCCGGCGGAAGGCTGGACGCGAAGGCACAGCGTCATCTGGCGGACATCATGGCCACGCTGCATGACCAGCCCCGGGACGGATTTGGTTACGCCTACGACACGGTGATCGGCGGCCTGCATCAGCCCAACCCGCTGTCCGATCGCTGGCTGCCGTTTCTGGCAGAACACCGGTTTCTGTCCATGGCCACAGAGGCCCATACCGCCGGCCGCTTGCCCAAGGGCCTGCTGGGCCGGGTGGAGCGGTTATGCGGCCGGCTGGACCGCTGGCTCACCGAACCGGCCCATCCCAGCCTGATCCACGGCGATCTGTGGGGAGGCAACATCCTGGTGGCCGGGGGCCGGATCACCGGATTGATCGATCCCGCCCTGTACCACGCCGATCCGGAAATCGAACTAGCCTTCGGGACCCTGTTCGGCACGCTTTCCGACGCCTTCTTCCGGCGATACCAGGAGCGGCGCCCGATCGCCCCCGGTTTTTTCGAGGAACGGCGGGAGTTGTACAATCTCTATCCGTTACTGGTACATGTGCGGCTGTTCGGCGGCAGCTATGTGGGCGCCGTGGAGCGGACGCTGGAGCACTTCGGGGCGTAAGGTGCTGAAAAACTCAGCCGCCGGTGGCGCCCAGCGACTTCCGGAAAAATGTCACGACCTCTTCGGAAAGTTTCCCGTGAAACAGTGTCCGATCGAAGCCCGGCGGGTCGAGGCACAGCGCCGGGATCTTCCTTGCCAGCCGGTCCGTGCAGGGCGCCAGGAAGACATAGTGGCCGGCGTCTTCCACCGGGCGATAGGTGATTCGCAGCAGGGCGGCGGCCAGGGCCTGGGCGTTGGTTTCCGGGGCCAGCACGTTGTCGTTCAGGCCGCCGTACAACAGAACCGGCACGGACACGGCCGCCAGGCTTTCCATGGGGAATATCAGGTTGAGCGGGGTCAGCTGTCGGCAAGGCAAGGCGTCGCCGTCACGGCCACGGGTCTGTCCTCTCCCTTATCCAGTCCGTCGAACCGGGAGTTTAGGCGAAAGCGATAGCAAACCCAACCCATAGAGACGAAATACGATCAGACAGGGTCCAGGGGATAGACGGCTTCTTCCGTATAGTGGGGGCCGTGTCTGGTCAGGATGCTGGAGTAGAGCCGGAAATCCTCGACAGCGAACGCTCCCGAAACGGACAGGTTATGGGCTTCCACGAAGGCCTGAAGGTTGTCCGGCTCCACCCGGTCCAGCCGCGCCAGGGTGACATGGGGGTGGAAGGCCCGGCTTTCCCGAGCAACACCAATGCCTTGCAGCGCGGTATCCACTCGGCCTTTCAACAGGGTCAGGTCCGGATGCTTGCGGATTCCCGCCCATAGGGTGCGCTGGCGATGGCCGGTGCCGAACAAGCCCAGGTTCTCCAGGGTCAGGCGAAAGGGCGGGGCGGTGACGTCCAACAGGGCCTCGTCGATCTCTCGCGCCAGACCTTCTTCGACCTCGCCGATGAAGCGGACGGTGACATGCAGGGACTCCTCGTCCACCCACCGGGCGCCTTTCAAACCGGTTTGGAGACGATTTAACTGCGTCCGCAGTATCTCGGGCAGGGCGAGGGCGACGAACAGGCGTACCATGGTCAGGATTTTCCGTCAGCGGGGGCGGAACCAGGGGCATTCGAGGTCCGGGCACGGTCCAGCAAGGCCTTTACCTGCGGCAGGATGGAGCGGACGATGACATCCACGCCCTCTGGCGTCGGGTGAATGCCATCCGCTTGATTCAACTCCGGTTTCAGTGCAATGCCTTCAAGGAAGAAGGGGTAGAGCAGCAGGTCGTGGGCTTTGGCAAGTTCGCCGTAGATGGGATTGAACTCGGCCTCGTACTCCCGGCCAAGGTTGGGTGGCGCCCGCATGCCCGCGAGCAGCACCGGGATCCCCCTGTCCTTCAGCGTCGTGACGATGGCATCCAGGTTCTCGCGGGTGTTGGCAGGGTCGATGCCGCGCAGGCCATCGTTGGCCCCCAGCTCGACGATCACCCCGTCCGGATCGTCCTGCAACGCCCAGTCCAGCCGGGCACGGCCCCCGGCGCTGGTGTCGCCGGACACACCGGCGTTGATCACCCGCACGTCCAGGCCCTCGGCGCGCAGGGCAGCTTCCAGTTTGACCGGAAAGGCGGCGTCCTGGGGCAGGTTGTATCCGGCCGTCAGGCTGTCGCCCAGCGCCAGCAGGGTCATGGCGCCGGTGGCGGTCTCCTGAGCGGCGTCCTGCGCCCGGGCACTGCCGATGCCGGCCAGCAGCAGGAAGACGGTCAGAAGAGGCAGGATCCGGGGCAAGCGGCGGCCAAGGACCGGCAGGGCTGGCCGCCGGGCGGCCGGCGATGTGGTTTCTTGGTTCGGCCCGGCCTTTGCCCCATATGGCGGGAAGGCCGGCGACGGCGCGAAGGTTGGTAACCGCATGGAGTCCAAAGCTCCCCCAAGGACCGAAAGGAAACAGATGAGCGCTCATCCGGACCGCCCCGACAGAATGGCCTCCACCGGGACCCCGGCCGCCGAAGCCGCCAGGGCCGTTGCATTGTCCGACGTGCACCTTCACTTGGCGGGTCCGGCGGGCCAGGTCAACATCTTGCGGGGTATCGACCTGTCGATCCCCCAGGGGGAAACGGTGGGTGTCGTCGGTCCCTCGGGGTCGGGCAAGACCTCGCTGCTGATGGTCATGTCCGGGCTCGAACGCGCCACCAGCGGCCGGGTGGAGGTGGCCGGCGCGGATCTGGGCGCCCTGGACGAAGACGGTCTGGCCCTGTTCCGGCGGGACAAGGTCGGCATCGTCTTCCAGTCCTTTCACCTGATCCCCACCATGACCGCCGAGGAAAACGTGGCCGTGCCCCTGGAGTTCGCCGGCCGCCGCGACGCCTTCGAACGCGCCCGGATCCATCTGGAAGCGGTCGGTCTGGGCCACCGCATCGGCCACTATCCCGGCCAGCTGTCGGGCGGCGAGCAGCAGCGCGTGGCCCTGGCCCGGGCGTTCGCCGTCGAACCCCGGCTGCTGCTGGCCGACGAACCGACGGGCAACCTGGATGGGGAGACCGGTGCCCACATCATGGATCTGCTCTTCGACCTGCGCGCCCGTCACGGTACCACCCTGATCCTGGTGACCCATGACCTGGGACTTGCCCGGCGCTGCGACCGGGTGGTCAAGGTCCAGGACGGCCTGGTGATCGGCGAGGAAGCAGGGCAGGGGGACAGTCCCGCAAGGGGCGGTGCCGGAATGGCGTCTGCGCCCGATCTGGCCGAGGAGAACCTGTGATGCGCCGCGCTGGCACGGCCCCTGTGGCCTGGCGCTTCGCGTTGCGGGAGCTGCGCGGCGGTCTAGCGGGATTCCGGGTGTTTCTGGCCTGCCTCGCCTTGGGGGTGGCGGCCATTGCGGCGGCCGGCACGGTCAATACGGCGATCCGCACCGCTCTGGACCGGGATGCCCAGGCCCTGCTGGGGGGCGATCTGGAAGTGCGGCTGCTGTATCGCGAAGCCACGGAGGCGGAACGGGCCACCCTGGCCGAGGTGGGCAGCATTACGCCCTATACGGAAATGCGGGCCATGGCCCGGCTGGACGAGGAAGGCAGCCGCCGCACCATGGTGGAGCTGAAAGGCGTCGGCGAGGGCTATCCCGTCTATGGCGCCGTGGAGTTGCGCGGAGGCAAAGGCGATCTCCGCACGGTCCTGGCCGAGCGGGACGGCATGCCCGGCGCGGCGGTGGCGCCGGGGCTGCTCGACCGCCTGGACGCCGAGGTGGGTGACCGGCTGCGGGTCGGCGATACGGTGCTGGAGATCCGGGCCGTGATCGACCGTGAACCCGACGAGGTTTCCAACCTGTTCGACTTCGGTCCCCGGGTGATGGTGACTCCGGAAACCGTGCAGAAGACCGGGCTGATCCAGCCGGGCAGCCTGGTGGAATACCATTATATGGTGAAGGCCGACCGGGGTCTGGGACCGGAAGACGCACGCAGCGTGCTCGACGAGCGTCATCCCGAAGCCGGCTGGCGGATCCGGGGGACCGATCAGGCGGTGGCCGGGGTGGCCCGGCAGACAGACCGGCTGACCCTGTTTCTGGTGCTGGTGGGATTGACCTCGCTGCTGGTGGGGGGGATCGGCGTGGCCAATGCCGTGAAGGCCTATCTGGACGGGCGGATCACCACCATCGCCGCCCTGAAGTGCCTGGGCGCACCGGCCGGACTGATTTTCCGGGTGTATCTGATCCAGATCGGCCTGATCGCCTTGGCGGCGGTGGCTTTGGGGTTGGTGGTGGGCGGCGGCTTGCCGATGATTCTTCTGGAAATGACCGGCGAGCTGCTGCCGGTACGGGCCGCGCCGGGGCTGTATCCGGTGCCGCTGGCCCTTGCGGGGCTGTTCGGTCTGCTGATTGCGCTGGCCTTCAGTCTGTGGCCCCTGGCCCGTGCCCGCGACATTCCCGCCACCGCCCTGTTCCGGGGCGAAGCGGACAGCACGACCCGGCGGCTGCGGGCCGGCGATCTGCTGGCCATTGGCGGGGTCAGTGTGGCGCTGATCGCTTTGACCATCGGGACGGCGGCGGAAAAGGGTCTGGCCGCCTGGTTCGTCATCGGGGCCTTGATCGCCTTGGGGCTGTTCCGCCTGGCCTCGGCCGGGCTGAAAGCGGCGGCGCGACGGGTGGGCCGGCCGGCGGGCTATGCCAGTTTGCGGCTGGCGCTGACCAACCTGCACCGTCCCGGGGCGCCAACCACCAGCGTGGTGCTGTCCCTGGGGCTGGGGTTGTCGGTGCTGGTCACCGTGGCGCTGATCCAGGGCAACCTGGATCGTCAGTTGCGCGAGGAGATGCCCAGTCAGGCGCCGTCGTTCTTTTTCCTCGATATCCAGCCGGCCCAGGTCGATCCCTTCCGTGCGCAGGTGTCCTCTGCCGCGCCGGAGGCCACGCTGCGGATGGCCGATATGTTGCGGGGGCGGATCATTGCCCTGGACGGCGTGCCGGTGGCCGAAGCGACCGTTGCCCCCGATGCCCAATGGGCGATCCGTGGCGACCGGGGCTTCACCACGGCGGAAACCGTGCCGGAAGGCTCGACGGTGGTGGAGGGGGCGTGGTGGCCCGCCGATTACCAGGGGCCGCCGCTGTTCTCTCTGACCGCCGACCTCGCCCAGGGCATGGGTCTGGCGGTGGGCGACGGCATCAGCGTCAACATTCTGGGGCGCACCATCGATGGCACCTTGGCCAATACGCGCAAGGTGGACTGGGCCAGCCTGAACATGAACTTCACGTTTGTCGTGTCCCCGGGAGCCTTTGCCGGAGCGCCCCGCACCTTCCTGGCCACCGTCCACGGAACACCCGAACAGGTGCCGGCCATCGAGCGGGCGGTGACCGACGCCCTGCCCAATGTCTCCGCCATCCGGGTGCAGGAAACCTTGGATCGGGTGGTGGAGATGATGGAGACCATCGGTCAGGCGGTGAAGGGCGCGGCCGGCATTACCCTGGTGGCCGGCGGTCTGGTGCTGGCCGGTGCGTTCGCCGCCAACCATCGGCGGCGGGTGCGGGAAGCGGTGGTACTGAAGGTGCTGGGGGCCACCCGGCGCACGGTGCTGAAGGCCTATCTGGCCGAATACGGGCTGATGGGGCTGGCGACAGGGGTGATCGCAGCGGTGATCGGCAGTGTCGCGGCCTGGGCGGTTCTGGTCTTTGTCATGCGCGCCCAGTGGGTGTTCCTGCCGGGAACGGTGGCCGTCACTCTGGTGGGATGCGTGGTGCTGACCATGGTCGCCGGGTTCGCCGGAACCTACAGCGCCCTTGGCGCCAAATCCGCGCCGTATCTGCGGAATGAGTAGAAAGCCGCAGGTTCGGGATCGAAAGCGAGCAAGGTGATTTTGTGGCAGAGGACACAAACAGACACAAACAGACATATGCGCACACAAAACCGGCTCATCCCCCGCTAAACCATCATTGATTCACGCGTGGGCCATGCCATATTAGGGGAAGTGCGCGGAGAGAGAGTCCAGGGGGAAGTGGTCTCCCGAAACATGATCCGCGTGTCCCCAACAACACGTCGACGGTGGATGAGGAGTCACATGGTCTACGATACTCAGCGTGAGCAGTTTGCCCGCGCCCGGACAACGGCCAGGCCGGCTGCGGAAGTGGATGCCGGCCTTCGGTCCTATATGCTGCGTATATACAATTACATGGCATCCGGGCTGGTGCTGTCGGGCATCGTGGCTATGGCGGTGATCTACACGCCGCTGGCTCAGGTGTTCTATCAGGTGACGCCCGCCGGCCAGCTGGCAGGGCTGAGCGGCCTGGGCATGATCGCGGTTTTCGCGCCCCTGGGTCTGCTGTTGATCGCCATGTTCGCCGGCCAGCGCATGAGCGCCACGGCCGTTCAAGGGCTGTACTGGGCCTTCGTCACCCTGCAGGGGGTGAGCCTGTCGACTCTTCTGCTGGTGTATACCGGTGAAAGCGTCGTCCGGGTGTTCTTCATCACGGCCGGTGCCTTTGCCGCGCTCAGCCTGTACGGCTACACCACCAAGAAGGATCTGTCGGGCTTCGGCAAGTTCCTGTTCATGGGCCTGATCGGCATCGTCATTGCCGCCGTGGTCAACATCTTCATGCAGTCGGCGATGATGCAGTTCGTCATCTCTGCCATCGGCGTGCTGGTGTTCTCCGGTCTGATCGCCTACGACACCCAGGCGATCAAGGAACGCTACTACGAAAGCATGGGCGCCGATGACCAGACCAAGCTGGCGGTGTTCAGCGCCTTGGCTCTGTACCTGAACTTCATCAACCTGATGCAGTTCCTGCTGTACTTCCTGGGTAACCGGGAGTAGGCGCAGACAGAACCGGCACCGGTACGGTGACGGAAAAGGCCCGGGAGCGATCCCGGGCCTTTTGCTTTGGTGTGGTGCCTGTTTTTCTGGTCTCGCCCCTCAGGACAAGCCGTCGTCTTCCGGTGGCTCCCGGAGCAGGCGACGCAGCAGCTCGGCTTCCGGCCCGCCGGTCTCATCGGCGGGAGAGCCCTCGACGGCGGCGCTCAGCACGGCCTCCCGCCAGGCGGTCTGTTCCGTGGGATCGCTGCGCATCCGGCGATAGAGCCGCAGGGCGGTGTCGATCACGCTATCCACGCTGCCGTGTTCGGGCCGGGCGGCTTCCTTTTCCAGGAATGCGGCCAGATCCTCGGGGATCTCGACGGTCAGACTGGGCATGATGCGGGCTCCCGTGTGGCGCAGGCGGCCATCAGGCGGAAAAGTGCGGCTGAAGGGAACGCGAAGCGCGTCCCTGACTCGCGGCGGAACGCACACCTTCGGCGTGACTCGATGCTCAACCATATGATCTAGCCATGATCTGCGGGAATTGTAGAAGCGGAGGATGCGGAAGGGCAAGCCTCCCCGACGGCAGGCGGTACCTCGCGCCGCACATCCCCTCCCGTTTCTTTCCTCAGACCCCCCGGGTCAGGGCGCGCATGCGCAAGGCCGGCAGGTCCGCGTGGTCCTGATAGGCCGCACAGCGGGCGTTGAACTCCTTGAAAGCGGCATAGACCTTGGCCGACAGGGCATCGTTGGTGGCCACCTCTTCCAGCACTTCGGTGGTGGCGGTGCTCATGGCCTGAAGGACCGGATCAGGGAAGCTGCGCAGCTCGATCCCCGGGTATTTTTCCTTCATGTCATGGAAGACCTGGATGTTGTTGTAGGTGAAGTCGGCCAGGGTCACCGTGTTCGTCGCCTGGGCGGCGTGGCGGACGATGGCTTGCAGGTCTGCAGGCAAGGCGGTGAAGCGGCTTTTGTTGACGATGACTTCCAGCGACGGGCCGGGCTCGTGGAAGGCGGGCATGTAGTAGTACTTCGCCGCCTTTTGCAATCCAAAGGCAATGTCCAGCCAGGGGCTGACCCATTCCGCTGCGTCCACGGCTCCCGACATCAGGCTGGGCATGATCTCGCCCGGCGGGGTCAGGACGGTGGCGACCCCCAGCTTGCGCATCACCTCGCCTCCCAGGCCGGCAATCCGCATGCGCAGGCCCTTCAGATCATCGGGGGTGGTGATCTCCTTGTTGAACCAGCCTCCGGCCTGCACGCCGCTGTTGCCGGCATAGAAGGGCTGAATACCGAATTGGTCGTAGACTTCCTCCCACAAGGTCTGCCCGTTTCCGAAATGAATCCAGGCGGACAGCTCCCAGGCCATCAGGCCGAAGGGCACGGTGGTGAAGAAGTTCAGCGCCGGGGCCTTGCCTTGCCAATAGTAGGGGGTGGCATGGCCGATCTGGGCGGTATCGGTCTGGACCGCGTCCATCACCTCGAACGGTGGCACCAGTTCTCCGGCGCCAAAGGGGGTGATGGTCAGCCGTCCGCCGGACATGGCGGTGACCATCTCGGCAAAGCGGACGGCGTTGACGCCGACCCCGGGGGCGTTTTTCGGCCAAGGCATGACCATTTTCCACTCGATCCGCTCCTGCGCGATGGCGGGAGCCGCCAGGCCGGTGGTGGCGGCCACGGCGGTACCGGTGGCGGCGGCGGTCAGGAAATCACGCCGTTTCATGGGGTCGTTCCTCCAGGATTGTCGCTGTTGTCCGCGGGCTAGATCATCTGGTTGAACATCAAGTGGATCGGAAAACCGGTTCCCACTTTTCCGCTCGATGCTCCAGGCCCGGGAAGGCCGAGAGCATAATCGGCCCCAGGAACGGGATCCAGGAGGAAATCCGGAGGGCTGCGGACCAGACGTGACGGTCGTTTCGGAGTGGTGGGAAACCTGTTCCGGAGGACCGTCCCTGGGTCAGCCGTTGCGCAGATAATCCATGGCGGCGTTGAGCTGGCTCATGCGGTGATGGTTGCCGGTCTGGCTGTCGGGGTGGTGGATGGTGGCCAGGATACGGAAGCGGCTGCGCAGCTGGCGGGTATCCGGACGGGTCCCCGGCGGGAAACCGAGGACGTGGAGCGCATCCTGGCGGCTGTTGATGCCACCGGGCAGGGGATCCACCAGCAGGGCTTCCAGCATGGTGCGCAGGCGCAGGCTTTCTTCCCGGGCATCGGACAGCGCCCGTTCCAGGGTTTGGGCATGGCGTGCCCGCTCTTCGGCCAGGGCGGCCTCCACCAGCGCGGTTTCGGCGGCGCGGGCGGCCTCTTCCACGGCCTTGGAGCCGTTGTCGAGCGAGGCTTCCACGTGGCCCTTGTCCAAGGCCAGGGCAATTCCCAAGGCTTTTCTAATGGTTAGCACGTCATGGCCGGCTACCATCCGCACCTGCAGACGGGGTTTGCGGCGCCAGGGGCGGCCGGCCGACGGTCCGGATTTCAAGTGAACCGTTTCCCGGTCTCCCGGTTCCGGATCGCCGGGATCAGGAAACTCGTTGATGGTTTCGGGTGTGAACGCCAGGAGAACCGATCGGGCGAGGTCGCCCACATTGACCCGGCGCTTTTCAGCAAGGTCCAATGCGGCATCGCGAAAGGCGGAGGAGCAAGGAACGGTGTAGGAATGTTTGACCGAACCGGCCATGGGCAAGGGCGTCCTGAGTGCGCTTTTATCACAGTGAAGAACGGCGATCCGTAACCGGTCCGCAATGAATTCGGCCTATGCTCTCCCTCGTCAAGTGGCGCTGGCGCTTCCTTCGCGGGAGGATGAAGAATTGGGCCAAGGACCTTGAAAAAACGTTAAAAACTCTGTTCGCAGTACGGTCTATTACGGCCTTCTTCCCCGTTCGGATGATAGGATGCCAAGGCGGCCGGGATCCGTCAACTTCAAAAGCAGTTGGCGGGAAAAGCGTGGTGTTGCTGCGCGCCTGCGTCTGCAGTTTTGAGATGCCCGACCATAGGCGGTTGAATTTTCGGCACTTTTGGCGAAAATTCGACGCATTTAAGCAACGGGGGTCTCAAGCAGGCGCTTTTCGGCCCAACCTTTGTCAGTCTGTCTCCAGACTTAGGGATGTATGGTCAGAAGTTGGGGTTTGGTTTGGGCTTGCCGTTCGCCAGCATGGCCGCGAATTCGTCGCCGGGCAGGGGTTTGGCGAACAGGAAGCCCTGGACGGAATCACAGCCGACCGAGGTCAGGAACTCCAGGTGATCCAGGGTCTCGACCCCCTCGGCGACCACCTTCAGGTTCAGGGCATGGGCCATGGCGATGATGGCCTGGACGATGGCCGCGTCGTTGCTGTCGGTGGTGACGTCCATGACAAACGACCGGTCGATCTTCAATTTGCGGATCGGGAAGCGCTTCAGGACGGAAAGCGACGAATATCCGGTGCCAAAATCGTCGATGGAGCAGGAAACGCCCCGCTCGGCGAACATATTGACCACATTGATGGCGTTTTCCGGGTCGTTCATCGCCGAACTCTCGGTCAATTCCAGCTCCAGATGGCGCGGATCGAGCCCGGTTTCGGTCAGGGTGTTCTCGACGATGTTCATCAGCTGGCGGCTGTTGTGGAACTGCCGGCCGGAGATGTTGACCGCCATGCTGATCGGCGGCAGCCCCTGGCGGTGCCACTCGGCGCAACGCCGGCAGGAATCCATCAGCACCTGGACGCAGATTGCGTCGATCAGTCCATATTCTTCCGCTACAGGGATGAATTTCCCCGGGGGAACCATTCCGTCATCCGGGCTGATCCACCGGGCCAGGGCCTCGGCGCCGATGATCTGTCCGGTATTCAGGTCCACCTGGGGCTGGAAGTAGGCGATGAACTCTTCCCGCTCCAGGGCGCGGCGCAGCTTGTGCTGCATGGTCAGCAGCTGGGCCGCGCGGGCACCCATTTCTTCGGTGAACAGCTGGAACGTATTGCCGCCGGACGCCTTGGCCCGGTGCAGGGCGGCGTCCGCGTGCATGATCAGCGTTTCCGCTCCGTCCCCGTCGTTGGGATAGAGGGCACCGCCGATGGAAATGGTCAGATCGAAAAGCTGACCTTCGGCCTCCACCGGCTGATGGAAGGCAGATTGCAGCACTTCGACCGCCTCGAACAGGTCTTCATGATTGTGTAGGCCAGTCAGAACCACCAGGAAGCGGTCTCCCCCGGCCCGGCAGACGATGCTGCCGGCATCCAGGCTCTGTTGCAGGCGCCGGGCGACGGCGACCAGGACCTTGTCGCCCATGGTGTGGCCGATGGTCGCGTTGATGATGCTGAAGCGGTCCAGCCCCAGGGACAGAACGGCCACCCAGGTGCCCATGCTGACCGAAAAAGCCCGTGCTCTTTCGAAACGTTCTATGAAAAGCGACCGGTTGCCGAGCCCGGTGAGCGGGTCGTAGTAGGCCAGGAAGGTCAGACGGCCTTCGGCCCGCTTGCGGTCGGTGACGTCAAGGGTCACCCCTTCCCACACCACATCCCCGTTTGGCAGGCGGTAGGGCCGAGACCAGCCGCGCAGCCAGCGTTCCTCTCCGGTGCGGCTGACCACCTTGATATCGTCTTCCATGGCTTCCAGCCGTTCGGCGGAAAGTTTCAGTGAATCCACGAAGGTGTCCCGGTCGTCCGGAGTCATGGCATCTAGCAGCAGGGTGCCGTTTTCCACCAGCTCTTCCGGCTCCACCCCCAGCACTTCCTTGACGCCATTGCTGATGTATTGGAAATGCAGGGTGCCGTCTGGCCGCAGGACCCGCTGGAAAACGATGCCGGGCACGTTGTCGGCGATATTTTGCAGCCGCTGCTGGGTCGCGGCCAGGGCGTTTTCGGTTTCCTTGCGCTGGGTGATGTCGCGGATGACGGCGATGAAGATGCGCCGCCCTTCCGTCAGCACCTCGGACAGGGCCATTTCCAGGGGGAAGACCGTGCCGTCCTTGCGTGTGCCCAACAGCTCCTGGGGTCCGGTGCTGATCAGCCCGCCTTCTCCGGTGATGGCGGCCAGGCCGGCGTCGACCCGGCGGAACTGCTCGGCTTCGGGCATCAGCATGTCGACGGAGCGGCCGACCAGTTCGTCGACCCCATAACCGAAGACGGTGCTCACCGCCTGATTGACCGAATCGATCAATCCGTCGTCACTGATGGTCATGATGCCATCGGCGGCGTGATTCATGATCATTTCGAGCCACAGTTCGGCCCGCTTGCGGTCGGTAACGTCGATCAGCACGCCATCCCAGATCACGTCGCCATTGGGCATGGCCTGGGGTTGGGCGCTGCCGGACAGCCATTTGACTTCGCCGGTTTTGGCGATGGCCCGGAATTCTTCGTAAGAGGTGGTCAGGGTGGCGGCAGACCGGCGGACCACGTCCAGATAGCGTTCCCGGTCGGCCCAGTGGATCGCATCCAGGGACCCGTCCCGGGCGACGGAGATCTCTTCGGGCTGGAAGCCCAGCACCTCTTCCACGCCGCTGGAGAAGAAGGGATAGTAGAAGCCGCCGTCGGGCAGCATGACCCGCTGGAAGACGATCCCGGGCATGTTGGCGGCGAAGTTGCCCAGTCGCTCTTCCTGATCCAGCCAAGTGTCCGGCCCGGTGGGCATGGTGGAGGCTTCACGCAGGATGGCGACGGTATGGCGAGCCCCGGCCAGATCGGTGGACCTGAAGGTCATCTCCACCATCACCGACCGGCCGCCGCTCAGACCGACGGTCAGATAGCGTCTGCCATCCCCCGGTGCTGCCGTGGCTTCCCGGCCGGTCAGGGCGGCCAGAGAGGCGTATTTTTCACCCAGCAGCGCTTCCAGCGGCTGACCCAGTACCCGTTCGGCGGCGTTCTCGAACAGGGTGGCGGCGGCGCGATTGCACAGGCTGATGCGGCCGTCGGAATCAAAGACGATCAATCCCTCCGGAGCCGCATCAAGCGCGGCGGAGAGCACATCCCCTTCGGGGGTATCGTCGGCGGAAGACGGTTCCACCAGGGGCGCGGGTCCGGACGTCATGATCCCTGAAAACTGTTGAGCTTGTCGAAAAGGTATCCGTCAAAGGCCCGGGCTCTCCCCATAGGGATAGACCGCGCTCTCCGAACGCGCGTAGAGGATAGGCGAAGGAGCCTTGGGAATCGATGGTTTTTCGCCATTGTCCCCTCAGGCCCCCGCCCGATGGGCGGCCAGCAGCCGGGCATAGGCTCCGCCGGCGGCCAGCAGACTGTCATGGGTGCCGCTTTCGGACAGGCGCCCCCCCTCCATCACATGAATGGTATGGGCGCCGGCAATGGTGCTCAGGCGGTGGGCGACCACCAGACAGGTCCGCCCGACCATCAGATCCGCAAGGGTTTCCTGCACCAGCCGTTCCGATTCCGTATCAAGGGCGGCCGTGGGCTCGTCCAGCAGCAGGATCGGTGCGTTTTTCAGGAAGGCGCGGGCGATGGCGATGCGCTGGCGCTGCCCCCCTGACAGCCGCACGCCCATTTCTCCCAGCCGGGTGTCGTAGCCCTGGGGCAGGGCTTCGATGAAGCGGTCGGCGCCGGCCTGGCGGGCGGCGGAGCAGATGGCGTCCGGGGCGATATCGGGGCGGCCGTAGGCGATATTGGCGCTGACGGTATCGTCGAAAATGGTGATTTCCTGGCTGACCAGGGCGATGGCGTCCCACAGGCTGGGCAGGGCTACGCGGCGGATATCCTGCCCGTCCACCAGAATCCGCCCGCTCTCCGGGTCGTGGAAGCGGGGAATCAGGTTCAGCAGGGTTGACTTGCCGGCGCCGGACGGCCCGACCAGGGCGGTTACCGTGCCCGGCTCCAGGGTCAGGGACACCCCGTGGAGGGCGGTTGCCCGGGGTGGAGCCGGAGGTGAGGGGAGGGGCGCGGGTGCCGTCGCCGGATCGGTGTTTCCGTCTGCCATCGTGTCCGGTGCGCTGCCGTAGGAAAAGGATACGGCCTCGAAAGTCACCCGGCCGTCGGTCAGCGCCAGGACGGGGCCGTCGGCCGGCGCGCTCAAGGCCGGTGCCATATCCAGAAGGTGATACAGACGGTCGGCGGCGGACAGCCCCTCTTGCAGGATGGCGTGCAGGTTGGCGATGCGCTTGGCCGGCTGGTAGGCGAGCAGCAGGGAGCCGAGAAAGGCGGTGAGGTCACCGGCGGTCACCGCTCCCTCCAGCACCCGCTGGCCGCCGTAGTATAGGGCGCCACCGATGGCGATGCCGCTGACCAGCTCCATGATCGGGCTGACCAGGGCACGGGTCCACTCGGCGCGGAAGGACAGGCGGCGAACCCGTTCGATCAGGCCGTGGACCCGGGCGCGTTCCCGGTCTTCGGCATTATGGAGCTTGACCATCCGGATGGCACGCAGGGTCTGGGTCAAGCGGGCGTTGAGGCCGCCCAGTTCCCGTTGCGTGGCACCGGCAGCCTTGCGGATGCGACGGCCCAGGCGGGTCACCGGCCAGATGGCGGTGGGCAGCACCACATAGGCCAGCAGGGCCATGCGCCAGTCCAGCCACACCGTATGGCCGACCAGGGCGACCAGGGTGACCAGATCGCGCCCCAGGCTGGTCATGCCTTCGGACATGGCCAGGCGCATCTGGGTCAGATCGACGGTGAAACGGGTCGCCAGGGTGCTTGCCGAATGGCTTTGAAAAAAGGCCAGGTCCATCCCCGCGAGGTGGCGGTACAGCCGCTTGCGGGCGGCGGCGATTGCCTGCTGGCCCACTTCGGCCATCAGCACCACCTGAACGTAGTTAGCAAGGGCCTTGATGGTGAAGGCGGCGAGGATGCCGCCACCGATGCCCCACAGGGCATCCGGATCGCTGCCCGCAACGATGCCGTCGATGGCGGGCTTCAACATATGGGCCACCGCCACCGTTGCGCCGGCCAGCACCAGCATCGCCAACAGCGCGAGAACCACTCGTCCTGCCTGGGGCAGCACGAAGTCCCGGATCAGGCGGCGCAACAGCGGCCAGCTGGCCGTGGATCGGAACGGGTCGAGGGAAGGGGACGCGGCCACGGGTCGCTCGGTTTGCCAAAGGGGACCGGACAGTACCCGGGAATGGGGGAACCCTCAAGTATGGGGCCGCAGCCGGTCGGGTCGGCGAGGGTCCTCCGGGTTCCGCGCAAGAAGCCACCGGCGCCAGGAAAGGTCGAACGCGGCGTCTCTATGGCGGTGAACCGCAGGGGCGTGTGTCCTCGAATGCTGGTAAAACGCGGGTTATTGAAGGGGGTAACGGCTTCGGACAGCCTTTTCCCCAAGACACGGACCGGTGTGTTCGGTAGAGTGACTTTTGCAGTCGCGCAAACAGAGGGAGTGCCCCAGGGCGCTGATGCCGACAGAATGATTGTTGAAGAACGCAAGTTAACGCCGATCGAGGACAGCGATATGGATTCGCTGTTCACCCTGCCGCTTCATATCATTCCGCTGGAAACGCCATCGTTGGCGCGTGCGCGAATGATCAAGAACGCACGCCTGAAAAGCGTTATTGAACTGTTCGATGACATGTCCACAGGCAGCGGCCAGGTGGAGATCAAGGACCTGCCCAAGCTTTACGGCTGGACGGCAGAAGAAGGGCTGCATCCCGATCTGGCGATCTTGCGCAAGCTCGCGGGCCTGGAAAGTTACGACGTGTATTCGTTGCGAATCCTGCTGCGCGAGCACGGAATTCCCGTTAATCAGCACGCCGAACTGAAGCTGTCCGACGACAAAAACAAACAGCTGACGTCGTATATGACCAAGTTCACCCATCCCCTGATCATGCAGATCTATGGGGACGAAAGTTTGGTGATCAACGATTTCGACGACGTAATCAAGCTGTTTCGCGACCCCGATATCAAGAAGGCCAAGCAGCGCCTGAATCAGATGGCGGACAAGCTGGGCATCACCATTATGGACGTGCCCAAATTCCTGGAAGATTACGGTGATATCTTCCTGTCCCTGTCCTACTACCGGCATTGCCTGGACCAGCTGGCGCCTCTGCTGGAAAACTTCATCGGGTCGATGTACGAGATCCGCAACAATTACCAGCTGCGGCAGGACCCGAACCTTCAAAAGACCTGCCAGATGATGGAAAGCACCATCAACGAGCTGTCGGCGGCGATCACCGGTCGTTTCGAGAACTTCGACCGCTCCACCAAGCTGATGTGGGATAACATCTCGGCCAGTCGCTTCGACAAGGTGAAGCACCTGATCGAAAGCTACCACACCACCATCGGCGGGGTGCTTTGCGGGCTGACCGTGAAGATGAATGCCTGGATTCGGTTGTTCCCCAAGCCCAATTCCGGTGGGCCGGTAAAGCGGGCCGAATTTATCATGGCCGAAATGCGTCAGGGCCTGGACAACATCAAGCGGATCGAAGACAGCGCGCCCATGCTGTCCATTCTGTCCTGACCGACCTTATTTCTATATCATTCCGGTAATCTAGTGCATCGATCCGAGCGGAGGCGTCAGCCGGAGTTTGGACAGTTGATGCATAAACAAAGTTCTAGGCTGTAGTGACAATTTAACTATTTAAGCCAGAGCATTATCGCGGCCAGTTTCACGAAGTCCAGGAAATTGGCCGCGAGTTTGTCGTAACGGGTGGCGATGCGACGCCATTGTTTGAGTTTGGCGAAGAAGGCCTCGACGCCCCATTGCTCCTTGTAGGCAAGCCAGGTGGTCTCCCGTTGTATTTTCCTGTGGCGACGCGGAGGAATAACGGCATCACCGCCTTGCTTCTCGATGAGTTCGATCAAGCTGTTGGCGTCATAGGCTCTGTCGGCCAGAACCTGTTCGGCGGGCAGGTCTCGGATGAGATCACACGCCGGGGCCATGTCGTTTTCCTGTCCTGAGCCGAGTTCAAAACGGACAGGTAGCCCCAAGGCGTCTACGACGGCGTGGATCTTGGTTCCGAAGCCACCTCGGGACTGCCCGAGAGCCTGGGTTTCCGGTGCCCACTTTTCCGCCGCGATCCTGCGGCTTGAGCGTGGGCGCGAACGACAGTGGCATCAATCGCCAACCACTCGAAGTCGGGATTGTTGGAAACCCCTTCCAGGATCCGATCAAAGACCCCTTCCCGGACCCATCGGTAGTAACGCTGCTTCGCGGCTTCATAGGAGCCAAATCGCTCGGGGAGATCTCGCCAACGGGCGCCGGAACGAGCCAACCAAAGGAGCGCGTCAAAGAACAGTCGCGCGTTGCTCCGTGGCCCCCGGCGGCCTTTCATACCGCCGGGCACATAGGGTTTCAGGCGTTCCCATTGATCGTCGCGTAGAATTTCGCCTTCCAAGACCAACCTCCCGAAAATCAGTCTTGAATTACGAATGGGGATTCCTGGGAATCCCCATTCGTTAAAAAGTCACTACAGCCTACAGTCTGCGTCCCCATGTTAGCATAGGGATGCGGCCCAGTGGCGCATGTGGTCCACGGTGCCCGTTGCCGTGACCGGCGGCAAGGGCGGGGGAAGGCCGTTGCGGCTCATCCCCCGATCCCGCACGGCGCTGGGCGACAGGCCGAAATGGTCGCGGAATGCCCGGGAAAAGTGGCTCGCATTGATGAAACCCTGATCCATGGCGATCTCCAGAACTGACTTGCCGCTATTGGCCGGCGACCCCAGCGCCAGGAAGGCGGCGCTCAGCCGTCGGCGCTGGATGATGCCGGCAACCCCGCCGGTATTCTTGAACAGGCGATAGAGTGTGGCCCGCGACATGTGGAATCGTGCGGCGATCCGGGCTGCATCCAGGGCCGGATCGCCCAGGTTCCGGTCGATATAGGCGAGGATTGCGGTCATCGTTGCGGATCGCGACGGCGCAGCCTGGAGATCTCCGAGTCCAAGCAGGGGATCCAGAAGCTGAATGATCCTCTCGCCGATTGTCTGGGATTCTGCGTACGTCACGGAATCGAGACGATTATTGAGAGCCCGCAGGTAATCGGACAGCACCATGGCGGCCGTCGAGTCCGCTGGCATGATCGCCCCCGATTGCGTGGCCAGGAACGGCAGCTCTTTTTCTACCAGGGCACGGGGCAAGGCCAGGGTCAGATAGCTGCCGTTGGTCACGGCGCTGGCCGGCCGGTCGAGATCGATGATCCAGAAGCTTCCGGGACCCTGGACGAAGGATTCCTTGCCGTTGGCCATATGGGCGCGGCCGGTCAGGCAGGTTTGCAGAAGGATGTGATCGATTTCGGAGCGTCCTGCACCGTGTTTCGGATCGCGCAGAAACCGTTGGGCCGGCATTGCGGCATCCACCAGCAGCATCCGTCCCAGATGCCCCATGCGGCACCGATGAGGCGTCGGCGGTTCTGCGGAAACCGGCCAGGCCGAATAGAAGGGCGCGATGGCCTGCCGCCAGAAGGCTGTATTTTCCTCGGACGAAACCGTTTCGGGGATCTGGAGCACGGGGATGCGACCGCCCCCGTCCGCCGGCGCAGCGTGTCGTTCCGGGAGCCTCGGAGTGGTGGGAGGATGCGGAGCGGGGGGAACCATGTCGGCGCGGTCCTCGTGTCAGCTCGGCGCTGACCAGATCGGCCGCTCCGATTTCCAAGGTCCCCGGGATCCGGTTCGATCCCGGAGCAACCTACCGAATGATAGGAAAGTGCAGAACAATTTCTTTGCCCAGCGTCTCAAACCGACCACCTGGATGATTTTTCGACTCTGCCAGCGGTCAACCGTCCGGTCTTATGAAGCGTTCCGGCTGGTCAGACCGTCAGACTGCCATCGCCGCTGTCGTCGGCGCATTGAGCGGTAGTCTTGCGCAAACGCTCCAGCAGGGTGCGCATCAAGGCTTGCAGACCCGGATCGGCCCGGTTGATCAGTCCGGCCAGGGTTTCCGGCGGGATCACTCGCAGGCGGGCTGGGGTCAGGGCGCGGACGCTGCTGCTGCGGGGCTTGTGGTCGATGATCGCCATTTCCCCCAGAACCTGACCTTCGGTGACCACATTGACCCTCACGTCCCGATCCGCCCGGGACAGGAAGACCTCCAACCGGCCTTCTTCGACGAAATAGGCGCAGTCTCCGGGAGCCCCTTCTTCGAACAGCAGGGCGCCAGCCTCCAGGGTTACTACGGCCGGTATGGTGACCGAATCCTGCGGGCTCTGCCGTGGGCTGCCCTGCTGACCCGATTTGGCATAGGCCTGGGCGGAAGATCGGGCTGGCGTGGCGCGATATGTTTCGGTGATTGGGCCGATGGCGGGGGA
Source organism: Rhodospirillaceae bacterium Z3-40 (assembly GCA_046233135.1). GTDB lineage: Bacteria > Pseudomonadota > Alphaproteobacteria > Rhodospirillales > Rhodospirillaceae > JBJXHN01. The sequence goes on along the minus strand of JBJXHN010000005.1, from coordinate 259,602 downwards.
CACGGGGGGGATCAGGGCCATGGGGCTGACTCCTCGGGTTGAAAGCGGAAGTAGAATACGCACTTTGCCGCTTTCCTGTCACGGTGTCGCTGTGCTCCATCACAGCATTGCTTGCCCTGCGGGGAACGAAAAAGGCCGGAGACGGTGCGCGTCTCCGGCCTTTTTGCGAAACTGGTGCCGTGAAAGGGATTTGAACCCCCGACCTACTGATTACGAATCAGTTGCTCTACCCCTGAGCTACCACGGCGTGGGGAGGGGGACCATACGGCCTTGGCTCGTCGGACGCAAGCCTGTCGAGAGGCCCTTTTTCAATCGATTCTCGGAAAGTGCGCGGACGGTCGGTTTCCGGGGCGTCAGCGGTTTGCAGCGCGGGATGATTCTCGCTTACACTCGGCGCCAACAGCCCTGTCAGCAATGTCGGAGCCATGCCGTGGAGTCAGTGACCGACCGTCAGTTTCTGGACCTGGCGTGGGTTCTGTTGTGTGCCATTCTCGTGTTCATGATGCAGGCGGGATTCACCTGTCTGGAAGCGGGCACGACGCGGGCGAAGAACAGCATCAACGTCGCCGTCAAGAACATGGGTGACTTCGTGGTCACCGTGCTGGCCTTCTGGCTGGTGGGATACGGCATCATGTTTGGCCCTGGTCTGACCGAGGGGCTGGCTGGCTGGATCGGTGGCGGCCCCTTCATGCCGTCCTTCGAGGAAACGCCGAGCGAAGGCACGGTATTCCTGTTCCAGGCCATGTTCTGTGCCACCGCCGCCACCATCGTTTCCGGTGCGGCGGCCGAACGCATGCGCTTTGTCGGCTATATGGCCATCACCCTGGTGGTGGCCCTGGTGATCTATCCCCTGATCGGCCACTGGGCCTGGTCGCCGGACGGCTGGCTGGCCGGATACGGGTTCGTCGATTTTGCCGGGTCCACGGTGGTGCATTCCACGGGGGGATGGCTGGCCCTGGCGGCGGTCATCGTCCTGGGACCCCGGCGTGGCCGTTTCGCTGCCGACGGGACGCCTCGCGTCATCCAGGGCAGTGATCAGCCGCTCGCCGTGCTCGGGGTTCTGCTGCTCTATCTCGGCTGGTTCGGTTTCAACGGAGGCAGCACCCTGGCCCTGGACGGACGGGTGCCGGGGATCATCGTCCATACGGTGCTGGCCGGCGCCGGCGGGGCGCTGGCCGCGGCTCTCGTATCCTACATGCGGGACGGACTGCTGGGCCTGTTGCCGGCGCTTAACGGCACCATTGCCGGCCTGGTGGCGGTGACCGCCGGGGCACATGCGGTTTCTGCCCCGGCGGCGGTGATGATCGGTGCCGTCGGTGGGCTGGTGATGCTGATCAGCGACAGCTGGATGGTGAAAAAGCGCATCGACGACGTGGTCTCGGCCGTGCCGGCCCATCTGGTGGCCGGCGCCTGGGGCACCATCGCCGTGGGGATCTTCGGCAAGCCGGATCTGCTGGGCACCGGGCTCAGCCGGGTCGACCAGATCCTGGTGCAGATCGGCGGGGTGGTGACCTGTGGCCTGTGGGCCTTCGGTTTCGGCTATGTGGTCATCCGCCTGCTGGACCGCTGGCTGACCCTTCGCGTTCCCCCCGACGACGAGGATCAGGGGCTGAACGTCACCGAACACGGCGCCACCACCGATCTGGTTACCCTGTTCCGTGACCTGGAGGAACAGGCGAGCTCCGGTGACCTGAGCCAGCGGCTGCATGTGGAGCCCTTCACTGAAGTGGGCCGCATTGCCCTGCGCTATAACAGGGTGATGGATGCCTTGCAGTCGGCCGTAGCCAAATCCGATACCATCGTTCGCTCTGCCCGCGATGCCATTATCACCTTTGCATCCAACAGCCTGAGCATTTCCACCGCCAACCCGGCTGCGGTGGCCATGTTCGGATATCCCGGTGACGCCATGGGGCGCATGGCGCTGGGCGACCTGCTGACCAGCGGTTCGGCTAGCCGCCCCTTGGGGGAAGATACCGGCGGCCGGATTACCCGCCTGATGGCGCGGCGGGCGGACGGCAGCCTGTTTCCGGTGGAGGTTGCTTTCTCTGCGGCCTCCGATCCTGGTCCGGAGGGCTTTTCCATTGCCCTGCTGCGGGATATTTCGGAGCGGGAACGGGTGGAGCGGGCCTTGCAGGACAGCGAGGAGCGGTATGCCCTGGCCATGGCGTCGGCCAATGACGGTCTTTACGACTGGAACATTGCCACCGGAGAGGTGACCCTGTCGCCCCGGCTGGCGCAGATCTTCGGCGAACCGACGGAAACGGAAATGACGGCGCGCGGCTGGGCCAGCCGGGTGCATCCGGACGATCATGACTGGGTGATGGCCACCATGAAGGCCCACATCAAGGGCTATACCCGCCGTTTCGTGGCCGAATACCGTTTCCGCTCTGCCGACCGGGGCCATATCTGGCTGCGGCACCACGGTTTGTGCCGGCATGACGGCAGCGGATGGGCATCGCGGATGGTGGGCAGCGTCGGCGACATCACCGAGCGCAAGGTGGCCCAGGAAACCTTGGCCAACCTGCTGGATTCCATTCCCCTGCCCATGGTGGTCTCGGCGCGGGAAGGGGGCCAGGTGCTGCTGTCCAACAGCCATGCCCGCAAGGCCTATGGTTTGGCGCCGGAAGGAACGGGGCGGCGGATGGCCGTCGACTGCTGGCGCTCGGCCGAGGATCGGGCGGCGATGATCGCGGCCCTGGACCGGGACGGCCGGGTGGACGGTTTCGAAAGCTGCCTGCTGAGCCCGGATGGCGAGGAGTTGTGGGTACTCGCCGCTGCCCGGCCGATCACCTATGAAGGAACCGGTGCGGTGATGGTGATCACCAGCATCATCAACGACCGCAAGCAGCTGGAAGACGGCTTGCGGGATGCCCGCCAGCGGGCGGAAACGGCGCTGGCGGAGTTGAAGGCGGCGCAGGATACCCTGGTGCAATCGGAAAAGATGGCTTCCTTGGGCAGTCTGGTGGCCGGGGTCGCCCACGAGATCAATACGCCCGTGGGCATCGTCCTGACCGCTGCCACCCATTTGCAGAACCGCACCAGCCGGATCACCAGCCTGTTCGAAGAGAACGCCATCAAGCGCTCCGACTTCAGCGACTATCTGGCGACGGCGGCCGAAGCCACGGCGATGATGGCATCGAACATCAGCCGGGCGGCGGATCTGATCAACAGTTTCAAGCAGGTGGCGGTCGATCAGACCAGCGACACCCGTCGGCGTTTCGAACTGAAACCATACATCGACGAAGTGCTGCTGAGCCTGGGGCCGGCCCTGCGCAAGACCACGGTGACCCTGGTGGTGGACTGCCCGGACAATCTGGAGCTGGACAGCTTCCCCGGCGCCATTTCCCAGGTGCTGACCAATCTGGTGATGAACGCCCTGATGCATGCCTTCCCGGAAGGCTGGGAGGACTGCCGTCTGATCATTTCCGTGCAGCGGCGCCTTGATGATCCGGTCGAACAGGTGGTGCTGCGCTTCGCCGATACGGGCCGGGGCATTCCCGAAGGCCACCTGAAGCGCATTTTCGACCCGTTCTTCACCACCCGGCGGGGATCGGGGGGGTCCGGTCTGGGGCTGAACATTGTCTACAACCTCGCGACCCGCACCCTGTGCGGCAAGATTGCTGTGGAAAGTCCGCCGGGGCAAGGGGCCGTCTTCACCTTGATCTTCCCGCGTGTTACGCCCTCGGCTCCCTCGGCCCCGAAGATGCTGGAGACCGCCCCATGAGCCGCCCTGCCGTGCTGCTGGACCGTGATGGAACCATCAACGACGATGTGAACTACCTGTCCGATCCGGATGATCTGGTGTTCCTGCCCGGGGCGGTGGCGGGCTTGCGCAAGATGGCGGCAATGGATCTGCCGTTGATCGTGGTGACCAATCAGTCGGGCATCGCCCGAGGCTACTTCACCGAAGCGGACCTGACCGCCGTGCATGTCCGGTTGACCCAGATGCTGGCCGCCGAAGGGCTGGTCCTGGCCGGGATCTATCACTGTCCGCACGAGCCCGAAGACGGCTGCGGCTGCCGCAAGCCCCTGCCGGGCATGGTGGAAAGCGCCCGTCGGGATATCGACTTCGATCCCGCCCGCAGTTTCATGATCGGCGACAAGAAGGCCGATGTGGACCTGGGCAAGGCCGTCGGCGCGACTCGCATCCTGGTCAGCACTGGCTACGGCGCCGGCCAGCGTGCCCAGGGGGCGCAGGCGGATGCTTTTGTCGACAGCCTGGACGATGCCGCTGCCTTTATCGCGGAGAAGCTGGGGATTGCTCTTCCAGCATGAATCGGCTCACGGCTGTTGTTCCCGGCTGAGTTTTCCATTTTTCTCCTGACTATAAGAAATTCAATCAATAAAAACAGAATAAAATATATGTATAAAGCATACTGCTAGAGCGCCGAGCCTTTAATAAGCAACATAGCCGGCATGTTTGAAATAATTCCAGCATTCGTCGGGTGTAGAGGTCGCAAATGCTGTCGACAGCGTCCCATAGTTCGCTGATCGTGCGGGCTTTGAGGCGACGGAGATGAGCCTTCAGTTTGGAGAATGCCATCTCGATGGGGTTGAGATCGGGGCTGTAGGGCGGAAGGAACAGGACCCATGCCCCTTGCTTCTTGAGAAATGCCTTGGCCTTCTTGCTCTTATGGCTGGAGAGGTTGTCGAGAATAACCACGTCACCTGGCTGTAGTGTCGGGGCCAGCTGCGTCTCCACGTAGGTCTCGAAGATCTTCCGGTTCGATGACCCAAGGCGCGGTCAGGCCGTCACACCTCAGGGCGGCCACAAAGGTCTGGGTTCCCCAATGGCCGAATGGGGTATGGGCTTTCAGGCGCTGCCCGCGCCGAGCCCGCCCCCGTAGCCGGGTCATCTTTGTTGTGGTCGCGGTTTCATCAATGAAGACCAGCCTATGGGGCTCTTCGCGCATCCTGGGCTGCCGCCTTTCTCGCCAGATACGGCGATGTCGCGCCACATCAGCGCGACCGGATTCGGACGCCAGCAGAGTTTTTTTAACGCTGAAGCCTTGCCGGATCAGGAACTTCGACAACGAGGTCGGGTGTGCGACAACGCCGAATTCGGCGGCCGGCTTGGCCGCGAGTTCGGGCATGGTGATATTGCCTTCCTCCTCGACCCAGCGGATCAGCGTTTCCGTGCAAGGAGCCAGTTTGCCATCGCCCGGTGGCCGCCCCTGACGCGCGGGAGCGACCGAGCCCGTTTCAGCTGCGCGCTGGGCCAACCGAACACCTGTGCTCGCGCTGACACCGAAACGGCGCGCGGCCGCACGACGCGAAGCGCCTTCTTCAATCGCACCATAAATCCGAACCCGAAGGTCCTAGGAATAGCTTTTGCCCATGATCCACCTCCAAGAATGGTGAATCACATATCCTCGGCGAGGGGAATCCCCTTTTCGATTCCTATTTCAAGCGCGGCGCTCTAATATTGTGGTCGTCCGCTGACTGTTACATAGTCAATAAAATTACATACAGAAACGGCTACTCTTCGACTAGCACTACAGTTGCATTATTTTTCGCCTCTGTCGGTGAGGTGACGCGGCTGTTGCTTGGTGTCGTCGTCGCCATCGAGACCAAGCCCAAACGAACGCGGGCCGAGGGGCTGCGGCGACCAGGAGCTTCGCGAGCAAATACCGGATCTCCGGCGTGGTCAAGTAATCTACGCCGGTGGCAATGAGGCGGCCTCGGCCTTTAGACTCGTTTTGTCCCGTTTCCCGAAAACGACACGGCGTTGATCGGCGGAAATCCAGGCGAGGAACGCGGCGGCGGCCATCACGAGGGTCATGTGTCGATGCCATCCATGCCAGGAGCGGGCCTCGCAATGATCGAGCCCGAGGTCGTCCTTGACGCGCAAGAAGCATTCTTCGATGGTCCATCGGAGTCCTGCGGCTCCGACGAGTTCGGCCAGCGATGTCCCAGCTGGAGCGTAAGCGAAATAGTAAGCGCGCGCCTCGGGATCACGGTGACTTCGACGAACCACCATCCATCGCTCGAACCCTTCCTCGCAGGCCCAACCGAGGGAGATCCGTGCCCAATCATACAACCGAGGCCCCTTGGCCCCTTGGCCCCTTCTCCCGCGCTCAAGGAGCGCCATTGGTCGGGATCGAGCCCATCGGCCAAAGTGGCCGGATCGGTTTGAACCAAACCCCAGTCCTGGAGAAATCGAAGAGTGTGGTTCGAGTGCACCGCCAGAACATAGGCTTGGCCCCGCGCCTCGAGCATCCGTCGGAGCTGGGAATCGCTTCCGTAGAGCGCATCAGCCAGAACCCAGGCACAGGGCAGTCCGGCATCAAGGGTGGGCGTGATCATCTCCCGTGCCATCGCTGGTTTGGTCGCGAACACGATGTCTTCTGGAACGCTTGCCTTGAGACGTCGCGCTTCATCCGCTGCCCAGTACTTGGGGAGATAAAGGCGGCGATCGATCAAGGCATGGCCGAACCGACTGGCATAGGAAACAAAAACGCCTACTTGGCAGTTCTCGATACGGCCCGCCGTTCCGGAATACTGCCGACCGACACCGACCGAGTGGGTGCCTTTCTTGAGGAACCCCGTCTCGTCCACAACTAGAACCCCGCCAGATTCGCCCAGCGCTTCCGAGACGTAATCCTGGACCAACTCCCGGAGTTGGTCGGCCGACCACGCACTTCACCCCAGAAGAGACTGGATCCGATAAGGGCGTTCCAGCCCCGCTTCTTCCGCCACAGCCATCGTAAAATCCTCCATTACGATGAGCAACTGAATCAGAGTTTCCGATCATATGAAACTATAGTACTAGATCAAACTGCCTTAAATTAGCATCGATTTACGGCAGGCATTTTGATCTAGAACTATAGAATTAGAGTATCGAGTGGACCGGAAAACTGGTTGTTCGCTTCGCACTCCCTTCGGCCCTCACTTTTCCGCTCGATACTTGTCTTATGATTTTCCCCGGTTCAGGAGTCAAACTGAACCGCCCTGGGAGGGTGGCCACCGTCCCAGGGCGGCGGGGGTCGGCGCCTACGATGCGGGTCCTGAAGGGGCCGAGCTACAGTGAGATCGCCCCCGTCTTTTCCTGTTGGTCCGAACGGATACCCGGGAGTTTCGTCCCGGATGACAAGCATGGATCGGGAAAAGATGAAACAGAATGCCATCGGCCTGGATATCTCGAAAGCGACCATCGACACCTACCGTCTTTCCGACGAAAAAAGGCAGTGCTTTCCCGACAGTAAGGAAGGACATGATGATCTCGCCGCCTGGATCGGGGCGCATGTGGATCGGGGCGCATGTGGATCGGGTGGTCTTCGAGCCGACAGGCCCCTACCACCGGGACCTCGAACGCGTTCTGACTCGGCATGGCATCCCTATGGTCAAGGTCAATCCCCGTCAGGCACGCCGGTTCGCCGAGGCTACCGGACAACTCGCCAAAACCGATCAGCTTGATGCTCTCGTTCTGGCCAGAATGGGTGCGCTCCTCCAGTTGGAGAGTCGGCCGGCGCCGGAGGATAACCTTGCTGAGCTCCGGGAACTGCATATCGCCCGGGAGGTCCTGATCAAAGACCGTACTGTGGCCAAAAATCGGGCAATCAGGCTTACCCTGCCTCTGTTGAAGCGCCAGAATGCAAAGCACGTAGAGAATATCAAGCAAGATCTGGTGGCTATCGAGGCCGAGATTGATAGCCGAGATGGAGAGAAGGCGAAAGCATCGATTTTATTAGAAGGTCGATTCATTTTTAGATTTTGCCTTCCATCCTTACCGAGCCGGCACCGTTCCATCTCAGCGGTCTCTTTCTTCGCCCGCAGTGTCGAAAAACCGGGGGCGCGATGGGAGTCCCCTGTGTTTGCATGTTTGGCGGAGCACGCGAGTCTTTCCTTACCGGCCTTTTCCAGGCCTTTATCCAGAGGCGCCGGATATGGCGACAGAAATGACCAATATGCCTCGGGCACTGACACCGACATCCGGTGCAGTGCAGTTTCGCCATATAGCTCTATTTTTCAGCAATATTGTCATGCCCAATATTGCCGCTATCGTTGCCTGGGGGGCGGGGCGCTGTCGTGGAAGCCGTCGCGACCATGGGTGTCATCATCCGCGCCCCCACTCCGATGTTCCTCGGGGCGACGGTGATCTGTCCATCGGGCGGCTGGGTGATCGCGCGTTTCGACAGGGGGGGGTGGAAGGAAAGGTTTCCCTGGTGCCGAGAGGCTGGGGGCGATTTTTTCAACGAGTGTTTTTGGTACGTTGCTCGCCATTCTCGGCTATCTGATCATCGGTCCCCTGGCGTCCTTGTTGGTCGAACCGGCCAAAATCCTTTTCCTGAACAACACCATCCATCATGGCATTTTCTCGCCTATCGGACCCCGGGAAGTCGTGGAATACGGCAAATCCCTGGTCTTTCTGATCGAAGCGAATCCCGGTCCCGGCCTGTTGCTGGCCTATTTCGTTTCCGGACGAGGATTGGCGAAGCGATCGGCGCCGGTGATCATTCATTTCCTGGGCGGGATTTACGAAATCTACTTCCCTACGTCCTGATGAAGCCCTGGCTGATCTTGGCCATGATCACGGGAGGCATGACGGGCGTGCTCACGCCGGAATTGCTGGGGACGGTCTGTCGGCGCCAGCCTCGCCCGGATCGATTCTCGCCGTGCTGCTGGTGACTCCGGGCGATGCGGCCTTCGGGGTGGTCCTGTCCGTGGTCACAGCCTGTGCGATGACGTTTTTCGTCGCCTGGACTCTGTTGAAGTGGGAAGCCCCCTTGGGGGACCAGGAGGGCGAAGGCTTCCCCTGTAAGCGGATCAGCGGCTGCAAAGATTTAGGTTCAGTCGAACCGCTGATCGCAGATCCCCGGCGGCCGCTGGTCCTTGATCCACCATCGATGGCAAAGACGTCCTTTCTGCCCAACACGGGCTTCATCCTGGAAAAACAAACGGATCCGCTTGTTCGGTCGGGCTTGGGCTTCTTCTTTCAGCATGACGCGGAGGTCTTTTTTTGAAAGCGTTCCTGGACTTGCAAGGCCATGGTGCAGACATCATCCTCTTCAAGGTTCGGCCCCTTGAAGACAGCGTTATAGCGAAGCACAGCGTCGCGGAGGACCTGACGTTCCATTCCGGTACCTCGGGCGGCGTCAGCCCGAGTCAGCGCTAACGTCGGGCGGTATGAGCCGGCCGGTCTTCGCTGAGAAGCGGCCCAAGGCCGATGATCAGGCCGGACCGAGGAGAGTCCGAAAACAGGCGGCATCCTCGCCGCCCTGCGCCGGTCACTTCTGGTCGGCGCGGATGTTGGTTTCAAGCGCGACTATGAAAAAGGGCGCGAGGTCGGCTTGTGACCCGCTACCTGCTCGATACCACTATCATCAGTAATGTCATCAAACTGCGCCCGTCGGACTCTGTTCCTGCCTGGTTGGTTGAGTAAGAGGATGGCGACTTGTTGATTGCTTCCATGACAATTGCCAAAATCCAATGGCGTCTGTTTGAGATGCCCCCTGGAAGGAAAAGAGACGCCATAATATCGTGGAGAAGGCCCTCAGGCGCTGTTCCCAGACTGCATTCTCTCGTTTGATGAAAAGGCGACCGTAATCTGGACATGTTTGGTGGCAGAAGGGAGGCTTTGGGCACTGCCGTTTGGGCTTCTGCGCTCTCCGGATTCGGAGAAAGCGACTTCTCTTCAATGCCTGACTGTGATGTGACGGTCTTCACCTATCGGCCGCCGGACTGCGGGCTCTCGGACATCGCTCTTGTTTTCCATGGCATGAGCCGCAACGCCGCTGACTATCGGGATCACGCCCGGCCCCGGGCCGAAGCGCGTTGCTTCTTTACCGTCGCGCCCCGGTTTGACGCGGAGCGTTTCTCACTCTGGCGCTATGACGGCGGCGGAGTCGCGGATGAAGCGGGTCTGCGTCCCGCTGCGGAATGGACCGTGTTCCATGTCGGTCCGCCTCTCGCCTGGAGCAGGAAAGCCGCAGGGGATGAGGACGCGCTCTTACCGGTCGTTTTGTTCGGCCATTCCGGCGGCGCCCAATTCACCGCCTGCGTGGCCGCATTCGGGGCCGTCGGGCCGAATGTGCGGGTGGTGCTCTCCAACGCCTCCACCTATGTTTTTCCGACCATGGACGCGCCTGTGCCATTTGGTTTCGGCGGGCTCCCGCCAGCCGAGGCGAAGGTCCTGATACGCGCCTACATTGGCCGGACGGTAATACTGTACCTGGGGGTGGCGGATACGGGGACGGAAAACCTCTACCAGGGGTCGGAGGGGGTGGAGCAGGGCGCCAACCGACTGGCGTGCGGCCGCGCCCTGTTCGATGCGGTCCGTGAGGCCGTCGCAAAGCACAGCCTGGTGTTTCCCTGGGTTCTGGTTGAAGCACCCGGGGTTGGTCATTCGGCACGCCGGATATTGTCGGCGCCCGAAGCGGAAGAGGCCTTCGGAATTCCGGGAACCGGAACCCGATAATTTCCGACGGGTCTCACTCCGGCAAGAACCCGCCCACCTGCCGCCGCCACAGCTTGGCGTACCGGCCGTCCCGGGCCAGCAGGTCCGCGTGGGTGCCTTCCTCCAGGATGCGGCCCTGTTCCATGTAGAGGATGCGGTCCATGTGGGTGATGGTCGACAGGCGGTGGGCGATGGCGATCACCGTCCGGCCCTCCACCAGATCCAGCAGCGCGGTCTGGATCTGATGCTCCGTTTCCGAATCCAGGGCCGAGGTCGCCTCGTCCAGCACCAGCACCGGGGCGTCCTTCAGGAAGGCTCGGGCGATGGCGATCCGTTGCTTCTCTCCCCCCGACAGGCGGATACCCTGTTCGCCCACCACTGCCTCGTACCCCTGGGGGCGGCGGAGGATAAAATCGTGGCAATGGGCCTTGCGGGCTGCGTCCTCCACCGCTGCCGCGTCGGCGCCGGGACGGGCGTAGGCGATGTTCTCGCGGATGGTGCGGTGGAACAGGCCCGGGGTCTGCGGCACCTCGGCAATCGCCGCGTTCAGGGACTCCTGCGTCACCAGATGGATGGCCTGATCGTCAATCAGAACCGCGCCAGCCTGGGGGTCGTATTGGCGTCGTAACAGCTTGATCAGCGTGCTTTTGCCCGCTCCGGACGGCCCCACCAGGGCGACGCGCTGGCCGGCGGGGATGGTCAGGCTCAGGCCGTCGAACACCACCGTGCCGTCCCCATGGGCGAAACCCACGTCCCGGAAGGCGATGGCCCCACCCCGAGGCGCCAGCGCCGGGGCGTCGGGCCGGTCGGTGACTTCGTGGGGGTGGGAAACCAGGGCCAGAGCGCCGGACAGGATTCCCAGCTGCTCGAAGAAATTCAGCATCTGGGTCGACAGGTTGAACACATTCGCCCCCACCAGAGTGGCCAGCGAAAAGACCATGGCGAAGTCCCCCACGGTCATCTGGCCGTTCAGCGCCTCGCGCAGGGCGATCCCCAGCAGGGCGATCTGAAAGGCCAGCAGGGCGTTGAACAGCACGAACCACATCTTGGTCAGGTACCAGCGCAGCTGCTTGGAGGTGGTCACCTCTCCGGTCAGGGCGTCGGTTAGCAGCGCGCTTTCGTGGCCCTTGCGGGCGAAGGCGCGCATCACCTCGATATTGGCGATCACGTCCACCAGACGACCGGTGGAGAACGCCACCTCCTCCGAAAAGCGGTGGGACAGGCGCAAGCAGCGTTTCGACAGCAGAACAGAGATCGCCAGTTGCGCCGCCGACCAGCCCACCAGCAGCACCGCGAACAGCGGCTGGGCGCTGTAGAGCAGGGTGATGGCGATGGTCAGGATCACCAGAATGCGGATGATGTCGTTGCACAGGATACCCAGGATCTGGGTCGCCGCCTGCCCCGCCTGCTTGATCTTCTGGCCCAGGTTGCCCGCCATGTTGTCCTGGAAGTAGCGCGGCGACTGGTCGGCCAGATAGGAAAACAGCAGGGTCTGGATCTCGAACCGCAGAATCGGTGCCGTATACAGCTCCACGATTTCCCGCGCGCGGTTGAACAGGGCCGAAACGACCCACAACCCGCCCATGATCAGGAACCAGGTCAGCACGCTGCCGTCCCAGCCCTCTCCCCGCGACAGGCCGTCCACCAGGGCGCGCAGGGCCACCGGCTCCATGCCCATGACGGCAATGCCGCCGGCCGCCGTCAGGTTCAGAAGCACCATGCGGCCAAGGAAGCGCTGTCGCACGAAAGTCCACAGGAATGCCCACGGCGAGGCGGTCACGCCCCCGGGCATCAGGGTCGCATAGGGCACGAACTGGGGCGCGGCCAAAGGGGGGCCTCCTCGGGTTGGGAACGGGGAACCGCCCCACCATTGCCCCGCGTCCGCCGGGAAGGCAATGGTCGTTTTGAGCGCGGCCTCGTTACGGTTTGCGCACGCCCATCTCCGCCCGCACCGCCGCCAGCAGGGCACCCGACAGCGCCGAATCCCCCTGCCGCGTTGCCCGGGCCAGCACCAGCGCGCCGACCATGGCGCACAGCCGGGCCATCGCCGCGTTCCGGCCCTCTTCCCGGCCCTCTTCCCGGCAGGCCGCCTCGGCCAGCAGGTCGATCAGCGGTGTCAGCCCCTCGGCAAAGGCGTGGGAAAGGGCGGGATCATCCATCCGAGCCGCCTCTCCGGCCAGGGCGGGGTACAGGCAACCCTGCGCCGGATGGTCGCGGTGTGCTTCAGAGAGGTACAGCGCCATCAGTGCCGACAGCGGGCGGTTGTCCGCGCCGTCCATCACCGCCGACCAGGTGTCCGGCTGGCCCTCTGCGACGCTGGCGCAGGCGCGGGCGGCCAGGTCGGCCTTGCTGGCGAAATGGCCGTAGAAGCCGCCATGGGTCAGGCCGGCGGCTTTCATCACCTCGGCCACCGTCACCGCATCGATCCCGCGCTCCCGAAACAGTTTCCCCGCCGCCTCCAGGATCTGGACGCGGTTCCGGGCGGCCTGCTCCCGGCTGACTTTCATCCCCGCCTCCCTTCCCGCCGATCAAAAGACGTTGACTCGTTATATGACGCTGATCATCTTTAAGCAAACATGATGATCATCATATAACGCCCGTCCGGGTGCACCAGAAGAGAGGAGCCGCCCATGCCCCCCGTCACTTCCCCCGCCGATCCCGTCGTGATCGTTTCGGCTGTCCGAACGCCTCTCGGGCGGTTTCAGGGAGCCCTTGCGCCCCTGTCTGCCCCGGACCTCGGCGCGGCGGCGGTCCACGCGGCCCTGGCCCGGGTCGATCTGCCGCCGGACGCGGTGGACGAAGGCCTGCTGGGCTGTGTTCTGCCCGCCGGCCAGGGACAGGCGCCGGCGCGCCAGGCCCTGCGCAAGGCCGGTTTGCCCGATGCGGTGGGGGCGACGACGGTGAACAAGGTCTGCGGATCGGGCATGAAAGCCGCCATGCTGGCCCATGATCTGTTGATCGCCGGGTCCGCCCGGCTGGTGGTGGCCGGGGGCATGGAATCCATGTCCAACGCCCCCTATCTGCTCGCCAAGGCTCGGGCCGGCTACCGTGTCGGTCATGGGGAGGTCTTCGACCACATGATGCTGGACGGGCTGGAAGACGCCTACGAGCGGGGCCGGCCCATGGGCGATTTCGGGGAAGCGGCCGTCGAGGCCTATGGCTTCACCCGCGCCGACCAGGACGAATACGCTATCGAAACGCTCTCCCGTGCCCGCCGGGCCTTGGAGGAGAACGCTTTCGTGGCGGAGACCGTGCCGCTGGAGGTGCCGGCCAAGGGGCATCCGGTGACGGTGGCCGAGGATGAACACCCCCGCAAGGTGGCGCCGGAGAAGATCCCCGGCCTGCGTCCCGCCTTTCGCGCAGACGGCACCATCACGGCGGCCAGTGCCTCGGCCAATGCGGACGGCGCGGCGGCGCTGGTCCTTTGCCGCCGCTCCCATGCCGAGGCCCTGGGACTGCCGGTGCGGGCGGTGATTCGCGGCCATGCCACCCACAGCCAGGACCCGGCCTGGTACACCACCGCCCCTATCCCCGCCATGCGCGGTCTGCTCGATGCCCTGGACTGGCCGGTGGGCAGCGTCGACCTGTTCGAGGTGAACGAGGCTTTTGCCGTGGTCGCCATGGCGGCGGCCAAGGACCTGGGCATTCCCCGTGAGCGGCTGAATGTCCATGGCGGGGCTTGCGCGCTCGGTCACCCGATCGGTGCCACCGGCGCGCGGCTGATCGTGACCCTGCTGCATGCGCTGGAGCGTGCCGGCGGCCGGCGGGGCGTGGCCTCCCTGTGCATCGGCGGCGGAGAGGCCACGGCCATCGCTCTCGAACGGCCTTGATTTTCCCGCGACCGGGCCGTCCGATGGGGTGTTCCGAGCTCAGGGGGCGGCGATTTCCTTGATTATCGCCGCCCCGATCTCCGCGAGGGCCGCATTGCGGGCGGCCATGTCGGCGTCGTTGCCGGTCAGGTAGATCGCGGTCAGCCAGGCTGAGCCGTCCGGCGGTTGGATGACGGCGACGATCCCGCGTGTCCCGTGGCCGCCGGCGCCCGTCTTGTCGCCGATCTTCCAGCCCTGGGGCAGGTGCGCCCGGATCAGTCCATCAGCAACCTTGTCCGCCACCATCCATGCCTGGAGCTGCGCGCGGGATTCCGCTGTCAGGACCGGGCCGAACAGCAGCGTATCGAGGGTTTTGAGCATCGCAGCCGGGGTCGTGGTGTCGCGCGGATCGCCGGGGGCGGCTTCGTTCAATGCGGTTTCCCGGCGGTCCAGCCGCGTTTCCGCATCGCCGACCCGGCGCAGGAAGGCGGTCAGTCCCTCCGGCCCGCCGACGGTGTCCAGCAGCAGGTTGGCGGCCGTATTGTCGCTGAGGGTGATCGCCGCCTCACACAGGCTGGCGATATCCATGCCGTCGGCCGTGTGCTTTTCCGTGACCGGCGCATAGGGGACCAGGTCCTTTTCCCCATAGCGCACGACCCGGTGCATCTGTTCCTGTCCCGCATCGATCCGCGAGAGCACGGCGCCGCACAGCAGGACCTTGAAGGTGCTCGCCATGGGAAAGCGCTCGTCGGCCCGCAAGGCGACGGCCGGGGCGGCACCCCGTTCGACAAGAAGGACACCCACCCGGCCGCCCAGATCGGCTTCGAGGCGGCGGGCGGTATCGGTCACGGTGTCGGCATGGGCGGCCCCGGCCATCACCGCCAGCAGGAGCGGAGCGCGAAGAAGGCCGGAAATGGAAAATCGCATGATTCTTCCTCAGAAAACCTAATGGGACTACTGTCTTGGTGGGCTGAGGTCGTTCTATACCTGCCGCTTTTCCGCCCCGCAAACGACAAACCTTAACCCGTCTCATAAGGTGAAGTGATATCGATGGACCGTCCTGCCCTTCCCCTGAACGGCCTGCGGGCCTTCGAGGTCGCCGCCCGCCAGGGCAGCTTTACCCGCGCGGCGGTCGAGCTGCGGGTGACTCAGGCCGCCGTCAGCCAGCAGATCCAGCGGTTGGAGGATCTGCTGGGGGTCTCCCTGTTTGTCCGCGCTTCGGCCGGTCTCATCCTGACCGACGAGGGGGTGGCCCTGCATCCGGTGCTGACCAGGGCTTTTGATGAGATTGGTGGGATGCTCGACCGATTCGAGGGCGGGCGCTATCGCGAGACGCTTCATATCGGTGTGGTGACCACCTATGCCGTGGGCTGGCTGGTCGAACGGCTGCACAGCTTCGAAGCCGCCCATCCCGGCATCAGCCTGCGGCTCTTTACGAACAACAACCGGGTGGAAATCCAGAAGGAAGGGGTCCAGATGGCCATCCGTTTCGGAGACGGAAACTGGCCCGGCCTTGTCGCCATACCGTTGCAGGAGACGCAGCTGGCGCCGTTGTGCGCGCCTGCGCTGGCGGAGGGCTTGCGGACACCGGCTGATCTTGGACGGATCACCTTGTTCCGCTCCTACCGTGCGGATGAATGGGAGGCCTGGTTTGCTGCTGTCGGAGTGCCCTGTCCCGATCTTTACGGTCCCGTTTTCGATTCCTCCGTGGCCATGGCCGATCTCGCCGAGGCGGGGATGGGGGTCGGGCTGCTGCCCGTGGCAATGTTCGAGCGGCCGATTCGGGCGGGACGGCTGGTACGCCCTTTCGCTGCCGGCATCACCACCGGCCGCTATTGGCTGACCCGCCCGACCGGGCGCCCGGCGAGTACGGCCATGCGCCTGTTCGAGGACTGGCTGGTCGCCGAGATCGGGACGGCACCCGCCAGGACATAGGCGGGTGGCCGCCGGCGGGAGGCGCATCGATTGATGCGATCAACGCATGCCCCAAGCGGTGCCGGAGGGGGCATGGTGGAGGCCTTGTTTCCCAGCCAGGGAGGATGGCCATGACCCGACCCCGGGGCCGCACGCTTTATGACAAGATCGTCGACAGCCACACCATCCGTCCTCTGGATGCCGGGGGGCGGCGGGTGCTGCTCTATGTGGATCGCACGGTGCTGAACGAATACACCTCGCCCCAGGCCTTCAGCGGCCTGCGGGCGACGGGGCGAGCGGTCTGGCGGCCGGGGGCGGCGCTGGGGACCGTCGATCACGTCAATCCCACCGCGCCCGACCGGACGGCGGCCATGCCCGATGCCGGAGCGGCCATCCAGACCGCCACTTTCGCCGAGAACTGCCGGGATTTCGGGATCGAGCTGTTCGATGTGCTCCATCCCCGGCAGGGGATCGAGCATGTGGTGATGCCCGAACTGGGGCTGGTCCAGCCGGGTATGGTGATCGCCGCCGGAGACAGCCACACCACGACCTATGGCGCTTTCGGAGCCTTGGGTTTCGGAATCGGAACATCGGATATCGAACATTATCTCGCCACCCAGTCCGTGCCCTATCAGCGGCTGAGGACCATGCGGATGCAGGTCTCTGGGCGCCTGGGGACCGGGGTGTCGGCCAAGGATCTGGTGATGGCGGCGGTGGCCCGGCTGGGGGCGGGGGGCGCCACCGGCTACGCCTTGGAATGGGCCGGTCCGGCGGTGTCCGCCCTGGGCATGGCGGGGCGCATGACCCTGTGCAATATGGCCGTCGAGGCCGGAGCCCGGGGGGCCGTGATCGCGCCTGACGATACGGTTCTTGCTGACCTTGCCGGCCGGCCGCGTGCTCCGAAGGGGGCGCTGTGGGATCGGGCGGCTGCCTTCTGGCGGACCCTGGCCAGCGATGAGGACGCGGTTTACGACGCCGAACGGTCCCTGGACGGTGCAGCCATCGCGCCCATGGTCACCTGGGGCACCAGTCCGGACCAGGCGATGGCCATTGACGGGCGGGTACCCGATCCGGCAGACGATCCGGATCCGGACCGACGGCGTGATGCCGCCCGTGCCCTGGCCTATATGGACCTGATCCCGGGTACCCCCCTGGCCTCCGTGCCCATCGACCGGGCCTTCATCGGTTCCTGCACCAATGCGCGGATCGATGATCTGCGGGCGGCGGCGGCGGTCTTGCGGGGTCGGCGGGTGGCCGCAGGCCTGCGGGCCATGGTGGTGCCGGGCTCCGGTGTCGTGCGGGCGCAGGCAGAGGCGGAAGGTCTCGACCGGGTGTTCCTGGACGCCGGCTTCGAATGGCGGCGGCCGGGCTGTTCGCTTTGTCTGGCGATGAACGACGATGTGCTGGCCCCGGGCGAGCGGTGCGCGTCGAGCACCAACCGCAATTTCGAAGGCCGGCAGGGTGCTGGGGGGCGCACCCACCTGATGAGCCCGGCGATGGTTGCCGCAGCGGCGGTGGCCGGCCATCTGATCGACAGCCGCCGCTTCACCGAAGGAGCCTGCCGATGACCCCCTTCACTTGCGAAACCGGGGTGGCTGCGCCCTTTCCGGCGGCCAATGTGGATACAGATGTGATCATGCCCAAGCAGTTCCTGAAAGGCATCGACCGCGCCGGGCTTGCCGAGGGGGTGTTTCACGGCCTGCGCCTGGATGCGGCCGGAGCGCCGGATCCGGCATTCATCCTCAACCGCCCGCCTTGGAATCAGGCGCGGTTCCTGGTGGTCGGCCCCAACTTCGGCTGCGGCTCCAGCCGGGAGCACGCGGTCTGGGGTCTGATGCAGCGGGGCATCCGCGCGGTGATCGGCACCAGCTTCGCCGGCATCTTCTTCGATAACTGCGCCCGCAACGGCATGCTTGCCCTGATCCTGGACGCCGCCGGCCATCGTACTCTGCTCGAAGGGTGCAGCGATCCGGCGAAGGCAACCTTGACCGTGGATCTGGAGGGGCAGGAGATCCGCCCGGCCACCGGCCCCGCCATCCGCTTCGAGATCGAGCCGGAGCGGCGGGAGGTCCTGTTGCGCGGTCTGGACGCGATCGGTGCCACCCTGGCCGAATCGGCGTTGCTCCATGCCTTCGAAACCAGCTATCGGGAGGCCCATCCATGGCTGCCATGACGTCCCTCGGCCCCTCGCCGTTCCTGCCGGGGTTCGATGTGATCGATGCGACCCTGGACGACGGCCTGACCCTGCGGGCGGCCGTCGGGGGGGCAGGTCCGCCGCTGTTGCTGCTCCACGGCCATCCCCAGACCCATGTGACCTGGCGCAAGATCGCTCCCCGTCTGGCGCAGCGCTTTAGCGTGGTGGCTGCGGACCTGCGGGGTTACGGCGATAGCGCCAAGCCCCCTGGCACGCCGGACCACGCGCCCTATGCCAAGCGGGCGATGGCGGGGGATCAGGTGGCGTTGATGGCCCTGCTCGGCCATGCGCGCTTTGCCGTGGTCGGCCACGACCGGGGCGGCCGGGTGGCTCATCGCATGGCGCTGGATCACCCCGGCGCGGTGGAGCGGCTGGCCGTGCTGGATATCGCCCCGACCCTGACCATGTACGAGCGCACGGATCAGGCCTTCGCCACCCGGTATTTCTGGTGGTTTTTCCTGATCCAGCCGGAACCGCTTCCGGAACGGTTGATCGGTGGCGATCCGGCCTATTTCCTGCGCCGCCATATCGACGGCCAGAGCAAGACCCCGGATACGACGGAGCCTGAGGCCTTCGCCGAATATCTGCGCTGCTACAGCGATCCCGCGACACGCCATGCCATTTGCGAGGATTACCGGGCGGCGGCCTCCATCGATCTGGACCATGATCGCGCCGACGTGGCTGCCGGCCGCCTGGTCACGGCCCCTCTGCTGGCCCTGTGGGGGGCGAAGGGGACGGTGGGGGCGCTCTATGACGTGCTGGAGATTTGGCGGGAGCGGGCAACGGATGTGCGGGGTCGGGTGCTGGACTGCGGCCATACGCTGCAAGAGGAGCGGCCGGAGGAAACAGCGGACGCGCTGGAAGCCTTTCTGCTCAGTCCGGAGTCGTAATGGACCCGAGGCGGCGCCAGAAGGCCTCGGCCGCCGGGGTCTGGCGGGCCTTTGGGCGCACCAGCAGGATATCGATAGGAACGGAGCGATCTGCGCAGCCAGCGGGATCGTCCCAGCGGATCAGCCGACCGTCGGCGAGATCCCCGGCCACCAGGCTGAGGGGCGACCAGACGAGCCCCCGCCCGTCCCGGGCCATGGCAGCAAGGCTGGTGGCAAGGTGGGAGGAAAAGGCCACCCGTCCCGGAGGGCGCCGACCTTCGGCGGCCCAGACGGCGGCAAGAATCCGCCCCATCCCCGACTCCGGGGCATAGGCGAGAGCGGGCACCGCCTCTTCGGCCATTGCGGTGTCGTGGAAGGATGGCGCGACGACCGGCACCAGACGGTCTTCACCCAGCCGGAACGCAAGGGTTGTCCGGGGATCGAGCGCCAGGGTCGCTGCGGGATGATCGTGGCAGAGCAGGAACTGCACCCGCCCTTCGCCCATCAGCCGCTCGCAGGCGGCCATGGTGTCGGCGGTCAGCTGCACGGGCACGGACAGGGGATCCTTGGCCTCCAGCCCGCGCAGCCATTCGGGAAAGAAGGTCAAGGCCAGGGCATGGGTGGCGGCAAAGCGCAAGGTTTCGACCTCGGCCTCGGCGGCGATCCGCGTTTCCTGTCGCCCGCTCTCCAACGCCGCGAGGACCGTCCGGGCGGTTTCGGCGAAGCGTTCCCCGGCGGCTGTGGGGCGGATCGCGTGGGTCCCCCGGTCGAAAAGGGGTGTGCCGATCCAGTCTTCCAGGGCGCGAATCCGCCGGGAGAACGCGGACTGACTGACTCCCCGCTGTTCGGCAGCCCGGGTGAAGCCCCGTTCTTCAAGAACAGCGATGAAATCGGCAAGCCAGGCGGTTTCCATGGGGGGGCCGGGAGTGGTGGAAGGGAAGGCGGGTATTGTAGCCTCAAAGGGATCTTCGGAAAGGTCATTCGTCTGGGATGGATCGCCAAAGGGGCCGCGAGAGGATAAGTCCGGGGCAGTCCGGACCGATGAGTGGCTTTTTGGAGAGAAATCAGGCTTAGATAGCGTGTGTCAGGGCGGACCTCCCTATGGAACAAGTAGGCATTCCCGGCTGATAGCCCATCGATGGAAGTTTCTTTAAAAATCGGGAGACTAAGGCCAGAGACGGAATCGTGGCATCGAAGGCAGTTTTGATTTTCATAATTTGATATGACGTAAACATCGGAGGAAAAATTGAGTTTCTATAGCCTTTTTTACAGCACATTGATTCAAAGCAAATATTCTTTGTTTTTTGTCGTAGTGCTTACGGCGTCGGTAATTTATTTGTTAGCTAATAGACCTGAAGGGTTTA
This sequence comes from Rhodospirillaceae bacterium Z3-40, assembly GCA_046233135.1. Lineage (GTDB taxonomy): Bacteria > Pseudomonadota > Alphaproteobacteria > Rhodospirillales > Rhodospirillaceae > JBJXHN01. Next base: position 239,056 of record JBJXHN010000005.1, on the reverse strand, counting down.
AAATTCAAAAAAATATAATCAACGAAAGTAAAATCGTTCACGTTCATAATGTATTTTCATGGTTAGTGTTCTTGACTTTATTTTCATTTTTTGCTGCGTATTTTAAATCCTATGGTTTTTTTGACCATGTTGAGGCCAGCGTAGCGTCGATATCATCTGTGTATAGCAACGGGCAGTCGCTTTACCCTGCTCTCCCGGATGGGAACCTCTACGGTATATTGTATGGACCGCTTTTGTTTCAGATAGGTTCACTGGCAAATTTTTTGTGCGATCAGGGAGTCTGCGACTACTTCGACCGATCTTATGTTATCGCGACAAAAATACCAGGCTGCATGGCAGCCTTCGTAGGATTATATTTCTGTTTTTCGACTATCAGAAAGTCCTTTCCGCAAGACAGATGGAAGGTGGGTTTATTCACGCTCGTCGTGGCTTTGGCGTTTCTTCCTATCGGTACCTTCTTCATATGGAGTCGACCAGAGCCGTTTCTTTTCTTGATGGGATCTCTGGCGATATATATTAGCATCGTATTGCGTCCGTCTATCGCGTTACCGCTGATATGCGTAATTGCAGGTATGGCAGCAAGTCTGAAACTTCATGCTCCAGTATATTTCCTGGTCCCTGGTGTATATGTTTTTCTTAAAATAAAATCTGAATTGAACTGGATATCTACCACTCTTAGGATTGCGACCGCTTTTGGCGTATTTTTATTAGCGCTATTTCTACCATTTTTGGGGGCCTTGGATGTTGTTCTAGGATATATAAACTATATAATATTGGCATCCACCCACAAATTGCTATTATTTCTATTCGTTCAAAACATATCTTTTGTAGTAGCATTGATTGTTATTTTATTAAGTATTTCATCCATGGTGGGGTGTTATAAATGTTCCGTTGTCATTTTCTGCCAATTGGCGTTTATAACTGCTGCGATTTCGTTAGCTATTGTTGCATCGAAAGACGGAGCTGGTACTCATCACTTTCTTCCTCTAATCCCTTCCATGTTTATTCTGGTCATTATCGCTGTTCAGGTTTCTGATCAAAATGGTCATTGGACGGCAGAAAAGTATTTTGCTATAAAAAATTACTTTTCAATCATCGTAGCAGCAGCCTTGGTCTCATTCGTTCCCGGCTTGGCTGTCCAATACTATAAGGCGTATGTAGAGGTTTCCGTAACCCCTGATGTTCTGACAAGCATAGAATCCGTGATGAAAAATTATCCTGATGCCGAAGTCGGCGCAGGGTCCAGCGAGGATTACTGGCTGTATATCAATACCCACCCACACCAAGTTGCCTCAAACCACAAGTTAACTGTGGATGTGGGGGCCTACATGGATCTTGAGAATGCGAAGATCAGTGACCAAACATTGACACGTTCCTTTTTGTCATGCTCGCGTAATTATTGGATCATTCCTGGTGATTCCCCCTGGTCAATGTCGAATTTCTATACAAATCAGCCTCTGTTTTCGGAAATCACACAAAACACCTTCCTGGGCTGTTACACATTGTCTGACCGTATCGGGAATCTGAGCGTTTGGAAATGTACGCCTGACAATGAGGTCAATTGCCGACCGGACGAAAAATCAAGATGAGCAGCTGTCTGAACGTCAGGCCGTGGATGGGCCAAGCAAGCTAACGGCTTTCACCAAGACAACTCATGACAGGACCAAAAACCAAGCTACAAAGTCCATCTTTTGTCGTTTTCACCAATCAAGTATATGCGAAATTTCTGAAAAGCGAGATGTTACTGAATTATCGCTCGCGTTCGAATGAAAATGACTTATATGAGGTGGCCGGATAGTCCTTATCACAGGAACGTCCTCCAGATCATGTGTGATTTTCACACCGCCCCACGCATCGTTCTCCCATCTTTGCCATTCAGGCAGGAGAACGGTTGTGCGGACCTGGATGTAAAAATAAAAATATAGGAATGGGAAGGTACGTCCAAAGTACGAACAATCCTCTCAAGGCTTTAATCGCTGACAGAGAGCACCAGTCAATAGGACATATCCATGCCCACCTCCATGGAGCCGGTCAAAGACCGGTGGACTTTCTTCTCGATCATTTTCTGGCTTGCGTCCGGTACATTCGTGATTGGGTGCAGCGAATTCGCGGCCATGAGTATGCTGCCCTATTATGCGCGAACGTTCGGCGTTACGGAGCCCGTCGCGGGATACGCTGTCAGCGCTTACGCTTTGGGGGTGGTCGTCGGCGCGCCGCTTATCGCGACGCTTTGGGCACAGACCGCGCGGAAAAAGCTGCTGGTTGTCCTGATGGGGATCTATGCGGTTGGCAACTTCCTGACGGCTGTCGCCGGGTCGATGATGCAGCTGGATATTGCGCGTTTTCTGACCGGGCTTCCCCATGGGGCCTATTTCGGGATCGCCATGCTGTTTGCCGCAGATATTGCCGGGAAGGGACGGCGTGCCCAGGCGGTGAGTTACGTGATCATCGGGTTGACCATCGGCAATATCATCGGTGTGCCGGTTATCAGTCTGATCGGCCAGCATATGGGCTGGCGGGTCGCCTTCTGCGTCATTGCCGCGATCGCTGCCATGGCGAGCTTCCGGGTCTGGCGGACGGCTCCGAATGATGGCCCCCACCCCGGGGCCAGCCCGCTGGTAGAATTGGGCGCCCTGAAGAACAGAGACGTGCTGCTGACGCTGTCCATGGGAGCGATCGGCTTCGGAGGGATGTTCGCCGTCTACTCCTATTTCAGCGCGACCCTGATCGCCGAGACCGACAGTCCGGAGTGGATGATGTCGGCGATTTTCTGTCTGTTCGGGTTGGGCGGGACCTTCGGCAACTGGCTGGCCGGTCGCCTGTCCGGAGGACGCCTGCTGCTTGCGGCCGGCGGGTTCCAGGCGTTTCTGGGGCTGGCTGCCGGCCTCTATGCCTTTGCGGTCGGCAATTGGATGCTGATGGCGGGGACGCTGTTCCTGATCGGTATTGGCGGGGGCATGGTCGTCCCGCTTCAGACGCGGCTGATGGACGTGGCGGGCCAGGCGCAGACGCTCGCCGCCGCCATGAACCACGCCGCGTTCAATTTTGCCAATGCCCTGGGACCCTGGCTTGCGGGGCTGGCACTTGCTGCCGGTTTGGGACCGCGTGCGCCGGGTCTGGTCGGCGTCGGGCTTTCCGTCGCCGGGCTGCTGATCTGTGCGGTGATGATCACCTTGCAGCGGGGTGATAAAGCATAGGAGAGGTGCGGAGGGACATGTCCCTCCGGCACTTGAACCGAAAACAAACGAAGGGAGATCTCGGATTTCCCAAGAGCCCCCGGACATGCTTTAATGTATATGGAAGTGAATTTTGGAGCGGGTGATGAGATTCGAACTCACGACCCCAACCTTGGCAAGGTTGTGCTCTACCCCTGAGCTACACCCGCGTCCTGGGTAGCTTCCCCGCGTTGGGCGCCGGGAAGCGGTCTGCAAAAACAAAGACGCCCGTTTGGGCGCCGGTTTCTTCCATCGGAAGAATTGGAGCGGGTGATGAGATTCGAACTCACGACCCCAACCTTGGCAAGGTTGTGCTCTACCCCTGAGCTACACCCGCATCCTGGGTAACCTCCTCGTTTCGTTTCGGCCGGCAGCCGTTGCGTCCCGAAGAGGAGGCGGATAATACGGATCCTGCTTTGGATTGCAAGGGCGCAGATGTCGTTTTTTATATTTTTTTGACCCCCTGCCCGGAGCCTGTCGAAGCCCCTGATTTTCCGGGCTTTCGCGCTTCGCCCCTTGCCTCTGGGCGGTTCTCCCGTCATCTATGGGACCGGAGGGGTTCGCGTGCGGGGGGCGCGCGCCGCCTTCCGACCATGGTTCCCCCGGCGCAGGACAGAAGGACCCAGGCATGGCCCTGATCATCGACGGCAGCGGCAATCCTATCAGCAGCGCCGGCTCCGCTCCCGGCGGAGCGGCCGCAGGCGCGGGCGGGCTGATCAAGGAAACGACCACCGACACGTTCATGGAAGACGTCATTCAGACGTCCCAGACCACCCCGGTTATCGTAGATTTCTGGGCGCCCTGGTGCGGCCCCTGCAAGACCCTCGGCCCCGCCCTGGAACGCGCCGTCAAGGCGCGCAACGGTGCGGTGCGCATGGTCAAGATCAACGTGGACGAAAACCAGGAGCTGGCCGCTCAGTTCCGCGTCCAGTCCATCCCCACCGTCTATGCCTTCAAGGGCGGCCAGCCCGTCGACGGCTTCATGGGCGCCCTGTCCGACAGCCAGATCAAAAGCTTCATCGACAAGCTGACCGGGGGCGCTGCGGATTCGATCGAAGACGCCCTGGCCGAGGCCGCCGCCCTGTTCGATGCCGGTGATGCGGAAACGGCGCTGGGCGTCTATCAGCAGATCATGGCCCAGGATCAGGGCAACCCCAAGGCCATCGCCGGGGTGCTGCGGTGCCAGGTGGCGCTGGGCGGGGCCGAAGAGGTCAAGGCCATCCTCGGCCAGCTGCCGCCGGAAATCACCGGCCATGCGGATATCCAGGCCCTGCGGACCTCGCTGGAACTGGCCGAGCGGGCGGGGGATACGGCCGAGATCACCACCCTTCAGGCCAGGCTGGAAGCCGACCCCGCCGATCATCAGGCCCGTGTGGATCTGGCCCTGGCCCTGTTCGGCCTCAACCGCGCCGAAGAGGCGGTGGATCAGCTGCTGGAGGTCATCAGGCGCGACCGCACCTGGAATGACGATGGCGCCCGCAAGGAACTGCTGAAGCTGTTCGAAGCTCTGGGCCATGTGCATCCGGTCACCGTCGCCGGCCGCCGCAAGCTGTCGTCCATTCTGTTTTCGTAACAGGGTAGCGGAAGGGAGTCCCGCATGAGCGCGCGTCTGTTCACGCCCCGCTATGCCGATCTGCCCCGCACGGTTCCGGTGTTTCCCCTGCCCGGCGCCCTGTTGCTGCCGGGCGGGCAGCTGCCGCTGAACATCTTCGAACCCCGCTACCTGGCCATGACGCTGGATGCCCTGGGCCAGGGGCGGGTGATTGCCATGGTGCAGCCGCGGGACGACAGCGATCCGCCGGCGCTCTATTCCGTCGCCTGCCTGGGCCGGATCACCACCTTCTCGGAAACCGACGATGGCCGCCTGCTGATCACCCTGACCGGTATGATCCGTCTGCGGGTCGGCGAGGAGTTGCCGCTGGAAAACGGCTATCGGCGGGTGAAGGCCGACTACGGCCCCTATGCCGATGACCTCAATCCTCCACCGAAACAGCTGAGCCTGGATCGGGAAACCTTGTTCACCCATCTGAAGCGGGTGGCGGGAGAGGCGGGGCTGGCCTTTAACTGGAAGACCCTGGACAGCATCCCCGATTCCGCTCTGGTCAACTCGCTGTCGATGGTCTGCCCCTTCGAGCCCCGGGAAAAGCAGGGGCTGCTGGAAGCGGAGACCTTGCAGGACCGGGCCGATATGCTGTCTGCGCTTTTGTCCTTCGGGGCGGCGCAGAACGGCGGCATTAGCGGTGGCGGAACCCGGCAGTAACGTATTCCTGTTTCGTAATGACCCTTATATTCGTTTGTGATTTTCTCGGAGGAACGAGACCATGACCGTCCCTGACCGTCCCACCGATCCCCGGCTGCTGGAATTGCTGGTGGCGCCGGGTACCCATAACCCCCTGCGCTATGATGCCGAGGCGCAGGAGCTGATCGACGAGATCGGCGGCCTGGCGTTCCCCATCCGTGACGGCATCCCCATCATGCTGGTGGAAGAAGCTCGCAAGCTGGAAGAGGGATAGGGCCGGTGGCAGCGCCCCGGCCCGCTCCCCTGCCGACGGAAGTCCGCCTGAAAAAGGCGGAAAAGCTGCTGCGGGTGACCTTCGACGACGGGGCGGTCTTCGACCTGCCGGCGGAATATCTACGCGTGCTCAGCCCCTCGGCCGAGGTCCAGGGTCATTCCCCGTCCGAACGCAAGACGGTCGGCGGCCGCCGCCACGTGGGGATCATGGAACTGGAGCCGGTGGGCAATTACGCGGTGCGGATCATCTTCGACGACCTGCACGATTCCGGCCTCTATACCTGGACCTATCTCTACGAGCTGGGCCGGGATTACGACAGCCTGTGGCAGAAATACCTGGACGAACTGGCGAAGAAGGGCCTCAGCCGGGACCCTTAAGGTTTCAGGCAGAAGCCGGCGGGGGGAGCTCGGGTCCTGACCCGGTGGACACAAGGGGACTGGCGGTCATCACTCGGTCGATCAGGCCCCATTCCAGCGCTTCTTCCGCCGACATGAAGCGGTCACGATCCAGGGTCCGTTCCACCTCTTCCAGGGTCCGGCCGCAATGCTCGGCGTACAGCCGGGTAATTCGGCGCTTGGTGCGCTGCATTTCCTCCGCATGAATCAACACGTCCGAGGCCTGCCCCTGAAAGCCCCCCAGGGGCTGGTGTACATGGATGCTGGCGTTGGGCAAGGCCGCGCGATGGCCCGGCTCTCCGGCCATCAGCAGGAACGATCCCATGGACCGGGCGGTGCCCATGCACAGGGTATGCACCGGCGCCTTGATATGACGCATGGTGTCATACATGGCGAAGCCGCTGGTGACGACGCCACCGGGCGAGTTGATATAGAGGTGGATGGGCTTGGAGGGGGTTTCCGCCTCCAGGAACAGCAGCTGGGCGCACACCAGTGCGGAGACCGTGTCGTTGACCTCGCCGTTCAGGAAAACGATGCGCTCTCGCAACAGACGGGAGTAGATGTCGAAGGAGCGTTCACCCTTGGTGGACTGCTCGACGACCATCGGAACAAGCTGCATCAGGCTATGCATTGGGGATCTCCTTAGGAGATAGGGGGTCAGGCGGCCAGCAGGGTGGGGGTGTTGCCATTGGCGGCGGGGGGCTGGTGAATGATCCTCAGCCTGGTGCCGCCGGTGGTGCCGGGCCTGACTTGGAACGTCACGCGGCTTTCCCCAAAAGGTGGGGTGTTCTCGCGCATCCGATAGTGAAGTTCTTCACCGGGAGTCGAAACGACCGGGGCAGCATCGGCCAGATCGCCTGCCGGCAGCCATTGATCGCGCAGGGCCGGGATGCTGATGGCCCGCCAGACCTTTTCCGGCGGGGCGTCCAGGTCGTAGTCGAGCACCAGATTCTTGGCGCCGGGTTTTTCCTCGGAGTCGCTCATGGGTCCATATCCTTCAGCAGATCTTGCAAGGCCTCGATCCGGTGCGGCCAATAGGCGCGGTATTTGGCCAGCCAGGCGGCGATCAGCGCCACTCCGTCCGGATCGATCTCGTAATTGACGAACCGTCCCTGGCGCTCATGCCGGATCAGCCGCGCCTTGCGCAGGACGGCGAGATGCTGGGACATGGCTGGCTGGCTGATGTCCATACCGGTGCGCAGGGCACTGGCGTTCATCGCGCCATTGGCCAGTTTTTCGAAGATCGCGCGGCGGGTGGGGTCCCCCAGCGCCTGGAAGATGTCGTTTTCGATCATGCCAAACAGATAAGCACGGACTTATGTGTTTGGCAACAGGAGAGCGGCCACCGGTAAGGACGGCGGTTTGGTCGGTTTGGGAAAGGACAGGATGAGAGTGGTTGCTGACTCCCCGGAGTGCCTAAATCCCCTCGCCCCGCATCAGTCGCGGCGCGGCACCGAAGGTCAGCGTGCCCATGGCGTGGCGCATGAACACCTTCTTCAGCGGTCCCATGCGGTCCACGGCGGCGAGGCCGAGGCGGCGGGCGAGGCGGATCGGGGCGATGTCGTTGGAGAATAGCCGTACCAAGACATCCGTAATCCCCAGCATCACCAGATTATCGAAGCGGCGCAGGCGCTGGTAGTCCTCCAGGATCGTCGCCCCGCCCAGGTCCAGACCCAGGCGATGGGCTTCCACCAGCAGTTCGGTCAGCACGGCCACGTCGCGCAGGCCGTAGTTCATGCCCTGCCCGGCCACCGGGTGCATGCCATGCGCGGCGTCACCCACCAGGGCCAGGCGGCGGTCGATATAGCTGTTGGCGATCTGCAGGGTCAGCGGATAGGCGAAGCGTGGACCCACCGGCTTCACCCAGCCCAGGAAGTCGCCGAAGCGCTTCTCCAGCTCGGCCTGGAAGATGTCGTCGGGCAGAGCCATCAGGCCGGGTACCCGGGCGTCTTTTTCCGTCCACACCAGCGAACTGGTGTTGCCAGGCATGGGCAGGATGGCGAAGGGGCCGGGGGCGAGGAAATGTTCGTGGGCACAGCCGTCGTGGGGCAGTTCGTGTTCCACGGTCAGCACGATGGCGGTCTGGCCGTAGCCCAGGGTGCGGATGCCGATGCCCGCCTGGCCGCGCACCTGGGATTTCCGGCCGTCGGCGGCGATCACCAGGCGGGCGGCGATGGTGCGGCCGTCGGCCAGGGTCAGGGTGGCACCGTCGGGGCCGCGCTCCACGGAATCCAGCGTCGCCGGGGCGATCAGGGTGGCGGCGTCAAGCTGCGGCAGGCGGGTCAGGATCGCCTTGCGCAACGACCGGTTCTCGGCCATCCAGCCCATGGGACCGCCAGCGTCGGCCTGATGATAATGAAGGAACAGGGGGCTGTCGCCGTCGGCAACGCGGATGTCCAGGATCGGCTGGGTCTCGTCGGCCATCAGCTCCCACAGGCCGATGCTTTCCAGCACGTTCTTGATGCCCGCCGCGATGGCGGAGCAGCGGCCGTCATAGTCGGCGGCCAGCAGCTCTTCGGGGTCGCTGCCGTCGATGACCACGGTGCGGATGCCGTATTGAGCCAGGGCACAGGCCATGGTGCCGCCGACCAGACCGCCGCCGACGATGGCCACGTCCGCCTCGATCACCGTATCATGGGCAGCCGCTTCGGGATCCGCCGGGATGTCGGAGGTCTGGGAGTCGGGTTTCCGCGCCATGGTGTGTCCATGCCCCTCTGTTTTGCCAAAAAGCCGCGACACTGTGGCGCTGTCGCGCGCGCTTGTCCAGACGGCCCGCCCAGGCAGCACCCTTGCAGGCGGCGTGTGACCGCCGCATAAACCCCATATAACCGGCATTCTTGCTGGTCAGGGATGCTGGCAGGTATCCTTGTTGCCGATTCGTTTCCCTCGGAGCCCATCCATGATCAATCCCCGCCTGCGGGCCTTGCCCGATTATCCCTTCGCGCGGCTGAACGCCCTGATCGACGGCGTGTCGCCCGGGGCGGCGGAGCCCCTGAACCTGTCCGTCGGCGAGCCTCAGCACCCCACCCCGGCCATGGTCGCCGAGATTCTAACCGCCCGGGCCGAAGACTGGCGACGCTATCCGCCGGCGGCCGGGACGCCGGAGTGGCGGCAGGCCGTGGCCGGCTGGCTCGGCCGGCGCTATGGCCTGCCCGAGGGGATGATCGACGCCGGTCGCATGCTGCTGCCGGTCAGTGGCACGCGCGAGGCCCTGTATATGGTCGGCGACCTGGTGCTGGATCCGGAGTCGGGCAAGGATACGGTGCTGATGCCCGATCCCTTCTACCAGCCCTATCTGGGGGCGACCCTGATGAACGGCGCCCGGGCCGAGGCCGTGCCCGCCCGCGAGGACAACGGCTTCGTGCCGGCTTTCTGGGAGCTGCCGGAAGAAACCCTGGCCCGCACCGCCATGGCCTTCGTCTGTTCCCCGGCCAATCCCCAGGGAACCCTGGTCAGTGCCGACCAGTGGAAGCAGCTGATTTCCCTGGCGCGCGACCACGGTTTCGTGCTCATCGCCGACGAATGCTATTCTGAGCTGTGGTACGACAGCCCGCCGGCCGGGGTGCTGGAAGCCTGCCGCGACCTGGGCGGTGGGCTGGAAAACGTCCTTGTGTTCAACAGCCTGTCCAAGCGATCGAATGCGGCGGGCATGCGTTCGGGTTTCGTCTGCGGTGATGCGGACCTGATGGCCGGGTTCCTGCGGCTGCGCTCCTATGCCAATGCGGGCATGCCCCTGCCGCTGCTCGCCGCCTCGGCCGTCCTGTGGAACGACGAGGCCCATGTGGAGGCCAACCGCGCGCTCTATAAGGCGAAGTTCGATCTGGCGGAAAAGGTGCTGGGGGAGGACCCCGGGTTCTTCCGTCCGCCTGCCGGCTTCTTTCTGTGGCACGACGTGTCCGCCTGGGGTGAAACGGGGGAGCAGGCGGCCCTGCGGCTGTGGCGCGATCATGGTGTGAAGGTGCTGCCCGGCGCCTATATGACCCGCTATCCCGACGATCCGGAAACACCGGGCCGGCATCGGATCCGCGTCGCCCTGGTGCACGAGATCGGTATGGTTGCCCGCGCCCTGCATCTGCTTGCGGCCGCTTCGGCGACGGTCTGAGCAGCCTTTTGGGGAATGGCGGTTTCTGCCGTTGATGACGACCCGCTGGTTGGTCCGATAAGGAGATTTCGGCCGTGGCTCTAGACCGTACCGCGACCCGCGCGCCCTTCCTGCCCCCTGCGGCAGTGGCGGCGCTGCGCGGTGCCCTGGTTCGCGCCACCGGAGCGCTGGTGGTGCTGGCCTGCACGGCCGCCGCAGCCGCCCTGCTGACCTATACGCCCACCGACCCGTCGCTGAACACCGCCAGCGGCGGGCCGGTGAACAATGCCCTGGGCGAGCCGGGGGCGCTGTTCGCCGACCTGCTGCTGCAATGGAGTGGCGCGGGCATGGTGGTGCCGCTGTTCACCATCGCGATCTGGGGCCTGCGTCTGCTGGCCGGCCAGGGGGTGCCCAACATCTGGCTGCGCACCCTGGGGCTGGTGACGGCCACCCTGCTGGCTGCCGTGGCCCTGAACGCCCTGCCGCCACCCGAGGAATGGCCCGTTTTCGCCGGCCTTGGCGGCTATGCCGGTCAGCTGCTGCACGAACGGGTGGCCATCGGCCTGGGCATGCTGGGCATGGACGAGGTGCCCTTCAGCATCAGCGGCTTGCCTGCCGGAATCATCGGTCTGGTGCTGTGGCAATGGACCTCGGTGATCCGCTGGCGGGACTGGAAGGCCATGGGGCAGAGCTTCGCGCACCTGTGGCGCACGGTGACCGGCGGAGTCGGTGGCGGTCTGGGGGGCAGGCTGGCGGGCTTGGGCAAGCTTGTGGCCCGTCGCTCTGCCGACACCGTCGAGGAGGCCGATACCGGGAAGGCCAAGGCTAAAGCGAAGGCTGCGCGGCGGGACAGGATCAGGGACAAGGCGGCCGCCGGGGCATCCGGCACCACCGAATCCGGGGGCGGGAAGGCGGAAGGCGGCGATCCGCCCTTTGACGCCGGGCCGACCGATCTGCCGCCAGCCGGCGAGCACCGCCGCACGGTGGTGGAAGCGCCGCGCGCCACGGGCAAGCCGGTGAAAGAACCGGCCAGTTCCCGCCAGGGGTCGCTGCTGCCGGAAGAGGGGGTGTTCACGCCGCCGCCGCTGGATCTGCTAGCGCCACCGAAGAAATCCGCCAGGGGCGGGCCGGACGCCGAAGCGCTCAGCCAGAATGCGCGGCTGCTGGAAGGCGTGCTGGCCGACTTCGGAGTGAAGGGAGAGATCGTCAAGGTTCGTCCCGGCCCCGTGGTCACCCTTTACGAGCTGGAACCGGCACCGGGGACCAAGACCTCGCGGGTGGTGGGGCTGGCCGATGATATCGCCCGGTCCATGAGCGCGGTCAGCGTGCGCATCGCCGTGGTGCCGGGTCGCAGTGTCATCGGTATCGAACTGCCCAACCGCCAGCGCGAAACCGTGACGTTCCGCGAACTGCTGTCCCAGGCCGAATTCGCCCGCAACGGCGGAGGGCTGGTGCTCGCCCTGGGCAAGGATATCGGCGGGGCGGGCGTCTATGTGGATCTGGCGCGCATGCCCCATCTGCTGATCGCCGGCACCACCGGGTCGGGCAAGTCGGTGGCCATCAACACCATGATCCTGTCGCTGCTCTATCGCGGGACGCCCGATCAGGTGCGCTTTATCATGATCGACCCCAAGATGCTGGAATTGTCGGTCTACGACGGGATTCCCCATCTGCTCAGTCCGGTGGTTACCGATCCCGGCAAGGCGGTGGTGGCCCTGAAGTGGGCGGTGCGCGAGATGGAAACCCGCTATCGCGCCATGAGCCAGCTGGGGGTGCGCAACATCGCCGGCTATAACCAGAAAGTGAAGGAAACCGCCGACACCGGCGGCAAGCTGACCCGCACGGTGCAGACCGGCTTCGACCCGGAAACCGGCAAGCCGGTCTACGAAGATCAGGAGATGGACCTTTCGCCCCTGCCCTTCATCGTGGTGGTGGTCGACGAAATGGCCGATCTGATGCTGGTGGCCGGCAAGGACGTGGAAGCGGCGATCCAGCGTCTGGCGCAGATGGCCCGGGCGGCGGGGATCCACCTGATCATGGCCACCCAGCGGCCGTCGGTGGATGTGATCACCGGCACCATCAAGGCCAATTTCCCCACCCGCATCAGCTTCCAGGTGACCAGCAAGATCGACAGCCGCACCATTCTGGGCGAACAGGGGGCCGAACAGCTGCTGGGCCAGGGGGATATGCTTTATATGGCCGCGGGCGGCCGCATCACCCGCACCCATGGTCCGTTCGTCTCCGACGCCGAAGTGGAAAGCATCTGCGACCACCTGCGCCGCCAGGGTCAGCCCGCCTATGTGGACGGCGTGACCGAAGAGGACGAAGAAGCCGACGCCCGCATCCCGGGGTTCCCCACCGGCAAGGGGGGCGACTCCGGGGATGGCGGCGGGGCCGGGGGGGGCTCGGGCGACGATCTGTTCGACCGCGCGGTGGCGGTGGTGGCGCGGGAACGCAAGGCGTCGACCAGTTTCGTCCAGCGTCAGCTGCAGATCGGCTATAACCGGGCCGCCCGGCTGATCGAGCGGATGGAGAAGGAAGGCATGGTCGGCAAGCCCAACCACGTGGGCAAACGCGAAGTCCTGCTGCCGCCGCTGGTGGGAGAAGAATAGGGGAAGACCCATCCCCGCTCTTGGCCTGTGGGTTCAGATCCGGTAAGCATCGCGCCATGGCTGAGTCAGCACCCTCTTCCGCGCCGGGACCTTCGCCCGACGCCGCCCCGTCCTCTCAGGCCCGGTTCACCGGCGAGTCCCTGGTTTGCGTGCGCGGAGAGCGGATCGTTTTCGCCAACCTCTCCTTCTCTCTGGCGCCCGGCGAGGCATTGCTGCTGCTGGGGCCGAACGGGTCCGGCAAGTCATCGCTGTTGCGCCTGCTGGCCCTGCTGCTGAAGCCGGAGGCCGGACAGCTGCTGTGGGACGGGGCGCCGGTGACCGCCGATCCCGAAGCCCATGGTGCCCGCACCCGCTATGTCGGCCACCTGGATGCGGTGAAACCGGTGCTGGACCTGCGGGAAAATGTGGCCTTCTGGGCGCGGCTGGCCGGTGCTGGCGAAGCCCGTGTGCCCGATGCCCTGGCCTGCTTCGGCCTTGGTGCGCTGGCCGACCTGCCGGGGCGGATGCTGTCGGCCGGGCAGAAGCGGCGTACCAACCTCGCCCGCTTGGTGGCTGCGCCCGCGCCCCTGTGGCTGCTGGACGAGCCGACCACCGCCCTGGATCGCGCTTCCATTACCGTGCTGGAAGACCTGATCGCCGACCATCGGGCCGGCGGCGGCATGGTCGTGCTGTCGACCCATCAGGATGTGCGGCTGCCCGATGCCAAAGTGCTGCATATGGACGCATTTGCCGTGGACCCCCGGGCCGCCGGTGCCTTCCTTGCCGAAGATGAGGACGACAATGCCTTTTTCCCGGCTGTCGGCGGGAGGGGCTGAGGATATGGCGGCCTTCCTGGCTCTTCTGGCCCGCGATCTGCGGCTGGCCCTGCGGCAGGGTACCGACAGTCTGATGGTGGTGGCCTTTTTCGTGGTGACCGTGGTGCTGTTCCCCTTCGGCGTGGGGCCGGAGGCGGAAATCCTGGAACGGATCAGCGCCGGGGTGCTGTGGGTGACGGCCCTGCTGGCCTCCATGCTCTCCCTCGACCGGCTGTTCCAGCAGGATTATGAGGATGGCAGCCTGGATCAGCTGGTGCGCGCGCCGACGCCGCTCAGCCTGGTGGTCGGAGCGAAGGTGCTGGCCCACTGGCTGACCACCGCCGTGCCGCTGATGGCCGCCGCACCGATCCTGGCCGTACTGATGCAGATGCGGACCGAAGGGTTTGGCGTGCTGCTGGCCGCCATGGCCCTGGGGACGCCCACCCTCAGCCTGATCGGGGCGGTGGGGGCGGCGCTCGTTCTCGGGGCACGGCGGGGCGGCGTACTCGTCTCGCTCTTAATCCTGCCACTTTATGTGCCAGTATTGGTTTTCGGCGTGTCGGCAGTGGATGCGGCCGTGATGGGGTTCGGCTATGCCGCTCAGCTGAAAGTGCTGGCCGCCATCCTGCTGGTGACCCTGGCCGCCTGCCCGTTCGCCGCCGCCGTGGCCCTGCGTCAGGCGGTGGAGTGAATAGGGATGCGGAAAATGTGGAATTGTTCTAAAGTTGAGTGGTCGGCGGGGTAGAAAACCGGTCGGCGCCTGGGCTAAAGTGCCGGCCCGGGGATGGGAGATGGACGTCAAACAAGGACACACGTCCCGATGCGGGGATCGTCATTTCATAAGTTCGCCAATCCGACCCGGTTCCTGAAGATCAGCCGGGTTGCGCGTCCTATTGCTGCGGTGGTGACGGTGGTGCTGATCGCCGTGGGCCTGGTCTGGGGGCTGGTGCTGGCGCCGCCCGACTATCAGCAGGGCGAGACGGTGCGGATCATGTATATCCACGTGCCGGCGGCCTGGATGGGCTTGTTCGCCTATGTGTTCATGGCCGGGGCCAGCGCGGTGGCGCTGATCTGGAAGCATCCGCTGGCCGATCTGGCCGCGCGGGCTGCGGCTCCGGTGGGGGCGGCCTTCACCCTGATCTGCCTGGTCACCGGGTCCCTGTGGGGCAAGCCGATGTGGGGGGCTTGGTGGGTGTGGGATGCCCGGCTGACCTCCATGCTGGTGCTGTTGTTCCTGTACCTGGGCTACATGGCGCTGGCCAATGCCTTCGACGATCCTGCCCGGGGCGCGCGGGCGGCGGCGATCCTCAGTCTGGTGGGGGTGGTCAATGTGCCGATCATCAAGTTCTCGGTGGACTGGTGGAACACGCTGCATCAGCCGGCCAGCGTGGTGAAGATGGGGGGGCCGGCCATCGATCCGTCCATTCTGTGGCCGCTGATGGTGATGGGGCTGGCCTTCAAGGCCTATTTCGTTTTTGTCGTGCTGCTGCGCATGGAAAGCGGCATCGCCGAAACCAAGGCGCGGGCGCTGCGCATGCTGGAGGCCCAGGGATAGATCAAACCACGTTAAATCGGGTTCGATTTAACGGAGATCATTTGATCCGGACCCTTTTGGTTGGAGAGTTTCAGGTGACCGGAACACCGGTTCCCACTTTTTCGCCTGAAGCTCCGGGGTTCGGGATCGGTCGGCCGGCAAGGCATCGGGGGAGCGTGTGAACAACGTATCGGACTATCTGGCCATGGGCGGCTATGGCGCCTTTGTCTGGCCGAGCTATGGCCTCGCGGCCCTCGTCCTGGTGGCTCTGCTCATCGTCTCGCTGCGGGAGCGGCGTCGCAATCAGGTCCGGCTGGAGCGCCTGCGTGCCTTGCGCCGGGGTGGATTCCAGGCCACCGGCAGCGAAGAAGGGGACGCGGCGGCCCCGGTGGACGCCGACATCTCCCAGGGGAGGACTCAATCGTGATGACTCGCAAAAAGCGCCGGCTGATGGTCGTGGCCGCCGGCCTGGCCGCACTGGGTGTGGCTGCGGCGCTGGTGTTGACGGCTTTTGAAGACAATCTGGTCTTTTTCTACAGTCCCACCGATCTTGCGGAAAAAGGGGTCGAAGAGGGGCGCCGGTTCCGTGTCGGCGGCCTGGTGGAAGAAGGGACGGTGGAAAAGAGCGGGGAGACCGTGCGGTTCGTGGTCACCGACATGGTCAACACCGTACCGGTGGTCTTCACCGGCCTGCTGCCCGACCTGTTCCGGGAAGGGCAGGGCGTGGTCGCCGAAGGGGCCATGGACGGTCAGACCTTCAAGGCGGTCAGCGTGCTGGCCAAACACGACGAAAACTACATGCCACCCGAAGTGGCCGAGGCGCTGAAAGCCTCCGGCCAGTGGGAAGAAGGGCCGCCGAAATCGGCAATGCCCCCCACACAGGCCCAGTAACTCAGGCCCAATCAGTCAAACCGGGGCAGGACTGCCCGGAGAGAAAGCGGAGAGCCGCCGTGATCGCCGAACTCGGACATTTCTGCCTGGTGCTGGCCCTATTCGTGGCCCTGGTTCAGGCCATCGTGCCCATGGTGGGGGCGCATCGCGGCAATGCGGTGTGGATGGACATGGCCCGCACGGGCTCCTGGGCGCTGTTCCTGCTGATCGCGCTCAGCTTCGCCGCACTGACGTATTCCTATGTGGTGTCCGACTTTTCGGTGCTGAACGTCTGGCAGAACAGCCATACCGACAAGCCCATGCTGTACAAGGTCAGCGGTGTTTGGGGGAACCACGAAGGCTCGCTGCTGCTGTGGGTACTGATCCTCTCGGGCTTTTCCATGGCCGTGGCCCTGGCCGGGCGCAATCTGCCGCCGACGTTGCGCGCCCGGGCGTTGGCGGTACAGGCGATGATCACGTCGGGCTTCCTGCTGTTCATCCTGTTCACCTCCAACCCCTTCGAACGGATCGTCGGCGCGGCCCTGCCGATGAACGGCAAGGGCTTGAACCCGCTGCTCCAGGATCCCGGCCTGGCTTTCCATCCGCCCATGCTCTACGCCGGTTACGTGGGCTTCTCCATGGCCTTTTCCTTCGCCATCGCCGCCCTGATCGAAGGCAAGGTGGATGCGGCCTGGGCACGGTGGGTGCGGCCCTGGACCCTGGCGGCCTGGACCTTCCTGACCCTGGGCATCGCCCTGGGCAGCTGGTGGGCCTACTACGAACTGGGCTGGGGCGGCTGGTGGTTCTGGGATCCGGTGGAAAACGCCAGTTTCATCCCCTGGCTGTCGGGTACGGCCCTGCTGCATTCGGCCATTGTCGTGGAAAAGCGCGACAGCCTGAAGGCCTGGACCATCCTGCTGGCCATCATCACCTTCTCGCTATCCCTGCTCGGCACCTTCCTGGTGCGGTCGGGGGTCATCACCTCTGTGCATGCCTTTGCCACCGATCCCACCCGCGGCATTTTCATCCTGATCCTGCTGGCGGCCACCGTCGGCGGTTCCTTCACCCTGTATGCCCTGCGCGCGCCGGCGCTGAAGGGCGGCGGGCTGTTCGCGCCGATCTCGCGGGAAGGCAGCCTGCTGATGAACAACCTGATCATGAGCACGGCAGCCGCCACCGTGCTGCTGGGCACCCTGTACCCGCTGATCGCCGATGCCCTGGATCTGGGCAAGGTCACCGTCGGCCCGCCGTTCTTCAATTCGGTTTTCGTCCCGCTGATGATCCCCATGCTGATCCTGATGGCCGTCGGCCCCCTGCTGGGCTGGAAGCGCGGTGACCTGAAGGGGGCGCTGATGCGCCTGAAGTTCGGTGTGGCCGCCACCGTGGCCGTCTTCGCCTGGGTCTGGGTTTCGGCGGGCGGCGACGTGGCCGGCCTCGGTGCGGCAGCGGGCATTGCCGTGGGCACCTGGCTGCTGGCCGGCACCCTGATCGAACTGGCCGAGCGGGTGAAGCTGTTCCGCGTGCCGCCGGCGGATAGCCTGCGCCGGGCGCTGAACCTGCCCCGCTCCGCCTATGGCATGACGCTTGCCCATGCGGGTGCGGCGGTGGTGGTGCTGGGCATCGTCTTCAACGCCACCTGGAAGGAAGAGCGCGTGCAGGCCCTGAAGCCGGGCGAAAGCGTTACCCTGTCGGGCTGGACCTTCACCTTCATGGGCGCGCGCGAGATTCAGGGGCCGAACTACGGTGCCATCGAAGGGACCATGTTGCTGATCCGCGACGGGCGCGAAATTGCCACCCTTACCCCGGAAAAGCGCGCCTATACCTCGCCGCCGCAGCCCACCACCGAAGCGGCCATCCATACCACCGGCTTTACCGACCTTTATGCGGTGATCGGCGACCCGGCAGACGACGGCAGCTATGTCACCCGCTTCTATGTGGAGCCGGGCGTGCCCCTGTTGTGGTATGGCGCACTGATGATGGGGCTGGCCGGGCTGGTCTCTCTCAGCGACCGCCGTCACCGGGTGGGGGCGCCGCGTCGCGCCCGGTCTGCCTCGCCGACGGCCTCCGGCCCCACGCCCCAGCCCGCTGAATAGGTCCTGTTTTCCCGCCCGAAGGACGATCCCGTGATGAGCTCCGATCCCGCTGCCAATTCTGCCGCCGCAACCGCTGCGTCTTCCGCGCCGGTCCGCAAGGCCGCATCCTCTCGCCGCTGGCTCTATGCGCTGCCGCTGGTGGTGCTGGCGTTCATGGTGGTGTTGTTCGTGGTCGGCTTGCGCATGGATCCCCGCGAACTGCCGTCCGAGCTGATCGACCGGCCGCTGCCCGATTTCGCGCTGGACGCCTTGCCCGGGCGCGGCCGCCCCCTGACCAAGGACTCCCTGAAAGGCGACGTCAGTCTGGTCAATATCTTCGGGTCCTGGTGCGTGGCCTGTGCCCAGGAACATCCGGTGCTGATGGCCATCGCCCGCGAGGGCACGGTGAAGATCCACGGGGTGGACTGGCGGGAGAAGAATCCGGCTGACGGCATGGCCTGGCTGGCCCGCCACGGCGATCCCTATGACCGCGCGGGTCTGGACCCGGACAGCACGCTGGCCATCGACCTGGGGGTGACCGGGGCGCCGGAAACCTTCGTCGTCGATGCGGGCGGGGTGGTGCGCTACAAGCACATCGGCCCGATTTCGCCCAACGACTGGACAAATACCCTGAAGCCCCTGATCACCCATTTGAGAGGTCAGTGACCCCATGGTCCGCATAGCCCGCCCCCGGGTCCCGGCCCGGCTTTCCGCTTCCGATGCCCCTGCCTCTGCCGCCGGTCTTCCCGCCCGCTTCCTCGGCGGGCGTCTGATCGTTGCCCTGCTGGTGGTGCTGATGACGGCCGTCGGGGCCGCTTCGGCGGCGCGGGCGGTGATGCCCGACGAGATGCTGGACGATCCGGTCCTGGAGCAACGGGCGCGGGAGATCAGCAAGGGTTTGCGCTGTGTAGTCTGTCAGTCGGAAAGCATCGATGAGTCCAACGCCGAGCTCGCCCGCGACATGCGGGTGCGGGTGCGGACGCTGCTGACCGACGGTCTGAGTGATGAGCAGGTGCGGGAATGGATGGTGGACCGCTACGGCGACTACGTGCTGATGCGCCCGCCGTTCAAGTGGACCACCCTGGCCCTGTGGTTCGGTCCGCTGGTCTTTCTGGCGGTGGGCTTGGTCTTCCTGATCGCCTGGTATCGCGGTCGCCCCCGTCCGGCTGCCGCAGATGCCACAGCCGGAGGAACCGGAGGGAGTGCGGACGCCGAGGGTCCGCCGGATCCCGGTGCGGCTCCGCTAACCGATGACGAGAAGCGCCGCCTGGATGCCTTGCTGGTCGGCGATGGCGAGGAACCCCGCCGATGATTTTCTGGCTTCTGGCGATTATCCTGGCGATGGCGGTTTCCGCCATTCTGGCCAAACCCCTGCTGCGCCCGGTACGTCCGGCGGCCCGCCGCTCCGAGTATGATATGGCGGTCTACCGCGACCAGCTCGCCGAGATCGACAAGGACGTGGAACGTGGCCTGCTCAGCCCCGTGCAGGCGGATACCGCCCGGCTGGAGGTGCAGCGCCGCCTTCTGGCCGCCGCCGCGGCCGATAGCGCCGATGAGGCTGCGATCTCGGCAACCGCATCCCCTGCCACGATGTCCGAGGCTGTCGACTCCGGCAAGTCGGTCGGCTCCGAACCGGCTTTGGCCGATGCAACCGCGGGGGCCGAGGCTCCGGCCGTGTCTCCGGCGTTGAAATCGTCTTCGGATCATCCTCATCTGGACCGGGACGTCAGCTGGATGCGTCCGGTGGCGACGGCCGTCGTCGCTTTCGTGCCGGCGGCCTCGGTGGCCCTGTATCTGCTGGTGGGCCGTCCCGGCCTGCCCGATGCGCCGTTTGCCGAGCGTCAGGCCCAGGCCCAGGCGGAAGCCCGGGACCGGGCGGCGTCCCTGAACGAGAAAGTGGGCGAACTGACCGAACAGATCGCCGCCAATCCCACGGATCTGGGGCTGCGTATGCGCCTGGGGCGTACCCTGGCCCAGGCCGGTGCCTTGCGCGAAGCCGCCGAGGCCTTGCACGACGCTGCGGCCATGGCGCCCACCAACCCGGCGGTGCTTGCCGAGCTGGGGCAGGCCCTGGTGGTGGCCGAGGATGGCATGGTGACACCGGAAGCGCACGACGTCTTTATCTCGGCCCTGCGGGTCGAACCGGTGGAACCCCGTGCCCGCTTTTTCCTGGGGCTGGAGCAGTTGCAGAACGACGCACCGCGCAGGGCCTTGGCGATCTGGCGCAATCTTCAGGCCGACACCCCGGAAAACGCGCCCTGGGCGACCATGCTCAGCGACCAGATCCGCGAAGTGGCGGTGAATTCGGGCATCCCGCCGGTTTCGGTCACCCCTGTCCATCCCCTGGACCTGGAAGATGGCACCCTGTCTCTGGAAGGGGGGCAGACTCCCGGCGCGGCAGAAGGAGGCGCGTCGTCTTCCGGTGCGGCCATGCGGGCCGAGGCCGATGCCAAACGGGCACCCGGCGAAGGCTTCTCCTCGGAAGAGCGGGAGATGATTGGCGGCATGGTGGATAATCTGGCCGCCCGCCTGCGGGCCGAGCCGGAAGACTATGAAGGCTGGCTGATGCTCGGTCGCAGCTATCTGGTGCTGGAACAACCCGGCAAGGCGGCCGAGGCCTTCCAGGCTGCCGCGTCTCTGCGGCCGCAAGAGATCCTGCCCCGCCAGCGTCTGGCCCGGGCGATCATGGCTGATGCCCAGGCCAAGGGGGAAAAGGATCCCCCCGAGGCCGTATTCCCGGTGATGGCGGAAATCCACGCGCTTGATCCCACAGATCCGGAAGGCCTGTTCTTCACGGGGCTGAAGGCGGCGCGGGACGGCGATCTGGCGACGGCCCGGACCCGCTGGGAAACGCTACTGACGACTCTGCCCGCCGACAGTCCGCTCCGGACCGAGCTGGAAGCCCGCCTGCAGGCCCTGCCGCAGTAGGCTTGCCTCATATTTTCTTCATGCTCAGGGGGCTTCACCCCGATGTGAGAGGAATTTGCTCGTTTTTATCCAGAATATATCTCATTGGTAGAGCAGTCGCGCCGATAATATATTAGGGGTTGATCATCTGGCGATTAGGTGAAAATATAATTACCCGGTTACCCCAAGAACCGGGAGGTATTCATGCCTGCAAGTCAAATATACCGCGTATTCAATGTGGCATCAGACGCCCCGGCGGGTCAGGTCGCCCAATTAGATGAGAACCTGACGGCCCTTCGTGATGGTCTAAGTGGGGAGCAGACTGCCGTTGTCGTGGTGAATGTACCGCCGCAATGTCAGGATACCTTCGCTGATGTTCGGGAATTTAGCGGCGGCGGGTTCTTCCCGACCGAACAGATAAGCGAGGACGGCAGCGTCGGCATTTTCGGGACGGAAGGTGTGGAAATCGCCCGTCTGACCACGGCTGTGCCACTGCCGGGCAATGCCTTGGCTGTTACCGTCACGACCGAGGCTGGCAGCGCGCGCAACGTCTATACCCTCGGCACCGGAGCTCAGCTCGAACAGGAGGCAATGGATGACCTCAATCGTGCCTTTTCCGAGGATCGGGCCATCGCTGCAGGAGATTTGGCCAACCTGGACCTGCCGTCATCTGTTACCTGCGTCGAAGACTCATTCGCCATCGCCGAGGAAGACCTCGTAGAGGACAGCGTGACGTATGAAGCCGCAGCGGTCTGCGACACCTTTGGAGCCGCTGTCCTGCTTTAAGAACGCGTAGCCATTCCCTGTGGTCTGCGAGACAGGACCACCCTCTGACAGTCCCCCCAACAAAATCCGATCAGGAGAGTAATGATGTCCGGGACCAAAATCTCGTTGCAGAAAGTCGCCTTTAGCGAAACGTCATACAACTTCACATACTTTTTTCCGGAACAAACCACAACAAAGCCCGATGGGTCTGGGGGCATGCCCGGCCTCAACGGGCAAAGCCTGTCCCACCAGACTCTGCTGACGGGGACGGCCGAAATGCAGAACGGCTATATCAGCCTTGCCCTGCAAATCACCTCGAATCAAGGGGTCGGTTCCATGTATACCTCTCCACAACAGCTGGGTTGGGCTTTGGGAGAATTCCAATGCGTTGTTACCCTTTGCAAAACCTTTGATGTTGCGGATCACCCGACCGTCGCTTGTTGCATCAGCGATTATGCTCCCAAGGCGGTTAACCCGACCGTTTCCGTGAGCACCGACAACATGACCCAACACAGCGGGTCGTCCTACTCCACGGGCACATTCGGTTACACGTACCAATCAGGCGGAACGACCAAGACTCATTCTGTCGAAAAGGCCGTCAACGTCCAGAACTGGACAATCTCGCCGACTCTGGCGGTTGTCGAAGACCAGATGGTGACCTGGGACTGCTATCAGACCCTGCCGTTCAATGTCCGGCAGAATGGAGGTGTTGATCAATTTGTCTCCTGGGCCGACAAGTGTCTTGATGGGGAAAGTATTATGTCGGTGGAAGGCATCTCGGTCACCGGGAATCAATGGGTATTCAATGTGACCTGGCTGATTGATCCAGAATCGATCAAAAGCGGCAAGTATGTCTATATCCAGATTCAGAATATCGCGAAGTACTATGCATTGTCTGTCGACGCGCGCGGCAAAAATCTTCAGCCACAGACGGCCGGAACCAACAGCAGTGGCTACGTGGAAATTGATCTTTCCACATTCTTCACCGATAGCTGATCCCTCTTTAGAGGCAGCCAGAAGAAACAAATCTACTGTCACCAACTGGTCGCGATTTTGTCCCGAGACGGTCACTGGTGTCCGGCGCCGGCTCTTTCCATGCTCTCCCGAAACCACACACATGGGATCGGGAGACTGCACAATGCGTCGTATGCGGATTGCCCTCGCCGTAATCGCCGTTGCCGGGGCCGTCGTTCTGGGCGTGGCCGTGCCCGTGGCCCCGGCCCGGGCCGATACCTTCAAGCTGACGTCTCTGGACTGGCCGCCTTATAGCGGAGAGGCCCTGCGCAACGGTGGTACGGCAGTGGCCCGCGCCAAGGCGGCCTTTGCCGCCGCCGGTCATACACTCGAAGTGGACTTCTATCCCTGGAAGCGGGCCGTACAGGTGGGGATGGACGAAGGCTATGTGGGCTACTTCCCCGAATACTATTCCCAGGAACTCGACGGCCACTGCGCCTTTTCAGATCCCATGGGGTCCGGTCCGCTGGGATTCGCCGAAAACCCGGCGGCCCCGGTGACCTGGGGGACGCTGGACGACCTGAAAGACTTCCGAATCGGCACCGTATCCGGTTATGTGAACACCGCCGAGTTCGATGCCCGGGCGGCCTCCGGGGCGCTGACCGTCGATCCGGTCAGTGATGATCTCACCAACCTGCGCAAGGTTGCCGGCGGACGCCTGCCGCTGGCGGTGATCGATGCCAACGTGATGTCCTATCTGGTAGAGCAGAACCCCGATCTGGTCGGAGCAGTGCAGATGAACACACGGCTCCTGGAAGACAAGAAGCTGTTTGTCTGCTTCCAGAACTCGCCGGCCGGGGACGAGGCGCGCGCCATCTTCAACAAGGGCATCGTGCAGCTTTTGGCGACGCGATAGCCATCCGATGCCGTGGTGCTGATAAGCCTTGGTGGTTCTTTGCTCGGCGAAACCCATCTAAATGTTCAAGAAAACAACCTGGACAAGTTCTGCGCAGGGCTGCAATATCTGGGTGAGTCACAGCTTTGTGGAGAAAATAGTATGTATTCGCGCGTATTCAGTATTGCCCTTTTGTCGGTAGGGTTTACTTCCCTGGCCCACGCCGATATGCCCCACTACGATGTGGAAGCCCATTGCCGCTCGGTTGCAGCTATTGGCGGTGCCCCGTCGCAGATGATCCTTCAAGGGTGCTATCAGCAGGAACAATCATCCTACAATGCCTTGAAGCCGCGCTGGGATACATTGCCCGGCTCTCTAAAGGCGTATTGCAACGACGTGGCGACCCTTGGGGGCGATGGCTCTTACATGATGCTGAACGGCTGTGTGCAGCAGGAAGAGGCCTCTGCAAACGCCAACAGCGGATTCCAGTTCAAGCGGTGACCCTTATCGGGCTTGCCGTTTTCGAAGGATCGAAAGGTTACGGTCTTGGACACACCGCTCCCGTTCTGTCGACGGGGGCGGACGCCATGCGGGCGACGATGGTTCCTGCCCGTTGGCGGACATAGGGACCAGGGGAGCCGGCGGACCATTCCCGGGGGTTAGGCAGCACCACTGCCAGACGGGCCGCCTGGGATATGGTCAGGTCGGCGGCGTTTACGTTGAAGTGATGGCGGGCGGCTGCCTGGGCGCCGTAGACTCCTGGCGCCCATTCGATGATGTTCAGATAAACCTCCAGGATCCGGCCCTTTGGCCAGGCCAGATCCAGCCAGGGGGTGATCCAGGCTTCCAGGCCCTTGCGCAGATAATCCCGGCCCGGCCACAGGAACAGGTTCTTGGCCGTCTGCATGGTGATGGTACTGGCACCGCGCAGCCGGCCGCCGGCCTGCCAGTCTTCCCAAGCCTTGCGCAATTCCACCAGATCGAAGCCGGGATGGGTGCAGAACCGGGCATCTTCCGATGCGATCACCGCCCGCATCAAATTGGGAGAGATGGATTGCAGCGGCACCCAGTCCTTGCTCAGCCCTTCCCCTTGGACCAGCCGGATCAGCATCAGGGGTGTGACCGGCACGGGAATGACCCGATAGACCAGGATGCCGAACGCCGGCAGCACCACCAGGACCAGGGCCACGGTCAACGCCGCCCGGCGGACCAGACGGTGCAGCCAGGATCGCCTGAGGCGTGTATCCCGTCCGGTTCGGGCGTGCGAGGCCATGGAGGCTTTTCCGCCTTTGCCTGTCACTCGCCTGCGCTCCGTTCAGCCTCTGTCCGGATCCCGATGCCGATCCCTTACAGCACCTTGCCCTGGCGCAGGGACTCGAAGATCCCGGCACTAACGGTGCGCAGGTCCTCTTCGTTGCGCAGGGCGCCGCCTTTCAAGGCGTCGCGCTGGTATTTGAAGTGGTTGTTGAACTTCTTGGGCAGAGAGCTCCACACCGCCAACCGGCTGGAATCGGACAGGTAGTGGGCGAATTCGTCGGCCTTGAAGATCTCCCGACAGAACCGCAGCACGTCCTTGATGATTTCCTGGTCGTTCATCTGCAGGAAGATCTGCGACAGCTGGGGCGTCACGAACTGGCAGAATGGCCCCAGGGCCGACATCAGGTGATCGGGAGTGTTGATGACGTTGTCGACGACCTTGGGGTCGGCAATGATTTTCCAGACGTCTTCTCCGAACAGCGGGGTCAGTTGTTTGACCAGCTTGTCCGCGTTTTTCCCCATGGTCCGGATCTGGTCAATGGCCGGGTGGTGGTTGGCCAGCAGGTCTTCGAAGACCCGCTGTTCCTCCTTGTCCAGCCGGCGTTCCATGGCATCGTCCAGTGGGGCCGGGTCGTTGCGGCCCTTGCGGGATTTGTGCAGGCCCATGCGGACTTCAGCATAGGTGCGGGCGACACCGCGCAATACGGCGATGTCGGTTTCATCCAGGCCGGCCAGATATTTAACCTGATCCGGATGGGTGAAGCGAGGCAGCAAGTCGCCCAGAATTTCGGCTTTGCGGGTGCTCAGCAGGGCGTAGGCGCGGATCATGGTGAACTGGGATGGATCACGCAGGTGGGGCTTCAGCAGGTCGTACAGGCCATAACCGGGAAAGCGGCGGCGGAAACCTTCCGGTTCGAAGCTGGGCTCCTTGGTCTTGCTCAGCATGCCCGACAGCTTGCCCTTCAGACCCTGGCGAGCCTCTTCCTGCTGTTCGCGCCATTTGATGCGGGCGCGTTTGGCTTCCCGAATGGCGAATTCCCGTTCCGCCCGGTCCAGATACAGGCGCGCTGTGGCGAACAGATGGCTCTGTTTGATCTGGTTGAAGCTGCGGCCGCAGGGAGCAATCATTTCGTCTTCGGTGTCGACCGGTGCACCTGTTTCCTGACTTTGGAACAGGTCGGCGAAGGACGAGTCCGCGCGCAGTTTCCATGCCATGCCCAGCAGAACCGGAACCAGTTCCGGCTCACCGGCCATCACTTCGTCCACGCTTTTCCGTTGGGACAGCCGCTGGACGAGGTCGTCCTGGCCTGCCTTGCTCAGCAAGGCAACCAAGATGCTATAGCCTTTCTGAATCCGGCTCTTGATCCGGGCCGGCCCGCCGTCGTTGCGGCCTTGGGCGGCGTCATTGCGTTCGGAAACCTGGTTCATGGCGCTCCCTAAAGCTTTTTCGCAAACACTGGTATCCAATCCATGCCTCGAAAAAGCAATACTTTAGGCTATATGCAAGTCATCTTTTCTTACGCCGCCGCTGACGGAGCCGTAAGGTCGAGCAGGCGTGGCGCCCGATCGATAATCTCGTTGAGGATCCGCTCCGCAGACTTTTGCTTTCTCAGGGTACCTTCCCGCACGATCCCCTCATAACGGGGATTTGTCAGGATCTGATCCGCGTCGTAGAGGGTCTTGATCTCTTGAAGGAACACTTCTCGCGAACCCAGCGGCAAATATTCCTCCTCCGAAACAGCTTTTAGGAAACTCAGCGAACAATCCAGTAAAGTTGACCAGATCGAGACGGTCAAGACATTGAATCGGTTTTGCAGGGCATCCCGTTTGTCTTCGGGCAGCATGTCGATTCGCCGCTCGATGACAATGGAAAAGGCCAGGCACTCGCTGGTCAGCGACCGGGTCTGGCTGTAATCCGCGAACCTGGGGGGATGACTCCCTTGGCGTCCCAGCACTTTGGCCACATCGGCCAGGGCGCTGATGCGGTGATCTAGCTGGTCCAGGAACTCTCCCAGCTCCTGGATTTGGCGCAATTCCCGTTTGGGCGCTGTGGTCATCGGCCGTTTCCAGAAGAGTCTCCCGGGCGTCGGGAGAGGGATGGTTGCGGGTGAAAGCTCAAACCCGACCTATTCTAGGCTTGCCGGGCCGGAAGGACAAGGCCACCCAGTTTTTGTTACATCCTTTCGATGGCGTAAGGGAAAGGGCCACGGCATGTACCGTGGCCCTAGTGCACTGACTCATTCAGACGATTCAGCGGTCAGTGCATTAGTCCTTTGTTTATGCATCAACTTTCCAGACTTCGGCTGACGCCTCCGTTTGGGTCGATGCACTAGATGGCCGGGATACGCTCGAATAGCTATGCCGGATCCGCCCTGAAAATGCCCTTATGCACTGATGCGGGCCTGGAGTTCTACCACGCGTCCTTCCCGCAGCACGGTCAGGCGCACCGTGCTGCCCACGCGGCTCAGGGCGATCTGCCGGCGCAGGACATCGGCGGTGGTCGATGCCTCGCCATCCACGGCCATGATCACATCGCCTTCCTGCAGGCCGGCACTGGCCGCCGAGGAATTTGGGTCGACCCGGGCGACCAGGACGCCGGAAACCCGGTCCATGCCCAGGCTGTCGGCGATGGCCGGGGTGATGGATTGGATGGCCACCCCCAGGCGGCCCCGCTGGACGGAGCCGTTGTCCAGCAACTGGTCCATGACCGTGCGGGCGATATTGCTGGGCACGGCGAAGCCGATCCCCACGTTGCCGCCGCCCCGGTTGCCCGACAGGATAGCCGTGTTGATGCCGATAAGGTCACCCCGGGAGTTCACCAGCGCCCCGCCGGAGTTCCCCGGGTTGATCGAGGCGTCGGTCTGGATGAAATCTTCATAGCCGTCGGGGATGATGCCGCCCCGGCCCTTGGCGCTGACCACGCCGGTGGTCACTGTCTGGCCGAGGCCGAAGGGATTGCCGATGGCGATGGTAACGTCGCCCACTTGTACCGTGTCCGAATCGGCCAGATGCAGGGCGGTCAGGTTGTCGGCCTCCACCTTCAGCACCGCGATGTCCGTCTGGGGATCTGTTCCCACCAGCTCTGCTTGCAGGGCGCGGCCGTCCTTGGTGGTGATGGTGATCTGATCGGCGTTGGCCACCACATGGTTGTTGGTCAGCACGATGCCTTGGTCGGCGTCGACGATGACGCCCGATCCGGCGCTCATCACCGTGCGCTGGCGGGGCTGCATGCCCGGCTGCAGGCCGAAGAATTGCCGGAAGAAGGGGTCATTGAGCAGGGGGTTGGTGCGGACGGCCACGTGCTGGCGCACGGCGATGTTGACCACCGCCGGCGTCACTCGGTCCAGCATGGGAGCCAGGGTCAGCACCCCGTCCCGTTCGGCCAGGAAAGCCGGACTGACGGGCAGGGCCGGCGCGGCAAGCATGGCGTCGGCCGATGTCGGGACGGGGGGTGGGGAAGCCGCCGTTGCCGGCGCCGGATGCCCCAGGCCGAGTCCCAAACTTATGCCGCCGACAATCACGCCGGCGCCGACCATCAAGCCGGTGAGTCCGTAGCGCACCCGGTTTCCGAAGCGCCGCCGCTTCCCATCCGTCATCTTGCCCACTGCTGGAAGCTCCTTCTGCTCTGCCGGGAGCGGCAGCGGATCGGAGGGATCACCTCTCCGACCCGGCCGCCGCATATCCCTTTGATCGATGTCTTTCTGTTTTAATAGAACACCTTGAGAATGTGGTATCGCTATGATCAAACCGGGGCGGCGTGAGGCGATCTTCGGCCCGTCGCCGCCCCAATCGACTTTCGCACCCCTCTATCTCCTTGGCCAGCGGCGTGTTCCGGCTGCCGGGTCGATCATCGACCAATCGGCTGGTGTCCGGAGGGATGCTTGGCGGTGCAAGTCTGTCAAACGGGCAATGCGCTCTTGGGTGGGGGGATGGGTGCGCAACCAGCGGGGGATTCGGCCGGTACCCTGTTCCCGGTCCGCCCGCCCTGGCAGGGGTAGCCACGCGGACAGCAGGCCGGCACTTTCCCGTTCCAGCAGTTGGAGGGCGCGGCACAGCGCCAGCGGATCTCCGGTCAGGCGGGCGGCGGTGGCGTCGGCGGCGAACTCTCGCTGCCGGCTGAGCGCCAGCAGGGCAAGGCTCGCCAGGCTCGGCGCGGCCGCCAGCAGCATGGCTGCCCACAGCGGCAAGGCTCTTTGCCCGGTCAGCAGGGTACCAATCAGGGCCAGCGCCAAGCCGGTGAAAGCGGTGGCGGTGATCACCATCGACATGGTCCCGCCCAGCATCAGCACCCGGGTGTCGCCATTGCGGATGTGGGCGAGTTCGTGGGCGATGACAGCGCGCAAAGCGCCAGGATCCAGGCGGTTCAGGGCGCCATCGCTCAGGGACAGGGCGCCGTCCTTGCCGGTCCCGCTGCTGACTGCCTCGATCATGCCGATGGGGCGCAGATAGAGCCGGGGCGGCCGGGGCAGGCCGGCGGCGCGGGCCAGGCGCTCAACCTCCGCCCGCAAGCCCGGGGCATGCCATGGGGCCAGGGGCAGGGCTCCGCGCAGACGCAGGGGCAAGCCGGCCGGAATGCGCGGGGTCAACAGGACCAGGGTCGCCACGGCGGCGCTGGCCACGACAATTCCCGGCGGGCCGGCGAGCATCCAGGCGGTGACAAACAGCAGCAGCGCCATGGCCACCAAGCCGCCGTAGCCCTCCAGCAGGGAGCTGTCCGGTCCCTGGTCACGGCCGGGGCGTGATGCTGGGGAAAACGGGTGAGGGCCGGTACGGTGGGGACAGGGAGTGTGGGGAATTGTCGCCATGGTTCACCCCCCGGTCGGCTGGCTTTGCATCTGGGCGATCACCTGGGGATCGACGAAAAAACCGACCAGCAGGGAAATCGCCATCAAGACCGCCGATTCGTCCCATCGGGTCAGATGCGGCGCACGCACCTTTTCCCGCACGAACGACGCCGTCAGGGCCGAGATGAACGCCCCGAAGCCCAGCATGCCGCTGAAGCCGTAAGCGAACAGGTCGTGAGGCATGGTCAGCGACATGACCAGCGCGATCACCAGAAACAGGGCCAGACGCAGCAGGCTCGGCATATTGGGGTCAATCATCGGGGCCGATGAATTGCGGTCCGGCGAATTGTGCTTCGACATGTTTCGATTCGACATGGCCAACGTCCTTTTCAAGCAACCTTGGCATTCCGAGTATCGCTCCGTTTCCTCCTGCCGGAGCCCGGAGCGGTGCCGTAGGGCGCGGTGACGGTCCAACGCCGGCCCGGGACAGGCCCGAACTCTCGATGCGGCGAACCATCGGGGTCCCGCCTTCGCGGCGACCCACTGCTGATATGAGGAGAACGCCGAAGCCGGTCAACGGATGCCCGGCTGCGGGAGGTGCAGGTCTGGGATCAGAAATCCAGGTCGGTGTAGTGCTTGGGGGGGCGGATGCCGGGGATCTGCTCGGTCAGCAGCGGACGGAAGCTGGGGCGGCACTTGATCAGGGTGTACCACTCCTTGGCCTGGGGGTGATCCTCCCAGGGGACGTCACCGGCGTAATCCACCAGGGACAGGTGGGCGGCGGCGGTGATATCTGCATAGGTCAGGATGTCCCCGGCCAGCCAGCGGCGGCGGTCGATCAGCCAGCTGATGTATTTCAGGTGGGTATGGACATTGGCGCGGCCGGCGCGAATGGCCCGGCTGTCCGGCGCCCCGCCGGAGATGGCGCGCTTGACCAGCTTTTCGTTGACGATGGGGTCGGTGACCTCGCGGGCGAACTTGCGGTCGAACCAGCCCATCAGCCGCCGGACCTCGGCCCGGGCACGGGGATCGGATCCCATCAGCATGGGTTCCGGATACATCTCTTCCAGGTATTCGCAGATGGCCGAGGAGTCAGCGATGGTGGCCCCTCCCGGTTCCACCAGAACGGGCACATCCCCTTCTGGATTGATAGCCAGGAAGCTTTCGTCGCGCACCCAGGTTTCCTGGAGCAACGCATCGCATTCCAGTCGTTTTTCCGCGATGGCCACCCGCACCTTGCGGGCGCCGGGCGAAAGCCAGTGGTGAAAGAGCCTGCGCATGATGGACACCTATGTACCGGAAACCGAGCCCCAAGAATAGCGGCTTGATTCCGGCTGATATTTGGCGTGGTGCCCGATTTTTCCACCAATTATGCAGGAAAGCGGCCGGGCGTCCGGATTCGGTCGCCCGGCCGGTCGCTATTAAACCATCACGTCCAGGTAAAGTTCCCCGACCATGCCCGTCGATCCGTCCGCCCGGCTGAACGACGATCCGGCCACGAGATCGCCGGCGTCGTCGATGCGCCCCTTCATGGGGACGATGGCATCCAGGGACAGGCTGGTGATACCGGACTCCGCCAGTCCGGAGGTGGTACCGTCGCTGTGCAGCAGCAGCAGGGCTTTCCAGGCGGTGTCCTTCTCGTCGATTTTTCCGTCGTGGTTGTCGTCCAGCTTGCTCAGTTCTTCGAAGCCGTCCTTGGCGCCGTTTTGATCGCCGAACAGTTCCTTGCCCGAGGTGATGGCCCCGTCGCCGTCCCGATCCATGGCCAGGAAGGCGTCGTTGCCGGCGACCCAGGCTGTCTGATCGGCGGTGCCGTCTCCGTCCATATCGAAGGATTCGCCCTCGGCGGCAGGGGTCAGGTCCAGGCCGTTGCCGTCCATGTCCAGCACCAGGGGGTCTTCCTGCCGGGCTGCCGCGCCCTTGGACAGCCCCACGGTGATGGTATCGGTGACCTCCATCGACACGGATCTGACCGAAGCGCTGACGGTGGTGGTGCCGTCCGGCCCTTCGCGGGTGTAGGAGACACTGACCTCTTCCACCTTCATGACGACGGTGGTCTCCCGGCTGATGCTGATCTCTCCGAACTCCAGGTCCTCGGCCTTGTCGGCCGCAGCGGCTCGCACTGCCTTGCCGCCTGCTTCGGCATCCTCGTCGGACAGGCCGAACAGGCGGGCCAGCTTCTCGAACGACTCCTTCAGGTCGTCCAGAGCGCCCTGGATGGAATCCGCCATGTCGTCGGCCTGATCGGCGACCCGGGACAGGGAGCCGATAGCCTTCTGCCCGTCTTCCAGAAAATCGTCGGCCGATCCGTCGTTGGCGGTCAGGGTGGTGGAACTGGATTGCTGGAAGGCCAGGGCGGCTTCCGACAGCGAGAGAATGAAGGATTCCGACACCGCTCCACTGTTTGCCGCGGTTGGTGCCGCGCCGGTCGCCGGCGTGCTGGCCGCTGCTGCTCCCGCGTTGGCAGGAGCCTTGGCCGCGGCCTTCCCCGACCCTGAAGACGTGTTGGAGGACGCGGGCGGTGATGACGTGGCTGGCGTACTGCTGTTCCGCTCCGCCGCAGACAGCAGGGATGCCGCCGGCGAAGCGACCGAAAGATCGCTCATGGGTTTCCTCCTTCTGAGGCGCACCCCCCGAGCCCCGTCATTCTGCGGGTGGGGGTTTATCAGTACTCGACAAAGTTAACGGATTCGGCGAGGGAAGAGGAGAGTTTTGTGACGCGGATCGCGTGTGGCGGGCAAATTCGCGCGGGTGGCCCGCTCACTTAGTTCCTATCGATTCCGGTCCAGGCAAGCGCCCGGCGCAGCGTTCCTGGTGCGTCCGTTTCAATACAGCGGCCGTGGGAAAGGATGATTCGTCGGGGCTCCAGCGCGTATAGCCGCCGGGCGGCAGCGCGGACCGCGCGACGGCGCGGCAGGAAGGTCAGCATCAGGTCGCGGGGCGTCCCGCCCCTGGGATGCAAGGTCCCGTCCAATCGCATCAATAGGGCCAAGATCCGGCTATGCACGTGGTCAGTCTCGAAGTTCTCGATCAGGTCGGTCAGGATCAGGGTCGCGGACGGGTGGTGGAAAAAAGTGACTTCGGTCATGAAAGCGCCTGGCACGGGGATTACCTCGATGGTGGTACCCCAGGCCTCGGGCGGGCGGGCATCCAGGAGTCCGCTGACCGCGAACCCTCCCTTGGCCGCCTTCCGCTCCACCCCCGGGGCGACCAGGGTGGCGGCTGCGGGAAACGCCGCCTGCCAGACGGAGAGCCCGAGCCAATGCAAGCGGTTGGGGGCGATCAACCAGGCGACGGGGCCAAGGGCACGGATCTCCGCCGCAAGGGAATCGGGCAGGGCGCCGGGAGAATGGACCCACAGATTGCCATCCGGCAGGCGCAGGACGGTTGTGCGGGTTGAAAACGGCAAGGTCCCGACGCCGTAGGGCATACGAACCACCGGACCGTCAATCGTCCACACCGACTCGGCCAGCGGCTTCAGAGTATGCAGCGGGACATAAGGGCTTAGGCGAGGGTCGTCGCCGAAGCTGTCCTCGGTCATGGGACGCCTCCTTGTAACCATACCAACTGGTTGGTATGGTATCCCCATGAGCCGTGCCCGTCGACCCAAGCAACCCGAAAAAGTGCGGCGTGCCCTGTTGGACGCAGCGGCACGCATTGCCGCACGCCAGGGCTTTGCCGGCGTGACGGTGGAGGCCGTCTGCCGCGACGCCGGCGTGACCAAGGGAGCCTTTTTCCACCACTACCCGACCAAGGCCGCCCTGGCCGACGCGGTGACGGCAGATCTGCTGGCCCGGTTCGCCGAGGATCTGACCGGACTGGTGGAGGCTGATCCCGATCCCCACGGCCGCTTCACCCGGGCCTATCTGACCGCTGTGTCGGAGCCGGGAACGGCGGGCAGCGATCCGGTTTGGGCGGCGGTGTTCCTGGCGGCTTTCGACGATCCGGCGCTGCAAGCCTGTTGGGGCGGGTGGCTATCGGACCAGATGGCCCGTCATGGCGAGCCGGAGTCGAACCTGACTTTGCGGACGGTGCGTCTGGCGGCGGATGGCTTATGGGTGGCGGATATGGCGGGCAGCGGACAGGCCCCCGACGAACGGCGTCGGTTTCTGGCTCATCTGGAAGCGATGACACGACATGACGGAGGACCATGATGGGACTGTGGGGCACCTATGGTGCGCTGGCGCTGGCAATTGCGTGCGAGGTGGCCGGCACGTCTTTCCTGAACCAGACACAGCAGTTCACGCGTCTGTTGCCGACTATGGCGATGGCGCTGTGCTATGGGGTGTCGTTGTTCCTGCTGTCCATTGTCCTGAAGGAAATGCCGGTGGGCATCGCCTATGCGATCTGGAGCGGGTTGGGGATCGTCCTGATCTCGTTGATCGGCTGGATTTTCTTCCGCCAGAGCCTGGACCTGCCGGCGCTGATCGGTATCGGCTTCATTCTGGTCGGCGTGGTGATCGTAAACGGGTTCTCGCGCTCGGTAGGGCATTGAGAGGGCAGGGACTGAAGGGGTGCTGGGATCTGACACCGTCCGCTCACGCCAGCAGATAGACAATTCCCGGGATCGTCAGCATCGACAGCACCGTCGACAGGAAGAATGCACCCGAGGCAAAGCCGGGAGTGCTTTTCAGCCGCTCGGAAAAGATCACCACGGTGACCCCGGCCGGCAGCCCTGCCGTCAGCACGGCGGCCAGGACCCAGTCATGGGGCAGCCCCAGCGCCCGCCCCGCGATCACCGCCACCAGCAACGGCATGACCACCAGCTTCAACACGCAACTGATCAGCGTCGTACCGGGCATCACCAGGCCCTTGCAGCTGCCCAGGCTGACACCGACCAGGAACAGCCCCAGCGGCACGGATGCATCGCCAACCAGGGTGAAGGTCGTGTCCACAAAGGCAGGGACCGGCAAGGCGATCAGATTGCACACCAGTCCGGCGGCGGCGGCGGGGACGATGGGGTTCTCTCCGAAAGTCCGCTTCAGCATGACTTTCAGGCCGCCTTTGCCCGCAATTCCTTTGCCCGAAGCCCCAGAGTCGTCGAAGCGCAGGCTGACGGCGGCCAGGGTGAACAGAATCCCGGCGTGAAAGGTGACGATCCAGAACAGGGTCGCCACACCGGCCTGTCCCATCAAATGAGAGATGATCGGCAGCCCCACAAGGATTGTGTTGGAATAGTTTCCCCCCATGGCGAAGACCGTCGGGTCTGCATCCCGCAGTCCCAGGCGCCGGGCCAGCAGAAAGGCCGCGATAAACACTCCGACGGCCACCACGAAATAGGTCACCAGCAGCAATCCGGCCTCCGGCGCGGGCAGAACGCTGGTGCGC
Source organism: Rhodospirillaceae bacterium Z3-40 (assembly GCA_046233135.1). Taxonomy (GTDB): domain Bacteria; phylum Pseudomonadota; class Alphaproteobacteria; order Rhodospirillales; family Rhodospirillaceae; genus JBJXHN01. The sequence continues at coordinate 204,080 of JBJXHN010000005.1, read as the reverse complement.
AGGGCGTGGAACACCAGGGCCGGCAGCGAGATCCAGAAGACGAAATTCGTCGCTCCGCTCAGGGTCACCGGGGTGGCCAGACCCGTCCGGGCGAAGACATACCCCGTGCCGAGGACGAAATAGACCGGGAAAAAGATGTCGGCGAGCGAAGCGAGGTCCATGGGGCATTCTCACGTGGTCGTACCGGGCCGCAATCCCGGGGCAGCACTGCGGTGGTGCAGAGGTCGCAGGGATCCATCCGCACGACCCTTCCGCGGTCACTGCGTTCACAAAGGAAGGAGCAAGGGAAAAAGAGGGTCGGGTCCCGGAGGGTGGCGCGGTGCCGTCCCTCCCGGGGGTCCGATCAGAGTCCGGCGATCAGGCCGGAACCGCTGTCTCCGTCACCGGGGCCAGTGTCGGGCGCGCGGTGAAGGCGAAGACCGATTCCAGCCGCTCGGCAAGGCCCAGCAGGGACTCTTCCCGGCCGGCCAGGGCGATCAGCTGCATGGAGAACGGCAGGCCGTCCGAATCCAGGCCGGACGGCAGGGCGATGGCGCAGCCGTTCAGATAGTTCACCGGCCGGGTGTAGCTGGACATCATCGGCTTGTCTTCGTCGATCAGCGCCAGCGGAATCGCCGTGAAGCCGGTGGTCGGCGTGATCAGCGCATCGAACGGCGCCAGCGCGGCAGCGAAGACGGCGATACGCTCCGCCCGTTCCTCCAGGCGGCGCAGGTAGTCGGTCGCCGCCAGCGCCGCCCCGCCCAGCAGACGCTTGCGGGTGTGCGGGCCGTACAGATCCGGATGGCTGCCGACGGTATCGCGGTGATAGGCCAACGCTTCGGCGGCGATGATCTCGCCGCTGGCTGCGGCCAGGTCGTCGAAGGCGAACGGCAGGGTCAGGGGCGTCAGGGACCAGCCCTCGGCCTCCAGACCCTTCAGCACCGCCCGATAGTGGGTCTCCACCTCCAGGCTGGTAACCGGCGACATAGATTCCGGCGGCAGATAGGCCAGGGACCGGCCGGTGCTTGCCGCCCCGGTCCACGGCTGGTCGCTCAGCACCCGGTACAGCAGCCGGGCGTCGGCCACCGTGCGGGTCATCGGGCCGATGGAATCCAGGGTGGTGGACAGGGGAATGCAGCCGGCGTTGCTGACCTGACCGAACGAGGGCTTCAGGCCGACGATGCCGTTGAAGCTGGCGGGAATGCGCACGGATCCCCCGGTATCGGTACCGATGGCCGCTGGGCAGAGCGCCGCCGCCACCGCTACGCCCGATCCACTGGACGACCCGCCCGGCACCCGGTGCACCGCCAGATCCCAGGGGTTCTGCGGAGCGCCATAGGCATGGTTGGTGCCCCAGCCACCGAACGCGAATTCGACCAGATGGGTACGCCCCATCAGAACCATGCCGGCCCGCTTCAGCCGGCCCACGGTTTCGGCATCGGCCGCCGAAGGTGCGACGTCGGCAAGCAGGGCCGAACCGGCACCGCAGGGAACGCCCTGGGCATGCAGCAGGTCCTTGATGGCGATGGGCAGGCCTTGCAGGGGGCCAAGCCGGACACCGGCGGCCAGCAGGGCGTCATGACCCTTCGCAGCGGACAGGGCGGCGTCGGCCTGTACGGAAACGAAGGCCTGAAGGGCCGGGTCCAGGGCGTTTGTCCGCGCCAGATAGGCTTCGGTGACCTCCTGGCAGGACAGGCTACGGTCGGCGATGGCGGCGCTCAGCGCCGTCAGAGAAGAAAAGGGGTCCAGATGTCCCACGATTCGAGTTCCATCACGACTAAAAGGGAAAAAAGCGGCGCACCCGAAAGGGAGCAGGGCGGAGAGGAGGAGAGGCCCTGCCCCCGTCAAGGCCCGGGCGCGCCAAAGCGGGATCAGCTTCCCGGGGTCAGCATCGGTTCGGCCGACGCGGCATCTTCAGGCCAGACAGAGACCACCTCGTTGCCCGGCCGGCGCTGCACCACCACCCAGGGCATCTGCTTCTGCAATCCGGTTTCGTCGATCTCGTAGGGGCCGGCCAGCACGGTCAACTGGTTGCTCAGGTCCAGGGCCGCATGCTTCATGGCCGCCGGATCCAGACTGTCGGCCTTTTCGATGATCTTTTCCAGCACCACGCCGGCGCCATAGGCCAGGACGGTCTGGAAGTCCGGGGCGTACTCCACATCGGGGAACAGGGTATTGTAGGCGGTGATGAACTCTTCACGGTTCATCCCTGCATTCACCGGCCAGTTCACGCTGGGGTGAAAGTTGGTGTTGCTGAAGATGTAGTCCCCAGCCGAGCCGACTTCGTCAAATTGCGGCTGCACGGCGTAGTTCATGAAGGTGAAGGGGAAGGTCAGACCCATCTGCTGCATCTGGTGGGCCATGCTCATCTGATCCCCTTCATAGGCGGCGGGGAAGAAGAAGTCGGCGCCCATCGCCTTGGCCTTCTGGATGATCAGCGAGAAGTCCTTGGTCCCCTTGGGGTAGGCTTCCTCCATCACCACTTCGATGCCCTGGTCCTTGGCGATGCGGGCGGCTTCGCGGGCCAGACCGGCAGGATAGGGCTCTTCCACGTTGATGATGGCCACCTTCTTCAGACCCATATGGGCGGCCAGCTCGATGGGCGCCCGGGGCATCAGCGAGACGGGCATCTGGGTGGTCGACACCACGTACTTGAAGCCCTGTTCGTAGACCGCGTTGGACGAGGCGGACCAGACGTCGAGGAACTTGCCGTAGCGTTCGGTGATGGTGGCGGCCGCGGCCGTGAGGGTGGAGCCGAAGGGCGCCATCAGCACGTCGACCTTGTCTTCGTTGATCAGGTCTTCATAAACCCGCGCGACCATTTGCTTGTCGGAGCGGTCATCGCGCTTGATCAGTTCCACCAGGTGCTTTTCGCCGCCATAGGAAATGCCGCCCTTGTCGTTGACCTCCTTGACCCAGACCTCCACACCGCGTTCGCCAGACTGGGATGCCAGGGCGTAGGTGCCGCTGGACGACACGGTCATGCCGATCTTGATGGGGTCCGCCGCCCAGGCCGGCGTGGCCAGGGTGGCCGCAGCCAGGGCCACAGCGGCCAGGCGGGTGACGGGAGCTTTCAAAGCCATGGGGAGTCTCCTTTGGAAGACAGGGGATAGGAGGAGGGGGGAGGGAAACGGGATCAGTCGACGTCGATCTTGTAGTCGACCCATTCCGCGACCATGTCCCGGAGCTGTGCGTCCGAGGCGAAGCTGTTGCGGTCGCCCTCGGCCTTGTTGCGGCCCAGTTCCAGGATGTAGAGGTAGTCGGAGATGGCGGCGCACTGGCGGACGTTCTGGTCCACCAGCAGGATCGTCGCTCCCTCTCGGGCCAGTTCTTCGGTCAGGCGATAGATCTCCTTGGACAGCTTGGGGGCGATCATCGCCGTGGGCTCGTCCAGTAGAATCACCGACGGTTCCAGCAGCAGGGCGCGGGCGATTTCCAGGAACCGCTGCTGACCGCCGGACAGCTCCCGCGCCAGGGCACGGCGGGCGTCGAACAGGGCGGGGAAGCGCTGATAGACGCTGTCCATCACCCGCTTCACCCGCGCCTTGTCGCGGCGGAAGGGCCAAGTGCCGAGCAGAAGGTTGTCCTCGACGCTGAGGTCCCCGAAGGTGGAGCGGTTCTGCGGCACGAAGGCGATGCCGTTCAGCGCTCGTTCGTGGGCCTTGGCCCGGGTCAGGTCCCGCTCGCCCAGTTGAATGGTGCCGTCCTTCAGGGGCAGCAGGCCGGCCAGCGTCTTCAGAGCGGTGGACTTGCCGGCGCCATTGGGGCCGATGATGCCCGTGACCTTGCCCGGCCGGGCGATCAGCGACAGGCCGTTCAGCACGGTGATATCGCCGCTGTAGGCCACCACGCCCCCGGTCAGGGACAGGCTGGCGCCCCGGCTTTCCGGGGTGGGTGATGCGGATGCGGTGCTCATGGGATCGGGCTCCCTCATGCGCCGAGATATGAGTTGATGACGTCGGGATTGTTGCGGACCGTCTCGGCGGAGCCTTCGGCCAGCTTAAGTCCCTCGTGCATCACCAGGATCGAGTCCGACAGGCGGTAGACCGACGTCAGGTCGTGGCTGACCAGGATCACCGAACATCCCTGCTGGGCGGGCATGTCCTTGATGACGTCGATCAGCAGCAGCGCCAGCGAGGGGTTCACCCCGGCAAACGGTTCGTCCAGCAGCACCAGCTTGGGTTCGGCGATCATCACCCGGGCCATTTCCACCAGTTTCTGCTGGCCACCCGACAGTTCCTCGGCGAAGTTGTAGCGCAGCCGCCACAGGTCCACGCGCTTCAGCCAGGTTTCCGAGCGCTCCAGGATTTCCCGGTCGCTGAGGCCGGAGGCGAGCAGCGGCACCTTCAGGTTCTCCAGCAGCGTCAGCTTGTGGAACAGCTTGGGCACCTGGAAGGTGCGTCCGACGCCCCGCCGGAAGATCTCGTGGGTGGGCAGCTGGTCGATCTTCTCGCCATCGAAGAAGATGTCCCCGGCGCTGGCGGCATGGATGCCGTTGACGCAGTTCAGCATGGTGGTCTTGCCCGATCCGTTCATGCCCAGGACGCCGAGAATGGAGCGGTCCTTCACGTCGAAGGAGATTTCCTTGAGGGCCTGCAGGCCGCCGAAGGACTTGCCGAGCTTGGATACCGTCAGAAGTGCCATTACCGTCCCACCGCCTTGCCGAAGATGCCCGTGGGCTTGAAAAGGATGACCGCCACCAGCAGGATCAGCCCGGCCAGCATGGCCACGGTGCCGCTGGCGAAGATGGTGGTCATCTGCTCGGCGAAACCGAACAGGATGCCGCCCACCAGGGCGCCCACCGGATGGCCCAACCCGCCCAGGACGACGATGATGAAGCCGATCAGCGTGTAGTCCTGGCCCGCGAAGGGCGAGAAGGCGGGGAAGATCATGGCCATCAGGATGCCGCTGACCGCCGCCAGTCCCAGGCCGCCGCCGAACGCCAGGGCGGACATGCGGTCCAGGTCGATGCCGACGATGCGTACCGCATCCCTGTTCATGACGATGGCCCGCAGCGCCTTGCCGGTCAGGGTGCGATAGAGCAGCAGGAAGACCGCCCCGGCGATGGCCAGCGAGATGGCCAGGGCGATCAGCCGGATGGTGGGCACGATCACAGTGCCGGCGCGCAGGAACATGGGATCGATGGGCACCTGGATGGAGCGGGTGTCGGCCCCGAAGGCCAGCAGCATGCCCGCCCCCAGGAACAGCGACAGCCCGAACATCACCAGCAGCGAGGCATGTTCCGGATCGTCGGAGGTGCGCAGCGGCCTCACCAGGACGAAAAAGCTGACATACCCCAGGGCGGCGAAGACCACGAAGCCGATCGGCATGGCCAGGAAGGGCGACAGGCCGAACAGGTCCGACAGGAAGTAGGCGAGATAGGCCCCCAGGATGATCACCTCGCCGTGGGCGAAGTTCACGACCCGCAGGACGCCGAAGATGATGTTCAGGCCAACGCCGATCAGGGCGTAGATGATGCCGATGACGAGGCCGTTGATCAGCCCCTGGACAACAAGGAATTCCATGGTGGCAGCCTCGATCAGGGAATGTATTTGCGCAGGCCGGGCCGCAGATAGGCCACCTGGCCAACCACGCCCCGGGGCAGGCGAATCACCAGCAGCATGATGATCAGCCCCAGGAACAGCAGGTTCAGCGACGGGAACAGGTCCCAGACCACCTGGTCGACCGCATAAAGCCCCACCGCGCCGACCACCGGTCCCAGCGCGAAGCCCAGGCCGCCGGCCATGGCGTAAACGATGGTCTTGGTGGTGATCAGCAGGTTGAACGACGAATCCAGGTCGATGGCGTTGCTGTACCAGGCCTCCAGCGCACCGACCCCGGCGGGGATCACGCTGGCCAGCAGCCACGCCTTGGCCCGGCTGCGGGTGACGTTGACCCCCAGGATGGCGGCGGCCTCGTGGTCGTCGCGGATTGCCCGCAAGGCGACACCCAGCCGCGAATGGGTCAGCAGGCCGGCGATCACCAGGGCAACCACCATCAGCGCGACCATCGAGTAATAGGCCGCCACCGGATCGTTGGCCGAGGCCAGCACCAGCCCGACACTGCCGCCGACGATGGCGTCGGGCATCAGCGAGATCACCAGCTTGCAGATGATCGCCAAAGCCAGGCTGACGATGCCGAAATAGACCCCCCGCAGCCGCAGGGTCGGCACCAGCAGGAAACCCAGCGCCACCCCGGCGAGGGCCGAGACGATGAAGGAGATCAGGATGGGCACGTCATAGGTCCGCACCAGGACCCCGAAAGCATAGGCTCCGACCCCGTGGAAGGCGACATAGCCGAACGGCATGTAGCCGGTCAGCCCGGCCACATAGTTGAACGATGTCGCCAGGGTGACCGCCAATGCCATGTAGAATAGGTATGACGTACTTGTGGAAAAGACGGGAAGGACGCAAAACGCGAGCGCCATCAAAGCGCACACAATGCACCATACGGCCAATTTCGCGCGTTCCGGCTGCTCCGCCGAAGATGCAAGCAAACTAGATAAAACTGCTGATTTCATTCCGGGTTTCCCGCGTGCTGCGTCGCAATATCAACGCTTCGACTATGCCCCGGCTCGGCACCCTTGTCTTATGGTTTAATATCGACATACCATAGATATAAGTTATGGAAAGGCGGCGAATACCCTCTCAATCCGGGAAAAGCGGCGGATGCTCGGCCCTCGGTATATCGAAATGTTCATGGCGGTGATGGACCAGGGGTCCCTTTCGGCGGCGGCACGCCGGCTGGGGGTGTCCCAGCCGGCGGTGAGCAAGGCCATATCCTATCTGGAACAGCGCTTGGGGCTGACCCTGTTCACCCGGGTCGGCGGCCGCGTCGCGCCGACGGAAGCCGCGGCCCGCCTTGCCACCCTGGGGCAGCGGGTGCTGGAGCAGCAGGACCGGGCCTTGCGGGTGGCGCGGGGGCTGGGGGACCGGCGCACCCTGCGCATCGCCACCGCGCCCGGCTATTCCTTGAGTGTGCTGCCCCGGGTGATCCAGGCCTTCAACGGTGACTACCCGGAAGTCTCGCTGGATTTCCGTACCATGACCACCTTCGACCTGAATGCCGCCGTGCTGAGCGAACGGGTGGATTTCGGCCTGGCGGTGGGATCGCTGGAGGACACGGGGCTGATCGATGACCCGCTGGCCACAGACGAAGTGCTGCTGCTGGTGCCCCGGGACCACGTGCTGGCGAGCCGGACCGAGGTCGATCTGGCCGAACTGGCCGGCCATGCCCATATCGGCGTGCCGGAAACCCGGCCAGTGGGGCGGCTGATCGTGCGCGAACTGCACGCCCGGGGGCTGCCCTATCGCCCCACCATGCTGGTGGATGCCTTTGATCTGGGGGTTCTGCTGTGCGAGCAGGGGGTGGCCCCGGTGCTCGCCAGCCGCATCGTCGCCCTGAACAGTCGCAGCGAGCGGGTGGCCCTGGTGCGGCTGCGGCCGGCCATCCGCTATGCGGTGGTGGCGCGGCAGCGGGCGACGGCCCGCCTGCCCGACAGCGCCCGCCGCTTCATCGCCCGCTTCCGCGAAGCCCTCGCCGCCCGCGAGGTCGCGCTGTGAGCCCGCGCCTGTTCCAGGTGTTCCACGCGGTGATGACCGAAGGCAGCGTGACCGCCGCCGCCCGCGCCCTGAACATCACCCAGCCCACGGCCAGCAAGCTGCTGGCGGATCTGGAAGCCGATGTGGCTGCGCCTCTGTTCAACCGGGTCAAGGGGCGCCTGGTGCCGACCCGGGAAGCCCGGCTGCTCGCCATCGAGGTGGCCCAGCTGTTCGACGCCGTGGCCGAGTTCGAGGACCGGGCGGAACGCTTGCGCCGGGGCGGCCGGACCGAATTCACCCTTCTGGTCAGCGCGGAGGTTCTGGATACCCTTCTGCCCCGGGCGCTGGCCCGCCTGTGGCCGGACCACCCGGAGGCCACCTTTCATCTGGCCGCGGCGCCGGAGCCGGACGAGGTGGAGGCCCGGATTCTGGCGGAACCGGGGACCCTGGCCCTGATTCTGGCGGCGCCCCGTCATCCCGGTCTTCAGGCTCGGCGGGTGGGGCGGGTGCCCTATCGCCTGGTGGTGCCGCGCGGGCTGGAAGGCAATCCCTGGAGCCTGCCCCAAGTGCTGCCGCCGATCGGGACCGACCGCCACGGCGTGGTGACGGACTATTGCCTGACCCTTGGCCTGTCGCTGGAGCGGGCCTTGACGGCGCCGACGCTGGCGACCCAGATCGCCTTCGTCCAGGCCCGGCTGGGGGCGGCGATCCTGCCGCCCCTGGCGCTTCCCGATGACCTTGTCGCCCTGACCCCCTCGCCGCCGCCGGACGTGTCCTTTTGGCTGGTGGGACAGGATTTGCGAACGGGCGGATCGGTGCTGGACCATCTGGTCGACCTTCTCGCCGAAGGGGGGTGATCTTTCTGTGGTCCCGACGGGCGGATCGCGTATGGTGGGGCGCTGCCCGGCGGCCCGGATCTCGGGGGCCTGGGCCGGGCCGGACATTCGGCGAAAGGCACCCGAAGCGTATGGCGCGCCCGGTGTCGGCGGCCACATCAACGCTTGAAAAAAATCCCTTTGGCCCTACTCTCCGGCCTCTTCCGGACCGCTGGTCCGGCGATCATCAAGGTTCAAGATCCATCCATGAGCGACCTCAGTCATATCCGCAACTTCGCGATCATCGCCCACATCGATCACGGCAAGTCCACGCTTGCCGATCGCCTTATCCAATTGTGCGGCGGGCTTACCGACCGGGAGATGAAGGAGCAGATCCTCGACTCCATGGATCTGGAGCGCGAGCGCGGCATCACGATCAAGGCGCAGACCGTCCGCCTGACCTATCAGGCCAAGGATGGGAAGGTCTATCAGCTGAACCTGATGGACACCCCGGGACACGTCGATTTCGCTTACGAGGTCTCGCGCTCGCTGGCGGCCTGTGAAGGCTCGCTGCTAGTGGTGGATGCCAGCCAGGGGGTGGAAGCCCAGACCCTGGCCAACGTCTATCAGGCCATCGACGCCAACCACGAAATCATCCCCGTGCTCAACAAGGTGGACCTGCCCGCCGCCGAGCCGGAGCGGGTGAAGCAGCAGATCGAAGACGTGATCGGGCTGGATGCCTCCGACGCCGTGGAGATTTCCGCCAAGACCGGCCTGGGTGTGGACAAGGTGCTGGAAGCCCTGGTGGCGCGCCTGCCGGCCCCGAAAGGCGAGGTGAACCGCTCGCCGCGGGCAATGCTGGTGGACAGCTGGTACGATTCCTATCTCGGCGTCATCATCCTGGTGCGCGTGCGCGAAGGCATCCTGAAAAAGGGCATGCGCCTGCGCATGATGAACACCGGTGCGGTGCACCCCATCGACAAGGTTGGCGTATTCACGCCCAAGATGCTGGAAACCGACTCTCTGTCGGCCGGCGAGATGGGCTTCATCATGGCCGGCATCAAAAGTGTCGCCGACTGCCAGGTGGGTGATACCATCACCGACGACCGCAATCCGGCGACCGAGGCCCTGCCCGGGTTCAAGCCGTCGATTCCCGTGGTCTGGTGCGGCCTGTTTCCCGTCGATACCAGTGATTTCGAAGTGCTGCGCGACAGCCTCTCCAAGCTGCGCCTGAACGACAGCAGCTTCGAATATACCACCGAAACCTCGGCCGCGCTGGGCTTCGGCTTCCGCTGCGGTTTCCTCGGCCTGCTGCACATGGAGATCATCCAGGAGCGGCTGGAACGGGAATTCGACCTGGACCTGATCACCACGGCTCCCAGCGTCGTCTACAAGATGTATATGACCGACGGCTCGATGATGGAGCTGCACAATCCCGCAGACATGCCCGATCCGGTGCAGATCGACCGGATCGAGGAGCCGTGGGTGAAGGCCACCATCATGGTGCCCGACGACTATCTGGGACAGGTGCTGCAATTGTGTACCGAACGGCGCGGCCAGCAGCTGGACCTGACCTATGCCGGCAGTCGGGCTATGGCGGTCTACAAGCTGCCGCTGAACGAAATCGTCTTCGATTTCTATGACCGCCTGAAGTCCATCAGCCGGGGCTATGCCAGTTTCGATTACGAAATGGATGAGTATACGGACAGCGATCTGGTGCGCGTCTCCATCCTGGTCAATGCCGAGCCGGTGGACGCCCTGGCCTTTATCGCCCACCGCACCCAGGCCGAATACCGGGGCCGGCAGATCTGTGCCCGGTTGAAGGATCTGATCCCCCGGCACATGTTCAAGGTGCCGATCCAGGCGGCCATTGGCGGGCGGGTGATTGCCCGCGAGACCATCGCTGCCCTGCGCAAGGACGTCACTGCCAAGTGTTACGGCGGCGACATCACGCGGAAGCGCAAGCTGCTGGAGAAGCAGAAAGAGGGCAAGAAGAAGATGCGCCAGTTCGGCAAGGTGGAAATCCCGCAGAATGCCTTCATCCAGGCCCTGCGGATGGACGATAACTAAAGCTTACGCGGCGTCTCAACGCCCTATTCGGGAGAATTCATGCATCTGCTTGCGGCCGAACCGGGCCGGGTCAATGACGGCGCTGAAGCCGTGGACCTGGGGCAGGACCCGGCCGATGTTCTGATCCTGACCGCTGCCGACAGCGAAATCGCTTGCCTGGCGGCGGCGCTGGATGGCTGGCCCGATGCCCCGATCAGCGTTCGGGCGGCCAATCTGACCGCGCTTTCCCATCCCATGAGCGTCGACGTCTGGATTGACGCCACCGCCGCCCTGGCGCGGCTGATCATCGTTCGCCTGCTGGGCGGGCGGGGCTATTGGCCCCACGGGGTGGACAGCCTTTGTGCCCTGGCCCGCGAACGGGGTATCGCGCTGGCGCTGCTGCCCGGCGATGCCCAGCCCGACGTGGATCTGACCGACCGTTCCACCTTGTCAACGGATGCTCTGCACCGGCTGTGGCAATATTTCGCGCAGGGCGGGGTGGAGAATACCGCTCAGTTGCTACGCTATGCCGCCCATCTGCTGGACAAGGCCGACGCCGACTCCTGGCGCGAACCGGCGCCCCTGCCCGTGGCAGGGGTCCTGGGGACGGAGCCCGCGCCACAGGCTGACGGCAGGGCGGCGGCGGTGGTGTTCTATCGCGCCCTGGTCCAGGCCGGGGATCTGGCGCCGGTCCATGCCCTGTGCCGGGCTCTGGAGGCCGAAGGGCTGCGGCCGGTGCCGCTCTATTGCACCAGCCTGAAGGATCCGGTGGCCGGAGCCACGGTGGCCGCGGTGCTGGAGCGACAGGCGCCGGGCGTGATCGTCAATCTGACTGGCTTCGCTGTCGCTGCCCCCGGGGCACCCCGGGAAACACCGCTGGCTGCCGTGGATGTTCCGGTTCTGCAAGCAATCCTCGCCGGCAGCGACCGCGCGACCTGGGAGGCCAATGCCAACGGCCTGACCGCCCGGGATATCGCCATGACCGTGGCCCTGCCGGAAGTGGATGGTCGCCTGCCCGTACGGGCGATCTCCTTCAAGGGGGCGGATGAGCGCCATCCCCTGTTGCAGGCACCGGTGACCCGCCACCGGCCGGTGGACGACCGGGTGGCCTATGTGGCCGCGCTGGCCGCGGCCTGGGTGCGCTTGCGGATCACGCCGCCCGCCGAGCGCCGGGTGGCATTGGTGCTGGCCAATTATCCCAACAAGGACGGCCGGCTGGCCAATGGCGTGGGGCTCGATACCCCGGCCGGGGCGGCGGTCAGCCTGGAAGCGATGGCCGAGGCCGGCTATCGCATCGACAACCGGCCGGAAGACGGAGCGGCCCTGATTGCCGCCCTGCGGGCCGGTCCCACCAACGCCGATGATGCCGCCCGCCGCGCAGACGCGGCTGTGGTTCTGCCGCTGGACGTCTATCAGGCCTTTCTCGATGCGCAACCGGAACAGGTATGTGCGACGGTGAGCGGCCGCTGGGGGGTGCCGGAGGCCGATCCCTTTTACGTGCCGGCCCGGGGCGGCTTCGCCCTGCCGGTGCAGGTGTTCGGCCATGTGGCCGTGGCGATCCAGCCGGCCCGGGGCTACAACATCGACCCCGTCGGCAGCTATCACGACCCGGCCCTGCCGCCGCCCCACGGCTATCTCGCTTTTCACGCCTGGCTGCGCGAAACCTTCCAGGCCCAGGCCGTCGTCTTCATGGGCAAGCACGGCAATCTGGAATGGCTGCCGGGCAAGGCCCTGGCCCTGTCGGCGGGCTGCTTCCCGGAAGCCTGCCTGGGGCCGATGCCGGCGCTCTATCCCTTCATCGTCAACGACCCCGGGGAAGGGACCCAGGCCAAGCGCCGGCTGTCCGCCGTGGTCATCGACCATCTGACCCCGCCTCTGACCCGGGCGGAGAGTTACGGGGTGCTGCGCGACCTGGAGCGGCTGGTGGATGAATTCTACGACGCCGCCGCCGTCGACCCCCGGCGCCTGAAGGTGCTGAAGGGTGAGATCCTGTCCCTGGCCTCGTCCGCCGGCCTGCTGGCCGATCTCGGGCTGGCCGACGGAATCAGCGAGGATGACGCCCTTGCCGCCCTGGATAACCATCTGTGCGAACTGAAGGAAATGCAGATTCGCGACGGGCTGCATATCTTCGGCCGCGCGCCTGAAGGGGTGCAGCGCCGCGACCTGTTGGTGGCCCTTGCGCGTGCCCCGCGTGGAGCCAAGCCGGAAGAGGCCGGACTGACGCGTGCCCTGGCCGCCGATCTTCTGCGCCCCACCGACGGTGGCATGCCCTTCGACCCCCTCGGTGCCGACCTGGGGGCGCCCTGGACCGGTGCCCGGCCGGTCCTGCTGGAGGATCTTGGGCGAGATGGTGGCCTGGGACCCTGGCGTACCGCCGGCGATACGGTGGAGCGGCTGGAGGCCCTGGCGAGTGCGCTGGTGGACGGCAGCCATCGTTGCGATTCCGGATGGACGGCAACGGCGGCCGTGCTCGACGGCATTGCGTCAACGCTGGCCCCCGCCGTGGACGCCTGTGGCGCGGCAGAGATCGACGGATTGCTGACGGGCCTGGACGGCCGCTTCGTGCCGCCGGGGCCGTCGGGGGCGCCGACCCGGGGGCGGCCGGATGTGCTGCCCACGGGCCGCAATTTCTATTCGGTGGACACGCGCACGGTACCCACGCCGGCGGCCTGGACCCTGGGGTGGAAGGCCGCCAACCTGCTGCTCGAACGGCATTTGCAGGACCATGGCGACTGGCCGCGGTCCCTGGTGATCAGCGCCTGGGGCACGTCGAACATGCGCACTGGCGGCGATGATATCGCCCAGGCCCTGGCGCTGATGGGTGTCCGTCCCACCTGGGACGAGGCCTCCCGCCGGGTGACGGGGTTCGAGGTGCTGCCCCTGTCGGTGCTCGACCGGCCGCGGGTAGATGTGACCCTGCGCATCAGTGGCTTTTTCCGCGATGCCTTCCCGGCGCTGGTGGATCTGGTGGATTCGGCGGCGCGCGCCGTCGCTGCCCGGACCGACGAGCCGCCGGCCATGAATCCCCTGGCCGTCCGCGCCGCCGAGGACGCCGCTACCCTGGAACGCCAGGGTTTGAGTCCGGACCAGGCCCGGCACCGGGCCGGCCACCGGGTGTTCGGCTCCAAGCCCGGGGCCTATGGAGCCGGATTACAGGCGCTGATCGACGAGCGGGGGTGGGAGACGGAAACCGATCTCGCCCAGGCCTATGTGGCCTGGGGCGGCTATGCCTACGGGGGCGGCAGCGGTGGGGACGCCGCCCACGGCTTGTTCGAACGCCGTCTGGCCGGGGCCGAGGCCGTGGTGCAGAATCAGGACAACCGGGAACACGATATCCTGGACTCCGACGACTATTATCAGTTCGAAGGCGGGGCGACGGTGGCGGTGCGGGTGCTGTCCGGTGCGCAGCCGGCCGTTTATCACGGCGATACCTCCCGCCCCGAGCATCCCCGCATCCGCACCCTGGAAGAAGAGGTCGCCCGGGTGGTGCGCGCGCGTGTTGCGAATCCGAAATGGATCGCCGGGGTGATGCGTCACGGATACAAGGGCGCTTTCGAGATGGCCGCGACAGTGGATTATCTGTTCGCCTTTGCCGCCACGGCCCGGGTGGTGCGCGATCACCATTTCGATCTGGTGGCGGAAGCCTATCTTTGTGACGAGGCGGTGCGCGCCTTTCTGGCCGAGGTCAACCCGGACGCCCTGCGCGAAATGGCAGAGCGGTTCCGCGAGGCCCTGGACCGGGGCCTGTGGCGCAGCCGCCGCAATGATATCCATTCCCTGCTCGACTCGCTGATCCCCGTCAAGGAGCCCCCATCGTGAGCACAACCGACCGCACCCCCGAGGAACACAAGAGCAAGATGGCCAAGAAGAAGGCCGCCCGCGACCGCATGATGGCGGCCAAGACGGCGGAAAAGGGCCTTCTGATCGTTCATACCGGCCCGGGAAAGGGCAAATCGACGGCGGCTTTCGGCATGGTCCTGCGCTGCATCGGCCATGGCTTTCCGGTGGGGGTGGTGCAGTTCATCAAGGGCGCCATGGACACTGCCGAGCGCACCGTGCTGGAAGGCTTCCCGGACCTGGTGACCATCAAGGCCATGGGCGAGGGCTTTACCTGGGAAACCCAGGACCGGGAGCGGGACATCGCCGCTGCCCGGGCCGCCTGGGAAACCGCTAAAGGCATGCTGAGCGACCCGTCGGTGCGGATGGTGGTGCTCGATGAGATCAATGTGGTGCTGCGCTACGGCTATCTGCCGGTGGATGCGGTGCTGGAGGCCCTGGCCACCCGCCCGGCCGATCAGCATGTGGTGATGACCGGCCGCAATGCCGATGAAGCGGTGATCGAGGTCGCGGATCTGGTCACCGAAATGAAGATGCTGAAACACCCCTTCAAGGCCGGTATCAAGGCCCAGGCGGGCGTGGAGTTTTAGGCTTTTGGAGAGAGCGCCCTGCCGTTTATGCTCTCGCGGCAGTGATGAGAATCCCATGCGGGATTTGGGGTTCGCTGGTCAATAAAATCAATTGAACCTAGTGAGAAAGCGGTATGGGAACCAGTCAGCTGCACGGTAAGGTGCTCTTTGGGCTAACGGCGCACAAGATATCCTGCAAGGCGGAAGTGGGGAGTATTCTGGATATTGGTGCAGGCAATGGGACTTATGCGCGTATCTTTCGAGAGGTCCTGACCCGTGTTCCCAAATGGATCGCGGTGGAGGTCTGGGGACCTTACGTCGTCGGCTACGGTTTGAAGGCCCTTTATGATCGGGTTTGTGTCGCGGATGTCGCCTGCCTCGATATGGATCTGGTACCGCCCGGAAGCATGGCGTTCATGGGAGATGTGCTTGAGCATATAGATGCCGCTGAAGTGCCGTCCTTGATGCAAAAGCTCTTTAGGAAGTGCGACTATATCCTCCTGGCAATTCCCATAGGGGAATGCCCTCAAGAAGCTCTTCATGGCAATGAATGGGAACGCCACCTTGCCAGTTGGGACGTTGAAACCGTGAAGAAGCTGCCAGGGTTCGCAGGGGCGGTTGTGTTGGACGTACCCTCTGTGGGGATCACCGCTGTCGTTGTCTGCGGCGCGACGCCGGAGGCTGGCGCCGTTGCACGATCCGCACTGGCAGACAGTTATACGGAACTGGAGGGCCGGAGCGAACTGATAGAAGAAGGTCCGCCGTACCCCCAATGGACTCACGAATCTGTCGCAAGAATATTTCATAAGTGGATGAAGAGACACATTGATCTGTCAAGTGTCAAAGACGCTTCTTGAGAAAGAATCTAGCGCCCGAGGGTCCATCAGGGAAGAACCATTGTGGTATCTCGCAATTTGAATTGTGAATATCTGTTCGGCGTGGCGACAGAGCGTTTCGAACAGGGAGATATTGAAATTGCCTTCACTCTTGTGACGTTGGTAGCGTGTTATCGGCCGGCCTCATTTGATGTCCTTCTTCTGCTAGCGAAGTGCACTGCAAAAAAGATGCGGGCACGGGAAGCCGCCCGTATCCTGGGTCGGCTGCAGTCTTTCTTTCCCGACTCGTTGGCAATAGATAACAGTGTTGTCGAAATCGTTCGGTTCGCATCCGCTTCTCTGAACGAACTTTTGGCAGCAGAAAACTATGACGAGGCGGAGCAGCTTGCGGTTGCGCTCATTCGGCTACCTTATGTGAACGCAGGGGCCGTGGCAGAATGCTTTTATGCGCAGAACAATTTGGCCCGATGTGATCGGATCGCGGATGGGCTGATCCGGCGTGACCCGCGAACGTACCACCGGTTGAAGGGGCTTTGCGCAGTTCATCAGCGGCATACTGATGGCATTCAGCCCCACCTATCACGATACTTGGCACTTGAATCGGACCCGGACCTGAAGGTGGAGGCCATGCTGCATCTGGCCGGTCCGTTGATATGGGAAACGGATACAGACCGGATGGAAGCTGGCATGGAGGCGCTGATCAGCAGCCTGCCACCGGAAGACGTTCTGACAGGGGATTGGTCTGTTTATTACCGATCGATTCTCGCGAACATCGATTATCCTTTTCTCGTCGGCAAATCGCTTCAGGCAGGGCCTTTTCCCGGGTTGCGCGGGCTGGCCGTCGGGAATCGCTTCGTAAACACCATTCAGTTTGCCGAAGTCTGTTCTCCAGGCGTCCAAAAAACCGTGTTTCTCGTGGTGGCCGATGGCGTCTATATCAACCGGTATGCTTCATATTTTCTAAAAAGCCTGTTTCGTCATGGGGGTGACAACGTTATTGCGCATGTCCATGTTGTGGATGTTCGGCCTGACGAGTACGCATCGATTGTTGCGCGGCTGTCAGCGCACTGCGAAGATCCCGCACGTTTGGTTGTTTCTTTTGATAATATTAACTGGTTGAGTCTGACCGGCCAGGCTTTTCCGCCTCCCAATAAAACAGACCTGACTCGTGAAGGCCAGTTCCGGATAACGGGCTATCAGTGTGCTCGGTTTATGATGCTGCCCGTTATCCAGTCACTATATCGATGCCCAATTGTCGTTTCCGATATTGATTTAATATTGCAGCGTTCTCCAGAAGAATTTTTGACTCGATGTCGCATGGATGATGTGGTTCTCAACTGCTCCGGCTATACCAGAAGTATTGGGGCATCGATTGTGGCCAACCTCGTCTACTACAATGCGACAGAAGGGGCGAGGCGTTATGTCATGGCCTGTGCTTCCTTCCTGGTCGCAAAGCTGGCGAGTGGGCGGGTTGGTGTCAACCTTGATCAGGTTGCTCTATTTCTAACATACAAGCGTCTTCTGAAAATAGGGGGTTGCGGTATGGCATTCTTCCATGCAACAGATGTCAACAATAATATGTATAAAAAGTGGGAAGAGAACCCATTTTTGTTTTTCAGTTTTTTCAATGGTTGGGGTTTTGACGAAACATCTGTCCCAGGTGCTTGATATGCCTCATACCAGAATGCCGGACATGTTGCCATCAGGGTCACCTTGTTCGTGTTCTGGCGGAACGGTATTGGATCTACCCGCATTGTACAATATATGGACTTGGCGAGTTATCGTCCCAATCGCCGAGCCGGAGTGAACTCAATTCACTCCACTCCCATTGGTGCTCGTTTAACAGGAAAGCCAGGTGAATGGTCATTCGCTCCTTGTGTACCATGCTCGTTACGACGGCTCTGATTTGCCCTGCGGCAAGTGTTTTTGCGCAAAGCAGGGAGCCTGTTCTGCTGGTACCGGATCGGGTGCCATCGGCGCCCCAGAATGCCCCCAACGCATTGCGTCCAGACGAACAGCGGGCTAATCCGGGTCTTCCTGGGCCGGTGTCCACGGAACCGCCGGCCCAGGACGTGCGGCCAATGCCGCCACCCTTGAGCGTGGACGAGAGCCGGCCTGTTGGCTCGCCTGACCCTTATCGGGCCGCAACCACCACTGGCCCGGCCGCTGGGGTGCCGGGCGAAACCCTGGAGCAGAAAACACTGCGCAACGAAGCGGCCGGGGTGGTGCTGGAAGCCGAGGCGACGGTGCGGCGGCTGACCACCAATTCGGGGTTCAAAACGCAACTGCAACAGCTGATCCGCGATGCCCGCGCGGTCATGGTCATTCCCAATTTTTATAAAGCCGGCTTCGTGCTCGGGGCGGCCTATGGCAATGGCGTGCTTCTGGTGCGCGGGGCCGGCGGCGGCTTTTCCGCCCCCGCATTCTATCGCCTCACGGCCGGGTCCATTGGATTTCAGGCCGGTGTGCAGAACAACGAGGTGGTCATGGCCATCATGACCGACGCCGGCTTGCGTGCGGTGATGGAAGATCAGTTCAAGGGGGGTGCCAATATCGGCGTCACCTTCCTGACGGTCGGCGGTGGTGCCGAGGCCGCGACCACCACCGACGTCGGCGAGGATATCTACGCTTTTTCCCATAGCGTCGGCTTGTTCGGCGGAGCCGGCTTCGAGGGGACAGCCATCGAACCTCGTCCGGAATGGAATGCAGCGGCCTATGGGGCGGGCATCACCCTCGATGATATTTTGTTCAACCAGCGGGCCAGCTCTATGGAAGCCCAGGGCCTGCAAGCCGCGCTTGCCAATCCGTAGGGCGACGAGGGGATGGAAGACAGGACGGCGAGGGGGCCGGGCACCAGCGGCCCCCGGGCAATCATGCTTCAGGGGACCGGGTCGGATGTGGGCAAGTCCCTGCTGGTGGCCGGTCTGGCCCGGGCCTTCGTGCGCCGGGGGCTGCGGGTGCGTCCGTTCAAGCCGCAGAACATGTCCAACAATGCTGCCGTGACCGCAGACGGTGGTGAGATCGGCCGTGCCCAGGCCCTCCAGGCCCGGGCCTGTGGTGTACCGCCGTCGGTCCACATGAACCCGGTGCTGCTGAAGCCGCAAACCGATATCGGAGCCCAGGTGGTGGTCTGCGGTCAGGTGGTGGGGGCGGCCAATGCCAGGGACTATCGCGCCCTGAAACCCACCCTGCTGCCGCGCGTGGTGGACAGCTTCCGCTCTCTGGCGGGCGAGGCCGATCTGGTGCTGGTTGAAGGCGCAGGCAGCCCGGCGGAAGTCAACCTGCGCGCCGGCGATATCGCCAACATGGGCTTCGCCGAGGCTGCCGACCTGCCCGTGGTGCTGATCGGCGATATCGACCGCGGCGGCGTTATCGCCTCAGTCGTGGGGACGCATGTCCTTCTGCCGGACGCGGAACAACGGCGGATCCGTGCCATCCTGATCAACAAGTTCCGGGGCGATCCCAGCCTGTTCACCCCCGCCCTGGATTTGATCCGGGAGCGGACCGGCTGGTCATCGCTGGGAGTCGTGCCCTGGTATGCCGGTGCCGGTCGCTTGCCGGCCGAAGACGCCGTGGCGCTGGATCATGCGGCCGTCCCGGAGCCGGGAGCGGGAACCGACGGGCGCCGGCCCATCCGGATCGCCGTGCCGCGTCTGTCGCGGATCGCCAATTTCGATGACTTCGATCCTCTGATCGCCGAGCCGGATGTGACCCTGACCTTCGTACAGCCCGGTCACCCTTTGCCGGGAGATGCGGATCTGGTGATTCTGCCCGGATCCAAGGCCACGTTGGGCGACCTGGCATTCCTGCGGGCGCAGGGATGGGACATCGATCTGCTGGCCCACCACCGACGCGGTGGGGAGATCCTGGGCATTTGTGCCGGCTATCAGATTCTCGGCACCTGGGTCGCCGATCCCAAGGGAATCGAAGGCTCCCCGGGCGCGGCGCCCGGGCTCGGTTTGCTGGACGTGGAGACGGTGATGGGCGGGGAGAAGACCCTGACCGAGGTGGCGGAGCCCGACCGCCTGTGGGGCACACCGGTTCGCGGGTACGAAATGCACATGGGCCGAACGGTGGGGCCGGATACGGCTCGGGCATGGCTGCTGGACGGCAGTGGGGCCAGCGCCGACGGCCGTGTCCGGGGGGCCTATGTCCACGGATTGTTTGCCAGCGATCCGTTTCGCACCCGGTTCCTGGAAACCCTGCGTCCCGGTCGTACAGGCGGACACGCCTATGACGCTGGGGTGGAGGCCGCCCTGGATGGCCTTGCGGCGCATCTGGAAGCCCATGTGGATATCGATGGCCTGCTGGCCCTGGCGGAGCTTGTCAGCGCTTCTTAGTCGATCGCCGCGCTTTCCTGCACCTGAAAGTAGTCGTTGTCCAGCTTCTGCAGCACCGTACGGGCCTTGGGCAGCCAATCTTCGGCCTTCATGCCCGGGGGCATGGGGCACAGCAGGGCGACCGCAGACAGCGGGCCGTAACGCCGTTCGAATTCATGCAGGATTTTCATCTGCTCGCGCAACTGCGAACCGGTGCCGGAACAGATGTCCTCGATGACTGTGCGCAGGGCGCGGAAGAAGACGTCGACCCCATAGGTCATATCCTGAAGCAGGGGTTGGCCGGGGCGCATGATGAATTGTTCCGCTCCGGTAACTTGGCTTTCCAGCAGCCGTTCCACCCGGTTGATCTTGGCCTGTTGGGCGGTGAAGGTCAGCATCTTGCAGCGGGCCTTGACGTAGCGGTCCACATCCTGTGCGGCGATGGAGCGGGCTTCTGTCCGGCCGTCGCGGAAGGCCATCAGGGCGCGGCGCTCTTCCTTGCTCATCAGCGCCACCATGCCGGTCACCTGCTTGGCCAGCCCGCCCTTGCGCAAGTTGGACAGCAGGCGGGAGCGCGCCGCCCAGCGGGCGATGACCACCGCGCCGTCCTTGGGGGGGATGCCGCCGAAGCTGAAATAGCGCCGGCATTTGGCCGCCACGGGGAAGACCGGGTCGGCGAAGTTGGCGAACAGCTTTTCCATGATCGCCGTCTTGTTGGTTTCCTGGGCATAGGAATAGCAGACGGCCGCGACCTCGCCTTCGCTTTCCTGGAAGCGCACCTGTTCGTTGACCCGGCGATACAGCTCCGACACCGTCGTCGGGAAGGTTTCGGGTTTGATCCGGTTTTCCCGCAGGAACCGCTCGAACTTCGCCTTCCCTTCCTCGTCCTCCATGCCCAATTGGGCCTGTACCAGGTGACGGGCCAGCGCGTCGTTGACGTCCAGCCCGCCCAGGTATTCCCCGATGGCGTATTCGGCCACGTCCTTGAAGCTGGCCAGGGAGTTGCCGTACTTCACCTTGGGCAAACGGGATTGACGGGCCTCGGCCGAAGCCCGGAACGCCTGCACGGCGGCGCTCGATGTCTCCCGGTCCAGCGAGGCAATCCGCTGGGGATTGGTGATGGCATTCAGGAACAGCTCGAGAATATAGGTGAACAGACCCTGCCACAGGGGGTTGTTGCTCAGCCGGTCCAATGCAAGGAAATCGGCATGGTTGAATACATGCTGGCTGGCCAGACTGTGGAACAGGGCGTCCATGATCCGCGTCGACCAGGCCGAGGGGGTGTCGTTCTCCCGCCAGCAGAACAGGGGTGTGTTGTTCAGGCGCAGGAACAGAACGATGGCCTGCAGGCCGTCCTGGGGTTTTTTGGGCAGCGGAATGGCCGGCTTGCCGTTGGTGGCCAGTTCCAGGATCGCATCCATGGTGCCGATGCTGTGCAGGCGGATCAGCTTTTGCTTGTCCACCAGGGCCGGATTGGCCAGCAGGTTGGTCGCCGACGGAATCGCCGAGGTTTCCGCCAGGATCTTTTCCCCATCCATGCCGAAACGGCTGAGCATCTTGGCAATGCGCCGGTTCATCACATGCGCCGACTCCGGCAGAGCGGAGCTTGTCTGGGCGCTCTGGGGCGGGGGAGAGGAGGTCCCGCCGCCGGGGTTGGTCGCGCTATAGTGCATCACAACGTGTCCTTAAGAGATCCGGTGCTTCGGCCAAAATCACTCTGGATGGCGTCCATACCCTTATGCGGACTTGGCGGGCTTGGTGGGCAGGGCAGGCAGGGTAAAGCTTGGAGGCGGCGGGCTTTTCCTGCCGACGGACTGGGCGAGGCTCAGAATCTCGTTCAGCTGGTTTTGCAGGTAGTCGCGGACATCCTTGTTGGGCGCGGCCAAGCCATCGACCATGGCCTTGGTGCGTGCCGGCGAGATGATTCGCGCCTTGGCCAGGGTGAACAGACGCCGCGCCGACCCTTCGGGGTCCTGGACCATCTGGATCAGGGTCAGGCCGGCCTTGTTGGGGAAGGCGGTGAGAATGGCGTACAGATCGTTGGCGCACAGGCCGCTGAACAGCGAGCGAACGGCCCGCAGGTCACCCTGGGCGACGGCGTGGTGGAAAACCGTATTGCCGTCTTCGTCCTGTTGCAGCAGCAGGGATAGCAGGGGGTTGTTCGGGGCCGGAGAGTTGCGGTCGATGGTCAGCGGTTTGAAGGTCCGCTCGCCGCGCACCAGCTTGACGATGCGCATTTCGTCGTTGTGCATCAGGCCGGTGATCTTGGCCATGTGGGTGTGTTTTTGCGCCTGAAGCGCCTTGAACAGCAGCCCCTCGCCCCCGGCATCCCGCCGCAGCAGACGGTCGGCCAGGAACTTCTGGCCATAGGTCTTGCGGGTGGTGATCTCTACGGCACCCGTGGTGCGAATCGTTTCGGCCGTGTTCTGCATCAGCAGCCGCATCAGGTCGTCGAACATGGCATGGTTGGTGATGCTGATCAGCTTGAAGAACGGGGGCGCGCCGTCCTTGTCGCCGATGTAATCGAAGAACAGGCGGCAGGTGGAGGCGCGCAGGGTCGAATCCGCCTGCGGCTGGACCGCTTGTTTCAGCACGTGTTGGGACAGCAGGCCCTTGTTGTGTTCGATATCGGCGGTGAACAGGAAGCACATCAGGTTGGCGCGCTTGTGCGGCTCCTTGGCCTGTTCGGCAATCGCACGCTCGATATTCTCGATGGTCAGGTGCTTGGTCTGGATCAGGGCATTCAGGGACTGCCAGCGCGGCGAAGGCAGCAGCATTTTCGACAGTGGCGACTGACCCAGGCGGTTGCGTCGGGAAAAGTCGATATCCATCGACAGTAGCGCCCGCGCCATGCGCAGGGTCGCCTTGCCCTCGTGCTCCCGCAGGGTGGCGGCCAGATAGTGCCAGATACCGTTCCCATCCTTATCCTCGACGGTCAGGTAGGCGTAGATCTTGTTCTCCTGCTCCGTTTCCTTCCAGTGGGTGAGAATTACGTCGAAAATTGCCGAGGCTTCCTCGACATGCTGTTCGTGCAAGCGGTATTCGAGGTAGGTCTCGCTGTCTTCACCCCGCGCGTTGAACAGATCTTCGGAATTGTTCTCGAACTTCAGCCACTGCGTGAAGAAATAGTGGAACTTTGCGGAGGACGCCTTGGCATGCCGCTTCTGGATGTCATCGTGGATATCAGCTACGGACCGCATGCTTTGTCTTCACCCCTTCGACCCTGCGGCGATGCCGGTGATCCAAAATCCGGAACGGCCGCGTCGGATGCCTTTCGCCACGGCCGGGAGGGAAGGGGGGACGACCCTGGTCCGACGACACGCGGCATCTTCTTATTATGGCACGACGGAGCCGCCTTCGCGAGATGGAGACGACAATAAAAAAATCTCTACCGCTACACCTGTTAAAAGCTTTTCGTAAAATTTTACAGTTTCTTCAGGCTTCAATCTGGCGGGGAAGCGTTACTCGCAGAGGGGAACAGATAACCGGCGCTGCTTTCCATGGAAAGATGGGGGTTCGTGCGGTGGCGAATTCCTGCCTTTGGGAATGGTCTGTATGAATGCTTCGGATTTATGGCTACTTATTCTGCCGAAGTACCCGCTTTCAGAGAGAGGAAAACGAATGAATATAGTTTATGGGATATAGCCTATAAGCTAGGCCCCGGCTTAAAAAACGTATTTCGTTACCACCGCCAGCAAGGCGATGAGGATTCCCTGGATCAAACAGGCATCACGCATCAGGCGCAGGGCGCGGCGGATGTCCTTTGGGGTGGCTTCCGCGCGGCCGTTGCCGACCCAGGGTTCCTCGCGCGATGCCTCGCCGTGGTAGGTGCGGGGGCCGGACAGGCGCAGGCGAAGGGCGCCGGCCATCGCCGCCTCCGGCCAGCCGGCGTTGGGGGAGCGGTGCTTGCGCGAATCCCGGGCGATGGTCGCCACCGCTTCGCGCGGATGTGCCCACCCCGGGGCCATGGCCGCGAGCACCAGCAATAGCGCCGACAGCCGGGCAGGCAGGACCATCACCATGTCGTCCAGCCTCGCCGCCGCCCAGCCGAAATACCGATAGCGGTCCGTGCGGTGGCCGATCATGCTGTCCATGGTGTTGATCATCTTGCAGGCCAGGAGTCCTGGCAGGCCGAACACCAGATACCAGAACACCGGCCCCACCACCCCGTCGGCAAAGTTCTCGGCACAGCTTTCGATGGCCGCCCGGGCGACGCCATATTGGTCCAGGGTTTGCGGATCGCGGCCGACGATATGGCGCACGGCCTCCCGCCCACCGGCCAGACCACGGAGGCCGAGACCTTTGGCTACGGCCTCCACATGGTCATACAGACTGCGCTGGGCGATCAGGGCGGTGGCCAGGAACAGCTCCAGCAGCCAGCCCAGGGGCACCATGGCGCTGAGTGCCTGAACCACCAGACCCACCCCGATGCTGCCTGCCACCAGGATCAGCACCGTGACCACCCCCCGCAGCCGCAGGTCGCGGGGAGACCGGCCGGTCTTGTTCAGCCGCCGGTCCAGGGCGCCGATGCGCGCGCCCATTGCCACCACCGGATGGGGCAGCAGGCGGAACAGCAGCCCCATCTCTCCCAGATAGGCATCCAGGACAAGGGCCAGCAGCAGAATGGTCAGGGGATCGGCGCCCAGGGATACGGCCCCGCCCGACCCGGCGGAAAACAGTGTCAGCATGGGCGGCAGCATGGCGGTGCGGCCGGGCGCCGTCCAGTCCGATCCCCGCGCCATTTGAATCTGGTCGGTACGCACCCTATAGTCCGGGCCTCTCGGTCCGGGGGCGAAGGCCGAGACCACCCCCGGGACAAACCTCCACCGCTGCAAGGGAAGGACCCAAGCGCATGACCGAGCCGACCACTGTTATCCCCGAAACCGCCGACACCCCCGTGCGGCCCCGCGTCATCGACTCGTTGATCAGCGCTGGAGAGACGGTGGGGATCATGGTTTGCGGTCACGGCAGCCGCGACGAAGCCGCCGTTTCCGAATTCAACAGCCTTGCTGGCCATATCGCCGAGCGCTTCCCCAATGTCCCGGTGGAAAGCGGTTTCCTGGAATTCGCCCTACCCGTTCTGCGCACCGGCATGGACCGGCTGCGAAACCAGGGGGTGACCCGTATCCTCGCTCTGCCCGGCATGCTGTTCGCCGCCGGTCACGTCAAGAACGACCTGCCGTGGGAAGTGAACACCTTTGCCGCCGAAAATCCGGCCCTGACGGTTCATTACGGCCGCGAACTGGGGATCGATCCCAAGTTGCTGAAGGCCGCCCGCGATCGGATCGAAGAGGCAGAGGCCGCCCATCCCTCGCCCGTCCCCCGGTCAGAGACCCTGCTGATGGTGGTCGGCCGGGGCACCAATGATTCGGACGCCAATTCCAACGTCTGCAAGGTTGCCCGCATGCTGTGGGAAGGCATGGGCTTCGGCTGGGCGGAAACCTGCTATTCCGGAGTCGCCCACCCGCGCGTGGATGCGGGCCTGGAGCGGGCGGTGAAGCTGGGTTTCAAGCGGATCATCGTTTTCCCCTGGTTCCTGTTCACCGGAATCCTGGTGCGCCGTATCTATGATCAGACCGACGCCGTGGCGGCCAACCATCCGGACGTGGACTTCGTCAAGGCCCCCTATCTGAACGACCATCCCCTGGTGCTGGACTGCTTCGCCGACCGGGTGGAGGATATCCTGCGCGGCACCGTCAATATGAACTGCCAGCTGTGCAAATACCGGGAACAGGTGATCGGCTTCGAAGACAGCGTCGGCGCCGTCCAGGCCGGCCATCACCACCACGTGTCGGGCATCGGCACGGACGGGGGTCATCACCATGGTCATGATCACGGTCATGGTCACGGCCGTCATCACCATCACGATTCCGGCCATTCCCATGCTCATGGCCAGGGGCAGGATCATGACCACCATCATGGTCAGGGGCATGATCATGGACACAGCCGTGGGCACCACGACCACGGGACGGAGGAAACCCGGTGAGCCGGCTGTTCGACGCGGTGGTGGTGGTGGATTGGAGCGCGGCTTCCCGCCCCGTCACCGGCGCGAACAGCTTGTGGATCGGGGTGAAAGAATCCGGCGCCGCCGTCGAGACCCTGAACCCCGCCACCCGGGCGGATGCGGAATCCTGGCTGACCGACCGCCTGTCCGATCTTCTGGCCAGGGGCAAGCGGGTGCTGCTGGGGGTGGACGCCGCGCTGGGCTATCCGCGCGGCACCGCCATCCGCCTGGCCCCCGAAGCGCCCACCTGGCGGGGATTGTGGAAGGTCATCGGCGGGGCGATCCAGGACGGGCCGGATAACGCCAACAACCGTTTCGCCGCCGCTGCCGGCCTCAATGCCCGGATGGCCGAGACCCTGGTCGAATCCTTATCCGTTCCGGTTTCGCAAGAAGGTGGTCTGGGACCTTTCTGGGGCTGTCCCGCCGACCGGTCGGCCGCCTCTCTGGCTCCCACCCGGCCCGATCCGGCGGTCTACCAGGTCCTGCCCGAATACCGCCTGTGCGACCGGCGCGCCGCCGGTCCTCAGCCGGTGTGGAAGCTGGCCTATCCCGGGTCGGTGGGCAGCCAGACCCTGACCCTGCTGCCCGTGCTCTGGCGTCTGCGTCACCATCCCTGGCTGGCCGACGCTGCCCGGCTGTGGCCCTTCGAAACCGGTCTGGCCACGCCCGGCCCCGACGCCCGTCTGGTCATTGCCGAGGTCTATCCCTCGCTGGTCGCCTCTGCCCCGGAAGGGGAAGAGGTGCTGGATCAGACCCAGGTACGGTTGCTGGCCGACCGGCTGTATGCCCTGGACGCCGCCGGGGCGCTGGCACCGCTGTTCTCCGGCCCCGGAGATCTGGAGCCGGAGGATCGTCACGTGATCGAGGCGGAAGAGGGCTGGATCCTGGGCATCGAGGGCGGTCTGGAACCTCCCGGCGGGGGCGGACCGGCCATGACGCCGGACAAGGCGGCCGTTTCGGCGCCGTATGGGGATCCGGAAGATCTGGATGCCGACTTGCGCGTGCCGGCGATGATCTATCACGAAAGCTTCGCCCGTATCCGCCGGGAAGCCGACCTGGGCCGTCTGCCGCCGGCGTTGCAGCCCCTGGCGATTCGCCTGGTGCACGCCTGCGGCATGGCCGATCTGGTCGATGACCTGGTGGCCGATTCTGCCGTCGCCGAAGCCGCCGCTCAGGCCCTGGCAGCCGGTGCGCCGGTGCTGGTGGACACCCGCATGGTCGATCACGGCATCATCCGGTCGTTCCTGCCCGCCCGCAACCGGGTGGTCTGCACTCTGGACGATCCGGCGACCCGGGGGCTGGCCACCAGACTGGAAACCACCCGCTCCGCTGCGGCGGTGGAGTTGTGGCGCCCCTTGCTGGACGGGGCCGTCGTGGCCATCGGCAATGCGCCGACGGCCCTGTATCATCTGTTGCGCATGCTGAGCCGGGAGCCGGACCAGCCCCGGCCGGCCTGCATTCTCGGCTTCCCCGTCGGCTTCGTCGGTGCGGCGGAAAGCAAGGACGCATTGATCCGCTGGGCACCGCGCCTGGGGGTGTCCCAGGTCACCTTGCGTGGCCGGCGGGGCGGCAGCGCCCTGGCCGCCGCCGCCGTCAACGCCCTCGCCCGTCCGCAGGAGAGTGCGCCATGACCCTGTCCCGACCTTCCTCCGCCCCCTGGCTGACCGTGATCGGCATGGGGGATGACGGCCCTGCCGGTTTGGCCCCCGCCGTCCGCGCCCTGCTGGACGGTGCCCCGATCCTCGCCGGTGGCAAACGCCTGCTCGATCATATTCCCGCCCGTGAAGGCCAGCGCCGCTTGCCCTATACGGAGTTGCAGGATTTCCTGGAGCAGCTGGATACCCTGGCCGGCACCCCGGTGGTCCTGGTGGCCACCGGAGACCCCATGATGTGCGGGATCGGTTCCGTCCTCAGCGCCCGTTACGATATCAAATCAATGACCGTTCACCCGGCGCCGGGAGCTTTCAGTCTCGCGGCGGCCCGCCTGGGCTGGCCGTTGCAGGACGTGGAACTGGTCACCGTCCACGGGCGGCCGCTGGAATCGGTGCTGCGCGACCTGGGGCCGGGGGTGCGGATGCTGATCCTGTCCCGCGACGGCCGCACGCCGATGGCCCTGGCCCGCATGCTGTGCCTGCGGTTGTATGGCCGGTCGCGGATCACCGTCCTGGAGCATCTGGGCGGGGCGTCGGAACGGCTGATCGAGGCCATCGCCGACGACTGGAGCGAAGACCACTGCGCCGACCTCAACACCATCGCCCTGGACTGCGTCGCCGACGTCGATGCTCCCCTGCTGGGCCGGTCGGCGGGCTTGCCCGACGATGTGTTCGAACATGACGGCATGCTGACCAAGCGCGAGGTGCGGGCGGCCACCCTCAGTGCCCTGCAACCCTATCCCGGCGCCCTGCTGTGGGATGTGGGGGCTGGCTGCGGCTCCATCGGGATCGAATGGATGCGCGCCGCGCCCCGCGCCCTGGCGGTGGCCTTCGAACGGGACCGGGGCCGCTTTTCCCGCATTGCCCGCAACGCGGTCAGCCTGGGCGTGCCCAAGCTGGATGTGGTGCCCGGCGATGCGGTGCGCGGCATCACCGACCGCACGGAGACGCCCGACGCCATTTTTATCGGTGGTGGCGCGACCTGTGACGGACTGCTGGAGCTGTGCTGGGAGCGCCTGCGCCCCGGCGGTCGTTTCGTGGTCAATGCGGTGACGCTGGAGGCCGAACAACGGCTGGCAGGCTGGTACGACGAATGGGGCGGGGAAATGTGCCGCCTGTCCATCGCCCGCCTGGAACCCCTTGGCCCCAGTGAAACGGCGTTGAGCGCCTGGAAGGGCATGGCGCCGGTGACCCAGTATTGGGTGACCAAGCCATGAGCGGAGAGGACACGATGATCACCGGCACGGCGCCAGGCACCTTCATCGGCATCGGCGTCGGCCCGGGGGATCCGGAACTGCTGACCCTGAAAGCGGCACGGCTGATCGCCGCCACCCCGGTTCTGGCCTACCCCGCCAACCACGACGGGGAATCGCTGGCCCGCTCCATCGCCGTCGCCCATATCCCGGCGGGCCGGGAAGAAATTGTTCTGCCCATGGCCTTCCGACCCGGTACCAGCCCGGAACACCCTGCCTATGACCGGGGAGCGGAGGCCATCGCCGACCATCTGGCGGCAGGACAGGACGTGGCCTTTCTTTGCGAAGGCGATCCGCTTTTCTTCGGCAGCTTCATTTACCTTATGGAACGGTTGGCCGGGCGGTTCCCGGTCACCGTGGTCCCCGGTGTCACTTCGCCCAGTGCGTGTGCTGCCCTGGCCGTCCGTCCTCTGTGTCGGGGCGACGAGCCGCTGGTGGTGGTGCCCGCGACACTGGAGGATTCCGGATTGGATGCTATGCTGGCGCCCGCCGCTGCGGTCGTGGTCATGAAGGTTGGCCGGCATCTGCCGCGTGTGGCCGCCGCCCTGGCCCGTCACGGGCTGGACGGCGGCGCGGTCTGTGTGGTGCGGGGCGGACTGCCCGGCCAGCGCATCCTGCCCCTGGCCGACGCGCTAGCCGAGGGCGTTCCCTATTTCTCGCTGCTGCTTGCTCGAAAGGCGCCTTGATGGCCGATCCCAAGCCCGTATTCCTTGCCCTGACCCGGGACGGCCTGGTCCTGGCCCGCCGTCTCCAGGCCGATGCCCTGCCCGACTCCCAAGTGCACGGGCTCAGCGGGCGGGCTGACGGCGCCGATCTGGTCTTCGCCGACACCATGGCCCATGTGCGCGGTCTGTTTGCCGAAGGGCGTCCGATCATCGGCCTCTGCGCGACGGGTATCCTGATCCGCGCCATCGCCCCCCTGCTGGTGGACAAGACCGACGAACCGCCGGTGCTGGCCGTTGCCGCCACCGGTGAGGCCGTGGTCCCGCTGGTGGGCGGCCATCGCGGAGCCAATGCCCTCGCCCGCCATCTGGCGGCGGAGCTGGGGATCGTTCCGGCTCTGACGACAGCCGGGGACGGGGTGTTCGGTCTGGCCCTGGATGCGCCGCCGCCGGGATGGCGGGTGGCCAATCCGCGGGCCGCAAAGGGACCCATGGCCGCGTTGCTGGCCGGCGAGGCCCTGACCATTCACCGCCATGCCCCCAGCGGCGACTGGCCGGTGGGACTGCCCGAAACCATCGGGGCGGAACCTCACGTGCTGATCACCGACCGCCCCGCTCCGCCGCAGGGGGGAGGCGTCGCCGACGCTGGGGCGGGTCCGCTGGTGATCCACCCGCCTGTGCTGGCCCTGGGGGTCGGCTGTGCGCGCGATTGTGCCCCGTCCGAACTGGCTGATCTGGCGCTGGAAACCCTGGCGGAAGCGGGATTGAGCCCGCTGGCGGTGGCCTGCGTGGTGTCGGTGGACGTGAAATCCGACGAACTGGCCGTCCATGCCCTGGCCGGGCGGTTGGGAGTCCCGGCACGGTTCTATGCGCCCGATGTGCTGGAGCGGGAAACGCCGCGTCTGGCCAATCCGTCCGACGTGGTGTTCGCCGAAGTGGGCTGCCACGGCGTGGCCGAGGGGGCGGCGCTGGCAGCCGTTGGGCCGGATGGCGCGCTGATCCAGACCAAGCGCAAGACCGCCAACGCCACCTGTGCCATCGCCCGGGGCATAGCGCCGCTGGATCCCGGACAGCTTGGCCGGCCGCGCGGCCGGCTGCATATCGTCGGCATCGGCCCCGGCGCGGCGGACCATCGTACGCCGGCGGCGTCGGCGGCCCTGGCGGAAAGCAGCGACCTTGTGGGCTACGGCCTCTATCTGGACCTGCTGGGGCCGGCGGCGTCGGGCAAGGCCCGCCACGACACCGGCCTGGGGCACGAGACTGAACGCGCCCGCCAGGCGCTGGTGCTGGCAGCCGAAGGGCGGGTGGTGTCCCTGGTGTGTTCCGGCGACGCCGGGATCTATGCCCTGGCCACCCTGGTGTTCGAACTGCTGGAGCGCGAAGGGCCGGCCTACCCGTCCTGGGGGCGGGTGGCCATCGACGTGACGCCGGGGATCTCGGCGTTGCAGATGGCGGCAGCGCGGGCGGGTGCCCTGCTGAACCATGATTTCTGCGCCATCAGCCTGTCCAACCTGCTGACCCCCTGGGACACCATCGAGCGCCGGGTGCGTGCCGCCGCCCAGGGAGATTTCGTGGTGGCCTTCTACAACCCGGTCTCCCAGCGTCGCCGCGACCAGCTGCCGGCCGCCCGCGCCCTCCTGCTGGAGCATCGTCCGGCGGAAAGCCCGGTGGTGCTGGCCCGCAATCTGGGGCGCGCTGACGAAACCGTGCGCGTGACCACCCTGGGCGCCCTGTCCGTGGACGACGTGGACATGCTGACGGTGGTGCTGGTGGGCAGCTCGCAAAGCCGCCGGGTCGGCCCTTGGGCGTATACCCCCCGGGGCTATGCCGCCAAGGAGACCGGCCCCGGGGCAGAGACCCGGACCAAAACCGAGGACCTTTTCCAATGACCGTGCATTTCATCGGCGCCGGCCCCGGCGCCCCCGATCTGATCACCCTGCGTGGCCTGCGCCTGATCCAAAGCTGCCCGGTGGTGCTTTACGCCGGCAGCCTGGTCCCCCGCGAGGTGGTAGCCGAGGCGCCGGCGGATGCGGATGTGATCGACACCGCCCCGATGACCCTGGACGCCATCATTGCCCGCATCGAACAGGCCCATGCGGCCGGGCAGGATGTGGCGCGTGTGCATTCCGGCGATCCCAGCCTCTATGGTGCCATCGCCGAGCAGATCCGCCGGCTGGAAGCGCTGGAGATCCCCTATACGATCTGTCCGGGCGTGCCGGCCTATGCGGCGGCGGCGGCGACGCTGGGCAAGGAACTGACCCTGCCCGACATCAGCCAGACCGTCATCCTGACCCGCACGGCGGTGCGCGCCAGCGCCATGCCCAATGGCGAGGATCTGGAAACCCTGGGCCGCAGCGGCGCGACCCTGGCCATTCACCTGTCGGTGACCAATCTCGCCCATGTGGAGCGCACTCTGACCCCCCTTTATGGCGCCGACTGCCCGGCCGCGGTGGTCTACCGTGCATCCTGGCCCGACGAGCAGGTGGTGACGGGGACGCTGGCCGACATCCGGGCAAAGGTGAAGGCGGCGGGGTTCACCCGCACGGCACTGATCCTGGTCGGCCGGGCCTTGGGCGAATCGGCGTTTACCGACAGCCGGCTCTACGCCCCCGACCACACCCATGTGCTGCGGCCGGAAAAAAGCGTGGCCGAAGGCTAAGGACGAATCGAACCGGCGCCCTGAGCCCTACCTCAGCGGCGGCCGGGCATCGGCGGTACGCACGCCATTCTCCACCTTGACCCAGGCGTGGTCGGTGCTGCTGCCGCGTCGGCAGCTAAACCAATAGGTGATGGGGGCGCGGGGGTCGGTCCGGACGACCCGCGCCCGGCTCATCCCCGCCACCATTGCTGCTCCCATGCGGCAGCGTTCGATTCCTGGATAGGTGTAGTCGACGGCGGTGTAGGAACACACGCCGTCATACAGGCCGAGGCAGGCCAAGACCACCAGTGTGTACATCCTGCGGACCCTCCTGTGACCGTTTGGTGACAAAATGCTGCCCCTTTGTGACATGGTCGTCCAGAGGAAAATGCGCAAGACGTGCGCTTTGTGAAAGCTGAGGGAGATTGGCGGATCCGAATTTTCGATCACAGGGTGATGAATTCAGGGGCCGGACAGGGCTTTGACCCACTGCACGGCGACCTCGACGCTGTCCGCCAGCGGTCCCGGTTCGGCCGTTGGCCGGTCGATCATCACCACCGGCAGCGTTAGCGCCCGCGCCGCTGCCAGCTTCGCCAAACCGCTGGTGCCGCCACTGTTCTTGGTCACCAGCACATCGATCTCCAGCCGCCGAAACAAGGCTTCTTCGTCGGCGGGGGCGAAGGGACCCCGGCCGACCACCACAGGGCAGCCGGGATAGGGCGGTTCCGGATTCAGCAGGCGGGCGGTTATGGCGATTTTCCCCAAGCCTGCGAACCGTGCCGCATCCCCCCGCCCCAGGGTCAGGAGGGCGTGGCGCCCCAGATCCGGCAGGGCGGACCGGGCCGACTCGACATCGGGCACCCGATGCCAGTGGTCGCCGGGCATCGGCTCCCAGGCCAGGCGGCGCAGGGTCAGGCGCGGTATCCCTGCCTGTCCTGCGGCGTGACGGGCGTTGGCGCTCATCGTGGCGGCGAAAGGGTGAGTGGCGTCGATCAGGGCGCGAATCGATTCGGCTGCCAGAAAGGCACGCAGGCCCTCCACGCCGCCGAAGCCGCCGCTGCGCATCCGCACCGGCAGAGGCGTTCGGGGGGGCGCGACGCCGGCTAGGGAATAGATCGCCGTGCCAGCCCCATGGAGCGCGTCCAGACGGTGGGCAAGCGCCAGGCCCTCCGGCGTTCCGCCCAGCACCAGCAAAGGACGTTGCGGACCCGGATCAGACACCGGCATGGGCCAGCACCGTTCCGGCGCGATCCACCACCAGCACGTCGATCTCCACCCCGCCGCCGACGCTGGCCAGGGCGACTTCGCGGGCGCGGCGGGCGATCAGCCCGGGCAGGTCGAGGTTCAGGCGTGCGGCCACGCCCAGGGCCACGGCCGTGGTGGCGCCGCCTGCGGCCTCTTCCACGGCGTCGTCGGGCGCGCCCAGGTCGCCCAGCAGGCCGGCCAGCCGAGCCATATCCACGGTCGAGCGGCTGGAATGCAGGTCCATGTGGCCGAAAGCCAGCTTCGACAGCTTGGCGAATCCGCCGGCCAGGGTGTAGCGCGGCACCGGATGGCGCCGCAGGTACTTCAGGACGGCACCGGCGAAATCGCCCATATCGATCAGCGCGGCGTCAGGCAGGGCATACAGCCGCCGCACAGCCGCTTCCGAGGTGCGGCCGGTGCCGCCGGCCAGATGGGTCAGCCCGCTTGCCCGGGCCACATCAATGCCGCGATGGATGGAGTGAATCCAGGCGGAACAGGAAAAGGGCACGACCACGCCGGTCGTTCCCAGCACCGACAGTCCGCCCCGTATCCCCAGCCGGCCGTTCAGTGTGTGGGCCGCCAGGGCCTCACCGCCGGGGATGGCCACGGTCACGGCCAGATCCCGGGGCGGCGGCAGCCCCAGGGCGCGGGCGGCCTCGGCCAGATTGGCGGCGATCATGGCGCGCGGCATCGGATTGATTGCCGGTTCGCCGACGGCCAGGGGCAACCCGGGCCGGGTCACCACGCCGACGCCCGGGCCGGCGCGGAACAGCAGGCCGCTTTCGGTCGTTACGCTGCCGGGGGGGAGGTGGGTGACGGTGGCACTGATCTCGGCCCCGTGGGTGACGTCCGGGTCGTCCCCGGCGTCCTTGATGACCGAGGCCGTGGCCCATCCGTCCCCCGGCACGTGGCGGGCGAGGGCGAAGGCGGGGGTCTGGCCCCGGGGCAGAGTGATGGTGACCGGGTCCGGAAACCGCCCGGTGAGCAGCGCGCCAAAGGCAGCGCGGGCCGCAGCCGTGGCGCAGGCACCGGTGGTCCAGCCGGACCGCAGTGTTCGTTCCATGGACCGGACTGTAGCGCTCCCGGCGATCGGAGGCCATAGGGGGAGGAACAGGGGAAGCGGCGGAGAGAGTGGGGCGAAGTCCAAACCCGACACAAGCGGCTGACTGGCCGCCGGGCGAAGCCCGCCCCGCCGGAGGTGTCCGCAACGCGGACTGCCGTGAGGCATATAAGAGTGCGGAGAGCGGGGGTCTCGAACATCCGGTCACCCTTTCTCATGGCGGGCGGACCCGTTGCGGGGCTATACTGTGTACCGTAAACGAGTGTGAATTCCACGGGGCGGGCCATTCGGGATCGCCGCGTGGGCGGGGGTGACCCGGCGGACGGGATATGCCGGACGCTTGCAGCCCCGAAGCGTTCAAAAGGACCCGTTTGACCCTCATGACCGACTCCCGCCCGGAAGACGATCAGACCATCATCGATGCCGAGGCCCTGCTGCGTCTGGCCCGGGAGAAGACCGTGAGCAGCCGCAATCAGCTTGCGGAGGCCATGGTCGATATGTTCAGCGCCCGGGGCCGCTCCCTGACCGACCGGGAACGGGCGCTGATGATCGAGATCCTGCGCCATGTCCTGACAGAGATCGAACTGTCCGTGCGGCAGCGCATCGGCGCGGAACTGGCCCTGCGGACCGACGCGCCCTATGACTTGGTGCGTTTCCTCGCCAACGAGGAAATTTCCGTCGCCTATCCCATCCTCAGCCAAAGCCGGGTCTTGCAGGACGCCGACCTGATCGAGGTGGTGCGCCATCGCACCCTGGAACACCAGCTGGCCATCGCCGTGCGCTTCCACGTGTCCGAAGCGGTGTCCGACGCCCTGGTCGAAAGCGGCGACGAAACGGTGATTGCCGAGCTGCTGCGCAATCCCGATGCCGCCATCTCTCGGGCCACCATGGATTACCTGGTGGAGCAGTCGAAGCGGGTGGACACCTTCCAGGAACCGATCCTGCGCCGCAGCGACCTGCCGCCCGACGTGGCCAAGCGCATGTTCATGTGGGTCTCGGCGGCCTTGCGCAAATACATCACCGCCGAATTCGGCCTGGACCCGGATACGGTGGACGACCTGCTGGAGCGGGCGGCGCGGGAGGGATTGGAAGCCACCCTGGCCGAACAGAACCTGGATTCGGCGGCCATTCTCGCCACCCACCTGTCCGACCGGGGCGAGATCGACGCCGACCTGCTGATCAATTCCCTGCACGACGGTGAAATCGCCCTGTTTGTTCAGTTGTTCGGCCGCCGCGCCGGCATGCGCCCGACCCTGGTGCAGCGGATGCTGTTCGAGCCGGGCGGCGAGGGGCTGGCCATCGCCTGCCGCGCCCTGCTGTTCACGCGCGAGGATTTCTCGGTCATCTTCCTGCTGTCCCGTCAGGCCCATCCCAACAACACCCGGAACATGCGAGCCGCCCATGCCCAGGTGATGGAGATGTTCGACCGTATCCAGCCGGAGGACTGCCAGCGGGTGCTGAAGCGCTGGCAGCGGGATCAGGACTATCTGCGCGCGCTGCTCAGCCTGGACACCTCCGCCCCGCCGCCTCCCAGGGCCGCCGGGTCGAAGTAGGGTCGGCGCATGGAGGATGCCACGCCGTCTCCGGAGAGCCAGCGGCTCTATGACATCATGCGTCTGGTGTCGGACTGGATCTGGGAAACGGATTCGGACGGCCGGCTGAGCTACGCCACCGACCGGGTGTTCGAGATCCTGGGCCGGCCGGCACGCAGCCTGCTGGGGACCCGTCTGCTCGACCTGGGGTCTTTTGCCGAGGCCGGGATTTCTCTGGACAAGCCGTTCCGGGACAAGCGCTTCATCTCCGCCCATATTGACGGTTCGCCCCGGGTGCTGCTGCTCAGCGGCCTGCCCCTGTTCCACCCGCGGACGGGGGCACGGATCGGCGGCCGGGGCACGGCCAAGGACATCACCCCGCACGAGGAAGCCGGGGCGGCCCTGGCGCGCGGGGCGAGCTTTCAGCAGGCGCTGCTGGACAGCATTCCGACGCCGGTGTTCATCAAGGACCGCAAGGGCCGCTACCGGGGGTGCAACCGCGCCTTCGAGGATGCGGTGGGCCTGCCCCGCCAGCAGATCATCGGCAAGCGCATGGAAGACATCCTGCCCCAGAACGAGGTGGAACACCACGTGGCGGAGGAAGCGGCGCTGTACGCCGATGGCCGGCACCGCACGTGGGAGGTGACCTCGCCCTACGCCGATGGCCAGCTGCATCACCAGGTGATCTCCGCCAGCGTCTGGCGGGAGGACGGCGAGGTGGTGGGGATGATCAGCGTGATCATGGACATCACCCGGCGCAAGGCGGCCGAGGACGCCCTGCGCGATTCGGTGGCCGAACTGACCCGCTCCAACGCCGAGCTGCAACGCTTCGCCGAAGTCGCCGCCCATGACTTGCAGGAGCCGTTGCGGTCTGTGGTCAGCTACTGCCAGCTGATGGAACGGCGGCTGGGGGACCGGCTGGACGCGCAGTCGCAGGAATACCTGTCCTATGCGGTGGGCGGGGCGAAGCGCATGCGGGCGCTGATCCACGATCTGCTGGTCTATTCCCGCTCCGGCCGCGAACACCAGCCCAGCGAGGACCTGGACGCCCGCATGCTGATCGACGAGGCGCTGGTGGCGGTATCGTCGATCATGCAGGAAACGGGGGCGGACATCCGGGTCGAAGGCGCGCTGCCCCGGGTGCATGGTCGGCACCGGGATCTGGTGGCGGTGTTCCATCAGCTGCTGGACAACGCCCTGAAGTTCCGCCGGCCGGAGGTGCCGCCGCTGATCACCATCGAGGCGGAAACGCCCGACCCCGACCACCCGGCGCTGGCGCGCTTCACGGTCAGCGACAACGGCATCGGCATCGACGAGGTGCACCTGGAACAGGTGTTCGCGATTTTCCGGCGGCTGCACACGGCCGACTGTTACCCGGGCACGGGGGTGGGACTGGCGATCTGCCGCCGGGTGGTGGAACAGCACGGCGGCTCCATCCGCGCGGAGCGGGGGCCGGAGGGCTGCCGGTTCTTGTTCACGCTGCCGCTGGCGGCGGCGGGGTTTCGGCTGCCGGAGGAGTAGGGGGCTCGGGGTTCTCGGGGAGGAATTCGGCGGGGGGGATGGTGGTTTCGTCGGTGATGGCGCTTTCGAATTGAGAGCGGGTGAGTGTGGCCTCGGAGAGGTTGGCCCCGGAGAGGTTGGCGTCGGAGAGGTTGGCCTCCGAGAGATCGGCCTCGGAGAGATCGGCCTCGGAGAGATCGGTTCGGTAAAAGTTACTTTGCCGTCCCTCCAGTTTAACCAAGGAAGCCCTACGAAGATCCCGCCAATATTCCTTTTTCGGGGTAAAACCTGGTCCGATAGACATCACCTTTTTCATGGCAATGGCAATATCCGTTGGAAGTATTTGAAGTTCTGGTTTTCCGGTTATTTCTTCAGTGTCCTGGATGACTGGATGAGTGGGGACCGTCATTAGGGTATCCCTGGAAGACTCCCGTACAAAGGCGCACAGGACGTCGAGGACCATGATGCGGTCCTCAGCGTGATCGCTTTCCGTTGCCATTGCCCAGAGGCCGGCGATACCGCCCAGGCGGATGGTTATCTTGTCATCACCCAGTTGTTTGACAGCTTCTGTGAAGCGTTTTGAAAGCTGCTCGCGGCGACCCATTTCGAGCTGGCGAGTCCCCATTTCCATCTGCTGGGTCAGAATCTCCACTTGGCGGGTCATATTCCGGGCGTTGCCGGCCATGGCTTTGGACCGGCGGTGCGCGAATGCCAGGGTCAGAAGGCCTGCTAGCGCTAGCACCATAGCCGATAGCAGTTTGAAGGTGCCTCCATCAGCCAAAGCTTTACAGGACCGTTCAGCCGGGGCAGTGGGGGCGGGATCGCATTCCCGGATAGCGGTAATCAGGGACCAGATGTCAGGTCCGAAATAGATCACCAGCCCCACGGCGGCTGAAACGGCTAGGAAGAAGAACGGGTCGCGCGCCACGTCCCGGCTCTTGGCCCACAGGAGGCCCGGCAATGTGCGAATTTTTGCAGATACGCGGTCCACGGTGCCGGTCGCCATGCTCTATCCCTTCTTCCAAAGAGATCCCCTCCGTCATCCTTACCTGCTGATGCCGGTCGTGCAATCTTTGATCGTGGCGTTCTGGGGTGGCATGCCCCGACACAGTCTTAGAAACGCTGTTCCCTAAAACCGATTAGGCTATTTAACATTGCCTTTGGATCCGAGGTGTTTAGGAGGAACCCCATGCCTGCGCCGCCCCCCTGACGGACCTCGATGATGCCCCCGACCTCTCCACCCCGGAGTGGACGGCCGAGGTCGCCACGGTTCCGGTTCGCCGGGGTGCGCCGAAGCCGGACCGGGCTCCGGCGGAGACCGACAGCACGCCCCGCTCCTGATCCTCCCTACCGTCCGCACCACGTCCCCGCCTCTCCCACGCGCACCGCGTGGCCCCAGGTCCATAGCCAGCGTCCCAGGTCCCCGGCTCCCCAGACCCATATCCGTGCGCGGACATCGCCGGCGAGAGGGTCCGGGCCGACGGCGCTGAGCATCACCCGTGATCCCGCCGGCAGCAAAGCCGTCAGGGCACCGGCCGCATCCTCGGCGGCGGTGCGTTCTTCGGGGCAGGACGACCCCGGATCAGGCGCCCTGACATGGCGGAGGTGAACAATGGTCGTGATCTCCCGGTCGTCATGCAGGCGGACGCGGACCTCTACCGTCGCGCTGTCAATCACCAGTTGCACAACCGCGCGATAGGCAATCGGGGGGATGGAGAGCAGGGGATCATAGCGCACGGGGGCGGGCGCCGTCGGGCCGCTGAGACCGACGGCGGATGCCATCATCAAGCTGAAAAACCGCATAACCGGAGCAACCGGCCAGGGGCGGGCGGTGCGCTGTTACGAACGGGCCGGGAGGCGCGATTCGACGGGGGCAGAACGCCTCGCCAGCCGGGACATCCCGGCCCGCCGGCGCCGCCCTTACCCCCTGGCCGGTATCACCCGGTCACCGCGCAGAACACGCAGAGGTGTGGGAAACGCCAACAGTACGATATAGTCCGGATTAGCCTTCATCCTTTGTCTCCTGTGAGATATCGGAAAGGGTGATGGTCAGGGACGGGTCGGTGTTGCCGCACCGGCTCGTCCCGCACTCCAACCCGACACAACGGGCGGACGCGGCGCTATCATAACCCGGAATGGGAGGTGATGCATCCTATAAGGGAGCGATAGGACAGGATCCGGCCGCGCCCTCTTTCCCCTCAATGCCGATGCTCGTGATCCGTCAGATCATCGGGGTCGTGGCCATGGTCGTGAGGTTTGATCTCATGGCGGGGGTGGGTGTGGTCGTGGCGGTGCCCGCCGTCGCCCGTTCCGTCGCTGTCCCCGGCGTCCCCCCCCTCTGTGGCGGCCTGTACGGCCGTCGGGTCCGGCTCGGCCGCGTCGTGGCTGTGGGGGTGGCGGTGCTGGTGGATGTGGGGATGGGCGTGTTCGTGCGCGTGCTCGTGGGAATGCGTCGTGCCGTCCGCATGGGTGTGCGCGTGCTTGTGCACATGCCGATGGGCATGCTCATGGAAGTGCTTGTGTTCGTGGGTTCCCATCGTCCTGGCCTCCGCTGCATCTTCCCGTCCCTCTCCAGAATACCGGATTCCAGCCGTAGGCGGAACCTCTCGGGAAACGGACGGGAAGAGCCCGGCGGAAAGCCTTCAGGTCGCCGCAGCCTTGCCCAGGGTCTTGTATGCTGCCTTGAAGGCGTTCAGTTCCCCCTGGTCCTCGAAGAATACGTCCACCGTCTTCTTGCGCAGGTCATCAGTCATATTGACGAACGTTACCATGAATT
This sequence comes from Rhodospirillaceae bacterium Z3-40, assembly GCA_046233135.1. Lineage (GTDB taxonomy): Bacteria > Pseudomonadota > Alphaproteobacteria > Rhodospirillales > Rhodospirillaceae > JBJXHN01. The sequence continues at coordinate 163,813 of JBJXHN010000005.1, read as the reverse complement.
CTTTTTTGCAATTCGCTTCACACCAGTCCTCGATGATGTTGAGTGACATCGAGGTGTTGAGTCGCACACCGTGATGCAATGCCATCGCCTGGTCCTCATGATGGTTTCTCGGCCGTACCGGAGGGGTGCCAACCTATACCGGATTCATGAGGTCGGTTCATGACATTCCGATATCAACACCCGTCCGCGACTTTTGTCATAGGACTTCCTGCCACCGGACGCCACCTCGGAGCAATGGCAAAAGTAGTAGGGTCTTCAGCGCCATACGTTTGGTTGTCAAGAAGGGACCAGATGCTGTCCGGATGGGGGACATCCTTTTTGGGTGGAAACGGCAGGTCCGGATTGCGATCATAGATGGCGATGGTGTGGTCCCGGGGCGTCCCGAAGAAGGGGCCGAAGGCGTTGAGCTTGTCCAGGAAGGCCGCCCGCAGCACCGCCGCATACCGTTCCGCCTGGCGCTGATTGATGGCGCCTTCGATCTCGTAATCCACCAGTCGGCAGTCGGCCAGCGCGCGTTCGGGGTAGACGCGGCGGATGCCGAAGCGGGTGTGGTGGTCATGGGCCGGGGTGCCCATCTCCAGCACGAAATTCCCCGCCACCGTGGTGTCGATCACATCCCGGTTAGCATAGAGGAAATCGACCGTTTCCCGCAAGTCCTCGCGGGTTTCGCTGGGGAAGCCGACGATCAGGAAGACGTGGTTGCGAATCCCCGCGTCGGCCGCCATCCGCAGGGTCCGCGCCGACCCGGCGGCGTCGTTGCCCTTGTCCATCATCTTCAAGATTCGTTCCGCCCCCGACTCCATCCCCCAATAGATGCACAGGCAGCCGGCCTGGCGCATCAGCTCCAGGATCTCGGCGGTGAAGTCGTTGGTGGGCTTGGCCAGGGCATAGAACCGGATGTCCAGGTTCCGGGCCAGGATCTCTTCGGCGATCTTCTTGAAGCGCTTGGCCGAGATCATTTCGTCAACGAATGTAAAATGCCGCACCCCGGCCCGGGCATGATGCTCCAGTTCGTCCACCAGCCGCTCGATTCCCTGCGCCTTGTAGGAATTGGCGTAGCTGGCGAAGTGGTTGCAGAAGGTACAGCGCCGCCAGTAGCACCCCCGCGAGCTGATCACCGGATAGACCGGCGCCGGCGCCAGATAGCTTCCATGATCCAGGTCGCCGAAGTCGGCGTAGGGCAGGGACTCCTGGGGGATGTCGAAGGTGTTGGCGCGAACGGTCACGGCCCCCGTTTCCGGGTCGTGCCGGGCAACGCCGGGCACGTCGGCCAGGGGGGCGCCGTCCCGCACCGCTTCCAGTGCCGCCAGGAAGGCCGCTTCGCCTTCGTTGAGGATCACCGCGTCGACAAAGGGTTCGGCCAGGAAGCCTTCCAGGTTGCTGTTCTTGAAAAAGCCGCCGCCGAAAATGATCACCGTATCGGGACGCCAGGCCTTCAGCAGCCGGGCGCATTGTACGGAAAAGGCCAACTGGTCGGTGAAGGTGATGGAAAAGCCGACCACGGCGGCCCGTGCGCTCAGCAGATGGCGGGTATAGGCACCGACCCACCAGGGTATCGGCCCCTGGCCGACATGCGCGCGGTTCAGCTGGGCCTTGAAGGTGCGTTCCACCAGCGAAAAGCCCAGAGCCAGATCCGGCGCCAGGGCCTTGAAGGACTCCGGTTCGGCAAAGGCGGCGGCGTTGGCTTCCATGGCGGCGAAGGCCGCGTCCATGGCCTCTCGCCGGTCGAAGTCGAAGGCGGTCTCCTGCCGCCGCAAAGCGCCGATGGACAGCGCGAAATGCTGGGCGTTGAGGTCAACCACCGTGGCCCGGAAGGGGCTGTTGGCTTCCACATAGCCCTTGATGGAGGTCACCCCCAGGGGGATCGCCGGCAGCACCCCCACCCCGTTCACCAGCAGCGCCCGGGCGGGGTCCAGGGGACCGGCGGCATCGCCCTCGGCCAGCGGGGCGAGGGCGTCGGTGGGGAACCAGAAGTCCAGATGGCCGCCAGTGAAACCCGGAACGGCCTTTTCCGCCGCCTCCCGTTCCCGGCAGGCGCCGGCCTCGTCGTCCAGGGCATGCAGGCAGGCGATCACCCCGGCCCAGGCGGCGGCGAGCGTCCGGCTGCGGGCCAGGGCGGCGCGATAGGCGGCCAGGGCTGCGTCCGGCTGACCATGAGCCGTCAGCATGTGTCCCTTGCGGGCCAGCATCTCGGCGGCCTGAACCGCCGTCGGTGCCAGACCGGCGGCGGTGTCGAAGGCCGTGCCGGCGTCCTCCAGCCGGCCCCGGCGGGCGAGCAGGCCGGCGGCGAGGCGGACCAGGGGGAAAGCCCGGCCGTGGTCGCGCAGGGTCTGGCGCGCCGCCTCTTCGGCTTCGGCCACCCGCCCCAGGTCCATCAGGCTGTCCAGCAGCACCGCCAGACTGGGGGCGAGGTCGGGGCTTTCGGCCAGGGCCGCGCGGGCGGCGGGCACCGCATCCTCCCACCGGCCGCCCTGGCGCAGGGCGGCGGCGCGGAGCATATGGGCCTCGGCGTCATGGGGATCGGCGGCCAGGGCCTTTTCGGCCTGGGCAGCGGCGAGGAGATGATTGCGGTCACCCATCAAGGCCCGGGCAAGCACCCGGTAGAGGGCTGCCCGTTCACCGGCGGCACGGGGCTTCTTGCCCAGCGACAGCGCGGGGTTGGTGCGTTTGACGAAGGCCCAGGCGGCCTCTTCGGCGCGGGGCATCTGCCCGGCGTCGGCCAGACGGGCGATATGGGCCAGCAGGTCGCTCTCGCTGGCGGTCTTCAAAGCCAGCGGCGCCGGACGGGGCGCGGCCTGGGGCCGCACCTCCGGCACGTCGGAAAGCAGCTTCACCGGTGCCCGGCCCAGGGGTGCCCTGGCCCGCTTGGCGGCCCCCTTTCCCTTGGCGCGATCGGATGCGGATATCGGATCGCGGTCCGAAACGGAAGCGGGGGACGGGGAAGCGCTCATGGACGGCCTCACTGAGACTACGGACGTATGCTTCCGCAGGCTAGCGGCCCGTCACGAGGCTGGCAAGGCACTCCCCAACCCTGAAAATCAAAGGGTTAAGCCGCTTGCGTCGCCGGGGTCTGGGTCAGGAGGGTATAGAGCCCTTCCACATTGTCCGTGACCCGCAGCTTTTCGCAGATCCCCCGGTCGCGCAGCAGCCGCGACACCCGGGCCAGTGCCTTCAGGTGATCCGCGCCGGCCGATTCCGGGGCCAGCAGCAGGAACACGAGGTCGACGGGCTGGTCGTCGATGGAATCGAAATCCACCGGTTCTTCCAGGCGCGCGAACATGCCCATCATGCCGTCCAGGCTGGGTAACTTGCCGTGAGGGATGGCAATGCCGTTACCAACGCCCGTGGTCCCCAGGCGTTCGCGCTCCAGCAGCACATCGAAAACGGCGCGTTCATGCAAACCAATAAGGTCGGCCGCGCGCTTGGCAAGTTCCTGCAACACCTGTTTCTTGCTCGAAACACGCAGGTTTGCCACGACGCTTTCTGGCCGGATCAGGTCGGAAATTTCCATACCGGTTCCTCTTGCAACCGAACGGCGGGATTATCGGCGCTCACCGAACCTTTCCGAGCGCGCGGCATAACGAGAGGAGTCCCGAACGCCGCCTCGGTCACTTCCTTCAGGGCGCTCATGCCGCCGTTTCTGGCGGTCACTCCATCGATCTCGTTCATTCCGTCCCTCGCGCGCTCGATTCCAGAGCTGGTGTTTATTACAGCGCGAACAATAACGGCGGAGGCGCAAACTATGGGCGGTCCGTATGGAAGTCAAGTCGAACCTTGCGACCCCGACCATTCGCCTAACGGTGGCCTATCCTTCTCGGTCGCGCAACCCATATTGGTTACCCCATGGTCGCCATTTTTTCCCGGCGGCGCTGAACCGAGCTGGGGATCTTCATTCCTTCGCGGTATTTGGCGACCGTTCGCCTAGCGATATCAATCCCTTCCCCCTTCAAAATCTCTACGATCCGATCATCGGACAGCACTTTATTGGGGGGTTCGGCATCGATCAGAGTCCGGATTCGGTGGCGCACCGCTTCGGCGGAATGGGCCTCTCCACCGTCACCACCGCCAATGGCCTGGGTGAAGAAATACTTCAGCTCGAAGATTCCGCGGGGTGTCGCCATATACTTATTGCTGGTCACCCGGCTGACGGTACTTTCGTGCATTTCGATCGCTTCGGCGATGTCTCGCAGGATCAGGGGCCGCAGGTGCTGGATGCCATGCTGGAAGAAGGCGTCCTGGCGGCGCACCAGTTCGGTGGCCACCTTCAGGATGGTGGTGGCCCGCTGGTCCAGGGATTTCACCAGCCAGTTGGCCGAAGCCAGGTTTTCATTCAGGAAGGTCTTGGTTTCCCGATCCCCGGTGGATCCCGCACTGAGGCGGGAATAGTAGCGGTTGTTGACCAGCACCCGGGGCAGTGTCTCGCTGTTCAGCTCCACCAGCCAGCCACCGGACGGGTCGGCCTTCATGATCACGTCGGGGACCACCGGCTGGGTCAGGCTTTCCTGGAACCGCAGGCCGGGCTTGGGGTCCAGGGCGCGGATTTCGGCGATCATTTCGACCAGATCTTCCTGATCGACGCCACACACCCGCATCAGGCCCATGCGATCCCGTTTCGCAAGCAGATCCAGGTTGTCCAGCAGGGCTTGCATGGCCGGATCGAGCCGGTTCCGGTCCGCCAGTTGCAGGGCCAGGCATTCCTTCAGGGTACGGGCAAAAAGTCCCGGCGGATCCATGGCTTGCAGGGCCATCAGTACCCGTTCCATATCCGCAACGGTGCAGCCGAGGATCTGCGCGGACTCTTCCAGGTCACTGGTCAGATAGCCGGTTTCGTCCAGCATGCCGGTCAGGTGCTGGGCGATCATGCGGTCGGCGTGATCGGGCAGATCCAGATTGATCTGGTCGTCCAGGTGCTCTCGCAGGGTCTTGCCGCCGGCCAGGGTTTCTTCCAGTCCCATGCCGTCGTCGTCGAACGATCCACCACTGCCGGTCCAGGGGGTGTTGGCCAGTCCGCCGACCGCATCCATGGCCACGCCGCCGGTGGTCACCCCGGGCTCGGCGGCCGAATCCCAGCGTTCGCCGGGACCCATTTCATCACGGTCGGTGTTGAAATCCATGTCCAGCGGCGCCTCGGAGGGGCCGCCCGGGGCGGCTTCGAACACCTGGGCCTCGCCGGCGTCGGAGCGGATTTCGCGGCGGTCGGCTTCCGAGGGCACTTCGGGGCGTTCGTCACGCTCCAGCAAGGGATTGCGTTCCAGCTCCTGGTTCACATAGGCGGTCAGGTCCATGTTCGACAGCTGCAGCAGCTTGATGGCCTGCTGCAATTGGGGGGTCATCACCAGAGTCTGGGACTGGCGAAGATCCAGGCGCGGAGTCATGACCATGGCAGCGCCCCCCTGCTACAGACTGAAACGGTCCCCCAGGTAAACCCGGCGGACTCCTTCATGCGCGACAATTTCCGACGGCCGCCCTTCCATCATCACGGAGCCTTCGTGAAGGATGTAGGCGCGGTCCACGATTTCCAGGGTTTCCCGGACGTTGTGATCGGTGATCAGCACGCCCAGCCCGCGGTCCTTCAGATGGGCGACCATATCGCGGATTTCCCCCACCGCGATCGGGTCGATGCCAGCCAGCGGCTCGTCCAACAGAATGAAGGCGGGGCGCGACGCCAGGGCGCGGGCGATTTCCGCCCGGCGCCGCTCGCCGCCGGACAGGGCCAGGGCCGGCGACCGGCGCAGATGGCCGATGGAAAATTCCGACAGCAGTTCGTCCAGCTCCTGATCGCGGACATCGCCGTCGGGTTCCACCACCTCCAGCACCGAGCGGATGTTCTGCTCCACCGTCAGCCCCCGGAAGATGGAGGCTTCCTGCGGCAGATAGCCCACCCCCAGCCGGGCACGGCGGTACATGGGCATGGTGGTGACATCGCGGCCGTCCAGATGAATGGAACCGCTGTCTGGACTGATCAGGCCGGTGATGCAATAGAAACAAGTGGTCTTGCCGGCGCCGTTGGGACCCAGCAGACCCACGGCCTCGCCCCGCTGCACGGAGACCGAGACACTGCGCAGCACCTGACGGCGCTTGTAGCGCTTGCCGATGCCCCGCGCGGCCAGGCCGACGGACGGGACGGGCGGCAGGGCCTCGCCCCGGGCGGCGGAATCGGGATGGGCCATGGCGGTCATTGACTGCCTCCTTGGCCCTGTCCTTGCTCTTCGCCATCATTCTTCGGGCGGCTGGGCGTGAACAAGGCCCGGGCGCGGCCGCCGGAATCGCTGAACAGCCGGCTCATACCGGTATCCATGTTGACCACGGCGCGCGAGCCCGACAGGCGGTCGGCGCCGCTGGTGACATGCACATTCCCCGTCAAGACCGCTTCCCCCGTCGCCGGATCATAGGTGCCCTCGTCGCCGGTGATGATTTCACCCTTTTCGGTTTCCACACGCACGTTGCCGCTGGCGGTCATCAGCTTCATGCCCGACTGGTTGCCGCTGGCCGTGCCGCTTTCCGCCGTCTGTGCGCCCTCTTCCTTAAAATAGGCAACCAGGGTGTCTGCGGTTAGGGTCTGGCCGTTGCTGGGTTGCACCGCCTTGGCGTTGCCCCGGGCCACGGCCACCCGCTGGGCATCCCAATATTCCAGGCTGTCCCGGGCGGTGACGATTTCGCTGGGGGTTTCCATGCGCAGGTTCGAGCCGGTCACCCAGGTCACGCCCCGGTCCAGGTCGCGCACCGCATGGTCGCCGGTGACGATCTGGTCGGGCGCGGTGATCTGGACGCCGCCCCGGGCTTCCATGCGATAGATGTTGCCCGATGCGCTGCTGCCCGACCCTTCGCCGGCTGCTGCGCCGTCTTCGGTATCCCGGTCCCGGTAATAGGCGATCAGCACCTGGCCGAAGACTTGGCTATCCCCCTGGATGGCTTTGGCATTGCCCCGGGCAATGTACATGCCCAGATCCCGGCGCCATTCGATGCCGTCGTCGGCCAGCACTTCGATGGGGTCGTCACCGCCCCCTTCGCCCAGGCTTTGGGCCAGGGCCGGTGCCGGTGTCAGGGACCCGCCAAGCACATCGTTCAGCGGCCCGTCCGCCGGCGCAAGGCCGCAGGTCATTATGAGCGCGAGCGTCGCGCTGCGCAGGAACAGCCGCGCGGTCATCCGGGGAACTCCGTCGGCAGGGGCGGCGGGCCGGGGGGCGATTCGCTGCCGTGGGTTCCATCGGGGCTCGCCGCTTCCAGGAACAGGCGGGCCTGGCCGGTGAAGACGATAGAGTCGCCTTTGCCAGTGATCTGGAAGCCTTGGGATTCCACTGTGCCTCCCGGTCCGCGGCCGGTCACCGCGTCATGCCCCACGGCGGCGTCGTTTTCCAGGAAAAGGCGCGCCGTGGCCGTGTTGAACTGAAAGCCGTCGTCGCGGTACAGCACCACATCGCCGGCCAGGTCGAGGATCTGGTTGGTTTCGTGAAAATGGCCGCTGCGGCCGGACAAAGAGACCCAGCGGCCATCCGTCTGCGACAGGTCGCCGCGCGGGTTGGTCAGCCGCACCACTTCGCCATTGTCGGCGATCTCGGTGGCAACGTCGGCGACCAGGGTATAGGGCTGGCCTTCGTCATCCGTTCCCATGTAGCGCGGGTTGACCACGCTGCGGAGGTCGGCGGTGCGGGGGTCTAGGTTGGCGAAGCCGACCTGGATGCGCTCCGCCCGCTCGGCGATTTGCGGCCAAGCCAAGACGACGCCGAGAATCACTGCTGCCAGACTGGGCAGCACCAGCTTCATCAGCGCCACGAAACGGCTGTAGCCCGACAGCCGCCGCCGTCCCTTCCCCCGAGATCCCCGTCCCGATGCGCCATGGGGATGGGCGGGCAGAGGCCCGGCCCCTGCCGGCGCCCGGCCCTGTCCCCGCAGGTGCGGCGGGTATGGGTCGGCCACCAGCGGCCGGTGCGGTGGGGAAGTTCCCGTCATGCCAGCCCCGCTCTCAGGCAATCGTGCAGGTGCAGCAGCCCCACCGCCCGGCCGTCATCGTCCAGGGCGAACAGGCTGGTGATCTTGCTTTCGTTCATCAGCCGCAGGGCTTCCACGGCCAGCTGGCCGGGTTTCACGGTCTTGGGGCCACGGGTCATGACCGCTTCGGCGGGCCGGGACAGCAGGTCTTCGCCCATATGGCGGCGCAGGTCGCCGTCGGTGACGATCCCCACCAGCCGCCCGGCATCGTCCACCACCCCGGCACAGCCCAGGCTTTTGGTGGAGATGACCAGCACCACTTCGCCCATCGGACAGTCCGGCGCGACCAGCGGCAGGGCATCGCCCTGGTGCATCATGTCCCCCACCTTCAGCAGCTTGCGGCCCAGCGGCCCGCCGGGGTGGAACACCCGGAAGTCCGACGGGGTGAAGCCCCGCCGCTCCAGCAGGGCCACGGCCAGGGCATCCCCCAATGCCATCATCATGGTGGTCGAGGTGGTGGGGGCCAGGCCGTGGGGGCAGGCTTCGGTCATCGGCGGCAGCATCAGGGCGATATCGGCGGCATCGGCCAGGGCATTGGGCTTGTTGCCGGTGATTGAGATCAGACTGATGCCCATGCGCTTCACATAGGCTACCACGTCCACCAGTTCCGGCGTTTCCCCGGAGTTCGACAGGGCGATCACCACATCGTCCCGGCCGATCATGCCCAGATCGCCGTGGCTGGCCTCGGCGGGGTGGACGAAAAAGGCCGGCGTGCCGGTCGATGCCATGGTCGCGGCGATTTTGCGGGCCACATGGCCGCTTTTGCCCATGCCCGTCACCACCGCCTTGCCCGCGCCCTGCCGCAGCATCTCGATTGTCCGGACAAAGGTGTCATCCAGACTTTCGGCGAGTTCGGTCAGCGCCCGGGACTCCTGTTCCAACACGCGACGGGCACTGGCAATTTCCGGCGAAAAGGATACGACGGTCATGGGGGGCAGGCTACCTCGACTAATGTCCGCATCACGGCGCGGACAGAACTGAAAGGACGGAAAGGGTCCGTAAGGCCAGGTGCGAGCCCGAGGCCGGGCGCAATGTCCCGGCCAGGGCCAGTGACGGGGCCGGGGCGGCCCCTTGTGCACGGCCCTGCCCGCCGGTTGTCGGTAGCGGGGCGGAATCCGCCCGCGACCGCAGTCGCCGCATCGGCAAGGCGCCGGGTAAGAGAGGCGCCGCGGCCCGTCGCTTGCATGGCAAACGGACCCGAAGTCGTTGGGCCGAAGTATGGTCCGGCACGCGCGCCCGGTCAACGCGCCTGGAGACAAAGGGGGGGGCCTCCCGCTGTTCCGCTTGTGCACCCGGCCGCCGGTCGGCCGGCTGAAGGGATTGCGCAGCTTGGAACGGAGTCCGACAAGGAATCCGTCTCCAACAGAAAACGGAACGGAATTTCAGGGTTTTGCCGGACCGGGGTGTCGACGGGCAGCAACACTTCTACCGGTGGGCGAAGATGTCCGTGTCGTCCCAGCCGGCGAGGTCCAGCAGCGCCCGGTGGGGCAGGAATTCGAAGCAGGCGCGGGCCAGATCGGTCCGTCCTTCGCGGTCCAGCAGGCCGTCGAGGATTCCCTTCAGGCGGTGCAGGTACAGCACGTCGCTGGCGGCATAATCCAGCTGTTCCTGGGTCAGGGTTTCGGTGCCCCAGTCGCTAGTCTGCTGCTGCTTGGACAGATCCACGTTCAGCAGATCCTTGCACAGCCCCTTCAGGCCATGGCTGTCGGTATTGGTGCGGCTGATGCGCGATGCGATCTTGGTGCAATAGACCGGCGTGGCCAGGACCCCGAGCCAATGGTACAAGGCGGCGATGTCAAAGCGGCCGAAGTGCATGATCTTCAGCACTGCCGGATCCCCTAGCAGGCCGCGCAGCACCGGCGCGTCGTAATCGCGGCGCATCTGCACCACATGGGCCACGCCGTCACCACCGGACAGCTGAACCACGCACAGGCGGTCGCGATGGGTTTTCAATCCCAGGGTCTCTGTGTCCACGGCGATGCCGTCGGGAAATGACAGACCCTTGGGCAAGTCACCGATGTGGTAGTGGATCTTGGGAGTATCGGCCATGGTTCCCTGCCTGCTGTCCCGCTCCCCAAGTAATCGATCCGTATTCGGCTCGTTCGGGAGTGTCGGGGTGGGCTGCCGGCTGGGCGGGACCCCGGGGCGGGGCCGGCACCGCACGGCGCGGGGCAAGGATGCGAAGAAGAGTTGGTGCCCAGGAGAAGACTCGAACTTCCACGACCTTTCGGCCACAGGTACCTGAAACCTGCGCGTCTACCAATTCCGCCACCTGGGCTAGGTGTCTCTTGGCGAGGACGGGAGAAGTACTGTTTTCCGCCGGGGCTGTCAAAACAAAAATGCACGGACCCCGATTTTTTTCGTTCGGGGATCTGGAAGCCCGGGGGGCAGTGGGAAAAGCAGGTCGCTTGCCGCCCCGCCGTTGCGTTCGCGAAATCCTTATGCCAAGGTCCCGCCGGCCCTCTGCCGTGCGGCGGAGCGGCCTTTCATGACGGTTTCCGGGATCCGCCGGGACCCGCGGCCGCCGAACCCCTTCCGACCCCTCGGGTCCCTTGCCCATATAGGCATAAGGATCCGAATCGGCCAGGCAGGATGACGGCGACGCCGGGACGGACGGTGGATGTCGAGAGCGCGCAGGGTCCGCACTAGGCGGGCCGACTGATCAGGAGGGGAATATGGTCACCATGCACGGGCGCGTCGTTACGGTTTTCGGGGGCACTGGCGCCATCGGGCGTCAGCTTGTGGCCAGTCTGGCGGATGCCGGGGCGCGGGTGCGGGTTGCCACGCGTGATACGGAAAAGGCGCACTTCCTGAAGCCCCTGGGTCAACTCGGGCAGGTCGCCCCCATTCTTGCCTCGGTCACCAACGAAGAATCGGTGAAGCGGGCCGTGGGTGGCGCTGACATGGTGGTCAACCTGGTTGGCATTTTGAACGAAAGCGGCAAGAGCACCTTCCAGAAGATCCATGTGGATGGTGCGGCGACAGTGGCCAAAGTGGCCGCAGCGGCTGGCGTGACCGCACTGGTGCATCTCTCCGCTCTTGGCGCGGCCGAGGACAGCCCGGCCGCCTACGCCCGTAGCAAGGCCCAGGGTGAAAAGGCGGTGACCGCTGCCTTCCCCGGTGCCACCATCCTGCGTCCCAGCGTGGTCTTCGGCCCCGACGACGGGTTCTTCAATCTGTTCGGCATGGTCAGCCGCATGGCGCCGGTGCTGCCCTATTTCACCCGCGACGGCTTCAGCCTGAAGAAGACTGACGGCGGTCTCTCGGTCGATCTGTCGGGCACCGGCGGTCCGAAGTTCCAGCCGGTCTATGTGGGGGATGTGGTGGCGGCCATCGTCGCGGTTCTGCAGGACCCGGCGGTGCGCGGCCGCATCTACGAACTGGGCGGCCCCAAGGTCTACAGCATGCGCGAGGTGATGGAGCTGGTGGCCGAGGTCACCCGCCACCGTGTCCCGGTGGTCCCCGTGCCGTTTTGGGTGGCCAAGATCCAGGCGACCTTGCTGGGCCTGCTGCCCAAGCCGATGCTGACCAGCGACCAGGTGAAGATGATGGAGCGGGACAACATCTGTTCCGGCAGCCAGCCCGGCCTCGCCGACCTGGGGATCGAGCCGGAAGCCGCCGAAGCCATTCTGCCCGGCTACATGAGCCGTTACCGCTCCATGCACCGCCACGTGGTGATGCGCGGGGACGGAACCAGCATGGGCTGACTCCTTATTCCCCATCGCGTCCGGATGAAGGTGTCCGGCGTCATATCCGCGAAAAGGCTCTCTTTTGCAGGTGCAAAGAGAGCCTTTTCATTGACCCCCAGGTCGATTTCAGAAAGTATCTCTGGTGGTATCGGAGATCGCCGTCGCGGGAATGGTGTTGGAGGGGGTGGCGTCTCCGTTTGGGTGCATCTTTTGGGCGAGAATCGCCAACTCATTCAAGGAGCGACCATCAATGAAGGGCGAAGTCCTGGGTTTCAATTCTGCGGCTGGCAAGGGGGCCATCAGCGGCAGCGACGGGAAGCGGTATTCCTTTAGGAATTCGGACGTGCAGTCCTCGTCACCGCTGATGGCCGGCAGCAAGGTGGACTTCGAGGTGTCTGAAAGAGGTGCGGCAATCGAAATATACGCCCAGCCGAATGTCTATCAGCCGTACGGGAACGTGCCGAAAAGCAAGGTCGCCGCTGCCTTGTTCGCTTTCTTTTTCGGAAGCTTTGGAGCCCACAAGTTTTATCTGGGATATACCACAGAAGGGATCATTATGCTGGTGATATTCTTTGGCGGTATATTCCTGCTTGCGATCCCCAGCATCATCATCGGCTGTATCGCATTCATCGAATTCATTCTCTATCTTGTGAAAAGCGACGACGAGTTCGATGAGATTTACGTGCAGAACAAGCGGGGCTGGTTCTGAGGGGCGGTTTCGCCGGCTGTCCTCCTTCCTGTTTCCGGACGCCGGAAGGAGCGGGCCGTGTAGGGTATCGATCTCAGAACGGCCAGTAGGCCGGCCCCCCGTAAGCCAGCAACAGCAGGAAACCGCCCAGCAGCACGCGATAGATCACGAACGGGGTGAAGCCGGCATGGCGCAGCCAAGCCATCATCGCCGTGATCGCGACCAGGGCCGACACGAACGACAGTCCCATGCCCATCAGGGCGAACTCGGTTACCCGGATGTCGCCGGCCTTCCACAGATCCAATGCCACCAGGGTGCCGGCGGCGGCGATGGTCGGCATGGACAGCAGCATGGAAAAGCGCGCCGACTCGGAGCGCTCGTAGCCCAGGAAGCGGGCCGCCGTCATGGTAATCCCCGACCGCGACGTGCCCGGCACCAGGGCCAGCACTTGCATCAGGCCGATGATGATGGTGTCGACAAGGCTCATGTGCTCGATGCGCTTCACGGTCATGCACATCTTGTCGGCGATCAGCAGCAGCAGGCCGAAGCCCAGTGTGGTCCAGCCCAGCACCTCCAGGGAGCGCAGCGCATCCATATCCATGGACCGGCTCATGGCATACCCGGCGACTACCACGGGAATGGTGCCGACGATCACCATCAGGGCCAGACGCGCACCCGGGTCCCGCTTTCCCTTGAACAGACGCAAGGTGCCTTTTACCATGGCCACCACGTCTCTCCAAAAGTACAGCATCACGGCGAGCAGGGTGCCAACGTGCACCGCCACGTCCATGTGCATGCCCTGATCGGGCCAGTCGGTCAGCAGCGGAACCAGAACCAGATGGCCGGACGAGCTGATCGGCAGAAATTCGGTGATCCCCTGTACCAGGGCGAGCACCACGATGTGGAGGAGAGTCACGGAGTCCGGCCACCAAATGTTGAAGCAGACTCCTTATAGCATCGGGGGATTCCCTGGCCTAGGGGCAGAATAGGTCACGGACGCTTACCAATAATACGACCCCCCGCCCCATTCAGCCCTCGGAAAATCGGATCCCGGGGTCTGATCGAAAAAATTTAGTACACATTCGTGAACTATAGGCATGATTTTGCTTGGAGGCCGGGCGTCACGGCCTTATAGACGATGTCCCCTCCCCGGCCTGCTGCCTGCTGCCGGTGAGTGCCTATGCGAAGAAGGAGAGCCCCCTGATGGCCCGTAAGATGCTCCAGTTCACCCATCTGGACGCCCGCTCCCCCGAGAAGCGGACCGCCGAGACCCGTCGTACCGATTTCAATGAAATCTACACCGGGTTCACCGACGACGCGGCCGGGGACCAGGCGTCCCGGTGCGAGCAGTGCGGCATCCCCTTCTGCCAGATCCATTGCCCGCTGGGGAACAATATCCCCGACTGGCTGATGCTGACCGCGTCGGGTCGCCTGGAGGAAGCGTATCAGGTTTCTTCGTCGACCAACAACATGCCGGAAATCTGCGGCCGCATCTGTCCCCAGGATCGCCTGTGCGAGGGATCGTGTGTTCTGGAGCAGTCCCGCCATCACTCGGTCACCATCGGCGCGGTCGAGAAGTACATCACCGACACGGCCTGGGAGAAGGGCTGGGTGAAGCCCGTGACGGCCGAGGTGGAGCGCAGCGAATCCGTCGGCATCATCGGTGGCGGTCCCGGCGGCATGGCGGCAGCCGAGCAACTGCGCCGCATGGGCTTCCAGGTCACCCTGTACGATCGCCACGATCGTATGGGCGGCCTGCTGATCTACGGGATCCCCGGCTTCAAGCTGGAAAAGGACGTGGTGGAGCGCCGGGTCAAGCTGCTGGCCGACGCCGGCGTGACCCTGAAAACCGATTTCGAGGTGGGCCGCGATGCCTCGCTGGCCGACCTGCGCGCCAAGCATGACGCGATCCTGATCGCCACCGGCGTCTACAAGGCCCGCCGCATGAGCGTGCCCGGGGCCGGGCTGAAGGGTGTGGCAAAGGCGCTCGACTATCTCACCGCCTCCAATAAGGTGGGCATGGGTGACAGGGTAGAGGCCTACGAGGACGGCACCCTGAATGCTTCGGGTAAGGATGTGGTGGTCGTGGGCGGTGGCGATACCGCCATGGACTGCGTGCGCACCGCTATCCGCCAGGGCGCAACGTCGGTGAAGTGTCTCTACCGCCGGGACCGTGCCAACATGCCCGGCTCGCAGCGTGAAGTGGCCAACGCCATGGAAGAAGGCGTCGAATTCGTCTGGCTGTCCGCGCCGGAAGCGGTGCTGGACGATGACAAGGGCAACGCGGCGGGCGTGCGCGCCGTGCGCATGCGCCTGGGCGTGGCCGATGCCACCGGCCGCCAGACCCCGGAAGTGATGGAAGGGTCGGAATTCACCGTCCCCGCCACGCTGGTGATCGAGGCCCTGGGCTTCGAGCCGGAGGACCTGCCCGGCCTGTTCGGCGAGCCGCGCCTGCCGATCACCCGCTGGGGCACCGTGCAGGTGGACCCGAAAAGCAAGATGAGCGGTCTGCCCGGGGTGTTCGGTGCCGGCGACATCGTGCGCGGGGCCTCGCTGGTGGTTTGGGCCGTGCGCGACGGCCGCGATGCCGCCGAAGGCATTCGCCAGTATCTGGACGCCAAGGCGGCCGGCGTGGCCGTTGACGAGGCGGACAGTGCGCCGCTCGCCGCCGCTTCCTAGGACATTGTCTATGCATCAATTCTCCAAACTTCGGCTGATGCCTTCGTTTGGGGCGATGCACTCGATCAAACCGCCGGCTGAGGCCGATAATTTGATCCGGAACCATAGAGTTGGAGCGTCAGGTCACGCCAAAGGCGTGCGTTCCGCCGAGCCGGAAGACCGGTTTCCGCTTTCCCGCCTGGTGCTCTCGCTTCGACGACGTTAGAGAAGGATTTCGCCATGAGTGAGAACTCCCGCCCGAGCTACGGCTCCGAGGCCGATGCTGCCGCTGCCGCGTTCGTCGAGAGCTACACCGAAGGCCGCGCCCGTCTGCTGGAAGCCAACCACGGCTATGATGTTGCTGCCGAACATGACGCCTGCGGCGTCGGTCTGGTTGCGGCGATCGACGGCAAGCCCCGCCGCAGCGTGGTGGTGGCCGGGATCGAGGCGCTGAAGGTTCTGTTCCACCGCGGGGCTGTTGACGCCGACGGCAAGACCGGCGACGGCGCGGGCATCCACGTGGAAATCCCGCAGGACTTCTTCAAGGAACATGTGGAGCGCACGGGCCACGCGCCGGTGAAGGGGCGCCTGGCCATCGGCATGGTGTTCCTGCCCAAGACCGACCTGACCGCCCAGGAAGCCTGCCGCACCATCGTCGAAAGCGAAATCCTGCGCTACGGCCTGGCCATCTACGGCTGGCGCCAGGTCCCGGTGGACACCACGGTGATCGGTGAAAAGGCCAACGCCACGCGGCCGGAAATCGAACAGATCATGATCGCCAACTCCAAGGGAGTGGATGATGACCAGTTCGAACGCGACCTGTTCGTCATCCGGCGGCGCATTGAAAAGCGGGTGGTCTCCGCGGGGATCAGCGAGTTCTACATTTGCTCGCTGTCCTGCCGCTCGATTATCTACAAGGGCATGTTCCTCGCCGAACAGCTGACCAGCTTCTACCCGGACCTGCTGGACGAGCGGTTCGTGTCGAGCTTTGCCATCTATCACCAGCGCTATTCGACCAACACCTTCCCCACCTGGCGCCTGGCCCAGCCCTTCCGCATGCTTGCCCACAACGGCGAGATCAACACGCTGACGGGCAACGTCAACTGGATGAAGGCCCACGAAACCCGCATGGACAGCCCGCTGTTCGGCGATAACATCGCCGACCTGAAGCCGGTGATCCAGGGCGGCAGCTCCGACAGCGCGGCGCTGGACGCCGCTTTCGAACTGCTGTGCCGGTCCGGCCGCAACGCGGCGATGACCAAGGCCATGCTGATCCCCGAAAGCCTGACGCAGAACAAGCTGATGGCCGACAACCACCGGGATCTGATCAGCTACTGCAACTGCGTCATGGAACCCTGGGACGGTCCGGCCGCCGTGGCTGCGACCGATGGCCGCTGGGTGGTCGCCGGTCTGGACCGCAACGGCCTGCGTCCCATGCGTTTCTCCATCACCGCCGACGGCCTGCTGATCGTGGGCTCGGAAACCGGGATGGTGCGGGTGCCCGAATCGGACATCGTGCGCAAGGGGCGCCTCGGCCCCGGCGGCATGATCGCTGTCGATCTGCAGGAAGGGAAGTTCTACCAGGACACCGAGATCAAGGACCTTCTGGCGGCCAATGCCCCCTATGGCGACTGGGTCAAGCACATCGAGGAACTGGCCGATCAGTCGACCAGCGACCTGACCGAACCTGCCACCCTGGCGGTGGAAGACCTGCGCCGGCGGCAGCTGAACTACGGCCAGACCATGGAAGACCTGGAGCTGATCCTTCATCCCATGGTCGCCGACGCCAAGGAAGCCATCGGCTCCATGGGCGACGACACGCCGCTGGCCGTGCTGTCGGCCCAGTATCGCGGGCTGCACCACTTCTTCCGGCAGAACTTCAGCCAGGTGACCAACCCGCCCATCGACCCCTTGCGCGAAACCCGGGTGATGAGCCTGAAGACGCGCCTGGGCAACCTGGGCAACATCCTGGACGAAGACGAAAGCCAGTGTGACCTGCTGCAGCTGGAAAGCCCGGTGCTGACCACGGCGGAATATGACGCCATGCGCAAGCGCATGGGCAAGGACGCCGCCGAGGTGGATTGCACCTTCGACATCAAGGCCGGCGCCAATGCGCTGCGCGATGCCCTGTACCGCATCCAGGCGGAAGCGGAAACGGCGGTGCGCGGCGGTTGCAAGCACGTCATCCTGTCCGACACCGGCGTCAACGCCGAACGGGCGGCGATTCCCATGATCCTGGCCACCGGGGCTGTGCACACCCACCTGGTCCGCGAGCATCTGCGCACCTTCACCTCGCTGAACGTGCGGTCGGGCGAAGTGATGGAAACCCATTACTTCGCGGTGCTGATCGGCGCCGGGGCGACGACGGTGAACCCCTGGCTGGCCCAGGAAAGCATCGCCGACCGCCTGCGCCGGGGCCTGTTCGACGAGGGCGTTACCCTTGAAAAGGCCATGGGCCGCTTCAAGAAGGCGATCAACGACGGCCTGCTGAAGATCATGTCCAAGATGGGCATTTCGGTGATCAGCAGCTATCGCGGCGGCCTGAACTTCGAAGCGGTGGGCCTGTCCCGTGCGCTGGTGGCGGAATTCTTCCCCGCCCTGCCCAGCCGCATCTCGGGCATCGGCCTGTCGGGCATTCAGCTGACGGTGCTGAAACAGCACGACAAGGCCTTCGGGTCGGCGGCGGTGGTGCTGCCGGTGGGCGGCTTCTACCGCTACCGTCGTTCCGGCGAGGCGCATAGCTTCGATGGCCAGCTGATCCACACCCTGCAGCATGCGGTGGCCACGGACAGCTATCAGACCTTCAAGAAGTACTCCGCCGGCCTGCGCAAGCTGCCGCCGATCACCATTCGCGACTTGCTGGACTTCAAGCATGAAAGCGAACCCGTGCCGATCGAAGAGGTGGAAAGCATCACCTCGATCCGCCGCCGGTTCGTGACCCCGGGCATGTCCCTGGGGGCGCTGTCGCCGGAGGCCCATGGCACCTTGAACATCGCCATGAACCGTATCGGCGCCAAGTCCGACAGCGGCGAGGGCGGCGAGGTCCGGGAACGCTACAAGCCCGCTCCGAACGGCGACAACGCCAACTCGGCGATCAAGCAGGTGGCGTCCGGCCGCTTCGGGGTGACGGCGGAATACCTGAACCAGTGCCGTGAAATCGAAATCAAGGTGGCCCAGGGCGCCAAGCCCGGCGAAGGTGGCCAGCTGCCCGGTTTCAAGGTGACCGAAGCCATCGCCAAGCTGCGCCATGCGACCCCGGGCGTGATGCTGATCAGCCCGCCGCCGCACCACGATATCTATTCCATCGAGGATCTGGCGCAGCTGATTTATGACCTGAAGCAGATCAACCCGCGCGCCAAGGTTTGCGTGAAGCTGGTCTCGCGGTCGGGCATCGGCACCATTGCGGCGGGGGTGGCCAAGGCCAACGCCGACGTGATCCTGATTTCCGGGCACTCCGGCGGCACGGGGGCCAGCCCGCAGACCTCGATCAAGTATGCCGGCCTGCCCTTCGAACTGGGTCTGGCCGAGGTGCATCAGGTGCTGACCCTGAACAAGCTGCGCCACCGCGTGGTTCTGCGCACGGACGGCGGCATCAAGACCGGTCGGGACGTGGTGATCGCGGCGATGATGGGCGCCGAGGAATTCGGCATCGGCACCACCAGCCTGGTGGCGCTGGGCTGCATCATGGTCCGCCAGTGCCATTCCAATACCTGCCCCGTGGGGGTCTGCACCCAGGTGGACGAGCTGCGCGCCAAGTTCACCGGCACGCCGGAAAAGGTGGTCAACCTGTTCAGCTTCATCGCCGAAGAAGTGAAGGAAATCCTCGCTTCCCTGGGCATGCGCTCGCTGAACGAAGTGGTCGGCCGCACCGATCTGCTGCATCAGGTCAGCCGTGGGGCGGCGCACTTGGACGACTTGGATCTGAACCCGATCCTGGTTCAGCCGGACACCGGCATGGGCTCGCACATCTGCACCATCGAGGGCCGCAACGAGGTCCCCGAAACCCTGGACGCGCAAATGATTGCCGATGCCAAGCCCGCCCTGGAAGACGGCGAGAAGATGCAGCTGACCTATACGGTGCGCAACACCATGCGCGCCATGGGCACCAAGCTGAGCCATCGGATCGTCACCCGCTTCGGCATGACAGGGTTGGAGCCGGGCCACATCACGGTGCGGTTGCGCGGTTCTGCCGGCCAGTCCCTGGGGGCCTTTGCGGTTCAGGGGCTGAAGCTGGAAGTCTTCGGCGACGCCAACGACTATGTGGGCAAGGGGCTGTCCGGCGGCACCATCGTGGTCCGTCCGGCTGTGTCGAGCCCGCTGAAGACCAACGAGAACACCATCATCGGCAACACGGTGCTGTACGGGGCGACCAGCGGCCAGCTGTTCGCCGCCGGACAGGCGGGTGAACGCTTCGCGGTGCGCAACTCCGGCGCCAAGGTGGTGATCGAGGGCTGCGGCTCCAACGGGTGTGAATACATGACCGGCGGTGTTGCGGTGATCCTGGGCGAAGTGGGGGCGAACTTCGGGGCGGGGATGACGGGCGGCATGGCCTATGTCTACGACCCGGAAGACACGCTGTCGGCGCGGATCAACCCCGACTCGGTGATCTGGCAGCGCATCGAAGTGCAGCACTATGCCGAGGAGCTGGAAGCCCTGGTGCGCGAGCACGTGGCCGAAACCCAGTCCCGCTACGCCGAGCGGCTGCTGGTGGATTGGCAGCGGGAATTGAAGAACTTCTGGCAGATCGTGCCGAAGGAAATGCTCGACAAGCTGGCCATTCCGGTCACCGAGGGCGAAAAGAAGACCGCCTGATTTTCAGTTGGCGCAACGTCGAACGAAGCAGGGGGCCGAAAGGCTCCCTGTTTTCGTTGGATGGGAAAGATGGGGCGGGCAGGGCGTTGATTTTGCCGTCTTGCGGCAAACGGGGGCTCCGCCGGGCCAAGGAGCGTTCGCTCCTCGGCACTCCTTTTATTGTCAGTGCGCGTCTGCCCAACTGCGCGCCGCACCCGTCTCCACCACCAGCGGCACCGTTTCCGTGCCGGCGTCGTCGCGCAGGGTCACGGCCGACTCCATCACCTGGCGGACCAGGGTTCGGGCTGCCTCCACCTCGGCGTCGGGGGCTTCGAACACCAGTTCGTCGTGCACCTGAAGCAGCATCCGCGTCCCCGACAGGCCCGCTGCCTTGAGGGCCGGAGGCAGCTGGATCATCGCCCGCTTGATGATATCCGCCGCCCCGCCCTGGATTGGCGCGTTGATCGCCTGTCGCTCCGCGAAATTCCGCACCGCCGGGTTCTTGTCCTTGATCCCCGGGATCGGGATCCGCCGCCCCAGCGGCGTGGTCACCAGCCCGTCGATCCGCGCTTTTTCCTTCATCGCTTCCATGTAGTCCCTGATCTCCGGGAACTGCTTGAAATAGGCGTCGATGAAGGTCTGCGCATCGCCCCGCGACACCCCCAGCTGCTGGGCCAGACCGTGGGCGCTGATGCCGTAGATGATGCCGAAGTTGATGGCCTTGGCTTGACGGCGGACCATCGGGTCCATGCCCTCCACCGGCACCCCGAACACTTGGCTGGCGGTGATGGTGTGGATATCCTGGCTATCGGCGAAGGCCTGACGCAGCGCGGCGATTCCCGCCACATGGGCCACTAGCCGCAATTCAATCTGCGAATAGTCGGCGCTGATCAGCAGGCTGCCCGACGGCGCCACGAAGGCTTCGCGGATCTTGCGGCCGGCCTCGGTCCGGATGGGGATGTTTTGCAGGTTCGGGTCGTTGGACGACAGCCGTCCCGTCGTCGTTTGCGTCAGGCCATAGGTGGTGTGCACCCGCTCCGTGCGCGGATCGATTTCCTTCACCAGCGCGTCCGTATAAGTGCCTTTCAGCTTGGAATACTGCCGCCACTCCAGCACCTTCACCGGCAGGTCATGGCCCCCTGCCGCCAAGTCTTCCAGCACCTTGGCGTCCGTCGACCACGCGCCGGTCTTCTTGCTCTTGCGGCCGCCGGGCAGG
This sequence comes from Rhodospirillaceae bacterium Z3-40, assembly GCA_046233135.1. GTDB lineage: Bacteria > Pseudomonadota > Alphaproteobacteria > Rhodospirillales > Rhodospirillaceae > JBJXHN01. The sequence goes on along the minus strand of JBJXHN010000005.1, from coordinate 142,782 downwards.
CCCATTTCGCCGAACAGCACTTCTCCCAGCTGCTTCGGCGAACCCACATTGAACGCGTGGCCGGCTAGGGTGTGGATCTCCTGCTCCAGATCGGCCATCAGCCGGGCGAATTCTCCCGACAGTTCCTTCAGGCGCAGGGAATCTACGGAAATCCCCTCGCCTTCCATGGTGGTCAGGATCTGCACCATCGGCCGGTCCAGGGTCTCGTAGACCCGCACCATCCGCTCTTTCAGCAGCCGCGCCCGCAGCAGGCGGTGCAGGCGCAAGGTGACGTCCGCGTCCTCGGCGGCGTAGTCCAGGGCCTTGTCCAGCGGCACCAGATCGAAGGTGATGGCATTGCGGCCGGTGCCGCAGACATCGGCGTATTTGACGGTGGTACGGCCCAGGTGCAGGTCCGCCAGTTCGTCCATGCCGTGACCATGGGCGGCCCCGTCCAGCACATAGGACAGCACCATGGTGTCGTCGATCGGGGCGATCTCCGTCAGCCCCGCGCCGGCGAACACATGCATGTCGTACTTGAAGTTATGGCCGATCTTCAGCACCCCGGGATCGGACAGCAGGCTGCCCAGAGCTTTCAGCGCCGCATCCCGGTCGTCGATGTTCTGCGGGCCGGCCGCGTCTCCCCCGGCCACTCCGGTCTCTCCGGTGCCGTCCAGGTCCAGGCCGCCGGCTTTCTCGTCCGGTTCCGGCGCCTTGTGGGCAAAGGGGATGTAGCAGGCCCGGCCCGGCGTCACCGCCAGCGAAACCCCCACCAGAGTCGCATGGCGGGCCTGGAGGCTGTTCGTCTCCGTATCGATCGCGCAGGCCCCGGCCTTGCGGGCCTCGGCGATCCATTGTTCCAGCTCGGCGACCGTGGTCACCAGGGTATAGGCATCCTCGGCCGTGACAGCCCCACTGCCGGCATCGGCCACCGGGTCGTCGACGGGGCTGTCTGTCACCGCGCTGATGCGGGCAAGAATCGACTTGAAGCCGTTTTCGGTCATGAACGCGGCCAGGGTTCCGGCCTCCGGCTCGCGGACGGCGAAGTCGGCCCAGTCCTCTTCCACCGGCACATCGTCGCGCAGGGTGACCAGTTGCAGGGAGATCCGCGCGGCCTCGGCGTTTTCGGTCAGGGTCTGGCGGCGCTTGGGCTGCTTGATCTCGCCGGCGCGGGACAGCAGGGTCTCCAGGTCGCCGTATTCGGTGATCAGCTGGGCGGCGGTCTTGATGCCGATCCCCGGCACTCCGGGCACGTTATCCACCGAATCGCCTGCCAGCGCCTGGACATCCACCACCTTGTCGGGGGAAACGCCGAACTTTTCCATCACCTCCGCCGGGCCGATGGTGCGGTTCTTCATGGGATCGAGCATGCCGATCCCTTCGCCCACCAGCTGCATCAGATCCTTGTCGGAGGACACGATGGTCACCTCCGCGCCCTGGGCACGGGCCTTGCGGGCGTAGGTGGCGATCAGGTCGTCGGCCTCGAATCCGTCCTTTTCGATGCAGGGCACGTTGAAGGCGCGCACCGCCTCGCGAATGATGGAAAACTGGGGAACCAGATCCTCGGGCGCCGGCGGGCGCTGGGCTTTGTAGGGTTCATAGATGTCGTTGCGGAAGGATCGCCGGGCCGCATCGAAAATTACCGCCACATGGTCGGCATCCATGTCGGCCAGCAGCTTCATCAGCATGGTGGTGAAGCCGTAGACGGCGTTGACCGGCGTGCCGTCGGAGCGGCTCATGGGGGGCAGGCTGTGATAGGCCCGGAAGATGTATCCCGAGCCGTCCACCAGGAACAGGCGCTTGGCCGGCGCGTCCATCAAAAGGAATCCTTCGCGTTACGACGGCCGGTCCGGGAACAGGCCCCGGAGTCCGGATCCCGTCCCGGAAGACCCGTCAACGAACCGGCCAAAAGGGGGAAGCGCGGCGTCAGTGATGCCCGGCGTGGGACAGGGCTTTCTCGGTCGCCACATATTTCCGCGAGCAATAGGGGCATACGATGGCGCCCTTGTCCGCCTTGATGTGGAGGTAAACCAGCGGATGGCCCAGGGCACCGCCGCCGCCGTCGCACGCCACATCCAGCGTGTCCACCTGCAGGGTTTCGGTCACCGGGAACGTCGGCGCGTGGGTCATGGCGGTAATCCTAAAGCGGTTTGACCTGAATTATGGCCGGATGATACCCATCACTGCGCGTCGCGCAATGGCAAACCACCCGGACCCCGGGACCCTCGGCCCGGGGAGTCCGGCCGGAGACGACCGCCGACGGTCCATTTTTCTCGGGCGCCGAAGTTTTATTCCACGGAACTTTCGTCTCCCATCCGCGCTGTTGCACCCCATATAGGACGTCACGGACACCCCCGACCCCAAGGCCCGCAAGACCGAACGTCCCCGATGCCCCGTCCGCTTCCATCCGGAGGGACAGGGGCTGCTTTCCCGTCTTCGCCGGACCGCCGCCGAAAAATCGCAGGACCCTGTCATGACCGCCTCGACCACTGCTCCCACCCCCGCCTCGACCGCAGAGTCCGCGCTACCGGACGATGCCATCGCCATCCGCGACCTGTCCAAGGTCTATCGCGGCGGCAAGAAGGCGCTGGACGGCGTTTCGCTCAACATTCCCCGGGGCTCGTTCTTCGCCCTGCTGGGGCCGAACGGCGCGGGCAAGTCCACCCTGATCAACATCATGGCCGGGCTGGTGCTGAAGTCCTCCGGCAGCGTGCGGATCTGGGACATGGACCTGGATACGGACGAACGCAACGCCCGCTGCGCCATCGGCATCGTGCCCCAGGAACTGAACCTGGACCCCTTCTTCACCCCCCGAGAGATGCTGGAGGTCCAGGCCGGTCTGTACGGCGTGCCCAAGCGCGAACGCCGCACCATGGAGATCCTCGATTCGGTGGGGCTGGCCGACAAGGCCGACAGCTACGCCAGGACCCTGTCGGGGGGCATGCGGCGCCGGCTGCTGGTGGCCAAGGCCATGGTGCACAGCCCGCCGATCCTGGTGCTCGACGAACCGACCGCCGGGGTGGATATCGAACTGCGGCAGAACCTGTGGGCCATGGTCAAGGAGTTGAACCGCCAGGGCGTGACCATCCTGCTGACCACCCACTATCTGGAAGAAGCCGAAACCCTGTGCGACCGCATCGCCATCATCAACAACGGCAGTCTGGTCGCCTGCGAAAAGACCTCGACTCTGCTGCATCGGCTGGACAGCAAGTCCCTGTGCATCACCGTCGATGACTATCTGGACAGCCTGCCGCCGTCGCTGGCCACTCTGGGGGCGGAATTGCGCGGTCCGAACAAGGTCTGTCTGACCTATCAGCCCAGCACCATGCCCATGGGCCGCATCCTGGATGCGGTGCGCGATGCCGGGCTGCGGGTGGCTGACCTCACCACCGAGGAAACGGACCTGGAGGACATCTTCCTCCAGATCACGGCCAAGCGCCCCGCTGGCGAGGCCCGGTGAGGGCAGCCTCGGATTTGATGGCGTCAGTGTGCAGAGGCCAACCGGCCCCCCGTCGATGGCGGGGGGTTTTGCTCGGCCTGATCGGGGGCTTGAGCCTGCTGCTGGGTGCTTGCACGACGGCTGAGGCGCCCTTCGACCCCACGGTAGAGGCCCTGCCGCGTCTGCAAGGGTCGTTCGTGCGCGGGGCGGACGGCCGGCCCCTGTCCCTGCGGGCCTGGCTGCCCGCGGACGAGACTCCGGAAGCGGTGATCGTTGCCCTGCATGGCTTCAACGATCATGCGGGGGCCTTTCGCGATTCCGGGCCGACCTTGGCGGCGCGGGGACTGGGCGTTTATGCCTATGACCAGCGTGGTTTCGGCTTGTCCCCCGGACGCGGGGAGTGGCCCGGCTCCGATGCCCTTGTCGCCGACGCCCACAGCGTTATTGCCGCCGTGCACGCGCGTCATCCCGATGTGCCCCTGATCCTGATGGGGGAAAGCATGGGCGGTGCCGTGGCCATCGCCGCAGCCACCGACCCGGACGCGCCACCGCTGGACGACCTGTCTGCCGTCGTTCTGGTGGCGCCGGCGGTGTGGGCGCGCAAGACCATGCCCTGGTACTACCGCGCCGTTCTGTGGGTGGTTTCCCGCGTTGCCCCGGGATTGGAGCTGACCGGCAGCGATCTGGAAATTTGGCCCAGCGATAATCTGTCCATGCTGCGCGGGCTGGGCACCGACCGGCTGATGATCCGGGGCACCCGGGTGGATGCCCTGGCCGGGCTGACCGACCTGATGGACCTGGCCTATTCCCGCGCCGGCAGTCTGGAGCGGCCGTCCCTGGTGCTCTATGGACTGAACGACGAGATCATTCCCGCCGGCCCCGTCCGCACTGTCGCCAAGCGGGTGCAGGGGCCACAGCACCGCATTGCCCTGTATCCCGAAGGCTGGCACATGATGCTGCGGGATGTGGAAGGGCCGCTGGTTCTCAATGACATTGCTGCCTGGCTCAAGGACCGGGACGCGCCGCTGCCGTCCGGGGCGGACCGTCGCGCCAACGCGTTCCGCCTCGGTACCCTGGAATCGGCGCAGGAGCGGGGGGATGATCCGGACCCGGTGGCTTTGTGGAAAGCGCGGCTCAGGGCATCGGCCGAGGCCCCCGGGCAATAAGGCGGAACAGGCCGCCCCCCAGGCCGCCGCTGCCCAGGGAAAATCCCAGGCCGGCCAGCGCCGTGGGCAATGGTTCCGCCGGCACCGCCCACAGAATGGCGGCGATGGTCGCCAGGGCCGTGGCTGCCAGCCCCGGCAGCGCTGCGCCCAGCAGATAGGGTCCCCAGGCGGCGGTTTCCATGCGCAAAGTCTGGCGCTCGTCCAGCCGGGCCATGACCGTCCAGCCATAGGCGACCCCCAGCGGCGGCACGGTGATGACGGCGGCGCCGGCGACCAGGATCCCGGGCCAGGCGCCGGGCCAGCTGTCCAGCATCAGCGGACCGCCCAGCACCGTCAAGCCTGCCGCGCCGGCAAGACCCAGGGCCAGAAACAGGCCCAGGCCGCCGGCCAGGCCGCCCAGCACACCGGCCACCACGGCCGCCAGCCGCCGCCGGTCACCGGAGTCCAGCAGGGGCGTGCCGTCGGTGTCCCGGTCCCATCCCAGGCTCATGGCAGGTCCCCCGGTTTCGCCGGCCGGCCCCAGGGATCGGCAGCCAGGGCGCTGCCCAGGGGTCCGCGTGGTCCCTTCAGGGCAATCAGATGCGCCGCGCAGCCCGGGCAATCGCTGGCACCGAAGCCGGGGACGGGGATGGCCGCTCCCGGAAAGGCGGCGAGGTCCCGGGCCAGGGTGCATTCATTCGGGATAAGCAGTGGGGAGGCAGCGTCGGAAGCGGGCAGGCTGTCCGGATGGACGCTCCAGACCCGCGCCCAGACCCAGGCGCCGGTCGAGGTCAGGGCATCCACATGCCAGCGCTTCGTTTTGTCCCGCCGGATGTGCCGTCCCACCCGGGCGCGCAGGCCGCCCGGGCCATAAGCACTGCCGGCATAGGCGTACAGGCCCGGCGGCAGCAGAAATCCGCCCAGGCACGGGGGCGCGGGGACGGAGCTTTCGAGACCGATGAGCAGCACATAGGCCCCGGGCAGGGCGGGCAGGGTCTCGGGGTTGCCGGTCCACAGGGCGCTGGAGCGCACGGCCCGGGGTACCGCGAGGCGACGGCGCCCCCCATATGGCGGCATAGTGTCCACACTCGACCCTGATCCCCCGGGGTCGCCATCAATCGGAACCTTACGCATGCAAAAACGTCCCCTCGGCCGGTCGGGCCTGTCCGTCAGCGCCCTGTCCCTCGGCACCATGACCTATGGCCAGCAGGTGCCCCAGAACGAGGCTTTCGGCCTGATGGATACCGCGCTGGATCATAACGTGGATTTCTTCGATGCCGCCGAGATGTACCCCATCCCGCCGCGTCCTGAGACCCAGGGCGAAACCGAGGCCATCATCGGCCGCTGGTTCGCCGCCCGCAAGACCCGCGACCGGGTGATCATGGCCACCAAGGTGGCCGGTCGCACGGTGATGCGCCATCTGCGCGACGGCAACGCCCGGCTGGACAGCGCCAATATCACCCAGGCCCTGGAAGACAGTCTGCGCCGGCTGCAAACCGATTACGTGGACCTGTATTACACCCATTGGCCGGACCGGAAGACCAACACCTTCGGCCGCCTGGACTATGAGCACGATCCCGAGGACGACGGAGGCACGCCGCTGGCGGAAACCGCTGCGGTGATGGACGGGCTGGTGAAAGCTGGCAAGATCCGCGCCTGGGGCGTGTCCAACGAAACCCCCTGGGGTCTGACCCGTATCGTTGCGGCCTGCGAGGCCGCCGGCCTGACCCCGCCGTCGGTGATCCAGAACCCCTATCACCTGCTGAACCGCACCTTCGAGATCGGCCATGCCGAAGTGTCGATGCGCGAGCAGGTCGGCCTGGTGGCCTATTCGCCGCTGGGGCAGGGGGTGCTGACCGGCAAGTACCTGGGCGGCGTGCTGCCGGAAAACGCCCGGCTGACCCTGTTCCCAGAACGCTACGGCCGCTTCCTTGGGGATCGGGTGGAAGAGCATACCCGCCGCTATCTGGCGGTGGCGGACCGCTTCGGCCTGTCCCTGCCGGCCCTGGCGCTGGGCTTCGTCATCACCCGCCCGTTTGTCACCAGTGCGCTGATGGGGGCCAATTCCCAGGCCCATCTGGCCGAGAACTTGGCTGCGGCAGATACCGTGCTGAGCGACGAAGTGCTCGCCGCGATCACCGAGGTGCATCTGGAAAACGCCAACCCGGTGCGATAGAGCAGCAGGCGGAAAAGTGGAAATCGGTTTTCATGTCACCTGATGCTTGTCTTATGATTCTGGATCGGGCCGTCGCTTGTACCGGATGTATCAGGTGTACGGGATCTATCAGGCCGGTTCGGGCACGGGGGTACAGCGGTCTGCCGGCAGCAGGATGGTGACCGCCGTCCCCTTGCCCAGCGCGCTTTCGATGCGCAGGGCACCGCCGTGGGCTTCCACCAGCTTGCGGGTCAGGGGAAGGCCCAGCCCGGTGCCGCCCTGGCGGCGTGTATAGGCGCTTTCCACCTGGCCGAAGGCGGTCAAGGCAACACGGATGCCGTCCTCGTCCATGCCGATGCCGTTGTCCCGCACGGTCAGGGCCAGATCGCCGGTTGGCTCCATCGCCGCCACCACGGTCACCCGGCCTCCGTCGTCGGTATATTTGATCGCGTTGGACAGCAGGTTCAGCAGCACCTGCTTCAGCCGCAGGCTGTCGCCGCGCACCAGGGGCAGGGTGTCGGGAATGGAATTGGTCAGGGTGATGTGCTTGGCTGCGGCCCGGGGCTGGATCATCTGAATCGAGGCCTGCACCACCTCGGCGAGGTCTACCCCCGATTCTTCCAGGCTCAGTTCGCCGGCCTCGATCTTCGACAGGTCGAGGATATCGCTGATGATTTCCAGAAGATGGGTACCTGATTCGTTGATATTGCGGGCATAATCCACGTAGACCGGGTTGGGAATGGCGCCGAACATCTCGTTCTTGATGACGTCGGAGAAGCCGATGATGGCATTCAGCGGCGTGCGCAACTCGTGGCTCATGTTGGCCAGGAATTCGCTTTTGGCGTGGTTGGCCAGTTCGGCGGTTTCCTTGGCTTCGGCCAGCATGGCTTCGCGGGTCTTCAGGGCGGTGATGTCGGCGCGCAGGATCAGGGTATAGCCGCTGACCGTCCGGCTTTCCCGCACCAGGTACCAGCGGCCGTGCTGATCCTCGATTTCGAAAGGATCGGTCAGGGTGCCGAAGGAGCGGATGCGCCAGTCCATCCAGCCCTGGGGATCGTCTACGGCTTGGCGGATGCAGCCGGTTTCCACCGTCGCCCGCACGAAGTCCTCGAACTCCATGCCCGGTTCCAGCATGTGGGCCAGCTCCGGCATGGTCTGGCGATAGGCCGTATTGGCCAGCACCAGACGGCCTCGGGAATCGAACAGCAGCAGTCCTTCGGACATCATCTCGGCGGATTCGAGCAGATGGCCCTCGGCGGTCCGGGCGCGCAGTTCGGCCTCGCGCCGCTGGGTGATGTCCTGGACGTGGACAACGAAATACAGCGGGGCTCCGTCGTCGGTGCGCACCAGGGATCCCGCGATATGGATCCAGCCCACCCGGCCGTCGGGAAGGCGGATGCGGCGTTCGGCTTCGGCCTGTTCGCAGAACCCGGTCATCATGTGGTCGACCACGTCCGACGTGCCGGCATCGTCGGGGTGGCGCAGGACACCGTAGTCGGCGGCCGCCAGCTCCTGGGCCGGCCGGCCCAGAATTCCCGCAAGGGCGGTGTTGGCTTGCAGGATGTCCCCGTCCGGGGTGATCAGGGCGATGCCGTGCACCGCACCGTCAAAGGCGCCGCGCAGCCGGGCCTCGCTGTCCTTCAGGGCCATTTCCGTGCGGCGGCGGGCGGTGATGTCGCGGGCATGGATGGTCACGCCCATGGAGCACCCTTCGCTGTCCACCACCGGGAAGATCACCACGTCCAGCCACCGTTCGCCCCACCGTTCCTCGCGGTTCAGGGGCAGCATGGTAGCCATCACGTCCTTGAAAGCATGGCGGCGTTCCAGCCCTTCCCGCCGGTCGAGGAAGCTGTAGAAGCTGCGGCCCACCGATTGCCGGACGGTGGATCCCAGAAGGCGGGCGCCCGGCCGGTTGATGATGCGGATGGTGCCGTCCGCGTCGACCAGGGCGATCACATCCGTCGTGCCGTTGATCAGCGAACGCAGACGGGCTTCGTTCTCCGCCTTCACCGTCTCCCAAGCCCGCCGTTCGGAGATGTCCTGCACCAGGGCGATGAAGTGGTCCACCACGCCGCCCGGTCCGCGCACCACGCCGACCGATACGCTGGCTGGCATTTCGGTGCCGTCCCGTCGCAGAAACCGCAACTCGGCGGAATAGCTGTCCGTATCGCCGGCCAGCAGTTGGCGGAACAGGCGGATATCCCGTGCCCTGTCTTCCGGATGCAGCAGGCCCTGCCAGGTGGTTTCGGCCATATCCGTTTCGCTGCGGCCCATCATGGTGCTCAGGGCGGCGTTGACCTGTTGCCACCGCCGTTCCGGCGACAGCACCGCCATGCCGATCAGGCCGAGGTCGAAGTAGGTCTTGAAGCGTTCGGCGGTCTGGCGCAGTTCCTTTTCCACCCGCACCCGTTCGGAGACGTTGCGGGCGATGGCTACCAGCCGCTTCTCGCCCCCTTCGAAAAAAGCGCCAAGCCGCACTTCCACCGGGAATTCCGAGCCATCCTTGCGACGGTGCAAATCTTCCAGGGTGCGGGTCTGCCCCGGGGCCAACTGGCTCCAGACGCCCTTGCGGAACCCCCGCTCCCGCGTCGGGGCAAGGCCAAAGACCCGCAGCTGCCGCAGCTCGGCCTTGCTGTAGCCGGTGTCGACCACCGCCTGCTGGTTGGCATCGATGATGGTGCCGTCCATGTCATGGATATAGACGGCATCGGCGGCGTTCTCCAGGACGCCCCTGTACTTGGTTTCCGTGGCCACCAGGGCGTCGGCCGTCTCCACAAGGCTGGTGACGTCCTGGGAAACCCCGCGCAGGCCGACCAGCCGCCCGTCCTGATCACGCACCGCCTCGCCCAGGCTGCGCAGGTAGCGGGTCGCCCCGTCCCGGCCCCGGACCTGGCAGGTGGCCTGAAGATCGCTGCGTCTCCGGAAGCAGCGCGTCAGTGTCCGGCGCATCGCCGGCCGCTCATCTGGCACGATCAGATCCACCAGTTCCGCCGCATGGAGCTGCGCTCCCGGCGGCAGGCCGATCAGCGACAAAAGGTTGCTTGAACAGGACAGCTGTCCGCCTCGCGGTCCCCGCTTCCATTCCCACCATCCCAGGCCGGCGATCCGCTCGGCCTGACGGGCGCGGTCGTCAGCCTGCTTCTGTTCGGCCCGTTTGGTCACCAGTTCGTCGATGTCCAGCAGGATGACCGGCGCGACGAGCGGGACCCGGGCTGCCTCCGCCTCTGTCGCTTCCGGGTCCATGTCGGCGGGCATAACGCAGGACAGCAGCATCCACGGACCCGGACCGCCGCCGCGTCGCCGGAACCGGGCTTCCGCCGTCATATGGGTGACCTGCCCCAGCAGCAGCCGGCAGACGGCCGACGCCACCACCGCCCGGTCCTCTTCGGTGACAAGGTCGGCCAGGGTGACGGAGACCCGGCCCGACGGTATGGCCACCACCTGGCGGGTGCGCTCGTTGACGCTTTTCACCGATATCAGGCGCAGGACCGCTTCGGGGTCGGTGGGAATGGTGTGGGGAGCCCGGGACCGCAGGGGCCGCAGGTCCACTTCCATGACCCCGGCCGCCCGGGTCCCGAACAGCGCGCCATAGCGCAAGGCGGCGGCCCGCTCTGCCGTGATGTCGGTGAACAGGCCCTCCCACCCGGCGGCGGCGGCGTGCCCGATACCGGGGTCGGCGTCGCGACGCAGGTGCACGTCCATCCACCGCGCCTTGCCGCGCGCATCCAGGATGCGCACCTGCATGGCGGCGACGGCCCCGTCCACCGCCGGGGCGGCCATCAGGGTTTCAAGCAACGGCCGGTCTTCCGGATGAATGAGCCTGATCAGTTCCGCCCCGCCGTCGCACAGGGTGTCGGCGTCATATCCCCAGCGGCGCACGTTGTCCGAGGCGAAGGACAACGGCCAGCCCTTTTCTTCGCTCCAGGCCAGGCAGACCACGGGGCTTTGCAGGACGATCCGTTCCAGGCGCGCCCGTTCCCGTTCCCGCCGCTTTTCGACGGAAACATCCCGCCCAACCGACTGAAAGCCGACGACGTCCCCGGAAACGTCGAAGATCGCCCGCCGTCGCCACCACTGGCTGGTGACGCCCGCGCCCGGCAGCTCGAAGGATTCCTCGCCATCCCGGACCGGGTCATCGGCGGTGAAAGTCGTCAGGTAGGTTCGGAAGCAGGCGGCATCGGTCGGCGTCAGCAGATCGGTCAGCCGGCTGCCGATCAGAGTGTGGGCCGGCTGCCCCAGGGCTTCGGCATAGGCGGTGTTGACGAAGGTGATGGTGGTGTCGGGCAGAAAGCGGCAGACCAGCTCGGTCTGCTGGTCGAAAGCTTCACGGTACCGGTCGCGGCTGATGCGGATCCGGCAGGCCAAGCATTTGCTGTCGGTGATGTCGGTCATGGTCAGCAGATAGCTGTCCGGCAGGCCGGGCAGGGCGCCCAGGCTGACCATCACGTCCAGGGTCGCGCCGTCGGCCTGACAGGCCAGGCCATCGCCCTGATAGGGAATGTCCCCGTCGGCGATCACCCCTTCGGGCCGGCGCAGGCCGGTTTCCGTATCACCCACATGCAACAGGGGAACCGGGCGGCCGGTCAGGGCGTCGCAGGAATCGCGGACCAGACGGGCCAGGGCGTCGTTCGCGGTCCGGATCCGTCCGTCCCGGCCGATCAGGGCCGCCGGAAGCGCCATGCCGCAGACCAGATCCCGTGCAAGAGCCCGCGCGCTGGGTTCGGCGCCGAGAGGATCGGCGGACGGCTGGCTGTTCTGATCTTCAGGTCCGACAGGAGACAACCAACCGTATCCTCATCCCACACCGTAATGCGCTTGCCTTTGTTCTTTCCCGAGCCACGGGACCCCGAGCGCACGCTTTTGGGGTTGCATTTTTCCAGCGATCCGGTCCGGATAGGGGGCGACAGTTCGCAGCAAGCCCGCAGCCGCTGAAAAGTATAATGCAATGAATTACACAGCGGAAACGCAGAATCAGGCCGGTCCGGACAAACCGGTTTCTCCCCCGGAAACCGGATCGCATTCCGGCCAGGGGACTCATGCCACTCCCAGCCGTCTCTATACGCCGGGGCGCTTTCGTCTGGCGGTCATCGCCCTGGCCCTGCTGGCCGCGATCGTGGTGATCGGCGGTGGCGTGATGCTGGTGGAGCGGGAGCAGGAAACCAGGCGGGCCGATACCCTGAACCACGTCGGCACCATCGCCCTGGCCCTGTCCGAGATGACCCGGGGGACGGTGCGCAACCTGACGCCTCTGCTGGAGCGGGCCGGTGTCCTGGCGGCAGCGGGGCGGGCCTCGCCCCAGTCCCTGCGCAGCCTCGCCGGACAGATGCCGCCGGTGGCCGGTTTGATCGTGCTGAATGCCGAGGGCGCGGTCCTGAGCAGCTCGACCCCGGTTTTCCCCACAGGCACCACGCCCCTGGACAGCCATCCCGGCAGTCTGGCCGTGGCTTTTGCCGAGGCCTCGCATGGGCTTGGGGATGGCCCGTCGCCCCTGCCGGCCCTGGCCATTCCGGCACAGGGGCGCCCGCAATTGGCCTTTGTCATTCCCACGCCTCAGCCCTCCGACGCCTGGACCGACGATCCGGCCGCCTGGGTGGTGGCCACCGTGGATTCCGCGCCCTTTCGCGGCCTGCAACTCGCTGCCGGATTGGGGGAAGAAGGCACCTTTTCCCTGCTGCGCTCCGACGGGCTGATGCTGATGCGCCTGCCGGCGGGATCGGGGCTGGAGGGCCGGTCCTTTGCTAACGGTCCTCTGTTCCGCACCATCCTGCCGTCCGCCCCGGTGGGCACCAGTCAGGCGCCGACCACCACCGACGGCGTGGCTCGCCACGTGGCCCACCGCGCCCTGACCGATCTGCCGCTGGTGGTGACAGTCGGAACGGCCGTTGACGGCGGCCTGCCCGACAGCAAGGGCCTGCTGGCCCTGCTGGCCAGCCTGCTGGTGGTGATCGTCACCCTCGGCGCCCTGGTCGCGGTGATCCATCACCAGCTGCGCACGGTCGAAGGCCTCCATCACGCGATCCACAGCAGCGAAGACCGCTTCGCGGCTGCCTTCAACGGGGCCTTCGAAGGCATGCTGGTGGTGCATGAGACCGTGGTGCAGAAGGCCAATGCGGCGTCCCTGGCACTGACGGGACGCTCGCGGGACAGCGTGGTGGGCCAGCCCCTGCGTCAGCTGTTCCCCGAGGAATCCTATCCGACGGTGGCCGCCCGGCTGCGGGCGCAGGACAGCCGCTCCGTCACCGCGACCATGGAGCGGCCCGACGGCAGCCTGGTGCCAGTGCAGGTGACCAGCCGGTCCATGCAGTGGGAAGGTGCGGCAGCCCGCTTGCTGATCATCCTTGATATTTCCGAGCGGCGCCGGGTGGAAGACCGCCTGCGCGAGCTGGCAGCCATCGATGGACTGACGGAATGCCTGAACCGCCGCGCCCTGCTGGAGCTGGCGGAGATCGAGTTCGAACGGTTCCGCCGCTATGGCCGGACGCTTTCGGTGCTGATGATCGATGCCGACCGCTTCCGGGACATCAACGATGTCCACGGCCATGCCGCTGGCGACGAGGTTCTGTGCAATGTGGTGCGCCGCTGCAACGAGCTGATGCGCACATCCGACGCCATCGGCCGCTACGGTGGCGAGGAATTCGTGCTGGTGCTGCCCGAAACCCCCATCGCCGGAGCCACCCACGTCGCAGAGCGGCTGCGCGCCAGTATCGCCGCCCAGCCGCTGGTGCTCAGTGACGGCCGGCACGTGGCCTATACGGTCAGCATCGGAGTGGCTGAAGCCCGGCCCGAGGATTCCAGCCTGCCCGATATCCTCAACCGGGCCGATGTGGCCATGCATGCGGCCAAGGAGAAAGGACGCAATCAGGTGGCGCGCTCTTCCTGATCCATTCTCCCACCTGTCCCCCAGGGCGTATTCTCCCACCTGTCGCCCAAGGCGTATTCTCCTAACTGTCGCCCAAGGCGACTGGCCGTAGGGCGGCGCATCTGCTACACAGCCCCCAGGTTCGGCCGCGCGTGTCCGACACGGCCGGTTCCGCCCTTGCCCCGGCCCTCGTGGTCTTCACGCACTGAAGCGATCCCATGTCCGGTATGTCCCCCTCTGCCGTCTCCTCCGCCCCGACTGCCTCGGTTGCCGAAGCGCCGTCGGGCAAGCATGCGGGCACGGAGAATTTTCCCGTCGGCTCGGTTCTGCTGCCGGCCCGGCTGCGGCCTCATGTGGCCACCTTCTATGCCTTTGCGCGCGCCATCGACGACGTGGCCGACAGTCCGGATCTGGCCCCGGCAGACAAGCTCGACCGGCTGCAGGGGTTCGAAGATGCCCTGACCGGCCGCACCGAGCCCAGGGCCGCCGATGCAGCGGGCTACGGCAAGGGGCGCGCCTTGCGCGACAGCATGCTGGCCACGTCGGTGCCAACGGTCCATGGCGTTGAACTGATCAGTGCCTTCAAGCAGGATTCCATCAAGAATCGCACCGCCGACTGGCAGGACCTGATCGACTATTGCCTGCGCTCCGCCTCGCCGGTGGGGCGCTATCTGATCGACCTGCACGGAGGCAGTCGCGCCGGATACGCCGCCTCGGACGCTCTGTGCAATGCCCTTCAGGTCATCAACCACCTTCAGGACTGCCAGGACGATTACCGCACCCTGAACCGGGTCTATCTGCCCGACGCCTGGCTGCGTGCCGAAGGCGCCACTGTGGCCGACCTGGACAAGGCCGTCTGCACGCCGGCCCTGCGGCGGGTCATCAATCGCTGCCTGGACGGCACCCGCCGCCTGCTGGACGACGCCCAGACCCTGCCCTGGGCGATCAAGGACCGCCGGCTGGCCCTGGAAGCCGCCGTGATCCTGGAAATTGCCCTGGCCCTGACCGCCCGCCTGTCGCGGCAGGATCCGCTGGCGCGGCGGGTCAAGCTGGGCAAGGGGGCCTTGGCGGTCTGCGCCCTGAAGGGGGTGTGGCGCGGCCTGTTCCATCGCCGTGGCTCCGCCGTCGCGCTGGGTCAGGAGCCGGCCGGCGAGAGGAACGGGGGGGTGTCCGCCGATCACGGCCGCCCAGCCGGCTCGGCAGGCGGTACCGAGACCCGCCAGGCGGGCGGCACCGACAAATGAGGCCCGCAGCCATGAGGATCTGCCGATGAGCCTGCTTGCCTGGCTGTCCTTGCTGTCCCTGGTGATCTGGGGGGGCGTGATTCTGACCCGGCGTGGCTTCTGGCGGTGTGACCAGCGTCTGGATTCTGCTCAGGCGGACCGGGCGCATGCGCCCGATATCGCCGTGGTGGTACCTGCCCGCGACGAAGCGCCGACCATCGGCGCCACGGTCCGCTCTTTGCTCAATCAAAGCTACCCCGGCCAAGTCCGGGTGTTCGTCGTTGACGACAACAGCACCGACGGTACCGCCGATCAGGCCCGCAAGGGGGCGGCTGGCGTGCCGGACGGGCCGCAGCGCCTGCATATCGTTTCCGGCCAGCCGCTGGAGCCGGGATGGTCGGGCAAGCTGTGGGCTGTCCACCAGGGCTTGCAGGCCGCCGCCGAAATCATGCCCGAAGCCCGCTATGTGCTGCTGACCGACGCGGATATCGAACATGCTCCGGGCAACCTGGGCCGACTGGTGCAGAAATCGGAAGGCGAGCAGCTGGTGCTTTGTTCGCTGATGGTCAAGCTGCGCTGCATCAGCGCCTGGGAACGGCTGCTGATCCCGGCTTTCATCTTCTTTTTCCAGAAGCTTTATCCCTTCCCAAAGGTCAACGACGCCGCCAGTGCCGTTGCCGGCGCCGCCGGCGGCTGCGTGCTGGTGCGGCGCGAGGCACTGGATGCCATCGGCGGTGTCGCGGCCATTCGCGGTGCCCTGATCGACGATTGCGCCCTGGCCCAGCGGCTGAAGGAACAGGGGCCGATCTGGCTGGGTCTGGCCGGCCGGACCCGGTCCCTGCGGGCCTATCATGGGCTGGACGAGATCTGGCACATGGTCGCCCGGACCGCCTATGTGCAGCTCAATCACTCGCCGCTGATGCTGCTGGGCACGGTCATTGGCATGGCCCTGCTCTATGTCATGCCGCCGGTTGCCGCCTTAGGCGGGGCGGCCATGGCGGACTGGCCGGCCGCACTGCTGGGTCTGGCCGGCTGGCTGGGCATGGCCGGGCTGTATCAGCCGACCCTGGTGCTCTATCGCCGGCCGCGCTGGGCCGGTCTGCTGCTGCCGCTGTCGGCGTTCCTCTATACTCTGATGACCATCGATTCCGCCCGCCGTCACTACGCCGGCCGGGGCGGGGAATGGAAAGGCCGCAGTTACTCCGGCCCGGACACCGGCATCACTTCTTCGCCGGAAGAGGTGCATCGCGCCGATGACCTGGCCGCCCATGTGGAAGACATCACCCGCCGGTCGGGCAGCTCCTTTTATAGTGCCATGCGCATGTTGCCGCCGCCCAAGCGCACGGCGATGTACGCCATCTATGCCTTCTGCCGCGTCGTTGACGACATCGCAGATGATCCCGGCGCCGTCGAGGACAAACGGCGGGATCTGGCCCGCTGGCGCACGGAAATCGATGGCCTGTTCGAGGTCAACGGCGCTCCGCCCCCCCGCCTGCCCGTCGCCCGCGCCCTGGAAGGACCGATCCGCCGCTATGGCCTGCGGCGGGAAGACTTCCTGGCGGTTCTGGACGGCATGGAAACCGACGCCCACGACCAGGTCCGCATCCAGGATATGGATGCCCTGGAACTCTATTGCGATCAGGTGGCCTGCGCCGTCGGACGGCTGTCCAATCGGGTGTTCGGGGTCGATCCGGCGATCAGCGATGACGTGGCCCACCACACCGGCTTGGCCCTGCAACTGACCAATATCGTGCGCGACGTCGCCGAAGATGCGGCACGGGATCGCCTGTACCTGCCCGCCAGCCGGCTGCATGCCCACGGTCTGGACGACACGACCTCTTTGCATCGTGTGCTGCGTCACCCCGCCGTGGTCGACGTGCGCCGGGAACTGGCCAGCAAGGCCGGTCACGAGTTCAGGGAAGCCGACCGGGTGCAGGCCCTGGGCGACCGGCGGCGCATGCGGCCGGCCATCGTGATGAAAGAGGTCTACCGCGCCTATCTGGACGACCTGGACAGCCATGATCTGGGGGATCTCTACCGCCCGGTGAAGGTGTCCAGGATCCGCAAGATGTGGATCGCCGTGCGGTATGGCCTGCTGTAATGACCGCTGCTGAGAGGCGTTCCAAGCCGGATACCGGGCTGGTTCATATCGTCGGGGCCGGTCTCGCCGGCCTGTCCAGTGCGGTCCATGCGGTGCGTCTGGGCGGCCGGGTCCGGGTCTATGAGGGCGCCGCCCATGCCGGCGGCCGCTGCCGCTCCTTCCATGATGCTCACCTCGACCGCCGTATCGACAATGGCAACCATCTGCTGTTGTCGGGCAACCGGGCGGCCATGGACTATCTGCGCCTGATCGGCGCCGACAATCCGTTGACCGGGCCGGAAACGGCGCGCTTTCCCTTCCTCGACGTCCCCACCGGCCGCCGCTGGACCGTCGCCCCCTCTGCCGGGCTGATCCCCTGGTGGGTGTTCCGGGCGGCGACGCGCATCCCCGACACCCGTCCTGGCGACTACCTTGAAGCCCTGAAGCTGGCTCTCTGCCGTCGCGACGCCACCATGAGCCGGGTGGTGCGCAAGGGAACCCCTTTGTATCACCGCTTCTGGGAACCGCTGACGCTCGGGGTGCTGAACACCCACCCGGACGAGGCTGCTGCCCATCTGCTGTGGCCTGTGCTGGTGGAAACCTTCGGCAAGGGGGCCGCCGCCTGCCGCCCCGTTCATGCCCGCGAAGGGCTGTCGGAGGCCTTTGTCGATCCGGCGCTGGCCTGGCTGGCCGCCCGGGATTGCCCCGTCACCTTCGGCCGTCGCCTGAAAGAGGTGGAGCGCGATGCCCCTGGCGGGCGGGTGACGGCGCTGGTCTTCGGCGATGGGGAGCGGATCGCCGTCGCTGCGGAAGACCGGGTGATCCTGGCCCTGCCGGCCGCCGGGGTGGGGGGGCTGCTCTCCGAGCTGACGGTGCCCGCCGACTTCCGCACCATCATCAACGCCCACTTCCGCCTGGACCACCTGCCGGGTTCCGAGGTGGACTGGTTGCCTGGCCCCCTGGGTCTGATCGGCGGGACGGCAGAGTGGCTGTTCATGCGGGGGGATGTGGCGTCGGTCACCATCAGCGCCGCCGATGCCCTGGCAGCGCTGGAGACCGGGACCCTGGCCGCGCGGATTTGGTCCGATGTGGCCCTGGCCCTGGGGCTGCCGGCTGAAACCGAGGTGCCCCCGGTGCGCGTCATCAAGGAAAAGCGGGCGACCTTCGCTCAGACTCCGGCCCAGGTGAAGCGCCGGGCCGGTCCGAAAACCCCGTGGGCGAACCTGGTCCTCGCCGGGGACTGGACGGATACCGGGCTGCCGGTGACCATCGAAGGCACCCTGCGATCCGGTGAAAAAGCGGCTCAAATTGTGTGCGGTGCAACATAACCATGTCCTCTCGACATGGTCCTGTGTATTGTTGGACCAGCGGATGCCTTGACTTAGCTTAACGTCTTGGTCACAAAGACCGACAGTTGGGCAGGTGCGAAAGGTATTCACCGCCCGGGGGGTACCCATCATAGGCGTAGGATTGCTTCATGGACGCGACCGCGGATCTCAAGGACACCGGAGCGCAGGAAACCGGTGTGTTGGCATCGACGAACCCAGACCTGGCCACCAGGGGCATTGACCGCGGTACTCTCGATACCCTGATTTCCGAGGCCTCCCGCTGGCTGAGCGGCAGGCAGAACGCCGATGGCCACTGGGTGTTCGAACTGGAAGCGGATGCGACCATTCCCGCCGAATACATCCTGCTGAACCACTTCCTGGACGAGATCGATGAGGTGCGGGAACAGCGCATTGCCCGCTATCTGCGCCGTATCCAGGGCAGCCATGGCGGCTGGCCGCTGTTTCACGAAGGCGACTTCGATATGTCGGCGACCGTCAAGGCCTACTACGCCCTGAAGATCGTCGGTGATCCGGTTGATGCGCCCCATATGGTGCGCGCCCGGGAAGCCGTCCTGCGCAATGGCGGAGCGGAAAAGTCCAACGTTTTCACCCGCTTCGCCCTAGCCATGTTCGGCCAGGTGCCGTGGCGGGCCTGCCCGGTGACGCCGGTGGAAGCGGTGCTGCTGCCCAAGTGGGCGCCGTTCCACATGGACAAGGTCAGCTACTGGTCGCGCACCGTGATGGTGCCGTTGATGATGCTCTATTCCCGCCGCGCCCGGGCGGTGAACCCCCGCGGGATCGGCGTGCGGGAACTGTTTCGCCGCGATCCGGAAAGCATCGTCCATTGGCAGCACAACCCGACCGGCCACTGGCTGGGTCACCTGCTGATCCAGGTGGATAAAGCCGTGCGGGTGGTCGAACCCCTGGTCCATCGCGCTTTCCAGCAGAAGGCCGAATCCTGGGCGCTGCGCTTTATCGAGGAACGGCTGAACGGGGTGGATGGTCTGGGCGGCATTTTTCCGGCCATCGCCAACACGCTGATGATCTACCATACCCTTGGCTATCCCAAGGACCATCCGAACGTGGTCCTGGCCCGCAAGGCGGTGGACGGGCTGTGCGCCCGCCATGGGGACGAGGAATACGTCCAGCCCTGCCTGTCCCCGGTGTGGGACACCTGTCTGGCCAGCCATGCCATGCAGGAAGCGGGCTATACCGGTGACACGCCGGAAATCGCCAACTCCAACGCCTGGCTGCGAGATCGCCAGGTGCTGAACGTGACCGGCGATTACAAGGCCAAGCGCGACGTTCGTCCCGGTGGCTGGGCCTTCCAGTACAACAACGACCACTATCCCGACGTGGACGATACGGCCGTGGTGGTGATGGCGCTGGACCGGGCCCAGGAACCCGGGGACATGAACAAGGAAGCGGTGGAACGGGCCCGGGAATGGATTCTCGGCATGCAGTCCACCAACGGCGGCTGGGGGGCCTTCGATGCCGACAACGAATACTACTTCCTGAACCACATCCCCTTCGCCGACCATGGCGCCCTGCTCGATCCGCCGACGGTGGATGTGTCGGCGCGCTGCCTGTCCATGCTGGCTCAGCTCGGCATGACCAAGGACGATCCCGCCGTTGCCCGGGGGCTGGACTACATCTTCAACGAACAGGAGCCGGACGGGTCCTGGTTTGGCCGCTGGGGCACCAACTACGTCTACGGCACCTGGTCGGCCCTGAACGCCTTGAATGCCCTGGGCCTGGATGTCTCCGACCCCCGTGTCCGCCGCGCCGTGGACTGGCTTAAAAGCCGGCAACTGCCCGATGGCGGGTGGGGCGAGGACTGCGCCACCTACTGGATAGACCGTCGCGAGGAGGTGAAGGCCGCGACCCCGTCCCAGACGGCCTGGGCCGTACTGGGGCTGATGGCCGTGGGCGAGGTGGATAGCCCGGAAGTGGAACGAGGTATCCGCTGGCTGATGAACGCCCCCCGCGACGGCGGAAAGTGGCAGGAAGAGCTCTATAACGCCGTCGGTTTCCCCCGCATCTTCTACCTGCGCTACCACGGCTATTCCGCTTATTTCCCGCTGCTGGCCCTGGCCCGCTACCGCAATCTGTCCGCTGGCAACTCCCGCCGTCCCCTGTTCGGCATGTGATCGCCATGGGCGGTTGCCGTGGCCTGATTCCCCGCCTGGGCGCCAAGAAGCCCTCCTCTCCGCCGGATCAGAACGGTGGGAACGGCCGGCAACCGCCGCCGTTCGGTGGCGGAGGCGGGAGCGGTGGCGGAGGCGGTCACCCCCCCTTTGGCGGGGGAAGCGGCGGCAAGGGGGGAAACTCCCGGCAGCCCCCGCCTTCGGGCGGGCCGCAGGGGGGAACCCCGGGTGTCACGGGCCGCATGGGAATCGTCACCGGCTTGGTGATGGAGGGCCGCCTGCTGCCCACGCATAACCCCCGGGTCATTGCCTGCTGCATGGGGCCGGGGCCGGCCGCAGCCGGTCGCGCCACCTGGATGGTGATGGAACACGGTGCCCGGCTGATCGTCAGCTTCGGCACCGCCGGCGGTCTCAGCCCGGCGCTTACCCCCGGCACCCTGATCCTGCCCACCGAGATCCGCAATCCGGAAGGACAGGCCATCGCCGCGGTGGATACCCGCCTGCGCACCGCCCTGCACAACAGCCTTCACCACGCCGGCCAGGTCTTCGCCGAAGGGCCGTTGGTGGGCAGTGACGTGCCGGTTCTCACCCCCCGGGCCAAGACGCTTCTTGCCGCCGAAAGCGGTGCCCTGGCGGTGGATATGGAAACCCATCGGGTGGCGAGCATTGCCCAGGATGCCGGCCTGCCCTTCATCGCCGTGCGGGTCATTGCCGATCCGGCAGAGCGGGCCATTCCCCCCTGGGCGCTGAAAGGCATCAATGAAAAGGGCGCCACACGTGTGGCGCCCATTCTTGCCGCCCTGGCGGCGGCCCCCTGGCGGGTGGGGGCCGTTCTCCATCTGGCTCGTGACAGCGGTGCGGCGCGCGATACCTTACGCCACGTCGCCGCAGGCCCGCTTCTCGACCTTCTTGCCCTTGCCGTTTGACGGCACGCCGCCCTTTTCCATTTCGGTCTCAACCACCTTTTCGAAGACCCATTCGGCCGAGCGCTGGTTCTCGAACGACACTTCGGGGGCCATCGGGCCGTCGGTGCGCACGCCCTTGCGCGACACTGCCCAGGCCTTCAGCGGATGGGCCAGGGTGTCGTTGACGGCGGTGGCTTCATAACCACAGTGCATCATGCAGTTGGCGCACTTTTCGTAGCGGCCGGTGCCGTAGTTGTCCCACACCGTGGTTTCCATCAGGTCCTTGAAGGTGGCCACGGTGCCTTCGTTCAGCAGGTAGCAGGGGCGCTGCCAGCCGAAGACGTTGCGGGTGGGGTTGCCCCAGGGGGTGCATTCGTACTGCTGATTGCCGGCCAGGAAGTCCAGGTACAGGGACGACTGGTTGAAGCGCCAGCCCGGCTTCTGCTTGGCGAACAGGTCGCGGAACAGCTGCTTGGTGCGGGTGCGGCTGAGGAAGACATCCTTCAGCGGCGCCCGTTCATAGGCGAAGCCCGGGGCGACGGTGACCCCTTCCACGCCCAGGTCGTCGCACGCGAAGTCGATGAACGACGCCACGCGATCCACCGGGACCCCGTCGAACAGGGTGGTGTTGCAGGTCACCCGGAAGCCCCGCTTGCGGGCTTCGCGGATGGCTTCCACGGCCTTGTCGAAGACTCCGTCCTGGCACACCGCCTTGTCGTGGTGTTCCCGATCCCCGTCCAGGTGGATGGAGAAGGTCAGGTAGGGCGACGGCTTGAAATCGTCCATGCGCTTTTTCAGCAGCAGGGCGTTGGTGCACAAGTAGACGAACCGCTTGCGGGCGGTCAGTCCCTCGACGATCTGCACGATCTCCTTGTGCAGCAGCGGCTCGCCGCCGGCGATGGACACCACCGGCGCGCCACATTCGTCGGAAGCACCCAGGCATTCTTCCACCGACAGGCGCTTGTTCAGGATGGAGTCCGGATAGTCGATCTTGCCGCAGCCGGCGCAGGCCAGGTTGCAGCGGAACAAGGGCTCCAGCATCAGCACCAGCGGATAGCGCTTATTGCCCGACAGGCGCTGTTTCATCAAATAGGCGCCGATACGCACCTGCTGGATCAAGGGGACACCCACGGCGGATTTCCTTTCTTCTGCGGCGAATTCGCCTGCAATATCCGGCCGGCTCGCCCCGTCCCGGGGCCGTTTCGGCCGTTTGGTCTAAGTGGTCGGCGGCGTTCTGGTCTCGGCTCCGTCCCGGTCGGTGCTCAGCCGATGCTGGCTCCTGTCAGTCGTCAGCCGACGCTGGCTTCTATCAGTTGTCAGCCGACGCTGACGGCGGCTTCTGCTTCCGCTTCGGCGTCCTGAAGGGCGCGGGGAAGCTTGAACTGCATGTGCTCTTCCACCCCGGACTGCTCGCTGACTTCGATCTTGGCGAAGTCGCCCAGACGGTGGATCAGTTCCTGCACCAGCGCTTCGGGGGCCGAGGCGCCGGCGGTCAGGGCCACCGTCTTCACCCCGTCGAGCCAGGCGGGATCAAGGCCGGTGGCGTCGTCGATCAGATAGCTGGGAACCTTCATCTCCTTGCCGATCTCGGCCAGGCGATTGGAGTTCGAGGAATTGCGCGCGCCGACCACCAGCAGCAGATCGGCCTGACGGGCGATCTCCCGCACCGCCGACTGGCGGTTCTGGGTGGCGTAGCAGATGTCCTTAACGTCGGGTCCGATAATGGAGGGGAAGCGCCGCTTCAGGGCTTCGATGACGGCGCGGGTGTCGTCCACGGACAGGGTGGTCTGGGTGACATAGGCCAGCTTGTCCGGGTCGCGCGGCTCCAGCTTGTCCACGTCGGCCTCGGCACTGACCAGATGGACACCGCCGGGGATCTGGCCCCGGGTGCCTTCCACTTCCGGATGGCCGGCGTGGCCGATCAGCACCACTTCCCGTCCCCGGGTGACGTGGTTCTGGCCTTCCTTGTGCACCTTGGAGACCAGCGGGCAGGTGGCGTCCATCACCGGCAGGGTGCGGCGGCCGGCCTCGTTGATCACCGCCTGGGGCACACCATGGGCAGAGAAGATGGTGACCTTGCCGTCGGGCACTTCGTCCAGTTCGTCGACGAAAACGGCGCCCTTGGCCCGCAGGCTTTCGACCACGTGTTTGTTGTGTACGATTTCGTGGCGCACATAGACCGGCGGCCCGTAGAGATCCAGGCACTTTTCGACGATTTCAATGGCGCGGGTGACACCGGCGCAAAAGCCGCGGGGGCTGGCCAGAATGACACGAATGGTCCGTTCGTCGGTCACGCTGCACGGTCCTTATCTGTTTGCGATCATGCTCTTCCACGAAGAGCCGGTTTCACGCCGTCCGGGCCTTGCTGCCCCGGCGTGGACAATCGGGGCAGGGGGGGGCTGTCCTCGGACGGACCGGTTCTCGGCCTCGCTGACGGCTTTATCGGCCGCCCCCATCCGATCCCGTCACCGGGATCGTGACTCCGCGACGCACAATAAGGGTTTTGGCCACCCTGTTGCAATGGGCGCTAAACCTCAATCGACGCTGGGTTTTACGCCGATGGTATGGCGGCTGGGGTCCCCGGTTCCGAACCGCGGTCCGTTGCCGCTGGGGAAGGGGATTGATAAAGTGCCGTCCGTTTCGATTCTCCCCCGTTCCGTTTTTCGGGCTGTTGTCCGGAAACCCCCGTCCGACACGTGCCAGCCTGCCCGCCGGCGCCCATCCTCGATGCGCAACAAGGAGCCTTTGATCCCATGTCCGTTCTGGTTACCGGAGCGTCCGGTTTCGTTGGCGCCGCCGTGGTTCGCGCGCTTCTGGCGCGCGGCGAGGCGGTGCGCACCATGGTGCGCAGCAGCAGTCCCCGCGCCAACCTGGACGGATTGGATGTGGAGATCGTCGTCGGCGACCTGACCGATCCTGCGTCGCTGCGCCAGGCCGCAAAGGGGTGCGGGGCCGTTTATCACGTCGCCGCCGACTACCGGCTGTGGACACGCGACCCGGCATCCATGTTCAAGGCCAATGTGGACGGGTCGGTGGCCATGGTCCGGGCCGCCTGCGACGCCGGGGTGGACCGGGTCGTTTACACCAGTTCCGTGGCGGTATTGAAACCCCATGCGGACGGCACGCCGGCCGACGAGACGACGCCGACCACCGCCGGGGACATGATCGGTCCCTACAAGCTGTCCAAATTCAAGGCGGAAGAGGCCGTGCGCGACCTGATCACGCGGGAAGGTGCGCCGGTGGTGATCGTCAATCCCTCCACCCCCGTGGGGCCGGGCGACGTCAAGCCCACGCCCACGGGGCGCATGATCGTCGAAGCCGCCAGCGGCCGCATGCCCGCTTATGTGGATACCGGCCTGAACATCGCCCACGTGGACGATGTGGCCATGGGTCACCTGCTTGCCCATGACCGGGGAAAGATCGGCGAGCGCTACATCCTGGGCGGAGAGGACTGCTCGCTGAAGGATATCCTGGCCACCATCGCCCGGATGACCGGCCGCAAACCGCCCACCGTTGCCTTGCCCCACGGCCTGCTGATGCCGCTGGCCCACGCGGTGGAGGCCGTGGCGCGGCTGACGAAGCAGGAAAGCGAGCCTTTCATCACCCTGGACGGGTTACGCATGGCCCGCAAAAAGATGTTCTTCTCCGCTGCCAAGGCCCGGGCTGCCCTGGGCTATGCGCCCCGGCCGGCCGAACAGGCCATCGCAGACGCCATCGCCTGGTTCCGCGAGCACGGCATGCTCGACGGCGGAAGGGGGAGGTAAGACGATGGCGGCGCCCGGCCCCCGGTTCATCACCCCCCATGCCGCCTTGACCAAGGCGGCTCTGGGGCTGGTCAGCCTGTCCCACCGCCGCCCCTGGGCGGTTTTGCTGGTTACGCTCGGCCTGATCGTGGCAGCCGGTTGGTCGGTGGCCACGAATCTGGGGATTTCCACCGACACCAGCGCGATGTTGTCGGAAAAGCTGGAGTTCCGGCAGCGCCATGCGGAATTCATCAAAGCCTTTCCGGCGCTGAGTAACGACATCATCGTCGTGGTGGATGGCCAGACCCCGGCGATCGCAGACCGGGCAGCCGAATCCTTGGTCAAAGGGCTGCGAATCCATCCCGAGTCGGTGATCAGTGCCGTCGATATCGCCGGACTGCCCTATTTCCGCACCAATGGCCTGCTGTACATGGATCTGGAGGGGCTGGAATCCCTCTCCGATACCCTAGTGCGCGCCCAACCCTTCCTGGCCAGCCTGTGGCAGGACCCGACCTTGCGGGGGCTGGCCGACGTCATGGATCTGGCGCTGGGCGACGGCCGGTCCAGCGCGGCGGCGAAGAACGACGGCGGGTCCTTTGCCCTCGCCCCGGTGCTGGAGGCGATGGCCGAGGTGACGGCGGCCACGGCACGGGGCGAACCGGCCCATATGGCCTGGTCGGCGGTGCTGGGCGGGGAAGAGGGCATGCGGGTGCCCACGCGCCATTACATTCTGGTCAAGCCGGCCCTGAATCATCAGTCCCTGGCCCCCGCCGGCCGGGCCATGACGACCATCCGCAATCTGGCCCGTGACCTCAGTCTCGACGCGTCCAACGGCGTTAGGGTGCGGTTGACCGGATCGGCTGTGCTGGCCCACGAGGAACTGCAAAGCGTGCGCACCGGCATGGACCTGGCCGGGCTGCTGACCCTGCTGCTGGTCTCGCTGCTGCTGGCGGTCGGCCTACGGTCGGGGCGGCTGATTATCGCCACCACCACGACCCTGGTCTGCGGACTGGTGCTGACCGCCGGATTCGCGGCCGCCGCCGTTGGCACCCTGAATCTGATTTCCGTGGCCTTTGCCGTGCTGTTCATCGGCCTGTCGGTGGATTTCGGCATCCACTTCGGCCTGCGTTATCGCGAAGGGCGGGAACAGGGGCTGGCGACCCGGCAGGCCCTGGAAGCGGCCGCCTTGTGCACCGGCGCGCCGCTGGCCTTGTCGGCCCTGTCTGCGGCCATCGCCTTCCTGTCCTTCCTGCCCACCACCTATCTGGGGCTCGCCCAGCTCGGCCTGATTTCCGGCGTCGGCATGGGGATTGCGCTGGTCGCCAATCTGACCATCTTGCCCGCCGTTCTGACCCTGCTGCCTCCCCGCATCCTTTCCGGGGCGAAGGCCTCTCACGATCACGCGCCAGAAGAGGTGGACGGTCCTCTGACCTCGCTGGTCGGCCTGCCGGCCATGCACCCCAAGGCCACGGCTTCGATCGCCTTGATGGTGATCGTGGCGGCGCTGTTCGTTCTGCCCGACGCCCGATTCGATTTCGATCCCATGTCCCTGAAGGACCCGAACACCGAATCGGTTTCTACCCTGATGGATATCATGGGGGATCCGGGACTCGACCCCTATTCCATCGATATCCTCGAACCCTCGCTGGAAGCCGCTGAGGCCATGACCACGGCGCTGAAAGCCCTGCCCGAGGTGAAGGGGGTGGCGTCCCTGCCGGCTCTGGTGCCCGGGGACCAGGAGGACAAGCTGCCGCTGATCGAAGAGCTGGCGTTCGTCATCGGTCCGGCCCTGTCCGTCACCCCCCGGCCGGCACCCGATGCCGCCGAACAGGCCGCCGCCCGGGACCGGCTGACCCGGCGACTGGCACAGACGGCGCAGGAAACCGCCGG
The DNA here is from genome assembly GCA_046233135.1 of Rhodospirillaceae bacterium Z3-40. GTDB lineage: Bacteria > Pseudomonadota > Alphaproteobacteria > Rhodospirillales > Rhodospirillaceae > JBJXHN01. Next base: position 115,889 of record JBJXHN010000005.1, on the reverse strand, counting down.
GCCGCTGGCCGAAGCCGCCGGCCGGTTCGCGGCCGCGCTGGCCAATATGCCCGCCGATACGGCCCTGCTGCGCGCCCTGGATAACCGGCTGATGGATGGCCTCAGTCATCATCTGGAACGGCTGCGGGATGCCCTGGATGCCGGGCCGGTCAGCCCGGACGACCTTCCCGAAGCCCTGCGGCAGCGCTATCTGACCGAAGACGGCCGGGCACGGCTGGAGGTCTTCCCCCGGGATGATCTGCGGGATCAGGCGGCCCTGGAGCGGTTCGTTCAGGCCGTGCGCTCCGTTGCCCCCAATGCCACGGGGACGCCGGTGATCATTCTGGAAGCCGCGAAGGCGGTGAAGGGGGCCTTTATCGAAGCCGGGCTGATCGCCCTGCTCGGAACCACCCTGCTGCTGGCCCTGGTGCTGCGTTCGGTGCGGTCGATTCTTCTGGTCTATGCCCCGGTGGCCATGGCCGGCATCCTGACGGCGGCGAGCGCGGCGCTGATGGGACAGGCCTTCAACTTCGCCAACCTGATCATCCTGCCCCTGCTGGTGGGGCTGGGGGTCGCCGGGGGAATCCACATCGTCGGGCGGGCGCGTCAGGAAGCGGATGTGAGCCGCACCCTGGAAAGCTCCACCCCGCGCGCCGTGGTGTTCAGTGCCCTGACCACCATCGGCTCCTTCGGCTCCATCGCCCTGTCCAGTCATCCGGGAACCGCCAGCATGGGGTTGCTGCTGACGGTGTCCATCGCCTTGATGCTGGTCTGTACGCTGATTCTGCTCCCGGCGCTGATTGCTCTCTGGCCGTCGCGCCGGGGGTAGGGGGCAGGGACGCGGAGCGGACGCCTATTTCTCTGACAGCATCGATTCAGTCTTGGCATCCAGGGCCTGGATCAGACCGTCCACGCCGCCGGCGCTGAGGGTGGAGGCGTACTCGCCCTTGCGGACGGCCAGTTCGCTGATCGAACCCTTCAGCAGGATATCAATGGCCTGCCAGGGGGCTTCCTTCTCGCCGCCGCTCATCACATAGGTCAGGGCGACGCTGTCGCTGTCGGGAGAGGTGATCTCCGTCTGCACCAGGCGGGTGCCGCGCGGCCCGTCGCTGACGCCCAGGGTCCGGAAGGCCTGACCGGACCAGCCATTGAAGCGCAGCGCATAGGTCGCTACGCTCACCCGGGCGAAAGCCTCCACCAGCCGCTGCTTTTCGTCGTCACTGGCGCCGCGCCAGGCCGATCCCGCCGCCAGCCGGGCCATGCGGGCGAAATCGAAGGTCTGCCGCGCCGGGTCGTCGATGCGGGCGTAGCGTTCGGCTACCGTCAGGGTCTTGGCGTTCTTCATGACGTCAAGCAGGACTTCGTGGAATTGTTCGATGACCGGGGCAGGACTTGCGGCGGCGTTCGCCCGGTCCGCACCGGCGACCATCCCTCCGGCGATCAGGACGCACACCAGGACCCCGAGTCCCAGGCGGAAGGGGTGGCGGACGCGGGACAGAAGGGTCGAAACTGCTGACATTGAGGCATTCCCCGTAGTGAAGTGAGTCGAAAACCGGTTGCGCCGATTCTTATCGCGATCAGAACGATACGGCGCAAGACATCGAGCCTCGGTCCAAAGACCGAAATACCCTTTGATTCGGCAACGAGACTATTCCTGTTCTCGCCACGAACGTCCACATCCATGGATGCGGTCGATGGTTTCGGGGACCCTAGGGCGGGATTCGGGCGGCATTTTGGCAACAGTTACCCACCGGACGATCCCGTTGGTCGGGATTTCCGTTGCCCACCCAATGACATTTGCGTACATATCCTTATGGGGCTGGAGGATGATTCCGACGTTGCGACCGTTCCGATCCTGGGACCGTGACAGCTTCCTGCAGTTCGTGCGCAAAGCACGCCGTTGCCTCGCCGGGGTCCGGAGCCGACAGGCTTGGAGAATCGGTGCACGAGAGACGGCGCAACAACAGGCTGAAAAGGCCGGACCATCCATAGGATACCGAAGGCATTTTGCGTTGCCTGCGTGGGGGAACGCCTGAACCAAGGAAATCGATCCACGCAGTGTCGCTTTGAATCGTTGATTGGACAGCCGTTGAATGGACAGCCCAATGACCAAGATCGTTAGTGGATTTTCCGGCCGCCTGGGGGGCTTGGCCCGTCTTGGAGCCGTCTCCGTCGCCGTTGTGACCCTGGCCGCCTGCGGTACTGTGGCCGAACCGGACACGGATGCCGCCGCCACCCCTGCCCCGATGGCATCGGAAGCCGGCGATGCGCCGTCCTCCGCGGCGGTGCAGTATGCCCAGGCCGATGCGACGACCGACGCCACGGCCGCCGACGAACAGCTGGTTTCCGACCCACTGGAGCCTTGGAACCGGTACGTATTCTCGGTCAATGATCTCGTCTACACCTTCATGCGCCCGTGGATTGCGCCCTACATGGTGCTTCCCGAAAGCGGCAAGAAGTCGGTGGACAGCTTCCTGCACAACGCCTCCACCCCGGTGATCCTGGTGAATGACCTGCTGCAGGGCGAGTTCGGTCGAGCCTGGGTGACCACCAAGCGCTTCTTCATCAATACCACTGCAGGGATGGTCGGCTTCATCGACGTTGCCGAGGAATACGGCATGCCGAAGCACGAGGAAGACTTCGGTCAGACCCTCGGTGTTTACGGTGTGGGTGACGGCCCCTATCTGGTGCTGCCCCTGTTCGGTCCGTCCAATCCGCGCGATGGCGCGGGCTTGCTGGTCGATTTCGTCAGCCATCCGCTGTTCTGGGTCGGCGGCGGTTATATCGACGTTCTGAAGGGCGGCCGGACCTACGGGGATGTGGCCAGCGGCTACGGTCGCAACGTGGATCAGATGGATGCCATCCGCGCATCATCGCTGGATTACTATGCCTCCATCCGCAGCCTCTACACCCAGAAGCGCCGCTCCGATATCGCCAACATCGAGACGCCGGCCGGTGCCCAGCAGGATATCGATTACTTCCTGGAATAAGGGCGAGCTGGATCCGGTTCTCTTCAACTAATAGTGCTCAAAACCCCCGTCGGCGTCGCCGGCGGGGGTTTTTCTTGGTCAAATCATGCCCGGCTTTGCATCTCTACCTGGAACCACCGTCCCCTTCTTGCATTGGTTACCAACCACCGCTTCCCCCTCGGGATCAGCCTTGTTTCGATTTTGCATTGAAGAGGGTCAGGCTCCATGGTTGCATTTTCCCGTACCGGCTCTGCCACCGTCTCTCCGGCGCAAGCATCCCATCCGCCCTCCGAGATCGCCGATCTGCCACTGGGGGGGACCCTGGATTCGGAGTTGACCAAAGACATTTTCCTGCGCCAGTTGCTGCGCGATCTTGCGGGAACGCTGGAGGAGGTGGTCGGTCTGCCGGAAGCGGAAGGATTCGTCTCCGTGGTCGGAAGCTCCATTGGCGCTACCCTGGACAAGGCCTATCGTCAGGCGCTTCAGGTGGACTATCTGGATCAGTCGACGCTGGGCCAGGTTCTGGTGGATCTGAAACGGCGGGTCGATGGCGACTTCCGCGTGATTCACGAAGATGCCACGACCCTGGTTCTGGCCAATCGCCGCTGTCCGTTTGGCGACAAGGTGCTGAACCGGCCGTCCCTGTGCATGCTGACCTCGTCGCTTTTTGGCACCATCGCGGCCGAAAACACCGGGTATGCCCGGGTCGAAGTCATTGATGCCATTGCCCGGGGTAACACGGGCTGCACCATTGCCATCCATTTCGTGCCTGCCCCGCAAAGCGACGAACGCGGCCACGAGTACTTCAAGGCCATGGGGGAGTAGGCGGGATGCCCGCGCCGCCGCCTCCGGATCGCTGCCCGGGCCAGCGGCCTCCGGCCGCGCAATGGACCCTGGAAGGGTTGATGTTCCGGGCCATCGCGGATGTGATTTCCGGTCCCTGCATGCTGATCGGTCCCGGGTGGGAAATTCGAGAGGCCAATATGGCGGCCTGGCAGGAACTGGCGCTGCCCCGGACGGCGGTGGTGGGCCGGTCCGTCCCCGATTTCTCCACCGACGCACCCGATGTGGTGCGGCCCTATCTGGTGAAAGCCTCGCGCGGGACGGTCGCCATCCCCGGGATCCTGTCGTTGCCGCATGGGGAAGACGGCGCGCGCACCTACCGCTGCCGGACCGGCCGTCTCGCCGGCGGCGCGCCGTTTCTCCTGCTGCATTTCGGATTGCGGCACCGGCTGGTCAGCCGCTTCCTGGCCCTGACCGCGGAAGCCCGGGAACGCCGTCGGGGCTCCTATCTGGCCGGCATCGAACGTGCCCGCCTCGCCGCCAGGGCCGAAGAGGCGGAGGAAGCGGTGATGACCGACCCTCCCACCGGCCTCGGCAGCCGGCTGGCGCAGGATGCGGAACTGGGCCGGCTGGAAGCCGCCTGGACTCGCGACCCGGAGCGGGAAAACTACGTGATCACGGTGCTGGACGTGGATGGCCTGAAGGCGGTCAACGACTCCCGGGGCCATGCGGAGGGGGATCGCCTGCTGCGCACCGTCGGCCGGTTGATCAAGGATACGATCCGGGGCAGCGACGCCGCATTTCGCGTTGGCGGAGACGAGTTCACCATCCTTGCCCGCACCGCGCCGGACGCCTACCGCAACCGCTTTCCGTCCATCGCCGCGGGCATCGACACCGCCCTGGCCGCCGCCGGTTTCCCGGAAGCCGGGGTCAGCTGGGGAATCGCCGCGCGTAGTGATTTTCCCTCCCAGGCCGAGACGGCGGCGGAAGCGGATCGCACCATGTATGCCCGCAAGCGATTGAGGAAAGGGGGACGGGAGTCGTTCTGTGGTCCGCCGGAGTCCGCCTGCCACGAACCGTCACCGGTCCCGGTCAGCGGTTCTCCACAAGTGAGCGAAGGGCGCCCGTATCCCGCAGCGTCACCCGTCCCCGCCCCAGCAGGACCCAGCCGCGCCGTTCGAAATCCTTCAATTGACGGCTGATCACTTCCCGCGCCGACCCCAGCTCCGTTGCCAGATCCTGGTGGGTACCCAGCCAGATTGCGTCTTCGTTGCCCGCCCGGGCCAACAGGAACTGGGCCAGGCGGACATCGATGCGGCCAAAGGCCACTTCCTCGATCAGCATCAACAGGTCACTGACCCGGGTCGCATAGGCGGAAAAGACGAACTGGCGGAAGGCCGGGGCGCTGTCCATCAGCCGCTCGAAGGCCGTCTTCGGCAGGGCGATGGCATCCACGTCGGTCTCGGTCAGGCCTTCGGCGCCATAGGGGCCGGCATTCATCAGGCAGGCGGTGGTCAGCACGCAGGTCTGGCCCCGCTCCACCCGATACAGGACGATTTCCCGCCCCTGCTCGGAGATCTTCCGGACCCGTACCGATCCGTTGAGCACCATCAGATAGGCCTCGCAGACCGTGCCTTCGGCGAAGACGGCCTTGCCGGGGGGCAGGTGGACGGCCGTTGCCCGCCCGGCCAGCCGGGCCAGATCCTCCGGCCCCAGAGCTGCCAGAGCGGGAAAGACCGTCAGCAGCTGCGCGGTTTCGATACCCCGGCCGCCGCTCATGGTCTCAGGCTGCCAGGCCCTGGCGGCCCATCTCCAGGAACTTGTCCCGACGGCGGGACCGCAGCACGCCGCCGTCCTGGCCGGCCAGGGCGTCCAGGTGACGGGCGAAGGCATCGCCGACGGCCGTGATGGTTGCTGCCGGGTCGCGGTGGGCGCCGCCCATGGGCTCGCCGACGATATCGTCAATCACCTTCAGGGCTTGCAGATCCTGGGCTGTCAGCTTCAGGGCTTCGGCCGCCGTTTGCGCCTGATCACCGCTGCGCCAGAGGATGGAGGCGCAGCCTTCGGGCGAGATCACCGAATAGATGCTGTGTTCCAGCATCATCACCACATTGCCCGTGGCCAGGGCGATGGCGCCGCCCGAGCCGCCTTCACCAATCACGCAGGCGATCAGCGGCACCCGCAGGTCCAGACCCCGGGCGATGGAGCGGGCGATGGCCTCGGCCTGGCCCCGTTCCTCGGCCCCGACGCCGGGATAGGCACCGGCCGTGTCGACCAGGGTCAGGACCGGCAGGGAAAAGCGGTCGGCCAGATCCATCAACCGCTGGGCCTTGCGGTAGCCCTCCGGCCTGGCCATGCCGAAATTGTGCTTCAGGCGGGTTTCCGTATCCCGGCCCTTTTCCTGGCCCAGCACCACCACCGGCGCGCCGCGAAAGCGGGCCATGCCGCCGATAACCGCGTGGTCTTCGCCATACAGCCGGTCGCCGGCCAGGGGGGTGAAGTCGGTGAACAGCCCTTTCACGTAATCCAGGCAGTGGGGCCGGTCCGGATGGCGGGCCACCTGGGTTTTCTGCCAGGGGGTCAGCTTGGCGTAAACGGCCTTGAGCTGGCGGTCCACCTTCTGCTGAAGGCGCGCCACCTCTTCGGCGATGTTCATGCCATCGGTGTCGGACAGATGGCGGAGTTCTTCGATTTTGCCTTCCAATTCGGCAATCGGCTTCTCGAAGTCCAGGAAATGCATGGGGCCGTCCGTATCAGGAGTCGGAAAAGAGCCCGGTCGGGCTTGCCCCTTAGCTAGCACACCCGTCGCCCTCGGCGAAGGGGCTTGGTCGCGAAATGTCGCGAAAGCTGCTTGTCCGGGATCCGGGGTGCTGGCGGGACGCCTGTGGTCTCGGCTACCCTGCGGCCACGATGCATGACCCGTTCCGCACCCTTCTTGCCGATACCTCGACGTCCTGCCACCAGGTGCTGGCCGGGGCGGTGGAACGCGCGCTGGCGGCCGGCCACGATACCGTCGACGCCGATCACCTGCTGGCCGCCCTGCTGGATCAGGCCGACGGGGATGCGGCCCTGATCCTCGATCACAACCGGATCAGCCGTGCCGACCTTGCCCGGCAGTTGGGGCGGGCGCTCTCCGCCAAACCTTCTCCCCTCACCCCGGTCCCCGCAATCGCCTCCCAACCTGCCTCCCGATCCGCCCCCCGGCCCTCCCGGGAGCTGGCCGACCTGATCCCCGCAGCCCGGGCCTTGCAGGCCACATTCGGACGAGAAGCCCCCTTGCGGACCGGCCCCCTGCTGCTGGCTCTGACAGAGGATCCGGCGCTCCGGGCAGGCCTGCCCCTGCGCTGGCCGGCCCTGATGCGGATCATTCCCGCCGTTCTGCGCCACGACCTGCCCACCCTGATGGCGCAAAGCCCGGAAGGAACGGGCGCTCCGCTCCCATCGTCCTCGCAAGGACCCTTTGGGGATGCCCTGACCCGCTGGACCGTCGACCTGACCGCCGAAGCCCGGGCCGGGCGGCTGGACCCCGTAACCGGCCGGGAGCGGGAGATCGCCGAGATCATCACCCTGCTGGCGCGCCGGCGGCAGAACAACCCTTTGCTGCTGGGGGACGCCGGGGTCGGCAAGACGGCGGTTGTCGAGGGGCTGGCGCTGGCCCTGGCCCGGGGGCGTGCGCCGGCCGGGCTGGCCGGGGCCAGCCTGCATCAGCTTGACCTTGCGCTGCTCCAGGCCGGAGCCGGGGTGCGGGGCGACTTCGAAGCCCGGCTGCACGGGGTTCTGGCCGCCATCGAGGCCCGCGCCCATCCGGTGCTGCTGTTTGTCGACGAGGCGCACCAACTGGTGGGTGCCGGGGGAACGGCCGGTCTGGGAGATGCGGCCAGTCTGCTGAAGCCGGCTCTGGCCCGGGGTGTGGTTCGCCTGATCGGCGCCACCACCTGGGAAGAATACCGCCGGCACCTGGAAAAGGATGCGGCTCTTGTCCGCCGCTTCCAGCCCGTCTCCATCAGCGAACCGACGCCCGAGGCCGCCGAGGCCATGCTTGGCGGCCTGAGCCATCGCCTGGAAGACCATCACGGGGTGCGCATTCCGGCGGAGATGGTGGCCTTGGCCGTTCGTCTGTCCCATCGGCATATGCCCCAGCGGCGGTTGCCCGACAAGGCTGTGACCGTTCTAGATACCGCCTGCGCCCTGACCGCTCAAACAACCGGGGATATGTCGCACGCACCGCCCGAAGGGGGGCGCCTTCCCGTCAGCGAATCGGCGGTCCGGCAATCGGTGGCCCGTCTCGCGGGGCTTGAAGGGTCCGCCCTGGTCGATAACGGCGGCACCGCCGCTACGGTGCTGTCGCTGGATGCTGTCCTGGCAGAGGCCGTCCCGGGGCAGGAGACGGCCTGCCGGATGCTGGCCGACCATCTGACGGCCCGCGCCCTGTCGCTGGAGGTCGGCGGCAGCGGCCCGCGCGGAGCCATGCTGTTGTGCGGCCAGCCCGGATCCGGGCGCGGCCTGGTGGGGCCGGCCCTGGCCCGGCATTTTCATGGCCCGGCGGCCAGCCCCCTGCACCTGTCCATGGCCGATTACCAGGAGTCCAACAGCATCGCCGCCCTGAGGGGGGCGCCGGCCGGCTATGTGGGACATGGCGAGGGCGGGCTGCTGACCGCTGCGATCCGGCGTACGCCGCAGACGGTGCTGGTGCTGACCGATCTGGAACGGGCCCATCCGGTGGTGCGCGGCCTGATTGGCCGGATCCTTACCGATGGCCGGCTGGAAGACGCTCAGGGCCTCGTGGCCGATTTTCGGGATGCCATCCTGGTGATCACCACCACGATCCCCGCCGATACCGTTGCCGCCGCTTTTGGCCCTGTCTTCGCGGCCCGGGCCGTCGTGGTGCCTTTCCCGCCGCTGTCTGCCGTTGCCCGCTCCGAGCTGCTTCTCCGCCATCTGGAGACCCTGGCCTCTGGTTTGCGCCAGGGGCGGGGGCTCGGGCTGAGTTGGGATGCCGGGGTGCCGGATCTGCTGGCGAGCGCCGTTGGCCTGTCTCCGGAGGTGGCCAATCTGTCCACACTGCTTGATCATGTCGTCACCGCACCGCTGGGGCGCTTCCTCGACGGGTCCCCGACGGTGAGGCGCTTTCATCTGTCCATCCGATCGGATGGGGTGGCAGAGCCCGGCCTGTGGCTGGATGGGGACGGCACCGATGCCATCTGCCTTTCCCTTCCTTCTTCCCAGGCGTTGCAGCCGGTCGCCGGTTTGCCACCCGTGCCGACGCCGCCTTCGTCCCGGCCGGTTCCCCGGGCGACCCGGCCTGCACCCGCCGGAGCAAGGCCGCGTCCGAGGGGGGACCCCTGGACGGATTGGCGGTAATCGAAGGCGTTGTTGCGGAGGATTGAATGAGATTGAAGAGTCTCAACGAAATTCTCGTCATGAAGGCCGAAAAAAAGGCACCAATTGCCCAAAAAGTCGCCACATTCCCCGGCCAAAGTCTTTCCTCAAGAGCCGGGGAACCCCGCAGCCGGAAACGGTTGTCGGACCTCGGGACCGGCGGATTATCGACGTGCCCCCTGATAACCGCCGGGAACGCGCTTTTCGCGCGTATGGGCGGCCGACGTTATCCATTCCCTCCATCACCCCCGGACGCGTCGGCCGCCATTTTTCCCTTCCCGCCCTCCTTTTCCCGGCTGTGGCCCCCGGCTTCGGCCTTTTTCCTGTGCGTTTCGCCATGGATATCCTGCTGTCGGCGTGGAAAACTCTTTTTTCGGCCGCACTTCCCTCGCACACTCTGGCCTCGACCATCGGGGGAAACCCCGATCCCGCCTTCAGCGTTGACCGCCGTCGACTGAATTCCGGGCATGGACAGGGGAGGGGCATCGCCGTTGCGGGGTGCCGATCGTTCTGTCCCGCCCGCCGCTCAAGAATGAGGAGCCCATGGCTTTGCATCGTTCCGCCTTGTCCGGTTTCGGCCTCCATTGTCTCGCCGCCCTTCGTGCCGGCCTGTTGGCCGCCTCCGTTGCCGCTACCGGGCTTGCCGGTGCCGCCCCCCTGCTGATGCCTGCCCCCGCCCTGGCCCAGTCCGAGCCCCAGAGCATCCTGTCGAGCCTGTCCCGAGAGGACCGGGCCTTCCTGGGCAAGGCGGAGGACTGGCTGAACGGTGTCGATACCTATCAGGCGCAGTTCCTGCAGATCTCGTCCACGGGCAACTATGCCGAGGGGACGTTGAAGATCGACCGGCCCGGGTTGATGCGCCTGGAATACGATCCGCCCACGCCGCTGCTGTTGATCGCCAATGGCAGTCATCTTGTCTACTACGACAAGGAACTGGATCAGGTCTCCTATATCTCGCAGGACTCGACCCCCCTGGGGATCCTGCTGAAAGAGCAGGTGAGCTTCGATGATCCGGCGCTGACGGTGATCGACATGCAGCGGGCCGGCGGCGTCGTCGAGATCTCGGTGGTGCAAACCAACGATCCCGGCCAGGGGATTCTCACCCTGGTGTTTACCGAGACCCCGATTCGGCTTGCCCAATGGCGGGTGCGGGATGCTCAGAACGTCGAAGTGACCGTCTCGCTGTTCGGTCCGAAGCGCGATATCCCCCTCGATCCCGATCTTTTCCAATTCCGCGAGAGCGAACGTCCCAGCCGGATGCAGTAGGTAGAGCCATAGAAAGCTTATGGTTTTCGGTCCCGATGCCCTGGCAGCATGCGTCACGTGCATGGCGGCTTTGTTTTGAGCGCATTGGAGATTTCGGAAAACACACTTATTTAGTCTCCTATCGACGGTGTTTCACAAGGACCACCGTCTAGAGAGGGCACGGTTTCCCCTGCCGCCCCTCTTGCTCCGACAGGAGTTGCCGCGCTTGGTTACCCCCCTAGCCAAGACGCGAAGATCCGGCGCCCGGTTGCCCCCCCAACCGGGCGCCATTTTTCTGGAGTCCCGCCATCGGCGACGACCATCCTTTCGGATATTCTTGTGCATCGCGGTGGGAAATGCTGCAATGCCGCATTGCTCCACATGGTCTTTCGACGGGGTTGGCCGCGCCGGGTTCGTGGCGTTCGGGCACCTACCCCCTATACTGCACGCCCGTTTTCATCGCCCCTCTCTCGACCGAAAGGTGTCCCGTGCCGTCCCTGACCGTTGCCACCTGGAACGTGAATTCCATCCGCCTGCGCCTTGAGCATCTGGAGGCCCTGCTGGCCGAACGGCCCATTGATGTGCTGTGTCTGCAAGAGCTGAAGGCCGCGCCGGCCCATGTGCCGGCCGAGGCGCTGGCTGCCCAGGGCTTTCCCCATCAGGCTGTCCACAGCATGCCGGGCTATAACGGGGTGGCCATCCTCTCCCGCCGGCCTCTGGAGGCCGTGGAGCGCCTGGATTGGGTGGGGCGGGAGGATTGCCGTCATGTCCGCGCTCGGGTGGCCGGAATCGAGGTGCACAGCCTGTATGTGCCCGCCGGAGGCGACCTGCCCGATGCCGAGCTGAACCCTGCCTTCCGCCACAAGCTGGACTTCCTTGATGCGGTGACGGCCTGGATGGGCGACGCCATCGATCCCGACCGGCCGGTGCTGCTAGCCGGGGACCTGAATATCGCGCCGTTGGAAACCGACGTGTGGGATCACAAGAAGCTGAAGCGGGTGATCACCCATACCCCCGTGGAGGTGGCCCGGCTGGAGGCCCTTCAGGCCTCTGGCCCCTGGGTGGATGCCATGCGGCACTTCGTTCCCGCCGAAGAAAAGCTGTTCACCTGGTGGAGCTATCGCAGTCCGAACTGGCAGGCGGCCAACAAGGGCCGCCGTCTGGACCATATCTGGGTGACGCCGGCGCTGAAGGACAATCTGCGCAGCATGGATGTGGCCACGCAGGCGCGCGGCTGGCCCCGTCCGTCCGATCACGCGCCGGTGGTCGTGACTCTCGATGTGCCCGCTTAGAATTTCAAGTGGAAAAGTGGGAACCGGTTTTCCGCTCGATGCTCTACGCGCCGTCATTGTCTTCCGGCGATAGGGGGAGCCCTATCATCGGTCGGACTTACAGTGCTTCGCCGCGCAGCAGCTTGTCCACCTGTTCCTGGGTCAGGCCGCCCTGGGCCTTGGCCTCGGCGTCGGCGACGTTGTCCGTGCCGTCGTCGGCCATCGTCATCTGGCCCTTCATGGTGTTCAGATGCTTCAGGAAAGCATTCACCTTGCGAATCTGCTGACCGGTGACGTCCTGGAAGGCACAGGCTTCCATGATGGCTTCCAGACGCATCATTGTCGCCGGATCGGGGTTCTTTTCCAAAAGCAGTTCGGTCAGGCCGAGAATGCGGCTGACCGCCCGTTCCTGTTCCCGCACAACCGACTCCAGCACCTTGACCGACGTGGTCAGGGCCTTCTGCACTTTACTGGGATCTGCCATCGACGCTGTTATTCCCCCCCAAACCCCGGCGCCCGCCCATCGTGCACTTTTCTGTGCTGCGGGGTGGACGTCCGCTTCACTCACCGGTTCGTCATCCTCCCTGGAAACGCGTCCGACAGGGTGCGTCCAGAGTGCGACATTTCCGGAAGGCTGAACCATGCCCCAGATTGCAAAGACTTGCAAAGGGGGGCTATCCGCAAAGCGATTATTTCACCTGCGTGACCAGAAAATGCGCACAAAAAAGGCCACCTCGCTGACGGAGGCAGCCCTTTTCGAGAGAGTGCGGACGAGTCCGAGCCTTATTTGGGAGCCATCACCATAATCATCTGGCGACCTTCCATTTTCGGCTGCTGCTCGACCTTGGCCAGTTCAGCGACGTCTTCGCTGACCCGCTTCAACACGTTCATGCCCAGGTCCTGGTGCGCCATTTCGCGCCCCCGGAAGCGCATGGTCACCTTGACCTTGTCGCCGTCTTCCAGGAAGCGCTTGCAATTGCGCATCTTAACTTCGTAGTCGTGCTGATCGATATTCGGGCGCAGCTTGATCTCTTTGATCTCGATGACCTTCTGCTTTTTCTTCGCCTCGTTTTTCTTCTTCTGGGCTTCGTACTTGTACTTGCCCAGATCGAGGATCTTGCAGACCGGTGGGTCAGCGCCCGGCGACACTTCGACGAGATCGAGGCCAGCTTCGGCCGCACGCTCTATTGCCGAGTGCGTCGACACGACGCCCACGTTGTCACCGTTTTCATCAATCAGTCGGACTTGGGGGACTCGGATGTCCCTGTTGGCGCGCGGTCCATCTTTGGACGGCGGAGCCTGCATCGGTGGCCTGGCTATGTTTCCAATCTCCCAATTGTTACGAAAACCGCGTCAGATCGAAATGCGTCCCAATGTGCGGCCCCTCTCCCGAGAAAGCCCACATCCAATGTCCGATCCGACCCGTTGGTTCCCCAATGTGTTCCCTCCCCTCCATCCGACCGGCAACACGGTCCGATCGCGTCTTTCAAGGAGGGAACAGCCGGCGATTCGTCTCTCGACCCCTCAACCCGCTTAACGAGCGAGATCGGGAGGAACCGCCTCATTTGCAAGTGTAGCAATGGCTTCGTCGAGCGCAACAACTTCCTGCGCTTTCCCGCCCAAACGGCGCATGGCCACCGCGCGGGTTTCCGCTTCTTTTTTGCCCACCACCAGGATCACCGGGATTTTCCCGACGCTATGTTCGCGAACCTTGTAGTTGATTTTCTCGTTTCGAAGATCGATCTCCGCCCGCAATCCGGCGGCTTTCAGGGCTTCCAGGACGCCCATGGCATAGGAGTCGGCGTCCTGGGTGATGGTGGCGACCACGGCCTGCACCGGGGCCAGCCACAGCGGGAAGCGACCAGCGCAGTTTTCGATCAGGATGCCCATGAAACGTTCGAAGGTGCCCAGGATCGCCCGGTGCAGCATGACCGGCCGGTGACGGCCCCCGTCTTCGCCCACATAGGATGCATCCAGGCGTTCAGGCAGCACGAAGTCCACTTGCAGGGTGCCGCATTGCCAGTCGCGGCCGATGGCGTCGCGCAGCACGAATTCCAGCTTGGGACCGTAGAAAGCCCCTTCGCCGGGATTCAGGGTCCACTCCAGGCCGGCGGCCTCGGTGGCTTCCTTCAGGGCCGACTCGGCCTTGTCCCAGGTGGCATCTGATCCGGCGCGGACCTCCGGCCGGTCGGAGAACTTCACCTTCACCGACTCGAAGCCCAGATCCTTGTAGACGCTTTTCAGCAGGTCGCAGAAGGCCTGGGTTTCGGTGACGATCTGGTCTTCGGTGCAGAAAATGTGGGCATCATCCTGCACGAAGGCCCGCACCCGCATCAGGCCGTGCAGCGCGCCCGAGGCCTCGTTGCGGTGGCAACTGCCGAATTCGGCCATGCGCAGGGGCAGGTCGCGATAACTTTTGATGCCCTGCCGGAAGATCTGCACATGGCAGGGGCAGTTCATGGGCTTCAGTGCCAGGATCTTTTCGTCGTCGGTCTGGCTGGTGAACATGTTTTCGCGGAACTTTTCCCAGTGACCCGACATCTCCCACAGGCTGCGGTCCACCAGGGTCGGCGTGTTCACTTCCACATAGCCGGTGCCTTCCAGCCGCCGACGGATGTAGTTTTGCAGCGCCCGATAGACCGTCCAGCCCTTGGGATGCCAGAAGACCGCCCCCTGGGCTTCTTCCTGCAAATGGAACAGGCCCATTTCCTGGCCCAGCCGCCGGTGGTCGCGTTTTTCCGCTTCCTCCAGCATGGTCAGATAGGCCTTCAGCTGCTTGGCATCCGGCCAGGCGGTGCCATAGATCCGCTGCAGCATGGGATTGCGGGAATCGCCGCGCCAATAGGCGCCGGCCACCTTCATCAGCTTGAAGGCCGTTCCCAGACGGCCGGTGCTGGGCAGGTGAGGACCACGGCACAGGTCCTTCCAGTCCCCCTGGCGATAGATGGTGACGGCTTCGCCGGCCGGAATGGCACCGATCAGCTCGGCCTTGTAGTGCTCGCCGATCTCGGTGAAGTGGGCGATGGCTTCGTCGCGGTCCCAGACTTCGCGGGCCAGCGGCAGATCGCGGGCGACGATGTCGCGCATCCGCTCTTCGATCTTTTCCAGATCGTCGGGCGTGAAGGGGGTGTCGCGGGCGAAGTCGTAATAGAAGCCGTTCTCGATGGCCGGACCGATGGTCACTTGGGTGTTGGGATACAGCTCCTGCACCGCTTGCGCCATCACGTGGGCGGCGTCATGGCGCAGCAGCTCGACCCCGTCCTCGTCCTTGACCGTGATGATCGCCACTTCGGCGTCGGTCTCGATAGTTCGTGTCAGGTCCCACAGGTCGCCGTTCACGGAAACGGCCAGGGCGGCCTTGGCGAGGCCGGGACCGATATCTTCGGCAATCTGTTGACCCGTCACCGACCCATCGAAGGTCCGGACGCTGCCGTCGGGCAGGGAAATGGCAACCATTGTTCCTCTTGTCCTTACGTCGTCGAAGAAAGGCCCCCGTCGGACGAGGGCGTGGCACCGGAGTGGACGGACCCATCCCCGGGGAGCGGCACTCTACCCCACTTCCCGCACCAACGGGAACTCGCGATCATGCATGGATGTGCCGCCGCTGTTTCATTTCCTTATCCCGCATCGATTTATATGCGTTGCGGCAGGTCGCTGGTGAACCGTCTGCGGCCCTGGGACGGAACCGTCCGCCTGCTGCCCCGTTCCCTTAGCCGAAGGGAACAACCCTTTTCCGACACGAAACACCGCAATCGAGAAAGGAGACGCCTTGATGCGTACCCTCGACCTGCATGGCGCCCAAATGCCTGTCCTCGGCCTGGGGACCTGGAAGCTGGCGCCGGCCGCCGCGCGCGATATGGTCCGCGAGGCCTTGGCCATGGGCTATCGCCATATCGACACCGCCCGCATGTACGGCAACGAAGAAGGCGTCGGCGAAGGTCTGAAGCAAAGCAATGTGGCCCGGGGAGACATCTTCCTGACCACCAAGATCTGGAGCGACGACTACCGCGCCGAAGCTTTCGATGCCGCCCTGGCCGACAGCCTGCGCAACCTCCGCACCACCTATGTGGATCTGGTGCTGCTGCATTGGCCCTCGGCCGATATCCCCCTGGACGAAACCATCGCCGCCATGAACCGCGCTCGAGAGGCCGGCAAAGTGCGCCACATCGGCGTTTCCAATTTCACCACCGACCTGTTGAACACGGCCGTCAGCCTGTCCGAGGCGCCACTGCTGACCAATCAGGTGGAATATCACCCGTTCCTGAATCAGGACCCGGTGTACGAGGCGTTGCGTGCCAACGACATGATCCTGACCGCCTACAGTCCGCTGGCCCAGGGCAACGTGGTCGGCAACCCCACCATCAAGGCCATCGCCGACCGCCACGGCAAGACAGAGGCGCAGATCACCTTGGCCTGGCTGCTTGGTCACCCGTTCCTGGCCACCATTCCCAAGTCATCCAAACCCACCCGGGCGCGGGAGAACCTGGAAGCCCTGGAAATCGCCCTGACCGACGAGGAAAGGGCCGATATCGGCGCCCTGCGCTCCAATAACGGCCGCCTGGTGGATCCGGCCTGGGCGCCCGACTGGGATATCGCTGCCTGAACCCAATAAAAAGACAGGGCCGGGAGGACGCTTCCGTCCCTCCCGGCCCTGTCTTTCCGCGATCCTATTGATCGGGGTTACTTGCTCAACACCTTCGACACGTAGTTCGGCCGCAGGCGGTAGGCGTCGGGCAGCCCACGGCCCAGCAGAGGCCGCAGGTACATCAGGAACTTGTCGGTCACATCGCAATTGTTGTCGGCGATGAACTCGTCGGGCATAACGCGGGTCTTGCCGGCCACCTCCAGCAGCGGCGTCAGCTGATAGTCCACCGAATAGAAGCCGGTGCGATGGATGGTCACCGATCCGTCCATCTTGCCCCACATGGCGTACTGAACCGCCTTTTCGCCTACTTCCCGTGCTTCGCGCTGGTCAACGTCGGAAACGCAGCCGACGAAGCTGCGCTGCATGTAGCCCAGGGTGTCGCCGCGCACCCGCTTGATCCCGGTCTTTTCCTTCACCAGGTCGGTCAGCAGGTCGGCCAAGGCGCCGGTGCCGGACAGTTGCACGTTGCCGTGGGCGTCGTGCTCCACCTTCTTGGCCAGCTTCACCGCAATCGGCTCGCCGGAAGAATCGTGGATCCCTTCGGACACGGCGACCACGCAGCGGCCGTACTTTTCATAAATCGCCTTCACATCGGCGACGAACTTTTCCGTGTCGAACACCCGCTCCGGCATATAGATCAGGTGCGGCCCGTCGTCGGGGAATTTCTTGCCCAGCGCCGACGCCGCCGTCAGGAACCCGGCGTGACGCCCCATCACCACCCCGATGTACACCCCTGGCAGGGCGGCGTTGTCCAGGTTGATGCCCATGAACGCCTGCGCGACGAAGCGCGCGGCCGACGGAAAACCGGGCGTGTGGTCGTTGACCATCAGGTCGTTGTCGATGGTCTTCGGGATATGGATGCAGCGCAGGTCATAGCTGGCCTTCTGCGCTTCTTCCGACACGATGCGGACGGTATCGGAGCTGTCGTTGCCGCCGATATAGAAGAAGTAGCCGACTTCATGGGCCTTCAGCACCTTGAAGATTTCCTGGCAGTACTTCAGGTCCGGCTTGTCCCGGGTGGACCCCAGGGCCGACGACGGGGTCGCCGCCACCATTTCCAGATTGTGGGTGGTTTCCTGGGTCAGATCCAGGAAGGTTTCGTCCACAATGCCGCGCACGCCATGAGATGCACCGTAGACCAGTTCCACATTGCGGAACTTGCGGCTTTCCAGGACCGCCCCCACCATCGACTGGTTGATCACTGCCGTGGGTCCCCCGCCCTGGGCCACGACCACCTTGCCCTTGAACATCCGCTCATCCCCTTGTGTCTGTCATTTTTTAACGCTGCGCGCTTGCCCGAAATCCCAGCCTCCAGCGCAAGGAAAGGGGCAAGCGGAAAGGAAGGACGCGCACTCTAGCCCAAAGCACACGGGAACGGAAACCACCCGTAGCATTGCCCCGTTTGCCATGACGGCGCTCGCGAAAAACCCCGGCAGGCGCTAAACTCGGCCGCTTTGGCCCTGCGTCCGAACCGGCGGGGTCCCTTTCAGCGGAATCCCCTGCCATGTCCTACGAACCCCTTGCCGTGCTTGCCGTTCTTGCTGCGGTGTTCCTGGCGTTCCTGCGGGACAGATGGGCACCCGATCTGGTGGCCATGGCCGGCGTGTCGGTGCTTCTGCTGGCCGGCATTCTGACCACCAAGGACGTCCTGGCCGTTTTTTCCAACAGCGCCCCGCTGACCGTGGCCGCCATGTTCGTCCTGTCCGCCGCGCTGGAACGGACGGGCGTCATCGAAGGCATGGGACGGCTGGTCAATCAGGTGCGCGAACGAACCTCGCCCGCCGTCGCCATCGTCGGCCTGCTGGGCGGCGCCATGGCCCTGTCGGCCTTCATGAACAATACCCCTATCGTCGTGCTGCTGACCCCGGTGGTGATCGGCCTCAGCCAGTCCATGGACATTGCCCCGTCGCGCATGCTGATCCCGCTGAGCTACGCCGCCATCCTGGGCGGAACCTGCACGCTGGTGGGCACCTCCACCAACATCATCGTGGACGGCGTGGCCCAGGCCCAGGGTCTCGCGCCCTTTACCATGTTCGAGATCACCGGCGCCGGACTGATCATGGCCAGCGTGGGCGGGGTCTATCTGGCCATCGCCGGCCGCTGGCTGCTGCCCGACCGCGACACGGTCAGCCGCCTGCTGCCCGACGCCGCCCGCCGCCGCTTCCTGTCCGAAGTGGCCGTGCCCGAAGGCTCCCCCCTGGTCGGCCAGAGCCTGGCCGAAGGCGGTTTCCGCGAAACCCGGGGCATCCGCGTGGTCGATCTGCTGCGGGACGGGATGTCGTTTCGCGACCGGCTTGACACCGTGACCTTGCAGGCAGGCGATCATATCGTCTTGCGCACGCGCATGGGGGATATGCTGGCCCTCCACCAGGACGGCCGCATCACCATGGGCCACCGGGAAACGGCAGAGCGCGCGGACGAGGGCGACGGAAGCGGAAACGGCACCACACCCCTCCAGCCCCTTGAAACCCGGGAGACGACGATTGTCGAAGGTATTGTCGGCCCCCATTCCCGTCTGGCCGGGCGGGTGATCAGCGATCTCGGGATCCGGCGGCTGTACGGCGTCCATACCCTGGCGGTGCATCGCCATGGCGAGAACATGGGCACCCGCCTGTCGGGCCTGCGCCTGCGCTTCGGCGACACCTTGCTGGTGGAAGGGCCGGCGCAGGGACTGAGTCGCATGTTTGCTTCCAGGGACCTGATCAACCTGACCACCCCTAGCCAGCCGGCCACGGCGCGGCGCAAGGCGCCGCTGGCGCTGGCGGCGCTGGCGGTGGTGATGGTTCTGGCGGCGCTGGAGATCATGCCCATCGCCGGCCTGGCGATCATCGGCGCGGTGGCGGTCATCGCCCTTGGCTGCGTGGAGCCGGAGGAGGCCTACCGGTCCATCCACT
Organism: Rhodospirillaceae bacterium Z3-40; assembly: GCA_046233135.1. Classification (GTDB taxonomy): domain Bacteria; phylum Pseudomonadota; class Alphaproteobacteria; order Rhodospirillales; family Rhodospirillaceae; genus JBJXHN01. The sequence continues at coordinate 96,724 of JBJXHN010000005.1, read as the reverse complement.
GGCCGGTCCTGATGCTGATCTTCGGCATGCTGGCCATCGGCACGGCAATGGAAAAGACCGGCGCGGCGGCGGTTCTGGTGGGTGGTGTGGCCGATATGCTGCGGCAGTTCGGGCCGCTGGTGGTACTGTCGATGCTCTACCTGATCACCTCCATCCTGACCGAAGTGATGAGCAACAACGCCGCAGCGATTCTGCTGACACCCCTGGCCGCGGGGCTGGCCACCGAGCTGGGGGTGGATCCCCGGCCGTTCGTCGTGGCGGTGATGTTCGCGGCGTCGGCGAGTTTCGCAACCCCCATCGGCTATCAGACGAACACCTTCGTGCACGGCGCGGGGGGCTATCGGTTCATGGACTTCGTGAAGGTCGGCGTGCCGATGAACCTGTTGATGTGGGGAACGGCAACGGTGGTTATCCCGCTGTTCTGGCCCCTGTAAGGGACCCCCAGCGAAATCGGGCGGGAACGGGACCGTCCCACCCTCTGGAATCCCCCACTCGGACCCGTTATCGTGCGCCGCATGACTCACGGACTTTCCATTGCGCCCCTGGGGGCCGCCCTGCCGCCGGTGGAACCGGGCTGGGTGTGGCTGGTGGGCGCCGGTCCCGGTGATCCCGGACTGATGACCCTGCTTGCCGCCCATGCCCTGTCCCAGGCCGATGCGGTGGTTCACGACGCCCTGGTCGACGGGCGTGTTCTTGCGCTCGCCCGGCCGGGAGCGGACCTGATCCATGCCGGGAAACGGGGAGGCAAGCCGTCTCCCTCCCAGCCCGATATTTCCGAGCGCCTGGTCCGGCTGGCCCGCGAGGGCAAGCGGGTGGTGCGGCTGAAGGGCGGCGACCCTTTCGTTTTCGGTCGCGGTGCCGAGGAAGCGCGTACCCTGGTGGCCGCCGGCGTGCCCTTCCGCGTGGTGCCCGGTGTCACCGCCGGCGTTGGCGGGCTGGCCTATGCCGGGATTCCGGCCACCACCCGCGACCACAATGCTGCCGTTACCTTCGTCACCGGCCATGCCGCCAGTGGTGCCGTGCCCGATACCCTCGACTGGGAAGCCCTGGCCCGCCAGCCGGTGCTGGTCTTCTATATGGCGCTGAAGCACCTGGCGACCATCGTCGCCAACCTGCGATCCGGCGGGCTGGCCGGGGAGACGCCGCTGGCCTTCATCACCGATGCCACCACGCCCATGCAACGGGTCCACACCTGCACCCTGGAGACCGCCGTGGCCGAGCGGGACCGCCTGTCCCTCAAGCCGCCCGGCCTGGTGGTCATCGGCGCCGTCGTACCGCTCGGCAAGGAGCTGGCCTGGTGGCAGCCACCGGCCGGCGAAGCTGCATCGGTTGTGGACGTGATGAAAAGCGCTCCCGGCTGGCGGGCCATGCCCGGGGACCCCTAAATCCGCTTGCGGATCATCAACGCTCCCCCCGGCCCGATGGGATATGGTCGGTGATCCACCCACTTTCCCCGGCACGGGATCTGGAGCGGGACGCGTTTTCGCGGAATCGGTCATCCCGCTCCAGGTTTTTGTTTTGTCGCATTGTTTTCGCGCAAAACCGGTTCCCACTTTTGCGGACAATGCTCGAAGAAAGGATCGAAGGCGCACGGATGGACCAGCAACAGATCCTCTTGGCGATCCTTGATGCGGGCATCGCCCATTGCACCGTGGTCATGCAGGAAGATGGCGGCCTGATTGGCGCCCTGTTCCTTGCCGGGCTGACCGGCAGCCTGCTCCATTGTACAGGCATGTGCGGCCCCTTCGTGCTGTCCCAGGTGACCGCGCGCATGGAAGCCGTCCCTGCGGCCCATATGCGCGAATGGCACCGCCTGACAGGCGCCGCCCTGTTGCCCTATCACCTGGGGCGCGGCACGACCTACATGCTGCTCGGCGCCGGTGCCGGGGTGATCGCCGGCACGCTCGGCGGCTGGACCTATCTGAAGGGCCTGTCCGCCGCTCTGCTGGTGCTTGCCGCCCTGCTGTTCATCGGCCAGGCCCTGCCGAAGCTCAATATCCACCTGCCCGGCCTTGGCGGGTGGGGGCGATGGTGGTCCGACCGGGTCGGCCGCCATGCCAGGGGACTGTTTGCCGTCCCCGTCGGCTGGCGCGGCTATCTGCTCGGCCTGTTGCTCGGATTCATCCCCTGCGGCCTGCTTTATGGTGCGCTGGCCGCTGCGGCCGCCACCGGTGATCCGGTTGCCGGCGCCCTGGGTATGGCCGCCTTCACCCTGGGGACCATCCCCGCCCTGTTTACCATCGGTGTCGCCGGCCATCTGGCTGCCCGGCGCTGGCGGGGAGTCATTGATACCGTGGCCCCTGTCCTGCTGATCATCAATGCGGGAGTCCTTGGTGTCCTGGCGTATCAGCTGATCGCCTGACATCGCCTGATCGGGCGCGATGCCACTCGCCCCGAACGACCCGGCGTCCCGCCTCTGCCCTCCCCAGCCCGAGAAAAGGTACCCCCATGTCCAATCCCATGCTGTCCTGGAAGACCCTGGCCCCCCTGCTCGCCGTGCTGGTCGTGGTGGTGGTGGCCATCGGCGCCCGCTTCATGCTGATCGCACCGGGTGCGGACGGTCAGGGCAAGGCAGCCATCGGCGGCCCCTTCACCCTGGTGTCCGAAACCGGCGAAACCGTCACCGAAAAGGACTTCGCCGGCAAGTTTCTCCTGATCTATTTCGGCTACACCTATTGCCCTGACGTCTGCCCGACAGGCTTGACCGCCATGGCCATGGCCATGGATGACCTGACCGCCGAGCAGCAGGCGAACCTCGTGCCTCTGTTCATCTCGGTAGACCCGGAACGCGATACGGTGGAGGCCATGAGGGACTACACGGCGGCATTCCATCCCGATCTGATCGGTTTGACGGGATCGCCGGAACAAGTGGCTGCGGCGGCAAAAGAATATAAAGTCTACTATGCCAAGGCCGAACAGGGGGCGGATGCGGAAGATTATCTGGTAGACCATACGGCCATCACCTATCTGATGGGGCCGGACGGCGCCTTTCTGACTCACTTCTCCCACGGCACGGCGCCGGAAAAAATGGCGGAGACCATCGCCAAATACATGGGGAAATAGAGTACCTGATGGCCGGTCGAGGATTGATCATCGCCGCACCGACGTCCGGCGCGGGCAAGACCGTTGTTACTTTGGGTCTGTTGCGCGCCCTGGCGGATCGGGGGATAGGGGTTTCCGGGGTCAAGGCCGGCCCGGACTATATCGACCCGGCGTTTCATGCCGCCGCGTGCCGCCGTCCCTGTATCAACCTCGACACCTGGGCCATGCCCGGACCACTGGTGGAAGATCTCGCCATCCGCACCACGGCGACAGCGGACCTGGTACTGGCCGAAGGGGTGATGGGCCTGTTCGACGGCGCCATCGGCGTCCGTGCTCCCATGGCCGACGGTTCCGCCGCCTCTTTGGCCACCCGGCTCGGCTGGCCGGTGGTGCTTGTGGTGGATGTGCGGGGAATGGCTGCCAGTGCGGCCGCGCTGGTCTCCGGCTTCGCCCTGTTCCAGCCCGAAGTGATGATCACCGGCGTGATCTTCAATCGCGTCGCCAGCGACCGCCATGCCGCCGTGCTGCGCCAGGCGATGGCCGACCGCCTGCCGGGCATCCCCATTCTCGGCACCCTGCCGCCGGATGCCACCCTGGACCTGCCCGAACGCCACCTCGGTCTGGTCCAGGCAGACGAGCATCCGGACCTGGAAGCGTTTCTCGATTCGGCTGGCACCGCCATGGCCCGCCATGTGGACCTGGATGTCCTGCTGACCCTGGGCCGGCCTGTCCTGCGCCGTGGTCAGGCTCCGGGGGACGGGGAAGCGGCAAGCGACTCGACTGCCCCCCTTCATCCCCTGCCGCCTCCGGGTCAGCGAATCGCCCTGGCCCGGGACGAGGCCTTCGCTTTCGCCTATGCCGCCGTGCTCGACGGCTGGCGGACGCAGGGTGCTCAGCTGCTGCCCTTTTCTCCCCTGGCCGACGAAGGGCCGGATATCTCTGCCGACGCCATCTACCTGCCCGGCGGTTACCCCGAGCTGCACGCCGGACAGTTGGCGGCGGCCGGCACCTTTCTGGGCGGCCTGCGCGCTGCGGCGGCGCGGGGCGCCACGATCTATGGCGAGTGCGGCGGCTACATGGTCCTCGGCCGGCGGCTGGTGGATGCCGGCGGCTGCGATCACGCCATGGCCGGCCTGCTGCCCGTGGAAACCAGCTTCGCCGCACGGCGCCGCCACCTCGGGTATCGCCAGGCGGTTCTGGATGCCGATACCCCCTTGGGGCCGGCCGGAGCGGTTTTCGGTGGCCATGAATTTCACTACGCGAGCCTGATCGGCGACCCCGACGAGAACCGCCTGTTCCATGCCACCGACGCGGCGGGGCGGGCGTTGGGCGGCTGCGGCCATCGAGTCGGCTCCGTCCTGGGTTCGTTCCTCCACCTCATTGCCCGGCGCTGATCGGCACCGCGCCCCAATTCCCGTCCGGAATTCAGACGGTTCCGTACGCCGCCGAATGCTGCACTTGCACAATCGCGGCCATCGGCGCATATAGATTTAACCCACTCCTCACGTCAGGATTTGCCGATGCATAGGGCTGTGGGGTAAGAAGCCGATAGTGGAAAAACAACGGCATAACAGAGGAATGGCAGAAAACGGCAATGCATTCAAATGGCTATATGCGCTAATTTCTTTGCAAATTTCTGATGATCTGCGTACTTTTCTGACCCTTTGACGCCCGTGACGATAATGTGACTGAACGGTTCGGGATGCTTTCGGAAGGGCGTGAGGGGCCGGAGACGGCGGATGGGAGCCGCCGGTTATGGCCAAGCCGAGACGACGCTGAAAGGGAAAGTCGCTGATGCTTTATAACCTGCATGAGATGCAGCATGCCGCTTTGACCCCTCTGCGCATGGTCGCCCAGTCGGTGCATGGCGTGTATACGAATCCCTGGGTACCGATGTCCTATACCCGCATGGGCCGCTCTTTGGCGGCCAGTGCGTCGTTGTTCGAGCGGATGACGCGCCGCTACGGCAAGCCGCGTTTCGACCTGGACCATACCGTGGTCGACGGCCACCGCACCTGGGTGGAAGAAATCACGGTCTACGACTTGCCTTTCTGCGATCTGGTGCATTTCAAGCGGGGCATCTCTCCCGCCGACCACCCCCGGCTGCTGGTGGTCGCGCCCATGTCGGGCCACTACGCGACCTTGCTGCGCGGCACGGTCGAAGCGCTGCTGCCCGATCACGACGTCTACATCACCGATTGGGTGAACGCGCGCGAGGTCTCTCTGGACGACGGGGAGTTCGGCTTCGACACCTATGTGGACTATGTGCGCCGCTGCCTGACTTTCCTGGGTCCCAATACCCACGTCATGGCGGTCTGTCAGCCCAGCGTGCCGGTGCTGTGCGCCGTGTCGCTGATGGCCGAGGACGAAGACCCCTGCCGCCCGCTGTCCATGACCCTGATGGGCGGCCCTATCGACGTGCGGATCAACCCCACCGAGGTCAACAAGTTCGCCGATTCCCATAGCATCGAATGGTTCGAATCCAACCTGGTGCATACGGTGCCGGCCCAGTACGTGGGACGGGGGCGGAAGGTCTATCCCGGGTTCCTGCAGTTGTCGGGTTTCATGGCGATGAACATGGACCGCCATGTCAGCGCCCATATGGACTACTTCAACCACCTGTGCGAAGGCGACGGCGACAGCGCCGAACAGCACCGGTCCTTCTATGACGAATACCTGTCGGTGATGGACCTGCCCGCCGAGTTTTATCTGGAAACGGTGAAGCGGGCCTTCCAGGACCACGACCTGCCCGAAGGCCGGATGACGGTGTACGGCCGCAAGGTCGATCCCGGGGCCATCCGCGACGTCGGCCTGATGACCATCGAGGGCGAAAAGGACGACATCACCGGCATGGGCCAGACCCGGGCGGCCCATGATATGTGCGCCAACCTGCCGGAAGACTTGCGGATACACCGTCTTCAGCACAAGGTGGGGCACTACGGTATCTTTAATGGGCGCCGCTGGCGCGAGGAGATCCTGCCCCATGTCCGCTCGTTCATCCGCGCCCGCGACCAGGACGCGCGGTACCGACGCCAAGAACCCATCCTCGTCAAACGACCGGTTCTGGGAAACCAAGTCCCTGAGGGCGATGACGGAAAGCGAGTGGGAGAGCTTGTGCGACGGGTGTGGGAAGTGCTGCTTACATAAGCTGCAGGAAGAGGACACGGGCCGCATTCACCACACCAATGTGGCCTGTCTCCTGCTTGATCTGCACAGTTGCCAGTGTTCCGACTACGAAAACCGGTGGGACACGGTGCCCGACTGCGTGAAGCTGACCCCCCGGCTGCTGAGCCGCCTGAACTGGATGCCGGAAACCTGCGCCTATCGGCTGCTGGCCAATGATATGCCCCTGCCCGACTGGCACCCGCTGGTCTCCGGCGATCCGGACAGCGTGCATCGCGCGGGGATGAGCGCCCGGGGCCGCTCGCTCAGCGAAACCGACGCCGGACCGCTGGAAGACCATATTGTCGCGTGGTCCGACCTGTAAGGGGCAAGGGGTGCCGCCCCACGCCGCCATCCTCGGCGCAGCGGCCAATGACACATCTGGTGCATCATTCCGATTGCGGTCCGAGTCGGTCACCTTATATCGTGGGTCCATGAGCAGCATCATCAGCATCGACGGGCGGGATGTTCCCCTGACCGTTCGGGCCAACGCCCGCAGCCGCCGCATGTCCCTTCGGGTCGACATGGGGGGGGACGGACTTGTGGTGGTGACGCCGCCCCATGTGCCGGAAGCCGCCATCGTCGATTTCATCCGGCGCAAGCAGTCCTGGGTTTCGGGCCAGCTGGCCCGGCTGCCGGCCCGGGTGGTTTTCCAGGACGGGTCGCTGCTGCCGCTGGCCGGGCGGCTGCACACCATCCGCCACGCTCCCCAGGCACGGCGCGGGGTCTGGGTGGAAGACGGCAGCATCTGGGTGTCCGGCGACGCGGCGCATCTGGAACGGCGCCTGACCGACTGGCTGCGCCGGCAGGCGCGCGATGCCCTGTCGGAACGGGCACATGTGCATGCCCGGGTGCTGGGGGTTCGGGTCGGGCGGGTGACCATCCGCGACACCCGCTCGCGCTGGGGCAGCTGTTCGGCCAGCGGGGACCTGTCCTTCTGCTGGCGCCTGATTCTGGCGCCGGAGTGGGTTGTGGATTATGTTGCAGCCCATGAGGTCGCGCACCTTCTAGAGTTCAACCATTCGCCCCGGTTCTGGGCTCTGGTGGCGCGGCTGATCGGTGATACGGTTCCCGCACGCCGATGGTTGAAGGATAACGGTCTGGCCCTGCATCGCTACGGCTGAGATCCTATCTGAATAACGCAAACGGTTCGGCACTGTCCGGCCAGGGTCCCCCTTCCGGGAACCCAGGCGGGATCGGTGCCTCACTGTCTTTATCGCGACGGCGGACGTCCGACGCTGTCCTTCCAACGGGATATATTTACGTGACACTGACCCCGCCCCTGCCGCCACGCACCCGGGGCCTCGCGGTGCTGCTGACCGCGCTTGTGGCCTTCGGCCCCCTGTCCACCGACATGTACCTGCCCTCTCTGCCGCAAATGGTCGAGGTGTTCGGCGTGTCGGTGGCAACAGTGCAGCTGACCCTGTCGATCTTCGCCCTGGGCTTTTCCGTCGGCATGCTGCTGTACGGACCGCTGTCGGACCGCTTCGGCCGGCGACCGGTCCTGCTCTGGGGGGTGGCCCTCTATGTGGTTGCCAGCGCCGTCTGCACCCTGGCCCCGGACATCGAGATCCTGATCGCCGGCCGATTCGTCCAGGCCATCGGCGCCTGCTCGGGCGCGGTTCTGGGCCGGGCGGTGGTCCGGGATGTTTATGGCTCCGAAGGGGCTGCGCGGATCATGTCCTACATGGCGTCGGCGATGGCCCTGGCCCCGGCGGTGGCGCCGATCCTGGGCGGCTGGCTGCATGCCATCTTCGGCTGGCGGGCCACTTTCGCCGTTCTGCTGGGATATGGCGTGGTGATGTGGGGCTGGTCGCTGGCGATGCTGCGGGAGACCAATGCCCACAAGGACCCGACGGCCACCGATCCCCAGGCCATCGTCCGCAATTTCCTGACCCTGCTGGCCAACCGGGTGTTCCTGGGGCACACCCTGGTGGTGTCCTTCGGCTTCGCGGGGCTGTTCAGCTATATCTCCGGGTCCTCCTTCGTGATCGTCGATATCCTGGGGGTGCCCGCCCGCCACTTCGGCTTCACCTTCATCTTCGTCGCCGGCAGCTTCACCCTCGGCGCTTTCTGGGGCGGCCGGGCGACCCAGCGACTGGGCACGGCGCGGATGATCAATATCGGTCTCGCCATCAGCCTGGTGACCAGTGCCGTCGGTCTGGTGCTGGCCTGGACGGGGGTGCAGACCCTGTGGACGGTGGTGCCCTTCGTTTGCGGCCACTTCCTGGCCTGTGCCATGATCATGCCCAACGGTTTCGCCGGGGCGCTGGGGCCGTTTCCCCGCATGGCCGGCGCGGCGTCCTCGCTGCTCGGGTTCCTGCAAATGGGTACGGGGGCGCTGGCGGGCTGGCTGCTGGGGCTGGTCTATGACGGCACCACACGGCCGCTGATGACAGCGATTTTCCTGAGCGGTCTGACCGCCTGGCTGGGCTGGGTGGTGGTTGCCGGCTCGGGACGAAAGCCGGTTGATGCCGGATAGGGACTCCCCGGCGGAAAACCGTCAAACTAGCGCCAACGCCCGACCGGGCGCCGGCCGAAGGCCGCCCCGCCGGAGGCGTCCGCGAAGCACGCTGCCGTGAGGCCTTTAAAACGGTGCGTCGTGACGGAGACACTTCAAGCCCGGCGCACCAAAGGCCGCGACTGCGGCCCGGCCGTTCAGGCCGCCCCGCCGGAGGCGTCCGCGCAGCGGACTGCCGCGAGGCATAAAAATGGTGCGCCCGACAGGATTCGAACCTGTGGCCCCCGGATTAGGAATCCGGTGCTCTATCCTGCTGAGCTACGGGCGCCCCTCCTGCCTTATAAGGTGCGGCGGGGGTGCTGCCAAGTCTGACGAACCTGACGAAATGGATTGTGGCGCTGGCATTTTGCCACATTCCCGGCCTACCCTCCCATCAAACCACTTGCCGTCTGGACGGGAACCGGCCCTGCGCCGCGCGATCCCGGGGCGGCATCACACGGGGAGACGACGATGGGGCGCCCTTTTTCGGTTTGCCGTCTGGTCCTTTTGCTGCTCGCCACCCTGTTGCCCGGCCCGATTGCGGCCGGGTGGGCGGGGGAAACAGCGGAGGAAGCCGCCTTCCTGGAGGTGTGGCGGCCGATTGAAAAACAGGCCCGGGACCTTCTGTCCACCCTCTCTCCGGAAAGTCCCGATCCCCGGGCCGGGCGGCAGCTGGCCTCGCAGGCGGCGGATCTGGCCTCGCGCGGCCAGTGGTGGGATGCCCAGAACATCCAGCAAAGCGCCATCCGGCGGGGTCTGGAAGATCCTGACAAGCTGCTGACCCTGGCAAACTACCAATCCGGCATGGGGCGTCCCGACATGGCGCGGGTGGCCATTGCCGCCCATGTGCTCGGTCAGACGGACACCCGCGGCCAGGCGGACGGGGTGGCGCGGATCGGCGATCTGTTCCTGAACGAAAACCAGCCCGAGCAAGCCCGCCTGATGTACCAGGCCGCCGATACTGCGGCCCCCGGTCTGGCGCGGGCGGAAGACGGATTGAAGGCCCTGACCGGCGAGAAGGCCCGGGTGCGCCAGATGCGGCCGGATGCGGAACGGGCGGTCCCCCGGATGTGCCTGGATCTGACGGCGGCGCCGTTGAAGGACTCCGATACTCCTCTGGACCCTTATGTGACGGTTACTCCGGCGGCGGATGTGGCCGTGGCGGTGATCGACCGGGCTCTGTGCATCGACGGCATGAAGCATGGCACCACCTATGACGTGGTCCTGAAGGAAGGCCTGCCGTTCGAAGGGGGGGGGCGTCTGGCCGAGCCCCTGTCCACCTCGGTGGCGGTGCCCGACCGCAAGCCCCGGGTGGCCTTTGCCGGCGACGCCTTCATCCTGCCGGCTCAGGGGGAGCGGCAGGTGACCGTGCGGACGGTGAACCTGGACGCCCTGAAGCTGGAACTGATGCGCATCGATGACCGGGCGCTGGCCGACCATCTGCGCGACATGGTGCTGGACGCCACCGCCGACCGGTCGGAGCTGAATTCCCTGCGTGAGGAAAGTGGGGAACTGGTGTGGGAAGGCACCCTGGATATCGATGCGACGCCGAACCAGGAGGTGGCCACGGCCGTGCCCCTGGGGCGTATCCTCGCTGATCCCCAGCCGGGCCTGTATGTGCTGGCGGCCGCCGACCCCCGGGAGGATGCGGTACGCTACTGGTCCTGGCCGGTGCAATGGCTGCTGATCACCGATATCGGCTTGCAGACGGCGCAAGGGGCGGACGGCCTGTCTGTTTTCGCCCGCAGTCTCGCCACCGGCCGGCCGATGAGCGGCCTGACCCTGGCGCTGGTGGCCCGGAATAACGACGAGCTGGGCGCCGCCGTGACCGACCGCAACGGCATGGCGCGCTTCCAGTCGGGCCTGCTGGCCGGCGAGCATGGCAACACGCCGGCGTTCGTCATGGCCTATGCCCCGGGCGGGACGTTTTCGTTCCTGGCGCTGGACGGACCGGCGTTCGACCTGTCGGACCGGGGCGTCGGTGGCCGCGCGGCGCCAGGGCCGCTGGACGCTTTCCTCTATACGGAACGGGGGATCTATCGTCCCGGCGAGAGCGTGCATCTTGTCAGCCTGCTGCGGGATGCGGGTGCCCGGGCGCTGGGCGGCTTGCCGCTGACGCTGAAGGTGCTGCGGCCCGACGGCGTGCAGGTCAGCAGCCAGGTGCTGACCGGCCAGGGAACCGGCGCCTATGACACCACCGTCAAGCTGCTGGCCGATTCCCGGACCGGCCGCTGGACCGTGACGGCCCATGTGGACCCGAATGCCGATCCCATCGGCAGTGTCTCGTTCCTGGTGGAAGATTTCGTGCCCCTGCGGACCGAGGTGCGGCTGAGCGCCGGCGCCGATCGACTGGATCTGACAGCGGGTGAGGATGGGCCGGCTGCGGCGACGGAGGTTTCGGTCCAGGCCGATTTCCTGTATGGCGCCCCGGCGACGGATCAGGTGGTGCAGGGGGATCTGGTGCTGTCCACCGACCCCGAGCCGTTCGCCGCCTTCGCCGATTTCTCCTTTGGCCTGACCCAGGAGCCCTTCGACAGCCAGCGCCAGTCCCTGCCGGAAACCCGCACCGATGCGACCGGGGCGGCGACCGTACCGGTGGCGCTGGACAGCCTGCCCGACACCACCCAGCCCCTGCGGGCCATGGTGCGGGTGGATGTGCTGGATGCCGGCGGCCGGGGCAGCGGCCGGACCATGGTGCTGCCGGTGCGTCATCAGGCCGTGGCCGTGGGCGTCCGCGCGCCGTTCAAGGGCGAAGCCGTGGAGGCGGACAGCGCCGTTTCCTTCGATCTGGCCGCTGTGGGACCGGATGGTGCCGGCCTGCCGGGTCAGTCGCTTGATTGGGTGCTCTATCGCGAGGAGTCCAATTACACTTGGTATGAATCCGGTGGCTCGTGGAACTACCACCGCACGGTGACCGATGTGCCGGTATCGTCCGGCCGGGTGGAAACCGGGGCGGACGGGCTGGTTTCGGTGACGGCGGATGTGACCTGGGGCAACTACCGGATAGAGGCCAGCGCGGCCACCGGTCTGTCGGCGGCTTCCGTGCGGTTCGATGCCGGCTGGTGGACCCGCAGTCTGGCTGCCGCCGACTCTCCCGATACCCTGGAGGTGACGACGGAAGCCGAATCGGTCCGCCCGGGTGGCCGGGCGCGGCTGCACCTGAAAGCGCCCTTTGCCGGGGAAGCTCTGGTGTCGGTGGTCAACGACCGGGTGCTGGACGTGCTGAACGTGCCTCTGCCGGAAGAGGGTCTGACGGTGGAACTACCCGTCACCGAGGCCTGGGGCACCGGGGCCTATGTGGTGGCCACCGCCTTCCGCCCCGGTCAGGGACCGGGCGCCTCGGGCGCCGGCGGGGGCGGGGCGGCCAATGCCAAGGGGCCGGGCCGGGCTATCGGCGTGCAATGGCTGCCCGTGGCCATGGAGGACCGGACGCTGGCCGTGTCCATCGACGTGCCGGACACGATCCGTCCCCGGGGGACCCTGGAGGTTCCGGTCAGCGTGACGGGCGGCCAGGGGCCGGTGTATCTGACCCTGGCGGCGGTGGACGAGGGGATTTTGGGCCTTACCGGCTTTGAAAGCCCCGATCCGACAGGTTATTTCTACGGCAAGCGCGATCTGGCGATGGACTGGCGGGATGCCTATGGCCGCCTGCTGACCCCCTCTGACGCCCGGCCCGGGCGGCTGCGGGAAGGCGGGGATGCGGCCGGACGCCATTTGCCCGGCCTGCCGGACAGCTCCATCGAAACGGTGGCCCTGTTCAGCGGTATCGTCGCCGTGGACAGCGACGGCCGGGCGACCATTCCCTTGCGCATCCCCGACTTCAACGGCCGCCTGCGGCTGATGGTCGTGGCCTTTTCCGCCTCGGCGGTCGGCTCGGCGGATGCCTCGGTCACCGTGCGGGACCGGATGGTGGCCCAGGCGACCCTGCCGCGCTTCCTGGCGCCCGGGGATCGCGGCACCATGACCCTGACCATGGACAATGTGGAAGGGCCGGCCGGCACCTGGCAACTGACGGTGTCGGGCAGCGGAGCGGTGTCGGTGGAAGACGGTGTGCAGGCGCTGGCCCTGGACCAGGCCGGCAAGCAGGTGGTGCGCCTGCCGGTGACGGGCAGGACCCTGGGCAGCGGAGCGGTGCACATGACCCTGAAGGCCCCGGACGGAAAAACCCGGGATCGGTCCTGGTCGATAACCGTGCGTCCGCCAGGACCGCGCCAGATGGTCGCCCATCGCCTGAACCTGGAACCGGGCGGCGAGGCGCAGCTGGACGCGGGATTGATGGCCGGGCTGGTGCCCGGGTCGGTGTCGGCGGCGCTGACTCTGTCGACCGTACCCAACCTGGACCCCCTGGGAACGGCCCGGGCCTTGCGCTTTTATCCTTACGGCTGCCTGGAACAGACGGTCAGCCGCTCCTTCGTGGCGCTGTATGGAGCCGATCTGGATCTGGCGTCGGCCTGGCCGTCCTGGTCGGGCCGGGACGTGCTGGCCCAGGATGTCCAGCGGGTGGTGGCCATGCAGCGTGGGGATGGCGGTTTCGCGCTGTGGGACAGCCAGGGGGCGCTGGAGCCCTGGCTGACCAACTACACCATGGATTTCCTGCTGCGGGCCAAGGAACAGGACGTGCCGGTGCCCGATTTCGCCCTGGAACGCGGGCTGGCCTGGCTGGCATCGACCATCCGGGATGGGGATTTCAGCGATTCGGAACTGCCGACGGCGGCCTATGCCCACTATGTGCTGGCGCGGGCCGGCGCCATCGGCCTGGGGCCGGTGCGCTATTTCCACGATACCTATCTGTCCCGCATGACCTCGCCGCTGGCGCGGGTGCAGACGGCGGCGGCCCTGGCGATCCTGGGCGACAAGGAGCGGGCGGTTTCCGCCCTGCATGAAGCCCTGTCGCCTTCGGTGCAGCGGGTGTCGACGGGATCGGACTACGGCTCGACCCTGCGGGACACGGCGGCCACCCTGGCGCTGGGGCTGGAAACCGGACTGCTGGGGCAGGACGGGCTGGCTGTCGCCGACAAGCTGGCCGGGATGATGGCCGAGTCGAAGCACCTGTCGACCCAGGAACGGGGCTGGCTGCTGCTGGCCGCGCGAGCCTTGATGCGCGCCCAGGGCACGGTCGAGGCTCTGGTGGGGGGGCAGACGGTGGAGGCGGCCAAGACCACGGTGTCCACCGGCCTGTCCCGGGCCTCCCTGGACGCCGGCGTGCCGGTGACCAACCTGGGGGCACGGTCGCTGCGCGTGGTGGCGACGGTGGATGGCCTGCCCGGCGAGCCGCTGCCCCGCTCGGCGGACGGCATTTCGGTGGAACGATCCTGGTATCATCTGGACGGGTCCGCAGCCGATCCGGCGACGGTGACCCAGAACGACCTGCTGGTGGCCGTGGTCACCGGCGAGGTCACCGATCCGATGGTGCTGGACGGCGGTGACGGGGATTCCCTGCTGGTGGTGGATCTGCTGCCGGCCGGTGTGGAAATCGATCTGGTGGATGCGGGATCCAGCCGCAGCCTGGAAGGTGTGGACTGGCTGCCGGAGCTGTCGTGGGTGGATCATTCCGAAGCCCGGGACGACCGCTATGTGGCGGCGGTGACCGTGCATCGGGACGAGCCGACCTTCGCTCTGGCCTATCTGGTGCGGGCGGTCAGCCCCGGGGACTTCGTGGCGCCGGGCGTGATGGCCGAATCCATGTACCGGCCCGCTCTGAACGGCACCGGCCGGCCCGGCCGCATGACCGTCGCGCCCCGGTAGGCGCGGGGCAGAGGCGCGGCACCATGTCCGACGGTTCGTCCCGGCATCCCGAAGGGCCAAAGGTTCGGCGGCGACGAATCCGCCGCCGGCAGGCGGTGATTGCCACCGCCCTCGTCGGCCTGCTGGGGTTCGGGGGCGGGGCGCTGCTGTTCGACCGGCTGGTGCCGCCGGATCTGCACCGGCTGGCGGCCTCCACCCGGGTGAAAGCAGCGGACGGGACGCTGCTGCGGGCTTTCCTCAGCCCGGATGAGGCCTGGCGCCTGCCGGCGGAGGCGCAGGACGTCGATCCGCTGTATCTGGACCTGCTGCTGGCCTACGAGGACCGCCGATTCAACGTCCATCCGGGGGTTGATCCCCTGGCCGTGGTGCGGGCCGCCGGGCAGATGCTGGCGGCGGGCGAGGTGGTCTCCGGGGCCTCCACCCTGACCATGCAGGTGGCCCGGCTGCTGGAGCCCCACCCCGACCGGACCCTGGCGGCCAAGGGGTGGGAGATGGCGCGCGCGTTGCAACTGGAAGCCCATCTGGGGAAATCCGGGGTGCTGGCGGCCTATCTGACCCTGGCGCCCTTCGGTGGCAATCTTGAAGGCGTGCGGGCCGGTTCGCTGGCGTGGTTCGGCAAGGAGCCCCGCCGCCTGACCCCCGGCGAGGCCGCATTGCTGGTGGCCCTGCCGCAGAACCCCAACGCCCGCCGCCCGGACCGCTTTCCCGATGCCGCGCGGCAGGCCCGCAACCGGGTGCTCGACCGGGCCGTAGAGGCCGGTGTCCTCAGCCCCGAACGGGCGGTCGAAGCCGCCGCCGAACCCCTGCCGCGCCAGCGCCATCCGATGCCCTTCCTCGCGCCCCATCTGACGGGACGGCTGGCCGCCGAGGCTCCGCCGGGTGCCGTGGTGGCGACGACGGTGGATGCGGAACTGCAACGGCGCCTGGAACGGCTGGCCCGCCAGGTGGGGGTGGGGCTCGAATCGCATCGCAGCCTGGCGATCCTGGTGGTCGAATCGGCAAGCGGCCGCATCCTTGCGTCCGTCGGCGGGCCGGATTTCTTCAACGCCGCGCGGGACGGGGCGGTGGACATGACCCGGGCCGCCCGTTCTCCGGGGTCGGCGTTGAAGCCGCTGATCTATGGCATGGCGTTCGAAAGCCGGCTGATCCATCCCGAAACCCTGCTTGAGGATCGCCCTTCCCGATTCGGCAGCTATACCCCGGCCAATTTCGGCATGGGCTTCCACGGCGAGGTGACGGCACGGGAGGCGCTGGCCTGGTCCCTGAACGTGCCGGCCGTGGCCGTGCTCGATCACGTGGGGCCGTTGCGCTTTGCCCAGCGTCTGGAGGCGCTGGGTATTCCGGTGCGGCTGCCCAGAGGTGTGGAACGGCCGGGACTGCCGCTTGCCCTGGGGGGGCTGGGGGTCACGCTGACCGATCTGGTGGCGCTGCATGCGGCCCTGGATGCCGGCGGTAGCGCCATTCCGCCCCATGCCCGGGCCGGCGATGCCCCGCCCAGGCGCACGGCGCTGGATCCCGTGGCGGCATGGTATGTGGTCGACAGCCTGTCCGACAGCCCGCCGCCGCCGGGGTGGACCGCCGGGGACGGGCTGGCCGCCCGGGTGGCGTTCAAGACCGGAACGTCCTACGGCTTCCGGGACGCCTGGGCCATCGGTATGGACGGTCGGGTGACCATCGGCGTGTGGATGGGACGGCCGGACGGTACTCCGTCGCCGGGGCACCATGGCCGGGCGGCGGCGGCACCGGTGCTGTTTCAGGCTTTCGAACAGCTGTCCGGCGCGCCACCCCACCGTCGGACGGCGCCGGATGGCGTGTTTCGCGGCACCACGGCAGAACTGCCGCCGGCCTTGCAACGACTGGAGCCGCTGCCCGAATCGGGGGCACCCCACCTGCCACCACAACCGGGGGCGCTGCGGCTGGTGTTTCCGCCTGACGGGGCCGTGCTTTCCCTCGCCGGGGAGCGCCTGACCAATGGGGCGGTGCCGGACGCGGCGCTGACCCTGAGTGCCGAAGGGGGACAGCGGCCGCTGACTTGGCTGGTGGATGGCTATCCGGTGCCCAGCCGCTCCTTTGCCCGGGCCACTGCCTGGGTCCCACCGGGGCCGGGCGCCCGGGTCGTGACCGTGGTGGATGCTCTGGGACGGTCGGACAGCGCGCGCGTCTGGGTCGAGTGATCGCGTAATTTTGTCCCATAAACGAACTGTTAAACGGACTGCGTGCATAGGTTGGTGGCGCAGCGCAGGGGGGTGAACTCCTTGCGGGCTGCCCCTGCTGTCGCCACCAAGGGTCGCTTCCCATGTCCGCCCGAACCCGCTTACTCCTCGTCCTGCTGTTCAGCCCGACCCTTGCCGGTCCGTGGGGGGCGACGGTGGCTGTGGCGGGCGGTGCGGCCGACGATAGCCTGGTGCCCCGGGTCAGGGTGGATGCGGCAGACGATCTGCTGGGGGGCGAGGCATCGGTGCGGGTGCCGCCCCGCATGACGGCGTCCCAGGAGGGGAGGGCGGAGTCGCTTTCCTCGCCCCTGCCTCCGGCCGAAGAAGGCGGCGGCCTTCAGGTTGTTGTCGTCGCTGATCCGAAAGCCCCTGTGCGCCCGGCTTCTCTCCCGTCTTCCCCGGGCTTCAGGTCCGGGCGGGGGGACGTTCTGCGGGCGCGGGCCTTGCTTGCCGTCGGCAACCTGGCAGAGGCCTTCGCCGCTCTGTCCCGGGCGGCGGCGCTGGCTCCGGGGGATCCACGTATCGCCGCTGACCGGGCGGTTCTGGCTGATCGTCTCGGAAACCGGCGTGTGGCCACGGAGTCCTACCGGCGCGCCCTGATGCTCGCCGCAGAGACCCCGGAGGCGGCGGCAGGGGTGGATGCGCCTGCCTTGGCCCGCCGCTTGCGCTATCTGGAACAGGAGTCCCGACCATGACCCGCGATCCCCTGGACCGCGTCCGCGCCGCCTTGCGGGCCGACAGTCCCCTGGTGTTCCTGCGGATAGCGCCCGGGGACGGGCAGGACCGGCATCTGCGCCGGCTCCACGGTGCCCCGCCCGCCGGGACGCGGCTGCTGGTCATGGCTCCGCCGCTACCGGGCGGGGTGCCGCTCGCCCGGCTGCTGGCCGGGGCGCTGGATATCCCGCCGGAGCGTGACGGAGACAACGCGGCCATGCTCGCTGCTCTGCGCGGGCGGAACCGGAGGGGACGGCCCCGGCTGATCCTTGCGGTCCCGCAGGCCGACGCCCTGTCGGAGGCGGATGGAGAGGCGGTACGCCGTTTGTCGGCCTTGCGCCTGGATGGCCGGCCCGCCTTGCCGGTGATCCTGGCCGGATCGCGGAAGGTGCGGCGGCGATTCGGCGGGGGGCTGCCATTGCAAGACCGCGTCCCTCCTCTCCTCGCCGGTGGGGCAGCGGGGGCCTTGGGCGTGCTGACTCTGGTGCTCGGCCTGGGGATCGGCGGGCTCGGGTCGTCCGGCCGGGATGCCGGCGCGGCCCGGGCGGAGATGGCCGTGCCCGTGGGGCGTGACGCCGTTCCCGATTCGCAACAGTTCTTCGGGGGAGTCGGCCGGGATACGGTGGGGGAGCGCTGGTGACGGTTTTTCCCTGGGCGGCCCTTCTGCTGGGCGGTGGTATCGGGCTGGTGGCGGGGTCCTTCGCCGGGCTGCTGGTGGATCGGTTGCCCCGGGGGGAGCCGGTGGCCTTCGCCCGATCCCGCTGTCTCTCCTGCGGCCGGGCGTTGGGCTGGGTCGACCTGATCCCGGGACTGTCCTGGCCTATGCTGAAGGGGCGCTGCCGAACCTGCCGGGCGCCGATTCCCGTCGCTGTCTGGGGGGTGGAACTGCTGGGTGGCCTGCTGGGGACGGCGTTCGGAGTTCATTTCGGCTTCGAATGGGTGTTGCTGCCGGCGCTGACCCTGATCGTGCCGGTCCTGGCCATTGCCCTGATCGATCTGCGCCATGGGGTGGTTTTCGATAGCCTGGCCGCGGCGCTATGCCTTTCTGCCCTGGGGGTGGCCGGATGGACCGAAGGGACGGTGGTTGGGCCGCTGGTGCGCGGGGTCGCCCTGGGGGGCGGTGCTGTCACCTTGCGCTGGCTCTTCCTCCGTCTGACCGGGCGCGAGGGGTTGGGCAGTGGAGACATCGCCCTGTTCGCCGGGGCGGGCCTTTTGCTGCCGGTGACCCTGTGGCCGGCCTTTCTGTTGCTGGCCGGGCTGGGGGGCGTGGGGCTGGGGGTGATGCGCCGGGGGCCATTTCCCTTTGCCCCGGCGCTGATGATCGCTCTCGTTGCTTGCATCCTGACGGCTGAGGGGTTGGAATCCCTGTTCCGCCCCTAAAAGGTCTCGTCGGGCAGACGGGCCAAATGAAATTCCCGGGCCAGCTTGATGGTGGGCTTGGCGGTGAAGAAAACACTGCCGATGACAAAGCACCAGATCGCTATAAACTCCGTACTTTTCCAAAAAAACAGGACGCTTCCCACAGTAAAGAGCACCCCGGCCAGAAAGTCGATAACCAGGTGCATCGTCTCGTATCGTTGGTGAACCGATCTGTACCTGTGGTCCTGAACCAATCTGGCATGATCCGTCATTTTGGAATGTCCTTAAAGGCGAAGGGGAAGTGTGTCTTGCGCCACTTCCACTTGGGTCCCTCGGCCCGCCGGTCAAGGCGCCGGCATTGCGGTAAACCCCCGGTTACAAAATAATCCATGACGTGTTTCTCTTGTCCTGAGGCATGAATGCATGAGGGCAAGGTGATCTTGGGGAAGAAATATAATGTTTTGGCCATCATGGCGCGTGTGACTGCCATGATGGCAGCGGGGGTGATGGGCAGCTGTGCGGAAACGGCGTCCGACCTTTCGGCCCCGTTGGGCAACAGTTTCGCGCCGGCCGGGATGTATGGGGAAACGGCCGCCGGTGTGCCGCCAATTCCTGCCCTGTCCCGGTATTCCGGCACGACCGTGCCTGCCATGGGGGGCGGGGCGGCCTCTTTGCCACCGACGGAAGAAACCGGTCCCCGGGTGACCTTGCGGGCCGAAACGCCCACGTCGGTGCAAAGCATGCTGATCGCCCTGGCCAAGGCTGCGGATGTGGAGCTGGAACTGGCCGAAGGGATCACCGGAACGGTGGTGTTCTCCGCCGTGAACCGGCCGCTGTCCCAGGTGGTGCGCCGCCTGTGTGACTTGGGCGGCTTGCGGTGCCGCCTGGCGGACGGGCGGTTGCGGGCGGGGCCGGATACGCCTTATCCGGAAAGCTACAGGCTGGATATCCTCAATCAGGTGCGCAGCGCCGGCAGCAGCATTTCGTCGAATACGGACGTTTTTGCCCAATCGAACGTCGCTTCGTCTTCCGGCCGGTCGCTTCAGGGCAATGCCTCGTCCAGCCGCGTGGAAAGCATTTCGGAAGCGGATCCCTGGGGCACGGTGTCGGCCGGGCTGTCCCATATTCTCCAGGTCGAAGAAGGGGCGTTGGATGGCGGGCCGATGGCGGCCGTCCCTGTGCCCGCCGCGCCTTCGGCGGGCGATGGTGCGGGAGAACCACCGGTGGCCGAGGGTGCCGCCCCCGATTTATCCGCAACCGGGGCCGAATCAGACGCCGAATCCGGGTCCGAGCCGGTGGCTCCGGCCGTTCCGGCGGGGCCTCGATCTGCCTTCCACATCAACCGCCAGGCCGGTCTGGTCACCGTTGTTGCGACGGAACGGGATCAGGCCCGCGTGGCGGCTTATCTGGACGAGTTGCGCCGGTCGCTCGAGTCCCAGGTGCTGATCGAAGCCAAGATCATCGAAGTCAGCCTGGCCCGGCAATACCGGGCGGGGGTCGACTGGCAGGCGGTGGCCAACAACGGTACCTTCGGTCTTGCTCTGACCGGGGCGCAAAGCGTGGTCATGCCGCCCCTGACGGCAGCCCGGCCCACGCTGGCCCTGTCGGGGGTTCGGGCGCTGGATGACCTGACCTTCAGCGCGTTTCTCAATCTGATCGACGATTACGGGCAGACCCGCACCCTGTCCAGCCCCCGGCTGACGGTGACGAACAATCAGACGGCCGTCCTGAAGGTGGCGGAAAACAAGGTCTACTTCGCCGTCACGGCGGTGCGCACCACCCGCGACAGCGTCACCGAAACCACCTACAGCAGCGAGATCAACACCATCCCCATCGGCCTGGTGATGACCGTGCAGCCGTCCATCGCCCTGGATACGGGCAAGATCACCCTGGCCCTGCGCCCCACCATTTCACGCATCGCGTCCTATGAAAGCGACCCCGCCGTCGCCTTGCAGAACGAGGATGTGGAATCCCTGGTGCCCGTGGTCGAGGTGCGGGAAATGGACAGCGTGGTGGTCATGGACAGCGGCTCCATCCTGGTCATGGGCGGACTGATGCAGGAGCGGAACGATACGGGGACGGCTGGCGTGCCGGGGCTGAAGGATATTCCCGGGCTTGGCCGCGCCTTTCGCTTCGAACGGGAAGACGGCGAACTGGTGGAACTGGTGGTGCTGTTGCAGGCCACCATCATCGGCGGCGGCTATGTGGATCCTGCGGACCGGGGCCTCTATCGCGCCCTGCCGCCCGATCCCCGGCCCCTGCTGTAGCCGGCGGGGACGGAAGGAATTCGGCCATGATCGCTGTTCTGCGCCATACCGTTTTCTCCCTGCTCCGGGATCCCGGCGTGTTGCTGCTGATGCTCGGTATGGCGGCGACGGCAGCACTTGCGGCCTTTGTCGGCCGCCTGTCCCTGCTGGAAGGCTCCCGGGGTGCCTTGGCCCTGGCTGCGCCTGCCGTGCGGCTGGGGATGGCGCTGGCGCTGCTGGGGCTGGCGACCGCCCATATGGAGCGTTTGCGCCTGGGCCGGGAACTGGAGGCCATGGTGGCCTGGCCGGTCCCGCGCCTGGTCCTCGCCGCCGGACTGGTGGCCGGGCTTGCGGCCGTGGTGCCGCCGATGGGGACGGTGGCGGTGCTGACGCTGGTTGTCCTGGGGGCATCGGGCAACGGACTGTGGCTCTGGGGCCTGACCCTGGGGCTGGAGGGGGTGGTGATCCTGGCTTTGGGGGTGACCTGTTCCATCGCTTTCGGACGGACGGCGGCCTTGCTGGCGGGCGGGGCGACCTATGCCCTGTTCCGCACCGGGACGGTGATCACCGAACTGCTGGATCAACGCCTGAAGGGGGAGACGGGGCCGCTGGACGCGGTGCTCGGGTTGGTCGGCAGGGGGATCGGATCCATCGTTCCGCATCTGGATCACCTTGCCCGGACCACCTGGCTGACCGGGGCCGCATCGGCGGAGCCGGAGGGCGTCATGTCCAATGCCATTTGGCCGGCCCTGGCCCAGGGGCTGGCAGCGGTGGCGGTGCTGATCGCGCTGGCCGGCTGGGCGCTGGACCGGAGAGTGCGGTTATGAGCCGGCGCCTGCCCGCCGTGATGGTTGCCCTGGCGGTGGGAGGGCAGATCGCGATCAATAGCGCCCTGCCCCCTGATCCTGCGGAAGCCGCAACCCTGGGACCTCCGCCCTCTGCCCTTGCCGCGCGGGTTCATACCCTGGACGACCCGGAGGCGGCCCATCGGATCCTTGGATTGCGGGTTCAGGGTGCCGGAGAGGGCGGGGCGGAGGTCATCCCCCTGAATGCTATCCCCTGGCGGCAGGTCGCCGGCTGGCTGGAGACCATGCAGGCTCTGGCGCCGGACTCGCATTTCGCCCCGATGCTGGCCCGGTATCACTTCGGTGCAGCGGCGCGGGGGGAGCGGGCGGCGGCCATTGCCCGGTTCCTGGGGGATCTGGCACTTCGGGACCCGGCCCGCCACTGGCCATGGCTGGCCGAAGCCGCGGATCTGGCCCGGCACCGGGCCGGCGACGAGCCCCTGGCTCTGGAGCTCACCCTTCCCCTTGCCCGGCTGCCGGTGCCGGGCATTCCGGCACAGGTGCGGCAGATCCCGGTTCTCCTGCTGCTCGACCGGGGGCAGAAGGACGCGGCGCGGGCATTGCTGACCGATATTTCCATGAGCGAAACGACCCTGTCTCCTGCCGACCGTCGCTATCTGGTTCGTCTGCGGCGGCGTCTGGGGATGCCGACTCCTTGAAGATCGTGTCAACCGCCCGTCGGGGCAGGAAAACGGAGGATTGTGATGGTTGAACGCATGCAGGCCCGGGCGGGCTTCACTCTGATTGAAATGTCCATTGTTCTGGTGCTGATCGGTCTGGTGATCGGTGGCGTATTGAAGGGGCAGCAGCTGATCGACAGCGCCCGCCTGAAAACCACCGTCAGCCAGTGGGAGGCCATTCGAGCAGGTTTCACCGCCTTTCAGGACCGCTACAATGCCCTTCCCGGCGATTATGATCTGGCAGCCACGTATATTACCGGGGCGGGGGTGACCAACGGCAATGGGGATGGGGTGATCGGTACGGCGGATCTGAGCATGGAGTCGGCCTACACTGCCGAATCGTCCCAGGCCTGGGAACATCTGACCTATGCCAACTACATTTCCGGGGTGCGGCTGGACGCCGGATCGACGGAGGATTTGTCGATCCTGCCGGCGCGGATGTCCGGGATCAACCTGACCATTATCCATGGCACTTTCGGTACCACCGCGGGGACGGGGCATTGGCTTCGGCTCCAGGACACGGCCAGCGGCGCACCCAGCCGGAACGCCCTGTCCGGTGTGGAAGCCCTGGAAGTGGATACCCGATACGATGACGGCAACGCGGATTCCGGCTATATCGTCATGAGTACCTATTCCGGGACTGCCACGGGGACGGCGGATTCCTGCAAGACCGCCACCGGCGACTATGCCGGCGGCGGTGCGCAGCTGTGCAATGCGGTGATGTTCTTGCAGTAAGGATTAAGGCAAGGGCGGAAAGCCGGGCTGGGGCGAAGAGCGGGCATCCCCCCTTCGCCTCGGCCCCCTTTCACCCCACCTTAACCCCCATGGGGTAGCACGGGTGGGGCCGGGTCGTTCCCACATGTGCCCGGGTGACGTAAGGGGCAGGACCATGGATCTGAAATTGGGACCATCGCTGATGAACCGGCGCAGCGGCCGCGGCCGGGTGACGGACCCGGACGGCCTGCCCGAAGACCCGTACGAGGCAACCGAGCCGGACCGGGGATCGGATGCCCAGTCGCGGGACCCGGGACCGGAATCCGAGCCGGAGCCCGAGGCGCGGAGCAGCGGTCGCCCCACCCTGGCCTCTGCCCTGACCGGCGATGGCGGCGGCGCGGCAGAGGGCGGCGCTTTCCGGATTCGCGACAATGACTCCGAAAGCCGGCGCCGGGCCGAGGTCTTGCGCCAAAGCAAGTCCGCCCGCCACGTGGCCAGCCTGGTCCTGGGGGATGCGCTGCGCGACCAGGGGCAGGATGACGCCGGATACGGCGGCTTCGAAGATGACGAAGAGTATGGTCTGGAGGACGATCAGGCCGAATTCGAGGTGGAGGACATCTCCCTTTCCCGGGCGGAACGGGCGGCGCTGACCACCGGCGGCTTTTTCGATGACGGGGATGACGACGTCGCCTGGGCTGACCGGGAAGGGGACGGTGAAGACGATGCCCTGCTGATCGACGACGCCGAGGACGACGAGATCGCCGTCCCCCGGACCACCCTGTCCGACGCAGCGGCCGTCGCCCCGCCACTCGCCGCCCCGCCCGCCCCGCGTGCCGCCCCGTCACCCGAAGATCCGGGCACGGAGCCGGACCCGGCGGCTGATCAGGCCAATGCTTTGCGCCGTCTGGCTGCCGCAGCGAAAATCCGGCCGACGGCGCCGCCGGTCAAGGGCACGCCCAAGACCGACCCCCTGCCCGCGCCGCCGGCGGCCAAACAAGCGAAGCCGCAAGCTGCCCCGCCACCGGCAGCCCCGGCGACAGAGGCCGCGCCGAAGTCGGCCCCGTCGAAGTCCTCCCCGTCCAAGCCCACCATCACCCGCACGGCCAAGCGGCCGACCCTGGGGCAGACTCTGGCGGATCAGGCGCCGCGCAGCCGGCCCACCATCACCCGCGTGCCGCGCCCGGCGGAACCGGCCGCCGGGGGTCAGGCCGCGGCCACGCCTCCGCCCGCTTCTGAAGCGGTGACGCCCAAGGAGCCCGCTCCGGCCAGCCGCCCGGCGGTGGCACGGGTCAAGCCGGCGGAAAAGCGGCCGGTCTCCATTTCCCGCACCGCCACCATCCCGGCCGGTGCCGGCACCGGGGCGCCGCCGGCGCCCCAGGCCCGCCCGAAGCCGCCGCCCGCCCGCAGCCGCAGTCCCCATGAAATGGCCCGGCTGGGCGAACAGCTCGTCTCCATGGGGCTGATCAGCAAGGATCAGCTGCGGGTGGCCGTCACCGAGCAGAAGCAGCGCGACGCCCAGATCGGCCAAGTGCTGGTGGATCTGGGGTTCGTGACCGAACAGACCCTGTCCGAGGTTCTGGCCCGGAACACCGGACGGGATCAATTCGATCCCGAAGGAACCGTTCCGGACCCGGGCGTTTTCCAGCGCCTGCCCGAGGACGTGGCCCGGCGCCTGCGGGTCATGCCCGTCGCCCTGGAAGGCCAGGTCCTGCGGCTGGCCATGGCTGATGCCCTGGATGTGGTGGCCCAGGACGAGGTGCGGACGCACTTCGGCGCCGATACGCGGATCGAGCCCCTGGTGGCCGCCGAGTCCCATATCCATCAGGCCATTGATGACGGCTACGGCCATACCCTGTCGCTGGACGGTGTCCTGCGCGAGGTGGAAGCGCTGGACGCCGATGCCGCCACCATGGACGACCGCCGGGGCGGCGCGTTCCATCCGGTGGTACGGCTGGTCAATATACTGCTGCTCGATGCGGTGAAGCGCCGGGCGTCCGACCTGCATTTCGAGCCGGACGGCGCCTTCCTGCGGGTGCGGCTGCGGATCGACGGGGTCATGACCCAGGTTCTGACCTTCCACAAGCAGTACTGGCCAGCGGTGGCCCAGCGCGTGAAGATCCTGGCGGGCATGAATATCGCCGACCGCATGAGCCCCCAGGACGGCCGGTTCAGCCTGACCGTCGCCCACCGCAAGGTGGATGTACGGGCCAGCGCCCTGCCGACGGTGCATGGAGAGAATATCGTTCTGCGGATCCTCGACCGCTCGGCCACGCCGTTGCGGCTGGGGCAATTGGGCTTCGATCCCGACAACCTGGATCTGCTGCGCCGACTGTTGCGCCGGCCCGAAGGCATGGTGCTGGTGACCGGCCCCACCGGGTCGGGCAAGACCACCACTTTGTACGCCATGATGGATTACATCGGCAGTTCCGAGTTGAACATCATGACCCTGGAAGATCCCGTGGAATACGAGATGCCGATGATCCGCCAGTCCCAGGTGCGCGACGGGGGCCGGGTGGGGTTTGCTGACGGGATCCGGGCCATTCTGCGTCAGGACCCGGATGTGATCCTGGTGGGCGAAATCCGCGATCCGGACACCGCCGGCATGGCCCTGCGGGCCGCCATGACCGGGCATCAGCTCTATGCCACCTTGCACACCAGTGATGCCGCCGGCGCCCTGCCGCGTCTGACGGACCTGGGCCTCAAGCCGGGAATGCTGGCGGGGAACGTGATCGGTATCGTCGCCCAGCGTCTGGCGCGCCGGCTTTGCCCTGCCTGCCGCGAGATGAAGACGGCTGATCCCCGCGCCTGCGCGATGATTGGCGCCGATCCGGGCAAGCCGCCGGAAATCGGTCACGCCAAGGGCTGTGAGGCCTGTGGCCATACCGGCTATCGCGGCCGGGTGGCGATCACCGAGGTCCTGCCGGTGGTGCGCGAGGTGGATGACCTGATCGCCGCCGGGGCGTCGCTGGGCGATATCCGCGCCGCTGCCGCGCGCCATGGCTACAAGCCGATGATCGAGGACGGGTCCCGCAAGGTGCTGGAAGGCTTGATCGACGTGCCGTCGCTGGTGCGCGCGGTCGACATCACCAGCCGTCTGCTGTAGCCGGCGGGATCGGCCGAGGATGCCGGTGTTCGCCTGGCAGGCAGTCAACGCGCGGGGGCGGATGGTGCGGGGGCGCATGGAAGCGGTGGACGAGGCCGATCTTCACGGCCGGCTGCGCCATGCCAACCTGCATCTGTTCGGCGCCCATGCCGTGAAGGACGGTCGCGACGGGGCGGGAACCGATCGGTCCTGGCGTCATTTGCTGCCGGGGCGGCGGGAGAGCGCGCGGGATCTACAGCAGCTGTTCCTTCACCTGGAACGGGTCCTGCGGGCGGGCGTGCCCCTGATGACCGCCCTGGGGGATATCCGGTCGCTGACCGAACCGCCCCGCCTGCGCCGGGTGATGGAGCAGGTCCGCCGTGACGTGGGGGCTGGTGTGCCCTTGTCCGAGGCATTCGGCCGCCACCAGAGGGTCGTGGGGACCGCTACCGCACCGATTCTGCGCGCCGGCGAGGAAAGCGGGCACCTGACCGACGCGCTGGCCCACTTGTGCACGCATCTCCGCTGGACAGAGGATCTGGGGCGCCGCATCCGCAAGGCCTTGCGCTATCCGGTGATCGTGCTTGGTTCCGCGCTCGGATCCGGGCTGTTTCTGCTGGCCGGTGTGGTGCCGCAACTGTCGCTGTTCTTTGCCCAGCAGAATACGGAGCTGCCGGTGCAGACCCGGGCCTTGCTGGCGTTTGGCGAGGGGGTTGCGGTTGGCCTGCCTTATGGCATCGGCCTCCTCGCGTTGGCGGTGGGGCTTTTCGGTCCGGGAGCCAAATGGGCACCCGTCGGCCGCCTGCGGGACCGGGTGATGCTGGCGCTGCCGGGGGTCGGGCCGGTTCTTCACCGGATCGCCCTGTCCCGTTTTGCCCATTTCTTCGCCGTCCTGTTCCGGGCTGGAGTGCCGCTGTCCCGGTGCCTGGAGACCGCCGGGGCGGTGATGGGCAATCGGGTGCTGACGGAATCGGTCGAGGTCATCGATTCGGCGGTGGCGGCGGGCTCGCCGCTGTCGGACGCCATGCGCTTCACGGGCCGCTTTCCGACCCTGGTGGTGCGGATGGTGCGGGTCGGCGAGGATACGGGTGATCTGGCCGGCGCCCTGGAGCATGTCAGCGCTTTCCATGATCGGGATGTGGAAGACGCGACGGACCGTATGGTTTCGCTGCTGGAGCCCGTGGTGATGGTGATCGCCGGCGGCGTGCTGGCGTGGATGGCCTGGGCCGTGCTGCTGCCGATTCTCGATGGCGCCGTGACCTTGAGGATATGACCGCATGGTTTCGGTTCCCTTCGGTTTCTTGAAGCGGCGCCCCTGCCGGCTGCTCCAGCCGCTGAGCGACGGGACGCTGCTGGTGGTCAGCGGCCGCTTCGGCCGGCCCGCGGCTGTCGAGCGGCTGGCCGCAGAGGAAGCCGCAACCCGGTGCGCGGGCGGGCGGCCCTATCTGGTCGCCACCGCCCCGCCGGCCCTGCGCCTCAGCGAAGACAAGCTGCCGCCGACGAATCGCTGGGTCCGTCGCCGTCTGGTCGCCGGCTATTTGCGTGCTCACGGGCAGGGCAAGCCCTTCGTAGCCGCCCGGATAGGCGGCCTGGGACGAAGCCAGAGTGGGGGGAGCGGATCGGCGGAAAAGGGTCGGCGGCTTCTTCTGGTCTCCACCGCCACCGGGGGCTGGCCGGCGGCCCTGCCCCCGGACGCCGCCGATCATGCCCGGCTCGTGGGCCTCGCCGCGCCGCTGCTGGATGCCGGCAGCCTGGCCGGACGGCTGCTGGGGGAAAGTATCGACAGCGGCTGGACCTTGATCGTCGCGGCCGGGGTGAACGGGCTTGCCCAGGTGGCTCTGAAGGATGGATTGCCCACTTCGGTGCGTGTTGTTCCCGCGCCCGACAGCCCCTGGGCTTTGGAACACGAAGTGGATGCCTGGCACGCCTATCTGGCCCGCCACGGCTGCGGCCGAGAGGGTGCCTTGCGGGTGCTGACCCTGGGATTGGGGGATGCGGCCAAGACCATGGCCCTGCGTCTGGCCGGCAAGGGGTCCTGCCGGGGACTGTCTCCGCAGCGGGCGGCCGAAGAACTGGGCTGGCCCTGGGCACCGTTCCGGGAGTGCAGCGAAGAAGAGGCGGTCGACGGTGTGCTTGGCGCCTGGAGCCTGCTAGGGGCGCCTGCGCCCTGGCGCTTGCGCGTGCCCGATCCCGATGCCGAGGCCCACCGCCGCCGGGTGATCGGCGGTGCGGTGATGGCCGGCACGGTTGCGGCCAGTATCCTGGTGGCATTCGGGCTGGAGCGGGAGATCGGCCGTTTGGAGGAAGAGCAGATCCGCTTGCGCGGGGTCCTGGCCGGGATGGGGGATCTGCGGGCGGGGGTGGAGCGGGACGAAGCGGCCCTGCCCGCAGCGCCGGATGTTCTGCGCGCGGTCGTGGCGTTGAATGACGATCGCCGTTCCGATATCGATATAACGGATGTTCTCTGGCGGATCGATGGGGCCTTGGGGCCGGAGGTGCGTCTGCGCAGCTTCGCGCTGCTCGAAGATGGGGGGCGGCCGGTGCTGTCCCTGACGCTGGAGCCGGAGACGGATGTGGCGGCCCTGGCCGCAGTGCTGGCGGAGACCCTTCCGGGATACGTCCTGGAGCCGGAAGATCCCGGCGGGGAGAAGCCGTTGTCCGGCAGTGTGGCGCCGGACGGGAGCCGTGCCCGGCAGGCGGACCCGGGCGGCGGGCGCCCGGTGGTCGTGCGCCTGATCCGACGGGAGGGGGTGTGACATGAGTCGGACGACACGCCGCACCGTGCCCTGGGGGCTGACGGTGGGGATCCTGGCGGTTGCCGCAGGGTTCGCGGTGGTGCTGTGGCTGGCCATGAAGATGTCGCGCCTGGGAGGAGAGGTGACGGCCCTGGAAACCCGGGTCCGCACCGAAAAGGCGGATCTGATGCGCCGCCGCCAGGCGCTCGATGACCTGGCGACGACGCAGGCGCAATGGCGCCGGGCGCTGCCCGCCACGGCTTTTCTGGTGCCGGACCGGGAGGGGATGGCGGACCGCCTCCCCGCCTTGGCCGGCGGCTGGCGCCTTGGTCCGCTGGACTGGACCCTGGAACCGGAGACCACGCGCTCCCTCGGTCCCGGGCTGTCTGCGGGGGTGGGGCAGGTGCGTTTGTCGGGGAGTGCGCTGGTGACTTCAGACCTGCTGGGATTCCTCGCGGATGTGCGGCAAGGGCTGCCGGGATGGACGGCGGTTACCCGGCTGCACATTGCGCCGGGGATGGAGGTCGACGACATGGCCCTGGATGCGGTGCGCGACGGTGTGGCGCTGCCCCTGGTGGCGTTCGATGTCACGGTGACCTGGGAGGCGTTGCGCCGAGAAGGGCAGCCGCCGGAGAAACTGGATCCCGGCCTGCCCGGCTCCGAAACACGGGACGCCGTCGTCGGTCCGGCCGTGCTACTGCTGGACCGCGAAGCCGAAGCGGTGCACGCGGCCGTCGAAGCCGGTCCCTGGGGGCGTCCGCCCGGCTTCCGCTCCCTGGAAGATCTGCAAGTGGGAGGCATTCTTTATGCCGGGGAGGGGCGCTGGATGGTGTGGATCAACGGAGATCTGTACGAACCGGGAGCGGAAACGCCCTTCTTCTCGGTGCTGGATGCCACGCTCGATACGGTTCTTATCGCTGTACGCCGCGCGCCCGGACCGCCGGAGCAACGAACCCTGCGCCTGGGGGAAACCTATCTGGTCTACCGCGACGAAATCATTTCCGCGGAGGGGCGGTGAATGGATTTGCCTCTTTGTTTCGATTCCGTGTCTTTCCGGCGCGGCTCCCGGATCGTTCTCGATCACCTGGACCTGACCGTGCAGCCGGGGGAGACCCTGGGGCTCGTGGGGCTGAACGGGGCGGGGAAGACGACCCTACTGCGGCTGGCGCTGGGGCTGCTGGATCCGGGGGCGGGGTGTGTGCAGCTGTTTTGCCGGGATCCTCGGCAGGCCATTGCCCGCCGGTCGGTCGCCTACCTGCCGGAGACCCACCGCCCCTTGCCCACCTTGACCGGCCGGGACTGGCTGACCGCCAGCCTGCGGGCGCGGGGGCGGCAGGCCTCCACCGCAGCATTGGAAGCGGCGGTGGCGGATTTGGACATGGATCCGGCCCTTCTGGGGTGGGCCGTGGGGCGGTATTCCAAGGGAACGGCCCAAAAGCTGGCGCTTGCGGGGGTTTTTCTGGCCGACACCCCTTTATACGTGCTCGACGAGCCGATGAGCGGTCTGGATCCCAGGGCGCGCGCTGCCTTCAAGGCCCGGCTGGCGGCAGCACGGGCCGCCGGCGGCACGGTGGTGCTGAGCAGCCATATTCTCGCCGACCTGGACCAGCTGTGCGACCGCATCGCGGTGTTGCACGGTGGGCGGCTGGTAGCGCTGGACCGGCCGCAGGTTCTGGCGGCGGCGCGGGGGGCGGGGGATTTCGAACAGGCGGTCCTGGCGCTGGTGGCCTGATCCGGTCACGCGGTGGAGCGGGTCAAAGCCAACCTGTTTGGGGTAAGACCAGCGCACGAGTCGCACGCGATTTGATCAGGCATCCAGGGGAACCATTCCCTGGGAGCGTCCCATGGCGATCAGATTGGGGATCTGTCGGGTTTCCCCATCGCGGATGACGGTGCGCACGGCCGGGGTGGCGCGCAGGATCTCGAAGACGGCACCCCGGCTGCCGTCGCCCTCCCGGGTGACCAGCCGTTGGGCCACCACAGCCTCTAGACCGTTGGCCAAGGCGGCGCGGGTGGCCGGTTGACGCGGTGCATCCACCATCTCGATCACCCGGTCGATGGCCCGCGCCGCCCCGGGCGCATGCAAGGTCGCGAGCACCAGATGGCCCGTGGCGGCGGCGCGCAGGGCGATATCCAGCGGGCCGGCATCGCGGATCTCGCCGATCACCAGAACATCAGGATCCGCCCGCAAGGCCGCAGTCAGTCCGCTTTCGAAACTTTTCGTGTCCTGCCCGACCACCCGTTGGGTGACCACGCCTCCGGCGCTGGAGAGGACGTATTCAACCGGGTCTTCCACGCTCAGCACATGTCCGCCGCCCCTGGCGGCGATGGCTGAGACCAGAGCTGCCAGGGTGGTGGATTTGCCCGATCCGGTCGGGCCGGTGATCAGCACCAGACCTTCCCGCAGGTGGGTCAAGTGCTCCAGCGCCGTAAAAGCCGGGCCCTCTGCCAGGGCGGTCAGGGTCGGGGGGCGGTCCGGCAGCAGGCGCAGGACGGCCGCCAGCTGTCCCTGAACCCGGAACAGGGCAGCCCGCACCCGGCCGCCGTCGGGCAGGGAAAAGGCGCAGTCGCACTCCCCCGTCGCCTCCAGCCGGGTTCGGGTGTCGCCGTCAAGCCGGGGGTGGAGCATGTCTTCCAAAGCCAGGGGGGACAGGGGGACAGCCCGCCCCTGTCCCGGGAAGGCGTCAGACAGGGAAACAAGATGCCCGGACAGCCGCAGGAACGGGGGCTGTCCGGGCATCAGGTGGATATCCGTCGCGGCGCGGCTTTTGGCGGCGGCCAGCAGGGCTTCCAACTTCATCTCCCCAGGTCCTTCCTTGGCGGTGTAAAACACGGTATCCGTGTTTTACACCGCCCAGCAGGAAGGAAACAGGGGCGTCGCCTAGATCCGGGTTCGTCGGGTGAGGTGAAGGATCAGGCTGATCACCATGGCGACCAGGAAGACGAAGAACAGAATCTGGGCGATACCAGACGCGGCGGAAGCAATGCCACCAAAGCCGAAAAGAGCGGCCACAATGGCGACAACAAAAAAGATCAAAGCCCAGCTCAACATGGGGACTCTCCTCGTTTCCTGCTTGCATCGGATTTGATGATGTGTTGCTGAAGGAATGCCGAAGAGAAGAAAAGGTTGCGCGATTGGGTCGCGAGGCTCGCAGGAAAGGACTTTAGCGGTACTGGCAGCCGAGATGCAGCAGCAGGGCCGGCGTGGTCCAGACCCGCAGCCGGTCATCGAACAGGGGCGCGGAGTCATCATTGGCGGCGGCCTGGCCGTGCAGCGCGGCGCCGGCGCTGGCCAACCGGCCTAGGGTCGCGGCGCCGGCGATGGGCAGGTTTTCCGCTTCCGCCGGGCCGGCCGCGCCGACCGGGATGGTCCCGCCCCGGGAGGTGAAGGCCCCCAGGCCATTGGGGCCATGGGTGATCAGCACGAAGGCGGCGCGGCCACCGGCCGGCGGCAGGGCGGTCTTGTCGATCCCCAGGACCGGAATGACCCCCCGGGCGGCGGGTGCGGCCATGGATCCGATAACGCATTGCAGAGAGGACGGGCCGACCAGACGATTGCTGACCGCATAGGTGATCTGGCGGCCCCGGGCGTCCAGGCCGTCTTCCCGCGCCAGCCCCAGGGAGGCCCAGGGCAGGGCGCCGACGGAAAAGCTGTCATCATCGGTGGCAGCCGTGGCGCATCCGTCCACGGCCGCTCCATCTCCCAGGGCGGGGTCGGCGGGGCAGAGCAGGCGGTTTTCCCG
Source organism: Rhodospirillaceae bacterium Z3-40 (assembly GCA_046233135.1). Classification (GTDB taxonomy): domain Bacteria; phylum Pseudomonadota; class Alphaproteobacteria; order Rhodospirillales; family Rhodospirillaceae; genus JBJXHN01. Next base: position 63,944 of record JBJXHN010000005.1, on the reverse strand, counting down.
GACAATGGTGGCGAAAAGGGCGTTCTCGGCCCGGTCGAGGCGGCGTTCGGTGTGCTCATGCCGGTCAAGGCGCACAAAATGAGGCAGGGACAGCAGGCCGAAGCCACTGATGACCCCCAGAATCGCCAGCGCCAGGGCGATTTCCATCAGGCCAAAGCCCTGTCTGGCGGCAATTGGAGAGCGCCATATGTCCATCAGGCCCGCCTTGAAGGGCAAGGGGCTCATTCTCCCATCAGATGCAGCACCACCTCGCGTCGGTGGGGACGACGGCGGTGTTCGACCACATATACGCCCTGCCAGGTGCCCAGCAGGGGGTGGCCGCCGCCGACGGGAATGCTCAGGGTCACGCCTGTCAGCACGCTGCGGATATGGGCCGGCATGTCATCCGGTCCTTCCATTCCGTGGCGATAGGCTCCGGGGTCTTCCGGTGCCAGGCGCGCAAGCGCATCGGTGAGGTCGTGCAGAACATCCGGATCGGCGTTTTCCTGAATGCACAGCGAGGCACTGGTGTGACGCAGAAACAGGGTCAGCAGCCCGGTGGTAATCCCGGTTTCGGCAACCCAGCGGGCAATCCGGCTGGTGATGTCGGTAAAGCCGGTGCCGCCTGTGTCGACGGTCAGTACGGTTTGGGACTGGCGCATCGTCAATAAACCCGTCCTTTCCACGGCAGGTAGGCAGGCACCGTCGCCCGATAGCGGCGATAGGCCTCGCCATGCAGGGCGAGCAGCCGGCGTTCCTCGAACATGGTGCCCAGGATCAGATACAGCGACCCCCAGCAGGCTGTTTCCAGCCCCAAAGGAGAGATCGCCCGCCCCCACAGCAGCAGGAAAGCCGCCAGATAGAGCGGGTGGCGGATCCAGCGATGGGGACCGTCCAGACGCAGCGGTTCGTCATCCTGCGATCCGGTTGCGGGGTGCGCGCCGGATGACGGCCAAGACGAAGCCGTGCCTGTTCCCGTGCTCGAATCCGATGCCAGGGGCGGATCGCGCGCGTCCCGCAACTGGGTCAGCCCCATCAGCCGGCCGGTGTCGTAGAACCGCAGGGCATACCAGCCGAAGCCGGCCCCGGCGGCCACCAGTCCCCAGGCCAGCACATGCAAGGCAAGGGGCAGGGCAAAGGGCGGGGCGTTGCCTAGCAGTATCTGGCCGATCCCGACCACGCCGGCGATGTGGACCAGGGCGACGGCGTTATAGGCCAGACGGTACCAGGGGGCACCGTCCGGCCCCCATCGCCCGGTCAGGCACCGCTTGGCCCGGGGGCCGGCGAGCAGGGAATGCCCCAGGCCGAAGCTGATCCAGGCCAGTCCGTAGAGCAGGTGATCGCTCCAGGGAATCGTGTCCATGGCCGGTCCTTCGTCTGCGTACCAGGATCATTCCGGTCTGAAGCGGCGATGGTTCAGCCGCAGGTCAGCCGTTCCACCCGCCCGCTGCCGTTCAGCCAGACGGTCAGGCGATTCGGCCGCAAGTCCTGGGTGACCATGCCGCCCATGGGAACGATGCGGTGGGGACTGGGCAGGTCGCTGCTCAGGATGTACGGCCCCTGTGTCGGCGGGGTGTCGCCACCCCCCACCAGCGGTCCGCCGACGCCCCCGGCCAGATGGGCGGCATTGCAGGACGCCAGGTCTCCGCCCCCGGCTTTGCCCGGTGCGGCGCCGGTGTCCGGTCCGCCCGCGTCATCGGGCGAAGAACAGGCCCCGAGCGTCAGCGCGGCGGCCAGGAGCATCAGGGCAGGCAGGCTGCGTGCCCGGGAAGGCAAAGGGGGGGTGGGCCGGGTCATCGGGTGGTCTCCGTCTCCAAATCCAAATCCGTGCGGGGGATCAGGCGCTCCGTTCCATGCGGGCGATGGTGCTGGTGGTGGAGAACCCGTCCTCCAGCCGGGCGAGCATGACCCGGCCACCGTAGCTTTGTACCACATCGGCGCCGACCACGGTTTCGACGGTGTAATCCGCCCCCTTGACCAGCACATCGGGGCGCAGGGCCTTGATCAGGCCCAGCGGGGTGTCGTCATGGAAGATCACCACCAGATCGACACCGGCGACCGAGGCCAGCACGGTGGCGCGGGCCATTTCCGGCTGGATGGGGCGGGTGGGACCCTTCAGGCGGCCGACGGAGGAATCGCTGTTCAGGGCCACCACCAGCCGGTCACAGGCGGTGCGGGACTGGCGCAGCAGGGACACGTGGCCGGGGTGCAGCAGGTCGAAACAGCCGTTGGTAAAGCCGACGCGCAGCCCCTGGCGGCGCCACTTCTCCACCTGCTCCACCGCTTGATCCAGGGCCACCAGCTTGGATTCGCTGGTGGTGACGTCCTGGTGGTGGACGGCGGAGATCAGGTCGTTGACCGGCACCGCAGCGGTGCCGACCCGGCCGACGACGATACCGGCGGCCAGATTGGCCAAGCGGGCCGCATCAGGCAGGGCCGCGCCGACGGCCAGGGCTGCGGCGACGGTGGCAACGACGGTATCGCCGGCGCCGGACACATCGAAGACCTCGCGGGCTTCGGCCGGCAGATGATGGATTTCGTCATTCGGGCCGCCGATCAGGCTCATGCCGTCCTGGCTGCGGGTGGCGAGCACGAAATCGATCCCGTGGGCGGCGATCACATGGCGGGCGGCGGCGACCACTTCGGCATCGGTTTCCACAGGCATGCCGGTGGCCTCGGCCAGTTCCCGCCGGTTGGGGGTGACCATGGACGCCCCGCGATAGCGTTCGAAATCCCGGCCCTTGGGGTCGACGATGACGGGGATGCCCTGGGCACGGGCCAGGGTGATCAGCTCGGCGGCCACGCCGTCGCCCAGAACGCCCTTGCCGTAATCGGACAGCACCATCGCCTGAGCCTTGCCCACATAGGCCTTGGCGTCGTCGAGCAGGCGCTGGCGGTCATAGGCGCTCAGCGGCTCGATGGTTTCCTCGTCGGCGCGCAGCAGCTGCTGGCTGGCGGCGAAGAAGCGGGTCTTGACGCTGGTGCAGCGTTCCGGCTGGACGCCGATGAAGTTGTCCACCTTGGTTTCGGCGGACAGCAGGGTCATTACCTCCGCCCCCGCCCGATCCTCGCCGATCACCGACAGGAAGCCGCAAGCCGCCCCCAGCGCGGTCATGTTCCGCACCACGTTCCCGGCGCCGCCCAGCATGGCGCGTTCGCTGCGGATGCGCAGCACTGGGATGGGGGCTTCGGGGGAAATGCGGTCGACCGATCCGTCGACGAAGCGGTCCAGCATCAAATCGCCCACGCACATCACCCGGGCGCTTTTCAGGCGGGCGGCGATTTCGGCGAGCGGAGCGGCGGTGACGGTCATCGGGCCTGGATTCCTGCACATCACAGAAGCGGATTACGACGCCGTCCCGAGACAGGGCAGGGACGGGCTGCGGGCGCGCAGGCTAGCATCTTCGCCGGCCCAGGGTAAGGTCCCGCGACTCCGAACTTGGCCTCCGGCGTCCCCTCTCTGTCTGCTCCTGTTTACCCCCAGGACAGGCGTCCCGGGTCCTCGGCCGCCAGGAAGGTCACGGCCGTTCCTTCGATCCGCGCTGCGGTCAGCCGTCCGGTCAGGATGGCGCCGGTATCCAGCCCCATCCGGTGACGTCGGATCTCGGGATAGGGGCGGGGGGTGTGGCCGTGGATCACCGTCATCGGCAGCCAGTTGTTCCAGGAAAGGAACGGTTCGCGAATCCACAGCAGGTCCTCTTCCCGCTGCTCGGCAAGCGGGGTGGCGGGGTCGACGCCGGCATGGGCGAAGAACAGCCCGCCCTCGCGGTGGCTGAGCGGCAAGGCGCGCAGAAAGGCCAGATGGGATGCCGGGATTGCGGCCAGCAATGCCTCGCGCAGGGCGTGCCAGGCCGGCGGGTCGGGGGACAGCGGGCAGTCAAGGCCATAGCTGTGCACCGTCGCGTTGCCCCCGTTGCGCAGCCACAGGTCGCCGGCGTCCGGGTGGTCCAGGAACGCCAGCATCATCGCTTCGTGATTGCCCCGCAGGGTCACGGCCTCGGGCAGGTCCGGCGGCGGGGCGGCAAAGGCGGCAAGCACCCCGGCCGGGTCCGGCCCGCGGTCCACCAGATCCCCCAGGCAGACCATCCGGCAGGCGCTGGCCGGCGGGTCGGCCTCCAGGTCGGCGCGAATCAGATCGAGAAGCGATTCGAGCAGGTCGAGTCGTCCGTGGATATCACCTATGGTATATATTCTCAGGCCTTCCGGAGCCGCATGGGAGAGGTGGTATACCATCTAAATGGTCGTCCTAACATTATGGACCATTCGCCGCTGGCGATAGCATCCTATATATGGGTAAAGTGCGCGATCTCTCGATGGGAGCGGGCACGCGACTATACAGCCCGGCGCTAAGGACCCAATGGCAGAACAAAGCCCGACGTTCCGTGGATCACGGGCCATGATGGATGCTCTGATCCGCACGAAGCAAGCCCCGGACGGCCATCAGGCCGCGGTGATCGCACTGTCGCAGCTACAGCCCGAGTTCCGCCGGATGAGCCTCGTCCAGCGGGCGGCGGAGTTGTTCCTGCCGCTGATGCATGCCGCCCAGGGGGCATTGGAAGTCTTCTTGCCCGATAGCCTGGATATCGTGATCGTCGGCAAGTCTTTGCCCCGGGATCGGATCAAGGCGACGGCGGGACAGGTGCGCACGCTGTTCGGCGCCGATCCCCTGGCCCGCGAACGGGCCGCCGGCCGCGACCGGTTCGCGCGCTGGTTCGATCTGGCCCGGCCCGATCACCTGACCGCCTTTGCCACTCTGGCCGATGATATCGACAAGCGCTCCATGGAAGCGGCCCAGGCGAAGGGGGCCTGGAACATCAACGACCAGCCCCTGACACCCAAGCGGCTGGCGCTGCTGATCAGCGACATGGAAGGCCTGGACATTCCGCCGCTGCTGCAGCGGCAGGCGGTGGTGTCCGTCGGGGGAGACAAGCGCGCGGCTATCGTTTTCGAGGAGTTTTTCGTCTCCATTGCCGCCTTGCGCAAAAAGGTGGCCAGCCAGGTCGACCTGCTGAGCGACCGGTGGCTGTTTCAGGACCTGTCCCGCGCCCTGGACCGGCATATCCTGCGCCACCTGCGCAGCATCCTGGAATGCCAGCATCCCACGTCCATTTCGGTGAACCTGAACCTGGAAAGCCTGACGTCGGATGCCTTCGCCGGGTTCGCCCGCAGTCTGAAAGAGGATCAGACCCTTCTGGTCGAGGTGGGGGCGGTCGATGTGTTCGCCGATATCGGGGCGTTCCTGCGCGGGCGGGATATGCTCCATGCGCAGGGCTGCAAGCTGATTATCGACGGGCTGACGCCACGCACGCTGGAAACCGTGGATTTGGGGCAATTGGGGGCCGATCACTATAAATTGGCCTGGAACAACGGATTCGTGGCGTCTGTGGACGGCGATGACGCGGCGGCGGCCCGTGCCCTGATCGGGGCTATCGGGGCGGAGCGCATGATCCTCACCCGAACCGATTCCGAACACGCGGTGGGCTGGGGTCTGAAAGCGGGAATCCGCGCTTTCCAGGGGTATTTCATCGACAGTATGCTGGGCGCCATGGTGCTGGACGCGTGTCAGATGCAGGATAAGTGCTCGCTGGGGAAGTGCATTGCCGCAAGGCGTGCCCTGGCCGGCCCGCTGCGCAATGAATGCCGGGACCTCAAGGCCCTGGATTCCACCACGCGTATTGCCGCCCGACGTCGAGCATAAGGGGATGGGAATGGACGGAACGCCGTTGCAGGATCTCCCCGGTCCCGGCGAAGGTGCGAATGCGGGAAGTGCCGGCGACATTCGAGCACTCGCCAATCTGATTTCATTCCTGCAAGACAACTGGGGCCACCTGATGGGCTACCGGGCGGTGCGGGTGCGCCTGTCGCGTCTGCGCAAGCGGACGCCCGACGTCCTGCTGCCCGCCCGCCGGCGCCTGGCCGAACTGGCCGCGACCAGCGAAGTGCGGGTGTTCAGCCTGCCGGACTCCGACATGCTGGCCATCTATCATCAGACCGCCACGCCACCGGTGCTGGCCGTGCTGGAAGATCTGCGGGAGCTGTTCAAGCGTGACCCCGTGACCCGCCAGCCGGTGACCGACGGCAAGGACACGGATTTCCTCGGCTGGCACGTACTGGCCAACGAGGCCGAAACCCTGATGGGCTGGGCGGAACGGGCCTATGCCGATGCTCTGAATGCCGGTGGCACCCTGCCGGGATCGGGCTCGCGGCTGTCGGCGCCGTCGCTGCGCGGCGGTCCCATGCCCTCTCGCGGGCGGCCGTTGACGCCGGAAGGGCTGGCGAAGCTGGAAGCCGGTCTGGCCATGGCCGATCTGACCACCCAGGTGCGGCGCCAGTGCATGTGCGCCGTTGATCCACACAGCCGTCCGGCCCCGGAAATCACCGAGCTGTTCGTGAACATTGGCGAACTGCGCAAGACCATCGCACCGCAGGTGGATCTGGCGTCGAACCCCTGGCTGTTCCGCCGCTTCACCGCGACGCTGGACAACCGCATGCTGGCCTATGTGGACAACTTCCTGGCCGCCATCGATACCCCCTATGTCAGCATCAACCTGAATGTTCAGTCGGTGCTCAGCCCGGCTTTCGGTCTGGTGCGCGACGCCATCAAGGCGACGAAGGACAAGACCCTGGTGCTGGAACTGCGGCTGGACGACATCATGGCCGATCTGCCGGCCTATCTGTTCGCCCGGGAACACCTGCATCAGCTGGGCTTCAAGGTGCTGATCGACGGTCTGGGGCCGCAGGCGATGCTGTGGGTGGACCGGGAACGGTTGGGGGCGGACTACCTGAAGGCCATGTGGTCGCCGGAGCTGGAACGGCTGCTTGCCTCCGATCAGGCCCCCACCTTCAGCGACCGGGTTGCGGCCATGGACAGCACCAAGGTGATCCTCAGCCGATGCGATGATGCCCGGGCGGTGGAAATCGGCCGCGCCATGGGGATTCGCCTGTTCCAGGGCTTCTATCTGGACGATCTGATGCGCGACGGCGGCGTTCACCAGCCGGATCAGCCGGCGGACAACGTGCCGGCGTGACCGATATCCCCTTCGAACCGGAGCCGGCAGCCGAGCCGGCAATCGTCGCCGACGGATTGACCAAGGTCTATGAAACCCGTCGCAAGGGCACCGTGACGGCCGTGGATTCCCTGACATTCCGTGTGGAGCGGGGGCAGGTGGTGGGACTGCTGGGCGGCAACGGGGCAGGCAAGACGACCACCATTTCCATGATGCTTGGCCTGCTGCTGCCATCGGATGGCCAGGTGCGGGTACTGGGGACGGATATGGCCCGGAACCGGGCGGCCGCCCTGCCGCGCATGAATTTCTCCAGCCCCTATGTGGACCTGCCCCATCGCCTGACCGTCCGGGAAAACCTGATGGTCTATGCCCACTTGTACGCTTTGACCCGGCCCAGGGACCGCATCCTGGCCCTGGCCGAAGATCTGGCCTTCACCGATCTGCTGAAGCGCCCGGCCGGCAAGCTGTCGGCGGGGCAGAAGACCCGGGTGGCTCTGGCCAAGGCCCTGCTCAACGATCCCGCTGTTCTGCTGCTCGACGAACCCACGGCCTCTCTGGACCCGGATACGGGGGACTGGGTGCGCGGTTATCTGGAATCCTGGCGGGCGCGTACCGGGGCCACGCTGTTCCTCGCCTCTCACAACATGGCCGAGGTGGAGCGGCTGTGCGATACGGTGCTGGTGATGCGCGGCGGCCGGATTCAGGAACGCGGGGCGCCCCGGGCGCTGATCGACCGATTCGGCCGCAGCACACTGGAAGAAGTCTTCCTGGACATCGCCCGCAACCGCCAGCGTCCGCCGGACGCCACGGCTCCGGCCGAATCCGAGGAAATCAGCCCATGACGGCGGACAATACCGCGCCCGCATCCCGGGCGACTGATCCCGCGCCCGCATCCCGGGCGACCGAATCCCAATCCCGGGGAGCCGCCGCGCCCCGGCCGGACCGGGTGTTTTCCCTGCGCCGGATGGGCGGGCTGGTGCTGCGTCACTGGTACCTGCTGCGCGGGTCCGTGCCCCGCCTGCTGGAGATGACCTACTGGCCGACGGTGCAGATCATCATGTGGGGATTTCTGACCCAGTTCCTGGACCAGCAGTCCCATTGGGTCGCCCAGTCCTTCGGTGTCTTCGTCGGTGCGGTGCTGCTGTGGGACGTGGTCTTCCGCAGCAACCTGGGTTTCTCCCTGTCCTTCATGGAAGAGATGTGGGCTCGCAATCTGGGCCATCTGTTCGTCAGTCCCTTGCGCCCCTACGAACTGGTCCTCGCCCTGACGTTCGTCAGCCTGATGCGCACCCTGGTGGGCATCGTTCCTGCCACCTTCATCGCCATCGGTATGTGGGGATTCAATATCTATGACCTCGGCCTGCCCCTGCTGGCCTTCTTCTTCAACCTGCTGGCGCTCGGCTGGGTGATCGCCATGGCCGTCTGCGCCCTGGTCCTGCGCTTCGGGCTGGGGGCGGAAAGTCTGGCGTGGTCGACGGTGTTCGCCATCTGGCCGTTTTCCTGTGTTTTCTACCCCGTCGCCGTGCTGCCGGACTGGCTTCAGCCGGTCGCCCTGGCCCTGCCTTCGGCCCATGTGTTCGAAGGCATGCGTCAGGTGCTGTTCGAGGGAACGTTCTCTGCCGGCCATTTCTGGGCCGCGATGGGGCTGAACGGGCTCTATCTGAGTATGGCCATGGGTTTTTTCCTCTACATGTTCCGGGTCGCCCGGCGGCGCGGGCAATTGCTGTCCATCGGCGAATAGGCTTCCGCCTCGGCAGAGGCCGTTTTTCTGCGGCAGCGTCCTGACAATCGTCAGGGTCTGGAAAGGCCCCTTCGCGTACAGTCTTCGCGGAGACAGGCCGCTGCGAGGAAAACACCGTCATGCACCGAAGCAATCGACGCAAAGCCCTTTGGGGCTTGCCGCCTCTTCTTGTCGCCGTGGGGCTATTGATGCTGATGGCCGGCGGGCGGCAGGCACCGGCCCGCTCCACCGAAGGCGCCGTGGTCACGCCGGTGCGGGTGCTGACGGTTCCCCGCCTGGACGTGGTCCCCCGGGTCACCGCCTTTGGCACCGTACAGCCGGACCGGGTGTGGCAAGGGGTGGCAGAAGTGTCGGGACGGATCGCCGACGTCCATCCCAACCTGCGCAGCGGTGCCCTGATTCGCGAAGGCACGGTGGTGCTGACCATCGATCCTTCCGACTATCACCTGGCCCTGGCCCGGGCAGAGGCACAGCTGTCCGATTTGCAGGCGCGGGAAGAGAACCTGGAAGCCTCGCTGGCCATCCAGCGGGAGTCCCTGGCGGTTGCCCGACGGGACCTGGAGCGTCAGGAAACCCTGGCCCGGCGCGGGGCGGTCAGCCAGTCAACCGTGGATGATGCTCAAAAGGCCCTGCTCGATGCCCGCCTGAGCCTGCAATCGCTGGAAAACGATTTGCGCCTGATCCCCGCCCAGCGGGCGGAGACCGAAGCGGATCTGGCACAGGCCAGGCTGGATCTGGACCGCACCGCGCTGGTCGCCCCCTTTGATCTGCGGGTTGCCGAGGCCGATATCACCGCGGGCCGTTATGCCCAGCGGGGCGAGCAATTGACCGTCGGCGATTCCATTGCCGTGGCCGAGATCGCCGCCCAGGTGCCGTTCCCGCGCATGATGGCGCTGGTGGAAGGGGTGACGCGACCGAAAGACGGCGCGCGGGCGGCCATGACCCGCGACCCGTCTCAAATCCTCGGGGTGGCTGCGACGGTGGTGATCCGGGCCGGTGACCGGCGCATGGCGTGGTCGGGCCGGGTGGTGCGGATCTCCGACACCATCGATACGGCCACCCGCACCGTCGGCGTCATCGTTGCCGTGGATGATCCCTACCGTCAGGCCATTCCCGGTGTCAGGCCGCCCCTGATCAAGAACCTGTTCGTCGAAGTTGACCTGCGTGGACCGGTCCGTCCGGACCGGGTGGTGATCCCGCGCCACGCCATCCGCGACGGCAAGGTGCGGCTGGCACGGGATGGCCGGTTGGTCGAACAGGCGGTGACCGTCGCCACCGTCCAGGATGGCCTGGCGGTGATCGCAGGGGGCCTGGAAGGCGGTGAAACCCTGGTGCTGGGGGATGTGCAGCCGGCCGTTGCGGGCATGGTGCTAGACCCGCAAGAGGATGCGGATGCTTTGGCCGCCCTCAGGGCCGAGGCCGGCCTGGCTGCGGCGGCGGATGGGCGTGAAGCGGGGGAGGCGGAGCAATGATCGGCGCCTTCGCCCGCCATCCGACGGCGGCCAATCTGCTGATGCTGGCTTTTCTGGTGCTGGGTATCGCCGCCGTGCCCCAGTTGAAGCGCGAGACTTTTCCCGCCCTGCCCTCCGACGAGGTGCAGATCACGATCCTCTATCCCGGCGCCTCGGCGGGCCAGGTGGAAGATGCGCTGTGCCGGTCGGTGGAAGATGCCCTGCGCGGCATCAACGATCTGGAGGAAACCACCTGCGAGGCGGCGGAAGGCAAGATGACCGCCGTCGCGTCCATGCGTGACGGCACCACGCCGCACACGTTTCTGGAGGACGTGAAAAGCGAGGTGGACGCCCTCGACGACCTGCCCGACGATGCCGAGATGCCGGTGATCACCCTGCTGGGGCGGACGGATTTCGTCGCCTCCGTTGCGGTTGCCGGTCCCATGGACCACCGGGATCTGCGCGCCTACGCCCTGGATCTGCGCGACCGCATGCGGCGCTGGGGCGGCATTCCGCTGGTGGAGGTGCGGGGCTTTTCCCAGCGGCAACTGCGGATCGGGCTGTCGGCGTCGGAATTGCGCGGCCTCGGTCTGTCCATCGCCGATGTGGCCGCTACCCTTCAGGCGCAAAGCCTGGACCTGCCGGCGGGCACCCTGGAGACCCGGGACGGGGATATCCTGCTGCGGGTCGACGACCGCCGCATGACCGCCGAGGCGCTGGGCGATACGGTGATCAAGGGCGCGGGCGCCGGCGGAGAAGTGCGGCTGGGCGATATCGCCGTGATCGAGGACTTGTTCGAGAATGTCGAGACCCGCGTCACCTACAACGGCCAGCCTGCGGCCCTGCTGGAGGTCACCAAGACCCGGGCGGATGACAGCCTGGAGGTGATGGCCGCCGTTCGCGCCTTCCTGGCAGCCGAAGCGGCGCGGGTGCCGCCGGAGCTGACCCTGGCGGTGACGGCGGATATATCCTCCATCGTCCGGGACCGGCTGACCATGCTGCTGACCAATGGCGGGCAGGGGCTGGTTCTGGTGTTTCTGGTGATGGCCCTGTTCTTCGGGCTGAGGTACAGCGTCTGGGTGACCCTTGGTCTGCCCGTTGCCTTCATGGGGACGCTGTTCGCCATGCAGGCCATGGGGCTGTCCCTGAACATGATGACCATGGTGGCGCTGCTGATTGCCGTCGGCCTGATGATGGATGACGCCATTGTCATCGCCGAGAACATCGCTCACCGGCGGGTCAAGGGCGACGGGCCGATGGACGCGGCGGTCAATGGCGCCCTGGAGGTCATGCCCGGAGTGGTTTCGTCGTTCCTGACCACGATCCTGGTGTTCGGCGCCCTGATCTTTCTGGAAGGCAACATGGGGGCGGTGCTGGGGGTGATCCCGGTAGTGCTGATCCTGACCCTGGCGGTCAGTCTGGTCGAAGCCTTCCTGATCCTGCCGCGTCATCTGCTGCATTCGCTGGAAGCGGAGAAAACCGCCCGGCTCGGGCCGGTTCGCGCCGGCTTCGAACGGCAGTTCAGCCGCCTGCGGTCCGGCCTGATCCGCCGGGTGGTGGCTCCGGCCGTGCGCTGGCGGGGGTTGACCCTGGGGATCATGGGGGCGCTGGTGATCGCCTCGGTCAGCCTGATTGCCGGAGGCATCCTGCAGTTCCAGGCCTTTCCGGATCTGGAAGGCGATGTGGTGGAAGCCCGGCTGCTGTTGCCCCAGGGCACGCCGCTGGCCCGCACGGAGCAGATCGTCGACCGCCTGGTGGCCGGTGCGCAAACGGTGGATGCGGCTTTCCGCCCCCGCCAGCCCGACGGGCAGCCCCTGGTACAGGCGATCAGCGTGCGCACGGGCACGAATGTGGACGCCGGGGAAAGCGGCCCCCATGTGGCCACCGTGACCCTGGATCTGCTGTCGTCGGAGGTGCGTGACGCACCCATCGATGCGGTGATCGCCGACTGGCGGACGGCGGTGGGACCCTTGGCCGATGTGGTTTCCCTGCGCTTCACCCAGCGGGAGATGGGACCGGCCGGGGAAGACCTGTCGCTGCGTATCCTGGGCGAGGACCTGGACCGCCTGGGTGCGGCGACGCAGGAGCTGCGGAACTGGCTGGCGGGCTATGCTGGCGTGCACGACCTGCGGCAGGACTTGCGGCCCGGCAAGCCGGAACTGGTCCTGCGCCTGCGCCCCGGGGCGGCGGCCCTGGGCCTGGATCTGCGGACCATCGCCGATCAGGTGCGCACGGCCGTGCAGGGGCTGGAGGTGGACAATTTCCATCAGGGGGCCGAATCCTTCGAGGTTTCGGTGCGGCTGCGGCCCTCCGACCGGGACAGTCTGGCGACCCTGGACGATTTCGCGGTGATCACCCCCACCGGCGAGGCAATTCCCCTCCATGCCCTGGTGACGGTGGAGGAGCAGCGGGGGTGGGCCAAGATCCTGCGGGTGGACGGCCTGCGGACGTCCACCCTGATCGGCGATGTGGATACCCGCGTGGCCAATGCCGGCGCGGTGCTGGCCGATACCCGGGCGCGCTTCCTGCCCGGCTGGCAGGCCCGCTATCCGGATCTGACCCTGGATCTGGAAGGCCAGGCGGCGGAAACGGCGGAAACCGGGGCGTCGCTGAAGCGGGACCTTCTTGTCGGGCTGGTCGGGGTGTTCCTGCTGCTGTCCTTCCAGTTCCGCAGCTTCTCCGAGCCGGTGGTGGTGATGTCGGCGATTCCCCTGGGGCTGATCGGCGCCATGCTGGGTCATCTGGGGCAGGGGATCGCCCTGTCGATGCCGTCGATGGTGGGGCTGGCCTCGCTGTCTGGGGTGGTGGTCAACGACTCGATCCTGCTCGTAGAGTTCATCAAGGCCCGGGTGACCAATGGCGCCTCGCCGGAAGACGCAGCGGTGGCGGCGGCGGAGGATCGCTTCCGGCCGATCCTGCTGACCTCGCTGACCACGGTGGCCGGGATGGTACCCCTGCTGATGGAAACCAGCCTTCAGGCCCAGGTGATGATTCCCCTGGCCACCAGCCTGGCCTTCGGGCTGGCCAGTGCCACCCTGCTGTGCCTTGTGATGGTGCCCAGCTTCTATGTGCTGCTTGCCGATTTCGGTCTGGCCGCCACGCCCCGGTCCCTGCGCCCCCCGAAACGGCGCGACAAAAGGGAATCCGCCGCGCCTGACGCGCCCCTGTGACAAGGATCGCTGCAATAGGGTCCGCTTCTGCTAAGGTAGCGGTCCGGATGCGGCGGGATGGCCGTATCCGGGGCCGGGGGCGGGACGATCCCGGGCAATCCTCATGAGGCAGGGAAAGGAGCCATGAAGGCCATACTCTCCCGATTGGCGGCGCGGCCGGTGCTTAGCGCCCAGATCCTCCTTGCCTCGCTGGTGGTGAACCTGCTGGGGCTGGCGACGACGATCTATACGATCCAGGTGCTGAACCGCTATGTGGCCCATGGGGTGGATGCCACCCTGACCACGCTGACCATCGGCGTGGTGATGGCGCTGATCTTCGAAGGAGCTTTTCGCCTGGTGCGCCAGCGGCTGGCGGTCGCGGCGGTGGCCAAGGCCGAGGCGGCTCTGGACGAAGAGGCCCTGGACACCCTGGTCGGTACCCGGCCCGACGCATTGGCCGCCGTGCCGCCCCGGGGCCGGCGTGATCTGCTCGGCGGGCCGGAGCTGATCCGTCAGGGGCTGGCGCCGACGGTGATCACCAGCGTTCTGGATGTGCCCTTTGCCCTGCTGTTCGTCGGGGTGCTGGCCCTGCTGAGCCCGCCCCTGGCGCTGACCGCGTCGGTGTTTCTGGTCTTCGCCCTGGTGCTGGGTTTCGGCCTGCAAGCCCTGATGCGCCGGCAGGCCTGGCAGGGGCGGGAAGCGTCGGCCCGGCGGGATGCCCTGGGCGGCGCGGCCCTGCGCGTGGCCGAGACGGTGCGCGCCTTCGGCCTGGGCACCCCCGTCAGCGCCGCCTGGCGGGTGGCCAGTGCCCAATCCATGGCCGGCCGCCGGCATGGGGTGATCTGGCAGGGGCATGGGGACGCCCTGGTGCGGCTGCTGACCGGACTGATGACCGTGGCCACCACGGCGGTGGGGGCGGTGCTGGCGGTGCGTGGCGAGATCACCGTGGGGGCACTGATCGGCGCCAATCTGCTCGCCGGGCGGGCGATGATGCCGCTGGCCAGTCTGACCCGCTTTGCCGAACCCCTGCTGCGCGCCCGTCAGGCCCGGGATGGTCTGGACGCCCTGAAGCGCCTGCCGCGCGAACGCGGCGACGGGGCGACCATGACCAGCTACACCGGCGCGGTGCAGTTGCAGGATCTGGCGGTGCTCTATCCCGGCCAGCCCGGGCCGCTGTTCGAAGGCTTGACCCTGGACATCGCCGCCGGCGGCGTGGTCGGGGTGGTGGGCGGCAACGGGACGGGCAAGACCACGCTGGCCCGCCTGCTGTGCGGGCTGATGGAGCCGGCGCGGGGCAGCGTGTTGGCCGACGGGGTGGATCTGCGTCAGTTGAATCCCCAGTGGTGGCGGCGCCAGCTGGTCTACCTGCCCCAGGAGCCCCGTTTCCTGGCCGGGACCTTGGGCGATGCGATCCGTGCCGGCAGCCCGCCGCCCGATCCGGAGCGCATGCAGGCTCTGTTGCGGGAAGCGGACCTGCTGTCCTGGGTCAGCGGCCTCAAAGACGGTCTGTCGACGCCGCTGATGGATGAGGGACTGCACCTGCCGCTGGGGGTGCGGCGGCGGCTGGCCCTGGCCCGCGCGCTCTGTGTGGACGGCCCGCTGGTGATCCTGGACGAACCGACCGAAGGCCTGGACGGCCAGGGAGCCGCGGCGGTCTATGCGGTGATGAACCGCCTGCATCAGGAAGGCCGAACCATCATCGCCTTCTCTCACGACCCCAATATTCTGCGCGGCAGTCAGGTGGTGATCGACCTGAATAGCAAGCCGCGTCCGCGAATCGGCCGCACCGCGACGGCTCCCGCCGCTACCCCCGCTCCTTCGACGCCGCCCGCTTCGGTATCGCCGCCGGCTTCAGCGGCCGCGCCTCTGCCCGCGGCGCCCCTGCCGGCCGCAAATGGATAGGGAGGGATCGATGACCCGCAGTACGTCCGCGTCCGCCCACGGTTCCAGGCGCCGCCGCCGCCGCTCGGTCGCCAAGGCTCCCCCGCCCCCGCCCCTGCCCCAGAGCGAGGCCGTGGAGGCTGACGCTTCGGCCGGCGCGGCAACCCAGGTGTTTTTCTGGCTGCTGCTCGCCATGCTGGTGGCCTTCGGGGTGTGGATGGCCATGACCCGGCTGGATGTGGTGTCCCAGGCGCCGGGGGAAGTGGTGCCATCCACATCCGTCAAGACCGTGCAGCATCTGGAAGGCGGGATTATCCGCGAGATCCTGGTGCGGGAAAGCCAGGAGGTGACGGCCGGCCAGCCCCTGGCCGAGCTGGAAAACACCGCCAGCACGGCCGACGTGGGGGAATTGCAGGCGCGCGAAAGCACCTTGCGCCTGCGGGTGGCCCGATTGTCTTCCGAAGCGGCGGACGCGCGGACCATGACGGTCCCCGACGACCTCGCCGAGGCCGAGCCGGGCAAGGTGGCCGAAGCCCTGTCCCTGTTCCGCGCGCGGCGCACCCGCCTGGAACAGGATCTGGCCGGCGCGGCGCAGGACGTGATCCAACGCACCAAGGATATCGAGGAGATCCAGGCCCGCCTGCGCAATGCCGGCCGCAGTCTGGACCTGCTGGATGAACAGATTCGCCTGAGTGCGGGGCTGCTGAAGGATAATCTGACCACCCGCTTCAACCATCTGGCCTTCCTGCGGGAGAAGGCCGAGCTGACCAGCCGGGTGGAAGAGGATACGGCCGCCCTGGACCGGGCGCGCTCGGCCCTGGCGGAAGCGGAAGCCGATGCCGGCGAGATCTCGGCTGCCTATCACGCCAAGGTGCGCGAGGCGCTGGAGGAAACGCGTGGGGAGCTTCAGGAACTGCATCAGCGCCAGCGCAAATTCGAAGACGCCCTGGGGCGAACGGTGGTGCGATCGCCGGTGGACGGGATCGTCAAGAAGTTGCATGTGGTTACCATCGGCGGCGTCCTGCGGCCCGGCGAGCCCATCGCCGACATCGTCCCGGTGGAAGACCGGCTGGTGATCGAAGCCCGGCTGCCGACGGCGGATGTGGCCTTCGTGCGGCCGGGCCAGCGGGCGGTGGTGCGTCTGGCCAGCCAGGAAGCCCTGAGTTTCGGCGGGCTGGAGGCCAGAGTGGTGACTGTCAGCCCCGATGCCCTGGCCGACGAAGACGGCTGGCCCTACTACCGGGTGCGGGTGGAGACGGAAGAGGATCATTTCGAACGGGATGGCCAGGACTACCGCCTGTTCCCGGGGATGCAGGTGACAGCGGCGGTGCATACCCACCGCCGGACGGTTCTTGAATACCTGCTGGCGCCGTTCCTGAGCGGCATGCCTATCGCCCTGGGGGAACGGTAACACGGTGACGGGAAGGCAAGGCCAAGCCGCCGACGCACCGTGAGGCGCGGAAAAGGATAGGGGACGCGTGGCCAATGCGAAGGCGGAACGATCCGCCGTTGCCGTATTTCCTCAGGGTGACGACGACGGCAGACTGAATAGGTCGGAGCTGGAGTCGACCACTTCGGCGTTGCTGGTTGTCGCGGTATAGATGTCCAGGCTGTCGACGACGGCCAGGACAGACAGTTCGTTGGCGTCGATGGCACCATCATTGTTGCCTGCGCCGTCATCCCAATGCACCGCAGCCGTTGTGTGGTCCGGGCTGCCTTTGCTGATCAGGAACACCAGGGACTCGCTGCTCGTGGGCGCGAAGCTGCCGCCGAACTGCGAGTCCAGACTGGCCGCGAAGGTGGAGGTGTCCGCGAAATCAACCCCGACGTAGGTTTCCTGGCTGATAACAACACCGACGTCCGTGCCCAGGCTCGACGAGGCCGAACCGACATAGACCGTCGTGGGTGTGGTGCCGGGACGGGTGATCAGGTCCGAAGAGAAGGAGAATTTATCCACGTCTCCGGTCGCGGACACACTGAAGTTCGTGATCGAATCCGTGTATCCGATGTCTGCGGCCGTATACAGAACGGAAAGCGGTGCACTGAACGTGGCGTTGGTGAGATTCAAGGAGTCGTTCCCGCCCTGCGCCCAAATGTGGGTGAAGCTCATGCTCGTGTTGCTGCCGATGGCAAATTCCCCCGGCTGGAGGCTGTCTGCCCCGCCGCTGCCCAGCAGCACGGCGTTTTCGAACGTCTGCACATCGGTGATATTGGCGCCGCCGGTCTGGTCCCACAAAAACAGGGTGTCGGTGCCTGCTCCGCCGTACAGCGTGCCGATGGTCGGTGCACCGTTCAGCAGCACCCGGTCATTCCCCGATTCCATATCCACAAGGCTTAGGGATGACTGGTTGCCGATGTAAACCGAATCTGCGCCAAGGGAGAAATTCACGGATTCCGCATTGTGGATCTTGTCCACGCCCTCGGTGCCGTTGGACGACGACCGGCGGGTCACGGTCATTTCGTTGGCGGTGGTAGCCAGGACAGCAGACACACCGAACGTGTGGCTGGCGTAGTTGATCAGATCCGCACCGGCCCCGGCATCAACGGTCGCGTTGCCGCCGGCCGAGATGGAAAACGAATCGTTTCCAGCCAGACCGAAGGCCATGTACCCGACGGCCCCGCCATCATTCATAAAGAACTCGTTCACATCCCCGTCCCCGGCATAGATGTAGGCAGCGTCGCCCAAGGCCAGATTGGTGCCGGCCGTCGTAGTCCAGTCGCCATTCGACGTGCTCGTCGATGCATCAATTGATTCGATGCCGGTTCCGTAGTAGCCGGTCGCCTGCAGGGACGATGCGGTGGTGGTGTAGACGATCGATTCCGAGGTCGTGTCGTAGATCCGCACCCGCTGGCTGCTGCCAAGCGGATTGGTGCCGTCGGAGAAAAAGTCGGCGACGATCAGCACATTGCTGAGGTTCTGGAAAATGATGCGGTCGTCGGAGCCGCCGGCATCGGTCAACTGGTCCGTGCCACCGAAAGCGCCGCCATTATCGGTGCTGACCGTATTGCCGTCGCCGTTCTGGGCCTGATCATAGACGTAATCCGTGTCCCCGCTGCCGCCCGTCAGGGTGTCGTCCCCAAGGGTGAAGACCAGAATCCCGGGCGAGGCTGAATTGCTGTCGGGTTCCGGTTCCGGCTCGGGTTCCGGCTCGGGTTCCGGCTCGGGTTCCGGCTGGGGTTCCGGTTCCGGTTCGGGTTCCGGTTCCGGTTCCGGTTCCGGTTCGGGCTCCGGATTTGTGGTCGTGGTATTCGTGCCGGTGTCGGTTGTCGTCGTGTTCGTATTGTCCGTCGTCGGTGGAGTTGGTGTTGGCGGGGTTGTCGTATCCTGTCCACCGGTCACCGTATCGGTTCCGTCTGATTCTATCAGTGTGTCGGTTCCGTCCGATCCGACCAGGGTATCGATGCCAAGCTCTTCGGTGATCGGTTCGTTTGTGCGAACGTCCGGCTCCGGCCTTTCGGTGCGGACGATCTCCCGGGCCGGTTGGGGGGGAGAGGTCACCACCACGGGCGGGGCGAAGATCCGAGTTTCGGCACCGGCCTCCAGGGCCGGGGCGCCCTGAATAGGCGCTTCCACGCGCGCTTCGGAAACGGGGGTCTGGCCTTCGGTAAAGACGAAGCCCTGAGCTTCCAGGTCAGCGGCTGTGACCAGGGCGACAGGCTGGTTGCCGAATACGGCGTGGCCGCCGAACAGGGCTGCCGCCTGGGTGGCAGGGGACAGCGGTGCGAACCCTTGCTGCTGGCCGGCTGGGGCGGGTTGTGGGCCTTCCGGGGCCGGAGTCGGGACCGGCTGATCGGCTGGTGTTCCCTCTCCCGGGCCTTGCCCGTCTGCCGGAACGTCTCCGCTGCCTTCTCCTTCTCCATCGCCCTCTTCGGCCGGCGCAGATTCGGTGCCCGGAGAGGCGTTCGGCGCGGAATCACTGTTGATTGGGCGTGACGTATCGAAGTTGAAACGAACCTGTGCCGGATTGGGCAAGCGGCTCAGGGCGCTGCCGAACCGAGCTCCCACTTCGGCCGGCGACAGCATCTGGACGGTGCCGATGTCCTGAAGGCTGAGGCTCTGGATGAACTGGTTGGGAGTGTTGATGGTGACAGCGCCGCCGTCGTTGACCCAGACGATTTCCCCGACGCTGCCGTCGGCGTCATTGACCAGACCGACCACTGTGCCCTGGACGTTTCCGCCCACTTCCCCGGTTACCGTGGTGCCGCGAATACCGATGGTCCCGGTCGGCACCTCGACCCGCTGGGCGTCGGGTCCGCTGTCGGCGATGGCGCCGCTGGCGAAGGAAAACAGTCCGCTGACCAGGGTCACTGCCGATGTGCCGTCCCCGCTGGCCGGGTCATACACATAGGTGTCGAGCAGCATCTGCCCGTTCGGCCCCAGCGAAAAGGTACTGCCATCTGGAAACGCCAGACCCAGTTCGCCGCCGGCTCCGGTGGAGACCGTGTCCCCCTGATAGACCGGATCACCCTGGGACAAGGTCACCACAGAGCCGTCGACCCGGGCCGCCTCGACGACGCCGTTGGCGGTTTCCACCTGACCGATGGGCTGACCGGGGCCAGCGGGGGCCTGGGCCAGCTGTTCCGGCGCCGGGCCGAATGGATTGAGCATGTCGAAGGGCATGGTACGCGTCCCGTTCTGGTGTCCGCGGCGGCAAGCCCGCTTCTGCGAGCGTTCGGAGAAACTCCAGGATACAGCGTTTGAGCTGTAGGATGCATCCCCTAACCGCCGGAACGGCGTCTGAAATCCCTGACAGCAAGGATCACCCCGTTCGCGCCCGTGGTGCAGTGACGGATGTCACCGGCCGCTTGTCAGGGACAGATTGCTTTATGTCCCTATTCAGGGACAGGCGGCAATGCGGACGGCAGGCGGATCGGGGCAGGGGGTGGTGGCGCAGGATCCGGCTTCGAAGGCATGCAGTCGCACTGCGCTGCCCTCTGTGGCGATCGGCACGGCCGGACTGTTGGGATCGGCGGTGTCGGTGACCAGCAGCGGGGTCAGGGTGATCTGATTCACCGCTTCGCCGAAGGACAATTCGGGCAGGGTGCTGATGGCCCCGGCTGTCACGCCGGAACAACCGTGGATATCCACCCGTCCTACCTCTGCCCCGTCCCGCCGGGCGATGATTTGCACCCGTTCGACCCATACGGCCAGGCACGACGCGTCCGGTTCCATGGGGGCGACGCAACGGCGGTTGGGGTTGGTGCGGTCATTGATCCGCCGCCACTGAAACGGAAGCAGCCGTTGCCCCTCGAGGTCTTCCAAGGCGATGCGAAACGCCTCCCGGGGGCTGTTCAGCAGGATGGTCAGGCTGTCCGCCCGATACGTGCCTCCGCCCGTGTTTGCGATGCGCAGCATGCCGTCCGGAGCGGCTCTTTCCAGCCCGTAGCCGGCCAGCGGAGACGCCCCCGACCACACCCCCATCCCGCGATCATCGGCCGCGTCAACGGCAATGGTGCCGCTGGAGGCTTCGACAGTCAGGCCGGAGTCGGGCAGGGACAGGCTACTCTGCCCGGTATCCACCACCGATCCGGGCCGATCGGCCAGGGCCACGCCGGCAGCCGTTAGGGATTCGGGCGTGGTCGGCAGGATGGGCGGTCCCGATGGACCGGCCGGTTCCGCCGGCGCCGCGCAGCCCAGCAGCACCCGCAGGGTTTCCGGCGTCTCGTCCCGACCGAGGGGCGGGGTCTGCGCCCAAAGCGTGAACGCAGGGTCGGGGGAGGCTCCGGGCAGGGCCGTGGCGCAGTTCAAGGCGTCCGCGACGGTCAGGTCGGGTCTGACGGTATATTCCAGCGGTCTGGTATCCGCTCCCAGGGCGGCGTCGGGGGACAGTCCCAGGGTCAGCCAGGGCAGCTGGCCCGTTGTGGCGGCGCAGGCCCCCGCCCCTCCGTCAGCCAGGCCATCGCCGTTCGCATCGGGGCAGGGCAGGGTGCCGGTGGCGGCGGCCATGGCGGCCAGATCCTCGCTGCGCCGGTCCAGGATCGCCATTGTTTCGGCGTCCAGGGTCCTCTGTTCCGCCGGTCCCAAAGCGGCGAGCGCTGCCCAGCCAGCGAGGGCCAGCAGGCTGACCGCCATGGCCGTTTCCACCAGGCCGAAGCCGGGGTGACGACTTTCTCGAAAAAAACTGTCGCGACCCCCCTTGGCGAGCGCGATGGGATGGGGTACTGTCCGCGACCTTCCTGGGCGCCCGTAGCTCAGTTGGATAGAGTGTCGGCCTCCGAAGCCGAAGGTCAGGGGTTCGAATCCCTTCGGGCGCACCATTTTTTCTATCTCACGGCAGTTCGCTTCGCTCACACCTCCGATGGGGCGGCCTGACCGGCCGGCGCCCAGTCGGGCGCTTAGGTACGCCGGGTTTGTAGTTTCTCCGTCAAGGCGCACCATCTTTTCTATCTGACAGCAAAGCCATACGAACCTTGCGGTTGCGTGCCGCGTGGCTGCTTCAGGGCATGCGCCGTTTGCCGTCGACTTTTTCCTCACGATCCCCCCTTACGACGGCAGTGAAATATCCGTCTGTTCCGTGCGCTGCAAGGCGGCGATGGTTGCACTGGCTGCGTCCAGGCGATCGGACAGAGTGCGCACCACCAGCGCCATGAACGCTGCCGCTGCGTCCGGGGACTGCCGTTGCAGCGTCTCCAGCCCCGCTCGGTCCAGGCTCCACAGGCGAGACGGGTCTTCGGCCACGATGGTGGCGCTGCGTGGCAGATGGCGGAAAAAGCCCATCTCGCCAACCATCCCCCGCCCCACCATGCTGCGCAGACGCACCGGCGGGCCGTCGGCTCTGGACAGCACCACCGAAATCCGTCCCCGCTCCATCAGGAACAGCCGGTCGGAGGGGGCGCCGGCTTCCACCAGATGATCTCCCACCGCCAGGTCCACCGGGGTCATCACCGCCATCAGCGCTGCGGCTTCCTCTGCTGCGGCGGCTGCGGGAGCTCCCCGTTCCGCGTTTTCCCGCGCCAGAACATCGGTCAGCCAGTGATGAAGGGACGTCTCCGTACAGCCGGCGCCGGCGTGTTCCTGAAGAATTCGGTCTTCGCACCACTCCAAGGCCCGGTCGGCGGTTTCCGCCCGGCGTACGGCGAGAAAGCCTTCGCGTTCCAGTACGGCGGCCACGTCGGGGGACAGGCCGGCCAGCACCAGGGTCCAGCCGTGCAATTGGGCGTGCCGGTCCAGCTTGGTGAAGCTGTAGACCGCCGAACTGTCCATGCCCGACACCCGGGTGAAGTCCAGGATCACCCAGCTCACCCCCGGCGGCGGCGCCCGGTCCACCGTGCCCCGCACCGTGTCCAGCAGGCGATTGGCCGAGCCGAAGAATAGGTATCCGGTCAGGGAGAACAGGCGCAGCCGGACACCGTTTTCCCGCAGGATCCGGCTGTCTTCCGGCGAGCGGTCCACGGCGCTGGAGGTTTCCGCCCCCGTCAGGGCATGGCGCAGGCAGCCCAGGCGGCTGTAGGCCACGATGAAGCTGGCACAGGCCAGGATGATCCCCACCACGAAGCCCTGAGCATAGCCCAGCCACAGGATGGACCCGACGATCACCAGGATCTGCGCCATATCCAGCCGCGACAGCCGGTGCCGGGCAAGCACCAGCCAGGACAGCACGGTCTGCAAGCCCAGGAACATCAGCACCGCCCCCAGCACCACCCGGGGCGTGAAGGACAGCAGGCTCGGTCCCGCCGCCAGCAGGGCCAGGCACACCAGTCCGGCCGTCAAGGTCGCCGTCCGGCCCAGCCCCCCGGCCTTGCCCAGCAGCAGCGAGCGGTTGGCCGACAGGGTCACCGGTGCGCCGCCGGTCAGCCCGGCCGCCAGATTGGCCCAGCCGTTGGCCCGCAGCTCCTTGTTGATGTCCGTATCCTGGGCCAGTTCCCGCTCCAGGCCGGAGGTGTTCATCAGCACCGCCAAACTGGCCACCACCGTCGCCACCAGAACATCCCCCCACCAGGGCAGCAAAGCCCGCAGCACCGAGGGGGCCGGCGGATCGATCAGGGGGACCCACAGGGCAGCGGAATCGGGTAGGTCCAGCAGCAGGCCGGCGGCTCGGGCATGGTCCATGGAAACGCCCGCGCCGTTGACCACCAGCAAGGCAACGGCCGTGCCGCCCAGCAGAAACAGGGGCAGGGTGCGGTGGGCGAGGCGGCCGGCGGTCAGCACCATCGCTCCCGCCAGCCCCAGGCCGGCGAGCAGCCCCAGACCGCGCCAGGGATCGGTGAGGCTGCCGTGCAGCGACGCCAAATTCACCGGCCCGCCGAGGATCACGTGCAGGCCGCCGATGGTGACCAGGATGCCGGTGGCGCCAAAGAAGCCGCCGATCACTGGAAAGGGCACGAAGCGGGCCAGCGAGCCCAGCCGCAGATGGCCCAGCAGCAGCATCACCCCGCCCGTCACCAGCGCGGCAGTGACGAGCAGGGTGAGCAGGGCCGCGGCGGCATCGGCCGGCGCGCGGTCCTGGGCGATGGCACCGGCGGTTACCGACAGTAGCGCGACAACGGGGGTGTCGGGCCCGGCCAGCACCGGTTTCAGGCGACCCAGAAGGCCGACCACCAGCGCCCCGGCGACAGCCGCCACCAGAAACACCCCCACCCCGAGTCCCAGCGCCCGGGGGGCGTTGGCGTCGAAAATCAGCGCTGCGAAAGACACGGCGTAGGTCACGCTGACCACACCGCCGATCAGACCGGCGGCACCGTCCCGCACAAGCCGCCCTCGCGGGGGCGCTGCACCATGCCGGGGGATGGGGGACATGATCGGACCGGGGTTTCGGGACCCGCGCCGGATCAGGCTGCCGGATCCGATGCCGTCTGCCGTGCCCGCGCCCGTTCCGCCATCCGCAGGAACTGGGCGGTCACATGGTCCATGCTGCCAAGGTGGCTGACGAACCACGAGGCCACGTCGTCCCTCAACTGGTCTCGGACTTCATTCAGGGCGCCCTGGCCAGCGGCCTTGTCCAGCTCGTCCATCATCTCCAGCACCCGGGTGTGTTCGGCCTGGTGGATGCCTGCGGCGGGAAAGCCGTATGTGTCCATCAGCGCGTTTTCCCGTCCGAAATGGTCGATGATGTGCTGGTGGAATGTTTTCCAGGCGGCGGCGAAGGCCGTATCATCGGCATTCAGGCAGGCGGTCAGCATCACCACGGTTTCCTCGTGGTCGGCATCAATGACCGGGTGACCGACCCGCATGGAGTCTTGCCAGACTAGGGGTTCCATTCGTCTTTCCTCTGCTGCGTAGCGTCGTGAGCCGAAGCGTCGTTTTTTTGGGGGAAGCCCAGTGCGGGCCGAGCCGCTGTCGCTTTTGCGGCCCCAGGGGAGAATGCCCGCCGACGCTCACCCTGTCGAGGTGTCGCGGTGATCGAATGCCCCGGGGGGCTACGGTGCTGCAGGTGTTTTGTCGCGGTGCGTCAATAAGTTCGCCGCGTTTCTCCGAAAATTTTGGGGTGATATTGTCCCCCGCTTTTTGGTAATGGTGAAAGTGTCCCTGGTGCGCTTTTCGCCGAGACGGCCGTTACAGGAGCTGGCAGGGACATTCTGGACCACTTCAGCCGTGTAGGGGGCCGCCATGCGTTACGCCATGGAGGATCGGGGAGACGAAATGTTCGTTTCCCTGAATGGAGACCTCACTTTCCGTCACGAGCACGTGATGGGGAAGGTTATCGACCAGTTGGAGGAACCGTGGGTGCGTACCCTGGTTCTGGACATGGGCGATGTCACCGCCGTTGATCACGCCGGTTTGTCCATGCTGACCCGGTGCGCTTCAATGGCGCGCGGCCGGTCCATCAATATGCGCCTGAACAAGGTGCGCGCCGATGTGCTCGCCCGCCTCGGCCCGGACCTGGAAGCGGCCTGCTGTCCGGCCTGATACCGGCCGGCGATTCGGAGTCCGCGTCGTCGGGAGCTGGGCCATGCGGCCACTGCGCCGGAAGGCCTGCAGGGCACCGGAGCGCAGTGTAAGGGTCTCTATGCCCGTCGTCTAAGCCATTTGTCGTATATATCCAGGCAGCACATCATCCTGGGAGTTGTCACACCATCGTGCTACGTTCGGATGGAGACCCGTGAGTACCCGTATCCGGAGAGTGTGAATGATAAGTGACGACGAGATGCTGTTCCTGGACGAAAGCGGGGAAGATGACGAGGGTCTTGCTGTCGAGCAGCGAGAGCCCTGGGGCGTGATGGTGGTGGACGATGATCGCGAGATTCACGCGATCACGCGCATGCTGCTGGACGATCTGCGCTTCAAGGAACGACCCGTCAGCCTGATCTCGGCCTATTCGGCGGCCGAGGCGGAAGCGATCCTGCGTGATGGCGCGGACATTGCCGTGATCCTGCTTGATGTGGTCATGGAAACGGACGACGCGGGCCTGCGTCTGGTCCGCACCATCCGCGAGGACCTGGGCAATCGCCACACCCGCATCATCCTGCGCACCGGCCAGCCCGGCCAGGCGCCGGAGCGGGAGGTGATCGACGACTACGACATCAACGACTACAAGGCGAAGACGGAGCTGACGGCGCAGAAGCTCTACACCACCATGATCTCGGCCTTGCGCAGTTACGACGACATCATGGCTCTGGTGTCGTCTCGCCAGGGGTTGGAGAAGATCCTGGCGGCCTGCGCGACCCTTTATCAGCAGCGCAGCATGGAGATGTTCGCTGCCGGGGTGCTGACACAGCTGAACGCGCTGATCGGCGTGGCGCGCGACGGAGTGCTGTGCTTGCAGCAACTGTCGTCGGGCGGGGATTTGCCTCGGGATACTCTCAGTGTGATCGCCGCGTCGGGCCGCTTCGAATCCCTGGTGGGCCAGCGTGTGGCCGACCTGCCGGATCGGGATCTGGCCAGCATCGTGCTGCGCGCCTGCACCGAGGAAACCACGGTCCAGCAGATCGACGGCACGGCCCTGTTCATGCGCACCGCCGACGGCCGGGCGACGGTGATCTATCTGCACACCGGCCAGCCTCTGACGGGGGATGACCAACTGCTGGTGCAGGCATTTTGCGACAACATCTCTGCCGGTTTCGATACGGTGGCGGAAGTGGAGGCCCTGCGCGCGGAAAACGCTGCCCTGAAGGCGAAACTCGCGGGGGGATGAGGGGCCTCTATTCCGTTCCCAGCCTCAGTTTCTCGAAATCCTCGCGCATCCAGTCACGCCGCCGCTCGCCCATGGTTCGGGTGTAGTGGTTGATGACGGGGCGCGGGCTGGGGTCCATGTCCGGGCGGGCGTTCCAGGACAGATCCAGCCAGGCGATGCGCGCCATCACCGTCGGGTCGGGGGTGTTGGCGCGGCCGGAATCAAGCAGGGTGTGATAGCCCATCAGGTCCATCACCGCCGCATTCTCCCACCATTCATGCTCTAGCCAAGCGGTATTGTCCCAGACCCGTTGCAGAAAGGCGCGGCTCCAAGAGCTGTTGCGTAGGATAACGACGCCGGTGTTAGGCATCTCGAACCGTACCAGAATACCCGGCTGCGGGCGGACGTAGTAGTGGTGGTAGGCGATTCGCAGATCCGCTTCCGGTGCTTCCCCCAGTGCGGCCAGGGGGTCGGGTGTGGGGTCGACCACCAGACAGTCCGCGTCCACCCACATCACCCCTTCGGCGCCGCTGTCCAGGATATCGGCCATCAACCGGATCTTGGTCCAGGCCGGCGGACGGCCGGGCACCGCCGGTTCCGCTCGGATCTCTGCCCGGTGGCCGTGGCGGGCAGCCCAGTCACGCAGGGTTGCGGCGCTCATGTCGCCCATGGCAGTCATACCGGAATCGTAATGGGTGCACAGGACGAAAGAGGACGTCATCGAGATCTATCTTCATTTGCAGGCAGGGCGAAGGGGCAGCGGAAAGGGCACCGACGATCGTCGATCATACCCTACCGCTGGCCTTTCGCCGAGACCGGGGCCACCACCAGGGCCACGCCGGCGGCGGCCACGGCCATACCGACCAGCGCCAGGATCCCCATGGTTTCATCGAACAGCAGCCAGGCGACCACGGCGGTGACCGGTGGCACCAGATAGAACAGGCTGGCCACCCGACTCGCCGCACCCAGGCGGATCATGTACAGCAACAGGCTGACCGCGCCGACCGACAGCACCAGGACCAGCCACGCCAGGCCGAAGATGAACTCGCCGGTCCAGGAGATGCGCATAGTTTCAAAGGCGATGGCAAAGGGGGCCATGACCACGCCAGCGGCGGCGAACTGAATGACCGAGCCGCTGCGCAGGTCCATCCCCTGGCAGAACCGCTTTTGATAAAGGGTGGAGCAGGTGATCCCCACCAGGGCCAGCAGGGCACAGCCCACGGCATCGATGCCGAAACCCTGGAACAGGCTGTCGGCCTGGGGGGCGACCTTCTCGCCCAGCACCATGATCACGCCGCCAAGGCCGAGCAGCAGCCCGCCCCACTGACGCAGCACCAGCCGTTCGCCCAGAAGCGGTCCGGCCAGGACCGCCGTCAGCACCGGCTGTAGGCCGACAATCAGCGACGCCAAGCCGGCGGGCATGCCCATCTTGATGGCTGCAAACACCCCGCCGAGATAGCCGGCATGCACCAGAACGCCGGCCAGGGCAATATGGGCCGTTTCCGTCAGGGTCTTGGGCCAGCGCGCTTTCATCGCCAGGGTTAGGGGCAGCAGGACCGCCACGGTGCCGAGAAACCGCAGGGTCAAGACCGTGAACGGCTCGGAATAGGGCAGGACCAGCCGTGCACCGATGAAACCGGTGCTCCACAGCAGAACGAAGACCACAGGAACGGACCGCAACAACGGGGCCGCCTGGGACGGGCCGGAGGGGGACACAGCCATGGGAACGCTTTCTGGACAAGGGGCAGGACAAGGGGGCCGATCAGGCGGACTTGCGGGGCCGCATCAAGGGACGGGTCCCGGATCAGGGCACCGGGTTTAGAAGGGGAATATGGGGACGCCGGGGGCGCTCAGGAACAGGGCGCGGCTTCGGCCGGAGACGACGGTGACGCCGGGACCGAGGTGGACGCAGGCGCGACCTGCTGCCACCAGGCTTCGATGGCGTCGGACGACGCGGGCAGTTCCACCGCCCAGCCGCCGGTGGCTTCGCGGAAGGCGTCCCGATGCTTGTCGGCCACCGTGGTCAACACCGCCATGCCGTCGCCGGCAGCGCAGAACAATTCGGTGCGGAAGCCGTTGCCTTCCACCTCCAGCCGGCCGAATTTGCTGATCACCAGCAGGTCCGGCCCGGTTTCCCGGGCGCGCCGCAGCATCACCGCCGCCGTGGCCAGGCCGGTAGGGTCAAGAACACACGAATCGGAGCCGGCCCCCAGGTCCTGGGAAATCCGCACTTGCTCGGCGGTTTGCAGGTCGGTCAGCACCATCTTCTTGCCGGGGCCGGGCAGGCGGTGCTGCACCAGCCCTGCCACCCGCACATCCGGCTGCTGGCACAGACGCTCGGCAAAGGCGGCGACGATGCCGTTGGCGTTCTCGCTGTCGGCATAGATGACGGCGGCGAGTCGGACAACGTCGCCGTGGTCCTCCGCTGCGGTGCCATCGTTCATCGCCCAGGTCTCCTGTCCATGCTGCTGCTGCCAACGGCCTATCCCGCCAGGGGAACAGGGACGCTGTCAATGATCGTATGACAGCGACGCTGGCAATGATCGCGTGACATGGTAGCACAGGATGCAGGGCTCAGCTGGCGGCTTTCAGGGATTCGGCGCCGTTGATGGGGGCCAGAGCCTCGATGAATTCGTCGACCACCCGTTCCCACGAGAAGGTTTCCGCATGGACTCGGCAAAGGGCGGGGTCGATCTCCAGGGCTTTCAGGGCGGCAGCGCGCAGATCGGTGTCCAGGACCCCGGCGGCGCTGTCGCGGATGACGTCCAGCGGTCCGGTTACCGGGAAGGCGGCCACGGGAACGCCGCTGGCCAGGGCTTCCAGCATCACCAGGCCGAAGGTGTCGGTCAGCGAGGGGAAGACGAAGGCATCGCCGCAGGAGAAATAACGCGACAGTTCCGCGTCCCCATGGGCGATGCGGAAAGTGACGTCGGGATAGCGCTTGATCAGCTGGTCGCGCATGGGACCCGACCCGATCACCAGCTTGGAGCCGGGCAGGTCCAGATCCAGGAAGGCCGGCAGGTTCTTTTCCACCGTCACCCGGCCGACATACAGAAAAATGGGCCGGGGCAGGTCCACGTAAGTCTTGTCCTGGGGGTGGAACAGCTGGGTGTCCACGCCATGGGACCAGGGGCGGACGTTGGTGAAACCCCGCTCCGTCAGTTCCCGCAGCACCGACGGCGAGGGGCAGAGGACGGCGCGGGAAGGGCCGTGGAAGCGGCGCATGACACTGTACAGCCAGTCCAGAGACAGGCGCAGCCGGGCATGGATGTATTCGGGGAACTTGGTGTGATAGGCCGAGGTGAAGGGCCAGCCGCGCTCCAGGCAGATCTTGCGGGCCGCCTGACCCAGGGGGCCTTCGGTGGCGATATGGATGGCGTCGGGGCGGAAATCGTCCAGCATGCGGGCCACCTGACGGCGGGGCAGCAGGGCTAGCGGAATTTCCGAATAGCCGGGACAGGGCATGCAGCGAAAGTAGGCCGGTTCGATCACTTCGACGATATGGCCGCGCGCCTCGACGCGCTGACGCAGGGTGTCATTGACCCGGACAACCCCATTGGGTTGCGGGTGCCAGGCGTCGGTGACCAGGGAAATACGCAACGGCTCTCTCCTGTCAGGTCGGCGGCCCGACGATCCCGGATTGGTCGGCGGCTCCGCGTTCACTGTCAGGCGGGGGTATAAGCCTCTCGGCCGGGCGGTGCCACGACAAGCCCGCCAAGTCACGAAAGTTTCACGGTTTTCCGCCGCTGCCCCGGACGGCTGGCGAGCTTGATGGCGGATAGGGACGCGCCCGCGTGATCGCCTCTTTTCATGGGACTCCGGTCGTGGGATTCTGGGGGCATGCCGCCTGTGTAGTCAGGCCGAACCGACGGAGTCCGACCATGGCGCCCTTGCGCCCCCTGTTGCCGCGCCTTGGCTTTGGTGCTGCTCTTTTGCTCGCCAGCCTGACTGCCCATTCGATGCCCCTGTTGGCGGCCGTGCCGGTGCCGTCGCCGAAGCCGGCCGTGCCGGCGGTGATCGCCTCTCCGGTGGCGGAGGTCCCGGCTTCGGAACGGATTTCCGAAGCACCCGTCGATTCTCCGGCTGAAGCGTCTGCCGCCAGTCCTCCGGCACCTAAGACCGCTGCGGAAGCGAAGGCCGATATCGACGCTGAAGTCCGAACGGTGGTGGAAGCCGCTCCGGCGGACGTGGGCGACCCCGGCAATACGCCGGTGGTGATGACGGCGGACGGCCGGGCGCCCCTGCCGCCGTCGGAGGCCAAGCCGCCGCCGCCGCTGCCCGATGCGCAAGCGCTGATCGCCAAGGCCGGATTTCCGGCGGTTCAGGTCGGCTACATGGTGCTGGACCTGGGGACGGGAGAGGTGCTGGCCGCGCATAACGGGAACCGGTCGTTCCTGCCGGCATCGGTGGCTAAGGTGCCGACGACGGTGGTGGCGCTGGATATCCTCGGCCCGTCTTATCGTTTCGAGACCGAACTGGCAACGGACGGCGTGGTCGACAAGAACGGGACACTCAAAGGCACCCTCTGGCTGACCGGCGAAGGGGATCCGCTGCTGGACGCCGACCGGATGAAGACCCTGATCAAGGACCTGGCCCGGGCGGGGGTGAAGCGGCTGGACGGCCGGTTCCTGTATGACGACACCTTCCTGCGAGGCGGGCCGGAAATCGACGCGGCCCAGCCCGATGATATTGCCTACAACCCCGGCTGGGGGGCGCTGTCGCTGGACTTCAACCGGGTGATGCTGAGCTGGGATCGCAAGGGGCCGCGTTTCGTCGAGATGTATGGCAGCCCACCGGTGGACCGGGTGAGCGTGCGGCGTACGGGTACCGGTGACGGTCCCTGGAGCGAGGGCGGCCGCTTCTTCCGCTATGAAGCCGAGGCCCCGACGGTGAAGGCGGCGAGCCTGGAGCCGGTCGGGGGCAAGGTTGCCTTGCCCAAGGCCACCTGGGTGCTGTCGCCGACTCTGCCGCCGGATGGCAGCCGCTGGCTTCCGGTCAAGGAGCCGGGCGCACAGGCGGCGGCGGTTTTTCGGGCGCTGGCTGCGCGGGGAGGGATCGAGCTGCCGGCACCCAGGCCCGGTCCGATGCCGACCGATGCCCGACCGCTGGCCCGGGCCTTCAGCGAGCCCTTGTACGAGGTGGCGCGGCGGACGCTGTTGCATTCCAACAATTTGGCCGCCGAACTGATCGGCCTGACGGCGACCCGCCGGGTAACGGGACAGCCGCTGTCGATGACCGACAGCGGGACGTTCATGGGCCAGGTGTTTTCCGGCGCGATGCCCGATGTGGACTGGACCGGGTTCGTCCTGGCCAATCATTCCGGTCTGTCGTCGGACAGCCGGACGACGCCGGCGCAGATGGCGGCGATCCTGCGCTATGCGCAGCGGTTCAGCTTCTCTGGGCTGGATTATGCGGAATTACTGCCGCGCCGGGCCTGGGCGGACAAGGATGGCCGCAAACCCGCGAAGGTGGAGGACTATCCGCAGGTCTGGGCGAAGACGGGCACCATGTACTACGGCCGGGGTTTGGCGGGCTATCTGGTCAGCCGCAGTGGCCGGCCGGCGGTATTTGCGGTGTTCACCTCCGACCTGGACAAGCGTGCGACCTTTGACGAGAAGGACGCGAATGCCTCTCCGCGGGCGGTGGCGGCCGCGAAAGGCTGGCTGCATCGGGCAAGAACCCTGGAAAAAGACTTGGTGAGTCTGTGGCTGCAAGCGTTCTGACAAAAGGGTTCCCAAGGGGATAAAATCCCTTTGGGCGCCGCCGGTCCCACTACCGCGCAGCGGCAAAGTTCCTGTCAAACGACGACTCCACTCCCCACAACGCCCTCTTTCCACAATCGGGCAAGTCGCCGCACCCCCTCCCGCACCCGTTCTTCCTGGGCTTCGTGACTGAGACACAGGCGAACGGCGTCCGGGGCATCTGCGGCGGAGACGGCAAACTCCCTGGCTTCGGCGAGCAAGACCCCGCGCCGGGCGGCTTCGGCGCGAAAAGCATCGGCACGCGTGCCTTCGGGCAGGGGCAGCCACAGGTGTAGCCCGCAGGGATCCGCCACAAAAGGGATACCCGCCAGTTCCGATTGCGCGACCTTCTGCCGCCGGCCAGCGGCGGCCTGTTGCGCCTTCACCAGCCGGGCGGCCGTCCCGTCCAGAATCAGCCGGGCGGCGACGGCGGCGGTCAGCGGCGGGGTCATCCAGGTGGTCAGGCTCACCCCATGGCGCAGGGCGGGTGCCAGGGTTTCGGGGGCACGCAGGATGCCGATGCGCAGGCCAGGCGCCACACCCTTGGACAGGCTGGTGACATAAAGCGTGCGGTTCGGGGCGAGGGTGGCGATGGGGGGCGGGCGGTCGGGTTTCAGGGGCGCGAAGACATCGTCCTCGATCACCAGCAGGCCGCGTCGCCGGGCAATGTCCGCGATGGCGGTTCGACGTTCGGGGGACAGGGTGACGGTGGTCGGCGCGTGCAGGGTCGGCACCAGATACAGTGCCCGGGGGGCGGCGTCGGTACAGGCGGCGTCCACGGCATCGGGCCGCAGGCCCTCGGCATCCATGGCAACGCCCCGTACCGTCAGACCCAGGCGGCTGGCCATGGCGCGCACGGGGGCGTAGCTCAAGGCCTCGGTCAGCAGCAGATCGCCGGGGCGCAGCAGGGACGTCAGGGCGCAGAACAACCCGTGCTGGGCGCCGCTGGTGATCACCACTTCCGGCGCGCGCGCCTCCACCCCGCAGGCGGCCAGCCAGGACAGGGCTGCGGCGGTGCCCGCGCCGGGGTCCGGGGTCGTCTGGTCATCCAGCAGGGGGGACAGGCTTCCGCCGCCGGCCAGCGCGGCCAGTGCCCGCCGGGCAGCCGGTTCGGCCTGGCCGGGCAGGGGCAGGTTGCGCGACAGGTCGATCGGCCCGTCCCGGCGGCGGAGCAGGCTGCCTGTCCTGCCGCTTTCGGGCGCGGGATCCGGCGCCCGGACATAGGTGCCGCGTCCCACCTCGCCGCGCAGCAGGGCGCGCTTCACCCCCTCGGCATAGGCGCGGCTGGTGGTGTTGGGCGATAGGCCGAGCTGATAGGCCAGCTCCCGATGGGGCGGCAAACGGGTGCCGGGCGGCAGGGAGCCGTCGGCAACGGCTTCGGCCAGGGCCTCGACGATACGCAGGTACTGGGGGCCGCGCCGGCCGTCCAGGGTGGGGAGCCAAATTGCCATCAGATCAAAGTCCCGCTTGCGAGCCAATAGAGGGTGGGAGCATTTTCGGATGCAATCAATGCAATTGTAATCCAGAGGCAGAGCAATGATCGACCGAACGCCGGCCAAGGGTGTCGTTTTCTCGCTGGTGTGCCTGATGCTGCTCGGGACCATGCCGGTGATCGCCAACAGCCGGCCGGCGGTGGTCGATGCGCTGGCGTTCGCTTTCGCCCTGTCGGTCTGGCAGACGGTCTTTGCCGTGCCGCTGTTCGTTGCGGAGATGCGCGGTCCGGAGCGGGGTGTGTTCGGCATGCGCCTGTCGGGGCGGCTGCGCTGGCGGATGGGGCTGGTGGCGCTGGGCACGGGGGCGCTGTTCGGTCTGTCCACCTATCTGTATGTGCTGGGTGTGGAAAAGGCCGGGGCGGCGACGGCGGCGATTGCCATGCAGGCCTATCCGCTGTTCGCGATCCTGTGGGAAAGCCTGTTCCTGAAGCGCCGCAAGACCGCTCCGGAGCTGATGCTGACCCTGGTGCTGGTGGCGGCATTGTACACTCTGGGGACGGGGGGGACCCTGCGGGTGTCCGGCCTGTCACCGTGGTTCCTGGTCTCGCTGGGGGTTCCGTTTCTGTGGAGCATCGCCCATGTGATCATCAAGGAAGAACTGGGCCGTACGCCGGTCACGCCGGTACAGGTCACCTTCTTCCGGGTCACCATCTCCACGGTGTTCCTGCTGATCCTGATTGCCGTGACGGCGCCGGAAACCCTGGGCGAGGTGGTGTCCGGAGCGTTGTTCCAGGTCTCGGCGGTGGGCATGGGACTGGTCTACTACATGGAGTTGATCGCCTGGTTCCATGCCGTCCGGCATATCGACGTATCGCTGGCCAGCTCGATCACCACGCCGTGGCCGGCCCTGACCATGGTGCTGGCCGCGGTGGCGCTGGGAGAGGCGATCTTCCCTTATCAGATTGCCGCGCTGGTGGTGGTCGGGGGGTGCGTTCTGGGGTTGACGCTGGCCGGTATGCGGGCGGGGCGGGTCAGGCAATCCCTTCCACAAACTCCCGGATCAAGCCGGTGACCATGCCTTCCGCCTCGCGGTGGGGGACGTGGCCGATGCCGGGCAGGATCTCGGCGGTGCCCCGGCCCTCGGCGATGCGGGTGGGGTGGATCAGCGAGCCGTATTCGTCGTTCTCTCCATGCAGGGCCAGGACCGGGCAGCGGATCGCCGCCAGGGCCGCATCCACGGTCCAGTCGGCAAAGGCCGGGGACAGCCAGCTCTCCACCCAGGCGTCGACGACCCAGCGGGCTTTTTCTCCATGGTACTTGGCCAGCCGGGCGAGGGCAGCCGGATCCTCGAAGTCTGCCTGTGCCTTGCGGATGCCCGCCAGGGTCCGGTCCTCCACGAAGGCCTGGGCGGCGATGGTGATCAGCGCTCGGCAGGGTTCCGGATGGCGGGCGGCCGCTTCAATCGACATGCCGCCGCCGACACTGTGGCCGCACAGGATGAAATCCTCGACCGCCAGGGCTGCACACAGGGCCGGCAGCGCCCGCGCGGCCTCGTCGGTGACGAAATCGACACCCAGCCGGCCGGGATGGGGGTCGGACTGACCGAACCCCAGGCGGTCATAGGCGATCACCCGCCGCCCCGTTTCCGCCGCAAGCCGCTCCGGAAAGCTGCGCCACAGGGCGATGCAGCCAAGGGAATCGTGCAGCAGCAGGATCGGCACCTTCCCCAGTGGCTTGGCCGACTCCGGGTCCCATGTCCGCACGAACAGGGCGCCATCGGCGACGCTGTCCGCAATCCGCACCCGGTGATCGGATGCCTGAACAGGGGGAAGAGAGTGGGGCATGGGGAGTCGTTCCGCTGAGTGAAATGAATGCTGGTGTCGGGGCGGGCAAGAGAGAAAAGACGCATCGCAGGGGACGCGGTCAAGGGGGCAGATCGGCTGTTATGGCCGGATATGGGACCTGAGACCATTGCACACTGTCCGTTCGCTTCCGAAATAGGGTAATGCTTCGGTGGTCCGGCCGGGGTTCCCCGACGGACGGAAACGAGACGTCGACCGGAGGACGCCTGTGGCCCATCTCCTATCCCGGCGCGCATTGCTCGCCTTGCCCCTGCTGCCCCTTCTCGTGGGGCGCCCCTTGTCCGCGACGGCCCAGGATATCCGCTTCTTGCGCCTGGGGACCGGCCGGACCAGCGGGGCTTATTTCCCTGTCGGCGGCGTGATCGCCAGCGCCATTTCCAATCCGCCCGGATCGCGGCCCTGCGACCGGGGCGGGTCATGCGGGGTGCCCGGGCTGATCGCCGTGGCCCAGTCCACCATGGGCTCTGTCGACAATCTGGAACGCCTGCGAGCCAAGGGGCTGGACCTCGCCATCTCCCAGGCCGACGTGGCCTATGCCGCCCATAGCGGAACCGAATCGTTTTCGGAACAGGCGCCCTTCGCCGGGTTGCGGGCTATCGCCGCGCTGTACAAGGAAAGCATGCACCTGGTGGTGCGGCGGGAAACGGGCATTGCCGGGGTGACAGACATCGTCGGAAAGCGGATTTCCCTGGGCGAGATGGGGTCCGGAACCCTGGTGACCGTGCGTCAGGTGCTGAATGCCGTCGGGGTGACTGAAGAGGCGGTGCAGGCCCGGTACGAAGGACCGGGGTCGTCCAGCGACCTGCTGGCGGCCGGAGAGATCGACGGCTACTTCTTTTTCGGCGGCGAACCGGTCGCGGCCGTTTCGGATCTGATGGGACGGGCGGAAATCGATGTGGTGCCTATCGAGGGGCAGAAGGTGGAGGATATGGTCAATGCCTCGCCCTACCTGACCCTGGGTCTGATTCCCCAGCGCATCTACGGCAACGCGCTGCCGATCACCACGGTGCAGGTGGGGGCGGTGCTGGTGACCCGGGCCGATGAGCCCGATGACCTGATCGAGGGCATTACAGATGCCCTGTGGCATCCCACCACGCAGGCACTGTTCGCCAAGGGGCCGCCCCAGTTGCGGCGGACCAAACCGGAACGGGCGCTGCAAGGAATCGCGGTTCCCCTTCATCCCGCAGCGGCCACCGCTTATCGGCGGATGGGCATCCTCAAGGAGACGGAAACGGAGTAACATCTTCCGTTCCGGCCCCGTTCGGCTCCGCTCGTATCCCGGGTTCCGCTTTTCCGGCGCCCGGAGTTTCGGGGCAATCCGCCCGGCCTTTTCCGCCGGTCCCGCCTTGTTGTCCCCTGTTCCCCGTGTTCCTGGAGACCTCGTCCGTGCTTGATACCCTGCTTTCCGCCCCGACCGATGGGGGGACTCTGCCGCTGATCGCCGTGCCCAAAGCCGATTGTGCCCGTATCCTCGACAGTCTGGAGCCCGCGTCCTGGGCTGCCTGGGCGAAGGCTGGCGGGTTCGACGGGCGCAGCGGGGCGGTGCACGCCCTGCCGGGGACAGACGGAGCATTGGCAGGCGCCCTGGTGGGGCTGGGGGACGGGGATGATCCCTGGGCCTTTGCCGCAGCGGCCGAAGCCTTGCCGGCGGCCGATTACCATCTGGTTACCGATTCCCTGCCCGACGGCTGGGCTGACGACGTGGCCACGGCCTGGGCGCTGGCAGCCTATCGCTTCAGCCGCTACAAGCGGGCCGAAGCCACGCCGCGCGCCCGCCTGCTGTGGCCTGACGGCGCCGACCGGGCGGCCGTGGCTCGTCTGGTGGAGGCGACGGCGCTGGTGCGCGATCTGGTCAACACGCCGGCCGAGGATATGGGGCCGGCGGATCTGGCCGATGCCGCCAACGCCCTGGCCCTGCGCCACAATGCCCAGCTGGAAGTGGTGGTCGGTGATTTCCTGGCCAAGGCCGGTTTCCCGATGATCCACGCCGTCGGCCGGGCGAGCACCCGGGCGCCCCGGCTGATCGATCTGATCTGGGGGGATCCCGCCGCGCCGCGCCTGACCCTGGTGGGCAAGGGCGTTTGTTTCGACACCGGTGGTCTGGATCTGAAGCCGTCGGCCGGCATGCGTCTGATGAAAAAGGATATGGGCGGGGCGGCGCACGTGCTGGCCCTGGCGGGGATGATCATGGATGCCGCTCTGCCGGTACGGCTGCGGGTGCTGATTCCGGCGGTGGACAACGCGGTGTCGGGAGGGGCCTTTCGTCCCGGCGATGTGTTGCAAAGCCGGAAGGGTCTGACCGTGGAAGTCGGCAACACCGATGCCGAAGGCCGGCTGGTGCTGGCCGATGCCCTGACCGAAGCGGCGGCGGAGAAGCCGGACCTGCTGATCGACTGCGCGACTCTGACCGGGGCGGCCCGCGTCGCCCTGGGACCGGAGCTGCCGGCCATGTTCAGCAACGATGATGTCCTGGCCGAGTCCCTGGAATCGGCATCGTTGCGGCTGCGGGATCCGATTTGGCGGATGCCTCTTTGGGCGCCATACAAACGGATGGTCGAAAGCAAAATTGCCGACCTGAATAACGCACCGGATGGCCCTTTCGCGGGGTCCATTACGGCGGCGTTGTTCCTGCAAGCCTTTGTCGAAGCAAGTATTTCCTGGGTTCACCTGGATTTGTTCGCCTGGCAACCAAGCCCGCGTCCGGGCCGCCCGGAAGGCGGCGCAGCGCAAGCGTTGAAGCCGCTGATGGCGGTGATCTCGGAGCGTTTCGGCGGGAAATGACCCTAAATTTTGCCCTGTTCGACCCTATTGCGGCTTTCCCGTAGGCAAAGGATCGGGCAGGGGCTATAAGAAAAACATTGATGGGCATTTGACCCTTGCAGCTTTCAGCCCCCAACGCTATAGTCATTTCGACAGCAAAACAAAACGCAGGGCTGCCCAAAAATGTCAATCGAGATGACACCGGTCGAAGCGCTCGACCTTTGGCGTGGGTCCATTGTTGAAAGTGTTCGCCGGGACGCGCCGGACCTTTCCGCACGACAAATGGCCTTGCTTTTAACGGTTTACCTGACACCGCCGCCGCATACGGTGCGGGGGCTGGCGACGCTTCTGAATGTCTCCAAGCCGGCGATCACCCGGGCCGTCGACCGTTTGTCGGAATACGGCCTGGTGAAGCGCAAGACCGACGAGACGGATCGTCGCAGCGTGCTGATCCAGCGCACGGTGAAGGGCAGCGTGTTTCTGCGGGAATTCGGCGACATCATTGTGTCCGCCGCCCGGGCGACCAAGCCGCCCGAAGGCTGACGGATCCATCCCCTCATGCGTCCCAGGGCGCGCCGTGCGACGCCCGTCGCCCGCGCCGGTCATCCGTGACCACTATCGCAGCTTTCCTGTTTCTGGGGTGGAACGGCTAAGCTGCATCTGTGGTTAGGGAGGGCCTACAGTACCGAGCGGAAAAGTGGGCACCGGTTTTCCGGTGCGCACGTGCGTCTTCGTTTCCCGGCGGACCGCACGTCTTCGGCGTAACTCGATACTGTAACTATATGATTCTAGATCAAAGTGCCTGCCGTAAATCGATGCAGTTTGATCTAGCCCGATTTTCCCTGGGGCCTAACCTTTGGTACTCACCTTGCGGTTAAGTCCTTTGATGACGACGCCTTACGCCAAACGCAAAGGGAGGCGAAGGCCGAAGCCGTTATTCCATAACCTTCCCAACTCCCGCTGACGCCTTCGTTTGGGGCGATGCACGAGCATGATCCAATCCGCGCCCTATTGCACTACCTTGCCGGAGACGATCTCCACCTGAGCGGCCCCCATGAAGGTGCCGCTGTCGGCGGTGTGGTTGACCGTCTGCGCCAGTTGCAGGGCCACCTTCACGGTGCGGTCGATCTCGTCGACGGTCTGCGTATCCTTGGCCGCCAGGCGCAGCACGGTCTTGGCGGTCCGGCTTTGGGTCTTGGCCTTGGTGGTGCGCATCACCGCCAGCCGCATCCAGGTTTCATGGGCGTCTTTCATGGCCGGGGCCAGGTAGACCACGCCGATGCCCAGGGCGGTCATGTCGTCCTTGGCCAGGGTCCATTTGTCGTTTTCCACGTAATCCAGACGCACGCCGCCCCATAGATGGGTGGTTTCGCCATAGCGCACGGTCAGCGAGCCCTTCAGGGTCACCGTCAGGCTGACCGACTTCCTGGTGACGGTCTGCGCCCCGTCGATGCGGGTATAGTGGGATCCGACACACCACAGCGTATTGCTGCCGACCACCGCCCGATTGACCGTGTCGGCCACATGGGTCATGGCGCCGCGCACGTTCACCTGAAGATCCCGGGCGGCAAAAGTCACGCCGTTGCCTTCGGTTTTCAGGACGATGCGAGGGTAGCCGTCGTCGAACAGGATGACATTGCGGCGATCCTGGCCGGTCAGGGCGGTGATCTGCCAGCCGTCGGCCGTGACCTCCAGGGTCTGGGCCGTGCCGCCCAGAGGTTTCATCTCGGTATCCGCATCGGATTCGGCGGGAAGGGCGTCCTCAACATCGCCGGCGGACTGCTTCTCGATCAGCTTGGCCACCATCTCGGTGGCCTCCATCAGGGTCGGATCATCTCCCCCTTCGCTATCGTCGCTGTCACCGCTCTTGCCGTCCTCGCTGTTCCCACCTTCACCACCACCTTCTTCGCTGTCGCCTTCTTCGCTGTCGCCTTCTTCGCTGTCGCCTTCTTCGCTGTCGCTGTCGTCGCCCTCGTCGCTTTCCGTGGGAACGATGGTTTCGAAGGGGATGTCCGCGTCATCCCCCGGCAGCAGGCTGTGATCGGCCTTGGCCGGCGGATAGGGGTAGGGATAGCCGCTGGTGTGGCCGCAGCCGATGATGACCGGATGGTCCGGGTTGTCGCCGATGAAGCGGACATAGACCTCGGTGCCGATGCGCGGCAGGAACTGCGCGCCGCCGAAGCGGCCGACAAAAGCCTGGGCGACGGGGATCAGCAGCGGCTTGGCCGTGCCCGGCATGCCCGACGTGCCCTCGATCATGTCCAGAATCACCCAGACCCCCCAGGCTTCTTCCGGCGCACCCGGAGAGCCCCAGGTCCAGGGCGGCACCTTGGCACATTGCAGCGTGTCCACCGCGCCCGGTGCGGCGGCGGAGGTGGCGTCGGCGGCACAAACGATGCCCGTGGCGAGACCCAGCGCGCGCATGGCACTCCCGATGGCGGTCAGAACGGCCGGACCATGCTATACAGCCCGGGATCGTCCGTCACCCGCTCCCCATAGCGCAGGTCCCGCCGCCGTGCCCCAGTCCGCCGAAGAAGATGATCCCCGCGCCCGCCTGATCGCCGCCCACGAGGCCTATACCGCCGGCCGCACGGACGAGGCGGAACGCCTGCTGCTGGCGGCGCTGGAACGGGGGGTGCAGCCCGGCGTCCTGGCGCTGCTGGGGCAGATCGCCGCCGACCGGGGCGCGACGGGCGAAGCGGTGGCCTTGCTGGGGGCTGCCTGTGACGCCGCGCCCGACGCCGCCGGCCCGCGCCTGATCCTCGCCGGTCATTGCCTGAACAATGGCCTGGCCGCCGAAGCGCTGG
This sequence comes from Rhodospirillaceae bacterium Z3-40, assembly GCA_046233135.1. GTDB lineage: Bacteria > Pseudomonadota > Alphaproteobacteria > Rhodospirillales > Rhodospirillaceae > JBJXHN01. The sequence continues at coordinate 23,082 of JBJXHN010000005.1, read as the reverse complement.
AGGCCGCCGAACAGGCCCTGCTCCTGGCCGACGCCGCCGCCGATTCGGCTGCTGTCTGTGCCGCCCATGATGCAGCCGGTCTGGCTTGCGAAGCCCTGGACCGCCCCGACGCCGCCGAGGCGGCCTATGAACGGGCCACCAAGGCCGCCCCCGATCAGGCCGTGCCCCATCACCACCTCGGCCTGCTGCACTTGCGCCGGGGTCATGTGGCGAAAGCGGAAGCCCCCCTGCGCCGCGCCCTGGCCCGCAAGCCCGGGGACGGCGGCATTGCCCAGGCTCTGGCGCTGACCCTGGATCTGCTGGGTCGCTTCGCCGACGCCCTGCCCTTTGCCGAGATCGCCGCCGGTGCCGCACCCGCGTCCCCCGCCCCTGCAGTGCTGCTGGCCCGGCTGCTGCTCTCCCTCGACCGCGCCGACGAAGCCGAAGCGCCCCTGCGCGCGGCTTTGACTTCCCACCCCGATGCGGCGGATGCCCATTTGGCCCTGGGGCATGTGCTGGCCGCGCGAGGACAGGCCCGGGCGGCCCTGGACGCCTTCCGCTCTGCTCAGGCCCTGGCGCCGGAAATGCCGGCCACGGTGGCAGCCCTGGCCCAGGCCCTGGACGCCCTGGACGCCCTGGACGAGGCCGCGGCCGTCCTTGAGAGCGCCCCCGACGCGCCGGAAATCCGCCTGCTGCAAGCCCATCTGGCCCTGCGGCAAGGGGAGTTCGCCGCCGGGTTCGCCGGACTGGCCGCCCTGTGGCGCGCCGGCGAGGGGCGCTTCTCTCCCCTCGATTCCCCTGCACCGCCGTGGGCCGGAGAGGCCGCCCCGGACAAGACCCTGCTGGTGGATGCCGGCCTTGACCCCACCGTGCTGCCGCTGCTGCTGCGCTGGCTGCCCCAAGCCCGGCAGCGGGTCGGCCGGCTGGTCCTGGTCTGCCGCGAGGACCTCCGCCGTCTGGCCGACCGCCTGCCCGGAGTGGATGCGGTTGTCAGCAGCGGGCCGGTCCCCGGCGGCCATGATGTTCAGGTGCCACTGATGGTGCTGCCTGCCCTGCTTGGCCCGTCCGGACCGGTGCCCGGTGTTACGCTCACCCCGCCTCCTTCCCCCCCCGTTCCCATCGCCCGCCTGGCCTTCGAGCGCTGGGGCAAGGAGATCGCCAGCGGCCCGCCGACGGATGCGCGGCTGTCTATCGGGCTCGTGGCCGATGCCGACGGCCGGGCCGGCCCCACCGCCGACGCCCTGGCTCCCCTTGCGCAATTGACGGGGGTGCGGGCCTTCAGCCTGGGGGCGACCAAGGTTCCGGGCAGCCTGTCGCTGGCCCATCGCTTGCCCGATCTGGCCGAAGCCGCCGCCCTGCTCAGCCGGCTCGACCTGCTGGTCTGCGGCGACGGCGTACTGGCCCATCTGGCCGGCGCCCTGGCCACCCCCACCTGGCTGCTGCTGCCCCCCGGTGCCTCCTGGGCCTGGGGGACGGGGCAGGGGCCGAGTTCCTGGTATCCCCGGGTGCAACGCCTGCGCCTGACCGACCCGCCACGTCTGGACGGTGCGGAGAACCTTTCGGCGACGGCGGCCTGGGTGCCGCTGATCCAGCGCCTGATCCCCCCGCTGATGGATTCCCTGGCCCATGTTTCTGCGCCCTGAAAACGCCCTGCCCCTGTTCGCCGCCACCGGTCTGGCCGTCTTTTTCGGCAACGATTTGCTGTTTATCGCCCTGAACGGGCGGGTGGCCCCGCCAGACATTCCCCTTTCGGAGGCATCCGAACCGGACACGGCGGCTGCGGTCGTCTTCTATCTGGCCGACTATCTCACCCGCATCCTGGTGGTCCTGCTGGCCCTGCCCGCCGGCCTGTGGCCGGACCGCCCCCGCTGGCCGGCCCGGAAATGGGAACGGACAGCCTTCATCCGCCTGGCCTTCGTCGGCACGGTGCTGGGGAGCCTGTGGTTCCGACTGGTCAGCGGCATCCTGCCCGACCTGGGCGAAGGGCTTTACGCCTTCCCCAACTACCCCAGCGCCCTGTGGGAATGGGGGGACCTGACCGCCGGTCTGCTGCTGGTGGCGGCGTCGGAGGAGCTGATCTTCCGCCGCTGGCTGCAACAGGTCCTGATGGCCCGCGCCCGGACCTATGGCGAGGCCTGGGTCTGGCTGGTCGTCACATCGGTGATATTCGGGGCCGGCCATTGGGGACTGGGGGGCAACGCGGTGCTGGACGCCACCGTGGTCGGTCTGGGCATCGGCTGGATTTACTGGCGGACCGGATCCCTGTGGCTGGTCATCCTCATCCACTTTGCCATCGATTTCATCGACTTTGCGATCTAGCCATCTCCCATACTCCACAGTCCGGCCCGATCTTTGGAGTTTTTTAAGGACAGATCTTGTAAAAACAGGCTAAGACATTGAGTCGTATGTACTTTGTGACCTATAGTATGCCCTGGGGAGTGGGGCGGGGACGGGGTATCGCCGAGCGACCCGGTCCGGCATCGGACAACCCCTTGATCTCCTTAGGCTTTATGTTTCGGAAGGGCCATTCCGCATGGGCGCTCGTTTGCCCCGATTCCCTGTCCTGTCCGGACCCCGGGCGGTCCGCCGCCGCGCGGCAACGCGGGTGGCCGGCCTGCTGACGGCTGCGGTGCTGGGGGTGGGAGGCTGTTCCAGCCTGTTCGGGAGCCCGGTGGTCAAGACCGATACCGTGCGGCTGGAGGTGCGGGCGGATGCCAACGACAACTCCCCCGTGGCGGTGGACATCGTCGCCGCCTTCTCGCCAGCCATGCTGAACCGCCTGCTGGGCACGGACGCCGCCGAATGGTTCAAGGACAAGGACACGTTCCTGGTCAACTTCCCCACGGATCTGAAGGTGGAAAGCTGGGAGCTGGTCCCCGGCCAGGTGGTCGAGGACGCAACCCTGCCCGACGATCTGGACGACGCCACCGGCCTGCTGGTCTTCGCCCGCTATGCCGGCCAGGCCCCCTATCGGGCGCGGATCGACCACTTCGAAGAGGTCACCGTCATCCTGGAAACCAACCGCTTTACCTTCCAGACCCCGTCCTGAGCGGATGGGGGTCGGAAGCCACCCGTGTAGGCCCCGGCTTTAAGGAGTTCCCCCGGCGTGTCGGCCACCGAATTCGATCTGGTTCCCCCGGCCATCCAGTGGCATGAAGGCATGCTGCTGACGCCTCAGCATTTCCAGCAGCTGTCCCAGCGCCAGGAAATGCTGGCGGGGTACCTGTCCCGCTCGGCCTCGCCCCATCCCTGGGGGGTGCGGACCCTGCGCATCGATCCGGCACTGCTGGTCAACGGCACCTTCCGCGTCGATCTGGTGGAAGCGGTGATGCCCGACGGACTGGCCCTGCGCCATCCCCTGCCCGGTGGCCGGCATCTGGAACTCGATCTCACCAAATCGGCCGACCTGTTCAAGGCCGGACCCCGGCGCATCCAGATGGTGGTCGCCGCCACCGGCTTCGAAACCCAGGACGACGGCATGCGGGGCCGCTACACCAGCTTCGAAGCCCGGGCCGTGGTCGACGAGAACACCGGGGACGGCGAGGTTCGCATCCCCCGCATCGCTCCCCGGGTCGGTCTGATGATCGCCAACGATCCGCCCAAGCGCTTCGTTGCCCTGCCCATCGCCGAGGTCGAATACCGCAACGAGACCTTTGCCCTGACCGCCTACTGCCCGCCCTGCGCCAAGCTGGACCCCAGCACCCCCCTGGGCGAGGAACTGGTGTTCCTGGCCAAGCGGGTGCGGGAAAAGGCCGCCTTCCTGGCCGACCCCGCCCGCCAGCGGTCCGGCGCCGGCCAGGCTGCGGTGCTAGAAACCCGCTTCATGGTTCATGGTCTGGTGGCCGCGCTGCCGGCGCTGGAAACCCTGGTCTATTCCGGTCAGGCCCATCCCCTGGATGTGACCGTCGCCCTGGCCCATCTGGCCGGCGGCGTGGGCGCTCTGACCGCTGGCACCCTGCCGCCGCCGCCCGAACCTTATGACCACCTGAACATCCGTGCCGGCATGGCCCGCCTGATCGCCTTCATCCAGAAGGGGCTGGACGGCATCCAGGAAACCTACGCCACCATCGCCTTCGAAGAGACGGAGACCGGTTTCCGCCTGCGCCTGCCCAAAGGACTGGACGGGGGCCGGCTGGTGGTCGGTGCCCGGGTCCGGGACGGCCAGGGCGAGGACGCCACCGCCCGCTGGATGGCCAACTGCCAGATCGGCGGGTCCCATCAGGTGGAAGACCTGTTCCGCGACCGCATCCTGGGGGCCGCCCGCCGTCAGGTGGACCATGATCCCGGTCTGCGGCTGGTCCCGCCGCGCGGCACCGTGCTGTTCGCCATCGAGGCCGAAAAGGGCATGGTGCAGCCGGGGGGGCACATCGAAATTGTCAACCCCGCCCAGCGCTCCGCGCCGGCCCGGCCGGCCGGTCTGGTTCTCTACGCCCGCGCCGATGCGAGCAGGGAGGGCACATGACCGATACCCCCGCCCGCGAGCCCTGGATTGTCGACCAGCTCCGCGCCTTCTACGCGGAAGTGCTGGAATTGCAGAGCTATGCGCGGACGGGACACTCGGATCTGATTTCCGGCCGTCGGGGGCGGCAGTCCTCGCCCGGCCAGCCGCCTGCCACCCCTGCGGCTGCAAGCATGCCGGCCCCCCGCCCCTATGACTGGTCCGGTGCGCCGGTAACGCCGGCGGCGGGGGCTGGGGCGGGGATTGGGGCCGACAGCGCGACCGCCATCCCGCCCAGCCGGGCCGCCGCCATTTCCCGGCGGCTGATGGACACCCTGGTCCGCCTGGAATCCGACGCGGGCCGTCTGGCCGGCTTCGCCGGTGCCCAGCTGTTCGAAGACGCCAAATACGCCATGGTCGCCCTCGCCGACGAAATGCTGGTCGAGGTGGATTGGCCGGAGCGCCTTCAGTGGATCCACAACCCTTTGGAGCTGCAACTGTACGGCACCCAGATGGCCGGGGACGAACTGTTCCGCCGGATCGACCGCCGCCTTGCCGCCGACGACCCGAAGAATCGGGAGATGGGACTGGTCTATCTGGTGGTTCTGGCCTTGGGGTTCCGGGGACGCTTCCGCAATGGCCAGCGCGACGACGACCGGCTGGCGACCTATCGCCGCGATCTGTTCGCCCATGTCTATCACCGCAAGCCGGCCCAGTCGGGTCTGGACGAGGGGCGGGCGCTGACGCCTTCGGCCTATGAATCCCTGGCCACCGATACCCATCCCCGGCAGATGCCCTATCTCGCCCCGTGGATCGCGGCGGCGGGCGCCGTCTTCGTGATCTGGCTGATCAGCACCTGGACCGTCTGGCTGATCAACGTGGGCGACTTGCGCGGTGCGCTGTCCACCATCACCACCATGGCGGAGTGACCACGCCATGGCCGCCCCCTCCAGCCCGGCTTCCGTCGTTCAGGGAACCTTGCAGTCCGTGCAGGCGCAGGGGCAGACGGTGGTGGGAGACGCCGACGCCCTCCTGACCGGGGCCGCCCCGGTGCCCGGCTGGCTGGTCTGGGTGCTGGCCGCCCTGCTGGTCCTGTTGCTGGCGGCCATCGCCGTGGTCATCTGGCGCGCCGCCAGACCCCGCCAGCGCACCAAGGCCGCCCGGCCGGTGGAAGGGGCCAGCTTCAACCCCCTCGGCCGCGCCCGCACCGCCCTGGGCCGCCAGTTCGCCGCCGCCCGCCGCACCCTGCGCGGCATGATCGGTGACCGCCGGGACTACGTCTATCGCACGCCGCTGTACCTGACCCTCGGCCCCGCCGGCGCCGGCAAGACCACCCTGGCGCGGGCGCTGAGCGAAACCGCCGGGGGCGGAGAAGAGCCGCTGGTCACCCACGAAGGTGACGACTGCCGCTTCTGGTTCTTCGATCAGGGGATCCTGATGGACCTGAACGGTCAGGCCATCGCCGGCCCGGATGGAGGACGGGGCGACGACCGGCTGTGGAAGGACTTTGCCACGCAGCTGGAACGCCACCGGCCGAAACGCCCGCTGGACGGGGTGGTGCTGACGTTGCCCGCCGACCGGCTGATGGATGCCAAGACCCAGGGCACCACCGGCCTGCTGCGCCTGACCGCGTCGCTGCGGGAACGGCTGACGGAAGTGCAGCGGCGGATCGGCATGCGCCCCACGGTTTCGGTGGTCATCACCAAGGCCGACGCCATTCCCGGCTTCGGCGCCCTGGCCGGAGGAATCTCCTCGGACCAGCGGCGGCAGATGCTGGGCTGGTCTTCGCCTTTCACCACCGACACCGCCTTCCAGAAGCGCTGGGTGGACGACGCCATGGGCGCCATCAGCGCGGCCAGCGACCGGGCGGTTATGGAACTGATGGCCAGCCGGTCGCCGGAATCCCTGGACGACCGCGCCTTTCTATTCGCCGGTGAACTCCAGCGCCTGACCCCGATCCTGGGCGAGGCGCTGGCCGACGTGTTCAAATCCAGCACCTATCAGGACCCTGTGATCGTGCGCGGTCTGTACCTGACCGGGATCCCCGATCTGGTGGACGACAGCGCCTACCGTCCGATGAGCCGTGATGATGTGGCCGCCGGCCCCACTCGTCTGGCCTTTGTCCACGACCTGTTCCTGAAGAAGATCTTTCCCGAATCCGGCTTGTCCCAGCCCGTCGGACGCATCCTGCGGACCACCAACCGGCGGGTTCGAGCCATGCAGATCGGCGTGGTGGCAATGAGCCTGATCCTGTTCATCAGCCTGGGCCTGACCGTCCCCCGCCTGAACGCCGATGCCGCCCTGGTGCGTGGCATCGCCAAGGAAACCACCGCCAATCTGGCCGAAAAACAGCGCATCCTCAGCGCCAACCAGCTGCCCGACACGCCCACCTTCCAGCGATGGTCCACCGACCTGCTGGGCCATATGAGCCTGTTGCAGGACGACACCCTGGTCTATGCCGCGATCCCCATATCCTGGCACGGCTGGCTTCGGGACCGGGTGATCAGCAGCATCCGCGTCACCTTCAAGGACATCGTGGTCAAGGGGTTGGTGCTGAAGATGAAGGAACGGGCCAATGCCATCGCCGCCATGCCCCGCCTTCCAGGTCAGGCCGGCAATGTCATGCCCGTGGTTGATGCGGCGCCGTCGGAACTGCCCGCCTTTCAGGATCTGCGGGCCTATGTGGGCCGCGTGAACACCCTGGATCAGCATGTGGTTCTGTATAACAGCTTGCCCGAAAAGGGGGATCCGCAGATCATCGGGTCCCTGGTGCTGTACCTCTACAACTACAGCCTGCCCCAGGAGTTCTTTACCGAGTCAGCCATCTACGATGCCGCTCTGAACCACATCGATATCCAACCCTTTGCCACCACCCCTTTCGCCCCGGGGATGGCCCGTCAGGTGCGCACCCTGACCGACGACCTGAAGATCCAGCTGTTCCAACAGGGAACCCTGTCCCAGAAGGTCGGCTTCATTCAGAAAACCCTGAGCGAGATGGTCGACCCCACCCGGCTGGAGCAGGTGGATATCGCGACCCTGACCGCCCTGGCCGACGCCATCGCCAGCTTGCGGGCGATGGTGACCTCGCCGCAATACGCCTGGGCCGGACAGCCGGTCACCCTGTTCCAGAACGCCTTCAGCGGCCTTCTCGACCAGATTGCCGCTTCGCCATTCCTGGGGCCGACGGTGGCCGACGACCTGCGGGCATCGATGGAAGAGGGCCTGCAAAACTTCCAGGACGATATGCTCGGCCGTCAGGTCCCCCGGCTGGGGCCGGTGCTGGCGGTGGATGAACAGGAACAGCGGCTGCGGCTGACCGATCCCATGCGCGCCCTGGAGGCGCGGCTGAACGACCTGCTGGCCCGGGCCTTCGTCGCCGGCCGCAGCGGCGGCCCCCGCACCCTGCCGGCCTATCTGCCCGGCGACCACCGGGTGACCTGGAAAGCCAGTCAGTTGCAGGACGCGCTGGATCTGTACAATGACTGGACTACCTACCAGACCAACGAATCCATGCAGCGGGAGCGTCTGGGCATCCGCGACGTGGATGAACCGGTGCGCGACGCCGCCCGCACCCGGCTGATCAGCAACATGGTCTCTGAAATCACCGAGGCCATGGCGATCACACCCCAGGGCAGCTGGACCACCACCACCGCCCTGGAAGGCGAAGTGGCTGCCGAGGCGGACAACCTCGCCAAGGCCAGCCCGCACCTGAGATCCCTGCTGGATGCCTTCACCACCCTGAACGCCTCCCGCGAGGCTTCGGCTCTGACCAGCCTTGTGGTCGGTCAGGCGGAAAGCATTCTGCGGCGCACGGATACCCTTCTGGAGAACTCCGCACTCTATGGTGGCGATCCCCAGGGCTTCGGCTGGTGGGATGGCACCCAGCCCCCCGCCTATCAGCTGATGGGGGTCACCGACCGCCTGGAGCTGGCTCAGGCGCTGGGGGTCCACCGGGAACGGGTAGCCTGGCTGGCCAACAATTATGCCCAGCCCGCCGTGGAATTCCTGATGAACCGGGCCATCGACCTGACCCTGGTCGATCTGTCGGTGGTGTCGCGCTGGCAGCGGGTCCTGATCGAACTGGACCGCTATACCCGCAAGCTGCCGGTCAATTCGATCACTGCCCTGAACACCCTGATTACCGGGCCGCTGTCCACCGTCACCTCCGACACCTGCGCGGCCACCGTCGCCGGGCTGAGACAGGCCTCGGACTCCCTGGACTGGTTCGAACGCAAGCGCACCGAGCTGATCATGGCCCTGGAGCGCCGCTGCCGGGGCTATGACGTGGCCGCGACAACCGGCGGCGTGGGGTCTCTGGTGGGGCGCTTTGCCGGCGGTATCGGCAAGCTGTTCCCGTTCTCCGGCGCGCTACCGCGAGGTCCGGCGGACGAGGCCACGGACAGTCAGGTGCGCGCCTTCCTGACCTCGTTCAACGACGCCCTGAACCTGGGGCTGGCCGATCCGCTGAACCTGTCGGGCTTCCCCGGCGGCGGCACGGCAGTCCGCCAGTTCCTTGACCAGCTGGACGCGGTGCGCGCTTTCCTCGATGCCGGGCGGCCGGCCGACAAGCCCGATGCCCCACCCTCCTATACCCTGATCGCCAAATTCCGCACCGACAGGGGGCACGAGGCCTATGGCAACCATATCATCGAATGGACCTTGTCCACCGGCGGGCAGACCATCTCGAGCCTGGGCACGGAGACGGACGTGACCTGGAGTTACGGCGCCCCGATCAGCCTGACCCTGCGCTGGGCACGCAACGCCCCGACCCAGCCGGCCCCGGCGACGGGAAGCGCGGCGGCGGCCCTGTCGATCCAGCCCCAGCGGGCGGAGTTCCGCTATGACGGCAATTGGGGCCTGTTCGCCTTCCTGCGCGCCCATGATGCCGTGATTCCCGGCGCCGTGCTGGGCGGCCCTGGCGCCAAAACGCTGGTCTTTACCGTGCCCGTGGCCAAAAATCCCGACGCCCCGCCGGTCCAGGGACCGGTCCCGCTGACCGACAAGGGGCCGGAAGCCCGGGTCTACATGGAGCTGACCGTGATGTCGCCGGCCAAACCGGTGCAGCAGGTTCTGCAAGTGCCCGAATTCTCCATCGAAGCCCCGCAAATCCAGGCTCAGAACAGCCGCTAGGACCCGAGTGTATGGCCGAGGATTCTCCCGCTCCCACCCCGCAAGAAAACCCCCGCCCCGCCGCCCAGGCCGGCGTGACGGAAGGCGACGGACCGCTGGTCGATCTGGCGCTTCTGCTCTCTCCCATCTCCGCCGATCAGCCGGTGGGCGAGGACCTGCGCTATTCCGGGGTCTACGATGCCATCCGCGAAGCCCGCCGCGCCGACGACCCCAACCTGCCCCAGGGCGTGTGGGTCACCGAGCTGAAGCGCGCCAACTGGCGGCAGGTGGAGCGGCTGTGCCTTGACGCCCTTGCCACCCGCGCCAAGGACGCCCAGATCGCCGTCTGGCTGCTGGAAGCGCTGATCCACGAGCACGGCTACCAGGGCGCCCTGGCCGGGTTGCAGGTGCTGCGCGGGCTGGTCGAAGCCTTCTGGGACGACATGTATCCACAGATTACCGAGGACGGGGACCTGGATTACCGCCTCGCCCCCTTCTATTGGGTGAACGAGCGGGTGACCACGGTGCTGCGGCTGGTACCGATCACCAACCCGGACACGGGGGATCACCACCGTTACACTTGGCATGATTGGGAAAACGCCGACCGGCTAGAAATCCTCGCCCAGAAAAACCGTCAGGCCCGCGCCCAGGCAGAACGGGAGGGACGGCCGACCCGGGCAAAGATCCTGACCACGGTGACCCTGACGCCGGCCCCCTGGCTGGGCGATCTGTCCGCGCTGCTGTGCTGCTGCCTGACCGAGGTGCAGGAGCTGGAAGCGGTGCTGGACACCAAATGCGGCCGCGAAGCGCCCGGTTTGCTGCAATTCCGCAGCACCCTGCAATCCATCGCCGACCTCGTCACCGGCTTCTGGCACGACAAGGGCGGGGTTTCAGAGGATATCCAGGCTGAAACCGCCGATGCCAACGCCGCCGCAACCGATCTCTCTTCTTCAGACGCGGGAGGCTCGCCCATGGCCGCCACCGACTCCACCCCGGCCCCCCAGGTACAAGGCGCCATACGCTCGCGCGACGAAGCCTATCGCATGCTGTCGATGGCGGCGGAATACCTGATGAAGGCCGAACCGCACAGCCCCACCCCCTATCTGGTAAAGCGGGCCGTATCCTGGGGGTCCATGTCCCTGGACGAGCTGTTGCGCGAACTGATCGCCGACCAAGGCGATCTGTCGAAGCTGTTCAATCTGCTGGGAATGGACCGGCCGGGGAGCGGGAAGTAAGAGGCTTTGGCCGTTATTGTTTGGAGGGATTTGGATCAAAAGGATCCGATCAAGACCGATGCGCCCTGCCCACGGGCGTTCCCCCGGATTCATCCGGAGGGTCCCCTTTGATCAGAGACTTCACCATCCGCAGAAGCTTTTCAACGTATTCGATTTCGTAATACTTGGTGCCCGCGTGCGTTATTTGCGGCGGCATCAAATTAAAAGTAAGACCATTCGGAGTGCGCCACAGCTCATAATAGGCCGTGTGTTCACTCAGTCGAACACACTTCATGGCCCGTAGCAGGCGCACCAACGAATCATAAGAATTGTCGACAACCAATTCACAGAATCCGACATGGAATTTGATGCTTATATCTAGCAAAAGGGCGCGCAAATCAGGCGCAACCCTTGCATCTTCCCGAGCATAATGCACCCAACCCAATCAGTTGGCTACAGCCTAAATTCAGTGGTGGTGGGAAAGAACACATGCGCTTACGGGGTGCGCTCCCAGAATCCGATTGGGCGCCGGGCTTCGCGTCCGCAGCGCTTCTTTCACCTTGCGTTCGAAATCATCGTAATCGGTATCGAGCTCGTAACAGACTTCCTGGCCAATCTGCGCTGTCACCATATGGGTAATAGCATCACCGAGCATTTTGAAGGCCACCTTCAGATCCTTATGATAGATCAGAAGGCCCGGCAGCTCGCTAGATGTGAATTGGTGATAATCACCCGAGGCTTTTGTGTAGAATACATTAACGATCGAAGGTGGCTTGAAGCCAGCGAGCGGTGTCACCTGTCCCATATCATGTCACCTCTGAAAGCCCTCTTGACGGGGTTTTCCCCCATCGCCCCCATACTTTTCTGGAGCCTAGCTCGACCATTAGACCGAACCACGCCACGCGCGCCCGGTAGAGCACGGTCGTACCGGTAAGGTCCTCTCCAGCCCTTCTCGTCGCAGCCGCATCTTCTTGGGCCGGACCACCCTCTAGGCTAAAAAGCCTTATTGTTACCAAGGGTTAAAGAAAGAGGCTAAGACGGATCTTCGTAGAAAGATACATTAGTCCTTCGCCTTCGAAACAACAAGGGGGATTCTCAATGGTGTCGTTTTACACCTCCTGCGTGCTTTAACTCGCGAACCACGCAATGAAGTACCCAGCCACCACCGCTGTACCGATCACCCCGGCCACGTTTGGCCCCATGGCGTGCATCAGCAGGAAGTTCGCAGGATCTGCCCGCTGCCCTTCCACCTGGGACACCCGGGCAGCCATGGGAACGGCGCTGACGCCCGCGCTGCCGATCAGCGGGTTGATCTTGTTTTCCTTCAGGAACAGATTCATCGCCTTGGCCATCAGCACGCCGCTGGCCGTGGCGATACCAAACGCGATCACCCCCAGCCCCAGGATCTTCAGGGTATCCAGGTTCAGGAACCGCTCGCCGGTCATGGTGATGCCCACGCTGGTGCCCAGGAATATGGTCACCACGTTGATCAACTCGTTTTGGGCGGCCTTGGTCAGGCGTTCAGTGACCAAGCTTTCGCGCAGGAAGTTCCCCAGCATCAGCATGCCGATCAGGGCCGAAGCCGCAGGCACCAGAAGAATCACCACAACCGTAACCATGGCGGCAAAGATCAGTTTCTCCAGCCGCGATACCGGCCGCAGGGAGCGCATGCGGATGCGCCGCTCGTCTTCTGTGGTCAGGGCGCGCATGATCGGCGGCTGAAGCATCGGCACCAGGGCCATGTAGCTGTAGGCCGCGACCGCAATCGGAGCCAGCAACTCGGGCGCCAGCTTGTTGGCCAGGAAGATCGACGTCGGACCGTCCGCGCCGCCGATAATGCCGATGGCCCCGGCTTCCTGCGGCGAAAAGCCGATAAGAATGGCGCCGAAAAAGGTGGCGAACACCCCGAACTGCGCCGCCGCCCCCAGCAGCAGGGTCCGCGGATTGGCAATCAGCGGCCCGAAATCGGTCAGAGCCCCGACCCCCAGGAAGATCAGCGGCGGAAAGATCTCCAGGTCCACGCCCTTGGAGATGTAGTAGTACAATCCCCCGCCATGGTCCCCCACCGGGGCGTTCACCAGCCCTTCGGTCGGCAAATTGGCGAGCAGCGCGCCGAACGCGATGGGAATCAGCAGCAGCGGTTCGAACTTGCGATAGACCGCCAGATAGAACAGCACCGTCACAACGATCCACATCCCCGCCATTTCCCAGGTCACGTGGGGAATGGCCGTCAGACTGTAGAGCTGTTCCAGGCGCGAAGGCGCCTCGGCGGCGGCGATAACGGGGGCGGCTGCAGAATCCATGCCCGGGCTCCGGTTGGCGGGTCGGGAAAAGCGACGGCGGGTGCGAAGGGACGCCGGACAGCAGGCCCCGGAATGGGCGCTGCCGCCAGCCTGATCCCTAGGACAGGGTCAGCAGAACCTGACCTTCCACCACGGTCGCCCCGGCGGTAACGGAAATCGCCGCCACAGTCCCCGCCTTGGGAGCACTGATCGGCGTATTCATCTTCATGGCTTCCAGCACGACCAGAGTCTGGCCCGCAGTTACGGTCGCCCCGACGGCCACGTCCACACTGACCACCGTACCGGCCAGCGGACTGACCACCGCACCATCCCCGCCCCCGGTCGCCGCCGGCGGCGGTGCGGCAGGCGCCGGGGCCGGCGCAGCAGCCGGCCGTGGTGCCGGCGCGGCGGGCGCGACCGGAGCCGCCGGGACCACGGGCGCGGCGGATGGAGCGCCGGCGTCCAGCTCTTCCACGGTCACGTCGTACGCAACCCCTTCCACGGTGATCCGCAGGTGTCTGGTCATGGATTTCCTCGTTGGCTATCGGAAGCACGGTCGCCGCTGGTCGGCCGGGTCGGCCCCCAGGACTGGCGGACACGGTGGGAGAAATAGGACTCGATCCGGCCTTCCAGCGGCCACTGGCGGATCGAATGGGGCGGGGCGGCGATGTGGGTCACCCGCACCGGCCGCTGCATCACCGCCTGAACCGCCGCAGTGATGGCCACCAGATGGTGGGGCGGAATCCTGCCGTCGCCGACAGCCGCAGGGGCCGACGGGGCAGCGGCAGGGGCGGCAACGGCAGCAGCGGCGCTCGCAGCCCTGGCCGCCTCGGCGGCGGCGCGGCTGACGAACACCCGGCCAATCAGGGCCGTCGCCCCCCACAGGCTGGCCAGGACGGCCATCACCAGGCCGAAGCCCGTGCCGATCAATTCCAGATTTTCAAGCATCAGGCCGGATCCTCACAGCGGGATGTTGCCGTGCTTCTTGGGCGGTCGGGTTTCCCGCTTGGACAGCAGCCCGCGCAGGGTCAGCGCCACGGCGGCCCGGGTCTGGCTGGGCTGCACCACATCGGTGATGAACAGCATGCCCGCCGACAGGTAGGGCGAGGCGAATTCCTTGCGGTATGCGTCAGCCAGGTCGCGGCGCCGCGTCACCGGGTCTTCGGCGGACTTCAGTTCACGGTTATAGAGGATGTTCACCGCCCCCTCGGCCCCCATGACGGCGATTTCCGCCGACGGCCAAGCAAGCACAGCATCCGCCCCCATGTCCGAACTGCACATGGCCAGATAGGCGCCACCGTAGGCCTTGCGCATGATCACCGTGATCTTCGGCACGGTGGCGGAGGCATAGGCGAACAGCATCTTCGCGCCGTGGCGAATGATCCCCCGCCGTTCTTCCTGAACCCCGGGCAGGAAGCCCGGGACGTCCACCAGAGTCACCAGGGGAATGTTGAAAACGTTGCAGAAGCGGACGAAACGGGCGGCCTTGTCGCTGGCATCGATGTCCAGGGTACCGGCCTTGACGATCGGCTGGTTGGCCACGAAGCCCACCACCACACCGCCAATGCGGCCGAAGCCGATGACGATGTTGCGGGCAAAGCCTTCCATGACTTCCAGGAAATCACCGCCGTCGGCCAGACGCAGGATCACCTGACGCACGTCAAACGGCGCTTTCGGATCCTCGGGCACCAGGTCATCCAGACCGGGATCGTCGGCGATGGACAGGTGCGGATCGATGCGATGAGGCGGATCCACCAGATTGTTCGACGGCAGGAAGGACAGCAACCGGCGCACCACATTGATGGCCTCGGCATCGTTCTCCACGACGAAATGGACGTTGCCGCTGACCGAGCCGTTCACGTCGGCGCTGCCGATCTCGTCCATCGTCGTCGCCTGGCCGGTGACCGAGCGGATCACCTCCGGCCCGCAGATGAACATATGGGCATTGGTGCGGGTCATCACGATGAAGTCCATCAGGGCCGGCGAATAGGCCGCCCCACCCGCGCAAGGCCCGGCGATCACCGCGATCTGCGGCACCACACCCGACAGCTGGACATTGCGATAGAACACCTGACCATAGGCCGACAGGGCGCCCACGCCTTCCTGAATGCGCGCGCCCCCGGAATCATTGAACCCGACCACCGGTACACCGGCCTTCACCGCGTGATCCAGGGCGTAACAGATCTTGCGGGCATGCACATCGCCCAGGGACCCGCCGGCCACGGTGAAGTCCTGGCTGAAGCCGGACACCGGCCGGCCGTCGACGAACCCCGCGCCGCAGACCACCGCATCGCCGGGCAAGTCCTTGTCGGCCATGCCGAAGTTGCGGGTGTTATGATGGGCGTGCAGCCCCACTTCCTGGAAGGTGCCCGGCTCGAACAGCGTTTGCAGCCGTTCGCGGGCCGTCATCAGCCCCTTCGCACGACGGGCCTCGGCCTTGGCCTCCCCCCCTCCGGCGAGCGCTTTCGCACGCCGTTTCTCCAGTTCCTCGACAAGCGTCCTGGAAATCGCCATGGGCAGACCTTCGGGCCAAAAATCTCTATCAGAAGCCACCGGACACGAACGGTCCGGCAGCGGCGCGCGAGAGATCGGCGCCCCGTCTCCGAGGTCTTGTCCCCGTCCCGGAGTCCGCACGATCCCGGCGGCAAGCTGCCCCCCCTGGGCACCAGCCACAAGCTACAAGATGATGACGTAGCACAAATGCGCAAGGGATTTACGTCATTCGCGGGTGCGGGAACCGCAAAGCAGCCATGCGAACCAATGGGTTACGCATGCATTAAGAGCAAACAGACAGGTTTATATCGCCTAACGGGACGGTCGCCGGGCAGCAGGTGGCGGAAATGGCGGCTATTCCGCCGCCATCCGCAACCGGCCGGCGCCCCCCTGTCCGGCGCCCCTTGCGGCCGGCCGCCCCGCGCCCAGCGCTTCCGAGCGCAGGTCGCTGACGAAAGCGTCCACGGTCCGGTCCAGTTCCGAACTGCTGCGGGTCAACTCGTCGCTCAGGGCCGAGATTCCTTCGGCGGCTTGCAGGGTTTCGGCGGCGTTCTCGGACACATCGCCGATGCGGCCCGACGCCTCCTGGGTACCGTGAGCGGCTTCCTGGACATTGCGGGCGATTTCCTCGATGGCCGCATTCTGGTGCTCCACCGCCTGTTCCACCGTTCCCGCACTGGCGCGCATGGTCTCGATGATCTCGCCGATGCGGACGATGGCGGTCACGGCACCGCTGGTGCCTTCCTGAACGGCTGCAATCTGTTGGCTGATTTCATCGGTGGCCCGGGCGGTCTGGTTGGCGAGGTTCTTCACCTCTCCGGCGACCACGGCAAAGCCCTTGCCGGCTTCGCCGGCGCGGGCGGCTTCGATCGTCGCATTCAGGGCCAGCAGGTTGGTCTGGCTGGCGATGGACTGGATCAACTCCACCACATTGCCGATCCGCCCGACCACATCGGCCAGACTGGAGATCTGCTCACGGATGCTGTCCGCCTCGCGGGACGCCGTATCCGCCTCTTCCGCCGAGCGGGTGACATGGCGGGAAATCTCCTGGCTGGACGCATGCAGCTGCTCGGCCGCAGCGGCCACCGTCTGTACGCTGCTGGCGGTCTGATCCGTGACCGATGCGACGGTCATGCTCAGCTCGCGGGTCTGATGGGCATCGGTCGCCAGCACCCGGGAACTGTCGCCGAACCGCCGCGCCAGATCGGTCATGCCCGAGGCCAGCACCCCCACCCGGCTGCGCAGGGTATCGGCCATCTCGCCCATCACCGTCAGGCGCTGCTGCTCGGCCTCCGCCTTCGCCTGCTCCTGCTGGCTTCGCATGCCTTCCATTTCCCGGGCGTTATGGCGGAAGACCTCCATGGCCCGGGCGATGGTCCCCACCTCGTCGCCCTTGTCGCCGTAGGGCACGGCAACCGCCAGATCCCCGTCCCGCAGGCGATGCATCACGTCGGCCAGCCGGGCCAGGGGGGTGCCGACCATACGGGCCATGCCGGCCATGGTCACCGCCGCAACCACCAGCAGGATCACCAGACCGATGATCACCTGTCGGGTCAGCGACGACAGAAAGGCATCGTTGATGGAATCCAGGCTCCAAGCCATCCACAGCGTGCCGATCGGCGGCTGTCCCGCCGCCAGCCGGATGGGGGTACCGACGAACAGGGTGCCGTCCCCCTGCTCCGTCATCACGTCGTCTACCGCCGTCCCTGCCAGCCCGGCGAAAGCCTTTTTCGCCGCATCGTTGAAGGATGGGGCTTCGTAGCGGGTCATTTCCACCGCATCGCCGTTGGTCACGACAATGGCGCGAATGGCCGTATCGGCTTCGGCGATGGCGTCGGCATACGACATTTCAATGGCTTGCGGCTTGTTCCAGCGCACGCCCCCGCCCATGTTGCCCGCCATCAGGCTGCTGATACGGGTGAAGCCGTCTTCCGCCTGCTTCATCAGGGTCGCACGCACACTCAGCGTCTGCGCCCCGACCAGGGCCGTGATGCCCACGGCAATAGAGATCGCCACCAAAAGCAGCAGCTTCCGGCCGATGGTCCAACGGCTTTCTTCGGCGTCATGCGGCCGCACTTGCCGTGTTCCGCTCTCTCCAGTCATGAGAGTGCTCATGGGAGTGCATCCTTTCCAACCCGGGCGGGCGGACTCCGGTGGTCCCGTCATCCCGTGGCGACGAGCAACCGGCCGGAGCCGACGCGCGGTGGTCCCCGGCCCTTATTGCAGGGCTTCGGCGTTCAGGCCGACGGTCACGGCGCCGATCGGCGCCCCCGCCTCGACCACCGGCAAGCTCACCTGAACCTGGAAAGTCTGGCTGGATTCGTCGAATTCCACTTCGGACACGTGCACCGCGTCCGGACCAACGGGAAAGGTCTGCTGGAACTTCGCCTCGTCACCCTGCCAGTAGTCACTAGTCACATCCGACTGACCGACATTCAGGCCGTGGTTGTCCATGACGAAGATTTCGGTATAGAGGCCGGCACCGCCTTCCTTCACGCCCACCAGATACTGGGACAGGCTGTTGCCCAGCACCGCATCGATGTGCGGCGAGGCCGCCGCAGACGTTTCCGCCCGCCAGGTATCATCCAGGGCCTTGATGTCAGCCTCGGTCAGCCCGGCATTCTTCTCGTTTTGGGCTTGCACGGCGCTGACCACGGTCGGCTCAGCGACCCAGCCCCGGATGGTGGCGACGATTTCGTCCAGGCGAGCCTGATCGATTTCCTGCGCCTGGCCGATCGAGACCGCCCCCATCATCCATGGCGCAGCGACCAGGGCCACAATGGCCGAGCTCCGCGCGAACGCGATGACGAACTTTCCTCCCATCGAAACCATAGACTTTCCTCCCTTCGTTCGGTGTCTTCGAACCCTCGTGTCACCCGTATCGACCCAATGCACGATCATGCATCTCATCCGACCAGAGCCGAGAGCATTTTATATATATTAGTCTATATACACCTTGGGAAGAAGGCTGGTCTATATCTCATATTCGCTAAAACCCTAAGTTTTATATATGAAAAAAGCCGTAGTCCCGAAGAAAGGGGCTACGGCTTTTTCAACTATACACGACCACTGCCCTCTTTTTTCAGGCAGAGATGGTGGTCGGGGGAATCGCATCCGGGGTCAGGCGTCGCCTTCGAACTCCAGGATGATCTGGTCGACGGACAGGCTGGCGCCGGCCGCGGCGTGGATCTTGGCGACCTTGCCGTCGCGTTCGGCCTTCAGCACGTTTTCCATCTTCATGGCTTCGACCACGGCCAGATTTTCGCCGGCCTTGACGTCCTGCCCTTCTTCCACCGACAGCGAGACCAGCAAGCCCGGCATCGGCGACAGCAGGAACAGGCTCATGTCCGGCGGCTCTTTCTTCGGCATCAGCGCCATGTATTCCGCCGCGCTGGGGGTCAGCACCACGGCCATTTCCTGCGCACCGCCGTGGAACAGGCGATAGCCGATGCCTTCCCGGTCGATCTGTACCACATGGTCGCGGCCGTCCACCGTGCAGCGGAACAGCGGATCACCGAAGCACCAGTCGTGCATGACCGTCACCGGCTTGCCGTTGACCACCACGTGATGGCCACCGGCCACGGGCTCCACCTCCACCGGATGGTTGGTGTCGCCAAGACGCACCACCCAGACCGCCCGGGTCGCCTTTTCATGGCCCTTCATCTGCCCGCTGATATGGGCGTCGCGGTCGGCGCCCTTGCGGTGCACGGCGGCGGCCACGGCGATCAGAATGGTCGGATCTTCCGCTGGCAGGTCATCCGCATGGAAACCGTCGGCATATTCCTCGGCGATGAAGTTGGTGGTCAGGTTGCCATCCACGAACCGTTGCTTGGACAGCAGCGAGGCGAGGAAGGGAATGTTCTGCGACACGCCGCGAATGTAGAAGCTGTCCAGCGCGCTGCGCATCCGCTGGATGGCTTCGTTGCGGTCGGCCCCGTGGGTGATCAGCTTGGCGATCATGGGGTCGTAGAACATGCTGATCTGGCCGCCGTCGACGACGCCGGTGTCGACCCGCACGTGACCGGGGATTTCCTCGGGCGGCACGAAGCGCACCAGACGGCCGGTGGACGGCAGGAAGTTGCGGTACGGGTCCTCCGCATAGATGCGGCATTCCATGGACCAGCCGTTCAGCTTGATGTCGTCCTGGGTCAGGGTCAGCTTCTCGCCGTTGGCGATGCGGATCATCCACTCCACCAGGTCGAGGCCGGTGATCATCTCGGTCACCGGATGTTCCACCTGCAGGCGGGTGTTCATTTCCAGGAAGTAGAAGTTGCGATGGGCATCGACGATGAACTCGACGGTGCCAGCGCTGGTGTAATCCACTGCCTTGGCCAGGGCACAGGCCTGTTCGCCCATCTGCTTGCGCACTTCCGGGGTCAGGAAGGGCGACGGCGCTTCCTCGATCACCTTCTGGTGCCGACGCTGAATGGAGCATTCACGCTCGCCGACATACAGGAAGGTTTCACCGTCGGCCAGCACCTGGATTTCGATGTGGCGGGGCTGTTCGATGAACTTTTCAACGAACACCCGGTCGTCGGCGAAGCTGGATTTGGCTTCGTTGGTCGCCGAGACGAAGCCTTCGCGCGCTTCCTGGGCGTTATAGGCGACGCGCATGCCCTTGCCGCCACCGCCGGCGGAGGCCTTGATCATCACCGGGAAGCCGATGTCTTCGGCGATCTTCACCGCCTCGTCGGCATCCTTGATCACGCCCATGTAGCCGGGCACGGTGCTAACGCCGGCTTCAGCGGCCAGCTTCTTGGATTCGATCTTGTCGCCCATCGCCTCGATGGCGCGGTTGCCCGGGCCGATGAAGGCGATGCCTTCGGCCGCCAGGGCGGCCTGGAAGGCTTTGTTTTCCGACAGGAAGCCATAGCCCGGGTGAACGGCCTGGGCGCCGGTCTTCTTGCAGGCATCGACGATGCGGTCGATCAGCAGATAGGACTGGGCGGACGGCGGCGGACCGATATGCACCGCTTCGTCAGCCATATCCACGTGCAGCGCATCGCGGTCGGCGTCGGAGAACACGGCAACGGTCTTGATGCCCATCTTCTGGGCGGTTTTGATAACGCGGCAGGCGATTTCGCCGCGATTCGCAATGAGGATCTTCTCGAACATCTCTGGCCCCGTTTGGTGGCGTTCGTGAAATCAGGCGGGTCCGGCAGGCCGGCAGAACACCCGCTTACAGCGGGATGTTGCCGTGCTTGCGCCAGGGGTTCTCCACGGTCTTGTCGCGCAGCATGGCCAGCGCCCGGCAGACCCGCTTGCGGGTGCCATGGGGCATGATCACGTCGTCGATGAAACCGCGGGAGCCCGCCACGAACGGGTTGGCGAACAGGCGCCGATATTCCTCGGTGCGTTCGGCGATCTTGGCTTCGTCGCCGATATCACCCCGGAAGATGATTTCCACCGCGCCCTTCGGCCCCATCACCGCGATTTCCGCGCTGGGCCAGGCGTAGTTGACGTCGCCGCGCAGGTGCTTGGAGCTCATCACGTCATAGGCGCCGCCATAGGCCTTGCGGGTGATGACCGTGACCTTCGGCACGGTGGCTTCCGCATAGGCATAGAGCAGCTTCGCACCATGCTTGATGATCCCGCCGTATTCCTGGCTGGTGCCGGGCAGGAAGCCCGGGACGTCCACGAAGGTCAGGATGGGGATATTGAAGGCGTCGCAGAACCGCACGAAGCGGGCGGCCTTGCGGGCGCTGTCGATGTCCAGGCAGCCGGCCAGCACCATCGGCTGGTTGGCGACGATGCCCACGGTCGCGCCTTCCATGCGGCCGAAGCCGGTCAGGATGTTGGCGGCATAGCGGGGCATCACTTCGAAGAAGTCGCCTTCGTCGACCACCTTGGTGATCAACTCCTTCATGTCATAAGGCATGTTGGGGTTGTCGGGCACCAGGGTGTCGAGCGAGAAGTCCTCGCGGTCCCAGGGATCGTCGGTGGGCCGCACCGGGGGCTTTTCCCGGTTGTTGGGCGGCAGGAAGTCCATGAAACGACGCAGCTGCAGCAGGGCATGAACGTCGTTTTCGAAGGACAGATCGGCCACGCCGGACTTGCCGGTATGGGTCATCGCCCCGCCCAGCTCTTCGGCGGTCACCTGTTCGTGGGTCACGGTCTTGACCACGTCCGGACCGGTTACGAACATGTAGGAGCTGTCTTCGACCATGAAGATGAAGTCGGTCATGGCCGGCGAGTACACCGCCCCCCCGGCGCAGGGTCCCATGATCATCGAAATCTGCGGGATCACGCCCGAGGACATCACGTTGCGCTGGAACACCTCGGCATAGCCCGCGAGGCTGTCCACGCCTTCCTGGATCCGCGCGCCGCCGGAGTCGTTCAGCCCGATGACCGGCGCCCCCACCTTCATGGCCTGGTCCATGATCTTGCAGATCTTCGCCGCGTGGGTCTCCGACAAGGAGCCGCCGAGCACGGTGAAGTCCTGCGAGAACACGAACACCAGACGCCCGTTGATGGTGCCGTGGCCGGTGACCACGCCATCGCCGGGGATCTTGTTTTCCGCCATGCCGAATTCGACGCAGCGGTGTTCCATGAACATGTCCCACTCTTCAAAAGAGCCGGGGTCGAGCAGGAGGTCAATGCGCTCCCGCGCCGTCAATTTCCCCTTGGCATGCTGGGCGTCGATACGCCGTTGCCCCCCTCCCATACGGGCGGCAGCGCGTTTCCCCTCCAACTGGCGGATGATATCGTGCATACGGATCGTCCTGTTTCTTTGTTATGGCCGCGTGGCGGCCTTTGATGGTCCCCGGGGCCACTCCCCCCCGTCTTGTCTGACCCGTCTTCCGGTACACGACCGGAGCGAGGCCGCCGGGCTCTCGTCCCCCCGGCAAACACCTCTCTCCAAACTTCACGGCTCATCCACATCGAAAAGGCAGGAATACACCGCCGCCAGGGATCCTCCGGTCCGGCAGGATCGACTACGGCATTTTTCAGTCGCGCTAACCCCCGAAAGGCGCGGGCGGCCGGAGTATAGCGACCGTGTATAAGGGAAACCAGTCCCTGTTTCGCCCGGAACGACACCTTCCAGGCGTTGCCGTTCTGTCACTCTCCGGCGGAAAAGCAGGAGAGGAACCGGCCCCCCGCCTTGCGAGAGGGGGAATCCTTCGCCTAAGATCAGCAGTCATGAAACGGACAAAGAATCCGTTGCCTCCAAGGGATAGCAGGGTGCCTCGGACCGGGTGCCGGAAGACCGTCCCAAAAGGCGCATAATCCCGGCGCGTCCCGAGCCAGATTTTCTTCGGCTCCGGAAACTCCGGAAAACAGGACACATGACCCCGGTCGAGTCAGGATCCGTTCCGGTCCTCCCGGTGTCGACAAATGCCCGCTCCCTCTCCGCCGTCCCGCGCCCTCGTTTCGGGCCGGTTCGGGGTCCGGCCGGGCGTTGGAACAAGGAGAGCCTTCTTGACCCAGACCCCGGATAGACCCGTCCTGGACCGCCTCGGTCGTCCCGAAGAGATCCGCAATCTGTCGCTGGCGGAGCTGGAAGCGCTGGCCAAGGACGTCCGGGCGGAGCTGATCGACGCCGTTTCGGTCACCGGCGGCCATCTGG
>JBJXHN010000004.1:0-904801 GCA_046233135.1 Rhodospirillaceae bacterium Z3-40 | reverse complement strand
CGAGACCTGGTGTGACTGGGAAAGCGGCACCGTCCAGACGGTCGGGCTCACCGGCTCCCTGGAGGCGTCCGCTGAAACGCTCGTCAATACGACGGAAGCGGGAGACCAGTCGTCAAGTGACGTGGCACCCCTGACGGACGGGGGCCATGTGGTGGTCTGGCAATCGGCCGGCCAGGATGGTGGCGGTTACGGGGTTTACGGCCAGCGGTATGATGCCAGCGGCACCGCCGTGGGCGGCGAGTTCCAAGTCAATACCTATGTGACGAACACTCAGTACGATCCGACGGTGGTCGGCCTGACCACCGGCGGCTTTGTCGTCCTGTGGTCCTCCAACGGTGAGGACGGCAGCGGTTACGGTGTCTATGGACGGCGCTACGACGCTCAGGGTACCGTCCTCGGAGAGGAGTTCCTCGTCAACTCCACCACAACGAACAACCAACTCAACGCCCAAGTGGCGGCCCTTCCGGATGGCGGCTTCATTGCCGTCTGGCAGGCGCCGGACAGCAACGCCACCGGGGTGTATGGCCAGCGGTTTGATGGTCATGGGGACAAAATCGGGGGTCAATTCCTGGTAAACAGCAGCCCAACCTGGGACCAGTACAGCCCCAGCGTGGCAACCGACTCCGATGGCGGCTACGTTGTCCTGTGGATCACCAGTCAATGGGGTCGCGGTGAGGAGGTTTTTGGCCAGCGCTATCATGCTGACGGGACCATGAACGGCGGTGAGTTTAATCTCACTGGCTCCGTAAGAGGGGACCAGAACTACCCGTCCATCACCACCCTTGCCGACGGCGGCTTCTTTGCTACCTGGATGGACAACAACAACAGTCAGGATGGCAGCGGATACGGAATCTTTGCTCAGCGCTATAATGCTGACGGGGCCACGACCGGCAGCCGAATCCGCATTAACAGCTACACGAACGCCGATCAAACCTATCCGCAGATCGCCGAACTGGCCGATGGCAGCATTGTCGTCGCCTGGACCTCGCAGGGGCAGGACGGAAGTGGTCGTGGCATCTACGCCCATCGCTACGCCGCCGACGGGACCAGCCTCGGGGGTGACATCCAGATCAACGACACCACCATCGGCGACCAAAGCCAACCGTCGATCGCGGCCCGCTCCGATGGCGGCTTCGTCATTTCCTGGACCTCCAATGGCCAGGATGCGGAAAGCAACGGGGTCGTCTCCCGTATCTATGCCGCCGATTCTTCTACAGTCGCCAACGAGAGCATCCTGTCCGGTACCAGTGGCAGCGATGTCCTAAGTGGTACCGACGGCACCGACACCTTTCTCGCCGGCAACGGCTCGGGGGCTGATGTCATCGACAACACCGGCCATGGGGACGAAGGAGACCGGGTCCTGTTCGGGGACGGTATCGCCCTGGACCAGCTGTGGTTCGAAACCAGTGGCGATGACCTCAAGGTCTCGGTCATCGGCACCGGAGACAGTGTCACCGTCCAGGACTGGTATGAAAGCGAGGACAACCACGTCTCCACCTTCGAGACAGCCGACGGTGATGTGCTGATGAAAGGTCAGGTGGCCAATCTGGTCCAGGCCATGGCGGCCTTCGCTCCCCCGTCCATGGGCCAGACCGAACTGACCCAGGATCAGCACGACCAGCTCGACACCGTCATCGCCGCAAGCTGGCACAGTGGATCATAAGCCATCCCGACCTGATACCCCCCTCTCGACCAGTGCGAGGGGGGGGTCTATAGCAGACGGGCCAGCCCGGCGCGTACAGCCGTGCGCTCCGCCTCTCCAAGGGTTCCCAGGACCTGGGCGGCCGCGGCATCAATAGTCGCAATTTTCGCTGTTCGCACGACAGACGGGACTGGCAATCCAGCCCCCTCAGCGTTCCGTGAAGCTCTCGTCCAGGGTTCGCAGCACCGGCGATAGCAGGTAGTCGATCACCGGCCGCTCGCCGGTCAGGATCTCTGCGGTCACTGTCATTCCCGCCGACAGCGGCAGGGCCTGACCGTCGCGGCCCACCGTATCGCGTTCCAGAACGATCTCCGCCGGATAGACCGGGCCAAGGTTTTCGTCCTGCACGGAATCGCGAGAGATATGCTTCACCACGGCCGGCACGATGCCGTAGCGGGTGAAGGGATAGCTGTCCACCTTCACCTCCACCTTCTGTCCCTCCGACACCCAGCCGGCGTCCTTGTTCAGGATCATCGCCTCCACCGCCAGCGGACTGTCGGCGGGCACCAGAGTCATCAGCTGTTCCGCCGGCGAGACGACCCCGCCCACGGTATGGATCGACAGCTGCTGGATGGTGCCGTCCACCGGCGCCCGCAGGGTCTGGCGGCTGAAGCGTTCCTGCGCTTTCAGGTGCTGCTGGCGATAATCGTCCATGCGCCGCTCCGCTTCCGTCAGCTGGGCGAGGATATCGCTGCGGAAGGCGCTGGCAGCCTGCCGCCGTTCAGCCACCAGGGTGTCCCGTCCCGCCCGGGCCTGGGCCAGACGGTGGATCTGCACATCCCGGTTGGCCTCCATATCCACCAGATCACCTTCCAGCTCCATCAGCTCGAAGCGGGAGGTGCTGCCCCGCTTGACCAGGGACCGCTTTGCCTCCACCCGGGGCCGCAGGGTGGGGATCAGGCGGTCGGCACGATCGATCTCCGCCTCCAGAGCGCGGATCTCGGCGGATTTCTCCGCCACGCGGGCATCCAGTGAGGCCAGGGACGCCCGATGGCTGGCCCAAGCACTGGCCAGAGCCGCCCGCTGCACCGCCACCATCCGCTCCGGTGCGCCCTCCGGAGGCGTGAACAGCCTTTCCGGGTTCCGATCGCCGGTCTCCCCGCTATCCTCCTCACCCTGGCTGAGCGCCTCCAGCCGGGCCACATCCAGCCGGGCGGCCATCAGTTCCCCGGCCATGCGGTCCAGGTCGGCCCGGCTTTCGGTGGGGTCGAAGTCCACCAGCGGCTGCCCCGCCGTCACCCGCTGGCCGTCGGTCACATGGACGGCGCGGATCACTCCGGCTTCCAGCGGCTGGATCACCTTCAGCCGGGCCACCGGTACGATACGCCCCGACGCCTGGGCCACCACGCTAATCCGGCCGATCGAAGCCCAGCCCACGGCGATGACAAAAAAGGCGATGCTCAGCCACAACAACGCCCGGCCGGCCGGGGCCGCCGGAGTTTCCGTGACTTCCAACACGGCCGGCAGAAAATCCCGCTCGGCCGTCCCCAGAAGGGGACGACCACCGGCCTTTTCCGCCTTCAGGGTCGCTTTCACGATATCGAGGGTATGACGCAGTCCGTTCAGCATCATGTGCCCTCCACCACTTTCTTCCGCGCGGCGCCTATGGACGGCGGAAGACTGCTCTCCTCCAGCGACGCCCCGCCCTGGGCCGCCCACAAGGCGGCATAGCGGCCGCCCCGGCGCAGCAGGCCGGTGTGGGTGCCGTCCTCGATGATGGCGCCCTGTTCGACCACAAGGATGCGGTCACAGGCGCGCACCGTGGACAGGCGGTGAGCGATCATGAACACGGTGCGGCCGGCACAGATGCGGCGCATGTTGGCCTGGATGGCCAGTTCGCTTTCCACATCCAGCGCCGAGGTCGCCTCATCGAAAATCAGGATGCGCGGATTGCCGATCAGTGCCCGGGCGATGGCGATGCGCTGGCGCTGCCCTCCCGACAGGCTGGTGCCGCGCTCACCCACCGGCGTGTCGTACCCCTCGGCCAGTTGGGAGATGAAATCGTGGGCTCCGGCCAGGGTGGCGGCCCGCACCACGTCCTCAAAAGCAATGGCCGGATTGGTCAGGGCAATGTTTTCGCGCACGGTACGGCTGAACAGCATGTTCTCCTGCAAGACCACCCCGACCTGCCGACGCAGCCACGCGGGATCCACCAGCGACAGGTCGATGCCATCCACCATCACCCGCCCCGCTTCTGGCACATACAGCCGCTGGATCAGGCGGGTCAGCGTGCTCTTGCCCGAACCGGAGGGGCCGACGATGCCCACCACCTGGCCGGCCGGCACCGACAGGGACAGGTCCTTCAGGACAGGCTGGCTGCCGGCGCGGTAGCGGAAAGTCACCGTTTCGAAATCCACCTTGCCCTTCAACGCCGGCAAGGCCGCCCGGCCCGCCCCGGCGGCGGGTTCCACCGGCGTGTTGAGCACATCGCCCAGCCGTTCCACCGCCAGCCGGGCCTGCTGGAAGTCCTGCCACAGCTGGGCCAGACGCAGGATCGGCGCAGAGACCCGACCCGACAGCATGTTGAAGGCCACCAGTTCGCCGATGGTCAGATCCCCGTCCATCACCAGCCGGGCGCCCCACCACAGGGTGGCGGCCATGGTCAGCTTCTGGATCAATTGAATCCCCTGCCCGGCCCAGGCTCCCAGATTGCCCGCGCGAAAGCCGGCCCGCACATAGGCGGCCAGCTGCTCTTCCCAGCGGCGCTGCATCTGCGGCTCGACAGCCAGGCTTTTCAGGGTCTCCACCCCGGTGATGCATTCCACCAGGAAGGCCTGATTTTCCGCCCCGCGCCGGAACTTATCCTCCACCCGGCGGCGCAGGGTCGGCGTGATGGTCAGCGACAGCAGGGCATAGAACGGCAGCGAGGCGACAACGATCCAGGCCAGGCTCGGGGCATAGGCGAACATCACCGCCAGGAAGACCACGGTGAACAACAGATCCAGCACCAGTGTCAGGCCCGAGCCGGTCAGGAAATTGCGGATGGTTTCCAGCTCCCGCACCCGGGCCACGGTTTCGCCCACCCGGCGGCTGCCAAACCAAGCCTGGGGCAGGCGCAGCAGGTGGCGGAACAGCCCCGCTCCCAGTTCCACATCCACCCGCGTGGTGGTGTGGGAGAAGACATAGGTGCGCAAGCCCCCCAGCAGCACCTCGAAGAGGGAGACCACCACCAGCGCAAAGATCAATACGTCCAGGCTGGTCAGCCCCCGGTGTACCAGGACCTTGTCGGTGATCACCTGGAAGAACAGCGGTGTGACCAGGGCAAAGAGCTGTAGGAAGAACGAGGCGATCAGCACCTCGCCGAACATCCTGCGGTATTTAACCACCGCCGGAATAAACCAGGAAATATCGAAGCGGCGAGAGTCTCCGGCCAGGGAAGCACGGCTGGCCAGCAGGATCAGCCGGCCGGTGCAGCGTTCCTCGTACTCCGCCCGGGTCGCCCCCATTGGCTGGCGGGCACGGGGGTCATGGAGCAGCACCTTGCCGCCCGCCCCATTTTCTCCATCCGGACCCGGCTCCAGAGCAGCCTTGGCAAGGATGATCCAGGTGCCGTCCCGCCCTTCTGCCAGGGCCGGCAAGGGGGTGCGGTCCAGCCGGTCCCAACGCTGGACCTGCACCCGCGCCTTCAGCCCAAGGGACTTGGCGGCACGCAGCAAGTCGGTCTCGGCGGGCTGCCGGCCGGCCGCGCCATACTGGTGGGCCAGCGCCTCGGCATTGGCGGCGATCTGATGCACCGAAGCGACGATGGCCAGGGATGCGAAAGACGGCGGGGGACCGGACGGCGCCGGTTCCGTCGCGGGGGATGGGCCTTCCTCGTCCTGAGGGGTGGGGTCCATGAAGGATGCCTCGTCCTGGAGGGCTGGGGACACGCGGCCAATGCGTTTGACAGGGGCCGCCAACGCCCAGGTTGTAGCATACTTCTCGTGTTAGGGAATGGCTCCGTCTGCCTCCTGCTCCACCGCTGCCTTCGCTGTCTGCCTCAGCTGTCCAGGGCGGCGGCCAGGGTGCGGATATTGTGCCGCATCATGTCCAGATACGTGGGCGCCGGGCCATCGGCGGCAGACAGGGCATCCGAATACAGAGTGCCGCCGATCTTCGCCCCGGTTTCATCGGCGATCTGCTTGAGCAGGCGCGGGTCGGCAATGTTCTCGACAAAGATCGCCGGCACCTTCTCCGCCCGGATCTGCCGGATCAGCCCGGCCACGCTGCCGGCCCCGGCTTCGGCCTCGGTGCTGATGCCCTGGGGCGCCAGGAAGGTCAGGCCGTAGTCGTGGCCGAAATACCCGAAGGCATCATGGGACGTGATGATCCGCCGATGATCCTCGGGCAGGGCCTCGATGGTATCCACCACCTCGGTCTCCACCGCGTTGATTTCCGCAAGGTAGCGGACAAGGTTGGCCTCGTAGGCGTTCTTGCCCGCCGGATCGGCGACGATCAGGCCGGCGGCGATGTTGCGGGCATAGATCCGGGCGTTGGCCAGGCTTTGCCACGCGTGGGGATCATAGGCTCCATGGTGGTGATGGTGGCCGCCGTCCTCTGCGTGCTCATGCTCATGCTCATGCTCATGGACATGGACATGCGCATGATCGTCGTCATGGGCGTGCTCTTCATCATGCCCATGCTCGTGCTCCTCATCCTCGCCCGGCAGGGGGGACAGGCCGGCGGTGGCAACGACCACGGTACCCTTGTACTCGGCGGAGTCCTTCAGCCGGTCCATCCAGCCCTCGAAGCCCAGGCCGTTGGTAAACAGGATATCGGCCGACGCCAGGGCGGCGGCGTCCGCCGGGGTCGGCTGGTAGACGTGGGCGTCTCCGTCGGGACCGACCAGGGTGGTGACGGCAACCCGGTCCCCGCCGATCTCGTGAACCATATCGCCGAGGATGGAAAAGCTGGCCACGGCCTTCAGCGGATCGGCGGCAGCGGCCCCGGCCAGGGGAAGCACGGCCAGAGAGGCGACGAGCAGGGCGCCTTTGAGAACAGGACGACGGGGAAGCATGGCTACTCCTTATCAGGCTTCAAGGTGGCGCCCGGGAAACAGCCGGGCGCGATAGCCGCCGACAGAGCCGAAGCCCAGCGACAGCAGATAAAATCCCCCGGCGGTCAGAATGATCGCCGGGCCGGAAGGCAGGTTCTGGTGATACGACAGCAGCAGGCCGCCGACGGCGCTTGCCAGGGCGATCCCCACGGCGACGAGCATCAAGCCGCCCAGGCTTCTGGCCCACAGGCGGGCGGCCGCAGCGGGCAGGATCATCATGCCCACGGCCATCAGGGTTCCCAGGGCCTGGAAACCGCCGACCAGATTGAGAACGGCCAGGGTGAGGAACAGGATATGGGCCACCGCCCCGGTCTGGCTGACGGAGCGGAGATAACCGGGATCCAGGCATTCCATGACCAGGGGGCGATAGATCAGCGCCAGGGTCACCAGGGTCGCCGTGGCGATCCCCGCCACCAGCAGAATGGCCGCATCGTCCAGCGCCAGAACCGTGCCGAAGAGAACATGCAGCAGATCCACATTGCTGCCCCGGGTGGAAACGATCAGGACCCCGGACGCCAGGGAGAGGAGGTAGAATGCGGCCAGACTGGCGTCCTCCCGCAAGATGGTCGAGCGGGTGACGAGGCCCGACGCCAGCGCCACCACCATGCCGGCGATCAACCCGCCGACGGTCATCGCCCCCAGCGACAGCCCCGCCACCAGGAACCCCACCGCCGCGCCGGGCAGGATGGCGTGGGACATGGCATCGCCGGTCAGGCTCATGCGGCGCAGCAGCAGAAAGACGCCGATGGGCGGTGACCCCAGGGCCAGAGCCAGACACCCCACCAGCGCCCGGCGCATGAAGGCAAAGTCCCGGAACGGAGCGATCAGCAGGTCATCGATCATGCCGCCCACCCGGTTTCGGCCCGATTTTTGTCCTCTCCCTCGTTTTCCGCCGGGCGGCGGCAGATCACCGCCGTATCATCGAAGGCTTCGGCCATGCGGCGGGCGCGGTGCAGGTTGGCGTCCGTCAGCACGTCTGCGGTCGGCCCCTCGGCGACCGCCTCACGGGCCAGCAGCAGGGTGTCGGGGAAATGGGTCCGCACCTGTTCCAGGTCATGAAGCACGGCCAGGATCGTCCGGCCGGCCCCATGCCAGTCCAGCACCACATCCATCAAATCACGGGATGTGCGGCTGTCGATGGCGGTGAAGGGCTCGTCCAACAGGATCACCGGCGCATCCTGAAGCAGCAGGCGGGCGAACAACAGCCGCTGCATCTGCCCCCCGGACAGGGATCCGATCGAGCGCGTGCGAAAGCCGCCCAGCCCCACCGCCGCCAGCGCCGCATCGGCGTCACGCCGGCCCTGGCGGCCGATGGCACCGAAGGGACCGGCCAGCCGCCACAGCCCCATGGCGACGAAATCGGCGACGGAGATGGGGAACTCCCGGTCGATGTCGGCCTGTTGGGGCAAATAGGCGATTTCCCGCCGGCCGCCACCGGACAAGACAATATCACCGGACAGGGGCTTCAGCAGACCCATGATGCCCTTCAGCAGCGTCGACTTCCCCGCCCCGTTCGGTCCGACCACGGCGGTCAGGGTACCGGGACGGACCGCCGTGGTCAGGTGATGGACGGCGGGATGACGGTCGTAGCCCAAGGTGACGTCCCGCAAGGTGATCACGGCCGGCGCGCTCATCCCAGGACCCCCAGAACCGCGAGCCAGAGCAACCCGGATACCCCGAGCGTCAGGATCAGGCGCCGGGCCGCGCCGGAACGGAGAAGGCTGTCGAAATGCATGGGGGAGCCTCTCTGCTGGTCTGCCATAGGATGCGAGAAAGATACGTTATGTTATAAAATAACGTCAACCCTTAACGGAAGGGCATGAGGAACCGATTGCCCGGGCGCGGCGGCCCGGCTATGACGGGGGAATGGTCGTGAAACCCCTGCATCTGAAAAAGCTGTCCGTGGGCAGCGAAAGCCTTGAGACCCTGCGGGACTGGCAAGCCACTCTGCTGGACATGCGGGGCGAAGTGACCCATCGCACGCGGATGTCCCCCCGCCGGGCCGACGAGGTGCTGGCCGGCGGATCAATCTTCTGGATCATCAAGAAGGCCTTCTGCGCCCGTCAGCGCATCCTCGACCTGCGGGCGGAAACCGACGAGAACGGGCGAAGCCTGTGCGCCATCGTTCTTGATCCCGTGCTGGTGCCCGTCCAGGGCTGGCCCCACCGCCCGTTCCAGGGCTGGCGCTACATGGAGCCCGAAAAGGCGCCGCCCGATCTGGGGCCGGATGGCGAGATCGATCCCGCCATGCCCCCGGAAATGATGCGGGAGCTGAAGGACCTGGGCCTGCTGTGAGCCCGGCGACGCAACCCACCGGTCCGTCTGCGCGTTAATAGAATCACCTCTTCCTCCCACAATACCGCATCAATAAAAATTGATGCGCCGTAACCCGCATCTACACCATTACAAATACCTGATCGCTAAGACAGGCACATCTGAAGCGCGACTATCTTCGGAACCACTTACACCAATCGACGTTGACAGGGAAGACACGCCGGCACCCCGTATTCCTTCGGTGCCATCAACTGGATTGGTGACACAATGGACACGCACATTTCCTCGACAGACACGACACACTCCCCCGACTCTTCTATGCCCGGCTCTTCCCTGGCCGAAAACGCGCGGGAAACGGCGGAGTCCGCCTGGTATGAAACCCGGCTGGCGGCCATGGACCGCCTGACCCGGGAAAAGGGCCGGCTGGGCACCCGCATTGCAGACACGGCCTCAGCCACCCGGGATGCCGCCGGGTCCTTCCGCAACGGCGACCGGCTGGTGGCCGACGGGCTTGAAGAGCTGGCCGATCTGCTGCAATCAGCCGCCGACTACATCGACGAACGGACCCTGGAGGATGTCGGTGATGACGCTGCGTCCTTTGTCCGCCGCCACCCGGCCCTGACCCTGGGCGCTGCGGCGGTGGTGGGGGTGCTGGCGGGCCGCGTCCTGCGCGCCGGATTCGCCGAAAGCGGCCGCAGTACCGCCGACCCTGCCGCTTCCTCCACCGGCACTCCCAGTGGTACGCCCACTGGCACTTCCGCCGGCCGGGTCTGAGGCAGCCATGACGGAGCGGTCTTCCTCCTCCAAGACCTCCTCTGGTGGGGGCCTCGGCAGCCTGTGGCGGCTGGTGATCGGCCTGGGCGACCAGGGCCGGGGGCTGGCGGAGGACAGTCTGGCTCTGCTGCGCCTGGATATGAGCGCGGCAGTGGAGGACCTGGGAAAGGCGGCCCGACAGTTGGCCATTGCCCAGGTGCTGCTGGCCGTTGCCCTGGCCTTCATCGGCTTGGCGCTGGCGGTGCTGTTGCAGGCGGTCTTGCCGCTATGGGGGGCGCTGGGCCTGATCGGCCTGGTTCTGGCCCTGGCGGGACTGGCCGCCCTGGGCGCGGCCCGACGATCCGTCGAGTCCCTGCGCGCCCACCCCCAGCGCACGCGCCGGGTGCTTGACGCCCTGCGGGCACCGGACCGGGAGGCAGCCGAATGACCCGGCCCGTCACGACCATCGACGCAGACGCCCTGGAACAGCGGGTCCTTGCCCGCGCCCGCGCCGTTCGGGGTGCCCTGACACATCTTCCGACGATCACGAAGGAGAGCATCATGAAAGCGACCACGCGACACCTGAGCGAAACGGCGCGTCGTGGGTTCGACCGGACGTCCCGCATGGCCGGCCAGGGTGGCGCGGCCGCCCTGGAAACCGGCCGCAAGCACTGGGCGCCCCTGGCGCTGATCGCCGGCGGCCTGGGCTGGATCATCGCCCGCGAGGTGATGGCCGGCCGCCGCAGTCCCGCCGAGAGGGACGCCTATGACGACCTCAACGCCCATGACGACGCCTACGACAGCGACGGCCTGGACATGGACCCGGCGGTCGCGGCAGCCGAAAACGATGCGGAGGCCATCCTCTCCGACCCCTGGCCGCGCGATCCGCTGATGGACGATCCTTTGGTGGCCGGCGGTTTCGACAACACCCCGGACGCCGAAGAACCGGGCCGGCTGGATACCATGAAGGACACGGTCGCCCGTAAGAACGGCCGCATGCGCAAATGGGTGGGCCGCAAGACCCGCGCGGCGCGGGATCACGCCCGGGCCACCGGCCATAGCATGTCGGAGGGCACGACCGAGGCCGCGCGGGCGGCCCGCATCCGGGCCTTGCGGGCGCGGGATGCGGCGGACCGGGCAGGACGCTCAGCCCTGCGGACGTCTCGCACCGCCCTTACCGAGCATCCGCTGCTGGCGGGCGGCCTGTTCGTGCTGGCCGGCGCTGCCGTGGCCCTGAGCCTGCCGGCAAGCCGGCGGGAACGGGAACTGATCGGCGAGCAGGCGCGGCTGTTGCGCCGCCGCGCCCTGGCGGAAGCCAACCGCGCCCGGGCTGCCGCCGAGGCCGGCCTGAAGCAGGCGCGCCACGCTGCGGAAGACGCGGTCTCCGAGGGAGTGGACTCAACAACCGCCGCAGCGCGGGCCGCATTCGAGGAAGCACGGTCCACGTCGGCCCATCATTGAGTCCCCCCAGCCTTCTGTCTCGTCCTCTTCCCTTGCACCGGCGGCCGCATCGCGGCCGCCGGGCTCCCTCCCCTGGCATACCGGACATCGCGGCACCAACGCGCCGTCATCACAAAGAATCCCGGCAAACAGAGATCACGACCAAGCAGCCTCCCTCTTTATTCCCTTTAGATCAAGGCCAGTTGCTGCCCGGATCCGTCTGGGGCATTCTTTCTGACAAAAACAAAAATAAATCCGTAAAAAAGGAAGGGAATGCCAATGAACGCGCAGAGCGGCCTTCAATGGAATACAGCGAATATTGCTACCGGCCAGCAATTCGACGCTTGGCAGACCATGCTACAGACGGTCTACGGCAGGTGGGACGTGATGCGGCCAGTGGACCGCGGCTTCAACGCGGAAATTTCGTATCACGCCATGGGAGGCTTCCAGATTGTCAACTGCATCTGCGACCCTTGTGGTGCCACACGAAACCGGCGCGACATCCGTCAGGATGACCGGGAAGCGCTGACCATCCAGTTGGTGCTCTCGGGGGTGGAAAGTTTCAGGATCGATGACCAGCGGATCATCCTCGGCCCGGGCGACGTGCTGATCTGGAACTCCACGCGCCCCATGGGCTTCGAGGTAACGGAGCGCCTGCACAAGATTTCGGTGACCATGCCCCTGGCCCGATTGCGCAGCTGGCTGCCTGCGGAATGGCATTCGATCACAAGCAGCCTGCCGGGGGCCTCGCCGGGGGCCGGCCTGCTATCGTCGGTCATCAAATCCCTCACGCCGGACTTCCTCGCCGGCCGGCTGCGCAACAGCGACGCTCTGACAGAGGCCGTAACGGGCCTCCTGATCAATGCCCTGGACATTGAACAGGGATCCGAGCCGCCCAGCCTGCGTCGTGGGCACCTGATCATCGTCAAAGACCACATTCTTGCCAACCTGGCCGATCCCGACCTGTCCCCGGCCCAAATCGCAGCCGCCAAGCGCATTTCCGTTCGATATCTGCACGTTCTGTTCGAAGACGAGGGAACAACGGTCCAGCAATACATCATTCGACAGCGCCTGATCCGGTGCAAACGCGAACTGGACAATCCGAAGATGGCTCACAGAACGATTACCGATATCGCCTATGGCTGGGGCTTCAAGAACGCGGCGCATTTCAGCCGTCGATTCAAGGCCGAATTCGGCCTTTCGCCCTCGGACTGTCGCGCCGTACTGAGTCAAGGCCCGCTGGGTCAAGAGATGACCGGGTGAGCAAACGCCCCTTCCCGCTCTCATGGGACGGGCGAAGGTGCGGTGCAGGATGCACGGACAGTCGCATCGGCTTGCGTGCCGGGAAATGCAGAAGGACCATACATTACATAAAATCCCTGTGCTCAAAGAAAAGCAGCCCGGGTACCCCAAAGCGGTGATGGAAATAGACAGAGCATACCGCCGACCGGCACCAGGGCAAGAAACCGGCACTTCTCGCCGAAATCTCAACAGGGAGGACGCTTGAATGAACGACCAGACCGAAAAACCACAATCTCCTGAAGAGTATGTCCAGATGGACGATCTGGACTGGGCTCCGTTTCCCGAAGCCTTCTCGGAAGGCGGCATCACGTGGCGCCTGCTGCATGTGTCCCCCGAAGCGGGCACCTGGACAGCCGCCTTCGAGTGCCCGGCGGGGTCATCCTTTAACGCCCACTTCCACACGGGGCCCGGGGAGTACTTCCTGTACCAAGGGCGCATGGACGTGCGGGGCGGCAAGGACAACGGCGGAGACACGGCTGTCGCCCCGGGCTATGGCTTCGAATCGTCAGGCGCGCGCCACGACAAGACATATTTCCCGGTCGATAGCGCCTTCTACATGACCTTCGTCGGTCCGCTGGCCTTCATCCAGCCGGACGGCTCGGTGATCGCAAATGTCGGCTGGCAGGAAGCGCAGGGTGCCTGGCAGGCCTACCTTTCCTCTCTCCGGGTGCCGGCCTGATCACAAAGGCCGGTCCGGCAGGCAGGCTGCCACCCCTTTTTGACTCCGTTCCTCTGCACGGCCCAATGCATCAGCGGCCAGTGCATCAGACCCGCGTGTTAAGCATCAACGTTCCAAACTCTGGCAAATGCCTTCGTTTGGGTTGATGCGCAAGGAGAGCTGCCATGTCCACCATGCAACCGGACGCCCTCGCGAACAGCCCCACAAGCGAGGACACAACATCAGCCGTCCTAGATCATCACCTTGGAGCCTTCAGTCAGGGACTTGATGAAGTCCTGTCAGACTACACCGACAAGTCCTGCCTCATCACCCCGGACCGGATCTTCCGGGGCACCGGCGACATCCGAAGCTTCTTCCAGGTCTTTATGGACTCTGCGACCGAGGAATTCTGGGCGAATTTCGAATTGGGCGCCAGGGTTCTCGACGGGGAAATCGCGTATATCACGTGGTGCTCCCGGCCGGCTGTCACTCTGGCGACCGACACGCTCCTGGTCCGCGATGGAAAAATCCTGACCCAGACGTTCACCGCCTTCAGTGTCTGAGCGGCTTCAAGCCTGCGGTCCCTGCTCTTATGCCGCCCGACGGAGGGGATGACCCATCGTCGGGCGGCAAGGCTACGTAATCACCGCGCCGACAGGCGCATGAAAGGCGGCATGCTGACGGACCGCGACACGTCCGGCAAAAAGTCAGTCATTTTGTCGCAAGGCCCTACTCGATGGTGACCTTGGGCAGCAGGTCACCCTCACCGGGTTCGTGCACTTCCAACTCCCGCTTCTTTCCGTCGGGGGCATTAATCTCCGCTTCGAACAGAGGCGGCTTTTCCAGTTCCAGGGCTCCGCTTTCCACGGCCCAGACGGCTGCCCCGCCACCGATGGCGGCGACCAGAGCGATGGCAAGCAGATAGGGTCCCTTCATGGGAGGATCCTCGCGGCTGTTAAGAACGATAGACCTTCAACGCCGCGACAGCCCGATTGGTTCATGAGAGGGGCGTTATTCCCCCGCCGCTCGTTCCCAATAGGGGGGCTTGCCGATGCGGTCGGCGAGGAAATCGATGAAGGCGCGCACCTTGGGCGCGAGGTGGCGGTTGGCGGGATAGACCACGTGAATGCCGCTTTCCAGGCTGGTGGGGGACATGGTCCAATCTTCCAGCACGGCCAGGAGACGACCGGACCGCACATCTTCGTAGCCCATCCAGGTGGGCAGCATGACCAGACCGGAACCGCCCAGGGCGGCCTTGTGCAGGCTTTCCGAATTGGTCGCAGTCAGGGGACCGGTGACGGTGATTTCCCGGCGTTCCCCGTCTTTTTCGAACAGCCAGATCTGCGGCCCCTGGCGATAGCGATAGGCCATGCAGTGGTGGTTGATCAGGTCGTCGGGATGGCGGGGGACGCCGAAACGGTCCAGATAGGCCGGGCTGCCATAGACCACGCGGCGATTGTCGGCCAGCCGGCGGGCCACCAGGGTGGAATCGCGCAAGGCGCCGATGCGCACCGCCACGTCCACGCCTTCGTCCACCAGATCGATGAAATTGTCCGACAGGCTCAGTTCCACCTTCAGATCCGGATAGCGCTCCAGAAACGCCGGCAGGGCGGGGGCCACATGGTAGTTACCGAAGCCCACCGGGGCGTTGAGGCGCAGGGTGCCGCGCGGGGCGCCGTCCAGGGCGGTGACGGCGACGGCGGCTTCCTCCACATCGGCAAGGATGCGTTCGGCCCGTTCATGGAACAGGCGGCCGGCCTCGGTCAGGCTGAGCTTGCGGGTGGTGCGATTGAGCAGGCGGACCCCCAGCAGGTCTTCCAGGGCACTGATCTGGCGGGAAATGGACGACGGCGCCATGCCCAGCGACCGTCCCGCTTCGGAAAAGCTGCCGGACCCCACCACCTGGGCGAACAGCCGCATGCCGCTGAGAATATCCATTCGCCCTCATCTCTCCCGCTTGCCCGCTTCCCCACTCCCTTCGGGACAAGGCTGACGAGATCTGACCGCCCGATTATCCCTTTGAACATTCCGGTTTTGCGGGAATTGCAAAGGAGATTGTCTCAGAAGCGGGGTACTCTCACCAGGGGGGAAAGGTTACATCTGTCTCATCAAATGACGCAGCGCAACATCCCGCGCCGGTACCTGCGGCCTCCAGGATGGGCAACACATTCCCGACTGAAAAGGGCAGCACCATGACCAAGACCACCGACCTATCCACCATCGAAACGCATGAAGACATCGAGCGCATCGTCCGCACCGCCCGTTTGGAACAGGGCCGCTATCTGCGGGCGCTGATCTCGGGCTTCTTCGGCCGCCTGTTCGGCCACGCCGCGGCGGACGATCACCACACGGCCGGCCCGGGCGGCCTGCCGGCGGCCGGCTGATCGCCTCTTCTCGCCGCGATCTTCTTCCCCCAAAGCAAACCGGCCCGAAGCAGCACGCTTCGGGCCGGTTTTTCATGCACGGCAAGCCGGGAAGGACGTGTTAATCCTTCTTGGTGCGGAAGTCGTCGTGGCAGCCCTTGCAGGCGCCGCCCAGGGCCTGCACCTTCGGGCCGATTTCGGCCATGCCGCCCCCGGCAGCCGCAGCGGACGCCAGCTCCAGGGCGGCTTTCTGGGCCTTTTCGGCGGCGGCCTTGAAGCCGTCCATGTTGCTCCAGACGTCCGGCTTGGCTTCGGTCTCGGCGACGGCGTCGGTACCCTCGGGGAAGGCGGCCGGCAGGGTTTCCAGGATCGCGGCGATGGCCGTCGCATGGCTTTCCACCTGGTTCGGCACGTCGATGCCGGTCTTCAGGAAGGTGACAATGGACTTCATGTGGCCACCGGCCGCCGACAGCTCGGCCTTGCGGTAGGCCACGTAGTCAGCCGGTTCGGCAGCCTGCACGGCGGCGACGGCCGTCAGGCTGGTCAGGGCGGCAACGGTCGCAACGGCAAAGAACTTCCGCATCTGGGATCCCCCAAGAAAAGTGGACGCTTCCACGCGGGATAAGGACCACCGGAAACCCCTTAATTCCGGCCGGCGCCTTACATGCGAGGAAACTGATAAACGGTGCACGTGCCTTGTATGGAGAGAAAAATCGGCCATTTCAAGGGTCCGCAGGCTTCACATATCCGTGAACGCATCCTGTCCCCTTATTTTCTGCGGCTTTTCAACCTCCCCTCCCAGTCCCGGGAAACGGGTGGGCCAGAGGCTTTTCGGTGACAGGCCGACGGAGTAGGATGCCCGTCCGGCGGTGATCTCCAAGGATCCGCGCCGAAGGCCCCTGGCGAAGGACTCTTTATTCATGGCCGAAGAACAGGCCGGCCCACAGGTCACGGCTGCTCCGATCAAAACCCAGCCCGCCGGTGGGCCGAAGGGTGCCCTGGGGACGGACACCCAGCCCGGCACCAAGGCAGGATCCCGGGGACGCGGATGGCTGCGGCCCTTCCTGAAGCCGCTGATGCCCACCTTCCGCGAAGTGGCCGTGATCTCGTTTTTCGTGAACCTGAGCGCCCTGGCCGCCCCGATTTTCGTGCTGCAGGTCTATGACCGGGTGGTTTATCACGCCGGCCTGTCCACCCTTCAGGGTCTGGTCATCGGCATGGTCGTGCTGCTGGGCTTCGATTTCATCCTGCGCCAGGCGCGCTCGCGCATCATGCAGACCGTGGCCCTGCGGCTGGAAAGCCAGGTGGGGCGACGGCTGTTCGACAAACTGACCGGCCTGCCGCTGGGGGTTCTGGAAAACCGCCCCACCGAGTTCTGGCAGCGGCTGTTCCGCGACGTGGATACCGTCCGCAACACCCTGTCCGGGGCCTCGGCGATCCTGGTCTGCGACCTGCCATTCGCCATTCTGTTCCTCGGCCTCGTGTTCATCATTGCCGAACCTGTGGCCGTGGTGCTGCTGGTGGCGCTCGCGGTTTTCCTGGTGCTGGCGGTCCTCTCGGGCCGCTCGATCCAGAACGCCAGCGAACAGGAGAAGGACACCCTGGGCAGCCGGGATGCCCTGCTCGGCGAGATCCTGCAAGGGCGGGCCACGGTCAAGGCCCTGGCCCTGGACGGCACCCTGAAACCGGCCTACGAAGACCGGCTGGCCGCCCAGGTGGAGAACGCCATCCATCGCGGCGGACGGGTCGATAGCTATTCGAACCTGGGGGCGGTGATTTCGGTGGTGACCACCGTGTCCATGACCACCGTCGGCGCCCTGGCCATCATCGAGCAGCAGATGACCATCGGGGGGCTGATCGCCGCCAACATGCTGTCGGGGCGGCTGTTGCAGCCGCTGAACCAGCTGATGGGCACCTGGCGCACCTTCGCCGGCTTCCGACAGGCCGCCCAGCGCCTGGGCGAGGTCTTCGCCATGCCCGAGGACCGGCGCGACAGCGTGCTGAGCCTGGACCGCCCCAAGGGTATCCTGACCCTGTCGGGCATCACCTTCCGCTACGGCAAGGATGCCAACCCCAGCATCGATGGCGTGACCGTGGAAATCCGCCCGGGCGGCATGACCGCGATCCTGGGGGCCAACGGCAGCGGCAAAAGCACCCTGATGAAGCTGATCATGGGCCTGTACCACCCCGAAGCCGGGCGGGTGCTGCTGGACGGTGCCGATATCGCGCAGTTCACCCGCCGGGAACTGGCCGACCGGGTCGGCTTCCTGCCCCAGGAAACCATCCTGTTTGCCGGATCGATCCGCGATAATATCGCCATGGGCCTGCCCGGACTGAGTGACGGGGACATCGCCGCCGCCGCCAGGGCCGCCGCCGCTCATGACCTGATCGTCGACCTGCCCGACGGCTATGCCACCCAGGTCGGCGAAGGGGGCCGGCGCCTGTCGGGGGGCATGCGCCAGCGCATCGCCCTGGCCCGCGCCCTGGCCGGGAACCGCCCGGTCATTCTTCTGGACGAACCCTCCTCCAGCCTCGACCGGCAGGCGGAAGAAGCCCTGTGCGAGACCTTGCATGCCCTGGCCAGGGACCGCACCATCCTGATCGTCACCCACAGCCCGGTCCTGCTGTCGCGCTGCGCCTCGGCCCTGGTGCTGGAGCGGGGCAAGGTGGCCATGGGAGGCCCGGCCCGCGAAATACTGCCCCGGGTCTTCCCGCCACGCGGCCAGCCCGCCAAGGCCGCCCCGTCGTCTCAAACCGCGCCGCAGGCGGCCCCCGTCCAGCCGGTGCCTTCTCAGCCCGGATCCCCCCAGCCCGGATCCCCCAAGGCCGCCCCCCCTCAGCCGGCGGCATCGTCGGCCATGGCCCAGCGTTTCGGGCCGATCTGGGAGGACTTCGTAGAGACCGGCAAGTCCGGCCCGGGAGCCTGACATGACCGACACCCTCCCCCCCGAAAAGCAGGCGGCGCAAACCGCGTCCGAAACACCGGCGCAGGCGGCACCAGACTCGGCTGTGTCACCGTCCGCCGCTCCGCCGCCCGAACCGCACCCCGGCCCCGGCCGGCTGCTGGGGCCGACGGGCAGGGACGGTGGCAACCGGCTTGACCAGTTGATGGTCAGTCATCCGCTGCCCACCTGGCGCCCCTTCGCCTGGATCGTCATGCTGCTGTTCGCCAGCTTCGTCCTCTGGGCCTGGCAGGCGCAGCTGGACGAGGTCTCCGTCGCCCCCGGCGAAGTGGTGCCCCAGGGCAATGTGAAAATCATCCAGCACCTGGAAGGCGGCATCATCACCGAACTATTCGTCGACGAGGGCGACGCGGTGAAAGCCGGGGCGCCGCTGGTCCGCCTTGCTCTGCCCACCACCGCCATGAACCGCGAAGAGTTGCTGGTGCGCCTGGACGGCCTGCGCCTGACCAAGGCCCGCCTGCAGGCCGAAGCTTCCAGCGAACCGCTGGCCTTCCCCGAGGAAGAGGGCGGCCGCCGGCCGGAGCTGGTGGAAACCGAACGCCGCGCCTTCGAAGCCCGCATGACCGAACTGGAAAGCACCCTGGACGTGCTGCGCGAGCAGCGGGTGCAGAAGGAAAAGGAGATGCAGGAGCTGCACGCCCGGCTGACGGCGGCTTCCAAAAGCCTGGAAATCTCCGAGGAGCGGTTCCGCATATCCCAGGGGCTGCTGCGCGACGGGCTGACCCACCGGCTGGCCCATCTGGACATCTCCGCCCAGATCGAAAGCTTCCGGGGCGAGATCGAAAGCCTGGGGCCGGCCATCGAACAGGCCGAAGCGGCCATCAAGGAAACCACCCAGCGGGAGCGGGAAATCCAGCTCGGCTTCCGGCGTGAAGCCCTCGAAGGCCTGGGCGAGGTGGAGCGGCAGATCGCCGCCACCCTGGAGCAGATGGTGCGTGCCGACGACCAGCAGGGCCGCACCCTGATCCGCAGCCCCAATGACGGGGTCGTCAAGAACATCAAGCACACCACCCTGGGCGGCGTCGTCGGCCCGGCCGAGCCGATCATGGAAATCGTGCCGGTGGAGGACACCCTGATCATCGCCGCCCGCCTGGATCCCATGGACCGGGGCTATGTCACCGCCGGCCAGAACGCCACGGTGAAGATCTCCACCTATGACTACGCCCGCTACGGCGGGCTGGAAGGCACGGTGAGCCTGGTCGCGCCGGACACCACCATCGACGAGGAGGGCAAGGCCCATTACCGGGTGCTCGTCGCGACCGACAAGGCCTATCTGGGCGAGGAAGAGGGCGAATACCCTATCCGCCCGGGCATGCAGGCCACGGTGGACATTCATACCGGCAACCGGTCCGTGCTGGACTATTTGATCCGACCGGTGCTGAAAATGCGCCACGAAGCCTTCCGCGAACGTTGACCGCCGCCTTATATCTCTCCCCAGCTGCAGGATCCGCCGCCGATGCCGTCCCATCCCGACTATCCCAACCTGTGGGTCTTCGACCATCCGCTGATCCAGCACAAGCTGACCCACATGCGGCGGGCCGAAACCTCTACCCGCACCTTCCGCATGCTGCTGCGCGAGATCGCCCTGCTGATGGGCTACGAGGTCACCCGCAACCTGCCCCTGGCCTATGAACGCATCGAAACGCCGCTGGAAGCCATGGACGCCCCGGTGATCGCCGGCAAGAAGCTGGTGGTGGTGCCGATCCTGCGCGCCGGTCAGGGCATGGCCGATGGCCTGCTGGAACTGGTGCCCAGCGCCCGGGTGGGCCATGTGGGCTTGTACCGGGACGAGGAAACCCACGAACCGGTGGAATACCTGGTGAAGCTGCCCGCCGCCGGGGACCGCACCTTCATTCTGGTGGATCCGATGCTGGCCACCGGCCATTCCGCCGCCCATGCCGCCACCGTCCTGCGCCGCCACGGGGTGACGCCGGACCGCCTGCTGTTCATGGCCCTGGTGGGCGCGCCGGAGGGCGTGCGCACCTTTCATCAGGCCCATCCCGATGTCCCCGTCTTCCTCGGCGCGCTGGACCGCCAGCTGAACGAAGCGGCCTACATCTGCCCGGGCCTGGGGGATGCGGGCGACCGGCTGTTCGGGACCAAATGAGATGACGGACCAGACCTCTTCCCCCGCCGTCCGGGTGCCGCCACGCCATCTGGCGGTAACGGTGACCTCGCTGGAGATGCGCGACCGTCCCGACCGCCCCCTGTCCGTGCCCGCCGGCAGGGACGTGATGATCCTGCGCGCCCACCGGCCAACGGTGGCTTTCTACCGCTTCCTGTACAACACGGTGGGCGAGGACTGGCTGTGGGGGGACCGCCGGCGCCTGTCCGATGCGGCGCTGGATGCCATTCTCGCCGATCCCAAAGTGCGGGTGCACGTGCTTTACAGCGCCGGCACCCCCTGTGGCTATTTCGAGCTGGACCTGCGCCAGCCCGGCGACGTGGAACTGGCCTACTTCGGCCTGATGCCCGGCTTCATCGGCGGCGGCCTGGGGCGGCATCTGATGGAACAGGCCCTGGAGCAGGCGTGGAGCCATGATCCGCACCGGGTGTGGGTGCACA
Organism: Rhodospirillaceae bacterium Z3-40; assembly: GCA_046233135.1. Taxonomy (GTDB): domain Bacteria; phylum Pseudomonadota; class Alphaproteobacteria; order Rhodospirillales; family Rhodospirillaceae; genus JBJXHN01. The sequence goes on along the minus strand of JBJXHN010000004.1, from coordinate 883,746 downwards.
CCTGCACCTTCGACCATCCCGCTGCCCTGGGTTTCTATCAGGCTGCCGGCTTCGTCCCCTTCGACACCCGCCACGAGGTGGTGGTCGATCCCCGGCGCGAAGGGCTGATCCCGCTGGACAAAGCCCCCCATGTCCCCCTCGCCGAGGCCTGAGAGCGGAACCCGTCAGTCCGGAATGATAGGGGCGATCAGCGGGGCGACCTGGTCCGGTGTCACCACCACCCGGCCGTCCAGGATCAGCAGCGCCAGACCATGCACCAGCGACCAGGCGCGCAGGGCGAACATCGCCCCGTCCCGGTCTTCCGCCCCAATCCCTGCCCCGGCCCTGGCCCCGATCAGGGCGGCCGCGCTGTCCGTCAGCAAACGGCGCGCCCGCTCGGCCTGGGGATCGGCCTCGCAGCCCGCACCGCCGGTGACGGGCGGAGTGTGGGTGAACATCAGCCGGAACAGCCCCGGCCTTTCCAAGGCAAAGCGCACGTAAGCCTCGCCGGCGGCGGTAAAGCCCGCCGCCCCACCACCGGCAGTCCGGTCAGCGGCCTCCTGGATATCGGCCAGCTGGCGGAATCCCTCTGACGCCAAGGCTGCCAGCAGTGCCTGCTTGTCGGCGAAATGGCGGTAGGCCGCGGTGGCGCTGACCCCTACGGCGCGGGTCACGGCACGCAGGCTGATCGCGTCGACCGTTCCGGTCTCCAGCATCGCCAGCCCCTCGGAAATCAAGGCCGCCCGCAGATCTCCATGGTGATAGCCCGCCTTGCGGCCCCCGTCCGTCGCCCCGCTCATCGCCCGACACCCATGTTGACACCGTTACCATTCGAGCTCATGTTTACACCGTAAACTTAACCGGAAACCGGGGCCGCGCCAAGCGGGTCCCCCTTGCGCCTCTTCCAAGCGGAGATCCTTCCCGATGCTTGATCTGTTTCTGGCCACGGCCCATCACCTGGCCGCCTTTGCCCTGGTGGGGCTGTTGGTCGCCCAAGCCGCTCTGCTGCACCCAAAGCTGGAACCGACGGCGGTGGTCCGGCTGGCACGGCTGGACGTCGTCTATGGCCTGTGCGCCATGACCATGCTGGGGATCGGGCTGGCTAGGGTGCTGCTGGCGGCGAAGGGGTGGGAATATTACGCGCTGAACGGCGCGTTCTGGCTGAAGATGGCGGTGTTCATGGGAATCGGCGCCCTCTCGCTCTCCCCGACCCTGGCCTTCCGCCGCTGGCGCCGGGCGGAAACCCCGCCCTCGGTGGCAGAGGTGGAGGGGGTTCGCCGGTTCATCCGGGCTGAACTGGCGCTGGTTCCCCTGCTACCCTTGCTGGCGGCGGCCATGGCGCGGGGAATGCTGCAAGTGGGAATTTGATCTATTCAGCCAGCAGCGCCGTGATATCCGCCCCCTTGATCGCGGCAAGCTTCCGTTCGATCATCTCCAGCGGCCAGTCCCACCACCGGATCTCGACCAAGGTCCGGATGACGGTGTCGGGGAAGCGGGGCTTCACGACCCTGGCCGGATTCCCCACGACAATGTGATAGGGCGGCACATCGGCCGCCACCACCGCGCCGGCACCGATAATGGCGCCGTCGCCGATGGTCACGCCGGGCAGGATCTTGGCATCCATGCCGATCCACACATCATTGCCGACCACCGTGTCCCCCTTCCCCGTCGCGGCCGTGAACATAGCCTCGATATCCTCCGTCGAGGTTTCAGCGGTCAGCCGGAAGTTATCAAAGGGATAGGTGGAAAAGCCCCGCATGGAATGGTTGGCGGAACTGGTGATGAAACGCACCCCATGGGCAATCTGACAGAACTTTCCGATCACCAGCCGTTCGGGGCTGAGGGGAAAGAGATAGGGCGCCAGGGTGCCCGCGTAGTCTTCCACCGCCTCCACGGGACCGAAATAGGTGAAATCGCCGATCTCCATGCGGGGGTGGTCGATCACCCGGTTCAGGTAGACCACCGACGGAATCACGGTGCCGTCCGGCATCACCATCGGATTGCGCTGCGTCGGATCAAGGGGGCGGCCGGTATGCACGGGGAATCGGTTCCTTCGAAGACCTGAAAGCTCTTATTCCGCGGCCCCTGCCCCGGCGGTCGCGGGCTGCGCCCGGCGCATGGGGTCGTCGGCAATGGGCAGGTGAACCAGCATGGCAAACACCCCCAGCGCCGCGGACAGCCACCACATGAGATCATAGCTGCCGGTCATGTCAAAGACCACGCCGCCGACCCAGCTTCCCAGGAAGCTGCCCACCTGGTGGGAGAGCATGACGATCCCGAACAGGCTGGCCATATACCGGGTGCCGAAAACCTGGGCGACGATGCCGCTGGTCAACGGGACCGTGGACAGCCACAGGAAACCGATCGCCGCGCCGAACAGCAGAAAGGTCACCTCGGTCTTCGGGGCGGCGATGAAAATCAGGAAGACCACCGCCCGCAAACCGTAGATCGCCGACAGCAGCCACTTCTTGCGCCGCCGCGTCCCCAGGGCACCGGCCATCACCGTGCCGATGATGTTGAACAGGCCGATCATCCCCAGCGTGCTCGCCGCCACCGCCGTGGGCAGGCCGCAGCTCTGGGCGAAGGTAGGCATGTGCACGGCGATGAAGGCCACATGGAAGCCGCAAACGAAAAAGCCAAGGGTCAGCAGACGATAGCCGCTATGCCCGAAGGCCTCGCCGAAGGCCGCCCCCAGGGACCCCGCATCCAGCCCGTTGGCCGCCACCAGCGGACCCGGCCGGCCAGCCAGAACCGCCCCCAGAGGGGCCATCACCAGGGCCAGAGCCGCCAGCGCCACCAGGGCACCGGACCAGCCGAGCGACCCGTTCAGCGCCTCGGTCGCCGGGGCCATGACGAACTGGCCCACCGACCCGCCGGCACTGACGATCCCCAAAGCGAAACTGCGCTTCTCCTCCGACACCAGCCGGCCCACGGCACCCAGCACCACCGGGAAGGTACAGCCGGCCACGCCGATGCCCAGCACCAGACCGGCCCCCGCATGCAGCCCCCAGGGGCTGGCCACGTTGGCCATCATCAACAGGCCCAGGGCGTAAAAAAGCGCGCCCGCCGCCAAGGTCTTGCCGGTCCCGTAACGATCAGCGAGAACACCGGCGGCGGGCGATGCCAGACCCCAGAGCAAGTTCTGGATGGCAAAGGAGAGGCCGAAGGTCGCGGTGCTCCATCCCAAGTCCGCTGCCATGTCGGGAATGAACAGGCCCAGTGACTGGCGAATGCCCATATTCAGCGACAGGATCGTCCCGCCGGCCAAAATCAGGGCAAGCATCCCCACCCGCCGTCCCGTGGTTCCCATACCCATCGCAGCGCACTCCGTCATCCACCGCGTCCAACGGATGACAGCATCCGCCACGGCGGCAGTTGATACAAATCAAAGCTTCTCAAGCGATGGGTTAGGAAATGTACACCCATCGCCGACCCGCCGATACGAACGCGCATGCACGGATCTGGCTCAACGAGTCTGGCCTGACGGATCAGGCCACCCGGTTGGTGATATCGCCGGGCAGCTGATTCATTTTCGACATCAGGTAATCCAGATCGTCGTTTTCGAACACCACCCCCAGATCCCCGTACTGGGTGAGGATGCGTTCGATCATCCGCCGAGAATACCGCGCCCGGTCGTTCTCCCGCCCGTCGTAGTCGGTTTCGCCGGCCACGGCCACCGCGGCGCGCATGGCCGGGAAGAACTTGTCGGGCAGGCCCGCTTTGCGATAGATGCCCTGGAAGCCCAGCTGGCCGCTGTCATGCACCAGCATGCGGGCGTTCACCACCGGAATGCCGGACTGCCGGGCCAGGGCGTATTCGAAGAACTTCAGATCGCCCATGCACAGGGCGCGCAGAATGATCGACGGGGTCAGGCGGCCATACTGGGCCAGCTGGCCGATCAGGCGTTCCACCTCGGCCTCGCTGCTTTCCCGGGACAGGGTGATCGTGGCCTTTTCGCGGCTTTGCAGGATCAGGTCGGCCGCCACATCGGGCGGCAACTCGTGCCGGGCCACCAGATGCTCGCGCAGGCTTTCCGATACCCGGGTGACCAGCTTTTCCGCCACCGTCACCGGTAGGCGCGGCCGGCCGACCAGAGGGCGCTGCACCCGCTCGCTGTCGCCGTACTTGTCCACCACCTTTTCGAAGGAGGCATCGGTGATCTGCGCGCCCTTGTTCTCCACCAGGGTCGCCACGACGTCCTCATCGCCCACATCGACGATGGCCTCGGATACCGCTTCGGAGACGTCTTCGCGCCGGGCCACGGCAGACTGCTTGCTTTCGCCCTGGCTGCGGACGATATCGATCAGATCCTTGTCGTCCAGGACCTTGGAGAATTCGATCATCGGCAGGGAGACCGCATCCACGTCCCCGGCCAGGGTCACGGCGATGTCATGGGGAACGAAGGGATTGTCCTTCAGGTTGGCGGACAGGGCTTCACGCACCTGGACTTCCACATCCTTGGCCAGCAGGCGGAAAATATCCTCGGCCAGCCGCCGTTCCTTGGGGCCAAGGGCATCCTCGTCGAACTGTTGCGCCAGCTTTTCAGCCGTCATCGTCCGGTTGGACACCGACGGGTCCTGTAGCAGGCGTTTCACGTCATCGGCGGATAGGCTTTGCTCGGCCATGTTTCGTCACCATTCTGCAAGACGGTCCGGAGCCAGCGTCGACACCGGCCAGCACTCTGCCCCTTTAATAAGGTAATACCCTCGCAGCCAAAAGGCCACAAGCGTGAGCGTGTTAAGGAAAGATCTCGCGCCTGCGGGAGAGCGACCACGCCGGTGGCCAGGCGCCGGACCTACTCCCGCACCACCAGCACCGAACAATTGGCATGGCGGACCACCCGGGCGGCATTGGGGCCGAGCAGGTAATCCTTCAGCTCTGGATGGTGGGCACCGATGACGATCAGATCCGCCCCCACCTTGTCGGCCATGCGCAGGACGGTTTCATACACCCGTCCCTCGCCAACGATATGCTGCAGGGGAATGTCGGCGGGCACGGCCGAGGCGGTCTTTTCCTTCAGGGCCGACAGGACCTTGCCCGACACCTCCTTCTCGAAGTTCTTGGGGAAGAACTGGCCGACCAGATTCATGCCGAAGTCGGGAATCACCGTCATCACATGCAGCCGGGCGTCATGGGCCTTGGCCAGCCCGACCGCCGTCGGCACGGTCTTGGCCCAGTCATAGGCGCTGTCCAGATCGATGGGCACCAGGATGTGGTTGTACATGGTTTCCCCCTCTGCCTCTTGCTGTGGGCGGTTGGTATCGGGCGGATGCCCGGATCAGGCTGCCGCACCGACGGCCTGATCCGGATCCTGCCGCCGGCCGCGCCGTCGCTGGACGACGATAACGCCGGCCAGCAGCACCAGGGCCGGGATCATGAACAGTTCCTTCGGCGGCCGGTCGTTGGGCACCAGCACGCCGGTGATCACATAGTCGAAGTCGATGCCCAGCCGTTCCGCCGAGGAGCCGAAGGCCACCATGTCGACCACCAGCTGGCCGTCTTTCTCCGCCAGCTCCAGACCGGCGTTGGCGATGCGCTCCCGCCCCGGCGCCTTCGGCCCCAGGGGCAGCATCACCGCCTTGTCCACCTCGTCGCCTTCGATGGTGATGCCGTTGACCTGCACCCGCAGGCGGGCGTTGTCGGGCAGGGACTCGGCGGCGTCGAAGATTTGCGCCGGATCCACCTGGGTCAGCGGCGGCATCACCTGATCCATCCAGAACCCGGGGCGGAAGATCGTGAAGGCGACCAGCAGCAGGGCCACCGTCTCCCAGATCTTGGAGCGAACCAGGAAATAGCCCTGGGAGGCGGCCGCGAAGGTCAGCATGGCGATCACGGCGGTGATGAAGACGAAGACCGCATGCCAGACGGAGGTGACGCCGATCAGCAGCAGTTCGGTGTTGAAGATGAACAGGAAGGGCAGGATCGCCGTGCGGATGTCGTAGGCGAAGCCCTGTATCCCCGTCTTGATCGGATCCCCCTTGGATATCGCCGCCGCCGCAAAGGCCGCCAGCCCCACCGGGGGCGTATCATCGGCCAGGATGCCGAAATAGAAAACGAACATATGCACCGCCACCAGGGGCACGATCAGGCCGTTCGCGGCCCCCAGGTTGACGATCACCGGCGCCATCAGCGACGACACCACGATATAGTTGGCCGTCGTCGGCAGGCCCATGCCCAGGATCAGGCTGATCAGCGCGGTCAGCAGCAGGATCAGCATCAGATTGCCGCCGGCGATGGACTCGATCAGTTCGGTCATCACCTGCCCCAGGCCCATCAGGGTGATGGTCCCCACCACCACGCCCGCCGCCGCCGTGGCCACGCCGATTCCGATCATGTTCCGCGAGCCGCTCACCAGGCCCTCGAACAGGTCGCGCGCGCCTTCGGCAAAGCGCCCCACCGGCCGGTTTTCGCCGATCAGCAAGGCGCGCAGGGGCTTCTGGGTCACGACAATGAACATCATCAGCACGGTCGCCCAGAAGGCCGACAGCCCCGGCGACAGTCGTTCCACCATCAGGCACCAGACCAGCACGAACACCGGCAGCAGATAGTGCAGCCCGGCGCGCACCGTGGGGCCGGGCTCGGGCAGTTCACGGATCTCCAGCGAGGTGTCCAGCTCCGGCTGCTTGGTGGACACCCACAGCAGCGCCACATAGGACACCATGATCGCCAGCACCGCGACCCAGAACACGCCGCCGTGCAGCATCCCCTTCATCCAGCCGAAGGCGTAATAGACCCCGAGGCAGAGGATGGAGAACAGGATGAACCACATCAGGAAACTCATCATCAGCCGCAGGCCGGAAATGGCCACCGACCGGGGCAGTCCTTTCAGGTTCAGCTTACAGGCTTCCAGGTGGACGATGTAGACCAGGGCGATATAGCTGATCACCGCCGGGATCACCGCGTGCTTCATCACCTCGATCAGCGAGATGCCCAGGTATTCCACCATCAGGAAGGCCGCCGCCCCCATGATCGGCGGGGTCAGCTGGCCGTTGGTGGAACTGGCCACCTCCACCGCCCCGGCCTTTTCCGGCGAAAAGCCCACTTTTTTCATCAGCGGAATGGTGAAGGTGCCCGTGGTCACCACGTTGGCGATGGACGAGCCGGAAATCATGCCGGTCATGGCCGACGACACCACCGCCGCCTTGGCCGGCCCACCGCGCATGTGTCCCATCATCGAAAAGGCGACGCGGATGAAATAATTCCCCGCACCGGCCTTCTCCAGCAGCGCCCCGAACAGCACGAACATGAAGACCATGGAGGTGGACACCCCCAAAGCCACGCCGAAAACCCCTTCGGTGGTCAGCCACTGATGGCTCATCGCCTTGCGCAGGCTGGCCGGCTCCCGGGCGATCACATCGGGCATGATGTCGGCGAAGAAGGTGTAGAACAGGAAAACGATACAGACCACCATCAGCGGCGGCCCCAGGGCGCGGCGCGCGGCTTCCAGTAGCAGCACCAGGCCGATGACGGCAAAGATCACGTCTTCCTGGGTCGGATTGCCCGGCCGGCCGGCCAGTTCGTTCTTGAACAGGAACAGATAGGCGGCACAGAAGGCCGCCACCAGGGCCAGCACCCAGTCCAGCACGGGAATGCGGTCGCGCGGGCTGTTTCTGAAAGCGGGAAAGGCGGTGAAGGTCAGGAAGACCGCAAAGGCCAGATGCAGGGACCGGGCTTCGGTGGAATCGAACACCCCGAACCCGACCATGAACGGAAGGGGGGAGGAATACCATAGCTGGAAAAGCGCCCAGGCCAGGGCCACACCGATCAGCAGCTTGCCGGTCGCCCCGCCCGGAGTCCGGGCGCCTGAGTCCACCTGGGCAACAAGATCGGCCGCATCCGTGCTGCCCGATGATCCGGCGCCGGACGCCGCGGCCGGAGAGGACGCAGGCCCCTCCCCCCCTTGCGGACGGTCGTTGCTCATGCCCAAGCCCTCCTTACCAACCGAGCCGCACGCGTTGCGACGCCCGGATACGACTTTCGATCAACTCAAGCAGAAACCGATCCGGGGGACCGCCGTCACCGACCGCCCCCCGGAGAAATGCCCAGGCCTTAGAGGAGACCGGCTTCCTTGTAGTACTTTTCCGCGCCCGGATGCAGCGGGGCGGACAGCGAGGCCTTGACCATCTCTTCCTTCTTCAGGTTGGCGAAGGCCGGGTGCAGCTTCTTGAAGTCGTCGAAGTTTTCGAAGACCGCCTTGACCACCTCGTAGACCGCGTCTTCACTGACATCGGCAGAGGTCACCAGCGTGGCGCGCACACCGAAGGTGGTGGTGTCGCCGTCGGAGCCGCGATACATGCCGCCGGGAATGATGGCGGTGGAATAGAACGGATTGTCGGCTACCAGCTTGCGGGAGCCGTCGTTGTCCACGTTCACCAGGGTCGCGTCACAGGCGGTGGTGGCTTCCTTGATCGACCCGTTGGGATGGCCGACAGTGTAGATGATGGCGTCGACGTTGTTGTCGCACAGGGCCTGGGACTGTTCGGCCGGCTTCAGTTCGGCCGCCAGCGAGAAGTCGTCCATGGTCCAGCCCATGGCATCCAGCAGCACTTCGGTGGTGGCGCGCTGGCCGGACCCGGCATTGCCCACGTTCACCCGCTTGCCCTTCAGATCGGCGAATTCCGTCACGCCCAGATCGGCACGCGCCACCACGGTGAACGGTTCCGGGTGCAGGGAAAACACCGCCCGCAGCTTTTCGAACGGGCCTTCGGCCTCGAACTGCGACGTGCCGTTGTAGGCATGGTACTGCCAGTCGGACTGGGCCACGCCGAAGTCCAGATCACCGGAACGGATGGTGGCGATGTTGTAGATGGACCCGCCGGTGGATTCCACCGAACAGCGGATGCCATGCGCCTCGCGGTTCTTGTTCACCAGACGGCAGATCGCTCCGCCGGCCGGATAGTACACACCGGTCACCCCCCCGGTCCCGATAGTAATGAACTGCTGGTCCTGGGCATGGGCGGCAGCCGACCCAATCAACCCCATCAGACCGACGGCGGCGACGGCGCCAATCGTACGGGCGGCAAATCGTTTCATGTCCTATCCTCCGAAACGTCCAATGATCGAACACCCGATATCCTCCCCGAATATCAGATGATCTCTGTCACGTTCACGGAGCCTCTTCGGATCCCTGTCCGGTCGAAGATGGCCGCCGCGACTTCAGGCATGTGGGCATACACCCAAGACGGTACAAGGCCATCGTGATTGTCCCGAGACAGAGTTCTTCCGCCGCCGATCAAAACATTTTGCAAGACAGAATGGTCCGCGGCCGATCGCCCGGCGGTCGAACCGGCTGTTGGGCCGGCCCTCAGCCGAGGGCCAATAGCCAGGACCCTCAGCCGAGGGCCAATAGCCAGGACCCTCAGCCGGGGGCCATCAGCCGCCGCACGTCATCGGCGCTGGCGGCCGCACGGCCAATGGCCCGGCCGGCAAGCACCGCCGCCACCACGGGAGCCTCGTTGCCGTCGGCGGGAGATCCGTCGGGACGTAGCAGATTGTTTTCGAAGCCTACCCGGGCATGACCGCCGAAACAGGCCGCTGCCGAGACGCAGGCCCCTTCCCGGGGACCGAAGGCGCAGACGCTCCAGGTATCCCCGTCCGCGCCATCCCAGCTGTCCAGAAAGGGCAGCAGGTCCCAGGGATCGGACCGCTGGCTGGCGGCATAGCGCCCCAGGACGAACAGAACGTCGCAGCGGCTGCCCGGGATGACACCCCGCCGACGCAGGTCGTCGAAGCGCTCCACATCCATCGAATCATAAAGAATATGCTGCACCATCACTCCGGCCCGGTGAAGCTGGCGATAGAAGGCCGCGGTTTCGGGCAGGTCGGATTCGTCCTCGGCCACCAGTTCGCGCAAGGCCAGGGACACCGCCTCGGGCATGGTGTCGCGCACCACGGCCCGCTGCTCGGCGGCGGTATAGCGGCCCACGGCCTCGGACGTGATCTGGATCACCAGATCCGGCCCCGCCTCGTCCCGCACGGCGGCGATGGCGGTCCTGTAGGCCTCCGCATCCAGCAGATGGCCGCCGTCCTTGTCCCGCACATGAAGATGGAGCAGCGACGCCCCGGCCTCTCGGCAGGAGGCGGCGACGCGGGCCACTTCGGCAGCGGTCACCGGAATGGCGGGGTGATCGGCCCGGGTGCGGCGGGCGCCGTTCGGTGCCACCGCAACGATCAGGGGCGCCGTGGCTGCGGAGATATGCGGCTCCAGACGATCGAAGGTACCGGCACCGCCGGGGCTGATGCTCATCCAAGTCCCTCCACGGCCGCATCCACCGCGGCGCCCAGACGCTCGACAATGGTGCGGCTATCCTTGTCGGATAGAATGAAGGGGGGCGCCACCAGGATATGGTCCCCCCGCTGTCCGTCGAGGGTGCCTCCCGCGGGATAGCAAATCAAGCCGCGCGCCATGGCCGCCGCCTTGACCCGGGCGTGTACCTTCAAGGCCGGATCGAAGGGTGCCTTGGTCGCCCGGTCCGCCACCAGTTCCAGCCCCAGGAACAGGCCCCGGCCGCGAATGTCGCCCACATGGGGATGCCCGGCGAAATGCCGCTCCAGCCGGTGGCGCAGGGCGGCCCCCTTGGCCGGCACCCGGGCGAGCAGGCCGTCATCCAGCAGCCGCTCCTGAACCGCCAGGGCGGCGGCGCAGGCCAGGGGGTGGCCCATATAGGTGTGGCCGTGCTGGAAAGCGCCCGATCCCCGGCGAATCGCCTCGAAGATCTCGCCGCTGGCCAGCATGGCCCCCACCGGCTGATAGCCCGCCCCCAGCCCCTTGGCCGAGGTCAGGATATCCGGACTGATGCCGTCCTGGGTACAGGCATAGAGTGTCCCGGTGCGGCCCATGCCGCACATCACCTCGTCCAGGATCAGCAGCACGCCATGGCGGTCGCAGATCTCGCGGATGCGCGTCAGATAGCCCGCCACCGCCGGCACCGCCCCGGCCGTGGCGCCGACCACCGGTTCGGCGATGAAGGCCGCCACCGTTTCCGGCCCTTCCCGCAAGATCGCCTCTTCCAGGGCATCGGCGGCGCGCAGGCCGTAGGCCTCTTCGCTTTCCCCCTCGGCCTGCTCGCGGTAGGCGTAGCAGGGGGGAATGTGGGTGACCGGCATCAGCATGGGTTCATAGGGCGCGCGGCGCCACAGATTGCCGCCGGCAGCCAACACCCCCAGGGTGTTGCCGTGATAGCTCTGGCGACGGGCGATGATCTTGTGACGCTCCGGCCGGCCGGTCTCCAGGAAATACTGCCGGGCCAGCTTCAGCGCCGCCTCGTTGGCCTCCGACCCGCCGGAAACCAGATAGACCCGCTGCAGCCGGTTGCCGGGAATGGTCTCCTCGGCCGCCGCGATCAGACGGTCGGCCAGGGCCTCGGCGGGGGCGGAGGAGAAGAAGCCGGTATGGGCAAAAGCCAGGGCGTCCACCTGGCGCTTGATGGCCCGGCGCACCTTGGTGTCCCCATGCCCCAGGCAGGACACCGCCGCACCGCCCGAGGCATCCAGGTATTCCCGCCCCGCCGCATCGATCAGCACCATGCCCTTGCCGCCGACGGCAATGGGCGGCATCGACGTGCACTGGCGATGGAAAACGTGAGACGACGACGAATCGACAGAGATGCGAGAGGAAGAGTGGGTCATTTCCGGGACGTCCGTGTTCCTGGTTCGGGCCAATAGGCCTCGAAGCCGGTCATTTGCCGATCAGTGCTCTGGATCCGGTCCAGCGCGACGGTGCCCCCGCGCGCCGCCAGATAGGCCAGCAGCAGTTGCACGCCGGCGATGGCCGGCACCATGGTGGGGTAGAAGCCCGGGCTTTCCGTGGGCAGCAGCAGGGTCACCGCCGCCCCTTCGGCCAGGGGAGAGTCCTGACGGTCGGTCAGGGCCACCACCGACGCCCCCTGCGCCCGGGCATGGCGGCAGGCCAGGACGGTCTGGCGGGAATAGGGACGCTGGCTGATCGCCAGCAGCACGTCGGAGGCGCCGATATTGCGCAGGTTGTCCATGAAAGTCCCCCCTGCGCCGTCCACCAGCACCCCGTTGTCACGGATCAGCGTGTAGCCGTAATGGAACAGGTGGGCCACCGAGAAGGAACTACGCAAGCCGATGGTATAGACCTGACGGCCGCGCCAGATCTCGTCGCCGGCACGGGTCACGCCTTCGGCCATGGCCGGGGTTTGCAGACGCTCCAGCCCCGCCCGGTCCGCCGCCAGCACCGAGCGCATCAGGCCGGCCGCGTCGAAAGCCCGCTCCGCCCCATGCCCGTCGGCCCCATCGGGCTCGCCGGAGGCCGTCGCGGAGGCACCATCGCCGCCGCTGTCCCAGTGGCGGCCTTGCAGGCTGCGCACCCGCACGGAAAACACACCGTCGCCGCCCTTGATCCAGTCGGTAAAGGGCACGCGCAGGGCCTCGAACCCGTCAAAGCCCACCGCCCGGGCCAGCCGCACCATGGTTGACGGCGGCACCCCCGCGTGTTCGGCCAGCCGCCGCATGGACACCAACGCCACATCGTCGGGATGGGCGAGCATATAGGCCGCAGCCCGGCGCAATTGCGGGCTCATGGTTTCTTCCGCCTTGCGCAGGCGACGCTGCACTTCGGCAAAGCTTGGTGCCGGTGGCAGCAGGGGGGAAACGGGATCGTCGGTCATCTGGGCATCCCTTGACGGTCGGCCACGCAGGCCCCCACAAGTGAAACACTTGTTCCAAAAAAGATCAATGACAAACCAAATGTTTCAACCAAAGCCCAAGCGGTCCCTGCGGCCAAGGGAGCAAGTGACATCTAATGTAGGACATGCTAATGAATTAGCGAGTGGATTCAATGTGATGTGGCATAACAACCGGTCCCGTTGGAAAAGGAATTCCCGTCATGGCCCGCGACTATTCCGCCTTCCTTGCCGGTCGGGCGGGCACCGGACAGGCGGTGCGCGGCCCCTCGCCCCTGGAAAAGCTGGGCTGGCGGCCCTTTTTCGCGCAACAGATCGCTGCCGAGGCCCTGACCGAGACGCCGCCCGTCCGGGTGGTGGCGGTCCATCGCGGCGGCCTGCATGTGGTCGGCGACGGCATCGACCAGTTGATCCCGCCCCGGGCCGACGCGACGGTGGGCGACTGGCTGCTGCTGAACCGTGCCCAGCCCCGGGCCAGCCGGGTTCTGCGGCCGGAAAGCCTGATCAAGCGCCGCGCACCTGGAACCGACCGGCAGGTGCAGATGATCGCGGCGAACATCGACACGGTGTTCATCGTCACCTCGTGCAACCAGGATTTCAACATCGCCCGGCTGGAACGCTATGTGGCCCTGGCTTTCGAGGCGGATATCGAACCGGTGATCGTGGTGACCAAGACCGATCTGGTGGACGACGCCCGGGACTACATCGACGCGGCCCGTGCCGTTTCCGGCCGGGTGGCGGTGGTGGCCCTGGATGCCCGGGGGGCCGAACCGGCGGCAAAGCTGGCGGACTGGTGCAGGCCGGGCCGGACGGTGGCCTTTCTCGGCTCGTCGGGGGTGGGCAAGTCCACCCTGACCAACGCCCTGTCCAAAACCGCCGCGATCGCGACCCAGGGGATTCGGGAAGACGACGCCAAGGGTCGCCACACGACCACCCGCCGCGAGCTGTATCCGGTTCCCGGCGGCTGCCTGGTGCTCGACACGCCGGGCATGCGCGAATTGCAGCTGGCCGACGCGGCGTCGGGCATCGCCGATGTGTTCGAGGATATCGAGGCCCTGGCCGGCCAATGCCGCTTCGGCGACTGCCGGCACGACACCGAACCCGGCTGCGCGGTCCGTGCCGCCATCGAGGACGGCCGGCTGGACCCGGCGCGGCTGGGGCGCTGGCACAAGCTGCGGGCAGAAGACGCCTTCAACTCCGCCAGCCTGGCCGAACGCAGAAGCAAGGACCGGGAATTCGGCAAGATGGTCCGTCGCGTGCTGAAGGACATCAAATCCCACGAGCCGTCCTGATCCGGCCGTCCCCTCCCGGGACCGCGCATCCCGGGAAGAGGACGGAGCGGAGGGGTATTTTTCGCGGACAGGCGCAAGATCCGGGCTGTACCGGCCCGGCGCGCACCCCATACTTCAATCCGCAAGCGCCCTCCCCTCCGCAAGGTCCTTCCGCCGATGCGCCCCTCTTCCCCCTTGCCGCCCCCGGCCTATTCCTCCGCCCGCGCCATGGCGCCCGATGAGTGGGGGCTGCTGCTGACCCTGTCCCTGCTGTGGGGCGGGTCGTTCCTGTTCAACGCCATCGCCGTGCGCGACCTGCCCCCCTTCACCGTGGTGCTGCTGCGGGTGGGGCTGGCGGCCCTGGCCCTGCACGGGATCTGTGCCCTGCGCGGCCTGCCGGTCGCCCGCAGCGGCGCGGTCTGGCGCGCCTTTCTGGTGATGGGGCTTCTGAACAACGCCCTGCCCTTTTCGCTGATCGTCTGGGGACAGACCCAGATCTCCAGCGGCCTGGCGTCGATCCTCAACGCCACCACGCCGCTGTTCACCGCATTGGTCGCCCACGCCTTCACCACCGACGAGCGGCTGAACGCCGGCCGGGTGGCGGGCGTGCTGTTCGGCCTGCTCGGTGTCGCGGTGCTGATCGGCGGCGATGCCCTGGCCGCGCTGACCGACGATGTGGCCGGGCAGCTTGCCTGTCTGTCCGCCTCTCTCTGCTATGCCTTTGCCGGGGTCTACGGCCGGCGCTTCAAGGCCATGGGGGTTGCGCCGATGCAGACCGCCACGGGAATGCTGACGGCCTCCAGCCTGCTGCTGCTGCCGCTTGTCCTGCTGGTGGATCAACCCTGGAACCTGCCCGCGCCGGGGTGGGACGCCATCGGCGCGGTGGCCGGCCTGGCCCTGGTGTCCACCGCCCTGGCCTTCATTCTGTACTTCCGGCTGCTGGCCCGGATCGGCGCCAGCAATCTGGTCCTGGTCACGTTCCTGATCCCGGCCTTCGCCATCCTGCTGGGGGTGGCGGTGCTGAGCGAAGCGGTGGAGATCCGTCACCTCGCCGGACTGCTCCTGATCGGCCTGGGGCTGGCAGCCATCGACGGCCGGCCCGTCCGCGCCCTGCGTGCCGCAGTGGGGCAGCGGACCCGGCAGGCCGACTAGCTCAGGTGCTGCCTGAAGAAGGCCACCGTCTGATCCCGGGCCAGGGCGGCCGCGGCCTGGTCATAGCGGCTGCGACGTCGGAGCCATGAGCATGGTCCTGAAGGATCGACAAGGATCGATGACTTGGCAGATCGCGCGCGGAAAAGGGGAAATCAAGGGCAGCTTCGAGAAGAGAGACCTTTTCCCCTTTCCGGGAGCCCGTTAGGATCGCCATCCGTTCGTTCCGTGCCGCACTCTTTGGAGACCCCTATGGAAAAGCCGCCGATGGACCTGAAGGCCCACATCCGCGAGGTGCCCGATTTCCCCAAGCCGGGGATTCTGTTCTATGACATCTCGACCCTGCTGGCTCATCCCGATGCCTGGCAGGTGGCCATGGGCCGCATGGCCAAGGCCGTGGCGCCCAAGGCACCGGACGTGCTGGCCGGCATCGAAAGCCGGGGATTCCTTTGCGCTGCCCCGCTGGCCCTGAAACTGGGCCTGGGCTTCGTCATGGTGCGCAAGAAGGGCAAGCTGCCCGGCAACGTGGTGCGCCACGAATACGCTCTGGAATACGGCACCGATACGGTAGAGGTACAGGAAGGCGCCATCGAACCCGGACAGCGGGTGGTGATCCTGGACGACCTTCTGGCCACCGGCGGCACCCTGAACGCTGCGGCGGACCTGATCACCAAGATGGGCGGCAACGTGGTCGGCGCCGCCTGCATCATCGAGCTGACCTTCCTGAAGGGCCGCGACAAGGTGAACATGCCCGTCGACTCCCTGATGGCCTATGACAGCTGATCCGGGCTGATCCGGAGAAGACGGAACGGGCGCCTTTCCCACCGGAAGGCGCCCGTTTCCTTTCGGGAAAGACGACGTGAAGACGCAGGGGCGCGGACGCCGATCAATCCTCGTAGCTGCCGCGCCGGCCGATCTGCACATCGCGGTGGACGAAGACGCTCATCAGCAGTCCGAAGCCTAGCATCAGGGTCAGCATGGCCGTGCCGCCGTAGCTGATCAGCGGCAAGGGCACCCCCACCACCGGAATCAGACCCATCACCATGGCGATGTTGATGAAAACGTACAGGAAGAACGTCACCGTCACCCCCATGGCCACCAGCCGGCCGAACTGATGGCGGCAGCGGAAGGTGATGGCGAAGCCATAGATCACCAGGATCACGTAAAGGGCGATCAGCACCAGACCACCTATCATGCCGAATTCCTCGGCCATCATGGTGAAGATGAAGTCGGTCTGCTTTTCCGGCAGGAAGTTCAGATGCGCCTGGGTCCCGGCCATGAAGCCCTTGCCGAACAGGCCGCCCGAGCCCAGGGCGATCTTGGACTGCAGAATGTGGTAGCCCGCGCCCAGAGGATCCCGCTCCGGGTTCAGGAACGTCAGCACCCGGTTCTTCTGGTAATTGTGCAGGAACTGCCAGGCCACCGGGATGGCCGCCAGGCCCCCGCCCAGCACCAGCCCGAAAATCCACAGCCGCACCCCGGCCAGAAAGGCGATCGCTCCCGCCCCGGCCACCAGCATCAGGGCCGTGCCCAGGTCGGGCTGTTTCAGCACCAGAGCGAAGGGCAGCATCACCAGCAGGATCGGCGGCAACAGAAAGGGCAGCCGGCGGACATCTTCCAGATCCGCACCATGGAAATAGCGGCTGAGCGCCAGCACCAGAGCGATCTTCATCAGTTCCGAGGGCTGCACCTGGAAAAAACCCAGGTCGATCCAGCGCTGCGCCCCCATGCCGATGGTGCCCTTCACCTCCACCGCCACCAGCAGAATCAGCATGACGCCATAGAAGACATAGGCGTAGCGCATCCACAGGCGGATATCGGTCAGGGCCACGGCCAGCATCATCGCCAGCGCCACCAGGAAGCGGGTCAACTGACGGCTGGCCCAGGGATCCATGCTGCCGTTGGCCGCCGAATAGAGCATCGCCATGCCGATCCCGGCGACCAGGGTCATGACGAAAACGAATGACCAGCTGATCTGCCACAGCTTCTCGCCCAGGGTCATTTCCCCCCGGCGCAGACGGGCGGCGATGAATTCGTTGCCGATGATCATTGCTGCCCCTCCCGGCTCGCGCCCCGGCTTCCTGATCCGTTCCCTCTCTCGCCCGCCGGCGGCTTGGGCGCTGCGGCGACGGGAGCCTGATCCTGGGGATTGGCGGGGGTGTCAGCCGGGGTCCCTTCGGGTGGCACCTCCGGCTCCGGCGGCATGGAGGCGATACGCATATTCTCGTGCGCCTCTTCCATGTAGCGGCGGATGTCGGGGGGCAGGTCGGCCACCTCCACCACATCCTCCGGTCGCTTGCGCGACGGATCCAGGCGCAGGGTTTCCAGCATCAGGTCCCGGGCCACCGGTGCGGCGGCCGACGAGCCACCGCCGCCGTGTTCGATGATCACCGCCACCGCATAGCGCGGCGCGTCTTCCGGCGCATAGCAGACGAACAGGGCGTGGTTACGCAGCTCCCACGGCAATTCGTCTTCGGACCGGACCCCGGTTTCGCGTTCCCGCAACGAGATGCGGCGCACCTGGGTGGTGCCGGTCTTGCCGCTCATCACCCAGCCTTCCACGGGAATGCCCGACCGCCGGGCCGTGCCCCGCGCGCCGTTGCTGACCTCGTACATCCCCCTGCGGACCATATCCAGGTTGGCCTTGGCCACCTTCAGGAAAGCCGGATCGGCGGCGCTGGCGGCCGCGGCGGCTTCCGGTGCGTCGGAACCGTCGGCCGCCGCACCGTCGGCGTCGGTCGGCCGGCGCGCCACCCGCGACAAGGTGGGCTGCACCGCCAGACCGCCGTTGGCGATCCGCGCGGTCATGGTCGCCAGTTGCAGCGGGGTCGCCAGCACATAGCCCTGACCGATCCCTGCCACCAGGGTTTCCCCCTGGTGCCAGGATTCCCCCAGGGTCGCCGTTTTCCAGGCCTTGCTCGGCATCAGGCCGGGCCGCTCGCCGGGCAGGCCGATATCCAGCACCTCGCCGACACCGAAACGCCGGGCCATCTCCGCCACCCGGTCGATGCCGCAGCGGCGGGCCACTTCGTAGAAATAGACGTCGCAGGACTGGGCCAGGGCGTTGACCAGATTCACCGACCCGTGGCCGCCCCGCTTCCAGCAGTGGAAGCGGTGCCCCCCCAGGGTCATGTGGCCGGGGCAAAAGACGGTCTGATCCGGTTTGATCACGCCGGCTTCCAGGGCCGCCAGGGCCACCACCATCTTGAAGGTGGAGCCCGGCGAGTACTGTCCGGCAATGGCCTTGTTGGACAGCGGCGACCGGGGACTGCTGATCAGCTCCTGCCACTCCGCCGAGGTCAGGCCCCGGGTGAACACATTGGGGTCGTAGGCGGGCATGGAGGCCAGGGCCAGAACCTCGCCCGTGTGCACATCCATCACCACCGCCGCCGCACTGTCGCTGGCCAGGCGGCGGGCACAGAATTCCTGAAGCCGCACGTCGATGGTCAGGGGCACCTCGGCTCCTGGCCGGGCCTCTTCCACCGTGAATTCGTCGATCACCCGGCCGACGGCATTGACCTCCACCCGGCTGGTGCCGCCATGGCCGCGCAGGGCCAGGTCATAGATCTTTTCCACCCCCTGCTTGCCGATACGGAAGCCCGGCAGCTCCAGCAGGGGATCGCCGGTCAGTTCCTCTTCGGACACGCTGGAGACGTAGCCCAGCAGGTGGGCCGCATGATCGCTGAAGGGGTAATGGCGGGTCAGGCCCTCGTCGATGGCGATGCCCGGCAAGTCGGGCTTGTTGACCTGAATCCGGGCCATTTCCTCCCAGGTCAGGTTTTCCCGCACGGTCACCGGCACGAAGCCGCGGCGGCGGCGCAGCTCCCGCAGCACCCGGGTGCGGTCGTAGTCCGACAGCTCGATGATGCGGCCGAGGGAGTCGAGGGTGCGGTCCACCGCCGCGTCCCGTTCATCCTGGGTGCGGGCGCGGCGCAGGATGTCTTCGCCGATGATATTGACCCGGTAGTTCTGGCGGTTCACCGCCAGCGGCACGCCGAAGCGGTCGACGATCTGCCCGCGCGGCGGCGGCAGCAGACGCATGTTGAAGCGGTTTTCTTCGGCCAGAGTACGGTAGCGGTCGCTTTCCAGCACCTGCAGATAATACATCCGCCCCACCAGGGCGGATACCAGCATCCCCATGCCGCCGCCGAGCACGAAAGCCCTGCGGGTAAACAGCTTTGCCCGATCTCCGTCCCGTTGCGCCGCCATCATACCTCCCGGAAGAACAGGCCCTGGATGCGACCGAACAGCCAGGCGAACGGCGGATAGACGGCCACGGTAAACATCCACGAAAACACCAGGGCCGTTCCGTCCACCAGATGCCCGTGAATCGCCGATACCGCCACCCACTTGATGACCGCCACCCCGGCGGCCACCAGGGTAAAAGCCCACCAAGACACCATGAAAGGCTTGCCCAGGAAAAACTTATACTGGGTGAACACCACCGCCTGCGCCAGCATCAGGGACAAGGCCCCAACCCCCAGCGGCGCTCCGGTCAGACTGTCTTCCACCAGCCCCAGAAGGAAGGCGCTGCCGTAGCCCATCACGTCCGGCCGCGAGACTGCCCAGTAATAGACACTGATTAAGGCGATCATGGGGGCAATGTGGACAAAGCCCGGCAAGCGGGTCGGCGCCACGCTCATCAGCAGCAGCACGAGGGTCAGGGCTCCTGGCACCAGCCGTCGGGCCACCAGGTCAAGGCGCTGCCAGAATGTGGGCTGCATGCCCCGCATGGTCGGATCCGCCTTATTCCGTTGCCGTCGACGCGGCCGAGGTCGTCTGGTCGGACGAGGCCGTCAGGTTGGGCGGGGTGGTGGGGTTGGGCGGAGTCTCGGGCGCCGGTTCGGCCATCGTCACTGGCTGTTCCGGTAGGATGCCGTCCAGGCCGAAATCGGCGATGCGCACCACCTCCAGCCGGTCCTGCTCCACGAACAGCTCCACCCGGATCCCTAGCTTCTCGTCGACGCTGGCCACCACGCCGATGGGCACGCCTTCCGGAAAGACGCTGGCATCGCCGCTGGTCACGACCCGGTCCCCCGGCACCACGCTGCCCTGAGACTTGATGAACCGCAGCTGCGGCCGGTCCTGGTTGTCGCCGGTCAGAATGGCCCGCACCCGGCTTTCTTCCAGCAGCACCGGAATGCGGCTGTTGATATCGGTCAGCAGCAGCACCCGCGACGAGCGGATCCCCGCTTCGGCCACCGTCCCCACCAGGCCCTCGCCGGACATCACCGACTGACCCTTGCGCACGCCATCCCGCTTGCCCGCCAGCACCACCAGCGAGCGGGCAAAGGTGCCGCCGGTGTCGGCCACCACCCGGGCGCTGATGGTCGTTGCATGGGGGGCGGGAACATAGTGCAGCAGGTTCTTCAGGGCTTCGTTTTCGGCTTCCAGCTGGCGGGCCACCGCCTGCCAGCGCATCAGGCGGTCGTTTTCCCGTTCCAGCCGGTCGTTCTCGGCCCGGATCGCTGTCAGCTCGCGCAGGTTAGTGAAGACCGCCGCGACCGTTTCGGCCGGCTTGGACATCACGTCGAGCACCGGAGCGGCGGCATCAACCACGGTGGCGCGGATGCGTTCCACCAGCACGGTGTCGGCCTTGCCCAATAGCATGAAGGCAAACGCCACCGCCGCCAGGGCCAGAAAGGCGAATTTCTGAAGGAACAACCGCAGCGCCGAAAAGCGCCCGACCTGTCCTGTCTGCTGCTTCACGAGCCCGCCGCTCCCTCGCCGGCGCCGTTGCGCAGGCGCCGAGTCGTTTCATCCAGGGTCATTGAATCATCGCGAGTCGCGAAAGGAAAGCACTGATTGCTCCTGACACGACAATCCGTTTCGGAAAGGGTCCTCAGGGACGGAACCGTACAGACCACAGCCCGCCACCCCCTCTCTCGCGCACCCGGCCTTTCTCCCCCAGCCGGACAAGGCTCCCCCGCCCCCAGATGAGGGTCGGGGGTCCGCATCAGAACATGCTGGTCAGCACGCTGCGCAGGCGTTTCATTTCTTCCAAGGCCCGGCCGGTGCCCAGGGCAACGCAGCTCAGCGGATCGTCGGCGATGGACACCGGCAGCCCCGTGGCCGCCCGCAGTACGTAATCCAGATTGGACAGCAAGGCGCCGCCACCAGTCAGCACGATGCCCTTGTCGACGATATCGGCGGCCAGTTCGGGAGCGGTATGTTCCAGCGCCACCTTCACCGCCTCGATGATCGATCCCACGGGTTCGGCCAGGCTTTCGGCGATCTGCGCTTCACTGATCACCAGCTCCTTGGGCACGCCGTTCATCAGGTCGCGGCCCTTGATCTCCAGGGTGCGGTTCTGCCCGTCTTCCGGCGGACAGGCGCAGCCGATTTCCTTCTTGATCCGCTCGGCGGATCCTTCCCCGACCAACAGGTTATGGTTCCGGCGGATATAGGCGATGATGGCTTCGTCCATCTTGTCCCCGCCGACACGGACGGAGCGGGCATAGACGATGCCACCCAGGGACAGCACCGCCACTTCTGTGGTGCCGCCTCCGATATCCACCACCATGGAGCCGGTGGGTTCGGTCACCGGCAGGCCGGCGCCGATGGCGGCGGCCATGGGTTCTTCGATCAGGAACACGCGGCGGGCGCCGGCGGCCTCGGCACTGTCCTGAATGGCGCGGCGCTCGACGGCGGTGGAGCCGGAGGGCACGCAAATGATGACCATGGGGCTGGCGAAGCTGCGCCGGTTGTGCACCTTGCGGATGAAGTGCTTGATCATTTCTTCGGCGACTTCGAAATCGGCGATGACGCCGTCCCGCAGTGGCCGGATCGCCTGAATATTGCCCGGCGTCCGTCCCAGCATCTGCTTGGCCTCGTCACCGACGGCCAGGACCTGCTTCTTACCCTTGACGTCGGCGATGGCGACAACGGAGGGCTCGTTCAGGACAATGCCCCGGCCCTTGACATAGACCAGCGTGTTGGCGGTCCCCAGATCGATGGCCATATCGGCCGAAAGCCAGCCGGTCATTTTGGAAAACATTGTCGCTCGCTCGTTCCCACGCGGATCATCCGGTTCGGATGCCGCAACCTTTCACGTGTCCAGCCGACACGCCCCCAGCACCGGCCACTCCATATGCGAAACCCACAATATCTCGCAGGTGCGGCCGCATACGGCCCGACAATGAAGCGGTTCCACACCCGCTTGTCAACGCCCAAACCGGCCCAAGCAGGTAAAGATAAGCCACCGCCGTCTCCCGGACACGCCACACGTGCGGCCTGCCCGGGATAAGCGGCGCTGCGGACTAGTTCTTATCCTTGTCCACCAGACGGTTGGCGGCGATCCACGGCATCATGCCGCGCAAGCGCGCGCCCACTTCCTCGATGTCATGCTCGGCCCAGCGACGGCGGGTGGCCTTGAAGCTCGGCTGGCCGGCCTTGCATTCCATCATCCAGTCGCGGGTGAAGCGGCCGGACTGAATGTCGTCCAGGACGCGCTTCATTTCAGCCTTGGTTTCCGGCGTCACGATGCGGGGACCGGTCACGTAGTCGCCGTATTCCGCCGTGTTGGAGATGGAATAGCGCATGTTGGCCATGCCACCTTCATACATCAGGTCAACGATCAGCTTCACTTCGTGCAGGCACTCGAAGTACGCCATTTCCGGGGCGTAGCCGGCTTCCACCAGGGTTTCGAACCCGGCGGCGATCAGGGCGGTCAGGCCGCCGCAGAGCACGGCCTGCTCACCGAACAGATCGGTTTCGCATTCTTCGCGGAACGAGGTTTCGATGATGCCGGACCGGCCGCCACCGATGGCGGAGGCATAGGACAGCGCGATTTCCATGGCATTGCCCGAGGCGTTCTGCGCCACGGCCACCAGGCAGGGCACGCCGCCGCCGCGCACGTATTCGCTGCGCACCGTGTGGCCGGGACCCTTCGGGGCGATCATGAACACGTCCAGGTCGGCGCGCGGTTCGATCAGGTTGAAGTGAACGTTCAGGCCATGGGCGAAGGCCAGGGCGGCCCCTTCCTTCATGTTGGCGTGCAGGTCTTCCTTGTAGATGTCGGCCTGCAATTCGTCCGGCGTCAGCATCATGACCACGTCGGCCCAGGCAGCGGCTTCGGCCGGCGTCATGACCTTCAGGCCTTCGCCTTCGGCCTTCTTGCGGGTCGCGGATCCGGCGCGCAGGGCAACGGCCACGTCGGCCACGCCGGAATCGCGCAGGTTCAGGATGTGAGCATGCCCCTGGGAGCCGTAGCCGACAACGGCCACCTTCTTGCCTTTAATCAGGTTCACGTCCGCATCACGGTCGTAATACACACGCATGGTCGGTTTCCTTCAACACATGAGAGTTCTTATTAGGGAAGGGAGGGTGCGTTCCCGCGCGCGGACCATACACCCCACCCCCTGTCGGCTAAAGCGCAATCCGAAAAGGTGAACGGTTTTCGGAAACCTTGCGCGGCGGCACCGGAAAATGGGGTTAACACCCGGCCCGGCGCCCATATTCGATGAGGGCACCAGCCCTTACAGGGCTTCGGCACCCCGCGCAATGGCCGCGACACCGGTCCGCGACACGTCCACCAGGCCCAGCGGCTCCATCAGCGCCACGAAAGCGTTGATCTTCTCGGTCTTGCCGACGATCTCGAAGACAAAGCTTTCGTTGGTGCTGTCCACCGCGCGGGCACGGAAGATGTCGGCGATGCGCAGGGCTTCGACCCGCTTTTCACCGGCACCGGACACCTTCACCAGGGCCAGTTCCCGCGACACATGCGGCCCTTCGACCGTCAGGTCGGATACCTTGTGCACCGGCACCAGACGGCCGAGCTGGGCCTTTATCTGTTCGATCACCATGGGCGTGCCGCTGGTCACCAGGGTGATGCGCGACAGGCGCTCCTGGGTGTTCACCTCGGCAACCGTAAGGCTTTCGATGTTGTAGCCCCGGCCCGAGAACAGGCCGATGACCCGGGCGAGTACGCCCGCTTCGTTGTCCACCAGGACCGAAATGGTATGGATCTCGATTTCCGGCTGTGCCTGAGCGCTCGGCGTGGACAAGGGAGGGTCCTCCGGATGAGGGGCCGTATCCCGGGTTCATGATCATGGGACGGGAACGGCCAATTGAGTCTTTCGAGCGGCAGCAGGATCGGGAAAACCGGATCTGGGGGACCCGGTGTCCCGGCCCGGATTCCGCTCGACGGGGAATACCGTGCGGGAGAAGCCGGCCCCGGCAGGGATCGGCGGGTGGGCGAACAGGATGGGTGGCACGGCCGGTTCCGGACGGACCCGGCCTGGGGACGAGCCCCCGGCGACCGCCGCCCTGCCCCCGCTGTCCACCGCACGGATGGACAGGAAGGCCGGCGGCCACCGGGACCCTTATACGAGGATGGCGCCTTCCTTGGAGATGGCCGTGGCCAGATCGTCGGCCGGCCCCAGCAGCATCTGGTAATGCGGCGCTCCCGACGGAATCATCGGGAAGCAGTTTTCCGACGGGTCCACCAGCATGTCCACCAGCACCGGGCGGTCGACGCTGATCATTTCCTTGATGACGTCGTCCACCTGATCGGGCTTTTCCGCCCGCAGGCCGACGGCCCCGAAACTTTCGGCCAGCTTGACAAAGTCAGGCAGGGCGGCGGAGTAGCTTTCCGAATAACGGCCACCATGCAGCAGCTCCTGCCACTGGCGCACCATGCCCATGTATTTGTTGTTCAGGATGAACACCTTGACCGGCAAGCGGTACTGAACCGCCGTGGCGAGCTCCTGCATGTTCATCATGAACGACGCCTCGCCGGAGATGTCCACCACCAGCGCGTCCGGGTGGGCCATCTGCACCCCGACCGCCGCCGGGAAGCCATAGCCCATGGTCCCCAACCCGCCGGAGGTCATCCAGTGGTTGGGCTTTTCGAAGCGATAGTACTGGGCCGCCCACATCTGGTGCTGCCCCACTTCCGTGGTGATGAAGGTCTCGCGGTCCTTGGTCAACTCGTACAGGCGCTGGATGGCATACTGCGGCTTGGTGATCTCGCCGTTGGGCTGGAAGGCCAGGCAGTTGCGGGCGCGCCATTCCTCGATCTGGGTCCACCAGGCCTTCAGGGCCTCCTGGTCGGGGCGGGCCTGGCGGGCCTTCCAGATCTTGATGAAGTCTTCCAGAACATGCCCCACGTCACCGACGATGGCCAGATCCACGGCCACGTTCTTGTTGATCGAACTGGGGTCGATGTCGATCTGGATCTTGGTGCTGTTGGGGGCGAATTCCGCCAGATTGCCGGTCACCCGGTCATCGAAGCGGGCACCGATGGCCACCATGACATCGCAGTTGTACATGGTCAGATTGGCTTCGTAGGTGCCGTGCATGCCCAGCATGCCCAGAAACTGCGGGTCGCTGCCCGGATAGGCCCCCAGCCCCATCAGGGTCTGGGTGATCGGGAAGCCGGTCATGCGCACCAGCTGGGTCAGCAGCTGGCAGGCCTGCGGGCCGGAGTTGATGACCCCGCCACCGCAATAGAAGATCGGCCGTTTGGCCTTGGACAGGATCTCGACCGCCTGTTCGATCAGCTTCAGATCGCCCTTCACCTGCGGGCGATAGGACTTGTGCTTGACCCGGCCCGGCGGGGTGTAGGGCGCCGGCCCCATCAGAATGTCCTTGGGCAGGTCGATGACCACCGGCCCCGGACGGCCGGTGGAGGCGACCTGGAAGGCCTCGTGCATCACCCGCGCCAGATCGTCGGCGCGCTTGACCAGATAGTTGTGCTTGGTGCACTGCCGGGTAATCCCAGTGGTATCCGCTTCCTGGAAGGCATCATTGCCGATCAGGTGGGTGGCCACCTGGCCAGTCAGGCAGACAACCGGGATCGAATCCAGCATGGCATCGGTCAGACCTGTAACCGCATTGGTCGCCCCGGGACCGGAGGTCACCAGAACCACCCCGACCTTGCCGGTGGAGCGGGCATAGCCTTCGGCAGCATGGACGGCGGCCTGTTCGTGACGCACGAGGACGTGGCGAATCCGGTTCTGCTTGAAGATCTCATCATAGATGGGAAGTACGGCGCCGCCCGGATATCCGAAGATTACGTCGACGCCCTGATCGGCCAGAGCCTTCAGGACAATCTCAGCACCATTCATTCCGTGGTCAGCCATCTTCGCACCTGTTTCATGATCATGGATGAGCCGCCCGGTCCTGTGGACTTGGGTTCCGCAAGGGTACGCAGGGACTCGGGTCGGCCTTCCCCTGCGGGACCGGTCCGCTGCACGTCTGGCAACCGGCCGCCACCAAGGGGGAATCGCCCCTTCAGCCCAAAGGCCGAAAAGGGAGCGCAGGCTAGTCTTTCAAGGGGACCCGGTCAACAAAAAGCTGCGAATAAAATTATCGAGCGCTTCGCTTTGACTTTCTGAAAGTTGCGCACCGGGCGTGGGATCCAGCACCAGATCCGACACCATCTGGCCCCGCGCCCAGGTGGTCTGACGCTTGGCGAACTGGTAGGTGGCGATGATGGCCCGATCGACGGCGGAGTCGCGGTCCAGGACCCCGCGCACCAGGGCAGCCAGTTCGGGCACCCCCACCGCCTTCATCACCGGCAGGGCGGGGTCCAGGGCACGGGCCACCAGGGCCTCCACCTCGGCCAGCGCGCCCTGATCGAGCATGTGCAGGAAGCGGCGACGAATGGCCTCGCGCCGGGCCTCTCGGGGCGGGTCGAGCAGGATCAGCCCGGACCGGCCGGACAGGGGCGGCACTGCGGGGGGATCGGCCTGCCAGGCGGCCAGCGAGCGGCCGGTGCCTTGCAGCACCTCCCACGCCCGGGCGAGGCGCTGCGAGTCGCCGGGCTTGAGGCGGCCGGCCATCTCCGGATCGATCTTGCCGAGGCGGGCATGAAGGGCCTCCGGCCCCTCGGCGGCGAGCAGGGCGCGCGCCTCGCGGCGGGCGGTCTCCGGCACGTCGGGCACGGCCGCCAGACCCTGCATGGCCGCCTTCAGGTAAAGCCCCGTGCCGCCACACAGGATCGGCAACCTCCCCTGCGCCCGGGTCCCGGCGACGGCATCGCGGGCGAGATCCAGCCAGCGGCCAACGGAACAGGTCTCCGCCCCGTCCAGCACGCCGTAGAGGGCATGGGGCACCGCCGCTTCTTCCGCCACCGTGGGACGGGCGCTGAGAATCCGCAGGTCGCGGTAGACCTGCATGCTGTCGGCATTGATCACCACCCCGTTCAGCCAGCGCGCCAGATCCATCGCCAGCCCGGACTTGCCCGAGGCGGTGGGACCTGCGATCAACAGCAGCGGCGGATCGGCACCGGACGAGGGGGGAGAAGGCGGGCCGACGGGAGTCACATCCACCAGGCCATGGCAGCGGCGGCCAGGGTGACCACGGCCACCAGACCATATCCCCGGCGGCGGTTCAGCCGCTCCCGATCTTCGGCGCTGCCGCCCTCCTCCTCGCCGTCCCCCGTCTTCGGCCCCATCATCGACAGGCCGTAGATGGCGGCACTGACGATGGCGAACATCAGCGCGAACTTGAGGATGCTGAGCAAGAGGACCTGGTGCATGGCCCCATCCTCTCACAGCAGCGGCAGACGGGAAAGAGGGCCGGAGGGCCGGCCCGCCTCAGCTCGCCTGCTGGGTGGCGTTCTGGTCCAGGGCGTAACCGGCAGCGCGCACGGTGCGGATCAGATCCGTGTCCTGGTCCGTGTTCAGGGCCTTGCGCAGACGGCGGATGTGGACGTCCACGGTACGCGGCTCCACATAGATGTCCGGTCCCCAGACCGCGTTCAACAACTCTTCGCGGGAGAACACTGCGCCGGGGTTCTGCATCAGGAATTGCAGCAGGCGGAATTCGGTAGGGCCGAGGTGGATATAGCGGCCGCCCCGGGTCACCCGGTGCGCCCCCAGGTCCATCACCACATCCGCATAGGCCAGCTGGCCCTTCAGGTTGGTGGGCTGGGACCGGCGCAACAGCGCCTTCACCCGGGCCAGCAGCTCGGGCATCGAAAAGGGCTTGGCCATGTAGTCGTCGGCCCCGGTGTTGAGGCCGCGAATGCGATCCGTCTCTTCCCCGCGGGCGGTCAGCATCAGGATCGGCAGGTCCCGGGTGCGGGGCTTGCGGCGCAGCTGGCGGCAGACCTCGATGCCCGACATCACCGGCAACATCCAGTCCAGGATCATCAGGTCCGGCTGGCTTTCCGCCACCATGGTCATGGCTTCCTCGCCATCCATAGCCTCGGTCACCCGGTACCCTTCCTTTTCCAGGTTGTAGCGCAGCAGGGTGACCAGGGAGGCTTCGTCCTCGACGATCATCACTTGCGGTTTCATGGGGTCTACTCAACCTTCTTCAAGCGGGTCTGCGGGATGGACAGGGGGTGGTCCGGAGGGCGATCCGGGCGCCTGCGGATCCCGGCCTTTCGGCCGGGCTTCCCGCAACGGCAGGCCGGTGACCAGGAAATGGATGTTCTCGGCAATATTCGTGGCGTGGTCGCCGATCCGTTCGATGTTCTTGGCAATGAACATCAGATGCGTACAGGCGGTGATGTTCCGGGGGTCTTCCATCATGTAGGTGACCAGTTCGCGGAACAAGGAGGTATACAGCTCGTCCACCTCTTCATCGCGGGACCAGGCGTCCATCGCCTTGTCTACGTCCCGCTCCACATAGGCATCGAGGGTGTCGTTGACGATGTCCTGCACCAGGCGGGCCATCCGGGGAATGGTGCTGATCGGCTTGACCGGCGGCAACTGGTTCAGCACCAGCGCCCGCTTGCCCACGTTGGAGGCATAGTCGCCGATCCGTTCCAGGTCGCTGGAAATCTTCAGCGCCCCGACGATGCCCCGCAGGTCGTCGGCCATGGGCTGACGCAGGGCCAGCAAACGGACGGCGAAGTCGTTGATCTCCGCCTCCATGGCGTCGATGCGGGCGTCCGAGGCAACAACCCGGCCCGCCAGATCGCTGTCCCGCCGGACAAGCGCCTGGATGGCCGTGGACATTTGCGCTTCCGCCAGCCCGCCCATACGCAGAACCGTATTGGCGAGCGCCTTCAGCTCGTCCTCGTAGGATTTAACCGTATGCAGGTCCTTGGCCACTGATGGCGACTCCGTCCCGCGGTCCGGCCCAGAAGGGGGTTGGACACCCCCGCGTCACCGGCCCCGAAGGGAAGCACGGTACCGCAGGGGTATCCGCTCCATCAACCGAAGCGGCCGGTGATATAGCCTTGGGTCAGGTTATGCTGGGGATTGGTAAAGATGGTCTCGGTATCCCCGCACTCGATCAGCCGGCCCAGGTGGAAGAACGCGGTGCGCTGGGACACACGCGCGGCCTGCTGCATGGAGTGGGTGACGATGACGATGGTGTAGTTGGTCCGCAGCTCGTCGATCAGCTCTTCCACCTTCGCCGTGGCGATGGGATCGAGCGCCGAGCAGGGTTCGTCCATCAGGATCACTTCGGGGCTGACGGCGATGGCGCGCGCAATGCACAGACGCTGCTGCTGACCACCGGACAGGCCCGTCCCCGGACCATCCAGACGATCCTTCACTTCTTCCCAAAGACCTGCGCGAGTCAGCGAGCGTTCCACGATATCGTCCAGCTCGTTCTTGGTCTTGGCAATGCCGTGGATCTTGGGACCGTAGGCGATATTTTCGTAGATGCTCTTGGGGAAGGGGTTGGGCTTCTGGAAGACCATCCCCACCCGGGCGCGCAGTTCCACCACATCGACCATGCGATCGTAGATGTCTTCCTTGTCCAGCCGGATATCCCCGGTCACCCGGCAGATGTCGATGGTGTCGTTCATCCGGTTCAGGCAGCGCAGAAAGGTGGACTTGCCACAGCCCGAAGGACCGATGAAGGCGGTCACTTCATTGGCGGCAATGTCCAGGCCCACGTTCTTGATGGCGTGCTTGTCGCCGTAATAGACGTTGGCGTCGGTCGCGGCGACCTTGACACCGCGGTCGGTGATGCGCGGCGTGCCCGCCGTACCCTCGAAAGCCACTTCTTCTGTCATCGGTCTTACCACTTCCGTTCAAATTTCTTACGCAGCAGGACGGCGGCAGCGTTCATGAACACCAGGAACGCCAGCAGAACCATGATGGCGGCCGAGGTCCGTTCGGTGAACGCACGTTCAGGGCTGTCGGCCCAAAGGTAGATCTGCACCGGCAGCACCGTGGACGGAGACATCGGACCGCTGGGCACGTCGGCGATGAAGGCCACCATGCCGATCATCAGCAGCGGCGCGGTTTCCCCCAGGGCCTGGGCCATGCCGATGATGGTGCCGGTCAGCATGCCGGGCATGGCCAGCGGCAGCACGTGGTGCACGATCATCTGCATTTTCGACGCCCCGACCCCGAGCGCGGCTTCACGGATCGACGGCGGCACCGACTTCAGGGCGGCACGGCTGGCGATGATGATGGTCGGCAAGGTCATCAGGGTCAGCACCAGACCGCCCACCACCGGCGCAGATCGGGGCATCCCGAAGATATTCAGGAACATCGCCAGCCCCAGCAGGCCGAACACGATGGACGGCACGGCAGCCAGATTGTTGATGTTCACCTCGATCAGGTCGGTCCACTTGTTCTGGGGCGCGAATTCTTCCAGGTAGACCGCCGCAGCCACCCCGATGGGGAAGGACAGCGACAGGGTGACCACCAGGGTGAAGAACGAGCCCACGACCGCCCCCCAGATGCCGGCCAGTTCGGGCTGGCGGGAGTCGGCGGCAGTGAACAGGATGGTGTTGAAGCTTTTTTCGATCAGCGTGCGGTCGGCCAGCCGGTCGAACAGGGCGATCTGCTTGTCGCTCAGCGGCCGTTCGGCTTCGGGCCGGTTGCGGTCGATCTGGCCCTTGTTGAGCATGTCGTACTCGGACGACACCGGCACCAGCATCGCCACCCGCTGACCGATCAGGTCGGGGTTGTTCATCACCATTTCACGCAGGCGGAAGGTCGCCCCGTCACTGATGATACCCAGCACGTCCCGGCGGTCACTGCGGCTTTCCACTTCCGGGAACAGGTCCAGCATCGCCTGGATCACCAGCTTGCGATAGTTGGCCTGGGACAGGGTCTGCGGATCGCGCGTGCCTTCCGGATCGATATCCTGCGGATACAGGGTCACTTCCAGCTGGATTTCGGTCTGCACGAAGGCCGTGTAGCCCTTGGAAATGATCGTGTAGAACAGCGTCGCCAGCATGGCCACGGCCAAGGCAATGGCCGTGATGCCGTAGACTTTGAACATTTTTTCCCTGCGGTAGCGCCGCGCCAGCCCCTGGCGGACGAGTTCCGTATTGTGATGGGTGGCCATCTGTCTTCCTCTTCCCAAGTCCCGTGCCGCGCGGCCCCGAAGGGCGGCAGTCGGCCACGGGCGGAACACCCCGGAGTGCGGAGCGCGGATCCCCGCCGGACAACCGGCCGGATCCGCGCCACCAGCGGCGTCAGTCGTATTGTTCGCGGTATTTGCGGACCACGTGCAGAGCGATGACGTTCAGCCCCAGGGTGACGACGAACAGCACCAGGCCAAGCGCGAAGGCCGCCAGGGTCTTGGCGCTTTCGAACTCCTGGTCACCGGTCAGCAGGGTCACGATCTGCACCGTCACCGTGGTCACCGCGTCCAGGGGATTGATCGACAGGTTCGCCGCCAGACCGGCCGCCATCACCACGATCATCGTTTCCCCCACCGCCCGCGATACCGCCAGCAGAATGCCGCCGACGATCCCGGGCAGGGCCGCAGGCATGATCACCTTGCGGATGGTCTCGCTTTTGGTCGCCCCCAGGCCGTAGGACCCTTCCCGCAGGGACTGCGGCACGGCGGTAATCACGTCGTCGGCCAGCGAGGAGACGAAGGGAATGATCATCACCCCCATCACCAGACCGGCGGCCAGGGCGCTTTCACTGGCCACATCCAGGCCGATGGACTGGCCGATGCTGCGGATCACCGGCGCCACGGTCAGAGCGGCGAAGAAGCCGTAGACCACGGTCGGGATACCGGCCAGGATTTCCAGCAGCGGCTTGACGGTGGCCCGCACCTTCGGCGGGGCGTATTCGGACATGTAGATGGCCGACAGCAAACCGATGGGAACGGCCACCAGCATGGCGATGGCCGCGATCAGCCCGGTCCCGACAAACAACGGAATGGCCCCGAACGACCCCGTGGATCCCACCTGGTCGGCGCGAATGGCCGTCTGCGGGGACCAGTGAGTTCCGAACAGAAATTCGGTGAAGGGGATCTTGGCGAAGAAGCGGAAGCTTTCAAACAGCAGTGACAGCACGATACCCAGGGTGGTCAGAACGGCCATCATGGAGCAGATCACCATCATCACCCGGAAGGCTTTTTCAACCACGTTCCGGGCGCGAAGGCGCGGCGCCAGCTTGGAATAGGCAAACAGCGCCAGACTGGCCGCCAGGATCACTGACAGGGCAATCCGCATCCACTGGCTGGCACTTTCCAGACCCGCCTGATATTCGGCGGCGGCCAGGACGTCCGGATGGGTGCTGGTAGAGATGTTGCCCCGGGCGGTATTGCTGATATCCGTCATCACCAGAGCGATACGCTCCGGCGCCAGCGGGTTCCCGGCCGTATCCACCAGTAGAGACTGGGGCAAAGAGCCCAGCACCATGGCGTGGATGACCGAGGGTTCCAGAGCAACCCACAGCAGCACCAGAAGCACCGCCGGCAGGGCACACCACAGGGCCACATACAGGCCGTAGTACCCCGGCAGGGAATGGAGGGTCCGGCGATCACCGCCAACAAGGGCGAGCGACCGGCGCGACCCCAGATTATAGGCCACGATCGCCATAACGAGCACGGCCAGGATCAGGAGCAGAGTGTTCATCGCGCTGTGAGCCGTCCGAACAAGGGTGATGTCAAAGTTGCCCCCCCGAGGCCCCCGCCTCAGATGCAACCCGCGACCAACCGCCCCAGGCGGTCGAAAACGATTTCCGCCAAAAGCGATATACCAAACGAAGAGCCACCGGATGCGGCCCGCACCGAGTACCTTTCGATAAGCCAAGGCAACACCGGCAATAATCCCCCACCTCGGGTCCCGGCAGGGGGAGACCACCTCCCAGTGGTCCAGGAAAATCGATTTAAACGATCGACTTGGTTTTTTCGTCTTTCACCGGAGCCACGCTCCCCGGTCTATGCGACAGGAATGTAGAGAAAGGCCGACGGATCGCTCTTTCTCTACCCCCCTTGACAGACGGAGCCGGTGGCCAGGATTCCGACCACCGGCCCGAAAGTCTCAAGCCTTACATCGACAGCGGATGCAGGCTGTTGGCTTCTTCATGCATCTGGGAACGCATGTCGTCCGGCAGCGGGATCAGGCCCTTTTCGGCAAGATAGCCATCGGGACCCCAGGCGGATTCGCCGGTGAATTCGGCGATATATTCCTTCATGCCGGGGATCGTGCCAACGTGGGCGTTCTTCACGTAGAAGAACAGCGGACGGGACACGCCATATTCGCCAGCGGCGATGGCTTCGAAGGTCGGGGACACGCCTTCAACCTTGGAACCCTGAACCTTGTCGGAGTTCTGATCCAGGAAGGAGAAGCCGAAGATGCCGAAGGCATCCGGGTTGGCTTCCAGCTTCTGGACGATCAGGTTGTCGTTTTCGCCGGCTTCGATGAAGCGGCCGTCTTCACGCATGGCAGCATGCTTTTCCTTGCACGCGGCGGCGTCGGCACCAACGGCTTCAGCAGCTTCTTCGCAGCCCGGTTCCATCACCAGCTCGACGAAGGCATCACGGGTGCCGGAAGTCGGCGGCGGACCCATGACTTCGATTTCCTTGGACGGCAGGCCGTCACGGACGTCGGCCCAGGTGGCATGGGTGTTTTCAACCCAGCCATCAGCGGTCGGGATTTCCATGGCCAGGGCGTTGAACAGATCGGCCTTGGTGAAGTCGTCCTGCTCGGCGGTGCGGCTGTTCGCGATCACGATGCCATCATAGCCGATCTTGACTTCGGTGATTTCCTTGACGCCGTTCTTGCCGCACAGCTCGACTTCAGAGCCCTTGATGCGACGGGAAGCGTTGGTGATATCGGGATGTTCAACGCCCACACCGGCGCAGAACAGCTTCAGACCACCGCCAGAACCGGTGGATTCGATGACCGGGGTCTTGAAGCTGGTGGTCTTGCCGAAGTTTTCGGCGACCGTCGTCGCAAACGGGTACACCGTCGAGGATCCAACGATACGGATCTGGTCGCGGGCCTCGGCGACGCCAACCGTGGCCACGGCCGCGAAAGCGGCCAGAGCGATGGTCTTCTTGATCAAGGTTGCCTCCATTAGAGCGCTGGGAGAGCCACGTGCCGGGCTCAAGGGATGCTCCGCCGACGGCGGGACCGTCGGCTTGCCCGGACTCTACCCATGATCGACGAAACGTTTGTGACCGGAAGATGAATGTTATGTGACAAAGCCACCCCTAACACCTTGGATTTCCAAAATTTCCCAATTGTGACAACAGCAACAAAAAGGGCCGACTCCCCAGTTTCCGGGAAGTTCGGCCCAATTCGCAGGTCACGATGACAAAATACTTACCGCATTCAGGTTACACCCAATACAGGTATTTTCTGTCGTTATCAGTTCACCTTCGGATCCAGGCTGCCCGAGGCATAGCGCTTGGCCATCTCGGCCAGAGGAATCGCCTTGATCTTGGGGGCGTTGCCGGCCGTGCCGAACTGCTCGTAGCGTTCCACGCAGACCTTCTCCATGGCGGCCATGGCGGGCTTCATGTACTTGCGCGGATCGAATTCGGCGCGGTCATCGGTCAGCACCTTGCGGATGGTGCCGGTGATGGCCATGCGGCAGTCGGTGTCGATATTGATCTTGCGCACGCCGTGCTTGATGCCCTCGACGATCTCTTCCACCGGCACGCCGAAGGTCTGGGGCATGGCGCCGCCGTGGGCGTTGATCAGGTCCTGCAGGTCCTGCGGCACCGAGGAGGAGCCGTGCATCACCAGGTGGGTGTCCGGCAGGCGGGCGTGGATCTGCTTGACCACGTCCATGGCCAGGATGTCGCCGGTGGGCTTGCGGGTGAACTTGTAGGCGCCGTGCGAGGTGCCGATGGCCACGGCCAGGGCGTCCACCTTGGTGCGGGCCACGAAGTCGGCGGCCTGGTCGGGATCGGTGACCAGCATGGAATGGTCCAGGGTGCCTTCGAAGCCGTGGCCGTCCTCGGCCTCGCCGGCGCCGGTTTCCAGAGAGCCGAGACAGCCCAGCTCGCCTTCCACCGACACGCCGACCATGTGGGAGGCTTCGGCCACCTTGCCGGTGACGCCCCAGTTGTAGTCGTAGTCGGCCGGGGTCTTGGCGTCTTCTTCCAGCGAGCCGTCCATCATCACGGACGTGAAGCCGCTGGAGATGGCCGACAGGCAGGTGGCCATGGAGTTGCCGTGGTCCTGGTGCATGCAGACCGGGATGTCCGGATACATTTCGGCGACGGCCTGGATCATGTGCTTGATCATGATGTCGCCGGCATAGGACCGGGCGCCCCGGCTGGCCTGCAGAACGACCGGGCTTTGGGTCTTCTGGGCCGCATTCATGATGGCCAGCACCTGCTCCATGTTGTTCACGTTGAAAGCGGGCACGCCGTAGCTGAACTCGGCGGCGTGATCGAGAAGCTGCCGCAGGGAAATCATGGCCATGAGGACCGTCTCCTTCATCCATCTATGGAAGCGACCCGCTATGCGGGTCCATTGGCTCGCCGGCGGACGCAGCGCACGGCCTGAGCAGGAAAAACTCGGCAGGATAGACCTCCGGCACCGTCTCCGGCACCGGAGGGGAAAAGATACAGACCGGCCCTCTGCCCCGGGGTGGGGGATCAGACCCGGGCACGCGCCTTTGCGGCCACCGCTTCGGCGGTGATGCCGAAGTGGGGATACAGGTCCTCGGCCGGACCCGACGCGCCGAAAGTGGTCATGCCGACCATCGCATCCGCGTCCACCCAGGCGCTCCAGCCGAAGGTGCCGGCGGCTTCCACCGCCACCCGGCGGGCGCGGGGACCCAGAATGGCCTCCTGCTCGGCGACGGGGCGGGTTTCGAACAGCTCCCAGCAGGGCATGGAAACCACGGCGGCGGCAATCCCGTCCACGGTCAGCAGGTCGCGGGCGTCCATGGCCAGGGACACTTCGGTGCCGGTGGCGATCAGGGTCACCGCCCGGGCGTCCACCCCCCCTTCGGCCTCCGCAAGCACATAGGCTCCGCCGGCACAC
Source organism: Rhodospirillaceae bacterium Z3-40 (assembly GCA_046233135.1). Classification (GTDB taxonomy): domain Bacteria; phylum Pseudomonadota; class Alphaproteobacteria; order Rhodospirillales; family Rhodospirillaceae; genus JBJXHN01. Next base: position 847,588 of record JBJXHN010000004.1, on the reverse strand, counting down.
AGGTTTTCCGACACATGGCTGGTGCGCAGGGCCGGCACCCCCTGGCGGGAGAGGGCCAGGGCGCTGGGGCCGCCGGTCCATTCCACGGACAGCGCCCAGCATTCCAGGGTCTCCACCGCATCGGCGGGGCGGAAGACGCGCAGGTTGGGCATGGCGCGCAATGCGGCCAGATGCTCCACCGGCTGGTGGGTCGGACCGTCCTCGCCCAGACCGATGGAGTCGTGTGTCAGCACATAGACCACCCGCTGCCCCATCAGCGCGGCCATGCGCATGGCCGGGCGCATGTAGTCGGAGAACACCAGGAAGGTGCCGCCGTAGGGAATGATCCCGCCATGCAGCGCCAGCCCGTTCATCACCGCGCCCATGCCGTGCTCGCGCACGCCGTAATGGATGTAGCGCCCGGCGTAGTCGCCGGGGCCGATGGCCTTCATGTCCTTGGTGCGGGTCAGGTTCGACCCGGTCAGGTCGGCCGAGCCGCCGACCAGGGCCGGCACGGCCTCCACCAGCACGTCCAGCGCCATCTGAGAGGCCTTGCGAGTCGCCACCTTGGGCGCCTCTTCGGCCAGGGTCTTCTTGTAGGCCTCCACCGCGGCGGCCATGTCGGCGGGCAGGCGGCCGGCAACCAGATCTTCGAAGCGCTGGCGGACGGCGGGCTCCAGGGCATCCAGACGGCTCTGCCAGGCGGCGCGGTCCTCCGCACCCCGGCTGCCGGCGGTGCGCCAGGCAGCCAGCACGTCGTCGGGCACCTCGAAGGGCGCATGGGGCCAGCCCATGGCCTCGCGGGCGGCCGCCAGTTCTTTGTCACCCAGCGGCGAGCCGTGGGTCTTGGCCGTGCCCTCCAGGGTCGGCGCGCCCTTGCCGATCACCGTGCGGCAGGCGATCAGCACCGGCTTGTCGGAGTCCTGCGCGGTTTCCAGGCAGGCGGCGACCGCTTCGGGGTCATGGCCGTCACAGGCCATGGTTTCCCAGCCGCTGGCTTCGAAGCGGGCGGCGATGTCTTCGCTGGTGGCCAGCTCGGTGGAGCCGTCGATGCAGATGCGGTTGTCGTCCCACAGCACCACCAGCCGGTTCAGCTTCAGATGCCCGGCCAGGGAGACCGCTTCCTGGCTGATGCCTTCCATCAGGCAGCCGTCGCCGGCGATCACATAGGTGCGGTGGTCGACCAGATCGGCCCCATGTTCGGCGGCCATCATGCGTTCGGCAAGCGCCAGGCCGACGGCGTTGGCCAGCCCTTGCCCCAGCGGGCCGGTGGTGGTTTCGGCGCCCAGCACGTGGCCATATTCCGGGTGTCCGGCGGTGCGGCTGCCCAGCTGGCGGAAATGCTTTACCTGCTCCAGATCCACATCGGCATGGCCGGTAAGATAGAGCAGGCTATAGAGCAGCATGGAGCCGTGGCCGGCGGACAGCACGAAGCGGTCGCGGTCGGGCCAGCGGGGATCGGCGGCGTCGGCCTTCAGGAAGCGGGTAAACAGCACGGTCGCCACATCGGCCATGCCCATGGGCATGCCGGGGTGACCGGAGTTGGCTTTCTGAACCGCATCGGCGGAAAGGAAGCGGATGGCGTTGGCAAGAGCCTCGTGGTCGACGGCGGCCATGGGCGCTGCGGTCATTGACGGCGATCTCCGAAAGGGTGCGCGGACTGCGGCGAAAAGCGACAGACCGGACCATCCCCGCACACGGGCGGTCCGGCGCTACGTCCCGGGGCCGGCAAGACCCCTTTGGGGCGCCTTTTCGGACAAAACCGCCCGAATTGCAAGCCCGGCCTAGCGTCCGCCCCGGCAATCGGCCAAATGGGCTTGCCGATTTCACCCCCTCCGTTTGTGGGGCGTGTCGGCGCCGAAGGATCCGGCAACGGCCCGGCTGGCCGTCGATCTGCTGACGGCAGCCCTGATGGATCAGGCGGTGGTGGTGGCCCCGATCCGCTGGAACTGGCGCGGCAGCACGGCAGAGGCCCGGGGATTCCTGAACGGTACCCGGGACATCGCTGCGGTTCTGGTGCGGCATGGACTGGCGAAGGCCGAACCGAAAAGCTGAGGGGGCCAAACCCACGGGCGTCCTCCATCACCACCGGATCGATGCCGGACCGCCCCCCGTCGCCCCCTACCCTTCGGCGGCGGTGCGGGCGGCCAGGGCTTCGACGGAGCCCGCATCCTGGCCGTAAACCCGCCAGCCCGCCTTGCCGGCCTGTTTGGCGCTGTACATCGCCCGGTCAGCGCGGTTCAGCACCTCTTCCGTGTCCAGGGCATGGGTCGGCACCAGGGCAATGCCGATGCTCGCCGACACCTGCCCTGCCGACCCTTCCAGGTCGAAGGGATGGGCCAGGGCGTCGAGCAGCCGCTCGGCGACCAGCACCGCATCCTGCACGCTGGACACGCCTGTCAGGATCACCGTGAACTCGTCGCCGCCCAGGCGGGCCACCGTGTCGCTGTCGCGGGCACAGGCCACCAGCCGGGCGCCCACTTCCTTGAGCAGCAGGTCGCCGGCATCATGCCCCAGGGTGTCGTTGATTTCCTTGAAGCCGTCCAGGTCGACGAACAGCAGGGCCATCGCCCGCCCCAGCCGCAGGGCCTGGGCCACCGCGCTGTTCAGCCGGTCCATGAACAGCGAGCGGTTGGGCAGACCGGTCAGGGCGTCGTAGTTGGCCTGATAGCGGATCCGTTCCTCGTCGCGCTTGCGCTGGGTGACGTCGGTCAGGACGATGGCGTGGCACCCCGGCTCCTGCCCGCCCCGGATCTCGGTCACCGCCACCCGCAGGGCCACGTCCCGCCCGTCGGGACGGGTGCGCCAGAACTCCCGCTCCCAGTGATGGGACCAGCGCAGGCCTTCGACCATCGCTTCGAACACCGGGTTGTCGTCCAGCAGCAGCTTACGGACCGAGGCGGCCACGGCGTCTTCCGCCGGAATGCCGGTGATCCGGGTGAAGGCCGGGTTGACCATGCGCACGCCCCAATCCGCACCGCAGACCAGCAGACCCTCGCCGATGGTATCGAAAACCGTATAGGCCACCTGAAGCCGGGCCTGGACGTTGCGGCGTTCCGTGATGTCGCGGAAGACCACCACGCTGCCCACGGTCTGTCCGGCATCTTCCAGCGGGGTACAGGCGACTTCCGTATGGAAGGTCTCGCCAGTCGCCCGCAGCATCACCCATTCGGCGGGAATGCCGTCGCGCAGTTCCGCCGCGGTCAGAGCCATCGGCTTGTCCTTGCCGTCCTCGGCCCGCAGCCGGAAAATCGCGCCGGACTCCGCCCCGTGCAACCTGTTCAGGGGCATGTGCAGGATATGCGCCGCCGCCGGATTGGCAAAAATCACGGTGCCCCGCAGGTCCAGGCCGACGATGCCGTCGCCGGTGGCATTAAGGATCAATTCGTTCTGGCGCTTGGCCTGGTTCAGCTCGCGGGTGCGTTCGGTCACCCGGGTTTCCAGCTCCTGGCGGTAGCGCAAGTCGCGGGCCTCTGCCCGCTTGCGTTCGGTGATATCGCGGACGATGGCGATATGCAGCATCTCCTTGCCCTGGGGCAGGCGGGTCCAGGTGACCGTCATGGGAAAGGTGCTGCCGTCGGCCCGCACCCCGGTCATTTCCACCTCGCGTCCCAGTTCGTCCACGCCGTTCTTGCGACGGCGCGGGGCTACCGGCACGGTGCTGGCCAGAAAGCGGTCCGTGGCCCCGGGCACCAGACGGTCCGGCGGCTGGCCGACCACCACCGCCGCCTGATAGCCGAACATGGACTCGGCGGCCAGGTTGAAGGACTGCACCAGACCGTCACTGCCGGTGGTGAAGATCCCCTCGCCCACATGGCCGAGGATGCCGGCCAGCCGCTGCTCCCGTTCGCGCACGCCTTCGGCCGCGCGCTTGCGTTGGGTGATGTCGCGGGCTTCGACCATATAGGCGTCCTGACCGTCGGCGCGGAAGATGGAGACGCGGATTTCCACGTCGATCCGCCGGCCCTTCAGGCCGTTCACCCGCATCGGCACCATTTCCCGTTCCCGGGCCAAATCGGCCAGACCATCGGCCATCAGCGCCACATAATCGGGGTGCATCAGATCGGCCAGGGGCTTGCCAAGCACGTCGGCCGGTGCATCGGCCTGCAACAGGGCCGCTCCGGCGGGGTTGAGGAAGGTGATCAGCCCGCCCTTGATCAGGCAGATCAGGTCCAGGGACTGATCGACCACGCGCACCAGACGCTTGTGGTTGGCCACCAACCCGTTGACGGCGCGCACCTTATCCTTCAGGTCGCGCCCGCGCACCACGATCAAGGGGGCACCGGTTTCGTCGACGGCGGTCCGGGCGGTCAGTTCCACCTCGAACGCCTCGCCGTCGGCCCGCACCATCATCAGCGGCAACGAGGGTTCGGACAGAAGCAGGTCAAGACCGTCGTCCACCACATCCAGGAACTCGGCCTTGATGAAGCGGCGCAGGGGTTCGCCGTCGATGCGGGCATCCGCCGCCGTCCCGGCCAGCATGGCCCGACCCGCAGCATTGACGTGGACAATCTTTCCCTCGCGGCAGACGGCTATAAGGTCTTCCACCAGATCACCGACCAGCCCGGCCAACCCTCGGCCGGCCTCGTCGAGCCGAACTTCCCGCATTCCTTCGTTCCCTTGAGCCACCGCCTGTTCGTCGACCTTTTTCCGTTATCGGGAAACAGCGCCTCCCCCTTCCGGGGGAAGGGCGATTCCCAAGGCCGCATACTCGCTGAACGATATACAAACGACAAGGGGACATAGCCGTCAGACCCACCGTCTTTATTCTGAAGTCCACACCAAACCATGATTTGTTATGAAAATGGACACCTTGGGTTTATCGACCAAGGAACGTTTCCACGATACCGGAGGTATTCAGGGAAGATCGCCTTCTGTCTCCAGACGATATTGGCGGAATCGGTGGCCGCCGTAATCGACCGTTCCCAGGCAGCGGGCACCCAGCCGCCGCAGGGGCGGCGGAGTCCCGCGCGACAAGGGCAGCAACAGGGTGACATGGGGAATGCGGCTGTCGCCCCGGGCAAAGGCCAGCGCCCGGCGCATCACCGCCGGGCCGAGCCCGAAGCAGGCCGGGCGCAGCACCAGGCCGAAGTCCCAGTCGTCGCCTTCCTTCTGAAAGCCGCCCCAGCCCGCATAGGTTCCGTGGTGCAGGATCGCCCAATGGCCGAGACCGTCCCGCTGCCAGCAGGCTTCCTTGGCCGCCACCAGGGCGGCACACCGCTCCGGATCCCAAGCCCCCGCCGCCAGCGGCATGTGGACGGTGACCCGGGGGTCGGCCATATGGGCCAGGATCTCGGCCAGGGGGATTGCCGGCAGGCGGGCGAAGGCGATGAGGTCGCCGGTGCCGGCCCGGTCAGGAACCCGATCAGGACTGCGGGAGGACATGGGCACCCTTTCGCCCGTTGCGGCGGCGCAGGCGCAGCACCCCCCGCGCGCCCAGCAGCCCTCCGAGCACCAGGGCGAACAGCGCCGGTGTGCGCCAGTCGGCCTTGATCATCAGCCAGTAATGCACGACGCCGAGCACGGCGGCAGGGTAGATCAGGGTGTGCAGGCGTCGCCAGCGCCGCCCGCCGAGCCGGCGGATCATGCGGTCGGTGGAGGTGACGGCCAGGGGGATCAGCATCAGCACGGCGACCATGCCCAGGGTGATGTACAGCCGCTTGACGATGTCCGCCCAGATGCTCGGCCAGTGGAAGAACTGGTCCAGCCCCACATAGGACAGCACGTGCAGGCAGACATAGAAGAAGGCGAACAACCCCGCCATGCGCCGGTGCCGCAGCAGCACCCCCCAGCCGAACAGCCGTTTGGCGGGGGTGGCCGCCAGGGTGATCATCAGGCCGGTCAGGCCATAGGTCCCCAGCTCCCGGGTCACGGCCTCGATGGGATTGGCCCCCAGCCCGCCGGTCAGCCCCAGCCCGGCCAGCCAGGCCAGGGGCAGGCAGCCGGCAAGAAACAGCAACGGCCCTTCCCACCGCCGCCCGCGCCCCTTTGCACGGGGCTGGGGTTGGGTGTCATGGTGGGGGCCATCGGAAACGGCATGCATGGGCGGCTCCGGCTCAGTAGAACGTCGCGAGATCCATGCCCGCATACAGGGACGCCACCTCGTCGGCGTAGCCGTTGAACATCAGGGTTTCCCGGCGCAGGAACTCGCCGATCCGCCGTTCCCGTGCCTGGGACCAGCGGGGGTGGTCCACCTGCGGATTGACGTTGGAATAGAAGCCGTACTCCCGGGGATTGGCCATGTTCCAGGTGGCCGGTGGCTCCTCCTTGGTCAGGGTCAGGCGCACCACCGACTTGATGCTTTTGAAGCCGTATTTCCATGGCACCACCAGCCGCAGGGGCGCGCCGTTCTGCGCCGGCAGGGGTTCGCCGTACAGCCCCACGGCCATGAAGGTCAAGGGGTGCATGGCCTCGTCCAGGCGCAAACCCTCACGGTAGGGCCAGTCAAGCAGGCCGGTGCGCTGGCCGGGCATTTCATCGGGTCGGAAGACGGTTTCGAAGGCCACATACCGAGCGCTGGACAGCGGTTCCACCCGGTCCAGCAGGGCCTTCAGCGGAAAGCCGACCCAGGGGATGACCATCGACCAGGCCTCGACACAGCGCAGGCGGTAGATGCGTTCTTCCAGCAGCGACGGCTTGATCAGGTCTTCGAAGCCGATGGTCGCCGGCTTGGCCACCTCGCCGCCCACCTCCACGGTCCAGGGCAGGGGCTGGAAACGCTGGCTGTTGCGCTTGGGGTCGCCCTTGTCGGCGCCGAATTCATAGAAGTTGTTGTAGGAGGTCACGTCCCCCTTGTCGGTGACGGCCTCGTCCGGGGCACCAGGCCAGGCGGTCGCGGCGGCCATGGCATCGGCGAGAGGATTGACCGGACCGGCCGCAGGCGGCGCGGCGGCGTAGGCCCCCCGCCCCCCGCCCAGGGCCAGCGCCGCCCCGGCGGCCACCGCCCCGGTCATCCAGGCCCTGCGGTTCAGATAGACCCCATGGGGCGTGACATCGGAGTCGCGCAAGGCCCAGGGGCGACGATTGCGGATCAACATGAAAACTACCCTTTCCTTTACGGCAATCCCCCATGGAGATTGGCTTCATCGAGGGATATCGTAAGTGTGACGGTCATCACTGACACCTATCGGGACGTCCCGCAGTCTGACATGGCGACGGGACTTGTCCGGGTGCCAGGAGTGCATTCTACCGGATGGAAAAACCCGGGCTCCTTGCCTTTGACCGGTTTTTGTTGCGCCCGCAGGAGGCAGGCGCGCAACCGAGGTTAGATTGGCCCGTTCCTTCGGGATCACTGTCTCTGTCAACGAGGACACCATGTCCACTCCGTCTCCAACCAGTCGGCCGGACCTGACGATGCCCCTTCCTTTCGGCCCCGGCGGCTCGCTGAGCCTGACCGACGCTGCGACCCGTTCGGCCATGGGGTTCGACAACGCCCAGACCCCCCATCTCCGTCAATTCAAGCGCCTGCTCGACGAGGCCATGCCGGGACTTGTCGACCTGGTGGTTCTGTTCGGCCCGAAAGCCATCGGCAGCGACCGGGCCGGCGTATCCTGGGACCTTGCCGTGCTGCTGACCGAGGACGCGGACCCGCTGATGGTCAGTACCGCGGCCTCCAAGGCGGCGCGCCAGGCTTCCGACGGTCCCCACCACCTGTTGCCGGTGGTGCTGACGCCGTCCCGGCTGGTGCAGGGCGGCGATCTGGTCACCCATCTGGCCCGCTACGGCATTCCGATCCCGGATTAGGGATCTGGGTCCCATGTGGGGATGAAACGGGGCATCGGCCATGACCATTACGGTTGCTCCGGGGCCGGTCTTGCGCCGTCCCGCAGCCCGGTCCCCATTCTGACCCGGACAAGATGATCCAGCGACAGCCGGCCCGGCCCCCGACTGATCAGAAACAGCAGCGGCATTGCCCACAGCAGGTGATCGCTCCACAGGGACGGATAGACGAACACCTGAATCACCACCGTCATACCCAGCAGACCCAGGGCCGACAGCCGCGTGGCCAGACCAAGCAGCAACAGCAGGGGCAGCAGCAGTTCGGCCGTGGTCGCCATCCAGGCGGCGAGGCCGGGGGGCAGCAGAGGCACCTGATATTCGCTTTCGAACAGCGCCACGGTCAGCGGTGCCAGCACCGGCGGGAGGCTGGCGGGTATTCCCACCTCGCGGCCCAGCAGGGAAAACCCGGGCATGCTGAGAATCTTGGTCTGCGCCGACAGCCAGAACACCGGCGCCACAGCGACCCGGGCCACCAGGGCCAGGGCGTCGTCGGGCAGGCGGCCGGCAAAGCCGATCGCCGTTTCCGCCCAGCGCGTCCCCGTCTCCGCCATCCGCGTGCCCGTCATCGGTTGCCCTCCACCCCGTCTCCGTCTTCGCCGACGGACCAGCCGGCGAAGACGCCGGTACCCAGCAGCCGCGCCAGGGCCGTGCCCAGATCGAAATCGCCGTCACTGACCTCGGCCAGGGTCGCCGCCTCGCCCAGGGGCACGCCGGCGGCCAGTTCCCGGGCCAGGATCCAGTCGCCGGGGGCCAGGGTCAGGATCAGCACCTCGGCGGCGGGGCGGGTCACCAGCAGGCAGTCCCCACCCCGGTCCAGGTCAACCCCGGGAGCGTCCGGCGGCGCGTCGGGCAGGCTCATGGCGCGGATCGCCGCGACCGGATACCCGGACCGCAGCAGGCGCACCGATGGCAGCGGCTCCAGCCGCAACCCGGCGAGCCGGTCGGGCGGCACCGCAGCCAGGGCGGCGGGATCGCAGGGGGCGGCATCGGCGGCGTGATAGGCGTCGTGGGTCGCCCAGTCCAGCCGCGCCACATCGGCCAGATAGGGCAGCGTCGCGGCCAGAGCATGGGCGTCCAGGAAGCCGGGAAATTCGGTGCCATAGGCCATCAGGTGCCCTGCCGTCGGCGGATGCAGGGCCAGATAGGCGCGGGCCAGAGCGGTAAAGCAATCCTCTCCGACCAGCCCGCAGACCGCTGGGTAATGGGCCGCCAGGGTCTCGCCCAGCAGGATCGCCGTGTTGTTGCGATGGATCGACAGCCGCTGTTCCACCGTCAAACCGTTGCCCAGAATGGCCAGAGCGGAATCGGCGAGTGACTGCGGCCCGCCCAGCACGGCGGCCTGAAAGGCGCGCTGCCGGTCAAGCAGGGACGGCATGGACATCCTCCTTCCGGCCGGTATCACGAACCGCCGCAATCCGCTGCTCCGCCTTCGCCGCCTCGCCGCACAGCACGTCGAGCGTCGGGACATCGGAGTCCCATTCCACCAGGGTGGGGAGGGGGCCGAACAGGGCCAGCGCCTTTTCGTACAGGGTCCAGACCACGTCCCGCACCGGCGAGCCATGGTCGTCAAGCAGGATCGTCACCCCGTCGACCACCCTTTCGGCGTGGCCGGCCAGATGCATTTCCCCCACCGGGGCCCCCGACCCGGCAAGGCGCTCCAGGTAAGCGGTGGCGGATGTGCCCCGGTTGACGGCGCTGACGTGAACATTGTTGACGTCCAGCAGCAGACCGCAGCCGCTGCACGCGGCCAGGGCGGCCAGGAAGTCCGCTTCCTCCAGGGCATCATCCCGGTAGGCAAGATAGGTCGAGGGGTTTTCCACCAGGATCGTCCGCCCCAGGGCGGTCTGCACCCGGTCCACATTATCGGCCACCACGCTCAGGGTGTCCTCGGTCAGCGGCAGGGGCAGCAGGTCGTTCAGATACAGGCCGTCAACCCCGCTCCAGGCCAGATGCTCGGACACCAGATCGGGCTGGTAGCGGTCGACCACCGCCTTGACCCGGGCGAGGTGATCGGGGTCGGGGCCGGTCGCACTGCCCAGGGACAGGGCCACCCCGTGCAGGGACAGGGGGACATCCCGGCGCACCGCGCTCAGCCAGCGATGGGGCGGGCCACCCGCCCCCATGAAGTTTTCCGTATGCGCTTCCACCCAGGCGACGGCCGAGGGATCGGCGACGATGGGGGCGTAGTGGGCGGCCTTCAGGCCGATCCCGGCAGACGCCGGGATCGCACCGGAAGGAACAGACGGCCCGCGAACGGCGAGGGTCCGTGCCATGGCGGGCCTCATGCTTCAGGAGTCCTTGGGTTCCAGGGAACCGCCGGCAATCTTGTCGCAGGTGCCGGCGGGCACGAAGATCCAAGCGTCGCCCTGCATGTCCATCTTCGAGGTACCGGCGCAGGAGCTGTTGGCCGTCTGGCAGTCGTTCTTGCCGGCCTTGGCCACGCCGTAGCACTTTTCGTTGTCGGCAGCCTGGGCCGGTGCGGTGGCGGCAGCGGACACGGCAAAGGCCATGGCGGCGGCAATGGCCAGGGCGGGCTTGGGCTTCAGGGTATCTTTCATGGATCGGGTCTCCGGATGAATTGCCCCTGCTCCGGGGCGAATGGGCTTGCCCCTGGTCCGGGGCGGGTGAGGCTGGTCTTCGACGGTGGGTCGAACCGCGCTCCGTCTGAAAAAGACAATGGCGTGCCGGACCAAATCCGTGAAATAACGTTCCTGTGAGATCCGCCCCGAAGCGATCACGCCTCCGTGAGGGACTCCATTAACCTTTGTTCCATCTTTTGCGCGCAGGGTGCAAAAGGACGAAAGGTCAGGGAAGACAGGCGGTGGCCTTCTTCTCGTTCAATGTTTTCCGACAGGACAGCGGCGGGATGGCAGACGATCTTATTCAGCCGACCCAGGTGGCGAGTTCCCAATTGGCGGGTACGGTCCGCCTGGGCGGAACCGACATCAACCGGGATGTCCTGGCCGGCATCCACGAGGCCAGCCGCAAGACCGGCGTGTCCTTCGCCTTCATGCTGGCCAAGGCCGGCCGGGAAAGCAGCTTCCGGTCCGATGCGTCCAACGGCGCCAGCAGCGCCCAGGGCCTGTACCAGTTCACCCGCCAGACCTGGCTGGAGCAGGTGAAGCTGCACGGCGCCGATCACGGCCTGGGCGATCTGGCTGCGGCCATCGAACGCCAGCCCGACGGCCGCTATGCCGTCGAAGACCCCGCCGCCCGGCACGAAATCTTCTCCCTGCGCGAAGACCCGGCCGTGTCATCGGCCATGGCGGCGGAATATGCGGCGGACAACAAATCCCTGCTGCGCCACTCCCTGGGCCGCAGGGTTTCGGACACGGATCTGTACCTCGCCCACTTCCTGGGTCCGGGCGGCGCCATCAGCTTCCTGCGCACCATGGAAACCCGGCCAGACACCGCCGCGGCGGCCATCCTGCCTCAGGCGGCGGCGGCCAATCCCACGGTCTTCTACAACGGTGCCGGCGAAGCGCGGTCCCTGACCGACATCTATGCGCTGATGCAGGGGACCATCGACCGGTCCATGCGCCGCTACGCCGGGGCCTCGCAACTGCCGGAGTTTCAGGGGGCGCAAAAGATTCCCGCCCCGCCCGGCGTCAAGCCCCAGGCCCCCACCCCCGAGGACATGGGCGCCGAGGATATGGGCGCAGGCTGGGCGCATCGGGGAATCGCCGCGGCCGCCAGTGCCGGGGCCGAGTCGGAGCGTACGGTCGCCGACGATACCTTCGGGGTGCCGCCGGAGTCCATCGCGATGGCCCGAGGTCCCCTGCCCCCGGGCGCCAAGCCGGCGGTCCCCGTCCGCCAGTGGAGCCCCGAAGATATGGGCGCAGGCCCGGAAGGCACCCGGATGGCCGGCCTGCCCCAGCCCACGGCCCTGAAGCCGGTGGCGGAAGATATGGGTTACAACGAGGACGGCACCCGCGCGCCGCGTTCCTTGCCGCCCGATCCGCCGGTGCTGCTGGCCGGCGGCGAAGGGTCTCCGGCCATGGATGACGGCGCCCTGGCCCGCAAGATCATCGCCGCCACCGATAATCCGGGCCTGCGGCGGTCCATGAACCTGGGCGCCGTGGCCCTGGACGCCGCCCGCGCCTTTGCCGCCATGGACCCCCAGTTCCGGCCCCTGGGCAGCCCGGGCAATGACACCCTGTCGCCACCGGGCCTGCCCTCCACGACCGATCAGGTGGGCGCCGTCACCATCGGCTCCGATGCCGATCTGGTGGCCCAGGCCACCCGGATCGCCGAAGAGACCCAGGGCTCCGTCCTCGCCAGCTGGGCAGCGGACGACAAGGCCGCCCGGGCAAAGGGCGATAATACCGACAAGGGCACCACCACCTATGCCGTCCTGGCCGTCACCGAATCCTTCGATCCCGACCTGCGGCTGACCTCGGTGCAGGGGCGCATCCCCAGCCTGGCCGGCTATCCACCCGGCGCCACCGGTGCGCCGGCGCCCACCCCGTCCCCCGACGACGGGCAGAACCGGCAGGCGATCACTCCCGACGATACCCCGCAAGGGCCGGACGGCACCGTATTGGGCTGGCTGCGCCGGATGATCGGCTAACCTGTCCGGGGCTACTCTCCCGCCGGCGGGGCCTTGGTGCCTTCGCTCGACACCCCCTGCCGATAGACGTCCACCCGCTGCATGGCCTCGTCCGACAGGACATCGTGGCGGAGCAGAAGATCCTGCGCCCCTTCCGCCAGCCCCACGGAAACCTGCCCGGCCAGGCTCTCGGCCGCCTTGAGCAGCAAGGGCCGGGTGCGTTGCGCCACCAGACCGATGACCGGTCCCTCCAGGGCCGGCAAATCCGCCCCGCCGGATTCAGGGGTCCGCCAGGGCGCCCACAGAATCAGCGCCGGCCCCGCCTCTCCGCCGCCCGACAGGGCCACCATGGCATCAAGCACCGAAGGGGAGGCCCGCACCACCACCACATCCGCCCCCCAGGCCGCCAGCCCGGACAGCAGGGCGCGGCCCTCGGCAACCGTCCCGGCGGTTCCCACCGGCGGGTGGGCCACGCGGATGCCCTTCAGATCCGGCCGTGCGGACTCGGCCGCCTTGCGGAAGGACTCGCCAGCATCCGTGCCGCCGGCCAGGTCCAGAAAGCCCACCTGCCCCGATGGGCTGGCCAGCGCCGCCGCCGCCCCGGTCAATGCCCCCATTTCCCAATCCCGGAAGCCGATGGCTCCCAGGGCGCTGTCCGCCCTGGCGGTATCGCGGGCGTCCGGATGGGCGGCGGTGATGGCCATGTCCTTGCGCACGGCCGCGACGATGCCGGCCGGGTCCTCCAGCGCCGGACCGGCAACCACCACCAGCGGCCAGCCCTGATCCCCCCAGCGCCCCAGCACCGTAGCCACCCGCCCGGGAGAGACCCGATCCAGCACGGTCACCGCCGCGCCGTCCTGGCGCTCCAGAGCCAGCAGGCCGTCATGAAGACCGGCCGCGGCGCCTTCTCCCAGGCGGTCGCCGTCCAGCAGCAAGGCGACGGACAGCCCCTGCGGCACCTCTGGCCGGCCATTGCCGGGCGCCAGCCCGTTGGTCAGGGGCGCATTCTCTGCCACGGCAGGCGCTTGCCCGGGGGGCGTGGTGGGTCCCCGCAGGCCCTGCCACACCCAGATCAGGAGCACGACAATGGCAAACCCCATGCCGAGGACCGGATTGAACCGCATGCGATGCCTCCAGGAAATCGATCCGGTCCAGGGTACTCCGCCCCGGACGGCGGGGAAACCACGCTGGAAGAGAGTTAGCGAAAATCAATCCCTTAAGCGCCACGAAACGCACATTCATAAATGAACATTTAATCAAAAATGAACAGCAATCCGAACATGGATTTATATTCATTTTACCCTGGCACGGCTCGCCCCTATCATTTTGGCCATGGAAATGCCCCGATTCGGGGACAGAGTGGAATACCGTTTTTCCACCTGCGGAGCCTGTGCTGTAAGGAACCGGTACATCCGTAATCGCGTTAGCTTCTCCAAGCGGGCTTCAAAGGCCGGACCGGCGGCGGCTCGAAGTCCGTATCCCATGCCGGGACCTGACGGGCGCACATGTCCCAAGTCCCCTCGTTTACCAGAAAGGGCTTACCCGATGACCACGTTCACTTCCCTGACCGCGCCCCGGTTCCTTGGCCGCTTTTCCGGCCGCAGTTCCGGGCGACTGCTGCGTCTGGGCGCCGTTGCCGTGACCGCCTCGCTGCTCGCGGCCTGCGCCAGCCACACCCCGGTGATCGATCACCGCATGTCCAACAAATCCATGGCCGAATACGAACGCGACCTCGCCGAATGCCAGTCCTACGCCGAAGAGCGCGGGGCGGCGAAGGATACGGCCATCGGCGCCCTGGGCGGTGGAGCCTTGGGTGCGGCCCTGGGGGCAGCCACCGGTGCCGTGGTCGGAAGCCCGGGCACCGGCGCAGCCATGGGCGCAGCCATCGGCGGGATTGGCGGCGGCGCAGCCATGGGCGGCAACGCGGCCATGTCCCAGAAGGAAATCATCAACACCTGCATGCGCAATCGCGGCTATCAGGTCCTGGAATAAACCCCGCGCCTTTGCGGGCATGAAAACGGGGCGTGTCCAGGCCGGACGCGCCCCGTTCTGCTATGCAGACTTCTTGGTCCCGAAATGCGATCAGGACCCTTTGGCTGGGCAGACCGCGTCGAACAGAGCCGGCGGATTGCCCGAGGTTTCCCAGGGCGCATCCTCGGGCGGGGTGGCGTCCTTGGGCAGGGGATGGCGATCGTCGCTGTCCACGGCCATCCGCACGGCCGCCAGGTCCACCCAGCGCCGACGGGCACAATCGACCACATAGGAAAATTCCAGGGAATCCGTATCCTGGCGCAGCACCACCAGCGTGGTGGCGTAGAATTGCGGCTGGGTCGGGTGCTGTACCGTCTGATCCAGGTTCACCGCAACCAGGGAGCTGACCATGGGGTAGAACTTGGTCCAGGGTTCGAGCATGTAGTTGTCGTTGTAGCCCCGGTCGATGAAGGAAAAATTGCCCTCGTGCTGCAGCCGGGCCATGGCGCGGTCGGCCCAGCCATAGCGGAAGTGGGTGTTGAAGCCGATAATGGCCAACGCCACGATCGACAGCGTCAGCATTTTCGGTGGCTTGCGGCCGAACAGCCGGAAGCCCAGCATCAGCACCCCCGCAGTGGCGAACCCCACGAGCACGACAACAACGATATCCAAAAGCATGAACGGTGGATCCTTTTCACCGGCAACGGAACGCGAAACGGTACGGGCGCCAAACGGGTTTGCGGCGATGGTCTACCCCAGCAGGTCGTCCAGGCGGGCATCCTTGCGGCCCGACGCCTGGGCCGCCTGGGCCAGGAACACTTCGGCAGCGGCGATGGCGTCGACCAGGGCGTCGTGCGCCCGATAGCGGGGCAGGCCGTAACGTTCCCGCAACGCTCCCAGCCGCATCTGTCCCTGGGCCACCACTTCGGTCGCCTTCCGGGCCATCACCCGCTTTTCCAGCAGCAGCGTGTCCGCATAGGGCACATCCAGGGGGTAGTTGTACAGGCTTCGGCAGGCCCTGGACAGGAAGTGCTTCTCGATCCGCGCATGATGGGCAACCGGAATACGGCCGGCCATGGCCCGCAGAACGTGGGGCAGAACCTCGTCGATGGTCGGCGCCTCGGCCAGCTGGGAATCGGTCAGGCCGTGGATCACCACGGTTTCCGCCGGCAGGGGGCTGGTCGGACGCACCAGATGATAGCCGGCCCCGGCCAGACGCACGACGCCGTTGATCACCGGCACATAGCCGATCGACAGGATCTCGTCCTTGTCCGGATTAAGGCCGGTCGCCTCCAGATCGATGGCCAGAAACTCGGCCTTGGTATAAGGCGTATCCAGAGTCGCATAGTCCTTGCGGTAATACTCCCGCAGCGGACCCGCCGGAGCCCGCATGGAATACCACCAGCGACGGAGATCTTGCCCGATCAGGTTTCCCAACATCCCCCGGATCCTCCCCTGTACGTCGTTTGTTTTTTTATGGCCCCGCCCTGCCGGGCTGGCCGGACATCCGGTCCGGCAGAGCGGGGAGTAGGCTGGATACGTTTTAGAAGCGGCTGGTCTGATAGGTGTTGGCCATGGCGGCCTGCATGGTCTTGACCACGCCAAAGGCGTCCTTCAGGTGGGTGCGCTCGAAGCTGGACAGTTCGTCAGGCACCATGAAGTTATCGGCCTTCTTGCCCCCGCTGATCTGCCGCGCCTGGTGGCGCAGGCGGGTCAGACTGATGAATTCCAGCGCGTCGCGCAGGTCCATGGCCGAGGTGGCCGTGATCACCTTGGCCTCGGCGGCCTGACTAAGGCGGTCCTGGGTATTCACCGCCCGGATGCCGGCGGCCAGGGCATAGACCCGGGCCAGATCGGTGATCGGCACCACGCCTGTATGCTTCAGATCCAGGGTGTGATCGTGCTCCCCGCCCCGGATCAGCACGAAGTTGCGGAAGAAGCCGATGGGCGGCTGATGGGTCATGGCGTTGCCCGCCATGTAGGCCTGGAAGATGTTGTTCTTCTTCGTCTTCTCCAGAATCAGGTCCTGCAGCTCGGTGAACAGCGATTCCTTGCCGTGGATGAAGCGCAGGTCGAAGAAGATGCACGACAGCATAAGAGCCTTGGGTTCCGGCTGGTCGATCCAGCCATTGAAATAGCTTTTCCAGGTCTTCAGCGGCTGGCGCCACTTGTCGGTCATGGCCATCATTTCCCCGGGGCAATAGACATAGCCGCAGGTGTTCAGGCCATCATTGACGAAGCGGGCCAGGTCCTTGAAGTACGCACCATGGGCCGCCTGATCGTACGTATCGTCCATGATCAGGCAGTTGTCCTGATCGGACTGGGCGGTCTGTTCATGCCGCCCCTGGGACCCCGCCGCCGCCCAGGCATAGGGCACGGGGGCCGGACCCAGCTTGTCTTCGGCCAGCTGCAGCAGCCGCACCGTGGCCGCATCGGTCAACGCCGAGACGATATGGCCGATGTTGTGGGCCGTTGCCCCGGCGTCGGCCAGGTGCTGGACCAGATCGGGGATCTTGGCCAGCACCCCGGCGAGCCCCTCGGCGTTTTCCTGCTTGTGGATATCGCCCACCAGATAGATTGCCGAGGTGGTCTGGGTCTGCACCAGATTGGTGGTGGAAATGCAGCCGGCCAGCTGCCCCTTGGTCACCACCGGCAGGTGGCGGATGTTGTGGCGCGACATCACCAGTAAGGCATCGAAGGCGTATTTGTCCGACTCGATGCGCATCGGGTCCGGGGTCATCACCTCCGCGAGCTTGGTGTCATAGGGCAACCCTTCGGCCACCACCCGGTTGCGCAGGTCCCGGTCGGTGAAGATCCCGTCCAGCGCATTGCCGTCGCTGCTGATCAGCACGCTCGACACCCGGTTCTCGCGCATGCACAGCGCCGCGTCCTGAACCGTGCTGTCGGCGGTGATGGTCACCGGCGCCCGGGTCACCATGTCGCTGAGCCGGATGCTCATCAGATTCAGCTCTTCCTCGTCCGACGGCCCGGCAGCGGCCATGCGGCCGCCGCTGCGCGCGGCGAAGAAATAGTCGATGGCCTGATAGGTTTCCCGCAAAGCATCGAAGCGCTCACGCGGGATACGGTAGAGCAGGCTGTCTTCGATGGTCTGGCTGCGGTTGACCGCCGTGCCGTTGCCAGCCAGCAGGGCACGGATGCCGCAGATCTCTCCCTCGCACAGACGCGCCAGCAACTCGCCCTTGGGGCTGTGGGTCTCGATCGCCCCGGTCCGCACCAGGTAAAGGTGCTCCACCGCCACGCCCGGAGTCATGATCTCCGTACCGGCGCGGGCGTATTGGATTTCCACCGCATGGGCCAGCTTGCCCAGTTCCTCCAACGGCAGAACGTCAAAGGGGTGGTGGGCAGCAAGAAAGTCTCTGATCTCAATAAGTTCGATATCCATGGCCGGGTCCCTTGCTCGGCGAAAACGGGCTTAAACAAACAGAACGGATAACAAGACCTTCAGGCGCAAATCCCCAACCGACCCTTCGTGGCGCAAAAGGTCGGGACAAACCCATAACAATCGCGGTGGGATTAGCCTGCCCGGACCTCTTTGGCAACCTGGGCAAAAAGGAAGGGCGGACCCCGCCGAAAGGCAGCGTGGTCCGCCCTGTAAAATGGTCAGGTCACATGAACCGACCGGTCATCAAGCAGGCACGGCATTAGTGCGCGTGGGCGGAACCGGCCCCACGGGGGGAACGGATGCTTTCCACCATATCCTGCACTTCCTGCGGCGGTTCGCCGGTGACCTTGGACACCACGAAGGCGACCACGAAGTTCAGGATCATGCCGATGCAGCCAATGCCTTCCGGAGAGATACCGAACAGCCAGTTTTCCGGAACGTTGTCCGCCATGGGGGCGATGAACACACCCTTGAAGTAGATGATGTAGCCCATGGTGAACACCAGACCGGTGATCATGCCGGCAATGGCGCCCTCGCGATTGATCTTCTTGGAGAAGATCCCCATCAGGATCACCGGGAACAGCGAGCTGGCAGCCAGACCGAAGGCGAAGGCAACCACCTGCGCCACGAAGCCCGGCGGGTTGTAGCCCAGGTAACCGGCGATGAAGATGGCGACGGCAGCGGCCACACGACCGGCCATCAGTTCCTGCTTTTCCGAGATGCTCGGCATCCACACGCCCTTCATGAGGTCGTGCGAGATGGAGGACGAAATCACCAGCAGCAGGCCGGCAGCGGTGGACAAAGCGGCAGCGACCCCACCGGCAGCCACCAGAGCAATCACCCACGAGGGCAGCTTGGCGATTTCCGGGTTGGCCAGCACCATGATGTCACGGTCGACCTGCAGTTCGTTACCCTGCCAGCCCCAGGCGGCAGCCTTTTCGGCAAAGGCGGCATTCTTGTCGTTGTAGTACTGGATGCGGCCGTCGCCGTTCTTGTCTTCCCAGTCGACCAGGCCGGTCACGCGCCAGCGGGTCATCCACTCGGGCACGTCTTCGATAGCCAGGTTGCCGTCCGGGGACCCCACTTCACCGATCTGCACGGTGGCCGTCAGGTTGTAGCGGGCCATGGCGCCCACGGCCGGAGCGACGGTGTAGAGCAGGGCAATGAAGATCAGCGCCCAGCCGGCGGAAGAACGGGCGTCCTTCACGTTCGGCACGGTGAAGAAGCGCACGATCACGTGCGGCAGACCGGCGGTGCCGACCATCAGCGCCACGGTGATGGCGAAGATGTCGATCATGCTCTTGCCGCCGGCGGTGTATTCCGCAAAGCCCAGATCGGTCACGACCTTGTTCAGGGCATCGAGCATGTAGCCTTCGCCGTTGGACAGGGTGGAACCGAAGGCCAGCTGCGGCAGCGGGTTGCCGGTCAGCTGGAAGGCAATGAAGAAGGCCGGGACGGTGTAGGCCAGGATCAGCACGCAGTACTGGGCCACCTGGGTGTAGGTGATGCCCTTCATGCCGCCGAGCACGGCGTAGACGAACACGATGCCCATGCCGACGATCATGCCGGTCAGGATGTCCACTTCCAGGAAGCGGGAGAACACGATGCCGACACCGCGCATCTGACCCGCAACATAGGTGAAGGAAATGAAGATCAGGCAGAGCACGGCCACGATACGCGCGGTCTTGGAATAGTACCGGTCACCGATGAACTCGGGCACCGTGAACTTGCCGTACTTGCGCAGGTAAGGGGCCAGCAGCATGGCCAGCAGCACGTAGCCGCCGGTCCAGCCCATCAGATACACGGACCCACCGTAGCCGAGGAAAGCGATCAGGCCGGCCATGGAGATGAACGACGCGGCGCTCATCCAGTCGGCGGCCGTGGCCATGCCGTTGGCGATCGGGTGCACGCCACCGCCGGCCACGTAGAATTCACCGGTGCTGGCAGCCTTGGCCCAAATAGCGATACCGATATAAAGGACGAAGGTCGCGCCCACGACCAGATATGTAAGGGTTTGAAGATCCATTTTACTCAGCTCCCGCTTACATCTCGTGGACGTCGAAGTCGCGGTCGATCTGGTTCATACGCCAGGCGTAATAGAAAACCAGAACCACGAAGACGTAGATTGAGCCCTGCTGAGCGAACCAGAAGCCGAGCTGGAAGCCGGCGATCCGGATCGAGTTGAGGGCATCAGCCAGCAAGATGCCGAAGCCGTAGCTGACAATGAACCAAACGACCAAACAGGTCATGATAAGCTTGAGGGTAGCGCTCCAATACGCTTCCCCCGACTTGGTGGGATCACTCATTTAACTGTACCTCCCTTGAAGGTCTAAATCCCCACTCCGACAGACAGGGCCTATTCGGGCCTGGGTCTCCACACTGGCGTTTTTCGGGAGGCAGACAGGGCAACCGTCCCCCCCGAGGTATTCTTATTTTGCGGATGGCCCAATCGCGCACAGCATATCGATTCGTGCTGCGAAAAAAAGCGGAAAAAAGCCCTTCGCTTGTAAATCCAAAGTAGAACAACGGAAAAACACGGGCCGCGGGTAAAAGCCCCCCGTTTTTTTCTCTAAAAACAATGACTTAAAAAGCCTATGTAAAAGGATCAGATATTACCCGGTCAACGGGTTTTTCAAAATTCCGGGGATCCGGAGCCACCGCAGCGGATCCCCTGTTCAACTCACAGGCGGAATCGCAAGACTGGACGGACCTGTCCCCTCTCCCCATTTCCTGGGGTCGGCAACCTTGACTTCGGGGGCTGGCGATGGACCGGCCCGGTCCCGGGGGAAGCCTGCCGATCAGACCTCCCGCCCCGCTTCAACGTTTGCGCAGCACCAGCACCCCATCGGCGAGGGGCAGCAGCACGTGGTCCACCCGGGGGTCGTCCCGCATAGCCCGGTTCAATGCGTCGATAGCCCGGGTCTGGGGCGAGCGGTCGGCCGGATCGGTCACCCGGCCCCCCCACAGCGCATTGTCCACGGCAATCACCCCGCCCGGCCGCACTAACCCCAGGCAGGCCTCCACATAGGCGCCGTAGCGCCGCTTGTCGGCATCGACAAAGGCCAAGTCGAAAACCTGCCCTTCGGCCGCCAGGCCGGCCAGGCTGTCCACGGCCGGCCCTTCCCGCAGCTCGATCCTGTCGGCCACCCCCACGTCGGCCCAGCCGGCGCGGGCAAAGGCGGCCGTCTCCGAATCGGCTTCCAGAGTCACCACCCGCCCCTCCAGCCCCATGGCATCGGCCAGGGTCAGGGCGGAGAGTCCGGTAAAAGTTCCCACATCCAGGCAGCGCCGCGCCCCCACGAGGGCCACCAGCAGCCGCAGCAGAGCCCCTTCCTCGGGCAGGGACTGGTAGCTGGCGTTGGGGTGGGTAGCCGTGCGCTGCCGCAGATGCTCCGCCGCAGCGCTGCCCGGGCCGTTGATCTCCCGCACATAGGCGGCCAGAGCCTGATCCCCGCCAACCGCTTGTCCCGCCATGGCCTGTGTCCTTCCCCGGCTGCCGATGTCCTTGCCCCGGCACGGTCCCGGGGCCTGCCCAAGGGTTATCGGTCCTGCCAATGGAATTGCAAGGGGGCTTCCCGGAAAGCGAACCGCTCCAGGTGGCTGACGACCACCCCCTTCAGAGCCTCCCGCTGACCTTCGGCACTGGCATCCAGACGGAATTCCAGGGCATCGGCCCGGGCGTCCAGCGTCAGGACCGCATCGGCCGGCCAGTCGGCCCCGCGCGCGTCCCTGGGAAAGGTCACGGAGCCGTGATCGGAATCGAAGGTCACGGCCAGCTTGTGACTGAAGTGCTTGCAGAACTGCTGAAGATAGCGGCTGGCCTTGCCGGTCGGCACGCTGACCGTTGCGTGATAAGGTATCACTGACATTATTATATCCTTCGTTTCAGCAAGCCGCTCAGGACAGCCGTTCGATCCGCTGGGCGGCCTCGTCAAGAATGGCGGCCACGGCGAACTGGGTTTCCTCGGTCACGCCGTCCCGTTCAAGGCGGTGGCGCAGGGCGGTCTTGAGGTTATCCATCGCCCGGCGCACCGGCGCACTGCTCACCTGGCCACTGCGGGCGGCGCAGTTGGCCAGCCGCTGGAACAGCCCGTCGACCTCTGCCGCCTTTTCAGCCAGCTGGGCCTGCCCCTCTTCGGTCACCGCATAGGCCTTGCGGGCACCTTCGGACTCGGCTTCGGCGATCCGATCGGTTTCCAGCAGCAGGGTCAGAGTCGGGTAGACCACGCCCGGGCTGGGCGCATAGCCGCCACCGGTCATCTCTTCGATCACGCGAATCAGTTCGTAGCCATGGCGCGGCTGATCCGCGAGCAGCTTCAACAGCACCAGTTGCAGGTCAGCGGAGTCGAACAGACGCCGCCGGCGCCCCCGCCCGTGCCCCTCCCCATGGCCGTGACCGCCGCCGAAACCATGGCCACCCCCGAAGCCGAAGCCCCGGCCCTCGCCGTCGGGTCCCATGCCCCTGCCGGCGCCATGGTGGCGGTGCGCGCGCCCGCGACGGGGCATGTGGGAATCTTGGATGTGTGCCTGTCTCATTGTCGTATCGTCCTACGTTTGTTATCGACACACTCAAGATATATCTTGAGTCGATCTGTTCAAGGGGAATCCGACTCTTTTTTCCGAACGGACGCGCCTCCCCCTGGACGACGGCCTGCCGTCGCCCCAAGGAAGAAGCGGTTGTTTTCAACTGCCGAGGCCCCTGTGATGGTTCGAAGTTCCGCCGCCGCCTGTTTCGCAGCCACCTTGCTTCTGGGACCGGCCGCCGCGCCGGCGCTGGACGATACCGTGCCCGAGGTGCTGCAGCGCCGGCTGGCCGACCCCGTTGGACAGACGGCCGAGGCCACACGCGCGGGCATGCGCCTGCGCGACCTGCAATACTGCGCAGCCCGGGGGATGCGGGAACTGGAGGCCTATCGCACCCTGGACGAACCGACGATGGGGGACGGGCTGGCGCTGCTGTTTCCTGCGCCCTATGCCGGGGATTCGGGACTGATCCGCAATGCCATCCACGGCTTCATCCTACGCGGCGCACAAGGCGGCGGCCCCGATGCGGCCGCCTGCGCAGCGCTGATCGAAGATACCCGGGCGACCTATGGTCCCGGAGCCGTACCGGCGGATTAGACTCGGGACCTCAGGGATCCAGGTCCGCGGCCAAGCTATCCCGGGCGGCGAAGACCGGCGCCAAATAGGCCTCGTAGCGCGCACCCCGCCCCTTGGAACGGGTATGCACCGCCTCCGTGGCCTGCCCCAAGGACGCGGTCACCGTCGCCCGGACATTGGCCGTCTGATGCGAGAGCACGGCAGGATCCCAGGGCAGGCCAATCCAGTCGATCACCCGGCGCATGGCGCTTTCGGGATCGGCCACCAGATCCTCGTAGGCCAGATCCAGCCAGGCCCCGCCCCCCAGACGCGCCCGCCAGCGCGCCATCTGCCGGTCGTAAAGCGCCATGTAGTGGCCGATGGTCTCCAGGCTATAGGACCAGACCACCCGCCCCGGGGCGAAGAACTGCTCGTAACAGCTCAGTGCGATGTCGCGGGAATCGCGGGTGATGTGAATCACCCGGGCTTCCGGCAAGGCCAGACGCACCAGGCCGAGGAAACGGAAGTTGGCCAGGTTCTTGTCCACCATCACCAGATCCTCCGGCCCGCCCGGCGGCAGGTCCGACCGGCCGGCAAGGATGTGCTTCCAGTACAGCTCTCCCGTGCGGCGGCAGGTCCGCTTTGACCAGGGTCCCCGGCCCACCTCTTCCAGGGTGCGCAAAAAGGCCGCGCTTTCGCCGCCCGGGGTTATCGCGGGATGGGCCGCCAGCATGCGTTCCAGCAGGGTGGACCCGCTGCGCGGCATGCCCACCACCAGCACCGGCAGGGGCCGCACCGGGCCAGGCCGGGCGAAGGGTGGGGCATAGGAGGCCAGCGTCCGCTCCCAGTCCTCGATGGGGGCGTCGCAATAGGGGCGCTCGATATCCCAGGTCCAGGGTTGTCGCGCCTGCTTCCGCCGGTTGGCTTCCGCCATGGCGGCGAAATGGACTGCCGGATCATCGCCGTTGGCCAGCGCGATGGCGCGGGCGAAGGCCAGGGTCGTACCATTCTCGTCGGCCGGAACGCGTTGATAGATCGCCTCCAGCGCGACCATCTCGGCGGCGTCCATGGACCCGGTCTGGGCCAGGCCGAGCCAGGCCAGGCCACTGCCGGGTGTGCGGTTCACCACCTCGCGCAGGACATCGGTTGCCTCGCCCTTCCGACCGGAGGCCAGCAATGTCAGTCCCAGCAGACGCTGATGATCCACGTTGTCCGGCGACAGGGACACGGCCGTGCGGAAAGCGTCCAGGGCAGGATCCACCCGGTCAGTGAGCAGCGAAGCCATGCCCAGTTCGCGCCAGGCCAACGCCCGCCCATGCAGGACGTCGCTGGTGGTCATCAGCCTGACCATCAAGGGCATCGCCTGATCGGCACGGTTCCTGCGAAGCAGCAGCTGCGCCCGAGCGAACAAGGCCTCGATATCCGATGGGTCAACGGCGAGAGCCGCAGAGATGGTCTCTTCGGCGGCGGCGATATTTCCCGCCGCCATGGCGGTATCCCAAGCAAAAGGCATCAGTTCGGGTATCCAATTCTGGCGCGTGACCCGGTCAGACTACCCCAAAAAAGGCGACAGAGGGATGGGGGATGGAGAACTGCTGTCTACGCCGCCGGCAAGGAGCGGGTTTCGGCCGCCCTGCCGGTTTCGCTATCCGTATCCGGGCACCCTGCTCCACCCGCGATCGCCGTCGCCAGGCAGACCCGGTTCCGCCCGCCGTTCTTGGCGGCATAGAGTGCCTGATCGGCGCGCGCCACCACGGCATCGAACGTCTCGCCGTCGGCCAGCAGTGCCACCCCCAGGCTGGCCGTAACGCTCAAGGGCGGCCGGACCTCCATGGATATGTCGGCGATGGCGAGCCTCAGGCGCTCGGCAATGTCCCGGGCGGTCCTCATCGAGGTTTCGGGCAACAGGGCCACGAATTCCTCTCCCCCCAGCCGGGCCACCACGTCCACATCGCGCAGTTGCTCGCGACAGCATTCCGCCGTGGCTTTCAGGACCAGATCTCCCACCGCATGCCCCCAGCCGTCATTAACCCGCTTGAAGTGGTCCAGATCGATGACCAGGACCGCCAGGGGCCGCTGGAAACGATGGGCGCGGCGCACTTCCCCAGCCCCCCGCTCTTCCAGCCGGCGGCGGTTGTCCAGGCCGGTCAGGGGATCGGAGGCGGCCAGCCGCCGCAGTTCATCGTTGAACAGATCGTTGCCCATCATGATGAAGTTCAGCGAGGCAACGGTCGCCACCACATAGGTCAGGACGAAAAAGATCTGCTCTTCCCAGGCGCGATCCAGAGAGTCCAGGGCATGGGGAGCACCGGTCAGGGCATTGGCGGTGCGCAGGCCCAGCATGATCATGATCAGCACGGCCATGGCCCCGCCCAGCAGGTGGGACCGGCCCGGGCCGCGATACCAGACCAGCACTTCCAGGACCAGACGGCCGCAGACGATCAGGCCAAGCCCGCCGTTGACCCCCTGCACGCCGCGCAGGTTGGGGTCGACATAGACGAAATAACCTGTCCCCAGCAGCAGCGTCGCCATGACCGCCGCAACCAGGCGATAAGGCTGCGCTTTCCCTTGCAAGGCCCGCACGGCCATCAGGTTGATGCACATTCCTCCGACGATCAGGACATTCGCCCCGACCACGGACAGATCGGGCGGCAGGACCTGACGAAAGGCGACCAGCACGAACCCCCCGCCCACCACCAGCTTGCCGCCGCCGAACATAAGAAACGCCGTGGAGATCGGCTGGGGATACTGGCGGGCCGAAAAAAGAACAGCGGTGGCCAGCGCCACGGCGTTCGCCCCGATCAGAAGGGCGGTGACATACGGATCAAGCGTAATCATCCGAGGTGGCTCCATACCGGGGAGCCGGGAAAGCCGATGGCCGCGACCATGGGGAACAGGATCTCCGAAAGACGACCCGGGGACAGAAACCAGATAGCCCCGATAGGTTATCCGAGAAGATGCCCCCGCGCCAGAAGATCACAGTGAAGATGCGTGTTGTCGCGGCCCCGGAGAGCGCTATTGCAGACTTCCCACCAGATCCCTTCTGCTAGTGCATCGACCCAAACGGAGGCGTCAGCCGAAATCTGGAAAGTTGGTGCATAAACAAAGGACTAATGCACTGACCGCTGAATCGTCTGCATGTGTCAGTGCACTAGCGCCCCGCCCGCCTCAGGGCGGCCAGTGTCGCGATCGGATCCTCTGAGTCCTTCCGTGACAGGGCCATATCCAACGCAGGCCGGTCCAGGCCCAGAACGTCGTCCAGCAGCCGGGGATTCATCGCGCGCAGGTCCGCCACCATCTGCCGGCGTTCCCGCCGGATGCGCCGCTTGCGCAGAACCGCCCGCACCAACGCAACCACCCCCGGCCGGGAAGGACGGGACAGGCCTTCCTGCGTCGGGAAAGTCAGGGAGTTCAGGGTATCGTTCGTGGTGCGCATCGTCAGCCTCCATCGTCGTCCGGTGTCTCGCGCCCCGCATGGGCCGTTGAGTCCAAGATGCGACTGCCCTATCATTGAGTCTAACGAGAAGGTCTCAGCACATGCATGAGGAAACCTCATACATTGACCTCGCCCCCATTCCGCCCCCCCTTTGGAGGATCACCGTGACCGAGGTCATGCCGCCCCTGCCCCATCTGGACATGGACCTGATCCGCACCTTTGTCGCCATCTGCGAGACCGGCAATTTTTCCCGCGCCGCAGAACGGGTGCACCGTTCCCCTTCGGCGGTCAGCCTGCAGGTGAAGAAGCTGGAGACCATGGTCGGACGGCCCCTGTTCCAGCGGGAAGCCCGCAACGTGCTTCTGCGTCCGGAGGGGGAGCGTCTGCTAGGCTATGCGCGGCAGATCCTGAAGCTCAATGATACCGCCATCGCCGAATTCCTGGTCCCGCCGCTGGAAGGTGTGGTGCGCTTCGGCGCCCCCAACGATTCCGGCGCGGTGGCCGTGCCCGCCATCCTGCAGCGCTTCGCCGCCAGCCATCCCCACGTCCAGGTCGATGTCCGCCTGGATTCCGGCGAGGCGCTGTTCCAGCAATGCCAGGCCGGCAAGCTGGATGTGGCCGTGGTCAGCCGGGAAAGCGCCCCCCATGGCCCGTTGGAGGTGATCCACCGCGAGCCCCTGGTCTGGGTCGGCCGCCGCAACGGCAGCGCCATCCATACCTCTCCGCTGCCCCTGGCGCTGGCCGATCCGGGATGTTCCTGGCGGGCCATGGCGCTGTCCGCCCTCGACCACGTGGGCATCCCCTACCGCGTGGCCTATTCCAGCGAACACTGTCTCGGCCAGGCTGCCGCCGTGGAAGCGGACCTGGCCATCGCCCCCCTGCCGATCAGCGTCGCCACCGGATCGCTGGAGGTCCTGGGGCCGAGCCATGGCCTGCCCCTGCTCGGGTCCTTTTCCATGCGCCTGATGCGCCGTGACGGCGCCGGCCCCGCCGCCGAAGCGCTGGCAGAGCACGTGGTGCAGAACTATCGGGATATGGCCGATCGGGGCCAAAGGCTGTTTGCATGAAGACAACCGGAAACGGTCAGTTGACCATTCCGTTCGGCAGCGATCACGGATATATTAGATTTACCTAAATCAAAAACAGGGAATCCCGCGATGTCCTCCGCGCCGACGTGCGACTATGCGATCACCACCCTTTACACCGGCCCCGGCGGCTTTGACGCGGCTGTAGAGGCGACGACCGCCGCCCTGGCGGACAATGGCTTCGGCATTCTGACCACCATCGATATCGCCGGAACCTTGAAGAAGAAGGTGGGGGTGGAGATGCCGCCCTATGTGGTGCTGGGGGCCTGCGCTCCGTCCTTTGCCGCCCGCGCGGTGGCCGCCGAACCGCTGATCGGCACCATGCTGCCCTGTAACGTGGTGGTGCGGCAGATGGAAGACGACGCGATCCAGGTCGCCGCCGTCGACCCCCTGGCTTCCATGCAGGCCATCAAAAACCCCGGCCTGGCCGACATCGCCACCGAGGTGAAGGATCTGCTAGGCAAAGCCGTGGCGCAAGTGGGCGGAGAGGGCTGAACCGGCCGGCCAGCCCCCTCCCCTGCAACAGAAGCTGAAGTAGAAACAGGCGGTTACGCCACCCGGACCTGTTCCAGGAACGTCTGAACCTTGGTGCGCATGCTTTCGGCCTGCCGGGCCATGGCTTCGGCAGCATGCAGGACCTGACCGGCGGCCGCCCCCGTGCTGGACGCGGCACCGGAGACCTCGGAAACGTTGTCGGAGACCGCCTGGGTACCGGATGCCGCTTCCTGGACGTTGCGGGCGATTTCCCGGGTCGCAGCGTCCTGTTCTTCCATGGCGCTGGCGATGGAGGTAGCGATTTCGCTCATGCTGGCGATGATCTGGGTGATCCCGGTAATGGCCTCCACCGCTTCCCGGGTTTCCCGCTGAACGTCAGAGATCTGGCGGGTGATTTCTTCCGTCGCCCGACCCGTCTGGTTGGCGAGGCTCTTCACTTCGTTCGCGACCACCGCAAAACCCTTGCCCGCTTCGCCGGCGCGCGCCGCCTCGATGGTGGCATTCAAGGCCAGCAGGTTGGTCTGACTGGCGATATCACTGATGATGTTGACCACATCACCGATTTTCTGGGCAGCTTCGGCAAGACCGCGCACCCGCAGATTGGTTTTTTCCGTCTCGCTGACGGCCGTGTTCGAAATCTCCGTGGAGCGGGCCACCTGCCGGCCGATCTCGGCAATCGACGAGCTCAGCTCCTCGGCGGCCGTGGCAACCGTCTGCACATTCGCCGAGGCCTGATCGGATGCCGTCATGGTCGCCATCGTGCGCTGGCCCATGTGACCGGCCGTCGAACTCATGGTCGCGGCGGTCGTCTGCAGTTCCGACGCCGACCCGGCGAGAATGCGCAGCACATCCGAGATATCCGCATCGAAGCCGCTGGTCAGGCCGTCGATGGCCCGGCTTCGGCGCGCCCGGGCTTCCACGTCCTCGGCTTCACGCTTCGCCGCTTCGGCGGCACGGATCATGTTTTCCTTGAACACCAGCACCGCCTGGGACATCTGCCCGATTTCGTCACCCCGGTTCAGGCCGGGAATCTCGACGGTCATATCCCCGTCGGCCAGCCGCCGCATGGCCCCGGTCATGGAACCGATGCCGCCGGACACGATCCGCACGATGTACCAGGATGACAGTCCCCCCAGCGCGGCGGACACCGACAGAAGCGCGATGATCCACACCCAGGAAGAGGCATAGATCTCATCGCCGGCATCACTGGCCGCCTGGGCGCTTGCATCGTTCATGTCGATCAGAGTCACCAGCACCTGACTGGCGGAATTAAAGAGGTCTTGGGCGCCTTCGCGGAAGAGATCAGCCGCGTCCTCATTCCTGTTCTGTCGCGACAGATCCAGCAACTCTTCATTCAATGCGCCATAGGACGCCCATTGCTGCTGAAAGTCTTCGAACAAGACCCGCTCCTCGTCCAAGGAGATCAGCCCTTCGTACTGCCGGCTTAGTCGCGCGATCTGTGTCGCAAGTGCACTAAGTTCCTGCTCAGCGTCCGCCATGAATGCCGGATCTGTGGACATCACATGGCGGCCCTGGGCGATGCGATAATCACTGGTGGCCGTATTCAACGCACCCAATGTCGCAATGCTGGGCAACCAGTTTCGGGTGATCTCGGTCGACGCCTCATTCACCACCGAAATGCGGTTGACCGCAAAGATCCCCACGACCAATCCCATGAGGATCAGCAGCATGAAGGAGACAATCAGCTTCACCCTGATCGAGACGTTGTTGAGCTTTCCCATGAAGCCATTCCCTGTTTGTTCGGAGGACAACGCGCAGACTTCAAGCATCCCGACGGGCGCAGGCTTACGTATGGATGGAACGCTGCGACATGGTTAGCCAAACCCCTATACAAAATGGTAGTAAGGCTACATCACATAGTGTATGTCCGATTCTTGTTTTCAGGGAAAGGAAAAAAATGGTCCGCTCTTAAGAAAGCGCCCCCTCTACTATCAACCCATTGTAAAAGCTTCAGTAAATCCTCCGAGAACGGCCGCGACATTGCGGCCCGTGGCCTCGGTGGCATAGCCGCCTTCCATCACCAGCACCGTCGGCAGCCCCAGACCGGCCAGGGCGGCACCGATTCGGGGGTAGGCACCGGCGGACAGGGCAAAAGCGGACAGGGGATCTTTGCCGAAGGTATCCACGCCCAGCGACACCACCAGGGCATCCGCCCCGTGGGCGGCCACCCGGCGCAGCAGGGTGGCCAGGGCCACCAGATAGGCCGCGTCGTCCATGCCCTTGGGCAGGGGCATATTCAGGGTCGCCCCCTCTCCCGGGCCGGCGCCGGTTTCATCGGCGAATCCGCAGTAGTAGGGAAAGGCGTAAGAGGGATCGGCGTGCAGCGAGGCCACCAGCACATCCGCCCGGGTCCAGAAGATCGCCTGGGTGCCGTTGCCGTGGTGGAAATCCACGTCGACCACGGCCACCTTGGCCGCCCCGCCGTGGCGCAAGGTCTGGGCAGCGATGGCGGCGTTGTTGAAATAGCAGTAGCCGCCCATCATGGCCGCGGCTGCGTGATGCCCCGGCGGCCTGCACAACGCGAAGGCCGCCCCCACCAAGCCCTCGGTGGCGCCGGCGGACACGCGCATGGCCGCCGTGGCCGCCGAATGGGCCGAGGCCAGGGCGGCTTCCCAGGTTCCCGGCCCGATGGCCGTTCCGCTGTCGAAGCAGTACCAGCCCAGTTCCCCTTCCAGGCCGCGCGGCGGCGCCTGGCCCAGACGGTCCAGGGGCCAGGCGGTGGGAAAGGCCGGATGGTCCCCCTGCTCCACCCGCCAGCGGGTCCAGCAGGTTTGCAGGAAATCCACATAGGCCGCGTCATGCACCGCCAGCACCGGCCCGGTGCCCAGGTCTTCCGGCGTTTCCACCGGTCCCAGTCCGGCGGCGACAATTCCCGCCAACACCGAATCGGCCCGTGCCGGGGTCTCGCGATAGGGGATCATGCGCCCCCTGGAAAACTCGCTTTCCGGAGCATGCAGGCGCTGGTCGGGGGAGAAGATGGTAAGCATGGGCGGCCTTTCGCGATGATGCGGTGAACGGGACGGAAGGAAGACCAACGCCTGCCCGACACCGCAGGTTCATCGCGTCACCGTGTCAGCGCTGCCATGGCCTGGTCCAGCCCTTCCAGGGTCAGGGGATACATGCGGTCTTCCATCAGCTCGCGCACCATCCCGATGGAATGGGTGGCGTCCCACCAGCGCCGGGGCACCGGATTCAGCCAGGCCGCCGACGGCCAGCCGGTGGTCAGACGATCCAGCCAGACCTGGCCCGGCTCCTCGTTCCAATGTTCCACCGACCCGCCGGGATACATGATCTCGTAGGGACTCATCGAAGCATCGCCGACGATGATCAGCTTGTAGTCGCGGGGATAGGTGCGCAGGACCTCGGCGGTGGGAATGCGTTCGGTGCGGCGACGGCGGTTGTCCTTCCACAGGAATTCATAGGGGCAATTGTGGAAGTAATAGTGCTCCAGATGCTTGAACTCGCTGCGGGCAGCGGAAAACAGCTCCTCGCAGACCCGGATGTGGTCGTCCATTGACCCGCCGATGTCCAGGAACAGCAGCACCTTCACCGCGTTGTGCCGTTCCGGCACCATTTGCAGATCCAGCAGCCCCCCCTGGTGAGCGGTGGAACGGATGGTGCCGTCCAGATCCAGTTCGGTGGCCGCCCCGGTGCGGGCGAACCGGCGCAGACGGCGCAAGGCGACCTTGATGTTGCGGGTCCCCACCTCCACCGTGTCGTCCAGGTCCTTGAACTCGCGCTTGTCCCAGACTTTCACCGCCCGGCGATGGCGGGAGCGGTCCTGGCCGATACGGATCCCTTCCGGATTGTAGCCATAGGCCCCGAACGGTGACGTGCCGCCGGTGCCGATCCATTTGCTGCCCCCCTGGTGGCGGCCCTTCTGTTCTTCCAGCCGCTGGCGCAGGGTGTCCATCAGCTTTTCGAAACCGCCCAGAGCCTGGATCTGCGCCTTTTCCTCTTCGCTCAGATGGCGTTCCATCAGGGCACGCAGCCAGTCTTCCGGGATCTCGGCGGTGACCTCCGCTCCTCCTTCGCCGCCGCTGCTTTCCAGGCCCTTGAAAACGGTGCCGAACACCCGGTCGAAACGGTCGAGATGGCGCTCGTCCTTCACCAGCACCGCCCGGCAGAGGTAGTAGAAGTTGTCCACCGAATAGTCGGGAACCCCGGCCTCCAGCGCTTCCAGCAGGGACAGGTATTCGGTCAGCGACACCGGCACCCGGGCTTCGCGCAATCCGTGGAACAGGCGCAGGAACATGATAACTTCCCCCAGGCGGCCTCAGCGGCCTTCGCGCCGGGCCATGAAGGCCAGGCGTTCGAGCATGTGCACGTCCTGCTCGGTCTTCAGCAGGGCACCGTGCAGAGGCGGGATCAGGGTTTTGACGTCTTTCGCACGCAGGGTTTCGGGCGAAATATCGTCGACCATCAGCAGCTTCAGCCAGTCCAGCAGTTCCGAGGTGGTGGGGCGCTTCTTCAGGCCGGGCACCTCGCGGATTTCGTAGAACAGGGACAGGGCCTCGCGCACCAGCGTGCTTTGGATGTCCGGATAGTGCACGGCGATGATCCGCCGCATGGTCTCGTCGTCCGGGAAGCGGATGTAGTGGAAGAAGCAGCGGCGCAGGAAGGCGTCGGGCAGTTCCTTCTCGTTGTTCGAGGTGATGATGACGATGGGCCGGATGTCGGCCTTCACCGTCTGGCCGGTTTCGTGCACGAAGAATTCCATGCGGTCGAGTTCCTGCAACAGGTCGTTGGGGAACTCGATATCGGCCTTGTCGATCTCGTCGATCAGCAGCACCGCGCCGTCGCCGGTGGTGAAGGCGTCCCACAGCTTGCCCGGCTTGATGTAGTTGGCGATGTCATGCACCCGGTCGTCCCCCAGCTGGGAATCCCGCAGACGCGACACCGCATCGTATTCATACAGGCCATGCTGGGCCTTGGTGGTGGACTTGATGTGCCAGGTCAGCAGGGGCTTGCCGAGCGCCTTGGCCACTTCCTCGGCCAGCACGGTCTTGCCGGTGCCGGGTTCGCCCTTGATCAGCAGGGGGCGGCCCAGGGCCACCGCCGCGTTGACCGCGACCATCAGGTCCTCGGTGGCCACATAGGTCTCGGTCCCCGTGAAACGCATGCCCGTCCCTTTCTGCTATCGGGTGAAGAGGAATAGCCCGTATCACCCACCGGGACGGCGGACAATGCGGTTGCGGATGGGAATTCCGCGAAACCCACCCGATCACAGGGTGGGGCGCGGGAAAGGTTCGGTCAAGGGGCTTAGGCCGCCTGCGGGCGCTTCTGTGCGGCGATGCGGAAGGGCGCGTTGGGGGCGCCGTAACCGCCGTAGCCGGCGCGGCGGCTGACGATTTCGAAGAAAAACCCTTCACCGTGCAGCGGACCGTACATCTGGAAATACTCGCCGTCGTCGGTGCGGTCGTAGAGGATATTCTCGCCCCGCAGGCGGTCGCTGAGTGCCGGATCCAGGCCCAGGCGCGCTTCCAGATCGTCGTAGTAGTTGCGGGAGATGGCCAGGGCCTCGAAACCGTTGGCGCGCAGGGCGGCGGCGGTGGCGAAGATATCGTCGGTCAGGAAGGCCACATGCTGCACCGCCGATCCGGCCCCGGCGGACAGGAAGCGCCCGGCCAAGGTGCGCCGGTTCTCCGCCCCGTTGAGGGTAATCCGCAGACCGCCGTCCAGGCTTTCCACCCCCTGGCTGCGCACCAGGCCGGCGGGGTCCACCACGTCCACCAGCGGTGTCTTGCGGCTGCGGAACAGGGTGGTGTGGAACAGCGCCCAGCTGGGCAGGTCCTCGGCCGGGACGGTCAGGGCCACGTGATCCACCCGCAGCAGGCCCGCCGAAGCGAGTCTGTCCCCCTCCCTGCTTTCCTCGGGCAGGGGCGTGAAGTCGATATCACGCCAGCGGCCCAGGTCGCCGCCACCGTCCACAAAATAGATCAGCCCGCCGCCGACGCCCTTGATGGCGGGGATGTGCAGTTCGCCGGCACCGACGGGCTGGTGATGAGGGTCCGCCCCCAGGGCGACGGCGCGGGTCAGGGCCTGCCCCGCATCATCCACCCGCAAGCCGAGGTGACGGACCGTCTGTCCGGACGGCGGGCGCGAGGCGGGATCTGTGTTGATCAGGATATGCACCGCCCCCTGGCGCCACAGGGTCACCGGCTTGGACAGATGGCGCGCTCCGCGCCGGAAGCCGAAGCGGCGCAGCAGGTCTTCCAGGGGGGCGGCCTCGGACTCGGCGGTGGCGAATTCGATGAAGTCCGCCCCTTCCAGCACCCGGCGGTCGGGCATGGGCGGCACCTGGATGCGAATGCCGGGTTCCGCGCGGCGCACCTCGTCCATCAGGCAGAGCAGGGAGCGGTGACCATCCACGGAAATCGCCCGGGGCGAGCCGCCCCGGAACTGGTCATTGAAGATCTCCAGCGACACCGGCCCGGTATAACCGGTGGCCACTACCGCCCGCATGAAATCGGTCACCGCCAGATCGCCCTCGCCGGGCATATTGCGGAAGTGGCGGCTCCAGTACAGCAGGTCCATGTCGATCAGCGGCGCATCGGCCAGCTGGATGAAGAAGATGCGGTCACCGGGGATGGCACGGATGGTGTCCGGGTCGATCTTGCGGGCCAGGGTGTGGAAGCTGTCGAGGATCAGGCCGACGCTGGCATGATCGGCGCGGCGCACCACCTCCCAGGCATCGCGGTGGTCGTTGACATGGCGGCCCCAGGCCAGGGCCTCGAAGCCGATGCGCAAGCCCCGTTTTGCCGCCCGCTCCCCCAGCTCGCGAAAGTCGGCGGCGGCGCGGTCGATGCCCCCCAGCGCCACCGGCGAAACGCTGGAGCAGACAAGGACCAGATCGGTACCCAGTTCCTCCATCAGGTCGAACTTGCGTTCGGCCCGGTCGAAGGCACGGCTGCGGTAGGGTTCGGGCAGGCCTTCGAAATCGCGGAAAGGCTGGAACAGGCTGATCTCCAGCCCGTGGTCCCGGGCCATGCGGCCCACATCCCGGGGGGTACCGTCAAAGGCCAGGAAGTCGTTCTCGAAAATCTCCACCCCGTCGAAGCCCGCTGCCGCGATGGCGGCGAACTTC
This sequence comes from Rhodospirillaceae bacterium Z3-40, assembly GCA_046233135.1. Taxonomy (GTDB): domain Bacteria; phylum Pseudomonadota; class Alphaproteobacteria; order Rhodospirillales; family Rhodospirillaceae; genus JBJXHN01. The sequence continues at coordinate 812,704 of JBJXHN010000004.1, read as the reverse complement.
TCTTCCAGGGTGCCGGCGATGGACACGGTGGCGATCGCGGTTTTCAGCATGCGAGAGGCCTCCCTTTCCGGAACATGGACTGGATCAATACCCAAACAGACGGGGCAAGGTCGTCACCGTCTCCGGGACGAAAGTGATGACGATCAGCACCAGCACCTCGACCACGAAGAACGGCAGGATCTGCTTGGTCAGCCTGGCAATGCCGACATTGGCGATCCCCTCGGCGACGAACAGGCACAGGCCCAGCGGCGGGGTGATCAGGCCGATCATCAGGTTGAAGATCACTACGATGCCGAAGTGCACCGGATCGATGCCCAGGCCGACGGCGATGGGGCTGAGAATCGGGGCCAGCACCAGCATGGCCGCGATGCCTTCCAGGAACAGCCCGACCACCAGCAGCAGCAGCATCACCGCCAGCAGGAACGTGGTGCGGCTGTCCACCGCCCCCAGCGCCCAGTCGGTCAGCATGTTGGGTACGCGGTTGTAGGTCAGCAGCCAGTTGCCTGCCGACACGGCGGCGATGATCACCAGGATCAGCGCACTGTCGCGCATGGCAGCGGTGAAGATGCGCGGCAAGGCCCCGGGGGTGATGGTGCGATACAGCGCCAGCCCCACCAGCAGGGCGTAGGCGACGGCAAAGCTGGCCGCTTCGGTCGGCGTGACGATGCCCAGCAGGATGGAGCCGACCACGAACACCGGCATCAGCAGCGGAATCATCCCCCCGGCCAGGGCCTGTCCCGCCGTCTGCCCACCGCTGAGCGCTTCGGTCTCGTTGGTATGGTCGGCCGTGCGCACGCTCAGCATGACATAGACGGTCAGAAAGACCGCCAGCAGCACCCCGGGCACCACACCGGCAACGAACAGCGCCGGCACGGATACGCCGGTCACGGTCAGGGCATAGATGATCACCGGGATGGACGGCGGAATGATCGGGCCGATGATGCTCGACGCTGCCGTCAGGGCGGCGGCGAAATCGCGGCGGTAGCCGTGGCGTTCCATCTCGGGGATAAACACCCTGCCGAGGGCGGAGGTGTCGGCGATGGCCGACCCGGACAGCCCGGCGAAGATCACCGAGGCCCAGATGTTGACCAGCGCCAGCCCGGCCCGCAACCGCCCCACAAGGACGTTGGCGAAGGCGATGATGCGGGTGGTGATGCCGCTTTCGTTCATCAGCTCCCCGGCGAGGATGAACAGGGGGATGGCCAGCAGGGGATAGGAATTCAGGCTTTTGAAGGTTTCGGTGGCGACGATGCGCAGGTGATAGGGAAACTCGCCGGTCACCATGAACAGGGTCAGCGCGGCCAGGATGGCGAAGGCCAGCGGCATGCCCAGCACCAGGGCGGCGAGCAGAAGCGCGATGCTCATGGATCAGGCCTTCCCGTGGGTCGCGGTGGAGGATAGGGCGAGCAGCGCCGCCGCCAGCCGAACCAGCGCGGCCAGCGTCAGCAGCGCCCCGCCCAGGGGCATCGCCGACTGCCAGAACGCCAGGTGGCCCAGGGACTCCAGCCAGGGCAGGCCGGTGGCCTCGGCCAGATCACGGGCGGTGCCGATCAGGCCGGAAGCCTGGAGCCCGCCGCGCTTGAGGACAAACATCACCCCCGACACGGTGAAGAAGCCCCCCAGCACCAGCACCCCCAGGTCCACCAGATGTTCCAGCCGGCGGCGGGTGGTCTCGCGGAACAGGTCGGTGACGATGGTGAAGCGGATGTGGCGACCCTGGAGATACCCCAGTACCACACCGAACATGACGCCGTAGATGGTCAGGTAGATCGGCATTTCCTCGCCCCAGGGCAGCGAAGTCCCCAGGGTGTAGCGCCCGAGGGCGTTGAGAAAGATGATCGCGAAGACGGCCGCCATCATGCCGCCGGCCCCTGCCGCACAGATCGCGGTCAAGGCCCGGATCAGGGCCGGAATGACGGCATGCGTCAGGCCTCGGAGCCCATCCATGGGAGCATCCTTCCTGAAGGGTGGATCGCTGAAAAAGTGGCCGGGACGGGAGAGGAGACCGCCCCGGCCAAGAGGGCCGAGGATCGTTTAGTTCGACTGGGAGGAGACGGCAGCGTCGAGCTTTTCGATCCACTCGGCTTCATCGCCCAATTCACCGGCCAGCCAGGTCTTCACGGCGGGCTGGGCCTTGGTGCGGAAGGCATCCAGCTCCTCGGCGGTGGGGGAATAGACCTCCATGCCTTCGGCGGTGACCTTGGTCACGCCTTCGGCCGTGTTGAACTGCTGGATGGCGCGGCCCATGGTGCCGGCGATGCGCGCCGCCCGGCTGACCACCGCCTGCTCGGCCGGGGACAGGGACTGGAAGAACGCGTCATTGATCAGCAGGTAATCCGCCCCGTACACGTGACCGTCCAGGGTCAGGTACTTCTGCAGCTTGTGAAGGTTGTTGTTGTAGATCACGCCGACCGGGTTTTCCTGGCCGTCCACCACGCCTGTGGACAGGGCGGTGGGCAATTCGGTCCAGGCGATGGGAGTCGGCTCACCGCCCAGCCCCTTGACCATTTCCACATACAGCGGGATCGGCTGCACGCGGAATTTCAGGCCTGCCATGTCTTCAGGTGTCTTGATAGGCCGGGTGTTGTTGGTGAAGTTGCGGAAGCCGGTTTCGCCATAGGCCAGGATGCGCAGGCCCGTCTGTTCCAGGCAATGGTCCGCCAGCTCCTTGCCGAAGGGACCGTCCAGCACGTCCCAGGCCACGGTGGCCGAGGAGAAGACGTAAGGGATATCCAGAACCTGGGCGGCCGGGCAGATCTTCGACATGGCACCGGAGACCATCACCACCTGGGTCAGCCCTTCCTGGGCCTGCTGCACCAGATCACCTTCGTTGCCCAGGGCGCCGGCGGGGTACAGCTCGACGGTCAACCCGGTTTCGCCTTCGACGATGTTCTTGAAGATCAGCGCCGCCGCCCCTTTCTTGGAGCTTTGCCACTCGGCCGGATCCACATGGCCGAAACGGATGGTCTGCGCCTGCACGGCACCGGCGGACAGGCACAGCGCCAGCGCGGCGGCGGCCATCCCGCCGGTCACCGACAGCTTGGAAAACGAAAAGGACATGCTACCCTCCCAGGTTATGGCCCGTCCTGGTGGCGGGCCTGTTGTTTATGGTGCTTGCCCTCCGGCTCCGGGACCGGAGGCTTTCTCGTCAGTCCGTCTCCTATCCTCCGGCCTTGTCCTCCGGCCCGGACAGGGATCGGAACACATCTGCCATGCGCCGGTCGTCGGGCGTCACGCCGGTGAACAGTTCGAACGCCCGCACCGCCTGATAGACGGCCATTCCCGATCCCGGCAGCAATCGGCAGCCGGCGGCACGGGCCGCCCGCAAAAACTGAGTCTCCAGCGGGAAATAGACGATATCGGCCACCCACATGCGGGGATCCAGCAGGGTCGCCGGGAACGGTGTGCCGGGCAGCTTGGCCATGCCGATGGGGGTGGCGTTCACCACCCCATCCAGCGCAGCGATTTCGCCGCCGGCCACTAGGGCATCCAGGCTGTCCGGAGCGGAGATGGAACCCGCACCGCGATTGCGCGCAACCAGCCGGTCCACCAGCGCCTCTGCCCGCGTCCGGTCGGTATCGAAGACCAGCAGGGACGTCACGCCGCTATCCACCAGGGCCTGCGCCACCGCCCCGCCGGCCCCGCCGGCCCCCAGCAGCAGCACCCGGTCCCGCGCCACGCCGGGCAGGCCCCGGCGCAGACTTTCGGCGAAGCCCCACCAGTCGGTGTTGTGCCCCACCCGCCGGCCATCGCGGAAGACCACCGTGTTGACGGCGCCCACAGCCTTGGCCTCTTCGGACAGGGCGTCCAGATGGTCCATCACCGCCGCCTTGTAGGGGAAGGTGACATTCAGACCGGCGAAGCCGCATAGCTCGGCCGCACGCACCACATCCCCCACCGCCGGCCGGGGATCGCCCATGCAATCCGTGTCGAACAGGCGGTAGACCAGCCGCAAACCGTGGCTGCGTCCCTCCGCCTCGTGCATTGCCGGAGTCCGGGAGCGCTGAATGCCGCTGCCGACCAGGCCGGCCAGCACGGTCCGCGGTGCCGGGCCGGCCCCATCCGCGGACCCCAGGGTCGCCGCAGCCATCGCTGCGTCCGTCTCCATGCCACTGCTGTTCCCCAGGTTCGTCACGCCGTGTTCAGGCCCTCCCTCGGCCCCGATTGGGAATTCGGATCTTGCCGATGCTCACTTTGTACCAACTAGTTAAATCCGTCAAACAATTTGTTCGGCGCGGTTAATTTGGTAGACTGCGGGTGGTTCAAGGAGAATGCGGGATGGGGATGTCAGGCAGCGATAGACCACCGACAGCGACGAAAACAGGCGATCTCGTCGCGACCGGCGGACGGGACCTCACAAGCGCCGAGGGCGGACGGGGATCGTGGAAACAGAACCCGGAGGCGGTGAAGGCCGACATCCTGCGGGTGGCGCGCGAGGAGTTTTCGGCCAACGGCCTGTCCGGAGCGCGGATAGACCACATCGCGTCACGCACCCGCACGTCCAAGCGGATGATCTATTACTATTTCGGCGACAAGGACGGCCTGTACCGGCGGGTGCTGGAGGAAGCCTATCGCGCCGTGCGCGCCACCGAGGCGGATCTGCACCTGGCGGGCCTGCCACCGGCCGATGCCCTGCGGGCACTGGTGCGCCACACCTTCAACCATCACCAGGATCACCCGGAATTCATTCGCCTGGTGATGATCGAAAACATCCACCACGGCGACCACCTGCGGCAGTCAGAGGTGATCCGCTCGCTGAACACCTCTGCCATCGACGCACTGGCGGAGATCTATCGGCAGGGACTGGAGCAGGGCATTTTCCGCGAAGGCTTGACGGCCCTGGACCTGCACTGGCAGATCAGCGCCCTGAGCTTCTTCAGCGTGTCCAACCGGGCCACCTTTTCCATGATCTTCGGCGATCCGCTATCGGATCCCGCCCATCGCGCCGCATTCGAGGATAAGGTGGTGGAGATGGTCCTTCGATTCGTCCTGTGCCCCGGCGCCTAGTGATCGACCCAAACGAAGGCATCAGCCGAAGTTTGGAAAGTTGATGCATAAACAAAGTCCTAGTGCACTGACCGCTGAATCAGCTGAATGTGTCAGTGCACTAGAGCATATAAATACAGCATCGAGGGGACCGGAAAACCGGTGCCCACTTTTACGCTAGATGCTGCGACGCCACCGTTTCTTTCAGCCAGGATTTCCCCATGAGCAAACCGATCTATATCCTGAACGGCCCGAACCTGAACCTGCTGGGCAAGCGGCAGCCGGAAATCTATGGCGCCGAGACCCTGGCCGATGTGGAAGAGGCCTGCCGGACCCTCGCCGAAAGCCTGGGGCACACCATCCGCTTTTTTCAATCCAACGCCGAACACCAGTTGATCGACTGGATCCACGAAGCCCGGGAAGACGGGGCGGCCATCGTCATCAACCCCGCCGCCTATACCCACACCTCGGTGGCGCTGCTGGATGCGCTGCACACCTTCGAAGGACCGGTGATCGAGGTGCATATCTCCAACGTCCACAAGCGGGAAAGCTTCCGCCACCACTCCTATGTGTCGCTGCGCGCGGACGGGGTAATCGCCGGCTGCGGGACCGAAGGCTACCAGCTTGGCCTGCGGCGGGTCGCCAGTCTGCTGAAAGCGGCGGAATAAAAAACGAAAATCCCCCGGAGGGACGAACCCACCCGGGGGATTTTTCGACCGTCACCAGACCGCCAGGCGGTCCGGAAAGAAGGTGTTAGGCGGCCTTCGGAACAGCCGTTTCGAAGACGGTCTTGACGCGGGCGCCGACCGGCTCGAACGCGCTCTTCAGCACGACGGAGGTCATTTCACCCAGCTTCTTGGACTGGGCCACGGCCCCGTCGAAGCTTTCCTTGGTCAGCTTGGTCTGCAGTTCGGAGAACTCGGCCGGGGTCTTGCAGGTGGCCAGGGCCTTGGAGGCCTCAACGGCGGTGTCGAAGGACTTGCCGGCGTAGCTCACGCATTCCTTTGAGATCTCTTCATAGCCCTTGGCAAAGGTGGTGCCGGCAACGATCACGGCATCCATGTTGTCCTTGCTGAACTTCACGATATCTTCGTACGACTTAATCATGGCTTCTCTCCTCTCCGGATGGGGCTGGTCCGCGATGCCTCGGGACAGCGTCCCTTTTTGTGCACCGCAGCATGACCTTAATTTAAGGCTTTCCCGGTCGAAGTCAACCGTGTTTTTTGTGCACTGCACAAAAATTATAACCCATTGTTTTCTTGAAGATAAACTCCGCACCCTGGCTTCGGTTTCCCCAAAAGAAACGGGCCGCCCCGTTCCCGGGACGGCCCGTCCTGTCCGCTTCAACGACTCATTGAAGCCGGATCCATCAAAAGCCTTACGCGGCCTTCGGGGTCACCGTTTCGAACACGGTCTTGGCGCGGGCGCCGACCGGTTCGAAGGCGCTCTTCAGCACGCCGGTGGTCAGTTCGGACATCTTCTTGGACTGGGCGACCATGTCGTCGAACCCGTCCTTGGCGAGCTTGGTCTGCAACTCGGTGAACTCGGTCGGAGACTTGCAGGAAGCCAGCGCCTTGGAGGCTTCCACGGCGGTGTCGAAGGACTTGCCGGCATAACCGAAATATTCCTTGGACAGGGTTTCGACGCCCTTCGCCAGGGTAGTGCCGGCGGCAACGGCGGCGTCCAGGTTGTCCTTGTTGAACTTCACAACATCTTCGTACGACTTGATCATCGGTCTCTCTCCTCTCGCGCCTTACGGCTATGATATGTGCCCAGAGTCACACGGTCGGCGCAAGGAATCCCCCCGATTTTGCGCCGCAATATGCCTCCGACTGTATTCAGCAGGGATCCTCTGTCAAGGGAAAATTGTGCGGCGCACAATAATCGCCTTTGGCGCCAGTCCCGACCGTTTTCTCATGACACGCGACCATGCACGGCCAGGAAATCCAACAGGGCGCGCACCCGCGCCGGTAGCGGTCCGCCCTGATCGGCGAAGATGGCGTAGAAGCTTTCTCTTTCCCCCGGATCCTGGGCCGGAAGCACCGGAACAAGCCGGCCGGCAGCCAGATCCGTGCGGGTCATGAAGTCGGCCAGGCGGGCGATTCCCACCCCGGCCAGGGCCATGCGCAGCAGGGCCACCCCGTCGTTGGCGGTCACCCGGGGCGGACCGCCGACCAGGACCTCCCGCCCGTCTTCCACCAGGGGCCAGCCATCCACCGCCCGGACGTAGCCGAATCCGAGTCGCACGTGACGGTCCAGATCGGCCACCGTCTCCGGCACCCCATGGCCAGCCAGATAGGTCGGTGCGGCCACCAGACGCAAGGGGGTCTCGCCCAATTTCCGGGCCACCAGATTGGACGCCTTGAGCGGCCCGGTGCGAATGGCGACGTCCGCCCGGGCGGCCATCAGGTCGACCACCGCGTCGGTCTGGTCGATGTCCACGGTCAGGCCGGGATAGCGGGCCAGAAAAGCCGGCAGCGCCGGAATCAGGACATGAGCGGCATAGGCCCCGCTGGTGTTGATGCGCAACGGCCCCGCCGGCGTCTCTCCGGCCCCAACGGTGCGTTCCGCGTCGGCCAGATCCGACAGGATGCGGGTGGCCCGGTCATAGAAGGCGCACCCCTCCGCCGTCAGGATCAGCCGGCGGGTGGACCGGTTGAACAGCCGCGCGCCCAGGCGGTCTTCCATGCGGGCGATCAGCTTGCTGACAGCCGAAGGGGTCAAGCGGCAGACCCGGGCGGCCCGGGAAAAGCCGCCTTCCTCGACCACCCGCACGAAAACGTCCATTTCGGCGAACCGGTTGATGTCGGACCGCGCCATTGTGAATTCACCTCACAAGTGATTTGCCAGAACGCAGACTATGTCATCAACGATCCGCGATCCATGTTCGGCTGACAGGGCGCTGGCGCCCGCTCACGGAAAACGGATTCTTCCCATGCCCCTTGCTCTCTATGCCCTGACGGCCGGCGCCTTCGGCATCGGCGTCACCGAATTCGTCATCATGGGCCTGCTGCTGGAGGTCGGCAGCGACCTTGGTGTTTCCGTCCCCCTGGCGGGGCTGCTGATCTCCGGCTACGCCCTGGGGGTGATGGTCGGCGCCCCGGTGCTGACCGTGCTGACCGCCCGCTGGCCGCGCAAGCACGTGCTGCTGGGGCTGATGGTGGTCTTCACCCTGGGCAACGCCGCCTGTGCCCTGGCGCCCACCTATGGCCTGCTGATGGCCGGACGGATCCTCACCGCCCTGGCCCACGGCACCTTCTTCGGCGTCGGCTCGGTGGTCGCCACCACCCTGGTGCCCAGGAACCGCAGCGCCTCGGCCGTGTCCATCCTGTTTTCCGGACTGACCGTGGCCACCGTCCTGGGGGTGCCGATGGGCACCTGGATCGGCCAGCAGGCCGGCTGGCGGGCGACCTTTCTGGCCGTCACATTCATCGGCGCCGTCGCCTTCGCGGTCATCGCCACCCTGGTGCCGGCGGACAAGACCGCGCCGGAACCGTCTGACTGGCGGGCCGATGTGCGGGCCATCCTGCGCCGGCCGGTGCTGCTGGGACTGCTGACCACCGTGCTGGGCTTCGCCGGAGTCTTTGCCGTCTATACCTATATCGCGCCGCTGCTAACCACGGTCAGCGGCCTGGGCGGCGATGCCCTGTCCCTGACCCTGCTGGTTTTCGGCGGCGGGCTGGTGGTGGGCAACCTGCTGGGCGGCAAGCTGGCGGACAGGCGCCCGGACCCGGCGGTGCTGATCACCGTCCTGGCGCTGGCCCTGGTGCTGGCGCTGATGGGGCCGGCCTTCCATTCCCCCGCCGCGGCGGTCACCGCCGTCGGCCTGCTGGGAGTCGCCGGCTTCGCCACCGTCGCGCCGTTGCAGGCCTGGGTGCTGGCCCGGGCCGAAGGCGCGGGACAGAGCCTGGCCTCCAGCCTCAACATCGGCGCCTTCAACCTGGGCAACGCCATGGGCGCCTGGACCGGCGGCGTGGTGATCGACCGGGGCGTCCCGCTCGATGCCCTGCCCCTGGCGGCGGCGGTGTTCCCCCTGGCCGCCTTTGCCACCGCCCTGCTGGCCATGCGCGCCGGCCGGCAGATGGTCGGCCATCCGGCCCCGGACAAGGCCTGCGAGGAAGCCGCCTGACCTCCCCATTTTCCCCCCTCTCTCAAGGAGCAATCCCATGGACTATCGTCAGCTCGGTGCCTCCGGCCTTCGGGTGCCAGCCCTCAGTTTCGGCACGGGCACCTTCGGCGGCACCGGCCCGCTGTTCGGCAACTGGGGTACCACCGATGCCCGCGAAGCCCGCCGCCTGGTGGACATCTGCCTGGACGCCGGAGTGACCCTGTTCGACACCGCCGACGTCTATTCCGATGGTGCGTCCGAAGCCGTTCTCGGTGAGGCCATCAAGGGCCGGCGCGACACGCTGCTGATCTCCACCAAGACCGGCCTGCCCCTGGGCAACGGCCCCAATGACGCAGGGTCCTCCCGTCCCCGACTGATCGCCGCCGTCGACACCGCGCTGTCCCGGTTGGGCACGGACTATATCGACCTGCTGCAGCTACACGCCTTCGACGCCGTCACCCCGGTCGACGAGGTCCTGGCCACCCTCGACCAGCTGATCCGGGCGGGCAAGGTGCGCTATGTCGGCGCCTCCAACTTCGCCGGCTGGCAGCTGATGAAGGCGCTGGCCCTGGCCGACCGGCATGGCTGGCCGCGGTATGTGGCCCACCAGGTGTACTATTCCCTGGTCGGCCGGGACTATGAATGGGACCTGATGCCGCTGGCCCGCGACCAGGGGGTCGGCGCCCTGGTGTGGAGCCCGCTGGGCTGGGGACGGCTGACCGGCAAGGTGCGGCGCGGCACCCCCCTGCCCGAAAACAGCCGCCTGCATGAGACTGCCAGCTTCGGCCCGCCGGTGGACGACCCGCGCCTGTATGACATCGTCGATGTGCTGGAAGCCATCGGCCAGGAGACGGGCAAGACGGTGCCGCAGGTGGCCCTGAACTGGCTGCTGCGGCGCCCCACGGTGTCGTCGGTGATCCTCGGCGCCCGCACGGAAGAGCAGCTGCGCCAGAATCTCGGTGCCGTCGGCTGGACCCTGACCCCGGACCAGATCGCACGCCTGGATGCGGCCAGTACGGTAACGCCCCCCTACCCCCACTTTCCCTACACCCGGCAGGAGGGCTTCGCCCGCCTCAACCCGCCGATGGTTTAGCCCCCCGATGGTGTAGAGGGTCCAAAGAAAGCGGCGCCGCCCCGAAGATCGGGACGGCGCCGCTTTCGCATGCATCAGAGAGCGACGCGAACGCCTCAGCCGGCCAGAGCCGCTTCGATGGCGGCCAGGGCGTCGGCGGCCTTGTCGCCATCCGGCCCGCCGGCCTGGGCCATGTCCGGACGGCCGCCGCCGCCCTTTCCGCCCACCACCGCCGCACCGGCCCGCACCAGGGCCACCGCGTCCTTCACGCCCTTCAGGTCGTCGGTCACCCCGACCACCAGCGACGCTTTGCCCTCTGTGACGCTGATCAGGGCAACCACGCCGGAGCCCACCTGGACCTTCATCTCGTCGGCCATGCCCTTCAGGTCCTTGGCGGGCATGTCCTCGAACACCCGGCCGATGAACCTGGTGCCGCCGATCTCCTTGATCTCCGGACCCGCCGCCGCGCCGGCGCCGCCGCCGGTGGCCAGCTTGCGCCGCACGTCGGCCAGTTCCCGTTCCAGGCGCTTGCGGTCTTCCATCAGCGCACTGACCCGCGCCGGCAGTTCGGCCGGAGCGACACGCAGCAGACCGGCGGCTTCGCTCACCAGACGCTCCTGGGTGTCCACATAGGCGAGGGCTGCCGCCCCGGTCACCGCCTCGATCCGGCGAATGCCCGAACTGACCGCCCCTTCGGAAATGATCTTCAGCAGACCGATGTCGCCGGTGCGCCGCACATGGGTGCCGCCGCACAGTTCCACCGAGAACGGCTTGGCCGAGTCGCCGTCGGGCCGGCCCATGGAGACCACCCGCACTTCGTCGCCGTATTTCTCGCCGAACAGCGCCATGGCCCCGGCGGCGATGGCGGCTTCGGGGTCCATCAGCTGGGTCCGCACCTCTTCATTGGCGCGGATCTCCCGGTTCACGTCGTCTTCCACCACCTTCAACTCTTCGGGCGTCAGCGGCTTGGGATGGCTGATGTCGAAGCGCAGGCGGTCTGGCGCCACCAGCGATCCCTTCTGGGTCACATGGTCGCCCAGGTGACGGCGCAGGGCTTCGTGCAGCAGGTGGGTTGCCGAATGGTGGCCGCGCACGGCGTCGCGTCGGTCCACATCGACACTGAAGTGGGCGTTCTGGCCGACGGAAACCGGCGCGCCATCGACGGTGCCCAGATGGATATGCAGGGCACCGAGCATCTTCTGCGTATCGCGCACGGCGATGGTACCGCCGCCGGGCACGGTGATCACCCCGGCGTCGCCCATCTGGCCGCCGGATTCGCCATAGAACGGGGTCTGGTTGGCGATCAGTGCCACCTCGGTCCCCGGTGCGGCCCGATCCACGGCCTTGCCGTCGACCACCAGGGCGACGATGCTGCCCTCGGCCTCGGTGCCGGTGTATCCCAGGAACTCGCTGGCCCCGACCTTTTCATACAGATCGTACCACAGGGAATCGGTGGCCTGGCTGCCGCTGCCGGACCAGGACTTGCGGGCTTCCGCCTTCTGGCGGGCCATCGCGGTATTGAAGCCGTCCACATCCACGGCCATGCCCTTGGCGCGCAGGGCGTCCTGGGTCAGGTCCAGAGGAAAGCCATAGGTGTCGTACAGACGGAAGGCCACGTCGCCCGGCAGGGTGCCCTTGTCGGGCAGGCTGGCGGTTTCATCGGCCAGCAGGCGCAGGCCGCGGTCCAGCATCTGCTTGAAGCGGGATTCCTCCAGCTTCAGGGTCTCGGTGATCAGGGCCTGGGCGCGGTCCAGTTCCGAGAACTGATCGGCCATTTCCTTGACCAGGGCCGGCACCAGACGCCACAGCAGGGGATCCTGCACGCCCATCATGTGGGCGTGGCGCATGGCCCGGCGCATGATCCGGCGCAGCACATAGCCGCGGCCTTCGTTGGACGGCAGCACGCCGTCGGCGATCAGAAAGGAACTGGCGCGCAGGTGGTCGGCGATCACCCGGTGGCTGACCTTGTGCGGCCCGTCCGGATCGGTACCGGCGGCATGGGCCGTGGCTTCGATCAGGTGGCGCATCAGGTCGATATCGTAGTTGTCGTGCTTGCCCTGAAGCACGGCCGCGACCCGCTCCAGGCCCATGCCGGTGTCGATGGACGGCCGGGGCAGGTCCACCCGCTCTTCGGCCGACCGCTGCTCGAACTGCATGAACACCAGGTTCCAGATCTCGATGAAGCGGTCGCCGTCCTCGTCCGGGCTGCCCGGCGGACCGCCGGGAATGGACGGGCCATGGTCGAAGAAGATTTCCGAACACGGACCACAGGGACCGGTTTCGCCCATGGACCAGAAATTGTCGCTGGTGGGGATGCGGATGATCTTCTCGTCGGGCAGGCCGGCCACCTTGCGCCACAGGGCGGCGGCGTCCTCGTCGCTGGTGTGCACGGTCACCAGCAGCTTGTCGGCAGGCAGGCCGAAGTCCCGGGTGACCAGGGTCCAGGCGTGATGGATCGCCTCTTCCTTGAAATAGTCCCCGAAGGAGAAGTTGCCCAGCATTTCGAAGAAGGTGTGGTGGCGGGCGGTGTAGCCGACATTGTCCAGGTCGTTGTGCTTGCCGCCGGCGCGCACGCATTTCTGCGACGTGGTCGCCCGCTTGTAGGGGCGGGTTTCGCTGCCGGTGAACACGTTCTTGAACTGGACCATGCCGGCGTTGGTGAACATCAGCGTCGGGTCGTTCAGGGGAACAAGCGGGCTGGAGGCCACCTCCTGGTGCCCGTTCTTCACGAAGTAATCGAGGAAGGTCCGGCGGATCTCCGACGTCGTGCTCATGCCTTGGTCCGTTCGTCCTGGTCACGGGAAAACTGCGTGCGGTGGTCTTAAGCCCCCGCCCTGCCGGCACGGGACCGGCGCGGCGGAAGCGCACCTCACTTAAAGGGAGCAGAGGGTACTTCACAAGGAAAAACAGGCCAGCGAAAAAACGCCACGGCCCGGCGAGACCATCCCTTTCCCGCCGACCGCCCCGGGGGTAAAGTGCCGCCGCTTCCGGACACTGCCGTTGCCGGCGCTCATTCAGGGAAAGGACCGCCCATGACCGCACGTATTATTGATGGAAAGGCCGTCGCCGCGACCCTGCGCCAGCGCATCGCCGCCGCAGTGGACATGGTGCGCACCGATCATGGCCTGATCCCCGGCCTGGACGTGGTCCTGGTGGGCGACGATCCGGCCAGCAAGGTTTATGTGGGATCCAAGGAACGCACCGCCGCCGAGATGGGCATGCGCTCCACCGCCCATCGCCTGCCCGCCGACACCAGCGAAGAGGCCCTGCTGGCCAAGGTCGCCGAGCTGAACGCCAACCCGGCCGTGCACGGCATCCTGGTCCAGCTGCCCCTGCCCGGTCACATCTCGGAAGGCAAGGTCATCCAGGCCATCGACCCGGCCAAGGATGTGGACGGCTTCCACCCCATCAACACCGGCAACCTGATGAACGGCGCCCCGGCCCTGGTGCCCTGCACGCCGCGCGGCTGCCTGATGCTGCTGGAAGAAACCCTGGGCGACCTGACCGGCCTGAACGCGGTGGTCATCGGCCGCTCCAACATCGTCGGCAAGCCGATGGCCCAGTTGCTGCTGCAAAAAAGCTGCACGGTGACCATCGCCCATTCCCGGACCCGCGACCTCCCAGGCCTGTGCCGCAGCGCCGACATCCTGGTGGCCGCCGTCGGCCGCCCGCGCATGGTGACGGCGGAATGGGTGAAGCCCGGCGCCACGGTGATCGACGTGGGCATCAACCGCCTGCCCCCCGAACCGGGCCAGGAAAAGGGCAAGCTGGTGGGGGACGTGGACTTCGAGTCCGTCCGCGAGGTGGCCGGCGCCATCACCCCCGTGCCCGGCGGCGTGGGTCCGATGACCATCGCCGTGCTGCTGGCCAACACCCTGGAAGCAGCCTGCCGGGCCAACGGCCTGACACCGCCGGCGCTGATCTGACATCCGCTCCCGCCTTGCAGAACGGGAACAAAAAACCGGAGGGACCGCCGTCTCTCCGGTTTATTGTTGAGCGGCGCGCCCTAGAGCGGGAAGGCTCCAGGTTGACTCGATAGCCCGCTCTAGGCTTTTGTTTAAGCGGAATTTTTCGCGATGAACCGGTGTCCACTTCATCGCATTCCGCTCTAATCCCGCAGCACGAACAGGGCGGCAAATCCGGTATCGTCGTCGCAGGGATCATCATCGCCGTCCATCAGGCCGACGCGTTCGGCGACGGCCTGGGCTTCGGCGTTATGTTCGACGAAGGGGCGGTAGGTCATGTCTTCCTGGAGGATATGTTCGATCAGCCAGTTCTGCATGAAGGCCAGCAGGGCGGCCTTGTCCATGCCCTCGGGATCGGCGTCGTAGTGGTCCATATGGCGGCGCACTTCGTCCTTCAGGGCGACATGGTGGCCGTGGTGGGCCGGCAGATCGGGGTAGCCGGCGGCTTCCTGAAGGGCTTCTTCGCGGGCGAAATGGTATTCTGTGTAATCCCACAGGCCGCCGAGCACGCTGCCGACCACCCATCGGGATTCGTCCCCGTCCAGGGCCGCGGGCAGCTGGTTGATCAGATCCACCAGCACCCGGTGATCCCGGTCGATCAGGGGAACGCCAACGCTGAACGACTCCGACCATTCGATCAGCGGCTTGCCGGCTTCGGTGACGGACTGGGACTGATGGGACACGGGCACCCTTCCTCGGCGATGATGAATCGCCCCGATTGCTGAATCCACAGGCAGTCAGCCTACACCTTTGCCGCCGGTTTGGGCCATAGGTCATTCGCAAGAAGACCGCCCGGTCACCCTCTCTGGCTTTTGTCCATGTGCGGGGCGACGGTCCGCCGCCGTCCGGGGATCAGGCCGCCGGGGCGGGCGGTGACCAGCCAGATGCCCCCCAGGATCAGCACCATGCCGGCCACATGGTACAGTTGAATGGCTTCGTCCAGCAGCACCAGCGCCATCAGGGCCGTCAGCACCGGCACCAGATTGGTGTAGATCGAGGCAACACTGGGGCCAACGGCGGCGATGCCCTTGTTCCAGGCATAAAAGGCAACGATGGCCGGGAAAACCGCCGTATAGGGCAGCAGCCAGGCCGCCGTGGCATTCAGTGGCAGGCTGCGTCCCTGGATGAACAGCTCCCACAGATAGAACGGGATCAGCACCACCAGCCCGGCCGCGACCTGGGCGGTCAGCATGGCCACGGGATGCATGCCCGGGGGATGCTTGCGCAGCAGTACCGAATAGGTGGCCCAGGACAGGGTGGCCAGCAGCATCAGCGCGTCGCCCTGCCGCAGGGTCAGGGTCAGCAGAACCTCCAGATCCCCCCGCGCCACCACCAGCACCACGCCGCATACCCCAAGCAGGATCCCGCTCCATTGCACCGGCCGCAGGCGCTCGTCCAGCCAGACCCGGGCGAGCACGACCATGACCACCGGCAGGGTCGAGGCCACCAGGGTGGCGTTGAGGGCCGTGGTGGTTTGCAGGGCGGCGTACATCAACATGTTGTAGGCCCCGGCGCTAAGGGCACCGAGCGCCAGGATCACCTTCCATTTGGCGCGGATGGCATCCCAGCAGTCGATCAGCGGCCGGTAGCCGATGATCAGCAAAAGGCCGAGCGCAATCAGCCAGCGATAGAAGGCCAGCGCCACGGGGGGGATGTCCGCCGCCGCCGCAAGCCGCCCGGCGATGGCGTTGGAGGACCAGAACAGGGGCGGCAACAACAGCACTACATAGGGGGAGGAGAGGCGCCCCATCAGCCCGGAGGCTTTTGTCATCCTAACGGCCTTTCGTCGTGCACCCCGCCCGGCAGGTCCGGCGGAGCGCCAGCCGGTGGGACAACACCTTGAATCCACGGAAAACTGACCCGGCCCGAAAGCGCTTCCGGTTCGCGGGGCCAGGCTCTAGCATCGATCTTCGCCCCGCCCCATCTGGGAGTCAGGCGCCCAAACGCAAGGGAGGGAGCCGAACGGTATAGGCATCACTCCGGCCGCGCAACGCCCGGTTCTGCATGGTTTTTCCGAACCGACCGGTCTCGGCCTGGCCGTTTCCCTGGCCGCCCGTTTCCTTGACTGCCCGTTTCCTTGCCGACCCTCCGCCCCGGCGCATCAGGACCTCGCCCCATGACTTCGCATCCGCTCATCCCCCTTGATCCCCGGCTGGAGAAGGACACCCACGCGGTGATCCAGTGGCCCCTGTGCCGGGTCGTGCTGATGGACGACAGCCGCTTTCCCTGGCTGATCCTGGTGCCCGACCGCCCGGACATGGTGGAACCCTTCGACCTGGCCCCCGACGATCAGGCCCGGCTGTGGCGTGAAGCCGGTCAGGCCGCCAGCCTGCTGAAGACCTGGGCCGGGGCGGACAAGGCCAATGTGGCGGCGCTGGGCAACCAGGTGCGCCAGCTGCACGTTCACGTCATCGCCCGCCGCATCGGCGACCCCGCCTGGCCCGGTCCGGTGTGGGGCGTGGGAACGGCCGAGCCCTATGACCCCGCAGCCCTGACCGAGCGGCTGACCGCCCTGCGGTCCCTGCTGGTGGCCCCCGAATGAAGCGGATGACGATGACGCGGACCCTCGCCCTGTTCCTGGCCGTCCCTCTGCTCACCGCCTCCCTTGTGGCGGTCCCCTCTTGGGCGAAGGCCGCGACGGCCACCGCACAAGCCGCCGCGCCGGGGCAAAGCCTGCAGCCGGACGGCATGGGCCTGCGGCTGAGCCTGCCCGCGGGGTGGGAGATGACTCAGCGGGACGGCCACACCGTCGTGGTCTCCGGTGCTCCGGGCAGCCCGGCCTATTTCGCCACGGTCACCGTGACCAACCAGGAAAATCCCACGCCCCAGGATCCGGCGAGCGGCGCCGCGACGCTGCTGAGCACCTATCTTGACGCCATCCGCGCCCGTGGGCCGAATCAGGAAGTGCTGCGCGAGGCCCCCTTCCGCTACCTCAACCCCGGTCCGGGGGCGGACGGATTGCAGGCGGTGGTCAGCTTCGCCGCCCCGTCCGGCGTGATGCGCCAATGGGTGGTCGTGGTGCCCCGCGCCGACATCCCGGTGGCCCATGTGATCATCTACAGCGCCACCGACGAGGACTTCGATACCTATCTGAACCAGGCCCGGAGGGTGCTGGACAGCCTGCGCGTCCTGCCCGCCCAGCGCTGATCGTTTCTCCCGCCCCCGCACCCCGTACCGGAGCCCGCCATGCCCGACCCCGACCCGTCCGCCTTATCCGCCACGCCGCGCACTCTGCCCCACCCGGGGATCCTCAGGCCGGTGGTCCTGTGGTTCCGCCAGGACCTGCGCCTGTCGGACAATCCGGCTCTGGAGGCGGCGGTGGACAGCGGCCGGCCGGTGCTGTGCCTGTATGTGCACGACACCACGAAGGCCGAGGGCCGGCGGCCGCTTGGCGGGGCGGCCGGGTGGTGGCTGCATCACAGCCTGGAAGCCCTGGGCGCGGACATCGCGCGCAAGGGCGGGCGGCTGATCCTGCGACGGGGGCCGGCGGAGCTGGTGGTGCCCGGGCTGGTGGCGGAAACCGGCGCCACGGCGCTGTATGTGAATCGCGTCTACGGCCCCGACGCCCGGCGCGACGCCCTGATCTTCGACACCCTGGGACAGGACGGCCTGGCCGTGCATGTCAGCAACGGCGGCCTGCTGCATGACCCGTCCCGGCTGACCAGCAAGCAGGGCACGCCATTCAAGGTCTTCACCCCCTTCTGGCGCCACCTGTCGCAGATCTGCGCCCCCGGCCGGCCCGTTGCCGCCCCGAAACACCTGCCCGCCCTGCCGCTGGAGACGCCGCTACCGGCATCCGAAGCGCTGGAGTCCTGGGATTTGTTGCCGGCCCGGCCCGACTGGGCGGGGGGCTTGCGCGCCACCTGGACACCGGGAGAAGACGCCGCCCAGAGCCGGCTGGAAGCCTTTCTGGAAAGCGGCGCCCTGCATGCCTATCAGCGCAGCCGCGACCTGCCCGCCGTGGTCGGCACCTCGCGGCTGTCGCCCTACCTGCGCTTCGGCGAGATCTCGCCCCGGCAGATCTGGCATACGGCGGGCAGCCTGAAAAACTCGCCGGGGCGGGAAGCCTATTTGCGGGAGCTGGGCTGGCGGGAGTTCACCCATCACCTGCTGGCCCAGCATCCGGCCATGGCCGACGCCCCCCTGCGCCGGGAGTACGCCGCCTTCCCCTGGGACACCGCCGACCGCGAGCGCGCCGCCGAGGCCTTCCGGCGCTGGCGCACCGGCACCACCGGCTATCCGATCGTCGACGCCGGCATGCGCGAGCTGTGGGAAACCGGCTGGATGCACAATCGGGTGCGGATGATCGTCGGGTCCTATCTGGTGAAGGACCTGCTGCTGCCCTGGCGCTGGGGCGAACGCTGGTTCTGGGACACCCTGGTGGATGCCTGCCCGGCCAACAATCCGGTGGGCTGGCAATGGGTGGCCGGATGCGGCGCCGATGCCGCCCCCTTCTTCCGCATCTTCAATCCCGTTACCCAGGCGGAACGGTTTGACCCCCACGCCGACTACGTTCGCAGATGGGTGCCGGAACTGGCCCGGCTGCCCGACAGGCAGATCCACAAACCCTGGGAAACCACCCCGCTGGAGTTGAGCGGCGCAGGCGTCCGCCTGGACGAGACCTATCCCGCCCCCCAGGTGGACCATGGCGAAGCGCGCAAGAAGGCGCTGGACGCCCTTCAGGCGATCAAAGGGCAAAGCGCGGCGGAATAGGGGTCATTGCCGAATCGTATGGAAAAAACTGCGGTGGAAGGTTGGCATTCCACTTAGGGAAACACCGACTTCATTGCGAATACGGATCGGCTTTATCCTATCGAGGGTTATCGGCGGGATGGTATCAAAGGGATACGTTACCCGTCAGGACAGGGACACGCCGCGACCGTGACCGCCTTTCACCCCATGCCGACCTTCCGTCCCGGCGAACAGCTTGATCTGATCGCGGCGATGACACGGGATTTCGCCTCCTCCAAGGATGCGGAGGAAACCATGCGCCTGGGGCTGGAGCGCGTGGCCGAACAGCTGGAGGCGGAAGCGGCTTCGCTGTTCCTGCTGGAAAACGACGCCACCGAGCTGGTCTGCGTCGCCTGCCACGGGCCGGTGGACATCACCGGGCTGCGCCTGCCGGCCGGCTTCGGCATCATCGGCCGCACCGTCGCCGACAACCGGCCGCAAATGGTGCGCGATGCCCGCAGCGACCCCGACTTCGGCGCCCTGGTGGACAAGACCACCGGCTTCCGCACCCGCTCCATTCTCTGTGCCCCGCTGTCGGTGCGCGATACCCAACTGGGCGCGGTGGAGGTCATCAACAAGCGCGATGGCGAAGGTCTGTTCAACGATGACGACCGCCGTTTTCTGGAGGCCCTGACCGCCTCGGCGGCTCTGGCGATCCTCAACGCCCGGCTGACCACTCAGCTGCTGGAACGGGAACGGCTGCAAAGGGAACTGGAGCTGGCCGCCGAGATCCAGCGGGGGCTGCTGCCCTCCGGCGACTCCCCCGGCGGACCGATCCACGGCATCAACGTGGCTGCCCGGCAGGTGTCCGGCGATTTCTACGACTACCTGACCGATTCCCACGGCCGGCTGTGGTTCTGCGTCGGCGACGTATCGGGCAAGGGCATGGATGCGGCCCTGATGATGGCCAAGACCGCCAGCCTGTTCCGCCTGCTGGCCAAGCATCTGCCCTCTCCCGGGCCGCTGATGACCGCCATCAATGCCGAGCTGGTGGAAACCGCCCGGCGCGGCATGTTCGTGACCATGGTGGCCGGGATGATCAGCGCCGACGGCCGCACCGCCCTGCTGGCCAATGCCGGACACGAGCCGCCCCAGGTGATCGACCGGACCGACGGCTCGTTCACGGCCCTGCCCGCCGACATTCCGCCGCTGGGGATCCTGCCCGACATCACCGACGGCCGCCCCTTCCCGGAGGAGAAGGTGGCCTTGGAGGGACGGGACCTGTATGTGTTTACCGACGGGTTTACCGAAGCGGCGACGGAAGACGGCGGCATGCTGGGGATCGAAGCCCTGACGGCCCTGCTGCGCGACGTCCAGTGCCTGCCCGCCGCCGACCGCCTGAACCGCCTGGTGAACCGGCTGCGCCGCCCCGAACGGCCGCTGCGGGATGACCTGACCATGGTGCTGGTCCAGGGGCCGGAGGAACATCCGTGAGCGTGCCCGCACGCCCTTCCGCAGGTCCCGCCGGCGAGCTGCTGTTCGTGCTGCGGGTGCCCGCCCGGGCCGACCGGTTGCAGCTGGTGCGGGCCGCCGTGCGGGCCGGGCTGGCACCACTGGGCTGTTCGGCCGCCTGGCTGCGCGATCTGGTCATCGCCATCGACGAGGCCTGCCAGAACGTGGTGCGCCACGCCTACACCCCCGACGCCCCGGGTGATATGGAGGTGGGCCTGTGGCTGGAAGGCGGACGGGTGGTGGCCCGGCTGCGCGACTTCGCCCCGCCGGTGGATCCCGCCCGGGTCTGCCCCCGGGATCTGGCCGATGTCCGCCCCGGCGGGCTGGGCACCCATTTCATCCGGGCCGTCACCGATCGCTGCGGCTTTCTGGACCCGCCCGACGACGGCGGCAACCTGTTCGAGATGATCAAAGCCCTGGAACACCCAGACGAGGGGTGCCCGGGGTCCGTACAGAGCACCCAAAAGCAGGGGGAACAGTCATGAAGGTATCCGTGGATCAGCGGGACGGGAGAACGGCGGTGGTCAGCGTCGCCGGCGAAGTGGATCTGCAGACCTCCCCACGGCTGCGCCAGACCCTGCTGGAGACCCTGAAGGACCGCGCCCGCGTGGTGGTCGACCTCAGCGGCGTGGACTATATCGACAGCTCGGGCATCACAAGCCTGCTGGAAGCCCTGAAGGAAGCTCGGGAAACCAGCTGCGCCTTCGTGCTCGCCCATGTGTCCGAAGGGGCGATGCGGGTGATCCAGCTGGGCCGCCTGGACAAGGTCTTCACCATCCGCGCCAGCGTGGACGACGCGCTCGCCGCCACCGGATGAGCCCCCGCCGATGACCCTGATGAAGCGCCTGGAACGGATCGGCCGGAATACCCTCGGCGGTGTGGAGGAAGTGGGCTTCGCCGCCGCCCTGCTGGGGGAAAGCCTGTTCTGGCTGGTGCTCGGCCGGGCGTGGAAGCAGCCCGTCCGCATGTCCGCCGTAGTCCGCCAGGCCATGGAAATCGGCATCCAGGCCCTGCCCATCATCGCCATCATGAGCACCACCATCGGCATCATGCTGGCCATTCAGGCGATCTATACCCTGCGCACCTTCGGGGCGGAGGGCCAGGTGGTATTCGGCGTCGCCTTTTCGGTGGTGCGCGAGTTCGCCCCCATGATCACCGGCATCCTGGTGGCCGGCCGCTCGGGATCGGCCCTGGCAGCCCGTCTGGGCACCATGACCATCAACCAGGAAGTGGACGCCCTGACGGTCATGGGGATCTCGCCGGTACGCTTTCTGGTGGCGCCGGCCCTGCTGGCGGCATTGATCATGCTGCCGCTGGTCACCTTTCTGTCCATGGTGCTGTCGATCACCGGATCGGCCCTGTATGTGGCCCTGGAACTGAAGATGAGCCTGCCGGCTTATTTCAGTCAGACCCTGAACGCCCTGGGGCTGAACGACCTGGCCCACGGCCTGGGCAAAAGCGTGATCTTCGCCCTGCTGATCGTCCTGGTCGGTACGGTCAACGGCGCCTCTGTCACCGGCGGTGCCGAGGGCGTGGGCCGACTGACCACCCGGTCGGTGGTGCAGGCGATCTGCGCCATCATCGTGACCGACATGATCTTCGCCTTCATCCTGACCCGCTAGTCCCTTATCCGCCAAGCCCTCTTGCCCCAGGACCCGCTCGCCGATGGCCGATGCCGCCGCCTCTTCCCCACTGCCCGATCCGCCGCCGGTCACTCCCGGTGACGGCGACGCGGTGGAGCCGGTGATCCGGGTCAGCAATCTGGTCACCCACTACGGCACGCGCCAGATTCTGAAGGACGTCACGATGAGCGTGCGGCCCGGCGAAATCCTGGTG
This sequence comes from Rhodospirillaceae bacterium Z3-40, assembly GCA_046233135.1. Taxonomy (GTDB): domain Bacteria; phylum Pseudomonadota; class Alphaproteobacteria; order Rhodospirillales; family Rhodospirillaceae; genus JBJXHN01. The sequence goes on along the minus strand of JBJXHN010000004.1, from coordinate 790,554 downwards.
ATCATGGGCGGATCAGGGTCGGGCAAGACCACCCTGCTGAACCACCTGCTGGGCCTGCTACGCCCCACCTCGGGCACGGTGGAGATCCTGGGCCGGGACATCAATGCCCTGGGTCTGAAGGCCCTGGGCGAACTGCGCCGCCACATCGGCGTGGCCTTCCAGAGCGGCGCGCTGTTTTCGTCCATGTCCGTGGGCGACAACATCATGCTGCCCCTGCGGGAGCACACCAGCCTTGCCGAAAGCACCATGCAGATCATGGCCCGCCTGAAGCTGGAGGTGGTGGACCTCGCCGGTTTCGAAGACCTGATGCCGGCCGAACTGTCGGGTGGCATGATCAAGCGCGCGGCCTTCGCCCGGGCGATCATCATGGATCCGCGCATCCTGTTCTGCGACGAACCCTCCGCCGGCCTGGATCCCGTGGTCTCGGCGGCCATCGACGACCTGATCCTGCGCCTGCGTGCGGCCATGGGCATGAGCGTGGTGGTGGTCACCCACGAACTGGAAAGCGCCTTCAAGATCGCCGACCGCATCTGCGTGCTCGACAAGGGGGAAATCCTGGCCATCGATACGGTCGAAGCCATCCGCCGCAGCCCCAACGACCGCATCCAGGATCTGCTGAACCGGCGGATCGAACGCACCGAACCCGACCCGGAAGAATACCTCAAGCGCTTGACGGAAGGCGGGAGATCCCCATGATCCAAAGAGGTCGTGCCCCCTGTCCGGCCAGAATTCCGAGAGGCCCATGCGAACCAGCCGCCTGAATTACGTGATCGTCGGAGCCTTCGTGGTCTGTGCCATCGCCGGCATCCTGGTGATTGCCGCGATCATGTCCGGCCGCACCGGCGATACCGAGATCTATTACACCCACTACGACAACGTGGGCGGCCTGGACTACGGAACCAAGGTTCTGTTCGAAGGCTTCCCGATCGGTCAGGTGGACGACATCACCCCCGACCATGCCGACGGCCGCCTGCGCTTCAAAGTGGCCTTGGCGCTGCGTGCGGACTGGCCCGTCCCCTCGGACAGCACGGCGATGGTTGCCGCCTCGGGCCTGCTGGCCGCCGTGACCATCGACATCCGCTCTTCAGGCCGGGCCGATACGCTGATCGAACCGGGCGGCATCATTCCCGGGTCCCAGTCGGGCAATGTCTTCGGCGCCATCAACGATATGGCCGCCCAGGTCAGCGACCTCAGCGAAAGCAGCATCAAGCCGCTGCTGAACGAGTTGCGCACCCTGGTGGGGACGGTCAACCAGTCCGTGGGCACCGACCTGCCGGTGATCTTGAGCAACGTCCGCCAGGCCAGCGAAGCCATTTCCACGCAGCTGCCCCAGATCCTGGACCGCACCGACACCTTCACCCGCCGCCTGAATGAAGAGGTGCTGAGCCAACAGAATACCGCCGCGCTGAACACCTCGGTCCAGGAGCTGACCGCCTTCACGGCCGATCTGGCCGAACTGGGGGCATCGCTGGGCAACAGCGCCGACGATCTGAACCGGGTAATGGGATCGGTGGAAACCCTGGTCAACCGCAACAGCCCGGTGGTGGACGCCAGCCTGAAGGACCTGCGGTTTACCCTGCGCACCCTGTCGCGCAGCACCGAGACGATCACCTACAACTTGGAAACCACGGTGCGGAACTTCAACGAATTCAGCCGCGCCCTGCGCCAGAACCCGGGCATCCTGCTGCGAAGCGGAGGAGAAGACACCGAATGAGCCGGAATGAAACAGGTCACTTTCCGAACCGCCACCCGAGCCGCCGGCTCGCCCTCGGCCTGATGGGCCTGGCGCTGGCCGCGCCGGGCCTGCTGGCCGCCTGCGGAGCCGTTGAGGCGCCACCCAAGGACACCTTCTATCGCCTGGACGTGGACCCCGCGACCGTCATCGGCGCCGCCCGCACCCGGCCGGAAACCCTGGAAGTGGCGCGCTTCGATGCCGTCGGCCTGCTGGCCGAACGGCCGGTGGTCTATACCGCCCAAGGGGCGACCCTGGAACAGTACTTCAACCACTTCTGGATCGAAGCCCCGCCCGAGCTGCTGCAACGGCATATGGTCGAATTCTTGCGCAGCAACATGGCCTTCGCCCAGGTGGTTACCCCGGCGCTTCGCACCCGCCCCGACCTGGAACTGCGCGGCACCATCCTGCGCCTGGAACAGACCCGCCCCACCGAACAGACCGCCGGCGTGGCGGTCAGCCTGGAACTGTCGCTGATCGACGTGCTGACCGGTGACGTGAAAATGCTGGCCACCTACACGGAAACGGGGCCGGCGGCCGACACCTCGGTCGCCGCCGCCGTACAGGCGATCCGCGACGCCCTCGGCCGGATCGAAAAGCGCTTCCTGGCCGATCTGATCAATACGTAAGGCCGCGAGACCCGAAGTATCGCGGGGCATGGACTCCGCCCCAAATGACGGATCTCGCAATACACCTATATGACTTGGATGCAAAAGGTTGCATTCAGGCTATAGTGACCGCCTCTCGTCGCTTCCAACGCCAGGGTCCGGTCATGTCCGTTCCGTCTTCCGCGCCGTCGATGGTACGCCTGCCCCATCGCAACCGCGTCGTTTTGCTGCTGCTGATCGTGCTCTTCGCCGGCTTTCTCGGCGGCCTGGGCGTTTGGGCGGCGCGGTCGACGGAAGAACGGATGCTGGTCCGCACGGCCCGGACCTATGCGAGTGCGCTCAGTTCGTTCCGGTCGTTCTACAGCGATGTGATCCTGACCCGGCTGGCGGAATCGCGCACACCGGTCACTGTCGCCCACAATTACCACGACATCCCCGGCGCCATTCCCATCCCGGCCACCATGAGCATCGAGCTGGCCGAATACCTGAACGACCGGGTGGGAGCGATCTCCACCGAGTTGGTCAGTGCCTATCCCTTCCCCTGGCGCCGGGGCCGGGATCTGACTCCCTTTGCCCGGCGGGCCCTGGCGACCCTGGAAGATCCCGGGATCGAGGAGGTCTGGGACATCGAATACACCGACAGCAGTAACGAGATGCTGTCCTATGCCTCGCCGGTGCGGATGGGGCCGGCTTGCGTGGCTTGTCATAACAGCCACCCCGACACCCCCCGGGTCGGCTGGAAAGATGGTGACCTGCGGGGCATCCAGCTGGTGCATGTGCCCCTGACCAACCCGATCCTCGACGCCGACGATACGGAAATGGTAGCGCTGATCGGCTTCGTCGGCCTGGGCTCCCTCGGCGCGATCGGGCTGATCGCCCTGTTCTGGCGCCGCACCGATGCAGCCTATGACCAATTGGAGAAGACCGCCGCAGACCTGCGCCAAGCCACCGTCGAGCTGGGCAACCAGAAGCTGGCGCTGGACGAACACGCCATCGTCAGCATGACCGATCTGGACGGCAGGATCACCTATGCCAACGACAAATTCTGCGCCATCAGCGGCTATCGCCGCGACGAATTGCTGGGCAAGACCCATCGGCTGGTGACCTCGGGGGTCCACCCCGACTCCTTCTTCGCCACAATGTGGGACACCATCCTGGCCGGCCGGGTCTGGCATGGCGAGATCTGCAACAAAAGCCGGGACGGCCGCATCTATTGGGTCAGCAGCACCATCGTTCCCTTGCGCGATACCGGCGGCGAGATCACGTCCTTCGTGTCCATCCGCACGGACATCACACAGCGCAAGAAAGCCGAAGAAGCGCTGGAGCGGGAGCGGGAATTCCTGCGCCGCCTGACCGACGCCATCGGCGAAGGTGTCTATGTGCTGGACCGCGAAGGCCGATGCGTCTTCCTGAACCCCGAAGGCGAACGCCTGCTGGGCTGGCGACCGAACGAACTGAGCGCCCTGCGCCTGCACGACGTCGCCCACGCCGGCGGCCCGGATGGGGAAGCCTGCGAAAGCGGACCCTGTTCGATCCTGGCCATGGTCAACCGCGGAGAGGTCTGCGCCTCCGACAATTCCGTCTTCCGCCGCCGCGACGGCTCCACCTTCCCGGTGTCGCTGGTCAGCATGCCGCTGCGCACCGAAGGCGTGGTCACCGGATCGGTCACCGTTTTCTCCGACATCACCGAAGCCAAGCGCCGGGAACAGGACCTGGAAGAGGCCCGCCGGGCCGCCGAAAGCGCCAACCACGCCAAGTCCGAATTCCTGGCCATCATGAGCCACGAAATCCGCACCCCGATGAACGGAGTGCTGGGCATGGTCGGCCTGCTGCTGGAAACGCCGCTCAGCCAGGAACAGCGCCACCGCGCCCTGACCATCCGCGACTCCGCCGAAGCCCTGCTGGTGGTCATCAACGACGTGCTCGACTTCTCCAAGATGGAAGCGGGCCGCCTGACCCTGGACGCCGAACCGGTGGACGTGGAAGCCCTGTGCCGCGGGGTGATCGACCTGCTGTCCCCCCGCGCCCGTGCCAAGGGCATCGATCTGACCCTGGACATGGCGCCCGACGCCCGGGGTCTGTGGCGCTGCGACGGCGGACGGCTGCGGCAGATCCTGCTGAACCTGGCGGGCAACGCGGTGAAATTCACCGACCATGGCCGGGTGACCATCCGCATCGACCTGCTGCCCGCCCGATCCTCCGACACGCCGGACATCCCCCGGGGCCTTTGCCTGTCCATCGCCGACACCGGACCGGGGATCAAGGAAGAAGACCTGTCCCGCCTGTTCAGCCGCTTCACCCAGCTTGACGGGTCGGCCGCACGGCGCTTTGGCGGCACCGGTCTGGGCCTGGCTATCTGCAAGCGCCTGACCGAACTGATGGGCGGCAGCATCCACGTGGAAAGCACCTACGGTGACGGTAGCCGCTTCTGGTGCCAACTGCCCCTGGCCTGGCTGGGTCCGGCAGCGGACAGCGACTCCGAAGCCACCGGCACCAGCGCCGGCACCGCCGCAGCCGATATCCCCGCCCCCAAAGCCGGCCTGCGGGTGCTGGTCGCCGAGGATAACGCCATCAACCAGCAGGTGGCCGTGGGCTATCTGCGGGGCCTGGACTGCGCCGTTGACGTGGCCGCCGACGGGGTGGAGGCCGTCGCCGCTGCCTCTGCCCACCGCTACGACCTGATTCTGATGGACATGCAGATGCCGGAAATGGACGGGCTGGAGGCCACCCGCCGCATCCGCGCCGGTGATGGCCCGAACCGCGCCGCACCCATTGTCGCCATGACCGCCAACGCCATGGACTCCGACCGCCAGGCCTGTCTGGATGCCGGCATGAACGCCTTCCTGACCAAGCCGGTGCGCAAGAAAGTTCTGATCCGCGCCATCACCAACGTCCTCGCCCCCCCGCCCGAGTCCCCCGCCCCGGTGGATTCCCTACCCCCTTCCAACCTTACGGATTTGTAACGGGGCGGCCACGGGGCTGTCAGGCCCGCAGGGGCATACTTCCATTCATCGGCTCACCCCCAAAGGAATGGGAGTACACATCATGTTCCGCACCTCCAAAACTGCCCTGCGCACCCTGACCGCCTCTGCCGTCGCGCTGACCGTCGCCCTGCCGGTTTCGGCCCAGGCTTTTGGCGGCCCCGGTGGCGGCGGCCAGCGTGCCTGCGCCGGCGGCCCCGCCGCGATGGCCCAGACCCTGGACAAGGTCACCGTCTCCCTGTCCGACGCCGTCACCAAGGCCCTCGGCGTGGCCAGCGGCGATATCGCCATGGCCCGCCTCGCCCCCGCCACGCCCGGCATGATGGGCGGCCAAGGGTCCCGGGGCGCCATGGGCGCCATGTCCGCCCCCGACAGCGTGCCGGTCTACATGATCGCCCTGTTCGACGATGACAGCCGCACCATGGTCGCCGTCGACGCGGCGACCGGTGAAGCCAAGGTGGTCGGCGCCGCCAGCGGCCTGATGGCCCAGCGCATGGGACGCCACGGCGGCCGCTTCGGTACCCCGCTGACCGACCCCGCCGTGTCCGCCGGCGACGCCATCACCAAGGCCCTGGAAGCGGCCGGCGGCGGCACCGCCGTGATGGCCCGCAGCGGCCAGAAGGACTTCTCCAAGGCCTGGATCGTCGCCGTCGTCCCCCCCGCCACCGACGACGGCGCCCCGGCCTCGACCACCCTGGTCAAGGTGGACGCCATGACCGGTACCGTGGTCGGCACCATGGACAACGTCGGCTTCGGCGCCTGCGACCGCAGCGGCCCCGGCGGCCGGATGGGCGGCAGCGGCCACGGCGGCTGGAGGAACTAAGCGGGTCGCCCCCCGACACAGCGGCCGGCCGCGCACGACGTCGCGCGGCCGGCCCGCTTCTGCTATCACGTCTTTATCGTGCGTTCCGAAGGAAGAAAGGGCCGGCCATGCGCATCCTGGTCATCGAAGACGACACCACCGTTGCCGCCCATGTGGCCAAGGGCCTGCGTGAAGCCGGCCATGCGGTGGATGTGGTCCACGACGGCAAGGACGGCCTGTACCAGTCCGCGGCCGAACCCTACGAGCTGCTGGTGGTCGACCGCATGCTGCCCGGCGTCGACGGCCTGACCATCATCCGCACCCTGCGCGCCTCCGACAACGCCGTGCCCGTGCTGATCCTTTCGGCGCTGGGCGAGGTTGACGACCGGGTGAAGGGCCTACGGGCCGGCGGCGACGACTATCTGGTCAAACCCTTCGCCTTCGCCGAACTGCTCGCCCGGGTCGACGCCCTGGCCCGCCGCCGCTCGGCCGCCGGCTCCGGCGCCGAAGGCACCCCCACCCGCCTGGAAGCCGGCGATATCTCCATGGACCTGCTGTCGCGCACCGTCGAGCGCGCCGGCCGCCCGATCGACCTCCAGCCGCGGGAATTCCGCCTGCTCGAAGTGCTGATGCGCAACGCCGGTCAGGTGGTCACCCGCACCATGCTACTGGAAAGTGTATGGGACTACCACTTCGACCCCCAGACCAACGTCATCGATGTCCACATCAGCCGCCTGCGCCGCAAGCTGGACTCCGACAGCGACCGCCCCTTCCTGGAGACCGTGCGGGGGGCCGGCTATGTGCTCCGCCCGTCCTGAGGCAGACGGCACCGTCCGCCCTCTTTCCCGCCGGCGCCTGCTGCCGCGTTCCACGGCGCTGCGCATCGCCCTGACCTTCGTGGTGCTCTTCGGCCTGGGGTCCACACTGATGATGGCCGGCGTGTGGTGGGGCACCTCGCGCTTCCTGCTGGCCCAGGTGGACCAGGCCATCGCCGAGGACCTGCGCGAGCTGGGCACAGCCCTGGAGCGGCGCGGCCCCCGGGGCCTGGGCGGCGCCGTCGTCTACCGTGCCCGGCAGGCCGGCGAGGCCGACGCCGTCTTCCTGCTCGCCGCCCCCGACGGCACCGCGCTCGCCGGCAACCTCAGCGCCTGGCCCGAGACCTTGCCCACGGACGGCTGGTTCTCCGTCGCCCGCGGGTCCCTGCCGCTGATGGATGTCACCGACGGTCCCACCCCCATGGACCGCGACCGCGGCAGCCACCACCGCGACCGCCCGCCCGGCGGCGGCATGGGTCCCCCCCCGCCCCGCCCGCCGGACGAGCCCCTGCCCTGGCCCACCACCCTGTCCCCCGGCCAGACTCCCACGCCCCCGGCCCTGCCCTGGGTCAGCCGGGACACGCGCGTGCGCGTCGCCGCCGTGCCCCTGCGCGACGGCTTCCGCCTGCTCGTCGGCCGTGACCTGCGCCCCGTCGCCATCCTGCAAAAACGCCTGAGCGCCGCCATCCGCGCCGGCCTTTTTGCCATGCTCGGCCTCGGCCTGACCGGCGGATGGTGGATGAGCCGCCGCTTCTCCCGCCGGCTGGAGGCCATCAACGCCACCAGCACCGACATCATGGCCGGCGACCTCAGCCGCCGCATTCCCGAGCGCACCGGCGGCGGCGACGACTTCGACGACCTCGCCGCCAACCTCAATGTCATGCTGACCCGCATCGAAGCCCTGATGGCCGGCGTCCGCCATGTCTCCGACACCATCGCCCACGACCTGCGCACCCCGCTGGCCCGCCTGCGCGGCCGCCTGGAAACCCTGGCCGTCGATACCGCCGTCCCCGAAACCCGCCACGGCCTGGGCGAGGCGCTGGCCGAAGTCGACCAGTTGCTGGCCACCTTCAACGCCCTGCTGCGCATCGCCCAAGTGGAATCCGGTGGCCGCCGGGCGGCCTTCGCCCCCCTCGACCTCACCCCCATCCTCGCCGATGTGGTCGAGCTGTACGAAGCGCTGGCCGAAGACAAGACCGTCCGCCTGACCTGGACCCGCCCGGACACACCCGCCCCCGCCCCCCTGAACGGAGACCGCGACCTGCTGTTCCAGGCCCTGTCCAACCTGCTGGACAACGCCGTGAAATACACCCCGCCCGAAGGCACGGTGACCGTGGCGCTGAACACCACCGGCCAGAGCCATGTGGTGACCATCGCCGACAGCGGTCCCGGTATCCCCGCCGAAGACCGCCGCCGCGTCTTCGAACGCTTCTATCGCGTCGATACCGCCCGAAGCACCCCCGGCAACGGCCTCGGCCTGACCATGGTCGGCGCCGTCGTCGAAGCCCACGGCGGAAGCATCAGCCTGGATGACAGCCCGGACGGCGGATTGCGCGTGACGGTGACGCTGCCGATGGCTGCAGGGAAGTGAAGAGAAGGGAAGTGCCGGGGGACCAGCGGGTCCCCCAACCCCCCAGTAAGTTTTTACGGTAAAGGCCTTTTTCCGGTGCGCCCTACCGCCTAGAGTAGCGATCTGCGGAAGCAATCGTCATGCGGGGATGGGATGACGGTGCCAAGTCCTTTGTGTCTGCCTGTTGATTACGTCCCCGAGCCGGGGGAGCTGCCGGCGGGGTCGCGGGTGGTGCATTTTCCCAACCCAGCGTTTGTTGGACGGACGGAAGCGTTCCGGACCCTGGCCCGGGCACTGGAAGCTGGGACGGCGGCAGTCATCAACCAGAATGCCGTCATCACCGGTTGCGGCGGCATCGGCAAGACGCAGCTTGCGACAGAGGTGGCTTGGCGGTATGGGCCGGCTTTTCCCGGCGGGGTGTTCTGGGTGTCGTTCGCTGATCCCGCCGTCATCATGGCCGAGGTCGCAGACTGCGGGACAGGGCTGGGGCTGCATCCGGAGTTCTCCAGGCTCCCCATTGCCGACCAGGTGATGCTGGTGCAGCAGTATTGGCAACAGGTCCCGCCCTGCCTGCTGATCTTCGACAACTGCGAGGACCCGGCGCTATTCAAGGAATGGCGGCCGAAAGTGGGGCTATGCCGGGTGCTGGTGACCAGTCGCCATGCGGCCTGGGATGGTGCGCCGAAGGTGACAGTGGTGGCGCTGTCCATCCTATCCCGAACTGAAAGCCTAGCGCTGCTAGGGACGCATCGGCCGGATCTGGTGGGACAGGTGATCCTTGAGGAGATCGCCGAGGAACTGGGGGATTTCCCCCTGGCCCTGCATCTTGCCGGCCGTTACCTGAAGCGCTATCGCGCCGCGCCGCAGGGGGATCCGGCGCGCTATCTGAAAGACCTGCAAGGCCGCACGGATCCGCTGGCCCATGTCTCCCTGACGACAGGTACGACGGAGACGGACCACGAGCCCGGCGTGGCCCGTACCTATGCCGCATCAGTGGCGCGGCTGGTACCGACGGACCTTCTGGACACCACGGCGCTGTCGGCGTTGACCCACGCCGCCTTCCTCGCCCCCGGCGAGCCGGTGCCGCTGTGGCTGCTGGCCAAGACCATGGGGCAGGCGGAGGACGAGGATTTCCTGGCCCGTCTGGTGGATGCTGTTGCCCGGCTGCGGGACTTGGGGCTGGTGGAGGTGGACCCGCAGGGCGCCCCAATCCTCCACCGCCTGATCGCTGCCTACGCCCGCCAGCGGGCGGAGGATCGAGACGCAATCGGGTACACCGTGGCATATGCCGTGCTGAGGGCTGCCAGTGCGCAAAACAAGGCAAGCCTGCCCGGCCCCCTGCTGGCCTGGCAGGCGCATCTGCGCCATGTAGCCGAGCAAGCCGCAGCGGAAGGCGGTGAGCAGGCCGGGGGGTTGTTGAATGAACTCGGCTATCACCTGAAGATGATCGCCGACTACGAGGGCGCCAAGAAAGCCTACGAGCGGGCGCAGGCCGCCTGGGAGGCAACCCTAGGAGCGCAGCATCCAAAGGTGGCCACCGTTGTCAACAATCTCGGTCGTGTGCTCCAGGACCTCGGGGATTTGTCCGGCGCCCAGACGGCATATGAACGGGCGCAGACCATCGACGAAGCCACATATGGGCCGGAGCATCCCGAAGTTGCCATCGGCGTCAACAATCTTGGCCTTGTACTCCAGGATCTCGGGGACCTGTCCGGCGCACGAGCGGCGTTTGAGCGGGCACTGGCCATCGGTGAAGCAGCTTTTGGGTCGCATCATCCGCAGGTAGCCATATGCGCAAACAATCTCGGCGGTGTGCTCCAGGCTCTCGGGGATCTGTCCGGCGCACGAGCAGCATATGAGCGGGCGCTGGCAATCGACGAAGCCTCCCTTGGGCCTGATCATCCGCAGGTGGCCATATGCGCAAACAATCTTGGCCTGCTCCTCCATCAGATCGGAGACGGTACCGAAGCACGGCAGGCCTTAGAGAGGGCTTTGAAGATCTTCGAGCGGACTCTCGGTCTCGAGCATCCGAATACGCAGATCGTTCGCGGCCACCTTACCGCCCTCCCCAACCAACGCTCTTTGCGGAGGGTGGCAAACTGGCTCTCTTCCTGGTGGCGGAAATCCCCGTGACGCGATATATTCCCCCTCGCGTCCGCTTCGTTGGAGCGGGCAGAAGCGGGACGAGCCGGTGGTTGCAACACCGACCCGTCCCTTACCACCAACCTTCCACCTGTGAGGACACAAGGCTGATGGCTGTCCGAGACTATACCCGATGTTCGGTGAATCCTATACCGTTGCGTGCATCGTCACGGAACGACGGGATCAGGCCGGCCGGAGGTTAGACGCGGCGTCGGCGGACCGGGGGTGCCCGGTTGGTCGACGGTGTCGCCTCCGGTCCGTGCGCGCCGCTCCCTCCGGCCGGTGCCTTACCGGCTGGACGCAACAATGACATTTCTGGGAGGTCTGGAGGGGCCGCAGCCCCTCCAGCACTTCTCTTCCCTTACCCCTATCCCTTCACGAACGGCACGACGGTCCGATCGTCCCCGTCGCCGCCCCCGCGCACCAGCCCGGCGGCGGCTTTTCGGCGGCGTTTGTCGTCGTACATGGACTGATCGGCGCTTTCGAGCAGGGATTCGGCGTCGTGGCCATCCTGGGGGAAGGTTGCGACGCCGATGCTGCATCCCACGGACAGGCGGGCGTCGCCGTAATCCACGTGGGACTCTATGAAAATCTGCCGCAGTTTTTCGGCCAGCAGTTCGCCCTCGGCGACGGCGGTTTCGCTGGCCAGGACAGCGAATTCATCGCCGCCGAGGCGGGCGGCGACATCGCTTTCGCGCAGGTTCAGTTCCAGCTGCTGTCCCAGGTGGACCAGCAGGTGATCGCCGGCGGCGTGGCCGTAGGTGTCGTTGACCGGCTTGAAGCCGTCGAGATCGAGCATCAGCACCGTCAGGGGCCGGCCGTAGCGTTCGGCGCGGGCGACTTCGCGGCGCATCAGGGCATCGAAGTGGCGCCGGTTGTAGAGTCCGGTCAGGGCGTCGCGGGTGGACTGGTCGACGAGGCGGCGGTGGGCGCGTTCGACGTCATCCATCAGGGTATTGAACGACCGGGCGAGTTTGCGCACTTCGCGGGGCCAGATGCGGCTGGGGCGGATGCGGGTGTCGCGCCGTTCGCTGTCCAGCGCCGAGGTCAGGTGGGCGGCCAGATCGACGATGGGGGCGACGATGAACCAGCGCAGTTTCAGGTAGACGGCCACGAAGAGCACCAGCAGGGCCAGGGCGAAGGAATAGATGGCCGAGCGGATGGTGAATTCCAGGGGTACGCGCAGCTGGCCGGTGGGGAACATGATGTCCACCACCCCATTGACGGCGCCGGGGCGGGTGTTGGTGTGGCAGTCCATGCAGACCGGTTCGACCAGGACGGGGTGGAGGAAGCGGATGGCCTCGTCCTGATCCAGTAGCTGGTCCTGGCCGCTGTCGAGCACGGCGCGGATCAGGGGATCCTCGGCGCGGGCCTGGGCGGCGGCGTCGGTATCACCGAACATCTCGGCGACTTGGGCAGAGCGGACGACGCTGACGCGGGCATCGGGGGTGGCGTGATTGATGCGGTCCACCGCCTCGTCGATTTCCGTGCGACCACCGCCGGCGTGCATGACGGAATACAGGTGTTCGAAGATCAGCTGGGCGGTGCGGCGGGACTCGGCCTCGGCCATCTCGCTGATGGAGGATTGCTGCTGGTAGGAGGTCACCAGGAACACCAGCGCGCCGCAGCAGAGGGCGACGATGCCGAAGATGGTGGCCAATGTGACCGAAATCGGCCAGCCGGCCGTACTGCCCCCATGGTTCCGGGGGGAGTCTCCTCCCGACGGATGATCCAATGCTTTGCCCCTTGCCCACCTGCCCCGGCGGACCCTCACGTTTGCGCGATTTCCGGTCTCGGTGGAGCAGCACCGTATGGTTTCTTTCGCCGAAGCGCAACAAACCACTCTCGCGGACTGTGCAATTCGGCTTTGCATTCTTGAAAAATCCCTCTCCGCACGGTTAGGTGGCCCGGTTGTCCTGCCTGGAGGGTCCGGTGTCCCAGCCTGTCTATCCCCCTGTCGATTCGCCTGCGCCTGCGCCTCTGGTGGCGATGGCGATTCTGCCCGCCGCGCCGGATGCGCCAGACGCGGCGCAGCTGCGGCGCTGGCTGGATCCGGTGGAGATCGCGCGGATGGACCGCTTCCGCTTCGCCCGCGACCAGTGGAGCTATGGGGCGGCTCATGCGCTGCTGCGAGGGATGCTGGCGCGCTATCACGGGGCGCCGCCGGCCGACTGGCGGTTCCGGGCAGAGGAGAGCGGCCGGCCGGTGATCGACACGGCGGCCGGCCCGGGGGGCGCCCATCCGCCGCGGTTCAGCATCAGCCATACCCATGGGTTGGCGGCCTGTGCCCTGACCCTGCCGGTGGCGGCGGACAGCGGGCTGGAGGTGGGGGTGGATGCGGAGGCGACGAACCGCACGCCTTCGGCGCTGGAGCTGGCGGAGCGGTTCTTTCACCCGGCGGAAGCGGCGGATCTGGGGCGTCTGGCGGCGGCGGATCAGGCAGCGGGGTTCCTGACGCTGTGGACGCTGAAGGAAGCGGTGGTCAAGGCGGTGGGGGTGGGAATCACGGGCGGGCTGGAGCGCTTCCGCCTGCGCACCGCTCCGCCCGTGGTCGAACATGCGGAACCGCCCTTGCCGCCGCCGGGACGCTGGCACCTGGGAGCCTGGGATACGGCCGACGGGGCGCATGCCCTGGCGCTGGCGCTGGTGACGGCCGAAGCGGACCAGCCGCCGCCGGGGGTGGTGCATGGGGTGATCGGCGGAAGCGATCCGCTGTGGGATCTTACAGGATAAGGCGCAGGGGGAGCGTGTCCGGCTCCGGTCCCAGGCGGGAGGCCCATTCGCGGGGATAGCCCAGCGAGACTTCTTCGAACCGGGTGCCGTCGCGCCAATCGGTGCGGGGCACGTGCTGATGGCCGCCGACGACGACGACGGCGTTGAAGCGGGTGTGCCAGTCGGTGGTGACCGGGGTGCCGCACCACGGCGCATAGCGGGGCACCCGGCGGATGAACAGCAGGTCCTGGCGCAGGGACCAGTGATTGATCAGCACCGTCCGTGCCCCCGCCGGCAGGGCGGCCAGCCGTGCCGCCGTTTCCCGCAGGCGGGCGGCACACCAGGCGGGACGGTCCGGATAGGGATCGGGGTGCAGCAGCAGTTCGTCCACCGGCAGAATGCGGTCCTCTGCCGCCCAGTCCCGGACGGCATCGCGGGTCACGTGGGCGGGGCGGAAGCCGTAGTCATAAAGCAGGAACAGGGGACAGATGTGAAGCGGTCCGTCCGTCGGCGCCCTGTCGGCGGGCAGCGGGCCGGGCCATTGGGGATAGGGGTCTTCGGGGGTCAGCACCCCGTGGTCCCGCGCCAAACCGACCAATTGGGTGTACAGACCTACCCCCCGGGGGGCGGGATCAGCTTGGTCGTTGCGGGCTTTGGTCCACAGCTCGTGGTTGCCGGGTACCCAGATCAGCCGGGCGAACCGCCGGGAGAGACGGGAAAATGCCCAAGCGAGTTGATCGGGATTTTCCCCGATATCTCCGGCAAGAATCAGCCAGTCGTCCGAATGATCCCCCACCTGATCGACGAGGGCACGATTGGCGGCGTGGCCGAGATGAAGATCGCTGACGGCAAAAAGACGCACTGTACAGGCCTTGCAGAAACGAGGGCTGGGGGCAGAGACGGACAATACCCGTCTCTGCCCCCAGACAACAACTGCGCGTTCGGTCCGAAGCTGCCCGTCTTGCAGCCTGGTCCTGATCAGCACGTCCTGGGCCACGCCGAGCCCGGATCCGGTGGAAGATGGTACCGATTACATCTCCGCCGTACCGCAAGGGGGTCCCTTGTGGTGAACACCCTTGTCGTTTGCTCCGGGCTCACTCATCCCTTCAAGCCGCGTTGGCCATATAGATGGCCGGGCCGGTACGGCGGCGGTGGTCGGGACCGGCGTAGCGGTCGGTTTCCACCCACGGCAGGGGCGCATTCAGGGTGCTTTCCAGCAGGCCGCCAAAAGCCTTGCGGGAGAACGGCTTGACAATCATGCCATGGGTTCCGGCGGCCAGGGCGCTGCGCACGGCAGTCTTGGTCGGGTCGTCCATGGCCATCAGCACCGGCACCTTGCGGTGGGCATTGTCGGGATCACGACGCAGGGCACTGACCAGCTCTCCGCCGGTCATCGGGTTCATGGTCTGGGCGGTAATGACCAGACCGAACGACCGATCCCGCATCTGCGACAGCGCTTCGAGCGCGTCGATGGCAACAACGATTTCTCCACGGGCCCCGAAATCCCGCAGAAACTGGCGCACCATCGTCCGCTGGGGCTGATGGGGTTCGACCAGGAGAATATCCAGTCCGGACAAGCCGGGTATGTTTTGGTTGCTTGCAAACATGGTCCGATGATCCGTCTTTTTTGGTTATTGATAGTGCGGGGGACCCGCCCCAACCGCGCCCCTTGAAGAGTGCGTCGGTTGACATCCGTTGACTGTGATTAAGCGCACAGCTGGGGTAACCGCTGGGGTAAAAAAGCGTGAAGACGGTCAAAATTTCCCAAAATTTTGAACCAAAAGCAAAAAATATCCCCAGCGGAAAGAAAAATAAACACCCGAAAGGGGTGTATACACAAATTCACCATTATAGAAAAGGGTATGCAGACCAGAGCTCTAGACGAATCGACAGCGATTCGCGGCGCTTCCCTGGACGGGAGTCCAGGGGAAGCCTGTATTACAACGATATCGAAATGGAAATGCGGTCTACTTGGTGCGGCGCATCACGCGCCCCCCAAGATACAGCCCGATCACCGCCGGCATCAGCAACACATGGTATGTACCATACAGACCAAGGGCCGGAATTCCCTGACTGCCCATCACCGGTAGCAGGGACGCCCCGATCATCAGCACGATGCCCAGGCACAGGGCCAGCGAGCCGGTGCCGTTGCGCAGGCCCTTCAGGTGCAGCCCCAGCATCAGCAGCAGCACCAGCGAGTAGCTGCCGATGATGAACAGGAAGTTGTCCGACAGGGTGACCCCGGCGACCACCACCACCAGGCCGATGCCGCCGATGCCGGCGGCGATCTTGCGGCCGGTGGGACCGAAGAACTGCAGGGCGTTGGCCATCAGCATGGTGAAGGTGGCGATGGCCACGGTCACCCGGGTGGCGCGCACCATGACATCGTGCCCGGCTTCGCTGACGCCTTCGAAAAAGCCGTGGTCGATGGCGCCGAACATGGTGGACAGCCCGACCAGCAGCAGGCTGACCGCCCACAGCCAGGCGGCCGACCCGCGCTGAACGTCCGGGCGGAAGGACAGGCCGGCGATAAAGAACATCTCGCAGGCCAGGATCACGTCGGTCAGGGCTGACAGGGCAAGATCGGTCATGGGACCCCCCTCAAGGGTTGCGGCCGCAGGGCCGGGAACAGGCGGGTTCATTTTCGCCGTCCGGGGGCAATCCCGCACTGGCCACCGCCCCCAGGGTCTATGTATACGGGGCGTCCCTTGGAAGGCCAGCCCCTCTTCGCGGTTCTTCGCCCTTCTTAAGGTAACGTGGTGCAGAAATCCGGACCCGCCCGCAATAATCAGGTATGGTTCGGGGAACGCAGGGAAATTTAGAGCGGATTCATGACATGAAAGCAGCAGTTAAGAATGTTATCGATGCAATGCACCGTGTGGATCCGTTGGCCCGGCTGGAAGCCCGTTTGTGGGACGACGAACGCATTTCGGTCGGCGGCTCCCCGGCGGAAGTAACCGTCTGGTTCAAGACGAAAGAGGCCGCCCAGCGTACATTTGCCGACGGTTTTCTCGGATTTGGCGAATCCTACATGTCCCGGGATATCGAGGTCGAAGGGGATATGTCGCTGCTGTTCCGGCTGGGGCATCAGATTGATTTCGGCGACATGACCCTATCGACCTTCGAAAAGCTGCGCTTTGCCGCTCTTTTCCTGATCAACCAGAACACCTTGCGCGGTTCGAAAAAGAACGTCGCCCATCACTACAATCTGGGTAACGATTTCTATGAACTGTTCCTTGACGAAACGATGGGCTATACCTGCGCCTATTTCAAGACACCGGACGACACCCTGCAGCAGGCGCAGACCAACAAATTCGACCACATCTGCCGCAAGCTGATGCTGAAGCCCGGCGAGCGGCTGGTGGACCTGGGCTGCGGCTGGGGCGGACTGCTGATCCATGCCGCCACCCACTACGGCATCACCGGGGTCGGCGCCACCCTGTCCAAGCCCCAGGCGGATTACGCCAACGAGCGCTTCGCCAAGCTGGGGCTGGCGGACAAGATCAAGGTTCTGCATTCGGACTATCGGGAAGTGCCCGGCGAAGGCACCTTCGACAAGGCGGCGTCGGTGGGCATGCTGGAACATGTGGGCAAGCGGTTCATCCCTACCTGTATCCAGAAGCTGCACGACCTGATGAAGCCGGGCGGGGTCTGCCTGCTGCACGCCATCATGAATGACACCCCCTATCCCGACGACCCGTGGACCATGAAGTACATCTTCCCGGGCACCCACGTGCCGGCCGTGTCCTACGTCATCCAGGAAATCGCCAAGCGCAAGCTGAGCATCATGGACGTGGAAAACCTGCGCCAGCACTACGGCCGCACCATCGACCTGTGGCACGAGAACTTCGAGCGGAACTATGAAGAGGTCCAGAAGCGCTTCGGCGACAGCTTCGCCCGCTCCTGGCGGCTGTACTGGGTGGTGTCGTCCACCTCGTTCAAGTATGGCGGCAACCGGCTGTTCCAGATCCAGTTCTCCCGTGGCCTGAACAACGACCTGCCGTGGACCAGGGATTATATGTATAAGTAGAATGCCCTCCCAGGAAAAAACCGGATAAGTATATCGAGGGCGGTTTCACTCCGCCCTGCCCCCTCTTGGGGACAGACCACTCTGAAAGGCTCCGGAATATTGATGGACGTTCGGGTAGGCGCGGAACAATCGCATATCGTCGTGATTTACACCGATGCCGGCGGCGGCCACCGCGCCACCGCCGAGGCCTTGCGGGAAATCCTGGAGGCCGCCGGAGGCTATCGCGTGACCCTGGTCAACGCCTATCAGGAGGTCCTGCCCCACCTGGACCTTTACGCCCGCTATACCTCGCGGGATGTGGAGGCGACCTATAACGACCTGATCCTGCGCGAGGGCCGTACGGGCTGGTTCTGCATGCTGTTCTATGTGGGAGCGGTGCTGAACGTGAAGCTGCTGACCCCCGCCGGCCGCAAGGCTTTCCGCGCGCTGTGGGAGCGGGAGAAGCCGGACATGGTGGTTTCCGTGCTGCCGGTGATCAACGACCTGATGCTCGACAGCCTGAAGGGCTACGGCGACGGCCGGACACCCTTTGCGGTGCTGATGACCGACTGGGCGGAAATGAGCCGCTCCGTCTGGTTCCCCAGAAGCAAGGCCTACCACGCCATTTGCGGCACGGACATCAGCCAGCGGCAGGTGGCGAAGAAGCCCCATCCGGCGGACAAGCTGCACCCCATGGACGGTCTGCTGACCCGGCCGGTGTTCGTTGACCGCCCGGCCATCGACACGGTGGCGGAGCGGCAGGCGCTGGGGCTGGACCCGGACAAGCCGGTGGCCTGCATGCTGTACGGCGGTCACGGCAGCTGGCGCATGCTGGAGCTGGGCAAGGCCCTGGCGGCTGAGCGGACGGATGTGCAGGTGCTGTTCCTGTGCGGCCGCAACGAGGCCCTGGCCGAGGCCCTGACCGCCGCCACCCTGCCTTTCCCCCACCGGGTGGTAGGCTTCACCCGGGAGGTGCACCGGTATATGGCGCTGTCGGACATTTTCATTGGCAAGACCGGCCCGCTGTCGGTCAGCGAGGCGGTGGCCTACGGCCTGCCGCTGCTGATCGACCGCAGCCACGTGCTGCCCCAAGAGCGGGCGGTGCTGAAGTGGATTTCCAAGACGCAATCGGGCGAGCATTTCTCCACCCCCGCCCAGTTCGTGGCGGGACTGAACGCCCTGATCGCCCGGGGGGCAAAGCGGGTGGAGGCGGGGGACACGTCGGCCACGGCCAATCAGGCGGCCCGGCAGATCCCCGGCATCCTCGGCCGCATCCTGGCAGCGGCGGTGAAGGAGCGGGTGTAGGGGGTTATTCGCCGGCAGGCGGCTGATTCCGCTGGCTCAGCAAGGCCACGCGGGCAGCCGTCGCCAGGAAGCGAGACCGCCCCCCCTTGCCGACCGTGGCATCGATCTCATGCACCAGATCTTCATCAAGCGTCACGTTGTACCGACCAACCTTGCCGGGCAGCAAAACGGGCACAAGGGCGCGGCAGATTTCCACCACATCCGGATCATCTTCGACCGCCTCGATAGGGGTCGGATCGGGAATCGGGTCCCGATCCTCGACCATCAGGGCGACGTGACCGGCCAAGGCTTCGGTGATTCCCGCCAGCGCCTCTTCCGCACTTTTTCCGGATGACACGCACCCGGGAAAATCCGGGGCAGTGGCGCCGTAGGTATCCCCTTCCTTGTCGATTACGACAGGATAATACACGCGCATCGTCGCTCCTCCTCACCGCAACCGAAGATCGGATTGCTTCTCGATGGATTTCAACGTCCTGATGGTCAGGTCCTTGGTCGGGTGGGGCACGGTGACTTTGCCGGGCTTGGTTGGATGCTTGAAGTGATGATGGTCGCCCGTGGCACCGGAGAAGTACCATCCATCAGCTTTCAAGCGCTTGATGACATCCCGGCTGCTCAGCATCGTGGCCTCCCCTAAGTGTGTACAACATACACATACCTAGAGGAACGTCCTAGAAAGAAGCGCTGCAAGCATTCAGACCGGTTGGCGGAATCAAACCCAATAAGACAGCCCGAGCATGGAAAACCTTGTCCACTGGCTTGGACAACCGAGACGCGCCAATCTGTTAAGTGCTTGATTTAAATGGTGCCCGGGGGCGGATTCGAACCACCGACACACGGATTTTCAATCCGTTGCTCTACCAACTGAGCTACCCGGGCACCGGGCTGGAACGGAGGCTGACCTGGGGTCGGCACTTGGTTCCGGCGTCGTCGCGAGGGTGTTCCGCGCGGCGAGATGGGGTGTTTAAACAATATCTCCGGGGCTGTCCAGCCTCCTTTTCAGGAAAATGATTCTTTCCCGGACCTCAGTCGTGGGCGGCCTCCAGCCGGGCCAGGAAACTGCCCATCACCGCCTCGTACAGCAGTCCCTTCAGCACCTGGTCCTCCACCCCGGAATCCAGGCTCGGGTTGTCGTTGACCTCGATCACCACGCAGCCCTTGTCGGTCTGCTTGATGTCGACGCCGTAGAGCCCGTTGCCCATCAGGGCCGCTGCCCGCAGGGCCAGGGCGATGACCTCGGCGGGAGTGTCGTCCACGTCCAGGGTCTTCCAGCCCCCATGACGGACGGAGCCGTCGGCGCCGTGGTTGACGATCTGCCAGTGGGCGCGGCTCATCAGGTACTGGCAGACATAGAGCGGCTGGCCGTCCAGCACCCCCACCCGCCAGTCATAGGCCGTGGGCATGAACTCCTGGGCCAGGATCAGGTCCGAGGACGCCAGAAGCTTCTGGCCGACGCCCAGCAGTTCGTCGCGGTTGTCCACCTTGACCACCCCCCGGGAAAAACTGCCGTCAGGCACCTTCAGAACGATGGGATAGGCGATGTGGCGGTCCACCGTCTTCAGCAGGCGGCGGTCCAGCACCCGGGTTTCCGGGGCGGGGATGGCATTGGCGGTCAGCAGCTCGGCCAGATAGACCTTGTTGGTACAGCGCAGAATCGATTGCGGATCGTCCATCACCGGCATCCCCTCTTCCTCTGCCTTGCGGGCGAAGGTGAAGGTGTGGTGGTTGACGTTGGTGGTTTCGCGGATGAACAAGGCATCGTATTCGGCCAGCCGGCGGAAATCCTTGCGGGTGATCAGCTCCGCCCCCATGCCCAGCTTCTCGGCGGCCTTGACGAACTTGCCCAGCGCCTTGTCGTCGGAGGGCGGCAGGGACTCGTCGGGATCGTGCAGGATGGCCACGGTGTAGCGCGGCGCCTTGCGCGGCTTGGGCGGCGTCCATTCCCCGCGCAGATAGCGCACAAGCTGAACCTGGAAGAAGGCTTCCCGCTCCTCGGTCAGGTCGCGCGGGGCCTGGGGTTCGATGTCCTTGATGCGCCAGGCCCCCTGCCCGCCCGGCTCCAGGGTCAGCAGCAGCAGGGGGAAATGGAAGGCCTCGAACACCTGACGGGCAAAGGCGCTGAAGCGCGTGTCCGGCGTGGAGCCGAAGGCGATGAACAGCTCAAAGCCGCTATCCGGCCGCTGCGCCGACGGCATGGTGGCCAGCCGCCGGCGCAGGGCATCGTTCAGGCCACGCATGCGCAGCTGGCGCACGGCCTTGCGGTTCAGAGTGACGATGGCTTCCACCGACGGCATCACCCGATGCCCCCGGGCCTCGGCCAGCAGCGAGGCGTAATAGCCGAGCCCGAGGTAGGAGCAGTCGGCCGCCAGGTTCAGCACCCGGGCATTGCCGGGAAAGTCTGCCGGACGGGTGATGTAGGATCGGGGCGCGATGACCAGGGGCGCCACGGCCTCGGGGAAGCTATCGGGCTTGCGGTCGGACAGAAGACACAGCATCGGCGGTCGGTCCCGAAGCAAATGGTTAGGATCGTTTGGAGATAAGCACGGCGGCCCGCAACCGCGACCGGCCATAGCGGGCGATGGCGTCGAAATCCCGGCGGGGGATGGGCAGGCGCAGGCTGTCGATGGACGAGGCCGTCTCGTCACTGTCGTCCACATCGGGGTCGTTGGCGAACAGGCAGTGGTCATCCATGCCGCTGATCACCACCCAATGGGGCACCTTTTCTCCGAACAGCCGGTATTGGCTGATCAGCACCAGGGGCATGGCCCCGGCGGCGAACCGTTCGGCCAGGGCGTCGGCGGACAGGGCTTCGTGGTGCACGGGAATGCCCGCCTCGCCACATTGGGCGACGAAATCCGCATGAACCACCCGCAGCACTTCCTTCTTTTCCGGATCGCGCACGGATTCGACGAACAGCGGTCCTTCGGCCGAGACCCAGACTTCGGCGGCAAAGCCCCGGCGGTGGGCGGCCAGGGCCAGACCATGAGGACCGCAGCCGCCATGCCCGGCGGTCATGAAGATGGTCGTCGCCTCGCGCCACAGGCGGATTTCCTGGGTGCGATCCATGGGCTCGTCGGGGTCGAGGGCGTGCATGGCCATCATCAGCGCCGCCGCCCCGCAGGTGAACGGCAGGGTCTGGGGATAGAGCGGCACCCGCCCGTCCACCACCCCGAAGCGCCGCAGCAGCGGCTTGGTCATGCGCAGGGCGTCGGACAGATCCTCGTAGTACTGCTGATAGACGGCGAATTCCTTGAACCCGCGCGACCGGTAGAGAGCGATCGCCGAGGCGTTGTCGGGCCGCACCTCCAGCCGCAGAAAGGCCGCCCCCTGTTCCAGGGCGGCGGCTTCCAGGGCGTCCATCAGTGCCTGCCCCACCCCCTGCCCCCGGACCGCCGGATCGACGGCCAGGGAATAGAGGCGGGCCAGCGAGGTGCCGGTGCGCATCAGCACCAGACCATAGCCCAGCAGGCGACCCGGCGCTGCCGGGTTGACGGCACCGATGAACAGCGCATTGGGCCGGCGCAGCAGCCGGTGCAGGCTGCGTCGCGACAGCCGGTCGGAGGTGAAGCAGGCCTGTTCCAGCGGGACCAGCCTGTGGAGATCAGGCGGCCCCAGCGGTCGTGTGGACACCGTCATGGCGGAAATCCCAATGCCCGAAGCGTCCGGGCGACTCTCTCACGGAACAGAAGGGACGACTTACACCCCGCCCGACAGCAGGTTGATGCGGAAGTCGAGCGCCGGCTCCTGGCCGTAGACTTCGTATTCCAGCACCTGATCGATGTCGTTGCCCGGGGTGAAGGTCAGCACCTTGGGGCGGAAGGTGGTCAGCTCGCGGCGTTCGATATATTCGCTGGCGGCGATGATCACCACGTCCCCGCGCTGGCAGGTGCGGGCCGCCGCACCGTTGAGGATGCAGCAGCGCGATCCCGGCTCGCCGAAAATCACATAGGTGGAAAGCCGCGCCCCGGAATTCTTGTTCCAGATGTCCACGAACTCCAGCGGCAGGATGTCGGCCGCCCGGCAGATCTCCGGATCCAGGGTGATCGACCCGTGGTAGTCCAGGTCCGCGCCCGTCACGGCGATGCCGTGCAGCTTGGCTCGTACGATCTTTATCATGGCCGCTTCGTCTCTTCCTGTGTCGCTATGGGGCGGTCGGGGCACGTGTTTGTTCCGGGGGATGACAGGGCGCAAGGCCGGCACCGGCCGGCTCAATACTCCCCGTCGTCGGTTTCCGAGGCCCCGGGAACCTCGTTGGTGGGAACGCGGTAGGCACCGGTCATCCAGCGGGCCAGGTCCACATCGGCGCAGCGCTTGGAACAGAAGGGCCGGTAGCGGGCTTCCGTTCCGGCACCGCAGGTGGGGCAGCGCGTCGCCGGCAGGCGGACCGCCGCATTCGCGGGTGTCTCGTCGCTCATCGTGCCATCCCTTGTGTTGAGAGGTTTGGCGCCCCGGACACTCTCGGGACGTCTTGTACCCGTTTCTCGCCAAAAAAACGAGTCGGAACCTTATTCCGCAGCCTTGGGAAGCACCATCCAATCCGGCTGCACCGCTGTCAAGATGCTGGTGCCTCCTTCGGTGGCGATCTCTCCCTCTTCCTTCAACCGCTCCAGCCGCACCAGGGCGAGGCCGAGCGCCCCGTCGGCGGTGGCGACGCCGGAGCGCATCTCGCCGGCATCCTTGCCGCCCTTGAAGATCGGCGTGCCCGGTTCGGGCAGCGGGCCGGAAACGGTGACGGGCATCAGGCGCTTTTTCACCAGCCCGCGATATTTGGTGCGGGCCGTCAACTCCTGCCCCATGTAGCAGCCCTTCTTGAAGTCGATGCCGGCCAGTTCCTCGAATCCGCATTCCAGCAGCAGATCCTTTTCCGGGGTGATGTCGGCGGCCCCTTCGGGCAGGCCGAGCGTCAGGCGGTGGGCCTGCCACACCGCCATGCCGCCTTCGGGCAGGGCCGGCGCGGGCGCATCGGGGGGCAGCACCAGATGGACGCCGGCGGCGGCCAGACGGGGGTCGACGAAGGCCACTGCCCCGCCATCCAGGCGCCGGGCGCTGCCGGCCTCGACGGGCAGCCCCAGGGACGGGGCGGCCTTGTCGCCGGGCACCACGGCCACGCGCCAGTCGCCGCGCACCTCCAGCGTCACCTTGCTACGCAGCTTGTAGCGCTTCAGCCGGTCGGCGAGATCCTGCAGGCGGGCCGCCTCGCCGATCAGCAGCAGGGTTTCGTCGCTGTCGACCATGAAGAATTCATGCAGGAACTTGCCCTGGGGGGTCAGGAAGGCCGACCACAGCGCCGTATCCTCGGTGGCGCGGGTCACCTCATTGGACACCAGACCGTTCAGGAAGGTCTTGCGGTCCGCCCCGGCAACAGCGAGGACCCCGCGATGGGGCAACGGCACCAGAACGGGGTCGGGCGAGGCGGGATGGGTCATGGCCGGCGTCTCCAATGCTTCTGCCTTCCGGAAGGCTCCCCCTCCGTGGCGCGAATCCAACGATGTCAGCTAAGGGCTTCAGGCACCGATTGGCAAGGGCGGGTGGGCCGTCTATAACCCTGGCCCATGAAAATCACCATCGCCGACGACAGCTTTCCGTTCGACGGAACCACCCCCCTCTGCCAGCCCCTGGGCGGCATGCAGCGGGCCGTATGCGGTCTGGCTGCCGCCCTGGCCGGGCGCGGACATGCGGTAACCGTCTTCGCGCCGGCCATGCCCGGAACCGACCCCAAGGCGGTTTCCACGGTCTCCGGCGTCACTTGGCGCGCCCTGCCGCGAAACTGGGACAGCCGCCCGGAGAAGCCGGTGGCGGCGACGGATGCGCTGATCGCCGTGCGCAAGCCCGCCCTGCTGGGACTGGCCGCCGAGGCCGGCCACCGGGTGCTGTGGCCGATGGCCGCGCCCGATACCCTGATCTACCCCGGCAACCGCCTGTACCTGGACAAATACGATCCGGCCATCGCCTGGATCGGCCTGACCCAGCGGGGCAGTGCCTATCGCCAGGGCGGCGCGGTGGTCGCCCCGGGACAAGGCACGGTGTTCCGCCCCGCCTCCGCCGCCGAAAAGCAGGCCGCAAGCGCCGAACCGGGCTGCGCCCCGGTGGCGGTGGTCACCACCCATCCGCTAAACGGCCTGGACTGGCTGCTGGACCTGTGGGCCGGCCTGATCCACCGCGACGCTCCCACCGCCGAACTGCATGTCTATTCCGCCCTGCTCGCCGGGGGAGAGGCGGGGGAGCCCCTGCCCAGCGCCCTGGACGGTCTGGCCCGCAAGGTGGCCGCGCTGTCCCACAAGGGGGTGAAGGTCCGTGCCCCCCTGCCCGAAGCCGGCATGGCCGAGGTCTACCGCTCCGCCGCCGTTCACCTGTATCCCGGCCATGGCGCGGACATGGCCTGCTGGACCCTGGGAGACTCGCAGGCCTGCGGCCTGCCCGCCGTCGCCCGCCCCCTGGGGGCCGTGCACGAACGGCTGGTGAACGGGGAAACCGGCTATATCGTGCCCGACGGCGCGGCGTTCGCGAATGTAACAAGACAATTGTTGCTGGATGAAAACATTCGCCAAGGGCTGGCTGAAGCGGCAGCCGAACCGGCCCGCCGGCGGTCCTGGGATACCGTTGCCCGGGATTTCGAGTTGCTTATGTCTTGAGCCGGGTGGCCATTTAGCCCCATAGTCGCTGTCCCCTTATCAGGCCGAGTCCCTTTCAATGGATATGCGAGTTCTCCAATGCATGGCCGGCGCCGAGCGCGGCGGGGCCGAGCTGTTCTTCGAACGTCTGGTGATCGCCATGCACCGGGCCGGAGTCCAGCAGCATGTGGTGCTCCGCGATGCCGCGGCCCGCATGGATGCCCTGCGCGAGGCCGGCCTTCGCCCGGTGACCCTGCCCTTCGGCGGCCGCTTCGACATGAAGACCAAGCGCAGCCTGAAGCGCGAGATCGAACGCTTCCGGCCCACCGCCGTGTTGAGCTGGATGAGCCGGGCAACCCGGTTCTGCCCCACCGGCGACCATGTGCTCTGCGCCCGGCTGGGCGGTTTCTATGACCTGAAGTACTACAAGCACTGCGACTGGCTGGTCTGCCTAACGCCGGACATCCAGGACCATGTGGTCAAGGCCGGCTTCCCCAAGGAGCGGACCGTCCACCTGCCCAACTTCGTGCCCCAGGCGCGCATGCCGGCGGTGGCCCGCAAGACCCACTACACCCCGGAAAATGCCCCGCTGATCTTTGCCCTGGGCCGCCTGCACGAAAACAAGGGCTTCGAGACCCTGCTGCGGGCCGTGGCCAAGGTGCCCGACGTTTACCTGTGGCTGGCCGGCGACGGTCCGCTGCGCAAGGACCTGGAAGATCTGGCCCAAAGCCTGGGCATCAAGCCCCGGGTGCGCTTCCTGGGCTGGCGGGAGGACACGCCGGCGCTGTATGCCGCCGCCGATCTGTTCGTCTGTCCCTCGCGCCACGAACCGCACGGCAACATCATCCTGGAAGCCTGGGCGCAGGGCGTGCCGATGATCGCCACGGAAACCCACGGCCCGCGCACTCTGATCAACGACGGGGTGGACGGCGTGCTGGTGCCCATCGACGAGCCCAAGGCCATGGCAGCGGCCATCCGCGACGTGCTGGCCGATCCCGAGGGCATGCAGTCCCTGGCGGAAAGCGGCTGGAACACCTTCCAGGCCAGCTATACCGAGGAAAAGGTGGTTGGCGCCTATCGCGACTTCTTCGAGCGGGTGGCGGCCGAAAAGGCTGCGGCCAAGGCGGGCTGACCGGTCCATGTGCGGTATCGCCGGCATGGCGCTGCGCCCGGGAATGGATCCCCCCCCGGGGCTCGCCGCCACCCTCGCACAGTCCCTGGCCCATCGCGGTCCCGACGGCCGGGGCGCTTTCGAAAGCGACGGCATCCTTCTGGTGCAGACCCGGCTGGCGATCATCGATCTGGAAACCGGCCGCCAGCCGCTGTTCGGCCCCGACGGCACCGTCCTGGTGGCCAACGGCGAGATCTATAACTACCGCGAGCTGCGCGCCGGCCTGCCCGAAGCGACCTTCGCCACCCAGTCAGACTGCGAGCCGCCCCTGTGGCTGTACGCCCGCGACGGGCTGGCCTTCGCCGACACCCTGCGCGGCATGTACGCCATCGCCCTGTGGGACCCCGCCGCCAACCGGCTGGTACTGGCCCGCGATCCCTTCGGCATCAAGCCCCTGTACTTCACCGAACATGCCAGCGGTGTGGCCTTCGCCAGCGAGCCCCAGGCCCTGCTGGCCGCCGGCCTGGTGGAGCGCGGGCTGTCGGCACGCTATCGAGACCAGATGCTGCAGCTGCAGTTCTCCTGCGGCGGCGCCACCGTCTTTCCCGGCATCCGCCGGGTGCTGCCGGGCGAAACCCTGGTCATCGAGAACGGCCATGTGGTCGGCCGTCGCACCCGCCAGGCCCTGCCGCCGGTGACCACCGCCACCCGCCCCGATGATCCGGAAGAGGCCTTGGACAGGGTGCTGGCCGAAAGCATCGACCTGCACCAGCGGTCGGACGTGCCCTTCGGCCTGTTCCTGTCCGGCGGCATCGATTCCTCGGCGGTGCTGGCGCTGATGGCGCGGCTGAACGAGACGCCGGTGCTGGCCTTTACCGCCGGGTTCCCGGGCACCAGCGCTCATGACGAGCGTGACGCCGCCCGCGACAGCGCCCGGGCGGTGGGTGCCACCGCCGTGGACGTGCCGGTGACCGAACAGGACTTCCTGACCGAACTGCCGGCCATCGCCGCCGCCCTGGATGATCCGGTACCCGATTACGCCGTGGTCCCCACCTGGATGCTCGCCCGCCGCGCCCGGCAGGAGGTCAAGGTGGTGCTATGCGGGGAAGGCGGGGACGAGATGTTCGGCGGCTATGGCCGCTATCGCGCCTATATGCGGCCCTGGCCCTGGCACCGGCCGCTGCGGCGGACCGGCCTGCTGGACGGCTTCGACCTGTTCCGCACCGCGCCGAAGGGCTGGCGCTCCGGCATCCGTCACGCCGAAGACGCGGCCAAGGCCCTGGGCGGATCGCGGCTGGTAAGGGCACAGCGGGTGGACTGCACCGACTGGCTGCCCCACGACCTGCTGACCAAGCTGGACCGCTGCCTGATGGCCCACGGCGTCGAAGGGCGGGTGCCGTTCCTTGATCCCGAAGTGGCGGCGTTCGCCCTGCCGCTCGAAGACCGCTTGAAGGTGCGCGACGGAAAGGGCAAATGGGTGGTGCGGTCGTGGCTGTCCCGCCACCTGCCCGATGCCCGCCCCTTCGCCCCCAAGCGCGGCTTCACCGTGCCCGTCGGTGCCTGGATCGGCGCCCACGGCGATCGCCTGGGACCGCTGGTGGCCGAACAGGCCGGGGTGGCCGAAGCCTGCAAGCCGGACATGGTGCGCCGGCTGTTCCGCGATCCCCGAGGGCCGGCGATGATGGCGGCCTGGGTGCTGCTGTTTTTCGCCCTGTGGCATCGCCACCACGTGCTGGGCGCCCCGCCCGTGGGGGATGTGTTCGACACCCTGTCCACGGCGCCGTGAGTTCCGTTCCCCGGCCCGCGTCCGAACCGGCCCTGGCCGCCCGACACCAGACGACCCGACGCCCGATATCCGGCCGACCATCACGAGGAGACCCCCGATGACTGCGCCCCAGACCTTCGACATGATCCTCAAGGGGGGCACCTGCGTGCTGCCGGGCCGCACCGTCATGGCCGACGTCGGGGTCCGCGAGGGCCGCGTCGCCGCCATCGGCGCCCTGGCGGACGCCGCCGGCGACCAGGTGATCGACTGCCACGGCCTGCATGTGCTGCCGGGGATCATCGACAGCCAGGTGCACTTCCGCGAACCGGGGCTGGAGCATAAGGAAGACCTGGAAAGCGGCACCCGGGCGGCGGTGATGGGCGGGGTGACGGCGATCTTCGAGATGCCCAACACCAAGCCCAACACCGACACCCCCTCCGCCCTGGCCGACAAGCTGGAACGGGGCGTCGGCCGGGCCTGGTCCGACCACGCCTTCTTCCTGGGGGCGACGGCGGAAAACGCCGACCTGCTGGGGGATTGGGAAACCAGCCCGGGCTGTGCGGGGGTGAAGATCTTCATGGGCTCATCCACCGGCAACCTTCTGGTGGAAGGCGATGGCGACATCGAACGGGTGCTGGCCCACGGCCGCCGCCGGGTGGCGGTGCACTGCGAGGATGAAGCCCGCCTGCGCGAGCGCTTCGCCCTGGTGGCCGACGGCGCGTCGCCGGACCAGCATCCGGTGTGGCGCGACGAGGAAACCGCCCTGCGCGCTACCAGCCGCCTGCTCGCCCTGGCCCGCAAGACCGGCCGCAAGGTTCACGTGCTGCACGTGACCACCGCCGAGGAAATGGCCCTGCTGGCCGGCTACAAGGACGTGGCCTCGGTCGAGGTGCTGCCCCAGCACCTCACCTTCGCCGCGCCGGACTGCTACGAAGGCCTGGGGACCTTTGCCCAGATGAATCCGCCGATCCGCGCCGCCCGCCATCGCGAAGCCCTGTGGGCGGCGGTGGCCCAGGGGGTGGTGGACGTGCTGGGGTCCGACCATGCCCCCCATACCCTGAAGGAAAAGGACCAGCCCTACCCCAAGAGCCCGTCGGGCATGCCCGGGGTGCAGACCCTGGTGCCGGTGATGCTGGACCATGTGAACGCCGGCAAGCTGACCCTGGAGCACTTCGTCGAACTGGCCTCCACCGGCCCGGCGCGGGTCTATGACGTGGCCTGCAAGGGACGGATCGCGGCGGGCTATGACGCCGACTTCACCGTGGTGGACATGAACGCCAGCAAGACCATCACCAATGACTGGATTGCCAGCAAATGCGGCTGGACGCCCTATCACGGCCTGACCGTGCGCGGCTGGCCGAAGATGACCATCATTCGCGGCCGCATGGTGATGCGCGAAGACCAGCTGCTGGGCAAGGCCCAGGGTCAGCCGGTGCGCTTTCATCCGCTGAAGGGGCAGTGAGGGCACGCTCCAGCGCGGTGCCTGCCCACTCGTCTTCCCACTGGCTGTCACGCACCGCTCTGCGCCGGCGCGGCGGCCGCGCGCGCGCTCTCCATATCCGCCCGGGCAACCAGCCCGGGCACGAAGACGGCACCGGCCAGGGTCAGCAGGGCCGACAGGCCGAAAGCCGTCGCATACCCCAGGTGTTCGGTCAGCACACCGCCGTTCAAACCCGCCAGCCCGGCAACGGCGGCATCCATGCATTGGAACAGCGTGAAATCCAGCCCCGCCTGGCGTGGCGAAGACCACCCCGTCATGGCGGTGTACAGCGATACGAACAGCACCCCGCCCAAAACCGAGTGCCCCAGCACCAGCCCGGCCAGCAGAGGCAGGGGCAGTCCCTCTTCCGGTGCAATGACGACGAAGCCGGCGAACAGGGGCACGCAGGCATACAGAGCCGCGACCAGAACCCGCCGCGCCCCCCACCGGCGCACGCAGATCCCCGCGCCGAGCACGCCGACCACCCCGGCGGCCACCCCCAGACCACCGCTCAGCATTCCTGCCGTCCCCAGATCGACCCCATGATCGATCAGAAACGGTCCGATGATCATCTGGGTCAGCCGCAGGCCCGCCAGGGTCAGCACCACCGTCATCAACCCCAGGCGCACCTCTTTCCGACGGACCGCATAGGCCAGAGACGGCCTGTGGGTGGCCTGGCCACTCCCTTTCCCCGATGGCTCCCGCGTCACGGCCATGGGCAGGCTCAGGATCGTCAGCAGGGCAACGGTCAGGCCGATGCCTGCGGACCAGCCCCAGCGGTCCACCAGCACCAGGAACAGCCCGCCGCCGATCACCATGCCCAGGAAGCCGCCACCCACCTGCATCACGTTGCCCCAGCTTCGGCTGGCCGGAGGCAGATGATCGATCATGAAGCCGTCACAGGCGATATCCACCGTCGCGATGATCACGGCCACCACCGCCAGGGTGACGATCAGGCGCATGCCCAGGGTCGCCGGATCGCCGAAGGCCAGGGTGGCAAGGGCAGCGAGGGCGACGCCCTGCCCGGCCAGGGCGATGGGCCGCGACCGCCGCCGGCCGTCGGGCGCCAGCCGCAGCCGCTCCACGGCCGGCGCCCACAGCACCTTCAGCGCCCAGGGCAGCATCAGCAGCGACAGCAGACCGATCCCGTCCAGCCCGACACCGGCGGCCCGCAAGACCGTCGGCACCCCCATGAAGGTCAGGCCGCCAATGGCGCTTTGCGTCAGGTACAGTCCGGCGATCACCACCAGGACCCGGGGGACGGACAGGGGGGCGGCCCCGGCCGGTCGCCCTTGAGGTTCCGCCCGGGGCATCAGAAGGCCATGCTCCCCCGCAAGCCCACCACCCGGCCCTCGCCGATGGTGCTGCGCACGTCGCCGCCGCCGAAATCGAAGCTGGAGGTCCGATAGACCTTGTCGGTCACGTTATCGGCAAACAGGCTCAACGCCATGCCCTTGTCGGTCACCAGGTTCACCGACAGATCGACGATGGCATAACCGTCCTGGGACAGGGTATTGGCTTCGTCGAAGTAGCTCTTGCTGTTGAACGCCACGGCCGCCCGCAGGCTCAGGTCCCCGTCGATGGCCGTTTGCGGCACGCTGTAGCGCGCCTGTGCCCGGATCGTGTAGTCCGGCGCATAGGGCACCCGGTTGCCGCTGTAATCCGCGCCGGTGGCCGGATCCTCGGCGTCGACGAAGGTGGAGCGGCCGGCGGTGCCGCCGAAGGTCACCATCAGGGCATCCGTCGGGTGCAAGGTCGCTTCGAGTTCGAGTCCCAGGCTCCGCGCGCTGCCGGCGTTGCGCAGGTATTGGGATCCCACCGGCCCGACATAGATCTGCTTGTCGGCGGTTTCGATCCAATAGGCGCCCATCCGGGTTTCCAGCCGCCCGTCGAAAGCCCGGCCGGTCCAGCCGACTTCCACGTTGGTGGAGGTCTCGGAATCGTAGGCCATCTCGTCCATGGCGCTGGCCACGGTATGGTTGAAGCCACCCGGCTTGAAGCCCCGGCTGACCAGCGCGTACAGGCGATGATCCGGCGTCACCTGCCAGCCGATCGACAGCTTGGGCGACACGTTCATGAAGGCATCGCGGTTTTCCAGCGACATCGCCGGCAGAAAGGACGCCTGCCGCTGGTAATCGATATGGGCGGTATCCAGGGACCAGCGCATGCCGCCGGTGATATCCACCGTCGGCGTGATACTGTAGGTCACCTCGCCGAAGGCGGCGTAGGACTGGCCCTCCACCTTGTTGACCGACATGCCCGTATAGCCCGCATAGCCGAAGTCGGTCCGCTTGAAGGCGGTGTTCTGGGCGTACAGCCCGCCGACGCCGCTCCAGGCGCCCACGTCGCTGAAGGCATAGCGCACTTCCTGCGACCAGGTCTGCTGTTCCTCGGGATTGGGATGGCCGGACACGGACCGGTCCATATCCCGGGTCTGATAGGACGAAATGCTGGTCAGGGTCCCGACGCCGATATCGTAGTCGGCGCTCAGGCTGGCGGTGGTCACGGTGCGTTCCAGCGATCCGATTTCCCCCTGGGCCGCACTGTCATAGGTGCGCGAGTCCAGGTCGGCTTCCCTCAGATACACTTCCTCGGACGTCGACAGGTAGTCCCGCCGCAGGGTCGCGGTGACGTCCAGCGGGCCGCCGGTGGGGGCGTAGCGCAGCTGGATCCGGCCGTTCACTTCGTGCCCGCCGTCGATGTTCTCGTCACCGGTGGCCACGTCGTCCACCCGACCGTAATCGTGGCTGCCGCTGACGGCGATGCCGGCGTAAAGCGCCTTCTCGACGATGGGGGCCGAGGCGGAAACACTGCCGGACTGCTCGGGATAGCCGACACTGCCGCGAACCCGGACATCCACCCGGTCCTCGGGTTTCCGGGTGATCACGTTGATCACGCCCCCATGGGCGAGCCGGCCGTACAGCGTTCCCTGGGGACCGCGCAGCACTTCCACGCGCTCCACGTCCAGCAGGCCCTGGGCGAAATCAGCCGGATCCTGGGGCACGCCGTCCACATAGATCTGGACCGCCGGATTGTAATAGTCCGATGAATTGATGCCCCGGATGGTCACGTTCGAATAGGCCCGGTTCCCCCGGTCATTGATCATCAGGCCCGGTACCACCTTGTCCAGATCCTGAAGCCGGATCACCCCCGCCTCTTCCAGATCCAGGTCCGTCCGCACGGAAATCGCCCCATCCACCTCGTCCAGCGCCTGGGTCCGCTTGCTTGCGGTCACCGTGACCGCGTCCAGCATCACCGGCTCTGCCGCCGGACGATCCTCCGCAGCCCGGGTGATCCCCGGCACCAGAACCGCCACCGCCACGGTCGCAAGAAAGGATTCCCGAAGCCTGCCCATGCCCATGCCCCTTTTCCATTCGTGAGAATTCGTTCCCACAGGACCTATCAGGCAGGACAGAGGGCCAGCCAACGCAATCGGGTGGAAAGCCCGGGCGATCGGGTTTTTATTGCGAACGCCTCGCAGCGGAAACCCCTTCCCGGCGCAGGAGTTCGCTCGGCGGATAGCCGTGGCAGCGCCGGAACACCTTGGAGAAATGCGCGGGATTGGCATACCCCACGGCCAGGGCCACATCGGTCACGGTCTGACCGCCGGCGCGCAGCAGGGCGGCGGCTTCCATCATCCGGTGCTCCTGAAAATAGGCATAGACCGAGTTCCCGTAGAGCTGCCGGAAGCCGACCTTGAGCTTGTTCTCGTTCAGCCCGACGGCCCGCGCCAGATCGCGCAAACGCGGTGTTTGTTCCAGGTCGGACAGCAGCAGGGCATGGGCCTCGCGCACCCGCTGGCGGTCGCGGGACGACAGGCGCAGGCGCATTCCCTCGCCATCGGCCAGGGCATTCCGGGCCGTCAAGCCTTCCACCGCATGGGACAGCACTTCGATCACCCGCCCTTCCAGGAACAGCTTGTCGCAGGGTTCGTCTCCCTGGCGGCCAAGGATATCAGCGGCCGTGCGCTTCATGGCCGGCGTCAGGTCCATCAGGGCGAAGCTGACACCGCAGGCCCGCATGGTGGCGTCGACCAGGTCCGCCTCGGTCAGCAACGGGTGGTCGGGCAGGATCGTATCAAGGAACGACCGGTCGAAGCGGATGTCCAGGTAGCGCAAGGTGGTGCCGGCCGGCACGAAGAATTCCGAGGAGGCCGGCTGGTCGATCAGCATCACCGACATCTTCCCCGCCGGAAACGGAACGCTGCCCGCATGGCCGCCCAGCCGCGACGTTCCGGCCCCTTCCAGCATGATCCCCACCTGGATCGCCGGCCCCACGTCCTTGCGTCCGTGCAGATCCCCCAGCGTCACCAGGTCCCGCACCATCAGCAGCAAGCCCGGCCGCAGCAGGATATCCGCATACCGCCCCTGCACGCGGGCCGGCTCTGCCGCCGCCCCCACGGCGCCGGTCAGCCGTTCCCGGAACAGGGGGTAACCGTCCCCCGCCCCGCCGCGCGAGGGGTCCGTACCGGACACGGGAAGGGATGGCGCCCCCATCGACGAGGACGCGGAACGGGAAGCGGGCGGCTGCGGCTGCATGGTCGGACGCCTCGGACAGGATCAGGAAAGACACTTCCGAAGCCTATCACCCCGATCTGCTATTGCAAATCGTTCTCAATTGAGAGGACGCTCATTCTGGTCTCTTGCAGACGCCCCCCGCCACCCCGGGGCTGTTTTCAGGGCTTCCCACAAGCGGGCATAGGCGCCGTTCTGATCCCGCAAGGCGACGTCGGTTCCCTGTTCCACCAGATGCCCGTTTTCCAGCACGACGATGTGGTCGGCCGTCCGGATCGTCCACAGCCGGTGGGCGATGGTCAGCACCGTCTTGCCCCGGGCGAGATCCTGCAGGGCGTCCTGAACCAGCCGTTCGTTCTCCACATCCAGCGACGCGGTTGCCTCGTCCAGCAGGAGGATGGGACAGTCCTTCAGGAACAGGCGGGCGAGGCTCAAGCGCTGGCGCTCCCCACCGGACAGGGCGGCTCCGGCATTCGTCAGAACCGTGTCATACCCCTCGGGAAGGGCGGTGATGAAGTCATGGCAGCGTGCCGCCCGGGCGGCGGCTTCCACCTCGTCGTCGCCGGCGCCGGGACGACCGAGCCGGATATTGTCGCGCGCACTGACGCCGAACAGGGCGGGTTCCTGCGACACCAGGCCAATCAGCCCGGCCAGCGTTTCCGGAGCCAGATCGCGCAGGTCGACCCCGCCAATCAGGATCCGCCCACCGGTAGGTTCCCGCGACCGGGTCAGCAGGCGCAGCAGGGTCGATTTCCCCGCCCCGGTTTCGCCGACGATGGCGGTGATGCCACCGGCCGGCGCCGTGAAGGACACCTGCCGCAGCGCCTCCGTCCCGTCCCCGTGCACCAGCGAGACGGCTTCGAAACGGATCTCCTGCCCGGCCGGCTGCCGGGGATCAGCGGGATCGGTCACGGACGGAGTCGCCAGCAAGGCCGCCACCCGGTCCTTGGCCTGTACCATCTGATGGGTCAGCACGCCGAACTCGGCCAATTCCTGCAAGGGCGCCACCAGACGCAGACCGAACAGCACATAAAGAACGAAGCCGGCGACCTCCAGGCTGCCCGCCGCCATCTCCTGCCCGGCCAGCCACAGGACCAGGGCCAACCCCAGCGACAGCACCAGCGGCGCCAGCACGGCACCGGCCACGCTGCTGCCGACCAGGGCACGGTTGGTGTCCCGCGCCGCGCCCAGGGCCTGACGCGCATGATCCAGGCGTTCCAGGGTCAGACCGAAGGCCCGGATCACCGGGATACCCAGGACGAATTCCATCAGCCGGCTGTTCAGTCGCCCCATGGCCTGGCTGCGCCGGACGGATGCCCGGTGCCAGACGCGATGCCCCAGCCACAAGCTGCCCCAGGCCAGCAGGACGGTCACCGCCAGGATCCCCCCCAATCGCAGATCGACCGCCAGCCCCGCCGCCACCGCCACCACCGGCAGCGCCAGCCCGGCCAGCAGGCGGGGCAGAACGGTGCCGGGGAAGATCTCCAGCAACGCCAGATCGTTCATCAGGGTAGCGGTCACCGCCGCACTGTCCCGGGTATCGAAAGCCGAAGCCGGCAGGCGTCGCAGATGCTCCACCAGCGCGATCCGCAGCCGGCAGGTGGTGCGGTAGCCGGCCGTATAGGCCAGTCGCGCACCCCTATGGAAGACCGCCCAGCGCAGCAGCAACGCCCCCGCCATGGCCGCGAAAGCCAGCAGCGCCCCCGCCGGCGACCCGGCGTCGGGCATCCGAACCGGCCCGGGACCGGTGATCCAGGCCACCGCCCCCACCATCACCGCGAGGGGCAGGACGGACACCAGGTTCTCCAGGGTCCACCACGCCACGGCCCCGAGGATACGCCGGCGATGCGGCCCGGCCAGGGCGATCAGCGACAGAACCCGCGTCATGACACCACTCCTTCCTGCACGGGCTCCGGCCCTTCCGCCCGCAGGTTCCAATCCAGGTTGGCGCATTGAACCTGCCACAGGGCGGCGTAGTCCGGGCAGGTGGCCAGCAGCGCCGCATGATCCCCCTTCGCCGCCACCCGGCCCTGATGCAGGAAGATGATCTGGTCGGCGTCGATCACGCTGTTCAGGCGGTGGGAGACCACGACCACGGACCGCCGGCCCACCAGTTTGTTCACCGCCTGCTGCAGGCGGGCTTCCTGCCAGGGGTCGACGAAGGCCGTCGCTTCGTCCAGCAGCAGCACCGGCGCCTCGGCCAGCAGCGCCCGCGCCAGGGCGATCCGCTGACGCTGACCGCCACTCAACCGCCGCCCGCCTTCCCCGGCGCGGGTGTCATAGCCGTCGGGGAAGGCGCGGATGAAGTCGTGGCAGCCCGCCGCCACTGCCGCCGCTTCCACGTCGGCAGCAGTGGCGTCCCGCCGGCCAACCGCAATGTTGGCGGCCAGGGTGTCATCGAACAGAAAGGTGCCCTGGGCAACCACGCCGATATGCCGGGCCAGCATCTCGGGCGGCAGAGAGCGCAGATCGCATCCCCCCAGACTCACCCGCCCGCGATCCGGACTCAAGGCATTGGACGCAAGGCGCAGCAGTGTGGTCTTCCCCGCCCCCGACAGACCGATGACAGCGGTCAGGCTGCCCGACGGCACCGTGAAGCTCACGTCCCGAAGCACCGCCCGGCCATCGACGGCCAGGCTGACGGAGTCGAAACACAGGGTTCCGTCGACGGGCGGCGGAGCCGGTGGCAGGGTGGGCAGCTCCGGCTCGTCCATCAGCTGGCGGATCTTGCGGTGGGCCTGGGCTACCCGCAGGGTGATCTCGCCATAGATCGTCATCTTCACCAGCGGCCCGCCCAGGCCGGTGGCGACGAACAGGCCGAAGATCAGGTCTTCCAGCGGCGTCACCCCCGCCCCGTGTAGCAGCAGCCCCACCGGCAGCACGACCGCCGGTGCTGCGATGGCCACCGTCGAATAGACGCTCCACCCCGGCCCCCATTGGCCGAACCAGGTTTCGGCGAAGTCCCGAAAGCCCGACGCCTGCCCTTTCAGATCCTCCACCAGCAGGGCACCGCCGGCCATGCCCCGGATGGTTTCCAGCCCCCGGACATAGTCCGCAGCACCGGTCCCGAAAGCACCGATGCGCCCGAAGTACTCGCCCATCCGCGCGGCATGCCCCCGCATCATCCAGCGCTGGGCAACCATGATCAGGGGCACCACCGCCAGGCAGGCGAGGGCCAGCGGCCAGCTGACCACCGCCAGGATCGCCACCGTCACCAGCGGCACGGCCACACAGGCCAGGACGTCGGGCATCTGGTGGCTGAGAAACAGCTCCAGGGTTTCGACCTCTTCGAACAGCACCCGCTTCAGGGCGGAGGCCGGCCGTTTCAGGAACACCGCCTGGGGCAGCCGGGTCATCTTGGCCACCAGGTCCCGGCGCAGGAGAAAAAGCACGTCGAAAGCGGAGAAGTGGGCCAGCACGGACGCCAGGGCGACGACCAGGGGATGGGCGATCAGGCACACCGCCAGGGCCAGGGCCAGTCCTGCCCCCGTCGGCCCTTCCGACACCGCATCCCGGGCCAGCAGAGCGGCCAGCAGAAAGGGCGCCAGCGCCAACACGACCGAAGCCATGGTCAGGCCACAGGCAGCCAGGAACCCTGGCTTGCGCCGCCCCGCCAGAGCGATCAATCCCCGCCAGTCCACCTGCATGCTGTTGCCCGCCACACCGATCCTCCTTTTCCTCCCGAGGGCTGCCGCCCGTGAAGGACCGATAAAGGACGGCATCGCCGGTCGCCGCCACCACGATCCGTCCCGAGTCGCGGGGATCGGGACTTTCCCTGCCGCCTGCCCCGGGGATGCCTTGCCGGCGCGGGCGGCAGGGGGCTAGATGCCGGTCATCAAGCCGCCGATGGAAAGGAGACTGATGGTGACCCCGGATACGACCCAGGTGGATTCCGGCGCAGCGCTTCTGAGCGGTGTGGAAGAAACGCTGCTGATTCCCCTGTGGGCGCGCGCGGTGGAAACCCGGCGCCCCGACGGTCTGGTGCGCGACCCCCAGGCCGTGCGCATCCTTCAGGATCTGGCCTTCGACGATTCCCGGATGACGGGGGCCTGGAAAACCCAAGCCGGCATCGCCATCCGCACCTGGCTGATAGACCGGCTGGTGGCGGCCTATCTGGCGGAGGTTCCGAACGGCACCGTGGTCACCCTGGGTGCCGGTCTGGATGCCCGGTCGCAGCGCCTGGACAACGGCCGTGCCCGCTGGATCGACCTGGATCTGCCCGATGCCATGGCGGTCCGGGACCGGTATCTGCCGCCCCCTTCGGACCGCCATATCCGGCTGTCAGGATCGGTGCTGGAAGCCGACTGGCTGAGCGCCGTTCCCACCACGCCGCCGCCCTTGCTTCTCGCCGAAGGGCTGGTGATGTACCTGCCCGAAGACGCCCTGCGCGCCCTGTGGAGCCGGCTGGCGGACCACTTCCCGGGCGGACGACTGCTGGTGGAGACGATTTCGCATGTCATGGTGAACAAGCCGAACCGGCACGACGTTCTGCCGCGCTTTGCCGCACCCTTCCGCTTCGGCACCCCCCGTCCGACCCATCTGGATCACTGGGATGCCAGGGTCACGATGCAGAACCGCTGGTCCTACTTCGACATGCACCGTCGGCGATGGCGCTGGCTGGCACCGTTCTGCGTCCTGCCGGTGCTGCGCCACATGAGCCTTCTGTCCCTGTACCGGATCAAGGAGTCCGCGTCAGGCCAAGGGAGGACTGTCCACCGGACCATCGCCCCTTAAGCCACCGGGCGCCAGATAGCTGTGGATCATCCGGGTAGCCTCTTCGGCCACCGGCATCCCACCGGACGCGTCCGCCTCGGCGAGCACCGCCCGGTGAGAGACCGCCTCCAGCAGGGTTTCGATCATGGTTGCGGCAAGGACCAGATCGATATCGGGCGCAATTTCGTCCGCATGGGTCCGCAACATGCCCTCGATCGCCCGGGTCGCCGCCCGGCTGACATGGACAGCCTTGTCCGCGACCCCGATGCGGGGGGCGAGATCCAGAACGATCCGGTGCAGCTCCGGCGTCAGGTGATGGGAAATCAGCGTCACCTCGACAATCGCGTGGATACATTCGGCGAGCGTTGTCCGCTGCCGCCCCGCCAGCGCCTGTTCGAAAGCGCCGAGAAAATTCTCGCAGCAGCGGTCGATCACGGCAGAGGCCAGCGCCGCCTTGTTGGGAAAATACTGATAGAGCGACCCGATGCTGACCCCCGCCCGCTCGGCGGCACGGGTGGTGGTGAAGCGGTCGTATCCTTCCTTCAGCAAAACCTGAGTGGTCGCTTCGATAATCGTGTCAACGGTGGCCTTGCCGCGTGCCTGCCTCGGCACTTTCCGCGGGTTTACATCCATCTGGGATACCGGTCCTGCCCCTCAGGAAATGCGAATTCAAAATGCGAGAGATTCCTCACATATTCCGGGGGGTCCTTCAAGCGCCGCCATCCGCGCGGCATTTCTCCTCCAGATTTCCGGAAAGGAATCCCGATGACCGTCCCCCCGATGCCTCTCGCACCCGGCCCGATCCCGCTTGCGGACAGCTGCATCTATCTCGGCTGGGATGGGGCCATGGCCCCGCATGAGAAGACCGGCGCATTTCTGACCGGCTCTGCCCGGGATCCGGCCTTGAAGCACGGCTATGTGCTGGCGATCCACGCAGCGAACGGCCCCAGGGATGTGCATTATCCGATCTGGGAAGCCCATCCGGCCGGCGACGAGCTGCTGATCCTGTCGTCAGGATCGCTGTCCGTGGAACTTCACGACGGCGAGCGTGTCCGAACCTTTCCCCTGGCGCCACAGGAATCGGCCATTGTGCCGGCCGGGTTGTGGCACCGGCTGGTGGTGCACGAACCCTCCGTGCTGATGGCCGTCACGCCGCGCCACGAGACCAAGCACGCGGCGGAGCCTCAGGAGAAGGCGGAAGGACAATAAGGCCCGCAAGCCCGGTTTACGCCGACAGCAGCGCGAGCCCTTCCTCGCCGTCGAAGCAGGCGGCGTAGTCGGCGCAGGTCTCGCAATGGGGCGACTTGCAGACCACCACACCCTCGCGCTGACACAGTTCTCGGTAGAAGAACTTCTTCCACTTCATGTTCTTATGGTTCCGGGCGAACAGCGCCGGGAAATGGCGGGCAAGCATCTGGTTCAGCTCGTCGCGGTTGCCCAGCCCCAGGTCCTGCCACAGGTGGTTCGATTCCAGGGAGCGACGGGCAATCATCGCCGCCAGCCAGCGGGGAATGTCTTCGTCAGAGACCCGGGCTTCCAGCAGCAGCGCGCGCAGGTCTTCCTCCTCAAGGGCGTCCTCGCCGGGCTGGCCGTAGCGCGGCAGCAGGCCCAGCAGCGATGTCGCATGGGGAAAATACAGGCCCAGCAGATGGGCCAGATCCTCGGCGGGCAGACCCAACGCCTCGGTCAACGGGCGGGCACGGTCCATGCGGGCGATACCGATCAGGCAGGCCAGCACATGGCGATCGAACGCATCCCCCGGTCCCGGAAAGGCCATCAGCCAGCCATAGGTGGCTTCCGCCAGGGTTTCGATGGGAGCAATCTTCGCGACGGCCATGACCACCTCCGCAGCAGGATCAGGAACAGGAAGACCGCCCGGGCGATCCGATCATCGGGAGAGAAGAAGATGCCCGAAACTGAGCCGGGGCGGCTCCTCCCCCAAGAAGCCGCCCCGGTTCCCCGCCTCAGGCCGATTCGGCCGTGGCGTGGGTCTGGGCGTTGGTCCCGCAGACGGTGCCGCAGGCTTCGCAACCGATGCAGTTGCCGGAGTTCTTCACGATCATGACCTTGCGGACGATCTCTTCGTCTTCATCGTAGGGATCGACCATGTCGCCATCGTCGTTGATGCCCATCATTTCGAGCACTTCGTGGCTGCACACCTTGAAGCAGCGACCGCAGCCGATGCAGGCTTCGTCGGAAATCTCGGTCAGGTACTTCGGCACCCACGGCGCCCCATCGCGCGTGTGGAACGTAATCTCACCCATAATCCAATTCCCCTCTTGGTCTCGTCGTCGATCGTTGTGGTGATGTCGGGCCGGTGGGGGAGGCTCAGGCCTCCGCCGCTTCCGGGAACTTTTCAGCCCACCGGAAAGCAGGGGGGCTTAGGCCGCCGCTGCTTCCGGGAACTTTTCGATAGCGGCCACGCCTTCGGCCACCAGCTTGTCGCCCTTTTCCGCCAGCTTCTCGATGGTTTCGAAGCCGAAGCGGTGGACGTCGCGCAGGAAGGCGTTGATCACCACCAGACGGCCGGTGGTCAGCAGCATGCGGCCGAAGCCTTCGTGGCTCATCTTCATCATCGGAGAGGCGACCTTGCCGGTCTTCTTTTCGATGGTCAGGCCGATGGCGGCGTAGAACATTTCCAGGCGCCACAGCACGTCCGGATCGGGATCGCCGATGATCGGCATGGTCTTGCGTTGTTCCTTGGTGACGATGAACGGCGCGAGGAGCTCTTCGTCGCTCTTGCCTTCCCAGGTGCCATAGGTGTCATGGGCCCGGATCTGCAAGATCATCTGCTTAATGAATAGGGAGTCCATCACCGGGGCATCGCCCGCGGTCGCTTCAACGACATCGGTACTCATCAAACCGTCTCCTCTACGGTGGACTCTTCGTCCTCGTCATCATCCAGGAAGTCCAGGGTCTTGGTCTTGCCCTGGCTTTCCATCATGATCTTGCGCAGCCACGGCGGCGGGTTGCCGCAAAGCATGCCGCGAACCTTTTCCAGCATGTCGGTGATGGGGTCCTCGGTCTGGACCTTCATCGGGTGGATGCCGGCCTTCACCACCTTGGCCGCAGCGGGGCCGCCGATGGCCTTGACGAACAGCAGGTGCACGCCGGTCAGCGCCTTGATCTTGGCGTCGATGCGGTCTTCGCCGTCGTCGGTGTGCTTGCCGTCCTGGGACGAGGTGTCGTCGAACTGGATCACTTCGACGAAGCTGTAGCCGTCCTGGCCGACGTCATAGACGGCGATGTTCCGCGCGCCCGCGAAGTGGGCGTTGACGGTTTTCATGTCCTGCGTCGCGATGCCGACTCTCATCCGGCCTCCTTCCACGGGGCCGCGTTCGATGGCGGGCGCGCCGTCTTCTACCAAACGCAATCTGCGGGCCGTCATGATGCGATCCCCCTTTCCTTAATGCGTTAGTTCACGTTGAGTGGCGGGCGTGGCCGGCGGATGGGCGTGATGCGCCTCCGCGGCCGAAATCAGGGCATTGCCCAGGGCGAAGATCGCTTCCCGGGTACCGCGATAGCCGACGCTGACCCGATGGGCCGCCCCCAGGCGGTCGATCACCGGGAAGCCCACCCGGAACAGCGGCACCCCAGCCCGCGCGGCGGGCAGGCGGCCGTTGGCGTTGGCGATCATCAGGTCGCAGCCCTCGGCCAGCTGGCCCAGGTCGTCCAGGTCGCCGATCATCTTGGTTTCCGCCGGCAGATCTGCCAGGTGGGGGGCGTCGC
Source organism: Rhodospirillaceae bacterium Z3-40 (assembly GCA_046233135.1). Lineage (GTDB taxonomy): Bacteria > Pseudomonadota > Alphaproteobacteria > Rhodospirillales > Rhodospirillaceae > JBJXHN01. The sequence goes on along the minus strand of JBJXHN010000004.1, from coordinate 747,958 downwards.
CGGGCAGCACCACGCCGGCCAGCACCGCCCCCAGACCGGCGGCCAGGGTGCCGTAGGCCAGAATGGTGTCGGGCTCGCCGCCCAGCACCAGGCGGCTGCCGCCGAAGGCCATGTGTCCGTCCAGCATGGCATCCAGCAGCTGGCTGCGCTGGCGGCGCAGGCGGTCGGGAACCGGGCGGCCGCTGATCTCGGACAGCAGCGCCACGAAGCGGTCGGAGGCATCCAGGCCGGTCAGCCGCTGCAACAGGTGTGTCTTGACCCCGGTCCGCCGCTCCAGCGCCTCGCCAGCGTAGGACATGTGCTGGCCGATGGCGATGGTCGCCGCCGCCCCACCCATCTCGCGGATCTCTTCCAGGGTGGTGCCGCCCAGGGTGTGGGGGATGTAGCGTTCCGGCACATGACCATCCAACGAGCCCGACAGGTCCGGCAGCACCGTGGCATCCATGCCGAAGCGTTCGACGGTATCGCGGATTTCCTCGATATCCCCCGGGGTCAGCTGGGCACCGGCCAGAATGTTGACCCGGCGCCGGGTGCCCGCCCCGGCCGAGGGACGGCCCAGGCGGTCGGGAACCAGGGTCTCGATCATCGCCGTCACCGCCTTGCCCCAGCCCTCTTCCAGGCTGCCGGAAAAGTCGGGGGTGGAGGCAAAGACCACTTCCGTGTCCGCCAGTTCGGGCTTGCGGGCGCGGATGGCCTTCAGGTCGCCGGTCAGATCCTCGCCCCGGGTTTCGGTCAGACCGGTGGTCATCAGGCCGATGATGCGGGGATGGGCGCGCTTGCGGATGTTCAGCAGCGCCTGTTCCACATTGTCCATGCCGCCGAGGATCGTCGAGATCTCGTTCATGGCGGTGGTCTGCAAGGGGATGGCTTCGCGGAAGTGGCGAACCATCATCACCAGGGCAAAGGCGGTGCAGCCCTGGGACCCGTGGAACAGGGGCAGGCAGCCGTCCAGGCCCATGAAGGCCAGGGCCGCGCCCAGCGGCTGGCTGGTCTTCAGCGGGCTGACGGACAGCGCTTTCTTCGATTTGACGATCTGGGCAGTCATGGGGGGAGTCTCCCGTTCGTCGCGATCAGGCTTCCTGAAGGTCCCACGGAGCGGGCGTGCGCACCTGCTCCCAGACCGGATTGTTCACTTCCAGGTCCATCTGCTGGACCAGGTTCAGCATGCCGGCGTAGCCTTCGTAACCCACGTGGCGTTCCTGGTTGATGTCCAGCCAGGCGGTGCGGGCCTTCAGGGCGGTGAACTGGCTGCGGCCGCCCGACAGCATGATGTCGGCCTCGCCCTCGGTGAACATGCGGTACATTTCGGGGGCAGAGATCGCCCCGACCGTCTCGCCGTCATCGCCCAGGGCTTCCTTGGCGCGGACCTTGTCTTCCTCGGTGGATTTGCGCACCGAGGTGGAAACGACGATCATGCCCATTTCCTTCAGGGCATGGACCACCGACCAGGACTTCACGCCACCGGTGTACAGCAGCACCTTCTTGCCCTCCAGGCGGGGGCGGTAGGCGTCCATGGCCGCCCACAGGGCGCGTTCCTCTTCCTCGATCAGCGCTTCGGTGCGGTCGATCAGGTCGGCCGGGGCGCCGCGCTCCACCAGCATGCGGGCGATCTGCCGCAGGGAGTCCGAGGTATCCTGGATGCCGTAGAAGGAGCCTTCGAAATAGGGGATGCCCCAGCGTTCACGCATGCCGCGCGCCAGGTTCATCAGCGCCTGGGAGCAGACCATCATGTTGATGTTGGCCGTATGGGCCGCCGCCACCTCTTCATAGCGGGCGTCGCCAGTGATGCAGGCGCGGATACGAATGCCCAGCCTTTCCAGCAGCGGGCGAACCAGCCAGAACTCGCCGGCCACGTTGTATTCGCCCAGCACGTTGATATCGCAGACGCTGACGTCGTCGGGTTCGCGGGTGCCGATCACATGACCCAGAAGCGCCTCGCCACCCAGCTTGTTGCCCAGGTTCTTCGACCCGGCGAAGCCCGGGGCCATCACCGGCACCACCGGCACGCCCAGGCGTTCAGTGGCGGTCTTGCACACGGTTTCGATGTCGTCGCCGATCAGCGCGGGCACGCAGGTCTGGTAGACGAAGACCGCCGGCGGATTATAGCGGGCGATGGCTTCCTTGATGGCCTTCCACAGCTTCTTCTCGCCGCCGTGGATGATGTCCATCTCGCTCATGTCGGTGGTGAAGCCCCAGCGGTAGATCATCGGCCCGCTGGAGCCGGTATTGCGGGTGTCCCAGCTGTTGCCTTCACAGGCAATGGGGCCATGGACCAGGTGCACCACATCGGTGATCGGCTGCAGGGCAATCTTGGCGCCGTCAAACGCACAGCCGCCAGCCGCCGCACCGGGAGTCAGCCCTTTGATGGTGCAGCCCTTCTTCTTTTCCGCATCGGTCTTATTGCGATTCGTCTCGCAGTCCGGCTCGTTGAAGACGCTGGCGATCTTGTCGGTGAACATCGCATTCTCCATGGCCTGTGGGGGGACACTGCCTGCCCCATCGCAAGCAAGGATAATGCCAATTTTCTAATGCTTTGATTTTACGGAAAACAGCCTTTGACCGGGATCAATTCCAGCTGTCAGGTGTCGGACAATGTCGCCTTTGCGACAAGCCGCCGAAGCCAAATAAAACATTTTTTATATGTAATATAAAATTTCTCACCACATCATTAGTGTGTTTTTTGTTGCGTCCCGACGGGAAGCCCCCTATTTACCCGCCACCCCTTTTTGGCGTAGGCCCACCGGTACCGACCGCACCGGACCGGTCGACCGACCCCTCTTGCAGTGACGAGGCGCGCGTGAAGCATCTGGACACCCTGGAAGCCGAGAGCATCCATATCCTGCGGGAAACCGTCGCCCAGTTCCGCAATCCGGTGCTGATGTATTCCATCGGCAAGGATTCGTCGGTGCTGATGCACCTGGCCCTGAAGGCGTTCTATCCGTCGCGGCCGCCGTTTCCCTTTCTCCACATCGACACCACCTGGAAGTTTCGCGAGATGATCGCCTTCCGCGACCGGCGGGTGGAGGAAGAGGGGCTGAATCTGATCGTTCACCGCAATGAAGAAGCGGTGGAAGACGGTGTCAGCCCCTTCACGCACGGGTCGGCCTATACGGATATCATGAAGACGGCCGCCCTGCGCGCCGCGCTGGCCGAAGGCGGGTTCGACGGGGTGATCGGCGGGGCGCGCCGCGACGAGGAAAAATCGCGGGCCAAGGAACGCGTGTTCTCCTTCCGCGACGGTAACAATCGCTGGGACCCGAAGAACCAGCGGCCGGAGCTGTGGAACATCTACAACGGCCGGGTCAACAAGAGCGAAAGCGTGCGCGTCTTCCCCCTGTCCAACTGGACCGAACTGGATATCTGGCTCTACATCATGCGCGAACAGATCCCCGTGGTGCCGCTCTATTTCTCGAAAGAGCGTCCGGTGGTGGAACGGGACGGCCAGATCATCATGGTCGACGACGACCGCCTGCCGCTGCAGCCCGGGGAAACCCCGCAAATGAAGTCGGTGCGCTTCCGCACCCTGGGCTGTTATCCGCTGACCGCGGGCATCGAAAGCACGGCCACCTCTCTGCTGGAAGTGATCGGCGAGATGATGGTGGCGCGCACCTCCGAACGGGCCGGCCGGCTGATCGACCACGATCAGTCCGCGTCCATGGAGTTGAAGAAGCAGGAAGGATATTTCTAGGATGACCGCCCTCAGCCAGACCGCCCGGCAGGTGGAGGAATACCTGCAAAATCACGAGGCGAAGGGCCTGCTGCGGATTCTGACCTGCGGCAGCGTCGACGACGGCAAAAGCACCCTGATCGGCCGCCTGCTGTATGACTGCAAGATGGTCTTCGACGACCTGATGGTGGCCCTGGAGCGCGACAGCCAGGCCGTCGGCACCACCGGGGCCGGCCGCATCGATTACGCCCTGTTACTCGATGGCCTGCAGGCCGAACGCGAACAGGGCATCACCATCGACGTGGCCTACCGCTATTTCGCCACGGACAAGCGCAAGTTCATCATCGCCGACTCGCCGGGACACGAGCAGTACACCCGCAACATGTGCACCGCCGCCTCGACCGCCCAGGTGGCCATTCTGCTGGTGGATGCCCGCAAGGGCGTGATCACCCAGACCCGGCGCCACACCTGCATCGTCGGCCTGATGGGCATCCGCAAGGTGGTGGTCGCGGTCAACAAGATGGACCTGGTGGGCTACGATAAAGAGGTCTTCGACCGCATCGTCGCCGACTATCGCCCCGTGGCCGCCAAGGCGGGGATCGACAGCGTCACCTGCATTCCCATTTCCGCCCTGGAAGGCGACAACGTGGTGCAGCCGGCCACGGGCACCATGCCGTGGTACAGCGGCCCCGCCCTGCTGCCGTTCCTGGAAGCCATCGACGCCGCCACCGACGACCACATGCTGCCCTTCCGCTTCCCGGTGCAGTGGGTCAACCGGCCGAACCTGGACTTCCGGGGCTTTTCCGGCACCATCGTCGGCGGCGAGGTGTCGGTGGGCGATGCGATCTCGTCCCTGCCCAGCGGCCAGAAGTCGACGGTCAAATCCATCGTCACCAAGGATGGCGCGCTGGAAACGGCCGTCTGCGGGCAGGCCGTGACCATCTGCCTGAACGACGAGATCGACGTGTCCCGGGGGGACATGCTGGTCAAGACCGAAGACCAGCCGGAAATGGCCGACCAGTTCAACGCCCACGTGATCTGGATGGACCAGCGGGCCATGATGCCCGGGCGCGAATATCTGCTGCGCTTCGGTCCGACCCAGGTGCGCGGCCAGGTCTCCGGGATCAAGCATCGCATCGACGTCAACACCCTGGAGGAAAAGCCGGCGCGGACCCTGACCATGAACGACGTGGGCGTGGTCAACCTGTCGCTGGACCGCTCCATCCCCTTCGATCCCTACAAGGATAACCGGGCGACGGGCAGCTTCATCCTGATCGACCGCCTGACCAACGCCACCGTCGGCGCAGGCATGCTGGCCTTCTCGCTGTGGCGCGGCTCCAACCTGGTCTGGCAGCACCTGGAAGTCGACCGGCCCCAGCGGGCGCGCATGAAGGGACAGAAGCCCGCCGTTCTGTGGCTGACCGGCCTGTCCGGAGCGGGCAAGTCGACCATCGCCAACCTGCTGGAACGCCGCCTGCACGCCGAAGGCCGGCATACCTACATCCTGGACGGCGACAACGTCCGCCACGGCCTGAACAAGGACCTGGGCTTCACCGAACAGGACCGGGTGGAAAACATCCGGCGCGTCACCGAGGTGTCGGTGCTGATGGCCGATGCCGGGCTGATCACCCTGGTCTCGTTCATCTCGCCCTACCGCAGCGAACGCACCATGGCCCGCAACCACGTGGGCGAGGACGCCTTCGTCGAAATCTACGTCAAGGCCAGCGTCGACCTGTGCGAAGAACGGGACCCCAAGGGGCTCTACAAGAAGGCGAAGGCCGGCAAGATCAAGAACTTCACCGGCATCGACGCCCCCTACGAAGAGCCCGAGAACCCGGAACTGACCATCGACACCGCCGTCACATCACCGGAACAGGCCGTGGAACTGATCCTCGCCTACCTCAAGGGACGGGGCTTCCTGGAGCCGGCGGAGGACTGACCCCCTCTCCCCCCCCCCTCATTCGAGGGGGAGGCCATCTTCACCGCCCGGTCTTCCAGAAGGCCGGGCGGTTTTCTTTATGCCGACACCCGTTATGGGATACCCGCCCCACCAAAGGTCAAATCTTTACAAAAAAGAAACACTCACGTGATCATCATCACAGAGCGGCGCCGCCGTCTTCGTCATTCTCTCCTTACGACTACAAGCGACCCCTTCTCAGAAAGAGAGACAGCAACCATGAAGAACATCCAGCTTGTCGGGACTCCTATGGAAAAGTCAGGCCGTGTCGGGCGTATCCCCTTCAATTATTACGAATTCCTGGACGATATGTATGTGGCGGTAGGAAACGACAACAACGCCAACCTTCGCAGCAGGGTGCACCGGTAACCGCGCCGCTCCCCTTCCCGGACAACCCACCGATACAACCCCGGCCGCCCCTCAGGCGCCGGGGTTTTGTTTTGCCCCGTTAGCCACAAAACATCTCCATTCGCCGCTCACTTCACATTCCGACAACAAAATTACTGAAAGACGTGATGAAAATCACAGATAAAGAAGCCTTCACACGCCATCATCTCTTCATAGCCGCACGCTAGCTCCATCTCAGAAAGAGAGAAACACCATGAAAACCTTTAAATACACTCCGAACCTGATCGATAATCCTGGCGACATGGAACCGATCCCCTTCAACTACTTCGAATTCCTGGACGACATGTACAGTGGCGATGGGGAAGACAACGGCCCCAACGTCGGTCCCGGTGATGGCAGCCAGTACCACCATTTCCTCGATCAGGAAGGACCGGTTTTCACCGGCACCGACTACGACGAAGTCATAGAGGGGACGAGCGGAGCCGACGAGATCAAGGCCCAGGGCGGCTGGGATCTGATCTACGCCGGGGCCGGGGATGACTATGTGAACGGCGGGGCCGGAAACGACGAAATCTGGGGCGAAGCCGGCGACGACTGGCTGACCGGCGGTGCCGGGGACGACCAGATCTCCGGCGGCCTGGGCAACGACTCGATCAAGGGCGGCGACGGTGCCGATACCATCATCTTCGACACCAGCGAAGGCGGCATCGGCCACGACGTGGTCCGCGACTTCGATGTCGACGAGGGCGATCAGCTGCTGATCTATACCGCCGATGATCCCGCAGCGGGCGCGACCCTGGGCGAGTGGATGCGCGCCTTGCTGACCGCCACCGAGGTGGACACCGAGTATGGCGCGGCCACCCGCATCGACCTGGGCGAGGACGGCATGATCGATCTGGTCGGCCTGACCACCCGGGACCTGTTGAGCGCCGTCCATAGCGACGGCCTGTATCTGATCTGAGGCCCGGCTTTCGGGTCGCGGCTGCGGCCGGACATGCCGTTGTCGGGAGTCCGACACGACGCCGGCGGGCACGTCGCACAGAGGTGCCCGCAATGAAAAACCGCCCGGGGGGATGGGGCCCCCGGGCGGCTTTCTCGAAGGGACGGTGATCCGGCGGACCGGAACACCGAACCCCCTTCGTTAGCGAGTCAGGTCGAAGCTGTAGTCGGTGACGCCAGCGTCGATGGTATCCAGATCCATGGTGTCGAACACCTTGTCGAGGATCGTCGTCAGAACCCGCAAGCTGCCCTGGTAGAACATGGTCGGGAAGCGGTGGTGGTGGTGACGGTCGAAGATCGGGAAGGTCAGACGGATCAGCGGGATATCCAGGTCACGTTCCAGATACTTGCCATAGCTGTTGCCGATAATGAAATCGGTCGGCTCGGTGGCCAGGATGGAACGCAGGTGCCACAGGTCCTTGCCGGCCCACACCTGGCAGCCTTCGCCGAACGGGCTGCTGTCGAAGATGGCCTTCATCTTCTTTTCGAAGGGCTTCTTCGCGTTGGTGCACAGGACGTGCTTCGGTTCCGCACCCATTTCCAGCAGGAAGCGGGTCATGCCGATGCAGAAGTCCGGGTCGCCGTAGACGGCGAAGCTCTTGCCGTGCAGCCAGCTCATGCTGTCGGCCAGGGCGTCGACCAGACGGCCACGTTCCTTGGTCAGTTCCTCGGGGATCGCCTTGCCGGTCAGCTCGGCAACCTTCATCAGGAACTCGTCGGTGGCCTGGATGCCCATCGGGTAGTTGAACGACGCGACGTCCTGACCCTTTTCCTTGATGTACTTCATCGTCTGCGGGGTGCAGTTTTCGATCAGGGACAGGGTCGCCTTGGCGTTCAGGGCCGCCACGGTTTCTTCCTGGGTGGTGCCGCCATCGTACATGCGGAACTCACCGTCGGTCGGAGTGTCGTACACGTCCGAGGTATCGGACAGCACGGTGTAGTCCACGTCCATCATGTCCAGAACCCGCTTCAGTTCGCGGATGTTGGCCACGCCGTACCCGTCGAAGCCGGGGATGACGTTGATGGAGGTCCCTTCGGTGCGCTCGGCGGTCTGCCAGAAAGCCGACAGAATGCCCTTCATCATGTTGTCGTAGCCGACGATGTGGCTGCCGACGAACGACGGAGTATGAGCGAACGGCACCTTGAAGTCCTGAGGGATGGAACCCTTTTCCTTCGCGTTGCCGATGAAGGCGTTCAGGTCGTCACCGATGACTTCGGCCATGCAGCTGGTGCACACGGCAATCATCTTCGGCTTGTACAGCGAGTAGGCGTTGGCCAGGCCGTCGACCAGGTTGACCATGCCACCGAACACCGCGGCGTCTTCGGTCATGCTGTCGGAAACCACCGAGGAGGCTTCCTTGAAGTGACGGGACAGGTGCGAGCGGAAGTAGGCCGCGCAGCCCTGAGATCCGTGCACGTAACCCAGCGTGCCGTCGAAACCGGCGGAGGCGTACAGCGAACCCAGCGGCTGGCAGGCCTTGTTCGGGTTCACGACCAGCGCTTCACGCGCCAGGTTCTTTTCGCGGTATTCCCAGGACTTGGTCCAGTCGGCGACTTCGGCGACCTTTTCGTCGGCCGGCGTGGTTTCCAGTTCCTTCTTCCGCGCGAAGAGCTCCTGGTACTCGGGCTCACGGAAAAGCGGGCGGTGGTCCTTAATCTTATCAGCGCTCTGGGGCATCTGATTTCTCCCATTAAGACGGTTTCGCAACCGTATTAAGTGAATGGCTTACTCGGCGGCTTCCTTGGAGGCCCAGGGCGCCTTGTGCATCGACCAGACGGGGTTGTTGATCGCCATGTCCATGTCGCGGGCGAAAATGGCGAACCCGTCGTAGCCGTGGTACGGGCCGGAGTAATCCCAGGAGTGCATCTGACGGAAGGGCACACCCATCTTCTGGATGGCGTACTTTTCCTTGACGCCGGCGCCAACCAGGTCGGGGCGCAGCTTTTCGACGAACTTCTCCATTTCGTAGCCGGAGACGTCATCGAAAATCAGAGTGCCGGTCTTGGCGTAGTCGGTGGTGCGCTGATAATCGTCGTTGTGGGCGAATTCGTAGCCGGCACCGATGACTTCCATGCCCAGGTCTTCGTAAGCGGTCATCACGTGACGGGGGCGCAGGCCACCGACGTAGAGCATGACGCGCTTACCTTCCAGGCGCGGACGGTACTTGGCAATGATGCCATCGGCCAGCGGACGATACTTGGCGATGACCTCTTCGGCCTTCTTCTGGATCGACTCGTCGAAGAACGCGGCGATCTTGCGAAGGGACTTTTCGATCTGCGAGATCCCGAAGAAGTTGTACTCAAGCCAGGGGATATCGTACTTTTCTTCCATGTGACGGCAGATGTAGTTCATCGACCGGTAGCAGTGAATCAGGTTCACCTTGGCCTTCGGGGCGCGTTCCAGCTCGGACAGGGTGGCGTCGCCGGACCACTGGGCGATGACGCGCAGACCCATTTCTTCGAGCAGGATCCGGGACGCCCAGGCGTCGCCGCCGATGTTGTAGTCACCGATGATGTTCACATCGTAATCGGTGGCTTCGAACTTGGCTTCGCGGTCGGCGTTGGCCCCTTCGAACACCCAGTCACGGACGGCGTCGTTGGCGATATGGTGACCCAGGGACTGGGAAACGCCGCGGAAGCCTTCGCAACGCACCGGAACGATGGTGCGGCCGGATTCCTTGCCCTTCTTGCGGGCAACGGCTTCGATATCGTCACCGATCAGACCGATCGGGCATTCCGACTGGATGGAGATGCCGTTGTTCAGCGGGAACAGTTCGTTGATCTCGTCGATCACCTTCTCCAGCTTCTTGTCGCCACCGAAAACGATGTCGCGTTCCTGGAAGTCGGAGGTGAACTGCATGGTCACGAACGTGTCCACACCGGTCTTGCCGATGTAGTAGTTGCGGCGCTGGGACCAGGAGTACTGGCCGCAACCGACGGGACCGTGGCTGATGTGGACCATGTCCTTGATCGGACCCCACACCACACCCTTGGAACCGGCGTAGGCGCAACCGCGCTGGGTCATGACACCCGGGACGGACTTGACGTTCGACTTCACGCCGCAGGAAGAGCTCTCACCTTCGGTCTTGATGGTACCCAGGTGGCGCTTGCGCTTCTTGGCGGCCTTATCCGGATAGGCCTCCAGGACCTCTTCAATGGCCTTTTGACCCAGTTCAGCATTGTTGGTGTAATCGAGGCTCATTGCCCTCTCTCCTCTAAAACTCGCTTGTCCAGCCTTGAAGGGGACCTTGAGGATTGCGCCGCTCCATCGCCCCCGGGCGCTTTGGCCCGGGAGCTGACGGCGCGTGGCGGTCTTAGTTGGCAGCGGCCTTGGCGGCTTCCTTGGCCTCGAGCTCGGCGAGAGCCTGCTCGTCGGACTTCATGATGCCGAATTCCATCAGCATGTCTTCCAGCTCTTCCATGGTGATGGGGGTCGGAACCACACCCTGGCCGGAGTTGTTGTGGATCTTCTCGGCCAGCTGACGGTATTCGTTGGACTGCTTGCTGTCCGGGGCATACTGGATGCAGGTCTGGCGACGCAGTTCGGCGTGCTGCACGATGTTGTCGCGGGGCACGAAGTGGATCAGCTTGGAACCCAGCTTGGCGGCCAGGGCTTCCGCCAGTTCAACTTCCTTGTCGGTCTGACGCTCGTTGCAGATCAGGCCGCCCAGACGGACACCGCCGGTGCCGGCGTACTTCAGAATGCCCTTGGAGATGTTGTTGGCGGCATAGAGCGCCATCATTTCGCCGGACATGACGATGTAGATTTCCTGGGCCTTGTTTTCGCGGATCGGCATGGCGAAGCCACCGCACACCACGTCACCCAGCACGTCGTAGGACACGTAGTCCACATCGTCGTAGGCGCCGTTTTCTTCCAGGAAGTTGATGGCGGTGATCACGCCGCGGCCGGCGCAGCCGACGCCGGGCTCGGGACCACCGGACTCAACGCACTTGATGTTCTTATAGCCGATCTTCAGGACGTCTTCGAGCTCCAGGTCTTCCACGGAGCCGGCTTCGGCGGCCAGGTGCAGCACGGTGTCCTGGGCCTTGGCGTTCAGGATCAGGCGGGTGGAGTCAGCCTTCGGGTCGCAGCCGACGATCAGAATCTTCTGATCCATTTCGACCAGGGCGGCCAGGGTGTTCTGAGAGGTGGTGGACTTGCCGATACCACCCTTACCGTAGAAGGCGATCTGACGCAGCGCGGTCATAAGTCATTCCTTTCGCGATGTGCTGTCACAATCCTCGGCGGGGTTTGCCGGCGCCCGCCACGCTCGCCAAACACCTTTGCAACGGCTGTGCCAGAATAGCCATTTTAATTTTGCTGGCTTTAAAAACGTTACGTAACAATGACTTAATATGTAAAAAAGGGACTCTTCCCCCTTTCGCGCACCCTGTCGCAAACGCGACAAAAGCCGACAGGCTGTCGCAGACCCCACAGCTATCGGGGCCTTATCCAGAAAAACAATGCGAGATTGCTACTCATTTTCATGCACCCGGCCATGCTTCGCGCAAGAGAGGTCTTTCAGCGGTTCCGACGGGGGGCGGAAACTGCTATGACAGGCGCGGTTCCGGGTCCTTTCCCCGAGATGTTGGCAAGCGGCACATCGAAGGCCGGGCAGCGGCATGCGAAAGGACACCGGGGACCGGTGGGGGAGGCCGGCGGGCGGGGGCCATCAGCCGGAGCCATTCTCTGGGGGACGATACCATCATGGGGATGATCAAGAATCCTGAAGAGGACAGCACGTCGCTGCCGTCCATCGGCCACAGCACCAATCTGGTTGGGGTGCCCACGGCCCTTCTGGCCAGCGCGCCGTTCAACGACGCCGCACCGCGCCTGCACATATCCGGCGTGCGCGAGATGAATCGCGGCCTGTTCGACATGCTCGACAAGGCCCCTGACCTGCCCAGCGCGGGAGAGGCCTTCTATAAGTATATGATGGCGGTGTTCGGCCTGGACCCGGAGCAGCAGGAAAAGGCCCAGGAGGCCGAGGCCGGCAGGAGAAAGGGCAAGGCCCGGGACGCGGATCTGCCCGTGCGCCGTTTCCGGTCCAGCTACCTGCGCCTGCTCAAGGGCTGGGGCTATGACAACAACGCCCGGGAGGGGGCGGTCCTGAAGGGGTGGATCGAAAGCCGGTTCGGGCTGTTCCCCTCGTTCCACAAAACGCCGATCCATGGCTTCGCCACGGACGCCTGGATGACCTATATCCAGGAAAAAATGTCGAGCCGCTTCCACAATAACGCCATTCATTGCCAGCTCGACCTGATGTACGAGTTCTGTCAGTGGGCGTTGGAGCGGTTCGTGGCGCCCGGACAATCGACCCTCACCCTTTATCGGGGGGTCAACGACTTCACCACCGAACACCAGATGGTCAAACGTCTGGACAAGCGCACGGTGATCATCCGCCTCAACAGCCTGGTCTCGTTCACCGAGGACAGAGAGGTGGCCGATTGCTTTGGCGATTATATCCTGGAAGCGGCCGTTCCGGTGTCCAAGGTGGTCTTCTTCAACACCCTTTTGCCCAACCATCCACTGAAAGGCGAAGGGGAAGTGCTGGTGATCGGCGGCGACTACAAGGTCAAGGTCAGCACCCTGTAGGCGTCTTTCACGGGGGGTCCCCCAGCCCCGTGAAAGCCGCACCGGCAGCGACCAAGGGAAAGACAGAGACGATGACATACGGCCGAAGCGGAGGCGCGTCATGAACGAAGCGCTCAGCCTGTACGACCGCGCCCTGGGGGCTTACCTCGGCTTTGCGGTGGGGGATGCCTTGGGGGCGACCGTCGAGTTCCTGACCCCCGGCGAGATCGCCCAGCAATACGGGATCCACCGCCGCATCATCGGCGGCGGCTGGTTGCGGCTGCGGCCCGGTCAGGTCACCGACGATACCGAGATGTCGCTGGCCATCGGCCGTTCGCTGGTCTCCAAGGGCGATCTGGACCTGTCGGACATCTGCAACGAGTTTTCCCTGTGGCTGAAAAGCCGCCCGGTGGATGTGGGGAACACCTGCCGCCGGGGGATCCGGCGGTTCATGACCGACGGGTCGGTGGAAACCCCCTACCACGACGGCGACGGCGGCAACGGCGCGGCGATGCGCAACCTGCCCATCGCCCTGGCCACCCTGGGCAAGCCCGAGGCGCTGGACGCCTGGTCGGTCGCGCAGGCCCATATCACCCACAACCACCCCCTGTCAGACGCCGCGACGGTCACCTTCGGACGGATGGTCCACCACCTGCTGACCGGCGGCGGCATGCGCGCCTGCCGCGAGGAAGCCAACCGGCTGGTGGAACGCTACAAGACCTTCCGCTTCGAACCCTACAAGGGCCAGTCCTCGGCCTATATCGTCGATACGGTGCAGACGGTGCTGCACTATTATTTCGTCACCGATTCCTTCAAGAACTGCGTGATCAAGACGGTCAACCAGGGCGGGGACGCGGACACCACCGGGGCGCTGGCCGGCATGCTGGCCGGGGCGACCTATGGCGCCGAAGCCATTCCCTACGGCTGGTTGTCCAAGCTGGATGAAAAAGTGGAACGGGAAATCCGCCGCCAGGTGGACGATCTGCTGGCCATAACCGGCAACGGGCAATAGGCGCCAGGGGCACCAGCGGACCAAAAACACCGCCATCATCCTTTCCAAGCGGGCTTGCCCCTGCTAAACCCCGAGGCGGCGGGACGGTCCGGAGCGGACCGTCCTTCCTTTCCCATTCCCAGCCGCCGGTTGCCCCATGCTGTCGATCATCATTCCCGCCTATAACGAGGTGGACAACGTCGAGCCCCTTTGCGCCCGCCTGTTTCCGGCGCTGGAGGATCTGAAGCGCCCTTACGAGGTGATCATCGTGGATGACGGCAGTTCGGACGGCACCGGCGACAAGCTGGAGGAGATGGCCGGCCGCTATCCCGCCCTGAACGTGGTCAGCTTCCGCCGCAATGTCGGCCAGACGGCGGCGATCATGGCCGGGATCGACCATTCCACCGGCGACGTGATCATCCCCATGGACGGGGATCTGCAGAACGATCCCGCCGACATCGCCATGCTGCTGGAAAAGCTCGACGAGGGCTACGACGTGGTGTCGGGCTGGCGCAAGGACCGGCAGGACGCCGCCCTGACCCGCAACCTGCCCAGCGCCGTGGCCAACTGGCTGATCTCCACCATCTCCGGCGTCAAGCTGCGGGACTACGGCTGCACCCTGAAAGCCTATCGCCGCGAGGTCCTGTCCGGCTACCGGCTGTACGGGGAAATGCATCGCTTCGTGCCGATCTATGCCCGCTGGCAGGGCGCGAAGATCATCGAAGTCCCGGTGCGCCACCACGCCCGCACCGCCGGCCAGTCCAAATATGGCCTGAACCGCATCTTCAAGGTCCTGCTGGACCTGATGGTGGTCAAGTTTCTCACCCAGTTCGAAACCAAGCCGATCTACGTGTTCGGCGGCCTGGGCTTCATGCTGTTCCTGGGGGCCTTCCTGTCGCTGGGCTACGGCCTGTATCTGAAGTGGTTCGAGGACCTGTCCCTGTCCCGCACCCCCCTGCCCCTGCTGTCGGCCATGTGCGTCATCACCGGGGTCATGTGCATCCTGCTGGGGCTGGTGGCCGAGTTGCTGGTGCGGATCTATTTCGAAAGCCAGGGCAAGACGAACTATACGGTAAAATCCGTGGTGCGCGGCCGCCCGCTTGCGCCCGCTTCCACCGAAGAATCCTCTGCGCCCAATCCACCGCTCTGACCGGCGTCCCTTGAGTCCGCTACCGATGGACCGGCCGCCGCCCGTCGCCACCGTTTGCGCCAATCCGGCCATCGACCTGAGCGTCGCGGTGTCGGATCTGAGCCTGGGCGGGGTCAACCGCGCCCACTGGCACCGCGAGGACCCGGGCGGCAAGGGCATCAACGTGGCCGCCGGTCTGGCCCATGCGGGGCTTTCCGTCACCGTCACCGGCTTTCTGGGCACCGACACCGCCGCCCCCTTCGATGCCCTGTGTGCAGCCCGGGGGATCCGCAGCCGCTTCGTGCGCCTGCCCGGCCGCTGCCGCACCAACATCAAGCTGCTGGACGACCGCCGGAAGACCGCCGCCCCGAACGCCCGGGGGACCAGGGCGGACGACCTGGCGGTGACCGAGGTCAACCTGCCCGGTTTCTCCGTACCGCCCGAGGCCGTGAGCACCCTGACCGAAACCGTCACCGACCTAGGGCGGGAGATCGGGGCGGCCGGCGGCTGGATGGTGCTGTCGGGCAGCCTGCCAGATGGGGTGCCGGCCGATTTCTACGCCCGCCTGCTGCCGCCCCTGCGCAAAGCCGGCTGCCGCATCGCCCTGGATACCAGGGGCGCCCCCCTGGATACCGCCCTGGCCGGCCCGGTCGCACCCGACCTGCTGAAGCCCAATCTGGACGAACTGGCCGACCACCTGGG
The DNA here is from genome assembly GCA_046233135.1 of Rhodospirillaceae bacterium Z3-40. Lineage (GTDB taxonomy): Bacteria > Pseudomonadota > Alphaproteobacteria > Rhodospirillales > Rhodospirillaceae > JBJXHN01. The sequence continues at coordinate 732,590 of JBJXHN010000004.1, read as the reverse complement.
CCACCCCCTGACCGATATTCCCGCCGTGCTGGCGGCGGTGCACACCCTGCACGACCGGGGAGTCGGGGTGGTCGTCGTCTCCATGGGGCGGGCCGGGGCCGTGCTGTCCGACGGCCGCGAGGTCCTGCTTGCCGAGCCGGGACCGGTGGAGGCGCACACCACCGTCGGTGCCGGCGACGCCATGGTGGCGGGGCTTGTGACAGCCCTTGTCGCAAAGGCGACACTTTCGGCAACCGCATGTTTAGCCACGGCTTTTGCCATGGGCGCGGTCACCTGCCCCGGCCCCGCCCTGCCCCCCATGGCCACCATCCGCGCCTATGCCGACAGCTTGCGGATATCCCCGCTTTCACAAAAAAATTAGTTGAAGATCGCTCTTCGGACCTCACCTGGGTTAAGACCCCTCCCGAAGTCTGGAGCCTTCCATGTCCGACCTTGCCCGGGACAGCGCCTACGGGTTCGTTGCCCTCGCCGCCGCCGACCACGGCACCTTCGCCGACGATGTCCTGTCCGGTCTGTCGGCCGATCCCCCTTCTCTGCCGCCGAAATGGTTCTACGACGATCTGGGATCGTTGCTTTTCGAAGCCATCTGCGCCACCCCGGAATACTACGTACCCAATGTGGAGACCGCCCTGATGGCCCGCATCGGGCCGGAGGTCGCCCGTCTGGTCGGACCACGCGCCACGGTGCTGGAGTACGGCGCCGGCGCGCAGGTGAAGACGCGGCTGCTGCTTGACGCCCTGGATCAGCCTTCCCGCCTGGTGGCCCTGGACATCGCCGGGGAGTTCCTGGCCAAGGCCGCCCGCAGCCTGGCCAGCGAACTGGCGCCGGTAGAGGTGGTGGCTGTCCATGCGGATTTCATGCACCTCCAGACCCTCCCCGCCGAGGCGCTGGACGGTCGCGGCACCGGCCGGGTGGTGGCCTTCATGCCCGGCTCGACCATCGGCAACCTGACCCGGGACGAAGCCTGCGCCTTCCTGTCCCGCGCCCGGGGCCATGTGGGACCCGACGGCTGCTTCCTGATCGGCGTCGATCTGGTCAAGGATCCGGACCTGCTGCGCGCCGCCTACGATGATGCCGGCGGGGTGACGGCGGCTTTCAACCGCAATGTGCTGGTGCGCATGGCCCGCGAGCTGGGGGCCGAAGTGGATCCCGCCGGCTTCCGCCATGAAGCCCGCTGGAACGACGCGGAAAGCCGCATCGAGATGCATCTGGTGGCTGACGGCGACCAGTCCATCGCCATGGACGACCATCGCTTCACTTTCACCGACGGCCAGAGCATCCATACGGAAAACTCCCACAAGTACACCGTGGCCGATTTCCACCAGCTGGCCCGGGACGCCGGTTTCACCCCCCGCGCCTGGTGGACCGACGATGCGGAGCTGTTCAGCATCCATATGCTCGCTGCCTGACCCCGGGAAGGAGCCAACAATGGCCACATCACACACGTCTGCCGCCGCGCCGCCATCCGATAACGGGCTGCTGCGCGCCGCCTCCCTGGACCTGGACGCCCTTAAGCTGGCCTATGCCCGCACCCGCACCCTGACCGAACGGCTGATCGAAGGCCTGGAGCCCGAGGATCTGGTGGTCCAGTCGATGACCGACGCCAGCCCCGCCAAGTGGCACCTGGCCCATACCACCTGGTTCTTCGAGGAATTCGTGCTGGCCCCGCACCTGCCGGGCTATCGCCTGTTCCATCCCCGCTACAGCTTTCTGTTCAACAGCTATTACGACGCCGTGGGCGCCCGCCACCCGCGCGCCCGGCGGGGCCTGCTGACCCGCCCCACGGTCGCCGAGGTGCTCGACTATCGCGGCCATGTGGATGAGGCCCTGGGCTGCGCCCTGGCTGCCGAGCGCCTGCCGCTGGAGGCGCTCTCGCTGCTGCCCCTGGGGCTGGCCCACGAGCAGCAGCATCAGGAACTGCTGGTCACCGACCTGCTCCATGCCTTTTCCCACAATCCGCTGCATCCCGCCGCCTATGGCCGCCGCGCCGCCCCGGCCCATGGCAGCCACCCCCAGGGCTGGTGGAGCCATCCCGGCGGAACGGTGCCGGTCGGCCATGACAGCCCGAACAGCGGACAAAACGCCGGCTTCGCCTTCGATTGCGAGGGTCCGTCCCACCAGGCGATCCTGCGCCCCTTCCAGCTGGCGCGCCGGCCGGTGACCAACGGTGACTGGATCGACTTTATCGAGGACGGGGGCTATCGCACCGTGTCGCTGTGGTTGTCCGACGGCTGGGCCACTGTTCAGCGGGAAGGCTGGACGGCTCCGCTGTATTGGGAACACCGGGACGGTGGCTGGCTGCGCATGACCCCCATGGGTCTGCTGCCGGTGGACCCGGACGAGCCGGTCTGCCATGTCAGCCACTATGAAGCCGACGCCTTCGCCACCTGGGCCGGCGCCCGCCTGCCGACGGAAGCGGAGTGGGAAACCGCCGCCGGCGATCTGGATCCGGAAGACCGCGCCAGCCTGGACGACGGCTATTTCCGCGCCCTGCCGCCCGAAGCCCGGGCCGACGGCCGCCCCGCCGGGCTGTTCGGCGGCACCTGGGAATGGACCGCCAGCCCCTATGTGGCCTATCCCGGCTTCAAGGCCCAGTCCGGCGCCGTCGGCGAATACAACGGCAAGTTCATGAGCGGCCAGATGGTGCTGCGCGGCGGCTCCTGGGCAACGCCGAGAGGCCATATGCGCAAGACCTACCGCAATTTCTTCTATCCCCCCATGCGCTGGCAGGCGATGGGGCTGCGCCTGGCCCGGGACGATTAACCCTCGAACGCCGCGAGTTCCGTGACATAGGCCCGCAGATCCGCCGGCCAGTCGGCAATTTCGGCAGCGAAGCGGGTGGCGTCGCCGGCGAACAGGGCGCGCACCGCGTCTTCATACCCCGGCAGGTCCCCACCCAGGGCCGACATCACCCGATAGGCCGCCTCCTGGGCCGCCCGGCGGCGATCGGCCCCGGCAGACGTCCGGCGGGCCTCGTCGATCAGCTTGCGCAGGGCCACCGACGCTCCGCCCGGCTGGGCCGCCAGCCAGTCCCAATGGCGCGGCAACAGCGTCACCTCTCGCCCCACCACCCCCAGCTTCGGCCGCCCCCGCCCCTTGCCGGCGGAGGGGGCGGCCTCTTTGCGGTCCTCGACGGGCGAGGGATCACGGAGGTCCAGATCCACCACCCGTCCCGAGCAGTCGTCGAACACCAGAACCGGTTCCAGCCCGTCGGCTTTCATCAATGCCAGGGCCGCGGGAGCCACGGTCTCAAGGGCGCCGGAAGCCACCCGCCGGGTACCCTGAAAGACCGTACACGTCGTTTCCGTCTCGGATGTCATTGCCACGCCCTCTCCACCGTCCGGTCCGATCATTTTTTCCCGGGTAAAAACCTTGCAGAAATATTACCCGGGTAATAAATTTCCGCCAACGGAAATCGATCACGGGAGAGCCCCATGAAAGCCGAGGACAGGAAGGCCGCCGTCGCGGCCTGCAAGGAGCAGAAGGCGGATGCTGGGATTTTTGCGGTGCGCTGTGCGGCGGCGGGCGGGGTCTGGGTAGGGCCAAGTCCGAATCTGGGAGCGGCGGAGAACAAACTGTGGTTCACCCTGCGCACGGGCAGCCATCCCCGCGCCGACCTGCAGCAGGCCTGGCGAGACCATGGCCGGGATAGCTTACGGTTCGAGGTTCTGGAACGGCTGGATCCGGACCTGTCCCCCACCGCCCGGACAGACCGCCTGAAAAAGCACGCTGCCCATTGGCGGGAACGGCTTGGCGCGGCCCCCCTTTGATCCGCGCCATGTTATTTGAAGGGCATCAGCACGAACACGCCCCACCCCATGTATTCACGGGTATACGAGGCGTAGCGCACGGGTTCCGAAGTTAAGCGTGCCCGAATGTCTTGCGCCAAGTCATCATCGGGATTGGCTGCTAGCCATCGGCGCATGGTGAACCATTTAGCCGCCTCATACCTGTCCCAACCGTCCTGATCGGCCAAGACCATTTCCACAACGTCACATCCGAGTTCAGAGAAAGACCCGAGAAGCTCAGGAAGGGTGAAATAGTCAGAAATCGCATTGGCAAGGCACCCTTTGGCGACCTCTTCGGTCGGCGGCAGCAGGCGCCAGTAAGGCTCGCCAATCAGGATGATCCCATTGGGACAGAGACTTTTCGTCAGAAGCTTGATCGTACCGGCAACACTGCCACCAATCCACGTGGCGCCGACACAGGCCGCCACACCAACCTTTTCTTCAGCGATGTAGCCGGCAGCGTCGTCATGAATGAATTTGACCCGATCGGCGACACCAAGCTCTTCCGCGCGGAGCCGGGCCTGTTGAGAGAACAACCGACTCATGTCGACACCAGTACCCGTGATTCGGTAATCGCGAGCCCAAGTACACAGCATCTCGCCGGAACCGCTCCCAAGATCCAGCACGGCCGTTTCCGCTTCCAGGCGCAACGCTTCACCAAGCGTGGCGAGTTTTTCCGGCGTGAAGGGGTTGTGAATCCGGTGAGCACTTTCGGTGATATTGAAAATGCGGGGTATGTCCATTGCCTGGACTTCCTTGCGTTCGTGAAACCACAGCATCCAAAAACAAGCGCCCCGGAATACGCACCCAGATACGCATACTGACCGACAATCAGGCAAGCCCATCGTCGGTCGGCATCTGATCCCGGCGGCAGCCGGCGTCTGCGCGCATATGACGGGTCCATAAAAAAAGGGTGGGTGCCCGACCATACACCCAACCCTTTTCCATGCCCGCCTGGAGACGGAGTCTACAGCAGCTTCAGCAACGGTTCCGGCGTACCGCACCCGACCGCCGCGTGGGAGCGCGGACAGGTTTCCACATCGGCGGGCGGCGCCCCCGCCAGGCCGATCCAGGCGTCCATCTCGGCCATGTCGAAACCGCAGGTCCGCCGCGTTCCCACCTGGACCAGCGGGCGGCGGATCAGCAGCGGATCGCCACACATCAGGGCCAGGGCCTGCTCCTCGGTCACGGCGGCGGGGTCGATCTCGCCGGACTTCACCCGGGGGCTGGCCTTGTTGAACCAGTCGGCAACGGGTCGGTCGCCGAAGAAGGGGCGCAAGGTGTCGGGCGTCCACGGTTCGTCTCGCAGGTCACGCGCCACCACCTTGTGGCCGGCCGCTTCGAGCAGCCCCTTCTGGCGCGTGTTATTCCGACACCCTGGCTTTTCCAGGAACAGAACCCTGGCCATGCCACGCCCTCCCCTTCGTCAACCGGGCCAGATTATTTGTCCAACATCACCTGCACGGCCCGGTCGAGCGGCAGGTGAATCGGCACGATGTCCATTTCCGCCAGGAACTTCGCTTCGTTGCGCGTGATGTCCTCGGGCAGCACCGCATAGTGCGGACCCTTGGAGCGCTTGATGATCTGGCGGGCGTACGTCCGCAGCATCTGGTCGTAGAACCGGCAGCCCAGGAAGGCGAAGCCGCGGCTGGAGCGGAGATCCTGCACCCGGGCCGGAATCGGCGTCTGGATGTCGATTTCCGTCAGCGCTTCCACGTAATCGCTGTCGCTGACCAGGAAGTTGGTCGCCGGCCACACCGACCCATGCGGCTTGTAGATGGTGGTGGCCCAGCCAGCGGAGTCCGACGGCTCCACTTCCGACCCGTCGGCAGCGAAGGCGCGGAAATAGATGTCGCGGGTTTCGCCGTTGCGGGTCACGCCCTGCACCTGGCCCCAGTCCGTCCGGCCGGCGGCCGAAAAGGCGCTGGTCAGGGTGGCGTCGTACCAGGTGTCCACCACCAGTGGCACCGACGTCAGGGTCGCCAGCCAGCTGTGCAGGGCACCGGGCTTGGGAACCGGCTTGAAGATGTCGGCCATCATCCGGGTCAGGGTGACCCGGTGGCGGTGGGTTTCGATGTACTGGGCGCTGGACCACAGATTGTTGCGGATACGGCCGGGCACGCCGACGGTCTGGGTCAGACGGTCCACCAGGGCGCGGGTCGACGCCGGAACCGGGCAATCCTCGTCATCATTGGCTTCCAGGAGATCGGGGCCAAGGAAAGGAATCAGCTCCCCCGCGACGATCCCCTTGGCCACTTCACTGAGCAGCGGACGGGTATCCACGATGGTCTCCATAATGGTGCTCATTCAATCGTCCTCGCCACTGGAAAGCTTGCGGGCTTCAACGGTGATGGGCATCCGGGTGTCCGGGTCGTTTTCGGGCAGCTGGAACGTCCAGCCGTTGGCGAGCTTGATCCAGCCGCCCCACAGCGTGTCCTTTTCCATCTCCACAATCATCTCTTCCATGTCCTTCTTGGGGACATATGCTTCAAACCCGGCTTCGACCTTACGGATCATCACCTTCATTGGGCAGCCTCCTTCCCTTCTTCCGCCAGTTCCAGTTCCTTGACGCGCATGCCCACCAGACGGCCGGTTTCGATGAAATCCACGCCGTAGATGTAGTAGCGCTGCAAAAAGGTCCCGATGGAGTGGACGTAACCGACGTCCCCCTTGCGCACCAGGATTTCTCCGATCTCGGCGCCAGGAAAGGTGCCATCGTTCTTGATATGCTTGCGGGAGCGTACTTTGGTCCCGTAATCGAATTCCGGATCGCCATCGATTTCAACGACGTCTTCATCGGTCCACATGGGGGTTACTCCTGTCTGTCCAGGGGGATGACAGCAGGCTGCGGGGCGTTCATCCGGGCCTGTGCCACTTCGCGCACCGGGTCCTCGGCATCGTCGCACAGGGGTCCCAGGTGCTCGGGCGGTATGCGTTCGGCCACCGCGTAGCGCACCCGCATGTCCGGATCGCGCAACAGGGCCACCAGTTGTTCCGGGTCCAGGCGACGCACCACTTCCAGGCGGACCTGGGGGTCGTCGTCCCAAATCATCGTCTTCAGCCAGTCATCACCGATGCGGCGGGCCACCTGGCGGCGGACTTCGGCGTCGGGATCACGCAGCATCAGCGCCAGCATGCCCAGCGGCAGGCGCCGGGCCACGACCACGCGCACGAAGTAATCAGGGTCATCGGCCAGGGGTACCAGATCGCCGTCTTCCAGGCGGCTGGCAACGCCCACGCGGACCTTCACGTCCGGGTCGTCCCGCAGCTTCAGGATCTGGCCGCGCGGCATCCGCTGCACCGCAGCCCAGCGCACTTCCCCGTCCGGGTCCTTCAGCAGGGGCGCCAGACGGAACAGGTTGGCGTGGCGGGCAGCCACGGCGCGAACCTCGAAATAGGGATGGGAGAGGTAGTCATCCGCCAGATCCGGATTGACCTTGAAGAAGGCCTCGATCCGCTGTGCCCGGCGGTCTTGCAGGCAGGCGATGCCCGGGGCGCAACGGCCGTCGTCCAACAGGGTGCCGGGGGCGGCAGACTCACAAAGGCGGTCGAGGTGGGGGCAAGAGGAGCAGGTCACGGGCTCTCCCTGCCAGGTCAGCCGCTCTTCGACGGTGGTCGCCTCAGCGACGCTGGTGTCGGCCTCCCGTTCGCCGTCCATTGATCCACACTCCTGCCTAGATCTCTTCTCCTGCCTGATCCGCCACCCGGCGTGCCCCGGAACGGGGTATCGCCGTGGGTGACGGGCAGGACCGGGGCCGACTGGTCTCCCCCAAGCTCCAGCCGGCCCCGGCTGACCAGCGTCCGGCTGTTAGGCCGGGACGCAGGCGTCGGTCGGGCACACCGCGACACACTTCGGCGAATCGCCGTCGCACTCGGTGCACCGGGAAGCGTTGATGACGTAAGTGTCGCCCTTCATGGAGATGGCGGCATTCGGGCATTCGAATTCACAGGCGCCACAGACGGTGCAGGAACCGGTTTCGATCTTCAGGGCCATGATAGGTACTCCTTGCTTTGCAGGCTTGCGGGTCTAACGCATGTCACACAGGGTCCGCCGGACCGGTCGTCGGGGAGCGCTCACACCCCTTCCGACCGGGACCGCCGGGTTGGTCAGGCACTCACCCGGGCATCGTTGTCCGCCGTTTCCAGCCCGGCCCATTCGGCGTACCAGGCGGTGATGGCGGGTTCGATGTACTCGAGCTTGTAGTCCTCGCAGACCTGGTAGCCGGCGGCTTCCAGGGCCTTGCGCGGTTTGTTGCCGCACTTGACGGTCATGATCGCGGTGATCCCGTCCAGGGTGCGGATGATGGGGTCCATGGCGGTTTCGCTGTTGTAACCGCCCAGGCAGTAGTTCTCGTCCACACGCCGGTGGCCGACGAACCGCACGCCCTTGGCATCGACTTCGTACACCTGGAATTCGGTGACCTTGCCGAAGTGGCTGTTGATGCGGCCACCGCCCTTGGTACAGATCGCCACCAGCTGGGCCGGGGCGGCGTCCGCCTTCAGGGTCGCCAGTTCGGCCTTGGCGGCATCGGCGGCGGCGCGGCGGTCGGCGCGCTCCTGCTCCACATAGGCGCGGTATTCGTCGCGCTTGGTGGTATCCAGGACGATCTGTTCGGGCAGCTTGTCCATGGTGAATTCCTGCCCGCGGTCTTCGCCCAGCAGGCCGACGGCGTCGGCGCGGCACTGGCGGCAGTGCTTCATCAGGTTGGCGCCCCCGCCCAGCTTGTCCTGCAGGGCTTTCAGTTCGGCCGGGGTCGGGCCGCGCTGGCCGGTCAGGCCGAAGTGGGTGCCGTGTTCGGCGGCGCTGATCAGCGGCATCACGTTGTGCAGGAAGGCGCCCTTCTTGCGGATGACCTCGTTGACCTCCAGCAGGTGCTCGTCATTGATGCCGGGGATCATCACCGAGTTGATCTTCACCAGGATGCCGGCGCTGACCAGGCCTTCCAGCCCTTCCATCTGCCGCTCGTGCAGGATCTTGGAGGCATCCAGGCCGGTCCAGCGCTTGCCCTGGTAGTAGACCCAGGGATAGATCGCCGTCCCCACCTGGGGGTCCATCATGTTCAGGGTGATGGTGACGTGGTCGATGTTATGGTTCTTCAGTTCGTCCACATGGTCGGGCAGGGCCAGGCCGTTGGTGGAAATGCAGAACTTCAGGTCCGGCAGGGACTTTTCCACATAATCGAAGGTTTCGAAGGTCTTCCGCCAGTCGAACAGCGAATCGCCCGGGCCGGCGATGCCCAGAACGGACAGCTGCGGCACTTCGTTGGCGACGGCCACCACCTTGCGGGCGGCCTGTTCCGGGGTCAGACGCTCGGACACCACGCCGGGACGGCTTTCGTTGGCGCAGTCGTACTTGCGGTTACAGTAGTTGCACTGGATGTTGCAGGCCGGAGCCACGGCCACGTGCATGCGGGCGAAGAAGTGGTGCGCTTCCTCGGAGTAGCACGGATGGTCCTTGACCTTGTTCCAGACGTCGGCGGGCATATCGTCGGGCCCCGCAGAGGCGCCGCAGCTCCCCTGGGTGGAGCAGCCGCCCTTGGCGACCTGATCACGCATTTCGGCCGTCTGGGAAACGCCGGAGATGCTGTCGAGAGAGATAACCTGCTGGGACACGGGCTTGCCTCCTTGGAAGGGGATGCGCTTGCGGGATCTTAAAGCAAAGATGATGCCAACTCTTAAGCATCTGTTTTTTCTTGATTTAGCCTGTTTCCCGTCTTGTCGCGTGTCCGACACGCCTGTCGTGGACCCGACAAAACAAGGGGCTTTCACCGGCTGTGTCCGGTTTCCCGCCGCACGATCCCGCCAGACACACTTAATAGGCGCATAAAGTTGTAATGATATATTTTTCTGAATTTATACACTTTTTGGAGATTAGGTGATGCAGATCACATTCATAAATTTTGCACCCTGCCATAGTCTCTCCTGTCAATCAAACCCGGTTCTCAGAACAAGAACCAACTCTATCAGGAGGATAAGACAATGGCCTTTATACAAGGGACCAACTTCGGCGAAGAAATAAGCGGCACCAACTTTGACGACTACATCGAAGGTCTTGGTGGCAACGACACCATCGACGGCGGCAGCTGGGGAAATGATGTTATCGATGCCGGTGATGGTGACGATAGGGTCACCACCAGTGCGGAAAGCTCGACCGTCTATGGCGGTGCGGGCAACGACGTTGTGCTCAGCTACGACGGTGACGACGAGTTGTACGGCGAGGAAGGCAACGATTACCTGCGCGGCTACCTGGGGAATGACTCCCTGTACGGCGGCGACGGTGAGGACATCCTGTTCGGTGAATGGGACGACGACTGGCTGGAGGGTGGCGCCGGCAACGACTACCTGAGCGGCGACGACGGCAATGACAGCCTTTACGGCGAGGACGGAAACGACACGCTGAAGGGCGGCGCCAACGATGACTGGCTGGACGGCGGGACCGGGGCCGACACCCTGGAAGGCGGCGAAGGCAGCGACTTCCTGTTCGGCGGCGACGGCGTCTTCAACGACTCCCTGGACGGCGGCGCGGGCGTCGATTTCCTGAACGGCCAGGCAGGCGATGACATCCTGACCGGCGGCGACGGCGACGACGAACTGATTGGCGGGGACGGCAACGACACCCTGTACGGCGGCAACGGCACCGACACCATCAGCGGCGATGCTGGCAGCGACGTCATCCTTACCGGGTCCGGCGGCGGTGTCGCTCACGGCGGTGCCGACAATGACTGGCTGTATGGCGGCGCGGACTCCGACACGCTGTACGGGGATGGCGGCAACGATACCTTGTCGGGCTATGACGGAGTCGACATCCTGTCCGGCGGCGACGGCGACGACCTGCTGTACGGGGGCAACGGCACCGACTTCCTGATGGGCAACGACGGCGTCGACCATCTGTACGGCGATGCCGGGGCAGACCAGTTGCAGGGGGGCAACGGCAATGACGTCCTGAACGGCGGCAGCGAAAACGACTGGCTGTACGGCGACGCAGGCAACGACACCATCACCGGCGGCACCGGCAACGACCGTTTGTACGGCAACGACGGCCACGACAAGCTGGTGACCGGCCTGGGGACGGATACGGTGTCCGGCGGCGCGGGCTACGACGACTTCATCATCGAAGTGTCCGGCGCCGCCAATGTCACCACCATCACCGACTTCACCGACAACGAAGACGTGATCGACTTGCGCGCCTTCGACGGCCAGATCGACGACATCAATGATCTGGGGATCGGGTCAGACGGCAACGGCAACGCCGTCATTACCCTCACCCAGGGTCAGCAGGTGGTGCTGAATGATTTCGACGACAACGACCTCAGCGCCCTCGACTTCATCTTCTAACGCACTGAAGCAGTGAAAATATTCTGCGGCCAGTACACCAGGTGTTTTTGATGCATCAGCTTTCCGAACTTCGGCTGAAGCCTTCATTTTGGTCGATGCACTACTGGCTGCTAAAAAAAAGCCGTCTAAGCGGTAGGAACTTTTTTAACGAAGAGGGATTCCCGAGAATCCCTCTTCGTGATTCCACGGGCGCCCCGATAGAAGCACCGGCACTCCGCCATGGCACCAACGGCCTGACCCGTCTCTGCTGTCCGGCGACCGAGCAGATGCTCGCCCTGTTCGCCTACCTCTCCTCGATATACCGGCGGCGCAGGTGGGCCTTGAAGACGCCGGCATCCAGCGGCCGGCCTGTGGCCTGGCGCACCAGTTCGTCGGCGGACAGCAGGCAGCCCTTTTCATGCACATTGGGGCGCAGCCAGCCGAGCAGCGGGCCGAAATCCCCCCGGCCCAGCGCGTCGGGGATCTCCGGCACGGCGGTGACGGCGGCGTCGAACAGCTGGGCGGCGATCATGGCGCCCAGGGTATAGGTGGGGAAATAGCCCCAGGCGCCGTCATACCAGTGGATGTCCTGCAGGCAGCCCCGACGGTCATCGGGCGGGGAGACGCCCAACAGCCGCTGCATGCCTTCGTTCCAGGCGCCGGGCAGGTCGGCCACCTCCAGCGATCCTTCGATCATCGCCTTTTCCAGGCGGTAGCGCAGGATCACGTGGGCGGGATAGGTCACCTCGTCGGCATCGACGCGGATGAACCCGCGCTCCACCCGGGTGTAGTGGCGGGCCAGGGAGTCGGGCGCCCAGGCCGGGCCGTCGGCGTTGAACGCCGCCTGCCAGCGCGGGGCGGCATGGGCGATGAACTGGGCGCTGCGGCAGGCCTGCATCTCGAATAGCAGCGACTGGCTTTCGTGGATCGCCATGCCCCGCGCCCGGCCCACCGGCTGGCCGGTATGGGCGCGGGGCAGGCCCAGTTCATAGAGGGCATGGCCGGTTTCATGGATCACCCCCATGATCGCCGAGGCGAAGTCGCTCTCGTCATAGCGGGTGGTCAGGCGCACGTCGTCGGGGGTGCCGCCGCAGAAGGGGTGCAGCGAGATGTCCAGCCGCCCCCGGGTAAAGTCGAAGCCCAGGGTTTCCATGGTCTGGCGGGCCACCGCCTGCTGGATGGCGATGGGGAAAGGGCCTTCGGGCACGGCCGGGGCCGGTCCTTGGCGCTCCAGGGCTTCATCCAGAAAGCCGGGCAGGAAGTCTTCCAGGTCGGCGAAGACGGAGTCCACCTCGGCGCTGGTGGTGCCGGGCTGGTATTCGTCGAGCAGGGAATCGTACAGCGGCTTGCCGAGCGCGGCGGACTTGGCCTGCGCGGCCTCGCGCACCAGGGCCAGCAGGGCCGACAGCGGTTCCCGCACCATGGCGAAGTCCGAGGCGGGACGGGCCTTGCGCCACACCTGCTCGCAGGCGCTGGTGGCGCGTGACAGGGCTTCCACCAGGTCGCCGGGCAGGGCCACCGCATGGGCGTACTGGCCGCGCATCTCCCGCAGGTTGGCCGCCTGCCAGGGGTCCAGGGCGCCGGCGGCGGATTCGGCCTCGGCCAGATCATCGGCCACCCCCTCGGCGGTCAGCAACTCGTGGCGCAGGCCGCTCAGGGTGGCGATCTGGTCAGCGCGGCCATTGGCGCTGCCCTCTTGCATCATGGTCGACAGGTCCCACTGGAGCATGCCTAGCGTGTCCTCCAGTACCAGGAGTCGGGCGAAGCGGCGCTCCAGCCGGGCATAGGCCGCCGGTGCAGCAGTGGTGGAGGCGGAAGAAACGGGGGCGCTCGCGGGCTGGGTTGGCATGGGCGGCCTTCGACAGTACCTAGGGGGGCAGGGATCAGAGGAGGCCTCCTGCCGCGAGCGTTTCGGCAATCGCGACCGGAGGCATCGAACCGAACATATGAGGAGGAACCCCCATGAGCAACAAGCCCGTCTTTGCCGTCGTCCTGTCCGGCTGCGGTGTCTATGACGGCGCGGAGATCCACGAATCCGTGCTGACCATGCTGGCCATCGACCGCCAGGGTGCCGCGTACGAGATTTTCGCCCCCGATGTCGCCCAGCATCACGTGATCAACCATCAGACCGGCGAAGAGACCGGCGAGAGCCGCAACGTGCGCGTCGAAGCCGCGCGCATTGCCCGGGGGGCGGTGAAGGATCTGGCCGACTTCGACCCTGCCGGCTATGACGCCCTGATCTTCCCGGGCGGTTTCGGGGCGGCCAAGAACCTGTGTTCTTTTGCCTTCGACGGGCCGGACTGCACGGTCGAGCCGTCGGTGGAAAAGGCCATCCGCGCCACCCATGCCGCCGGCAAGCCCATCGGCGCACTGTGCATCTCTCCGGCCATCCTGGCCAAGGTGCTGGACGGGGTGGAACTGACCATCGGCAAGGATGCCGATACCGCCGCCGGGATCCAGGCCATGGGCGCGTCCCACAAGGCCGCCGGTCATGGCGAGGTGGTGGTGGATGCCGCCAACAAGGTGGTGACCTCTCCCTGCTACATGCTCGACAGCACCATCGGCCAGATCGCCGACGGCGCCCACAATGCGGTCGCGGCCCTGCTGGCGCTGGTCGGCGAAAAGGCCTCCGCCGCCGCCGAATAAGCCTGTGGGGCACATCGAATACGCATCCCGCCCCCCACCCCCGGCCGGATCTCCGGTCGGGGGTCTCTATATCCGTAAGGCTGGGGGTGGATGATTCTTTTGTTTCAAGCGGGCTGGCAGGATTGACCGGGGGTCCCCCCCGGTGCGTCTATTCACGGGTACCCGTGTGCCCGCAAGGGCGAACGGACGGAACAAGGCGAAGGACGGAGCCGTTTCGGCTGTGGATCGCCGGTGGTTCGGCCGGCGACTCCGGGCAGGCAGCGACAGGACGGCAGGTCGGGGGCCGACTCCACCGTGTATGGACCAGAACCGTGTATGGACCAGAGGTGACCGTGGACATCGACTCTCGGGCGGGCGGGCCGGCAACGGGAACAAAGAATGCGCGAGAGGCGCGGGACCGGGAGCATCAGGCCCGTGACGGTCTGGTGCACCAGGCCGGGCGCCTGGTGAAGGAGTGGTATCGCCCGGTCTTCGCCCTGCGCGACGCCGAAGATGATGCTGCCGGCACAGAGGTCCGGGATCTGTCGGACTGGCGGGCGCTGCTGGCCAGCCTGGAAGTGGCTCTTCAGCCGGTGATCAGCATGCAAAGCGGGCGAGCGGTGGGGTTCGAAGCCCTGCTGCGCGGCAGTGATGCCTTCGGCTATCCCTCGGTCAAGGCGCTGCTCAACGCCGCCTGCCGCGACGGAGCGATGGTGATCCCCGACGGTCCTGGCGGCGCGGTGGAACTGCTGCGCCTGGTCGAACTGGCCGGCTGGAGCCGGGCGGTGGCCCATTTCTCCGAGCTTGGCTTGCGGCGGGATGCCCGGCTGTTCCTGAATCTGGACAGCCGGCTGCTGTCCTGCTGGCCGGTGATGGTGGAGTCCCTGCAGGAACTGATGACCAGTCATGGCCTCGACCGCGCGTCGGTGGCCGTGGAGCTGAGTGAGCGCTATCCTCTGCTGGGCGGGCCGTCGGAACACGGGGCCGGCGATGTGATGGGCGCCCATGTGGAAGCGGTGTCCGCTGCGGCCCAGGCCTTGCGGCGGGTGGCCGGCAAGCTGGCGCTGGACGACTTCGGTGCCGGGCATGCCAGCCTGCCGGTGCTCTATGCCCTGAAGCCCGACATCGTCAAGCTGGACCGCTTCTTCATCACCGACGTGGACGAGGACCAGACCAAAAAGGTGTTCCTGTCCAACCTGGTGAACATGTGCCACCTGATGGGCATCCAGGTGGTGGCCAAGGGGGTGGAGGACATCCGCGATTTCTACCGCTGCCGGGACGCCGGCTGCGACCTGGTGCAGGGCCATCTGCTGGCGCCCCCGACCACCGCCATCGATACCCTGGTGGAGGAATACCCGGCGGTGACCGAGCTGAACACCCGCGAGCAGCGGGGCGCCGGCGGCGACGTGCGGCTGGTGGAAGCGCAGACGACGGTGATGGAACCGATCCGTCGCGGCGCGCCGATGACCAGCGTTTTCGACCGCTTCCGCAAGGAAAAGGACCGCACCTTCTTCCCCGTGGTCGACGAAACCGGCGAACCCCTTGGGCTGGTGCGGGAACTGGACCTGAAGGACTACACCTACTCGCTCTACGGCAAGGACCTGATCAGCAACAAGGGGCTGGGCCGCAATCTGGAGGCCTTCATCTCCCGCTGTCCGACGGTGGATATCGGCACCAAGGCGGAAAAGATCCTTCAGGTGTTCTCCGCCAACGCCGATTCCGAAGGGCTGATCATCACCGAGGACGGCAAGTACAAGGGCTTCCTGACCGCCCCGTCGCTCCTGCGGGTGATCAACGAAAAGAACTTGCAAGCCGCCCGTGACCAGAACCCGCTGACCAAGCTGCCGGGCAACACCCTGATCAACGAATATATCGCCGAGATGCTGGGCGATTCCTCCTTGCCTTGTACGCTGGCCTATATCGATTTCGACTTCTTCAAGCCGTTCAACGACAAATACGGTTTCCGTCAGGGGGACCGGGCGATCCTGCTGTTTGCCGAGCTGCTGCGCAGCCAGATTGCCGCCGAAAACACGTTCGTCGCCCATGTGGGCGGGGACGATTTCTTCGCCGGCTTCCGGAATGTGCGGCCGGCGGAGGCCGAGGAAAGCACCCGCGCCCTGGTGCGCCGGTTCGAACAGGATGTGGCCAGCTTCTACGACGAGGAAACCCGCGCCCGGGGCTATGTGGTGGCCAAGGATCGCGAGGGCGTGGAACGCCGCATGCCACTTCTGTCTGCCAGCGCGGCCCTCGTGCATCTGCGGCCGGGGCACGAAACCCGCGACATCGATGCGGTCAGCGGCCTGATCGCCCGCCTGAAAAAGGATGCCAAGGCGGCCGTGGGCAAGCTGGCCGCGGCAGAGGTCTCCGCCTCCGGTGCCGGCTGAGGGGGCGGCCGAGGGGCGGATCCGGCGCGGTCTAAGGTATGGGATGAGCCCACTTTTTTTATCGAAACCAATGGCTGTTTGCCGTAAGGTTTGCCGGTCCCGCGAAGGGAATGCCGGCCGTCGAGAGGTCGGCGCGTGTGGAAGGGGCTGTACCTGTGAAGATCCTGATCGCCGACGACCACGAGCTGTTTCGCGATGGCTTGAGGCTTGTGCTCAGCGAACTGGACCCGGACTTGAGCATCCTGGAAGCCAGTTCCTACGACGACGCCCTGAAGGCCGTGGAAGGCGAGGGTCCCTTCGATCTGGTGCTGGTGGACCTGGTGATGCCCGGCAAGGGCTGGCAGGAAGGGCTGGCGGCCCTGAAGACCCTGGCCCCCGAGACCCCGGCGGTGATCCTGTCGGCCAACGAGGACCGCAAGCTGGTGCTGGAAGGGGTGCGCCTGGGGGCGGCCGGTTTCATTCCCAAGACCTCCAGCAGCAAGGTGATGATCAGCGCACTGAAGCTGGTGCTCAGCGGCGGGGTATATCTGCCCACGGCCCTGCTGGATGCCGACGACGGACCGTCCATGTCGGCCCGGCGGCTCGATGCCTCGCCCATGGGGGGCGACCCGGGGATGGGCGGTGGCGGGGGGGGCGTGGTCACGCCGCTGACGCCGCGCCAGAAGGAAGTGCTGGCCCTGCTCGGCCAGGGCAAATCGAACAAGGAGATCGCCCGGGTGCTCAACCTGTCGGAAGGAACGGTCAAGCTGCATGTGACCGCCATCCTGAAGGCCCTGGGGGCCAACAATCGCACGGGGGCGGTGGTCGCCGCCCAGCGCCTGGGCCTGTCCGGCACCGCCTGAGGCTCCGGCAAGACCGGATCCGCCGGGTGGGGCGGCCCCTGTCCCGCCCGCTATCTTTCCCACGAACAAAGCAGCTGGTGTGATGACGAACCACAGCGCCGAACGGATTTTGCCCTACTCCCGGCGGCAGATCTTCGACCTGGTGGCCGATGTGGAACACTATGCCGAATTCGTCCCCGGCTGGCTGGCCGCCCGGGTGACCGGCAAGAAGCCCCTGGTCTATCACACCGAACAGATCATGGGCCTGGGGCCGGTGCGTCTGCGCTTCCATTCGGATACGGAACTGCATCCCCCCGACCGCATCACCGTCACCGCCCATGGCGACACGGTGCGCGACATGCGGCTGCTGTGGACGTTCGACGAAACCGGGTCGGTGGATGCTCCCGGCTGTGTTGTCCGGCTGGAGATGACCCTGCTGCTCTCGTCCCCCCGATTACAGAAGATGCTGGCGGGGCTGGAGAAGGACATGGCCCCGAAACTGGTGGATGCGTTCGACAAGCGGGCGCGGCATGTTTACGGATCCTGACGCCGACTGCGCCGTCGGCGGGGCGCGATTGGGTGCGGAAAGGTATCGGGAAACACATTTGTCGGAGTAAAGATGGCCGATTGGGGCTTTTCCCTGTCGCTGCGCGTCCTATCTGGTCTTTGATGCATCCGCGAACATCTCTTCCCCCACGCATTGCCCTCGGCGTTGCCGTTTTTTCGCCCGGAGATCCCCCGTCCCCTGGAGACCTATCGCATGACCAAGCATGACGGTGCGTTGCAGTCGCTCGCCGAGCGCGGCCCGCTTGCCCCTGACACCGCCTTTTCCCCCGCCGAGGATGTGAAGCCCGGTGCCGCTGACCGCAACCATGATGGCACCCGCAGCGACATGGATCGCCTCGACATCGGTCGCCTCGATATGGATCGCAGCGATGGCGGGCTGCCCGCCTATTTGCGGGACACCTACACCTGGGCCTACCTCAGCCCGCGCACCTTGCCGCTGCTGGACCGGGCGGTGGTGGTGCAGGCGATTTTGTGGGGCAATGCCAACCGGCTGATGGACGCGGCCTTTGCCGAATTCGCGCCAGGGCAGCAGGTGTTGCAGCCGGCCTGTGTCTACGGTCCCTTTTCCCGGCGCCTCGCCGCCCGCCTGGGGCCGCACGGGCGGCTGGAGGTCCGGGACATCGCGCCGATTCAGGTGGCCTTCACCACCCGCAAGCTGCACGACCTGCCACAGGCGGCGGTCAGCCGTGCCGATGCCGCCCTGCCCGTGGGCCGTACCTTTGACGGCGTCTGCTGTTTCTTCCTGCTGCACGAGGTGCCGTCGGAGGTGAAGGCGCAGGTGGTGAAGGCCATGCTCGATGCCGTGGGCCCGGGCGGCAAGGCGGTATTCGTGGACTATCACCGGCCCCATGCCCTGCACCCCCTGCGGCCGGTCATGGCCGGTGTTTTCCGGGGTCTGGAGCCCTTCGCCCGCGAACTGTGGAACACCGAGATCGAAAGCTATGCCACCGACCCTGCGGCTTTCCGCTGGTCCAAGCAAACCTTCTTCGGCGGCCTGTATCAGAAGGTGGTGGCGGAACGTCTGTCCTGAGGTGCGTGCATGCGCAGGGGAGCTGCGGAGGGGGGCGTTAAGGTGCGCTGGCCAGGGCCGCGTGGTCCCGTTCGCTGAGAAAGCAGTCACAGGCCAGCAGGGCGCCCGGGCTGGAGCCGCTGATCGAAAGCGGCAGGCGCAGCCAATGCTGGATGGAGATGCGGCCGTTGGGGCTTATCACCTTGATGTGGCCCGTTGCCGGTGCGATCAGCTGGCCGAACAGGGACCAGTGACCGTTCCAGAACGCGCCGGCCGGGCGCCCGGCCAGGTCTTCCAGGCGTTTCCGGGACATCTCGTAGCCATAGGCATCGTAGAAGGCCTCTCCGGCGAAGCGGACATACAGCGACGGCGGCCTGTCATCATCGGTGGCGCGAAACTCGATCAGGCAGACGTTGCGGATCAGCGGGGTGGGGATGTCCAGCAGGGTGAAATCCCCCCGGTCCGGCAGGGGGCGGTTGCCGCGCAGGGTGGTCCAGAACGCCAGCATCTCCCGCTGCTGACGCAACGGCAGAGCCGGGGGAGATGATGTTTCGACGGCGGGCGTCTCGGCGGTCATGAATATGGCGAACCCTCTCGTGGCGGCAAGGGGGGACCCTGACATCCGAATCTCCTCTCGGAACGGGCGGGGCGGAAAGGCAGTATTCGCGACAATCTAATTTAAATTGTGGGTTTATGTCAGTATTGCCCATAGGGGATACCCGCAGATCATCGGGCTTATATCGATCTGCCGGGCATCGTTTTGACGCTATCCGAATGGGGGCCGAATGGGGGCCGAATGGAACAGGAAGGCCGCCAGAAAAATAGGGTCATCACCATTCCTTCACGTGCAAGTCCGCGAGCCCTATCTGTATAGTGTGCATTGCAGCATGGATGGTGCACCGCAACTCCGACCACCGGGGGTGTCCCGGGTGTGGGGGGGAGTGTTGGTGTGCGTGCTGTTCGAAAATGCCGGGCCTGTGGAGAGTCATGGGCTGAGCCTGTAAGAGTCATGGAAAGGACCGTCACGATGACCAATCCGTTCAGCCTTGAAGGCAAGAAGGGCCTGATTGTAGGCATCGCCAACAATGAGAGCATCGCCTATGGCTGTGCCAAGTATTTCAAGATGATGGGGGCGGAGCTGGCCGTCACCTTCTTGAATGAAAAGGCTGAAAAGTATGTTGCGCCGCTGGCTGAAGAACTGGATGCGCTGTTTCTGGGTCCCTGTGACGTTCGGGAAAGCGGTCAGCTGAAGGGGGTGTTCGACACCATCGGCGAAAAGTGGGGCAAGCTGGATTTCTGCCTGCACTCGATCGCCTTTGCGCCGAAGGAAGATCTTCATGCGCCGGTAGTGGATTGTTCCCGCGACGGCTTTTCGCTGGCAATGGACGTATCCTGTCACTCGTTCGTGCGGATGGCCAAGTACGCCAAGCCGCTGATGACCGACGGCGGCACCATGCTGACGGTGACCTTCTACGGCAGCCGCAAGGTGGTGGAGCATTACAACCTGATGGGTCCGGTCAAGGCGGCGTTGGAAAGCACCACGCGCTACCTGGCCCATGACATGGCCGAGCAGGGGGTGCGGGTGCATGCGATTTCGCCGGGTCCGCTGAAGACCCGTGCGGCGTCGGGCATTGATCGCTTCGACGAACTGATGGACGCGGCCGCCAAGCGCGCCCCGCAGCACCAGCTGGTGACCATCGAGGACTGCGGCGCCCTGGCCGCCTTCCTGGTCAGCGACGGCGCCAAGGCGATGACCGGCAGCACCTTCTTCGTGGACGGCGGCTATCACATCATGGCCTGACCGCCTTCGCGATCGGCTTATGGCCTAAGCGCGGCTGCGGAAAAGCACGGGCGGAGGCGATGACAGCTTGCAAAAGCGCTGCGCCTCCATTATATGCCTTGGCTCACGCGGGCGTAGTTCAATGGTAGAACATCAGCTTCCCAAGCTGAATACGTGGGTTCGATTCCCATCGCCCGCTCCAAGTTAGCAAATACCCGCTCCTCCCGGCGACTGGCCGGGAGGAGCGTTTTTTTCATGGATGCAGCGTCAGAAAGTGGGTGCGCTGATAAATCTTCGCGGGACCGTCGCGTTAGAGCGCCGCGCTTGAAATAGGAATCGAAAGGGGTTTCCCCTCGCCGTGGATATGTGATTCACCATTCTTGGAGGTGGATCATGGGCAAAAGCTATTCCTCGGACCTTCGGATTCGGATTTATGGTGCGATTGAAGAAGGCACTTCGCGTCGTGCGGCCGCGCGCCGTTTCGGTGTCAGCGCGAGCACAGGTGCTCGGTTGGCCCAGCGCGCAGCTGAAACGGGCTCTGTGGCCCCTGCACGATATGAACGGCAGCCTCAGCCCGTCTCAGAGCCAAGCGGCTTGGGTTTCACCCCCCCCTATACCTTGGACCGCCTTCAAAAGTGTCAGGCGTCGCGGCGACGCGCAAACGGCCGCGCATCAGATCTTTTTGACCTCAATGTCGTATTTCTTCAGGGCATAGCCGATCTGGCGCGGCGTCATACCCAGCAGACGGGCCGCCTTGGCCTGCACCCAGCCGGCTTTCTCCATGGCACGCACCAGCTTCTCGCGCATGTCTCCGTCGGACTCCGCCAGACCACCAGGATCCTCCATGGCCCCGAAGTCGGCCCCACCGGTCGGAGCCCCCCAGCCGCCGGCACCGGACGCAGGCATTCCCTGCCCGCCGTGTCCGGCTCCTCCGGGAACCGCACCACCCTGTCCCGGCATGCCGCCGTTCGTCGGTGGGGCCATCGGCGACGCAGCCGCAGGTGCCGGAGCCCCCATGTCGGCCGGGGTGATGGTGGAAAAGCCGCCGTCCGCCTGTTCCCAGGCGGCAGCCGAGTCATCGGGCTGGTCGTATTCGGTGACCGGCGCCCTGCCCAGCCCGCCGATGGGCTTGCCCTCGCGGGGGCGCTGCCACAGGGTGGCCGACAGGCATTGGTTGTTGCGGCAGGACAGGCCCAGATCGGCGATCACATCGCCATGGGCCAGGGTGGCGGCGCGGAAGACGCAATTTTCCAGCTCCCGCACATTCCCCGGGAAACCGCAGCACTGCATGATCTGCATCGCTTCTGGGGTGAAGCGCAGGCCCCGGCTGTTTTCCTCGTTGTACTTGTCGAGGAAGAACTGGGCGAGCAGGGGAATATCCTCCTTGCGCTCGCGCAGGGCCGGCAGGAACACCGGCACCACATTGATGCGGTAGTAAAGGTCGGCGCGGAACTCGCCCTTCATCACCGCTTCTTCCAGGTCCTTGTTGGTGGCGGCGACCAGACGGACGTCCACCTTGAGGGTCTTGTTGCCACCGACCCGTTCCAGTTCGCCTTCCTGCAGCACCCGCAGCAGCTTGGCCTGGAAGTGGGGGCTGATTTCGCCGATTTCATCGAGGAACAGGGTGCCGCCGGAAGCCGATTCGAAACGGCCCTTGCGTTCCGCCGTGGCACCGGTAAAAGCGCCCTTTTCATGGCCGAACAGCTCGCTTTCCAGCAGGGTTTCGGGCAAGGCGGCGCAGTTGACCTTGACGAAGGGCTTATCCGCCCGGGGGCTGAGGTAGTGGATCGCCTTGGCGATCAGTTCCTTGCCGGTGCCGCTTTCGCCGCGCAGCAACACAGTGGCGCGCGACGGCGCCACCTGACGCACCTGGGCGCTGACCCGCTGCATAGGTTCGGAGCGGCCGACCACGTTTTCCAGAACCTCACCGGTCATCGGCTTTTCCGGGCGAGGCATGGCCTTTTCCAGGCGCGCCTTCTCCAGGATCAGCCGCTCCCGGTCGGCAGACACCTTGCGTTCCAGCGACACCGCCTGACCGATCAGATTGCCGACCATGGTCAGGAAGCGCACATCGCGTTCGAACATGAACCGGCTCTGGCCGTCACGGTGGCGTTCGATGGACAGGGTGCCGAAGGGGCGGGAGACGGTCTTGATCGGCACGCAGACGAGGCTCATCACCTCTTCATCCAGCACGTCCGCACCGACCGCATAGGCCGCGAACAGAGGGTCGTCCACCATATTGTGAACCACCATGGGCATGGCCGTGCTGATGACCTGACGGGCAGCATCCAGGGGGAATCGGGTGGGGCCGGACTGGGCATCGCGCAGGGACTGCCCGGCAACGGCGGCAACGGCCAGAGAGCCGTGCTCGTCATCCAGGGTCAACACCCCCCGCCGCATCTGCATATACGACGACAGGATGTTCAACACGTCATGGAGGGACCGTTCCAGGTTCAGGGTCGATCCCAGCATCTTGCTGATTTCGTAAATCGTAATCAGCGGGAGGGAGCTTTCCTCTCCCGAGCCGCCGGAAACGGCGCGGGATGTCGTCCCGGAAACAGCGGTGTCGGGCATTATGCCTTATCCCTTCAAGTTCCCCGCAGGGCGTTGTACGAAAGCCGTCATCAGGCCGCTTTCCCTCATCACCCCGCATCGCAGGTAAACCGGTGTCGACCAGCTCCCGCCGGCCGCCGGTAACCCAACCAAGAAAGGACGCCTCCTCAGGCCGGGACGTTTTTACGCCCCAATTTTTAGGGGGTCTCTAAACTGACCCCTCAGCAATACACTACCGGGATTCCGGGGAGACGCAACAGGCCGGTGCACATAATGCACCTTATGCCTGCTGCCGAGCCCCCGGATTTCCGCCGTCCGAGGCCTATTCCGGCAGGACAGGCATTCCATTGCGTGTGCACAGCAACACGGTTTCCACGTCGGGCAGCCCCCGCAGCCGCTGAGCGAGATGCAGGGCCACCCCCACATTCAGCCCCGCCACCTGCACATCCAGGACTATTTTGCCGCTTTCGACGTCCGAATCGGCGACGACCCGGGAGGGCACCATGCCCCGCTTGGACAATTGCCCCAGCACCCGTTCCAGCAGCCCGGGGCTGGCCAGAGCCTGCAGGGAAAAGCAGTGCGTCACCGCTTCAGCCCCCACGTTGCCGCAGGTATTCAGGGCAGCGGCGGGGGACGCGGGCACACCGGCAAGATCCGTCCCCGGATTTTCCGTTGTCAGGCATTCACTGGTAGAAACAAGCATTTTGACCATCCATGGCAACTTCGGCGACAGCCGGCACCCCTGTATTCGGGCGCTCCGCACTGCAAGCCGCGACATCGGAAGCCGATCCCCCCGGGGACCGGCCGGCATGCAAATTTGGGTCCCAGCCCTCAACCGAGGACTGGGCCAGTAATTCGCTGCGCGCCGATGTATTGCATGTCAGTCATGGTTCAATACCTACAGCAAACCGGCGCCGGAAGCAAGGTTCTCCTCCGCCGGCCAGGCCGTTCACCCGCCGTCAGCCCAGCAGGGTCGCACTTTCCACCACCGGGATACCGAGCGCGCGGAACGACTCCTCGGCGGCCTCCACGGTTCCGGGCATGGCCACGGCACGGCAGGCGTCTCCGACCACCAGGGTTTCGAATCCCTGGCGGGCGCAGTCTTCCGCCGAATAGCGGACGCAGAAGTCGTAGGCCAGACCGGCACAGACCACCCGGTGTATCTTGCGTTCCTGCATCCACCCCAGCAGGCCGGTGGGGGTGACCCGGTCGTTCTCGTACAGGGCGGAATAGCTGTCGATGCCGGGACGAATCCCCTTGCGCACCACCAGTTGCGCCCGGTCCGTGTCCAGGTCCGGATGGAACCCGGCCCCCGCCGAGCCCTGGACGCAATGATCCGGCCACAGCACCTGGGGGCCGTAGGGCATTTCGGTCATGTCGAAGGGATTGCGCCCAGGATGGCGGGACGCGAAGGAGGAATGACCCACCGGATGCCAGTCCTGGGTCAGCACCACGGTCTCGAATCGCCCGGCCAGACGGTTGATCACCGGCACCACCGCATCCCCATCGGCCACCGCCAGGGCACCGCCCGGGCAGAAATCCAATTGCACATCGACGATCAGCAGCAGATCCCGCGCCGTCGGATCAAAATTTCCGGTCATGATCGGTCCCTCCCCATCTTGCCTGACCTCCTCCCCCTTACGGCCTGCGCCTGAATGGCTATATCCTTCAGAGCGAAGCCGTTCGGACAGCACCATGGACTTGACCCAGGGGTTTGATCAACGAAACTCTCTATCCGGATTCTCGTTATCGACCGGCGGCCCCCTTCGCACGCCTCGGTCGACCTCGGAGCGCTTACATGTTGGTTCGGACCAAAATCGCCATTCTGTCAGCCCTCCTTCTCGTCGCACTCGCCTTGGTCGTGGGCGCCACCCTGCTGACGGTGGTGCGGCCGGCCTTCCTCGATCTGGAAGAACAGATCACCCGGGAACGCATGGCCACGGTCACCGGATCCCTGGATGCCGAGCGCGACAGCCTGGACCGTCTGGCGCACGATTGGGCATCCTGGACCGATACCTACACCTATATCGCCGACCGGAACGAAGACTATGAAGCGTCCAATCTGGTCGATTCCACTTTTATTGACGGGGTGCTGCATATCTTCGCCCTGATCGACACCCGGGGACGGCCGGTATGGACCGTCGCCTGGTCAGCCGACTTCGACGAGCGGCAGCCGCTGCCGGAAATAGAAGAAGGCCTGTCCCCCACCCACCCCCTGATGGCCGCCCTGACCACAGGGGATGGCGTACGCGGGCTGATGGCCACCGGCCGGGGACCGCTCCTGGTGTCTTCCCGGCCGGTGCTGACCAGTGCCGAAGAGGGGCCGCCGCGCGGTATCCTGATCATGGGGCGGTTCCTGCGCTATGTTCTGGACACCCATGTGGAGCCGGCCACCAACGTGTCCGCCCGCCTGTGGACCTCAAACGAGAACGATACCAAACAGCCCGAAGAAGTTGCCGCCCTGCTGGCCGGGCGCGGCGATCCGGTCCGGGTGGCGGCCTTGGGTGGCGATCAGGACGCGGTCTTGGTCTGGACACGGCTAGACGGCCTGGACGGCGCACCGCTGGCGGTGATTTCCAGCCGCTTCGCCAAGCTGGTGGAACCCGCCGGGGAGCGGGCGGTGGCAACGGCCGGTCTGGCGGCGGCCGGGGGCGGGCTGGTGATCGTGCTGATCTTCTGGCTGGTGGCGCGCAGCACGGTGGCGGCGCCGCTACGGGCGCTGGAGGAGCACATCACCCGTCTGACCGATACCGGCGACATGGAATCGCGGCTGGCGGTAGGGCGCAATGACGAGATCGGCAGTCTGGCGCGGGCCTTCGATACCCTCCAGGGCCGCCTGACCCGCCTGGCTCACTACGACACCCTGACCGACCTGCCCAACCGCACTCTGTTCGAGTTACTGGCCGGGGCGATCCTGGCCCAGAGCGAGCGGGACGGCCGCAAGGCGGTGGTCGTGGTTGTGGACCTCGACCGCTTCAAGGCGATCAACGAGTCCGTGGGACGGGCGGAAGGCGACCTGCTGCTGCGCGAGGTCGCGAAACGCCTGACCGAGCTGCATGGCCCGGCGGATGTTCTCGCGCGCTTCGGCGGTGACGAGTTCGTGGTGCTGATGGGCGGACTGGACGGCAATACGGGGCAATTGCAGGACGCGGTGGACCGCCTGCGCCGGGCCTTCGACGCGCCCTTCGACCTGTCCAAGGGGCCGACCTATGTGGAAGCGAGCTTCGGGGTGGCCCTGTTCCCGGACGACAGCCGGACGCTGGACACCCTGCTGGGCCAGGCGGATGCGGCGATGAACCACACCAAGGCGATGGGCGGCAACGCCCTGCAGTTCTTCGACGGGGTGATCAGCGAACGGGCGCGGGAGCTGCTGTCGCTGGAGCATTCTCTGCGCGAAGCGCTGGTGAAGGACGCCATGTCCCTGCTGTGGCAGCCGCAAGTGGACGGCCGCACCAACCGGGTCGTGGGGTTCGAGGCGCTGGTGCGCTGGCAACATCCGGTGCGCGGCGCCATATCTGCGGAAGAATTCATGCCGTTCGCCGAGCAGAGCGGCCTTCACGACGCCCTGGACCGATGGGTCCTGAAGGCGGCCTGTCTCCAGGCCCGTCAGTGGCAGGACGCCTTTGCCGAGGTGCCGCGCCTGTCGATCAACATTTCCGCCCGCCATTTCGAGACGGGGCGCCTGGTGCCTCTGGTGCGTGGGGTGATTCGCGACACGGGGGTGCGCCCCGAGCTTCTGGCGCTGGAGATCACCGAGGGTACGATGATGCGCCCGACGGACGAGACCATCGCGGCCCTGCGAGAGCTGCGGGGGCTTGGCGTGGGGATCCTGATCGACGACTTCGGCACGGGGTTCGCGTCGCTGTCCTACCTGCGGAAATTCCCGATCGACGGCATCAAGATGGACAAGACTTTCATTGCCGAGTTGCCGGCGAACACGGACGACACGGCGATCCTGCGGTCGATGGTGGCGCTGGCGGCGGAACTGAAGCTGTCGGTCATCGCCGAGGGCGTGGAGCGTCCGGACCAGGCGGCCTGGCTGACCCAGGCGGGCTGCCATCTGCACCAGGGTTATCTGTATAGTCGCCCGCTGGACTGGATCGCCGCCACCGCCGAACTGCAGAACCTGCGGGCGCGGGGGGTGGGGGAAGGGGGAGAGGTTTCGGGGATGTAGCGGCCTGAGATCAAAGATAGCCGCGCTGATAGAACAGCTTGCACAAAGCGACCATCCGCGCCGCGATCCCGTCGCGTTCTTCGTCTTTTGCGTCCTGCAACAGCCCTTCCAGCTCGGCGATACGATGCAGGATCCAGCGCCCCAGCGTGTCCACGCTTCTGGCCAACCCCTGGCGTCGGACCAGGTAACGCCCCAGGTCCCGGCGACGGCGGTCTACCCGCGTTAGTTCGCCGACAGCATTCAGGACATAAAGCCGCTAGTGTGTGGGGGCGTCGTCGGTATCGGAATCCTTAAGATTGCGGCGGATCTCCACATAAATGATCAGGCTGCGCCCCTGCCGTTCGAGCAGGCCCGTCAGCATCTGCCGATCCGCCAACGCCTGCCATCCATGCCCCCCCTCACCCGAGTCCTGGCCCCATTGGGAGATCGATATCGCCGTCCGGTGATCCAGCGTTTGCCAGGCGGACTGCTCGACATCGAATGTCCATGCCTCCCCGCAGGTTTTCGCTATCGGGGAAATGGGGATGTCTGCGACAGCGCCACGACGTACATCGAACCCGTCACCTCGCGAATCACGATCCTCACGACAAAGCCACGCCTCAAGTTCAAATCCAGGGATATCGATATCCTCGTGATGAAGCGCATCGGGAAACGCGAAATCCCGGTGATCCCTGGCACTCACGAGCGCCCTGGCGAGCGCGATTGCCGTCTCAGGTGTCACCAGTGCCGATTCAATAAAAACCCGTTGGACAGCGTTATCCCAACGCAGCGCGAAATCTGCCGCGACGGCGATCTCGCCCGCCACCTCCACTTCGGCATCGAACACATCCGACGGTATCGTGGTCCTCCAGGCGCGGACAGCCGTTGCACGCTCTTCCGTCCACCACCCAAGGCTTGGAAAGGACGCCGGAGCGTGGCCCCAAAACCGTGCTTCCTCTGGTGGAGATGTCCGCATGTCGGCCAGCCAGTGCGGACTGATCATCGGCAACTTTTGTGATATCCAATATGTAAACGAGCTTCCCTCCCACTCCCACTCCGCTAGCCCCACCAACGGCCGCTCTTCGATCAATTCACCAACGGCACACATCATGGCGTGCCATTCGACATGATAGCTGAGCCGCTCGATTGTCGGCCGAGAGCCGTGCCGCCGTGAAGCGCCCCATTGGGCACGCCCCAGACGCCTAAGCCGAGGCTCATTTTTCCAATAGGCACTCGTCTTTCCATAGCCCCATCGGCCATGGATCCAGTTTTCCAACCGGTCGAGGAAATCGTTCATCGGCAAATCGAACATGCGTGCAACAGGCTTATACCAATACGGGATCCCATCGACCCAGTCGAAACTGTATTGGCGTCCCTCCCGGGTATCGGAATCCGACCCAAAGCTGTTCAGACCTTCAGGCCTCTCCACCGGCGGCAACTGGCTCCGGTTCAGTCTTTCAACAAAGTCCCGCTCTTCCGGATCCAGCGCGGCAGCGCCGGCGGTGTCCAGCGCCAGCAGTACGGACCGGCCCAGTTCGCGCACGATCACGTGGCATTCCCGACGGATGGTCTCCAGGACCAGCCCCTTGTGCGGAGCCAAAGCCACCGGGTTTTCCGCAGCCGCCCGCTGAAGCGTCACCATCAGCTGTTCCAGCGCGCCGTAGCGATAAAATGGCTGCCCCTTGAAGACCTCCTGCCCTTCGTGCGCCAGGCAGGACACCAGAACGTCCCAGGCGGGATCCCCTGCCCGAAAGAGGACCAGCGCCGCATGACAGCCACGCCAGTTCACCCGCCTGTCCACATCGCCCATCGCGGCGAAAACCGTATTCGCGACAGCCTCAGACAGATGTTCCGGAACATGTGTCTCTGGTAGCCGGACGATCGCGTCATGCGTCACGCGCTCATCCATCTGTGCCAGAAGCGCTTCAAACAGCGGCCTTCGCTGGTCTTTGGGCACGCGGGCCGCGACCGCGCCGATCAGGGCGTACAGCAACCGGACAGGAATCCGTTCGCCCTGGCGCTCGATGCCTTCAAGCACAACGTTGGCCTGCTCCACAGCGGAGAGTCCGGTTGCCTGGAGCGCCCCGTCCAAGACCCGGTGATCGTCGTACCCCCATGGAAAGAAACCGATCAGTGCTCGCGCGATATATCCGGGTAGAGTTTTCCGCAACCACGTCGTGACCGGAGGATAGTCCGACCAGAGCGCGAGGATATCGGGGATGGCTTGCCCGAACGACGCATCCGTCCCGGCCACCTCCACTGCCGCATTGAGAAACAGCACGCGATGAGCCCGGCTTTCGACCCGCCGGGCCGTTTGCAGGAAAAATTCGGCTGTCCAACGGCCCTCGGCATCCCCGGCGTCGAGAGCCCGGCGAATACCGGCCTCGTCCCGGAGCGGATCGGCAGCGGGCGCCCCTGGCGCACCGCCTTGCGTTTTCTCCTCTGCCGGGTCGGGTTCGAATCGGTCTTCAGGGGGTGTAACGGCAGCCCATCCTGCCAGCAAATCCCGCAAGGGCCGTTCCGAAGCAAGCAGAACGGCCACCTCCCGCCCGGCCCGGCCTTGCAGAAAGCTGAAGCCTTCCAGGAACGCATCAACGTCACCCTGCCGTCGCAAATCCGCAAGGGCCAGGCGAACAAACCACAGGGGTAATGATCTCTCCTGCCCCACCACACCCGGCAGGTCCCAATGGTCCGCCGATGCCAGCGTTCCCAGGGCTGCCCGCTGCGCAAGCGTCAGGCCGGTGCCGGTCCCGAGAATGGCCGGCAGAGTCTCGTCAAACGCCCCGAAACCGCGATCATGCCAGCGCACTGCCACCGCCAGACCCGCCGGCAGATTGGTTGCCGCAACCCACCCTGCAAACTGGTGCGCTTCTTCGTGATCCTCCAGCCCCAGGGATTCGACCACGGACCCGATGGTATTACAGAATCGGAAGGCCAGCCCCGCCGTGTCATTGTGGGTTCCCTCCAGCCCCGCCATGGCGATGGCCGCTGCCGCTGCCAATGCACCCTGTACTTCGAAATCAAGGTCCTTGGTGGCCTTGACGGCCTCATCAAACAAACACTTCGCCAAATCGTTGTCGAGCGGCTGGGCAATGCGCGCCGTCTCCGTCAGTAGATCGACGCGATCCTTCGCCCGAAAAGCCTGCCCCGAAATCTCTTTGGCAAGCGCCGTCAGAAAATCGAGAACCACATCGTGGACGCCCGGGATCATAGACAGGGTCTTGGCGTAGTCCTGTGCCCTCCGGACCGCACTTATACCCCCCTGCCCCGCGACCGCGCAGACGTCCCGGATAAAAGACGTTTCAATCTTTCCACGCAGGGTCGTGTGGACAAGGTAGGTCCGCAGCAGGAGACCTGTTCTCACTTCCCGTCCCGACCGGATTGCGCCAGGACGATAGGTGTCGAATGCCCCGGCGACCTTCTGCCAGGAGTCCTCTGGGTCTGATGTGAGTGCTGCCAGGACGGTGCGCGCGACATCCACCATAGCGGAATAAACGGATACCGTTTCTTGCAGAGTATCGTTCCAACTGTCCTCTGGCGTGGTCCCCCGCCCTGCCCGCTGTTTCCGCGAACCGGCAGCCACCGGCGTTCGTCGGGGAGGAAGCCATTCCGACACGCTTTCTTCTGTTCCGGCGATATGCTCGCGCAGCGCATGTACCCGTGCATAACGCTCACCGGCCGTACGCAAACGGTAGAGTTGATGGACCTCTGCAAGCTCGGGCCGAGGGAAAACAAGCCCGAGAATCTGATCAACCACCGAATGAAAATCGCGATGAAAGACCGCGCATTCAACGATCAGAAGGACCGCTTCGTGCCACGACAATACGGACGGATACACCCCTTCATCCCCGATGACCTGCGGTATCGATAGGGGTGAAAGCTGGGCAAGCTGATAGAGCCCGGCACGCATGGCGTCGGACTGAATATCAATCCCGGCGAGCAGGGCCGCAGCCATGACAGGAGCGAGAACCGCCGGCGCCAACTCTTCTTTCGCCACGATCTTTCCAAGAACATCGGCGTCGCGACCAGCTGCCCGTTCGGCCAGGATCTGGAACACGGGAAGGGAAACACCCTTCTGATATTCTTCGAATAAGGCGTCGAAGACAGTTTCATCGCCCCTGATGGCCGAAACGACCTCATACTTTGAAGCAGCATCGCTGACCTGAAACGGAAAGTCGTCCTGAGGTGCGGTTCTCTCAACCTCTTTCAGATCGGCGTCCGCCCTGTAGACATGCTCCCGCGCACTATTGATCTTGCCAACCACTACGGCCTGACGAGCAAGTTCAATCCACAGGCGTGACCGCTTGTCCCGATACCGTTGTTCATGCATCACCAGCCGGAAGGCCTCATCACCGATATACCGGACGGAAAGATCGAGGTTGTCGACGATCAGGTCTTCCAGCCGCCGTATCCGCCCCAGGGCTTCTGCCGAGGCGATCAGCAGCTTGCAGGCGGTCACGATGTCCGATGCCTGACGGCAGCAGCGGATCGCAAACCCGAACCGGCGGACAAACGTGAACTGCTGCTCCGGGTCCGACAGGCAGTCCGAAGCCTCATCCTTTTCATGGACCAGCGCATACAGCCGATCCAACCGGTCGGCGGCGGCCAGCACCTCGGCAAGGGTTATGGCGGCATACCGGTCCCGGCCTCTCTCGTCCCACAGCAGATCCGCCGCCTCTGTCAGCAGCGCGGCCCCCTCGCTGCCCGGCCGGTCAATCACGAAGGCTTCGAAGTCTTCATCGTGGAAGGACCAGCCGTCCCGATGTTCGACGAATCCGCCCACATCCGCCGCAATATCCCGAAGCTCTTCGGGAGTGATCGCAGCCAGGGCCGTCAGGATATGACCGGGAACGGGCCGGGGAAGACGGGCCAGGGCATCAAGCACCCGCCAGACCCTTTTGTCATCCCCCAGATGGCGGCCAGCCTCGGCAATCCTTTGCTCAAACAGCGGGTTGATCCCCGTTTCCTTGGGCATCAGCCGGTCGATTGCCTGCGCCGCACCATCACTCGGCAGGCCGTCAATGGCATAGATAATCCGGCGGGGCACGGCGCCGGTCAAATCATGGAGCCTCTCTGCGACATCCCTGGTCCAGGTCGGGTGCCACAGGGCGACAAGCTCTTTGACTTCGTCCACGCTGAAGGGGTCGAGTTCCACATCCTCGAACAGACCCGCATCCCCCACCTCGTCGAGGCGCGCCGTCCGGCAGCTGACAACAACCCGCACATTGTCAGGCCAGCCGGAGGCCTGACTGAGCAGATCGACGAAACAGCCTTCGAACCAACGAAGCGCGCCTTTCCGGGCGTTATCGACCGCATCGAAGCACAGCACGAGAACGGCGTCCGGATGACGCTCCGCAAGCAGTCCGGCTGCGATGCTCACACGATTCCGAAAGGCGGTGAACATATCGTCACCGGCGCCATGGTTCATGAGAAGCGGTGTCCTGAAACGCGCCGCCAGTTCGTTCCCCACCTGCGTGAAGGCCTGCTGCGGAAGGTGCCGCTTCTGATCGGAGGCAAGAAACAGCCCGCCCCCATAGCAATCGTACAGAACGACCTCGGACCCTGCCGGCAGCAGGGCTTTCAGGTTGCATAGCACGCTGGTCTTGCCACACCCCCCGGCAGCATGAAGACGCAAGGGGCGGGTCCGGTTGCCAAGGATCCTCTCCGCCAACGCGGCGGCGGCCTGGCGAGCCAGGTAGGGATTGGCCGCTTTGATCTTCGACGGCGCGGGATAGAGCATCCCTTCATAGCTTATCCCCAGCCAGGCCAGCACATCTTGGCGCCGAACGGTCTCCTTCCCCCGGTTCTCCGGCAGCATGAGTTGGGCAACACGGCTTTGCAGCCGCACAACCCGGTCGCGGGCGTCAGCGTCGTATGAGGAGGAGAGTTTCAGAAGAAGCTCTGTTTCCATACGCAGACGGGTGGAGGCGGAGAAGCCCGACAGGTCCCACCGCCGCAGAACCTTCACCACCGTCGGCAAATCCAGGCCAAGCCCGGATGTCAGCTTTGCAACCAGATCCGGATCGGGGGTCTCCCCGGTGTCGTCGCAGGCAATCAACTGTTCCACATCCGCCCTGACCTCTGGACACAGCGGTTGATTGCTGACGATGGCAAAATCCCCCTGGAAACCGACGCCCGCCATCAAAGCGGCGAGTCTTCCAAGAAGACTGCTGTCTGCCTTTTTCGAAGACCGGGTCTTCAGCAATCTGGACCAGGTCCAGGGCTGGCCCGGATTGGCGGTGGAATACTTCAGTTGCAGATAGCGATAAACCGCTCTGCCCTCTTCCTCCCGGCAAAGAGTGACATCTGCAATCTGGCCATGCTCGCCGACCTCTGCTTTATGCCGGTCATCCAGGGGCAGTCCTTCAACCGTGACTGCCTGCCATTCGCTTTGAACATCGATCAGCCGCAGGATCTCGCGGGCGGCCCACAGAACATGGAAATCGTCGCCGGCGTTGGAGGCAACAGCTCCATTCGTTCCAGCCTCTATCACGTCCCCCCCAAGCGGCCGCCTCTTAAAACCCAACGATCATGAGGCAAGGCCTGAAACAACGTCAAGGTGTAGCAAGCAGACTGTCTTCATCAGGGGGCGCCGTTAGCTCCCCTCCCCCGTCACCATCGCCGGCAGCTTCAGGGTCACCCGGGTCCCCTGCCCCAGGGCGCTTTCCAGGTGGAAGGTGCCGCCGTGCAACTCGATGAAGGCTTTCGACAGCGGCAGGCCCAAGCCCGCCCCCTCGAACTTGCGGGCCAGCTGGCCGTCCACCTGGCGGAAGGGGGCCAGGGCCAGGGCCACGTCTTCCTCGTCCATGCCGATGCCGGTGTCGGTGATCTCCACCAGCAGGCCGCCCGTGTGGCCGTCCGTGCGGGCCACCAGACGCACCAGACCGCCTTCCGCATTGAACTTGATGGCGTTTCCCAGAAGGTTCAGCAGCACCTGCTTCAGCCGCCGCGCTTCGCCCATCACCATAGGCAGGGGCTCAATCAGGCTGACCTCCAGCCGGATGCCCGCCGCGGTCGCCCGCTGGCCGATCAGGCGGTGCACCGAAATCACCACGTCCTTGAAGCACAGTGGTTCCGGGTACAGCTTCACCTGCCCGGCCTCGACCCGGCTGATGTCCAGGATGTCGTTGATCACGTCCAGCAGACGCATCCCCGATTCCGTGATGTTGCGCGCATAGTCCTTGTAAATCGGCGAGCCCAGCACTCCGAACATCTCGTGCTGGATCACTTCCGAAAAGCCGATGATTGCATTCAGCGGCGTGCGCAGTTCATGGCTCATGTTGGCCAGGAATTCGGTCTTGGCCCGATTGGCCACCTCCGCCTGCTCCTTGGCCTCGATCAGCCGCAGATGCACTTTGCGGCGTTCGGTGATGTCGCCCACCGACCCCGCCACCCGGTACACCCGGCCGCTGTCGTCGCGCAGGCAGGTGGCCCGATGGCGCAGCCACAGTTCCTCGCCGTCGGTGACCCAGTCCGCCAGCCTGTAGTCCACGTGCAGCGACGCCACCGTCCCCTTCAACAGCTCGCGAATCGCCTGGTGATAGGCCGCACGGTGATGGGGATGGATCAGTTCGATCCAATCCTCCGACGAGCGGATCGCCTCCGGGTCCACCCCCAGAATAATGCCGATGCGGCTGGAAAAGGTGATCCGGTCCTCGTCCACGTTCCAGTCGACGATCGCCTCGTTGTTGCCCTTCAGGGCCAGCGCATAGCGCTCTTCGCTTTCCCGCAGCGCCGTTTCGGCGGCCTTGCGGGCGGTGATGTCGCGCACCACCCCGGTGAACAGCCGCCGACCGCCGATGTTCAGTTCGCTGACCGCAAGATCCATGGGGAAGGTGCTGCCGTCCTTGCGCTGGCCCGTGACCTCCCGCCCCGCGCCGATGATCCGGGGCCTGGCGCCGACCATATGGCGTTCCAGGTGGGAATCATGCACCCGGGCCTCGGCAGCGGGCATCAGCATGGTCAGGTTCTTGCCCAGAACCTCGGCAGCCTTCCAGCCGAAGATCCCTTCCGCCGCCGGATTGAAGGATTCGATCACGCCGCGCTGGTCGGCCACGATCAGCCCGTCCACCACCGAGGCCATCACTCCGTCCAGCCGCTGTTCCCGCTGCCGCACCGCTTCCATCGCCGTGCGCGCCTCGGTCACGTCATGCATCACCCCCACCACGCCGCCTTCGGGTGTGCGCGCTTCCATCACCCGCACCCAGTGGCCCCGGGAATTCACGAATTCCCACGGTCCGCGCGGCCGGGCATGGCGGTCCAGGCATTGGCGCATCCAGGCGTCCGGGGCGTCCGCCGCCGCCGGAATCGCCCCCACCGCACAGGCCCGCCGCATCAGCGCCCCATAGGTGGTTCCCAGCGCGGGCATCGCCACGCCGGGCAGCAGCCCCGGCACCATGTGGTTGCAGGCCACCAGCCGGTCTTCGCCATCGCACAGGAAAAAGCCGTCGGGAATGATCTCCAGCGCGCGGTGGAGCATCATCTCCGCCTCTTCCACGCGCTGATTGCTTTCCGCCACCTCGCGGGTGCGGTTCTTCAGGGCCGAGATATCGCGCAAGGTGGTGATCAGCCCGCCATCGGCGGTCCGGACGTCCGAGGCCAAAATCCACCGGCCGTCCAGAAACGCCACCTCCCGGGGACCGCTGCCCTCGCCTCGCGTCCGGTCCCGGCGCCGGCCGGCCACGCGCTCGGCGACCCAATCGTCCACGCTCTGGCCGTCCAGGTCCATCACGCCGCCACTGGCACAGGCCCGGGCGATGTCGGCAAACGGCGTGCCCGGTAGCAGATACCCCTTCAGGCCCGGAATCATCTCCTCGTAGCGCGCGTTGTGATAGAGCAGACGGTCTTCCGAGTCGTAGACCGCCACGCCTTCCTCAAGCGCGTTGAGGATTTCGACCGTTTCGGGGCCGAGACCTATGACCGATGCCCGTTGCTTCAAGACGCTGGTTGATCCCGCAGGGGTGGCCGTTCCGCCCCGCGCCGTCCGACTCCACCAAAACCACCTCTGGCGGCAGGGACGGCTGCAAGCCGAAACGCTGAACGAAAACAGGCCTGGGGTGCGTCTTGCATCCCATATCCTACCAGGGGACTTATCCTATCAGGGGTTCCCGGCGATTGCCCGCATTTTCAGATGGCATAGCACAAAGGTTATTTATAGACTTTTTTATAGGTCGACACCTTATTGTCAGACTCTGTTCGGTTGACCTGGACGCAGGGGACAAGGAAGATGTCCAGCCGTCGCGGACATCTCGCGGCGGGTTGAAGGGAACATGCTGATGTCGCAACAGGGAAACCGCAAGCCGTTCACGGCCGAAATCCAACGCCGCCGCGCCAAGGGACAGGACGCACCGGCCACGGTGGACAATGCCGCCCTGATGCGGGCCATCCAGGAGATTGCCGGCCAGGTGCAGGGGCTGGAAAGGCGGATAGACTCCATGCCCGGCGGCGGTGGGGGAGGAGGTGGCGGAAACGAGGCCGCCGCCCATGACGGCCCGACCGAGGCCAGCAACGCCCGCCTGCATGCCGAAGCCGAAGCCCTGCGCAAGCGCAAGGAAGAGGAACGGGGCGAAATCCGCCTTCTGAAAATCGAGCTGAACGCCCTGGCCCACAGCATCGAAACCACCAAGAAGGAAATCGCCCTGCTGATGGCGCAAAGCGACGACGGCGACCGCCTGACCACGGTGGCCAACGAACTGGACGCTGTGGTGTCGGCCACCGAAACGGCGACGGACACCATCCTGGACAATGTGGAACGCATCGCCAACACCGCCAGCCAGATCCAGGCCCAGGAGCAGGACAGCTACATCCGCCGCCTGGCCGACGAAATCCAGGAAATGACGGTGACCATCTTCGAGGCCTGTAACTTCCAGGACCTGACCGGGCAGCGCATCACCAAGGTGGTCAACACCATGAAGTTCGTCGAACAGCGCGTCGACCGCATGATGGAGATCTGGGGCCGCGACACCTTCAACGACCTGCCCTACGAACCCGAAGAAGAGATCAAGCGTCCCGAAGAAGACAAGCGCCTGCTCAATGGCCCGCAAGATGTCGAAAAGGGCATCAGCCAGGACGAAATCGACCGGCTGTTTGACTGACGCGCAGGTAAACGTTTCCGGGAGTCACTCGGGGCCGGATGGCACGCCAGCATCCGGCCCCAATGTGCAGTCGAACAGCATACAGCCTTTTTGCGGCCCGTGGTCTTGCCCTCCGACAACGGGAAGGCCCATCGTCGGGCAAGCCCATCCTCGGCCGGCATCAGATCAGCTGAGGGTTTCCATTTCCGCCCGCACCTGCTGGCGCAGCACGTCGATGGGCACCAGGCTTTCGCCCTTGCGGACACACCAGAAGGTCCAGCCGTTGCATGCCGGCGCCCCCTGTACCGCCGCGCCCACCTGATGGATGGAGCCGCGGTGGTCCCCCTTGGGCGAGCTGGCGACCAGCGTGCCGTCGGCCCGCACCTTGGCCGTCCAGCGGCCGCGCATGTCCGACAGCACCGTGCCCGGCTCCAGCAGGCCCCGTTCCACCACGGTGCCGAAGGGCACGCGCGGTTCGGCCCGCTTGCGCGGCGTGGCCAGCAGCTTCACGTCATCAACCGGCTGCACCTGGGCGATGCGGTCGCGGGCGGCGGCGATATAGGCGTCTTCGCGCTCGATACCCACCCAGTGGCGGCCCAGGCGCTTGGCCACGGCCCCGGTGGTGCCGGTGCCGAAGAAGGGGTCGAGGATCACGTCGCCCGGGTTGGTGGACGACAGGATCACCCGGTACAGCAGGCTTTCCGGCTTCTGCGTCGGATGCAGCTTGCTGCCTTCGCCGTTCTTCAGGCGCTCCCCGCCGTTGCACAGCGGCAGCGTCCAGTCGGAGCGCATCTGCAAGCCTTCGTTCAGGCTTTTCATGGCTTCGTAGTTGAAGGTGTACTTGGCATCCGGCCCCTTGGAACACCACAGCATGGTCTCGTGGGCATTGGTGAAGCGGGTGCCCTTGAAGTTCGGCATGGGGTTGGACTTGCGCCAGACAACATCGTTGAGGATCCAGAAGCCCAGGTCCTGCAACTCCGCACCCACGCGGAAGATATTGTGGTAGCTGCCGATCACCCACAGGCTGCCATTATCCTTCAGCACCCGGCGGGCTTCGGTCAGCCAGGCATGGGTGAAGGCCGCATAGGCTTTCTGGGTTTCGAAGCGGTCCCAGGCATCATCAACCCCGTCGACCCGGGAGTTGTCGGGGCGGAGGAGTTCCCCCCCCAGCATCAGGTTGTAGGGAGGATCGGCGAAGATCAGGTCAACCGATCCGGCGGGGAGCGAGCGCATCACGTCGATGCAGTCGCCCTTGTAGATTCGATCTGTGCGTAGCGTGCTCATGGGCGCGACTCTGCGCCGACTCGGTAAAAAATTGATGAATTTCAGGACTCTACGAGACGACTCGAAAGCAGCTTGTTAAGACCGACTCGGGCGCAGGATGTTGAGTCCGCCCGAGTCGCCAGCCACCGCATCTGGTGGCCCGACGCCGTCGAGTCGCCACGGCCCTGCCTCTTTTTCGCCATCAACGACTCAAAAAAATTACCGAGTCGCCCCTTCCGATGCTTTCCAAACGGCCGGCACCGGAAGGGGGAAACGGACGATCAGGCCACCTTGATCTCTTCCAGGAAACGGTCGACCCGGGTCCGCAAGGCCTTGGCGCTGGTGTTCAGACCAAGGGCGGCCTCCAGCACTTCGGTGGCGGTGCGGCCGGACTTCTCGGCCATCGCCGACACCCCGTCCACATGGCTGGATACGTTCGCCGTCCCCTGGGCCGCCTCGCCCACACTGCGGGCAATGTCGCGGGTGGCATGGCCCTGCTGGTCCACCGCATCGGCGATATCCTTCGCCGCCGCATGGACATTGGAGATGGTATGGGTG
Organism: Rhodospirillaceae bacterium Z3-40; assembly: GCA_046233135.1. GTDB lineage: Bacteria > Pseudomonadota > Alphaproteobacteria > Rhodospirillales > Rhodospirillaceae > JBJXHN01. The sequence continues at coordinate 693,702 of JBJXHN010000004.1, read as the reverse complement.
ATCCCGGCGATGGCCTCCACCGCTTCGCCGGTGGCAGCCTGCACGGCGTGGATCTGCTTGCTGATGTCTTCGGTCGCCCGGCCGGTCTGGGTGGCCAGGCTCTTCACCTCGTTGGCCACCACGGCAAACCCCTTGCCGGCATCCCCGGCCCGCGCCGCCTCGATGGTGGCGTTCAGCGCCAGCAGGTTGGTCTGCTCGGCAATGTCGGTGATCAGGTTGACCACCTCGCCGATCCGCCCCACCGCGTCGGCCAGCCCCTTCACCAGTTCGTTGGCGCGGCCGGATTCCTTCACCGCGTCATCGGTGATCCGCGCGGCATCTGCCACCCGGCCAGTGATGCGGTCCACCCCGTCGGCCAGATGAGCCGCGGTCTCCGCCACCTGCCCCACGGTCCGTGCCGTCAGTTCGGAGGCCTCGGCCACCGCCCGCGTCCGCCCGGAGGCATCGCTGGCGGCTGCATTCATGGTGCCCGCGGTGCGTTGCAGGGTGTTGGCGGCGTCGCTGACCTGTCCCAGCTCAACGCCGATGGCCCTGTCGAAGCCGGCCATCAGATCCTCGATAGCCGAGGCACGGCGCATATGGGCAGCCTGATCGGCTTCCCGTGCCGCAGCCAGGCGCCGGGCCTCGCGCTGATGGTCCCGGAACTTCTCCAGCGAGCGCGCCACGTGGCCGACCTCGTCGCGCCGTTCGGTATCGGGAATGACGATGTCGGTCTGATCCCGCAGCAGGCTGTCGATGGCCTCGCCGATACGCTTCAGCGGCCGCACGATGCCGGCACCGACCAGGAAGGCCACGCCGCCGCAGATCGCCAGGATCACCGCCAGGGCCAGACCTTCCAGCATGGCGGTCCGCCAGAAGATGGCACTGACGTCATCCACGTAAATGCCGGTGCCCACCAGCCACTGCCAGGGCGCGAAGCCCTTCACATAGCCGGCCTTGTCGTACAGAGTTTCCTTGTCCTCGCCCGGCTTGGGCCACATGTAGTCCAGTTCCACCTCGCCCCGGGTGCTGGCTTCGCGGGTGAAAATCTCCATGATCCGCACGCCGTTGGGATCCTGCAGGTCCATCATCACGGACCCTTCCCGCTGGGGCGCCGGGGGCAGCACCTGGCAGACCCCCTTCCAGTCGTAGACGAAGAAATAATTGCCGTTGTCGTACCGCATCATCCGGATGGCATCCCGGGCGGCAACCTGCGCCTGCTCCCGGGTCAGCGTACCGGCCTGCTCCAGGCCATGATAGTGTTCAAGAATCCCATGGGCGGATTCCACCAGATCCCGCAGTTTGACCTTGCGGTCTTCCATCATGGTGTCGCGCAACGTGCCCAGCGTCAGGACCACGGCGACCACCAGACCGATCGCCATGGCCGCGAAAATCACGGCCAGCTTCCGGCCCATGGACATATGGCTGATCATCAGCATGCCATTCCTCTCCTCCTGTTCCCGGAAAAAGAGTATGGCAGACTATTCCTACCCGCAACCTATGGCAAAATTGCTGCGCTGCGCCTAGACCTTAGCTCGTTCACCCCAGTGTAACGAAGTGTTAAATCGGCGAATCCTGCAATTCGCGCCATTCGCTCCCCATCCGTCCATCGCTCAGACCCAATCGGGTACACTCTCCCACTGGGTCATTTCCTCGACGGTGGGACGGCGGCGGACGACGGCGAATTTGTCGCCGCTGACCAGCACTTCCGGCACCAGCGGCCGGCCGTTGTAGGTGGATGCCATCACCGCCCCATAGGCCCCGGCGGTGGAGAAAACCACCAGGTCATCGGCGGCCACCGCCGGCAGCGGGCGCTGGGCGGCGAAGATATCGCCGGTCTCGCAAATCGGGCCGACCACATCCACCGGCAGCCGTTCCGCCCCCGGGGCGGCTTCGATGACCGGCAGGATATCGTGGTGGGCATCGTACATGGCCGGACGGACCAGGTCGTTCATGCCGGCATCCAGGATCACGAAAGTGCGCTCCGTCCCCTGCTTCACGTAGATCACCTTGCTGAGCAGCACCCCGGCGTTGCCGGCGATCAGCCGGCCCGGCTCCAGCACCAGCCGGCAGCCCAGGTCGCCCAGGGTCTCCTTGATCATCGCCGCGTAGTCGGCCGGCGGCGGGCTCGGCTGGTCCTCGCCCTTGCGGTAGGGGATGCCCAGGCCCCCCCCCAGATCCAGGCGTTCCACCGCAATGCCGTCGGCCCGCAGCATCAGGGTCAGGTCCCGCAGCCGGGAGAAGGCGGCGCGGAAAGGCGCCAGATCCAGGATCTGGCTGCCGATATGCACGGCGATGGACTTGACCGCGATCCCGGGCATCGCATGGGCGCGCTTGAACACCGTATGGGCGCGGGTCCATTCGATGCCGAATTTGTTCTCCTTCTTGCCCGTGGCGATCTTGTGATGGGTGTCGGCGGCCACGTCCGGATTGACCCGAAGGGCAATCGGCGCCGCGCAGCCCATGTCCTGCGCCACCTCGGACAGCAGCTCCAGTTCGGGTTCGGATTCCACGTTGATCTGGAAAATGCCGGCGGCCAGAGCGGCGGCCAGATCGCTGCGAGTCTTGCCCACACCGGAAAAGACGATCCGCGAGGCCGGAACGCCGGCGGCCAGGGCATGGTGCATCTCGCCGGCGCTGACCACATCCGCACCGGCCCCCAGCTTGGCCAGCAGCGCCAGCACCGCCTTGTTGCCGTTGGTCTTTGTGGCGAAGCAGACGGTCGCCTGCTGGCCCGCGAAAGCCTCGGAAAACACCGTGTAGTGACGGGTCAGGGTCGCGGCCGAATAGACGTAGACCGGCGTTCCCACCGCCTCGGCAATGGCGGACAGGGGAACGTCTTCCACATGCAGGGTGCCGTCGCGGTACTGAAAGTGATCCATGCTGGTACGTGGCCTTGATCGCGGGAGAGAAGAAGGAGAGGAACAGGAAAGCGGCCGCGATTCAGCGCGGCGTATAGCCGGGGGGATAGGGCACGCCGCCATCCGGGGTCACCGTGCGGCGGGGCACCACCACCACCGGGGTGGCCGGCGGTGCCACCGGCGTCGGCGACAGGGGCTGCGCCTCCTCGGACCCGGTGGATGCCGCCGATGTGGTGGTCGTTGTCATACCGCCCGCCGCACCGGGCGTCGTGGCCGTGGTGCCGGGGGCAATCACGGTGGTGCGTTCGCGGATGATCACCGTGGTCTCGCCATCCGTGGCCCCGGCCGCCGCCCCGCCCCGTTCCTCCGGGCTCAGCAGGCGGGCGGACGGGCTGGGCGGCGTATAGCCGTTGTACAGATCATCGGGCTGATAGGGATAGCGGTGGGGGAAGCTGGCGTCATCCACCGGCTTGTTGGGGGCGACCTTGGCACAGCCGGCCAGGGCCAGACTCGCCAGCACGCCCACCAGAATCAGACGCCCCCGCCCGGTCATCAGCCTTCTCCTTCCTCTTCCGCCGGGCCGAAGCGGCGCCGGGCGTCGATACAGGCGGTCCGCACGTTGGCCGGCGCCGTACCGCCAAAGCTGACGCGGCTGGCCACCGAGCTGTCCACCGTCAGCACCGCCACCGCATCGGTGGTCAGGCGGGGTTCGACGGCCTGCATGTCCTCCAGGGTCAGATCTTCCAGACCCACACCCCGGTCTTCGGCCATCTTGACCACCTTGCCGGCCACTTCGTGGGCGTTGCGGAAGGGCGTACCCAGCTCGCGCACCAGCCAGTCTGCCAGATCGGTGGCGGTGGTAAAGCCGGCCCCGGCGGCGCTGCGCAGGCGGCTTTCGTTGGCGGTGAAGGTCTCGACCATGCCGGTCATGGCGGCCAGCGCCAGTTCCAGGGTGTCGGCCGCTTCGAACACCGGTTCCTTGTCGTCCTGCATGTCCTTGGAATAGGCCAGCGGCAGGCCCTTCATGACGATCAGCAGGCTGTTCAGGGCGCCAATCACCCGGCCGGCCTTGGCGCGCACCAGCTCGGCGGCGTCCGGATTGCGCTTCTGGGGCATGATCGAACTGCCGGTCGAATAGGCGTCCGACAGCCGGATGAAAGCGAACTGGGCGCTGGTCCAGATGACGATTTCCTCGGCCAGCCGCGACAGGTGGGTGGCCAGGATGGCGCCGGCCCCCAGGAACTCCAGGGCGAAATCGCGATCCGACACGGCGTCCAGCGAATTGGCCATGGGGCGGTCGAAGCCCAGCGCCTTGGCGGTCATATGGCGGTCGATGGGGAAGCTGGTGCCGGCCAGCGCCGCCGCCCCCAGGGGGCATTCGTTCATGCGGTTCCGCGCGTCGGCCAGCCGGCCCCGGTCACGCCCCAGCATCTCCACATAGGCCAGAAGATGGTGCCCCAGGGTCACTGGCTGGGCGGCCTGCAAATGGGTGAAGCCGGGCATCACCGTCGCCGCATGCTCCTCTGCCCGCTCCAGCAGGGCGCGCTGGAGCCGCTCCACCTCGCCCATCAGGCCGTCGGTGGCATCGCGCACCCACAGGCGGAAATCGGTGGCCACCTGATCGTTACGCGACCGCGCCGTATGCAGCCTGCCGGCCGGCTCGCCGATCAGCTCGCGCAGGCGCTGTTCCACGTTCATGTGGATGTCTTCGAATTCGGCGCGGAAGGGGAAGCTCCCGCCCTCGATCTCCGCCAGAACCTGGTCCAGACCGGCGACAATGGCTTCCGCGTCGGCCCGCGACAGGATCCCCGTCTCCGCCAGCATGGTGCAATGAGCCTTCGAGCCCTCTATATCCTGGCGATAGAGACGCTTGTCGAAGCCGATGGAAGCGTTGATCGCTTCCATCACTGCCGAGGGACCGCTGGTGAACCGGCCCCCCCAAATCGTGCTGGCCTTGGAGGACATGATGACGCTGCTGCTTTCCCTGCCGCATGGGTGGATGACCGCCCGCCGGTGGCTCCCCTCCCTCAGGACTCTGGGGGCGGCCGCGATCGGGCTTGGTCTGTTCTTGACCATTTCCGCCGGGGATGCAAGCGCGGCCGACGATCCGCGCCTGCCCGTCACCCCGGTATCCGAGCGTCCCGCCGTCCCCGATCTGTCCTGGACCGATGCCGGCGGAGCGGTTCACCACCTGTCGGACCTGCGGGGCCAGGTGGTGGTGCTGAACTTCTGGGCCACCTGGTGCGCCCCTTGCGTACGGGAAATGCCATCGCTGGACACCCTGAAGGCCAAGGTCTCCGACGTGCCCGTCACCGTCATCGCCCTGTCCCAGGACCGGGGGGGGGTGGAACAGGTCTCCCGCTTCTTCGAAGACACCGGCATCCGCCATCTGGAGATGCTGTTCGATCCCAAGATGGCCGCCGGCCGGCTGCTGAAGCTGAAGGGCCTGCCCACCACCCTGATCATCGACCGACAGGGCCGCGAGGTGGCACGCCATGCCGGCTATGAGGCATGGGACGATCCGGCCATCGAAGGCGCCCTGCGCGGCCTGGCCCGGGAAGGCGACGGAACCGCCGATCCCGCGCCGCCCCCGGGGTCCGACGCGGACCAGACCTGAAAGCTAGTTCTCCCTGCCGACCCGCAGGGAGAAACCGCCCCGTTCGAACAGGGGCCGCAGCAGCAGGACGGCGGCCAGACCGATCATCGCCCCCATCAAGGTGTCGGACAGGAAGTGCACGGTGGTCACCACCCGGCTGGCCGTGACCATCACCGCCGTGACCACCCACCAGGGCCAGTGGCGGGGGAACAAAACGCATAGCGCGGCCATGGCCGCCACGATGGCCTGGGAATGGCCGGACGGAAAGGAATTGGCGCCGCCGAAGGACAGGGGGTCGAAGCCATAGATCCCCTGATTGAACAGATCACGGGGCCGGTGCCGGCCGAACACCTGCTTCAGCACGGTCACCAGCAGGCCGGAAGACAGGGTGGCGGTGAACAGAAAGGCCCAGGCCCGGGCATGATGACGGAAGCGGTCGTGGGTTTCCGTCGTCAGCGCCGCCGCCGAGATCACCAGACAGACCAGGGTGGCCAGGCCGCCCAGCAGGTACCACCAGGTGGCCCAGCCGATCTCGGTGATCACCTTGAAGAATCCTTCGACATGGCCGTCCACATGGCGCTTCAGGTACAGCGCCAGGGGCTTGTCGACGGTGGCCATCAGCACCAGGCTGAGCAGGAAGGTCCACAGCAGGCCGGCGGCCACGGGATGCGCCCGACACCACAGGCCGTGCAGGCGTGCGGCGGCCAGCGGGGTTTCGAAGGCGCGGGTCAGGGGGCTTTTGTGCATCATGGGCACCCGGATACACGATCCCGGCCCGTCCCGCCAGAGGGGGATTGACCGCCCCCGGCCTGAGGGCCTTATGGCGTGGAGGCCAGCCGTTTTTCCATCGCGTAATTGTGAATGGCCACGCCGCTGACGGTGAAATCCCGCCGCGCGATTTCCACGAACCCCTGCTTCCGGAAAAACCGGCGGGCCAGTTCGCTGGCTTCCGTGTACAGGCGGACCACGCCGGCCTGCCGGGCATCGGCCTCCAGGGCTTCGTAAAGGGCCGCCGTCACCCCCCGCCCCGCCACCGAGGGATCGCAGTACAGGAAGTGGATATGGCCGTCCACCTCGCGATCGCCGAAGGCCAGCAGGCGCCCGGAGGGATCCACCGCCACCAGCGCCGTCCTGCCGTCGGCCGCCAGCGCCGCCAGACGCTCGGGCGTCGGCTGCAACCCCGCCCAGACCGCCACCTGATCGGCCGAATAGGCCTTCGGCCCCAGCGCCTCCACCGAGCGGCGATAGAGCGCGGCCATACCATCCGTATCGCCCCGGCCCACGGGGCGGATGATCAGCGGATGGGGATAGCGGTTAGCGATCGTCATTGTATCTCCCTTCAGGCCGTCGGTGCCAGGCGCAGGATCAAGGCCACCACCAGGGCGGCAGCCAGGCCGTTCAGATAATGGCCGCGCCACAGGAAGACGGCCGTATAGGCCCCGGCCAGCGCAGCCGCCACCGCAGCGATCGCCGCCGCCGGTCCGGGCATGGCCGCCTGAACGGCCACCAGCCAGGCCGTGGCCACGAGCCACAGCACCATCCCCGCCGCCGACGCCCGGTGGCGGAACAGGGCGTAACTGCCGTCCCTGACAGCAAACAGAGCCTGACCGGTCGCCAGGGCCAGGGGTGCGCTCCAGACCAGCACGGCCGTCGACGGATCCGGCCATGCCAGCAGCCCCATCAGGCCGGTCAACAGCCACAGTCCAAGGAATCCTTCCGCCGCGGCCATGCGTTCCGCCCGCAGCCGGCCAACGGCGGCGGCGGCAAACAGCCACACCGGCCAGGCGCTGAACGGCAAATCCGCCGTGATGGCCGGAACGGACCCCGGCCACAGAGCCTCGGCCAGACGGTTGTCGGGCACGCTGGCCAGCCAGGGGCCGATCATCGCCGCCAGGAAGATCACCCCGGGAAAGGGCCGCAGGGGCATCAGCCAGCCCATACGGCTGCCCACCCCGCCGCCCCGTCGCCAGGACAGGGCTGCAGCCAGCACCACCACCAGCAATGGCCAGACCAGCCCTTGAGCCAGCATCGCCGCCCCCAGCACCAGCCAGAAACCATGGGCCATCCACACCGGCATGGCGGGCTTGCCGAAGCCCTGCATATGCAGCCGGGCGAGCACGTAGAGCAATGTCAGACCGGCCAGCAGCCCCGGCGCCGCGCCGCCCGCCGTTCCGGCAGCGGTGGCGAAGGCCAGGCAGGCGGCGAACAGAGCCGAGGCCACCAGCGCCGCCCGTCCGCCCACCAGCAGGCGGGCGATGGCGTGGAGCATCCATGCCGCCCCCACCGCACAGGCCACCGACGGCAAACGATGGGGCCAGAAGGCTTCGGACAGCAGGTCCGGCCCCAGCTTCAGGGCCAGCAGCCCCAGCCAGTGGGCGCCCGGACTGGCCACCGCCTCGGCCCCGCCCACGGCCATCAGCCGGGTCAGTTCGACAAAAGCCCCTTCCGCCGCCGATACCGGCCCGAAACGAACCAGATCCGGCAAGGCCATGACACCGGTAAACAGGGCGAGCAGCAGCTGGGGAACGGGAAAGACGAGCAGGCGGTGCATGGGGCCTCTCTGGAACGCGGACGGTGGGGGATATGGGGACCGTGACGGCGAAATTCACCGGCGCCCATAGAAAACGGCGCTCGACAGCGCCGTTTCCATGACAATGGTCAACGCTCCCCCCCGCGCGCGCAACGCCCGGCCGGTCAGCCCTGATAGAGGGCGGTGACCGCCTGGCACGCGCGGGTCATATCGGCGATGTCCGCCACGAACGACCGCAAGGCCGCAACCAGCTCTGGCGATCCGACCGGGGGACCGGAGCCGACGCATCGTCCGTCCACCACCGCCCGAATGGTCTCGGCCATCAGGTCGGAACTCAAGGACTCCTGCGGCGCGGGGCCGGAAGGGCACAGGAAATCCGGAGAGGTGGCCTCCCTGGCGGCAAGCACCGGCAGGCCACAGGCCTGGGCACGCAAGGCAAGATAGGGCCGGAACGCCATCCGGGCCGGCATCAACAGCAGGTCCAGCGCCTGAAGCACCTGTGGTGAGGCATCGTCTTTAGCCAGCAGGACCGTCCCCGACGCCGAAGACGGCACCTGCTCGCCGATCTGCCCGGTCAGGGCCTTCTCCAGGGCGCCCCTGTTGGCCCTGCGGGTGACCAGGACCAGGGTATGCCGGGACCCGGCCCCCGCGTGGGCGATCAGAACACGGGACAGAGTCTGGGCATCGATGCCATCGGTGAACAGGCCGATCAGGTGTCCCTGCTCGGGCAGGTCCAGGTCCCGGCGGGCGGCGGCGGCATCCCCGGGACAGTCGGCGTCCAGATCCACGCCGGGCGGAACGGTTTCCACGCCCGGCAAGGGAAGCCAATGGCGCAGGGCCTCGGCGGACCACCGTCCGTCTACGATCACACGGGGATTGAAAAGGTGGAAGGGATGAGGGTCCAGGCGCGACTCGATATCATCATAGGCGCTGAAGAACAACCGCGCCCCGTTGACCTTGGCCGCTGACCCCGCCACCAGCAGAGCGCCGGCCGAATGAACATGAACGGTCCTGGCCCTCACCCGGCGCAACAGATTTGACAGCTCCGGCAAGGCGGCCGCCCGGTTGCCCGACAGGCTGATCATGCGCCCGGTGATGTGCTGCAACGGCTCCACCAGCTCCGGCCAGGTGGTCAACGTATCGACCGTCTTGTCCAGGCAGATGAACAGTGCGTTTCCCCGTCCCCACGGCGAGCGGCAGAGTCGCAGAGCGAGCTGAACTCCGGCCGTCGGCTGTAAACGGTCAACGATATGTACGACAGGCGTGTCCATGGGGGTCTCCTTCTAATGCCCCCGGATACAGGCAAGGCTCGTGCCAAAAAGGATGTAGCCCTTTCTATGGAAAATCCAATGCAAAGCGTTCAATCCCTGCGAAATGGCGCGCATGCGACATGCGAATTGCGAATGACTGTCGCAATCTGAGCTTATCTGGTGCGGCGCGCATGCCGGGAACGTCGGAATTGGCGGCTACTTAAACGTCTGTCCGAGAGACACCGGGAATGCGGGCACCGGGCAGCCGGGGCCACCCACGGACTATCATCTTCTGGTAGAGCCACAAGTTCAAGGCGATTACGAAGGTCGCTGAAAATAAAGTATCTGATAGAAAATGCCCCCCGACCACGATCCGCGCTCCCCCAACCAAAATTCCGAAGGCAAGGGCTGTGGCCACTGCGGGAATCCGCAAGGACTGAGGGGCGATCAGGGCAAGGGCCAGCACCCAGAAGCCGAGCGCGGCATGGCCGGAGGTAAACGAGCAGTTGGACGAGCATTGGTCGGCCATCATCCAGGCCGGCGTGAATACCGCGTCTCCTCCGAACTCCTTGACCTGCGAGGGACGGGCCCGGCCCCAATGGCTTTTGAACAAGCCGTTCACCAGCAACGCCGGTCCCACAAGGATACTGGTATACAGATAGGCGATCCGCCGGCCGTCCAGTCCGGGCACGGGACTCCGCAGCGCCAGGCCGGCGGCCCAGATCAGGGTCAGATAAATGATGGTGCCGTAGACCAGCCACGGCACACCCTTCAGGACGAACTCCAGAAGAGGTCCCTGCGACGGGGGAAACCCGCCGACCGGATCATAGAACAGGCCGCTGGCCCACAGATCGATGCCAGGAAAGGCCGCGAACAACACCACCGTGGCCGCAAACAGCCGGCAGGGATGAGCGCGCACGGTCCGGCTGGCCCCGCCCATCCAGACGGTGATCCGTCCACCCCCGGTCATCGGAGAGGACGGGCCGACAGACGGCGGATCAGCGGGTGTTGGTCGGGGGCTGGGAACCATTGTCGCTTCCGTTTCCGGTTTCGCTCGCCCCCGTGCCCGTCGTCGCCCGGTCCGCCTCGTCATCCCCGCTGGCCGGTCCGGGCAGGAAGACGGCCCGCACGCTCTGCCACATGTTCTCATGGATTTCCATGGCCATGAAGCCGGCGTCGCGGGCACCCCGGGGCAGCAGGCGCATGCTGTCTTCCGACGAATCGTGGCTGATCAGCAACCAGCCACCGGGCGGTGCCGTTCCGGCCGGACCGGCGGCCAGGGCAGCCGCCCCGCCCGGCGCCAGCACGGCGTCCAGGGGATGGGGATGGATGTAGAATTGCAGGGTGGCCATGATCGACGGATCATCGAAGACCAGCCGCGCCCCCGGATAGCTGTCTGCCAACGCCGCGCCCCAGCGGCCGACGGCCTCCATGCCCCGCACCTCCAGGAAGGGATCCAGGTTGGCGGGCGGGCGCAGGCCGGCGACTCGGAAGCCGCCTTCCAGATTAAAGAACAGGGCCGCACCGACAATGTGCAGGATGATGGCCAGCCGCAGCAGACCCCGCCGCACGGTGGTGGCCAGCAGCCAGGCGGTGACCAGAATGGCGCCGGCCACCAGGGCCGGAGCGGATTCCTGGGGCGGCAGATCGGGAATGATCGCCGCCAGGGCGGCCTGAAAAGCCACCACCGGCAGGCTGAAGGCCAGAAACAGGCGGGTGCGGTAGCCCTGGCGGGCCCGTTCGTCCCGGGCGGCCGTATCGCCGGTGCGCGTCGGGGCCGAGGGATGAAAGGCCACCCACAGCAGCACGACGACCGGGATCGGCCCGAACACCAGGAACTGAGCGAGCAGATAGGCCAGGGTGCCGCTGCCATCCACCGGCAGGGCCGCAAGCCCGCCCCCGTCCAGCCCCGCCAGCCCCAGCAGGGCGCCGGGATCGGGACGGGTGGCGAGCCAGATCAGATGGGGGGCTGCGACCGCCAGCCCAAGCAGGATCGCCTGCCACAGTCCCCGCCGCCGCCACAGGGCGTGGTATTCGGGAGAAATGGCGGCGTAGACCACGAAGCACAGGGCGAACAGGGCCATGGTGTAGTCGGTCAGCAGACCGAGGCCGAAGGCCGTGCCCGTCATCATCCACCAGCCCCTGCGGTCGGTTTTCAGGGCATGGACCAGGGCGTCCATCCCCACCACCCAGAACAGCGGCAGAAAGGCGCCGGGACCGGTGACGGCAGCGGTGAACGAGGCGGCCGGCAGGGTGGTGAACAGCACCGCCGACCAGAACCCCACCAGCCGCCCGAAGATCAGGGTCCCCAGCCGCCAGACCATCAGCCCGGTCAGGCCCGTGGCAATGACCCCGGGGGCGCGCAGACACAGCTCGGTATCCCCGCAGACGGCGGTGGTCAGCCCCACCACCATCGGCACCAGGGGCGGACCGCCGTCATAGCCCAGGGCCGGCATCTGGCTGGCCACCCATAAGGCGGCTTCACGCGGGTACAGATTGACGAACCCCAGGGCCAGCAGGCCCAGCCGGGTCACAGTGATCCCCAGGATGACCGTCACGATCACCCAGAAGCCGGTATAGGCGGGCGGGCGGGTAGGATCGCCCTGGGTTTGCATCAAGCGCACGTCAACCGTCTTCCAGGTGGAACAGGATGGCAAGACCGACAAGCCCGGTGACCAGGACAGGTGTCCAGGCCGCCAGACCCACCGGCAGGGTCTGAGACAGCCCCAGAGTATAGGTGATCTTGGCAAAGAAGAAGACGCCGAAACCGGCCCCGACAGCTCCGACCACGCGAAACAGCCAGTTTACCGACCGCTGGCTGGGCTTCAGGGTGAACACCGCTCCCATCAGTACCATGGACACCAGCAGCAGCGGCGAGGCCAGCAGGCTGTGCCAGTGCAGCCGGTGGGCGTGGGCGGAAAAACCGGCGGCGTCAAAAAAGGCGATGAAGCGCGGCAGATCCCAGAAGGACACGCTTTCCGGCGGGGCGAAGCTGTCCTGAATGCGAGGCAGGCTGAGGCTGGTGGGCATGCTGTAGGTGGGCGCGGGCTGGGGCGGATAGCCCGGCTGGTTGATCACCGCGTCGGTCAGCTGCACCCGCCCCGCCGCCAGGCCGCCGCTTTGCGCGTCGATCCGCCGCAGGAACACATCCCGACCGTCATATTCGAAGATTACCACCCCGGTCATGCGCAGAATGTTGTTTTCCTGCCGCACCCCTTCCGCATGTAGAACCACCTGCCGCTCTTCCGTTCCTTCGCGCAGCCACAGACCACCCTGAGTCAGCACCATCGGCGTCAGATCGCTAAGGCTCATCGTTCGCTGCATCTGCTCGTAGCGGGCGAACATGTCGGCGGCCAGGGGATTGAACAGGGTCACCATGCAGACGCCCATCACCAGCACCACGGTCATGATCGGCGCCAGGAACTGCCAGACGGACACGCCACTGGCCCGCACGATGATCAGTTCGGAACTGCGTGCCAGGCGCCAGAACACCAGCACCGCCGCCCCCATGAACACGAAGGGCAGCGCCGACTGCACCGCCATGGGCAGGCGGTAGAGAGCCATTTCCACCAGGACCTCGGCCTCCACCTCGCGCGAGCCGGTGGAGCGCATGATTTCGATGACGTCGAACAGCAGCAGCAGCGCCACCACCAGGGCGGTGGAAAACATCAGCGCCATCAGGTAGGTCCGGGCGATATAGCGCGGCAGCGTGCCGAAAAAGCGCATGGTGCAAAGTGCCGTCGTGAGGGTGCCGTCGTCGAGAGGGACGTCGGGAGAGTACCGTTCTATCGGGCCGTCCGGGAAACGGGGTCTCGCCAACCGCCCTGGTCCACGCCATATGGATCCGCAAGAAGGATCCAGATACGAAACCGGATACGAAAGAGGAGACGGCCTTGGTTCGTTTGACCCGCATTTACACCCGTGGCGGTGACGCTGGCAAGACATCCCTGGGTGATGGACAACGGGTGGATAAGGCCGCCCTGCGTGTCGCAACCTATGGAACGGTCGATGAGGCCAACGCCGTCCTGGGTCTCGCGCGGCTGCATACCGCCGATCTGGAAGGGATCGTCGTGCCCGTCGACGGAGCCGGCCCGGACGTGGGGCAGACCGCCGACGATCTGCTGGCCCGGATCCAGAACGACCTGTTCGACCTGGGCGCGGACCTGTGCGTACCCGAAATCGACCCCACCGCCGCCGAGTCTTCGGACGGTGCGGCCAGGGACGAAGACGAAGACGAAGACGAAGACGGCAATGGGGGGGACGGCGAAGACACCATGCCGCCGCCGCTGCGCATCGTCCCGGCCCAGGTGACCCGGCTGGAACGCGAGATCGACGCCATGAACGCCCGGCTGACCCCGCTGTCCAGCTTCATCCTGCCCGGCGGCAGTGCGGCAGCGGCCCATCTGCACCATGCCCGCACCGTGGTGCGCCGGGCGGAACGCCTGATGGCCGAGCTGGCCGGTGTGGAACGGGTCGGCGCCCCGGCCCTGGCCTATGTCAACCGGCTGTCCGATCATCTGTTCGTGCTGGCCCGCCTGCTGAACGATGATGGAAAAGCCGATGTGCTGTGGGTCCCTGGTGCGTCGCGGTAGGGCAAAGACCGGGGAACAGGCACGGAAAACGCGTGGAATGCGCGGCATTTCGCTGCATTGCACGCCATCCCCCGCGGGGCGCGTTGACAGGCTCCGTTCGGTACCGTATTTTCCGCCCCACCCGGAGACCGGGTCGGCGCCTCCTTTCCCGGAATGACCGGGGAAAGGGGCGCCTCATCCGCCCCATCGCAGGGCGGAGCCCGGCTTCCCCCGCCGGAACCCGTGGACCGCGGTTCCGCATACGCCGAACGCTAAGGAAGACGGGAAACCCATGAAAGTACTGGTCGCTGTCAAGCGTGTGGTCGACTACAACGTGAAGATCCGCGTCAAGGCGGACAACACCGGCGTCGAAACGGCCAACGTCAAGATGTCGATGAACCCCTTCGACGAAATCGCCGTCGAGGAAGCGGTGCGCCTGAAGGAAGCCGGCAAGGCCACCGAAGTGGTGGTGGTTTCGCTGGGCGTCCAGCAGTCGCAGGAAACCATCCGCACCGCCCTGGCCATGGGTGCCGATCGCGGAATCCTGGTGCAGTCCGATGCGGACCTGCAGCCCCTGGCCGTGGCCAAGATGCTGAAGGCGGTGGTGGACAAGGAATCCCCCGACCTGGTGATCCTGGGCAAGCAGGCCATCGACGACGATTCCAACCAGACCGGCCAGATGCTGGCCGCGCTGCTGGGCTGGCCCCAGGCCACCTTCCTGTCCAAGCTGGAGCTGGGCGACGGCAAGGCCACGGCCGTGCGTGAAATCGACGGCGGCCTGGAGACTCTGTCGGTCACCCTGCCCTGCGTGGCCACGGCCGACCTGCGCCTGAACACGCCGCGCTACGCTTCGCTGCCCAACATCATGAAGGCGAAGAAAAAGCCGATCGAGACGATCACCCCCGACGACCTGGGTGTGGATCCGGCGCCGCGCCTGACCATCCTGAAGGTTGAAGAACCCGCCGCCCGTCAGGCCGGTGTGATGGTCGGTTCCGTGACCGAACTCGTCGACAAGCTCCGCAACGAGGCGAAGGTGATCTGATCATGGCCATTCTAGTCATTGCCGAACACGATAACGCCCATCTGCGGCCGGCCACCCTGCCCACCGTTGCCGCTGCGGCGGCCCTGGGCGACGATATCCACCTGCTGGTCGCCGGCAAGGACTGCCAGGGCGCGGCCGATGCCGGTGCCAAGGTGGCCGGGGTGACCAAGGTCCTGCGCTGCGACGCGGACCTGTACGCCCATCCGGTCGCCGAACCGCTGGCCGCCCTGATCGTCGGTCTGGCCGACGGCTACAGCCACATGCTGGCGCCGGCCACCACCTCGGGCAAGAACGTCATGCCGCGTGTCGCCGCCCTGCTGGACATCGCCCAGATCTCCGACATCACCGGAGTGGTCGGCGAAGACACCTTCATCCGTCCGATCTTTGCCGGCAACGCCATGGCGACCGTGCAGACCTCCGACTCCAGGAAGGTCATCACCGTGCGCACCACCGCGTTCGACCCGGTGGCGGCCGAAGGCGGATCCGCAGTCATCGAAGATGTGCCAGCGGCGGCCGACCCGGGGCTGAGCGCCTTTGTGGGTCAGGAACTGTCCAAGTCTGAACGGCCCGAACTGACCAGTGCCCGGGTGATCGTTTCCGGTGGCCGGGGTATGGGGTCCGGCGAGAATTTCAAGCTTCTGGAAGACGTGGCCGACAAGCTGGGGGCGGCGGTCGGCGCCTCTCGGGCGGCGGTGGATTCCGGGTTCGTCCCCAATGATTACCAGGTGGGTCAGACCGGCAAGATCGTGGCACCGGAACTGTACGTCGCCGTGGGCATCAGCGGTGCCATCCAGCATCTGGCTGGCATGAAGGACTCAAAGGTCATCGTGGCCATAAACAAAGACGAGGAAGCGCCCATCTTCCAGGTCGCCGACTACGGCCTGGTGGCGGATCTGTTTCAGGCCCTGCCCGAACTCTCCGCTGAGCTGGACAAGAGCTAGTCGATCCTAGCCACGGCATAGAAATCAAAGGGGCAAGATCGCATGATTCAGAAGATTGGCGTTATCGGCGCCGGGCAGATGGGCCACGGCATCGCGCACGTTTGCGCGCTCGCCGGGCTGAATGTCCAGCTCATGGATGTCAGCGAGAAGTCGCTGGAAAAGGCACTGGCGTCCATCAACAAGAACCTGGATCGTCAGGTCAGCAAGGGCAAGGTTGACGATGCCGACGCCAAGGCGGCGGTGGCGCGGATTTCCACCACCTCCGACATGAAGCCGCTGGCCGATTGCGATCTGGTCATCGAAGCCGCGACCGAAGCCGAACAGGTGAAGCGCAAGATCCTGACGGAACTATGCCCGATCCTGAAGCCCGAAGCGTTCGTGGCGTCGAACACCTCGTCGATTTCCATTACCCGCCTGGGTGCGGCGACGGACCGTCCGGAAAAGTTCATGGGCATGCACTTCATGAACCCGGTTCCGGTGATGAAGCTGGTGGAACTGATCCGCGGCATCGCCACGGCCGAGGAAACCTTCCAGGCCATCCGCGAACTGACCGTGAAGATGGAAAAGATTCCGGTCAGCGCCGAGGATTTCCCCGCCTTCATCGTCAACCGCATCCTGCTGCCGATGATCAACGAAGCGGTCTACACCCTGTACGAGGGCGTGGGCAGCGTCGATGCCATCGACACCGCCATGAAGCTGGGCGCCAACCACCCGATGGGTCCGCTGGAACTGGCCGACTTCATCGGTCTGGACGTCTGTCTGGCCGTCATGCATGTGCTGCACGAAGGCCTGGCCGACACCAAGTACCGGCCCTGCCCGCTGCTGGTAAAGTACGTCGAGGCCGGCTGGCTGGGTCGCAAGACCGGCAAGGGCTTCTACGACTACTCCGGTGAACAGCCCGTGCCCACACGCTGACACATCGGATCGGCGCGGGGGTCCTCCCCCGTGTCCGGCCGCATGATCCGACCTGCCGCCCGGTGAGGAGGGGTCCCCTCCCGCCGGGCGGTTTTTTCATTCTCCCTCGCCGGAATCACAGATCACCTGCCGCAATGCGGACAGGTGATCCCCCCGGCCCGCGCGCAATGCGACGAACCGTTCATCCAGCGCACGGATGTTTTCCATATGGTCGGTGCGATAGGTGTGCCAGCCGGTCCGGTCGCCTTTGCGGCGACCCGGAACCTCATAGGCGATCAGCACCGTCTCCCCCCGGGCGTCCAGCCCGAACAGATGGGGTTCGACGAGCCGGGATTGCCCCCCGTACTGGAATCTCAGCAGGTGGCGACCCCGAATGCAGCGGATGAACACATGGTCGATCATTGCCTCATCCCTGTTCCCGTGGCCCGTGACCAGGCCGTTCCTTGAAAGGGCCGTCCTTGAATACCGCAGCCCTGGAATAAGGTTAACCAACAATGACCGGCGGCGCCATGGCGCAAACCCCCCATATCACCTTGAATAAAATATTTTTACCTAATAGTTGAAATTCGCTGCAGCGCCCCGTGCCCCCGCTATCACGGCGCGGCCAGCGCCTTGGTCAGAGCATCGACGATGCTCCACACCGGGCCGCGCCAGTCGCCGGGCATGTCCTGGCGAAACAGATGCATACTGGGATACCAGGGCATGGCCAGCCCCGACACGCCCCAGTGCCAAGTGGGGACCCGCCGCAGGGCGACCCAGCAGGGGCGGCCCAGGGCGCCGGCGAGATGGGCGACCGAGGTATCGGACGTCACCACCAGATCCAGCGACATCATGATCGCCGCCGTATCCAGGAAGGCCCCGTCGGTATCCATCTCGGCCCCGAAGCTTTCCAGGCACACGTTTTCCGGCAAATCGGCCAGTTGCTCCAGACCGTGCTGCTTTTGCAGCGAGACGAAGGTAATGCCCGGCAGGGTCAGCAGCGGCAGCCAGTCCACCAGAGGCACGGACCGGCCGGCATCCAGCGGGCTTTCCGGGTCACCCTGCCAGCACAGGCCGATGGTCAGGCCGGCCGGCAGCCGGTCACGCCAAGCCACCACCCGCTCCAGCTCGGCGGAGATATAGGGGACGGCGGCGGGGATGGCCTCCTGGTCGTTCACCCCCAGCAGGTAGGGCACATCCATCAGCGCCGCATGGCCGTCGTGGGGCATCACCGTGGTGCCCCTGGGGATGACAGTGACACTGTCCAGGGTGGACAGCACCGGCACCAGGGGCGGATGGACCTCCAGCGTCACCCGCATGCCCCTGGCGGCCAGCCAGGGGGCGAAGCGGGCGAACATCAAGGTATCCCCAAGCCCCTGTTCCGCATGCAGCATCAGGGATTTCCCGGGGGTGACCGTACCGTCCCAGGCGGGACCAGGCAGGTTGGCGGGCAGGTTGACGCAGCCGGCCAGCAGCCAGCGGGCACGGTAATCATCCCAGCCCGTCGCCAGATCCCCTTGCAGCAGCGCCGTCACCGCCCGGCTGTACCGGGCCTGGGGATCGCCGGGATGGGCGGCGACGGCCGTGTCGAACAGGGCGCGGGCTTCGTCCACCCGGCCCTGGCCCTTGATCAGGCCGCCGAGATTGACCAGCGCCATCAGGTTCCCGGGATCACGGGCCAGAGCCGCGCGATAGGCTTCCTCGGCCCAGGCGTCGTTGCCGCGCGACGCATGCACGCGGCCCAGAATGCAATGGAGGTCCGGCCCGTCTTCGCCCAGGCCGCGCGCGGCATCCAGGTGCCAGGCCGCCCGCCCGTGTTCCTCGGCATTGCACAACACCCGGGCCAGCCGCATGTGCCCCTCGGCACCCAGCGCGTTGCCGTCTTCGGCCGCTTCCAGCGCGCCCGCCAGATCCTCATAGCCGCAGGCACGGGCGATGGTGGCCAGCAGCAGCCGGGTGCCCGGCGGTTCATCCCGGGCATCGATCAGCGCCCAGTAGCCGTCGGCGGCATCGCCCAGACGACCGGCGAGATGGTGGGCATAGGCCTCTTCGAACCGCGTTCCCATGCCGCTTCCGTCTCCCTGTTGCCCGCCTGCGGCGCAATGCCGCTCCGCAATGCCCCGGTTCAGAGGATCTCCAGCACCGATTCCGGGGGGCGGCCGATGCGGGCACGACTGTTGTCGACCACGACGATGGGCCGTTCCAGCGCCGCCGGGTTGGCGGCAATGCCGGCCAGGACGGCGGCATCCCCGGCGTCGGGGTCGATCCCGGCGTCCTTGGCTTCCTTCTTGCGCAGCATATCCTTGGGCGCCATGCCTAGCATGCCTGCGATACGCCCCAGAGTCTCGGCGTCCGGAGAATTTTTCAGGTACTCGACAACCGTTGGCGCAATCCCGCGTTCTTCCAGCAGGGCCAGGGTGGCCCGGGATTTCGAACAGCGGGGATTGTGGTAAATGGTGACATTCATCGGGAAACCGGCCTTTCCGGACACGCGACGTCCCATCCCCCCATAGACCTTGATCCAGGCGGCCGGACGACAAACCTCTATACCTCTTGCCACGAACTTCAGCTGCGGACAAGACATGCCTTTGATTCATAGACACCCCGCCCTCGGGCGCCCGGTGCCGCGTCTGCCCTTACTGGCGACCCTGTGCCTTTGCCTGATTCTTTTCCTTGCCCCGCTTCCGGCGTTTGCCCAGACGGCCGATCCCGCGCCCGAAGCACCGCCCCCCTCCAGCACCGCCCAAGCCACCACGGCAGAGGCCCAAAGCGGCGACGTCCAGGCCCTTGTCCGCGCCCTTCAGGACCCGGCCGTGCGCTCGGCGCTGGCCGAAGCCCTGCGCGCCACCGCAGCGCCCGGCTCCCCTGGAACCGAACAGCCCCCGGCCGATCCAGTGGCCGCAGCCCAGGCCGGGGCGACGGACGTTACCACCGAGGCGGCGGATCAGGACCCCACGATCGTCGCCATGCTGGCCGAGCAGCTGGGCAGCACGTGGCAGACCCTGCTCAGCGGGGCCGATACCCTGTCCGCCGTTCCGCAGATCCTCTACTGGCTGGAAATCCAGACCGATCCGGCGGTGCTGTCCCTGTGGGTCACCTTCCTGTGGCAGTTCTGCTTGGCCCTGGCCTGCGCCCTGGTGGCGCGGGCCATTGTCGGCCGGGCCATCCGCCGCCCCATCGACCGGATCGCCCAGACCGCCGATACCGCGCCCTTCCTGCTGCGCATGGTGCTGGTGCCGCTGCATGTGATCGTGCTGCTGCTGCCGGTGGGGGCCTTTGCCATCGCCGTCAACCTGACCCTGGGGCTGATCGAAGCGCGGCTGGCGGTGCGGCTGGCCGCCACGCTGACCGTCAACGCCTTCATCATCGCCCGGGTGATCCACGCCCTGTCCCAGGCCGTGCTGCGGCCGCCCTCGCCGCGCATGGCCCTGCTGCCGATGAGCGAGGAGACCGGCCATTATCTGTACATCTGGGCGCGCCGCCTGACCAACGTGGCCGTTGCCGGCTTCCTGGTGTTCGGGGTGTCCGACGTGCTGGGTCTGCCGCTGGGCGCACGGCTGCTGATCAGCAAGCTGTTCGGCGCCGCCGAATTCGCCCTGGTGGTGATGTTCATCCTGCAGAACCGCCGCGCGGTGGCCGACTGGCTGCGGGGCCACCTGACCACCCTGGCCGGGGACGGCAAGGGCGCGGCCGCCGTGGCCCGGCTAGGCGAGCTGTGGCACGTGCTGGCCATCCTCTATGCCACCGCCCTGTTCCTCACCTGGTTCCTGGACGTCCCGGGCGGCTTCGAATTCGCCGCGGTGGCCACGGTGAAAAGCGCCGTCATCGTTCTGCTGGCGGTGATCCTCGGCCGCCTGCTGACCACCCTGATCGACCAGGGCTTCCGCGTCGCCCAGGACCTGCGCACCACCTATCCGGGACTGGAGCGCCGCTCCAACCGCTATGTGGCGGCGCTGAAGACGGCGGCCCGGCTGCTGGTGACCTTCATCGCTTTCGTCTTCCTGCTCAGCGCCTGGGGAGCGGACAGCCTGAACTGGGTGTCCAGCGCCGCCGGCCAGCGCCTGCTGGGCGCGATCGGCTCCATCGCCCTGATCCTGGTCCTGGCCATCGCCGCATGGGAAGTGATTTCCAACAGCGCCGACCGCTTCCTCAACCAGACCGGTGCCGACGGTCTGGTGGTGGAGCGCAGCCAGCGGGTCCGCACCCTGGTGCCGCTGGCCCGCACGGTGGCGATGATCTTCCTGCTGGTGATCGCCACGCTGATCATCCTGTCGGAAATCGGCGTCAACATCGGCCCGCTGCTCGCCGGTGCCGGGGTGCTGGGTCTGGCCATCAGCTTCGGGTCGCAGAAGCTGGTCCAGGACGTGATCACCGGCGCCTTCTGCCTGATCGAAGACACCCTGTCGGTGGGCGACGTGGTCAGTGTCGGCGGCCATTCGGGGGTGGTGGAAGCCCTGTCGGTGCGGTCCATCCGCCTGCGCGATCTGTCGGGCAGCGTGCACACCGTGCCGTTCAGCACGGTGGACACGGTGACCAACATGACCAAGGACTTCAGCTACTACGTCATGGATGTGGGCGTCGCCTACCGCGAGGACACCGACGAGGTCTGCGCAGCCCTGAAGGAGGTGGACGAGGAGCTGCGACAGGTCCCCGAATACGCCGCCGAGATCCTGGAGCCGATCGAAATCCTGGGCGTCGACCAGTTCGCCGACTCGGCCGTGGTGATCAAGGCCCGCCTCAAGACCCGGCCGATCAAGCAATGGTATGTGGGCCGGGAGTTCAATCGCCGCATGAAGAAGATCTTCGACGCCCGGCAGATCGAAATCCCCTTCCCCCATACAACGCTGTATTTCGGTGTGGATAAGGAGGGCAACGCCCCGCCGGCCTATGTCCGCGTGGATACCAAACCTAAAACGCCGCCGACAGCGCCACCGGCCCCCATCCCCCTGCCCCCCAGCGACGAAGAGAAAGGGGCGGAAGTCGACCTGCCGGGCTGAGGTCTCCGGCAAGGCTCCGCACGCGAAAGGGCGCGACCGCACGGTCGCGCCCTTCCTCTGTCTTCCCTACAACCCCATGCAGTTGGCGTAGAAGGTGGTGGTGGCGGGCCAGTCGGAGAACACGCCCATCACCCCCACCTGCTTGGCCAGCACGTCCAGCAGCACCAGGGTGTCGGCGTCGTCATGAATGGCATCGTTGACGGTCAGATAGTACCAGCCGCCACCACCGGCCAGCGGGCCGGACCGTTCCAGGCTCCAGGCGATGATCTTCAGGCCCGCCTCCTTGGCCGCCTTGGCATAGGCCGAGGGCGTCAGCGTGCCGTCCGCATCGGCGGTCACCAGCATGAACAGCGGCGGGGCAATGATCTTCACCCCCAGGTCTGCGAGCTCTTGCATCGACGGCTCGAAGGTCTCCGGCTTGTTGGAATCGAAGCCTTCGATGTCGTAGCGGTCATCCAGCCACACCGCCTGCTTGCCGAATTCGGGCGCTGCCTTCAGCCAGTACAGCACGTCTTCGTGGCGGAAGGACTGGGGATAGACGTCGGCGGGATCAACCCCGGCGACCGTATACTCGTCGAGCATCTGCTGGGCATAGGCCTCCTGGGTGTAGTCGCCGTCAAAGGGCATTCCCACGCTCGGTTCCTTCAGTTCGGGCGTGAACTTCACCCCCAGCTCGCGGAACAGGGCGATGCTTTCGGCATGGGTCATCAGGGTTCCGCCGGCCGAGCCGGTATACAGATCCGTGCGCCAGCCCGGTGTGCCCGCCATGTAGCCTTCGATGGTGGTGGCGGCGGAATCGGCGCCGTCCATCTTGCCCTTCAGGCGGCGGAACTCGTCCAGGGTGATGTCACTGGTGCAGCATGTGGCCGAGGCCTTCTTCCCCGTCGCCGGATCGGCAGGAGAGAACGGCTGGGTGCATTTCGCCGCCAGATCCGCGTGGGCCAGGATGTCGGTCGTGGTGTGCAAGTCGCACTGGGAATGACGGCAGACCAGCTGGCGGTCTTTGGTAAAGGTGACATCGCATTCGACGATGCCCGCTCCCATGCGGGCGGCGGCCCGATAGGATTCCACCGTATGCTCGGGGAACTGCATCGGCGCCCCCCGGTGGCCGATGGAAAAGGCCGTGGGCGTGAAGGCACGGCCGTCGTCACAGGCCTGCAGGGCCTCTTTCAACGGACCGTCGTCCAGACGGTCCATCAGGAAAAACGGCCGGGGACCGAGCTGAACCGCGGTCTCGGCCGCATGGGCGGCACCGCTGCCCAGGATCAGGCCGGCCAACAGGGCGGCGGAAAATACGCGCGAAGGCGACATGGCGGAACTCCCCATAGCTATCGTGGTGATCGGGAGACTGCCAGAGTCTCTTTAACCCCGGCGTGAAAGCTCCGAGAGCTTTCCGTGACGGATTGACGCCCACCGCAGAAGCGGCCTCCGTCAGCCCACCACCCAGTCGGCGATGATCGGTTCGTGGTCGGACAGCGGCACGCCCCGGGGGTCGAGGCCTTGCAGGATGCGCGGATCGGCAGCGCTCAGGCCCCGGGCGCAGAACCAGTCCAGATGGGATTGCCGGCTGCCCACCAGCGATATCCGCGAATCCCGCACCGTCAGCCCCTCGGCATTGCCGTCCCAATGGAAGCCGGCCCGTTCGGCCGCCGCGAACAGGGTCTCCAGCCGCCAGTCGCTGCCGGGCAGGTGGTTACCGGTGTTCAGGTCACCGCCCACCAGAATCGGGGTGCCCTCTGCCGCAAAGGCCGCCGCCGCATCCAGGATATGCAGCATCTGGGCTTCGCGCAGCGGCGCGTCGGCCTGGCTTTCCAGATGGGCGGAGACAACCACCACCGGTCCCCCGTCGGTGGGCACTTCGGCGAGCACGGCCACCCGGCCGCCCACCCGGTCCTGCCCCGGTTCCTTACCCACCGGCCGGCCGCCGAACCACAGGCCGTCCACATCCAGGCGCAGCAGCGCCACCCGGGTCAGCGGGGCGCGGCTGAGGATGGCATTGCCGTGGAAGCCCTTGTCATTCACCGACTCCACCGTCAGCCCGGCCAGGGCCACCTCGCGGGAACTGCCCAGGGTCAGTTCCAGGAACTCCACCGCATAGGCATATCCCATGCCCAGGGGCAGGGCCATGGCGCGGGGGGTGTGGCGCTGGCCGCTGCGGGCCATGCCGTTGTCCATTTCCGACAGCAGCACGATATCCGGCCGCTCGGCGGCCAGCAGGGCAGCGGCGCCCTCGGGGTCCAGGCAGCGTTCCATGTTCCAGGCGGCCACCCGGAACCGGGCCGGCAGGGCATCGGTGGACGGCTGGCCGGCGGTTTCCACTTGGTGCAGCACGTCCAGCCCGGCCAGGGCCTCGCGATGGACCTCGGCGGTGCGCGGCAGGGCGCGCAGGGCAGCGACTTCGGACGAGCTCACCGGGCGCAGGGCGTCGGTGGTCTCCGTTTCCAGCGGCAAGGGCAGGCGCGGGGGATCAAAGGTCACAGGCGGGCTCCCGTATCCGGATCGAAGAAATGCGCCGCGTCGGCGGCCAGGGTCAGATGCAGGCCATCGGTGGGAATCTCGCCGATCCCCGGGGCACTGACGATGATCGGGCTGTCCCCCAGCCGGCCGTGCAGCAGCCGCCCGGCCCCCAGTTCCTCCACCAGATCCACGGTGAAGGGCACGGTGGCGCCGTTGGGCTTGTGACACAGATCCAGCCGTTCCGGCCGGATGCCCAGGGTGACGCGGTCATTGGCGGGTCGGTCGGCCACAGGCAGGCGGAAGCCGCCGGGCAGCACCATCTCGTTGCCCTGGAGGAGAACGTCCAGGGTGTTCATCGGCGGCGCACCCATGAATTCGGCGACGAACAGGCTGTCCGGCCGATGATAGATCTCCCCCGGGGTCCCCGCCTGCTCCACCCGCCCGGCATTCAGCACGATGATCCGGTCGGCCATGGTCATCGCCTCCACCTGGTCGTGGGTGACATAGATGGCGGTGGTGCCCAGGGTCCGTTGCAGACGCTTGATTTCCAGGCGCATATGGTTGCGCAGCTTGGCGTCAAGGTTGGACAGGGGCTCGTCGAACAGAAAGGCCGCCGGTTCGCGGACAATGGCCCGGCCCATGGCCACCCGCTGGCGCTGGCCGCCGGACAGCTGCTGGGGCTTGCGGTCCAGGTAGTCGCCGATTTGCAGCATCCCGGCCGCCGCCTGCACCCGCCGGTCGATCTCGTCCTTGGAAACCTTGCGGTTGACCAGACCGTAGGCGAGATTCTTGTACACCGTCATGTGGGGATAGAGGGCGTAGTTCTGAAAGACCATGGCGATGTCCCGCTGGGCGGGATCCAGGCCGTTGATTTCCCGCCCGTCCAGGACGATGGCACCCTCGGTGACCGTTTCCAGCCCGGCGACCATGCGCAGCAGGGTGGATTTGCCGCAGCCCGAGGGGCCGACAAAGACCACGAACTCGCCCTTGCCGATATCCACCGACACGTCACGCACGGCGCGATAGGCCTTGCCGTAGGTCTTGGCCACGTTGATCAGCGAAAGATGCGCCATGACAGCCCCCTTGATTGGCTTTGTACCGGCCGCCATCGATAAACTCCAATGACAGTCCTATGGCGCCGCCACTCCGGGAGGGCAGCGGCGGCGGTATTGACGGGTACTATTTGTCGGTTTCGGTCAGGCCCTTGACGAACCAGCGCTGGAAGATCACCACCACCAGCACCGGTGGAATCACCGCCAGGACCGACAGGGCGAAGGCGTGGTTGAAGGCCGGTGTCTTGCCTTCGTCCAGGATATAGATGACGTCCTTGATCCCCATCAGCAGGGTGTTGAAGTCCTGGCTGGAGGTCATCAGGATCGGCCACAGGTACTGGTTCCAGCCGACCACGAACATGATGATGAAGATCGCCGCGATCATGGACCGCGATAGGGGAAACAGCACATCCTTGAAGAAACGGATCGGCCCGGCATTGTCCAGCCTGGCCGCCTCCCACAATTCCTCGGGCACCTGCTTATAGAACTGGCGGAAGAAGAAGGTGGCGGTGGCCGAGGCGATCAGCGGCAGGATCAGCCCCGTATAGGTGTTCACCAGCCCCAGGGCGGCAACGATCTCGTAACTGGGGATGATCCGCACTTCCAGCGGCAGCAGCAGCGACGAAAAGATCAGCCAGAACAGGAACGTCCCCGCCGGGAAACGGAAATACACGATGGCATAGGCCGCCAGCATGGAGATGGCGATCTTGCCTACGGCGAAGCCGACCCCGAGGATGATGGAATTCTTCAGCATCACCAGGGCGCTGACGCCGGTCACCTGCTCCGCATTGCCTTCGGTCTCGGCAAACAGGCCGCCGGTGCCGGTCAGCAAGCCGCCCCAGGTGTCGGCGAAATGGTCGCCGATGGTGAAGCGCACCCCGTCCCGGGCGATCTCCTGCGCCGACCAGGTAGACGAGGCAAAGGCGATCCACAGCGGGGTCAGCAGGAACAGCACCCCCAGGATCAGGATCCCGTGGTCGATGATGGCGCGCAGTTTCATGATGGCTGCTCCTTTGATTTTCCTTCCGCCCGATGGTCGGTCGGGCGGCAAGGCCAAGCGGCCGCCGCGCCTTATGGCGCGTAAAAGCCCGCATTGCGTTTGACCGCAATCCAATCAGTAATGGATCTTGCGTTCGATGAAGCGGAACTGCAGGACGGTCAGGGCCATCACCACCACCATCAGGATCACCGACTGCGCCGAGCTGCCGCCCAGGTCCGCCCCCAGGAATCCGTCCTGGTAGACCTTGTAGACCAGCGTGGCGGTCTGGCCGCCGGGGCGTCCCCGGGTCAGGGTGTCGATGATGGCGAAGGTGTCGAAAAAGGCGTAGGTGATGTTGATCACCAGCAGGAAGAAGCTGGTGGGAGCCAGCAGCGGGAAGGTCACCGTCCAGAACCGCTTCAAGCCGTTGCGGCAGTCCAGGGCCGCCGCCTCGCGCACCGGCCGAGGGATGCCTTGCAGGCCAGCCAGGAAGTAGACGAAGTTGACGCTGATCTGCTTCCAGACCGACACCACCACCAGCCAGACGGTGGCATCCACCCCGTCCACCTTGTTGTCGAAGTCCCACAGCAGGTTGAACAGGGGGAACATGGGGCCGATGTGCTGGTTGACCAGGAACAGGCCGATCATGCCCGCCACCGCCGGCGCCACCGCATAGGCCCAGATCAGCAGCACCTTGTAGGTGGATGCCGAACGGATCATGGCATCGGCCTTGACCGCCAGCAGCAGTGCCAGCCCCAGGGACAGCCCGGCCACCAGGGTGGAAAACTCCAGCGTGAACAGCGCCGAAGACTGGTAGTGATCGCTGGACAGGACCGTCGCGTAGTTCTCGAACCACACGAACGTCCGTCCCAGCCCCCAGGGATCTTCCAGGAAGAACGACAGATAGACCGATTGCAGCGCCGGCCAAACAAAAAAGATCAGGATGATCAGCAGCTGTGGCGCGATCAGCAGATAGGGCAGCGGGGAATGTCCGAACCGGTTGCGCTTCATGGCCTTCGCCCGTGGGGTCAGAGGAACAGGAAAGGGCCTGCCTTCCGCC
Organism: Rhodospirillaceae bacterium Z3-40; assembly: GCA_046233135.1. Lineage (GTDB taxonomy): Bacteria > Pseudomonadota > Alphaproteobacteria > Rhodospirillales > Rhodospirillaceae > JBJXHN01. The sequence goes on along the minus strand of JBJXHN010000004.1, from coordinate 666,493 downwards.
CGGACCTCCGGACCGACGGCAGGCCCCCGGGCCTTACATGCCGGCGGTCTTGGCGAACCGTTCCAGCAACTGGTCGCTTTCGGTTTCGATGGCCGAGAAGGTTTCTTCCACGCTTTGATCCCCGGCGAACAGCTTGTCGTATTCGCGGTTCAGCACTTCGCGGATCTGAACGTAGAAACCCAGGCGATAGCCCTTGTTCCACTCGGCGGTGCGGCCGGACAGCTGGGTGATACCGACTTCGGCGTCCGGTTCGGCATCATAGTAGCCTTCGGACCTGGCCAGATCGTAGGCGGCGGTGGTGATCGGCACGTAGCCGGTTTCCTTGTGCCAGAAGAACTGGGTTTCCGGCTTGGTCAGATGGGCGAAGAACTGCGCCACGCAGCCGTTCTCTTCTTCCGGGTGGCCGTTGAAAGCGAACAGGGCGGCCCCGCCGATGAAGGTGTGGTAGGGCTCGCCGTCGCCAACGATGGACGTCCAGTACGGCAGGGTGGAGCTGCCGAATTCGAAGTCGGTGGTGTCCTTCAGCCCGCCGAACGAGCCGGAGGAGCCGATCCACATGGCCACTTCCTGCTTCTCGAAGGGCACCTTGTTGTCGCTCCACTTGGACCCGTAATAGCCGAACCAGCCCTTGTCCTTCCACTCGGCCAGCTTGGCGAAGTGCATGCGCAGGTGTTCGTTATTGTAGGCGATCTTGGTGGCCGGGCCGTCGTAGCCGTTGTTCTTGTCGGCCATCGGCAGGTTGTGCCGCGATTGGAAGTTTTCGCTGAAGATCCAGGGCGTGTGGGACTGGGACAGGGCGATGTAGCCCGCATCCTTCAGTGTCGCCGCAACGGTTTCGAACTCCTCCCAGGTCTTCGGGGGCTCCACGCCGGCTTCGGCCAGCACCGCCTTGTTGTAGTATAGGACGGGGGTCGAGGAGTTGAACGGCATGCCGATCATCTGGCCGTCGTTGTCGGCATAAAAGTAGCGGACCCCGGGAATGTAGTCTTCCTTGTTGAAGGTCACACCATGTTCGTCCATCAGCTTGGCCACCGGATAGGCCGCGCCCTTGGCGGCAATGATGGTGGCGCTGCCGGCATCGAAGATCTGAATGATGTTCGGGGACTGCTTCGCCCGGAACGAGGCGATGCCCGCGGTCATGGTTTCCTCGTAGGATCCCTTGTACACCGCGTTCAGGCTGCAGGCGTTCTGGGACGCGTTGAAATCGGACGTGATGGTGTTCACCACCTCACCCAGCTTGCCGCCCATGGCGTGCCACCAGGTGATTTCGGTCGCCGCGTTGGCGGTGCCGGCCAGCAGCGCGGTGGCGGCCAGCGTCGTAGCTAAGCGGATCATGACAGTCTCCGGTCTCTGTTCTGAGGTCTGTTTGCGTCAACGACCCCGACGAGATTGGCGGCGGGATCGGGATCAGATCGGATGGGGATCGGCGAAGCGGGATCCCGGTCTTCAGGCGTTGGAGAAAGCGCAAACTGAGGAAAGCGCGACATCACGCTCCAGCGATCCACCCCGGGCCGAAAGAGCCCCTGGCATACCACCGAAAACGTTTTCAGGCAGACCCTACCCCACAGCGAGAGACAAAAGAATGACACTTCCGTTTCCACTTGATGAAGGTTGTCGGCAGGCCCCATATTTCTCTGGAGAATCACATACTAAGCGCCGCAATGTACGCACCCCTCCCGACACCCCTGAGGTCACCGCCTCTATGAAAACGGTACCGAACAGAAGAGATCCACTGTGTCCAGAGTGACGATTCGTGATGTTGCGCGGGAAGCCGGGGTCTCTGCCTCGGCGGTATCGCGGGTGTTCGGCGATGGCAACGGGGTGGCCGAGGCGACCCGGGCCAAGGTGCTGGCCGCCGCCGACACCCTGGGCTATCGCCCCAATGCCCTGGCGCGGGGACTGATCCACGCTTCCATCGACTTGGTGGCGGTGGTGATCGGGCGCATCCGCAGCCCCTTCGACACCCGGTTCCTGGAACTGCTGAGCCACCGGCTGGCCGCCCACGATCTGCGCACCCTGCTGATCCCCGCGGACCCGGACGACGGCGAGGGACCGCTGCTGACCGCCCTGGACTGGCAGGTCACGGCCACGGTGGTCTCGGCGGGGACCCTGCCCAAGACCACGGTGGAACGCTACGGCCGGGTGGGGATTCCGCTGATCGTCGCCGGCAGCACCCTGACAGCCCCGGAAACCGATTGCGTGATGAGCGTCAACCGCGAAAGCACCCGGGCGGCCACAGACCTGCTGCTGCGCTCGGGCTGCCGGCGGGTGGCCTATTTCGGCCTGACCCACCGGCCGCAATCGGACTTGGAGCGGGAACAGGGCGTGCGCGACGCGCTTGACGCCGCCGGCCTGCCCCTGCACGCCCACGCCCTGGCCCACAGCCGCCCCGACCAGTCCCAGGAGCCGGAGGAGGCCGTGGCCCTGCTGAGCCGGGAAGACACGCCCGACGCGGTGGTCTGCGCCACCGACAGCCTTGCGTTGGTGATGCTGGAAGCGGCCCGGCGCCTGTGCCTGCGTGTGCCCGATCAGGTTTCGGTGGTAGGGTTCGACAACGTGCCCCAGGCGGGATGGTCGATGTTCGACCTGACCACCATCCACTACCCGGTGGAAGACCTGGTGGACTGGATCGTCGCGCGCATCCTGCTGCGCCGGGACCATAAGGACCTGGCCCCCTTGACCCACCGCATTCCCACCGTCCTGGTCCCGCGCGGAACCACCCGGTCAGGGGTCCAGCCTGACGCCCCCGAGAGCTGAGATCCGGCGGAAGGAACCTGTGGCGACATTTCCGTGATGACCGTCAGCGACACCCAACGGGCCAGTTCACAGGTCATTCAGGACAACGTGATATCCGATTGGCATGGGATGAACAGCGTCACCTGATCACCATAGACTGATGGCACACGCGCTATTTCCCATACATTAGATGCAATCATCCGCATATCGCATGCCTGAAGCCCAATGTTTTCCCCATTCTTGAAAACACCCGCCGGCCGTCATGCGCCCGGTCCCGTCTTTGACATTCACGATTTTTCGCGTGACTCCCTTATGATGGTGTCCCCATGATTTGGATCACGGGGACGGTGCGCTTGCGATCAGGGGAGTTTTTTTGCCATGGCCACGATTACTGGAACCAACAGCATTGATTCCTTATTGGCCGGCCGCTTTTACCGATGGAATTTCGGATCCGATTTCGGTACCTCGGTCTCGGTCACCTACAGCTTCATGGAAAGTGTGCCGTCCTACGCAGACGCCGATGATTCCCGGGGCTTCACCGCCCTTTCCGAAACGGCGCGGGCTTATACCCGCCAGGCCCTGGCCACCTGGACACGGCTGACGGGCCTGACGCTGACCGAAGTATCCGACAGCGGCGACGGCGGCCAGATCCGCATCGGCAGCAACGTGCAAAGCGGCTCGGCCGGCTATGCCTACTACGCCGGTACGTCGGTGCCCACCTCCGGTGATATTTATATGGATGTGGACTATACGACCGATGCCATGATGACGCCGGGGGGCTATGGCTTTCTGGCCATGATCCATGAAATCGGCCATGCCCTGGGCCTGAAGCATCCCGGCGACTATGACGCCCAAGACGGCGACACGGAAACCCCATACCTGCCCGAGAGCGAGGACAATTACGCCTACACGCTCATGTCCTACAACGAGTGGGACCTCAGCGGCTATCCCACCTCCCCCCAGCTTTATGACGTGGCGGCGATCCAATATCTGTACGGCATCAACACCGGCACCAACGGCGGCGACACCCTTTACACCAACGACTCCTCGGTCAGCATACAGGTGATCGTCGACGGCGGCGGCACGGACACGCTGTCGGGCGCGGGCAGCTCGGCGGCCCAGGTGCTGAACCTGAACGGCAATACCTTCAGCAGTCTGGGCGGCGGGACCGACAATGCGGCGGTGACCGCCAACGCGATGATCGAAAACGCCTTCGGCGGCGACGGCAACGACATCCTGCGCGGCAACGACCTTGCCAATGCGCTGGTTGGCGGGGATGGCGACGACACCATCGTCGGCGGAGCGGGTGACACCATCTACGGCGGCAACGGGACGGACCGGGTCTTCCTGGAGGGCGCCGGCGGCTCCCTGGCCATGGCAGCGGTCGAAATCCTGGTGGGCAGCTCCGGGGTGGACACCATCCTGCTCGGCAACGAAGCCCGCACCCTGTCCATCAGCGGCATCGAAGCGCTGGTCGGCGGCGCCGGCGGGGAATGGATCAACATGGCCGACGCCGGGTCGGTCTATCTGGGCGCCATCGACACCCTGATCGGCAGCGCCGGCGCCGATTCCGTCAGCCTGGCCGACGCCGGCAACACCATCATTCTGGCGGCCATCGAAACCCTGACCGGCGGTGGCGGCACCGACCGCATCCGCCTGGGCGACCGCGGCGGCACCATCACCATCTCGGGGCTGGAGGTCCTGTTCGGCGGCGCCGGTGCCGATTGGGTCAATCTGGGCAACGGCGGGACCACGACCACCATGGTGGGCGTGGAAACCCTGATCGGCGGCACCGGGGGCGACTGGGTGCGGCTGGGGGATCGCGGCAACACCACCATCCTGGTCGGCATCGAATCCCTGGGCGGCGGCGACGGCGGCGACTTCATCCGCCTGGGCGACCGGGGCAGCACGATGATCGTCAACCGGCTGGACACGGTCATCGGCGGCGCCGGCAACGACAGCCTGACCCTCAGCGGCCCCGGATCCATGGTCATCGCCGGCATCGAAACCGTCACCGGCTCCACCGGTACGGACAGCCTGCGCCTGGGCGACCGGGGCAACATCCTGACCATCAGCGGCATCGAGACGGTGACCCTGGGCGATGGCACCGACGTGGTCACCCTGGCAGCCGGCGACAGCACCACCGTAACCCTGGGATCGGTCAATGCGGGCTCCGACCCCGGCTCCGCCAGTGGCGCGAACGCGATTGCTGGCTTTGCGGCCGGCACCGACAAGGTGGCGATCGCCACCACACTGCGCACCCTGGTGGATACCGACGGCGGCGGCATCACCGTCTCCACCCGGGCGCTGGGAGAAACCCGGGCCAGCGACGACGTGGTGCTGCTGACCGAGACCGTATCCTCTTTCACCGACACCGATTTCGGCACGTTCCGCAGCGCTCTGGGACCCGTGGAAAGCGGCAGCACCGTCATTGTCGCCGCCCAGAACGGAACCAGCACGGCCTTGTTCTTCGTGTCCGACGGAGGCGACGGGTCGGTCACCGCAGGCGAGGTGCGCCTGCTGACCACCATTGACGCCATCCTGACCGCGTCGGACTTCTCGGGTTAAAATAACAACGGAACGAAAGCGACTGGACGGGGACGGCATGGCCACCATAACAGGTATCAACAGCATCGATTCCCTGCTGGCCGGGGAGGACTATCGCTGGAACAGATCGGCAGACTACGGCACGCCGGTCACCGTCACCTACAGCTTCATGGAGTCCGCACCATCCTATGCGGACCCGGCCGATACGGTCGGGTTCGCGCCGCTGAGCACCACCGCCAGATCCGCCGCCCGCCAGGCCCTGGCCACCTGGTCGGCCCTGACCGGCCTGACCTTCACCGAGGTCTCCGATAGCGGAGACGGTGGCCAGATCCGCCTGGGATCCAGCACCCAGCCCGACAGCGCCGGTTTCGCCTATTTCCCCGGAACGACCGACGACGGCGGCGATGTCTATATGGCCAACAACCTGCCGGACAGCGACTACGCCGTCGGCGGCTACGCCTATTCCACCCTGATCCACGAGCTCGGCCATGCGCTGGGGCTGAAGCACCCGGGCAATTACAATGCCCTCGGCGGCGGCGGCAATCCGCCCTATCTGCCTGCGGCCGAAGACACCTACCTCTATTCCCTCATGTCCTACGAGGAGTGGGACTATGCGACGGAGCCGGTACAGCCGATGCTCTATGACGTCGCGGCGATCCAGTTCCTATACGGCACCAACAGCACCACCAATGCCGGGGACACCGTCTATACCTACGACGCCTCCCTGTCCGTGCAGGTGATCTGGGATGGAGCGGGCACCGACACCCTGAGCGGGGAACGCTTTTCCACCGACCAAACCCTGAACCTGACCGGCGGCACCTTCAGCACCGTCGGCGGCCAGATGATCGCGATCACCGCCAACGCGGTCATCGAAAATGCCACGGGCGGCAGCGGCAACGACACCCTGACCGGCAACGGCAGCGCCAATATCCTGCGGGGCAACGCCGGCAACGATTCCTTCATCGCCGGCGGCGGAGACACGGTGGAAGGCGGTGCGGGGTCGGACACGCTCACCCTGACCGACAGCGGCGGCACCCTGGCGATGGTCGATGTGGAAACCCTGATCGGCGGATCTTCCACCGATCTGGTCTTCCTGGGCAGCGCCCAAAGCACCTTGGCGGTCTCGGCCATCGAAATGCTGGTGGGCGGAACCCTGGGGGAATGGGTCACCCTGGGCGACGGCGGTCAGACCATCTACCTCGCCGCCATCGAGACGCTGATCGGCGGGGCCGGCAGCGATCACGTCAGTCTGGCCGACGCCGGCACCACCATGATCCTGACGGCCGTCGAGACACTGAGCGGCGGCAACGGCACCGACCGCATCCGCCTCGGCGACCGGGGCAACACCATCACCGCCGGCGCCGTCGACGTGCTGTTCGGCGGCGACGGCGGCGACTGGGTCAATCTGGCCGACGGCGGACAGGCCATCACCATGGTGGGGGTGGAAACCCTGATCGGTGGCGGCGGCACAGACCGGGTGCGGCTGGGGGATCGCGGGAACACCACCATCCTGGCCGCCATCGAGGTCCTGGACGGCGGTGACGGTGGCGATTTCATCCGCCTGGGAGATCGCGGCAGCACCATGACCATCGACCGCATCGACACCCTGGTCGGCGGCGCATCCCTGGACGCCATTACCCTGAGCGGACCGGCCAGCCTGACCATCGCGGCGGTGGAAGCCGTGACCGGCAGCAGCGGCAGCGATTCCCTGCGCCTGGGCGACCGGGGCAACACCCTGCTGCTGTCGGGGATCGAAACCCTGACCGCCGGCGACGGCGCGGACTCCGTGGCCTTGCGCGATGCCGGAGAGACCTTCGTCTTTTCGGGCGTGGAGACCATGACCGGCGGGGCCGGCACGGACAACCTGCGCCTGGGGGATACGGGCAACGCCGTCACCCTGGTCGGGGTCGAGATCATCGGCCTGGGGGAAGGCACCGACGCGGTGACCCTGGTAGGCGGGGACACGACCATCGTCGCCCTGGCCTCGGCCGACGGCGGCAGCGCGGCGGGGTCGGCAAGCGGTGCGGACAGCCTGTCGGGCTTCGAAACCGGCCGGGATTCCATCGCCCTGACCGGGTCCTTGCGATCGATGGTGGATACCGCCGGGAATGGTATCACCGTATCCGTCCGCAGCGGCGGCGAGGTCCGGGCCAGCGACGATGTGGTGCTGCTCAGCCCGACGGTCTCAGCGCTGACCGATACGGACTTCGGCGCTTTCCGTACAGCGCTCGGCACCGTGGAATCCGGGGCCACGGCGGTGGTTGCGGCCCGCACGGCCTCGGCCACCGGGCTCTATGTCATCGCCGACGATGGGGACGGCACCATCGCCGCGTCCGAAGTCCGGCTGCTGATGACCGTCGACAGCCTGGTGGCAGCGACGGATTTCGCCGGCTGAAGCCATTCGAAAGGAGGCTGTCTTCGGGCGGGGGCCGCCCGAAGACGGCCTCCTTTTTGCGAAACCTCCGGATTCCCCAGACGCTTATTTCATCGCGGCGGAAGTCCCACCGACGGCAAAGGCGTCGGCCTTCCACAGCGTATCGCAGTTATAGGCGGTCAGCATGTCCGACAGACCGTCGCCGGGCACATAGCCCTTCCAGGGCAGCTGCGTCTCTGTGCCGGTCGTGTAGACCGTCAGCGGCTGCAGCCCGGTCTTGTTCTTGCTCATCGGCTGGCCGTTTGCGGTAAAGGCCGGGGGATCCTGGGCAAAGGTCAGCCAGTCCCCGGCCATGCGCGTTGCCAACGCCAGGGTGTCCGCGTCGGTCCCGGCGGAGCCGATTGTTCCCATATGGGCCACGGTCGTGATGGTGTCGAAGACGAAGCTCAATTCCGCCCCATGGCAACTGGGACGCTGGTCGTCCATATCCGAAAAAGGCTCAGCTGAATCACAAGGACTGGCGGTATCCGCCTCTCCCGCAGGCCCCGGAACGCCGAACACCGCCGTCGCCGGAGCGCTGGAGAAGATGTAGGGATACAGAACCTGGCCGTCCCGCGTTCCGGCATTTTGCGCGAACACCTGGTTTGCGCAGCGGAACACCGCGTCGGTCGCCGCATTGGCCAGGGCGGTCAGCGGGGGCGACGGCAGGGGATTGTTCGGGTCGGATATGTCTTTCAGGTAACCGGCCTGCGTCCGGGTACAGGGCGGATTGCTCGCCGCACCGGCACAGTAAGGGGTATCGGTCGTCGGATCGAACTGTTCTGTGGTCATTTGGGTCTTGATGGCATCAACACTCAGATTCGGAAACAGACTTCCCAGAAGAGAGTCGTACGCCTCGTCAGTCAGATTCGCCAGAACACCGTGATCGACCAGGGCGTTCAGGAACAGGACCCCCTCGTCCCGATTGGTTCCGTACATGGTGGGGATGGCCTTCGACACCCCCGGGGCATAGCCGTCCAGAGTTTGCCCCCCCAGGGTATACATCGACGAATCGCCCGTATCGATGACCGGAAGCCAGGGCAGAACGTTCGACAGGTCGAATTTCTTGTCCGCGATTTCACCGATGAGCGTCGCCGTTACCGACTCCTGCGCATCGACGACCATTTCCGGAGTCACGCAGTACTCACCATCTTCGACAGCCGACATCCAGTCGATGTTCAGGGGGTCGTCCGGGCACTGTTCGGGACGCTCCCCTATTTGTTTATGATAAATACTCCAGAGTTCGCCGACGAACATTGCGGCGTTCTCCTGATAATGAGCCACCCCCGTGCCGTCATGGGGCAATTTTTCATAGAGAATGCCCATCGGGTTGCTTTCCATGATCAACCCGCTGATCTTCTCGTTCACGGTTGTGTTGGTATAGGCCAGCAATCCGGCCGACATTGCACCGGCACTTTCCCCAAAAAGGGTAATGTTCTGGGGGTTTCCCCCGAAGACCTCGATGTTCTCGAGCACCCATCGGACAGCGTTGACCTGGTCCGAAATGCCCTGGTTGCCCCGGAAAACCATATCTCCGGCGAAGGAGTAGGCTAGGAAGCCGAGCGCCCCCAGACGATAGTTGAAGGTGACCACCACCGCTTTCTGGGTGCTATCGCCCGTCGGCCGCCCCGAAGCCAGTATGGAGCCGTCATACAGAGAGCCATCGGGATCGATGCTTTCAATGCCGTTCTGGCCCGCCTGATAGGCCCCATCCATGGACGACCCGATGACGAACGCGCCACCGTAAATAAACACCATCACCGGATATTGGCCCGGTTCGGCCCCTTGCGGCGCATAAACATTCAGGGTCAGACAATCGTCATCCCCGATGAAAGCCTTTTTGGTTTCACCCGAATCCTGATAGCTCGCCATTTGCGGACAGACGACCCCGAAACCGGAGGCCGTGAAAGGAACCTCGGCCGGCAGCGGATTAAGGCCGGACGGCTTGAAGCGATCGGCCGTGGCATAAGGGATACCCTGGAACACGCTGATCTTATCGGAGCCGACCATCCGCGTGCGCCCACACCACTGGGCTGCCCCCGTCGCCGGCGCAACCGCATTGGGATCAGCACAGGCCTCGTCCGCGGCCCGGACATCCGCCGACGCACCCATCAGCGTTATCCCGGCGAGCATACAGCCCGCCACAAGGGATAGGAATTTCATGTGACCACTCCTCTTTCGTCCCGGCGCTCTCGGGATCATGCCCTTCGAGAGACCTTGCCCTGCGGGCAAAGCTCTCCCGTTGCTTGCTCCAATGGCAGCGCCTTCGCGTTTTCATGACAAACAGGAGAATTCGGCACCGCCGATACATGGCGCATGCCCTATGCAGACCTAAAGCACTAACAGTAAAAAGCTACACTGTTGAATTGAATACTCAACAATTCACTTGCGACAACTAAAAACCTTCTGTGACAGGATGTGACATATCCCGGAGCCGCTTCAGCCCTCCTTCCGGATCACGGCGCACATGAAATAATAGCCGCAGGCATGGGCGGACCCGAGGGGGGCTTGCAAATCCAGCTGGCTTTCGATCTTGCGGCGCAGGCGACGGATCACCTGGTCGATGGCCCGGTGATCCGTCAGGTCGCGGGCCTTGCCCATATGCACGCCGATATCCGCGCGAGAGACCGCCTGCCCGGGCACCCGCGTCAGGCATTCCAACACCTGAACCTCCGCCCGCGTCAATTGAACTGCCCCCCCGCCCGGGGCGGACAGGCGCCAGGCGGTCAGGTCCAGCGTCCAGCGCTCCGCCATCGGATCGATCGCCGCCGGTCCATCGGCGCCGTCCGGTGCCCGATGCCGCAAGGTGGCGCGGATCGCCGCCACCAGCTCCCCCAGATGCACCGGCTTGACCAGATAGACATCGGCCCCGGTTTCATAGCCGATGATACGATCTTGCACGCCGGTCCTGGCTGTCATCATGACGATGCCCAGGGCCGGATCCCGACGCCGCAGTTCGGCGGCAATGGCCACCCCGTCCTCGCCCGGCAACCCGAGGTCGAGCACCACCGCATCCGGACAGCGTTCTCCCAGCTGTCGCCAGAGGCTCCCGCCTTCACCGGCGCGGCGGACATCCATGCCCCGTTCGGTCAGAAAGGCCGCGACCTCTGCGCAAAAGGCCGTATCGTCCTCGACGACAATCACGGAGGGACCCGTTCCCCACCCTTTGTCCGATGTCATGCCGTAACCTCCGCCGGCAAGCGCAGGACGAAGCGGGTGCCGCCCTCTGCCCCGCCTTCACAGCGGACCGATCCGCCGTGGGTTTCCAGGATGGAGCGGACGAGGAACAGCCCCAGCCCCGCCCCCGCCGACCGGGTGGTTCCTCCCCCCCGGTAGAAACGGTCGAAGATCCGCTCCCGCTCGGCCTCCGGCACTCCGCTTCCCCTGTCCTGCACGGCCACCTCCACCTGATCGCCGGCCATGGTCAGCGCCACATCCACCTGCGCGCCTTCCGGCGTATACTTCACCGCGTTTTCCAGAACGTTGCCGATGGCGACCACCAGCAGGCCGGGGTCGGCCCGGATCACGACGGGAGCTTCGGGCAGGCTCAGTCGGATGGGATGGCGCTCAAAGGCGGTGCCCATGACCTCGACAGCATCTTCCAGCAAGCCGCTCAGGTCGACGGCATCGGGGCGCAGGGCAATGGCTCCCCCGTCGATCCGGTCATCCACCAGGCAGTTGTCGATCATCCGCCGCAGCCGCCGCACCGCCCCCAGGATCCGCTCCATCCGCTCCCGATCGCCGGCATCGCGGCTGGCGAAGTTCTGCACGGCAGCGTCAACGATGGCCAGCGGCGTGCGGAATTCGTGGCTGACCATGGCCACGAACTGCTGTTGCAGACGACGGGCCGCGCGTTCGCCCCGCACCGCCTGATCCAGCTCGGCGGTGCGGTCGGCCACCCGCTGTTCCAAATCCGCCTCGTGAGCACGGGCGGCGGCCAATGCATCGCGCTGCACCGCCTCCTTCTCCCGCTGGATCCGCCCCAGCCGGGAAACCAGCAGATAGGCGAGGATCGCCATTTCGAGCACCATGCCCAACTGTGGCCCGTTCAGGGCAAAGGTGGAGTTGGCCACAAGGCCGGCATTGCGCGCCGCCCCCAGAATGCCTCCACTGTTGAACGACAACCACGACAGGAACAGCCACCGCGCCGCCGAATCACGGCTGCGCAGGATGACCAGCATCGGCCCGAGCGTCAGGAATGTTGTCGGCCACACCCATTCCATCACCAGCCGGATAACCGACAGGGCCATTGTTCCCGGCACCACCAGCAGGACCATCGTGAACAGGCCGCTGATACCGGCAACGCCCCACAGGAACAGCGGCACGAAGCGCGGGACGCGCATGGTGGACAGGAACAGGGCGGTGAAACCGTAATTCCCCACGCCGGTCAGGCACAGCAGCACCTGGGGCTCGAACAGGTAGATCCCCGCCAGGGACGGCCACAGATAGCCGGTCCCCGTGCCGTTCACCATCAGCCAGAAGCCGGTACAGCTGACAATCGCGACCAGATACGCCAGATAAAGGCCCTGGCGGGTGAAGGCCCACAGCCCGAGCGCCCACAAGCCGAGAACGGCCACGATCCCCAGATAGAACGCCTGCAAGGCATAGAACTCCTGCTCCTGGCGCAGCAGGTCTTCCAGCCTCCACAGCTTCAGGTCCAGGGTCATGGTGCTGTTGGTTTCCCCCCGCACCAGCAGCACGGTCCGACCGGCCGGCAGGTCCAGCGGTGCGAGGTGAAAGCGGGTACGAATATCGGTCACCGGCGGCACCCGGTCCCCCAAAGTGAAAAGTGGGGTGGGGTCGCCCCCGTCCGCCGGCAGGGAAAAGACTTGAAGCCTGTCGAAATTCGGCAGCTCCAGAGCCAGATAGCGCAGACCGGCGGCTTCGGGCGCAACCTCCAGGACGATGCGCGCCCAGACCACTCCCGCCACGAAGCCCCGGCTGTAGACCGTGGTGATCATCTCGGCATCCGGACCGGCCAGCAAATGCCTTGCCTGCCCAGGCGCCAATGCCTCGTCGGTATCAAGGATTTCGTTGCGGGGCAGCAGGGGCACCGCCGCTGCACCGGCAGAGACCGTGACCACCGGTTCGGCCCGGACCGTGCCGGAGAAACCGCCCATCGCCAGCACCAACAGCAGCAGGGGCCAAGCGACGCCCCGCCCGCGTCCGTCCATACGTCCCCCCTCGCCCCCTGTTATGCACGCGGCTTGATCTTTCGGACAACAGACAAACCGTTCGGTAGGCCTTCGCTATCGTTAGCACCTTTTTGGCAACCAGTGTTTGCAATCCTGCAGAATCGAGATAAAAATCGCCCTGTCTTCATGGTGTTGGATCGCGACGGCCGAACCCGATCCATGCTATAGAGATCCGGGGACATTCACCGCCTGGGGGCACGGCCGCGCGAGCGGGGTCCGTGCTCCCGACGAAAGGACATTCCGCGAACACCCATGGCCGTCATTACCGGAGACGACAGAATCGACGCCCTTTTGCAGGGGGCGAGCAGCCGCTGGAATTTCGGGTCCGACTACGGCACTGCGGTCACTGTCACCTACAGCTTCATGACAGCAGCACCGGCCTATGCCTCGGCAGCGGACGCGACCGGCTTCGTCGAGCTGACCGATGCGAAGAAAGAAGCCGCGCGGGCAGCCCTGGACGCTTGGTCCGCCGTGTCGGGCCTGACCTTTACCGAGGTGGCGGACGACGGCAGCGGCGGACAGATCCGCATCGGCGCCAACACCCAGACCACCACATCGGGCTATGCCTACTTCGCCGACACCACGGCGGAAGCCGGCGGTGATGTCTATATCAACAGCGCCTATGCGGATTCGGCCTATTCGGCGGGGGGATCGGGGTATTACGTCCTGGTGCACGAACTGGGGCATGCCCTGGGCCTGAAGCATCCCGGCAACTACGACGCCGGCGGCGGCACGGTCGATCCGCCCTACCTCAGCAGCGACGAAGACAACCACACCTATACGACCATGTCGTATAACCGGTGGTCCTTCAGCAACTATCCCTCGACGCCCACGCTCTACGACATTGCCGCCATTCAGTTCCTCTATGGGGTGGATACCGAGACCAATGCCGGGGATACGGAGTATACCTACGGCGGGTCGGGCCTGCTGGTGATTTGGGATGCGGGGGGTTCCGACACCCTGTCCGCCGAAACTGAAACGGACCCGGTCGAAATCGACCTTGCCCCCTGGGCCTTCAGCTCCATCGGCGGCACCAATACGGTGGCCATCGCCAACAATGCGGAAATCGAAAACGCCACCGGCGGATCAGGCAATGATATCCTGCGGGGCAACGGGCTGGCCAATTTGCTGAGCGGCGGCGGGGGAGATGACTACTTCTATGCCGGGGCCGGCGACACCCTGTCCGGCGGGTCGGGCAGCGACCTCGTCTACCTGGACAACACCGGCGGTACGGTCACCATTTCCAGCGTGGAAACCGTGGCAGGCGGCGGCAGCGGCGCGGTCATCGTGCTGGGCGAAGGCGGCCAGACCACCCACGTTTCCGGCGTCAGCTCGGTGGCCGGATCAAGCGGCCTGGAAGACTGGCTGTACCTGCAGGATGGCGGTCAGGTGCTTGCCCTGTCCGGGATCGAAACCCTGATCGGCGGCAACGGCGGAGATGCGATCACCCTGAGCGCGGCGGGAACCACAACGATCCTGGCCGCCATCGAGACGCTGACCGGCGGGTCCGGCGCGGATTTCATCCGCCTGGGCGACCGGGGTAGCACCATCACCGTATCGGGACTGGAAACCCTGGTGGGCGGTGACGGCGGGGACTGGGTCCAATTGACCGGGGCCTCGTCCTCGATCCAGCTGGGGCGGGTGGAGACCCTGGTCGGCAGCGCCGGAGAAGACCTCGTCCGCATGGGTGACCGGGGAGACACCTTCATCGTCGCGGCGGTGGAGACCCTGATCGGCGGCGTCGGGCGGGAATACATCCGGCTGGGCGACCGGGGGGGCGATATTCACGTCACCGACGTGGAAATCATCGTCGGAGGCGGCGGCCAGGACCGGGTGTTCCTGTCCGACGACGGCGGCACCCAGATCCTTGCGGCGGTGGAGACCATTACGGGCGGCACCGGGGGCGATTGGGTGCGCCTGGGCGACCGGGGCAACACCCTGCTGCTAAGCGGCGTGGAAACCCTGATCGGGGGCAGCGGCCGCGACCGGGTGACCCTGGACGGCACCATCAACTCGCTGATCCTGGCCGAGATCGATACCCTGATCGGCAGCGCGGGCATCGATCGCATCCGGCTGGGAGACCGGGGTAACACCATGACCCTGGCGGATATCGAGGTGCTGGACCTCAGCCAGGGAACCGATCTGATCACCCTGGGGGATGGCGCGGCGGTCACGGTCCGCGTCACATCGGAGAACTCGGGCACCGCCTGGGGGGCGCAGGGCGGGGCCGATGTTCTGACCGGCTTTCGCGCCACGCAGGACAAGGTACAGATCGACGGCAGCCTGAAAACACAGATCGATCATGACAGCGGCGGCGTCGGTCTGGTCACCCGGAGCACGGGTACGGTCACCGCCGGCGACGAACTGGTGCGCCTGACCTCCACCCAGGCCAGCCTCGCCGACGAAGGGTATACCGCCTTCCGGGGGGCGCTGGGCAATGTCGGATCGGGCTTCACCGGCGTGGTGGTCGGGCAGACCACCACGGATACCGGGATCTACATGGTGGCGGACAGCAACAGCGACGGAACGGTCGCCGCTGGCGAAGTTCGCCTGCTCATGGCCATTCAGAACACCATTCTGGACAGCGGCGGCATTATCGCCTGATGCCACTTCGGGCGCCTTTACGTTGCTGCCGCGATCCTCTATATCCGTGCTCGTGAAAGCACGCCGTGGAGAGATGCATGAGCTACGAGCAAGTGGAAGAAGCCTGGACCCTGTCCGACGACGCCCTGAAGCTGAAGGAGCAGGCGGGGCGGGATCTGGCCCCGGCGGAATACTGGCCGTTCTTCACGAACTCCCCGCTGGTGGACGTGGACCGCACCCAGCGGGAGGGCGGCAACCCGCCGACGCGGATTTTCCTGAAATCTCCCTATGGCTTGCAATTCCGCGATGACCACAAGGACTGGATCCCGTTCCGTCACGGTGAAGTGAAGCTGGATTAGAGTATCGAGCGGAAAAGTGGGGGCCGAAGGGAGCGCGAAGCGAACAACCGGTTTTCCGGTTCGGCGGAACGCACGCCTTCGGCGTGACTCGATGCTTCAACCATATGATTCTAGATCAAAGTGCCTGCCGTAAATCGATGCTGATTGAAGGCAGTTTGATCTAGGTCGAAACCGCGTTCAGGTTTCGAAGTAGCGGGGCCGATCCAGATCGGCGATCAGCCTCGCCTGCTCCGGCTGCCACCCGAACGTCGCCCTGGTCCGCACGGCCGATGCCGGAATATCCAGGGGTGCGAAACGGGCCATCCAGCCGAAGTGGCCGGCAGCCTCGTCCTTGGTGATCCCGACGGCCGGAACCCCCAGGCGCCGGCCGATCACCTCGGCAATCTCCCGAAACGCCACCCCTTCCTCGGCCACCCCGTGGACACGTCCGCCGGAACCGTCGGCTTCGAGCACCAACCGATACAGTCGGGCCACGTCCAATCGGTGCACGGCCGGCCAGCGGTTCAGTCCGTCGCCGACAAAAGCCGATACCTCCGTTTTCCGCGCCAGATCAATCAGCATGGGCACGAAGCCGTGATCTCCGTCCCCGTGGACCGATGCCGGCAGGCGCATTACCCACACGCGCAGTCCCTCGTCGGCCAGAGCCGCGGCAGCCTCTTCCGACGCCGCGCGGGGGTGGGCATGGACACCGGACAAAGGGGTATCTTCCTCGACGGATACGGCCCCCGGCGGCAGGATGCCGGTCGCGGACGTCACGATCAGCGGCCGGTCCGTACTGGCCAGTCCCTCGCCCAACGCCGTCACGGCCCGCCGGTCGGTCTCGCAATTTTCCTGATAGCGCGAGAAATCGTGGATGAAGGCGGTATGAACCACGGCATCGGCCTTGGCCGCCCCCTGCCGCAGGCTCTCCGGGTCCGTCACGTCCCCCCGGTGCACCTCGACCCCCAGGGTCGCCAGAGCCTCGGCCGCTGCCGCCGACCGCGCCAGACCGATCACCCCATGGCCAGCCGCCGTCAGCTCCCGGACGACAGCCGCGCCGACAAACCCCGTGGCCCCTGTGACAAATACACGCATGATCGTCGTATCCTTTTTCGATGATCCCGAACCGCCCGTGCGGCCTGTCTCGGACTGTACGGAATTGAGCGATACGATCTATGCTGCGGACGCCGCCTTATTTTCGCGATCGTCCGAAAGAGCTCTGATGGATCCCCTCTCCGACGTGCTGGCCGTGGTCCGGCCCCGCAGCTATATGTCCGCCGGGTTCGACGCCGCCGGCGCCTGGTCGGTGCGCTTCCCGGCCCAGGAAGGCACCATCAAGACCGGCGCCATGGTCAGCGGCCACTGCTGGCTGGCCCTGGAAGACGGCTCCGCCCCCCGGTGCCTGGAGCCGGGCGACAGCTTCCTGCTGCCCCATGGCCGGGCCTTCCGGCTGGCCAGCGATCCCGCCCTGCCGCCGGCCGAAGCCTCGGTGATCTTCGCCGGCTCCCGCAATGGCGGCATCGTCACCTATAACGGCGGCGGCGATGTCTTCCTGGTCAGCAGCCGCTTCACCCTGGACGGTGCGCCGACGGGGGATGGCGCCACGGGCCTTCTGCCCCGCCTGCTGCCGCCCCTGGTACACATCCGGGGCAACGGTGAACCGGCGGCGCTGCGCTGGTCCGTGGAACGGATGATGGAAGAACTGCGCACCCCCCAGCCCGGCAGCGCCCTGGTCATCCGCCACCTGGCCCACCTGATGCTGCTCCAGGCCTTGCGGCAGCATCTGGCAGAGGCTGCCACAGGCGATACCGGCTGGCTGGCCGCCCTGGCCGATCCCCGGCTGGGGGCGGCCATCAGCGCCCTGCACGATGACCCCGCCCGCCGCTGGACCGTGGAGACCCTGGCCCGCCGGGCGGGGCTCTCCCGCTCCGTCTTCGCCCAACGGTTCCGGGAGACGGTGGGCACGTCGCCCATGGACTATCTGACCCGCTGGCGCATGCTGCTGGCCAGCGACAGGCTGCGGCAATCCGACGAACCGGTTTCGGCGATCGCCCTGTCCCTGGGATACGAGTCCGAAAGCGCTTTCAGCACCGCCTTCAAGCGGGTGATGGGCAGCGCTCCCCGTCGCTACGGACAGCCTCGGAGCGAAACGATTTTACCGGGATAATATTGATGTCCCCATATTGCGCGGCCCCATACGGGCACCATCCTCTTCCAGCGTTCTGGGGATCCCCCGGAAAGGTGGCATCCATGCCCATGGTCCATACCAGCGGCCTTACGCGTGCTTACGAAATCACCGGGACCGGCGGAGCGATGCTGGAGGCAGAGATCGCAGCAGCGATTGCGGAGAACGGGCGGCGCTAACTGACCCTCCCCTTCTCGGCCGCAATCCGGCGGAGGATGTCGCAGAATTCGCCGCCGGCCGTGCTCAGGGGCTCGTTGCGGCGGAGCAGGATGCCGAACTCGGGGATCGGCCGGCCGATGGGGTTGGGCAGACTTTCCAGCAGCCCCATTTCCAGATGGTCCCGCACCACCGACGACGGCAGCAGCGCCAGCGCATCCGACGTCTGGATCAGGTGCAGGATGGCAAAGATCGACACGGACTCCACGTAGTCCGCCGGCCCAGGCAGGTTCCGTTCCGCCAGCACCGCATCCAGGAAGTGGCGGGTCGGGGTGGTGCGGGGTTGCAGAATCCACGGCCAGCGCACCAGGTCGGCAAGATCGAAATGCCCGTCCCCCACCCCGCACAGCGGATGCCCCTTGCGGACCGCCAGAACCACCGCCTCGTCGGCCAGGGGTTCGAAGGAAAACAGCGTGCGGTGGCGGTCCGAGGCAAAGCGGCCCACCGCCAGATCAATCTCGCCACGCTCCAGCATGTCCAGGATGTTGTCGCTGGTTTCCCCCAGCATGCGGATGGTCAGCAACGGCCGCCGGCCCTTCAGCTCCGCCACCGTCTCGGCCACCAGATCGGGGGCGGCCCCCATGATCGCCCCCAGGGACAGCAGGCCGTAACCGCCGGCCTTGCGCAGTTCGAACTCCTCGGAAAAGCGCTGTACCCGGTTCAGGATGTCATCGGCATTGTGCAGCGCGAAACGCCCGAGATCGGTGCAGCGCATGCCCCGGGGTTCGCGGACGAACAGCGGGGCACCCATGGTTTCTTCCAGGTCCTTCAGCATCTTCGATGCCGTGGACTGGGTCATGTTCAGGGCCAGGGCGGCCTGATGCATGGTGCCGTGCTCGGCCAGCGCCCGCACCAGCGCCAGATGTCGCAGCCGCAGGAAACGTGCCAAGGCCCGCGCCATCGCCCTCTCCTTCCCGTCGCCCATCCCGGTTTTCTGCGTTCGTAATTTGCGAACGCAAAACGAAATCTCTTCATTAGAACGTAATCGCACTGCCGCCTACCATCTCTTTCATCAAAGGCAGCGCAATAGGCTGCGGCTCCCCGGAGCCGCAGCGTCCAAGGAGATCAAAGGTGGCGACACCCGTTATCAAGCACATCAGGGCATTCGCCGTCCGTGGCGGCGGCGCGGACTATCACGACCAGGGGCGCGACCACTGGATCGACGACAACATCTCCACCCCTATGTCCAAGTACCCCGCCTATCGGGAAAGCCGGCAGAGCTTCGGCATCAACGTGCTGGGCAGTCTGGTGGTGCAGGTGGAAACCGACACCGGCGTGACCGGCGTGGCTGTCACCACCGGCGGCGAAGTGGGGGCCTTTATCGTCGAACGCCACCTCGCCCGCTTCATCGAAGGCCGCAAGGTCACCGATATCGAGCTGATCTGGGACCAGATGTTCAACGCCACCCTCTACTACGGGCGGCGCGGCGTGGTGCTCAATGCCATCTCCGGCGTCGATCTGGCGCTGTGGGACCTGCTCGGCCAGGTGCGGCAGGAGCCGGTGCATGCCATGATCGGCGGCGCGGTGCGTGACGAGCAGCGCTTCTATGCCACCGGCGCCCGCCCCGATCTCGCCAAGGGCATGGGCTTCATCGGCGGCAAGCTTGCCGTCCAGAACGGCCCGGCCCAGGGGCTGGACGGCATGCAGCGGGAACTGGCCCGGCTGGCGACCATGCGCGAGCGCGTCGGCCCCGACTTCTGGCTGATGTTCGATTGCTGGATGAGCATGGATGTGGACTATGCCACCCGGCTGGCCCTGGGCGCCCACGACTACGGCCTGAAGTGGATCGAGGAATGCCTGCCCCCCGATGACTACTGGGGCTATGCCGCGCTGAAGCGCAACGCGCCGCCGGGCATGCTGGTCACCACCGGCGAGCACGAAGCCACCCGCTGGGGCTTCCGCATGCTGCTGGAAATGGACTGCTGCGACTTCATCCAGCCGGATGTGGGCTGGTGCGGCGGGCTGACCGAACTGCTGAAGATCTCCGCCCTGGCCGACAGCCACGGCAAGATGGTCATCCCCCATGGATCCAGCGTCTACAGCTACCATTTCGTCATCACCCGCCATAACAGCCCGTTCGCCGAGTTCCTGATGATGGCGCCCCAGGCGGACAAGGTGATCCCCATGTTCTCGCCGCTGCTGGAAGGCGAGCCTGTCCCGCAGGACGGGCGCATTTCCATCAACGATCTCGACAAGCCCGGCTTCGGGGTGACCCTGGCGCCGGATATCCCCCTCGACCGTCCTTACGACCACTAGCTTTCAACCGGCACAACCCCACTCAACAAGAACAACAGCAAAAACCCGACAGGGAGGACTGAGACCCATGCATATGACCCGTCGCCGTTTCGGCATGCTGACCCTTGCCGCCGGCCTCGTCCTGGGCGGGGCGGCTGCGACCACCGCCCCCGCCCGGGCCGAAACGGTCTTCCGTTTCGCCCACCACCTGCCCGAAACTTCCGAACAGCACTTGGCGGCCACCCGCATGGCCGAGCTGGTCAAGGAGCGCAGCAACGGCGACCTGGAAATGCAGGTGCTGCCCGCCGGCCTGCTGGGCGGCCAGCGGGAAATCATCGAAAGCATCCAGCTCGGCACCCTGGAAATGGGCTATGGCGAAAGCGGCCTTTATGCCAACTACGTGCCCGCCTTCGGCATCCTGACCCTGCCCTACCTCTACACCGGCCCGGCCCATTGGGCGAAAGTGGTGGACGGCGAGATCGGCACCAGCCTGTCCGACACCCTGAAGGCGGAAACCGGCCTGGTGGTGATGAACTGGATCCAGGCAGGCTATCGCGACACCTATACGGTGGACCGCGAGATCCGCACCCCCGAGGACTTCGCCGATCTGCGCATCCGCGTGCCGGAATCGCCGGTGTTCGTCGAAACCTTCTCGGCCCTGAAGGCCCAGCCGACGCCGATCCCTTCGCCGGAAATCTACACGGCGATGAAGACCGGCGTGGTTTCGGCCATGGAAGGCACGCCCGAGGTCGGCTACATCCAAAAAATGTTCGAGGTGGCCAAGCACCTGAACAAGACCCGCCACATCCTGTTCGACGGCAGCTTCGTCACCAGCCAGGGCTTCCTTGACGGCCTGAGCGCGGAGAACCGCCAGATCATCCTGGACGCCGCCGCCGAAGTGGCCACCCGACAGCGGGCGGAAACGGCCGCCCGGGAACAGGACTGGTTCGACAAGCTGGCCAAGGAAGGCATGGAGATCCACGAGGTGGATGCCGCGCCCTTCCGCGCCGCCCTGGTGCCGCTGCAGGACCGCTTCGCCGAGGAGGCCGGCGCCACCGACGCGCTGGCAGCCATCCGCGCCGCCGCCGAATGATCCCCGCGCCCTCCGGTCCGCGGCGTGTCATGGATCGGACCATCGCCGCCCTGACGGCGGCGGTGGTCACGATCTTCGCGGTGATGATGACACTGGTCTTCGTGCAGGTCATTGACCGCTTCGTCCCCGCCTTCAGCTGGTTCTGGACGGAAGAGGTGGTGCGCGTGCTGCTGGTCTGGTCGGTGATGCTCGGCCTGCCCGTGGTGCTGTACCGGCATGAAGAGGTGGTGATCCACATCCTCTCCCTTTCCGCCCGGCTGACCCGGTGGCGGCTGCGGGCGGCGGCGCTGCTGTCGATCCTGTTCCTCGCCATCCTGGCCTGGCACGGCGAGATCTTCGCGGCCCGGTCGGCGGCCTTTTCCTCGCCCACGCTGGGTGTGTCGCGGGCCTGGATCTATGCCCCCATTCCCCTGGGGGCGGTGCTGGGGGCTATCGCGCTTCTGATCCGCAAGGAAGAAGACTCGCCCGCCTGGCCCCACCCCGGCGACACCACGGTCCACAAGGATGATGAAGGGCCATGACCGTCCTGTTCCTGTTTTTCCTGTTCACCCTGCTGCTGCTGCTTGGCGTGCCCGTGGCCTTCGCCATGGGGCTGTCGGCGGTGGCGGTGCTGGTGACCGGCGGGGACGTGCCGCTGCTGGTGCTGCCCCAGCGGTTCTATTCCTCGCTGGATAGTTTCCCCTTGATGGCCATCCCGCTGTTCATCCTGGCGGGCAACCTGATGAACGTCAGCGGCATCACCACCGCCATCGTCCGCTTCGCCAATGCCCTGATCGGCCATGTGCGCGGCGGTCTGGGGCAGGTGAACATCCTGACCAGCCTGCTGTTTTCCGGGATTTCCGGATCGGCGGCGGCCGATGCGGCGGCGGTCGGCTCGATGATGCTGCCGGCCATGAAGAAAGAGGGCTACAAGCCCGAATGGTCGGTGGTGATCACCGCCGTATCCGCCATCCTGGGGCCGATCATCCCGCCCAGCCTGCTGATGGTGCTCTATGGCGCCATGACCGGGCTGTCCATCGGCACCCTGTTCCTGGCCGGCATCCTGCCCGGGCTGGTGATCGCCGGGCTGCTGATGGCCTACACCTGGTACCGCGCCGACGACATCGGCGGCACCCGCCACGGCCGGGCGAGCAGGCCGGAGATCCTGGCCGCCCTGCGCAGCGCCCTGCCCGCCCTGGTGCTGCCCGTGCTGATCATCGGCGGCATCCAGTCGGGGGTCTTCACCCCCACCGAAGCGGGCATCCTGGCGGTGGTCTATGCGCTGGTTTACGGACTCCTGGCCGGCCAGCTGCGGTTCGCCAATACCTACCGCTTCATCCGGGATGCGACCATCTCCACCTCGTCGATCCTGATCATCCTGGGCGGGGCGGCGCTGTTTTCATGGATCATCGCCCGCGAGGGCTTCCCCGACCAGCTGGCCACCGCCCTGCATGCCCTG
Source organism: Rhodospirillaceae bacterium Z3-40 (assembly GCA_046233135.1). Lineage (GTDB taxonomy): Bacteria > Pseudomonadota > Alphaproteobacteria > Rhodospirillales > Rhodospirillaceae > JBJXHN01. The sequence continues at coordinate 643,514 of JBJXHN010000004.1, read as the reverse complement.
ACCGACAACAAGTATCTGGCCCTGGCCCTGATCGTCGCCGCCCTGCTGGCGCTGGGCATGTTCGTCGAGACGATTTCGGCCCTGATCCTGGTCACCCCCATGCTCGCCCCCCTGGGCGCGGCCTACGGCCTCGACCCCATCCACTTCGCGGTGGTCACCATCATCACCGTGCTGCTGGGATCGATCACCCCGCCGGTGGCCATCATCCTGCTGCTTGCCTGCCGCATCGGTGATGTGCCCTACGCCAAGGCCATGAAGCCCTTCCTGCCCTATTTCGGGATCGTGCTGATCGGCCTGCTCATCATCACCTTCATCCCCGCCGTCACCTTGCTGCTGCCCCGGGTGATGGGAGGGTACGGAAGTTAATGGCCGCCCGCCCGGCCGCTTCCCCCAAAACCGTTGGAGAGACCATGAACACCATCGATCTGACCGACCAGGTCGCCGTCGTCACCGGCGGCGCCCAGGGCATCGGCCTCGCCGTCGCCAAGCGTTTCATCGCCAGTGGCGCCCGGGTGTCCATCTGGGATCAGGACGAGGATCTGGGCCGCGACGCCGCCGCCAGGCTGGGTCCCGCCGCCGAGTTCCGCGCCCTGGATCAGGTGGACGAACACGCCGTGGCCACCGTCACCGCCGCCACCGAGGCCGAGTTCGGCCCGATCACCATCCTGGCCGCCGTGGCCGGCATCGCCGGGGCCAATGCGCCGGTTGTGGACTACGATCCCGCCGAATGGCGCCGCATCCTCGACGTCAACCTGAACGGCGTGTTCTATCTGAACCGAGCGGTGGTGAAGGGCATGATCGCCCGCAACTACGGCCGCATCATCAATGTCGCCTCCATCGCCGGCAAGGAAGGCAATCCCAACGCCTGTGCCTATTCCGCGTCCAAGGCCGGGGTGATCGGGCTGACCAAGTCGCTGGGCAAGGAAACCGCCGGCCTGGACATCGCCGTCAACTGTATCACCCCGGCCGCCGCCCGCACCCGCATCTTCGACCAGATGAAGCAGGAGCATATCGACTACATGCTGTCCAAGATCCCGCGCGGCCGCTTCCTGGAAGTGGACGAAGTGGCCCATATGGTCGCCTGGCTGGCCAGCGCGGAGAACTCTTTCACCACCGGTGCCGTGTTCGACCTGTCCGGCGGCCGGGCCACCTATTAATCTTTTCCCCTCTTGCCCCCGAAGATACAGAAGGATTGCTTCCATGAAATTGCTACGGGTGGGTCCCCCGGGTGCCGAACGGCCGGCGCTGCTGGATAAGGACGGCCAGGCACGCGACCTGTCGGGTCTGGTCGATGACATCGCCGGCGACGTGCTGACCCCCGACGGGCTCGCCAGACTGGCCGCCGTCGATCCCGCCTCGCTGCCCGTGCTGGCCGTCGACCGCATCGGCCCCTGCGTCGGCCGGGTCGGCAAGTTCCTGTGCATCGGCCTGAACTACGCCGACCATGCGGCGGAATCCGGCATGGACGTGCCCAAGGAACCGGTGATGTTCATGAAGGCAACCTCGGCCATCTGCGGTCCGAACGACACGGTGGTGGTGCCGCGCGGCTCCACCAAGGCCGACTGGGAAGTGGAACTGGGCGTGGTGATCGGCAAGGGCGGCGTCTATATCGACGAAGCCGACGCGATGGACCACGTGGCCGGCTACTGCGTGGTCAACGACGTGTCCGAACGCGCCTTCCAGATCGAACGCGGCGGCCAGTGGGTGAAGGGCAAAAGCGCCGACACCTTCGGCCCCATCGGCCCCTGGCTGGTGACCCGCGACGAGGTGGCCGATCCGCAGACCCTCGGCCTGTGGCTGGAGGTGGACGGCCATCGCTATCAGGACGGGTCCACCCGCACCATGGTCTTCGGCGTGCGCCATCTGGTGCACTACGTCAGCCAGTTCATGAGCCTGCAGCCCGGCGACATCATCTCCACCGGCACGCCGCCCGGCGTGGGCATGGGGCAGACGCCGCAGGTCTTCCTGAACGGTGGGGAAACCATGCGCCTGGGCATCGAGGGCCTGGGCGAACAATGCCAGGCCGTGGTCCGCGCCTGACCCGCCTGACCGTCGCGTCCTCCCGCCCGGTTTCCATTCCGGGCGGGAGGGGGTAGAACGGGGTCCCGCCTTCCTTCCCAGCCGGAGCCCCCTTCATGAGCCCCTCCGACCGCGTGACCATCCACGGCATCAAGACCTGCGACACCATGAAGAAGGCCTTCACCTGGCTGACCGGCCACGGGATCGCCTATACCTTCCACGACTACAAGAAAGACGGCGCCCCCCGCGAGGCGCTGGAACGCTGGTGCACGGCGGCCGGCTGGGACAAGGTCCTGAACCGGGCGGGCACCACCTTCCGCAAGCTGCCCGATACGGCGAAGCAGGACCTGGACCAGGACAAGGCCATCGCCCTGATGATCGAACAGCCGTCGATGATCAAGCGGCCGGTGCTGGAGGTCGGGGAGACCATCGAGATCGGCTTCAAGGAAGACCGCTATGCCGCCCTGTTCCCGGGGTGACAGCGCCGGCGGCAACGTCCGCGAGTACGGGTCTTCTGCAGTGCCGCTGAGCCCCGTTACCGGTCGCTCCCGGGTTCCATGACCAGCCGAGGGATGCGGGCGTTGCAATTGCCGAAGGCCTGCTCCACCGTCACCTCCACCACCCGCCGGGCCAGGGGCCAGACCTCCAGCGCGGCCGGATCGGCCGTCCGTACCGCCGCGCGGCCGTTGACCCGGGCGCGGCGCTGGCGGTCGAAGTCCATGAACAGCATGCCGATGTGGGGGTTTTCGAGGATATTCCCCAGGCTGTTGTAGAGCCCGTTGCCGTCGAAATCCGGGAACATCAGCCGGGTCGGCTCGATCACCTTGACCGCCGGCAGGGGGCGGCCCGACGCATCGTATTCCCGTCCCCTGAAGCTGGCATCGCAGTGACCGGACGGACCGGCCGTGGCGATGAAGAAGAACGGCTGCGCCTCGACAAAACGGATCAGCGACGGTGACAGCAGCGGCCGCATCATCGCCGACAGAGTGTCTTCGTCCCAGCGATACTGGCCGGGGTAGCGCCGCCGCATCTCCAGCTCTCCGGGGTGCCCCAGGGCGCTGTCCCTTCCGTCTCCGCCCGCCGTATCCTCGTCCATCACGCATCTCCCCTTGCACACTCTCGATTGCGTCGATAAAAACAAACGGTTGGTAGTTTGTAAATGGGATATCAGCGTGACCAAGGCAACCCGGGAGTCGATCCTCACCGCCGCCCGCGACCTGATGCGCGATCGGGGCTATGCGGGGATGACCATGCAGGAGCTTGCCGACCGGGTGGGAATCCTGAAGGGCAGCCTGTACAGCCGCATCGGCGGCAAGGAGGATCTGGTCCCCGAAGTCCTGGCCCTGACGGCGGCAGAGGCTTTCGGCGACATGCGGCCGAGCGGGGATTGGCGGGCAGATTATGACGCCGCCCTGTCCCGGCTGGTGGCCCTGCTGAGCGCCGGGAAGCGCTGTGTGGGACTGCACTTGGCCTATGGGCTGGGCAGCGAGTCCCCGGCGGTGCACGGGGCGATCCACGGCTTCTTCGACGATGTGATCAGGCTGTTCGAGCGGCTGATCGGCCAGAAGCTGGATGCCGATCTGGCCCGAGCGCTCGCCCACCGCACCCTGATCCTGACCGAAGGGGCGACCCTGTGGCTGGCGCTGGACAACGATCCCGGCCCGATCCGGCAGGTTCAGGCCACCCTGCGGCAAGAGGCCGATGCCCTGGCCGTTCCCCTGCCCGACCCCGCCGCTCGCAAGCTGCTGGACGAGATGATGGGGGACTGGCGCCGGGCAACGGCAACGGAAAAGCGACTCGCGGAACGCTTGGCCGCCGCAGAAAGCGGGGCAGGGTAAAACAGAGAACGACGCCCATTCACCCAACCCCATACGAAGGGCGCGTTGACTCTCAACCGGACGGTTTCCCCTACTGAGTTATCGGCTCAACGGCCCAAAGGGAGGACACGATGCAGCCCCGATACCCGTCCAAACCACCGTCCGGAATCACCCTGCCGCTCGCCGCTCTGCTTCTGGCGGTCGCCGGCCCGGCTTCCGCCGCCACGCCCGAATCCCCGCCAGCGCTGCGGACCATCGCCATCGCCGACTTCGATTACGAGGACACCTCCGGCGAGCCCGGGGACCGGACAGCGGAACATGCGGCCCGGCTGACGGTGATGACCGATACCCTGCGGAGCATCCTGACCGACAAGGGAGCGTTCCGCGTGGTTTCGCTGACCTGCGACACACCGCCCTGCTCTGCCGGGTCCATGCCCCCCGGCGCCCTGATCACCGCCGCCCGGGAGGCCGGCGGGCAACTATTGATCTATGGCGGCATTCACAAAGTCAGCACCCTGGTGCAGTTCGGCAAGGTCCACATGATCGATCTGGAGGCCGACCGCCTGACGCTGGATCGGAACATCACCTTCCGCGACGACTCCGATGCCTCGTTCCGCCATGCGGCCATCTATATCGCCGACTACGTGGTCGAGGCCGGCGAAAAAGCGACAGCCGACTGAGTCGTGCCGAAGGCGCGCATGCCTGAGTGGTGCCGAAGGCGCGCCGAGACGGAGACACTTCAAATCAGCCCACCCCAGCGCCCGACTGGGCGCCGGCCGAAGGCCGCCCCGCCGGAGGCGTGAGCGCAGCGAACTGCCGTGAGGCATATAAAATGGCGCGCATGCCAGAACGCAAACCGAGGGACGGAACGCCCCTCGGCAGGAAAAGAAAGGGCGGGAGGCTGTCGCGGCCCCCCGCCCTTTCTCTGTTTCAACCAGCGCAACCGGTCAGTCGAGCAGGGTGCGCGGCAGCCACATGGCAATGTCAGGGAACAGCATCACCAGCAGCAGGCCAAGCACCTGCAAGGCGACAAAGGGCACGATGCCTTTGTAGATGTCCTGAATCTTGATCGACGGAGGCGCCACCCCCTTCATGTAGAACAGGGCGAAGCCGAACGGAGGTGTCAGGAAACTGGTTTGCAGGTTGACCGCCACCAGGATGGCGAACCAGGGCACCACTTCCGCCCCGGAGATATGCTCGCCGAAATCCAGCGCGTTGATGATCGGCGCAAAGATCGGCAGGACGATCAGCGTTATTTCTACCCAGTCGAAGAAGAAGCCGAGCAGGAAGACAATCCCCATCAGCACGAACAGCAGGCCCCAGGAACCGAAGCCCAGGTGCTCCACCACACCGACCACCAGATCGTCGCCGCCCAGCGCGCGGAACACGTAGGAAAAGGCCGTGGCGCCGACAAAGATGAAGAACAGCATCGCCCCGGTCAGGGCAGAGCGTTCCACCACGTCCTTCAGCACGCCGAAAGTCAGCCGGCCGCGCACCGCCGCCAGCAGGGTCGCCCCCGCCGCCCCGATGCCCGAGGCCTCCGTTGGCGTGGCATAGCCCATGAAGATGGAGCCCAGCACCAGAACGATCAGGAACACCGGCGGGATGAAGGTGCGCAGCACCTCCTTCAGCAGCTCCAGCGGGGATTCGGGACCGATCTCGTCGGGCAGCGGCGGCGCCAGATGGGGGGCGCTCATGGCCCGGAAGAAGATGTAGATGAAGTAGAACAGCGCCAGCATCAGCCCCGGGAAGATCGCCGCCAGAAACAGGGTGCCCACGGAAATCGACAGCAGATCCCCCATGATCACCAGCATGATCGACGGCGGGATCAGGATCCCCAGGGTCCCCGAACTGGCGATGGTGCCCGTGGCCAGGGACTTGTTGTAGCCCCGCTCCGTCATCACCGGCAGGGCCATCAGGGTCATCATCACCACCGACGCGCCGATGATCCCCGTCGTCGCGGCCATGATCGTCCCCAGCAGGGTCACCGCCAGCGCCAGCCCCCCCGGCACCCGCCGCAGCAGAATCTGCAAGGTATGCAGAAGATCCGTGGCCACCCCGGACTTCTCCAGCATCGTCCCCATGAAAATGAACATCGGGATGGCCACAAGCACCAGGTTCTCGACGATGCCGCCATAGATGCGCGACACCACCAGGAACAGCTGGGGAATGTCGAACAGGAAGTCGTCGTAGAGATAAGCGCCGAAAGCAAAGCTCAACCCGACCCCGCCGAGGATCATCGCGACGGGAAACCCCGTGAACAGCAGCCCGGCCAGGGCCACGAACATCAGCAGGGGCAAAATTTCCTCAAATCCCATGATATGGTGCCCCCTTTTTATTCGGGCTTGGCCGGAGCAGCAGGCTCCAGCTCGGGATGAACGAAGCGGCTGGCCTGGTCGCGCAGGTCCGACGGGCCGAACAGCGCGACAATGGTGCGCAACAGCATCGACAGGCCGGCCAGGAACAGCACGAAGAAACCGACCCCCAGCATGCCCTTGATGAACCAGCGATGGGGCAGGCCGGTCAGGGCCGCCGAAACCTCCCCGCTGACCCAGGCGCGATGGGCGAAGTCATAGCCGAAATACATCACCACCACGGTATAGGGGATCAGGGCCACCAGAATGCCCACCAGTTCGATCCACAGCCGGGTGCGGGTGCGCATGCGGTCGCGCACCAGCTCGATGCGCACATGGGCGTCGCGCATATAGGCGAAGCCGAAGGTCATCAGCAACAGGATTCCATGCAGATGCCATTCGGTTTCCTGAAGCTTGGTGGAACTGACAATGGTCAGGGCATCCACCATCCCCTGGCCGATCACCCCGTCGTGGTACAGCGAGGAAAGGATGTTGCGGGTGAAGACGTCATAAACGATGACCAGCATCAGCAGGATCATCGCCCAGGCGCTGATTTTGCCCACCTTGGTCACGAAGACCCCAAGGCTCTGGCTGACACGATAAAGGGTGTACACGGTCCGGTTCCTCGAAACTGCAGGCCGGGGGCGCGGAAGGCAACGGCGCCAGTTGGCCTGCCGGGGATCTGTTAAAGGATCAGGCGTAAAAGGGGAAACCGGTTTTCCGGCCACCTGATACTCTAATTATGAGATTCTAGATCAAATTATCTGCATCAAATCGATTCCGATACGACGCGGTTTGATCTAGGTGGGGGGGAACGGGCGAGGACCGGACCGCCCGGCAAGGCGATCCGGTCCCGTCATTGCGGCCCCCCGGACACTCGGCCCGAGGGTCAAGCCCCAGTCCCGGTCTGGTGCCCCGATCCGGCCGACCTCTACTTCAGGTAACCCATCCGACCCCAGGGGGCGTAGTCTTCACGGAAGGCGGTGAGGGATTCCCATACCCGCGCGAAATCGGGATCGGCAGCCGACTGTTCCGCAGCCACTTCATCCCAGGCCTTGTGCAGAGCATCAAGCATTTCCGGCGGCCACTCGTGGATGGTCACCCCCTTGGATTCCAGCTCCTTCAGGGCGGAGAACTGGATCGCTTCCCCTTCAGCGACACCATGGCGGACGTTGTCACCGCACATGATTTCGATCTGGGCCTTGTGGGTGTCGGACAGCCCGTTCCACTCATCCAGATTGATCATCAGATCGAAAAAGGTGGACTGCTGATGCCAGCCAGGCAGGTAGTAGTGCTTGGCCACCTGATAGAAGCCCAGATTCAGGTCGATCGCCGGCATGGAGAATTCGGTGGCGTCAATGGTGCCGAGCTCCAGGGCCGGGAAGATGTCGCCTCCGGCCAGCAGCTGGGTCGACACACCCATCTTTTCCATCACCTTCGCACCCAGGCCGAAGAAGCGCATCTTCAGGCCCTTCAGATCCTCGGGGCTGTTGATTTCCTTGCGGAACCAGCCGGAGGCTTCCGGGGCGATCAGACCGCACATGATGCTGTGGATGTTGTTCTTGTGGTAGATCTCCTCGAACATCTCCTTGCCGCCACCGAAGTAGTACCAGGCCATGTACTCCCCGGCGCGCGGGCCGAACGGCACGGCGGCGAACAGCTGCAGGGACGGCACCTTGCCCGCCCAATAGCCCGGCGTGGACCAGGCGGCCTGGATGGCGCCGGTGGACACGGCATCGAACACCTCCAGCGGCGGCACCAGGGCATTGGGTTCGTAGAACTTGATGGTGATTTCCCCACCGCTCACCCGCGCGGCCTGTTCCTCGATACGCTTGCCCAGCGTGCCCAGCTGGGTCAGCGAGCCCGGATAGGTGCTCGCCATCTTCCAGCGCACGTCTTCCGCCTTGGCCGACGATGGCAGGCCGGCGGCCAAGGCGAAGCCCAGGGTACCGGCGGCCAGGGCCATTTTCGTCGCGAATTTCATCATGATGTCCGTTTCCCGTTTTTTCAGTCGTTCGGTACCGCCCGCGAAATCCGGACCCGTGCACGCCGTACCAGCCGAGGCGTTTCCCCCCTCTGCCGCTTCCCCGTCGTGCCGGGCCTCTTCGTTACGGGCCGGGGAGCCCCGGCGGCACCTGCCCTCCCCATTCTTCAGCTGTGTGCAACCGCGAAAAAACTTCGAAATTGCAGCGAGTTCGGCACACGTGGGGCTCACCCCTACCCTTTTCAAGGCATGCAGGCAATGCATAAGCGTTCTCAGGAAAAGACAAGGCAGAATTTGCCGGGGGAACCGGTCAAATTCGCCGGGCGCTCGAATCCGCTCGATGGAAAATCGCGCAATTCCGGTCTGTTAGACTTTGGCCCACCAATTGCTTATGCTCGCCCAACGACGCATTCCGCCCGCCGGAAGCCCTTTAGACAGGAGCGACCCCATGCCGCAGCGCCCGCCCCGTGACGCCGACCATCGCGACCCCACCCTGCGTGCCCGCCAGGGAACGCAGCGGCCCGAATGCGTTGTGTCCAACGAGGACGACGGGCGCGGCGGCCCCGGCGGCGGGCAGGGTCTGACCACCACCCAGTTCACCCGCCATCTGGCCCAGGTGATGGATGACCAGACCCGCGCCGCGCTCGGCCGCTGGGTCGGTGAAGTGGACGCCACCGAGATCGTCGACATGGCCCGCAACATCGCCCACATGAAAGCCCGCTACGTTGCCATGGCCCTGGCCGCTGCCAGCAACCGCCAGCCGCCCACCAAGGCCGACGCCCAGGAACTGCGCTGGATGCGGGAACGGATCGAAGAAGTGGAACTGGCGTTCCAGGCGGTGAAGGACGCCGTTGCCGGCGAAATGCTGCCGGTCACCGGCCTGACCGCGTCGGTCGGCACCACCAGCCGGCCGCCTCTGCGCTCCGTCGGGGTGTAATCCCCCCACCAGGACGACAGCTACCTTGAAAAAGCGCTGTCCGCGACCGCGGCGGCGCTTTTATCGTATGATGTTTCCGGAACGTCTGCCGCAACCATTTCGTTGTTCGATGTCAGGGGCGGTCCTGCGGATACCCCAGCGGGAACTGCCCGCAGTCTTGGGAACACTCCAGCAACCGGGATTCGACGTAGATCATCACCACCAGGTCGGGACGATAGGCATCGAGGAAGGCATAGGGAAATCTGTCTTCGGGCCGGTTGGCCGTGTGGTTCATGGCCAGGGTCACAGATTCGCCGAAGACCTCGCCGAAAATATTGACCATCCGGCCCGTGAACGAGTCCCCGACCACAACCAACCGAACATCATTGGCCTGGTCATTGCGGCGATATTCCACACTTGCCCCCGCCGGAATGAATTCGGCCGCCGGAACAGGCCCGGACGACACGGCCCGATACCCCTCGTCGGGAAGCGGAACCAGACTGAAATCACGGAAGGGAATCCCCATCAACCGACCGTAGGCGGTAGGCTCCAGAGCATCCAGCTTCAAGGTATAAGCCGGATAATCGGCCGCGGCCTTGTCGGGGAAATAGCGGCGCAGATGGGCGGCCAGCTGTTCGTAGGCCACGAAGCTGCCGTACTGTGTCGCATGGGAGTCGGTGTGGTAGTAGACCTCTTGCGTTTCGGAGGCGTCGGCCAGAGCCTGGCGGATCGACACGATGCTGTCCGGCATGACGTCCTTCAGCACGTCGTAGACCTGCTCGGCCTCGCTCCTCAGGGTCTCGTCGAAGTGCCAGCGCTCCGGCAGAAAGCGATTGCCGTATATCTTCTCCTTTGTCGGAAAGAACATGACGAGCATGTCAATGCCCCGGGCCTTCAGCCAGGCCTTTCGGGCGATCAGGGTTTCCCGGACCTTGGCCAGATAGTCCGGCGAAAGCGTTCTTGGCGCCAGGGATCCCTGCTGATCAAACGCGGCGCCGAAAATCCACGGCTCCTCGCCGATCAGGACATTGGGGGCAAAGGTCGACTCGAACCTCGTGTAAAGCGTCTTGTTGAACGCCTCGACCAGGGGCTTCCGGAAGGCAAAGGTGTCGGTAATCCATGCATCCAGCCCCCGCACATAGGCATTCAGGTCCGAAGACCACTGTGGCTGCGAGGCCATTGACCTGTTTTCATCCAGGGCGGACGGGGCCTGCCAGCCCGCCAGGGTCAGCACGCCATTGGCGGTCAATGCGACCAGCAGAACCACCGGCAGGATCAGTTTATTCAGAAAACACATCGCATCAGAACCGGAAATAGAGGAAGGCCTGCAAGGTGCTGGCCGCCGCCGCACAGAGCGATGCCGCCGCGACAGCCAGCAGCATCACATTCCGTGCCGTCGCCTGGACCCCGTTGGCCACCAAACCGTCATGACCGGCACCGTCGGTCCGGCGATGCCCGATCAGCAGTTTCGGATCCGGATAGGCCCCGGTCGCCAGGATACCGCCAACGATCAAGGCCATCAGCAGATAGGGATTGTACAAATCGTAGAGGATCGCCCAGCCACCAAATCCGCCGAAGAAAAGCGCATCGAAGTAGCCAGTGGCATGGCCGAAGCCGGTCGCCCGAAACCACACCCAGCCGAGCAGAACGACGAAAATGGTATACCCGTGCCTGACCAGGGCCGGAGCCCGGTCAAGCGCATCCCCGAGCCGGGTTCGCTCCAGGGTCAGAAGGGCGCCATGCCATAAGCCCCATAGAAGGAAGGTCCAGTTTGCCCCATGCCACAGCCCGGTCGTGGCAAAGACGATCCACAGGTTCAGGATCGTCCGCGCCGCACCATGCCGGCTGCCACCCAGCGGAATATACAGATAGTCGCGAAACCATCGTGACAGCGTCATATGCCAGCGGTGCCAGAAATCCCTGACGCTGAGCGCCGAGTAGGGCATGTTGAAGTTTTCCGGAAAATGGAAACCAAACATTCTGGCGAGACCGATCGCCATATCTGAATAAGCGGAAAAGTCGAAATAGATCTGCAGCCCGAACGAAATGATGCCGATCCAGGCGACCGGACTGGACAGATCATCCGTGGGCATCGCGAAGATTCGGTCAACCGGAATGGAAAGCGGGTCGGCGATCAGCAGCTTCTTGGCCAGACCGATCACGAAGCGCTCCGTCCCGGCCGAGAAGTCATCAAGGTGGATTGACCGGTCCCTGAGATCACCGGCAATTTCCTTGTAACGCACGATCGGCCCGGCAATGAGCTGGGGGAAGAAGGCCTTGAACACGCCCATGCGCAACAGATTGGACTCGGCCCGAACCTCGCCCCGGTAGATGTCGACTAGATAGCTGATCGCCTGGAAGGTGAAAAAGGAAACCCCGAGCGGCAGCACGATGTCCGGAATGGCTACCGGCGTGAAGCCGTGGGGTTGGATCACCGCGTTGAGGTTGGATAGCAGGAAGCCCGTATACTTGAAGACGACGAGAATCGAGACATCGATCACGATCCCCAGGGTAAGCCAAGCCCTCCGGCGCTTCGCATCCCCTTCGATCGCCAAACCCATGATATAATTTATGAAAATCACAAAAATCAGAAGCGAGACCATGATTGGCTCGCCCCAGGCATAGAAGGCCAGGCTCAGGACAAGCAGCGTAAAGCTCCTGAAGGGCAGCAAAAAATAAGCAGCCAGGGTCAGCGGCAGAAAAAAACTTAAAAATACTGGCGAAGTAAAAAGCATAGACTTCCTCTACATGCAAATGCACGCAAACCTAAACGCACAATAAAACTCCTGGAGATATTGCGATATACCCAGGAAGCCGGGAAGTGTCAATATATGGAATATGGCAATATGAAATGAGATGCCGACTGGCACCCGTCGGACGCCTCGGCATGTCGGAAGAGAAACATGCCCGTCGGCCTATCGGCGGGATCGCATTCCGGCGAATAGAATCGGTGGGGGATGGGAAGGAAAAGAGGAGAGAAGACGCTCAGCGTCGTCGGCGCGCGGGCACCCGAACCTTGGACCGTTCGGCTTCGCGAGCAGCCTTGGCCGCTTGCAAGGCGATCAAAACGACGGCCCCGCCGGCAGCGGCAGCCATGGCAAGGTCGAGCAGGTGAGCAGCCATAATGGTGTTCTCCCTCGGCAAAGTTTTGGTCCCCGCTACCGGGGACACCGTAAACCCCATCCGCCGACGCCGGCCCTTCGGCACCGGGACGTCGCATTTCAGCGAGCGTCCCTTTGACAACGTCCCTCGACACGGATGGAATCGTTTTCCCGTCTCTTAACCTAAGCAGGCTTTTGCGCTGAAGCAACTCCGGCGACGCCTATCCGGCAAAAATCCCTTTTTCGCAGACGTTCCCGGGGGAAGCTGCAAGGGCTGCGGCCTGTCAGTGCGGCGGCGCGGCGGCCATCGGGCGGTAGGACCGTTGATCCAGCAGGGCGGAGAGGGCCACGGTAATGGTGCGGTGGTTCCCCCCCTGTTCGACCAGACGCACATGGGGCGGGATGTCCGGGTATTCGAGCGTGCGGTCGACCGTCCAGTGGGACGGCGGGTTTCCCGCCTTCACGAACCGGTCTCCGGTGGTGACGGGCAGTTTCTTGGGCATTGCGGCTACTCCTAAGGAACGGTCAGCACCCCGGATCAGCGATCAAGGTTCCACAGAATTCCGAGTTGCGGACCTCTATCAGAATGATACGGGAATCGCCGTCAGGCAAGATTCCAGAACCCGATCTGGAAAAAAGGATAGAATATGCTTCACGCAATAGGCGAAGGTAAACCAGACTTCACCCCGTCGCCAGCACCTCCTCCGCCAGCCGGGACCGCAGGGCGGCGGCGGACATCGGCCGGCCAAAATAATATCCCTGCAGCAGGTCGCAGCCTTCGTCCCGGGCAAAGGCGTGCTGGTCGGGAGTTTCCACACCCTCGGCAATAACCGTCAGACCCAGGCCGTGGGCCATGGCCACAATGGCCCGGGCCAGAGCCGCGTCTTCGGCATCGTCGATGACCCCCTGGATGAAGGTACGATCGATCTTCAGCACGTCGAAGGGGAACTTCTTCAGATACCCCAGGGCCGAATAGCCGGTCCCGAAGTCATCGATGCTCAGCTTGATGCCCATGCTCGACAGAGTATTCAGGGCGCCGGTGATCTCGTCGGTGGGATCCAGCAGCAGACTTTCGGTCAGCTCCAGCTCCAACCCGTCGGACGGCAGGCCGTGTCGGGCCAGGGATTCGGCCACCTGCCGGGCCAGATCGTTGCCCTTGAACTGCCGGCTGGAGACGTTGACCGCCACCAGGAAATCCCCGCCGTTTTCCCGGCGCCAGGCCGCCGCTTCGCCGATGGCCTGATCCAGCACCCAGGCGCCGATGGGCACGATCAGCCCGGTTTCCTCGGCGATGGGGATGAAGTCCACGGGCGACACCGTCCCCCATTCCGGCTCGTGCCAGCGCAGCAGGGCTTCGGCCCCCACCACCCGGCCGCTGCGGGCATTGACCAGCGGCTGGAACAGCACCTCCAGCGCGCCATCCTCCTGCGCCCGGCGCAAACGGGATTCCATATCCAGCCGACGCGCCGCACGGCGGTTCATCTCGGGCACGAAGCGGCGGGACAGCATGCGCCCGGCCGCCTTGGCCGTGTACATCGCCGAATCCGCATTGCGCAGCAGCTCGTGGGGATCGGTGGCGTCGTCCGGATACAGCGTGATGCCGATGCTGGCGCCGATGAAGATCTCCCGCCCGTCGATGGCAAAGGGCCACCGCAACACGTCCAGCACCTTGGCCGCCGTTTCCTCCGACCGGGCCGGGTCGGACAGATCGGGCTGCAGCAGCAGGAATTCGTCCCCGCCCTGGCGCGAGAGCGTGTCGCCGGTGCGGAGACACCCGGACAGCCGCCGCGCCACGGCGGTCAGCAGCAGATCCCCCGCCACATGGCCCAGGCTGTCGTTGATATGCTTGAAGTTATCCAGATCGATGAACAGCACGCCGATGCGATCGGGCTGCTCCAGCGGGGAAACGGCGCCGCTGCTCGCTTTCAGCCGCTCGGCGGCGGCAACCATCTCCTTCAGCCGCTCGAAGGTCAAGGTGCGGTTGGGCAAGCCGGTCAGGTCATCGTAGTTGGCCTGACGGATCAGCCGTTCCTCGTATTGCTTGCGGACGGTGATGTCTTCCTTCACCGCCAGGTAATGAGTGACCCTGCCCTGACCATCCTTGATGGCGGACAGCGAGCCGTATTCCCAATACATGGTGCCGTCCTTGCGGCGGTTGTGGAACTCGCCCCGCCATTCGCCACCCTCGTTCAGGGCCTGCCACATGGCGGCATATTGATCTTCGCCCATGTGACCGGACTTGAGGATGCGCGGATTGGCCCCCACCACTTCTGCGGCCCGGTATCCGGTCACCGCCTCGAACTTCGGATTGACGTATTCGATATTGCCGTCCGCACTGGTGATGACCACTGACGACGGGCTCTGTTCCACCGCCTGGGACAGCTTGCGCAAGGACTGTTCGGTGGCGCGGCGGGCGGTGACGTCGGTGAAGGTGACCACGCTGGCCCGCCCCGGATCCCTGTGCGGACCATGCCCGGCCAGGCGATTGAGCAGGCGGTCGAGCATCCCGGTTTCCTCGGCGACCACGCCGTCCCCCAGGGGGGCGCTGTAGACCTGCACCGGGAAACGGCTGCCGTCCTTGCGGGAGAACCACTCCTCCGCTCCCTGATAGGGCCGCCGCTCCACCGTCGCCCGGTAGATCGGACAGTTTTCCAGGGGCACCAGACCGCCATCCGCACTATGGCTGTGGAACAAGGCATGGGCATCCGCCCCCAGCAACGCGTCGCGGCTATAGCCCAGCAGCCGCTCGGCCTGGCGGTTGACGAAGACGATGCGGGCATCGGCGTCCAGCACATACAGGCCTTCCACCATGGTATCGGTGATGGCCTTCAGGTCCGACCGTTCCTTGCGCAGGGTCCAGCGGTTGGACAGCATCTGGGCAAACAGCAGCACCGCCACCAGCAGCAGGGCAGATGCCAGCAGGAAATGCCGCGCCAGCTCCGCCCGGGCCTCCGACAGACTCGGCTCCAGCGCCACCGTCACCACATGCCCCGCCAAACGGCCGGAGATCTCGCGCAGGGGCTGGAAGGCGATCACCACATCCTTGCCGTCTGGCGCGGTCGCCGTCGCGGCAAAGGGCTGGCCACGGCGCAGCATCTGTTCCACCGCCGCGCGGTCGGCGACCAGGGGCAGCAGGGTGGCCGCCGACGGCACCGCGTGGGGCCGTTCGGCTTCAGCGCCATGGGCCTCGACCACGAATTCCGGCCCCATGGGGCTGGCCTGCCACTGCACGCCGTCGTTCTGGTAAAGGTCGGGCAGCAGGGTGCGGGCCAGCAGCATGAAGGAATGGCGCCGATCCGGATCCACCCGGTCCAGCGAAGCCCGCAGGGACTGGATGGTCATGCCCGTTTCCACCAGGCCGACCACCACCCCTTCCTTGCGGATCGGCGAGATCACCCGATAAGCCTGCAGCAGCTTGCCGGTCTCGAAGCCTTCGATACGCCGGCCGTCCCGCAGGGCGATCCCGACGCTGGGGCGGGCATCCAGCAGGGAATCGTCGTACAGCTCCGGCCGGTGGAAGCGCAGCAGGCTCTCGCCCGAGCCGGTGATGAATTGCAGCTGCTCCACCCCGTTCACCGACAGGGTGTCGTAGACCTCTCCCACCCGGTTCAGCAGGATCGTGCGGATGGCGTCGCGCCGCTCCCCCGTCCGCTGTCCGGCACGCTCCAGGGCCTCGGCCGCCCAGGGATGGCCGACGATTTCCTTGTGCAGAATGTTTTGAATGGCCGATGCCCGCTCGACCGCACTGCGCCAGGCGACAGAAAGGTCGTGGCTATGCTGTTCGAGCACGCGGTCGCGGACGCCCCAGTACTGTGCCACGAGTACGGCGCCCGAGAGTGCTTCCAGCAGCAGGAACAAAAATGCCCACCGCTTCATCGGCTGCCGTACCGCCCCTGGCGGACCATCGGCATCGGCCGCAGCTCCCATCACCTGTTCGCCCGGGGACTGTGCCACAAGGACGACCGGCCCCGTTCAACGTTATCGACATGCCCGGGATCACCCGGACAGCACCGGGTCCGCCCCCTGCCTGAAAGGAACCGGAACAACCCGAGGGGGGGGGAAAGAGAATACCAAAAAAATAACCCGCGGTGGCTGGCGGTGCCACCGCGGGTCAATCGCCTCACACAGACCGTCCCCTGGTATGGACGGCTTATTATTTAGAGTGGTCGGAGTGAGAGGATTCGAACCTCCGGCCCCTGCCTCCCGAAGACAGTGCTCTACCAGGCTGAGCTACACTCCGGCCGTGAGGGCTGGGGATATACACCTATCTTCCCGGAGAGCGCAAGGGCCGTTTTGTCAAAAAAGTGAATAGGGCTATTCTGACCGGCCACAGGCTCTCCGGCAGCGCTCTTCAAAGGCGTAACCGGCGGGCAGCTCCCCGCACTCATCCCGTTTTCCCCTCAGCAGGACGGAGGCCCCTTCCCGCCATGTATCCGATTTCCCCGCGCAGTCCGAAGATCCACCGCCACGTGGGCCAGGCCAGCGGCCTGACCGCCGAGCAGATGGATACGGTGATCGCCGCCGCCCGGGGCAAGGAACAGCAGGCCAATCTCGCCGGCCAGGTCCAGGACAGCGAGGTCCGCCGCTCGCGGACCCATTGGCTGCGCTACGAGCCCGGCGTGGCCTGGCTCTACGAGCGCCTGGCCAATCTGGTGGGCCGGACCAACGCCGAACATTGGCGCTTCGACCTGGCCGGCTTCGGCGAATCCTTCCAGATCACCCTGTACGACAGCGCCGAAGAGGGGTTCTACGACTGGCACATGGACATGGGCGCCCCGGGGATCACCCGGAAGCTGACCACGGTGATCCAACTGACCGATCCCGCCGACTATGACGGCGGCAATCTAGAGATCTTCTGCACCAACACCGTCCAGTCCGTGCACAAGGAACGGGGGTGGGCGGTCACCTTCCCGTCGTTCGTCATGCACCGCGTTAGCCCGGTGACCCGGGGCGAGCGCTGGGTGCTGGTGGCCTGGACCTGCGGCCCGGCTTTCCGCTGAGAGACCACGGCCCGCCTATGCCGGCTTCATCGCATCTTCCGTTGCGGCAGGCAGAGGGGCCGGGGTATCAAGGCGCGCCGAATATCCGGGCAGATCCAGGGGAAGCCGCATGGACGTCGTCGTCACCATTCTTACCGATCCGGCCAAGGGCGGCCTGACCGAGGCCCACCTGAGCGCCGCGCGCGCCGCGCTGGATGCCCTGGGCGGCGAAACGGTCCGGCCCGACTGGCTGGATGCGGGCATCGCTGCGGACCTGCGGGTGGACGGCCTGGCCCCGGAACAGGCCGACGCCGCCGTGCGTCTGGCCCTGGACGGCTTTGCCGCCGATGTCATCGCGCAGCCTGAAGAGGGCCGGCGCAAGGGGCTGCTGATCGCCGACATGGACTCGACCATCGTCACCAGCGAAACCCTGGACGACCTGGCCGGCCACGTCGGCCTGAAGGACGTGATCGCCGCCATCACCGCCCGGGCCATGAACGGCGAACTGGATTTCAAAGCCGCCCTGAAGGAACGGGTGGGCATGCTTAAGGGTCTGGCGGTCACGGCACTGGAAGAAACCTATGCCGCCGTGGAGCTGACGCCGGGAGCGAAAACCGCCGTCCGCACCCTGGCCACCAACGGCTGCCGCTGCCTGCTGGTGTCGGGCGGCTTCAAGTTCTTCACCGGACGGGTGGCCGCCGATTGCGGCTTCCACGGCGATGTCGCCAACGACCTGATCCTGGACGGTGCGACCCTGGCCGGCACGGTCAGCGAGCCGATCGTCGACAAGGAAACCAAACTGGCCACCCTGACGACCGAAGCCGCCGCCCTGGGCCTGCCGCTCAGCCGCTGCGCGGCCATTGGCGACGGGGCCAACGACCTGCCGATGCTGATGGCCGCCGGCCTGGGCGTCGCCTTCCACGCCAAGCCGGTGGTCGCCGCCCAGGCCCGGGCCAAGGTCGATCATGGCGACCTGACCGCCCTGCTTTACGCCCAGGGCTACAAACGCGAAGGCTGGGTGGAGGGAGCCTGACGGCCGGCGCCTGGTCGGGCGCTGGGTTCTTGATATCAATGCCTCACGGCAGCGTGCTGCGCACGCGCCTCCGGCGGGGCGGCCTGACCGGCCGGCGCCCTTATTTCAACAGCACCTGCGCCGTGACCTCACTGGTGGTGATCGCGCCCGAGGTGGTGGCGTGCAGCCAGATCGGCACGCCGGTGGCCTCGTCCACATACAGCCGGACCGAAGCGGTGTCGGATTGACCGGACAGGACCGCCACGGGCCGGCCGTCGGTGGTGACCGCCGTCCCGCTCAGATGCACCGGAAAGGCGGTTTCCCTGCCGAAGGTGGGCTCCGGCGAACCCAGGTCGGCGGTGGTCACCATCGCCACCGGGCTGTCGGGATCGATGGTCCGACCGGCCAGCATCAGCCGCTCCGCCAGTTTGGCCCCGGCCCGCAGCTTGTCGGCCATGGCCGGATCCATCGCCCCCAGAGGCTGCACCGTCACCGCACCACCGGCCCGGTCCCGTACCGCTTCCACGCCCATGGAGATCAGCGTCTGTTGCAGGGACTGGGCCTGCTCCGCCGTCAGCGGCATGTTGCGGCCATAGACAGAAGCGCTGGTGTTGTCCACCTGGACCCGCACCCGAGCGGGCGTGACCGTCTGGCTGAAGGCGCCGTGGGTGCGGATGGTCAGGGACAGGGGCTCGGCGGACTGAATGGTCCGCACCCCGGTCGACACCTGCACCAGGGTCTTGCCCGCCGTGACGGACTCCGTGCCGAAGGTCACCGCCTTCAGGGCCGGCTGTTCCGCCCCCTCCACCGGCGGCCGACGATCCGGCGGCTGAATGGGCGTGCTGGCCAGGGCGCAGAAGGGCAAGCCGGCCAGGAGCACGACCGCAAGGGCGGTTTTGGGAAGGCGAACCATGGGACTCTCCGTCACATCGGCAAAAAACGGGCTCGAATGAAGGGACCGCTCAAGGGTCCCGGGACAAGATATCGGTCAGAAACGTGGCAACAACCCGGTGGGCAGCGGCTTCGTAATGGACTTGATCGACGAAAAGCCTCTCCATCGGTATTCCGGAAGCGCGCAAGGGAACCGTGAGGTCGATCAGGTCCACCCCGTTTCGGGCCGCAGCATCGAATATATGGGCAACAGGCCCCATCCGGTGCTTGACCATAACGCTGTACCGGTCCGGACTGTACAGCACCAGCACTCGCGTCCCCCGGCTTCGCAACCGCGCCACCTCGCCGGCCAGCAACTCCATTGTCCAGTCGACGACCTTCCGGGCTTGTCGGCGATAGGCATCCCGGTCTTTCGGCGTTATGGCATCGCGACGCTTGGCCAGCGGGATCTTGGGATCGAACCGGGCCGCCGCATAGGCCAGGATCTCATGTAACGCCGGGAACACCGGGTTGGGAGAACGCATCATGAAATGAGCAAACCGCGCATTCCGCAGGCCGCGCTGGAAGTCTTCGGCCACCACCAGGAAAACAACCATCGACGCCCCGTCCAGACGGTCATCGAACCGGCTGCGGGCGACCATGTTCATCACTCCATAGGCGTTCACCCCGCCATTGTAACAGGCATAACAGGGCAAGTTCTCGCACACCAGGGAGCTGAAAAGCGCCGCATCGTCCATGTAGGTGCCACCAAAGGTGACCGAATCCCCCAGGAACAGAATCTTTTCCCGCGCCTCTCCGTCCCAGGGGATAGTGGCGCGCAGGCCGGCGTCGTTGATGGTCACCGTGGCACCCCGCCGACGGGTCACCTGCTGGTCCGGCCGTGGCGCATACCCCCACACGACGCTCGGTTCGTAGATGATCGGTTCGCCCAGGCCGATGACAGAGCGAGCAAGGTATTCGGCGCCGAACAGCATCGGGACGGTGACTGCCAGCACCACCACCAGCGACAGGGCCACCGACTTAATCCAACGCATATTTGCCCTCGTAGTGTTGCTTCAGGGCCGGATCCTGAGCGTCCTTGATCAAAAGGGTCCGCTCCACCACCAACAGATCCAGGTCCGTGCCCATGAAGCAGCGAAACGCGTCTTCTGGCGAGCAGACCACCGGCTCTCCGCGCACATTGAACGAGGTATTGACCAGCACAGGGCAGCCGGTCAGGTCCTTGAACCGGCTGAGCAGGGCGTGATAGCGGGGATTGGTCTCCCGATGCACCGTCTGGACCCGCGCCGAGTAGTCCACATGAGTTACCGCCGGGATTTCGGACCGGGGGACGTTCAGCTTATCCAGGCCGAACAGCGCCTTTTCCTCGGCACGCATCGTCCGGCGGCGGGCCTCGGCCACCTTGGCGACCAGCAGCATGTAGGGGCTGTCGGTGTCCATCTCGAACCAGTCGGCCAGATCCTCGCGCAGGATGCTGGGGGCGAAAGGGCGGAAGGACTCCCGATATTTGACCTTCAGGTTCAGCAGCTTCTGCATCGACGGCGACCGCGGGTCGGCCAGGATGCTGCGCCCGCCCAGGGCGCGGGGGCCGAATTCCATGCGGCCGGTCATCCACCCCACCGCCTTCCCTTCCGCCAGCCCCCGGGCAGTCCGGTCGATCAGGGCCTCTTCCTCCAGTTCCTCGAAGTGCGCACCAGCCGCCTTCAGGCGCCGCACCACCGCCGCCTGGGGA
The DNA here is from genome assembly GCA_046233135.1 of Rhodospirillaceae bacterium Z3-40. Taxonomy (GTDB): domain Bacteria; phylum Pseudomonadota; class Alphaproteobacteria; order Rhodospirillales; family Rhodospirillaceae; genus JBJXHN01. Next base: position 622,709 of record JBJXHN010000004.1, on the reverse strand, counting down.
AAATGCGGACCGAGATAGGCCCCCTTCATCCCATCGCGGTGGCTGCAGGTGGTGTGCGAGGAAACGGACACCCCGACCTCCCGCGGCACAGACGTGCGGGGCTGGCCGAGCAGCAGATGACTGGCCGCCAACGCCGCCCCCAAAGCGCCACCAGCGTCGCCGGCAGCCGGCTGCACCCAAAGCCGGTCGAAGACGCCCGAACGCAGCAACCGGCCATTTGCCACGCAGTTCAAGGCGATCCCGCCGGCCAGACACAGGGCACGCTGCCCCGTCTCCCGGGCAACTTCGGCGGCCAGTTTCAGCATCACCTCTTCGGTGACCGCCTGAACCGAGGCGGCCAGATCCATGTCCCGCTGGGTCAGCGTACTTTCGGGTCTGCGCGGTGGTGCGCCGAACAGCGCGTCGAAGTGCCTGTTAGTCATGGTCAGCCCGGTGCAATAGTCGAAATAGCGCATATCAAGGCGGAAAGACCCGTCGTCGCGGATGTCGATCAGATGGTCGCGGATCAGATCGACGAAGCGCGGCGTGCCATAGGGCGCCAGCCCCATCACCTTGTATTCCCCGGAATTGACTTTGAAACCGGTGTAATAGGTAAAGGCGGAATAGAGCAGCCCCAGGGAATGGGGAAACCGCAGTTCCTTGATCACCTTCAGGTCCGTTCCCTGCCCCACGGCAACCGACGTGGTGGTCCATTCCCCAACCCCGTCCACGGTCAATACGGCGGCGTCCAGGAATGGCGAGGGGTAGAAGGCACTGGCGGCGTGGCTCAGGTGATGTTCGGAAAACAGCAGCTTGTCCCGCCATGGGATGTCCGCGCCCAGCAGGGCCGACAGCGCGCGAATCAGGGTGCTCTTCTGGAACAGCTTGTCCTTCACCCACACCGGCATGGCCATGGCAAAGCTGCGGAACCCCTTCGGAGCAAACGCCAGATAGGTTTCCAGCAGCCGTTCGAACTTCACGAAGGGCTTGTCATAGAAGACCACATGATCGATCGCACTCGGATCCACCCCGGCCACGTCCAGACAGGAGCGGATGGCATGCGCCGGAAAAGCCGGATCATGCTTGAGACGGGTGAACCGCTCTTCCTGGGCTGCGGCCAGAATCTGTCCGTCGCGGACCAAGCAGGCCGCTGAATCGTGGTAATAGGCGGAAAGGCCGAGAACGAGCACCATACCCCCTGCGCGCTAGAACAAGGCGTAAAGGAAAGGCGCGACCATCGATCCCTGGGCCAGCACCAAGAGCCCGCCCAGAACCACCATCACCAGGATGATCGGAGCCAGCCACAGCTTTTTGCGCACACGCAGAAAAGCCCACAGCTCGCGCAGGAAATCGATCACGGCAGACCCCTAGAACTGATTGTGGAGAGACGATGGCTCCGGCCCCGGCGGGTTCCGGCGACACCAGTAACTATGGGCGGAGATCCGGCGCAAGGCCAACTCGTCCCGACCGGCCAGACGCATGAGCACAGCAGTCGGCGTGATCACCCCGAAAAACAGGATGCCCAGAACCACCGGCCGCATCACCGCCCCCAAGGCCAAGCCGAAGCGGAACCAGAGACGGTTCAGGGGATGCAGCAACGTCGGGCGGATCACGGCCGCCGCCGCCAGCAGACCGGCGAGACCGGCACACCCCCAGATCCAGACATCCAGCCCACCCCGCCACAGGATCACGATTGCGGCAGCGGTGAAAATGGCCGCGAACGTCCAGCCGAACCGGCGATCGGACGGTAACGGGACAGATTCGGACGTCATAGCGACAGACAGATCATGGGCACCGGGCCGCCTCAAGGGTATCCGGGGGAAACGACACGTCCGACGCAGTGTAAGCCCGGATCCCGAGAAAGGCTACAGGGGCGAAAGCCCTCTTACGCCGGCGAACTGGACAGATAGGCCCGGGGCAGCATCGCCAGCAGGTCGTTCAGGGCTGCCCCCTGGATATCCACATGGCGCAGCATGGCTTCGCCCGCCTTTTCCGAATCGTGGCGGGTGATGGCGTCCAGCACTTCCAGATGCTCGTCGCAGGACCCGCCGATCCGACCCGGCCGGTACAGCTGGAGACGGCGATAGGGGGACAGGCGGTTGCGCACCGCCTTGGTCTGGCGTTCCAGATAGCTGTTGTGCGACCCCGCATAGATGGCCTCGTGAAAGGCCACATTGGCGGCATAGTAACTGTCCGGCTCCTCCCGCTCCCGTTCCCGGGCGCAGGCCTCATACAGATCGCGCAGGGCAGCGATCTCCGGGGCCATCATGCGCCGCGCCGCCAGCCGGGCGCAGTAGCTTTCCAGCTCGGACATCACCTCGAACATCTCGATCAGTTCGTTGACGGTGATCGACGCCACGACCGTCCCCCGGCGCGGACGGGTTTCCACCAGACCGCTGCTCGACAGCTGCTGCAAGGCCTCGCGCACCGGCGTGCGGGACACGTTGAAGCGCTCGCTCAGCATGCGTTCGTCCAGCTTGTCGCCGGGCTGAAGGCCCCCGGTGACGATCTCCCGCTCCAGTTCCCCCACCAGCGTGGCGGCCAGGTTGAACCGTTTGGTCATGGCCTTGCGGCCCCCTTTCTCATGCCCGAAACCGTGATCTGGTATACCAAGCGACAGGCCGTGGTACAAACATATTCGCTGCGGGACCCGCCCTCCCTTCACCGACTCCCCTGAAGGCCGCTCCCTGGACGCCCCAGAGAAAGGCTCGGAAACCTTGGCTTTCACCGTCTTTGTCCCGAGCAAAACCGCTACCGCACCCGCGCGCCCGGCCGCTCCGGAGCGCAGGAGTCAGCCTATTTTCCTGGGTTTTTTGTATATTGCAGTGCATCATATGCTTTTCTTTGCGCATATCTGGTATACAAAAAATCATGGACAGAATGCCAAAGCTCCCCTATCAAGGATTCAGGACCGGCATCGAGACCGGTCCCTCATAAGCAAGACCAAACGAACAGGGAGCAAACCTATGAAAGAGTTTTCCGCGCGGTCAGTTTCCGTGCTCGCGGTGGCCGCGACCATGCTGGGCATGGCCGGGACCGCCAACGCCACCAAGCTGACCCTCTCCCACCAGTGGTCGGACAAGGACGTGCGCCACAAGGTGGCGGAAATCGTCGCCGAAGAGGTCAAGAAGGCCGATGTGGATCTGGAAATCCAGATCTACCCCAACGGCACCCTGTTCAAGGCCAAGGAACAGTGGACGCCGATGACCCGCGGCCAGCTGGACATGATCGTCTATCCCCTGGCCTATGCCGGCGGCCGCCATCCCGAATTCAACCTGACCCTGATGCCCGGACTGGTGAAGAACCACGCCCATGCCCAGCGCCTGGATTCCAGCCCCTTCATGGACAAGATCGAAGGGATCCTGAACGACGGCGGTGTGGTCACCGTGGTCAAGGGGTGGCTCGCCGGCGGTTTCGCCGGGGTCAAGGGCTGCATCCGCAAGCCCGAAGACGTGAAGGGTCTGCAGGTCCGGGCCGCCGGCAAGTCGTTCGAGGAAATGCTGGCCGGGGCCGGGGCGTCCATCGCCTCCATGCCCAGCTCCGAAATCTACACCGCCATGCAGACCGGCGTTCTGGATGCCACCAACACCAGTTCGTCCAGCTTCGTCTCCTATCGCATCTACGAACAGGTGAAGTGCTACACCCCGGCCGGTGAAAATGCCCTGTGGTTCATGTACCAGCCGATGTTGATGTCGAAGAAGTCCTACGACAGCCTCAACGACGACCAGAAGGCCGCCCTGGCCGCTGCCGCCAAAAAGGCCGAAGAGTACTACACCGCCGAAGCGATCAAGGAAGACGCCGATTCCGTTCAGGTGTTCAAGGACGCCGGCGTGGAAATCGCCGATCTTTCCGCCGAGGACTTCGCGGCCTGGCGGGAAATCGCCAAGCAGACCGCCTACAAGTCGTTTGCCGACAGCGTTGACGGCGGCCAGGAGCTGCTGGATCTGGCCCTTTCGGTGGAGTGAGCCTCCACACTCCCCCGGGCCGGGGACGGGGGCGGGGCTTGTAGTGTCCCCCCCCCTCCCTCTCCACCCGCCGATCCGACGGCCTTCCCTTCCCGCCGCGTAACCGGAGACGATCCCATGACCGCCTTCGCTGATTCCGTCGCGCGCCTTGCCGCCCATGGCTGCGCCTCCGGGGACGAGACCCCCGACGGGTCCCCCGCTCCCCCCGGGCCGATCCCCCACGGCTCCTCCCGGGACGCCTCCTCGTCCCCCCCGGGCGCGCCCCCGCCCGAAAAGGGCTCTCCCGGTTCCCCCGACAAGGGCGCGGTCGGCGGATTCATCGCCGCCGTCGGCCTGCTGTCGCGCCTGTGCGGCGCGGTCTCGGCCGGCCTGATCGTCGCATCGATGCTGGTGGTCTGCCAGATGGTGTTCGTGCGCTATGTGCTGAACGGCTCGACCATCTGGCAGAGCGAAGCGGTGATCTACATGATGATCGCCGCGACCCTGGTGGGCCTGCCATACGTGCAGCTGATTCGCGGCCATGTGAATGTGGAGCTGTTCCCCATGTACCTGCGCGCCGCACCGCGCAAGGCCCTGGCGGCGGCCTGCCTGGTGACCGGCATGGTGATCGCCCTGATCATCGGCGGCTACGGCCTGGAACTGGTGATCGAAGCCAAGTCCGGCGGCTGGCTGTCGGAATCCGTCTGGGCACCGCCCCTGTGGATCCCCTACATGGCCATGCCCGTGGGCTTCCTGATCCTGTTCGCCCAGTTCGCGGCCGACCTACTGGCCCTGCTGACCGGCCGCGAGGCACCCTTCGGCCTCTCCGACGACGCCGACTCCTCCAACACGCGGAGGCATTGATCCATGGATCCGCTGCTTCTGGCCGGCATCATCGGCCTTGTCACCACCCTGGTCCTGTTTTCCGGCTTGCCCGTGGGCTTCGGCCTGCTGGCGGTCAGCCTCAGCTTCGTCGTCATCTTCGATGGGGTCGGCGCGCTGTCCCTGATGCCCGAGATCCTGTTCGGCAAGCTCGACAGCTTCGAGGTGCTGGCCATCCCCATGTTCATCCTGATGGGGGCGGCCGTCGCCTCGTCGAAGGCGGGCGCGGACCTGTACACCGCCCTGGACCGCTGGCTGACCCGGGTCCCCGGCGGGCTGGTGATCTCCAACCTGGGCGCCTGCGCCCTGTTTTCCGCCCTGTCGGGCAGTTCGCCGGCGACCTGCGCGGCGATCGGCAAGATGGGCATCCCGGCGATGCGCGAACGCGGCTTCCCCGACACCGTGGCTGCCGGCTCCATCGCCGCCGGCGGAACCCTGGGCATCCTGATCCCGCCCAGCGTGACCATGATCGTCTACGGCATCTCCACCGAGACCTCCATCGGCCGGCTGTTCCTGGCCGGGCTGATCCCGGGGCTGCTGGTGACCGCCCTGTTCATGGCCTGGTCGATCTATTCCACCTGGCGCCAGAGCCGCCTGGAAGGCCTGGGCGCCGGGGCGCTCGCCGCCGTCCGCTACAGCTGGCGCCAGCGGGTGGAGATCCTGCCCCGGGTGATTCCCTTCCTGGCGATCATCGCCGGGGTGCTGTTCGCCCTGTACGGCGGGGTGGCCACGCCGTCGGAAACCGCCGGGGTCGGCGCCCTGCTCTGCCTGCTGACCGCCGTGGTGGTCTATCGCATGTGGCAGCCCGGCAAGCTGTGGGAAGTGCTGCGCGATACCACGCGGGAATCGGTGATGATCCTGCTGATCATCGGCGCCGCCGGGGTGTTCAGCTATATGCTGTCCAGCCTGCTGGTCACCCAGACCATCGCCCAGTGGATCAGTGCCCTGGACGTGAACCGCTGGGTGCTGATGGGCTGCGTCAACGTCTTCCTGCTGCTTGCCGGCTTTTTCCTGCCGCCGGTGGCGGTGATCCTGATGAGCGCGCCGATCCTGCTACCGGTGATCATCAATGCCGGCTTCGATCCCTACTGGTTCGCGGTGATCCTGACCATCAACATGGAAGTGGGCCTGATCACCCCGCCCGTGGGCCTGAACCTGTACGTCATCAACGGGATTGCCCCGGATATCCGGCTGAAGACCATCCTGCGCGGCTCCATTCCCTATGTGCTGTGCATGTTCCTCGCCATCCTGATCCTGTGCATCTTCCCCGAAATCGCGACCTGGTTGCCTGAAACCATGATGGGAGCGGCCATATGACCCGCGTTGGTGTGATCGACTGGCTGACCGGCATCGCCGACCGGGGCCGGGAGCTGCTGGACTTCCCCTTGTCCGTCGGCCCCCTGTCCTCGGGCAGCGAGCGCAACAAGTCCCTGGTGACGCTGTGCCACGATCTGGCCTCCCGCTCCGGCGAGGCCACCGGCACCGCGCTCGCCCGCGCCGTGGCCGAACAGTGGCAAAGCCTGCCGGCGGAAGAGCGCCCGACCTTCTTTCAGGCGCTGCTGACCGAGTTTTCCGCCGACCGCGAGGCCGTCGCCACCGCCCTGGCCCGCTGGCAGGCGGACCCGGGGGAGGCCACCCTGGGCGCCCTGCATCAAGCCTGCGAACCGAAGCGCCAGGACCTGCTGCGCCGGATCAACATGGCCCCGGACGGCACCCGGGCGGTGGTCGACATGCGCCATACCCTGCTGGGGCTGCTGAAGGACCATCCGGAGCTGGCGCCCATCGACGACGACCTGCGCCATCTGCTGACCAGCTGGTTCAATCGCGGCTTCCTGGAGCTGCGGCGGGTGGACTGGCGCACCAGTGCCTCGGTGCTGGAAAAGCTGATCCGCTATGAAGCGGTGCATGCCATCCAGGGGTGGGACGACCTGCGCCGCCGACTGGCCGCCGACCGCCGCTGCTTCGCCTTCTTCCACCCGGCCCTGGACGACGAACCGCTGATCTTCGTCGAAATCGCCCTGGTCAACGGTCTGGCCGACAGCGTCCAGACCCTGCTGGAGCCGGGCGAGGACCCCGGAGCCCCCAAGACCGCCGATACGGCCATCTTCTATTCCATCAGCAACTGCCAGGACGGCCTGCGGGGCATTTCGCTGGGCAACTTCCTGATCAAGCAGGTGGTCGAGGAACTGCGCCGCGAGATGCCCAACCTCAAGGTCTTTTCCACCCTGTCGCCGATTCCCGGCTTCGTCGGCTGGCTGCGCTCCCGCCGCAAGGGGCCGGAGGCGGAGAAGGCCCAGGCGGTCCTTGCGGTGCTGGACCGGGACGGCTGGCACGACGATGCCGCCCTGGCCGAGAGCATCCGCGATCCGATGATGCGCCTGTGCGCGGCCTATCTGGCCCACGGCCGGCGCGGCATGGCCCCGCTGGACCCCACCGCCCGCTTCCACCTGGGCAATGGCGCGACCCTGGAACGCCTGAACTGGCTGGGGGATACCTCGCCCAAGGGCTTGCGGCAGTCGGGGGGGATCATGGTCAATTACCTCTACCGCCTATCGGACATCGAACGAAACCACGAAGCCCTGATGGCCGAGGGCCGGATCGCCGCCTCCCGCGCCGTTCTGTCCCTGGCCGGGAAGCCCTGATCCGAGGGGACGGTCCCGTGCCTCTCCGCCATCCTTCCGGACGCCCGTTTGCGGCCGTCCCCTTTCCGCCTTTCACAAATCGGAAGACCCGCCATGTCCTTCACCACCACATCCCTTTATGCCCTGATCGAAAGCCGTTTTCCTGCCGACCGCTCGCGGCCGGCGATCCTGACCCCGGACGGGACCGCGATTTCCTTCGCCGCCCTGGTGGACCGGGCGGCCCGCATGGCGGCGGTGTTGCGCAGCCACGGGGTGGTGCCTGGCGACCGGGTGGCGGTGCGGGTGGACAAGTCGGTGGACGTGATCGCCCTCTATCTGGCCTGCCTGCGCACCGGCGCGGCGCATCTGCCGCTGAACACCGCCTATACGGAATCCGAGATTTCCTATTTCCTCGGTGACGCCGAACCCCGAGTCTTCGTCCACGGCCCCGAAGCGCCGGACATGGCCAAGGTGGCCGAAACCGCCGGCGCCGTGGCCCTGACCCTGGGGACCGCCGGCGACGGCACCCTGGCCGAGGCGGCAGACGCCGCCGAACCCGATACGATGGTGGCCGAGCGCCAGCCCGATGATCTGGCGGCGATCCTCTATACCTCCGGCACCACAGGGCGGTCGAAGGGGGCGATGCTGACCCAGCGCAACCTGGCCTCCAACGCCGAAGCGCTGCACGAGGCCTGGGGCTTCCGAGACGGCGACGTGCTGCTGCATGCCCTGCCGCTGTTCCACACCCACGGCCTGTTCGTGGCGGTGAACGTGATGCTGCTGAACGGTGGCACCATCATCCTGCTGCCCCGCTTCGACGCCGACGAGATGCTGCGCCTGATGCCGCAGGCGACGGTGATGATGGGGGTCCCCACCTTCTACACCCGCCTGCTCGACCATCCGGGACTGACCCGGGAGGCAACGGCGGGGATGCGCCTGTTCGTGTCCGGCTCCGCCCCCCTGCTCGCCGAAACCCATCGGGCCTTCGAGGACCGCACCGGCCATCGCATCCTGGAACGCTACGGCATGACGGAAACCTGCATGAACACCTCCAACCCGCTGGACGGCGACCGGCGCGCCGGCACCGTCGGCCTGCCCCTGCCCGGCGTCGAGGTGCGGGTCTGCGACAAGGCCGGCACCGTCCTGCCCGACGGCGAGGTGGGGGTGCTGGAAGTGCGCGGTCCGAACGTGTTCAAGGGCTACTGGCGCATGCCGGAAAAGACCGCCGAGGAGTTCCGCCCCGACGGCTTTTTCATCACCGGCGACAATGCGGTGATCGCCGGGGACGGCTATGTGACCATCGTCGGACGAGACAAGGATCTGATCATCAGCGGCGGCTTCAACGTCTATCCCAAGGAGGTGGAAGACGTGCTGCTGACCCTGCCGGAGGTCAAGGAAACGGCGGTGATCGGCCTTCCCCATCCCGACTTCGGCGAGGCGGTGGCCGCCGTCATCGTGCCCGCCCCGGGCGCGACCCTGGACCACAAGGCGATCATCGCCCGCACCGCCGAAAGCCTGGCCAAGTTCAAGACGCCCAAGGTGATCTTCGAGATCGACGAACTGCCCCGCAACACCATGGGCAAGGTGCAGAAGGCCGAGCTGCGCAAGGTACACGCAGCCACCTTCAAGGAAGGCGTCAAGGCCTGACCCCGGACGAAGCGGGTGCCCCGGCGCACCCGCTTCCGCTCACCGGCCGGCGGACGGACGGATCAGGCGCCCTCCGCCGACGCCGTCCCGTCGACCGCAGCGAAGACCTCCTTGGCGGCGAACAGGCCGTTCAGGGCCGCCGGGAATCCGGCATAGACCGCCATCTGCATCAGAATCTCGGTGATTTCTTCCCGCGAGAGTCCGACATTCAACCCGGCTTCGATGTGCACTTTCAGCTGCGGCGTGGCGGTGCCCACGGCCGCCAGCGCGGCGATGGTGGCGATTTCCCGGTCCCGGACCGCGAGGCCGGGGCGGCAGTAGATGTCGCCGAAGGGGAATTCGAATATATAGGTAGCGAAGTCGGGGGCAATGTCGGCCAGCGCGTCGATCACAGTTTGGCCGGCGGTGCCGTCAATCTCTGCCAGCGCCCGCCGCCCGCGCTCCAGCCGGCTTTGGGTGGCGTGTTCCCGTGTTTGAGTCATCGTCTTGTGTCCTCGTTTCCGATTCGACGTAGGTGTCGATCTTGGTGTCGAGGACGAGAAGACAGGCCTGCAACTCGGCAACCCGCGCCCGGACCTCCTCCCGGTGCGCTTCCAGCAGCACCCGGCGTTCCGGCCCGGTTTGCGGCCCCTGATCCCGCAGGGCGGCATAGCGCAGCATCTGGCGGATCGGCATGCCCGTGGTTTTCAGCCGACCGAGAAATTCGATCCAGATCAGAATCGATGCGTCGTAGTCCCGCTGCCCCGAAGCGTCCCGGTCCACGCCGGGCAGCAGGCCGATCCGCTCGTAGTACCGGAGCGTATGGGCCGACAGACCACTGCGTTTCGCGAGTTCTCCGATCTTCATGTTACCTGCATCCCGTCACGACGCCCGAAAAGCTACGGGTTCGAGTACACTCTAAGTCAAGGAGGTTTTTTTCAGGCTCTCGCACCCTCCGCCGCCGGGCCGGAGGGACCGCAGGCACAATTAGACGCAGCAAAGACTTTATGCTACCAGAATGGGTATTGCACCCGCCCGCAGGGTTCACGGGCGTCAGGGGGCCTGTCCGCCATCCCGGGATCGAGCATGAGCAAGGAAAATGACGCACTTCGGCGATTTGTCGCCTGGTACGGCACACCTGCGTATATCAGCGTTCTGTCCCGGCTGCAGGATAGCGGGATCATCGGCAGGGCGCGGGCGGCCGGCCTCGATCCGCGCCAAGCGGTCGCGCTGCACGTCTACACAACCGAAAGACCGGACGGCAGCGCCCTTTTCCGCACGATAAACGCCGCCATACGCCATCAGGACGCCCTCGCGCTGGTCAAGCTGATGCCCGCCATCCAGGTGATGACCGGTGCCCTTCTCCGGCTCCCCCCGTTTGCGGGGGTCGTCTATCGCAGAACCGACCTGCCGAGAGAGCTGGAGGAGCGTTTGGTGACCCCCGACATCATCGGCAAGCCCTTTATGGATCGCGGCTTCTTCAGCGCCAGCACGCGGCCGTCGACGTCTCCGGGACGCTGGTCGATCATCCTTTACGGCAAGACGGGCCGAGACATCGGGTCCGTCGCCCCGGTCCCGACGGACCGCGAAATTCTCTTTCTGCCGTCCACGCCTTTCACGATTCGCAATATCGGGCAGACACGGGATCATCGCATGCTTCTGATGCTGGAGGAGGAGTGACATGCCCGATCACGCAGAAGAGGAAGACCCGGCGCCTTCTGGCTTCAACATGGACGACGCTCTGCGTTTCGTGCTGGAGCAGGCGAACCATCCGGTCGACCCCCGCCATGACCACGATGCGCCGCTCAGCGGTGTGGTCACGGACCCCGCCGAAGCCGGCAGGACGGATGTGTGGCAGCAGGTCAAGGACGCCTACGAAGCCACCCTGCTGAACAATGTGGTCAAAGGCAGCCTGACCGATCCGGCTGGCGATCTGCACAGCGAATTCCGCCCGGACACGAAAGGGCAGGGCCGCAGCCCCACGCCGGGCCAAAGCGCCTGGAACCCGCCCGGCAAATCCGTCCTGCGACGACAGGCCGAATAAAACGCGGCCCAACAAAACGCGGAGGGCCTTTCGACCCTCCGCGCGTGCCGTCCGATCCCCTGACCTGGGGGAACGAGGCCTATTCCGCCGCCGCCAGATTCCGCAGCACGTATTGCAGAATGCCGCCGTTGCGGAAGTAATCCAGCTCGTCCAGCGTATCGATGCGGCAGAGCGTGGTCACCGTTTCCGTCGAGCCGTCGGCGCGGGTGATGGTGACCTCCACCTCCTGGCGCGGCTTCAGAGCCGCCACGCCGGTGATGGTGAAGCGCTCCGTCCCGTCCAGCCCCAGGGTCTTGCGGTCGATGCCGCCCTTGAACTGCAACGGCAGCACGCCCATCCCCACCAGGTTGGAGCGGTGGATGCGTTCGAAGCTTTCGCAGATCACCGCCTTCACGCCCAGCAGGTTGGTACCCTTGGCCGCCCAGTCGCGGGACGACCCGGTGCCGTATTCCTTACCGGCCACCACCACCAGCGGCACGCCGGCGTCGGCGTATTTCATCGCCGCGTCATAGATCGGCATGACGCCCCCGTCGGGCTGGTAGGTCGTCACGCCCCCTTCGGTCCCCGGCGCCATCTCGTTGCGGATTCGGATGTTGGCGAAGGTGCCGCGCATCATCACCTGGTGGTTGCCGCGCCGCGCCCCATAGGAGTTGTAGTCCTTCACCGACACCTGATGCTCGGTCAGATATTTGCCCGCCGGACTGTCGCCCTTGATCGAACCGGCCGGCGAGATGTGGTCGGTGGTCACCGAATCGCCCAGGATCGCCAGCGGACGGGCGTCGAGGATGTCTTCCGGGTCCTTCGGCTCGGGGTCCATATCCTGGAAATAGGGGGGATGCTGGACGTAGGTGGAGGCGATATCCCAGCCGTAGGTTTCCCCCTCGGCCACCTGCACCGCCTGCCACTCGGGCGGGCCGTCGAAGACGTTGGCGTAGCGGCTGCGGTACATCTCGGGCGTGATGAACTGCTCCACGGCGTCCGCCACTTCCTTGGCCGACGGCCAGATGTCCTTCAGGAAGACATCGTTGCCGTCCTTGTCCTTGCCCAGCGACTCGGAAGCCACGTCCACCTTCAGGCTGCCTGCCAGGGCATAGGCGACCACCAACGGCGGCGAGGCCAGATAGTTGGCCTTCACCTGGGGGCTGATGCGGCCTTCGAAGTTGCGGTTGCCCGACAGCACGGCGGTGGCGACCATGTTGTTGCCGTCGATGGCCTCGGCGATCGGCTCGGCCAGCGGACCGGAGTTGCCGATACAGGTGGTGCAGCCGTAGCCGGCCAGGGTGAAGCCCAGCTGATCCAGATAGGTTTGCAGCCCGGCCTTGGCCAGATAGTCGGTGACCACCTGGGACCCCGGCGCCAGCGACGTCTTGACCCAGGGCTTGCTGGCCAACCCCTTTTCCACCGCCTTCTTGGCCACCAGCCCGGCGGCCATCAGCACCGAGGGGTTGGAGGTATTGGTGCACGAGGTGATGGCGGCGATCACCACATCCCCGTCGTTCAGGCTGTAATCCGCCCCGGCCACAGGGATTTCGCGGTCGGCCGGCGCATCGGGCAGCAGGCTCGGCAGCACCTTCTTGAAGGCCTCTGCCGCGCCGGACAGGGCCACGCGGTCCTGCGGCCGCTTCGGCCCGGCCAGCGAAGGTTCCACCGTTCCCATATCCAATTCCAGGGTGTCGGTGAACAGCGGGTCGGCATCGCCGGTCGCCCGCCACATGCCCTGGGCCTTGGCATAGGCTTCGACCAGCGCCACGGTTTCCTCGTCGCGGCCGGTGAACTTCATGAAGCGGATGGTTTCCGAATCGATCGGGAAAATACCGCAAGTCGCACCGTATTCCGGACCCATGTTGGCGATGGTCGCCCTGTCAGCCAGGGGCAGGTTGTCCAGGCCATCGCCGTAAAACTCGACGAACTTGCCAACCACGCCCTTCTTGCGCAGCATTTCCACCACGGTCAGCACCAGGTCGGTGGCCGTGGTGCCTTCCTTCAGCGCGCCGGACAGCTTGAAGCCCACCACTTCGGGAATCAGCATGGAGATCGGCTGGCCGAGCATGGCGGCTTCGGCCTCGATCCCGCCCACGCCCCAGCCCAGCACGCCCAGGCCGTTGATCATGGTGGTGTGGCTGTCGGTGCCCACCAGGGTGTCGGGATAGGCCAGCGTCCTGCCGTCCTCGCCCCCGGTCCACACGCCCTTGGCCAGATACTCCAGATTCACCTGATGGCAGATCCCCACTCCCGGCGGCACCACGCGGAAATTGTCGAAGGCCTTCTGACCCCAGCGCAGGAAGGCATAGCGTTCGCCGTTGCGCTCGAACTCCAAATCCATGTTGCGCTTCATGGCATCGCCGGTGCCGTAGAAATCGACCATCACCGAGTGGTCGATCACCAGATCGACGGGGGACAGCGGATTGATCCGATCCGGATCGGCGCCCAGCGCGCCGACGGCGTCCCGCATGGCGGCAAGGTCGACCACGGCCGGAACGCCGGTGAAGTCCTGCATCAGCACCCGGGCCGGGCGATAGGCGATCTCCCGGTCGGAGGTCCGGTCGTTCATCCAGGCGGCAATGGCCTTGATGTCGTCCACGGTGACGCTGCGGCCGTCCTCATAGCGCAGAAGGTTCTCCAGGAGCACCTTCATGGAATAGGGCAGACGCGACACATCGCCAAGGCCGGCGGCCTCCAGGCTGAAATAGTCGTAATCCTTGCCGTTGACGGAAAGGGGGCGTCGGGTCTTGAGCGTGTCGTGACCACACAAAGGCATGAGGGGACTCCCTGGCTGCGGTGTTGAAACTGCCGAACGTCCCGACCGTCACCTCCGGAATCGGAGGCTATCCGGGACTCCGGACCCGCGGACGCGGCAGCCCGGTCCTTTCCCGGGAAAGGGGGGCAGCGCATCCGGCCTGGTTCCCATATGGCGGTGGCGATGCCGTCCTTGAAGCGGAAATCCGGACCGGCTTACCGCTACTAACGCCCGGAGACCCATGCGGATCCCGAATGGACTCCCGCCGGGCCGGGAGTCAGGGCATACTTGATGGCCCGCTTCCGCAGGCAAACCGCGCCGTTCCGGCCCGGTCCACGGCGCAGAAGCGCCACCGGGCAGCCCCCGGTCCCGGGAAGCCGAAAAAACCGCATGTCCGACTATCCCGCTGCCGCTTGACGTAAACGTCAATTCAGGGTAGGTCGTATAGTCAAAACAGCGGCTCACCAAGTGTCGAGAATGGGTTCAAAGAACAAAACCCCACCGACAGGAGCGGCTGAACAGGGAGGCCGACAGCTTTGAATTCCACGGATTCACCAATCCTGGAAATCCGCGACGTATCGCTGCACTTCGGTGGCGTGCGCGCGCTTTCCAATGTTTCTTTCGCCGTCAAGCCCGGCGAACTCTTCGCCATTATCGGTCCCAACGGGGCCGGCAAGACATCGATGATGAACTGCATCTCGGGGCGCTATACCCCAACGCAGGGCTCGGTTGTCTTCAATGGCCGGGACGTCACCGGTCTGCCACCCAACAAGCGGACCGACCTGGGCATCGGCCGCACCTTCCAGAACCTGGCCCTGTTCGGGCACATGTCGGTGCTGGACAATATCATGGTCGGCCGCCACCACCTGCTGAAGAACAACTTCCTGACCGGGGCGCTTTACTGGTTCGGCGGGGCGCAGCAGGAAGAGTTGACCCACCGCCGCACGGTCGAAGACATCATCGACTTCCTGGAAATCACCCATATCCGCAAGGCCACGGCAGGCACCTTGTCCTATGGCCTGCGCAAGCGGGTGGAACTGGCCCGGGCCGTGGCCCTGCGTCCCAACCTGATCCTGCTGGACGAACCCATGGCCGGCATGAACCAGGAAGAGAAGGAGGACATGACCCGCTTCATCGTCGATCTGAACGAAGAGTGGGGCATGACCGTGGTCATGATCGAACACGACATGGGCGTGGTCATGGACATCAGCGAACGGGTGATCGTGCTCGACTTCGGGCAGAAGATCGCCGAGGGCCTGCCCGACGAGATCATGAGCAATCCTTACGTGAAAAAGGCCTATCTGGGCGAGGACGACGAAGAGGACGCCGCGGCGTCCGGGCAGGAGGTTGCCTGATGGCACGGCGGAAAAACACCCGGACGCCCGAATACGCCGATGTGTCCGGCCTGGATACCTTCCCCAAGGTGCTGATTCGCAACGCGCGCTGCTGGCCCGACGACGTGGCCCTGCGCGAAAAGGAATTCGGCATCTGGAACGAATTCACTTGGAAGGACTATGCGGAAAAGGTGCGGCTGATGGCGCTCGGCCTGCGGGCCAGCGGCATCGAACGCGGCCAGGTGATCGGCCTTCTGGGCGCCAACCGACCCGAATGGGTGTGGGGCGAAGTGGCCGCCCATGCCCTGGGGTGCCTGTCGCTGGGCATCTACAAGGACGTGCTGGGCACCGAAGCCGAATACCTGATCACCTATGCCGACGTCGCGGCGATCATCGCCGAGGACGAGGAGCAGGTGGACAAGCTGCTGGAGCTGGAGGACAAGATCCCCTCCGTCCGGCTGATCGTCTACTGCGACTCCCGGGGCATGCGCAAATACGACGACCCCCGGCTGATCTCGCTGGACGACCTGCTGGCCAAGGGCGAAGCCCTGGAGCACGAGGATCCCGGCCTGTATCAGCGCGAGGTGGACGCCGGCGGCGGCGATGATGTGTCCATCCTGTGCACCACCTCGGGCACCACCTCGGTGCCGAAGATGGCCATGCTGCAAAGCGGCGCCTTCCTGCGCCATTGCGTCGACTACCTGAACGCCGACCCCAAGCGGCCGGGGGACGAATACGTTTCCGTCCTGCCCCTGCCCTGGATCATGGAACAGGTCTACGTGCTGGGGCAGGCCCTGGTGGCGCGGACCACGGTGAACTTCGTCGAAGAAGAAGAAACCACCATGGCCGACCTGCGCGAGATCGGCCCCACCTTCGTGCTGCTGGCCCCGCGCGTCTGGGAAAGCATCGCCGCCGACGTGCGGGCGCGGATGATGGATTCGACTCCGCTGAAGCAGAAGCTGTTCGCGCTGGGCATGAAGATCGGCATGGCCGCCCTGGACCAGGGCAAGCGGTCCGCGCTCGCCGATGTGATCCTGTTCCGCGCCCTGCGCGACCGCCTGGGCTTCAGCTTCCTGACCAGCGCGGCCACCGGCGGCGCGGCGATGGGGCCGGAAACCTTCCGCTTCTTCCATGCCATGGGGGTGCCGCTGAAGCAGCTTTATGGCCAGACGGAGCTGGCGGGCGCCTATACCATCCACCGCGACGGCGCCATCGACCATGAAACCGTCGGCACCGCCTTCGACAAGTCAGACGTCAAGATCCTCAACCCCGACAGCGAGGGTGTGGGCGAGATCATCGGCCGCAACCAGGGCATGTTCCTCGGCTACTACAAGATGGGCGAGGACGCCAAGACCGACGTCAAGGACGGCTGGCTGCACACCGGGGATGCGGGCTACATCAAGCCCGACAACGGTCAGCTGGTGGTGATCGACCGCGTCAAGGACCTGGCCACCACCTCCGGCGGCGTGCGGTTCAGCCCGCAATTCATCGAAAACAAGCTGAAGTTCTCGGCTTTCATCGCCGAAGCGGTGATCCTGGGGCGCGATCTGGCCTATCTGTCGGCGATGATCTGCATCCGCTGGTCCATCGTCGCCAAATGGGCCGAACAGCGCGGCCTTGCCTTCACCAACTACACCAACCTGTCCGCCCAGCCCGAGGTCTATGCCCTGCTGCGCGAAGAGGTGGAGCGGGTGAACCAGACCCTGCCCGAGGCCCAGCGCATCCGCAAGTTCCTGCTGCTCTACAAGGAACTGGACCCCGATGACGGCGAGCTGACCCGCACCCGCAAGGTGCGCCGCGGGGTGATCGCCGAGAAATACGCCAAGGAGATCGAGGCCATCTACGCCGACAAGCCCCGGGTGGAGATCGACACGGTGATCACCTTCCAGGACGGATCGCGCTCGCGCATCCAGACCAGCCTGAAGGTGGAAACCCTGATCGCCCCGGACAACGGCGCGGCCAAGACGACCCGGGCAGCGGAATAGCACGGCCGAAACGGACGAACCACACCGCACCAGACAAGGACGGACCCGGCCCGCGGGACACCGTCCAGCCACGCCGGAGCGGCCGGTTTACAAGAGCCGCCCGGCAGGACCGGAACAACAGGGAGAGTCCGTGCGGACCCCGCGCGGCTGTCCAGGGAGGGACCAAGGTGAACTGGGAACTGCTTTTCCAGCTTCTGATCAACGGCATCATCGTCGGCACGCTCTACGGCGTCGTGGCGATGTGCTTCGTGCTGATCTACAAATCCACCCAGGTGGTGAACTTCGCCCAAGGGGAATTCCTGCTGATCGGCGCCTGGGTGTGCTGGTATCTTTTGCAGGAATTCCAATTGCCCTTCCTGCTGGGCTTCCTGATCACCCTGGCCTTCATGATGGTCTTCGGGGTGCTGCTGCAGGTGGTGGTCTTGCGGCCGATGATCGGCGAGCCGATCATTTCAGTGATCATGGTGACCATCGGCCTGTCGATCTTTACCCGCGCCCTGGTCAACTGGCTGTTCGGCCAGACCGCCGAGGCCTATCCTCGGGTTTTCGACGCCGACAGCATCGGCATTCTGGGGCTGAACGTGCAGCCGGCCTATCTGATGAGCTTCATCATCTCGATCCTGATCATGGTCGGCTTCTATTACTTCTTCCGCTTCTCCCGCTACGGTCTGGCCATGCGCGCCACCGCCTTCAACCAGCAGGTCGCCCAGTCCCTGGGGATTTCGGTGAAAAACGTCTTCGCCATGGCCTGGGCCATCTCGGCCATGGTCAGCGCGGTGGCCGGCGTCACCGTAGGCATGGTCAACGGGGTGTCGAGCGCCCTGTCCTTCATTGGCATCAAGGTGTTCCCGGCGGTGATCCTCGGCGGGCTGGATTCCATCGTCGGTGCCATCGCCGGCGGGCTGATCATCGGCATCCTGGAAAACCTGTCCGAATTTGTCGACGGCCAGTACCTGCACTGGGGCAACATGCTGACCATCGCTCCGTTCTGGGTGCTGATCATCATTCTCGTGATCAAGCCCTACGGTTTGTTCGGCACCAAAGATATCGAGCGGGTGTAATCAGATGGCTTCTCTTTCCCTGCGTCCCTGCGGCGATTTCCGCATCACCTATCGCCAGGACACCACCATCTTCGACACCCGCAACAGCCGGTACGCGATGATGGGCTTCCTCGGCCTGCTGTATGTGCTGGTGCTGCTGCCGCTGATGTTCCCGGTGCTGGAAGACGCGCCGGTGCTGGGGTGGTTCGCCGACGGCTACTACCTCTCGCTGGCGATCCAGTTCTGCTACTACGGCATCGCCGCCCTGGGACTGAACATCCTGGTGGGCTTCACCGGGCAGATCTCGCTAGGGCATGCCGCCTTCTTCGGGGTCGGCGCCTTCAGTTCCGCCTGGCTGAACAACACCCTGGGCATCCCGGTGATCCTGTGCATTCCCCTGGCCGGCCTGATGGCCGCGGTGGTCGGCCTGCTGTTCGGAGCGCCGGCGGCGCGCATCAAGGGGCTGTATCTGGCGATCGCCACCCTGGCCGCCCAGTTCATCATCGAAGACCTGTTCATCCGCATGGACTGGTTCACCGGCGGGTCCTCGGGTTCCATGGCCGACACGGTGTCGATCTTCGGCTTCGCCTTCGACAACGACCAAAAGTACTTCCTGCTGGCCCTGACCATCACCATCATCATGTTCGTCGGGGCGGCCAACCTGATGCGGTCGCGCGACGGCCGGGCGTTCATCGCCGTGCGTGACCACTACCTGTCCGCCGAGGTGATGGGCATCAACCTGACCAAATACCGGGTGATGTCCTTCGGCATCGCCGCCTTCTACGCCGGCGTGGGCGGGGCGCTGTACGGCCACTACCTGAACTACGTGTCGGCCGAGGCCTTTACCATCCTGCTGTCGATCCAGTTCCTGGGCATGATCATCATCGGCGGCCTGGGATCGGTGATGGGCGCCATGCTGGGCACCATGTTCATGGCCCTGCTGCCCGAAGTGATGGCCGGCGGCGTCAGCATCATCTCGGCCACCGAATGGGGCAACCAGCCCTTCATCATCAACGGCCTGGCCTTCTTCCGCGAAATGGCCATCGGCGGGGCGATCATCCTTTTCCTGATCTTCGAACCCGACGGCCTGGCCCACCGCTGGAAGCTGATCAAGGCCTATTGGAAGCTGTACCCCTTCTCCCACTGATCCGTCGGCCCGTCGTCGAAAGACCCCCGCCGAAGGCTCGCCCCCGGCCCCCCGCCTTCCTTCGGGAAGGCGGGACCAGCAATAAACCGCCCGGAACCGGGCGCACCAACAAGGAACGGCCTTAACGTTCCCCTGCGTCGTAGCCTTACGTCGTTAAAAAATACGGAAAATCCAGACACAATGCCTGGAACAGGAGGTAAACCCACCATGAAGAAAACCCTGACCGCCACTGTCTGCGCCGCCGCGCTGACCGCATCCGTGGTATCCGCCGCGCAGGCCGAGGATTCGGTCTTTGTCGGCCACCTGATGGACATCACCGGCGCCACCGGCTTCGTCGGCAAGCTCTATGGCCCGGGCGTGGCCGATGCCCTGAAGTACATCAACGCCCATGGCGGCATCGACGGCACCCCGGTCGAGGTGGAAAGCGTCGACTACGCCTACGAAGTGCCCCGCGCCATCAGCCAGTACAAGAAGTGGACCGGCCAGAACGACATGGTCGCCATGCAGGGCTGGGGCACGGGCGATACCGAAGCCCTGATCAGCTTCGTCGCCAAGGACAAGATCCCGGTCTGGTCGGCCAGCTATTCCGGCCACCTGACCGATCCCACCGGCAAGAATCCGAAGACGGAAAAGCCCGCCCCCTACAACTTCTTCTACGGACCCAGCTATTCCGACGGCTGCCGGGCGCTCGCCCAGTGGGCCAGCGAAGACTGGAAGGCCAAGGGCGGCGAAGGCGCGCCGAAGTTCGTCCATGCCGGCGACAACCACCCCTACCCCAACGCCCCGAAGGAAGCCTGCGCCGAATACGCCGGCGAACTGGGCTTCGAGGTGCTGCCCCCCGTGGTGGTGTCGCTGAAGCCCGGCGACTTCAAGGCCCAGTGCCTGACGATCAAGGAAAGCGGCGCCAACTACGTCTACGTCGCCAACCTGGGTCCGTCGGTGGTGTCGCTGGTGAAGTCCTGCAAGACCGTGGGCGTGGACACCCAGTTCATGGCCAACATCTGGGGCGGCGACCAGCTGACCCTGGACGCCATGGGCGAAAACGGCGACGGCTATGTGTTCGTGGCCGCCAACGCCTTCTGGAACAGCGACGCCCCGGGCATGGCCCTGGTCAAGGAAATCGCCGGTGACGACGAACCCCGCACCCACCACTACATCCGCGGCATCTGCAGCGCCTACTACATGAAGGAAGCGATGGAGTGGGCCAAGGCCAACGGCGGCATCACCGGCGAGAACATCAAGCAGGGCATGTATGCCAAGGAAGACTGGGTGCCCAAGGGCCTGGAAGGCGTGTGCAGCCCGTCCACCTGGACCGTCGAAGATCACCGGGGCACCATGACCTCGTTCATCTATCGCGGCGCCTGGGAAGACGGCAAGCCGGTGATCCACAAGGTCGCCGAAACCACCCTGCCCCGTCGTGAGGACTGGCTGGGCTACTAGGGACCCAGGGTCCGGCGGCCGGCCCCCTCCCCCGCCCCTGCCTGCCGAAGGCGGGGGTCTGCGGGGCCGGCCGCTCCCCTTTTTTCCGCGCTTGCTTGCCCGCCCTACTTATTTTTCCGACCGCCTTCCCGGAGGAGTCCGCTGCCATGGCCGAGACCGCCGCCGCCAGCACCCCCAGCACCGTTCCCCCCGCCGAGACCACGCCCAAGCCGGCGACCGGCGAGCCGATCCTGACGGTCAACAACATCGAAGTGGTCTACGACAACGTCATCCTGGTGCTGCGCGGTGTCAGCCTGGAGGTGCCGCAAGGCGAGATCGTCACCCTGCTCGGTCCCAACGGCGCGGGCAAATCAACGACGCTGAAAGCCATCTCGGGCCTGCTGCGCACCGAAGACGGCGAGGTGACCCGCGGCGAGATCACCTTCATGGGCGAGAACATCGCCAACATGGATCCCGAACGCATCGTCCGCAAAGGCATCTTCCAGGTGATGGAAGGCCGCCGCATCATCGAGGACATGACCGTGATCGAGAACCTGCGCCTGGGCGCCTTCACCCGCACCGACGGGTCGGCGGCAGTGCGCAAGGACCTGGACATGGTGCTGGACTACTTCCCGCGCCTGCGCGAACGTACGGGCCTGGCCGGCTATCTGTCGGGCGGGGAACAGCAGATGCTGGCCATCGGCCGGGCGATGATGGCCCGTCCCAAGCTGATCCTGCTGGACGAACCCTCCATGGGCCTGTCGCCGCTGCTGGTGAAGGAAGTGTTCTCGATCATCCGCGCGCTCAACAAGGAGCTGGGGATGACCACCCTGCTGGTGGAACAGAACGCCCGCATGGCGCTGAGCGCGGCCAGCTACGGCTATATCATGGAATCGGGCAAGATCGTCATGGACGGCAACCAGGACCAGCTGCTGAACAACGAGGACGTCAAGGAATTCTACCTCGGCGGCGGCGGCGAGCACCGCAAGTCGTTCAAGAACCTGAAGTCCTACAAGCGCCGTAAGCGCTGGCTGTAAAAGGCGGCTCTCTTTTTTCCATTCCTCCTCTGCCGCCGCTCTCGCTTTCCGTCCGCTCCTGCCATCAACCAAAGGACGCCCGATGGTTCACTACCTGGATGCCCTGGAAACCCGTGATCCCGAAGCCCGCGAACGCGAGCTGTTCGCCGCCCTGCCCGGCCTGATCGCCCACGCCAAGGCCAATGCGCCCTATTACGGGACCCTGCTGGCCGACGTGGACGCCGATGCGGTGACCGACCGCACCGCGCTGTCGGCCCTGCCGGTGACCCGGAAGTCGGCACTGATCGAGGTACAGAAGGCCACGCCGCCGCTGGGCGGGCTGGCCACCAGCGAACAGGATTTGGGTCGCGTCTTCCAGTCCCCCGGGCCAATCTACGATCCGGAAGGCCGGCGCATCGATTACTGGCGGATGGTGCGGGCCCTGAATGCGGCCGGGTTCAAGAAGGGGGAGCTGGTGCACAACACCTTCTCCTACCACTTCACCCCCGGTGGCTGGATCTTCGACGACGGCGCGCGCACCCTGGGCTGCCCGGTGTTCCCCGCCGGCGTGGGCAATTCGGAAGCCCAGGTCCAGGCCCTGCGCGACCTGCGCCCGGTGGGCTACACCGGCACGCCGTCATTCCTGGGCATCCTGCTGGACAAGGCCGCCGAGATGGGGGCCGACATCTCCAGCCTGAAGCGCGGCCTGGTCTCCGGCGAAGCCTACCTGCCCGCCCAGCGTCAGGCCTTCGCCGAACGTGGGCTGGCCGTCTACCAGTGCTACGCCTCGGCCGATCTGGGGCTGATCGCCTATGAAGCCCCCGCCGATGACGGCCGCTTCGAGGGCATGGTGGTGGACGAAGGGGTGATTCTGGAGATCGTGCGCCCCGGCACCGGCATCCCCGTGGCCCCCGGCGAGGTGGGCGAGGTGGTGGTGACCACCTTTACTCCGGAATACCCGCTGATCCGCTTTGCCACCGGCGATCTGTCGGCGGTTCTGCCGGGTATCAGCCCCTGTGGCCGGACCAATCTGCGCATCAAGGGCTGGATGGGCCGGGCGGACCAGACGACGAAGGTCAAGGGCATGTTCGTTCACCCCGAACAGATCGCCGAAGTGGTCCGCCGCCACCCCGAGGTAAAAAAGGCCCGGCTGGTGGTGACCCGGGACGGCACCAACGATATCATGACCCTGACCTGCGAATGCCCGGACGCCACCGGCCCGGCCGACGCCATCGGCGAGACCCTGCGATCGGTGACCAAACTGAAGGGAGTGGTCGACATCGTCGCCCCCTCCACCCTGGCCAACGACGGCAAGGTGATCGAGGACGCCCGCAGCTACGACTGACCGCCCCTCGGATGGGGCGCCCACCAGATTCCAGCTTCCACATTGACCCATTGAGCGGTACAATGGGTTCAGCAGTGAGCGATCATCGCTCTGACAATACCGGGCAGAGCGATGATCGTTGATTTTCGGGACACATGGCTCCGCCAGTTTTTCGAGGAGGATGTTCGCTCCAAGAAAATACCGGCCGATCTTGAAGGTAGACTGTTCAGAAAGCTGCAAATGCTGGATGACGCCACCAGCGATCGGGACCTGCTCGTACCACCGAGCAATCATTTCGAGGCCCTTCGAGGCCACCTCTCCGGATATTTTTCAATCCGGGTGAACAAGCAATGGCGGCTGATCTTCTTCTGGGATGATAGTTCAGGCGAAGCATCATCGGTGTATCTCCACAACCATAGCCATAGGTAAGCCCCCATGCTGACAACCAAGCGCAAACCGGTCAACGTTGGCGAAATCCTGGTAACGGAGTTCCTCGATCCCCTGCGGCTGACCCAGGGCGCCCTCGCTGAGGCCATGGGGGTCCCGCGTAAACATGTGAACGAACTGTGCACCGGCCGCCGGTCCGTAACCGCCGCCACGGCTTTGATCCTGGCGCGGGTTTTTGGCACGACGGCCGAGTTCTGGCTGAACATCCAACGCCGTACCGATTTGTGGGCCGTCATGAATGACCCTAAGGAGCGGGAACGGATCGAACGTGCCAAGCCACTGTCTGACGCAGCCTGATCGCCCCTTCTGCTCCAAGGGACAGCCCCCATGACCACCGCCCCCACCCTGTTCGGCGTTGCCGGCCTGTGGTTTGTCGCAGCGGCCATTCCCGGCCCCAATCTGCTCGCCGTTGCCCGGTCGGCGGCGGCGCATGGGCGCGTCACCGGGCTGCGGGTTGCCTTGGGAGTCGCGCTCGGAACCTGTGTCTGGGGGATCGCCGGAGCCTTCGGCGTCGGCATGCTGTTTGCCGCCGCCCCCTGGCTCTATGCCGGACTGAAGGTTGCCGGCGGGCTGTATATCGCCTGGCTGGGCCTGAAGCTGATCCGCCACAGCGCCGCTGCCACGTCCGCCGCTGCCGCGTCCCCCGCTGCGCCGGCCCCGCCGCCCTCTGCGGTCGCGGCCCTGCGGCTGGGTATCGTTACCAATCTGGCCAACCCGAAGACGGCGGCCTTTGTCGCCTCGCTGTTCGCCGTCACCTTTCCTGCCGCGCCGGCCCCCGGTCTGGCCATCGCCGCCGTGGCGGTGATGGCCGGCGTTTCCATCGGCTGGTACGGCTTTGCCGCCATGATCTTGAGCACCGGACCGGCGGCCCGGGCCTTCGCGCACTTCCGCAAGACCCTGGACCGCCTGGCCGGCGCCCTGTTCATCGCCCTCGGCCTGAAGCTGGCCCTGTCGGAGCGGTAATCCTCGGCGCGCCTCAGGCCGGCTCGGCCTGCCGCCCCTCGCCAGCCCCGGCCAGGGTCGGATAGTCGAGATAGCCGACAACCCCGCCGCCATAGAAGGTATCCGAATCCGCCTTGTTCAGCGGTGCATTCTTGGCCAAGCGCTCCACCAGATCCGGGTTGGCGATATAGGCCTTGCCGAAGGCGATGGCGTCCGCGTCCCCCTTGGCGAGCAGAGCGTTGGCGCTGTCCCTGGTGAAAGCTTCGTTGGAGATCAGCACCCCGCCGAAAGCCTCCTTCATGCGCGGCGACAGGCTGTCTTCGGCCTGATGCTCGCGGGTGCAGATAAAGGCAATACCCCGCTTGCCCAGTTCGCGTGAGACGTAAAGGAAGGTTTCCGCCCGGTTGCTGTCGCCCATGTCGTGGGCGTCGGCCCGGGGCGCCAGATGCATGCCCACACGGCCCTTGTCCCAGACGGTCAGCACCGCATCGGTGACGTCCAGCATCAGCCGGGCGCGGTTTTCCAGCGATCCGCCATAGCGGTCGTCGCGCATGTTGGTGCTGTCCTGCAGGAACTGGTCGAGCAGATAGCCGTTCGCGCCGTGGATCTCCACGCCGTCGAAGCCGGCGGCCTTGGCGTTCTCCGCCCCCTTGCGATAGGCCTCCACCACCCCGGCGATTTCGTCCAGGGTCAGCGGCCGGGGGGTTTCGTACTCGGTGATCGGCCGCACCAGACTGACGTGACCGGCCGACCTGACAGCACTGGGGGCCACCGGCAGCGCCCCGCCGAGGTAGGAGGAATGGGAAACCCGGCCCACATGCCACAGCTGCAAGAAGATGCGGCCGCCCTCGGCATGAACGGCGTCGGTAACCTTGCGCCAGCCGGCCACCTGGGCGTCGGACCAGATGCCCGGGGTGTCGGGATAGCCCACCCCCATGGGATCGACGGAGGTGGCTTCGGTGATGATCAGACCGGCCGAGGCCCGCTGGGTATAGTAGGTGACCATCAGGTCATTGGGCACCCGTTCCCCACCGCCGGCCCGGCACCGGGTCAGCGGCGCCATGATGATGCGGTTGGGCAGAGTCAGTTCCCCGACAGTCAGGGGATCCATCAACGTGGTCATGGAATACCTTCCCAAGCAGATCGTTGTTCACGGGACAACACTGTCTGTCAGATAGGCCACGGCACCCGGATGGAAAGCGCGAACCGCATCTACTGGACCCGATGACGCATCGCATTCAAATAATTCGGCAGGGGTTTTGCGGGCATGCGGACCGGGCACTCCCGGCCCTCTCCGCTCAGATCCCGTAGGCCGGCATGCGCCGGGAACAGGCGCTGACGCTTTGACGGGCGGCCACCTTGGCGGCCAGGAACATGGCGGTCTGGGGCTGCCACAGGATATTGCGCTGCCACATGTAGCCGCCTTCCTGCAACGCCTGGGGGACCCCGGCCAGCACGTCGTTGGGGAAGACCACGGCCATCAGGTCGGCCTCGATCCTGCTCATGGTCGACAGCGCCTGGCGGCCCTTGCTGAGGATCTGGTCCATCCACAGGGCGTTCAGGGCGATCCGGGGATAGACCGTATCCGGCCGGCCGGCGAACAGAAAGGCCGTGTCCGCCGCCGGCCGGAAGTCCGGCAGGGCGGTGGTCAGGCAGGCTTCCAGACCGGCGACATGCCAGCGGCGGAACCCCTGCACCTTATGGGTCCCCTGCAAGGCATCCCGGATCTCGTGGAACGAGGTATTGCGCAGATCGCGCAGGCACAGGCAAGCCAGCACCTTGTTTTCCAGGGTGAAGGGCCGGATGCGTGGTGAGCCGTCCTCTTCACGCACCACCTGGCCGGCTTCGTCCTTCAGATACTTCGGCACGAAGGGCGCACCATAGACCGTGTAGGCCAGTACCCGCCGATCCCCGCTCAGATTCCCGATGGACCGCGGGGTTACGATCCGTCCGGTTTCCGGCGAGCGAAAAGCCTCCGTCACGTCCACGGGGGTCGGATCGACCTTCAGGTCCGGGTAACGCGCGGCAAAGTCGTCGAGCATCTGGGTCAGCATGGCAGCCATCGTGCGGGTATTTCCCCGTATCGACAAGAGGGCGTATCACTCCCTTACACATTTTCACACCCGCGCAACCCTGCGCCCGGGTCTGTCAGAGGATATCCGCCATCGGCCCCGAATGGTCCCGCTCCGTCACCCCGGGACAAGTAACCATCCGGCCATCACACCGAACATCCCTTGTCCGAGCTAACAACGGCCTCCTATAATTTGCGGTACGGGACCACTTCACGTGACTGGAGCGCGCCACTTTGTCGAACATTGACTGGTTGCTGCGGGAAAGCACCGACGAAACGGTCCTGAAGCTGTCGACCATGAACCGCTTCGACGATGATAACTGGCGGGGCGTGATCGAACGGATCTGGGTTGGGTCAGGCCTTCATCTGACGCTCTCCGACCTGGTCATCAACCGCGACATGACCCTGAACGCCCGCACGGAACGGCAGGACAGTTTCCTGTACCATCAAATCACCCTGAAGGGCATGGCAGAGGTGGACCTTCTGGACGGACCGAAAACGGTGACCTCCATGGACCGGTCGTTCATCGTGCGGTCTACCCAGGCCGGCTCAGCATTCAGCTTCCGCGAAGGCACCCGCTATCTGGCGTCCGGCTTCGACCTTGATCTCGACCGGATCGAACGCCTGTTCGACGGCGATCCGCCGGCGGTTCTCCATCCCCTGCTCGCACGGGACATCGACCGCAGCATGGTCCTGCCGGTGCGCGCGACGGCGCTGATCCGGACCATCGGCGCCAGCCTGTTCGCACCAGACCTGCATGGCCCGTTGCGGACAATCATGCAGGAAGGGGCCGTCCTGCAATTGCTGGCGATCCTTGTAGCATCCGCCGGCAACGCCACCACAGCCGGCCGGCCTGAGGAGATCGCCCCTCCCCTGGAGCGGCCCAGTGACCGGGACGCCGTCCTGCATGCCCGGGACCGGCTGCTGGCCAATATCGCCACACCGCCGACCCTGACCGACCTGTCCGCATCGGTGAACATGACCGAGAAAAAGCTGAACGCCGGCTTCAAAAGCCTGTTCGGCACGACGGTCTATGAAACCCTGAGAAACGAGCGCCTGGAACATGCCCGCCTGGTCCTGGAAAGCGGCGACCTGAGCGTCAAGGAAGTGGCCTACAGGGTCGGTTACAACCATGTCAGCAACTTCATCACCGCCTTTAAAAGCCGCTACGGCACGTCGCCCAGGCGCTATCTGATCGAAGCCCGGGATGACCGGCACGACCCGCCCTCCTCCTCCCTGCCCTCCTCGCCGTCCTCCTCCCGGTGACGGCGGCCCCATATCCCTTTCCCATAACTCATCGGCCCTTTCCCATAACGCGAGCGAATTGCGAGCGGGCGCACCCTCTTCATATCCTTGATTTCATTCGGCTCCTGCCGCCTCTCCTGGAGAAGCGTCCGGCGAGCCCGACGGACCATCAAAGGCGTGACGGGACCTGCGCATCATGTCGACGAGACCTTCCCTGAAGGCGTGTGGAAATGTCCGCCGCTGTGTCAGTCTGCTGCTGATGAGCACGGCGGTTCCTGCCCAGGCCCTGGCCGACGCCGGACTGCCCACAGGCGGGCAGGTGGCGACCGGCGCGGCGACCATCTCGGGTACCGGTGACAGCCTCACCATCGATCAGGCCTCGCAAAAGGCCATCCTCACCTGGGACAGCTTTTCCGTCGACGCCGGCAAATCCGTGCGCTTCAACAATGGCGCCGGCGCCACCCTGTCACGGGTCACCGGCAATGTGACCTCGCGGATCAACGGCGCGGTCAGCGCCTCGGGCAGCCTCTATCTGGTCAACCCGGCCGGGGTGGTGGTCGGCAGCAGCGGTTCGGTTGCCACCGGCGGATCGTTCGTCGCCTCCACCCACGACATTACCGATGGCGATTTCCTGGACGGCGGCACGGCAACCTTCGCCGGGTCCAGCCGGGCCGAGATCATCAACAACGGTATTCTCACCTCGGCCAACGGGGATGTGGCCCTGATCGCCCGCAAAGTGGAAAACCACGGCACCATGACGGCGCCCAACGGCACCGCAGCGATGGCCGCCGGCTACGACGTGCTGATGACCGATGCGACCGGCGAGCACGGCCGCTTCGCGGTCAGGGTCGGCGGATCGGATACGGCCGTCGTCAACGCCGGGACCGTCCGCGCCGCCGAGATCGAAATGCGCGCCAACGGCGGCAATGTCTACGCCCTGGCGGGCAACACCGATGCGGTGATCAAGGCCTCCGGCGTCACCACCACCGGCGGCCGGATCTTTCTGACAGCGGGAGAGACCGGCCGGGTCGACAGTGCGGCCACCGTCGTCGCCCGCAAGGACGGGACCGCGCGCAGAGGAGACGGCGCCACCGACGGGGGCGAGATCACCATCACCGCCGGAACCGTGGCCCTTGGCGGCAGGGTCGATGCCTCGGGCGGCGGCCCCGAAGCGACCGGCGGTACGGTGATGGCGATAGCGTCTGACGACCTGTCCTTTTCCGGCACCATCGCAACCCGGGGCGGGCAAGACGGCAAGGGCGGCTTCGTCGAAACCTCGGGGAAAAGGATCGCCATCGCCGACACCGCCCGGGTCACGACCCTGGCCGAGGGCGGGACCGCAGGCACCTGGCTGATCGACCCCACGGACCTGACCATCGCCGACAGCGGCGGCGATATCTCCGGGACCACCCTGTCGGCGAATCTGGAAGGCGGCAATGTCTCGCTGTCCAGCGCCGACGGCGCCACCGACGGCAACGGCGACATTTTCGTCAATGCCGACATCAGCTGGTCGGCCCCCACGACCCTGACCCTGCAAGCCGTCCGGGATATCCAGATCAACAAGCCGGTCTCGGCCAGCGGATCCGGGGCCGGGGTCACGCTGACCTACGGCGGCGACTACAGCATTTCAGGCGGGTCGATCACGCTCTCGGGAGCGGGCGCCGGGTTCACCGTCAACGGCACGGCCTATACGCTGATCCGGGATGTCGCCGACCTGCAGGCCATGGCGAACGACCTTGCCGGGCACTACGCCCTGGCCGGGGATATCGACGCCTCCGCCACCAGCGGGTGGAACGGCGGCGCCGGGTTCGACCCGGTCGGCAACTGGGCCGGCGCGGGCGCCTTCACCGGGACATTTACCGGCCTCGGTCACACGATCTCCAACTTAACCATCAACCGGCCTTCACAAAGTGAAGTCGGGCTGTTCGGCACCGCCTATTCCGGTTCCCTGCGCGACGTCACCCTGTCGGACGGCCAGATCACAGGAGGGGGATCTGTTGGTGCCCTCGCCGGTACTGGCAGCCAATCGCTCAAGATCAAATCCGTGACATCGAGCGCGGCCGTGAACGGCATGACAGGCAGCTATACCGGCGGTCTGGTCGGCTACATGGGTTACGGATCAATTTCCCTGTCCTCGACCAGCGGCCCCGTCACCGCAGAGCAATCGAACATCGGCGGACTGGTGGGAACCACGTCAGAAGCCACAATCACACAGTCCCATGCTTCGGGCAGCGTGACCAACACAGGCACGGCCTCCGGATCGACGGCGGCCGCGGGAGGACTGGTCGGCCTGACAATCCTACTTTCAAAAATCGACCAGTCCTATGCCACGGGCAACGTGACAAGCGCAACATCAAGGGTTGGTGGACTCGTCGGTGTCAATGGAGGAGAGATCACCAATTCCTATGCCACGGGATCGGTGACGAGTACCGACAACAGCGCTTATATTTCCATCGGAGGCCTCGCCGGTGATTCAATAAGATTGCCCGCCGGTGGTTTGTGGGGATCCATAAAAAACTCCTACGCAACCGGCGCGCTCTCCGCCCCGTCGGGATCCCGGGTCGGAGGCATAGCCGGTCATGCCGATTCCGCACCGGCCTACTTCTCCGGCAATTACTGGAACATGGACACCACCGGCGTAACCACCGGTATTGGCCACGGAGGCTCCGGCGGAGTCACCGGCCTGACAACGGCGCAGATGCAGGCCGCGTCTTCTTTTGCCGGCTGGGATATCGCGACAGTCGGCGGCTCCGGCGCGATGTGGCGCCTCTACGAAGGCGCCACGGCCCCTCTCCTGCGCGCCTTCCTGACCCCCCTTACGGTCACCGGAGGGGCAGGCGGCAAGACCTATGACGGCGCCACGACATCAACCAATGTCGGCACCCTGACCTATGGATCCTCCAGCCATGATTCCTCCCTGATCCTCGGCACAGCCACCTACACGACCTCCTCGGCCAATGCGGGCACGTACTCGGGCGGCGGCCTGTCCCTTGGCGGACTCTATTCGACCCAGCAGGGGTACGACCTGACGATCACCCCCGGCACGCTGACGATCAACAAGGCCCCCCTGACCGTCTCCGCCAACAGCACCAGCAAGACCTATGACGGCGCAGCCTTCAGCGGCAACAACGGCGCCACCTATGCCGGCTTCGTCAACGGCGAGGGGACATCGGTTCTGGGCGGCAGCCTGGCCTACGGCGGCACCGCCCAGGGGGCGGTCAATGCGGGGGCCTACAGCATCACCGCCTCGGGCCTGGCCGCGGCGAACTACACCATCACCTACGCCGACGGGACCCTGACGGTGGACAAGGCGCCCCTGAGCGTCACGGCAGGCA
Source organism: Rhodospirillaceae bacterium Z3-40 (assembly GCA_046233135.1). GTDB lineage: Bacteria > Pseudomonadota > Alphaproteobacteria > Rhodospirillales > Rhodospirillaceae > JBJXHN01. The sequence goes on along the minus strand of JBJXHN010000004.1, from coordinate 591,571 downwards.
GTACCAGCAAGACCTACGACGGCGCGGCCTTCAGCGGCGGCAACGGCGTGACCTATGCCGGCTTCGTCAACGGCGAGGGGACATCGGTTCTGGGCGGCACCCTAGCCTATGGCGGTACGGCCCAGGGGGCGGTCAATGCCGGCCGCTACAGCATCGCCGCCTCGGGCCTGACCGCGGCGAACTACACCATCGCCTACACCGACGGGACCCTGACGGTGGGCAAGGCGCCCCTGACCGTCACCGCCGGCAACACCAGCAAAACCTACGACGGCGTGGCCTTCAGCGGCGGCAACGGCGTGACCTATGCCGGCTTCGTCAATGGTGAGGGGACATCGGTTCTGGGCGGCACCCTGGCCTATGGCGGTACGGCCCAGGGGGCGGTTAATGCCGGCCGCTACAGCATCGCCGCCTCGGGCCTGACCGCGGCGAACTACACCATCGCCTACACCGACGGGACCCTGACGGTGGGCAAGGCGCCCCTGACCGTCACCGCCGGCAACACCAGCAAAACCTACGACGGCGTGGCCTTCAGCGGCGGCAACGGCGTGACCTATGCCGGCTTCGTCAATGGTGAGACCGCGTCGGTTCTGGGCGGACGCCTGACCTATGGCGGTGCGGCGCAGGGTGCCGTGGATGCCGGCAGCTATGCCATCGCCGTCTCTGGCCTGACGGCGGCGAACTACGACCTGGCTTATGCCGACGGCATTCTGACGGTGGACAGGGCGGGCCTGACCGTCACCGCCAACGATGCTGCGAAGACCTTCGACGGCACGGCCTTCAGCGGCGGCAACGGCGTAACCTATAGCGGCTTCGTCGGGGGCGAATCCGCCTCGGTCCTGGGCGGCAGCCTGGTCTACGGCGGCGCGGCCCAGGGGGCCGTCGATGTCGGACGCTATGGTCTGTCCGCCTCGGGCCTGACGGCGGCGAACTACCACATCACCTACACCGACGGCACGCTGACGGTGGCCGCGGACGAGAGTCAGACCCAGTCCCCGCCCCCCGCTTCCCCTGTCACACCAGCCTCAACACCACCGGCGGGTCCGGCCGTGACCATGACCGTGTCCGATGACTGGCCCAATCAGTTTTCCCCCTCGCAAAACCGGGTGACACCGCGGGACGCATCGGCAATCACCGTGGGCACCTGCGCCGCCATCGACTCCCTCCAGGTCCTGGTCAGCGCCCCCAATGCCTGCGAGTAGGGTCCCGATGAAGGTCCGGGCAGGCTTTTCCGCATGGGTCAGAAGCCAACGCACGGCCCTGGTGCTGGGGACGGCCCTGGGTCTGGCTCCTCTGCCGGCCCTGGCACAAACCGCATCCGACCGCCCGGTGATCGAACGCCATCCGGTGATTCCCCCGCCCTCCACCCCCGGCACCATCCTCATCACGCCGGAGCTGCATGGCTCCGAGGACTCCACGCCGTATGGCATCGATCTTGCCGGCGTAACCCTCATCGGCGAGGACGATCGGGTTCCGGAGGCGCCCGCCGCCGGGGTCACCGTCGGCGCGGCTCCGGCACCGGATGGCATGACCGGTCTGCACCCCGCCCTGACCGAGGCTCTGACACCCCTGATCGGCCGTCCCCTGTCACCCCGTGCCATTGCCGGCCTGCAAGCCACCGTCGCCCGGGTCTACCGCGACCGGGGGCTTCCCTTCGTCTCGGTCACCACACCACCCCAGGAGATCACGGCCGGGGTCCTGAGCCTGCGGGTCATCGCCTTTCGGTCGGGCGCCATAGCAGTCCGCAACGGAGACGGCACCCGGCCCGCCGGGGCGGAGGCGATCCGGGACGCCGTACGGCTGATGCCGGGACAGACCATCGACGCGCGGCAGCTAGGCGAAGATCTCGACTGGCTGAACCGCGATCCCTACCGCCGCGTCGGAGCCGTCTTCTCGCCGGGAGAGGCGACGGCCCTGTCTGACCTGTCCCTGGACGTCACCGATGACAAGCCCTGGACGGTCAGCGCGGGCTGGTCGAACTCGGGATCGGAAGCCACGGGATATCAGCGCTACTCGCTGGGAGTCGGGGGCCGGTTGCCGGTGGTCGATGGCATGACGGTGTCCTACCTGCTGACCGGTGGATCCGACTTTTTCCGTCACCCGACCCGGATTGCGCTCAGGCAGGGGAACTACCCGGTCTATCTCAGCCAGGCTGCGCGGATTGTCGTACCCACAGCCCCGCGCCAGCAGATCGAGTTCACGCCGGATATCGTCGTCCTGCGCCAGGAGGTCACGGACGACATCGCCATCGAGCAGCGCGTGTTCGAGCTGCCGCTGCTCTACCGCTCGGCGGTGTCCAACATCCTGCCTGGCCGGTACTGGGGCGATGTCTATGGCGGCCTGTCCTACAAGGCCCTGGACCGGCGGGTCTATTTCCTGGATACGAAGGTTGCGGCTGGCCGGGCGGAGCTGTTGCAATTCTCGTTTGGCTGGACCGATACCCTGTCCGACGCCTTCGGCCGGACCGGGATCGATCTGCGCCTGGAAGCCAACCCCGCCGCCCTGATCCCCGGGTCCGATGATGCAGCCTGGTCGGCTTATACCAACGGCCGCGTGACCGAGGCGTCGTATCTCTATGGCGTCATCAACCTGACACGCCGGACCGATCTGCCGGGAGACGGCACATGGGATGGTTCCCTCACAGGCGTCCTGTCAGGAGCCGCGCTGCCCGATACGGAGCGGCTGGCCCTTGGCGGGACATCAGGGTCCCGGGCCTACGGCTTTTCCCAGGCGGCGGTGGACCGGGGCGTGATCTGGCGCAACACGCTGCGGGCGCCGGCGCAGATCCTGCCGCTGGACATCGCCGGCCCCCTGACCCTGTCCCCCTATCTGCTGGGCGACGCCGCCTGGGGGCAGGATGTGGCCACCCGGGACTCCGCAACGCTGGTCTCGCTGGGGGCCGGCCTGGATCTGGCCCTGGGCGGCACGGCAACCGCCGGGGTCAGCGTGGGCCGGGCCATGACCAGAGCCGGCTCGACCGCCAGCGGGGACTGGACGGTCGCTGCCAGCTTCGGCCTGAAGTTCTAAGCCTTTACAGTATCCGTGATGTTCAAGCGTGTTTTGGCATCCAAGGGCGCCCTGCCTTGAGCAGGGCGTTCGCCAATACGACCATATTTCGCATAACGGCGGTGAGAGCGACTTTCTTAGGCTTGCCTGCCGCCACGAGGCAATCGTACTTGGCCTTGAGGTAAGGCATTCGACATAGATTGGATTCGCACCGAGTTGGACGCCCGGGGTGCAGAGGCGGTGATCCCGTCCAAAGCCGACCGAAAGCAACCGATTCCCTGCGATTTTGCGACGTACCGATGGCATCATTTGGTCGAGAATTACTTCCCTAAAATCAAGGAGTTCCGGGGCATCTCAACGCGCTACGATAAAACCGACAGCAGCTACACAGCAAACTGGCATCTCGCCGCAGCCATCATTGCAGGCCGATGACTGTCAACAGACCCTAGTGCACTGACCCAGTCAAAAGATACAGCAGTCAGTGCGCTAGTCCTTTGTTTATGGATCAACTTTCCAAACTTCGGCTGACGCCTTCGTTTGGGTCGATGCACTAGCGGATCGCGTAGCAGAGCAGACTGCGCTATGGGCGTCGTGACGGTACTTTCTTGGTTCGCTGTGAGAGCCATCCGTGTGGTCGAAAATGGGTCTCAAGAGACAATCGACCTCGATAGATACCGAAATCACACAAAAAAAATTTCAAGGGAATTTCCCTTTGGAATAAAAATCATAGGATTTTGACGGCCTGCACCCGGACGCGTGCGGCAGGCATGTGCTTCGAGTCTGCCCCGGCACGACACCCTTCGCAGCCTTACGGAACAATTCACAATAGAAGCATCACCACAAATCCCCATTTTGGGTGACAAACCAGCCTGTGCTCCTTAGAACAAGACAACCTAAAAAAACACAATATCAATACCTTTGATAAAATACAGCGAAAGGCATCGTATGAGCCTGAGTACAGTCGACAGCGATCTTCCAACCCTCGACGATCTGGAAAACCTGTTCGTCAACAATGCCGACCTTGATAGGCTTCGCGGCTATCTTGGCCGTTTCAACCCCATCAAGACCATGGGGATGGAACGCATGGAGATCCGGCATTCAGCAATTCTAGGCTGGTTGCTGAATCCACAAGAGACACATGGTCTTGGCGACGCCTTCTTGAAGGCATTTCTCTCCCAGGCCTTTCGTGGTGGCCATAGTGCAGTATCCCCATCCGCCCTGGACATCTCCCAGGCAGATTTAGGCGATGCCGAAATCCGGCGAGAGTGGCGCCACATCGACCTGCTTGTCCTGAGTCAGCGCAATGGCTGGGTCTTCGTCATCGAAAACAAATTCGACAGTATTCAGCACGGCACTCAGCTGTCCCGTTATATGGATATTGTCCACAAGACTTTTATTGTGACAAAAGCCTATAAACGTGCTCGAGGCGTGTTTTTGACACTTTGGGAAGAAGAGCCCGATGATGCCAGCTATGCACAGATTGATTATGCAGCCATCTGCGGGCTGTTAAGCCAAGTCGCAATGTCCGGGCGACGCCCCCTTACCCTCGAAGTCGCCACTTTTCTAAACCACTATCTCGAAGTCATCAAAGAGGCAGCCGGAATGAGCGAAGAGCAAAAGGATATGGAGAACCTGGCTCGGCAGATATATCGTGACCACAGAAGGGTTTTGGACTTCATTTTTGATAATGGCTCGTACTCAGATTTTGAATTGGCCCTCGAAACACTATTCGGAACCGACATAAAACCAAAAAGCATTGTTAAATGCGGGAAACGAGAACTCGTGTTTTCTGGCTCCGACTATCAGGCTTTCAGCTTCCTTCCCAAAACATGGTTCGATGCCTTCGGCGGCACGACGCGGAAATGGCCCGGATGTGAAACGTGGTGGGCCGGTTTCCCACTGATCATGTGGGTTCAGCTGACCACCGCCTCCGAGAACACGAGCGGTCAGATCAGACTTTATGCCGCAGTCGGGCCGCTTTCTGACTACGCCTTCAGGAAATCCTTAATTTCGGAAATCACGGAGGCAGCAAAACGAATAAATACGGCCAAGATCGCCTTCCAGAGGGGAGCAACAGAAGAAGGAAGAAAATCCTCCAGATTTCTAAAGAAAAACTCACTGCCCATCGATGATATTCAAAGTTACGAAGAAATTAGCAATGCGATCCAGAGATTAATAAGTGGCTTTAGCGCAGAAATGGACATTATCTCCGAAATTTTACCGCAATTCCTCGACTTTGGAATAGAAAAACCCCATGAGAAGCAAACATAGACCAAGCCAGCACGGGAAAAAAGGGGTCGCGCCGCCACCGCTTGACCCACCCAACGATATATGAAATATATACGTTTCATATATTATTGGCAGGAGGGATCTCCGATGGGTATCGTCAAAATCGGCGACGAGCTACACGAGGAAGTTCGCAAGGCGAGCTCTGTTATGTGCCGCTCCATCAACGCGCAAGTGGAGTACTGGATAAAGATTGGCATGCTTGCGGAAGCCAATCCAACGGTATCACTCAACGCATTGGTTCGGATGCAACTGAACGAGGCGGACGTCCGCCTGACCGACATGGCCACAGTGTGACCACCGTCTTTTTGAGAGCAATTTTTTAAATCAGGAAGATATCGATGACCGGGCAATGTTTATGCGGGGCGGTGAACGTGTCAATCGACACCAAGCCCGCCTTCATCCACGACTGCAACTGCAGCTTCTGCCGCAAATCCGGCGGCGCCTGGGGCTATTTCCCCACCGGTCAAGTCCGCACCTCCGGGGAGACCCGGTCATTCCTGCGCACCGACAAAGCCAACGCCGCGGCCGCAGTTCACGCCTGTACGATCTGCGGAGGAACCACGCATTGGGTCCTTTCCGAAGCCTTTCGCACGCAAAACCCGACCGTGGATCTGATGGGCGTGAACATGCGGCTGTTCGACCCCGACACGCTTGACGGCGTGGACGTGCGCTTCCCGGATGGCAAGGGCTGGACCGGCGAGGGACCCTTCAGGTATCGCCGCCAAGCGATGACGATCAGCACCACGGCCCCCTGGTAAGCGGCCCGCCTATTTCCTCTTCTCGCCCCTTTACAGCTGGCGTCGATAGACCGCCGGGGTCTCGCCGAAGGCCTCGCGGAACAGGGTGATAAAAGCGCTGGCCGATGAGAAGCCCAGATCCATCGCAATGGTCGTTACCGCCCCGTCGGTCGCCAACATCTCCAGCGACCGCAGCAGGCGCACGCGCTGGCGCCAGGCGGTCAGGGTAAAGCCGGTTTCGGCCACGAACAGCCGGCTGATGGTGCGCATGCTCGCCCCGCTGCAGGTCATCCAGCCCGCCATGTCCCGCCCGTCGCCTGGGTTCTCCAGCAGCGCTTCGGCGATGCGCAGCATCCGCCGGTCCCGGGGCATGGGCAGGCCCAGGGGCTCGGTGGGCAGGCTGCGGATCTCGTCGAGGATGACCAGCGCCACCCGCGTGGCCGGATCGTCCAGCGGACCCTTCACCACTCCCCGGCCGGCCACACGCAAGACTGCTTCCCGCAGCAGCCCGGAGGCCCTCAGGGCACGGGGCTCGGCAGGCAGACCGGCGCAGGCGTCCTCGGCCACATAAACGGCCCAGCCTTCGAAAAAGCAGCCGTGCGCATGGCCCCAGTGCCGCACATGCGGCGGCAGCCAGACGGCGTGGATCGACGGAACCACCCATACCGCATCCTCCACCCCCACCGTCAGCACCCCGCGGGAGGCGCCGAACAGCTGGCCGCGTGCATGGGCGTGAGGGATGGAAACCCGGTCGTTGTCCTCTCGCCCCACCACGGCGAAGAGAAACGGCGGCGCGGCCGAATTCACCAGGGACGGCTCTCGCAACAAGGTCATTTTGGCGTCTTCCTGATAGAAGTTGGCCGATCCAGTGTAGTGGCGCCAGAGGGCCGTCGGCTACCGTTGCGTCCGTAGGGCCGCGCATCCCGCGCCCCGGTCCGGATACGAAGGAGCCTTCCCCCATGCCTGTGGATACTCCCAACCTCGATGACCTCTACGGACCGCCGATCGAGCGGGTTCAGAAGGCGGTGTTCGACCGTCTGGTCGGGGTGCACGAGGCCTATCTTGCGGTCGCCCCGTTCTTCTGCTTCGCCACCGGTCGGGACGGCGGGCTGGACGCCTCGCCCCGGGGCGGCAGGCCGGGCTTCGTACAGGTGCTGGACCCCCACCATCTGGCCTTCGCCGACTGGCCGGGCAACAACCGGATCGAATCCCTGCGCAACCTGCAAGAGGACGACCGCGCGGCCATGCTGTTCCTGTTTCCCGGCCTGGAAGGCTTCCTGCGCATCAATGGCCGCGCCCGGCTATCCATCGACCCGACGCTGCTCGCGCGGTTGAAGGAAGACGACCGGACCCCAAAGGCGGCCACCGTGGTGCGTGTGGAGGAAGTGCTGTTCCACTGCGGCAGGGCGATCAACCGCGCCCGGCTGTGGTCGGCAGAGACGCGGATCGACCGGAAGACCGTACCGTCCTTCGGTACGGTCCTGGCCACCCTGACCGGAATGCGGGACACGGAGATCGCTGCCGTGGATGCGCACTACGACAGGGCCGTGCGAGAAGAGCTGTATTGACCCCCCCCCGGCGCCACCGGTGATGCTCGCCTTCGCTTTCGCGGTCGTGTCCTGACGGCGCGACCGCTCCCCGCCCGCCAAGTCCGATCCGCGACAAAATGCCGACGACGACTGCGCCTCAGCTTTCCCCCGAAGGGATCCGGGCGGCGCCACCCGATTCCCTGCTGTTGCGTCCCGGGGGTTCCAGGCCCTATTCTGCCCCGGCTTTTCTTGAGCAGATCCACTATGACTGGAGTTGGCGCGTGAGATACGTGAGCACCCGGGGCCGCGCCCCGGTTCTGTCCTTCGACGATGTGCTGCTGGCCGGCCTGGCGGAGGACGGCGGCCTGTACATGCCCGAAACCTGGCCGCGCTTCTCCGAGTCCGACATCCGGGACCTGCGGTCGCTGTCCTATACGGAAATGGCCATCCAGGTCATGGGTCCCTTCGTCGGCGCGGCCCTGACCGACGACGAACTGGCCCAGGTGGTCGAAGAGGCCTATGCCGGCTTCCGCCATCCGGCCGTCGCCCCGCTGGTGCAGATCGGCCCCGACGACTGGGTGATGGAACTGTTCCACGGCCCCACCCTGGCTTTCAAGGACTATGCCCTGAAGGTGGTCGGCGCCCTGTTCGACCTGGTGCTGAAACGGCGCGGCCAGCGCATCACCGTGGTCGGCGCCACCAGCGGCGATACCGGCAGCGCGGCCATCGAAGCCTGCCGCGACCGCGACGCCGTGGACGTGGTGATCCTGCTGCCCAAGGGCCGGGTGTCCGAGGTCCAGCGCCGTCAGATGACCACCGTGGCCAGCGCCAACGTCCACGCCGTAGAAGTGGACGGCACCTTCGACGATTGCCAGAGCCTGGTGAAAGCTATGTTCAACGACGCCGCCTTCCGCGCGGAGATGAACCTGGCGGCGGTCAATTCCATCAACTGGGCGCGCATCATGGCTCAGGTGGTCTATTACTTCTGGGCCGGGGTGCACCTGGGCGCGCCGGACCGCACCATCTCGTTCTCCGTGCCCACGGGCAACTTCGGCAACGTCATGGCCGCCTATGCCGCCCGGGAAATGGGCCTGCCCATCGACCGCCTGGTGGTGGGGTCGAACAGCAACGACATCCTGACCCGCTTCCTGGAAACCGGCACCATGGAAAAGACGGCGGTGGTCCAGACCCACAGCCCGAGCATGGACATCCAGATTTCGTCGAACTTCGAGCGGCTGCTGTTCGAGAAGCTGAACCGCGACGGCGCGGAAGTGGAACGGCTGATGCAGCGTTTCCAGCAGGCGGGAGCCTATTCCGTGCCCAACGACCTGCATCAGGAAATCCTCGGCCTGTTCCGGGGCTTCCGGCTGGATGACGCGGCCACCGAACAGGCCATCGCCACCCTGTATGCGGAAACCGGGATGCTGGCCGATCCCCATACGGCCATCGGCATCGCCGCCGGCGCCACCGCCGGTCACCGCGCCGAAGGCACCCCGATGGTCGCCGTGGCCACCGCCCATCCGTCCAAGTTCGCCGAGGTGGTCGCCAAGGCCACCGGCGTCCACCCCGCCCTGCCCGCCCATCTGGCCGACCTGCTGGACCGGCCGGAACGCTCGCTGAGCGTGGCCAACGATCTGGCCGCCGTGCAGAACCTGGTGCGCAAGGCCGTCCGAACGGAGGTGCCGGCATGACGGCAACCGCGACGCCCCTGACCGACACCCCGGTACCCGCCACGACCCGCGTCACCACCCTGCCCAGCGGCCTGGTGATCGCCACCGACTGCATCCCGCATGTGGAAACGGTGACCCTGGGCGCCTGGGTCGGCGCCGGCACCCGCCACGAAACCGAGGCGGTCAACGGGGTCTCTCACCTGCTGGAACACATGGCCTTCAAGGGCACCCGCCGCCGGTCCGCCCGCGATATCGCCGAGGAGATCGAGGCGGTGGGCGGCCATCTGAACGCCTATACCAGCCGGGAAAACACCGCCTATTACGCCCGGGTTCTGAAGGAAGACCAGGGGATCGCCCTGGATATCCTGGGCGACATCCTGCAGAACGCCACCCTGGACCCCGAGGAACTGGGCCGGGAACGGGAAGTGGTGGTGCAGGAGATCTATCAGGCCATCGACACCCCCGACGACATCATCTTCGACCACTTCCAGGAAACCGCCTTCCCCGCGCAGCCGCTGGGCCGCCCGGTGCTGGGCACGGTGCCGGTGGTGCGCGGCATGACCCGCGACATGGTGGACGGCTTCCTGCGCAGCGCCTACAGCCCCCACCGCACCGTGGTGGCCGCCGCCGGCAACCTGGACCATGACCGCTTCGTCGATTCGGTCGCCGGCCTGTTCGACTCCCTGCCCGGCAACGGCGCCGCCGAAGAGCATCCGGCCGCCTACGTCGGTGGCAGCTATCGGGAAAGCCGGGATCTGGAACAGGTCCACCTGGTGGTCGGCTTCGAAGGCGTCCGCCATACCGACCCCGACTACTACACCGCCAGCGTCCTGTCGGCCCTGCACGGCGGCGGCATGTCGTCGCGGCTGTTCCAGGAAATCCGCGAAAACCGCGGACTGGCCTATTCGGTCTACAGCTTCAGCTCCAGCTACAATGACACGGGCCTGTACGCCATCTACGCCGGCACCGGCGAGAAGGAAGCCGCCGAGCTGATCCCCGTGCTGTGCGAAGAGACCATGGCGCTGGCCGACAGCCTGACCGAGGCCGAAGTGCAGCGGGCCAAGGCCCAGTTGAAGACCTCGATCCTGATGTCCCTGGAAAGCACCTCGTCGCGCTGCGAGCATGTGGCCCGGCAGATCATGGTCTTCGGCCGCCCGGTCCCCACCGAGGAAGTGGTGGCCAAGCTGGACTCCGTGACCCCGGACAACGTCGCCGCCTTCGCCCGCCGCCAGTTCGCCAAGGTGCCCACCGTGGCGGTGATCGGCAAGCTGGACCATGTCGAAGAACACGACCGCATCCTCGACCGCCTCAAGCCCTGAGCCCCCGAGGTCCTGGCCCCCTCCCGGCCCCAGAACCGGCCGGAAGGGCGGAGGGCGACGCCCGCCTCTCCTGCTCCCCGTCGGGTCCTTGTCGGCGGATCAGGTGGTCAGGGCGTCGATCAGCGCCGCATGGGCGGGCCAGCCCTTGACCAGGGCGTCCCGGCTGCCGTGCTCGTAGTCGGCGAAGTCGAACCCCGGCGCCACCGTGCAGCCCATCAGGGCAAAGGTGCCCCCGGCTTTCAGCCGTGCCCCCTGCCACACCCCGCGCGGGACGATCCCCTGCACCTGCTGACCGGCGGCCAGGTCGTGGCCATAGTCCACCACCTCCCCGTGGCCGTCGGGAAACAGCATCAGCTGCTCCACCGGATCGCCGAGATAGAAGTGGAACACCTCGTTGCTTTCCAGCCGGTGCAGGGCGCTGAGGGTCTGCGGGGTCAGCAGGTAGTAGATGGCCGTACCGTGGCTGCGGTCGGCACCCTTGTAGCGCGCCGGCAGGCCGCCACCGCTGATGGCTTCATCCGCCCGCCAGGTTTCCCGGAAAAAGCCGCCCTCTTCCGGATGGGGGATCAGTCTCAGGCGATCGATCAGAGCCTGGGCCTCAGGCGGGGTGTCGGCGGGAATCGGGGAACGCATATCGGCCACCAAACGTCTCCTATGCAGTGAATTCTTAAGATGCCCACCTTATCGTCAATGCCCCATTGATGCCATGGCACCCCGGCAGAATCGGGGGATCTGGTCGCAAGAGGTGTATCCGAGGCCACCGATGTCGGTTTTTTCTCTCCTGTTCGGCCCCCCCAAGCCGCAGACTCCCATGGAGCCCTACTGGCAGCGCAACCAAGACCTGAAATACGCGCGGCTGATCCATATGCACGCCCGCAGCAAACGGCTGCACGGGCGGGGCGGCGTCTACGTGCTGTGGACCCTGGGGGTGAAGGGCCAGTGGCTTTTTTGCGGCCACACCGCCGACATGGGCGAGGCCGTCGACGCCCTGCCCGGCATCAAACCCATCCACGAGGCCGAAGACCGCACCGAAGTCTTGTTCACCTGGTCACCGATCCGTGCGGAGCTGCGCGACGGCGTCGTGGCCTATCTGCGCCGGACCCTGTCCTTCGAGATCCAGGACGACAGCGTCGATCTGGCCCTGGGCATGGCCCCGGGACGCATCGCCGCCGCCACGCCCGTCCCCGTCCTGCCGCCCGGCTGACGCCGCCGCCCGACCGAAAACCGGTGCCCCCCCGGTGGCCCCCCCCCGGTGGCCCCCATCGTCAAACGGTATCACAAGTGCTTGCGTTCGCTTGATAAGCGTGATCGTTTTGTGAAGCAGGCCCGCAACCGTTGCGTCCACCGGCCAAGAGTGAGAGCCTGCGCCCCCGCCCTGTCCGCCGCTTCCGCCGGACATTCATGCCCGTTTTTTCCTGTCCCCCGCTCTAGCCGATGGAGCCCGCAGACGATGGCCAAGTACAAGGCAGTGATGTTCGACGCCGAGACCGGCGCCCAGAACACCTATGAATTCGATGCCCCCGACGACATGATGCAGCGCCCGCGCATGAAGCTGGTGGAAGCGTTCATGGAATATGTGGACCATGTGGAGCTGCCCAAGGAAGACGTGGGCTACGACGTCCAGACCGTCCTGAAGAACCACGAACAGGGCGTCGTTACAGTCGTCGGCCTGCTGCGCCTGGCCCATGGCGACATCCCCTTCATGGCCATGATCTCCAAGGCCTGATTCCGGAGGGTCCGCATCCCGAGGGGGATCAGTATCCCGGGAGTGCGTCCGGCCCGTCCCGTCCCTCGGCCACGTCGGTGGCCAGGGTGTGCACCAGCACGGGCCGGCTTTGCCCCCGCAGCGAGATCTCGCCCACCGGGCGCAGCGCGGGCAGGTCCGGATCGCGGTTCCGCATCGGACCGTCCGCGGCATCCGCCCCGCCCTCTCCGCCGCCTGTCCCGCCCGCCGCCCCGCCCGCCGCCATGTCCTGAACCGCCGCGATGGCGGCCTGGACCGTCTGATCGGCCACCAGCAGGGACAGGCCGAAATCCTTGTTCAGGCTTTCCAGCCGCGCGGCCCGGTTCACCGCATCCCCGTGGACCGTATAGCTCAGCCGGTCGGCGGCGCCGACGCTGCCCGCCACCACCGAGCCGGTGGCGATGCCGATCCGCACCCCCAGAGACTCGCCGGCGAAGGCGCTCCGGCGGACCTGCCGCAGCACCGCCGCCCCGGCCTGCAGGGCCGCCGCCGCATGCCCCCGGTCCCGCACCGGCACATTGAACACCGCCAGCACCGCATCGCCCTGGAACTGGGTGATGGTACCGTAACGCCGCTCCACCTCGACCGTCACCATCGAGAAGAAGGCGTTCAGCACCTCGACCACATTTTCCGGCCCCAGCCGCTCCGCCAGCGCCGTGAAGCCGGCGATATCGACGAAGACCACCGTGGCCTCGGTGCGCAGGGACTGGGGCCGGCCGTCGGCGGTCAGCAGCGCGCGGGCGACCTCGTCGGGCACGTACTTGCCGAACAGGTCGCGGATCTGTTCCCGCTCCTTCAGGCCATCGAGCATGGTGCCGAAGGCCACGGAGACCTGGTTGAACTCGCGGAACAGGGAGTGGGGCAAGGACGGTACCTTGTCCAGCGCCCCGCTGCCCACCACCCCGGCCGCTTCGGCGAGAAGAGCCGCCGGTCGGGTCAGGATGCGTGCCAGCAGCAGGGCCGCCGCCAGGGCCAGCAGCAGGATCCCCAGCCCTGCCAGCCCGCCCAACGCCAGCTGATCATAGGCATCCAGGAATACCGCCAGATCGAAGACCACCCCCACCGTCAGCGGCCGGTCGGCGTAGCCCCGCACCTGCCGGGTCAGGAAGATCATCTCCCGATCCCCCAGATCGGCGGTGCGGACGGCGAAATCCACCGCCCCCTTGTGTTCATCCAGGTCCAGCCCTTCCAGGACGTCCAGGTCCAGGGGCTTGGCGTCGGGCAAGGCCAGCAGCACCCCGTCCCCCAGCATCGCCAGGGTCGGCAGCGGATCCCCGCCGATGGCTTCGGGCATCGCCCCGTCGATCAGCAGGGGGTGGGCCAGGACACGGGTCTCGCCATACAGGATGAACGGCACCACCGCATCCAGATCGGCCGCGCCCCGGGTCATCAGCCGCGACAGGCCCCGCACCGACACCACCTGCACCAGCCCGGCCCGGGTAACACCGTCAGGTCCCTCCAGCGGGGTCCTGCGGTTGATCAGCACATAGCCGGTCGCCGTTCCCGGCACCGGCGGCCCCCACAGCCCCTCCTTGGCCGCCAGAAGCTCGCTGAGGTCCGCCTGCCCCCGGGGCAGCTTGGTCACCTTGTCATCGACGAAGCCACCCGTACGAGCGGGATAGCGCAGGAAGCCGCCGTCCGGGGTCAGCACCGCCGCCCCGTCGATCTGGGGCACGCCATCGACCATGCCGCGCAGGTAAAGCTCCAGCCGGTCCATGTCCGCCAGGTCGATGCGCCCGTCGGCGGCGGCGGTCCGCATCGCCGCCTCGTTATGCAGCACGGGATCGAGCACCGCCGACAGCGTGCCGTGCACCCGGTCCAGCATGGTCCGCGCCCGGCCGATCAACAGCGACTGGGTGGACCCCTCGGCCACGTACAGCCCGACCCACATCACCGCCACCACCGCCAGTATCACCAGGCCGCCGACCCCCATGGCCAGCAACAGCTTGAACGGCAGGTCCACGGGCCGGCCCGGGAAGCCGGAAAATCGAACACGCATCGGCAGCGTCTCCCAAGAGAGGAAGAGTGGGGACCGTTACCGATCCGAACAGTTGACATCACCGGCTGACCGGGTCCGCTCCAGCGCCGGCCCCTCAGGATGCCCCGGGAAAAAGACCGGGACCAGATCCAAGATTAAGCCTTTTTTTGGGCTGCAAAGGCAGACTGTTGGGGTAGGGTAGTCGCCGAAGACGGGGTCAGGGTCAACCGCTGCCTCCCCTACGAGCACCAGCGAAGGGAGATGATCCACCGTGCGCATGCGTCTGCGGTTTCTTGGAACGGGGTCCGCGTTCGTCACCGAACCGGGCAACTTCCACAGCAACATGCTTCTGGAAGCGGACACGCCCGACGGCGTGCAACGGCTGCTGATCGATTGCGGCTCCGACTGCCGCTGGGCCATGGCCGCCCAGGGGCTCAGCCAGCGCGATGTGGACGCGGTCTACATCAGCCACCTGCACAGCGACCACATCGGCGGCATGGAATGGCTGGGCTTCACCACCTATTTCAACCCCGATCTCGGCCGGCCGACCCTGTTCATTCCGGAATCCCTGGCCGCCCCCCTGTGGCACACCTGTCTGAAAGGGGGCATGGAGGTTCTGGATTTCGGACTGGCAACCCTGGACAGCTTCTTTGACGTGCGCAAGGTCCCCGACGCCGGCTCCTTCCACTGGCAGGGGGCGACCTGTCATCTGATCCCCACCGAACACCTGCGCGCCCGGGACGGAGCCTCCATGACCTCCTACGGCCTGCTGATCAAGGGACCGGAGCGCACCGCCTATCTGACGACCGATACCCGCTTC
Organism: Rhodospirillaceae bacterium Z3-40; assembly: GCA_046233135.1. Taxonomy (GTDB): domain Bacteria; phylum Pseudomonadota; class Alphaproteobacteria; order Rhodospirillales; family Rhodospirillaceae; genus JBJXHN01. Next base: position 576,482 of record JBJXHN010000004.1, on the reverse strand, counting down.
AACGCCGACCCGCTGCTGGAGACCTATCCCCAGGCCGACGTGATCTTCCAGGATTGCGAAACCGCCGCCTGCCCCTCCGGCGCCCATTCCCATTATTCCCACCTCATGGGCGTGCCCGAAGAACTGCGGGGGCGGATGTGGCTGTACCACTACCAGGCCGGCCCCAAGCCCGACTGCGTGCAGGACGGCTTCCTCGGCTACGTCACGCCGGGCCAAAGCTTCGACCTGTAGCGCCCCGTCCCGGATCAATCCCGCGCCAGATTCTCCATGCCCACCGAGTCGTCCTCCTCCACCACGGCAGCCCCGGCCCCTCGGGACCGTTCCTCCACCCGGTCGGGAACCCGGGCAATGGCCTTCCAGTCGGCAACGCCGTACCGCGCCAGAACGGCATCCAGCCGGCCGTCGGATCGCAGCCGCGCCACCCCCTCCTCCAACACGCGGGCATAGAGGGGCGCATCCTGGAACGCCGGGGAAAAGGCCACGAACAAGGGCACGGGCGAGGTCGGGGGTATTTCATGCCGCACCCGATCGTCCGCCTGCAAGGCCTGCGCAACGGACCGCGCCACCGCATGATCGGCCACAACCACATCCAGACGACCGCTCAGCAGCTTGCGGAAATTGTCTTCCACGGCCTTCAGTCCGGTCATTTCGACCACCGTCCCGTGGGTCAGGATTTCCGGCGCCAGATCACCGTAGTCGTAATCCCGCACGGTGCCGACCACCCGGCCGTCCAGGCTGGACGGCTCCCGGTAATTCCAGGGATCCTCGGCCCGCACCACGAAAACCGACCGGGACTGGCCCAGCGGTTCCGCCGGATAAACGAAATCCGGGGCTTCCGACGGGGCTGCGCCGATAATCCCCGTCCACAGCCCCTGCCGGGCACCGACGATCGCCCGCGACCAGTTGACGGTTTTGTAGATCAGGGAATGGCCGGCCTCTTCCAGGACCAAACGGGTCAGGTCCACCATGAAGCCCTCGCGGTCGGATCCGGGTTCGCAGTTGTAGGGACACCAGGGATCAGCCATCAGGACGATGGTATCGGCCTGTGCCCGGAAAGCCCCGGGCAGCCACAGTCCGATCATCACCGCCAGAACCGTCATGACCCGGCACATGATCCCGATACCCCAGGCCGGCGAACTGCCCCAGCCCGGCGAACTGAAAGACAATGCCAGACCCGCCGGACGAGCCGCCCGGCAGGGCAGATGCCCCCCAATCGCCACCCCCCCCGCGTGCCCCGGCATGGTCGCCAAAGAGACCAAGTCACCGTGCGCTCGACAACGCTCCTGACCCATCACGCTGATTGCGATCCCTTTTCCGACTCACCCCGATGAAGCCGCCCTGCGATGCACGCCGCTCCGTTCAGTCAGTATACCCTGGAGCACACCATAATCTATTCCAAGTTCGTCCACTCAAGACGGCCACATGCTGCCACCAGTCCTCATTTCACGCCACCCAACCCCTCCGGCAAGTCCCCAACGGGCGACACCAACTACAACCACAGATATTATATATACTTAAGTCATCAACAATGCACCCCTTCGACAATATCAGCGGAAAACGTCGATTTTTTAGGAAATACGCGGGCTGTCTCGATACCCACCTGTTTCTTCCCGGAATAGGAGACTAAAGTAGGTTTCTGATGGCAAACGCAAATTATGCCGTTCGGTCAAAATAATAACGGATCGGATAACCGCTAAAGTAAGGAAGACACCTATAGGTATTTTTTAGATTCTCACTATCGAAATGCTCGACGCAGAAGCACTTTTTAGGTAATGCTAAGGACAGTGATACTCCTACGGTTGTGGCTCGCTCAGCTGCACCGTGAGAATTGCGTCGAGGAGTGCCTCCAGAGTGACACGGAGTTCCCATGTCGGAAAAGCATCCCAAAGACATCCACTACGTTGATTTGCATGTGGGTCAGAAACTTCGCCAGCGACGCGTGCATATGGGCATGGATCAGGATGGCCTTGCCCGGCGCGTCGGTGTGTCCTTTCAGCAAATCCAGAAATATGAACGGGGCACGAACCGGGTCAGCGCCAGCCGGCTGCACGATCTGGCCACGGTCCTGGGGATTCCCATCAGCTTCTTCTTCGAAGACCTGGAACGGGGCGATCCTCACAAGAACCTCGCGCTGGCCGAACGGGTCGCCGCCGCCACACCGGCGGACGATCCGATGGCCCGTGCCGAAACTCTGGAACTGACGGACTCCTTCTGGGCGTTGCCGGACGACAGCATGCGCCAGGCCTTCGCCCAACTGCTGGCCGCGATGGCCCGCAGCGAGGATTGATCCAGCCGGCCCGATCCGGATCCTGTCGCCCCGTATCCCCGGGGCGCGGCTCCGTCCTCTTACCGCGCCAGAGCCGTCCAGAAGGGGCGGGCTCGCGGCTCCTCTACCCTCCACTGCGAGAGGGCTCAGCGGAAAAGCCCGCCAGAAGCCCCGGTATGCGCCGGTATCCCTTCCGCATGTACGCTCCCCGCCGCCTTCCTTGATGGCCCTCCAAAAGCAAACGGCGCGGTTTTCACCGCACCGTTCACAGATCGCTTAAAGAGCATCCGAGGCAAGGACCTTCCTTACCCCCGCCCCCGGGAAAACACCGCCAGAGAGGCGGAAGACCGCCCTGCCTTAGCGCACGAAGACGCGCACTTCGTTGGCGCCGGCGCCGGGCGCACTGGCGGCGGACAGGTTCACACGTGCCGGCGGGACCCCCATCTCGACCAGGGTATCGGCGACCTGTCCGGCATTGCGGCTGGCCGCGCCGGATCCGGTGACGGTCGGCGCCACGGCCACCACGTCGAACACCGCATCGGGGTTGCGCTGCAAGGCCGCCTGGGCGGCACTGGCCAGGGCATCTTCGAACTGGATATTGGGACGGTCGAAGCGGATGACGACCAGGGGCGTCCGCGCCGTGATCTCCATCGGCGACAGGCTGGCCATCTGCGCCCTATCGGCCCCCTGAGCCCCCCCCATCCCATGGCCGCCGTAGCTGCCCGGCGAGGAATAGGTTCCCGTCACCCGGCCACCGAACAGCTGGCCGTTCTTGATCGCCACGGCCAGCGATCCCAGGTTACCCTTTTCATTGTTTACATAGGCCTGTTGGCGCCGGATATCGCTGCCCAGTTCGTTCAGCAAGCGGTCGATCAGCACCACGGTCTGCTGGGTCTCGTCTTCCAGGATCCGCAATTGCTGATGATCCTCGTCCACAGCCCCGGGCAGGGCGAACGAGGCCATCACACTGTCCAGCAGATAGGACGCGGTACTGTGGTTGACCGAAATCATCTGCGCCAGCTGGTTCATCAGGACGATATCGTCGTTGATGGTGTTCAACTGGGCCTGGGCGGATTCCCAGCGGTTCATCAGGATCGGGTTGCCCGGGGTCGTCCCCACTTGCAGACGGGCCCGCATCGACGCCACATTGCCGTGGTAGGCGTTGGAATCCTGAATCGTCTTGTTCCGGATCGCCTGCAGTTGGTCATTCTGGGTGCGGATGGTTTCCTGCATGTGGGTCAACTCCTGGCGGAAGCTGACCACCTTCTGCCCCACGAAGGTTCCCGTCGGATCACCAGGGCTGACGCCATCGGGCTCGAAATAGGTGCTGCCCAGCTGCGGCGGGCCATCGCCACTGTAAAGGCCGGATCCGTTCCCGCTGCTAGCGCTTCCCCCCAGCGAAGGAAAGAAAACGTCTGTAGCAGAATCGCAAGCCCCCAGGGCCAAAGCTGCCAGAAAAACCCCAAGATGCCGTTTCGAGAGCGCCATCGACTATGACCTTTTATGACTAGGCTTTTTGTCCAACCCCGATCGTCGATCATTTAGCCCGCAACGTTCGGGTTCGTCGATTACACGGTGCCGAGACGCGGAGTATTTACTCAATATTTCGCGCTGACCCCGACCGCTGACCGCAATCAAGATACTGTGCGGCAGTGTACTGAAACGCCAGAGGGGGAACAAGCGGGTTTTCAGCGACAACCACCTGGAATCCCTAGGAGTCGCGCCAAGGCGGGGGGGGACGGGTAGCGAGTCGCCACGGAGATCCGCCCCGCTGGAATTTTTTTTGAAGTTTTTTCTTGCGCGCCCCGGCCACGTCGGATATCAACTGCGCCTCCGACGGACGGCACGACACGCCGCTCACCGGAAGCGCCCGTAGCTCAACTGGATAGAGCATCTGACTACGGATCAGAAGGTTAGGAGTTCGAATCTTCTCGGGCGCGCCACTCTAAGAGCCTGAAACCTAGCGGTTTTGGGCTCTTTCCATATGTGGTGGTAGACGGGGTTGCGCTCCAACAATTTGATCGCCCATTCCTCGCTGGCATTTCCGCGCTTCGCGAACCGAATGACGACGATGGCGCTGGCTGTAATCGGCCCGATCCCGGGGAAGGTCGCCAACCGGCGGCTGACTTCGTTGGTGCGATGCCAGTCCATGATCTTATTTTCAAGAGCGGTCTGCTGATCGACGCCCTTGATCGCCACCCCAGGACCTGGGCGTCCTCCGTCGTCCGCGCCACAAAAGCAAAACTGAAGCTTTGTTCGGCGGCCACGGTCAGGAACGGAATCGGGTTCGGGCTGAACCAGTCTCCCGGGGCAAAGACAGCGGCCCCTTCAGCCGTATGATACGGCTGGTAATGGGGCGTCATGACATCGGCCCGCAACTCGACAGGTTCTATCGGAAGCGCATCCAGAAAGATGATCCCACCGACACGTGTTTCGTCCGTAGCACCAACCTTTGGCGCTTCACTGCCGAATACGGTCCGCTCGTCAATGGAGCCTTCCCACAGCGCGCGGACGGCCCGCAACGCGCCCTTGATCGACGATCCGGGAAGGTAGGGGACCCCAAGGCTGTGATGCCAGGCGAAGCCGTTCTCGACGGGATGGCCCCGTCCCAGGCCACTGACGAACCGCCAGTCGGAAACAAACACCCCGGACCGCTGCCGGTCGCCCATTGCCTCAAGGAACGCCTGGCGGCGCGTCCAGGCTTCCGCCAGGCGTTCCTTGTCGCCGACGGTCCCGCAGAAACGGCCGACCCATTCTCCAGCCCCGGATTGGCCATGACCGGTCGCCGGGGGCTTTTTCAAGCCATTACAGTCACTCTCTTCCCACGTATCGCAGAACTTATCGAAGCGCAGTCCCTCGTTCCCGCCGGTGCGGCGCGCCGAACATGTCATCGACCGACGCGTTCCCGGCGTCTTCGAAAGCCGTCCGCCAGGCGCCTTTCATGCTGGACCCCGGAATGTAGGGGTATCCGGTGATCGCCTCCCGGGCGACGGGCAGATCAATGGCGCCCTCGTTCTGGCCGATCCCGGGATGCACAAAGGTCTCGGCGAGCATCCCCACCAGCAGATTGGTCATTCTCCCTCCTCTCCCCCGTCGCACCGCTTCGGGCGCAAAGAACAGTTCGCCGAAGCCCCACTGGGTCAGCTTGCCGACGGCATCCGGAAGATCGGACGTCGTCCCGTCCCGACGCAGATGCCAGGTGGTGCCCGCCGGCAGAACGGGCTTCTGCGCGCGCGGGCGATGGTCGCCCCCGACCCAGCCCCCCAGGGGAACCGGCTTGCCGGAACTCAGGGAGACAATCCGCAGCCCGTCGGCGCACAGTCCCCCGGGCCGCACCAGGGCCGGCCGATCGACCACCACCGGCGTCAAGGCGACGGCCACAATCCTTTCGTCGTCCACAGACAGGCCATCGCCCCACATCCGGAAAGGCGCGAGGGTCATCGCCAGCCTGCGGGAGAGCTGATGCATCCAGACCGACCGGTGCTCTCCGCCCATGGGAACCGTCCCGAGATCGCCGTTCCGGGTCTTCAGAGCGTTCAGCAGGTCCGCGGAAACCCCGGTGACCCGCACGGCCAGGGCAACCCTATCCGCAACCCGCGTATGGCCGGCCATATACAGCGCGCTGTCCTTGACCTGCCGGCTTGCCGTCTCCCGGGCGAGGCCAACCCGGGTTTCCTGCGCCCACAAGGCCTTTTCCCGAATGACCGACCCCGGACATTCCCCCGGGAGATCCCTGAAAAAGGTCTGGAAATCAGACCTTTCCCACCAGCATCCCGCCAGATCCTTGTATTCCCCAAGATCCGGAACCGACCTGACCGGTTCGGGCAGATGCACCGGTTCGGCGGCAAGATCGGTCATCAGCGGCACCGCAGAAGGCAGCAGGCGCAGCAGATCGGTCGCCTTTTCCCTATGCCCCAGAACACAGGTCGGCACCGGAACCAGACGCTCCCAGCTTTCCGACTGCGGATACGATCCGTCCTGCGGCAGCACACGCCGCAGCACATAGGGTCCGAAAAACCGCAGGGGGGGCACCATCCCCCAGCACCTCTGTCAGCTCAGACGTCCACCGGCTGCGCCCGTCCCAGCCCAGCAGAGAGGCGAAGGCGGCCCGCACCGCCCCCACCACCGTTGTGGGCGTCGGCGGGAACAGGCTTTCGGCCGACGCGGCCCCGGGATCATCTTGGTTGAACGGCCGGCCGGTGCGGAAGAACAGGGTGTCCACCGGCCGCAAGACCAGCGAGACCCCGTCCAGCCTTTCCAATTTGGCGGCAGCCTTTTTCGGGCTTTTCCCTGCGGCAGCGTTCGCCCCAGCCCTTTTCGCCCCCCCCCGCCGGACCGCCCGCGCCCGCGCCCCCGCCCCCGCCCCCGAGCGCCGCTCTTCCCGCCCTTACCCATCGGTTTCCCCCTGCCCCTCTGGCCAGCGCCCCTGTTTGGCCAGGAACTTCAGGGTCGGACCGGCGGACATGTTGGTCGCCGGACGCGGATCGCCGCCTTCCTCGCAGCGGGTCACCTTGGCGCTCCCCGGCTTTTCCCGGTAGACGGCGAGGAATTTTCGCATACGCCGCTCCACTTCCCCGCGCCCCAGGGCTTTGACGGACGGATTTTCCATCGCTTCCTTGACCAGCACGGGCAGTAGCGGCGGATCCTCTCCCTCCGGAGCGCCGTCCAGCACCGGCAGGATCGCATCCCCGTACCGGCCTTGCAGCACATACAGGAACCGCGAGGACACCACGGCGCCCTTGCCGGCCCTCAACTCCGCCGCGAGATCGACCAGGGCGTTTGCCCCCTCGGAGGCCCAGGCAGACACCCAGGTCCGGGAAAGACCGCCGGGCTTGATCACCTCGACGGTCAGGCTGTCCCGCCCGTTCAAGGTTTTAGCCCGCTGATCCAGCCCCGTATGCGCCCGCGCGATCACCCGGCTGAGCGGCACCGTCGCCTCGGCGAAAACGACGGCTGCGGAGATGGTGCCCTTCGCCGCCAGAATATCGGCATTCTCCCCCTCCATCCCGGCGGCAACCGCGCGCACCTCCCTGCACGCACCGCCTGCACACAGGCAAGCGCGGTGGTCATGGGCAGCACGGCCAGCACGTCATCGCCGCCGGCATAGATACAGGCCCCGTTGTTCTGTTTGACGAGACCAGGGACGGCGCGGGTAAAGCGGTCGAAGACGGTGGTGACCGGATCCGCGCCCACCGCGCGGATCAGGGTCCCAACGGAATCCCCGTCCATCAGCAGCAGGGCGTAATAGGGCGAAGGCTCCCCCAGGTTCACCGCATCGATCAAGTCCGCACGGGCCTGCAATAGCGACGACCGAACAGACCCGTCCTCGTCCCCCGTCAGGCGCATGTCGCGCTGATTGATGATCGCCGTGTCGTAAAACAGGCTGCCGTCCAGGCCTTTAAAGTCCCTGATGTCCACGCCCAGACGCGCTGCGGTCCCATCTTCAGCACCGCGATAGGGACGGGTCACCGACCTGTGTTTCTCCACGGCATCCTTGAAGGCCGTCGCGAGCGTGCCCCCTTCGACCTTCGCCGCTTCCTGCAACCAGGGCAAGGCGGCCATGAAGCGGGTGGAGAGCCAGGCGCCGACGGCAAGTCTGTCCGCCTTCCCAGGGACCCAGCCGATGGTCTTTTCCAGATCCTCGTTCTCCAGCTTGGGGAACAGGCGTTTCACCAGGGCCATGGCGCACAGACGTTCGCCCTCGGCAAGGTCCAGGCTGTCCGCCTCCGGCGTGTTGGTCTTGGTCCGCGCGCGCAGGGCCTGCCAGAAGTCCGCCTGCTTCTACCGCTCCGCCATCTCGCCGGTCCCGGTCTTCGCCGCGCGGACCCGGCCGGACAGTTCCAGCCAGTCGCCCATCATGGAGCAGTGATCGCCGCCGGGCTCTTCCCGCCCCGGGAACCAGCACCCACGTCACATCCCAGAAACGGGTCATCTGAGCGTCCCACAGGGCGCGCAACCCCTCTTGCGCCGCCCTTGGCCTGCTCCGCCCCCTCTGGCTTGACGAAGGCGTCCCAGACCGCCTCCCCCAAGCCAGTCCACGCCCCCGTCACGGCGGCGGCCACGACGTCGCGGCAGGCGGTCTGCGGCGTGCCGGCTGGCACCCGGGCGGTGAACTGGTTGGGCAAGGAGCCGATGAACGGTGTCCCGTCCGGACAATCCCCGCCCAGGGCGCAGAACAGGGGGTCGGTGTCGACGGCGGGCACGACGATCTCGCCCTTCAGTTCATCCACAACCGCCCGCATGGCCTTGCCGGCCAGCCAGGACAGCAGAAAGGACCCGGCCCACAGGTCGCGGGTGCGCCGGGCCTGGGCGATGAACCCCTGGACAGGGCCGATGGCAAAGACCAGGGTATGGGGCCGGTCAAGCGTCATGAGGGGGCGTGTCCGTCAAAGATGAACGACGCCTTGAAGGGAGATTGCCGGCGGTTGCCTTCTCCGTCCCTGTCGATCATGTCGAACAGCATGTCGGCCCAGGATTCCTCAAGGGTGTCTCTACCGCCAGTTCCGGATGCGCTTTTTATCTTTGCTTCGACGGGAAGAAAGAGCCCGGGGAATACCGTAGCGACACCGATGTACTCCTCGCCGACCTTGTGGACGTGGAAGAGCAAGGGGGCTGGCACGCCGATTTATCTGTTTCCCTTCGGCATCCACCATCACCTTGTGGTTCGGAGCACTGAAATAGTTGTGAGGCAATCCAAAGGAGGACCGGTCAGGGGGGAACGCTACGTCGGAGGCCAGCATTCCCTTGAACCAGTCGTGATCGTCTTGGAATTGCTTCCATGTCGTCATTCTTTTTAAGCCGATCCGTCCGTTCTGCCGTAGCTGCGGTACAGCATCATCCCGGCCCCCGGCATGTTGAGAACATCAACGGCCGTCTTTCCGGTGGAGGGAAGGATTGATCCCAGGCTCTGCAAGGTTGTCCCGACTGATGACGGGGTTTTCGCGCCCGGCTTCAGAATTGCGCAGGCCGTTCCCCTTAGTTTCTTGTCAGGGCTGCGCGCAAATGCCGTCCAGGCCGGCTCGTTCGCGGAAGACCTTCGTACAAGATCTCCGACGGCCTCCCTCACGGCCGCGATATACGCCTCTTGCGTTTCCGGTGGTCGGAATGGGGGCGAAATGTCCTCCGGTTCATCGGTAACCAGGGAAATCAGCGTAACACTGCCGCCCCCCCCGCCGGGCACGGGCGCCAATTCCTCCAAGCGGTCCGAACACTTTGATCGCCTGGATCAACTCTTTGCGCTGCTTGTCGGAACAGCGCGGCTCCTCGCAAAGAAGAAGCTTGATCGTGAACGTGCCGCCATCCTTATAACCGGCGCGCTTCAGCAGGACCATTCCCGCTCCCCTATCATACTCAAAGGGACCCTAGCCCAAGTACACCAAGCCTTCCGGATAACGGTCGCCCAGGCCGGGATAGCCTTGACGAGGAACGAGCTTCGTATTCTCCCGATTATCCACGACCCGAAGATGGAACGCCGCCTGCCCTTTGCCCCCCCTTGTCCCTGGCCGGCGCGCCGAACAGGGCGTCTTCCCCGCGCTTCAGGGCAACGGGATCATCCCCCAGGCGGGACCAGGCGAGCGCGCGCCACCACAACCGCACACCAGCCTTGATCGCGGTCGGACGGATTTCGGCCTGCTTTCCGTCCGCCGGTCCCTCCGCTCCTGGAAACGCCGGGGCGGAGAATTCAAAGACTGCGGTAATCCTTTGCCCCCTCAGCACGCCCCCTCCTTTGCCAAGGCACCACCCGATAAAAGAGAAGACAGAGTTATTAAAATCCTGAGGATGCACAAGCCTTTTGTCGTGCGCAGAAGAGCCCCGCCACGCCAGCGGGAAGACGGCAGCACCAAACGGAACACTGCCGGACATCGGAAAACCCGGACTTCAAACACCGACAAAACCAACAACACTATCGAAAAACATCAATCCGCCACATCACGCGGACGCATTGAAAACCAGCCTTCACATCCCCTTGCTGCACTATACCGTTATCTCTCATCCTCCAGAGGGCGCTCTATCCGGTGGAACCGGGGGCGCGGCTGGTGGCCTGTTCCAGCGGCCCGAAGCATCGAGTGAGCCGGAAAACCGCCGCCCCCCTTTCTCCGGCGGCTCGATGCTCTATTGCGCGGCCAGAGCCAGGGGTTCGTGGTCGGGATGCAGGCGGGTGATCGTCGCTCCCGTCTGCTGCGTCGCTTCCTCCTCGAACCGTTCGATGGTTTCCAGGGATTCGGCGAGAGTGTTGAGCAGGCGGATCACTTCGTCCGAAGCCGCTGTCATGCGCTCGGCGGCGGCTTCGGCCTCGGCGGGGCGGCCCTGTTCGAAGTGGACGAGGGCCGCGCGGCCTTCGGAATGCACCCGCTCGTGCGGGGCCTTCAAATCTTCGAACGCCTTGTGGTTCACCACCCGGGGGTCCGTGATGCTTTGCATCCAGCGGCCGATGCGGCAGGCGGTGGACTGGGGCAGGTCGGTGGCCTTGGTGCTGCCGGTGCCGGCCAGGCGGTCGATCACCCGGCGCTTGAACAGCATGTGGTCGTTCTTCGCCACCTCGATCACCGCCCGGTCCAGACCCAGGTCGGCGAATCCGCCGATCTGTTCGGCCAGCAGGTCGGACAGTTCTTCGATGCTTTGCAGCACCCGCTCCATCTTGCTGTCGTTTTCCTCGGCGGTGCGGGCGATGTCGCTGGAGCCGTCGGACACTTCGTCGGCCACCGAGGTCTGGTGGGACAGGATGCCCGAAACCTCGTTCATGCGCAGGGTGACGTCGTCCACCTTGGTGGCGATCTCCTGCAGCTGGCCCCCCATGTCGTGGATCACCTTGCTGCCGTTTTCCACCGCTGCCGCGCCGCTTTGCATGCTGTCGACGATCGAGGCCATGCGGCCGCGCAGGGCCTGAATCCTTCCGCGGATATCCTCGGTCGCCCGGCCGGTCTGGGTGGCCAGGGTCTTGACCTCGCCCGCGACCACGGCAAATCCCTTGCCCGCCTCGCCGGCGCGCGCGGCTTCGATGGTGGCGTTCAGGGCCAGCAGGTTGGTCTGATCGGCGATGCCTTCGATATCGGCGATGATGACGCCGATGCGTTCGCTTTCCTCGGCGAGCATATCCACTTCCGAACTGGCCTTGCGGACCGTGGCGACGATGGCGTCCATGGAGCGCACGGCGTCCGACGAAGCGTCCAGTCCCTGGCGGGCGGCTTCTTCCGCATGGCGGGCGTCGGCGGTGGCTTCCTGGGAGTTGTCGGAGATGCGGGTGATCGAGGCCACCAGTTCCTCGACCACCCGGGCCATGGTCTGGGCCTTCAGGGTGGTGTCGCGGATGTCCTGGCGCACCCGGGCCAGGGCGATCAGCGATTCGCCGCTGCGCAGCCCGGATTCCACCATGCCCCGCAGCACGCCCACCAGCCCGCGCTTGCGGTCGTATTCGGCCCGGGCGGCCATGTGGTCCTGTTCGGTGCGCAGGCGCTTCATTTCCACGCTGTTTTCGCGGAAGGTCCCCAGCGCCCGGGCAAGGTCGCCGATCTCGTCGCCGCGTTTGATGAATCCGGCTTCCCTGCCCGTCCCCGCCGAGGTGTCATCCATCGCCAGACGCTTCATGGAAGCGGTGATGGCGGCCAGCGGCGGCACGATGCTGCGGCCGATAACGATGGCCATCAGCCCGACCAGCGCCAGCACCCCGGCCAGCACGCCGCCGGTGACCATGGCGCGGTGCAGGAACAGGCTCTGGACGTCCGAGACATAGTCGCCGGTGCCGACGATCAGATCCCAGGAGACGCCATCGCGGTTTCTGGTCGCCGACAGACCGCCCACGCCCTGGACATAGGTCACTTTCGGCTCCTCCCGGTCGGTGGCCGGATTGTGCCACTGGTAGGTCACGAATCCCCCGCCATGAGCCCGTACCGCATCGACCATGTCCTGAAACAGCGGTTTACCGGTGGGGTCTTTGACAGAGATGACATTCTGCCCCTCCATCTCCGGCTTGTGCGGATGCATGCGCATGAAGCCGTCACTGTCGATGACGAAATAGTAGCCGTTGGCGCCGTACCGCATGTGGCGCAGGTCCTCCAGCGCCGCCATGCGGGCCGCATCGGCCTCCATGGTGCCGCTGACCACGGCGGCCCGGTAGCGTTCCACCAGGCTGGTGGCCGTTTCGGTCAACTGCTGGAACGCCATGCGGCGGTCTTCATGGAGGTTGTGACGCAGGTCTAGCAGCGTAAAGACACTGATCCCCACCAAGCCCGCCAATGCCGTGCAGACAAGCAGCAGCAGGCGGACTCCGATCCGCGAACTCGTGAGCATATTGTCCTCCCCACACGGGACCGTCCGGCGATGCCTCCTTCAGGAGATCTTACGCGGTAGAAAACAGGGTCCCTTTCATGGTCAAATGGTACATGGAGTCTCTACCTCCTGGCAACAAAAGGCACAGAGGGATAAGGTGTTTTGTGACGGGGTGTGATCAAGAGGACGGGAATCGGATCCCGGGAAGAAGCTTCTTCACCACTCTTGACCTCTTCGGGAAAGGGGCCTATAACGCCGCCCTTCCGCGCAACCCCGTCAGGGATTGCGGCGGTACCGTATTTCGCATCCGGTGGCCTCGTACAGTTCGGGGTGGCCGGCCGTCCAAGGTTCATGACAGACAGGTTGCCCCATGGCCCATCATAAGTCGGCTAAGAAGCGGATTCGCCGCAACGCCGCTCACTATGCGATCAACCATGCGCGCGTCGCCCGCATCCGGACTTTCGTGAAGAAGGTCGAACTGGCCCTGGCCGCCGGCGACAAGCCCGCTGCGGAGTCGGCCCTGAAGGCCGCCGTGCCCGAAATGCATCGCGGTGTGACCAAGGGCGTGCTGCACAAGAACACCGTGTCCCGCAAGATCTCCCGCATGAATGCCCGCCTGAAGGGCCTCGCCTGATCCTTCTGTCGATCCGCTGATCGGCTGAGGTTCGGGAAGCCCCCTGTACCCGTGCCGGGTTCGCTGAAAAGCGAGCCTGGCTTGTGGTGCTTGTGTCGCACTGCCTTGTTCATGCAAACTCGTTAAAATTGCGGGCTTTGGGCTGTCATCGACGGGACATGGAAGCGTCACGAGTCCACGGCACCGCCGCTTTCGCTCCGCGCGAGGGGCGGACGAAACCCCCTGAAAATCGCAGTATTTTGGGGGTTCTAGTGTCTCTGAGCCGGACTCAGCACAGGATATGGTGTCAAACTGAAAAGTTCCGATGTTCACCTTTCGATCTTGTTGTTTCTCCCGGCGCCCGGACCTACTCTTTAGCCACCCCAAGCAAGGCAGGGCACGGCTTCCCGCTCGATCCCGGCAATGAAAGAATAGGTTGTTCACGGGATGCACTGTTGCGGTGGATGATGAGTTGAAACGGTAACGCGCAAACAAGACAAAACGCATTTTTTCAAATTCTTTACGATAAATTGTTGGTTTTTTCCTTATATGATGACCTGTTTGCGGCGGTTTTTTCTTGGATCGCCCAGGTTCTTTTTGCGTTTGCCGCGATGTGTCGGTAAAGCGACGGCGCGCGGCGGACAAAGCGGAGTGGAAGGGTGGGAACGGCCCGGATCAAAGAGGCTGGAACACCCCTAAGTGGAGCGTGGAATGAGTGGTTCGGCACAAGACATCGCCCTGGCAACATGCTGGGAGCGGGTGCGGGGGCGTCTGCGTCGTGAAGTGGGCGATGCGGCCTATCGCAGCTGGGTGCTGCCGCTGACGGTGGTTCAAGGCGCCGCCGGGCGGATCAGCCTGGGTGTCGCCAGCCCGTTCATGCGTGACTGGGTGGAAAGCCGATTCGGCGACCGCATCACCAGCCTGTGGGTGGCCGAGGATCCCTCCGTGCGCCGGGTGGATATCGTCGTCGATTCCAGCCTGCCCGACTCTGTCCCCGATGAGGACGCGCTGGCGGAGGCCGCGCTCGCAACCGATCCCGACTCCGTCTGCTTTTTGCCGCCCCGGGGCCGGCCGTCCTTTTCCTCCGCCGCCACACCGGCCATGGCCGAGGCGGCCGTGCGTCCCGCCGCCGCAGTCACCGGCGCGGGCGGGTTCTCCGCCGCCGAGGGGGGCTATGCCGGGGAAACCACGGCCGAGGAATACGAGCGCCTGTCCGCCCCGCTGGATCCGCGTTTCACCTTCGACAATTTCGTGGTCGGCAAGCCCAACGAATTCGCCTATGCCGCGGCCAAGCGGGTGGCGGAAGCCGAACTGGTCTCGTTCAACCCGCTGTTCCTCTATGGCGGCGTCGGCTTGGGGAAAACCCACCTGATGCATGCCATCGCCCGGCGCATCCGCGAGGTCAATCCGGCGCGCCGGGTGGTCTATCTGTCCGCCGAACAGTTCATGCACCGCTTCATCAGCGCCCTGCGCAAGCACGATACCCTGTCCTTCAAGGAACAGTTCCGCAGCGTGGATGTGCTGATGGTGGACGACATTCAGTTCATCAGCGGCAAGGACAGCACCCAGGAAGAATTCTTCCATACCTTCAATGCGCTGGTCGACCAGGGCAGCCAGATCGTGCTGAGCGCCGACAAGTCGCCCAACGACCTGGAAAACATCGGCCAGCGCCTGCGCTCGCGCATGGCCTGCGGTCTGGTGGCCGACATTCATCCCACCACTTATGAACTGCGCCTGGGGATTCTCGAATCCAAGGCCGAGCAGCTGGGCACCGAGGTGCCTGTGCGGGTGCTGGAGTTCATTGCCCACAAGATCACCTCCAACGGCCGGGAAGTGGAAGGGGCGCTGATCCGCCTGGTCGCCCATGCCCAGCTGGTGGGCCGGGACCTGAGCCTGGAAACCGCCCAGGAAGTGCTCCACGACCTGCTGCGCAGTTACGACAAGCGCGTGACCGTGGACGAGATCCAGAAGAAGGTGGCCGAACACTACAAGATCCGGATGTCGGACATGCAGTCCGCCCGGCGCTCCCGCTCCGTCGCCCGGCCGCGTCAGGTGGCCATGTACCTGTCCAAGCAGCTGACCAACCGGTCCCTGCCGGAAATCGGCAAGCAGTTCGGTGGCCGCGACCACACCACGGTGATGCATGCGGTCAAGAAGATCGAAGAGCTGACGGCGGGTGACCCCGGATTCGCCGAGGACGTGGACCTGCTGCGCCGCATGCTGGAAAGCTGATCCGGACAGGTCGCCTCAAGGCGGCAGATACCGAAAGGGGACCCCGCCTCGGCAAGGGTCCCCTTGATCGTTTTGCCCCGGAGCCCCTTCGCCGACCAGGAAGAGGATTACCCGCCCACTTTCTGGAGGGCGGCGTCGCGATCGGCGGTAACGGTCAGGATCGACAGGAAGCCGCTGATTTCGAAGACTTCGCGGATGTGGGGCTGCATGCCGCAGAGAACCAGGCTGCCGCCCAGGGGCTTCAGCTTCTTGGCCACCACCAGGATCAGCCGCAGGCCTGCGCTGGAGATGTAATCCAGCCCCACCATGTCGATCACCACCTTGGTGCTGCCGCCGTCTACCAGGCCCACCAGTTCCTTTTCGACCGTCGCCGCGTTCATGCTGTCCAGCCGACCCTGGGGGCAGGCAATGGTCACGTCTCCCGTCTTTTCGACAGCCACAGGCATCGGGTGTTCCTTCGTGCTGATCAAGATTTCGTGGTTCGACTCGCTCGAACCCTTTGTGTATAGCGGCCCCGGGCCGGGTCTGTCCAGGCGGGCACGGGCGAGTTTTTGATTTCCTTAAGCGTAAGCCATGGTATGTCCTACCCTTGGGTCGGGGATCCCGAGATAATAACCGGAAGCCGCGAACGGCCACCCGCCCCATAAGCACGGACCGTGGAGAGGAAGAGAACGGAATGAGCCAGGAGGACAAGGGCTGCGGCTGTCGGGATATCAGCAAACTGCTGGACGGCCTGCGCACATTCAAGGAACGCTTCTATAACCGGGACCCCGATCTGATGCGGTCTCTGGTGCTCGAAGGCCAGCGGCCGGCCACCCTGCTGATCGGCTGTTCGGATTCCCGCGTGGATCCCAGCGTGCTGACCGGCGCTGGCCCCGGGGAGATCTTTACGGTCCGCAACGTCGCCAACCTGGTCCCGCCCTATGAGCAGAAGGCGTCACTGCACGGTACCGGGGCGGCCATCGAATACGCGGTGCGCGATCTGGGGGTCGACCACATCGTGGTGCTGGGCCACGCCCATTGCGGCGGCATCGCGGCCATGCTGGCCGGTGAGGCGGGCCAGCCGCTGGAACGCGAATTCATCGCCGACTGGGTGTCCCTGGCCCGCAAGGCCTGTGAACACTACGTCACCGATGATACCGTCGAGGGCGGCCATCGACCGGTTGGCCTGGAACGCCTGCGCGAAAACCCGGCCCTGGTGGAACGGGCGGCGGTGCGCGGGTCGCTGGACAACCTGCTGAGCTATCCCTGGATCCGCGAACGGGTCGAGAAAGGCACCCTGATCCTGCACGGCTGGTGGTTCGATCTGGAAACCGGCGACCTGTGGAAGACGGAGCCGGGCAGCGGGACAACCCTGTTGCCGATGGTGTAAGCAGGGCGGCGCCTGCCTTTACGCGCCGTTGTTTTCCTATAGGTAAGCGGACCTTTTTGCCGGATGCGGAAACCCGATTCGATCCTCTATTGGCTCGACGACGCCCCGCCGCCGCGTCTGGCGCTGGGCCTGGCGATCCAGCAGGTGGCCTTTCTGGGTGCCCTGCTGGCCGTCCCCGCCTTCTTCGCCCGGTCCGTCGGACTGGGGACGGAAGGGTTCCTGAACCTGGCCAGTGCCACCCTGCTGTACGGCGCGGTGGTGCTGCTGCTTCAGGTCTGGGCGCGGGGCCGCATCGGGGCGGGTCTGTTCCTGCCCGTCCAGGGGACGACGGCGGTGTTTCCGGCCATGCTGCTGGCTGCCGATACCGACGCCGGCCTGGCCGCCAGCTTCGGGATGGTGTCGGTTATCGGCGTCAGCCAGATGGCTTTCAGCGCCCTGATCCCCCGCCTGCGGGGCATCTTCACCGTCGAAGTGGCGGGGCTGGCCGTGCTGCTGGTGGGGGCGGGCATCGGTCTGCTGGGGCTGGAACTGATCTTTCAGCCCCATGGGGCCGCCGGAGCCGGCATGACCGGGGCCGAGTATGCCGATGGGGCGACGGACAGGGAGCTGTTCGTCGCCGGCCTGACCTTCCTGACCATGGTCGGCTTGAATGTCTGGGTGAAAGGCCGCCTGAAGCTGTTCGCGACCCTGTGCGGCCTGACGGCGGGGCTGGTCGCCAGCTTCGCCCTGGGCCTGATGGGGGACAGCGGCCATACCCTGGCCGAAGCTCCCTGGCTGCGCCTGCCGCACCTGATGGCCTTCGGCTGGTCCTGGGAGGGATCGGTGGTGGCGCCTTATGTGCTGACCGGCTTCGCTCTGGCGCTGACCTCCATGGGGGTGCAGACGGTGGCTCAGCGCTTCAACGACGCCGACTGGCGCCAGCCCGACCTGCCGGCCATCGGCCGGGGCCTGCGGGCCGAAGGGGCGGGGCATATGGTGGCCTCGCTGTTCAACGCCCTGCCCATGGTGGCGAGCGGCGGGGCGGTCAGCATGGCCGCCGCGTCGGGCTGCACCAGCCGCTGGCTGGGGGTGTGGACCGCCGGAGCGCTGATGGTGCTGGCCCTGATGCCCAAGGTGATCATCGCCTGGCTGGTGCTGCCGCCGCCGGTTTCCGGGGCGCTGTTCCTGTTCCTGTCCTGCTTCGCCACCCTGTCGGGGGTCAGCCTGATCGGCAGCCGCATGCTGGACAACCGCAAGATCCTGGCCATCGGTGTCGGCCTGCTGGCGGGCATGGCCCATACCCAGGTGGCGCCGGCGGTCGAGGCCTCTGCCCCGGCCCTGCACCAGGTTCTGTTCTCCAGCTTTTCCTTTGGCCTGCTGACGGCGGTGGCCCTGTCGGCCCTGTTCCGCATCGGCCGTCATCAGCGCACCCGCCAGCGTTTTCCCCTGGCCGATCTGGACATGGATGCGGTCGAAGCCTTTCTGGAAGCCCAGGGCCGGCTGTGGGGCGCGCAGCGCGATGCCGTCCGGCGCGCCGAGCAGGCCACCTGGCAGGCGGTCGAAGCGGTATCGGCCTACGGTCTGGCCTATGGCTTTCATCCGACCCTGAAGATCATCACCCGCTACGACGAATTCACCTTCACGGTCATTCTGCGCTGGCAGGGAGAGCTGCCGCCGATTCCCGACAGCCCGCCGACCGCTGACCAGCTGATGGAAGACCCGCGGGGACCGCTGATGATGACCGGCTTCCTGGTGGCGCATATGGCCGACGGCTGCCGGGTGCGGCGGACCGACTCCCAGGCGGAGCTACGCCTCCAGTTCAAGACGTAGGACCGGCCTGCGTCGGTTTTAACCGATGCAGGTGGGATACCGGGTTATCCTCCCGGCTTCTCCGACACGCGTTCCAGGAAACCTTTCAGTTCGGCCAGGCAGGTGCGGTCGGGGGCCATCAGGCGGACCATGCCGTCGGTCTTGACGGTGACGCAGCGTTCCACCGCCCGGGTGATCAGGCGGTTTTCGTGGGGATCGACCACCTTCAGCAACTGGATGATCCGTTCGATCTTGCGCAACCCCCCGCGCAGGCCGTCCGCGGTCAGGTGGCTGGCCTGATGGCGGTCGGCCAGATCGCGGAACAGGGCCAGCACCAGCTTGCCCAGGCTGTGGATGGTGCTGGTGGCCAGGGCCTCGCCCACATCCAGGGAATGGGTCGCCCCATGGGCGCGGACGCGGTCGATCAGGTCGATCAGGGCATCCACCTCCACCAGCAGGGTGGCGATCTCGAAGCGGCGGGCGGGGCCGCGCTTGCGGATGAAGGCATCGATCATCAGCCGTGCCCGGCGCAGGGCCGCATGGGCCGTGGCCCGGGCCTGTGCCCGCAGATTGGCTTGCGCCTGGGGTGTGGCCTCCAGGTCGTCCAGCAGCCATTCCAGCACGTCCAGCCGCAGAAGATCGATGCTGACGGTGCGCAGGTCCAGCCCCTCGCTTTGATCCAGCAGCCGGGTCAGGGTCCGCTGATAGACCACGGCGGCATGGGCGATGCGGTCGCAGAGATCCGTCCGCATGGCCTGCGACCGGCCCTCGGGCACCAGGGGAGAGGCGAGATAGGCCTTGAGCACGGCCACCTGACGGTTCAGCGCCCCGGCTTCGCCGGCCGCCTCGCGCTCGCCGGGGGCGGGCAGGTCGTGGACGATGCGGGCCAGCAGGGTGTCGGCCTCGGCGAACAGGCTGTCCCGTTCGTGGGCATAGCGGGCGTCCACCGCTTCGGCGGCGACGACGCCGAAGCGTGCCGTGGCAGCCAGGGTGCGGGCGCGGCTCAGCTTGGTGGCCAGCCGCTCCCCATCCCGGTCGCCAGCCTCGGCGCGGATGGCGGAGGCGACGATGAGCCGCGCGGCCTCCAGCTCGGCGGCGGCCTCGATCAGCGCGCCGAGGCGCGGAGGGGAGCTTTTCGGGGGCACGGGAGAAGGCATGAGACGGAACCCGGGCTGTCGTTACGATCTTCTTCTTACCCTCTTACCCGGATTTGGGGAATGTCTGGAACGCCAAGAAAGGCGGGGCTTCCCTCAAGAAGCGTGATCAGGCCCGGACATCGGCCAGGAATCGGTCCACAGCGGTGGTCAACTCGCCGAACTTGTCCTGAAGCAAGGTGGCAAGCGCCCCGGCATCTTCGGCGGATTTGCGGCTGTCCTGGGTGACGTCGCGAGCGGTGCGCACCGAGTCGGACAGACTGGCGGTGCCGCCGGAGGCTTCATCCACGGCGCGGCTGATTTCGGCGGTGGCGGCGTTCTGCTGCTCCACGGCGGCGGCGATGGTGCTCATGACGCCGGTGATTTCGCCGATCACCGCAGCGATTCGGGTGATCATCCCGGCGGTGGCGGAGGTGCGGCTTTCCACCTCGGCGACCTGCTGGGCGATGTCGCCGGTGGCGCGCGCGGTCTGGGTGGCGAGGTTCTTGACCTCGTTGGCGACCACGGCGAATCCCTTGCCGGCATCCCCTGCCCGTGCCGCCTCGATCGTGGCGTTCAGGGCCAGCAGGTTGGTCTGGTTGGCGATATCCTGGATCAGGGTGCTGATCTCGTTGATGCGGGTCACCGATTGCACCAGGCCGCTGACGTCGGAGACGGCCTGGCTGGCGCTCTGTTCGGCATCGGCACAGACCTGGCTGGTCTTCTGGGACTGGGCGCTGATTTCGCGGATCGAACTGCTGAGTTCCTGCACGGCGCTGGCGACAGTGCCGACATTGCGGTTGACGTCGCTGGCAGCCCGGGTGGCGTCGTCGTTGCGGCGCAGGGCGGTATCGGTGGTGTCGCGCAGGTGGCTGTTCTTGCCGGTGATCGCCTTCGCCGCATCGGCAGCGGCCGAGAGGGCACCGGTGACGCGGCGTTCGAAGACCTCGGCGGTTTCGATCAGGGCGGCCCGGCGCCGCTGTTCGGCCTCTTCCTCGTGGCGGCGGGCCTGCTCCTGCAGGCGCCGGTTCTCCTGTGCCTGGTTGCGGAACACCAGCACGGCCCGCGCCATGGCCCCCACCTCGTCCGGGCGGCCGGTGCCGGGCACTTCGGTTTGCAGCGCGCCTTCGGCCAGGGCACCCATGGCCGTGGTCAGCCCCCGCACCGGCCGGGCCACCAGCGAGCGCACGAACAGGCCGAGCAGGGCGACGGTGGCCAGCAGGGTCAGCAGGCCGGCGACCAGGGCGGTGTCGCGAAAGCCGTCCAGGGACCGGAAGGCGGCATCGCGATCGATCGCCAGTCCCAGAGACCAGCGCACGGTGGGCAGACCCTCGATGGGCAGAAAGACGACGATCCGGTCGCTGCCGGCGTCCAGCCCCTGTTCCAGCGCAAGGGCCAGGGGGGTGTCGACGCGGGCTGAAACACCGGGGAAGACCTGATCGAAGGGCTTCAGGGACTGACCGGCATCGGGGTGGATCAGCACCTGCCTGTCGCCATTGACCAGGAAGCCATAGCCGATGCCGCCGAGATCCAGGGAACGCACCAGGTCGGCCAGGGTGGTGATCGCCAGATCACCGCCGACCACACCACGCAGGGTACCGGCCCGGGTGGTGACGGGGGTGGCGACGGTAACCACCAGTTCGCCGGTGCTGACGTCTTCATAGGGTTCGGTCAGGGTGCTGGCCCGGGCGCTCGCCGCATCCCGGTACCAGGGGCGGACCCGGGGGTCGTAGTCGGCAGGCAGGTCGCCGGCCGGAGACATGGTCATGGCCCCCTCGGTACTGCCGAAATAGGTGAACAGGAAGGTTTCGCGCAAGGTCGGGGTGGATACCATGCCGAGGGCGCCGTCGTCTCTGTCGGACAGGGCCAGGGCATGGGCGACCTGTTCCACCAGCAGCCGGCGGCCGCTGATCCAGTTGGCGATACTGCCGGTGGCGACCCCGGCGGTCTCTTGCAGCTGCAGGGTCAAGGCCTCCAGAGTCGCCCGCTTCTGGTAGGTGTGGAAATAGACGATGAACAGAACGAAGGCGGCAATGACGATGGTAGATGCTGCGAGAAGAATCTTGTTGCCAATACTTAAGATTGCCTTCATCGATCGCCCCCGATCAAGAACTGGTCACCCGGTTATACGGAGGGGCAATTTTCGGAGCAATCGGAAAAGGTGAAATAAAACCGTAACATCTCGCGTTGCGAGAGGGAGGCCGAAGGCGATGCCGGCGATCCGGACACAAAAAAGGCGGCTCCCGGTGGAGCCGCCTTTTCCGTATTTGCCGCGCCGTCAGGCGCCCGGCGCCTTTTTAGAGGGCGCGCAGGTCCACGGCAGAGCTCTTGCCCTTGCGGGGGTCGTGCTCAAGTTCGAAGGACAGCTTCTGGCCTTCGCGCAGATCGGTCATGCCGGAGCGCTGAACAGCGGAGATGTGAACGAAGACGTCGTTGGAGCCATCATCCGGCTGAATGAAGCCATAGCCCTTGGTGGTGTTGAACCATTTGACGGTGCCAGTGGACATGGTGTTCCCCTTTCGGCTGGCGTTTTCTCCCACCCCCTTGGTGGGAGACATCAAACTACTGAGGGATCGGTAGACCGGCACGCCACGTCAGGCAGCTAAAGTCAGGCAGCAACCCAAAGCACATTCGACGGCCGAACTATGCACTCGACCTTCACCGAAAGGCAAGAGGGTTTGAGACCTGAAACCGATTTCAGGACCGGCTCCCGCCTAAACGTCCAGGTTCTGAACGTTCAGGGCATTGTCCTGGATGAATTCGCGCCGTGGTTCCACCACGTCACCCATCAGGGTCGAGAACACCGATTCCGCATCGTCGCCCTGGGCCACCTTCACCTGCAGCAGCGACCGGACCGACGGGTCCAGGGTGGTTTCCCACAGCTGTTCCGGGTTCATCTCGCCCAGGCCCTTGTATCGGTTGATGGTGATGCCCTTGCGGCCCCAGGCCATGACGGCGATCACCAGATCCATCGGGCCGCGAATCACCTGATCGGAGTCCCGGATGCGCAGGGTACCCGCCTCGCCGTAGGTGCGGGCCAGATCGTCGGCCATCGCATCAAGCCGGCGGGCTTCGGTGCTGTGCATCACCTGGGGATCGATCACATGGGTTTCCGTCACCCCGCGCAGGGTGCGCTGGAACATCAGCCCGCCGTGGCCGGCCACCTGCTCGCTGATGCTGCCGGTCCAGCCGCGCTCCAGCTCTGGTTCAAGCCGGTCCACCCGGGCGGCCACGGTCTGGGCCATGCGAATCGCCCCTTCGCGGTCGGCCAGGATTTCCGGGTTGAAGGCCCCGGCAATGGCCGCCTGCTCCAGGATCTGCCAGGGCACCTTGCGGGCCATGGCGTTGATCGCATTGCGCGCCACCCGCGCCTTGTCCAGCAGCGCCTTCAGGTCCGGGCCGGCCATCTGCGCGCCGCTGGGCGCGATATAGACCGTCCCTTCCAGGCCACCGTTGATCAGATAGTCCTCCATCGCCCGGTCGTCTTTCAGGTAGACCTCGGAGTTCCCGCGCTTGGCCCGGTACAGCGGCGGCTGGGCGATGTACAGATAGCCCTTTTCCACTACTTCGGGCATCTGGCGGAAGAAGAAGGTCAGCAACAGGGTGCGGATGTGGCTGCCGTCCACGTCGGCGTCGGTCATGATGATGATCTTGTGGTAGCGGATCTTGTCCACATTGAAATCATCCTTGCCGATCCCTGTGCCCATGGCGGCGATCAGCGTGCCGATTTCGGCCGACGACAGCATCTTGTCGAAGCGCGCCCGCTCCACGTTCAGAATCTTGCCGCGCAGGGGCAGAATCGCCTGGAACCCCCGGTCCCGCCCCTGCTTGGCGGAGCCACCGGCCGAGTCACCCTCGACGATGAACAGTTCGGAGGCGGCCGGATCCTTGTTCTGGCAGTCCGCCAGCTTGCCCGGCAGGCTGGCCATGTCCAGCGCCCCCTTGCGGCGGGTCAGTTCCCGCGCCCGGCGGGCGGCTTCGCGGGCGGCGGCGGCTTCCACCACCTTGCCGACCACGCGCTTGGCGTCCTGGGGATGTTCCTCCAGCCACTGCGCCAGACGGTCGCCGACCACCGCTTCCACCGCCGGCCGCACTTCCGACGACACCAGCTTTTCCTTGGTTTGGCTGGAGAACTTCGGGTCGGGCACCTTGACCGACAGCACGCAGGTCAGACCTTCGCGCATGTCATCGCCGGTCAGGGCGACCTTTTCCTTTTTCATCAGGCCGGATTCCTGAGCATAGGTGTTCAGGGTGCGGGTCAGCGCCCCGCGAAAGCCCGCCAGATGGGTGCCACCGTCCCGCTGGGGGATGTTGTTGGTGAAGCAGAGAACGGATTCGTGGTAGCTGTCCGTCCACTCCATGGCCAGTTCCACCTGGATCCCGTCCCGCTCGCCGACGGCAGCGATGCAGGGGCTGTGCACCGCCTGCTTGGAGCGGTTCAGATAGCCCACGAAGGCTTCGATCCCGCCTTCGTAATGGAACTCGGCGGTCTTGGGTTCGGCCCCCCGGGCGTCGGTCAGGATCAGCCGCACCCCGGAATTCAGGAAGGCCAGTTCCCGCAGCCGATGCTCCAGGGTGGCGAAATCGTATTCGGTGATGGAGAAGATCGCCGCGCTGGCCTTGAAGGTGATCTCCGTTCCCGACATGCCCTCGGCATCGCCGACCACCGCCAGCGGGCTGACCGCATCGCCGTCGCGGAAGGTCATGGTATGGACCTTGCCGTCCCGCCAGATGGTCAGCTTCAGCCATTCCGACAGGGCGTTGACCACCGACACCCCGACCCCGTGCAGACCGCCCGAGACCTTGTAGGAGTTCTGGTCGAATTTCCCGCCGGCGTGCAGCTGGGTCATGATCACTTCGGCGGCGGAAACCCCTTCTTCCTTGTGCAGGTCGACGGGAATGCCGCGTCCGTTGTCCCGCACGGTGACCGATCCGTCACCGTTCAGGATCACTTCGCTGCGGTCGCAATAGCCGGCCAGGGCCTCGTCGATGGCGTTGTCCACCACCTCGTAGACCATGTGGTGCAGACCCGACCCGTCGTCCGTATCGCCGATGTACATGCCAGGGCGTTTGCGAACAGCTTCCAAGCCCTTGAGAACCTTAATGGAATCCGAGTTGTAAGCCTGCTGGGTCATGGTCTCGAACACATCCTGTCAAACATCGGGCCGAACATGGGACCCGGGTCGTGAGGGTCCGGCGCCGGACCCGGAGAAACGGTGCCGTCACCTTAGCACGGCAGCCCCCTCAATGCGCAGGAATTGCGCGGTTTTCTGCCAGGCATCAAAGGCCTGGTGGTCTGTTCCCGTCATCCAGGCCTGCGCCCCCAGGCCGGTCAGCGCTTCGGCCAGGGCGGCCCGGCGGTCGGCGTCCAGATGGGCGGCCACTTCGTCGAGCAGCAGCACCGGCGGCGCGCCCCGCGCCTTTGCCTGCACCCGTGCCTGGGCCAGCAGCAGGGCGATCAGCAGGGCCTTCTGCTCGCCGGTCGAGGCCATGGCCGCATCCACGCCCTTGGTCCGGTGGCGGACCGCCAGATCGTCCCGATGCGGCCCTTCGGCCGCGCCGCCGGCGTCCGCGTCCCGGGGGCGGGAGGCCGCCAGGGCGGCGCGCAGGCGATCTTCGGCGGCCAGCGCAGGACCTTCGCTCAGCCAGTCGCCGACCCGGCTGGACAGGGAGAGCAGCGCCTGGGGAAAGGGGCCGACGGCGGCGGCCATGGCCGCGCCCAGCCGCTCGATCAGGTCCCGCCGGGCGGCGGCGACGGCCACGCCGTGGCGGGCCATCTGCTCTTCCAGGCCGTCGAGCCAGGGCGCCACCGCACGCAGGGCGCCGCGCCGTTCCTTCAGCAGCCGTGCCCGTTCCCGCATGGCATGGGCATAGGCGCTGGTGCGCCCCACATGGGCGGGGTCTAGGCCGTGCACAAGCCGGTCGAGAAAGCGCCGCCGCGCCGTGGCGCCATCGCGGAACAGGCCGTCCATGTCGGGGGTCAGCCACAGAATCGAGAGAACCTCGCCCAGGGCCGCCTGGGTCGCGTTGCTGCCATCGATTCGCACCACCCGCCGGTCGGAGGGGCCGGGGTCCCGTCCCGTCCCCAGATCCAGCGGCGGACCATCCGCTAGGGTCACCTGGGCGGCCACCGCCCAGCGGCCGTCGTCCTCCGGCGCCCCGGTACCGGAGTCCGCCCCCCCGGAGACCGCCCCCCCAGAGACCGCAGGACCCTGACTCCTGCGGGACACCTCGGACAGTCCGGCCCGGCGCAGGCCCCGGCCGGGGGACAGGAAGCTCAGGGCTTCCAGCAGGTTGGTCTTGCCCGCCCCGTTGGGGCCGGTCAGCACCACGGGCCGGGGGGCGACGTCCAGGCGCAGGGTTTCGTAATTGCGGAACCGGGTCAGCGTCAGCCGGGTGACCGCAGGGCCGCCAGGCATCGGGACCTCAGACGCGCATGGGCATCAGCACATAGACCGCCGAGCCGTCGGCCACATCCCGCACCACGGTGGGAGAGGAGGAATCGGCCAGGGTCAGGCGCACCGCGTCCCCTTCCACCTGATTGAGGATATCGAGCAGGTAGCGGCTGTTGAAGCCGATCTCCATCCCGGTGGCTTCGTAGCCGGCTTCGATCTGTTCTTCGGCGCTGCCGGCGTCAGGACTGGAGGCAGACAGGGTCAGCAGGCCCGGCGCGACGGTGATCTTGATGGCCCGGGATTTCTCGGTGGAAATCGCCGACACGCGGTCGACGGCCTGGGAGAAGGTCTTGCAGTCCACCTCCAGCGCCTTGTCGTTGCCGGTGGGGATGACCCGTTCGTAATCGGGGAAGGTGCCGTCGATCAGCTTGGAGGTCAGGCGGGTGTCATCGAAATCGAACCGCACCTTCTGGTCGGACAGGCTGATGGTGATGTCCATGCCCGTTTCGTCGATCAGCTTGCGCAATTCGGCGACGGTCTTGCGCGGGATGATCACCCCGGGCAGACCCGCCGCGCCTTCGGGCAGGGGCATTTCCGCCCGCGCCAGACGGTGACCGTCGGTGGCCACCGCGCGCAGCACGGCAACGCCCTCGCTGTCGGCGGCATGGACGTAGATGCCGTTCAGGTAATAGCGCGCTTCCTCGGTGGAGATGGCAAACCGGGTGCGGTCGATCAGGCCCCGCAGCTCGGCGGCGGGCAGGGTGAAGGAATGGGTGAAATGCCCCGTGCTCATCGCCGGGAAATCCTCGGCCGGCAGGCAGGCGAGGCTGAAGCGCGAGCGCCCGGCCTTCAGGGTCAGCTGGCCGTCCGTCCCGTCATAGGCCAGTTCCACCTGCGCCCCGTCCGGCAGCTTGCGGACGATGTCATACAGCGTATGCGCCGGCGCCGTGGTCGACCCGCTGACCGCCACTTCGGCACTGACGGTCTCGATGATCTCCAGATCCATATCCGTGGCGTTGAGGCTGAGTCCGCCGTCGCCGGCTTCCATGCGCACGTTCGACAGGATGGGGATCGTGTTGCGCCGCTCGACAACGCTTTGCACGTGTCCCAGGGATTTCAGGAGGGCGGTACGCTCGATGGTCAGCTTCATGGACGGCCTGACATGAATGATGGGGACGCAGGAACGGACAGAAACGAGATCTGGCTGGGTCGGGCGAACAAATCGGTCGGACATGCCCGGATCGGGCGGACGGAAGGGCACCGCGCAGCAAGGTCGGCCGCGACGGCCACCCTTAAAAGGGGCGCGAAGTATAGCCGCGCAAGGTCCATGTCCCAAGGGAAATCGGTTGATTTTCGGACCCTGGTGCCCCGCCCCCCGGGCCACTGCGCCAGGGGGCGGGGACGGGAGACGGGGGATGGGGGCGGGGGCTCAGCCGCCGATGGACAGGGTCAGGCGGTTGCGGCCGTCGGCGTAGGAATAATCGACGCTGTCCATCATCTTCCGGATCAGATGAATCCCCAGGCCGCCGATCGGGCGGTCGTCCAGCTCGGCGAGCAGGTGATCGGGGTCGGCGGCCGAGGTGGGGTCATAGGCGGGGCCGTCGTCTTCCACCCGGGCGGTGACCTTGCCGTCGGGTCCCTGATCCAGCTGTACCAGGATCGGCCCGGACGGCGCCCCGTGCATGATGATGTTGGTTACCGCTTCGTCCAGGCACAGGGCGAGCTTCTGTTCCACGCCCGGGACCAGATCGGCGGCGGCGGCAAAGGCCTCGACCCCGTCCAGCAGACGAGGGATTTCGGCGATGTCCGCGGTAAGGGTAAGCTCCATATCGCTCTATCCCTGAGTATGCTGCGGTCCACAGGCTACCATTCCAAGGACGGCAGGGCCATGTGCTAATACCGGAATGCCCGCGATTCCCCGTATTGTCCGTTGGTTCCGGCGGCGCATCCCGGATAGCATGGGCACCGGCCGGGGATCCCCGGTTTCCGGCTTCCCCGGGGTCCGCTGCGCCCCGGCTCCTCCGTCGCCGTCGTTCCAGAGGTATTCATGCCCGGCCGTTTTGTCACCTTTCTGAAGATCCTGCTCAGCAGCTTGGTGCTGCTGGTGGCCGCCCAGGCCTTCAACGGGGTTCTCACCCTGTCGTCCCTGGAAAAGCTGTACGGGGAAATCCTGTCGCAGGGCTTCCGCATTGCCGGCCATGATGCGGCGGAAAAGGTGGAAACGGCCATGCGGCTGGGCAAGCCGCTCGACCAGTTCTTCGGCTTCGACCGGCTGGCCGGCGGCATTCAGGAGGAACTGCCCGAAGCCAGCGGCATCTATCTGGTCGCCGCCGATGGCGCGGTGGTGCAGCAGGCCGGAGCCACCCCGCCCATCGATATCCAGGCCCTGCTGGCCCCGGTGATGGCCGCTCTGGTCGAGCAGGGGCAGACGGCGGACGGTGCGTCGCGCTTCGTGGAAACCGTGGACGGGACGGTCCAGCGCTATCTGGCTTTTCCCCTGGCGGGGCGGGACACACCGGTGGCCGGTGCCCTGGTGCTGGCCTTCCCGCTGGACCTGCTGCGCAGCCGGCTGGCGGCGGTGGTCGAGGAAAGCACGGGCAGCTTCCTGATCGCCACCGGCCTGGCGGCCGTGCTGATGCTGCTGGCCATGCGCGAAATCATGCGGCTGGCCCGCGCCCATGGCAAGGGGGGCTGGCGGTTCCTGGCCATCCCGGCGGTGATCCTGGTGGGCGCCCAGCTGTTCCATTCGGTGGAAACCGTGCGCATCTTCCGCGACGCCTATGTGGATGCCGCGCGCAGCAGCGCGGCCCGCATGGTGGATCAAGTGGCCGAGGATGTGGAATTCGTGCTGGCCAAGGGCCTGCCCCTGTCCCGCCTGCGCGGCCTGGACAAGCGGCTGGCCCCCCTGCTGTCGGTGGCGCCCGAAGCCGCCCGGCTGGCGGTGGAAACCAGCGATGGCCAGACAGTGGCCGAAGAGATATCGGCCCTGACCTGGAGCACCGGCCTGCCGGTGCGGCTGTCG
Organism: Rhodospirillaceae bacterium Z3-40; assembly: GCA_046233135.1. Taxonomy (GTDB): domain Bacteria; phylum Pseudomonadota; class Alphaproteobacteria; order Rhodospirillales; family Rhodospirillaceae; genus JBJXHN01. The sequence continues at coordinate 547,395 of JBJXHN010000004.1, read as the reverse complement.
GGCCTGACGCCGGGGGATTCGTCGCTGGAGGTCAGCCAGCCCCTGCACGGCAAGCCGGCGGTCGACGGCGGCGCGGCCCCGGTGGTCGGCCGGGTGGTGGTCAACCTGGATGTGGATGCCATCGAAGCCCGGCTGGAAGAGCGGGTCCTGGATGCCGCGACAGTGCTTCTCGTGTCCGTCTTCTTCCTGGTCGAGTTGTTTGTGCTGTTCGGCATCGTCGTCCGGCGGTCGATGGCAGCGGCAGAAGGAGCGGCGGCCGAGGGGAGCGGAGCAGGAGCAGAGGAACCAGCGGCAGACGGGGGACAGGCGACCCGCCACGACGGCCACCATCTGCTGGCGCGGCCGGTGGGGTTCACCTTCCTGTGGGGCTGGGCGCTGCCGCTGTCGTTCATTCCGTTGCATATGCGGGGCCTGCCGCCGCTGCCCGGAGGGCTGAGCGAGTCCGTCGCCCTGGCCCTGCCGCTGTCGGTCGAAGCCGCCTGCGCCCTGGTCACCGCCCTTGTGGCCGGCAAGCTGAGCGATACCCGGGGCTGGCACGTGCCCTTCCTGGGCGGTCTGGCGGTCAGCGTGGTCGGTGCCCTGGCCTCCGGCCTGGCGCCGGACGGAGTCAGCTTCATTATCGGCCGGGGCATCACCGGGCTGGGCTATGGCCTGGCCTGGATGGGATTGCAGGGCTTCATCTATCAGCATGCCAAGCCGACGTCCCGGGCGCAGGGGATTTCCAACCTTGTGGCCGGCTTGATGGCCGGCTACATCTGCGGGATGGCCATCGGCGGCATGCTGGCGGAGCGGCTGGGGACCGGCGGAGTGTTCCTGGTCTCCGCCATCGCCGTGGGCCTGCCATTGGTGCTGGGCGTTGCCCTGCTGCGGCCGTGGATGGGCAAGGCGGCCATCGTTCCGGCGGAAACCGGCGCCCGGACGGCGGCCTCGCCGCCGCTGGAGGATCGGATCGGCCTGCGCGGCCTGCTCGGCAACCGGGGGTTCCAGGCGGTGCTGCTGGGGTCGGTGATCCCGTTTTCCATCGCCCAGGTGGGGCTGCTGTATTACGCCATTCCCTTGGCCATGGACGGCCTGGGCTTCGATCCGGCGAACATCGGCCGCGTGCTGATGATCTACGGCCTGATCGTCATCTACATCGGTCCGCTGGTGGGGCGGCGGGTGGACGGCTGCAAGGATCGTCGCCGCTTCATCTTCGCCGGCGGCGTGGTCGGCGGACTGGGACTGATGAGCATGCTGATCGAAGGCGGCGGAGTCTGGGTGCTGGTGGCGGCGGTTGCCTTCCTTGCCCTGTCCAGCGCCCTGACGGAATCCGCCCGCTCGTCCTTTGCCCTGGGACTGCCGGCCACCCGCCGCTACGGGGTGACCGGCGCGATGAGCGTGCAGCGGGCCGCCGACAAACTGGGGCAGACGCTGGGGCCGCTGCTGATGGGGGTGCTGTTCGCCGCCATCAGCGCCCCGGCGGCAATCGCGGCCACCGGGGCCTTGTTCCTGGCGGCCACTTTCCTGTTCCTCGTGATGGCGCGCGGCTATGCCCAGTCTGGGTCTTGAACTGGAAATGGTGCCCATCGACGCGGATTCGGGCGCCCTTCATGCGGTCGGGCCGGTCTATTTCGCGACCCTGGCGGAACGGCACCGGTCCCGTGGCGAAGCGGTGAGCGAAAAGCGGCTGGACGGCCGGGTGGTCGGGCTGTCCGGCGCCTGGGGGACCAGTGGGATCGACAACGGGTTCGCCTTGCTGGAAACCGCCTTTGCCCCGAACATGGACGGCACGCTGGCCCCGCTTGCCGCCGCCGTGGAACGGGAGCTGACCGATATCAGCGCCGCCCTGGCTGCCGAGGGGGCCTGCCTTGCCAACCTGTCCCAGCATCCGGACGCCCCCTGCGACCGCGAGGCCTGGCAGCGGCTGCGGGCATCGCGGCGGATCTATGATTTCCTGGTGGGCTATCGCGGCTGGAACCATGCGGTGGGCTTCGATGCCAAGGCCCAGAACGGCCCGACCACCGGGCTGGAGCCCGGACACGCCATCGAGGCGCTGACCCTGATGCAGCGGGCCGCGCCGGCCTTTATCGCCCTGTTCGCCAACAGTCCCCTGGAAAGCGGCCAGCGCACGGGGCTGAAGGAAACCCGCATGACCCTGTGGCCGCGCATGGTGGCCGCCAGCCGCTTCCCGACCGACGGCACCCGGGTCGGCGTTCCCGACCGGCCCTTCGCCGACATGGCCGATTACATGCGCTGGACCTTCGGCAAGGGAACGGCCATGCAGGCCATTCCCCTGGACCACGGCGGATACAAGGACGGTGACGGGCTTGGCCGGGTGGTCGGGGACCCCTCGCTGCTGGACTTCCTGACCCCGGGGGCCGGGCACGGAGCGGACGCCATGGCCGTTCCCGTACCGCCGTTGGGGCAGGAGGACGGCCCGGCCGTGCCTGTCACCCCGTCGCTGGCGCACCTGGAAGCCTTGCAATGGAGCAACTTCCTGGACATGCGGCTGCGCTTCACCCTGGCCGACCCGCTGCCGCCGCCGGAGGTGTTCGTCAAGGCCCTGACCACGTCCGGCGGGGTGGAGGCCTTTTTCGACCGCTACGCGACCGCCCTGTGGCTGGAAAACCGGGTGCCGGGGACGACCCTGGCCGACCGGGTGCTGGCCCGTCTGGACAACGGCGATGTTGCCCGGTCCCAGCCCCTGGGGCCGAGCGCCCTGCAAGCCGGCCTGCTGCGCGACCGGACAAGGGCGGCGGGTGTGCTGGAAGAGCTGGTGCCCTGGCAGGCGCTGCCGGGATTGCGCCGGGCAGCGATCCGCCATGGCCTGACCGACTCCACGGTGGCCCGTCTGGCCCGGGCGGTGGCCGACTGCGCCGCCGCGGCCCTGGCGCCGGAAGAGCAATGGATGCTGGCCGGCGTGCAGCATGGCCTGCGCACACGCACCACCGCCGCCGACCGGCTGCTGGTGGCCTGGGAAGGCAAGGACGTGCTGGGCAATCCCTTCGCCCTGGCCCGGGGCCGGGCCATTCCCCTGGGCAGCCGGCTGTAAAGCCACGGGAACAGAGCCGGGGGGGGGGGACCTGTACCGCACCTTGCCCGGTATGGCCGATCGACGCCTCCCGCAGCCGGGTCCGCAAGGCGCGCATGCACCGCTCCCGGCCCCGCCCGATAAGCCCTCCCTTCAAAAAAAATCATTTTTTGCGGAAAGAACGGCCGCCTCGTTCGTCTATTGGATAGAGGACCCTTTCGACCGTGGCTCGCGGCCTGTTCGGTGCCCGGCAAAAATGCTTTTGCCGGAAGAAAACCATTTTTACCGAAAACCGACTCCCTTCGCCGTCGCCTGGAACGGGGATATGCGAGTGAAAGGCATTTGCACTGTACATTCGAGGCAACGACAAGGACAGTCCCCATGGGAATGACGGGGCACGGGCGGGCAAGACGGGCGGCCAAGACGGGCGGCCAAGACTGGCAGGCTGTCCGACGGATGCGCCCTCGCGCCTGGAGAACCACGGTCCTTCAAGCTGTCGAGCACCTTCTTCTTCTGACGGGATAATGGGAGTAGCCCTTTTGTCGGAGCTCAACGACCCGCCCCTGGGCGATAACGAACCGCGCTCCCCCGGTCGCTTTCGGGCCTGGGTGGCCGGACATCCGGTGGTGGTCCGGTGGCTTCTCGCCGGACCCGGGGCGCTGATCGGCGCGGTGCTGATCATGGCGGCAATGCCGGTGTGGCTGCCGGCTGGAGACGCGGAAGTGAACCATCTGGTTTATCCGCTGATCCTGGCACCCTTTATCTGGGCGCTGGTTTTTACCTACACGGTCGTCGAGGACAACCTGGCCCGGGGTGTTTCCGTCATCAGCGGAGCGTCGGTGCTCAGCGGCGTCATGATCGGCGCCTTCATGGCTTTCGGGTGAGGAAGGGAACGGATGGGACGTCACATGAGACACGACAGCGGAGGCGCGCCATGGCGTTGACGCAATCCCAAATGAAGCGGCTGACGGCCGTGCACGGCTGGTCGGGGGTTATCCTCGGCCTGCTGCTGTACGTGGTGGTCTGCACCGGGACCATCGTCGTTTTCGCCCCGCAGATCGAACGATGGTCGCTCGGCGTCAACCAGTCGCGAGGGCTGGATGTGCCCCTCGATGCCATCCTGCGCGACTACGGCCAAAAGCTGCCGAAGTCCATGCTGGATGACGTGGGCGTCTGGCGGAACACCCGGGGCGAGCTGATCGCCTTCTATCACTCCCACGTGCTCAACCCCGAAACCGGCGAGACCGAGGATTACGGCACGATGTTCCACTTCGACCCGGCCACAGGCGCCGTTGTCGACCGGGTGGAGGGGTTTGTCTGGCAGGACCCGGAAAACTGGGTGGAAAGCGCGCTGGAACACTTCCTGGTGAACCTGCATGTCGCGCTGTATCTGCCCAATCCCTGGGGGCTGCTCGCCACCGGGGTGCTGGGGCTGCTGATGATGGCCGCCGCCCTGTCGGGCCTGCTGATGCATCGCCATCTGATCCGCGACATCTTCACCACCGAACGCCCGGGCGGGCGTCTGGCCAGCGTGCGCGACCGTCATGTGCTGGCATCGACCTGGGGTCTGCCCTTTGCCATCATCCTGGCCTTCACCGGCTCGTACTACAGCTTCGCCGGCACGGTGACCCAGCCGGTTCTGGCCCAGGTTGCCTATGCTGGCGACGAAGACCGGCTGGAAGCGGCCCTGTTCGAGCCGAAGGTGGCCGAGGACGCCCGCCCCGTTGCGATGGCCGACCTCGACCGGATGATCGGCCGGGCCACGGAAGAGGCGGGCATCGCCCCCAGCTTCGTGTCGATCAGCAACTACGGCCGCGCCGATTCCCGGGTGCGGATCTGGCATCCCGCCCCGCCGGGCGGTCTGAGCTTCGGCCAGATGGTCTTCGAAGGGGCGACGGGCACCTATCTCGGGACCAAACCCCTGCTCGGCAATACGGAGTCCACCGGCAGCACGCTGGTCGGGCTGATCTGGCCGCTGCACACCGGGGATTTCGCCGGCTTCGGTTCGCAGCTGGCCTGGGGTATGCTGGGGACGCTGATGGGGGTGGTTACCCTCTCGGGCTTGCGCCTGTGGGTGCGCCGCCGCGAGACGGACCCCCTGTGGCGGGGATTCGGCCGCGCCGTCGTGGCCACCGGCTACGGGGTGCCGCTGGCGGTGATCGCCTGTTCTCACGCCTATTTCCTGAGTGACCCCTTCGGCACGGCCATGGTCTGGACCCCGGCGGCCTTTGTCGCGGCGTCCATCGCCTGTCTGGTGCTGGCCTGGCGGATGAAGGACATGGAGCGCCTGCGGCGGCTCAATCTCGGCGTCCTGGCCTATGGGCTTCTGACGCTGCCGGCCATGCGCCTGGTCTGTGGCGGGACGAGCTGGGTCGAAGCCCTGTCCCATAGCGGCGGAACGGTGGTTGTTCTGTTCGATCTGCTGCTTCTGGCGACCGGGGCGGGGGTGCTGGCCTGGCGGCGGGACGGCTGGGTCGGGCGCTGGCTGCGTCCGGTGGCGACCAAGGCTCCGGAGGCGGCGGAATGACGGGCGTTCTGAGCTTTCTGGCCATCGTCGTGTCCCTCTCGGCGATCGGTCAACTGGCCCTGGACGACCCGAAGCGGCGGCGGGTCTTCCATTTGCCACCCCGGGATCCTGGCCGCAGGCCGGTCGCGGGCTGGGGTCTGGTCATTGCGCCGGGGGTCCTGTTGGCCATTTTCGCCAACCCGGCGGTTTTCGTGATCTGGTGTGCCATCGTTACGGCCGTCGGCTGGGCGGTGGTGGCCCTGCCGCCGTCGTTCTGGCAGCGGCTGGCCAACACGATTGCCAGCCGCCGGCCCGGACCGGTGCTCGACCGCCTGCGCCGGCTGAAGGCGCTGCGGGACCGGGTGGCCCTGGCGGCTGGGCGGCTGGGCAAGGGGACCGTCCTGCCGGCGTCTGCTCCGGGACTGCGAACTGCCGCCGGCGATGGGGAGCGCATTGCCCGGCTGGAAGCCCGGCTGGCCTCTCTGGAAGCTGAACTGGCCGGTCTTCGCGCCGAAGGAATGGGTGACCAAGCGCCGGCGGCTCTTCCCGAAGCGCCGCCGCAGACCCCGGCCCGGATCCGGGGACCTGTGGCCGTGGCAGGGGAGTAGAGCGTCAAGCAGAATCCGCGTTAAATCTATGCCGATCTAACGCGGATTATGTGATCTGACGGGAAAGTCGTGTGTCCAGGATATCCAGCTCGCTGTCTTGGCAGACAACGGCAGAAAGTATGCCGCTGGCGAAGGCGCCGGTGTCTACCCCTATACGGTTCGGGCGAATATCGACCATTTGCGAAATGCTGTGACCATGGATGATGCATTTCTCATGGGCTTGACTGCTGCCGAGAAATGGTTCGCGGATCCAAAGAAGATCCTGGAGTTTCTGGGCGGCCAGAGGACGGCCCGGGCGCACGCCGGCGTGAACGAAGGCATAGTCTCCATACACTGCCAGGGCCGGAAGAGACCGTAGAAACACGAGATGCGCCTGCGGAATGGCGGCAGCCAATCCGTCCCGGGCGGCCGTGAGGCGTGCAACGCCTGCCATTCCGGAAGACGCCGGCACGCCATAGCTCAACAGGGTTTCAACCCCGCCGTAGTCGACCCAGCGTGCGCCGGCTACCGGGTCGGCAAGGAAGTCGAGCATGGCCTGTTCATGATTGCCCAGAAGAATTTGCTGACTGTCACCGGGAAGGGGACCATCCATCAGCCGGTCGATGACCTCCCGGCTGGAAGGACCCCGGTCCACGTAATCTCCCAGGAAAATCACGATACTTTTCAGGGTCGCTGCGTCAGCGCCGGCCCGTGATTTTCTGGCGGAGATATCCAAATCGATGCGGTCCAGAAGCCTTTCGAGAAGGCCAAGCTCCCCATGGATATCGCCAATTGCATAAAGGATCATACCGGCAGGCGTATGATACGGCGGTTCGGCAACGTCAAATGCGGGTTTGCGGCCCGCGAAGGGCAATCGTCCGAACCGGGAAAGAACCGTACCGATCATTGCTCCTGCCTGCCGTTGTGCCTCGACCCGACCCGCGAGGCGGTACAAAAAAAGGGGCGGCTTGCACCACCCCTCTTATTTGTAGCACGGTCCCGTGATCGGGAAACCCGCTTTCCTCTGGTGCGCACCGGGCGGTGCGCACGGGGCGCGGTGTTACGTTGAGCTGGCGGTGAACTTGACCCCTTGATCGACCGTCGGAAGATCGGGCAGCACCGGTTCGAACGCAGGGGGGGTCGCGGGGGGCGTGGTATCGGGAAGCGCGTTCGCTTGATTCTGGCCTTGATTATTCTGAACCCCGTTGCCCTGTTCGTTTTGAGTAACCTGGGTGCCCCCATTGTCGAGTTCGACCGTCTGCGGCGGAACCTGATCCGCCAGGATAGCGTTGGTTTGCGCTGCGTTGTTTTGGTTCGCCGCGTTAAGGGACTGATTGGTGCTGGCCTGGGAAATGGTGCTGGCGACCGCCTGCGTCGATCCGGCGCTTGCGGACGAAACCGTACTGGATTTCGCCGCAGCATAGGCGTTGGCCATCACCTGAATGGCTGCCGCAGGGTTCGCCTGATAAACGGTCGGGTTGGCAGACGCCACCGCAGCGTTTTCCGCCATGGCCGCCACGGTCGTCGGCGCGGCCTGCTGAATGCTTGGATTGACCATGATCCTGGCAGCAGCCGCCAGCACTTGGATCGCAGCTCCGGCGGACTGAGGTGACGCATTGGCCCCGATATTGGCCACGGTTTGCACGGCACTGTTCATTGCCGCCGCTGCTGCCGCGGGATTGCTGGTAACCATCTGTGATGCCGCAGTGGCAACCTGATTTGCAAGGGCTGCCGCAGCGTTCGGATCACCGCCGGAAAGCGTGCTGATCGCCTGGCTGATCAGATCTCCGTTGCCGGTTTGGATCGCTGCGGCCAGGGCCGGGGGCAGCCCGCCATTCCCCTGGGACTGGGCCAGTTGAACCAGCGGAAGTGCCGCAGGCAGTGCAGGTGCTGCGTCCTGAGCAAAGGCAAGGCCCGATTGAACCGCCAGACCGCCGATCAAAACAGACGGGATCACCGCGAGAGGGCGCAAACGCATTTCTATAGTCTCCCCTGGCCCATGGCCACTCCCTGCCCCGGGACTGGTTTTCCGGGCAGAATTCATGTTGCCTTCATCCTGGCCGATTTTGCGACAAAAAACAACCCAAGCCAGCCGTGGGCTGATGTCGCGTTGGTCGGGAAGGCGCTCAGAAATCGAGGCCCAGGTCGATGCGGCGCCGGGCAATAATCGCTTTGGCCCGGGCGGGAAGATCGCCGTAAAGGCGGGGATCAATCGCCGCGAGTGCCGCCGCCTGCCGTTCATCATTGGAATAGCCGCTGGTCCAGGCGCGCCGCAATCCGGCCTTGGCAAAGGCTGTCCGCGCCGCCGGATGCCGTTCCAGGAACGTCGCTTTCTCCAGGACCTCTTCCACGTTCGAGAAATAAAGGGCCTCCCGGTCTTCTTCGAATACGTCCAGGTGACCTTCCGTTCGCTCGGCCAGCAACATTCCTCCGCAGCCGGTGATTTCGAACGAGCGGTGGCCATGGATCTCGCGGTGGCCGTGGGTGACGAGGCCCAGGCAGGCGAAGGCCTGGCGAATGGCGTTCCGGTAGTCGCCACCCCAGACGGCCGGCGAGATGGTCAGCGTCCCGGGGATGTCTCCGCGCCGCAGCCAACGGTGCGCGAGCGGGCTATGGACGGCGACCGGGCGGCCGTTGCGGGCGACCTCCGCCAGGAATTCCGCGCGGTTGTCGTGGGGGCAGCCGATGAAGGTCAGTGGTTTGGCAGGAGGGGGCAGGAATCCGCCTTTGCCGGGATAATGAACCCAGGGATCGAAGGCGAGATGCATGATTCGGGTATCGGGCACGCCGGCGGCCGTATAGTCGGTGACGCTGGACGGCCGAGGCACCAGGTTCACGTCGTAGTGCCGCAGTGCATGGCGAAGCAGCCACCATCCGGGTACGTGCGGCAAGGGATGATAGGGATTGTCCAGGATGGAGCAAACCAGCAAGTAGCCCTGTCGTTTCAAGCTGCGGACGGTGGACGGGAAGATATAGGTCGGTTTGTCGAACCAGATGAGGTGAGGATCGGTCGCTTTGGCGGTGGCCAGGAGGTTTCGGTTCAGGCGAAAGGTCCCCGGGGTCACGATCAGCCGCAGCCGCGCCGATGTGGCCCATCGGCCTCCGCCATAGGCATAGGGATTGGTGTCCAGGCCGTGGACCTCAAGCCCGAGCCGGCGAAAGGCCTCGGCTCGATGCGAACTGGTGCCGTCGGGGTGAAGGTCGCCGACGTAGAGAAGGCGCGCTGTCATGGATGGGGGCGTCCCTATCTCTGTGCCGGCAGGGCGGATTGAACCAGATGCCACTGGGATTCGGCGATTCTGGTCATGTCGAAACGCTCCTCTGCCATCCGGCGCCCGGCCCGGCCCATGGCGTCCAGGCGGGCGGGACCAAGGGCGCGGGCACGACGGATGGAGTCGGCGATGTCCTCGTCCGTATCGTGGTCGAAGACAAGGCCTACGCCTTCCTCTTCCACCTCGTCCCAGGGCAGGCCCCGCGCAACCAGAACGGGCCTGGCCGACGCCAGAGCCTCGGCAACCACGTTGCCGAAGTTTTCCAGGCGACCATCCTCGTCAATTCCCGAAGGCAGCACCAGCATGTCGGATCGGGCCAGCACGTCGCGCACGCCCGGGCGATCAAGCTCTCCCATCAGCGCGACGGCGTCTCCAATCTCCCGGCATGCGGCTTCCACGGCCGCTCCATAGGCGCCATAGCTGTGACCGCAAAGGATCAGCTTGTCCCCGGGGTGGCAGGTGTCCTTCCAGATCCCGAGGAACCGCAGAATGCCTTTTTCCCGGGACAACCGGCCCAGGTAGCACAGGACCAGCCCCGTTGCCGGTTCTGCCGATCCGGGTCCGTCAACGCTCCGGGAGCGGGGAGGAAGGGGAGACCAGACCGAGAGATCCATGCCATTCGGGATGATGGTTACGGGAATGCCCGGGGCCAGCCGGTCCAGCCCCCGCGTTTCCAGGACGCTGGTGGCCTGCAGTGCCCTTGTTCGCCGAACGGCCGGAAGAACAAGCAGGCGGTAGAGCGCCCATTTCACCTTCTTCTCGGTCCGGATGATGTGAAGCAGGGTGTCCATCAGCCCGGCATGGGGCGTCAGGAGCATCGGGCGCCTCAGGATCAGGCAGAAGGCTTGCGCCAGCAGGGTGGGCCAGGTGCCCAGCCCGTGGATATGGACCAGATGGGCATTGTTGATCGCGGACCAGACGGCGGCGATCCCTGCAGGGCCGAATCCCAAGCGATGGGCCCAGAACCGGTTGGGCCAAACCCGGTAAAGGTGGATCGGAACGGACGGCGGCAAATCCAGGTCAGCGACGCGCAAAGGGGCGGCGGTCGACCCGTCGGAGGTGCACAGGCTGAAGGAATACCCTTTGCCCGCCCACTGACGGATGGTGCGGTCCACGCATTCCGCAATCCCGCCGAATCCCCGGGCGGGGGCCGTATGGGTGGTGACGACCGCGACAGTCACGCGCCGGTCCCCTACCGAAGGCGGCGGGCGGCGGCGGAAGAAGAGGAAGGGCATGAGGCTGGCGAATCCGGCGGTAAGGAACGAAGGAGGATGCTCGATTTGCTACCAGAGGCAGTCTAGCCGACCGTGTTCCCACGTGCTAAGAGCAAAAGCGGTCGTAGCGATCCGTCACCGGGGCCGCCACCGGGGGGCGCATCGGCCCGGGACTCTTCTTGTTGCTGGAGCCATGGCTTTGTCTGTCACAACGGATCGCCTTTACGCCCGGTACCGCACGGCAGGACCCATGGCAGAGCTGTCCGTGGACGAAGAGAGACGGTTGCGGGATCCCGACTTGACCCATGTGGTGTCGACCTATTTTCCTTCGGATCGAACCGCGCGGATCCTGGACCTGGGATGCGGGGCCGGGCTGCTGGTGGAAAAGGCCCGCAAGCTCGGATATACCGCCGTGTCGGGGGTGGAGCAGGCCCGGGAGCAGATCGCCCTGGCCGAGGCCGCCGGCGTTGCCGGGATAGAACAGGCTGACGGCTTGGCCTATCTGGCCGGGCAGCCGGAAGCGTCCGTCGATTGCCTGGTGGCCATTGATATTCTGGAGCATGTGCCGAAAGCGCATCTGGCGGCCTTGATGGAGGAGATCGTTCGGGTCTTGCGCCCCGGCGGTCGCTTGATTGTCCACGTTCCCAACGGGGCATCCCCCTTTGGCGGGCGGGTGGTCTTTGGCGATTTGACGCACGAGACCGTTTTTACCGCCGGATCCATGACCCAGCTTTTGCGCGCATTCGGGTTTGTCGGTGTGGTGTGCCGGGAAAATATGCCGGTCGGGCGGGGGTGGCGGGGGGCGGTGCGCCGGATCGGATGGCGTGCCATCCGCAGCATGATTCGCTTGGCCATTGCCTTGGAAACTGGCGACCGCAGCGCCGGCATGGTGCTTACCCAGACATTCTATTGTCTGGCAATGCGGCCAGACTGATGCGGTGTCCTTTCGGCCCGATGCTGCCCGGTGCGGGGCAACCGGGCACTTCCCTTCCCTTGGATCCCCGCGCTTGATGAATCAGGCGGAAACGGGGGGACCGAAGGGAAGGTGCGGGGACGTGCGAGGCGTCGATCAGAAGTACCGCTCCAGGACCCGGACGATATCCCCGGGCACCAGGGGAGTGCGCTCGTTGGCTTTATATTCCATCTGCTGGTCGCCGATGGTGCGAACCAGGACGACTTCACCTTCCCGGGCGCGGTAGTCGTAGCCGCCGGCCCGGGCGATGGCGCCCAGAACGGTCATGCCGGTGGAATACTCGAACTCGCCGGGTTGCCGCACTTCACCCAGAACATAGAACGGCCGGAAGCTCTGAATCTCCACGCTGACCTGCGGATCGCGCAAATAGGCATTCCGCACCAGCAGTTCCTTCAGACGCTCGGTCAGCACCGCCGTGGTGATGCCGCTGGCGGGGACGGATCCCACCAGGGGCATGGCCAGGGTTCCGCTGGGGTCGATGACAAAGTCCCCCGAAAGGTTCGATTCGTCGAACACCGTGACACGAACCCGGTTACCCGGCTCGAGCACATAATTTTCCGCCGGGTTATCGATAATCGTTGGCGCGGGTGTGGACGGCATGCTGGGGCCACCGCCGCAGGCCGCGACGGTCAGGGCGGTGACGAAAACCATGCAAAAGCCCGCCAAGCGACGCGACAGAGATAAAAATCCAGGAAAAATGCGGGGTGAGGATGTGGTGTTCGCGTCCATTGGTTTGTCCTGTCGATGGAGTGACGAGGGATTGAATCGTAAATAGCCTGTAAACGAGGTATCCTGTGGCGGATAACGAAGGTGGCACCTTCCTTTCATCTCTTATACCTTCGTATACGCATCGTCGGGGGGCAAACGCTAAAGAAATTGCAATTGTGATGGTTTAGACATGCTCGCAGCTTGACCCGGGCTGGCCCCTGGGGGCATACATGGCGTGTCGAACAATGTTTGTAAAGTTTGCGATGATCGTGTCATGCGGGTGAATTACTGACACCTGCTGGTGAGATTCGGATTTCGGGTGATAGATGGCACATTTCAAGAAACTGATCTCCGCTACCGTGGCTGCCAGCTGGCTGGTCGCCACCCCCTCTTTCGCTCAGATGGTTGATACGTCTCCGCATTCCGAGAGGGAAGATCGGATCGATTACGGCGATCACCCCAGCGGAGGGGCGAAAATCACCCGGGACGTCGACATTGGATCAGATCCGGATCTGGGTGATCCCAATGATCTTCACGATGCCTATCAGCCCAAGGGGTTGGAAGTGGGGTCTTTCCTTCTTCTGCCCACATTCGAACTTAATGAGAGTTACAACGACAACCTCTATGCGACAAAGTCGGATAGAAAAGGCGTATTCATTACCGATGTTAATCCGGCTTTTCAGATGCGGTCTCGTTTTCGCCGGCACGCGATCAACCTTAGTGGTGATTTAAGTTATCTTTATTATAAGGGATATCCGAACGATAACCGCGTCGATATGTCTTTGACGTCTGACGGCTATTTCGAGCTGGATAGCAATAACCGCCTGACCATGATTGCCCGGTCTGCCTATCTTCACGAAGACCGTGGGTCACCGGATGATCAGGGAGGGAAAAGCCCGACGCCGACATGGACGTCGTTCCTGCAGGTGGGAAGTCAGAACCGGTTCGGTCAGACCAAGCTGTCGCCCAGCTTGCGGGTTCAGCGGAGCGTCTTTTATGACGTGGAGGCTGACGCCGGCACGACGATCAACAACGATGACCGTGATCGCTGGGAGTATAAGGGGACGGTGAACGTTACCCGCAGCATCTATCCCGGTTATGGTTGGGTGACGGAAGTTTCCGGTGATGTTCGCGACTATGATGAGCCGCTTGACGATTCGGGGTTTGATCGCTCCAGCTACGGTTTCTGGGCGGCGACGGGTGTGGGGGTTGATCTGACCGATTTGGTTCGGGGCGATTTCCTGCTGGGCTACATGGGGCGCAACTACGCGGATGGTGCCCTCAACGACACCTATGGTCCGACACTGCGGGCCGTGTTCCACTGGTCGCCGAACAAGGTCACCCTGGTCAGCCCCTCCATTCAGCGGTCAATTCAAGAGACGACGCTGAACGGGGCATCCTCGATCGTGCGCTCAACGGCGAGTGTGGCCGTCCGTTACGAGGCGGCGCGGAATATCATTCTCGGTGGTAGCCTGACCTTCAACCGGGATGCTTTCGAAGGTGTGAACCGGGCAGACAATACGTACGCGATCGAAGGAAATGCCACCTACGCGTTTTCTCCAGAGATATACACCCGGTTCGAGATGGGCTACAAGAAGAAGCAGTCGACCAACAGCGATATTGAGTTCGATCAAACCGTGGTCGGGGTGTCATTGGGATTGCGCATGTAGCGCATTCTTGATGGTTGCGCGTCTCCGCACACCCTCTGTCAGGGTGCAGAATGCTCCCTTGCCGCCCGCGTCTCATTCGAAGGCGACCACCTCGAAGGCACCGTCGGCGCGGAAGTGGCCGCAATCCCCGCGTGGCCCCATTGTCACGGAACAGGTCGAACTCATGGGTCCGGTCCAGTGCCGGAGTTCCCTTCCGCGGCTTGACGTCCAGCGAGGCGAGGTTGATACCGGCGGCACCCCGCCCCCGGGATCGCGCCGCCAGGAAGGTTTCCAGGTCGATCAGCCGGGCCGGGGACAAGGGAAGGCAGACGACCAGGATCAGGCGGCGTCCATCCCGGCTGCCAGCGCATCATCCATCGCCATGGCCCGCTGGTAGGCCTCGCGGGCCATCAGGCGATCCACGTAGGCCTGGAAAGCCGGCCTGGGCGCCAGCGTGTTGAACAGCACACCGAAAACCACCTGGGCCCCAAGGCACACGTCGGCCGCCGTGAAATCCGGACCGGCCACATAGGGCGCGGCGGCCAGGGTCTGTTCCAGCACGTCCAGCACCCTGTCGTAGGTACCATAGCCCAGCATGCGTTCCCGTTCAGGCGGCGCTTCCCACCCCATCGTCTTGGCGATGATGGCACTTTCCAGGGGACCGGCCGCGAAGAACAGCCAGCGATAGTAGGCTCCCCGCTGATCCGGCGCCGGGGCCAGACCGGCTTCGGGCCGGATATCGGCGAGATAGGCGCAGATGGCCGACGTTTCGGTCACCACGGTTTCACCGTGCTTGATGGCCGGCACCTTGCCCATGGGATTGACCGCCAGAAAGGCCGGATCTTTCATCTTCTCGCCATAGGGCAGCACCACGGTTTCATACGGCTCCCCCACCTCTTCCAGCATCCAGCGGACAATGCGCCCCCGCGATTGCGGGTTTGTATAGAAGGTCAGGCCCATCAGAGGGGTCTCCGGCTTGGGGGGGGGGAGGGAAAAGGGGGCCTCAGAACGCGGCGACGGAGCCGTCGGCCCGGGGGTCGGTGGCGCCTTCGAAGGTGCCGTTGGGATGGCAGACGATGGCACCCGCATGGCCCATCAGTTCGTCGAAGGGATCGACGACGGTGATCTGATGGCCCATGGACCGCAGCTTCTCCACCAACTCCGGCGCCATCCGGCTTTCCACCTTCAGGTCGTCGGCCGGCCCCTGCCACCCCCGGCCCAGCACCCAGCGTGGCGCGCTGATCGCCCCTTGCAGGTCCTGGCCGTAGAGCACGTGGCGGGAGAACACCGCCGCCAGGGTCTGGGGCTGGCCGTCCCCGCCCATGGTGCCGAAGGCCATCAGCCGGCCGTCGCGCAGGCGGGCGAAGACCGGGTTCAGGGTATGGAAGGGCTTGCGGCCCGGTTGCAGGGGATTGGCCGCGTCCTCGTCCAGGGCGAACGCGCGGCCCCGGTTGTGCCAGGTCAGGCCGGTCTCGCGCAGCACCAGGCCGGACCCGAAGCCCTGATAGAGGCTTTGGATGAAACTGACCATCCGGCCTTCGCTGTCGGCCGCGCCCATCCACACCGTATCGCCGTCGGCATTCAGGGACGGCCAGGGAGCGGCAGCGACCGGATTGATCTCGGCCGCCAGCCCGTCAAGCACCTGGCCGGACAGATAGGTCGCCGCATGGACCCGCATGTAACGGGGGTCGGTGATCTTGGTGTCGCGGATGCGATAGGCGACCTTGGCTGCCTCCACCAGCCCGTGGATATGGGCGATGCCCTCGCCTTCCCGCACGCCCAGACGCTGATAGAGCCCCAGCAGCATCAGGGTGGTCAGACCCTGAGTCGGAGGCGGGGTGGCATGCAGCACGGCGGAATCCAGCGCCAGGGTCAGCGGCCGGCGGCGCACCGGGCGGTGACGGGCGAAATCCTCGGACCGCAGGGGGCAGCCCAGACCGCGCAGCTCGGCGGCCACGGCCTGGCCGACGGCGCCGCGATAGAAGCTGTCCAGCCCCTCCCGCGCCAAGATCTCCAGGGTGTCGGCCAGGGCGGGATTGCTTTGGGGGGTGCCGGCGCGGGGCACCCGGCCGCCGTCTTCCAGGAAGGTGTCGGCGAACCCGGGCTGGGCCTTCAGGGCACCCAGCAGGCGGCGCATGCAGCGTTCCTGCGACACCGAGACGGGGAAACCCTCGCGGGCGTAATGGATGGCCTCTTCGAACAGGCGCGACAGCGGCAGGCGCCCGCCCCACCGGGTGCTCATCTCCAGCGCCGACTGCCAGCCCGACAGGGTGCCGGCGACGGTGGATGCGGCCCAGGGACCATGGCTGGGAATGCGGTCCAGCCCCGCCTCGCGCGCGGCAGCGATGGAGGCCCCAGAGCCGGCGGCGCCGCAGGCATCGATGGCCAGGGGCGGGCGGCCGGGTTCGGCGATGATCCAGAACCCGTCCCCCCCCAGACCGGTCATATGGGGATAGACGACGGAGCACGTGGCGGCGGCGGCCACCATGGCTTCGATCGCATTGCCGCCGTCCCGAAGGACGGCAAGCCCGGCCTGGGCGGCCAGGTGATGGGGCGCAGTAACCATTCCGCGCCGGGCGAACCTGCTCGTCAGCATTCCGGATCCCGTCTGTCATTGCCGGATTGGAGGACCGCCGCCCCCAAAACGACCGCCCCCGCGAAACGGACCTATACTCACCGAGCAACCCCCGCCCGTCCAGGAGAAACCGCCCGCCCCCGATGGCGCAGACCCGCAAGGCTTGCTTAAACGGCTGGAATGCGAGAGAGACCAAGCCGGCCCGCACCATATTGCTCCCCCCCGTCCGGCGGGCTACAACGGCGGATCGCCCTTCCCCGCTTCCGACCGACGAGGCCGCGCCCCATGACCCCGACGACCACGCCCCCCAAGGCCACCAAGGACTACGCCAGCGCCGTTTACATCCCCATCGCCTGGGAACTGTTCCATCGCGATGCCCGGCAGCTGGCCCACAAGCTGATGAGCAAAGGTCCCTTCAAGGGCATCGTCGCCATCACCCGGGGGGGCCTGATCCCCAGCTCCATCATCGCCCGCGAGCTGGATATCCGCGTGATCGAATGCGTCGGTGTCGCCGCCTACGAAGACCGTACCCAGGGCCAGGCCAAGATCCTCAAGGGGCTGGACAAGGATCTGGTGGGCGACGGCGACGGCTGGCTGGTCATCGATGATCTGGTGGACAGCGGCGTCACCGCCCGGGTGGTCAAGCAGATGCTGCCCAAGGCCCATGTGGCCACCGTCTACGCCAAGCCCGAAGGTCAGGCCGAAGCCCACACCTTCGTCGTCGCCGTGCGGCAGGACGTTTGGCTGCTGTTCCCCTGGGACGCCGAGTTGCAGCCAAACGAACCCCTGATCCGCCGCCAGAGCGAACTGGACGAGTAATCCGCAAGGCCCCTCGTTGCCTTTTTTCCGTCAGGGATCGACGGCGATATTGTCCAGCAGCCGCGCCCGCCCCAGGTGGGCCGCGGCGAGCAGGCGGGCCGGACGGTCCCCCAGCTCGGCCAGCGGCTCCAGGGTTTCCGCATCGCGCAGCTCCACGTAATCCACGCCGGCGAAGCCCCGGGCGAGGAGTTCCCCGCGCGCCCAGTCCAGGCAATCGTCCACCTCGGCCCCGCCCAGCATGTCGGCGGCCGCCCGGCGCAGGGTGCGGTTCAGTTCCGGCGCCACCGCCCGTTCCCCGGCGGTCAGATAGGCGTTGCGCGAGGACATGGCCAGACCATCCGCTTCCCGAACGATCGGTCCGCCCACAACCTCCACCGGCAAATCCAGGTCGGCGGCCAGCCGCTTCAGGGTCAGAAGCTGCTGGTAGTCCTTTTCCCCGAACACCGCCAGATCGGGCTGCACCCGGTTCAGCAGCTTGGTCACCACCGTGGTCACCCCGGCGAAATGGCCCGGACGGGTGGCACCGCATAGCCCGTCGGTCACCCCGGCCACCGAGACGACGGTGGAAAACCCCGCCGGATACATGGACTCCAGCTGCGGCGCATACATCAGGTCGGCCCCGGCGTCGGCCAGTTTGGCCGCATCGGCGGCCTCGTCACGCGGGTAGCTGGCGAAGTCCTCGTTGGGACCGAACTGGGTGGGGTTGACGAACACCGTGGCAATCACGCGGTCACAGCGGGCCTTGGCCAGCGCCACCAGCGACGTGTGGCCGGCATGCAAGGCCCCCATGGTCGGCACCAGACCGATGCGCAGACCCTGGGCACGCCAGGCGGCCACCACCGCGCGCAAGCTATCGAGGTCGCGCACGACGGGCAGCGGCGCGTCACCGGTTATCGAGGTCATCAAGAGGTTCCCGTGCCTATCCGGCCTTGCGGATGCCGAAACAATGATCCGGTTCCGGGAAGCGGCGGGCGCGCACATCGGCGGCATACCGGGCCGCCGCGTCGGACACCTGGGACCCCAGATCGGCATAGCGCTTGACGAATTTCGGCGTGTATTCGGTGAACAGTCCCAGCAGGTCGTCGATCACCAGCACCTGGCCGTCACAATCCACCGACGCCCCGATGCCGATGGTCGGCGCGGCGATCTCGGCGGTGGCCAGTGCTGCCACCCGCTCGAACGTCCCTTCCACCACCACGGCGAAGGCTCCGGCCTCGGACACCGCCCGGGCGTCGTCGATGATCGCCTGGGCTTCCTGTTCGTCCCGGCCCTGGGCACGGAATCCGCCAGCCGCATGGACCATCTGCGGACGCAGCCCCACATGGGCCATCACCGGAATGCCCCGGTCATTGAGGAAACGGATGGTTTCGG
This sequence comes from Rhodospirillaceae bacterium Z3-40, assembly GCA_046233135.1. Lineage (GTDB taxonomy): Bacteria > Pseudomonadota > Alphaproteobacteria > Rhodospirillales > Rhodospirillaceae > JBJXHN01. Next base: position 528,711 of record JBJXHN010000004.1, on the reverse strand, counting down.
CCATTTCCCGACCGCCTTCCAGCTTCACCGCGCCGCAGCCGGTTTCCTGCATGATGCGGGCGGCGTTGCGGAAGGCCTGCTGCGGGCATTCCTGATAGCTGGCAAAGGGCATGTCCACCACCACCAGCGCCTGCGAAGACCCGCGCACCACCGCCTGACCGTGGGCGATCATCATCTCCAGCGTCACGCCCAGGGTGGTCGGCAGGCCATAGACCACATTGCCCAGGGAATCCCCCACCAGCAGCAGATCCACATGGGGATCGAGCAGGCGGGCCATCGGCGCCGTATAGGCGGTCAGGCAAACGATGGGTTCGGCGTTCTTGCGGTTGGCGATGTCGCGAATGGTGGTGCGACGGCCGCCCGTGTGCGTGGTGACACTCATGGCCCCTCCCCGGGTGCAGCAAGCAGATCGGTCGCGGCCGGGTCTTGCCGCCCGGCGGGGATTCCGATCCCCGGGGCTGCCCGGCGGTCCTTAGGTAGCGTGCCCGAACCCCAAAGGAAAGAAGTTTTCCCCACCCGGCCTACGCTCGACCACCACCACGACAGATCATTACCGAGGCATTATGCCTGAAAAACAAGCAGGGCAAGATCGCCCCCGGACGTCAGCCCATCCCTTCGGCAATGCGCCGCAGGGTGGCGGGGTCGGTCAGGGATACCGTGCCCGGATTGGGCAGCTCTACCAGGCCGGAGATCTTGAACTTGGTCAGGGTGCGGCTGACCGTTTCGATGGTCAGCCCCAGGTAATCGGCCACATCCGACCGGCTCATGGGGATCATCACCGGGCTGGCCGGATCGCCCCGCTCGGCAGCCCGGGCGGACAGGGACATCAGGAAACTGGCCAGCTTCTCCGGCGCCGACTTGCGGCCCAGCAGCAGCATCTGGTCGTGGAACTGGGCCAGCTTGACCATCGCCCGCTGCAACACCACCCGTTCCAGCACCGGGGCGAAAGGAAAGATCTGTTCCATCTTGGCCATGGGAAACCGGCACAGGGTCACCGGCGTGATCGCCTCGGCCGTATAGCCGTACTGGCCATTGGGCGAGAATCCGAACAGGTCCCCCCGGAAGAAGAACCCGGTGATCTGACGGCGCCCATCGGCCATTAACTTGTAGATCTTCACCGCTCCGCTGATCGGCGAATACAGGTTCGCCGCCGCGTCCCCTTCTTCCAGAATCGTGTCCTGGGGATCGAAGCGCACACAGCTTTGCACCGTCATCAAGGCCGCGAATTCCGTGGGCGGCAGGCCGGAACAGAACGCCAGATCCCCCAGACCGCAATTCAGACAGGGTTCCGACAGATCCGTCACGCACTCCCGGGGATCCCGGGGGGATCCATGGGCGAGATCGCTCCGCAGTCGGGTGGCGCTGCCTCGGTCACTGGGCATCACGAATCCCTCAGCTCAGCCCCGCGAACGGACCGGACTCCCAAGGGCATCCCGGCCACCGGAGTGGGGCGTGAGTCCTCCAATAAAAACGAGAAACACCCCCGTGCCACGGCCGGAACCAAATCCATTCTCTAGACCATTCGGCACAAGGTATTTGATCTACATCAAGGCAGAACTCTAAGGCTTCGCTTGCCGCGATGCCACATCTAATTGTGCGGCTCATCCTTTCGGCCCGGCCCCCCCGGCCTTTCGTCAGACTCCGCCACAGCGGCCGGCGGCTCGTCATCATCGAACAGCACCCGGTTGGCGGCCCCGTCCAGATCCTCGAACTGGCCGCTTTTCAGCGCCCACAGAAAGGCGACGAGACCCAGCGCCCCCAGGGACAGGGCGATGGGGATGAGATACAGCAGGGCGTCCACGCGGCGCCTCCTTACGCTCAGGCGGTTCCGCCCGGCCGGCGGGCCAGGCGCAGGGCGTTGCTGATCACGGCGACCGAACTGCCGCTCATGGCTGCGGCCGCGATCAGCGGGGTCACCAGCCCGCCGATGGCCAGCGGAATGGTCACGGCGTTATAGGCGAAGGACAACACGAAATTCTGCTTCACCAGGCTGTCCGCCCGGCGCGCCACATCCAGCGCTTCCAGCACCGGCGTCAGGCGCGCGCCCTGGAACACAAGGTCTGCGGCCGTCTGGCTGATGTCAACCGCCGACGCCGGAGAGGCCGACACATGGGCCGCCGCCAGGGCCGGCGCATCGTTCAGGCCATCGCCCACCATCAGCACCCGCTTGCCGGCCGCCGCCAGGGCCTCCAGCCGCGCCACCTTGTCCGCCGGGCTTCGCGCCGCCGCCCATCCGGCAATCCCCGCCGCCCGTGCCGCCGCCGCGACCACCGGTTCCCGGTCGCCGGACAGCAGCTCCACCGTCAGCCCCCGCGCCGTCAGCGCCGCCACCACCTCGGCTGCATCGGGGCGCAACTGGTCGCGGAAGGAAAACCGCACCGCCGGCCGGCCCGGCCTGGACAGCCACATCTCCGGCCCGCCCCGCCCGCCGTCCCCGTCACCACCGGCGTCTGCGCCCGCATCCCGGGCGGCCTCATCGGTCACGCCGCAAAACGGGCGGTTGCCCAACCGCACATCCCCGCCGGCAGCGGGCGTGGACAGGCCGCGCCCGGGGTGTTCGGTGACATCCCCGCGCACCGGCGCATCCGGACAGGCGCGGCGCAGGGCGCGGGCCAGGGGATGATGGCTGGCCGCCGCCATCCCGGCGGCTTCGGCCAGATCGGCGTCCGTCCAGCCCCCGCCATCCCCGTCCGCCACCAGTTCGGGCTGGCCGAGCGTCAGGGTGCCGGTCTTGTCGAAAACCACGTGATCGACGGAGCACAGCCGCTCCAGCGCCGTCGGCGCCTTGATCAGGATCCCCTGGCGCAACAGTCGGCCGGTCGCCACCACCTGCACCACCGGCACCGCCAGGGCCAGGGCGCAGGGACAGGTGACGATCAGCACCGCCGAGGCGATCAGCAGCGCCTGCTGCCAGGCAGCATCGCCGATCAGGGTCCAGCCCAGGAAGGCCCCCAGGGCCAGCAGATGCACCACCGGCGCATACAGCCGGGCCACCCGGTCGGCCAGGGCCACATAGCGGGCACGGCCCTGTTCGGCCACTTCCATCATGCGGACAATTTCAGCCAGCAGGGTGCCTTCGCCCACCGCACCGGTGGTGACGCGCAACGGGCCGGACAGGTTCAGGGTCCCGGCGAACACAGCCGCCCCGGGCATCACCGGATCGGGCACGGTTTCGCCGGTCAGCAGGCTGGTATCCACATCCGACACCCCCTCGGCCACCGTGCCGTCCACGCCGATCCGCTCGCCGGCGGCCACCAGCACGGTCATGCCGCTGCTGATCCGGGCCGGCGGCAGCTGCACCAGGCTGCCGTCGGGCCGCACCACGGTCACCGACGTCGCCCCAAGGGCCAGCAGGTGTTCCGCCGCCGAGCGTGCCCGCCCCCGCGCCAGCAGATCGAGATAGCGGCCGATCAGCAGGAAGAACAGCAGCATCACCGCCGCATCGAAGTAGGCATGGGGGCCGCCGCGCGCCGTCTCCCACAGGCTCATGCCCGCCGCCAGGATCACCGCCAGGGTGATCGGCACGTCCATATTGGTCCGCCGGCCGGCCAGGGCGGTGATCGCAGAGCGGGCGAAGGGGCGGATGGCATACAGAATGGCCGGAATGGCGATCAGCGCCGACAGCCAGTGCATGAAGTCGCGGGTGTTATGACCCATGTCCACGCCGAACCAGATGGACACGGAAAACAGCATGACGTTGCCCGAAGCGAAGCCGGCCACCGCCATCGCCTTCAGCAGATCCTTTTCCTGCCGCCTGGTTTCCTGATCCAGCACCGCCGGATCAAAGGGCACCAGGCGATAGCCCACCCGGAAGACCGGATCGAGGATGCGGGCCGCCCCCTTGTCGGGCACGGTTTCGTCCGCGCGGAAACGCAGGGTCAGCCGCCGGGTGGTCATGTTCACCCGGGCATGGGTCACCGCCGCATCGCGGGACAGCAGGCTTTCGATCAGCCAGACGCAGGCCGCGCAATGCAGCCCCTCGACCATCAGGTAAAGCACCGCCTCGCCGGGGGCCTCCTCCGTCTTCCCCGGCTCCACGGTCACATGGGCGCCAAGGTCGGGGGTGCCGTCCCCATCGGGGCGCAACGCCCGGGTTTCCGGATCGACACAGCGGCGGCGGTAGTATTGGGACAATCCCTGGTCGTTGATCAGGGCATAGGCCCCGGCGCAGCCGACGCAGCAGAACTCAGGCGCCGCCGGGCCGTCTTCGGGCACCGGCAGACCACAATGTCGACAGGATCCGGCGCCGCCGTCCGGTGCTTTTGGCTCAGCGTCCACGGGTGCGCCCTATGGCCGGACCATGAACCGTTCCCGCAGGCGGAAGCGCTCGTCATTGGGCGCATCGGCGATCAGCACGCTTTCCCACTGCCCCAGGAACGGCAGGGTCGCGGTGGTGCGATAGCTGCCATCGGTGGCGGGGTGCAGGGTCAGTTTCTGGTCGAACCCCGCCTGAACCGGGCGCCGCAGCTCCACGGTCACGTCCAGGTCGGTGCGCAGCGAGCCGTCATCCTTCGGGAAGGTGGCCACCACCTCCACCGGCCAGGCACCTTCGGTGCCGCCGGGCTTCAAGGTGATGCGCTTCGACCCCGTCCAGTCCAGCGCCGCCTGGGCGCGGGCGGCGGCGATCTCGTCGTTATAGGCCACCCCTTCGTCGAAGGCGTGCTCGGTGGTCAGCCCGTTGAAGGTGCTGGTGGCGAAGTACAGCAGGATCATGTTGACCCCCAGCACCACCGCGAAACCACCGACGAAAATATAGGGGTACCACCACCCCCGCGCACGGGCTCTGGCCATCGGCACCGCCCCTTTCCCCAAGGTAGGTTACAGAAGGATCATCCCGACCCGGCAACGGATGAAGGCGGCCTGCCGGCTTATGCTCCGGTCGGACCGCCCATCCACGACATGTTTCGGGTCGCCTGCACGTCGGGCCGGACCCGGGCTTAACGCCCGGGGCCTGCGAACAAGCTTTCTTGCACAAGGGTCTCGCCGGTGTCCAGGTTCTCCAGGACGAACGCCAGGTCCGTCGAGCGCCCGTCCAGCGCGGACGGCGGGGCGTTCACATAGATGCGGAAGCTGCCCACCGCATCGCCCTTCACCGGCAGGTCGACGGCGGGCACTTCCTCGTCGGTGATGCCGATGACGCTCAGCGTCGCCCCTTCGATCCCTTCCAGGCGCAGGCGGTAGCGGTAGTCCGCGCGCTCCATGTTCAGGATCTTGTAGGTGTAGCCGTTGCGGATATCGCCGTTGCTCATCGGCACGAACAGCGGGCTGCGTTCATGGATGATGTTGACTTCCAGCCGCGAGCGGGTCGCCAGACCCGTGGCCATCACCCCCATGACGACGGCCAGGATCGCCGTGTAGACCAGGGTCCGGGGCCGCACCCAGTGGGTCACCCGGGCACCGCCGGTCGCACGGGCCTTCTGGTTGGCCACCGAATCATAGGCGATCAGGTTCCCCGGCCGGTCGAAGCGGGCCATGATGGTGTTGCAGGCATCCACGCACAGACCGCAGCCGATGCAGGCCAGCTGGTTGCCTTCGCGGATGTCCACGCCGGTGGGGCAGACCTGGACGCACAGGCCGCAATCCACGCAGTCGCCGCGATTGCTGAAGTCCTTGTCCTTCGTCACCTTGCCCCGGGGCTCGCCGCGCCAGGCCTCATAGGTGACGATCATGCTGTCTTCATCCATCATCGCCGACTGGAAGCGGGCGTAGGGGCACATGTAGATGCACACCTGCTCGCGGGCGAAACCGGCCATGACATAGCAGCCGCCGCCCACCACGGCGATGGTGCCATAGGTGGCCGCACCGGCCTGCAGGGTGAAGATCTCGGCCAGCGCCGTCCACGGCACGGGGTGGAAATACAGCGCGAACCCGATGCCCACCGCCAGCGACAGCGCCAGCCAGATGATGTTCTTCAGCACCTTGCGCTGCATCTTCGATGCCGTCATCGGCCCTTTATCGAGCTTGATGCGGGCGTTGCGGTCGCCTTCCAGCAGCCGTTCCACCCCGACGAACAGGTCGGTGAAGACGGTCTGGAAACAGGCGAAGCCGCACCACACGCGCCCCATCAGCGCGGTGGCGAAGAACAGGACGATGGCCGCGATCACCAGCAGGCCGGTCAGGTAGTAGATTTCCTGGGGCCAGATCTCGATGAAGAAGAAATAGGCCTTGCGCCCCGGCAGATCGATAAAGATCGCCTGATCCGGCGCGCTGCCCGCGCGATCCCAGCGAATCCAGGGACCCACCCAGAATACCGTCAACAGCAGCCCCATCATCCACCATTTGATCCGGCGGAACATGCCGCTGATCTTTTTGGGGTAGATCTTCTGGTATTCGCTGTACAAGGAGCTGGACTTCGCAACCGGACGCACGGCGGCGTCCCGGTTTGCCTCACTGACGCTGACCGGCTTCTGCACTTCGGTCACCTCTTCCGCAACACCCATGGTCTCGCGAGCCTTTCCGTTAGAGCCTGACGTGCTCGATCCCCCGGCAAAAAGGCGGCTTTCCGTACCCCGACGAATCTTGCGGTCCCTTTAGCATGACCGCGCGCGACCCGTCCGTCAGACGATCGTATGGTGTGGATACCCCATGGTTTTCTCAGGGACATCCTATCGTTGATCGTGCCGAACGTCCCGACGGAGTCGTGTTCCGCAGGACGGGGTGGTCGGCCTCCCCGGCGGTCGCGCATTCCCCCCGCGCGATCCGCGTTGCCCAGATCTTCTCCGGACGTCTTAAGGCGCCTGCCCCTTGCGCCTCAATGACAAATGTCATGGGCCATATAGTCTACAACATGGGGTCCAAACAAGGGAAATCCCGCACCGCGAACGCGGGCGGGATATGATTGCGGAATGCGGCCGCAATGTGGTGCGGGCGGGAAAGCGCAATGCGGGAACCGTCCGTCAGAACCGCAGATCGGCGATCAACGGCAGGTGATCGCTGGCCTTCCAGCAGCCCCGGGGAGCGGGGCGGCGGCGGCCTCCGGCGGGCGGAGCGGGGCGCACCAGGATCCGGTCGAGACTGAGAACCGGCAGCACGCTGGGGAAGGTGCGGCGGTTCCACGACTCGGCGAAGGCGGATTTCAGCCCCGTCAAGGCCGTCCGGCCCCAGGGCAGCCATTCGTTAAAGTCACCCATCAGGATCAGCGGATGGCGGTCATCGGCACCGGAGGTCCCGGCCAGCGGCCGGTCCAGACGGTGCAGCAGGCGGTCCACCTGCCGGCGCCGTTCCCGCCGTCCCAGCCCCAGATGGGTCACCACCACCCGCACCGATCCGCCGGGGCAGACGACGGTGACGTCCATCGCCCCGCGCGGCTCTCGCCCGGGAACGGAGAAGTCCAGCGGCAGGGCCGCCGCAATCGGCCAGCGGGACAGCACGGCATTGCCGTAGTCCCCTTTCGGCCGCTGCATGGTCGGCCCGTGCACGCCGGCCAGACCGGTTTCCTCGGCAATCACCTCCAGCGCATCGCGGCCGTGGGCATCGCGGTGGCACAGATCCACCTCCTGAAGGCCGGCCACATCCGGATCGATGGTGCGGATCAACTGCGCCACCCGCACCGGATCAAGCCGCCGGTCCACGCCGACACAGCCGTGCACATTCCATGACAGCACCCGCAGGGGCCGGGTGCCGACCACCCCTCCCCCCCCGGCAAAGCCCCCCGCCGGTTCCCCCTCCCCCGGCATCAGGGCCGGGGAAGCGGGAGCTGGGGAACCGACGGGAGACGGGGGACCGGCGCCATCCCGCTCCGGAAAGGGCATCAGGTCTTCGGCACGGCGCTCGCTGTCAGGGGGCGTCATTGGGCAGGCGTCCCCTCTTCAACGGGCGCGCCGGCGGGGGGATCCCGCTCGTCTCCGGACTCGTCGCGGCGTTCCGCCCAGCGTTGCAGCACATGAGCGATCCCCGCCGTGCCCACCGCCAGCCCCAGTGCCATGGCAATCCCGCCCAGACTGGGGTCTTCGAACAGGTCGGCCACCTGATCGCCGAACAGGGACAGCGCCAGAATGCCCGGGGCCATGCCCAGCACGGTGCCCAGCAGGTAGTCGCGGAAGCGGATATGGGTGCTGCCGCAGACCAGGTTGACCACGGTAAAGGGGGCCACCGGCAGGTTGCGCAGGGCCGCCACCGTCGCCGCACCGGAGCGCGCCAGCCGGCGGCTGAGCGCCGGAATGGCCCGGCCGCCGAAGCGTTCCACCGCCTGCCGGCCGACCAGACGGCCGATCCCGAACAGGGTGACCGCACTGCCGATGACCCCGGCGAAATTCACCAGCACCGCAATGCCCGGATCGAACAGCAGGCCGGAGGTCAGCACCATCACCAGCACCGGAAAGCCGGTCAGCCCCAGGACGACGAACAGTCCGGCGGCGATGACGGGGGCCATGGGCTCGTCCGCCCAGCCGGCCAGCCTGGAGACGATGGCCTGGGGGTCCACCCACTGGTGCAGCGGCGTGAACGACCAGGCGAGGATCAGGGCGGCCAGGACCGCCACGCAGCCGCCCAGAATCATCCAGGCACGGCGGCCGGTCCCGGGCGTCATCTCGTCGGCGGCAGCTTCCAGGTCGCTGGTCCGCGCCGCCTTCGACGCGGCGGCGGAGGCTTGAAGCGCCTCCGCGTCGTCCTCCAGCAGCAGGGCGGCGGCGGTGTCGGCATCGATGGGGCGGTCAGGGTCGGTGATGCGCAGGTCCGGCGACAGCTCCGCCAGCAGGGCCGGCGCATGGTGGGTGAAGGCCACCAGGGTGTTGCCGGTGGTCTCGTCGCCCACGCTTTCCTCGCGCAGGACCGAGATCGCGCGCAGCAGCGACCCGCCGCAAGCATTCCGCGCCTCGGCCACACGTTCTGCCGGCACGCCCAGCAGGTTACCCACCAGGGTCCGGGCGATCAGGTCGATACGCGCCGCCTCCGGCGTGTCGGGAGCGACTTCGATGGCGAGGTCGCATTCCGTATCCAGCCCCATGGAACGGTTGGCGAAATTGGCCGAACCGACCCGCAGCATCCGGCCATCCACCACCATGGCCTTGGCGTGCACATAGACCGGCTGGCGCACGGTTGCCCCGTCGGCATCCACGCCCCGGGCTTCGGGCCAGAACACGCCGAAGCGGCCATAGGCATCGCGCGCCCGCAGGTCGGCGATCACTTTGTCCCGGGCCACATCCATCACCGCCTGCTGGGCCGCGCCGTCCGACCCCTCGGGCAGAACGATCACCACCTCCGGCCCGTCGTCCTCTTCCAGGCGCTTGCCCAGGGCGGCGGCGACAGCGTGGGAGGTCAGATACTGCTGTTCCACATAGATCCAGCGGCGCGCTCCGGCGATGGCCTGAAGGATGCCCTGTTCCACCTCGCGCACGCCCGCGGTGGTCTTGGTGGGATGTTCGGTGCGGGCGATGGCCACCACCACATCGCGGAAGTCGGGCTCCACCCTGTCGGGCCACGGGTCGGGCCAGGAGTCGCGGCCCGGGCTGTCGGGACTGGCGCTGTCGGGCTGCGGCGGCGGTTCGAGGATCTCGCCGGCGGCCCGTGCCCAGCGGCCGCGCGCGAGGTCGCCCAGGGCGCGGGCGGCATCGCCGTCGACGACCATTTGCAGGTCGTGATAGGGGCCGGAGACCGATCCGTCCGGATTGTAGCGGCGGGGATCGCCGGCGCGGTGACCGGGGGTGTCCCAGCGGGTGGGGGCGATATCCATGCCGCCGGCGAAGGCCACCCGGTCATCGACGACGACGACCTTCTGGTGATGGGACGCCAGCGCCGGCAGATCGCCATCTTCGCGAAAATGCAGGCGGGGATGGACATCCCAGGCGCGGGCGGCATCGAAGGGCAGTTCGCGTTCCAGCCGGAACAGCACGGCGGCACGCCACAGCACCACATGAATGTGCAGGTCCGGATTGCGCTCCAGCGCTTCCAGCAGCATGGGCAGCAGGGCAACGGGCCAGCCATCATCGGCGCGGCCGTCTTCCGTGACGGGGCGGTCACGATCCAGGGTGACCTTGGTGTGCAGCTCCCAGGCCAGGATGATCACCTGGTGCCTGGCATGTTTCAGAGCGGTCCGCAGCGCACGGAAATACACCTGGCCGTCGATCAGCACGGCGGCCCGGCCGGCGGTCGGCCGACGCCAGGCAGTGCCGGACGGCAACAACAGGGGCGACGGATCTGGGGCGTTCATCGAGGTCTCCGGACAAGAACCAGCACGAGGACCCGGCGCACCGTGCCCCGGTTCCTCTGTCCCTGTCTCAATGCCCCACGGGGCCGTCGGGTTCCGCCTTACCCGTCGAACAGGCTCACCCCGGAGTGGCAATGCGCCGCTATACGCGCCATCATTGGTCCGCGTCCGCTCCGTCGCGGACAGAAGCGGGACGCGCCGGTGCTGGAACACCGAACGCCCCTGACCACCACCCTTCCACTCATCAAAGGACGACAAGGATGATGGCTGTCTCGCAGCATATCCCACCGTTTTTGAAACCTACACCACCGCGTGCAACACGCGGGGGTCGGGTGGTTTCGGCCGGCGGGTAAGGGGCGACGCCGGGCATCCGGGACCACCGCCGTACACCGTCTCTCACGGCACCTCGGACGGCGCCTTGGTCTTCAGCGACAGGGCATGCACCCGCTCGGTCAGTTCCGCTTTCAGCAGGTCGTTCACCAGCCGCTGGCGGTCGATCCGCGACAGCCCTTCGAAGCGGTCGGAGACGATCTCCACGTGGAAATGGGTTTCCCCCTGGCCATCGATCGGCGCGTGACCTTCCGCGCTGCCGCCGGCCGCACTCAGCGCGGCGATGCGGTCGCCGTGGTGGGCGTGCTTGTGGGAATCGTCGCGGATGATCAGGCTGCGCGGGCTCAGGCCCTCCGTCAGCTTTTGCTCGATGCGGTCCCGGTAGCTCATGCCTGCGATCTCCTTGCACTGAATGCGCGAACCGGCCCCTCGCCACGCCCCGGGAGTGGGCAGGAGGGATCAACGCGGCGAGTCGGTCCGACGGAAGGGACATAAGCTCTTTTGGCCCGGCTTGCCAGAGCCTGACGGCCGTCCCATAGTAAGGCGGCTATGACCCGTCAAACCTCAGATCGTCGTCGCGGCCGCAAGGGCCACGCCATCCCGCCGCTGGACAGCTTCGAGCCCCGGCCGCAGCCCCGCGTGCGCACCTGCGATCATCCGGGCTGCCAAGAGCCGGGGGATTATCGCGCCCCCAAGGACCGCTCGCTCAACGAATATTTCTGGTTCTGCCTGCAACACGTCCAGGCCTACAACAAGGCCTGGAACTACTACGCGGACCTCAGCGAAACCCAGATGGAAGAGGAAATCCGCCATTCCACCTGCTGGAACCGCCCCACCTGGCCGCTGGGCGACCGCTTCGTGGAAGGGCGACGGTTCGATGCCCGGGCGTTCAAGGACAGCTTCGATTTCTTCGCCGAAGAGCGGGCGGAGGAACGGCGCCACAACCGGGAAAACCCGCGTCAGCCCACCTATCGCGAGGACGGACCCCGCGCCCGGGCCTTGCGGATCCTGGAAATGGAACCCGATGAGCCCCTGAACCTTGAGAGCCTCAAGGCGCGCTACAAAATGTTGGCAAGGCGATTCCATCCCGATGCCAACGGCGGAGACAAGGACGCCGAGGAAATGTTCAAGATGGTCAACGAGGCCTATCACACCCTGGTCGCCGCCCTGAACGCCTGAGCCCTGCACCCAGGCCCTGACACCTGATCCGGATCGCCCCCTGACCCAGAAAAACTAACGGGTCCGGCCCCCGAAAACCCCTCCTGCCGGTTTCAAAACGGACGGAATCGCTCTACAACCGGTTGGTTCAACGCCTTGCCCCGGGGCCGCTGCGGCTCCAGGTCTCTCCCTTCAAGCCCACCCCAGACCATAGGACATCGCATGGAAGTCGGCGCGGAAATCACCCTGGACAAACCCGATACGGACCTGGCCGTTCGCGACGCCTTCGGGCTGGACAGCGACATGGTGGTGCCGGCCTACAGCCAGCGCACCGAACACGTGCCCGATCTGGATCCCGCCTATCTGTTCGATCCCGATACCACGCGGGCCATTCTCGCCGGCTTTGCCTTCAATCGCCGCGTGATGATCCAGGGCTATCACGGGACCGGCAAGTCCACCCACATCGAACAGGTGGCCGCCCGCCTGAACTGGCCCTGCATCCGCGTCAACCTGGACAGCCATGTCAGCCGCATCGACCTGGTGGGCAAGGACGCCATCGTCCTGCGCGAAGGCCTGCAGGTCACCGAGTTCAAGGAAGGCATCCTGCCGTGGTGCCTGCAGCGCCCCGTCGCCCTGGTGTTCGATGAATACGACGCCGGCCGGCCGGACGTGATGTTCGTCATCCAGCGGGTGCTGGAAGTGGAAGGGAAGCTGACCCTGCTGGACCAGAACAAGGTGATCCGGCCGCACAGTCATTTCCGCCTGTTCGCCACCGCCAACACCGTCGGCCTGGGGGATACCACGGGCCTGTATCACGGCACCCAGCAGATCAACCAGGGCCAGATGGACCGCTGGAACATCGTCGCCACCCTGAACTACCTGGAACACGACGCGGAGGTGGGCATCGCCCTGGCCAAGCGGCCGGAATACGACAGCAAGGAAGGCCGCGACACCCTGTCGGCCATGGTCGGCGTCGCCGATCTGTCGCGCAGCGGCTTCATCAACGGCGATATCTCCACGGTCATGTCGCCGCGCACGGTGCTGACCTGGGCGGAAAACACCACGATCTTCAAGGATCCCGCTTTCGCCTTCCGGGTGACCTTCCTGAACAAGTGCGACGAAACCGAACGCCCCATCGTGGCCGAGTACTATCAGCGCTGTTTCGGCAAGGACCTTCCGGAAAGCACCGCCAACCGCACTGCGTTTATTTAGTACCGAGGTGCTTTGCCCCTCGTCTTGCGTTCAGACGGCACGTAGCCTTTTACGCGCCATAAGGCGCGGCGGCCGGTCACACCGGAGGTGTGCGGGCCGACCGGCCTTGCCAACGAACCGGCGAGTATAGCTCACCGGTTCGTTGGGACGATCCCACCGCGCATGCCTTTTCTACCATCAGCCCCCCGCCGGAGCGGAGTTCCCCTTGGTCGATATCCCCACCCGCCGCACCATCGCCACCGCCTCCACCCGGGCTGCCGGCACGTCCGGGTCGGAGCATGTGGAGACCCTGAAGTCCGCCACGGCGGCGACCCTGAAGGCCATGGCCGGCAAGCCGGACATCACCGTCACCTACACGCCGGGCAGTGCGGCGGTGGTCGGGGCGGCCGCGCGCCTTCCCCTGCCGCCGCGCAAGATGGATCAGGACGGCGTGGCCCGCCTGCGCGGCACCGCCGACAGCCTGGCCCTGCGTCTGCGCTACCACGACGGCGGGGTCCAGGCGGCCTACGAACCCACCGGCCAGGACGCCCGCGAGGTGTTCAACGCCCTGGAGCAGGCGCGCTATGAAAGCCGCGGGGCGGGACGCATGAAGGGTGTCGCCGGCAACATCGGGGCGGCGGTGGAACATCGCCTGCGCACCGACGGCTACGACCGCGCCACCGACCCCGCCCAGATCCCCATCGGCGAGGCCATCCGCCTGCTGGCCCACGAGGCGTTCGGCGAGATCACCGGCGGACCGGTCACCGGCAAGGTGCGCGAGCTGGCGCGGCAGGTGCTGCCCGCGAGCGTGACCGATGCCTTCAGCCGGCTGGCCGGTCAGGTGAACGACCAGGCGGCCTTTGCACGCGGCACCCGGGAGCTGCTGGACACCCTGGGGCTGGAGGAGTTCGACCCCACCGACGCCGAAGCCACCGACGATTCCGCCAACGATGCGCCCCAGGATACGTCCGAAGGCGAAGACGGGGCAGAGGAGCAGGCCCAACCCGAAGGCGTCTCCACCCCCGGCCCGCAGATGGAGACCGAAATGGCCCCCGGCGAGGGGGACGGCGGCGATGGCGACGAGGAGATGGAGCTGGCCCAGGATGCGGCCATGCCCGGCTCCGGGTCGGAGGACGGGGACTCCGAATCCCAGGCCAGCCAGCGCCGCAACAGCCGGGATGACCATCCGGACGAGGCGCTCTACAAGGCCTATACCCGCAAGCATGACCAGACCATCATCGCCACCGACCTGTGCGACCCGGAAGAGCTGAACCGCCTGCGCGCCCAGTTGGACATGCAGCTGGCCCATTTGCAGGGGGTGGTGTCGCGCATCGCCAACCGGCTGCAACGGCGCCTGATGGCGCAGCAGACCCGGTCGTGGGACTTCGATATGGAAGAAGGGATCCTGGACGCGGCGCGCCTGGCGCGGATCGTCGTCGATCCCACCAACTCCCTGTCCTACAAGGTGGAAAAGGAGATGGACTTCCGCGACACGGTGGTGACCCTGCTGATCGACAATTCCGGCTCCATGCGCGGCCGGCCGATTTCCGTGGCCGCCGTCTGCGCCGACATCCTGGCCCGCACGCTGGAGCGCTGCGCGGTGAAGGTGGAGGTGCTGGGCTTCACCACCAGCGCCTGGAAGGGTGGCAAATCCCGCGAGGACTGGGTGGCGGCGGGCAAGCCGGCCAATCCGGGGCGGCTGAACGACCTGCGCCACATCGTCTACAAGGAAGCCGACACGCCCTGGCGGCGGGCGCGGCGCAGCCTGGGGCTGATGCTGAAGGAAGGCATCCTGAAGGAAAACATCGACGGCGAGGCCTTGCAGTGGGCGCACCAGCGCATGGCCGGCCGGCCGGAGGCACGGCGGATCCTGATGGTGATCTCCGACGGCGCCCCGGTGGATGATTCGACCCTGTCGGCCAATCCCGGCAACTACCTGGAACGCCACCTGCGCGAGGTGATCCACAGCATCGAAAGCCGGTCGTCGGTGCAGCTGGTGGCCATCGGCATCGGCCACGACGTGACCCGCTACTACCGCCGGGCCGTGACCATCAACGACCCGGAAGAGCTGGGCGGGACGATGATGCGCCAGCTGCTGGAACTGTTCGAGGAAGCCCCCCTGGCACGCGGCGCCGGCCAGGGCTGGGCGGCGGTGGTGTAAACCGCTTTCGTCCGCCCCAAAAGACACAGAGCCGGATCGGAGTCCCCTCTCCGATCCGGCTCTTTCATTTTATCGGCTCTTTCATTTTAAGCGTTTCGTCGCTTATTCCGCCCGGCAAATAGATTACCTTTTCGCCGGGCGCATTGCGTGCTTGCGGCACGCAGCCTTTTACGCCCATTCGGCGCGGCGGCCGCTTGGCCTTGCCTCCCGAGGACGGGTGAAGCCCATCGTCGGTCGGTATTATTCCGCCGCATCCGCATAGCGCGCCGCGCCGGTCCGGGCAGCGGGACGGGCGGCACTGGTCCGGTCCACCGGGAAGGTGACGATATCGGCCACCGGCAGGGCACCCCGGGCGACCGGGCAGGTCATGGCCGTCACCAGCCGCTCCACCGCGCGACGCACCAGCGGCCAGGCCTGGGGGCTGACCCAGTCCCGCAGCGGCTCCATGTTCACCGGCACCCCGGCAAGGGCACTGAGGAAAAGCCGCAGCATCACCCGCTCGTCCGTGCCGGCATCGGGCGTGCCGACCGGGGCGAAATCCACGGGATGGCGGGCATGCACCAGCAGCACCCCCATCAGACCGTCCAGCGGCACCAGGGCGGCGGACAGCCCGGCGCAGACAAGCCGGCGCTCGACGGTCACCGGAAAAGCCCCGCATTCCCCCGGCCGCCGCGCCCACGCGCGCAAGGCGTCCAGCAAGATCCAGGCGGTATCGACGGTTTTCATGTGCTCGGACATGGTGCTTCCCCCGTTTTGGCTGGACCCGTTCCCCGGGCCGCGACAGGAGGGATCATCGCAAACTTGCGAATGATTTGCAATATCATACACCAGGAAAATGTGGGGTTTTCTGCGCACCCCTCGCTGTACTCGGCTTTTCCCCGCCCCTATTGGTCCGACCAATAAAATCCTGGATTCGCGCAAAAGACACCGTTACCCTCCTTCCCGCCACCCAATTTGGTCTGACCATTTTCCCACCAAGAGCCGCAAGCATGCCCCGACTGTCGGAACGGATCGAAACCCTGATTGCCGAGCGCGGCCTGCGTCCCGGCGACCGCCTGCCGTCGGAACGGTCCCTGGCAGACGCCTTCACCGTCTCCCGCGCCAGCCTGCGCGAGGCCTTGCGCGACCTGTCCGCCCGGGGCCGCGTGGTCAGCCGGCAGGGCGGCGGCACCTATGTCGCCGTCCCCGCATCCCCCGGCCCGCCGGGACGCGATCTGGCGGCCCTGGCCCCGCTGATGAGCGGGGACTCCGGGTACTGGCAGGACATCATGGAGATCCGCAAGTCGCTGGAAGGGGACATGGCCTTCTTCGCCGCCCTGCGCGCCACGGCCGAGGACAAGGCCCGCCTCCACGCCGCCTGCGACCGCCTGACCCGCCTGTCCGGCCCCGCCGCCGCCGCTGCGCCCCATGCGGCCGCCGGAGCCGATGCGGACTTCCACCTGGCCATCGCCGAGGCAACCCACAACGCGGTGATGCACCGGGTTGTGGGCGAACTGTTCGCCCTGCTGGAAGCCAGCATATCGGAAAGCCTGGAAGGACTGTTTCATCTGCCCGGGACGGCGGAAGCCCTGGATGCGCAACACAAGGGGCTGCTGGACGCCATTCTCTGCGGCGATGCGGACGCGGCACGCACGGCGGCGCTGACCCATCTGGATTTCGTCGAACGCCACCTGCGCCGCCTGGCTGACGAGACCGCCCGCCGGCACCGCTCCGCCCGCGCCTTGCACGACCTCTCCTCCACAAAGGACCCCTGACCGATGATCATTTCCTCCACCCGGGACTACCGCGAGGCCGCCCGGCGGCGCCTGCCGCCCTTTCTGTTCCACTACATCGACGGTGGCGCCTATGACGAATACACCCTTCGACGCAATGTGGACGACCTCTCCCCGCTGGCCCTGCGGCAACGGGTGCTGAAGGGGGTCGGGTCGGTCGATCTGTCCACCGAAGTGCTCGGCGAAAGGCTGAGCATGCCGGCGATTCTGGCCCCGGTCGGTCTGCTGGGCATGTTCGCCCGGCGCGGCGAGATCCAGGCCGCCCGGGCGGCAACGGCCAAGGGCGTACCCTTCACCCTATCCACCGTCTCCGTCTGCCCCATCGAGGAAGTCCAGGGCGCCCTGGCCCGGCCCATCTGGTTCCAGCTGTATGTGCTGAAGGACCGGGGATTCATGGAAAACGCCCTGGAACGGGCCTGGGCGGCGGGCATCCGCACGCTGGTGTTCACGGTGGACATGCCGGTTCCCGGCGCCCGCTACCGCGACGCCCATTCGGGCATGTCCGGCCCCAATGCCGCCCTGCGGCGGATGGTTCAGGCCGCCCTGCACCCGCGCTGGTCCTGGGACGTGGGCCTGCGCGGCCGCCCCCACGACCTGGGCAACGTCTCGGCCTATCTGGGCCGACGGATCAGCCTGGAAGACTACGTGGGCTGGCTGGGCGCGAACTTCGATCCCGCCATCGGCTGGAAGGACCTGGAATGGATCCGCGCCTTCTGGAAGGGCAAGATGGTGCTGAAGGGCATCCTGGACCCGGAAGACGCCCGCGAGGCGGTGCAATTCGGCGCCGACGGCCTGGTCGTTTCCAACCACGGCGGCCGGCAGCTGGACGGCGTTCTGTCGACGGCGCGCGCCCTGCCGGCAATTGCCGATGCGGTGAAAGGGGAGCTGGCGATTCTGGCCGATTCCGGCGTCCGCTCCGGCCTGGACATGGTGCGGCTGCTGGCGCTGGGCGCAGACGCGGTGATGCTGGGCCGCGCGGCCGTCTATGCGCTCGCCACCGACGGCGAGGCGGGGGTGGCGAACCTGCTGGACCTGTTCGCCAAGGAAGCGCGGGTGGCCATGACCCTGACCGGCGCCCACAGGATCGCCGATATCACCCGGGAGAGTCTGGCGGACTATAGCGCATGACGCGAATGTCGCTTTCCCGCTTACGAACCTAAGCAAGGCCGGGGACCACGGGTCCCCGGCCCCCGGTCAGTCGAACAGCTTGTCGATGTCCGATTGACCCATGCCGTTGCCGGTTTCCGCCGGGGCAGGCGCCGGAGCGGGCTTCTTCTTCGCCGCCGGCGCAGGAGCATTGGCAGGAGCAGGAGCCTTGTCGGGGGCTGGAGCCTTCCCGGGAGCCGGGGCCTTGGCGGGCGCCGGGGCAGATGTCTGTTTCGCCGGCTTGGCCGTCGCTTTCAACGTCAGCTTCGCCGCCGCCGGAGCCTTGGCCGCTGGTGCTGATGCAGGCGCGGTGACCGCCGTGTCCGCCACCGGCGTGTCGAACATCGCGTCCACATCCGCCTGCGACACCCCCTCGCCGGCCAACGCTGGGCCGTGGAGGTATTTCTTGTATTCGTCCAGAGTCTCCCCGTCCACATCGGGAGACCCGGCCATCTCGTTGATTTGCTCCGGCCCCCACATCGAAATCAGGTTGTTCACCTTCTCTTCGATGAACTTCAGCGAGGTCACCACCTTGGTGATGCGCTGGCCGGTGATGTCCTGGAACGAGCAGGCCTCGAAAATCGCTCCCATCAGCGCCGGTGTCCTGGCCAGTGCCTCCTGAGCCTCTGGATCCTCCACCTTGCCCATCAGGGTGCCGTTGATCTCGTCCAGGGCCTCCACCGATTCCATGATCGTGTTGGTGGCCGATTCCGTCGCCTCGACAATCGCGTCCAGCTCGTCGGACATGGCCGTGAAGCGGTCTTTGTCCGGGTTCGGCCGGTGAATGGAGGCAATTTCGTGGCGCATCTTCTGGATATGCGCGAACAACCCCATCACTTCCCGGCGCAGCTGGAACAAATCAGAGTGATCACTCATAAGATACGCTTCCCGAACATACAGATCATTCCCCAGACCGTTTTACGAGGCCGCTCACGCCAAGATCCAGAGAAAACCTCACAACCTCGAATGCAAAAACATCAATCCTTCGTCTCCCGACCTTCGTTCAACAGGTTTTTCACGGCAATCGCCACCAATTTCTGCCGCTGTTCGTCGGTCAGGTTATCAAGGATCTTCTGCTTCGCGCGATGAACGGCCATGGCTTGCTGAATCAACGCCTGCCGTTCCGGCGTCATCATCCGTTCCTGTCCCGCCCGCACCTGGGCCAGGGCCTGTTGCCGCAAGGCCGCACTGTCCGCCGCCGTTTTCCCGTCCGCCGCCGCCTTCTCGGCACCGGTGGACGCAGACGCCGGAAGCAGACCTTGTCCCCCGACCCTGGCCGCCCCGGCGGGAGCGCCCTGGTCGCCGGCCCTGGCGCCGGCTTTGGCCTTGGTGGCCGGACTGCCCTTGGATCCCGGTTTGGCCGGATCACCCAGCAGCTTGTTCCAGATTCCGTCGATCAAACCCACCGTGACGGCTCCTCGCATCCGGTTCCGCGCGGCCCGAGGCCGGCGGAGGGGGAAAAAGCAGCGACCGGCCCCACCCTCAGGCGTCCGGCGCGCGATGAGGACCGCCGCGCTCGTCCTTCGAACCCTGTTCGGCATCCTCGTGGAACATATCGTACTGATTGGCTGGATCTTCGTCCTCTTCGGATGTGTCCCGCCCTTCCAGCCGGTCGGCGAACCGCTGGGCCACAGAACTGGTCGACCGGTCCACCGCCTCGCCGGACAAGACGGAGCGGGACAGGCTGCGGGCCACCCGCTCCTGGATCGATTCCACCTCGTCCCGCTTCATCGGGGGATAGGGGATACGACGCGCGGCCTGCTGCGGGCTTGTGGTCGGTTCGTCCGCCTGCGGTCCGCCACCGGCCGGGATATGCGGCCCCCCTCGCCGGATGGACGGCTGCGGAGGCGCCGCGGCATGGTCTATTTCCTCCAACACCGCCAGCTGGTCCCGATCGCCACCCTCGTCATCGCCGAAATCGTCGTAGGCGCCTTCCGGCAGGGGCATGCCCGGCGGGAAATCCACATCCAGGTCGCTCTCCTCCTCGTCACCGAGAAGGTCGTCCTCATCCCGCTCCTCTTCCGGCCCTTCCTGCCGCCTTTCCTCCGGCCCGCCCTCCAGAGCGTCCCCTTCCAAGGCGTCTTCCGGAAAAGGGCGCGCCTCCGGGTCGTCCTCCGGCTCGCTCAGCTCTTCCAGATAGGCGTCATCGACGAACGCCTCGTCATCCACAAATCCTTCGTCATCCACATCCGGGATATCGTCGTCCGGAAGCGGCGGAGGGGGAGAAGCGGAGCGATAGGCCTGGGGCGCATGGCTGCCACCGCCTTCGCCGAGCATATCGCGCATGCGGGCATCGGCCTTGGCCAGCAGCACGGCCACCTGATCCATCGGGCCGTCTTCCAGCATCTCCCGCAGCAGGCGGGTTTCCTCGTCTTCCCGCGCCCGTTCCAGCAGCTGCCCGTGGCGGCGGAGAAAGCGCTGAAGGGCAGCGGCGGCGAACCCGTCGGCGAGCATGCGTTCGGCCACCATATCGGCAAACCGGTCCCCCGCACCCCGCGCCCGCACCAGCAGGGTATTGGGCATCGCCCACACATCCCCCGCCGCCGTCAGCGCCCACAGGGTCTCGGCCTCTTCCGCCTCGACCACCCGCAGCCGCTCCATGAACTGGCCGAGATGGCTGGTCAGATCCTTGATCGCCAGATCGACCCCGTCCAGAAAGGACTGACGGCGCAATTGCTCCTGGGTGACGATGACCGCGCGGACGAGGCTTTCCACCTCCTCCGCATTGCGCCGGGTCTGCGAGCCGGCCAGCCGCAGGGTCCGTTCGTTGCGCCGCTGCGTCAACACGAACAGAACACCCACCACCAGCAGGAAGACGCCCACCACCGGCGCGGCCCCCGCCGCCAGCACCGTTACCAAGTCTCCGGCCGGCAGCGACGCCAGCCCGCTCCAACCCGGCGAGTCGGACAGAAGGGACGCGAAGACCCCCAACCACACCACGGAAATCAGGGCGGCGGCGGCAAACAGGGCAATGGGCGCGATCACGATGGGCCTTCAGCTCCCGTGGCCGAAATCAAGAAAGGACCGGGCAAGCACCCAAATCCGCTGGATTGACCGGAGTATGGCACGGAGGCTCAATAGCCGAAACCCCGGGACTATCGCCTGAGGGCGATAGTCCCTCGTTTTTTATGCGGCCCTCAGGCGCCGGGCGCCGCTAACGCGGCTTGGCTACGCTCCGCTGACGCTGCGCGGGGCCTGGTCTAACCGGAGGTTCGCCTTCGGCAAAACGGTCCAGGCGCCCGCATGCGCGGGCTTTTGGTCGCGCCTTGAGAAGACGAAGCATCACCAGGGTTGGCCCGCCTCCGTCGACCGCACAAAAAACCTGAATGGTCCCGTCCTTATCAGAAACGAGCCTGCCGCCCGAGGGGGGCTGGAAGCGCCGTAAATGAAACGCGCGCTTCCTCTATCCGCGGCTTTGAGGATCCAACGCGCGCGTCGGCCGCATCATTTCCCCAAAGGTCGGATCAATCCGCACCCGGTTCAGATGCGCCTTCACCCGCGACAGATACAATCGGGCCGCACGGGCCGCGTGGCCGCCGGGGTCGGTCACCTTGTTGTTTTCCAGGTCAATCGCGATTTCGCTCAGGCCCTGAATCACTTCCTCGGCGAATACCTGCGGGTCCTTGTGGGACGCCGCCTGCCACACCACGCCCAGCACCAGCCGGTCAACCATCCCGGCCATGTTGAACGAGGAATTGGGGTCGGTCAGTTCTTCCACCTCGGCCTGCGATAGCCGCCGACGGGAGGCGGGCGCATCGTCATCGGACGACCCCATGCTACCGCCACCCAGCTTGCGCCGTAGTTGACGGGTGGTTCCGTCGATGACCTTCACCGTGCCCGTGGCCAGACGCCGGGTCGCCAGCTCCCGCGACCGCGCCATCCGCCCCCCTTGCGAGAACAAGGCGAATAGGGCGATCACCGCCAGCAGCCCCAGCAGACTTGCGCCGACCGTATCGCCATTGTCGATCATCACACCGACAAAAGCCACGCACCCACTAATGACGAAGCCACCGACCACGCCGATCAACTTCATCGCCAACCCGGGAGCAGCCATGATGATCATGGGTGCGGACATGACAAAGAGCATCAGCCCCGACAGGGGACCGAGCCCCCGGGTTCCTATGGAGGACAACGGGTTATACGCCGGTCCTTGGGCCGCAGCCATGGCCACCGCCTGCGAGTAGTCCTCGTAGACGGGAATTCCAAGGATGACGGCACAGCAAAAAGCCACAAAAAACGCTATGGCATTCTGAAGTGATCGAGTTCTGCGCATGGCAGCCTCCCGACGCGAAAGGGACCCTCTTCATCGACCCCTGTGGGGTCCCGAGCAGGTCCGGTGTCTCAGGATGTTAACGAGTATGAACCATTAGGTGATTAAAGGCATGTGATATTCATCACACCTGGCCGCAAATTTGCTGATATTTGAAAAGGTTACATCAATTTTGAGCGATTAACGAACAGGTTTGTACATACCTGCCAACCACTCCCTATACCCCCCGTGACCGGGGTACGGTCAACGGGACGGCTGGACAGGGCCTTCGGTAGGGCCTAAAAATGGAGCGTAAGCGTAGGTTATCCGTCACAAACGGCGTCAGCCCGGAGGGACAGCTGTGAGTTTTCTG
The DNA here is from genome assembly GCA_046233135.1 of Rhodospirillaceae bacterium Z3-40. Lineage (GTDB taxonomy): Bacteria > Pseudomonadota > Alphaproteobacteria > Rhodospirillales > Rhodospirillaceae > JBJXHN01. Next base: position 506,187 of record JBJXHN010000004.1, on the reverse strand, counting down.
CGGCATGTGGAGGTTTGCAACACCCACGACCTGTCCGGCTACCGCCCGTTTCTTATTGGCGGTCAGCGGGTTGGCTGGGTCCGTCCGGCCTTTGCCCAGCGGCTGAAGGCCTTCCCCAAGGTGTTTCACGTTACCGATTCGGGTGTTGCGGTATCTGATTCCCTGCGCACCCCCGAAACCCGGACCCGGGCGGTATCGGACGTGGTCGCCCGCCTTGCAGAGGAAGGGGTCGTGCCCCGCCTGCGGGAAGAACTGTACCGGGTCAACATCGGCTGGGGCGCACCCTCGCTGATGCTGCTGGACCGGGCGGTGGTTCCCACCTTCGGCGTCCGCGCCTACGGCGTGCACCTGAACGGAGTCGTCGGCAGCGGCAGCGACATGAAGATGTGGATCGGCCGCCGCAGCCCGGACAAGGCCGTGGCCCCGGGCAAGCTGGACAACATGGTCGCCGGCGGCCAGCCCGCCCACCTGTCCTTGCGCGAAAACCTGATCAAGGAATGCGCCGAGGAAGCCGACATCCCCCGCGCCCTGGCCGAATCGGCCCATCCGGTGGGGGCCATCACCTACTGCATGGAAAACGCGGCCGGCATCAAGCCTGATACCCTGTTCTGCTACGACCTGATGCTGCCGGACAGCTTCACCCCCTGCAACACCGACGGTGAATTGGCGGAGTTCATGCTCTGGCCGGTGGAAAAAGTGCTGGAAGCGGTGCGCACCGGCGAAAGCTTCAAATTCAACTGCAATCTGGTGATCATCGATTTCGCCCTGCGCCACGGCCTGATCGACCCGGACCGGGAGCAGGACTACCAGGAGATCGTCCTGGGACTGCGCGGCCGGCCGGCCGCCCTGCAAATGGCCCAGTAGGCCGCCCTCTGCCCAACCCGCCCCAGCCTCCCGCAAGCGCGAAATATTCGTGCGCGTTTGTGGGCGAATGCGAAAAGAATCGTTCTCCCGGCCTTGCCTGACGGCGGAGCGGCGGCCATCATCGGCGTTTTCCAAGCCAATCCCGATTATCCGTCAGAAGGGACCACCATGAGCTTCACCATTGTCGAGCAGGCGCCGGCGCGCCTGAACCGGTCCGAGCAGGCCGTTCCCGGATCCAACACCAAGTTCCTGCAAAAGGCCGCCCAGGGCGATGCCGACGTGGTCTTCCTGGACCTGGAAGACGCCGTGGCGCCCGACAAAAAGCCCGAAGCCCGCAAGAACATCATCCAGGCCCTGCACGACCTGGACTGGTCGGGCAAGACCGTGTCCATGCGCATCAACGGCCTCGACACCCACTATATGTATCGTGACTTGGTGGAGGTTCTGGAAGCCGCGCCGGACAAGCTGGATCTGATCATGATCCCCAAGGTGGGCACGGCCGCCGACGTCTATGCCGTCGACACCCTGGTCACCCAGATCGAAGCCGCCACCGGGGCCAAGAAGCGGATCGGTTTCGAGCTGATCATCGAATCCGCCCTGGGCATGGCCAACATCAACGAGATCGCCGGCGCCTCCAAGCGCAATGAAAGCCTGCACTTCGGCGTGGCCGACTATGCAGCGTCGACCAAGGCGCGGACCACCAACATCGGCGGCCCCAATCCCCACTACGGCGTGCTGACTGACCCCGACGCGGCGGGCAACCGCGATTACGTGTGGGGCGACATGTGGCACTACGCCATCGCCCGCATGGTGGTGGCCGCGCGCGCCCACGGCCTGCGCGCCATCGACGGCCCGTTCGGCGACATCCAGGATGCCGACGGCTACAAGGCCCAGGCCATGCGCGCCGCCGTGCTGGGCTGTGAAGGCAAGTGGGCGATCCACCCCAGCCAGAGCACCCTGGCCAATACCCTGTTCAGCCCGTCGGAAGAGGAAGTGGCCCAGGCCAAGGCCATCCTGGACGCCATGGAAGACGCCAAGCGCACCGGCATGGGCGCGGTCACCCTGAACGGCAAGCTGATCGACATCGCTTCAATCAAGCAGGCCCAGGTGATGGTCGACATGGCCAATCAGATCGCCGGGTAAGCCCCCGGATCTGGCGGTCCGCGCAGGCCTTCAAGGGCACCCCTGGCCGCCGCCGGGGGTGCCCGTTTTCGTTCAGACGCGCTCCGATTCGAAGATTGAAACAACCAGCACAACCAGAAGAGCAATTCCCGAAGACACAACTCGGAATTACCGGTATCCTGGTAGCCATTCCGACAGTCGAATGCAGCATGTGTCATTCAACTAACAGGGAGTGCTCCCCGCATGACATCGCGCTTTTCCTCCGCCGCACTGACCCGCCGCGACACCCTGAAGCTGATCGGCCTCACCGTCGGGACGGCCACGGCGGCCTCCCTGATGCCGCTTGCGGCGCGCGCCCAGGGGGCGGCGTCCGGCCTTCCCTTTGCCAGCCCTCTGCCCTGTACCCGTGTGCCGGCCTCCTCGCCGCTGGCGACGGCCTATGATGCGGCCCTGACACGCTATTCTGGCGCAATGACGCCCAACACCCTTTACGCCCTGTCCGCCACCACCCGGTCGGCCATGCCGTTTGCGGGGATGAACTACACGGCGGCGGGATATTGGGACGCCTATGGGGCAGCATCCAACGCCCCGCCCGTCGGCCCCACCCTGACCTTCACCCGGAACACCACGGTCGGGGTTTGGTTGCAGAACACCATGGACAGCTGTGGTACCAACAACAACATGCCGATGACCGACCCCAAATCGGAGTACACGCCCCACGGCTATATCACCACCAACCTGCATACCCATGGCCTGCATGTTTCGCCGAATGCGCCGTCCGATGATGTGCTGCTGATGATTTCCTCGGCCAACGACGACCAGACCCCGCCGACCTCGCAGACCACGTTCCCCTACAACTACGCCATGCCGGCCACCCATCCGGTGGGCACCTTCTGGTACCACCCCCACAAGCATGGCAGCGTGTCCAGCCAGATGGCCACAGGCATGGCGGGCGCCCTGATCGTGCGCAGCCAGGGAGCCGCCAACAACGATACGGATATCGATGACCTGCTGGCGGCAGCCCCCTACAACATCACCGAAGCCGACGAGGAAATCCTGGTCCTTCAGACCATCAACTACTTCCCCGCCGGCGGCAACGCCGCGACTTTCGATCCCGACGCCTATTATAATGGCAGCAATGCCACACCTCCCGGCTCCTCCTGCTTCAACATCGACGTCAGCGCCGGCCAGAGCAAGACGTCGGTGAACGGCCTGGTCCAACCCTCGCTGACCATGAAGAAGGGCGAGATCAAGCGCTTCCGCATCATAAACGCCAGCATCGGCCAGGCCTTCGTGCCGGTTTTCGAACCCGCCGACACGACATCGGGCACCCCGCCGGATGTCTACGTGCTGGCCACCGACGGCATCACCCTGGAACCGCCCTACGCCCTGGGAACGCTCTTCAAGGACGACGCCCCCTATTTCAAAGTGGACTACAGCCTGACCAAGCCTGCGGAGCCGATCACCGACGCCGACCGGGAAGCCGCTGCCCTGTACTGGACAACGGCCGAACTGATCACGGTGGCGCCGGGACAGCGGGTGGACTTGCTGGTCCAGGCCGTGGACTCGGGCAGTTTCATCCTGCGCGGTGCGGATTTCGGTACGGCCCCCACGGTGGTGGAAAGCGCCCGGCCCGGGTCGGGCATCTCGGTGGTCAACACCGACCCGCTGCTGACCCTGACGGTCGGCACGGACACCCGCAGCGATCAGGCCCTGCCGCCGCTCAGCCTGTACCGCAACACCGCCATCCAGCGCCCCAAATCCATGTCCCTGGATGGCAAGACCATCCCGCCGGCCACCCAGACCCTGGAATTCAAGACCATCGACAGTGCCTTTTCCTCGAACGGCATCACCGAACCGCCGTTCCTGATCAACGACCAGCATTTCGACATGGAGGCGCCGAAGGCCCAGCTTCAGCTGTATCTGGACGATACGGATGTCTGGAACCTGTACAGCAGCAACGACGCCCACATCTTCCACATCCACATCAACTCGTTCCAGGCTTTCGCCCGGGTCCCCTACAATCTTGAAGCCCGCACCTACCGCGTGCCGGTGTTCTATCTGCTGCCGGTCTGGCGAGACACGGTGTATTTCGATTCCAGCACCAGCAAGAATAACGTCTACGCCCCGGGCACCATGCTTCTGGCCACCAGCACCCAGCTGGACTTCACCGGGGAATTCGTTCTGCACTGCCACAACCTGTTCCACGAGGACAACGGCATGATGCTGACCGTGTCCATCCAGGATCCCGGCGACATCGGGGCGGGCAAGAGCAAACCGGTCAACCGGGGCCTGCCGGCGTCCATGCGCACAAAAACCTGACCCCCCCCCTGCAGGGCCGGCACAAAAGAAAACGGCGGCGGGACCCTGATCCGGATCCCCGCCGCCGTTGTCCGTCGCCTTACCCGCGCCCGCGTCAGCCCGCCCTGGCGGCGTCCAGCGCTGCGGTGATATCGGCGCTGAGGTCGGCGATGTCCTCCAGCCCCACGGACAGGCGGACCAGACCTGGGGTGATGCCCTGGGCCTGCTTGTCTTCCGGCGACAGCCGCTGGTGGGTGGTGGTCCAGGGATGGCAGGCCAGGGACTTGGCATCCCCCAGGTTATTGGAGATGTCGACCACCGATAGCGCGTTCAGGAAGCGATAGGCCGCCGGCTGGCCACCGGCCAGCTCCAGGGCCAGCACCCCGCCGCCCCGGCGCATCTGCGCCCGGGCCAGGGCATGGCGCGGATGGCTGGGCAGATCGGGATGCAGCACCCGGGCAACCGCCTCGTGCGCTTCCATCAGTCCGGCCAGGGCCAGGGCGTTATCGCAATGGCGCTCCACCCGCAGGCCCAGGGTCTCCAGCCCCTTCAGCATCACCCAGGCGTTGAAGGGCGACAGGCAGGGGCCGGTATGGCGCAGGAAGGGGGTCACCTGCTCTTCGGCGAAGGCCTCGTCACACAGCAGCGCGCCCCCCAGACAGCGGCCCTGGCCGTCGATCCACTTGGTGGTGGAATGGATCACCACATCCGCCCCCAACTCCAGGGGTTTCTGCAGAATCGGCGTGGCGAAGGCGTTGTCCACCACCACCCGGGCACCAGCCTTGTGGGCCAGTTCGGCAACGGCGGGCAGATCGATCACCTTCAGGGTGGGGTTGGACGGCGTTTCCAGGAACACCGCCGCCGTCGGCTCGGACAGAGCCGTCTTCCAGGCGTCCAGATCCTCGCCGGGCACGAATTCGGCGGTGATGCCGTAACGGGGCAGCAGCTCGCCGACAATCCAGGAACAGCTACCGAACAGCTCGCGGGCGGCAACCACCCGGTCACCGGTGCGCACGCTGCACAGCATCGCCGTGGTCACCGCCGCCATGCCGCTGGCCGTCGTGCGGCAGACCTCGGCCCCTTCCAGCGCCGCCAGCCGCTCTTCGAATACGGCCACGGTGGGGTTGCGGAAACGGGAATAGACATAGCGCTCGACAGAGCCGTCAAAGGCGGCCTCGGCCTCTTCGGCGGCGCCATAGACATAGCCGGAATTCAGGTACAGGGCCTCGCTGGTTTCCGAGAATTCGGAACGGGCGAGCCCGGCCCGCACCGCCAGCGTCTGGGGGCGCCAGCCAGCGGACTTCGGTTCGGTTTCACGGGGCATGGAAAAGACTCCTACAGGCAACGGTTCAACACTTTGGACACACGACTCCCGGCAACGTCAGGCCGGGACGGTGGAACCGTCACCCGACCTCTTTAGCGGTTTGTTTTACGTGGGCGCAAGCCGGCCACAAATCCCCACGAGCCCCGGCAGGCTACGACCGCCACCGTCCGAGGTCAACCGACAAGTCGTAATAGGAGATGTCCCGCACCACGACCGGGGCGGACGGGGCCTGGAGCCGGGGCTGGATGTGGTTACCACCGATGGTGCAGAAGCCCCCGATTCGGCGCGTGGCAAGGATGTCATGCTGTCGTTCCTAGACAATGGTCTTCGTTTCCAGACGACAATGGGCGCAACCCTGACCCTGACCCCGCCCCGGGTGATCAACCAGCCGGACCTCGACCACGTCCTAGATATCCTTGATCGGGCGCTATCTATCAGCCGGCGAGCAAGGGAATCCCTGTGCCTCGGCGCATTTGAGCGTAGGAGTTCCGCCGGAAAATCTGGTAGGACTCTTTGGTCACCGCATGGTCGGATCAGGCGTTCCGGACCGAAACTGAAAGGTTCGCTATCCGAATGTCCACGGCCATGGGGCGCCGCCCTTTTCCGTTCCACTCCCTCGGCAAGGCATCGCTCATGAGCAACTCCTCTCCCCGGTCGTCCTCCGCCCGATCCGGCCTCAAGGGCAACGCGCCCGGCGGGAGCACCGAAGGCAAGGAGGCGATGCCCTCCTTCATCGGCGGGGATCTGGAGATACGGGGCCGCTTGGTGGCGCGGGGAGATATCTATGTCAGCGGCAAGGTCACCGGCTCGGTGGACTGCGCCAACCTGCATGTGATCGGCGGCGGTGACGTGACCGGAGAGGTGGTTTCCACCTCGGTGCACCTGGCGTCGGGCGGCGGCCTGTCGGGCAAGGTCACCGCCGGCAAGGTGGGTGTGCGCGGCGATGCGCGCTTCGATGCGGAAATCCATTGCGCCGGTGACGGGGTACGCCCGCACACGGTAGCCCCGCGCCCGGCTCTGCCTGCGGCCGCAGCGGCGGCCACCAGCGAACCCCGCGACGCCCCGTCCGCCCAGAAAGGCAGCAGCGATCAGGCCGCAGCCGAGCGCAAGACGCTGGCCAGCCCCTTCCCCCAGGCCGTGCCCGCCGAATAGATCCGACCTTCGCGCGGTCCGGCATCCAAACACCCTCTCCAAAGAGCTGGGGGGCGTCTATATGCGGCCGTCCTGCCGGAAAGCGGTTTGCATGCCTGCGTTTGCGCGGTAACCTTCGACTCGGGCGGACTCCCGGCTTCGACCGGCCCGAATCTTACCCCGCCCACCCCGGACGGACCGGAGTCGCAAGCCGAGTCGTACCGGGGTTCTGATCCACATCACGGTCCCGATGGATGGGAGTCGGCATGGTGCCCGTAGTCCGAACAACCGGCGGTGCCCCGACCGGCCCCGTTGCCAAGGCCCCGCAAGGATGGTTCGGCGTTCGATCATGAGTGACCCCGTATTCGGCACCAGACGGGCCGCTGACGAGACGCCCGCCCCCCCGGCCACAACCGATCTTCCCGCCCGTGACGGCACCTCGCGAAACGGCGGTGGCGGGACCGGAGGGTTCGGAAGCGGCAATGGCGGCGATGATGGCTATGCGCCGCCCCCCTATCTGACCCTGCACCCCGCGCCGCCGCCCCCGCCACCGCGCCCCTGGCTGGCCCTGGGCGGCATGGTGGGAACCGCTGTGTGGCTGGCCCTGTGCCTCTACTACATCTGGCTGAACATCGGGTTCGGCAACCTTTTGCTGTATCAACCGCTGGAGATCGCCGGGCTGGTGTCCGGGGCGATGACGCCGGTTCTGATCATGTGGCTGGCCCTGGTGATGGGTACCCGCAACCGTCAGTATCACAGCGACGCCCTGGCCCTGCGCCAGGCCCTGACCCAGCTGACCTATCCCGACATGGCCGCCACCGACCGGGTGCAGCAGGTCACCGCCGCCCTGGCCAGCCAGGCCCGCGCCCTGACGGAATCCAGCCGCAATGCGGTGGACCAGGGGGACCGCATGCGCACCCTGCTGCGCCAGGAAGCCGAAGCGATGGAACGGGCCGCCAGCCGGCTGTCCGGCGAAGCGACCCAGGCCGCCCGCACCGTCGACCAGCGGGTGGAAACCCTGAATGCCGTGACCGAACGGACCAGCGCCCAGACCAAGGAACTGGAACAGGCCCTGGCCACCATGCAGGACCGCATCCACACCGGCCTGCGCGAGGTCAACCAGGGCGCCCGGGGGTTCCGCGAAGCCCTGGCCGAAGAGCTGGAAACCGTGGACGAGATGGTCCGCCGGGTGGGCGACCAGACCCGCTCTCTGGATGGCCTGCGCGGGGCCATCCTTCAGGCCCTGGCCAATGCCGATGAATCCGCCGGCAGCCTGGAAAAGCGGGCCGGCGCCCTGCGCGACCTGTTCGGCGAGCAGAACCAGGCCCTGTCCCGGGCCGCCGATCAGCTGTCCGACGAAACCTCGCGCATCACCGAAACCATGAGCCGGCAGATCCACTCGCTGGAGCAGGTCACCGAAACCATGGTCGGCCGCATTCGCGTGGTGGACGAAACCATCTCCGGCCAGACCCGGGATCTGGCGTCGGCGTCGGACGATGCGGTGGCCCGCCTGAAGGCGGTGGAAAGCCTGCTCGGCCGGCGGACGCAGGAACTGAACACCGCCCTGGACGAAGCCCTGGCCCGCCTGGACGAAAGCGCCGATGCCTTCAGCCAGCGCGCCATGGAGGTCACCACCAGCGCCGGCCGCGCCATGGAACAGGTGCAGGCCGCCAGCAAGACCAACCAGGACACCCTGAAGGCCCTGGGCATCGCCTACGGCCGCATGGAAGAACGCTCCAGCAAGGCCGCCGGCACCATGGAAGGCCACGCCGCCAGCCTGGAACGCCTGCTGACCCAGACCGGCGAGCAGTCCGACGCCATCCGCGCCGGCCTGCGGGAACAGACGGAAGAGCTTTCCGAGATCCTGGGCATGGTGAAGACGCAGGTGGAGCTGTCCCAGGGCTATATGGGCAAGCAGGCCCGGGCGCTGAACGAAACTGCCGAACAGGTGGTGACCAACGTCAAGACGGTGGGTGAGATCATGCGCGCCCACAGCACCGAGTTGTCGCAGACCAACACCCGCCTGAACCGCGACCTGGAAGCCGGCATCACCGCGCTGAAACAGGGGCAGGTGGATGTGGAGCACGCCGCCCGGGTGTCCAACGACACCCTGCGCAGCGCCATCGCCGCCCTGAAGGAACAGACCGAACAGGTCTCCACCGCCTCGGGCAAGGCCGTCGCCAGCCTGACCGACGTGGATTCTGCCATGAAGCTGCGGGTCGAGGCCATGACCGAAGCCGGCACCGTGGTCGCCACCAAGATGGCCGAAGCCGGCACCCTGTTCGAGGAACGGGCCGGCATCTTGCGGGAATCGGCCAGCGGCCTGCGGGACTCCCTGGCCTCGGCGCTCACCGGCGTGGAGAGCCAGGCCAGCGGCATCGCGGACTCCGTGGAAACCACCCGCAAGCGCATCGACCAGCTGGGCGAGGCCATCACCCAGGCCTCGACCATCTTCGAAGATGCCACCAACCGCGCCGTGGGCCAGGCCCGGACCGCGGCCGAGCGGCTGAGCACCTCGGTGCAGGAGATTTCCAGCAGCGCCGAGCGGGTGACCGGGGCGGTGCGCGCCGCCGCCGCCGAATTCCGCCGGGAGATCAACGAGACCGGCCAGGGCGGCCAGGAATCCCTGGCCCCGCTGCGCGCCGCCGTGGCCGCGCTGCGCCAGGAGGCCGAGGGGCTGCAATCCTCCGGCGCGGCGGTGGTGGACACGGCCCAGCGGGCGGCGGCGGCCTTCGGCCGCCAGACCCAGGGCCTGATCTCCGCCTCGCAGGAAGCCGAACTGCGGCTGAAGGAACTGAACGCCAAGCGCGACGACCGCGATATCGAACGCTTCCTGGCCACCTCCACCCATGTCATCGAAAAGCTCGACAGCCTGGCCGTGGACATCGCGCGCATCTTCGCGCCGGCCAAGGAAGAGGACATGTGGCGGCGCTACCACAAGGGCGACCAGGGGGTGTTCCTGCGTCACCTGGCGCGCGCGCTGACGCCCCAGCACACCGATGCGATCAAGCAGGCCTTCGCCCAGGATCGGGAATTCCGCGATTACGTGGCGGCCTATGTCACCGAATACGAGCAGCTGCTGGACCAGACCCGGCGCAATCCCCGGGCCGATGTTCTGACCGCCCTGTTCATCGGATCCGACCTGGGCAAGCTGTATCTGATCCTCGCCAAGGCCCTGGGGCGGCTGGAATAGGGGGTTTTCCGGGGGGATACGCCCTTTTCCCTTGACGCCTCGCGGCCCCTTCGGTAGAACCCGCCTCTCTTTGAACCCACTCGCCTTGCGTTCTGCGAAAGGAATGTCCGATGGCCCGTCGTTGTGCTGTAACCGGCAAGGGCGTGCTGACCGGTAACAACGTCAGCCACTCCAACATCAAGTCCCGCCGCCGTTTCCTCCCGAATCTGCAGGTCAACTCGCTGATGAGCGACGTCCTGAAGGAGCCGGTGCGCGTGCGCCTGTCCACCCACGGCCTGCGCACCGTCGAACACAAGGGCGGCATTGATGTCTTCCTGCTGGAAACCCCGGCCGCGAAGCTGCCGCTGGACCTGCGCAAGGTCAAGCGCCGCCTGGTGAAGGCCATGGAAGCCGCCGCGGCCTAAATCCGCGCAGCCTTCTGCCTTGCCGGCCTGCCGATACGGCCCGCGCTTCTTCCGGAAGCGCGGGCCGTTCGCATTTGGGGATCCCCCCGACTCGATAAGACCGCCCCACCGCCGGGACCCGGGGCGTCAGGCCCCCGGGGCATCCGTGGCCGGTCCCTTGGCCATTGGCAGGGTGACGCGGAAGGTGGAGCCCTTGCCCGGCACGCTGGCCACGGTGATGCTGCCGCCGTGACGGTCGGCGATCTTCTTGCACATGGCCAGGCCGATGCCCGTCCCCAGGCGCTGGTCGCCCGGCGTCAGGCGCTGGAACAGCAGGAAGATGCGTTCCATGTATTCCTTCTCGATGCCGATGCCGTTGTCTTCCACGAACAGCTCGACCATGCCGTCGGCGTGACGGGCACCGATGCGGATGCGCACCGTGCGGCCGGGGTGGGCGTATTTGATCCCGTTCGACACCAGGTTCTGGAACAGGCAGATCACCTGGGGTTCGTTGCCCAGCACCGGCGGCAGCACCTCGGCCCGGATATCGGCCCCGGTTTCGCGGATGGACGGGGCCAGGGATTCCAGGGCCTGCTGAAGGGCGTGGTTGGTATCCAGCGGCATCAGCGTGGACTGGTGATTGCCGACCCGCGAGAATTCCAGCAGATCGGCGATCAGGGCATGGAGATGGGCGGCACTGGCCGCCGCATAGGTCAGGTGCTCCACCGCCTCGGCATTCATCACCGGGGCGTAGGCGTCGCGCAGCATGTCCAGGGATTGGCCGATCTGCCGCAGCGGTTCCTGAAGATCGTGGGAAGCCACATAGGCGAACTGCTCCAGCTCGGCGTTGGAGCGTTCCAGATCGTTTTCCAGAGCCTTGCGGCTGGTGATGTCGACAAAGCTGGTCACCGTCAGGCGGCCCGGACCGGGGGGCATGGGCGGTTCCGTTTCCGAGCCGTCCACCACCACGCCATCGGGCGCGGGCAGCGCCAGGGGCGCGCCGGGCTCGCCGGGACGCGGAACGGGGCTCAGCCCGTCGAGGCCGGCAACCCCCGCCTCTCCGTCCTCGGCGTCCGGGACGGGCATGGGGGGCGCTTCGGCCGGTAGCGGACCCGCGCCGCCATGGCCGACCCGATAGACCAGCAGGGTATGGGATTCGCCCTGGCCGTCTTCCCAGGACAGCTCGGCCTCGCTGCGCGGGGTGTCCTCGTCCGCTGTGGCCTCCAGCGGCGCGCGCAGGGTGCGGGCGATCTCCGGCGGCACCAGGGTTTCGGGCAGACGGCCCAGCAAGGCACTGACGGGCTGGCCGACCAGATCGGCGAAGGCCCGGTTGCACTGCATGATCCGCCCGTCCGCCCCATTGACAACCAGGGGCTGGGCGATGGCATCCATGAGGGTCTGCTGGAATTTCAGCTGTTTCTGCAAGGTGCGTCGGCGCGCCGCCGCCTGGTTCCGCGCCTGGCCATGGCGGCGCATCCAGACGAACAGCAGGATCAGGCCGGTCAGCCCCCCCAGGGTCGCCACCGCCAGCCCGCTTCCCACCGACAGCGCCAGCGTCCCCCAGGGCCGCAGCACCGCCGTCAGCGGGCGGTCCAGGACCACCGTCAGGCCATCGGTCCCCACCGGAGCCCGAACCCGCAGCATGCCGGGCAGACCGTCCTCGGGCGTTGCCGGCACGGTGTCCGGCCCCAGTCCCGGCACCCCCAGCATTCGCCCTGCCCGGGCCACCAGCCAGGCCGCCGTCCGTGCCGCCGGATCCCGGATCACGGGACCCGGCTCGCCATCCCGCCGGATCAGGTCGACGCCGCCCCCCCGCTGCAGGCGCAAGGTGGCATCGGGCTGGCTGTCGCCGGCGATCCGGGCAAAGGCATCCTGGAACGGGGACATATGAAGATCGGCGATGGCCCAGCCGCCTTCGCTGTTGCCGGCGGCGGGAAAGGGCCGGATCAGGCGCAGGACGTCCACATCCTGTACCCGGTCGGCCGACAGCGGACCGATCACCCGCAGGCCGTCGTCCGCCTCGCCCCCCGGATCCATGCTGCCCGGCAGCGGCCCCTTGCCGGCGGCCAGCGCCCGTCCGTCGTCCCAGCGGATGGCCAGCCCCATCAGGATGCCCGATTCCACCAGATGGCGTTCCAGCCCGCCGCGCAGCCGCACCCGGCCGGCCACATCGTCGGCCTGCAGGGCCACCCCCCGCATGACCCGCAGCACGGAGTCGGCTTCGGCCAGAAGGCGATGCACCGTTTCGGCGGTAGCCGTCGCGGTGGCCCGGGCTTCCCGGCGCGCCTGATCCAGGGCCTGATCCCGATGGACGCCAAGCCCCCGGATCACCCATCCGTTCACCAACAGAAGGAAGAGAATACCGATGACCAGGGTGCCCGCCGCCAGCGGCATGCCGGCCCGAGACCCGCCCCCGCGGTCTGCCTTGCGTTTCTTCATGCGACGGCTACCGATGGCCCCCGGTCAACTGTACGGCCGGAGCCCCGACGCCCTGACCGCTTGGAAAGCCGCAGCATAGCGCACTTCCCGAACGGATTGGAACCGCCCGCGATGCCGGAGTCGCCCGCCCCGTGGCCAACGGGCCACACCCCTGCGCCGGCCAGGTCCGGGGCCGGTTCCGGAACACCCCACGCCCGCCCGCCCTGCTGCGAAGAACAGCGATCAAAGGTGGAATTGGCACCGGCTGCCCACCCGCGCAAGCTGATAACCCACAGCCACTTTCCGATAGGAGAATGATTTTTCCGTTGGTTTGACAACGGGTCTTCCAAGGTTAACACTTGAAACAAAGGTGCCGAGCGCTTCACAATACACTTTAGTCTTCATCCCCTGCTATCGAGGCGTCCGGTTTCCGACGTCGGCCATCGTGGCATGCCGGATAAGGAGGTGCCCATGCCCCCCAGCCTTCCCGTGGCCGTAAGAGCCGCCAACGACAACGTCGTGGTCTCGCCGCGATACCAGCGTCTGATGGATGCGTTGGACAAGCTGAACCAGGCCCTGGACGGTCAGGCAGAGGCCATCGCCGGATTCCGGGAGAGCTTCAGCAAACTCGACGATTCCGTGCACCGCTGTCAGGCGGGGCTGGAGCGATACCGCGACAACCTGGATGCCATCGACGTGGACACCCTGCACGACCGCGCCCGTACCCTGGCGGAAACCGCCGATACCTGGCTGACCGCCTGCGAGCCGAAACCGGAGAACGCCGGCTAGATCAAACTGCCGCCAGAGAAGGACTGTCGGCAGCGGCCCCCATCACGCCGCCGTAAGCGTGCACCTGACCGGCTTCGGCCGGGATGCAGGTGCCGGCGGCATATCCGGCCCGGGCAGCGGCGGCAAGGAACCGCTGGGCCGGTTCCTCCCGCGCTTCATCGGTCAGCTGGAACGTCCCCCAGTGCAGGCCCAGCGCCCGGGGCGCCCCCAGGTCCAGCACCATCTGCATGGCCTCTTCCGGGTTCACGTGCTGGGCGGCCATGAACCAGCGGGGATCGTAGGCGCCGATCGGCACCAGGGCGAGCGCCGGCGCGCCATGGGCGGCGGCAATATCGCGGAAGATCTGCCCGTTCTGATAGCCGGTATCGCCGGCGAAATAGATCCCGCCGGCGGGGGTTTTCAGCATGAAGCCGCCCCACAGGGCCATGCGCTTGTCGCGCAGGCCCCGGGCCGACCAGTGATAGGCCGGCACGATATGGGCCTCCACCCCCGCTCCCAGCGCCACCGCGTCCCCCCAGTCCCCCGTTCGCGTGCGCATGGCCTTGGCGGCCTTGCGCAGCAGGGTGTCATTGCCGAGCGGCGTCACCACCAGGGGATCATGGGCGGCCTGCAGGCGGGCCAGGGTGAGGCTGTCCAGGTGGTCATAGTGGTTATGGGACACCAGAACCGCATCGATGGGCGGCAGGGAATCGAAGGCGACGCCCGGCGCGGTGACCCGGCGCGGCCCCAGCTTGCCCTTCGGCCCCGCCCGGTCCGCCCAGACGGGATCGGTCAGAATGTTCAGCCCCGCCACCTGGATCAGCACAGTCATATGGCCGACCACGGTCACCCGCAGGCCGTCGGTCACCCGGGCCTCCGGGACCACGGGGGTCACGGGCACCTGTTCAGGCCAGGGCATGCGCTGCCCCTCGCGCCGCCAGCGCCAGAGATCGCCCAGGGACTTGTCGGTGGTCGGCACCCCCGGATTGAAGAAGCGCTCTCCGTCGAAATGATCGCTGACGGGGCCTTGGTAATAGGGGTTGGCCATCGGGGACGCCTCCTGCCGGGATAAGAACGCGGCCGGACACGCTGGCCGTCTTCCCATGTGGGGCAAAGCGAAGGCGCTGCAAGCAGAAATCGCGCAAAAAGACCCACAGGACCACTCTGCCCCGCAGGCGCCAACAGATCACAAAAAGACGCATAAGGAATCCCCCCGCCCCTTTGCCGGAGCGGGGGTGGATCCTTCAATGAAAAAACCATGTTTCCATGGCTTTTAACACTTTGCCGTGGTTTCCCAACAGATTTCCCGGGGCCTATATTCTGCCGTGCTCGAAAAGCTGTCAAGATAGACGATAGGCAAAATTTATCGCTTGGGAGTGGTCCATGAAAATTCTGGGGATTGATGGTGGCATCGCCTCGGCCGGCTGGTGTCTGGTGGATGTGGACGGGGACGGGCAGTACGGCGCCGTGCTCGGGCTGGGGACCTGGATGTTCACGCCCCCGGAAGAACGGACACAGACGGGCACGAAGCTCAAGTCGGCGCAACGCCGGCTGCACCGGGGCCAGCGGCGGGTCGTCCGCCGGCGACGGCAGCGGATGGGCAACATTCGCCGCCTGTTTGCCGACGCCGGCCTGCTGCCCGATGCCCATCGCGATGCCCTGAAATGCCCCGGCCTGGATCCCTGGCGCCTGCGGGTCGCCGGGCTGGAACGGCGCCTGTCCCCCCTGGAACTGGCCGTGGCCCTGGGCCACATCGCCCGCCATCGGGGCTTCCGCTCCAACGCCAAGGGCGCCGCCGGTGCCGGCGCCAACGCCCCGGACGACGACAAGAAGATGCTGAAGGCCGCCGCCGAAACCCGGGCGAAGCTGGCCCGCTACGGCAGCCCGGCGCGGATGATGCTGGAGGACGACAGCTTCCTGGACGGCACCCGCCGCCGCCTGCGCAACCGCGAAGGCGACTACTCCCGCACCCTGCTGCGCCGGGACCTGGAGGACGAGGCCCGCGCCATCCTGCGCACCCAGCGGCGGCTTGGCAGCCCCGACGCGAGCGACGCCTTCGAAGCCGCCTATGCCGCCCTGGCCTTCGACCAGCGCTCTCTTCAGGACAGCGAAGCCCTGGTGGGCACCTGCCCGTTCGAGAAGGGGGTGACCCGGGCGGCCAAGGCCGCGCCGTCCTATGAACTGTTCCGCCTGGCCCAGCGGCTGACCACCCTGCGGATCCTGGACGACGCCGCCGGCCGCCGCCTGAGGGCCGACGAAATGACCCGGGCGCTGAGCGACATCGGGGTCCAGGCCGGCTATTCCTTCGCCACCCTGCGCCGCACGCTCGGGCTGGCCGAGTCCCTGACCTTCGAAGGCGTCAAACCCGAGGAGGAGAGCAAGCGCGACGTGGTCAGCCGCTCCGGCCGGGCGATGGCCGCCACCCATGCCTTCCGCAAGGTCATCGCCGGCCCCCATGGCGAGATGACGTGGCAGGCCCTGTGGCGCGAGCGGACAGCGCTGGACGCGGCGGCGGCCATCCTGACCTTCCGCAACGATCCCGCGCGAATCCGGGAAGGGCTGGAGGAAATCCCCGGCCTGGCGCCGGAGATCCGCGACACCCTGCTGGCCGCCGCCGCCGACGGGGCCTTCGACTCCTTTGCCGGGGCCGCCCACCTGTCCGCCCCGGCCCTGCGCGCCATCCTGCCCGGCCTGCTGGCCGGTGACAGCTACGACATGGCCTGCACCCAGGCCGGCTATGACCACACCGACAGCGTGGAACGCCATGCCTTCGCCACCGGTGCCACGGGCAAGGACGCCCTGGCCCGGATCCTGAAAGAGGAACGAATCACCCGGGAGCTGGTGGGCAGCCCGACGGCCCGCAAGGCCATCATCGAGATCCTGAAGCAGGTCAAGGCGGTGATCGAAATCCACGGCCTGCCCGACCGCATCCACATCGAACTGGCCCGCGACCTGGGCAAATCCATCGAGGAGCGGGAACGCATCGACAAGGGCATCCGCCGCCGCACCGGCGAAAAGGACGCCCTGCGCGCCGAATTCGCCCTGCCCGACATGATCGGCCGCCCGCCCCGCGATGGCACCGACGACCTGCTGAAATTCGAGCTGTGGAAGCGGCAGAACGGCCGCTGCCTTTACACCGATGAATACATCTCTCCGGAGCTGATCGGGCGGGGCGACGCCGCGGTGCAGATCGACCATATCCTGCCCTGGGGCCGCTTCGGCGACGACAGCTTTCACAACAAGGTCCTGTGCCTGGCCAAGGCCAACCAGGACAAACGGGACCGCACGCCCTACGAGTGGATCCATACGGACCAGGGCGAGCAGGCGTGGCAGGCCTTTGTGGCGCGGGTGGAAGGCTGCGCCACCCTGAAGGGCCTGACCAAGCGGAACCTGACCCTGCGCAACGCCGACGAAAAGGCCGGCCGCTTCCGGGACCGCAACCTCAACGACACCCGGTGGACCTGCCGGCTGCTGGCCGAAGCCCTGCGGCAGGTGCTGCCCGACATCGTGGACGCCGACGGGAAGACCCGGCGCCGGGTTCTGGTCCGCCCCGGTGCCCTGACCGACCGGCTGCGGCGGGCCTGGGGGCTGAACTGGCTGAAAAAGGACGCCGACGGCAACCGGCTGTCCGACGACCGCCACCATGCCCTGGACGCCCTGATCGTCGCCGCCACCAGCGAATCCCTGCTGAACCGGGCAACCCGGGCGGTGCAGGAGATCGAGGCCCGGGGCCTGCCCTATGACCTGCCCAAGGCGTTCGCCCAGGCCCTGCCCTGGCCAACCTTCACCGAGGACGCCCGGACGGCGGTGGAGGGGGTTTTCGTCGCCCGCGCCGAACGCGCCCGCGCCCGGGGCGCCGCCCACGAAGCCACCCTGCGCCAGGTCCGCGAGCGCGACGGCCAGACGGTGGTTTTTGAAAAGAAGGCGGTGAACGCCCTGACCCTGAAGGACCTGGACCGCCTGAAGGATCCCGAACGCAACCACCGCACCCTGGCGTCCCTGCGCGCCTGGATCGAAGCCGGCAAGCCCAAGGACAGCCCGCCCCGGTCGCCCCAGGGAGACGTGATGCGGCAGGTGCGGCTGATCTCGAAATCCAAGGTCAATGTGCTGATCCACTCCGGCCCCGCAGAGGAACAGGCCGCCACGGTTGACCGCAGCGCCATCGTGCGGGTCGATGTCTTCCGCAAGGCGAACAGGAAGGGGCAGTTCGAATACTTCCTGGTCCCGATCTACCCCACCGATATCGCCGGTCAGGATCATCCCCCGAATCGGGCGGTGACGGCCGGAAAGCCGGAAGCCGACTGGCCGGTCATGGACCAGACGTACGACTTCCTGTGGTCTTTGGTTCCCATGAGCTACATCCGCGCCGAGACACCCAAGGGCGAGGTTTTCGAAGGGTACTATCGCGGCATGGACCGCTCGACGGGGGCGATTCAAATCTCCCCACACCACGACTCGTCGACGCTGATCCGGGGAATCGGCGCACGGCGCCTCGTCTCCTTTCAAAAATTCCGTGTCCCCCGGGTCCCCGACAAGGCGGCCCTTCCTGAAGTCGAACGGGAGATCAGATCATGGCGTGGAAAGGCGTGCACCTGAGCCGGCCGGCCCGGCTTTCCCTGAAAGACAACCAGATCGTCGTTGCCCAGGACGACGGAGACGTCCACTTGCCGCTGGAGGATATCGCCTGGATCGTGCTCGACACGGCGCAGGCGAGCCTGACCACCGGCCTGCTGTCGGCGGCCATGGAGGCGGGCATCGTGATCGTCGCCACCGACGCCCGCCACACCCCGAACGGCGTGATGCTGCCCTTCCACGCCCACCACCGACAAGCGGGAGTGGCGGCGGTCCAACTGGCAACGACGGCGGCCTTTCGCAAGCGCTGCTGGCGGGCGATCGTCGTCGCCAAGATCGACAATCAGGCCGCCGTTCTGGCCCGACTCGGCCGCCCGCCCGCCGGGGTCAAGGCCATGGCCGCCCAGGTGGGCTCGGGCGATCCGGACAATGTGGAAGCCCGCGCCGCCCGAGCCTACTGGCCAGCCCTGTTCGACGGGTTCATCCGGGCAAACGGGGATGACCTGCGCAACAAGCTGCTGAATTACGGCTACGCCGTCGTCCGCGCCGCCGTCGCCCGGGCGCTGGTTGCCTGTGGCCTGCTGCCCGGTGTCGGGCTGCACCACGCCGGCGTCACCAACGCCTTCAACCTGGCTGACGACATGGTCGAACCGTTCCGCCCCGTCGTCGATCTGCTGGTGGAGGACCTGGCCCGGGACCGGCCGACGGACGGCGATCCGACCCTGGAGGACCGCCGGGCATTGGCCGGGATCCTGACCCGGGACTGCCGCCTCGGCCGGGAATGCATGACCCTTCTGGCCGCGACCGAGCGCTGCGTGGAAAGCCTCGTGCGGGCCATGGAGGGGAACACACCGGCCCTGCTGCGGCTGCCGCAGCTTGATCCTGCGGGAGAGACGCCATGAAAGCGCAGGAGGCCCGATTCATGTGGGTATTCGTATTTTTCGACCTGCCGGTGGGCAGCAAGGCCGAACGGCGGCATGCGAGCCGGTTCCGCGCCTTTTTGAAGGACGACGGGTTCATGATGCTGCAGTTTTCCGTGTATGCCCGGGCGATGCGTGGAGAGGATTCCGTGGAAAAACACGTCACCCGCATCACCAAACACTTGCCCCCGAAGGGCAGCGTGCGCACGCTGGCTGTCACCGAACGCCAGTACGCGCGGATGAAACTCCTGCTCGGCGAGCCGACGAAAAATGAGACCGTGGCCCCTCAACAGCTTGTGCTCCTCTGATTTTTCCTTCGGCAAAAAAGGAAAAATCAGAGGATTTTCAAGGCACTACGACGGAGCCACCCTAGCATTGGGAAATCTGTAGGGAAACCACGGCTGTGACGCCCGCCGAAGCCCGGCTGCTGTCACCCTAGCATTGGGAAATCTGTAGGGAAACCACGGCCCACACCGGACGCGGACGACGGGTCGCGCCACCCTAGCATTGGGAAATCTGTAGGGAAACCACGGCGATGACCATGCGGTTCTTCGCGTCGACGCTACCCTAGCATTGGGAAATCTGTAGGGAAACCACGGCCCAGTTGGAACACGCGAAGTCAGCCGAAGAAACCCTAGCATTGGGAAATCTGTAGGGAAACCACGGCACGGGCCGAAGGTGGCCCTGATGTTGTCCGACCCTAGCATTGGGAAATCTGTAGGGAAACCACGGCCGTCACGGCATGGCCGAGACGACCTTCGGGACCCTAGCATTGGGAAATCTGTAGGGAAACCACGGCCTGACGGCCGAGCAATATGCTGCGGCCGCGACCCTAGCATTGGGAAATCTGTAGGGAAACCACGGCAAGAGATTGGTCCGGCCATGAAGTCGCCGGACCCTAGCATTGGGAAATCTGTAGGGAAACCACGGCTTCGTCATTGCGCTCTAACCGGTCACGGAGACCCTAGCATTGGGAAATCTGTAGGGAAACCACGGCAAACGCCTCGTCGCACTCAGCCTGCAGCCGACCCTAGCATTGGGAAATCTGTAGGGAAACCACGGCACGAACGGGCGCATCCTGCGTATTTGCGACACCCTAGCATTGGGAAATCTGTAGGGAAACCACGGCAAAAGTGAACGGGCTGTTCATTGACCTCTCACCCTAGCATTGGGAAATCTGTAGGGAAACCACGGCACGAGGCCGCAACCGCCGACCTGCTGTGGGACCCTAGCATTGGGAAATCTGTAGGGAAACCACGGCGCCATTCATCCTCTCCCAAGTAAGCCCGAAACCCTAGCATTGGGAAATCTGTAGGGAAACCACGGCGGCCGATGGCCGCACGAGAGATAGGCGTTCACCCTAGCATTGGGAAATCTGTAGGGAAACCACGGCTGATCCCTTCGATATCAGTCATGAGACGCAACCCTAGCATTGGGAAATCTGTAGGGAAACCACGGCGGACGCTGCCGTGTGGTCAATACCGGCCGCACCCTAGCATTGGGAAATCTGTAGGGAAACCACGGCGTCACCCGGCGCATCGCTTGTCGGGACACTACCCTAGCATTGGGAAATCTGTAGGGAAACCACGGCCCCGCCGACGGCCAATGCGCGGTCCTGCGTACCCTAGCATTGGGAAATCTGTAGGGAAACCACGGCACCGCGGGGCGCGGCGACGGTGAGCCGCGTACCCTAGCATTGGGAAATCTGTAGGGAAACCACGGCCCGGATCAGGGGGTCCCGATATCGGGGCTCACCCTAGCATTGGGAAATCTGTAGGGAAACCACGGCGCGTCCCGTCGCCTTCCCGGGACAGGACCGACCCTAGCATTGGGAAATCTGTAGGGAAACCACGGCCCAGATCGCGTCCGGTCAGTCGGCGATTGTACCCTAGCATTGGGAAATCTGTAGGGAAACCACGGCCCCTTTCCGAAGGGCTGGCGACGTCGAATGAACCCTAGCATTGGGAAATCTGTAGGGAAACCACGGCCCAGATCGCGTCCGGTCAGTCGGCGATTGTACCCTAGCATTGGGAAATCTGTAGGGAAACCACGGCCCCTTTCCGAAGGGCTGGCGACGTCGAATGAACCCTAGCATTGGGAAATCTGTAGGGAAACCACGGCTGGCGCGGCTTGCGCCGTCGAACACCACGTACCCTAGCATTGGGAAATCTGTAGGGAAACCACGGCCCTTTCAGGATTGCGGGCGCGACCGGCCAAACCCTAGCATTGGGAAATCTGTAGGGAAACCACGGCGCTCCATCTCCGGCCAGTTGGGGCACCGTTACCCTAGCATTGGGAAATCTGTAGGGAAACCACGGCCCCGGATATCGTCGATATCGACATCCCCATACCCTAGCATTGGGAAATCTGTAGGGAAACCACGGCGCGGCAGGCAATCTCTATCCCTCTGGACGGACCCTAGCATTGGGAAATCTGTAGGGAAACCACCGCCATGGCCTCCCTGGCCGGCGGCCTGCGGTGGAGCGACACTGGGGCCAGCATCTGCTGCGGCAACCCGTGGGACGTCACCACCGGCGAATACAGCGACTGGAACGACGGGCAGACCACGCGGACCGTCAGGCACGCCTGGTGACGGAACCGCCCGTCCTTTCCGTCATCCTTCCCCATCCCCCCGCGATCTCCGCTACACTGCGCGCGGGAGGAGCCCTATCCGGAGCCGTCCGGGTCCGTGCGCAAGGAGAAGACCGCCATGGCCGCGCCGAAAATCGGCCTCGTCGCCACCGCCAGCCCCTGGGGCGAAAGCGCCCTGCGGGTCCTGCTCGACACCTATCGGGATGCCCGCAGCCGGGGATGGGCCGGCACGCTTCATCCCGTCGGGGAAACCGCCGGCATGATCGCCACCCTGGGCCTGTCCTCCGCCCTGCCCCCCGACAGCCTGCGCCCCTTTCCCGCCGCCCGCGAAGGCGGGCTGGTGCGGATGGTGGCCGGCCTGGTCTCCGACACTCCCGACCGGCGGATCGACCAGATCGTCTCGCTGCTCGAACCCGGGGATCCCCTGGGGGTCTTTCCGGAGGTGGAGGCCCTGAAGCGCCAATGCGTGGTTCAGCGCCGGCCCTTCCTGCCCAACGCCGAAACCGCCCAGGGCTGGTGGCATCTGGAATCCGGCGGCGCCCTGCCCCCGGACTGGGCCGGCGCCCGCACCATCGCCCTGGTCGCCCATGATTCGCTGAAAGGCGCCATGCTGGACTTCGCCGCCCGCCACCGGGACCTGCTGGCCCGCTTCAAGGGACGGGTCGCCACCGGCACCACCGGCGCCCTGCTGAACGGTCAGGTGCCCGAGCGCCTGTCCGCCGCCGAGATGGCCGACCTCGGCCCGCGCAGCGCACCGTTCCAGGAGCGCGCGGGCTGGGTCATCCCCTTGCGCAGCGGCCCCAAGGGCGGGGATGTGGAAATCGCCGACCGCATCCTGGACGGCGCCTGCGACGTGGTGCTGTTCTTCGAAGACCCCTTCGTCTCGCGGGAGCACGAGGCCGATATCCAGCTGCTGGAACGGGTCGTCCGCCTGCCCGGGGTCCAATGCCTGTGCATCCACGACCCCGCCACCGCCGATATCTGGGCAACCCGCATGGAATCGGCCCTGGCCGGGTGACCCCGGGCAATCTGGCAAGGCGTCGATTGTTCGGAAAGGAGATTGGCTGGGGCGGCAGGGATCGAACCTGCGAATGGCGGTACCAAAAACCGCTGCCTTACCGCTTGGCTACGCCCCATCAGCCGTGAGCCGCGCACAGTACGCCAAGAGAATTTTCCCCGCAAGCCCCTTCGATACCCGGCCAGCCGGCCCCGCATCCCCTTACAGGACCGGGGCGACCTCGGCGGTGTCGGTGACCATCGGGGCGGCCGCCCGCCACCAGTGCGGATGGTGCTGCGCCAGCACCGCCGCCGCCGCCGAGGCCGTGCTCAGATCGGCGAACAGCCCGAAACAGGTGGCCCCGCTGCCCGACATCCGCGCCAGCAGCACCCCCGGCAGCGCCTCCAGCGCGTCCAGAACCGCGCCGATGGACGGCTCCACCACCAGCGCCGGCGGTGCCAGATCGTTCGTCCGCGCCGCCAGGGCCGCCGCCAGGGCCGCCGCGTCGGCCGGCGCCTCGGTCAGGGGCATGGGCGGCGAGAAGCCCCCCGTCCGCGCCTTGAACACCGCCGGCGTCGCCACCGGCCGCAAGGGATTGACCAGCAGCAGCGCCGCCCCGGGCAGGGCCGGCGCCGGGGTCAGATGCTCGCCGATGCCGGTCATGGTCACCGCCCGACCTTCCAGGCAGACCGGCACGTCCGCGCCCAGGCGCGCCGCCAGGGCTGCCCCGTCCACCGTCGCCAGATCCACATGCCACAGCCGCGCCAGAGCCCGCAGCGCGGCCGCCGCGTCCGCCGACCCCCCGCCGATGCCCGAGGCCACCGGCAGCCGCTTGATCAGCGTCAGCGCCGCCGCCGGCGGCCGCCCCGCCGCCGCCGCCAGCGCCCGGGCGGCGCGCAGGATGATGTTGTCCGGTTCCGCCCGCAGCCCCTCGGCCATCGGTCCCTGAACGGCCAGACTGAGGCCCCCGGCCCGGCCATCCTCCTCGTCCCGGCCATCCCCCCGGGAAGAGGACGGCGCGGCGATCACCGTATCGTGGACTCCGGCGAAGACCACCAGGCTTTCCAGCTCGTGATAGCCGTCCGGCCGGCGGCCGGTCACATGCAGGGTCAGGTTGACCTTGGCGCAGGCGGCCTCGGCCACCGCCCCGGCCGGAAGGCCGTCGGAGGGAAACGATGTCAGGGTCATGGAAGCTCGGCCGTCCTTCGTGGAAAACCTTCCGGAAAACGCGCTATTCGGTTGTGTTGGAGGCTGCCGGCGGGCCGGCGACAGGAGCGGGCGGCGTCAGGCCGTTCTTCAGCTTGTCGGTGATCTGCCCGATCAGCATCTGATCATCGGCCAGGTCCAGCGCCCGTTCCCACTGGAACCGCGCTTCCCGCTTGCGCCCGACCATCCAGTAGGCATCGCCCAGATGGTCGTTGATGGTGGGGTCGTCGGGGGTTTCGTTGACCGCCCGTTCCAGATGGCGCACCGCTTCCGCATAGTCGCCCAGGCGGTAATGCGCCCAGCCCAGGCTGTCGATCATGAAGCCGTCCTTGGGCCGCTGTTCCACCGCCCGTTCGATCAGCGCCTTGGCCTGCGTGATGTTCAGACCCTTGTCGACCCAGGAATAGCCCAGGTAGTTCAGCACGAAGGGCTGATCGGGCGACAGCTCCAGCGCCGTCTGGAAATCCGCTTCCGCCCGGTCCCAGCGGTCCGTGCGTTCGAAGGCCACGCCCCGGCCGAAGAACAGCGCCCAGTGGCGCGCATCCGGCGTGCCCAGCCGCTTGATCGCCGCGTCATAGGCGTCGGCCGCTTCGGCGAAACGCTCGTTGGAGCGCAGCAGGTTGGCCTTTTCCGCCAGCGGATCCGCCCGGTTGGGATAGACGTCGGCCAGCCGGGCATAGACCGACAGCGCCCCTTCCACATCCTCGGCCGCGCTCAGGCTTTCCGCCTGGGACAGGCCGGCGGCCAGGGACAGGCCGGTGTCTTTCGGCGCCTCCTCGGCCACCGCCTGGAACACCGCCACGGCCTCGCTCTGCCGGCCCTGGCTGGCCAGCAGCTGACCCAGCAGGAGCTGCGCCTGCGGGAAGCGGGGCCGCAGGTGCAGGGCCAGGCGCACGAACATCGCCGCCGTCTGCTGGTCGTTGTCGGCCAGCAGAGAACCCGCCCCGTAGTACAGCTCCGCCATGCCTTCCGCCGGGCCGGTGATGTCCGGCACCGGCGGCGTGTCGGTGTCGAAGCCGATGGTGCTGGATTCCATCAGCAGGCTGTCGGGATAGCGGTCCCGGTAGGCTTCCGCCATCTCCCGCGCCCGCGCCACGTCCCCCTGGCGCATCCAATAGCCGCCCACCAGCTGCAGGCCGCGCAGCGACGGGGTAGCATTGCCGTCCAGATAATCCTTGAAGGCCGCCGAGGCCGCGGCCGTATCCCCGGCGGCATCGGCCAGCAGGCCCTTGTGCAGGGCTTTCAGGGTGCGATAGGCGGGATTGACGTCCAGCCCGTCCAGCGCCGCATAGGCCCCGGGCAGATTGCCCGCCCCTTCCCGCGCCCAGGCCAGCAGCACCGGCACCAGGAAGCCGTTCAGACCGTCGGTGGGCTGGCGCGCGAGCAGGGTTGCCGCCTCGGCGGACTGGCCCTGCTGCACCAGTTCGGTGGCCACCACCAGCGGCGCGATGGAGGCTTCCGAGTCCAGAAGCATCAGCCGGGCCGCCAGGGTGGCGGCATCGGACACGTCGCCTTCCACGGCGGCGAAGAAATAGGCCCGCCGCAGAAGGTTGACGTTATCGGGATCGGATTGCAGGGCATGGAGGTAGAACACGGCCGCCGCCGCCGAATCCCCCTGGGCCTCCGCATGGCGGGCGGCAAGGTAGCTGCCCAGGCCGCTGGCCGGCCCGGTGTAGGCGCCCTCTCCGTCCGTTCCGGCCGCCATGGCAGCCGAATCGGCGGACTGACCGCCCGCACAGCCCAAGGGCAACATGGCCACGGCCGCAGCAAGCACCGCGCCCGTCAAACGACCGAACCGGTCGCGCCTGTCACCCCATGCCCGATTCACCATACTCCGCTCCTGCTATCCCAAGCGTCGACACCTGCGTCGACATGATTCTTACATATTGGGATAGTTAGGACCATCGCCGCCCTGTGGCACCACCCAATTAATGTTCTGAGTCGGGTCCTTAATGTCACAGGTCTTGCAGTGCACGCAGTTCTGGGCGTTGATCTGCAACCTCCGGCCGCCATCCTGCTCGTCTTCCACGAATTCATACACGCCTGCCGGGCAATACCGCCCTTCCGGCCCGTCATAGTCGGCCAGATTGACCGTCACCGGAATCCCCGCGTCCTTCAGGGTCAGGTGGCAGGGCTGGTCCTCGGCGTGGTTGGTGTTGGAGATGAAGACCGAGGACAGCCGGTCGAAGGACAGCTTGCCGTCCGGCTTGGGATAGGCGATGGGCTTGCTGTCCTTGGCCTTGCGCAGGGATTTGTGGTCTTCGTGATGGCGGAAGGTCCAGGGGGCGAGGCCCCGGAACACATAGGTGTCCAGCGCCGAATAGATCAGGCCGGCAAAGAAGCCCTTGGTGAAGGACGGCCGCACGTTGCGCACCCGGTGCAGCTCTCGCCAGACCCAGCTGTCCTTCAGCCGCTCGGGATAGTCGGCGACCTCGCCGGTGCGGTTCTGGGTCAGGTGGTCGAAGACCGCTTCGGCCGCGACCATGCCCGACTTCATGGCGGTATGGGTGCCTTTGATCTTGGGCACGTTGAGGAAGCCGGCGGTATCGCCGACCAGCACGGCGCCGGGCATGGTCAGCTTGGGGATCGACTGGAAGCCGCCTTCCGACAGCGCCCGCGCCCCATAGGCGATGCGGCGCCCGCCTTCCAGGAACGGACGGATCGACGGGTGGGTCTTGAAGCGCTGGAACTCCTCGAACGGCGACAGATAGGGGTTCGGGTAGTCCAGCCCGACCACGAAGCCGATGGCCACCTGATTGCCTTCCAGGTGATACATGAACGATCCACCATAGGTATCGGACGGCACCGGCCAGCCCACCGTGTGGACGATCAGGCCTTCACGATGCTGCTTGGGATCGATTTCCCACAGTTCCTTGATGCCGATGCCGTAGGTCTGGGGATCGCAGTCCTTGCGCAGGCCGAATCGCTCCATCAGCCCCTTGGTCAGGGAACCGCGGCAGCCCTCGGCGAAAATGGTGCACTTGGCATGCAGTTCCACCCCCGGCTCGTGATTGGGACCGGGTTCGCCGTTCTTGTCCAGGCCCATGTCGCCGGTGGCCACGCCCTTGACCGCGCCGTCGTCGTCGAACAGCACTTCGGCGGCGGCAAAGCCGGGATAGATCTCCACCCCCGCGGCTTCGGCCTGTTCGGCCAGCCAGCGGCAGACGTTGCCCAGGGACACGATGTAGTTGCCCTTGTTGTGCATCTGCGGCGGCGTCGGCAGGGGGATGTTGTTGACCGGCGTCAGGTACCAGAACTTGTCGGAGTCGGCCGGCGTGTTCAGCGGGGCGCCCTTTTCCTTCCAGTCCGGAATCAGCTCGTCCAGCGCCCGGGGTTCGATCACCGCACCGGACAGGATATGGGCGCCGATTTCGGACCCCTTTTCCAGCACGCAGACGCTGAGGTCCTTCCCTTTCTCGGCCGAGAGCTGACGCAGGCGGATAGCGGTGGCAAGACCGGACGGCCCGCCCCCGACAATGACCACGTCGAACTCCATCGATTCACGTTCACTCATCCCCTGTCATCCTTTTGTTTCTTTCTCCGGGAGCCACCCCCGCGTGCTGCCGGCACCGTCTTGCGGAAATAGCGCCCGCATTGCATAGCACAGGCCACCCGGGATCGAAAAACAATCCATACCGCACCGCAGCCATGGTAGACCCGTCCCATGGAACAGGACATTGGCGCATCTCCCCCAGGCGATCCCGCCGCGTTGCTCCGCTGGTATATCGATGCCGGGGTCGACGTGGTGCTGACCGATGCGCCGGTGGACCAGTATGCGGTCAGCGCCAGCCACCTGGAACGCTTGCGCCAGCGGGCCTTGACCCCCGACGGCGGCGGCGGCCGGCCCCAGGCCCGGGGCCGCATGCCCGGCAGACCGGGCGGCGCGGGAATGGGCGGCACGGGAACGGGCGGCAGGGCCGGCGGCGGGCGGATGCAGCAGGCTCCGCCCGACACCATGGGCGAAGAACCGCCGACCCAGGCGGAAACCCTGCGCGCCGCCGCCCACCTAGCGGCCGAGGCCCACAGCCTGGAGGCCCTGCGCGCCGCCCTGGACGCCTTCCATTCCTGCGCCCTGCGCCGCACGGCCACCAACACGGTGTTCGCCGACGGCGCCCCCGACTCCGGGGTGATGATCATCGGCGAAGCCCCCGGCGCGGACGAGGACCGGCTGGGCCTGCCCTTCGTCGGAGTCAGCGGCAAGCTGCTGGACCTGATGCTCAATGCCGTCGGCCTGGACCGCCAGACCGCCTATATCACCAATGTCGTTCCCTGGCGCCCGCCGGGCAACCGCAAGCCCACGGCCGACGAGGTGGCCCTGTGCCTGCCGTTCCTGGAACGCCACGTGGAACTGATCCAGCCCAAGGCCCTGCTGCTGGTCGGCGGGCTGTCGGCCCAGTCCCTGCTGGCCCGCACCGAAGGAATCACCCGCCTGCGCGGCCGCTGGGGAGAGGTCAGCCTGCCCGGCCTGTCCCGGCCGGTGCCCGCCCTGGCCACCTTCCACCCCGCCTATCTGCTCCGCTCTCCCGCCCAGAAGCGCCTGGCTTGGCGGGACATGCTGGCCTTCCGCGAACGGCTGGACCAAACCTAGTGCACTGACTTATTCAGATGCTTCAGTGGTCAGTGAACTAGGGTTTTGTTTATGCATCAACTCTCCAAACTTCGGCTGACGCCTTCGTTTGGGTCGATGCACTAGAAATACCCCCATTTTGATCGCTTTTCGGTATCCGGTCACGTCACGGGCTGACTCAGACCCCGTGTTTGGCGTATACAGGCCGCCTTCATTGCGACATACGGATGGGGGGACCGACATGGGGGGCTATACCGGCCGGATGCTCCGGGCTGTTGTTTTGATCGTAGGCGTGGGTATAACCCATCTTTCTGCCAATTCGGCGCCCGTCCGGGCCGCCGATCCCGCCTTCGCCCCCCTCTCCCCACATGACTTGAAGCTGTATGAGTCGATATTTTCCCTTCAGGAAGAGGGCCGCTGGAGCGAGGCGGACGCCGCCATTGCCCGACTCGACGACCGGATTCTGCTCGGGCACGTCGTGTATCAGCGCCTGATGCATCCCACCGACTACCGGGCCTCGGGCAAGGAATTGCAGGCCTGGCTGACCGACTACGCCGACCATCCGGGGGCGGAGAAGATCCATGCCCTGGCCGAACGGCGGGCCAAGGGTCCCGTGCCCGATCCCGAACTGGCCCGGCTGACCACGTCGCGCCGGCTGGGATCCACCGGCTCCGGCTGGGGCCTGGAAGGCAAGTACGGCGGCGGCCGGGCAGCCGCCCAGAAGGTCTGGTCCCGCTTCCGCCGGGCACTGGGCCGGGGACAGACGCTGACGGTGAAGGACATCGTCACCTCGTCCGCCGCCGGCCGCCTGACCGCCATCGACCATGACCGCATGAAGGGCGGGCTGGCCTATGCCTACTTCGTCGACGGCCGGGACGACTGGGCGGTGAAGTGGGCCCAGGAAGCCGCCGCCCGCTCGGGCACCCGGGTGCCGCTGGCCCACTGGGCGGCCGGCCTCGCCCTGTGGCGGCAAGGGGACGCGGAAAAGGCGCTGACCCATTTCGAGGCCGTGGTTCAGTCCCCCCGGGTCTCGCCCTGGCTGAAGGCGGGGGGCGCCTATTGGGCCGCGCGGTCGGCCCTGCGCGCCCGTCAGCCGGAAAAAGTGGCCGGCCTGCTGGCCCTGGCCGCAGCGCAGCCCCGCACGTTCTATGGCATGATCGCCACCCGGGCGCTGGGCCATGGCCTGCCCTTCCGCTGGACTCCCATGGGTCCGGGCGGGGCGGAAACCCGGGTCATGGCCCGACCGGGAGGCCGGCGCGCCGCCGCCCTGATGCAGATCGGCCGCCTGGACGCCGCCGCCGAGGAATTGCGCGCCCTTTATGCCAAGGCGCCGCCCGCCCTGCGCAAGGACATCCTGGCCGTTGCCGCCGACAAGGGCCTGCCCCAGGTGGCCCTGCGCATCGCCCGGCGCGATACCGCCGGTGCCGGGGACAGCGCGCTCTACCCCTTGTCCCCCTGGCAGCCGAGCCGCGGCTGGGCGGTGGATCCCGCCCTGGTCCATGCCTTCATCCGCCAGGAAAGCGCGTTCAACCCCGACGCGGTCAGCCATGCGGGTGCGCGGGGCCTGATGCAGCTGATGCCGCGCACGGCGGCCCATGTGTCGGGCAACCACGCCCTGCGCGGCCACGACCGGCGGCAGCTGAACGACCCGGTGCGCAGCCTGGACCTGGGCCAGGCCTATTTGCAGGAACTGCTGGGCCTGCCGCAGGTGAAGGGCAACCTGTTCTACCTTGCCGCCGCCTACAACAGCGGTCCGGGGCGGCTGCAAGGCTGGCTGCAGGCCGACCGCTTCCAGGACGACCCGCTGCTGTTCATCGAAAGCATCAGCAGCCGGGAAACCCGCATCTTCATCGAACACGTGATCTCCAACTTCTGGGCCTACCGGGACCGCATGGGCCAGCCGACCCCCAGCCTGGACGCCGTTGCGGCAGGCGACTGGCCGCGCTACATGAGAAGCGGCGGCCAGCTGGTGTCCACGGCCGGCAACGCCGAGTAATACCGACCGACAATGGGCTTGACCCATTGTCGGGAGGCAAGGCCAAGCGGCCGTCGCGCCTTATGGCGCGTAAAAGCCCGCGTGGCGCTTGAACGCAATATGTCCGACAAAAAGTCAATCTTTTGGTCGGACAGTATAAGGCCCGGATCCTTGTGCTGACCGGGTTCCCCCACGTTTTGCCTGGAGCTGCTTTCCCGATGGATCATGCGGAACGCCTGGATACGTCCCTGCCCTTTCTGCCCGTGCGGATCGCCGTGCTGACCGTGTCCGACAGCCGGACCCTGGCCGACGACCGGTCCGGCGACACCCTGGTCGGCCGGCTGGAAGGCGCAGGCCACATCCTGGCCGGGCGCGAGATCGTCCGCGATGACGTCGCCGCCATCCGGGCCGTGCTGGAAAAGTGGGTCGCCGACCCCGAGGTGGACGTGGTGATCTCCACCGGCGGCACGGGTGTCACCGGCCGCGACGTGACGCCCGAGGCCTTCCACGGGGTCTGCGAAAAGGAAATCCAGGGCTTCGGCGAACTGTTCCGCTGGCTGTCCTATCAGAAGATCGGCACCTCGACGATCCAAAGCCGGGCGATGGCCGGCGTCGCCCGGGGCACCTATCTGTTCGCCCTGCCCGGCTCCACCGGCGCCTGCAAGGACGGCTGGGACGATATCCTGCGCTGGCAGCTGGACAGCCGCCACCGCCCCTGCAACTTCGTCGAACTGATGCCCCGACTGATGGAACACCTGACCGCGTAGGGATCTAGTGCACTGACTCATTCAGATGAACCAGCGGTCAGTGCACTAGTCCTTTGTTTATGCATCAACGTTCCAGACTTCGGGTGACGCCTCCGTTTGGGTCGATGCACTCGGCGGGTTGCCGCTGGCTTCCCACGCCTGACCCCGTTCATTTTGCCTGACAGGCGCAGCCCGGCGGCCGGCGGCAGGTTTCTGCGCGGCGGATACAACTGTCCCCGCAGGCCTTGCCCTTCGAGCACATCTTGCAGCATTGGCTCTGGGCTTTCCCAAACCCGCGACCGCCAAGCCATCGGTTGATCTGCGCGGACGAGACATGAAAAACGCCGCCGTCCCAAAAGGGACGGCGGCGGAACAGGAAACCCGGCGCCCGGCGCGGTGGCCGCTTGGCCATGCCGCCCGGCGACGGAGGACCCCCATCGTCGGTCGGTCTTACAGGCCCGTGGCCATCTCCCGGCCCAACTGGTCGAGAATGCGCACCACTTCCTGGCTTTCCCGCTTCAGAGCATCGAGCTGGCGCTTGGCTTCGGCCATGTTGCCGGTGTCGTTGGCCATCAGGCAGGCGCGACCGGCGTTGTGTACCCGCTGATGGGGCACGGCCAGGGTCTTGTAGGCCGGCATGTCCAGGACCTTGGGGTCATTGACGGCATCGTACCACTTGCCCAGGCGGCAGTTGTGGTGGGTGGACAGGCCCGAGGCGTTCACGGACTCCTTGCCGTTCAACGCATCTTCGATACGCTGGACGAAGGCCAGATGGTCCTTTTTCGCCAGATCCACCAGACGGCTCGCGGTTTCGGTGGCCACATCGTGCACCTGGTTCGCGGCCACCTGGCCATCCCCTTCCTCGAAGACCAGATGCAGGCCCTCGGTGGACTTGGCGACCACATGGCAATCCCGGTTCCCCAGGGGCGGCCCGAACTCGACGCGCAGACGCGCCCCCGGACCGGCGGCCACGTTGGCTTCGATGAAGCACCCGTGTTCCGACAGATCGCGCATGATCCCCGTCACCGGCCGGCCCGAGGCATCGGCCACCCGCACCTCGGCATAGGTGGGACGGCGGCGGTAGGTGCGGCGGTTGGCCATTTCGGAAGACGTGCGGATGGCCTTCGCCAGCAGCACCGGCATCTGCTGCATGGCATCGCGCATCTGCTCGGTCCCGCCGTGCACCACCTGGGCACTGTGTTTGGCCTTGTCGGTCTGCTCGGAGACCGCCCCCATCAGGCCGTCCACCTGGCGCGCCGTATCGGCCACCTCGCCCACGGTGCGGGCAATTTCCTTGGTGGCGGCGCTCTGCTCCTCCACCGCTGCGCTGATGGCGGTGGCAATTTCCTCGATGCGGGCGATGGTCGCCGCGACATTGTCGATGGTGCCATCGGCTTCGGTCACCGCTGCCTGCATGGCCTGCACCTTGGCGGCAATGTCCTCGGTGGCCTTGGCGGTCTGATTGGCCAGGCTCTTCACCTCGCCAGCCACCACGGCGAAACCCTTGCCCGCCTCGCCGGCCCGCGCCGCCTCGATGGTGGCGTTCAGGGCCAATAGGTTGGTCTGTCCGGCAATGGTGGTGATCAGGTTGAGAATCCCGCCGATCTCGTCGGCCGCCAAGGACAGCTTGCCCATCACCGCCCGCGTGCCTTCGATCTCGGAAACCGCCACGCGGCTGGTGTCGGTGGATTCATGGACCTGACGGGCAATTTCGGAAATCGATGCCGACAGCTCTTCGGCAGCGGCAGAAACAGTCTCGGCGGAATGCAGGGTGCTGTCGGCCTTGGTCTTGGCGTCCATCGCCGAGGCATCCACCACGTCGCAGACCTTGCCCAGGTTGCCGACCGCGTCCTGCAGATCGTCGGTGTATTTGATCACCGATCCCAGCACATCCCGGGACTGTTCGTTGATGCGCTCCACCATGGCCTCGACGGCTTGGACCTGCTCGCTTTGCATCTTGTCCCAATAGGAGGACAGAGCCGTCTGAATATCCACCAGAACGGCCATGGTAATCGCCTGCTGGGTCTTCAGCCCCTTGCCGGCTGCAGCCCCCTTGCCGAACATTCCGCCCGCCGACGGCGCCGCAGCCGCCAGCAGATCGCGCAGCACCAGGCCGTAAGCGGCGATATACCACTCCGGCGTCAACTTCACCCGATGGTGGGTCAGGCCGATCCCCCGCGCGGCAGAGAAATAGGAGTCCTCGAACCGGCCTTCGAACAGGCGGCTCCAGTGAACCTTCTGGGCTTCCTTGGCCTGGTTCATCTGAGCCTGGTTGCCGAATTTCTTGGCCAGTTCCGGAATGGACGCGATCCGCGCGTACAGGGCATCCAGCGCCCCGGGCAACACCCGCTGCACCACCGTCCCGGCCTCGGCGAGGATCCGGCGGTCCTCCTCCGACAACATGAAATCCACCGCCGCCGGCCGCTGTACGGCCCCGTTTCCATCACGCATCAGTTACGACCCCGCATTTCGCCTCAAGCTGGAAGATCAAGGAGACCTTTTCACGGTCACTCTTTGATTTGTCACTGGTGTGCCACACTTCGCGTGGCATGACATCCATCAAACCGCTCTCGAAATAGTCGCAGAGGAAAAATGGATATACGCCCTTTTTAATCTAAGCAAAGCCTAAAAGGATATATTCTAAAAGACATGCAACATCCCTCCCATGCTGGCCACAAGAGACCTATGGATTTACAGACGCGTCATGGTGCCGTCCGGCACACGAATATCAATTGAAGTTTACGATAAAAACCACCGGAAAGGCGGAAAAATCACCAAAAAACGCTGCCTGCGCCCCGGACCTCCCCCCATCGGTTGAGGCCGCCATTACCATAGAATACAACTCGGATTTACAAAATACCAATGTTGCGACTACTTCCTTGAACACCCCATTCTACACGAAATGAGGTGTTTAATCGGCACAGCCACCTTCCCTTGCCAGCGATTTGTTTTTACATAAAACAGATGAAGATGGACGCCCCCTTCACCGTCCTCCTGGCCAGAGCCGGCAGCGATGCGCTAGAAAGCCGCTGACCAGCCCTCAATCAGAGATTCACTGGAGAGTCCGATGACCGATTCCGCCGCTAAGCCTTTTACGACCCTCGCCGGGGGGAATGGCGCCGGCGTGGTCATCGTCGGCGCGGGTCATGCCGGGGGGCGCTGCGCCCTGGCATTACGGAAGAAAGGTTATATAAGTCCCATCAGCCTGCTGGGCGCCGAAGCCGAGCCCCCCTACGAGCGCCCACCACTGTCCAAGGCGGTCCTGGCCAAGGGAAGCGATCCGCTGGACGCCCGCCTGACCGGTCCCGATGCCCTGGCCGACGCCGGCATCCGATGGCTGGGCGGCCGGGCGGTCACCGCCCTGGATCTGGCGGGCCGGCGGGTGACCCTGGCCGACGGCGCCGTGGTCCCCTACGCCAGCCTCGTCCTGGCCACGGGCGCCCGCCCCCGGGTGCTGTCGGTGCCCGGGGTGGATCTGGCCGGCGTGATGACCTTGCGGTCCGCCGCCGACGCCCGCGCCTTGCGGTCCCGCCTGACGGGCGGTGCCCGGGTGGTGCTGGTGGGCGGCGGCTTCATCGGCCTGGAGGTGGCGGCCAGCGCCCGCGCCCTGGGCTGTGCCGTGACCGTGGTGGAAAGCGGCCCTGCCCTGCTTGGCCGGGTCCTGCCCGCTCCGCTCGCCGCCGTCGTGGCCCGCCTGCATCAGGCACAGGGCGTCACCCTGCTGACCGACGCCCGGCTGGAAGCCTTCGCGCCGGATACCGCGAGCGGCGCCCTGTCCGCCGTGCATCTGGCCGACGGCCGCCGCCTGGACGCCGACGTGGCCGTGCTGGGCGTGGGGGCGGAGCCGAACACCGAACTGGCCATGGCCGCCGGCCTGGCCTGCCACAACGGGATCGTCGTGGACAGCCGCTGCCGCACGGCCATGCCCGGGGTTTATGCCATCGGCGACGTGGCCAACCACCTGAACACCCGCCTGGACCGCCGCCTGCGCCTGGAATCCTGGGACAATGCCGAACGCCAGGCCGACCTGGTGGCCGGGATCATCGCCGGCACCGCACCGGCAGACGCCGTCAACGATGCCCTGCCCTGGTTCTGGACCGATCAGTTCGACCTCAACCTGCAGATCCTGGGCATGGCCGATGACTGGGACCGCTGCATCGAACGGGGCGTCCCGGGAAAAGGCCCGGCAGTGGCGGTGTTCCTGAAACAGTCGGTGCCGGTGATGGCCGTGCTGTTCAATGCCGGCCGGGAGCGCCGGCCGCTGAAAGCCCTGATCGACGCTGGGCTGCCGGTGGACCCTGCCCGGCTCGCCGATACCGGCACCCCGCTGCGCCAGCTGTCCCACGCCGCCTGACAGCCATCCGCCCCGGTTGGCGGACGCCCGGGGACAGCCCATGTGAAGACGACGACCGGGGTGCACAGCCCCCCCATTGCGCCTTGCCCCACCCCGTTTCGCGCCGCCACGAAGGAGATCCCCCATGCCCTGGCATGCTGTCGCCGAACTGTCCGACATCCCCGAACAGGCAGGACTGGCCGTCGAGGTCGGTGAAGTGACGATCGCCCTGTTCAACGTCGAAGGCACCATCTACGCCACCCAGGACACCTGCACCCACGCCGACGCCTCGCTGGCCGAGGGCTATGTGGACGGGGACTGCGTGGAATGCCCGCTGCACCAGGCCACCTTCCACATCCCCAGCGGCGAAGCCCGGGAAGCGCCGGCGGAGATCGACCTGAAGACCTATCCGGTCAAAGTGGAGGATTCGGTGATTCATGTGGAGCTGCCCTGACCGCACCCTCGCGTCCGGCAGGCGGTCCCCCCATATGGCGAAGGGCGGCGCACCTGCTCGCACCGCCCCTTGGTCCCTTTCTCTCCCCCTCGTGCTGCGCAGGATGGTATCGCGATGATCGACCTTTACTATTGGACGACCCCCAACGGCCACAAGATCACCCTGTTCCTGGAAGAAGCCGGCCTGCCCTATACGGTCAAGCCGATCCACATCGGAAAGGGGGATCAGTTCGCACCCGATTTCCTGGCCATTTCGCCCAACAACAAGATCCCAGCCATCGTCGACCAGGCCCCCGCCGGCGGCGGTGCGCCGGTCCCGGTGTTCGAATCCGGCGCCATCCTGCTGTATCTGGCCGAAAAGACCGGCCAGTTCCTGCCCACCGATCTGCGCGGCCGTATCGATGTGGTGCAATGGCTGATGTGGCAGATGGGCGGTCTGGGACCCATGCTGGGACAGAACCACCACTTCAGCCAGTACGCCCCGGAAAAGCTGCCCTACGCCATCAACCGCTACGTCAAGGAAACCGAACGCCTGTACGGCGTGCTCGACGACCGGCTGGCCGGCCGCGATTTCATCTGCGGGGCCTATTCCATCGCCGACATGGCAGCCTATCCGTGGATCGTGCCGCACGAGCGCCAGGGCATGTCCCTGGACGACTTCCCCAACGTCAAACGCTGGTTCGAGGCCATCAAGGCCCGTCCCGGCACCCAGCGCGCCTATGCGGTGGTCGAAACCATCTCCACAGAACCCACGGTTACCGAAGACTCCAAAGCCGTGCTGTTCAACCAGGGACGCCGCCAGGCCTGACCTCTGTCGCCAAAAAATATCTTTCTTACCGGCGGGAAAATGCGCAAATTGTGCGTATAGCCCGAAGGCATGCGCCGGCCCGTGTACTCCTCGCCGCCGGGTGTCTTTTCACGGGCGGCATTCAGGAGTACATGGAACCCGTTTCCCGGCCTCTTTCCCTCGGAAAGGTGCCGGGCGCGGTTGGTGGAAGGAGCAGGGACATGTCGATCCTTGGTGGGCTAAGGGCTCTGGTACGGCGCAGCGAGAAGGTTCCCCCGGTGTTCCTGGGCGGCTTTGCGCCATCGGGCCTGGATGCCCCCGATGATCCATCGATGAATTCGCCGGACAGTGCGGCGCTGGAAACCGGCGCCGGCCTGACCTTCGGCATCGAATACGAAACCCTGGACGGCTGCCACAGCCGGCGGCGCGTCACCCTGTTGGGCATCGACGCCAAGCCGCCCCGGGGGCCGCGCATGCGCGCGTTCTGCCATGAACGTGTTGCCCCACGCGCCTTCAAGCTGGACCGCATCGCCATGGTCTTCGACATGGACGGCGTGGTCTATCACGACATTCGCGGCTACCTGCGGGAAGAGCTGCATCTGGACCCGGATCGGGACTGGCCCGGCGACTATCCCGAAGCCACCGGCGAGAAAAGCACCGCCGCGGCCGTCGCCGCCCAGGAAAGCCTCAGCACCCCCGGCCGCGCCCAGAGGCTGGCCGCCGGCGACGGCCTGCGCATCCTGGTCTCCATTGCCCGCGCCGACGGCTTTCTGCACGACAAGGAAGTGGAAGCGGTGCTGGACTATGCGATTCAGCGCTCGGCCCTGGAAGGGCTGGAAACCACCACCGATGACATGGCCGCCCTGGCCGCCTATATCCGCCGCCTGCGCCCGACCAGCACCCTGATCGACATCTGCCTGGCGTCCATCGAGCAGGAAAGCCCCGAATGCATCGGCCTGCTGCTGGACTCCTCGGTCGCCGTGATGGAAGCGGACGGCGTGCTGCGGCCGGAGGAGTTGAAGCTGGTGCGCGATATCCAGCGCAAGCTTTGCACCCCCGCCAGCTACTGAGCCGGCGGAAGCAAAGCCGGGGCCGTGAAGACCGGGGCCGGAAAGAACGGGGCCGTGAAGATCAGGGGCGGGATTACTCCTCGCCCCGCTTGTCCCGCGCGAAGGTCTTGGCCAGCCACGGCACCATCAGCACGATGATGGTCACCCGCACCAGATGGTGGGTGGCGACAAAGGCGGGCTCGATCCCCAAGGACAGGGCCACCAGTCCCATTTCCGGCGCGCCCCCGGGCACATAGGCCAGCACCAGCTGGTGAATGGGCAGACCGATGGCCAGAGACGCGACGAATGTCATGGCTACGGTCAGCAGCAGCAGCCCCACCGCCATGACGATGGCATGACCCAGAATCACCGCCAGCGACTTCAGCGAGGTGCCGGAAAAGCGCGTGCCCACGGACACGCCGATGACGATCTGCGCCAGGATGATCACCAGCGACGGCGGCTTGGCATCCGTCACCCCGGTCATGTGCAGCAGGGCGCTGAGGATCAGCGGGCCGGTCAGAGTCGCCGCCGGCAACCGGGCGACCTTGCCGATCAGCGGTCCGGCCACCGCACAGCCCAGCAGCAGCAGGGCATCTTCCCACCCCAGGCCAAGGGCGAGCGTGGGGTTCTGGGTGGCCTGCCGCACATCCACCCCCAGCGCATGCAGGGCCAAAGGCGCCCCCACCAGCACCGAGACCAGCCGCCAGCCATGGCTCAAGGCCACCACCCGCGCATCGGCGCCATAGGACGGCGACAGCGCCGTCAGCACCGACAGCCCGCCGGGAATCCCCGCGAACCAGGCCGTCGCCCGGTCATAGCCGGCTATGCGTATGCCGTACCACACGCCGAACAGGCCCATGAAAACGCTGGCCAGCAGCATGCAGACCAGGCTGACGGTCCAGGCGCCGAAGGATTGCACCACGTCGGGGGAGAAGCCGGACCCCAGCAGCACCCCCAGGATCGCCAGGACGCCGTCGCGCAGATGCTTCGGCCCGGTCATGGGGATGCCCATCAGGCCGGGAATCATGGTCGCAGCCAGGGCGCCCAGCAGCCAGGCCAGGGGAAAGTGAAAATACCAGAAACACCAGCCGCCAATGGCGCCCACGAACAGGGTGACGGGAAGGGGTAGGGGAAGGGGCAGGAAGAACAGTACGGACCTTTGTTTCACGTCAGGAGGCCGCCACCATCGCCGCAACCGCCGCCGAGCGGGCCTCCACTTCCAGGCAAAGATAATGATACAGCACCTGATGCACCTGCTGGATATGGGGCGTGAACCGGGATGGCACCGCCAGAAGAACATCGCTGAGACCGGCCAGCTTGCCACCGCCTTCGCCGGTCATGGAGACGCGGGTCATGCCCATCGCCCCGGCCTGTTCCATCGCCGCGACCACATTGCCCGAATTGCCGCTGGTGGAAATGCCCAGCAGCACCCCCCCGGACGCGCCGTACGCTTCCACCTCGCGGGCGAACAGGCTGTCGTAGGAGACATCGTTGGACCAGGCCGTCAGGGTCGCCACATTGGTCCCAAGGGCCATCACCTGCAGCGCCGGGCGATCCACCAGGAAACGGGCCGCCAGTTCGCCGGCGATATGCATGGCATCGGCCATGGACCCGCCGTTGCCGCAGACCAGCACCGGCTTCTGATGGGCCAGCGCACCGGAGATCGCCTCGATGGCCTTGCCCATCGCCGCCCCCAGCCGGGCGTCCCGTGTCGCGGCCATCACCGCCAGGGACGTCTCCAAATAGGCGTCCAGGGTCTGCTCGGTCATCGGGGCCTCCGGCTTCATTCGCTGAAAAGGAGCCCTGTTTTCCCGCCGGGAGGCCCTTTCGTCAACACCAACACGATGCTGCGACGCAATATGAATAGCCGCCATGCGCGGAAAGCAGAGCGGCCATGCACCCTGAAAAGATGGCCTCAATTGTTGGCCGGGGTTTCGGCCAGTTCGGGAACGGGGCGTTCGTCCGCGCGCAAGGATTTGGCCCGCGCCCATCCCACCGGTGCGGCACTGGGCGCGGCGATCAGGCCGTTTTCCGCAAGGGCGAGCATCATCATCTCGACCACCTGCGGCCCGGCCTCCAGGCCCCGGCCGGTGATCAGGTTGCGGTCGCGGACGGCTTCAGCCGGATCGGTGTCATCGGGGCTGAGATAGGCCTGCCGCCCCCGGAAGCCGCCGATAAGATACGGCGGCACCGCCACCCGGCGCCATTCGATGATCGGCCGTCCCAGGCCGTCGCGGGCACCCAGCAGTCCTGCGGCGCCGGTGTCCAGCGCCGCAATCACCCGGTTGTTGCGGGCCAGCCGCTGCACATGGCCGCGCAGCACCGTGTCGCCGGACAGCGCATCGGCGCGGGCCGGGTCTTCGCCTCGGGCAACGATCAGCAGGGCATCGGGCAGTTCGGGATCGATCGACGACAACGGGCGGGCCATGGCGAATTCCCGCCGCAGCGACGCATCACCGGCCGATTCGCCTTCGGTACCGGCGGCGCCGTCGTCCAGATAGGCCACTTCGATGGCCAGCCCCGCTTCAACCAGCGGCATCAGCACCGGCGACAGAGCGTCCGCCCAGCCCGCTTCCCTGTCCGTTCGGACAGGGTCGGCCAACCCCTCTCCGCTCGCCAAGAGGGTATCTTCCGCCCCCTCGGAAAGACTGGAAACATGGGTGGTCGCCTGGGGTTCACCCGCCTCCGGGACCAAAGGTTTCTGGGGCAAAACAACCAGAACGACACCAGAGGAGGGCTGCGGCGAGCCTTGAGCAAAGGCGGCCCCGACCAATCCCCCGAAGAGAATCAGTAAGGCAGCCAAAGCGTTTACAAGGGTTTGCAACATGGAACCTCCACGGAACTACACTATTGGCATACGCCAAAAGACGGAGGAATCCAATCACGGATGCCTTTCGCCAGGGTTAAAATGACACGTTTTTTCACAACGCCCCGGTTGGGTCGCCCCCCTCCGTTGCCGGCACATCGTACGCGAACACCGCCGCACAACCGAAAGGCCAGGGTTGATAGCTGTCCACTCCGGCCTTGGCCTCGACCGCCACCGTGACTTATATGGGGGCCAGTTCAGAGTCGCCGCCACACATCACCCCGAGATCCCTGACTCCGTAAGGACCTGCGCCAGAATGCCCCCGCCTTCCTCTTCCCCCGCGTCCGGCACCCCGACCGTCGGCATTGTCAGCCTGGGCTGCCCCAAGGCCCTGGTGGACAGTGAGCGCATCCTCACCCGCCTGCGCGCCGAAGGCTACGCCGTGTCGCCCACCTACGACGGTGCCGACGTGGTGATCGTCAATACCTGCGGCTTCCTGGACACCGCCAAGGCCGAAAGCCTGGATGCCATCGGCGAGGCCATGGCCGAGAACGGCAAGGTGATCGTCACCGGCTGCATGGGCCACGACGCCGACGCCATCCGCCAGAGCCACCCGGACGTGCTGGCGGTCACCGGCCCCCATCAATACGAAGCGGTGGTGGATGCGGTCCACAAGGCGGTGCCCCCCGGCGCCAATCCCTTCACCGACCTGGTGCCGCCCCAGGGCATCCGCCTGACCCCCCGTCACTATGCCTACCTGAAGATCTCGGAAGGCTGCGACAACAGCTGCTCGTTCTGCATCATCCCCGATCTGCGCGGCGGGCTGGCCAGCCGCCCGGCGGCCAAGGTGCTGAGCGAAGCGGAACGGCTGGCCGCCGCCGGGGTCAAGGAGCTGCTGGTGATCAGCCAGGACACCAGCGCCTATGGCATCGATCTGAAATACGCCGAAAGCGACTGGCGCGGCCGTCCGGTCAAGGCCCGCTTCGTCGATCTGGCCGAAGCCCTGGGCGAACTGGGGATCTGGGTGCGGCTGCATTACGTCTATCCTTACCCCCACGTGGATGCGGTGATCCCCCTGATGGCCGGGGGACGGGTGCTGCCCTATCTCGACATCCCCTTCCAGCATGCCAGCCCGACCGTGCTGAAGGCCATGCGCCGCCCGGCGGCCCAGGAAAAGACCCTGGACCGCCTGGCCCGCTGGCGCGCCGACTGTCCGGACCTGACCCTGCGATCCACCTTCATCGTCGGCTTCCCCGGCGAAACCGAAGACGACTTCCGCCAGATGCTGGACTGGCTGAGCGAAGCCCGGCTCGACCGGGTCGGCTGCTTCAAGTACGAAGCGGTCGCCGGCGCCAAGGCCAACGATCTGCCCGGCGCCGTGCCCGAAGAGGTCAAGGAAGAGCGCTGGCACCGCTTCATGGAACATCAGAGCGCCATCAGCCGCGACCGCCTGCTGCGCAAGGTGGGCCGGACCGTGGAGGCCCTGGTGGACGATGTGGACGAAGACGGCGCCATCTGCCGCACCTGGTCCGACGCACCGGAAATCGACGGCTGCCTGTTCCTGAACGGTGAAACGTCGCTGTCGGTGGGTGACAAGGTCATGGCCGTGGTCGACGAGGCCGACGAATATGATCTTTGGGGCCATCTTGCCGACCCCACCTGATCCGGCACCCCGCCCGCCCCTGGCGGCCGGCCTGCTGGGCGGCGGCGAGGGGCGGCGCCTGGGCGGGGTCGACAAGGCCCTGCTGCTGCTGGACGGCGAGCCCCTCGCGACCCGCGTCGCCCGCCGGCTCATCGCCGCCACTGCCGACGGCAGTCCTGAAGGCGGTCCCGAAGGTTTCCGGTTGCCCCTGGCGTTCTCGGTGCATTGCGCCGAAGAACAGCACCGCGCGCTGGCCGGCTTGCTCGGCCTGACCCTGGTGGAAGACCCGCCCGGCCCGCGCATCGGTCCGCTGGGCGGACTGGGCGCCCTGCTGCGCTGGGCACGGTCGGTGGGGGCCGACACCCTGCTGACCCTGCCGGTGGACACCCCCTTCTTCCCCGACGACCTGCCCGGACGCCTGGCTGCGGCCCTGGCCGCGCATCCGGATGCCGGCGCGGCCGTGGCCTGCTGGCGGGAGCGCCAGCACAACGCCCTGGCCCTGTGGCGGGTAGGCCACGGTACCGAAGAGCTGGTAGCCCGCACTTGCGCGAGCGGCTCGGCCTCCCTTAATCGGGTTCTGACGGGGGCCTCGGCGGTCGCGGTGGCCTTCGACCACCACGGCCCACCCGATCCCTTCCTCAACCTCAATTCCGACGCGGACCTGGCCGACGCCCGGGAGCGCGCCCGCCGGTAGGCCCCGGCACCGACCACCACAGGGAGCCCCCATGGACGACCCCGCGCCTTCCTCTGCCCCGACCCCGGCCGCATCGGCGAAAGACGGCCTGACCCACTTCGACGACAGCGGCAATGCCCATATGGTGGATGTCACCGCCAAGGCCGCCACCCAGCGCATCGCCACCGCAGCCGGCCGGGTGGTGATGGCCCCGGCCACCCTGGCCCGCATCCGCGAGCGGTCCATGGCCAAGGGCGACGTGCTGACCGTTGCCCAGCTGGCCGGGATCATGGGGGCCAAGCGCACCCCGGACCTGATCCCCCTGTGCCATCCCCTCGCCCTGACCAAGGTCACCGTCACCCTGGAGCCGGAAGATCCAGACAGCCTGGTGATCACCGCCACCTGCAAGCTGACCGGACGGACGGGCGTGGAGATGGAGGCCCTGACAGCCGTGTCCG
The DNA here is from genome assembly GCA_046233135.1 of Rhodospirillaceae bacterium Z3-40. Taxonomy (GTDB): domain Bacteria; phylum Pseudomonadota; class Alphaproteobacteria; order Rhodospirillales; family Rhodospirillaceae; genus JBJXHN01. The sequence continues at coordinate 462,907 of JBJXHN010000004.1, read as the reverse complement.
TCGCCGCCCTGACCGTCTATGACATGTGCAAGGCGGTGGACAAGGGCATGCGGATCACCGACATCCGCCTGCTGCACAAGGAAGGCGGCCGGTCCGGGCTGTGGCACGCCGATGATGCCCCCACCCCGCAAGCGCCGCATACCCCCACGGAGATCGCCTGACCATGAAGCTTGTGTATTTCGCCTGGGTCCGCGAACAGGTGGGCCTGGACAGCGAGGATCAGCCCCTGCCCGCCGGCGTCACCTCCATCGCCGAGCTGATCGCCTGGCAGGCCGCCCGCGGGAACGGCTACGCCGCCGCTTTCGCCGATCCCCAGCGGCTGCGGGCCGCCGTCAACCAGGACCTCGCCCGGCCGGAAACCCCCGTCACCGACGGCGACGAAGTGGCCTTCTTCCCCCCCCTGACCGGAGGCTGAGCCATGAGCGAAAGCCCCTTCCGGGTCCGCGTCCAGGCCACCGCTTTCGACAGCGGTGCCGAGCTGAACGCCTTCGAACGCAGCGCCGCCGCCGCCGGCGCCGGGGCGGTGGTATCCTTCACCGGCCTGGTGCGCGGCACGGCTCCCGGCGCCCGGGGAGAAAGCGCCCGCCACCTTACCTCCATGACCCTGGAGCACTACCCGGGCATGACCGAACGCCAGCTGGACGCCATTACCGCCGAAGCCGGACGCCGCTGGCCGCTGACCGCCGCCCTGGTGATCCATCGGTTCGGACGGCTGGACCCCGAAGACCCCATCGTGTTTGTCGCCACCGCCTCGGCCCATCGCGTCGCCGCCTTCGAAGCCGCCTCGTTCCTCATGGACTGGCTGAAAACCAAGGCCCCGTTCTGGAAAAAAGAAGAAACCGTCGACGGCGAAACCCATTGGGTGGCCGCCAAGGCCGAGGACGATGCCCGCGCCGATGCCTGGAACGGCAGTTAACCACAAAAAATTTGCGTAGTATAATTGAAAAACACCTTTGCGCGCCCGTTGATTAGATATTACTCATACACAAACCCCCTATGCGTTGAACACCGGGGTCACGAATGACATGGCTTGGTAGCATTCTCTGAAGCAAAATTACTCTAAACAGGAACCAAGGAGGCTGCGTTTGGAACAGAGACCTCGCGACCGCTTGATCGATACCGCCCTGCGATTGTTTATTATGGACGGTTTCCACGCCACCGGTATTGACCGCATATTATCGGAAGCGGGGGTCGCCAAGATGACCCTCTATCGGCATTTCCGATCAAAGGACGAGTTGATCCTGGCCACCCTGGAGCGGTACCAGGAACAGCAGCAGCTTTGGCTGGATACCCTGCTGGAAAGCCGGCAGACCACCACCGACAAGCTGCTGTCGATCTTTGATGCCTATGATTCCTGGTTCGGCGGGCAGGAAACAGGGGTCGGCAGCTTCCGGGGCTGCCTGCTGATCAACGCGGTGGCCGAATACGGCGCACCCGACGATCCCATCAGACAGGCCGCCTCCACCCATATGCGCAGCCTGGAACGCACCCTGGAACGCCTGATCCGCGACGCCGGCCTGCCCGACAGCCGCGCCTTGTCCGAACAGCTGTTTCTGCTGTTGTTCGGTGCCGTGGTGGCCTGCCAGCTTCATGGCGACCTGGGTGCCGCCGCCCGCGCCAGGGCCATCGCCGCCAGCCTGATCGGCAGCCAGCAAATGGCAGAGGACGCCTGATCGGCTTCCACCGCTTTCCCGTCAACCCAACGCGCCCCCCCTCTCCCCGAGCCCCCCTTCCCAACCACCGACACGTCCAGCGCCTTCACACCGACCCCGACAGCCCCGTCGGCGGCCGCAATCGGCGTTTGACGCTCCTTGCAGGGCGACAACCATCCCATACGTCCGTCCGCCGCCATGCGACGACCAGGGGCCTTGTCTGTAAAAGCCACCAACCGAATTCTTGGACCGGCTGCCGCTCCAAGAATATTTTATTTCGCAACACTCCTTTAACTTAAATCACACTTAAACAAAAAATACACTTTTAAAGAATAAATACCCGTACACGGATGAATCGGCCATACATATCGGAAGGATAGCCAGTCCTGCGGCTTGACAAATCCCGACGCGAAGAGTTGAATTGAGTCCCTTCCATGATCGATCATGTGGAACATGGAATCCTCCTCCCCGACCAGGATTGCAATCAAGGACACCAGAATTTTGAACGAGACGGCAACTCTCGGCGCTTCCGGCGTGCCTGACGCACCCACCGCTGCCTCCCCCTCCGCCCCATCCCCCGCATCCGGCGGGCCACCGGGCGAAACGGGAAAACTGGTCGTCCGCAACCTGTTCAAGGTTTTCGGCGATTCGCCGGAAAAGGCCCTGCGCATGCACCGCGAAGGTCATGGCAAGGACCACATCTTCCACGAAACCGGCCAGACCATCGGGGTCTGCGATGCCAATTTCGCGGTCCAGGAAGGCGAGATCTTCGTGGTCATGGGCCTGTCCGGATCGGGCAAGTCCACCCTGGTGCGCATGCTGAACCGGCTGATCGAACCGACCAGCGGCCAGATCATCGCCGACGGCATCGACATCGCCCAGATGGACGATAAGGCCCTGCTGGAATTCCGGCGCAAGCACATCAGCATGGTCTTCCAGTCCTTCGCCCTGATGCCCCACCTGTCGGTGCTGGGCAACACCGCCTTCGGCCTGGAACTGTCCGGTGTCCCCAAGGCCGAACGCGAAGACCGCGCCCGCAAGGCCCTGGCACAGGTCGGCCTCGCATCCCGCGCGGAAAGCTACCCTAACGAGCTGTCGGGCGGCATGCAACAGCGTGTGGGTCTGGCCCGGGCGCTGGCCAACGACCCCTCGATCATGCTGATGGACGAAGCCTTCTCGGCCCTGGATCCGCTGATCCGCACGGAAATGCAGGACGAGCTTCTGAAACTGCAGGAAGAAGACCGGCGGACCATCGTCTTCATCTCCCACGACCTGGACGAAGCCATGCGCATCGGCGACCGCATCGCCATCATGGAAGGCGGCCGGGTGGTGCAGGTGGGCACGCCCGACGAGATCCTCAGCAATCCCGCCGACGATTACGTCCGCTCCTTCTTCCGGGGGGTGGACGTCTCCAACGTCCTGACCGCCGGGGCCATCGCCACCAACAACCAGGTCACGGTGGTCGAGCGGGACGGCAACATCCGCGCCACCGCCCAGCGCATGGGCCGCTTCGACCGCCAGTACGCCTATGTGGTCGACGGCGGCCGCCACTTCCACGGCGTCATCTCCGTCGCCTCGCTGGAAGCGGAACTGAAGAAACCGTCCCCCAGCCTGCACGGAGCCTTCCTGCCCGACGTCCCGGTGATCACGGCCGACACCCTGATCAGCGAGATCATCGGCACGGTGGCCGCCTGCGATCACGGCATTCCCGTGGTCGATGCGGACAACCGCTACATGGGGGTGATCTCCCGCGCCCTTCTCCTGGAAACCCTGGACCGGGAGAGCGACAATGCCTGATCTCCTTCACGTCGCCCGGACACTGGCGTCCGACAGCTACACGTCCCTGCAGGTGCGGGTCGCCGAGGTTCAGCAGCTGGCGCAAAGCAATCCCTGGGGATCCGCCGGGGGCAGCAAACCCAAGGACGGCGCCGCAGTCCGGGGGGCGCCGCCGCCTTCCACCTCCGGGACCGACTGGCTGAACAACGCCCCGCCCCCGGTCGAGAAGCACTTCGACTGGCTGCACCCCTTCAACGATGCGCTGATTCCGCTGGAAAGCTGGGTGGAAAACGGGCTGGACTGGCTGGTGGCCAACTTCCGCTTCGTCTTCCAGGCGATTCGCGGACCCATCGACATCGTCCTGACGGGGATCGAATCCACCCTGATGGCGATCCCCTCCCTGATCATGCTGGTGATCGTCGGTCTGATCGCCTGGCAGGTGGCCGGCCGGCGCCTGGCCATCGGGGCGGTGCTGTCCATGGCCTTCGTCGGGGCCATCGGGGCCTGGGACCAGATGATGGTGACCCTGGCCCTGGTGCTGACGTCCCTGTTCTTCTGCGTCGCCATCGGCCTGCCCCTGGGCATCTGGCTGGCCCGCAGCGACCGGGCGGCGGCGACCCTGCGGCCCCTGCTCGATGCCATGCAGACCACACCGGCCTTCGTCTATCTGGTGCCCATCGTCATGCTGTTCGGGATCGGCAACGTGCCCGGCGTGGTGGTCACCATCATCTTTGCCCTGCCGCCGCTGATCCGCCTGACCAGCCTGGGGATCCGCCAGGTGCCCGGCGATCTGGTGGAAGCCGCCCGCAGCTTCGGCGCCAGCCCCCGCCAGCTGCTGTGGCGGGTGCAGGTGCCGCTGGCGATGCCGACCATCATGGCCGGCGTCAACCAGTCGCTGATGCTGTCCCTCTCCATGGTCGTCGTCGCCTCGATGATCGCCGTGGGCGGCCTGGGCCAGATGGTGCTGCGCGGCATCGGCCGCCTGGACATGGGGCTGGCCGCCGTCGGCGGAATCGGCATCGTCCTGCTGGCGATCATTCTCGACCGCCTGACCCAGGCCCTGGCCATCTCCAAGCGGGAGCGGGGCAATGTGGAATGGTACGAAACCGGGCCGGTCAGCCTGGTCCGCGGCCTGCTGAAACGCTCCTGAGACGTCCCTGCCCGGCGGGCGCCTGTTCCGGAAGGACAGGCGCCCGCCCAACTATTTTTGTACCTCCGAAGCCCATGGAACCAACCGCAAGCGAAGGAACCCTTCCCATGACCCATCCCACCACCGTGATCCGCGGCCTTGTCGCGGCCACTGCCATCACCGCGTTCAGCGCGACCGCCGCCGTGGCCGCCTGCAACCCGGGCGACGGCAAGACCGTCATTCCCCTGAAGTCCTCCATTGCCGAAGAAACCTTCCAGACCCTGCTGGTCAGCAAGGCCCTGGAGGCCCTGGGCTACACCGTGGAAGACATCAAGGAACTGGAATACGCCGCCGGACACGTCGCCCTTGCCAACGGCGACGGCACCTTCATGGCCGACCACTGGGATCCGCTGCACGTCGACTTCTTCAACGAAGCCGGTGGCGATGAAAAGCTCTACCGCGAAGGGGTGTACTCTCCGGGCGCCCTGCAGGGCTACCTGATCGACAAGGCCACCGCCGACGAATACAACATCACCAGCATCGACCAGCTGAAGGATCCCGAACTGGCCAAGCTGTTCGACGCCGACGGCGACGGCAAGGCCGATCTGGCCGGCTGCAACCCCGGCTGGGGCTGCGAAAAGGTCATCGAACACCAGCTGGACGCCTATGGCCTGCGCGACACCGTGACCCACAACCAGGGCAGCTATTCGGCCATCATCGCCGACACCATCGCCCGTCACGATCAGGGCCAGCCGGTGCTGTACTACACCTGGACCCCCTACTGGGTTTCCGGCGTGATGGTTCCCGGTGAAGACGTGGTGTGGCTGAACGTGCCCTTCTCCTCTCTGCCCGGCGCCCGCGCCGATGTGGACACCGCCCTGCCGGACGGCTCCAACTACGGCTTCCAGGCCAACGATCAGCGCATCATCGCCAACAAGGCCTGGGCCGACGAGAACCCGGCCGCGGCCAAGCTGTTCGCCACCATGACCCTGGATTCCAACGATATCAGCGCCCAGAACCTGAAGATGCGGGATGGCGAGGATTCCGCCGAAGACATCGCCCGCCACACCGAAGGCTGGATCGCCGGCCACCAGCAGGTGTTCGACGGCTGGATCGAGGCGGCCTGCGAAGCGGCGATGTAAAAACATCCCGCCCGCGGGCAAACCTTGATAAGGAAACGGGGGGTCGGCATAGGCTGGCCCCCCTTTTTCTATCACCGCTTTTTAATCCAAAAGACAACGATACCCCCGTGGCAACATCGGGGTATTCGCGCCTTCAAAAAGGCACAACGAAAACGGCCCTATTGCAACCTTTACAAATCAATCCGCACTCGTTAATACACCGAGAAGAGCATTCCCGTTCTTCCCTTACATCCTTTGCTCAACTCGCAAGCGAAAGAAGTCCGTTCATGCGCCAACCGTCCCCCGTGATCCGCGGTCTTGTCACGGCCACCGTTTTCGCCGCGCTGGGCGCCTCTACCGCCCTGGCCGCCTGCAATCCTGGCGAAGGCAAAAGCGTCCAGCCCCTGATGTCTTCCAACGTCGAGGCGACCTTCCAGACCCTGGTTGTCCGCCGCGCCCTGGAAAAGCTGGGGTATACCGTGAAGGAGATCACGGAACTGCCCCCGCCGACGCGCCACCTGGCCATCGCCAGCGGCGACGGCACCTACATGGCCGACCATTGGGATCCCCTGCACGTCGACTTTTTCTACAAGTCCGGCGGCGACGAGAAAATCTACCGGGAAGGCGTCTACTCCCCGGGCGGACTGCAGGGCTACCTGATCGACAAGGCCACCGCCGATAAATACCACATCACCAATATCGCGCAGCTGAAGGATCCGGAAATCGCCAAGGTGTTCGACGCCGACGGCGACGGCATGGCCGACCTGGCCGGCTGCAACCCGGGCTGGGGCTGCGAGAAGGTCATCGAACACCATATCGATGCCTACGGCCTGCGCGACACGGTCACCCAGAAGTCTGGCCACTACTCGGCCATCATCGCCGATACCATCAGCCGCTTCGAACAGGGGCTGCCGGTTCTGTACTACGCCTGGACCCCCTACTGGGTGTCCGGGGTGATGGTGCCGGGCGATGACGTGGTGTGGCTGAACGTGCCCTTCTCGGCCCTGCCCGGCGCCCGCGAAACGGTGGACACCACCCTGCCCGACGGCTCCAACTACGGGTTCCAGCCGAACGATCAGCGCATCATCGCCAACAAGGCCTGGACCGACGAAAACCCGGAAGCCAGGACTCTGTTCACCATCATGACCCTGGATTCCGACGACATCACCATCCAGAACCTGAAGATGCGCGAAGGCGAAGACACGCCGGCCGACATCATGCGCCATACCGACAGCTGGATCGCCGCCCATCAGCGGGAATTCGACGGCTGGATCAAGGAAGCCTGCGAAACGGCGAAATAACAGCCACCGCACAGGAAAAGCAGCCCTTTCTCGGGCAGGCGGGGGGCCGGACAGACCGGTCCCCCGCCGGCTTTTCGGGTGGGAGAGATCCAAAGACCACCTTGCACCCGACGTCATTTCCGCCTACCTGTCCCCTGTTCGCCCATGCGAAATCGCAGGGGCGGATCCGCTCTCCGCCCTTCCTTCGCCCGCCTTCCGGAAGACAGCCTTGTCCACGCGCATCATCCGCCATTTCGCCGAACTGCCGTCCGACCTGAAGGGGGGATCGGTGGCGCTCGGCAATTTCGACGGGGTCCACAAGGGGCACCAGGCGGTCATCGGCCATGCCCGCGCCATCGCCGAGAATCTGGATGTGCCGCTGGGGGTGATGACCTTCGAGCCCCACCCCCGCCGCTTCTTCCAACCCGACCTGCCGGCCTTCACCCTGTCCAGCTTCCGCCTGAAGACCCATCAGGTGACCGAGCTGGACGCCGATTTCTTATATGTGCAGCAGTTCGACAAGGCGTTCTCGTCGGGGACGGCCGAGTGGTTCGTGCGCGAGGTGCTGGTGGCCGGCTTGGCGGTCAGCCATGTGGTGATCGGCCACGACTATCGCTTCGGCCACAGGCGCCAGGGCAATGCCGCCGTGCTGGAGGCCATGGCCGCCGAGCTGGGCTTCGGTGTTACCGCCGTCGCCCCGGTGCAGGATGACAGCGGGGCGGTCTATTCCTCCACCCGCGTGCGCGATGCCTTGCAGGCCGGCGACGTGGCCGAAGCCACCGCCGTCCTCGGCCGCCCCTGGGAGATCGAAGGCCGGGTGGAACATGGCGACAAGCGGGGCCGCACCATCGGCTTCCCGACCGCCAACATCCGCCTGGGCGATTACCAGCACCCCCGCCCGGGCGTCTATGCCATCACCGCCGGCGTTGACGAGGGCTTCTACACCCGCTTCCGCCCCGGCGTGGCCAACTTCGGCCGCCGCCCCACCTTCGACAAGAGCGATCTGCTGCTGGAAGTCCACCTGTTCGACACCGACGTGGACCTGTACGGCAAGCATCTGCGGGTGCGCTTCCATCACTTCCTGCGCCCCGAGCAGACCTTCTCCGGCCTTGAGGCCTTGAAGGCCCAGATCGCCGCGGATGCCATCCAGGCGCGGGACCTGCTGCGCGAAGGGGCGTAGAGCGTCAGGCCTTCCGCAACACGCCGCCCATCATACGGTGGCGGACCATCGCATCGGCCCCCTCTTCCCCCGGTGGCGCCAGATCCCACCACCAGCGCGGCCCGTCCACTTTCGGCCGTGCCCCGTGCAGCAGGTCCATGCGCCAGGGGGGATGGGCGCCCGACAGGCTGCGTTCCTCGCGCTCGAAATCGCTGAGCAGGCAGACCGTCCCCGGACAGGCGGCCAGCGCATTCAAATGGGCATCGATCAGCGCCCGGGCCAGACGGTCCTGCCGCTCCGGGGCCACCCCGTGGCGATCCAGCCAGGCGCGTGGCGCCTGGGGCAGCTGGCTGAGCAGGTTCGCCGAAATCACCAGATCGGCCGCCGCCACCGCATCCGGCAAGGGGGCGGGGTCCGGCACCTCCGGGCAGCCGCCCCGCAGCCGTGCCACCTCCGCCAGGATTCCCGCGCCGTCGGCCGCCAGGGTCTCCACCCGGCCGCACCTCCGGCCCCCGAACGCGGCCCTCAGCGCGTCCAGGCGCACCCGGGGGGTCAGCACGGCATCCACCAGCACCACCCGCCCGAACGCCCGGGCCAGCGGCGCCAGCGGAACCTCCAGCAGCCAGCCGGCCCCCAGCACCACGGCCAGGGTCCGCCCCGGCGTCGCTTCCATGGCGCGAACGACGGCGGCATGGCAGGCCTGACGGTGCGGGGTCCAGGCGCGGCGCTGGCGCAAGGCCCGCCCCAGCAGGCCGGCCAGTTCCCGGTCCAGCCCCAGGCGACGGGCGCCGGGAACGGCGCGCATGCCCAGGACGCTCAAGCCCTCCAGCAGCATCGCCGCCCGGTCCCGTCGCTGCGCGCGCTCATTGCATATGGAAGGGGCTTTCGTCCTTCAGCCGCTCCACCATGTCGAACAGCATCATGGACACGAAGCGATGTTCGGCCTCGACCGCCTGAATGCCATAGAGACTGCCGCAGGCCGGGGTGCAGGCGGCCGGATCGGTCTGTATCACCCGATACAGCCGGCCGACGGGGTCCAGGGCGCGGGTCAGCAGGCCGCGAATACCATCCGGCCCGAAGGCATCAGGAGGATAGAACCGCGCGGCGACATCCGCGGCGATGCCGATCAGGCACACGATTTCCGCTTCCTTGGCCTCGCGGATGGCGGCGGCATCCCCGCTTTCATAGGCATCCTGATGGGCATCGGAACAGGCCTGTGCCTGATCGGGCACGGTATCGAGCAATCGATAGGTTTCCGGCGGCGGCCCCGCCTGGGTCTGGGCCAGGGCGGGTGTCGCCGCCATCATCAGGCCGGCCGCCACCAGGGGACCAACCAGCGCACCCGTCAGCGTCCCCCTCCGCCCCCGTCTGCCATAGATCTCACGCGGCATCTTTCCGATCCCCTGCCCTTCCGCGACGCAGTCGGCCGACCTGTCGGCCGATCTCCCTGCCCGGCACACACGCAAACACCCGGCAACGCCCCCATGCGCTCCGGGCCGATTTTTCTACCGACGCCCGAACAGGCGCTCGATATCAGACAATCCTAACGCAACATAGGTCGGGCGGCCATGGTTGCATTGCCCGGCCCGGGGGGTCTGCTCCATGGCCCGCAACAGGGCGTTCATTTCTTCGCCGTTCAGGCGCCGGCCGGCGCGGACGGATCCGTGGCAGGCCATGGTCGCCACCACCTCCCCCAGCCGGTCTTCCAGTACCTGCGGCCCGCCCCATTCCGCCAGCCCGTCGGCCAGATCGCGCACCAGCCCCTGCACATCCGTTTCCCCCAGCAGTGCCGGGGTTTCCCGCACCACCACGGCCCCGGGACCGAAGCCCTCGACAACCAGCCCGAGGGCGGCCAGGGTCTCGGCATGGGCCACCAGCCGGTCGGCCGCGCTTTCCTCCAGCTCCACCACCTCGGGCAGCAGCAGCATCTGGCGCTTGGCGCCGCCCTCGGCCAGACCGGCCTTCATGCGCTCCATCACCAGCCGTTCGTGGGCGGCGTGCTGGTCGACGATCACCAGGCCGTCGGTGGTCTGGGCAATGATGTAGGTGTTGTGAACCTGCCCCCGCGCCACCCCCAGCGGGTAGTCCTCTCCCTGCTCCCGCCTCGGAGAGTCCAGATCCGGACCACGGTGGGGGTCGCTGGCCGACTCGAGCCCCCGGGCCGAGGGTTCGGCGCGGAAGTTGGGCAGGCTGCCCTGCTCCCCCAGCCCCGCCTGAGGCGCCTGGAAGTCATAGGCCGCCGACAGCGCCCCCCGGGGCGGCGGTGGGGGCGGCGTATAGCCCCGATAGCCGCCACTCCCGCTGCCGCCATAGGGCAGACGCGGCCCGCTGCCCTGTCCGTGCCCATGCCCCTCCTGGCCTTCCTGACGAAAGGCCGACAGGGCGGCGACAGCCACGGTGGAGCTGGCGCGATGGCCGGCCTCGGCCAGGGCGTGACGGATGGCCCCGACGATCAGGCCGCGCACCAGGGCTGGTTCGCGGAAGCGCACTTCGGCCTTGGCGGGATGGACGTTGACGTCCACCTCTTCCGGCGGCAGGTCCACATACAGGGCCACCACGCCGTGGCGGTCGTGGGCCAGCACGTCCTGATAGGCGCCGCGCACGGCCCCGTGCAGCAGCTTGTCGCGCACCGGCCGGCCGTTGACGAACAGATACTGCCCCGCCGACGTGGCCTTGGAGAAGGTGGGCAGCCCGGCATGGCCGGTCAGCCGCACGCCTTCCCGCTCCGCTTCCAGGCGCACGCAGTTCTCGGCGAAATCCTTGCCGAGAATGGCCCCCAGCCGGGCCAGGCGGCGGTCGAACAGCCCGCCTTGGGCGGCGGTGGCCTTGACCTGCTGGCGCACCCCGTCCCCCATGGTGAAAGAGACATCCGGATGGGCCATGGCCAGCCGCTGCACCACATCCACCGCATGGCTGTGTTCGGTGCGCGGCTGCTTGAGGAATTTCAGGCGAGCCGGCGTGGCGTAGAACAGGTCCCGCACCTCCACCCGGGTGCCGGGGGGATGGGCGGCGGGTTCGGGCTCGCCCTTCACGCCGCCTTCCACGGACAGGCTCCAGGCCGATTCCGCGTCCGGCGTGCGGCTGGTCAGGGTCAGCCGCGCCACCGACCCGATGGACGGCAACGCCTCGCCCCGGAAGCCCAGGGTGGCGATGTTCAGCAGGTCTTCCCCCGGCAGCTTGGAGGTGGCATGGCGTTCCACCGCCAGACTCAGTTCCTCGGGCGTCATGCCCTTGCCATCGTCGACCACCAGGATGCGCGCCCGGCCGCCGTCGGCCAGGGTGACATCGACCCGGGACGCCCCCGCGTCGATGGCGTTTTCCACCAGTTCCTTCACCGCAGCCGCCGGCCGCTCCACCACCTCGCCGGCAGCGATGCGGTTGACCAGGGTCGGGGGCAGCAGGCGGATGGACATGGATGACATCCCCAAAGGGGTAAAAGGAGACCTATATATGGTGGCCCCTATTTATCGCGCATCTGTCTGTAGTGTTCAATGAGTCCGTTGGTGGAACTGTCATGGGACAGCGGCCGGCTGTCGTCCTCCAGTTCCGGCAGGATGGCCTTGGCGAGCTGCTTGCCCAGTTCCACGCCCCACTGGTCATAGGCGTTGATGTTCCACAAGGTGGCCTGGACGTGGACCTTGTGCTCGTAGAGCGCGATCAGCATGCCCAGGGCGGCGGGGTCCAGCTGCCTGAACAGGATGGTGGTGGTCGGGCGGTTGCCGGGGAAGACCTTGTGGGGCAGCAGGGCTTCCAGGGCATCACCGGACAGGCCCTGGGCTTCCAGCTCGGTGCGGGCTTCATCCTCGGTCTTGCCGCGCATCAGGGCTTCGGTCTGGGCGAAGACGTTGGACAGCAGGATCGGATGGTGGCGGCCCAGCGGATTGTGGCTGTTGGCCGAGGCGATGAAGTCGCAGGGGATCAGATGGGTGCCCTGGTGGATCAGCTGATAGAAGCTGTGCTGGCCGTTGGTGCCCGGCTCGCCGAACAGGATGGGGCCGGTGGCATAGCCGACGTCCGCGCCGTCCAGGGTGACCCGCTTGCCGTTGCTTTCCATGTCCAGCTGCTGCAGGTAGGCGGGCAGGCGATGCAGGTACTGGTCGTAGGGCAGCACGGCATAGGCGGTGGCGCCCAGGAAATCCTGGTACCACAGGCCGAGAAGAGCCAGCAGCACGGGCAGGTTCCGGTCCAGCGGCGCATCGCGGAAGTGGGCATCCATGGCCTGCGCCCCGGCCAGCAGGGCGCGGAAGTTATCCATGCCGATGGCGATGGCGATGGGCAGGCCGATGGCCGACCACAGGGAATAGCGCCCGCCGACCCAGTCCCAGAAGCCGAACATGTTGGCCGGATCGATCCCGAAGTCGGTGACGCCCTTTTCGTTGGTGGACAGGGCGGCGAAATGGTTGGCCACGGCCGCGTCGCCCAGGGTGCCGACCAGCCAGGTCCGCGCGGTATGGGCGTTGGTCAGGGTTTCCTGGGTGGTGAAGGTCTTCGAGGCGACCAGGAACAGGGTGGTGGCGGGATCCAGGTCGCGCAGGCATTCGGCCATATGGGTGCCGTCGACGTTGGAGACGAAGCGCACGTCCAGATCCCGCCTGGCGTAGGGTTTCAGCGCCTCGGTGACCATCACCGGCCCCAGGTCGGAACCGCCGATGCCGATATTGACCACGGTGCGGATGGGCAGGCCGGTGGCGCCCTTGTGGCGGCCGTCGCGCACCGCCTCGACGAAGCGCTCCATGGCGGCGAGCACGCCGCGGATGCCCGGCTTGACGTCCTCGCCGGCCACCAGAACCGGCGCGCCGTCGGGATCGCGCAGGGCGGTATGGAGCACGGCGCGCTGTTCGGTGCTGTTGATCGGTGCGCCGGAGAGCATGGCGTCCCGCCGCTCTTCCACCCCGGCTTCGCGCGCCAGGGAGAGCAGCAGGGTCATGGTTTCGTCGGTCACCCGGTTCTTGGAGATGTCCACCAGCATATCGCCGAGGCTCAGATGGAAGCGCCGGAAGCGGTCGGGATCGCTGGCGAACAGGTCGCGCAGATGCACGCCTTCCATGGCCCGGGCATGCGCGGCAAGCGCCCGCCAGGCCGGCAGGCTGGTACGGTCGGTGGTCATGAGGCCTCCAGGACGTCTGAGCTTCGGAACGGGCGGAACCGCCAGAGCATCGAGCGGAAAAGTAGGAACCGGTTTTCCGGTCCACTCGATGCTCCAACCATATGATTCTAGATCAAAGTGCCTGCCGTAAATCGATGCAGATTTAAGGCAGTTTGATCTAGGGACAGGATGGACCGGACCGGAGCGAGCCGGACCGTGGAGGAGAAAATAGCGCGTGCGAGAGCGCTTGGGGAGGGGTCAGGGGGTCTCCGGCCAGAAGGCGGGGTCCATCATCTGGTCATAGGCCCAGGGGCAGTCAGCAGGAAAAGTGACCATATCCAGCCCGGTTTCCCGCGCGGCTTCGATCACCGCATCCCCATAGGCGTCGATGATCGTCTCACTCAGCTTGGCACGAAGGCTGGGGTTCTGCCGAAGATGGCGCTCCAGCTTTCGCCGCTGTTCCATAACGCTGTAGCGCCAGCTGTTTCCGCGAAATGTCGGCTGGAACCGCCACTTTAGGAGGTGGAGCACCAGGATGGCCAGACGGCTTTCCAGTTCCCGCTGCTCACTCCGTCCCATGCTTTCAATTTCCTCGGCGATGTTCTCCAAATCGGCGGCAGCAAGATTCCCAGCCCGCAGCAAGGCAGCCTGTTCATTCGCCCAAGCATGGAAGTCCTGATCGTAGAGGCCGGATCTAGGCATCACCCGTTCGCTTTTTCATAAGTGTCCTCTAACAAAGGATGGCGTTCTACGACGCATCCTGTCAATTCACCTCCCCCTTCGCCTCGTCCCCGTCCAGCCCTTCCGGCTGGCCGACCACCACGGCGGTCAGGTTGTCGGGCGTCATCAGATCGCGGGCGACGCGGCGGACGTCGTCCAGGGTGATCGCCTCCACCTCGGCGTTGCGGGTCTGGATGTAGTCCGCCGGCAGGTCCCAGCGGCGCATCGCCGCCAGCATGCCGGCAATCGACCCGGTGTTGGTGAACTGCAAGGGCCAAGCCCCCAGCAGATAGGTCTTCGCCGTCTCCAGCTCGTCCGCCGTCGGCCCGTTTTCGGCCATGCGGCGCCATTCGTCCCGGATCACCGACAGGGATTCGCCCATCTTCTCGTTGCGGGTCGCCGTGCCGCCCATCCACACCCCCGTCTCGCCCAGGGGGTAGATGTAGCTGTAGGCCGAATAGGCCAGCCCCCGCTTCTCCCGCACCTCCTCCATCAGCCGCGACGAGAAGCCGCCACCGCCCAGGATGTAGTTGATGGTATAAGCGATCCGCCAGTCCGGGTGCTCGCGCGGAATCCCCGCCTGGCCGATCACCGCCACCGATTGGGGGATCTCCATCGGGATCACCGTCGTGCCGCCGTCATACACCGGGCTCGGGGCCGGCAGGGGCGCCAGGGCCGGGTCCACCGGCAGGTCGCCGAAGGTCTTGTCCAGCAGGGCCGACAATGCGTCCGCCGAGATATCCCCGGCCACGCCGATGTGGATGGTGCCCCGGCCGAGATGCGTCTTCGTCCAGTCCACCAGATCCTGGCGGGTCAGGGCCGCCACGCTCTCGGGCGTGCCTTCGGTGTTGCGGGCGTACGGATGGTCGCCGAACACCGCTTCCGACCAGGCCCGGCGCGCCAGGAAATTCGGATCGCCCTGGTCGCGGCGCAGGCCCGCCAGCACCTGGGCGCGGATGCGCTCCACCGGTTCCTCGTCAAAGCGCGGCTGCGTCAGGGCCAGGTGCAGCAGTTCGAAAGCCTCGCCCACGTTCTCCTTCAACGTCTTCAACGAACCGGAGAACATCTCCTGCCCGGCGTCAAACGACAGGCTGATGGCCAGATCTTCCAGCTTCGTCTGGAAGGCCAGCGAATCATAGGGTCCCGCACCCTCGTCCAGCAGGCCCGACACCAGGGTGGCCAGACCGCTCTTGTCGTCGGGATCATAGGCTGCACCGGCCGGAATCATGAATTCCAGGGTGACGATGGGCAGGGTATCGTCGCTGACCAGAAAGGCCGTCAGCCCCTTGTCACTGGTCACCGTCTGCACATCCACCGCCGCCCGTACCGGGGCGGGCAACAGCATCAGCCCGGCAGCCGCAAGCACCAGCAGGCTCATCAGCGCAACGGCCGCCCGCCCCGTCATCCGGGCCGGCGCCAAAAAAGAGGAAGGGGACGCGGAGGAGGCCACCACGCGGGCGATGGAAGAAACGGAAACCATGGACCTCAACTCCGGGGTTCGGGAAGCAGGATGCCGGTGACGGAGGCGGTATGCCCCCCCAGCAGGGTGCGGGCGGCGGTCATCACGTCCTCGGCGGTGACGGCGCGGATACGGTCGGGCCAGGCTTCCACATCGGCCGGCGTGCTGCCGGTGGTCACCGCCGTGCCGATGGCCTGGGCGCCGTCGGACAGGCTGTCGCGGGCATAGACCAGACCGGCGGTCAGGCGGTGCTTGGCATTGGCCACCTCCTCGTCCGTCACGCCATCGCTCAGCAGGCGGGCGATCTCGGCCTCGACGGCGGCCACCAGGGCCTCGGTCTCCACCCCGTCGCGCGGGCTGCCGTAAAAGCCGAAGACCCCCCAGTCCAGGGCGCTGGCCCGGTAGTAGCTGCCGGCCGAGACGGCGATGGCCTGATCGACCACCAGGCTGCGATACAGCCGGCTGGTGGCCCCGCCGCCCAGGATCTCGTCAAGCACCTGCAGGGCATAGGCCTGACCGTCGGGATCACGGGCATAGCTGGGCGCGATCAGCTGGCGGGTGAAAGTCGGCTGGGTCACCTGGGCATGGCGCATCACCAGGGTGGCGTCCAGCGGTGGCGGCAGGGTGCCCACCCGCTCCCGCTTCGGCACGTCGACCCGGGGGACGGGGCCGTAGATCCGCTCGGCCAGGGGGCGCAATTCCTCGGCGGTGATGTCGCCGGCAACGATCAGCACCGCATTGTTGGGACCGTACCAGTGTCTGTAGAAGTCGATGGCGTCGTCCAGGGTCAGGGCCGCCAGCTCCCCTTCCCAGCCGATCACCGGGTTCTTGTAAGGGTGGGTCACCCACAGCGCCTGATCCATCCGTTCGCCCAGCAGGGCGCGGGGTTCGTTGTCGGTGCGGCTGCGGCGTTCCTCGCGGACCACCTGCAACTCGGTCTTCACGTCCTCGGGATCCAGCGAGAGGTTGGCCATGCGGTCGGCTTCCATCTCCATCACCATCTCCAGGTTATCCCGCGAGATGGTCTGGTAGTAGGCGGTATAGTCGCTGCTGGTGAAGGCATTGTCCCGCCCGCCGTGGGCGGCCACGATCTCGGAGAAGCGGCCGGCGGGCAGGGTCTTGGTGCCCTTGAACATCAAGTGTTCCAGCAGATGGGCGATGCCCGATTTGCCCGGCGGCTCGTCGGCCGCCCCGACCTTGTACCACACCATCTGATGGACCACCGGCGCCCGGTGGTCGGGCAGAACCACCACCTGCAAGCCGTTGTCCAGGGTGAAGGTCTCCGGCTCGAACACCTGAGCACGGGCCGGGCCGGGCCAGCCGAGGGGCAAAACCAGCCCGACCAGGGCCAGGAAGACGAAAGCCGGCAAGACACGGGCCGGCAACACGCGGGACCGGCGAGGCGGACAGGCGCCCGGGCAGGGGGCGGTCATCATGGGGCGGGAACCTCCGGATCGGAAACAACACGGGTTGAGCCGATATGGGTCCCCCCACAAGCCCCCGCAACGCGCTGCCCCAAGACCGCCATAAAGGACCGCGGCTACCCCCCTTCTTCCAGGCCTAAGGTACCCTTCCGGCCGGTTTGACAGCGGGCGCATCTAACGACGATGATAACCCAGATCGGGAGACCGGCCCCCGCGGACGAAAACAGGGCGGACGAAAACCGGCCGGCTCCGGACAGGAGGACAACGACCATGTGCCAGGTTTTCGCGGGACAGGATCCCGAGCGTTACGCCAGCACCACGCGGCGCCTGCGGCTGAACGGCCAAAGCACCAGCATCCGGCTGGAAAACGCCTTCTGGGCCATTATCGACGAAATTTCCGACGCCGAGGGCATCACCACCCCGGCCTTTATCTCCAAGCTCCATTCCGAGGTTCTGGAATTGCGCGGAGAGCCGTCCAACTTCACCTCTCTGCTGCGGTCGGCCTGCCTGATCTTCCTGGCCAACAAAGGCACCGCCCCCACCTGCGGCACCGGCACCGGCCGGAACCTGATGGCCGCCGAATAAGCCCCTGCTCCCGCCGCGACTCCGGGGGTAGTAAGGGGCTACTACCCCCCTTGCGCCGCTCTCCGCCAAAGTGATTCGGTCAAGCAAACCGGCCATCACGGGAGAGGATATGGCAAAGATAATTCACAGCATGATCCGCGTCCTCGACGAGGCGCGTTCCATCGCGTTCTACCGAGAGGCCTTCGGCTTCGAGGTCGCGGACCGGCTGGACTTCCCCACCTTCACCCTCGTCTACCTGACCGATCCGGAAAGCGGAATCGAGGTCGAACTGACGGTCAACAAGGACCGCACCGAGCCCTACACCCTGGGCGACGGCTACGGCCACCTGGCCGTCACCGTGCCGGACCTGGCCGCCGAACATGCCCGCCTGACCAGCGCCGGCCTGGCACCGCGCAAGATGGTGGACTTCGCCCCGGGCGGGGAGCTGGTCGCCCGCTTCTTCTTCATCGCCGATCCCGACGGCTACCAGATCGAAGTGCTGGAAAGGAACGGCCGCTACCAGTAACGCCCACCGTCAACAGCAAACACATCCGACGCATACCAGAAGACATCACGTGAAGTGAGCCCGCCGCCGGCGCCAAACAACAAAAAGCCGGCGGCACCGTCCAGGGAGGACACAAGGATGACACAGCAGATCAGCCCGAAAGGGCTCTCTCGGCGTGCGCTTTTGGCGCGGGCCACGGCCGCAGGCGCCTGTTTCGTCTGCGGCGCCGGGTTCATCGCCGCCGCCGACGCGGCCTGGGCCTTGGAAATGCGGGCCCTGGCCCCGCAAAGCTTCGCTACGCTGGTGCAGATGGCCCGCGACATCTACCCCCATGACCAGATCGCCGACGAATACTACGTGGTCGCGGTCAAAGGCTACGACACCCCGGAAAACGCCGCGGACATCGAGGCGGGCATCCGCATGCTGAACGATCTGGCCCGCGCGCAGGGGGACCGGGACTATCTGTCCATCGGTTGGGAGCGGGAGCGGGTGCACCTGCTCCGCCGCATCGAGGACAGCGCCTTCTTCCAGCGCGTGCGCGGCGGGCTGGTGACCGGGCTGTATAACCAGAAGGCCATCTGGCCGATCTTCGGCTACGAGGGCGAGTCCTTCTCCAAGGGCGGCTACATCGAACGCGGTTTCAACGACATCACGTGGCTGTAGGCCGGACCCCGGGAGGATTTCATCATGAGCGCACCTTTCGACCTGAACGACGACAGCGTGGTCGTCATCATCGGTACCGGCGCCGGCGGCGGCGTGCTGGCCAACGAACTGGCGCAGAAGGGCGTCAGCGTCGTCTCGCTGGAAGCGGGCGGCCGCTATTTGCCCGAAGACTACATCAACGACGAATGGGACAGCTTCGGCCAGCTGGCCTGGACCGAACCCCGCACCACCAGCGGCGACTGGCGGGTGGCCAAGGACTTTTCCGGCCTGCCCGCCTGGATTGTCAAGGCCGTGGGCGGCACCACCATCCACTGGGCCGGCGCCTCGCTGCGCTTCCAGCCCCACGAATGGAAGGCGGCCACCACCTACGGCCCCGTCCAGGGCGCGAACCTGCTGGACTGGCCCATCGACGCCGAGGAAATGGCCCCCTGGTACGACCTGGCGGAAAAGAAGCTGAACGTCACCCGGACCAACGGCAACGCCGGCCTGCCGGGCAGCAACAACTACAAGGTCTTCGAAGCCGGGGCCAAGGCCCTGGGCTACACCGAGGTCCACACCGGCCGCATGGCCATCAACTCGGCCGAAGGCGATGACCGGCTGGCCTGCCATCAGACCGGATTCTGCTTCCAGGGCTGCAAATGGGGGGCGAAGTGGTCGGCGGCCTATACCGACATTCCCCGGGGCGAGGCCACGGGCAATCTGGAGGTCCGCGACCGCGTCCACGCCCTGCGCATCGAACACGGCCCCGACGGCCGGGTCAACGGCGTGGTCTACGCCGACGAGGACGGGGTGGAGCACAAGCAGATGGCCCGCATTGTCTGCGTCGCCGGTAACTCCATCGAAAGCCCCCGGCTGCTGCTGAATTCCGCCAGCGCCCTGTATCCGGACGGCCTGGCCAACAGCTCCGGCCAGGTGGGACGCAACTACATGCGCCACCTGACCGGCTCGGTCTACGGCATCTTCGACAAGCCGGTGCGGATGTGGCGGGGCACCACCATGGCCGGCATCATCCAGGACGAAGCCCGGCACGACCCCGGCCGGGGATTCGTCGGCGGCTACGAATTCGAAACCCTGAGCCTGGGCCTGCCCTTCATGGCCGCTTTCCTCGACCCCGGCGCCTGGGGGCGGGAGTTCACCACCGCACTGGACCACTACGAAAACATGGCCGGCATGTGGATCGTCGGCGAAGACATGCCCCAGGAAACCAACCGGATCACCCTGAACCACGCCGTGAAAGACCGCTTCGGCCTGCCCGTGGCCAACGTCAACTATTCGGACCACGCCAACGACCGGGCCATGCGCGACCACGCCTACCGACAGGGGCAGGCGATCTACGACGCCGTGGGGGCCACCCGGACCCTGCCGACGCCGCCCTATCCCTCCACCCACAATCTGGGCACCAACCGCATGTCGGAGAACCCGCGCGACGGCGTGGTCAACCGCTGGGGCCAGACCCACGATATCGCCAACCTGTTCATCTCCGACGGCTCCCAGTTCACCACCGGGGCCGCCGAGAACCCCACCCTGACCATCGTCGCCCTGGCCATCCGCCAGGCCGACCACATCGCCGGGGAACTGTCCCGGGGGAACATCTGACCGTCCGGGTCTTCCCCGTCCCGAAAGCGAGAAAGCGCGCGGTTTCCGGACCGCGCGCCTTTTCTGTCAGCACCAGCGGTCAGGCGACGAAGCGATTGCGGCCGCCGTTCTTGGCCGCGTACAGCTTCTCGTCCGCCCGGCGGATGACCTCTGCCGGAACCGCTTCTCGGTCTTCCGTTACCGCCACCCCGCCGCTGATCGACACGCGGCCGAAGAGACTGGCGGGATGGGGAATGTCCAGGGCGGCCACCGCCTCGACCAGCCGGCGGGTCCGAGCCTGTGCCTGCGCCCCGTCGACGCCGGTCATCAGCACCGCCAGTTCCTCGCCACCGTAGCGATAGATACCGTCGCCGGCCGTCCCTCCGGCGGTTTCGAAAGCGGCAACGATGGCCTGCAGCACCTCGTCCCCCTTCTGGTGGCCCTGGGTATCATTGAAGGCCTTGAAGTGATCCACATCAAGCAGGGCCAGGGCAAAGGGCACCCCGGCCCGGCAGGCCGCCGCCAGGTCGTGATCGAAGGCGCGGCGGTTGCGCGCACCGGTCAGGCCGTCGATCAGGCTGAGCGCGGTCAGCTTGCGGTTGGCGTCCTCCAGCTCCCGGGTGCGGGCGGCGACCATGCGTTCCAGATCACGGTTGGCATCCCGGACTCGCCGGGTCATGGACCGGAATTCCCGGGCCAGCAGACCGATCTCGTTGGGCACATCCTCGGGCAGGGGATAGCGGGGGCCGGCCACGGTTTCATAAGCGCCGTCCCCGACCTTTTCCGCCGCCGCCGCCAGTTGGGTCAGCGGGCGGGAGACATCCCGGGTGAGCACCACCACCATGACCAGGGTGACGAACAGGAAGATCCCCGCCCCCAGCCCGACCAGCACCCCGGCGGCGCGATGGGCCGCCGGGCTCAGCAGAGCCTTGGGGTAGGATACGGCAAACAGCCAGTCCGGCCCGTCCAACGCGGTAACCGCCACATAGGCGGCCCGGCCGGGCACCTCGGTGACCCACACCCCCTTGGGTCCGTCGCGCCGATGGGTGGGCGGCCCTGCCATGGCGCCTTCCAGCGCGGCGTAGAGGGAGCGGACGACGGGATCGTCCACCTCGTCGACGGCGATCTGGCCCTTGGCGTGGTGCTCTTCGGTCAGGGTGCGGGAGTTGGCGACCACATAGCCCTGGCGGGAGAAGATGAAGTTGGCTGTCCCGGGCATCCGTTCGTCCACCACCCGGCGCATCAGGTCGGTCAGCAGCACGTCCGCACTGGGATTGACCACGTGGCGGCCGTCCAGGTCCACGGGCAGTTCATGGGTGATCGACCAGCGCTTGACGGTCAGGTCGAAGTACAGACCCGTCCAGACCGGCTTGCGGTCCGGATTGTTCGCTTGCAGGGTGGAGGCGATGACCGACCCCTGGTTCATGCGCAGGTCATGGCGGGCCTTCAGGCCCCAGGCCTCGTCGGGCAGATAGAGGACGACGCCGTTTTCCGGAAAGCTGGCGTGCAGGCCGATGTCCGACCATGCCGGCCCGTACCGTCCCACCAGCTTGACGGCCAGCAGCAGCCGGCGCCGGAAATCCGCCGACAGCACCGTCTCGTCATCGCCGATAAAGGCCGAAACACCGGACAGATGCAGCCCGCCGGCATCGGTGATGCCGTCGAAATACCGCCGGCTGAGGCGAGTCGCCCCGTACTGGTCACGGAAAAAGGCATCCTCGAACGCCGGGTCGGGATCGGCCAGGATCTGGGGGTCCTGATAGTGGTCCAGGAACGCATCGGCAAAGGTGCGCAGGGCCGCTTCGGTGCGCAGGAAGATGGCGCTTTCGAAACGCGCACGCTCGGCGACGTAATCGGCCAGCCGGTTCAGCCCGTCCCGTTCCGCCCGGGAATAGACGACCGTGTAACCGACCGCCGTCACCGTCGCGATGATCAGGATGGACCCCAGAACAAGCTTGAGGATCAGGCCCCGCACCAGCGGGGCGGAGACTTTCACCGGCCTCTCCGGTGGACCACTCATCGGACTGCTCGCACGGCCGCTGCTCCCCCCGGTTCCGGCGCGATTCTACCGGTGGGTTATATCACGACCGGACGGGAGGCGAGAGAGACTTAGAACAACCCTTCCAGGATACCCTGCTCCCGGCGTTCGATACTGGGGGTGCGGCCCTGGGTGACGGGGTTGCCCATGGCCTGGTTTTCCCGCAGGCGCTGGCTTTCCGCGTCGGGGTCGACGGCCGTGCCGAACTGTTCCTCTTCCCGCCAGAACACCAGACGGTCGGTGAAGCTTTTGCTTTCCTCGGCCAGGGCGCTGGTTTCCCGGTTCACCACCTGACGGATGTCGGGGATGGCCGCATCGGCGCCGGCACGGGCCAGCAGGGCCGATTCCCCGGACGACACGGTGGGGCCGGACGGGATCGCCGTGCCGTTGCCGATCAGCGCCTGGCGGGCGGCCTGGCGGGGCTGGGTTTCCTGGGGCCGGTCCGCCCCCGGCGAGGGCGGCCGCAGGTTATAGTCCGGCGGCAGCGCCAGGGGCGCGCGGGTCACCACCTTGAACTCGTCGGGCGAGGATTTGTCCAGGCCAAGGCTGCGCTTGGCGTTGGAACACCCCGTCACGGCCAGCGGCAGCACAACGGCGGCGGCCAGCAGAACACGGGACACGCGGGAAAACCGGGTCGAAACGTTGCTCTGAAGAAGGGCTGTCATGCTTGGTCCTGTTTGTCCTTCCGGGCCGGTCTGGGCGTCGAACACCGCCGGCCTTCGCTCTTGTCCGCCGATCCGGCCTAGCGGCCCGGACCGTTTTCCTCCGGCGCGCGGGTCCTCACCGCATCGATGACCAGAATCAGGGCACCGATGGAGATGGCCGCATCCGCCACATTGAACGCGGGCCAATGATAACCCGAGACATGCAAATCCACAAAGTCCACCACGGCCCCGTGGATCACCCGGTCCACCGCGTTGCCCAGGGCACCGCCGATGATCAGGCCCAGTGCCCCCTGTGCCCAGCGGCCGGGAATGGAGCGCAGCCACCAGGTCAGCGATCCCGCCACGATCACCGCAACGGCAGTCAGGATCACCGCATTCCACGGACTTCCGGTGTTGAACATGCCGAAGCTGACGCCATAGTTCCAAACCAGCACCAGATTGAAAAAGCCGGTGACCGGAATGACGCGCGGCGGGTCCATCACGTCCAGCAGGATACCCCATTTGGTCAGCTGATCGAAGAGCAGGACCACAAGGCCGATCCCCAGCCCCAGGCGCAAGGCGCCGGCCGATCCGCCGCCGCCCTGATCCCCGGCTTCGTCGTCCGGCCTCTGGCGCCCGGTCATGCGCCCGCCGCTTCCATGCCGGCCACCGCCTCGTCACAGCGGCCGCAGACGCCTTCATGGGTATGGGTCCCGACGTCGGGCAGCACCTTCCAGCAGCGCTGGCACTTCTCGCCCTCGGCCAGGGCCACCACCACGGCCACCCCGGCCACGTCCTCAAGGGTATAGGCCCCCTCGGGCGCCGCGGCGCTGGCGGCATCGATCAGGGTGATGTCGGAGGTGATGCACAGGTCGGCCATGTCCAGCCCCTCGGCCGCCATCAGCAGCTCGGCGGGGGCATAGACGGTGGGGTGGGCCTGCAAGGCCGCCCCGATAGTCTTTTCCGCCCGCGCCACTTCCAGGGCCCCGGTGATCACCCGGCGCAGACGACGCACCTTTTCCCACCGGTCGCCCAGCACCACGTTGCGCCAGGTCGCGGGCACATCGGCATAGGTGTGCAGATGGATGCTGTCGTCATCGCCCGGATGGCGGGTCAGCCAGGCTTCTTCCGCCGTGAAGCAGAGCAAGGGGGCCAGCCAGCGCACCAGGCAGTCGAACGCCCGGTCCAGCACCGTGCGGCAGGCCAGACGGCGCGGCGAGTCGGGCGCATCGCAGTACAGCGCGTCCTTGCGCACATCCAGATAGAAGGCCGACAGGTCGTTGGCGCAGAAGGTGTGCAGCTCGTGATACATGGCGGTGAAGTCGAAGTCGTCCACCGCCCGGCGGATCACCGCGTCCACCTCGCCGAGGCGATGCAGCAGCCAGCGTTCCAGCTCGGGCAGCTGCTCTTCATCGGTGACGGCCTGCGATCCGTCCCAGCCGTTCAGCGCCCCCAGCAGGAAGCGCAGGGTGTTGCGCAGGCGGCGGTAGGTGTCGGTGACCTGCTTCAGGATGTTCGGCCCGATGCGCTGGTCGTTGACGTAATCGGTGCTGCACACCCACAGACGCAGGATATCCGCCCCCGACGTCCCCGCCACGTCTTGCGGATCGACGCCGTTGCCCAGGGACTTGGACATCTTGCGTCCCTGTTCATCCAGGGTGAAGCCGTGGGTCAGCACCGCATCGTAGGGCGCCCGGTCCCGGGTCCCGCAGCTTTCCAGCAGGGAAGAGTGGAACCAGCCGCGATGCTGGTCGGTGCCTTCCAGGTACAGAGAGGCGGGAGACTTCAGATCGTCCCGGGCTTCGAGCACGAAGGCATGGGTGCAGCCGCTGTCGAACCAGACCTCGACGATATCGCGCACCGGCTCCCATTCGTCGGCCACATAGCCGTCGCCCAGGAAGCGGCGGGGATCGCCGTTGAACCAGGCATCCGCGCCTTCGCCCTCGAACGCTTCGGCGATGCGGTCGATGACGGCCTGATCACGCAGCAGCTCGCCGGTCTTCTTGTTGGTGAAGGCCGCGATGGGCACGCCCCAATGCCGCTGGCGGGACACGCACCAGTCCGGCCGGCTTTCGATCATCGGCTGAATCCGCCCGCGGCTCTGCGGCGGCACCCAGCGGGTTTCGGCGATGGCCGCCAGGGCCTTCTTCCGCAGGTCGTTGGTTTCCATCGAGATGAACCACTGCGGCGTATTGCGGAAGATCAGCGGCGCCTTGGAGCGCCAGGAATGGGGATAGCTGTGGGTGATCGTGCCATGGCACAGCAGATTGCCGGCATCGGTCAGCGCCGCAACCATCGGTTCGGCGGCCTTGAACACATGCGTCCCCGCGAAGCCGGGCACGTGGTCCATGTACAGACCGTCGCCGTCCACCGTGTCGGGGATCGGCATGTCATGGGCCATGGCCAGCCAGTAGTCGTCCTCCCCATGGCCTGGGGCGGTGTGGACGAAGCCCGTGCCCTGCTCGGTGGTCACATGATCGCCGGGCAGCAGGGGGACGTCGAAGTCGTAGCCCATCTCGCGCAGGGGATGGTGGCAGACGGAATTGGCCAGCTGCGCGCCCTTCAGGTGGGCGGCCACCTCGTGTTCGGTGATGCCGGCGGTCTTCAGGGTCTCTTCCAGCAGGGCTTCGGCCAGCACGATGCGCTCGCCCTTGCGGGCCATGCTGTCTTCGGCCACGTCGGTGACGCGCACCACCACATAGTCGATGTCGGGGCCGTAGGCGACGGCCCGGTTGCCCGGGATGGTCCAGGGGGTGGTGGTCCAGATCACCACCGACGCCCCTTCCAGCGCCGTTTCCGACCCGAAGGTCACGGGGAAGCGGACCCAGATGGTGGTGGAGGTGTGGTCGTGATATTCCACCTCCGCATCGGCCAGGGCGGTCTTTTCGGCCACCGACCACAGCACCGGCTTGGCCCCCTTGTACAGGCCGCCGTTCATGACGAACTTGCCCAGCTCGCGCACGATCTGCGCCTCGGCATTATAGGCCATGGTCAGATAGGGATTGTCCCAGTCGCCCATCACGCCCAAGCGCTTGAATTCGGTGCGCTGGACATCGACCCACTTCTCGGCGAACTCGCGGCAGGCCTTGCGGAACTCCACCACATCGACGGTGTCCTTGGTCAGACCCTTCTTGCGGTAGGTTTCCTCCACCTTCCATTCGATGGGCAGGCCGTGGCAGTCCCAGCCGGGGACATAGACGCTGTCCTTGCCATTCATCTGCTGGGTGCGCACCACCAGATCCTTGAGGATCTTGTTCAGCGCATGGCCCATGTGCAGGTGACCGTTGGCGTACGGCGGGCCGTCGTGCAGCACGAACTTTTCCCGCCCCTTGGATACGGCGCGCACCTTGGCGTGCAGATCCATGGCGGCCCAGCGCTCCAGAAACTCGGGCTCACGCTTGGACAGGCCGGCCTTCATGGGGAAGTCGGTCTTGGGCAGGAAGACGGTGGATTTGTAGTCAACGGTCATGGACGGCGCACCCACGGGCGGGAAAGGGAACGGCATGGATACAGGACAACGCCCGTCCCCATCAACCGGGTTGAGCATGCGGGGCGGAATCCGGGGTCCATTCCGGGTGAAAAGACGGGATGAAGACGCCCTATTCGGGGGCGATCATCACCAGACTGCGATGGCGCATGACTTCTTCGCCCGTGCTCGGACGGAGGACGGAGGCGACGGCCTCGTAGGACCCGCTTTCCCAGTCCACCGTATCCAGCGGCACGGCCGCGTTCATGCGGATGCTGTTGCCGCCGATGGTGGCTTCCTGATGGGCCTGGGTGCTGCCGTCCGGTCCCCGCAATGTCACTTCCAGCACGTCGCCGGCCAGCAGACCGAAGGCCTGCACGGCCAGGATAGTGGGCGGGCTGTCGACCATCATCGCCGTGCGCTCCACCGGCCCTTCCAGCATCAGCGAATCGCTGGGGGTGGTGTCGAGGAAGGCCAGGGTGGGAATGTCGACGAACTGGTAGCGGGCCGTTTTCGCCGCTTCCGGAGTCCACAGGGGATTGCGGGCACCGCCGCAGGCCGTGGTGGCGTCGAAACCGGTGTAGGGATCCACCCCCTTCTTGTCGCGATAGATATGGAAGGCCACGTGGGGATGCTGGGTCAGGCCGGACAGCCCCACCTGGCCGATCACCTGACCGCGGTCCACCGCCTCGCCCGGCTGCACGCGCACGGAACCCTCGCGCAGATGGCAATAGGCCGTACGCCAGCCGTCGTCGTGATCCACCACCACCGCGTTGCCGCAGCCGATGGCGGCCACCTCCGGATCCTGGGGATCGGCCAGCTTGTCGGCCACCCCGTCGCGGGTGACCGCCACCACGCCGCCGGCGGCCATTTTCACGTCCACGCCCTTGCGCATGGTCTGCAGGTCATCGACGGCGATATCGGTTTCCCCATGACCGTCATAGGACCGCTTGGCACAGGTGAAATCGGTGTAGTCGGGACCGGTGTCGTGGTCCATGTACTGAAGAACGAAGCAGCGGTCCTCGGTCGTCGGATCGCAATCCAGGGGCCAGGAAAACGGCGGTCCGTCCGCATGGGCAGCGGACAGCAGGGCAACCAAAGCCCCGGCAATCGCCGCCGGCAGCGATCCGATCGCGCGGAACCGCCGGCCGTTCATTCCGCCGCCATCAGGGCCGCCGATCCGGTGCCCGTCGCTTCTTCGAATGCCGCCAGATCCTCCCCGTCCAGGGTCTGGCCCAGCACGTGTTTGTAGCAGGCGGTGGTCATACGCACCGCCTTGTCCCACGAGAAATGGGCCAGCCGGGTGAACCCGGCCTGCCGCAGGATTTCCAGCTCCTCCGGCCGGGTCCAGCCGCGCCGCAGGGCATCGGCGATGGCGTCCTCGTCCTTGCCGTCGAACAGCAGGGCGCCGGGGCCGGCCACTTCGGGGGTGCAGGTTTCCCGGGCGGCAAAGACGGGCAGCCCCTGTTCGAAGGCTTCGAGAATCGGCAGACCCAGCCCCTCGAACAGCGACGGGAAGATCATGAAGGCCGCGCCCTTGAACAGGGCGGTCAGCATCTCCTCGCTCACCGCGCCCAGCACGAAGACCTGCTGCTGCAGACCCAGCGCCTTGATTTCCTTCGCCACTTCGGGGAAATGAGGCTTGTAGTGGCGGCCGCTGAGCACCAGAGGAACTTCCATCCCCTGGTCCCGCAGCTTGGCCAGGGCGCGCAGCAGGCGGATGTGGTTCTTGTGAGGGAAGCTCATCGCCGGATAGAAGGCGAAGCGCTTGGGCAGCCCCCGTTCGTTCAGGATCTCCCGCGCCCGTATGGGCTCCATCGGCGCCCGGCCGAGGTGGGAATTGCGCGGGATCACCGCGATCTTCTCCGGCGGCACGCCCATCTTCTCGACGATGTCCTGCTTCACCCATTCGGTGGCGGTCATCACCAGCTTGGCCCGGCGGCAGCCTTCGGTCCAGTTCCGTTCCCGCCAGGCCAGTTCGTCGGAATCGAAGAACTCCGGATAGTGCTTATATTGCAGATCCCAGGGCTCGATGATGAACGGCAGGCCGGTGTTGAAGAACAGCGGATTGGTGAA
This sequence comes from Rhodospirillaceae bacterium Z3-40, assembly GCA_046233135.1. Classification (GTDB taxonomy): domain Bacteria; phylum Pseudomonadota; class Alphaproteobacteria; order Rhodospirillales; family Rhodospirillaceae; genus JBJXHN01. Next base: position 434,570 of record JBJXHN010000004.1, on the reverse strand, counting down.
ATGCACCGCGCCGACGCCCTTCTGCTTCAGCAGCGCATCGATCTTGCTGCGCGAGACACCGCCGGGTCCGGCGGCCTTGACCTGCTTGACCAAGGTCTTGCCCGCCGCGACCAGCCGCGCCTTCCGCCCCGATCCGGCCGGCGCCTTCAGGGCACCGATCAGCGCATCGGATCCCCGGCGCATCACCGCGTCCTGGCCATAGGGCCAGTCGATCACGCCGAACTGATCCGGCGCGAATTCCCGCAGCTGGTGATGGTGCAGGGGGTGGCCCAGCAGCTCGAATTCCAGGCCGTTGGGAGACTCGCTCAGGGACCGGATCAACGACTTGATATTGGTTTCCACACCCCCGGCGGTATCCGGATTGATCTGGGCGTTGATGGCGATTTTGGCGGTCGTCATGGGATCCCTTTCCACATCCGGAGCCTGCCCGTCATCGTCATTGCGACCCGGCGCACCGGCCTCTCCTTCCGGCCAGTCATACGGAACCGGCAGGGGGAAGGCCAAGGGAAAAACGTTACGATAGGGGGAATAGTATCCACATTTCCGCCCGCCCGCCGAAAATACCCCGTCCCTGCGCCCCATTCAGGGCGTCCATGCGGGACTATCCGGTGGCATCCCCCGCCGTCCTTGGAGTACAAAGGCGCCACATTGGACCACACCCGGGATATTTCGGCTCATGCAGCTTTCCATCGTCGTCGGCACCTACAACCGCCTTGATCAGATCAAGGAGTGTATCGAGAGTGTCATCGCCCAGACCCAGACCCCCTTCATCCTGTATGTGACCGACGCCGGATCCACCGACGGCACGGTGGATTACCTGAAATCCGTCGCCAGCGACCGTGTCCGCCCCATCCTGGTCGGCGAGAAGCTGGGCCAGGCCCGGGCCTACAACGACGTGTTCTTCCAGGTCGAAACTCCCTACGTGTGCTGGATCAGCGACGACAACGTGATTGTCAACAACGGCCTGGACCAGGGCGTGAACATCCTGGCCAACGACTCCCGCTTCGGCATGATCGGCCTGAAGGTGCAGGACAAGGAAGGGCCGTTCATCGATGCCCCCTATATCGGCGGCCTGTCGATCCTGGGTATCCTGAACGTCAACCAGGGCATGCTGCCCACCAAGGTGATGAAGGATGTCGGCGGTTTCAGCGAAACCTTCCGCGACTACGGTATCGATCCCGACCTGACGGCCAAGGTGCTCTACGGCGGCTGGGACATCGCCTACACCCGGGACATCGCCATCCACCACTACCGGAACTGGAGCGTCGACAAGGCCTCGCCGGAATACGCCAAAATGCAGGAGCGCCAGAAAACCTACCTGGCCATGTATCAGGAAAAGTACGGCCCGCTGGCCAGTGACGATCTGACCTGGAAGCTGAAGCAGGCGGCCTGGGCACGGCTGCAAAAGATGATTCCCCAGCTGACCCAGGTGAATTCCCACGACACCGTGTACGGCGCCCTGCCCCGGGATTGGAAGAACCAGTTCAACGGCCGCTACATCAGCGTGTTCGATTCCCTGGCCACCAAGGGCAAGCCGTATCACCTGGTGCAGCATTGCCCGCGCGGCAAGCTGCCCGCCAGCCTGCCCCAGGACAAGCCGCTGGCGGCCGAAGGGGCCTGATCACAAACGTGCGCAAGCTGCTAAAAGCCGCTTTGCGGCTGGTCGGTCCGGGTCTCCTGCTCGTCCTGCTGTTGCAGGTGGATACCGCCCAGGCCACCGCCGTCGCCGCCAAGGCCGATCCCGTGTGGGTGCTGGCCGGTGGCCTTGCCCTTGCCCTGCTGATCGGCCTGAAGGCCTGGCGGTGGAAGCGCATGCTCGACCGCCTGGAGCTGCCCTATCCGCTGGGGCCGCTGGTGCGCACCTATGCCATTTCCAGCTTCCTGGGATTCGTCACGCCGGGACGGGTGGGGGATGTGGTGCGCGTGTTCTACCTGGCCCGCTGGCGCCGGGGGACGGTGTCCAGCGGCCTGGCGACGATCCTGGTGGACCGGGTGGCCGATCTGGGCTTCGTCGCCCTGATGGCCCTGGTCGCCCTGCCCGTCGTCGCCCCCGTGCCGGCCGGCAGCGGCTGGGTCGCCGCCGGGGCTGCCCTGCTGGTCGCAGTCGGCGTACTGATGCTGCTGCGGCGCTGGCCGCGTGGCCGGCTGGCCGCCATCGCCACCCGCCTGCCGGTCATCGGCCGCATGGCCGCCAGCCGCCCCGACTCCCTGGACCGGTTCGAGATGGACACCCGCCGCCTGCTGTCCTGGCCGACGCTGATCCCGCTGGCGCTGATCACCGTTCCGGCCAACCTGCTGATGATCGCTGCGTCCATGGCCCTGGCCGAAGCCTTTGCCCTGCCCGTGCCGCTGGAAACCCTGGTGGCCGTCACCGGCTGGGGCACCCTGGTCTCGCTGCTGCCGCTGTCCATCGCCGGGGTCGGCACCCGCGACGCCCTGGTGGTGGTGCTGTTCGCCCAGCATGGCGTGGACGCCTCGGCCGCCCTGGCGTTTTCCCTGTGCTACTTCCTGATCAGCCTGGTCTTCTCCAACGGTCCCGGCGCCCTGCTTTGGATGCGCGAGCCCCTGGGGCTGGCCGAAGTCCGCGCCACCGTCAGCCGCAAGCCGCCGGAAACCGGCGAAGCGGCGGAACCGGGGGCACAGGCGCCCTGATTTCCCCAGCCCCGGGGTTCCCTCCCGCCGTCACCGTGGGTTAGGCTGCGCCGCTTGATCTGGCCGCGCCGTGACGGAGGACAAGCATGCCCAACGGGAACCAAAGGGAGACACCGGCGGATCCCGCCCTGGCCAAGGCCCAGGCCCTGCATGAGGCCGGCCGCCCGGCCGAAGCGGCCAAGGCCTATCGCCGGCTGCTGAAGCGTCGGCCCCGGGATCCCCAGCTTCTCCATCTGCTCGGCCTTGCCCTGCACCAAAGCGGCCATCCCCGCCAGGGCGCCCACCAGCTGTCCCGCGCCGCCGCCCTGGCCCCGCAGGTGCCCGACATCCACCGTTTTCTCGGCCTGGCCCTGCGCGATGCCGGCGATGCCCGGGGGGCGGAAACCGCCTTTCGCACCGCCGTCGATCTGGATTCCGCAGCCTGGGAGGCCTGGGCCAATCTGGCGACCCTGCTGCGCCGCCAGGGCCGGCTGGACGACGCCGAAGAGGCCTTTGCCAAGGCCCTGGAAACCCGACCGGACAGTCCGGCCGTCAACACCAACATGGGCAACCTGCTGCGCGAGCGGGGCCGCTTTCGCGAAGCCGCCGGCCACTACCGCGCCGCCCTGCGCCGCAAGCCCGATCATGCGGGCGCACTGGCCAGCCTGTCCTCCACCCAGTTGCGCCTGGGCGAGCCGCGCAACGCCGAAGCCACGGCCCGGGACGCCGTGGCCGCCGATCCGACACTGCCCGAAGCCCACTTCACCCTGGCCACGGCCCTGCAGGAAAACGCCCGGCCGGCGGATGCCGAAGCGGCCTTCGACGCCGCCCTGGCCCGCGCCCCGGACTTCACCGCCGCGCGCGCCGGACGCGGTGCCGCACGGCTGGCGCAGGGCGACATGGACGGCGCCGTGCGCGACGCCCGCGCCGCCCTGGCCCAGGACCCGGACAGGGACGAAGCCCACGCGGTGATGGGACAGGCGCTGTATGCCAAGCGCGCCGCCGGAGCCCCCCAGGCCGCCGCCGCCGAGGCCCGGGCCTGGCTTGCGGCCCATCCCCACCACCCGATGCCCCGCCACATGGCCGCCTCGCTGACCGATGCCGCACCGCCGGAACGGGCGGAAGACGCCTATGTGCGGCTGACTTTCGATCAGTTCGCCCCCACGTTCGACGCGACCCTGGGCCATCTGGGCTATCGCGGCCCGGATCTGCTGGCCGACGCGGTCCGGCGCCATGGCGGCAATCCGGCCCCGGGCTCGCTGGAGATCATCGACCTGGGCTGCGGCACCGGTCTGGTGGGGGCGGCCCTGCGCCCCTTTGCCCGCCGATTGACCGGCGTGGACCTGTCACCGGACATGCTGGCCCTGGCCCGGGACAAGGGGCTGTACGACCGCCTGGACATCTGCGATCTGGAAATCTGGCTGAAGGCCGCCGCGACCGCCGGCATGGGGGCGGACCTGGTGGTGGCCGGTGACGTGCTGATCTATCTGGGCGACCTGACGCCGCTGGTGGCCGCAGCGGCGGCCCTGCTGCACCCCGGCGGCCGGCTGATCGTCACCGCCGAGCAGGCGGAAGGCGCCATCGAAGACGGCAGGACGGCGGATACCGCTGCGGAACGCTGGTGCCTGGGACCGCACGGCCGCTACCGCCACGGGGCCGGCTACCTGCGCGCCGTGGCAGAAGGGGCCGGGCTGACGGTGATCGCCCTGGAGTCCGCCGCGCTGCGCCAGGAGGGGGACGCGGCCGTGCGCGGGTGGGTGATGACGGCGATGAGCCACTGAATTTACTTACCTTTGAAAGTCACTACCGCCCATTCCTCCATGGACACCACCGACATCACCCCTCAAAGGAAAACCCATCATAGTTGTTTTTGCAAAATGCGAATTCCCATAATGCGAAAAGTAATGCGTTTTGGAATATGCTCGCAAGAGATAGATCCATCAAATCTTCATAAATAAAAATAGAAAGCATTGCTCTTTTTCGTTGAAAGGAAGAATTTTACCTTGTAGCATGAAAGACAGATCAGACGAAATGTGCACCACCTTATGCGAAGGAGGATGCTATGTGGGATTTACTTCCAGCGATATGCTATTTTACTTTGGCGATATACCACATCGCCCATACAATTAAGTAAAACCGGATGGGAGAGCCGACAAAGGGCAAAAAGGTCGCACACAGAGCAATCACGCAACCTGCACCTTCCGCCGCCGGCTGCGCGTCAGCAGCATGGCGCCGACGAGCATCAACATGCCCCCGGCCGCCAACGCGGGGCCGGGGGCGATATCGAAGGCGATCCAGTCGATCAGCGCCGCGCAGGGCAGCCAGGCGGTGGCCACCGGACCGATAACCGAGGCCTCGGCCAGCGCATAGCCCCGGATGTTGCAGAACTGGCCGGCAATCGCCAGGGGACCCAGGGCCAGCACAAGGGCGACCGTCGCTCCGTCCATGGCCACCCAGCGGGGAAGCACCACCGGCGCCAGCAACAGCAGGCCAAAGACATTGACGTGCAACAGGATGGCCAGCGGCCGTTCCCGGATCGCCCCCAGACGGATCAGAATATTCTCCAGTCCCATCAGCGCCGCACCGCCGACGGCCAGCACCGCCCCGGGCTCGACCGCCAGGCGCAGCAGATCGGCCAGCACGGGCAGGCCGTCACGGGCCACCACCAGGGCGCCGAACAGGGTGAGCGCCACCCCCATCCACCGCACCATCCCCACCCGTTCCGCCAGCAGGATGGCGCCGAACAGCACGGTCAGCGGCCCTTCCAGCAGCCCCAGCGCCGCCGCGTCGGCCACGGGAAGCAGGGTCGCGGCCTTGATCGCACACAATCCGCCGCTCATCCCCAGGGCGCAGCGCAGCAGGTGCTGCCAGGGCTTGGGGCTGGCGCATCCGCGCAGCCCCTCCGGCGAGGCCAAAGCCAGCATCAGAAGGAACAAGGCGCCGGAACCGAAGCGCAGGAACAGGATCTGCTCGGCGGGAACCGCGCCCCCCAGCAACCGCCCGGAGGCGAAAACGACCGAGAAAAGCGCCACACCGCCAAACGCCCACAGCATGCCCAGCACGGGCCTCCAGAGAGAGTCCGAGACAGAAGCGGGATGAGCGGGGATCATGGACAGCGCCTTCCGAGACGATTGCCGAAAGCGCTACGGTCGTCGGAAACGGCAGCCGGCGCAAACCAGTTCGGTTGCCCCCACCCATGAGGAAAATTGATGGGGGTGGAGGAAGGCCGGAGACGCGGACCGGTCTTGAGCCCCGGCCCCCCTCATCCCCATTTCGTTCAGCGCGTCCTTGAGCATATCCGCCCTGTTCGATCCCCCGCCGCCCCCAAAAGGCCCTGTCCCATGCGCCGTCTTCCGCCCCTGTCCGCCGTTCGCGCTTTCGAGGCTGCCGCCCGTCTGGGGGGCTTCGGCCGGGCGGCGCAGGAGCTGGGCGTTACCCAGGGCGCCATCAGCCACCAGATCCGGCGGCTGGAAAGTCACCTGGGTGCCCCCCTGTTCCATCGCGAGCCCCAGGGCGTGGCCCTGACCGCCCTGGGCGCCCGCGCCCTGCCCGAGGCGACGGCCGCGCTCGATCAACTGACCGCCGCCTTCCGGCCGCCGACGGATGCGGAACTGGTGTTCCGCGCGCCCCCGACCCTGGCGCTGCGCTGGTTGCTGGCGGCGCTGCGGCGCTGGCAAAGGGATAGGCCGGACCCGCCGGTCAGTCTGATCGCCGCCGACCGCCCCTATGACCCGCGCCTGCATGACGCTGCCGCCGGCGTGGTCTATTGCCGGCCCGGAGAGCCGCCGCCGGAGCCGGGCACGATCCTGGCGGTTGACCTGTCCCTGCCCGTCGCTCCGCCGGCCTTGCGCCTGACCGACCGCGCCGATCTGGCAACGGCGCCCCTGCTGAAGAACACCGCCGATCCCTGGGACTGGCGGGTCTGGGCCGATACGGTGCCCGGCGCTCACCTGCCGAACCGCTGGCCCGCCGGGTTCGAAACCGACGATAACGCCATCCAGGCCGCCCTCGATGGGGCGGGGATCGTGCTCGCCAATGTCTTCTTCGTCGCCGAGGATCTGGCCTCCGGCCGTCTGGTCCCCGCCGTCCCGGACACCGGCGTGGTGGCACTGGGCACCTACTGGCTCACCTGGCCGGCCGATGGCCCGCCGGGACGATCACCGCGCCCGCCCCTGGACCGCCTGCTGCCCTGGCTGGTGACCGAGGCAGAGGCCCGGTGGACCCAGGTCACCGACCTGCTGGACGGCCTGGAACCACCGATCCGGCCCGTCCTTTCAAAATGGCGGAAGCACGGCTGCTGACGCGGCCTTCGCTCCCTCACGGTCGCCACGCTCGGGATCCGGCAGGGACGACGGCGGAGAAAACCGGCGCCGGACGGCCGAATCAGGGTCCAAAGCACAAACACACTTATCATTTCGACATGAAAATAATATTTCCCTGATAAAACCGGCTACCGAGACTTTAGCCTCAGAAGCCCATCTACCTACAATTAGTCTATTGATTCAGCACAACAGCAAGTGTTACTAGAAATTTTATACTAGACACAGAACCAGCAACTACCATACAGCACTAAAGCCACGTTCAGCGGGCCATTACATACCAGGAGGTATCCATGCGCGTGTTCGGCAACATCATTTGGCATGTTCCGTTTTGCGGTTTTATTAATGCCATCATCACCTATCTGTTGGGCCTCCTTCTGACGGCGACCGTCGTCGCGGCGCCGATCGGTCTTGGCCTGATGGAGATGGGGAAGTTCTATTTCGCGCCATTCGGCCGCGAGCTGGTGGATGCGAGAAAAATCTCCCGCAAGAAGCCCAAAAACTCCGGCTGGGAAACCTATTCCACGATCATCATGGTTCTTTGGGTTCCCTTCGGCCTGTTCCTCGCCTTCATCCAGGTTCTTCAGGTCGCCGGACTGTTCATTAGCATCATCGGCATTCCCGTGGGCATCGCCATGGCCAAGACCCTGGGGACCTTGTTCAATCCGGTGAACAAGAAGGTGATTTCCAGCGACCTCGCCGACGAAATGCGCCGCCAGGACGCCCAGGCGCGACTGGCCAAGGCCCGCGCCTGACGGCAGCCCCGACTCCCGAGGCATCCGGGGGTCGTCTTTCAAAAGCGGCTACCGGCGGGGCGTCCTTTGCCTCGCCGGGCCGGTTTCCGGACCCGCCGGGGTTCTCTCCCCTTTGCCCCGGCCTCCGCAGCGGGTAGGCTGGCGCCTTCCGTCACGGTCGAGAGCCGCCATGCCGTCCCATTGCCTGCCCATCGCGCCCCTTCGACGCGGCGCGTCCGTCGCCCTGCTGCTGCTTCTGGCCGCCTGCGCCACGCCCGCCGATCCCGACGCCCCGCCCCGCGAGGATCCCGACAGCCTGCGCCCCACCGAGGCCTGGCTTGACGGACCGCCGGAGCCTTCGGCCATGCTGGAGATCACCCAGACCCGCCTGCTCGTCCCCCTGCCCGAGGGCATGGAGCGCGGGCCGATCACCTTTACCTCCCTGCCCGGGCGCATGCTCTATGCCCAAAGCCTGCCGGGAGGTGCGATCCTCTATGCCCGTTACACCGGCGCCCGCAGCCTGCCTGCCGACCCGCCGGCCGCGGATCTGGCCGAGGCGTTGTACCGCGACGCCCTGGCCGCCCGCACCGGCATCGCTCCCGCCGCTGTCACCCACGGCACCGAGGAATTGCCCTTCGGCCCCACCCGGGTCATGACCGCCGACGGACTCGCCCGGTCCTGCGCGGCCTTTTTCGCCCCCATGCGCATCGGCTCCAAGGCCCCGGCGGAGACCAAGGACGCCTATCTGCGCGGCGCCTATTGCCAGACGCCGGGCGTCGCCGATCCCCTGGGTCCCACGCCGTGGGAGGTCCTGAAAGACCGGCTGCGCAAACTGGTGTTCAGAGAGTAATACCCGCCCGGCGAAGGGTTTCATCCTTCGTCGGGTAGGCATGACCACGTGGTACCGCATGCCTGCGGCTTGAGGCCCGAGGGGAAGGCGGGAGAGTCTCACTCCCCCGCCGCGCCCGGATCGGCGGCCGGAGAGGACAGGACGTCCACGGCCTCTTCTACAGTCGACGACAGCGCCAGGGTTTCCAGGGTCACGAGATCCTCGGCGTTGACAACCTCCCGACCGAAGCGGAAGGGCTCGGCGAAGGACTGGTGCACTGCAGCTTCCAGGGCGTCCGGCGTGGTCCCCGCCGCCAGAACGGCGAAGTGCGACCAGCTGAGCCGGGCCACCGTGTCCATCTCGTGAGTCGCCTGACGCAGACGCCGCACCACCTTTTTGAACAGCCGCTCCTCTGCTCCCTTGCCCAGGGTTTCCAGCACCGGCTGCAAGCCATGCAGCTTGACCAGGCACAAGGCCCCCCCGGCCGGTTCGGCCTTCTTCAGGGCGCGGCGCAGGTGCGTGCGCAGCATGTCGGCGTTGGGCAGGCGCGTGCCCGGGTCGTACAGCGCCTTGCCGCCGCTCAGCTCGCGCATGCTGGCCTCGAAGCGGCGGGCGATGATGCGCAGCAGGCTGGTGGCCACCTGGGCGTTGTCGCCGACCACCTGAGCAAAGACATCGGCGGAAATGCGCAAGGCCTCGGCCGGTTCCTCGGCCCGCAGGGTCGCCGTGCGCGGTGCTTCGCACAGCAGGGCCAGTTCGCCCACCAGATCGCCGGGGCCACGGACCGCCACCTGGCGCTCGCCGTCTTCGGTCTCCACCAGCACCGCCACCTTGCCGGACATGATCACATAGGCGTTCTCGGCCATTTCGCCCTGGCGCATGATGGTGTCGCCCGCAGCATACGTCCGCCGGTCGCTGGTGAAGGCCAGCAGCTTCAGGGTCGAGGCATCCAGGCCGCTGAAGAAAGGAACGCCGGCCAGCAGGCGGGCTTCCCGTGCCACGCCGCTCGCGCTGTCCTGTCCGTCCTCGCCGTCCGTTGCCGCCGGGGGTTCGGCCGCAGCCGGCGCCGCGGCCGCCTCGTCCGGTGCCTCCCCGCTTTCCGCCGGTGCCTTGCCGCCGGGCCGGCTGGTCAGACGGCCGCGTTCCATGGTGAAAATCTGGGTGAAGGGGGCTTCCGTCTCCAGCCGGGTTTCCACCCAGACCAGGCCGCGCCCGTCCTGCGCGGACACCACGCTGTCGCGCACCAGGGTGGCGGTGGCGGAATCCAGGGCGGGGATCGCTTCGTTGACCACCATCAGGCGCGGCTGCTTCAGCAGGGCGCGGGCGATCACCACCTGCTGACGCTGGGCAGGCCCCAGGCGCTTGCCGGCGATGCCGATCTCGCTGTCCAGGCCCAGGGCGACGATGTCGGAGAACATCTCCAGATCGTCCACCACCTCGGCCAGCATCTCGTCCACCCGTTCGGCCGCCTTGGCCTTGTCGGCGGCCACCTTGCCGAACAGCACGTTCTCGCGCACCGTCTGCGCCGGGTTCAGCCGAGCTTCGTCGAAGAACGCCACGCCGCCGTTGCCTGTGGCGGCCATGCGCTCGGCGAACAGGCGGCGGGCGGAAAGGATCCGCTCTTCCAGCGCGTCTTCGATCAGCCCCAGGCGATGACGGGCGGGCACCAGGCGGAACGGCAGGGCGCGCAGCCGCTCCCGGTCCCCCGACGACAGCGCATCGGTGCCGTTGCGGCTGGCATTGAGGATCCGCTGGTATTCGGGCAGCTGTTCGGCGTCGAAGAAGCCGTAGCGTTCGAAGAACTCGTGGCCCGGCGGCAGGTCCTGGAACAGGTCGATCATCAGCACTGCCGTGCGCCGACCGATGTCCAGGAAGGTCTCGTCCAGGCCGGTTTCGTCCAGCACGGCGCGCATCACCGGCTGACAGGGCAGGTTATCGGGGAAGAAATCCTCGTGCACCGCCATGCCGAACAGCAGGTTGTCCGCCACCGAGGCGTTGCGGTTGAAGCGGTCCGGATGGAAGCGCTCCACAAGATCGCCCACCCCTTCTTCCTGCAACCGGGCCACCATCCGGTCCCGGGCTTCCAGCAGGCAGCCGCCCAGCTCTCCGGCACTGTCGGCGCTGACGGTCTGGCGCAGGCCCATGGCGAAGACATCGTCTTCCAGCCCGACGAGGCGCAGCACCGCCACCAGCCGGTCGTTCAGGGCCACACCGTCCTCGCCCCGCTCGCCCACCCAGTCGGCGGCGATGGGGTCGACGGAGTTGCCCGAAGCCTCGGCCTCCCGCCGGTCGGTGCTGTCCAGCTCCATATCGCCGGCCACGGGGACGTGTTTCAGGCCGTACAGCAGGGCATCGCGCAGGGTACCGGCCCGCAGATAGCTTTCCTGATCCACATAGGCGATGTCCCGCCCGGTCACCGACTCGGGCAGGGTGGCGAGATCCCGGCCGCCGACGGAAATCCGCCCCGCCGAAGGCAGCACCTGACGGGCCAGCAGGCGGGCAAGATCGCTCTTCCCGCCGCCCCCCGGGCCGGTCAGGGCCACATGGTCGGTCAGGTCGAAGGCCAGGGTCACCCCGTCCACCTGCCGCTCGCCCTCGTCTTCCTGCAACACCACGTTGGTGGCTTCCAGCCGGCCGTCCAGCGGCGCGCCGTCCTGATCGCCGGACCACATCAGGGCTTCGTCCATCATGCCTGGCGCGTCGAACTGTTCGGTCACCTGTTCGTATTTGATGCGGGCGTTTTCCAGCTGCTGATACCAGTTCAGCATTTCCTTCCAGGGCGCGGACAGGTCCTTGTAAGCGGCCAGGATGGCCACCAGCGCCCCGAAGGACAGGTCGCCCTGGATCACCAGATAGCCGCCGATGGCATAGAAGAAGAAAGGCGTCAGCTGGGCCAGGAAGTTATTGAGGAACTTGATGAAGAACTTGAGCTTGTAGATCTTGAAGCGGATGCCGAAGATGATGCCCATGCGGTTGGCGTAATCGGCCAGTTCGTACCGGCTGGTGTTGTTGGCATGGATATCAGACACCCCCTGCACGGTCTCGCCCAGCCGTTCCGACAGCTTGCGGACGGTGCGCACGCGCTCCTTGTTCATCAGGTTCACGCGGCGCTGCATCTTGGGAATCAGCCAGGCCTGTAGCGGGTACAGGGCGATGGCGGCCACACCCAGCACCGGATCCTGGACGAACATGAAGACCAGGATGGTCAGCAGGATGCCGCCCTGGAACGCCGGCAAGGCAAAGGCATCGCCGAAGAAGCCGCCCAGGGGTTCGGTCTCGGCAGTGACCATGGCGACGATTTCGCCCTGGCTGACGGTGCGGAAGCGGGCCAGCGGGAAGCGCAGCACCCGTTGCACCAGCATGTAGCGCAGGCGGCGCAGCATGCGTTCGGCCAGCACGCCCTTGTAGACGTTGATGGCGTACTTGAAGCCGCCGTTGATGAAGACCAGGGCCAGGAAAGCCCCGCACAGCGCCCACAGATAGGATATCTGCCCCATCTCCACCCCCAGCAGGGTGTGGGTGCCCGCCTCGCCGTTGATGGCCTTGTTGACGATGGTCTTGGGCAGATCCAGGGACAGATACAAGAACGGGAACGACACCACGGTCAGCAGCAGCGCCTTGATCTGCTGGGCACGGCTGTAACGCCAGATGAAGGCGAAAAGGGATCGATCCATGAAACATCCTGTCGGCGGCGGTGAGACGGTCGTCATGATAGGCGAAGGAACGGTATCATGCGAGGGACGCGATAGCAGGGCCGGCGCTCTATATAAGGCGGCGGACCCCTCCGTCGGCACCACGGGCGGCACCTCGGGCGGCACCTCGGGCCGGCATGCGCCTCAGGCACTTGGGACCGACAGAAGAAAGAGCCAGACCGCGATGTCACACCAGCCCCAGCCCCTTTGGCGCACCCTGGCCCGGCGCATCCTCGGCCCCGATACCCCGGGCCGGCTGCCCGACCGCATCCGCCGGTCGATCCACGACCAGCAGCATCAGGCCGAAGCGCTGATCGCCTGGGCGCAGCTGGCGATCCTGATCTTCTTTGCCGTCTTCTATTTCCTGTCGCCCAAGACATCGATGTCCACCGATTTCATGCCGGTGCCGATCGCCCTGGGGACCTATGCGGTGTTCATCCTCGGGCGGCTAGCCTGGGTGAGCCGGCGGCTGCCGCCGCGCTGGTTCGTGCTGCTGTCCATCGTTGCCGACATGGCCCTGCTGATGGGGCTGATCTGGAGTTTTCACCTGCAATACGGCCAGTCCGCGCCCTTCTACCTGAAGGCCCCGACCCTTCTGTACGTGTTCATCTTCATCGCCCTGCGCGCGCTGCGGTTCGAACCGATGTATGTGGTGGTGGCCGGGCTGACGGCAGCGCTGGGCTGGGGCGGCCTGCTGCTCTATGCCCTGGTCGGCGATGTGCCCAGCATCCACGGCCCCCGGGTAACCCACGACTATGTGGCCTACATGACCTCCAACACCGTGCTGATCGGGGCGGAGGTGGACAAGATCGTCTCCATCCTGGTGGTGACGGTCCTGCTGGCCCTGGGGCTGATGCGGGCGCGGCGGATGCTGGAGCGGGCGGTGGCGGACAACACGGCGGCGCGGGACCTGTCGCGCTTCGTCTCCGCCGACGTGGCCCAGCGGGTGGCCGAGGCCGACACCGCGATCCGGCCGGGGGACGCCGAAGTGCGCATGGCCACGGTGATGTTCACCGACATCGAAGGCTTCTCCACCCTGTCGGAGCGGGTGAGCCCGGCGGAGCTGCTGCAAATCCTCAACGCCTATTTCTCGGCGGTGTCGGAGATCATCGACCGCCACGGCGGGCTGATCGCGCAGTTCATCGGCGATGCCCTGATGGTGGTTTACAGCGGCGAGACCCACGCCCGCCGCGCGGTCTCGGCGGCGGCGGAGATCGTGGCCACGGTCAAGGATCTGCCGCTCGGCGACGGGGGGCACAGGGTGCGGACCCGGGCGGGCCTGAACACCGGGCTGATGACCCTGGGCACGGTGGGCAGCCACAACCGGCTGATCTTCACTGCCCATGGCGACGACGTGAACGTGGCCGCCCGGCTGGAACAGCTGAACAAGGACCACGGCACCTACATCCTGATGAGCGAGTCCACCATGGAGTCCGCCGATTTGCAGGACGCCGCCCGCCCCGTCGGCACGGTCAAGGTGCGCGGCCGGCAGGGGGAAACGGCGATCTATACGGTGGATATCGTGCCCCCCCTGGCCGTGGAAGCGACCGCGGGGGTGGCCGCGGACCGTGTCCGTCCGGTCTGACCGCCAGATACTCCTACCGCACCTGCAAGCTGTCGATGCGGAAGGCTTCCGCGTCCGGCTCCGTCACCCCCTGGGTTTCGAAGATCAGGGACAGGTACCAGCGGCCCACGGTCGGCGCCTTGCGCAGCGGGAAGCGCACATCCACCCAGCGGCCGTCCCCCGGCAGGGTGACCAGCGGCGGGTTTTCCTTCCACATCTCCCCGCTCATGCGGCGGCCGTAAAGGATCACCGCAATCTCCCGATCCGGGCCGCCCGGCGGGGCGCTCAGGCGCATCGTCACCTCGGTGGGATTGACCAGGGGATCAACGATCACCGCCAGATACTGGCGCGGCCCCAGGGCGGCCCGGTAGCTGGTTCCGTCATCGGTGCGGCGCGGATCGCCCCAGGCCATGGGAAGGTCGCGCCGGTCGAAGGTGAAGTAGCTTTCCGCTTCGCTGCCGTCCATGGGCAGGTCGTGGGTAGGGCGGTAGCCGATGCCGCGCGTTACCATCACCGTTTCCGCAGGGCTGCCCCAGCGGCGCATGCGCGCCGCACCGATGGTCTCAACCTCATCGAAAGCCTGATCCATCACCGCCAGCGGATTGGTCATGGTCCCCGGCGTGCCGGCAATGATGCCCTGCCAGCCGGCGTGGGAGCGCGGATCGAACAGGAACGCCGGATTGCGCGGGTCATCGCTGAGAACGGTGACCGGCATCCGGGTGCCCACCGCCGCGTCCAGACGCCCCACTTCCGTCCAGTGCACCGCGGCGGCAAAGGTCTTGCCGGCGGTCAGCAGGTCTTCCGATGCCAGCACCGGGGCCAGATCCTCCCAGGTGGAGAATTCCAGGGTCGGGTCCCGGGTTTCCGGCCCCACCAGGAAGCGGCCCCAGCCGGTCAGCACCAGCAGCCCCAGGCCGGCGATCATCACCACCGATCCCATCGTGGACAGCCGCAGCCACAGCCAGCTGCCCCGCCGCCGTTCCGCCAGCCAGCGGGCGGCCTCGCGCCCCAGCAGCGGCAGGGTCATCAGCCAGCCCGGCGCCTGCCAATGGAAGTGGTAGCCCACCGGCGCCCACGAGGCGATCACGGTGAAGACGATGATCGGCAGCACCGCCAGGCACAGCAGGAACCAGCCCTCCGGGTCCTTGCGCGCGCCGTGGCCGAAGGCCTGCACGATGGCGTAGAGCAGCGGCACCATCACCCACGGCCCCAGCCACACCGCCTGTCCCAGCACCGAGCGCAGCAGCCAGTCGGGGCGGAAGCCGCTGCCTTCCACCGCCCGGCCGCCCTGGAAGGCGAACGACGCCCAGTCGTGGCCGGCGTTCCACAGCACCACCGGCAGGAAGCACAGCAGGGCCAAAGCCATGGCGATCCAGGGACCGGGATGGATCACCCAGGACCGCTGGCCGCGCGTGGTCAGGGCGAACAGGCCGATGCCGGCGATCAGGAACAGAGCATGGTACTTGGCCAGCAGCGCCAGCCCCAGCAGCAGGCCGATCCCCACCCACCACAGGACGGCGTTATCCGGCCGGGGCTCCACCAGCATCAAGCGGGCCGCCATCAGGGATACCGCCAGCCACAACAGGATCAGCGGTCCGTCCGGCTGCACCCAGCTGGCCACCGATAGGCCGAACACCGGGGCGATGTTCAGCAGCAGCACCGCAATCCCCGCCGCCCAGGCCCCGAACAGCAGCCGGGCGAGGGTCCACATCAATACCGTCGAGCCGACGAACAGAGCGACAAAGGGCAGACGCACCAGGAACGGCGCCTCGAATCCGGTCACCGTCTTCCAGGCCCAGACCAGCCACAGGAACAGCGGCGGCTGGTCGAACCAGCTCCATTGAAGCGTGCGGGCCGAAGCGATGTAATAGGCCTCGCCGGTGCCGTAGGGCAGCACCCAGGCCATCACCAGGCGCGCCAGCGTCCCCACCACCGTCACCCACAGCGCCAGCCGGGCGGCCTCCCAGGGGTCACCGAAAGCGCGGGGAACGGGGCCGACAAGGCGGGTAGGCGCGAGCATGGCGGAACAACTCTCCGGACAAGGTAGCAAGATTCGGCGTCGGTGGGGAAAGGGCTCTACCGCCGGGCCGTCAACATCTGCGCGCCGACCGCCTGGACCCAGGGGGCGGCGGCCATCACCGTGATCAGCCGCGCCCAGACGCCGTCCAGTCCCTGGCCCTCGGCAATGCTTCCCAAAGCGATGGCGATGGCCAGGCCGGGCATGCACCAGCCGAGCACCCGGCTGAAGGCCTTCGCCCCGTCCGCCCCCCGGGGCCGCAGGTGGCGGGGGGTCAGGGCCAGGCGCAGGCGGTGGTGGACGGCCACGGTGAGCATCCCCGAGCCGAAGGCCGCAGCCCAGAACCGCGCGCCCAGCCCCGCATGTCCCAGCCACAGCAGCAGGGCAAAGCCGGCGGCGAGACCCAGCCATTCCATCAGCTGGACCACAAAGCCCAGAGGCAGGCGGTCCCGTGCGGCCTTTTCGACCAGCAGCAGGGCGAAGTCGACCATCACCCGGGCGTCGAGCTTGCTTTCCCCGGCGGTGCGTTCGCGGAAGATCAGCGGCACCTCGGCCCAGCGCGGCACCCGGTCGGCGGAGGCGAAAATATCGGCGAGAATCTTGAAGCCACGCCCGGACAGCCGGTGCACCACCGAGTCCAGCAGCGGCCGCCGCAGCATGAAAAAGCCGGTCAGCGGGTCGGTCAGCGGCGCGCCCATGACCTTGCGGGCCAGGGCATTGCCCCAGCGCGACAGCCGCTCCCGCCCTTCCGACGACAATCCGCCGGCGCTGCCGCCCGGGGCGAAGCGGCTGGCGATGACGATATCCAGGGGGGCGGTCGTCAGTGTCGTGTACATGGTGGCAAGAAGGCTGGCGTCGTGCTGCAAATCGCCGTCCATCACCGCCAGAACCGGCGCACTGCTGGCCAGCATGCCTTCGATGGCCGCCGTCGACAGCCCCCGCCGGCCGACCCGGCGCAAGGACCGTACCCGGGGGTTCCGGCGGGTCAGGGCGGCCAGCACCTCCGCACTGCCGTCGCGGCTGTCGTCATCGACGAACACCAGTTCCCAGGGGACGACCGGGTCCAGGGCTTCGGCCACGGCGGCGGCCACGGCGGCCAGATTGTCCCGCTCGTTCAGCACCGGCACGACGACACACACCATCGCCCCGGCATCCGCTGCGGATGCGGGCGTCGTGGCACTGTCGGAAGCCGGGGACGGAACGGCGAAAGAATCGGACACGAACGAGGCGCTTTCAGAAGGCGGAACCGCTGGGCATCCCCTTACGGCCTCGGGTCCGCGGGGTCAAGGATCGTTGCGGTCCAGTAATGCGCCCAACGCCCCGCGCAACAGCGCCGCAGAAGTCGCAAAAGCGCACAACAACCACCCCTGCCATATGCCGTAGCCGACGAAGCCGAATATCGCCGCGGCCCCCACCATCGCCGTGCCCCAGGCCGCCCAGGATCGGGGCAGGTCCCCCCGCCCCAGCCGCCAGCCGAGCAGGGCCGCCGCTGTCGCGGCCAGCACAGCTCCGGCCACCCCCAGCTCCAGCCAGATCTGCAAAGCCATGTTGTGGGGGTGCAGGGTCATCAGCGGCACCTCCTTTTCCCACCACCGGCCCTTCATGAAGAACAGGCGCGGATGGGGGGTCTTGTCCAGGGTGCGCGCCGCCTCGATGCCATAGCCGTGCAGGGGGCGTTCGGCGATCTTGCCGGCGGTATAGTCCCAGATATACAGCCGATGCTGGGCCGAATTGCCGCCATACTGCGCCACCGGCGGCACCGGCGTCTGATCCAGCACCGCCCCCACGCCCCAGGGCATGGCCAGGATGATCACCGCCAGGCCGGTCCCCACCAGACGGGGCACCAGACGGGGCGCCAGCGCCGTAGCCCCGGCCAGCAGCAGTCCGCCGGCCAGGGCCAGCACGCTGCTGCCGCTTTCCCCCAGCAAGGCCACCAGGGCGACCACCAATCCCAATCCCGCCGCGGCGACAGGACCACGCCGCCCGGGCAGGGCACCGGCGGCGGCCAGGGCCGGCCAGGTCATCATCACCAGCACCGTGATCCCGGCATTGAAATAGGACGACGGAATCGCCCGCCCCTCCACCAGCCCCACCAGGGCGAAGCCGGACAGGGTTTCCTCTGCGAACAGCAGGGCCGCCGCAATCAGACCGAGGCCCAGCCCCCCGGCCATCCGGCAGCGGTTCCCCCGCCCCGCACCGGCCGCATGAAAGGCCGCCGCTCCGCCGGCCGTGGTCCCCAGCAGGGTCAAGGCCGCCACCACGCCCTTGTCCCCCGCCGGCGACCACAGCAGGCTGATCACCGCCCACAGGGCCATCAGCAGCAGGACCAGAGCCACCGGCCGGTCCCGCCATCCCGTCGCGACGGCAACCGCCGCCCCGGGCGCCGGCCCGCACAGGATCTGCCAGACGGCCGCCAGGGCCAGAAGAGCGGCCGGATAGACCACCATCTTGTTGCCGGCCATGGCGATCAGCGGGGTCAGCACCGCCACCAGCGGCAGGATCAGCGTGGCAAAGGGGTTTGGGGGCACGTCGGTCGCGGGACGCATGCGACTCCTCGGACTACTGCGGCGCCGGGCCATAGGCGGGACAGGGAAACCTGACGGGGGCCGGACGGGGGAAACCGGATCGGGGATCGTGAGGAGCCGATCTATAGAGTCTCCCCGGGCCGGCGGCAAGCGAGTGCCTGCGGCCTTGTCCCCCGCGTGTCTCCCGGAAGCCGCATGGCGGTACCGCGATGTCCCGGGGGTTGCCGAAGGTGTGGCCGATGGCGCACGGTGGTCCGGCGACGGGGCCGTGGGGGTGCGAAGACTGTTGACCTTTTTCCTGCTGCGTCGCACATGTTGCAGTCAACGCTGACGACAGGTTTGGGAAAGACGCGATGGCCGGCCCACAAAACCGGGGGCGACGCAGCGATAAGCGTGTGCTGATCTACAGCCACGACAGTTTCGGCCTCGGCCACCTGCGCCGCTGCCGGCGCATCGCCCACGACCTTGTCGCCGATCGCAAGGACCTGTCGGTCCTCATCATTTCCGGCTCGCCGATCATCGGCAGTTTCGACTTCCGGACCCGTGTGGATTTCGTGCGCGTGCCCGGCGTGATCAAGCTGCGCAACGGCGAATACACCTCCTTGTCCCTGCATATGGACGTGGAGCAGACGCTGGACCTGCGCGGATCCATCATCCGCCATACGGCCGAGGCCTTCGATCCCGACCTGTTCCTGGTGGACAAGGAACCTCTGGGCCTGCGCGGCGAGGTGGAAAGCACCTTGCAGATGCTCAAGGCCATGGGCACCCCCTGTGTGCTCGGCCTGCGCGACATCATGGACGACCCGGCCCTGCTGTCCACGGAGTGGGAGCGCAAGAACGCCATCCCGGCCATGGAGGACCTGTACGACGCCATCTGGGTCTATGGCCTGCCCCAGGTCTACAATCCCTTCGACGGACTGGACGTCCCCGACTCCCTGCACGCCAAGACCCGCTTCACCGGCTATCTGCGCGGTACGGCCAGCGAAAGCGTCGACCTGCCCGAAGGCCCCTTCGGCGGTGCGCCGTTCCTGCT
Organism: Rhodospirillaceae bacterium Z3-40; assembly: GCA_046233135.1. Taxonomy (GTDB): domain Bacteria; phylum Pseudomonadota; class Alphaproteobacteria; order Rhodospirillales; family Rhodospirillaceae; genus JBJXHN01. The sequence continues at coordinate 415,226 of JBJXHN010000004.1, read as the reverse complement.
GGTCACCCCCGGCGGCGGCGGCGACGGGGAAGAGGTGGTGGACTGGGTACTGCGGGCCTATGAAACCAGCCGGCCACGCCTGCCGGCCCTTGTGGTCTTCGGCCCCTTCATGCGCAGCGAGGCCAAGGAAAGCTTCCAGAAGCGCATCGACGCCCTGACCATGGTCGAAGCGACGATCTTCGAAGCCCACCTGGAAAACCTGATGGAGCGGGCCTCCGGCGTGGTCGCCATGGGCGGCTACAATACCTTCTGCGAGATTCTGTCCCTGGACAAGCCGGCCGTGATCATTCCCCGGGTGGAACCCCGGCGGGAACAGCTGCTGCGCGCCACCCGGGCACAGGACCTGGGGCTGGCCGCCATGCTCCACCCCGACCGCATGGCCGACGCCGGGGCCATGGCCGCCATGCTCGACCACCTGCCCGACCGGCCGCGCCCCAGCCAGGCCCGGGTCTGCGGCCTGCTCGACGGGCTGGAAACCGTGCGCGGCCTGACCGCCCAAATGCTCGACCCCCACACCACCCCCGGGATCACCTGCCCGAGCGGCATGATCGACCCCTTTCCCGCCCCCCCCTTTCCCGCCGCTGCCCGCTCCTGATCCATGGCCGAGCCGTCCGCTGCTTCCTCCTCCCCGACCGCTGGCCCCCCCACCCTTGGCCCCCCTTTCGTTGCTGTTGTCCTGAAGGGCTATCCGCGCCTGTCGGAAACCTTCATTGCCCAGGAGATCCTGGGGCTTCAGCGGCTGGGGCTGCCCCTGCGGCTGATCTCCCTGCGCCATCCCACCGACAAGACCACCCACCCCATCCACGCCGAGATCACCGCCCCGGTCAGCTATCTGCCCGAATACCTGTACCACGAGCCCTTGCGGGTGCTGCGCGGCTGGTGGAAAGCCCGGCGGCTGCCGGGCTATGGCCGGGCGCTGCGCCAATGGCTGGCCGACTGGCGCCGGGATCCCACCAGCAACCGGGGCCGCCGCTGGGGTCAGGCCCTGGTGCTCGCCGCCGAACTGCCCGACGACGTGGGGCGGCTGTATTTCCACTTCCTCCACACCCCCGGATCGGTCGCCCGCTATGCCGCCCTGATGCGCGGCCTGCCGCTGTGCGGCTCCGCCCATGCCAAGGACATCTGGACCATTCCGACGTGGGAGAAGGCGGAAAAACTGGCCGATGTGGACTGGCTGTCCACCTGCACGGCGGTGAACCGCGATCATCTGGCCGCCCTTGCCCCCGATCCCGGCCGCGTCCATCTGGTCTATCACGGCCTGGATCTGACCCGCTTTCCCGACGGCCTTGGGGCCGGGGCCGGGATTGGGGGGGAGTGTGGGGCCGAGAGCGATACCAGGGCACCCGCCCCCGACGGCCGGGACCCGGCGCGGCCGGTGACGCTGATTTCCGTCGGCCGGGCGGTGGAGAAAAAAGGCTATCCGGTGCTGCTGGAGGCCCTGGCCGCCCTGCCCGCCGACTGCCACTGGCGGCTGGTGCATATCGGCGGCGGCAAGGACAGCGCCGCCCTGAAGACCCTGACCGGACGCCTGGGCCTGACCGACCGCATCGACTGGCGCGGCGCCCAGCCCCAAGCGGCGGTGCTGGAGGCCCTGCGCGCCGCCGATCTGTTCGTGCTGGCCAGCCGGATCACCGCCGACGGTGACCGCGACGGCCTGCCCAATGTGCTGATGGAGGCGCAAAGCCAGCGGCTGGCCTGTGTCTCCACCGCGGTCTCCGCCATTCCCGAGCTAATCGAAGATGGAGTGAACGGCGTGCTGGTGCCCCCTGACGATCCCCAGGCCCTGTCGGCCGCCCTCGCCCGGGTCATCGGTGACCCGGCCTTGCGCGCCCGCCTTGCCGACGCCGGCGCGGCCAAGATCCGCAGCGATTTCAGCCACGACGCCTGCCTGGGCCATCTGGCCCCGCTGTTCGGCCTGGACATGCCCGCGCCCGGTGCGTCTCCCGTCCCCTCCGGCGGGGCCGGCGCATGAGTGTTGCCTTTTACGCCCCCCTGAAGTCGCCCCATCACCCCGTTCCCTCCGGTGACCGCATGCTTGGCCGCATGCTGGTGGCCGCGCTCAACCGCTCCGGCCGCGAGGTGGCGGTGGTTTCCAGCCTGCGCAGCCTGGACAAGACCGGGGATGCGACGCGCCAGGCCCGCCTGCGCGCCATCGGCCTCCGGCAGGCCGACCGCATGATCCGCCATCTGCTCGGCCGGCCCGAGGAAGAGTGGCCCACCCTGTGGTTCACCTATCACCTGTATTACAAGGCGCCGGACTGGCTGGGTCCCCGGGTCAGCAAAGCGCTCGGCATCCCCTACGTGGTGGCCGAAGCCTCCCACGCCCCCAAGCAGGCCGGCGGTCCCTGGGACCTGGGACACCGGGCGGTGGAAGACGCCCTGGGTCAGGCGGACCGGGTGATCTGCCTGAACCCGGTGGATGCCGCCTGCGTCCGCCCCCTGCTCGCCAGCCCGGACCGGCTGACCAGCCTGAAGCCGTTCCTGGACATCACCGAATACCGCGACGTCGATCCGGTGGCCGTGCGGGCCGCCATCGCCGAAGCCTACGGCCTGGATCCCGGCCGGCCGTGGCTGCTGGCGGCGGCGATGATGCGCGAGGGCGACAAACTGGCGTCCTATCGCCTGCTGGGGCGGGCGCTGCGCCATGTGCCGGGGCGGAACTTCCAGGTCATCGTTGCCGGCGACGGCCCCGCCCGTCCGGCGGTGGAAGAGGCCCTGGCCGCCATCCGCCCGCTGTACCTGGGCGAGCTGGGGCCGAACCGCATGATCCCGCTGTATGCCGCCTGCGACCTGCTGGTCTGGCCAGCGATCAACGAGGCCTTCGGCATGGTGCTGCTGGAAGCCCAGGCCGCCGGCCTGCCAGTGGTGGCCGGGCGCACCGGCGGGGTCGCCAGCATCGTCGAGGACGAGAAAAGCGGCCTGCTGGTGCCCCTCCGCGACGCCGACGCCTTCGCCGAGGCCGTGGCCTTCCTGCTGCTCAATCCCGGCCTGCGCCACCGCATGGGCCACCAGGCCGCCTGGCGGGTGCAGCGGGACCACAGCATGGAAGCCGCCACCTACACCCTGACCACCATCCTGGATGCCCTGGCGCCGCCACGCGGCCGGCCCGACGGCCGTCCGCCGCCCGGGATCTCCTTCTCATGAGCCCCGGGATCCTTGAGGCACCGGGCACGCCGCTGGCCCTGCTGCGCCATGGGGTATCGGAGTGGAACCAATTGCGCCGCATGCAGGGGCAGACCGACATCCCCCTGTCCGCCGAGGGCCGGGCCGCTCTGACCGGCCTGTGCCTGCCCCCCGCCGTGGCCGGCTGGACCCTGTTGTCGAGCCCGCTGATCCGCGCCACCGAAACCGCCCGCCTGGTCAGCGGCCGAGAGCCGCGGACCGACCCCCGGCTGATGGAAGCGGACCTGGGCGACTGGGTCGGCCACACCCTGGCCGAGCTGCGCGCCGCCGACCCCGCCGGCATGGCCGAGATCGAGGGACGGGGCCTGGATCGCCGGCCGCCGGGCGGGGAAAGCCCGCGCGATGTGCAGCACCGCCTGGCCCCCCTGCTGGCCGAGATCGCCGAAGCCGGGCGGCCCACCGTCGCGGTCTGCCACAAGGGGGTGATCCGCGCCCTGATGGCCCGGGCCACCGGCTGGGACATGTTGGGCAAGCCCCCCGTGCGGCTGGACTGGGAGCGCCTGCATCTGTTCAGCCTGGACGCGGCGGGCGCGCCAAGTCTGGTGGCCGCCAACCTGCCCCTCGCCGCCCGCAGCTGACCCCCTCCAGACCGAAGGATCCGCCGATGCCCCCCGCCGTCCTGTTCCACGTCCAGCACCTGCTGGGCATCGGCCATGTGATGCGTGCCTCCGCCGTTGCCTCCGCCATGGCCGACGCGGGGCTGGAGGTGACCGTGGTCAGCGGCGGCTTTCCCGTGCCCGGCGCGGACTTCGGCCGGGCCAGGGTGGTGACCCTGCCGCCCATGCGCGCCGCCGACGCCACCTTCAAGACGCTGCTGACCGAAGGCGACGTCGTGGTGGACGACGCCTTCAAGGCGGCGCGGACGGAACGCCTGCTGGCGCTGTACCGCGAGATCCGGCCCCGGGTGGTGATGATGGAGATGTTTCCCTTCGGCCGCCGCCAGTGCCGGTTCGAGCTGCTGCCCCTGATCGAGGCGGCCCGCGCCGACCGCGCCTGGGTGATCTCCAGCGTCCGCGACATCCTGGTGCGCAAGTCCAAGCCCGGGCGGGAAGCGGAGATGGCCGACATCGCCACCCGCCTGTTCGACCGGGTGCTGGTGCACGGCGATCCCACGCTGGTACGCTTCGAAGACACCATGCCCCCGGCCGCCGCCGTCGCCGACCGTCTGGCCTATACCGGCCTGGTGGTGCGCCGGGCGACGAGCGGCAGCCCGGACGGCACGGGGGCCGTGCTGGTATCCGCCGGTGGCGGGCGGGTCGGCCTGCCCCTGTTCCGCGCTGCCCTGGCCGCCCGCCCCGACACGGTGCTGAAGGACGCGCCCTGGCGGCTGCTGGTCGGCCACGGCGTACCGCAAGAGGACTTCGAAACCCTGTGCGCCGAGGCCGCCCGCAGCGCCCCGGCCGGAACTGTGGTCGTCGAACGCGCCCGGCCCGATTTCCCGGCCCTGCTGGCGGGCTGCGCCCTGTCGATCTCCCAGGCCGGCTACAACACCATCATGGACGTGATGCAGGCCCGCTGCCCCGCCGTGCTGGTGCCCTTCTCGGAAGCCGAGGAAAGCGAGCAGCCCTATCGCGCCCGCCTGCTGGCCGACAAGGATCTGGTGTCGATGGTGGACGATCCCCCCGACCCGGTCCTGCTGGCCCGGGCCATCAACGACCGCGCCGGCCGCCCCCTGCCGCCGGCCCTGCCGCTGGACCTGTCGGGCGCGGAAACCACCGCCCGCCTGATCGCCGGTCTCGCGGCCGGAGATCCGCCCCCGCCCCGCTGATCCCCGGCACTGATCCTTGGCACTGATCCTGGGCACTGATCCCCGGCACTGATCCTTGGCGCTGATCCTTCCTGCGGCCTTCTGCTTCCCCCTTGCCCCACGGCAAACTGGTCCCTCCTTCAAAAACCGTCCATTATTGTAAAGTTTTGGAGGCAGCCTCCCGGAACCGTGGACGACGGGCGGTAAATTGCGCAGGCTGGTCCGGCGCGCCCCTTGGCGAAGGCCGGGGGTGCCGGCGGGGGTCGGGAGCGGAAAGGAATCGGCGAGCGGATGGACGACCTACTGCGTGTGGATAATCTGCAGGTCACCTTCTCCACCCGGGCCGGGCCGGTGCATGCCCTGGCCGGCCTGTCGCTGCGGGTGCGCCCCGGCGAAACCGTCGCCCTGGTCGGCGAATCGGGATCGGGCAAATCCACCGTCGCCCAGGCGGTGATGGGCCTGCTGCCCCCCAACGGCGGCGTCACCGGCGGCAGCGTGCTGTTCGCCGATCCCGTCAGGCCGGACAAGGCCCCCCTGGATCTCGCGACGCTGAATCCGGACAGCCGCACCTTCCGCAGCCTGCGCGGCGGGCGGATCTCGATGATCTTCCAGGACCCGATGACCAGCCTGTCGCCGCTGCACACCATCGGCTTCCAGGTGGGCGAAGCCCTGCGCCTGCACAGCACCGTCACCGCAGCCGAAGAACGGGCGCGGGTGGAAGAGATGTTCGCCATGGTCGGCTTCCCCGACCCGGCGAAGGCCTACACCCTGTATCCCTTCGAACTGTCGGGCGGCCTGCGCCAGCGGGCGATGATCGCCATGGCGCTGATCTGCCGCCCCGCCCTGCTGATCGCCGACGAACCCACCACCGCCCTGGACGTGACGGTGCAGGCGCAAATCCTGCTGCTGATGCGCCGCCTGTCCGAAGAGCTGGGCATGGCCATGCTGCTGATCACCCACGATCTGGGGGTGGTGGCCAACATGGCCGACACCGTGGCCGTGGTGCACCACGGCCGGCTGATGGAGCGGGGCACCGCCCGGGATCTGTTCACCGCCCCCCGCCATCCCTACCTGAAGGCCCTGTTCGGCGCCGTTCCCACCCTGGACGACCCGGTCGAGCGCCGCCTGACGCCGCTGCGGGAAATCCCGCTGACCAACTCCGCCCTGATACAGCAGACCGCCGACCCCGCCAAAGCCGCCATGGCCGCCGCCGCCGGAGCCCCGCCCCTGCTGGAACTGAAGGATCTGTGGAAAACCTTCGAAGCCCGGCATGGCGGCGGCCTGTTCGGCGGAGCCAAGCCCCGCCATCCCGCCGTCCAGGGAATTTCGCTGCGGCTGCCGCGCGGCGGGGCGGTGGGGGTGGTCGGCGAAAGCGGCAGCGGCAAGACCACCGTCGCCCGGCTGGCCATGCGCCTGCTCGACCCCGACAGCGGCCAGGTGCTGTTCCACGACGGCCAGCGGCAGGTGGACCTGACCGCCCTGTCCACCAAGCAGATGCGGCTGTATCGCCGGCGCATCCAATACGTCTTCCAGGACCCCACCAGTTCGCTCGACCCGCGCATGACGGTGTTCGGCCTGCTGACCGAGCCGCTGGACGTGCAGAACGACGGCGACCGGGACAGCCGGCGCGCCCTGGCCAAGGAACTGATGCGCGTGGTCGGGCTGGACCCCCATTGGCTGGGCCGCTATCCCCACAGCTTTTCCGGCGGCCAGCGCCAGCGCATCGGCATCGCCCGCGCCCTGGCCCTGAAGCCCGAACTGCTGCTGCTCGACGAACCGGTCAGCGCGCTGGATGTCTCGGTGCAGGCGCAGATCCTCAACCTGCTGCGGGACCTGCAAGGGGGACTGGGGCTGAGCTATCTGTTCGTCTCCCATAACCTCGCCGTGGTGCGCTATCTGTGCGACACGATCGCGGTGATGTGTGCCGGCCGGGTGGTGGAATACGGCCCGGCCGAGGCCCTGTTCCACGACGCCCGCCATCCCTATACCCAGGCCCTGCTGGCCGCCGTGCCCCATACCCGGCTGGATCGTCCGCTGGACTTCCAGGCCATCGCCGACGGCCGCGCCAGCACGCCCGACCAATGGCCCGCCCCCTATCGCCTGCCCGCCGGCGCCCCCGCCCGGTTCGAGGATGTCGGCGATGGTCATCTGGTGCTGTTGCCCGCCGACTCCGACGGACGGAGAGCCGCATGAGGACCCAGCCGATCCCCCCGCTGCCCATCCCTTCGCTTCCCGCCCTGGTCTTCGCCTTTGCGATCGGGGTCGCCGGCCTGTTCGGTGCGGGAGCCGTCCCGGCCTCGGCCGCATCCGCCGACGCGTCTGCCCTATCCGCCGGGTCCGACCCGCTGGAAACGCCGGCCCTGGTTCCCTTGGTGGACCAGGGCCTGCTGCCGCCCCGCGCCGAACGCCTGCCCGCCGAACCCCTGGTGGTGCCCATGGACGGCAGCGACGGCACGCCGGGCATCGCCCCCGGCCTGCCCGGCGGCGACCTGCATCTGATCATGGCCCAGGACAAGGACGTGCGGCAGGTGATGGTCTACGGCTATGCCCGGCTGGTGACCTACAACCGGTCCCTGGACATCGTGCCCGACATCCTGGCCGGCGTGGATGTGGACGAAGGCCGCATCTTTACCCTGCACCTGCGGCCCGGCCACAAGTGGTCCGACGGCGCCCCCTTCACCGCCGAGGATTTCCGCTACTACTGGGAAGACGTGGTGCAGGACGACGATCTGTCCCTGGCCGGCGGCGCGCCCATCGAAATGCGGGTGGACGGCAAGCCGCCGGTGTTCGAGGTGATCGACCCGCTGACCGTCCGCTATACCTGGGAGACCCCCAACCCCCATTTCCTGCCGGGTCTGGCCGGGGCCCTGCCGCTGATGATCTACCGGCCGGCCCATTACCTGAAGCAATTCCACAAGACCCACGCCGACCCGGACAGGCTGGCCGCCACCGTGGCCACCACCGGCCAGCGGGACTGGATCGCCCTGCATTACGTCCATGACCGGGGCTACAAGTTCGACAATCCGGACATGCCCACCCTTCAGCCCTGGATGCCCGTCACCGAGCGGCCGGCGGAACGCTACATCTTCGAACGCAACCCCTATTTCCATCGGATCGATCCGGAGGGGCGCCAGCTGCCCTATCTCGACCGGGTCATCCTGACCATCGCCGACAAGGGCCTGCTGCCCGCCAAGACCGGGGCCGGCGAAGTCGACCTGGGGGCACGCGGACTGGCCTTCAACAACTACACCTTTCTGAAGCGCTCGGAAGAGCGCAACGGCTACCGGGTCACCCTGTGGCGCCAGGCGACGGGGGCGCAGCACGCGCTGTATCCCAACCTGAACACCACCGATCCCCGGTGGCGCCCGCTGATGCGCAGCGCCGATTTTCGCCGCGCCCTGTCGCTGGCCACCAACCGGCATGAAATCAACCAGGTGATCTTCTATGGCCTGGGCAGAGAGTCCAACAACACCGCCCTGCCCGACAGTCCGCTATTCGAACGGCGCTTCGCCGAGACCTGGGCAACCCTGGACATCCCCAAGGCCAACGCCCTGCTCGACGGCCTGGGGCTAACCGAACGCAATGCGGACGGCCTGCGCCTGCTGCCCGACGGCACGCCCATGGAGCTGATCATCGAAACCCCGGGCGAAGGCACCGAGGTGTCGGACATCCTGCAACTGCTTCATGATTCCTGGCTGAAGATCGGCATCAAGGTCTACCCCCGTCCCAGCTCCCGCGAAGTGCTGAAGAACCGCATCTTCTCCGGCGATACGGTGATGTCGGTGTGGAAGGGCGTCGAAAACGGTCTGGTCACCGCCGACACCCCGCCGGAGGAATTCTGCCCCACCCATCAGAACCAGTATCAGTGGCCCAGGTGGGGGCAGTACCTGGAAACCCGGGGAGCGTCGGGCGAAGCCGTGGACATGGATGTGCCCGAACGGCTGATGGCCCTGCGCGACCGCTGGGAAGTGGCCACCACCACCGCAGAAAAGCGGGCGCTGTGGAAGGAGATCCTGTGGCTGAACGCCGACAACCAGTTCACCATCGGCCTGATCGCCGGCGTGCCCCAGCCGGTGGTGGTACGCAACGGTCTGAAGAACGTCCCCGAACAGGGCATCTGGAATTGGGACCCGGGCGCCCATTTCGGCCTTTACCACCCCGATACGTTCTGGTGGGGGCCGGAGGATCTGCGCGCACCGGCCGAACTGAGCGGACTGCACCGGCCCCAGCCCCTGGCCTCGCCCTCCGACCAGACGGCGGGGGACCGGGAAGGATGAGCATGCACGGGACCGGACCCCGGAAGAAGACACAGGCGGCGGGAGGAACCCGGTAATGGGGGCATATGTCATCCGGCGCCTGGGCACCATGGTGGTGACCCTGTGGGCGATCAGCGTTCTGGTGTTCGTGGTCATCCAGCTGCCGCCCGGCGACTATCTGACCACCTATATCGCCGAGCTTCAGGCCCAGGGCGAACAGGCGAACCTGGAACGCATCCAGTTCCTGCGCGACCGCTACGGCCTGGACGATCCCCTGTGGAAGCAATACGCGGACTGGGTCGGCGGGCTGCTGGTCGGCGACATGGGCTACAGTTTCGAACATGAACAGCCCGTGGCCGATGTGATCGGCGATACGGTGCTGCTGACCATCGTGCTGAACATCGCCACCATCGTCTTCGTTTACGTGGTCTCCTTTCCCATCGGCATCTATTCGGCCACCCACCAGTACAGCTGGGGGGACCACGGGCTGACCTTCCTGGGCTTCCTGGGGCTGGCCACGCCCAACTTCCTGCTGGCCCTTGTGCTGCTGTATCTGGGGAACCGCTGGTTCGGCACGTCCATCGGCGGGCTGATGGACCCGGCCTACCTCAACCAGCCCTGGTCGGTGGGCAAGGCCCTGTCGGTGCTGGAGCATCTGTGGGTGCCCGTGGCGGTGATCGGCACCGCCGGTACGGCGGGCATGATCCGCCGCCTGCGCGCCAACCTGCTGGACGAATTGCACCGCCAGTACGTGGTGACCGCCCGGGCCAAGGGCGTGCCCAGCCGCCGGCTGCTGGTCCGCTATCCCCTGCGCATGGCGCTGAACCCCTTCATCGCCGATATCGGCAACCTGCTGCCGGACATCGTGTCGGGGTCGGTCATCGTCTCGGTGGTGATGTCACTGCCGACCACCGGTCCGCTTCTGCTGGCGGCCCTGCGCAGCCAGGACATGTATCTGGCCGGATCGTTCCTGATGTTCCTGGCCCTGCTGACGGTGCTGGGCATGTTGGTCTCCGACCTGCTGCTCGGCGTCCTTGATCCCCGCATCCGCCTGACCGGAGGAAGCCGCCGATGAGTTCGCCGACCTCCGGCAATCCGCAGCACGACGGCCCGGCCTTGCGCTTTCCCGAGGACCACTTCGTCGACACCGCCCCCTTCGACCCCCGCGAGGCCGAAGCCCTGACCCCCGAACAGGAACGGGTGTTCATGGCGTCGCAGTGGAAGATGATGTGGTGGCGGCTGCAAAGCCATCGGGTCGCGGTGATCTCCGGCGGCATCCTGGTGGTGCTGTACCTGGTCATGCTGTTTGCCGAGGTGATCGCCCCTTACGCCATCGACACCCGGCATACGGACCACATCTTCGCCCCGCCCCAGGGGATCCACCTGTTCGACGACGACGGCACCTTCGTCGGCCCCTTCGTCTACGGCACCGACTACCACCTGGACATGACCACGCTGGAGCGGATCTATACCCCCAATCCGGAGAAGATCCAGCGCTTGCGCTTTTTCTGCCTGGGCGACGACTACACCTTCTGGGGCCTGATTCCCGGCCGCTTCCATCTGGTCTGCCCGGCGGAAGGCGGGGCGCTGTTCCTGCTGGGGACGGACCGGCTGGGGCGGGACATGTTCAGCCGCATCGCCTATGGCACTCGCATCTCGCTGACCGTGGGGCTGGTGGGGATCGCCATTTCCTTCACCCTGGGCGTCACGCTGGGCGGGCTGGCCGGCTATCTGGGGGGCGCGGTGGACAGCGTCATCCAGCGCCTGATCGAAGTCATGCGCTCCATTCCCCACCTGCCCCTGTGGATGGCCCTGTCGGCCGCCGTGCCGGTGACCTGGAGCCCGATCCTGGTCTATTTCGGCATCACCGTGATCCTGGGGCTGGTGGACTGGCCGGGGCTGGCGCGTGCCGTGCGCTCCAAGCTGCTGTCCCTGCGCGAAGAAGATTACGTGACGGCAGCCGTGATGATGGGCGCGACGCCGGGGCGGATCATTTCCCGCCACCTGCTGCCCAATTTCATGAGCCACCTGATCGCCTCGATCACCCTGTCCATCCCCACCATGATCCTGGCGGAAACGGCGCTGTCGTTTCTCGGCCTCGGCCTGCGGCCGCCGATCACCAGCTGGGGCGTTCTGCTGACCGAAGCCCAGAACATCGAAGCCGTGGTGATCTATCCCTGGCTGATGATGCCGGTGGTGCCGGTGATCGTCACCGTGCTGGCCTTCAACTTCCTGGGCGACGGCCTGCGCGATGCCGCCGACCCCTACAAGGGGACCTGAGCCCTCATCGGGCAGCCATCCGTCAAGCGATTGATTTCAAGGGAAGAAGCGCCCCCGGAGACTCAGAAAAAACCGAGCCTCCGGGGGGACGCTATGGCCAGCCCCTAAATGGCAACAAAAAGAGCCGGCCGACATCGGAAGCAGGGGTCTGCCCTTCCGTTCCGAGCACTATAAACGATCTCGTTTTGGAATGCTCCAAAAACTCTTCCGTTGTTTTAAATCCCATCCCGGTCGGGGTCATGCCGGTTCACCAACAGAATATAACCGACCGGAACGGGGGGGGTTCCGTTAACGGTTTTACTCCGCTGCCTGGCGGGTTCCCGCATCAACGATGCTCACGATATCCGCCATTATCTCCGTAATGTCGTAGTCTTTTGGCGTATACACCCGGGCGACACCGGCGGCGGTCAGGGTTCGTTCGTCCTCTGGCGGGATGATCCCCCCGACCACGACCGGAATATCGGCCAGGCCTTCCTCGCGCATGCGATTGAGCACGTCGGTCACCAGCGGCACGTGGCTGCCCGACAGGATCGACAACCCCACCACATGGACGCTTTCTTCCAGGGCGGCGTTGACGATCTGCGCCGGGGTCAGACGAATGCCCTCGTAGACCACTTCCATGCCCGAATCGCGGGCACGCACGGCGATCTGTTCGGCCCCGTTGGAATGGCCGTCCAGGCCCGGCTTGCCCACCAGCATTTTCAGCCGCCGGCCCAGGCGGGTGCTGACCTCGTCCACGCGCTTGCGCACCTCGGCCATTTGTCCGACCGCCTGACCGCCGGCCGCCGCGCGACCGACGCCCGTGGGCGCCCGGTATTCGCCGAAGACCTCCCGCAGGGCCTGACCCCATTCGCCGGTGGTCACCCCGGCGTGAGCGCAGGCGATGGTGGCTTCCATGATATTGCGGTTTTCCTGGGCGGCCGCCTTCAGGCCGGCCAGCGCCACCTCTGCCTTTGCCGAGTCGCGCTCGGCCCGCCAGGCGTGCAGGCTGGCGATCTGCTCGGCCTCGGCCTGGGGGTCGACGGTCAGGATCGCGCCGTCCCCCCCCGACAGCGGGCTGGGCGCGCCGTCGGTGTACTTGTTGACCCCGACCACCACCTGCTCGCCCGACTCGATGCCGGCGATGCGGCGGCTGTTGGATTCCACCAGCTTCTGCTTCATGTAGCCCGACTCGACGGCAGCGACGGCGCCGCCCATGTCATCGATGCGCGCCAACTCGGCCCGGGCCTTTTCCTTCAGCTCTTCCACCTTCGCGGTGATGGCGGTGCTGCCGTCGAAAATGTCGGGATATTCAAGCAGATCGGTTTCGTAGGCGACGATCTGCTGCAGGCGCAGGGACCATTGCTGATCCCAGGGGCGCGGCAGACCCAGGGCCTCGTTCCAGGCGGGCAGCTGCACGGCGCGGGCGCGGGCGTTCTTGGACAGTACCACCGCCAGCATCTCCAGCAGGATGCGGTAGACGTTGTTTTCCGGCTGCTGTTCGGTCAGCCCCAGCGAGTTGACCTGCACCCCGTAGCGGAACCGGCGGTACTTTTCCTCGGTCACGCCATAGCGGTCCCGGCAGATCTCGTCCCACAGCTCGGTGAAAGCGCGCATCTTTGACAGCTCGGTGACAAACCGGATGCCGGCATTGACGAAGAAGCTGATGCGGCCGACCACGGTGGGGAAGTCCGAGTCGGGCACTTGGCCTTGCGCCTTGACCGTATCCAGCACCGCCTGAGCGGTGGCCAGCGCGAACGCCAGTTCCTGTTCCGGAGTCGCTCCGGCTTCCTGCAAATGATAGGAGCAGACGTTGGTGGGGTTCCAGCGCGGCACCTCGGTATAGGTGAAGGCGATCACGTCGTTGATCAGCTTAAGGCTCGGTTCCGGCGGGAAAATATAGGTTCCCCGGGAGAGATATTCCTTGATCAGGTCGTTCTGCACCGTGCCCTGAAGAGACGACCGCGCCGCCCCCTGGCGCTCCGCCGCGGCGATATACAGCGCCAGAAGCCAGGGCGCGGGAGCGTTGATCGTCATCGACGTGTTCATCTTCTCTAGCGGAATGCCGTCGAAGAGCGTCATCATGTCCCCAAGGTGGCAGATCGGCACCCCAACCTTGCCGACCTCTCCCTTGGAGAGAACATGGTCGGAATCGTACCCGGTTTGCGTCGGCAGGTCGAAAGCGACCGAGAGACCGGTCTGCCCGCGCGAAAGATTCGTTCGGTACAGCGCGTTCGAGGCCTTGGCCGACGAATGCCCCGAATAAGTGCGGAAAAGCCAAGGCTTATCCCGTTCCGAGCGCGTGGTCCCGGCGGTGGATTGGACGCTGTTGTCAGCCATCGAGGTCTCCCTTGTGCGGCGTCATCCCCCGGTTTTCCCTGTCGAACCGGGTCATTGACGCACGAAAATTACTCAAACACCAAACCCTACGAAATAAATTATCATTTTGTGCATTGCGGTGAAAGTCTCATTTCGTTATCTCTCGATCCAAGGCCCGACGGCACCGCACCGAAGACGGTTCGCGCCGGCCGAACGGGGATGGTTGAACACCGCGAGATTTGGACACCGTGGAGGACATGCTGATGAGCAGCACGGCGGAAGTGATCGAATTGAAGCCCGGCCAGACGAAGAAAGACCTTTACGAGTTGGGCGAGATCCCGCCGCTGGGTCACGTGCCGAAGCAGATGTACGCCTGGGTGATCCGGCGCGAGCGGCACGGCGAGCCCGAGAAGTCCTTTCAGATCGAGGTGGTGAACACCCCGGTCCTGGACAGCCATGAAGTTCTGGTCATGGTGATGGCGGCGGGCGTCAACTACAACGGCGTCTGGGCCGGCCTGGGCACCCCCATCAGCGTCTTCGACGTGCACAAGCAGGACTACCACATCGCCGGGTCCGACGCCTCGGGCATCATCTGGGCCGTCGGGTCCAAGGTCACCCGCTGGAAGGTGGGCGACGAGGTGGTCGTTCACTGCAACCAGGATGACGGCGACGACGAGGAGTGCAACGGCGGCGACCCGATGTTCTCCCCCACCCAACGCATCTGGGGCTATGAGACCCCCGACGGGTCCTTCGCCCAGTTCTGCCGGGTGCAGGCGCAGCAGCTGATGCCGCGTCCCAAGCACCTGACCTGGGAAGAAAGCGCCTGCTACACCCTGGTGCTGGCCACCGCCTATCGCATGCTGTTCGGCCACCGGCCGCATGTGCTGCGTCCCGGCCACAACGTGCTGGTCTGGGGGGCTTCGGGCGGCCTGGGCTCCATGGCGGTGCAGCTGTGCGCGGCGGCCGGGGCCAATGCCATCGGCGTGATCTCCGACGAAACCAAGCGCGATTTTGTCATGAGCCTGGGCGCCAAGGGCGTTCTGAACCGCAAGGATTTCAAGTGCTGGGGCCAGCTGCCGACCGTGAACGGCGAAGGCTTCGGCGACTACATGAAGGAAACCCGCAAGTTCGGCAAGGCGATCTGGGAGATCACCGGCAAGGGCAACGACGTCGACTTCGTCTTCGAACACCCGGGCGAGCAGACCTTCCCGGTCTCTTGCAACGTGGTGAAGCGCGGCGGCATGGTCGTGTTCTGCGCCGGCACCACCGGCTACAACCTGACCCTGGACGCCCGCTTCGTCTGGATGCGCCAGAAGCGTATCCAGGGCAGCCACTTCGCCAACCTGATGCAGGCCTCCCAGGCCAACAACCTGGTGATCGAACGGCGTATCGATCCCTGCATGAGCGAAGTGTTCTCCTGGGATGATATCCCCAAGGCGCATACCAAGATGCTCAAGAACGAGCACAAGCCGGGCAACATGTCGGTGATGGTCCAGGCGGTGAAGCCCGGTCGTCGCACGCTGGAAGATTGCCTCGAGGAAGCCTGATCAAGACGCAGCCGTCGACGGCGTGCCGGCCGGGGTGTCCTTCACGAAGGGCGTCCCGGCCGGCCGCCGGTCGCAGCCGACACGATATGACGCCTTCCCCCCCGCCCTGCCGGCCCCTTGCCGGCGGGGCGGGGGGAAGCGACCGAGCAAGACTCTCTGACCGAGGGGATCCGACCCGATGACCGCCGTGCAAAAGATCGATACGCCCGCCGCATCCGCCGGGGCGACCCGCCCGCTGGTGCTGCCCGACCTGATCCACACCTGCGAGCGTGCGAATTCCACCGCCCGTGAAGCCCTGCGCTCCATCAAGGTCCACGTGGCGGGCATGGTGACGCGCGACGGCAAGATCGACGCCGACCTGCTGGAACTGCACCAGCACGCCGCCCATGGCCTGTCCTGGTACGCCACCTATGTCTCCGCCCTGGACTGCATGCTCGACTGGGGCAAGCGGCTGGACGCGGAAGGAAAGCTGGGCGAGCTGGAAAGCCTGATCCTGCAGGCGGCCTATTCGGAATATCTGCATCAGATCTTCGGCGGCCTGCCGATGAGCCAGGGCGAATACGCCCGCCTCGCCGATTTCGGCGTGGAAGTGCGCGAACGCCAGCTGATGCAGACCCCCTATACCACCCTGCTGCGCGAACACGGATTCACCGCCCCGGTGAAGGCCCGCATCGCCGAGCTGGTGAAGGACGGGGCCTTCGGCGCCTATGGCCTGGAAGACGAAACCCTTGATCTGGTGCGCGACCAGTTCCGCCGCTTCGCCGAGGAACAGGTGGTGCCCCATTGCCACGACTGGCACCTGAAGGACGAGTTGATCCCCCTGCCGGTGGTCGAGCAGATGGCCGAAATGGGCGTCTTCGGCCTGACCGTGCCGGAAGAGTTCGGCGGCCTGGGCATGGGCAAGACCGCCATGTGCGTGGTCACCGAGGAACTGTCCCGCGCCTATATCGGTGTCGGCTCGCTGGGCACCCGCTCCGAGATCGCGGCCGAACTGATCCGCCTGGGCGGCACCGAAGAGCAGAAGGCCCACTATCTGCCCAAGATCGCCAGCGGCGAGATCCTGCCCACCGCCGTGTTCACCGAACCCAACACCGGCTCCGACCTTGCCTCTCTGCGCACCCGCGCGGTCCGGGATGGTGACAGCTATACGGTGACCGGCAACAAGACCTGGATCACCCACGCCAGCCGGTCGGACATGATGACCCTGCTGACCCGGACCAATCCGGACGAGAAGGGCTACAAGGGCCTGTCCATGTTCCTGGCCGAAAAGCCCCGGGGCACCGACGCCGATCCCTTCCCCGCCGACGGCATGACCGGCGGCGAGATCAAGGTGCTGGGCTATCGCGGCATGAAGGAATACGAGCTGAGCTTCGACGGCTTCACCGTGCCCGCTGGCAACCTGCTGGGCGGCGTGGAGGGCCAGGGCTTCAAGCAGCTGATGGCGACCTTCGAAAGCGCGCGCATCCAGACCGCCGCCCGGGCCGTGGGCGTCGCCCAGAACGCCCTGGAAGTGGGCCTGCGCTATGCCCAGGAACGGGTCCAGTTCGGCAAGCCGCTGTACGCCTTCCCCCGGGTCCACGGCAAGATCGCCTGGATGGCGGTGGAAACCATGGTGGCCCGCCAGCTGACCTATTTCGCCGGCAAGGAAAAGGACGCCGACATCCGCTGCGACATCGAAGCCGGCATGGCCAAGCTGCTCGCCGCCCGGGTGGCCTGGTCCAACGCCGACAACGCCCTGCAAATCCACGGCGGCAACGGCTATGCCGAGGAGTACCAGATCAGCCGCGTGCTGTGTGATGCCCGCATCCTCAACATTTTCGAAGGTGCGGCGGAAATTCAGGCCCATGTGATCGCCCGGGGCCTGCTCACCCGGTGAGGGACGGCGATCAACTTCTCGCGTATCGTGCAAAGCGAGCCTTGCCGGCCGGGGGACCCTTCCCTCCGGCCGGTTTTTTTATGCGTCACCGCTCTCGCCGCAGCATCACCACCGTGTCCTGAAGCCGGGCAACGGTCCCGTCCGGCCCGGTCGCCTCCCGCTCCACCACGTCGGCCACCACGGTGGACCACACCGCCGGATCCGCGCGCATCGCCTCCAGGTCCTCGGCCACCGTGGGAAAGGCCGCATCCTTGCCCTCCGCCATCGACCAGGGCGGGGCCGACGCATGGGCGACCACCAGGATATGCCCCCCCGGACTCACATGGCCGGCAGCGTCCCGCAGAATGGCCGGGCGGGGCAGGTCCACGGGGGACTGGAAATACAGGGCGGTGATCAGGTCGAAGCCTCCCGCGGGCAGGCCTTTCGCCAAATCGTGCACCCGGAAACGAGCACGGTCGCTCAGGCCCAGGTCTGTCGCCCGCTGAACCGCCCGGCGGATCGCCGTCTCAGAAATATCAAGCCCCGTGGCCTGCCAGCCCCGCCCGGCCAGCCAGAGAACATCGTCCCCATGGGACGCCCCGAGGTCCAGCGCCGTCCCGGCGGGAAGATCGCCGGCAAAACGGACCAGCAGGCTGCTGGCCCGGCCGGACGTGCCGGTGCGCTTGGTGCGATAGAAATCCTCCCAGAACGCGGAGGGGTCGGTAAGCGGGAGAGCGTCATCGTGCATCAGGGGGGGCTCCATAGGGGGAAGCGTGACCGGGCCGGTCGGCGTCGCCGCACCGGCCATTTCGTAACTTCGTAAGTATCTTGAGTCGCCCTTCCCGGTCAAGATAATGTAATGGCATATGTTACGAATTAGCCGGAGCGGACCTGCCGCCATGCGCCTGGACACCAGACTCTCCCGCCTTTTACATGTGCTGCTGCACATGGCCGACACGGACGAGCCGATGACGTCTCAGGATATCGCCGGCATGTTGGAGTCGAATGCCGTCGTCGTGCGGCGGATCATGGCGGGCCTGCGAGAGGCGGGATATGTCACCGCAGGCCGGGGCCATGGGGGCGGATGGCGACTGGCGCGACCGACGGACCGGATGACCCTGCTGGATATCTACCGGTCTCTCGACGATCCCGAACTCTTTGCCTTCGGGCTGTCCAATCCGGCCCCGGACTGCCTTGTGGAGCAGTCCGTCAACGCCACCATGAGGACCGCCCTCGCCGAGGCGCGGGACACCTTGCTGGCCCGGTTCGCCGAGATCCGGCTGTCGGATATCGAACGGGACGTTCGTGATCGCTTACTTGAACGGGACGTTCGTGATCGCTTACTTGAACGGGACGTTCGTGATCGCTTACTTGAACGGGACGTTCGTGATCGGTTAATCGAACGGGACGGTGGGGAACGCCGTGCCGCGCGATCGGGCACGGTGGATCCCGACGACCCCGCCTGAACCGACGGGACGCCGGGACGCCGTGGGCCGGATCAGGCCACGCGCATGGACAGTTCGATATCGTCGGCATAGGGCGTGGAAACGAATCCGCCACCGGTTGCGCGAACATGCTCCAGATACTCGGGGCAATAGGTTGTGTTGTCGGCGATGACCAGCGCACCGGGCCGCAGGCGGGGGCCGACCAGCGCCAGGATATCCAGGTAAAGGGCCTTCGCCCCGTCCAGCAGCAGCAGGTCGACGGTCTCCGGCAGGTCTGTGGCCAGGGTGGTCAGGGCATCGCCCTCGCGGATATCCACCAGATCGCTCAGCCCCCCGTCCTCCAGGTTGCGGCGTGCCCGGGCCACCTTCGAGGCTTCGAACTCGCTGGTAATCAGCCGCCCGCCCCCATTGTCCCGCAGCGCGGCCGCCAGGAAGAGGGTGGAGATGCCGAAAGACATCCCGAATTCCACGATGGACCGGGCCTTCGTGCTGCGTGCCAGCATGTACAGCAGCCGGCCGGTGTCGGGAGAAACAGACAGCCACAGGTCCTTGTAAAGACCGTAGAGCCGGGGATAGTCGGTCTTGCTGCGCATCAGGCGATCCAGTTCCTCGGCGGGGTGGGTCGCCATCGCCGGACTGGTCGCAGCCTTGGCTTCGGCGAAAAGACGGGTCAGAAGGGGGGCGAGAGGGGCCGTTGTCAACGTCGTCATGGAAGCTCCGTTTTCCAAAGAGGTCTTGTACCGCTCCTGAAAATGCGAATACTTCGTCGTGTTCGCCAGTCGCATCACGGAGCCGCCCGTGTCGGATCGCCCAAGCCTCAGACTTACCACGAGAAAGCAGCCCCGGCAGGCCCGCTCGACGGAGCTGGTCGCGGCCATTCTGGAAGCGGCTGTTCAGGTTTTGGAGACGGAAGGGGCGCAGCGATTTACCACGGCGCGGGTCGCGGCACGGGCCGGGGTCAGCGTCGGCTCGCTGTATCAGTATTTTCCCAACAAGGCGGCCATCCTCTTTCGGCTACAAAGCGATGAATGGCGCCAGACCGCCGATCTGCTCGGCCGGATCCTCCTGGACCGTTCCACCCCGCCCTTCGATCGGGTGCGGCGGCTGGTCCTGACCTTCCTCCGGTCCGAATGCGAAGAAGCCGCGATCCGCACCGCCCTGGATGACGCCGCCCCCCTCTACCGCGCCTCTTCCGAAGCCCGGGCGGCCAAGGACAGCGTCCATCGGATCGTCGACGTCTTCATGGGCGAGGTCCTTCCCGAGGTTTCCCCGGCCCGACGCGCCCTGTCCGGGGACCTGATCATCACCACCCTCGGCACGGTAGGGCAGGCGTTTTCCGGAAAGGCCCGAACTCCGGCCGAGATCGAGGCCTATGCCGAAGCCATGGCGGATATGTTCTGTGCCTATTTGAAAGGTCTGGCCTGAAAAAGCGGGCCGATAAAAAACGGGGCCAGGCAGGATTGGAAAATCCCGCCTGGCCCCGCTAGATCCGCCCGTCCCGCGTGGAGCGGCGGAGGGCGGATGGGGGAGGTGCGGTAGCGCGCCGGTGTTACGCCGCGTGCACCCGCTTCAGGAAGCCGTTGACCCGGTCGCGCAAATCCTCGGCGGTCTTCTCCAGGGTCCCGGCCGCGGCATGGACCTGGGTCGCCCCCACGCCCGTGTCGTCGGCAGCGGCCCGCACGTCATCCAGGCTTTCCGACACCCGCTGGGTTCCGGCCGAGGCTTCCTGGATGTTCATGGAGATCTCGCGGGTCGCGGCCGTCTGCTGGTCCACCGCATGGGCGATGGCCGAGGAGATGTCGTTGATCTCCTGGATTGTCGAGGCGATGGTCTTGATGGCCGACCCGCTGCGCCGGGTCTGTTCCTGCAACGACTGGATCTGCTTGGAGATCTCTTCGGTGGCGCGGCTGGTCTGGTTGGCCAGGCTTTTGACCTCGTTGGCCACCACGGCGAAACCCTTGCCCGCATCGCCGGCGCGCGCCGCTTCGATCGTCGCATTCAACGCCAGCAGGTTGGTCTGCTCGGCCACGTTCGTGATGAGATTGACGACCTCGCCGATCCGCTCGGCGGCGGATTCCAGTTCGCCCACCTGGGCGGTGGTGGTTTCCGCCTCGGACACCGCGTCGCCGGTCACCTTCGATGCCCGCGACACCTGGGTGCTGATCTCGCCGATGGAGGCGGCCAGTTCCTCGGCGGCGCTGGCCACGGTCTGCATGTTGCCCGCCGTCTGATCGGTGGCCATGAATACGTCCCCCAGCCGGGCAGCCCCCAATTCGGCCTTGCCGGACAGGGCCTTGGCGGCCCCTTCCATATCGCGGGACGCCCCGCTCAACTGGTCGATCAGGGTGCCGACGGCCCCTTCGAAATCAGCGGCCAGCGCCTGCATCGCTTGGCGGCGCTCCACCTCGGCTGAGGCGGCCATCTCCCGTTCCCGGGCCTCAAGCTCTTTATTTTCCCGGGCCTTGGTCTTGAAGACCCCCACGGCGCTGGCCATGGCGCCGATTTCGTCTTCCCGACCTTCTCCGGCCACCTGTACCGACAGGTCGCCATGGGCCAAGCGGGTCATGCAATCGGCCAAGCCGCGCAGCGGGCGGATGACCGAGCCCATGCCCCACCAGGCGAGCGCCAGGGCGATCAGCAGCAGCACCACCGTCAGGGCACCCGTGCGCAGGGCTGCCGCCTGAAAGGCCTCGTCCACGTCGTTGATGTAGACCCCCGTCCCGATCGTCCAGCCCCAGGGCTGGAACCCTTTTACAAAGGCCAGCTTGGGCTCCGGCTCCGTTCCGCCGGCCCGGGGCCAGTGGTACAGCACGGTCGTGCTTTTCCCGCCACGGGTCCCTTCGAGCATCAGCCGGTTGAGGGGAACACCGAACTTATCCTTGGCGTCCAAGACATCCTTTCCCTCACGGGCCGGATTCGAGTTGACGATCGAAATGCCTTCACTGCTGGTGACGAAGATGTAATCGCCATCTCCGTACCGCATCGCCTTGAGAATATCATAGGCATATTTCTTGGCGTCTTCTTCGCTCAGAAGGCCGGACTTCTGTCTCTCGTAGGCAGCTTCCACCTCGCTCATAGCCACCGATACGATATTTTCCAGACTGGAGACCCGATCCGCCATCAATATCGTACGGATATTCATCACATTGACCGTACCGTCGACCACCAGGGCCACGGTCAGGATGACGATCGGCAACCACAGCCGCGCAGCGATTTTCTTCGTGAAAAACAACGCCGTCGTCCTTTTCTTCGGGCGTTCATGAGCCCGGGACACTGCCGGATGTCATTCCGGCAAGGCATCCGCCGTCCCGTATCTGTTTCAGCGGCTCCGCCTCGGATCACCAAATCCACGCTGATTGGCGCACCACCTTACATCCAAAATACCATAAGACGCGGTCGCACCACCATACCCCGCGTCGGAAAACCGAAAAAAACACCAAGCACTCTCAAGTTTTCCCAAATTTCACATGAATACAACTCTGTACACCCCCAGAATTCACTAAAACAAATTCCCTTAAAACGCACAATCACCATACATCCGTTCTCAAAAGTCGCAGAGGGTGTTCAATATGGAAGCGCGACATCCGAATCGGGCATGAACTTAGAAAGATAAAAATGTGCAAAATCAAAACCATGAAATGAAAAATACTTCCAAGAAATACCAAGAGTCACAATGGACTCTTAATGTCTTTTCACACCAAAAGAAAACCTCCCCGGCCCCGTCACGCAGGACAGAGGAGGTTGCACAGAAGGGAAGGCGGATAGAAAGGGATGGCCGCAGGAGCGCTCTTACGCCGCGTGCACCCGCTTCAGGAAGCCGTTGACCCGGTCGCGCAAATCCTCGGCGGTCTTCTCCAGGGTCCCGGCCGCGGCATGGACCTGGGTCGCCCCCACGCCCGTGTCGTCGGCAGCGGCCCGCACGTCATCCAGGCTTTCCGACACCCGCTGGGTTCCGGCCGAGGCTTCCTGGATGTTCATGGAGATCTCGCGGGTCGCGGCCGTCTGCTGGTCCACCGCATGGGCGATGGCCGAGGAGATGTCGTTGATCTCCTGGATTGTCGAGGCGATGGTCTTGATGGCCGACCCGCTGCGCCGGGTCTGTTCCTGCAACGACTGGATCTGCTTGGAGATCTCTTCGGTGGCGCGGCTGGTCTGGTTGGCCAGGCTTTTGACCTCGTTGGCCACCACGGCGAAACCCTTGCCCGCATCGCCGGCGCGCGCCGCTTCGATCGTCGCATTCAACGCCAGCAGGTTGGTCTGCTCGGCCACGTTCGTGATGAGATTGACGACCTCGCCGATCCGCTCGGCGGCGGATTCCAGTTCGCCCACCTGGGCGGTGGTGGTTTCCGCCTCGGACACCGCGTCGCCGGTCACCTTCGATGCCCGCGACACCTGGGTGCTGATCTCGCCGATGGAGGCGGCCAGTTCCTCGGCGGCGCTGGCCACGGTCTGCATGTTGCCCGCCGTCTGATCGGTGGCCATGAATACGTCCCCCAGCCGGGCAGCCCCCAATTCGGCCTTGCCGGACAGGGCCTTGGCGGCCCCTTCCATATCGCGGGACGCCCCGCTCAACTGGTCGATCAGGGTGCCGATGGCCCCCTCGAAATCCGACGCCATGGCCTGCATGGCATTGCGCCGGTCCTGTTCGGCCGAGGCAGCCATATTCCGTTCCCGGGCTTGCAACTCTTCGTTTTCCCGGGCCTTGACCTTGAAGACGCCGACGGCGCTGGCCATGGCGCCGATTTCATCTTCCCGACCTTCGCCGACCACCTGCACCGACAGGTCGCCATGGGCCAGGCGGGTCATGCAATCGGCCAGGCCGCGCAGCGGGCGGATGACCGAGCCCATGCCCCACCAGGCGAGCGCCAGAGCGATCACCAGCAGCACCACCGTCAGGGCACCTGTACGCAACCCCGCCGAGAGGAAGGCTTCGTTCACGTCGCTGATGTAAACGCCGGTGCCGATCACCCAGCCCCAGGGCTGGAAGCCGGCGGTGAAGCTCAGCTTGGGTTCGGCTTCCTGCTGGCCCGCCCTCGGCCACATGTATTCGACGATGGCGGTCTTCCCGCCCCGTGTGCCGTCCACCATTTCCTTCACGAAAAGCACGCCGTTGGCGTCCTTGGCCCCCATCAGGTTCTTGCCCTCGATGGCCGGATTTCCCGGGTTGACCAGCGAAACCCCTTCGCTGCTGGTCACGAACAGGTAGTCCCCGTCCCCATAGATCATGGTGCCCAGCATATCGTGGGCCAGGGTTTTGGCCTCTTCCTCGGTCAGGGCGCCGGATTGCTGGCGCGCGTGCAGTTCCTTGACGATCCCCATACCGGCGGAAACGATGCTTTCCAGTGTCGCCGTCCGGTCCTTCAACAAAACCGCCCGTTCGTTCATCACGCTCACGGTGCTGGCCGCCAGAAGGGAGACCGCCAGGATGATGATCGGCAGCCACAGGCGAGCCGCAATCTTTTTGGTGAGGAACACTGCCGTCGTCCTTTTCTTCAGACGTTCATTCCTGTGGGAAGCTGCCGGCTTTCTGTCCGACTGACTCTCGCCGTCCCGTCGTTCGTTCAGCGGCCCAGAACTTCCAACCCTGTTCCGCCTTCTCAGAGGGCGCCGCCTTATGACGAAAGTAGCATGGGGTAAATTCGAGCCGCCATGGTCTACATCCGAAAAACGTATAGACGAAGACCATATTCGCACGAATCTTCCGTCATCACCGTGGTGGACCGGTCTGTGTATCCCCAAATCCTGTAGGTATCTGCATCCGACAAAATACCCTTACGTTGAAACACTCGCGCAAGCAGCACTAAAGGACGTGGTGCATGTACAGTATCCAGCCTCGAGTCGGAGCAGCAGGCGCGAAAGAAATGTTCACGCACTTAAGGAATAGATGCGAAAAATTATCAATACCATGCACCATACCGCATAAAACCACGTATTAATCACTGCAAACGAAAATAAACGCCATTCCCACCCCTTGGCCTGGGAGTGGGAATGGCAGAAAAACACCCGCTACAGATGCCCCCTATCCGGCGTGAACTCTGGCCAGGAAGCCGTTGACCCGGTCGCGCAGGTCGTCGGCGGTCTTCTCCAGGTCCTCGGCGGCGGCATGGACCTGGGTGGCACCGGTCCCGGTATCGTTGGCGGCCATGCGGACCTCTTCCAGGCTTTCCGATACCCGCTGGGTGCCGCTGGAGGCTTCCTGGATGTTGCGGGAGATCTCGCGGGTGGCCCCGGACTGCTGGTCCACCGCATGGGCGATGGCCGAGGAGATGTCGTTGATCTCCTGAATCGTCGAGGCAATGGTCTTGATGGCCGACCCGCTGCGCCGGGTCTGTTCCTGCAAAGTCCGGATCTGCTTGGAAATCTCTTCGGTGGCGCGGCTGGTCTGGTTGGCCAGGCTTTTCACCTCGTTGGCGACCACGGCGAACCCCTTGCCGGCATCCCCTGCCCGCGCGGCTTCGATGGTGGCGTTGAGCGCCAGCAGGTTGGTCTGTTCGGCGATATCGGTGATCAGGTTGACCACCTCGCCGATGCGCTCGGCGGCAGACACCAGATCCGTGACCTGCGCGGTGGTGGTTTCCGCCTCGGCCACGGCCGCGCCGGTCACTTGCGACGCGCGGGTGACCTGAGAGCTGATCTCGCCGATGGAGGCGGCCAGTTCCTCGGCGGCGCTGGCCACGGTGTTCAGGTTGCCCGCCGCCTGGTCAGTGGCCACGAACACGTCGCCCACCCGGCCGGCGGTCAGGTCGGCATTGCCGGCCAGCGCTTCGGAGGCCGCCTCCATCTCCCGGGCGGCCTGGCTCAGCTGCCCCAGCAGGCTGCCGACGGCGCTGTCGAAGTCGTCGGCCATGCGGGTCATCGCCGCCTTGCGTTCGGCAACGGCCTGCTGCTCCATCTCCCTCTGGCGGGCCTGCAGGGCGCTGTTCTCCTGGGATTTGGTCTTGAAGATCGCCAGGGCGCGGGCCATTGCGCCGATCTCGTCGGCACGGGCGGTGCCCTTCACATCCACCGTCAGATCCCCGTGGGACAGGCGATCCATGCCTTCGGTCAGACCGCGCAGGGGGTGAGTGACCGAATGCAGCCCCCACCAGGCCAGCAGGCCGGAGACCGACAGCAGACCGGCGGTCACCAGGCCGATACGCCAGGCTTCGGAATAGAACACCGCGTCCACGTCATCCACATAGACACCGGTCCCGACCATCCAGCCCCAGGGCGCGAAGCCGGAGGCATAAGACACCTTGGGCAGCGGTTCCTTGCCGCCCGGCTTGGGCCAGTGATAGGGCAGCACCACACTGCCCCCGCCCCGGGTGCCGTCCAGCAGGTCCTGGATGATCCGCACCCCTTTTTCGTCGGTCAGCCCCAGCCGGCTCTCCCCTTCCTTCGACGGGTCGGGCGCATTGACCAGCACCCCCCCGGAGGCGTCATAGACAAAAACGTAATTGTTCCCGTCGTAGGTCATGGACCGCACGGTATCCCGCGCCAGAGTTTGCGCCTGTTCCTCTGTCAGCGACCCGTCCCGGGCCAGTTTCCAGGCCCGGTCGATGGATCCCATGGCGACGGACGTGACATGTTCCAGCGCCATCTGGCGCTCTTTCATCATCATCGCCCGTTCGTTGAACAGGGCTACGACAGCGCTGACCATAAGGGCCACCGCCAGGATGAAAACCGGCAGCCAAAGGCGCGCCGCAATCCGGTGGGAGAAAAACACTGAGCTCGTCCTTATCCTGATCCCCTGAGCAAAGGGGTCCCGCGCGCCCGGCATTTTATTCTTTTCGGAAACAAGCTATCCCCCGGCTCTCCCTCTCCGAGCGAGACCGGTCTTTCCGTTGTTCCAGACAATAATGCGCGTCTTCCCCTACGAAGGGACTATATCAGCTTCATATTTGTGGGAATACCACCCCGGCGCAAAGGAGGTATGCAAGGAGGTAGTATTGGGTATTCGCCGTAAATGATTGCAAAATTGTAACCGTTTTTGGTCGTCCTCATGACCGGCCACAGCCAGCAATGATCGCCCCTGGCGTCCATCGTCGTCGTCGATTCGCAACTCTCGGTCACAAACCGTCGAGCAGATCCCCCTGTCGCTTGTCGAGTCGACGGGAGCGGGAGGCCTTCGCCGGTTTGGCGGCGGTGGCCGATCCGGGGCCTGCGGGGGGCTGTTCGGGGTCCGCGGGGGGCGACTCGGCGGCCGGAGCGCTTCCGTCCCCGACGGTGACGGCGACGGTACCGTCGCGCAATTCGACCGCCAGGGACTTGCCCGCTCCCAGGCCGGCGGCATCGCTGACCACCCGCCCCCCGGCGTCGCGCAGTACGGCGTATCCCCGCTTCAGCACGCCGAGATAGGAGACGCTTTCCAGCCGCTGGTGCAGCACGTCGATGGCTTTGTCCTGCTCCTTCAGCCCCCGCTCCGCCGCCAGATCCAGGCGGTCGGACAGAGCCGTCAGGGCACGGATGCCGCCATCGGCCTGGGCGGCGATACGGTCCGGCCGCAGCCGTCCGGTGACCTGGGCCAGCGCACGCCCGGCCTCGTCCAGATGCCGGCGGCCGAGGCTGTGCAGAGCCTGGCCGGCGCGGGCGAGATCGGCGGCCCGCAGGTCCAGGGTATCGCGTGGGCTGCGCAGCCGGGCGGCGGTCTGGGCCAGCGCCGTGGCCCGGTGATCGAGCAGGCGCATGGGCGCGGCGGCCAGACGCTCCGCCCGGTCGTCCAGCCGCTGGGTCGCCTCGTCAACCAGACGGGACAGGTCGGGCAGGCCGCGTCCCAGGCCCTCGACCCGCATCCGCCGCTCGTCGATGCCACGCAGGATGGCGCCGTCCAGACGGCCGGCCAGGGTGTGCAGGCGGGCCGCGAGATCCAGGCGCACGGGCACGGCCATTTCGGCCGCACCCGTGGGTGTGGGCGCGCGCAGGTCGGCGGCCAGATCGATCAGAGTGGTGTCGGTTTCGTGCCCGACGGCAGAGATCAGGGGGATGGCGCTGCCGGCGGCGGCGCGGACCACCGCCTCTTCATTGAAAGCCATCAGGTCGTCCAGGCTGCCGCCGCCGCGTGCGACGATCAGCACATCGGGCCGGGGCACCGGGCCGGCGGGGGTCAGGGCGTTGAAGCCGGCGATGGCGGCAGCCACCTGCTCGGCCGCGCCCTGCCCTTGCACCGCCACCGGCCACAGCAGCACGGTGCGGGGGAAGCGATCGGCGATGCGGTGCAGGATATCGCGGATCACCGCCCCGGTGGGCGAGGTGACCACGCCGATGACGGCGGGCAGGAAGGGCGGGCGGCGTTTGCGCTCGACGTCGAACAGCCCCTCGGCGGCGAGACGGCGGCGGCGCTCTTCCAGCATCTTCAGCAGGGCGCCTTCGCCCGCCAGGGACATGGTTTCGATCACGATCTGGTAGCTGGAGCGGCCGGGATAGGTGGTCAGCCGGCCGGTGGCGATGACCTCCAGCCCCTCTTCCGGGCGGATCTCCAGCCGGGCCATGGCATTGCGCCAGACGATACCGTCGATCACGGCGGTGTCGTCTTTCAGGCGCAGATAGCAGTGGCCGGAACCGGCCACCTTTGGCTGGCTGATCTCGCCGCGCACCCGCACGCGCGGGAACGCGCCCTCGACGGTGCGCTTCAGGGCACCGGAAAGCTCGGAGACCGAAAATTCGGGAACATTGCTGGGGGCGTCGGGGTCGGACATGTTCCAGACCTATCGCAGGCCGGCGCCCGGCTCAAGCGTTACCGCGCAGCGCAGCGCCGCCGCATAGGGGCGCCCGGCGCCTGAGGGCCGCAAAGACTCACGCGTGGCCGGCGTTTTCGTTCAGCAGGCGGGGATCGATGCCGATGCGTTCCATGGCGGCGGTATACTTGCTTTCCAGGGACAGATCGAAGATCAGCTCGGGATCGGCAGGAACGTTGAGCCAGACGTTGTTCTTCAGCTCTCCGTCCAGCTGGCCGGCGCTCCAGCCGGCGTAGCCCAGGGCCATGATTACCCGGTGGGGGCCGTCGCCGTTGGCGATGGCGCGCAGCACCTCCAGGGTGGCGGTCAGGCCGATCTGGTCGGTGACCTCCATGGTGCCCTCGTTGAAATAGTCGCGGGTATGCAAGACGAAGCCCCGGCCGGTTTCCACCGGACCACCGAACTGCACGCGAATCTGGTCGCACAGCGGCGTGGGCTGAATGCCCAGCTGGTCGACAATGTCGGGGAAGGTGATTTCGTCGAGAGAGCGGTTGATCACCAACCCCATGGCCCCCTCGGCAGAATGGGCACACATATAGATAACGGTGCCCTCGAACCGGGGGTCACCCATGCCCGGCATCGCCACGAGGCAGTGGCCGGTCAGATATCCTTCGTGTTTTTGCGTCTTGCTGCTCATACCTGCTACATAGGCAGAAGGGAGGGAGGCAACAAGCCATATCATGCTTCATCCCCTTCCCGTGATAGCAAAAGAGAACACGTTCGCCGCGCGCGAACGGAGGCGGTTTCGCCGCTGGCGAACGGGATCGCTGAGGCCCCACGCAGCGCAGCGGAGCGAAGCCAAGCCGCAAGGCGGCGCCCGGCAACCGAGGGTCCGCATCAAATTCCGGGGCAATCGCACACATGTGATTGCCCCGGAAAAGAGTTTTGCTTGATCCCCCCGTGCCGGCCACGGTACAGCCGTGATTGGGGGGAACACTGAAACGGGCGGATCCGGCTGCGGCATGCAGCTCCGCCCCCGGCTCTCTTTCACCAGAGGAAACCGCCAGCGGTGCGCATCATCCCGGTTCTCGCCTCCCTGCTTCTCTTCGCCCTGCTGATGGCGGCGGGCCGTGTCTCCGTCGCGCATGCCCAGCTGCCCGACCCCGGCGCGTCGGCCTGGGTGGACAAGGGCCATTCGCGGATGCGGCTGGTCAGCGCCTCGGCGGCGGTGGGCAAGGCCGAGACCCTGCGCCTGGGGCTGGAAGTGGAGCTGAAGGACGACTGGAAGATCTATTGGCGCAGCCCCGGCGACGCCGGTTTTCCACCGGAAATCGACTGGACGGGATCGACCAACCTGGCCGATGCCGCCTTCCGCTGGCCGGTGCCCGAACGCTTTTCCGTGCTGGGGATCGAGACCGTCGGCTACAAGCACGCCGTCCTGCTGCCCATCGACGCCACCCTTGTCCGCCCTGGCGATCCGCTGCTGCTGCGGGCCACGGTGGACTACCTGATCTGTTCGGACATCTGCGTGCCCGATCAGGCCAGCTTCTCGCTGGCCCTGCCGCCCGGCCCGCTGTCGCCCGCTCCGTCGGCCCATCTGATCAGCCAGTGGGAATCGCGGGTGCCGGCAACAGGGGAAAGCCACGGTCTGACGGTCGACGAGGCGGTGATCGAAGAGGGCGGCGTGGTCCGCGTTGCCGTCTCTGCCGAACCGCCTATCACCCACCCCACCGATCTGGTCCTTGAAGCGCCGTCGGGCCTGCGCTTTGCCGCCCCGGCCGTCACCCTGTCCGACGACGGCCGCCATGCGGTGCTGCGCGCCCGGGCCGAGACCCTGAGTGGCGACGGCCCCGCCGATCTGGTGGGACAGGATCTGCTGGCCCTGGTCACCGCCGGCCCGGATCGCGGCGTGGAAATCCCGGTGAACACCACCGCCGCTGTCGCCTCCGCCGGGCCGGTGGCGGCGACAAGTGGTGCCGGGGCACCCTCTGCGGCGACCGGGGGCTCTCTGCCCGCGATGCTCGGCATTGCGCTGCTGGGGGGGCTGATCCTCAACCTGATGCCCTGCGTGCTGCCGGTGCTGTCGCTGAAGGTGCTGGGGCTGGTGGGCCACGGCGGCGGCAGCCCGCGCCGGGCGCGCTTCGCCTTTCTCGCCACCAGCGCCGGCATCCTCGCGTCCTTCCTGGCGCTTGCCGGGCTGGCGGTGGGGCTGAAGGCGGCCGGAGCGGCGGTGGGCTGGGGCATCCAGTTCCAGCAGCCCCTGTTCCTGGTGTTCATGGTGGTGCTGCTGACCCTGTTCGCCGCCAACCTCTGGGGCCTGTTCGACATCCCGCTGCCCAGCCTGTTCGGCGGCCTGGGCGGACGCGGCGGCGGGAACCATGGCGGCCTGGCCGGCCATTTCGTCACCGGCGCCTTTGCCACCCTGCTGGCCACTCCCTGTTCCGCCCCCTTCCTCGGCACGGCCGTGGGCTTCGCCCTGGCCGGATCGACGACCGACACCCTGGGGATCTTCGCCGCCCTTGGGGTGGGGATGGCCCTGCCTTATCTGGCGGTCGCCGCAGCGCCGTCCCTGGCCACCCGCCTGCCCCGCCCCGGCGCCTGGATGATCCGGCTGAAGATGGTGCTGGGGCTGGCCCTGGCCGGCACGGCGGTGTGGCTGCTAACGGTTCTGACCAATCAGGTGGGCGGCCCGGCCGCCGCAGCTGTCGGGCTGACCATGGTGGCCCTGCTGGCCATCCTGGGCCTGGCCTGGCGGCTGGACAGCCACCGCCCCCAGTTCACCAGCATCGCCCTGGCCCTGGGCGCCGGTGCCTTTGCCCTGCCCGGCCTGCTGCATGACCCTGCTGCGGCGGGCGACGGCGCGGAACGCCCCATGACAGTGACCGAAGGCGCCATCACCTGGCAGCCCTTCGATCAGGCCGCCCTGGCCGCCCGGGTGGCGGCGGGGGAAACGGTGCTGGTGGACGTGACCGCCGACTGGTGCGTGACCTGCCAGGTGAACAAGGCCACCGTGCTGACCCGCGCCCCGGTGGCGGACCTGCTGGGGCCGGAGGGCTCGGTGGTGCCGATGCGGGCCGACTGGACCCGGCCGAACGACGAGATCGCCGGCTATCTGGCCTCCTTCGGCCGCTTCGGCATTCCCTTCAACGCGGTCTACGGCCCCGCCGCGCCCGAGGGCGTGGTGCTGCCCGAACTGCTGACCAGCAGCAGGGTGACCGAAGCGGTGGCCCGGGCATCGGGCGCGGCACGGACTGCGGGAGAAAGTCAGGCGGCCGCCTCGCAACCGGAATAAGCCTCTCCCATATGGGGATCGGGTATCTCAAACCTCATCAGGAGTTCCGAATCATGATCGCAGTGGGCGACCGCCTTCCGTCCGGCACCCTTCTCACCATGACCGAGTCCGGCCCGACGCCGGTGGACGCGGCCGAGCACCTGGGCAAGGGCCTGGTGGTTCTGTTCGCGGTGCCCGGCGCCTTCACCCCCACCTGCTCCGCCCGCCACCTGCCGGGTTACATCGAGCAGGCCGAATCCCTGGCCGGCAAGGGGGTGGACAAGGTGGCCTGCGTCGCGGTGAACGACGTGTTCGTGATGGATGCCTGGGGCAAGAGCGCCGGCGCCGGCGACAAGGTCGAGATGCTGGCCGACGGCAGCGGCACCTATGCCGCCGCGCTGGGGCTGACCCTGGACCTGACCGCCAAGGGCCTGGGGATGCGTAGCCAGCGCTTCGCCCTGATCGCCCGCGACGGCGTGGTGACCCACCTGTTCGTGGAAGAAGGCGGCGCCTTCGAAGTCTCCAGCGCCGAACACGTGCTTGAAAACCTGTAAGTCTTTCGCGAGAGGCCCGGGGGCGGGTTTACGCCTCCAGGTCTTCTTGCCGAAACAGCGGCTGCACAACTGCGTCGATATGCGCTTTCAGCAACGGGCGGCTGAGGTGGTCGTAAGCCCGGCCGACGTCACTGAAGCAGAGAATGGACGAAGGGTGTCCCTGAGAATTGCCAGGGCCGTATCCGACAGTCCATGCCATGGACCGGTATCAGCCGGCTCGGCCCGCATCGATCAGAGCCCTCCCGAGGACGCCTGTTTCTCCAGAAGCATCATGTGCAGGTCATCCAGCAATCCGAAATATCGGCCACGGATACCGGCCACGACGGCCTCGAACGCTTCGAGGTTATAAGTGTGCGCCATCTTGTTGCGCGCATCCAGGGCTGTCAGATCCCGCTCTTCCAGCAACTCCACGGCTTTGCGCAGCCGCTGGAACGCGCGGCTGTAATTCTCGAAGCGATAGAGCCAGCGTGGCCGGTCCGGGTCCGATGCCTCCATGGTTCTCTATTCTTGCTCCGGGCCTTGCTCCGGGCCTTGCTCCGGGTCGTCGCTCGAACTGGTGATGCCCTTGCGGGCCAGGGCGTCGGCGCGTTCGTTTTCCTCGTGGCCGGCGTGGCCTTTGACCCATTGCCACGAGATCTCGTGGTCGCCCAGCGCGGCATCCAGGCGCTGCCACAGGTCGACGTTCTTCACCGGCTTTTTCGCCGCCGTCTTCCAGCCGTTGCGCTTCCAGCCGTAGATCCAGCCGGTGATGCCGTCATGGACATAGCGGCTGTCGGTGTGGACCGTCACCGCCACCGGCCGCTTCAGGGCCTCAAGGCCACGAATCACCGCCAGCAGTTCCATGCGGTTGTTGGTGGTTTCCGGCTCGCCGCCCCACAGTTCCTTTTCCTGACCCTTCCAGCGCATCAGCACGCCCCAGCCCCCGGGTCCCGGATTGCCGGAACAGGCGCCGTCGGTAAACATCTCCACCATTTCGCTCATGCCCGCGCCAGACCATAGGCGCCGGGGCCTGTCACCGCCTGATGGAAGCGCAGCTTGCCCAGGTATTCCAGCGGGTCCTTCGGCTTCACCAGGGCCCCCGACGGGGTATTCAGCCAGTCATAAAGGCGGGTCAGCAGGAAACGCATGGACGCCCCCCGGGCCAGCAGCGGCAGGGCGGCGAATTCCCGGGGCGTCAAGGGACGCACCCGCTCGTAGCCGGTCAGCAGGGCGCGGGCCTTGGTGGTGTTGAACTCCCGCTCGCCTTCGAAGCACCAGGCGTTCAGGCAGACGGCCAGGTCATAGGCCAGGAAATCATTGCAGGCGAAATAGAAATCGATCAGCCCGGACAGCCGGTCTTTCAGGAAGAAGACATTGTCGGGGAACAGGTCCGCATGGATCACCCCGCGCGGCAGGTCGGTGGGCCAGGCGGCTTCCAGATGGTCCAGCTCGGCGGTCAGCAGGGCGCGCAGGCCGGCCATGACGCCGTCCGCGCCGTCTTCAGCCTGGGCAAACAGGGGCCGCCAGCCGCCAACCCCCAGCGCGTTCGCCCGGGTCCGGCCATAGTCCTGCCCGGCGAGATGCAGGCGGGCCAGGGCCTCGCCGAGCTGGCTGCAATGGGACACGGTCAGGCGGCGGGGCCAGGCACCGTCCAGGAAGGTCACGATGGCCGCCGGCCGCCCGGCCAGCCGGCGCAGCACCACACCGTCGGTCCCGGCCACCGGCTCCGGACAGGGGATGCCCTTATCGTACAGGTGATCGAGCAGGCCGAGGAAGAAGGGCAGATCATCGGGATCGACCCGGCGTTCATAGAGGGTGAGGATCCAGCTTCCCTGGTCGGTGAGCAGCAGGAAGTTGGAGTTCTCCACCCCCTCGGCGATGCCCTTGCAGGCCCGTAGCCGGCCGATGGAATATTCGGCCAGGAAGGCCTCCAGGTCTTCGTCGGAAACGTCGGTGTAGACGGCCATGGGGGATCCTGGTCGGGAAGGGGTTCGTGACAAAAAGAAGAATGCGCCGCGCGCTTTCGATGGTCTAGCAGGTCCGGCACGCGGTGGGAACGGTGAATGGGGTTTTTGAGAGGGTGGGATTGTGGATCCGCAGGCGCCGGCCGCAGGGGAGCACCGCTCGCGTTGCTCCGGTCGGGCAGAGGAGCACCGCTCGCGTTGCTCCGGTCGGTTGGATCGGGTATCACGGGGGTCCCGCCCGGCGGTGTCCGGGCCGGCCCTGCCCTGTTTCCGTCGAAGCCGGAGGTTTCCGCCGATGCTGCGTCCCGTCCTTGCCATCCCCGTCTGTGCCCTGCTGCTTGCCGGATGCGGCGCTTTCCAGAAGGAGGAATCGCGGAGCTGCCCGGAGATCCGCATCGATGCGACGACAGCCTCTCTGACCCGGTTCCAGCCGGGACAGGGGCGGGACATCACCGACGTCGTGCTGTCGGGTGACGTGACCGGCTTTGACGGCAACTGCCAGTACGACAAGGACACGGTGGTGGTGACGCTCTATCCGTCGTTCACCCTGGAACTGGGTCCGGCGGCCACCGACCGCACACAATCGGTGGAATATTTCGTGGCCGTGCCCAGCTACTTCCCGTCCCCGCAGGCCAAGCAGGTGTTCCGGACCATGGTGCCCTTCCCGGCGAACCTGAACCGCCTGGGCTTCCGGGGTGACGAGATCGCCATCTCCCTGCCCCTGGAAAACGACCAGGCCACCGCCGCCCATCAGCAGGTCTACCTGGGCTTCCAGCTGACCCCGGAGCAGCTGGAGTATAACCGGGAGAATCGTTAGGGGGCGGCGAAGTCGCTCGTTAACTGACGCCGCACATCCATGCTTTCGTGCAACAGTCTCAGAACCAGCACGCCCCCGTCTTCAACAATGCAGAAGACGATCAGGTGCCGGCCATAGCGCTGAAAACGCACCGGCGGCGCGAAATCGGGATATTCGGGTGCCAGGTGGGGCGTCTCTGCCAGACGCTCCATCGCCTGCTGCAAACCGGCCAGATAGATGATCCGCTGCTCCCGCCCCCACCGGGTATGGGTATAGCGACCGATCCCCTTAAGATCCTTCCGCGCCGTTTGGGAGAGACGGAGAAGAGCCACTATTCCCGGCCCAGCTCTTCATCCAACTCGGCCTGGATCGCTTCCAGGGAAAAGTCTTCGGCGACGCCGCTTTCCCACCCCTCGGTGATCAGGTGCTGCATGCGGGCGATGGCCTCCACCCGTTCCTGATCCTTCCGGATCAGATCGCGGACATAATCACTGGCGTTGCTATACCGCCCGCTTTCCGCCCGGGATTCGACCCACTGCTTCATGGGAGCTGGCAGGGATACGTTCATCGTCGCCATCGTCTCGGCCTCCACTCTGGATGGCAGATATTGGCATAATTTGCCATCGGTGTCTGAAGTGATTCACGGCCCCTCCCCCGAACAGCAAAAAACCGGCGCTCCATACGGACCGCCGGTTTTCCGAACCCTCCCCCGCCCCAAACCCCGGGGCGAGGGCACGCTGTCGCGCAGGCCTTAGCCCTTCAGCGTCGGCAGCCAGCGGGCACCCAGGGCGATGGCCGCGCCGCCCAGGGCCGACTTGGCGAACAGGCCGGCGATGAACGGGGTGGCGCCGGCGGCGATCGCCGCGCCCAGGTCGCCGCCCATCAGGGTGGACAGCCACAGAACGCCCGGTACGAACACCAGGGCATGGGCCACCACGAAGACCGCCGTCATGCGCAGGAAGCTGTTGCTCCAGCCCTTGTCGGCCGCCCAGCCGGCAACCATCGCGGCCAGGACGAAGCCGGCGATGTAGCCACCCGTCGGGCCGGCGAGATAAGCCAGGCCAATGCCCTTTTCCGGGGTCCCGGCGAACACCGGCAGGCCAACCGCGCCTTCCAGGATGTACAGCAGCAGGGTGGCGGTGCCCAGCACCCGGCCGAAGGCCGCGCCGATCATCACGATGGCCAGGGTCTGCAGGGTCATCGGCACCGGCCAGAACGGCACCTGGGTCTTCGCCGACAGGGTCAGAACCGCCGTGCCGACCAGGGCCAGCATGGTCCAGCGCAGCCAGCGCGCCCGTTCGCCAGCCGGCGCACGCCATACAACGTCGATAAGGGGAGCGGAAACCGCCTGGGAGGTCTGCATCGCCATCTCCTAGGGTGAACTGGGATTGATCGAATGAGCGCCCGCGCACAAGGCCTGTCGCGGCGCGAAAGAGGATCCCTGTGACATACCCGCTCTGACTGCGGAACGCAAGGCGGTGGTAGGCGACGGATCCCCGCCCGGCCCTATTCCTTCATGGAAATCGATTTGACCAGTTCGGTCAGGGTCACGCCGATCTTGTCGCCGTCGGTGATGATCACCTCGCCACGGGCGATCAGGATGTCGTTGGCGTAGATCTCCACCGGCTCGCTGATCTTCTGTTCCAGTTCCACCACGGCGCCACGACCCAGTTTCAGCAACTGGTGGACCCGCAGGTTCGCCTTGCCGAGCACGACGGATATTTCCACAGGAACGGTATAGACCGCCTGTTTGGAAATCCGCTTGCCGCTGTCCTTATCGTCCGCCATCAGCCCAGAACCGGGTCCCGTCAGTGGAAACATGCCTGCCGACGGCAACGTCTATCAGGTCCGGGTTAATTTTTCACCACACCAGTATCATCCGCCTTCAGATCCAGCGCCGCCGCCAGCAGCGCCCGCGTATAGGCCTGCTGCGGCGCTTCGAAGATCTCCGCCGCGTTCCCGGCCTCGACCACCTTGCCGTCCTTCATCACCAGCATGCGGGCCGCCAGCGCCCGCACCACCCGCAAATCGTGGCTGATGAAGATATAGGCCAACCCGTGGCGCTGCTGCAGCCCGCGCAGCAGGTCGACAATGGTCGCCTGGACCGTCACGTCCAGCGCACTGGTCGGTTCGTCCAGCACGATCAAGGCCGGCTTCAGCACCAGGGCGCGAGCGATGGAGACGCGCTGCCGCTGGCCGCCGGAAAATTCGTGCGGATAGCGGTCCATGGTCTCCGGATCCAGCCCCACTTCGGTCAGGGCCTCGGCCACCAGGGCGCGCCGCTCCTCCGCCCCCCGGGCAAGTCCGTGCACGTCCAGCCCCTCGCCGACGATCTCGCCCACCGACAGACGCGGCGAGAGGGAGCCGTAAGGATCCTGGAAGACGATCTGAAGCTTCCGCCGCAAGGGCCGCAGAGCCTTGTCCCTCAGCCCGTCGATCCGCGATCCCATGAAGACGATGGGGCCGTCGGACCGCACCAGCCGCAACAGCCCCATGCCCAGGGTCGTCTTGCCCGACCCGCTTTCGCCGACGACCCCCAAGGTCTCGCCGGCTCTCAGGCTCAAAGAGACGCCGTCCACCGCCTTCACATGATCCACCGTGCGGCGGATCAGGCCCTTCTGGATGGGGAACCACACCTTGAAGTCGGTGCAGGACAGCACTTCCGGCGCCTCGGCCGGCACCTGCGCCGGTTCGCCGCGCGGCTGGCTGGCCAGCAGCTTGCGGGTATAGGGATGGCTCGGCGCCTTGAACAGGGCCGCGGTCGGCCCCTGCTCGACGATCTCTCCGCCCGTCATGACGCAGACGGTATCGGCGATGCGGCGGACGATGGACAGATCGTGGGTGATGAACAGGATCGCCATGCCGAAGCGCTGCTGCATCTCGGCCAGAAGGTCGAGGATCTGCGCCTGGATGGTCACGTCCAGAGCCGTGGTCGGTTCGTCGGCGATCAGCAGATCGGGGTCGTTGGCCAGGGCCATGGCGATCATCACCCGCTGCCGCTGCCCGCCCGACAGCTCGTGGGGCAGCGCCGACAGCCGGTTTTCCGCCGACGGCAGGCCCACCAGATGCAGCAGTTCGATCACCCGCGCCCGCCGGGCCGCGCCGTCCAGGCCCTTGTGCAGGGTCAGGACCTCGCCGATCTGCCGTTCGATGGAATGCAGCGGGTTCAGCGAGGTCATCGGCTCCTGAAAGATCATCGACACCCGCCCGCCCCGCACTTGGCGCAGACGCCGGTCCGGGGCCTGCAACAGGTCTTCCCCGTCCAGGCGCACAGCGCCGGTGGGGTGGCTGGCGACCGGCGGCAGCAGGCGCAGCACCGACAGCGCGGTGACGGACTTGCCGCTGCCGCTCTCGCCGACCAGGGCCAGGGTCTTGCCCTTCTCCAGGGTGAAGGAGACGCCGCGCACCGCATCCACCGCGCCGGGGCCGCTGCTGAAGCGCACGGCCAGATTCTCCACCGCCAGCAGCGGCGGGGCCTCGCCCGGGTTGCTCATCAGGCGCCTCCCTTGCGCGGATCGAAGGCGTCACGGATGGCCTCGCCGATGAAAACCAGCAGCACCAGCATCACCGCCAGCACCATGAAGCCGGTGATGCCCAGCCAGGGAGCCTGGAGGTTTTCCTTGCCGACCCGCAGCAGTTCCCCCAGCGACGGCGAGCCCGGCGGCAGGCCCAGCCCCAGGAAATCAAGGGCGGTCAGCGCGGTGACCGAGCCCGACAGGATGAAGGGCGCGAAGGTCAAGGTGGCCACCATGGCGTTGGGCAGCACGTGCTTGACCATGATCTTGGCATCCCCCATGCCCAGCGCCCGGGCCGCCCGCACGTAATCGAAATTGCGCGCCCGCAGGAATTCGGCGCGGACCACGCTGACCAGCGCGGTCCAGGAGAACAGCAGCAGGATGATCAGCAGGGTCCAGAACCCCGGGGTAATGATGCTGGCGACGATGATCAGCACGAACAGCTGGGGCAGGCCCGACCAGATTTCCAGCACCCGCTGCGCCAGCAGGTCGATCCAGCCGCCGAAATAGCCCTGCACCGCCCCGGCCGCCACGCCGATGATCGAACTCAGCACCGTCAGCACCAGCCCGAACAGCACCGACAGGCGGAAGCCGTACAGCAGGCGGGAAACCACGTCCCGCCCCTGGTCGTCGGTGCCCAGCCAGTTGTCCGCCGACGGCGGGCTGGGGAAGGGCTGGCCCAGGTCCATGCTGATGGTGTCGTAGTGGTAGCGGATGACCGGCCAGACCATCCAGCCCTTCTCGTTGATCAGATCCTGCACGAAGGGATCACGGAATTCCGTCGTCGTCGGAAACATCCCGCCGAAGGTGGTTTCCGGATAATCCTTGAACACCGGCATGTAGAAATCGCCGTCGTAACGCACCAGCAGCGGCCGGTCGTTGGCGATGAATTCCGCCCCCAGCGACAGACCGAACAGCACCAGGAAGATCCACAGGGACCAGAACCCCCGCTTGTTGGCCCGGAAGTTGGCCAGCCGCCGGCGGTTCAGGGACGACAGCGCGAAACGGGACGGGACGGGGGATGCGCCGGCGGGCGCGCCCGGGGACGGTGGTTGAGAGGGCGAGGCGGTCATGGGGCGCTCAGGTCCTCCGCGACTCGAAATCGATTCGGGGATCGATGATGTGATAGGTGATGTCCGACACCAGGGTCAGCAGCAGCCCCACCAGGGTGAAGACATAGAGCGTGCCGAACATCACCGGGTAATCCCGGTTCAGGGTGCTTTCGAAGCCCAGCAGCCCAAGGCCGTCCAGCGAGAAGATCACCTCGATCAGCACCGATCCGGTGAACAGCATGGACACCAGGGCCGAGGGGAAGCCCGCCACCACCAGCAGCATGGCGTTGCGGAAGACGTGGCCGTAGAGGATCTTGCGTTCGGTCAGCCCCTTGGCCCGGGCGGTAACCACATATTGCTTGTTGATCTCTTCCATGAAGGAATTCTTGGTCAGCATGGTCAGGCTGGCAAAGCCGCCGATCACCAAGGCGGTGACGGGCAGCACCATGTGCCAGGCATAATCCAGGATCTGCTGTCCCAGGGACATGTCCGCCCAGTTGTCGCTGACCAGGCCGCGCAGGGGGAACAGGTCGAAATAGCGGCCGCCGGCGAACAGCACGATCAGCAGCACGGCGAACAGGAACCCGGGGACCGCATAGCCGATGATCACCATCCAGCTGGTGGCCACATCGAACCGGCTGCCGTCCCGCACCGCCTTGGCAATGCCCATGGGGATGGAGACCACATAGATGATGAAGGTCGACCAGATCCCCAGCGAGATGGAAACCGGCATCTTCTCGATGATCAGATCCACCACCGACGCACTGCGGAAATAGGATTCCCCCAGATCGAAGGTCAGATAGTCCTTCATCATCATGAAGAAGCGCTCGTGGGCCGGACGGTCGAAGCCGAACTGCTGTTCGATCTTGGCGATGTATTCCGGATCCAGCCCCCGCGCCCCGCGATAGCTGCCACCGGCACCACTTTCCCCCCCGCCATTCCCGCCGCCGCCATTGGCGATCTCGCCGCCGCTGCCGCCGGCGATGCGGGCGGTGGCGGCCACGTCGGTGCCCTGCAGCTTCGCCAGCACCTGTTCCACCGGACCGCCGGGCGCCATCTGGACGATGATGAAATTGACCAGAACGATGCCGAACAGGGTCACCGGAATCAGCAACAGGCGCCGGAGGATATAGCCGGTCATGGTTGCGTCGATGCCTCCTTCTGCGTCCGCACGGGCGCCATCGAAGCGCGGCCAGGGGAGGCAGGAACCGGCCAAACCCGGTCCTGCCAGGGAAAGGAAGGGGAAACGGTCACGGGCGGGCTCACCGGCTGTTCTTCAGCCCCTTCACCGCCGCCGCCTTTTCCGCGTCGTACCACCAGGCGGAGAAAACCATACCCTGTTCAGGGGTAACGGCGGGATGGCCGAAGATGTTCCAATAGGCCACCCAGTCCTCGGTGCGGTGCCACTGGGGCACGCTGAGGAAGGACCATTGCAGGATGCGGTCCAGGGCACGCACCCGGGTCACCAGAGCCTCGCGGGTGGGGGCGGAGATGACCTGTTCGATGATCGCATCCACCGCCGGGTTCTTGAAGCCGGCGTAGTTCCGGCTGCCGGGGATGTCGGCGGCGGCCGAACTCCAGAATTCCCGCTGCTCGTTGCCCGGGCTGTCGGACTGAGCCAGATTGATCACCATCATGTCGAAATCGAACTGCTGCACGCGATTGATATACTGGCTGGTATCCACCGTGCGAACGGAAACATCGATGCCCAGGCGCTTCAGGTTCTGGGTATAGGGCAGAACGATGCGTTCGAAATCCGCCTGAACCAGCAGCACTTCAAAGGCGAAGGGCTGGCCTTCGGCATTGCGCAAGGCGCCGTCCGTCACCGTCCAGCCCGCCTCGCCCAGCAGCTCCAGCGCCTTGCGCAGGTTGCCCCGCAGACCGCCTTCGGCGGTTTCGACGGAGGGCGGATTGTATTCCTCGGTGAAGACCCGGGCCGGGATCTGGTCGCGGAAGGGTTCCAGGATCTTCAGTTCCTCCTCCGACGGCAGGCCGGTGGCGGCCAGTTCGGAGTTGTCGAAATAGCTGCGGGTCCGGGTGTTCTGGCCGAAGAACAGGTTCTCGTTGGTCCACTGGAAGTCGAAGGCATAGGCCAGGGCTTCGCGCACCTTGGGATCGGCGAAGAGCGCCCGGCGCTGATTCATGTAGAACCCCTGCATGCCCTGCGTGCGGTTATGGGGAATCGCCTCCAGCACCATATCGCCGCTTTGCCGGGCCGGCACGTCATAGCCGCGCGCCCAGTTCTTGGAGTTCATCTCGCTGCGGTAATCATAGGCCCCGGCCTTGAAAGCCTCGAACGACACCGTCAGGTCGCGGTAGAAGTCGTAGCGGATGGTGTCGAAGTTATAGAGGCCCTTGGACACCGGCAGGTCCTTGCCCCACCAGTCCGCCACCCGCTCGTAGGTGATCTCGCGGCCGGGCTCGAAGGACGTGATGCGGTAGGGGCCGGAGCTGACCGGCGGTTCCAGGGTGGTGTCGGCGAACTCCCGGCCTTCCCAGTAATGCTTGGGCAGAATGGGCAGATCCCCCAGGATCAGCGGCAGTTCGCGGTTGTCTCCGTTCTTGAAGACGAACTTGACCCGGCGCGGTCCCAGCACCTGCACGTCGGTCACGTCGGCGTAATAGCTGCCGAACAGCGGCGATCCCTTTTCCCGCAGCGTCTTCAGGCTGAAGGCCACATCGTCGGCGGTGATCGGCTCGCCGTCGGACCAGCGGGCTTCTTCGCGCAGATTGAAAATGATCCAGGTGCGGTCTTCCGGCAGCTCCATGCTTTCGGCGATCTGCCCGTATTTGGAAAACGGCTCGTCCGCCGACGCGACCGTAAGACTGGCCATGGTCAGCCCCAGGCCGTCCGCCGAATTGCCCTTCAGGGTATAGGGGTTCAGGGTATCGAACGTGCCGAAGGCCGACAGCCGGATATTGCCGCCCTTGGGGGCCTCGGGATTCACATAGGCGAAATGCGTGAAATCGGCGGGATAGGCCACATCCCCATGCATGGCCATGCCATGGACCGGCGGCACCGACGGGGTGGCGTCCTCGACCGGGGCGGCCGCTTCGGTCACCGCTTCGGTTTCGGGCGTCGCCTGCGGCGCGGCTTCTTCCCCCGCCGGGGCGGGCTCGGGCTCGGGCGCGGCGTCGGTCACCGTTTCGTCCGCCGGCACCGGCTCGGCAAGCGTCTCGGGAGCAGCCCCTTCCGCCGGCGTGGCGGGCGCCGCCGGGGTTTCTTGAGCCAGGGCGGTCCCTGCGGGAGACCAGGCGAACAGGGCGGCGGCGAGCAGCACGGCAGAGGGCAGGCGCATAGGTGACGATCTCCCGGAGGCTGACTGGGCGGCGGAGGGTCCGCCGGACGAGACGGAGGGCGGGGGATGCCCCTTGTTCAACACAACGTGAGAGCAGCATTCCCCGCGATCAAGGCCACAGCAGGGCAAGCGCAGGGCAACAGGCGTGAAGATACGTCGGCTCAGCCGTTAAGAAGGGCCAATCCCCGGGCATGGCAGGCCGCATCCCCGGCGGCCAGAACCTTGTCGCCGGACCCCATGCCCAGCGGCTGGCCCTGCCAGTCGGTCATCACCCCGCCCGCCGCGATCATCAGCGGGGCCAGGGCGGCATAGTCGTGCAGCTTCAGGCTGCTTTCGCACACCAGGTCCGCATGACCGGCCGCGACCAGGCCGTAAGCGTAGCAATCCGCCCCGTAGCGCACCAGCTTGGCGGCCTGCTTCAGCCGGCCGAAGGCCTGGGCATCGGCCCCTTCGAACATGTCCGGCGTGGTGCAGAACAGGGCGGCACGCTCGACCGAGGGGCAGGCGCGGGTATGCAGCGGCCGGCCGTTCAGGGTGGCCGGCACGCCTTCGCCGCCGATCCAGCATTCGCGCAGCACCGGCTGATTGAGCACCCCGAGCACCGGGCGGCCCCTATGACACAGGCCGATCAACGTGCCGAAAGAGGGCTTGCCGGTGACGAAAGCGCCGGTGCCATCGATGGGATCGAGCACCCAGACCCATTCGGCGTCGGCCTTATCGCTGCCGTGTTCCTCGCCGATCACCCCGTGGTCGGGGGCGACCCGGGCGATCAGGTCGCGCATGGCGGCTTCGGAGTCCCTGTCGGCAATGGTCACCGGGCTTTGATCGGCTTTGTCATCCACCGGCACACCGGTCCGGAAATGGCGGCGGATCACCACGGCCGAGACAGCGGCAAGGTCGAGCGCCAGGGAGACAAAGGCGGCTGCGTCGGCGGCCATGGCAAAAACCCTCCGGTCCGGTCCAAGATTGGCGGAGGGTACCCGCGCGCCCCGCCGATGGGAAGCGCTGTCGAAGTCCGCTCCGGAAACAGGTCCATAAAAGCGGCCCCGCCGAACGCCGACGGGGCCGAAGATCACACAGGAGGGTGATTTTAATAGTTGGGATTCTTCGTCAGCTGGAACGGCGGCGCCGCCACATATCCGTCCGGCTTGGACTCGTCGGCCGGGAACAGCATCACCCGGTCGGCGACCAGCAGCAGTTCGTACATCAGGCC
Organism: Rhodospirillaceae bacterium Z3-40; assembly: GCA_046233135.1. Taxonomy (GTDB): domain Bacteria; phylum Pseudomonadota; class Alphaproteobacteria; order Rhodospirillales; family Rhodospirillaceae; genus JBJXHN01. Next base: position 371,319 of record JBJXHN010000004.1, on the reverse strand, counting down.
GATGGCACTGCGCAGCATCGCCGGTTCGCCGTTGAACGACTGGTTCAGGGCATTCAGCAGACGCTTGTAGGAGTCATAGAACGCCGTGCCGGCCACATAGGCGCCGCTGCCCGGCGCATAATCGGACAGGCCGGCGTTGGGCAGCAGGTTCAGCACCCCGTCCGGATCCAGGGGAACCGGGTCCCCGGTGTAGGACCAGCCCGACGGCGCGGACGGATCGGCCACCAGCAGCGCACCGTAGAAAATCTCGCCGAACTTGAAGTAATGGGCCAGCGAGCCCTTCATGCCGCCGTAGGGATCGATGGGATCTTCACCCACCTTGGCCCCTTCCCCCTGGGCGATGATGGTGTTGATCATCTTGGTTGCGGTATCCAAATCCCGCGCCCGGCCGTCGGGCACGCCCGGCACGGCAGTGGGGAACCAGGGCAGCAGATTGACCTGCTCGTCCACCCGGGGATTGTCGAAAACGCCCGGGATCTCGTTCAGCAGGGAAATGATTTCCAGGTAGAATTCGCCAATCGACTGGTATTCGTCGGGATTGGCCTGCTTCAGCAGCACCGACGGATGCACCGCGGTTTCGCCGGGCAGGATCGCCGAGGTATCCGGGCGCTCGATGCCCATGAACACCTCGTTGACCTGCTCCTTGGTCAGCGGGGCGAGCTTGACGATCAGCCCCTCGTCCACGCCGCCGGGCAGCGGTGTGGGGTATTGCAGGGCGGTGCCGATCTGGTTGACGTCCACAGACCCGCCGATGGCGATCAGCACGTTGGCCGCCAGGGTCATGTGCAGCATTTCTTCGATCACCACCGAGATCACCAGGTCCTTGGCTTCCTGGTTCTGCCCCGATTTCACCGAGAAGACGCCGGTCAGGTAGGTGGGGATGGTTGCCAGTTCCAGCGTCACCGCGTTGACCAGCATCGACTTCACCTGCGCCAGCTTCGCCGAAGGGGCCAAGGCTTTCAGCTGCGTGGACGATTTCTTCAGAAGGTACATGGTGCGATCCTCATATCGCTATCACAACGGGAAGGGCATCAGGCGGGACGGCGCTTGCCGACCGTTTCCACCGGCACGTTCGCGAAGACAGGCGTCTTGATCGCGAAGGGGCACCGCGCCGCGATGCGGTCGGGGATCGGCAGGGCGTCACCGCCCCGGGCCTTCAGCACATTGCGGAAATAGCGGATCAGGATTTCGCGCCGCCCGGCCGACAGGTCGCGGGTCACCGGCATGTAATCCGGGTCCAGCACGTTCTTGCTGAACACGAACAGCAGCAGGTGCGCGTTGGCGTCGGCCTGCGCCTGGTCGGCGAAGTTGAAGATGCGCTGGCTCATCACCGGGTAGAGGTTGGCGTACTGCTGCAGGATCGGCTGCACGTCATCCCAGGTGGGCTCCGCCGGCACGCCGATGCTGGAGAAGGCCAGGATGGAAATCTTGTCGAAGTCGTTCTGCGGAATCGAGGGCCGGTCGACGAAGTTGTAGGAATAGACATAGACCTGACCGTCGATGTATTTGCGCGGCCAGCCCATGATCTTCGGGGCCGTGAAGGTCACGCGCAGTTCCCCGGCCGCATTGGTGGCGTCGCCGTCCGGGATCACGGTAACGCTATCCGGCGGGGTGTTGTTGTAGGTCAGGGGCGCGGTCGGCGTGGCACCGGGCGCGGCGCTGGGCGGCGCGTTGCCCATATCGGGCGCCACCGCGTTCAGCCAGAAGCGCAGCTTCGCCCCGGCCAGCGGCTTGCCATAGCTGGTGGCATAGAAGGTGGTCGTCAGAGCGGTGTAATCGGCGTCATTGGGATCCAGGCGGAACGAGAAGTCTTCCGACATCACGTTCAGGCCGTCCGTTCCCTCGCGCAGGGTCACCACCGCCTGGCCGTTGTCCAGCGTCTTCACCACCGCAATCGGATGGTCCGCCACCAGGGCAAGCTGATCGTCGGTCAGGGTGTAGCTGCGAATGCCCGACGCTTCCAGCTGGTTGTCGGTCTTCGGCGCCAGGGCACCGAGGTTCTGGTACTGGCCGGCCTCCAGCAGCGTGCCCTGAACCGCCGAGGGATCGGCCAGGATGGCCACATTCATGGTCGGCTCTTCGGCGATGTCGCTGCCCTTTGCCAGGCGGGAGGCGTTGGCCATGTCCAGATGCAGGGTGTTGCCCTGAACCACCGCCGGCATGAAGCCCAGGTTCGGCGTGTTGGCGCTGCTGTCCAGAATGGAGGCCACGTCCTGCGCCGCGTTCTGGGTGGCGGGCATCAGACGCCGGCCGTAGACGAAGGAAGAGGGACCGGCGGCATCCAGCAGGCCGATGGCGCCCACCACCGTGCCATAGGTAAAGGTCGCGTCCTTGGCGGCCATGTCATAGGCATAGGTAACCATACGGATCGACAGCAGGTCGTCCTTCGCCCCGTCCCGCAGTGCCGACAGCAGCGGGCTGCGTTCGACGATCTCGTCATTCCAGCGCAGGTTGGTCAGCGCCGACTGGAACGTCGCCGACGCCCCGGAGTCGCCCTGGGCATTGCTGCGGCCGAACCACAGGTCCCGGAAGGGCGCCGGTCTGTAATCTCCCAACAGGGCGATGGTGCCAGTGGCCGGGTCGACCAGGGACACCGAGAAACCGTAAATCTGCGACGCCAGCTGCCAGTCGGGATCCAGGTCCACCAGCTTGCCCGACGGGTGGTCGGGCGAGTTGCCCACGCCCAGGGCCAGCACCGGGTCATTCGACAGGGTCGGCACCACCGCCGTGCCGTCGGGCAGAGACCCCGACCGCACCGTGCAGCCGGCCAGCCGGAAAATTCCCGTGCCGATGGGGTTCCACCAGCCATTAAAGGCGTCGCTGCTCTGGAATTCCTGAAATCTTTCCTGGAATGTCTCGCTATCGAAATGGCGAGGATCATTATTCACCGTCGACACATCCGCCTGAAACGATCCGGCAAAACACAACCTTGGATACTGAAGATAACTCATGGCGATTATCCTTTCACCAGTATTGGGGGTAACAATGTACGTAATCTATCTATATGCGTAAACGGGAATTGCTCGCATAAGATTAAAAATACGTGATATTAATTTTATTAGGGTGCACACAAAGGATCTCTCCGGGTATCCTGCACCAGGGCAACCTTGGATGGGTATTTCTCGGAATGACCAGCGACGCCGTCGATACGGCTCTCGAACGCCTTCTGACCCGGGCCGGCATGGACATCGCCGACCTGCCCGCCGCCGACGGGCCGGAGGAGGGCTTTCTCACCCGCTATGCGACCCTGGGGTGGCGCCTGCGCCGCCTGGGACCGGTCGGCGACGACGCCGCGCGGGATACGGCGCTGGAGGCGGCGGAGGTCTTGGGAATCGCCGCCTGGACGGTGGCCGATGCGGCCCGGGTGCTGCTGCTGCGCCGCCGCCTGCTGCCGCTGCCCGACGCCGAAGCCGTGCGGCTGGTGGAACGGGTGGTGCGCACCGGGGACAATGCCGAGCGCGAAGCCCTGCTGAAGGGCCTGATGGCCCTGCCCGATCCCGGCCGCTTCGTCGCCACCGCCGTGGATGCCGCCCGGGCGGCGGCGGTCAGCACCTTCCGTGCCCTGGCCCGGGACAATGCCTATCCCCTGCGCCATTTCCCCGACCCGGCCTTCCGCGCCCTGGTCCTGAAGGCCATGCACATGGGCGAGCCGCTGTCCCGCCTGCACGGGCTCGATGCGCGGCTGGACGACGATCTGGCCCGCATGGCGCGGGATTACGCGTCGGAACTCCGGCTCGCCGGCCGCCCCCTCTCCGCCGACTTCGCCCTCGTCACCGCAAGGAGCGCCCTTTGATGACCACGCCGCTGATGGACCCGCATATCCACATGACCTCGCGCACCACCGACGACTACGAAGCGATGCGCGCCGCCGGGATCCGCGCCGTGGTCGAACCGGCCTTCTGGGGGGGGCAAAGCCGCAATCACCTGGGCACGTTCGAGGACTATTACCTGTCGCTGATGGGGTGGGAACGCTTCCGCGCCAGCCAGTTCGGCATCCGTCATTTCTGCACCATCGGCCTGAACCCCAAGGAAGCCAACCGGCCCGACCTGGTCGAAGACGTGCTGGAGATGCTGCCCCGTTTTCTGGTCAAGGACGGGGTGGTGGCGGTCGGTGAAATCGGCTTCGACGACATGACCCCGGCCGAGGAAGACTGCTTTTCCCGCCAGCTCGCCCTGGCCGTGGAATTCGCGCTGCCCGCCCTGGTCCACCTGCCCCACCGCAACAAGAAGGCCGGATGCATCCGCAGCCTGGAGATCGTCCGCGATTCCGGCCTCTCCCCCGAGTGGGTGATCATCGACCACTGCGCTGAGGAAACCACGCCCCTGGTGCTCGACGCCGGCTGCTGGGCGGCCCATTCCATCTACCCCCACACCAAGATGGACGAGAGCCGCATGGTCGCGCTGCTGCGGCAGTACGGACCGGAGCGGATGATCGTCAACAGCGCCGCCGACTGGGGGGTCAGCGATCCCCTGAAGGTGCCCGCCACCGCCCGGGCCATGGCCGATGCGGGCATGGACGGGGCGATGATCAAGCGGGTGCTGTGGGACAATCCCGTGGCCTTTTTCGCCCAAAGCGGCCGGCTGGACCCCGACGAGGTGGCCCAGCCCCTGGCCGTCGACCAGACGCAGACCCACCAGGGCAATTCCGTCCTGCGCGGCCAGAGCCCGAAGGTGGACGCTTGAGACGCCTTCTTGTCCTGAACGTGGTCGGGCTGACCGCCCGGCTGCTGCGCCATGCCCCCAACCTGTCCGCCCTGGCCGAAAGCGGCGCCCGGCGCCCGGTGGGGGCGGTGCTGCCCGCCGTAACCTGCGTGGCCCAGTCCACCTACATGACCGGCCTGCCGCCGTCGGGGCATGGCATTGTCGGCAACGGCTGGTATTTCCGCGACCTGTCCGAAGTCTGGCTGTGGCGCCAGTCCAACCGTCTGGTGAGCGGAGAGAAACTATGGGAAACGGCAAGGCGCCGCGACCCGTCGTTCACCGTCGCCAAGCTGTTCTGGTGGTACAACATGTACTCCACCGCCGACATCGCGGTGACCCCCCGGCCCTGCTATCCCATCGACGGCCGCAAGATCCCCGATCTCCACACCCGCCCCGCCGGCCTGCGCACCGAGCTTCAGGATACGCTCGGCCGGTTTCCGCTGTTCCATTTCTGGGGGCCGACGGCGGATCTGGTTTCCAGCCGCTGGATCACTGACTGCACCCTGAAGGTCATGGCCGACCACCGGCCGACCCTGACCCTGTGCTACCTGCCGCATCTGGATTACGACCTGCAACGCCTGGGTCCCGATCATCCCAAGTCGATCCAGGCCGTCACCGAGGTGGACGCCCTGTGCGGCGAGCTGATCGAGGCCGCCCGCAAGCACGGCACGGCGGTGGTGGCCCTGTCGGAATACGGCATCGGCCCGGTCACCGGCTCGGTGGAGATCAACCGCGCCCTGCGCCGGGCCGGGCTGCTGGCGATCCGCGAGGAACTGGGCCGTGAACTGCTGGATCCCGGGGCGTCCGAGGCCTTCGCCCTGGCCGACCACCAGCTGGCCCACGTCTATCTGGGCAATCCCGACCGCACCGCCGAGGTCGCCGCCCTGTTGGCTGGCCTGCCCGGCGTGGAGCGGGTGCTGGACGCCGAGGGCAAGCGTCAGGCGGGACTGGACCACCCCCGCGCCGGGGATCTGGTGGCGGTATCGACGGCGGACCGCTGGTTCAGCTATGGCTGGTGGCTGGATCCGGACCGCGCCCCGGATTACGCCCGCACGGTCGATATCCACCGCAAGCCCGGCTACGACCCCTGCGAACTGTTCGTCGATCCGGCCATCCGCCATCCCAGGCTGAAGATCGGCTGGACCCTGGCCCGCCGGAAGATGGGCTTCCGCCCCGCTCTGGACGTGGTACCCCTGGACGACTCGCTGGTGCGGGGGTCCCACGGACGGCCGCCCGACGATCCCGACGACGGCGCCCTGCTCATCACCTCCGAGGCCGATCTGACACCGGACGGTCCCCTGGCCGCCGTGGCCGTGCGGGACCTGCTGCTCGCCCACATCTTCGGACCGGAGACCCCATGACCCCGCCCCTGCCCGCCGCCGGCTCCCGTCTCGAAGCCGGCATCGCGCTATCCTTCTCCTACCCCGTGATCTTCACCCGGGGCACTTTCGATCCCGCCAACCCGGTGCTGGCCGAGGCGATCACCCGCCTGGAGCCGGGCCGCCGCCACCGGGTGGCGGTGGTCATCGACCAGGGCGTGGCCGATGCCTGGCCCGACCTGTCCGACCGCATCCCCGCCTATGGCACCGCCCGGGATCTGGAGATCGCGGGCATCCGCATCGTGCCGGGGGGCGAGGCCGTCAAGGACGGTCCCGCCCATGCCGCCGCCCTTCAGGACTGGCTGCTGGCCCTGGCCATCGACCGCCATTCGCTGCTGATGGCCATCGGCGGCGGGGCGGTGCTGGACATGGCCGGCTATGCCGCCGCCACCTTCCATCGCGGCGTCCGGCTGCTGCGCCTGCCGACCACCGTGCTGGCCCAGAACGATGCCGGCGTGGGGGTGAAGAACGGCGTCAATCAGGCCGGCGTGAAGAACCTGATCGGCACCTTCGCCCCGCCCTTCGCGGTCATCGCCGACGGCGACTTCCTGGCCACCCTGCCCGCCCGCGACCGCCGCGCCGGCCTGGCCGAGGCGGTCAAGGTGGCGGCCATCCGCGATGCCGCCTTCTTCGACTGGCTGACCGGCCAGGCCGCCGCCCTGGCCATGTTCGAGGAAACGGCGAGCGATATCATGATCCGCCGCTCGGCCGCGCTGCACCTGGACCACATCACCGGCTGCGGCGACCCGTTCGAGATGGGCAGCGCCCGGCCGCTGGATTTCGGCCATTGGGCCGCCCACCGGCTGGAAACCCTGTCCGGCCATCGCCTGCGCCACGGCGAAGCGGTGGCCATCGGCATGACCATCGACGCCCTCTATGCCGTGGAAACCGGCCTGATGCCCGCCGCCGACGCCACCCGCCTCGTCACCCTGCTGGAGGCCCTGGACTTCCCCCTGTGGGACAACGGCCTGGCCGCCCGGGGAACGGACGGCCGCCGCCTGATCCTGAAAGGGATCGAGGATTTCCGCGAACACCTGGGCGGCCGGCTGACCATCGCCATGCTCAGCGAAATCGGCCGGGCCGTGGACATCCACCACATCGATCTCGACACCCTGGAAATCGTGCTGACCCGCATGGAGCGGCAGGAGCAGCGCCGATGCGCCTGAGGGACGGGCTCGGGGAGCTGACCTACTGCACCAACATCCACCCCGGGGAACGCTGGGCCGACTGCCTGGCTGCGCTGAGCACCTTTCCCCCGGCGATTAAACAGGCGCTCTGCCCCGACGCCCCCTTCGGGCTCGGCCTGCGGCTGTCCGCCCGGGCGGCCAGAGACCTTTCCGCGCCGGGTGCCCTGTCCGGTTTCCGGGCGCTGCTGGCCGAACGGGACCTCTATGTGGTCACCATGAACGGCTTTCCCTACGGCCGCTTCCACGGCACCCGGGTGAAGACCGACGTCTACCGCCCCGACTGGCGCCGGCAGGAGCGTCTGGACTACACCCTGCGTCTCGCCGGCCTGATGGCCGAATTGGTGCCGGAAGGGACAACCGCCAGCATCAGCACCGTGCCCGCCGGCTGGGCTGCGGATCTGGCCGACGAGGACGCGGTCGCGGCGGTGGGGACCCTGCTGATCCATGCGGTCGCCGGGCTGGAGGCCCTGCACCGCCGCACCGGCCGTCTGATCACCCTGGCGCTGGAGCCCGAGCCCGGCTGCCTGCTGGACACCACGCCCGACGCCCTGCCGCTGTTCCGCCGGCTGCGCGGTGCCGGGCCGAGGACCCTGCTGCGCCGCCTGACCGGGCTGCCGGCGGGCGAGGCCGAGGCCGCCCTGACCCGCCACCTCGGCCTGTGCCTCGACCTCTGCCACATGGCCGTGGGATTCGAGGATCCGGCCGCCTCTCTGGCGCTGCTGGAGGCCGAGAACATCCCCGTCCACAAGCTGCAACTGAGCGCCGGCCTGCGCCTGGAGCCCGCCGACGCCCCGGCACTGGCGGCCTTCGATGACGGCGTCTACCTGCATCAGGTGTCCTGCCGGCGGGGGGACCGCATCCTGCGCTTCCCCGATCTGGCCCCGGCCCTGGCGTCGGACGAGGCCCGGCGGGCGGAGGAATGGCGGGTGCATTTCCATGTGCCGCTGTGGGCCGGGCGTTTCGACCGGCTGACATCGACCACCGACGTCACCGCCGCGGCGCTGGCGATCCATGCGGCGCGGCCCATCGCCCCGCATCTGGAAGTCGAGACCTATACCTGGGACGTGCTGCCCGCCGAGTACCGGCGGGAAGACCCCACCCGGGCCATCACGAGGGAACTGCAATGGGTGCTGAAAACGCTGGGAGTCTAGACGCCCCGACGCTGTGGCAGCGGACGGGCGGGGTGGCCCTGCGCCTGGGGCGGGTGTCCAACCTGCCCACGGTCTGGACCAACGTGCTGGCCGGGGCGGTGCTGACCACCGGCTTCGACGGCACAGGTCCCCTTTCGCTCGGGACCGGACCCCTGAGTGCCGGGCCGCTGATCGCCGTGATCCTGTCGGCCAGCCTGTTCTACGAGGCAGGGATGTTCCTCAACGACGCCTGCGACCGGGGGATCGATGCCCGGGAACGGCCGGACAGGCCCATCCCCGCCGGCCTGATCCGCGCCCGCACCGTGGCGCTGGCGGCGGTGGCGATGATGGCCCTGGGGCTGGTCCTGGTGCTGCCCCTGGGCCTGCCGGCCGCCCTCGCCGCAGCGGCCCTGGGGCTGACCATCCTGGCCTATGACCTGTGGCATAAGGGCAATCCGCTGAGCCCGCTGATCATGGGCGGCTGCCGCGCCCTGGTCTACGCCCTGGCCGCCCTGGGGCTGGGCGGGCCGTGGGACGGGTCCCCGGCCGCCCCCTGGATCCTGGGGGCCGTGGCCATGCTGTTCTACGTGGCCGGGCTGACCTATGCCGCCCGGCAGGAAAACATGGCCGAGTTCAGGAATGCCTGGCCGCTGGCCATGCTGGCGGTGCCGGTGATCCTTCTGCTGGCCGTGGCCGGCTGGGACTCCGCCCCCTTCCTGCTGCTGTTCACGCTGTGGATGGGCTGGGGGCTGCGGCTGATCCTGGTGCCCGCCGTCCGCGACATCCGCCGCGCCGTCGGGGGGCTGATCGCCGGGATCGCGCTGCTGGATGCCGGGCTGATCGCCGCCTGCGGCCATCCCGGCCTCGCCCTGCTCGCCGTCGCCGGCTGGGGACTGACCCTGGCCGCCCATCGCCGGGTGCAGGGGACCTGAGGAGACACGGGACCGCCCTTGTTTCACAGCCACCGGAAATGAACCAGATTGATGGAAATCCGCTCTCACCCATCGCCCGGATCAGAGGGTAGCGTCCCCTCCTTGCCTCAGATTTACGGAAGAAGGCGTCTCCTGACCTGGGGACTGTTCACTTGGCTGGGTAACCAGATCCTCATGTTGAACCCGTTGAGCACGTTGGTGGCCCGTATGGTTCCGCCGTGCTTATGGACGATTGTGCGTGCGATCGAGAGTCCGAGCCCCACATTCCCGGCCTCCGTGTTTCTGTCTTCGTTGACCCGGAAGAATGGCTCGAAGATATCATCCAGCATCTCATCCGGTACGCCTGGCCCCTCGTCGACGATCTCAATCGAAACACCATCGTCATCTGAATCGACGGTTACCTGCACTTTACTTCCGTAGTTAACGGCATTTTCGAGCACATTTCGAATAGCCCGTCGCAATGCGACTGGTCGGCAGAGGTATCTTTGGGACTGCAGATTTGTCGAAAACGCTACCCCCGGGTACTCTCTTGTGAGATTTACAAGAGTTTCCACGAGATTGATGGTTTCACTCTTCTCTTCCTGAACTTCGTTCTTGGCAAAAACCAGACAGTCCTCGACCATAGAGCCCATGTCGTTAAGCGTCTGGATCATCTCGGATTTCAACTCCGGATCCTTGATGAATTCCGCTCTCAACCGCAGGGACGTGATGGGGGTCCGCAGATCGTGGCTGATGGCCGCCAGCATTTTCGTTCGGTCTTTGACAAAACGGCTGAGACTTTCCTGCATGGTGTTGAACGCGATTGTCGTGGATATGAGCTCCTCAGGTCCTTCCACCTCGACATGCCCCACGGCCTCACCTTGACCGAACCGTTCGGCGGCCAAGGAGAGTTTCCGCAATGGCGCCGTGATGCGTTTGACGATGATTGTGACGATCACCAAGATTCCAACGAGCGTCAGGCCAGAGGACAGAATGACCGGGAGAAGAATCACCGATTCATCGACCGGCGACAAAACTCTGGCATTGAGCCACTCCTTTTCGTTCAATTGTATTGAAACGTAATCAATTGGACAGCCACCTTCTTTATTGGAGTTTTCCTCGCGGATAAGGCAGTCCTCGGTTCTACCCGCGAACCAGAAATCCCATATACTCAAGGACGACACCGTATTATCCGTGGCGAATATAGTCTTTCCAGACAGAATTTTTGGCATGCGCGCAGGGCTGTCATCCGGAATATCGAATACATCCTGGGTAAGTGGCAGATCCTCAATATAGAATCGAATACCCGGATCACTTGTTGCCCGCAAGAGTTTCTCGCGCTCGCCGCCTGAGGTCGTGCGCCCGATTTCATAAGCGATAGCGACTTCCTCGATGATCATTCTGATCTGTTGTTCTTGAATGCCTTCATCCGTCTTGACATAGAAGACGACAAGGACGATGACCTGAGACAGCAGGACAGTCCCGATGATAAGAATCATCAATTGGCCCGCGATCGTGCTGTGCAGCTTTCTCATCTGCGGGCGACATCCAAAGTGAACATGTAGCCACCACCCCAAATCGTTTTGACGATTTCCGGATTTTTCGGGTCCACTTCGATTTTCTTACGAAGCCTACTGACCTGATTGTCTATGGAGCGGTCGAACACATTGGCAGCGCGACTACTGACCATATCGAGCAACTGATCGCGGGAAAGAACCATCTTCGGATGGTCGAGAAAGGTCATCAAGAGCCTGAACTCTACCGTGCTCAGCGCCGTTTCCTCGCCGCCGCTCTCCTTCCTGAGGACCTGCCGGTCCACCTCCAGGACCCAGGCCCCGAACCCGATCTGGCCCGCTTCAATTCCCGAATATTGCTTAGGCAGGCTATGGACGCGTCGCAGCACGCCTTTGATCCGTGCCAAAAGCTCTCGTGGATTGAATGGTTTGGTCAAGTAATCGTCCGCGCCGATCTCCAGTCCGACAATGCGGTCGGTCTCGTGGGCAACGGCCGTCAGCAGAATGACCGGTATGTCATGTGTTTCCCGTATACGCCTGCAGATTTCCAACCCGCCTTCGCCGGGCAGCAGGATGTCGAGAACGATCAAATCGATCGACGCGGCTTTAACGACAGTATCCATTTCCGCACCATTGGCGGCCATGGAAACTCGAAACCCGTTCTCGCCGAGATACTTCGCCAAAGGCTCCCGGATACTCCTGTGGTCGTCGACGACCAAGATGTGAGGATTTTTCGGCGGCATCGCGTTCAGACTCTCCAATCATCTCAATGCGTCGATTTACCGATATGCGGATAATTAATTCTGCCGCGTCCATGAAGCGGAAATATGTAAAAAAGCATGTCAAGGCGCCTCCTTGGCACACTTTTTTACAATTTAGCGCCCTCTCTGACATACGGGTGTGAAATGTCCCCCCTAGGCTGCCCAACATCGAGCCATCAATGGCAAAGCTAAACGAGGGGTCAGAATATGAGCTACATGGTTTTTCGCGAGGGCGTCGCAGCGGGACTATTGATGGCGACCGTTGCACTCCCCGGGATTGCGTCGGCCGGGGACGCATGGGAGTTCGAGATCGGAGGGGGCGTGGGCTTCGGATCCAAGTACGAGGGTTCCGATGAAATGGAGGTCATGTTCCTTCCGGTCGCGGGCATTACATGGAAGGACAGGGTGTACCTTACGACGGAAGATGGATTGGGCGCCGTCGTTTATGACGGCCACGGTTTCACCATGGATGTCGGCGTCAACTATGAATGGGGGCGCAGTGAAAGCGACAGTTCCGACCTGAAGGGGCTGGGAGACGTCGATGGCGCAGCAACGCTGAACCTGAGCCTTGAGTATGAACTTGGTCCCGTGACCCCGTTCGTCGGCCTGACCCGCCATCTCGGAGGCACCGACGCGATGGAGGTGTCCTTCGGTGTCGATACCATGATCCCCGTGAGTGCCTTGACGGGCGGAAGCTCCCGATCACGGGGGGCAGGATCGGATGACGAGGGCGAGGACGGGCCAGCTATTCTGGCCGGAATCTCCACCACATGGTCAGATGACAAGTACATGGAGAGCTACTTTGGTGTCGACTCGGCGCAGTCGGCGCGCTCCGGCCTGTCGCAGTTCAACGCAAAGTCCGGCTTTAAATCCGTCGGCGCGGAACTCGGCCTCGTATACCCCGTCTTGGAGAACTGGGAGGTCTTCACGACCATCGAATACTCCCAGTTGATCGGCGACGCCGCGGATAGCCCGATCAGCAAGGATGACAGCGTTCTCTTCGGCGGATTGGCCGTTTCCTACAAATTCTGAGCGCTCATTGTGGATCAACGACTGACTCCACAATTCGTTACCATTGAGCAACGAAGCACGCTTTTTGCGCAATCCAAGGCGGCGAAAAGCGTGCCGCCGACAGCATTCGCGTCAGCGTCAACAGCAGAAACGCGGTGTCATGATACCGATTCCCTTGGATCTGATCGACGTTTTGCCAAGCGAACGCTGCACCCGAACTGCACAGCACAAACACCGGAGCGGAAACTGAAATGAAGCCGATCGCAAAGCCCCAAGAGCACCTTGTGATGGGACGCCGCAACTTTCTACGTAGCACGGCCGCACTTGGTGTCGGCGCCGGATTGTCCGCACCGGCCGGTATCACCAATTCTGCGGCGACAGAGATTTCGGACATCGCGTTGCGAGACCAGGACCTGCCATTTATCGGCACGGAAGAGACCTTTTCCACCCCTGAGCTGATGGCGCTGAACACCATTAATGAGGATCACAGGGAGTACCTTGAGGAAACCGGCCTTTCCGAACTGGGTCCGCGCCGCATCGGCGCAATGAACAAGGCGGGACTCACCCTTCAAATCCTCTCCGCACATACGCCAAGCGTGCAGAATGTCCCAGGTCAGGAGGGCATTGATTTTGCGTACCGCCTCAACAAGTGGCTTGCCGACGGGCCAATATCCACCTACCCGGGCCGATTCGAGGCGTTCGCGACCCTGCCACTGCAGACTCCGGAAGCCGCGGCGGACGAACTGGAACGCGCGGTTCGGGAAGATGGTTTTCTGGGAGCTCTGACCAATGGAATCATCGGGAAAAAATTCCTCGATCATCCCGATTTTGAACCCGTGCTGGCGCGTGCCGAAGCCCTTGACGTCCCGATATACATCCACCCAGGCTTCCCGCCTGAAGACGTTTTCGATATCTACTACAGCACTACGCGGCCAGAGTATAAGAAGGAGTATCAAGACTACATTTTCAGTGGCTCAGGGTACGGATGGCACCAAGAGGTGCTTACTCAATGCATTCGAATGATCACATATGGGGTATTCGATAGATTTCCAAAGCTACAGATTATTATCGGCCACATGGGAGAGGGCCTGCCATTCTACTACGAACGCATCGTGGGAGACATGAGCGAGGTGACTGAAAACTCACTGAATAAGCCCTTCGAGCAATACTTCCATGACAACTTCTGGATCACGACGAGCGCATTCTTCCAGGATGAACTGCTCCATCTCTTGCTGAAGTACATCAGTGTGGATCGCGTGATGTTTGCAACCGACTACCCGTTTGCAGACATGAAAGAAGGAACCGACTGGTTTCGGGCCGTGGATCTGCCACGCGAGGTCAAGGAAAAAATCGCGTTCCGAAATGCGGAAAAACTGTTCGGCATAAAAGTCTGAGACCAATCGATACTGGGCGCTCGTTTGCGGCCTTACCGACCGACGATGGGGGAAGCCCCTCGTCGGTCGGCACCAGATGTCTGGATCAGTGCACGAGAACTTTGTTCATGCATCAACTTTCCAAACTCCGGCTGACGCCTTCGTTTGGGTCGATGCCCTAGGCAGCCACCGCGTAGGTCACATAGGCACAGATCACGGCCGGTATGGCGCTGTAGATGGTGGCCAGGGTGGCGGCCCGGGGGGCCAGGGCGATGGCGGGGAACAGGGCGTCGCCATCATTGGACAGGGCGTTGCCGATCTGCGCGGACAGGGGCACCAGGCCGTTCAGATACAGCGTCGTCACCACGATCTGCGGACCACAGCCGGGCAGCAGGCCCACCACCACCCCCATCAGGGGCATCAGCGGGGCATAGACCGCGAACCACGTGGCCAGATCGGCCCCGGTGGCGACCATGCCCAGCTCGTAGGCCAGGAAGCCGCCGATCACCCAGGCGGAGACGAAATTGGTTTCGTCCATCACCTGCCGCACCGCGTTGCGCCGCCGGCCGTGCTCGCCCTGCATGGCAGAGACATCCCGGTCGTCCACCATCGGCCGCACCGCCCACAGGGCCAGCACCAGCAGCGAGCCGATCACGCCATAGGCCTCCGTCACGCCCGACCCGGGCAGGCCGATCAGGGCATCGGTGTCCACCTGGAAGGCCAGCAGCACCGCCAGCACGCCGCCGGGAATCAGCAGGCCCACCCACAGCCGGGGCACCCAGGCCGGCCAGCGGCGGATCACGTCGGCCCCGGTGCGCTTCGCCCGATCCGCCCGGCCGGAGACCTCCCGCACCGCTTTCGGCGGCGTGGCATCGCGGCTGTGGAAGATATCCACCACATAGCCGGCGACAATCCCCGACCCCAGACCCAGACCGATCACCAGCATCGCCGTTTCCGGCGCACGGGCCAGCAGCAGAAAGGCCGCGTCGCCCATGGTCGCCGTCAGGGTCGCCACCAGCGCCCCCAGCCCGGCCCGGCCGGCGGTGTACTGGGTGGTCACCACGATGGCGCCGCCGCATCCCGGGAAGGCCCCCAGCAGAGCCGCGATCGGCACCTGCCAGCGCCGGTTCTCGGCCATGATCCGGCCAAAGTCCACGCCTGCGCCCTTTTCCAGGGCGGTCAGCAGGAACAGGGTGCCGGCAACGAAAGCCGTGACCGCCAGATAGGCATCGGACAGCGCCCTCCGGCTCGCCTCGCCGGCCGCCGTGTCGGACAGGACCAGCGCCACGACCACCGCCAGCAGACCCAGACGCCAGGGGAACCGGGACCGTTCGGTCACCTCCCTTGCGGTCTTCCATGTGTTCAAAACCAGGGTGGTCATCGCGTTTCTCCTTTCACCAGCCCGTGGTGAGCGTCCCGGAGATGAATATGCGACTTAATCGCAATTGAGGGAAGAGAAATATATCGGACCATTTGATCGGATAATTCACTCAAACTCCGGCTGGACGCATGGCGGTCTGGATAGGATTATCAACGCCCCGTTCCGTTCAGGAGATCCCGATGCGTCCCTTGATCGCCATTCCCGCCCGTCTGGCGTCCACCCGCCTGCCGGGCAAGCCGCTGGCGGATATCGCCGGCCTGCCGATGATCGTGCAGGTGCTGCGGCGGGCGGAGGAAGCGGCGGTGGGGCCGGTCCTGGTGGCCTGTGCCGAACCCGAGATTGCCGAGGCGGTGAGCGCGGCCGGTGGCCTGGCGGTGCTGACCGACCCGGACCTGCCCAGCGGCTCGGACCGCATCCATCAGGCGCTGACCCGGCACGATCCGGACGGCACCCATGACATCGTGGTGAATGTGCAAGGCGACCTGCCGACCCTGGATCCCCGCCTGATCCGCGACGCCCTGGCGGTGCTGGAACAGGAACCGGCCTGCGACATCGCCACCCTGGTCTGCGCCATCCGCGACCCGGCGGAACGCACCAACCCCAATGTGGTCAAGGCCGTGGCCGGCTTCGGCCCCGGGGACCGGCGGGCCAGGGCGCTGTACTTCAGCCGCGCGACCACACCGTCCGGCGACGGGCCGCTGTATCACCACATCGGCCTCTATGCCTATCGCCGTGCCGCCCTGGACCGCTTCGTGACCTTGCCCGAAGGGGTGCTGGAGCGGCGGGAGAAGCTGGAGCAGCTGCGCGCGCTGGAGAACCACATGCGCATCGACGCCGCCCTCGTTGACACCGTTCCGCTGGGTGTCGATACTCCCGAAGACCTTGAGCGGGCACGGGAAATCCTGGGGTAAGCCACCCTTCCCCCGGTTCTGCGGCCCGCCCCTTCCCAGCCAGCCACGAAAGTTTCCGTCCGCGATGAGCGACCCCACCCAAACCGTGTCCTTCCAGGGCCTTCCCGGCGCCTATTCCCACATGGCCTGCCAGACCCTGTTTCCGTCGATGGAAGCGCTGGCCTGCCCGGCGTTTGACGATGCCTTCGCCGCCGTGCGCGACGGGCGGGCGCGGTTTGCGGTGATTCCCATCGAAAACTCCGTGGCCGGCCGGGTGGCCGATATCCATCACCTGATGCCCAACAGCGGCCTGCACATCATCGGCGAGCATTTCCTGCGGGTGAACCACCACCTGCTGGCCGCGCCGGAGGCGACGCTGGAAAGCATCAAGGTGGTGCGCAGCCACGTCCATGCCCTGGGCCAGTGCCGCAAGTTCATCAAGCAGCGGGGTCTGACCGCCGTGGTCCACGCCGACACCGCCGGCGCGGCCAAGGAGCTGAGCGGGCATCTGGACCCCAGCGAGGCGGCCATCGCCAGCGAACTGGCGGGCGAGATCTACGGCCTGAAAAGCCTGCAAGCCAATATCGAGGACGAGGACCACAACACCACCCGCTTCCTGGTGATGTCGCGCGAGCCCGAACGGCCCCGCCCCGATGTGGCGGCGATCACCACCTTCGTCTTCCGCGTCCGCAACGTGCCCGCCGCCCTGTACAAGGCCCTGGGCGGCTTTGCCACCAACGGCATCAACATGACCAAGCTGGAAAGCTATCAGGTGGGGGGCACCTTCGTGGCCGCCCAGTTCTACGCCGACGTGGAAGGCAGCCCGGAAGAACCGGCCCTGGCCCGCGCCCTGGACGAACTGCGCTATTTCACCCACGAGGTCACCGTCCTGGGCGTCTATCCCGCCCACCCCTACCGCTTCGCCGCCCGGACCGGTCTGGAAACCCCGTGACGGCCCAGCCGGCTGCAAAAGGACGGATGGGCGTTTTCCTGGCCCTTGCGGTTGCCGTCCTCCTCGCCGCGTTGCCGGCCCGGGCGCAAGCGCCGTTGCCGCCGCCCCCTGCGGAGGCGCCGTTCGTGCTGACCCTGCGCGACGCCCCGACGCCGCTGACCGCCCTGCCGCAGTGGCAGGAGGCGGCGCTGGCCAACGGCTGGCAGGGCATCGACTGCGGCTGGCTGCAAGAGATGCGCAATGTCACCCTGTGCCTGTTCGGCCGGGCCGATATCATCGCCCTGGTCTTCGGCCGGGTGACGGCGTGGGTGGAGCAGCCGGGCTTTCCCGTCGTTCCGGCCTCGGCGGTATCGGTCCCGTTCGAGACCCGGCCGCCGGTGGCCGTCAACGGCGCCAACCTGACCGGCCGCGACATCCTGGCCTTCGCCGAGGTGGTGCAGGCCGCCTGCGCCAGCGGCGAGGAGGAGGCCTGTTTCACCGACTGGGAGCGGCCGTTCTTCGAGCGGTTCCTGTTGCCGGCCGCGCGGCGCACGCCGGACATGGCGATCATCGCCGCCGGCGCCGCACCGGGGCAGGAGGGCACCCTGTCCCACGAGCTGCTGCACGGCCTGTTCTATTCGGACCATGCGATGCAGACCGCCACATGGTTCATGTGGACCCAGGTGCTGGGACCGGACGCCCGTCGCGGCATCACCGCCAGCCTGGGCCAGGTGTACAAGCCCCACGACCTGACGATCCTGGTCAACGAGTTCCAGGCCCATATGCTGGACTGCAAGAACGCCCCCCTGATGCGCAGGTGGCGGGAGAGATACGGCGCCGCCTTCCATGCCGTCCTGGCGGACTGGGGGGTGACGGTGCCGTTGGGGTGTGGAGGCAACGAGTGACGACCGCTCCAACCGTATGGGTCATCGCCGGACCAAACGGCGTCGGCAAAACCACCTACGCTTTCCGCCATATCCGCGCCGTCAGCGGCTCGGTGCATTTCGTCAACCTGGATGAGATCGCCCGGGGCCTGGCGCCCTTCGACCCGTCTTTAGAGCGCATGACCGCCGCCCGCATCGCCATCCGCCAGATACGCGGACACCTCAAAGCCGGCCGGTCGTTCTCGCTGGAGACCACCCTGTCTGGGCGCACGCACCTGGGGACCCTGGCGCGGGCGAAGGACGCGGGGTTTGCGGTGAACCTGCTGTTCTTCCACGTGCCGGAGGTGGAGGAATGCCTGCGCCGAGTGGCCCGCCGCATCACCGAGGGCGGCCATGCCGTGCCGGAGGCCGACGTCCGCCGCCGCTATGACCGGGGGATCCGCATGCTGCCGGCCTATCTGGAGATGGCCGACAGCTGGCGGGTGCTCGACAACAGCGGGCCGCAGCCGCAGGTCCGCGCGGAAGGCCAAGAGACCAGCGGACATGCGGTCGGCGAAGCCGGCCTGGCCCCGCTGGCCCCGGCCTTGCGGACGATCCTCGCCCCTTACGTAAGCGCTTAACCCTCCGGCCGCACCGCCACCAGCCCTTGCCGGGCCAGGATGGCGGCGACATCCCGGGTGCCGTGCAGGAAGACCCGGGCCGTCGCCTCGTCGCCCCGCCAGTTCCAGCGCTCCGGCGCCACCACCACCGCCTGACCCTTCAGCGCCGCCGTCAGCAGCCGGGTGGCCAGCCGCGCCGTCGCGGCATCCTTCGGCGCCGCGATCCCCCACAGGTGGACGGTGACCGGCCGGCCTTTCGCTTCACTGACGTCCACAACAACCGTTACCGTGTCTGGCGCGAGGACCTCCAGAACCACGGTGGCGAAGGGACCATCCGGCACCGGATTCGGCGACAGATGTCCCAGGGCAACCCCGAAACCCAGGGCCGCCAGCATGACAAGAAATTTCCCCACGGCCGGAAGACCCGGCCGGGGAACCAAGGGAGCGCTTGACGAACGGGCCGAAGAGGCGCCGACATGGGACAAACGGAGTCCCCTCCGGCCCGCCCGGCGCCGCCCTTAGCCCCCGGCCCGCGTCTCCCCACCGCCGCGTGTCGCACGCAATGGTGTAGGAATGCGTAAGGGTAGGGTATAGTCCCGGATAGCCGACATCCTTGTACTCCTTGTACCGCGAAAGGGTGTTCGGTCAGGGACATGCCGGTGCTGGATACACCGGCGTGTCCCGCTTTCTCCGCCACAACGGGCGGACGCGAACCGAGTGTAGCGCGTATAAAGACACATTGCACCCAGGAAGAGAGCGGGAGGCAGACAATTGCGTATGGGCGATTGTCCGCATGGCCGTTAGCAACTCTGATTGACATTTATTCAGATATGAATAAATTCATCTGTGAATAAATTCACGGAGGCCGCAATGCACACCCGCCCCACGGAGCGCGCCGCGCTCAAACAAAAGCTCGCGGCCGGTGTGAGCCTTCACATGCCGGCGCCCCGCCGGATCGGCAAGACCTGGGTCATGAAACGCCTTGCCGCCGACCTTCGTGATGATGACTGGCTGGTGATCGAACTGGATCTTCAGGGTAAGGGGGCACCGTCCGATCTCACCCAAGGGCTCTGCCACCAGATCGAAATGCAGCAATCCTTCTGGAAGCGGCTTTCGGCCCATGCCAGACAGCGCGTTGACAATCTGAAGGGCGGACGATGGGGCAGCGATCTCAAAGCGGCCTTCGGCAAACTCGACCCCGCCGAGTTCCTGGAAACCCTGATCGCCTCTCTGAACGCGCAGGACGGCCGGACGGCGATCCTGATCGACGAGATCGCCTACTTCTTCCTGGAGCTCGCCAAGACGGACGCCGACGCGGCCAAGGCCCTTGCCTATCAAATGCGCGCCCTTCGACAGACCTTCCCGAAAGTGCGATGGCTTTTTCTCGGGTCCATCGGGCTGACCACCATCGCCCGCCGGTATGGCCTGGACGGGGCCTTCGTCGACCTGGACCCCTTCACCCTTCAGGTCTTCACGCCCGACGAGGCGCGATCCTTTCTCCGTGCCCCGGAAACCCAGCAGCTGCTGAGCCACCCGTTCGATGCCGACGATGCGGATTTCGACTGGATGTTTGCCGAACTGGGATGGCTGGCCCCCTACTACCTGACCCTGGTCGCCAATGAGGTTCGCCCGTCCGCGTGCAAGGAGGACGGCACCCCGCTGGCGACACGGGACGATATCGACGCCGCGTTCGATGCCTTGCTGCAACCGGACCGGAAATCCGCCTTCTGCGTCTGGGAGGACCATGTCCGCAAGAACCTGCCGGCAGCGGATCAGAAAATCGCCCGCCACCTGATGGACAGCCTGTCGGAATATTCCGACGGCGAAATCCAGGACACCCTCCTGGCGAGCGCCCAAGAACGCGACGGCAGCGTCACGCGTCGCAAAATCAAGGACATCCTCGACATGCTCCTTATTGACGGCCTGCTGACGAGGACCGGGGACCGATACAGGTTCCGATCCGGCCTGATCCGCCGCTATTGGCAGGAGTATGAAGCGGCATGAGCCTTTCCCCCGCCCCCATGCTGCACAACCAGGGCACCCTGAACGACGACGACTTCGTCGCCACCTTCGTCGCCCGGCCCGAGGTCCTGGACACCCTGCTGCGCCGCCTGCGCGCCACCGACCCGGAGGACGGAGGACAGCATCACATCCTCATCGGCCCCCGGGGCATGGGGAAGACCTCGCTGCTGCGGCGGGTGGCCATCGCCATCAACCGCGAACCGGATCTGGCCGAGCGCTTCATCCCCTTCAGCTTCCGCGAGGAGCAATACAACGTCCTGACCCTGGGCGACTTCTGGCGCAACTGCGGCGAGGCCCTGGCCGAATGGGCGGAAGCGACGGGGCGCGCCGACCTCGCCCGCCGCCTGGATGCGGCCCTGTTTTCCGCCGCCTGGAAGGGCGCCACGGACGCCGCCGATCAGCTGACGGCCGAGATTGAAAAGCTCGACCGCCGGGCGGTTTTGCTGGTCGACAACATGGATCTGATCCTGGGCAGCCTGTCCCAGAAAGACCAATGGACCCTGCGCAACCACCTTCAGGCGCGCGGGGGGCCGGTGATGGTCGGCGCCGCAACCCGGATGCTGGAGCAGGGCAAGAACCGGGAGGCCGCCTTCTACGAATTCTTCCAGCCCCTGTATCTCAAGGCCTTGGATGCCAAGGAAACGGAACGCTGCATGCGCGTCCTCGCCGGGCTGCGGGGCGCGCCGGGCCGCAACGTCCTGACCGTCCTGGACACCCAGCCCGAACGCCTGCGCACCCTGCACCTCCTGACCGGTGGCAATCCCCGCGTTCTCTCGCTGCTCTATCGCCTGCTGGAGACGGCGGAGTCCGAAGCGGCCATGGCCGATCTGGAAATCCTGCTGGATCAGGTGACGCCCTATTACAAGCACCGGGTCGAGGAATACCAGACGCCCCAGCAGCGGGCGGTGATCGACGCCATCGCCCTGCATTGGGACCCGGTGACGACGGGCACCCTGTCCGAGATCACCGGCATCCCGAGCACCACCCTGTCGCCGCTGCTGATCCGCCTGCGCAAGGACGGACTGATCGAGAAGACGGAAACCTCCGGCGCCTACGCCGGCCACCAGATCGTCGAGCGCTTCCTGAACATCTGGTACCTGATGCGCCACGGCACCCGCCGCACGAAGCAGAAAATGCGCTGGCTGGTCCAATGGCTGGCCAGCTTCTACACGGCCCGTGAGTTGGCCGACATTGTAGAACGAGCGAAACTGGAGGGATTGGATCAGACGTGGCACCCGGACTACAAGGTGGCGTTTGAGGAGGCGCTTGAGAGGGCGACGTTAGCTGAAGAAAATACAGGGCCTTTCGGTCAACCCGGCTCTTCCTCTGACAGCGTAAATGCTCAAGACAGGAGATCACGCGAGGCGGTCGCAGATGCTTTGATGGCTCAAGCGGCCGAATTCGGCAAAGAAGGCAATTTCACTGCTGAGATCGCGACATACGACAAGGTCATCTCTCGCTTTTCGGGCATCAAAAGCAATACAATACGCCTAAGAGTAGCTCAGGCACTCACCCAAAAAGCTGCAACACTTAGTATGTCTGGAGACCTCGCAGCCTCATTAGGCACCTATGAAAAAATCATTGAGCTATATGATAGCGAGGAAGATGAAACTCTGACCTACGTTGCATGCTCATCATTAATAGGAAAACACAGACTACTATTGAAATTAGAAAGAGAAATAGATGCAATAGAAAGCATAGACTCTTTTACAGAAAAACACATCGACACAAAAAATGAGATAATTCGTGAATACATCATTATATCGCAAATGTTAAAGCATAAAACACTAGAAAATATGGGAAAAGAAGAATCTGCCGCAGCAACATATGACAAGATAGCTTCCATAGATGGAAAAATAAAAGAAAACTCCCTACGAAAACAAGCAATAAATGGCCTAATAAAAAGAGCAAAAGCTAGCGTCAGAAATGGAGACTTCCTCTCAGCAACAAGATACCTTGAAAGAGCACTTAGCTTTGCCGAATACGATCCAGATGAATACATGTCAAAAGCGGCCGTACAGACAAGCCTTGTTCTTCCAGCACTATTCCTGTACGCGGAGCGCGATCTCGAACGCGCCGAAGCACTCCTTCGCAAAGTGAGCGCCGAAGACCCCGTACTGGCAAATACGAACATCGCCTGGGTATGCATCCTGACAGGGCAAAAAGAAGAGGCCATCGATATCCGAAAGACGCTCTCTGAACTGCCACGAAGGAAGCAAGCCATCCTGGATGCCGCCCTGTCCTTGAGCAATGGCAACTTTGGGCTAGCGATCGATCACTTCGGTGCAGCGCTCAGCGACGAGGCCAGCTCCGACGACGAGGCCAGCTCCGACGACGATGCCAGCCTCGCCATTGACACCGTCCTCTTCCTTCGCCTCGCGCAACGCAAAGGCTACAGCGAACGCCTTCTCTCCTGGTTCGAGGAGTCCGGGTACGCAGATCGCTTCGCACCATTCTATGTCGCCTTCAAAGCCTACGTAAGAGGCGAAAAGACCCTGCTCGACGTCAACCCCGAGGTCCGCGACCCTGCCCGCACCCTTTATGACGACCTGACCGCCCCCCGGCGCTACAGGGAGCAATTGGCGGGCAAGGCCGAATAACCCCCCTCAGCCCCCCGCCGCATATCCGCAGCACATCAGGCGGACCGCTTCGGTGACGCGGCGGGTGCGGCCGTCGCCGGTGTATTCGGGGGGGAGTTCCAGGCAACTGCGGGTCAGCGCCTGCCCCTTCAGCATGCCCAGGAACAGTTCGCTCGCCAGCTCCGGGTCGGGGATGGACAGCAGGCCCTGGGCGTCGATGCGCGCCAGCTGCGTCCGAAATGCCCCGCGCACCTGATCCGGGCCGGCCGCCACGAACAGCTCCGTCAGCTCCGGGAACTGGGCGCCCTCGGCGATCATGCAGCGGTGGATGGACACCGCCGCCGGCGACAGCACCAGGTCCAGGAACCGTTCGGCCATCAGGGTCAGCCGCTCTTCCGCCGAGCCCTCCAGGTCCACCCCCACCAGGGCGAAGGAGCTTTCCACCTGACTGCGGATGACCTCGCTGAACAGCTCGGCCTTGCCCGGGAAGTGGGCGTAGACCGTCGCCTTGGACACCGCCGCCCGCTGGGCGATGGCGTCCACGTTCGTGCTGCCGTAGCCGGTTTCCAGGAACAAGGTCCGCGCCGCCTCCAGGATCGCGGCGCGCTTGCCCCGGGGGTCGGGCGGAGAGGTGCCGTCCCCCGGGTCCCGCCGGCCGGGCATCCGATGCGCCCTCAGGCCACGGGGGTGGCGAGGGAGGCCGGGGCGCGGATGGCCTCGGCCATCTCCCGCACCAGACCCAGGGCGTCTTCTCCCGCCGCGATCCGCTTGACGATCGCCGAGCCGACCACCGCCGCATCGCCCACCCGGGCGAAGGCCGCCGCCTGCTCCGGCGTCGAAATGCCGAAGCCGACGGCAACGGGCAGGTCCGTTTGCGCCTTCAGCCGCGCCACCGCCGTTTCCACCTTCGACAGATTGGCCGAGGCCGTGCCGGTGATGCCGGTGATCGAGACGTAATAGACAAAGCCGCCGGCCCGGGCCAGCACCGCCGGCAGGCGCTTTTCGTCCGTCGTCGGCGTGGTCAGCATGATCAGGTGCAGGCCGTAGTGGCGCAGGAAGCCGAGGATCTCGTCGGCCTCTTCCGGCGGCAGATCGACGATGATCACCCCGTCCGCCCCGGCCGCCGCCGCATCGCGGGCGAAGGCTTCCGGCCCGTAGATGTAGATCGGGTTGTAGTAGCCCATCAGGACCACCGGCGTGTCCGCCTCGGTCTCGCGGAAGGCCGCCAGGGTTTCCAGCGTGCCCTTCAGGGTCATGCCGCCCTTCAGCGCCCGCAAGGCCGCCGCCTGGATCGCCGGGCCGTCGGCCATGGGGTCGGAGAAGGGCATCCCCAGTTCGATCACATCCGCGCCCGCCGCCGGCAGACCCTTCAGGATCTCCAGCGCCGCCGCGTGGTCCGGGTCGCCGGCCATGGTGTAGGTCACCAGACCGCCCCGCCCTTCGGCTTTCAGGGCGGCGAAGCGGCGGGTCAGGCGGTTGGTGTCGGGGGTCGCGCTCTCGGTCATCACAGGCTCTCCCCCGTCCCTTCCCCTATAAACTTGGCGATGGTGCCCACGTCCTTGTCGCCGCGACCGGACATGTTGATGATCATCAGGTGATCCTTCGGCAGGCCGCCGGCGATCTTCATGGCGTGTGCCACCGCATGGCTGCTTTCCAGCGCCGGGATGATGCCTTCCAGGCGGGTCACCTGCTGGAAGGCCTCCACGGCCTCGGTGTCGGTGACGGGCACGTATTCCACCCGGCCGCTGTCCTTCAGCCAGGAATGTTCCGGGCCGACGCCGGGATAGTCCAGCCCCGCCGAGATGGAATGGGCTTCGGTGATCTGTCCGTCGCCGTCCTGCAACAGATAGGTGCGGTTGCCGTGCAGCACCCCCGGCCGCCCCCCGGACATCGACGCCGCATGGCGCTTGTCCAGTCCCTCGCCGGCCGCTTCGACACCGATGATGCGCACGTCCGGCTCGTCCAGGAACGGGTGGAACAGGCCGATGGCGTTGGAGCCGCCGCCGATGCAGGCCACCAGACTGTCGGGCAGGCGGCCTTCCTGGTCCATCAGCTGGGCCTTGGTCTCTTCACCGATGACGCACTGGAAGTCGCGGACCATCGCCGGATAGGGATGGGGGCCGGCGGCCGTGCCGATCAGGTAATAGGTGTTCTCGACATTGGTCACCCAGTCGCGCAGGGCGTCGTTCATGGCGTCCTTCAGGGTCGCCGAGCCGCTGGTGACCGGCTTCACCTCCGCCCCCAGCAGCCGCATGCGGAAGACGTTGGGCGCCTGCCGCTCGATATCGGTTGCCCCCATGTAGATCACGCACTGCATGCCGAACAGGGCGCAGACGGTGGCCGTCGCCACCCCGTGCTGGCCGGCCCCGGTCTCGGCGATGATCCGCTGCTTGCCCATGCGCCGGGCCAGCAGGATCTGCGCCATGCAGTTGTTGATCTTGTGGGCGCCCGTGTGGTTCAGGTCCTCGCGCTTGAAGTAGATTTTCGCGCCGCCCAGCACCTCGGTCATGCGACGGGCGAAATACAGCGGACTGGGCCGGCCCACATAGTTGGCCAGCAGACCCTTCAGCTCCGCATGGAACGCCGGATCGGCCTTCGCGGCCTCGTAGGCGGCGTCCAGTTCGAGGATCAGCGGCATCAGGGTTTCGGCCACATAGCGGCCGCCGTGGATGCCGAAATGCCCGGTCTCGTCCGGACCGGCGCGATAGGTATTGGGGATGGGGGTGTTCATCCGGCTCCCTTTCCAACAAGGCCCCGGTTATAGCTCACCCGGAGGCCCGTTCGGAAGACCAAGAAGGACTGGGTTTGTTTACGCCCTACTCCACGGTGATCCGCTGAAGCGCCCAGATGTGCTTATGGAACCAGTCGTCGTCGGAGACCGCATCCTGGGCCGACGCCGGCAGGATCACCCACAAGGGGCCGTATTCGCCGGCCAGCGCCACGCCATCCATGGCGCGGGCGAGAATCGCCCCCTTTTCCGTCGCATCGGTCACCGGCAGCGCGGTTTGATAGCCGTCCGCCGCGATCATCGCCAGGGTCGTCCCCTTGGCATCGACCCGGGCCAGCAGGGCATCCAGCCGGGGACCGGTGAACTGGCGCACCGCGCCACCCTCCCAGGGCTCCCGCGCATCGATGGTGGCACTCGGCAGGCTGTCGAGCAGGGCCGAGTCGAACTGGGCCACCCCTCCGTCGGCGTTGGTAATCCCCACCGCCCCGTCGACGGTCAGCAGGACCTTGCCGTCCACCGGCGGCAAGGGTTCGTCGGCCCGCGCATCCGGCCCGGCGAGCCCCACCCCGAGAACCACCCCGACAAGCATCAAGCACCGCACCAGAACAGTCGCCATGGATCCACCTCCGTGTGACCCCGGCCGTCGCCCGTTGCGGACCGGCCTGTCGGGTTATGGTTCCTCGTGCAGGCCGACCGCCTGTTTGGCCCGCTTGATCACATACCAGACCGCCAGGGCCACGACCGGCACCGCCAGTCCCGTGACCAGGGTATCGCTGACCGGCAGGCCGCCGGCCTTCGCCCCTTTGGCAAGATAGCCCACCAAACCGATCAGATAGTAACTGATCGCCACCACCGACAGGCCTTCCACCGCCTCCTGCAAGCGAATTTGCAGCTTCACGCGGCGGTTCATGCTTTCCAGCAAAGCCGTGTTCTGGGCGTGCAGCTCCACTTCGACCCGGGCGCGCAGCAGGCTGGCCACCCGGGCCACGCGCACCGACAGCGACTCCTGGCGCCGGGCCACCGACTCGCAGGTGGCCATGGCCGGGGCCAGGCGGCGTTCCAGGAAGCCGGTGAAGGTCTGAATGCCGTCCAGCCGCACCTCGCGCAGATCCCGCAGGCGCTTTTCCACCAGCGCATGATAGGCGCGCGAGGCGGCAAAGCGGAAATCGTTGGCCGCCACCAGGCTTTCCAGCTCCGCCGACAGCGACGACAGCCGCTTCAGCAGGTCGCCGTCCGTCTCCGGGTCTTCCGGATCGGCCATGCGGGCGGCGAGATCGGCCACGTTGCGGTCGATGGCGCGCAGCACCGGGCTGGCATCCTGCGCCACCGGCAGGGCCAGCAGCGCCATGGCGCGATAGGTGTTGATCTCCAGCAGCCGCTGCACCGTCCGGCCGGCGTGGGCGGCCTTCAGCCCGTCGTCGCGGACCAGGATGCGCATGGCGTGGTCGTCATGCAGCCGCAGGTCCGAATAGGCCCGCGCCGCGCCGCCGCCGACCCCCGCCCCCAGCAGGCCGTTGCCGGCGAAGTGGCGCAGGGACAGCTCTTCCAGGTCCACCTCTTCCGAATCCCCGGGTTCCAGGGCCAGCTGAACGGCGGCGATGGCCTGACCGGGAATGGTCGCCAGCCAGTCTTCCGGCAGCAGGTCGATCACCGGGTGCATGAACGGTCTGTCCAGGCGGGCGCGGCGGATGAAGGTGTAGGTGACGAATTCCGTATGCCGTTCGAACTTCACCCGCACATTGCCCAGGGTGCCGACGAAGTGACTGGTGCCCTCTGCCGGGGCGGGGCCGGCCAGACGGCTGCACAGCTGCCCCAGATGGCGCAGGTTGGCGTCGCTGTCCTCGCCGGTCAGCATGGCGAGGTGGTAGATCTGGGCCGGCGCCTCGATGGGGTCCGGCGGCCGGGTATGCAGTTCCTGAAGCAGCGCCTCGCGCAGCGGATGTTCGGCGAAAGGCGGAGCGTTTCTCATCGGCCCCGGCCCCCCTTGCCGGCCTTGGCGCCTTCCATCTGCCGCACGGCGGCCAGGAAGGCCCGGATGCGCGCCGGGTCCTTGACCCCCGGGCTGCTTTCCACGCCGCTGGAGACATCGACCGCCGGGGCGCCGGTGCGGCGGACCGCCTCGGCCACATTGTCGGGATTGAGGCCGCCGGCCAGCATCCAGGGCAGCGGCGACCGCCAGCCCGTCAGCACGTCCCAGTCGAAGGTCTGCGCATGGCCGCCGGGCCGGTCCGATCCCGCCGGCGGCCGGGCATCGAGCAGCAGGCGGTCCGCCGACTGCGCATAGGCCTTGGCGGCGGCGAGGTCGGCGCGGTCGGCCACCGGCAGGGCCTTCATCACCGGCAGGCCGTATTCCAGCCGCGCCCAGTCCACCCGCTCCGGCGTTTCCTTGCCGTGGAATTGCAGCATGTCCAGCCGCACCTGACTGGCGATGGCGTCCAGCAGGGCATCATCCGCATCCACCACCAGACCGACCCGCAGGGGGCCGCCTTCGTCGGCGAAGGGCACGTTGTCCAGCAGCTCGGCGGCCACGGCCGGGGTCACGGCGCGGGGCGACGGCGGAAAGAACACCAGACCGACCATGTCCGCACCGCCGGCGATGGCGGCATCCATGGCGTCTTCGCTGTTGATGCCGCAGATCTTGACCATAGGGGCCGTCATGCGCGCTCCTTGTCGGCATCCGGATCAGACGCCAGCGGGGTATAGGCTTCCAGTTCGTGGGCGATGGTCACGGCCGCTTCGTGCGGCCGGGGCGCACCGGTGATGGGGCGGCCGATCACCAGGATGTCGGCCCCGGCGTTCATGGCGTCCAGCGGCGTGGTCACCCGCTTCTGGTCGCCGGTGACCGACCAGGTGGGGCGCACGCCCGGCGTCACCAGCAGGAAATCCGGCCCCATATCGGCGCGCAGCAGGGCGGCTTCGCGGGCGGAGCAGACCACCCCGTCCAGCCCGGCATCCCGGGTCAGGGCCGCCAGCCGGCGCACCTGATCGGACGCCGCGCCGGCCACGCCGATGTCGGTCAGGTCGTCGGCGTCCAGGCTGGTCAGCACGGTCACGGCGATCAGCTTGGGCGGCGCGATGCCCAGGGCGGCGGCCTCGTCATCGGCGGCGAGGCGCGCGGCTTCCATCATCGCCCGGCCGCCGGCGGCGTGGACGTTGAGGATGGCCGGCTTCAGCGGCATCACCGAGCGCACGGCACCGGCCACCGTGTTGGGGATGTCATGGAACTTCAGGTCCAGGAACAGCGGCAGGCCGCCGGCCTTGGACACTTCGCGCACGCCCTTGTGGCCGTTGCGCATGAAGAATTCCATGCCCAGCTTCAGCCCCCCGACACAGTCGTGAAGCTTGACGGCCAGGGTGGTGGCGGTTCCGACGACCGGAGTGTCCAGGGCGACGAAGACCGGATTGGAAAGTCCGAGTGTGTTCATGCCTTATCCGATACACGAAAACAGGTCCGCGCGGAAGGCGGGAGAGACCCATCCTTCGACGGGGTCCGGACCGGCTTCCCCAGTGGAAAAACCATCGTCCTGGTGGTATGTCTCAACAAACAAAGGTTGGGGGCAGGGGGAACCGCCATGCATCGTCCGGAATGTTTCGACGCCATCGTTGCCTTCACCCGAGATATCGGCATCCCGGTGGAGGTCTGTTCCCTGGCCGCGGAGAAAACCTTCCTGCCGGGCATCCGCATTGCCCCGGGCGGGCGGATCCGGGTGGACCCGGAGCGGTGCCATGCCTCGGGCGACGTGCTGCACGAGGCCGGCCATCTGGCGGTGCTGACCCCGGAGCTGCGCATGCTGGCCGACGACGACGTGGATGCATCGCTGAAGGACGTGCCGGTGGAGGAAGGCTCGGTCGCCTATTGGGGCAAGGGCTGGGGCGAGGGCATGGCCATGGCCTGGTCCTATTCGGCCCTGCGGGTGCTGGGCCTTCCGCCCGACGCGGTGTTCTGCCCCGGCGGCTACAACCGCCCCAACGGCGAGATGCCCGCCGGCCATATCCAGAACCTGGAGATGGGCGTGTTCTACGGCATCAAGCTGCTGTCGAAGGTGGGGCTGACCGACGCCTCGCCGATGTACGAAATGGGCGCCCCGCCGGAAGGCGACTGCCCCTTCCCCAACCTTCGCGCCTGGCTGGTGAGCTGAGGGGGCATTCCCCCCTCCTACGCCACCCCTTTCCGTTCCGCCACCACGGCGGCGCGGTCAACCAGCCAGTCGGCGCTGCGGAACAGGACGTCGCGCGGCGTCGCCCCCGACAGCAGGGTCGGCACGTCCAGCCCGGGCAGGCGCTCGGCGGCCAGATCCACCAGCTCGTCGTGCTTGGCCCCCAAGGCCTTGAGGATGCTCGCCAGCTGGGTCGCCGGCGCCGCCGGGATCAGGGTGAGGTCCAGCAGCAGCAAGTCCGTCGCCGAGGGAGCGCCCTCGGCCGCCACCGGCACCACCGCCACGCTTTGCGAATCATGGGCGCCCGTGGTGAAATGCAGTCCGCCCTTGCGCAGGGCCGTGCGCTTGCTGCCCGCCGCCGGTGCGGCTTCGGCGTAGCGGCTTTCCGAGGCGTCGGACAGGCCCACGGCACGCACCGCCTCCACCTGGGGATCGCCACCGTCCCGGGCCGGATGCACCGCATAGCGGATGCCACCGCGCACCCCGTCGACCAGCGGCGAGATCGCTTCCAGGATATCCCGGTCGTCGTCGCGCAGCTGGCCGGCGGCCAGCCCCAGACGGACCATGGTTTCCTCGATCAGCGGGCTGAGTTCCTGCTGCGGACGGGACACGCCGACGGTCACCGTCTTGGCCTGGTGGCGGATGGTGTCGATGGAGCGGGTCAGTTCCTCCACCAGCGCCGTCAGCACCCCCAGGATCCCGTCGATCTCCGCCGGGTCCGGCGCACCGCTCCCCCGCTCCAGGCCGGCGAGGCCGCGCAGGAACGCCGCCGCCGCGCTGGCCGGCAGGGCCGTATCCATCGCGCCGCCGGCCAGGGTGTCGGCCACCGGCTCCAGCGCGTTCAGCAGGGTCGCCCGGTCGTGGCGGCCGGGATAGTCGCGGGCTTCGGCGCAGAGACCGCGCGCCAGACGGGCGGTTTCCGCCACCCCGTCAATGGCCCGCGCCGCCGCCACCCCGAACAGGTGGCCGGCCACGGTGGCCAGGACAAAGGCCAGACCGCCGCCGATGGACGGCAGCGACACCACCGCCTCGGCCACGCCGTCGAAGCGGGTCTCCCCGGCGCTGGCGAAGACCAGGGGACGGCCGTTGTGGGCCTTGAAGATCGCCACTTCCTTCACCGTGTCCTGCACCACTTCCTCGGGCAGGTCATTGGCCACCACCAGGGTCAGCGGCTCGGTGGACAGGTCGATGTGCTTCTTGTCTTCGGTGACGTCGCAGGGGATCGCCTTGTAGCACAGCTCCGACAGCTTGATGCGGATCTCCTCGGCCGCCACCCGGTTCGCGCCATTGCCCACCAGCGCCCAGTTGCGCGCCTTCAGAGCATAGGTTTCGGCCAGCCGGCGCAGCTCCGCCCGGTTGGCCAGCACCTGGCGGATGCGGTCCGGCAGGGCATCCAGCTGGGTCAGGTCCGCTTCCAGTTCCGCCCGGCTCATGGTCTGCAACTGGGCGGCCAGGAAAAGGCTGAGCACCTTGCCCGCCGCCACCTGGGAGTAATAGGCCTTGGTCGAGGCCACCGACATCTCCACGTCCCGGCCGTCGCTGGTGTACAGGTAGCTCGCCGCCTTCTGCACCAGGGCCGAGTTGCGGCGGTTGACGATGGCATGGACCCAGGCGCCGCGCTTGCGGGCGATATCGACGATGCGGTTGGTATCCGTCGTCGTGCCGCTTTGGGACACCGCGATGAGAATGCAGTCGTCCAGCCGCTCCATGCCCGAAAAACCGAACAGCTCCGACGCCTTGGCCCAGTCCACGGAAATCCCTGCCGGCCCCACCGCCCGGCGCAGCATGTGGGCGATGCCCATCCCCGCCACCGAGGCCGTGCCGTGGCCGATGACGATGATCCGCCGCACCGGCGGCCGGCCGGCATCGTGCAGGCGGGCGGCCAGCTGCTCGCCGTTGCCGAAGCCCGACAGCAGGAAGCGCACGCCGTCGGCATCGTGCACATACTTGCCGGTGATGGTCTTCTGCACGCTGTCCGGTGCCTCGGCGATTTCCTTTTCGATGAAGTAATCCGCCTCGCCCCGGAAGATATCGCGGGAGAACAGGGCGATGGGCTCCTCCGGCGTTTCCCAGGGCTCGCCGGTCAGCCGCCAGCCGTGATAGGCCAGATCGCCATCCGCCGCTTCCAGGGCCACGGCAACGCCCATGTCGCCGCCGGTGTTGAGCGCCCGGTGCCGCCGGCAGGTGGCCGCCAGGCCATAGACCTCCGAGGCCACCATCCAGCCGTCGCGGGTGGCTCCGAAATACAGCGCCTGACCGCTGCCCTGCTGCCCCACCACCAGCTGCTCCGGCGCATCGGCCAGCTGAACCCCGGTGGCCAGCGAGCCGTGGCAGGCGCGCAGCACGCTCATCACCCGTTCCACCGCCGGGCGGGCGGGGTCGGTTTCCAAAGCCAGCTTGACCGGCAGGATCTTGGCATCCGTGGTCACCGCCGGATCCAGCGCATGGTTCCGCCCGGTCACCCCGGCGGCCACCAGCTGGCCGTAGTTGTCGATATCGCCGTTGATCACCGCCAGCACCGCCGGATTGGCCCCCTGCCCGTCCAGCGGACCGGCCAGGCGGCCGTCCACCGGGTGGCAGTTGGCCAGGCTGATGATGCCGTTGGAGGCCCAGCGCGTATGGGCCAGCACCGACAGCCCCGCCAGATGGTCGGCCGCCGCCCACAGCAGGGCATCGTCGCGGATGGCCGCCCGCAGGGCCGCCCCGTTGTCGCCCAGGCGCCCCACCAGATTGGCCACCTTGTGCAGCACCCGCAGCACCGGCCGGCCGGCCTCGTCAACCGTGCGCAGCACCCCGCCGGTCCTGGCTTCCGGCAGCACCGAACGGGCGGCCAGGGCCTCGGCGAGGGGACCGGCCTCCAGCGGCGCGGCATCGGTCAGGGTCAGCGTCAAGGCGATCCCGGCGGAATCCCGGCCGCGCACTTCCAGCTTGTCCAGGCTGTCGAGCACCCGCTCCGCCCCCCAGGCCACATAAAGGCGGGGGGGCGACGACACCGCGTCGGGCAGCAGGGCGCGGACCTTGGGCAGGCGCTCCAGCACCTCGGCACGCACCTGCCACAGGTAGTCCGTCAGGCTTTCGCTGAGCTTCTGCAAGCGGTCGTCGGAGCCCCCGGCCGCGATCTGCCGACGGACGGCGGCCAAAGCCCCCTCCAGCGAGTCGGCCAGCGCGGACAGCGTGGCATGGGCGGCCGGGTCGGTGGCAATGGCGCGCACCAGGGCAAAGGCCATCAGGTCGTCGAAGCCCTCGGCCAGCGAGCCCACGGCGGCTTCCAGATGGCCGGCATCCACGCCGGCCGAGGTTTCCAGGGCGGTGCGCAGCGACTCGGTGGCCGCCTCGTAGACGCCCAGGCTGGCCGGGTCCTCCCACCGGCTGGTGGTCAGGAAAGCAACGATGCCGCACATACCGGCGATCTCCCTGCGGTGCACAAAAGAAAAGGATCAGGCCACGCTAGGCCTGCCGCCGAGTCGGGTCAAGACACGCCGTGCCCCGGCCCCTGTCATATGGGGTGCCGGACTCCGTCCCGCCGGGGCCTGGCCGCGTTTTTGGCGTGGCGCGCAGACATCCGTTGCCCTATATTAACCGAAGGTATGCACCCACCCAAGGGGCGCTCCGGTGGTCCAGCGATCCCGGGGCTTGGGGGCGGGCCTACCCCCTCAGGAACAGAGGCAGAAGGCCATGGCCGACGATTTCGCAATTTCCTCGGTACAGCGCTCGACGATCAGCAGCCTGCAGAACACCACGCGTCTGCAAGGCCGGAACCAGCAGGAGCTGGCCACGGGCCGGGTCAATCCGCGCACGGCGGTCATTGCCGATCTGGTCTCCCGCAGCCTGAGCGATCGCGCCAGCGACATCAGCACCGCCCGGTCCAATCTGGCAGACGGTCAGGCGACCATTCAGGCGGCGGAAGACGGCCTGTCGGCGATCGAGGAGTCCCTGGATCTGGCCTATGCCATCGCCGAGGAATACGAACGCACCACCGACACGGACCGGCAGGCGGAATTGCAGGCCCAGTTCGACGAGGTGGCCGCCCAGATCGATTTCCTTGCCGAAGACGCCTCATACAACGGGGTGAACCTGATCAGCAGTTCGCCGGACACCCCGACGCTGAGCTTCGGGGCCGGGTCGGACGGGTCGATCACCCTGAACGGGCAGGCCTCGGACAGCACCGGCCTGAACCTGACCCTGTCGACCGAGTCCGTCGCCGCCGCCCGAGAGCAGGTGCGGGCAACCCAGGAAGACCTGGGCGTTCAGCAGTCGGCCCTGGAAATCCGCGATAACTTTTCCGAACAGCTGGCCAATACCCTGGAAACAGGCGCGGCGGAACTGGTGGAAACGGATCTGAACGAAGATGCCGTAGAAGCGCTGGCCCTGGACACCCGTCGTCAGCTCGGCACCGCATCGCTGTCGATTACCTCGCAAAGCGAACGCAGCATCCTGTCGCTGTTCTGACCGGGCAGGAAGGCGGCAAGCGCCGGAGTGGCCGCCGACGTCCCTCCCCCCTTCCGAAGGAAGGAAGCCGGTCATGCCGGCGTCCGGACCGGTTCGACTTCGACCGTCACGTGGGACAGCATGGAGAACCCGGACAGCCGCGCCTTGTAGGCTGAAGGAGCACGGGGCGCGGCGGATGCCAAAGCGATGATCGCGGCGCAATGGCCCGGCCCGATCCTCCAGACATGCAGATCGGTGATCCGGTCGCCGTCGACCTCCAAGGTTTCGCGGATTCCCGTCTCCAGGGTCCCGTCTCCGGGCACCTGATCCAGGAGGATGCCCCCCACATCCCGCATAAGGCCGACGGACCACCGCGCAATAACCAGCGCCCCCACGATCCCCATCGCCGGATCGGCCCACTGCCAGCCGTAGACACGCCCCGCCAGCAACGCCACGATCGCCAGAATGGACGTGAGCGCATCGGCGAGCACATGCAGATAGGCGGCTCGCAGGTTGTTGTCCCGGCCATGCCCGTGCCCGTGATCGTGCCCATGCTCGTGATGGCCGGGATGATGGTGCGCATGATCATCCCGCAGCAGCCAGGCACTGGCCAGATTGACCGCCAGACCAAGGACCGCCACCACCATCGCCTGATCGAAGCGGATAGGCTGCGGGTTGGCCAGCCGCACCAGACTCTCCCAGCCGATCAGCAAGGCAATCAAGGCGAGGACAATGGCGCTGGCAAATCCCGCGAGATCGCCAAGCTTGCCGGTTCCGAACGTAAACCGGCGATCCCGGGCGTGGCGGCGCGAATAGACATACGCCAGAGCCGTAATAAGCATCGCCCCCGCATGGGTGGCCATATGCCAGCCGTCCGCGACCAAGGCCATGGAGCCGAAGAGCGAACCGGCACCAATTTCGATCACCATCATGGCCGCCGTCAAAGCGATGACAAGCCACACTTTGCGCTCGTTCCGCCGCTTCGAATCGGAAAGGTAGACATGGTCATGCGGGAGATCGGGTCTTTCGGTCATGGTTATTGCCTCTTGTCACCTGTTATCGCGCTCAGTCGCTTATTGGCATTTCACTTTAGATAGGTGCGCAGGACGGCGATCATTTCTTCCCCACCCATCCGGCGATCGGCCTCCGTTTCCGCCTCCAGGACATGCCCGCGCATGTGATCTTCCATCACCTCCATCGTCAGTCCGGTGATCGCACCCCGGACCGAGGCCAGCTGGCGCAGCACCTCCGCACAGGGCACTTCCGCCTCAAGTGCCCGTTCAACCGCGTCCAGCTGTCCCTTGAGCCGGCGGACCCGGGTTATGAGCTTGTCCTTTTGG
The DNA here is from genome assembly GCA_046233135.1 of Rhodospirillaceae bacterium Z3-40. GTDB lineage: Bacteria > Pseudomonadota > Alphaproteobacteria > Rhodospirillales > Rhodospirillaceae > JBJXHN01. The sequence goes on along the minus strand of JBJXHN010000004.1, from coordinate 335,413 downwards.
TGAATCGTATGAGCCATGCGTCCCGTCCGTTCTTCAGGGGAATATAGCATACCCCCCTATACTATTGCACTGACGGCAGCGGAAGCGTTTTTGAACAACGGGTTCCGAAAAGGGATGATTGGCGTGTCGGCAGGAATCGGGGGCAGAGATGGACGCGCAGGGCACCCCTATCAGCAGCGTCTGGGCGACCATCAGCAAAACACCCCTGCCGGGCAAAAACCTGGGCAGGGGTGTCGCGTCGCAGCCACAATGGACACGCCCAAAGCCGCAATCAGATCAGTCTTTGCGGCACAGGACCATCGGCGAGTCCGGGTTGATGGTCCGGTCCAGCTGAATCTGCTGCGTCCAGGTCGACGGGCAGGATACCAGATTGAAATAAGCCATCTGCCCCGATTCGACGCTGCTACCACCGCCACTGCCAATGTCGTTGCGCAGATAGAACGCCTTTTCGGCCGTCAGCAACTGGGACAGGGATTGGCCATCGCAATCACTGGCCGGCGTACCCGCGTTAAACGAGCCGTTGTAATTGAACCGAACCAGAACACCGCCGTGGAAATAGTTGACGGTTCCAGACCCCATCCCCTGAACGTAGTACACGCGCACGAAAGCATCCGAAGTACCCATGCATAGAACTGCATCTGGATATTCTTCAATGATCCCTTCTTCGGCATAAGCCCACGAAGTATTCAGGGTCGCAGCGAACAGTACGACTCCAAACAGCAGCCACTTCTTTGCAATTTTGCTGAGCATAATAGAAAATCTCCGTTTGAACCTCGGGAAACGGACAGACCCTACATCACCACGGCAAGACCAACCAAACCCTTACGAATAGAATTTAAAAAAACATTGATCTCATAACAATAAAAAGCGATGTCAATATGGGGATTTACATACATGATCCACTTTACATACATGATCCACGCACAGCATGAGGGTAACCAGCGTTCTTTCAGGGAGTTACAGTCACAACACGTCCCGGCTCCTGGATCCCAAGGCAAAATGACTGCAGATCTTAAAAAAACAGCCTAAAGATACACTTTATAAAAAATACAATTTTTTAACTGAGAATCGGACGGGACTTTTTGAAATTTGCCGCTTCGCGGTAATGGTGGCTCCGCCGGGCAAAGGGGCATTCGCCCCTTATGCAATCTCCCTTATAGGGGGTCAGGGGGACCCGCCGGTCCCCCTGCTCTTTCTTCAAATGTCCCTCTTCGGGGACAGGGGGACCCCCTGGTCCCCCTGCACTTACCCGATCACATATGGATTGGACGGTTATCCACGGCCAGCGCGGCCTCCTTGATCGCCTCGCCCACTTGCGGATGGGCGTGGCAGGTGCGGGCGATGTCTTCGGCGGAGGCGCCGAATTCCATCCCGACCACCACTTCCATGATCAGGTCACCGGCCATTGGACCGATGATGTGGCAGCCCAGCACCCGGTCCGTGGTGGCGTCGGACAGAATCTTCACGAAGCCGTCCGTATCGTTCTGGCAGCGCGCCCGAGAGTTGGCGGTGAAAGGGAACTTGCCCACCTTGTACTTGACGCCGGCGTCCTTCAACTGCTCCTCGGTCTTGCCCACGCCGGCGATTTCCGGCCAGGTGTAGACCGCCGCCGGAATGGCGTCGTAGTTGATATGCGCCGCTTCGCCCGCCAGCATCTCGGCCAGAGCCACGCCCTCGTCTTCCGCCTTGTGGGCCAGCATCATGCCGCCGATCACGTCGCCAATGGCAAAGATGCCCTGAACGTTGGTCTGATAGTCGTGGTCCACCTGCACGAACCCCCGGTCCGTCAGGGTCACGCCGGCGTCTTCCAGGCCCAGGCCCGCCACATAGGGGCGACGGCCGATGGCCACCAGAACGGTTTCCGCCTCGATCACCTCCGCGTCGCCGCCCTTGGCCGGCTCGACCGTCAGCTTGACCTTGGACTTGCCGGTCTCCGCCCCCGTCACCTTGTGACCCATCTTGAAATTCAGACCCTGCTTGGCAAGGATCCGCTGCGCCTGCTTGCGCACTTCCGCATCCATGGTCGGCAGAATCACGTCCAGGTATTCGATCACCGTCACGTCGGCGCCCAGACGGCGCCAGACGGAGCCCAGCTCCAGGCCGATCACCCCGGCGCCGATCACCACCATCGACTTCGGCACCTTCGGCAGCGCCAGCGCGCCCGTGGAGCTGACGACGTGCTTCTCATCGATGTCCACACCCGGCAGCGGCGTCACTTCCGAACCCGTGGCAATCACGATGTTCTTGGTCTTTAGTTCCTGTTCGCCGTCCTTGGTCTCGGCGATCACCGTGGAGGGGTCCTTGATGCGCCCGGCCCCGATCAGGTAGTCCACCTTGTTCTTCTTGAACAGGAACTCGATGCCCTTGGTGTTCTGCTCGACCACCGCATCCTTGTGGGCCATCATCTTGTCCAGTTCGAGACCGAGCTTGCCCACCTTGATGCCGATGCCGTCAAAGTGATGAGCCGCCTCGTCGTACAGGTGGGAGACGTGCAGCAGCGCCTTTGAAGGAATGCAGCCCACGTTCAGGCAGGTGCCGCCCAGGGCGCCGCGCTTTTCCACGCACGCCACCTTCAGCCCCAGCTGAGCCGCCCGGATGGCGCAGACGTAACCGCCCGGGCCGCCGCCGATCACCACAACGTCGTACATAGTCCTGACCTTTCCTGGTCCGAGGGACCCGGAGCGGGGTTCCCCCTCCCCACCCGCCATGCACCGCCCCAATCAACAGCGGACACGAAGCGCGGGAAGAAGCCACCGGCCGGGCCTGTGGGAGAGTGTCTCGCGCCCATCGGCGCGGGAAATTTGACCGCACCCGTCGGTGCGGAAAATTCTCGGGACACGTCATCGCGCCCCGGCATGAAAAAGATCCCGGCGGAGAGGCTCCCCCGCCGGGACCGGTCGTCCCTTACGCGTCCAGCAGCATGCGGGCGGGGTCTTCGATGCACTCCTTGACGCGCACCAGGAAGGTCACCGCTTCCTTGCCGTCGATGATCCGGTGGTCATAGCTGAGCGCCAGATACATCATCGGACGGGCCTGGATGGAACCGTCGGGCATCACCATCGGGCGCTGCATGGTCTTGTGCATGCCCAGGATCGCCGACTGCGGCGGGTTCAGGATCGGCGAGGACATCAGCGAGCCGTACACACCCCCGTTGGAAATGGTGAAGGTGCCGCCGCTCATGTCTTCCATCTTCAGCGATCCGTCGCGGGCCGCCTTGCCGTACCCGGCGATCGCCCCTTCGATATCGGCGAAGGACTTGGTGTCGCAGTCGCGCACCACCGGAACCACCAGACCCTGCGGACCGCCAACGGCCACGCCGATGTCGTAGTAGTTCTTGTAGATGATCGACTCACCGCTGATTTCGGCATTCACCGCCGGCAGTTCCTGCAGGCCGGTCACCGCCGCCTTCACGAAGAAGGACATGAAGCCCAGCTTGATGCCGTGCTTCTTTTCGAAGCGGTCCTTGTAGGCGCCCCGCAGCGCCAGAAGGTTGGTCATGTCCACTTCGTTGTAGGTGGTCAGGATCGCCGCCGTGTTCTGCGCATCCTTCAGACGTTCCGCCACCCGCTTGCGCAGGCGGGTCATCTTGACCTTTTCCTCGCGCTCGGTGGGTTCGCGACCCGGGCCGGACAGGCCCGGAGACGCCGGAGCCGCCGCCGCCGGAGCGGCCTTGGCCGACCCGCCGCCCTGCATGAAGGCCAGCACATCGCCCTTGGTCAGGCGACCGTCCTTGCCCGACGCCGGGATCCTGGCGGGGTCCAGGTTGTTGTCGTCCACCAGCTTGCGCACGGCCGGCGCCAGCGGATAGTCCAGGTTGGCTGTCGCCGACGGCGCAGGCGCCGCAGCCGCCGCCTTCGGAGCTTCAGCCTTCGGTTCCTCGGCCTTGGGGGCTTCGGTCTTCGCGTCTTCGGCCTTGGGGGCCGCAGGCTTGGCAGCAACGCCGGAGCCTTCGCCCAGGCGGGCGAGAACGGCACCCACTTCGACTTCGGCGCCTTCTTCGGCGATGATTTCTTCCAGCACGCCTGCGGCGGGGGCCGGCACCTCGACGGTCACCTTGTCGGTTTCCAACTCGACGAGCGGCTCGTCGACGGCAACGCTGTCGCCGACGGCTTTGAACCACTTGGCGACCGTCGCTTCGGAAACGGACTCGCCCAATTGGGGCACGGTGATTTCGGTGGCCATTGATGTCTCCCTGAAAAGGTCCTGAGCCTTAGATGGTTTGTTGGGGGGCGCGGGTAGGACTGCGGTCTTACTGCCCGATCATGGACAGCTGGGTGGCCCGGCGGAAAGGCTGATGCATCAGATCCACCTTCCACGACAACGCCTGTTCGACCAGCAGGTTCTGTTCCCGGGTATGCTCGCGGAACGAGCCGGTCGCCGGGGAGGCGGAGGCCGGACGGCCCGCATAATGCGCCCGCTTGGCTCCATGCTGGAGTTCTTCCAGGGCGTATTCGATGCGCCGGTCGACGAAGGTCCAGGACCCCATGTTCGCCGGCTCTTCCTGGCACCACACCACATCCGCCTTGGGATAGCGCTTGAGGATGCGCATCAGGGTGTCCTTGGGCCAGGGGTACAGCTGCTCCACCCGGACCAGGGCGACATCGTCGATGCCCTGATCGTCCCGGGCCTGCAGCAGGTCGTAGTAGACCTTGCCCGAGCACAGCACCACGCGCCGGACCTTGTCGTCCTCCACCAGGGTCCCGGTCTCGCCGATCACCCGCTGGAAGCCGAAATCGGTGAAGTCCTTCACATCGCTGACGCACAGCTTGTGACGCAACAGCGACTTCGGCGACATGACGATCAGCGGCTTGCGGAAGTTCCGGCGCACCTGGCGGCGCAGGGCGTGGAAGTAGTTCGCCGGGGTGGTGAAGTTGCAGACCTGCATGTTGTCCTGGGCGCAGAGCTGCAAATAGCGTTCCCAGCGGGCCGAAGAGTGTTCCGGACCCTGGCCTTCGTAGCCGTGGGGCAGCAGAACCACCAGGCCGGACATGCGCAGCCACTTGCTTTCGGCCGAACTGATGAACTGGTCGAAGATCACCTGGGCGCCGTTGGCGAAGTCGCCGAACTGGGCTTCCCACAGCACCAGGGCGCGCGGCTCGGCCAGCGAATAGCCGTACTCGTAGCCCAGCACCGAGAACTCGGACAGCGGGCTGTCGATCACTTCGAAGCGGGCCTGATCCTCGCGGATATGGTTCAGCGGGATATAGGTTTCTTCGGTCTGCTGGTCCACCAGAACCGCATGGCGATGCGAGAAGGTGCCACGGCCGGAATCCTGGCCGGACAGACGCACCGGCGTGCCTTCGCTGACCAGGGTGCCGAAGGCCAGGGCCTCGGCCAGAGCCCAGTCAATGCCCTCGCCGCTTTCGATCATCTTCGCCTTGGCCTTGAGCTGGCGGAGGATCTTGCGGTTGGTATCGAAGTTCTCCGGCGCCGTGGACAGCGCCTTGCCCACTTCGTTCATCAACTCACGGGTGATAGCGGTGTTCTCGGTCCGGAACTCCTCTTCCCCGCTCATGGCTTCCAGGCCTTCCCACTTGCCGGCCAGCCAGTCCGCCTTGTTGGGCTTGTAGCTCTTGGCCGCCTCGTAGTCCGCTTCCAGACGCTGGGTGAAGGCGTTGGCGATTTCGTCGTCCTGGTCCTTGGTGATCGTGCCTTCCTCGACCAGGCGCTGCCCGTACAGGGTGCGGGTGGTCGGGCGCTTGCCGATCTTTTCGTACATCTGCGGCTGGGTGAACGCCGGCTCGTCGCTTTCGTTGTGGCCGTGGCGGCGGTAGCAGACCATGTCCACCACCACGTCGACACCGAATTCCTGGCGGAACTCGGTGGCAATGCGCGCGGCGTGCACCACGGCTTCCGGATCGTCACCGTTCACGTGCAGGATCGGCGCCTGCACCATCTTCGCAATGTCCGTGCAGTACTGGCCGGAGCGGGAGAAGTGCGGGCTGGTGGTGAAGCCGATCTGGTTGTTGATCACGAAGTGGATCGTGCCGCCGGTGCGATACCCCTTCAGCTGGGACATGCCGAAGCATTCGGCCACGATACCCTGGCCGGCAAAGGCCGCATCCCCGTGGATCAGGATGCTCATCACCCGCTTGCGTTCGGTATCGCCGATCTGCGTCTGCTTGGCGCGCACCTTGCCCAGAACGATCGGATCGACCGCCTCCAGGTGGGACGGGTTGGCCTGCAGCGACAGGTGAACGGTCTTGTCGTCGAACACCCGGTCGGCGGACGTACCAAGATGGTACTTCACGTCGCCGGACCCCTGCACGTCTTCCGGATTGGCGGAGTTGCCCTGGAATTCCGAGAAGATGGCGCGGTAGGGCTTGTGCATGATCGAAGTCAGCACATTCAGGCGGCCCCGGTGGGCCATGCCCAGGTTGACCTCTTCCAGGCCCAGCTGGCTGCCGCGCTTCAGGATCTGTTCGATGGCCGGGATCAGGCTTTCGCCGCCTTCAAGGCCGAAGCGCTTGGTGCCGGTGTACTTGACCTGAAGGAACTTTTCGAAGCCTTCGGCCTCGGTCAGACGCTCCAGGATGGCGACCTTGCCTTCCTTGGTGAAGTGGGTGGTGTTGCGTTCGGATTCGATACGGCGCTGGATCCAGGATTTCTGCTCCGGATCCTGGATATGCATGAATTCCACGCCGATGGTGCCGCAGTAGGTTTCCTGCACCACTTCGATGATCTTGCGCAGCGGCGCCGATTCCAGACCCAGCACGTTGTCGATGAAAACCTCGCGGTCGAGGTCGGCATCGGTGAAGCCATAGGTGTGGAAGTCCAGCTCGGGATGCAGGTTGCTGGCGTTCAGCCGCAGCGGATCCAGGTCTGCCGCCAGATGGCCGCGCACGCGGTAGGCGCGGATCAGCATCAGGGCGCGGATGGAATCGAGGGTACGGGCGCGGACTTCCTCCGCCGTGGCGACAGCCGCCGCCTTCCCGTTGGCCCCCTTGGCAGCGTCCTTGCCGGGCTTCTGCGTCACCGCGTCGGGATCGGCAGCACCGACCACCTTGTTGCCGCGAGTCCGCCAGCTGGGACCATGCAGATCCTTGCCCAGCAATTCCGGCTCGTCGTGCAGGTCCTCGAACAACGCCACCCAGCTGGCATCTACGCTGGACGGATCGTCCAGCCAACGGCTGTAGACTTCAGCGATATAGACGGCGTTCGCACCGGTTAGAAAAGACGTTTCCACGTCACCACCCATTCATGTCGCGGGCCGGGGAGAGGACGCGGTCGCAAGCGGGCTCGTGGCGGAGTGTCGGGGAAGACGTCACGGGTCCGGCCGCGTGCTCCACGCAGGCACTTGGTTCAACGTTAGACCAGGGAAAAAAGATGGTCGAAGGGGGCACGAGGCCCAGGACCATATTATGGGCCATTGGTCTGGGACGGAAGCCCCTCCGGAAGAGGAATTGGTCTCTACCGGAGGGGCCACCGTTAATCCCAAAGACTTAGGCCTTCATCGCTTCCAGCATGGTGGCGCCCAGCGCCGCCGGGCTGTCGGCCACGAGAATGCCCGCGCTCTTCATGGCGTCGATCTTGTCGCCAGCCGTCCCCTTGCCACCGGAGATGATGGCGCCGGCATGGCCCATCCGCTTGCCCGGAGGCGCGGTGACACCGGCGATGAAGCCGCACATGGGCTTCTTCACCTTGGACTGCTTGATGAATTCGGCGGCTTCTTCTTCGGCCGAGCCACCGATTTCACCGATCATGATGATCCCCTGGGTTTCGGGATCGCCCAGGAACATGTCCAGGCAGTCGATGAAGTTGGTGCCGTTGACCGGGTCGCCGCCGATGCCGATGCAGGTGGACTGCCCCAGGCCAGCCGCCGTGGTCTGCGCCACGGCTTCGTAGGTCAGGGTGCCGGACCGGGACACGACGCCGATCTTGCCGCGGGTGTGGATGTGACCGGGCATGATGCCGATCTTGCATTCACCCGGGGTGATCACGCCCGGGCAGTTCGGGCCGACCAGACGGGTCTTGGAGTTACGCAGGGCGCGCTTCACCTTGACCATGTCCATCACGGGGATGCCTTCGGTGATGCACACCGCCAGCTCGATCTCGGCGGCGATGGCTTCCATGATGGCATCCGCAGCGAACGGCGGCGGCACGTAGATCACGGACGCATTGCAGCCGGTGGCTTCCTTGGCGTCGGCCACGGTGTCGAACACCGGCAGGTCGAGGTGGGTGGAACCGCCCTTACCGGGGGTCACACCGCCGACCATCTTGGTGCCGTAGGCAATGGCCTGCTCGGAGTGGAAGGTGCCCTGCGAGCCGGTGAAGCCCTGGCAGATAACCTTGGTATCCTTGCCAATCAGTACAGACATCAGGAAGCCTCCTTGACCGCCTTGACCACCTTTTCGGCGGCATCGGCCAGATTGTCGGCCGCAATGATGGGCAGGCCGGATTCGGCCATGATCTTCTTGCCCAGTTCCACGTTCGTGCCTTCCAGGCGCACCACCAGCGGCACGTTCAGCGACACTTCCTTCGCCGCGGCGATCACGCCCTCGGCAATGACGTCGCAGCGCATGATGCCGCCGAAGATGTTGACCAGAATGCCTTCGACGTTCGGATCCGACAGGATGATCTTGAAGGCCGCCGTCACGCGTTCCTTCGTCGCCCCGCCGCCGACGTCCAGGAAGTTGGCCGGAGAACCGCCGTACAGCTTGATGATGTCCATGGTGGCCATCGCCAAGCCGGCGCCGTTCACCATGCAGCCGATGGTGCCGTCCAGCTTGATGTAGTTCAGGTCATGCTTGGAGGCTTCGATTTCGGCCGGATCCTCTTCGCTCTCGTCGCGCAGCTCGGCAATGTCCGGGTGGCGGTAGAGGGCGTTGGAATCGAAGTTCATCTTCGCGTCCAGCGGAATCACCTGACCGTCGCCGGTCACCACCAGCGGGTTGATTTCCAGCATGGAGGCGTCGGTTTCGGTGAAGGCCTTGTACAGCGCGGTCAGCATTTTGACGAACGCGCCGACCTGCTTGCCTTCCAGGCCCAGCTTGAAGGCGACGTTGCGGCAATGGAAACCGGAGATGCCGGTGGCCGGATCGATCGCCTGGAAAAAGATCTTTTCCGGGGTCTTCTCGGCAACCTCTTCGATGTCCATCCCGCCTTCGGTGGATGCCATCACGGTCACGCAGGAGGTGGCGCGGTCGACCAGCAGCGACATGTACAGCTCGCGCTTGATGTCGCAACCGTCTTCGATGTAGACGCGCTTGACTTCCTTGCCTTCCGGGCCGGACTGGTGGGTCACCAGGGTGTTGCCCAGCATCTGGCCGGCGTTCTCGGCAACCTCGTCAACCGACTTGACGACGCGCACGCCGCCCTTGTCGCCCGCGGCGGCTTCCTTGAACTTGCCCTTGCCACGCCCGCCGGCATGGATCTGCGACTTCACGACGTACACCGGGCCACCCAGCTCGGAGGCCACCTTGCGGGCTTCGTCAGCCGTGTAGGCCACGCCGCCCTTCAGGACGGGCACGCCGTATTTGGCCAAGACCTGCTTGGCCTGATACTCATGGATGTTCATAGACCTGCCTCTCTTCGATCAGATCAGACGACGGCTCGCCGCCCGTCTTACTTCGGCATCAGTTCCTTGGAGGCGGCCACCAGGCCGCGCACGGACTCGACGGACTTGTCGAACATCGCCTGTTCGTCGGCGTTCAGTTCGATGTCGATCACCTTTTCGATGCCGGCGGCGCCGATGATGGTCGGCACGCCCACATACATGCCGTCCAGGCCGTAGGCGCCATCCACCCAGGCGGCGCAAGGCAGCACGCGCTTCTTGTCCTTCAGGTAGGCTTCGGCCATCTGCACGGCGGCGGCGGCCGGGGCGTAGAAGGCGGACCCGGTCTTCAGCAGACCGACGATCTCCGCGCCACCGTCCCGGGTGCGCTGCACGATCTGGTCCAGCTTTTCCTGGGTGGTCCAGCCCATCTTCACCAGATCCGGCAGCGGAATGCCGGCAACGGTGGAATAGCGGGTCAGCGGCACCATGGTGTCGCCGTGGCCGCCCAGCACGAAGGCCGTCACGTCGGCGACGGACACGCCGAACTCTTCGGCCAGGAAGTAGCGGAAGCGGGCGCTGTCGAGCACACCGGCCATGCCGCACACCTTGTTGTGGGGCAGGCCCGACACTTCACGCAGCACCCAGACCATCGCATCGAGGGGGTTGGTGATGCAGATGACGAAGGCGTCGGGGCAGTTTTCCTTGATGCCGGTGCCGACAGCGGACATCACCTTGGCGTTGATGCCGATCAGATCGTCGCGGCTCATGCCCGGCTTGCGGGGCACGCCGGCGGTGACGATAACCACGTCGGCGTCCTTGATGGCGCTGTAATCGTTGGAGCCGGCGTAGGCCGCATCGACCCCCTCGATCGGCGTGGACTCGGCAATATCCAATCCCTTGCCCTGAGGCGTGCCTTCGGCGATGTCGAACAGGACGACGTCACCGAGTTCCTTCAGGCCGATGAGATGCGCCAGCGTGCCACCGATGTTACCGGCGCCGACCAGGGCGATCTTATTGCGTGCCATGGATACCCTCTCGATCATTTAAGGTGGATTTGCAAAAGGGAATTTTGCAAATGCGGAGAGCCTGCCGGCCGCTCCGGGAGGGCCAGCGGCGGGCATGTCGTAGCGCGATTCTTTCACGGTCGCAAGGGCTCTAGGCATACGTTAGGCCCGTTTGCCCTTGATTTGAGCAATCATCAACCCCACATCCCCGCCCCCGGCAGAGACGGACCTGTATCAGTTGCGCGTCGGGCGTTTTTTACCCCGTCTGAAACGAAACCGTCACACGATACCCGTTGCACGGGTTCGCGACGTGGGTCAATGGTGCAGGGGTGCCGTGCTATCCCCGTTGAACACCCACCCGGCCGCCCGCACGGGGCGAGTCCCGGCCGCTTCAGACCGGATTACCGCCAGCATGTCCTCCTCTGCACCTTCGTCCCAGTCCGATCCCGCCTCGCCGCCGCCCCAGCCCAGCCCCGCCTCGCCCCGCCCGGCCGGTTCGCCGGCAGAGGTCTTCCGCGCCTTCGCCCTGCTGGGGGTGACGGCCTTCGGTGGCCCCATCGCCCATATCGGCTACTTCCGCACCGCCTTTTGCGAGCGGCGCGGCTGGATGGATGACCGCACGTTCGCCGACCTGCTGGCGCTGTGCCAGTTCCTGCCCGGACCGGCGAGCAGCCAGATGGGCGCGGCCATCGGCCTGCATCGGGCCGGACCGCTGGGGGCGCTGGCGGCCTTCACCGCCTTCACCCTGCCCAGCGCCCTCGCCCTGGCCCTCGCGGCGCTCGGTGTCGGGCTGCTGCAGGGGCCGGCAGCGGCGGGGCTGCTGGCGGGCCTGAAGCTGGTGGCCGTGGCCGTGGTGGCCGATGCGGTGCTGGGCATGGCCGGCCCCCTCTGTCCGGACCGGACCCGGCGCAGCCTCGCCCTGGCAACCATGGCGGCGGTCCTTGCCGGCCTGTCCCTGGGGCTGCCCGTCGCCCTTGTTCAGCTGCTGCCGCTGGTCCTGGCCGGCGCTGCGGGATGGGGGCTACTCGCCCCGTCTCCCCCCGAGGCGGCAGGCGATGCCGAAGCGGGGTCCGCACCGGCCCTGCATCTTCCCTATGGCCGCAGGACCGGCCTGATCTGCCTGGCGGCCTTTGCCCTGCTGCTGCTGGGCCTGCCGATGCTGGCCGGGGCGGTCGCACCGGCAGACGGCGGCCTCTCGGCCATGGGATTTGCCGATGCCCTGTACCGGGCCGGCGCCCTGGTGTTCGGCGGCGGCCACGTGGTCCTGCCGCTGTTGCAGGGGGCGGTGGTCAGCCCCGGATGGATGGGGCCGGAATCCTTCCTGGCCGGCTATGGCCTCGCCCAGGCGGTGCCCGGGCCGCTGTTCACCATCGGCGCCTACCTGGGAGCCGGCGTGACCCAGAGCGGAGACATGAATGCCGGCCTGTGGCCGCTGATGGCGCTGCTGGGCACGGTGATGATCTTCCTGCCCGGGTTCCTGCTGCTGTTCGGTGCCCTGCCCTTCTGGGCCGCCCTGCGGGACCTGCCCCGGGTGCGCGGCGCGCTGAACGGGGTCAACGCGGCGGTGGTCGGACTGCTGGCTGCCGCCCTGTGGGACCCGGTGATGGCCACGGCGATCACCGACGGGGCAGAGGCCGCCTTGGCGGTGCTCGCCTTCCTGGCCTTGCGGATCTGGCGCATGCCGCCTTGGCTGGTGGTCGCCGGCACCGCACTGGCTGGCTTGTTTCTTTTATAAGGTGCGATAGGGTGCACCCGCCTGCGCCGTTTCCGCCGCCACCCGTCACAGAGGACTCGCCAGCCATGGTTCCCCGCTTTCCCTCGCTGATCCGTGCCGTGGCCCTGGCGGGCTGCACCCTGCTCGCCCTGTCCACCCCGTCGCGGGCACAGTCCCCGGAGGAAAAGGAGGCCGCGGCGGTGACTCCGGAGAGCCTGAGCTTTCTGGGAGCCTATCAGCTGCCCACGGGGCTGAAGGTGGCGGGAATCGAATTCGGCGGCCTGTCGGCCATCGACCGCGACCCGGACACCGGCCTGTACCTGGCCCTGTCCGACGATCGGTCGGAAAAGGGGGCCGCGCGCTTTTACACCCTGGCCATCGCCGCCGACGCCGAGGGCATCCACGGGGTCGACATTCGCGGGGTGACCGCCCTGCTCAGCCCGCTCGGCGCCCCTTATCTGCCCGGCGAAGTGGACCCGGAAGCCCTGCGCCTGGGTCCTGCGGGCGACCGGGTCTACTGGGCATCGGAGCGGGACCCCAACGGCATGCCCTATGCCGGCGAAATGGCCCTGACCGGGGCGCAGATGCGGGCCTTCACCCTGCCCAACCGCTACGCCCGGGTGCGCAACAACCTGTCCTTTGAGAGCCTGACGATCGACGCGGAAGGCACCCACGCGGTGCTGGCCACGGAAAACGCCATGGACGGCGACGGCCCGGCCGCGACACTGGAAGCGGGCTCGCTCAGCCGGGTGCTGGAGGTGGCCCTGGTGTCCGGCCTGCCGAAGCGGGAGTTCACCTATCGCACGGATCCCATCCCCGAAACGCCGGAGCCGCCGGACGGATACGCCGACAACGGCCTGGTGGACCTGCTGGCCAAGCCGGACGGGAGCTTCTATGCCCTGGAACGCAGCTACGCGGTGGGCAAGGGCAATGTGATCAAGCTGTTCTCCACCACGCTGGACGGGGCGACCGACGTGCTGGCCACCGACCGTCTGGCCGGCGCGGATGTCACGCCGATGCCCAAGACCCTGCTGATGGAGCTGGGCGCGGGCCGGTCGGATGTGGAGCCCGACAACGTGGAAGGCCTGTCCTGGGGTCCGACCCTGGAAGACGGCCGCAAGACCTTGCTGATGGTCAGCGACAACAATTTCAACGAAGGGCAGGTGACCCAGTTCCTCCTCTATGCCATCGACCCGTGAGGGTGGGAGGCGGCGGCGACCGAACGCCACGCCCCACAGAGACTCGGCCCTGCGAAGGGCAAAGAAAGAGGCCCGGATGAGGAAGCACCCGGGCCTTGAGTATATGGACCACTTGAGGAACTGGTCGTACCGCCGAGCAATCGCCACGGGGGGTGGGTGGCCGGCGGCAGGGTCTTGGTACCACCCCCCCGCCTGGGGCCGCATTGACAATTGTCAGTCTCACCACCAGTTAGGCGGCCGGCTTCATCCTCCGACGAAAGGACTGGTTTGTCCTCACCCCTGGATGGCAGCCGCGAACCGGTAAATGCCCGTGTTGCGCGTTTGCCACGGCTCCGGCAAATGGTTAACGAAAGGTGTGATCAGCGTTGCCCCAGATCCGGGCGCCGATTATATGGCTGTCTTGTCCCGGCCATCAGGTCCGCCGGGACCGGCGAGCGGAACCGGGTTGGCAGCAACCCGAAACCCTCCTCAGCCGGGCGATGCGTCACGAGATCATGCTGCGCTGCAAAAAAATATTGCAGCGCACAACGCCCACTGATAGGAGGAGAGGGGTAGAAGCCCCCGATCCGACGTCCGAGAAGACCTCCGGCGCAGGGGATAGCCGGATGCGAGGCGGCGCAAGTCCGCCGAATTGAGCTGGCGGCATTGATTCCGCCATTCGGATTGATAGGAGGACGCCCCGGCAGCGACCGGGTGTCTCTGAAAAGAGAGTGTTTTTCGGCCTCGAGGGCGCGAGGATAACGTGCCCCGGCAGGTAAAGATGCTCGGATGATACGAAAGGTCCGTGCCCAACACATCCGCCGACTCGCGTCGGGGGGGTTGGCGGGTGCGGGGGAAACAGCCGATGAGACTTTTCCTGACCGCGTTTGCAGCCGCCTTTGTCGGCCTTGCATCCGTCAGTGCTTCCGCTGTCCACGCCCTGGAACTGCCGCGCGATCTGCGCATCGGCCCGGGGACACTGGTGGTGTCGAAGCAGGAAATGATGTGCCTGGCGCTGAACGACTACTGGGAAGCCCGGAGTGAATCCCTTCCGGGCCGGGTGGCCGTGGCCCAGGTCGTGCTGAACCGGGCGAAGGACCCGCGCTTCCCCAACACCATCTGCGACGTGGTGCAGGAGAATCGCAGCGGCCAGCGTCACAAGTGCCAATTCTCGTGGTATTGCGACGGATTGTCCGATACACCTTACGAGAAGGATGCATGGCGGTCTTCGGTGCTGCTGGCGGTATCGCTGCTGCGCCGGGACAATGCGATCAACGACCCCACCGAAGGGGCCCTGTGGTACCACAACTCCAGCGTCCGGCCGAGCTGGGCCCGCAAACTGGAATCGACGGTGACCATCGGAACCCACCATTTCTACACCGACGAGACCACACCCACGCCGTCGGCAACGGCCGTGGCCGATACCCGTGCCGCGTCGAAAAAACCGACAGCGACAACATCGACCATGCCCACCACCGTGCCCTCCACCTTCGCTGACTGGATCGATAACGGCGAGGACGAGCAGGTGGCGGGCCAGTAGAGACTGGCACCCCTTGATCAACGCGGGCCGAAGGGGGTAGCTTCCCCCCCTTCCGAGACTAGGCCCGCTTCAGGGGTAAAAATCCAATGGCATACAGAGCAGAAGGGTACCGGGTCGCCGTTATCGGCGCGACGGGGAATGTGGGGCGGGAAATCCTGTCCATCATGGCCGAACGCAACTTCCCGGCCAGCGACGTGATCGCGCTGGCGTCCGGCCGGTCTGCCGGTCGGGAGATTTCGTACGGCGAAGACCAGATCCTGAAGGTGCAGGACCTGGAGAAGTTCGACTTCACCGGCACGGATATCGCCCTGTCCTCTCCCGGGGCCAAGGTTTCGGCAGTGCACAGCCCGCGCGCGGCCAAGGCCGGATGCGTGGTGGTCGACAACACCTCTCACTTCCGCATGGACCCGGACATTCCGCTGGTGGTGCCGGAAGTCAATCCGGGAGCGATTGCCGGCTACAAGAAGAAGGGCATCATCGCCAACCCCAACTGTTCGACCATCCAGATGGTCGTGGCCCTGAAGCCGCTGCATGAGGCTTTCGGCATCAAGCGGGTGGTGGTCAGCACCTATCAGTCCGTTTCCGGTGGCGGCAAGGACGCCATGGACGAGCTGTTCAACCAGACCAAGGGCATTTACGTGAACCAGGCCTGGACCGATTTCCAGAACAAGTTCACCAAACAGATCGCCTTCAATGTCATTCCCCACATCGACGTCTTCATGGATGACGGCGCCACCAAGGAAGAGTGGAAGATGATGGCGGAGACGAAGAAGATCCTGGACCCGAAAATCAAGGTTCATGCGAACTGCTGCCGTGTTCCCGCCTTTGTCGGCCATGCCGAATACGTGAACATCGAAACGGAAAAGCCGATCAGCTACCAGGCCGCCCGCGAGGTTCTGGCCGCCGGCGAAGGGGTGGTGGTGGTCGACCACCGCGCTGACGAAGGGTACGTGACCCCGGTGGAATGCGCCGGCGAAGACCCGGTCTACGTCAGCCGCATCCGCGAGGACGCGACCATCGACAACGGCCTGTCGTTCTGGTGCGTCAGCGACAACCTGCGCAAGGGCGCGGCCCTGAACACGGTGCAGATCGCCGAGGTGCTGGCCAAGGATTATCTGGGCTGATAGCGGTCCCGAATGGGTAGCGGGATGGGCGGACGAGCGCCCGTCCCGCCTGCGTGTTCTTTATATATCTCACGGCAGTTCGCTGCGCGAACGCCTCCGATGGGGCGGGCTTCGCCCGGCGGCCGGTCGGCCGCTTGCCTCGGGTTTGGACGCCGTCCCAAACCCTCACCCGGTATATTTATCTCACGGCAGTTCGCTGCGCGAACGCCTCCGATGGGGCGGGCTTCGCCCGGCGGCCGGTCGGCCGCTTGCCTCGGGTTTGGACGCCGTCCCAAACCCTCCGTGGCTGGTACCTGCCGAAGCGCTTTCGGGTGTATCGGGGAGGGAGCATGAAATGATTTGCGAGGCCAGAAGGGCTCGCCCTAAATCAGCATCAATCCCACCAGTACGCCGATCCCGAAGACCAGCAGCATCGCCCCGGAAATGCGGTTCAGCCACAGCAGCCACACCGGTGTGAAATGGCTGCGCACAGCGCCAGCCGCAGCCGAGAGCACCGCCCACCACAGGGACGACCCGACAAACACCCCCAGGATGGTCAGGCCCGCATGCAGCTTGTCCTTGTCGAAACTGACCACGCTGACCGAAGCGAATACCGCCATGAAGGCGATCACCGTCCCCGGATTGGTCAGGGTGATCATGAAGGTGGACAGAAAGTCCTTGACCAGCCCCACCCTCGCCGAGCCCGTGGGCAGCAGCAGCGGTTTTTTCACCACCGTCTTCATGCCCAGGATGATCAGGAAGAAGCCCCCCGTGATCACCAGGACGGTCCGGTATTCGTTCAGGAGATCATTGACCAGGGTCAGACCGAGGCCGGCCACCGCGCCATAGAAGGTATCCGCCACCGCCGCCCCCATGCCGGCGATGAAGGCAGCCGCCCGGCCATCGGCCAGGGCCTTGCGGATACACAGAATCCCCACCGGCCCCACCGGTGCGGCAATGGCGAACCCGACAATGATTCCCTTGAAGAACGGGAAGAGGCTGGCGGCCAAACTGCCCGACATGAGACCCTTCAAAGGTTGGCGTAGACGACCCGGTTGCGGCCCTCGCGCTTGGCCGTAAGGAGCGCCTCGTCGGCCTGACGGATGGTCCGCTCGTAGTCCGGATGGCCATCGTGAATGGCCACCCCGACCGATACGGTGACCGGCAGGACGGTTTCAGGCGAGACGGTGAACATATGCTGCTCTACCGCCTGACGGAGTGCTTCCGCCTTGATGCGCGTGGCGGCGGGGTCCATCTCGGTCAGCATGACCAGGAATTCCTCGCCGCCGTAGCGGAAGACGAAATCCCCCGCCCGCACGTTGGACAATAGCAGATCGGCGATCCCAGACAAGACCAGGTCACCCGCCGCATGGCCGTGGGTGTCGTTGATCGACTTGAAATGGTCGGCGTCGATCATCACCACGGAAAACGGCATATTGTGGTGAATGCTGACCCCCACTTCCCGTTGCATGATCGACGGCAGGAAGCGCCGGCTGAGCAGACGGGTCAGGGTGTCGCGCCCGCTTTCGATCTCCATGGCCTTTTCGGTCAGGATCGACAGCAGATAGGCCACCTGGGTGATCTCGGCGTTCAGGCTTTTGATGAAGGCCCCGTCCGGCGGCAGCCGCCCGGCGGCCACGGCCTTGTCCACCTTGATGTCCAGCTGGCGGGTCTGGGTGCGCAGAGCCTCCAGCTCCGGGACGTTGCCGAAGGTCAGCTCCGCCTTGTGATTGAGCCACAGGCCGAAGTCGCTGTGTTCCACACTGGGGATCTGGCCGGACCGCAGGTCCGGGTCGTACAGCGCCACCACCGTATTGCGCAGCCAGTCGAACAGGCTGGACTTCAGCCGCTCGGTCTCCAGCGCCAGATTCTGGCTGGTCATGAACATTTTCAGGGACTGCTGCTGGCGCACGTTGCCCAGCATGTCGCCAAGATAGGCTTCGTGCATGGCATCGGCCAGGGAGTCCAGAAGGTCGGTGACGAAGCCCAGGGCCGCCACGGTCCTGGTCACATCCGCCCGGGCCGACACCACCCGCTTCACCAGTTCGCGCCGGATCACGCGGATGCCTTCGTTGACCAGACTGACAGGCACGTTCACCCGGGCATGAACCATGCCTATTTCGAAATTGCGGGCGATGGCCTCGGCTGCGGTTTCCGCCTCGCCCAGCACGAACAGGCCGGCCACCCACTGGGTCATGGAATGCACCAGCCGCTGCTGCACCAGGGTATGGGTCAGGAATGACCGCCCGTCGGGGTGCTCCAGAAAGCTGCGGTAAAAAGCCTGGGCGATGTCGGCGGCATCGGTCTGGGCCGTATCCCGGACCATCGCCCGCACATCATCCGGCGTCGAATCGAGCAAGGCCGTCAGGGTTCGGGCCAGGGCTTCGGTCTTCTGCTGCTTCAGCGCTTGGGTCGCCATGGGCGGCGCCTGTCCTCGTCATCCGGAGAAGCGGCCCCGAGCGGGGCCGTCCAGGGGTTTTGGCCGGTGGGGGGCAGGCCGGCCGGTCGCATTAAAGTCATACTGATACCTTCTGGCCGCCTCCGGGCAAAGGAAAATCCCCTTGCCGTCAGGGCACTTCTCTTTGCCGCAGAGCAGCAAGGGCCGGCAGCGCTGGGATCAGGGCCAGTTCCGGCCCGCCCCGGCGGGCCGTCTCTTCCAGCACCAGCGCCACCCCCTCGGCCGCCAGCGCCACGGCGGTCTCCAGCGCCGCTCCCGCCGCGCCGTCCAGCCGGCGCGGGTCCGGGTGATCCAGCAGCAGCCCCACGGTCAGCGCCGCCAGCAGGTCGCCAGTCCCCTTCACATGGGCCACCCCGGACACCCGCCGGGCGGTCACCAGCCGCACCGGCCCGTCGCTGTCCCGGCATCCCCGCACCACCAGATTGCCCATGCGCCCCCGGTCCCGGTCCGCCAGCCCGGTCACCACCACCGCCCGTGGCCCCCGCTCCGCCCCGGCAGGCGCCAGCAGGCGCCGGGCGCGGGCGGCCACGGCGTCCGGATCGGCGGCATCCACCGGCTCTCCGCCGGTCAGCAGGGCGAGTTCGAACAGGTTGGGCAACAGCAGGTCCGCCCGGGGCACCAGGGACGCGGCCATGGCGGCGGGCAGGGCCGGGTCGACGTACAGCCCCGTGTCCAGATCCCCCAGCACCGGATCGCAGGCCACCAGCGCCTCCGGCGCGCCGTCCGGCCGGGCGTCCCGCAGGGCATCGATGGTCGCGGCGATGGGCGCCACCAGCGGCGCCGTGCCCAGGTAGCCCAGCAGCACCCCCCGCCGGCTGCCCAGCCCGCCCAGCACCGACAGCCCGGCAAGGCCGTTCAGCAGGGGCGCCACCTCGTCGGCCGGCAGGCGCCGGCCCCGCAGGCCGCCATGGCCCGGGTGATGGGCGAACAGCACCGTCGGCACCATCCAGACGTCCCGCCCCAGCGCCTGCAAAGCCGGCACCGCGACGCTGTTTCCGACGTAGCCGGCGGCCACAAGGGATTGAATCGACAGGATCGTCATAGGTTTATCGATAAGATCGCCATGGGCTTTTTGTAGCACTTTTGCGGTGCAGTGCAGAAGGGATTGCAATGCGACGCAACAAACGATACGTTCCCACTCAACACGACGCAACATCCTTTCAATTTGCCAATGAAAGGGGCCTGGATCCGAATGCTGCGGGGCATTCTCACCGTCCGGATCCTCAGCCGCCCCGCCCGAGCCAAGGAGAGAGTTTCGATGGCCACCACAGCGCGTCCGCGCCGCAGTGTCCTTTACATGCCTGGTTCCAACACCCGGGCACTGGAGAAAGCCAAGACTCTGGCCGCCGACGGCCTGATCCTGGATCTGGAGGACGCCACCGCCCCCGATGCCAAGCTGGACGCCCGGGCCAACGTGGTGGCCGCCGTCAACGCCGGCGGCTATGGCAAGCGCGAGGTTCTGGTTCGCGTCAACGGCCTGAACACGGCCTGGGGCTACGAGGACATCGTCGCCGTTTCCGCCTGCAAAGCCGACGGCATCCTGCTGCCCAAGGTGGAAAGCGAGGACACGGTGCGCCAGGCCGCGGCGATCATGGACGCGTCGGGCGCCCCGGCGGAGATGGCCATCTGGTGCATGATGGAAACCCCGCTGGGCATGCTGAAGGCCAAGGAAATCGCCGGCGCCAGCCCGCGCCTGGGCGGCTTCGTGATGGGCACCTCGGATCTGGCCAAGGACCTGCACTGCCAGCACACCCGCGATCGCCTGCCGATGATCACCGCGCTTGGCCTGTGCCTGCTGGCCGCCCGCGCCTATGGTCTGGCGATCCTGGACGGGGTCTACCTGGATCTGGCCGATGACGAAGGCTTTGCCCACAGCTGCACCCAAGGGCTGGAACTGGGCTTCGATGGCAAGACCCTGATCCACCCCAAGACCATCGGCGCCGCCAACACCGCCTTCGCCCCGTCCGAGGAAGAGGTCGCCTGGTCCCGCCGCATCATCGCCGAGCATGAAGCCGCCGCCCGCGAGGGCAAGGGCGTGCTGCTGGTGGATGGCAAGCTGATCGAAAACCTGCATGTCCAGAACGCGCAGCGCCTGGTGGCCCTGGCCGACACCATCGCCGACCTGGAAAAGGATCTGGCGTCATGAGCAGCAACAAGACCAATCCGGGCAACTTTTTCGAAGATTTCAGCCTGGGGCAGGAGCTGATCCACGCCACCCCGCGCACAGTGACTGAAGGTGACGTGGCGCTGTATACCGCGCTTTACGGTCCGCGCTTTGCCGTACAGTCGGCCGACACCTTCGCCATGGGGCTGGGCTATGACGCCGCGCCGCTGGACGACCTGCTGGTGTTCCACGTGGTGTTCGGCAAGACCGTGCCCGACATCAGCCTGAACGCGGTGGCCAACCTGGGCTATGCCCGGGGACGCTTCGGCGTGCCGGTCTATCCCGGCGACACCCTACGCACCACCAGCCGGGTGATCGGCCTGAAGGAGAATTCCAACGGCAAGACCGGCGTGGTCTACGTCAACTCCGTGGGTGTGAACCAGAACGACGAAGTGGTCTGCGACTATTGCCGCTGGGTGATGGTCAACAAGAAGGACCCGTCCGCCCCGGCACCGGAAGCCACCCTGCCCGACCTGCCCGACCGGGTGGCGCCGGAGGATCTGTATGTGCCCGACCGCCTGGACATGGCCGATTACGACACCGCCCTGTCCGGCAGCCCGCACCTGTGGGACGACTATGCGGTGGGCGAGAAGATCGACCACGTGGACGGCATGACCATCGAAGAGGCGGAGCACATGATGGCCACCCGCCTGTACCAGAACACCGCCAAGGTCCATTTCAACCAGTTCGAACAGGACAAGGGCCGCTTCGGCCGGCGGCTGATCTATGGCGGCCATGTCATCAGCCTGGCCCGGGCACTCAGCTTCAACGGCCTGGGCAATGCGTTCACCGTCGCGGCGATCAACGCCGGGGCGCATAGCAATCCCACCTTCGCCGGCAACACCATCCACGCTTGGTCGGAAGTGCTGGAAAGCGCGGCCCTGCCCGGCGTCGAAGACCTGGGCGCCCTGCGCCTGCGCACCGTGGCCACCAAGGACCGCGCCTGCGCCGACTTCCCCTACAAGACCGAAGACGGGAAATACGATCCGTCGGTGGTGCTGGATCTGGACTACTGGGTGCTAATGCCGCGCAAGGGATAGCCGCGCGCGGATCGATCGCATGCGATCAGGGGGGGGAGGCCCCCGGCGCCACTGGGGAGGAGGGGCGCCGGGGGCCTTATTGCGTCCGGGCGCTCAGGCCAGGCCGCGATCCCGATAGAAGGCCTCCCGCCACGCCTTGGCCTTCAGGGCGTGGGCCTTGCCCTTTTCGAACGTCTGCACCTCCCATGGGGCTTCGGCGAGGCGGCGGAAGACCGCTTCGTGCCGGTCGGCCGTGCCGTCCTGCCCCAGGGCACGGGCGGTGTTGGCCAGGGTGGCATGGATCCACCGCAGATCCGGCTGCTCCTCCGCCCCGGGGCCGTCAACGCGGGCGGGCAGGCTTTGCAGGATCGCCGTGCGGACCTGCTCGGCCTCCATCAGGTCATAGACGGCCTGGCGGTATTCGGCCCGCAGCGGGGCGCGCATGTCCAGGCAGAGGGCATAGTTCTCGCCCGTATAGTCGTCGCCACGCACCTTGTAGCCCTGACCGTAGTAGCGGATGGCGTCGTCAAGGTGCGCCCGCTCGCCCGTCTCCAGATACAGGGTCTTGGCGATGGCCCCGGCGATCCCCAGGGTCTCCGGATCCACGGTGCCGTCCGGATGCAGCTCGGCAAGGATGGTGCGGGCCTCCTCCAGGGCTTCCACCGGGGCGGGCGCGCGGCTTTTGTAGGTGAACAGGGCCAGTTGCTGGGTCACATAGGTGTCGCTAGGCATCATCGTCTTGATCCGGCGCAGCAGGCCGGCAGCCTCGGTGAAGGCGTCGCGCTGCACGGCATCGTCCACCGCAGCACGCAGGCGTTCCAGGTCGTCCTCTTCCCGTTCCACCTTTTTCGCGGCCGCCTCCACCGCCCCCCGGGACACCCCCTTCCAGCCGCCGGAGCGGGTGGAGAAGGCGAAACCGAGATCCTCGTCGCCCTCCTCCGCGTCCGCCTCGTCCGCTTCGTCGCTCTCTTCCCGGTCCGCCGCCGCCTCACTCTTGTCCTGCCGGTCTACCGTCACATCGGGATTGGCAGCGTAGAACGGGCTGTCCGGAGGATCATTCGGCCCCAGCGACTGAATGATCTCTTTCAGCGCCTCCCGGGTGGCCATCGTCTCTTCAAAGTCGATGCCCTCGCCCATGTGGACATATTGCAGGGTTTGAATCCGCTGAAGGTCGAACAGGAACTGGCCGTTCTTTTCCTTCATCACGATGGTATGCCGGGGTTTCAGCGCGTGCCGCACCCCCAGTTCGTAGATGGCGTTCTGGTTGCCGGTGGAAATATCGGCGATCACCAGATCCGCCCCGAACAGCAGGGTGTACATGGCCGTGTCGATGATGCCCTTGGCCGGCGGATCGTCGGCGCGCACCACCTTGTAGCCGCAGTCCTCGGCCACCGGCTTGATGATGGTGCGGTAGGTCTTGTCCAGGTCCAGCGTGCGTCCCGAGGGATAGTCCGTCTTCTTGCCGAAGCCCATGATCACGAAACAGGTTTTGGTCGCGGTATCGGTGCCGTCGTCCGTCATGGCTCCCCCTCTCTCTTGCGGCATGCCCCGCCGACAGCATAGCCGATACACGGCAAACCTGCACGGACTCGGAAACGTGCCCGGGGGTCGCCGGCGGACTAGGAGGCGGTCCGGCCTTCCCCGAGGGTGGGAATACCCCACGGCAAGCGTGCGTGATCGCCTGTCAAGCCCGTCTTCCGGGGGGGCCGCAATTGACTCATAGAGGGCGAGGCGCTATTGACATGCCGCGCCGCCACATCGGGCGGCCCGCCGACCTTGGTCCGAGATGGGGGAATTTGCGGACCGGCGGTGCTCGCCCGGGGGCATCCTTTTCGTCCGCGGACCCGCGCAAGAGGCTGATGCCATGAAAACTCATCCCAGGCCCATGTCGCCGCATTTGCAGGTGTATCGGCTGCACACCAAGATTACGTCGCTGCTTTCCATCACTTTCCGTATTTTCGGGGCCGGGTTGATGACCGTCGGCACCCTGTTCTTCCTGCTCTGGATCGTTTCGGCCGGCTACGGCCCCGATGCGTTCGAGGCCGTGCAGGGCTTCTACGGCTCCTGGTTCGGTTTCCTGGTGCTGTTCGGTTTCACGATCGTCCTGTTCTATCACCTGTGTAACGGGATCCGGCACCTGCTGTGGGATACCGGTTACGGCTTTGATATGCCGACCCTGGTGAAGACCGGCAAGATCGCCGTCGGCGCCGCCGTCGCCCTGTCGCTGCTGGCCTGGATCATCGGCCTGTCGGTTTACAGCTGAGCGCGCTCGATCGGAGGGGAAACACCAAAATGACCATGCAATCGCCTCTCGGCCGCGCCCGCGGCCTGGGTTCCGCCAAGGAAGGCGCCGCCAGCCACTGGATGGCCGAGCGTCTTACCGCCATTGCCCTGATCCCGCTTGCCCTGTGGTTCGTCTTCGCGGCGATCATCGGCAATCTGGATGCCAGCTATGCCGACTTCCAGGCGTTCTTGAGCAGCCCGGTCAACGCCACCCTGATGCTGTTGACCATTCTGTGCGCCTTTCACCACGGCCACCTGGGCCTGATCGTCATCATCGAGGACTATGTGCATCACCACACGGTGAAGCATGTCCTGGTGTTCGCGACCAAGTTCTATGCCGCCCTGGGTGCCGTCCTCGCGGCGGTGTCCGTGCTCAAGCTGACGTTCGGAGGCTGACGACCAATGGCATCCTACGAAATCATCGATCATGAATACGACGCCCTGGTCGTCGGCGCCGGTGGGGCGGGCTTGCGCGCCACTTTCGGCTGCGTCGAAGCCGGGCTGAACACCGCCTGCATCACCAAGGTCTTCCCGACCCGCTCCCACACCGTGGCCGCCCAGGGCGGCATCGGCGCGGCGCTCGGCAACATGGCCGAGGACAGCTGGCAGTGGCACATGTACGACACCGTCAAGGGCTCCGACTGGCTCGGCGACCAGGACGCCATCGAATACATGTGCCGGGAAGCCATTCCGGCGGTCTACGAGCTGGAACACTACGGCGTGCCGTTCTCGCGCACCGAACAGGGCACCATCTACCAGCGCCCCTTCGGCGGCCACATGCGCAACTTCGGGGAAGCCCCGGTGCAGCGCGCCTGCGCCGCCGCCGACCGCACCGGCCACGCCATCCTGCATACGCTCTACCAGCAGTCCCTGCGCTTCAAGGCGGAATTCTTCGTCGAATACTTCGCGCTGGACCTGATCATCGTCGACGGCGAATGCCGTGGCGTGGTCGCCTGGAACATGGAAGACGGCACCATCCACCGCTTCAAGGCCCATACCACCATCCTGGCGACCGGTGGCTACGGCCGGGCCTACTTCTCCTGCACCTCGGCCCACACCTGCACCGGCGACGGCAACGGCATGGTGGCGCGCGCCGGCCTGCCCCTGCAGGACATGGAATTCGTGCAGTTCCACCCCACCGGGATCTACGGCTCCGGCTGTCTGATCACCGAAGGGGCGCGCGGCGAAGGCGGCTATCTGACCAACAGCGCCGGCGAACGCTTCATGGAGCGTTACGCGCCGACCGCCAAGGATCTGGCTTCCCGCGACGTGGTCAGCCGGGCCATGACGGTGGAAATCCGCGAAGGGCGCGGTGTCGGTCCGGAAAAGGATCACATCCACCTGCACCTGGAGCACCTGGGCGCGGACGTGCTGCATGCCCGCCTGCCAGGCATCACCGAAACGGCGAAGATCTTCGCCGGCGTCGATGCCACCAAGGAACCGATCCCGGTCCTGCCGACCGTGCACTACAATATGGGCGGCATCCCGACCAACTATAAGGGCGAGGTTCTGAACCCGACCGCCGACGAGCCGGACCGCGTTTTCCCGGGCCTGATGGCTGTGGGCGAATGCGCCAGCGTGTCGGTGCATGGCGCCAACCGCCTGGGCACCAACTCGCTGCTGGACATCGTTGTGTTCGGCCGCGCCGCGGCGCTGCGGGCGAAGGAAGTCATCGTCCCGAACACCAAGCACAAGCCGCTGCCGGCCGATGCCCACGACTACGCGGTGGGCCGCCTGGACCGTCTGCGCAACGCCAACGGCACCAAGCTGACCGCCGAGATCCGCGGCGAATTGCAGCGCGCCATGCAGCGGGATGCGGCAGTGTTCCGGACCTCGGACTCCCTGGCCGAGGGCAAGGAGAAGGTGGACCAGATCGCAACCACGGTTGCCGACATCAAGCTGGCCGACCGGTCGATGATCTTCAACACCGACCTGGCCGAAGCGCTGGAGCTGGAAAACCTGCTGGCGTGCGCCAAGGCCACGATCACGGGGGCGGAAGCCCGTCACGAAAGCCGGGGGGCGCATGCCCACGAGAACTACCCGGACCGCGACGACGTGACCTGGATGAAGCATACGCTGGCGACCATCGACGCGTCGGGCAAGGTGGATCTGACCTATCGGCCGGTTCACACCTACACCCTGACCGACGAGGTTCAGTACATCGAGCCGAAAGCCCGCGTGTACTAAGACATGCCCGCCGGGCGGCACTCCTTTCCCTGGGAAAGGACGTCCCTCCCGGCTCCTGCAACAGCCCAAGGCTGGAGGCATTAGACTATGGTTGAATTCAATCTGCCCCCGGGCAGCCGGGTCAAGGAAGGCAAGACCTACCCCGCGCCGTCGGGTGCGAAGAACCTGCGGACGTTCAAGATCTACCGGTGGGATCCGGAGCAGGGCGGCAACCCGCGCCTGGACACCTACTACGTGGACATGGACAATTGCGGGCCGATGGTTCTGGACGCGTTGATCAAGATCAAGAACGAGATCGACCCGACCCTGACCTTCCGCCGTTCCTGCCGCGAGGGGATTTGCGGATCCTGCTCGATGAACATCGACAGCTCCAACACCCTGGCCTGCCTGAAGCCCATCGCCGACGTGGACGGCGATGTGGGGATCTACCCGCTGCCGCACCTGCCGGTGGTCAAGGATCTGGTTCCCGACCTGTCGCACATCTATGCGCAGTACACAGCGATCCAGCCTTGGATCAAGGCCGACACCCCGCCCCCGCCGAGCCGGGAACGGAAGCAGAGCCCCGAAGAGCGGGCCGAGCTGGACGGGCTGTGGGAATGCATCCTGTGCTTCTGCTGCCAGACCAGCTGCCCCAGCTACTGGTGGAACAGCGAACGCTACCTCGGCCCGGCGATCCTGCTTCAGGCGACCCGCTGGATCCTGGACAGCCGCGACGAAGCCACCGGTGAGCGCCTGGACCAGCTGGACGATCCGTTCCGCCTGTTCCGCTGCCACACGATCATGAACTGCACGGCGACCTGCCCGAAGGGTCTGAACCCCGGTCAGGCGATTGCCAAGCTCAAGATCAAGATGTTCGAACGGACCGGTTGATCCGGTCTTCGGCATCCGCCGGCTTTGCAAAAAGGCCGCTTCCGCGAGGAGGCGGCCTTTTTCTTTGGCACGGGAAACACGAACGGGAGGTCCGGAGGGGCCAAGCCCCTCTGGCACTTCCAAAAAAAAATAAAGGGAACGGCAGTGCTGGGGGACCAGCGGGTCCCCCAGACCCCCGAGGGGTCTGCGGGGAGCAACTATGGGGAAACGACCGAGCCTCAGGTGAGGTGGCGTTCTGATCTACGGATGATCCGTTACCGGAGGATGGATAGCAAGCGGCGGCAGAACCATTCCCCGATTATTCAAGGCATGCCAAACTTTTTCCTTGTACGGCCATAGCGGAGAGTCCGGAGGCGTCACTTCCGGCGTAGCGAAAGCGTCCTGAAGTGTGAACGGTTCTCCCGCGTAGTCATGATCCGCCCCGAGGTCCAACAGAACCCATAGGACATCCCACTCTTCAGCAATGCCTGCCGCCACCACCAACGGACGCCCCGATCGGTTGCGGATGTTCAAATCAGCTCCCACAGAGGCCATGTAGCGAATGGCATCAAGATCGGCATCGTTCATGAACCGCTGTATCACGGGATCACCGTCTGCCCGACGGGTGTTCGGATCCGCACCAGCCTGAATAAGCATCCGAAGCACACCCGGATCGCGGTGCCAGACAGTTGCCGCCAGCGTTACGGCATTCTGACCGTCGTCATCACGGACGTGCGGATCAGCACCATGCCGCAGCAGTGCATCCATGGCACGCTTGTTCATCGTACCGGCGGCGTACTGCAACGGTGTGGTACCACCAACGCCGCGCGCGTTCGGATCTGCGCCGGCGCTGAGCGCGGCCTCGACCGCAGCCCCGTCGTCTTGCTGGATGGCTTCTTGCAATTCGGCCTCAGCCCCTTTGAACGGCATGCGCTTTCCTTCCGTCAGCGAAGAGAGCCAGAACCAGACGACGCCACTGAGAACGATGACAACCGACGCGGCGACTCGCACAGCTCCGCCCCCCGTTCAGGCACCTCTTAACCACTCCCGACGACGACCATCAAGGGCATTTCTTCAAGAAATCCCGCATTGCGTCACGATCCGCCTCTACCTGCTTTTCCATCGGACCGACAACCTTGTTGATCTGATGCTGATGTAATTTGCCGAGATTAGGTTCCGGCTTCGTTGCACCAGCCATCCTCCCGACCTCTGTCATCGAGTTGGGAATGGTGTCGAAACTTCCGGCGCGAACCGGGGGGAAAAGTGACTTTCCACCCGGATTCTGCTCGGCTTCGGCGATCATGTTGTCAAGGCGATTCAAGAAAGCATTCCGATCCTTTTCAAAGTCCGGATCGTCGGCATCTCTCATCTCTGGATTGCGATACTGGATTTCGATGGGATCCAGCCGGAAAGTTCGGTTTCCTTCCAGTTCACGGCGTAGGAAGCGGGCATTTGCGAGTTGTCCGTCGTGGTCAGCAGTGTTGTTCATGAATGTCAAAAAATCACCTTCGGAGCTGAAGGATGTGGTTCGCGATTGTAGGGACTCGAAGGATGTGGCTGACGTACGGCCAATTGATTGCTCTGGCAATCCGGCACTATTGAAGACATATACCTTTGATTTCGGTGACATCAGGCCAGCTTCCTGGGCCAGCCCCCCACCCTTCGAGTACCCCGCGATATCGAACGCAACATTCTTCTTGGCGAGAAGACCGGACAGATTGCGCATCGCCTTATACTGGTCGGTATCCTCGCCCCTTCCATTGTCGATATTGGTTTCCCAATCCACAAGGGAATGGCGCTGGGTATCACGGGCGACCAAAATGATCCGCCCATCGCTTTCCGAACGATAGAGAGCAGCCCGAAAGCCGGTGGAATCATTCCTGAGATCGCTATCCACAATGGTCCCGGGTGGCAACCCGAGAGCAGAGTTCAACTCCGCAGCCGATTCGGGCAACATAGTCAGGCATGTGCGCCCTTTCCCGTCATCCGGTCCATCGGCCAACCGATTCAAATCCGATGCGGCCCGTACACCCGGCAAGGCTTCGGAAAACCGGGAAAATCGGCGTACCATCGGGGCAATGGTAAAGGCGAGCTGTTCGCACGGGCTGCTGTCTGCGGACATCTTCATCGGTGATTCGTCGTAGGGCAGCTTGCCCGAGGTCACCAATTCCTGACCGGTCAATCTTTTCGACCGCTGTGCGACAGCGGTCACCAACGCATCGTCATCCTGCCGTGCTGTAACGCAAGGCGACTGGCAGGGACACGCGGAAACGGCGGAAGGCTTTCGGGATCGGGAGAACATGGGCGTCGAGCAAGCCCCTTGGGAGAATTTAGCCTTTAAGAGCTCATAGACCACACCAATCAACCTTAAAGGTCGAACTCTGAAAAACGTATCACACCCCATTCTTCAAGCGAAGACTTCATAACGAACTCCGCATCGTGCTCCGCGAGGGCCTGGTGGAGCTGGCGGATCGGATCGAGACCGCGATATGCGCAGGCTACAGCGAAGCTCATCGACAGAGCCGCAGAATATTCATCAAGAGCCTGAACCTGAGCATAAGAACATTTCATGTGCTCTTCGCTCTCTCCTCTACTCAACAACCAAGACCGAAACTCATTGTCTTCGGATCGCTCGACCAAAAAAAGCTTCACCCGCCTCACAAAGGCGAGGCATCCAAGCTCCCTAAGCTGCGCTTCTTTTATTGTGATCATATAAACAGCTTATATCTATCAAAAGACACTCGCAATGGGGACAATTGTGGATTGATTAAAAACTCAAAGCCTCTTTGGCCACGCCAGCGCAGACAGGACTCTACCAAAATTGGTTCTTAAAAATTTTACAATCAAGAGAAGAATCGCGTCCTCCCCGCCCCGTTGGCGACACCATTGCCGCACAGCGGCAAATCGGCCAAGCTCCCCCCAACGACACGGGAGAGATCGATGCCTGACCTGACGCAAGACCTAGTGACCCTTGACGACTTTCTGATGAGCGACGCCGTTGCCGAAAGCGGCATGATGCTGAGCGAAGTGAACGGCTTCCTGGCGGGGGTCATCGTCTGCCCGGAGGTGATTCCGCCCAGCGAGTGGCTGACCCTGATCTGGGGAGACGAAGACCCGGTGTTCGAGTCCCAGGACCAGGCCGAAAGGATCTTCGGCGTGCTGATGGCCCATTATAACGACACCATCGCCCAGTTGGACGAAGACCGCTTCAGCCCGATCTACGATATGGATACCGACGACACGCCCCTGTGGGAAATCTGGCTGGAAGGGTTCATACAGGCCATGGGCCTGCGCCCGGATGCCTGGAACAGCTACGTCGAAGCCCACGAAGACGACGAGGACCTCCAGTTTTCGATCTTCGTCCTCAGCCGCCTTGCCGAACTCTCGTTCTCCGAAGAGCCGGTGGAATCCATGGAAATGGATGACGACCTGCTGGAGGCCGCGGCCGACCTGCTGCCCCAGCACGTCCAGGCCCTCCACAGCACCAGGGTCGAACACGAAAAAGCCGCCGCCGGCAAACACTAACAGTGCTGGAGGGGCAAGCCCCCTCCAGCACGTCAGGGGCGGGGACGAAGGAGTAGGGCATGTCCGCTGACGATCCCTTTGGGTGGCTCGAAGACCTCCACGGCGAACAGGCCCTCGCCTGGGCCGGGGAGCAGACCAAGGCCACCCTCCGCCGGCTCGAAGGGGATCCCCGGTTCGCCACGCTGCATGCCCAGGCCCGGGCCATCGCCACCGCCGAGGACCGCCTGCCCTGGCCGTCCGTCGCGGGCGGCCATATCCTCAACCTCTGGCGCGACGACACCCACCCCCGGGGCCTTTGGCGGCGGACGGACCCAGCGGGCTACGCCACCGAAACGCCGACCTGGGACCCCCTGCTCGACCTCGACGCCTTGAGTGCCGCCGAGGGCAAGGCCCTGTCCCTGCATGGCACCACCTTCCTGGAACCCGACGAAACCCGGGTGCTGCTGGCCCTGTCCGACGGCGGCACCGACGCGGTCAGCATCCGCGAGTTCGATATGACCCGCGCCGCCTTCGTCGAAGACACCGGCTTCACCCTGCCGCCGTCCAAACAGACTGTCGCCTGGGAAGACACCGATACCCTGCTGGTCACCCGCGACTGGGGTCCCGGCACCCTTACCCGCTCCGGCTATCCCTTCGTCACCAAACGCCTGAAGCGCGGCCAGTCCCTGGATCAGGCCGAAGAGGTCTTTCGGGGGGACGACACCGATCAGGTGGGCTGCACCGCCTGGACCCTGACCGACACCGACGGCAAAACATACCAGTTGATCAGCCGCTTCAAGACTTTCTTCACCGCCGAGCAGGTGCTGGTGACCGCGGCCGGGCCTCGCCCTCTGCCCCTGCCCGAGTCTGCCTACCCCCTCGGCCTGCTGAACGGCCGGCTGGTGGTCTATACCAAGGGTCCCTGGCCGACCGCAGTGGGGCCGACCGGGCCGGGACCCGCCATCGGCCCCGGCGCCGTCGTCTCCCTGCCGTTCGACGCCCTGGCCCGGGGCGAGGCCCCCCGGCCCATCCCGGTGTTCACTCCTGGCCCCCGCCAGACCCTGGCCCAAGCCGCCGTCACCAAAAGCCGGCTGGTGATCGCCTATTTCGACACTGTGCGCGGCCGCCTGAGCATCAGCAGCCCGCGCGCCGACGGCACCTGGGACACCACGCCGGTGGACGGCCTGCCCGACAATGCCACCTTCGGCCTGCTCGATGCGTCGCACCGGTCGGACCAGGTGTGGCTGTCGGTGACCGCCTTCCTGACGCCATCGTCCCTGTGGCGCCTGGAGGCGGACACGGGGGCGGTGCAGCGGGTCAAGCAGAGCCCGGCCCGCTTCGACGCCAGCGGCCTGATCACCGAACAGCGGGAGGCCACGGCCCCGGACGGCATCGCCATCCCCTATTTCGTCATCCGCCCGGCCGATGCGCCGATGGACGGCTCGACCCCCACCATCCTCTATGCCTATGGCGGGTTCCAGGTGCCGATGACCAGCTCCTATCTGGCCGATGTGGGGAAGCTGTGGCTGGAGCGGGGGGGCGCCTATGTGATCGCCAACATCCGGGGAGGCGGAGAGTTCGGCCCGGAATGGCACGAGGCCGCGGCCAAGACCAAACGGCAGGTGGCCTATGACGACTTCTATGCCGTCGCCGACGCCCTGGTGGCCGATGGCCTGACCCGGCCGGACCGCCTGGGCATCGCCGGGGCCTCCAACGGCGGACTGCTGATGGGCGTGGCCATGACCCAGCGGCCGGACCGCTGGGGGGCGGTGTCCATCGGCGTGCCCCTGCTGGATATGCTGCGCTTCGAGGAGCTGGCCGCCGGCCCGTCGTGGGTGTGGGAATACGGCAGCGTGTCGGTGCCGGAGGAGCGGACCTTCCTGGCCTCCATCTCTCCCTACCACGCGCTGCGGCGCGATGCGGCCTATCCGGAACCCTTCGTCTGGACCGCCACCAGCGACGACCGGGTGGGGCCACAGCATGCCCGCAAGTTCGCCGCCCGCATGCTGGACCAGGGACATCCCTGCCTGTTTTACGAAGACATGGCCGGCGGCCATTCGCTCAACGACACCTTGACCCAGGCCGCCCGCCGGCAGGCCCTGGAAATGGTCTATTTCCTGCGCAAGCTGACGGACGGAGACTCCCCATGACCGGCACAGCCCGGGGCAAGCTGCTGTTGTGCCACGTGTTCGTGGCCGTCCCGCCCGAGGGCGGGGCGCTGGTGGAAACCCTGGATACCCTGGGCCTGCGGGAAAGCTTCCGCCGCGAGCACCCGGGCCAGGGCACCGCCAACCTGTGCTACTGCTTCGACAACGCCTATCTGGAGCTGCTGTGGGAGACCGACGCCACGGCCCTGCGCAGCCCCGTCGTCGCCCCCACGGGCCTGGCCGAGCGGCTGCGCTGGCGGGACACCGGCGCCAATCCCTTCGGCATCGCCGTGCGCACGGTGCCGGCCGACGATCCGCCGCCCTTCGCCACCTGGCCCTACCGCCCGCCCTATCTGCCCGAGGGCATGAGCATTCCGGTCGCCGAGGACAGCCACAATCCGAAGCGGCCGCTGGTCTTCCGCTCCCCCGGCAACCAGCGCCCGGACGCCTGGCCGGACGGCCGGGCCGGCAGCCGTCAGGCCCTGAGCGGCCTGCGGGAGATCATCGGCTTGACCCTTGAACTGCCCGCCGACGTGCCGCCCGGCCCCGCCCTGGAAGCCCTGGCCCACGCCGGCCTGCTGACCCTGGCCACGGTCCCGGCGGGCGGCGAGCCGGCGATGACCCTGCGCCTGTCGGGCACGCACAAGGATGCCCCGGACAGCCTGCGCCTGCCGTGAGCGGCAAGCAGCACGCCCCTTTCAGCCGGCCTCTGCCTTGAGGCGAGCCAGCAGGGTCCTGGTATGGCTCAGATAGACCTCCTTCACCGCCCCCAGCGCCTTCAAGCCGTCCTCCAGGGTGGAGATCAAGGTGGTGCGGGTGACGCCACTGTCGACGCCCGGCAAGCGGACCTTGGCGTAGAGCTCCATCACCGGCTCGACCAGATGCGTATAGATCTCGACGGCGCTTTCGGTCGCCCCGGCCGTCGATGCGGCATTCTTGTCGTCAAAGGTCGCCGTGCGGGCGTCGTTGGTGTCTTCGATCATCGGCATGGGTGATCCCTCCCTCTCTGCGCTTGTCGCGGGGTTCCGTTACTGCTGGCCGGCGAGGTTCTGGCGGGCGGCATGCAGGGCGACGTTCAGGGTCCCGGCGACCATCAGCAGGCTGTCCAGGGACCCGTCCGCCGGATCGGCCTTCACCGCCGCGACCGCCGCCTGCAAGGCGTCGTCCGACAGGTCGAGCAGAACCACCCAGTTGGCGATGGCCAGCCGGGTGCTGTCGATCTGGCTTTTCGCCGCCGGGCTGAGGGTGCCCCGGCTGGTGGGACCGCTTTCCCTGGTCACCACGGCGCCGCGAATGCCTTCGAAGATCGCCGGCGTCTGGTCGCGGCAGGCCTTCAGGGCCGCACGGATCGTCGGTTCCTCGGCCACCAGCATCTTGCGGAAGTCGGCGCGGGTCTCGAAGTCGATGATCTGCGCGGCCAGGGGTTCGAAGGCCGCCAGCACCGTGTTCACCGCCCTGGCCGCCGCGACACCGCCCACCTTTTGCAGTTCGGGCGCCCCCAGGGCCGCCAGGTCGTCGGCGGCCCCGGCCCCGATGGTGCTCAGCCGGGTGATCTTGCCGGCGATGGCCGCGCCCTCCTGCCCGCTGGCCAGGGCGTAGAGCGCGTCGTTGTAGGACGTCACCGCCGCCAGGGTGCGCCGCAAGGCGGCCGTGGCCGGCGGATCGACGGAGGTCACCAGATAGGGCGCGGACGACGGTTCGAACGGGCTGCTCAGGGGATCGAAGGGATAAGCCGTCTGATACAAGGTGCGTTCCGACACCGCCAGACGATCCAGCATCCCTTCGCCCACGCCCTTCGCGGCCGTATAGGTGTCCCGATAGCTGTTGAATTCGCTAACGCCACGATAGGTATCGCAGCCCGACACGATCAGCAGCATGCCAAGCCCCACTGTCCCGGTGATGAAACGCCGGGCGCGCCCGTCGAAGTGCATCAAAACCATCCTGCCCGTCCCCCGATTTAAACATTGTGTTTAAACCATGACCGCACGGATGGAATCCGGCAAGAACGGATCGGAGCAATTTCCCGCAAAGGCTGCCTTGAATACTACTTAATGTGGATAAACCCGTTATTCTACGCGTCTCCAGCCAGCCGGCGGGCGATGACCGCGCCGGTGACCGGCACGATCAGGTCGAAGTGGCTGGCCTGGGTCACCGCCTGCACCGCCCGGGGGCGCAGGGCGGCGACACAGGTCCCGCCCCGGTGGCGCAGGCTGTCGTAGATCACCCCGCGCCCCAGGGGACGCTGGGCCTCGCCGAAGGCCTGGGCGCTGTCATAGCAATGGGGGTCGTAAAGATCCGGCCACGCGCCGGCCAATCCCCGCAGGTCGGCATAGCGCCCGGTCAGGCGCGCGCCGTAGCTGCGGTAGGTGCCGCGCATCTCCGGCCAGCCGCAGGCCAGGGCCTCCCGGCGCAAGTGATGGGAGACCTCGGCGATGGCGGTGCGTTCGGACAGCGCAGCATACCAGGCCCCCAGATGCGGGCCGTTGAAGCGCATGCCCCGGGGGGCGGCGTGCAGAAAGGCCGCCATGACGATGCTGCTGTTGGGACGGCCGTAAACCCATTCCTCTCGCGGCAGCCGCGCGAGGCGATGGGCCACCAGACGGTCGTTGGTCCAGCCTTCCAGCTCCATCACCGCTTCCAGATCGTCCGCCGCAGTCACGGTGTCGAACAGGCCGATGGGGGGAAAGCGCGAGGGGATGAGGCGGTAGCTGTCCGCAGCAATCCCGTCGATTTCCGGTATAGACGACTCGGGCGGCGGTGCTTCAGAAGATGGCGTTTCGGAAGGGTTCACAGGATCACCACCTCCTCATCCGACAGGGGAGTGGGGTCCAGGGCCAGATCGGCCGTCGCCGGCGCCGCTGCCCCGCCGCGCCAGGCATCCAGGTAGCGGCGCACCTGCAAGATGCCGTCCTGGCTGCCCGCCGTGATCAGGTCCATAGGGCTTTGGCCGGCAAACGGCAGGGCACGGTTGGGCGCCCGCAGCCAGGCCAGCCCGTCCCGGTCCCGGGGAAACAGCAGCCCCACCCCCTTCCAGATGCCCAGGACGGCAGACAGGCGCATCAGCTCGTCCAGGGACAGGGTGATGGCCTGCCCGGCCCGCACCTTGGCCACCCAGCCGTGATAGGTGGAGCGCGGCGGCAGCCCCAGCACCCTCAGCCGCTCCGCCTCGCTGAGGCCCCAGTGGTCGGCGATGGACAGGAATGTCCGCAGGCCTGGCGCGGACAGCCGCTTGCGACCCCCCGGCCCCATCCGTTCGACGGCCACGACAGGCGGGCCGGCAACATCGGCGGGCAGGGATGGATCGGCGGGGGAAGAGGGGGTCATGGGACCGTCGCTTTTTCGAGAGAAAACGTCTTGTTCCATAAGATAAGTCCGAAATCGGACAAACGCAAATACAACCCTTCGGCCGTAGCCAATTTTGGTTGACAACGTTATCATTCGCCAGCATTGTTTCATCAATTAGTCATGACAACGTTGTCATCTGCGGGAGGCATGAGAGATCGCGATGGAAAGCGCCTATCGGGGACTGGGTGTGGGGACCGACCCCACGGACGCCGCCGCCCTGGCGGCAGACGGCTGGCGGCCGGATACCGGCGCGGCCCCCCTGCCTGTCCTGACCCTCAGCGAATCCGCCTTCGACCGCAACGCGGCGGCGATGATGGACTATGTGCGCAAGGCCGGCGTGGCGATCGCCCCCCATGCCAAGACGCCGATGGCCCCGGACCTGTCCCGCCGGCTGATCGACCTGGGCGCCTGGGGCCTGTCGGTGGCGTCGGTGCAGCAGGCCGCCGTGCTGCTGGCCCACGGCATCCCCCGGTTGCTGGTGGCCAACCAGATCGGCGGCCGGGCCAGCGCCCGCCACTTCGCCGCCCTGCTGCGGTGGTGGCCGGATGCGGAGCTGACGTTCTTCGTCGATTCCCCCGACAGCCTGGCGGCGGTGGCCCGTGTGGCTGAACTGGCCGACCGCCGCGTGTCGGTGCTGATCGAAGTGGGCCTGGGGCGGGCGGGCCTGCGCCGGCTGGCCGATGTCCGCCCGCTGGCCCAGGCCGCCACCGGCCCCGGGCTGATGCTGGCCGGGGTCGCCACCTATGAAGGGGCGGTGGCCACTGGCGATCCGGTCGCCACCCGCCGGGCCATCACCGCCCTGAACGCCCTGGCGGCGGAGGCCTTCCGCGTGGTGCGCGCCGTGGTGCCCGACCGTCCCCTGATCCTCAGCGCTGGCGGGTCGGCCTTTTTCGACCTGGAAGTGGAAGACCTGATGCCGGTCGTCGAGAAAGACGGCAACGCGACCCTGCTGCTGCGCAGCGGCGCCATCTTCTTCCACGACCACGGGGTCTATGCCCGGGGCCTGGCGGCCCTGGACGCCCGGGGCGGGTTCGAAGCGGTGACCGGGCGCAAGGCCCTGGACGCCTTCACCCCGGCCCTGACGGTCTGGGCGGAAGTGCTGTCGCGGCCGGAACCGGATCTGGCGATCTGCGGCATGGGCATGCGCGACGTGTCCAGCGACCAGGGCCTGCCCGTTCCCCTGGCCGTCTATCGCGACGGCGCGGCCCTGCGGGAAAACGCCCCGGTGGGCACGGTGGTCAAACTGAACGACCAGCATGCCTTCCTGAAGCTGTCCGAAACGCGGGATCTGCGGGTTGGCGATATCATCGCCTTCGGCATTTCCCATCCCTGCACCTGCCTGGATCGCTGGCGGCTGATCTTCGGCCAGGACGACCAGGGCAATCTGGCGGCGGTCTATCCGACCCATTTCGGATAAGACCCGCCGCCTTCCCCACCCACGGCAACAGGCCCGGACGCGCGTGGTGTCCGGGAACGGACGGATCATGCCCAATCTCAACTTCACGCAGCTTTGGCGCTATCAGGACGATTTCGTGCACGGGGTCGGACTGACCCTGTTCCTGACCCTGGTGATTACGATCGCCGGGCTGCTGATCGGCCTGGCCGGTGCCGCCGCCGGCGGCAGCCGGTTCAAGGCCCTGCGACTGGCCGTCCGGGTCTATGTGGAGGTCATCCGCAACACCCCAGCGCTGATCCAGCTGTTCCTGGTGTTCTTCGTCCTGCCCTTCGCCGGGCTGAAGCTGCCGCCGCTGTATGCCGCCTGTCTTGCCCTGTCGGTCTACATGGGCGCCTACGCCACCGAGATCTTCCGCAGCGGCCTGGCGTCGATCCCCCAAAGCCAGGTGGAGGCGGGCCAGTGCCTGGGACTGACCCGCTGGCAGGTCTTCCGCCACGTCATCCTGCCGCCGGCCCTGCGCAACATCTATCCGTCGCTGACCAGCCAGATCGTCCTAGTGCTGCTGGGCACCTCGCTGGCGTCGCAGGTGTCGACACCGGAGCTGTTCCACACCGGCGCCTTCGTCGAAAGCCGCACCTTCCGCAGCTTCGAAGTCTACGCGGTCATCTGCGCCCTGTACTTCGCCATGGTGGTGGGGGTGCGGCTGCTGTTCGCCGGCCTGGGCCGGATCGCCTTCCGCTGGCCCGCCGGCCGCTGATCCGACACGAGAGTTCGAGAGGCTTCCCCCATGCGCGGTTTCACCCTTTCCGATTTCCTGACCATGCTGGCCGCGATGCAGTGGACGGCCCTGCTGGTCTGCATCGCGCTGGCCTTCGGCGCCCCGCTCGCCCTGCTGCTGGCCCGCATGTGCACCGGCCGCAGCCGCACGGCACGGATCGTCGCCAGCGGCCTGTTGCAGCTGGTGCAGGGGGTGCCGGTGCTGGGGCTGCTGATGTTCTTCTATTTCGGCATGCCCGTGTTCCTGGGGATGAAGGTGCCGGCGCTGGTCTCGGTCGGCGCGGCCTTCACCCTGTTCACCGCCGCTTTCCTGGGCGAGATCTGGCGGGGCGGCATCCAGGCGGTCCACGAGGCCCAGTCCGAAGCCGCCGCCTGCCTGGGCCTGACCCGCTGGCAGACCTTCCGCCACGTGGTCGCCCCCCAGGCCTTCCGCATCGCCCTGCCCGCCACCGTCGGCTTCGTCGTCCAGCTGATCAAGAACACCTCGCTGGCCTCGGTGGTCGGCTTCGTGGAACTGGCGCGGGCCGGCCAGCTGGCCAGCGCCGCCACCTTCCAGCCGCTGGTGTCCTATGCCTGCGTGGCGGCGCTGTATTTCGCGATGTGCTTCCCCCTCACCCTGTGGTCCCGCTCCTTGGAGAACAAGCTCAATGGCGCTCGTTGACATCACCTCCGTCCACAAGACCTTCGGCGATGTGGAGGTCCTGAAGGGTGTCACCCTCGCCGTGGAAAAGGGCGAGATCGTCACCATCATCGGCCGCAGCGGATCGGGCAAGTCGACCCTGCTGCGCTGCATCAACGGTCTGGAGCGGATCAACGGCGGCCTGATCACCATCGACGGCACCGAAGTCCACGCCCGGACCACCGACCTGCGCAAGCTGCGGGAACACGTCGGCATCGTTTTCCAGCAGTTCAACCTGTTCCCGCATATGACCGTGGAACGCAACATCACCCTGGCCCCGATCCTGACCAAGCGGGTCACCAAGGGCGATGCGGCGCGGGAGCTGGCCCGGTCCGCCCTGGCCCAGGTGGGACTGGAAAACCGGATCGACGCCTATCCGGGACAGCTGTCCGGCGGCCAGCAGCAGCGCGTGGCCATCGCCCGCTGCCTGGCCATGTCGCCCTCGCTGATGCTGTTCGACGAAGTCACCTCAGCTCTCGACCCCGAGCTGGTGGGCGAGGTGCTGAAGGTCATGGAAGACCTGGCCCATCAGGGCATGACCATGATCCTCGTCACCCACGAGATGGGGTTCGCCCGTCACGTCGCCTCCAAGCTGGTCTTCATGCATGCGGGCAAGGTCCACGAACAGGGCCGGCCCGAGGATCTGTTCGCCAGCCCCCGAACCCCGGAGCTGGCCAATTTCATCGGCTCCACCCGCTGATCGCCCACCGCCTCTCTCGTCCCTCGCTTCTCTCTCGTCCCTCTCTCCCGCTCTCCCCCGGCGTACCGTTAAGGAAAGGAATGCCCGATGCGACCCATCAAGACCGTCCTGGCAAGCGCCCTTGCCGCCACCCTTGCCTTCGCCCCCGTCAGTGCCTTTGCCGACACCTTGCAGGATATCCTGGGGGCCGGCACGGTGCGCATCGGCGTGCTGGCCGACTCCGCCCCCTGGGGCTACCGCGATGGCGAAGGCACGCTGGTCGGCTTCGACATCGATCTGGCCAATCAGGTCGCCGCTGACCTGGGGGTGGAGGCCGAACTGGTGGAAGTCACCGGCGCCGCCCGCCTGCCCAGCCTGCTGTCCGACCAGATCGACATCCTGATCGCCGCCGCCGGAGCCACCCCGGAACGGGCGCAGCAGGTCATGTTCACCTCGCCCTACGTCGCCGTGCAGCTGGGCGTCTACGGCAAGAGCGACGCCCCGACCTTCGCCACCGCCGCCGATCTGGCCGGCCAGTCCATCGCCGTCGCCCGGGGCACCACCCTGGACGTCTGGCTGACCGACAACGCCCCCGAGGCCAACCTGGTGCGCTTCGAAGACGCCTCCAGCGCCCTGGCCGCCTATGCCGCCGGGCAGACCGACTTCTTCGCCGAGAACAGCGCCATCGCGCTGAGCGCCGCGTCGGGCGGGGACGTGTCCCTGAAGTTCCTGATCCGCCAGTCCCCGGCCCATGCCGCCGTGCGCCAGGGGGACCACAACCTGCTGCAATGGCTGAACACGGACCTGTTCTACAACCGCATGAACGGCAAGCTGCA
Organism: Rhodospirillaceae bacterium Z3-40; assembly: GCA_046233135.1. Classification (GTDB taxonomy): domain Bacteria; phylum Pseudomonadota; class Alphaproteobacteria; order Rhodospirillales; family Rhodospirillaceae; genus JBJXHN01. Next base: position 295,055 of record JBJXHN010000004.1, on the reverse strand, counting down.
GGCCCTGCAGATGAAGTGGTTCAAGGAAGCCACCCCGCTGCCCAGCCTGTAACCGCCCCTCTTGCCTTGCGTCCCGGAAACCGCCGTCACGGCCGATCGCGACGGTGACGGCGGCTTCCGCCTTCCTTTCCTTCGTTATGTCCTTTTCTCACGTCCCTGTTTTTTCCATCCCCAAGGAGATCCCCCGATGATCAAGCGCTTTCAGGTCGGTTCCCGCATGAGTCAGGCCGTGGTGTCCGGCGGCCACGTGCATATCGCCGGTCAGGTGGCCGATGACCGCAAATCCTCGCTGGAGCAGCAGACCCGCGAGGTGCTGGCCAAGATCGACAGCCTGCTGGCCGAAGCCGGGACCGACCGCTCCCACCTGGTCGCGGTGACCGTGCTGCTGCCGCATATCAGCGATTTCGACGCCCTGAACGCGGTCTATGACGCCTGGATCGACCCCGCCAACCCGCCGGCCCGCGCCTGCTACGAAGCCCGGCTGGCCGATCCGGACCTGCGGGTGGAGATGACCGCCATCGCCGCCCTGCCGGCCTGAGGCAGGGGTCTTCCGCATCCACCCGCTCCCCCGTCCCCTGTCAGGACCATACAGCGCCATGCATACCGGAGTTTTTCACGACCTGGACCTGATCGCGCAGGGCAAGACCCTGGGCACCCTGTCCATCCCCTTTTCGGTGGACCGGTCCCCCTATTTCCAGGTCAAGGTGCCCGTCTGCCGCCTGCGCCGGGGCAACGGTCCCCGCATTCTGCTGATGGCCGGCAACCACGGTGACGAATACGAAGGCCCCCTGGCCCTGTCGCGCCTGATCCGCGAACTGGCCCCGGCGCAGATCCGTGGAGAAATCACCATCCTGCCCTTCGCCAACAGCCCGGCGGTGATGGCGGCACGGCGCCTGTCGCCCCTGGATGACGGCAACCTCAACCGCGCCTTCCCCGGCGATCCGGCCGGCACCCCCACCCGACGGATCGCCGATTTCCTGGAGCACACCCTGTTTCCCGCCCATGACGTGGTCTTCGACATCCACGCCGGCGGCACCACCATGGAACACCTGCCCTGCGCCCTGATCGAGCGCCAGGGACCGCCGGCGCGCGTCGAACAGGCCCTGTCCCTGATGAAGGCCACCGGTCTGGCCTACGGGTTCGTCGCCGAGAACGGCGCGGACGCCCCCACCTCCATGGCCGCCGCCGCCCGGGCCGGGGCCATCGGCCTGAGCGGCGAATTCGGGGGCGGTGGAACCGCCACCGCCCCCACTCTGGCGCTGACCAACCGGGCCATCGACAACGTGCTGCTGACCCTGGGGATGGTGGATGCCCCCGTGCTGTCGCGCACGCCGCCGGAACGCCAGGAGATGACCCTGCTGGCCCTGGAAAGCCACAACCAGGCGGTCTTCGCCCCCCACCGGGGCTGGTTCGAACCCGCCGTCTGCCTGGGGGATACGGTGGCGGCCGGGGATCTGGCCGGCTGGTACCATGACTTCGAGCGGCTTGATCTGCCGGCGGAAAGGTTGCACTTCTCCCGACCGGGAATCGTCCTGTCCCGCCGCCTGCCCTGCGACAGCCGGACCGGGGACTGCCTGATCCAGGCCGCCCGCCCGCTGTAGCCCCCATCAACCAAGGGAACCCAAGGTGACCCGCAGCGATCAGAGCGCCCATACCCACGACGACGTCCTGCGCCTCGCCACCGATCCGTCGGCAGGTCGGGCGACGGCGGAGGCCGGCCCGCCGCCCGGGGAAAAAGACACTCCCGACGGCAAGCCCCCCCGGATCGAAGACGTCGCCCGCGAGGCGGGGGTGTCGCCGATCACCGTTTCCCGCGCCCTGCGCTCGCCGCATATGGTGTCGCCCAAGACCCGCGACCGCATCCTGGAGGTGGTCGCCCGCACCGGCTATTGGTCTAATCCCCATGCGGCCGCCCTGCGGTCCGGGCGCTCCACCATCGTCGCGGCCTTCGTCTCCAACATGCTCAGCCAGCAGTACAGCATCGCCGCCCGGGCCTGCGCCCGGGTGCTGGAGGAACACGGCTACCAGGTGATGGTCGGGCAGACGTCCTATTCCTATGAACGGGAACTGGCGGCGGTGCAGTCCCTGCGGGCCCTGCGCCCCGCCGCCGTTTTCTTCACCGGCGTCATCGAGCTGGAGGAAAACCGCAGCCAGCTGCGCAAGCTGGACATCCCCATCGTCGAAAGCTGGGCCTTCCCCCGGGATCCCCTGGACATGCTGGTGGGCTTTTCCAACACCGACGGCGGCCGGCTCGCCGCCAGCCATCTGGTGGCGCGCGGCTATCGCCGGCTGGCCTATATCGGCCGGCAGGGCGGACGCGGATCCCTGCGCCTTGCCGGGTTCCGGGAGCGGGTCGCCGCCCTGGGGGCCGAGGTGGTGGAAACCATCCGGGTGGAGCGGGTGGAAAGCATCCTGGATGGCCGCCGCGCCTATCAGGCCCTGGTGGACGCCGGCAAGCCCTTCGACGCCGTGTTCTGCGCCAACGATCTGCTGGGGATCGGCACCCTGCTGGAAGCCCGCCAGCAGGGCCGGCGCATCCCCGAGGACCTGGCCGTCCTGGCCTTCGGCGACAACGACCTGGCCGGCGAGCTGACGCCCCGGCTGTCGATGGTGGCCTTCGACAGCCAGGCCCTCGGCGCCCGGGCCGGGCGGATGATCGCCAGCCGCCTGGGCGGCGACGCACCGGATCCGCAGATCGACTGCGTCGACCTGCTGCTAAAGCAGGGGGAAAGCACCTGAAGCCCCCCGCCCCGTAAGCGGACAGCGGCGCAGAGGAGCGGGACAGGTCCGGCGGATCCGGATATGCTGCGCTCCCTTCCTTCTGCCGGAGCCGGCACCATGCCTTCCACCGCCAAACCCCGCAAGGGCGCCCGCAGCCGGGCCGATATCCCGCCCGACGTGCTGGCCGCCCTGACGGCCGGTAGCATGGAGTCCGCCAGCCTGCCGGAAATCCTGGCCCTGGACTTCACCGCCCTGGCCCATGCAGCCCTGCCGCCGGCGCTGGCCGGACCGGTGGCCGCCGGTCTGAATCCCGACGACGGCATCACCCGCCGCATGGCCGCCGCCGGCCGCGCCCTGGCCGCGGCGACGGACCATGACCCCCAGGCCCTGGCCGCGCTGGCCGGCCACCCCAGCGACACGGTGCGGGGCTGGGTCGCCTATGCGGTGGCGGAAGAGGCCGACAGCACCGACGCACCGATGCCGCTTGAGATCCTGCTGGCCCGGCTGCGGCCCTTTGCCGACGATCCCCATTTCGGCGTGCGGGAGTGGGCGTGGATGGCCCTGCGGCCCCGGATGGTGGCCGATCCCCTGGCCGTGATCGACCGACTGGTCCCCTGGACCGCCGAACCGTCGGAGAACCTGCGGCGCTTTGCCGTGGAAAGCTGCCGGCCGCGCGGGGTGTGGTGCGCCCATGTGACGGCGCTGAAAGACGATCCGGCCCCCGGCCTGCCCCTGCTCGCCCCTTGCCGCGCCGATCCCAGCAAGTACGTTCGGGATTCCGTGGCCAACTGGCTGAACGACGCCGGCAAGACCCGGCCCGACTGGGTGCTGGCGGTCACCGGCCGCTGGCTGGCCGAGGACCCCGCCCCGGTGGTCGCCAGCCTGGTCAAACGGGCGCGTCGTTCCCTGCCCGCCTGAATGGCGACGGCCCGGACACGGGTAGTGTCCAGAATCCCCTGTTCCACGCGGAAATCAGGGCAAGCGAACCCTTCCGCAGTACTTCAGGCGCTAAACCGGACAGCCGTGGATTCCCCTTGTCCCTGACAAACTCTACAACATCGAGCGGAAAAGTGCGCACCGGTATTCCGGTGCGCAAGCGCGTCTTCGACTCCCGGCGGAACGCACGCCTTCGGCGTGACTCGATGCTGTAACGATATGATTCTAGATCAAAGTGCCTGCCATAAATCGATGCAGATTTAAGGCAGTTCGATCTAGCGGGACAAGCCGAACTGAATTTCGATCGTATGGCGTGGCGCCTCTGGACCGTTCCATTCATGATATACTTCTCGGCTCTCGCCCGAGTAAATGTGTTGAGACGCATCCAGCTCCGCGACGAGCGGTGCATATCCTTTTGTGAAAAGTGTTCTGAGCGGTCCCTGATGGATCCTACTCGCGACCATAATGGGCTCTAAATGCGCGAGTTCGAGCGCACCATTATAGTGCGCGGGCTTTTTTACCGGACGGCAAATCTCCCAGTCGAAGAAGGTTTTACCGTCTTTTGGTAAGTGCCGTGAAATGAAAACCCACGGACCATCAACTTCAAGCCCCGCCGACCTGATCTCTGCTTCTATTTTTGTGGCGCATTCCGAAGATGCCTTTTTGATGTCCGGAATCCTCAATCTTTTCTTATCGCGCAAGACCCAAAAATCCGGTGTTTCCTTGATGTCCATTGTTTCCTCGTTGCGCGGCGGACTGCTTTACCGCGCCGACGGTATGGTTTTAAAAGGGCACTGTCACCTTGAAAAACGAGACTAGAACAATGAGTCTTTCATCGGCCGCGGGCGGCACCCGCCTGGCCGCGCCCGCAACGGTCGCTGGAGCGCCTTGCGCCATATTTGGCGCAAGGCACCCTAGTGCACTGACACATTCCGATGATTCAGCGGTCAGTGCACTAGGACTTTGTTTATGCATCAACTTTCCAAGCTTCGGCTGATGCCTTCGTTTGGGTCGATGCACTAACAGGTCAGGCCGGCGATCCTCCCCGCCCCATATCGCGGAACTTGCGGTTCAGGTCGTATTCCTCGCTGGTCACGTGGCGTTCCATGGTCTCGGCCCGCTTTTCCAGGTCGTCGAACTGGCGGCGCAGATCGGCGAACTCGTCGTCGGGGTCGATGGGGCGATAGGCCGCCTCCGCCTCCGCCGCCGAGTCCCGGGACCCGCCGGCCCCGGACGCCGGCCCGTAGGCTGCCCCATACGCCTTGGTGGAGGACGCCGGCCGGAAGGCCTTCTTGATGGCCATGCCGGCCCGGTCCACCGTGCGTTCGATGGCGCCCGGATTGTCGGTCCAGTACCAGGCGACGCCAAAGGCCAGCAGGGCCAGGGGCAGGCTGGAGATCGCGGCAATGATGAAAGCCACCACGATCAGCTTGCGCGGCGCGCCGATCTTGTCGGCCAGGGCCTGGGTCACCCGGCGGATAACCCCCGGCCGGCCGTCGGCATACCCGCAGCTGCCGGTTTGGGAGGAATGGGAACGATGGCAGCGGCTCATTTTGCTCTCCAGTCTGGCGTATCGGCTTCGAGGATGCGTTCGAGGCTGGCCATGCGGTCTTGCAGCTGGCGCGCCCGCTCCCGCAGGGCTTCCAGCTCGGTGCGCGACACGGCGACCTTGCCTTCCCCCAGATCCGCCGCCTGCATGCGCTTCCACTTGGTGATGTAGTGAAGCGCCAGCCACAGCGGCAGAACCAGGAGAATGAAGGCCATCAGCGGCACGAATAGGATGGCGAAGAAGCCCATGGTCACTCGCATGCTTGGGGGAGGAGGAAGAGAGGGGGAACCGTCCCGGGGACGCTACCCCAGATTCGGCCCCCGTGGGAGGGGGCAGCCCCTTAAAGGAGATGCCGCCCCTTAGGCTCCCGCCTTCTTGTCCCCGGCAACGCGCTGCTTCAGGCGCTCCAGATCGTCTTCCACTTCCGATTCCGCTTGCAGGGTTTCGAATTCGTCCTCCAGCGTCGCCTTCTTGCCCTGCTGGCCCAGGTCGTAGCTGTCGGCGTCGGCCTCCAGTTCGCTAATGCGCCGCTCCAGGCGGTCATAGCGGCCCAGGGCATCGTCGATGCGGCCGTCATACAGGGTGCGGCGCACTTCCACCCGCTTCTGGGCGGACTGCATGCGGATCTCGATGGACTTGCGCTTGGCCTTGGCCTCGTCGAGCTTGGCTTGCAGACGGGCCAGATCCTCGTTGGTCTTGGCCAGGCTGACATCGATGTCTTCCAGCTGGCGGCGCAGGCCCTCGGCCTGATCGGCCAGCTTGCGCTTGGCCACCAGGGCGCCCTTGGCCAGATCCTCGCGGCCCTTGGTCAGGGCGAATTCGGCCTTGGCCTCCCATTCGGCCTGCCCGTCTTCCAGGCGGGCCAGGGTGCGTTCCAGGTCCTTCTTGTCGGCAATCATGCGCACCGCCGAAGAGCGGACCTCGACCAGCGTGTCTTCCATTTCCTGGATCATCAGCCGGGCCATCTTTTCCGGGTCTTCCGCCCGGTCCAGAAGAGAGCTGAGGTTGGCGTTCACGATGTCGGTGAGGCGGGAGAAGATGCCCATGGCGGGATATCCTTGTGTAACGATGACGTGCGCTCCTCCTTTGCCAGCGCCGTGCCAACTGCGGATCGTGGGGAAAATCAACACCTTAGCACCTTCCCTCGTTCCGGAATTGGCGATTTTCGCTAATTTTTAGCGGAAAATCTCGCGATAACCGCTATATTGACGTCATGAGCCAGCCCCCTCCCATCATCGGTGAGGACCCGGCGTTTCTCGATGCCGTGGACCGCGCCTCTCTCATGGCCGCCGTGGACCGCCCCTGCCTGGTGCTGGGGGAGCGGGGCACGGGCAAGGAGCTGTTTGCCGCCCGCCTGCACTACTTGTCCCCGCGCTGGGACGGACCGCTGGTCAAGGTGAACTGCGCGGCCCTGTCGGAAAGCCTGCTGGATGCGGAGCTGTTCGGCCACGAAGCCGGCGCCTTCACCGGGGCGGTCAAGCGCCACACCGGCCGGTTCGAGCGCGCCCACGGCGGCACCCTGATCCTCGACGAGATCGCCACGGCCTCGATGGCCGTGCAGGAGAAGATCCTGCGGGTGATCGAATACGGCGAGCTGGAGCGTCTGGGCGGGTCGGGCACCATCACGGTGGACGTGCGGGTGATCGGCGCGGCCAACGTCGATCTGGCGGCCCGCGCCCGGGACGGCCGCTTCCGCGCCGACCTGCTCGACCGGCTGGCCTTCGACGTGCTGACCCTGCCGCCGCTGCGCGCCCGGCCGGCGGATCTGCTGCCGCTGGCTTCGGCCTTCGCCCGGGACATGGCCCATGCCCTGGATCGTCCCATCCCCCTGTTCACGCCCGAGGCACTGGCCCAGATGCGCGCCCATGCCTGGCCGGGCAACGTGCGCGAGCTGCGCAACGCCGTCGAACGCACCATCGCCCGCCTGCCGCGCACGGCGACGGAGATCGGCAGCCTGGTCATCGATCCCTTCGCCGGCCCCTGGCGCCTGTCCCCCGGCCCGGAGGACGCGGCGGCGGAGGCGCTCCCCGCACCGTCTTCCGCAAGGGTCCCTGAACTCGCCACCCTGCCGCCGCCCGACGTTCCCTTCTCCGAAGCGGTCGCCGCCTTCGAAACCGCCCTGCTGCGCCGGGCGCTGGCCGATCACCGGCACAGCCAGACGAAAGCCGCCGCCGCGTTGGGCCTGAGCTATCATCAGTTCCGCCGGCTGCTGGCCAAACACGGCCTGTAGCCCCACATTCCGATCGTCCTGGCGGCTGCCTCCGCCAGCTTTCGCGACCGGCTTTCCTGGCCGGCTTTCCTGGTGCCGCCCTGTCAGAAAGGTCCGTCCCCCATGCCCCTGCCGCCCGGCACGTCCCGCCTCGACTCGCCTGCCATGGTGATCGTGCTGTGCTGCGCGGCCCACGTAGCGACCATGGTGGGGGTCTTCGCCTTCCCCGCCCTGCTGCCGTCCTTCCAGGCCGACTGGGCGCTGTCCAATGCCGAAGCGGGCTGGATCAGCGGCGTCATGTTCCTCGGCTATGCCCTGGGCGCACCGTTTCTGATCGGCCTGACCGACCGGGTGGACGCCCGCCGGGTCTATGTGCTTTCCGCCGTCGGGGGCGGGCTCGCGGCGCTGCTGTTCGCCCTGGCCGCCGAAGGGTTCTGGAGCGCGGTGGCCCTGCGGCTGCTGGCCGGGGTGGCCCTGGCCGGCACCTATATGCCCGGCCTGCGGGTGATGGTGGACCGCCTGCCCGACTCCCGGCGGGGACGGGCCGTCCCGCTGTATACCGCCAGCTTCAGTCTGGGCAGCGCCAGCAGCTACGGCCTTGCCGGCGCCGTGGGGCAGTGGCTGGGCTGGCCCTGGGCCTTTGCCCTGGCCGGAGCCGCGGGGCTGCTGGCCGCCGGCGCCCTGGCCGTGCTGCCCCCTCACCGCCCGCCGCCGCCCGAAGGCGGCCGCCACGGCGCGCTGCTGGACTACCGGCCGGTGCTGCGCAATCGCGCGGCCATGGGCTACATCCTGGGCTATGCCACCCATATGGTCGAGCTGTTCGCCTTCCGCGCCTGGGTGGTGGCCTTCCTGGGCGCCGCCCTGGCCACCGGTTCCGTGACCGGCGCGCCCGCCGCCACCCCCTGGTTCCCGCCAGCCGCCGTGGCCACCCTGGGCGCCGTGATTGCCATGGGCACCAGCATCCTGGGGGCCGAGGTCGCCTTGCGATTCGGCCGGCCGCGCGTGGTCAAGGGGTACATGGCCGCGTCCGCCGCCATCGGGCTGGCCTTCGGCTTCAGCGGCGGCCTGCCCTATCCCCTGGTGGCCGGGCTGGCGGTGCTCTACGCCGGGCTGATCCAGCTCGATTCGGCGGCCCTGACCGCCGGCGCAGTGGATGCGGCAGAGCACGGACGCCGGGGGCTGACCCTGGCCCTGCATTCCCTGCTGGGATTCGGTGCGGCCTTCGCCGGCCCGCTGATCTTCGGGATCGTGCTGGATCTGGCCGGTGGTGGCGAAGGCCCCGACGCCGCGTGGGGCCTGGCCTTCGCAGTGATCGCCAGCATCGCTCTGTGCGGTCCCCTGGCCCTGGGGCTGGCCGGTCACCGCCGCCGCCACGACCCGGAAAGCAGCCCCTGACTTCTTTCTGCCACGCAGTCGTCACAGGCTTCCTGTTGCCGCTCCATGACACAGACCTGTATAGAGAAAAGACCCTACGGGAGGAGCACGGCATGCCCAATTCAGCGGAGACCTCGGCCACGGCGGATGCCGTTGCGCCCCGGCCACGCTTCGTCCGCATCCCCCGCAGCAGCCCCCGCACCCTGTTCCTGCGCCGCCGCCGCCGGCGCCTGTGGGTGCGCACGCACCGCAGCCTGCGCCTGGTGATCGGCTGGCTGCTGGTCATCCTCGGCGCCATCCTGACCCCCACGCCCGTCCCCATCGGCCTGATCCTGCTGGCCCTGGGGCTGTATCTGGTGGCCAAGGAATCGATGGCGATGCGCCGCGCCGTCTGCTGGCTGCGCCGCCGCGTGCCCCGGCTGTCCCGGGGAATGAACGACCTGAAGCCCCGGGTCGGCCGCGGCCTGCGCCATTTCATCGACCGCACCGACCCGGATCAGAAGCGCTAGCTCACCCTTCCATGCACAGCCGCACCCCGCCGGTGGTGCGTCCGGCCTCCATATCCGCCTGGGCCTGGACGCCGTCGGTCAGGGCGTAGTCCCGGGGCACCGGCACGGCCAGGCCGGCACGCACCATGGCGAACCAGGCCTGCGCCCCTTGATGGTAGGTGGCGAAATCCGCCACGGCGGCCATGATGCTCGGCCGGATCAGGAAGCGGTTGATCAGCCGGTGAATGTCTATCGGAGGCACCGCCGCCGCCACGCTGCCCACATTGGCCACCATGCCGAAGGGCGCCAGGACCTCCAGCGCCTGAAGGGTGGTGTCACCGCCGATACCCTCCACCACTGCGTCCACGCCGCGTCCGCCGGTCAGGTCCTTCACGGCGGCCACCACGTCCGTTTCCTTATAGGCGATGGTGTCGTCCACCCCATGCGCCCGGGCCAGATCCGCCTTCTCGGCCGAGCCCACCGTGCCCAGCACCCGCCAGCCCCGGCGCGCCAGCCACTGGCACAACACCAGCCCCAGACCGCCGGCGGCGGCATGGACCAGCACCGTCTTGCCGGCACCGCTGCCGGGGGGCAAGACCCGTTCGACCAGCAGCCAGGCGGTCAGGCCGCGCAGGAAGGTGCCGGCCACCTGGGCATCGGACAGGTCGTCGGGCACCGCCACCAGCCGCTCGGCCGGCAGCACCCGGGCTGTCGCATAGCTGCCCGGCACCCCGCCGGCATAGGCCACCCGATCCCCCGGCGCAAAGGAGGTGACCCCGACCCCCACGGCGGTAACCCGCCCCAGCCCCTCCATCCCCACCACCCCCGGATAGGCGGGCAGCGGATAGAGTCCCTTGCGGTGATAGATGTCGACGAAGTTCACCCCGGCATGGGTCTGGTCGACTCGCACCTCTCCCGGGCCGGGGTCGGGCACCGGCAGGCTGGTCAGGCTCAGGCGGTCGAGCCCGCCGGGTTCGCTCAGCATCAAAACGGTGGTCATGGCCTCTCTGTCTCCTGCTTCGGACTGTCCGTTGGTGGACGACCGAAACCCTACGGCCGGCACCAGTCCAGGAGAATTCCCCGAAAACCCCCATCCTCTGCGCAAAAATGCGCAATAGTGAGTGGGCGGAAGGGAGCGGACCAGAGAGAAGAGGGAGAGGACCCGGATGGATTGGGAAGACCTGCGGCATTTCCTGGCCCTGGCCGACTCGGGCAGCCTGTCCGGGGCGGCCCGGGCGCTGTCCGTCGACCATTCCACCGTCGCCCGCCGCATTGCCGCGCTGGAAGCGGCCCTGGATCTGCGGCTGGTGGAACGCCAGCCCCGGGCGGTGACCCTGACGGCCGACGGCAGGCGCCTGGCACAAGCCGGACACCATGCGGCCGAAGCGATGATGGCGGTGCGCCGGGTCGCGGCCAGCGCCTCGCCAGTGATCGCCGGGCCGGTCTCCGTCAGCGCCCCGCCGGCCTTCACCGCCGCCGTCCTCGCGCCCCTGATCCCGGCGTTGCGGCAGGCCCATCCGGCGCTGGTCGTCTCCCTTCTCGGCGCCGTCTCGGCGGCCGACCTGGGCCATCGGCAGGCGGATATTGCCCTGCGCCTGTCGCGGCCGGAGATCCCGGGGCTGGTGGTGCGCAAGGTGGCGCCGGTGCCCTTCGCCTTCTATGCCGCCGTGGGGTTCGAGCGGCCGGCGGCGGCCTGGGCGTTCATCGGCGCCGACGGTGGCAGCCGCGCTCTGCCCCAGTTCCGCTGGTTGGACGACCAGCTGGCGGGGCGGCCGGTGGTGGCGCGCACCAACGACGCTGCCAGCCAGGCCGCCCTGGCCCGGGCCGGCGTCGGCGTGGCCCTGCTGCCCCGGTTTCTCGGCGACCGGGACTCCTCCCTGTACCGGCTGCCCAGTGCGGCCAGCTGCCCCGACCGGGAGCTGTGGATGCTGGTACACGAGGATTTGCGCAAGACGCCGCGCATCCGCGCCGTACTTAATTACCTGCAACCGGCCTTGCGGCAGGCGCTGTCGGCGTGAGCGACGCCGCTCGCAAGGGCCTTCTGGCTACCTCTTTTTGCCGGAATACGCCTTAAAGACGGTCCGGAGCGGCGGAACGCCCTTCCCACCCCATTGCCCTTCCGCGCGGGCCTGGGTATGGTGCGGTCCTTCAACTGTTACGCCGCCGCAATACACGGATTCCAGGGAGGCATGGTCCATGGCAGGTGAGAAGTTCCGGCTCGTCACGCGCAGCGATTTCGATGGCCTTGTCTGCGCGGCCCTGCTCAAAGAGCTGGATCTCATTGACGACATCACGTTTGTCCACCCCAAGGACATGCAGGACGGCAAGATCGAGATCACCGGGCGCGATATCACCACCAACCTTCCCTATGTGGACGGGGTGCATCTGGCCTTCGACCACCACCTTTCGGAAACCATCCGGGTGGGGAAGAAGGACAACCACGTGATCGACCCCCTGGCCCCGTCGGCGGCCCGGGTCGTCTATGACTACTACGGCGGCAAAAGCAAGTTCCCCCGCATCTCCGACGACATGATGGAAGCGGTCGATAAGGGGGACAGCGCCCAGTACAACATGGACGAGGTGCTGAACCCCAAGGGGTGGGAACTGCTGAACTTCCTGATGGACGCCCGCACCGGTCTGGGCCGCTTCCGGGAATTCCGCATTTCCAACTATCAGCTGATGATGGAGCTGATCGACTACTGCCTGGAACACAGCATCGAACAGATCCTCGACCTGCCCGACGTCAAGGAGCGGGTGGAGCTGTATTTCGGGCACGAGCCCAAGTTCAAGGAGCAGCTGAAGCGCTGCGCCACCGTCCATTCCAACCTTGTGGTCCTGGACCTGCGCGGGGAAGAGACGATCTGGGCCGGCAACCGCTTCATGATCTATGCCCTGTTCCCGGAAACCAACATTTCCATCCACACCCTGTGGGGCCGGGCGCAGATGAACACCGTGTTCGCGGTGGGCAAGTCGATCTTCAACCGGTCATCCAACACCAACGTCGGCGAGCTGATGCTGCGCTACGGCGGCGGCGGCCACCATGCGGCCGGCACCTGCCAGGTGGAAAACGACCAGGCGGAAGAGGTGCTGGGCGAACTGGTTGCCCGTATCACCGCCGACGGCTGAGGACAGACAGCGCACCATGCCCGACGGGCCCCTTACGAAATACCGCAAACGCCTGGAAGAAGGCGGCCTGATCCGCGACCCCGCCCAGGAACGGGCGATGGAGCACCTGAACCGCCTGCATCAGGAGGTGAAGTGCTACCACCCGCCCGTGGTCGAGAAATCAGGCGGCTGGGGCGCCAGGCTGGGCTTTGGCCGCAAGAAGGAGCGGGTCAGCCACCCCGCCCCCAAGGGCCTGTACATCCACGGCGACGTGGGGCGGGGCAAGTCCATGCTGATGGACCTGTTCCACCAGTGCCTGCCCGCCGGAACCGGCCACCGCGTCCACTTCCACGAACTGATGCGCGAGGCCCATACCCTGCTGCACACATGGCGCAGCGAGGCGTCGGCCAACGATCCGCGCAGCAAGGGGCAGCTCGGCGACCCCATGCCCCGGCTGGCCCGCGCCCTGACCCATGACGCCCGGGTGCTCTGCCTGGACGAGATGGAAATCCGCGACATTGCCGACGCCATGATCGTCGGCCGCCTGTTCGCCGAGATCACCGAGCTGGGGGTCGTGGTGGTGACCACCTCCAACCGGGCGCCGGACGACCTGTACAAGGACGGCCTGCAGCGCGAAAAGTTTCTGCCCTTCATCGCCATGATCAAGGAGCGGATGAAGGTCCACCCGCTCGACAGCGACCGCGATTACCGGCTGGGCCGCATGAAGGGGATGACCGTCTATTTCACCCCCACCGGCGCGGAAGCCGATGCCTGGCTGGATCGCTGCCTGGAGCGGATCGCCGGCACGGAAACCCCGGCCCCGACCACGCTGACGGTCAACGGCCGCACGGTCCCGGTTGCCCAGGCGACCAGCCTGGCCGCCCGCTTCACCTTCCCCGACCTGTGCGAAAAGCCGCTGGGCAGCCACGACTATCTGGCGCTGGCGGAAAAGTTCGACACCATCATCCTGTCGGACATCCCCTGCCTGGGTCCGAAGAATCGGGATGCGGCCCGGCGCTTCGTCCTGCTGATCGATTCCCTGTACGATCACCGCACCGCCCTGATCTGCTCGGCCGATGCGCCACCGCAGGACCTCTACCCCGAAGGGGACGGCGCCTTCGAATTTCAGCGCACCGTCTCCCGGCTCATGGAAATGCAAAGCGAGGAATACCTGAAGCAGGCCCACGTTTAGGGCCCGCTCGGGAATGCCGATTGGCGCCAGACGATTTTGGCTGGCAATTTAATTGACTCCGTCAACTATATGAATGACGATGACACCTATATCATTCCCCGCCGGAGCCCCTGCCATGTCGCCTGTCCCTCCCCTCGAACACACGGCCCCCGAAGACCCGGGCCAAGCCCGCGTTCTGGCCGTCCGCGCCTTCAACCGCTTCTATACCCGCCATATTGGCCTGCTTCAGGAAGGCCTGCTGAAAAGCCCCTATTCCCTGACCGAGATGCGCGTGCTCTACGAGCTGGGCACAGCGGCGGAGTGGAGCGCCAGCGATCTCGCCCGCGTGCTGGGTCTGGACGGAGGCTACCTCAGCCGCATCCTCACCAAGTTCCGCAAACAGGGCCTGCTGAAGAAATCCCCCAGCGGCACCGACGCCCGCCGCAGCCTGCTGCACCTGACCCCGGCAGGGATCCAGGCGCGGGCGGACTTCGATGCGCGGTCCAGTGCCGACATCACAGCCCTGCTCGCCCCCCTGTCCGATGAGGAGCAGCAGACCCTGGTCACGGCCATGGGGCGGATCGAACGGCTGCTGGCCCCCGCGTCCGCCGGGGAAGCGGCCGCTGCCGTGCCGTTCATCCTGCGTCCGCACCGGCCCGGCGACATCGGCTGGGTCATCCAGCGCCATGGGGAGCGCTATACCCGCGACTACGGCTGGAGTGGCGCCTTCGAAACCCTGGTGGCGGAGATCGCCGCCCAGTTCCTGCGCGATTTCGAACCCCGCAAGGACCACTGCTGGATCGCCGAGCGGGACGGCGAGCGGGTCGGCAGCCTGGTCCTGGTGCGCGAAAACGATACCGAAGCCCGCCTGCGCCTGCTGCTGGTCGAACCCTCGGCCCGGGGGTTGGGGATCGGCCGGACCCTGGTGGTGGAAAGCCTGCATTTCGCCATCGCCGCCGGATACCGCTCGGTGGTGCTGTGGACCAACGACGTCCTGCACAGCGCCCGGCGGATCTATGAAGGCCAGGGCTTCGTTCTGGAAAGCGCGGAACCGCACACCCGCTTCGGCCCGCCGATGAACGGCCAGACCTGGCGCCTGGACCTGGATATCTGGCGCAAAAGCCGGGCGTAATGCGCAGAACAGGCGACAGACGACCCGCCCCGGCCTACACTCATGCCGTTTTCAGAACTGTGGAGGGGGCTCCCCCATGTCTGTCGATTTCCTGCTGACGGCCCTGGTGGTCGTGCTGATTCCCGGCACCGGCGTGCTGTACACCCTGGCCACCGGCCTGACACGGGGCGGGGCGGCCAGCGTGGCCGCCGCTTTCGGCTGCACGCTGGGGATCGTACCGCACATGCTGGCCGCCATCACCGGGCTGGCGGCCCTGCTGCACACCAGCGCGCTCGCCTTCCAGGGACTGAAATACGCCGGCGTGGCCTATCTTCTGTACATGGCCTGGAAGACCTTGCGGGACAAAGGCACCCTGGACATCGACGATGCCGCACAGGACCGCCCGTCGCCGCGCTCCAAGGGGCGGATCATCACCACCGCAATCCTGATCAACATCCTGAACCCCAAGCTGTCGCTGTTCTTCCTCGCCTTCCTGCCCCAGTTCCTGGCGGTCGGCGAGCCCCAGCCGCTGATGCGCATGCTGGAGATGAGCGCAACCTTCATGGCCCTGACCTTCGCCGTCTTCGTGCTCTATGGTGCCGGCGCCGCCGGAATCCGCCGCCACCTGACGACACGACCGGGGATCCTGACCTGGATGCGGCGCTCCTTCGCCGGCGCCTTCGCCGCCCTGGGCCTGAAGCTGGCCCTGGAAGAAGGCCGCTGAAAGCGCCTCTGTTTCTCCTTTCCATCAAATGCAAAACGCCGCCCCGGTCCGATCAGCCGAGGCGGCGTTTTTTTAGGCTCGATCAGCGAACCCGCAGACGGATCAGCCGGCCAGCTTTTCCATCTGGGCAATCAGGGCATCGCCCATGGCTTCGGTGCCCGCCAGGGTCATGCCCGGCTGCATGATGTCGCCGGTGCGCAGGCCGGAATCCAGAACCGCCTTGGCGGCGTTGTCCACCAGATCGGCCTCGGCGGCCATGTCGAAGGAATAGCGCAGCGCCATCGAGAAGCTGAGCACGGTGGCCAGCGGGTTGGCCTTGCCCTGGCCGGCGATATCCGGCGCGGAGCCGTGCACCGGCTCGTACATGGCCTTGCGCTGGCCGGTCTTCTCGTCGGCCGCGCCCAGGCTGGCGGACGGCAGCATGCCCAGGGAACCGGTCAGCATCGCCGCGCAATCGCTAAGCAGGTCGCCGAACAGGTTGTCGGTGACGATCACGTCGAACTGCTTGGGCTGGCGCACCAGCTGCATGGCGCAGTTATCGGCATACATGTGGGACAGCGCCACGTCGGGGTATTCCGGGGACAGCTTGGTCACTTCCTCGCGCCACAGGATGCCCGATTCCATGACGTTGGCCTTTTCCACGCTGCACAGCTTCTTGCCGCGCTTCATGGCCAGGTCATAGGCCACATGAGCCACCCGGACGATTTCGTGGGTGTCGTAGACCTGGGTGTTGACGCCGCGCCGCTCACCGTTGGGCAGGTCGCTGATCCCCCGGGGTTCGCCGAAGTACACGCCGCCGGTCAGTTCGCGCACGATCATGATGTCCAGGCCGGCCACCAGATCGGTCTTCAGCGTGGAGGCTTCGGCCAGGGCGTCGAAGACCAGCGCCGGACGCAGGTTGGCGAACAGGGCCATTTCCTTGCGCAGGCGCAGCAGGCCGCGTTCGGGCTTCACCGAGAAGTCCAGGTCGTCCCACTTGGGACCGCCCACCGCGCCCAGCAGCACCGCATCGGCATCCAGGGCCAGGGCCATCGTCTTGTCATGCAGCGGGGTGCCATGGGCATCATAGGCCGCGCCGCCGACCAGATCCTCTTCCACCTCGAAGGCCGTCCGGCCCGACGCATTCAGCCAGTCGATGATGCGGCGCACCTGGCCCATCACTTCGGGGCCGATGCCGTCGCCGGGCAGGAACAGAAGCTTCTTGGTGGAGGGCATGATCGTTTCCTCGTTGAAAACCATGATTGGAAAGGCGGGGAGAAAAAAGGATCCGTCGGGCAGGCTGGTCAGACCACGGACCGGAGAAGCCCCCTCCCCCGGTCCGTGACCCGTCATACAACCATTCTGGAGCCGTCGCCGTCGTCTCAGCCGGGAAGCTGCGCGCCGCCGGTCAGCCAGGGATACTGGGTCTCGCGCTGGCCTTCGAAGCCGGCGATCTGCGCGTCCTTCTGCAGGGTCAGGGCGACGTCGTCCAGGCCGTTCAGCAGGCAGTGCTTGCGGAACGGATCGATCTCGAACGGGATGGAGCCGCCGTCCGGACCGGTGATCACCTGCTTTTCCAGGTCCACGGTCACGGTGGCATTGGCGCCGCGCTGGGCGTCTTCCATCAGCTTGTCCACCTCGGCCTGGGGCAGCGGGATGGGCAGGATGCCGTTCTTGAAGCAGTTGTTATAGAAGATGTCGGCAAAGCTCGGCGCGATGACGCAGCGGATGCCGAAGTCCAGCAACGCCCAGGGGGCGTGCTCGCGGGACGAACCGCAGCCGAAGTTGTCGCCGGCCACCAGGATGGTGGCGTTGCGATAGGCCGGCTTGTTCAGCACGAAGTCGGGGTTTTCGTTCCCGGCATCGTCATAGCGCATTTCGGTGAAGAGATTCACCCCCAGACCCGTCCGCTTGATGGTCTTCAGGAACTGCTTGGGGATGATCATGTCCGTGTCGATGTTGATCAGCGGCATCGGCGCGGCAACACCGGTCAGGACCGTGAACTTATCCATGTCTCATTTCCTCCTGATCGGCCGCGTTCACGCGGACACCGCTTCCGCCATCAACTTGCGCACATCGGTCAGATATCCGGTCACCGCCGCGGCGGCGGCCATTTCCGGGCTGACCAGATGGGTGCGGCCCCCCCGGCCCTGACGGCCTTCGAAGTTGCGATTCGAGGTCGAGGCGCAACGCTCGCCCGGCGCCAGCTTGTCGGCGTTCATGGCCAGGCACATGGAGCAGCCCGGTTCCCGCCATTCGAAGCCCGCTTCGAGGAAGATCTTGTCCAGGCCCTCGGCCTCGGCCTGTTCCTTCACCAGCCCGGACCCCGGCACGACGATGGCGCCGACGGAAGCATCGACCTTGCGGCCCTTGGCGATGGACGCGGCGGCGCGCAGATCTTCGATCCGGCCGTTGGTGCAGGAGCCGATGAACACCTTGTCCACCTTGACCTCTTGCAGCGGGGTGCCCGGGGTCAGGTCCATATAGGCCAGCGAGCGTTCCCAGGCGGCCTGCTTGCCCGCATCGCCGGCATCGGCGGGATTGGGCACCACGGCGCTGATCGGCGCCACGTTTTCCGGGCTGGTGCCCCAGGACACCATCGGTTCCAGCTTGGTGGCGTCAATGACGATGGTCTTGTCGAAGGTCGCGCCCTCGTCGGTCTTCAGGGTCTTCCAGTAGGCCACGGCGGCTTCCCAGGTCGCGCCCTTCGGCGCCATCGGACGGCCCTTCAAGTAGTCGAAGGTGGTTTCGTCGGGCGCGATCAGGCCGGCGCGGGCACCGCCTTCGATGGTCATGTTGCAGACCGTCATGCGGCCTTCCATCGACAGGCTGCGGATCGCCTCGCCGGCGTATTCGATGACGTGGCCGGTGCCGCCGGCGGTGCCGATCTGGCCGATCACCGCGAGCACCAGGTCCTTGGCGGTCACGCCCGGCGGCAACGCGCCGTCAACGCGGACCAGCATGTTCTTGGCCGGCTTCTGCAGCAGCGTCTGGGTGGCGAGGACATGTTCCACCTCGCTGGTGCCGATGCCGAAGGCCAGCGCCCCGAAGGCCCCATGGGTGGAGGTGTGGGAATCCCCGCAAACGATGGTGCCGCCGGGCAGGGTGAAGCCCTGTTCGGGGCCGACGATGTGCACGATCCCCTGGCGGATATCATCCATGGGGAAGTAAGGCAGGGCGAAGTCCTTGGCGTTGGATTCCAGGGTTTCCACCTGGATCCGGCTTTCTTCGTCCTCGATCCCCTTGGTGCGGTCGGTGGTCGGCACGTTGTGGTCGGCCACCAGCAGGGTTCCGGTCGGCCGGCGCACCTTGCGACCCGCCATGCGCAGACCCTCGAACGCCTGCGGGCTGGTCACTTCATGCACCAGGTGGCGGTCGATGTAGATCAGGCAGGTCCCGTCTTCCTGGATATCAACCAGGTGACTCTGCCAGATCTTGTCAAAAAGCGTGGTGGGCTTGGCCATGGCGTCTCGGCTCCCTGATCAGCGAGGCCCTTGCCGGACCCTCGCACCGGTTCATGCTTAAGTGCGCTAAGCCATAAACGGTGCCAGGGAGACCGGCAAGGGTAAGGCGTCCTGCGGACGATAAGAGGGGATGCGGCGGTCGCCGCAGGCCCCTTACTTCTTCTTCTTCGGCTTGACGTCCTGAGGCTTGGTCTTCTTGACGTCCATACCGGCTTCCTTGCGGACCCGGGCGACTTCGCGCTCGTGGGCCAGCGCCTTCTGCGTGGCGTTGGTGTCCTCGACGATACGGGCAGACCGGCCCTGACGGCCGCGCAGGTAGTACAGCTTCGCGCGGCGGACCTTACCGCGGCGGACCACCTCGATCCGATCGATGGTGGGGGCATACAGCGGGAAGATACGTTCCACGCCTTCGCCGAAGGAGATCTTGCGCACCGTGAAGGCGCTGTTCAGGGCGTCGTTCTTGCGGGCGATGCACACGCCCTCGTAGACCTGCACGCGCTCACGGGTCCCTTCAACGACCTTCACATGGACCTTCAGGGTGTCGCCCGGGGAAAATTCGGGAACGCCCCGCTTTTCCAGGAGCTTGTCCATCTGCTCCTTTTCGAGCTGCTCAATGATGTTCATCGTCCGCATCCTCTTGTTTGCTCGGCCCCGGCAGCGACATAGCGGTCCCACAGGTCCGGACGCCGCTGGCGGGTGATCTCCTCCGCCTGGGCCAGACGCCAGGCGGCAACCTTCTGATGATGACCGGAGACCAGGACCTCCGGCACGCTCAGCCCCTGCCATTCGGCGGGGCGGGTATAGTGGGGATACTCCAGGAGCCCCCGTTCGAAACTTTCCTCGTCCAGGCTTTCGGTCTTGCCGATCACCCCGGGCAACAGCCGCACCACCGCGTCGAGCAGCATGATCGCCGCCGTCTCGCCGCCGGACAGGACGAAATCGCCAAGGCTGATTTCCTCCACCGGGCGGGTGTCGAGCACCCGCTGGTCGATCCCCTCGTAGCGCCCGCACAGCAGGGTCACCGACGGCTCCGCCGCCAGGGCCTTGCAGCGCGCCTGATCCAGCACCCGGCCCCGGGGGGTCAGGTAGATCAGCGGCCCGTCCTTCGGCCAGGCGGCTTCGATGGCGGCGTCCACCACGTCCGGGCGCATGACCATGCCGGCTCCACCCCCGAACGGGCTGTCGTCCACCGTGCGGTGGCGGTCCGTTGCAAAGCCCCGGATGTCCACGCACTCCAGCGACCAGCGCCCGTCCTCCAGGCCCTTCCCGGCAAGGGAATGACCCAGCGGCCCAGGAAACATCTCCGGAAACAGGGTCAGCACGACGGCACGGAAGCTCACCGGGAGTCCTCCCCGCCTTCGGCGTCCTGCCCCTCGGAAGCGGCCTTGGGCAGTCCGCCCGGACCATCCAGCAGGCCGGCCGGCGGGTCCACCACCACCCGGCCGGCGGCCAGGTCGATGGTCGGCACGCAGGCCAGGGTGAACGGCACCACCACACTGCGCGGCGCCGCCGCCAGGGTGATTTCCAGCACGTCGCCCGCTCCGAAGTCCTGCACCGACCGCACCGTGCCCAGCGCCGTGCCATCAGGCCATTCGGCAGCCAGACCGATCAGATCGGCGGCGAGGAATTCGTCCTCCTCCAGCGCCACAGCCTCCAGGGCCGAGCGATCCGCATACAGCCGGACCCCCTTCAGGGCCTCCACCGCCGTGCGGTCGTCCACCCCGTCGATGGCGCAAAGCAGAACGCCTTTCGACCGGTTTTTCGGTGTCAGGACAAAGGAACGGGCGCCCGCCTGATCGGTCAGGGGGCCATAAGCGGCCACGTCCTCGGGCACGTCGGTGAAAGGCTTCACCCGTACCAGGCCGCGCACCCCATGTGCTCCGACGATCATGCCCACGCAAAGTCGCTCCGTCATCACCGACTGGCTCCGAATCCCGGGACGAGACGTCCCTTAGGCCTCGGCGCCTTCGCCGGCCGCCGCTTCAGCGGCGGCGGCTTCGGCAGCGGCCTTGGCGCGTTCCTCGGCTTCCCGCAGACGCTCCTGCGCCTTGGCCTTGGGCTGGTTCTTCTTGGTCTGCTCGGGGATGGCCGGAGCGGCCACGGCACCGGTCTTGCTGAGGAAGCGGGCGACGCGGTCGGTCGGCTGCGCACCAACACCCAGCCAGTACTTCAGGCGCTCTTCCTTCACCACGACGCGCTGGTCATGGTCGCCGTCCAGCAGCGGGTTGTAGGTGCCCAGCTTCTCGATGAAGCGGCCATCGCGGGGGCAGCGGGAGTCCGCCACCACAATACGGTAGAACGGGCGCTTCTTGGCACCGCCGCGGGCCAGCCGGATCTTCAGGGACATGGTCTTCGTTACTCCTGGTCTCGGATCAAAAGGTCTTTCGACGCTTGGTAAGGTCTTCAGACATTCAGGTATGTCTGGCGACACTTGGTCTCGGTGGTGACGAGAGGGATCCCGCCACCGTCGTCTGGTTCACGAGCACCGCTACTTCTTGCGGCGCTTGCCGGCCTTGCGGCCGATCCCACCGGCGGGGAAGCCGGGCGGCAATCCGCCCATTCCCCCCCCAAAATTCGGAAGGCCCGGCGGCAGGCCGCCGCCCGGACCCAGCAGCTGGGACGGATCGGCCGGCATCTCGCCGCCCTCGGGCAGGCCATCGGCCCCGCCGCCGCCCATCGCCCCCAGCAGGGACTTCAGGCCGCCAGCCTTCTTCACCCGCTTCATCATCACCGCCATCTGCTGATGCTGCTTCAGCACCCGGTTCACATCGGGAACCGTGGTGCCGGAGCCCAGCGCGATGCGCTTCTTGCGCGACGCCTTGATCAGGTCCGGGTTCTGCCGTTCCTTCGGCGTCATCGACAGCAGGATGGCTTCCTGATGCTTGATCTTGTTGTCGTCGATCCGGGCTTCGGCCATCTGCCGCTGCATCTTCGACACGCCGGGCAGCATACCCAGCAGGCCTTTCATATCGCCCATCTTCTTCATCTGGCGGATCTGCGTCAGCAGGTCTTCCAGATCGAACTTGCCTTCCGCCAGGCGCTTGGCCAGCTTTTCGGCCTTGTCCTGCTCGATGGTCTCGGCGGCCTTTTCCACCAGCGAGACCACGTCGCCCATGCCCAGGATGCGGCCGGCCACGCGCGAGGCATGGAAGGCCTCCAGCGCGTCCATCTTTTCGCCCATGCCCATCAGCTTGATGGGCACGCCGGTCACCGCGCGCATGGACAGGGCGGCCCCGCCCCGGGAATCACCGTCCACCCGGGTCAGCACGATGCCGGTCACGCCGACCTTTTCGTGGAACTCGCGGGCGATGGTCACCGCGTCCTGACCGGTCATGGCGTCGGTCACCAGCAGGGTTTCGCGCGGCTTGGTGACCTCGCGGACCTTGGCGACCTCGTCCATCAGCACGTCGTCGATATGCAGGCGGCCGGCGGTGTCGAGGATGACCACGTCGTAGCCGCCCTCGCGGCCCACCTTCATGGCGCGCTTGGCGATCTCGACCGGCTTCTGCCCCATCACCACGGGCAGGGTGTCGATGCCCGTCTGCGTGCCCAGCACTTCCAGCTGCTTCTGGGCGGCCGGACGGTAAACGTCCAGCGAGGCCATCAGCACTTTCTTGCGCGTGCGGTTCTTGATGCGCAGGGCCAGCTTGGCCGAAGTGGTGGTCTTGCCCGACCCCTGCAGACCGACCATCAGCACCGGCACCGGCGGCGTGGCGTTCAGCTCGATCCCCACGGCCAGCGGATCGACCTCGGCCTGGGCCGTCGCCGCATCCTGGCCCGACAGGGTCTCCACCAGAGCATCGTGGACGATCTTGACGACCATCTGGCCCGGGGAAACGGAGCGCAGCACCTCCTGGCCCACCGCCCGGTCCTTGACCTCGGCGATGAAGTCCTTGACCACCGGCAGGGCGACGTCCGCTTCCAGCAGAGCGACACGCACCTCGCGCATCGCAGCAGAGACATCAGCCTCCGTCAGCGATCCCCGCCGGCGCAGCTTGTCGAGGACATCGCCAAGACGATTGGACAGCCCATCGAACATACGGTTTGCGACCCCTAACGCACGCGTGGTTACCAGATTCGGGCAGACAGCCCGTTCGAAACACGGTCCCCATCCGGACATGAGAATCGCCCAAACACCATTGGCGCCAGTGCGCGTTCTCGCGGACTGGCGGACCTCCATGGAGGCAAGGCGTCAACCATGCGGATGACAAAAGGCCGGCGATTCGCAGACGCGGATCACCGGAAGGGAGGGATGTACAGTTCCCGCGCCCGGGAGTCAAGGCCGGAGGCTGTCACCGCCCGCAGCCTCCCGGCCTCCCCTGCCCTGGGGCGCGTCAGGCATCCACTCCGTCCCGCAGCGGGACCAGCTGTGTATCCTCGTCGCGGAAGCGGATGGCGATGGCCCGGAACTCCTCGGCGATGGTCAGGAAGACATCGACGATGCGCGGGTCGAACTGGGTCCCCCGCCCCTGGGAGATGGCGACCACCGCATCTTCGTGGCTCCAGGCGGGCTTGTAGCAGCGCTTGGAGATCAGGGCATCGTAGACGTCCGCGACGGCCATCAGCCGGCCGGACAGCGGAATGGCATCGACCGCCAGACCGTTGGGATAGCCGGCACCGTCCCATCGCTCGTGATGGTATTCGGCGATCTCGCGGGCGTAGCGCAGGAACGACGGCTCCGCATCGTCCAGCATGGTTTCCGCCTCGCGAATGGCATCGGCCCCCAGGGTGGGATGGGACTTCATCACCAGGAACTCGTCGGGGGTCAGCCGGCCCGGCTTCAGCAAAATGGCGTCGGGCACCCCGACCTTGCCGATATCATGCAGGGGCGCAGACTTATAAAGCAGGTCGATGTTCGCCGGGGTCAGCTCCCCGGCGAATTCCGGCATGGGCGCCAGAGCCTGGGCCAGGGTCTTCACGTAGTTCTGGGTGCGGCGGATGTGGTTGCCGGTCTCGTTGTCCCGGGTCTCGGCCAGGGTGGCCATGGCGACGATGGTCAGTTCCTTGATCCGGGTCACATCCCGGGTCCGTTCCTGCACCTCGGCTTCCAGCCAGGCGGCCTTGTCGCGCAGGAAGTCGGCATGACTTTTCAGGGCCAGATGGTTGCGCACCCGGGCCAGCACCAGCGGCGGGCTGATGGGCTTGGCAATGTAATCCACCGCCCCCAGGTCCAGGCCCTGCTGCTCGTCTTCCGGATTGGCGCGCGCGGTCAGGAAAATGACGGGAATGGCCGCCGTGGCCGGATCGTCCTTCAGAAGCCGGCAGACCTCGTAGCCGTCCATCCCGGGCATCATCACGTCCAGCAGGATCAGGTCCGGCGGTTCCGCCGCCCGGGCGATCCGCAGGGCCTTTTCTCCGCCATTGGCCACCTTCACCCGGTAGCTGTCCCGCAGCAGGTCACTCATCAGGGCCAGGTTTTCCGGCGTGTCGTCGACCACCAGAATAGTCGCCGCCGGTTTGCCTTCTTGCGTCATCCGGCCTTCCTTTCTTCCACAGTAGTACGGCGGAGAACCGCCAGAGCCTCGTCAAATTCAAAGGCCATCAGGGCATCAGCCAGCGCCTTCGCCTCGGCCGGGCCGAGAACCGCATCGATCAGCGCCCGGTGTTCCTTCAGAACATCCATCGCTTCCGAATCATCGTCTTCCAGCAAGGCGGCGAGCCGGGCCAGCACCGCCGCCCCCTCTTCCACCGGCACCGCCCCGACCATCGGCCCGACCGCCGCCCCGACCGCTAGCGCC
This sequence comes from Rhodospirillaceae bacterium Z3-40, assembly GCA_046233135.1. GTDB lineage: Bacteria > Pseudomonadota > Alphaproteobacteria > Rhodospirillales > Rhodospirillaceae > JBJXHN01. Next base: position 270,486 of record JBJXHN010000004.1, on the reverse strand, counting down.
CCATCGGCCGGGGCATCATCCCCGCGCAGCCCCGCCAGCACCCCGTCCACGGCGTCCACCAGCGCCCGGCCGGCCACCACCAGATCCGCCGTGGCGGCCCTCAGCTCTTGCGCATCACCGCCCGTACGGGCCAGAGCTTCCACCGCCTCGGCATCCCGGGCCAGGGCGGCGGCCCCCAGGGTTCCCCCCAGCCCCTTCAGGGTGTGGGCCGCACGTTCCACCGTGGCAAGCCCCGGATCGGACGCCCCGCCGGCAAAGGATACGGTCAGCTCCCCTTCCAGGATCGGCCAGCCGTCGACAAACCGCCGCAGCAGTCCCAGGTAGCGGTCCGCATTGTGGCCCACCCGCACCAGCCCGTCCCGCGCCGCGAGGCCGGACACCGCCATCAGCGCCGGCGGCAGAACAGTCTCGGCCACCGGCGCCGCGGCGGAGGATGCGGATGCCGGGACGGACACCCCGGCCATCCCCGGCGTCCCCTGCTCCGGCCGCAAATAGGCCGCCAGGACGCGATACAGGGCGGTCACGTCGATGGGCTTGCCCAGGTGATCGTTCATCCCCGCCGCCAGGGTCCGTTCCCGGTCGCCGGACAGCACGTTGGCGGTCATCGCCACCACCGGCAGGTCGGCATTGGCCGGATCAGCGCGCAGTTCCCGGGTGGCGGTCAGGCCGTCCATCCGGGGCATCTGCATATCCATCAGCACCAGGTCGAAGGGGCCGTCCCGGCGCAGGACATCCAGGGCTTCCCGTCCGTCCCCGGCCAGCACCACCGTCGCCTTCGTCGCATCCAGCAGCCCGACGATGAGTTCCTGATTGATGACATTATCCTCGGCGACCAGAAGGCGGGCGCCGCCGAGATCGGGGGCGACCAGCTGACGGGCGGAGGTCCGCAGATCCCGGCGGATGCCGCCGTCGCTGTTGATCACGCCGATCACCGCATCGAACAGGGCCGAGGGCGTGATCGGCTTGATCAGCACCGAGTCGATGCCCTGGTCCCGGGCGATCCGGTCGGTGTCCGGCCCTGGAGCGGGGGCCACCAGCACCATCCCCGGCACCTCATCCAGGCCGGCCACCTCGCGAATACGGTCCCCCACGCCGGGATCGGCATCGACCAGCAGGCGGCTGTCGATGAAAATCACCGCATGGGCCTTGCCCGCCTGCCCGGCCTGGTGCAGCAGCGCCCGCGCGTCCTTGCGGCTGCCGGCCTGATCGACGGAGAAGCCCATGTCCGAGAGCATGGAGACGAGAATGGCCCGGGCCTGGTCGTTGCCATCCACCACCAGCACCGACTCGCCCAGCGCCGTGGAGCGGAAGGAGCGCTCCGCCCCCCGTTCCCGGTCCAGGACCCAGGGCGCTTCGAACCAGAAGGTGCTGCCATTGCCCTCGGCGCTCTCCACGCCGACCGTACCGCCCATCAGCCCGGCCAGACTGCGGGTGATCGCCAGTCCCAGCCCGGTGCCGCCGTAGCGGCGGGTGATGGAGGAGTCGGCCTGGTGGAAGGACTGGAACAGGCGGTCCTTCTGCTCCGGCGTCATGCCGATGCCCGTATCCCGCACGGCGAAGTGCAGCCGCACGGTTTCGGACGCCTTGGCCCCGTCCGGGTCCTTTTCCGCCCCCCGGTCCGCGTCCGCCGGGTCCGTCACCGGCCGCACGGACAGGATCACCTCGCCGGTTTCGGTGAACTTGACGGCATTGTTGGCGAAGTTGGACAGGATCTGCTGCAGACGCAGGGGATCGCCCACCAGCGCCAGGGGCACGGCCGGGTCGATGTCCACCAGGAACTCCAGCCCCTTGGCCGCGGCGCGTTCGGAAATGATGGAGGTGACGTCGCGCAAAACCTCTTCCAGGTCGAAGGGAACGGATTCGATATCCAGCTTGCCCGCTTCCACCTTGGAGAAATCGAGGATGTCGTTGACGATGCCCAGAAGCTGATGGCCCGCCGTTTCGATCCGGGCGGCATAGTCGTCCTGCCGCCCCTCCAGCCCAGAGGCCCGCAGCAGGTGAGTCATGCCGATCACCGCGTTCAGCGGCGTGCGCACCTCGTGGCTCATGTTGGCCAGGAAGTTCGACTTGGCGTGGTTGGCTGCGTCCGCCTGTCGCTGCGCCTCGATCAGCTCGGCTTCGCTTTTCTTCCGCTCGGTGATATCGCGCAGCACGCCGGTGTAGAAGACACCCTCGTCCGTCGTGGTTTCCGCCACCGACAGCTCCAGGGGCACCAGAGTGCCGTCCTTGCGCCGACCGAGAACCTCCCGGCCGATCCCGATGATCCGCGCTTCACCGGTTTCCCGATAGCGGCGGATGTAGCCGTCGTGGGCCTTGTCCGGAATGCCGTCGGTCAGCATGGCCACGTTGCGGCCCAGGACCTCTTCGGCGGTGTACTGAAAAATCCTCTGGGCGCTGGGGCTCCAATGGCGGATCAGCCCGTCCCGGCCGATCAGCACGATCCCTTCCAGCACCGTATCGAAAATGGCCTGCAGCCGCGCCTGTTCGGAGCGGGCGGCCCTTTCCGCGTCCTTGCGCTGGGCCGCTTCCCGCTCCAGCCGGCGGGAACTTTCGAGCATACGAACCGCAAAGGCACAAACCACCAGCACGACGGCGATCACCAGGACCCCCAGGACCACCATCATGACCAGCACATCCGTATGCAACCCTTCTTCCGATGGTGCGACCTCGGCCCCCGTGGGCACGAAAATGGCGGCGGCCATGGCGATGTAATGCATGGCGGCCACGGCACTGCCCAAAATCACACCGCCGCCCAGATGCCGGCGAAGCACGCCGCCCGTGCCCCGGTTCGCCTGCACCACAACGGTCAGGGCGATGAACGACAGCAAAACCGCCATTACCACGGACAGGAGAACCAGCGGCAGATCGTAGACCAAGGTAGCAGGCAACCGCATGGAAGCCATGCCCATATAATGCATGGCACCGATGCCGCCGCCCATCAGCACCGCCCCCAGGGCCAGCCATCCCCATTCTCCCCGAGGTCCCGACCGGCGGCCGGCCACGACCCACAGGGCGACAATGCTGGCCATCAGCCCGGGCAGGATCGACAGCAGGGTACCGAAAGGGTCGTAGGACACCGCACAAGGCAGAGAGAACGCGATCATTCCCAGGAAATGCATCCCCCAGATACCCAGGCCGAGGCTGGTCCCGCCCGCAAAGATCCAGGTGCGGCGCACCCCCCCTTCCTTTCGGTCAGGAGCCAGCACCCGGCCCAGCGACGTCAGCGCCGCCCAGGCCGCCACCATGGCCAAGGAAATGGAGAGAACGACCAGTCCCGGCTGATATACGCCCTCGAAAGGCACTCCGGAAATGGGGTCATTCCCAATGGGGAGCAAAAAGCGATCCAAGAACAAAGGCGGTCTCTCGACGGTTCAAGCGGGGGAAACAGATCGTTCTACGCATCCAGGCGCCAAATGGAGCACCTCCGCCAGTCTTAAATGAGGTGTCGGGCAGGGAGCAATAAGATACCCTTCCGATATCAAAACAAGATTTATTATGAGCTGGATAATACCGTCGGACCGCACCTTGGGTCCCGGCAATCGGCACCGCCGGCCCTGCGGACTCGCGGCGGCCCCTGGACTCGGGGCGGTTGGCACCATATAAGGCGGATCATGGAACAAGACGGCCTGCCCTTTCGCAAGATGCATGGCCTGGGCAATGACTTCGTGGTCATCGACACCCGGGCGCATGTCTTCGACCCGACCCCCGACGCGGTTCGCGCCATCGCGAACCGGCGCACCGGCGTGGGCTGCGACCAGTTCATCACCATTGAACCGCCGCGCTCCGGCGCCGGCGTCGCCTTCATGGGCATCCGCAACGCCGACGGCGGGACGGTCGAGGCCTGCGGCAATGCCTCGCGCTGCGTGGGCGCCCTGCTGCTGGCCGAGACCGGTGGCGAATCGGTGATCATCGAGACCCTGGCCGGCCCGATCACAGCCCGCGCCGGCGGCGCGGAGGGCCAGGTCACCGTGGATATGGGTCCCGCCCGCACCACCTGGGCCGACATCCCCCTGTCCGCCGAAGCCGACACCTTGCGGCTGGATCTGACGGCCGGACCGCTGGATGGCCCCTGCGCGGTCAGCATGGGCAATCCCCATGCCGTTTTCTTCGTGCCCGACGCCGAAGCCGTGGACCTGACCACATTGGGTCCGCAGATCGAACACCACCCCCTGTTCCCGGCCCGCACCAATGTGGAAGTGGTGCACCGTCAGCCGGATGGCAGCCTGCGGATGCGGGTGTGGGAGCGCGGCGTGGGCATCACCCAGGCCTGCGGCACCGGCGCCTGTGCCACCCTGGTTGCCGCCTGCCGCCGGGGCGTGACCGGACGCCGCGCCATCGTGATGCTGGACGGCGGCCCGCTGGACATCACCTGGACCGATGACAACCGGGTGCTGATGACCGGGGCGGCGACCCTGGCCTATACCGGCATCCTGCCGCCCGTCCCCCGGAGCACCGGGGCCGCAGCATGAGCGCGCCGCCCCTGCCCTCCGCCCCCGCCGACAGGCCCGCCAGCGCGCCGGAAGGGATGCCCCCCGAAACGCCGTCGGCGGATGCGCCCCGGGTGGTCACGTTCGGCTGCCGGCTCAACACCTATGAATCCGAAGTGATGCGCGATCAGGCCCGGGCCGCCGGCCTGGGGGCAGAGGCGATCATCGTCAACACCTGCGCCGTCACCACCGAGGCCGAGCGCCAGGCCCGCCAGGCCATCCGCCGCCTGCGCCGGGACAATCCCACCGCCCGGGTGATCGTCACCGGCTGCGGCGCCCAGCTGGACCCGGGCCGCTGGGCCGGCATGGCCGAAGTGGACCAGGTGCTGGGCAACGCCGAGAAGCTGAAGGCGGAGAGCTACCGCATCCCCGCGTTTCAGGACAGCGCCGAGCCCGACCGGATCCTGGTCGACGACATCATGACCTTGCGCGAAACCGCCGACCACCTGGTGGGCGGATTCGAGGGGCGGGCGCGGGCCTTCGTTCAGGTGCAGCAGGGCTGCGACCACCGCTGCACCTTCTGCATCATCCCCTTCGCCCGGGGCAACAGCCGGTCGGTGCCCATGGGACGGATCGCCGACCAGGTGCGCCAGCTGGTGGCCAACGGCTATGGCGAAGTGGTGCTGACCGGCGTCGACATCACCGCCTATGGCCCCGACCTGCCCGGTGCCCCCACCCTGGGGCAGATGGTGCGCCGGCTGCTCGGCGCCGTGCCGGAGCTGCCGCGCCTGCGCCTGTCCTCGCTGGACCCGGTGGAGGTGGACGACGACCTGCTGGCCCTGGTGGCCGGCGAACCGCGTCTGATGCCTCATTTGCACCTGTCGGTGCAGGCCGGGGCCGACCTGATCCTGAAGCGCATGAAGCGCCGCCACCTGCGCGGCGACGTGATCGCGCTGGCCCGGCGGCTGCGCACCCTGCGCCCCGGACTGGCCCTGGGGGCGGACATCATCACCGGCTTCCCCACGGAAACCGAAGCCCACTTCCGCGACACCCTAGCGCTGGTGGACGAGGCCGGCCTGACCCATCTGCACGTGTTCCCCTACAGCGCCCGCCCCGGCACCCCGGCCGCCCGCATGCCCGGCCTGCCCAAACCGGTGGTCAAGGAGCGCGCCCAGCGCCTGCGGGCCAAGGGGGAAAAGGCCCTGGCGGCCTATCTGGACAGCCTGGTGGGCCGCACCGACCGGGTGCTGGTGGAAAAGCCCGGCCTGGGCCACGGCGAAGCCTATGTGCCCGTCACCTTGCCCGAGTCCGCATCGGTGGAGACGGGCACCATCGTTCCGGTGCGGCTGACCGCCGCCCATGGCGACCGACTGAGCGGAGAGATCCTTTGACGCCTTCCGACGAGACGACCCCGCCCGCCCCGAAGAAAAAAGGCTTCTGGTCAAAAATCGTCGGCCCCACCACCTTCGACGCGCCGAAGGTGGATAAGGTCCCCCTCACCCCGCCGCCGACCCCGGAGCCGGCTCCGGAGCCTGCGCCCGAACCCGAGCCTGGTCCGAAGCCCGAGCCTGGTCCGGAGCCCGAGCCTGGTCCGGAGCCCGAGCCCGAACCGGTCATTGAGACTGTACAGGCGCCCGCCCCGGAACCCGAGCCCCAGCCCGAACCCGAGCCCGAAGCGAAGGATGAGGACGGCAGCGCACCGAAGGACGAGGTGCCGAAGGACGAGGAAGGGGCAGGGACCGGAGCCGGGGAAGAAGAAGAGGCCGAGCCGGCACGGAAGAGCTTCTTCGCCCGCCTGCGGGATGGCCTGGCCCGCTCGTCCAGCCGCCTGGTGGGCGGCATCATGCAGCTGTTCACCAAGCGCACCCTGGACGACGAGGCGCTGGAAGAACTGGAAGACCTGCTGATCACCGCCGACCTGGGAGTGCAGACCGCCAGCAAGCTGACCCAGTCCCTGGCCAAGGAACGCTTCGGCAAGGATGTGACCGGCGAGGAGGTGCGCGCCCATTTCGCCACCGACATCGCCGAGATCCTGCGCCCCGTCGCGCTGCCCCTGCCCTTCGATCCCGACCGCAAGCCCCATGTGGTGCTGGTCGTGGGTGTCAACGGGTCGGGAAAGACCACCACCATCGGCAAAATCGCCCGGCAGCTGCGGGCGGAGAAGAAATCCGTCCTGCTGGCCGCCGGCGACACCTTCCGCGCCGCCGCCGTGGAGCAGTTGAAGGTCTGGGGAGATCGCACCGGCTGTCCGGTGATCGCCCGGGACACCGGCGCCGATGCCGCCGGCCTGGCCTTCGACGCCTACAAGCAGGCGCAAACGGAAGGCCGGGACGTGCTGCTGATCGATACCGCCGGCCGCCTGCACAACAAGACCGAGCTGATGGAAGAGCTGCGCAAGATCATCCGGGTGCTGCGCAAGCTCGACCCCGACGCGCCGCACACCTGCCTGCAGGTGCTGGATGCCACCGTCGGCCAGAACGCCCACCAGCAGGTGAAGGTGTTCCGCGAGATGGTCGACGTGTCCGGCCTGGTGATGACCAAGCTGGACGGCACCGCCAAGGGCGGGGTGGTCGTGGCCCTGGCCGACAGCTTCGGCCTGCCCGTGCACTATGTGGGTGTGGGGGAACAGGCCGACGACCTGCGGCCCTTCGACCCCGACCACTTCGCCAAAAGCCTGATGGGCCTGTGATGCCGGCCGATACCCCGCCCCTGTTCGCCTACACCATGGTCGGCAGCAACGACCTGGACCGCTCCATCCGCTTCTATGATGCGCTGATGGATCGTCTGGGACAGCCGCGCTGCCTGATCGACGACGAGGGCGCCTGCTGGGGAACCCTGGACAACACCGGCCCGGCATTCTGCATCACCCGGCCCTTCGACGGCCGCCCCGCCACCGTCGGCAACGGCGTCATGCTGGCCTTCGGCATGCCCTCGGCCGCCATGGCCAAGGCCCTCCATGCCCTGGCGCTGGAAATGGGCGGTACCTGCGAAGGCGCCCCCGGCCTGCGCCCCCAGTACGGCGAGGGCTTCTACGCCGCCTATGCCCGGGATCCGGACGGCAACAAGATCGCCTTCGTCCGCTACGACGTGACGGAAGAGGAAGCGGCGAAGGCCTGAGCCCCCGCCGCACCCGCTTCATCATGCCGCCGAGCGCTGACCGGACCGTGCCGGCCCGGCACAGAACGCGCGCAGGCGGGCGACGGCGGCTTCCTGGTACAGGGTTTCGGTCTGCCCCCCGGGCCAACGCAGGGTCAGCGTCCCCTGCGCCGCTTCCCGGGGGCCGATCACGGCGGTCACGGGAATACCCTGGGCGTGAGCCTCTGCCACCTTGCGCGGCAGGCTTTCCGCCCGCCCGTCGCCGGTGGCCCGCAGCCCGGCCGCCCGGAAGCGCGCCGCCACCGCCTCTGCCGCGCCGGCCTGATCCCGCCCAAGACTGGCCACCACCACCTGATCCGGCGCCAGCCAGGGCGCGAGATGCCCCCGGCAGTGCTCCAGCAGGATCGCCAGGAACCGTTCCAGGCTGCCGAGAATGGCATGGTGGATCATCACCGGCCGCAGACGGTTTTCCGCCGCATCGATATAATCCAGGTCGAAGCGCTCCGGCAGGACCATATCCAGCTGGATGGTGCCGCACTGCCAGCGCCGCCCGGCCGCATCGGTCAGGGCGAACTCCAGCTTCGGGCCATAGAACGCCCCTTCCCCCGGCTGGATCACCGGGTTCAGGCCGGCGCCCGCGGCCGCTTCAACCAGGATCGCCTCGGCCCGGTCCCACTGCGCCTCCGTTCCCGCCCGCACCGCCGGCCGGGTGGACAGCCCGACGGCCAGATCATCGAACCCGAACAGGGCGCAGGTTTCCGTCAGCATCGCAGCCACCCGCGCGATCTCGGCGGTTGCCTGATCCTCGGCGCAGAACACATGCGCATCGTCCTGGGTAAAGGCGCGCGCCCGCATCAGGCCCATCAAGGCCCCGGACGGCTCGTCACGATGGCAGGCCCCGAACTCGCACAGCCGCAGCGGCAGCTCGCGATAGGACCGCCGGCGCGCCTGATAGAGCAGCACATGGCCCGGGCAACTCATGGGCTTCAGCGCCAGAGAGGGTTCCTCCCCCGAGCCGTCGCTCAGGGTGAACATGCCGCCGGCAAAGCGGTCCCAATGACCGGAGGTCTCCCACAGCCCGCGGCTCAGCACCTGCGGAGTCCGCACTTCCTGGTAACCGGCCCCGTGCAGCACGGTGCGCACGGTCTGCTCCAGCAGACGCAGCAGCACCAGCCCGCGCGGCAACCAGAATGCCGCGCCGGGGGATTCTTCGCGGAACAGGAACAGATCCTGGCGTCTGCCGAGAACCCGGTGATCGTGGGCCTCCATGGGTCCCTCTCCTCTTGGATGAGAGCCCTTCCTGTCGTCGCGGAGGAGAGAGACCTGGTCTTGGCAGACACACTGGCACACCCCTTTCCGAGACCGGAAGGGCTGTGGTGATCTTGCCTTATTTAGGGTGTCAGGAGTTCGTCAGATGACACCGCATGCAATCTCGCCCCAGCCCGTTCCAACGGGCTACGGTCGTAGTTTGATGCCACGGGGCATAACATGCGGGTGCGTGTGCCATGTGCAAACGGTATCGGAGGCCCGCATGGAAGTCAACGCCGTGCTGATGCGGCCTGCCCTTGATTCCGGCCGGCCTTTTGTTGCAGGCGCGTTAAAGCCTTATTTCCTGAAAGGTCTCTCGGGCCAAACGGGTCACCCCGCCCGGTCGGCTGGCAGCCTGCTTAAAAATTAGCCAATTTTGACCCGATTCTGGCCACAAAGACGCTGTCTCCCTCGCCGCAAGGCGGCATGGGGGCAACGGCCGGGACCGGGACGCCGGGATCGGCCGCTAACCGACAAGGAGACTCGGTCAATTCGCTTTTCCCCTAACGCGAGATTCCGGAAAAAGGATGCATGCTCCGCCACATTTCCCGGATTTTGATTAATTGCTGTGCATGCGAAGAGACACCCGATCACCGCCGCTGTCACAGAATTTGACAAGCCCTTGATTCAAGAGACGATTTTCTCGTTACAAAATGTGGCACGCTTCTTGATTGCGTTCTGCGTGACCCGGTATGTCCCCAGCCTGCGGGAGACGAGCCGGACCCGAATCGTTATTGCGATCCAATTGGGGGTACGATTTATGAAGCTGATCATGGCTATCATCAAACCCTTCAAGCTGGACGAGGTGCGCGAAGCGCTGACTCCCCTTGATATTCAGGGATTGACCGTGTCCGAAGTGAAGGGCTTCGGTCGCCAGAAGGGCCAGACGGAAATCTACCGTGGGGCTGAGTACCAGGTGAATTTCCTGCCGAAAGTGAAGATCGAAGTCGCCGTGAAGACCGAGATGGTGGATCGGGTGGTCGAGGCCATTTGCAACGCGGCCCGCACCGACAAGATCGGCGACGGCAAGGTGTTCGTCTACGACCTCGCCAAGGCCGTGCGGATCCGCACCGGCGAAACCGACGCCGACGCTCTTTAAGGAGGACCTGGTACGATGACTTTTGCCACCAAAACCCTGAAGCTGGCCGGCCTGTCGGCGCTCGCGGCAGTCGTCGCGGCCGCTCCGGCGCTGGCCCAGGACGCGCCCGCCGCTGCTGACGCTGCGGAAACGGCATATATTTTCAATACGTTCCAGTTCCTGGTGCATGGCTTCCTGGTCATGTGGATGGCCGCCGGCTTTGCCATGCTGGAAGGCGGCCTGGTCCGCACCAAGAACACCTCCATGCAGATGTTGAAGAACATCTCGCTCTACGCCGTCGCCGGCATCATGTATTACCTGATCGGCTACAACCTGATGTACATTGGCGTGGACGGTGGCTACATCGGCTCCTTCACCTTCCTGTACAACCCGGGCGCCGAACCGGATCTGGAAACCGGCTATTCGGTGATGTCCGACTGGTTCTTCCAGATGGTGTTCGTGGCGACCGCCGCGTCCATCGTGTCGGGCACCCTGGCCGAGCGCATCAAGTTCTGGCCGTTCATGATCTTCGCGGTCGTCCTGACGGCCATCATCTACCCGATCCAGGGCTCCTGGCAGTGGGGCGGCGGCTGGCTGTCCGAAGCGGGCTTCAGCGATTTCGCCGGGTCGACCCTGGTGCACTCCGTCGGTGGCTGGGCCGCTCTGGCCGGCGCCATCATCCTGGGCGCGCGTCGCGGCAAATACTCCGCCGACGGCCGCGTGAACCCGATGCCGGGCTCCAACCTGCCGCTGGCCACCCTGGGCACCTTCATCCTGTGGCTGGGCTGGTTCGGTTTCAACGGCGGTTCCCAGCTGGCCCTGGGCACGCCCGGTGACGCGATGGCGATCTCCAACATCTATGCCAACACCAACCTGGCCGCTGCCGGTGGCGTGGTTGCCGCCATCATCCTGACCCAGGTGATGTACGGCAAGGTCGACCTGACCATGGCCCTGAACGGCGCGCTGGCCGGTCTGGTGTCCATCACCGCCGAACCGCTGACCCCGACCCCGCTGCTGTCCATCATCATCGGCATGATCGGTGGCGTCCTGGTCGTCGTGACCGTGCCGCTGCTGGACAAGCTGAAGATCGACGACGTGGTCGGTGCCATCCCCGTCCACCTGGTCTGCGGCATCTGGGGCACCCTGGCCGTGCCGCTGTCCAACACCGAAACCAGCTTCGTCACCCAGATCCTGGGTATCGTCTCCATCGGCGTGTTCGTCCTGGTGGTCAGCGCCGTGGTCTGGCTGATCCTGAAGTTCACCATGGGCATCCGCTGCTCCGACGAAGACGAAGAAATGGGGCTGGACAAGGCGGAACTGGGCCTGGAAGCCTACCCCGAGTTCGGCCATGGCTCGAAAAGCCTGATGTAAGACAAACCCTTTCCGGTGGCCGCAGAGGGTCCTGCGGCCACCGGCACCGACCTGAAACCCCGGGAGGGACACCTCCCGGGGTTTTATTTGTTTGCCCGGCAGAAATCGCAGAAAGATGGGCCATGACCGGCAAGCGCTCTCGACAAGACCGCACTTTTCAACTCAAAAAACCACCCGCTGGTTGTTCGACCTCATAGAACGTCACATTACGTGTTGTTTTTTACCCGCCGTCACGGCAGACTTTTGCCCTTCATGACGCAGACAGGGGGCGGCCCGCTGCGGACGAGGTTCGATGACATTGGCAGAGCCCGACAAAGAACTCCTGTTCGTCGATGACGAGCCAGAGGACAGGCCTGATGGCATGTCGCCTGACGACGTGGGGGCGGCGCTTGCCTGGAAGGTGCTGATCGTCGACGACGATCCCGAAGTGCACCTGATCACCCGCACCGTTCTGGACAAAGTCCGCTTCAAGGACCGGGGGCTGGATCTGCTGTCGGCCCATTCGGCGCTGGAAGCCCGCAGCGTCCTGCGATCCCATACGGACATCGCCGCCATCCTGCTGGATGTGGTGATGGAATCCGAAGATGCGGGCCTGCGGCTGGTCCGCTTCATCCGCGAGGACCTGAACAATCGGGCGGTCCGCATCATCCTGCGCACCGGCCAGCCGGGCCAGGCCCCCGAACGGGAAGTGATCGTCAACTACGACATCAATGATTACAAGGCGAAGACCGAGCTGACGGCGCAGAAGCTGTTCACCACCATCGTCGCCGCCTTGCGCGCCTACATGGACATCGTGAACCTGGAAACCAGCCGGGAGCAATTGCAGTTCGCCAATGCCATCCTGGAGCAGCGGGTCGCCGACCGCACCGCCGCCCTGGAACGGTCCAACGCCGAACTGGAAGGCTTCGCCTACGGCATTTCCCACGACCTGCAAGAACCGCTGCGCATGATCCGCAGCTATCTGCAGCTGATCCGCCGCCGGCTGGCCGACAAGCTGGACGCCGAGACCGGGGAATACATGGCCTTCGTCGAAGACGGGGCCACGCGCATGGGCACGATGATCCAGGACTTGCTGGATTATTCCCGCATCAGCACTCAGCCCGCCCGCTTCGCGCCGGTGCATCTGGAAGCGCCCCTGAAGCGCGCCCTGGCCAATCTGACCCTGGCTCTGGACGAGGCCGGCGCCACGCTGACCTTGCCAAAGGCCAACCCTCTGCTGGAAGCCGACGAAAGCCAGATGGCCAGGCTGCTGCAAAACCTTCTGGGCAACGCCATCAAGTACCGCGCCCCGAACCGCCCGCTCAGCGTGGAGGTGGCCTTCACCCCGGACTGGAGCCTGGAGTCCGACAGCCCGGGCGGTGCGCCGCCAGCCTGGCTGATCACCGTGCGGGACAACGGCCGGGGCTTCGCGCCGGAAGACAGCGACGCGGTCTTCAACCTGTTCCAGCGCCTGCCCGGCAGCGGCGGCGCCAGCGGATCCGGTGTCGGCCTGGCGGTCTGCCGCCGCATCGTCGAACACCACGGCGGCACCATCTGGGCCGAAGGCAAGCCCGACGCGGGCGCAGCCTTCCACGCCCGCCTGCCGACCAGTCACTAGTGCACTGACACATTCCGATGATTCAGCGGTCAGTGCACTAGGACTTTGTTTATACATCAACTTTCCAAACTTCGGCTGATGCCTTCGTTTGGGTCGATGCACTAGATCACACCATCAACACCAGCACCACCGAGCCCAGCAGCAGCACGGCGAACAGCACATTGATCACCCGTCCGGTGCGCGGGGTCCGCAGGGCACGGGCGAACCGTGCGCCCAGGGCCAGCCACAGGGTGGTCGACAGCACCACCACCCCGGCCAGCACCAGCGCCTTGCCCGCCGCATCGGCCAGCGGATCGCCCGGAACCAGAACCGTGCCCGTAAACACCGCGCTGATGGCCCCGTAGGCCTTGGGGTTGGCGATCCCCAGCAGGAACGCCCCGGTAAAGGATGGCCGCCGCACCTCCGCACCGTCCGCGTCGTCCGCTCCGGTCTCCACCAGGATCGGTGCCGTGGCGATGCGGTAGGCCAGCCAGAGCAGATACCCCAGCGCCAGTACGCCCAGCACCGGCAGCAGAGCCGGCACCGCCAGCACCATGCCCGTCACGCCGGTGGCCACCAGAACCACCACCCCGGTGGTCCCCAGGATCATGCCGGCCAGATAGGGCAGCCCCCTGCGCATACCGAACACCGACCCCACCGCCGCCAGGCTGAGGGTCCCCGGCCCCGGACTACCCATCAGGGTCAAAGCCGCCGCCAGCAACGACACCAGATCATCCATCGCCAAGACCCCGTCCTCCATGACAAAGTGGAACGGTCCGAGCCTAGGCAAAGGGTGCCGGGCGGGTCTTGAACGTTCGTGCGAAAAGGGATGGCAGGGATGGCAGCCATGCACGGCGACACCAGCGGCAGCCGTCTGGTCCTGGACCGGCGGGCGGATGGCATTGCCCTGATGGCGGCCTCGTTCCGGGCCGAAGCGTTTTCTCCGCACAGCCACGACGGATACGCCGTCGGGTTCACCACCCATGGCGTCCAGGTCTTCAGCTACCGGGGGGAAACGCGCCAGACCGTGACCCGCCGCGCTTATGTGCTCCATCCCGACGAGCGCCACGACGGCCGGCCGGGCACCGCCGAGGGCTTCGGCTGCCGCACCGCCTATATCGATCCGCTGCTGATCCGCGATGCGCTGGGGAATGCGCCGCTGCCCTTCCTGGCCGATCCGGTGGTCGACGATCCCCGGGTCATCGCCGCCATCCGCGCCCTGGTCGCCGAAGCCGGGGAAGTCCCGATCGCCGACCCCCTGTGGCGCACCAGCCGGGTGGGTGCCCTGGCCGACGCCCTGTGCGCCGCCGGCAACAGCACCAGCAACGAACCGCGCCACCGCCCCCCGCCCCTGGACCTGCCAGCCCTGAAACGCGCGCGGACGGTCCTGGAAGAAGAGGTGGAAACCCCCGTTTCCGCCGGCCGCCTGGAAGCGATCTGCGGCCTCAGCCGGTGGGAGCTGGCGCGCCAGTTTCGCCGGGCCTTCGGTGTCAGCCCCTATCGCTTCCACCTGTCCCGGCGGATCGACGCAGCCGCCCGGCTAATCCGGGCCGGCACACCGCTGGCCGACGCGGCGGCCGCAACCGGGTTCGCCGATCAGGCCCACTTCACCCGGCAGTTCCGCCGCGCCCACGGCCTGAGCCCCGGCCACTGGCGCCGGCTGACCGACTCCCGGCCCTGCTCTCGACCCGGTTCCCCGATCGAGACCCCTTAGCCGCCGGGGCCGAAGAGGGCCGGGCATGAGTGGTCATGAAGGTCTGTGCCCCTTTCTTGCGCCCCGTGCGCGCGCCCTCGCCGCCGCTGCCACCGGTCCCGACGGGCTGACGGACGGGCACCAGATGCTGCTTGCCCGGGCCGATCAGATCGCTCCGCCCCATGCGCTTCAGGGCCTCGCGCAGCACCGGCCAGTTCTCCGGATCGTGGTAGCGCAGGAAGGCCTTGTGCAGACGGCGCTGCTTCAGCCCCTTGGCGCTGCTCACCGCCTCGCCACCGAAGCGCCGCACGGGAACCAGGGGGTTCTGCTCTCCGTGGTACATGGCCGTGGCCAGGGCCATGGGCGACGGCAGAAAGGCCTGCACCTGATCGGCACGGAAGCCGTTCGCCTTCAGCCACAGGGCCAGGTTCATCATGTCCTCGTCCGTGGTCCCCGGATGGGCGGCGATGAAATAGGGGATCAGGTACTGCTTCTTGCCGGCCTGCTTGGAAAACTGATCGAACAGCTGCTTGAAGCGGTCATAGGTTCCCATGCCCGGCTTCATCATCTTCGACAGCGGCCCGGTTTCCGTATGTTCGGGCGCGATCTTCAGGTAGCCGCCCACATGGTGGGTGACCAGTTCCTTGATATAGGCCGGGCTGCGCACCGCCAGATCGTAGCGCAGGCCCGAGGAGATGGAGATCTTCTTCACCCCGTCGATGGCCCGGGCCTTGCGGTACAAGGTGATCAGGGCGCTGTGGTCGGTGTCCAGGTTCTTGCAGATGTCCGGATAGACGCAGGACCAGCGCCGGCACAGGCTTTCGGTCTTGGCATCCTTGCAGCCCAGCCGCCACATGTTGGCCGTCGGCCCGCCCAGGTCGGAAATCTGGCCGGTAAACCCTGCCGTGCGATCCCGGATCGCTTCGATCTCGCGCAGAATCGAGCCCTCGGAGCGACTTTGAATGATGCGGCCTTCGTGCTCGGTGATGGAGCAGAAGGAACAGCCGCCGAAACAGCCGCGCATGATGTTGACGGAAAAGCGGATCATCTCCCAGGCCGGGATCCGCGCGTCCTCATAGGCCGGATGGGGCGCGCGGGCATAGGGGAGGTCGAAAACCGCGTCCAGCTCCTCGGTGGTCAGGGGGATCGGCGGGGGCTCCAGCCAGACGAACCGGTCCCCATGGGGCTGGAACACCGCCCGGGCGTTGCCCGGATTGCTTTCCCGGTGGATCACCCGGGCCGTATGGGCATACAGCGCCTTGTCCTGGCTGACCGCTTCAAAGGGAGCGAGGCGCAGGGCCACGGGATGGCCGGGCAGCGGGCGGACAGCGGCGCCTTCGCCCTCTTCCCGCTCGTCCTCCAGATGGTCGGCGGGCAGGATCACCATGTCCTCGGGCGGGGCGGAGACCATGCGGGCGGTGCCGCGAATGCCGGTCATGGCCTTGGGCTCTTCCCCCCGGGCGGCGCGATGGGCGATCTCGACAATGGCCCGCTCGCCATTGCCGTAGACCAGCAGGTCGGCCTTGCTGTCGGCCAGCACCGACCGCCGCACCGTATCGGACCAGTAGTCGTAGTGGGCGATGCGCCGCAGCGACGCTTCGATCCCGCCCAGCACCACGGGTACGCCCTTGAATGCCTCGCGGCAGCGCTGGGTGTACTGGATCACCGCCCGGTCCGGCCGCCGCCCGCCTTCGCCGCCGGGGGTGTAGCTGTCGTCATGGCGCAGGCGCCGGTCGCTGGTATAGCGGTTGACCATCGAGTCCATGTTGCCGCCGGTCACCCCCCAGAACAGGGCCGGCGCCCCAAGCGCGCGGAAGGACTCCGCATCCGTCCAGTCGGGTTGGGAAAGGATGCCCACCCGGAAGCCCTGGGCTTCCAGCAGGCGGCCAATGATGGCCATGCCGAAGCTGGGATGGTCCACATAGGCATCGCCGGTGACCAGGATGATGTCGCAGGCATCCCAGCCCAGCAGGTCCATTTCCGCCCGGGACATGGGCAGGAAGGGGGCGGTGCCGAATTTGGCGGCCCAATGCTTGCGCCAGGAAAACAGCGGCTTGGCGGCGTCCATCACGGTCGCGGCTCCAGTTCGAGATGGGGAGAAGGCCGGCGGGGGGCCTTCGACCTCTCCCACCCGGCGGCCGGCATTATGGCGCAAAGCCCCCCAATGCGATAGAGCATCAAGCGGAAAAGAAAAGCCCTATCCCCCGAAAAGGAAAGGGCTTTTCCGACACACCCCCAAGAAGACCGGTCAGGCGACGGCCTTGGGCAGGGCCTCCATCACCTTGCGCTGATCATCGGCCGGCATTTGCGGATAGATCGGCAGCAGCAGGACGTTGGCCAGCGCCTCCTTGCAGCCCGGCAGTGCGGTGACCCAGCCGGGACGGTTGACCAGGGCCGGCACCGGGGACCAGGCGGTATCGATGCCAGCGTCGGCCAGCACCTTGGCGGCGGCCGGGCCGTTGGGGAAGCGCACCGGATAGGCGGTATAGGTGTGAGTCGCCGACGACCGCTCCACCGGCGGCTTCAAGCCGAAGCCGGACATCGCCATGTCGTAGCGCAAGGCGATGGACTGGCGGCGCAGGATGGCGCTGTCCCAGCGCGGCAGCAGGGCGCCGAGCACGGCGGCTTCCACTTCGCCCATGGGGCAGTCGAAGCCGACCGGCGGCGTCGGGTCGGCCCCCGAAACCGCTTCGCCCCCCACCCCCGTCAGCGCCCGGGCCAGGGCGGCAAGGCCCGCGTCGTTGGTGGTCACCATGCCGGCGGATCCGACGCCCCCTTGACCCCGGCCGGGGGACAGGTCGAAGGCGGCGGCATCGGCCAGACTGCCCACGCGCACCCCGTCCAGCAAGGCACCCAGCGCCTGGGCGGCTTCCTCGATCACCTTGGCACCCCGGGCATGGCCGGCTTCGACCAGGGCCGTCATGGCGGCGGGATGGCCGAAGCGATGGGTGGCCAGAACCACGTCGGCACCCTCGGCCGAACCGCCAGGGGCCAGGGCGGCCTCCAGGGCCGCCGGATCCATGGTCAGGGTTCCCGGCTCCACGTCCACCAGGCTGAGGCGGGCGCCCAGGCGCGACACGGCGGCAACGGTGGCGGCTTCCACCAGACCGTCGGCAACCACCAGGCTGCCCCGGCTGACGCCGGCGGCGGCCAGGGCGATCTGAAGAGCAGACGCACCGGATCCGGTGCCGACCGCATGACCAACCCCCAGCCAATGGGCAAAGATCTTTTCAAAGGCGCGAGTCTGGGGGCCGTCTATCCAACATTCCGCCTCCATGGCACGGGCCGCAGCGCCGCGAACGTCCGGCAACTGTTCCCGAAGAACCGCGGCGGGATCACGGGGCTTCACGGTAAGGGATTGTGTCACGGATTAAAGTCTCCGATTGTTCTGCGTTAATGGCGGTTGATGCTGTATTTATAGTGTGTCGCGTCCCAAGACCGCCTATATGGAAGGTAGGCCTGGGATCGGGGCAGGTCCACAAGAAGGATTCCCGTTGACGGCACCCCCGGTTGCAATGGAAGCATAAAATGACCGTGTCGTACAATTTCACTATAGACTGGCCTCTCACAGGTAGACCGGGACGCCCCACTGATCTCCCCTTTATCCTGAGACAAGAAGGCCGCCAGGATTACGCACGTTTCATTTTACCCTGGCCGCGCGAGAAGCATGCAACTTGGCTGCGAGAGTCCGACGGGCAATACATAGTCTTTCAAGACTCGGGCGAACGCCCCGTTGGTTTTGCCATCCTCGCGGGGCTGACGAACAAACATAACGCTGTCGAACTGGTCCGCATGGTCGCGGCTCATCCCGGGCAGGGTGTCGGCCGGGCCATGCTGCACTCCGTGCTTGCCCATGTCTTCCTGACGCTGAACGCCAACCGCCTGTGGCTGGATGTGTTCGACGACAATGATCGTGCCCGCCACGTCTACGGCCAAGCCGGCTTTGTCGAGGAAGGCACCCTGCGCGAAGTGGTGCGCAGCGGTGGCATTTATCGATCGCTGGTCATCATGTCGATGCTGCGGGCGGAATATATTGCCCGGCGAGCCGCCGAAGATGACGCAGACAGCGGTGAATCGGCGGATCCCACTCTCCCAGCCGTTCTTGGCGAAACAGGCTGAGGCTGGGATACCACGGGCTGTCCGCCCGTTCCGTCATCCAGCGCCAGTCGCAATGGGCCGCCAGCAGCAGCAGGCAAGGACGCCCCAGCGCCCCGGCCAGATGTGCCACGCTGGTGTCGGTGGTCACCACCACGTCCAACCGCTCCATCACCGCCGCCGTCACCGCGAAATCCGTCAGGGCCGGCCCCAGATCCGTCAGACGGTCGGACAGGGCGGCAGGCGCAGTCTGCCGTTGCGCGGCAGGGGGACCTTTCTGCAAGCTATGGACCCGCAGCGCCGGATCGGCGATCAGGGAAGCAAAGGCTTGCAGGGGGGCGGCGCGCACATGGTTTTCTTCGAAGTCCGGGTTTCCCGACCAGCACAGACCCACCGCCAGCGTCCCCGTCGCTCGGTCGACCGCCGGTGCTTCGGCGCGGGCTTCGGCCGGCGCACGCAGGTAGGCTCCGGCATCGGGGCCGGACCCAAGACCGGGACCGGGAAGATCCTCCAGCGTGATCCCCAGCACGTGGGGCAGACTGAACATCCGCACGTGACAGTCCACCGGCTCGTCCTCCGGCAGGCCCCCCGGCTCGACGAGCGCGTCCACCCCCGCCGCTCCTGCCAGCAGGCGGTGCAGCGCCTGCGGCACCTCGACCACCACCCGGCCGGCGCCCCGTGCCGCCAGCAGCGGCAGGAAGCGCGCGGCCTGGATCATGTCTCCGGCCCCCTGCTCCACACTGACCAGAAGCCGCCGACCGTCCAGGGGCTCGCCCCGCCACAGGGGGACGCCGGGGTCGGGCAGCCACCAGGCCGGCCGGCGCATACGCCATTCGTAGCCGGCGAACCCGGCGCGATAGTCGCCCAGGGCCAGCAGCAGATTGGCACGGTTCCACTGGACTTCCGCCAACAGGAGCGACGCTGCCCCCCCCTGCTCTTCGGCCCCCTGCTCTTCGGCCAGGGCAAGGGCCGCGTTCTGGGCCGCGAGGGCCGCGTCCAGTCGCCCCAGCCGCCGCAGAACCACCCCCAGATTGGTGCGCATGCGCCCATCCGCCGGGGCCAGGCGGCAGGCTTCGGCAAGATGGTCGGCGGCATCCTCCAGCCGGCCCAGACGGGCCAGCAGGTTGCCCTGGTTGAAGGCAATCAGCGCATTGCCCGGCGCCGCGGCCCGGGCACGGGCATAGAAATCCAGCGCCCGCTGCGGACGCCCCGTATCGGCCGCCCGCTTGGCGAGATTGAACAGGGCGCCGCCATGGTCCGGATCCAGGGCGACGGTGGTGTTCCAGGCGGTTTCCGCCGCCTCGCCCAGCCCGGCGGACAGCAGGGCGACCCCCAGATTGTAGTGAAGACCCGGATCGTCCGCGCACCGGCCGACGGCCCGGCGGAAACACTCCGCAGCCTCCAGGGAGCGACCATCGGCCTCGGCCAGCGCCCCGAGCACGGACAGCAGGCGCGGGTGATCGGGATCGCGGGCCAGCCCGAGGCGGGCCAGGGCCTCGGCCCGCGCGAACGCACCGCTCCCCCAGGCGGCTTCGGCCCGGTCCGCAATATGTTCCAGCGCGCCATCCAGAGGGTCCATGGGGCGCAGAGTGCCACGGGGCAGGTCCGCCGACAAGCCGCCACCCCGCCCTGCCGGACCCTTCCCCGATGAGCATCGTCGCAACCGCCATGACCGCCAAAGCGGATGCGGCCCGAAGCGCCGGTGACTGGGCCGGTGCCCGGGATTTCTACATCACCGCCCTGCGCCTGCTGCCAACCCACGGACCGGCGCTCCATGGCCTGGGACGGCTGCTGCTGGACCTGAACCAGCCCCAGGCCGCCGTCGACCCGCTGGAGGGCGCGGTCCGGCAGGAACCGGGACGGCTGCATTGGCGGCTTGATCTGGTCACGGCCCTGGCCCGCGCCCGTCGGCAGGAAGACGCCCTGATCGCCCTGACCCCCGTCCACCGCCTGCTGCCGGCGGAATCCGGCCCTTGGCGGCTGCGGGCCAGCCTGCTGGACGGGCAGGGCCACCGGCAAGCCGCCATCGCCCTTCTCCGCCGCGCCTGCCGCTGCGATCCGTCGGACCCCCTGAACCATCGCAATCTTGCCGGCCTGCTGCGCGCCGAGCAGGCCCTGATCCCGGCCCGAGAGGCCTATCAACGGGTGCTGAGCTTGACCCCGGCGGATGCCGCGGCCTGGTCCAGCCTGGGTGGCGTGCTCGGCGCCCTCGCCTCCGGCGGCGACGACGGCCAAGGGAACGAAATTGCGGAACAGGCCCTGCGCCGCGCCCACCGGCTGGCGCCGGAGGAACCGGACTGGACCTATAACCTTGCCCACCACCTGACCGGCCGGAATCGGCTGGAAGAGGCCCTGCCTCTCTACGTCGCCGCCTGCGCCCGGACACCGGAACGCGCCCACTACCACACCAACCGAGGGGTCTGCCTGCGGGGCCTGGGGGACCTGCCCGGCGCCATCGCCGCCCACCGCCAGGCGCTGGCCCTGGACCCCGAGGACGCGGACGCCCGCTATAACCTCGCCTGGGCCTTGCTGACCGCCGGCGCCTGGCGGGAAGGCTGGCAGGTTCACGAAGACCGCTGGCGGCTGCCCCGCTTCGCCATCCACCAAAGCCCCCATCCGGCGCCGACCTGGGACGGCAGCCCCCTGGCCGCCGGAGAGACCCTGCTGGTCCAGGCGGAACAGGGCTTGGGCGACACGCTGATGGCCGCCCGCCTGCTGCCCGCCGCCCGCCGTCAGGCCTTCGGCAACCCAGCCGACTCCGATGCAGAGAGCGATACCCGTCCCGGCACCGTCATCCTGGAGGTTCCCCCGGAACTCCGGCGGCTGGCCGGCGGGCTCGACGGCGTGGACCGGGTCATCACCCGGGATGCCCCCCGCCCCCCTGCGAACGCGCGCCTTCCCTTGCTTTCCCTGCCCCACCGGCTGGCGATCACGCCCGAGCACATGCCCGGCCAGGTGCCCTATCTCCACCTGCCGTCCGTAAAGCGCGGTGCCGGCGCCGGACAGCCCGTTCCCGCACCACCCCGAATCGGCCTGGTTTGGGCCGGATCGCCCGACAATCCCATGGACCACCTGCGCACCTGCCCTCCCGCCCTGCTCGCTCCGCTGCTGGAGATCCCGGGGATTTCCTGGCAGAGCCTGCAATTCGGGCCGGCTGCGGAAAGCCTGCGCCATCCCCGGCTGGCCCGCCCCCTCGACTCGGCGCGGGATATGGCGGATACGGCCACCGTGGTGGCCGGCCTGGACCTGGTGATCGGCGTGGACACCGCCGTCATCCATCTGGCCGGCGCCCTGGGACGCCCCGCCTGGGTGCTGCTGGCCCATGTGCCCGATTACCGGTGGATGCTGGAGAGGACGGACACCCCCTGGTACCCCGCCACCCGCCTGTTCCGGCAACCCGAAAGGGGGGATTGGGCGGCGGTGGTGCGGTCGGTCCGCCAAGCCCTTGCCACGTTCCTTTCGAGAACCGCCAAAAACGAAACCCTGGATTAAGCCGGTCCATTGGCGTATATGTGTAAAAGGTGCAGAATGTCATCCGGCGGATCACCCATGCCCCCATCCCGGCAAGCCGGGGCGGTGGAGCGGTCATATCGGGGTCCGGACAATCGCTGTCACGGGACGGTCACGCCGTGACGATCACATCAATGTTGACCAGGCGGCGACAGAAGGCGCCGGGAGGACAGCATGCTTACGTCTCTGACTTCGGGTTCATCTCTCATTTCCGGCCTGATGATGGGCACCTCTGCGGGGGCGTCGTCCACCTCGTCGGCCGTCTCGTCCCTGGTGTCCGGCTCAGGGGGCATGGGTTCCTTCCAGCAGGTCGCGCTGCAAAAGTTCCAGGAACGTGCTCTGGAAGAGGCCCAGAAAAAAGAAACGGCGATGAACGAGAAGTATGATGCTCGGGAAGCCGCGCTGGACAAGCAGACTGACCGATACATCAAGCTTCAGGCCCAAGTGAACAACGCCCGGATCGCCATCGAGAACGGCGTGGAGGGGATCGAAGAGATCCAATCGCTGCTGAACGATATGCGGTCCATCCTAGGTGACCTGGAAAAGAGCCCGGATTCCGACTACGTGAAGGACCAGTGGGACGAAAAGCTGCGGGAGATCAATACAACGGCCGACATGTACGGCCGGGCCTTCAACCCGATCGGCAAGGTGCAGGACCGGTCTACCTGGGAACCCAACGACATCACCTATAACCCCAACTTCACCAGCACCACCAAGAGCCTGAGCGGCGTCTATGCGGGGGCCGATTTCTATATCGAGGCAGATGATGGCACCCGGTGGGTTCCCGACCTGGGCTCCAACGCGCTGGAGCAGTACACCTCCTACAACACCGATTCCCAGGAAGACAGTGATTCCACCGGCAAGCTGACATCCCTTTCGAATGGTGTTGTTGACGGGTCCGTCAACTACGACGACTCCACCGGCGCGATATCCATGACCGTCATTATCGATGGGGAAGAAACCGCGATCACTGGCACCATGCATAGTGGCGGGCTGGAACTGAAGGGCAAGTGGGCCTTCAACGACCTCTCGACCACCAGCGATTGGGATGACGCGCGCGCCGCCCTGGACAACGCGGACAAGGAGCTTGAGCTGGCCCGATCACAAATGGTCGCCAATCAGGCCATCATCGAAAATGACTATAAGAAAATTAGCAACGAAATCTCGGAAATAAACAGCGAGCGCAAGGATGTCATGTACGACAGGCTGCTGGAGGAACAAGCCCTTCAGACGGAATTCCAGCAGCAGGTGTCGGCCATGCAGCAGAATATGTCGGCCATGAGCCAGCAGCAGCAAAGCTATCTGCAAGTGTTCGCCAGCACCGTGTCCGGCATGAGCGCCTCGAACAACCCGTTCTTCTACAACCAGACGGCCTGACCTCGGGGGCCGAGCAAGAGCCCTCCTGCGGTCCGCCTCCCCCACGGCACATGTCCCCGCACCCCAAGGCCGGCAGAAATTTCCTGCCGGCCTTTCCATTAGGTCGTTCTTACCGCCCTGGCGGACCGGTTCCCTCCCCTCCGCTCCCACCCAAACCCAATGAATCCATAGACCTATAGCCTTCCCACGCGGTTGGCCCACGGCTTGCTTTCCTATCTGCAACCACGTGTGCCCTCGGCCTGCCGCGAAGCGGGCCAGCCCAGAACGCAGGGAAGACCGTCATGGACCTGAGCTCTATCCTGGATCAGCAGAAACAGCGTGCGACCCACGGCCTGCTGCATACGAGCGCTTCGTCGAACGGACAGACCGAAGACAGCGCCACCGCGTCCACCAACGGCTTTGCCACGCTGCTGCGCAAGCACTCCATGAGGATGAGCGCCGGCGACCTGACGACGGACATCACCCAGACCTTGACGGAAGCTCTCGACCGCCCCCGCGAAGCGCCGGTGGATCGCACCGATGACCGGCGTGATCGGGACGATGCGGATGAGTCCCGCCCCTCCGAGACGTCGGCCCGGGACGATGACGAGCGCGTGGACGACGAACCGGCGGACGATCATCCCCGTGATGAGCAGGCCGCCCGCCCTGAAGACGCGCCTGCGGACTGGCAGGAAGCCCAGGTCGGCACGGCCGATCAGCCCCAGGCACCGACCGACGGACAGCCCTCAGGAGAACAGCAGGCTGCGGACCCGGCAGAGCGCCGGGTGGAAGCCGGCGATACCGCCGCCACGCCGACCGAATCGATCCCGCAAAGCGATGTCGATGGCGAGCCTGCGGCGGTTCAGCAGGCCCGCGCCGCTGCGGAAGCCGCCGCTCGTGCCCAGCAGGCTGCTGCCGCCCAGACCGCCAACGCGTCCGTAACCGACCCGACCCAGCAGGCGCAGGCCGCCCAGATGCAGGCCCGGGCAGGACAGGGCACCGAGCAGACGGCCGCCAAGACGACCGCCCCGGCGCAGGCCCCGTCTCAGCAGCAGACCGATCCGGCCGGTGACAGCCCAGAGGCCGATGCGGCCCTGGAAGCTGCCCGTCAGGCTGCCCAGGCCAAGGCCACCCCCAATGCCCAGGGTGCAAAGAAGGGCACCAACGACGCCGCCGAGGCCGCCAAGGCAAAAAGCCAGGCTGCCCAGGATCAGGCCGCGCAACTGGCCCGCTCCATGAACAGTGACAGCCAGGTGGACGTGCGGGTGCGTGTCCAGGGCCAGACAGCCGCCCAGGATGCCCGCACCGCCGCCCAGCAGGCCGCTGCCCAGTCCTCCGAAACGGCCGCCGGGAAAGACGGCGCCCAGCAGGGCTTCAATGGAACGCAGGGTGGCGCGGGCCAGCAGACCGGTCAGTCCGCCACCCCGACCCCGTTGCAGCAGGCGATGGCCAGGGCTCAGAATCAGACCGACCCGAACGCCCAGGCCCAGAAGGCCCAGCCCGACGTCCAGACCCAGCTTCAGGGCCAGCAGCCGGTCCAGGATAAACCCCAGGTCCCCACTCAGCCCCAAGTGCCGCCTCAGACCACCCCGCAGCTGAGCGGAGACCAGGCCGTTCCGGGCCAGGCCGGCACCGACCCGCAAGGGGCGCAGGCGGCCCGTCAGGCGGCCCGTCAGGCCGCGGTTCAGCAGGGCCAGGCCCAGACCGCGCAGCAGGCGGGCACGCAGACCGCCACCCAGTCCAAGGCCACCCAGCCGGACCCGGCGGTCCAGGCCGGACAGACCCAGCAGTCTCAGCAGAACCAGGCCGCCAAGAAAGCCGAACAGCCCGAACCGCCCAAGCGCCCCAATCCCATGGCCGAAAAGATCCAGGACCAGGTGAAGGTCAATATCGGCAAGGCCGTGGCCAAAGGTGTGGACCGTATCAACATCCAGCTGCGCCCCCATGACATGGGCCGGGTGGAAGTGAAGCTGGAGATCGGCAAGGAAGGCACCGTGCAGGCCACCATCACGGCCGACAGCAAGGATACACTGGACATGCTGCGCCAGGACAGCCGGGGCTTGGAGCGAGCCTTGCAGGACGCCGGGCTGAAGACCGACGGCGGCAGCCTGAGCTTCGCCATGCGGGGCAACGGCGCCATGGCCAACAATCAGACCGGCAGCAATGGTCAGGGCAGCGGACGCGGGCGGGATGCCGGCGCCCAGTCCCGGACCGATGCTACGGACGAGCAAAGCAACGACCCCTCCATGATCGAGGGTCAGCGCGCGCAACGGGCGATGGCCCGGGGCGGCGTGGACGTCCGCGTCTAGCGGCGGGACAGGAGAGGACAGAACCATGGCCACCATCGGAGAAGCGTCAGCCGCCGTCGCCCGGGGCAACAGCACTTCCTCTGCCAGCCGCAACGAGCTGGCGGAGAACATGGACACCTTCATGACGCTGCTGACCACCCAGCTGAAGTTTCAGGACCCCCTGTCTCCCATGGATTCGTCAGAATTCACCAATCAGCTGGTGCAATTCGCCCAGGTCGAACAGCAGATCAACCAGAACGAAAACCTGGAAAACCTTCTGGCCCTCAATGCCGGCACCCAGCAGGCGATGGCGGTCAGCTACATCGGCAAGTACGTGGAAGCCGAAACCGAATGGCTGTCCCTGCAGGACAGTAAAGCGATGTTCACGTACGGCCTGTCCGAAGCCGCAGATAACGTGGTGATCGGCATCTACGATGCGGATGACAACCTTGTCCGCAGTTACGTGGGGGAAAGGACCCCGGGCCTTCATTCCATCTCGTGGGACGGCAAGGACAAAAACGACGTCCAGATGGAAGACGGCGCGTATCGCATCAAGGTGACCGCCGTCAGCCGGGAAGAAGGCGAAGTGGAAACCTGGACCACTTCTCTGGGCAAGGTGACCGGCGTTGCGTCCAGCGACGACGGCACCATGCTCGGTATTGGTGGCATCACCGTCTACTTGGACAACGTGCTGGGCGTCTTCGACGAAATGCCCGAACCAGCGGCCGATGACAGCACCGACTCCACGGATTCGACCGATCCGGGTGACGGGGCCGACGGTGACTCAACGGGCGGCTCGGACGAAACCACAGACACCACCGGCGGCTCGGACGAAACCACAGATACCACCGACGGCGGCGAGTCGACGGATGACGACAACAGCGACTCCACAGACACAACCACCACCTGACGCGGATGACGGCCAGGCCCTGACCAAGGGCCGAAGCCCCCGATCATGACTCCAGAGGGCGCCACCCCAAAAAAAAGGCGCTCCGGTGTACGGAAAAGGAGAAGACCATGTCCCTCTTCGGTGCCTTGACCTCCGGCGTTTCCGGCCTTCAGTCCCAGTCCTCTGCGCTGGGTGCGATTGCCGATAACGTCGCCAATATCAACACCATCGGCTACAAGTCGACGAAGGTGAACTTCCAGACCCTGGTCACCCAGCAGACGTCGCTGACCCGCTATTCCCCGGGTGGCGTGCAGTCCGCGCCGCGCACCGGCGTGGACGTCCAGGGTCTGTTGCAGGCCACCTCGTCGTCCACGGACGTGGGCATCTCCGGCAGCGGCTTCTTCGTGGTTTCCGAGAACGCCCAGAACCCCTCGGGCTTCGCCTATACCCGGGCGGGGTCGTTCAAAATCGACAAGAACGGCTTCCTGCAAAACGTCGGCGGCTTCTACATGCAGGGCTGGCCGTTGCAGAACTGGGATGGGGCCTCCACCGCCTCGACCATCAACGTCGATGGCAACGCCTACCAGAAGGCCTATAACAACGGCAACGGCGACACCTTCTACATCAACCCGAACGCGGTCGATGCGGTGAACATGCAGCCGCTGAACCTCAGCACCATCGGCGGCACGGCGCGGGCCACCTCGACCCTGACCATGGGGGCGAACCTGCCGTCGTCGGCGGCCAACGGGTCCACCTTCAAGACCTCGCCGCTGATCTTCGACTCTTTGGGTAACAGCCACAACCTGGACTACACCTGGATCAAGCGCGCCCAGAACTCCTGGGACGTCGAACTGCTGCCGCCCCAGGGCTCCACCTACGTGACCATGGAAGATCAGACGACGGCGCAGCGCACGTACTTCGCCGCCGGGCGCCTGGACTTCGAAAGCATTCCGGCGGCCGGCTCGTCCATGACGATGCAGATTAACGGCAACGATTACACCTTCAACTTCGCCGCCGCCGACAAGAACTTCGTGGAAGACGGGGCGACTGACTTGAACTCCACGACGATTACCGATCCCCCGCTGGCCTGGCAATACGGGGCGGATATGCCGACGGTCGGCGACACAATCACCATTACCCGCGATGGTCCGCCCGTCGTAACCCACACCTTCCAACTGACCAATGGCGGCGGCAGCTCCGACGTCGAGGTAGATATCAGCAGCGCAACCACGGCTGCCGACGTGATCGCCCTCCTGGAAACCGCCGCTGAGGACGCCGCCCAGTTCAACGACGCGGCAGTCATGACCGATGATGGTGGCGGGGCCTTCACTCTGGGGGCGGGCTATCGGATCACGAGTGCGACCACCAACTGGAACGCCACGGGCACCATCGAGGTCGGCGGGGTGCCATTCACGCTGTCCTCCAACCCCACCTCGGACACCGATATCAACGTGGGCGGCAAGACCACCCTTTCCGAAATCGGCACGGCCATCCAGAACGGAATGGAGACCTATTTCGACAGCAACTGGGGTCCGGGGTACTGGACGGAAGTGGACACCGCCACCGGCGTTCTCTCGTCCTCGCTGTCGATGGATGCCAACACCGGCCTCTTCGGCGCGCCGGCCAACGATGACTTCGGGACCGACCGCAGCTTCAGCATCGACGTGTCCGACATCACGCTGTCGCAGATGCTCGACCAGTTGTCCGCACAGATCAACACGGCCTTCGGTAAGGAATACACCACGACCAAGAACTATACCGTTCCCCAGGCCTATGCCGAACGCGTGCAGGGGATGAACGGTCTGATCTTCCGTCAGGTGGATACCGCCGACACCATCGACGTGAACGCCAGCAACCTGGTGGATGAAGACGGCATCGCCTCCGTCCAGCAAAGCTCCCCTTACAGCGTGCCGATCCTGGACAGCACGGTGGCCTGGATGAACACCGGCAGCACCGGCAACTACGCCATTGTCTTCAATGGGGACGGCACGCCGGATTCCTTCTTCGGCTCCGACGAAACGGCTGCCAACGACCCGCGGTCCACGATCAAGATCGGCTGGGCCAACGGCGCCCTGAACATGGACGGCTCGTCCGCGCCTCCGGGCAGTGCGGCGATCACCCAGTTCCTGGGCAACTACAACACCTCCGACGGCTTCACCCAGCTGGGCGATACCTATCAGCTGAACTACACCAGCCAGAACGGAAACCAGTTCGGGAACTTCGCCGGGATTTCGATCAGCGATGACGGTGTTGTGACCGCCCTGTTCGACAACGGCGTGACCACCCCGATCTTCATGATCCCGATTGCCACCTTCGTGAACCCGAACGGCATGAACTCGCTGACCGGGAACGTGTTCCAGCAGACCGACAACTCGGGCCTGCCCACGGTGCGCGAAGCCGGCGAAGCCGGGTCGGGGACCATCAACCAGGCCACCCTGGAATCCTCCACCGTCGACCTGGGCGAGGAATTCACCAACATGATCACCACCCAGCGCGCCTATTCGGCCGCTGCCAAGATCATCACCACCTCCGACGAAATGCTCGACGAGCTGGTGCGGATCAAGCGCTGATCCATCCGTGCGTACCTGAACCGTGCAGACCGGCGCCGCCTCCGGGCGGTGCCACCCATAGCGATCCTTTTCCGACCTTGCAGCCCCGCAGCTTTATCCGCGGGGCTTTTTTTCATCCTATCGCCGACACAACACAACCAAAAAAACATAAAACAGGCTATGTACATCCATTGGCGA
Organism: Rhodospirillaceae bacterium Z3-40; assembly: GCA_046233135.1. Classification (GTDB taxonomy): domain Bacteria; phylum Pseudomonadota; class Alphaproteobacteria; order Rhodospirillales; family Rhodospirillaceae; genus JBJXHN01. The sequence goes on along the minus strand of JBJXHN010000004.1, from coordinate 241,052 downwards.
TATTGATTTGTTCATCAAATCCTTGCACCCTCTGGGTAAGCAGAACAATATTATATACTTAAGGATGCGACATGATTTGCTCCATATGCCCCCCATCTGTACAGACGCGTCATGTGGAGGGGGCAAAGCGTCGCCGTGGCCCTTATCGCCTCACATCTCTCGGCGCGATTTTTCTCGCCGTTTCTGCCGGAGCGGCCGCAGCCACCGACAGCGACGCGAACACCGCCCTGGAGACAGCCTGCAAGCCATTCTGCTTTTATGCAGATGATCCCATTCCCGCCAACGGCAAAGACGATATAAAGAATCAGGTAAATGCCATTCTCGCCGAAAATGCCCAGAAGGAAGAACTCTACGGAAAACTCTACTCGGATACCGGCTTTCCGGAAAAATTCACCTTCTCCCTGGCGAAATCAGACACACAGGGATATGTGGGAAAAGCCGTAAATCGCCATCATTACGTCACCATGAAAGACCGGAAGGGCAAGAACAGAGGATTCCTGGTCCTCGGCTATACCAATGGGGACTTGGAAATCGTCGAAATAAATCTAGAGAACAACGGCTATATGTACCTGCCCCGCCTGAAAAGCGGAAACGACTACAAAAAATGCTATGACGACAATGACGGCGATGCCTGCGCGCTCAATTACAGAAACACCGCAAGCTATAGCAGCATTGATGTACCGCCCCATGAAATTGTTCCGGTTACGGCCCTGAACGCCTACGTCGATACGGAAGAGAGAGACAAGGTTCACATCCTGGTAGGCTACGGGAACGAGACCCTGAGCGTCCCGCCCGCCATGACAGTCGATATCTTCCGGTTGAAGGCGGGCCTGACCATCGGTCAGAAGACGGCCTATGGGGGCGGAATTTATATCCTGGACTTCGACATCTCGGATCCGAGCAGACTGCCCCCCGTTTCCGTCGTCCAAGACAATACGAAAAGCGACACGACCGCCAAGGTGGTCACGAATCTATTTGTTTTTACCAATGCCTACCGAGACGAGACTGGAAAAGCCATCAAACTCGCAGGCGCCATGGCCATCCTGGATGAAACCAGTCTCCCCGCCCCGCTCGCCCTGAAAGGGATGGGCAAAGGAACCTACGACACAAGCAATCACTGGGCCTTCAAAGCCATGCAGTCCGTCCCGTCGATCCAGCGGGACGGCCACAATCCCCTTGGACTCTGGAAGACGAAAAAGCGAAAAACATTCGCTCTGGTCAGCATGTCATTGGATGGGTCCCATACCCGGTCCGTCGCTTTCACGTGCGGAGATAGTACAGGCACATGCCCCCATCTGGTTGAAGCCACCCCCTTCGGCCTGTACCTCGCCGTCGGCAATCAGCTGCACGAATATTCCCTGACCAACAGCAATGGACAGGCCCAGTTCTCCAGGTTTGTCATGCCGGCCAGGGACAGCAGCGGCCAGGACCTGTCCGATAAGCGCGTCACCGCCCTTTCGTACAATCCGTTGCTGAAATACACGGCGCTCATCACCGAAAACCCGGCGGCCGACTACGACCTTATCTTTCTGCCGTACCGAGGCAACCACGCTCCCCAGACTCCCGTGTCCTTGAAGACCCGCCTCCCCGAAACCTTGGCGGACACGACCTACGGTCCGGCTGCCCTTTTCTCGAAACTCGGCAAGACCTATGCAGTCTTCAAAGACCAGAAGGACTCCAAAAATCCCATGAAGATCTGGCCGATCAGCCGAGGCTTCTCTCTCGAAAAGGACGCTGACGACGTTGACGTCCTGCATCTGAATGCGGACCCCACGACCTTCGGCCTCATCCGAAACACGGACGCCCTCCCCCCGAACGGCCTTTCCTTCCTGAGCGACAATGGCCGCCTTCTGGTATCCGGCTACGATCGTGCCCCGCTTTCCTCCAGAGACTGGTGGTACAGATTTGCTATCACAGAAACGTCCCTGTGCGACGTGTCCGACCACGGAACGGCGATTGACTCATGCCGGGCTCTCGACTACCCGTTCCCGGGTCTCCCGATCAAACTCTCGACCGAAACAGTGGATGGTGTCGACCGAATCACCCTCGTGTCCGGGAAGGCGGATAACCGCGCCACCGAAGGAGAAGACGTCGTTCCGGCCTTCGATGCCTCCTATTACCTTGGATCCATTTCCTATGACGCTGAAAACGGGACAGTCCTGTCCCGGAGAGGCCCTATCATCTGCGACTACAATCCTGATCTCTCGGACATCGGAAACAACGAGGCAGAAATATTGGCACGATCCAAAATCGGCTTCTGCTATAGGCCACTGACCGGCCACGTCAGCTTGAAAGACTACCAGAAACACATCGAAAATTGAGGGACAAGATGGCTTACGCTCTCGCACTTCTTGTTTTGGTCATCTTGCCGTTCCGGGTTTGGGCCGACAGCTCTGCGACCCTTCATATCCCGCCCGCACCACTGATTCCTGTTTCGCTCGTTGAGGGGAAAACCATTCAACGGTACGCGACCGTCACCAGTATCGACTTCATACCCAACCCACGGGCAACCTATCTTTCGACCAGGACCCCTCGTCAAAAAGAAGACTTCCCTCCGATCACCCCATCTCAAACTAAAAATAAAGTCAATGGATACAAAAACGTTACCGGGGTCAAAATAGCCATCGACCTTAGCAAAAAAACAAACGATCAGCACCCGGCATCAACGGCACTGTCTGGCGCATTCTTCGTCAGAACAACAGAAGATTTGCTGGACGATTCAAAAGATATAATGAAAAACTTCGCCTATTCTGGAGAATATGATTGGCACAAACATGGCTGCACGATTCTGAACGGGAAAGAGGCCATCAATTTCATCTTCTCCGGCAAACTGGTTCTCGACGGATACCTGATTGGTGGAGAAATCAGCCTGATTCAGTATTATTTCTCGAACCACGTTTGCGATATGGACATAACGATCGCAGGACACAATGTATGGGCGCTCGGGGCCAGCGACGGATTTTATACCTCGAGGGACAATCACCAAGTCAACGTATGCTCACCGAATGGCAATGCTTACACCATCCTCAATCACAGCAACAAAAAAAACGAGTTCGTCGTCTACAGGCTTGCAGATCATCGCTGCGATGCCCTTCCCAAGGAGGAGCTGAGCCAATACCGATACCACTGAACGCTGCGGTCAGGACTTCAGCCAGGCCTTGAACCTGCCCCACAGTCCCTTGGGCTTGGGCTTTGGTTTGGGGCGGCGCCGGCGCACCGGGGGATCAGCCACCGCTCCCTTTTTGGGCGGGGCAGCGACATGGGGGTTGGTGTGGCTGTAGAGAAGCCGGAAGCCGCCGTCGTCCTTCAGGTGGTAGTAGGCGATCTTGGCCAGGCCCGGCTCCCGGGCCAGACGGGCTTCCGCATCGGATTTCGCTTCCTGGCGGTCGGCAATGTCGCCATGTACGATCCGGCCGTCTTTCATGGCCTGACCGGGGCGGCACAGGTAGATCTCGGTAGGCGGCATCAGGATCTCTCCACAGGGCTCCCCGCTCCCCTTATACTGTCCGACTAAAAGATTGACTTTTTGTCGGACATATTGCGTTCAAGCGGCACGCAGCCTTTTACGCGCCATTAGGCGCGACGGCCGGTCATGCCGTAGGCGTGCGGCACCACGCGGCCTTGCCTCCCGACAATGGGTCAAGCCCATTGTCGGTCGGTATTACCCCTGGGGATCGGGCCAGCCGTCGGGGGCGATGGCCTTGATCAGAGCGCTATGGTCCAAATCCCCATAGCCCTTGTCCACCAGCGCATCATAGAGCTGACGGTTGAGCGCCGTCGCAGGAAGGTCTACCCCCACTTGGGCCGCCAGGTCCAGAGCCTGAACCATGTCCTTGCGCTGAACCGAGGCCCGGCCGCCCGGGGTGAAGGCATGGTCGGCCATGCGCTGGCCGTGGAGGTCGAGCACCCGCGAGGCGGCGAAGCCCCCCATCAGCGCCGTCCGCAGCCGCCCCGGATCCACCCCTGCCGCCCGCGCCAGGGTCATGGCCTCGGCCACCGCCCCGATGGTCAGGCCGACAATCACCTGATTGGCCGCCTTGGTCACCTGCCCTGCCCCCACATCCCCCACATGGGTGATGTGGCGCCCCAGCACCTGCAAAAGGGGCAGGACGCGGCTGAAGGCGGGCTGGCTACCGCCGGCCATGATGGTCAGGGTCTGTTCGACCGCCCCCTTCTGGCCGCCGGAAACCGGGGCGTCCACCCATTGGCCGCCGTGTGCGCCCCAAAGACCGGCAAGGCGGCGGGTCGCGTCGACCGCCGTGGTGCCCATGTCCAGCAGGATCAGTCCGGGGCGCCCCGCCGGCAGCAGGCTGTCCATCACCGTTTCCACCGCCGGGGTATCGGTCAGCATCAACAGCACCGTATCGGCCTGCCGGGCCACGCCGACCGCCCCCTCGGCGCAGGCTTCCAGGCCGGCCGCCACCATCTCCGCCACCGCCCCGGGAGAGCGATTGTGCACCACCACCCGGGCACCGGCCCGATGCAGGGCCAGGGCCATCGGCTTGCCCATCAGCCCCAGGCCGATCACGCCGATGGTCCGCCCCGCCAGGGACGGCCGCTCGGCGTGATCGGACATGGCTTCGGAAGGAGCGGGCCGAGAGGCCGGATCGGTTCGGTTTTCCGTCGACGCGGTCATCGGGCGCAGGACCGGGTCACAGGGTCATGAAGCGGGCGCGGGTACCCCGTTCGATGGCCGCGGCGGTCAGGCGGTCGATACCCAGGCCATGGCGCATGATCTCCAGCAACCGCAATTCTTCCTGCCCCAGCTGGCCGTCGGCGGCCGCCACATCGCAAGCGATGGCATAGGCGGTTTCTTTCAGGCGGGCGGGCAGGCTCTGGCTGATCAGGCCGATGGTCTTGTCCAGTCCTTCTTCCTCGTCCAGCAGATCGGCGCAGGCCGAAGCCACCCCGGGCAGGTCTTCGGTGTTGAAGTCGCGGAACACCGGCAAGGTATGCACGATTTCGCCAATGGTGCGCAGTTCGGCGTCGGTCATATCCTTATCCGCCGCCGAGGTAAGCACCATGGCATAGATCAGGGCCGCGTGATGGTTGAGCATGGGTCCTCCCAGGGCAGATATTGATTGCAGATGGCGTTTACAGACAGATGGTCTTGGCCGGAACAGAGGTGTGGCGGACGCCGGTTTTTGGCCGTCAGGCGGGATATCAGGGCGACAAGGCGGAACGGTGGCAGGGCGCCCCCTTCCAAAAGCCTCTAACCCTGGCCGGCCGGGCTCCTATATGGTGGGGCGGACGCCCGGCCGCTTTCAAGGTTTTCCGTCCGGCGCTCCACGTCAAGGTTTCCGTGCTTCTTTCCGCCGATAAAGGTCGCCCATGCAAGCCCTGCTCACCGTTGCCCTGCCGGTTTTCGCGATCATCCTGGCCGGCTGGGTTTCCGGCCGGATCAAGCTTCTGGGGGCGGCCAGCTCGGATGCGCTGAACCGGTTCGTGTTCTATATCGCCCTGCCGCCCCTGTTGTTCCTGGCCATGGCCCGCACCGATCCGGCGGAGATCTTCAACTGGAGCTACCTGGGGCTTTACGCGTCGGTGATGGTCCTCATCTTCGCCGGCGCTGCCCTGCTGATCGCCGTACTGAAGCGGCGAAGCCTGGCGGAATGCGCCGTTGCGGGGATGACGGCCTCGTTCGGCAACACGGGCTACATGGGGATCCCTCTGGGCATCACCGCTTTCGGGGAAAGCGCGGCCCTGCCGGTGATCATCACCATGGTCTTCAACTCCGCCGTCCTCGTCGGCCTGACCTCGGCCATTGTCGAGGCCAGCAAACGCAAGGATGAAGGCGTCCTGGTCGCCCTGACCCATACCAGCAAGGCCCTGCTGCGCAACCCCCTGGTCATGTCCGCCGTCTTCGGCATCGGCTTCAGTGTCGCCGGCATTCCCCTGCCCGCCCCGGTCATCACCTTCTGCGAGATCGTCGGCGGCGCGGCCGGCCCCTGCGCCCTGTTCGCCATCGGCCTGTTCCTGGTGGGCAAGCCGGTGTCCGACGACCTGGGCGAAGTCAGCCTGCTGGTGATCCTGAAACTGATCGCCGCCCCGGCCCTGTGCTGGCTGCTGCTGCCCCTGTTCCCCGGCCTGGACCCCCTGTGGGTGCAGGTGGTGCTGATCATGTGCGCCCTGCCCGTTGGCGCCAACGTGTTCGTGCTGGCCTTGAAGTACGACACCTACGTCATGCCCGCCAGCGCGGCCACCCTGCTGTCCACCATCGTCTCCGTCGCCACCGTCAGCGTGGTGCTCGCCTGGATGGGGCTCTGAGCCGGCCCGGGTGAGGTGAATTTTCCTCACGCTCAGAGAGAGGAAAACGCAGTCGCACCATACGGCAGCGTATGGCATGCTATTCATCAAACCAACGATGGGAGCGTCCGTCCATGCGCGATACCGCCAGACTCTCCGGCACCGACTCCGCCGGCAGGCCGACCAAGGTCTCCGGTGCCAGAGGGGTGCCGCTCAGCCTATGGACCTGGGAAGGCGGCCGGCCGCCGCTGGTCCTGCTGCACGGGACGGGGCTGACCGCGTCCTGTCTGTTCGCGGTGGCCGAGATCCTGTCCCGGGACTGGGACGTCTACGCCCCCGACCGGCGGGGCCATGGCGCCAGCGGCGATCCGGGGACGGCGCTTGCCTTCGCCGACTTCGCCGACGACGTGGCCGCCGTGCTGGACCTGCGGCCGGACGAGCCCTGGTGCGGCGTCGGGCATAGCGCCGGCGGCACCGACCTGCTGCTGGCCGCCGGAAACCGGCCGCACCGCTTCGCCGCCCTGTTCTGCCACGAGGCGACGGCAACCACGCCGCCCGCGCCCGCTGGCGCCGGATCCCGCCCCGCCGCACCCGATCATGACGACGACCCGACGGAGTGGATCCGCCTGACCGAGCGGCGTCTCGGCCGCTTCCCCGGCCGGGCCGACGCCCGGTCGCGGTATCAGGGCCGGGGGATCTTTGCCGACTGGACCGCCGAGGCCCTGGACGCCTATGTCGCCCACGGCCTGACCGACCAGCCCGACGGCTCGGTAGCGCTGGCCTGCCCGCCGGACCGGGAGCTGGCGATCCTGCGCCCCATCATCGCCACCATGGAAAACCGGCCCGAGGCCCATGCCTGGTTCCGCACCCTGCCCGCCATCACCTGCCCGGTGACCCTGGCGGATTCGGCGGACTCCCTGGGGCTGTTCAAGGCGATGAACGACCGGGTGGCGCCCCATCTCCACCAGGTCCAGCGCTATCGCTTCGCCGGAGGCCACTGCCTGCCCATGGAGCGGCCGGACGTGTTCGCCACGATTGCCGCCCGGGCCTTGCAGGGGCGGCTGTAGAGTATCGGGCAAAAAAAGCGGGGGCCGCCCGTAAAGGCCGCCCCCAAGGTCGAGCATCCGCTTGAATGCCCCCCTACCGCAGGTGGTGGGTCTCCTGGAGGCCATAGACGGGGGTGTCGATGCCTTCCATCCGCGCCTTCAATTGCAGGGACAGGTATTGGGAATAGTGGCGGGACTGATGCAGGTTCCCGCCATGGAACCACAAGGCCTGCTGCTGTGTGGGCTTCCACATGTTGCGCTGTTCCCCTTCCCAGGGTCCGGGGTCCTTGGGGGTGTCAGAGCCCAGGCCCCAGACCTTGCCCACCTTGTCGGCCACCTCCTGACTGATCAGGTCCGCCGCCCAGCCGTTCATGGAGCCGTAGCCGGTGGCGTAAACCACCAGATCCGCCTCCAGGGCCGTGCCGTCGTCCAGCACAACGGCGGTCTCGGTCAGTTCCTTCACCTGGCCGTTCTTCAGCTTGATCTCGCCGTCGATGATCAACTGGCTGGCACCGACGTCGATGTAGTAACCCGAACCGCGCCGCAGGTATTTCAGGAACAGACCCGAGCCATCCGCCCCCCAGTCGAGCTGGAATCCCGCCTTTTCCAGGCCGGCGTAGAAATCCTTGTCCCGCTCCTTCATCTGGTCATACAGCGGGATCTGCCATTCGTGCATGATCCGGTAGGGCAGGGAGGCGAAGATCAGGTCGGCCTTGCGGGTGTGCATGCCGCCCGCCGCCGCCTCTTCGGAATAGAGCGCCCCCAGGCCGATCTCCATCAGGGTGTCGGACTTGACGATATGGGTGGACGACCGCTGAACCATGGTCACATCGGCATCGTGTTCCCACAGGGCGGCGCAGATATCATGGGCGGAGTTGTTGGAGCCGATCACCACCACCTTCTTGCCCGTATAGGCATCCGGCCCGGGGTGGCGGGAGGAATGCTGCTGTTCGCCCTTGAAACGGTCCTGCCCCGGGAAGGTGGGGATGTTGGGCTTGCCGGACATGCCGGTGGCCAGCACCAGTTGCTTGGGCCGCAGGGTCACCGCTTCGCCGTCCCGCTCCACATCGACCACCCATTCCCCGGCCGCCTCGTCATAGCGGGCGGCTTTGCAGGTGGTGGAGGACCAGTAGTTCAGCTCCATCACCTTGGTGTACATCTCCAGCCAGTCGCCGATCTTGTCCTTGGGCGCGAACACCGGCCAGTTGGGCGGAAACGGCAGATAGGGCAGATGGTCGTACCAGACCGGATCGTGCAGACAGAGCGACTTGTAGCGCTTGCGCCAGCTGTCCCCGGCCCGGGCGTTGCGTTCGATGATGATCGCCGGCACCCCCAGCATGCGCAGCCGCGCCCCCAGCGCGATGCCCCCCTGGCCGCCGCCGATGATCACCACATAGGGCTGTTCCGTGTAGCCCAGGGTCCGCGCCTCTTCCGCCCGTTCCTCCGACCAGGTCTGGCGATGCTTGCCCGCACCGTGCTTCGCCCCCATCGGCCGGCGGGGACCCAGGGGTTCCTCGTGACCCTTCAACTCGCTCATGGTGGTCAGCAGGGTCCAGATCCGCCCGTCCTTCACCCGCATCAGACCGTAACCCCGGGCCACGGCCGTTTCGAACGAGAACCAGCCGGCGACCGCGTCGCCCTCTTCCGCCGCGCCTTCCACCGGGTCGAGCCGGAAATCGCCGGGCTTGATGCGGGCAAGCTGGCTTTCCAGCATGTCGCGCACCGCCGCCTTGCCTTCCACCGTCTTGATGTTCCAGGTGAAGGTCACCAGGTCGCGCCAATAGCAATCGTCCTGGAACAGGGCCACGGCGGCGTCGATGTCGCCGGCCTCCAGGGCACTGCCAAGCCGGTCCAGCACCTGGGTCACCCGCGCCTGCGGCGTCGTTTCAAGCATATAGACGTCCTCCCAATTCCGCCGTTGATCGACGGCTGTTGTGTCCGCGATCCCCCACTGCGGGGAACCGGCAACCAGCAGCGCAAACGCCGTGCCAGGGAGGCGGCAGAGAAAAGAGACGTGGTTTCAAGGCCCTGAGAAAGCCCCGGGTGTGGCGGGCGCGGCAGAGGCGCCGTTGCATGCCACACCCCGGCGATCAGGAATGTGGGCCACTCAGGCCTTCCCGGCGCATGCGGCGATGGACGGTGGTGCGGTCCACCCCCAGCAGCCGGGCGGCCCGGCTGACGTTGCCGTCACACAACGCCAGAGCCTCGGCGAGATCCGGCCCCGGGGTCCGGCTGTCCTCCGGCAGGGCCGGTGCTGGCAGGTGATCGGGGGTGATCGGATCGCCGTCGGACAGGGCGCTGGCCACCTCCAGCACGTTGGCCAGTTCCCGAAGGTTGCCCGGCCAGCGGCGGCGGCGCAGCATTAGCCGGGCTTCCGGCGTCAGGGGCGCGGTCCCGTGGGTCTCGGTCAGGCGGTCCAGCACCCAGTCGAAATCGGTCCGGTCGCGCAGGGGCGGCAGTACCAGGGTGGCGGCGGCGAGGCGGTAAAACAGATCCTCGCGGAACCGGCCATCCCGCACCAGGGCGCCCAGATCGTGGTGCGAAGCGGATATCACCTTCAGCCGCACCGATCGGGGCCGGGTCCCGCCCAGGGGCAGCACCTCGCCTTCGGACAGCACCCGCAGCAGGCGGGATTGCAGGCCGAGCGGCATGTCGCCGATTTCGTCCAGGAACAGCACCCCGCCGTCCGCCGCCTCGATCAGGCCGCGCCGCCCCCGCGCCAGGGCGCCGGTAAAAGCGCCGGGAGCATGGCCGAACAGCTCGCCTTCGATCAGCGCTTCGGGAATGGCGGCACAGTTGACCGGCACGAACGGCCCCCGCCCCGGCCGCACCCGGTGTATGGCCCGGGCCAGCCATTCCTTGCCCACTCCGGTCTCGCCGCGCAGGAACAGGGGGACCTCCACCCGCGCCAGCTTGGCCGCCTGCCGCTGAAGGGTCCGCATGGCGGGATCCTCGCCGCTCAGCTCCCGCAGCGGCGCCGGCAGCGCCTCCACCGGCGTGCCGGCACGCGACGCCGGGCTGCGGATCGACGGCGGGGCCGGCGCGATGGCATGGGCATAGAGGGTGGACCCGTCGCGCAACCGGATCTGCCGGTCCTCCGCCGGACGGCCCCGGGTCAGGCCGGGCAGGTCGTCCACGGTCAGGGCGAAGAAGGTCTCCATGGACTGGCCGATCAGCCCGTCGGGCCGGCGCCAGTCGACGCCCGCCGCCCGGGCCATCAGCCGCGCCGCCGCGTGGGTCATGCCCAGGATGCGCCCGGAGCCGTCCACCGCCACGGCTGCTTCCGGATCGATATCCAGATAATCGGGATCGTCGGCCAGCCGCAGCACCCATTCCCGCCGCATGCAGGCCATCAGGTTGGCCAGTTCGATCCGCCGGGTGGAGGCGGTGACCAGATGCAGGGCCAGCCGCTGGCTGACCTTGGGGCTGGGCGAGCGCAGCAACGAGATATCCAGCACCGCCGTCAACGCCCCGCTGGTGTCGAAGATGGGACCGGCCGTGCAGCTCAGCGGCACGTGGGACAGGTCGAAGTGGTCGGTCTGGTGGATGGTCAGGGCCTCGCCGGTATGGATGCAGGCGCCGACCCCGCAGGTGCCGGCCCGGCTTTCCGACCAATCCGCCCCCAGATACAGACCGGCCCGGCGCAGTTCCGCATCGAAGCGGGGATCGCCGAAGAAATCCACCGTCACCCCCTGTCGGTCGGCCAGCAGCAGCACGTAGTTCTCTCCGGCCACCTGGCGGAACAGGGTCTGCAACCCCGAGCGCGCCATGGCCACCAGCCGTTCCGACTGCTCGCGATGCGCCCGCAGCTGGGTTTCGGGCAGGATGTAGGCGGGGTTGGGGCGGGCGGGATCCAGACCGTATTGCTCCACGCAGCGCTGCCAGCTGGCCACCACCGCATGGTCACGGACCAGCGATCCCGCGCCGGTCACCACCCGCTCGATCTCCGTGATGTGGTCCGCGGCCGTGCTCATGCCCGCGCCCTCCCATGTCCAGGTCACCCCCGGCTCTGGCGGTCGGGGTTTATGGATCCAGGGTACATCAAGTGAGAAGCGGTCGCGAACGGCACCTTGGGAGGAGGAGGGAGGAGAGAAGAGGGAGGAGGAGAGAAGGGATCACCCCCCGCCGGCCCCGCCCGGATGGGGGATATGCTGGCGGATGATCGCCACCGCCTCGGCCAGCCCCACCCGCTCCACCTCGACGCCGGGGGGAAAGGCGCCGGACAGGCGCGAGGGCATCATGGGATCCAGCAGCACGAAGACGCCCCGGTCGCTGGCCCGGCGCACCAGCCGCCCGAAGGCCTGCTTCAGCTTCAGGCGGGTCAGCATGTCGTCGTAGCCGCGCCCTCCCAGGGCCGACCGGCGGGCCTTGTGCAGGATATCCGGCCGGGGCCAGGGCACCCGGTCGAAGACGATCAGCCGCAGCGAGCGGCCGGGCACGTCCACCCCGTCGCGCACCGCATCGGTGCCCAGCAGGCAGGCGTCTTCCTCGGCCCGGAACACCTCGATCAGGGTTGAGACGTCCATGGCGTCCACATGCTGGGCCAGCAGGGGCAGGCCCTGGGTCTCCAGCACCCCGGCAATGCGGCCGTGGACGGCCCGCAGGCGGCTGATGGCGGTGAACAGCCCCAGCGCCCCGCCGCCGGCGGCCAGGAACAGCTCGCGCATGGCCGAGGACACCTGCGCCAGATCGTCCTTGCGCACATCGGTCACCACCAGCACCCGGGTGGCGGCGGGATAGTCGAAGGGGCTGGCCACCGCCGCCCGCACCGCCGGCAGGGGCAGGTGATCGGCACCGCTGCGCTGCTCCGCACTGCGCCAGTCCGCTTCCACCTCGCCCGAGCCGTCGCGCAGGGTCGCCGAGGTCACCACCAGCCCATGGGCACGCCGGGCCACGGCGTTGGCGAAGGGTTCGGTGGGATCCACCCAATGGCGGTGCAGGCCCACGTCCACCTCCCGCCCGTCCTGGCGATCGACCCCCAGCCAGTCCACCAGCGCTTCGGACGGCGCATTGCCGAGACCGGCGACCATGTCTTTCCAGGCCTGGGCGGGCATCACCACCCGGCGCTCGATGGCGCGGGCCAGGGATTCGATCCGGGTGCGGGTCTGGGTGTCCAGCTCGGCGGCGTCATCGTCCAGCCGGGTCATCAGGTCCTTGACCATCTGCTTCAGCGGATCCACCAGATTGCCCAGGGCCTCGGCCACCCCGCCCGCCGCCTCCAGCAGGGCCGGGTCGGGGGGATGGACTTCGGTTTCCAGACTGTGCGGCCCGTCCGTGCCCCTGGCGCGGGCCAGCACCTGCGCCCGCACGGCGGCCAGGAAGCGTTCCACCGGCCCCTTCGGCTGCCCCTCGCCCAACCGCATGCCCACACCGGCCCCGGGCAGGGCACGGGCGGCGATCAGGGCGGCATCCAGGTGACCGGCCGTCTCGCCGTCCGGATCGAACAGGCCGTCGCTGCGCCGCTTCAGGCCCCGGCCCCGGCTACGCAGGCCATCCCCTTCCGGCCCCAGCAGCCAGCGCCGCATCTCGGCCGCCTCCAGCCCGGTGAAATGGGCGGAGAAGGCGCCGTCGGCGGCATCGAACAGGTGGTGGCCCTCGTCGAACACATAGCGGGTGGGCAGGGTCCCGTCGTCCAGCCCGCCCAGGGCGGCCTGCACCATCACCAGGGCATGGTTGGCCACCACCAGCCGGGCCCGCCGCGCGCGGCGCACCGCCCGCTCGATGAAGCAGCGGTTATAGTGCTCGCAGGCGCTGAAGATACATTCCCCGCGCCGGTCCGCGAGTCCCAGCGTGCGCTCCCGCCCCAGCAGGTCGGTCAGCCAGCCGGGGAAGTCGCCGCCCACCAGATCGCCGTCCCGGGTCGCCCGTACCCAGCGGGCCATCAGCCCCAGGGCCACCGCATCGCGCACATCCCCCGAGGCCAGCCGGCCCGACGCTTCGTCCATGTTCAGCAGGCAAAGGTAATTTTCCCGCCCCTTGCGCACCACCACCCGCCGGGCCTTCTCGTCCGGATCCGGATAGAGGCGGTCCAGCTCGCGATCCAGCTGGCGCTGGAGATTGCGGGTATAGGTGCTGATCCAGACGCAGCCCTCGTTGCGTTCCGCCCACAGGCTGGCCGGCGCGATATAACCCAGCGTCTTGCCGACGCCCGTGCCGGCCTCTGCCAGCACCAGCGTCGGGGCGTCCTGGGCCGGACGCGGCACAAAAGCGCCCGACACCGCCGAGGCATAATCCGCCTGCTGCGGCCGGTCCTCCGCCGAGGATCCCAGCAGGTCGGCCAGGCGCCGCCGTGCCTCTTCCGGCTCCACGGGCAGATGGCCGGCAGCCGGTTCGGGGGCGTGTTCGGAGATCTCCGGCAGGGTCTTCCAGACCTGAAGGCCACGCACTTCCCGCCCCGCCGGCGGGGCATCGGCCATCCCGCCGTTCACGCCCAGGGCCGACAGCACCGCCGGCCCCCAGGGCCAGCCGGCCCGGGTCATTGCCCAGGCGATGTTGCGCGCCTCTGCCCGTTCCTTGTCGGGCAGCCGCCACAGGCCATCGAGCAGCGCCATGGCCGACAGCGCCAGGGTGCGGGCCTCCTGCTCCTGGGTTCCCGGCACGGGGATGCCCAAGGCCCGGGCCAGCCCGCGCGGCGTGGGGGCACAGAAGGTGGCCGGGCGGGCGAAGGCGAACAGCTCCAGCAGATCGTGGGCAACGAAGGGCTGAACCCCCAGGCGCTGCGCCGTCGCCGGACTGTGGCAGACCATCGGGCGCAGGGCCTGCAACTTGCCGCCGGGCACGCTGCCCTTGACCAGAACCTCCACCTCGCCGTCGGGGGTCAGCATAAAGCCGCCCCGCGCTCCGGCAACCAGGGCAGGAACGGGCGGAGGCGCAGGCGCACGGGCCGGCGGCGGCGGCGGCGCAGCGGACAGGGGTTCGGAAACAGTCATCGCCCGGAGTATAGAGCGCCCGCCGACCTGTGTGAATCCCGGCTCAAGCCCCGGCCGTCCCCATCACAGCGGCGTGGTCTGTAGCCTTTCGGCTTAACTGATCGGCGATTTTCGCAGCGAAGCCCTGACCTTTGCCCCGTTGCATCGCCCAGGGAAGCGGGCATACTCCAATACATTGCGATATGGCGTATGCGACCTCAAATACCGAAGGGCACCCCGGGACTCGTTCCATCGGGATCGCCTCACAGGGATCACCCCCCGGATCAGCATCACGGGCGAACGGGAACGGCAGGCGGAACAGAGTTTGACGGCGGCAGGTGGTTTTCAGCGCAAGTCCTTTCAGGACGGTTCGGTGATCTTCAAGGAAGGAGATCAGCCCGACAGCGTGTACATGATCGAAAGTGGCCTGGTGGACATGGTGGTCCGGCGTCCGGACGGGGCCGAAACCCTGCTGGGCACCCTGGGCAAGGGCGACATGTTCGGGGAAATGGCGCTGATCGACGGCAAGCCGCGCATGGCCACCGCTCGCGTTTCCATGCAGTGCACCGTTGTCGTCATCCCCACCGAAGCCTTCAAGGCGCAGCTGAAAACGGTCAATCCGGTGATGACCCGGGTGATGATGAACCTGGTCAAACGCTTGCGGACCATGGGCCACGAACTGGCCCTGGCCCGCGTCGACCGTCCCTGAGATCCCCCCGTTTCCCCGTCCCCCTTGCGTAAAAGTGATGTTGCCGCGTCTTTTCGCCGGAATCCGGTTTTCTCCGGACGGATTGCGCTGTAGCGTCCTCGCGTTTTCTTCAACCCACCAATGGAAGTGACCCATGGCCTTCATGTCAGGAGCCGATCTGCCGTCTGTCGACCGCACCCTTGCCGAAACGTCCAACGCCTGGCCGTTTCAGGAAGCCAAGGCGCTGCTGGACAAACGGCTGAAAGGCAAACTGCCCGATAAAGGCTATGTGCTCTTCGAAACCGGCTACGGGCCGTCGGGGCTGCCCCATATCGGCACCTTCGGCGAAGTGGTGCGCACCACCATGGTGCGCAATGCCTTCCGCATCCTGGCGCCCGACATGCCGACGCGGCTGTTCGCCTTTTCCGACGATATGGACGGCCTGCGCAAGGTGCCCGACAACATCCCCAACAAGGAGATGGTGGCCCAGCACCTGGGCAAGCCGCTGACCCGCATTCCCGACCCCTTCGGCACCCACGAAAGCTTCGGACATCACAATAATGCGCGCCTGCGGTCGTTCCTCGACAGCTTCGGCTTCGAATACGAGTTCCACAGCGCCACCGAATGCTACACCTCCGGCCGCTTCGACACCGCCCTGCTGCGGGTGCTGGAGCTGCATGACAAAGTGCGCGACGTGGTACTGCCCACCCTGGGCGAGGAACGGCGCGCCACCTATTCACCCTTCCTGCCCGTCTGCCCCAAGACCGGCCAGGTGTTGCAGGTGCCCGTGGTCGAAACCCGGCCGGAGTCCGGCACAATCATCTACCGGACCGAGGACGGCACGCTGGTGGAAACGCCGGTCACCGGTGGCGCCTGCAAGCTGCAATGGAAGGCCGACTGGGGCACCCGGTGGTACGCCCTGGGGGTCGATTATGAAATGTCGGGCAAGGACCTGATCGACAGCGTCAAGCTGTCCAGCGCCATTTGCCGCATCCTCGGCGCCCAGCCGCCGCAGAATCTGACTTACGAACTGTTCCTGGACGAGGACGGGACCAAGATTTCCAAGTCCAAGGGCAACGGCCTGTCGGTGGAAGAGTGGCTGCGCTACGGCAATCCGGAAAGCCTGGCGCTGTTCATGTTCCAGAAGCCCAAAGCGGCCAAGAAGCTGTTCTTCGATGTCATCCCCCGGGCCGTCGACGAATACCTGACCTTCGTCGACAAATTCCCCGAACAGGACGAAAAAACCCGGCTGTCCAGCCCCGCCTGGCATATCCATGCCGGCCGGCCGCCGCAGGAACAGGCGCACCTGAGCTTCTCCATCCTGCTGAATCTGGCAGGCGTCTGCCATTCCGAGGATCCGGCGGTGCTGTGGCATTACATCAGCCGCTACGCCCCATCCGCCACCCCGGAAACGGCGCCGACCCTGAACCGGCTGGTGGAGCACGCCATCGCCTATTACCGGGATTTCGTGCTGCCCAAGAAGGTCTATCGCGCCCCCACGGACGACGAGCGGGCCGCCCTGGCCGATCTGCGCGCCGCCCTGGCCGGGCTGCCCCGCCCGGCCGACGCGGAAACCGCGCAGACCGCCGTTTACGAAGTGGGCAAACGCCACCCGGCCGTGGGCGACCTGAAAGCCTGGTTCCAGTGCCTCTATCAGGTGCTGCTGGGCCAGGACCAGGGGCCGCGCATGGGCTCGTTCTTTGCCCTTTACGGCATCGATGAAAGCCTGGCGCTGCTGGACGACGCCCTGGCCGGCAAGGATCTGGCTGCGGGCTGAACGCCTTGACGTCTTGAAAAAAAGGCCTCTCCGAAAATTTGGAGAGGCCTTTTTTTTGCCCACCTCAGATACGGACATATCGTCACTTTTGAAGGTATGTTCATTTTTGAAGCTCTTCATCAATAGCGCAGGCCACCGCCTCCATCACCGGTGCCCAGGCGCCGGGCTCGGGCTGGCGGAACAGGCGGAGCGTTGGGAACCAGGGGGTCCGCTTCTCCGTCATCCCCCAGCGCCAGTCCGGCGAGGCCAGCAGCAGCACCCAGGCCGGCAACCCCAGGGCACCTGCCAGATTGGCCACCGAGGTATCCACGGTCACCACCAGATCCAAGCGCGCCATCAGCGCCGCCGTATCGGCCAGATCGGTCACCTGGGGGGCCAGATCGATGATCTCGCCGGCCAGCCCCTTCTCCGCCCGCTCTTCCTGGCGGGGTCCCACCTGCAGGCTGTAAAGCTGCACGCCCGGCCGCCGCAGGGCCGCGACCAGGGGCACCAGGGGGCAGGAGCGCTCACGGGGGCGGGGCTTGGTGCCCCAGACGATCCCGACCCGGGCTGTCGTCCCGGACCGGGAGGGAGCGGGCAGCGCCGGTCCGTCATCCGGGGGGCGCAGATAGGGAACAGCCGCCGGATCAGGGCCGGTGAAAGGACCGCCATCCGCCCCGCCCACCCGCCAGCCGAGGCTCATGGCCCCCACCCAGGCTTCGGCCACAGGGGGCGTCGCCCCCATGGGCAGCAAGCGGTCCACGCCGGATAGCGGACGCAACAGCCGATGCATCAGGGGATGGGCTTCCACCACCACCGATCCGGCACCGGAGCGGGCCTTCAGCAGCGGAAGGTAGCGGGCCGCGAGGACCTGATCCCCCAGCCCCTGCTCGCAGCGCACCAGCAGGGTGCCGCCCGCCATCGGCCGGCCATCCCAGGCCGCAGCGGCAACGGGGGCATAAGACTCCCGGAACTCGGGCAGCGCCCAGCGGCTGTCAAAGTCGGCGCCGGCGTCGGCATAGCGCCCCAGGTGCA
This sequence comes from Rhodospirillaceae bacterium Z3-40, assembly GCA_046233135.1. Lineage (GTDB taxonomy): Bacteria > Pseudomonadota > Alphaproteobacteria > Rhodospirillales > Rhodospirillaceae > JBJXHN01. The sequence goes on along the minus strand of JBJXHN010000004.1, from coordinate 223,373 downwards.
TCAGCGCCACGGCCCGATTGGCCCGGGCCGCCAGATCGTCCGGTGCCAGGGCCAAGGCCCGGTCCGCCGCCGCAACCGCCTCCACCGGCGCGCAAGCATCGATCAGGGCGGCCGAGAGGTTGGCCCAACTCTGTGCCCGCTGCGGAAAGCCCTCCGTTCCACGGCGATAGCAGGCCACGGCCGCGTGGGGCCGCTCCGCCGCCAGCAAGGCCCCGCCCAGGGCGTCCCCCAGATCCGGCCGGTCCGGCGCGGCCTTGGCCGCACGCTCCAGCAGCGGAACCGCCTCCGCCGGCCGGCCGGCCTTCCGCAAGGCCGCGGCGAGGTCGGCCAGAACATCCGGGCTGTGCGGCGCCAGCGCCGCAGCAACCTCCAGATGCGGCAGAGCCTCCTGCGGGGACTTCCGTTCGTGCAGCAACAGACGCCCCAAATTGTGGGCCGGCCCCGGGGCATCGGGCACCAGGGCGCGCGCGCGGCGCAGAATCGCTTCGGCCTCGTCGGGATTTTCGCCAGCCCGCCAAAGAGCCTCGCCGAGCATGGCGAGAACGGCCGGATGATCGGGCAGGCCCTGCGCGGCGACCCGCAAGTCCGTCACGGCTTCGGCCGGCCGGTCGCTGCGCAAGGCAAGCCCCGCCCGCTCCACCCGAAGAGCCGGATCGTCGGAGGCGACCGCCAGACCGGCGGCCAGATGTCCTTCCGCTTCGGTGACCCGGCCGAGCCGAAGGGCGACGCCGGCGGCCAGAAGCCGCCCCTGGGGATCATCCGGATCGGCCGCCACCAGATCCGCGCAGGACTGCAAGGCCATATCGGCCAGGCCGGCCTCCAGCATCCGCAAGATCATTGGGGCACGCGGGTGCATGGAATGCTCCCCCTTTACACGACAGGCGTAACGGCGTCTTCCAGTACAGCCTCTGCGTTCAACGGTGGCGGACACTGGGTGTAGGTCACTGGTCCGGCGCACCATCGGCGCCACATCTCCCGATAGGCGGCCTCCAGCTCCATCATAAATCCGGTTTCGTCCTGCAAAGGAGAGTCCTGGACACGCCGGCGCAACCCCTTGCGCAACACCGCCAGCCCGGCCGGGTCCGCCGCCAGAGCCCGTGCCTTGGCCGCCAAGTCCGGCAGGTCTTCGGCGACGAACCGGTCCGCCAGTCCCAGATTGGTCATGATGCTGGTGCCGACACGGGCGCAGTGCCGTTTCCCCCGCAAGGTCAGTGTCGGCACCCCCATCCAGGCCGCTTCCAGCGTCGTGGTCGTTCCATTGTAAGGGGTCGTGTCAACCGCCACGTCCACGCGGCCATAAGTCTCCAGATGCTCCACCAGGGTGCCCGCGTAGGCGACGATATCCACCCGCGCCATATCCAGGCCCCAGGATGCCAGCCGGTCGGCGACCACCGCCCGGGTTCGGGTCCCGGAAAGCGACCGCGCCTTCAACAGCAACCGGCTGCCCGGCACCGCATCCAGAACGGTCTGCCAGGCTTCCGCCGACCGGGGACCGGCTTTGGAGATGTTGTTGAATGATCCGATCGTGAAATGGCCTGCCGTCTCCATCGGCAACGACGCCGCGTCGGGCATTTTGTCCGCTTCCCTGAACAGCAGGAACGACCGGCGCAACCGCCAGGGAATTTCGGACATCTGGTCCACGTCCCGGTCCGGAGGATCGGCGTGGATATCCGTCAACCGCCAGTCAATGGCTTTCAGGCCGGTGGTATTCGGGTAACCGAGATAGGTGACCTGAACCGGAGCAAGCTTGCGCGCCATGATTTGCAGGGCGTTGTTTCCGGTATGGCCCGCCAGATCGACCAAAATATCGATGCGGTGAGACAGTATCAGCTCTTCCAGTTCATTGCGCGACAAGCCGGCCACCGAATGCCAATGGTCGGTAATCTCCGCGAAGTTCCGGGAAACGGAATCCTCTTTCAGCCCCGTGTAATAGCAATAGACCTCGAACTGGGATCGGTCATGGCGATCAATGATTGGACCGGAAAAATAGGCCACCGAATGACGCCTGAAATCCGGTGAGATATACCCGATCCGTAAACGCCGCTCCGGATCCCGATCATGGGGGTGGGGATCCCCGCGGGTATGCACCGCCGAGCCGAACCGTTGGTCCCATCCGCAATGCAGGTCAAACAATTCCTGCTTCGTCAATTGATCCAGGTAATGGGCGTTAAACAGGTAGTTGCTGTAGTAGAACGAGCAATCCCGAGAGGAATCGGCGATGGCCATTTCCCCACTTTTCCTGGCTTCCGCCTGGTCCAACAAATGCGTGCACAATACCGAGCGGAAATTCCAGTAGCGGGGAGCACCGATGGCCGCCGGGTCGATCCTGTCGAAAATCTCCAGGGCTTCCTGAACCTCCATCAGGGACCACAAGACTACACTCAGGCTGAATAGGGCTTTCTCATTGCCGGGATCCAGCCGGAGCACCTGCCGGAAGGCATCTGCGGCTTCTTCGCTCTTGTCCTGGCGATAAAGGCTTCCCCCGAGGTTCAGCCAGGCTATCAGATCGGTGGGATCTTTCTTTAGGGCCTCCTTGAACAGCCCCTCGGCTTCCTCGCAACTGTTGATCGATGACAGGAAGGTTCCCAGGTTCACTTGGTATTCCAACCGGTCAGGATGGATCCGATCAGCGGCCCGGAAATGCCGTTCCGCCCGGACATTGTCCTCCAGCCCCAGCAACACCAGGCCCATGTTCGTGTGGTAGTCAGCCCGTGCCGGGTCCAGGCTCAAGGCCCGGCCATGCATGTCGCGGGCCTCTGCGAATCGTTCCAACGCCCGGAATATATTTCCCCGCGTGCTGTAACCCTGGGATTCCATGGGGCCATTGGCGATGGCCTGATCCGCGGCGGAAAGGGCTCCGATCAGATCGCCACTATCCTTCAAGGCAATGGCCAGATTATTCGCCGCAATGTAGGACCGGGGAGCTCGGTCCAGGGCGGCGCGATAGGCCGCAATCCCCCGCGCTTTCTGTTCCGCCGTACAATGGGCGGCGCAGAGAAGATTGCCGAGGTTGGTCCAGGGTGAGTCTGTTGGAGGCTGCAGTCGGATGGCCCGATGCAGCGCAGCTTCCGCCTCCGGCAGGTTCCGCCGGTGCCCCAACGCAACGCCCAAGGAATTCCAGGCATCGAACTCGGCAGGATCCACTTGCACCGCCGACCGCAGGGCAGCCACAGTCAGGTCTGAGTCGCGGTACAGGGCCGCCAGCCCCAGCAAAAGCCAGGAATCCGAACGATCCGGAGCGAGATCGACCACACGGCGCGCAATGTCGGTCCCATCCCGCCCAAGTGCCCGCAAAAGACGGGCTTCCCGCCGCAGAAGGTCCAGGGAATCGGGCGCGGCTTGTCGGGCATGCTGGATGCAGGCCAATGCTTCCTGCACCGCTCCACGAAACACAAGGGCACCAGCACACCCCAAAGCCGCAGCTTCATTGGTGGGCTCGATAGCGATCGCTTCCGCATACCGGCTTTCCGCAGCGGCAACATCCCCCCGCGCCTCCAACAACCGTCCGGCCAGAATCAACCCACGGACATCGTCAGGGCGACGAAGAAGATGTGTTTCCAGCAATATCTCCGCCGTATCCAGATCGCCTTCGTCCAAACGCCGTGCCGCTTCAACCAGCAATGGCGAAAGGATGTCAGCCCGACCTGAATCCGTCATGCCTGTCCCTCCCGGGTCGTGCCCAGTGCGCAGAGACCCCAAAGTCCCGTAGACTAAGAAGCCGAAGGGCGCGGTTTCCCCTTCGGCCATCGATCAAACGGACAGTCGACCCGCAATGGAAAAGCGGTCAAGAAGCCGGAGCGTCTCCGGCCGTAGCGCGCAAGCCTGCGGCCATGTTTCGGTTGATATCGATGAGAATCTGAAGTTCTTCGGGATCACTGGACCGGAGGCATTCGGAGGTATGCTTGTCGACATAGATCGACAGGCTCATGATATTCGCCTTCAATGCCGGAGGCAGAGTGTTGGCCGGTTCGGTGATATCAGCCTGGATGATGGTCCAGAGCAGGTGGTTGAACCGAAGAGCCTGGGCACGTGCGTCTTTCGCATCGGGACCTTTCGCCCGTGCTTCATCCAGCATCACCGCGGCCTTTGTGAAGGCCATCGCTTCCACTTCCCGGGGCGTCAGGTTGGCTTTCTGCGTCTGTTGATAGGCCCGGATTGGATCCTTCGCCATTTTGGAGCACCTCCGCTTCGAAATCGATTAACTTCCGGCAGATCTTCAGCGCCCGATAGTGGTCGCCGGCAATGATACATTGTGACACCTCAACCATCAGATCGACGGCCTCGGCATCCAGAGGCATCATGATGAGCTGTCGTAGCAGCAAAAAGTAAAGGCTATGGAAATCCCGTTCACGCTCCGGCGCCACATACATATTGAGAATGGCGAAATAGAGCTGCTTGGCAACGGTATCCGCATCCTCTTCGGTCAGTATATCCTTCTGTCGCAGAACCGGCACCCGATTGAGAATAACCAACTCGGCCTTGGTTGGGCCGTTTGCGATAACAGCCGTCCCCACCAGGATTTTTTCGTTGGGTTTGAGCGTAACCTTGAGGGGCATGAAAACCTTATGGTCCGAAAAGGGCGCGACAGATACTCGGGATTAAGCCCGGCGCGAAATCGGATTATCGTTGAAAAACCCGAAGCCGTGAAGTCGTTTCGACCCCATCTTCCCGAATTCGATCCCTCTTCGAGAGGCAAGGCAGCAAACCATAAGGCCGTAGCAAAAACGGCGACCAAGATGGCCGCCGTTTCCGCATTCTCAAGGCTACTCGATGCGATCTTAGAACAGACGCAGGACGGCCTGTTCGGACTGCTGCGCGATGGACAGGGAGATCGTGCCCAACTGCTGGCGGGTCTGCAAAGCCAGCATGTTGGCCGATTCCTTGTTAAGGTCGGCGTTCACCAGATCAGCAGCCCCGGATTCCAGGGTGTTGATAAGGTTGCCGGTGAAATCGGAGCGAATTTCCAGCATGGACGCGTTGGTACCGAACTGCTGGGCCGTATCACGAACCTGGGTCAGCGCGGAGTCGATCGTATTCACAGCGTTGTCGATGGTCTGGGTATAGCCACCAGAGTGCGTCCAGGAAGCCGCAGCCCCCCCGGCGCCGGTGCCCGCATCCTGGGAGGCGATCGACAGCCCCCCCGAGGCGTTCAGATCCACACCTTCCACAACCAGCTTACGTTCGCTGGCCGTCGTGGATTCGGAGAACTTCACCGTCAGGGTATCGGATTTGGACTTGATGAGGTTAACGCCGTTGTAGCTGGCGTCGTTGGTCAGGTGGTCGATCTGGCTGCGCAATTCGTTGAACTGGCTGGCCAGCTTCTGACGGGTGGCAGTATCAGCAGCGGCGGTGGACTTCGCAGAGGCGGCAACGGCCTTCATCTGCTTCAGAACATCTTCCACATTCTCGATGGCTTCGGTCGCCGTCGTCAGAATCTGAATGCCTTCGCCGATGTTGTTCTTGATTTCCGCCAGATCGCTCGCGCGGCTGTTCAGGTTACGCGCCTTGAAGAACGACAGAGCATCGTCGATGGCGCTGTTCACCCGCTTGCCGGTGGACAGACGGTCCTGCGTGGTGCCGATCAGATCGGTCGTCTTCTGCAGGGAGAGCAGGTTCGAGCGGGTGGAGGAGGTCAGCGTGATTTGGTCGGCCATGGTTATGTTTCCTTTTCTAGGAGCTCATCGACTTTCGTGTCGCATGACTGCTGTCGAACGATGACTGATTCTGGACAACCCTCCCCGCTCACCTTCCAAGCCGATAGAGGAATTGCTGTATCAGTTCTCGGATACGGTACTGTGAGTCGGGCCTTCCTGTCAACAGTGACTCGCGGCATCCTTCCCCGTCGTCTTCCACCCCGGCATGTCGATCCGAATCTTCGTCTCGGCCGCACATTCGCAACCGGACCGGACCTCACGTCAAGGGCCGCCATGCTTCCACATTCAGACTGATGGGAATCCCCTCCAGCGTCAATGTACTGCTGTCGCGGAACAGCCCGAAATCTTTCACCCTGCGGATTTCCGCAAAGCCGGCCGGCTCAAGGTAGGCGGACAGGATCAGCATGTTGAAGCCGGTCTGATGATAATCGTGCTCATTGATATGTCCGCCGAACATCATGCGCATCACCAGAAATTTCTGCTCCGGAGACAAGGCCGGACTGATCAGCATTGCACTGAGGACATCCAGATCGGGAACCGAAACCCGCAACCGGCCACCTGGTTTCAAGATCCGGACAAACCCCCGCAGTGTCGCTTTCAGGTCATGTTTATAGGAAATATGCTCCAGAACATGGCTGGCATAAATGTCTGAACAGGAAGCGTCAGCTATGGCCGAAAGGTCGCGGATATCCGCGACCATATCGACTTCCGGACCATCAACGATGTTTACCGAGACCCATCCTTCCACCCGCTCCAGACTGCCAAGCAACAGACAAATGCCGTCCGGAGGCTGTCGCTCAGCATTACCTTCATCAGTCATTGTATGTTCCTTCGTCGTTCGGCTCCGATAGCACCCTGTCCTCGCCATCCGCAGATGCGACAACTATCGGCCAGACTCTGCATAAATCTTCCGGACGAGCGAACAACACGTTCCCCACATAGTCCTGCCAGGAGATATGGGCACCGGGTGGCACGAAAGCCGGCATGGCTGTTCCCCGAGGCAGGAACGTGGCATAGCCCCGCGATTCCATCATCCCTCGCAAGCCGGCTTGCGAGGATCCCAGGGCTTCCAGACCGAAGTCGTTCACCTCCGCCAGCACGTAAGGAACCTTCAACCGGTCCAGCAGCCGGACTGCACCGGCCAGGACCAAGGCTTCCGCCCCTTCGGTATCGATCTTGATCAGCTTCACCGGCATCGGTCCGAGTCGGTCCACCACCGTATCCAGCGTCACCGCGACCACGTCCCGGCTGACCGGGTGCGCCGCAGTCCGCCGATTGAAGTCGTGACGAGCCGGTTCCCACAGGGCGTGGCCGCCGTCTTTATCCAGATTCGCGTAAAGAGTCCGGGTTCCGTCCATATCAGCCGCGACCCCGGCGACGACGGTTACCCGGTCTTCGAATCCGTTCAGGGCCACATTCCGCCGCAGAGCCGACAAGTTGGTCTCATCGGGTTCGATGGCAATCACCCGCCCTTCTGGCCCAACCCGGGCCGCTCCAAGCACCGTCGTCAGCCCCACATGCGCTCCCACATCAATCATGCCATCGCCGGGGCGCAGCAGGGTCAGGATCAGATCCGTGCTGGTCGCTTTATAGCGCTTTCCTTCCAGCAACAGGGCCAACATACTGCGCTGGCTGATCGGCCGGGCATCCAGCAGCAAACGGGGCGCGGGTCCGGGCAGCGTTTGCAGCCAAGGCAGGCCCACTTCCCGTACATCTGATGGTCCGGATTCAGCCATGGTCACTCGCTCTGCTCCCCCGCCACTGTTCCCGCCCCTTCGGTTCTCTCCGACAAGCGACCGTCAGACTACGCGGTTCGACTCCGGCGTGCTACCGTCGCGTCCATGAGTGCCCCATCCTATCCGATCCGGGCTGACCTAGCCTGGGCTCTCTCCCTTGATGCCGCCGGCGACAGCGCCGGCGCCCTGGAAACGTGCCTGGACGCTTTGGCCCACATGCCCGACCATGCCGACACCCTGTATCTGGCCGCGGCCATGGCCAGCCGGACGGGGGACCGGATCCGGGCAGAATCACTGCTGGACCGCCTGATCGCCGCCCACCCGGCTGATGCCCGGGGTTGGGGCAGCCGGGGCAGCCTGCATCTGGACAATCGCCGGATAGCCGCCGCACTGGCTGACCTGTCCCGGGCCGTTTCCCTTACGCCCGATGACGGGCGCCTGGCCCTGCGCCATGCGGACGCCCTGTCCCGCGCCGGCCAGCGACCCGCCGCCCTGACAGAGACCCGCCGAGCCTGCATCCTGCTGGATGAAGATCCCAATTCCACTCCAGACCTGCGCCGGAGCGCCCATACCCGCCTGCTCAGCCTGTCTCACGAGACCGGCGGCCCCGATGCATGGCTGAACGCGGCCCGACGGCTGGCCGCGCAGTTCCCCGACGATGCCCCCGCCCAGGTTCCCCTGGCTGCCGCCTTATGGGTGACCGGCAACGGAAGGGAGGCGGCGGCCGTCCTGAACCGCATCACCGCCCTGGACCCCGCCCTGCCAGATGCCCTGTGGCTCAGCGCCTTGATGCCAGCGCAAGGCTGGGCTGAGTCGCCAGAGGACCGGCAGCGCATCCGCGAGGACAGCGCCCGGGCCGCCGCCACCCTGGGGCAGACAGCAAACACCGCACCGGAGCGCTTCAAGGGCTGCGATCTTGCAAGCCTGGGGTGGCCATTCTACCTGCCCTATCACGGGCCGGTCGCACCGGAGACCATGGCGGGATTCGGCGAGGCCCTGGCCGCCGACCGAGCAGCCTGGGCAGCCGCCCGGCCGCCAATACACACGACAAACACACCTTGTAATATTGCGGGCGCGGCAGAGGGCCACCGGCCGCTGGTGATCCTCGTCAGTGCCTTTTGGCGCCACCACACGGTAGGCAAGCTTTTCTCCGGCTGGATTTCCGGCCTGGACCGGGCGCGATTCCGGGTCGCGGCCCTTCATCTGGGCGGCGAGCGGGACGCCATGACCGACCGTATCGCGGCCTCGGCCGATCTGTTCCTGCATTGCCCCCGGGATCCGGAGCATGCCTATGACCGGCTCCGCGAATTGGCGCCGGCAGCGGTGATCTATCCCGAGCTGGGCATGAATTTCGACACCTTGCGGCTGGCCGCCCTGCGGTTGGCGCCGGTACAGGCGGTGTCCTGGGGACATCCGGTCACCACCGGCCTGCCGACCATGGACCTGTTCCTGTCCAGCGCCTTGATGGAGCCGCCCGGTGCAGCCGCCCACTATTGCGAGCAACTGGTAACCCTGCCCGGCCTGTCGATCACCTGGCAGCCGCCCTTTTCCCTGCCCGAGGACCCGGCCGCCGTTCGCCATCACGTCCGCGACGGCCTGGGATTGCCCCAGGACGCGCCGGTCTTTCTATGCCTGCAAACCCACACCAAGTACGACCCGGCCGACGACATCCTGCTGGCGCGCATTGCCGCAGGATGCCCCCAGGCCCGCTTCCTGTTCATCGAAGCAGCCCCCCCGGTGCCGGCGGGCCGCCTGCGGGCGCGCCTGGGCCGGGCCTTCGCCGCCGAAGGGGCGGATGCGGAGCGGCAGATCCACATGGTGCCGCGGCTCAATCAATTGGCCTATCGCGACGTGAACATCGCCGGCGACATCTTCCTCGACACCCCCGGCTGGTCCGGCGGCAATACCACACTGGAGACCATCGCCTGCGGCCGTCCGGTGGTGACCCTGCCCGGCCCGTGGATGCGTGCCCGGCATTCGGCGGCAATTCTGCGCGGACTGGACATGGCCGATACCATCGCCGAGTCGCCCGAGGCCTATATCGAGACCGCCTGCCGCCTTGCCGAACATCCGGCCACCCGAGAGACCTTGGGTGCCCGAATCGCGTTGGCGCGAGACGCCCTGTTCACCGACCCCCAGCCGGCAGCGGCCCTGTCCGATGTATTGGAGCAGGCGATTCACGCCGCGGCCGGGAAGGACATCCCATGAGCGACGCCTCTCCCCTCCCCGCTCGCCCCGCCGCCGGGTCGGTCTGTGTGGTGACCGGCTACGATGACCGATTCGCCCCGATGGGCGACCTGGCCGCGGCGCGGCTGCGGGCCTATGCCGCCCGGCACGGCTTCGCCTGTCATGTGGAACGCAAGCTGTCCACGGGCCGGCCGCCTGCCTGGGACAAGATCGTGGTGCTCTCGGCCCTGGCGATGAAGGGCTACGCGTGGCTGTTCTGGGTGGATGCGGATGCGCTGATCCTCGACCTGGAGGCCGACATCCGGGGGGAGATCCGCGCGGACGTCGATCTGTACCTATGCGCCCATCACACCTGGGTGGAGCCGATGCCAGCGGTGGCGGTGCGCTATGACGTGCCCAACACCGGGGTGATGCTGATGCGCACCGGCCCCTGGCTGAGCGGCTTCCTGACCGAGGTCTGGGAGCAGGACAGCTATCTGGAGCACCCCTGGTGGGAGAATGCGGCGATCATCCATCTGATGGGCTATGGCCGGCTGCTGGATCCAGCAGGGGTGAACGCGCCCCGGGCGGAGGTCATGGACCATGTGGCCTGGCTGGGCTGGCAGTGGAACAGCGTGCCCGGCGAAAGCGACGTGGCCCACCCGGTGATCCGCCACTACACGCGACGGGGCGACTTCGAAACCCGGCTGGCGGAAATGCGCGCCGACCTCGCCGCACTGGAAGGGAACGGGGGGAGAGCACCATGAACAATTCGGGCGGCTTGCGGCTGAATCTGGGGTGCGGCCATCACCGGCTGGAGGGCTGGGTGAATGTGGATCACAGCCCGGCGTTAAGCCCGGATCAGGTGGCGGACCTGGAGTCGCTGCCCTGGCCCTGGCCGGATAACAGCGCCGACGAGGTGCTGATGAGCCACGTGCTGGAGCATCTGGGGCCGACTCCGGCAGCCTTTCTCGGGATCATGACCGAGCTGTGGCGGGTGTGCCGGCCGGGCGCGCGGGTGACAGTGATCGTGCCCCATCCGCGCCATGACAGCTTTCTGAACGACCCGACCCATGTGCGGCCGATCACGGCGGAGGGCCTGCTGCTGTTCAGCCGGGAGAAGAATCTGGCCTGGCAGGCGGAGGGGGTGGGAAACAGCCCGCTGGCGCTGATCACCGGGGTCGATTTCGCGGTGGTGGAGCTGGAGCACTCCCTGGACGAGCCCTGGCTGAGCCGGGCGCGGGCGGGAGAAGTGGCTCGGGAAGACCTAGTGGTGGCGGAGAAGACTCAGGCGAATGTGATCATTCAGACGCGAATCGTGCTGGAAGCACGGAAGGGGCACGCATAAGGGGCTCAACACTGTTCGCCCCCTCCCAACGGGATTGCATAAGGGGCGAATGCCCCTTAGCCCGGCGGAGCCACCCTTGCCGCGAAGCGGCTAAAGACCTACCAGCCCCGCATGCCGGCGAGATCTCCGGATGCCACCTCGTTCGCCAGTTGAGACGCAGGCATGGGGACGAGCAGATCGGACAGCTTCCAGCGCGGCCGACCGGGCGTCATCACCAGGGGGCCGTCATTGTCGCCAAAGAGTTCCGACGCCCCCTGGGTCAGGGTCAGTTCCTTGGCAATCGCGCTCGGCACCCGAGGCGCGAGGCTGTTTATCGTCCGGACACGCGTGTTCACAGCTGATCTCCCTGCTGCAACCAAAAGGCTTATTAGGTAATTTTTATGCAATTTATATACATGAATGCGCTTCATTGCACAAGACAGGATGTAAACCACTGTTCACATTCTCCCTTCCCCCTGGAAACAACAGACTCTTAGCTATACAGTCAAAAGGGGCGTTGCGGACCTTATAGGAGTCCTGGAGGGACCAGGTCCCCAGTACATAATTCACGTAAAAGGCAGGAGGAGCTTTGGGTCCCCCGGCCCCAAATGGTTCAAGCGATCCGCGCGCGGTACAGAAACCGCATCGTTAGCAGGTCCAGAAACGCCTCTCGCCCCAGATCGGAGAAGCTCAACGCCCCCGCCTGCAAGACCCGCACCTCGCCTTCTGCCGGGGCGCTGTCGGCCAGCGCGCGGAAGGCGGGATCGATGGCGCGCTCTTCCTGCTCCACCACGAAGCCGCCGGCGCTCAGCAGGGCACGACCGCTGGTGCGGGTGAAAAAGCGCAGATGCGTGGCGTCCAGAATCCCCGCCGGGCGATAGGTGAACCGCCCCGCCGCCAGATCCGCCACGATCCCCAGATTGCCCACGTTCGGCAGGCTGACCAGAACCTGGGCGTCCGCCGCCAGCCAGGGGCGCAGGTGGTTCAGGGCGGCGCAGGGATCGGCCAGGTGCTCCAGCACGTCGGCCATCACCAGGCTGTCGACCGTCCCGGGCGTCAGCCCCAGGTCCGCCGGCGCCACATCGGCCACCGGGCGGGCGGCCACGGCGTCGAGGATCGATGCCGCGCGGCGGGCGGCTTCGGCATCCGGTTCGATCCCCACCACCCGGACCGATGGAAACAACCGCTTCAACGCCTGCCCGGAGGCACCGGTGAAGCAGCCCACGTCCAGCACCACCCGGGGCTCGTGGACACACATCGACAGCAGATCCACCGGGACCCAGGCGGATTCGTATGCCTGTACCCCGCCACCACCCGCCCCCATACGGCGCCAGATCTGCGGATCATCGCTCACGCCCCCGATCCCGTCCCCGAATCCGCGATCGGTCGGGCGGAGGCCAGGAAGGCCACCAGAGGAGCGATGGACCCGGTGTCTTCGAACAGGCCCGGTGCGGCAGCCAGGATCTTGTTCGACAGCCCCCGCCGCCGGTCGCGGTCGGTGCCCAGGGCCAGCGCCTGGCGCACATAGGCATCCGGCGTGCGGGCCACCACGTCTCCCAGGCCCATGTGGCGGTATAGCCCCGCCGTCTGACGGCCGCGCAGGAATGTCCCGGCCATAGTCACCACCGGCGCCCCGACGGAAAAGGCGTCATAGGAGGTCTGGCCACCCGAGAAGTGCAGGGTATCAAGCACCACATCCATCGCTTTCACGGCCGCCAGGAAAATGTCGCGGCGCGTCCGGCGCAGCCAGACCACCCGGTCCATGGGCAGGCCCGCCGCCGCCAGCCGCTGTTCCATCAGCGCCGTCACCTCCGGCACCGGGGCGCGGAACAGACACAGCCAGCCGTTCCCGTCCCCCTCCAGGATCTGGCGGAACAGGTCGTCCATTCGGGGATGGATCTTGAACAGGGACTGGCCACAGAAATACAGGGTGCCCTTTTCCGGCAGGTTCAGCCTGGTACGATCCGCCTCCGCCGGCGTCCGCCGGGGCACGTGGCTGAGCAGGCCGGGCAGGCGCACCAGCCGTTCCCGGTAATGAGCCTCGCCCCCCGAAGCCTCCAGTGCTTCGGGAGACAGGAAGTAGTCCATGCTCGGCAGGCCGCTGGTCACCGGGTGGCCGTACAGCATCGCCTGCACCGGCGCCAGCCGGGCGTGGGCAAGCTGGAAGGTCAGGCTGTCCATCCCCACTTCCACATACAGCAGCACGTCCAGGGTCATGCCGGCGATGGCCGCCCGGGCGCGGGCGAGATCGCGGGGCAGCACATAGGTCTCGGCCGCCGCAGCCGCCAGGGCTTCCCAGGTCTCGCTGGCCGGACGGGGGAAACCGATGATCACCACCTCCAGCTCCGGCCGGGCGCAGAGGGCGCGGATCAGGCCGGCAAAATATTCGCCGGTCGTATGGTGGGTGAAATAGTGCGACAGCACACCGATTCGCCGCCGCCCCGACGCTGGCGCCCGCTGCGCTTCCGGGGCCGTGTAGGCCAGGGCCGGGCAGATCGCCCGCAAGGTGTCGGCGATGTCGGCCATCAGAGCGGTATCGTCCTGCCCCTGATAGGCAAGGTGGAAGGGCGGCAGGGACTGGGACAGCGCGTTGGGGTCGGGCAGGAAGGCTTCCTTCTCCCGCAATGACCGCAAGCCTTCGCGAAACCGCTCCCGCGCTTCGGTGATATCCGCCTCGGACGCCGGAATGACCGGCAAGGTGGCCGCCGACGCAAGGGCGAGGCCGGGCAGGTCTGCCGCCTGCCGGCCATAGACCTTGATCGCACCACGCCAGTCGCCGCTTTGGGTCAGGGCACCTGCCAGGTTCAGTCGTGCCGCCCAGCCGCCTTCGTCCAGGGCCAGCGCCTCGCGCAGCACCGGCAAGGCCTCACCCGGACGCTCCAGTCCGCGCAGGGCCACGCCCCGGTTGACCAGACTTTCCACCGAAGCCCTATCCCCCGCCACGGCAATGGCCCGGTCGGCGCAATCCAGCGCTTCGGCGTGGCGGCCGAGGGCGTTGAGCAGAGCCGCCTGATTGGACAGACCATCCGGGTCCTCCCCCAGGCCCTCCAGCACCTCCAGCGCCCGGTCCAGCCGTCCCAGACGGCTATAGACGCCGACCAGCGCCAGGATGGCTCCGCGAAAACGGGGACGCAGGGCGATGGCCCGCTCGAAGGCCTCTGCCGCAGCCGGCTCATCCCGGACGGCAAGGCAGGCGGTGCCGAGGTTGCGCCAGACATCGGAGTCCTCGGACAGAACGGTGGACGCCCGGGCGATCCGCGCATGAGCATCGGCCATCCGCCCCTGCTGCAAGGCCAGAACCCCGGACAAGTGCAAGGCCTCGCCCTCGTCCGGCTGTCGGGCGAGAACGGCTTCGTACAGCTCCGCCGCTTCCGGCAGCCGGCCGGCCTGATGGTGGGCCATGGCGTCTTCCAGCTGCCGGCGCACGGTCGGACCAGATGTTTGTCCGGAAATAGAGGTCATTCGTCCTCGCTTGCGTCATCGGCGGATACCGCCGCAGCGGCTTCGGCCAGAAGGGCCGCCACCCGGTCGAGCACATCGTCCCACCCCGCCCCCGGCGCGGCCCGTTCCAGCCGCAGGGTGGGGTACCAGGGGGTCTGTGCCCCTTCCAGCCCCCAGCGCCAGTCGGGCACGGGGGGCAGCAGGACGATCCCGGGGCAGGCGAGCGCACCGGTCAGATGGGCAAAGACCGTATCCACACTGACCACCAGATCCAGCGCGGCGATCAGCGCGGCACTGCCACTGAAGGCCGCCGCCTTCCAATCTGCGTCCGGTTCCGGATCCACCAGACCCACGGCGGCCCGTGCCACCTGTTCCGCGTCCGTCCGGCCATCGGGGTGCAGGGCCACCAGGGTCACCCCCGGCACGTCCGCCAGCCGTCGCAATGCCTCCAGCGGCAAGGAGCGCTCGGCATCCAGATGATGGGTGGGACTGCCCCGCCAGGCCACACCGACCCGAAGCCCCGTCGGCGCGATCTGCCGCAACCGGCCCCGCCAGATCGCCAGCCGCTCTTCATCGGGCTGGAGATAGGGCACGGCCCCGGTCAGCGGCCCGCCCCGCAGGCCCAGGACGGCGGGCAAATCCATCAGGGGCAGCACGCTGGCATGCGGCGGCGGCGGCGCCCCCAGGGGCACCAGGCCATCCAGCCCGGGCACCGACGCCAGCAGTTCCCCCAAGTCCGGCGGACAGGCCAGAACCACCCGCCCTGCCCGGATCCGGGCAGCAGCGCAGTAGCGCACGAAATGCAGAATATCACCCCGTCCCTGCTCGGTCACCAGCAGCAGGGTGCGGGCACCCTCGTCCCCGCTGTCCCCCGTACCGTCCAGCGGCCCGTCCAGCGGTTGGCCGTCCCAGCGCGGACTGTCGGGAAAGGGTTCCGGGAGGTCCCAGGCCCGCCAGCGGCTGGCGGCGTCAAGAAAGCCGCCGGCCAGATCGCCCAGGGTCAGACGGGCCAGCGCCCGGTTCCAGCGGGCATCCGCATGGTCCGGATCGGCGGCCAGCAGGGCGTCGAACCGGGCCAGCGCTTCCGCCGGCCGCCCTCGCCGCAGGGCGACAGCCCCGAGGTTGGCGGCGACCGCCGGATCGATCCGGTCCGGACACAGGCGAACGGCCCGCCCCAGGGCAACAGCAGCCGCATCCAGCAGCCGCAGTTGACCCAGGCAGGACCCCAGGATGCCCCAGGCCTCGCAGTCGGAGGGATCGCGGACAAGCCGATGACGCAGAAGAGCGGCCCGTTCGGCCAAAACGGCCTGCCGCTCTCCCCCGGCCCTGCCTCCATCCGGTTCACCCCGCATGTCCGTACCGTGCTCGTTTTCCCAAGGGATCATGTCCGGGCGGGTCCCGATGGCCGGACTTCCCGCCCTGAAACCTTCGGACCCAGGCCCCGGGATCAGGCCTTAAGGAATCAGGCGCCGGGAGCAGCCGGTTTTTCGCCGGTGATCAGGTGCTTGGCCGTAGCCTTGATGGCTTCGTAGCTCGCGCCTTCCTGATCCACGTTGCCGATCAGCCAGGCTTCCACGTCGGCCATGTCGACCGGATACTTCTTGGCGATAGCCGCAACCACGGCCTTGGTGCCCAGCACATGGGCCGCCAGGGTATCGAGCATGCCCACGAGGTTGCTGATTTCCTCGGTGGACAGCTCACCCATCCGCTGCACGTCTTCGGACAGCTTGGTCAGCAGCACCTGAATCTGATTGATCATCAATTCGGACATCAAACTCTCCCTTCTGGTATGGAGCGCGTTCTGCGGCCAAAATGGCGCAATGAAACCGGGCTGGCAGCATACCCATGGAAGGACCGCCTGTCATGCGTTTACCTGATTGCGCCTTAAGGCTTTTCACATTGTCCGGCAAAGGGGAGTAGCCCGTGCGACTCGGGATCGAATGGCAAATCGGTGTTCCCAGCGGATGGGGCACGTATGGCTTCAACCTGCTCGTTCAGATGGTCCGTCTGGGACACAGCCCCGTGCCCCTGGTGATCGATCCGTCATTGCGGGTCGATCCGCTGACGGATCGCCTGCTGGAACGGGCGATGCTGGATCATGCCCGGGCGAAGCGCATCATCGACCTGCACGGCGAAGCTCACTTGCCCTATCCGGTGTTGTTCGGCATCGGCGACCAACTGACCTTCTTCCGATGCCCGGATTCCGTTTCCGGGTCTCCCAGTCTGGGAGTGGTGTTCCTGGAATCGGCCACCATCCCGCCAGACAATGTGGAGGCGGCCCGGTCCCTGCCGCTGATCCTGACCGGATCCAGCTGGAATCAGCAGATTCTGGAAGCCCATGGGCTGACCAACGCCCGCTTCTGCCCACAGGGCATCGACCCCTCCCTGTTCCACCCCGCGCCCCGGGCCGGACTGGTGCCGCCGGACCGCTTCGTCGTTTTTTCCGGCGGCAAGCTGGAATACCGCAAGGGGCAGGATATCGTTGTCGGCGCGTTCCGCCGCTTTTACGAACGCCACCCCGACGCCTTGCTGATGACGGCCTGGCACAACCTGTGGCCGGCCAGCCTGGAAACCCTGGGATACTCGCCGCACGTGGACGGCCGCCCCGGCTATGACGAGACGGGCCGGCTGAAGGTGGGGGAATGGCTGCGCGCCAACGGCCTGCCCCGCGAAGCCTTCATCGACCTGGGCGCCCTGACCAACGCCCAGGTGCCCCGCCTGCTGCGCGACGCTGACCTGGCCGTCTTCCCCAACCGCGCCGAGGGTGGCACCAATCTGGTGGCCATGGAGGCCATGGCCTGCGGCATTCCCACCATCCTGTCGGCCAATACCGGCCATCTGGATCTGATCGCCGGAGCCGAAGATGTGGGCGAGCCGGTGTGCTGGGCGCTGGCCAATCAGATCCCCATCGGCCAGATCGCCGAGATGCCGGCCCTGGAAGGATGGGGGGAGACCACGGACGACGACCTGCTGGAGGCCATGGAAGCGGCCTATGCGGACCGCGACGAATCCCGCCGCCGAGGCGCCGCCGCCGCCCGATTCATGGCCGGATGGAGCTGGGAAGCGCAAACGCGCAAGATGGTGTCGCTGATCGAAGAGGTTCTGTGATCGGGGCATCCCGGGCCTTGTCAGACCGTGGCGCAGGTGGTCAACTCCGGAACCGCGTCCCCGTGACCCGAACCCTTCTCCGTTCGAGAGCGCCACGCTGCCGCCATGCCCCAGACCCGATCCGCCGCTCCCCGCCCGCCCGGCCCGGCTTCCGGCTTCACGCCGCCGCTGCCGGACGAGCGGATTCGCCGGGGCTATCGGGCGGTGATCGTCGGCGACGGGCTGATGGGCTTGTTCGCTGCCTGGGTCCTGGCCACCGATCACGGGATGACCGGCATCGCCGTATTGCCCGCCACCGGCCAGCCGCTCCTGCGCCCCGCCGCCCTGCTCGCCGCACCCGATACACAGGATCCCGCCCTGGGTGCCCTGTGGACGGACGCCTTCGCCCGGTGGGATGAGCTGCCCGGTGTTCTCGGCCTTTCCCTGCCCGGCAGCCGGCGCCCCCTGTTCACCCTCGCCCGGACGGAACGGGACGAACGCCTGTTGCGGCGTCAAGCCGGAACCCATCGCCTGCTGGGCATCGGTGGCGACTGGGTGAGCCCGACGGCCGTCCACGACGCCTGCCCGCCCTTCGACCCCGCTCCCTGGCGCGGCGCGGCGGTACAGCGCCGGGCGCGGCTGCTGCGCCCGGCGCTGGTCGCCCGGACCCTGCGGCAGCGGCTGCGCGCCGCCGGCGTTCACCTGGCCAAAGGCCTCCCCGTCACCGCCCTGCGGCGGGACGAGACCCGGATTCTGGGGGTAGAGCGCCCGGGATCCGGCCCTGGTCCCGACCCGGACCGGATGGACGCCGATCACGTGATCCTGTGCGGCGAAACCACCACGCCGGCCCTGCTCGCCACCATCGGGCTGGATCTGCCGCTGCGGCCCCGCGCGGTGACCCTGGCGGAGACCGAACCCCTATCCCACGCCCTGCCCGTCGCGCTGGGCCTGCGGGAGCCGGCAATGACCCTGGTACAGGAAGACGGTGGCCGGATCCTGGCCGCCGGAATCGCCGCGTCCCTCGATTCGGAAGGACTTGTCGCCGCCATGCTGGCCCTGATCCCCACCTTGTCGCGGGTGCGACTGGCCCGGCTGGGGCAAGAGACCGGCCTGACCACCCCCGACGGCCTGCCCCTGGTCGGCGCCACGCCCCTTGCCGGCCTGTGGATCAGCGCCGGCTGGGCCTGTCCGTCAGGCGCCGGCTCGTCCGGCATCGCCCCGGTGGCCGGCCGGCTGCTGGCCGAAGCGGTGGCCGCCGGTCGCCAACCCGACAGCCTGGCAGCCTTCGCCCCCGACCGTTGCCTAAGCGCTTGAGGATTTCCCTGCCATGGAACAGCCCTTTCGCCTGAAGGCCGGTGGCCGCATCGATCGCAGCAAGCCCCTGCGCTTCGTTTTCAACGGCAAGGGCTATTCGGGGTACGAGGGCGACACCCTGGCATCGGCCCTGATCGCCAACGGTGTCCACCTGGTGGGCCGCAGCCTGCGCCATCGCCGGCCCCGGGGCCTGGTGGGCATCGGCTCCGAAGAGCCCAACGCCATTGTCCGCCTGGGTCTGGAGCCCCGGACCGAACCCAACGCCCGCGCCACCCAGGTGCCCCTGGTTCACGGCTTGCGGGCCGATCCGCTGCGCGGCTGGCCGGGCCTGCACCGGGATCTGGGCGCCCTGCCCGGACTGGCGGCCGGGATCCTGCCCCTGCCGCCGCTGCTCGCGGCCGCTGCCGGTCGCCTGTTCGCTGGCAGCCTGCTGGCCCGCGCCCGCCTGCTGGAGCCCCTGGCCCGCCGCGCCGCCTGCTGGGGCAGCCTGCCCGAAGACCCCGATCCGGACACCTATGCCGCTGTCCATGAAGACACCGACGTGGTGGTGGTCGGCGCCGGTCCGGCCGGCCTCAGCGCCGCCCTGGCCGCCGCGACGGTGGGAGCGCGGGTGGTGCTGATCGATGCCGACGACCGCCCGGGCGGCAGCCTTCAGGGCCGCCACCGCACGCTGGACGGCCAAAGCGCCTGGGACTGGATCGACGCCACGGCCGCCGCCTTCGCCGCCCTGCCCACCGGCACCCTGCTGCTGCGGACCACCGCCCTGTCCTGCCCGCCCCCCGAAGAGCGACCCGACGAGCCGCCCGCATCGGCTTCCGCCCCGACCGAAACCGCCCCCTTCCGCATCACCGCCTGCGAGCGCCTGACCGACCACCTGGCCCCCATCGGCGGCCAGGGACCGCGCATGCGGCTGTGGCATCTGCGCTGCCGGCGGGTGATCCTGGCCACCGGCGCCCATGAGCAGCCGCTGGTCTTTCGCGACAACGACCGGCCCGGGATCATGCTGGCCGGGGCCGCGCGCACCTATGCGGTGCGCTGGGGCGCAGTGCCGGGGCGGCAGGCGGTGGTCTTCACCGCCAACGACGATGCCTACGAAGCCGCCTTCGACGTGCAAAGCGCCGGAGTGCGGCTGGAAGCGATCATCGACGCCCGCCCCGCGCCGTCCGGTCCGTTCGTGGACATGGCCAAGGCGCTGGGCATCCCGGTGCTCGCCGGCCATGTGGTCACCCGCACCTTCGGCCGCCGCCGCATCACCGACGTAGAGGCCATGCCCCTGACCCGCGACGGCCGGAGCGTGACCCTGCCCAGCCGCACCCTGTCCTGCGACCTGCTGATGATCAGCGGCGGCTGGGCACCGGCGCTTGCCCTGTATGGCCAGGCCGGCGGATCCCTGGCCTGGTCCGAAACAGCCCGCGCCTATGTGTCCGGGGACGATGCCTGCGCCTCGCCGGTGCTGCCGCGCTGCGTGGGCTCGGCGGCCGGTGTCCACGACCTGCCCGGGGTGCTGTCCGGTGGCCTGGAAGCGGGTCTGTGCGCCGCCGCCGCCGTGGGCTTTCCGGAGGATCAGGCCCTGTCCGTACCGCATGTGGCCGAACGCGATGCCCTGGCCGGATCCCTGCTGGCCCACGCGCCGGAGCGCGCGGATCACCGGCGCCCGGGAGCCACGGCCTTCGTCGACCTGCAAGCCGACGTCACCGTCGCCGACCTGGAAGACGCCCGGGCCGAGGGGATCGACACCCTGCCCGCCTTGATGGCCGCCACCGGTCTGGGCCTGGGCACGGACGGCGGCCGTACCAGCCTGATGGCCGCCCTGGCCCTGATGCCGCGCCCGGCCGCCGCTCCCCGCCCGCCGCCGCCGGCCATCGCCGCGCCGGTGGTGCCCGTGCCTCTGGGGGCTCTGGCCGGTTCTCCCCTCGATGGCCCTCCGCTCGCCCGGCCTCCGTGCCCGGTTCCCTGCTATCCGGTCGGTGAGGAGAGCGCGGAAGACGCCATCCGCCGCGAAGCCCTGGCCGGCCGCACCAGCGCCCTTCTCGTGTCGGACGTCACCTCCCCGGGTCCGCTGCCGGCAGCCTGGATCGAAGCTCTTCCCGCCTTTGCCGCCGCCCTGCTCGGCCTGCCCTGCGATTCGTCCCGAACGACACTGGTGCTGCTTGGCCCGCGTACCCCGGAGATCCTGGCCGCCGCGGCCCTGGCCGGGGAAGACGCCGCGCTCGCCCTGACCCCGGATCCCCCCGTCGCCGTCCTGCGGTGCCTGCCGGACCACGCCGACCGGCTTATCGGGCGTCTGCGGCAGGCCGGGAAGCCGCTCGGCCTGGTGCACGGCGGGGCAAAGGCCCTCGACCGGCTGCGCCTGGAAACCGGCCTGCCGGCGCCGGAGCGGGAAATCGACGGCACCGATCAGCAGCCGGCCGACCTGCTATGGGCGCTGCGTCCCGATCTGGCCTTCGCGACCGGCCCTGCCCGGTTCCAGCTGGTCGGTCTGCTGCCGGAAGACCCGACGGCCGAGCCGCCCGAAGGCAGTGTGCTCGCCCTGCCTGACCGCCGCGAGCCCCCCGCACCGGTGGAAGGGGTCGTGACCAGCGCCGGGTTCAGTCCTCATGTCGGCCATACCCTCGCCCTCGGTCTGGTGCGGAACGGCCGTCGGCGGCTGGGGGAGACCCTGGTAGCCCCCCTGCCCAACGGCCGGCATCTGCCGCTGCGCCTTGTCACGCCGGGCGACTGGAGACCTGCACCGCCTGCTTCCCCCTGAAACCGCGAGGTCCCCCACCATGCTCGACCGCCACATCCGCCCCGTGATCGACCGCCCCCTGGATGCCCTCGCCCGCCGGCTCGCGGCCTGGGGAATCGGTGCCAACCAGGTCACCCTGTCCGCGTTCCTGGTGGGCCTGTGGGCGATGGCCGCCATCGCCACCGGACAGTGGCTGGTGGGGCTGGTGCTGATCCTGGTCAGCCGTGCCCTGGACGGCCTGGACGGCGCCGTGGCGCGCGCGGCGGGGACACCGACGACGCTGGGCAGCTTTCTTGATATCGTGCTGGACTTTCTATTCTACAGCGGCGCGGTCCTGGCCTTCGCCGTGGCCGACCCGGCGACCAATGCCCTGGCCGCCGCCTTCCTGATCTTCAGTTTCGTCGGCACGGGATCGAGCTTCCTGGCCTTCGCCACCCTGGCGGCCAAGCTGGGCCTGCCGCCCGACGCCGGCCAGGGACAGAAAGGCATCCATTATCTGTCCGGCCTGACCGAGGGCACGGAAACCATCGCCGCCCTGCTCGCCTTCTGCCTGTTTCCGCAGCATTTCCCGCTGCTGGCCACCGTTTTCGCCGGTCTGTGCCTGATCACCACAGCCACGCGGATCGCCCAGGGGATCCGGGCCTTCGGTCCCCCGAGCCCTCCGCCGACATCCTAACCCCAGTCCTTACAGCTTTTCGTCGAAGTAGGCGTGCATCATCGCGAAGGCCCGCTTCGCCGAGGTCTCGTTGTATTCCGCCTTGCCGGCCATGGCAGCGTTGGGGTCAGTGAAGGAGTGGACCGTGTTGCCGAAGGCCACCAGTTGCCAGTCCAGGTCCGTGGCCTGCATTTCCGTCGTGAAGGCGCGGACCTGCTCGGCCGGGACGTAGGGATCGTCGGCCCCGTGCAGCACCAGAACGCCCCCCACCGCCGCGTCCTTCATCAGCGCCGGATCGGGGGTGTCCAGATTGCCGTGGAAGGAAACCACCGCACCCAGGTCGGTGCCGGACCGCGCCATCTCCAGCACCGTGCCGCCCCCGAAGCAGAACCCGATGGCCGCGGTGCGGGCGGGATCGATGGGAGCATCCGTTTGCGCCAGCAGCACCTCCATCGCCTTGTTGGCGCGGGCGCGCAACAGCGGACGATCGCTGCGCAGGGAACCCGCCACCTCGCCAGCTTCCTTGGCGTCCTGCGGCCGCACGGTCTTGCCGTAAACATCGGCCACCAGGATCACATAGTCGTCACCGGCCAGCAGCTTGGCCTTTTCCACGGACGGCGGGGTCACCCCCATCCAGTTCGGCACCATCAGAACCGCCGGCCGCACCGTATCGGTCGCGTCGTCATAAACCAGCACTCCCTCGAAAGCCGTGCCGTCCAGCTCGTAAGCCACCGTCTTTTCCATCATGGCCGCCGAAGCGGTTCCGGCCGTGGCCATCAGACCGACCGTCAGGGCCGGGGCCAAGGCGAGGGCCAAGGCTGGGGCCAAACCTAGGAACCGTGGGGGAATGCGCATGACTCCGCTCCTTCGACTCGAGAATGGGGGGGGGGGAAGTGTCCTAACCACCTGGGAGTGCTGCGGCTTCACCCGGTCGTTCCCCGGACTTTCGATGATCCATGACCGGCCTGTCTCCGGATTTCCGCAAGCATACCTTCAGGCAGGTGGTCGGCGCACCCCTCAAGGTCAAGTTTTTATCCTCCGGTCCCGCACCGATTTTCGCCTTCGCCCCCGAAAGATGAAGCTTTTATGATACTCTTTGAACTCGACCTAAGATGCATTCTCAAATCGGAGCAAGAATTGCCGTGGTTCATTGCATAAAATTGTGGATACATTATTAGGCCACCGAAACGTGGGCGGTTTTCAGCGGGAAATCGCCCAATTCATAGGCAGATCTGGAGCTCCCCCTTCGGACCGCGTGCGATCACGAAAGGACTTTCCACCTATGAGCTACCTACCGCCGAATGGTCAGCCTGCAGATCCGAAACGGCAGGTGTCGTCCTCTGACCAGACCGACATCAACCCGGAACGGATCATCGCCCTGACATCGGACGTCCGGACCACCACCGAGGGGAAGATCGCCGAAATTCAGGCGGTGACCGGGCGGACCAAAATTCTGGCGCTGAACGCCCTGATCGAAAGCGCACGGGCCGGCGAGGCGGGACGGGGCTTTGCCGTGGTGGCCAACGAGGTGAAGGGGGTTTCCGAAGAAATCGCCGACATCGCCACTGACCTGCGGGCGGAGCTGTCCTCCAAGGTGGCGCTGCTGGAAAGCATCGGCCGCAATATCGTCGAGCAGCTGCGCGGCCAGCGGCTGGTGGACCTGTCGCTGAACGCCATCGAGCTGATCGACCGCAATCTTTACGAACGCACCTGCGATGTACGCTGGTGGGCCACCGACAGTGCGGTGGTGACCGTGGTCGGCTCCCCCACCGCCGACGCTGTGGCCTATGCCACCCGCCGCCTGGGGGTGATCCTGTCGGCCTACACGGTCTATCTGGACCTGTGGATCTGCGACACCCAGGGCCGGGTGATCGCCAACGGCCGCCCCCATGCCTACACCGCCGTGGGCCAGAGCGTCGCGAACGAAAGCTGGTTCCGCGACGCCATGCGCACCAGTTCGGGCGACGCCTATGCGGTGGCCGACATCAACCGAAACCGGGTGCTGGACAACCGCGCCACCGCCACCTATGCCGCCGCCATCCGCGAAGGCGGGGAAAGCCGGGGGCGGATCCTGGGGGTGCTGGGCATCCATTTCGACTGGGAGCCCCAGGCCCGCGTCATCGTTGACGGCGTCCGCTTCTCCGCGGTGGAAAAGCGCACCTCCCGCGCCCTGTTGCTCGACGCCAACCACCGGGTGATCGCCGCGTCCGACGGGCAGGGGATTCTGTCGGAGACCTTCCCCCTGGAAACCGGCGGCCGGACATCGGGCCATATCGTCGCCAGCGACGGCACGGTGGTCGGCTTCCACCGCACCCCCGGCTATGAAACCTACGAAGGCCTGGGCTGGTACGGCTGCGTTCTGCAACGCCCGGAATAGGGCGGACAAGGATCGGAAGGTCGGGCCGGTTTCCCGACCCGACCTTCGCCGGCCCCACTTACACCTTCGCCTGATACCTCAGGGACCGTCAGGACACTTCGGCCAGCAAGTTGGCATAGTCCCCATGGGACAGGCGGGCGACGATCCGATACCCCCGCTGCTCCAGCCAGGCGCGGCAGGAAACTTCGGTTGCCTCACAGACCTCCAGCATGATCTTCGGGCGCGTGGCAATCACGGCTTCTGCCGCCGATAGCAGCGCCAGTTCCATGCCATCCACATCGATCTTGATCAGATCGACGGGATCCCTCAGTCTCGAATCCAGGCGGATCGCTGCCACCTCTCGCCCCTCGAAACGGCAGGTGCCATCCTCTGCGCTCACGAAACCGCGATGGATTTCCACAGCGCTATCAGCGGGGTTGTTGTGCGCGACGGTCCAGGCAAGCAGGTCGGCCATATCCGGATCCGCTTCGAAAGTAATCAGTCGGTCCGGCCGCAGTGCCCGCAGAAAAAAAGCCGAGTGATTGCCCACCAAGCAGCCCACTTCCGCCACGGTGCGCACGGGTCCGGCCCAGGCGTGCAGCATCTGCAACTCTTCTTCCTCGCACAAGTGCCCCATGACGAATGCCAGTCCGGCCGCCATGGCCTGCGTTGTCCGTACACTCAAAGGCATATGAAACGGCAGGCCCGCGAAGGTCAGATCGACCGCTTCCCGACCCGTGGCGAGGAGGCCGGCAAGCCGACGGATCGGTTCCGCCCACGGTGCCGCTTCCTCTGCCAAGAGATCCCCGGTTTCGGCGAAGCGACGCTTGCTCAACAGCGCCATCGCGACAAGACGCCGGGCCGCCCCATCGGTGGGAGCAAGGTGGAGAAGACGGGCACCAGCCTCCAGCACGGCCACATCGCCGGGATCGTACTGCGTGACGATCCAAAGCGCCCGTGTATGGGCAGCACAAGCCGCAGGGTCGGTACAGTTTTCCATGTCAGCGAGGGAAAACGCCTCAACAGCTTCGTTTAAAGCGTCAACGGATGCCAGAAGAGTTCCCAAGAGCCGCATGGTCAGGGGAGCGTCGGCAAACACCCGAACCCCGTTCGTCAGCAGCAGACGCGCATCTTCCTTCCGCCCTTGCTGCAAGGCCTCGCGCGCACTGCCGAGCAGGTAGCGTTCTGCGGGGCGCATGTCTAATGTCCTTGCCTCTGTTACAGCGGCACCCGTCCGGTGGCCTGCTGGCGGTCGGCGACCATCTCCGCGATGGTCCGCGGGTCGCGCAGGCAGCGCTGGATGCGTCCGATCAGCACTTTGGCGGTAAAGGGCTTGACGATAAAATCGTTGGCCCCAGCCTCGGAGGCCTTCTGGATGTTTTCCGTCTCCCCATGGCCGGTGACGATGATCACCGGCATGCGGGCCACCACAGGCTTTTCATGGGAGCGGATACGTTCGGTCAGTTCCATGCCGGTCATGGTCGGCATCAGGTAGTCCACAAGGGCGACATCGGGCGTCCAGCCTTCAAGGATCTTCAGAGCCGCCGCAGCATCCGCCGCCTCCTGCGGTTCTTCCACCCCGACGGCGCCAAGCAGGGTCCGCATGAGCTGACGCATGTTCGGGTTGTCGTCCACGATCAATACTTTGACGGCCGCGATGTCCATGAATGACGGTTCCGAACCCCTATATCCTGACAGGTCATCCTAACGATGCCCCTGCCGTCCGTCCATACGAACCACAGCCTTTTCCCCGTAAGCAGGACCCAATCCATGGAAGCCCGCCCGAAAAGCCGCCTTCTCGTCCAGGCCATCATCCGCCGCTGCGGCGTTTCCGCCATTCCGGCCGTGGTCGTCCGCCGGGGAGATCCCGACGCGGGGGCGGTATTCCTGAAACTCAACGGTCTGAAAAACGGCTGTATCGTTTACGCTCAGGCCCGGACCGGCGAGGGGGAAGCGGCCTGGGTGCGGGCAACCGGCACGCAGCCAGTGGACGAAACGGTTGCGGACGCTTATCTGGAACGCCAGAGCCGGTACGATTCCGACCTGTGGGTGGTGGAGGTGGAAGATCCCTCCCTGACCCTGCCGGTCGATGCTCCGGTGCTATGACCCCCAGGACCGCCCCCACGCGCCCCGGCGCCGCCGGCCCGGTCCTGGCCCCCGCCCCTTCTTTCAAACGTGAGCGTGCCCCTTGCCCAGCCCATTGCACTTCCTGGTGATCGAAGGCAACACCGCCGCCACCTCGGCGGCCATGGCCGAATTCGGCAGCCGGCCCTATGCGGAGCAGTACGCCGCCGCCCTGAGCGCCGAAGTCCCCGACGCCACCTTCACCACCGTCCGCCCCGCCGACGGGGACCCCGACTTGCCAACCGGCGTGGGCCTGGGGGATTTCGACGGCGTGGTGCTGACCGGATCGGCCCTGAACATTCCCGCCGGCGGTGCCCCCATCGACCGCCAGATCGCCCTGGCCCAAGCCGTTTATGGCGCCGGCGTGCCGTTCTTCGGCAGCTGCTGGGCCTTGCAGGTGGCCACCGCCGCTGCCGGCGGCAGCGTCCGCACCAATCCCAAAGGGCGGGAGACCGGCATCGCCCGCAAGATCACCCCCACCGCCCAGGGCGCCGGTCATGCCCTGCTGTCCGGTCGTCCCGCCGCCTGGGACGCCCCGGCCATCCACCTGGACGAAGTGGACGCGATGCCTCCCGACGCCGTGGTTCTGGCCACCAACGGCTGGAGCCGGGTGCAGGCCGCCGAGATTCGCCATGGCGCCGGCGTGTTCGTCGGCGTTCAGTACCATCCGGAGTTCGATCTGGCCGAAATCGGCCGGATCTTCGACAAACTGGCCGATGATCTGGCCACCGAGGGCCTGTTCGGTGGCCCCGAGGGGGTAAAAGCCATGGCCAGCGATCTGAAAACCCTGCACACTACACCCGGACGGCGGGATCTGGCCTTTCGCCTGGGCCTGGACGAAGATGTCCTGGACCCCGTAACCCGCCGACGGGAAATCGCCAACTGGATCGCCCACTGGGTCATCCCCCGGCGCCGCAGCCGGGAGAGCAGCGGCCCCTTGGGTCCCCTCGCCGCAGGAGGCCGGTCATGAGCCCCGCAGACGCCGCATACGCCCTGGAGGCGCAGGATCAGGCGCCGACGACGCCCGCGCATACCGTCATCATCGACAACCAGGACGCGGGCGAGCAAAGCTCCAGCGACCAGGGATGGTCCAGCGCCTCGGTCACCGGCCTGGGATGGCCACCCAATCCACTAGCCTCCTGGCTGCTGTTCGAAGGCTGGCGGGAAACCGACACCGGTGCGCTGATCCGCGCACTGGGACTGCGCATGCGGGCCGAAGGGGTGCCGGTCTATCGCCTGCGCCTGTCGATCCGCTTCCTGCACCCGCAGATGATCGGTGTCACCTTCTGCTGGGACGCCCGGGCCGACCGCATCGACCTGTACGAAGCGCCCCACGGCATCACCGATACGGACCGGTATCGCGCCAGCCCCTATGCCCAGCTGATCGACGAACGCGTGGGCGCCATCCGCCGGCGGCTGGAACTGGATGGCGAGGTCCTGGACTTCCCCATCCTGCATGAACTGCGGGACGAGGGCGCGACCGACTATGTGGCCCTGCCGCTGGAGTTCTCCGACGGCAACATCCATGTGCTGACCCTGGCCACCGACCAGCCCGGCGGCTTTCCGCCGACGGCCCTGGCCCTGGTCTACGACAGCCTGCCGGTGCTGGCGCGAATCGTCGAAACCCACACAGTGCGCCGCACCGCCGTCACCCTGCTGGACACCTACCTGGGCCACCAAAGCGGCACCCGGGTGCTGGAAGGCCAGGTGAAGCGCGGCGACGGCGAAACCATCAAGGCCGTCATCTGGTTCTGCGACATGCGGGACTCCACGCCGCTGTCCAACGCCATGCCCCGGGAAGAGTTTCTGCGCCTGCTCAACAGCTTTTTCGAAGCCATGGCCGGCGCGGTGCTGGATCAGGGCGGCGAGGTGCTGCGCTACATCGGCGACGCGGTTCTGGCCATCTTCCCCCTGCGGGAAGATCCGGAATGCTGGATCGCCGCCGGCAAGGCCGCGAAGAAGGCCCTGGCCGCGGCGCAGGAAGCCATGGACCGCATGGAGGTGCTGAACCGGGAGCGTCAGGCCGCCGGGCTCGATGAAGTCCGCTACGGCATCGGCCTGCATGTGGGCGAGGTGATGTACGGCAACATCGGCGCGCCCCAGCGTCTGGAATTCTCGGTGATCGGAGCGGCGGCCAACGAAGCGGCGCGCATCGAGGGGCTGACCAAAACCCTGAACGAGCCGGTGGTGGTGTCGCAGAAGATCCAGTCCCTGCATCCCGGCCCCTGGCGGGCATTGGGCAGCCACAGCCTGCGCGGCGTGACCCAGCCGGTCCCCGTCTATGCCCCGATTTCCGGGGTTTGCAGAAAAGAGCTTCGCAAGGCCAGCGAAGACGCGTAAAGGACCGCCCCCCGCCGCGTCGTCCCGCCGGTTCCCCACCGGCTCCCCCACGCCCCCCATAGCGAACGACGCGGCGGTTTTCCTTCGACCGGGGAAGATGGAGCCAGAGACTATGGGCCGCGTCATACCCACCGTCGCCTCGTTGTTGTGCGGCGTCGGCGTTCTTTTGCTGGGCAACGGCCTTCTGGGCACCCTGCTGGGTATCGGTGTGGCCGACATGAAGCTGGGTCCCACCGTGTCCGCCCTGATCATGGGGGCCTATTTCCTTGGTCTGACGCTGGGCACCTTGCAGGTCTACCGGATGATCGCCGGCTTCGGCCATATTCGCGCCTTTTCCATCCTGGCCTCGGTCTTTTCCGCCGCCAGCCTGCTGCACCCGCTGATCAGCGATCCCTGGACCTGGGGCGCCCTGCGGCTGATCGAAGGCTTCTGCATGGCCGGCCTGTTCATGTGCGCCGAAAGCTGGCTGAACGCCCAGGCGACGTCGGAAAGCCGGGGGCTGACCCTGTCGCTGTACATGATCACCACCTATGCCTGCCAGGGGGTCGCCCAGTTCCTGCTGATGCTGGGAGATACGGCGGGCATCCGCCTGTTTGCCATGGTTTCCGTCCTGGCCTCGCTGGCCGTGGTGCCCGTGGCCATGACCCGCATGCCCCAGCCCACCCTGCCCGAGATCAGCAGCTTCGGCTTCCGCCGCCTGTACAAGGTCTCGCCCACCGGGGTCTTCGGCTGCCTGACCAGCGGGCTGACGCTGGGGTCCTTCTACAGCCTGGGGCCGCAGTTCGCCCGGGACATCGGCCTGCCCCTGGACGGCATCGCGGCGTTCATGAGCGCAGTGATCCTGGGAGGGTTGCTGCTGCAATGGCCGCTGGGTGCCCTGTCGGACCGCATGGACCGCCGCATCATCGTCATCGGCACCTGTATCGCCCTGGTGCTGTCCAGCCTGCTGATCGCCGTGAAGGGGCTGATTGATCCGGCCGACATGGCCAGCGGCAGCGCCTATTGGATCACCCTGGCCATGGCCGCCCTGTTCGGCGCGGTGGTTGCCGCCGTCTATCCCGTCAGCATGGCCCTGGCCAACGACCGCCTGGACCCCGGCGATATGGTCTCGGCCAGCGGCGGGCTGCTGCTGTCCTATAGCGTCGGCGCGGTGATCGGACCCCTGCTCGCCGCGCCGGTCATGGAAAGCGTGGGGCCGGCCGGCCTGTTCCTGTTCACCGCCGTCATCGGCGTGGCCATGGCCCTGCACACCCTGTGGCGGATGACCGTGCGGGAAGCCGTGGCGCCGGAGGACAAGGCGCCCTTCCAGATGGTCGCCCGCACCACCCCCGTGGCCGGCGAACTGGACCCCCGCGCGCCGGAGGAGGAGGAGGACCCGCAGCTGTCCTTCATCTTCGATGCCCTCGATGCAGACGCCTCGGCCGACACGGCGATGGCCGAGTCGCCCTCCTCGCCGTCCAGCGCCGCAGAGCCCCTTGTTGCCCCCCTTCCGGAGACCCGTTCGTGAGCCGTTCGCCGACCCGCCCATCCGCCGCCGATACCGCGTCCCCGACCCTTGCCGCCGAACCGCAGCGTCCGGCGCCGGATGCGGCAGCGGCGGCGCGGTTACGGCAGCAGGCGCCGCGTACGTGGCAGCGGATGCTGTCAGGGCGGCGGCTGAACCTGATCGAACCCTCGCCAATGGATATCGAGATCACCGATATCGCGCTCGGCCTCTCCCGCAACACCCGCTGGAATGGCCAGACGACGGGCGAACACGGCTGGTCCGTGGCCCAGCACAGCCTGCTGGTGGTCGATATCCTGCGGCGGATGGAAAGCAAACCCAGCCCGCATCTGCTGTTTGCCGGGCTGCTGCACGACGGCAGCGAATACGTCACCCATGACATGATCACGCCCCTGAAGGCGGCGGTGGGAGACGTGTTCAAGGAAGTGGAGGACCGGCTGACCTGCGCCATCCATCTGCGGTTCGGCCTGCCCGCCCGGCTGCCGCCGGACATGAAGAAGAAAATCAAGAAAGCCGATCTGATAGCCGCGGCCACCGAAGCGGTGCAGCTGGCTGGCTTCGCCGAGCCGGAGGTGCGCAGCGTGCTGGAGATCAAGGCCAGGCCGCTGACCGACGTCACCCTGTCCCCCCTGCCCGTGCGGACGGTGGAACAGCTGTTCCTGGAGGCCTTCAAGCAGCTGGAAGCCGCCTACCGCATCGCCGCCCAAAGATAAAAGCGTGAGCTGTTCGGCCAAGAAAAAACCGCCCGGAGCGTCGCGCTCCGGGCGGTTCTTTTTTCGGCGTGGTCTGTCCGGGAGGGGGGTCGCTTACTGACCACCACCCAGGGAGTGGACGTACACCGCCGCTTCCTTGATCTGAGCGTCGGTCAGACGGCCGGACCAGCCGGGCATAACGCCATGCTGCGGGGCCAGGACCTGGCTCTTGATCTGTTCGGCGGTCATGTCTGCACCGGCCGCAGAGTACAACCAGATGCGGTTGTTCAGAGCCGGAGCGCCCATGGCATGGTTGCCATCGGGCACCGGACCGCTGCTTTCGGAGTTGTGGCACACCGCGCAGTTATCGACGAACACCTGCTCGCCCTCACCCGACGGCGCATTGCCGCTGGAGGCGCCGACGATGT
This sequence comes from Rhodospirillaceae bacterium Z3-40, assembly GCA_046233135.1. Taxonomy (GTDB): domain Bacteria; phylum Pseudomonadota; class Alphaproteobacteria; order Rhodospirillales; family Rhodospirillaceae; genus JBJXHN01. Next base: position 191,821 of record JBJXHN010000004.1, on the reverse strand, counting down.
AGGCAACCACCGCATCCACTTCATCTGTGGACAGGTAATCGAAGGCCGGCATTTCGTTGAACCGGGTCTCGGCGTAATCCTGGTCACGAATGCCGTACTGGATGGTGGTGAAGATCGCTTCCGGCTCGCCGCCCCACAGCCATTCGTCGTCGGCCAGGGTCGGGAAACCGTAGGCGCCGGCCCCACCGGTCTGGTGGCAGGGGGCGCAGTTTTCCTTGAAGATCACTTCACCGGCACGGATCGCATAGGGACGAACCGCACTGTCGTCCAGGATCGCGGCCACATCCATGCCGTCGATCTTGGACACCATCGGGGCATGCATCGCAGCCGCTTCCTGCAATTCGTCCTGCAACGCGGCGCGCGCGTTCCAGCCGAACACACCGGTCGTGTTGGTGCTGCCCAGGGGGATCGCCGGGTAGACGATCACGTAACCGATCGACCAAACGATCGTCAGATAGAACACCCACACCCACCAACCAGGCAGGGGCGTGTTCAGTTCTTTAATACCATCCCACTCGTGGCCAGTGGTGGTCTGGCCGGAAATGGCGTCCTTTTCAGGAATGCCCGCCATCACTTTCGCTCCTCGTCTTGGTCGTCATCCCGCAAGGGGATCTCGCCATGTTTCTCAAGCCGATCCTTGTTCTTGGGCAAGAAAGCCCAGAGCGTGATTCCGCCGAAGATCAGCATCAGCCACAGACCCCAGAACTGGCGCAGAAATTGAGATATCTCTTCCATGATCAACCTTCATTCGTTGCCGGTTCACAGGAACCGTAGGAGTACGAGTACTGATCTTCCGCACGAAACCATTCAGCGGATAGCGTTGGCTTTGGCCGGGTCGAACTCGGTGAAGTCCACCATGGTGCCCAGGACCTGGAGATAGGCCACCAGGGCGTCCATTTCGGTGATCACGTCGGGACGACCATCGAAGTCACCGACAACGGCCTTCGGGTAACGGGCGAGGATACCCTCGTGATCCGCATCCGGAGTGGCCTGGGCTTCGAAATCCGCAGCAGCGTTTTCCAAGGCCCCGTCGATGGAGGAGTAGGGAACCCCGACCAGTTCCAGCGCGGACATGTGAGCGGCCGCGTCGGAGAAGGTCAGTTCGTTGTTCAGCAGGTGACCGTAGTCCGGCATGATGGATTCCGGAACAACGGAGCGCGGGTTCTGCAGGTGACGCCAGTGCCACTCGTTCGAGTACTTGCCGCCAACGCGGGCGAGGTCAGGCCCCGTGCGCTTGGAGGACCACTGGAACGGATGGTCGTACTGGCTTTCCGCGGCCAGGCTGTAGTGGCCGTACCGCTCCTGCTCGTCGCGGAACGGGCGCACCATCTGGCTGTGGCAGTTGTAGCAGCCTTCGCGGATGTAGATGTTCCGGCCCGCCAGTTCCAGCGGGGAGTAGGGGCGAACCCCTTCCACATCTTCGATGACGTTTTCCACCGTGAACAGCGGCACCACTTCCACCAGGCCACCGATGATCACGGTGACGAAGATCCCAAGGGTGAGGAACAGGACGTTCGTCTCAATCTTGGCGTGCTTCTTGATCAAGCTCATTGGTCACAGTCCCCCTTACTGCTGGGCGCCAGCAGGGCTGCCGAGCCAGGCGGCCTGCATGCTGTCTTCGCGGACGTCACCCTTGATGGTCTTGTAGAAGTTCCACACCATCACCAGGGCACCAAGAACGAAGAGCACGCCGCCGGTCGCCCGGATGATGTAGTACGGGTGCATGGCTTCGACGGACTCGATGAACGAGTACTGCAGGAAGCCCAGTTCGTCATACGCACGCCACATCAGGCCCTGCATGATGCCGGAAACCCACATGGAGGTGATGTAGAGGACGATACCCACGGTGGCGATCCAGAAGTGCACGCTGACCAGCTTGGTGCTGTACAGGCTGCGCCGCTTCCACAGGGCCGGAACCATGTAGTACAGGGCGCCGAAGGACACGAAGGCAACCCAGCCCAGGGCACCGGAGTGCACGTGGCCGACGGTCCAGTCCGTGTAGTGCGACAGGCTGTTCACCGCCTTGATCGACATCATCGGGCCTTCGAAGGTGGACATGCCGTAGAAGCCGACGGACGCCACCAGGAAGCGCAGCACCGGATCGGTCCGCAGCTTGTCCCAGGCACCGGACAGAGTCATCAGGCCGTTGATCATGCCGCCCCAGGAGGGCATCCACAGCATCACGGAGAAGACCATACCCAGCGTCTGCGCCCAGTCGGGCAGCGCGGTGTAGTGCAGGTGGTGAGGACCGGCCCAGATGTACAGGAAGATCAGCGCCCAGAAGTGCACGATCGACAGGCGATAGGAGTACACCGGGCGCTGCGCCTGCTTGGGCACGAAGTAGTACATGATGGCCAGGAAGCCGGCGGTCAGGAAGAAGCCCACCGCGTTGTGGCCGTACCACCACTGGGTCATGGCATCCTGAACGCCGGAGAAGAAGCTGTAGCTCTTGATCCAGCTGTCGCCGCCCAGCAGGGCGACGGGAATGGCCATGTTGTTGCCCAGGTGCAGCATGGCGATGGTCACGATCATCGCCAGATAGAACCAGTTGGCCACGTAGATGTGCGGTTCCTTGCGCTTCAGGATCGTGCCCACGAAAGCAGCGAGATACAGCACCCAGACCACCGTCAGGAACAGGTCGACGAACCACTCGGGTTCCGCGTATTCGCGGCCCTGGGTCACACCGAGCACGTAGCCGAGGGCGGCCATCACGATGAACAGCTGATAGCCCCAGAAAATGATATTGGCGAGCGGCGCACCCCCGTACAGGGAAGCCCGGCAGGTCCGCTGAACAACGTACAGAGACGTCGCCAGCAGCACGTTACCGCCAAAAGCGAAAATCACCGCGGAGGTGTGAACCGGACGCAGACGGCCAAAGGTCGTCCATTCCAGGTTCAGGTCGAGCGCCGGGAACGCAAGCTGCCAGGCGATGAAGTCGCCGGCGAGAAACCCGATCACGCCCCAGAAAACCGCCGCGATGACGAACTTCTTGATGACACCTTCAACGTAAGGCGTCGTGTCCGTCTGCGCGCCTTGCGCCATGGTCGCCTGCGTCAATGCCGCCTCCTTAATCGACCAATAGGGACCAGGAGGCACCATGCCCCCGGTCAACTTCGCAAAACTCTTCGTATCGTGAGCACCCCCGTCCAATTGGCATCCGGTCATCCCCTCCGGATCCCCGTGACTGGCGCACCCCCCTTGTCATGGCCTTCATCAGCCGGCGTCGTGCCGTTATGGCCGCCTGCTGACATGTTGCCGATACGGCTTTGGCCGGTGTGGCCTTGTGTGGCCCCGCCTGGCATGCGCCCCCCGGAAATACGTGGTCAAACACGCATACCGGCAGACCAACGGCCAAGCACGACCATCCGGCCCCACGGCCAAAGGTCGGAGGGACTATGCCCCGGAGCACTCCCCCTCGCCATTGACATAAATCAAATCACCCCCAGAATCGCCCCCGCATCGGCCGAGAAATACTAAGTGTCCCAAAGGGTTTTTACCCAAATCCGGCCGTTGCGGTGGAGCCGACGCGTCCTTTCGGATAGGGTCGCAAACGTCCCATCCAGCCTTGACCCGTCCCGGGGGAACCTTACCTATGACGAATACCCTTCACGACATCCGCCTTCTGGCGGGCCATTCCCGCCGCCTGCGCCAGGGCCACCCCTGGGTGTTTTCCAACGAAATCTCAATGACTCCCGAGGCCAAGGCCCTGCCGGCCGGCAGTCTGGTGAGGCTGATCGACGCCGGTGACGAGCGGCTGGGGATCGCCACTTTCAACCCCCATTCGCTGATCGCTTCCCGGTTGCTGGACCGGGATCCGGAAACCGTCATCGACGGCGGCTGGATCGCCGCCCGACTTGCACGCGCCCGCACTCTGCGCGACACCTTGTTCGAGTCTCCCCACTACCGCCTGATCCACGGCGAGGCCGACGGCCTGCCCGGCCTGATCATCGACCGCCTGGGCGACGTGGTGGTGGTGCAGGCCAACACGGCCGGCATGGACGAGCTGCTGCCGCAGATCGCCCAGGCCCTGGACAAGGTCCTGGCGCCGCGCGTGGTGGTGCTGTCCAACGATGCCCCGGTGCGCGGCCTGGAAGGGCTGGCCCAGGGGGTCAGCCTGATGAAGGGCAGCCTGGACGGCCCGGTACCGGTCGTCGAGAACGGCCAGACCTATCTGGCCGACCCGCTGGCGGGGCAGAAGACCGGCTGGTTCTTCGACCAGCGCCCCAACCGCGCATTCGTCGCCGGACTGGCCCGCGGTCGCACGATGCTGGATGTCTACAGCTACGCTGGCGCCTTCGGCCTGCTGGCGCTGGCCCGGGGAGCGACGCGGGCGGTGCTGCTGGACCGCAGTGAAAGTGGCCTGTCCCTGGCCCGTCGCGCCGCCGAGGAGGCCGGAATGGCCGACCGGCTGGAGCTGTGCGTGGCCGAAGCCTTCGCCGAAATGGAGCGCCGCGCCAAGGCCGGAGAGCGGTTCGGTGTCGTCGTCTGCGATCCGCCCGCTTTCGCCAAGACCCGCAAGGACCAGGGACCGGCGGCCAAGGGCTACCGCAAGGTCGCCCGCCTCGCCGCGCCGCTGGTGGAACCGGGCGGCTTTCTGTTCCTCGCCTCCTGCTCCCACCACATGCCCACGGACCGGTTCCTGGAGGAATCGGCCAGGGGCATCGCCCAGGCCGGCCGCACCGGCCGCATCCTGGCCCAGGGTGCGGCCGGCCCGGACCATCCGCTGCATCCGAAGCTGCCGGAATCGGCCTATCTGAAAGCCGTGACCTACCAGCTGGATTAAGGGAGCAGCCGGACTAATCCGGCCGCGCATCCCGCAGCGGCAGGAAGACCATGGTGCGCCAGTCGGTGGGCGGCACGCTGCGGGGATCGTTCAGGTATTCCTCGAAGCAGGGCCGGTCGGCGGGTTCCTCTCCGCTGGCCGGCAGCCAGCGGCCGTACAACCAGGCATAGGCCGCTTCCAGCTGGGCATAGGGTCCCACATGGGTCACCGCCGCCGCCCGGGTCGGCGGCTGGCTCAAAAGAACGCCGCCGTCCGGCGCCGCCGTTCCCTCGGGCACCAGCAGGCAGGCGTGAGAGCGCAGGTCGGCGGCCGGTACCGCCGCCGGATCATCGTAGTAAATGCCGAAGCTGCGGCTGTCCGGGCCGATCAGACCGCGCGGCCCGGCCCAGGCCATCAGGCGGTCGAACGCCGCCCCGATGGCATTGTAATCGCCCTGATGGGGCAGCGCGGCCAGCGTCAGGGCCGGCACATCGTGAAAGGTGACGTCATAGGTCTCCGACATCGCGGGGGTCTCCTTAAGGGAAAGAGGGGGAACCCCGGGTGGCACCGGTCCCCGGGCGGCCTGATCCCGGAACGCCGCCGGCGGCAGGCCCACAAAGGCGGCAAAGGCCCGGGAAAAGGCCGCGACAGAGCCGTAACCCGCCCGGCGGGCCACGTCGGAGAGCGGCGCGGCCGTCCGCAAAAGATCCACGGTGGCCCGGTGCAGGCGCAGGCGGCGCAGGGTCTCCACCGGCGTTTCCCCCACGGTCTCGCGATAGATCCGATGGAAATGCCAGGGGGAAAAACAGGCCACCTCGGCCAGCACCGCCAGATCCAGATCCTCGTCCAGATGGGCGGCCATATGATCGATCACGCGGCCGATGCGGCGGCCGTGGTCACTGACGGTCCCTTCGCGGGGCATCGCACTCTCCTTATTCGCAGCCCGTTCAGAGTGCCTCAAACGCCCTTGATCAATCTTGCGAATATGGAGCCCGCCCACCGCCAATGGCGCTCGCTCCCCCCACCGAATACGGTTCCCGCCCGCCCACCAGCGGCCCTGCGGCCACCAGAAACAGGCGGCGATAGGGAAACAGCGTCCGGCCATCCGGCCCGGGGGGATAACGCAGCCTCAGCCGGGCGGCATAGGCGGCATAGAACGCGTCGCTCTCCGGCGCCTCCAGAACCGCCAGGAAGGGCTTCAGGGTGGTTTCCCGAGCCCAGGTCGCGACCGGATCCGGCCCTTCCAGCAAATGGTGGTAGACGGTCTCCCACACATCCAGGCTGCGCACCCGGGGCGCCAGCAGCTGCGTATAGCGTTGGGCCGGCGCCACCGGAACCGGGCGCAGCAGCGGCTCCAGCCGGTCCCGCCAGGGACCGGCGCGCACCGCCTCGGCAATGCACCGGTGCGACGGCTCATCAAAGTTGCGCGGCATCTGCACCGCCAGCACCCCGCGCGCCGACAGCAGCCCCAGCAGCCGGGGCAGCAGGCTGTCATGGTCGGGCAGCCGGTGCAGGGCCGAGCTGGAAACCACCAGGTCCAGAGGCGCCGGCGGCCGCCAGTGGGCAACCGAGCATTCCACATATGTAATCCGCCCCCCGGCCGTCCCGTCCCGCCGGGCCGCAGAGAGGGCCAGAGGGTCCGATTCCACCCCGAACAGATGCGACTCGGGCCAGCGCGCGGCCATGGCCCGGGTCACGACCCCGTCGCCACAGCCAAGATCCGCCGCCGTTTCGGGGCGGTCCAAAGGAATGCGGTCGAGCAGATCGCGGGCCGGGCGGCGGCGCGGAACGACCGTTCTTTCCTCTTCATCCGGATTCCAGTGGAATATGGCCCGCTCCCCCAACCGAATTGGCATCAAAGGACCTGAAAAGTATGCCATGCCGCCTTTCTCATAGAAGAAAAAAGGCTGTTATGGGGTAGGGAGATCCACCCGAAATTCCGTGCCTTCCGCTCCGGTTTTAACCAGTTCCAATCCCCCGCCCTGGGCGCGCGCCAGTTCCTGGGCGATGGGCAGCCCCAGCCCCGTCCCCCCCGCCCGCGCCGAGCCGGAAAAGGGCTTGAACAGGTTGTTCCGCGCCCGTTCGGGCAGACCCGGCCCGTCGTCGCGGATGGTCACCGCCACCCAGCGCCGCAGTCCCGCCCCGGGGACTGTCGCCGTGCGGCGTTCCACCAGGACCGTGCCGGTTCGCGCACCGGCCTCGCCGGCGTTGGTCAGCAGGTTACCCAGAATCCGCCCGAGGTGGGAGGGATCGGCCCGGGCGTCCACCGGCCCCCTCCCGTCCTCTTCGGTGGCAACGGACCAGACGAGGTCGGGAAAGCGGGCCGAGCAATCGGCCACGGCGGCTTCGATCACCGGCCCCAGCGACACCCGTCGAGGACGGGCCTCCGGCGGCCCTTCCTTGGCGAACCGCAGGGTGGAGGCGCACAGGGTCACCGCCCGGTCCACCGCCTGGGCGATGCCCTGGGTCACCGCCTTCACCTCCGGATCGGCGCTGGAGGCCTCCAGCCGGTCGCTTTCCAGCAGGGCAGTGGTCAGAATGCCCTTCAGGTCGTGGGTCACCTTGGCCACGGCCGTGCCCACCCCGGCCAGACGGGCACGCTGGGTCAGGGCGTCGCGCAGGGCCACCTGCATGGCCTGAAGGCTCTCTTCGGCCATTCCCACCTCGTCGGTGCGGCCGCTGGGCACGATCACCCGCCCGGGATCGTCCGGGGCGGCACGGAAGGCGGCCATATTGGCGGTCAGCCGGCGCAGGGGCCGCACCAGCAGCAGGTGCAGGGACAGATAGACCAGGGCGGCACTGAACAGCGAGATCCCCAGGCTGAGCAGCAGGATGCGTCCGGAGTAGTCGAGCATGGCCTCCCGCAGCGGGGCTTCGGGGATGAAGGCCTCGATCATCACCTCGCCGTCCTTGGGGGACCAGCCCTGCACGGCGATCACCCCCTGCCCCCCGGCCAGCATGGTGGCCATGGCGTCACGGATCAGGCGCCAGACGGGATAGCGGCGCAGGTCATAGACCGCCTTCACGTGGTCGGGCATGTCCGGCCCCAGCATCAGGGTCGGCTGATAGGGCCGGCGCGCCGTCATGCCAATGGCCCCGGCCATGGACAGCAGGCTTTCCTGAAGCTGCATGTCCACCATGCCGTCCGGCGAGGCTTCCAGCCCCAGCAGGGCAAGGTGACACTGCCCCAACCGCTCTTCCAGATAGACCAGGCGGAAGCGGGAGATCGACGGCAGATAGATCAGCACCTCGGCCAGCATCACGAACAGCACGGTCAGCCACAGCAGCCGGGCCGACAGGCCGTGACGCAGCAGCGCGGGCAGCCGCCGGGGGGAACCGGTGTCGGCAGGAGAGACGGTGGTCTCCGCCGCCCCATCGCGCGGATCCGTCATCGACGGGACCCGCCCATCAACCGAAGCGGGCCAGGAAGCGGACCACCTTGCGGGTCCGCTCGCTGAACAGCGACGGGCTGTACCAGGCCCCGGCCGCCCGCTTGCCGATTTCCCCCACCGTGGGATAGGGGGCGATCATCGTCGCCAGCGCGCCAATCTTCTGCCTGGTGTGCAGGGCCAGTACCCAGGTCTGGATCATCTCCCCCGCGTTCGGGGCGGCGATGGTGGCACCGAGGATGCGGCCCTTGGGGTCCAGCACCACCTTGATCAGCCCGTCCGTCTGCCGTTCCGCCCGGGCACGGTCGTTCTCGTGCACCGACCAGCGGACCACCCGCACCTCCTTGCCCGCCGCCCGGGCCTCGGCCTCCGTCAGGCCGACGCTGGCCACTTCCGGTGCCGTATAGGTCACCCGGGGGCAGGCGGACAGGTCGGCCTTGGCCGGCAGCCGGAACAGGGCGTTCTTGATCACCACCCCGGCGTGGTAGCCGGCCACATGGGTGAACTGCATCCCGCCCAGCACGTCGCCGATGGCGAACACCTTGGGGTTGGAGGTGCGCAGCCGGGCATCCGCCAGGATGCCCATGGCCCCGTAATCAACTCCGGCCGCTTCCAGCCCCAGATCCTCCACGCTCGGCTTGCGGCCCAGGGCGACCAGCAGGTGACTGCCGCGCAGGGTCTCGCCCAGGTCGGGCAGTTCCCCCTTCGGCGGCGGCGCTCCATCCGGATCGACCAGCTCCACCGCCACTCCCTCGCCCCCCCAGCGCACCGCCCTGGCCCGCCGGCCTTCGCGCAGAACCACGCCCTCGGCGATCAAGGTCCGGCGCACCACGTCGGCGCATTCCGGGTCCTCCCGGTTCAGCAGAGAGGCCATTTCGACCACCGTCACCGCCGCCCCCAGCCGCCGGTAGGCCTGGGCCAGCTCGCAGCCGATCGGTCCGCCGCCCAGGATGATCAGGTGGCGGGGAAGGCGATCCAGGTCGAACAGGGTTTCGTTGGTCAGATAGGGTCCGTCCGCCAGCCCCGGCAGGGGCGGCACCAGGGGCCGGGCGCCGGTGGCCACCACCACGCGCCGCGCGGTCACCGTGGTCTCGCCGGCCTGAACCGTCTGCGGACCGGTGAAGCGGGCGCGGCTGCGCAGCACGGTCACACCCAGCCCCTCGAACCGCTCCTGGCTGTCCATGGGGGCGATGCCGGCGATGACCTCGCGGAGGTGCGCCCGCACCCTGGCCATGTCCACCACCGGCTCCCGCGCTTCCAGACCGAACCGGCCGGCGGTGCGCTGGGCCTGGGCGGCATGGGCCGCGGCCAGCAGGGCCTTCGACGGCACGCAGCCCACGTTGAGGCAGTCGCCGCCCATCTCCCCCTGCTCGATCAGCACCACCGAGGCGCCCATCTGCGACGCCCCGGCCGCCACCGACAGCCCGCCGGCGCCGGCGCCGATGACGCAGAGATCAACGTTCAGGTTGGTCGGGATCTGGGAAGTCGGGGCCTGGGATGTCGGCGGTGGTGGTGGCGTCGGCGTCGGGGGAGGGGATTGGGTCATCGGGGCGACTCCGCAGTTTCTTGTAGGCAACGGGCAGCAGGGCCAGCACGGCCAGGCCGATCAGCGGGCCGATCACGGCGGGGTCGAAGATCACGCCGAGCCCCGGCTTCTCGCCCTTCGCCAGCACCGCTCCCAGGCCGTTGCCCAGGCTGATGTAGACCACCGTTCCCGGGATGATGCCCAGGAAGGTCCCGAGAATATAGGTCCGCAGCGACACGCCCGCGAAGGCCGGCACCAGATTGACCAGCCAAAACGGAAAGATGGGGATCAGCCGCAGAACCAGTAAGTAACTGAAGGCATGATCGCGAAAGCCCGCCTCCAGCCGCCGAAAGGTGGGGCCGGCGACCCTGCGGCGCCAGGCATCCCCCAGCACGTAGCGGGCCAGCAGAAAAATCGCCGTGGCTCCCAGGGTGGCCGCCACCACCACATATACCGTGCCGACCACCACCCCGAACAGATAGCCGCCGATCAGGGTCATCCACACCGCGCCGGGCAGGGAAAAGGTGACCGCAATGAAATACAGCACCACGAAGGCCCCTACGGCCAGCACCCCGTGCCGGTCCACCCAGGCGGCGATCATCTCGTGGTTTTCGGCGAAGGCCTGGAAGGTCAGCTGATGGTGCAGCCCGGTGGCGAACACCACCGCCACCATCCCCAGGAACGCCGCCCCGGCCAGGAGTCGCCCCCAGGGCCGGCACCGCCGGACCGGACCGGCAGCGGATATGGGAGGCGGAGACTCCCGGGGTGAGGACATCGGCGAAACCTTTGCGACCGGACAACGGCAGGGTCTGTTCCATAGAAAGTGAGGGGCCGGGGAAGAGCCGTCCAATAAAGATTGTGTGAGCCGGACGGATGATTCCCGCGATAGCCCCGTTGACCGGGGCGGTTTGGCTCTGTATAAGCCCCGCTTTCGGAATTCTCGGCGACCGCGCCCGCAGCGGCGCCCCAAAAGGAGTGCAGTCCGTGAAACGCACCTATCAGCCCAGCCGTCTCGTGCGCAAGCGCCGCCACGGTTTCCGCAGCCGCAGCGCCACCGTCGGCGGCCGTCGCGTGCTCGCCACCCGTCGCAGCAAGGGCCGGAAGCGGCTGTCCGCCTAAGGGCGGCCATCCGCTCCTGAGGATCTTTCCGGACCCCCGTTTCCGTTCCGGGGTCCGTGACCGCGACTCATGAGCCAGCCCCCGGCCTCCGCATCCTCCACCCCGTCTGCCGACAGCCCTTCCCCGAAGGACTATGCGGCAGCCGGCGACTCAGGGGGAAAGAGACTCGAGCGCCTGAAACGGCGCTCGGATTTTCTGCGTGTGGCTGGAAAGCGTCGGAAATGGGCGGCCCCCGGTCTGGTGCTTCAGGCCGCACCCCGCCCCGCCAGCGCCCCCGTCGATCCCGATCCCATCCGCGTGGGCTTCACTACCAGCCGCAAAGTCGGCGGGGCGGTGGAGCGCAACCGCGCGCGCCGACGCCTGCGTGAAGCGGCGGAAGCGGTGCTGGGGCCGCTTGCGCCCCGGGGCTGGGATTACGTGGTCATCGGCCGGGCCGCCACCGTCCATCGCCCCTACGACCTTCTGCTGGACGATCTGCGCACCGCGCTCAAGCGATTGAAGCTGCGGCCGTGAGCGCGCCCGACGCCCTGCCGATGCGCCTGCTGCGGCTGGCCGGCAAGGGGCTGGGCCTGCTGATGATGGGGCTGATCCGGCTGTACCAGCTGGTGCTGTCGCCCTACATGGGGCGATCTTGTCGATTCGACCCAACCTGTAGTCACTACGGCATGGAAGCGATCCGGCGCCACGGCCCGATCTGGGGAGTGTGGCTGACCGTTCGGCGGATTTCGCGTTGCCATCCGTGGGGCGGCATGGGATACGATCCCGTCCCCGACGACCCCCGGCCCCGCTGGGGGGCGCGGATCCGTATGTCCGAAAACGGGCGGTCTGGACACGGGACGCCGGACGATACCGGCCGCCCGTCCGCCTGACACCCTTGCCCCGCCCCGGGGCGCTTTGCTGGATTGGGAAACCGGAGTAATGCTGGAACAGCGCAACCTCATCATCGCCATCGTGCTGTCAATGGCGGTCCTGTTCGGATTCGAATACTTCTTCGGATCCGGCACGACACCACAGGAGGAAACGCTGGCCACGGCCGCCGAACAGGACGGCAGCCTGGATGCCACCGCCCCCAGCGCCGGCGATGCGCCGTCCGTGTCCGCGCCCGGTGGCCCGGCGCCGGCGACCGCCGCTGCCGCAGCGGTCAGCCGTGACAGCGCCATCGCCCGGGATAGCCGCCGCATCGAGATCAAGACACCCAGCCTGCATGGCTCCCTGCGGCTGAAGGGCGGGCGGATCGATGACCTGACCCTGGTCAACTACACCGAGACCACCGATCCCACGAGCCCGGAGATCGAGCTGTTCTCACCCACCGGCGCGCCCTATCCCTACTATGCCGAGTTCGGCTGGGTGCCCGCCGACAAGAGCGTGGCCGTCCCCGGCGGCGATACGCCCTGGACCAGTTCGGCCACCGAGCTGACGCCCGACTCTCCGGTGCGGCTGACCTGGAACAACGGCCAGGGCCTGATCTTCACCAAGACCGTCGCCGTCGACGCCAATTTCATGTTCACCGTCACCCAGACGGTGGAGAACACCGGCGATGCGGATGTGGCGCTGTTTCCCTACGGCCTGATCTCGCGCGTCGGCAAGCCGGCCCACCTCGCCAACTTCTACATTCTGCATGAAGGCCCGCTCGGGGTGTTCGACGGCACCCTGAAGGAAGTCGACTACGACGACCTGAAGGACGACAAGCTGATCAAGCACGACACCACCGGCGGCTGGCTGGGCATCACCGACAAGTACTGGCTGGCCGCCCTGGCCCCGGACCAGAGCGGACCCGTCACCGCCCGCTTCGTCTATCAGGCCCGCGACGGCCGCGACGGCTACCAGACCGACTTCCTGGGCACCCAGCGCGTGGTCGCCCCCGGCGCCACCACCGAGGTGAAGAGCAACCTGTTCGCCGGCGCCAAGGAAGTCTCGCTGCTCGACCGCTACGAACAGACCCTCGGCATCACCAATTTCGATCTGGCCGTCGACTTCGGCTGGTTCTACTTCCTGACCAAGCCCTTCTTCTATTGCCTGGACTATCTGTATGGTCTCCTGGGCAACATGGGCGTGGCCATTATCGTCTTCACCATCGCGCTGAAGGCGCTGTTCTTCCCGCTGGCCAACAAGTCCTATCGTTCGCTGAGCAAGATGAAGCTGTTGCAGCCGGAGATGAAGCGCCTGCAGGAACGCTTCAAGGACGACCGCCAGCGCCTGAACCAGGAACTGATGGGCCTGTACAAGCGCGAAAAGGTCAACCCGATGTCCGGGTGCCTGCCCATCGTCATCCAGATCCCGGTGTTCTTCGCGCTGTACAAGGTGCTGTTCGTCTCCATCGAAATGCGCCACGCGCCGTTTTTCGGCTGGATCCAGGATCTGTCCGCGCCCGACCCGACCAGCCTGTTCAACCTGTTCGGCCTGATCCCCTGGACCCCGCCGGAGATGATGATGATCGGCGTCTGGCCGCTGCTGATGGGGATCTCCATGTTCCTCCAGCAGAAGCTGAACCCCACGCCGACCGACCCGACCCAGGCGAAGATCATGATGTTCCTGCCCATCATCTTCACCTTCATGCTGGCGCATTTCGCCGCCGGTCTGGTCATCTACTGGACCTTCAACAACCTGCTGTCCATTGCCCAGCAGTGGGCGATCATGAAGCGCATGGGGGCCAAGCCCTAGCCTTCGCCGACGGCGCCCGGGTCACCCCCCGGGCGCCGAACGCGGTCTGCCCGCCTGACCCGACCACCAAGGATCCTTCTGTCCCATGGCCCCTTCCGACCAGATGCCCCGACCCGGCCCCGATGCCGCCTTCCCCGAGGAGGGCGAAGCCGCCCGGGCGCTGGAACTGGGCCGCTGGCTGTTCGCCCAGGAATGCACCTTCCTGATGGGCTGCGTGGACATGGACCACCTGCCCGCCCATGACTTGCCCGAAGTCGCCTTCGCCGGCCGGTCCAATGTCGGCAAGTCCTCGCTGATCAATGCGCTGACCGGTCGCAAGACGCTGGCGCGCACCTCCAACACCCCCGGCCGCACCCAGGAACTGAACTTCTTCCGCCTCGGCCCCGCGGACGCCCTGCCCGCCCTGGCGATGGTCGACCTTCCCGGCTACGGCTTCGCCCAGGCCCCGAAGGACAAGGTCAAGCGCTGGCAGCGGCTGATCATGGCCTATCTGCGCGGCCGGCCCCACCTGCGCCGGGTCTGCGTGCTGGTGGACGGCCGCCACGGCCTGAAGGACACCGACCGCGAGGTCATGGGCATGCTGGACACCGCCGCGGTGAACTATCAGGTTGTCCTGACCAAGGCCGACAAGCTGAAGGCCGCCGAGATGGCCCGCATCTACGCCCGCACCGTCGAGGAAACGGCCAAGCATGTGGCCGCCCACCCGGATATCCTGGTGACCTCTAGCGAGACCGGCGCCGGCGTGCCCGAGTTGCGGGCGATGCTTGCGGCCCTGGCCCCTGTGCCATCGGCTTGAGCGTCGCCTGTGCCCAAAACCAAAACCAATAGCCCACCGCAAGGAGAGCCCGTCCAATGACCGCTACCCCGGACAACCAGCAGCCCGTCGATCACGACGCCTGGCTGCGCAAGGCCAAGACCCTCTCCGAAGCGCTGCCCTACATGAAGCGTTTCCACGGCCAGACCATCGTCATCAAGTACGGCGGCCATGCCATGGGCGATCCGGAGCTGGCCAAGATCTTCGCCAGCGACGTGGTGCTGTTGAAACAGGTGGGCATGCATCCGGTGGTCGTGCACGGCGGCGGCCCGCAGATCGCCAAGATGCTGGAGACCCTGCGCATCCAGTCGTCCTTCGTGGACGGCCTGCGGGTGACCGACGAAGCCACGGTGGACGTGGTCGAAATGGTCCTGGCCGGATCGATCAACAAGGAAATCGTCACCGCCATCAACCAGGCCGGCGGCTTCGCCGTGGGCCTATCGGGCAAGGACGGCCGGTTGATCCAGGCGCGCAAACTGCACCGCACGGTCAAGGACCCGGAAAGCAACATCGAAAAGGTGCTGGACCTGGGCTTCGTTGGCGAACCGACCAAGGTCAATCCCCATGTGCTCGACCAGTTCCGCCAGTCCGACATCATTCCGGTGATCGCCCCGATCGGCATTGGCGAGCATGGGGAAACCTACAACATCAACGCTGACACCGCCGCCGGTGCGGTGGCCGCCGAACTGAAGGCGTCGCGGCTGCTAATGCTGACCGACATCGCCGGAGTGATGGACAAGGACAAGCGTTTCATCCAGGAACTGTCGGTGGACCGCGCCCGGGTTCTGCAGTCCGACGGCACCCTGTCCGGCGGCATGATCCCCAAGGTGGAAACCTGCGTCCAGGCCGTGGAAGCGGGCGTGGAAGCCGCCGTCATCGTCGACGGCCGGGTCCCCCACGCCATCCTGCTGGAAATCTTCACCCCCCGCGGCGCCGGCACCCTGATCCGCGGGCATTGATCAGGGAGAATGGATCGAAGGGCGACGCGGCGCGATCATCACCAACGCGTCATCCCCGTTGATGATAGGCAAGAAAGGACGGGAACGATGGGCAACGGCCCCTGGGACACCTGGATTTTCGACCTGGACAACACCCTGTACCCGGCGGAAGCGGACCTGTTCAGCCAGATCGATATCCGCATGAAAGGCTATATCGCCCGCCTGCTCGGTCTGGCGCCGGAAGAGGCCTTCCGCATCCAGAAGGCCTACTACCACCGCTACGGTACGTCCCTGCGGGGGCTGATGGAAGAACACCACGTGGACCCGGAAGACTTCCTGGCCTACGTCCACGACATCGACCATTCGGTGCTGAGCCCCAATGCCGCCCTGAACGCGGCGCTGACCCGCCTGCCCGGCCGCAAGATCATCTTCACCAACGGTTCAGCGGTCCATGCGGCCAACGTCATGCGCCGGCTGGAGATCGACCACCATTTCGAGGCGGTCCACGACATCACCGCCGCGGCCTATATCCCCAAGCCCCAGCAGCCACCCTATGACCAGCTGATCGCCGACTACGGCATCGACCCCCGCCGGTCAATCATGTTCGAGGATTCGGAAAAGAACCTGATACCGGCTGCCGCCATGGGCATGACCACCGTGTGGGTGAAAAACGACGTCCACTGGTCGGCCACGGAAATGGACCCGGACGCCGACCGCAGCCATTGCCACCACACCACCGACTGCCTCGCCACCTGGCTCACGGCATGGCTTGAGGCGTCAGGAGCGGCAGCGTAAGCGACGACCGGGGGCCGGCCGGCTGCCGTCAGACATCCTGTCCGGCATTGGCAAGCAGGCGCTGCAACACGGTCTTCTGCCCCTTCCATTCCGAAATGTCGTCGATGAAGGCGATGAAGATTTCCCGGCCATCCGCCAGGCGCGCCTGACCGACCGTCAGATGAGCCGGAAAGGTCGTTTCGTCCCTGCGCCGGGCTTCCACCTCGCGCCGCTCCCCCGCCGCTGTGCGGGACACCAGAGCCAGCACCCAGGCCCCCCCGGTCTCACCGGAGGCCGCATCCCCCACCTCCGGGATCAAGGCAGAGATCCGCAAACCGGTCGCCTCGGCCTGAAGCCAACCGAACATGCGCTCCGCCGCGGGATTGAAAAGGGCGATTTCCCCCCGGATATCGAAAGTCACCACCCCGCTCGGCGCGGTGCGGACGAAGGTGGCGATTTCCTCGGTGGTGGACGCCAGGCGCTGCTCCAGGGCGTCCCGCTGCTCGACCAGCGCCGCTTCGGCACGCTGGTGCCGGGTCTGATCGGTGATGATGCCGATGTAACGCGTGCCCTGCCGGGATCTGGCGATGCCCACAGAGATGTTGACGGGAAACGCGCTGCCGTCCTTGCGACGGGCCTTCACCTCTCGTCCCACGCCGAAAATCTGGATCCGGCCGCTGTGCTGGCGCGTCCGCTCCAGGAACCCGTCATGCCGCGCCGCCACATCCTCGGGCATCAGAATCTTGACATTCCGGCCGCACACCTCGGCCGCCGAATATCCGAACATCCGTTCGGCGCCACCATTGAACTGCAATATGGCGCCGCGATCATTGATGGTGACAATGGCGCTGGGCGAGGTTTGGATCATCGCCTGATTGGCCCCGACCTCTTCTTCCAGCCGGCCGATCAGGGGATCCACCAGCCTCAGGACATGCCAGGTCCCGAGACCGATGAGCAAGGCCGCCAGCACAGCCGCCGCTCCGCCCGCTTCGATCACCGGCAGCCAGACCGCCCAGGCATTGACCTTGGCCACCAGCCCGAACCGGCGCCCGGCGATTTCGACCGGAGTGAAGGCGGCAAACACAGGGACATCCCGGTAATCCTGCGCCAGCACCGTCCCGCTTTCGCCGTTCAGGGCCTTTTTCATCGGCAAGGCCACCGGCCCGTCCTGGGACAGGGAATATTCCGGCAGCCCCAGCCCATACCGGCTCGTCTCGTGCTTCTCTCCGACGAAATCGAAGCCGTGCACGGCGACGATAAAGAACAGCTGCTGCCCCCGCCGTTCGGCCAGAACGATCTCGCTGTCCTCTTCCAGCGGCAGGCGCTTCAGGGCTTCGGTCAGCTTGGCCAAGGTGGCCCCGACGGAACCACCGGGGTGATCATCCGCACTGTGCAGGGCATCAAAGCGGCCCGACGCCTCGATCAACCCCTTGATCAGCATCACCTCGTCATGCAGGCGCGTCTGCTGAATACGGTAGGCGGAATAGGCGATCTGTCCCAGGGCCACGACCAACACCAGGGCGACAATACCCGCCATGGTCGAAACGAGGCGGAGACGGCGATTGTCTTTCAAAACAGACGACACAGCCCATTCCCCTCAGTCTGCCTGCCGAAGACCTGCCGCAGAAAAAGATCCTCGATCACCTATCCATAGATAGCTACGTACCCGATTCAGTCAATAGTCCGACACCCATGACTGAGGGTTCGGTAATTTTAGCCATAAAGAAAAACGATACATAAAAGGAAAAATATCGAATTTATCGCACTACTACGCCCGATAGCCCTCCGCATCACAGAACATTTCCACCTGCCACTCCATCTCGTCCTCGCCGAGTGCGTAGCCACCATCGGCCAGCGGACCGATCAGGTCATCGGGGGAAATCCGGCCGAGTTTCAGCTGCATACGCTGGCCGAATTCGGCGCTCAGCCCCGCTTTCCAGGCCATGGCCAGGATCCCCTTGGGGCTGCTGGCGTGGACCGCCGCCATCACCGCAAACGGCGTGATATTGGCCAATCCGGCGATCAGGGCGATGGCATAGGTGTCCGATCCGTTGAGCAGCGCCGCAGCGATCTCGCCTTCGCCGGGAACCCGGCCGTGCATGGCCGGATTTTCCCGCGAGGCTTTCAAGCGATCCTGCACGTCCTGATAGGCGGCCCGCAGCTCGTCCCGCCAGTTGGGACCGAAATCGACGGCGCCACCATCGCCGTCCCCCCCCAGCCGCCGATGCACCGCTTCGTGCACCGCCACCGCCGTCGAGGGGTCCAGGTCCTTGCGCAGCATCAGCGCTTCCACAAGGTGGTCGGCGACGAAAATGGCCAGCCGGCGTGCCGCATCCGCATGCAGGCGCGGACGGGCCACCAGGGGCTGATGCCAGGCCGGCACGGCCCGGGCCCGCTCCACCAGCACATCCAGGGTCTCTTCGCGGATCTGCGCGCTCTTGTTGGCCAGCAGGGAGGCGATCGCCTTGCCGTCGTCGGTGGCGACAATGGCGTCGGAAACCGGTTCGGCCAGCCCCGCACGCTTGGAAATCGCCGACAGCTTGCCGGTGCCGGGATGGGAGCGGATGACCTCCAGCAGGTCTTCATCCGTCAGAACCGGCGAGAATTCCAGCACCGGGGCGGCCACCACCACCTCGGCGTCACGGGCCAGACGGCGGATCATCTCCGGCGGCGCGTTGGCCACATCCTTCAGGGTTTCCGACAGAATCGCCCGCACCCGGGGGATCTGGTCTCGCGCCAGCCGGGCAAGAGCGGCATAGGTGATCCGCCGCACCCGGTCCTGTTCGTTGGCCGACAGACCGGGGGCCAGATGGGCGATCTTGCGGGCCACGCTGAGGCGGATATCCGTCTCTTCGTCATCGGCCAGCAGTTCGTTGGCCCGGGCCGGCGCGGCGGCGTTGTCGGCAATCGCCAGACGGACCATCGGGTCCGGGTCCTCGGCGAGATAATAGAGGATTTCCGGCACAATGTCGGAGCGGCTGGCCAACGCCCGCCGCACTTCCACGCTTTCGTGCCGCGCCAGCTCGCGCGCCTCTTCATAGCTGATCGGCGGGCCGCCGTCGCCATCGGCCAGCAGGCGCTTGAGCAATTGGGTCATTGCCCCTTTTCCTCCGCTGCTGCCGGCACCGACACCCGATAAGCCCCCTTGCCGCCGTGCTTGGCCAGGTACATGGCGTCATCGGCCCGGGCGGTCAACGCCTCCAGCTCTTCGTCGCTATCGGGATCGTAAACGGCCACGCCGATGGACAGGGTCAGCGGATGGTCCCCATCGCCATCATAGGTCCGCAGCCGCTCTCCGGCTTCCAGGAACTCGGCGGCCTTTTGTGGCGCGAAGTCCTGGCCCACGCCATCCAGCCAGACGGCGAATTCATCCCCCCCCAGGCGGGCGATCAGGTCCGTCGGCCGGGTGTGGTTCATCAGGATGTCCTTCAGCACCATCAGGGCCTCGTCCCCCCGCAGGTGCCCGTGGACGTCGTTGACCCGCTTGAAGTTGTCCAGATCCACATACATCAGCGTCGACGGCTGCCCGTCCTGGCGCAGCCTTTTGCGCCGCCGCTCCAGATCCTCGAAGAAGGCGCGGCGATTGAGCAGGCCGGTCAGGCTGTCGGTGCGCGACAGGGTGATGATCCGCTCGTGCTGCCCCAGCTGTTCGTTGGCGATGCCGATCTGGTTGGCGATATCCATGATCAGCAGGCGATCGTCGTCGCTCCACGCCCCCCGGACCGGATCGCGCCACAGGATCACCGCGCCGTTGATATCCCGCCGGTAGCGTGAGGCCGCCGCCAGCACCTGGGCGCCGTCCTCTTCCATCTCCAGCGGCAGCCCCCGGGTATCCAGGCCCACCAGGATGCGGTCCGGCTCGATCGCCGGCACGGTCGCGCCGAAGGTGCCGCGCAGGGAGTAGTCCGGCCCGTCCTTGCCCTGGACCGCCCGATAGATATGGCAGACCTCCGCCCCCAGGCCCCGGGCCAGGGCCTCGGCGGCCACGTTCAGCATGTTGGCCGGGTCCAGCTCGTCGCGGAAGGTGCGCACCACATGGGTCAGAATGCGTTCGCGATTGCGCGCCCGGTTCAGCGCCTTGTCCCGCTCCCGCTGTTCGGTGACGTCATGACAGACGCCGCGCGCACCGATCCAGTCCCCCTGCGACCCCAGGATGGGCATGGCCGAGGTGATCAGGCAGGCCAGCGAGCCGTCCTTGCGCCGCGCCCAAAGCTCCACGTCCTTGATCCGCTGGGCGGTGGTGAAGACTTCTGCACCCCCCCGGGACTCCTTGGGGTCCAGCAGCTCGACCGGATTCCGGCCGACCAGCGTCCGGGCGTCATAGCCCAACGCACCGGTAGGCGTGACGAAAACGAACGTGCCCTCCGGCCCCGTTTCCCAGGTGAAGTCCGAAGACAGGTCAACGAAATCCTTGTAGCGCTGCCGGCTGTCGGCCAGGGCGGCGCGCAGGTTCAGGTCCAGCGAGGTATCGCGCGCGATCACCGCCACCCGTCGCGCTTCCGGCGCGGGCAGCAGGGTCAGGTCCAGCGCGCCCAGCCCCTCCGGCCGCCGCACCTCCACGGCCTTCATCACCGGCACGCCGTTTTCCAGCACCATGCGGGCCATCTCCATCAGGCCGCCGGGAGCGTCGGGCAAGAAGATCTCGCGCAGAACCTCGCCGCGCCGGTTGGTGGCCACTACCCGACCGCCCGAATCAAGAATCGCCGCCGGCCCCGGATGGGCCAGGACCACCGACAGCTTCACCGCCCCCGCCTGCGCCCGCCCTTCGGGCCGGGTCGCGGACGCCTCATCGGGGGGGGAGGCCTCGCGCCGGGGGCTGCCGGTGCCGCCTCCGTTACCCGCATGCTCCTGTCTGTCGGTCATTTGGACTGCGAAATCCCTTGCCTCTATCCGTACGCCACCCCGGTCAAGCCCCGCACACACCGGGCGAGAGCCGGGAAAATGGAGTCCGGCGACACCATGCCGCCTCCGGTACGATCACATCCGTCCGGGCTGA
The DNA here is from genome assembly GCA_046233135.1 of Rhodospirillaceae bacterium Z3-40. Taxonomy (GTDB): domain Bacteria; phylum Pseudomonadota; class Alphaproteobacteria; order Rhodospirillales; family Rhodospirillaceae; genus JBJXHN01. Next base: position 170,843 of record JBJXHN010000004.1, on the reverse strand, counting down.
ACCTTACGAGTGGTCGACATATCCCGTCAACGAAGGCCCCTCTTCTTTACCACACTCCACAGCCATTCGGTTATAGCCGGATCCATGGAGCCGGGCGATTGACGGGTGCCCGCGGTTGACTCCGCCCCTGCCCCCCGCCATCTTCCCCGGAACGGTGCGGCTTCGGAGCCGATCCCCGAGCACCGCGCCATCCCCTTATTCCCAAACCGCAACGAGCAGCCAGCCAATGACCATGGACACCCTCGAATCGACGATCAATGCCGCCTGGGACGACCGCGACTCGGTCACGCCCGCGAGTCGTGGAGCGGTCCGCGAGGCCGTGGAGACGGCCCTTCAGGCCCTCGATTCGGGGGAGAAGCGAGTCGCCGAAAAAATCGACGGCGTCTGGGTGGTTCATGAATGGCTGAAAAAGGCGGTGCTGCTGTCCTTCCGCCTCAACGACATGACGACCATCCAGGGCGGCCCCGGTGGCGCCACCTGGTGGGACAAGGTGCCCAGCAAGTTCGCCGGCTGGACCGAAAGCGACTTCCGCGACGCCGGTTTCCGCGCCGTGCCCAGCTGCGTGGTGCGCCATTCCGCCCATATCGCGCCGGGCGTGGTGCTGATGCCCAGCTTCGTCAACCTGGGAGCCTATGTGGACAGCGGCACCATGGTCGACACCTGGGCCACCGTCGGCTCCTGCGCCCAGATCGGCAAGAACGTGCATATCAGCGGCGGTGCCGGCATCGGCGGCGTGCTGGAGCCCTTGCAGGCCAACCCGGTGATCATTGAAGACGACTGCTTTATCGGCGCCCGCGCCGAAGTGGCCGAAGGCGTAATCGTGGAAACCGGATCCGTGCTGTCCATGGGTGTCTACCTCGGCGCGTCCACCAAGATCATTGACCGGGAAACCGGCGAAATCTTCTCCGGCCGCGTGCCCGCCGGCTCGGTGGTGGTATCCGGCAGCCTGCCCGGCAAGCCGCTGCCCGACGGCACCCCCGGCCCCGGCCTGTACTGCGCGGTGATCGTCAAGAAGGTGGACGAAAGGACCCGGGGCAAGGTCTCCATCAACGACCTGCTGCGCGACGTGGTGCGCTAAGCCCCGTGCAGGACCCCGTTTCGCCCGTCTCTTCCACCGCCCCCTCTCCCGCCCTGCCCGTCGGCGTCACCGTCGATGGGCTCGGTGATCCCGTGCCGCTGGCCCGTGCGCTGATCGGCCGCCCCAGCATCACGCCGGAAGACGCCGGCGCCCTGGACGTGCTCCAGGCGGCGCTGGAAGCGCTGGGCTTCCGCTGCTGGCGCCTGCCTTTCGATTCCGACGATAGCCCCCGGGTGGACAATCTCTACGCCCGCCTGGGGACGGCGGGACCGGTGTTCGGCTACGCCGGCCATACGGACGTGGTGCCGGCCGGGGCGGGCTGGGCCGAGGATCCCTTCGCCGGCAGCGTCGCCGATGGCATGCTGCACGGCCGGGGTGCGGCGGACATGAAGGGCGGCATCGCCTGTTTCGTCGCCGCCGTGGCCCGTGTGCTGGAGGCGCGGAAGGGGGCGCCTCTGACAGGCTCCATCGCCTTTCTGATCACCGGTGACGAGGAAGGGCCGGCGGTCAACGGCACCAGGAAGGTGCTGGCCTGGATGGAAGCCGAAGGCCAGCGCATGGACCACTGCCTGGTCGGCGAGCCTACCAATCCCGATGCCATGGGCGACATGCTGAAGGTCGGCCGCCGGGGCAGCGTCAACATGGTGCTGACCATCCACGGCAAGCAGGGCCATGTGGCCTATCCCCATCTGGCCGACAATCCGATCCACCGGCTGGTGCGGGTGCTCGATACCCTGACCGGCCATCCGCTGGACCCGGGAACCGAGCACTTCCAGCCGTCCAGTCTGCAGGTGACGAGCATCGACGTCGGCAACCCGGCCACCAACGTGATTCCGGGCACGGCGACGGCGCGGCTGAACATCCGCTTCAACAACCTCCATGACAGCGCCAAGCTGGAAAGCTGGGTGCGCGGCGAGGCCCTGAGCGCCTGCGACGGTGACACGGCGGGCTTCACACTGGAAAGCGCCTGTTCCGGCGAGGCCTTCCTGACACCGCCGGGGCGGCTGTCGGATCTGATCGTCGCGGCCTGTGCGGCGGTCACCGGCCGCCAGCCCGAGCTGTCCACCTCCGGCGGCACATCGGACGCGCGGTTCATCAAGGACCATTGCCCGGTGGCCGAATTCGGGCTGGTGGGCAAGACCATGCACAAGGCCAACGAACAGGTGGCCCTGACCGACATGGAGGCCCTGACCGCCATCTACGAACGTATCCTCACCGGCTATTTCGAGGCTCCATGATGCTCACCGTGGCCGAGGCGGCGCGCGTGCTGTGGGGCCTCGGCCGCCTGTTCCGGCTGGATCCCAAAGCCTTCCAGGCCTTCCCCCCGCTGCCGGCAGAAGCCGCGCGCAGCTTCCAGGCCGCCGTGCTGCTGCTGCCGCTGGCCGCCGGGCTGGTGATCCTGGACCACGTCACCGGCAATCCCACCCTGCGCGCGGTGCCCCTCGCCGGCCTGCTGCTGGTCAAGGGCATCGCCTATGTGATTGGCTGGACCCTGTTTCCGGTGGTCATGGAAGTGGTCAGCCGAGTCCTGAACCGGCGGGTTCTGTGGCCGGCGTGGCTGGCAGCCTATAACTGGCTTCAGGTACCCTTCCTGCTGATCCAGACGCCGATCATCCTGGCCGACACCCTGGTCGGCCTGCCCAACGATGCCCACGCTTTCTTCACCCTGCTGCTGCTGCTGGCCTATAGCGTGCTGCTGGGCTTTACCGCCCACAAGGGGCTGCGGATTCCGCTGGGGTCGGCCGTCAGCATCGTGCTGATCGACCTGCTGCTGGGCATGGTTCTGGGCCGCTGGAGCGATTCCATCCTCGACGCCATGGCCGGACCGGTCGCGGGGCTGGTGCAATAAATCTGTATATCAGGATCGAGGCGCTTGGGGTTCCGGCGCCGGGTCCACCGGCATGGCGTCACCGGGGTAGCGAGCGCCAAGGAAATAGAGGCCTTCCGGCGGTGCCGTCGGTCCGGCGGCCGCGCGGTTCCGGGCCGCCAGGGCGGCGGCCACATCCTCCGCCGTCCATTTCCCCGTCCCTACCCGCTCCAGGGTGCCGACGAAATTGCGCACCTGATGATGCAGGAAGCTGCGTGCCCGGGCGTAGACATGCACTTCCTCGCCCGCACGGCTGACCACCAGGGCGTCCAGGGTCTTCACCGGGCTGTCCGCCTGACATTCGGCGGCGCGGAAGCTGGAGAAGTCGTGAGTGCCCACCAGCACCTGCGCGGCGGCATGCATGGCCTGCGCATCCAGGGATCGCCGCACCCACCACACCCGGCCGGCATCGACGGTCGGGGGCGCGGCGCGGCTGAGGATGCGGTAGCGGTAGCGCCGTTCGACGCAGGAGAAGCGGGCGTGGAAATCATCCGCCACCGCCACACAGGCCACCACGGCGACCGGCCGGGGGCGCAGGTGATGGTTCAGGGCATTGGCCACGGTCTCGGCGGGAAAGGCCTTGGGCAGATCCACATGGGCCACCTGGCCGAGGGCATGAACCCCGGAATCCGTTCGCCCCGACGCATGCACCCGCACCTCCGCGCCGCACAGGGCGGTCACCGCCTCTTCCAGAACCTGCTGGACCGAAAGCCCGTTGTCCTGGCGCTGCCAGCCGACGAACGGTCCGCCGTGGTATTCCACGGTCAGGCGATAGCGGGGCACGGCCTTGGCGCCCCCGCTCAGGCCAGGCGGGTGCCGGCGGGCACGGACCGGCCGCGCAGGAAGGCCTCGGCCTCCATCGGACCCTTGCCGGGCCGCTGCACGATCAGCAGCCGCACCGCCCCCGCGCCACAGGCCACCAGCAGGCGGTCATCAAGGACCGTCCCCGGGATCCCGTCCACCGCCGCCCCGTCCGGCAAAACCTCGGGACGGCTGAGCAGCACCTTAAGCCTCTCCGTCCCCCCGTTGCCGTCCGCCACCTCGGCAAACGCGCCGGGATAGGGCGACAGGCCCCGGATGATCCGGTCCACGGTCACCGCCGGCAAGGTCCAGTCGATGCGGGATTCGGCCTTGTCGATCTTGGCGGCATAGGTCACGCCGTCTTGCGGCTGCGGCCGCGCGGGCAGGGTGCCGGCCTCCAGCCCGTCCAGCGCCGGCAGAATCAGCCGCGCCCCCAGGGCCGACAGGGCATCGTGCACCGTGCCGCCGGTATCCTGCGGACCGATGGGCAGGCTTTCTTCCAGCAGCATGGGGCCGGTATCCAGGCCGGCTTCCATCTGCATGATGGTGACCCCGGTTTCGGCATCCCCTGCCATCACCGCCCGCTGGATCGGCGCTGCCCCCCGCCAGCGCGGCAACAGAGAGGCATGGACGTTGACACAGCCCAGCCGGGGCGCGTCCAGCACCGGTTGGGGCAGGATCAGGCCATAGGCCGCCACCACCGCCACATCGGCCTTCAGCGCGGCGAAGGCCTGCTGGTCGGCGGGGTCGCGCAGGCGTTCGGGGTGGGAGACCGGCAGCCCCATCGCCTCGGCCGCGGCATGGACGGGCGTCGGCCGGGGCTTCTTGCCCCGCCCGGCCGCACGCGGCGGCTGGCAGTAGACATGGGTGACCCGATGCCGCCCGGCGAGCGCATGGAGAATGGGCACCGAAAAATCCGGCGACCCCATAAAAACGATATCGAGCGTCACGCCGTTACCCCGACCCTCTTGGCCTTCTTCATCTTGCGCAGGATCATATTGCGCTTCAGAGAGCTGAGGTAGTCGATGAATAGCACGCCGTCCAGATGATCGATCTCGTGCTGGACGACGACCGCAAGCAGGCCGTCGGCCTCCATCTCGCGGATCTCGTTTTCCCGGTCGAGATAGCGCACCCGCACCCGCGCGGGGCGGGTCACGGCATCATACTGTTCCGGCACCGACAGGCAGCCTTCGTCGTAGGGCTTGGTTTCTTCGGATTCCCACACGATTTCCGGATTGGCCATGACGACGGGCTGGGGAGTTTCTCCATCGCGGGCGATGTCGCAGACGATCACCCGCTTGGCCACACCCACCTGCGGCGCCGCCAGGCCGATGCCCGGGGCGTCGTACATGGTCTCCAGCATATCGTCCATCAACCGCACGATCGCGGCGTCCACCTTGGGGACCGGAGCCGCCTTGATCTTCAGGCGAGGATCGGGAGCGGTGATGATGGGCAGCAGCGCCATGGCCGCGACACCTTTCCTGAGAGCGTGACAAAACAGGGAAACACACACCGAGATAAGCCCAACGCCGCCAACCGTCAAGCATGGCACCCCACAAGCCCTTCAGCCGCAAGGATATTCGGGTTAAGCTGCCGACTTTCGGGGGTGATTCGGAGGGGGTGGGACCATGGTGGGAGCGGCGCAAAGCCTGCTGGGGATTGGTGTGTTGCTGGCCTTATGCCTGGCCTTGAGCGAGAATCGGCGGGAGATTCCCTGGCGCGCGGTGGCCGTCGGGCTGGCGATGCAGGTGGTGCTGGCCCTGCTGCTGCTGAAGGTGCCGGTGATGCACCAGGCGTTTCTGGCGGTGAACGACGCGGTCCTGGCCGTGCAGGCCGCCACCAAGGCCGGTACCAGCTTTGTCTTCGGCTACCTGGGCGGCGGCAGCCTGCCTTTCGACGAGCCCTATCCGGGAGCGAGCTTCATCCTGGCCTTCAATGCCCTGCCGCTGATCCTGGTGATCAGCGCCCTGTCGAGCCTGCTGTTCTACTGGGGGATCCTGCCGCTGATCGTGCGGGGCTTCGCCTGGCTGTTCCGGCGGATCATGGGGGTGGGCGGTGCCGTCGGCGTCGGCGTCGCGGCGAACATCTTCGTCGGCATGGTCGAAGCCCCCCTGTTCATCCGCCCCTACATCGGCAAGCTGTCGCGGTCGGAGCTGTTCGTGGTGATGACGGCGGGCATGTCCACCATCGCCGGCACGGTGATGGTGCTTTATGCCACCTTCCTGGCCAATATCATCGATGATGCGGCGGGGCAGATCCTTACCGCCTCGATCATCAGCGCCCCGGCGGCGATCCTGGTGGCCCTGATGCTGGTGCCCGGCAGCAAGGCCACCGAAGGCGGCTTCCGCCTGCCGCCGCCCGAGGCGTCCAACAGCATCGAGGCGGTGACCATCGGCACACTGCAAGGCGTGCAGCTGCTGCTGAACGTGATCGCCATGCTGCTGGTGATGGTCGCCCTGGTGGCGCTGGCCAACGCCATCCTGGGCCTGCTGCCCGATATCGGCGGCACGCCGCTGACCCTGGAGCGCATGCTGGGCTGGGTGATGGCCCCGGTCTGCTGGCTGCTGGGCGTGCCCTGGGCGGAGGCCCAGACCGCCGGTTCCCTGCTGGGGGTCAAGGTGATCCTGAACGAGCTGATCGCCTACCTGAACATGTCCAAGCTGCCGGAGGGCGCCCTGTCCGACCGGTCAGCCCTGATCATGACCTATGCCATCTGCGGCTTCGCCAATTTCGGATCGCTCGGGATCATGATCGGCGGGCTGGCGGCCATGGCGCCCGAACGGCGCAGCGAGATCGTCCAGCTGGGCATGAAATCGATCCTGTCGGGCGTGGTCGCCACCTGCCTGACCGGGGCGACGGTGGGCCTGCTGGTGTGGTAGGCCCCTCCCCCGCCCTGTCCGCCGCCGCCCTGCCCGTTTCCGACCTGCTGCTTCTTGCCGGCGGCATCGGTGCCATTGTCCTGGTGCTGGTCCTGGCGCTGGGCGTGCTGCCGGGCATGCTCGGCCGCCGCCGCACCGACCGGCGGCTGCGCCAGCTGGCCCAGGCCACCGAGCGGCTGATGACCGCCCACGGCGACCTCGCCGGCCGGCTGGCCCAAAGCGCCGAGGTGCAGGGCGCGGCCACCGCCCAGCTGGAAGACCGGCTGCACACCCAGGAACGGCGCATGATCCAGCTGCTGGACGAGCGCCTGGCCGAGGTCTCGCGGCGGGTCGGCGAAGGGCTGGAGCGCTCGGGCACCCGCACCGCCGAGACCATGGCCGATCTTCAGGCCCGGCTGGCGGTGATCGACACCGCCCAGGCGCAGATCGCCGACCTGGGCGGCCGCATGAGCGCCCTGCAATCGATGCTGTCCAACAAGCAGGCCCGGGGCGCCTTCGGGCAGGTCCAGATGGAAGACCTGGTGCGCGACGCCCTGCCGCCGGGGGCCTATCGCTTTCAAGGCGCGCTGTCCAACGGCCGCATCGCCGACTGCCTGCTGCTCCTGCCCAATCCGCCCGGGGTGATCGCGCTCGACGCCAAATACCCCCTGGAGGCCTTCCGCGCCCTGCAGGCGGCCGAAACCGACAGCGCCCGCAAGCAGGCGGAAAAGGCCTTCGCCGCGGATATGCGCAAGCACATCACCGACATCGCCGACCGCTACATCCTGCCCGGGGAAACCGCCGACAGCGCCCTGCTGTTCCTGCCGTCGGAAGCGGTCTATGGCGAGCTGCATGCCCACTTCCCGGCGGTGGTCGAGGAGTCCCACCGGGCGCGGGTGTGGATCGTCTCGCCGACCACCCTGATGGCCACCCTGACCACCGTGCGGGCAGTGCTGAAGGACGCCCATATCCGCGAGCAGACCGATGTCATCCGCCGCGAGGTGAGCGGCCTGCTGGACGACCTGCGCAAGCTGGACGACCGCACCGGCGCCCTGGCCCGCCACATCGCCCAGGCCGAAGAGGACATCCGCCAGATCCGCCTGGCCACGGAACGGCTGACCCGGCGGGGCGGACGCATCGACGCGCTGGATTTGCGCCAGGAGGCCCTGGACGTGCACCAGGGCGGCGACCCGCACCAGGATCCCCGCCATGGCCCGCTCTGAGCGCCTGTTCGCCCTGTTGCAGGTGCTGCGCCGTCATCGCCACCCGGTCAGCGGCCGCTGCCTGGCCGAGGAAACCGGGGTCAGCCTGCGCACCCTGTATCGCGACATCGCCACCCTTCAGGCCTGGGGCGCGGAAATCGACGGTGAACCGGGCGTCGGCTACGTGCTGCGGCCCGGTTTCCTGCTGCCACCGCTGATGTTCACCGAAGAGGAGATCGAGGCCCTGGTGCTCGGCTCCCGCTGGGTGGCCGGGCGCACGGACGACCCGCTGGCCGATGCCGCCCGGGACGCCCTGGCCAAGATCGCCGCCGTTCTGCCCGGCGATCTGCGGGACTCGCTGGACATGTCCGGCCTGCTGGTGGGGCCGCGCGGCCCGGCTGCGGTCGAAGATTCGGTGGAGCTGTCGGTGCTGCGCCGGGCCATCCGTGACGAACGCAAGGTGACCCTGCACTACACCGACGCCGGCGGCGCGCCGTCCGAACGGACCATCTGGCCCTTCGCCCTAGGGTTCTTCGATCAGGTGCGCCTGCTGCTGGGCTGGTGCGAACTGCGGCAGGATTTCCGCAATTTCCGTACCGACCGGATCACCAGCGCCACCGTTCTGGAAGACCGCATGCCCCGGCGGCGGCAGGCCCTGCTGAAAGACTGGCGGGACCGGGAGAGGCGGCGGAGCGGGAAAGGGCACGCCCCCCCTTCTATCTGATCGGAAGACTGCTGCCGGAAACTGGCAGCAGAAGCGGCCATGATGCGCAAGCCGGCACGCCCGGGCCGGGATCCCGGCCCTTTCCGAAGAGATCAGCAGAAGGACCCGCCGCCATGGCCATCCCCACCTATTTCCTGTTCTACGTCGAGTCGACCGCCGCCAGCCGGGATTTCTACGCGCCCCTGCTGGACATCGAACCGGTGGAGGACAGCGAAACCTTCGTCCTGTTCGTCCTGCCCAACGGCCACAAACTGGGTCTGTGGGCGCGTCACACGGTCACCCCCGCGCCCACCGCCGGCGGGGGCGGCATGGAGATGGCCATCACCGTGGAAAGCCCGGCTTCCGTCGACAAGACCCACGCGGATTGGGCGTCGCGCAGCATCCCCATGGCTCAGGAGCCCATCGACTTGCCGTTCGGCCGCAGCTTCGTCGCCCTGGATCCGGACGGCCATCGCCTGCGGGTGTTCTCCGCCGCTCAGGGAATGTAAGGGACCATCCAGGTCATAACGCGAGACACCGGGGGTGGCCGGACAAGCGGCCCCCGTTCTTGCGATCCCCTCTGCCAATCACGACTGCTCGACACCCTGCGGCCCGGGGAAGCGGGAGAACAGGGCGCGGCCCAAGGCCCCCAAGGCCCCCATCAGGTCCTGGCTTTCGTCAACGATCACCGCCCGGCCATCCCAGACGGTGCGGCCATTTTCGCGGATGGTGACGGTCAGGCGCTTGACGAAGGTGCCCGGCGGCCCGCTTTCGATGTTCACGCCGGCCCCGGCAGCCGGTTCGATCCGCCCCGACGAACCCCAGCCGAAGCCATAGGTGACATTGGGCGACACCGTTGCGGGACCCGCCGGCCGGGCCGGGATCAGGGCCGTATCCAGGGTCACCACCCACGAGGCATTGGCGTTGTAGCCGGACCGCCACTGATGGCCCCACTGGGTCAGCTGGGCGGCGACCATGTTGGCCGCCGTGCCGAACACCGGATCCGCACTCTGCCCCCGGTCCATGGGCAGCACGACGAAGGCCCGCGCCACCGGCTTTTCCGGCAGGCTGTGGGTGCGGTTCACCGTCACCGAAGGATCGACCAGCGGCATGCCCGCGCAGCCCCCCAGCCCCAGCAGCAGGGGGACAGACATCGCGGCAACCAGGGCGAAACGACGGTGTACGGAACGACGGGTGGGGAGGCGATGGGGCCGCATGGTCTTCCTCACAACTTGTGGCGCGCCCGAAGGGCGGCGAGAAGGGTCCCATCGTCCAGATAGTCCAATTCTCCGCCCACGGGAACCCCTTGGGCCAGTCCGGAGACCATGATGCCCAGGGGCTCCAGACGGTCGGCAATCACATGGGCCGTGGTCTGGCCGTCCACCGTCGCCGGCAGGGCCAGGATCACCTCGGCAAATCCCGGTTTGCCCTCGCCTGCGGCGTCCAGCCGGGCACGGGCGCGGGATTCCAGGCGATCGATGCCCAGATCTTCCGGCCCCACCCCGTCCAGGGCGGACAGCAACCCGCCCAGCACATGATAGCGCCCCCGGAAAGCCCCCGCCCGTTCCAGCGCCCACTGGTCGGCCACATCCCGCACCACGCACAGCAGGGTGTCATCCCGGCGCGGATCGGCGCAGATAGCGCAGGGGTCGGTGGTATCCAGGGTGCCGCAGGTCTTGCAGACGCGCACCTCTCGCGCCACCACCGCCAGGGCCTCCTGCAACGGCTCCAGCGCGCTTTCCCGGCGGCGGAGCAGGTGCAGGGCCGCCCGGCGGGCAGAACGCGGCCCCAGCCCGGGCAGCCGGGAGAGCTGGGCGATCAGGCGGTCGATGGCGTCACTGGCCATGGGCGGAAACCAGGACCGGACCTCAGAACGGCAGGTTGATGCCGGGCGGCAGCTGCAAACCGCCGGTGATTTCCGCCATCTTTTCCCGCGAGGCCTCTTCCACCTTGGACTTGGCGTCGTTGAAGGCGGCCAAGATCAGGTCTTCCAGCACTTCCACGTCGTTGGGATCGACGATGGAGGGATCCAGGGTGACCTTGCGGGCTTCGCCCTTGCCGCTCAGCACCACCTGGCACATGCCGGCGCCGGACTGACCGGTCACTTCCATGGCCGCCAGTTCTTCCTGCATCGCCTGCATCTTGCCCTGCATCTGCTGGGCCTGCTTCAGCATGTTGCCGATGTTCTTCATAGGTCGGAGTCTCCGCTAAAAGGATCGAAGATGTCGTCCGCTTCGTCCACGCCAAGGACGTCGGGCGGATCGGGCAAGGGGGGATCGGCCGCTTCGAAGGGCGCGGTTTCCCGCACCACCCCCAGCTTGGCCTTGGGAAAGGCATCCAGCACCGCCTGCACCAGCGGGTGGGCATGGATATCCGCCTCGGTCGATTCCCGCAAGGTGGGCTGGCCCGGCCGGTCGCTGACGGACACGAACCATCGCTGTCCGGTCCATTCGCTCAACCGCTTGCCCAGCTGGCCGGCCAGATTGCCCGGCGCCGAAGGCAGCATGTGGATTTCCAGCTGCGCCTCTTGCGGGGCGTAGCGGACCAGTTGCACGTCGTTATACAGCGCCCGGGCCAGCCGGACTTCCCGCTTGTTGCGCACCATGGTCACCAGCTGGGAGAAGCTGGCCGGTACCGATACCCCCTCTCCGCCCGAAGGCGCCAGGGAAGGGGAAGGGGACCCGGCGAGGACGGACCGGCGGTGCGGGGAAGAGGGCGCCGAAGACGGCGCCGGGGGGGCGGCATCCTCCCAGGGCGCCGGCTCCCGGGGAGCGGGCGGCGCGTCCGGAGTCGCCTGGGGCGAGACCTGCGGCGACGGTTCGGACGAAGGCGCTGCGGAGGGATCGGCCAGCCGTGCCGTGGCCGCCATGGCCCCGCCGGACACGGAGGATACGGCCACCAGGCGGGGCGCCATGGCCCGGGCGCCGCCTGGATCGCCACCTCCGCCAGCCGGGGTGGAACCCTGCGACGCGGCGCCGGACGTCCCGGGTGCGGCACTCCCGCCCGGCGCGGCACCACCCCCGCCCCCTCCACCCCCTGAAGGACGGCCGCCACCATCGCCCATCTGGCGCAGGGCCTCTTCGGGGGTCGGCAGGTCGGCGGCGAAAGCCAGACGCACCAGGACCATTTCCACCGCCTGCAAGGGCACGGGGGCGTTGCGCGCCTCTCCCAGGCCTTTCAGCAGGATCTGCCAGGCCCGGCCGAGCACGGGCATGGACAGCTTCCCGGCCATCTCCTTGCCCCGGGTCCGTTCCGCTTCCGGCACGGCGGCATCACCGACGCTTTCGGGCACCACCTTGGCCCGGGTCATCCAGTGCACCAGCTCCAGCATGTCCTGCAGCACCACCAGGGGATCGGCCCCCAGGGCATATTGCTGGCTCAGGCGGTCCAGCGCCTCGCCGGTGGCACCGCGCAGGATGGCGTCCAGCAGATCGAACACCGCCGCCCGGTCGGCCAGCCCCAGCATCTCGGCCACCTGGGCCTCGCTGACCGTGGCGCTGCCGCCATGGGCGATGGCCTGGTCCAGCAGGGACAGGCCGTCACGGACGGAGCCATCGGCGGCGCGGGCGATCAGCGACAGGGCACCGGGCTCCACCGTCGACCCTTCCTGGGTGGCGATGCGGGCGAAGTGGGCCGACAGGGTATCCGCATCCACCCGCCGCAGGTCGAAGCGCTGGCAGCGGGACAGCACGGTGACCGGTACCTTGCGGATTTCGGTGGTGGCGAAGATGAACTTCACATGTTCCGGCGGCTCTTCCAGCGTCTTCAGCAGCGCATTGAAGGCCGCTGTGGAGAGCATGTGCACTTCATCGATAATATAGACCTTGGTGCGCGCACTGCCGGGGCGGTAGCGCACGCCATCCAGGATTTCGCGGATATCGCCCACGCCAGTGCGGCTGGCGGCATCCATCTCCAGCACGTCCACATGGCGGTCTTCGGCGATGGCGCGGCAATGTTCACACACACCGCAGGGGCTGATGGTCACGCCACCGGTGCCGTCCGGACCGATGCAGTTGAGCGCGCGGGCGATCAGGCGGGCCGTCGTGGTCTTGCCCACCCCGCGCACGCCGGTCAGCATCCAGGCCTGGGCCAGCCGGCCGCTGTTCACCGCATTGGTCAGGGTACGGACCAGAGCGTCCTGGCCGATCAGGGCATCGAAGCTAGCCGGGCGGTATTTGCGGGCCAGAACCCGGTAGGGACCCTTGGCCGCCGGTTCCGGTCCCGAGGGGGCGGGGCTGGTGGCCTGGGGGCCGGTGCCCGCGGTATCGGGAATATCGGAAGATTCCGAGCCGTCGCTCATGTCGGGCTTTCGCTCATGTCGGCATGAAAAAACCCCGTGGAACGGGGTGCGCTGTAGAGGCGGCGAAAGTGGAAGACTGAACGCGACCCGAAGCGAAACTCGTTACGGCTGCTTCCTTCCGGACCTGACCGGGTTGGCGAGGACTCCGTCCACGCCAGCCTTCCGACCCCAATATAGACCGGATACCCCCCGGGTCCGCAAGAGGCAGATGCGGAAGTTCCGTGTCGGCACCGTTTCCGCCGCAGATCGCACCCTTTGCGCCACCGGGCCGTTCGCGCTATGTCAAGGGCAGGGAAAAGACCGGGACCGCAGGGGGACGCTCGCGGCCTGCTTTCGGATTTCGACGACGAAGGGGGATTGAAGCCCGTGACCACCGCACCTGAGATGACCATCGACGACCTCGCCGAAAACTTCTCGCTGTTCGACGACTGGGAAGACCGCTACCGCTACATCATCGACCTGGGCAAGAAGCTGCCGCCGATGACGGACGCGGAAATGGCCGAAGAAAACAAGGTTCGCGGCTGCATGAGCCAAGTGTGGCTGGTGTCCGAGACCGGCGCCGACGGCCGGGTCTACTTCCGCGCCGATTCCGACGCCCATATCGTTAAGGGCCTGGTGGCGATCATGATGATCATGTTCAGCGGCAAGACCCCCGACGAAATCCTGGCCATCGATGCCGATGCCAAGCTGGTGGAACTGGACCTGGACAGCCACATCAGCCCCAACCGCCGCAACGGCGTCGCCAGCATGATCCAGACGATCAAGGCGAAGGCAGAAGCGGCAAAGGCTGCGGCCTGAGGCATTAAACAAACGGGGCGCCTCGACCCTTTTGCCGAGACGCCCCGCCTTCTTTGCGGACTGCCCTGTCCGTTACCGGCTGCCGGCCACCTTCTTGACGAAGGCCGCCACGTCGCTGCTCAGCCGTTCGCCGTTGCGTGAGAGTTCCTGGGCGGCTTCGGTGATTTCCGACACCGCGTTGTTGGATTCCCGAGCCCCGCTGGCGACATTGCCGATGCTGTTGGCCACCACCCGCACGCCATCCACCGTGTGATGAACGTTGCCGGCGATTTCCGTCACCACGCCGCGCTGCTGGTCAATGGCGTGGTGTATGGCCGACGCGGTTTCGCTGATATCGCGGATGGTGGCGCTGATAGTGCGAATCGCCTCGACCGCCTGCACCGTGGCGGTGCGCATGCCTTCGATCTGACCGACGATCTCTTCGGTCGCCCGGCTGGTCTGGTTGGCCAGGCTTTTCACCTCGTTGGCCACCACCGCAAAGCCCTTGCCCGCCTCGCCGGCACGCGCGGCCTCGATGGTGGCGTTCAGGGCCAGCAGGTTGGTCTGGGTGGCGATGTCATTGATCAGCTGCACCACCTCGCCGATCTTGGCGGACGCCTCGCTCAGCGTCGCCACCGTGCGTTCAGCATTGCTGGCTGTGGTCACCGCGCCCGAGGCCACGTCCGAGGCCTTTTTCACCTGCACCGCCACCTCGTTGATGGACGCGGAAAATTCCTCGGTCGCGGCGGCCACGGACGACACGTTGGACGACGCGTCCTGGGCTGCCGTGGCGACGGTCGAGCTTTGCTTGTCGGTTTCCTGGGCGATGGCCAACAGGCTTTCGGCCGAGGCCTCCAGCTGCGTTGCGGCGCTGGACACGGCGTGCACCACGTCGACGATGTTGCGGCCCATTTCACTGGCGCTGTCCTGGAACAGGCGGGTCTTGCTGTCCATCGCCCCCAGGCCTTCGTTGACGCGCCGGGCATAGCGGCCGAAGTCACCGACCATGCCGCGTTCCAGGATCTTGCGGTAGTACTCGCCGCGAGACGCAAATTCCAGCGCTGCCCCGGCCTCGCGGCCAAAACCTTCTGTGATATCAAGCAGATGGTTGATATGCAGGTGCATCGCCCCGATCGGACCGATCCCCCGCACGCTCATCACCCGCGCTCCCAGGTCGCCGTTGGCCGCCGCCTCGCAGACCGTGCAGGCCTTCAGGATCAGGTGGTTCAGCCGTCGCAGCTGATAGAACCCCACCCCGGCCCCGATCAGACCCAGCCCCGCCGCGGCAGCAGACACCAGGGCCGAATCCAGCACACCCGCAATCAGGCTCACAACCGTGGCCACCAGGACCAGGCTGAAGGCCATCCCCACCTTAGAGAGTGTGGATATATTCGTCATATGTCAGGCCTTTCTTCTCCAGGATGCGCATGACGATATTGTAGGAGGCCTGGATACCGGCCCGGCGCTCGGAATGTTTGCGCTCTTCGGCCAGCAGGTCGGCGTAAAAGGTCTTCACTCCGGGCAGCAGACGCTTTTCCGGTACGCGGCGATTGGAGTGATAGCCTTTGATGGACCCCGCCCCGTCAAAGGACGGCGTCACATGCGCCAGCACCCAGTAATGGTCACCGTTCTTCGCCAGATTGATCACATAGGCAAAGATCTCGTGTCCGGCCTGGATGCGCTCCCACATCAGCTTGAACACCCCTCCCGGCATATCCGGATGACGAATAATGCTGTGTGGTTTTCCCACAACTTCTTGTTCTTTGTATCCTGCGATGTCCAGGAATACCCGATTGGCATAGGTAATGATGCCCTTGGGGTCGGTTTTGGAGACGATGATTTCGTCTTCTTTGAAGAAGCGTTCCTGGCCTGTGGGCACAATAGCCTGGCGTGCCATGCGATACTCCTCCTCCTCAGGTGCGCCGTCGCGCGGCGACACCGAGATCCCCCGTGGAGTCAGGCTACCGACCAAACAGACACTTCCGTCCCAAGTTTGGTCGGTCTCCCCCGTCAGTCGGCGAAAAATCCGCGCCAACCGTATGGTTAAAACCGTTAACAGACCCCTTGCCGGGACACAACAAACTACACATAATTTTAAGGATTATGGACAGACCCGTCTTTTTTGCAACTTTATCTCAGCGCCTCCCCCGGCGCCATGGCTCCCTTCCCCGGCAAGCAGGGAGTATCCATAGAAAAAACCGATGAAGACACCACCACCCCAGGTCACCTAAGTGAAGGCGTTAAAAGCAACAATGGTAAACGTTTCAGCTATACCCGAGATCGTTTGCACTTTTTCGGTCACAAAATGTCCGACATCGGCGTCCTTTGGCAAATAAAACTTCGCCATCAGGTCGTACTGACCCGAAATGCTATCGACCTCCGAGACCTCTTCTACGGTGTCCACCAAATTCGCGGCGACGCCATAGGCCTTTCCCAGGTCGCACTTGATCATGACGAAGATCTTCTGCATGGACGCACTCCTTTTCCTGTGCTCCGTAATATGAACTGTGACCTGCCCCGTGCTCCCGGTCAAGCACCCAACCATTGTGCCAGAATGTGCATAAGAGGACCGGACCGTTTTGACGATAGGCCTCATCATGTATCAGCCCAACCAGAGCCGATTTTGGTGGCAAGGTGGTACAGAGACGACACCTCGGGGCGACGCCGGAGGGGCCGTTCAGCCTCTAAGATCACGGGTTCTCCAGACCCCGAGGCCTCTGCCCTGCGAAACAGCTTCGTCGCGAATGTACCGAAGGGGAGGCGGCAACTTATATGGCGCACGCTCAAGATTTATCTTCCGATAATCGCCCGTCAGTATATCGCTATTAAATAAAATAGCAGAATCTGTCGTAGCAATAAAAAGTTCGGAACTCCTAGCTATATTACTCAGCAACCTCTTTCCATCAGCGAACGATAGATGAAAAAGCACTTCCCGGCAAAGAATAATGCTCACCACAGGAAGAGGGCCTTTTGTGGCATCCGACAATATGAAAATTCGATCACCTCTTTCATACTTCTCTTTATTCGCTGCAATAATTTCTGGCACGACATCAACACCAATATAGTCGCATGGCAAATCAAGTTGCGACATCCACTGAAAATCACCACACCCTATATCGAGCAAAGACCGCACTTTAAAATCTCGAAAGACGGTGAGCAGTTCCAGGCTGATCTGATGCATATTTTTCGGATCAGATCCAAGCCCCGATCGGGAGGCCTGGCTTTCCGAGTGAACCCACGCGCCATCGGTATATATTGCGGAAAATCGATCAGCCAAAGAATCTCTTGAAAGATGGGATACAGAATATCCCCTTTTTCTTTTGTACCACAAAATAACTTTTGAAACCCCACACACAAACATTGCGTGACGCACAACCTCCTTCAAACTCTGCTTGTAATCATAGCGCATAGCTTAAGAACACTCTGCCAGGCAACTGCATGCCGACCCGATCATTTGGTTGCGCACTGCCGAACGCGCCCCCGCCACCGAAACCATAAACTGAATGAAAGAAGCTCACACCACCCGCTTATACCTAAAGCACCAGTCCAGCCGGACGCCATGATCTCCCCGAGCCACCGCAACCGGGTCAGACTCCCAGATACCGGTGGCGCAGCTCCGCATCCGCCGCCAGGGCCGCAGGCGTGCCGGACCAGGCGATGCGTCCCTTTTCCATCACCGCCATATGATCGACAAAGGTGGCCAGGGCCTCCACATGCTTGTCGACCACCAGGATGGCCAGCCCTTCGGCCTTCAGCCGGGCGAGCACGGCCCAGATCTCGTCGCGCACCAGGGGGGCCAGCCCCTCGGTGGCTTCGTCCAGGATCAGCAGGCGCGGATTGGTCATCAGCGCCCGGCCGATGGCCAGCATCTGCTGCTCGCCGCCCGACAGCTGGGTCCCCAGGTTGCTCCGCCGCTCGGCCAGGCGGGGGAACAGGGCATGCACCCGCTCCAGGGTCCAGGGGCCGGGGCGGCTCATGGCTTCCAGGTTCTCGGCCACGGTCAGGTTGGGGAAGATCCGCCGCCCTTCCGGCACCAGCCCCAGCCCGCGCCGGGCCACATGGTGGGCGGACAGGCCGGTCAGCGGCTTGCCGTCCAGGGTGATGATGCCGCCGGTCACCGGCAGAAGCCCCATCAGACCCCGGATGGTGGTGGTCTTGCCCATGCCGTTGCGCCCCATCAGCGCCACCCCCTGCCCCTCGCCGACCGCCAGATCGACGCCGAACAGCACCTGGGCCTCGCCATAGGCCGCCGTCACCCCCGACAGGCTCAGCATGGCGCCGCCTCCGCGCCGCCGTCGTCACCCAGATAGGCCCGGCGGACTTCGGGATCGGCCCGCACCTGGTCCGGGAGCCCCGAGGCGATGGCGCGTCCGCCCACCAGCACCGTCACCCGGTCGGCGAGGGCAAAGACCGCATCCATATCGTGTTCCACCAGCAGGATGGCGCAATGGGCCTTCAGGCCGGCGATCAGATCGACCATGCGCCGGCTTTCCTCCGGCCCCATGCCGGCCATGGGCTCATCCAGCAGCAGCACCGCCGGCCCCTCGGCCAGGGCCATGGCCAGTTCCAGGGCGCGGCGCTCCCCGTGGGCCAGGCCGGCCGCCGGCGTCGCCGCCCGCTCCGCCAGTCCCACCCGCTCCAGCAGTGCCATGGCCGGATCGATCAGCGCCGCGTCGCGCAGGGCCGGCCGCCAGAAACGATAGGCGTGCCCCTGATGGGCCATCACCGCCAGGGCCACGTTGTCCCGGGCGGAGAAGCCGGGGAAAACGGACGTGACCTGAAACGACCGCCCGAGGCCGAGGCGGGCGCGGGCATGGGCAGGCAGCGCGGTGACGTCCCGGCCGGCGAGCAGGATGCGGCCCTTGTCCGGCCGCAGGTCGCCGGCGATCTGGGCCACCGTGGTTGACTTGCCCGCGCCGTTGGGGCCGATCAGGGCATGCAGGCTGCCCGCCGCCAGCTCCAGGGAAAGAGCGTCGGTGGCGACGATGCCGCCGAAGGCCTTGCACAAGCCGTCCACAACCAGCGCCGGTACCGGCGCCGGACCGTCTCCCGGTATCCCGCCGCTCATGCTCCGCCTCCCTTGCCGGCCACCAGCCGCCACAGGCCGCCGCGGAAGAACAGCACGGCCAGCACCAGGGCCGGGCCGAAGACCGCCATCCAGTGTTCCGTCCAGCCCGACAGCAGATGCTCCAGCAGCAGATAGGCCACCGCCCCCAGCACCGGGCCATACAGGGTGCCGACACCGCCCAGGATCACCATCACCATGATCTCGCCCGACCGGGTCCAGTGCAGCAGGGCGGGGCTGACGAATTCGGCATGGTTGACGGTCAGCGCCCCGGCCAGCCCGGCCACCGCCCCGGCGAAGGCAAAGCAGACCAGCTGATAGCGCACCACCGGAAAGCCCAGGGCCGCCATGCGCTTCGGGTTCTGCCGCGCCCCCCGGATCACCAGGCCGAACCGGCTGTGCACCAGCCGCATGCCCAGAACCAGCACCGCCACCAGCAGGGCCAGCACGATGTAATAGAAGGTCAGGTCACCGCCGGCCGGCTGCCCGGCGATCTCCGCCCGATCCCACAGGGACAGGCCGTCGTCGCCGCCATAGGTCTCCAGCGAGACGAAAAAGAAGAACAGCATCTGCGCAAAAGCCAGGGTGATCATGATGAAATGCACCCCGGTGGTGCGCAGGCACAGCACCCCCAACCCCAGGGCCACCAGACCGGAAACGGCCATGGCAGCGGGCCAGAGGATCAGGCTTTCATGGGTACCGGGCAGATCGAGGCCGAACAGGCTGACACTGTCGCCCATGAAGCCGTGCCACATGAAGATGCCGAACACATAGCCGCCCACCCCCAGGTAGGCCGCATGGCCGAAGCTGACCATGCCGCCATACCCCAGGATCAGGTCCAGGCTCGCCGCCGCCATGCCGGCAATCAGCATGCGGGTCAGCAGCGAGGTATAGAAAGGCTCGTCCACCGCCTGGAACAGAAGCGGCAGCAGCAGCAGAACCCCGAGCCCCAGCCAGGGCGCAAGGCGGGCACGGCGGGACAGCCCCGAGAGGGCCGGGGGAGAGAACAGCGACGGCTCAGCCATGGGCGGGGAACAGTCCCTTCGGGCGCCACACCAGGATGGCGGCCATGAGGATATAGATGGCCATGGAGGACATGGACGCCCCGATGCTGTCGGCCCGGGCATTGTCCATGACCCCGCGCAGCAGAGTGGGCAGAAAGGCGCGCCCCAGAGTGTCGACCAGCCCGACGGCCACCGCCGCCACCAGGGCGCCGCGCACCGAGCCGATGCCGCCGATCACCACCACGACGAAGGCCAGGATCAGGATGCTTTCGCCCATGCCCGGCTGTACGGCCAGCAGCGGCCCGGCCATCACCCCGGCCAGCCCGGCGAGCAGCGCCCCGAGACCGAAGATCACCGTGTTGAGGCGGCCGATATCCGCCCCCAGCGCCCCGGCCATCTCGCGGTCGCTGGCCCCGGCGCGGATGCGCATGCCCAGGCGGGTCCGGGCGATCAGCAGCCACAGTCCCACCGCCACCAGCAGTCCCACCGCCAGGATGGCCAGGCGATAGGCGGGATAGGGGGCACCGGGCAGGATCTCCACCGTCCCGGACAGCCAGTCGGGCACGTTCAGGAACAGCGGCTGGCGCCCCCAGAGGATCCGCGCCATTTCGTTGAAGAACAGGATCAGGCCGAAGGTGGCCAGCACCTGGTCCAGATGATCGCGGTCATACAGCCGGCGCATCACCACCGCTTCCACCGCCATGCCCACCACGAAAGCGGCCGGCAGGGCCGCCAGCAGGCCGAGCGGCAGGCTGCCCGTCCAGCCGGTGACGGTGGCCGCCGCATAGGCGCCGACCATATAGAACGACCCGTGGGCCAGGTTGATCAGCCCCATGATGCCGAAAACCAGGGTCAGCCCGGCCGACATCAGGAACAGCATCACCCCCAGCTGCAGGCCGTTCAGGACCTGTTCCAGAAGCAGCATGGTCGCCGGACCACCCCTACTTCATCGGGCAATCGGCGGCGTAGGCATCCCCGTGGTTTTCCACGATCGCCCCGCGGTTGGCGTTGGTGAAGCCGCCGTTGCCGTCCGACACCACCTCGCGCAGGTAATAGGTCTGGACCGGGTGGTTGTTGCTTCCGAAGGCAAAGGCCCCCCGGGTGGCCGGGAAGTCCGCTTTCTTCAGCGCCGCACGGAAGGCTTCCAGGTCTTCGCCGACCTTGCCGCCCGTGGCCTTCAAGGCGCTGCCCAGCAGCATGGCGGTGTCGTAACCCTGGCTGGCATACATGGTCACCGGACGATCATAGGCGGCGCGGAAGGCTTCGACGAAAGCGGTATTGGCCGGGTTGTCCAGGTCATAGCTGTACTGGCTGGCGTTCTTGGCCCCCAGGGCCGCTTCGCCCACCGCGCCCAGCAGCCGCTCGTCGAAGGAGAAGCCGGGGCCGAACACCTGGGTGGATTCCGTCAGGCCCGCCTGATGGAACTGCTTCAGGAAGTTGATCCCCATGCCGCCGGGCAGGAAATACATCACGCCTTCGGGCTTGGCGTCGCGGATCGCGGCGATTTCGGCGGCGTAGTCGGTCTGGCCAAGCTGGGTATATATCTCCGCCTTCACCTCGCCGGTGAAATAGCGCTTGTAGCCGCTTATGGCGTCCTTGCCGGCCGGATAGTTGGGGGCCATCAGCACCAGGCTCTTCACCCCGGCCTTGTCGGCGGCCATGGCGATGGCTTCGTGCTGGTTGTCGTTCTGCCAGGCCACATTGAAATAGTTCTCGTGGCAGCCCTTCCCCGCCAGCTGCGAGGGGCCGGCGTTGGGCGACAGATAGATCATGCCGTCGCGCACCACCTTGGGCACCACGGCCATGGCGACGTTGGAGAAAATGATCCCCGTCAGCACATCCACCTTGTCGGCCTTGATGAACTTCTCGGCGATCTGCGCCCCGCGTTCGGGCTTGCGTTCGTCATCCTCCACCAGCACGTCGACCGGCACGCCACCCAGCTTGCCGTCGTTCATCTTGACCGCCAGCAGGAAGCCGTCGCGCACGTCTTCGCCCAGATAGCCGCCGGCGGTGGACAGGGTGGTGATCATGCCGATCTTCACCGGCGCCGGATCATCCGCCCACGCCGCTCCGGGGGTCAGCGCGGCCAGCGCAACCACCGAGGTCACGGCCAGCGCAGCCGCCGCCGCGAACCGGGCAAAGGGTTTGGACGCACGAAACGAAGTCGCAAGGCGGTCGGTCATCGAGAAAGGTCCCCCCGGTGAATGTGGTAAACGGCCCCGCCGGACGGCGGAACCCGGTCCTGAAGAGGATGGCAAAGACGGCGTTGCCAATGGCGGCGATGCCAAAGACGGCAATGACGAAGAAATCGGACCCAAAAACAAACAGGGCGCGCCCGCCGGGCCTTCCCCCCCGCCCCATGGCGGACGAAAGCCCCAGTGGCACACCCTGCCATCTTGACCCGATTTATCCGGCCCGTCAAAACAAGCCCCATCCCCCCCCCCCGCTTGAGGGGTGCGGGCAGCACCGGATACCGGCCATCGGAGGTTTCCCGTCGCGATCAGCCCCCGTTCGGTCTCACAAAACCCGGACAAGCCGATAGCGTCGGGCGTTTCGTTGGGAAACGCCCGCAGCAAGCCCGGCCCGCCGGACCCCGCGCAGGATGATCCGACGCAGGCCCCGGTCGCCGTCGCGAAGGAGAAGACCGTCAGATCAGTTCGAGCGAGTTGGCCATCGGCCCCTTCTTGCCCATGCGGATGCTCATCCGCACGCGCTGCCCCTGCTCGAGCACCGACACACCGCTCATTTCCAGGGTGCGGGAGCCGACGTAAACGTCCTTGCCACCACCATCCGGAACGATGAAGCCGAAACCCTTGTCCGGGCTGAAGAACTTCACGACGCCGTCGATGTCCCCCTCGGACATGCCGCCGAAGCCGTTGGAGCCCCCGCTGTCCATGCCCCCTCCGGCCGTGCCGCCTTCCACGTCGTGGATGGCCACAACCTGCATGCCCTTCTGCCCCGGACCGAGTTCGCAGTAAATCACCGCGCCTTCGGGAAGATCAGAATAGCCCGCACGCTGCAGGACCGAAATGTGAAGAAAAGCGTCGGGTTCGCCTTCCGCAACGCGGACAAAACCAAACCCCTTGGTCGCATTAAACCACTTGACCGTGGCACTCGTTGTAGACTGCATGATACGCACCAAACCCCGGAAACCTGTCCCCAAACACCACCGGTGATACCCTTTTCCAGGCCGGGGGCCAAGTAAGATCATAACGACTCCGGGAAACAATCTTTGCGTCCGACCGTTCAAAAACCTTCATAAATTTCACAGAGTCCTGATTATCCTAGGGTTTTAGTCGCGGCTTAGACGCACAAAAAACAGCCGTGAAGGTTTCAAGACGGTTGAAAAATCCCGCCTTGCGGGCGAAATTCAGCCGATTTTCGGCGCGGGTGCCGCCGACTCCTTTACAGCTTTTACGGCTAGGCGCCATGCAGCCAGAGCGCGAATGCGGGCCATACGCTCGACCTCATCGCCTTGCGGGGTCATCGGCGTGCCACCGGCCAGCCCCTCTGCCACACCGGCCAGATCGTCCCGCAGCCCCGTCGCCACGGCGGCCAGGGCGGCCACCCCTGCTGCGGCCGCATCGGGGTGGTCCGGCCGCAGCAGGGTGCGGTCCGCCACGCCAGCCAGGAAGCCGGTCAGCCAGTCGCTGCCGGCCAGGGCGCCACTGAGGGGCAGGCGGGACGGCAAGGTCATCCTTTCAGCGTCGAACGCCTCGATCACATCGTTGATCTGGAAGGCCACCGCCTCCAGCGCCGCGCGGGCGAGCGTCGGACCCACGTCCTCCATCCCCAGCCCGATCACGGCGGACCGCGCTTCCGGCATCCAATGGGGAGCGGCCAGGCCGTTGAACGCCGGCACCAGACTGACGCCGTGGCTGCCCGAGCGGGCGGCGGCCAGGGTTTCGGCCTGCCGCAAGCCTTCCACCAGCCCCACTTCCTCGCCCAGCCAGTCGAGGATGGTGCCGGCGTGCAGCACCGGCCCTTCCAGGGCATAGGTGGTCCGACCGCCCCGCCGCCAGGCCACCGACGTCAGCAGCCCGCCCCGGGCGCCGCGCGCGGTTTCGCCGGTGTTGACGGCCAGCGAGGCCCCGCCGCCCAGGTGTACCAACGCGCTGCCCCGGGTCAGGGAGCCCCGCCCGATCAGCCCCGCCCCCATCTCGCCGGCCATGGCGGCCACGGGGATGGGCCGGCCGTAGATCGCCGCATCGATCGATCCGTAAGGGCCGGCGTTGTCCACCACCTGGGGCAGGATCACTTCGGGGATGCCGAACAGGTCCAGCAGATCGCCGTCCCAGCGCTGATTGTGGATGTTCCACACGCCGGTGGAGGCCGCGCTGTCGGCACCGACCACATGGGCGCCGCCGGCGGTCAGCTTCCAGACCAGGAAACTGTCCAGGGTCCCGGCCGCCACCGCCCCCTTGGCGGCCCGCCGCGCCAGGTCCGGATCCTCGGCCAGCAGGGTACCGAGCTTGGCGGCCGGCAGCAGGGGATCGCAGATCTGGCCCGTGCGCATGCGCACCAGGGTATCGGCCTGTTGCTCGCGCGCGTGCCGGCAGGGGGCGACGGACCGGCGGTCCTGCCAGCCGAGCGCGGGGGCCAGGGGTTTGCCCGTGGCGCGGTCCCAGACTACCACCGTGCCACGCCGGGCGGTCACGGCGATGGCCGTCACCCGGTCCACCCCGGCCTTTTCCAGCACCTGCCGCCAGGCGGTCAGCACATCGCGCCACAGGTCTTCGGGATCGTATTCCTGCCAGCCCGGGTTGGGCCGGCTGGCATGCAGGGGGACCATGGCGCGGGCATTCAGCCGGCCGGCCGCGTCGAAGACCAGCGCCTTGGTACCGGTCGTACCCTGGTCGATCACCAGAATCACCGCATCCCCCAGGGCCGGAACATCGACCATGGTCTACTCCTCGGCCACCGAGGCGGCGGGGCGGGCACGCCGCCTGCGCCGCCCCGCCCCGCCCCCAGCCCGGCGCTGGGGCGCTTCGCTGTCCTCGTCGGACCAGTCGCTGTCTTCTGTCCCCACGGTTTCCGGTGCTTCGGCCCAGGAGGGGTCGACCACCTGCCGCAAGTTGCCGCCCTTTTTCAGCATGTCGTCCACCCGCGCCAGATTCTTTTCCGCCACCTCGGCCAGACGCCGCGCTCCGAGCATGCGATAGGTCCCCAGCGCGGACCGGAAGCTTTCCCCGGCCTGTTCCAGATAGTCGCGGTTCTGCGAATGCTTGGCGAGCAGGAACAGGGCGCTGCCCAAGTTGTTTTCCGTCGCCGCCCACAGCATGGGAGCGCTGTCGAAGGTGCGCACCTCCAGGGCCTGCCGGCAGGCATCCACCGCCCGCTCCAGGATCTCGGTGCTGCGGGCGTGATCGCCATAGACCTGAAGAACCTGGGCAAGGTTGTTCATGATTTCCGCCCATTTGGCGGGGTATTCGACGCGGGTGAACACTTGCAGGGCCGATTGCAGGGCAGCCAGGGCGGGCTTCAGGCTGTCGAGATTGCCCGCCATCAGCTGCACCTTGTAGATCATCACCCCCAGCCGGTTATGCAGGCTGGCCCACTCCCGCGGGCTTTCCTGGCGACGGATGGCCTCCAGCGCAGCCTTGTAGGCTTCGGACGCCTGATCCAGGTATTCCACCGAGCCGGAGCGTTCGCCCATGGTCTGGAGCACCATGCCGATATCCCGGTGCAGCATCCCCCATTCGGCATCGGCATCCCGGGGCAGCAGGCCGATGGCACCGCCATAGGCATCCACCGCCACCTCCAGCCAGCCGGCTTCGCGTGCCCAATGGCCCACCGCCGCCGCCGCGTTGCCGAAGCAGCCCAGCATCGCCGCCTGATCCAGCGCCTCCAGCCCGCCGGGGGGATTGAGGCCGATCGCCCGCGCCTGTTCCACCGCCGGCGGCAGCAGGGTGGCCACCGCCTGGACCTGGGGCTCGTTGCGGGGCTCCACCGCCGACAGGGAAACGGCCAACAGCAGCGGTACCCATTCCTGGCTGAAATCGGCCGGCAGAGGCAGGCGGGTTACCGGACTGGGCATGCCCGGGCGCTCATCCTCGATGAAATGCGCCCCGGTGAAGCGCAGATCGATCATGCCCACCGGGTCCACCCGGCCCCAGATCAGCAGTTCGGCCTCTTCCCGCAGCAGGATCTGGCGCGCCTGCTGGGTGGCCTGGCCCAGGGCCACCAGGGGTACGTCGTCCAGGGTGACCTCGACCGTGCGGCTGATGGTGCGCACGGTGATCCCGGCCATGCCCTCGAACGCGGCGGCCACCCGGTCGCGCTGGGCATCCCCCTGGTCGTTGTCGAATCCGGCGACGACGATGACCAGCGGCTTGACCTTGGAAATCGCCACCGCACCGGTGGGCGCATACCGCCGGCGGAAGGCGTTGAGCAGGCGATCCAGAAAGCCCGGCCGGCGATCCCCACCCCCGGACTCGCTGTCGTCGTCTCCGCCACCCGACAGGCCGCCACCGGCCGCCGGGATGGGCAGACCGCCGCTTTCCGGCTTGACCAGCTCCATCAGGCGGTCGTCCATGGCGCGCAGGCGGCGGGACAGCTTGGCCATGATGCGCAGGGCCATTTCCGGTTCCACGCGGATGCGTTCCAGAAATTCATCGCGGGTGATCACCTGCAAGGTCACCGCGCCGGAAGCCACCGCCGTGGCCGAGCGCTTGGCCTTGTCGATGATCCCCATCTCGCCGAAGATCTCGCCCTTTGTCAGGGTCGCCAGGCGCACCATGCCCCCAGGAGCCGTCTTGAACAGCTCCACCTGACCCGAGGCAATGACAAACGCTGCGGGGGATTTTTCACCCTCGCGGAAAATAACGTCACCGTCGTTGAACTTCTTCTGGGCGGATTTCATGGAACCCCTGAGACGGCCCCGAATGCGGGATGTCCTTCTAGATGCCCGAATGCGGGACGTCCTTCTAGATGCCCGAAGGCGGAACGTCCTTCTAGATGTATGTCATCCCAAGGGAACTGGCCAGTGGGCGGAGGAAACGGGCATGGATCAGCCTTGCGCTTCGTCCGGTTTTTCCCCTTCCCAGTGGATCACTTCCTTGAAAATACGGGCAATCTTCTCGGTTCCGTCGGCCTGGGTATGGCGCGCCAGCACGAAACGGTTGCCGTTTTCATCTTCACCCATCTCCAGCTGCATGGAGCCGTCTTCCAGCGCCCTGGCCAGGGTTTCGCCTTCCAGCTTGTAGGCTTCGGCCAGGGTGCCGAACAGGGTGTTGATCTGTTCATAAAGCTCGGACTGGGGAGTGGAGTCGGTCATGGAGCCGGAAGTCCTCGTGATGCGAAAAGGGTCGGACAGAAAAGCCGAAAGCGGATAAGAGAGCCGCCCCGGCCCTAGCGGGGCATATCCCAGACCCGGCCCGCCATCAAGCGGGCTTTGGGCTCGGACATGCCGGCCATCTTGGCATTGGCGATGAATTTCGCTTCCAGATCCGCGTCGGACAGCGGCGTGGACGGCCCGCCCGTCGCCCCCAGCCGCAAGCCGCTGATCACCCTGCCGTCGGCCGTTTGCACGTCGACCTGGGCGGCGTGGGGGGAATGGTCGAACATACCGGTGTCCCCGGCCAGACCGTCCGAAGAGCCGACCACCACCACCCGCTCCATGGCCTCGGTCAGGCTGGGGCCTTCCATCACCGACCGGCGCAAATGGCCCACATGCACGGTGCCGAAGGTCAGCAGGCAGGCGATGGCGAAGCGCAGGGAATGCTGCGCCTGGGGCACCGTGGTCGGGCTGTGGGCGATCAGCCGCTCCGCGCTCTGAGCCGACAGGGTGCAGGTGATGCGCCGCACCGACCGGCTGGAAATGCGGTTCTTATGCAGGATATGGGCCGCCTCTTCCAGTGCCGGCAGCACCATCGAGGCCATGGGATGCAGCTTGAAGGTCAGCCCCGGATCCAGCAGCGACCAGCGTTCCCCCAGGGCGGCCCAGGGATTGCCGCCCCCCGACGGCCGGGGACCGGCCAGTACCGACAGCATGCCCCCCCGGCCTTCCAGGGCGGCGGGGGGGCCGGCCATGCCGTCGTTGGCCAGTAGCATGGACCGGATGGCCGTCTCTGCCGCGCTGGCCAGCATGGTGGCCCGCACCGTGGTGCCGTCGGCCAGGGCCAGACCTCCCACATGAACGCCGGCAATGCGCAGGGCATGGGCCGCCGTCGCCGCATCCAGACGCGTCACCCGGCAGGCGCCCGCCACCGCGCCCAGCAGCCCCGCCGACGCCGAGACCGACCAGCCGCGCCGGGCGATGCCCGTGCCGGCCGCTTCGTTGATCACGCCCGCCACTTCCATGCCGGCGATAAAGCCGGTCAGCAGGTCCAGGCTCGCCGAGCCGATGGCCTCGGACACCGCCAGCACGGCGGGAAAGATCACCGCCGCCGCATGCATGCGGCCCAGGCCCAGCGTATTGTCGTATTCCAGCGCCGCGCAGGCCACGGCATTGACCATCGCCGCGCCCATCGGATTGATGCGCGCGGAGTCGCCCATCAGGTGGCTGCGTCCTTCGCCGTACAGACGCGGGGCGAGCTGCCGCAGCGCCTTGGAAACCGGGGTGCTGGTGCCGGCCAGGGCGCAGCCGGTAACATCCAGCAAGGATCGCCGGGCCGCATGCACCACCGGTCCGGGCACGTGATCGAGGCCCAGCCCCATCGCCCATTCGGCCAGCCGCCCGGCCAGATCCCCGCCCCGGGCCGCCATGTCCGCAGCAGCCGAAGCCGCCACCGGATCGGCAACCCGCCGGCCGGCCGGCGCGGCCGTGGCCGATGATGCGGACGACGACGTTGAGGGGCGCGCGGAGGGGGGCGGGAAAACGGAAGCCGGATCAGTCACATGGCTCTCCTCGAACGGCCGGCAAGACCGGAGTCCCGATAGAACCGCACAAGCAATCCTTTTGTCGAGCCCCGTTCCGCTATCATCGCCCGTCCGAGCGGTCTTTGGCAAGGTCACCCGCCCGAATTTCCGGTGGTCCACGAAGCCCTTACCCGGCGGTCAGCAACCACCCCGGGGAGAAAGCGAAGATCCCGCCCCGGCTGCCGCCCCGACAAGGCGCGGTCAGGCGGCGTAGGCCCGGGAGCGTGCCCCGTCGGCCCCCGCCGCCCCGGCGCTGCCGTCCGTATCGCTCTTGCTCTCGCCGCTGCGCACGGACTCCAGGAAACCTTCCAGTTCCTGTTCCAGGGCCGAGGACTGGGTGGCCAGACGCTCCGCCGTGCCCTCCACCGCTTCGGCCGAGCGGGCGGACGCTTCCATGGCGCTGCTCATTTCCTCCAGGTTCTCGGTCACTGTCCCCATGGTCAGGGCGGCGCCGTCCACGGCTTGGGAGATGCCGGTCATCGAGCTTTCCTGCTCGCTCATGGCGTCGTTGAGCTGCTGGGTGATGTTGTGCGCCCGGGTCACTTCCTCGGACACCAGATTGATGCTGTCCACGGTGCGTGCGATCTCGTCGCGGATATCGGCCACATGGTTGCCGATTTCCTCGGTCGCGCGGTTGGTCTGCTGGGCCAGGGTCTTGACCTCGCCGGCCACCACCGCAAACCCCTTGCCCGCCTCACCGGCCCGGGCGGCTTCGATGGTGGCGTTCAGGGCCAGCAGGTTGGTCTGGGCGGCGATGGCGGTGATCAGTTCGACCACCTCGCCGATGCGCCCCGCCGCCTCGGACAGCGACGACACCCGTTGGGTCGCACCCTTCGCCCCGGCCAGGGCGCTGTCGATCACATGTTCGGATTCGGATAGGCGCTCCCGTACCAGACCGGCGGAGCGGGCCAGCGCGTTGGAGCTGTCCACCACCTCGCCCATGGTGCGGGCGGCTTCGGCAATGCGCGCAGCCACCTGATCGCCGACCATATGGGTCGCCTGGGCGTCGCGGGACATGCGGTGTCCCATTTCGTTGATCGAGCGGGCCGCAGCGTCCAGATCCTGGGCCAGATGCCGCACGCTGCTTTCAAAGGCGTCGGCCATCTCCATCAGGGCGCGACGGCGCTGGCGCACCGCTTCCTTTTCATCCCGGATCCGGTCGGCCTGCAGGGTTTCCACCTGGGCGGCGTTCTGCTTGAAGACGGCAATGGCATTGGCCATGCGGCCGATCTCGTCCCGCCGGCCGAGCCCCGGCACTTCCACATCCCGGCGCCCCTCGGCCAGGGCATGCATCGCCCCCTCTATGGCGCCGATGGGACGGTAGATGGACCGCGCGACCAACAGTGAAAAGAGAATGAAAACCGCCAGCAGCCCACCGCCGCCCCAATACAGCAGCGCCAGCATGCTGTCGCGCACGGCCGCATATTCGCTTTGCGCCAGACGATGATGATAATCGGCCAGGGCGACCGTATCATTCACCACCGAGGCGAAGGAATCCAGGGTCGCGGTCAGCGCCTCGGCCGAAGCCACCTTCTGCTCCACCGCACTGATATAGGTGCGCAGGAACTTCACGTAATCGGCCACCCCCTTGGACAGCCGCCCGCTGGTGTCCGGATCGAAGGGTCCCCCCATCAGAGCAAAGTCAAATTCGTTGGCCGCCTTGCGCAAACGGCCCATGTTGCTGTCCGTGGGCTGAACCAGGAAAGCCTGTTCATAGCGCTTCACCTGGGACAGCTTGCCGGTCAGCTGCCCCACATTGGGCCAAGCTGACAGTTCGGTCTCGATGTCCTCGATGATGCCCTTCAACTGGGCGCGCATCCCCTCGCCGTCGGTCAGCCCCACCGCGTTGATGGACTCCACCGCTGTGGTCATCGCCGGTACGAAGTCGCCGACCAGATCCTTCAGCATGGCCGTGGCGCTTTCGGCTTCCACGCCCATTCCCGCATCATCGGCCTGGTATTGCAGGGTCTCGACAAAGGCCTCCGTGGACTGCGCCAGATCGCGGAAACGCTCCATCGACGCGTCGCGCTCCGTAGGATAGGAGACGAAGGCCAGACGCATGGCCGCCAGGTTCAGTTCAATCTCCTTGGCCAGCACGGAGATCTCCCGCAACTGGGTCCGGCGATCGGCCGCATGCTGGCTGGCCCGCTCGCTGATGAAATGAATCGCCACAGCCCCGGCGAAAGCCAGTACTCCCAGGGCGACAAGAAGCACGATGCGCGCGATGATCGGAATCTGGCCCGCATGCTTTAAACGCGCCATAACACCGCCAGACACCAATTGCTGAGTCATGCTGCCCCGCTAAAGACCTATAGGTACCGACCCGTACCTCTTTGCACTCGGGCGCGGACGGTATCACTCGTCCTCAAAGGGCCATTGCGACATTTACATGAAATGTCAGTCTGTAAACGAAATGGTCAGCCTGATTGCGCCGGAGTCGCGAACCTGATACCCAGCGTTCGCTCAACGGAAGGAAAACCCCCTTGTCCAGCTCCCCCCCACCCGTGCCCTCTGCCGCTGACCAGTCCCGAGAATCGGCGGATCCCACCACCCCGTCGAACAATTCTGCCGACTCGTCAGCCACAGACGACGCCGGGCATGGCCTGCTGGCCGGTCTGTACCGTTGGACTATGGCGCAGGGTAGCCGAAAGGGTGCATTGTGGATCCTTGCCCTGGTTGCGTTCGTGGAGAGCTCCCTGTTTCCGATTCCGCCGGACGTGCTGATCATCCCCATGGTCCTGGCCGCCCGCCAGCGCGCCTGGCTGATCGCCGGGATCTGCACGGTGGCCAGCGTGGCGGGCGGGTTCGCCGGATATGGCATCGGTGCCCTGCTGTTCGATTCCCTGGGGCAGCCGATCCTGGCTTTCTATGGCTATGCCGACCGATTCGCCGTCTTCAAGGACTGGTACGCGGACTGGGGCGCCTGGATCGTTGCCGGGGCCGGAGCCACACCGTTCCCCTATAAGGTCATCACCATCGCCAGCGGCGCAGTCGATCTGGACCTGGTGGTCTTCGGCGTCGCCTCTGTGCTGTCGCGGGGTTTGCGGTTTTTCCTGGTCGCCGCCTTGTTGTGGAAATTCGGGCCGCCGATTCGCATCTTTATCGAAAAGCGGCTGGGCCTGGTGACGCTGGTCTTCTTCGTCCTGTTGCTGGGCGGCTTTGTCGCCTTGAAGCTGCTGTCCTGATTCATCCCTGCCCCGCCTTCGGTGCGCGGCACCGGGCGCGGGGAACCGGAGACGTTGTTCCATGCCATCACACACCACCCGCTTCGGCGCCTCTTCCTCGTCTGCTCTGGGGCCGGAGCGCCTGCTGGCCCTGGCCCTGCTGCTGATCAGCGCCTGCGCCCTGCTGGGCGCCCTGTATGCCCAGTTCGTTGCCGGGCTCGCGCCCTGCATTCTGTGCCTCTATCAGCGGGTGCCCTGGGTGATCGTGGCGATCCTGGCCGCCGTGGCCTTCCAGCCCGCCCTGCCCGCCCCGTGGCGCCGGGGGCTGCTGGGGCTGGCGGCGCTGGCCTTCCTGGGGAACGCCGGCCTGGCCTTTTTCCATGTGGGGGTGGAGCAGGGCTGGTGGGCCGGCACCGATGCCTGTGGCGCTCCGGCGGGCGGA
The DNA here is from genome assembly GCA_046233135.1 of Rhodospirillaceae bacterium Z3-40. GTDB lineage: Bacteria > Pseudomonadota > Alphaproteobacteria > Rhodospirillales > Rhodospirillaceae > JBJXHN01. Next base: position 138,723 of record JBJXHN010000004.1, on the reverse strand, counting down.
GGTTCCATGGCCCTGTCCTCGCCGTCGGACCTGCGGGCGGCCCTCAGCCAGCCCCAGGCCGCCGGCCCCCGCTGCGATGAGCCCGCCTGGGATCTGTTCGGCATCACCATGGCCGGCTACAATATGCTGATTTCGCTGTTCCTGGGCCTGGCCACGGGACTGGCGGTGGCCCGCGCTCCCTGGTGGAGCCGCACCGCGCCGTAAGCCTGGGATCACACCGGCCGTTCTGCACAAAGGGTCCGTTCCGTGACACGCCAAAGCTCCTCCGTCCGCCGCCCCGATGTTCCCGTGCACACCCCCACCGAGGAAGAGGCCGCCGCCCACGCCGACGGCACCCGCACCGCCCCGGGCCGCAAGCCCGGCGACCTGTCGCCCAAGGCGCTGCTGGACCGCTTCATCCGCGTCGACCAGGCAGGGGAATACGGGGCCGTGCGGATCTATCAGGGACAGATGGCGGTGCTCGGCCGCACGTCGGCCAATGCCGGCGTGCTGCGCCACATGCTGAAACAGGAAGAAGAGCATCTGGCCACCTTCGACAAGCTGGCCCGGGAACGCCGGGTTCGTCCGACCGCGCTGACCCCCATCTGGCACGTGATGGGCTTCGCCCTGGGCGCCGGCACGGCCCTGATCGGGGAAAAGGCCGCCATGGCCTGCACCACGGCGGTGGAAGAAGCCATCGACGGCCACTATCAAAGCCAGTACGCCCAGTTGGGCGACGACGAACTGCCGCTGAAGGCCACCATCGAAAAATTCCGCCAGGAAGAGCTGGAACACCGGGACATCGGCTATGCCAACGGCGCCGAGGAAGCCCCGGCCTTTCCGCTGCTGAGCGGGGCCATCAAGACCGGCTCCCGCCTCGCCATCTGGCTGTCCGAACGGATCTGAGTCCCCGCGAAAGCATAAGACCAGTCAGCAGACTAAGGCCGGCGCGGGGTGTATTCAGACTCCGCGCGACGGCCGCAGGGGTTCGGGCAGGGCCACGGGCAAGCGCCGCCGGACCTCGACCCGCTGGACCGTGCCGGCGTAGATCTGCTTGCTTGCTTCGACCACCAGCACGCCGCCGAACCCGGGGAACCAGCGCGCACCCAGCCGCTCGATCGCCGGGGCGGAGCCCAGCATCATCCGCGACGGGGTTGGCGGCAGAAACAGGGCGCCGCCACTGCGCATGGGCGTGAACATGTTGTCGCGCAGCAGCCGGTTGATCTGGCCCTGGGAATAGGGCTGGCCGTTGGCGAAGGGCGACCGTTCCAGCCGCGCCCAGGCGCCCCGCCGGTTGGGCACCACCAGCAGCATCCGCCCCCCGTCCGCCAGCACCCGCCAGCATTCCCGCAGCATGCCCCGGGTATGGTCGGCGAACTCCAGGGCATGCACCAGCAGCAGGCAATCGACGCTGCGCGCGGCCAGGGGCAGATCCAGTTCGTCCACCAGTGTCGCCAGATTGGGTTCACGCCCCCCCGGCCAGCGCAGAACACCCATAGCCGCCGGCATCATGGAGGCCACCCGCTCCGCCTCGCCCATGAAGGGGGGCAGGAAGGGCGTGGTATAGCCCAGACCGAGCACGCGTTCCCCGGCCACGGTCGGCCACATCTCGCGGACCGCCCGACGGATCAGACGGCCGGTCACCCGGCCCGTACTGGAATGGTAGAAGTCCCGCAGTTCGATGATGTCGGTCCACATGGCGGCAATCTTATCAGGTTGAACAAACAGGTCGAAGGACGGATCCGGCTTGCACCCACCCCCGTTGTCCCCAACATGAAGCCCGGGGCCGACCGTCGCGCACCGCCTTTCCCCGGCCCCCGCCCCGCCGCCCTTTCCGCGCCACCCACCGGAGCCCGTCGCCGTGTCGAAGCTGGAAATCGAACAGATCGCCGTTCAGAACGACAATCAGAACTACATTTACCTGATCCGCTGCCGGGAAACCGCTGCCGTCGCCGTGGTCGACCCGACCTTCGCCGCGCCGACCCTGGAACGGGCCGCCGCCCGGGGCTGGACCATCACCCACATCCTCAACACCCACCACCACAACGACCATGTGGGGGGCAATCTGGAGATCAAGCAAGCCACCGGCTGCACGATCATCGGCTTCGCCGGGGATTCCCACCGCATTCCGGGAATCGACCGGCAGGTCCGCGAGGGCGATACCGTGACCATCGGTGCCTGCCGGGGAGCGGTGCTGGAGGTTCCCGGCCACACCAGCGGCCATATCGCCTTTCACTTCGCCGAAAGCCGTGCCCTGTTCTGCGGCGACACCCTGTTCTCGCTGGGCTGCGGCCGCCTGTTCGAAGGCACGGCGTCGCAGATGTGGTCCTCGCTGAGCAAATTCCGCCCCCTGCCGGCGGACACCCTGGTGTTCTGCGCCCACGAATATACCCAGGCCAATGCCGCTTTCGCCCTGGCCATCGACCCCGGCAACGAAGCCCTGCGCGCCCGGGTGGCGGAAGTGGAGGCGCTGCGGGCGCGCGGCGAGCCCACCGTGCCCGCCTTCCTGGGCAACGAACGTGCCGCCAACCCCTTCCTGCGCGCCGATACGCCCGAACTGCAAGCCGCCCTGGGCATGACCGGAGCCGACCCGGTGGAAGTCTTCGCCACCACCCGCCACAAGAAGGATACATTCTGAGATGATCGCCGCCCCGTTGCGTCTGCGTTATTCCACCGCCTCTCCCTACGCCCGCAAGACCCTGCTGGTGGCCCATGAAAAGGGGGTGGAGGCCCGCATCACCGTGATCCCCACCGACGTATGGTCGCCGGACACGGATCTGGCCGACGACAACCCCATGGGCAAGGTGCCGGCCCTGGGCCTGGACGACGGCAGCTGGCTGTATGACAGCCCGGTGATCTGCGACTACCTGGACCATCTGGCGCCGGAGGGACCGACCCTGGTGCCCGCCGCCGGCCCCGAACGCTGGATGGTACTGCGCTGGCATGCCCTGGGCGACGGCATCATGGACGCCGCCGTGGCCCGCCGCATCGAAGCCACGGTGCGGGCCGAGGACAAACGCGACCCCGCCTGGGATGCCCGCCAGAAAGCCGTCATCAATCGCATCCTCCATACCCTGGAAGCGGACTCCACGGCCCTGACCGACGCCCCGCTGTCCCTCGGCCATCTGGCCATCGGCGCTGCCCTGGGCTATCTGGATTTCCGCTTCACCGACGACCGCTGGCGAGACGCCTGCCCGGGCCTCTCGGCATGGTACGAGGATTTCGTCAAGCGCCCCTCCATGCAGGCCACCATGCCCCAATAGGAAACGTTTCCCGGCGCCTGAAGACTCCAAAGGGACGACGCCGTTCATCCCTTTGGGGATTCATGCTAGAGGTATATAGGAGATGATCAGTTCGACCCCGGCGCGGGCCGTGGTTCGGTTTCGGAACAGAAGGAGACGATACCGATGGGAGATGCGGCGACCCTGACCGCGCAGGACGGCCACCGGCTGTCGGCCTATGTGGCCGAACCGCCCGGCCCGCCGAAGGGCGGATTGGTAATCATCCAGGAAATCTTCGGGCTGAACGGCCATATCCGGGACATCTGCGACCGCTGGGCGGCCAAGGGCTGGCTGACCTGTGCGCCAGCCCTGTTCGACCGGGTGGAACGCGGGGTCGACATGGGCTACGACGCCGGCACCACAGCCAAGGGCCGTGACCTGCGCGCCCAACTGGGCTGGGAAGAGCCGCTGCTGGATATCGCCGCCGCGCGGGATGCCGTGCAGCGGGCCGGCAAGGTGGGGGTCATGGGCTTCTGCTGGGGCGGTTCCGTCGCCTGGCTTGCCGCCTGCCGCTCCGGCGTGTCCGCCGCGTCCTGCTGGTATGGCGGGCAGATCCGGGATTTCGCCGGCGAAGCCCCGGGCTGCCCGGTGGAAATGCACTTCGGCCGCAACGATCCGCTGATCCCTCAGGACACCGTGGAGGCCGTGCACCGCGCCCAGCCCGACGCCACCATCTACCTGTACGACGCCGGCCACGGGTTCAACTGTGATCGCCGGCCGGACTTCGACGCGGAAAGCTCCGCCCTCGCCAGCCAGCGGGCCGACGCCTTCTTCACCCGCCACCTGACCCCGACGGCCGGATGACGGCGGACGACCCCTCCGGTTCCGATCCGGACCGGAAGTCCCGCCGGGACACCGGGGAGCCGGAGGCCGGAGGGCATAGCACCGATTCCTGGGCGCCGGTCCCCTCGTCCACGCCCCCCAGATCCTCCTCGACCGGCAAGGCACAGGACGGCGCGGCTCCGCACACCTGGATGGATGTGGAGCCCATCGTCGATCCGGAGGATAAAGATAAAGACAGCGGCGGCGGCGACCTGGGCGAGGATCTCCTCGATCCCCTGTCCCGGGTTCGCCATCACCCTCCGCCCCCCCGGGCTCCGGTCATCGGCCGGCCGAGCAGGCCCCTGCCCCTGGGACCCGGGCCGGACGGCCCGAAAGAGGGCCGCCGCAAGCGCCCTGCCGTCGCCCAGCCGGTGGACGAGAACCGCGAGGTCAAGGGGTGCCTGGCCGTGCTGGTGGTCGCCGCCGTTCTTGGCGCCGGCTGGTGGGCCTTGAAGGATATGGTGGATTTCGGCAGCGACAGCGGCCCGGAAACAGCGGCCCGCAAACCGCCGCCGATCACCAAGATCGAGGGCATGAAGGAAAAAAGCGTCGTCGACAACGCCACCGGCGCGGCCGCACCGCTGGCCCGCAAGCTGGTCGCTCCCGAGGAACCGAAGGACGATGGGGAAGGGGTCCGCAAACCCAGAACGGCAGCGGCCCTGATGTCCATCGCCGACGAAGTGGAACAGGCCACCCTGACCTCCATGCTCGACGAGGTGAAAGCCCGCTCCGTCTGCTATCAGGGGCGTCCGGCCCAGCAGGTGGACAGCCTGTATGGCCTGCGCGGTGGCTTCGCCATCAGCTATGCCCCCAACGACCGGCCGGAAGACACCCTGTATCCTCGCCTTGAATTCCTGCCGCCGACCCTCAGCGCGGAAAAGGTGCTCTATTACGTCAGCATGGGTCCCACAGAGGTGAAGGGGTTCGAGGGCAGGATGGCGCAAAAGGTCCCCAACCAGCCCCGCGCGGTTGGCCGCGTCGTTCTGTCCTGGATCGCCGAGGTCGCCGACGGGGAATGTCCTGACCGCGATGTGGACCGCAGCGCCACGGTTCGTTGACGCACCGCCTCTTTCCCGCGCTTCCCCCACCGCAACCGATCGCCCAAACGAAAACCGCCGCCGCCTCGTCAGAGGCAGCGGCGGTTTCCAGTCGTATCGACCGGGAACCGGTCCGCCCGCTGGGGCGGACCGGCAAGAGCCGATTAGCCGCGGAAGTAGATTTCCACGCGACGGTTCAGGCGCTCCACGGTGCTGTCCGGGGTCGGGACCGCCAGACGCTCTTCACCGTAGGCTTCCAGGGTCATCACTTCAGACGCGATACCGCGGGCCGCCAGGGCCTGGGCAACGGCTTCAGCGCGACGCTGGGACAGCAGGATGTTGTACTGGGCGGAGCCGCTGGTGTCGGTGTGGCCGACGACCAGAACGCGGGCCGGAACCTGATTGGCGAAGGCTTCGGCGACTTCGTTGATCACGCCCATGGCTTCGGCGTCCAGACGCGCGCTGTCCAGCGCGAAGTAGACGACGAACGGAGCGGCCGGAACGCGCAGGGCGTTCATGGCGATCTCGAATTCCTGCTTGCATTCTTCGATGTGGTCGGGCTGACGGTCTTCTTCAGCTTCTTCCATCCAGCAATCGAAAGCGGTCTGCGCCTTGGCGGCGTTGGCCGGATCCCCGGAACGGGCACCGGCATCAAGCACGGAAACCAGCTCACCACGGGCAGCGGTCAGCTCGTCAACATACTTGGCCGGCAGGTCGCGTTCGGCCATTTCGGTCGGACCGACCATTTCGCCCATCGCAGCGGCCTTGGCCTTGGCGACGAAGTAGGCGGTATCGCCCCAGTCACCATAATTCCGCTCGTGCTCAGCACGATCCACATAGCCGCTTTGCAGGGCGGCCGCGAAGGCGTCGCCCTGGTTCGGCATGGACGCGGCGCCTTCGACATCCCAGCGATCAGCGCACGCCGAGAGCAGGCCGGCCGCCGCGACGGCGATCATAACCTTCTTAAACATCTTTACCTTCTCCTCCATCACCACGGTTGTCCAGTGATCCGTCCCGTCGGCGCTAACGCCCCGAACGCCTCAATAACTATGCATTAATTCGCGGCATGGGAGTCCCCTCCTTAGCCGAAAGTGCGAATATCTTGAGCCGTGTGGGGTCAAGGCAACAGTCCTTGGGTGGAGCCGTCGGATCGCGCTGTGAAACGCTTCAGGGACGAAATCCGTTGCGAGAAAGTCTTTCCCAGCCACGGAAACGGCCCTATATCTGCCGACATGACAGATACAGAGCCGAGCACCCTTATACAGGAAAATTCCGCAGCCGTGAATATCGTCGGACTCAGCAGGGATCAACTCACCGCACTGCTCACCGAAATGGGGGAAAAACCCTTTCGGACCAAACAGTTATGGCATTGGATCTACCATCGCGGAGAGACCGATTTCGCCAAAATGACGAGTCTCGGGAAGGGTCTTCGGGAGAAACTCGCCGAGCGCTGCGTCGTTTCCCGGCCTACTGTTACCCGGGAGCAACAGTCGTCGGACGGGACCCGTAAATGGTTGTTACGATTCCCTGACGGAAACGAAGCCGAAACCGTCTACATCCCAGAGGAAGATCGGGGAGCGCTTTGCATTTCGTCGCAAGTCGGCTGCACATTAACCTGCCGATTCTGTCATACGGGCACCCAAAGACTGGTCCGGAATCTGACCTCTGCGGAAATAGTTGGCCAATTCATGGCGGCACGGGACTCCTATGGCGAATGGCCTTCCCCTATAGATGAAACCCGCATCCTCTCGAATATCGTCCTTATGGGGATGGGAGAACCTCTTTACAACTATGAGAACGTAGCCCAAGCCCTCAATATTATTATGGATGGCGAGGGGCTGGCCCTGTCACGGCGGCGGATCACCTTGTCCACCTCCGGCGTGGTGCCGTTGATCGAGCGGTGCGGGGCGGACCTTGGGGTGAAGCTGGCGGTCAGCCTGCACGCCGCCACCGATGATGTGCGTGACGAAATCATGCCCATCAACAAAAAGTATCCCCTGGCGCAGCTGATGGAGGCCTGCCGCACCTACCCCGGCGCCAGCAATGCCCGGCGCATCACCTTTGAATATGTGATGCTGAAGGGAGTGAACGATTCCGACGCCGATGCCCGGGCCTTGATCAAGCTGGTCAAGGATGTGCCGTGCAAGTTCAACCTGATCCCGTTCAACCCCTGGCCGGGTTCGGCCTACGAGTGCCCGCCGCTGCGGCATATCGAGCGGTTTGCCGGCCTGCTGAACGACGCCGGGTTCACGGCCCCCATCCGCATGCCCCGGGGCCGGGACATCCTGGCGGCCTGCGGCCAGTTGCGCAGCGAATCCGAACGCCTGCGCCGGACGGAAACGGCGCGAAAGGCCGACAGCGAGGCGGATCCGGCCGGCGACGCGCGCGCTGCGCAGGCGGGCTGAGGCCTTTTCGGTGGGCTCCTTATAAAGGGACTCTTGCGGCAGGCTAGCGCCCTTCTATACTGCCGGACTTTCCGCGAGCGGGACGGTTCGGCATAAGGGCGAATTCCATGACCAAAGGTGACGTAAAGAAGGTGGTTCTGGCCTATTCCGGCGGCCTGGACACCTCCATCATCCTGCGCTGGCTGCAGGATGCCTATGACTGCGAAGTGGTGACCTTCACCGCCGACATCGGCCAGGGGGAAGAGCTGGAGCCCGCCCGCCAGAAGGCGGAAATGATGGGCATCAAAGAGATCTACATCGAGGACCTGCGCGAGGAATTCGTGCGCGACTACGTGTTCCCGATGTTCCGGGCCAACACCCTGTACGAAGGCTGCTATCTTCTGGGCACCTCCATCGCGCGGCCGCTGATCGGCAAGCGCCTGGTGGAGATCGCCGAACAGACCGGAGCGGACGCCATTTCCCACGGCGCCACCGGCAAGGGCAATGACCAGGTGCGGTTCGAACTGACCGGCTATGCCCTGAAGCCCGACGTGCGGGTCATCGCGCCCTGGCGCGAATGGGACCTGAACAGCCGCGCCAAGCTGATCGAATACGCCATGAAGCACCAGATTCCGGTGCCCAAGGACAAGCATGGCGAAGCGCCCTATTCGATGGACGCCAACCTGCTGCACATCTCCTATGAAGGCAAGGCGCTGGAAGATCCCTGGCAGGAGCCCAGCGAAGACATGTTCCGGCTGAGCGTGTCCCCGGAAGCGGCTCCGGACAAGGCCGAATATGTGGAGATCGATTTCGAGAACGGCGATGCGGTGGCGGTGAACGGCGAAAAGCTGACGCCGGCCGCCCTGCTGACCAGGCTGAACGAAATCGGTGGCCGCAACGGCGTGGGCCGGGTGGATCTGGTGGAGAACCGCTTTGTCGGCATGAAGTCCCGGGGGGTCTATGAAACCCCGGGCGGCACCATCCTGCTGCATGCCCACCGGGCGGTGGAAAGCCTGACCCTGGACCGGGAGGCGATGCACCTGAAAGACGAACTGATGCCGCGCTACGCCAAGCTGGTCTACAACGGCTTCTGGTTCGCCCCGGAACGCGAAATGCTCCAGGCGGCCATCGACCAGACCCAGCAGTATGTGAACGGCACGGCGCGCCTGAAGCTTTACAAGGGCAACGTGACCACGGTCGGCCGCAAGGCGGAGAAGAGCCTGTACCGCATGGACTATGTGACGTTCGAGGAAGACGACGTCTACAACCAGTTCGACGCGGAAGGCTTCATCAAGCTGAACGCCCTGCGTCTGCGCCTGGGCCGCATGGCCCGGGGGTAAATCTTCCGCGGGTTCGAAAGGGGGGCCAAGCCCCCCTTTCCCTTAATTTCATTGAGGCCCCCTCCCCCCCAGCAGCACGTCATCGAACGCGCCTGCCCCGTCGTGGGCGTCATCGCGAAACACCGCGACATCCCCATCGGCACCCCCACCGGCATTCTGGTCATCCACCACCCCGTCGGCCCCGCCGCTGACCAGCACCCAGGCCCACCCGGCCGAGGGCACGCTCCCCCCTTCCCCCTGCAACAGGGTCAGCTCTCCACCGCCGGCCCCCGCCTGCCAAGCCCCGGCCTCGGTCAGGTCACGGGTGACGGCGAACAGCAGCGGCCGCCCCCAGGGATCCCGATCGTCCACATTCCTCTCCAGCCCCAGCAGATCGGCAGGCACCAGGCCGATCACCACATCTCCGGCTCCGGCGGCGCAGTTGGCGCTCTCGGGGCAGGGCAAGGCACCTTCCCGCAAGGCATAGGCCTCCACGGCCCGCCCGACGACGGCGAGACCGCTCCGCGCGGCCTTGGCTGCGACCAGGGCACCTTCGGGCGCTGAGGAAAAACGCATCGCCAGCCACAGGGTCGCCGCGGCCACCACCAGCAGACCGACCAGCACCGTGGCCATGCCCGGCCGGCGTCTCCCCGTCACGGGATCACCCGTGCAGGGTTTCCGCCCAGGGGGCGAGATGGCGGAGGAGAGCCGGCGCATCCCCGGACAGCATCAGGGTCTTGCGCCGGTCGGTGGCGCCCTGGATCACGTCCAGGCTGCTTTTGGGCACTTTCCAGGCCTTGGAGAGCAGCTTGATCAGAGCGGCATTGGCCTTGCCGTTCTCGGGCACGGCGGTGACCGAGGCCTTGAGCACCCGTCCGCCGTCGGCTTCGTCGGCGAAGCCGGTGATGGCATCGCGGCTGGCTTTCGGGGTCAGCCGCACGGCCACCCGCACACCGCCGTCCACAGGCGTGAACGGCGGATCGGGAAGAGCGAACGAGGCCGGCACCGGTCCGGGATCCGGCTTACATGCGGAAAAGCAGACCGTTCAGAACGTTCTGAACGAAATAGAGGATAAGAATAAGGATAATCGGCGAGATATCGACACCGCCGAGATCCGGCAGGATCCGCCGGATGGGCCGCAAGGCCGGCTCGGTAATGCGGTAAAGGAAATCGCCGATCAGATAGACCACACGGTTGCTGGTGTTGACCACATTGAAGGCCACGAGCCAGCTGAGGATGGCCGATGCGATCAGCATCCAGATGTAGATATTGATGGCGATATTGATGACATTGATCAACGAGACAACGACGACGTCCATGGCGAGTCCTAGGGCAATCTTGGCGACAGGTCGATGGAACGCATCCGGACGGCGCCGGCGGCGAGGCGGTGCGAAACGGCGAAAAACCGTGCGCGGCATGAACTTAATGCCGGTTCGGAGCGTGTGCAAGACGATGCGGTTCGGCAGGGATGAGAAGACCAACGTAAACCGCTTGACAGCCGCCCCGGCCGAAGCCAAACTCCGCGCCTCCAAAGACGGGGACCGGCGTTCAGGTCCTCGCCCCATGGGGCCGTAGCTCAGTTGGGAGAGCGCAGCAATCGCACTGCTGAGGTCAGGGGTTCGATTCCCCTCGGCTCCACCATTTCAAAAAAGGGCCTGACCGGAAACGGTCAGGCTTTTTTTTTCGCCTGCAACAGAACTGGCGGAGTGATACCGACCGACAACGGGCTTGACCCCTTGTGTAGCGCGGCGAATGATTTTGGACAGATCGGCGGATGGTTTTGGACACCGCGTTGACATCACTTGAATCCGCATTGGCGCTGATGCACCTGCAACGCGACCAGTGCCGTATTAAGCTTTTCCTCGCTGTCGACAACCTCTTCAAGCTCGCGTAGTTCATCCTCTGATGTGCCATCAAGGGTGCCGGCAGCAGCCTCGCTGCGCGCCTGCGCCCTTAACCGTTCACCTTTTCGGCGGAAGCCGATCTGCCAATAGCCGGTATCCTTAATCTCCCGGCAGCAGGCGTGCGACTTCCCCACCCCCGGTTTGCATACCGCAGCAAGGCGGTTGTGCAGCCGCCACCCCCAGTCAATGTATTCGGCCGTCTCGCTAAAAAGCCAAGCCCGCTTATCTGCTGTCGTCGCACCGGGGACACCGGGTACCGATGTACAGGCCGCGACTACAGTTGCCATAACCGCTGCTATAAACAATATTCGCATACCATCCCCCAACACGTTTATCTGTAGCGCCCACCTTGCTTTAGCACAAAACTGCTCGCCATGGCATGGGCGCGCAGCGCAATCATCGCAATGAAATTGCTCTGATTTCGCTGGGCTGCGCGCCCGCGCAGCGCGATGGTGTCTTCATCAAATGAACGGAGGACACCATGAATAAATATCAATACGCCACCGCCGCAAACATTGAAGTTCTTGCTATCAAACTGGCGCAGGCCGCCGAGATCGCAAAAGAAGCGGCTGAAGCTGCCGATCAAGGAAAAATGAATGAGGCGATAGGTGGGCTTAGCATGATTGAGGATGATCTTAGTATCGCCCGCGTACTGTATGACGCCGCCCGCGCCTTGCACCGCCAGAAATAAAGGAGACCGATATGTTTCACGAAATCGAAATCCTGGCACAGACCCTGAAGGACGCGGCGGAAAAGGCGGAGGCGGCGGTTGCCGCCGCCTCCCAAGAGCAGAAGGAAAGCTTCGCAGAGTACCGCCGGCTGGTCGAGGCGGGAATGATTCCCGACCGAGATGCCTTGTTCAGCGAAATTGCCCGCCGTTTCCACAACATCACGACCCTTGAAGAACGCCGCTCAAGTGACGATTACCGAGAAGTGTCTGTATCGTCACTACGAGCCTCCTTGAACGCCGCTTACGAAGCGGGCCTGACGGCCGCCGCCAACGCTAAAAAAGCCCCCCGCCGCCGGAAATCAGCAGTTCAGTGATGGCCTGGGGTTTGCCCGCTACCGAGTACGTTGTTTCGACGTCTTCAATCCGCGCCTTCCCTTTGTAGAGGGCGCGGATTTCCGGAGCGTCATTGATCGACAAGATGAACCGCCCGTCCAGCCCGAGAAGCACTTCGGCAAGGCGAGCGTGGTCCTCCCGGCTGAATAACCCCGGTCCATAGTAGCCTTCGCAGCCGTAGTAAGGTGGATCGACGTAAAACAGGCTGTTCGGTCGATCATAGCGACGGAGCAGCTCGCTCCAGTCCATGTTCTCAATGACAACACTGGAAAGGCGCCGCTGGACGGCGATCAGGTTGCCGAGCAGCCGCTCCACATTGATGCCCTTGGCGCCGTTGCCCCTTGCCGGAAAGACCTTGCTGGTGGGCTTGCCGCCATAGTTAAGCCGTTGAAGATAGAAGAACCGCGCCGCCCGCTGGATATCAGTTTGCGTGGCCGAATCGACGCAGAGAAGGCGCTGAAACTCGGCTCTGGATACCAGCGCCAGCCGCATTTCGTCGACCAATGCCTGCGGGTGGTGCTTCGCGACGCGAAACAGGTTCACAACGTCTTCAGAACGGTCGTTGATGCACTCATATCTGGGCTTCCGGTTTCGCGCCAGGAAGACCGATCCCATGCCGATGAAGGGTTCGACATAGAGATCGTGCGGTACCTGTTCGATGGCCGCCACGATCCGGGGGGCAAGGCGGCGCTTACCCCCGACCCACGACACCAGGGAGCGAAGCGGCTGCACGGTTTGATGATTGCTGTTCACGCTTTTGATCCACGGCTCGACGCTCGTTTTGGCGTTCGGAGTCGGGGCTCTGTACGGCCCTCCAGGTTGAGAATGCCCCACACCTGGGACACTTTATGGATATTCCACCTTGGCGGATATCGACTATTTCCGCAAGTTTCTTGCTGCACCTTCCGCAGCGGATGGACTCTCCCATGGATAGATTCCACAATCCCCGCTCCTCGGCCGAGGAAGCGGTGCCGTTTTACGGGGGAGTGGTAGCACTCCCGGCTCGGGGCGATGGCGCGCCCCGGGTCCCCGCCTTCGGGAAAGGCGGTTGTCACGGCCACCCCGCCGTCACATCAATGGCGGCAACGGCCTCAGCCGTGGCTGCGGCATCGATCTCGGCGTACAGGTCTGCCTCGCGCTGGAGGCAGGCCGCGAGGTGATTGTCCACAGCCGTCAGCATGGCTGCCGCCATCGCCTCCGTGACGATAAGCCGCACCCCCGACCGCGTCACAACCTCTGGAGGACTGCCGGCGGCGGCGCGCGCGGCGGCCCATGCAATCTCGTTGCGCGCGTCGTGGGTTGTTTCGACGCGGACGGGGGCGCCGTCGACGGTAACGGTGGTGCCGGCCACCGCCGAGCCACGATACTGAGTTGTGGCCGCCGCCTTATGTGCGGCCGACACAACTGCCAGAGGGCGGTCGGTAATCACCCACTCGCCCGCGCCCCAGACTGCCTGTTGCCACCACTCTGTGGCCGGTGGTGGATCTGCAATCACAGCATCGCCGAGCGCCATGTAATCAGCGTCGGCGGTGTACTGGCCGGCGTCGGTGCGGGGATGCCCCCGGCTGTCAGGCCAAGGTGCTCGGTGTGGCGCAAGTATTGGTGCCGCCTGCGCAATACTAATATAGATCATAATAGCCCCCATTTCGCCGCCAAGTAACTTTCGACCTTGGTTTTATCATTGCCGGTCAAGTGCGTGCCGCGATATGCGACGACCTCCGCAACTTTCCCGACCACGCCATTGCTGCCGTAGTTTCCCCATTCATTCAGCAAGACGGCGGTATTACTTAAATCTAGGGGAGCGGCAGATATCACAGCCGTCGCCGCGTGTGCTGCGGGGAAGATGACCTGGTTATAAGTCGACGTACCGTCACTGTAGTACTCATACAGGGCATCGACACCAGATAGAGAGGATACGTCAGGCCCTGGCGCCGACCCGGATGTCACCAGCGCGCCGCCGGTCGCGATCCCAAGCCCCCCATGACCAGATGTTCCTTGACCGTAGAAATATTGATTTGTGACGAACGCGGCATTTGTCACATTCGCCACAATAAATATGTGATATTGTATACCTTTAAGTAAGGCGGCGCCTGGTGCCAGCGTAAAATTCTGTGTGCGCGATGAGTAAAGGACAGCGCTTTCTTGGCCCCACGTTACCACCTGCGGGTACTTTCCCGACTCTGTCTGTGTGGCGTTGTAGCCATTGCCAGACCGGTCTGCCCAAGATGTTATATTTGCTCCGGCCGCCGTGATGCCAAAATCGCCCGAAAACCAAAAATGCAGCCCCGGGATTGATTCAGGTCCGCCAATACTGACACTAAACCGGGGGAGATCCCTGAAAATGTCTCCGAGCATTACTGCATCTCCAATATGGATATCGTCACGTCAATGTCGCCGGTGGCGCTCGCTGACACAGATATTGTGTTGCCACTCATCAAGACCAGCTTGCCATCGACGAAGCCTTTCGAGCTTCCGGCCGCAACCGTGCCACCCTTGATCAAATAAATATCAACACCGTCTCGCGTCCACCAAATGCTGACGGTGGCGGTATTGTTCCCGTCAACGTTTGCCGCCACTCCACCGATTACAATTGCCGTTGCACCAGATGGGCATGAATACAGTATCTGACTTGATGGCGTTGCCGATAAACCGGCGTTAACGAATTGCTGCGCCATGACAACCTCTCTTGCTTAGGCCAGCGCTATGGTTAGCGCCATGACAGTATCTAGGGATGGCGGCACGGCCGCCGCCGCAGAAGCAGCTGCTGCCGCTGCGGCGGCCTCTGCGGTCGCTGCGGCGGTCTGGGCATCAGCCAGCATGGCCTCGGCCATGGCCCCGCTGGCCGCTGCATCGCCTGCCGCTGCCGCCGCCGACGCCGCCGATGCGGCGGCCGAGACAGCTGACGCCTCGGCATCGGCGGCCATGGCAGCAATGGCGACCGAGGCATCAGCGACGTGCTGCACGAGATCGGCCAATATCGCCTCGAACCTCTGCCGCACAATGCCAGCGCCGTCGGCCACTAACTCGCAATATCCACCGTCTTGCAAGTCGTCGGCCGAATATGATGCGCCATTAAGTACAACAGTCGTCATGCCACGACCTCCGTTAACTGTATCGTTGTTGATAGTCTGTAAACATTGTCCTGGCTGTATGCTCCGAGGGCGGTCTGAGTTGCGACGAATGTCCGCTCCGTCCTGTACACGACGTCATCAGGATCATAGATGTAAATAATATGATCGCTGTACCCGGCTTGCTGCCCGAGCTTATAGTACTGTTTGTAAGCTTCGCTTTCAGACAGACCCGATAGCACAAACGTTGCCGTGCGTTTTCTCGGCCCTTCCAGCGGCCACACCGCACCATTCAGTGACTCTTCTGCTCTATTCTCTCCGCTCCACCCATTTTTTACTCCCCAGTCCATATTTATGGATGGCTGTATTGCGGCGGTGATGTACAGATTTGACAAGTCTATGTATCCATATTGATTGGTCCGGTCATCTATTTCCAATCTCCAATACCGTGACATGACCGATGCTTGGAAAATGTGCAGCAACGGCACCGACGTTGCAGCAACCTCTTCGTCGGTTGCAGTGCCCGACCACCACGATGGATGACCATATGGCAATGAGCCGTACGGATACAGGCGTGGCCAGACGGGTTGCCAGTCGGTGTCGGCAATCGTCGTGGTGAAATCCGCTGCGGTGGCCGCGACGATGCGGTACCGCGCCGACCTTGACAGGTTGTGGCGCGGGATCATCACCACGCGGACCGCACGCGCCTTGCCGAGGTCGACAACGACCTGCGTATCGGCCAGCGCCGTGGACGTGGACCGAGCCACCTGCGCGAAGTAACGCGTAGACAGGTTGCTTATCGGGCAAGACGGGAGCCACGATCCGCCGGACAATGTGACCGGATAATATGTGGACGAAACCCAATTCGGTGTACCGATCAGCACATTTGCCATCACCGCCACCCCTCGATAATCGCGCGGTGGCGACTGGTATCTTCTTCGATGCCTACCACAAGCAAATTTTTTCCGGCGTTCATCCCCCACCGTGGCAGCGTAACCTTAATGATGCTGCCGAGCTGCACGCGGCTGGCCAGCTCCAACGGCACCGCGATCTTGTACCGCGCCGATGGCACCGACAGCAGCGCCAACAGGCGCGCGGCCTCGGCCTGGGCTGCGGCTTGATCTGCGATCAGGCTCTCCACCTCGGTCACTTGCGCCAGCGGGTAGGTGATGGCCACGGTTGCGTCCGCCGCCTCGGCCGTCCGCCACGGCTCGATCAGCTCGGCGCGCAGGCTGGCATCGACGTCGCCAGCGATGTCGGACTCGGTCAGCGCCGACCAATAGGGCGCGTAGCGCAGCTTGATGGTCTTCACCGGGTGATCACCGGTCGAACGGGAGAGGTCCTTGCGGAAGATCTCTCCGACGCCGAATTCGGCCACCGGCACCGCATCCTCGGCCGGACGGTCGAGCCGGCCGCAGGTCCAAACCCCGGCACGATCAAACGCCCACCACGCGCCGATGCTTTCGGCCACCATATCGAGCGCCGCCGCTATGGTGGTCTCGCGGTCGAGATACAGGCCGATCTCAGCCGGCACCGACGCGGCCAGCGCGGCCAGCGCGTCGCCATCAACAGCATGGCCAGCGCCCTCCACCAACGTCCGCATGACGGCGGCGGCTGTGCGGTCGGCAGGGGCGAGGCCGCTCAGCACGTCAGCTGTGATCGCACCGAAGGGCATGCCGCCGAGTTTGAACAGGCCAGCCGCCAGGCAGGTGCCGTAGCGGCCGCGCTCTATGTCGGCGCCACTGCCGGCCTCCCCTGTGGTGGCGGCATAGAGAGCCGCCATCGTGGGGTAGTCGGCAGCCGGTGTCAGGGCGACACCCCGGTCGCGCACCACCGGGATGGCGGCCACCGGACCGTCGTGCACCTGATACATCAGGTGATAGACGTCGACCGGCGCGGGCGCCACCGAGTAGCAGGCGCCATAGCACAGCGGCTTGACGCGACCGCCGATATCACTTGGCCGGCCGTCAGCATTTTGCAGCGTGCCATCCGTCGTGGTGCCGCCGTAGGTCGCTTCCTGTACCTGCGTTTCGGCCAGCGCCGCGGCCATGTCCCGCAGCTTGAGCGTGACCGTGGTCAGTCCGCGTTCTGGTTGCAGGGCGATGCCCGTCAGGATCAGCGTGCTGCCGGCAAGGGTGCGGTCTTGGTTGAGGCGCCGGATCTGCACCAGCCGGCCGGCGGTGGCATCGGTCAAGCCGTCGAGACCGCCGTCGGTGTCGATCAGAACCATTTCACCGCCGGCCGCCGTGGCGCGGCCGCCGGCCCCGCGAATGGACCGGCCGTAATTGGCCGCGCGCTTGATGCGAGGCTGATACCACGCATTGGGCGGCGTGTCGGTCGGCGCGCTGGTGTAGCCACCGTCAGAGTAGCGGTGCACCACAACGGTGCCGTCGATCAGGTCGGTGATCTCGACAAGATACGTCATGCCGCGCGTCCTCCCTGTGACCGCAGCTCCGCCACATCATCGCCGATATCTTCCATGCGCTGATCGAGCCGCTGCACCACCTCCGTGAGGACCATCAGCTGCTGCACCACCTGCGCATTGTCGACGTGCACCACCACCGGCTCGGCCGGTGCCGGCGTCGAGAGCAGCGCCCGCGTCTGCTGCGCGGTGTAGACATGCGCCGGCTGCGCAAAGCGCACCAGCTCCGGCCCCTCTTCGCCAACGAGAGCAACCCCCGGCGCGGCGAGACCGCCGCCCGCGAAAGCGGATACGCCAATATAGGATAAATAATCGTCAAATTTATTTTGACCAGCCGCCCACCGGAGGGCGGCACCGGCACCCATCGGCCCTGTGTAGCCTTCGCGGGAAAACCAGTCAGACACTTCTTGATTTGTCTTTGTCCCCTGCATCCCGCCGATACTGTAGGGGTTGTCGCGTAATCCGGCACCATAGCTGTTTATGGCGTCTTCGATTTCTTGGTTGCGCGCAGATATATTTAGGTCTGCGAGGTTGTTTATTGCATCACCTAGCGCCGATAACTGACTATTGGCAATCCCCAGCGCCCGCAACTGCTGCCGCGCCACGTCGAGCTGATCTGCCGCCGTCGTGGCATGGCGGTCAGCCACGTCAGCGCTGGCGGTCAGGCTGTCTTGCACCCGCGCATAGATATCGGCGTAGTCGGTGGATGAGGCGTAGTAGCCTTGCGCGGCGGCGAGGTAGTCTCGGGAGACCTGCGACAGATCGGCCAGGGAGTCCATGTCTCCCAAGCGCGCCCGCGTCTGCGTCGATGACCACGCTGCCGCCGCCTCGTTGAGGCGCTCCAGCGGCGTTAAGGTTGACAGGCTATTGTCGAGCCGCAGTTGCGCGGATGTATCCCGTAAGGTCTCTCCGAGCGACCGCATGCGCTCGACAAACGACACCACCTCTGCATTTTGAGTATTAAACGCCCCGGCGAGCGTATCCAGTTGCTGTTCCATCGCCGCCGCAATCCGCAACTGCTCCAGCCGGTCAATCTCGCTGGTCGACTGGCCGATGGATCTTGCCTCCGCCCGCAAGGCCTCCATCTCGCGGCGGATCGCGTCAATTGTCGCGCGCGCCGGGTCTTCGAGCTGCGCGATCTGCTCCGATACCTCGCGAGACAAGCGTGCGCGCAAGGCCGTGACACCGGCGTCGCGCTGTTGCGTCAGCCAGTCGAAGGACACGCCAAGGGCCTCTGCTTCCGGAATCAAAGCGCGGTAGGTGGCATTCAGCCGCTCCATGGCGGCGGCATAGTCACCGAGGGCATCAGGCGGGTTTAGGGCGTCGCCGACCTCCTCGCGGAAGTCATCGGCCAGCTGGCGGCGAGCCGCCGTGAACTGGTCGGCCACCCACAGCACCGATGTGCCGACCTGCCGGATCTCGGCGGTGACCATGGCCTCGTAGGCGGCCAGCTCTTGCGCCCGGGTGGCCCACTCCCCGGCCGGCTCGGCAAGACCAAGCTCAAGTTGCAGTTGCTCGGTAAACTGTCCTTGCAAGGTGGTGATCGCGGCCGACAGCCTGATGGCCGCATCATCGGCGGAGATGCCCACAGCCTCAGCCTGATCACGCAAGGTGTGCAACTGGTCAAGCGCGGCCGTGAACTCTCCGACAGCATAGGATCCATCGACGACCGCGCGCCATGCCTCGTCGAACTGGCCGAGCAACCCGGCCATCGCCTGATTGTAGCGATCAAGCACCTCGCTATCGTCGACGCCCAGCGCGCTGCCGATGCGGAGGCTGCTGTCGCGCTGCGCCGTCAGAGCGGCTGCCTGATCGGCAAATTGACGCTCGGACAAAAGCCCAAAGGCCGCGTCGAGGCCCCCCACAAACTCTTGCCTCAGGGCGTCTTCGGCCCGGGAGAGAGCGTCGAGCGCAATCTGTGCGTCTCCGGCGAAAGCCGTGATGGCGTCGGCCAGCTCCATGTAGTGGCCGCGCGCCGCCTCAAGACGTTGCTCAAGGTCTGACAGCGGCTCCTGCATGATGTCCACGCCGGCCAGCCGCTCCAAGGCGATGCGGCCGCCGTGTCGTGCAAGCTCAGATTGGGGGGCTGCGGCAATCTGCTCCCGCAGCCAGGAGACGTAGGCGGACACCTCGTCGCGGCCCTGCCGCCGCACTTGGGTGGCGGCGTCCATCCATGGCGCGGCGTAGGCGTACTGATCGGCATAGGCATTGGCCTGCGCGGCGTCGGCGGCCTGTTGTGCAGCCTGCTGCGCGGCCTGCATCTCTGCGGTCATCTCGGCGGTGGCGCCCGTCAGACCCCCCGTGGCGCCGGCCGCCGTGTCGGCCATGTCGGCCAGCTCGCGCATGGCGCCGACGTAGCCGGCCACGGCGTCACGCTCTCCATCCGCCAGACCGGCAGTGTCGATGCCCTCCACCTCGGCGGCATTGGCGCGGATGTTTGCCGAGTCCAGCCAGTTGATGTCTTCCAGCGCCTGTATGTACGGATCGGCATGCTCTTCAGACAGGCCGCTCATGCCGTTGCGAATGACCAGCGTCGGCGCGCCTGTCTCCATGGCCGCGAGCCAGCGCTCCATGTCTCCGCCAGCTCCGGCGCGCCACGCATCGAGATCGATGGCATCGCGGATCGCGGCCGACGCGTCGCGCATGTCGGCAGGCGACAGCAGATCGTGACTGGCCAGCACGTCGTCGATGGCGGCGGTGTACATGCCGCCAATCTCGCCGAAGCCGCCGTCAAAAGTCCCTACGGCCTCGGCCTGACCGAGGGCGGTAATCCATTCTGGGAGAACTTCACGGGCTTCAGCGCTGACCTCCCGCGTCCGCCAGCCGTCCTCTCCCGACAGATCGCCATGAGTCCGCGTGGGATTGTCGAGGCCAACCAGGCTGCTCAGATCCTGCGCGAGTGATCGGGTTCCGCCCCGGCGTGACCCTTCGGTGATGGCCGATTTTGCAAGGCCAAACACCTCCTTGCCAATGGTGGCCATGCCCGGCACACCAGAGGCGGCGCCGAGGCCGCCGACCACGGCTTCGTCGAGCGGCGTGCCGGTATAAGCGTCCAAGGCTGTCTGCACGCCAAAGGAGGCTGCGGCAGCGCCCAGCGGCCCGCCGAGCACGCCGCCGACCAGGCCGGCAAGGCCCGTGGCCAACCCAACAAAAATATCCGACTTCGTGAAATCACCGTCAATATTGACCGCATCCTGGACGTGGGCTCCGACGCGATCGAAAAAATTTGTTGTGGCGAGCACACCATGTTCGAGTATTTCCGCTCGCTCAAGATCGCCTCGTCTATTGCTTTGTCCTAGCCGACGATCTTGGAAACTGCGCCGCGCCATCTCCGCCGTCAGCTCCGGCGTCATATGCAGGCTGCGCCGCTGCCCGAATGGGTTGAGGAGCGTGCGTGTATTTACGTATGGCTGGCCGTATAGATCGTACCGGATGGATGGCCGGACGGTCGGAGGCTGGGCAAAAACAATGGCCCTGACCATCTCAGGTGAGTATCGCCAACCCGGCGCCCACGGGCCAAGAGGCACCGGGTTGCCGGTGGCCTGCCCTGCGCCGGCACCGCCCCAGCCTCCGAAATCGCCGCGCGTGTCCGTACCGTAGGGCTCCCGGTCAGCACCCATCTCCGGCGAGCCGTCGAAGCCGCCGAGATCCGCTGCATACTGCCGCAGGCCGGTCACCGGGTTGAGCGCGCCGCCGCCGCCGAGCGCCTCCAACACCTCGACCTCGGCGGGCATCAGGTGAGCCACGACGGTGTCGCGCGGATCGGCGGTCCGCGCGCGCAAATAATCGACCGAGGCGGCCGATATCGCGACCTCATTGTCAGCCAGCAGCGCCTGCACCAGCGCCGCCGTCGTCGGCTCGGGCTGATCCATCGTCGGGCGATAGTCAAGAGCGGCCGCGCCATTGGTGTAGTAGAGGGCCACTGCGTCGCGCCGGCCAAGTGGACGGATCGGCCGGGCACCCCACCGCTCGGCATTATCGTTGACCGCTTCCCTGGTGGCATAAGGCGCAGCAGCAGCGGCAACGGCGGCCTGATCATTGTCGTTGATGGCACGCACCAGATCACGGTGCTGGCCGTACGCCGCAGCGTTGACAACGTACTCACCGGCCGACGCGGCAATGAGCACCTTGTCTTCGCGCGGGCCGCCGGGGCCGGTGATTTCACCGCCTTCAGCAAAAAAGCCGCTAAAGGCTCGGCCGATCAGCGCGACCACGCCCATCACGGCGGCCTGGGCGGCGATCTTGACCAGTTCGGCAATGACCGCATCGGCAAACGCTCGAAAGAGATTGGTAACGGAGTCCATCGAGAAGTCAAACTCGATGACAAAATCAGCCAATGATTTGGCCCAGCTATCGAACACGCTGAGCATGCCGCTTTTAATATTGCCGGCAACATCGAGGGCGCGACCTTCGTAATCTTTTAGGGCGGCCAAGGCACCCTGCGTCCAATCTTGATCTTCAGCCTTTATTTCAATTGATTTTTTCCGCACCGCCCAGAGCGTCTCGTACTGCTCTGTCAGCGCGGCAATCTCTGCCAACCGCTTGGTGCGCGCCGCACCTTCCAGGCCATCGGCTTGCCGCGCCAGCGCTGCCAGGGTGATCTCGCGTTCGGTGGCGAGCGCCGCCAGTTCCTGTGCCGCCACGAGTGCCTTGATTTCGCGGGAAGAATCCGCGTATCCGGCCCGCCGCAACTCGGCGATGCGATTGGCGGTCTCTTGATTGGTGATCTCGGCCTCGACAGAGGCCGAGACCGCGTCGACGCCTTTGGTGTAGGCAGCCTGCGCGGCGGTCAGCTGATCTTGCGCATCCGTCAGAGCCAGCGTCACCGCCTCATGCTCGGCGCTGCCGAGCGTCGTGGCCTCCAGGGCGGCGGTGGCGGTTTCGATGTCGGCGGCGTAGGCGATGGCGGCCTGAGACAGATCCAGCAGATTGCGGAGACTGCTGTCCATATTGTCGTTGGCGACGCCGGCCATGGCCGACGTCAGCTGGCCGGCGGATTTTTCGGCAGCCTTGAGCGCATCGCCGAGGTCGCGCAAGGATGCCAGCTCTTTGATCTGCGCGGCCGACAGGCCTTTACCGCCACTGGTTATCGTCTCGTAATATTTCTTCGCGGCGTCATTCGCCTCCACATAACCAAGCACGACGTCCATAAGCTTGGCGCGCTTATTTTCAAAGGCATTCGCAAGAGTATTTGTGGCCTTGAAAGCTTTCTCGCCTTGCGCAGCGTACGTCTGTACAGCCACGGCAATGGCTTCGACCTGAGCCTGGGTAATGCCGCCGCCCGCGAACAGGTCGGCGGCTTTGACCATGATGGCCGTTGCCTCAAGCTCGCGCATTGCCGCCGCAAGGTCTCGCAGGGCCGGCGCCGCGTCGGCCGCGCCCGCCGCCTTATCGACGAAACGCGCCAGACCGTCATCCATATCGCTCAACGTGAGCGTGGCCGCCTGCACTTGATTGGCGGCGTCGCGCATGCGGAAAAAGGCCAGGGCTACCGCATCGGTCGGGTTTTCCAGCAGCCGATACCGCATCTGCAACTCTTCGAGCTGGCCGGCGATCGGTGCCTGAGACAGCACAAGATTGCGGTTTGCGTCTATCAGACCGAGGATCTTTTCCCGGGTTTCGCCGCCGACAGCGTCGGCGAAAGCCCGCATGTCTTGATTCCAGGTTCCGAGATCGCGCTTCCCGGTGGCGAGCGACTTCGACAGAGCTTCGAATTCCTGGGCCAGACGAAGACCCTGGCCTCGGTCATTCGGAAAGTCCAGAGACGACAGGTCAAAGGCTTCGGCCAACGCCCGCTTGCTGATCTCGGCCGCTGCGGTCATATCGGCCAATGCAGCCGACAGTTTAAAGGCTTCGACCTCACGCTGACTGTCGGACAGGTCGCGATAGGCCGAGATCAATTCTTCGACCGATACCGCCTGTGCCGAAACAGACTCGCGCAGCGTCTCTTGCGCTTTGGCAGCGCTCTCCGAAGCGGCTTGCGCCCGCGTGACGCGGGAGGAATACAGTGCCCAGGCAGCGCCGACAGCCGACAAGGCCGTCGTGAAGATTGTCAGCGGTGAGACGCCGAAATGTGCCGCAAGGCCAAGGGCGCCAACGCCGCGCGTGAACCCGCTAGACATGGTTGCTTGCAGCTGCGCGACCTGCGCTTGCGCCCTGGCCGCCGACATGCCAGCTGCCGTCAGCGTCGCTTCCATCACGCGGCCCGAGCGCATCGTGGCTCCGGCCAGGGCGTTCATGGCCACGGCACCGGTTACCAGACTACGGCGGAACAAGACCATGCCGGCGACAGCCTTCAAGGCCGACCATGCCGCCCAGGCGCCAACGATGAGGCCGATGTTATCGGCCAACACGAACGCGGCGTCGGCAGCCAGGCCGGCGACACGCGCGACACGCTCAAGGATCGTCACCGCCGCATTTTGCGTGCCGATGCTTTCCAGGCGCTTGGTGACATCTTCCAAGACATCGGCGATTTCCGCCGACCCGCCGGCCCGCTGGTCCACCCGGCCTGCAAATACCACAAGGGCGTTTTCCGCCTGCTGTACACTCTGCGATAGAGTCTTCTCCATCGCCTGACCTAGCTCCCGCAGGTCCGGCAGCACAGATCGTAACGCCGAGGATACCGCCCTGGCGGTTAGCTGGCCATCCTGCGCCATGCCGCGCAGCTCTCCGCGCGTGACGCCGAGGCCTTTGGCCAAAGCATCGGCAAGACCGGGCGCTTGTTCCATGACCGAGTTAAATTCGTCACCGCGCATCACCCCACTTTGCATGGCTTGGGTGAACTGGATGATCGCGGCCGAAGCCGCCGCACCATTGACCGGTACCGTGGCCATGGCGAGAGCCGTCGCCTCGACCACGTCCATGGTTTCGCGCATACCGCCGGGCAGGTTGGATAGTGACCTGGTCAGCGACGCCAAACCGGTGTAGGACGTGGTCGAGGCCTGCGCGATGCGGTATAGCGACTCCTCAACGGCAGCAGCATTATCGTTGGCGGCGGAGCGGATCGCATTTGACGCCGTCACATATTCTTGCGATCTGGCAATAAAAGAGGCCACCGACAATGATATACCGACGCCGGCTGCGGCACGGGAGGCCATCGACCACGCCTGACCGGCCTTTTCTGCCTCCCTCCCGAACAGCCTTGTCTCAACAACTGTTTCCGCGATCTCCTTTTTAATGCCCGATATGCCACCGCGACTGGCAGCGACTGTGAATTCAAGCGCCGTCCAGGCGGCATCGGCAGACGCAGCGTTTTTGGCGACGGCCAGGGCGGCACCGGCGAATTGAGCAGCGGCGGCACCCATTTCACGTAGCGTTGCTGTGTAGGCATCAGCCACGCTCGATACTGCGGCGCTGGCCTCATTCGCGACTTTGGCAATAACGTCAAGATCGCGACTGGCCGTGGCGGCGACAGACTCCATGGCCGTCGCCATCCGGTCGGCCGCCGCACCAGTTTGTGTTCCGGCGGCCTGGGCGGCGTTCGCGGAATCATTGGCGGCCTGACCCACGCTCTCAAAGTCACGCTTGGCGGTCTTGGCGGCCTTTGTCAGGCCGTCGCCGTCAGCGTCGAATTTGATGGAGAGGGCGAGGGCCACCTGATTTCGTGCCTTTCTTTTGAGCTGCCTCGTCCGCCCAGGCTGACAGGGCTTCGTCTTCTGCGGCCTGAAGCAGGCGGAACATTTTGGCGGTGACCTTGATCCGGATCAGACCGGCGGTGGGTTTGATGGCGCTGTAGTCGAGGCCAGTCTTGGCGCCGAAGCCGGCGTGCCGCCATTGCGTTCGCAAGGCAACGAACAGACGCCAGACATCAAGGTTCTCCTGCCAGAGCTGCACCGTAGCTTTAGCTGTCTCCGCCGCAGCAGTCTCCGCCGCCACGACTTCGTCTGGTGCCCCCAGCTCCGCCAGCTGATCAGCGACGGCGGCGGAGGCCTGGGGTGGGGGCGCCGGACTGGCCCAGGCCCGGACGGCGGCCCTTAGTTTTTTTCGATGCCCGTTCCCCAGGCGTTGATGTAAGCCATTGATATTGCGTACGACAGCCACGGCAGTCTCTGGTGAATCTGCTGTGCCAGATCGTCACTCCACGGCACGGGCTCGTTCGTGGCCGGGTCGACGACGTCGGTCCAGCCTCTGACCGTTTCCCGCATCACATCGAGGTCGGTAGCGTCACCAGACTGACACTTGTCGATCAGCGCCTTATGCTCTTCGCGGTCGAGCATCACAAAGGTCACCTTGAACTTCTGAACAATCGTGCCGCCATTCTCTTTGGGCTTTTTCGCCGTGACCGGCACGGTCATGAGGCGTTCGTCGACAATTTCGAATGCGAGAGCCATTGTCTTTTCCTCTTTTCAACAGTTTAGCGGTACAGACGCCCGCTTACATTACGGTGATGGTGAGTTCGTCGTTGCCGAGCAGCGGCTTGGCCGAAATCGGCAAGGTTTGCATGGCCACCCCCTCGGACTCGCTCTCCGACGGCTTGCCCAGTTGGAGATTGGGGCATTCGATGCGGACGATGTTCCCGGCGGTGACGCCATGTTGGTACGCGAGGGCACCGGAGGCGTGAGAGACGGCAAGCGCTTCGTAGTCGATGTCCGCCAATAATGGCTCCTCGATCAGGCATTCCCCGGTGGGTTTGCGATCGGTGAAATCGACACGGGCCTGATTGACGCGCGGGACATAGGGCGTCTCGCCGCCGAGGTCGACAGACAGGCTTTTGAGGATGGGCGTGTGCCCGTAGAGGGAGAATTCGCCGACATTCTGCGGTTCGGCCGGAACCGGCTTGATCCACCCGCTGAAGTCGATATCGGGCCGAGCCACAGCGGCGACGCCGCTGTACAGGCCGGTCAGCGAGAACTCGAAGTGAGGAATGTTGCTGGCCTCGCTCATGAACTTGAAGGTGCCGCGAGCGCCCTGAAGCTTTCGCAGCTTTTCGTCTCGCCAGAAATAGAGGGTGACATCCTCGAAACCTTCCGAGACCGGCTCATAGATCACGGACACACCGGGATCGATGGTCTCCGAAAACCCGCTGGCACGGACCAGAGGCCCCCACAGAGGCACGTCCCCGGCGGCGCCGGCACCGGTGGCGTGCAGCTTGAAGGTGATCTTGTTGTGTTTGTTGACCAGATAGCTGTCGTCGGAGCCGAGGTACGGCTTGACCTGCGTGACATCCACCGTGGTGGATTCCAGGGGGGACACCGAGACGTCATAGACCTTCATGGCATTCGCCGCGACCGGCGCGGCGTCGGTTCCGTACGCACCGGCGTTCATCTTGACCAGGATGCATTGCAGCCGTTCGAGTTTCGCCATGATCAGTCTTCCTTCTTCTTGTCGACGGCGCCGTCACCAGCCGACGCGGGTTCCGGCGCCGGCTGGCGGGGTGCGGTGGTCGGGGATGCGGTGGTGTTGCGCCGCAGGGCGCCGGTCTTCGAATCACGGGTGTATGATCCGCCAGTGCGCTTAATCACTTCATCCTCCTCAGTAGACACGCGTTACGAGACGCAGGATCGCGCGGTGGCACAGCACTCCGGCGAACATCACCGGCTGACTTTCGATCAGCCCCGGGCCTTCTTTGGTGTCCGGATCGACGATGCTCCCGACAACGCCGCCGAGCGTGTGGTCGGCCCGAAATGCATCGATGACGGCGTCGACCAGGCTGTCGAAGGCCAGCGCCGACGCGACGTCGTCTTCCAGCGCCCGATAGCCGGTGATCAGCCATTCGGTGGTGGTGGTGTCGTGGCCGACGCCGATGGTCGCCGTCCGCTCAGCCCGCCGGTGCACGTACCAGCCGAGCAGCAGGTCGTCGCGCTGATAGAGCGCGGCGAATTCCCCGACCTTCTTGGCGTAGCGCTCATAGGCGTGGACCACGCCGATGCCGGGAACGCTCTCCAGTGTCGCGACAATCGCCGCGCGAACGTCCGTCGAGGCCATCAGGCACCCCCCGCGTCAATGCGCCGGGCAATGCGGTTGACCGCCTGGGTGTAGATCTGGCCGACTTGGGGTTCGACGGCCGCGAAGGTATCCCGGAAGACAAAAGCCCCTTTGGTGCCGCGCTTGGCGATAGCAAAGGCGATGGCCTTGGCCGCCCGCTCCGCTTCGGCGTCGCGCAGGCCGAGCTTGGCCTCAACCCAGTCAATCAGCGGCTCTACCGGCGGATGGTGGGGTTTGGTCCCGAGTTCGACCGGGACTGCGTGGGCGACGGGGGTGCCGACTTCGCCGAGGACCGACGCGCCAAGCACCACCGGCCGCTGAGCGCCGATCGATGTGCGAAAGGTGTTGGTGGCACCGACCGGGGCGGCCTCTTTAAGTTCGCGCTCGGTCAAAAGGGAGGCGGACCACGTGGCCGCCACCAGCTCCTCGGCGGCGATCTCGGGCGCCCGGGCGAAAGCCTCGGCGATGCCGGCGATGCCGGCAACACTGATGTCGTAGGAGACGCCGCCGGTCATCGCCGCATGCTCCGGAGGAGGCGGCGGAAGCGGGGGAGCACTTGGGTGGAGGCGAACGGCGCCACCTTCCGGCTGCTGATCGCCTGCGCATAGATCGCCTCCTGCTCCCGCGCGCGGCGGGCGTACCTGTCAGATATCGACCCGTGGTCCACAGTGTCGGCGGACAACGTGGTCGACTCATCGCCCGCCGTGGCGGTCGCCCGGGCACGCAGGAGCGCGGCGGCAGCCTTGGCCTGCAAGGCCTCATCCAGATCCTCGGGCACGGTGCACGTGGTCTCGTCGAGCACATAGGACGCCCGATAAGCCACGCGGACCTGATCACCGGCAGCGACCTCCGCCCCGTCGAACAGCAGCCACGGCGGGTCGAGGCGGTACAGACGGACCGCCGAGGGCACGACGGTGACCGGCAGGCGCTCCACCAACGAGACTGTGGCATGGGCCGGCCACTCGGCCGGCAGCGGCGCGCGGGGGCCATCGGCGATAACCAGATCGACGGTCAGCGTTTGGGGGAGGTCGCGGGACAGGCGGCGGACGGCGGCGGCCAGGGCGTTGGCCGCGTCGATCTCCCCCGCCTCCGATACGATGGCCCGCACCGCCGCGATATGATCAGCCAGCGCGGTCATGATCAGTCGGCCACGACAGACTTGTAGGCGCAGCGGTAATCACACACGGCACCGCCGTAGATATGGCGGATCTTGTAAACGATCTGGTCACTGCTGAAGAGCGCGCCCGCGCGCGGGTTGTCGGCCACGAACAGCTCCGGTTCTTCCTGGCCGTCGAGAAAACCGATTTCGATCCCGGGAATATCCATAGGATCGGCGACCAGCGCCCAGTCGCTGGGATCGGCCATCCACGGGACCGGGACGATGTCCAGGGTCAGCGACTGGATGAAATTCTTGTCATTCTCCGTGGTGCGGCGGAAGAGGTCGACGGCCGCCTCTTCCTGGTCGCCGGGGACCAGGAGGGTTTTAGGACCGATCCACAGCGGTTCCTCAGAACCCGGCTCGGTCTGGTTCATCATGGCCAGCCGGCCGGCCGCCAGCGAAGCCCGATTTAGGGCTGCCACACCCAGGTTTCCGTGGTCCGCGTGGAAGAATGCCTTGCCGTCGTAAATGACCGGATTGTCGATCACGAAGCCAAAGACGAACTTCGACAGCGTGCGTTTGGCCGCGCGGGCCATCTTGATCGGCAGACGCCTGACGACACCCACATCGTCGTTCTTGATCATTTCCAGGGTGACGCTTTCCGTCCCGCCCCGCTTGCCGACGGCATATTCGGCCTTGTCATCGGTCGGCGAGGCCAGAGGCTGGTACGCGCCGCTCTCGGCGACCTGGGGGATGTCGCCGTAGCCGCCCCAGGATGTCCGCTCCTGGCTCCGGAAGTCGGCAACCCGGGTGACATCGCATATCCGGCGCCAAGCATCGACCGGCGTCTGCATGCGGTAATCGGCCAGCAGGCGCCGCGTCATGGAATCTCCGAGCACGTCACCGAAGGACGCGGCGTCGAGGGCTTCCCGTAGCCGGGACTGATCCATGTTTTTCGGGTTGCCGGTGACGTTGGCATCGCCGGTGATATCGACATACAGCTGCCGGATCGACTGGGCATGACGGTGGTTTTCGTGCGTCTGATCGAAAAACGCATCGAGAGCCTCCCGAATTTTTTCGGCCCGGCTTTCTCCGGGTTCGATCCGCATGCTGCCGACGCCACTGCCATCCGACCACCCGCTGCCGGTCTGGCGAAGGTAGTCCGCCTCGGCCTTGATGGCCGCCGTGACCGCGTCGTCGGTCAGGGCATCGCCCGAGGCTTCGCGCAGGGTGGCGATCACCCGGTCGCGGGCAGGCTTGGGCAAATTGCTGGCCGCCACCTGGGAAACGGCGGCTTCCCGCAGGCTCACCAGCTTCATCCGCTGGTCAAGCATCGCCTGGACCGCGTCTTCGGTCAGGCCGGTAGTGGTGGCGGGACCTTTCTCGGCGCCGGCCAGAGCCTCGGCCAGCCGCTGTTGCAGCTGTTCGGCGGACAGCTTGTCCGTATCCGCGACGCCCTCCAGGTGGCCACCGTCGCGCAAGAGGGCGAGGAGCGTTTCTCGGTTCACTGCATTGTCTCCATCGTGGTCAGGTTGCGCTTCGAGCAGGCCGACAACGGCGCCACCGGCCCCGGCGTCGACAATCAGATCAACGGTATGGATCTTGCGAAAGGCGGTGGCGATGCGGATGCGCCGGCCGTCAACCCGCGCGTCGCGCACCGTTGCCGTCGCATCAATCGACAGGCCGTACAGGTCGAGCTTGCGCTCGACGGCTTCCGCCAGACGGGCCGCCATATCCCCGGCCGCCGCCAACACATCCATGACCGCCATCACGGCGGCAGGGGCGGCGGCGGTCCCGTCGACGTAGCGGGCTTCGGTCAGGCGACCGAGGACCGCGCCCGGCTCCTTGCCGCCGCCGGCAAGGTGGACGGCATCGGCCTTGACCAGCACCTTCACGCCCTCGAACAGGTTGCCTTTGACGGCTTCGCGCAGGGCGGTTTCAGTGTAGAGGACGTTGTTTCCAGAGAGCCCTGCCTGAATGACGCGGACAGAAAACTTCGTGCCCCGCTTTTCGGCGGCGACCACGCCGCCGCCGGATGCCTCCTGCACGCGCCTTTCCGCCGGCAGGAACCCTTCGACCTTTTCGACCTTCTCGGGCTTGCCGAGGGTGACCTTGCCGTTTTCGTCGACAGCCCAGGTGTAGCGGGTGAAGCCTTCTTTTGAGCCGACGACGACGGTATCGGGGAACAGCGCCTCGACGTAGCTCCAGACGTCGAAGCCGGGCAGGGTGCCCTTGTTCGTCGCCTTTTCGACGGCCACGCGGATCCGCTCCATGATCTCCTGATAGGAGCCCTTAGCCGCTTCCCGCAGCGCTTGGGTGCCGATAACCCCGCTCTCCGGGATGCCGGACATCAGAGGGTTCCCCGCAGCTTCCGGCCATCGACTGTGACCACGGTGACCTTCTTGTCGGCAATCTTGACCGCGAGGACCTCAGCCGGCTTTACCTCGACGACCCGCGCGGCCCGCGCCTTATCGGCGGCGGATACGACCTGATCGTCGCCGCTCTTCATCGGCTGGGCATCGGGTTTGGTGGTGGCAGTCTCGTCGGCCATACCGGCGCTCCGTCATCGTCGTTGATCGATGATCGGAGCATCGCCGATAGCGCCTTGCGGCGGGATGCTGAAGGGCTTCAGCAGGGTGGGGGAAGGGTGCGCGCGGGGGAAATCTTCGCCTACCCGTGGGGGACGGTCAACGTCTCGCCACAACATCGACGTTGAACACCCATTGAACGGGGCTACAGCGCCGTCAGGGTGAGACGGGTAGCCTCGCCTCACTTACGGCGATCTTGCGCATGCTGGGGCGTCTCAGGCGGTTTTCAGGAAAACGGGGCGATCCCCTTCGGAACCGCCCCGCAAAACACATTCCATCGTATCAGCTCAGCCCGAGCCTACCCGTCCAGGCCGAACATACCCTGGCCTTTGGCTGCCCAGCGCTGGCCGAAACCGGTCGCGGTCTTGCCGGCCGCCCGGGCGCGCGCGATGTCGTCAATGGCGTCCGCCGCCTCGCGCAACAGTCGCTCGCGCTCGGATTCCGGCGCGGCGGTGCTTTGGCGGGCATCCGCTTCGGTCAGGCGGTCGGGATCGTAAAGCTGTTCATCCATGATGACGTGCAGCACTCCATCGCGTTCATCTGTCTTCAATATACGAAATTTCCGGCCCGGTCGGAAGAGCACCTCGGCTTCATTCGCGTAAAAGCTGAACGGGGCGATATCCCGGCCGGTACGGGAATTGATGTGGAAGACCACATCTCCGGAAAACGCCTGATGTCTGGCCGTGGACACCGACAAAAAACCCCGGTCGGAGAAGTCCGCGCCCTCTATCAGCCCTGCGGCGACGTCCTTGGGCAGCGACGCGCCGCGATAGGTCCAGCCCTCATGGGCCGGCAGCTTGCCCAGGGCATCGCCGAGCACCCGGGCATAATCCGCGACAACCTGGCTCTCTCGCCCGCCGCGCAAGGCACTGTTGAGCAGGCGATAGACTTCCTTGCCTTCGCCGAACTCAGCCGCGTCGCCGGTATACCCCCGGATGGCGGCGATCTCGGCGTCGGTCAGATCGGCGAAGGAGACACCCCGGCGCCGCTGGGTTTTGGCCCAGGCCACGGTCTCCTCGTACATCTCCCGGCCCATCAGGCCCCGCACCGCCGTGGCGGGATCGAAGCCGCCGGACAGCGCGTCCTCCAGGTCACGCTTGCGCGGATTGAGGGTCTGCTCTTCCTCGGTGAACGCTTTCCGCCCGGGCGTGGACACCGTCCAGCTGTCCATATGCGGCAGGGTGGCGCAGCCGCAATTGACCCGCTCGCCGACTGGGATGTCCGGCGCCCGGGGATAGGCGATCTCCCGGCCGCCTACCACAAAGGGCTTGTCCACATCCACGATCTGGCCATCAGCGAGGTCATGGTGCATGCGCGAATGGATCTTGCCGGAGCGGCGCCACTGCTTCTTCAGCCCGGGCAGGTGGTCGCTGGCCTGCTCCATGCGGGTCTGCGTCGCAGCCGAAAAGGCCCCGCCGACCTCTGTCCGGACGATGGTCAAGGCCCGCTTGCGGCCGCCCGTGTCGAGGCGGCTGTGCACCCGCTTGATCGCCTCCGACGGAGCGATCACCCCGGCCACCACCTGCACCAGGTCACCGTCTATGGCGGCGATCACGTCGGCCGCCACCTCCCGCATCTTGCCGGTCATGAAATCCTTGGTGGCGTCCAGAGCGCCGAGGTCGATGCGCGGCATCACGCCGGACAGATCGACACCAGCGGCGGATAAGGGCGCATCCACCATGTCGGCCCCGGCCTTGAAGGCGTCGTCCAGGCCGGTGGCGACGATGCTGTTGCCGTCGCGGGCAAGGCGGACCCGGGCGTCGGCCAGGGCTTCCCGCAATGCCCCCAGCCGCCACAGCTCGTACTCGCTGGGCTGGTCGGCCAAGGCTTTGACGATGGCCGCTTCGGTGTCGTCCAGCAGCGTTTGCAGCCGGGCCATGGTCTCGCGCTGCACGGCCACGCTGCGGCGGCGGCGCTTACGCCGCTCCGCCTTAAAAGCCTTGTCGCGCTCGGCGTCGGTCTCAGCCATCGCCGTCGTCGTCCGGCGTCTCGCCGATCACATCGCCTTCGGCTTTGGCCTTGCGCTCTTCCTTGGCCTTCTCCAAGGCCTCTTCCGGGTCGATTTCGACTCCGAGATAGGCCGCCATGGCGGCAATCAGACGCACCGCGTCCGGCTCCGCAAGGAGGCCGGCGGACACGGCGTTGGACACGGCAGCAGTCACTTGGGCCAGGGCGGTCGCGTATTTGGTAACGTCGGCCGTTACCAGCTCGGGGAATTCCGCCACCACGGTGACCTGCGACGTTCCGGCCCTGCCACTGGCTTTGCGACGGCGCCGGACTGCCTCGGTTCCGACGCGTTCCAAGATCGCCTTCAGCAACTGCTGACGCATGGTGAGCATCTTAAAGGTTACGACACCCATCTCCGCCGCAGTCGCCCGGTTGACATTGCCACCACCCCCAACCCAGTGCTCAGGAATCCCCGATGCCCCCAAGGCGTGGTTGCGGAACAGCCGGGCCGCGCGGTCACCGTCTTCGGCGCGGATGTCCGGAGATTTCGTCTCCCAAATCTCGCCCTCATTGTGGAATCGCATGCCCGCCGTCCGAGGTGGCTGCGTCTCCGATGCCCGCTTATTGACCTCCTCCTGCGTGGCTCCGTTGATCGTGATGTCCCAAATCCACGACCGCATGTAGTCGGCCCGCTCCAGCTCCCCAAAAAGGAACTGATCAAGGGCGTCAATCCAGTCAGACGACGGCAACAGATCTGACCGGCCTCTGGCACCGCCCATCAAGTCGTTGCAGCGAAAATAGAAGCACTCCCCATCCTTGAAGCGGGACCGCAAATCCACGGTCTGCTGGTCGAAGAGATCCAGCTCATCCCCGGCGTAGACGATACGCAAGCTGTGCTTGCGGCCGGCACCATCCGAGACGGTATTGATGCCGATGGGTACGGCCGTGTTACTCGGGTCGACGATTACTTCCTCGATTAATCCCGGGTCGAGGTATCCCAGCCTGATATGCCCATCCACGGCCTCGCGGATCGTCCATACCTGTTCGCCGAACATCGCCAGCTCGCGCGCCCGCTTGGTCAAGGTGAGGGGCATGTCGGTGATAGGGTCGTACCAGAACAGATCAAGCCACTCCTGAACCTGCTCTCGGTCGCCGTCGTCCCCGCCATCTGCTCGCAGCCGCACCCCTTCCGCCAAGATAAATGAGAGCGGCGCTTCGATGATGAACTTCCCTAGCGGCGTGCCGTCCCACAGCGCATGGGCAAGGTCGCGCATGCGCTGCTGGGTCACCGGGTTCAAATCGCGGTCCGTGCCGCCCAACTTCCGAAACCCCTCTTCGACGCGGGGGTCGGTGTTGGCGCCGCTCGCCTCGCGGACAGTTTCGGAGGCGGCAGGCGGGCCGTGCGCCCCGAACAAACGAGACCAGAACCCCATATTACCTCCTCCTCAACAAATTCATGACGCGCCGAGGCCCGCCGCCGAAGCGTTGGCGCAGGGTGTCCATGGCCGACCGCTGATCGGCGGATTGCGGTTCGTCCTGACGGGTTTCGCTGCCGCCGTTGGCGCCGGCCGCCGCTGTCCGGCGCATGGCCAGCTGCCAGAGCATTTCCAGGGCGTCGGGGCCGTCGTCGTGGTCCCCGTTCGGGAAGTGCAGCATCTGGTCGATCAGCACCCGCTGATCGGGGTGCAGCAAGATCCGGCCGTCATCCACGTACGGCTGGATGCTCTCAATTCTCGCACCTTTGTCGGCATGGGGGTGCACGGCAATCGCCGGCACCGGGCAGCCGGCAGCGATGCTCCGGGCGATCAATTCGGTCCGCAAAAATTCCTGGAACTGCACGGTCTCAACCGCCCACTTCAGGCAGGCGTAGGCCTGCTGCAAGGCGATGACGTCAGAGATGATCTTGTCCGGCACGCGGCGGCGGATCCTGGCCTCGACCACGCAGAGGCGGCCGCCATCCTCATCCACCGCCCCGACCAGCAGCGCCGAGGGATCGCGACTTTTGTTTTGCTTCCCGA
The DNA here is from genome assembly GCA_046233135.1 of Rhodospirillaceae bacterium Z3-40. GTDB lineage: Bacteria > Pseudomonadota > Alphaproteobacteria > Rhodospirillales > Rhodospirillaceae > JBJXHN01. The sequence goes on along the minus strand of JBJXHN010000004.1, from coordinate 103,868 downwards.
GAGACGGATCAAGACTCCCGTAGTGGTGCCATTGGCGCAAAATTGAGACCAGCCCCGGCCAATATTGAAGCTGTTGGAAGACGGCATCTTCGCTGTTGCGGGGGTCGTTCTGATACTCCGACTGGAACGCGGCGTCTTTAATGCGGTACCGCTTAAGCATCAACGTATAAAGCGGTTGCACCTCCGGCCACAGCACGGCTGCGCCAGCGTCCATCGAGCGGCGGTTGGCCAGATAAAACGCCTCGGCTTTAGCCTCTGCGGTTTCCCGGTCGCCGTTATTGAGAATGGCTTCCCACTTTTCCCAGAGGTCCATCCTCGTCGGCCACGTGATGATGGCTTGGTAGGCATGCGCTCGCCATAAAGCGTTACGGGCCTTTCGTGCGATGACGGCGTCGTGGTGAAGCACCGTGCCGACATACCACAGATCCATGGAGTCGTCTGGCGGCCCCAGCGGCTCCACCGCTTTGTCCAGCCAGCCTTCCAGGCCATCCCTCTGTTCGGGGGATTTGACGTTGATGTCGTTTTCCAGGTCATCGCACCAGACCAGATCGGGCCGGTAAGCGCCGTGCCGCATGCCGCGTAGCTTTTTGCGGGCACCCCCGGCTTTAAGCTTGATGCCTTGGGCTGTGGTGACCTCCGTATACTGCCACACGGGGCCTTCGCCGCGAGCGTCGGGGAAATCGTTTTGGAGGCGCGGGTTGGTGTCCAGCTCGGCTTTGACCGCTTCCAGCATTGAGCAGGCTTGATCAAGGGAGTCCGACAAGAAGACGGCAAAGTGCTTCTTCTTGTGGACCACGCACCACGTAACGAATATTTCCCCCCATGTTGTCTTGGCATTGCCCCGCGGGGCCTTCCACAACTCCCGCACGCCCTTTTTGGTGGCGACCGACGCCGCCATCGCGGTGGTGAAGTCCCGATGGAACTTCGAAGGGACACCGGAAACCTTGTGCGGGAAATAGGTCTGCCCGAAGTACAGAACATCGGTAGCAGCGCGTCGGCGCCGCTCTTCGGCGGCCAGCGGGTCTGGGGAAAACCCGTCGACCTCTGCCTCGATTTGCCGCCGCATCTCGGCAGCAATCTTGGCCATGCGCTCCAGGAAATCCTGGCGCTCGTAGTCCTTCGCCCGGGCCATTAACCGTACTTTTTGGCGATGAAGGACCCAAAGGGCTCCAGCAGCTCCGCCACAGCTGGCGCCTGATCCGGCCGGTTTTCGTGGACCCAGACCGCGAGGTCTTGCAACAGCTCACTGGCCACGGCAAAGCGCCCGAGATCCGGAGAGGCCTTCGCCACCGCGTTCATGGTCTTCGTGAACGCGTCGGCCAGCCGTGAGAGTGCCTCGGCACGATCCAAGGCCGGCACGTCCGGCGTGTTGCGCAGGTCTTCGACCGTAGACTGGTGCAAGGTCAGAAAATCGAGCAGCACCAGCTGGGCGATGGCCCCGGCGCCCGACTGGGACAGGGCGGTGGCCGCCCTGGCCTTATCCCAATCATCGCCCATACAGGCATCGGCCGACTTCCAGCGCCGCACCGTCGCGACACCCACGCCGAGGCGCTCGGCGACCGCCTCCGGAGACAGGCGTTCGTGGACATAGGCCGCCCGGGCTTTGGCGCGGATTTCCGGTGGGTGCGCCATCAGGACATCATCTTTGCGCGCGCGGCAGCGGCGGCGGCGCGCATCATGGTCGCCCGCGACGGCACTTTAACGCCCGCCACCTTTTTTAGCCCACGAACCACCAGCCGGCCGCCGTCGGTGATCCGGTAATCGTCATCGACTAAATCGTGTTCTCGCAAAAAGTCGAGATGGCACAACACGTCAGCCACCGTGACGCGCAGAGCCATGCAATTCAGGGCGTCGGCCAATACCGCACTGTCGAAATCCCCCGCCACGCCAGAGACCGTATCTTGACCGGCCGAAACCGCGCGCCCCGCCTCGGTGAGGTAGACGCCGAAAACGGCACCTCTCTCGACCTCCACCAGCCCCGCAGCGGCGAGCGTGACGGCGATGGCCGCCACCTGCTCCCGTGTAATGCCCAGCAGATCGGCCAGCAGGCTGCCCGTCGCGGACTCTCCAGGTGCCCCGGCCAAGGTGTCCAAAAACCGGCGCCGTTGAATATCCTCGGGCGCCGCTCCCGACAGACAGATCAGCATGGCCAGCCGGACGTGCGCCGACCAGGCTTCGGTCACATCAGCCATTCGCGCTTCCCCCTCCGATTTCATGCTTGACCAGGACATCGAGGCCCTCTTTGAGCCACGCGAGTGATGTCGCCTGATTTCTGATGTCCGATTGCACCTCGGCGAGCATCGTGCGCAGACCGCCGATGTCATCCTTGGTAGGCAGGGCATCCACCCGAACCTTCAGCTGGAGGACGTCGTCCTCTATTTCCCCAAGCTGCCGAGTGAGCGCCTCATGCAGCTTCAGGTGGGCGTCTCGGTATTCATTGACGACTGCCTTATCCGCCTTGGTGGAGAGGCCCCGTTCGACCTCCAAAACACGGTCGTCGAGCGCGCCCAGCTCGACGCGCGTGGGGAAAACGCGCTGGAGACGCCAGACCAACACGGGTGCGGCGATAGCCACGATCACCGCCGCGACCTGTCCGATCTGCATGGCCAGATCAAGGCCTTCGGCCAAACTCGGGATCTCCGTCACGCCCACCCACCTTCCGCCCACTCTTGACAGTCAATGCACCTGATAGCCCCGGGCACGGCAGCGAGCCGCGCAGGCGGGATCTCGGCGCCGCAATCGCAGCAGACCCCATTACCTTGCGGCTTCGCGCGAGCATGGTAGGCCGCCAAGAGGCCACCGAGGTGCCGCTGAGCAACCGCCTGGGCGATGTCTCCGTCATCCATTGGTTTTGCCTCTGGCCGTCATCATGGCGGTGATGGCGGGCATCAAATTGAGGATTGTCCGCTCCCCGAACAGGAACCCGAGCACCAGGATGTTGATGGCCCAAAAAGCGTTGGCCATAGGTCCGGTCTCAGGCAGAAACCACGCCCCGCTGAACACCTGCCAATCCACCACCAGCGTCGCGAACCCCCAGGCGGGGCGCTGGCAGCCACGGAGGAACAAGATCAACCGCCCGACAATGGGCAGCGACCGGAGGTCAGACGCGGTGCCCTCCAGCTCGGCGGCCCGCCTTGTCACAGCGGCTTCGGCCTCGGCGGCCGCCTCGGCAGCGGCGATCTGGCGCTTGGTGATCTCGCCCTCAATGGCGATCTTCAGGGCAGCTTTCTGGTCCGGCGCCAGGTCATCCCCGACAGCACCCTCGACAATGTCCCAGATGGTGCCGCCGAGACCTCCGGTGACGACGTTCAGCGCCGTCTTGAGACCGCCTTTAATGAGCCCGCCGATGTCCATATCAGCACCCCCGCTTACAACGAGATGCCGTGGGCGCGGCAATATTCCCGGAAGCTGTCTTGGCTACCAACTCCCCAGATTCCGCCTTTGTCCGGTGACAAGATGATGCCTTGGACCGCGACCACGCGGCGGCGCGTCCTGGTGCCGTAGTCTCCATCAATGTCAAGAGAGGGCTTCAGGTGGGGGAACGCGGCATTCAGGTTTGTCTGAAGGCATCGAACAGCCCCGCCACGCTGCCCCGGCACCACTGCGGACGATGAACCGACTTCCGGCGGAATCGGCTGGCAGTCGGGATACCGGTCGCGGGGCAGCTGGAAATGGGGACCATCGAAGAAACTTTTCCAGTCCCCGCCCCACTCGATGGGGACACCAACACTCTCGGCCGCCGATTTCACCAGATCGGACAAGCAGTGATAGGCGGGAACTTCCCAAGTGGGACGGTGCCCCCCGAGCATCACCATGAGGTCGACAGCGCAGCCATGGAGATGCCGGCTGTTCGTGGTGCGAGACAGCCCCTTGGCCACCATCTCGCGTTGCCGATCGATGCTCCGAACCCCCTCCGTGACCACGAACGTAAAGTCGTCGACCTCGGCCATCTCAGCGGCGCGGTACACCACTGCGCCAAGGTCCAGATGGACACCTTCCAGGTTCTTCCTGCTGCGGGGATTAAGGTCGAAGGGCATTGATCGTCTCCCGTTAAAACTCGGAAGAGCGTGCCCTATGCGCGCCGCGCCGGGCCGCTGAAGAACTTCAGCGGCTGAATAGATCAAGCTGCGGGGGTGTGGTCACCGGGGCTTTCCCGCCGGCGGCCAGGCGCGTCCTGTCCTCGCGCGCCAGTTTCAGGTCATCGTATATGGTGCGTTCGTGGAGCGAAAGCGTCCTCGCAATTTCCCGTACCGAAGGTGCCTTCTCGGTCTCTACGAGGCCGAGGATATACCGCGCCCTGGCCAGACGGCGAGCCACAGTCAGCCGGGGCACGGTGACGGAGATTTCTCCGCCGGCACCGTACCGGCCTCGCCAGGCCTGCCAAACCGCATTGGCGTCGGCCCACCCCAGCTCCCGCACCAGCAGGTTCTGGTTAGCCAGACGAACCGGGATGGTGATGCGCTGGCCGCCAAGGCGGCCGATCACCCGCCACATTAAAGCAGCACCACCAGGGCTTTCGAGCAGCACCCTGGCAGGCTCTGGCAGACTGCCGTAAACATCTCTGTTCGTGTGGGTCATCGGTTGCACACCGGACAGGGTTGCCGCTCCGCCTCTCGCTTGGTGTGATGCTCGCTCCAGCCGTCGTCATGCCCACATTTCGGGCAAACCAGATGGACGAACCACTTGTACTCAGTGACGCACCCGTGATCGCCCGCATCGACCACCTGCATCAGCACCTTCGGTGAGCGGCGCTTGGGCTTGGTGCCAGGGAAAAGATCCGGCTGCTGTGTCATTGGTACTCCCTCCGGTTCCAGGCACACCTGCGGATCACTGGAAGCGGGTAATATGAGACTCCTTCAATCAAGGGGTCCCGCCCCGGACATTGCTTTGCTAAGCTCCCGTTTAATGATTGAACGGAGCTGGTTTCATGGAGAGTTTTCGCGTGACCTATGACGGCGTGGCGCTGGAAGACGGCACCATGACCGTGCGCGATCTGGCCGGCGCCCTGCTGGCGATTGGCAAAGCCGTCGAGGACGCCAATCGGGTCCTGAATGGCGATAAATCTCGGATTAAAGTCACCGTTAAGGCAGTTAAGGCAGGCTCCTGCACCATCGATCTGCTGTGTGATCAGTCCTGGTTTCAAGCATTCAAGGACTTCTTTACCGGAGAAGATCTGGTTACCCTCACAGCCCTTCTCGGCTTTCTGGGATTCAGCGCCAAGGACATCGCCAAGGGCGCCACATCGACGCTTTTGCGATTTGTTAAGTGGGTGCGAGGCCGTGCGATCAAGAGCATCTCGACGATGCAAAGCGGGTCGGTCACGGTGGTTTTGGAAGACGGCGCGGAAGCTGACGTGCCGGAACCCGTTGTACGGCTTTACCAGGACAAGGCTGTCCGGCGCTCTCTGGCGGATATGGTCAAACCCTTGGAGCGGGAGGGCATCGACACTGTAGCCACTGGAACCGAAAAGGAGACCATGGAGGTCCTTTCGAAGGAAGACTTGCCCGCCTTCGAGGTGCCTGACCTTGAGCGCGAACCCGTACTGGAAGACACTTACGAACGCGCCTTCACCATTGTCGCCCTGGCATTCAAAGGCGGCAACAAGTGGCGTCTGTTCGACGGGGAAAACACCATCAGCGTCAAAGTAGCAGATGAAAATTTTCTTAACAGAATAGAAAATAGACAGGAAAGTTTCGCCAAAGACGACGTTTTGAGATGTCGCATTAGAACAACGCAATGGCGCACTGCTGGCGGACTCCGTGTGGAGCACGAGCTTCTTGAAGTGCTCGACCATAAGAGTTCTATGCAGCAGATGGAATTGCCATTTAACTAAAGTGGCAGTGGGTAGCCTTCCCCGCTCTTTGAACATCGTCATCTCAGCTTCACCCCGTCCCGCTTGCACATATCTTTCAGTGCCTCAATCACCGGCCCCAACTGCTCGACCGACAGCATGTCCGGATCGGCGGCCACGCCGGGACCAAGCCCCAATTGCCGGACGCAAAAAGCCCGCAGGCCTTCCCTGGTAGGCGTATGGAGCGCCCCAGCCTCGCCGAGCTTCCGCCACAAAACGTGCACCAGCGCGGCCTGCTTGTTGGTGGTCGCCGGGACGAACCGCTTCTTCGGTTTCTTCGTCCAGCCGAGGCGTTTCAGCTCGACGATCACCTCGGCCAGCTGCGTATTCGTGCAATCCTTGCAAGAGTCGTGTCCGGTGGTCCCGGATAGCAGCGCACGATAGCGGTCCTCCGAGAGGTTCAGATCCTTCGCGCCGACGTGTATGTCCCGGAGAAGCGCAGTTCGTTCCGAGCGCGAGCGCGCCGTTTTTCGCGTCCCTACCATCACTGCTATCCTTTCTTCGTGCTGGCCACATGCCACCCGCCACAGCAGGGGCATCGGTAGATCACGCGACCACCGCCGCGCCGAACCACCCGGTACGCCACCTGAGGGCTGACGTACCGGTACTTGCCGGCGCAGGTGGCCAATACGGTGACGGCTTTGGGGGTGCGGCGGCGCATGGGTCAGGTGTCCCGGTAGATGGCGCCGCCGAGCTCGGCGCCCCGGTGACCGCGCTCCCAGACATACCAAGCGTAAGGGGTGCTTGTTGATTTCCCGGTGCGGCTCTGAGGCGGCACCGTGAAGAGCCAGCAGGTGGCCCGATCTCCGCAGGTCCAGACCCGGGCCGGCGGGTTTTCCTCCCACCAGCGGCGGCGGGTTTCGCACTCCCGCCACGCCTGCCGCTGGAAGCAGACGATCTTTCGCGCCCGCATGCTCCGTGCCCGATCTATGAACTCGCAGGCCTTCGAAAAAGGCGGGTTCATGAAGACGCTGAAGTCTTTTTTCGGGACTTTGAAATCCGGCCGCAGGAAATCGAGATCCGCCGTCGCCGGCTTGTAGCCCCAGTCGTGGAGGTCCTGGGAGATCACCACATAGCCGGCATCCAGCGCCGCTTCGGAGAGCACGCCCGTGCCACAGCACGGATCCAACACCACCCGCGTCAGCAGCTCGACGCGCAGGATGGCCGCCGCCGCCCATCGCGGCGTCTCGTAGCATTCCGCCGCCTTGGCCTGATGGGCCAGAGACTTGTATCTGGGTGCTCGCTGGGCTCCGGAGAGGTGGTGCCAAAAGGTTCCTTGCTCAGTCATGGCATTGATCCACCTCGGCTGAGATGTGCCGATGCCAATTCCCCATAAGCGCGGCGACGGTGACGCAGTGGTGACGGGCCTTCGTAAAGTTCTTGGCTTGATGGGCGGCCAGCGCCTTCCCCCCGAGGTATCCGAGGGTCCAAAACCAGTCGGCAGGGCCTTTTTTCGCGTCGTGCTCCAGCCCCCACCGGTCTATTTGGTGCGCTATCTCCAGTTCCACGCCGCGCGTAAAATCCTGTGTTTCCGGCAACCACAGCAAATCGTGTAGGCGCTTGACTTCGGCGAGCAACTGCCCCCGGCCCATGCGATCGTATTCGGCAGTGCGCCCGTAGTCGGTCAGATCGCGGGCCGGCCCAGCCGGGGATACCTCCACCAGCAGACAAAGGGCGTCGAGGACATCGGCTTCATCGGCGCCGGCCGCGCGGATCTCGGCCAGCACCGCCTGGAGACGGCCATGGATATCGATCACGCCCATGTCATCGGTCCTCCGCCGATGTAGCGCCCAGCTCCGCCAGAGGACCGGCAAGGCTTTCAGGCGAAGCCCTGCCCGCCGCGACTGCCCGGGCAGTATCGATCAACCGCCGCAAGGCGGTCCCCCTGTGCGGCAGGGGGAAAATCGAATTGCGGCGGCCATGAGCGCACGAGACGAAACCGCGCTCCTGGAGATCGGTGACGATCCGAAAGGCGTTCGATTTGCAGCAGCCAAACCGGGTCGCGATTTCGCGGTAGGTGGGACCGGTGCCATGCACGGCGAAATACCGCTCAATGATCCCCAAGACTGCGCTCTGTTGCGAGGTCAGCATGGCGGCGCCTCCTCATCCCCTTCCGCGCCTTTGATCAGCGCGTCCACCAGCTTGTCGATGGCGGTACCGGTGGGCTTAATCACGACATCGTCGCCGGCCCCTTCGACCGTTACGCCCAGCCGCTTCAGATCCTTGGCCGGCAGATTGGCCAAGGCGTTGAGAACGGGCTTCTCTTCGACCTTCACCAGGGTTTCGACCTGGTCGGGGAAGTGCTTCTTGATTAGCGTCACCAGCTGGGCATCGCTGGCAAACACCAGCTTGCCTTTGCCTTTCGCGAACCCGACCCGAACATCATGGAGCATCAGGGTGCGCGGCTTCTTGAAGAACTCGGGCGCGGCTTTAATCGCAGCCCGCAAGTGGTCCTTCGCATCAGCGGCCTTGGCCACGTAATTTCGCAGTTGATGTAGATGCCGGCGTTTTACGGCCGAGATTTCGTCGTTGATCGTCTGAACCTTGGCGGACAGCGCGTCGTGGCGCTCCCCAAATTCCTTGGCCAGCGTTTCGATTTCACCGAGAGAGGACACGTGAAGCTCCTTTAAACAGCTTGTTGAACAGACGGCGCCACCAACTGTGGCGATGATATCCAGGCGTGATTGCTCCGCCAGATACGAGAAAATCAGGTCGATACGTCATGTTGAGACTCCAAGAAAGCGGCGGCGGAAACGGCCCCATCCAGGGCGGCTTCAACGTCGAGAGGCCCGCTGAGCACCCTTGGCATGGCGGTGCCGGACTCATAGGTGCCGAGGTAGTAGTCGCCAGCGACATCGCGGAGGATCACGCGCCAAGGCGTGGGGGGTACTCCAAGACTGGCGACCTGCGCGGCAAAGACCGTTCCACCGTCGGCACTCTGGATGACCCAAGGGGGCTGGCGCTCAGGCATGGTCGACATCCTCCTCGTCATCCTCATCAAACGACCCGACGCTCAGCCCTTCGTCTTCCCAGAAGTGTTCATTATGTCGCGTCCAGGATATCAAGGCGTCACACGCCCTCTTTTGATTGCTGCCGGCCTCTGGTACCCCTGGAACCAGATAGCTTTTGCCGTCGTAGGCGTGACGGGCGGCGACCTGCACGGCATTGACAAGGGCTTCCTCCGGTCCCCGGAGGAAGCCGATTGCTCCTTCGGGGACCCGGCTTCCGAATTCGATTTCCCCGTTAGCCCAGCAGTATGCAAACATGCTGGCCTCCTAATGCTTGCTGGTGGTCGATGGGGGCGCCGTGGCGGCACCACTAGCCGCCTCATCAAGGATGTCATGCAGGCGGCTCAGGACGGTCTGCCGGGCACCGAGCGGGACTTTTGTGCTCAGGTAGCAGCCTACGGCGGCCATCAGCCCCACCAATTCGATGTGCGCCAGACCGACCGTCTGAAGGCCACCCATCCGGTGGCAGATATGGTCGTGGGCAGCACGGTGCGCGGCGGCGAGGCGGGCGTACGTTTCATCGCCTGCTTCGGACGGGAGAGGCGGGGTGTGCTTGGTCATGACTGTTGTTCCTTCCTGTTGTGGGTGCAGGCCCGGCAGGCGTGGTACATCGCGACCCGGTGCCCGCTGGTGACCACGAGGTGCCGGGCCTTCTCGCGCCATTGCCGGCAGGTCGAGCCCTCGATCTCGCCGAGGCCCGGGCACTGGACTGTGGTGCGCATCAGGTTTTCGCGAACGGCGGCTTCGAGGTTTCGGGTACTCTTGGCGGCGTAGCGCCGGTGGATAAGAGAACTCACCGCCCCGGCGGTGTAGCCGATGCGCTCGGCCGCACGGCGGAGGCTTCTTTCCCGGTCGCAGGATCGGGCCAGAACCTCGACCCAATCCGGCAGATCCGCTCCCCAGGCGGCGCGGGCTTTTTCAAGCATCGACATCCGCGCCCTCCACGTGCCCCTCGCCGACATAGGTGCGGCGGTTGGGGTCCCAGACCGCCTTGATGCGCTGGATTTGCGGCGCCAGAGGGCCGGTGTTCATCGACGGCAGGAGGCGGTATTTTGTCAGGCGCCCGGTTCCCGGTTTCTGGCCCGGCTTCCCCGGCTCGGTTGCCATGAGATATCCCGCCGCCGCCAAGCGCTGGAGGTAACGATTGGCGGTTGCTTTCGCCACGCCAGCCCAGATGTGGAGTTCGTGGGCATCCAACCCATCCCCGCACATCTTGATGGTGCGCCACATGTTCTCGGTTCCCAGACGCTCGTGCCCGGGGCTACCATCCCGCCGTACTATGGGAGCGGCGGGCTGGTCGCTCTTGATCCGGTAGACGATCGCCTCCCCAAGACCTTTAGGCTCGGCCACACGCTCCAGGAACCCCCCGGCCTCCAGGCTGCGAACGAAATCTCCGATGGTGGCCGGCGGAACCTTGACCACATCGGCCACGTCCACCACCCGGAACGTCCCCATTTCGCGCATGACATCCCAGTAGCCCTGCCGGGTTTTCGGGATCTTCACGGTCAGACCCGCGCGCTCGTTGATCGGCTTCATACCCATCAGCGCGCCCTCCGCGCAGGCGCCTGCCCGGTGTACCAAGGACGGTTTCCCCAGCGCTCCACGGTGATGTCCGGCCACCCCTCCGTCGCCGCCGTCGTGGCGGCGAGGTCCAGGTTCACCATGATCCGCCGGATGCGGGCGCCGGACGCGGCGACGATGGCGGCTATCAGATCAGGGGCAAAGGTGAGGTGCGGATAAAAGATGCCGGCCGCAATTTGCGCATCGTCCAGGCTTGCCGGCTGCGCCGGCTCCCAGGCAAGCACGCGGTTGTGCGTTCGCTCGGACCGCTGTTCGATCATATGCGGGAGCATCTCTTCTCCGATCAGGGCGATTGCCGACTTGCTTGCGTCGGCAATCTCTCGGATCGTTTCGATGTACCCTCGCCGGACAATGTGGTCGGCTTCGTCAATGATGAGGGGGACCCGGCTTTTCCCCATGGATTCAGCGGCCCGTTCAACGAGGGTGGCAGCGGTGCCTTTGGTTGGCATGCCCAGCTCCCCCAAGACAGCGCGCAGGAACCTTGCTTTCGTCCAGGACTCCCCGCATTCCACATACAGGCAGCGATACTTTATTGCCCCCTGAATAGCGGCGCGGGTCTTGCCGTAGCCCGAGAACCCATAGAACACGCCGAGTCCGGGCAGATGCGCCGGCCTGTTCATGAGCCGGTCCATCATGCCGGTGAACAGCGCGATATTCGTCAACGGAGCGGTAGCCCCCTCCGGGTTTGCGTCGGCATTGACAGGCATTAAGTCGTTCGGCATTGTTTCGTCTCACTTCTAATAAACGTGCAGTCCTGGGGTCGGCCGCTACCGGCCCCTTTTCCTTTTCCGGTCAGGCGGAAGCCGCCCGGCCGCCGAAGTAGGCATCTCCCCACGTGTCGTGCAGATCCTTGTGTGACCGGTACTCCGGCGTCGTCCGGTATCCGTCGAGCCACCGCTTGTCTTCGGCATCGATGGGCCGGCCCGCGTCCAGCTGCGCCTGCAGGTGGACGGCCTTGCGGTAGCGGTCTTTCGGAGTGGTGGGGGCTGCGGGCGCGGCCGGGGCGACAGCCTCGGCGCGCAGATCCTGGAGGATGCGGATTTCCGCCGACGTAAGGTCCCGAGGCGCTTCAGGCTTGGCGCGGACAGCCCGAGCAGCCTGATCCAGGGCGGGCGTGGAATAGGTCTCTGTGCGGGCAGGGAACGCCGTCAGGCGGCCTGCTGCTTCGGCCTTGGCGGCCAGGATTTCCAGCACCACGTCATCAACGCGGGCCTCTTTCTTGGCCACCTTCAGTTTCCGCATGCCCTCGGCATTGACGCGCTGTTGATTGGCCTTCTGGGCGGCAGCCACCTCGGCGCGCGAAACGCCCACCCGCTCCGGACACATGGCCTTACAGATGAAAACACCACCTTCATCGAACACGTAGACATGACCGAAGTCGGCGTCGTCGTAGAAGACACGCACCTGCTGGCCCTCCATGCCGCCCAGGTGGGCATGGCCGTAGGTGGCCTTATCGAAGCGGATGCCCTTCTTGCTGACCGTCCGCCAGCCGTCATTGTCCGTCTCGGACAGCAGTACATCCAGGGCACGTTCGTTTTCGATCCGCCGGACAGCGCCGGTCCAGGCCGCCGCCGCCTGGAACGGAGTTTTGTCGTTCAGGCCGCTATGGGGCTTGTGGGTATAGAAATCTTCGCACCAGCGGTCGCAGAACGCCTGCAAATCCTCAGCCGTCATACGGATTTCGATGATTTCGCCTTTGGTCATCATGCGTTGCGCGAATGACTTACGGGCCTCGATTTCCTTGCGTTCGGCGACATTGTGGCCAACGAACCCGGGCAGCAATTCCAGCAGACCATGAGAGAAAGTCTTAAAAGCGCGCTCGATGTGGGGCTTGCACTCCGGGGTAAACGGGGGGCAGAGGTCCACGTCTATCTTCAGGCCGTCATAAACCCGGTACATATGCTTGCTGGTGTAGTCGGACCCATTGTCGATCCGCACCTCTTCCGGCGCCCCCCAGGCGATGACCGCCCCGCGCGTGGCTGCCGCAACGCCGGCCGAGCACGATGTCCGCGAGACATGCAGGCGCAGGCGCCGGGAATAGACGTCGATCACACCGATCAGGCTGTGCCGCGATCCGTCGAGCAGTTGGAGATCCGCCGGGGTGCTGTCCATCTCCCAGGTCTGATTGAGCCGGATGATGCCCTCGGATTTCGACCCGAATGCCGATTTGTACTTGGAGCGCCAAGCATCCGGGTTCTTGACCTTCTCGAACAATTGCGCGTTCGCCGTTTTCCAATCATCCATCCACCGCTGGAGATTGCGGAGAGACATCAAGGCCTTGTCGGGAAAACGCGCCTTCAGCCCTTCCAGCACGGCCGTGGCGGATACGTGCGGCTTCTCGGCAATCATGCCGAGGATATACATGCGGACCGCTTCGTCCTGGTCGATGAGACCCATGCCCTTTCGGTTGCCGTAGGCCGGCGCGAGACCGGCAAGACCGTGCTCGGCCAGCACCTGTTCCCAGGTCCGCAGGCTATTCCGGCTGGCCTTTGGCACGGCCGCGCGAACCCACGCTTCAACCTCGATAGAGCCGGCGCGGTAGGCTTCCGCGAAGATCCGCAAGGCGCGCTCTTTCGGCAGGCCGGATGTCTTTCGGAAAACCTTCAGCGCCCTGACGACGGCCGCCTGTGCCTCCATCCTGGTCAAGGTCTTCTCGGGCAAAGCGGCTATGGCCGTGTCGAGCCCGGGGCGATCCTTGTTGGCCTTTGGTGTCCGGCCGCCAGGGCTGCTGGGGGGCGGCTCCAACTCCCGTGTCGCGCGGCGGGCGAGTTCCAGGCGGGCTTCTTCGGGCAGGGAGGACACGGAGTATTCTCGGCCGCCGCCCTTGCCCGACCGTGAGCGAGACACCCAAATTTTTCGCGTCGCTCGCCGAATTATGCCGCTCTTTTCTACGGGTAACCCAGGCAACCTCATGTCGGCCAGTTCCGCGGCGCTGAACCACTCTTTCATGGCGCATCGCCTTTCCCGTCTGCGTTATTCTTGCGGAGAGGTTCAACCTCTGGCAATGTCCAGAGGTACAGATCGTGGAGGGGAGATGTCCTTAGCCAACTACGCGCATGCGTGCCGAACGCTCGCTCAAGAACTCGTCGAATCACTCTCTTCGGAGCAAGTTGAAGCCTTGCGCGCCAGCCTGGAGGGGGTGAGTCAAAAAGAGTGGAGTGACTGGACTCGAAAATTCGCGCCAGCGATATCCGCCTTTGTTGCCGCGACACCCTCTCAGCGTCAGCGGAAGAAAGCATGGAAGGACCCAGTTCTGCGAGCGCAACTTTCACTGGCCGGATATCATCACCTTCTGGGGGGGCAACGCGTCCTTGATGCCGTTGATCGGTACAGCCTGTATCCAGGAGGGAGCTACCGAACAATGGGCTCCCTGGCTGGGGATGCGTATTGGGACGTTCTTGGGGCTGATGACAGTCCATTTTGGCCTTTTCCCGGCAAGAGCCCCTTAACGCCTTAGTGAGGCCGCCGATCTCTTGACTGTTCATGACTTGCGCCTCCTCCGTCATCGCCCCCTCCACCGTCGGCGAGCAATTTTCCGTCGCGCCTCAATGGTTTCGAGTTGCTCCGCGCACTGCGCCTCTTCGACAGCGCCGAGATATCGCTCCGGGATGTTAGGCCACCCTAACCGGGCCATTTCACCGCCGACTACGCTCGGATCCCCGGTTACCTCAATGAGAGCGAGTAACCGATAGAATGGGATGTTGCTTTCATCCTGTCCTGCGCTTGCGTAGTTGTTGACCATGTTAATGGAAATGTTTTCATCGAGCAGAACACCCATTTCCTGGGCGATCTGCTCTCGGCTTTTTGGGCAATTCTTTAAGGATTGAGATATAGCCTGGGAAACGCGGGCCTTAATATCGGGATGCAGCGCGGGCCCTGTTGCGACCGCTACCGTCGGCGGCACCCAGTCGCGGAACATGTCCAGGGTGTTGGGGTCGCGCGGCGCCATTATTGGACGCTCCGGAAAAAGCCCCGGCGGCGGTCGCGGACAGGGAGGAAATCCGCGCTTGAGCCAGCCGCCGGGGATTCCCCCACCACAGGGGGAATGGCGCTGTTGGAATATATGACGGGGCGAGAGCCCATCAGGCGGCACTCGCTTTTCCGAAGGCTTGATTCCAAGTCACTTCAAAGGTTCCTCGCTGCTCCCCGTGCCTGGGCATTGAGGCCACCAGATGCGGCGCGAGGACGCGTATCCGCTGCCACCCAGGGCGCTGCCAATGGTACTGACCGGCGTAAACCACCGTTCCTTTGGCGTTCAGGCTGAAAACTTTCGGGGTCGTTTTCGCAATCAACCACCGTGCTATCGACAAGGCGTTTCTCAGGCCTTTGCGGTTACACGCGACGATCCAGGTCTGGTGCTCCCGCAATTCGTCGTCGCGGAATCGGTGCCACACCTCCGGAGGGGCGCTGTCGATCACCACCATGGGCAGCCGCCGCCCCGTGCTGTCTTCGAAGGAGAGGTTGCTGCCCCAGGCGGGTTCGCCGACCTCGAAGGTGACATGGTAATCTTCGTGCCGCGCCCACGCGGGCAGATGCAGGGTGCCGCACCATGTTTCGGGCGGCAGAAAACGCCGTAAGGCGGCGATTTCGTTCTGGACGGTAGGTGGTAAGGAGGGTGCCATATGCATTGCGTGCTCTCCCTTTGGGGTGGCTATTTAACCGGCCTTCCGCTTTTGACTCGGCGTGAACCAGGGGGCAGGGCTATAGTTCTCGGCAGGTTGAGGAGAGTGGCGAACGCAGTGCTCGTTGTAGCGGCTGGGCCAGATCTGTCGGAAAGACAGACCCAGCGCGTCGGCGATAGGAAATTCACCGGCCTCGTAGGGCTTGTGGGCTGCCTTTCGGGCAGTACCCGGCTTCAGGTCGTATGCCCGGTCCACATCAGCAAACGTCCAGCCCCGGTCGTTTAAAAGGCTGCGGATGGTGTAGCCCGGCAGGTCTCCAACAGGTACCGCCACTCTCTCTTCCTTGCGTGTTCCGGCCCTGCCAGGCCGGTTAATTTCGGGTGTCGTTTTCGACGAACGGGGAAAGAATGATGCAAAAACGCCTCATCATCAAGCCCAAACATGAAGCAATAGATCCGCAATGGAATGTTATTGCTTCTTTTTTAAAAAAAACGATTAATTTCAATCGGTTGCTGCATTCTGTGGCTGGGTATGCCTGGAGCCCGTCACAGTCCACAGTTCGGATAAGGAACCGTTGCTGTGGGAATTGAGGAAAGATTTCGCGCCATTCGCCGCGAGCTCGGCCTGACCACAGCGGAAATTGCTGAGAAAGTCGGCCTTAAGGGCCGTTCTTCGTGGGAAAGGTATGAGCGCGGCAAACACGTCCCAAATGGGGAGATTTTGCTTCATCTGGCAGAGATGGGTGTGGACACGCATTGGCTTCTAACAGGCCAAAGACCGAATTCCTCGCATGAGACCTCTGCCTCCACCGTCACCTATGCGCCCATTGACGAAGAGTTGATGGGGCGCATTGTTGACGGTATTTCAAGAATTTATAAAGACGTGGGGGTTCACCTGCCTCCTGTAGATCTCGGGCGCATGGCTGCTCGCATGGCAGGAGAATTGGTGGAGGTGTACGAAAATCCTGATGACCGGCCGATAGGATTGGCCGCGCTTCTGAAGCGCCTGCGTGACGACCTGGTCAGCGGCAAGGCAGGAGGGCAAACTGAGGCCAAACGCCGGGCTTGAGGCTGGTCAAACTCGCAGCATGTATAAATTCATTCTCTATACGTGTAGTAGCTACCTGTGGATTCCCGCAATCACTTCAACTCGCCTCCGGCGCAGAAGCCATCCACTTCATGCCCAAAATCATGCGTCGTTTTGATCAAAATCACTCATTTTTGTCCAAAACCTCCGAGGCAAGGAACACCCCGGTAACGCCTTATCTCATAACGATATTTCCCGATAAATCCCGGTATATCCCGCCTCCAAAACCATCTGTCCCCCCACACCTTGTCGGGAGACAAGGCCAAGAGGCCGTCGCGCCTTATGGCGCGTAACAGCCCGCGTGGCGCTTGAACTCAATACAATCGACAAATGAGGTCATCTCATTGTCGATTGGTATAACGGCGCTATAGGACCAACCGCTCCGAAGCCTGAAGAGAAACGTGTTGAACAGCGGTGGAAGCGTGAGCACCACCGCTGCCAGACAACATGCGGAATAGCAATACAATCTGTTCAATACGGCAAGAAAAGAAAATCGGCACAAGTCTGCAGACAGAAATCTTGCCGAACTCAGAAAGGCGACAAAGAAACTACCAAAAAACCACTAAAAGAGAAATAATATCCCCTACTCCTCTGGCAGCAGCGCGTCCAGCGCGCTCAGCGAGCGGGCCAGGACCCCGTCCACACCGCCCAACAGGATCGCCAGACGGTCCGCATCCCGTTTCAGGGCCGCCGCTTCCACCTCCGTGGCCAAAGATTGCAGACGCCGCAGGCCGATGGAGCCGCTGGCGCTGATCAGCTTGTGCGCCGCCGAGGCCACCTCCTTCAGATCACCCCGTCCGCTGCATTCCACCATCTGGTGCACCTGCGCCGTGCCCTGATCCTCGAACACCCGCTTCAGATCATCCACGCCCGCGCGGCCGAACAGTTGCAGGAACGATGCAATAAGACCCTCGTCCACAAGGGGCTGGGTCGACTCTTCCTGCTCCAGCCCGGCGGATGCGGGGGCCGATACCGGTGCTGCCGTCGGGCGATCTGCGGAAGACTTCCCAGGAGGCCGCGCGCCACCCCCCTGTCCAGGGGGACGAGCCGTCGACGGCAATGGCGACACAGGCTGCAGCGCGCGCGCGGACGCCGCTGCCGTCGGAATCGGCGGCCAGGATGGCGGAGGGGGCGCGGACGATGCCATGGACCGGCCGCGCAGCGCCGCCAGATCCTCGCCGTCCCGCCGCCTGCCCGCCGGCCGCAGGACCACCGGGGGCGATGCGCCTTCGCCCCCCAGCATCATCTCCGCCGGCAATACCGTCGCCAGGGTCTCGTACAGGGTGTCCATGTTCAGCGGCTTGCCGACCACGCCGTTCATGCCGGCGGCGGCAAAGCGCCCCCGGTCCTCGGGCATGACATTGGCGGTCAGGGCAACGATGGGCAGGTCCGCCCGCCCCGCATCCGCCAGATCGCGGATGCGCAGGGTCGCCTCGATGCCATCCATGCCGGGCATACGCACATCCATCAGCACCAGATCGAACAGCCCCATGGCCACCGCCGCCACCGCCGACGCTCCGTCCCCCACCGAATGCACCGTGTGGCCGTCGCGTTCCAGCAGCTTGGTGATCACCATGCGGTTCAGGGCCACATCCTCGGCCAGCAGCACATGCAGCGGACGCGGCCGCGGACGAGGAAAACCGCCTGCCCAGGCGGCTGAGGAAACGGACAGACCGGCCGCTCCCGCCCCCAGGCCCTCTCCTCCCACCGCCGGGACCGCCACCCCCGGGGCCGTGGGCAAGTCCAGGTCGACCCAGAACGTGCTGCCCCGGGTCGGCGCGCTGATCAGGCCGATCCGCCCGCCCATCGCTCCCACCAGCCGGCGGCAGATGGTCAGGCCCAGGCCGCTGCCCCCATGGCGCCGGGCCACCTGGGGATCGCCCTGGGCGAAGGGATCGAAGACCGCATCATGCAGGTGGGCGGGGATGCCGATCCCCGTGTCCGTCACCTCCAGCCGCACCCGCGACCGGCCGGACTGGGCCCCGGGTTCGGAGCGCAGGCCAAGGCTGACCTTGCCTTCCGTGGTGAATTTCACCGCATTGCCCACCAGATTGATCATCACCCGCCGCAAGGACGCCTGATCCACCTGCACCGCCCCGGGCAAGCCCTCGTCCACCTGCAGCATCAGCGTCAGCCCCTTGCGGGTCGCCTGGGGCTCCATCATCGCCACCACGCTGTGGGCGAGAAAGGACAGGTCCGTGGGTTCGGGCATCAGCTCCAGCTTGCCCCCCTCCACCTTGGCCAGATCGAGGATGTCGTTCAGTGTGGACATCATCACCGTGCCCGACTGGCGAATGGTCTCCAGCAGGCTGGCTTGGGACTCGCTCAGCATGTCTTCCGACAGCAGGCTGACGGCGCCGAGAATGGCCGTCATCGGCGTGCGCAGTTCGTGGCTCATGGTCGCCACGAAGCGGCTTTTGGCCTGGTTGGCATCGTCGGCCTGACGGCGTTCCTCGGTCAGGGCCATCACCGCCTCGCGGTCGGCGGTAATATCGGCACAGGCCCCCCGCATCCCCGCGAACCGGCCACCGACGCCATGAAACGGCCTGCCGGACGAGCGCACATAGCGTGTTGCCCCCACGGCCACCGCACTGGGAAGCACCATCCGCCAGACCAGATCGTGAAACGGCTGGCCATCGGCCAATGCGGCCCGGAATGCTGCCTCGTCCGTATCCGGCGCCGAGTCGATCAGATCCTCCAGCGGCCGTCCCAGCAGATGCCCCGGCGAGACCCCCAGCAGCGCATCCACCCCCGGCGTGACGTAGCTGATCCGGCCCTGCTCGTCCAGCTCCCAGAACCAGTCGGTGGCGCAGGCCACGAAATCGGCCAAGCGCCCGCCTTCACGCATCCCGTCCCCGGCACTCATCACGCACACTCCGCCCCGCGCCTCACAGGGCACCTTCCGCCACCAGGGCCGGCAGCCCCAGGTCGGGCAAGGTCGCCAGCCGGCGCCAGCGCTGCGCCGCCGCCACATCCTTCGGCCCACCAGTTCCCGCGTCCAGCAGCCGGGAGAGCAGCCCCATCGCCGGCCCGTATCCCGCCTCCGCCGCCCGGATCAGCAGCGACCGGGCCGCGGCTTCCGCCACTGCCCGCGCCTCTGTGTCTTCTTCGCGGCCGGCGGCAGCCAGGGTGGCGACGGCCACGGCGGTCAGCGCCGACGGCTCCCCGGCGTCGGCCAGCCACAGGCGCCAGCGCGCCGCCCGCTCTGGATCCGCCGCGATCAGATCCTCCCGCCCCCGCGCCGACAGACCGGCCAGCGTAGAAGCCGCCACGCCGTCCCCTCCCGCCGCCGCATCCGCCAGTGCCGAGACCGCCTGGCGCACCACGTCGGGATCCGCAGAGGTCAGGCGTGGCAACAGACCGACCACGCGAGCGCCCGGCACGCCCGCGGCCACGGCCCGGGCGAACCAGGGCGCAGCGCTGTCTTCCGCCCCACGTTCCCGCAGCAGCAAGGCCATGGCCAGGGCCGCGGTTCCGCTGCCAGCATCGGCAGCCACCCGATAACGGGCCGCCGCCTCGCCCAGCAGCGCGCGGGCAGTTTCCGCATCACCGGACCGCACGGCCTCGTGCCACTGTTCTTCCGCCACCCGCCCGGCGTCCAGCTGCGCAAAAGGATAGCCGCCACCCGCCGCTCGGCCGATGGCCTGCGCCGCTGCCGCCCCATCGGCCGGCAACGCACCGGGAACACCGGCCGCCAGCAGCCGCCCGGCAAGCAGCAAGGCCAGGGGATCGTCGCTCGCCAGGGCCGAATCCAGCAGGACCCGGGCACCCGCCCCATCCACCGCAACACCGTCACCGGCCGCCAGCCCCCGTGCCGCCAGCACCTGGGCAACCGGGTTCCCCGCCTCTGCCGCCGCACCGATTCGTGCCATGGCCTCGGTCGCCCGGCGCTCGGCAGGGGGAAGGATAAGGACCCGCACCGCCTCTCGCAGCTCTTCCGGCAAGGCCGCCAGCCGAGACACTTCGGAAACGGGCTGGGCAAAAGACGGAAACGGCGCCCCGGCCACAAAGACCACGCCGGTCAGCAGGGCGCCGACCAAAGTTCCCCTCATGACCCATCCCCCCCATACACCACGTGACGGCATCTC
Organism: Rhodospirillaceae bacterium Z3-40; assembly: GCA_046233135.1. Lineage (GTDB taxonomy): Bacteria > Pseudomonadota > Alphaproteobacteria > Rhodospirillales > Rhodospirillaceae > JBJXHN01. Next base: position 83,632 of record JBJXHN010000004.1, on the reverse strand, counting down.
ACGAGGCCTGCCGGCCGGGGGCCTCCGGCGACAGGCGATCGAAGCCGATGGAGATGTTGACGCAGAACCGTTCGATCAGCCGAATATCCCGGGCATCCAGGGGCGTTTCCGCCTGGAGCCAGACCGCCACGCTGTGGTTGTCGGGCGTCATCACCGTCAGGATCGTCCCCTGCTCCAGGGTCACGGAGTGGGCGGACACCGGCAGTTCCCTGCTCAAGGCCTCGTCCACCGCGCTGACCACCTGGGGTCCCAGCAGCTCGGAAAGGGCGGTATCGCGCACCGGCGCAAAGACCCCGCTGGCCGCCACCGGCTCCAGGGGTTCCGCCGCGCCCTTGCGCAGGCACAGAATCCCCGCCACCGGTACGCTGAGCAAGGCACCGATCTGGGTCAGCACCCCGTCTGCGAAAGCTTCCATGCTGGTCTGGCGAAACAGGTCCGCCGAGGCTTCCAGGATCCGTTCAAGCGCCAGACGGCTGGTCTCCAGGGCAACGATCTGTTCGTAGGACCGCAGCGACGACACCATCATGGTATAGAGCTTGGACAGGGTCAGCTCGGTTTTCGATTTGTAGTCGTTGATGTCATAGCGGACGATCAGGTCATGTTCCGGCGCTTGCCCCGGCTGGCCGGTGCGCAAAATGATGCGGGTGGTGTTGTTGCCCGCCGTATCGCGAATGAACTGCACCACCTTCAGGCCGGCGTCGTCGGTTTCCATGACCACGTCCAGCAGCACCACCGCCACGTCCTTGCGGCTGCGCAGCAGGTCGATGGCTTCCGATCCCGAATGGGCACTGGCAAAGGTCAGCGGCCGGCCGCGAAAGGTGAAACGGTCCAGGGCCAGCCGGGTAACGCTGTGCACCTCTTCGTCATCGTCAACGATCAGAACCAGCCAGGGCTGTTCCGCCACCACCACGGGGGAATCGGCTTCGTCGAGGAATTCCAGGGAATCATCGGACTCGGAGGACACCATGTCTTTTCTTACCACACCAGGAAAGGGAAGGACCGGATCGGCCGGCAGGCGCTGAACACGTTTACATACCTGAGATAGTCACGCTCACCCAAAAAAACCTACCCTCTTTTCGCTACAGGCTCTAGCCCGCGCGTCAGGACCGGATCAGAACAGGCGCCCGCCGTCCGGCACCTCCAGATCGGGGCGCAGCAGGACGGGCTCGCCATCGGGATCGGGCATGCCCAGCACCAGGCATTCGCTCATCACCTTGCCAATCTGTTTGGGGGGAAAATTCACCACCGCGATGACCTGACGGCCGATCAGCCCTTCGGGCGTGTAGTGGCGGGTCAGCTGGGCCGAACTGCGCAGGACCCCGATTTCGGCCCCGAAATCGACCCGCAGCTTGATCGCCGGCTTGCGGGCTTCGGGATAGGGTTCGGCGTCCAGAACGGTGCCGACGCGAATGTCAACCTTTTGAAAATCCTCGAAAGAAAGGCTCATGAAGGGGGAGATGTCCTTGTTCCGGAGGGGATCCGAAAACCCTACCCGAAGAGATCCGGCAATAAAAGCCCAAGCGCCCGCACAGGGCCTTCCTCCTTCAAGGGCATTCCCCTTTCAGCAGAATAGCCGCCCCCGGGATCCAGGGAGCGGCTATTGCGCTATTCATCAGGTCAGGCAGCCGAAACCGGCCGGCCCGCCCTTTGGGGGAGATTCAGGTCCGAAGCCCCACCCCCAAGGATCCGACGGCAGCTTACTTACCGGCAGCCTTCGGAGCCATCTTGGCGGCGGCAGCCTGCTGCTGAGCCACCAGGCCCTTGGCTTCTTCCATCGCCTCGGCGATGCGGGTATTCAGCAGGTTGAAGACTTCACCGTTGGACTTGGCCATCATTTCGGCCAATTCCCGCATGTTGGACACGGCCTTTTCAAATCCGTCCTTGGCCAGTTCGGTCTGCTTGTTCAGCTTGGCCTGCGGAGAATCGGCAGTGGAGAAATCCTTGGCGGCCACGGCAGCTTCTTCCATGGACTGACGGATGATCTCGGCCTGACGCTTGAAAATCGCCTGCATGCCTTCGAACGCCATCTTGTTGGCGGCAGTCAGGGCTTCCAGGTTCTTCTGCTGGCTGGCCAGAAGGCCTTCCACGTCCACGCCGGGGACCTTCATGTCGCCCAGGTACTTGGTGATGTCGAAATCGAAGAAGGTTTCGGGCTGTTTGGCCATTCTAGATACTCCGTTGGATGGGATACCGGGTACACTTCAAGGGCGCACGGTATGGACCGCCACACGGAGAGTCAACGCGTTTTTTTGCAGTGCAATATCAGCCGTTTGACGCGCTGTCATCGGCCCCATCGGATGAATCCGGAGAATCCGAGGGGTATACCGATTCGTCCGGGCGGTCACGTCCCTTCGCCCGGAACAGGGTTCCGGCCCAGCCTTCGGCCCGCAGCAAGGCCTTGTCCAGGGCCGCCATCGTCGCCGTCAGGTCATCGCTGTCATCGGACAACCACGTCCGCAAAACCAGCAACCAGATGGCAACCAGGCCATTGGTCTTCACCAGTCCCTGCAAGCCCGACGAAGGCACACCGGCCGCTTCCAGGGTCATGGCCATGGACCGGGCGAAAGACAGGCCGATGGCGCCCCCCAGCAGGGGATCGCCGGGCAGCATGCGCAGCAGGGCGCCGACCGCCGCCTTGTTCTCTGCCAGCGCATCGAAGCGGCGCATCAGCAGGTCGAACAGGCGGTCCTTCACGCTGTCGCGGGGATCCAGCACCACGTCCTCGGCCAGCACGGCGGCGTCCACCTGCCGGCCCCAGGTCATCACCAGATCTTTCACCGTCGGGACGTGGCTCAGCACCTCCGACAGCGGCAGCCCGGCTTCTTCGGCCACCTGCCCCAGGGTCAGGGAGCGCCAGCCGCGATCTGCGGCCAGTCGCAGGCCCGCTTGCAGAATCGCGTCCGGTGTTGCCGCCGTCTTGGCCATGCTGCCCCCTTGCTATTGCCGTCTTCCGGCGGTATCGCCATGCCGGTTTTCGCCGGGCGCCGGATGGTCCCCGATCAGCCGAACAGAAACGCCTTTTTAGCCGGCCAGTTCCCGCGATCGCCGCGCCGCCGCATCCACCGCCTCGGCCATCAGCGGCCCCAGCCCCGTGGTCTCGGCCATCAGCACCGACAGGGCGGCGGCCGTGGTCCCGCCCGGGCTGGTCACATTGCGCCGCAGGGTATCCGCCGTTTCCGGCGAACCGGCCATCAGGGCACCGGCCCCCACCACCGTCTGCCGCGCCAGAGCGGCCGCCAGATCCGCCGGCAGCCCGGCTTTTTCACCGGCGGCGGCCATCGCTTCCACCAGCCAGAACACGTAGGCCGGCCCGCTGCCCGACACGGCGGTCACCGCATCCATCAGCGCTTCGTCATCTACCCAGTGCACCGAGCCCACCGCCGCCATCAGCGCCTCGCAGGCCGCCCGGCGATCCGCCGGCACCCGGGCATTGGCACAAAGCACGCTCGCCCCCCGGCCCACGGCGGCGGGCGTGTTCGGCATGGCCCGCACCACGGCCGCCGTGCCACCCAGGCCGGCGGTCAGACCGTCGATGGTCTTGCCGGCCGCAACGGACAGAAACACGCTGCCCCGCTCCGCCAGCGTCCGATAGGCCGGCAGGGTATCGGCCATGCCCTGGGGCTTGACCGCAAGAACGATGATGTCGGGCACCTGCGCCTGCGCGCTCAGGGCGGCGGCATCGGTGCGGGCCACCCCGTCGGGCACATCCGTCGCGGCGGGGTCGACGACGAACAGGCGATCTGCGGACAGGCCGTTGGCCAGCCATCCGCGCGCCATGGCGCCCCCCATCTTGCCGCAGCCGATCAGGGCGACGGTCAGGGACACCAGCCCCATCCCGGAACTGCTGTCAGCCCCCCCGGCAGACTCACTGGACGCAAAGGTCACGATCTCAGGCCTCTCCCGCCGTTTCCAGCAGCGCGGCATCCACCGCTTCCGAAGCCGTCTTGCCGCCCCAGATGGCGAACTGGAAGGCCGGATAGAAGCGTTCGCATTCGTTGACCGCCACTTCCACCAGTTCTTCCACGCTGCCCCGGCTCATTTCCTGGCCGCCCAGCAGCACGGTGTGACGGAACATGGGAATGCCCGTTTCGATCCACAGCGCGTAGTGGCCGACCCACAGCCGTTCATTCAGCAGGGCCAGCAGCTCATAGATTTCGCCACGCCGGCCCTTGGGGACCCGCATGTCGAAGGCGCAGGAAAAATGGAGCGCGTCCAGATCCTCCGACCAGGCGAAGAACAGGCCGTAATCACACCAGTGACCAGGCACCTCCACCGCCATTTCGCGGTCGCCGCGGCGTTCGAAACTCCATTCGCGCACGGCGGCGATGGATTCGATCAGGTCGATGGGGTTAGGGGACGCCTCGTCAATCAAGGCCATGGTGGTCGTCATGCCCGCTTCTCCTTGCAAGGTCAGGGGCCGAAACATGCGATACGGACTTGCAATAGAACGGCAACACGAAATATTGTGTTCACAATCTGCATCCGCACCACAACTAGTTTGCCAATCCGTATCCCGAGACGCAAATGCTTTCTCGGGTCCGTTTGGCCTTTCGACAGCGATCAAAATCACGGCCGAACCGGGCTTCGACCGGGGGAATGCTTTGCGTTCCCGCCTCCCGATCCGCGTCCGTCCGTGCCTTGACTTCGGAAGCGGGGAGGACCCCGGCCGGATCGACGCCTCACGCGTCTTCCGCACAGCACCCTAAAGCATAAAAGGGCCGCCGCGAAGAGAAGATCTGCCTCTTCGCAGCCGCATTGATACCCCGAAAACCCCTGATCGGGAGCATTCGGGCCTGAAATGCTTGATCGCGCTGCCGGAAAACCGCCGAAACCAGCGGCACGCCCGCCTTTCGCCAAAGATTATTCGCTGCCGGAGCCCTTCTCCGGCGTGCTGTCGGCGCCACCCTCCACGGACTCCACCGGCGGCTCGTCGTCCGTCAGGGGCTCCGCAGCGGCATCGGCCGCCTTGGCCGACTTGGCGGCGGACGAAGAGGTCACCTTGGCCCGGACCTGGGGCGCGCGGCGCGCCCGCGACGGGCTGCCGCCCTTGGCCGGCTTGGCCAGCTGGGACTCCAGCTCGGCGACCTTCTTTTCCAACACTTCCTGCTGCAGGCGCGCTTCCTGCGCCATGGCGCGCACCGCTTCGAATTCCTCGCGGGTGACCAGATCCATGGTGGACACCAGCCGTTCCAGGCGCTGGCGCACCAGCACCTCCACTTCCCCGCGCAAGCCGCCGAGGGCACCCAAAGCGCCACCGGCGACCCGGGAAAGGTCGTCCATCAGGCGATTACGGGCTTCCATGCTTCTCTCCTCATTCGCATGACGTCGCATCCGCCGGTCACCCGGCGCGCTACCCCCATTATGGGAGCGTTGCCCTTCGGACGCAACGGCGCCCGCTTCCACCAGCAGGGCGCAAAGGCTTGAAGCGCCCGGGAGGGCACGGTTATATGGCGGCGAAATCTCACCAAAGGCTGAACGGGCCAGACACGGAACGGGAAGGAACGGCCATGATCATCGTGACGGGCGGCGCCGGGTTCATCGGCTCCAACATCGTGGCCGCCCTGGAAGCCCGGGGCGGGGCGCCCATCGTCGTCTGCGACCGGCTGCGCGACGGCGTGAAGTGGCGCAATATCGCCAAGCGGGAGTTGGCCGACCTCGTTCATCCCGACGCCCTGCCGACCTATCTGGAAACCCACCGGCGCGAGGTCAGCACGATTATCCATATGGGGGCGATTTCCGCGACAACGGAAACCGACGCCGACCGCATCGCCGACAACAACTTCCGCCTTTCCCTGCTGCTGTGGCGCTGGTGTACCGCCCAGGGCATCCCGTTTCTGTATGCCAGCAGCGCCGCCACCTACGGCGACGGCGCCGAAGGCTTCGTGGACGACGCGGCTCCCGGGCATCTCGCCCGCCTGCGGCCGCTGAACGCCTATGGCTGGTCCAAGCATTTGTTCGACCGCCGGGTGGCCCGCCTGATCGCCGAGGGCGAACCCACCCCGCCGCAATGGGCCGGCCTGAAGTTCTTCAACGTCTATGGCCCCAATGAATTCCACAAGGGTCCCCAAAGCAGCGTGGTCAACCAGATCACGCCGGTGGCCATGCGCGACGAAGCGTTCTCGCTGTTCCGCTCTCACCATCCCGATTATCCGGACGGCGGGCAACTGCGGGACTTCGTCTATGTGGATGACGTGGTCAATGTGGTGCTGTGGCTGCTGGACAACCCGTCGGTCAGCGGCCTGTTCAACTGCGGCACCGGCAAGGCCCGCAGCTTCCGCGACCTGGCCGAGGCGGTCTACCGCGCGCTGGGCAAGGAGCCCATGTTGACGTTCCGAGACACCCCGGAAGCCATCCGCGACAAGTACCAGTATTTTACCGAAGCCTCGATGGACAAGCTGCGGGCCGCCGGCTGGCCCGGCCAGATCACGCCGCTGGAGGAAGGGGTGCGCCGCTACGTTCAGGACTTCCTGACCAAGGACGACCCTTTCCGATGACCCCTCCGGACCCGGCCCACGACCCGCCTGTCCTCGACCTCCTGAACCTCGGGGCAGGTGACAATCAAAGCCGGGTCGGCTTGAACATCGACAGCTCCGTCCCCTATCGCCTGCATGCCTTGGGACTGACCCACTGGATCCCGAAGGCCCTTATCGGTCGCCACCGCATCGATCGCCTTCGCGCTCTTGAGGGACCGATGCGCCACCACGACCTGCGGCGGGGCATACCCTTGCCCGACGGCAGCGTCCGGGCGGTCTACCATCAGCATCTGCTCGAACACATGGAACGCGCCGACGCGCCGGGCCTGATGAAGGAGATCCACCGCGTTCTCGTGCCAGGCGGGCTGCACCGCATATGCCTGCCGGACCTGGGGAGGCGGGTGGACAGCTACTCCCGCTCCTGCAAACGCGCGGAAGCGGGTGAGATAACGGCTGCGGAACACGAACGGACAGTCCGCGCCATGCTGGAACAATGCGTGCGGGTCCGGCCGGCGGCCCTGCGCGGCAAATCCGGCATTCGCGCCGCCATCGAAGGATGGATTCTGGGTGACGCCCGCCGGCGCAAGGAAACCCATCAGTGGATGTATGACCGAATCACCCTGGGTGGCCTGCTGGCAGAGGCCGGCTTCACCGATATCCACGTGGCCCGGCCGGGCTGTTCGGCCATCCCCGGCTGGCCTGCCCTGGATCTGGAAATAACCCGCGAAGGGCGGGAAAAGCGTCCCGGTTCCCTTTATATGGAAGCCCGCAAGCCATAATCACCCACGTCTTTAGCGAGCATTGACATCCCCGGTCTTTGGCGCAATAACACCCTCTTTCCTGCGACCCGGGCGGCACGAGTGCCGCCCCAGGCGTTTTGGGGCCGAAAAAAGCACACGGCTCCCGCTTGGAGGCTCCGTCCCGCCCGCGGCGCCCGGGTATGACAGCCCGACCCGATGACCTATCGCAACAAGGCGGACCGGAACATGTCCAGCAACTCGGCGGTGATGCCGACATATGCCCGTATTGACCTCGCCTTCGAGCGGGGCGAAGGCGCGTGGCTGGTTGCGGACAATGGCCGACGATATCTGGATTTCGGCTCCGGCATCGCCGTCACCGCCCTGGGGCATGCCCACCCCCGTCTGGTTCGGGCCCTGACCGATCAGGCCGGCAAGCTGTGGCATTGCTCCAACCTCTACCGCATTCCCGACCAGCAGCGGCTGGGCGAGCGGCTGGTGGATAACAGCTTCGCCGACAGCGCCTTTTTCTGCAATTCCGGCGCCGAAGCGGTGGAAGCCTGCCTGAAGCTGGCCCGCCGCTATCAGCACACGGTGGCCGGCGCCCCGGAAAAGTACCGCACCATCGTCACCCGGGGGGCCTTTCATGGCCGCACCATGGCGACCATCGCCGCCGGCGGCGGGGAAAAGCACACCAAGGGGTTCGAACCCCTGGTGGACGGTTTCGACCGGGTGCCCTTCGGCAACCTGAACGAAGCCCGGGCCGCCGTGACCGCCGAAACCGCTGCGATCCTGGTGGAGCCGGTGCAGGGGGAAGGCGGCATCAATCCCGCCCCCGAAGGTTTCCTGAAAGGCCTGCGGGCGATGGCCGACGAATACGGCCTGGTGCTGATTTTCGACGAAGTGCAGACCGGCATGGGCCGCACCGGCAAGCTGTTCGCCTATGAATGGACGGATATCGTGCCCGACGTCATGGCCCTGGCCAAGGGTCTGGGCGGCGGCTTCCCCGTCGGCGCCTGCCTGGCCCGCGCGCCCTTTACCGAGGCGCTGACCGCCGGCTCCCATGGCACCACCTTCGGCGGCAATCCGCTGGCGATGGCCGTGGCCAACGCCGTGTTGGACGAAATGCTGGACCCCGCCTTTCTGCCCCATGTGGTGGAAACCGGCCAGTCCCTGCACCGGGCGATGGCCGATCTGGCCGCCCGCTATCCCACCGTCCTGGCCGATGTCCGTGGCCAGGGTCTGTTGCTGGGGCTGGTCTGCGCCGCCCCCAACACCGAGGTCCTTGCCGCCTTCCAGGCACAGGGCCTGCTCGCCGCGCCGGCTGCCAACAATGTGATCCGCCTTCTGCCGCCCCTGGTCATCGGCGAAGAGGAAGTGGCCGCAGCGCGTGACATGGCGGAGGCCGCCTGCAAGGTCATCGCCGCGAACCAGACCAATACGGAGGCCGCCGCCCAATGACCGGCCCGGTGCGTCATTTCCTGGACCTTTCGGATTTCAAACCCGCCACCCTGCGGGCCATCCTCGACCGCGGCAAGGCCTTCAAGGAAGGCCGCCTCGCCGGTGGCGGCGACAAGCCGCTGAAGGATCGCGTGCTGGCGATGATCTTCGAAAAACCCTCCACCCGCACCCGGGTTTCCTTCGAGGTGGGCATGCGCCAGCTTGGTGGCGACGTGGTGATCCTGGGGCATCATGAAACCCAGCTGGGCCGCGGGGAAACCATCGCCGACACCGCCCGCGTGCTGTCGCGCTATGTGGACGCCATCATGCTGCGCACCGACAGCCCGGCCAAGATGAAGGAAATGGCCGAATACGCCACCGTGCCGGTGATCAACGGCCTGACCGACGAAAGCCACCCCTGCCAGATCATGGCCGACGTCATGACCTACGAACAGCATCGCGGCGATATCTCCGGCCGGGTGGTCAGCTGGATCGGCGACGGCAACAACGTGTCCAGTTCGTGGATCAAGGCCGCCGCCCAGTTCGGCTTTACCATGCGCGTCGCCACGCCCGACACCCTGCGCCCCAACCAGACCGTGGTGGACTGGGCACGTGCCAGCGGCGGCCTCGTCGAACTGACGGACGACCCCGTGGCAGCCGTCACCGGCGCCGATTGCGTGGTCACGGACACCTGGGTCTCCATGGGCTGCGACGGCGGCAGCAATCGCCACAACCTGCTCGCCCCCTATCGGGTCGATGCGGCCTTGATGGCCCATGCGGCCAAAGACGCCCTGTTCATGCACTGCCTGCCCGCCCACCGCGGCGAGGAAGTGACCGACGAGGTGATCGACGGCCCGCAGTCCGTGGTCTGGGACGAGGCGGAAAACCGCCTGCATGCCCAGAAGGGCATTCTGGCTTGGTGCCTGGCGTGAGCGGTCCCAACGACAACCTGGTCCTGCCGTTTCACCTGAACACCGGGGTGTTCCGGGGCCGTCTGGTGCGCGCCGGCAGGGCCGTGACCGACACGCTGGCCCCGCATGCCTATCCGCCCGTCGTCGCCGCCCTGCTGGCCGAGCACGTGAGCATCGGTATCGCCCTGGCCGCCGGCCTGAAATACGACGGCGTTTTCACGCTTCAGGCGCGGGGCAACGGCCCGGTCCATACCCTGGTGGTCGATGTCACCAGTGCCGGCATGGTGCGCGGGGTCGCCCGCTTCGACGAAAGCCGCCTGCCCAGGGACGTCTCCGACACCCCTGTCCCGGCCCTGCTGGGCGAGGGCCACATGGCCTTCACCGTGGATGCCGGCCCCAATACCGACCGCTACCAGGGCATCGTTGCGCTGGCCGGCGCCAACCTTTCGGACTGTGTGAACCACTATTTCTCGCTGTCAGAGCAACTGCCGACGGTACTGAAGACCGCTGTCGCCGCGCCCGAACCGGGGGAACCGGATGCCTCCTGGCGCACCACCGCCCTGATGCTGCAGCGCATGCCCCCGGAAGCGGGTGGCCAGCACGGCGAGGACTGGGACGAGGCCTGGCGCACGGCAACCATCCTGATGGACAGCCTGACCGACTCGGAGATGCTGGACCCGGATCTGACCCCGGAAAACCTGCTGAGACGCCCCTTCCATGGGGAAGGTCTGGCGGTCGCCCCCTACCAGCCGGTGTTTTTCGGGTGCCGATGTTCCTACGAAAAGGTGGCACGCACCCTGTCCAGCTTCCCCAAAGAAGAATTGCTGGCCCTCGAACACGAGGGATCCATTGACGTGACTTGCGAGTTTTGCAAAGCAACATACAGCCTGACGGTTCAGGACCTGGACGCCCAGACCCCTCCGGATTCCCCATCAGAGGGGGCGTGACGCCCCGGCCGTTCCGGACAGCGGCTGCTTATCCCTCCAACGCCGGCACGAGCCATGACCCGCCATACCGAACACCGCTCCCGTTTCCCGCTGCGTCCCGAAGCGCCGTCCCGCCGGCGTGTCCTGTCCCTGGCCCTTGCCGGGGTCGCCGGCAGTCTGGCCATCGGCTGCACCCGGCCCGACCCTCGTCCGGCCTTTGCCCAGCTGCGCTTCACCCATCTGCCGCCGCTGCGCATCGCCGCCAACCGGGTGGACATCCGCGAAGCCTACGAGCCGCCGCTAGCCCGTCCCAACGTGGAACACGAAATGCCGCTGCCGCCGGCCCGCGCCGCCCAGTTCTGGGCCGATGACCGCCTGCAGCCCACCAACATGGCCGACAACACGGTCCGTCTGACCATCCACGACGCGGCGGTGACGGAAAAGGCCCTGGCTCTGACGCAAGGCCTGCGCGGCGCCTTCCAGACCGACCAATCGGAACGCTACGACGCCGTGCTGGACGCGACCCTGGAGCTGCTGGATCCGCTGGGCATCATCCTGGCCCACACCAGCGCCAAGGTCTGGCGCCACATCACCGTGCCGGAAGACGCTTCCATCAACGACCGGGAAATCGCCTGGTTCACCCTGGTGGAAGGGCTGATGCAGGACTTCGACACGCGCATGGAAGAAGGCGTGCGCCAGTACATGGGCAACTGGCTGTCCTGACCGGGACGGGGGCAGGATGCGGTACCCGGGTCTGGCTGTCCTCTAATGCCGCCAGAAACGCGGCAGCAGCAGCACCAGGACCGTGAACAGCTCCAGCCGGCCGAGCATCATGCCCGCCGACAGCAGCCACTTCGCCGCATCGGGCAGGCTGGCGAAATTGCCCGCCGGCCCGATAACCGGCCCCAGGCCAGGCCCCACATTGGAAATCGCCGTCGCAGCCCCGGACAGGGCGGTGACGAAATCCAACCCCAATGCCCCCAGGGCGATGGCCAGCAATCCCACCGACAGACCGTACAGGAAGAAGAACGCCATCACCGATTCGGCCACGCCGTCTTCGATGGGGCGCTTGTTGTAGTAGGGGATGAACACCCCGTGCGGCTGAAGCAGCCGCAGCAGCTGGATCCGGGCGGTGGCGGCCAGGATCTGGAAGCGGAACACCTTGATGCCGCAACTGGTGGACCCGGCACAGCCGCCGACGAACATCAGATAGAACATGACCGCCACGGCGATTCCCGACCATTGCCAATAGTCGCTGGTGGCAAACCCCGTTCCGGTCATCACCGACACCACGTTGAAGCTGGCATACCGCAAAGCGGCAAACGGAGTGTAGCCATTCTCGAACCACAGCCACAGCGCCACCACCAGCACACCGCCGCCAGAGGTCAGCAGGAACCAGCGCACCTGACTGTCCCGCAGCAGGGCCAGCGGCCGGCCCCGCACGGTCTGGAAATACAGCAGGAAGGGAATCGCCCCCATCGCCATGCCCACGGTGATGATGGCGTCGATCAGGGGGCTGTCGAAATGGCCGACGGAACCGTCGCGGGTGGAATAGCCGCCGGTGGCGATGGTGGTCATGGCATGGACCACCGCGTCCAGGCTGGTCATGCCCGCCAGCCATAACATCAAGGCCCACAGCGCCGTCAGCAGCACATAGATCCCCGTCAGCGCACTGGCCAGCGAGGCCGCCCGGGGCAGCACCTTTTCCTGGGTATCGAAAGCCTCCACCTTGAACATCTGCATGCCGCCGACCCGCAGCATGGGCAGCACGGTCAGGGCCATGATGATGATGCCGATGCCGCCCAGCCATTGCAGGATTCCCCGCCACAGCAGCAGGCCGGGCGGGCTGACGTCCAGGCCGACGATCACCGTCGCACCGGTGGTGGTGATGCCCGACATGGCCTCGAAAAAGGCGTCGGTATAGCTGAGTTCCAGTTCGGAGAAGGCGAAGGGCAGCGCGGCGAAGGCCGGCAGGACGAACCAGATGAAGTTGGTCATCAAGAAGGCCTGCCGGACCGACAGACGCACCACATCCGTCCGGCAGGTGAACACCAGGGCAAGCCCGACGAACAGGGTGACCATCGCGCTGGCCGCAAAAACGGTCCAGTCACGATTTCCGGCAATGCCGTCCACCGCCGCCGGGATCGCCATCCCCGCAGCAAGAATACACAGCAGCACGCCATTGATCAGCGCGACCGGCCGAAAATCCAACACGTGGTCTATGCCCCCTTTTGCTCCCAGGGGCATCTTTGTCGGAAAAGACCTATTTTGTCACGTTTATACGGCCCGCCTGGCGCCCGGAGCCCGTAAGCGCGCGCCATTTTTCCAGGCCATCGCTGCCGGACGAACGACCCCGACCCCTATAGCAGCCGGGTGTTGCCCCCGCCGCCCTGGCCGATCAGGTGCAGGAATTCCCGGCGGGTGTCGGAGTTTTCCTTGAACGCCCCGGTCATGCGGCTGGTCACCATGGTCACCCCCGGCTTGCGGATGCCCCGGGTGGTCATGCACTGGTGCGCCGCCTCGATCACCACCGCCACGCCCTTGGGTTCCAGCACCGAATCGATCGCATTGGCGATCTGCGCGGTCATCTTCTCCTGGATCTGCAAGCGCTTGGCATAGATCTCGACAACCCGCGCCAGCTTGGAGATCCCGACCACCCGGCGATCGGGCAGATAGGCCACATGGGCCTTGCCGATGATCGGCACCATGTGATGCTCGCAGTGGCTTTCCAGGCGGATGTCCCGCAGCAGCACCATTTCGTCGTAGCCGTCCGTCTCTTCGAACGTGCGGCGCAGGATGTCTTCCGGATCGGCGCCGTAGCCTTCGAAAAACTCCTCGTAGGCGCGCACCACCCGGTTGGGCGTGTCCACCAGCCCCTCGCGGCCCGGATCGTCACCGGCCCAGCGCAGGAGCACCCGCACCGCCTCTTCCGCTTCCGCCCGGGAGGGCTTGTCACCGGCGTTTGCCGCGCCGGAGTCGTGCCCTGGTTCGCGATAGTCGTGCAGGATGGGAGATTTGATGCTCACTGGACAGGTTCCTTATTTTTCACCACGGCCGGCCGCCGAAACATCACCCCGGCAAACCGTCGACGCTTCCTTGCATGTGGAGCGCTTCAGTCTACGAAGCAAGCCGGCTTGTGGATCACCGCCATACCACAGCGAAGGGCCGCTTAATGCAGCACCCGCATCGCATGGGGACTGTCGAGACTGAAAGAAGGGATGGCGGCCCTGAAATCCTCGCCGTCCTGGGTGCGCATCAGATAGGATCCGCCCATGAAACCGGTCGCCGTGGGCAGGGGCGCGCCGGAGGTGTATTCGAACTCCTCGCCCGGGCGCAGCAGGGGCTGTTCCCCGACCACGCCTTCGCCCTCCACCTCCTGGGTGCGGCCCAGGGCGTCGGTGATGATCCAGTGCCGCCGCAGCAACTGCACCGTTTCCGGGCCGTCATTGGCGATGGTCACCGTATAGGCCCACATGAACTGGCCCGCCTCCGGTGCCGACTGTTCTTCCAGGTATTGCGGGGCCACACGAATGGTCACCCCCCGGGTGGTCTGTTCATACATCATGGCTGGCCCCGTCGGAGGCCCCTCTTCCCGATCTCATGTCCGCGAACAGCCACTATGACAAACGGACGACAGGAAGTTAAGGGCCGGAAAGGGCCGCGCTGCCGTGCGACTCGCCCGGCAGCGCGTTTTATCGCCCCTTAGCGATCCCGCGTCCCCGCCAGAAGCGTATCGCCCGCCGCGGTATCCGGCACCTCCGCCGTTGCCGGCAGACTTTCGATCATCATGCCGACCCGGCGGGCGCGGGCATCGGCCAGACCATCCACACCGGTGCTGTCCATCAGCAGATCCGGTGCATCGTCCAAACGTGCGCCCACGGCCATGCGCTCTTCGGGCACCCCTTCGGCCAGCAGGCCTTCAGCGATGGTTTCGGCCCGGTCACGGGCCAGGGTCAGGGCGGATCCCTCGTCTGCCCCCCCTTCGTTCGGGGCGGCAAACCCCGTGATCTCCACCCGCAAAGAGCGGTTTTCCAGCATATGGGCGGCGGCCTTGACGATCGCCCGGCCGTGGCCGTCGGTCAGGGCGGCGGACTCCGGTTCGAAGAACACCAGCACTTTCTGCGCCTGCCCCATCCACGCCGGCCCGCGCATGCCATTCATCACATCAATCGCCGCCAAGGTGTCCGCGCGGCAGGCCGCCCCTTCGGACTCCCGCGCCAGATCCCCCGGCGCAGCGGCTTCGGCAGCGGCCCAGCAGTCCTGGCGATCATCGGCCCAGGCCGCGAGGCCGGCCGCATCCTCCAGACCCGGCGCGGCGCTCAGATCTCGCAAGATCTCGCCGGAGGCTTCCGCGGTGGCGTCCGGCCCCGGCACATAGGGTGAAGGCTCCAGCGCCTGGGCCGCCGGCGTGGCTGCGAAGGCCACAAGCGCGGCCGTCAGGGCGGCGACAGCCACCCCGGTGCGCGTCACGGTTCGGGGGGCGGGGCGGTTGGTCTGATGCGTATGGCTCGATGTGGAGCGGGTCGGCATTCCTGCCTCCTTGGTCCTGTATCCGTGTCTTGGTAAGGTCCTGTTAAGGAACGCGGGTCCCCCGAAGCGGTTGCACAGACGGTTTCGCGGGCTTCACGGAGGTGTGAAAGCCGATTCGGGCATGAACAGCCTTCCGGCCCGGCCCGTGGGCTGGTAGCCTCGCCCCGTTTTCAGCAACCCGAGCCCCAATCCAGCGCCATGGACTCCGAAAATCGCCGCGATCTGCTGGCCGTCACGGCCCACAGCGCCACAGGTCCCGAGATGACCGTGCGGCTGAGCGGCCCCTGTGCCCTCGGCGCTCCGTCGTTCCAAGGACTGACCCTGGCCGTGACCTATGTGCCCGACAAGCTGCTGCTGGTGCCCGTCGGCTTCACCCGTTATCTGGCGGCGCTGGGCCGCCAGCCGTGGACCGGCCTGGAAGCCCTGGTTGCCGCCATCATCGAAGACCTGAACAACGAACTGGTTCCCCGCTGGCTGCGGGTCACCGCCAGCGTACCCGCCGCCACCCTGGGCCTGGAGCATCAGGTGGCGGCCGAGGATCGCCAACCCCGCTGGCAGGGCACCCCGCCCCCGCCGGGCAGCGTGTAGGACCCCCCGTTTCATGGCAGGTGGGCTTGCGGACCCCAAAGGCTATTGGCGCATCCTCGAACTGTCTCCGGGCAGCGACGGGGCGGCGGTGAAGCGTGCCTATCGCAAGAAAGCCATGCAGCTGCATCCCGACCGCAACACCTCACCCAATGCGGTGGGCGAGTTCCAGCTGCTCGGCGAGGCCTATCGCACCCTGTCCGACCCCGTGCTGCGCAAGGCCTATGAAGCCGGTCACACCGCCACCAACCGGCGGTCGGCCGCCCAGTCCGCCCAGCAGCCCCGTCAGCAGCACGGCCGGCAAAACGCCCGCCAGCAAACCCACACCACACAGGCGCCACCCCCGCCGCCTCCCCCCCCGCCGCGCAATCAGCCGACCCAGGCCCCCAAGGCCTGCAGCGCCTGCGGCCAGGTGACGGCGCAGCCCCGCTATTTGATCCTGGAGAAGGTGACCGGCCGCCTGTGGCGCACCGAGCGGGAACCGATTTCCGGCGTCTTCTGCCGCCGCTGTGGCGAACGGCTGGCCCTGCTGGCCAGCCTGCATTGCTGGGCGCGTGGCTGGTGGGCGCTGCCCATGGGACCGCTTCACACGATCAGTGCGCTCTGGACCAACCTGCGCGGCGGCCTGACCCCGGCGCGGGAAAACGCTGCCCTGCTGCTGCACCAGTCCCGGGCATTTCTGTCCCGGGGCGACCGGCGGCTGGCGCAGGGACTGGCGCGCCAAGCCCTGCGCTTCGCCAAGACGCCCGGCGACAAGGAAGCGGTCGAACGGGTTCTGAACGCCACGGGGGCCGATTCGGAAGCCCGTCTGCGCGATGCCTGGCGGGGGCGCGGGCCGGGGTTCTGGATCCAGCTGGCGCCGCCGGCCGTTCTGGTCTTTGTCGTGTTCTATGTGCTGTGGCCAGCCCTGGTCCCCCCGGGGTCCGAAACAACTCCGCCGTCCGAAGAGGCGGCCCGCCCGACGCCCCCGCCCATTCCCTCGTTCCTCGACCCCACGGCCCGGGCGCCGCTGCCCGATGGTCGCGCCCGCCTGCACAAGGCAGTCACCGATACGATCCTGCGCACCGGCCCGGGTCTGACTTTCGCCCCGGCCAATTCGGTGGAAAGCGGGTCCTATCTGGTGGTGCTGGAGATCACCCCCGACCGCGCCTGGGCACGGGTGGTGACCCCCGACAGCCGTATCGGCTTCGTGCCGCTGAACTCCCTGGCGCAGATCGAAGCGGCCCCGGACGCTGTCCCACCAGCCGATGCCGATAACAGGGATCCGGCCATCCCCGAAGGCGCGTCCATACCCGAGAAGCCGTTCATCGGCCCGATGACCCCCGACGGCCATCCCCTGCCGATCGACAAGCCCGCTCCCTGACCGCCGCCCCGTTCCGATTTCCAGACCGTCTTTACCTGGGGGGATGGCCTATTCCCCGGACTGCCCCTGCCCCCGGCGGCGGTGCAGGGTCAGGCCGATCTCGTCGAGCACACTCTGCTCGCGCCGGTCCAGGCGTTCCTGTTCGCGCTTGTCCCGGTTTTCCTGGGTCAACTCCAGGGTTTTCAACTCCTTGAAGCCTTCCGCCAGCACGTCCTGGGCCTGGGCCACCAGGGCATCCAGCTGCTGCCGGCGCTCGGCCAGCTGCTGACGACGATGCAGGAAGCGGGTGACATAGGCCCCCAAGGTCTGCCCCATCGCCGGGTTGTTCCGCGCAAAAGTTTCTTCCCGCACCAGTTCGGCTTCCAGCGCCCGGGCTTCGGCAGCCAAGGCATCCTGGCGGGTGTTCAGGTCAGCCAGATGGCGGCGCACTTCGTCCACCTCGAAGCGCCGCAGCCGAATCAGGGTCTTCAGGTCCTTGCCCAAGCCTGGACTCCTCTAGCCGGGTGGGGGGGGAAGGATCAGCCTTTCGGCGGGGCAGGGCGGCGGCCCTTGATGCCCTGCGGCCGCTGCTGCGCCGCCGACACCTGCTGCGGCTTGCCTTGCGGCTGCCCCTGGACCCGTACCTGGCCTTGCCCTTGGGGCTGGGGCTGCTGTGCCTCCGCCTGGGGCGGGGTCAGCAACTGGGCGAGCAAGGCGTAACAGGTTTCCAGGTCCGTGCCGTCCGTTTTCGCCTGACCCAGGAACTCTTCCAGGGCCGGCTGGTAGTAGATTGCCGTATCCACTTCCGGGTTCGACCCCCGGCGATAGGCCCCCAGCCGGATCAGTTCGGCCATGTCCTCGTAGGTGGACAGCAGCCGGCGGGCGGTGGAGACCAGTTCGTTCTGTTCGGGCGTGTTGCAGCCCGGCATGGTTCGCGACACGCTGCGCAGAATATTGACCGCCGGATAGCGCCCCCGCTCGGCGATGGCGCGGTCCAGCACGATATGGCCGTCCAGAATGCCGCGCACCGCATCGGAAATCGGTTCGTTATGGTCGTCCCCTTCCACCAGCACCGTGAACAACCCGGTGATCGACCCCGATCCTTCGACCCCCGGGCCGGCCCGCTCCAGCAGGCGGGGCAGTTCGGCGAAGACCGTGGGGGTATATCCTTTCGACGCCGGCGGCTCGCCCGCCGACAGGCTGATTTCGCGCTGAGCCATGGCGAATCGGGTGACGCTGTCCATCAGGCACAGCACGTTCAGCCCCTGGTCCCGGAAGTATTCCGCCACGGCCATGGTCATATAGGCCGCCTGGCGCCGCTTCAGCGGGCTTTCGTCGCTGGTCGCCACCACGGTGACGCTGCGGTGCAGCCCTTCCTCGCCCAGGTCGTCCTCGATCAGTTCCCGGGCTTCGCGACCACGCTCGCCCACCAGCCCCAGAACGATCACGTCGGCCTTGGTGTTGCGGATGAACATGGCCATCAGCGAGGACTTGCCGACCCCTGATCCGGCGAAGATCCCCATGCGCTGGCCCATGCAGCAGGTCAGGAAGGTGTTGATCGCCCGCACCCCCAGATCCAGCTTGCCCCCCACCCTCTGGCGGCTGTGGGCCGAGGGCGGGGTGTTGCGGATGGGAATCGACAGCTCCCCTGAAGGCAGCGGCCCCTTGCCGTCCACCGGGTCGCCCATGCCGTCGATCACCCGGCCCAGCCACTGCATGGTGGGGCTGATCGACGGCTGACCTTCCACCAGCTCTGCCCGGCAGCCCAGGCCGACCCCGTCCAGATTGGTGAACGGCATCATCAGAGCCCGGCCGGCCCGGAAGCCCACCACCTCGCACGGGACGCGGCGGTCGCCCCGGGCAACCACGTCGCAGCGATCCCCTACCGACAAGGCCGTCTGCACCCCACCGATTTCCACCAACATACCCTGAACCCCCAGCACCCGGCCATAGAGCCGGCGTGAAGGAACCTTACCCAAGTCATTGATGATATTCGAAAAAAGCGCGGTCATCCCAAGCCTCCGAGACAGGCGACGCGACAGAGCATCCCACAGGCCGCCTTAAAAGAGGCTGAACGGGATCCCGCCATGGTTGTTTCGTGGTAAAAGAAAATCTTTAACGGATCTTTCCTGCCCCAACACCCCGGATTTAGGGGACTCTCTTCGAAGATTGGTGCAGGAAAAGCGCACAAATTTCGGAATTTGCTCAAAAAATCGATTTGAGGCTTGCCTCACTTTCCGACAGACCTTATCGTTAACTTATCTTAATGCACCATGGGGACCAAGGCCATGCGGGTTCTGGTGATCGAGGATGATGCGGCCACGGCCAAGAGCATCGAACTGATCCTACGTAAGGAAGGATGGGTGGTGGACACCACCGATTCCGGAGAGGACGGTCTGGAGATCGGCAAGCTTTACGACTACGACATTCTGATCGTGGATCTGATGCTGCCGGATATGGACGGTCTTGACGTCATCCGCCATTTGCGGGCCGGTCGCATCGACACGCCCGTGCTGATCCTGTCCGGGCTCACGGAAAGTGATCGTAAAATCAAGGGGCTAGGCGTCGGCGCTGACGACTATCTGACCAAGCCCTTCGACCGGGGCGAGCTGGTGGCGCGGATTCAGGCGATTGTCCGCCGTTCCATGGGCCATGCCCAATCGGTGGTGCGCATCGGCCAGCTGGAAGTCAATCTGGACGCCCGGACCGTCACCGCCAATGGCGAGCCGGTGCATCTGACCGGCAAGGAATACGGCATCCTGGAACTGCTGACCCTGCGCAAGGGCGCGACCCTGACCAAGGAACAGTTCCTGAACCACCTGTACGGCGGGATGGACGAGCCGGAGCTGAAGATCATCGACGTCTTCATCTGCAAGCTCCGCAAGAAGCTGAGCCAGGCCACCGGCGGGGCGAACTATATCGAGACCGTGTGGGGCCGGGGCTATGTCCTGCGCGATCCCGATGAGATCCCGGTCCGTCAGGCGGCCGTCGGCTGAATGGCGGCGAGCGCAAGCACGCCCACGACCGTTGCCGTCTATGGAACGCTGATGCCCTGCCAGGGGACCCTTGCGGCCCTTGGCGTGGCGTCGGCGGTGGATCCCCAGCGCCCTTGCCGCATTCCCGGCCGGATGCTCACCAATGGCCGTTACCCCTGCCTGGTATCCGGCAAGGGTACGGTCAAGGGGCATCTGCTGCGGGTGCGGTCCCACGTGGCCCTGGGCAAGATGGATCTGTACGAAGGCTTCCACTGGCGCAAGCCCGGGCGATCGCTGTTCGTGCGTGAACGGATCCCCCTGGCGGACCCGAAGGTGACCGCCTGGATCTGGCGCTACACCGGCCCCACCGGCCACCTGCGCGAAGTCCCCCATGGCGACTGGCTGGCTTGGCTCCACCACCAGCCGGCGGTGCGCTGGGGAGATCCCTTGATCGCCCGCTATTGATCCCTGCAAAAAGGGCGGCCCTGCCAGGCCACCCTTTTCGAGTCCGTATATCCGTGCCAGGACCGCACCGGTCAGACCTGCTGCCCCAGCGACACCACGCCCTCCTTTCGGGCCACGGCATAGACACCGCGCTGGCCGGGAATCGGCTTGAAGGCCTGACTGATGCCCAGAACGGTTTCCGCACCGCCAAGATACAAAACCCCGTCGTCCGGCATCTGCGCCGCCGCCGCCTGAAGCACCTTGCCCTTGGTCGCCTGGTCGAAATAAATCAGCACGTTGCGGCAGAAGACCACATCGAACTGCCCCAGGCCGCGCAGATCCTCCAGCAGATTCCATTCCTTGTACTGCACCATGGAGCGGATGGAGGGATCGATTTCCCAAACCTCTTCCTTCTTCTTGAAGTATTTGACCAGCAGCTGCATGGGCATGCCGCGCTGCACTTCGAATTGGGAATAGAGGCCGGCCTTGGCCTTTTTCAGGATGTCGGTGGACAGGTCGGTTCCGACGATTTCCACCCGCCAGCCTGACAGCCTGGCGGCTTCCTCTTTCAGGATCATCGCCAGCGAATAGGGTTCTTGTCCGCTGGAACAGGCCGCACACCAGATGCGGAAGGACCGCTTGGACGCCCGGGCCTTTAGCAGGTTGGGCAGAACAATCTGGCGAAACTGTTCGAACGGCTTGTTATCACGGAAGAAAAACGACTCGTTGGTCGTCATCGCTTCGGTGATTTCCTTTTCCAGCGCAATGTCGCGCCGCCGCAGCTGGCCAATCAGCTCGTCCAGCCCCTTGAACCCGCGCTTGCGGGCCAAGGGCATCAGCCGGCTTTCCAACAGGTAGGACTTGTCCTTGGTCAGGACCAGACCGGATCTGTCTTTCAGCAATTTGGCGATGTGATCGAAATCTTCGGGTTTCATGCCGTCACCGCTTGTTCGCAGACCGGAGAATGAAGGCGGCGATGTCCTTCAACGGCAGTACCGCAGAGCACGACCCCGCGTGCACCGTGGCCCCGGGCATCCCCCAGACCACGCTACTGGCTTCATCCTGCGCGATAATCGTTCCTCCCGCATCCGCGATGACCACCGATCCCTTGGCACCGTCAGAGCCCATGCCCGTCAGCACCACGCCCAGAGACCGCCGGCCATAGGCCTTGGCCACCGAACGGAACATCGGGTCGACAGCCGGCCGGCAGAAGTTTTCCGGCGGGTCCTGGTTCAGCCGCAGCACCTTGGACACGCCCTGGGTCTCGACCACCATATGCCAATCACCGGGCGCGATGTAGATATGGCCGTCCTTGATCGGCATGCCGTCCGTAGCCTCGGCCGTCGGCACCCCGGCAACCCGGCCGATGTGCCCGGCCAGAATCGTGGTGAAGGTCGCCGGCATATGCTGGGTGATGATGATCGGCTGCCGTACGCCGCCGCCGGCCTTGATCTCGCCCAGCACCGCAAACAGCGCCTGCGGCCCGCCGGTGGAACTGCCGATGGCGATCACGTCCGGCCGGTCCGAAGACGGCTGGCGCAGGGAAATCGCCGTCGCCGCCGACGACCGGGCCGAAGACGGAACCGGCGCGGGTGCCGGCGTGGCCGGGCGCGGCGCCGGGCGGGGCGCACTCCCCCCCGTCGCAGCCCGGCGGGCGGCCCCCAGGGCGCGCACCTTGTCCACCAGATCCCGGCGGAAATCGCTGGTCCCCCCCGACAGCTCCCGCGAGCTGGTGGGCTTGGCCAAGTAATCAGATGCCCCCATGGACATCGCCTTCAGGCTGACCTCGGCATTCTTCAGGGTCAGCGTGGAGGCGATCACCACCTTGAGGCGCGAATCCTTTTTCAGCATTTGCGGAAGGGCGGTCAGCCCGTCCATCACCGGCATTTCGATATCCAGGATGACCACTTCGATATCGTGACGATCCAGGGCCTGCAAGGCCATCTGGCCGTTGCCCACCGACGCCACCACCCGAATGGACGGGTCTTCCTCGAGCATACGGGTTTCCAGGCCGCGCACGACAGCGCTGTCGTCGACCACCATCACCCGAATCGGGCCGCTGGCCGCCGTGCCTGTGGTCCCCGCGTTCTGCGGTCTCAGCGCCACCGCCCTGTCTCCTCGCCTGAAGTCACCACCCTATTCGTCGATCAGTCCGACCTGCTGGAATTTCGCCTGCAGGATCTCGCTGTCAAAGGGCTTCATGATGTATTCGTTCGCGCCGGCCTCGATGGCTTCCTGGATGTGTTCGATGTCATTTTCCGTGGTGCAGAAAACGACCACAACCTTGTCGCCGTCAGGCAGCTTGCGCAACTCGTGCAGGAACTCGATGCCGTTCATTACCGGCATGTTCCAGTCGAGAAGGACGGCCGTGGGCAGCGAACGCTGGCATTGCTCGAGAGCAACCTTGCCGTCTTCGGCTTCGACAGTCTCGAACTGAAGCTCCTGAAGGATCTTCTTGGCCACCATGCGAATGACCTTGGAGTCATCGACGATCAGACAGGATTTCATGCGTACTCCTTGCCCAGAAAGCGGGGGGCGCCCGGCCGGGCGCCTGGGGTGGACCAGACCAAGGGACCACGGGCAGCAACCGAAAATCCGGCCTGCCGGGCCGAAAAGAGACGGACTGCGGTCGGCGGAAGACCCCCCCGCCAACCCAAAGGGAGTTTACCCAGGGGAGACCGGTCCGCGCAACCGAGCATGGATGCCCCATGCCCTTGCGCGGTCCGGCAGACCCCCGGACAGCCTCCGGTTCAGGCGTGTGCGTCGTAATCTTCGGATTCCGGCTGGCCGGAAAGCAACTGGCCGAGAACCTCGAGCAGGGAATCCCGATCGAACTTGGCCACGTAGTCGTCGAAGCCGGCATCCCGCCCACGCTGCAAATCCTTTTCGGTGGCATGCGAGGACAGCGCGATCAGCGGCACCTCGCCCCAGCGGGCATCACTGCGCACCGCTTCGGCAAATCCGAAGCCGTCCATCCCCGGCATTTCGATGTCGCTGATGATGGCGTCGTACATCTGCCCCTTTTCCCGCAGCGTCAGCGCCCGGTCGGCCGACTCCACCGGGGTTACCATATACCCGGATGCCGACAGCAGCGGGGTCAGCAGGTTGCGGAAGAACGGGCTGTCGTCCACCAGCAGCACCCGATGCAAGCGGGTTTCCTCGCCATGGCCCTTGGAAGAGGCCGTGCCGAACCAGTCGCCGAAGGCCTGGGTCAGATAGTAGCCGGTGTCGATGATGTCGGTGGCCTTGCCACTGATCACCGCCGTGCCGACCACCCCCTGAAGGTCTGCCCGCAGCTCTACCTTCAGGTGATCCTCGACGATGTCGACGATCTCGTCCACCACCAGGCCCATGGTGCGGTCGCGGTCGGAGAACACCAGCACCGGCTGGCGGCCTTCCGTGCCCAGCTCCAGGACGTTGTTCACCCCCACCAGCGGCATCAACTGGCCACGGTACTGCACCACCGGCTTGCCGAAGGAATGTTCCACCTTCTCCAGCTCGATTTCCTCCAGGCGGGCGACCAGCGCCAGCGGTACGGCCTTCAGGTCGCGGCCGTTGGCCCGGAAGATCAGCATGGAGGTGCGGTCTTCGCTGCCGAAATCCATGGCGGCGGAACTCTCCGTGGCGTTCGACGCGGTCCCCATGGTGACTTCGCCAGTCGCCGAGGCGATGCCGTTGGGGTCCAGGATCATGATGACGCTGCCGTCCCCCAGGATGGTATTGCCCGAGAACATGGAGACGTGACGCAGGATCGGCGCCACCGGCTTGACCACGATTTCCTCGGTATCGAACACCCGGTCGACAATGATGCCGAAGGTGTAGGTGCCCACCTGGGACACGACGATGAAGGTTTCGTCGCTTTCCTTCTTCGCCTCGGTCGAGGCGTGGTCGGCGTCGTCGTCGGAGTCGAGCTTCAGCAGGGCCGACAGGGACACCAGCGGCATCAGGCGATCGCGCAGGCGCAGCACCGGCGCGTTGTTGATCTGCTCGATAGTGGTTTCCGAATTGGCCGTGACGCGCACCAGTTCCAGCACCGAGATCTGCGGAATGGCGAAACGCTCGTGGGAGGCTTCGACGATCAGGGCGGAGACGATGGCCAGGGTCAGCGGGATCTTGATGACGAAAGTGGAGCCCCGGCCCGGCCAGGTCTTCAGTTCCACCGTCCCGCCGATCTTTTCGATGTTGGTCTTCACCACGTCCATGCCGACGCCGCGACCGGACACGGCCGTGACCTTTTCCGCCGTGGACAGGCCGGCCTTGAAGATGAACTGGGCGATCTGCTGATCGGTCATCGCTTCCAGATCGGCCTCGCTGGCCAGGCCGTTGGCCAGGGCCTTGGCCTTGATCTTGCCCAGGTTCAGGCCGCGACCGTCGTCGCTGATCTCGATGATGATGTGACCGCCTTCGTGATAGGCGTTCAACTTGACGATGCCGACCTCGGGCTTGCCCACCGCCACGCGCTCGTCCGGATACTCCAGCCCGTGGTCACCGGAGTTGCGGACCATGTGGGTCAGCGGGTCCTTGATCATTTCCAGGACCTGACGGTCCAGTTCGGTATCCGCCCCGTACATTTGCAGGTCGATCTTCTTGCCCATTTCAATGGACAGATCGCGCACGATGCGGGGCAGCTTCGCCCAGGCGTTGCCGATGGGCTGCATGCGCGTCTTCATCACCCCTTCCTGAAGGTCGGTGGTGATGTGGGACAGGCGCTGCAGCGGCGCGACGAATTCCGAATCGTCGCTGCCGCGCACCATCTGAAGCAGCTGGTTCCGGGTCAGCACCAGCTCGGACACCAGGGTCATCAGGTTTTCCAGCAGTTCCACGTTCACGCGGATCGACTGGGAGGCGACAGAGCTTTCCTTCTGTTTTTCTTCCCCGCCGTTCGGCCCGCCGGGACCACCGGTGGTGGCCGGCGGCGACGCAACGCGGGCCGGCGGCTTGGGCGTGGTGGCCGGCGGCTTGGGCGGCGCCGGCGGCGGTTCCGGCGCGGCAGCGGCAGGCTCGGGGGCCGGTTCCGGCTTCGGCTCGGCGGGCTTGGACGCCGATTCGGCCGCGGCTTCCGCCGCCATCTCGGCGGCCATTTCCGCTTCGGTCGCCGCGCGCTTGCCCGACGCCATGGCGGCTTCCACCTCGGCCAGCAGTTCGGCCGCCACCGGGAACCCTTCGTTGGAGGTCAGAGGTCCGCCTTCGTCGGCGGCCGGCTCGGGGGCCGGCGGCGGCGGCGCAGTGCCCGCACCGGTCATCGGCGGCGGCGTGCGGCCCTCGGCAAAAGCGTTCAGCTGTTCCTTCAGATCCCGGTCATCCCCTTCCGGCTCGGTTTCCGTCGCCTCCAGGTGGGCCAGGATCTCCTTGATCCGGTCGATCGTATGCAGAATGACCGTCACCGCCTCGGGCGTCACTTCCAGGTCGCCGTCGCGGAACTTGCCGAGCACGTTTTCCCCGGCATGCGCCAGGCTTTCCAGCCTGGGCAGCCCCAGGAACCCGCAGGTCCCCTTGATGGTGTGCACCAGCCGGAAGATGTTGGATAGAATGTCCCGGTCGTTGGGATTCCGCTCCAAGTTCACCAGTTCCACGTCCAGCGTGGAAAGGCTCTCCGACGTTTCGGTAAGGAACTCGCTGAGCAGATCGTCCATATCCGGACCTCCATCCTGTCCTCGGTCGAACGCCTTCGGGCGTTTGCTCTTCAGTGACCGAGGGCCTCCCTCATGAAAGCGACTCGCGGCAGCGTCGCCACACAGACTTATTACCGTAAACTTCGCTGGATGACCAGACGCCGACGCGTCCCATCAATACCAAGTGCGAGCCGAGAGGGAAAGGCCGAAAACCGCTCCTTTTCGGCACTTAGCTCCCCTTCGCTCACCCGACGTCATCAAAAGGTCATGCCAACCGCATTTCGAGCACACCGGGTCCCGCCGCTTCGACCCGCAGCGCGGCCCCGCAGACCATCACCAGATGGCCGGCCAGCACGGCCTGGGCGGTCCGCGGCTCGGCCTCGTCCAGGGTGCCGGCCAGGGCGGCCTGCCACGGCGCGGACAGGGGCGTGGCGGTGTCGACGGAGACGGTGAAGCAGGTGACGGTCCCTTCCGGCGCGCTCACGGCCACCCGGGTCGCACGCGGCCACGCGTCGCCAGCCACCATGGCCAGATTGAGCAGGGCCTGCACCGCCGCCGGCCCGGGATCGGGCAGCGCACCCAGGTCCGCCTGGAGCGCCTTGCCCCCTGCGGCCAGATGGGCCGACAGTACCGACATAGCCTCGGCCAGCGACGGCGTGCTGCCTTTGGCCACGCCCATGGCAAGGCGCAGGGCCTTCAGCCGGGCCGCTGCGCTGCGCGCACTGTCGGCCAACAGGGCCAGTGTCTCCGCATCCACCGGTTCGCCGGACATGTCCTCCAGCAGCTCGGCCCCGGTGTTCACCGCACCGATGGGGCCGGCGAGATCATGGCACAGGCGGGTGCACAGCAACTGCACCAGGGTCAGCGCCTCTGCCGGCAAGGCGGCAGCAGGCTGCGTCCGGGACGCATCCTTGGAGGAAGGAGAATCGGAAGGAGATGAACTCACGGCACGGCTCTCGCTGGGTTATGGGCGGGAAACGGGCGGCGGAAAACGACGGCGACGGACCAAGACTTCGGGCCAGGCTCTCGGGAAAACACGTATCGGCAGAAGGCCGGCTTCCCCCCTTGCGTCCCCGCACGGCCGACCTGAAGTGTCAGGGTCCGGTGCGGTTTCCCGGCAAGTGTTATCAGGCCGCGCCCGGTGGGGGCAAGCAGCCGCCGACCCCCGCCCCCATACCCGAGTATACATATCACCTTTATAACCCCATTTGAATCAGGAGCCGCCATGTCTCTTTTCGACCTGGTTCCCGGAGCCTGGGTTCGCCTGCCCACCCGGCCCGATTGGGGCCTGGGGCAGGTGCAATCGGCCGTCGGCCACCGGGTGACCGTGAATTTCGAGCACGCCGGCAAAGTGTTGATTCGCACCGACGTGGTCCACCTGGACGTGGTCGAGGACCCCACCGCCCCGCCCTGATCGCCGCACCCGCTCCACGCCCTCCCGTCCGCCGGCGCGCCCTTCGGATGGCGAGGCTTCTCAAGGGCCGCAGGGTCATTGCGGACTTGAAACGCGGGGCAAGGGCTTGTACCTACAAGGGGCTTTCCTGCCTGTTCCGGTCGGACAAGAAATGATCGTAACCGCCCTCCGTTCCCGGAGCCGGCAGGCGTATCCCGATCCGACACCGGCGGACTTATGACAACCGGCCCCTGGAGGGCCGTGCGATGAAATGAAGGAGCGTCCTGATGAGCCTGCGCAGAGCCGCGCGCAACACCGTCGGTGCCCTGGCGGGGGCAGTGGCCCTCGTGGTGGTCATCGATGGCTATGTGGACAGCATCGACCCGGTGATGAACAAGGACGCCAACACCGTTGCTGCCGCCCTGGCCGGCGCGGCCTCTCCGGCCGGCGGGGACAGCGGGGGAAGCGATGCGGCGATGGATGCCGACAAGGATATCCTCACCCTGATCTCCGAAGCCGATCCCGCCGACGGCGCCAAAGTCACCAAGGTCTGCGCAGCCTGCCATACCTTTGAAGACGGCGGCCCCAACCGGGTCGGCCCCAACCTGCACGACGTGGTGGGCCACCCCAAGGGCACCAAGTCGGACTTCGCCTATTCGGACGCCATGATGTCTTCCGAAGGGCCGTGGAGCTACGAGGCCCTGGATGCCTTCCTGACCAACCCGCGCGATGCCGTTCCGGGCACCAAGATGGCCTTCAAGGGGCTGAGCGATAAGGTGCAGCGCGCCCAGGCCATTGCCTATCTGCGGTCCCTGACCCCGTCGCCCCCGCCGCTGAATCCGCCGGCCGCCGAAGCCGAGGCCACCCCGGACGAGGAAGCGGCCCCGGCCGAAGACGCCGCTCCGACCAACGAGACGGCCCCGACGGAAGACGCCGCTCCGACGGAAGAGGCGGGGCCGACCGACGAGGCGGCTCCGGCGGATGGTGACAGCACCGCACAGTAATCAGCCCCTACGGGGTGTTTCAGGGCCGGCCCCGGCAAAGGCCTGGTAGAGAAAGACCTGGTAGAGAATGGACAGCGGTCCCCCGCTGACAGTATGAACGGCGGTCCCCGCCGGCCGATAGGATGAACGGCGGTCCCCGCCGATGCAGGGAGAACAGACGATGGGTTTCAGGCGGCATTTCGGAAGCTGGCTGGTTGGCGCGCTGGCCGTTCTGACGGCAGCGGTGGCATTGGCCATTGCGGCGGCCTCCTCCCACGCGGGGGGAGCCAGCTATTACATCAGCATGCTGGTGGTGGTGCTGATGGTACTGCTGCTGTTCGTTCTGGTGTCCCGGGCACAAAGCGGCGCGCCGCCGGCCCTGGAATGGTCCCTGCCCGATGCCCCGGCGTCCGCCGAACCGCCGGCCCAGATCGCCGACCTGGGCAGCAATCTGCTGACCATCCTTTATATCGGCCTTTATGCCGCCGCCATTCCGGTGATCATTTTCGGCCATTACGAAGTGGTGGCCGTCCTGGCCGTGATCCTGGTCGGGCTGATGATCTTCTCCAAACGGTCGAAACCGGCCGCTCACTAAATCCGGCCTGTCTCCTCTCGGAAGCCCCACGGCCGGCGGAGTCCTTTCGCCGGCCGTGTTTTTTAGCCCCTGCCGTCGCATTCCGGACCAACGGACCCCTTGCCAGAGGCAGGGGGCGAAGCGCACATAACACCCATGAGCACCATACCCCCGCCCCAGGCGCCGTCCGTGCCCCGCCCCGCCCCCCTGATCGATCCGTTCGGCCGGGCGGTGACCTATCTGCGCATCTCCGTCACCGACCGCTGCGACCTGCGGTGCCACTACTGCATGGCCGAGGAGATGACCTTCCTGCCCAAGCGCGATCTGCTGACGCTGGAAGAGCTGGAACAGGTGGCCGGCGCCTTCATCGACCGGGGCGTGACCAAGCTGCGCATCACCGGCGGCGAGCCCTTGCACCGCCGGGGGATCCTGACCCTGATGGAGCGGCTGGGCGAACGGCTGAACGGCGGCGGGCTGGACGAACTGACCCTGACCACCAACGCCACCCGGCTGGCCGAATTCGCCGGCGCGCTGGCCGACTGCGGCGTGCGACGCATCAATGTCTCGCTGGATTCCCTGCGCCCCGACCGCTTCACCGAGATCACCCGGCGCGGCGATCTGGCCAAGGTGATGCGCGGCCTGGATGCCGCCACAGAAGCCGGGCTTAAGGTCAAGATCAACACCGTCGCCCTGAAGGGTGTCAACGACGACGAAGTGGACGAGATGCTGGCCTGGTGCGGCAAGCGGGGCTATGACCTGACCTTCATCGAAACCATGCCCCTGGGCGAGGTCACCCACGACCGCGCCGATGTCTACATGCCCCTGGAAACCGTGCGCGCCCGTCTGGCCCGCCACTGGACCCTGAGCGAAAGCAGCCACCGCACCGGCGGCCCGTCGCGCTATATGGACGTGAAGGAAACCGGCACCCGGCTGGGCTTCATCACCCCCCTGTCCCATAACTTCTGCGAAGGCTGCAACCGGGTGCGGCTGACCTGCACCGGCACCCTGTTCATGTGCCTGGGACAGGAAGACAGCGCCGACCTGCGCGCCGTGCTGCGCAGCGGCGGCGGGACCGAGGCCCTGGGGCAGGCCCTGGATGAAGCCATCGGCCGCAAGCCCAAGGGGCACGATTTCGTCATCGACCGCGACCATTCCGGCCCCGCCGTCCCCCGCCACATGAGCGTCACCGGCGGTTGAGGCACGCCGCAGGATTGGGGCAACCGCCTTTCGTCGACTTCAATCCGGAGAACGACTGGCCTATATTCCCGGAACCGCCGCCTCTCTCCGCCGACCCTCCCCCGTCGGCTCAGGCCCGCTATTGACGCCCGGTCGTTCCGGGTGACCGCGCCCAAGGATCCCTTATGGACTTCCAGACCGTCGCCTTCGTCGCCACCGAAACCCCGGAGGCTCAGCAGGCATTGAAGCGGCTGCGTCACCGCTACGGCCATGCGGATCCGAACGAGGCCGACCTGATCGTCGCCCTGGGCGGAGACGGTTTCATGCTGGAAACCCTGCACGCCAACCTGAAGCGGCGCCCGGCCATCTATGGCATGAACCGGGGCACCGTCGGCTTTCTGATGAACCAGTATGAAGAGGAAAGCCTGATGGAGCGGCTGGCCGAAGCCACGCCGGTGAAACTTCATCCCCTGCAGATGACCGCCACCACCGTGGGCGGAGAGGTGGTCGAAGCCCTGGCCATCAACGAAGTTTCCATGCTGCGGGAAACCCGCCAGGCCGCCAAGCTGCGAATCAGCGTCGACGGCAAGGTGCGCCTGCCCGAAATGATCTGCGACGGCGTTCTGGTTTGCACCGCCGCCGGCAGCACCGCCTACAACGCTTCGGCCCATGGCCCGATTCTGCCCATCGGCTCCAACGTCATGGCGGTGACCCCGATCAGCGCCTTCCGCCCCCGCCGCTGGCGCGGGGCGATTCTGCCCGATATCGCCAAGGTCACCGTCGAGGTCATCGAACACCGCAAGCGCCCGGTCTCGGCGGTGGCCGACTACACCGAAGTGCGCGACGTCGCCCGGGTGGAAATCAAGGAACGGCGGCGCATCTCCCTGACTTTGCTGTTCGATGCCGAACACAATCTGGAAGAACGGATCCTGAGCGAGCAGTTCTCGCCGTGAGGTCACCTCGCCCTACCAGGCGGCTTCCCGTCCCGAGTCCAGCGCTTCCGCATCCGCTCCCAGCACATCGAACACCACGTCCGGCGCGAAGCCCCGGCGGGCCAGGGCCGCCACGTCCCTTTGCTTGTTAGCCTCCCGCGCCGCATCGTCGGCCCGATAGGGACCGATGCGGCGGCGGCGGCAGTAGGCCAGAGCGGCAGTGCGCTCCGGGTCCGACACGTCCTCGGCGGCGGCGGCGAGGCCGGCGTCCACATCCGCCTCGACCACCCCCTTGGCAGCCAGGGCGCGGCGAATCAGGGCCGGCGAATCGCCGCGCCGCAACATGCTCCGTGCTCGCCCCTCGGCATAGCGGCGGTCGTCGAGCAGCCCCCGGTCCTGGAAGGCGGCAACGATCTTGCTCACCCAGCCGGCGGCTTCGGCGCGATCAATGTGGTGCAGGCGCGCGCCGCGCTCCACCCGGCGCATCAGCACCCGGCGCAGGCTTTCGCCGCTCGCCGAATAGCGCTCCAGATAGGCATAGGCGGCCTTTTCCAGCCGCGCCGGAGTGGGCGGCTTGGGCAGGGGGCGGGAAGACGGCTTGGGGGCGGACGCGGTTGTCCCTTCCGTTTTGGCGGTCATGAACCCATCTCTTGCGAAACCAATGATCAGAGCCTAAACGAGGGGCACGGTCTCCGCCACCGCATCACGATGGGGGTGGATGATGGTGAGCGTGTCCATTGCACCCCATCCGACTCTTCGGCCCCACGGAGCGAAAACGCAACGTTACCTAACCGCAACAAGCGGCGCCCGGCGCCTGAGAGGCCTAACCAAGGAGTTCTACCGTGAAGGATACCACCGGCGCCATCGGTCTTCCCGCCCCCCGGCGGATGGGCCGGGTCAACTGGCGCGGGCTGTGGGAGCTGTACCTGAAGGAAGTGCGCCGGTTCCTGAAAGTCTATCTGCAAACCGTCGCCGCACCCATTGCCACCACCCTGATCTTCCTGGCCATCTTCACCCTCGCCATCGGGCGGGAGGTGGATGTGGCCAATGTCACCCTCAGTGGTTTTCTGGCGCCGGGGCTGATCATGATGGCCATGATGCAGAACGCCTTTGCCAATACCTCCAGTTCGCTGATGATCGCCAAGGTGCAGGGCAATATCGTCGACGTGCTGATGCCTCCCCTGTCCGCCGGCGAGATGACGGCCGCCTTCGCCATGGGCGGGGTCAGCCGGGGGATCATGGTCGGCGCCTTCGTCGCCCTGGGCCTGCTGCCCTTCGTCCCCGTGCATATCCATGCGCCACTGTTCATCGTGTATCACGCCGTCGGTGCCTCGCTGATGCTGGCGCTGCTGGGCATGATGGCCGGCATCTGGTCCGACAAGTTCGATCACATGGCGGCGGTGACCAATTTTGTCATCACCCCCCTGTCTTTCCTGTCGGGCACCTTTTATACCGTGGACCGTCTGCCCGAGACATTCCAGTTCCTGGCCCACCTGAACCCCTTCTTCTACATGATCGACGGCTTCCGCTACGGCTTCATCGGCCATGACCAGGCCACCCCCATCACCGGCCTGCTGGTGGTCGGGGCCTTCGACCTGATGTTGCTGGGGATCACCTGGGCCATGCTGCGATCCGGATACAAGCTGAAGGCCTGATGCCGCCCATGCTCCTCACCATCCCGTTTCCCGCCATCGATCCGGTTCTGATCGAACTCGGTCCGTTTGCCATCCGCTGGTATGCCCTGGCCTATATCGCCGGATTGATCGGCGGATGGGTGCTGATGCGGGCGTTGGTGCGCCGGCCGCCCCATGCCATGCCCGAAGCGGCCGTGGACGATTTCCTCGTCTGGGCCACCCTGGGCACCATTCTGGGCGGCCGACTGGGCTATGTGCTGTTCTACAAGCCGCTGTATTTCCTGAATAACCCCCTGGAGATTCCACAAATGTGGAACGGCGGCATGAGCTTCCATGGCGGGCTTCTGGGGGTCATCCTGGCGACCGTCCTGTTCTGCCGCCAGCGTCGCCTGAACCTCCTGGCGGTGGGCGATGTGGTGGCCTGTGTCGCCCCCATCGGCCTGTTCTTCGGCCGCCTGGCCAACTTCATCAATGGCGAGCTGTTCGGCCGGGTCGCCGAGGATGTGCCCTGGGCGATGGTCTTCCCTCACGGCGGCCCCCTGCCCCGCCATCCCAGCCAACTGTACGAGGCCGGGCTGGAAGGGATCGTGCTGTTCGCCGTCATCATCGCCCTGTGGGCTTTCACCCGCCTGCGCGCGCGTCCGGGTCAACTGATCGGCCTGTTCCTGATCGGCTATGCCTGCGCCCGCATCACCGCCGAGTTCTTCCGCGAACCCGATGCCCACCTGGGCTTCCTGGCCTTCGGCGTGACCATGGGCCAGATCCTGTCCATCCCCATGGCCATGGCCGGCATCGCCTTCGTGGTCATCGCCCGCCGCCGCCAGCCCGCCCCGGCCGGCAGCGCATGAGCGACCCTGTGACCGGGAACCCGCCGGAGGACCTGACCCGGGCCTTGCGCGCGCGCCTGGGGCCGGATGGGGCGCTGAGCGTTCACGACTACATGGGCCTGTGCTTGGCCCACTATTACGCCCGGGGCACGGCCTTCGGCCGCGACGGCGATTTTATCACCGCGCCGGAAATCACCCAGATGTTCGGCGAACTGCTGGGCCTGTGGAGCGCGGTGGTCTGGCAGATGATGGGAAGCCCTGCCAGCCTGCGTCTGGTCGAAATGGGGCCGGGACGCGGCACCCTGATGGCCGATGCCCTGCGCGCGCTCGCCCCCGTGCCCCCTTACCGGGCCGCGCTGTCGGTCCATCTGGTTGAAACCAGCCCGTCGTTGCGCAATCGACAGAAAGCCGCGCTGGCCGACTCCGGCGTGCCGATTCACTGGCACGACAGCATTTCAGACGTCCCCGACGGCCCGATGATTCTTCTGGCCAACGAACTTTTGGATGCGCTGCCGATCCGCCAATGGGTGCGCGGCAAAGACGGAACAGTCTGGCACGAGCGTTTGGTGGTTCCCGCGCCGGACGACGCAGGCCGCCCTTTCGCCTTCGCTCTCGGTGCACCGCAGCAAGACTTGCCCCCCCATGTGCAGCCCGCCCATGCGGCGGCCGGACCGGGGGATATCGTCGAAACCTGTCCCGCCGCCCATGCCATCATCGCCAGCGTGGCCGGAAGATTGAAAACCCAAGGCGGAGCGGCGCTTTTCATCGATTACGGTCCGGCCCGCAGCGCCCCCGGAGACAGCTTGCAGGCGGTGCGCGGCCATGCCTTCGCCGACCCGCTGGAGGCCCCGGGGCTGGCCGACCTGACCGCCCATGTGGACTTCGAAGCCCTCGCCCGCACCGCAGCTGCGAACGGCGCGGCGGTGGACGGCGTGATCCAGCAGGGTCCCTTTCTTCAGGGCCTGGGACTGGAGGCGCGCGCTGCCCAGCTGATTGCCGGTCAGGATTCCAGCGGCCGGCGAAAAATCACATCTGCCGTACGCCGCTTGATTGACCCGGAAGAAATGGGCACTTTATTCAAGGGGATGGCCCTACGCTCCGTGGGGCTCCCTTCCCTTCCCGGTTTTCACGGATCCTCAGCCCAATGATCACCGTCTCTTCGCTGAACGCCCTGACCAACATCCGCCATGGATTCTTCACCCGCAATCGGGGGGTCTCCACGGGGTTGTTCGATTCGATGAACTGTGGCTACGGCTCCGGGGATTCGCCGGATAACGTGCGGCAGAACCGCGCCCGGGCCATGGCCACCATGGAAATGCCGCCCGAAGCCTTGGTCACCGTCAACCAGCAGCACACCAACGAAGTGGTCGTTGCCACCCGCACCTGGCGTCCCGAGGACGCCCCGGTCGCCGACGGTCTGGTCACCACGGTGCCGCGTCTGGTTCTCGGGATCCTGAGCGCCGACTGTGCGCCGGTGCTGTTCGCCGATCCCAAGGCCCGCGTCGTCGGCGCCGCCCATGCCGGCTGGCGCGGGGCGCTGAACGGGATCCTCGATTCCGTGGTCGCGGCGATGGAAGAACAGGGCGCCAAGCGCGGCGATATCATGGCCGGCATCGGCCCCTGCATCGCCCAGCGGTCCTATGAAGTGGGGCCCGAGTTCCCCGCGCCATTCCTGGCCGAGGAAGACAGCAACGCCATGTTCTTCGCCGATGCGGCCAAGGAGGGGCACTTCCGCTTCGACCTGCCCGGCTACATCGCCAAGAAGCTGGTGCGCCTGGGCGTGACCGAGGTGATGCCGACCCCCTGTGACACCAGCCGCGAGGAACGCCGGTTCTTCAGCTATCGCCGGGCCACCCTGCGCGGGGAAAGCGATTACGGCCGCATGCTGTCGGCCATCGCTCTGGAACGCTGAGGTTCTCGTCGTTCATCCTGATTGATTGCCGGCCCCCCCTTCCGGCCCATCTTGTCTGGCCTGTTTTATCCGGTCCGAGTACTGTCGGCCCGCGTCTTTTCTGGTGGCAGCGTGCCCGTGATGTCCTTCCTGTCGTCGTTCTTCCGCTGCGGCGCCTTCGGTCGCCGGGCGGGCCACTCCCTGGGGGTGATGCTGGCCGTGGTCGCGCTGTCGGCCTGCGGCGAGATGCCCCGCCCCTTTGCCCATGACCGCCTGGCGGCCTCGGCCAATCCGCTGGTGGCCCTGCCGTCGGGCACCGGGGTCACCGTCACCTCGGCGGCCGGACTGCCCCACCCCTGGAGCCGCCTGCTCGCCCTGGAAGCCGCCGAGATGCTGCGCGGCCGGGGCATTCCGGCGGAAGCGGAAGAGGTCAGCAGCGGGCGACTCGGCCACACCCTGGTGCTGGAAGTGCGCGCCGGTGCGGTGACCGGGTCGGGCCAGCGGCCCCTGCAGATCTTCTGGCAGCTGAAAGCCGCCGACGGCACCACGCTGTCTTCCGACAGCGCCACCGTGACGCAGAACGCCACCCTGTGGGACCAGGCCGCGCCCGAGGCCGCCCAGGCGGTGGTGACCCCGGTGGTCGCCGACGTCACCACCGCCCTGGGTCCGTGGACGCCGCGTTATGCCGACGGTCGCGATCCGGCGCCCCGCGCCGCGCCCAGCCGCCCGGTCAGCCGCGAAGACGATCTTAGCGCGCCGCCCCCCGGTCTGGCCGGTGCCGGTACCGGTACCGGCTCCACGCCCGCCGAAGCCCCCCCCGGCCCCGGGGCCGCCCCCCAGCCGGCCCCCCCCGTGCCCGCCGCGCCGCCCAAGCGCCCGGCCGCACCGCCGCCGGCGCCGGACACGGCCGTGGCGACACCGGAAGCCAAGCTGGTGACCGCCCTGGTCCCCACGGTCGTCGAATCACCGGGGGACGGCACCACGTCGCTGGCCAACGCCATGGCCGCCCTGATGCGCGCCGCCGGCGTGACAGTGACCCCGGACAAGGCCAAGGCGGATTTCTCGGTGGTCGGCCGCGTGGTTACCGAACCAGCCGGGCCGGGCAAGGAAAAGGTCACCATCACCTGGACAGTCACCAACCTGCGCGCCGACGCCAAACTGGGCGACGTCACCCAGCAGAACGTGATTCCCAAAGGCATGCTGGACGGCCCCTGGGGACCGGTCGCGCTGGACGTGGCGCGCGCCGCGCTGGATGGAATCGGCGAGGTCCTGATCACCAAAGGACGATAGCGAGAACAACCCTCTCGCTATCCTTGCCGGGGCAGGGTCAACCGTTGCCTGCACGGCCTCCCCGGCCAACGCCCGAAAGGGCAGCCCCTGTACGCACGCCGGGCCAAACGGCGCACATTGTGCGCCAATGGGGTGGGTTACGAGGTTTACAGTCCCGTGACCGGTTGATATAGAACACGCGCTGCCGCCGACCCGCATCCTTGTACAGGATTTTATCTATTTTTCGCGCCGCGCCCTCTGGCGTTCAGCATCCTCGCCCCACCGTCCCAGCTATCGATCCGGAGAGCCTGGTATGAAGATCCTGGCCTGCAACTCCAACCGTCCGCTCGCGGAAGCCATCGCGAGCTTCCTGAACCTGGAGCTGACCAACGCCAGCGTGAAGCGCTTCTCCGACATGGAAGTATGGGTGGAGATCCTGGAAAACGTCCGCGGCGAAGATGTTTTCGTCGTGCAGTCCACCAGCTATCCGGCCAACGACCATCTGATGGAGCTGCTGGTGACCCTGGATGCGCTGAAGCGCGGATCCGCCCGGCGCATCACCGCTGTGATTCCCTACTTCGGCTATGCCCGCCAGGACCGCAAGACCGGCCCGCGCACGCCGATCACCGCCAAGCTGCTGGCCAATCTGATCACCAGCGCCGGGGCCAACCGGGTGGTGACGCTGGACCTGCACTCCGGCCAGATCCAGGGCTTCTTCGACATCCCGCTGGACAACCTGTACGCCGCGCCGGTGTTTTCCCGCCATATCAAGGAAGATTTCAAGGGCGACAAGCCGATGATCGTCTCTCCGGACGTTGGCGGCGTGGTGCGTGCCCGCGATCTGGCCCGCCGGATCGAAGCCGACCTGGCGATCATCGATAAGCGCCGCGAACGCGCCGGCGTGTCGGAAGTGATGAACATCATCGGCGACGTGAAGGGCCGCGACTGCATCCTGGTGGACGACATCGTCGATTCCGCCGGCACCCTATGCAACGCCGCCGTGGCGCTGAAGAAGGCCGGGGCCAATTCAGTGCAGGCCTATGTTTCCCACGGCGTGCTGTCGGGCGGCGCCGTGGCGCGGGTGACCTCTTCGCCGCTGGATTCGCTGTGCATCACCGACAGCATCCAGGCCACCGAGGCGATGCGGCTGGCGCGCAACGTCAAGCAGATCTCCATCGCCCCGCTGGTCGCCGAGGCCATGCACCGCATCAGCCTGGAAGCGTCTGTTTCCAGCCTGTTCAACGAGTAATCCGGATCCGGAGGCACGGCCATGAACGTTCTCGTCGTCGGATCGGGGGGGCGGGAACACGCGCTCTGCTGGAAGCTGTCCCAGTCGCCGCAGTGTGAACGGCTGCTCTGCGCGCCCGGCAACGCCGGCATCGCCGATGTGGCCGAATGCGTCGCCGTCGGGGCGGAAGACCTGGACGGCCTGGAAACCCTGGCCCTGGACTACGCCATCGATCTGGTGGTGATCGGGCCGGAAGCGCCGCTGGTGGCCGGCCTCGCCGACCGCCTGCGGGCCA
Organism: Rhodospirillaceae bacterium Z3-40; assembly: GCA_046233135.1. Taxonomy (GTDB): domain Bacteria; phylum Pseudomonadota; class Alphaproteobacteria; order Rhodospirillales; family Rhodospirillaceae; genus JBJXHN01. Next base: position 45,455 of record JBJXHN010000004.1, on the reverse strand, counting down.
GGGGCATCGCCGTCTTCGGCCCCAGCGCTGCGGCCGCCGCGCTGGAAGGCTCCAAGGGCTTCATGAAAGACCTGCTGGCCAAGGCCGGGGTGCCGACGGCGTGGTACGGCCGCTTCACCGACGCCGACACCGCCAAGGCCTTCATCCGCGAAAAGGGCGCACCGATCGTCGTCAAGGCCGATGGCCTGGCCGCCGGCAAGGGGGTGATCCTCTGCGCGACGGTGGACGAGGGGCTGGCGGCCATCGACACCATCATGGGCGACAAGGCTTTCGGGGCCGCCGGCGACGAAGTGGTGGTCGAGGAGTTCCTGGACGGCGAGGAAGCCAGCTTCTTTGCCCTGTGCGACGGCACCACCGCCCTGCCCCTGGTGGCCGCCCAGGACCACAAGGCGGTGGGCGAGGGCGATACCGGCCCCAACACCGGCGGCATGGGCGCCTACAGCCCCGCCCCGGTGATCGACGCCGCCTTGCAAGCCCGGGTGATGACCGAGATCATCGACCCCACGGTGGCGACCATGGCCGCCGACGGCATTCCCTTCACCGGCGTTCTGTTCGCCGGGCTGATGGTCACGGCCGCCGGCCCGAAGGTTCTGGAATTCAACGTCCGCTTCGGCGATCCGGAATGTCAGGTGCTGATGGCGCGGCTGGACAGCGATCTGCTGCCCGTGCTGCACGCCGCCGCCAGCGGCACCCTGGCGGGACAGACGCTCAGCTGGTCCGACGCCTGTGCCCTGGTGGTGGTGATGGCCGCCCAGGGCTATCCGGGATCCTACGAGAAGGGAACCGAGATCGGCGCCCTGCCCGAGGCCGGCGCGGTGGACGGGGTCACCGTCTTCCATGCGGGCACCAAGGCCGATGCGGACGGCCGGGTGCTGGCCGTGGGGGGCCGGGTGCTGGGGGTGACCGCCGTCGGCCGCACGGTCGCCGAGGCCCAGACCCGCGCCTATACGGCCGTGGACCGGGTGGACTGGCCGCAAGGCTTCTGCCGCCGCGACATCGGCTGGCGCGCCCTGGCCCGCGACCAGGCTGCGACGAAATAATCCGCGACAAGACGCGTTCCCCTCCCCCCTCCTGTAGGAGAACCCCGGCATGGCAGACTCCCCCCCGTCCGCCGCATCCGGTGACGCGATTTCCATCGCCGACATCCACGCCGCCGCCGCGCGGCTGGCTGACGCGGTGGTGCGCACGCCGTTGCTGGAAAGCCCGGTCCTGAACGCCACGCTGGGCGGCCGGCTGCTGGTCAAGGCGGAATGTCTGCAACGCACCGGTGCCTTCAAGATCCGCGGCGCGACCAATGCGCTGGCCTGCCTGGACCCGGCCACGCGAGAGGCCGGCGTGGTCACCCACAGCTCCGGCAACCATGGCCAGGCGGTGGCGGCGGCGGCGAAGGCCTGGGGCGTGCCGGCGGCGATCGTCATGCCCGAAGACGCGCCGGCGCTGAAGGTGCGGCTGACCAAGGCCCATGGGGCCACCGTCGTCTTCTGCACCCGGCGGACCCGCGAAGAGGTGGCGCAGCGGGTGCTGGCGGAGACCGGCGGCACGCTGATCCCGCCCTTCGACCACCCGGCGGTGATGGCCGGTCAGGGAACCGTGGGGCTGGAGATCGCCGCGCAATGCGCCGAGCAGGCCGTGACGCCCGATCAGGTGCTGATCCCCTGCGGCGGCGGCGGGCTGATCAGCGGCACGGCGCTGGCCCTGCGCGACGCCTATCCGGCGCTGCCGCTGTATGGCGTGGAGCCGGAGGGATGGGACGACACCGCCCGCGCCCTGGCTGGCGAGGTCGGGGCGGCGAACGACGGGACGGGCTCGCCGTTCTGTGATTCGCTGCTGTCGCTACGACCGGGCAAGCTGACCCTGCCCCTGAACCGCCGCCTGCTGGCCGGCGTGCTGAGCGTGGACGACCGGATGGTCCGCCGGGCAATGCTTCTGGCCTTCCTGCACCTGAAGATCGTGGTGGAGCCCGGCGGCGCGGCAGCGCTGGCCGCCGCCCTGGCCGGAAAGGTGGACCTGCGCGGCAAGACCACGGTGGTCGTGGCGTCAGGCGGGAATGTGGAACCGGCGGTGTTTGCCGAAGTGCTGGGAGAGGCGGAGAATTTGGGGTGAAGAGAAAACGGAAAGGACGAAAGCCAACCCCCATAATCTCCGGAATCGCAAGGAATTCCATCTCACCCTTCATAGCTTCTAGGCACGCAAGTGCCTGAAAGCCCCGGAGCCCAAGACTTGATGCCCAAAAAGAAAGCGGCCCCAATGGGACCGCTTTCCATTTTTCAATTCCACCCCTCCGAAGAGAGGTGGCATTACCGTAGCTGCTCTCCAAAACAGCGTTGATATTAAAAGCTGCCACAGCGACACTTGTCAATCTTTTGTTGTCGCAAGGGGCATGAAGCATGCGGATCGGATGGGGGATCGACGTCGGCGTGGGAAGCCTGGGCTTCGCCGTCCTGGAACTGGATGAGTATAACAACCCGGTCGCGCTGCTGGATGGCATCTCGCATGTCTATCCGGTGCCCGAAGGCGGGGTGGAGCGGCGGACCTTCCGGTCCATGCGCCGCCAGACCGACCGCCGCCAATACCGGCTGCGGCGGCTGCGGCGGATCCTGGCCGAGGACCTGAGCCTCCCGCCCGGATTCGACACCGCCCCGCCCGCCCTGCCGGACGACGAGCGCAAGCAGCTGGTCAACGGCGGCCTGTCCCGCATCCGCCTGCGCGCCCTGGGGATCACCCAGACCCTGGCGCCGGAGGATCTGGGCCGGGCCATCATGCATATCGCCCGCAATCGCGGCCGGCGGCTCAGCCGGGGGCTCGGGCCGTCGGACAAAGACGGCGAGGAAAAGGACAGCAAGGGCACCAGCATCGCCGACAGGGCCAAGGAAACCCGCGCGGCTCTGGAAGACCTGGGGGTCCGGCTGACCGGCGGCACCGGCGGTCCCGCCACCCCGGGCCAGCTCGCCCACCAGGACGAAATGGCGGGCCAGCCCACCCGGGCCTCGCGCCGCAACGCCAACCAGCGGGTCTATACCCGGACCATGATGGAAGACGAACTGGCCCGCCTGCTCGCCCGCCAGGCCGAAGACCACCCGCAGCTGACCGACAGCCTGCGACAAACCATCCATGCCGCCGTTTTTGACGAAGTCCCCATGGAACGCCCCCGCGTCGGCCCCTGCCGCTATGGCCTGAAAGGGGCGGACGGCAATGTGGAACCCCGGCTGGCCATCGCGTCGGACCTGTTCCAGACGAAGCGGATCTACGAGGAGGTCAATAACCTCTGCCTGATGACCGATCCCCGCAGCGGCGCCCGCCAGTTGCCCACCCTGGAGCAGCGCGACGCCGTGGCCGCCATCGCCCTGGCCGGCAAGGACGTCAGCGCCGCCGCCGCCCGCAAGGCCATGAAACTGGGCAAGGACAAGGACGCGCCGATCCTGGCGCTGGAGGTGTCCGCCGGCAAAAGCCGCCGGCTGATCAAGGGTCATGCCCTGGTCCATATGGCCAATGCCGCCGGAATCGGCGACCTGTGGGCAACGCAGGACACAGAAGGCCGCCACAGCCTGGAAACCCTGCTGCGGGAGGAAGACGACCACGAAGCCGTCGTCAACACCCTGATCACCCTCTATGGCCTGACGGCCGAACAGGCCGAAGCCGTCTCCAAGGCCTCCCTGCCCCGGGGGTACAGCTCGGCCGGAGCGACGGCGACAGCCCGGCTGGTGGAGGTGCTGCGGACCACCGTCTGCGCCCTGTCCGAAGCAGAAAAGATGGCCGGGCTGACCGATCATCTGAGCGGTTCCACCGAACCCCGGGATCGCCTGCCCTACTACGGCGAAATCCTGCGCGACGCCTGCGTGCCGGACCGGGCGGCGGAAAAACGGCAATCGGCAGGCCGACCGCCGAAGACCGAGGAGGAACGCTTCGGCCGCATCCCCAATCCGGTCGTCCATGTGGCCATGAACCGCCTGCGCGCGGTCGCCAACGACTATCTGAAGCGCTACGGCAACCCTGTGCATATCGGCCTGGAGCTGGCCCGGGACCTGAATAAGAGCGCCGACGACCGCGCCGAGATCGAGCGGGAAAACGCCCGCAACCAGCGCCGGAACGACACCTGGGCCAGGGATCTGGTGCTGGCCGGCCTGCGACCCTCACCCAAGACACTGCGGCTGATGCGGCTGTGGGAGTGGCAGAACAAGACCTGCCTGTATTCGGGCGAAACGATCTCGATGGACGATATCGTCCAGGGCCGGGTGGAGGTGGACCACATCCTGCCCCAGGCCCGCACCATGGACGGCCGCATGGGCAATCTGGCGCTCTGCCTCAAGGCCTATAACCACAAGAAAGCCGACGATACCCCCTTCGAAGCCTTCCACCCGTCGTTCTCCGGCCCCCGGGGCGAGATGCAGGATTACGCCAGCCTGCTGCAACGGGTCAAAGACCTGCGCCCCGGGTCGCTCTGGCGGTTCGAGGAAACGGCCATGGAGCGCTTCCGGGAGGAGGGATATTTCCAGGACCGCTATCTCAACGACACCCGGTACGTGGGCAAGCTGGCGCGGCGCTATCTGCGCCCCCTGGTGCCGGAGGAAAGCGACGTGCTGTGCCTGACCGGCGGGCTGTCGGACCTGCTGCGCCGGGCCTGGGGGCTGACGGATGTGATCCGCACCATCATGGTGGACGAAGGCCGCCTGGACCCCGCCCTGTTCGCCACCGACGGCCCCATCCCCGACGACCCGGCCGCGCGAGAGGCCCATGCGGCCGCCCTGAACCAGGCCGTGGCGGCGCGCAAGAAGATCCGCTGGGACGACCGCCACCATCTGCTGGACGCCATTGTGGCCGGCTGCGCCTCGCGCTCCGACGTGCAGCGCATCGCCACCCTGACCGGCCGGGGCGAAACCCGCGACTCGGCCATCGATGCCCTGCAGGCGGTGCGCGCCGCCGACCGGGCGCGTCGGGGGGCGGGGATCTGCTGGGACCCGTCCTTCGCCGGAACGGTCAAGGATTTCCTGACCACCATGACCCCGGACCGCCCCACCCGGGTCACCCTGCGCCCCGACCACGACCCCATGGGGCAGCTGCACCAGCAAACCCAGCTGGGCGTGATCTGCGAGAATCCGGACCGGCCGGGGATGGTCCTGACCCTGACCCATGTGGATGTCGGCGCCCTGGCCGTGGCCTATGCGTCAAAGGCGGACTTCACCGCCAAGCTGGACAAGGCGCTGCGCCTGTCGCCGGAGCACGAGGCCGTCCTGGCCAAGGCCATGGAACGGGACACCCCGGTGTGGTGGGGCGGCACGCGGCCGGACCTGGACCTGCGCAACCTTGGCCGGTCCCTGGACGGCCTGCGCAACGCCTTGCTGACCGCCTGGGAGGAAACGCCGGAGCGGGACGACGCGGGCAAGGTGAAAAGCGCCACGGTGCGCGCCAAGGAAGCGGTCGCCCGGGTGAGCCAAAGCGGAACGCGCCGCTTCAAGCGGTTGGATCACCAGTCCGCCCGGGTGCTGTCCTGGCGCACCGACAAGCGGGGCCGCCGGGTGCCGGACCGGGTGTTCATCACCAAAAGCAACGCGGAACTGGTGGTCTTCCTCGATCACAGCGGGGATCGGGCGGTGGACATCATCCAGACCATCGACGCCGTCACCTCGGACTTCGACCGCGCGGCAGCGGTGGGGGCGGAGCGGGTGCTGTTCGTCGTCCACCAGGGGGATGTCCTGGAAATGGACCGTACCAGGGACCCCGACGACGGCCGGGATCTGTTCCGGGTCCGCTCTTTCTCCGGCGGGGGCGGAAGCCTGGACCTGGAATGCCTGCCGGTGGCCGAATCCCGGGCACCGAAAGAGGTGCCGGCGGAGGTTCGGCTCCGCTTTGGCAGCGTTTCCAAGTTCCTGGAGCGCGCCCCTGTCCCGGTCTACCTGACACCAACGGGCTACCTGAAATGGAAGCCTCCCACCGGCAACCGTCCGGGCGAGGGCTGATCGATGTGGCGGGTGGTCGACATCTCCGGGGAGGGACGCACCCTGACCCTGAACCGGGAGTCCCTGCGAGTCGCCGCGGACGGCGCCGAGGTGGGGCGGGTGCCGCTGTCGGATATCCAATCCGTCCTGATCCACGGCCATGGGGCGATGGTCTCCGCCTCCCTGCTCGGCCGGCTGGCGGAACTGGGCATCCCCCTGGTCATCTGCGGGCGCAACCACATGCCGCTGTCCCTGGCGGTGCCGGTGGTCGGCAATGGCGAACAGGCGCCGCGCATGGCCTTGCAGGCCGATGCGCCCCTGCCCACGCGCAAGCGGATCTGGAAGGCCATGGTCACCCAGAAAATCCTCGCCCAGGGCCAAATGCTGGACCGAATCGGCGCCGCCGATGGGACCCGGCTGCGGGTTATGGCCAAGTCCGTGCGGGCAGGCGATCCGGACAACACGGAAGCCCAGGCCGCCCGGCTGTACTGGCCGGCGCTGCTGGGGCCTCGCTTCCGGCGGGACCCGGACGCCGGAGGGCTGAACGCCCCCTTGAACTATGGCTACACGGTGCTGCGTGCGGCGGTGGCCAGGGCGATTTGCGCGGCCGGCCTGAATCCCAGCCTGGGGGTGTTCCATTCGGGCAAGCGCAATCCCTTCCAGCTCGCCGATGACTTGGTGGAGCCCTTCCGCCCCCTGGTGGACGATCTGGTCTGGCGCAATGCCAAGGTCTGGCAGGACAAGGCGTTGGATGCCGAGATGAAGGCCGCCCTGGTCGGAGTCACCGACCGCAGCCTGCCCACCGACCAGGGATCCCAGGCGGTGCCCCGGGTGATGACCGCCATGGCGCTGTCGCTGGTGGACGTGTTCATGGGGGACCGCACCACGCCATGGTTCCCCGATTCGTGGACGGCCGTGGATCAGGGGAGTCTGGACCTTGATTGACGCCCGCCTGCGCCGGGAACTGAGCCTGCGCTATCGGATGAAACGCGAATCCCGCACCGGCGGCTTTTCGGGGTACCGCGCCATGTGGCTTCTTGTTGTCTTCGACCTTCCCGTGGGATCCGCCAAGGAACGCCGGGCGGCCACCCAATTCCGCAATCTGCTGAAAGATGAAGGCTTCACCATGAAACAATGGTCGGTCTATCTGCGCTATTTCGACATCCGCACCCGGGCAGAGGCGGCGGCAGACCGGATCGGCAAACAGACCCCGTCCCTGGGATCGGTGAGCATGATGTTCCTGACCGACAAACAGTACGGCATGACCCGGAATTATCACGGGCGCAGCCAGACGGAGACCGAGAAAAAACCGGAGCAACTGGCCCTTTTTTGACCCGGATCCTCCGGTTTTTTCGCACTGAAAACCCGCCATAACACCCTAGATTCAAGGGGTTATGGCGGGATCCAGTGTAACACCGTCTGTTTTGGAGAGCAGCTACGGCCAGAATCTTGCCAAGGCGCATCAGCAACGCAGTGTAACACCGTCTGTTTTGGAGAGCAGCTACGGCAAATGGCCCCGCAGAAATGGGGGCGCGCCGAGTGTAACACCGTCTGTTTTGGAGAGCAGCTACGGCGCGCGCGGTCAATGCCGGCTTCTCGATCACAGTGTAACACCGTCTGTTTTGGAGAGCAGCTACGGCGCCAAGCCGGGCAGTCCAAAGAGGACATGAAGTGTAACACCGTCTGTTTTGGAGAGCAGCTACGGCCTATCGCCTGACGGCTGAGGGCATCCGCGCAGTGTAACACCGTCTGTTTTGGAGAGCAGCTACGGCAGGCATGGCTGTTTTCTCTATTTCGAGTGAAGTGTAACACCGTCTGTTTTGGAGAGCAGCTACGGCGTTTGAACCAATCGACAACGTCCTTATCTAAGTGTAACACCGTCTGTTTTGGAGAGCAGCTACGGCTATTCCGCATCGATCATCTTGCCCATGTCCAGTGTAACACCGTCTGTTTTGGAGAGCAGCTACGGCGTAGCCGATCCAGACCGGCTTGTCGCCGTAAGTGTAACACCGTCTGTTTTGGAGAGCAGCTACGGCGTCATACCCAATCCCACGCTTAATACAGTCAGTGTAACACCGTCTGTTTTGGAGAGCAGCTACGGCAAGACGACGCATGGCGGGCGAGAGCCTGACAGTGTAACACCGTCTGTTTTGGAGAGCAGCTACGGCGCCAGGGCCAGTACCTGTGGCGCCCGAGTCAGTGTAACACCGTCTGTTTTGGAGAGCAGCTACGGCGTCCGGCGCGGTGGTGGTCGTGTGATCTACCAGTGTAACACCGTCTGTTTTGGAGAGCAGCTACGGCGCGAGTTCCTTCCTGTCACACCCTTCTTGGAGTGTAACACCGTCTGTTTTGGAGAGCAGCTACGGCACGGCAAGTTGCGGATCCCCCACGATCCGGAGTGTAACACCGTCTGTTTTGGAGAGCAGCTACGGCGGGTCGGGGTCCATAGATCGCCTCGGGTGGAGTGTAACACCGTCTGTTTTGGAGAGCAGCTACGGCACGAGAACGCCGCACAAAAACACTAAAATGAGTGTAACACCGTCTGTTTTGGAGAGCAGCTACGGCCTTGGCCGGCGCGAAGTACGTCTTGAAGGTAGTGTAACACCGTCTGTTTTGGAGAGCAGCTACGGCCCCGGCGGGGGGCGTGTAGGTCGCTGGCTCAGTGTAACACCGTCTGTTTTGGAGAGCAGCTACGGCGCCGCGCCATCTGCGTCGCCGAGTGCATCGAGTGTAACACCGTCTGTTTTGGAGAGCAGCTACGGCGCTATCGCCTTGCCGAGGCCGTCAGCCGATAGTGTAACACCGTCTGTTCTGGAGAGCAGCTATGGCGCCAAGCCTGCTCCTGCCTCTGAAACCACAGCCGAACACTCCCTAGTAGCACCCGCTCTCTAAACGCGCTACACTCCCTTTCGCGCCGTCCGCGTGCCGGGCGGAAGCGGGACGAGCCGGTGCTGGAACCACCGACCCGTCCCTCACCACCACCCTTCCTACATCTCAAGGAGACCAAGGATGATGGCTGATCCGGACTATACAGCACCGACCGCCTTTCCCACACCATCGCGTGTGAATCGCGCGATTCGGGGGAGCGTGGCCGGAGGGTAACGGGGGGCGCCGGCGGGTCGGGCCTGTCCGATTCCCTCGGCTTTGGCCCGACCCGTTCGTAAGAGCGCCGCCCCGGCCCTCCGGCCGGCTTCTTCGGCCTGATCATGACAGGACTTCTGTGTCTCCTCGCCGTTCTGCTGACGGCGGGCGGGGACGTGTGGGCGAAGGAGGGTCCGTTGTACGGGGCCTACCGCGCCGAGGTGCTGCGCGTCATCGATGGCGACACGGTGGAAATGCGGGTGCGGATCTGGCTGGGCCAGGATGTCACCACGCGCGTGCGTCTGCGGGGAGTGGATGCACCGGAGCGCCGCGCGCCCTGTGCCCGTGAAAAAGCCGCCGCAGAGGCCGCGCGCCGCTATCTGACCGACCTGCTGTCGGCGACACCAACCGTGGTGCTGACGGAGATCACCCAGGATGCCTTCGGCGGCCGGGTGGACGCCCATGTGGCCCTGCCCACGGGCGAAGACGTCGGCGCGAACCTGATCGCCGCCGGCCACGCCCGCCCCTGGCCCGCACGGTCCCGATGTGACTAACCAAAGGGGATGCCCGAAGGGGCCAAGGCCCCTTCGGCACTTTCCTGCGTCCGCAGGACGCAATCCCCTTGATCACGTTGAAGCATCAAGCAGACCGACGCGTCCCGGGCAACAGCCGGTCTCCCCCTCCCTCAGCCTTCCGCCGTCTTGCGGAACAGCGGCACAATCAGCCGCCGCCAGGCCAGGGCCAGCCCGGTGTACACCAGCAGGACCCCCACTGCCGAGACCAGCCCGGCGACAGTCTGGCCGATGACGCCGAAAACCTCTCCGGTGTGGACGAAGCGCAGGAAGATCCACGCCCGCCGTCCGGCCGTCATGCCCTCCGTCGCCGGCGCCGCGGAGAGGAAACGACCGTCAGCGCGGGAGAAGCGGGCCGTTTGCTGCGCCCCGATCTGCGCCCCGTTGCCGCTGTCCACCGTCACCTCCAGGGCGTCCGACTGCCCGGCGCCGGCCAGCGGCAGGGTGATCCGCCGCCAGTCCGGGTCCAGGGCCTGCGCCCGCGCCAGAACCGGCTGCAAGGGAGGGAGCGTCGCATTCCCCCCAGCGCCGGCATGGAGGGCCTGACCGGCGCCGGAGCCGCCCCCTCGGCCGCCCCCGCCCTGACCGTTCCCGTGACCCCCGCCCGCGCCATGGCCTCCGCCTTGCGGCGGGCTTTCCCCGACACTCTGATAGACCAGGGCCGTGGCCCAGTCATAGGACAGCACCACCCCGGACAGCACGACGACGAACAGGGGCACCAGCGCCCAGATGCCGAAGACGTTGTGCCAGTGGAAATCCCGCGCCCGCGCGCTCGGCATGCGGCGCAGCATCAGCTTGGTGCGCAGCACCCGTCCGGTCCAGCTGCGCGGCCACCACAGGTACAGGCCGGAAACCACCAGGAACAGGAATCCCAGGTTCGCCGCCCCGGTCAATGCCCGCCCCACCGGGCGGCTGTCCCCCTCCAGGGCCAGCCAGCGGTGCAGCGCCACCATGCCGCGCAAAAACGTCCGCACCGCCTCGGCCCCCGCCCCGGGGGTCAGGACCGCACCGGTGGCGGGGTCGAGCAGCGCCAGCGGCCGGCGGCCTTGCAGCACGCTGACCGGCATCGTCGGATCCTTCTCGAACCGCAAGGCAAGGCCGGCCCCCGAGCCGGCCCCCGCCGCGGCCAGGGCATGGGGAACCAGGGCATCGGCCCCGAGGGGGGCACGGCCGTCGGCCATGACCCTCGGGGTTGCCCAGGCCTCGATCTGGCGCTGATAGGTCAGCAGGACGCCCGTCAGGGACATCAGCAGGATCACGATCCCCGCTGCCACCCCCACCGACAGGTGGGTCCAGAAAATCACCCGTCTGAAGCCCATGGCCGTTCTCCTCGCGATGATGCGGCGAGAAGCCGGACGTCCCCCCGATCGGCCGCGATTTTTGCTATTCGGCCGCCGCCCGCTTCTTGCCGGACGTGTCTTGCAGCAATGCCAGCGTATGGCGGGCAATCACCGCTTCTTCGTTGGTGCGGATGACCAGCACCCGGCAGCGGGACCGTTCGGAGCTGATCACCGTCTGGCCCGTGCGGTTGCGATGGTCGTCCAGTTCGATCCCCATCCAGTCGAAGCCGGCGCAGACCCGTTCGCGCACCCGGTCGGCATTTTCCCCGATACCGCCGCAGAACACGAGCGCGTCCAGACCGCCCAGCAGGGCCGCCATGCCGCCGATCTCGCGGCGGATACGCTGCACGAAATAGTCCACCGCCTCGGCCGCTTCCGGGGTGTGGCTGGCTTCCAGCTCGCGCATGTCCTGGCTCAGGCCCGACAGCCCCTTCAGGCCGGACTCCTTGTACAGCAGCGCCGTCAGCGCCTTGGCGTCCATGCCGTGGTGGTCCATCAGGTACAGCAGCACGCCCGGATCGATCTGGCCGCAGCGGGTGCCCATGGGCAGGCCGTCCAGGGCCGAAAAGCCCATGGTCGAGCCCACGGACTGGCCATCCATCAGCGCGCACATGCTCGCCCCGTTGCCCAGGTGGGCAATCACCACCCGGCCCTTGGCATGGTGGGGCGCCACATCGCGCAAGGCCTGGGAGACGTATTCGTAGCTCAGGCCGTGGAAGCCGTAGCGCCGCACCCCTTCGTCATAGAACCGCCGCGGCAGGGCGAAGGTGTCGTTGACCCAGCTGTGGGCGCGGTGAAAGGCGGTGTCGAAACAGCCCACCTGCAAGGCCTCGGGAAAGGCCTCCCGCGCCGCCTCCACACCCGCCAGGTTATGGGGCTGGTGCAGCGGGGCCAGGGGGTTGAAGCCCTCCAGAGTCTTCAGGGTCCCGTCGTCCAGCACCACCGGCGCGCCGTAGATCGGGCCGCCGTGCACGATGCGGTGACCGACCGCGTCCAGCGAGGCATCGCCGTGAGAACCGCGCAGCCATTCCAGCACCAGGGCCATGGCGTCCCGGGCATTGGCCGGCCCCTCGTTCGCCTTTTGCCAGCTGCGGTCCACGACGGTCTGGCCCTCGGCGGTCTTGACCTTGAAATGCGCCCGGGCGCCCAGGCCGTCCGCCTGTCCGCCGGCCACCAGACGCGGCGTGTCGCCGGCCAGGGCGAACAGGGCGAACTTCAGGCTGGACGAGCCGGCGTTCAGCGTCAGGAGATGGTGGGTCTTGATCATTGCGCCGCCTCCGCCCGGGTGCCGCCGACGGCCGCCGTGGTCATCACGCGGGCCGTGCCCTGGGTGCGCCAGTGTTCGAACAGCAGGGCCAGGGCGCAGGAGACCAGGCGGGCCTTTTCGTTGTCCGCGCGGCTGGTCAGCACCACCGGCGCCTGGGCACCGACCACCAGACCGGCGGCTTCGGCATGGGCGACGAAGGTCAGCTCCTTGGCCAGGATATTGCCGGCTTCCAGGTTCGGGGCGACCAGCACCTGGGCCTGTCCGGCCACCAGCGAGGTGATGCCCTTGGTGCGCGCCGCTTCCATGTCCATGGCGTTGTCCATGGCCAGGGGACCATCGACGATGCCGCCGGTGATCTGGCCCCGGTCGGCCATCTTGGACAGGGCCGCCGCATCCAGGGTGGAGGGGATCTTCGGGTTCACCGTTTCCACCGCCGAAAGCACGCCGACGCGCGGCACGTCCAGCCCCAGGGCCCGGCCCAGGTCGATGGCGTTTTGGGTGATATCCACCTTGGCGTCCAGGCCGGGGGACACGTTGATCGCCGCATCGGTGACCAGCAGCAGGTGGTCCAGCCCCGGCACGTCCATGACGAACACATGGCTGATCCGCCGGCCGGTGCGCAAGCCGCCCTGGGCCTTGGTCACATGCATCAGCAGTTCGTCGGAATGGATGTGGCCCTTCATCACCGCACGGGCCTTGCCTTCATGCACCAGATCCACCGCCCGGGCCGCCGCCGCGCCGTGGGAGGTCTCGGCGATGATCTCCACGCCGGCCAGGTCCTCGCCCGCCTTTTGCGCCACGGCGGCGATGCGCTCCGGGTTGCCGATCAGGATCGGGCGGATCAGCCCTTCGCGGGCGGCCAGCATGGCCCCGGCCAGGGACACGTCGTCTTCGGGCACCACCACCGCCGTGGGCAGCGGCTCCAGACCGTCACAGGCTTCCAGCAGGCGGTCGAAGTGATGATGGGTGTTCAGCAGCAGTTCGGGGATGCGGCCGGCGGGCAGGTCGGAATGGCTGGTCGGCGCTTCCACCTCGGCCTGACCGTCCACCACCTCCTCGCCGCGCTGGTTCACCACCCGGCAGTCGAGGATGACCACATTGTTGGCCCGCTTCTCGACCACGGTCACGGTGACGGTCAGAACGTCGCCCACATGGGCGCGGATGCCATGAAACTGGAGGCTCTGGTTGCGGTAGAGAGTGCCGGCACCGGGCAACCGGGCGCCGAGCACCGCCGAGATCAGCGAGCCGACCCACATGGACGGCGCCACCGGATCGTTTTCCTTATGGGCGCGCAAATCGCGCTGCGGCAGGTGCATGGGGTTGAAGTTGCCCGACGCGTGGGCGAAGACGATCAGGTCGTTGGCGGTCAGGGTGCGCTCGATGGTGGCGCTGTCACCCACCTGGATCTCGTCGTATGTGCGGCATTCAGCCATGGTCCGACACTCTCTACTGTAAGGAACGACACATAGGGAACACTTGCGGATCAGCCGTCCCATCTCCCGGCTGCCGTTTCCCTCCTCCGGACCCGTCCTGCGGATCCGTCCTAAAAGGGGTGTATGTTGCAGCCGCGAGATGGGAAGAGGAAGGGCTTATTCCGCAGCTGTGACCGTCGCCTGGGGCATGGCCAGAGCGGCCCGGATCCGGTTCAGCATGGCCACCGTATCCTTGCTCATTTCCTCCACCGGCCCGGCGATGTCCTCGCAGATGGCCAGGGCGCGCAGGCGGTCATCCCCGTCGGGCACCAGGTGGGCCAGGGTGGCCAGGGCCTGATCCGGTTCGAACTCCACCATCAGCGACTGCAGGTGGATGATCTTGTTGCGGGTATAGATCCCCAGGCTGCGGAACGGTTCGGTGTCGCTCAGCAGGGTGTTGGACTTTTCCAGGCGGTCACGCCGCACCGATCCCCGGGACTTGGCCAGCAGGATCAGCATGCGGATCACCGCCTCGGCGAAGCCGCCCATGCTCATGGTTTCCAGCGCCATGCGCACTTCCGGCGTGGTGCGCAGGTCTTCCTGGGGCATGTCGCTCATGCGCGGGGCATGGCTGCCGCCCAGGGCGCGGGCCATCGGCGAGCCGTAAACGCCATAGAACATCAGCTCCATCGCCGCATCGCGGCTGTCGCGCAGCATGTTCCAGCCTTCGGCGATGATATCCGCCCACAGCCGCTCGCAGCGGACGAAGGCGTTGTCGTCGTTGGCCGGACGGCGGTTGTCGCGGACCTGGTCGGCCAGCGGCCCCAGACCGGTCAGCATGGGATTGCGGTCGCTCATGAAATAGCGGCGCTGGCGCAGCGGATGGCCCTGCACCGCGGCCTTGGCCACCGGCGGCGTGACCATCGACCGCACCAGCGGCCGCACGGTCAGGTCATAGAGGTTGGCGCTCAGCTCGGACAGGCGGGCGACGGGGGCGAAGGCATCCTCGTCATCGCGGTTGTCGTCCAGGCCCAGGACGTCGTCGATGCTGCGCTCCTCGAAGGCCACGGTGAAGCGCTTGTCCGCCCCTTCGCCCTGTTCATCGGTGATGACCATCTCGTACAGGCCGGGGGCCAGCGCCTCGATGGTCTTCAGGGTGGAGACGATTTCCTTGTGCTGCTTCTTGGCCACCGTCGAGGACACGAAGATCCCCAGATGCCCGATGTTGGGGTGGATGGTGTAGAGGATGCGCTGACCGCGCGCCTTGATTTCCTGGACGGTCTTGTAGCAGTCGGCGATCCAGTTCAGGGCCTGCTGCGGCGGGGTGATGTTGTCGCCGTGGCTGGCGAAAATGATGATCGGCGTGCGGATGTTGCGCAGATCCACATGGGTGCGGGCGTCCAGGTTGGCCTGACCCCGGGCCAGCTTGTTGCCGACGAACAGGTTGTCGACGATCCAGCGGATTTCCGCTTCGTTCATGAAGTAGAAGCCCGACCACCAGCGTTCGAACTCCAGATAGCGCGGCGCTTCGGTATCCACGTTGCCGAAGACGTCGTAGTACTTGCGCCACCAGGTGTTGCCGGGGTTCAGGGTTTCGAAGTTGAGCACCAAATTGGCGCCGTCGAACTGGCCGCCGCCCAGGTCGGACAGCATCATCACCGGCAGCACGCCGCCGACCATGCCGCCCAGATAGCGCATGGGGTTGCGGCCCACCACACCGGACCAGTAGCTCAGCGGCGCGCCGTTGGCCACCACCGGGCCGGTGATGTCGGGGTTGGTGGCCGCCAGCAGCATGGCCGCCCAGCCGCCCTGGCAGTTGCCGACGATGATCGGCTTCGGGCTGTCCGGGTGCCGGCGCTGCACTTCGCGGACGAACCGGGCTTCGGCCCGGGTCACGTCGGCCAGGGTCTGGGTCGGTTCGGGATGGGTGAAGAAGATCACGAAATAGACCGGATGCCCCTCGTTCAGGGCCGCCCCCACCTCGCTTTCACTCTTGAAGCCGCCGATCCCCGACCCGTGGCCGGCGCGCGGGTCGATGATGATATAGGGGCGGCCGTCTTCCCGCTGGGTAACGTCGCCGTCGGGCTTGATGCGCACCAGGGCGTAGTTCACCGGACGCTCCAGGGTGCGGCCGTCGATGATCACGTCGTAGTCATAGGCCAGCACCGGCGGGCAGCCCGCTTCCTCGTGGCCGATGAAGGTGTTGCCGCGCTTGCGCAGGATGTCCAGGAACAGGATCCAGCGCTGCGCCGCATCCATCATGTAATCCGCCGCCTGCTGCCCCAGATCCGTCGACGCCAGGGTGGGCAGGGTTTCCTGAACCCGCCGGGCCAGGCTTTCGCCGGTGGCGCGCTGACCATCCTGCAGCGACCGGGCATGGGTCGACGCCAGAGAGGACAGGTTTTCCGCCCAGCGGCCCACCTCCTCGGAGCGCGTCAGGGCCGCCTGCATGCGGGTGCCCTGGTCGGAAAGGGCGTCGATCAGGCTGTTGGCGTCGGGCTGAATGGTCATCGGTCTTCCCCTGGCAAAGGCTCATGCGGCGCCAAGGATCAAACACCCCCCGGCATTTGCTGCACCGCAAGAAAGACGCGCAGACTACTGGCCGGATGGCACCAGAGATGTGGCAGACAGGAGAAACTTTGATGACGTTCGCAGGCGCGGAATTACAGCGCGTCGCCCGCTTTTCTACCGCGCCGCGCCTTCCCCGTCGGACAGGCTTGAGGACGGAGCGGGCGACGGGCACAGCATGTGGATTGTGAAATCCTCCTGCGCCGCGTCATGGCTTATGCGGCAACGGAATCCCAGCGCCCGGCAGAAGACCAGGATGCGATCCGGATCCGCATGCCACAGCCGCCAGCGATCCCGATGCGGTGCGCGGGCGGACAGGGTGTTGAAGGCCACACCGCGCCGTGCCAGGGCGGCCATGGCTCCGACCACCCGTTGCAGGTTCTGTTCCGGCTCCACCTTGTGCATGGAAAAGATGCCCGAGGCGACCACCCAGTCGATGCCGCGCGGCGGCAGGCCGTGATCGCCTTCGACCAGGTTGGACAGCATGAAGCGGGCTTCCGGATAGGTTTCGCGGCTGAGCGCCACCATCTCGGCGGTAAAGTCCATCCCGATGTAGCTCACCAGGACACCCCGGTCCTTCAGCCAGCCATAGAAATCCGCCAGACCGCAGCCCACGTCGAGCACGCTGTCGCCGTCCCGGATGCCGATGGCCGCCAGCCCCGTGAAGCGCCGTTCCTGGCTTTCCCGGCTCCGCCAGTGCAGGGCCGCCGGGCCGGGACCATAGGTGCGCAAACGCTCCCGGTAAACGCTGGCGACCCGGCGGTCCTCGTCGGACAGCATCCGCCCGCCCCCGCCTTAGCGGCAGACCAGGGAGAGGTCGTTGTCGGCCTGATCGAGGGGTTCGGGCGGCCCGTCGATCAGCCGCACCATCTTGAACACCCCCGGACCCGCCACCTTGTTGACCGCGTCCATCAGCCCCTGTTGCAGCTTCTGGGTATCCAGCTCCCGCTGGCTGCCCAGCCGCAGGGGGCGCTTGTTGAAATACTCGATCATCGCTTCGGTGACCCAGGGGGTGGTATAGCAGGCTTCGGGCAACATCCCCTTCAACGGGGTCAGCTGCACGGTGAACCCCACATAGCTGCGCCGGGAACCGCGGGCCACCGGTACCCACATGGTATCCAGCTGGATCAGCGAACCGCCGGTTTCCGCGGCTTCATCCCGGCTGCGCTTGGCCATCTTGTCGGCACGGCTGCCGGTCGCGCCCTCTGCCGCCCGGGCCTGGGAAACCCCCGGCACCCAG
Organism: Rhodospirillaceae bacterium Z3-40; assembly: GCA_046233135.1. Lineage (GTDB taxonomy): Bacteria > Pseudomonadota > Alphaproteobacteria > Rhodospirillales > Rhodospirillaceae > JBJXHN01. The sequence continues at coordinate 28,042 of JBJXHN010000004.1, read as the reverse complement.
GCCGTTGCGCCCCCGCCGTCTCCCACATCCATGCCGCTTCCGTCTCCCGGCGTCCCGCCGCCGAAAACCGCCAGCCCGAAGCACAGGGCAGCGATATACCGGCCAAGGCGGGGCCGGCCGAATCGCGGCCGGAAGACGCGGGGAAAGACGAAGAACGGCGGGACGGCGGGGAACATGGCAACGGGCTCCGCTCCGGCGCGGTCAGGCAGCGGCCGTCTGCTCCGCGCAGGCAAACTGGTCAAAGGCCTCCATGGCCATGGCCCCGTATACGGCCGAGGGACCACCCCCCATGTAAATGCCCACACCCACGGTTTCCAGCAATTCTTCGCGCGTCGCACCATGCTTCACCGCCGCCTTGACGTGGAAGGCAATGCAGCCGTCGCACCGCACGGCGATGCTGATTCCCACGGCGATCAGTTCCTTGGTCTTCGACTCCATCGCGCCCGGCGCGATGGCATTCCGGGCCGTGGTGGAAAAGCCGCCCCAGGTGTCGGGGATGCCCTTGCGGGTGTCGCCCATCAGGCCGCTGAGCGTCTGCGCCAGTTCGGACCAGTCCTTATGCATCGCCTGTCTCCTTCCGGTTTGGGTTCCGTCTCTCGGACAGGCAATATATTAGAGTTCACGTATATTATTGCAACATGATATTCCAGCATCCCTGTCCTCCCCGCCTAGCGCCGCTCGCGGAAGAAGGCGCGCAGCAGCTCGGCCGATTCCCGTTCCCGCAGACCGCCGATCACTTCGGGCTGGTGATGGATGGTGGGCTGGGTGAAGATCCGGGGGCCGTGGTCCACGCCGCCGCCCTTGGGGTCATAGGCACCGAACAGCACCCGGCGGATGCGGGCGTGGGCGATGGCGGCGGCGCACATGGCGCAGGGCTCCAGGGTCACCCACAGGTCGCAATCGGGCAGCCGGGCCTCGCCGCGCAGGGCCGCAGCCCGGCGCAGGGCCAGGATCTCGGCATGGGCGGTCGGATCGTGGTCGGTTTCCGTGCGGTTGGCGGCGACGGCCAGGACGCGGCCGGACGCATCGGTCACCACCGCCCCCACCGGCACCTCGCCCAGGGCCGCCGCCGCCCGGGCCTCGTCCAGGGCGCGGCCCATGGGATCAGAACCGGCGTTTTGCCAATGCACGGGGATCGAAGGGGCCATGGAAGGAGTCCCGAAACGCCGGAGAATGCGCCAAGAGTGTGCCACGCCCATTGCGAAGCACGCACGGAGGCCTTACAGAGAGGGCCGGACGCGGTGTCCGCTGGCTTACCCCCGCCATGCCGTGGCCGGTTCGCCCGCGCCGCGTCACTCCCCAAGGCGTTAAAGCATGACTGCGGGATCCGAAGCCAGACACCATTTCCTGTGAAGGATGGGTCGGGCGCTCGCCTTTCCGATCAGCCCCGCCCCTTATCCCGAACCGCAGACCCCCAAGGAGATCCAGTCCCATGTCGCGGCCCGTCATCGGCATCACAGCGGACAGCGAAGAAAACGGCGGCGGCTATTCCGCCCTGCCCTGGTACGCCATACGCCATAACTATTGCGACTCCATCGCCCTGGCCGGCGGCCTGCCCGTGGTGCTGCCCCACAACGCCGAAATCGCGGGCGACTACCTGGACCGCCTGGACGGGCTGGTGATCACCGGCGGGGCCTTCGATGTGGACCCCAGCCTGTTCGGCGCCGAGACCCGCCACGAAACCGTGGTCCTGAAGCAGCGCCGCACGGCCTTCGAACTGGCCATGGTCAAAGGCGCGCTGGACCGGGACATGCCGATGCTGGGGATCTGCGGCGGCCAGCAACTGCTGGCGGTGGCCCTGGGCGGCACCCTGATCCAGCATATCCCCGACAGCGTCGCCGACTGCCTGGCCCACGAACAGCCCAACCCCCGCACCGAGCCTGGGCACGGGGTGACCGTCACGCCCGGCAGCCTGCTCCACCGCATCACCGGCCTGGAGCGGCTGGAGGTCAACAGCGCCCATCACCAGGCCGTGGCCTCCGTGCCCGCACCGGTGATCGTCGACGCCGTCGCCCCCGATGGGGTGATCGAAGGCATCGAAGACCCCGGCCGCCGCTTCTGCCTGGGGGTGCAATGGCATCCCGAATACAGCGTCAGCGCCGGTGACGCTGCCCTGTTCACCGCTTTCATCGAGGCCTGCCGATGACCCAGTCCCCCGTCCCTCCCGCCGATGAGGAAGCGACCGGCACCGATACCGACACCGCAGCGGATACCGATGCCGGCACGGGTGCCGGTGCGGAAGGCCCCGCCGGCGAACGCCTGGCCAAGGTGATCGCCCGCGCCGGCGTCTGTTCCCGCCGCGAGGCCGAACGGCTGGTGGAAGCCGGCAAGGTCACCCTGAACGGCCAGGTGCTGTCCTCGCCGGCCGTCACTGTGACGCCGGGCGACATGATCCTGGTCAACGGCCAGCCCCTGCCGGACGTGCAGCCGGCCCGCCTGTGGCGCTACCACAAACCCGTCGGCCTGGTGACAACCCACAAGGACCCCCAGGGCCGGGCCACCGTCTTCGAAAAGCTGCCAGACCACCTGCCCCGGGTGATTTCCGTCGGCCGCCTCGACCTGACCAGCGAAGGCCTGCTGCTGCTGACCAACGACGGCGAACTGGCCCGCCAGCTGGAACATCCGTCGAAGGGCTGGCTGCGCCGCTATCGGGTGCGGGTGAACGGCAGACCCGACCCGGAACGGCTGATCAAGCTGGAGCAGGGCGTGACCGTGGACGGCGTGTCCTATGGCCCCATCAAGGCCCGCCTGGAACGCCAGCAGGGCGCCAATGCCTGGCTGTCGGTGTCGCTGCGGGAAGGCAAGAACCGGGAAATCCGCAAGGTGATGGAGTTCCTCGGCATGCCCGTGTCCCGCCTGATCCGCGTCGCCTATGGCCCTTTCCAGCTGGGGGTCCTGCCCTCCGGTGACGTGGAAGAGGTGCCCGGCCGCGTCCTGCGCGAACAGCTTGGCCGGGGTCAGGCCGAGGAACGGCCCAGCGGCCGCGCCCGCAGCCGCTCCGGCGGTGCTGGCGGCAACACCCGTCCCGGCGGTGGGAACAACAGCCGTCCCGGCGGTGGGAGCAACAGCCGCCCCGGCGGTGGGAGCAACAGCCATCCCGGCAACGGTGGTCGCCCCGGCGGCGGGTCGCGCAGCGGATCGCCCGGTGGCGCACGGCGCCCGACCAAGCGGCAGGGCGACTGATGCGGATCGGCGCCGGACGGTTCAAGGGGATGATCCTGGCGGTTCCCCCCGGCCGCGACGTCCGTCCCACCGGGGACCGGGCGCGCTCCGCCCTGTTCAACGTGCTGATGCACCGCTTCCAGAACCAGGACGGCTTCGTGCTGGAAGAACGGCCGGTGCTCGACGTCTTCGCCGGTTCCGGCGCCCTGGGACTGGAAGCCCTGTCGCGGGGAGCCCCCCGGGCGGTGTTCATGGACAATGGTCCCGCATCCCTGCAGGCGCTGCGCCAGAACATCGCCACCTGCCGGGCAGAGGCGGAAACCAGAGTGGTGCGGGCCGATGCCCTGTCCCCGCCGGCCGTGGATGCCAAGGGTCCCGCCGGACTGATCTTCATGGATCCGCCCTATGCCGACGATTCGGCGGCGCGTGCCCTGGACGCCCTTGGAGCGGCGGGATGGATCGCCCCCGGTGCCTATGCCTGCGTCGAAACGCCGGCCAAGCGCCCGCCCCCGGCCTGGCCCGCAGGGTGGAATGTGGCTGACGAACGCCGCCATGGTGTGGCCCGCATCACCATTCTCATCCATTCCGGGAATTGAAACCGGCGTCCTTTGCTCCCATTGTGGAGCCTCTCCTTCTCCGCAATCGCACAAAGGACGCACCCATGTTCCGATCCGTGCTGGGGGCGACGACGTCTGCCCTGATCCTGCTCGCCTGTTCCGGCCTTTCCGCCCGGGCTGCCGATTCCGTCGGCGATGTCTCCCGCCAGAAAGAGGATGCGTCGGCCCGCCTGGAGTCGGTTCGCCGGGCGCTTCATCCGGATGCACCCGTGTACATGGGGGAAACCCTGACCACCGGCCGGGACGCCCGCCTGGAAGTGATCCTGGGTGACGGCGCCACCCTGACCCTCGGCGAAAATGCCGCCATGCTCCTGGACGAACTGGTGGTGACCCCGGAAACGTCGTCGGGCACACTCAGCCTGTTCACCGGGGTTTTCCGCCTGGCCAGCGACAGCGCCAGACACAAGGACCTGACCATCACCACCCCGGTGGCCACCATCGGCATCCGGGGCACCGATGTCTGGGGCGGCACCATTGACGGCGGTCTGGGGATCCTGTTGCTGGACGGCGAGGTGACGGTGACCAACAACGCCGGCACGGTGACCCTGGATGAACCGGGTGAAGGCACCACAGTGCTCTCGGCCGATGTCGCCCCCGCCGCCGTCCGCCTGTGGCCCGAGGCCAAAGCCGCCCGGGCCTTTGCCACGGTCAGCTTCGAATAGGCATCGTTCGGCCCGACCTGTTGTTGTTCGGGTTCGTCGTCTCAGTGGGTCTGGGGCGCCTCCAGCGCGTCCACGGCCCGCAGCATGGCCTGGGCCACACGCAGTATGGCGGGCGAAGCGATGAACAGGTCCCGGGCGGCATCCCCCTCGCCGAAAACCAGGGTGAAGCCGTTGGGATTGAAGACCACGCCGAGCCGGGTTTCCGGCGGCGTGATCACATGCTGGGTGCGCCCCTGGAATACGGCATCGACGATGGCCCGGGACAGGTCGCGGGCTTCCTCTATGTCCAGCTCCGCCAGCAAGGCCGGTTCCTTGGCCTGATTGAAGGTAAAGACAGCATCCAGCTGGACCCGCTCGTCAGACCAGGCATGGACCAGCAAATGGGACAGGAATTTGCCCGCAGGGAACAGGACCGTGCGATCGTCGGCTTCCACGTTCACGGTATAGATCGGCCGGTCGCCACGGGAGGGCTTGGGGGACGCATCCGTCATGCGGGTACTCGCCTTTTCCTGAAGAAGCCGCGCCCGGCGGACGCCGCCATTGAAAACCGCCGAGAGCCTACAGCGCTTCACCCCGGATGCAAGCCGCCGATCATCCCCGACCGGTCCGTCCTGGCGGGATCATCCGACCATCCCCCCGTCCCTGCTTGAGCGGGTCCTGGAATGTGGTCTACATACAGGCCGTTCCAGAAAGGGTTTGTTCATGACCGAGTCCGGCTTCCACCCCCAGCAGCTCGTGTTCCCGAAGATGACCGACGGTCGCGGCAATCTGACATTTGTTCAGAACAACGACCAGATTCCGTTCGACATCAAGCGTGTCTACTATCTGTACGACGTTCCGGACGAGCAGACCCGGGCCGGACACGCCCTGAAAGCCACCCATCAGGTGATGATTGCCATTTCCGGCCGCTTCGACGCCCATCTGGATGACGGCATGGGCAACACCCTGTCGGTCACCCTGGACAGCCCGGATCGCGGCCTTTATGTCCCGCCGATGATCTGGCGCCTGCTGACCGATTTCTCCGTCGGCGCCGTCTGCCTTTGTCTCGTCTCGACCCCATACGACTCGGGCGACTATTATCGTGACTTCGACAGCTTCCGCGCGGCAGTCCAGGGCTGATTTGGCCGCCCCCGCCGCCCCATTGCCGCCAAGGATGAGCCCGCCATGTCTGCCCACCTTGACCTACCCGTCCCGTTCCTGGACGTGGGTGCGACCTACAGCAGCCTGAAAGCGGAAATCGACGCAGCCATCACCGAAGGGCTTGAATCCGGCTGGTATGTCCTGGGAGAGGGCGTGGCGCGGTTTGAAGAAGCCTTCGCCGCCTGGGTCGGCGCAGCCCATTGCGTGGGACTCGGCAATGGCCTGGATGCCCTGCACCTGTCGTTGCGCGCCTTGGGCATCGGTCCGGGGGACGAAGTGCTGGTACCCGCCCAGACCTTCATCGCCACATGGCTGGCGGTCAGCCAGACTGGCGCAACCCCCGTGCCTGTGGATGTGGATCCGCGCAGCGGTGCCCTGGATCCCGCGCTGCTGGCCGCATCGGTCACGCCCCGGACTCAGGCGATCCTGCCGGTCCACCTGTTCGGCCATCCCGCAGACATGGACGCCGTTGCCGCCGTGGCGGAACGGTATGGCCTGGTGGTCCTGGGAGATGCCGCCCAGGCCCACGGAGCCTGCTGGAACGACAAACCGGTCGGTGCCCTGGGGCCGGCCTGCTGGAGCTTTTATCCGGGCAAGAACCTGGGCGCTCTGGGAGACGGCGGGGCGGTCACCACCGACGACCCGCTGCTCGCCGAGCGTCTGCGCTGCCTGCGCAACTACGGTTCGGCCGAGAAATATGTCCATACGGAAGCCGGCATCAACAGCCGCCTGGACGACCTGCAAGCCCGGATCCTGTCGGCCAAGCTGCCCCATCTCGCGGCCTGGAACGACCGGCGCATGGTCCTTGCCCGGCACTATCGCGAGGGGCTGGAAGACCTGGACGGACCGGATGGCCTGCGCCTGCTGGCCGTGGATCCGCGCGCCCGACCGGCCTGGCATCTGTTTCCGGTATTCACGCCCCGCCGCGATGCCTTGCGAGACCAACTGACCGCCGCCGGCATCCAGACCCAGATCCACTATCCCATTCCGCCCCATCGCCAGCAGGCCTATGCCGCGCTAGGATACGGTGAAGGCGCTTTCCCGCAAGCGGAACGCATGGCGGCGGAAACCCTGAGCCTGCCGATCGGCCCCCACCTGCGGGATGATCAGGTTGACAGGGTCATCCGGGCGGTCCGCGCCTTTTTCGACCATTGAGCCAACATCCCATGGTTCACGATCTCCTGGAGCGCGCGGTCTCCCTTCATCGCGCCCACCGCCTGAACGAAGCCTTTTCCCTGTACCGGACCATTCTGGGTCAGCATCCGGATCAATTTGACGCCCTCTATCTCGGCGGTCTGATTGCCCTAGACCGGCGGTGGCTGAAATCGGCCCGCATCCTTTTGCAAGCCGCAGTCCGCCTGGCGCCGGCCCATGTTCTCGCGCGGCACGCCCTCGTCCGGGTCCTGCGGGATACGGGCCATGCCGGCCAGGCGGTCGAGCACGCCCGCAGACTGCTTTGTCTGGTTCCGGACGAACCGGCCCGATGGTCCTTGCTCGCGTCCTGCTGTTTTGCCGGACAAGACGTGGATGCGGCCCGCCGGGCAAACGAAAGAGCCGTTCGCCTTTGGCCGAACCACGCCCCCTTCCGCCGCGAACAGGCAATGCTGGTCGATAAGGCCGGCTGGCCGGAAACAGCCTTGAGCCTTTGCCGGCATGCCGTGGCGCTGGATCCCACCGACATCCCGACGCTGGAGCTTCTGGTAAAACTGCTTGGCGACCTGGGGCACAATGACGACGCCTTCCGGATCGCGACACGGACCGTGCGAACGCTCGCCCCTCAATCCATCAGCCTGCTGCGGCTGCTGGCCAGCATGTACGACGGACGAGGAAACAAGCAGGCTGGCGCAGCCTGCTTGCGGCGCGCCTTGATGATCGCCCCCGCCGACACCGCGACATTGTGCGCCCTGGCCGCCAGACAGCCCTTCCCCGACGCGGTGCGGACTTTCGAGCGCGCGATCCGCATCGACCCTGAAGACCCCTGGCTGCGGGACAATTACGCGATCCGCATGCTTTGGACTGAAGGTCCGACGGATCGTTGCATCGAAGCCTTCCGACGCAACATTGCCCTCGGGCCGGCGATCCAGCTCTTCAAATCAAACTACCTCTTTGCGCTCTGCTACGCCGATTGGCCCGACAACGCGATGCTGCATGCAGAACATGTGCGCCTTGCGCCGCAGGTCGCGGCACCCCATCCCCCTGTCCCTCCCCCTTCTGCGGCGAAGGTCATCCGCATCGGATATGTCTCGGGAGATTTCAACAATCACCCCGTTGCCGCCTTTTTTGAACCGGTCCTTGCCCATCACGACCGCACTCGGGTTCATGTGACCTGTTATTCCCAAGGTGTGACCAGGGACAATGTGACACGACGCTTAAAGGATCTGGCCGACCAGTGGAGAGAGATCCGAACCATTCCAGACGCCCGTCTCGCCGAAATGATCCGGGAAGACAGGATTGATGTCCTTGTCGACCTGTCCGGCCATACGGCCGATAACCGGGTCAGCGTTTTTGCGCACAAGCCAGCACCGGTCCAGGTCGCCTGGCTAGGGTATGGCGCGACATCCGGCGTGGCGGCCATGGATTATATTCTCGCCGACCCTTATGCGATTCCCCCAGGCCACGAGCGTCATTATTCGGAAAAGCCGTGGATCTTTTCCAAAGTGTACCGAACCATACGCCTGGATTCCGTTCAGTCGCCCGTTGCCCCCTTGCCGATGGCCAGAACCGGATATCCGACTTTCGGATATCTGAACACGCCAATGAAAATAACTCCATCCATGGTCTCCACCTGGAGCAGCCTTCTCGGTCGATGGCCCTCAGCCAAGATGTTTTTCTTCGCAGATGGCAGTAAGCGCAACCATATCGCCCGACAGTTTGCAGACCACGGCATTCCTGAATCCCGTTTGATATTCAGCCCCCATCTTCCCTACGACAGATTCGTAAAGGTCATTTCCGAGAGGATAGATCTTTCCCTGGACCCGTTTCCTCATAATGGCGGAACCACCACATTCCAGACGTTGTGGATGGGCGTCCCGGTTCTTACCCTGGCCGGGGAACGATTTGTCAGTCGATTCGGCCTTTCGATCCTGACCACACTTGGCCTGCCGGAGCTCATTACCACGTCTGCGGAAGAGTATAGTGACCGCGCCATTGCCTTGGTCTCCAACCCCGCCAAGCTCGCCGGGATACGTGCCGAACTCCGTTCCCGTCTGGAAAGCTCGCCCTTCCTGGACCATGACCGTTTCACCCGAGAACTGGAAGATGCCTTTTTCCGGATGCACAATGACGCTGCCAGGGAAGCATTCACCCAGGCTGCTCCATCCTCTATGGTGCCTGCGCCCCGCAAAACCGACGAGGACCCCATCAAACCCATGGTGCCCCTGAGAGAAAGCCTCCTCCTCGCCGTCAACCATCAGAATCACGGGCGACTGGAGGACGCTGAACACGTTTACAACCGCATTCTGGCCGAACATCCCACCCATGCAGGGACACTGTATATCGCCGGAATGCTGGCCAAGGAGAGGGGACAGACGGATCTTGCCCTCCGTCGGCTGCACGAAGCCTTCCGCTTTGGATATCAATCCGGCGAGATTGCTTACGAATACGGCCGTCTGTGTCTGGAACAAGGGCTTTTGCCCCATGCCGTACAGGCGCTGGAAGCCGCCAGCCAACAGCTTCCGGAGAATGCGGAGATCGCCTTCCGGTTGGGTGACGCCCAGCAGCAAAGCGGCAACAGAAAAGAGGCGACACAGGCATATCGGCGCGTCCTGGACCTTGACCCCGGCAACACGAACGCCCGGTTTCTTCTGGCCCAAGCGCTCAGTTCCCTTGGCCGGCCAGAGGAAGCCTTGTGTCACCTGAAGGTCCTTGCCGCGCTGGTCCCCGACCAGGAGCCCGTCGCGACCATGACGGCAGCCATTTTGTACAGTCTGGGCCGTGTCAAGGAGGGCCTGCCCGCTGCACGGAAGGCGGCGCGCCTAGCCCCGCAAAATACCAGCGTCCAACGCAATCTTGCCGTCATGTTGCAGGCCTGCGGGCATTTTGAAGAGGCCATGCGACGGCATCGGCAGAGACTACTGCTGGATCCGGCATCCGAAACCGTACTTCGGGAAATGGGCATGACCGCCGAGAGCCTCGGCGATCTGGACACGGCAATCGCCTGCCTGCGGCGAACAATCCGCATGTCTCCGCATCATGCCGACCTGTGGAACTATCTAGGACTGTGCCTATGCAACAGGGGACGATTGCAGGAAGGCCAGGACGCCTATCGCACTGCCCTGCAGCTGGACCCCGCCTATGCGTCGGCCTGGAGCGGCTTGGCTAACATCCTGAGTGCCGATAACGCCATTCCCCTTCACAAGCGGGCGATCCGCCTGCTGCCCGGCTTCGTCGAAGCCTGGAACAATCTGGCAGGTTCTTACCGGCGGGCCGGTGAAACCCAGGCCTGTATCGAAGCTTATCGACAGGCGTTGAAGATCGCCCCGGATCATGCGGCCATCCACAGCAACATGCTGCTGTGCCTGTGCTACGCCGACGGCATCAGCCCACGTGACCTGATGGAAGAGCACTGTCAGTGGGCAGATCGGTTCGAAGCGCCGCTTCTCGCCAAAACGGCAGGCAAGACCTTCGCCAATGACCGGTCAACGGATCGGATTCTGCGTATCGGCTATGTCTCCGGCGACTATTGCGATCACGCTGCGGCCTTTTTTATCGCCCCTCTGCTGGAAGCCCACAACCGGAGCCGGGTGCATGTCACATGCTATGCCCAGGTTCCCAACCCCGATGGGGTCACCGAATATTTGCGACAACGGGCTGATGCGTGGGTCAATGCCGTACCGTTGAGTGATGAGGCGCTCGCCGCCAGAATCGAACAGGACCGGATCGACATCCTGGTGGACATCTCCGGGCACACGGGCCGAAATCGCCTGCAAGTCTTCGCCCGCAAGCCGGCACCCATTCAGTGCACCTGGCTGGGGTATGCATCAACGACCGGGATGCGGGCCATCGACTACCAGTTGGTCGACCGCTGGGCCGTACCTGCCGGTGGAGAGCAGTATTATACGGAAGCGATCTGGCGGCTTCCCCGCACATATCGCACTTTCCAATGGCTAGTGACCACGCCGGATATCGCTCCCCCCCCCATGGCAACACGCGGCTATCCTACATTCGGTTCGTTGAATGCCTTCGTTAAGGTGGAACCCCATGTGGTGGCTCTTTGGTCCCGCCTGCTGCATCGCGTACCCACGGCCCGCCTGCTGGTGATCGGCTATTTTTCCGCCCAGCAAGTGCTCAAAGCCTTCGGCGCCCACGGCATCGGGCCTGAGCGTCTTGAATTGCTGGAACGGATGTCCCTGCGACCGTTTCTGGCAGCCACCTCGGAACGGGTTGATCTGGCCCTGGACCCCTTCCCACACAACGGCGGCACGACAACCTTCCACACCCTGTGGTCGGGAATCCCCTTGTTGACTATCGAAGGAGACCGTTTCACATCCCGCCTTGGCACAGCCATTCTGGATACTCTGGGCCTGCCCCAGTTGATCGCGCAGTCGTCGGAGGATTTTCTGGATCGGGCCGTAGCACTAGTCTCTGCCCCAGATACCCTGGCCGAGATTCGCGCCAGCCTGAGAGAGCGTATGCGGCAGTCCCCTTTCCTCGACTATCCCGGCTTTGCCCGGGACATGGAAGACGCCTATCGCGCCATGTGGCAAAAGTGGCTGCGTGGAGAGTCCCCGAAGACATAGCCCCGCATGACCGCCTTTATTCCACAATTTCCCGGACGCAACGCAGAAGGATAGTCTTCATCTGCTCGACCAGCCCTGCCTTTGTGGCGGGCGGGTGTCGGCGATATCGCCGATTTTTGGCGCGGCAGATCCCGGCCCCTCCAACACCATTCCAGGGCACATGATCATGCGCTGCGCAAGCGCATGTAGATTCGCTGACCGTCGATATCAATATAGGCCGGTTCGTAGCCCGGCATATCGAATGCCCGCACTGTTCTAGCGATCCGATCCGGCGGCCACGTCAGATCGATCTTTTTCAACACCGTCAGATCGGATCGGCGATAAGCCGGCTGGCCGGTCGGGAGTTGCGGACGGGGCGTGAGCGTATCGGTCACGAGGGCGTCGAGAGTTTCCCCGAACAGCGTAATGGATTCCTCGACCGTATGACGGTAGAGGTCCTCGACGGTCCAGTGTGACAAGACCGGAAACAACCGTTGCGCCAGAATCGGCCCGGCATCCACGGCCGGAATCATCTCGTGCAGGGTCGTGCCAAACGTCTCTGCGCCATTCAGAACCGCATGGCTGAACTGCCCCGTCCCCCGATAGGCTGGCAGAGGGGCCATATGGAGGTTGATCGCGCATCGACGAGCGCGTGCCAGCTGTGCTGGTGTCAGGACATGTTCGTGCTGGACCGAGAATAGCAGATCGACATCGGGTCCATCCGGGTCGAAATCGGCCGCGACGGGAATCCCCCGACTCCTGGCCAGGACCGCCAGGTCCATCCCACCCGTCAGTGCGGTGTTTTCGGGCATCCTTGTCACGACTTCCGTGACAACCAATCCCAGGTCCCCAGATCGGTCCAGCAAGTGCTCCAGGCATCGATAGCCCACCGCCCGCGTCCCCAGAAAAGCAGTTGTCAGTGTCATACGACGGCTCCTGGCGTCGCATGCAGATGGGGGAGCACATCATCCCACCAGGGTGCGTTGAGCAGCGACAAACAGATATCCAGATACATATCCGCTTCGTCCGCGACCTCGTTGGCCGTGGCCGCAAGACCGGCCGCCCAAGCCAGCAGCAGACGGAAAGCCCGGATCCTCGCCAGGGCATTCGGCGGCGGATGCCGGCCGAAGTAGGCGGCCAGGAAGGCTTCTTCTCCCGCCTGATCCAGGCAGCCCTCGTTGATTACCCCGGCCAGATCGCCGTGGGGGTCGCCCATCACCGACGCCTGCCAGTCGATGAACACCACCTGACGTCCGGAGTCGATGATCCCCTCCAGGAAAGGCGCATTATGGATGGGCACCGGTTTGGGATGGGTCGAGGCCATCAGCGGCAACAGCCGCTGGATCACGGCGGCCACATCCCCCCCGCCGGGAATGGAGGGCACATACCCCCCCAGCGTCACCACCCGGCCCGGCAGATCGAAGGTGCCCCGGAACCCCAGCCGCGATCCGTGCAGCCGGGCATAGGCCCGCGCCACCCGCGTCAGCGCGGACCGGTCCCCCAGGCGGTCCGGCGTCAGGGCACGGCCGATCACGAAGGGATGGACCACCGCCCCGTCGTTGGGATCAAAGAACAGCGGCGGCGGCGTCAGCCCCAGGGTCGCGGCCAGACGCAGGTTCCGGGCTTCGTCGGCGCGGGCGCCCGCCCCCCGGTCGCCGGTTCCCAGACGCACCCGCAAATCCGCCTCGCCGACCCTCAGGCGATAGCTATGGGCAAAGGCGTGGCCGCCGCTGCTCAGCGGTTCGCACCGGATCCTTGCGGGATCCAGCCCCCGCAGCACCGACACGCGCCCGATCACATCCATCACCGCCGGCGGCGGCCGATTGGCCCGGGTGCTTTCCGGAAGCCGCACCGGCGGCGCACGCAGGGTGCGGGCCATGTCCACCAGCCGGCGCTTCTCCAGCAGGTCGGCCAGGACGGAGCGGCTCTGGCCGTCCCCCGGCGCGAAGGCCAGAACCGCGTGATAGGTGGCAATCGCTTCCGAATCCTGCCCCACGGCCGACTGGGCCTGAGCCATCGCCCGCAACAATGCGGCATCTCCGGGAGCCCGGGCCAGAGCATCGCGGAAAGCTGCAATGGCCCGCACCGGCAGGCGCGCGCCCATCAGAAGCCACCCTTTTTCCGCATGCGGCCAGGCGGCGTCCGCGTCCAGGGCCAGCGCACGGTCGACATGCATCATCGCCTCTTCCCGTTCGCCTTCGGCCCCCAGCACCCGCACGAGACCACGCCGGGCACGGGCATTGGCCGGATCGGCCCGCACCACCCGGGCATAGGCCGCCGCCGCAGATCGGTACTGACCGGCCGTTGCTAGGGCATCGCCCACGGCGATCAGGTCGGCGTTGGTCCGGGCGGCCAGCCCCGCCGCTTCCCGCAGCACAGCGGCAACCCCTTCGCGGCCTTCCTCGTCCTTCAGGCGGGCCATGGCCAAGCTGGCCTCCACCGGCGCGGTCCCCTGTTCCAGCGCCCGGCGATAGAGGGCTTCTGCCCCCGCGCCGTCTCCGGCCTTGGCCTTCAGCGCCCCCAGCCCCACCAGGGCCGGACCGCAGGTGCCGTTGCCGGTCAGGGCGAGCAGATACAGCCGTTCCGCATCCGCGTTGTCTCCCTGGGCCGCCCGGGTATCGGCCAGGCGGGCCAGGGCGTCAGCCAGGCTCACCGGTAGCAGGGACTGCCGCAGGGCCGCTTCCCCGACCGCCCCGCTGGCGCTCAGCGCCGCAGCCAGAGCCATCCGGAGCGTTTCCAAGGCCTCGTCCTGCCGTCCCTGGCGTTCCTGGACCTCTGCCAGACCCGCCGCAGCCACCATGGCCCGGCTGTCCAACCCCAGGGCGTGTTCGAAAGCCCGGCGGGCGCCCTCCACGTTCTCTTCGGCCAGACGCGCCGCCCCCAGCGAAGTCGCCAGAGCCGGTGTCGCCCCGTGGCCGTTGATGGTCTGGCGCAAGGCCCCTTCAGCCAGTTCGGCACGGCCCTGGGCGAAGGCGATCCGCGCCTGCAGCTCCAGCGCCTGCGCATGGTTTTCCGTTTCCACCCGCTGGGCGGCAAGGGCCGGATCCAGGGCGTCCATGGCCTCGTCCAGCAGCCCGTCCGCCCACAGGCGCCTGGCCTGCTCCAGAGCCCGGGCCGCCGTGGTGTCCCCCACCGGAGCGCCACGGAACCCCTGCGGGGAAACCGCAGCGGGCTCCCCGGGGATCGAGAGAGAGGTGTTTGAGGGTGCGTCAGCCATGGGGCGGCGTACCGTTTGGGATCGCCGGAGGAGGGCCGGTACGATCAGGCGCGGGAAAACGGCCCGGAAGGCCGGCGACGGTCAGCCGTCGAACCGCTTCAGCGCCAGAACCGCGTTGAGCCCGCCGAAAGCGAAGCTGTTGGAGATAGCCGCACGCACCGTCGCGGCGCGGGCCTGGTTGGGAACGTAATCCAGATCGCATTGCGGATCCGGCTCAGTAAAATTGAGGGTCGGCGGAATAAGGCCATCCCGCAGGGCCAGCGCCGTCGCCACCATCTCGATGGCTCCCGACGCCCCCAGGGCATGACCGTGAAAAGACTTGGTGGACGAGACCATCAGATTCGGCGCGTGTCCACCAAACACCATATGCAGGCATGTCGTTTCGGTAGCGTCGTTCGCCATGGTCCCGGTGCCATGAGCGTTGACGTATTCCACGTCCTCGGGCGCCAAACCGGCGTCGTCCAGAGCCATGGAGACCGCCCGTGCCGCTCCCTCGGCCGAGGGAGACAGCAGGTCACCAGCGTCGCTGGTCATGCCGAAGCCGCCCATTTCGCAATGGATGGTGGCCCCGCGCGCCAGGGCGCTTTCCAGGGTTTCCAACACGAAGACCGCCGCTCCCTCGCCCAGAACCATGCCGCTACGGTCCTTGCAGAACGGCCGGCAGGTGTCCTTGGCCACTACGCGCAGGGCTTCCCAGGCCTTGATATTGCCGAAGGTCACCAGGGCATCGGCCCCCCCGACCACGGCCACGTCGGCCATACCGCCGCGCACCATGTGGAAGCCGAGGCCGATGGAATGGGTGGCCGTGGCACAGGCGCTGCTGACCGCAAAGGCCGGGCCTTGCAGGCCGAATTCCATGCACACCTGACTGGTGGCCGAATTGCCCATGTATTTGGGGACGGTGAAGGGCGGAACCCGGTGCTTGTTCTCCTGGAACAGCCGGCGGAAGCCTTCTTCGATGGTCAGCAGGCCGTTGCCGCCCGACCCGATGATACAGGCTGCGCGCGGCCCCAGCGCCTCGGTCACCGTCAGGCCGCTATCGGCCATCGCCTGCCGCGCCGCCACCAGGGCCAACTGGCCGAAGCGGTCGAGCATGGCAATCTTTCCGGATTCAAAATGTGCGGCCGGATCGAAGTCGGGAATTTCGGCGGCGACGGTCACGTTCAAACGGTCCGTCGGAATGGTCGTGATCGGCCCGATGCCTCCCTTGCCGGCCTCCAGCGCGTCTTTGAACGCCGCGACGGATTGGCCGATGGGCGACATCACCCCCATGCCGGTCACAACAACACGTCTCATCCCCGCAGAAACTCCTTATACACCTTGCAAGAATATGGCCATAAGGCCGGAAATCGACCGCCATCACCCCACACGCACGGATATCCCCCTTAGGCCAAGGACTAAGGCGTTTATCCATCGGCGGCGCAACGCGGCAATTTGATGCGCTAACCGTTTTCGGCAATCAGCGCCTCGACCCGGGTGACGATGTCGCCCAGGGTCTTGAAATCCTGGTCCTGGGTGTTGGCGTTGTAGGGCACTTCGATGTCGAATTCTTCTTCGACGGCGAAGACGATTTCGACGAAATCCAGAGACGAAATGTTGAGTTCGCTCAGCGCGGCATCGCGCGTCAGCTGGTCACGCTCCAGACTGGTCTTCTGGGTAATGATATCGTAGATCTTGTTTTCGACGTCGCTCATCGAGGGCAGAACCGATTTGATTTAAGGGCGGGGCGGAAGGACGGGGAATATCCGTTCAGGAGGAAACTGGCAGGGATCTTACCCGCTTTTTCAAAGCGGCAACATCCTTGAACAGGGATTTCAATCGCCGGGTATACATATAGGTTTCGACCGTGACATCTTTGGGCGCCGCCGGATACCCCACGTAGACAGTTGCCTTGGGCACATCGTTGCCCACACCCGATCCCGCACCGATCACCGCATAGTCGCCAATGGTGATATGGTCGGCCACGCCGACCCGGCCGGCCAGGACCACGCCGTTGCCGATCCGGCTCGACCCGGCGATGCCGACCTGGGCGCATAGCATACAGCTGCGCCCCACCTGGACGTTATGCCCGATCATCACCAGGTCATCGATCTTGGTGCCGTCACCGATCCGGGTATCTTCCAGGGTCCCCCGATCGATACACGTGTTTGCCCCGATCTCCACATCGTCGCCGATGGTCACCGCCCCCAGGGAATGGATGCGGGCCAGCGTGCTGGTGGACACCGGCTCGCTCACCGTCCCCGACTGCTTGGCGCTTTCCACATTGCCTGGTTCGGGGGTGACGAAGGAAAAGCCGTCGTTGCCAATAGCCGCATTGGCATGGATAATCGCCCGGACACCGATGGTCACACCGGCACCGATCCGCACGCCGGGATGGAGCAATGCCTGGGCGCCCACCTTGGCGCCCGGTCCCAGGGTGCAGGATCCCAGCAGCACGCTGCCCGCCCCCACCTCGGCCCCCGCACCGATATGGCAGAATGGTCCGATGGCGGCATCGGGCGCGACCAAAGCCCCCTGTTCCACCACGGCGGCGGGGTGGATGCCGGCCGGCGGGCGGGCCGGAGCATCGAAGGTTCGGGTCAGCCGGGCCATGGCATAGCGGGCGCGCCCCACCGAGACCCAGGCATCAACGGCCCCGTCCGGGAGCTCGGCACCGGTGGAAACCAGGGCCACACGGGCCTTGCTGTCGGCAAGGCCGCCCAGCAGCGCCGGATCCATGGCCACGGCCAGATCCTCGGCACAGGCCAGATGGGGGGGCTTGGGTGCCCGCACCTCCAGGGACCCGTCCCCGTGCAATTCACCGCCCAGGGCGGCCGCCAGATCAGTCAGATTCATAAAGACCCCGATAACTCCGAGGGAAACACCCGGACCATACCGTTAACCATATAATCCTGCCCGGACCATAGCTCCTCGCCGACGGGGATGCAACGAAACGCACCCAACGGGATCTCTGGACCACCGAGGCAGTGCCCTCGAAAAGGATCAGGACGTCTCCCGCACCCAGTCCTCCGGTATCTGACCGGGAGCCGCCGCCGCGTCCTGAGTCACGGTCCCTTTCGCCCCCAGTTTCTTTCGCTTGCGATCCGGACCGGCGGCCTTGCGCCGGCGCCGGGCCGCTGCCGGATCGACCAGCGCCCCATCGTCTTCGGAGGCCCCGGGTCCGTCATCCGGGTCGCTCCAGCCCCGCTGAGGGGCCAGGGCGGGGCGCAGCTTGGAATTCCAGGTCCGCAACACTTCGTGCACCGCATCGTAGTCGGCCCAGGCCGGCCGGCGCCCGCCGCCGCCTTCGTCCAGAGTACGACCCCGCGCATCTTCCAATGCTCCCTGCCGCCGCCGCAGACGGGACAGGAATTCTATGGTCAGCCGCAGATAGGCCCGGGCCGACGGGCAAAGGGGGTCGTAGACGCTGACCGGCATATCCGCGGCAGCAGCTTCGATCACCCGGGTGTCACGGGGAATTTCCGTGCGGAAGACCTGATTGCCGAACTCGGAATGAATCGTATGGGCCAGTTCGGCGCCGGCCTTGCTGTCGCCTGTCATCGTCAGCAGCACTTCCGGCTTGCCCAGCCGCTGGTTCAACGACGCCCCGATGCGCCGGATGTTGGTCCAGGCCTTCTGCACCCCGTGGTGGGCCAGGGGTTCCGCCGTCACCGGCATCAGCGCCCGGCTCGACGCGGCCAGGGCATTCAGCGGCAGCATGCCGAAAGCCGGCGGGCAATCAATGACCACCACGTCCAGCGCCAGCTTCGCTCGCGCCAGCCGGCGGCGCAAGGTGTCATGGGGATTGCGCACCATCGACAGGCGGATCTCGGCGGTGGTCAGCAGGTCGTTGGCGCCACAGGCCAAAAGCTGGGGAAACAGGGTGGGCAGGAACAGCTCGGAAACCGGATCCTGCCCGAACAGCAGATCGTTCGCCCCCTTCGCCGGCGCCGGCACCAGCCCGAGGCTGGAGGTGGCGTTGCCCTGGGTGTCCAGATCGATCACCCCGACCTTCAGCCCCATCGCCGCCATGCAGACGGCCATGTTGGTGCTGGTGGTGGTCTTGCCGATGCCGCCTTTTTGATTGAACACGGCGACAACGATCGGCTCCTTGGCTTCGGAATCGGAAAGGGAGCGAGAGGGAGGCATGGAGCGAATCCTGTAACGCGCGCAAAGAACATGTCGGCCGGAACAGAATCCAGCCTACCGGAACTTGCCCCGCCCCGGGGTGAAAAAAAGAACCGGCCCGGAAACGATCCGGGCCGGCTCTGGTCTGCACGATTTTCGGCGATCTCCGCCGGAGCGATTACCACTCGAAGCGTTCGATGTCCTGGAACTCGACCTTGTGATCGCTGTCGACCACCAGGATGCCGTCGCCATCGGTGAGATCGAAGGCACCATGGGCGTCGGAGGTGTCGGAGGAGGCCAGCACCGTCTCGCCATCGTCGGCGTAGAGGGTCCAGTCGTGGCCTTCCATATCGGCCCCAAGCCGCATGGTGTCGTCGCCGTCGCCGCCGCCGACCCAGCCGTCCTGACCGTCGGTGCCCTGCACATCGGAGAAGATGAACAGGTCGTTGCCGGCACCACCGCTCATCACGTCATCGGTGCCGCCGGTCAGCGTATCATTGCCGTCCCCACCGGACAGGGTGTCTCGACCAAGGCCGCCGATCAGCTCGTCATTGCCGGCGCCGCCGACCAGCAGGTCATCCCCCGCACCGCCCAGCAGCAGGTCGTTGCCCGCCCCACCGGTCGCCTGGTCGTTCCCGTCCCCCATGTCGAGGGTCAGGTCGGCATAGCTGGTGAGGAAGGACCCGAAATCGACCACATCGTTGCCGTCCGTCCCTTCGACGGTCACCGACAGCTCTTCGACGTTGGCCACCTTCACACCCAGGTCGGTGAAGGATTCGGTCCCGCAGCCACTGTCGATGTGATCCTGCAGATCGGCCACTTCCTGCCGGATGTCGCTGTCGGCAGCGTCTTCCACCGACATGGTCAGGTTCAGGGTGTCGTGATCGGCACCACCGTCGACCAGATCGAGGGCTCCCCACGAACCATCCTCGCCGACGGTGTGGTGCAGGGTATCGTCGCCGTCGCCGCCGTACAGGTCATCCTGACCTTTGCCGCCCGCCAGATCGTCGTTCCCGCTGCCGCCCCGGACGATATCCCGGCCGTCGCCGCCGATAACCGTGTCGTTGCCGCTGCCGCCATAGACATCACCGCCCATGTTGCCGCTGACGATCACGTCGTCCCCGGCGTCGCCATAGAGGTTCTGCCAGTTGCCGTCGCCGCCCACCAGGGTGTCGTTGCCGTCACCGCCGTGGAAGTCGCCACCCCGGCCGCTGCCGCCGTCAATGTAGTCGTTGCCGTCCTGACCGTAGACCACGCTGTCGCCACCGGAGGTGAAGACCACATCGTTACCGGCACCGGCTTCGATATAGGCCCCGTCCCAGCCGCCGTCCGGGTCGGCCTGGGTGTTGGCGTAGATCAGGTCATTGCCTCCGCCGGCGTAGATGTGCTCGTAGCCGCCGTTGCCGATGAAGGTTTCGGCATTGTCGGAACCGTGCATGCCATCCCAGCCGTTGCCGCCTTCGATGACCGTGCCGCCGGCACCAGCTGCCGCCTGGGCAGCGAACTCGTCGGAGCCGATTTCCGGACCCGGCTCGGGGGTCGGTTCCTCGACGCTGCCACCGGCACTGCCCGCGCCGCCTTCGATGGTCAGGCTGAGGTTGCCCGCAACCGTGTCCCCGTCGCCGTCGACCAGGGTGTAGCCGACCGCCTCCGTCCCGTTGGTGGCACCGGACTCGGCGGTAAACCAGTAGTCGCCGCTTGTGAAGTCGAAGGTCAGGTCGCCGCCCAGCTCGCTGGTCACGGTGATCTGGCCATCGCTGACCGCCACCGTCGACCCGTCCGACGCGCTCACGCTGCCGTCGTCCGGATCGTAGGTATAGGTGACGCCGTCCACGGTGACGGACTCGATGTGATCGAAGCCATCTGCCCCGACCGCATCGTTGGCCACCACATTGCCGTGGCCGGTATCGGGCACCGTTTCCGCCAGGGTGGCGGAGAGCTGGCTGGCGTCGGTCACCTGGATGCGATGGCTGGCATCGTCAGTGATCTTCACGAAGTCGCTGTCATTGGTGTTGATACCGTTGCCGATGGCCACCGCATAGACGTTTTCGCCATTGGCCCCCACATAGCTGTTCCATTCCGAGCCATCGAAGTAGCCCTGGTTATGCTCGCCGTCGGACAGGAAGTAGGTGTAGCGGATCTGGCCTTCTTCGGCCCCCGCGCCGCTGGCCATCATGCCGTCCACGGCCGCATTGTAGTTGGTGCCAGAGGTACTCACCCCGTAGTTGGAGATGGCCGAAGTTACCTTGTTCGCATAGTCGTCCTGGCCGTACCACCCGTAGTCGGAGGTCATACTGTAGCCATCCGGATCGGAATGGAGCGTGGCCAGAGCCGTCTTCAAGTCTTCCAGGTTATCGAAGGTTCCCAGCGTGCCGTAGGAACTCGATTTGCCAAACAGGGTGACACTGAATTCCGTGTTGTCCCCACCCGCCGCGAAATACTGCTCGGCCATGTCCTCGATGGCTTCCACCGCTAGATGCAGACGGGTGGTGAGGTTGCCATCCGCATCGGTGACAACGCCGCCGAAATCCTTGTCGAACATGGACGCCGACACGTCCAGACCAACGGACACATGATAGTCCGGCGTAGAGGACGCCTGCACCGTCATGGCATCGTCCGTGGTTGTCGGCGCGTCGTCGGCCACATTGACGGTCAGGGTCGCGGTGTCAATGTCGCCATCGGCGTCGCTGACCTGCCATTCGAAGCTGACCGGGATGCTGCCGTCCGTCCCCGAGCCGCCGTCCCCGTGATCCAGGGCCTGATGTTCGGTGTAGGTGTATTCCCCGGTGTCGCCGTTGACGGTCAGGGTGAAGACGGTCTGGCCGCCGGCCGTACCGGTCACGGACAGGCCATCATCGGAGACATTGACCGCCACCGCTTCGCCGCCGCTGGTCAGACTGTCCTGGCCATCGGCCAGGCCCACCACCCGATAGCTGCCTTCGCCATCCCGACCGAAGTCGGCATCCAGCGTGCCGCTGATGGTGTTGGTTGCACCGTCGGCTTCGCTGACCGAGACGGTTTCGTCACTGGCCACCGGAATGTCGTTCAGGACCACCGCGTTGCCGTCGGCGTCGACGATTTCCACGTTTTCCCAGTTGCTGACGGTGATGCCCAGATTGTCGAAGGTCATCTCTGCGCCGTCGGTTGCCGAGGCATCGCTGTTGGACGCCACGAAGTGCTGCAGCTCCACCAGTTCGCTGTAGATATCGCTGTTGGCCAGATCTTCGGCCGAGACAGTGATGCGCAGGGTGTCGGAGCCGGCCCCACCGTCGTAGCTGTCACCGGTCGTGCCGCCTTCACCGACGGTGAACAGGCCGGTGTCATTGCCCGCACCGCCGCTGACCACGTCACTGCCGGCACCGCCATCCAGGGTATCGTTGCCGGCCGCGCCGGCATCGA
The DNA here is from genome assembly GCA_046233135.1 of Rhodospirillaceae bacterium Z3-40. Classification (GTDB taxonomy): domain Bacteria; phylum Pseudomonadota; class Alphaproteobacteria; order Rhodospirillales; family Rhodospirillaceae; genus JBJXHN01. The sequence continues at coordinate 6,021 of JBJXHN010000004.1, read as the reverse complement.
TGGTCACCGTCAGGCTGGTGGTGTCCGACGCCGTGTCGGTCAGGCCGGTGGCTTCCGTGTCGGTGTCGGTGCTGGTCGCCGTGACGCCCAGGTCGAAGCTGCCCGCATCGCCCGGCGCGGTGATGGTCAGACCGTCCAGCTGGTCGCCGGTCAGGGTCCAGGTGCCATCACCGTTATCGGTCCCCGCAGACAGCACCGCGCCATCGGGCACGCCGCTGATGGTGATCGCCAGGCTTTCCGAGCCATCGACATCGGTCAGCGCCGAAGCGATATCCAGGTCGGCGGTCACCGTCCCGGCCACCACGTCGCCACTGATCACATCGTCGCCCGCACCGCCCAGCAGGATGTCGTCCCCGCCACCGCCGGCCAGGGCATCGGCCCCGTCGCCGCCGGTCATGGTGTCGTTGCCGGCATCGGCATGGGTGGCCGAAGCGTCTTCCGCCGACAGGGTCGGCTGGTCGGCATCCGGCGTCACTTCCACCGTGATGGTGGTGGTCGTGGTCGCCGTATCGCCGCCCGCTTCGGTGGCCGTGGCGGTGATGGTCAGGTCGAAGTCCGCCGCGCTGTCGGCCGGCGGGGTGATCGTCAGGCCATCCAGCTGGTCGCCGGTCAGGGTCCAGGTGCCGTCGCCATTATCGGTCCCCGCCGACAGGGTCGCGCCATCGGGCACGCCGTCGATGGTCACGGTCAGGGTTTCCGAACCGCCATCGCTATCGTTCAAGGCCGCCGACAGGTTCAGGGAGATCGCCGTGTCCTCGACACCGGACACATCGCCCGCCGACAGGGTCGGGTCCTGGGCATCCGGGCCGTCAATGGTCAGGCTCAGGCTGCCCGGGACCGGGTCGCCGTCACCGTCCACGGCCACGTAGCTCAGAGTCTCCGTGCCCGACGGCGTGCCGGCTTCAGCCGAGAACCAGAAGTCACCGCTGGTGAAGTCGAAGGTCAGGTCGCCGCCCAGTTCGCTGGTCACGGTGATCTGGCCATCGCTGACCGTCACCGTCGAGCCATCAGAGGCGGTCACGCTGCCGTCGTCCGGATCGTAGGTATAGGTGACGCCGTCCACGGTGACGGATTCGATATGGCCAAAGCCGTCCGCACCGAAATCATCATTCGCGATGACATTGCCGTGGCCGGTGGAGGGCACCGTTTCCGCCAGGGTGGCGGACAGCTGGCTGGCGTCGGTCACCTGGATGCGATGGCTGGCATCATCGGTGATCTTCACGAAGTCTGGGTCATCGGTGTTGATGCCGTTGCCGATGGCCACCGCATAGACGGTTTCGCCGTTGGCTTCCGCATAGTCCTGCCAGCCGGTGGCGTCAAAGGCGTCGTGGTTGTGGTCACCGTCGGACAGGAAATAGGTGTAGCGGATCTGGCCGTCTTCTGCCCCGACCCCGCTGTCCATCATCCCGTCGACGGCCGCGTTGTAGTTCGTTCCGGCACCCACATTGTACTGACCGATCGCCGCGTCCACCCGGGCCATGTAATCATCCATGCCGTGGGACCCGAAATTGGATGTCATGCTGTAGCCATCGGTATCCGCATTGAGGGTTGCCAGAGCTTCCCGCAGATCTTCGATGTTATCGAAGGTTCCGAGGCTGGCCTGGCCTTCCGAGAATATGGACACGCTAACCTGCGTATTGTCCCCGCCGTTGGCGAAGTACTGCTCAGCCATATCCTCGATGGCTTCCACGGCCAAGTTAAGACGGGTGGTCAGCGTACCATCCGCCGCTTCGACAACCCCGCCAGCCCAGTCCCAATACATGGACCCCGAAACGTCCAGACCGACGGACACATGGTAGTCCGGCGTAGCGGCCGGCTCGATGGTCAGGGAGTCGGCGGTGGTTGTCGGCGTATCGTCGGTCACGTTGACGGTCAGGGTCGCGGTATCGACGTCCCCGTCCGCATCGCTGACCTGCCATTCGAAGCTGACCGGCAGGCTGGTATCCGTCGCCGAACCGCTGTCCCCATGATCCAGGGCCTGGTGTTCGGTGTAGGTGTATTCCCCGGTGTCGCCGTTCACGGTCAGGGTGAAGACGGTCTCGCCGCCAGCCGTGCCGGTCACGGTCAGGCCGTCGTCGGAGACGTTGACCTCCACCGCTTCACCGCCGCTGGTCAGGCCGTCCTGGCCGTCGGACAGGCCGAGCACCCGGATGCTGCCGGCGCCGTCATTGCCGTAGGCCAGATCCAGGGTGCCGGAGACGCTGTTGACCGCCCCGTCCGCTTCGCTGACCGAAACGGTTTCGTCCGTCGCCAGCGGCACGTCGTCCAGAGTCACCGGGTTGCCGTCCACATCGACGATTTCCACGGTTTCCCAGTTGCTGACGGTGATGCCCAGGTTTTCGAAGCTCATGGACGGGCCGTCGCCAGCCGAGGCGTCGCTGTTAGCGGCGACGAACTGCTGCAGTTCCACCAGTTCGCTGTAGATATCGGGGTTGGCGATATCCTCCGCCGTCACCGTGATCCGCAGGGTGTCATTGCCGACGCCACCGTCGTAGCTGTCACCGGTCGTGCCGCCCTCACCCAGGGTGAACAGGCCGGTGTCATTGCCCGCTCCACCGCTGACCACGTCACTGCCGGCACCGCCATCCAGGGTATCGTTGCCGGCCGCGCCGGCATCGATGGTCACCGTCAGGCTGGTGGTGTCCGACGCCGTGTCGGTCAGGCCGGTGGCTTCCGTGTCGGTGTCGGTGCTGGTCGCCGTGACGCCCAGGTCGAAGCTGCCCGCATCGCCCGGCGCGGTGATGGTCAGACCGTCCAGCTGGTCGCCGGTCAGGGTCCAGGTGCCATCGCCATTATCGGTCCCCGCCGACAGGGTCGCGCCATCAGGCACGCCGCTGATGGTGATCGCCAGGCTTTCCGAGCCATCGACATCGGTCAGCGCCGAAGCGATATCCAGGTCGGCGGTCACCGTCCCGGCCACCACGTCGCCACTGATCACATCGTCGCCCGCACCGCCCAGCAGGATGTCGTCCCCGCCACCGCCGGCCAGGGTATCGGCCCCGTCGCCGCCGGTCATGGTATCGTTGCCGGCATCGGCATGGGTGGCCGAAGCGTCTTCCGCCGACAGGGTCGGCTGGTCGGCATCCGGCGTCACTTCCACCGTAATGGTGGCCGTCGACGTGGCCGTATCCCCGGTGATTTCCGTCGACGTGGCCGTCACGGTCAGGTCGAAGTCGGCCGCGCTGTCGGCCGGCGGAGTGATCGTCAGGCCGTCCAGCTGGTCGCCGGTCAGGGTCCAGGTGCCATCGCCATTATCGGTCCCCGCAGACAGCGCGGCACCGTCGGGCACACCGCTGATGGTGATCGACAGGGTTTCCGAACCGCCGTCCGTATCGGACAGCACCGCAGAGATATCCAGATCGATGGCGGTATCTTCAACGCCGCTGGCATCGCTGGCCGACAGGGTCGGGTCCTGCGCCTGGAAGTCGGGAACGGTGATGTCGATGGTCGCCGTGGCCTCGGTGGTGTCGGTCGCCGAGGTTTCCGTATCCAGGTCGGTCACCACCACCGTCACCCCCAGGGTGAAGGTCGGGGTACCCACCGGCGCGGTGATCTTCAGATCGTTGAGATCGCCGGCTTCCAGCGTCCAGGTGCCATCGCCGTTGTCGGTGCCCGCAGACAGCTCGGCCCCGTCGGGCACGCCGCTGATGACGATGCTTTGGCTTTCCGAACCGTCCACGTCGTTGAGCGCGCTGGAGATATCCAGAGCTGCCGTCGCCGTTTCCGTTCCCACATTGACGCTGGCGGCGGCTTCGCCGGTCACCGTCAGGGTCGGCGCATCGGCATCGGGCGCCACGGAGACGGTCATGCTGCCGGAGGTCACCGCCGTGTCGCCGTTGGCTTCGGTCGCCGTCGCGGTAACGGACAGGGTGAAGTCGTCGGCGCTGTCTGCCGGCGGCGTGATCGTCAGGCCGTTCAGCTGATCACCGGTCAGGGTCCAGGTGCCGTCGCCATTGTCGGTGCCCGCGGACAGGGTCGCCCCGTCGGGCACGCCACTGATGGTCACCGACAGGGTTTCCGCCCCGCCGTCCGTGTCGGCCAGGGTCGCGCCGAGATCCAGCGGGATGGCCGTGTCTTCGGTACCGGAAACGTTGTCGATCTCCAGATCCGGAGCCTGGGCTTCCACACCTTCGACCGTCAGGGCCAGGCTGCCGTCGGCGGTATCGCCATCGCCGTCCACCAGGGTGTAGCTGATGCTTTCATCGCCCAGATCGGTGTCGAAATCAGCGGTGAAGCTGTAGTCGCCGCTGGTAAAGTCGAAGGTCAGCGACCCGCCGTTGTCCATGTCGACGGTGATGCTGCCGTCGGTGACATCCACCGGGTTGCCGGCCCCGTCGGTCACGGACCCCGTGTCCGGATCGAATGTATAGGTGGTGTCGCCCACGGTGATCGACTGCACATGGCCGAAGCCGTCGCCGCCCAGATCATCGTTGGCGGCCACATTGCCGGTGGCGGTCACCGGACCGTCCACCACCTTCACGCCATCGACGTCGTCCACCACCACCGGGCCGTCGTCGGTGACGGTCACGGTCAGGGTGCCGGAGGTTTCGGACCCGTCACCATCGGTGACGGTGAAGCCCACCGCGATGGGCAGGGCGTCATCGGTGGCCCCGCCCTCGGCATGATCCAGGGGCAGCGCCTGGGTAAAGCTGACGGTGCCCGCGTCCGGATCGATGGACAGGGTGAACACCGTATCGCCGTTGGCCAGGGTGCCGCTCATGCTGTGGCCGTCTTCGGACACCGTCACGGTGACCGTCTCGCCGCCGCTGGTCAGGGTCTGGCCGTCGGTCAGACCGTCCAGCACCACGGACCCGGCGCCGTCGTTGCCGAAGTCGAAGACCAGATCGGTGGTTTCGGAGACCGGGCCGTTGGTCAGGCCGTCTTCGGACACGCCCAGTTCACCGCTTTCCAGGGTCGGGGTGCTGTCGAATTCGACCGGATTGCCGTCCGGCCCCACCACTTCGACGGTTTCCCAGTTGCTGACGGTGATACCCAGGTTTTCGAAGGTCATCGACGCGCCCGACGCCGTGGTCGGATCGCTGTTGGCGGCGATGAAGTCCTGCAGGTCTTCCAGGTCCGCCACGATGGCCGGATCGGACAGGTCGGCGTCAGTCACGGTGATGCGCAGGGTGTCGGTACCCTCGCCGCCGTCGTAGATGTCGCCGCCGCTGCCTTCCCCCAGGGTGTACAGACCCAGATCATCGCCGGTACCGCCGAAGACCTGATCGTCGCCGGCGCCGCCATCCAGGATGTCGTTGCCTTCGCCGCCATACAGGATGTCGTCGCCACCCGGAGCCGGATATTCGAAGCTGATGTTGGTCAGGAAGTAATCGGAGGAATCCCCAGAGTAGCTGGCATTGCCGTTGTCGTCATACTCGCCGGCCGTGAACACCACCTGATCGAAGGTACCGCCACCGGGCAGGCTGATGGTCACCGAGCCGGTGTTCTGGCCGCCATCGGCCATGAAGGTGCCGCTTCCCACCTGCACACCGTTGCTGTAGGCGATCCACAGCCCCTGTTCGCCCCCGGATTCAGTTTCGAACAGGTTGGTGTAGTCGGCGGACACGCTGCTGACCGGGCTATCGAAGTCGACGATCAGCTGTTCCCCGACCCCTTCGTTGGGATCGTAGCCCACCTGCTCGTCCGGCGCGCTGGACGCCGTATCGCCCCGTACGCCCAGACGGGCGCCGGTGACCTGCACGTTATCCACGCTGGCCTCGGACAGGGTGCCGTCGCTCTGAATCGTGCGGGCGGACACCGTGAAGCCCTGGTCGGTGCTGGCGTAGTTGTCGGCGGTGATGGAGCCACTGCCGCCGGTCCCTTCGTCGCCATCGCCCATCAGCACGTCATCGCCGGCATTGCCATAGATGGTGTCATTTCCGGCGCCGCCGGAAATGGTGTCGTTACCGGCAACGCCGTTGTCCAGGGTCACATCAATGGTGGCCGCCGCCGTCGTCGCCGTATCGCTCGGGCTCAGGCCTTCCGTGTCCACGTCCGTTGCGGTCGCCGTCACCGACAGCT
>JBJXHN010000003.1:0-921037 GCA_046233135.1 Rhodospirillaceae bacterium Z3-40 | reverse complement strand
GCGTCATCAGCACATAGGCGAAGCCCGCCAGGATCAACCGGGTTTGATTGGTGCTGAAGGCATGGCCAGAGGCCCGGCGGCCAAACAGGTCCAACTGGCATTCCTTGATCCGGTTTTCCATGTCGCCGCCGTCTCCAGGAAGGCCAGCGCCCCGCGGGAGCGGATTTTCCGTGCCCGATGAAGGAGATAGCTGTTCCGGGGCAGGCCGAGGAGGAAGTCCACGTCGTTGGCCTCGCACCAACTCATCAGGTTCTCCCGCGCGAAGCCGGAATCGCCGCGCACCAGAATTCGAGCCTTGGGCCATTGCTTCCGGATGCGCCCGACAACCCGTTTGACCGCCGCCTTCGCGCCCTTGGCTCCGTCCACGTTCCCGGGGCGGAGCTTGGCCAACAGCAGATGCGGGCCGCAATAAATATAAAGGGGCAGATAGCATCGGTGTTCGTAGTAACCATGGAAGAACCCGCCCAGCTGATGGCCGTGGGTTTCGACATCCGTGGCGTCGATATCCAGGGTGATCCGCTCGGGCGGGGTGGCGTGGCTTTCGGTGAACAGGTCGACATAAAGATCCTGAAGCCGGTTCGGCTGGGCGGTGATCTTGTGGTAGCGGCGATTGTTCTGCTGAAAGCTCCGTTCCACGCGTCCGAGGGTGGAACTCCCGGCCAGGGATTTGGGCGGGTCGTTTCTCGTCGCGTCCGGTTCGCCCAGGAGCTTCAGCAGGGGATCGTGGCGCAGGCTGTCGTGGTCGGTGACGTCCTCGTATCCCAAGGCGATTCCCACGACCCTCTGGGCCAGCAGGTTGGGCAGTTTGTGAATGACTTGATCGGCTTCGCGCCGGTCCTCGAAACAGGCCGCCATGCGCGGGAACAGATCCAGCCACTCCGCCGTCTCCCGCAACAGCACGCCGCCCGCCTCCGAGGTGATATCGCCCCCGTCGAAGGACGCGAGAACCTGTCTTTTCCCGTGATCCCCGAACCGCATCCCCGAAAAACACCCTGTAAATTTTTAAGACACCCGTATTGTATCGTAATTCACTGTTATCATTGGATATTCAGAAAAATTGATGGGCAGAGTGTGGCTTTTCCAGGTTGATGGCAACAACCTGACCAAGCCCGGAGTCCGCCTCATATCGGCGGAACCCGGGAAACCAGCCGCAAAAGCGGCTCCTAACCCCATGCCGGGACCGGAAAACGGCACGGATCAATGGGGAAAGGGGCCGCAACAGCTACTTTTTCCGCAGCCTTTTAATCTTTGCCGCCCCAGCCACGCTGTTCCGAACACTCAAAGCCTTGCGATCTGCCAACTCAGGCGCTCAGCGCCCCCCCTCCCTTCAGGCGGCCAGCGCCAGCGTGGCCGGACCGGCCTTTTCTGCCACCGCGGTCATTGTCCGGGCCAGGGTGGTCCGTTCCATTTCGGTCAGGGGGATCAGAGGGCTGCGGACCGGGCCGCCGGTCCAGCCGCGCAGGTCCATCATGGCCTTGGTGGTCTGCGGCTGACCGAAGGCGCGGCACAGCTCCCGCAGCGGAAACCACAAGGCGTTCAGGGAGCATGCGGTGTCGAAGGCGCCCGAGGTCAGGGCCTTGTAGGTACCCTGGATGATCTCCGGCAGGGCGCAGCTGTTGGTGGAACTGAAGCCGTCGAAGCCGGTAACGATCGGCCCGGGCATGGCCAGGTCCGAGGCGGCGAGCAGGCGGATCTTGCCGCCCACGCGGCCGGCGATACGGTCAATCGTCGTCGGGGTCAGGTCGCCTTGCTTCAGGGCCACCACGCCGGGGACGTCAGACAGCGCCTCGATCAGCGACGGGGACAGGGTGATGCCGATGCCAGGCGCGTTGTAGATCATGATCCCCGTGCGCGACAGGGCCGCCATCTCGCGGAAATAGGCCTGGATGTGGCCGTCCGTCACTTCCGACACATAGGGGGCCGTGACCATCGGCAAGCCGCCGAGGTCGGAGGCCAAACGCGTCAGCTCGCGGCAGACCCGGGGGTCGGAGGCCGCCGTGCACAGCAGCAGCGGCACCCGGTCGCCGGCGATGTCCACGGCTGCGCGGAACAGTTCGGCCCGTTCCTCGGCGGTCATGGCCGGGAACTCCCCATAGGTTCCGCCGATCAGTACGCCGTCAAACCCCATGTCAATTACCCGCTCCATGTTGGTGGCCAGGGCTTCCCGGTTCAGGGTGCCGTCGGCGGTGAAAGGGGTGACGCAGATGTTGAACAGGCCCTTGGTGCGGTTGAAGGCTTCGTCGATGGTCTGCATGGAAAAGACGTCCTTTAAGGTTTAATGGAACAGGGGAGAGGCGCCGGTCAGGGGTGTGCCGGCGGATCGGACAGCCCGCAAGGCCCGCTGGCGGGCGCGGGCGCGGGCAGCCCAGAGCAGGGTGGTAAAGGCGGCATGGGGGCGGTCCGGGGCGCCGCTCAGCTCCGGATGGCCCTGGATGCCCAGGAAGTAGGGATGGCCGGGCAGCTCGATGGCGTCGACCACCGTCCCGCCTTCCCCCAGAGCCGACAGGGAAAGGCCGGCTTCCCGCGCCGCATCCCGCAGCCAGGGGGCAAGGTGGTAGCGATGATGCATGCGCTCCGCCCCCTCCCGCCCCTGGTAGACACGTTGCGCCAGGCTGCCCGAGGCCACAAGGAACCGCCGGAGCCCCAGGCGATGGCGCAGCCCGTCCCGGCCCTTGCCGATCGCCGAGATCGCCAGGGGGCGGGCGTCGGGGGCGATTTCCTCCAGGTGGGCGCCGGGCAGGCCCATGTGCTTGCGGGCAAAGGCGGTGACCATGGTCTGCATGCCGAAGCAGCAGCCCAGGGTCGGCGTGCCCAGGGTCAGCACCGCCCCGGCCACGGCGATCTGGCCATCCACCTGGCTGGTGTCGCAGCCGCCGGGCAGAACGATGGCATCGGCCTCCCGGGCCACCACCCAGGCGTCGCCGGTGCTCAGGCCCCGGGGCGAGACCACCCGGGGCACCAGGGACAGGCCCATCCGGTCACCCGCATCGGCCAGCGAGGCAAGAACGGCCGGATAGACGGTGCGCAGATGTGCTTCCTCTCCGACCACCAGCACATGGGGCGGGAAGGCGGGGGCGTTGGGACCCGTTGCATAGTCCGGCACATAATCCGGTGTGGACACCGGGGCCGGGGCGGGAACCGGGCGGAGGCGGCCGATCCCGGGAAGCTCGGCACATGTGGCGGTGTTCAGGTGGAAGCGGCCGAAACCGTCTCGCCACCAGCGGCCCAGGATCGGGCCATCGTGCGAGACCCCGGAGGGGTCCAGCAGCACGACGTCCAGCTGGTTCTCCCGCACCAGAACCCGCAGATGTAGGGTCGGTCCGTCCCAGCGTGCGGCCAACCGGTTCCGCACGGCTGGCGCCATTGTTCCGGCCTGGAAGATCACCGCCGGGCCGGGAGGCAGGCTGTCCGGATCGGAGGTTTCCAGGGCCGGGGCGGCGGTCAGTCCGGCCAGCCGCTCCGGCCAGAGCCACAGGTTGTCCATCAGTCGCTCTCCGCCTTCCGGGACGTGCTGGCGGGCGGCCTGAGAGTCCTGATCTTGTGCCGCCGCCGTCATCTCGCTGAGGGACAGCAGCCGGCGGAAAGGCAGGGGATCGGTGCTGCGCGCCTGGGCCAGGGCATGCAGCACCGCCGGCACCAGACCGGCAGCCGTGCCGGCAGGGGTGTCATGATCCACCAGGATCAGAGGCAGGGGTGTCATCGGGCAACCTTTACCATCCGCAGCTCCCGGGGGACGGTGCCCAGGATCCGGTGGCCGCTTTCGGTCACAACGGCGGTTTCGCTGACACCCACCGTATAGGCCCCGTACAGGCGCAGGGCGGGGGGAATGTGGAAGACCATGCCGGGCGCCAGTTCGGTCTTGATGCCGCTAAACAGGCTGGCCACCTGCCATTCGCCCCAGTCGGGGGCGAAGGAAATGCCGACGCTGTAGCCGGTGCGCTTGCGGTAGGCGTCGGTATAGCCGGCGGCATCGATCACTGCCTGGGCGGCTTCGTGAACCTGTTCGCAGGTGTTGCCCGGCTTAAGGGCATCCAGAGCGGCGTCCAGGGCGCGCTGGCAGGCATCCATCATGCGCAGGGCGTCATCGGGCGGCGTGCCCAGCCAGGCGGAGCGCATCAGCACCGCGTGATAGCGGTCGTGGCAGGCGGCCATTTCCAGAAACACCGGATCGCCGTCGTTGAAGCGGCGGCGCTTCCAGGTGCCGTGCGGCACGCCGCTGCGTGGACCGCTGGAAGCCAGGGGCTCCATGCCCAGGTACTCGGATCCGGCGCGGATGGCGGCTTCCATCATCGCCGCGACCATGTCGTTTTCCGTTGCCCCTGCGGCGATGGCGCCGTAGCCGGCGGTGATGCCCGCATCCACATAGCGCGCGGCCTGGGCGATCTTCTCCACTTCCTCCGGCGACTTCACCGCCCGCAGGCTTTCGATCACGCCCGCCGCATCGACCATCTCGCCCAGCTTGGCAGTCAGGGTTTCGTAGACGCCGATCGGCAGGAACCAGCCCTTCTTGTCGATCCCCACGCTGCCGGAGGGGCCGGCGGCCTGACGGGTCAGGTCGGTCAGCAGGGCCAGGGGATCGTCGCCGTCGCCATAGGCCACCAGCTCGTCCAGATAGGTGTTGGCTCGGCAGTTCAGGGATTCCAGCTGGCGGACGAGGAAGCGCGGTGTCCCTGCGACCGGCAGGACCAGGGCCTGAAAGGTGTAATAGCCGGGGGTTTGCTGGCCGGTCAGATAGAAGATGTTTTCCGGTCCGGTAACGACCATCACGTCGATGCCCCGCGCCTGCAAGGCGGTGCGGGCGGCGGCAATGCGGTTGTCGAAAACGGCTTTCGGGAAGGCGGATTCCTGGCCCTGGGAAACGGTGGGGGCGCCGGTCATGGCGTGATCTCCAAGATCTGGGTGAGGGAGGAGAAAGAGGACGGGGAAAGGGACAGGGCGGTGCCGGGACCGTCGGGCAGGCGGACCCGGCCGTCTCCGCCGTCATAGTCCAGGCCGGAGGCGGGATCGTCGATCAGGCCGTCGGCGCCGTACAGCTCGTTGCCCCGGGTGCCCAGGGCGACGGCGCAATGGGCGATGGCGGCGGTGGCCAGGGCGCCTTCGTTCATCTGCCCGACCATCACCCGGATCCCGGCGTTCTGCAGGGACCGGGCGGCGGCCATCAGCGGGCGGATGCCGCCGCACTTCACCAGCTTCAGATGCCCCGCCAAACCCGTCGTGCCGGCCCGGCCCAGAGCCCTCAGCCGGGTGATGTCGGCCCGAGAGGACAGGGTCTCGTCGAGCATGACCGGCAGGGGGCGGGAGAGGCTCCTGGTCTGGGCTTCCAGGGCGATCAGGCCGTCCCAGTCGCCGCCGGGCAGGGGCTGTTCCAGATAGTCCAGCTCCAGCGCAGCCAGGGCCGGCAGGGCGGCGGCTGCCGTCGACCGGTCCCACTGGCCGTTGACGTCGCCCGACAAGGTGACCGCCACGCCGAAGGTGTCGCGCAGCAGATGCAGGCGATTCAGGTCCTCGGCCAGGGGGGCAATCCCCATGCGCAGCTTCAGCTTGGTGAAGCCCCGAGCCACATAGTCCGTGGCCCGCGCCAGTAGGGTCGCCTCGTCGCACCAGAACAGGGTCTGGTTGGTGTCGGCACTGACCGGACCCGGCGCCGGCTCCGGCGTTGCGGAGAGCAAGGCATGCAGGGGCAGGCCCGAACACCGGGCCATCCCGTCATGCAGCGTCTGGTCCAGCAACGCCCGCACCAGGGGCGGCCGGGCGGGGTGGCCATGGACGGCATCCAGCAGGACCTCCGCCGGCTGCGACCAGTCCAGGGTGGGCAGGGCGGCGCAGACCGCGGCTTCCACCTGTGCCGGTTCCTGGCCGCTGAGGTAGGCGATATTGATGCGTACGCTGCCCAGGCCCAGTGTCTTGCCGTCCCGCTCCAGCAGCAGGATCAGTTCCTCCAGCTCCGGCACGGGACCGGAGGACGCCGTGTGCAGGATCCTGTCCGGGGCGTAGTGCAGCCGGCCCTTGAGCAGGCGGATGCGGGTGGGGGGGAGGGTCATGCCCCGGCGCCCCGCATCATGCGCAGGGCGACGTCGCGATAGATCAGGCTGGAGGCGATGAACTCGTCGATGGGGACGAACTCGTCGGGCTTGTGGGCGACGGCCAGCGAGCCCGGCCCGATCACCGTGCCCTGGGCGCCCAATGCCCGGAAGTGCACCAGATCGCAGCCGCCCTGGAAGCCACCGGGTTCGTTGTCGGTCACCCCATGATCGCGGCCAGCCTCCAGCGAGGCGCGGACGATGGGATGGGCCAGATCGGTTTCCGTGGCCGGGCCGGTTGTGGGCTTGTAGTCGATGATCTCCGCCCGGACACCGAACTCCGCCCGGGCGGTGTCGAGCAGGGCGGCGAACTCGCGCTTGACGGCCTCTTCGTCCTCGCCGGGGACCATGCGCCGGTCAAGCATGAAATCGCAGGCATCGGGCACGATGTTGTCGGCCATGCCGCCGTTGACCCGCACGATGGTCAGGCTGGCGGTGCCGACCAGGGGGTGGCACTGCTTGCACACATGCCGGTGGTGGTGGTCCTCGATCAGCCCCATCAGGCGGGCGGCCTTGAAGATGGCGTTCTCGCCCAGGTCCGGGGTACCGGAATGGGCGGTTTCGCCGTGCACCCGGATGATTGGCCGCAGGCTGCCCTTGTGGGCGGTGACCGTGCCGTTGGAAGTGGGTTCGCCGATCACCGCAAGATCCACGGCCAGCGCCTTCTCGGCCACCAGATGCTTGGCACCCCGGCTTTCGGTTTCCTCGTCGGCGACGAAGGCCGCGACCAGGGTCCCCGACCAGGAGGCCCGGTCGGCGGCGAGCAGGCGCATGGCCTCGACCATGGCGATGATCGGTCCCTTGGCGTCACAGGACCCCCGGCCATACAGGCGGCCGTCCCGTTCTCGCAAGGTGAAGGGGGCCGTCGTCCATTGCCCCGCGGCCGGCACCACGTCGATGTGGGAATTGAAGGCGAAGGTGGGACCGGGTCCGTTGGACAGGGTGGCGACCACATTGGCGCGGCCGGGCAGAAACTCGTCGCGCCGGGTCTGGAAACCGACACCGGCCAGCAGGCTGTCGAGGTAGGCGGCGGCCTCCACTTCGCGGCCTGGCGGGTTTTCGGTGTTGAAGGAAACCAGGGTTTCCAGCGAGGCCTTCATGCGGGCCTGATCGGGCGTGGGGGAAGACATGATGGGGACACCCTTGGCGGTCAGTGGAGGATCTGGTCGAGGAAGGCGCGGGTGCGGGGGTTGCCCGTGCCGGTGAAAAAGCGCTCCGTGGGCTGGGCCTCGATCACCTCGCCTTTGTCCATGAAGATGATCTGGTCGGCCGCCCGGCGGGCGAAGGCCAGCTCGTGGGTGACGCAGATGGAGGTCATGCCCCCCTGGCTGAGTTCGGTCATGACGTCCAGCACCTCGCGGATCATCTCCGGATCCAGGGCCGAGGTGGGCTCGTCGTAGAGGATGGCCTTGGGCTCCATGGCCAGGGCGCGGGCGATGGCGACCCGCTGCTGCTGTCCGCCCGACAGCTCGTCGGGGTAGGATGCGGCCTTGTCGGGGATCCGCACCTTGTCCAGCAGCTGAAGGGCGCGGTCGTGGGCCTCCAGGCGCGACACCCCCAGCACCTTCATCGGCGCCAGCATAATGTTTTCCGCCGCCGTCAGGTGCTGGAACAGCTCGAAGTTCTGGAAGACCATCGCCACCTTGCGGCGGATGAGATAGGCGTCGCGGACGATGCTACCGATCTCTTGGCCGTCGAACAGAATGGAGCCATCGTCGATGGGTTCCAGCAGGTTCAGGCAGCGCAGCAGGGTGGACTTGCCCGACCCGGACGGGCCGATCAGAACCGTTGTCGATCCGGTCGGTACGGTCAGGTCGATGTTCTTCAGTGCCTGAAAGTCGCCGAAGGACTTGTGCAGGCTGCGCACCCGGTAGAGGGGTCTGGCCGGAGAGGCGGAAGAGGTGGGGGCGGTTGCTGTCTGGCTCATATCGTATCCTTCCTTGGGCATGGGCTCAGGCTCCGGTGCGAGCGGCGGTCATGCCGAGAAGGCGCTGGGTCAGGCTCTTGCCCTTGGTCGCTGCTTTGGCCCGGCGCGGGTTGACCTTCCGTTCAATCCAGGACTGGGTGATCATGAACAGGGTGGTCATGGCCAGGTACAGCAGGCCGGCGGCGGTCAGGGCTTCGAAGTAGCGGAAGTTGGCGCTGGCGGTCTGGTTGGCGGTCAGCAGCAGGTCTTCGACCCCGATCACCGAGACGAGGGCGGAGAGCTTCAGCATGCCCAGGAACTGGTTGCCGATGGGCGGTATTACGGTGCGCAGCGCCTGGGGCAGGACGACATGGCGCATCACCTGCCAGTTCCGCATGCCCAGCGAGCGCCCGGCGGTGCGCTGGCCCTTGCCCACGGCCTCGATCCCCGACCGGAAGATCTCGGCAATATACGCCGCTTCGTTCAGCGCAAGGGCGAGGACGGCGCTGGTAAAGCCGGAGAACAGGATGCCGGCGGCGGGCAGCACGTTGAAGATGAAGATGATCTGGAACAGTACCGGCGTGCCCCGGAACAGCCACAGATAGGCGACGATGACGGGGTTCAGGGCCGGGTGGTTCCATTCCTGCCCCAGGGCGATGATCAGGCCCAGCACCATGCCCACCACCATGGACACCAGGGTGATCAGCAGGGTCATACCCGCAGCTTCCAGGAAGGGCGCAGAGGCGAGATAGTCAAGAATAAGGTCCGGGGAGTCGAACATGGTCTTGCCCTCCTTGGTGTCCCGGTAAGGCCGAGGGGCAGACGTCGCGGTGCCTGCCCCGCTTGATGCCGCGGGTTACTTGAGAAGCAGGGCCGCGCTCTTGGGCAGCAGGTACTTGTCAAGCAGGGTGGCATAGGAGCCGTCAGCGACGATAGCATCCAGAGCGCCCTTGATGGCGGTGGCGGTGTCCGTGTCGCCCTTGCGCACCGCGATGCCCACCTTGGTGTTGGCTTCGAAGCTTTCGCCGACGCGTTCGTAAACGCCCGGCAGCTCGGCCAGCAGCTTCGCGGTGCCGGGGGTGGAGTTGTAGAACACGTCCGCTCGCCCGGACCGTACGGCCAGGGCGGAATCCTGGGCGGTGGGCAGGGTGATCACCGTAACTTCGTCTTTACCTTCGTCGGCGCAGCGCTTGGCATCGGCTCGGGCGTAGCTTTCCTGGATGCCGCCCAGGGTCACGGCGATGCTGGTCCCGCAGACATCCGCGCGTCCGGTCAGCCCCTTCGCATTGCCGGCCTTCACCACCACCTCGTTGCCCACCGTCAGATAGGGCACGAAGTCCACCTGCTTGGCCCGTTCCTCGTTCATGTACATGGCCGAGTTGATGATATCGATGCGCCCGCCTTGCAGGGCGGGGATCAGGCCCTGGAATTCCATGTTGAGCGGCGCCGTTTCCAGGCCCAATTTGGCGGCGAGGAGGTCTGCGAGTTCAATGTCCAGTCCCACCAGCTTGTCGCCTTCCTTGTATTCGAAGGGAGCGAAGGTGGCCGCGACGCCGTAGGTCAGCTTGCCGGCTTCGGCGAGGGTGGCCGGGGGCGGAACATCGGCGGCACTGGCGACCGAGGCGGAAAGCGCCAGAGCGAAAGTGAGGGGGGCGAGAAGCTTGATCATGGTCCGTCAACTCCAAGGGTCCGAAGGGGGCGGTACGGAAGGCGTCGGCGAAAAATCTGTTCTGTGTTGTTTTTTACGCTACATTTCGTACAAACAGGGTGTCAATAGGTTTGCTGCGTTGCGTCAAGCCTGATGAAACTATTAGGGAATTCCGCATGGCTGAAGCTTGGGTGGAAAAAACATCGCCGGAAAGCGGGGATGGGGCGGTGGCACAGGGCGCGTCCGCATCGTCCCGGGGGCGCCGTCAGGTCGAGATGGCGCAGAAAATTCTCGCCTTCATCCGCCAGGAGTCCCTGACGGAAGGGGATCGTCTGCGCGAGTTGAAGCTTGCCGAAACGTTCGGCGTGTCCCGGACCCCCATCCGCAACGCCCTGAAGTTGCTGGAGGAAAAGGGGGTCGTGCGACTCGAACCCAATCAGGGGGCCTTTGTCGCCCTGCCGGCCGACGCGCTGCGCGGCATCTCTCTGGCCCTGCCGCCGTCGGGGGATGATCAGCTGTACCTGCGCATCTCCGACGACCGCCTGTCCGGCCGGCTGCCGGAGCGGGTGACGCAGGTGGAGATGCAGCGGCTGTACGACGTCGACCGCCCGACCATGGAACGGGTGCTGGGGCGGATGGCCGAAGAGGGGCTGATGGTGCGCAACCCGGGGCAGGGGTGGGCCTTCCTGCCGACCCTGGACAGCCAGCGGGCGCGGCGGGCCAGCTATCAGCTGCGCCGGGCCATCGAGCCGGCGGCGGTGCTGGTGCCTGAATTCACCGTCGATCACCAAGCCCTGGCCCGGCTGCGCCGCGAGCATGAGGTGCTGTTGGAAGGGGAGGCGCGCGGCGAGCGGATATCCGGCCAGGAGCTGTATCGCATTGATGCCCTGTTCCACGAAACGATCATGGAGTTTTCGGGTAATCCGTTGTTTCTCCAGGCGGTTCAGCAGCAGAACCGGATGCGCCGGATGCTCGAATACCGGGGCAACGAGAACCGCCGCCGGGTGAGTCACTGGTGCCGGGAGCACATCGCCATCATCGACGCCCTGGACAAGGGGTTTGTTCAGGAAGCGTCCTATCTGCTGACGATCCACCTCGACCGGGCCAACTCGGCGGCGGCCGAGATCCCGGCATCCGATACCGGGGTCCCGGCCTGAGGGGCAGCCGTCAGGGTCAGCGTCAGGCTGCGTCTGCCTGGGCGATGCGGGCGCAGGCGGCTTGCAGGCGGGCGCAAGCCTCGTCCAGCAGGCTATCGTCCACCGCATAGGCGATGCGCAGGTAGGGGGCGAGGCCGAACGCAGATCCCGGCACCACGCCGACCTTGGCTTCTTCGGCCAGATAGGCGGCGATGTCGGTGTCCGTCTCCAGGATCCTCCCGTCGGGCCGTCGGCCGCCGATCAGTCCGGCGCAGTTGACGTAAACATAGAAGGCACCTTCCGGCTCCGGGCAGCGCAGGCCGGGGCAGGCGTTCATGGCCGCCATCACCCGCGTCCGCCGGCGCCGCAGGATCGCCAGCCGCTCCTCCAGGAAGTCGAGCGGGCCGGACAGGGCGACCCGGGCGGCTTCCTGGCTCATGGAGGCGGGGTTGGAGGTGCTTTGGGATTGCAGCGCGCGCATGGCGTCGATCAGCCAGCGCGGCCCGCCGGCATACCCGATGCGCCAGCCGGTCATGGAATAGACCTTGGAGACACCGTTGACGGTGAGGATGCGGTCGGCCAGATCCGGCCGGACGGCGGCGGGCGTGGCGAAGGCTCCGGCGAAGACCATGTGTTCATAGATGTCGTCGGCCATCACCATCAGGTCCGGCCATGGTTCGACGACCGCCAGCAGGGCGGCCAGTTCCTCGGCGGAATAGACCGCGCCGGTGGGGTTGTTGGGGGAATTCAGGATGACCCAGCGCGTCCGCTCGGTCAGGGCGGCGGCCAGGGCCGAAGGCGTGAGCTTGAAGCCATTGTCCTCGGTGGCGGGCAGGATCACCGGCGTGCCTTCCGCCAGACGGACCATGTCGGGGTAGGAGACCCAATAGGGGGCGGGAATGATCACCTCGTCTCCCGGCCCGACGGTGGCCAGCAGGGCGTTGAACAGGATCTGCTTGCCGCCGACCCCGGCGAGGATCTGGTCGGGGGCGTAGGTCAGGCCATTGTCCCGGGCGAACTTCCCGGCGATGGCCGCCCGCAGGCTCTCGGTGCCGGCCACGGCGGTGTAACGGGTCTGCCCGGTCTCGATGGCGGCGATGCCGGCGGCTTTCACGTGGTCCGGGGTGTCGAAGTCCAGTTCGCCTTCACCCAAGTTAATGACGGCTTCGCCACGGGCTTCCATCTGCCGCATGAGGTCGGAGACTGCAGCAGTAGGGGATTCGCGCAGCTCTCCCATGCGGGGGGCCAGGCGGGAGGTCGAGGTCATGGGGGGCTCCTCGCTGATTTAAGGGAGGAGAGAGTGTATTTTTTATATCTAAAAAAACAACACAATCCCGTCTCTGCAACCCAGCCTCCCGCTCTGTGCGGATCTGGAGGACCCGGATCTACCGCACGCGAATTTCCCGGGGCAGGGCGGAAAGCACCTCCGCCCCCGTATCGGTGAGGATCACGGTCTCCGAGGCTCCCACCGTCCACTCCCCGTGGGCGCGCAGGGTGGCGGGCAGGTGGAAAACCATGCCGGGCTCAAGCAGTTCGTCGCGGCCGGTGAACAGGTCGAGAATGGCGCCTTCGCCCCAGTCGGGGGCAAACGCCAGACCCATGGAATAGCCGATGCGCTTGCGGAAGGCCGCCGTGTAGCCCGCCGCGTCGATCACCGCCTGGGCCGCTTCGTGGGGGGCGGAGCAGGGGACGCCCGGGCGCAGGGTCTCCAAGGCGGCCTCCAGCGCGCGGCGGGCGCAGTCCATCATGCGTAGCGCGGGAGCCGGTGGCGGGCCGATCCACACCGTGCGCATCAGGGCGGCGTGATAGCGGTGGTGGCTGCCGGCCATCTCCAGGAACAGCGGATCGCCGGCCTCCAGCACGCGGCGGCGCCAGGTCATATGCGGCAGGCCACTGCGCGGGCCGGAAGAGACCAGCGGCTCCATCGCCATGGCTTCCGATCCGTCGAGCACGGCGGCCGACAGCATGGCGGCGGCGACGGCGTTTTCGCTGCGGCCGGCAGCACAGGCGTCGATCCCCGCCGCCAGACCGGCTTCGGCGTGGCGGGCGGCGAGACGGATGGCAGCCAGCTCCAGGGGGCTTTTGACCATGCGCAGGCGGGGCAGCAGGGCCGAGCCGTCAAGGAACGGCCGGCCGCGCAGGGCTTCCAGGTGGGCCATGAAGCGGGGCGAGAGGAAGAAGCCGTCCCGTTCCATGGCCACCCGCTTTGCGCCGGACCGGTGCAGAAGGTCGAGCAGCGCCCGGGCGGGATCCTCGCCGTCCTGATAGGCGATGATGTCCTCCAGCCAGGTGTTCGCCCGGGCGCCGGGGACTTCCAGCTGGCGGACCAGCAGGGTCGGGGCGCCGTCGGCGGGCAATAGCAGGGCCTGGAAGGCGAAATAGCCGGCGGTCTGGCGGCCGGTCAGCCAGAAGAGGGTTTCCGGCCCGGTCACCACCAGGGCCTCCAGGCCGGCATCGCGCAGGGCGGCGCGGGCGCGGTCCTGTCGGGCGCTGAATTCATGATCGGGGAAGGCCGCTTCCCGGCCCGTCAGCGGCGGAAGGGCGGTTCGGGACGGGGCGGCAGCGCTTTCGGGCGCGAGACTGTCATGGGCCAACAAAGGAAATCCTGTTCGGGGGAGAGGGAATGGAACGGCGGTCAGGCGCGGTTCAGCCATTCCAGGAAGCGGATGCGGGCGCTGTCGAAATGTGCTTCCATGGCCGCGCGGGCGCCGTCCGGATCGCCGCCGGCGATGTGGTCGATAACCGCCAGATGCTCGCGGGCCTGCTGCGTGAAGCGGTCGTGGGTGCGGGTGATGCTGCAGCGCCGGGCGACCGCGCGCAGCTCATCCAGGATGCCGGGCAGCAGGGTCAGTTGCGCCCCGGCGGCGACGGCGTTGTGGAAGCGGTTGTCGCTGTCCCAGAAGGTGTCGAAGGGCCAGTCGTCCTTGTCCAGATAGGCGGCCATATGCTCCCGCACGGCCGCCAGTTCGGGCGTCAGGCCATGCGTGGCGGCGAGGGTGGCAGCCTTGGCGGCGGCGGCCCCTTCCAGAATGCGGCGGGTCTGCACGATCTCCAGCAGCTGGATCACCGTTACCGGCCTGGCCACCAGCGCGCCGTTGGCCAGGCGGGAGAGCACGCCCTCCTGCTCCAGCCGGGCGATGGCGCTGCGCAGGGGCGAACGGGAAACCCCGCATTCCTCGGCCAGGATCCGTTCGCTCAGCACATCCTCGGCGCCGTAGCCGCCGTCGAGGATCTTGCGCTTGAGGACCTGATAGGCCCGCTGGGATTGGGAGTCGGTCTGGGTCATGGGGCGCAGGCCTCGGCGAGAGAGGCGGCGAGGGCATCGATGGCCAGAGCGAGGTCCCGGCTGTCCATGGCCTCGTCGGCATTGTGGCTGCCGTTCTGATTGCGGATGAACAGCATGCCCGCTGTCCATCCCGCCTGGGTGAAGGCCGCCGCATCATGACCGCCGCCCGACAGCATCCGCCGCACCGGCCGGCCGTGCCGGGCAAAGGCGGCGTCCAGGCGCTCGATCAGCGGCAGGGACAGTGGCGTCGGTGCGCTGCGCGACTGGGGTCCCAGGTCGAAGGTGGTGCCGCGTGCGGCGTCGATGGCCGCCACCTCGGCACGGACCAGGGCGTCGGCCCGGTCCAGAACGTCCGGATCATCAGACCGTAGATCGAGGCAGAAGGACAGAGCACCAGGCACCTTGGCGAAGGCATGTTCCGGGGTCGCTGCATCCACCTTGCCGACGGTGACCGCCAGATCGTGGCCCTGCTCGAGGAAGGTCGCCCAATGGCGGTCCATGGCCGTGACCAGATCGGCGAGCGCGAAGACGGTGTCGGAGCGGCTGTGCCGGGGCGCCCCCCCGGAATGCGCCCAGGTGCCGCTGATTCCGGCGTTCCGGTAACGCAGGCCGCCGCGAATGGCAGTGACCAGGGCGAAAGGCTCGCCGGCCTCGTCCAGCACCGGTCCCTGCTCGATATGGGGTTCGATGAACAGGGCCGGGGACAGGCCCGGCCCCCGCAGCACGGCGTCCGGATCGCCCCCCTCGTCGCGCATATGGTCGGCGAGGCTGCGTCCGCTGTCGGAGCGGCAGACCGCCATGTCCTCGGCGGTCAGGCGGCCGGTGGCGCTGCGCGACCCGATGTAGGAGGCGGGGAACCACACGCTTTCCTCGGCCCGGGTGACGGTGACGACCAGATCTACCGGCGGCGGCGTGCCGCGCTTCACCAGGGCGCTGGCCAGCGCGACGGCTCCGGCCACCCCCGCCGGTCCGTCGTAGGCCCCGCCGTTCGGTACGGAATCGAGGTGGGATCCCATGTATAGGGCTGGGGCGGTGCGGTCCTGGCCGGGCAGACGGGCATAGAGATTGAGCGCGGCATCCCGTTCGACCGTCAGGCCGAGGCGTTCGGCCTCGGCGGCGATCACGGCATGGGCGCGGCTTTCCAGAGGGTCGTAGGACGGCCGGGTGATTCCCGGACCGGGGCGGGAGAGGACGTTGACGCCGTCGAGGACGCGATCGATGGTGTCGGTCAGGTGGCGGATCATGCCCGGATCTCCAAGGCTTCAGGGTTGAGCAGGGTGTGCGGCCGGCCGCCGCGCAGTAAGGTCAGCACATGTCCGGCGGCAGCGAGGGCGACCCGGCGGCGGGCGTCCTCGGTGGTGCCGCCGACGTGGGGCGTCAGGATCAGGCGGTCTGCAAAGGCCGTCAGGGGGCCGCGGGCGGCCTCGGCGGAGCTGACGTCCAGTCCGGCGGCGGACACCCGGCCGGCCGCGAGGGCGTCGGCCAGGGCCGCCTCGTCGACCAGTCCGGCGCGCCCGGTGTTCACCAGCAGCGCACCGGGTTTGAGGGCGGAAAAGGCCTGCTGCCCCATCAGGCTCCGGGTTTCCTCGGTCAGGGGGGCGTGCAGGCTGACCAGATCGGCCCGGGCCAGCCCGTCGGCGAGGGTGGCGACGGTGTCGGCACCAATCGGAGCAGGCCGGCCGGGGCGGTGGGGGGTGAGGATGGTCATTCCCAGGGCGGCGCGCAGGGCCGCACCCACCCGGCTGCCGATGGCGCCCCAGCCGATGATCAGCGCGGTCTTGCCGTGCAGTTCGGTAAAGGGCGCGCTTTCCCGGAAGCCGGCCGGGCCGGACCAGGCGGCGCGGTCGGCGGCGGTCAGGCGCCGGGCGGCGGCCAGGGCCAGGCACAGGGTCAGTTCCACCACCGACTGGGCATTGACTCCCGGGGCGTTGCAGACGGCGATCCCCCGGGCGGTGGCGGTGGCGATATCCACAGGGTCATAGCCGCTGCCGTGGACGACGATAGCCCGCAAGGCCGGGGCGGCCCGGATGGCGGCGGCGGACAACCCGGCGTCACGGGTGATCACTGCCGCGCAGTCGCCCACATGGGCGGCGACGGTGGCCATGTCCGGGGCCGGACAGGGCACGGGGGTTACCCCGCCCTCGGCCAGGGTGCGCAGGCCGGCGTCGTGGATCGGCTGGATGATCAGGCATTTCACCGGGGCACCTCGCCCAGGGCATGGCGGTCCAGGCAGGACAGGATGGCGTCCCGGGCGTTGCGCAGATGCCCGACGGTCCGCTGTTCGGCGGCGTCCGCATCCCCGGCGTGCAGCGCTTGAAGGATGGACAGGTGCTCTTCGATGCCGCTGTTGAAGCGTTCGGGCACCAGGGTGCGGTCGAACATGTAGGTGCGGATCCGCAGGCGGTCGAGGGTGCGCAGCAGGATCGGGTTGTTCATGGCACGGGCCAGCATGCGGTGGAAGGCGTCGTCGATCCGCCATTCATCCTCGCCTTCCTCGGCGGCCTTTCCGGTACCGGCGGGATCCCCGGCCCCGGCGGCCTGAAAGGCGAGCAGCCGGCGTTCCATATCCTCGAACAGGTCACGGGGCAGAGCAACGGCCGCGCGGGCCGATTGCGCCTCCAGGGCTTCGCGCAGGAAAAAGACCTCTTCGATCTCCGGCCGGGTGGGGGGGCGGACCCTGAGGAACCGGCCTTCCCGCCGCAGCAGTCCTTCGTATTCCATGCGCTTGATGGCCTCGCGCACGGGGGTGCGCGACATCTCCAGGCTTTCGCTGAGGCGCGCCTCGTGCAGGGCGGACCCTGCGGGCAGCACGCCGGAGAAGATCATTTCGATGATCCGGGCGTGAGCCAGCTGGGAGAGGGAGCGACTCATTCCAGGTCTCCATGGATATCGGCGATGCCGTCGATCAGGTTCATGCTCAGCAGCAGGGCGGTGTCCGGCACCCTGCCGCCGACGGGCACCAGCCGGCCGAGCAGGACGCGCAGGGCGCGGCGCTGCTCGATCAGCAGGGATTCGGCGTCATCGCGCGTGATGCGCGCGAAGCGGACGGCCGTGCCGGTGCGGGCCTGGGCCAGCCGGGGGAGGTCCACGGAAGCGACGATGGCCATCTTGGGATAGCCTCCGGTGGTCTGGCGCTCGGCCATCAGGACCATTGGCTGTCCCGACCCGGGCACCTGAAGCGACCCCATCGGCGTGCCGTCCGAGACGATGTCGTGACCCCGCGCGGCGGGCAGCGAAGGCCCCTGAAGCACCTGGGCCATGCGGTCCCGCGCCGGGGTGACCGTATAGGGCTGGTCCAGCAGACAGGCCCAGGCGGTGTCGTCGAAATGATCCGCCTGGGGGCCGGCGACAATGCGGATCGGGCCGTCCGGCCGGCGCCAGGGGCCGGGCAGGCAGAGATGGGGGGAGCCCTCGTCGGGGACGGAGGCACACAGGGGCAGGATGTCGCCGGCGCGCAGCACGCGCCCCTCCAGCCCGCCGAGGCCGGAGCGCAGATGGGTGGCGCGGGAGCCCAGTACCGGCGGCGTGTCGATCCCGCCGGACACCGCCAGATAGCCCCAGACGCCGTCGCTCAGGGCGCCGATGGCCAGGGTCTGCCCCGGCTTCACGTCATGGCTGCGCCAGGGGGCGGCGGGCTGGCCGTCGATGGTCACGGCGGCCTCGCCGGCAACGGCGATACGGACGGGGGTTGAGACGGTGTAGCGTCCGCCCAGTCCGGCGAACTCCAGGGTGGCGGCGGCGGCAGGGTTGCCGACCAGGGCATTGGCGATGGCCGGCAGGGCCGGGTCCATGGGACCGGAGGCGGAGACCCCAGCGTGCAGCAGGCCGGGGCGCCCCCGGTCCTGGACGGTGGTCATGGGGCCGCCGGTCAGAACGGTCAGGGTGGCGGTCATCTGATTCGGGGCTCCACGATGGGGGCTCCGGCCGCAACGGCGGCGTCGAGGCGGGCGGCGGTGGCGGTGTCGATGGGCTCGAATCGCACGCTGTCACCGGCGCGCATCAGGAACGGGGACGCGCGGTCGGGGTCGAACAGGCGCAGGGGTGTGCGTCCCAGGAAGCGCCAGCCGCTGGGGCCGGGGACGGAGTTGATGTTGGCCTGCTGTCCGCCGATGCCGATGGCCCCGGCGTCAACCCGCTGCCGGGGCTTGGCCAGCCGGGGGGTGTGCAGGGCCTTGGGCAGGCCGCCGAGGTAGGCGAATCCCGGAGCGAAGCCGATCATATGCACCCGGTATTCCGGCGTGGTGAAGGCGGTGATCAGGGCATCGACCGACAGCCCTTTCTGCGCGGCGAGATCCTCCAGGTCCAGGCCCGCCGGCCCGCCGAACACCACGGGCACCTGCCAGAGGCGCCCCGGTGCTGCTTCCGTATCCAGGCCGCAGACCCGGTCCAGCAGCAGGGCGCCGAGGGCGCCGCCCCGCACCACTTCCGGATCGTAAAGCACCAGAAGGGAGCGATAGGTGGGAACGCATTCCAACAGCCCGGCGACGGGGTCGCGGTCCAGGGAGTCTGCCAGGGCGATGACCCGCCGGTTGACGCTCTCGTCGATGTGGTCGGAGAACTCAACGGTCAACGCCTGATCTCCGGCGGACAGGATCCGGGGCTCCATCACCGCGCTCCCGAGGCCAGCAGGTCGGGCAGCCACGACACGATGCCGGGGAAGACGGCCAGGATCAGGGTGAAGGTGGCGGTGATCAGGAAGAAGGGAACCGCCGCACGGGCGATGGGGCCGATACGGCCGCCGATCAGGCGCTGGATCACGATCAGGTTGAACCCCACCGGCGGGGTGATCTGCGCCAACTCAACCACCAGAACAAGAAAGATGCCAAACCATATCTTGTCATAGCCTGCCGCCAGCACCAGGGGCAAGGTGATCGGCAGGGTCATGACGATGCAGGACATGCCTTCCATGAAGCAGCCCAGGATGGTGTAGAACACCAGCAGCACGACGATCAGGACGAAGGGCGACAGGTCCAGGGTCTGGATCCCGGCGGCGACGAAGCGCGGCAGGCCCAGATAGCCCAGGCCGATGGACAGGAACATGGCGCCGATGATGATGAAGCCGATCATCGAGCAGGTCTGGGCGGCGTGGTACAGGGCTTGCCCCAGGGCACGCAGGGACAGAGATTTCTGGTAGCAGCCCAGCAGGATCGACCCGACCACGCCGACGGAAGCGGCTTCGGTGGGCGAGGCGATGCCGCCGTACATGGACCCGACCACACCGACGATCAGCAGCAGCAGCGGCCCAAGGCCCTGGCTGTGCAGGGTGGCGAGCTTCTCCCGGAAGGTGGTCGGCGGTGGCGCTGCGCCCACCAGGGCAGGGTTCAGGACCGCGCGGATCCCCAGATAGAGCATGTAGCCGGAGGCCAGCAGCAGGCCCGGCACGATTCCGGCCATGAACAGCTTGAGAATCGATTCCTCGGCGAGCACGCCGTAGATGATCATGATGGTCGACGGCGGGATCAGGAAGCCCAGGGTGCCGGCCCCGGCCAGACTGCCGGTCACCAGATCGCGGTCGTAGCCCTTGGCGATCAGCTCCCGGGCGGTGATCCGGCCGACGGTGGCGGTGGTCGCAGCCGACGAGCCCGACACGGCGGCGAACAGGGTCGAGGCCAGGACGGTGACATGGCTCATCCGGCCCGGCAGGCGGCGGGTCCAGGGGGCAAGGCCGTTGAACAGTGCCTCGGCCACCTTCGTATGGTACAGGATCTCCGCCATCAGGATGAACAGCGGCAGGGCCAGCAGCTCCATGCTGACAGAGGCGTTCCAGCTTTGCTGGGCCAGCAGCTTTTCAATCGGCATGGTCGGGCGGAACAGGGTCAGGATGCCCACGCCCGTGCCGATCAGCCCCAGGCTGATCCACACGCCGGCCCCCAGCAGCAGCACCAGCAGCGCGACGAGAGACAGGGAAATCTTGGTCATCAGAGGGAATCCTCCGTCGCGGGAACGCAAGCGAACTCTTCGCCACGGATCACCCGCAGGATCCGGGCGACAAGGGACAGGGCGAAGACCAGGGCGCCAAATGCCATCACCGCCTGGGGAATCCACAGGGGGGTCTTGACGATCGAGGCGGCGGTGGACCCCCGGACAAAGGACAGCCAGGCCATCTGCCCCATGGCGTAGAGCAGAACCAGGGCAACCAGGAAGCCGGCCCCGCAGGCCGCGCATTCAACGGCGAAGGCACCCCGGGTCGGCAAGACCTCTTTCAAGGCGGTGACGCGGACATGTCCACCAGCGGCCAGGGTCTGCCCCGCCGACAGGAAAAAGCAGCAGCCCATGCAATAGGCAGCGATGTCCCAGCTGAAGGAAATGCTTTGGCCCAGAAGGTTGCGGGCCAGAACCTCGGCGATGATCAGCAGGAACAGCCCGGCCAGACAGGCCGCGCCCAGCACGGCACCGGCGACGCACAGGCTGTCGATCCGGGTGATGACAGAGTGAAACAGGGGGGAGTCGTGTGGCGACATGTCTGTCTCCAGGGTGCCGGAGCGCCTCATCTCCGGACGCGGAAATGGGGGGAGGCGCTCCGGCTTGAGGGGTTTAGTTGCGGGCTTCCAGGTAGGCGTCGATATAGGGCGCGGAAATGGGGGGAGGCGCTCCGGCTTGAGGGGTTTAGTTGCGGGCTTCCAGGTAGGCGTCGATATAGGGCGCGGCTTCGGGCACCCGTTCCTTGAACTCGTCCCACATCGGCTTGGCCCGTTCCATCAGCGCCGCCTTGAAGTCGGCGGAGGGGGCGGTGACGGTCATGCCGTGGGATTTCAGGGTGGCGATTTTCGCGGCATCTTCGCGGCGGCTCGTCAGCCAGAAGTCCCCTTCCAGGCGGGCGGCGGTGTCTTCGATGGCTGTCTGGTCTTCCGGCGACAGGGCGTTCCAGGCATCCAGGTTGACGGTGACGATGTTGCTGGAGGCCTGCCAGTTGAAGGTGCTCATGTAGCCCATGAACTCCCAGAACGACCCGTCAACACCCGAGGAGGACGAGGTGGTCACGCCCGAAATGGTGCCGGCGGCCAGCGACGGAACCACTTCGCCCCAGGGCATCTGCAGCGGGGCGGCGCCCAGGCGTTCGAAGAAGGCATGGCCGTTGGCGTCGACCACCCGCATCTTCAGGCCGCTCAGGTCTTCGATGCTGTTGATCGGGGTCTTGGCATACACCGCCTGACCCGGCCAGGGCACCATGTACAGCAGCTTCTGATTCATCGAGGCCGCCACTTCTTCGATCTTCGGGCGGAAGAACTTATGCAACAGGGCCAGGTCCTGCATGGTCGGAGCCAGATAGGGCAGGGTCTCGATACCCAGGACCGGCGCTTCGCCGACCTGCTGGTTCATCAGAATATCGGCGATGGGCACCAGGCCGTCCCTGACGGCGGCCATGCCCTCCGGTCCCTTGATGCCCAGGGAGCCCCCGGAATGCACCGTGATGACCACGTCGCCGTCGGTCGCCTTTTTGACCTCATCGGCGAAGATCATGGCGTTCTTGGTGTGGAAGTTGGTTTCCGGCCAGACCACGGACATGTCCCAGGCCGTTTCGGCAAGCGCCGGTGTGGTCAGGGCAGAGGCAGCCAGCAAGGCTGCGGCAACGGTGCGAATTCCAATTAGAGTCATGCGAAACACCTTCTCGTACAGCGAGGGCGAGGGGAGGATGCGTCCGGGGTCAAATGGCTTGCAATTTCGGTATACCACCTGTATGTCCAGACGTGACGAGATCGTATGATGATTTTTTGCGCAGCGCAACAGGGCTGGATTATTTTTAAGCAAGAGAGAATCATCCGTCGCAATATCAATGGGTTAACGGGAGTTGCGCATGGCTGCCACACTGGATTTGAACTGCGACATGGGGGAAGGCTTCGGTGCCTACTCCATCGGCGATGACGCAGCGATGATGGAGCTGATCACCACCGCCAACGTCGCCTGCGGCTTCCACGCGGGGGATCCGGGGGTCATGCGCCGGACCATTCTGGCGGCCAAGGCCAAGGGTGTGGCCGTGGGCGCGCATCCGTCGTTCATGGACCTGTATGGCTTCGGCCGGCGGCGCATCATCGGTGACAAGCCGGAGGATCTGGAGGCGCAGATCATCTATCAGATCGCCGCCATGCGGGGCCTGTGCGAGGCCCTGGACTGGCCGATGACCCATGTGAAGACCCATGGCGCACTGGGCAATATGGCTGCCGAGGATCCGGACCTTGCGGCGCTATGCGTGCGGGCGATCCGGGCGGTGGACCCCGGGTTGATCTTCATCACCTTGCCCTATTCGGAAACCATGACGGCGGCGGAAAAGGCCGGCCTGACCGTGGCGTGCGAGGTCTATGCCGACCGGACCTATGACGACACCGGCAAGCTGACTTCTCGCCAGCGGCCGGACGCGGTGATTCATGATACGGCGCAAAGTGTGGCTCAGGTGCTGTCCATGGTGCTGGACGGGGTCATTCCCACGGTCGGCGGTCAGAAGCTGCCCGTGCAGGCCGCGACTCTGTGCCTGCATGGCGACACGCCCGGCGCCCCGGCCACCGCCCGCGCCCTGCGCCAGGCTCTGGCCGACACGGGCGTGGAGATCGCGCCCTTCGCCCTGCCCACGCCAAAGGGATAAAACTCCCCGTCGCACCCTTTCTCGCCCTTTCTCACCCTCTCTCTTCTTCCCCCTGGAATCGAAAGCGGAAGACCACAATGTCCGTTCTGATCAACCGCGAGACCCGCGGTGTCTACATCATCAGCGCCACCCCCTTCGCGGCGGATGGCGCGCTGGACCTGGACAGCCTTGATCGGCTGATGGAGTTCTATGTCGAGACCGGCGTGGATGGCGTGACCGTCCTCGGCATGATGGGCGAGGCCGACAAGCTGACCCCGGAGGAACGCCGCACCGTTCTCGACCGGGTCTTCACCCGGCTTTCCGGCCAGCTGCCCGTGGTCGTCGGAGTATCCGATCCCGGTCTGGCCAATCTGAGTGCCCTGGCCAAATACGCCATGGACAAGGGCGCGGCCGGCGTCATGGTCGCCCCCGCCCGGGGGCCGGCCAAGGACGAGCGCATCGTCGGCTACATGCATCAGGTCTGTGCCGCGCTGGGTGCTGAGGTGCCGGTGGTCTATCAGGACTTCCCCCAGACCACGGGGGTGCCCGTCTCGGCCCGGGCGATTCTGGAAATGACCCGGGACCTGCCGCAGATCGTCATGCTGAAGCACGAGGAATGCCCGGGGCTGCCCAAAATCTCCACCCTGCGCGCCGCCGAGTTGTCGGGAGCGCCCCGGCTCTCCATTCTCTGTGGCAATGGCGGGCTGTACCTGCCCCAGGAATTGGGCCGGGGGGCTGACGGGGCCATGACCGGCTTCGCCTATCCCGAAGCCCTGGTGGAGACCGTGCGCCTGCACGCGGCGGGTCAGAGAGACGCTGCCGAGGACCTGTTCGACTGTTACCTGCCTATTCTGCGCCAGGAGCAGCAGCCCGGTTTCGGCCTGGCCCTGCGCAAGCACATCCTGATGCGCCGGGGGGCCATCGCCCACGCCGGCCTGCGCGCGCCGGGGGCGGTTCTGTCGGCGGCCGATATCGCCGAACTGGAGCGCCTGATGGCGCGCACCGATCGCAAGCTGAAGGAGCTTTAAGGCAATGGATTTGGGATTGAACGGAAAGAAGGCCCTGGTACTGGCTTCGTCTCGGGGACTGGGGCTGGGAATCGCCGAAGCCCTGGCCGCCGAGGGGGCAGACGTGCTGCTGACCGGCCGCAGTGTCGACGCCCTGGCCGCCAAGGCAGCGGAGATCACCGCGCGCGGCGCCGGGACGGCCCACTGGGTCGGCTCCGACCTGTCCGAGGACGGCGTTGTGCAGCAGCTCGCCGCTGAAGCAACGGCGATCTTGGGGCGGGTGGACATTCTGGTGAACAATACCGGCGGCCCCCCGCCGGGGCCGGCCGCGGCCATGACCGAGGCGGCGCTGGCCGTCCATGGGCAGGCCATGGTGTTCCGGGTGATCGCCCTGACCAATACCCTGCTGCCGGCGATGCGCGAGGCCGGGTGGGGGCGGGTGCTGACCTGCGCGTCGTCCGGTGTCGTTCAGCCGATCCCCAACCTGGCGCTGTCCAATACGCTGCGGGGGGCGTTGATTGGCTGGAACAAGACTCTGTCCAACGAAGTGGCGGCAGACGGTGTGACCTGCAACATGCTGTTGCCGGGGCGAATCCATACCGACCGTGTGGACCAGCTGGATTCCGCTGCCGCCGAACGCACGGGCAAGAGCCTGGACGCGGTGCGGGAAGGCTCCCGGGCCACCATCCCGGCCGGGCGCTACGGCAAGGTCGAGGAATTCGCCGCCGTTGCCGCTTTCCTGTGCAGCGCGCCGGCGAGCTATGTGACCGGATCGGTGATCCGGTGTGACGGCGGGGCGATCAAGGCCGTCTGACGGATCCTGGCGTGACGGAGCGCGGCAACTCCCGCGCTCCTCCCTACTTATTCTCTGTAAGAGCGATATTCCCCGACATGAGTCTGCTCTCCACCCGGCTGAGCGTTGTTCAGCCTTCTCCCACGATCGCCATCACCCGCCTGGCCGGCGAGCTGCGCCGCCAGGGGCGGGATGTGATCGGCCTGTCCCAGGGCGAACCGGATTTCGACACTCCGGAGCCCGTCAAGGACGCGGCCGTGGCGGCCATCGCCCGGGGCGAGACCAAATACACCGACGTGGACGGCACGCCGGACCTGAAACAGGCCATCGCCGACAAGTTTGCCCGGGAAAACGGCCTGACCTACGAGCTCGACCAGATCAGCGTTGGCACCGGCGGCAAGCAGGTGTTGTTCAACGCCCTTTATGCCTCTGTCGACGTCGGACAGGAGGTGATCATCCCCGCCCCCTATTGGGTGTCCTACCCGGACATGGTGCGGCTGGTCGGCGGGGTACCGGTGGCTGTGCCCTGCCCGGAGGCGCAGGGCTTCCTGCTGGATGCGGACAGCCTGCGCGCGGCGATCACCCCCCGCACCAAGTGGCTGATCCTGAACTCCCCGAGCAATCCGACCGGTGCCGGATACGGCGTGGAGCGCCTGCGGGCTCTGGCCGACGTGCTGCTGGAACACCCCCATGTCCATGTGCTCAGCGACGACATGTACGAGCACATCCGCTACGACGGCTGGCGCTTCGCCACCATCGCCGCCGTGGAACCCCGGCTGGCCGCGCGGGTGCTGACGGTCAACGGGGTTTCGAAAGCCTATGCCATGACCGGCTGGCGGATCGGCTATGCCGGGGGGCCGGCGCCGTTGATCAAGGCGATGGCCACCGTCCAGTCGCAAAGCACGAGCAACCCCAGCTCCGTCTCCCAGGCCGCTGCGGCGGCGGCTTTACGCCTGCCGCTGGACTTCCTGGCAGAGCGCAACGATGCCTTCAAGGAGCGTCGGGACCTGTGCCTGGAGGCTTTCAACGCCATTGACGGGATGTCCTGCCAGACACCGCAGGGGGCGTTTTACCTGTTCCCCAGCTGCGCGGGCTTGCTGGGCCGGACGACGCCATCGGGCCGGATTCTGGACAGCGACGTTGCGGTATCTGAATACCTTATGGAGGCCGCCAACGTCGCCGTGGTTCCGGGCACGGCGTTCGGCCTTGCCCCGTATTTCCGCGTATCTTTCGCCACCTCCCTTGAGCGGCTGCGGACGGCTTGCGCCCGCATCGCCGAGGCCTGTGATCTTCTGCGCTAGGAGTTATTTTGCCATGGCGATCAGCCAAGACGTCATCACTGCCCTGTCCGGGGTGTCCACCGCGACCCTGACCACGGTTCTCTTGAAAAAGGGGCTGCGGAACGTATGGATGCGCGGCACCAAACCGTTGAAGCCCGGCCAGGGCCGGGTGGTGGGGCCGGCCTTCACGCTGCGCTTCGTTCCGGCCCGCGAGGACCTGGCTACCCCGGCGTCCTGGGGCTCTCCGATCTCCACCCGCGCGGCCATCGAAGCCATGCCCGAGGGCTGCATCGCGGTGGTCGGGGCGATGGGGCTGGAGGATGCGGGCATCTTCGGCGACATCCTGTGCCGACGCATGGCGGTGCGCGGGGTGGCGGGGCTGGTGACCGACGGGGTGATCCGCGACCTGGACGGTGTTCTGGGCTCGGGCCTGTCGGTCTGGTGTGACGGTGCGGCCGCGCCGCCTTCGGTTGCCGGGCTGACCTTCGTCGACTGGGGGCAGCCGGTCGGCTGCGGTGGGGTCGCCGTCTTCCCCGACGACCTGGTGGTGGTCGACAACGACGGCGCGGTGCTGATTCCGGCCGCCTTGGTGGACGAGGTTGTGCCCGCCGCCGTGGAGCAGGAACGGCTGGAAGGCTGGATCATGTCGGAGGTGGAGAAGGGCGTGCCACTGCCCGGCCTCTATCCGCCCAACGAGGACGCTCGGAAACGCTATGAGGCCTATGTGGCCAGCCTGGGTGCCGCCTAGTGCATCGACCCGAACGGAGGCGTCAGCCGAAGTCTAGAAAGTTGATGCATAAACAAAGGACTAGTGCACTGACCGCTGAATCATCTGAATGAGTCAGTGCATTAGGTGTATGGTCCCGGAAATAGGTGGTGCGGGGTGATTTTGAAGAGAGAAGGGTCCTTGGTCCAGGCCTCGCCTATGATCTGATAGGGCGTTCGCCATCTCAGAGCTTTCAAGGGTCTGGCGAAGTTGTCTGTGGTCATGAAAGCCAAAACGTGGGCTTTCAGGTTGTCCAGGGTGGAGTCGTGGCAGGTCTTGACGGTCGCCTCCGTCTCCAGGCGCGGTACCTCGTTCGCATGGACATGCAGGAGTTTGAGGTGAAACAGAAGCCGGGCTTGCCCACCCATCCATTTCGTCCCAAGGCCGTGGAACGCTACCAGCGTCCCTACGAACTCGATACTCCGGATCTGGCGCCGCCATGGCGCCTGTGGCCTGTCACGCTCGCCGGAGTGCTCGCCGGGCTCGCCTGGTTCATGTGGCCGTGAACGGAAAGGGGGGACATCGGGAGCGCTGATCGTCGCGTCGCTCGGCCGACAGGCAGGCCTGGACGTTGGGGCGTGCCAGCGCTTCCGCCGGAGGGCCATCGAATGTGATTTTGCCCTTTTCCAGGAAGACGAGCCGGTCCGCCAGGGCCAGGGCGCTTTCCCGGTGGGATACCAGCAGGACGCCCAGGCCCAGGCGCCTGAAGCTGCCGATCAGGGCCTCCTGAAGGGTATCGGGCACGGCGTTGGTCGCTTCATCCAGCACCAGGACGTGCGGCTTCCGGATGAGCTGTCGGGCGATAAGGACGCGCTGAATCTGGCCGGTGGAAAAGCGCAGATCGTCGGTGATGGTCTGCAGGCCCATGGGCATGCGCCGGACGTCCTCGGCTAGAAACACATCCTCCAATGCGCGCCAGATCTCCGGAAGCTCCGTTGACGACAGGCCGCCCAGGTGCCCGCGCAGGGTCACGGAAACCTCCAGCCGGTCCGTCTGCTGAACGAGACCCACATGGCGCCGCCACAGCCTGGGATCCACGGCGTCAAGCGGCAGTCCGCCGATGCGGACACTGCCCTGGTCCGGGAGCAGATGGCCCAGCAGGACATTCAGCAGCGTGGACTTGCCCGACCCGGACGCCCCGGCCAGGGCGACCACTTCGCCGGGGGCCACCCGGATTGACAGGCCCCGGAGCACCGGAACCTGTCCCAGGCTCAGATGGATATCCGCCGCGTCCAGGGCCTGGATCGCGGCGGCGTCCGGCGGTGGCAGAACAGGCAGCCGCGGTTCCAGGGGCAGGCGGGCCAGGTCATCCAGGGGTTGCGCATGAACCAGGGCCGGCATCAGCTCCGCACCCGCCCGTCCCAGGCGGATAGCCGCCAGCAGGGTCAGGAATACCATCAGCCCTGTTGCCGGCGCGGGCATCGCGCCAAGAAGGGCCAGGGTGGTCATCAGACCACCCCAGGGGCCGGCGGTTTCCAGGGCATCGAGCAGGGCAACGGTGCGGTCCTGATGCCGTTCGTCCGCCAAAATCGACGCCCGCTGGCGCTCCCATGCGGTGACGGCCCGGGCTTCAGCGCCCAAGGCCCGCAGACGGGATTGACCGAGCAGGATATCCGTCAGCAGGCGCCGCCCCCTCCGCCGCCCCTGCAGCAGCCGGCGGAACCGGTTTCGGCTGATCCGGGCCGCCAGAAGCGGACACAGAACCGCGCCACTCAGGGCGGGAACGGTGGCCGCCAGCACCCCGGGGTCAACGACCGCCAGGAACCCGGTGCCGGCCAGGGCGGTTCCGCCGTCGAGCAACCGCAGGCCCCACCCCGGACCGAGGGCTGCAAGGGCACGCGGCGGGGCGAAGACCGCCTCAGCCAGATCCTCGCGGGGCAGGCTCCGCAGGGCCGGGATGGGGGTGCGGATCAGCCGCTGGATCAGCAGGGCGAGGCTGGTGATTTCAAAGGCGGCTGTCAGGCGCCGCAGCAGTCCCTCTTGGCTGAGCGTCAGAAGGCCAAAAGCCATGGTCAGCGCGAGCAGTGGCAGAAGCGCTTGTCCCGCCCGGTCCGGCGGGACAGTCAGGGCCAGGGGCACGGCCAGGGACAGACTCGACACCGGGACGGTCAGGGCCGCCAGGCGCAGCAGGTCCTGGCGGCCTGTTGCCAGGACCTGTCGGGCGAGGGCGGCGATCCCGGGTCGCGTCAGACACGCTTCCGGGTAGATCCGCCAATAGGTCGATGTCTTGTCGTTCTCGGGCCTGTCCGTGCCGTTCAGCACGGAGGCCTCACCCTGCCGGGGGAGGCAGAGCAGCGGGCCGTGATCCCACCTCTGCCAGTCGGGGATCATGAAGCGGACCTTGCGCACCGGAATGTCCAGGGCGGCCGTCAGTCCCTCCAGATCCCCGGGAAGGGGTGCATCGGGACAGGGGCGGGCGGTCAAGCGGAAAACCGCCTCCTTCAGCTCCTTGGGCGGTCCTGCGGGCGCGGCCGGGGGGATGATCGGGGTGGTTTGGGCCGGGGGTCTCAGGGTTTCGCCAAGGCCTGACACCGGTTCGGCGGCCGGAGGGGGCGTTCCGGGTTCGACAAGCCGCCCCTGCGCGAGGGTCAGCACCCGGTCACAGGCCGCGAGGGTCGATCTCCGGTGACTGATGACCACCAGGGTGCACTTCTTCTGACGCAGGTTTTCCCGCAGCCGGGTCTCCAGTGCCGGGTTCAGGGCGTCCAGCGCCTCGTCGAGGACCAGGAACCGGTAGCCGTGCAGAAGGGCTCGGGCGATTTCCAGGCGCTGCAGCTGGCCACCGCTGAAGTTCCGTCCTCGCACGGCCACAGGCGTGTCAAGCTCTCGGGGGCGTCTGGCGATCTCGTCGTCCAGGCAGGCGGTGCGCAGCGCCTGCCAAAGCGCAGGATCGGCCAGACCGCTCCGCCAGAGGCACAGGTTGTCGCGGAGGGAGCCTTCGAAAAAGACGGTCTGCTTGTCCAGCCAGGCGGGAGTGGTGGCGTCCCCTCGCCGCTTGATATGTCCGGACCAGGGATCGCGCAGCCCCGCCAGAATCATCGCCAGAGAGGATTTGCCACCTCCCGACGGTCCCGTCAGCCCCAATTGTTCCCCCCGCATTATTCGCAGGTCGATGTCCCGCAGCAGCGGGGGAGCGTCGGGACGGTGTCCGTGGGCGAGGGAGGTGCAGCAGAGGATGGCATCGTCGGAGGCTTCGATATCGGCGGGCCGGGGGGGCGATGAGGAGACGGGCCGGCCGGATGTCAGAAGGTCTTCCATGCGATATTGCAAGGCCGCCAGGTGCCGCCCCTGTCCCCGCAGCAAACCCAGTCCGTGGATTGCGAAGGCGAGGCTTCCGCTCAGCAGCACCAGCGAAAGCAGCGCTTCTGGCCGCAATGATCCCGATGCGACGGCCTGCGATCCCATCAGGGTAACCGCTGCGGTCAGGACCAGTGGTGAGAGGCGGGAGAGGAGGACCGCCGTCGCGAAGGGAGCGAGATGGGGCAGGGTGCGGAGCATTCCTTGGGCGCGCAGCCCCAGGATACGGGCGAGCAGATCACGCTCCCGGCCGCCAATCTTCCAGCTTTCTACCGAATCAAGGTCGTTGAAAAGCTGGTTGAAGGTTTCCTCCAGCGACCTGTTGGGGGGAGCGCCGTGAGCCCGCCGCCAGTGGATCAGGACAAGGGAGGCGAGGGTGTGGAGCCCCAGCAGACCGCCGGCCACCAGTGCGGCAGGAGAATGGAGTGTCCACAGTCCGGCCAGCAGAACCGGGACGGCGGCAAGGTCGATCCAGCGGGGGAGCACGACCTTGCAGAGAAGGTCCGCCGCACTGTCCGCGTGGCAGACCGTATCGCGCAAGCTGAGGGGGATGCGATAGGCCAAGAAAGCCCCGTGGCAGCTCGCGATATGACGCAGGAGCCACTGTTCCAGTCTGTCCGCCACCTGTTGGCGCAGGGCGGCCAGAGCCTCCCCGCGCAGAAGAGCGAGGGCAATGACGCCCAGGGCCGGAAGCAGGAGCATGCCCCCCGCATGCGGCAGGCCGGCCGGACTGGCGGCAAGCCGCCCTGCCATCCACAGCACCGCTCCGGCCCCGGCGATCGTGGAAAGGACCGCCAAGGTGATCAGGACAGCGCCCCGGCAACCCAGTGCGCGGAGAAGACACCGTTCCGGGGGGCGGGTTCGCCCGCTGCGGAAATCCCGGGTCGGGGCGAAAGTCAGGACGATACCCGTGAACGCTTCGTCGAATTCTTCCCGGGCCATGACCCTGTGTCCCCGGGACGGATCGTTCAAAAGGATATCCGTACCGCGTACCCCCTCGAAGACAGCGAAATGAATGAAGTTCAAATAGACGATGGAGGGTGTGCTCAGGGAGGCAAGGCGATCCGGTTCGTAGCGCCGGACGGCGCAGGCCAGCCCCAGGGTGCGCGCCGCCCGCGCCAGATTGGCGGCATTCAGGCAGTCGCGTGAAACACCTGTGGCCTTTCGGACGTCGTCCAGCGTCATGTCCCGTCCGTGGTGGGCGAGGATGGAGGCCAGCGCCGCCACGCCGCACTCCGTCGTCTGGGATTGCAGCCGCACCGGCGTTTGCGGAGGGCGCCAGGCTTGACCGACTCGCCAGGGTGGAAAAGCCAAATGTCGCCAGCTGTCCCAAAAAGTGCGCATTCCGTTCCTAAGTGTATGATATAGCTTCTTAATTTTTTATGTTTACCGGAACGTCGCCACTCTTTCTACCCATGGGTAGTGTGATTCCCGAAAGCGGAAGGAACGGAGGGTGCAATCCGTCCGACCCCGGCAGAGCGGACACGTGGGGATCTGGCGCTTCATCGCGAAGCGCTTTTGGCTTTCATATACCGGGTGGCGTCTTCCCGGGACCCGCCGGTCCCCCCCTTCTGTTCCGAGCGTCCCAAAGAGTGCGAAAAGTGTCCATAGTGGATTGTTTTTGTTGGAATAGACTGGGGTTTTAACGCAGGGTTGAAGGTGGCCTCTTCCCGTGCCGGATGCTGCCGTCGCCAGTGGCGGGGCGTGCCCGGATGCAAGCCTCTCGAACAAGGAAATCTGCAATGATTGACCAGGCAGGTGCGGAATTTTACGCACATCTTCGTGACAAGCCGGATCTCTGGAGTGAACTGGCGCGGATTGACGATCCGGAAGAGTTTTACGATGCGGTGGTCGCAGCCGCCGTGGGTGAAGGGTACCATCTGGACGCGAATATGGTGCGCAGCGTGACGGCAGAGGAGTTTCTGGCCCTTCTTCAGGGTGTTGCCAATGATGATGAACTGACCGACGAAGAGCTGGAACTGGTGGCAGCGGGCAGTCCCGTGGCCTGCGACGATACATGATCGGGGCTTGGCGGAGATGGGGCACGCCAGCCCGTCCGCTTGCCGGGAACCTCGACCGCCCGTCGATATCGGACTGGTCAACATCGCGCCGGTGGATCTGGGACAGGTCCAGCCCTTGTTGGAAAGGCTGACGTACCCCCGGTTCCGGAAATGGTTCGATGGGACCGAGAGGGTCCCGGATACGGTTGCCGCTTGGCAGGCCAGAGTGGGCGTTTTGCCTGTCGGTCTGGCCATCGCCAACCGGAAACCGTCGGACCGGTTGCGGATCCTGTCCATACTGGTCGCCCCCGCGTTTCGTCGGGCAGGCATCGGAAGTGCCTTGCTGTGCCAGATGGAGGCCCTGGCACGGCGCCACGGGCTGCGGAGCCTTGAGGCGCACCATGGCGGCGGGGACGTCCGGGCTGCTTTTCTCGCCTTGCTGGATCGCCAGGGATGGGATCCGCCGCAGCACCTGGAGCACAGGCTGGCCGGCCCGGCGGACTGGCCGGACCGGAAAGGTCCCAAGTGGGCGGCGTTCATAGCCCGTATCCGGCGTGCGGGATATGACGCGACGCCCTGGGGGGACCTGACGGCTGGTGATCGAAGCAAGGCGCTCGCGCTTGAGAAGCGGGAGGTTGATCCGGCGTGGCCCCGTTTTTCCGCCTTCGAACCCCATGCGGATCCGCTGTTGTCGGTGGCGTTACGCCGTCATGGGGATCTGGTGGGATGGATTCACTGCGAAAGCAAGCCGGCAGAGGGGTATCATCACTACGTGACGGGATATGTGGAGCGGGCGTTGCAAGGGAAGGGGTGGCTTCTGGCCGGGCTGGACAGCGTCTGTCGTCGTCAGGCGGCCGCATATGGGGCCGGGTCGGTTGCGGTTTATGAAACACCAGGACAGAACATCCGCATGGTGGCACTCATGGAAAAGCACCTGAAACCGGTCAGCCTTTGGACCGACGACCGCTACATCTCTTCAAAGGGCCTGCTCCCCGATCCGCCGATTTGACCGAAGAGCGGCAGGGGACATACCCCCCGTATCAAACTTTCGGCAATCCGTTCCAGCGCTTCGGTTTTCAATTCCTCAACCGTCTGACGGTGTGGCGGTTCTAGTCAAGGGCACTTGCTGTGGCGTCTTCTGTCCCGGGGTGGGGAATGGGAGCTTTTCAAGATGCTGGAAGGGAAGACAAACGGTTCATACGGGACTTGACCGGATGACAGATCCATCGAAGACCTCCCTTCTGCCTGTTTCCCGTTTCGGCACCTCGGCCTTGAACCATGGAGAGAGGTTCGAGGTCTGGCGGGAAAGCATTGATGTCATGTTCTCCGTGGCTCTTGATCGGTCTCAGCCTGAGACAGTTTTCGATGCATCGGTAACCGCATACAATTTGGGGTCTCTGATGCTTGCTGGGTGCAATTCGAAAAAGCAGTCCTTTGGCCGGTCGGCCCTGAAGGTCTCAAGGGACGGCCTGGATCACTACATGATCCAGCTTTACGTCCGCGGCTTGGGGATATCGCCAAAGGGGCGGAACGAGGTGACGGTGCGGGCTGGCGACATCCTGGTCAGCGATCTGGCGCAGGACACGGTCATCCAGACCAGCGACTTCGAGAACCTGTCCCTGGTGGTGCCCCGGGCGCTGATCAGCGGCAACCTGGCCAAGCCGGATCACCAGCATCAGCGGGTCATCCCCGGCGACCAGCCGGTCGCCCAGCTTTTCAAGCAGATGATTCTGGTTGTTTTCAGGAACGCCCCGAAGATGACGATTAAAGATGGCATGTTGTCCACTTCCCCGCTTCTGCGGATGACGGAGGGACTGCTGAACAGCGGCGACGGTGTGAGCGTGCCTGAGGTGGATGGGTCGGCTGTGGACCAGGCCCTGCTCGTGGGAGTCAAACGTTTCATCGAGGACCATCTGGCCGACCCGGCGTTGAGGCCGGAAACCATCGTTGCCCGGGTGGGGATATCCCGCTCCAGCCTTTACCGCCTGTTCGAACCGCTGGGAGGAGTGGCGTCCTACATCCGGACCCGCCGTCTGCGGCGGAGCGTGCGCGATCTCCTGGATCCCGGCATGGAGCGGAGGCGGATTTACGAGATCGCCTATGCCTGGGGGTTCCAGCGGGAAAGTGACTACGCCCGGGTGTTTCGCCGGGAGTTCGGGCTGACCCCGCGGGAGGCGCGCACCGCAGGTGTGCTCTCTGCTCAGGGCGGAAAGACCTTTCGGGGGCCGTTCGGCGATCGGAATTACGAGTACTGGCTGCGGGACCTATCCCGGGAGTGAACCTGCCGGGCCGACAACCCGTGTACTGCCAAAAAGAAACAGGTCATTCGGCGAAGTCGGGATCCGTGGACTTACCAGGGTGTGTCCCTAAATTGACGCATTCTGTGCCAAGAGCCGACGTTTTCATTAATTTTTCCAGGCAAGTCATGCAGTTTTGTTGCGTTCTTGATGCAGGCAAAGACAGGGGGCGGTATTGAAGACTGATACGCCGGATCCGCTGCCTGTGGCGGGCGTGCCGCCCTTGCGGGATGGCGCATCCGCCCGCTGTCAGGTCGGCGAGGGGGGCAAGGGGACGCCGGTTGCCACCGCCAGGCGGCGGATTTTCCGTCAGGCTGCGCTGGAACGGCTGTCCACACCCGAACAACTGGATCAACTGGTGGTCCTGACCGGCCGGGGCACCCGTGCGGCAGCCCTGGTGCTCTGGCTGCTGCTGGCCGGAGTCATGGCCTGGGGTTGGCTCGGCGTCATTCCCGACTATGCGACGGCCGAGGGGCTGCTGGTGTCGCAGGGCGGGGCGGTGGTCGATGTGACGGCGTCGTCGCCCGGGCGGGTGATGCACCTGAGGGTGGCCCTGGGGGAGACCGTGGTCCCCGGGCAGGTCCTGGCGGACCTGGACCGCACCGAACTATCCCAGGATCACCGACATGCGCAGGAGTACCTGGCCGAACAGCGGGACCGTCTTGCGGCGTTGGACGCCGAATTCGCCGAAGAGCGGGAGATCGCGGAAACCCTGCGCCGCCAGCGGCGGGAAAGCCTGACCCGGGAGCGGGACTCCGCGGTGGAGAGGCGGGAATATCTGAAAACCAGCCTGGAGAACCTCGACAGCCTCGCCACCCGGGGGCTCAGCACGCGCGAGGCCGTGGCCGACACCCGACAGCGCTATTACGACGCCGACCGGCAGGTCCGGGAAGCGGAGACCGATATCCTACGCCTGGACGAGGAAGCTTTTGCCCTGAGGGAACGCCAGGCCCGCGAACGGCGTGATGTGGAACAGGCGGTCAGCGCCGCCCGGCGGGAAGTGGATTCGATGGCCCTGACCCTCAGTCGGTCATCGGAGGTGACCGCGCCGGCGGCGGGGCGGGTGACGGAAATCAAGGCGCCTGTCGGGGCGTTCGTCGAGCGGGGGCAGCCGGTGGCCAGTGTGGAAACCGGCGCCGGCGGGCTGGAAGCGGTGGTCTTCCTGCCACCGGTCCATGGCAAGAACGTCCGTGCCGGCCAGCCCGTCCGCCTTCTGCCAGTCAACCTGAAGAAGGAGGAGGTGGGGGCCATCGAAGGGGTGGTGCTGTCGGTTTCGCCTTTCCCCGTGACGCCGGAGGGCATGCGGGCGGTTCTGCGGAACGAGGATCTGGTGTCCCAGTTCTCTCTTCAGGGAGCGCCCTATCTGGCCCATGTGGCCCTGACCACCGACCCCGGAACGCAAAGCGGGTTGACGTGGACATCCGGTGCCGGCCCGGACTTTCCGGTGGGAGCGGGGACTGTTGTGTCCTCGGAGATCACGGTACGGGAACGGATTCCGGCCAGTCTGGTCATGCCGTTTCTGCGCAAGCACACCGGTCTCGGATACTGATCCATGGCAGCCGGCAACACGGTTCTGTCCCGGGGCTTGGCCTTCTTGCCGGGGGGCGCAGGGCGCCGCGCCAGGCGCGACGGACGGTGGGTCCGGACGCCCACGGTGCTGCAGATGGAGGCCGTGGAATGCGGCGCCGCCTGCCTGGGCATGATCATGGGGTATTACGGGCGCTGGGTGTCGCTGGAGGAACTGCGGGTCGCTTGCGGGGTCAGCCGCGATGGCACCAAGGCCAGCAACCTGTGCAAGGCGGCCCGCACCTTTGGTTTCTCGGCCAAAGGGTTCCGCAAGGAGCCGGCGGGGCTGGCGGACCTTCCGGTTCCGTCGATCATCCACTGGGGGTTTAACCACTATGTGGTGTTTGAAGGGTTCAAGGGCGGGCGGGCCTATATCAACAACCCTGCCAGCGGTCCGGCCAGCGTCAGCATGGACGAACTGGATGCAGCTTTCACCGGTGTGGTCCTGGCCTTCGAACCCGGAGCGGAGTTCCGGAAGGGCGGGCGCCGGCCCGGTGCGACGGAGATCCTGTGGGCCTACCTGCGAGGATCCCGGGCGACCCTGGCGCTGATTGCCGTGCTGACCCTGGCCCTGGTGGTGCCGGGTATCGCCATACCGGCCTTTACCAAGGTGTTCGTCGACGACATCCTGATCAACGGGCGGAAGGACTGGCTGGTCCCGCTGGTCCTGGCGATGGGCGTGGCCGCCCTGCTGCGCGGGGGCGCGACGATGGCGCAGCAGGGCCTGCTGCTGCGGCTGGAACTGAAGCTGTCCCTGACCCTGGCCCGCAATCTGCTGAGCCACGCGCTGCGCCTGCCTATGGCCTTCTTCCATCAGCGGGCACCTGGGGAGATCGCA
Source organism: Rhodospirillaceae bacterium Z3-40 (assembly GCA_046233135.1). Lineage (GTDB taxonomy): Bacteria > Pseudomonadota > Alphaproteobacteria > Rhodospirillales > Rhodospirillaceae > JBJXHN01. Next base: position 884,580 of record JBJXHN010000003.1, on the reverse strand, counting down.
AACCGGGTGTCGGCTGCGGACCGGGTGGCGCGCCTGCTGACCGGGGATCTGGCGTCTTCCATGGTCAATGCCGTCACCGCCGGGGTGCTGGGGCTGGTGATGATCGGCTTCCAGCCCGTCCTGGCGGGTGTGACCATTCTGCTTGCCCTGTGCAACTTCGTGGCGGTGCGGGTCACCGACAAGGCGACCCGCCTGAGCGCGCTGAACCTGATGAGTGACCAGGACAAGCTCTATGCCTCGACGGTGGGGACCCTGCGGGCTATCGAAACGGTTAAGGCCAGCGGCCTGGAGGGCGAACGCTTCGCCTCCTGGGGCGGGCGGCAGGCCAAGACGCTGAACCACGCGCAGAAGCTGGGGCGCCTGACCGGATTTGTCGGGGTGGTTCCCACGCTGGTGGATGCGCTGACCGTGGCGACGGTGCTGTGCCTGGGGGCTTTTCTGGTGATCCGGGGGCAGATGACCGTGGGGGATCTGGCGGCGTTCCAGACCCTGGCGGCCAGCTTCACCGTGCCCGTGGGGCGGCTGGCCGGATTCAGCGGGCAATTGCGGCTGATCCAGGCTGATCTGGTGCGGATGGAAGATATCCACCAAAGCCGGCCGGCGTTGGTCGGCCGGGCAGACAGGGGACTGGCCGGGACGGACGGCGTGCTGTGCGGCGAAGTGGAGCTGCGCGCGGTCTCCTTTGGCTACAGCCCTCTGGACCCGCCGTTGATCAAGGAATTCTCTCTGCATATCCGTCCCGGTCGCCGGGTGGCCCTGGTCGGGGGGTCGGGCAGCGGCAAAAGCACGGTGGCCCGCCTGATCGCCGGGCTGGTGGCGCCTGACGGTGGCGACATCCTGATCGACGGCCGGCCGATTGCCGCGATCCCCAGGCGGCTTCTCTGCGGGTCCATCGCCCATGTGGACCAGGAGATTTTTCTGTTTGAAGGGACCGTGAGGGAGAACGTTACGCTGTGGGACGACACCCGGTCCGATGCGGCGGTGTCCCAGGCCCTGGCCGATGCGGCGGTTCTGGACGACATCAGCCGGCGGCCCGGTGGCCTGCGGTCCGTGGTCATGGAAGGCGGGATCAATTTCTCCGGCGGCCAGCGGCAGCGGCTGGAGATCGCCCGTGCCCTGGTTCAGGATCCGACGCTGCTGGTGCTGGACGAAGCGACGGCAGCCCTGGATCCCCTGACCGAACAGCGTATCGACGATGCCCTGCGGCGGCGGGGGATGACCTGTGTCATCGTTGCCCACCGCCTGAGCACCATCCGGGACTGCGACGAAATCGTCGTTATGCGCCGGGGACGGGTGATCGAGCGCGGCACCCACGAAGATCTGCTGGAGCGGGGCGGGGAATACGCGCGCCTGATCGCTGCTGGATGACCGGGATGGACCGCCTCCACGGAACTTATGGGCGGCGGCCGGGCAGCGAGGGGCTGGCCCCGGTGCCTGACTCTCAGGCCCGTTCCGAGACGGGTCCGGCGGTTGCCGTCTTGCCGGATGCCGTCTTGCCAGCGCTGCCGCCGGTCGGGGAGGTGGTGGCCTGTATGGCCAACTCCCCCATTGAAGGAACGGAGCCGGGCCGGGCCTGGATCGTGTTGCGCGGGACGGTGGATCTGTTTGGCGTGCGGCGGACGGTTGGCGCCCAGGACGGACACCGCCACCCGCTGTTCCGGGCCGGGCAAGGAGAGGTGATCCTGGGGGTGCCGGCCTTGACGGACAGCGGCGGAGCGAGGCTGGTCCTGTCCGGGGACCTGAATGCCCTGGTCTACGAAACCGCGCTGGACAGTCTGCTCGCCGATCCGTCCGGTCCGTGGATCGCGGCAGTGGGTCAATGGGTGTGCGCCCTGAGCGCGGCTCTGTTCGACGAACCCAATCCCTGGCCGGCGGCCGTTGCCGGCAACGCCGGGGCGGTGCGGCTGCGAGCGCGGGAGACGGTTTTCGGTGCCTCCCACAGCGTTCTTTGGGCTGAACGGCAGACCGGTCACATGCGCTGGCGCGCGCGCGAGGATTTCGATGTCCAGTTGGAGGACGAGGTTCTTCTGCCCCTGACCGCCGGCCTGTCGGTCATCGCCGATGGTACGGGCGAGATCGTTGTGGCGACCACGGCGGATCTGGCGCGCCAGGGGCGGCTGATGCCGGCCCTGGCCCATCTGCACGGTTTGGCAGCGGAGCGGCTGGGAGCCTGGGTGGTCGGCAGGGAAACCCGGGACCGTGTCCGGCTGATCGAACGCCAGGACCGGGACCAGCGGATCTGGGAGGCTACCCTGGCCCGCGCGACGGACCTTCTGTCCGGTCGTCGGACCGAAGCGGCTTCGGGGCCGGAAACGGTCTGTCCGCCCCTGGAGGATATTTTCCTGCGGGTGGCCGCTGCTCAGGGCTGGCTGGGCGGAGAGCTGCATCAGGGACGGAGTGTCCGGCCCGTTCTTGAAGACCAGATCCACGCCCTGGCCCGGGCGGCGGGGATGCGTGCCCGCTGTGTGTTGCTGCGGGGGGCCTGGTGGTGGAGCGAGTCCGGTCCCCTGATCGCCTTCGAGGGAGAGAACCGGGACCCCGTTGCCCTTCTGCCCCAGGACCCGTCCGCCTATCGCCTGATCCGCCCCGGCGGAGAGGACGGCGGGGTGATCGACGAAACCCTGGCGGAGACCCTGTCGGGAGATGCCTTTTCTCTGTACGTGCCGCTTCCGGAAAGCGGGCGGCGGATGCGCGATCTGCTGGGTATGGCGGTTAAGGCGGCCAGGTGGGATTTGCTGCGGGTGCTGGTGATGGGGCTGGGAGCGGCCCTGCTGGCCCTGGTGACCCCAGTGGTCACCGGCTTTCTGATCGACGACGTCATTCCCCGGGCCGAGACACACCGGGTGGCCGAAGCGGCCGTTGCCCTGGTGGGGATTGCCCTGGGGGCCGGGGCCTTCCGGGCGGTTCAGGCGATCGGGCTGGTGCGGCTGGAAGGCACCATCGACCGGGTGGGGCAGGCGGCCCTGTTCCAGCGCCTGTTGCTGCTACCCACCCGGTTTTTCCGCGGCTACACCGTCGGCGATCTGGCCGACCGCTGCCTGGGGTTCCAGCACATTCGCCGGATCCTCACGGGCAATACGTTGCAGGCCTCGGTCCAGGGGATCTTCTCCATGGTCAGTCTGGGGCTGCTGTTCGTCTATGACTGGAAGCTTGCGCTGATCGCCTGTGTTGCCCTCGGGCTGTCCTGTGTCTGGCTGGGAGCGGTCACGCTGGCCCAGCGCAAGGCGCGTTCGGACATGGCGCGGTGGCAGGGAAGGATCGATGGCCTGACCGTGCAGATGCTGTCCGCCATCGGCAAATTGCGGGTGGCGGGGGCTGAGGACCGGGCCTTTGCCCGCTGGTTTGCCCAGGTGATCCGCCAGAAGGCGTGCCTGAAGCGGGCTCAGCGCTGGGCCAATCTGGGGGAAACCCTGACCGCGATCATCCCCATCATCTGCACCGGGGCGTTGTTCGTGGGGCTGTCCATGCTGATGGATGACAGGGAGTGGGAGGTCCAGGTTCAGGGGTTGCTGCCTGTCCTGGACCTTGCGGACACGGACGGCCCGCTGAACCTGTTCACCGCCGGGGACTTCATGGCCTTCAACGCGGCGTTCGGTCAGGCCATGGCGGGGCTGCTTCTGCTGGCCAGATTCCTGCCGGAACTGGTCGAAATCGGTCCCTATCTCGACCGCCTCAGGCCGATCCTGGAGGCCGGGCCGGAAAGCGGCCGGGGCGGCATCAATCCTGGTCCGCTGTCCGGGGCGGTCAGCCTGAACCATGTGACCTTCCGGTACGAAGCCGGATCGGCGCCGGTGATCGACGACCTGAGCCTGGACATCGAAAGCGGCAGCTTCGTCGCCCTGGTCGGTCCCTCGGGCGGGGGGAAGTCCACGGTGGTGCGGCTGCTGATGGGCTTTGAGACGCCGGAAACCGGCACGGTCTTCCATGGCGGGCTGCCCCTGGACCAGATGGATCTGACCGCCTTGCGCGCCCAGGTGGGGGTGGTGCTGCAGGACGGCCGGGTCAACCAGGGGTCCATTGCCGAAAACATCATCGGCACCAGCGGGGCGAGCCTGGAAGATGCCTGGACGGCGGCGCGCATGGCCGGGCTGGCCGGGGACATCGAAGCGATGCCCATGGGGATGCATACGGTTCTGGTGGAAGGTGCCCAGACCCTGTCGGGAGGGCAGCGCCAGCGTCTGCTGCTGGCGCGCGCTCTGGTCGGCCGGCCTCGCCTGGTGATCCTGGACGAGGCGACCTCGGCCCTGGACAACCGGACCCAGGAGGTGGTGACCACCAGCCTGGAACGCCTCCACTGCACCCGGATCGTCATCGCCCATCGCCTCAGCACGATCATAAAGGCCGACCGTATCGTCGTTATCGACGGGGGGCGGATCGTCGAAAGCGGTCCCTACGAAACTTTGATGATCAGCGACGGCCCCTTCCAGGCCCTCGCACGACGCCAATTGATGTAAGGGGGAGCAGGGGGGAAATGCGCAAGGTTCTGTATATTCTGGGACAGCTGAACGACCAGGACCTCGATTGGATGATCCGTCACGGGCGCCGCGTCCGGGTGACGGACGGAGAGATCCTGATTGCCGAGGGCGAACCGACCAATGCCCTGTACATCCTGCTGGAGGGCCGTCTGTCCATCCATGTGGACGGTCTGGGGTTTGTCGGTGACCGCGACGTGGGCGAGGTCGTCGGCGAAATGTCCTTTGTGGATTCCCATCTCCCGTCGGCAACGGTCGCCGCCAAAGGTCCCGCTCTGGTGCTGGCCCTGGACAAGGAGGAGATGCGGGAGGAACTGCGGGAGAACACGGAGTTCGCCAGCCGTTTTTACCGGGCGCTGGCCATCTTCCTGTCCGACCGTCTGCGTCAGTCCAACGCCCAGCGCTCTTCAGGCAACAAAGTGCATCTGGACGACGGGAAAGTGGCGGAAGACGAACTGGACTTGAATGTGCTTGATACCGTGTCCCTGGCCGGGGAGAGCTTCAACCGCATGATCCGCCGGCTGGCGAAAGGATAAAGGCCGGGGGAGCCGCTGTGGTCCGGGTGCGGCATGAGCATCAAACCGGGACCAGCTTAAACAAGTCGCCAAACTGTCCAGTCAAACGGGGCCACTTCTCCCGGCTCCTCTGGGATGTCCACTGAACCGGAGCGAGATCAGCTCACGCCTACCCTACGCCTGGGGCGGCTGAACCAGATTGTCCATGGATCCCACGACACGGGGCGCATAGTGGAGTGAGGCCATCGCCGCCATGAACCGGGCGATCAGCCTCAGAGGGGCGGGCATCGGACGGGCCAGGTCGATCATCAGGATCGCCCGCAGTTCCGGGCTGTCGTTGATCACCTCGTGATCCCAGGAATCGTCGAACAGAACGCTCTCCCGCTCCTTCCAGGTGTAGGTCTGGTCCTTGACGCGGATACAGGGGGGGCGGACCGTCGGCACCCGCAGCGCGAGGTGGTAGCGCAGGTACGAGCGACTGGGACCCGTATGGGCGCGGACGCTCTTGCCCGGCTCCAGAATGGAAAACATCGCCTGATAAATACCCGGCACCTGACGGACCAGCTCCAGGGTGCGCGGTGCCAAGGCCTGCGCCGCCTTCGGCGTTTTCCCGAAGCAGGTGAGCATGAAAACGCTCCACCGCTTGTCGCGCTGGATCCGCCCCGACGAATGGATCACGTCCGTATCAATGGCGTGATAGGGCGGCAACCGCTCGTATGCCGCGAGGACATTCGCGAATTCCGCGTGGATGATGTCAAAAGCAGCGTCGATTCGCCGCAATTCCGGGATCTCCCGGTCGATGTCGTGGAAGACCGGCCGATTCGGACCACCTGTGTACAGGTCGAAAATCGGATTGAATAACTCGGATTGCTTATAGAACGACGTATTGCGGCGCAACCGTCGCAGGGTGGGGAGCAGACCCTTCGGATCCGTCTTGCTCAATACCGTCATGATAGAACCATCCTATTGGAAACAATGAAAAAAAGCCCCCCTCTTTGGAGGCGTCAGTGGCGTATCCTCAGGCCTTCCCTTCGCCGAGAATCAGCCTGAGAAAACATTTTAAGCAATTACAAAACAATTAAAGATAGATAAAAATGCTGACGGGTTGCATCGAAGCCGACTGAACCGCGCAGCTTTCGTAAAAAGTTTCTGATATTCACTATATTACCTCTAGCACGAACTTGACAGCCATAAAACTGCCGTGTCAGTCTTATGCTCGTTAAACGGGTTCATGATCGACGGGAAAATTCTCGGACGCAACTGCGTCGTTCTTAAGTCGATAGGCTGTATGCCCGCTGTACCTGAAAGTATCTTCCGGATTAGGTCTAGTCGAACCGAAACACCCAACAGAGGGGGCGCTCGTGAGCCTTGCGAACTATTCTGAAAGCCAGAAATCTTTGATTGAAAAGGCGCTGGCAAGCGTCGGTCACACCGTGGCCGATATGGAGGGCAAGTCCCTGGGGCCGCAGTCCCACAAAGGGCCGATGATCATGTCGTTCGACCCGTCGCGCGACAATGTGGGTTCTAAGCTCGTAAAGGTTGAGTCCATCCAGCACCTGAAGCAGATTGCCGGGGTGCCCGACTCCCACTTCGAGAACAGCCCCAATGCGGATCGCATGGTGCACTACCCCAAGGGCACGCCCCGCACCGATTTCGCCAAGGCCATTGAACGCTCGCGCAGTGACAACTGCGCCCTGGAAAGCCTGATCCATCCCGATGATCACAAGCTGATCGACCAGGCCATGCACGCCTACATGCGCGGCAACAGCGCGAAGGTGAAGGACTACGAGCCGGTCATCAACGCGCTGCGCTTCCCGACCCAGGGCCTTGTCGCGACCGCTCTGGACATTACGATCTCTCCAGCCAACCCGTTGATCATCGGCGAAGACAGCCCCTACGTGCACGATGAGCCCGGCATCGGCGCCATGGCCGTATTCGGTACCCTGACCATCGAACCCGGTGGTCAGATCCAGGTGCTGATCCCGGTCACGATCCAGGCCGCCAAGATCATCTCCAACTAAGGGGCGCGGACGATGGCAGATCAGAACGATAGCGGACCCACACCCGACGTCCTGGTGAAGTCGGGTAACGGCGGCACGGGTGCCGATGGCCAGGCAGGCAGCAAGGGCGGTCAGGGTACGGCGGCCACCAGCGGGGTATGCGGAACCGGCAAGCAAAGCAGTGATTGTGCTACCGCTCCCACACCGGGCGGCAAGGGGGGCACCGGCACGGAAGGCCAGCCCGGCATAACCGGCGGGCAGGGAAACAGCCCCACCTACAGCCACTTCGTCGTCGATACCATCAGCGGCAATTTCCTGGTCCAGGTGACCGGCGGCAATGGTGGCACCGGTGGTAAAGGCGGAGACGGCGGTGAGGGGGGGGACGGTGGTGCTGGCACCTCTGTGGTTTCATGCTGCACGAGCACCTACGGCTCGACCATGCCGGCGGGCCAGAAAGGCAATGGTGGTACCGGTGGACGCGGTGGCGACGGCGGTCCGGGGGCCGCACAGGGTGTGGCCATCGTGGTGCTGTACAAGACGGTGGAAAATGACCTGAACTACACCTTCGACACCTCCACCTTCGGTATCGGTGGAACGGGAGGGATAGGCGGTGCTTCCGGCGGTTCCGGTGGGGCACCGGGCGCCTCGGGCAACAATGGCGCCAATACGCCGCAGAATCAGATGCCGACGCTGGTATTCCAGAAGAACGCGTCGACGGCGTGATCCTTTCCGCCCTTCCTTTATTCCCAGAATGGATCCGAGACATGGTGACGAAAACAGACGCCCAGATCGTGGTCATCGGCGCCGATGGCGACGCAGGCACGGCGGGGAAAATCGGCGATACCGGAGCCGCTGGCGCTAATGGCCAGGACGGCTCCTGCAAGAAAAACTCCAGCAGCTGTCATGGTGACACATATACCTGTACCTGCGCAACCAACGGTGCCGAGGGCCATGTGGGCGGCACTGGGCAGGTCGGGGGGGCCGGTACTGCCGGTGCATCGCCGCCGACCTTCGTGCTTCAGTATGATTCCCTCCAGGGTCCCCTGACCATCGTTTCGAATGGAGGCACTGGCGGCGCAGGCGGTGCCGGTGGCCAGGGTGGCCCCGGTGGCGGTGGTGGTAACGGCGGAACCAATACGGACCGTTGCCTGACCGGCGATGATGTCAAAGGCAACTGGTGCAGCCCGTCCCTGGGTGGCGCCGGGGGTCCCGGTGGCGTCGGTGGTACCGGCGGTGCCGGTGGCGCCGGCGGAGCTGGCGGCGTGGTGACCATCTACTGGACCACAGACATGGGCGACCCCGTGATTCTGGCGTCCGGCGGAAGCGGTGGCATTGGTGGCGCCGGGGGGACCGGGGGCGACGGCGGCACGGGTGGCCTGAACGAGGCTGCACCGTCGTCCGGTGACTCCACGTCCCAGGCAACCGGGGAAACCCGGGGACCGACCGGTCCTGCAGGTGCCGGGGGAGGTCCCGGTCCGTCCGGGAATACCGGCCGGCCAGGAACCTCCCACATCCAGCGGGTGAATAACCTGCCGGCTGCCTGATCCCGTATCGGCGACTGGTGCCGGCTTTCGGGTCGGCTCCGGTCGCGGGTACGCCGACCGCCTTTCCTGAATCGTGTGCCCGAAAACACGCCCTGAACCGTGTTTCCTGAAACACGTCCCCAAACCGATCACGGATCGGTAACACCGGGAGTCTGTCCGCCATGGTTGCCGTTACCCAATACTCCGCCACGTCCGCCAAATTCCTGTTGCAGCTTGTGGACGTCGCGGCTGGCGACCTGTCCCAGGCCTGGCTGCCCGGCGGCCTGAACCTCGTCGGCACCTTCGCCATCGGAACCCTGCAGGGCGGCGGGGGCCAGGGCTTTCTGGCTACGGGTACGGTTCCGGGAATTGACGGCGAGGTGGCGGTGCTCGCGGTGGCGGCGGACTGGCCCGACTTCATTGCCTATTTCAGCGAGCCCTATCTGTCCGGAACCTTCGGACCCCCGTCCTGCCTGAATATTACGGAAAACGGGGCGACGCAGATGGCCATGGGCTACAGCTTCATGTACGGCAACCTGCATGGGCTGATCTGGGATGCCATCACCAAGCTGAAGAAGGTGCCCGGGTTCACGACCACATTCCCGATGGTGGTGGTGGGCATGGGACCCGGTGGACCGCTGGCCCAGATGGCTGCGCTGGATGTCAGGCCCGGCCAGACCGGTCCCCAGGGGGGATCGAAGCCGGACCCCACGCCGGTCTCGGCCGTCGGCTGCTATTCCTTTTCCACGCCTGCCTATGGCAACCAGGCCTATGCTTCGGCGATGACCAAAGCGCTGGGCAGCACTGGTTCGGTCTTCCTGTGCAACCTGACGGATGTGGATAAGTACCCGGACATGACGGGGTCGCCCACCGACTACACCCCCAGCGGCACCCCCCAGACGCTGAATGCCGGCATGCCGGCGACGGATGTGCCCTGGCTGGAGCGGACACCGACCTTCTACCAGACCGCCTACGGGGGGCCGCAGCCCACCCTGCCGCGCGATGGCAGCATAAACCCGCCATTGCCCCGGGGGTTCAGCAGTGATCTGGCCTACACGCTGTCCATGGTTTGCCAGACGGTCTATGGCCGCTTCCAGCATCCCGATCTGCCCAACCCGCTGCCGGCGGGGTGGTCCCTGGCGACCGATGTGAAGGTGAACGGCGTACTGTGGGCCAGCATCGCCACGACCACCGACAGCGCGGTGGTGGCTGTACGGGGACCCTGTTCCTGGGTGGAGCAGACGGCCTTCATCGGCCAGAACTACATGACGACCCTGGACTGGATCCCCCGGGGCGCCATCATCGCCGGCCTGGCTGCCTTCTACCCCGATTTTGCCACGGCCCTGTTCCAGGCGATGTCCAAGGTGTCCGGGCTGTCGGATCGCAAGCTCTACTACTGTGGTCATGACTTCGGCGGAGCCCTGGCGGCCTTGGCCGCCTACGACCAGTCGATCAAGAACCGCAGCGGCATTCCGGCGGCTACCGCCGTCTATGGTTTGGGAACCGTGCGTTTCGCCGATTATCTGTTCGTGGAGTATGGCTACGGTCCGTCCATGGGGGCGATCAGCTATCAGGTGACACGCCCGAGCGACGTGATCGCGGCCAGTTCGGGCATGAACGCCATGGCGCCGTTGTCCACTCAGGTGGCCCTTCAGGGTGGTGCCTTCTCTACCGCCAACAGCACCACCTGGCACACCCTGGCCCTTTACAGCTCGCTGCTCAACCCGAGCGCCAGCGTCTCGGCAGCGGATGCGGTGGCGGTCGCGCCATCGCCCAACGCGCATGAACTGGGTTTGCTGGGCGTGGTCAAGGCCAAGCCGTTCGATACGACGGAGCCGCATGGTCTGCCGAACTTCCTGGCGAAACGGGCGGCGTTCTACGGGATCCCCGCGGCACATCTGTCGGTGCCGGCACTGGACACGGCAGATCACAAGGGAAAGATCGTCGTTTCCACCGACCCGAAGGCAAGCCATGTGTTGCCGTCCAAGGTCCTGGCCGGTGGCCACAGCACGTTCGCCGCCTCGAACATCTTCGTTCGGGCCAATCACGAGGTGCACATCACCTCTCCTGATAATCGCCCTGTCCATCTGATGGCGAACAAGGTGACCCTGGAGCCGGGTGCGAAGATGGTCCTCCACGTGCCTTTCATGCTGACCGCCGATACCATGGAAAGCCAGGCCAGCGATGAGACGCCGAACCTCCTGCTGCAGGGTACAGACGGGATAAACGGCAGCGATGGCCACAACGGGGCTCATGGCGGTGATGCTCCCTCCGGCCATCGGGGCGGACCCGGCGGATACGGACAAAATGGCATGCCGGGCGGTGATGGCTTAGGTCCGGCCAATGCGTCCTTCCGGGTCGGGACAATATCCGGCCTTTTCACCGTTGAGATTACGGGGGGCAATGGCGGCAACGGCGGAGGCGGTGGCGCTGGGGGACAAGGGGGATCCGGCTCACCCTCTGGCAATGGCGGTGATGGTGGCGATGGAGGAAATGGAGGGAATGCCGGCACCGCGCCCCAGGTTATCGTCTACTACGGCGTCATGACGCCAGACACCCAGCTCAGGCTTGTCAATCAGGGATTGCGCCCCGGGGCGGGTGGTCGCGCCGGGCTGGGCGGTAGTCCGGGACCGGGATATCCAATCGGTCAAGTTGGGGACCCGGGGCTGCCGGGGAAAGCGGGCGCCCCGCCCGACAATCCGCCGGTCGTGCGCTACGTGCAAACTTCTTCCTGACCGTCCGACCGTTTGCGGAGGATCCCCCATGGATCAGCAATCGGCGGCTCCGGTCTCCGGCCTTGCCGCCTCGAAATGGCCCCGGCCGCAGCGAGGGAGGGACGCGTCGCCGTTCAAGCTGCCGCGCCCCCGCCTTTCAGGGCCGCAGACCCGGGGCTACGAGGAAATCCCGAAGGACGCCAGGGACTTCATTGACAGCATTATCGGCTTCCACGGAATGGATGCGGTGATGATGCGCCGCCAGTGGCTGGATACGGCCCGCCACGGCAAGATCATGCGCCTGTCCTGGGTGATTGAGCGATCCATGCTGGAGCCCGCTCAGGTCTGGCGGCACACTTTTGTGCGGCATGCCTTGGACCATATCGTGGTGCGAGCCGGCGGCGTGCTGATCCTGGAATCCCCCTTCAGTGATCCGCTGGAGTTGTATGCCTATCGCCTGACGCTGGAACCCGGCGCCCGTGTGGAAACGCGGGGCGCTTCTCCCGTGCGTTTGGTGGTCGGCCAGCTTGTGGGGGCGCCGCCGGATGCTGACGCCGACGCTGCGCCGGCGGAAATCCTGGTGGCCGGCGAGGACGGCCGGCCGGGATTGCCCGGCGGTCCCGGCCAGTGTGGGGAGCAGCGCTTCTCTGTCTCGACCGATGGTCCGCCCGACGGCGGCCCCGGCAGCGGTGGCGGCCATGGCGGACCGGGCACGGCCGGCCAATCCCTGCGTGAATTCACCCTGATTGCTCATACCCTGACCGGACTCACCCATCTGACCGTGCGTCCGGGGGCCGGCGGCCCTGGAGGCCCCGGCGGCCCTGGCGGCTGCGGCGCCATAGGGGGGGCGGTGGCCTTCTACCGTATGGCCGCGGGCGGCGAGGGCGGCGCCGGCGGTGCCGGCGGCTGCGGCGGGGCTGGCGGCGACGCATCAGAGGTGCGTCTGGATATCCGGACCCGGCAGCCCGGGGCGGATTTGTGCGTGACGGCGGAACCCGGACGCGGCGGCGCGGGCGGCGCGGGCGGTGCCGGCGGCCGCGCCGGCATCGGATGCCCGGACGGAAAGCCGGGCAAGAACGGATGCGACGGGGACCGGGGCACCGATGGTGCCGCGCCCGACGTGCGGTGGATCTGAAGCGGAAGGAACGGCCATGGCCAACGAGCTGGAGACAGGACCGCACGGCGGTGCGACGGACACCACCAAATTACCGGCTGCGCCGGCGGGCAACCTCCCGGCAGTGCGAAGAGGGACGGATCTGGCCGCGGTGCCCAACCCCATTGTCGTGGATACCCACGGCATGGAGGTTCCGGTGGTCACCCTGGCCGTGTCCTGCGGTCTGCTGCGGCCGGTGGAAGGCAAGGACAGCGTCTATGAGCTGAACCCGGACTGGTTCACCGATCCGGTGGGCAAGACGGGGGAAGGCTTCAGCAACAACCCGGAAACCCTGGCTTTGCTGGTGGCCCAGTTGATTGGTCAGGCCTCGGGCAGTTCGCTGGGCATTCCGATCAAGGAACCCGGCAGTCTGGGGACGTGGTATCCGATCAACAAGCCGGGCACGGACGTGCCGAGCGGCTTGTATCTGGCTACACAGCCGGTATCCGACGACCGCAATGCCGATGGTGCCCAGAGTTCGGTCTTCGGCCTGGGGGTCATGTACACAAAGACCGTCAGCCTGAGTTCCGAAGACCAGCAGAGTCTGGATCTGGTGGCGGACGGCCCGGCCGAAATCGCCCTGCGGGTCTGGGGCCTGATCCCCGTGGTCCTGATGGGCAACGGCGAGGTGTCGGTGGTGGCGGGCTCTGCCGGGCATCCTTTCACCATGGGCTTCGAGGTGTCGTCGACCGACGGCCCGCTGGTCAGCGCCGGGGGGACCTCGTTCACCGGCGTGCGTTTCTCGGTGGATCTGTCGCCCGCGACCAGCCCGGCGGTGACCGTTTCCCTGGTGGTCACCCAGCTTACCCTGCCCACCCAGCCGCAGCCCAAGGACATGACTCTGGCCGATCTGCAGGCCATCACCGGGGCCGATATTCTGGCTGCGGCGGCGGGGCTGGCCGTGGCTGCTCTGGGTAAGCTGGTTGGCGATCAGCCGGCCCTGTCCTACCTGCTGCCGGCGCTGGGCCTCAGCCCGCAGGTGCCGGGGGTGGACAATGCCTCGCTGCCCATCCTGCGCTGGGACCAGTTTGTGTCGCTGGCGATCAGCGGCGGTGATGTGGCGCGGCCCTTCTCTGAGTGGTTTACCCAGCTTGCCGCCAACGGCGACCTGCTTTCCGCCTGGATGCAGGCGGTGGGCGGCGCCATAGGCGGGGTCACCGGCACGGACGCCAAAGTGACCGGCAGCGGCACCCGCGACGATCCCTATTCCGTGCCCGTGCTGACCGTCAGCGGTGTGGGAACCCTGGACCTGACGGGGGGCACGTGGACCGATCAGGCCGGCGGGCGGCATTTCTATCCGGGGGTTTCCTTTACGGCGACGCCCTATGTGCTGGGCAGTTCCGATGCCGCGGTGACCGGGGCGGCGTCCATGGAGATCCTGGACTTCGCCCTGACCGGCGGCGGCGGGATCACGCCCGGCCGCTTCCATGCAGGCATCGGGCTGGCCAACAAGGACACCGCGCAACCGCTGTATTCCGGGACCATCGCTGGCGGCACCTATGTGTTCGGCGCGCTGGCCGGGGGCCTGTCGGTGGTGATCAAGGCCGAAGGCGGCGCCACCGTGCAGCCGGCCTTCTCGCTGGTGAACGTTAAGACGCCCAACGGTCAGTACGCGACCCTTGACCTGACCCAGCCGGGCCAGCTCGTCGATGCTGCCGAAGCCGAACTGAATGCCGCCATCGGGCAGGCCTTCAACGCGCTGTTCGGCTTGGGCACCGACAGCCAGGTTGGTCCGTCGCTGGCCGCGCTGATCGGGGCCGCTCCGCCGCCGGGGGTGGAGGACTGGCCGGACAGCCTGACCCCGCCGTTCAGCGCCGGCGGGCTGATCAAGTCGATCCAGGACCCGGTGGCCGCCCTTGGCGGATACTATGCCGCACTGATCCGTGGCAAGGTGCGGGTAGACGGCAAGCCGCCCTTCTTCTACATGATCCAGTCACTGGGCACGGTCCTGCAACAGGCCGGGGGGACCAGCGGCGGTGTTACCGGGTCGGGCACGGCCATCGATCCGTGGACCATGCCCCTGGGCAGCGCGGACAGCATCGCCGCTGTTCTTGCCTTCATCGAACCGGTCAATGACGGCGCGGTGCAGCGGCTGGTGATGGGCATCGGCACCTCCACCACGCTCAGCATCGATCGGGACCACTCCCTGGACCTGAATTTCCGGGTCGAGGCCCTGGGCCTGGATGCCGGAGGCAGTGATGGCGCCGGGTTGCAGTCCGCCCAGATCCTGCCCGGTGTCGCCTTTGTCGGCGTGTTGCCCAACGGTGTGGCGACGCCGCCGGTGGCCGGTGCGTCGCTGGAGATCGCCAGCGGGTCCTTCACCGCCTCGTGGAGCCCCTACGACACCTGGCACTGGTCGATGGAGACCGCGGCGCCGACCCTGGTGGTGGACGGCGTCAAGGAGCCGGTCGGTACCGACATGAACTACTCGGACTCGGTGGGTCTGGCAGAGCTGGTCACCCAGCAGGCCAGCACCTTCGCCTCCATCCTGGTGGGGGTGCTGGGCGTGGCCCTCTACCGGGCGGAGCGCCGGGCGGGTCTGGCGCTGGACGGCTGGTTCGGCCTGCTGCCCAATCTGGCCCCCTTCATGCCCGAGGGCGTGACGTGGCCGGAGAACATGCCGGCCCTGAAGCCCACATCCTTTGATGATCCGTTGGGTCAGGTGCGGACCCAGCTTGAAGGCGTGCTGGCCACTGACGAGCGGGCGAAGGCCGTGCTCGGCCTGCTGGGCTGGGCGATTGACACCAAAGCGACGACGGCGGCGCCGATCAACGGGTCGGGCACGCGCCTTGATCCCTACCTGCTGCCGCTGGGCCTGCCCTGGGACATCCAGGGCAGCCTGTGGCAGGACAGCGGCCAGACCATGGTCGCGCCCGGCGTGGCGGTTGCGCAGACCTTCACCCTGTCCAGCATCAAGGCCGACAGCACGGTGCGGCTGGTCCCCTTGGCCATGGGGTGGGCCGACGGCAAGCCGGTCAACGGGGCGGACCTGCCCGAGCTGGCGGTAAGCTGCATGCTGACCGGCGTGGACGGACCGCTGGCGTCCATTGGCGGGGCGGATATCGAAAGCATTTCGGTGGGGGTCACCCTTAACCTCGACCTGTCCGGCTCCAGTTCCAGCTTCAGCGCCGCCCCCATCCTGGCGGCCAAGATTTCCGGCGAGGACTCGCCGCTGGTATTCAGCGACGGGATCAGCCCGAACGACCTCAATCTGCTGCTGGCCCGTGCCAATGCCGGTATCGCGGCGGCGGCCAAGGCCTATATGGGCAACGATACCTTCCAGTTGGTCTATGGCGTGATGGCCGACCTGGGGCTGGCGGTGCCGGTGGTCGACGGCTATGGCATCAACCCGGGCGGCTGGACGTCCCTGGTGGCGTCGCCGCTGACCTATCTGCAGAACCATCTGATGACGGTGCTGTCTAACCCGACCACCCAGGCAGCCCTGTTCCAGGCGGTCGGCAAGACCCTGAACATCACCATCCCCGCGGTGCCGGAACCCTTGCTGGCCCTGTTCGCCGGCCTGGGGCTGACCACCGATGCCAGCCATGGCTATGCGCCCAATCCGCAGGCGATCATCGCCGTGGCCCGCGATCCGGCCCAGCAACTTTCGGACCGTCTGGTCGCCCTGCTGTCGGACGAAGCGGCGCGGTCCAGCGTCGTGGCAGCGATGACCAAGGGTAATCAGACCTTCACCTTCGGGGCCTGGGTGCTGACCACCGCCAATGGCCGCATCATCACCCTGGCGCTGCCGCGGGGCAACGTGGACCTGGGCGGGTTCCTGCAGCCCTCGCTGTCCGCGCGGGTGGATATGCAGACCGGTGAACTGACCGTCACCGTCGATCTGTTCATTCCCGAAGCCGGCTTCAGCCTGGGCCTGGGGTTGGATTATATCGTGGGCGGACCCGCGCCGGCGGTGGATGTCAGCCTGATCTGGGGCAGCGGCAACCTGCCGCAGCCGGCTCCCCTGCAGGTGTTTCCCTTCGACCAGAACCACTTCATCAGCCAGCTTGCCCAGGTGGGGCCGGCCTATGTGCTGTCCATCTTCGTCGCCCAGGCGGTGGACAGCGTGCTGCTGGCCAAATACCCGCTATCGCGCAGCCTGTTCCAGCTTTTCGGTCTGGCCGACCCGGACGGACCGGATGGGGCCTGGCAGATGAAGTCCACCCTGGGCCTGTTCGAGGACCCGCTGGGCTGGCTGCTGTCCGATGCGGTGGTCGGGCAGAATGGCCAGCTCAACATCTCCCAGCTTCAGAAGGTGCTGAGCGGTCTGCCGGCAGGCAGTATGGGCGGCCTGACCCTGTCCACCAACACCAACGGGGCGGTGCTGACGGGGCTTCCCTACGGCCTTCAGGTCAGTGCCGGGGCGAACACCAGCACGGGTCTGTTCTCGCTCCAGCCCGCGTTGACCCAACCGCTGGCCCTGGTCGCCGGGGCTGAACTGGCCGAGATGGGCTTCGGCCTGACCCTGACGTCGGACTTCCAGCCCGGCCTGACCGGTAGCGGCAAGCTGACCGCGCCGATTCCCGGTCTGGATGGCGGGCTGTTCCTGAGTGGTGGCTATGACAAGACTTTCTCTCTGGTGGTCGGCCAGAACGGGGAAGGCAAGCCCGTGCTCAGCCTGGTGCCGTTCGGCGGCTGGCAGACCTTCGTCCTGGCCATCGCGGCGGAAATGGCCCAGAAGCTGCTGCAGACACTGACCTCCACGCTGCTGACCGAACTGAAGTCCAGCAGCGATCAGGCGGTGGTGACCTTCGCCAACGACCTGGAAACCCTGGGCACCGCGCTGGATGTCAAGGGCCTGCTGGATGCGCTTGTGGCGGCCCAGCCCGATCCGGCCAAGCTGGAAGAGGCCGCGCTGGAGTGGCTGCGCGAACGGCTGGATGCCACCAACGCCGCGGCGACGGCATCGGCGGTCGCGACCCTGTTGTCCACGGTGCTGACCGGCGTGAAGAGCGATGGCGGTCTGGTCACCTATGCGCCGTCCGAGAAGGTGCCGGTTACCATCCTGGCCGGTTTGCGGGGCAGCGGCGATATTCAGTCCATTGGGGTCTGGGCCGAGCTGTCCATGTCCGCCGCACAGGACCGCATCCTCCTCTCCCTGTCGCCGACCGGCCTTGGCGTGCCCCTGTCGGGGGATCCCACCCCGCAGTTCCAGTTCGGCCTGACCACCCAGGCGGTGATCGCCCTGGACCAGGGTCCGGGGCTGGCCATCGGGTTCGACAGTGCCGGCGGAGGCATCCAGGTGGATGTGGACCCGATGATGACTGGCGGGAAGACCGGGGATCTGAAGTTGGAACTGCTGCCCGCCCTGTTCGGTATCCCCGGCGATGCGCCGGATTACGGGCAGAAGGTGCAGACAGCGCTGGAAGGCTGGCTGCTGGATATCCTGGTCGACGTGCTGCCGCGCTACGTTTCGGTGGTGGTGCTGAACACCAAGACGGTTGAGACCTGGCTGGACAGCCCGCTGTTCACCACGGTGCCCCTGACCCCGGGATCGGTGCTGACCGACTGCCAGCTTCTGGTCATGGAGCAGCAGAAATACCTGCTGAACAGCCTGGAGAACCTGAAAGCCCTGGGCGTCGCCGGGTTCCTGGCGGGCTTCCTGAAGGCGCTGACGGAAACGCAGATCCAGGTCCTGTCCTTCCCCGACGGTGGCGGCATCTGGCTGGAACCGGGACCGGGAGAGGAAACCTTCGGCGTGCGGGTGGCTGCCACCGACCTGATGTTGAAGTCCGTCCCGTGGCTGGTGTTCCAGCTCGGCGCCACCGACACCGAATGGATCACCCTGACCGGCGCCCAGCCGGGCACCTTCAATCCCGGTGTCGCCGTCTATGTGCCGGTCTCCGGTCTGAATCCCGACTTCTCGGCGACCAAGCTGTCGCTGGTCAACATCGGCGTGGATTTCCAGGGCGAAGCCGGCAAGCCCCTGGTGGACATGAGCCGCTTCAGCCTGGGCAAGATCAAGCCGCGCGGCGTCATTGCTTTCGACTTCGGCGCACCGAGCGTGATCTCCACCTTCGGCGGGGGGATGGACTTCCAGGACATCTGCATCTCGCTGGCGCCCAACAGCCTGACCTCGGGACCCAACACCAACGCCGTGGCCCAGAACATGCTGGGCTCCGGCGACCAGAGCAGCACCAACAACCCGCCGGCGAACCCGGGCTTCTCCGCCGTTGCCGGCTGGCTGAAGGGGTATGGTCTGGGCGTGTCGCTGTACGACAGCAGCGGCAGCAGCGATACCGAGATCTGGATCCCCATCCAGCGCAGCTTCGGCCCCGTCCACGCCAACAAGGTGGGGATCGGCTGGGACAATCCGAGCCATGTGGGCAGCGTGCTGTTCGACGGGAGCTTCAGTCTGGCCGGCCTGACGGTCGACCTGATTGATCTTTCGGTCAGCGTCGATGTCACCCGGATCACCGACTACTCCGCCTACAGCCTGGGCCTGTCCGGGCTTCAGGTGAACTTCAGCAGCGGCGGCGTCACGATTGATGGCGGCCTGCTGAAGTACGACGATCCGCTGCGCTACGATGGCCAGATCCTGGTGAAGGCGGGCCGCTTCTCGATGTATGCCGTCGGGTCGTTTGCCATGATGCCGGTGAACCCGGACCGGCCGGACGGCGACAAGGCGGTATCGTTCTTCCTGTTCCTGAACCTGAACATGCCGCTGGGGGGCGTCCCGGCCTTCTTTATCAACGGCGTGGCCGGCGGCTTCGCCATCAACCGCAACATCCTGGTGCCCGACGCCGGGAACATCATGTCGTTCCCGCTGATCCAGGGGGCCATTTCCCAGTCCACCTTCGGCAACGATCCCACACCGACCAGTGCCCTGGAGGTTCTGTCTGATGTGGTGCGTCCGGATATCGGGTCCTACTGGGTAGCCGCGGGTCTGAAGTTCTCCAGCTTCCAGTTGCTGGACGTGTTCGCCATGCTGCTGGTCAAGTTCGGCCGCGAGGTCGAGATTGACGTGATCGGTGTGGCATCGGGCAGCCTGCCGCCACAGATGCCTCCCAGCAAATCCCTGGCCTACGTGGAGCTGGGCATCGTCTGCTCGTTCAAGATCACCGAGGGCGAAATCTCGGTCACGGCGCAGTTGACGCCCACATCTTTCCTGCTGTCCCAGGACTGCAAGCTGACTGGCGGCTTCGCCGCGAAATTCTGGTTCGGCAGCAATCCGAACTCCGGCGACTTTGTCATCACCCTGGGCGGCTACAATCCGGCTTTCGAGCCACCGGAGCACTATCCGGTGGTGCCGCGTCTGGGCTTCGACTGGCCGCTGCTGAATACCGACTTCATGTCGCTGGGCGTCACCGGGGGCACATATTTTGCCCTGACACCGTCGATGATGATGGCTGGCGGCTACTTGAAAGCCCAGTTCAAGGCGGGTCCGCTGAAAGCGTGGTTCGACGCGGGCGCGGACTTCCTGATCGCCTGGCAGCCGTTCTACTTCTCGCTGGGCGTTCATGTCACGGTGGGGGTCTCCTTCGGCACGACGATTGCCGGTGTGGATGTCACCCTGACGGCGGAACTCGGCGCATCGTTCGACATGTGGGGACCGCCGTTCGCCGGCAAGGTGCACGTGAGCTGGTTCGTCATTTCCTTCACCATCCCGTTCGGCGACCAGAGCCAGCCGAAGCCCGACACCCAGCCGCTGGACTGGAATACGTTCCAGGAGCGCCAGCTTCCCCAGCCGGCCCCCACGCAGACGGGACAGACCACGCTGGTCGCCTCGCCGGCCGCCACCTCGCCCAGTTCCTCGACCTTGGGCGATCCCGAGCAGGTGGTTCTGGGCATCCAGGTGTCCACCGGCCTGCTCAGCGAGACCGGCGATTTCGGGCCAACGGTGCAGGCCTCTGGCTTTGCGCTGGATGTCCGCTCGGTGATCCCGTCGTCCAAGGTGACCATCACCCAGTCCACCTTCACGGCGGCGAGCCCGGACCTGGGCATCCGTCCCATGGACGTGACCGATGTGGACACACCGGTAACCGTGACGCTGGAGGTGGAAGACGATCACGGGACCTGGACCCAGGTTTCCGTCGACCGCCCGGGCATGGCCGTGGTGTCGGCCGGCGGCGGCGCGGCTGCGGCGAACTGGTCGCCGATCCCCTTTGATCCCAACGGCAAGCCGTCCGCCGATTTCATCAACGGCTGCACCTTCGGGGCGACCATCCAGGCGCTGGCCTCGACCATGGTCGATCAACTGGCGGCGATGGACCTGCTGACCTCGTTCGGGCACGAGCAGGCCAAGGCCCTGCCGCTGCCGTTCGCCGCAACCCCGTCCTACGTGCGGCCGGCCCCGATGGACCAGACCAACCGCTTCAAGGTGCTGATGGAAACCATTATGGCGCCCTCCGTGATCGTCCTGCGCACCACGGTGATGCAGGCGCTCATGGATGCCCAGGTGGCGGTGATCGTCGATCAGGACCTGTCGGTTCTGGCGGCCTTTGCCGACCAGATCTATCAGGCGCCGCCCAGCCTTGCCAAACTGGGCTTCGATCTGGCGGATAGCGCCAGCCAGTCCAAACTGGCGGCTCCGGCCCGCGCGTTCTTCGCCCCGCTGACGGCCGCAGAGACCGAGGCACCCCGCGCGCCGCGCCTGCTGGGAACCACCCAGCTCTACGCCCTGCCCACCGCCCCGGCGCGGGCGGCAGCTCCGGCCCATGGGGTGGAAGGCAGCGTGGCCGCCCGAAGCCTGCATCGCCTGATGAATACCGGCGGACGGGTGCGCGGCCGCTGGCGCGACGAGGAGCGGCGGACCCTTCATTCCGGCAGTACGGGCTCGGGCTCGGAAACCCTGGCGGTGCGGCCCGGCACCGTGTCGGTGCTCGATACCGGCACCGGCAAGGGCGGCGTCCACCTTGATCTGGCCGGTGGGACTCCGGTTCGGGCCTATGTCTTCGACCGCGCCGGCCGCATCCTGTCCGACCACACCTACCATCCCGATGCGGCGCCGGACGGGCAGGGGATCGACCTGCTGGACCACGCCCATCAGGTGGCGGTGGTCGGTCTGGCCAACGACAACATCGGGAAAGGAGCGGTGGTCGGCTGGACCACGCATACCCTGCTCGCCCAGGTCGGCCCCTACACCCTGCTGGGCAACGGCTTCACGGTCCGGCCCCAGGTCAATCCGCGGATGCGCCAGCGCATGCGGGAACTGAAGCGCGATCTGATCGACGGATCTGCCATGCTCGCCCGCAACCGTGTCCAGACCGGGGTCGGCACCACCGCACCGGGCTGGGTGGAAACCGTCTTCACCCATGGCATGGACACGGTGGCCGTCCTGCTGGAGCCCGGCGTTGATCCGGCGGCGGTGAAGGTGAGCCTGGCAGCTGCCGATGGTCCGTGGAAGGTGAAGTACGGCAAGCCGGTTGCGCCGTCCTCCAGCGAGACGCTGCCCCACGGCACCCTGCTGGTCTTCGACGTGGCCAGTCTGGCGCCATTCGGCGAGGGCCAGCGCACCGCGGTGCTGGTGCGGGGGACCGACCGCCTGAGGGGGATCTTCGGGCTTCCGCTGGCATGGTCCGACGCTGCGCAAGCCCTGGACAACACCGTCCTGCCCACCCTGGCCCGCCCGGTCGGCGCCGGACCCGCAGCAGCGGCAGCCCGAGCGACGGCCCGGATGGCTGGTCAAGCCGCGGCCCAAGCCACCGATGCCGGCAAGGCCGCGGACAAGGCCGCCACTCCTCACCACACCGCCCTGCGGCTGCGCCGCCGGTCCTGAGTCTCCAAGGAAGGGAACGCCCCATGTCGAACGCGATCCAGTTGGCCCAGGACGACGAACCGCTGAAGCCGGGTCAGATCCGATTTACCGAAGCCGCCCTGCCGCCGCTGCCGTCTGGAACCTATCGCCTGACCGCTCAGCAGTTGGTGGAAGGGCTGAAGGAAATGGACGAGCCCCCAGCCTACAACTCCGTACTGCCATTCCAGATCCAAGGGCCGCGCTTCACGCTGGCGCCGAACGACCTGCAGATGGTCATGCCACCGGCCAACCAGACCGGGTCGTGGGAGAACGTCCTGCCCAATGTGGTGCTGCGCCGCCCGACCCTGCCTTGGAGCAGGACCCTGGACGGCTCCGTCCCACCGGCGGGCGAGGTGTCCACGCCCTGGGTCGGCATCATCTCGGTGACGGCCGAGGAACTGGGCGGCGGTGCGGGGGCCATTGCCGCTCCGGCTCCGGTGAGCACGGCCAAGGTCTCTGCCCTGACCGATCCGCCGGCGGGCACCCTGGGGCCGGATCTGGTGGGTGTTTCGGCTGCGGAAAAGGACACGTCGTTCCTGATGCTGGAACTGGATACGGACCTGTTCCAGTCGGTGGCGCCCACGGTGGAGGACCTGTCCTGGCTGGCCCACATCCGCGAGGTCAATACGGACAACAAGGAAATCCTGGGCCTGGACGAGGACGGGACATTCTCGGTGGTGGTGGGCAACCGCACCATCCAGGCCGGTCAGGTCAACTACGTGTTCATGGTGTCGCTGGAAGGCCAGCAGGGATACCTGCCGCCCAATTCCCTGCCCTCTGGCGCCACCAGGATCCGCTTTGCGACCCTGGCGTGGTGGAAGGTCCAGGCGGAGGCGTCCAAGGGGGATTTCATCGAGATCATGCAGGCGCTGCCGGACAACGGCGGCGTCGATCTGACCCAGCTTCCGCACACTCCCATCACCGGCTCCGACCCGGGGTCACAGGAAGCGGCCATGGGCCTGGGCATGGGCTATGTGCCGCTGACCTATCGCATGCGGGACGGCGAGGCGGTGACCGGCTGGTACCGCGGCCCGGCCAGTGCGGTACCGACCAAGCCCGACGGTCTGGGTCCGTACCTGTATTCTGACAAGGCCATTCGATACGACCCGGTAACGGGGCTGTTCGACCTGTCCCAGGCCGCGGCTTGGCAGATCGGCCGGCTGCTCGCCCTGGCCGATGCCACCTTCGCCCGGCAGATGTTCGAATGGCGCCGGGCCGTGCAGTCGGCCGTCTCCGCCTCGGTGGCCCTCGATGCCCTGCTGACCACGCTGCCGGCCTCGTCCCGTGAAGCGGTGCAGAGCGCCTCTGCCACGGTCCAGCCGGGTCACAAGGCGTTGTCCCGGCTGGCCGCCACAGCCGCGCTCGCGGGCAGCTTCGCGGCCCTTTCGTCCCGGCCCGCAGCCATACCGACGGCGGACGGCGAGAAGACCCTGACGGCCATTCCCATGCGGGTGCGCCGCGAGGACAGGGCGCATGCCGCCGGGACAGCCCGTCACAAGGCCACACTGCAAGCCCGGGACACCGATCCGCTGGATGCGCTGATGGATCGCGTCTTCGGCGCCTCCGATACCGCAGGGGAGTGAGAGCGATGACCAGATCCGCCAGCCGCCGCGCCACCCGTCGCGCCTCAGTGCTCGCCCATCCCTACCTTGGTACCCTGGCGGAAGCCGCGGTATCTTCGGGGCGGACGGCCGTGGTCAAAACGACAGGTACGGCCCCCAACACGACACCAAGTCCGACTCCGGGCACAGCAAAAGCTGCGTCGACACCGGTCCTGGCGTCAGAGACACCGGCCGTGCCCCAGTCGGTGATCGACTGGCTGTGTCAGGCTTGCCTGCTGTATGGCGTGCCGTTTGAATATGTGATCGCCGACCCACGGCTGCTGCCCAGGGAGTCGATCCGCTACTTCTATATCGACCTCAACTGGCTGAACAGTCTGATCGACGGTGCGGTCAGCATCGGTTTGTCCAACACGGCCGACAGCCTGACCATGATGGCCCATTTCGAGGACATCGTTCAGCAGGCGCTGCTGGGCACCGCCCAGGTACGCGCCCGCATGCGCGGCAAACCGGCAGCCAACGACACGGGGACAGACCAGACCACCGGCCCGATCACCGGGCTGCTGCTGCGCTCTTCTGCGGTGTCCGGCTGGCCGGGCCTGGAGGTAGCCGCCTATGCCAACGAGGACGGCACCGGGCAGCTTCGCCTTCTGCGGCTGGACCGGCTTTCCGACGATGTGCTGATCGCGATGTTCGACGGTGTCCCGCACATGGTCAACATCCTCCAGCCGCCGGAAAGCCTGCACTTCGGGGTGCGCCCCACCACGGACTTCGACAGCGGCTACATGAGCTTCCTGCGCGGCCTGGGCTATGGCGGGTATCCACCTGGGCAGCAGATCCCTGATGTGGAGGCTGCGGTGTACATGCGCGGCGGGTCGTCGAAGGCCGGTGTGCTGGACGTGGCCAAGTCCGCGCAGTCGCTGAAAGAAAAGATGGTGTCCCTGAAAGCCTTGGATTCCCAAGACACATTCACCTCGGCCGAGTTCGCGGTTCAGATGGTGCGGGCCGCCGGCCTGCAATCCTTCCAATGGAGCGTGCAGCCAGAGCGGAGTGACGCGCAATGACCGATCCCCAGCCCCCCGCCGGCCAGACCATCACCGATCCGCTGTGGGCCGGGCCGCGGTTGTTCATTCCGGTTGCCGTGGAATGCCTGATGATCGGCCAGCCCAACCAGACGGGAAGCTGGGCGGCGCTGGATGTGGATTACCGGCAGGTCCCCAACTACGCCGATCCGGCTCCGCAGCCTTTCCAGCTTCGGCCGCCCGGCGCACCGCCGGGCACGGGCGCCCATCTTCAGGCCACGCTGCCGTCCTGTTTCCGCAGCGGCCAGCAGATGCCCGAAGGTACGGTCGAGTTTCCGCCCATCCCCAACCGGTGGATGATCGCGCGGTCCGTGGTGGCCAAGCCCGGAGCCGCGCCGACGATCACCATCTGGGTGCTGCAAGGGGACTTCCTGGGGGATCAGACCCAGGGCACCAACAGCTATCCGGACCCAACCCAGGTGGGGGTGACCAAGTGGATCGGTCAGGCCTTCACCATCGAGAGCTGGCAGAACCCGGACGGTCCGGGCACGCCGATCCTGCGGTCCATGGGACCGGGCGACGTTAGCTGGATCGCCACCACGGACAACACGATGAACGTGCTGTCCTTCTACGATAGCCTGGAAGACGTGGATTCCGGCAGCGTGGCCTATGCGATGAACGGATGGTACCACCCGGCATCGTTCGATCCTCTGCTGGGGGTGACCGACGCGGACCCCAAGGGGTTTACCACGGCCGATCAGTGGCAGACCATCATGAGCACCCTGGGGCTGGAGGTGGGCGGGTCCCACGGACTGGCCGATGCCCAGGCCGCCTGGAGCGCCTGGTCCGAGGTCAATCCCATCACCGGCGGGCCGCCGCTGCTGGACATCCAGAAGGAATACGCCAGCCAGTCCCTGGTGCACGGCATGGTCTATGGCATCGACTGGAAGGGTCCCGCGGCCAACTATCCCCGCGCGCCCATCCTGAGCGGCAGCAACCCGGTCTCTGTGGCCGTGGGCGGCAACGGTGTGGAAGCCATCGCCGCCTGGATGGCCACCGTGCTGGACAATCCGGACGTAGAAGACCTGATCCTCGCCGTGCAGCAGGATCTGGCCTATGACTACCTGCAGCAACCGTCCATCTTCGAAACACGCAGCCAGGACAACCGCTTCACCAAGCTGGAAGGCGGCACCATCTGGGTGGTCGCCCAGCCGGACAACAGCGACGCCGATCGGGGCGAGACCCTGCAGATGGTCAAGCTGTCGCCCGATCAGACCAGCGCCCTGACCACCCTGAACGAGGCTCAGGCGACCCTGGATTCCACCACCCGGCGGATCGATTCCAATGTTGCCGAGCTGTTTGCCCTGTGCTGGAAACAGAAGCAGCTCAGCCCGTTCTCGTCGGACAAGGGGTCGGTTGACGCGGCCATCACGGCGACCAAGAATATCCTGTCCCAGCTCAGCGCCGACAAGGCGACCCAGCAGACGGCGGTGGACAATGCCAAGACCGCGCTGCTCGGCCTGCTGGGCAACAAGTACGTACTGACCGCCAATGGTGCGCAGCGATTCACCGCACCGTCTTCTGTCACGGTGATGGTGGCGGGCGGGCAGACCGATACCCGCATGCTGCCGGTGGGCGAGGACGGAACCGACTCCGAGGCGCTGTTCTGCCGCTTCACCGGCCAGACCGTGTCGGCCCTGACCGTGGTGGTACCGGCCGACAACTCCATCCAGACCATCACCACCGAAGATCTGGTGACCAGCATTCCGACGCTGCCGGCCTACAATTCAGGCCTGCCCAAGGAGCTGCGGGATTATCTGGTGGAGACGGTGCTGTTCGACACCGCCAACGCCCGGCTGCTGGCGTCCATCGCCTATCAGAAGGCTGGCATCACGCCCACGGCGGCCCAGCTTGATACCCTGGCCGCAAACATCCAGGTGCAGCAGACGGCGCCCTGGACGGCGGATTCCAGCACCACCTATGACGAACAGACGGCCGGCGAGGCGGTTGGTTTCATCGGTGTGGTGCCCATGAAGCGGTCCGTGCTGGACTGGACCCCGGCCTGGACGCCCCTGTTCATCGACTGGGAGGTGGAATGGGTGCCCACCGCCGCCACGGCGGCGAAGATGATGGACCAGTGGCACCTGGATGGCTTCGAGTTTTCCTGGACCGGCACGACCATCGGCAACCCGTCCGAGACGTTCTCTGGCCGGTCAGTGCTGGGCACGCAGATCGCAGCGGGTCTGGCGGCTA
Source organism: Rhodospirillaceae bacterium Z3-40 (assembly GCA_046233135.1). Taxonomy (GTDB): domain Bacteria; phylum Pseudomonadota; class Alphaproteobacteria; order Rhodospirillales; family Rhodospirillaceae; genus JBJXHN01. The sequence goes on along the minus strand of JBJXHN010000003.1, from coordinate 857,633 downwards.
AGCTGTCGTCCTTCGTCAACGACAACCCCAACCTGGAGCAATTGCCGGACTATCAGGTGAAGCTGCTGAAGGAAGCGGCTGCGGATATCGCCAAGTACGACATCATCACCGAAGCCATGAACGGCTTTGGTCCGACGATGCTGATGCTGGAGGAGATGATCACCCAGCTCACCAACAGCGATCCGGAGATCGAAGCTTGGCTGCGTCAGGCGCCGTCCGTGGTGCCGCAGCCGAACAACCCGCCCTATTTCTACCCCTTGCGCGGCGGTCACCTGACCATCACGCGGCTGTGGGTGGTTGATGCCTTCGGCCAGATTCTGCGCACCACCAATCCCGGGCAGGATGTTCTACCGATCCGCTCCACCAGCGTCACCACGCCGGACAAGGATAACCAGGACTTCAGCCGCTATGTCCAGGTCGCTCCGGCGGTCCAGCAGTCCATGCGCGTTCAGTTCAATCTGCTGGATGCGAATGACGACAGCATCCTGACCAACTCGTCCAGCCTGACTAATCCGGTCTGCGGCTGGGTGCTGCCCAACCACCTGGACCACAGCCTGCAGGTCTTCGCCACCGACGGCACACCGTTGGGCGAGGTGCTGCCGGTGGAAACCGATCTGGGGAACAGCCTGCGCTGGGATCCGGCGCCGGGCCACAACGTGCCTCTGGGCCAGCCGCCAGCCATCGACAACGTGCACCTCAAAGGCTTTATCGACGGTCTGCTGGCCCAGGCGCTCGTTTCCGGCGATCAGGCGCTGACAGACCTGCTGGACGTGATCGACACCACCCTGTGGAAAAGCGCCCAGCAGTTGCCGCCGGGATCCAACCTGGAAGTGCTGATCGGCAAGCCCGTCGCGGTGGTCCGGGCCGACCTGTCGCTGCTGCTGAACGGTAATCCGGCGGTGGATCAGAGCTGGGCTCAGACCGGCAAGAACAACGATGGCGGCATCACCCAGGTGCCCTTCACCACCTATGTCGGCGACATGGATTATGAGGGCAACGGCGCGCTCGGCTACTTCCTGAACGACGATTATTCGGTGCTCAATCCGCTGCGCGGGTATACGCCGTCCATGGCGACCATGCGCCGGGCGGTGTCGGCACCGGCCGGCCGGCCCAGGATCAACGTTTCCCGCGCGTTGACCAGGATGCGGTCCGCAGCCTCCGCACCGGCCGCACAGGCGGCGTCTGCCGGGACGGGCGGAGGATCGGGGTACGTGGCCGTCGATCCTTCGGTGACCCTGCTAGCCGACGGCCCTGGTCACAAGCTGACGGTGCTGATGGACCCGCAGGGGGTGGTGCCCGTCGTTTCGGGCATCGTGCCGGTGGTCATCATGCCTCTGCCCCAGGGATCCGTGGCCGGCATGGAAACGCTTCTGGCCACCTTCCGCATGGGTCCCATCCTGGTGGATCCGCGCCGGGTCCAGATGCCGCTGCCCGCCGACGTGTCCGGTACGTGGTCGTGGATCGCGCGCACCGGCGTGTCGATGTGGGAGAACGTCGGCAACCTCAATCCCAACAACCAGCCCCAGGCCCTGCTGCCCGCCAACCCGCCCGATCTGCGGGAAGGCTGGCTGGGCCTTGTCCCGAAACCGCCTGCCAGCGGCACGTCGGCGGCCAGCGTCCAGGGGGGTGCCCCCGAATCCGGCTCCCCGATTGCTTCCATGGAGTTCACTGAAAGGCCTCGTTCCATGACCACCATCGCACCGAAGGCCGCGGCAGAGGCCATCACCCCCACCACCTATAAATACCAGTTCCAGCCCGACACTCTGATCATCGGGGCCACCGCGGCTCCGACCCTGATCATCACCAATCCCAGCCCGCAGACCAGTGGTGGCAGCGGCACCCAGACCATCTACGTCAGCCTGCCGGTGGGCAACGATGCCAATGACATCACCAATACCCTGGGGGGCGTGTCCTACACGCCCAGTGACAACACCTGGCTGGCAACGTCCTATCCCAACAGCAACCCGCCGTATCTGAAGCTGGTGGGTCCCGCCCTGGATCCGCTGAAAAGCCTGGCCATCTATATCCAGAACCTCCAGGTCAGCGACAAGGTAGGCACTGCGGCCTTTGCGATCACCGAGGACTTCAGCGGCGGGTCAACCGCGGTGACGATCACAAAGACCGCGGCCCCCCTGAACATCGACCAGTTCTACGCCAGCCCGATCACGGTGACCCAGGGCGACACCACCACCCTGAACTGGACGGTGGAAGGCGGGTCCTATGTGCTGATCAACCCCGGCAACATCCGCCGCAGCGTGACCGGCAAGGGCAAGTTCACCGACAGCGTGGCCATCCCGGTTCAGGCGCCGTCAACCACCTATACCCTGCAGCTCTATACCGATGACCGGCAGTTCAAACAGACACTGGCGGTGGCCTACGTGGGGTCGGTCCAGGCCAGTCTCAGCGCCTCTGATACAGGACCCATCGACACCGACACGCCCATTACCCTGTCCTGGACCAGCACCTATGCCATTGCGCCGCTGCGTCTGGCGCCGCCCTATGGTCCGGTGCCGGTGGATTTGAATTCGTCGCGTCAGGTGACGCCGGGGGATTACCTGTCTGGCAACCAGTCGTCCGTGACCTTCACGCTGCAGGCCATGGGCTACAACGGTCCGGTCAGCCCGACCGTGACTGTGACCTTGAACCCGGTGCGCATCCGCTGGTTCCGCTACACCGACGCCAGCAAGACCCAGGTCACGTCCAGCGTCGTCAACCCGGCGCCGGGCTCGCCCTCCGTTTCCTCCCAGGGCGGGGATCAGGTGCTGACCGCCTATGGTCCCCATGCGGGGTCCGGCCCGCTGAAAGCCTACCTGGGTCCGGGCACCCACCTTCAGGTGCAGCTCATGGACGTCAGCCCCAGCCCGGCTAAGCCCGGCGAGACCGTCACGGTGACTTACGAGACGCTCAACGCCGAGACCGCCACCCTGGCCACGTCGCTGCGCGGCACACCCACCCAGGTGCCGCTGGATACGGCCAAGCAGACCGGCGCCACCACCATTACCGCGCCGGATGGTGATACCACTCTGGTGCTTACGGTCACCTCAAATGGTCAAAATCCCGTCACCAGCGAATATGATCTCGTGATACACTCCGACATAGAGGGATGAGGCCCGCCGCGCTGGGGTAGAGGAGCGTTCGCGATATGAATCACACCGCTATGGTGTCCCGCAGTCCTGATAAGGTCTGGGCCGAAATCCAGACTTGCATCGTCAAGGTGGTGCCGTCGCTGGCCGACGCACCACCGTCGCGGGATATTGTGTTCGAGGACATGGGGCTATCGTCCATCGAGATGATCACCATCGTGTTCGAGATCGAGGAGATGTACGAGATTGTCATCGTCGACGCCGGCCTGGACGTGTTCGAGACCGGCGAGGAACTCCTGGATCTGGTGATGAGGCTGACTGCCGAGAAGGAGGACGCATGACCGCCATGGCGCGGCGCCGTCAGGACGGCGCGCACCGCGTGGTGGTCACCGGCATGGGGGCGGTCAGCGGGTTCGGGGTCGGCCTGCCGTTGTTGTGGGACGGGGTGACGGCGGGACGCACCGCGATCCAGCCGACCACCCGCACATACGAAACGCTGGAAGTGACGCGCCCGGCGGCCACCATCGCCGGCTATGAACCGCGCGCCCATTTCACCGACAGCCAGTTGCTGGTGTGGGAGCCGTTCGTCCAGTTCTCCATCCTGGCGGCGCGCGAGGCCATCGCCTCGGCCGGCCTGGGCGGGGAGGACTTGACCGACGATGCGGTGATCCTGGGGTGCGGCGGCGGCGGCGAGCTGTCGCGTCAGGAAGCGGCGATCCACCTGTTCGGAAAGAAGCGGCCGCGCGCCCATCCCACCACGGTGCCGCGCACCAACCACCAGGCGGCGGCGGGCATGATCGCGGTGGAATACCAGATGCTGGGGCCGTCCTTCATCGTCGCCACCGGCTGCGCGTCGGGCAGCCATGCCATCGCCCAGGCCACCATGATGGTGCGCCATGGCTATGTGAAGCGGGCGGTGACCGGTGGCACGGAAGCCAACGTGATCTATGCGGTGATGCGCTCTTTCGATGCCGCACGCACCGTGGCATCGGACACCTGCCGGCCGTTTTCCCAGGGGCGCAGCGGCCTTGCCCTGGGGGAAGGGGCGGGGATCCTGGTGCTGGAAAGCCTGGAGGAGGCGGAGCGCCGCGGCGCCCAAATCCTGGGCGAGGTTGCCGGCTTCGGCATGTCCAGCGATGCCCGCGACGCGGTCCAGCCCACCGAGCGCGGCCCGGCCCGGGCGGTGCGCGAGGCTCTGGCCGACGCCAGCCTGACGGTGGAGGACATCGGTTATATCAACGCCCATGGCACCGGTACCCAGCTCAACGATGTGGTGGAGACGGGGGTGGTCCATGCAGTGTTCGGTGACCATGCGCGGTCCGTCATGATGAGTTCCACCAAGTCCCAGATCGGCCATACCTTTGGCGCGGCGGGGGCGCTGGAGCTGATCGCCACCCTTCAGGGCATGCGCCACGGCGTGGTGCCGCCCACGGTGAACTGGCTGGGAGCGGACCCGGAATGCGATATCGACTGCGTGCCCAACGAAGCCCGCGCCCATCGCTTCGATGCCGCCATTTCCCAGTCCTTCGCGTTCGGGGGTGTCAATGCCGCGGTGGCGGTGCGTCGCATGTGACCGGGGCAGGAGCGTCCGATGGCTTCCAACGTCGCGTTCGTTCCCTTTCCCCTGGCTGCGGAGTCCGGAAATGGGGACGATCCGTCCTGGTTCTTCCCGGCCGAGGACCTGACCCTGCCCCTGTCGGCCCTGCACGCCCGCGCCGCGCGGATGGCGGCGGGGCTGGCGGAGCACGGGGTGGGCCAGGGGGACCGCGTGGTCACGATGCTGGAGAACGGCTCCGGCGCCGTGTGCCTGCTGCTGGCCCTGTGGCGGCTGGGAGCGGTGCCGATCCCCCTGCGTCCGGCGTCCGGCCGGCCGGTGTGGCTGGCGGGCTACCTGGACATGATCAACCGCATCGGCAAGGCCGCCCTGCTGGTTCATGGCGAGACCCAGCCGCCGCCGGTGCCTGAGGGCCTGCGCACCGTTACCCCCGGTGATTTGGAGGCCTGGACCACATCACCGCCGCCGCCCGTGGGCGCCGGGCCGGACGCGGAGTCCCTGGCCCTGGTCCAGTTCACATCGGGCAGCACCGGGCAGCCCAAGGGGGTGATGGTCACCTGGCGCATGGTGGCTACCCAGGTCCGCCAGCTTGCCGACAACTATGCCGCGGCAGGGGTGGGGGCGGGAGGAGGAAAGGGAGAAGGGCCGCGCTCTGCGGCATCCTGGCTGCCGGTCTACCATGACATGGGTCTGTTCATCGGCCTGCTGCTGCCGCTGCATGCGGGGGCTGCGGCGATGCTGGCCCCGCCGGCCTTTTACATGCGCAACCCGGCCCGCTGGTTTTCCCTGATGGCGGCGCGGCGGGTGGATGTGACCTTTTCCACCAACTCGGTGCTGGCGGCCACCCTGCGCGGGCTGCGCCGGCTGGAGCACGCCACCTGCGACCTGTCGTCCCTGGTGTTGTACATCGCGGCCGAGAAGATTAGCCCGCGGGTGGTCGACCGGGTGGCAGAGGTGCTGGGTCCCCTGGGGCTGGCGCCGCACAACACCCGCGCCGGCTATGGCATGGCGGAATACGCCCTGGGATGCACCCACACCCGTGGCGGCACCATCCGCCGACTGACCGTGCGCCGCGGCGTGGACGGCCGCCTGGTTCCCTTGCCCGTGGCTGCGGCCGGGACGCCGGCCCATGAAGACAGCGCGGATGTGCTGGAGCTGGTGTCGGTCGGGGTGCCGAACGAGGGCTGCACTATCGCCATTCGCGATGGTATGGGACAGGTGCTGGGGGACTTGTGTCTGGGCGAGATCACCCTGTCCGGCCCCTGCCTGACTCCCGGCTATCTGGACGATGCGGAGGCCACGGCCCGGGTGCTGGGCACGGGCTGGCTGCGCACCGGGGACCTGGGGTTCCTGTACGGGGGCGAGCTGTATTTCGTCTCCCGAGCCGACGAGATGATGAAGGTGGCCGGCCGCACCGTCATCCCCACCGACGTGGAACTGGCGGTGGAAAGCCTGACCTTCGTCGGCCCCGGCCGTGCCGTGCTGTTCGGGGTGGAAGAAGAAGGGCTGGCGCGGCAGGTGCTGCTGATTGAAGCCCTGCCCGGCTTGTCGCGGGCGGAACGTGCGGCACGGGTGGCCGCCCTGCGCCGTCGGGTCCTGGAGGAGTTCGGCTTCGCCCCGTCGCACATCACTCTGGTGCCGCGCGGGACGGTGGAGAAGACTTCCAGCGGCAAAAAGCGCACCGCAGTGATCCGTGACCGCTGGCGCAGCGGGGCCATCGCCGAGGTACCGCTGGAAGGGGTCCGGGCGGTCACTCCCGTGTCTTGAGGGGGTGGCGGTGACGGTTTGCGCTTTGGCGCAACGTGCGGGCTTTCCATGTACTGGCGATGGGTCAGCCAGCCGACGAACAGGGCAGCGGACAGGCTGATCCCGGGACAGCGTCTATCGCTTCAAGGACCTCTACGAGAAGGGGGCGAAATGGCGCTGCATGAGATTTCGCGCCGCAACAAGCCTCTCCTATTCGCTGGAGTGCGATCCTGTCGAAAGGATCTGGTTGTTGCTTCGTGAATTATGGGGAAGAGGATTTCGCCGAATGGTGTTACACCCCCGCCCTGCTGAAATTCCGCCAGGGCGGGGGATCCGGGTCGGGACAGGTCCGAGTTATTCCCCCCGCCCGGCAATATCCACCGTCAGCGCGCCCAGGCCGGCCACGTCGCCTTCGATGAAGCTGCCCGGGCGGATGAAGCGCAGGCCGGTCAGCGATCCCGTCGAGACCACCTGGCCCTTGCGCGGGCCGCCGCACAGCGTGCCGACCGTCTCCATGAACTCCACCAGCAGCTCGAATGGTGCGGCGCCAGGGGTTTTCGTCGGTCCCTCGGCCAGGGTCTTGCCGTTGACGATCAGGGTCGCCTCCACCGCGTCCAGGGTCAGCGACCGCCAGTCGGCCACCGGCTTGCCGATGATCAGTGCGCCGTTGATCTGGTTGTCCGCCAGCTTCCAAGGCGCCGGCGCCTTGGTCGGCTCCTCCAGGCGGCTGTCGACGATCTCGACGGCGGGCAGGACCTCCACGCAGGCGGCCAGCTTTTCCCGAAGGTCCGGGTCGTCACCGGCCGGCGGGTCGGCGATGAAGCGGAAGGCGATCTCCAGCTCCACGCCGATCAGGCGGAAGTCATCCCCCGTCAGCTTGGCCGGAGCGTCGAAAATCATGTGGCTGTAGATCGGAGCGCGGACAAAGGGAGCCGCCTTGCCACCGGTTTTCCAGCCACCGACGCTATGCCCCAGTTCGGCCAGAACCAGTTCCTGGATGCGATAGGCCTCCTCGGCGGACTGCGGGGCGTCGGATTCGGCGGAGGGCTGGATCGTCGGGCCTCCCCGGCGGGCCTCGATCAGGCGACGGGCAACGGACTCCAGGGCGGCTTGGCGGGGCATCGGGATCTCCTGCGGAACAGCGAACGGGCGGAGCGTCCGGGGATCCGGGCGGTTCCGGGTCCGGGCTTGCATTCGGACGGCAATGGGATTACGTCGCCCGAAAGGATCTGTCCAGCAGAGACAGCCGCAGATCCGCAATCTTCCCCCGATCCTGCCTCCAAATCCTGCCCCCAAATCCTGCCCCCGACCCCCCAAGCCCCATATTGCGGAGAGCCCCATGGCCGATGTTCTGATCGCCCCGTCCATCCTGTCAGCCGATTTCGCCCGTCTGGGAGAAGAGGTGCGGGCCGTGGATGCCGCCGGGGCGGACTGGATCCATGTGGATGTCATGGACGGCCACTTCGTGCCCAACCTCACCATCGGTCCCGCCGTGGTCAAGGCCCTGCGGCCGCATACGGAAAAGACCATGGACGTCCACCTGATGATCGACCCCGTGGATCCCTATATTCCCGCTTTCGCCGATGCCGGGGCCGATATCATCACCGTCCATGCCGAAGCCGGCGCCCATCTCGACCGCTCGCTGCAGCTGATCCGCAGCCTGGGCAAGCAGGCCGGCGTATCGCTGAACCCGGCCACCCCGGCCTCTGCCCTGGAATACGTGCTGGATCGTCTGGACCTGATCCTGGTGATGTCGGTCAACCCTGGCTTCGGCGGTCAGGCCTTCATCCCCGCCATGCTGGACAAGATCCGCGCCCTGAAGGCCCTGATCGGCGACCGCCCCATCACCATCGAGGTGGACGGCGGCGTCAATCCGGACACCGCCCCGGCCGTGGTCTCCGCCGGCGCCTCGGCCGTGGTCGCCGGCAGCGCGGTCTTCGGCGGGGACTATGCTGCGAACATCGCCGCTATCCGCGCGGCTTGTGCCTGAGAGGTCAGCGTCACATCGCAAGCATGCATCCGCATGACGCTGAACTGATGGTGTGGATCTCAGCCATGGTCTCTTCTTTCGTAGGCGCCATCATCGCGCGCAGGGACATCTTACGATGCCGCGCTTGGGAGAGGGCATCCACACCATCAGTTCAGCGATGGGTACAGCGTAACACCCTGTCAGAATGTCCGGGCCACCTCTCCTATCCGCCCTCTGCTCCACGGGCGGCCCGCCAGGCCAAATGAGTCAGCAGTTGCTGCAGACCAATGAACAGGAACAGCAAGAGCCCCGTGACAATCTTGATCCACCAGCTCGACAGAGTGCCGTCGAAGGTGATGTAGGTCTGGATCAAGCCCTGGATCAGGATGCCGATGAAGGTACCGAACATGGTTCCCGCCCCTCCGGATAACAGCGTACCGCCGATGACCACGGCAGCAATGGTGTCCAGTTCCACCCCCACGCCCGTCAGGGAGTATCCCGAGGCGGTGTAGAACGAGAAGACGATCCCCGCGAGACCGGCCAGCAGGCTGGACAGGGTATAAATTGCGATTGTCGTCCGCCCGACGCGAACGCCCATCAGGGCGGTGGTGTCCCGGCTGCCGCCAAGGGCGTAAACGTTGGTGCCGAAGCGGGTGTAATGCAAAACGATCCCCCCCAGAACGAAGGTCACAAGCATCATCATGCCGATGATCCGCAGCCGTCCTCCCCCGGGCAGGTGAATGGAAAACGCGGCGACCTGCTGGTACAGGGCGTCATCGATGGGCAGGGATTCCGTGGACAGCAGCAAGGCCACGCCGCGGGCCAGAAACATGCCCGCCAGGGTCACGATGAAGGCAGGCACCTCGAAGTGGTGGATGACGGCCCCCATGGCCGCGCCGAACAGGGCGGCAACTCCCAGGACCAGGACGAAGGCCACCCCGGGCGACAGCCCCCATTGACCAATGGCCAGAGCCAGGAAAACCGTGGTGAAGGCGATCACCGACCCCACCGACAGGTCGATGCCCCCGGATATGATGACGAAGGTCATCCCGACCGCCAGGATGCCCAGGAAGGCATTGTCGGTGAACAGGTTCATCACCACGCGGGTGGAGGCGATATTGGGATAGTGCAGGGCACAGACCAGAAAGCCGACCAGGAAGACGGCCGTGGTGACGAGTACGGGCAGGTGACGGCGCATCAACGGGTCCCCCGAAGCAGACGGTCCTTGAAGGCGATCAGGCGGGGTGTCTGAAGCAACAGAACGGACAGCACCACCGTCGCCTTGATCACCAGATTCAGTTCCGGCGGATAGCCGCTGAGCAGAATGCCCGTGTTCATGGCCTGGATGATCAATCCCCCAACCACGGCCAGCACCAGGCTGAAGCGTCCTCCGAACAGGGAGGTTCCGCCGATCACCACGGCCAGAATGGCGTCCAGTTCCAGCCATAGCCCGGCGTTGTTGGCGTCCGCGCCCAGGATGTCCGCAGCAACGATGACCCCTGCCAGGGCGGCGCAGAAACCGCACCACATATAGACGGCCAGGGTCATCAGGCGGGTATCGATGCCCGCCAGATGGCTGGCCTTGGCGTTCGCGCCCGTGGCCTCGATCATCAAACCCAGGGCTGTGCCCCGGACCAGCAGGACGGCCAGGATCAGCGTCCCCGCAGCCAGAATGACAGGCGCCGGAATCCCGAACAGGGAGCCGTTCCCGATCCAGGCCAGATCGGGGGAGGAAAAGGTCACGATCCGCCCTTCGGTGATCAACTGGGCGATCCCTCGCCCCGCCACCATCAGGATCAAGGTCGCGATGATCGGCTGAATGCGCAGCACCGCCACCAGAAGACCGTTCCAGAGACCACAGAGCAGACCTGTCCCCAGGGCGGCAGCCAGGCAGGTAAGGACGGAATGGCTGTCGGCCAGACTGGCGGCCACGGCCCCGGATATGGCCATGACCGCGCCCACGGACAGGTCGATGCCCCGGGTCGCGATCACCAGCACCATGCCCGTGGCCAACAGCATCACCGGCGCTCCACGGTTGAAGACATCCACGAGACTGCCGAACAGGCGGCCATCCTGGAAGCGCAGGTCGAAGAACTGGGGCGATACCATCCAGTTGATAAGCAGTATGAGGATCAGGGCGCCGATCTGGGCGCTCCCCTTCCTGGGCAATGCGATGGACACGGTTTCCTCCCCGTCCTGTTCCTGGCCGTCTTTTCGCCGTGCCGCCTGCGTATTCTCAATCCGCTGCGATGGCGGAGAGCACATCCTGTTCGGTGACCGCCGCCCCGGACAGGTGGGCCACGTGCCGCCGGTCGCGCAGCACCGTCACCCGGTCGGAATAGGAGACGATCTCCTCCACTTCCGAGGAGATGACCAGCAGGGCCAGACCATCCTCGCAAAGCGCGCGGATCAGGCGGATGATCTCCGCATGGGCGCCCACATCGATACCTCGGGTCGGCTCATCCAGGATCAGCACCCTGGGTTCGGTTGCCAGCCAGCGGGCCAGAATCGCCTTCTGCTGGTTGCCGCCCGACAGCAGGCCGATGGGCTTGTCCGGATCGGCGGGCCGGATGTCGAGGGCCTTGATGAAGCGGTCCGCGATGTCCTCCTGCCGTTTCCGGGACAAGGGACGCATCCAGCCGGACCGGGCCTGCAGGGCGAGGATGATGTTTTCGCGCACCGACAGGTCGGCGACGATGCCTTCCGTCTTGCGCTCCTCGGGACAGAAGCCGAAACCCAGACGCAGGGCGTCCCGGGGTCCCAGAATCCGCGCGGGCGCGCCGTCCACATGCAAGGTCCCCTCGTCGGGTCGATCGGCACCGAAGATCAACCGCGCCGTTTCCGTGCGGCCCGATCCCAGAAGGCCCGACAGCCCCAACACCTCCCCTTGCCGCAAGGTCAGGTCGAAGGGCGCGACCGCCCCCTTCTTGCCAAGGCCTTCGGCTTTCACCAACGGCTCCCGGGCATCCTCGCCTTCCTCGCCCGCCGCACCTTGAGCAAGGCTGGATTCCAGGCTCTCCAGCTCCCGGCCCAGCATCATGCCGATCAGGTCGGTGCGGGGCAGTCCGGCAACGCGTCGCTCCCCGACCAACCGGCCATTGCGCAGGACGGTCAGACGGTCGCAGATCTCCTGAACCTGATCGAGGAAATGGGTGACGAACAGGATCCCCATGCCCTGGTCCCGCAGCTGACGCATGACGCCGAACAGCACCTTCGTCTCCTGGGTGTCCAGGCTGGCGGTGGGTTCATCCAGGATCAGCACCCTGGCGGACATGTCGACGGCCCGGGCGATGGCGATGATATGCTGGACTGCCACCGAGTAATTTCCCAGGGGCGCGGCGACATCGATCGCCAGCCCGAACCCTTCCAGCAGTGCCCGGGAAAGACGGCGCATCTCGCTGTCGCGAACCAGCCCGAACCGCGTAGGCTGTCGGCCGAGAAACAGATTCTGGGCGACCGTCAGATTGGGCAACAAGGCCACTTCCTGATAGACGGTGGCGATCCCCGCAGTCTGGGCATCGCGTCCCGACCGGGGATGGATTTCCACGCCGTCGAGCCAGACCTGCCCGGCATCCCGAGACGTGATGCCCGTCACCGTCTTGATCAGGGTGGATTTCCCGGCACCGTTCTCCCCCAGAAGGGCATGAACCTCCCCGGCGCGCAGCGTGAGATCCACGTCCGTCAAGGCCCGAAAGCCTCCTGGAAATGTCTTGGACAGCCCCCGGACCCGCAGCAGGTCCGTCCCGACCTCCGGCGCGTGCGTCATCGTCTCCTCCTCGCCCCGATCCTCCTCCCGGTCCCAGGGAAGCCAGGCTCTCCCCGGGACCGGCACCACCACTGCGGCTTAATACCCGAGAGACTTCCGCGCCTCGTATTCGGCCATCGGATCGCTGTCCTTGGTGTAGAGCTTGGACTCCGTCTGGATCCACTTGGGCGGTTCGGTACCCGCCTTGTAGGCCGTCAGGGCGTCAAAGGCCGGACCGGCCATGTTCGGGGTCAGTTCCACCGTCGCGTTGGCTTCGCCGTCGGCGATGGCCTTGAAGATGTCGGGGACGGCATCAATGGACACGACCAGAATATCCTGACCCGGTGTCAGCCCGGCTTCCTTTATGGCCTGGATCGCGCCCAGGGCCATGTCGTCATTATGGGCATAGAGCGCACAGATCCCCTTTCCCCCGTTTTCGGCCTTGATGAAGCTTTCCATCACCTCCTTGCCCTTGGCCCGGGTGAACTCGCCGGTCTGGCTGCGGATGATCTTCACGTTGTCGGCTCCGGCGATGGCCTTGGCGAACCCGTCCTTGCGGTTGGTGGCGACCGACGCCCCGACCGTTCCCTGGAGCTCCACCACGTCGCAGGCCTTGCCGGCGACGGTATCGATCAGCCATTTTCCGGCCACCTCGCCCTCATGCACGCTGTCGGAGGTCACCGCAGTCAGATAAAGGGTGGGATCCTTGGTCTCGATATCCCGATCCAAAAGAAACACGGGAATCTCTGCGTCCTTGGCTTCCTCCAGCACAGCGTCCCAGCCCGTGGCCACCACCGGCGCGAGGAAAATGGCATCCACCCCCTGAGCGATGAAAGACCGGATCGCCTTGATCTGGTTTTCCTGCTTTTGCTGAGCGTCGGCGATCTTCAAGGTAATTCCCCGCTTTTCGGCCTCGGTCTTGGAAACCGAGGTTTCCGCAGCGCGCCAACCGGATTCCGAACCGATCTGCGAAAAGCCGACAGTCATGTCCGCAGCCAGAACCGGCGTGGCCATGCCCGTGACGAAAGCGGTTGCCAACAGCAGTTTCTTGAATGTCATTACCGTGATCTCCCTGAGAGCCGGCCCGTTCAGTCGGGCCGGCGTTTGCACGAGGCTTTCGTTGATGTCTCAGCGCTCCAAAGTCCGGATGACGCCTTCGTTCGGATTGCTGTAGGAGGGGGCCGCCCGCGATCCCCCACCGGTGGAACCCTGGCGAGACAGGACCAGGGTCGTATGCTGGTCGTACCTTTCCCCGGGGCGCAGAAGGGCCGAGGGGAAAGCGGGATGATTCGGTGCGTCCGGCCAGACCTGAGGTTCCAGGGCCAGCCCCGCGTGGGGGCCAAGGGGCCGTCCCCCAAGACCGGGGGCGGTGGCCGCGATCATGGCGCCATCGTAGAATTGCAGACCCGGCTCCGTGGTCTCGATGATCAGGCCGGGTCCTCCATCCGGTGCCGCGAGCCAGGCCACGGGCCGGGTGGGACACCGTGCGTCCGCCAGGCAGAAATTATGGTCGAACCCGTGGGCCAGACGCGCCGGCGTCAACTCCGTCCCGGCGCGCAGGTCGAAAGGGGTGCCATCCACCGCCCGCTGCTCTCCCGTCGGGATCAGGTCATCGTCCACCGGCAGGTACCTGCTCGCGGCGATCCGCAAGCGATGGCCCGCGATGGTCGGGCGTCCGGACAGGTTGAAATAGGAATGGTGGGCGAAATTGCACAAAGTCTCCGCGTCGCTCTCGGCCCGAATGTGGATGTGCAGGGCCGGCCCCTCCGCGATGTGAACCGCGACTTCGACGCTGAGATTGCCCGGAAACCCCATGTGACCATCGGGCAGACGGTCGGCGAAGGTGATCCGGTCCGCGGCCCGGGACTGGATCCGCCAGACCCGCCGGGAAGATCCCTCCGCCCCGCCATGCAACAGATGCCTTCCCCGAAAATTGGCGTCCACCCCGACCTCTCGCCCGCCAAGCGGGAACCGGGCGCCGCCGATGCGATTGGCGTATCGCCCCACCATGGCGCCGAAATAGAGATCGGGGTGGGCCAGGTAGTCCTCCAGGCGGTCGAACCCCAGGACCAGGGGATGGGGCACCCCATCCAGGCGGAGGTCCTGAAGGATCGCCCCCAGGGTCAGGAAACGGGCTGTCAGGCCATGGCCGGAAATCTCGGCCCGCTCCACAACCGCGCCGGAAGGCCTGTCTTCGAAGCGGGTCAAGATCCGGTCTCCCCCAGCAGGACCGCCGGTTCGGGCAGACCCGGTACTGGCAGGTTGTCCAGCCGCCAGGTCCGGCCCGCGTCCGGATCGCTGTCGCCATCCGCCGCGCTGGTCACATAGAGGCTCCGCAAATCCGCACCGCCGAAGGCGGGACATGTGGTCAGGATGACGGGCAAGGGCAGCGCCTGAAGGAACCGGCCGTCCGGGGAATAGCGGGCCACCCGACCCGCACCCCATTGGGCATTCCACAAACAGCCCTCGGAATCCACCACGGCGCCGTCGGGGTGGATTCCGTCGGCTCCCAGATTCAGGAAGCTTTCGGGAGCACCTTTGGGCCACCCATCCTGATCCAGGGGCTGGCGATAGATCCGGTCTTCCCCGGTATCCGCGTAATAGGCCACGGACCGGTCCGGCGCGAAACAGATGGCGTTGGGAATGGACATCTGGTCCCGCAGGCGAACCAGACGCCCCTTGTACCAGCGATAGAGGCCCCCCGCGCCCGGTTCCAGGGCCTTGCCCATGGTCCCGATCCAAAAGCCACCCCAGGGGTCGGCCCGGCCGTCGTTGGAGCGGGTCGCCGCTTTGCTCTCCTCCAGCCCCGCCTGCGGCGTCCTGGTCCCATCCCGAAGATCGAAAACCGAGAGCCCCCTTTCGGAGGCGATCAGAAGGTGATCCTCGTCCACCCACCCGGCAGCGGAAACCACCTCTTCGAAACTCCATGACAGAAGACCGCCTTCCCCGCTGCGGGAGAGCAGGCGACAGCCCAGGATATCAAACCAGAACAGCTGGTGCCGCAGGGGGTGCCAAAGGGGGCCTTCTCCCAACTGGCAGACCCGCTGGTCATGGATGTGGGCATGCATGATCCTGTCTCCCAGGGTCTATCCTCGGGCATCCGGCGGCAGAAGGTCCGCCGGAAGGTTCTGATAGCAGACCGGCCGCAGGAACCGCCGGATGGCCAGGGTGCCGACGGAGGTGGCGCCGAAATTGGTGCTCGCCGGATAGGGGCCGCCGTGGACCATGGCGTCGGCCACCTCCACCCCGGTGGGAAACCCGTTGGCAAGGATCCGTCCCGCCTTGCGTTCCAGAATGGGGATCAGGGCCGCAGCCTGCTCCCCGTCGCTCGCGTCCATTTGCAGCGTACAGGTCAGCTGCCCCGCCAGGGACCGGGCCAGGCGCATCATCTCCGCCCCGTCCGCCACACGGACCAGGATGCCGCTGGGTCCGAAGACCTCCTCCGCCAGATCCGGGTGGGCGAACCAGGTTTCGCCGGTGACTTCGAAGAAGGCCGGGGCCGCCAGCCGGGTTCCGCCCTCTCCCCGGACATGGGTGGTCACCCCGGGTGTCTTGGCGATCCGGTCCCGGCCCTGGTCATAGGCGGCGCAGATTCCGCTGGTCAGCGTCGTCTGCGCGCCCATGGCGGAAAGGGCCTCCTTGGCCGAAGCGACGAAGGCATCTGCGTCGGGACCATCGATGGCGACCAGCAGGCCCGGATTGGTGCAGAACTGCCCGGCGCCCATGGTCAGGGAGGCCGCCCAGCCCTTGGCAAGGCCCTCACCCCGGGCGGCGAGCGCCCCGGGCAGGAGGAAAACCGGATTGATGGCGCCCAGTTCGCCAAAGAAGGGGATCGGTTCCGGCCGGCCGGCGCAGAGATCGAACAGGACCCGTCCGCCCTTCAGGGAGCCGGTGAAGCCCACCGCGCGCACGAGCGGATGGGTGACCAGAGCCGTGCCCAGGGCATTGGTGTTGCCCTGGATCAGCGAGAAAACGCCCGGATCCAGTCCGTGCAGATGCATGGCTTCCAGAATCGCCTCGGCGATAATCTCGCCTGTTCCCGGATGGGCCGGGTGGCCCTTGACGATGACCGGACATCCTGCGGCCAGGGCGGACGCCGTGTCCCCTCCCGCCGTTGAAAAGGCCAGCGGAAAATTGGAGGCACCGAAGACCGCCACGGGACCCAGGGGCCGCTGGACGAGGATCAGTTCGGGGCGCGGCAAGGGGGTCCGCTCGGGCAAGGCCGCGTCGTGGCGGCGGTCCAGGTGGTCCCCGGCACGGATATGGGCGGCGAACAGGCGAAGCTGACCCGTGGTCCGCCCGCGCTCTCCCTCCAGACGCCCCGCCGGCAGCCCGGTTTCCCGCGTGCCGATGGCGGTGATCGCCGGACCCCGGGCCTCGATGCTATCGGCGATGGCTTCCAGGAACAGGGCCCGCTCCTCCCGGCTGGTCACGCCATAGGTCCCGAAGGCCCGTTCGGCGGCCACGGCGGCCTGATCGACCTCCGACGCGCCGCCAACGGAAACCGGATGGGCGTCGCCGTCTGTCGGTTCCGCCAAGAAGGTCCGGTCACTGGCCAGCCACTGACCATCGATCAAGTGCTTTCCCTGGGGTGTGAAGGCGGTTTTGGTCACGGTGAACGGTCCTTTTTTCCGTGAGGCTTATTCGATGAAGGGGGCGGTGGTCAGGCGGCGGCCCAGCATGAAGGCATCGGCCACGTGGACCAGGGGGGACAGGTCCACCTCCGACCTGCGGTCCGCCACCAGTTGGGCGAAGCGGGCGTAGATGCCATCGTATTCCGATGCCAGCGCATCCCCCCGGGACAGGCTCTGGCCCGCTGCGGAGACGGTGGCCCCGCCGTCGGACAGGGTTAGCACCCCGCCGGCGGTCTCGAAGTCCATCGTCCAGGTCTGGGGACCCTCCTGCCGGAAATCGAAATCCGCCTCGATGGACGCTCCGCCCGACACGAAGGACAAACGTGCGGCGATGGGCGTTTCCTGGTTCGAGGGGAACTCCAGATCCGCGCCGGTCAGATGGGCCGGACGGGGCAGGATTTCCGTCAGAATGGACAGCGCGTTGATCCCCGGATCAAAAACGCCCAGGCCACCCGCCCGCCAGATCCAGGTCTGCCCCGGATGCCACCGGCGGACGTCCTCCCGCCAGACGATCCGTCCCCCCAGGATCTCCTTGTCCGCCAACCAGGCCTTGGCCGGGGACACGCCCGCTGCGAAGCGGGAATGCCAGGTGGCGAAGAGGACCCGGCGCCGATCCCGGGCCAGGGCTATCAAGTCCTCCACTTCTGCCAGGGTGGCCCCGGGCGGCTTTTCCAGCAGGACATCCAAACCGGCCTCCAACGCCTCCCGGGCCAGGCCATGGCGAACCTGGGGCGGTGTGCACAGAGCCACCGCCGTGACCTCCGGCTGAGCGGCGACCAATGCGGCCAGGTCCTTGTGGGCCGGGATGCCCGCCATGGCGCCATTGCGGCTGACCGTGGCGGCGAAATGGAACGCCTCGGACTTGTTGAGAGAGGGCACATGCTGATCCCGGGCGATCTTGCCGAACCCCACCAGGGCGATGGGCGTTCCTGCGGGGGGCGTCCTAGTGGCTGTCACGGGGCACCTCCTTGCCGCGGCATCCAAGCAGGAAATCGAAATCCACGCCGGTATCCGCACCCATCACATGGTCGTGGAACAGTCTGGCGTATCCCCCCTGGGGGGGCGTGACGGGACAGATCCATTCCGCGAGCCGGCGGGCGATTTCCTCTTCGGGCACATCCAGATGAATCCGCCGGGCTTCCACATCCAGGTCGATCACGTCCCCGTCCCGGACGATGGCCAGGGGACCCCCGACCGCCGCTTCCGGCGAGGTATGCAAGACCACCGTGCCATAGGCGGTTCCGGACATGCGCGCGTCGGAGATGCGGACCATGTCGGTGATCCCCTTGCGCAATACCTTGGGCGGCAGTCCCATGTTGCCCACCTCAGACATCCCCGGATAGCCCCGGGGACCGCAGTTCTTCAGGACCATGACGCAGGTTTCGTCGATATCCAGGGCCTCGTCGTTGATCTTGGCCTTGTAGTCGTCGATATCCTCGAAAACCACGGCCCGTCCCCGGTGCTTCATCAGATGGGGACTGGCGGCGGAGGGCTTGAGGACCGCCCCCTTGGGCGCCAGATTGCCGCGCAGAACGGCGATCCCCCCTTGCGCGGTCAAGGCCTTCTCCACCGGCAGGATCACGTCCTCGTTCCAGTTCCGGGCATCCTTGACCTCGTCCCAGACGGCTTGCCCGGACACGGTCAGGGCATCCTTGTGGAGCTTGCCGGTCTCACACAGGTGCTTGATCACCACGGGCAGGCCGCCGGCGTAGAAGAACTCCTCCATGAGATACTTCCCCGAAGGCATCAGGTTGACGATGGTCGGGATGTCCCGCCCCAGCCGGTCCCAGTCATCCAGCGACAGGTCCACGCCCACCCGCCCGGCGATGGCCAGAAGGTGGACGACGGCGTTGGTGGAACCGCCGATCGCGCCGTTCACGCGGATGGCGTTCTCGAAGGCCGCGCGGGTCAGGATGTCGGAGGGCTTCAGGTCATCCTTGACCATGTCGACGATACGCCGCCCGGTCAGATGGGCCATCACCCGGCGCCGGGCGTCCACCGCCGGAATGGCGGCGTTTCCCGACAGCGCCATGCCCAGGGCCTCGACCATGCTGGCCATGGAACTGGCGGTGCCCATGGTGTTGCAGGATCCGGCGCTGCGGGACATGGCCTGTTCTGCCTCGAGGAAATCGTCCTGGGTCAGCTTGCCCGCCTTCACGTCCTCGGACATTTGCCAAAGGGCCGTGCCCGACCCCACGCGTTCCCCCCGGAACCAGCCGTTCAACATCGGGCCGCCGCTGACCATGATGGTCGGCAGGTCCACGCTGCAGGCCCCCATGAGCAGAGAGGGCGTGGTCTTGTCACAGCCCACCATCAGGACCACGCCATCAACGGGCTGGGCGCGCAAGGCCTCCTCCACATCCATGGCCGCGAGGTTGCGGTACAGCATGGCCGTTGGCCGAAGACTGCTTTCGGCGGCCGAGAACACCGGGAACTCGACGGGGAGCCCTCCGGCCTCGTAGACTCCGCGCTTGACCCGCTCGGCCAGATCGCGCAGGTGGGCGTTGCAGGGGGTCAGCTCAGACCAGGTGTTGCAGATGCCGATCACCGGCCGCCCGTCGAACAGGTCGTGGGGCAGGCCCTGGTTCCGCATCCATCCCCGGTGGTAGATATTGTCCCGGCTGGTGCCACCGTACCATTCCTGGGAGCGCAGGCGACGGGGCCATTGTGCCTTCCTGAAAGCCATTGATCCGGTTCCTTTCCCCGTCAAAGCGTGTTCACACGCACGGCACCGCCCCCGTTGGCCGGATCCGGTGCGATGGCCAGGCGGTTGCGCAAGGGCAGGCCGAAGCCCGGAACATCCAGTTCGAAGACGTCTCCCGCCTCCGCCCGCACGCCTTTCGCGAAGGACAGGGTCGCTGTGCCGAACATGTGCACATGCACGTCCCCGGGCTTGCGGAACAGGTCGTATTTGAAGTGGTGGTGCTCCAGATTGGCGAAGGTATGGGACATGTTCGCTTCGCCGGACAGGAACGGCTCGTCGAACACCACGTCCTCTCCTCGCAGCACCCGGGATCGCCCCTGAATGTCTTCCGGCGGGGGACCCACCCGCAGTTCCGGGCCGAAGGCGCACCGGCGCAACTTGGAGTGGGCGAGGAACAGATAGTTCATCCGCTCCGTCACATGATCGGAAAACTCGTTGGCCACGGCGAACCCAAGGCGCCAGGGCGTGCCGTCCGGCCCGATCACGTAAAGGCCGGCGATTTCCGGTTCCTCTCCGCCATCCAGGGCGAAGGAGGGGGAGAGCAGGTCCGCCCCCGGGGCGGTGACGATGTCGCCGTTGCCCTTGTAAAACCATTCCGGTTGGACGCCGACCTTGCCTTCGGCGGGTTTGCCCCCGTCCAGGCCCATGCGGAACATCTTCATGGAATCCGTCATGGTGGCCTCGTCCTCGCCGCCGCCATGCATGCTGTTCCGGGTGGAGGCGGAGCCGAGATGGGTCAGCCCCGTGCCCGTCACATAAAGGTGGGCCGGATCCGGGTGGGTGAGCGGCGGCAGAATCCGCCCTTCGCGGTAGGCTTGCTCCAGGTCGACCGCCCGGCCCGGCGTAATCTGGCCCAGGGCCTCGGACAGGGTTCGTCCATGGTCAATGCAGTGCATGGCCAGGGCATGGGTGCTGTGGAACCCCGCGACCTCGTGGGCCTCCGTGCCGTCGCGCACAACCAGGGTTTGAGTACCGTCGGCGCGCAGGATCTGGGAAAGCAACATGGCGTCAGCCTTTCTTCTTGTTGTAGACGTCGAAGACCACGGCGGCCAAAAGGACCAGGCCCTTGATGACCTGCTGCCAGTCGATCCCGATGCCAAGAATGGACATTCCGTTGTTCATCACCCCCATGATGAAGGCTCCGACCACGGCGCCGATGATGGTGCCCACGCCGCCGGACATCGACGCCCCGCCGATGAACACCGCGGCAATGACGTCCAGTTCAAAGGAAACACCGGCCTTGGGGGTTGCCGTGTTCAGGCGGGCGGCGAAAACCAGCCCCGCCAGGGCGGCGAGCATGCCCATATTGGCGAAGGTCAGGAAAATCAGTTTCTCCGACGGGATGCCGGACAGCTTCGCGGCTTTCTCATTGCCGCCGATGGCGTAGATCCGCCGTCCGATGGTGGTGCGGTTCGCGATGAAGGAATAGAGCGCGATCAGCAGGGCCATGACGATGAACACATTGGGCAGCCCCCGGAAGGTGGCCATCAGGTAGCTCATGTAGACCAGCGCGATGGTGATCAGGGCGTACTTCCCGAGGAAGAAGGCGAAGGGTTCGCTTGCCAGACTGGTCCGCGCTTGCTCCAGACGGCCGCGCGCCGCCAGGAACAGAATGCCCCCGGCCACCACCATGCCGACCACCAGGGACAGGGTGTTGAACCGACCCGTTCCAAAAATATCCGGAACGAAGCCCGAGGAGATGAGCTGGAAGTTGGCGGGGAAGGGGCCGACGGACTGGCCTTCCAGCAGCCAAAGGGTCAAGCCCTTGAAAACCAGCATGCCCGCCAGGGTCACGATGAAGGAGGGGATCTTGTAGTAGGCCACCCAGAACCCCTGGGCCATGCCGATGACCGCGCCCACCGCGAGACAGATGACGCCCGCCAGCACATAGGGGATGTCCCAATGGACAATCATCACCGCAGCGAGCGCGCCGATGAAGCCGAGGACCGACCCCACCGACAGGTCAATGTTTCCCGACACGATGACCAGCAGCATGCCCACCGCCATGATAACGATGTAGCTGTTCTGTAAGATCAGATTGGTCAGGTTTACCGGCTTCAGCAGGATGCCGTCGGTGGCGACTTGAAAGAACCCCATGATGACAATCAGGGCCAGCAGGATACCGTATTCCCGCATATGCTTACGCAAATAGGCCGTCACCGTGCCTCGGGGGCTTGGGCTGGCGCCGCGCTGATTGGTTTCCGCCAGGTCCATGACTTACTCTCCGGAAGTGACGATCATCGCCATGATCTTTTCCTGGGTGGCCTCGGATGTGGGCAGTTCGCCCACGAGGCTTCCTTCGTTCATGACGTAGAGACGGTCGGTGATGCCAAGCAGTTCGGGCATCTCGGAGGAAATCACGATGATGGATTTCCCCTGGGCCGCCAGCTCGGCGATGATGGTGTAAATCTCGAATTTGGCGCCCACGTCGATGCCCCGGGTGGGCTCGTCCAGGATCAGAATGCCCGGATCGGCGAACAGCCATTTGGATAGGACAACCTTTTGCTGATTCCCCCCGGACAGGTTGATCGTCTCCTGCTCGATGGACGAGCATTTGATGTTGACCCGTTTCCGGTAGCTCTCCGCCACGGAGGCTTCCCGTCGGTCATCCACGACGCCGCTTCGGGCGATCGCTTCCAGGTTTGCGAGGGGAACGTTCCGGCGAATGGTATCGTCCAGAACCAGCCCCAGCCCCTTGCGGTCTTCGGTGACATAGGCCAAGCCCGCCTTGATGGCGCGGGGGATGGTGGACAAATCCGCGGCCTGTCCGTTGATCCGGACTTCTCCGGAAATGTCCTGCCCGTAGCTCCGCCCGAACAGGCTCATGGCCAGTTCCGTGCGTCCGGCTCCCATCAGGCCGGCGATGCCCAGCACCTCGCCTCGACGGAGATAAAAATTCACGTCCTTCACCACCGGACGCCCCAGGTGAGTGGGGTGATAGACCCGCCAGTTCCGGACCTCCATCACCGTCTCGCCGATCCGAGGCGTGCGTGCCGGATAGCGGTCGGACATGGATCGTCCGACCATGTCGCGAATGATCTCCGCTTCCCCGTAGGACGCGTCGGACATGTCCCGGCTGGTCACGGTCGCCCCGTCTCGCAAGACGGTCAGGCTATCGGCCACCTTGGAGACTTCGTTCAGCTTGTGGGAGATCATGATGGCGGTCAGGCCCTCGCGGTCCCTCAGGTCCATCAGCAGTTCGAGCAGGGCGTCGCTATCGCGTTCGTTGAGGGAGGACGTGGGTTCATCCAGGATGAGAAGCTTCACTTCCTTGGACAGGGCCTTGGCGATTTCCACCAGTTGCTGCTTGCCCAAACCCAGGTCATCGACCTTCGTGTCCGGATTCTCGTGCAACCCGACCTTGGCCAACAAGGTCGCGGCACGGCGCTTGGTCTCCGGCCAGTCGATGACGCCCCGGCGGGCGATCTCGTTGCCCAGAAAGATGTTCTCGGCAATGGACAGGTCGGGAACCAGGGCGAGTTCCTGGTGAATGATGATGATGCCCAAGGCCTCGCTATCGGCGGTTCCCTTGAAAGCCGTCGGACGGCCTTCGTACCGGACCTCACCGTTATAGGAGCCGGCGGGATAGACCCCGCTCAGCACCTTCATCAGGGTCGATTTGCCCGCTCCATTTTCCCCCACCAGCGCCCGGATTTCCCCCCTGCGCACGGCGATATTGACATTGTCGAGCGCTTTCACGCCGGGAAATTCCTTGGTGATGCCGCGCATCTCCAGGATGGTTTCCATCTCCGCCTCCCATGGCCCCCAATGGACCGGGCAAGGGACTCCTATGCCCGGTCCGCGAGATCCTTGCCGCCTATTCGATGTCCGATTTTTGGTAATAACCGCTGTCGACGAGGACGGACTCCCAGTTCGCGGCGGTCACCGGAACCGGTTCCAGAAGGTAGGACGGCACGACTTTCTTGCCGTTGTCGTAGGTGGAGGTGTCGTTGATTTCCGGTTCGTCACCGCCCAGAACCGCGTTGACCATGCCCACGGTCACGCGAGCCAGTTCCCGGGTATCCTTGAAGATGGTGGAGTACTGTTCCCCCCGGAGAATGGCCTTGATCGAGGGAATTTCCGCGTCCTGCCCCGTGACGATCGGCATGGCCACGTTGCCGGAGCCATAACCGACTCCCTTCAGGGAGGAAATGATCCCGATGGACAGGCCGTCGTAGGGGGAGAGCACCCCGTTCACTTTCTTGTCCGTGTAATTGGCGGAGAGCAGGTTGTCCATGCGCGCCTGGGCCACGGCGCCGTCCCAGCGCAGGGTTCCGACCGTATCCATCCCCGTCTGACCCGAAGGGATCACGACGGCGCCTTCCTTGATCAGGGGATCCAGCACGGACATGGCGCCGTTATAGAAGAAATAGGCGTTGTTATCGTCGGGGGAGCCCCCGAACAATTCCACGTTCCAAGGCTTCTGGTCGGGGAAGCGCGCCTTCAGCCCGTTCACCAGATTGGTCGCCTGCTGGACGCCCACCTTGAAGTTATCGAAGGTGGCGTAGTAGTTCACGTGCTCGCTTTCCCGGATCAGCCGGTCATAGGCAATCACCTTGATGCCCGCCGCGTCGGCATTGGCCAGGGCATTGGACAGGGTGGTGCCATCGATGGCGGCGATGACCAGGACATCGACACCCTTGGTCACCATATTCTCGACTTGGGCAAGCTGGTTGGGAATGTCATCTTCGGCGTACTGCAGGTCGGTCTTGTAGCCCGCCGCCTCGAACTGCTGAACCATGGAGTTGCCGTCGGAAATCCAGCGCGCGGATGATTTCGTGGGCATGGCGATTCCCACATATCCGTCTCCGGCCTGGGCCAGGCTCGCGGCCCCCAAGGCGATCACGGACAGACCAGCCGCCAGGGCGGCCTTCTTCAATCCCTTCATGTTTTCCTCCCGTCGCGGCGCCCCTTGATCTCGCCCGGTTGTCCGGGCGCTCACGGGAACCGCCATTTTTTCTTTTTCGCGGCCCATCCCGGTGACGTCCCACCGGGCGAATGACCCGCGCCGTCATTGGTATGGGCATCTGATATTCCAGTCAAATTGACAAATCGTCTTTCATTATGCCGATTTCGATATATCATGGAGGGCACGCAGAGGGAGACCACCCATGGAAGCCATGTCCGGCCCTGGTTCGCGGAAGGATCGGTTGATCACGCGCGGCATGAAGTTCCGCCATCTGCGGATTCTGGCGGAGTTGCTGGAAACCCATCAGGTCAGCGCTGCGGCCTCCCGGCTGAACATGACCCAACCAACGGCGTCCCGCCTGCTGGCCGAAGCGGAGACCATCGTGGGCGTTCCCTTATACGAGCGCCATCCCAGGGGGATCCGTTTCACGGTGATGGGCCAGACCCTGGCGGAACGGGCTCGCCGCCTGTTGAGGGACCTGGATCAAACCGACCGTGAATTGGAGGAAATGGGGCGCGGGACCCGGGGAACGGTGAATATCGGCGCGGTGACGGGGCCGGCCCTGGAAATCGTCCTGCCGGTTATCCGTCAGGCCCGGGTGGCGCACCCCAACATCCGCGTCAATGTGACGGTGGATCTTTCGGACAAGCTGAACGCCGACCTGCTGGCGGGCAAGATCGACTTCTATATCGGCCGTCTCCCCACGGACATGGATCCTCGCCCTTATCTGACCCGGACGATCGGGGCGGAACCCCTGAGTCTGGTTGTTCGCGAGGGCCACCCGCTCACGCACATGTCCTCTCCCACGCTCGGGGATTGCCTGTCCTACGATTGGATTCTGCAGCCCCAGGGCGGTCTCTTGCGAACCACGGTGGAATCCTATCTTCTGGGCAAGGGCTACGCCTTGCCGGACCGGGTACTGGGGACGTCCTCTATCCTTCTGACCTTGGCGCTGATCGCCAATTCGAATGGAATCGGTGCCCTGGCCAGGGCCGTGGCCCGGTTTTATGCCAATCACGATGGACTGGGGTTGGGAACGGGGATCGTCGTCCTGCCCTTGGCCGACGATATCCGGGTTACCCCCTATTCCCTCATACGCTTTCGGGACCTGGAACCGGCACCCGCCGCCCAGACCATGTTCACGATGATTCATGAACGGATCGACGCGCTTCACGCCGGAGAGTTCGTCCGGCGCGAAGTGTGAATCGGGGGATTCCCAACTCCAATCAGGCGTGTTTCCATGCTGACGTCGGAGAAAGGATGCGCGGACGTGAAAGCAACGAGGCGTGAGTGAAGCGCCTATGTCTATTGTGCTGAACTATTTAAAGTATTCAGTGGTCTGTGCACTATCTATTTGTTTATGAATCAACTTTACAAACTGCGGGTGATGCCATTTTTTGGGTGGGTGAACTAGAGCGGGATGAGTTTTCGTGGAATCGGTCGTCCCGCTCTAGGTTTTTATTTTTCCGGATTGTTTTCGCGCAAAACCGGTGCCACTTTTGCGCACAATGCTTTAGGCGGGCCGTGCGCCCTCGAAAGCCGCGAGGACGACGGCGCGGACGGTTTCGGCGGTGACCGGGGCGGGGTTGAGGCCGTTGTCTGTCTCTACGGTGATGGTGACGATGCGGTCGATGTCGCTGTCCTTGATCCCGGCGTCGCTCAGGCGCACCGGAAGACCAAGGGCGACCAGAAGGTCATGGATCGCTCCCGCCACGTTCTCGACCCCCATGGCCCGGCCGATCAGGGCGACGTCCTTGGGGGCGAAGCGGGTGTTGAAGGCTGTCACGTAGGGCAGCGACAGCGCATGGGCCAAGCCGTGGGGAACCCCGAAGGATCCTCCCAGGGTATGGGCCAGACCATGCTGCAAGGCGAAGCCCCCCGACAGGGTGGCCCCCGCCAGATGGCCCCCGTAAAGCAGTTCCGTGCGTGCCTGCAGGTCGGAGGGATCGGCCAGAACCGCCCGCGTGGCCCGGGCGACGATCGCCGCCCCTTCGGCGGCCACCAGGCGGTGGGCCTCGCTGATCGTCGAAACGTAGATCCCGTCGACACAATGGGCCAGGGCGTTCATGGCACTGGACATGCTGGCGTCGATGGGCAAGCCGAGCGACAATGTGGGGTCGTAGATGACCGTGGTCGCCAGCATCGACAGGCTGGTGTGCATCTGCTTCACGCCGTCGATGGTGATGCCGCAGAAGCCGGTCATTTCCGAGCCGGAGTAGGTGGTGGGGATGGCGATGATCGGCAAATTCAGGCCGAGGGAAATACCCTTGCCCAGGCCGATGGACGCCCCTCCGCCGATGCTGACCAGACAGTCCGCGCCCATCGCCCGCGCCTTTTCCCGGCCGCGTTCGGCCAGTTCGACGGGGACCTGGGAAACCGCCTCGGGCAGCAGTCCGGCGCAGAGCGTGTCCAGGTCCTCGACCACTTTGGCCGCCATTTTCGCGCGGCCCGGGGTGGAGAGCACAAGGGCCTTGGAGCAGCCGAGGCGTTGCACCTCCTGGGCGATGGAAGCCGCTGTGCCGGCGCCGAAGACGATCCGGTTTGGGGTGGCGTTGTAGACGCCGCCGGGCAGCACGAAGGCCCGGGCAGCGGGGGAATTCAGAAGTGTTGTCATTGTTACCAGTCCACGATGGTTCCGTCGTCGAGTACGGCGCCTTCGGTGTGCATCACCTCGGGCTCGAAGGGGTGCTTGGCTGCCTCTGCCTCGTTCACCTCGACCCCCAGACCCGGGGCGTCGGGGACCGCCCAGTAGGATCCCTGCCGTCGCATGGGAACGCTGACCACGTCGTCGTACCACGGGACCGCGCCCGACATTTCCTCCTGGATGACGAAGTTCGGGGTCGAGACGGCGAAATGCAGGGCCGCAGCCCCGGCAATGGGGCCGTTGGGGTTGTGCGGGGCGACGCCCATGTAGGCCTTGTCCGCCGCCGCAGCGATCTTCTTGCCTTCCAGCAGGCCGCCGGTGTGATTGAGGTCGGGCTGAAGGATGTTGAGCGCCTTTTGGTGGAAGATCTGCTCGAATTCCTTGTAGCCCACCAGCCGTTCCCCGGAGGCGATGGGGCAGGGAGCGCGTTCGGTGACCAGGCGCAGGGCATCGGTGTCGCCGGGCTGCACCGGTTCCTCGCAAAAGAAGGGGGAGTAGGGGGCGAGGGCGTTGATATACTGCAGCGCTGCGGAGACCGTGCCGGGACGGCCGTGGAAATCGATCATGATCTCCACCCCATCGCCGACGGCATCGCGCAAGGCGGCCATCAGCTGGTCGACCCGTCGCACGGCCGGGATGTCGATGGTGAAGTGGGAATAGGGGATGAAGACCACCTTCAAGGCATCGTAGCCCTTCTCCACCACCGCCTTGGCCTTGTCGCGCAGCGGCCCGGTATCGAAGGTCTCGTAAACGGACCGCATGTCGCCCAGACCCAGGTGGGTGTAAAGGCGCACCTTGTCGCGGACCTGACCGCCCAGCAGCCGCCAGACCGGCAGGTTCACCGACTTTCCGAAAATGTCCCACAGGGCGTGCTCGATGCCGCTGATGGCGGTGGCGATGACAATGCCGGGCTTGTAATAGCCGTGTTTGGTCAGCACCCGGACGGCCTGTTCGATATCGCGGGGGTCGCGGCCGAGCAGCAGGGGCTTGAGGTCTTCCACGCAACCGGTGACGGCGCGGGTTTTCCAGTTCAGGCTGGCCTCACCCCAGCCGTACAGGCCCGGCTGGTTGGTCTCGACCTTGACGAAAATCCAGTTCCGCATCTCGGCATTGACCACCAGGGTCTTGATGTCCGTGATCCGGATCTCGCTTGGCGTGGGCATGGCGATCGGCTTCCCGTTGTTCTTGGAAAATGGGCCGGTGGGAACCGGCGGTTCGGTCATGTCACAGCGTGTCGGGAACGCGCTTACGGGCGGACCCGATGGACCAGCGGCGCGTCGTTCAGCAGGGCGGAGATGTTGCGCGCGATGACGGCATAGCGCCGGTCCATCAGCTCGCGGGTCCAGGCCGCGCAATGGGGTGTGCAGAGGGCGTTGGGCAGATCCAGGAACGGACGGTCCGAGGGGGTCACCCGGTCTTCGGCCGTGGCGGGATAGCGGTACCAGACATCCAGGCTGGCGCCCCGGATCCGCTTGGCCGCCAGCACTTCGTACAGGGCGTCCTCGGCGATGATCGGCGCGCGCGAGACATTGACGATGACCGCAGAGGATTTCATCCGGGCCAGTTCGGCCGCGCCGATCAGGCCTTCGGTCTCAGCCGTCAGGGGACAGGCGATGATCACGTAGTCCGCAGCCGCCAACAGCTCGGGCAGACGGGCCACCGGCCAGATTCCTTCGGTCGGGAAGGCATCGACGGCCAGAATCTCGACACCGAAGGGACGGACCAGATCGGCAATGGCCCGGCCGATGCGGCCGTGGCCGATGATGCCCACGGTCTTTCCCCGCAACTCCCCATGGGGAACCCGCTGGCGATAGACGTCCGGCCAGCTTTCGGCGGTGAAGGAGCGGCGCAGGTCGGCCAGCCGCAACTCCCATTCCAGCAGCGAGGCGATGACGAATTCGGCGATCGGTGCCTGATGCTCGAAGACATTGCAGACGATGGTGTGGTCGGCCAGGGCGGCCATGTCGATGCCGTCGAGTCCGGCGCCGGGTACGTGGAGTAGGCGGACCGGAGGCAGCGGGTCCCCATTCCGCTTCAGGCGGAGGGACACCAGGATGTCATCAGGGCCAATGGCGCCGTCGAAGTCGGCGCCCAGGGCCGCTTCCCGGGGCAAGGGGACGATGTCGAGCCCGGCAGCGGCGCCGGTGAGTCCGGCGGCGAGCTTGTCGACGTAATTGCCGGCCTCGCCGACCATGTAGACCTTGGGTGCCATGTCGCCTTCCTTTCCACTTTGGCGGCGACTCTAGGCTTCGGGATTTAACAGTGTCTAATTATTTTTAAGGATCTAAAGATAAGCTGTATTTATCAATTGGTCTGTGGGATCAGACCGCCCGGGCGCCGACTTCGGTGGCGATATCAAGAAACTGCCGCACCATCGCCGGCAAAGCGCCGCCCACATGGGCCGCCCCCAGGGTGAGCTGCGGGGCGTCTCCGGACAGGGAGCGGAAGACGGCCAGGGCGCGGTCGTAGTGCTGGACCCGGGAGGCGACGAAACCGATTCCCATGTCGCAGGCGGCCATGGCGACGATGGTTTGGGCCGGCGCGCCTTCGATGATGCGCCGGGGGCTGAACCCCCTTTGGTGGCACATGGAAATGATGTGGTCGTACAGCCGGGGACCCACCTCGCGGGGGAAGAGAATGAAGGTTTCGTCGACGAGGTCTTCCAGCGACAGCTCGGGGCGTCGGGACAGCGGGTTGCTGGCCGCCATCACCACGGCGAAGGGCATCTCGGCCAAAGGTTCGCAGGACAGCGAGGTATCGGTGAGCGGAGGATGGCAGATGCCCACCTGGATCTCCTGGTCGCGCAAGGCGGCCTGCTGCTCGGCCGTGGTCATGGCCACCACCTGCAACCGGACCTGGGGCAGCAGGGCGCGGAAGCGGGCGACGATCTCCGGCATCAGGATGAACAGGGCCGAGGGCGTGGCCCCCACCCGCAAGTGGCCGACCACACCCTGATCGGTTTCCCGCGTCAGCTCCACCGCCGTGGTCATGGACCGCAGGATCTTGCGCGCTTCCACCAGGAAAACCGCCCCGGCCCGGGTCAGAGATACCTGGCGCTTGCTGCGGAATACCAGCTGGGCGCCCAGGTGCTCTTCCAGCCGCTGGAGCTGTTGGCTCAATCCGGGCTGGCTGATGTGACAGCGCTGCGCGGCGCGGTGAAAGTGAAGCTCCTCGGCGAGGGCGATGAAACACTCCAGGGAACGCTTGTCCATGCCCGAGCCCTCCGGCGATTGTGGATGCTTATTGATAAACGAAGCTTCTCAAAGGATCATCAAAAATAATTAGACACTATCTAACCAGGGGGATGATACTCGCGGAAAAAGGACGTCACCAAATCAGGGAGTATCGTTCATGGCCTCTTTCCGTCTTACCGCCACCCTCGCGCTGGCTGCGGGGATTCTTCTGTCCCCGGCGCTGGCCGGCGCCCAGGACAAGCCCGCCGACTTCCCGAAGCGGCCGGTCAATATGATCGTGATGTATCCGGCGGGCGGCGCCGTCGACGTCACCGCGCGGACCGTCGCCAAGCTGGCCGAGGCGCAATTGGACGAGCAGTTCCGCGTGGAAAACCGAGTGGGTGGAGCGGGCATGGTTGGCCACACCTATCTGGCCAAGAACGCCCAGCCAGACGGCTATACCATCGGCGTGATCGCCAACCCCTTCATGTTCACCGACATCCTGCTGCGCGACGCGCCCTTCAATAAGGACGAGTTCGAGCCCATCGCCTCCATCAGCTTCGACCCGGTGATCTGGGTGGTGAACGCCAAGTCGGAGGTGGGCCGGAAAGACTTCCCGGAGATCATCGAATACGCCAAGTCGAACACCATGCAGGTGGGGATGAATCCCAATAGCATGTTCCTGTTCGTCAGCGAATTCATTGAAAAGGCGAAGGACGTGACATTCAACTTCATTCCCTTCGATGGTGGCCGACAGGGTGTGACGGCGCTGCTGGCCGGTGATGTGGACGCCACCGCCGCCTTCTATACGGAAATCGAACAGTATATCCGCAATGGCGACCTGAAGGCCGTGGCGGTGACCGGCGACGCGCGGCATCCGATGCTGCCCGAGGTGCCGACCTTCGACGAACTGGGTGTGCCCGCCAGCGGCCACACCTGGGGGGCCAGCCGCTTCCTGACCCTGCCGCCGGGGGTGCCCGAGGACCGCAAGGCCTGGCTGGCCAGTGCCTTCCTCGGCGTGCTGGAATCCGACGCTGCCAAACAGGCTTTCGCCGATGCCGGCCTGACCCTCTCGCCGGCGAACGCGGAGGAGACCAAGGCTGCCTACGAGGACACTTATCAGTCTCTGGAGAGCTTCCTCCAATCCTCCGGCCGTCTCTCCAACTGATGCCCGACCGGTCCGGGGCGAGGGCCAGGCGCCCGCCCCGTTTCCCGGACCGTTTCCCGCCGCGCCTTTCCCGCCTATCCTCTCCCGGGTGGGGAAGGGCGG
This sequence comes from Rhodospirillaceae bacterium Z3-40, assembly GCA_046233135.1. GTDB lineage: Bacteria > Pseudomonadota > Alphaproteobacteria > Rhodospirillales > Rhodospirillaceae > JBJXHN01. Next base: position 826,201 of record JBJXHN010000003.1, on the reverse strand, counting down.
CGGGGGTCTCGGGTCATTCATAGCCGGAGAGACACATGCGACACGTGCTTTCGGTCTTTCTCCTGATCGTTCTGGCCCTCATGGTCTGGCGTTCAGCCCTGGTCCCCGGGCCGGCGGCCACCTATCCCCTGGTGGTCAGCCTTTGTGCTTTCTCCACGGTCCTGCTCCTGACGGTCCTGTCCCTGCGCAAGGGCGAGGCGCCGGCGGCCGCTCCGGCAGACAGTGCCCAACGCCTGACGCCCATGGGCTGGGGGCGGCTGGCGGCCTTCATCCTCCTGTGGATCGCTTACGTGGCCCTGCTGGAGACCATCGGCTTCATGGTCGCCACATGGGTGGCGCTGGTGGTGTCCCTGGCCTTGCTGGGGGGGCGGCCGACGCTGCGTGCGGCCCTGGGAACGGCGGTTTTCGTCGCCGTCTTCGCCGTCCTCATCAAGTCCGTTCTCTATGTCCCCGTGCCCACGGGCTGGCTAGATCAGCAGCTCGACTCCCTTCTGTATTCGCTGTCATAGGAGACGACCACCGTGTGGGACGGCATCCTGGCGACGCTCAGCCCCCTGAGCCTGTCGTTCATTACCATCGGGGTGGTTCTCGGGATCATCATCGGCGCCATTCCCGGGCTGACCGCAACCTTCGGCATCGCCCTGCTGGTGCCGGTCACCTTCCTGATGTCGGCCGATCACGGCATGATCATGCTGGCGGGGATCTATGCGGGCGCCATCTATGGCGGCAGCATCTCGGCGGTTCTGCTTAACATCCCCGGAACCCCGGCCTCCATCGTCAGCGGATGGGAGGGGCATGCCCTGGCCCGCGAGGGCAAAGCGCCCCTGGCATTGGGCATCGCCGCCGTGGGCTCGGGGGTGGCCGGCGTGCTCTCGGCCATCGCCCTGATGTTCCTGACCCCGACCCTGGCCCAGCTGGCCCTCAGCTTCGGCGCCCCCGAGTACGTCATGCTGGTGGTTTTCAGTTTGATCATCGTGGTGGTCATGCTGGACACGCCGGTTCTCGCCAATCTGGCCGGGGTGTTCGTGGGCCTGATGCTGGCGACGGTCGGACTGGACCCGGTGTCCGGGTCGCCGCGCCTGACCTTCGGCTTCTACCAGCTCTATTCCGGGCTGGGCGTGGTGGCCGTGCTGGTGGGCTTTTTCTGTATGCCACAGGCTGTGACCCTGGCCGCCGAGGCCATCGCCGGGGCGACCAGCGCCACCTTCGGCCGCGTTGCGGCCTCTCCCACCGGGGCGGTGATCCGGCGGATGATCGCCGACCGCTGGCTGGTGTTCCGCGCTTCGGCGATCGGCACCGGCCTGGGGATCCTTCCCGCCGTGGGACCGGAATCCACGCCTTTGGTCTCCCATGCCATAGAACGTCGGCTGTCCAAGGAGCCGGAGCGCTTCGGCCGGGGCTCGGAAAGCGGATTGCTGGCCGCCGAAGCCTCTGTCAGCGCCAATGTGGGCGGATCATTGATCCCCCTGCTGGCGCTGGGCATTCCGGGCAGCGGCGCGGCGGCGGTCTTCATCGGGGCGCTGACCCTGCATGGTCTGCGGCCGGGTCCGCTGCTGTTCACCGAACATCCGGACATCATGTACACCTTTTTCGCCGGGTTCCTGCTGGTGAACATCGTCAAGGCGGTGATCGGGCTGTTCTTCGCCCGCCATATGGCCGCCCTGCTGCGCCTGCCCAAGGCGGTCATCGCGACCTTCGTCACTCTGTTCTCGATTTTCGGCGCCTATGCGGTGAACAACAGCATCTTCGACATCTGGGTGATGCTGGGCGCCGCCATCCTGATGGTGGTGTTGGGAGTGGTCGGCATTCCGATCCTGCCGGTGGTCCTGGCCTTCATCCTGGGAAGCGTGCTCGACATCAATATCGGCATCACCCTGGCCCGCGTGGACGACTGGCGCTATTTCCTGGATCGCCCCATCACCCTGGGCCTGACGGTCATCTGCATCGGGCTTGTCGCGCTGTCCGCCTGGCGGCGTCTGGGCGGTCGTTCGGGAAAGGCAGAACGCGCGACCCGTTGACCCCTCCCGGTCCGGATGTTCCAATCCGCGCTTCCGGCCCGGGAAGGGTGGGGGAGAGGGCGCCGCCGTCGGGGCTTATGCAGCCGGGGCTACGTGCAGACGTGGAAGACAGGAAGGCTGATGGCGTCCGACAGCCGGTCGAAAGCAACGGAGACCGCCGTTCCGATCGTCAGGCCGTGCAGGTCCGGAGCGACGATGCGGGCCATCATGCGGGGACCTTCCTTCAGCGCCACGATCCCCACCGCGAAGGGGGCCTCTCCCTCGAACCCCTTGGGGGGCTTGTGGACGACGGTGACGGCGTAGATCTCGCCGGTACCCGATGCGCTCACCCAGTCGAGGGCGTCGCTGCCGCAGTGGGGACAGAGGAGACGCGGATAGAAAACATGGCCATCACAGGCCCCGCAGTGCTGGAGGGCGAGGCGTCCTTCGCGCGCGGCCTCCCAGAAGGGGGCGGTTTCGGCGTCCGGAACGGGTATCGGCCTGGCGGTCGCGGTCATCGGGGTTCCTTTCCGAGAACGAGGGTGGAGCCGGAGGACAGCGCACCCCCCGTTCCGTGGCAGAGGGCAAGGCGGGCGCCGTCGACCTGACGGTCACCGCAGTCACCGCGCAACTGGCGCACCGCCTCGATGATCAGAAACACTCCGTACATCCCCGGGTGGGTGTAGGACAGCCCGCCGCCCTGGGTGTTCATGGGGAAACCCCCGCCGGGTCGCAGCCGGCCGTCGGACACGAAGGCGCCGCCCTCGCCTTTGGCGCAGAAGCCCAGGTCCTCCAGCGTCAGAAGCACGGTGATGGTGAAGGAATCGTAGACCATCGCCAGATCGATATCGGCGTGGGTGATCCCTGCGCTCTCCAGCGCCCGGGGGCCGGTGATGGCCGCCGGGGTTACGGTGATCTCCGGGGCGTTGACGATGCTGGTCTGGGTATGGCTTTCCGCCGACCCCCACAGATAGACGGGCGCCCCGGCACAGTCCCGGGCGCGTTCGCGGGAGGTCACCACCACCGCCCCGCCGCCGTCGGTCACCAGGCAGCAGTCCAGCCGCCGGAGGGGGGTGGAAATCATGGATGAGGCCAGAACGTCGTCGACCGTCAGAGGGTCGCGCTTCATGGCCAGGGGGTTCATCGCCGCCCACTGACGGGCCGCCACCGCCACTTCGGCAAGCTGTTCGCTGGTCGTGCCGTAAAGGTGCATATGGCGCTGGGCTGCCAGGGCATAGGCGCCGACCATCATCGGCAGGCCGTGGGGTGTCTCGAACTGGCTGGAGGGAAGCCAGGGTTCGGCTCCCCCGCCAAAGGCGCCACCACCCGTCCTTTGCGTGCTGCCATAGGTGATCAGGCAGACCTCGCAGAGTCCGGCGGCGATGGCCAGGGCCGCATGCTGGACGTAGGCCTCGAACGAGCAGCCCCCCAGCGAGGTGGAATCCGTATAGGACGGCGTGATCCCCAGATACTCGGCCACCTGCATGGAGGGAAAGCGCACCCCCCGGGCCGATCCGATGGACAGGATGCCGTCCACCTCTGCCATGGCGATGCCCGCGTCGTCCAGCGCGCGCTTCGCCGCTTGGGCATGTAGCTGTGCTTCGGTCCGGTGGGGCAGGATGCCCACCTCGGATTCGGCGACGCCGACGATGGCGACCCGATCCCGGAACGTCTGTTCCCGTGTCGACAGGGTCATGCGGTGATCTCCTTGCTGGCGCGGGCGCGCTCTTGCTGATTGGCGCTCCAGGCCCCGAAGCCCCCTCCCTCGGCGGCGAGGCGGGCCAGGAGCGGAGCGGGGTTGAGGCTGGCATCCCCGGTGTCCCGGGCCATGTCCCGAAGCCGGGCGGCCACGGTGTCCAGGCCCCGGGCGTCGGCGTAGAACGCCAGCCCGCCCCGCCAGGACGGAAAGCCGTAGCCGTGGACATGGACCACGTCGATGTCCGCAGACCGCAGCGCGATGCCTTCCTCAAGCACTCTGGCGGCTTCGTTGACCATGGGCAGCAGCAGGTGATCGAGGATCTCGGATGCGGACAAGGGCCGCGCCGTGAGACCCTGTTCGCGGCGGTAGCCGGCGATCAGGTCCTCGACCTCCGGATCAGGAAGGGGAAGGCGGCTGCCGGTTTCATAGCGGAAATAGCCGCGACCGGTTTTCTGGCCCAGCCAGCCCCGGTCGCAGATCCGGTCGGCGATTGGCAGGGTGAAGCCCTGGGCCTTGCGCACCAGCCGGGCCACATCCAGCCCCGCCAGATCGGACATGGCGAAGGGACCCATGGGATAGCCGAAGTCCACCAGGGCGGCGTCCACCTCTGCCGGGGATGCCCCGAGGGCGAGCAGGCGCTCGGCTCCCATGTGGCGGCGCCAGAGGATGCGGTTGCCCACGAAGCCGGGGCCGTTGCCGACGACCACGGCCACCTTGCCCAGGCGCCCGGCCAGCCGGACAGCGGCCGCCAGCACGGCCGGCGCGGTGGCTGCGCCGCGGACCACTTCGAGAAGGCGCATGACGTTGGCGGGGCTGAAGAAATGGGTGCCGAGAACCCATTCCGGGCGGTTGGTGACCCGGGCCAGGGCGTCGATATCCAGCGAGGACGTGTTGGTGGCAAGAAGAGCGCCGGGCCTGAGGATCCCGTCCAGCCGGCGGAACAGGGCCTGCTTCAGGTCCATGTCCTCGAAGACCGCCTCGACAGCGATGTCGACGTCCGACAGGGCCGCCATGTCCGGCGCGGCGGTGATCCGGGACAGGCGCTCTTCCATCGCCCCGGTGCTCAGGCGGCCACGCTTGACCGAGACGGCGTAGGTGTCGCGGATGCGGGCAAGCCCCCGCTCCAGGGACTCCGGCGCGCTGTCCACCAGGGTGACCGGGATGCCCGCGTCGGCAAAGGCCATGGCGATGCCGCCGCCCATGGTGCCGGCGCCGATGACGCCGGCGGAGGCGATCTCCGGTCCGTCCGAAGGGGTTGCGCCGGCCACAGTGGCGGCGGCGCGCTGGGCGAGGAACAGGTGGCGCAGTGCCTTGGACTGATCCCCCGCGCGCAGGGTCTGGAAGATCTCCTGTTCGCGGACCAGGGCATCGGGAAAGTCCAGGTCCATGGTGTTGCGCAGGGACTCCACGAGGCCGGTCAAGCAGTCGAGACGCCCGCGCTTGGCCAGCAGGCGCGCGGCAGCTTCCTCGAAGGCCGCGCGCTCGGTCTCGTCCAGGCGGCGCACAGGCGGAGTCCGTGCCGCCCCCTCGTCCGCCAGACTCCGCGCCAGGGTGATGGCCGCCGCCAGGGGCTTCGCGTCGATGGCCTGGATCAGGCCGGCGCCCAGGGCCTGAGCTGCGGAGAGCTGGCGCGCATTGGTGATCAGGTCCAGGGCGCGGGCCAGCCCCACGGCCCGGGGCAGGCGCTGGGTACCGCCCGCCCCGGGGATCAGGCCGAGGGTGACTTCGGGCAAGCCGACTTCGGCGGTGGGGTCGGCGACACGGGCATGGCAGGTCAGCGCCAGCTCAAGTCCGCCGCCCAGGGTCTTGCCGTGAATGACCGCGACCACCGGCTTGGGGAAGGTCTCCAGGACCGAAAGAATGTCGACAGTGCGCGGCGGGGTCTGGGGCTGGCCGAACTCCTTGATGTCTCCGCCGGCGCAGAAGCAGCGTCCCGCTCCGGCAAGGACCACGGCCCGGCAGTCCATATCGGCCGCCGCTGCCGCAAGGGCAGCCGCCAGGTCTTCCCGCAAGGGGCGGCCCAGGGCGTTGACCGGCGGATAGTCGAGGGTAAGAACGGTCACGTCTCCATCCCGGTGGGATCGGACGGTGGGGACAGGCATGGATGAAACTCCCTTCCGGGGCCGGTTTGTCCGACCCGCTTTGTGATCAGGGGCTGGTGCGGAGGGTCTTCAGGCGCCGTCCAGCTTCGGAAAGCGCCGGCCAGAAGGAGGCGAGGAGCAACAGCGCGGTCACGGCCAGAAGGCCCGCACTGATGGGCCGGTCGACGAACACGCCGAAATCCCCCCGCGACACCAGAAGCGAGCGCTTGAAATGCTCTTCGATGAGGGGACCCAGGATGAAGCCGAGCAGAACCGGGGCCGTGGGATAGCGCAGCATGTTCATGAAGTAGCCGAGGATGCCGAACCCCAGGGCGCAGACGACGTCAAAGCCGCTGGAGCGTACCGAATAGACGCCGACGCAGATCAGGAAGATCATGGCCGGGTAGAGCATCCGGTAGGGGATGGTCAGCATCCGGACCCACAGGCCGATCAGCGGCACATTCAGGATCAGCAGCAACAGGTTGCCGATCCAGAAGCTGGCGACCAGACCCCAGAACATGGTGGGCTGTTCGGTGACGAAGCCCGGCCCGGGGATGATGCCGTGGATCATCAGGGCACCCAGCAGGATGGCCATCACCGAATCTCCGGGCACGCCGAGACTGAGGGTGGGGATGAAAGCCGCCTGGACGGAGGCGTTGTTGGCGGCCTCGGGGGAGGTCAGCCCTTCCACCGCCCCGGTACCGAAGCGCTCGGGGGTGCGCGACAGGCGCTTTTCCACCGCATAGGCGATGAAGGTCGCGATGCTGGGGCCGGACCCGGGCAGGGCGCCTATGATCGACCCCACGCCCGTCCCCCTGAGGATGGGGCCGGGGGTGCGCCGCCAGTCGTCGCGGGTGGGCAGGAGCGAGCGGAAGGTGATATCCTTGGCCGACACCGTGGCCTCGCCCCGGTTGATCAGGGTGGTGATGATCTCGGCCAGACCGAAGAGCCCCATGGCGATGGGGACCAGCGAAAAGCCATCGGCCATTTCGTAGTGACCGAAGGTGAAGCGCAGCAGGCCGGAGTTCACATCCGTGCCGGGCACTGCCAGGGCCAGGCCCAGCCCCACCATGGCCAGTCCCTTGATCGGAGAGCCCACCGACAGGGTGGAGGCCGCGACCAGCCCCAGGGTCATGGCCGCGAAGTACTCCACCGAAGAGAACCGGAGGGCGAGGGAGGCCAGGGCCGGGGTGAAGAACATCAGCAGCAGGATGGCGATGCAGCCGCCGACGAAGGAGGCGACGGTGGTCAGGAACAGGGCCACTCCGGCCCGGCCGTTCTTGGCCATCGGATTGCCGTCCAGGCAGGTGATGGCCGCCGTGGCCGTGCCGGGGATGTTCAGCAGGATGGCGGCGGTGGAACTGCCGTACTGGGCACCATAGAAGATCCCGGCAAGCATGATCAGCCCGACCATCGGGTCCATGTAATAGGTCAGGGGCAGCAGCATGGAGATGGCCGCCAGGGCACCGATGCCGGGCAGGACCCCGACGAAGGTTCCCACGGTCACGCCGAGGAAGCAGAAGAGCAGGGCTTCCGGCGACAGGGCGGCGCCGAAGCCGATGGCGAGGTTCGAGAACAGGTCCATGGCGTCACCAGAAAGCTTGAAGGGAAACGGCCAGGCCGCGGACAAAGACCACGTATCCCAGGGCTGCCATGACCGCAGCCGTGGCCAGGGCGGTCGGCAGGCGGGCGGGCTTTTCCGCGAAGGCGGCGAGGATCACCATGACGAAGGCCGTGGGGACGAGGCCGGCCCGGGTGGCGAGGACGGCGAAAGCCAGCACGGAAGCCCCCACCGCCAGAATGGGGCGGAGGCCGAGCCGGATGTCCTCTTTGGCGGCTTTCAGGGCCTGAGCGACGAGCAGGGCGCCCAGGCCGGACAGGAAGACGCCGACCATGATGGGCATGAACCCCGGCCCCATGCGGCGGGGACTGCCGGTCGGGTACATGGCGCCCTCGCCGACCATGAAAAAGCCGAAGAACAGGATGATCAGGGCGGCGATCAGTTCGGGTTTGTTGACGGTCTTGAAACGCTCCATGACATGGCCTCCCTCTCTACCATGCATCCACGAGGGGACGTTTCGCCGCCTTCGTCCCGTGAACGCGGGGGGCGGTCCGCAGCACGGCGGCGATCCGCGCCCGGGTTTCCGCAGGGTCGATGACGTCGTCGATCGACAGGTAGGGGGCGATGTTCACCGCCTTGCCGGTGTCGTACATGCCCGCGACCAGCTCCTCGTAGCGGGCCTGACGGGCGGCCGGGTCGGCGATGGCCTCCAGTTCCTTGCGGAAGCCCAGGCGCACGGCGCCTTCCAGCCCCATGGCGCCGAATTCGCCCGTGGGCCAGGCCAGGGTCATCAGCGAGCTTTCGTGGAAGCTGCCCCCGCTCATGGCCATGGCACCCAGACCATAGGCCTTGCGGGTGACCACCGTGATCATGGGGATCGACAGGCTGGCCCCCACCAGGAACAGCCGGGCGAAGTGGCGCACGTTGGCCCGGGTTTCGGCATCGGGTCCGACCATGAAGCCCGGTGTGTCGCACAGGGACAGCACGGGTAGGTCGAAGGCGTCGCAGAGCTTGAGGAAACGGGCGGCCTTGTCGGCCTCGTCGCGGTCGATGGCTCCACCCTGGTGGGCCGGCACATTGGCGATCAGGCCGAGGGGGCGGCCCTCCAGCCGGATCAGGGCGGTGATCATGCCCGGACCGAAGTCCCGCCGCAGCTCCAGAACGCTGTCGCTGTCGGCCAGCAGGGCGATCAAGGCCCGCATGTCATAGGCGCGCAGGCGGTTTTCCGGCACGGCGGCGCGCAGGGCGCGCTGGTCCGGCGCCGTCCAATGTGCCAGGGGACCCTGGAAATAGGACAGGTAGCGCTTGGCCAGGGCCGTGGCTTCGTCTTCGTCCGCCGCAACGATGTCGATCACCCCGTTGGGGGCCTGCACCGATACCGGACCCACGTCCTCCGGCGCCACGGATCCCAGGCCCGCCCCTTCGATCATCGCCGGGCCACCCATGCCGATGGTGGCGTCGGGGGTGGCGATGATGACGTCGCAGCAGCCCAGCACCGCCGCGTTCCCGGCAAAGCACCGGCCGGCGGCGATCCCCACCAGGGGCGCGACGGCGGACATCCGCGCCAGCCGCCAGAAGGTGGGGTTGGCCAGGTTGACCCCCGGGCGGTTGTCCGTATCCCCCGGCCGGCCGCCGCCACCTTCGGCGAAGATGACCACCGGCAGGCGGGCCTTCTCGGCCACATCGAGCAGCCGGTCTGTCTTGCGATGGCCCATGTGGCCCTGGGTCCCGGCGAACACCGTGTAATCGTAGGCCATGACGGCGCAGCGGGCGACGTCCGGGGCGAACAGGGTGCCGTTGATGGCGCCGAGGCCCGACACCAGGCCGTCGGCCGGGCTGATGGAGCGCAGGGTTTCCACAGAATGGCGGCCCCGCTGGGCGGCCAGGGCCAGGGCGCCGTATTCCACGAAACTGCCCGGGTCGCACAGGTCGGCGATGTTTTCCCGGGCGGTACGCTTGCCCTTGGCATGACGCCGCGCCACCGCATCGGCGCGCTGGTCGTCCAGTCCCTCGGCATGGCGGGCGAAGACCTCCGCCAGGTCCGGACGGATGGCGTCGGGATCGACGGCTTCGTTCGCCGTGTCGCTCGCTTCGCCGATCTCGGCGGGTTCCAGGAAGGCGATGGGGGCGCTTTCCAGAACCGGACCGATGGCGGCGGGAAGGCCGCGAACCACCCCGTCAAAGGGCGCACGGACTTCGTGCTGCATCTTCATCGCCTCGATGATGGCGAGAGGGGTACCGGCGCGCACAGGGTCGCCCGGCGCGGCCAGAAGCTCCACCAGCACGCCGGTCATGGGCGAGATGGCCGCCACCGTTCCCGCCGGTGCCTGAACCGCTGCCAGGGTGTCGCTTGCGGAGGGGCGCGAGGTGTCGGTTCGGGCATGCAGGCGGGGATGGTCGTCGGCCGCGCCGACCAGCTCGGCCACCACCTCGTCCACGTAGCGGACATGGATGGCGTTGGCGATCACATCGTCCCGGCGGAGCAGGGCTTTCAGCACGCCGATATTGGTGGCGACCCCCTCCACCCGGTATTGGCAGAGTGCCCGGTAGGCGCGGCGCACGGCCTCGCCGAAGTCGGTGGAGGGGCAGCGGGTGATGACCTTGGAGAGCAGGGAGTCATACCGGGGATTGGCCCGGAAACCGGTAAAGCCGCAACCATCGACCCGGATTCCCGGTCCCGTGGGGGGATCGTGGATGGTCAGGGTTCCGCCGGCCGGACGGGTGGTGCCGTCGGCCGCCATCGTTTCCATATTGACCCGGGTCTGTACGGCATGGCCGACCGGGAAGGCGATGTCGTCCTGCGACAATCCCAGATCCGCCAGCGTTTCCCCCAGGCAGACGCGGATTTGCGCGCGCACCAGATCGATGCCGGTAACCTCTTCGGTGACCGTGTGTTCCACCTGGAGGCGGGGGTTGGCTTCCATGAAGGCCAGATCACCCCGGAGCTCGTCGAACAGGAATTCGACAGTGCCCAGGCCCCGGTAGCCGGTCGCCCGCCCGATGGCCAGGGCGTGGTCGAGCATGATCCTGCGAATGGCGGGGTCGAGCTGCGGCGCGGGGGCCACTTCCACCAGCTTTTGGTGGCGGCGCTGAAGGCTGCATTCCCGGTCCCATAGATGGATAACGCTGCCTTGTCCGTCGCCGAGAATCTGGACCTCCAGATGGCGGGCGCGGGGGATGAAGCGTTCCACGTACAGGCGGCCGTCGCCGAAGCTGGCCGCGGCTTCGCGGGCGCAAATGTCGAAGGCGGCGCGCAGCGTTTCGGCGTCGCGGGCGGCCCGCATGCCGCGTCCGCCACCGCCGCTGACCGCCTTGACCATCAGCGCGCCATCGGGACCCAGGGAATCGAGCAGGGCCAGGGCCTCGTCGAGGGTGGTCCCGGCCTCCGTTCCCTGGAGCAGGGGCACGCCCAGACGCGCGGCGAGGGCACGGGCGCGGGCCTTGTCGCCCAGTTCGGCCAGGGTGTCCGGGGTCGGACCGATGAAGGTCAGGCCCGCATCGGCACAGAGGCGGGCGAAGGCCGCACTTTCGCTGAGAAAGCCGTACCCCGGATGCACGGCCGAACAGCCGGTCCGCGTCGCGGCCTCCACCAGGGCGGCGGCGTCGAGGTAGGCGGCCGTGCCTTCGCCCGGCAGTGTCCAGCTGTCGTCGCAGACAGAGGCATGGAGGGAGTCCGCGTCGTCCCGGGGGAAAACGGCGACGGAGGGCATGGAAAGGTCGGCGGCGGCGCGCGCGATCCGCGCGGCGACCTCGCCTCGATTGGCGATCAGAAGCCTGTCTGTCATGGCTGGCGCGCGCGGCCGGAGAAGGCAGACGTCGGGCGTGACGGCGCGGCGGCCGGGGGGTGGTGTTTCATCCCTGTTTCCTTGCTTGCTGGTCTTACAGCCAGAACTTATGTTCTATTTTTTACGTTCCGCTAGGCATGCCCCGGGAACGCTGTCATGTCAATGGCTGGCGGAAGCAGAATTGCGCGGCGCGGCGTGGTAGAAAGGCGGCTTGCCGCCTTAGGTAGGCTGGGTCTTCAGAGACCCGCGAAGAGGTTGTGAAGCATGAAACGTCAGGCAAAATCCGAATCGGACGCCAGTATTGAAGAGGTGGACAGCGACGGGGCGCCCAAGGGCGTGGCGGCGGTAGAGCGCGCCTTGCTGGTTCTCTCCGCCCTGGAGGATGAGCCGGAGCCCTTGTCCCTGTCCGAGTTGGCGCGCCGCACAAGTCTTTATAAAAGCACGATACTTCGGCTTCTGGAGACGCTTCTGTCGCGCGGCTACGTGGTGCGGATCATGGAAACGCGCTATGCCCTCGGGCCGTCGGTTCATCGCCTGGGCATGGCCTACGAGCGGCGCAATCCCTTGCGCCATCACGTGATGCCAGTGATGCGGCGGCTGGTCGACGCGGGAACGGAGAGCCCTTCGTTTCATATCCGGCAGAGCGAAGACCGGCGTCTTTGCCTGTTTCGAATCGATTCCAACCACTCCACCCTCGACCGGGTCAGCGTGGGGGATTCCCTGCCCTTGGACCGGGGGGCGGCGGGCAGGGTGCTTCTCGCCTTCGATGGCGCAGCGGGAGAGGAATACGATCGGCTGCGCCAAGAGTGCTTCGCCCTGTCCCTGGGCGAGCGGGATCCCATCTGCGCGGGCATGGCCGCGCCCGTTTTCGGGCCGGGAGGGCAGGTTGTCGGGGCGTTGTCCCTGTCGGGGCCGAAGGACCGCTTCACCGGCGACAATATCATCTGGATGCGCCGCCAGCTTCTTGATGCGACACGGGAAATCACGGAGTCTCTGGGGGGTGTCCATCCCGTTCCCGGGTCATCCTGACTCCCGTCATCCGGCGTCGGCCGCCCCCTGATCGGGCGGCCTTTTTTCTTCAAGGATGACGCGTTCCCAACGGGGTGCGGCGGGTGAAACCCGTCTGGCCCGGGCTGCGTCCTGCCCGGGATTTTCCCGCGCGCGGGCCGTTTTCGGGCGGCCCGTTTCTTTTGACCCAGTGCGGTTCGATGGTCTGTTCCGGGGATCCTGTGGTCTGCCCTATTGAACGGGTTGTGATGATGTGTTACCAAAAAAACGAAACAAATGGTCTGCACAGCGGACCAAAAACAGGCCCGCCTTGAACGGGCGGGCGAATTGGGAGGTTGCAATGCGTATTTTCAGCGTGGCCGTATGCGCGGCCGGACTGCTTCTGGGGGCTGGTGCGGAGGGCGCCGGCGCGGCGGACTACCCCGACAAGCCCATCAAGTTCATCGTCGGTTTCAGTGCGGGCAGTTCCATCGACGGGGTGGCGCGGATCGTCGGCGAGCGCCTGACCCAGAGCCTGGGACAGCCCGTGGTGGTGGAGAATCGGACCGGGGCCAATGGCATGCTTGCCGCCACGGCGGTCGCGCAGTCCGACCCCGACGGCTATACGGTGCTGATCAGCAATTCCAGCTCGATCACCGTCAATCCCACCCTGTTCAAGGACATCCAGTACCAGCCGCTGGTGGACTTTGAACCGATCACCAAAGTGGTCGCCACGCCGTTCATCGTGTCGATCAACCCCGAGAACGAGCGCACCAAGGGCGTGACCGACGTCAAGGGGCTGATGGATGTGGCGCGGGCCAACCCCGGGGATCTGTCGTACGGGTCGGCGGGCGTCGGGAACCTGATTCACATTGCCAGCGAACTGCTTGCGGGCATGGCTGACGTCAAGATGGTGCATGTGCCCTATCGGGGGGCAGCACCCATGGAAGTGGGTCTGCTCAATGGCGAGATCGACATCGCCTTGGACACGCCGGCGGGCATGCCCCAGTACACGTCCGGGGCGATGGTCCCCCTGGCCGTCACCGGGCCGGAACGATGGCCGGACCTGCCTGATGTGCCGACGGTGATGGAAGCCGGCTACCCCGACTTCAATGTGACCTTCTGGACCGGCGTCTTCGTTCCCGACGGCACGCCGCAGGAGGTCGTGGATACCCTTTATCAGGCCATCGTCGCGGCCACCGAGGATCCCGACACCCGGGCCAAGCTGGAACGCCAGGGCCGTCCCGTGGTGCCATCACCGGCCGACTTCGTGGAACAGATCAAGGCCGAGACCGAACAGGCAGCCCGGACCATCAAGGCGGCCGGCATCGTGGTGGAGAAGTAAGCCCCCATGTCCACGCCTCTTGCCACATCCCTTGTGACACGCCGGTCACCCGGGGGGGACGCGCCGCCGGAGACTCTCCGGCGCGCGGACCCGGAGCGGGCGGTCCACACCGTCCCCTCCCTGCGCCGCCTGTTCGAGCCGCAGTCGATCGCCCTGGTGGGCGCTTCTGCCCGTGTCGGATCGTTCGGCGCCCGGACGGCGGAGAATCTCGCCCGTTTCACTGGACGCCTGTACCTGATCAACCCCCGCCACGACACCATTGGCGATCAGCCGTGCTACCGCTCCCTTGCCGATCTGCCCGAAACCCCGGACTGCGTGATCCTGGCCACGGCCAAGGAGGCCGTGCCGGGCCTGATCGAGGAGTGCATCGACGCGGGCGCCGGGGGCGTGATTCTCTATGCCTCCGGCTTTTCCGAAACCGGAGAGGTCGAGGCCACGGTTCTTCAGAACCGGATCGCCGGCATGGCGCGGGACGCCGGGCTGCCCTTGGTCGGCCCCAACGCCATCGGCTTCGTGAACTTCGGCAATGGCGCCGGGGCCACGTTCCTGACCGGACTGGACTTTGAACGCGGCTTCGATCAGGCGCCCGAAGCGCGCCGGATCGGGCTGGTGAGCCAGTCCGGCGCTCTTGGCCTGTCCTTGGCCCAGGCCATGCAGCGGGACGTCTATTTCAGCCACGTTCTGGCTTGCGGGAACTCCTCGGACGTCGATGTCTCGGACTGCGTCACCTATCTCGCGGCCGACCCAGCCTGTCGGGTGATCGCCTGTCTGCTGGAAGGCCTTTCCGATCCCCGCCGGTTGGAACGCGCGGCGCGGGTGACGCGGCAGGCGGGCAAGCCGCTGATCGTCTGCAAGATGGCCAAGGGCGTCGAAGGGGCGCAGGCCGCCGCGTCCCATACGGGCAGTCTCGCCGGGTCCCATGACGCCTATCGCGTGATGGTGGCGCGCGCCGGGGGCATCTTTGTCGATGATTACGCCATGCTGCTGGAGATGGCCGGCTTTTTCGCCAAGGCCGGGACTCCCACGGGGGATGGCGCGGCGGTGATCGCGACCTCCGGCGGGGCGGCGATCATGGCCGCCGATGCCGCAGAGGCCGCCGGGGTCCCCTTGCCCCAGCCGGACGAGGCGGTGACCACGGTGCTGAAGGCGCATATCCCGGTGTTCGGGTCCGCCCGCAATCCCTGTGACGTCACCGCCGAGGTGGTCAACGACATCCGGTCGCTGACGGCCTGTGTCGGCGCCGTGCTCGATCAGCCCGACTATGGCGTGGTGATCGTGCCCCACCCCCTGGCCTATGACACGGCCTTCCCCCGGATCGCTTTGCTCGACCGGCTGGCGGGCGAGCGGAACAAGGTGATCTGCATGGTCTGGCTCTCCGGCTGGCTGGAGGGGCCGGGGTCCCGGGAGATCGAACGGGCATCGAACCTCGCCCTGTTCCGCTCCATGGATCATTGCCTGAAGACCGTCGCGGCCTGGACGCGCTGGCATGCCCATCGTCCCGGCCCCGAAGAGCGGGGGCGCTGTTCCGATGCCGGTGCGGCAGAGACCGCGCGTGCCATGCTGGCGGCGTCTCGGGGTCCGCTGACGGAAAAGACCGCCAAGGCGGTCCTGCGCGCCTATGGCCTGCCGGCGGTCGAGGAGCGGACCGCGCCAACGGCCGCGGAAGCGCGTGCCCGGGCCGAGGAGGTGGGCTTTCCCGTCGCCCTGAAGATCGATTCCCCCGATCTGCCGCATAAGACCGAGGTGGGCGGCCTGGCCCTCGGCCTTGCGGACGGGCCGGCGGTCGAGGCTGCCTTCGGTGCCATGATGGAGCGGGTGGCCGCTCACTGCCCCGATGCGCGGCTGGATGGTGTTCTGGTGCAGCGGATGGTCCCCAAGGGGGTGGAGATCCTGGTGGGCTCCAAGGTGGATCCCGCCTTCGGCCCGATGGTGGTCGTTGGGTTCGGCGGGGTGTTGGTGGAACTGCTGCGCGACAGTCTGGCTGCACCGGCCCCGGTGTCCCCGGCAGAGGCGGAAGCGATGCTGCGCAGCCTGCGCAGTGCGGCCCTGCTGGATGGCTTCCGGGATCTGCCGGCGGTCGACCTGCCAGCCCTATCCGCAGGTATCGCCCGGATATCGGAATGCGCGGCCGATCACCCGGACCTGATCGCCGAGATGGATGTGAATCCGATCATCTGCCGGGGCAGCGACATTCTGGCCGTCGATGCCCTGATCATCCCCAGGCGCGAGGAGGAGGCGAGGTCGGGAGACTGAACGCCCTGTCCGGTCCGGCTTTGCGGATCCGCTCTCTTGCCGAGCCCGCTTTCTTGTTGAGCCTGCTTTTTTGTCTAGGAGGAGTACCGTGCCAGTGGAGCACACCCAGCACCCCGCCATCGCCCTGGATCGGGTTTCGGTGGTGGGGCTTGATCTCAATCGACCGGAATCGGTCCATCTGGGAGCCGACGGCGATCTTTACGTGTCCCATCGGGGGGCGGGGGTCAGCCGTGTCGGAACCGATGGCCGGCGCCGGCTGCATGGCCACGAGGGCATGACCGCCAATGGCCACGAACTCATCCCCAACGGCATCGCCCCCCAGGCCGACGGCAGCTTCCTGATCGCCAATATCGGCGAGGGCGGCGGCGTCTGGCACCTGTCCCCCCAGGGCGTTCTGACGCCCCACCTGATGGAGGTGGACGGGGTGTTTCTGTCTGCGGCCAACTTCGTCGCGGTGGATGCCCGGGGCCGTATCTGGATCACGGTCAGCACCGTCTCCCAACCCCGCTTCAAGGCCTATACGGACCGGGTTTCCGACGGCCTTGTCATTGTCCAGGACGAGGCGGGCGCCCGGATCGTCGCCGATGACCTGTGTTTCGCCAATGAATGCCGCATCGGGCCGGCCGGCCGCGATCTTTATGTCAGCGAGACCTTCGGCCGGCGGGTCACCCGCTACGACCTCGCCGACGACGGAGCGCTGTCGAACAAATCCGTGTTCTGCCAGTTCGGCCGGGGCGATTTCCCCGACGGCTGCCGGTTCGACGCGGCGGGCCATCTTTGGCTGACCTGCATCGTGTCCAACCGGGTCTACCGGATCGCCCCCGACGGCACCGCCCGTCTGGTGCTGGAAGACCTGGACCCGGCGCATGTGGAATGGGTGGAACAGGCCCTCACCGAAGGCCGCATGGGCCGGGAGCACTTCTATAAGGCCGGGGGCCGGCTACTGGGCAACGTGGCGAGCATCACCTTCTCCGCCGACGGAGGCCGGGCCTACATGGGCTCACTCTGCGGTACGGGGATTACGACCTTTGACCTGACTTCCGAATTGAGAGGTGACGCATGAGCGCATCCCCCGTCATCGGGTTCATCGGCTTGGGTGTGATGGGTGAGCCCATCTGCCGCAACATGCTCGTCAAGTCCGGCTTGCCCTTTATCGTCAACGATCTGGCCGCGGCGCCGGTGGCGCGTATGGAAGCCCTGGGTGCCCGCCCCGCGGCCTCCGTCGGGGCTGTCTTCGCCGAGAGCGATATCGTCTTTCTCAGCCTGCCCGGCGGCCCGCAGGTCGAAGCGGTGATCGCCGGCCTGGGCGGCTGTCTGGAAACGGCGCGGCCGGGACAGGTGGTGGTGGATACCTCCACCGCGCCCGTCGGCCTGACCCGCGCCCTGGCGGGTCGTCTGGCCGAAAAGGGGATCCTTCTGGCCGATGCGCCGGTGGCGCGGACCCGGCAGGCGGCGGAAGCCGGCACCCTGAGCATCATGGTCGGCGCGGCGACGGAGGTGTTCGACCGGATCAAGGACCTGCTGTCCATGGCCGCCACCGACGTGACCCATTGCGGCGATGTGGGCTGCGGGCAGGTGGTGAAGATCCTCAACAACATGGTGCTGTTCGAAACCGTGGTGGCCTTGTCCGAAGCCCTGGTGATCGGCGAGACCGCAGGGGTCGAGCGCGGCTTGCTGTTCGAGACTCTATCCAAGGGCTCGGCGGACAGCTTTGCCCTGCGCAATCACGGCATGAAGGCCATGATCCCCGACACTTTCCCCGTCGGAGCCTTCCCCACCGACTACGCCATGAAGGACGTGAGCTACGCCCTGGATCTGGCCCGCGACATGGGGATCCTCGCCCCGGGGGCGGAACTGGCGGAAGCCCGCATGGCCAAGGCCCGCGATGCCGGCTTCGGTCGGGAATACTTCCCGGTGCTGACGAGAGTCGTCGACCGGGTCGACGCGGCGAAAGTTTCCGACCGGGTCGACGCGGCGAAAGCGGCAGATTAGGTCTTCAAAATCAACGCAATAAGAGTTTTTTTGGGAGGAAACGGCAATGAAGGTTTTCGCACTGCGCGCGGCGGCCCTGGGCCTGGGGGCTGTCATGGTATCCGGGGCGGCTCAGGCCGAAACCCTGAAGATCGGCGCTCTGGTCACCCTGTCCGGGCCGGGGGCCAGCTGGGGCCAGGGCATGTTGCGCGCCACCGAACTGGCCGCAGAGGACGTGAACAAGGACGGCGGCCTGACGGTCGGAGACAAGACCTATACCGTGGAGGTCGTGCCTGTCGATGACGGCTACAAGGCCAACGAGGCGGTGACGGGCGCCAATCGCCTGGTCTACGAGGAAGGGGTGAAGTACATCGTCGGTACCGTCGGTTCCGCGCCGATCCTGGCGATCCAGCCGATCACCGAAAAGGAGGGGGTCATCACCCTGACCCTGGGCTTCACCTCCAAGGCGCTGTCGCCGGAGAAGCCTTTCACCTTCCGCCCCAACCTGACCACCGCCGAGATCTCCCAGGCGCAGATCGATTGGGTGGTCAAAAGCCAGGGGCTGAAGACCGTCGGCGCCCTGTTCCCCAATGATGAAACCGGCCAGCAGATCGCCAAGGACGTGGCCGCTGCCTACGAGAAGGCGGGAGCCGAGATGGTCGCCGAGTTCTTCGAACGTGACCGGGTGGACTTCGTCCCGCTGCTGACCCGCCTGCTTGGTGCCGGCATTGACGGCATCGAACTGGACGGCAACTCGCCGACCACCGCCGGGCAGATCGTCCAGCAGGCCCGGGACATCGGCTTTGACGGGATCATCGCCCGCACCGGCGGCCCGGCCACCCAGGAAATCGTCAATGTGGCCGGCAAGGATGCGACTGAAGGGCTGCTGGTGCACTCCGGCGTCGATCCTTCGGTGGCCAGCGTCAAGGCCTATATCGACCGCTATGAAAGCACCTATGGCGACACCATGAACGGCTTCAGCCCCTATTTCCACGACGGGGTGAAGATGCTGTTCGACGCCATGCGGACCGCCGGAACCGTGGACGACACGGCGGCCGTGCGCGATGCGCTGGCGGCGACCACGAACTACGAAGGCGTGCTGGGGACCCTGAACTGGACCGGCAAGGACGCCTACGGCATCGCCCATCAGATCGATGCCCCGTTCTACGTGGCCAAGGTCGTCGATGGTCAGGAAGAGATCGTCGCCCGTTGCACCCCCGCCGGCTGTGAATAGGCCTTCCGAGGCGGACAAACCACCGGTCCGGCACGACCGGGCCGGTGGTGTCCTCTTGTCACCCCAATGGGGGGAGCATCCGTGACCTTCCTGATTATGCAATCGCTGCTCAATGGGGTCATCCTCGGGTTCCTGTACCTGTTGATGTCCATTGGCTTCACGCTGGTGTTCGGGATCATGCGTGTGGTGAACTTTGCCCATGGCGAGTTCTACATGCTTGGCGCCTTCGCCGCTTTTTTCGCCGTCACCCAGATGGAACTGCCCTATTTCCTGTCCATCGCCCTGGCTTTCGGGGGCGCCATTCTGCTGGGCGCGCTGATCGAACGGGTGGTCTTCCGGCGGTTTCGCGGAGACGAACTGTCCGGGATGATCGCCTCCCTGGGGCTGGCGCTGATCCTGCAGAACCTGGCCCTGATCGCCTTCGGACCCGATCCCATGGCCATGCCGAGTCTGGTGTCCGGCGCCTGGAAACTGGGGCCGCTGATCGTGCCCAAGTCCCGCGTCGTGGTCATCCTGGCTGCGGCCGTGATCCTGGTGGCCTTCTACGTGTTCCTGATGCATACGCGCTGGGGCCGCGCCTTGCGGGCACTGGTTCAGGACAGCGAGATCGCCGCCGTCTACGGCATCCGGGTCGAGGTCATGTACCCGCTGGGCCTGGGTCTGGGGGTGGCGCTGGCAGCTATCGCCGGCGGCCTGATGGCGCCGCTTTTCGGGGTTTCTCCCTTCATCGGCGGCACGCCGCTGCTGAAAGCCTTCATCGTCGTTATTCTCGGCGGCCTGGGCAGCATTCCCGGGGCGGTGCTGGCCAGTCTGCTTCTGGGGATCATCGAAAGCTTCGCCAGTTCCTTCGTCTCGGCATCCGCCGCCGACATCGTGATCTTTGCCCTGGTCATCGGGGTGCTGCTCGTCCGGCCTTCGGGGCTGCTGGGCCACAAGGAGGCATGACAGATGAGCGTCCTTGAGAAAAGCGCCCCCGCCGCCGGGGCGATCCAGGCCCGTACGGGGGGATCGGCTCGGCGCCGGTGGCGGGTGGTGCCCTTGCTGCTCGTGGCCCTGTTTCCCTTCCTGACCAGCAACATCTTTCATTTCCACGTGGCCATCATGATCTGCCTGGCGATCATGGCGACCACGGGCCTGGCGATCATCGCCCGGGTGGGCCAACTGTCCCTGTGCCACGGGGCCTTTGTCGGGCTTGGGGCGTATGCCTCTGTCATCACGGTGATGCGGCTGGACCTGCCGTTCGTGTTCGGTCCCCTGGTCGCCGTCGTCCTGTCGGTCGCCGTGGCCGCCCTGATCGGCGCGCCCCTGCTGCGTCTGCGCGGGGTCTATTTCGTCCTGATCACCTTTGCCCTGAACGAGCTTTTCCGGCTGGTGATGCTGGAGTTTCCGTCCGTATCCGGCGGGTCCAGCGGGATCCCGGGCATTCCTCCGGCCGCCATCGGTCCCTTCGTGGCGGATACCAAGCCCGCCTTCTACGGGGTGGCCCTGGTCGCCGCGGCGGCGGTGTGGGGGATCCTCTGGCTGATTGAACGCGGGATGCTGGGGCGCCGCTTCGCGGCGGTGGAGGAGAATCTGACCCTGGCGGAATCCTCGGGTATCGCCACCAGCCGCACCCAGACGCTGGCCTTCGTCACCGGCAGCGGCGTCGCCGGATTTACCGGGGCGATGATGGCCCACTACATCGGCTTCGTTTCGCCCGAGACCTTCGGGTTCCAGCTGTCGGTGTCCTATATCATCATGCTGGTGGTCGGCGGACGCCTGGCCCTGTGGGGGCCGGTCGTCGGGGCGATCTTCCTGACGCCCCTGCCCGAATTCCTGCGCGGCGCGGTGGAATTCCAGCATGTGCTCTATGGCCTGGCCCTTATCCTGATCCTGCAATTCCTGCCTGGCGGACTGGTGTCTCTGCCGACCGTCCTGGCACGCCTGGGGAGGCGGACATGACCACGCCCTTTCTCTCGGTCGAAGCCCTGACCAAGCGGTTCGGCGGGCTGACCGCCCTTAATGACGTGTCCTACGAGGTCGCCGAAGGGTCGATCACCGGCCTGATCGGACCCAACGGAGCGGGCAAGACCACCTGCTTCAATCTGGTCAGCGGCACCATGGCGCCGACCAGCGGCCGTATCCTCTTCCGGGGGACGGATCTGGTGGGCAAGCAGCCGCACCAGGTGGTGGAGCTTGGTCTGGCCCGGACGTTTCAGGCCGCGACGATCTTCCCCCGATCCACGGTGCGGGAAAACGTGGTGCGCGGAGCGCTGCTGCGCCATCCCGTCGGCTTCTTCCCGGCCCTGTTCAACGGTGGCAAGGCCCGCGCTGCCGTGGCTGCGGCAACGGAACTGGCCGACGAGATCCTGGAGGAAATGGGGCTGGCTGCCCAGGCCGATCAGGAGGCGGGCACCCTGGCCTATGGGCACCAGAAGACGCTGGGTGTTTCCATCGGTCTGGCCACCCGTCCGTCCCTGCTGTTGCTGGACGAACCGGCGGCCGGTCTCAATCCCGAGGAGGTGCGCGCCTTCGGCGAAATCCTGCGCGCCGTCAAGGACCGCCACGGCCTGACCGTGCTGATCGTCGAGCATCACATGAAACTGATCATGGGCCTGTGCGACGCCATCGTCGTTCTGGAACACGGCGAAAAGCTGTCCGAGGGCACGCCCTCGGACATCCGGAACGACGCTCGGGTGATCGAGGCCTATCTGGGAAAAGACCATGACTGGACAGCTTGAGGTCAACAATCTCGCCGTGCGCTATGGCCCGGTTGAGGCTTTGCGCGGCGTCAGCCTGACCGTGAACGCCGGAGAGGTGGTCGCCCTGGTCGGCTCCAACGGGGCGGGGAAGACCACCACCCTGAAGGCCATCATGGGCATGGCCGGCCGGGCGGGCGGGTCGATCCGCGTCGACGGCCGGGAGGTGGCGGATCGCCCCGGCGCGGCTTTGGCCTCGGGCGTATCCCTGTCGCCGGAGGGGAGGCGGATGTTCCCGCGCATGACCGTGCGGGAAAACCTGCTGCTGGGCGCCCACGCGGCCAGCGACCGCTCGCGCATCGCCGCCACGCTGGACCAGGTTTTCGGCTACTTCCCGCGTCTGCGCGAGCGTGCCTCGCAAATGGCGGGTTCCCTTTCGGGGGGCGAGCAGCAGATGGCGGCCATCGGCCGGGCCATGATGGCCCAGCCGCGCATTCTCATGCTCGACGAACCCTCGCTGGGGATTGCGCCGATCATCGTTCAGGAAATCGCGCGAATCATTCAACAGATCAATCAACAGGCGGGGATGACCGTCCTGCTGGTGGAACAGAACGCCCACATGGCCCTGTCCCTGTCCACGCGGGGCTACGTGCTGGAAAGCGGGGCGGTGATCGCCTCGGGCACCGGCCGCGCGCTGCTGGACAGCCCGCAGGTCCGCGAAGCCTACCTCGGCCTGTGACAAGCCCTTCAAGGAAATCGAAATGACGACCTCGACCGTCGACGTCTCCAAAGATCAGCCCGCGGCCATCCTGCTTGGCGGGCGCATGGTCCAGGGGCAGGGCACGCCCCTGACCGTGGTCAATCCGGCAACCGGAAAGACCCTGGGGTTGTGCGGCACAGCCTCGCCCGAGCAGGTAAACCAGGCCGTTCTCAAGGGCAAGGCCGCCCTCGCCGACGGAGGCTGGGGGGGCTGGGAGCCGCACCGCCGTGCTGCCGTGCTGCATGGTATCCATGACGCCATCATCGCCGACCTGGACCGAATCGCCGGTCTGCAAATGATCGAGAACGGCAAGACCATGGCGGAATCCCAGGCTCAGGCCAGGTCTGCCGCCGGTGTTTTCCGCTACTATGCCGGGGTCTGCGAAACCCTTCAGGAAGAGATGCCTCCGGCCCGGGGCGCCTATTTCACCATGACCGTCCACGAACCCCTGGGGGTGGTGGCCGCCCTTGTGCCCTGGAACTCGCCCCTGACCATGGGTGCCCAGAAGCTGGCGCCGGCCCTGGCGGCGGGGAATGCCGTCGTCCTGAAACCGGCGGAGAGTACGTCGCTGGTGTCCCTGGCGCTGGGCGAGGCCTGTATGGCCGGGGGCCTGCCCGAAGGGCTGGTGAGCGTTCTGCCGGGACGGGCCGACGTGGGCGGGGCCATGGTGGCCCATCCCGATGTGGGCTGCGTCTCCTTCACCGGCGGAACCTCCACCGGCCAGCGGATCGCGGCCACGGCGATGGAACGCCTGGTGCCCACGATCCTGGAACTGGGCGGCAAGTCGCCGCATATCGTATTCGAAGACGCCGATCTGGAGGCCGCCGCCAAGGCTGTGGCCGGCGGTATCTTCGGCGGCACCGGCCAGTCCTGCGTGGCGGGGTCGCGCCTGTTCGTCCAGGCCGCCGTGCAGGAGCGTTTCCGGGATCTGCTGGTGGCGGAGGCGGCCCGTTATGTGGTGGGGCCGCCGACCGATCCCGCGTCGGTGATCGGCCCCCTGGCGTCCTTTGATCAGCGGGCGCGCATCGAGCGCTATGTGGTCAAAGGCCTGGAGGAAGGCGGTCACATCGTCGCCGGCGGCGCCCGGCCGCAGGGCGAAGCCTACGCCGAGGGGGCCTACTATCTGCCGACCATTCTGGGCGGGCTGGACAACCGCTCCACCGTGGCCCAGGAAGAGATCTTCGGCCCGGTCCTGGTGATGATGCCCTTCGACAGCGAAGAGGATCTGATCGCCAGGGCCAATGACAGCGTGTTCGGCCTCGCCAGCGGCATCTGGACCGCCGACTACAAGCGGGCCTGGCGAGTGGCCCGGGCACTGGAGGCCGGTACGGTCTGGATCAACACCTACAAGCAGCTGTCCATCGCCGCACCCTTCGGCGGGTTCAAGCTGAGCGGCCTGGGCCGGGAAAAGGGCATCCAGGGCCTGCGCGCCTATCAGCAGGCCAAGAGCATCTATTGGGGGCTGTAAGGGTTAGGGACTGGCCGGGCGCCCGGTCGGGCGATTGGCCGGTCGCCCGACGGACTGGGAAGAGCGCGCGCGGGGATTAATCCTCGCGCGCGCTCATCAGCATTTTCAGCCGCTTGCGCTGGGCCGCCCGGATGTGGCTGGCGATGGCCTGGGCGGCGGCATCGGCATCGCGGTTGCGAATGGCCGCAACGATCCGCTCGTGCTCCTCCACCGCCTCCGCATGGCGGCCCTCGAAGCCCAGGGTGGTGTTGCCCAGCAGGACCAGCGCGTCTTCCAGCGCCGACTGGCTGGCCAGGAGATAGCGGTTATGGGCAGCCCGCCCCAGGGCCTGATGGAATTGTCGGTTGTAGTGGGCCGCGTCTTCCGGGGCGTCTGCCGGCACGGCGCGTTCCATTCCCACGATATCTTCCAGAAGATCGATTTCCGGCTCCGTGGCCTGACTGGCGGCAGAGCGGGCGGCGGCGGATTCCAGAACCTCGCGCATGGCGTACAGCTCGACAATGGCCTGGTAGTCCAGCTTGGTCACCGTCAGCCCCTGGCCAGCCGTCTGAGTCAGCAGCCCCTGGGTCAGCAGCCGCTGCACGGCCTCGCGGACGGGGGTGCGGCTGATCGACAGCCATTCGGCGAGCTGGGTTTCGGTGATCCGTTGCCCGGGTTTGAAAACGCCGCTGGCGATGGCTTCCCGGATCCGCTGATGGGCACCGGCCCCAAGGGCATCCGACCGGCTTTCAGGAGGGCTTTTGGGGCGGGGCAGGGGTCTGGTCCTTGTCATGGGCGGGTTCCGGACTATCGCAATGGTCGCCGCGCGGGGCAAGCGAGTAAAAAAAGTGCCCGGCGGAAGGGAGATGCCGCCGGGCGAAGGGAACACCGGGGGGAAGCCGGTGTTGCGAGGAGACGGGAAAGGCGACGTGTCAGGGGCGTTCCAGGGCTGCCTTCAGCAGGGCAGCCCCCCGATAGATGGCATGGACGAACTTGCCGTAGGGCAGGGTGAGGAACAGGCCCAGGACGAAACCCAGATGGATGGCCAGCAGGATCCCCATGGCCGAGGTCTCGCGGAAGAACAGCAGGACCAGCCCGGTCAGGGAGACAAGGAACAGCAGGGCCAGCAGGGCCACATCCATGCCCAGCTGGCGGCGGACCCCCGGCAGCGGATCGGCAACGGCCTTGAGCGCCAGCAATCCGCCCGGACCGATCAGCAGGCCAAGGCCGCCCAGGGTCCCCAGAACCACGGGCAGGCTATACCAGGAATAGGGCGCCACCCAGCCCAGGACATAGTCGTAAAGGGTGCCCACGGCGGTCGCGGCGAAGCACAGCAGGAAGCCGTACATCATGCAGTGATGCAGCCAGCGGCGCCGGTTGGAAAAGGCCTCGTCGGGGTAGGTGCAGCCCTCGCCTTCGGCGCCCCCACCCAGGTTGCGCAAGGTGGCGATATCCCCCAGGGCCTTGCGCAGGGCGGGCAGGTTGACCAGCTGGCCGAGGGTGCCGCCGGTGCCGGTCCAGAACCGCAGGAAACCCATGATCAGGGCGAGAACCGAAAAGCCGAAGGTGGTTCCGGCAACGGCCACCATCACCCCGTGGGGGATGACGGCATAGAAGGACCCCGGCCCTTCATGGGCGGCGAACAGCACGCCGGCGTCCTGCAACATGACCGTCAGGGCCAGGACCAGCCCCAGGCTAATGGAAACGGCAAGCGAGACGATGGCGCCGTTGCGTTCGAACAGGCGGGCGAGGGGACCGGGCCAGGCGTATTTCGCGTAGCTTTCTCCCCTGGTTTCCGCCAGGGCGCGGGGCAGATTCAGGTGGAAGGGATGGGGCGGGGCATATTGGCAGGAATAGTAGCAGCCCCGGCACCCGTGGCAGAGGTTGGCCAGATAGTCCAGGTCCGCGTCGGTGAACGCCCGGCGCAGGGTCATCGCCGGAAATACGGCGCAGTAGCCCTCGCAGTAGCGGCAGGAATTGCAGATCTGCAGGGCCTGGCGCGCCTCATCGCGGGCGGTCCCGCCGGGTGCGCCGGGGGCATCGCCCGGCGGAGTGGGGGGCATCGGCTCAATGGAGGACATGCTTGGCGGCCTCCTCTCCGGCGATCCGTCCGAAGACGGTTCCGATGGTCATGCCCAGGCCGGCCAGATAGCCCTGGCCGAGGATATTGCCCGCCATGATTTCCCCCGTGGCGAAAAGATTGGAACAGGGTCGCCCCGCCGCATCCACCACCCGGGCCTCTTCGGTCACTTTCAGGCCGAGGTAGGTGAAGGTGATGCCGGGGCGCAGCGGATAGGCGTAGTAGGGCGGGGCATCCAGGCGCTGGGCCCAATGGGTCTTGGGCGTGTCCAGCCCCTCGGTGCGGCAGTCGTCGTGGACATCCTTGTTGAAGGTGCCGGGTCGGACCGCCGCGTTATAGGTCTCGACCGTCTCTTCCAGGGTGTCGGGATCCAGGCCCAGTTTGCTGGCGAGGTCGCGAATGCTTCCCGCTTCCACCGGCGGGAAGACCGAGGGCATGAACAGCGGCAGGCATTTGGAATCGATCAGGCAGAAGGCGGTCTGGTCCGGCTGCTTGGCCACCAGGCGACCCCAGATGGCATAGCGCTTGGGCCAGAAATCCTCGCCCTCGTCGTGGAAGCGCCGGGCGTCGCGGTTGACCACGATTCCGAAGGGTACGCAGTCCAGGCGGGTGACGATGCCGCCGTCGAAGCGCGGAGCCCGGGCGTCGATGGCCACCGCGTGGCATTGGGTGGGATCGCCGGTCGTCGCCATGCCCTGGTCGCGGAGGTCGCGGAGAACGGTGCCCCGGGCGTAAGGGGTGCCCCGGATCAGGAAGTTTTCCGCCTGGGGACCCCAGCCTTCCTTCAGCCATTCGATATTGGCCTGGAAACCACCGGAGGCCGCCACGGCGGCGCGGGCAGAGATCTCGGCGGGGAACCCCCGGATGGTGGCGCGGACACCCCGGAATACGCCGTCCTCGACGCACAGGGAATGGACCTCGGCATCATAGCGGATATCCACGCCGATGCGTTCGGCATGGGCGTAATAGGCGTTCACCAGGGCCTTGCCGCCGCCCAGGAAGAAAGCGTTGGTGCGCGACAGGTTCAGGGTGCCGCTGAGCGACGGCTGGAAGCGCACGCCCCGGGCGGTCATCCAGGGCTCCACCGCGGCCGAGGCGCGGATGGTCATGCGGGCCAGGGCCTCGTCCGTGACCCCCCGGGTCACACGCATCAGGTCGTCCCAGTATTCCTCTTCCGAATAGGTGTCGGTCAGCACGGAGGTGGGGCCGATGTGCATGCAGCGCAGATTGCGGGTATGGCGGCTGTTGCCGCCCCGAAAGGCCCTTGGCGCGTGTTCGAGCAGAAGGACGCTGGCCCCCTTTTCCCGCGCGGTGATCGCCGCGCAGAGGGCCGCGTTCCCTCCCCCGATCACAAGGACGTCATAGGGTTTTGATCGATCCAAGGCGGCGGTTCCTCGTAATGTATGTTTCTGTATACAAGGATGTACATTACAGGTGCCGCCGCAGGAGAGTCAACCCTTGCCCGGACTCGGCGCAGGCGGAGGCACCGCACGCCAGCCGGGGGCGCGTGGTGATCGTGGTTTGCGAAAAGGAACAGGGGGAATGAGGCGGTCGGGGCTACTCCCGCCCCGGATTTCCCCGCAGCAGCACGGCGCCGTCTCCCTTCTCGGCGAGGGCGTCGGAGGGATTGCGCAGGGGGCAGTCGTCCATCGACAGGCAGCCGCAGCCGATGCAGCCGTCCAACTGATCCCGCAATTCCGTCAGGCCGTCGATGCGGGTTTGCAGGGCGGCGCGCCAGTCGGCGACCATCTTCCGGACCTGGGCGGCGGTGGGCTTCTTGCCTGCCGGAATGGGCATCAGGAAAGTGGCGATGTCTTCCAGCGAAATTCCCAGATTGCGCGCCACCCGGATAATGGCGATGCGCCGTAGGATATCGCGGGAATAGCGCCGCTGGTTCCCCCGGCTGCGAGAGGCGGCGATCAATCCCTTCGCCTCGTAAAAATGCAGTGTGGAGACTTTGACCCCGGCGCGGCGGGCCACCTCGCCGACGCTGAGAAAGCCGACGGGAACGGGGGTGTCAGTCATGCACGGTCCCTCTTGACCTCAAGTTCACTTGAGGTTGTATACCGGGAGTCGACTTGCTGGCGCAAGTCCTCCGGCCGAAGGGGACCGGAGCCAACCCGGATAGGGCGCCCTTGTTTCCTGCGGGGTACGGCCGTATCCGGCCCGTCTGGAGAACAAAGATCGTGACTACGGACAAGAAGCAGAAGATCGCGCTGGTCAGTGGCGCCAATCGGGGGATCGGCCTGGCCATCGTGACGGCGCTGGCCGGCAAGGGCGTGCATGTGCTGCTCGGCTGCCGCGAGGTGGTGAAGGGCGAGTCGGCGGCCGCGCCGTTGATTGCGCAGGGGCTGAAGGTCACGCCGGTGGCTCTGGACGTTACCGATGATGCCAGCGTGACGGCGCTGGCCGCGCAGATCGACCGGGACTACGGGGTGCTGGACATCCTGGTGAACAATGCCGGCATCGCGCTGGATTTCGCCGCCGGCATGCCGGTGGCGGATCGCCTGAAGGGCGCGCTGGAGGTCAATGTGATTGGCCTGACCCGCCTGACCGAGGCGATGGTGCCGTTCCTGGCCAAATCGGGCCACGGCCGCATCGTCAATCTGTCCTCGGAACTGGGATCCTTCGGCCGGCGCAACGATCCGACCTGGGAATACGCCGACTTCCGCCTGCCCACCTATGCGGCGACCAAGGCTGCGGTCAACGCGATGACGATCGGTTACGCCAAGGATCTGGCCGCACAAGGCATCAAGGTCAACGCTGTCTGCCCCGGATACACGGCGACCGAAGCGACGGCCTTTGCCGGTCCGCGCAAGCCCGAACAGGGGGCGGCCGTGGTGGCAAACTTCGCCCT
This sequence comes from Rhodospirillaceae bacterium Z3-40, assembly GCA_046233135.1. Lineage (GTDB taxonomy): Bacteria > Pseudomonadota > Alphaproteobacteria > Rhodospirillales > Rhodospirillaceae > JBJXHN01. The sequence goes on along the minus strand of JBJXHN010000003.1, from coordinate 797,466 downwards.
GCTGGAAGATGACGGTGTCACCGGTTCCTTCGTCAACGAGGACGGGGAGCTGCCATGGTGATCTAGCAACAAACCCCTCTGTCCTGCCCGGTCCATCGGATTCGGAACCCTCTTGGAGAAGGGCAGGGGCATCGGGTCGGCTTGATCCCGTCTTGCCGGCCCCCTATCCTGCGCCGATGAAGATCATCGACCATGTTTTGACCGACCGGGGCTCGAAATATGCCGTGTCCGGCGGTCCCGCACGGACGCTGGAGGATGTGCGGGCTTTCCTCAAAGAGCTCAAACGGAAGAAGAAATTCGCCAAGGCGACTCATAATTCCTGGGCCGTGCTGTGCGAAGACGGGGCGCTGAAGAACGACGATGGGGAAAGCGGCGCGGGCATGCTGATCCTGCGGACGCTGGAAGGGGCGGGCCTGCGCGATCATGTGGTCGTGGTGACCCGCTGGTACGGCGGAACCCATCTGGGCGGGGATCGCTTCCGTCACGTGAAGGACGCCGTGCGGGTCTATATCGACGCGCTTGATGAAGACGAAGCCGTTCCCTGATCCGGTCAGGCCGTGGTCTGGAAGGTCCGGCCCGGGTCGCCCAGCAGGAGTTTCGCGCGGTCGACAGACGGGGGCAGGGCGTTATCCGCAATGGGACCATTGTCGACGCAGATGTGATCGTAGGCGTCCGGGTCGCTGAAAAACACCGGTTTCACCACCCCGAACTTGCTGGAATCCACCACCAGGATCTTGGCTTCCGCATTGGTCATGGCCAGCTGCTTGATCGCCACCTCGTGGAAGTTGGAGCAGCTGACCCCCCGGTCCCGATGAATGCCGCCGGCCGAGATAAAGGCCTTGTTGATCCCCATCCGCCGCAGGGTCTCCAGAGCCTCCGGGCTGGAGAAGGACGCCGAGGAGCCGTGATACAGCCCGCCCAGCAGGATCACCCGGATGCCCGGCTTCTTGCACAGGATCTCGGCAACGTTCATGGCATAGCAGATCACCGTCAGGCCACTGTTTGATGGCAGCAGGCTGGCCAGGTGGGGCGTGGTCGTGCCGCAGTCGATGAACAGAGTGTCATGGGGGCTGACCAGAGCGGCAGCGGCCTGGCAGGCCGCCCGCTTCTTGTCCGCGTTGCTCGCCCGTTCCTTGCTGAGGATATAGCCCATGCCGCCCGGGCTGTTGGGCTCCAGGGTGATGTGGCCCCCCAGATAGGTGAACCGGTCGCGATTGGCGCCGATGTCGCGCCGCACGGTCATCTCGGAAACGCCCAGCATGTCGGCCGCATCCTTCAGGCGGAGAAAGCCGCCGGCCTCCAGGATTCCACTCAAGTATTCGAGTCGTTCTGCTCTTTTCCTGAACATGTGGTGTTCCCTCGTCGCTGGCCCTCGTCGCGGGACGGGAGGATCCCTCAATGATGCAATGCAGAAACTCTCATGTTGCAGTGCAGTGTTTCCCGGGCGCGTCTGTTTAGGTCATTCGCCAGATTTTGTCATCGGCGGAATTCCGGGACGGCACAGGCAAGCGTGGTTCTTGGGGCGACTTTCCAATGATTTCACCTTGACGCCTTCCCCGTCAATATGGAACTATCATCACAGAAAATGTGAAAATAATAACATTTTGGGGAAGGGTTCCAGAGGGCCGTCCCCCGGGAGTGACGCCATGACCGATCCATCGTCCCCGTCCGCCGCCGCGGATCTGGCCTCGTTCATCGATCACACGCTGCTGAAGCCCGACGCCTGCCCGGCGGAGGTCGATGCCTTGTGTGCGGAGGCCGTGACCCATGGCTTCAAGGCGGTTTGCGTCAATCCGCTGTACCTGCCCCGGGTGACCCGCGCGGTGGCGGGATCCGCGGTGGTGCCTTGCGCGGTGATCTGCTTCCCTTTCGGCGCCGATCCCACGGCCATCAAGGCCGCCGAGGCCGCCTGGGTGGTGGAGCAGGGCGCCGGAGAGGTGGACATGGTGATCCCCATCGGCCTGTTGCGGGCCGGCGAGGACGGGGTCGTGCGCGATGACATCGCGGCGGTGAAGGCTGCTTGCGGGCCGGCGCTGCTGAAGGTGATCCTGGAAACCGCCCTGCTGACCCGCGAAGAAAAGGTGCGCGCCTGCCTGCTGGCCAAGGATGCGGGGGCGGATTTCGTCAAGACCTCCACCGGCTTTGCCGGCGGCGGAGCGACGGTCGAGGATGTGGCCCTGATGCGGGAAACCGTGGGGCCGGAGATGGGGGTGAAGGCGTCGGGCGGAGTGCGCACGACCGAAGACGCCCGGCGCATGATCGCCGCCGGCGCCACCCGGATCGGCGCCAGCGCCAGCATCGCCATCATCGGGGGGGCCTGAGCCCGTCCCGCTTCCGGGCGGTTCCGCCCTTCCGGACGCGGGGGAAGGAAAACGGGGCGGAACGCCTCGGCGCGCCGACGCACCACGACAAGAACGCTCCTGCACGACAGGGGGCCGTGCGATCGGTGGGGACCGAACTGGGAAACGTACTCCAAGGAGATCAACGATGAACAAACTGCTCTCTTCCCTCGTCGTCGCGGGGACGCTGATGTCGGCTCCCGCCTTCGCCGAGGATCCGGTCGCGACGCCCGAGGGGATCGGGACGCTGACGTCGGAGGCCACGGGCAAGACCTATTCCATCGCCACGGTGGTGAAGGTGGACGGCATTGCCTGGTTCGACCGCATGCGTGATGGCGTGAAGCAGTTCGGCGGCGATACCGACCATGACACCTGGATGGTCGGCCCCAGCCAGGCCGATGCCGCCGCCCAGGTGCAGATCGTGGAAAACCTGATCGCCCAGGGCGTCGATGCCATCTGCATCGTGCCGTTCTCGGTGGAAGCGGTGGAACCGGTGCTGAAAAAGGCCCGCGACCGGGGCATCACCGTCATCGCCCACGAAGCGTCCAACATCCAGAATGCCGACTTCGTGCTGGAAGCCTTCGACAACCATGCCTATGGCGCCAAGCTGATGGAAGTGCTGGGCGGCTACATGGGCGGCGAAGGCAAGTATGTCACCACGGTGGGCAGCCTGACGTCGAAGTCGCAGAACGAATGGATCGACGGGGCGGTGGCCTATCAGGAAGAACACTTCCCGAAGATGGAACAGGTGACCGGCCGTCTGGAAACCTATGACGACGCCAACACGGACTACAACAAGCTGAAGGAAGTGCTGACCACCTACCCCGACCTGAAGGGCATCGTCGGTGGTCCCATGCCCACCTCGGCCGGTGCCGGCCGTCTGATCGCCGAACGGGGCCTGCAGGACAAGCTGTTCTTCTCCGGCACGGGCCTGGTCTCGGTCGCCGGGGAATACCTGGCTAACGGTGACATCCAGTACATCCAGTTCTGGGATCCCGCCGTTGCCGGCTATGCCATGAACATGCTGGCGGTGATGGCCCTGGACGGCAAGGCCGATCAGATCAAGGCCGGTCTCGACCTGGGCCTGCCGGGCTACACCAATCTGTCCACGCCGGAAGGGGGCGCAGCCAACCTTCTGTACGGCCAGGGCTGGGTCGGCGTGACCGCCGAGAACATGGACACGTACGACTTCTAAGGGGACGTTCCCCTTTCGGGGAAGGGGGGCGGCCGGGTCGCCCCCCTTTACCATCCCTTCGTCCGGTCCATCGCCGTCTTCTTTTTCTTCCTTTCAGCACAGGCGGACGTGTCATGACAGACGCCTTCATCGAGCTTCGCGGCATCCGCAAGGAATTCGCCGGCGTGCGCGCCCTGAACGACATGTCCCTGACCATTCGGGAAGCGGAAATCCACTGCCTTGCGGGGGAAAACGGGTCGGGCAAATCGACGATCATCAAGGTGATGTCAGGGGTCTATCAGCCCGACGCCGGCGAGATCCTGATCCGTGGCAATCCCGCCGGCCGGCTGACGCCCATCGCCTCGATCGACCATGGCATCCAGGTGATCTATCAGGACTTTTCCCTGTTCGGAAACCTGACGGTGGCCGAAAACCTGGCCATGAACACCCAGTTGCGCGAAAAGCGGCGGCTGATGAACTGGGGCCGGGTGCGGGCCATCGCCCGCGAAGCCGTCGGGCGCCTGGGGGTGGATCTGGACCTGAATGCCGAAGTGGGCAGCCTGCCCACCGCCGGCAAGCAGCTGGTGGCCATCGCCCGCGCCCTGATGTCCGACGCCCGCCTGATCATCATGGACGAACCGACCACGGCCCTGACCCGGCGCGAGGTGGAAACCCTGTTCCGCATCGTCCGGGACATCCAGTCCCGGGGTATCGCCGTGCTGTTCGTCAGCCACAAGATGCGCGAGATGATGGAGATCAGCGAGCGGATCACCGTCATCCGCAACGGATCCCTGGTCGCCGAGGGACCGGTGGGGGATTTCGACGAGGCGTCGCTGACCCGCCATATGACCGGGGCCGATATCGTTACCGAACCCTACACCTGGACCCCCGGACCGGACGCCGGCGAGGCGCCGCGGCTGGAGGTCTCCGGCCTGAGCCTGGACGGGGCGTTCCAGGACGTGGACCTGACCATCCGTGCCGGCGAGATCGTCGGGCTGTCGGGGCTGCTGGGATCGGGGCGGACCGAACTGGCGCTGTCCCTGTTCGGCATGATGCCGGCCAGCCGGGGCGAGATCCGGGTGGACGGCAAGCCGGTGACGCCGGGGTCGACCCAGGACGCCATTGCGGCAGGCATCGCCTATGTGCCCGAGGACCGCCTGAGCGAAGGGCTGTTCCTGACCCAGGGCATCGACCGCAACATCCTGTCCACATCCTATGAGTCCCTGACCAGCGGTCTGACCATCGACCGGGCGCGGGCGGACACCATGGTGACCGACACCATCGCCGCCATGCAGATCGCCACGCCGTCCGGGGCGAAGCTGGTCAAGGAACTGTCGGGGGGCAATCAGCAGCGGGTGGTCCTGGGCCGCTGGCTGCTGACGGATGCGCGGGTGCTGATCCTCAACGGGCCGACTGTCGGCGTTGACGTGGGCTCGAAAGCCGAGATCCACCACAAGATCCGCGACCTGGCCAGAAGCCATGGCCTGGCGGTGCTGATGATTTCCGACGACGTCCTGGAACTGGTTCAGAACTGCAACCGCATCGTCCTGATGCACAGGGGCCGCCTGACCGAAGGGCTGGACTGTGCCACCACCTCTGAAGAGGCGGTCAGCGACAAACTCAAGGCGTTTGTATAAGGGGGGATGGCCATGAACTGGCTTCGGAGATCGGAGGTGGTCATCGCGGGTATTCTCCTGCTCGCCATGATCGGGATCGGGCTGGTCAATCCGGCGTTCTGGCAGCCGGACAACCTGTTCAGCCTGCTCAGAAGCAACGTGATTATCGGGATCATGGCGCTGGGCGTGCTGATGATCATGATTTCCGGCGGAATCGACGTGTCCTTCCCCGCCTTCGCCGTCGCGGCGATGTACCTGACGGTCAAGGGGATGCTGTGGACGGGGTATGACGGGGTGGCGCTGCCGTTCCTGACGGCGGCGACCATGGGGGCGCTGTTCGGCTGCCTGAACGCCTTTTTCGTCTACAAGTTCCGCATGATTCCGCTGATCGTGACCCTGGGCACGGGCAGCATGGTGCGCGGCTTCCTGCTGGGGGTCGTCGGCACCAGCATGATCAACATCAACAAGATGCCCGACGTTCTGATCGATTTCGCCAAGACCGAAGTGGTGTCCCTGACCAAGGCCGACGGCACCACCTATGGCCTGACGGCGATGGTGCTGGTCTATGTGGGGCTGGCGGTGCTGGTGCATGTGATCCTGCGCTACACCATGATCGGCCGGGGCATCTATGCCATCGGCGGCGATTCCGAAGCCGCCAGCCGGGCGGGCTTCGATCTGCGCAAGATCATCTTCTTCATCTACTGCTTCGCCGGCGCCCTGGCCGGGTTCGCCGGGCTGCTGCATAGCGGCATGATCTGGCTGGCCAACCCGCGCGACTTCGTGGGGCTGGAACTGGACGTGATCGCCGCCGTGGTGCTGGGGGGCGCGTCGATCTTTGGCGGCCGGGGCACGGTGCTGGGAACCATGCTGGGCGTGTTCATGCTGGTGATGGTCAAGAACAGCCTGATCATCATGAAGATCGACACCACCTGGCAGCGGGTCGTCGTGGGCGTGATCATCGTCATCGCCACCGCCGTCACCGCCTGGCGTGACCAGAAGCGCAAGGTTTGAGGAGACCGGACATGATCAACAAGCTGGACTTCCGCGCCGTCCTCAACCGGGACAACAACATCGTGCAGCTGCTGGTGATGACGGTGCTGATCTTCGTCATCATGACCGTGCTGAGCCCGGACAAGTTCCTGCGCTACTACAACTTCGAATCCATCACCTACATCTTCCCGGAACTGGGCCTGCTGTCGATTGCCATGATGATCGCCATGCTGACCGGCGGGATCGACCTGTCGGTTGTGGGCATCGCCAACCTGTCGGGAATCCTGGCGGGCATCCTGTTCAAGAAGCTGGCCGACAGCACCGGCGTCGCCGATACCGGCCTGGTGGTGGTGCTGCTGGGGGGTGTGGTGGCCCTGGGGACGGGGCTGGTGGCCGGGGCGCTGAACGGGTTCCTGATCACCCGGGTGAAGATCACGCCGATTCTCGCCACGCTGGGCACCGGGCAGGTGTTCACCGGGCTGGCCATCGTGCTGACCGGCGGCCCGGCCATCGTCGGCTTCCCGGACATGTGGGCCTGGGTCGGCAACGGCAAGCTGCTGGGGCTGGCCACGCCGTTCGTGCTGTTCGTGCTGATCGCCATCGCCGTGGCCTTCATCCTGGGCCGCACGCCGCTGGGGGTGAATCTGATGCTGGTGGGCACCAACCCGAAGGCGGCCTTGTTCGCCGGGCTGAAGCGCGACCGCATGGTCTTCTACAGCTACATGATGACGGGCGTGCTGGCCTCCATCGCCGGGATCATGCTGTCGGGGCGGACCAATGCGGCCAAGTCCGACTATGGCACCTCGTACCTGTTGCAGGCGGTGCTGATCGCCGTGCTCGGCGGCACCAATCCGGCCGGCGGGCGGGGGACGGTGCTGGGGGTGTCGATCGCCGTGGTCGCCCTGATGCTGCTGTCCAGCGGCTTCCAGATCCTGCGGTTCTCCAACCACCTCATCGACTTCATCTGGGGTGTGTTCCTGCTGCTCGTGATCGCCATCAATGCCTATAAAAACCGCGCCCGGTAAGGGGTGTGGGGGAGGGAACCATGTCCGCGTCCACGGTCGTTCAGCTGCGTCGCTCCTTCTTCGTAGAGGCCGAGCGCCTTTTCCTCGAAGCCCATGGCCTGTCCGTCCGCCTGTTCCGCTACGACAGCGGGATCGAGGCCCTGCGCCTGTCCAACAGCCGGGGCCATCTGGTGGTGCTGCCTTTCTACGGGCAGATGATCTGGGACGCGGTGTTCGACGGGGTCGACCTGACCATGGCCAACATGTTCGACATGCCCCGCCCGGCGGCAGAGATCGTCGGCACCTACGGCTGTTTTGCCTTTCACTCGGGCCTGCTGGCCAATGGCTGCCCGGGACCGGAGGACACCCACCCCCTGCACGGGGAAATGCCCTGCGCGCCGATGGATACCGCCGGCCTGGAGGTGGGCGAGGACGCCGAGGGTCCCTATGTGGCCGTGGTCGGCACGCGGGAGTACGTCATGGGCTTCGGGTCCCACTATGTGGCCCGGCCCCGGGTGGTGCTGCGGCCGGACAGCACCCTGTTCGATATCGGCATGGCGGTGGAGAACCTGTCGGGTGCGGCCATGGACCTGATGTACATGTGCCATGTGAACTTCGCCTTCGTCGACGGCGGGCGCATCGTCCAGCCCGCGCCCTATACACCGGAAACCACGGTGGTGCGCACCAAGGTACCGGCCCATGTGCCGCGCAGCCCGGCCTACGATGCCCTGCTGGCCGCCCTGGCCGAGGATCCGTCGGTGATGGAAACCACCGGCGAGCCGGACCGCTACGACCCGGAGCAGGTCTTCTATATCCGGGGCGGTGGCGTTGGTCCGGACGGGCGGACGGCGCAGATGTACAAGCGGCCGGAAGGCGATGCCTTCCATATCGCCTACGACCCCGCCAGCCTGCCCAAGACCGTGCGCTGGGTGCTGGTGAACAGCGATCAGCAGGTCTGCGCCTTCTGCCTGCCCGCCACCTGCGAACCGGAAGGGAAAACGGCGGAGCGGGCGAAGGGGCATGTGCAGATCTTGCCGGGGGGCGAAACGCGGGCCTTCTCGGTGCGGCTGGGCTACCTGACCGCGGCCGAAGCGGCGGCGGCGGAAAGTGCCATCGGTGCGATGAAATAAACAAAGGGAGGGTGTCATGTCCGGTAAGAAAATCGCGGTGGTCGGCAGCAATATGGTCGACCTGATCACCTACACCGACCGCATGCCCGCCCCGGGGGAAACCATCGAGGCGCCGCGTTTTGAAATGGGATGCGGCGGCAAGGGCGCCAATCAGGCCATCGCTGCCGCCCGCCTGGGGGCCGACGTCATGATGGTGACCAAGGTGGGCGATGACATTTTCGCCGACAACACCATCCGCAACTTCGAGGCCTCGGGCATCGATACCCGCTTTGTCGAACGGGTGCCCGGAACCTCCAGCGGCGTGGCGCCGATCTTCGTCGAACCGTCGGGCGAAAACAGCATCCTGATCATCAAGGGTGCCAACGCCCTGCTGACTCCGGCCGATGTGGACAAGGCGGAAGAGGCACTGAAGGACTGCACCCTGATCGTCATGCAGCTGGAAGTGCCGCTGGAGACCATCTACCACACGGTGGCCCTGGGCGCCCGCCATGGCATCGAAACCCTGCTGAACCCGGCCCCGGCCCCGGCCGAGCTGGACGCCGCGCGGATCGAAAGCCTGACCTTTCTGGTGCCCAACCAAACAGAGCTGGCGACCATATCCGGCCTGCCGGTGGACAACGAGGCCGATGCGGAAACGGCGGCCCGGGCGCTGGTGGCTCGGGGCATCCGCACGGTGATCGTCACCCTGGGCGGACGGGGGGCGATGCTGGTCAGCGCCGGTGCCGAAACCCGGCGGATCGGGGCCGTGCCGGTCACCCCGGTGGATACCACCGGGGCGGGGGACGCTTTCATCGGTGCCTTCTCCCGCTTCTATGTGGATGCCGGCGATATGGCAGCGGCGCTGGAAAAGGCCGTGCGCTATGCCGCCGACAGCATCACCCGGCCGGGCACCCAGAAGTCCTATGCGACGGCGGAGGCGTTCGCCGGTTTCCTCGCCGGGCTGGAGGCCTGAACATCCCTTTTTTCCTCTCTCGGGCAGGGGATCTGTGCGGTTCCCTGCCCGAGTTGTCGGGAGCCCGGTGCTATTTTCCCGGATCCTGCAGGAGGGCGCGCAGTTCGGTCTTCAGGATCTTGCCGTAGTTGTTCTTCGGCAGGGCGTCGAGGAAGATGTAGCGCTTGGGTTTCTTGAAGCGGGCGATGGCGCTGGTGCAGACCGAATCCAGCTCCGCCGTGCCGGGGGCCGGATCGGTGCCTGGCACTACGAAGGCCACGACGATTTCTCCCCACTCCGGATCCGGCGCACCGACGACGGAGACCTCCTGGATGCCAGGATGGGTCAGCAGCACTTCCTCCACTTCGCGGGGATAGATGTTGGAGCCGCCGGAAATCACCACGTCCTTGGCCCGGTCGTGCAGGAACAGATAGCCCTTGGCATCCAGCTGGCCCATGTCGCCGGTCCACAGCCAGCCGTTGCGCAGGGATTTGGCGTTGGCCTGGGCGTCGCACCGGTAGCCCTGCATCACCTGAGCGCCGCGCACGATGATCTCGCCGATCTCTCCCCGGGGCAGGTCGCAGCCGTCTTCATCGACAATGCGGATCTCGGCCACGCTATGGGCCTGCCCGACCGAGGCCAGCCGCCGTTCCCAGTCCGGATGGCCGGTGTTGGCCAGGTCGGCGCGGGACAGGGCGCTGATGGTCATCGGGCTTTCGCCCTGGCCGTAGATCTGCACGAACTTCGGGCCGAAGACCGCCAGGGCCTCTTGGATATCGGCCACATACATGGGGCCGCCGCCGTAGACGACGGTTTTCAAGCCGGTGCCGTCCGCGCCCGTTTCCCTGGCGGCCTTGACCAGCCGCTTGACCATGGTCGGGGCGGCGAACATCGAGACCTGTCCCAGGGTGCGGGCGAGTTCCAGGACTTCGGCCGGATCGAATCCGCCACTTTCGGGGATAACGTGGCGGGCTCCGCGCAGCACGTGGATGAAATTGTACAGCCCGGCCCCGTGCGAGATCGGCGCGGCATACAGGGCGGCGTCGTCCGCCGTCACCGCGTCCACATCCGCTAGATAGCTCAGGGACATGGCCATCAGGTTGCCGGCGCTGAGCATCGCGCCTTTCGGGCGGCCGGTGGTGCCGGAGGTGTAGAACAGCCAGACGATATCGTCCGTGGCCAGCGGGACCGGGCTGTCCAATGGCGTGCAGGCCTCCATGGCGGCGAAGCCGGCCGTGCCGGGGGTGACGGCCGAGATGCCATCGGGCATGTCGCCGGCCGCCCGGATTGCCGCTGCATCCTTCAGGAAGGCCAGGCGGGCGGTGGCGTGGGTGATGATCCAGGCCGCTTCCCGGGGGTGCAGCTTGGCATTGACAGGGACGGCTACCGCGCCGGCGAACCAGATGCCGTAGAGGATCGGCAGGTAGTCCGGGCTGTTGGGCAGAAAGATCGCCACCCGGTCCCCCGGGCCGATACCCCGGTCCCGCAGGGCCGCCCCGATACAGGCGGCCCGCCGGGCGAAGGCGGCGTAGCTGGCCAGGACGCGGGTGCCGAGGAAAAGGGCCGGGGCGTCGGGGGTTCTGGTCGCCGTGCGGGCAAGCCATTCGGCGGGGTTCATCGGGCGGCCTCCGTCGCGGGGACGCTGGTAGGCTGTGCGATCATGCGATTTCCTCCTGGTCTTGCCGCCCGGTTCATTCCCGTGTCAGGGGTGCCGGCGGATCCGTTTTCAGGGCATCAAGGGGTTTGCGGCGCGTACTCCGGTCCCAGTTCCCGAACGATGGCGTCGCGGATGGCGCGGGCGTGCTCTTCGGCCTTCTCGCCCACGCGGAACAGCGGCCCGGCCACGGTGATGGCGAAGACCCGGTCGTTGATTTCCACCGGGATCGCCACCCCGCCCAGGTCCGGCGAATAGGCCGAGGCGGAGACGAACCAGCCCCGGGCCTGACCGGCGGCGATCTGTTGGTTCACCTCTTCCACCGAACGGGGGGCATTGGGGCCGCAGCTGTCGAAGCCGACCTTGCGCAGGATCACGTCCCGATCCCCGGGGGGCATCCGCGACAGCAGCGCCTGACCCGAGGCGGTGAGGTGGATCGGCACCCGCTTGCCCGGCTGGGCGGCATAGCGGATCGGTGCTCCGGATTCGATCACCTCCAGAAACACCGCGAACAGTCCGCTGGGGGCGGAGACCCACACGGTTTCCCCCGTGCTTTCGGCCAGGCCGGTGATGATGGCGCGCAAGGGCTCCAGCAGGGGCTCGGCGCCGCTGAAGGCGGTGACGATCTGCGCCCAGCGGGGCGTGGGGTAATAGCCGCCCCGGGCGCGGGGTTCGTACAGGTAACCGGCCGCGGTCAGAGTCGACAGGATGTTGAAGGCGCTGGACCGGGGCCAGTCGAAATGCCGCACCACATCCGCCAGCGTGGCCGGACGCCGGCGCTCGGCGAAAAACTCAAGAAGGGCGAGCAGGTTCTCGATCTGCTTCACGGCCATCACGAACATCCTCTCCAAAGCTGCGATCTTGATCAGTGGGCTGGGGTATTCAGCCGAACACGGACGGGGTGCGTTGACAACCGCTGTTCCGTCCATATACATTGTTCATGATTATGATGTAAATGTCCATATATAAGAACAAAAAACTGGGAGGTAGCGAATGGGACCGCTTGCGGGCCTGCGTATTCTCGATTTGACGTCCGTCCTGATGGGGCCGTACGCCACGCTGATCCTTGGGGATTTCGGCGCCGAGGTGGTGAAGGTGGAAGCTCCGACGGGGGATGTGGTGCGCCAGATCGGCCCGGCCCGGAACGAGGGCATGGGGGCACTTTTTCTGAACACCAACCGCTCCAAGGAAAGCATCGCGCTGGACCTGAAAGCGCCGGAGGGGCGTGCTGCGCTGTTGCGTCTGGTGGCAGAGGCCGACGTGCTGGTGACCAACGTGCGGCCGCGGGCGATGGCGCGGCTGAACCTGTCGCCGGAAACCCTGGCCGAGGCCAATTCCCGGCTGATCTATGCGGCCCTGGTGGGCTTCGACCAGCGCGGTCCCTATGCGGCACGTCCGGCCTATGACGACCTGATCCAGGGCGGAGCCTGCATCCCCCATTGCTTCGTGCGGGCCGGTCAGCGGCCGTCCTATGTGCCGGCGGCCGTAGCCGACCGGATCGTCGGGCTGGCGGCGGTCAATGCCATCCTGGCGGCGGTGGTGGAGCGGGAGCGGTCGGGCCTGGGACAGAAGATCGAAATCCCGATGTACGAGACCATCCTGTCGATGATCCTGGGTGATCATCTGGGCGGGCTGACCTATGACCCGCCGCTGGATGCGGGGGGCTACGGCCGGCATCTGTCGCCGGACCGGCGGCCCTACCAGACCCGGGACGGCTACATTTGCGCCCTGATCTACACGGACGGCCACTGGCAGCGGTTCTTCCGCGCTCTGGGGTGTCCGGAAATGCCGGCTGCCGATCCCCGGTTCGCCACTTTCTCGGCACGGATGGCGCATATCGATGCGGTCTATGCGGAACTCGGCGAGATCCTGCTGACCAGGACCACCGAGGAGTGGCTGCGGCTGTTCGACGAGGCCGATGTCCCGGCGATGCCGATGCATTCCTTCGAATCAGCGCTGGAAGACCCGCATCTGGTGGCCACCGGCTTCTTCGAATCCGTGACCCATCCCAGTGAAGGCCCGATCCGGCAAATGGCCGTTCCCACCCGCTTTTCCCGCAGCGAGATCCGCCCCGACCGGCTGGCGCCGCGCCTGGGCGAGCAGGGGGAGACGATCCTGGCGCGCAACGGCTTCTCGGCGGACGAAATAGCGGGTTTGCGGCGGGCAGGGGTGCTCACCGGCCCGGACAAGGAGTGATCAAATGAACTTTGCCCTGACGGACGACCAGCAGGCGATCCAGGATGCCATCCAACGGATCTGCGCCGGGTTCGATGACGAGTACTGGATGAAGCGGGACAAGGAAGGCGGCTTTCCCTTCGACTTCTACGACACCCTGGCCGCCGAGGGCTGGCTGGGGATCTGCACGGCCGAGGCCAACGGCGGCGCCGGTCTGGGCGTGACCGAGGCGGCGGTGATGATGCGCACCATCGCCGAATCCGGCGCCGGCCTGTCCGGGGCATCGTCGGTGCATATCAATATCTTCGGCCTGAACCCGGTGGCCGTCTTCGGCACCGAAGAGCAGAAGGAACGGATGATCCGGCCGATGGCCGAAGGGCGGGCCAAGGCCTGCTTCGCGGTGACCGAACCCAACACCGGTCTGAACACCACCCAGCTGAAGGTGCGCGCCGAAAAGCGCGGCGACCGCTATGTGGTCAATGGCCAGAAGGTGTGGATCTCGACAGCGATGGAAGCGGACAACGTGCTGCTGCTCGCCCGCACCACGCCGCTGGACGAGGTCACCAAATCGACCCACGGGCTGTCGCTGTTCTACACCCCCCTGGACCGCACCCGCGTGCAGATCAGCGAGATCGAGAAGATGGGCCGCAAGGCCGTGGATTCCTGCGAGCTGTTCTTCGAAGACTTCGAGGTTCCGGAAGCCGACCGCATCGGCGAGGAAGGCAAGGGCTTCCAGTACATTCTGGAAGGCATGAACCCGGAACGGATCCTGATCGCGTCCGAAGCCGTCGGCCTGGGGTTCGCCGCCCTGCGCAAGGCCACCGACTATGCCCGGGACCGGCGGGTGTTCAACCGCCCCATCGGCCAGAACCAGGGCATCCAGCATCCGCTGGCGATCTGCCACGCCCAGCTGGAAGCGGCCTGGATGATGACCATGAAGGCGGCCTGGGAATACGACAGCGGCCTGCCCTGCGGCGCGTCGGCCAACACGGCGAAGTATCTGGCCGGCGAGGCGGGGTTCAATGCCTGCCAGCAGGCGATCATGACCCACGGCGGCTTCGGCTACGCCAAGGAATATCACGTGGAGCGGTATTTGCGCGAAAGCCTGATCCCGCGCATCGCCCCCGTTTCCCCCCAACTGGCCCTGTGCTTCATCGCCGAAAAGGTGTTGGGGCTGCCCAAATCCTATTGAGGAGCCATTCATGGCCGGCTTGTATTTCGAAGAATTCACGGTGGACCAGACGTTCCGGCACGAACTGACCAGAACGGTGACCGAGGCGGACAACACGATGTTCAGCCTGATGTCCATGAATCCCCAGCCGCTGCATATCGACGCGCATTTTTCCGAAGGCACCGAATGGGGCCAGCGGCTGTTCAATTCGATGTTCACCTTCGCGATCATGGTGGGGCTTTCGGTGCAGGACACCACGCTGGGCACCACCGTCGGCAATCTCGGCTTTTCCGAAGTGACCTTCCCCGCCCCGGTGTTCCATGGCGATACCCTGCGCGCCGAAACACGGGTGCTGTCGAAGCGGGAAAGCAAATCCCGGCCGACCCAGGGCCTGATCGAATTCGAACATCTGTGCTTCAAGCAGGACGACACCCTGGTCGCCCGCTGCAAGCGGGTGGCGCTGATGAAAAAGCGTCCCGAAGGAGCGGCATGATGCGGAGCTTTCTGTTCGTTCCCGGCGACAGCGACCGGAAATTCGAAAAGGCCGTGGCCGGGGAGGCCGATGCCCTGATCCTCGACCTGGAGGACTCCGTGGCCCTGGCCGAAAAGGACACCGCCCGGGCGATGGTGGCGCGCATGCTCGATGCGCCGCGCCGAGGGCCGGCCCTGTTCGTGCGGATCAACGCCCTGGATGCGGCCCCCGACGGGGCAATGACCCTGGCCGATCTGGCCGCCGTGATGCCGCACCGGCCCGACGGCATCGTTCTGCCGAAGTGCGACGGGCCGGACACCCTGCGCCGGCTCTCCCACTATCTGGCGGCGTTCGAGGTGATGTCCGGCGCCGGACCGACGCGGATTCTGGCCATCGTGACGGAAACGGCGGCCTCTCTGTTCTCGCTGGGGGCCTATCGGGGGGTCGACAAGCGGCTGTGGGGCATGATGTGGGGCGGCGAGGATCTTGCCGCATCGCTGGGGGCGCGGGAGAACGGCGCGGCGGTGGGCTTCCACGAACCCTTCCGTCTGGCGCGCAACCTGTGCCTGGCCGGGGCGGCCGCCGCCGAGGTGGTGGCGGTGGATACCATCTGCGCGGTGCTGGATGACCTGTCGGTGGTGAAGGCCGAAGCGGCCGCGGCGCGGCGGGACGGATTCGGGGCCAAGGCGGTGATCCATCCCAAGCATGTCGCCCCGGTCAACGCGGCCTTCACACCGTCCGAGAGCGATCTGGCCTGGGCGCGCAAGGTGCTGGATGCCTTTGCCGCCGACCCGGCGGCCGGGGTGGTGCGGATCGACGGCAAGATGGTTGACAAGCCCCATGAACGGGCCGCGCGGGCCATCATCGCCGCCGCCGAACCCCGGGGATAAAGGAGCGATGTCATGGAAACATCGACCGAAGACCAGAAGCCGGCCAATGCGCTGTCGGGGTGTCTGGCCCGGGTGGAAACCGGGCTGATCGCCCTGTCGGTCCTGGCCATGGCGGCGATCATGCTGATTGTCGTGCTGGATGTGGTGATGCGCTATGCCTTCGATGCACCGCTGGTGTGGTCCTATGACCTGATCGGGCTGTATCTGGTGGGTATCGTCGTGTTTTTCGCCCTTTCCGACACGCTGCACCACCACGGTCATATCGCGCTGGACATCTTCCTGCCGCTGACGCCGATGCGTGTCCGCCATGGGGGCCAGGTCCTCGGGTATGCGGCCTCGGCAGCGCTGATGGGGGCGATCGCTTGGCTGGAATGGGGCGAGGCGGTCGATACCTTCCGCTCGGACAATCGCATAGCCGCGCTGATCCCGTTGCCCACCTGGGTGGCCCATGCGGTACTGGCGCTGGGCATGACCGTGCTGACCCTGCGCTGTGTCTATCGCGTGCTGGGACATGGCGCCTCGGCGGCGACCGGGCGGGATCTGGTTGAGCTGCCGCCGCCGCCGATAACAACGGCCCACGCCGGGGAGCACGGAGAATGACCGTCACCACTGCCTTGCTGCTTCTCGTCGTCCTGCTGGTCAGCGGGCTTCCCGTGGCCCTGGCCATGGCGGTGTCCGGTGCGGTCGGCCTTTACATGGTCGGTGGCTGGCCGATCCTGCAGGGGATCCTGAAAACCGCCCCGCTGTCGACGGCCAGCGACTACGAAATCATCACCATCCCGATGTTCATCCTGATGGCCGAGTTCGTCATCGTCTCCGGGGCCGCCAACGACCTGTTCCGGGCGGCCACTATCTGGGTCGGCCGGCTGCGGGGCGGAGTGGCCATGGCCACGGCCCTGGCCGGGGCGGGATTCGGCGCGATTTCCGGCTCGTCCACGGCCGCTGCCGCCACCCTGGCCTCCACTTCCATCCCGGCGATGCTGAAGGAAGGATACGAACCCAAGCTGGCCTGCGGAGTGGTCGCCATTTCCGGCACGCTGGCGATGCTGATCCCGCCGTCCATCGCGCTCATTCTCTACGGCATCATCGCCGACATTCCAATTGGATCCCTGCTGATCGGCGGGGTTATTCCGGGCCTGATGGTGACGGCGACCATTCTGCTGACCGTCGCCTTTCTGGTCTGGCGCGATCCGGCGGCGGCCCCGAAGGGGCGCTCCTATACGCTGATGGAGAAGGTGGCCTCGCTGAAGCGCGTGGGGCCGGTGGTGGTGCTGTTCCTGGCGGTCAGCGGGACGATCTATTCGGGCATCGCCACGCCGACCGAGGCGTCGGGCCTGGGCGCTTTTGCCGCGCTGCTGATCGCCGCATGGGAGCGGCAGCTGAGCCTGCGCACCGCCTGGCGGGCCTTGCGCTCGGCGGCGCGGACCACCTGCATGGTGCTGTTCATCATCATGGGGGCGCATATCTTCGGCTACTTCTTCACCCTGTCGCGGGTGACGGTCGAGATCACCTCGATGGTCGGCGGGATGGAGGTGTCGCGCTGGGTGATCATCGCGGTGATCCTGCTCGGCTATCTGATCCTGGGGTTCTTCATGGACCAGATCGCCATTCTGATCCTGACCGTGCCGGTGGTTCTGCCGCTGGTCCTGCAGCTGGGGTTCGATCCCATCTGGTTCGGCGTCCTGGTGGTGGTCACCGCCGAAGTGGGCATGGTCACGCCGCCGCTGGGCATGAACGTCTTCGTCGTCGCCCGCTACACACGAAGACCCCTGGGTGAGCTGTTCCGGGGGGTGCGGCCCCACGTGTGGGCGCATTTGATCGTCATCGCCATTCTCGCCGCCTTTCCCGTCCTTACCCTGTGGCTGCCGTCAACGATGCGGTAGTCCGCGCAGACAAGAACCAAGCAAC
The DNA here is from genome assembly GCA_046233135.1 of Rhodospirillaceae bacterium Z3-40. Lineage (GTDB taxonomy): Bacteria > Pseudomonadota > Alphaproteobacteria > Rhodospirillales > Rhodospirillaceae > JBJXHN01. The sequence goes on along the minus strand of JBJXHN010000003.1, from coordinate 780,012 downwards.
GAACAAGCAACGAACACGGAGGAGCACCCCAATGAAAAGCGTACGTGGGACCCTGTTGACTGCCCTTTCCCTGATCCTCGCCATCGGCGCAACGACCGGCGCTGCGCAGGCCGAGGACATTTCCCTGCGCGCCGCCGACAGCCTGCCTGTGGGCCACTACATCACCGAAAGCCTGCTCCGACCGATCATGGAGCAGACCACCGAGGCGACGGGCGGATCGGTGACCTTTGAACATTTCCCCGCGCAGCAGCTGGGCAAGTCCAAGGACATGCTGGCGCTGGTGGAATCCGGTGTGGCCGATATCGCCTATGTGGGCGCGTCCTATGTGTCGGACAAACTGCCCCTCAGCTCGGTGGGGGAACTGCCCGAAGCCTTCTCCGACGCCTGCGAAGGCACCCGCGCCTTCTGGGAAATCGCCAAGCCGGGCGGCGTCCTGGATCAGGCCGAATACGCCCCCCAGGGCGTGCGTGCGCTGGGGACCCTGGTGCTGCCGCCCTATCAGGTCTTTTCCGCCAAGGAGATCACCGATCTGGCCAGCCTGAAGGGTCAGAAGGTGCGCGCCACCGGGTCGGCCAAGCAGCTTGCCCTGACCAAGCTGGATGCGGTGCCGGTGTCGATCCCCGCTCCGGAAACCCGCGAGGCGCTGTCGCGCGGCATCGTCGATGCCATCGCCTTTCCCATCGGCTCGATCAAGTCCTATGACCTGGCGCCGCACCTGAAGACGGCGACCCGGGGGACCAACTTCGGCTCGTTCGTGGCCACCTACATGATCAGCCAGGCGAAATTCGACAGTCTGCCGGCCGACGTGCAGAAGGCCCTGACCGACGCCGGCGAGGCGGCGACACAAAGCGCCTGTGGGGAAGCCGACGCCACCTCGGCGTCCGACACCAAGGCCGCCGAAGAGGCCGGCGTGCGCTTCATATCCCTGCCCGAGGCCGACATGGCGGCGCTGGAAGCGACAATGGCCACGGTTGGCGATGAGTGGGCCGCGCAGATGGACGCCAGCGGCAAGCCGGGGACGCAGGTCCTGAAGGCCTTCCGCGCGGCGCTGGCGGCGAACTGATCCGCCGGCTGCAGGCATGCGGCGGGGAAACCTGCCGCATGCCGGTTTCCACGATAAGTCTGGAGTGACGGCGGAGACCCTGGTATCGCTTTTTTCCCCAGATCGCCATTGGAGTCCCCGCGATGCCGACGTCTTCCGTGATGCCCACCTATAACCGCCTGGACGTTACCTTCGAGCGGGGGGAGGGGGCCTGGCTCTATGCCACCGACGGGCGCCGGTTCCTCGACTTCGCCGCCGGGATCGCGGTCAATGCCCTGGGCCATTGCCATCCCCGCCTGACCCGGGCGTTGCAGGAACAGGGCGACCGGCTGTGGCATGTGTCCAACCTGTACAAGATCGCCGGGCAGGAAAAGGTGGCCGGGCGGCTGGCGGCGGCGACCTTCGCCGACAAGATCTTCTTCTGCAACTCGGGGGCAGAGGCGAACGAAGGCGCCATCAAGATGGCCCGGCGCTTCCAGTATGCCGGCGGTCATCCGGAACGGTTCCGCATCATTTGTGCCGTCAACGCCTTCCACGGCCGGACGCTCGCGACCCTGGCGGCCGGCGGCCAGCCCCGCTACCTGGAAGGCTTCGGCCCGGTGGTTCAGGGTTTCGACCATGTTCCCTATAACGATCTGGCGACCATGGAAGCGGCCATCGGTCCGGAAACCGCCGCCATCCTGGTGGAACCCCTGCAAGGGGAAGGCGGTCTGGTGGCGCCGGACCCGGACTATCTGCCGGGCCTGCGGGCGCTGGCCGACCGCTACGGCCTGCTGCTGATGTTTGACGAGGTGCAGACGGGCATGGGCCGGACCGGCCGTCTGTTCGCCCATCAGCACACCGATGTGACGCCCGATGTCATGTCCACCGCCAAGGGCCTGGGCGGCGGCTTTCCGGTTGGTGCCGTGCTGGCCACGGACCGGGCCTGCGGGCCGATGACGGCGGGCAGCCATGCGTCAACCTTCGGCGGCAACCCCCTGGGCATGGCTCTGGTGGATGCGGTGCTGGACGAACTGCTGCTGCCCGGTTTCCTGCCCGAGGTGGTGGAGAAGGGCCTGTATCTGCGCGGCCTGCTGGATGGCGTGGCCACCCGCCATGCCGGAGCCATCACGGCCATTCGCGGCCAGGGCCTGATGGTCGGCGTCAAGACCACCGCCCCCAACATCGCCGTGGTCGGCAAGCTGTTCGAACGTGGCCTGCTGACCGTGCCGGCGGGGGACAACGTGGTGCGCTTCCTGCCGCCGCTGGTGGTCACCCGCGAAGAACTGGACGAAGCGGTCGGCCATCTCGACACGGTGCTGGCGGCCGGGGTTTAAGGCCCGGTTTCGGCGCCATCATTTCTATCTCACGGCAGTTCGCTTCGCGAACACCTCCGATGGGACGGGCTTCGCCCGGCGGGCGGTCGGCCGCTTGCGTCGGGTTTGGACGTCGTCCCCCTCCCTCCCGGTGCCCGTTCGACGGCGGGCGCCGGGCCAACAGCCTTGCAACTGCCCCGGACATCCAGACGGACGGGGAAGGAATAGGCGTTTCCGCGCTCCAGCCGCTCTGTCACGACCCCGGCGATGTCCGGGGACCCGGTATCGGCCGGAGGGGCATCGGGCAGGCAGATCCGGCGGGCGGCGAAATGGGCCATCTCGCGGATCGGCAGGGTGATGGTGCTGATGCCTGGTCCCCACAGCCGGTGCCAGTCCGGGTCGTCGTAGCTGACCAGCGACAGATCGTCGGGCACGCGCAGCCCCAGTTCATGGACCGCCCGCAACACCCCCAGCGCCAGCTGGGAACTGCCGATGACCAGGCCGGTGGGGGCGGGATTGGCGCGCAGAAGGTCCATGGACGCCCGGTAGCCGTTCTCCGGGTGGGGCGGGACGAGCCTGCAGGCGGGGACCGCGTCTGCCACACCGGCCATGGCTTGGCGATAGCCCTCCAGACGATGGGTCCCGGTGCTCATGGTTTCCGCCCCGCCGCCGAGATAGGCAATGCGCCGGTGGCCCAGGGACAGCAGGTGTTCGGTGGACAGGCGTGTGGCCTCCGCATCCCGGGCGGCGACCACGTCGGCCGTCACATCGGGGTGGGAACGCACCAGCTGGACGACCCGCAGCTCGCGCAGCAGGGCGACGGTGTCGGGCAGCATCGCCGCCACCGGCGTGATGACGATCCCCCGCGCCCGCGCCCGGCGCAGTTCCTGGACATGGCGCAGCTCCTGCCGCGGATCGTCGCTGGAAATCGCCAGCACCAGCTGTAAACCCGCGGCCGAAACCTCTTCGGCCAGGACCTTGGCCATGGCGCTGTAGAAGTGGTTCTGCACGTCGGGCAGGATGAATCCCACCAGATTGGACGCGCGCCCGCGCATCACCCGGGCCGCCGTGTCGGGCACATAGCCCATCTCGGCGGCCATGGCGCGAATCCTGTCCTTGGTCGCCTGGCTGATCAGGGGGGAATCGCTCAAACCCCGCGATACCGTGGCATGGGAAACCCCCAGCGCCTGGGCGATGTCCTTGATCGTCACCGATCCGCCCTTTCCGGCGGTTTCGCGCGTCATCGCCTCTGTCTCCAATCCGTCACGGCTTCCCCTGTCTCAGGTTTTCATCTTGACACTGATTATCATGGTTTGATACCGATAGGCAATGCACACGTGTGCATGAACAGGAAGGGTCGTGCACACATAAGCGAACGCACATAAGCGAAATCAAATCCGCCGGGCGATCCATCGTACCGGCGGGATGCACCGGACAGCGGAAGACACCGGGCAACATGGGAGGACTGAGAGTATGTCTGGATGGAAGACGATGGCCGTCTCGGCCGCGCTTGGCATGATGGCGTTCTCGGCGCCGGCGATGGCGGACGGCTGGCCGAGCAAGACCATCACCATGATCGTGCCGTTCGGCGCCGGCGGGTCGATCGACCGTTTCGCGCGCGGGCTGGCCCAGTTCTGGGAAAAGAACCTGGACGGCGTGTCGATCATCGTCGAAAACCGCCCGGGCGCCAGCGGCCTGCTGGGCGCCAAAACGTTTCTGAACGCACCGGCCGACGGTCATACCCTGTTCGTCGGGATCCAGCCGACGCTGAGCATCAACACGGTGGTGCAGGGGGCCGATTTCAGCCTGGACGATTTCGCCTTCATCAACATCGAGCAGCGGGACTACGGCGATGTGGTCGTCAGCGCCAATTCGCGCTTCGACAGCCTTGAGGATTTCGTCGCAGAAGCGCGGGAAAAGCCGGGCACCCTGTCGGCGGCGATGATCCTGGGGGGCGGGACTTCGCTGTTCGGCCTGGCCCTGTTGCAGGAACTTGACCTGGATGTGCGTACCGTCACCTTCAACAGCGGGGGCGAACTGCGCACCAACATGCTGGGCGACCATAGCGACATCACCATCTCCGGGGCCTATGGCGACCTGTCCCTGGGCGATCAGGTGAAGGTGCTGGCCGTCGCCTCGCCCGAGCCCTTCCCGGGGCTGGACAACGCGGTGCCGGTGGCCAAGGCCTATCCCGACGTCGACGTGCCGCAGATCGGCGACAGCCGGTTCGTCGCCGTCCATTCGGCCTTCGTCACCGAACACCCGGAAGACTTCGGCGAGATGGTGCGCAGCTACAAGGAAACCTTCGACAGCCCGGAGTATCAGGAATACCTGAAGAGCACCGGCACCGACATCATTTCCGGCTACATGGGGCCAAGCGAGGCGATGAAGCTGGCCACAGCCATGGAAAAGGTGGTGGTGCGCTTCAAGGATGTCCTTTCCAACGAATAGCGAGTCGGGACCCCGTCCTTCCGCCCCCTGGGACCGGCCGGTCACGCCCGACCGTACGGCTCCGGGGAGCGGCGGACCAACCGTCGAGGCCACCATGTCCAGCCCCAAGACCAGGAACCCCTGGGTTCACTTCGCGGGCCAACTGATCGTGCCCGCCCTGCTTCTCGGTTACGCGACCCATTACACCCTGAGCGTCGCCAGTCTGTCCCGGCCCGAAACCAACCTGCTGCTGATCGGCCCCGTCTACTGGCTGCTGCTGCTCTGCTGCCTGGGCTTCGCCGCAATGCGCCTGAACGAGACGATCAAGGCCGCGCGGGAAGGGGCCTCCGTTACGGACGCGCCGGCGCAAGGCATCGACTTGACCAAGTCCCTGGCCTTCATCGGTCTGACGGCGGCCTGCATCTGGGGGATCTTCGTCTTCGGCTTCGTCAGCGCGACCGTGACCTACACCTTCCTGCTGCTGCTGGTGCTCGGGGTTCGTTCACTGCCGGTGCTGCTGCTGACGCCGACGGTGCTTGTCGGCCTGATCTGGGTGGGCATGGAGCACTACCTGGGTCTGCCGCTGCCGGTCGGCCTGCTGATTTGACGCGGGCTCGCGTTTCCGACCTTCGGAACTCTAGGAAACATCATGTTCGATCTCGGTTCCATTGCTGCCGGGGCATCCCTGCTCATGCACTGGCATCTGCTGGTGATGCTGATTGTCGGGCTGTTCTTCGGCATCATCTCCGGCGCCATCCCCGGCTTCAGCACGCCGCTGGCCATCAGCGTCATGCTGCCGCTGACCTTTCCGATGCCGCCGCTGGTGGCCATCGTCTTCCTGACGGCGGTCTACGCCGGGGGGAATTTCGGGGCCTCAATCTCGTCGATCCTGCTGAACATCCCGGGCTCGCCCCAGGCCATCATGACCGGGCTGGACGGCTACCCGATGACCCGCAGGGGCCGCGCCTATGAAGCGCTGGGCACCTCGGTGGCGGCGTCGGCGACGGGCAACCTGATCGGGTCGTTCTTCCTGATCCTGGTGATGCCGCTCATCGTCCTGTTCGCGCTGGAATTCGGCCCGCCCGAACGGTTCCTGGTGGGGGTGCTGGGCATCACCATCATCGCCTCGCTCGACAAGAGCTTCATCAAGGCGATGATCGCCGGGGCTTTCGGCGTGCTGATCAGCACCACGGGCATGTCGTCCACCGGGGCGGTGCGCGGGACTTTCGGCTATTTCGAGCTGATGGACGGCATCGCCATCATCCCCGCCCTGGTCGGCCTGATCGGCTTTTCCGAACTCTTCTACATGCTGCAGAAGTCCCACGTGACCGACGCCGGGGCGGAGAATGCCAGCGACGGGGGATCCCCCTGGGCGCAGATGCTGCGCGGCGTGCGCACCGCCTTTGCCTATCCGGTGACGCTGCTGCGGTCCTGCGGCCTGGGCGTGATCATTGGCGCCCTGCCGGGGGCGGGGGCGACCATCGCTAGCGTGGTTAGCTACAACGAAGCCCGTCGTGCCTCCAAGACCCCCGATGGTTTCGGAAAGGGGGCACCGGAAGGGCTGATCAGTGCGGAATCCGCCAACAACGCGTCGGAAGGCGGGGCTCTGGCGCTGATGCTGGCGCTGGGCATCCCCGGCGGCCTGGCCACGGCGGTGCTGATCGGCGCGCTGATGCTGCAAGGGCTGATCCCCGGCCCCCGGCTGTTCATGGAACAGCCGCAGCTGGTCTACGGCGTGATGCTGGCGCAGTTCATCACCTCTGTCTGCCTGGTGGGGGCGGGGCTGGTGGTGTCGTTCTGGGCGGCCAAGATCGTCCGCATCCCGACCAGCATCCTGATCCCGGTCATCGCCGTCTTCTCCCTGGCCGGGACCTACGCGGTGCACTTGCAGATGTTCGACGTGGTGCTGATGGCGATCTTCGCCGCGCTGGGCATCCTGTTGCGCCGGTTCGATTATCCGCTGATCGCGGTGGTGCTGGGCATCGTGCTCGGGCCGATCCTCGATGCGGAACTTCTGCGCACCTATCAGACCTTCGGCAGCATCAGCCCGGAGATTTTCCTGCGGCGGCCGGTGTCGCTGCTGCTGCTGGCGCTGCTTGGTCTCAGCCTGTTGACGATGGCGATGCGAATCCTGCGCGACCGTCGCCACGCCAAGACTCTCGGGAGTGAAAACGCATGAACATCGCGATCATCGGATGCGGCGCCATGGGGTCGGTCTATGCCGGCCTGCTGGCCGACGCCGGCAACGCTATCCTCGCCGTCGACCGCTGGGCCGACCATGTGGCAGCGATCAACCGCGCCGGCCTGACCGTCGACGGCGCCAGCGGCCACCGCACCGTGCGCATCCGCGCCGTCGAGACCGTGCCGGACGGCGAGACGGTCGACATGCTGATCCTGGCCGTGAAATCCGCCGCCGCCGGTGCCGCCGCCAAGGCTGCGGCCGGGCTGGTCGGGCCGGAAACCCTGGTGGTCACCATCCAGAACGGTCTGGGGGCTGCGGATGACGTGGCCGAGTCCATCGATCCGGACCGGCTGATCGTCGGCATCGCCGGCGGGTTCGGAGCCTCGCTGACGGGACCGGGGCAGGCCCATCACAACGGCATGCAGGTGATCCGCATGGGCGCCTACGCCGGACTGGCCTTCCCCGAGGTGGAGCGCGCGGTGGCGGTATGGGCCGCCGCCGGCTTCAGTGCCGAAGCCGCCCGGGACATCGCGGCGATGCAATGGGACAAGCTGATCTGCAACGTGGCCTACAGCGGACCCTGCGCCCTGACCGGGATGACGGTGGGCGAGGCGATGGACGATCCCGAGCTGGGTCCCGTCAGCCGTGCGGCGGCCATCGAGGCGACGATGGTCGCCAAGGCCCGGGGCATCGCCATCGATATCCCCGACCCTGTGGCCCATGTGCGCGCCTTTGCCGGGCGCATGCCGGCGGCCAAGCCGTCGCTGCTGCTGGACCACGAGGCGGGACGGCTTAGCGAGATCGACTACATCAACGGCGCCATCCCCCGCGAGGCGGCGAAGGCCGGCATTCATGCGCCGGTCAACGAAACCCTTACCCGGCTGATCCGGATCAAGGAACGCGCCATCGCGGCCGCGCGGGACGCCTGAGGGCCGCCTTGCGGCGTGTATAGCCTGAGCCTTTCAGGTGTGATTTTCCAGGAGTGTCGAAGTGAAGATAGTCGACATCGTGACCCACAGCGTGAAGCTTGAGGGCGCCATCTCCAACGCGGTCGTGTCCTTCGATGATCACGACGTCTCGCTTGTGGCGGTCACCAGCGACGTGATGCGCGGCGGCCGGCCGGTGGTGGGGATCGGCTTCAACTCGATCGGCCGCTATGCCCAGCGGGGAATTCTGGTGGACCGGGTCCGCCCCCGGGTTCTGGGCGCCGACCCTGACAGCCTGCTGAACGCGGACGGAACGGGGTTCGATCCGGCCAAGGTCTTTGCCGTGGCCATGCGCAACGAAAAGCCGGGCGGCCACGGTGACCGGGCCTCGGCCGTCGCGGCGCTTGAGCTGGCGATCTGGGACCTCAACGCCAAGATCCGCGATCTGCCGGCCTATGTGGTCATCGCCGAAGCCCACGGCCGGTCGCCAGACGGCGCGGCGGTGCCGGTCTATGCCGCCGGCGGCTACTATTACGCCCCGGGCAGCGGCCGGTCCCTGCGCGACGAGCTGGAAAGCTACCGCGACCTTGGCTTCGATGCCTTCAAGATCAAGGTGGGCGGGGCCTCGGAAGTCGAGGACATCACCCGCATCGAGGAAGCGATCACGCTGGCCGGCGCGGGCGAGCGGCTGGCGGTGGACGCTAACGGCCGCTTCTCCCTGCCCGAGGGCCTGGCCTTCGGCCGCCGCATCGCCGGCTATGGCCTGCGCTGGTACGAAGAGGTGGGCGACCCGCTGGACTTCGCCCTGAACCAGGCGCTGGCCCATTACTACGACGGCCCCATCGCTACCGGCGAGAACCTGTTTTCCTGCCAGGACGTGCGCAACCTGCTGAATTTCGGCGGCATGCGTCCGGGCCGGGACATCTTCCAGATGGACGCCGGGCTCAGCTACGGCTTGACCGAATACGCCCGCATGGTGGCGCTGCTGGAGGAGCGGGGCTTCAGCCGCAAGCAGATGTTCCCCCACGGCGGGCATCTGATAAACCTGCACATCGTCGCCGCCCTGGGGCTGGGGGGCTGCGAGGCCTACCCGGGGGTCTTCCGCCCCTTCGGCGGCTATCCCGAGACCTGCCCGGTCATCGACGGCACCGTTCGCCCCAGCGACGCCCCTGGCTTCGGGCTGGAAGAGAAACCCGACATCGCTGCCGCCATCCGCGATCTGGTGGGGTAATACCGACCGACAATGGGCTTGACCCATTGTCGGGAGGCAAGGCCAAGGCCGTCGCGCCTTATGGCGCGTAAAAGGCTGCGTGCCGCTTGAACGCAATATGTCCGACAAAAAGTCAATCTTTTGGTCGGACAGTATAAGGCCGGTTCGGCAGGAGAAAGCGCATGCGGGGAACGCTCTACGACAAGGTCTTCGACGCCCATGTGGTGCGCCTGCTGGCCGAGAACCAATACCAGCTGGCTGTCGATCTGCATCTGATCAACGAGGTTACCAGCCCTCAGGCCTTCGAGGACCTGGCCGACCGGGGGCTGCCGGTGGCCCATCCCGAACGGACCTTCGCCAGCGCCGACCATTCGGTGCCGACCGGCGGCGACGTCCTGGCCTTCGATGACGCGCAGTGCGAGGCACAGGTACGATTGCTGGGCCGCAATGCGGCAGGGGCGGGCATCGCCTACTTCGATCCGGCGAAGGGCCTGCACGGTATCGTCCATGTGGTGGCGCCGGAACAGGGGCTGATCCAGCCCGGCATGGTGGTCGCCTGCGGGGACAGCCATACCTCCACCCACGGCGCTTTCGGCACGATCGCCTTCGGGATCGGGACCTCTCAGGTGCGCGACGTGCTGGCCAGCCAGACCCTGGTGATGGAAAAGCTGAAGGTGCGCGCCATCACCGTTGACGGCCGGCTGCCTCCCGGCGTTTTCGCCAAGGATCTGGCCCTGCATATCATCGCCCGGCTGGGGGCGAAGGGCGGGCTGGGCTATGCCTATGAATTCCGGGGATCGGCGATTGCCGCCCTGTCGATGGAAGAGCGGATGACCCTGTGCAACATGGCGGTGGAGGGCGGCGCGCGCTGCGGCTATGTGAATCCGGACCAGACCACGGTGGACGACTTGCGCGGCCGTCCCTTCGCACCGCAGGACGACGCGGCCTGGGACGCGGCGGTGGCGCGCTGGCTGGCCACGGCGTCGGACCCCGACGCGCAGTGGGATGACGAGGTGGTTCTGGACGCCGCCGAGATCCGTCCGATGGTCACCTGGGGCACGGCGCCGGATCAGGCCGGTCCGGTCACCGCGCCGCTGCCCCACCCGGAGACGGCCGGCGAGGATGCGGACGGCTGGCGGGCGGCCATGGACTTCATGGGGGCGTCACCGGGCGTGCCGGTGACCGGAACCCGGATCGACGTGGCCTTCATCGGCTCCTGCACCAATGGCCGGCTGTCGGATCTGGAGGCCGTGGCGGCCTATCTGCGCGGCACGGGCGGTCGGGTGGCGCCGGGGGTGCGGGCGATGATCGTGCCAGGCTCCCGCGCGGTGCGGCAGGCGGCGGTGGCCCGCGGGCTCGACCGCCTGTTCATCGAGCGCGGCTTCGAGTTCCGCGACGCCGGCTGCTCGCTATGCTGCGGCATGAACGCCGACAAGCTGGTGGGGGCGCAGGTCTGCGCCTCGTCCTCCAACCGCAATTTCCGGGGGAGGCAGGGATCGCCGACGGGGCGGACGTATCTGATGTCGCCGGTGATGGTGGCTGCTGCGGCGCTTGCCGGGGTGATCACGCCGGTGGAGTCCTGTGGCACGGAAGGGAAGGGGTCGGCGGCATGACGGGGGCTATCGAAACGGTGCGGGGGCGAGGTCTGCCGCTGCCCGGCGATGATATCGACACCGACCAGATCATCGAATCCCGCTATCTGAAGATGACCACCTTTCGCGGCATGGAAGCCCATGTGTTCGAAAGCGCGCGTCAGGCGGCCGCCTCCCGATCCGTGCCTCATCCCTTCGACGACCCGCGCTTTGCCGGGGCGTCGGTGTTGCTTGTGGGGCGGAACTTCGGTTGCGGTTCGTCGCGGGAACATGCGCCCCAGGCGCTGTACCGCTTCGGCATCCGGGCGATCATCGGGGAGTCCTTCGGCGAGATCTTCGCCGGCAACTGCCTGGCGCTGGGGCTGCCCTGCGTGACGGTGTCGGCTGGCGACGGCGACTGGCTGGCCCGCCAATGCACCGGCAATCCGCAGACGGAACTGACCGTCAGCCTCGCCGGCGGAGAGATCACGGCCGCGTCGCGGCGCGTCCGCTTCGGCCTGAGCGAAGGGCGGCGCCAGCGGCTGCTGGACGGCAGCTGGGATTCCCTCGCGACCCTGGTGGAGGCGCGGGAGAGGGTGGACGGACTCCTGGCCGGCCTGCCGCCGATCCGGCAGGGAGGGACCGCATGCCACAGACCCTGACCCTGACCCCGCCGTCCTTCAGCGACGGCGACCTGATGAGCCGGCTGGCCATCGAACAGACGATCCTGCACCTGTTCGCCTGCTTCGACCGCGACGATGCGGCCGGTGTGGCGGCGGCCTTTACGGCGGAGGGGGTGTGGCTGCACGGCGGGCGGGAGCACGGCGGCCACCGGGCGATCCTCGAGGAGATGGACCGCCGCCCGACGGGCCGCCGCACGGTGCACCTGATCAGCAACCTGCTGATCCGCGAGATCGCCGAGGGCCGGGCGCGGGTGGCGTTCCAGGCCCTGACCTACGCCGGCCCGACTCCCCCCGCCGGCCGCCCGGCGGTGCTGGACCGGCCCATCGCCCTGGACCGCTACGAGATGGTGGCGGTCCAGGGCGACGGCCGCTGGCGGGTGGCGGCGCTGGGGGCGGAGAGGCTGTTCGCGCCGGGGTGAGGGGCGCCGGGCTGGCAGCGCCCACCGCTCTCCAGTCGGTCGCTGATAGGAATTGGGAACGTCATGCGGCAACTTTGCTAAGGTAGCGCAAAAAAGGAACCCGGGTTCATGACGCTCACCATAGGCCTCCTGCGCGATGTGCTCGCGAATACCCTTGGTCTGGTGGAAAGCGAAGGGCCGTTCGCCTACCGCCTGATCGGCACCGCCGCCGGATTGCTGCGCGGCGTGCCGCTCCGGCCGGGGGATGTGGACCTGCTGGTGAGAGAGCGCGTCCATGTCGACACCTTCGCGCGAGCGCTCGGCACCTATCGATGCTTGACCCCTCCAACGTGGATGCAGTCCGCGAGACAATACTACGCAGCGTTCGACATCGAAGGCGTCAAGGTCGAGGCGAGCACCGTCGAGTGGCCGACAAACTCGGTGTTTCTTGAGGCGATCGGAAGCGGTCCCTGGAAGCATTTTTCGGAGCTGGCCGCCGGCGACAAGCGCGTTGCGGTGGTGGCGATCGAGCTGCGGCTTGCTACGGAACTGCGTCGCGGCCGCAGGGATCGTGCCGACGTCATTGTCCGCTGGATGCGTGATCATGGCTGCGATCTTTCGCTGTTGACGAATGCCATGGCAGCCCAGGGTATCGATGCCGGAACCCAAACTGAGGTGACGGCCGCCATCGCCGGCTGACGGCGAGGGCACGGCTTATGCCGCCGAACGTTTCACCATCATGTCCTGAACGCTGGGTGAAGGCCGGTCTGGCCAAGCCAACGTCCGAACCGGTGAACCATGCGCTCCGATGGTGCCGCTTCCGCCCAGCCAAACACATTGCGGTGGTGCTGGCCTGCGCAGTTAGGTTGCAGCGTCAATGACTTCCTGGAGCTTCGCATCGTCCAAGGGCTCCAGTTCGAGCAATGCGACGTATGGGTCGCCCGACAACGATAGAATTTTCGCAAAGGCCGGCTCTGTTTTCATCCCTTCCCGCTTCAGTCGCATGACCGCATCCTTAAGGTGCGGCCCCAATGCCAATAGCCTTGCTTCGACCTGAAAATGCCGAACCCCCCACTGACAGTCCGTGGCGACCTTCTGACAGAAAAGTTCTATCTCCCACCCCATCGCTTTGAACGAAGCGGTCACCGCTGGAACTGCAAGATGATCTACTTGACGGATAGAGAACGCCTCCATCCGATCAAATGCATGGTACACAACAGCCATAAAACGGTCGAAGTCCGTCGATGTACACGCTATATCGATATCGCTATCTTCTGTCGCAAGGCCAAGCGGTGGAGTTCCGATGGCCACCGGTGTGAACTCCGCAAGCCGTGTAAGGATTCCCAGCTCTGCGATGACGTCGTCGTAGAATGGCTTCATCGTATCCATTATCCAGGACCCTGCTGTCTGACGGCAATCATCTTTGAGCGATCCCTGAGGTCAACGCGCCACAGGCTTGGTCGCTCAGCCAGCCGACTACACATGATGGCGTTCCCTGAGCCTCAGCGAAGGGTAGTTTGGACTCACAACTGACGTTCGTTACGGCTCGATAGAATAGCAAGGGTGGCCGCAAATCAGCCGGCAGCCGAAATTCCGGCCCTCATCCCACCTTCTCCAGCCGTGCCGGCAGGGCCTGGCGGGCGCCGGAGCCCACCGCCCAGTCGCCCAGGGTGGCCGACCCGCCCCGGGTGGGGTCGAGCAGGCCCAGGTCGTTCAGGTTCACCCCCGCCGAGAACCCGCCCGTGTCCGGCTGGGCTACCCCGTCGATCACGTGGCGGCGGGCGCCCAGTTCCGTGTGGCCATAGCCGTGTTCGATGGCCACCGCGCCTTCGCTCACCCCGTCCACCACCAGGGCGGTGGCGATCAGCGAACCATTGGGGGTGACGATCCGTACCGCATCGCCGGAGGCAATCCCCACCCGGTCCGCGTCGGCGGGGTGGATGAACACCGGGTTGTTCGGATGGATCTGGCGCAGGCGCGGGGCGCCGATGGAATAGGCCGACTGCATGTTCGATTTGTAAGCCGACAGCTGAACCGGCCATGCCGTCTCCGGGTACAGGTCGCGCATCGGCGTGCCGTCGGCAAAGCGCTGCGGGTACCAGGTGGGCACGCCGACAAAGCGCTGGCCGGTCATGGTGTTGATCTTCGATCCCACATCCTCGTTATAGATCGTCAGCGGGTCCGTATAGGCATGGGCCAGCCGCTCTCCGTCATAGGCGCGGTCGGCGTTTTCCATCCGGCCGCCCCGGGCGTAGAGAAAGGCCACCTTCGGCACTTCCTCCGGCTTCAAGGTGCGGGCCAGCTCGGGCAGGATGCGATCGACACCGGTCAGGGCGATGTCGTCCTCCGTCGCGTCGGGCACCGGCGTGCCGGCAAAGGCGACGTTGGCACCGGCGCGCAGGTGCCAGTCCTCTGCCCGGTTCAGCGGATGCAGGGTGCCGGCCGCATCGGCAATCACCCCCTCGCCGAAGCCCGGCAGTCCCAGCCGCTTGCCCACGGCGATGAAGAACATCTCCATGGAGATGCGGTCGCCGTCGGCGGCCTTGTCCTGGCGGGGTTCCACCACCGGCCAGCGCGCCGTGGAGCACTTGGTGACCGTGCCGTTCCAGGGCGTCGCCCAGCCCCAGCTTTCATACATCACGCTGTCGGGCACGATGTAATCCGCCAGCGCCGAGGTTTCGTTGATGAACCCGTCGATGGCCACGAACAGCGGCAGCTGGACGGGGTCCTTCATCTTCTCGCCAATGGCCGTGCGCAGGCCCGCATGGCCATAGATCGGATTGGCCATATAGCTGATCAGCGCCTTCAGGCGATAGGGATAGCCGTCGAAATGGCTGGTCAGATATTCCGTCAGCATGGGCGGCGAGAACGGATACCACGGTGCCTTGGTGGGATAGGGGGTCTCGCCGGCTGCCGTGCGCCGCTTGAACTCGCTGGTTTTCTGATAGGGGAAGCGGGAGCGCGACAGGAACACCCCCGTAGGCTTGACCATGCCGGGGAACCTGGTCAGGTCATAGCGCGGCCCCGGCGCCACCGAGGGGAAGGCCCCGCCCGACCGGCTCATCCCGCCCTTCCAGTTCCAGTTGCCGATCAGCACGTTCAGCATCAGCACCGACCACGCGGTGTAGAACCCGTTGCTGCTCATGGTGCCGCCGTGGGTGTCGACGGCGGCCCGCTTGCCATGGGCGGTGAACTCCCGGGCCAGCCCCTCGATCACCGGGGCGGCGATGCCGCACAGGGCGGCGTAGTCCGCCACCGTGAAACGGCGGGCTTCCTCGGCCAGCAGGGTCATCCCGGTCTTCACCGCCAGGGGGCCGGCCGGTGTCTCCACCGCGCCGTCGTGGAACAGCGCCCCCCGGGCGGCGGCGGTGTGGGCGACCACCGCGCCGCTGTCGGCGTCGATGACCACGGCGGCTTCGGCCAGCTCGCCCTCCCACCCCAGATCGGTGCCGCGTACCAGCTTGCCGGTCTTCGGGTTCACCAGATGGGTGGCGTTGGTGTGGGTGACCTCGCCCAGGGCTTCGGCGGCGGCCGGGTTGGGGGCGGAGAGGAAGGCGGCGTCATAACGCTCGGTGTCGAGGATCCAGCGGATCATGCCCAGCGCCAGGGCGGAATCCGTGCCCGGCTTGATGGGGATCCAGTGATTGCGCTCCCGGGCGGCATGGCTGGCGGCGTTGGTCAGCACCGGGTCCA
This sequence comes from Rhodospirillaceae bacterium Z3-40, assembly GCA_046233135.1. Classification (GTDB taxonomy): domain Bacteria; phylum Pseudomonadota; class Alphaproteobacteria; order Rhodospirillales; family Rhodospirillaceae; genus JBJXHN01. The sequence goes on along the minus strand of JBJXHN010000003.1, from coordinate 764,582 downwards.
CCACCACGTAGTTCATGATGCCTTCGGTCCGCGCGCGGGACACCAGCCGCCCCTGACGCTTGAAGGGCTTGCCGGCATTGCCGGGCGCCGAGCCGATGAAGATGGCGAACTCGACGTTGGAGAAGTCGGGCTTGCCATGGGGATACTTGGCCATGTCCCCCAGGGTGGCGCCCGACCCGGTGCGCATGGACAGGCCGCAATAGCTGCCGTGGTGGGCGTAGTTGCGGGTGCCGAAGCAGTTGAAGGCGAAGCGCTGGATGAAGGCGTCCCGCCCTTCGGAGGTCGCATGGATCACCGCCAGCTGGTTGGCTTTCGGGCCGTATTCCGGATTGTCGGCGTCCAGGGGGGTGTCCAGGTCGCGGATGGCGCGCAGGCCCTCCACGGGGCCTTCGCCGAACAGATCGCCGCCGTCCACCACTTCGGTAACCAGCTGTTCGAAGGAAATGCTCTGCCACTGGCCCGATCCCCGGGGGCCGACCCGTTTCAGGGGCTTGAGCACGCGGTAGGGGTTGTCCACCTGGGCGAGGGCCGCATTGCCCCGGCCGCAGGCGGTGGACCGCCCGGACAGGCCCGCTTCCCCCTGGCGGCTCAGCGACAGCAGCGCCTGACGCACCGGGGTCTTGAAGGGAAGGTGGGGATCGGCGGAGAAGGGGTGATAGGGATTGCCCGCCACCCGCAGCACCTTGCCCGTCGCCCGTTCGGAGCGCACCCGCACCCCGCACATGGTGTTGCAGGCCAGGCACATGGTGAAGGACACGGCCTGATCCGGGTTGGGCACCAGATCCCCGCTGGCGGGATCCACCGTGTATTCGGGGTCGAAGGCATTGCCGGTCACCGGGCCGCGCGGCGGCTGACCGGAGGATCCGGTGCGCAGGCCGGCGACGGCCTTTTCGGCGGTGTGGGCATAGCCGGCGGCAAAGGCAGCCAGTCCGCCGACGGCGGCGGCGCCTTTCAGAAGGTTGCGGCGCGTGGTCATGGACGGGACTCCCTTACTCGGCAGGGCGGACAGAGGGGGCAGACGGCGGTGTCGGCGATGCGGGATGGCGGTCGCGGATCAGGCTGGTGACGATGATGGTCACCGTCAGCCACAGGCCCAAGGTCCCCACGATCCCCATCAGGCCCTCCGACCCCAGGGGCAGGTCATAGGCATAGTGGCCGGCCCCGGTCTTGGGCAGCTGCTGGCCGCCGATGAACAGGCTCCAGCGGAACATCCAGGCCGAATGCAGGGCCAGCAGCCCCAGGCCCCAGGCCCACACCGCACCCCGGGGCGCTGTCCAGCCCAGGCCGGCGATCACCAGGGCGGTCAGCGTGGCCCAGACCGCCAGCAGCTGCCATTGGCTTTCGCCGGCCATGGAGGCCAGGGCACGGGCGGTGGGGTCGCTCCAGCCGAACAGGCCTGACGCCAGCCACAGGGCGCCATTGACTAGCACCAGGGTGGAAAAGGCGGCAGCCAGACGCATCATCCGGCGTTCCGTGGGCGCTTCGAAGCCCGGAACCACGCGGTTGAAGATCAGCGCCAGACCCGCCGCGCCGGCCAGGGCGGTGAACAGGAACATCGGTGGCAGGAAGGGGGTGTTCCACAGCGGCCGGGACCGCACCACCATGACCTCTGCCCCCGAATAGGCGGCGACGAACAGCGCCAGCACGGCGACCAGGACAGCGACGGGCTTGATCAGCCAGTCCAGATCCCATCGGCCAAGGGCGAGGGCGGCGGGCAGCAGGGAGCGGAAGGCGAGCCAGAACAGCCCGACGGCCGAGGCGGCAAAGGCCGGCAGCAGCAGGGATCCCCAGCTCATCCAGCTCCAGGGGGTGAAGGTGGTGTAGAAATGCCAGGCCCGGCCGGGCTGATGCAGGTCGGCCAGCAGGGCCACGGGCGCGACGACGGCGCAGGTCACCATCACCAGCAGGGCCATCCGGCCATCCCGTTCGAACTGCGCCGGACGCAGGTCGGTCCGGCCCGCCAGGGCGGCGGGGAGGGACATCAGGGCGCCCCCGAGAGCCAGCCCGATCAGGAAGAAGTACTGCACCGCCCAGGGCAGCCAGACGATATCGCGGCTGACGGTGACGGTTTCGACAATGGCCGGAACGGTGCTCATGACGGCGTCCCCCCGATCTCGCGGCCCCGGGCATCGCGCAGGATCCACAGGGCGGCCTGGCCGTCGACCTTGCCTTGGAAGCGGGTGTCGAGGCCGATGTAGAAAACATGCGGCGAGGTTTCCATCTCCGGCCGCAGGACCTTGATCTCTTCGGTCTCTCCGGCTTCGGCCAGCAGGCGGTTGACCGCGCTGTCCGGGTCCTTCAGGTCACCGAAAACCCGGGCGCCGCCGACACAGGTTTCCACGCAGGCCGGCAGCAGCCCCGCGTCCACCCGGTGGGTGCAGAAGGTGCATTTGTCGGCGGTCTGGGTGGTCGGGTTGATGTAGCGGGCGTCGTAGGGGCAGGCCTGGACGCAATAGGCGCAGCCGACGCACTGGTCGGCATCGACCAGCACCTTGCCGTCCTTCTGCTGATAGGTGGCCTGGACAGGGCAGACGGCGACGCAGGGCGGATCGTCGCAGTGGTTGCACAGGCGCGGCAGGGTGAACGAGGCGGGCGGCGTTTCCGGCTGGCCCACGTCGCGGACCTGGTATTGGTTGACGATGGTGCGGAAGTCGCCCAGGGGCACCTGGTTCTCGGTGGAACAGGCCACGGTACAGGCCTGGCAGCCGATGCAGCGGCGCAGATCGATCACCATGGCGAACCGCTGGCCCGCGTCCCCACCGTGGCGTTCGGGACCCGTCCGGGGCGTCTCTGCCCGGGCCGGCGCGGCACCGACGGCGCAGGCTGCCGCTCCACAGGTCACGGTTCCGGCGGTTTTCAGGAAGAAGCGGCGTGAGGAATCCATGATCGGCGTCCTTTTTCGATCCGGACGGGACTGACCAGGGAAGGCTAAGGCCGCTGGATAATTATGGGTATTGGGGCGACCCGGAAGGTTCTTGGGGAAAACCCCTATCGCACTGCGGAAAAAGCGGGTGGGGGCTCAGGCGACGGACTCCGGGCCGGTTTCGGCCTCCACCCACAGGCGAGCCAATTCGGCGGCGTTGTCCACCTTCAGCTTGACCATGGCGTTATGGCGGTGGACTTCCACGGTCTTCAGGCTGATGTCCAGTTCTCGGGCGATGGCCTTGTTGGGCAGGCCCCGACTGGCCAGTTCGGCGACCTGGCGTTCGCGGGTGGTCAGGCCATTCAGCCGGCTGCGGACATCGGCGCGGGCCTGCTGTTCGGCGAGGCAGCGGGCATGTTCGGCCACGGCGGCCTGGACCCGGTCGAGCAGCACCTGATCGTTGCAGGGCTTTTCCAGGAAATCCACGGCGCCGGCCTTGAGCGCCCGCACGGCCATGGGCACGTCGCCATGGCCGGTCAGGATGATCACCGGCAGGGTGATGCCGCCGCGCTTCAGGGATTCCAGCAGGTCCAGACCCGACTGACCGGGCATGCGGATATCCAGCAGCAGGCAGCCCGGCCGGCGGTCGTCCAGGGCGGCGGAGAAGGCATCGGCGGAGGGATAGTCCCGGCAGTCCAGCTCCACGGAGCGCAGCAGCCAGCACAGCGAAGCGCGCATGGCCTCGTCGTCGTCGACCACATGGATCAGGGGTGGAATATCGCTCATGGACCGGACTCCGGCAGGGTGAAGGTAACCACCAGCCCGCCGCCCGGGCGGGGGGCGGCGCTGATGTGGCCCCCGTGATCTTCCACCATCGACCGGCTGAGGGACAGGCCGAGACCCATGCCCCGGGCTTTGGTGGTGTGAAAGGGCTCGAACAGCCGGGCCACGGTGTCCGGCGGCAAGACCGGGCCGGTATCGGCGACGGACACTTGTACCGCTCCTGGCGCCGCCCCCGGCACCGCTTCTGGCACGGCCTCGGTGATGACGGTCAGGTCGCGGGGGTGGCGCAAGGTGCCCATGGCTTCGATGGCGTTGCGGATCAGATTGACGGCCACCTGCTCCACGGCCACCCGGTCGCCGGGTACCCGGGGCAGGCCGGGGGCGAAGGCACGGATGACGGTGACCCCGCGCTTGCGGATCTCCGGTTCCAGCAGGTCGATGGCGTCCGCCAGCACGGCGTTGACGTCAAGGGGCACCCGCTCGGCCGGGGTCTTGCGCAGGAAGGCGCGGATGCGGTTGATGATCTTGCCTGCCCGCTCCGCCTGCCGGGAGATCTCGCGCAGGGGCTCTTCCAGTTCGCGGGCATCAGCCCCGGCGGCGATGCGCCGCACGCAGCCTGCCGCGTAATTGCCGATGGCGCCCAGGGGTTGGTTGATTTCGTGGGCAAGACCGGACGCCAGTTCCCCCAGGGTGGCCTGGCGGCTGACATGGGCCAGTTCCGCCTGGCGCAGCCGGACCTGGTCCTGGCTGTCGCGCAGGGCGCGGGTGCGTACGGCCACCAGATGCTCCACCCGGGCATGGTGATAGGCGGCCAGCACCAGCAGGGCACCGAACAGGGCGAACCATTCCCAATAGGTCTCGACGAATTCGGCCAGCAGAGCCTCCGGGCTGGTGACGAAGGGACCGATCCGCAGCCGCCGGAACAGGTCCAGCACCGGCTGGTAGGACAGCGGGATGGTCCAGCGGGAGTCCACCCCCAGGCCGGCTTCACCCGGACTCATTTGCAGCAGCGCGACGGCGACTCGCTTGGCCAGCAGGGGATCGGTGGCGGCGGCCTTGGCGAAGGGCCAGTTGGGGTACAGGGGGCTGGACAAGGCGCAGGGAAACCGTGCCTCCGTCCGGGGGGCCAGAATGCGGAAATCGGCCGGATCGATGGTGCCTTCGGCGGCCATTTCCTCCAGCAGGCAGGCGCGCACGGTGCCGGCATCGGCTCTGCCGTCGCGCACGGCCAGGACGATGTCGTCCAGGGGAAAGCCGCTGAACGCCGTGCTCATGTCGTCGAAGGGATCCAGGCCGTGCCCGGCCAGCACACCCCAGGCGACCTGGAAGCCGCCGAACGCCGCCGGATCCACGGCCAGAAAACGCTTGCCCGCCAGATCATCCAGGGTGCGGACCGGGCCGTCGGCGCGGGAAAACAGAATGGCCCCGACGGCGGCCCGGGGGGCGCCCGCCTGCCCGGTCTCCAGGGTCGCGAGGCGGGCCGCGCCATGGCGGTATTCCAGAATGGCGTAATTGCCGGGATTGGTGACGAAGAAATCGACGGTTCCGGTGCGTGCAGCCTGATCCATGCCTTCCAGGTCCAGGGGCACCAGGTCGAAGGTCTCGCCGGGCACCCGCCGGTTCAGGGCCGCGATCAGTGTCCCCCACGAGGCGGTGGCGTGGTCCTCTCCGCGATAGGCCAGTACGCCGACCTTCTGCGTCCGCGCCGCCGCCCCGCCGCTATCGCCGACGATGGCCGGCAACAGGACGCAGAGCAGCAGCATAAGGGGGCGCCAGGGGATCACCGGATGGGCCTCGCAGGTCGGGGACGGACAGCCTATCGCGGAACGGCGAGGACGGGAATCGCGGACGGATCGGTCTTGGACGGAAGTGGCGACCTCGCCTTAAGGCCAGGGCCGGTTCCGTCGGCGGGCGTAGGCGGGCCTGCGGAGGTGCCGCACCGGGGGATTCTCGTGCCTCCGACCTGCCTTTGCCCCTTCCCACCGGGCCATGAGTGTCTATACTGACACGACCTTTGTTTGTTTTCCCGGATCGCCAATGGAACGCATGACCCTTCTGCGCACCCTCGACGCTCACAAGAAGTGGCTGCGCGGGGATTCGGACGGGAAGCAGGCCGACCTGTCCGGGGCGGATCTGACCGGCCGGGATTTCTGGGGCGCCGATCTGCGCAAGGTCATCCTGCGCGGCGCTAACCTGTCCCAATGCAATCTGGCGCAGACGGATTTGACCGGGGCGGACCTGTTCAAGGCCAAGCTGGATGGCGCGGACATGCGCGGCACCAAGCTGGCCGGGGCGGAATTGCGCGGGGCCTCCATGGCCGGGGCGAAGATGGCCGGCTGCGATCTGACCGGCCAGAACTTCCGCCAGGGGGTGCGCTTCGATGGCGGCCCGGATGGGGGGCCGATTCCGGTGCCTCAGGATCTTTCCGGTGCGGACTTCACCGGTGCCATTCTTACCGGGGTGGATGCCTCGGGCGCGGATTTCTCCGGTGCCACCCTGGCCAAGGCGCGGCTGGAGAATGCCAACCTGTCGGGAGCCAACTGCGATGGCGCCGATCTGTCGGAGGCGGAGCTGTCCGGCGCCACCCTGGCCAATGCGAAGCTGAACCACGCCAATCTGACGGGGGCGAAGCTCACCAACTCCGACTTCAGCGGCGCCCAGTTGTCCCATGCCGACCTCAGTGGCGTGGATATGAGCAGCGCCAGCCTGGCCGGAGCCGACCTGCTGGGGGCGCTGCTGGACGGCGCCATCATGCCCGACAAGAGCGATGTGGAGCAGGCGTTGATCCAGAAGGCGCTGGAACGCCATCTGCAATGGCTGATGAACGGCGCCGGCACCGCTGCCGACCTGTCGGGAATGGATCTGTCGGGGCTGGATCTGTCGGGCTCCAACCTCGCCGGGGCGAACCTGTCCGGCGCATTAATGGTGGGCACGGACCTGCGCAATGCCAGTCTGGTGCTGGCCGACCTGTCCGGAGCGGTGCTGGTGGACGCCAACCTCTGCGATACGGATCTGCGGGGCGCTTCGCTGAAGGATACGGATCTGACGGGGGCGCATCTGGGCAACATCCGCACCGGAAAGGCGCCGCTGCTGGATGCCGACGGGCGCCCCACCGGCCGCATGGTGGAGACCGACTTCACCGATGCCCGGGTCAACGATCCGGCCGGGGAGGGTTGAGGCCATGGCCGTGTCCACGCGGGAGATGCCCCGCCGCCGCTTTGTTGATGCGCAATCGGGCATGACCGTGGTCCGCATCCTGCGCGGAGAACACCACGTCAGCGCTGCGGCCCACGAGGTGCTGAGTGCCGAGGTGGGGGCGGCGGTCTGCCTGTGCCTGCGCGACCCCAAGCGGCAGATGGGCGGCATGCTGAGCCTGCTGCTGCCCCAGCTGTTCGGCGCCGAGGACCTGGAGGCCATGGCCGAGAAGTATGGCGGCTACGTGCTGGAGCGTCTGTTCGGCAGTCTGGAACGCCATGGCTGCCGCCGCACCCGGCTGGAAGCCAAGCTTTACGGCGGGGCGGAGATCAATCGCAGCGACGTCGGGGCCGGACCGCGCACCACCTCCTTCATCGAACGCTACCTGGAAGATTGGGGTATCGGCATGATGGAAGAGGAGACCGGCGGTTCGGTGGTGCGCCGGGTGCAGTTCTTCCCGGCCACGGGGCGTTCCCGGGTGATTCCGCTGGACGACAACAAGGGCTCCCAGGTGCTGGAAGTGGAAGAGGGCCGGGCGCCGGTGCTGTTCACCGACCCCACCACAGGTGATCTCGAAATCTATGACTGAGCCACTGGCGCTATTCTTTGCCCTGGGGGCCGTGTTGATTGAACGGGAATGAATGAGTGAGCAAAAAGCCATCGGCCTGATTGACGAGTTTATCGGGTACAGCAAGTTCCCCTCGTTCATCCTGGGCCTTATCGAAGATGTAGGGGCCAGGGAGATCCTGGACGTGGGGGGGGGCGCGCAGCCCGTCGCGGAACTCTGCTCCGCCGAAGGTCTCGATATCCACTATACGATCCTGGATATCGACCCGAACGAACTGGAAAAGAACAAGAAGGGAACGTGGTCGACGATATGCGTCGACGCGACGGCCCCTCGTCAGACCTTTCTGGAAGCCATGGACGGTCGAACATACGACCTGATCTTTTCCCGCATGTTCCTGGAGCACATCAGGGATCCCGATTCCCTTCATGCCAATCTGGCGGCCGTGGTCCGTCCGGGCGGATATGTGGTTCATGTCTATCCCACACGGACCAACATTCCATTGTTCGCCAATTGGGTGCTGCCAGAGGCCTGGTCCCGGCGGTTGGTGCGTTTTGCCATGCCGTCCCGCCATATCGAAGGCCTAGAGGGCAAGTTCCCGGCCTATTACAAACGGTGTGGCGTTCCGTCCGCATCGATGAGGACGTATTTCGAAAAGCTGGGCTACACGGTCGAGCGTCACAGGGGGTTTGCCGGCCACGGCTATTATAATCGCTTCCCCGTGCTGCGGAGGATGGAGGAGCTGTTCCGCCCTGTGCCCGTGGCGTTGCAGATTCCGTGGGTCAGCTACTGCGAGGTGATCCTCCGGAAAAAGTAGACCCGCCGGATCCATGGAAGGGACCTTCGAGCGGACGTGGGGCGTTTCACAATCTTTTTCTTGGCAGGACCTTTCCGAATCGTCTTCAATACCGGCTGAAATCGGCATCGAGTGGAGCGGGAACCAGATTACCGCTTTTCCGCTCGATGTTCTTGTCCGGGGCCGGATGGGGCGGTGTCGGTCATCTGCAACCGCGAACAATGGGGGATTACATGAGCGCGGAAGAGCTGAAGGCTGAAATCAAGAAGCTGAACGCCCGGGCCACCCAGGCGAAGATGGATTTGCATGATCTGTCCGAGGAACTGCCTGTCGGCTGGGAAGGGATCATGGAGCAGGCGGAAGCCACCTATAAGGCCTACCAGCTGCTGACTGCCAAGCGGGCGGAGCTGAAGGCCCTGGAACAGGCCTGATCGCCTGAGCTTCGGCCATAAGCCGGGACTGAAGAGAGGAAGGCCGCCCTGGGCTACCGTCGGGGCGGCCTTTTCTATCGGGCTCTAAATAAAACCGCGTCAAACCGGAATCGATTCAGTGCGGTTTTATTTGGGAGTGCATGGCTGGAGCATCAAGTGGGCCGGAGAACTGGGTCCCGCTTTTCCGCTTGATGCTCTATGATTTCCGCCGTGCCGGAAATCCCGCCTCCGTCAGCGCTTCGATGATCCGGGTCAGGTGGGCGTGGTCGCGGGTTTCCACGGTCACATCCAGGTCGGCGGACTTCACCGACATGTCCGCCATCAGCCGCTGGTGCTGCACTTCGACAATGTTGCCGCCTTGGGCGCCGATGATCCCCGCCACCCGGGCGAGCTGGCCGGGGACGTCGTTGACCTCGATGGCCAGGCTGGCCATGCGGCCCTCGCGCACCAGACTGCGCATCATCACCGATGCCATGATCCGCGCATCGATATTGCCGCCACACAGCACGATGCCCACCTTGCGGCCGGCGAAGACCGCCTTGTGCGCCAGCAGCGCGGCCAGGGGAGCGGCGCCGGCGCCCTCGGCCACCGTCTTTTCGATGGTGGCATAGAGGTTGATCGCATCCTCGATCACCGGTTCATCCACCAGCAGGATGTCGTCCACCAGGGCCTCGATGACCGGCAGGGTCAGGGTGCCCGGCTCCTTCACGGCGATGCCCTCGGCCACCGTCGGCCCGCCGCGCACCGGCCCCAGCCCCTTCAGGCGGTTGTGAGCCGAGGGGTAGCGGCTGGCCTCTACCCCATACAGGCGGATGTCCGGTCTCAGGCCCTTGGCGGCAATGGCCATGCCCGACAGCAGGCCTCCGCCGCCAATGGGAGCCATCAGGATCTCCAGATCCGGGGATTCCTCCAGCATCTCGATCGCCACCGTGCCCTGTCCGGCCATCACCAGGGGGTCGTCGTAGGGGTGGATGAAGGTCAGCCCCTCTTTCACGCGGATCTCTTCGGTGGTGGGCTGACAGTCCAGTACGGTCTCTCCTGCCAGTACCACCCGGGCACCGAAGGCTTCCGTCTGGCGGATTTTCACGAACGGGGTGGAGGATGGCATGACGATCACCGCCGGGATCCCCAGCCGCTGGGCGTGATAGGCCACCCCCTGGGCGTGATTGCCCGCGCTCATGGCGATCACGCCCCGCGTCCGGGCGTCGTCATCCAGGGCCAGCAGCCGGTTCAGGGCGCCCCGCTCCTTGAATGAGGCGGTGAACTGAAGGTTCTCGAACTTTACCGTCACCTCGGCCCCGGTGATCGCCGACAGGGTGCGCGATAGATGCTGCGGACTGGGCGGCACCGCCGAAGCAATGGCGGCATGGGCCGCATGGATGTCTTCAAGAGTGATGGCGAACGGACTGGGCATGGGGACAGGGGCTCCGGAAAACGGCGTAAAAGCAAAGATGGGGAATGCCGCCGAAGGAGCAAGCCTTCGCAAAGCGCAACAGTTTGGTGGTCTGTGCAGGCTGCTTTGCACATTGCAAATCGAGCATGGCCCATATTGCACCAGAGGCCACTGGCCCAAAATGGGAAATTTAGGAAAATCAATGTATTGACCCTGTGCCAAGAACTGGCACGCCGGTTGCTTTTATTCCATCGATCTCTGTTCCTTCCAAGACGATCTCCGGATCGGAAGGCGCACACCTCTCGAATGGGCCTTGTTCATCGAGAAGCTCGATAGCCGGCGGACCCGAACCGCACTTCCCCGCCATCCGCCGGCATTCGGGGTTCGAGCAGGACTTCATCGAACGGGACGACTCTTCAGTCGTCCCGTTTTTTTTTTTGGTGGATCGTATCAGGCTTCGCTGGGGGCGGTACGGCCGTGGAAGCCCGGTTCCCGCGATACCCGGTCCAGGCGCACCACCGTCAGGGCCACGGCGGCCAGGGCAAAGCCGGCCAGCACGTCGGTGGCATAGTGGTAGCGCAGGTAAAGGGTGGAGATCCACAGCCCGACACAGAACGGCAGCCAGACCAGGCAGCGGCGCCGGTTGGTGGTCCAGTCCATCGCCAGGATGAAGACGGTGATGGCCACATGCAGGCTGGGGAAGACGTCTGCTTCATTGGTGCCGGCGGGATACAGGCTGGCGCTGAGCCAGGACAGGCCATAGCCCCCCAGTGGCCGGGAGAACTGATCGGCAAGGCTGACATAGGGACCCAGGGCCGGCAGCAGGGTGTAGCCCAGGAAGCCGATGCCATAGAGGGTGAACAGGCCGCTGAAGAAGCGTTTGGCCCGGGGCAGCGGGCCGACCAGGGCACGGATGATGGACAGCACCAGATAGGGGAAGAACAGCACGTAGCAGAAGCTCATGACCTCGGTCAGGGGATCGGAGATCCAGCCTTCCATGGCCAGAGAAGCGTTGCCGCCGAAGATCAGGCTGTCCCAGGACTGCAGCAGGGCATCGTCCTTGCCCGGATGGATCAGCGGGACGGAATGGCGCATCTGGGCGAACAGGGGGCCGATGGCCAGGGCATACAGTCCCAGCCTCAGGCGCCAGCGCATCTGCGTGGGATCCTGCCAGCACCAGACGGTCAGCCCCAGGGCAATCCCCAGGATGGTGCCGTGAAACAGGGTCCACGGCCAGGCCTCGCCCCCCGCCAGAGCGAGTCGCACCGTGGTGATCAGCAGGAAAGCGTTGAAGACCACTTCGTGCGGCAGCAGCCCGGTGGTGCGCTCCAGGCGGCTGACGGTGGCGGAAGGGTGTGGCATGGCGGTTCCCGGACGACTGTAAAGGAACCGTCATGGGCGGGAAGGCCCCGGATGGCAAGGGGTGTTTTGTGGCGGTTGGTGAACGGGGGCCGCCACGGTCGCTTTATTACCGGCACATGTACCCGTACCGCGGGGCGTTTTCACCGGGCAGGGTGACTTCGATGTGATGAAGATGGCTGCCGTAGCCCACGGCCTTGATGGCCATCGTCTCGTCGGTGTCCAGGTGGGCGGTCAGGGTGGAGCCGGACATGGTGTAGGCAGCGGGATAGCGGGTCGTGGTTTCACCCAGGCGCTTCACCTGGCCGTCTTCGATCTCCAGGCTGTTCAGGCACGATTCCGGCAGGAAGGCGTCGCTGACCCGCTTTTCCTCGGCGAACAGCGCCCAGCGGCCGACCATGAACGGCGGCACTTCGACCTTTGGCGTGCCGTAGTCGTGGATGGTCAGGTATTCCTTCAGGAAGGTGCGGAACCCGTGCGCCTGCCGGACCTTCATCAGATAAAGCTCCACGTTCTCGCGGCGGAGGGTGTCGTAATAGTCCTCCATCACCTGCTCTTCGTGATTCAGCAGCAGCAGGTAACCGCCCAGCAGAACCGCCGCGATGACCAGGATCCAGATCCGGCGGGGGCTGTTACGGAAAGCGAGAGGAAGGCGTAGAGTCGTCATCAGTTCCTGTCCACAGAAGACTTCTCATCCTACACGGATGAATCACACTCCCGAAACCCACAATAATCGAGAAGCTATCGCCCCCTGTTATCGCGCCTTCGGCAAGTCCGGAAGATCCTTTGACATATGCGTCTGGTGCAACAGAGCAATGCATCAGGCTGGCGTGTCTGGCAGGATCGCGGATTGTCAATTGAATCAACGAGGCCGTTATGTCAAATACGCTGCCCAAATGCAATTCCGTGATTGCTCCTGATCTTCAGCGTCGGCCTGGCGGGTCGTGGCGGAGAGGGGCGGCAGCACGCAGGTTCGGTCGGATCGACATATGGCATCGGTAAGCGCAGGAACCCCCGGGACTCGGGTCCGGGGATCACATGTCCGTATGGGGCTGGTGGCCCTCAGTCTGCTGGCCCTGGTGGTCGGCGCGGTGACGGGACTCGGTGCCGCCATCCTGCGAATCCTGATCTCGGTGGTGCACAATGTGGTCTTCCTGGGCGAATTCGCCTGGACCTACGAGGCCAATGATCCCACTCCGGCCAGTGCCTGGGGGCCGTTCGTCATCCTTGCGCCGGTGATCGGTGGCTTGGTGGTGGTCTTCCTGGTGCGCCGCTTCGCCCCGGAAGCCAAGGGCCATGGCGTGCCCGAGGTGATGAGCGCGATTTTCTACAACTCCGGCCGCATCCGTCCGGTGGTGGTGGTGGTCAAATCCCTGGCCTCGGCCCTGTCCATCGGCAGCGGTGCATCGGTGGGGCGTGAAGGGCCGATCATCCAGATCGGCAGCGGCATCGGGTCCACCCTCGGCCAGTATTTCCGCCTGGCCCGCTGGCAGACCATCACCCTGGTGGCCGCCGGGGCCGGGGCCGGGATCGCGGCGACGTTCAACACCCCGCTCGGCGCGGTGATGTTCGCCATCGAACTGATGCTGCCCGAAGTCAGTGCCCGCACCTTCCTGCCCGTGGTCATCGCCACCGGCGCGGCGACCTATGTGGGCCGAATCTTCTTCGGCATCGAGCCCGCCTTTACCGTGCCCACGGGCGTGCTGCCGGACCTGCTTTTCTCGTCGGCGGCCCAGTTCCTGCCCATCTATGTGGTTTTCGGCATGCTCTGCGGCGTGGCGGCGGCCTTTTTCGTCAAGGTCCTGCACTGGATCGAAGACCTGTTCGACGAGATGCCCCTGAACCCCTACGTCAAGAACATCATCGGCATGACCTGCCTGGGCGTGATGATGTACGTCTTCTTCCTGATCTACGGCCGCTATTTCACCGACGGGGTCGGCTACGCCACCATCCAGAGCATTCTCAGCGGCGACATGACTCTGGCCTACCTGATGGCCATCCTGTTCTTCGCCAAGCTGCTGGCCACCTCCGTCAGTCTGGCGGCGGGGGCTTCGGGCGGGGTGTTTTCTCCGTCATTGTTCCTGGGGGCGACGCTGGGGGGCTGCTTCGGGGCGGTCCTTTCGGTGGTCTGGCCCCATCTGGGCTTCGGCCCGGTACAGTTCGCCATCATCGGCATGGCCGCTATCGTCGGCGGCGGTACCGGGGCGGCGATGACCGCCATCCTGATGATCTTCGAAATGACCGGCGACTACACCACCATCGTGCCGGTCATCATCGCCGTTGCCGCCGCCATCGGCACCCGCCGCATGCTGATGGAAGACAACATCTACACCATGAAACTGGTGCGCCGGGGGCAGCATATCCCCAAGGAGCGCCACTCCCACATGTTCACCATCCACAAGGTTGCCGACGTCATGGCCCCGGTCACCGGCGTGCTGTCCCGGGATGCGGTGATCGCGGCGGAAACCTGTCCCGAAGGGCCGGCGACCGGGGTGCGGGTGATCGGCCAGCGCTATGCGGCGGTGGAGAATGACAAGGGCCGGCTGGTGGGCGTGGTGCCGGTGCGGGACGACGGCAGCCCCGTGCCCTGCGCCCCGCTGATCGACCACTTCACCCTGATCGACGAGGGCGCCTTCCTGCAAAGCGTGATGACCCGCATGGCCCGCCGCGACGCCGCCGTGGCCTTGGTCGTCCCCGGCCGGGGCGTCCCCCGGGCGTCCAGCATCCGGGGTGTGATCCACCGCGACGGCATCGCCGATGCCATCCTGCGCGAGTACAAGGAATAGGGTCCGGATCCGGGCCGGGATCCCGGGGCAGCTCTTCCCGGACCGCCCGGCTCTTCGCAAATGCCGGGCGGCCGCCTATGATGGGGGATCCAACTCCCCGGTGAGGATCCGCCCCCGATGAACGAGCAGGACGTGCGCCGCCAGGCGGCCAGATCCCTGTCCGCGCTCTTCGACACCCTTTACGAGGGCGCCTTCGCCGTCGATATGGCCGGCCGGGTTACCTGGATGAACCACAAGTTCAAGGCCCTGATCGGCTGGAACGGCACCCAGCCGGTGGAAGGCCAGCCCATCGACGATGTCCTGCCCCACAGCAACATGCGCCGCGTTCTGGACAGCGGTCAGGCCGACCTGCTGGACCTCATCCCGCTGGGGCGGCATCAGCTGACCGTCTCGCGCCTGCCGCTGCATGATGACCAGGGGCGGCTGTCCGGGGCGATGGGGGTGATCCTTTATGACCGGCTGCACAGCCTGAAGCCCCTGGTTGACCGGTTCCAGAGTCTTCAGGCCGAGCTGGAGAAAGCCCGCCATGAACTGGCCCGGTCCCGTGCCGCCAAGTACAGTCTGAACACTTTCATCGGCGGGACCGAGGTTGTGCGCGCCCTGAAGCGCCGCGCCCGCCGCGCCGCCGAACGCGAGGTCCCAGTGCTGATCACCGGCGAGACCGGTGTGGGCAAGGAACTGCTGGCCCACGGCATTCATGCCGCCTCGGCCCGGGCGGCCAAGCCGATGGTGCGGATCAACGTCTCCGCCATTCCCGAAGGCCTGCTGGAGGGCGAACTGTTCGGGGCCGCGCCGGGGGCCTACACGGGTGCCGACCGCAAGGGGCGGGAAGGCAAGATCAAACTGGCCGACGGCGGCACCCTGTTCCTGGACGAAATCGGCGATATGCCCGCTTCGTTGCAGACCAAGCTGCTGCGGGTGCTGCAGGAGCAGGAAATCGAGCCGCTGGGCTCCAACACCGTCATTCCCGTGAACGTGCGGGTGATCTCGGCCACCAGCCGGGACCTCAAGGCGATGGTCGACGCCGGCGCCTTCCGGGCCGATCTGTACTACCGCCTGAACGTTCTGCCCCTCCAGGCCCCGCCCCTGCGCGAGCGGTTGGAGGATCTGCCGCTGCTCTGCGACACCCTGCTGGACGGCATGGCCCACCGCGAGGGCGGCAGCCCCCGGGCCGTCTCGGCCGAGGGGGTGCGGCGGCTGGCCCGCCACGACTGGCCGGGCAATGTGCGCGAACTGCGCAACGTGCTGGAACAGGCTGCCGCCACCACCGAAGACGAGGTGCTGGGGCCGGAGGTGTTTGATACCCTGCTGCCGCCTCTGGCCGGTGAAGCCGAGGCCGAGGGGGCGGAGACGGTGCCCGTGGACGGGACGTTGCTGCCGCCGCTGATCGCCGGGAATGGCCAGGTGCGGCCCCTGCGTGACGTGCTGGCGGAGGTGGAGCGACAGGTGATCCGTAACGCCCTGGACGCCACCGGGGGCAACCGCAGCCAGGCGGCCAAGGCGCTGGGGATCTCCCGCGCCCAGTTCTACGAGAAATTGGCCGGGCTTGAGGCCTGAGATCCCCCTGTCCGGAATCCCGGACAGGGGGGGCGGTGTCCGGGTTTCCGGACATGTCGGCCTAACCCCCTGAGGACCATTGAAAAAGTTCGATTGCGGCGGGAAAGTGTCCGGGTTTGCGGACACTGCCGGTTGGGGTTGTGCGTTGCATCAATGGCGGTTTTGTGGGGTTTTCCGGATTGGCATACCGTTTGTAAGGAGGAGGCCAAGGCCCCCGAACGAGAGGGGCGGCCAAAATCCAACAGGAGGAACGGATGACGCTTTCCCGTCTTTTCGGCGCTACCCTTGCGTCCGTGGTTCTGGCCACGGCGTCCGGCGGCGCGTTCGCCGCCGAAGGCACGGTGAAGATCGCCCATGTCTACGGCAAGACCGGCGCACTGGAAGCCTATGCCAAGCAGTCCCACAACGGGCTGATGATGGGGCTGGAATACCTGACCAATGGTACCATGGAAGTGGCCGGCAAGAAGATCGAGGTGCTGGAAAAGGACACCCAGGGCAAGCCCGATCAGGGGCGCGCCCTGCTCGCCGAAGCCTATGGCGATGATGAGGTGGATCTGGCGGTCGGTCCCGTGTCGTCCGGCGTGGCGCTGGCCATGCTGCCGGTGGCGGCGGACTATCGCAAGATCCTGATCGTCGAACCCGCCGTGGCCGACAGTATCACCGGCGAGAACTGGAACGAGTTCATCTTCCGCACCGGCCGCAACTCTTCCCAGGACGCCATCGCCAATTCCAAGGCGCTGGGCAAGCCCGGGGTGAAGATCGCCACCCTGGCCCAGGACTACGCCTTCGGCCGGGACGGCGTGGCGGCCTTCAAGGCGGCGCTGGAAGGCAGCGGCGCCGAGGTGGTGTTCGAGGAATATACGCCCACCGACACCACCGACTTCACCGCCCATGGCCAGCGGCTGTTCGACGCCCTGAAGGATGTGGACGGCGACAAGGTGATCTTCGTCATCTGGGCCGGTGGCGGCAATCCCTTGGGCAAGCTGAAGGCCATGGCGCCGGAACGCTATGACATCGCCCTGGCCACCGGCGGCAACATCCTGCCGGCCATGGCCGCCTACAAGGACCTGCCGGGAATGCGCGGGGCGACCTATTACTACTACGAGATCCCCCAGAACGACATGAACGCCTGGCTGGTCAAGGAACATCTGGCGCGCACCGGCGAACCCCCCGATTTCTTCACCGCCGGCGGCTTTGCCGCGGCCTCGGCCGTGGTGACGGCGCTGGAGAAGACCGAGGGTGATACGGATACGGATGCCTTGATCGACGTCATGGAAGGGATGTCCTTCATGACCCCGAAGGGCGAGATGACCTTCCGTCCGGAAGACCATCAGGCCATGCAGGAGATGTACAGCTTCGAGATCGAGGTGAAAGACGACGTGGCCTGGGGCATTCCCCGTCTGGTCGAGGTGATTACACCTGCCGATATGGACGTGCCGGTCCGCAACAAGCGCTGATCCCGGTCCGTCCGATCATCAAGGTCCCCGAGGACGCGGGCTGTGCTCTCCTCCTGCCCGTGTCCCGGCCGCCGGCGGCCTGTGCCCATCCCCTCGACAGGGGCGGCCGCCGGCGCCCCCTTCCTCCGGCGCCAGAGGATCCCATGCATCACGAAGAACACCCGGTCCTGGTCACCGAGGGCCTGACCATCCGCTTTGGCGGCCATGTGGCGGTGAACGAGGTCTCCTGCGCCTTCCGGCGCGGGACCCTGACGGCCATCGTCGGCCCCAACGGGGCGGGCAAGACCACCTATTTCAACCTGATGTCCGGGCAGTTGCGGGCGACCTCCGGCCGGGTGCTGCTGCATGGCGAGGACATCACCGGCCTGTCGGCGCCACAGCGCACGGAACGGGGCATCGGCCGGGCTTTCCAGCTGACCAATCTGTTCCCCAACCTCAGCGTTCTGGAAAACGTGCGGCTGGCCGTGCAGGCCCGAACCGCCCATGGCTTCAGCCTGTTTTCCCTGGCCACCAGCCATGTGGAGCTGATCGAACAGGCCGAACACGTGCTGGGCCGGGTCGGCCTGCTGGACCGGGCCGACGACGTCGCGGCCACGCTGCCCCATGGCGACCAGCGCAAGCTGGAAGTGGCGATGATGCTGGCCCTGGAGCGGGACATTCTGATGTTCGACGAACCCACGGCGGGGATGAGTGTCGACGAGGCGCCGGTGATCCTGGACCTGATCCACGAGATCAAGAGCGATCCCTCCAAGACCATCCTGCTGGTGGAACACAAGATGGACGTGATCCGCTCGCTGGCCGACCGCATCATCGTTCTGCACAACGGCTTCCTGGTGGCCGACGGCGGTCCGGTGGAGGTGATGAACAGCCCCATCGTACAGGAAGCCTATCTGGGCACGGGAGTGGCCGACCATGTCTGATCCGACCATGACCGCACCCGGTGTCGCTGCGGGGGCCGTGTCCGCGACCGGAGCCAAGGACCGTCCGCCGCTGCTGCAACTGGCCGGGGTGCACACCCACATCGCCCAGTACCACATCCTCCAGGGGGTGGATCTGGAGGTGCCCGAAGGCGGCCTGACCATGCTGCTGGGGCGCAACGGCGCGGGCAAGACCACGACCATGCGCACCATCATGGGCCTGTGGCAGGCCAGCGCCGGGGACGTGCTGTTCGCCGGCGACCGCCTGAACGGCCGCAAGACCCCGGATATCGCCCGTCGGCAGATCGCCTATGTGCCCGAGAACATGGGAATCTTCGGCGGGCTGACGGTGCAGGAGAACATGGTGCTCGCCGCCCGCAGCGGCCCCATGGACGACGCCCGGCTGCAATGGATCCTGGCGCTGTTTCCGGCCCTGGAGAAGTTCTGGCGCACCCCCGCCGGGGCGCTGTCGGGCGGTCAAAAGCAGATGCTGGCCATCGCCCGGGCGGTGATCGAGCCGTCCCGGCTGCTGCTGATCGACGAGCCCACCAAGGGTCTGGCTCCGGCCATCGTCGGGGCGCTGACGGAAGCGATCCGCCAGTTGAAGGGCTTCGGCGCCACCATCCTGATGGTCGAGCAGAACTTCACCATGGCCAAGGCCGTGGGAGATACCGTTGCGGTGATGGACAGTGGCCGGGTGGTGCATACGGGCGCCATGGCTGATCTCGCCGCCGACACGGCCCTTCAGGAACGCCTGCTGGGCCTGAGCATGGAGTTGCACCAATGAGCACGACGGGGCTTTTGACGCTGGCCGACACATGGGCCGAGCGGGTGGCCGCCCGCACCGGCTGGCGCCCCCGGGCCGCGCAGCTTCTGGTGCCGGCGCTGATGCTGGTGGCCCTGATCCTGGTCGGCAGCGTGCCCACCTGGGTGACCCTGACGTTGGCCGGCCTGGCGATGGGGATGATGATCTTCATCATGGCCTCGGGCCTGACGCTGGTCTTTGGCCTGATGGATGTTCTGAACTTCGGTCACGGGGCCTTCATCTCGCTGGGGGCCTTCATCGGCGTCACGGTGATGGCGGCCCTGACCCCGTGGATGGTTTCGCCGTCGCTGATGGCCAACCTGGCGGCGGTGGCCGCCGGGGCCGTGGTTGCGATGATCGCCGCCGGCGCTTTCGGATGGCTGTTCGAACGGCTGATCGTCATGCCGGTCTATGGCGACCACCTGAAGCAGATCCTGATCACCATGGGCGGGCTGATCGTGGTGGAACAGCTGATCTATGTGTTCTGGGGACCGGATGCCATTCCCATCCCCCGGCCCGACAGCCTGAAGGGCGCCTTCGCCCTGGGGGACGTGGTGCTGGAGAAATACCGGGTGCTGGCGGTGGTGGTGGGGCTGGCCATCTTCCTGGCCATGCGCCTGACCCTGAAGCGCACCAAGATCGGCCTGCTGGTCCGCGCCGGTGTGGAAAACGGGGAGATGGTCGAGGCCCTGGGCTATCGCATCGGCGCTTTGTTCATCGCCGTCTTCGTCGCCGGGTCGGCCCTGGCCGGGCTGGGGGGCGTGATGTGGGGCCTGTATCAGGAAGTGATCACCGCGCCGATGGGCATGAACGTGATGATCATGATCTTCATCGTCGTCATCATCGGTGGCCTGGGCTCGGTGGAAGGCTGTTTCGTCGGTGCCCTGCTGGTCGGGCTGATGAACAACTACGCGGCCTATCTGGCGCCCAAGGTGGCCCTGGGGTCGAGCATCCTGCTGATGGTGGCGGTGCTGATGTGGCGGCCGGAAGGCCTGATGCCTGCGGCGAAAGGACGCTGAGACCATGATCCGCAAACTTCTGTCCGGCGATACCCCGCGCTCGCGGGTGCTGACCCTGCTTCTGGTGCTGATCGTCGGGGCGCTGGCCTTCGCGCCGTTCCTGTTCCCCGGCACCCGTTCGCTGGATACGGCGGCGCGCATCTGCATCTTCATCTTGCTGGTGGCCAGCTATGACCTGCTGCTGGGCTATACCGGCATTGTGTCCTTCGCCCATACCATGTTCTTCGGCCTGGGTGCCTATGGGGTGGCCATCGCGCTGGCCGGCATGGGCGACAGCTGGCTGGCGGTGGGGGCGGGCATGGCCGGCGGAGTCGCCCTGGCGGTGGCTCTGGCCTTTGTCATCGCCATGTTCAGCCTGCGGGTGCGGGCGATCTTCTTTGCCATGGTCACCCTGGCCGTTGCGAGCGCCTTCGCCATCCTGGTCAGCCAGATGTTCCATATCACCGGCGGCGAGGACGGCCTGAGCTACCGCGTGCCTTTCGAGCTGTCGCCGGGCTTCAAGCTGGCCTCGGGGAAGCTGTTCGGGGTGCGGATGGACGGCCGGCTGGTCAGCTACTACATGGTCTTCATCGCTTCGGCGGGGCTGTTCCTGGTGCTGCTGCGGGTGGTGAACTCGCCCTTCGGCCGGGTGTTGCAGGCGATTCGCGAGAACGGCTTCCGGGCCGAGGCCATCGGCTATCGCACCATGCACTACCGCACCATCGCCACCTGCCTGTCGGCGGGCATGGCGGCCCTGGCCGGGGTGCTGATGGCGCTGTGGCTGCGCTATACCGGGCCGGAAACCACGCTGAGCCTGGATATCATGGTCGATATCCTGCTGATGGTGGTGATCGGCGGCATGGGCACCCTGTACGGCGCGGTGATCGGGGCCACCCTGTTCATTCTCGCCCAGAACTATTTGCAGGACGTGATGGGGCTGGCGGCCCAGGCCACCGCAGGGCTGCCGGTGATCCCCGACTTCTTCGCCCCCGAACGCTGGATCCTCTGGCTGGGGGTGCTGTTTATCCTGAGCGTCTATTTCTTTCCGACCGGCATGGTCGGCAGGCTGAGGGGAAAAACCGCATGACCGGCAGTCCACGCAGCGCGTACGTCACCTGTGGCGGCCACGAGATCCACGTTACCGAATGGGGCGATCCCTCGCGGGAAACGGTGGTGATGTGGCACGGCCTTGCCCGCACCGGTCGGGACTTCGATCCCCTGGCCCGCGCATTGGCCGACCGCTATCACATCATCGCCCCCGACACCCTGGGGCGCGGTCTCAGCCAGTGGGCGGCGGAGCCGAAGCGGGATTATTGCCTGAAGGTCTATGCCGAGCATGCCCAGGCCCTGCTGGATCACTACGGCCTGAACCGGGTGCGCTGGGTAGGCACGTCGATGGGCGGGGCGCTGGGCATCCGGCTCGCTGGCGGGGACCTGCGCGACCGCATCACCCATCTGGTGGTCAACGATATCGCCCCGGCCCTGGTGCCGGCGGCGGTGGAGCGCATCCTGGCCTATGCTGGCAGTCCGCCGACCTTCGATACCCTGCGGGCGCTGGAAGGCTTTCTGCGCACGGTCTACAAGCCCTATGGCTGGCTGCCCGACGACCAATGGCGCCACATGGCCGAGACCTCGGCGCGGCGGCGGGACGACGGGCGGCTGACGGTGCACTATGATCCGATGATGGTGGAACAGTTTCGCAGCCACCCCGGTGACTACACCCAGTGGGATGTGTGGGACAAGATCCGCGCCCGGGTGCTGCTCTATCGCGGGGCGGACAGCGATCTGATCACGGCGGAATGGGCCGAGGACATGACCCGTCGCGGCCCCTGTGCGCGGCTGATCACTTTCCCGGGAATGGGGCATGCGCCGGCGCTGAACGTGCCAGAACAGATCACCCCGATCCGGGAGTTCCTGGAAGAGGGGGCGGTGTCTGCCCTAGGGAGTTGATCTGCCTTTCTCTGGTTGTGGCGACAGCTCGCGGGGGGCTACTGTTCCTTGGTATGCATGAGATGGAGCCGATCCATGCGGATGGGGAACTGGGCGGCGAGGCGGACAAGCAGGAGAGATTACCGTCCGTTTTTGTCCAATCCAGCCGCTTCCCTGAGCGCATCATTCATTCGGGATTGCCATCCAGGGCCATCTGCCTTGAATTTTTCGATCACATCCTGATCGAGCCGAATGGCAACCTGTTGCTTGGGTCTGTCCACGGGGGGGCGACCTCGGGACCGTTTCGCGCTTTCTGCCAAGGCGGGGAATACCTCTGTGAACGGCTGGGCCTGGAGCATCTGCTGGTCTGTTATCTCGGGGTTGTCCGGGTCAGACGCGATCATCCGCTGAATTTCGGCCTCTTCAGCGTCGGTCAAGGGACGTTTCGAACTGAACTTGCTCACAGCAGGT
This sequence comes from Rhodospirillaceae bacterium Z3-40, assembly GCA_046233135.1. Taxonomy (GTDB): domain Bacteria; phylum Pseudomonadota; class Alphaproteobacteria; order Rhodospirillales; family Rhodospirillaceae; genus JBJXHN01. The sequence goes on along the minus strand of JBJXHN010000003.1, from coordinate 742,277 downwards.
TCCTTTCCTTTCGGCTCGCCGGTCGAGCTGAGATCAAAGAAAGCGCTTCTGATCCCAGCGGCTTGAACACGACGGCAACGATGATCGTGCCTTGCAGATCCCCCACTGCGATATAGCGGCCCAGCTTCGCCGGGAGAATCACCGCTTCCAGGAAAAACTCCTGGTCGATCTTTGCGAAGTCAATTCCGTTCTTGGCGAGGTTGGTGCGCCGCTTCGGCTCGTCCCAGAAGATCCGCATGGTGCATTTAATGTGGATGCATTAAATGCCTTTGGCAACGAAATTTCGTGGTGTTGGCGGTGCTTCAGGTTGCTATGACCTATGCCCGGCGGCCAGATGCATCCGCGCCAGCATCAAGGCTCCGCTCAGGGTCGCCTCTGCCGCCGGGATGGCGACGGGGGCGATGCCGCGCTTGGACAGGGCCTCGCCGTAGCGCGCCGTCAGGGTCGTGGCTCCCACCAGCAGCACCGTGTCCTGGGGCAGATAACCCAGGGCCGTCGCGCCGGCCAGTTCCTCGCCGATCAGAAGGCCCGACAGGAAAGCCGGCACGTCGTCCGTCCCCAGATCCCGATAGAGCCGCCGGGTGCGGGCGGCGAAGGCGTGTGCCAGCAGGCCGCCGGCACCGCCTGTCCGCTCCGCTTCCGCCAGACCGGCCTGGAACGCCCCTGGCGCACCATGGGCGGACGGGTCGCAGCCCTGGCCCAACAGGGTGGCCGAGAGCAGGGCGCCGTAAATCTCGCCGGTCATGAAGGTGGTGAAATCGTCCAGCACGCCGTTCGTCACCCGTGCCCATTTGCTGTGGGTCCCCGGCAGGCACAGCACCGCGTCGCTGCGGCCCGCATGGTGCAGGGCACCGAGGATCTGCACCTCTTCACCCCGCATCACGTCCACCCGGTCCGGGGCGGTGCTGTCCACCCGGACGCCGGGCAGGATCCAGGCGTCGTCCATCCCCGGTGCGGCCATCACATGGGCGGCCAGCTCTTCGGGGCGCAGCGGCAGGGCCGGCTGCGGTGCGGCGATCCAGCCGGTGGGGGCGCCCACCATGCCGGCCATATAGACCGGCGGGCGCGGACCCCGGGCCAGCCACGGCCCCAGCCGGTCGGCGCAATAGGCGGCGAAGGACCTGCCGGCCAGGGCGCGCATGCCCTCTCCGTCGGGCAGATGACCGAGGATCGCCCCGGTCTCCGCCTCCACCAGCCAGGCGCGGAAGGCCGAGGTCCCCCAGTCCACCAGGATCAAGGCCGGTCCGCCCATCGGGGTTCCCTCCGGTGCCATTGTCAGGCCGCTTTCGCCAGATCACGCCAGCCAGCCACCAGGGCGCGGGCGGCGGCCTCGATCTCGGCGGGGGGGCGGCCGGGCTTGAACAGGTTGGAGCCGAAGCCGAAGCCGTCCGCTCCCACCGCCCGCCATTCGGCCAGGGTCGCCAGGTCCATGCCGCCGACGGGCATCACCGGCGTCGCCGGCGGCAGCACCGCCCGCAGGTCCTTCAGGTAACCCGCCCCCATGCGCGAGGCCGGGAACAGCTTCAGCCCCCGGGCGCCGGCCTTCAGGGCGGCAAAGGCTTCGCTGGGAGTCAGGAAGCCGGGCAGGGGGATCATGTCGGCGGCGACACCGGCCGTGATCACCTCCGGATCCGTATTCGGGGTGACCAGCAGCCGACCGCCGGCATCGGCCACGCGGCCCACGTCTTCCGGTGTCAGCACCGTGCCGGCGCCGACCATCACTGTCTGGGGACAATGATGGGCCAGCTTGCCGATGCTGGTGAAGGCATCGGGCGAGTTCAGCGGCACCTCGATCAGTCGGAAACCGCCGGCCATCAAGGCGTCGGCGACGGGCAGAATGGAGTCCGGCGTGACCCCGCGCAGAATGGCGACCAGGGGAACGTCGGCCAGGATGGTTTCGAACAGGTCGGCCATGGGATTACTCCTTCCAGGAAAGGATGGCGCGCTGGTCCACGATCCGGGGGACCACGCCGCGGGCGGCGTCGGACACCAGGTCCATCACATTGCAGGCGGCGATATCCAGACGGCGGCGCTCCATCCGCGCCTGCCGGGCGGCATGGAGGCCGGCGCGGTCCGGGGCGCCCACGGGATCCACCGTTTCCTCCCGCCCCTCCAGAAAGGCCGTGCGGTCGAGCAGGTCGATCCGCCGCTTGGAGAGGCGCAGGCGCAGGATATCGCCGTCCCGCAGATAGCCGATGCCGCCGCCGTCGAACGCTTCCGGCGTCACATGGCCGATGCAGGCGCCCTTGGTCACCCCCGAATAGCGCCCGTCGGTCATCAGGATCGACGAAGCCTCCAGCACCCGATGGTGACGCAGGTTCTGGCTGGGGGAAAACATCTCGGGCATGCCATAGGCCATGGGACCCTGGCCGCCGATCAGGAAAGCGAAGCACAGGGCATGGGCTTCCAGCAGGGCGCGGAAAGCGGTTGGATCGGTGGTGATATCCGTATCCGCAGGGATCGCCGGACCGCCGTTGCGGGCGACCACAGCCCGGATCAGGGCGCCGTCCACACCGTCGGTGCGGCGCAGGCGGTCGATCAGGTCCCTGGCGGCGAAATCGGCGTTACAGACGTGTTCGTTTTCGTAGTAGCGCACCATGAACACGTGGTCGTCGAAGTGGGTGTATTGGGCGTCGGACATGCCCGACACCTTGACCGCGCAGCTGTCCAGGAAGCTGCCGCCCAGGATCTCCACCCCCGACAGGCGGCGGATCGGCTTGCTGCGGATCACCGCCGCATCCCCCAGAGAGGGATCGACCGGCGTGGTCAGATCGGCGATGCGCTGGCCCCAGGTGGTGCCGGTAACCGTCGGGGCGTCCAGATCCATGGGCACCCCAAGATCCACCAACACCCGATAGAGGCTTTCCATGCCCCGGTGCTGCCCGGCCAGGAACTGCTGGGCGAGGACGAAGGTATCGCGGTTTTCGGTCAGGCTGTGGGCGAAGATTTCCGGCACCGGCGTGGCGTCGCGGACGGCGCGGTAGTCGTCGATAGTCACGTCAAACCCGGCGTGCCGCATGATGCAGGGCAGGTGCAGCAGGATGTTGCTGGATGAGCCGGTGGCGCCGTGGATGCGCACCAGATTGGCGAAATTGGCCTTCAGCAGAGCGCAGACGCTGAACTCGGGCTTGTTGAACAGCGCGAACAGCCCGTCCACGCCGATCATCACCGCCTCGTCCCCGGGCAGGCTGGTCAGCAGCTCCAGTTCCGGTGGTGTGAGCCCCAGGGCGGCGACCATGGTGCGCGAGGAATTGCCCGTGCCGTTGAAGGCGCAGACTCCGCCGTGGCTGTCGCAGGTATGGGCCGCCAGGCTGTTGAGCAGGCGGCGTTCCGTCTCGCCGTCGATCAGCCCCAGATTCCGCGCCCGCTTCAGCTGGCCGGCAAAGGCCTCGTCGGAGGAGCATTGCAGGATATAGCGCAGGTTCTCGTGGATATCCTCGGCGAGATCCCCGTGGCCGGCCGCGCGGGCGTCATCGGCCAGGGCGTCCAGGGCCTTGCGGGTATCGGCCGGAACCTTGCCGCCCTTCAGCACGTGTTCGGGGGCGAACACCGCCCAGACCGGTGCCTGATCCCCGCGATGGCGGCGGGCCACCTCGGCGGCGGCGAGGCCCGACAGGATCGCCGAGGGGCTTTTGTCGCAGCCCGACAGCACGTAGGCGGCGTGGTAGCTATGGCCTTCGAAGGTGATGTTGACCGCCCGGGCGGTGTCGTTGCGCGACGCCAGGCTGTAGCTTTGGCCGATGTTGTTCTGGGCGGTGCCGTCGCAGATCACCGGCACGCCAAAGGTGAAGGGCACGCCGCCGTTCTGCCAGATCCGCGCCGCGGCCATCAGGGTGTGGGCGCGGTCCAGCAGGTGGGCGGGGTGGTCGGCGGATCCGGCGATGATCGCCACCCGGGGACGGTTGGCCACCAGCCGGTTCACCACCTCGGCCTGGGTCAGGTCGGAGAGGTCGGCCAGCGGACTGGTGGGCGGCAGCTCGCGCCGGGCGTCTTCCAGCAGGCGGACCACGGTGATCGGCTCGTTGGCCAGCCCCTGGATGCAGTCCCGATAGGGGTTGGCGGTCTCGTCGATGACCACCGGGCTGTTGGGACGGTCACCAGGGGCGGTGGTGCCCCCGGTTCCGGGTGAGGATGGTTCTACCATTCCGCTATGCTCCCGTCCTCGTGGCGCCACACCGGGTTGCGCCAGCGATGCCCCACCTTGGACCGTTCGATCACGTACTCTTCGTTGATCTCCACCCCCAGGCCGGGGCCTGTGGGGATGGTGGTGAAGCCGTCTTCGATGCGCAGGGGCGCGGGATCCACCAGGTAGTCGAGCACGTCGTTGCCGGTGTTGTAGTGGATCCCCATGCTTTGTTCCTGGATGAAGGCATTGTGGGACACCGCATCCAGTTGCAGGGAAACCGCCAGGGTCAGCGGCCCCAGCGGGCAGTGGGGGGCGACGGCGACGTCGAAAGTCTCGGCCAGGGTGGCGATCTTGCGCCCCTCGGTCAGGCCGCCGCAATGGGAGAGGTCGGGCTGGACGATATCAACGCAGCGGGCTTCCAGGATCGAACGGAAGTCGTAGCGGGTGAACAGGCGCTCGCCGGTGGCGATCGGATACCCCAGGCCGGCGGTGAGCTGGGGCAGGCAGTGCAGGTGCTCGGGCAGCACCGGTTCCTCGACGAACAGGGGATGATAGGGCTCCAGTTCGCGCAGCAGGGCCTTGGCCATGGGGCGGTGCACCCGGCCGTGGAAGTCGATGGCGATCCCCACATCCGGCCCGACGGCCTCCCGGGCCTCGGCGACCCGGGCGACGGCCTCGTCGACCTTGCGGTGGGAATCGACGATCTGCAGTTCCGGCGTGCCGTTCATCTTGAAGGCGGTGAAGCCCTTGGCCACCACCTCCCTGGCCTGGCGGCCGATATCCGCCGGCCGGTCGCCGCCCAGCCAGCAGTACATGCGCATCTTGTCGCGCACCCGGCCGCCCAGCAGGTCGTGCACCGGCACCCCCAGGGCCTTGCCCTTGATGTCCCACAGGGCCTGATCGATGCCGGCGATGGCGCTCATCAGGATCGGGCCGCCGCGATAGAAGCCGCAGCGATAGAGGGTGGTCCAGATGTCCTCGATCCGCCGGGGGTCCTGGCCGATCAGTTGGTCGGCCAGTTCGTGGACGGCGGCCTCGACGGTGGCGGCGCGGCCTTCGATGACCGGCTCGCCCCAGCCGGATACCCCCTCGTCGGTTTCGATCTTCAGGAACAGCCAGCGGGGCGGAACCTGCCAGGTGGACAGCTTGGTGATCTTCATGGTCAGGCTCCTAATCCAGCATCCACATGGCGATGGGCGGGTAGAACAGAATGATGGCGAGCACGATCATCTGAATGGCGATGAAGGGCATCACCGAGGCATAGATGTGCTTCAGGGTGATCGATGACGGGGCAACGCCCTTGAGGTAGAAGGCGGCCGGGCCGAAGGGCGGGCTGAGGAAGCTGACCTGCATGTTCACGGCAAACAGGATGCCGAACCAGACCGGGTCGTAGCCGAGCTTGACGACGATCGGCACGAAGATGGGCAGGGCCAGCATGGCGATGCCGATCCAGTCCAGGAACAGGCCCAGCACCAGCAGGATCAGCATCATCACCATGATGATCACCACCGGCGGCGCGTCGATGCCCAGAATGGTGTTGGAGACGAAGGCGTTGCCGCCCATCAGGTTGTAGACGCCGACCAGCGCGGCGGCGCCGATGCCGATCCAGATGATCATGCCACAGGTGTTCAGGGTCTGGACCACCGCTTCATGGACCAGGTGGAAGGTCAGTTCGCGGCGGACGATGGTGGCGGCGAACACGCCGATGACGCCCATCGCCGCCGCTTCGGTGACCGAGGCCACGCCGCCGTAGATCGTGCCCAGCACCAGGAAGGCGATCATCGCCGGCAGCACCATGGCCCGCATCGCCTTCAGTTTCTCGGAGAAGGGCATGTGGGCTTCCTCGACGGACATCGGCGGGCCGAGGTCGGGGTTGCGCAGGGTGCGGAACAGCACATAGCCCATGTAGGAGAACATCAGAACGGCGGCCGGGGTGATGGCGGCGGTGAACAGGTCGGCGATGGAGACCGAGGCCATCAGGCCGTAGATGATCAGCACGATGGACGGCGGCATCATGGTGCCCAGCGAGCCGCCGGCACAGACCACGCCGATGGAGATGTTGCGGTCATAGCCCAGGCGCAGCATCTGCGGCAGGGCGAGGATGCCCAGCAGCACGATTTCGCCGCCGATGATGCCCGACATGGCGGCCAGGAAGAAGGCCACCACCAGGGTCTGCACGGCGACCCCGCCCGGCACCCGGCCGGCCAGGATGCGCATGCCGTTGAACAGGTCCCTGGCGATGCCCGACCGGTCGAGCAGGCTGGCCATGAAGACGAACATGGGTACGGCGACCAGGGAGTATTCGGTGATGAAGCCGTAGACCCGGGCGGTCACCAGCGGCAGGGCCATCGGGCCGAACCAGCCGAAGGTGAAGAACAGGGCCGCCAGTCCGGTGACGAAGGCCAGCGGCAGGCCGGTCAGCAGCAGCAGAAAGATACTGCCGACCAGGGCATAGGTACCCCACTCGATACCCATGGCGGAAAGACCGAGGTTGAACATGGATCAGCCCTCCTTCGGGGCCGGCCCGGTCGCTTCCGGGGTCGGCGTTCGGTCTTGGTCGTAGCCCTTGCCGCGCAGGGCCTGGATCAGGTGAACCACGGTCTGCACCAGCATGACGGCCACGGAAATCAGGATCACGGTCTTGATCCACGCCGGGAACGGCGGGTTCCACGAGGTGCCGGAGCGTTCCAGCTGGATCACGCCGGTGGGGGCATGGGTGGATTTGTAGAACATGATCCAGGCGGCATAGGTCATGCCGGTCAGGAACAGGAAGGTGATCACCGAATTGACCACGTCCAGCCATCGGCGCGCCCGCACTGATACGGCATCGTAGATCAGGCGCACGCGGATGTGCTTGTCCCGCGCCATGGCCACCGGACCGCCCAGGGCGAAGATCACGGCGATCAGGAACACCGTGGTTTCATGTACCCAGGACGTGGGGCTGTTGAACAGATAGCGCATGCAGACTTCGTAGACGCTGATCATCGCGCCCACCAGAACCAGCCAGGCGATGACCTTGCCGGCTTCGCCGATGGCCGCATCCAGGGCAGAGCGGATGTGCCCTTCCTGGCCGCTGCGGTCTGGCGCCTGCGGCGTGTCGGGAATGGCCGTGCCGGATAGGGAATCCGGGGTCCGGGGTGTATTCGGGCGGTCGGTTGTCATGGCGGTCTCCCTCGGTCGACGCGCCCGAAGCGGCCGCCGCGCCACCGGGGTCGGAGGCGCGGCGGCGGGGCGGATGGCGGGCGTTGGGGGATGGTCGTCGGGTCGGGAAGGAGCGCGCCGTCGGGGCAGGTCTTGCGCGCGCCCCTTCCGGCCGGGATTACATCAGGTTGCGTTCGGTCAGGAAGGTGGTGACGGAGTCATAGACCTTCTGGGTCATTTCGTTCTTGGTCGCCCAGTTCTTCCATTCTTCCTTGGCGATATTGCGGAACTTCTTCCGTTCTTCCGCGGGCATGTCGATGATCTCGATGTTCGGATCCTTGCGGGCTTCGATCAGGGCCGCGATATCGTTCTTCTTCAGTTCGAAGACCATGTTGTAGGCCATGGCGTCGGCCGAAACGGTCAGGATCGTCTTCAGGTCATCGGGCAGGCCGTCCCAGATCGCCTTGTTCATGGAAATCGCCACCATCGGCAGGGAATGGAAGCCGGGATAGCTGGGGTACCGGGCGAAGCCGTGCAGGCCCTGGGCCTGGTTGGTGGCGAACACCGTGTAGTCGGCGGCGTCGATCACGCCCTTTTCCAGGGCGGTATAGACTTCGGAGCCGGGCAGGTTCACCGGGGCGGCACCGGCCTTGGAGAAGATGTCGTAGACCATGCCTTCGGGCGCCCGCAGCTTCAGGCCCTTCAGGTCGTCGACCGCGCGGATCGGCTTCTTCGACGGGAAGGATTCCAGGCCGGTGGCGGCCGCGCCGATCAGGTGCACGCCATAGGGTTCCACCAGCTCGTTGTACAGGGCTTCCCCGCCGCCGTTGTTCATGTATTCCAGGAATTCGAGCGGGTTGCCCCAGGCGCCGACCAGATTGCCGAGCATGGAGAAGGCGGGGTTCATGCCCGAGAAATAACTGGGGTCGGTCAGGTGGCCCTGCAGGATGCCCGCACCGACCGCTTCCAGGGTCTGGTTGTGGGGCACGACGGCACCGGTCGGCAAAATCTCGATATGGATCCGCCCGCCGGACATGGCTTCCACATCGGCCGCCCATTCTTCCTTCAGGCGGTATTGCGGCTCGCCGGAGGTTTCCGAGGTCTGGAACTTCCATTCGTATTCGGCGGCCTGGGCGACGGTCGAAACGGTCGACAGGCCCACCACGGCGGACAGGGCGACGGCAATGGCCGTGCAAGATTTCGCGGCGTTCAGCATTGGTTTCCTCCTCAGTCTTCCGTGACTGGTTTTCTGGCTAGGGTTTCTCTGGCTTTTTCGGGCTGCGGGCCGGAGAGGGGGGATCCGGGCGTTTCGGTCCCGGACCATGGCCCGCCCCGAGCACGATGCTCTTCCATCGGGCGAGCAAGGGGTCGTCCGCCGCGCCCGTGTCCTCCAGATCGAGGTCATAGGCGGTGCGGGCCATCACATGCAGCGCAGCTTCGAAGGCTTCTTCGGGCTGGCGCAGACGGATGCAGTCCATTAGCCGGCGATGACGCTCCAGACTGTCGAGCAGTTCTTCGGCGGTGGTGTTGGAGGTGCGCACCACCAGCAGGATCGCGGGGTGCAGGATATGGGACAGCTGCGACCACACCATGTTGTGGGTGGCGCGGTAGATGGCGGCATGGAAATCCACGTCGTAGTCGCTGAAGGTCAGGCCATGGCTGTCGGGCACATCGGACACGCCCGACTGCACCGTGCGTTCCATGCCCAGAAAGGCCTCTTCGATGGCCAGCAGGTCCCGGGCGGTGGCGCGCCGGGCAGCGATGGCGGAAATGAACGGCTCCGTGGCGTGGCGGAATTCAAAAATCTCGGCCACCAGCTGGGGATTGGGGCCGGAATACTGGACCATCCAGCGGGTCACCAGGGGGTCCAGCATGGTCCATTCCTGGAACTCCGACACCACCGTGCCATGGCCGGAAATGCGTCGCACGATCCCCAGAGAGGTCAGGATCTGCATACCCGACCGCACCGATGGCCGGCTGACCCCGAAGCGTTCGCACAGGTCGGTTTCCTTGGGCAGCAGGTCCCCGGCCTTCCAGCGGCCGGCGAACAGGTCGGCGGCCAGATGCTCGGCCACTTTTTGCCCGAGGTCACGGGTCGTGGAAGCGGAGCTGGAGGAGGGTGCGGGCATGGGACGTGCCTTTCGGGCTGGTCGGATCTTTATAGCGTATGTCTGACATACTGATCAATTAAATATTACATTGCGATGCAAAAGTAATACTGCAATGCAGCAAAATATTGCACTGCACTCTTCGCTGCGCCTTGAAGCACAAGGGGAATCGCGCCGAACCCGGGTGGGGGGCTGTTGGATGACACATGACACTGCAGTATCCGGGACTACCTGGGACTAACCGGGACTACCTGGGACATCAATGACTTATCCAAAAAATTTGACTCGACGTCATGTCTGCACAACTCGGAACTTTTGGTCAGTTTTGTCATTTGACTTTGCAGCACGTGTAAAATTTGGGGCCTCGCTCTTAAAGCGATCTTAGATCAAAGAAAACAGCGCTCTAAGTAGCATCAAGTCTCTTCAATCAAAAGGAATTTCGTTCTCAGTTTGGCACCCAAACCCAGAACTCCGTTTGTCGTTCTGGGAACTGGTTCCGAGTTAGTATAATTCATTGAAAGAAAAAGGTTTTTCCGCTGCGAAGCCGAGAGAGCACCCCGAGCAAAGCAGGAACTAACTTTGACCCAGAGTTTCCAGTTTGCCCTTCGTTCTGGAAACTACGCCCGTTCTTCTGGAAACTGGTTTCAAGTTCCATTAAATCCTTGTGAAGAAACGAAAAAACATATCCAGATGGGCCGAACGCCCCTGAAGGAACTTGAAACTAGATGTCACGGCATGATCGTCCCGGTTCGGGCTTCTGCGGCAAGATCAATCGGCCCACGAATGCGGCGGACACCCCGAACATTCGCCTTCAATTCGGGGGAGGCCTCAACGGATACGGAGATCTCGCCCTGAACGCTTTCAGGCTGGGCCGGCCTCTCCGGTTCGCCCTTCAAGAATTTAATGACATCCCGTACAAGTTCCTCACCCCCGAGGGCGCCAGCGGCGGCACCCAGCCCGCCCCCGATGGCTGTGCCGACACCCGGGAAAACCATGGTGCCCACGGTGGCGCCCAAGGCGCCTCCGCCCCAGGCGCCCAAAGCCGCGCCCCCAGCCTGGGCGACACCTTCCATGTCGCCATCGGCCAGGGATCCCGCCGCTTGAAGCGCCATGAGCCCGGTTCCGATGCCCGGAAGGCGTTTCCCGACGCCCTTCATGGCCCGGGTCCAGACGGACCCTGATTGGGCAATCCCCTTCGCAGCCGCAAGGGCTTCTCCGCTGGCCGCGAGGCCAGGCATCCGTCCGGGCGAGCGTCCGCGCGCCCCGGCTTCGGCCATAGCCCTGCCTTGCTCCTTGCCCGTACCAAACCTAGCGCCACCACCGGCCGCGAGGCCGGGCATTCGTCCGGGCGAGCGTCCACGCGCCCCGGCTTCGGCCTTGCCCCGGCCTCGCCCCTTGCCCGCACCGAACCCGGCGTTACCGCCGGCCCCAAAGCCAACAGGCCAGTTCACCACCTGCACGGACACAACGCCCCCGCCCAAGGCGCCTCCCCCCAGGCCCCCGGTTGGAAGGGCGGCACCGTTGCCTTTCCGCCCCTTGCCGAAGAGCCGGCCAGCGCCGCCCACCATCAACTCGCCGATGCCCTTACCCGTGATGTTCCGGGCAAGGATATTCGCCCCCACCACGCCACCCAGGCCGATAGCGGCCTTCTTGGCCATGTCCATAGCGTCTTGCAGCTTGGCGGGATCAAGACCGTTGATCGCCTGGGCCAGGGCATCCACGGGGCCGGCAAGGTTGGTGTCGGCGAACTGCTGGGCTGCATTGGTCAAGGTCTGCATGGCCCCGCTGAACGTTTGGGCCACGTATCCCGCGTCCTTCGCCAGTTGGGCCGGGTCATCGTTGGCGGCTTTGTATTCCTGGATCTTGCTCCGCAGCTTTCCGTCCTGGTACAGCGTTATCGCCCCTTGCAGGGCCTCCATGCTGGTATCGTTGGAGAAAACCTGTTGCAGGTTGCCCCGTGCCGCCTTTGACTTCTCGACGATATCCGCGATGATTTCGACGGTATCGCGCATCATTCCCGGTTCATCCGGGTCCATCAAAGTAATCCCGGCCCCCTGGACAAGAAGTTTTTGAATTTTCGGGTCCGCGAGGTCTACGAGAAGGGACTTCATCGCCGTCGCGGCTTGATCCGGGTCACCGATACCATTGTTGACCAACTGTTCCAGGGCATAGAAGTCCCGGAGTCCGTCCAGGTCCTTCTTCTTGGTCGCGGTGGCGTAGCTCGACATCAGGGCCGGACCAAGACGGGCAGTATCATCGAAGGTGAAGTTCCCGATATCGCCGATCTTGATCCCCGCCATGAGAGCGCGGGCCACATCTTCCCGGCCCTCCGCCGCTGCCCCGAAGTTGATCTTCAGCGCCGCGAGAAAGCGCCCCATGGAGGCCCCATCGGCATCAACGGCCCGCATCGCCTGCCCGACCGAGACAAGGTTTTCCTCAAAGGAACCAAGATCCCCGGTCAGGCTGGTAAAGGTTACGCTGGCGTCCGCCAACTGGTCCACCGGCAGGCGGATTTCCGGGAGATTGGCGACTTCGAACAGCTTCCCTTTGAAGGCCCCCATTTCGTCCTTGGCACGCCCGGCTTGGCGCCCCAGAAGGGCAAGCTTGTGGTCCATGGCGCCGATGGACCGGACGGCGCCGAAGAGCGCGGCGCCGCTAAACAAGGCGGTATAGCGGTTGCCGATGGCCGTGAGCCCGGTATCGAACTTGCGCGCCGCCGCACCTGCCTTGGCGAAACCGCGTTGCGCCTGCGATCCGATGGAGGCAACGCTTCTCGCCGCTTGCGCCGCCCGGGTCGCCAAGTTGCCTTCAAGGTCCAGGACCATGGCAAACCGAAGATCACCCATCGGATTTACTCCACTTCGACAGGATGCCTATCGTCTGGGCCAGCTCAGGAATGGTTTGGTCCAGGGTTTCGGCCCGGGTCCAGCCCATGCGGGACCCCACCGCAAGGACCGCTTCCAGAAGCTCGGGCACCAGACGCCTACCCTCGCCCCCGGGCTTCGATGCCCTCCGTCACACGGGCCGCATCCATGGCGCCTACGGCACCCTGAAGCAGGACAAAATCCCGGGCCGAAAGGAGCTTGATTTCCCCTTCGGACAAAGGCCCCTGATGGTCGCCGATCCGCACGATCTGGGCGCGCAACAGGTAAAGACCGAGGCTGACATCACTGGTCAGCATCTTCCAGCCATCAGGCGTATTCACGGGCTTCTCCGCCTGCTTGGCGGCTTCGACCAGGTCTTTCGCCGTGGGATCGCGAAGGACAGCCTCGGTATGGACGGTGTCACCGGTTTTGAAGCCGTCGAGAAGGGTAATGGTCAGTTCGGACACGGAAGGAACTCCTTGGGTTTGGGGTGGGTCTCAGCCCAATAGCGTCGTCGGGCTGAGACCAAGTTGACGGCAGATTTCGCGGGCTTCGTCAGGCAGGGTGCCGGCCTTGTGTTCTGGGATCTTGCCATCAAGCCCGCTGGCCGGAACGATTGAGGGGGCCACCCTGGCGTACTCCACAAAGGCCGCGAGGCCTTCCGTGGTCGCGCACGATGCCCGGTGGTAGCCTTCAGTGGCTGGGGTGATTTTGCCGGCCCTCAGAGCGCTATTGATCGCCACATCCACCTTTTCCTGATGGGCGGCGCCTTTGAGTTCTTGAACCTGCCTTTCGGCATTGAGTGCCCGCTCTTCCAACTGGTCATGGTCGCTGCGCGGCACGAAGGATGTGATGGACGGGCGATCCGCGCGGTTGGCCTCGCGCGCCACCTCAGCCTTGAGTTTGTCGATGGCGGCGCAGCACTGGGCTTCGTCGGCATCATCACTCAGCCCGAGCGCTCGCGGGATCGCCACGGGGATAGTCGTGAGGCGCTCCGTCTGTATCTCCACGGGAAAGGTCATGAGACGCTCCGTCTGTTGTCGATTGAGATGGGGCATATCGAGGTTCGGCGTGTGAACCAGCGCCGCCGAGACAATCCGCTGAATGTCCCTGGACGGCGTTGCCGTGAAGACCGGGGAGACGTACCGATATGTTTTGCCGACAACATCCTTGGCCCCGTCGTCGGTCCAGGACACAGCGCCCCACACGGCGCCGTTGCGTGCCTGGAGATCCGTGATCCAGCCGGCGGCAGGCGATCGCTCCCCTTTCGGAGACTTGATTTCGGTGGCGTGCTCCCAATCGAACGGCAGCATCAGACCACGATCCAGGCTCCGGCGTACCACCGCTTCCGGGCTGGCCATTTTCCAGGTCCGGCCATCACGGCCGGCAACCGTCCCATTGACGGGTGCCGGGATCAGCATGACCCACTTGGGGGCGCGTGCCCCTTCGGGTATGTCCGTCTGCTGGGTGAGGTTCGACATAGAAGAGGCTCCTTGGGTCCGGGAGGCTTATCCTTCCAAGTGGTGGGAGGTAATGATGTCCACGGCGCCGGCCCATTCGTTCGCCACGGCAACAGGGCCGTTGGCGGTTTCAACGATCCGTGTCCCATTGCTGACCAATCGGCGAGCCGCGCCTTCCAAGGACGTAGGCACGATGATGTGGGTCGTCTTGACCCCCAACAGACGCCCCCCATCACCCTTGCGAGCGGACATGGCGGCGCGGGCGGCTTCGAAGTTCTCAGCCGTCAAAGGGGCCTTACTACCAAAGGCGAGTTGCCACAGACCGAAGCCGGCATTCGAACGATTGCGAACGCCGTAAAGGAACTGATCCCGCATGAACACGTATTCATCGTCGGGCCTGTCTACGCTCTCGAATTCATAGTCTTCCCGTTCTTGGAAAATGATTGGCTTGATTGCACGGGAACAATCAACAATGAACCACGCCGCCCCTTCTCCATCCTGGATATTCGAAGCGCTGCCTTCACCGTTCATGCCCACGGGATGGGCGCTGTCAAAGAAGTTTTTTCCGTCATAGCACGGAGTATTGAAGCCATCGGCGAGAAGACTGAACACAAGGTCATCCGGATGAGCCGCACAGGATCGGCCCAATTCTTCGAAAATTGGTGCATACAGCCCGTACTTGTCATCCGATATTTTTGTCCTTTCCACCTCGACGGTAAGTTCAAATTTCTTGTTTTTGATGGCAAAGCTATGCGTGGAAAGATTGTTGATAACCCTGTCTCCGACCCACTCCCGCAATTGAGGAAACTGGCCAAGCCACCCATAAGCCTCTTCGCTAGTGCCGCTGTTCGTTTTCACTGCAATGTTGGGCCACTGGGGCGAGTAATTGGAGAAGCCCTTTTGGTACAGAGCCTTGAAGCCCTTGAACATGAAATCCAAGGACTGGTTGGTGATGATCATTTGCGCGCCTTTCGGGGCTGGGGAGTGAAGAAGTGCGAGTGGGCGGGGATCTCAACAGCAGGGAGGATGGCCCTTCCCCGCCCACTCACCAACCGGCATTGGGTCTCTGGGTAAGTCAAAGCAGGGCCTCTAGCCGGATTGGTCGGCATTCCGAATTTGGCTCAATGCCCCGTAAACTGTTCTCTCAGTGATATCAAAGGCGATAGCTATATCATTGACGCTTATTCCGGCCGTATTGAGGAAATCAATTACCTGGTTCCGGCATTTAATTTTCATGGCATGTAACTTGGAGACATCAACGAATAGACGGTTATGGCAACGAAATGCTTTGCGGATCTTCTGTGCATTCTCAAGGCCGACGACAGGCACCCACGGGTGAGTGGCTGTGATGCGACGCGAGGGAATGTCCACTCGGGTTCCACCAAATGCAGCGCAAAACCGAAGCATGGTTTCTTCTCCGGCCGCTTCCAGAACTGTCACGGCATCGAAGGGCAGGAAGCCATATCGTTCCCTGATGCTCTTCGTTTCGCTGGTCACCCGTCGCCCCCTTGCTCTCCGTCCTTCGTATGTCAAGAGTGAAGCATCTCAGGAGGGAGCCAATCCCCCTGAAGCATTTCAGGCGACAAAGAACACCCCCTCCTCCCGGGGCGGATCATGCCCAAGGGGGAGAGGGTGCTTTTTAAGAACGCCGTAAGAATCGTAAGAACGGGGTTAGGTGCGTATCGCGCCCCCGGCTGGGGGGTAACGCGGGCGAGGAGGCCTCGCCTATCCTGGGGCCGGAAAATGGCCTTCCTTGAAAAGGGCACCTGCCAAGGACATAATAGCCCCTATCGTGGTCGCCATGACAACCGGGAAATTCGCCGGTCCGGTTGGGTTTTAGGCCGCAAGGCCCAGCTCTTACGGGGAAGGTGGCGTACCCCCTTGGCGATCACGACACCCCCCGGAGTGTTCACAGGTATCCCAGGTTCTGCATAACCTCGCGAACCTGACTTAAGGTCGGGAGCGGGTGAATACAGGTGGGATCGTCTGGAATACGGCGCCAGACCTCTTCCGGTGTCGGCGTCCCGTCCCTTCGAATGATCCGAAGGAGAGGAAGCACCCACGGTGGGGTGGCGTTGCTATCCCGTATGGACGGTGAGAGCGGAGGTTTGATGGGAAGCGCCGGGATGGTGTCGGGGGGCTCTTCCCAAACATCCTCCATGCCCAGGATGTTCCCAAGCAGATCATCGAAGGCCTGCGATGGGAAACTTGATATATGGTACTCATACCGTTCTCCACCTTTTCCGACCCCAATCCGATACCGCCACCCCTCGGCCTTGGCGAGGCGGGCAAGGCCGGAGCGACTGCGAGGCAGACCCCGCAAACGCATTTCGGTAATCTCGGCGATGGTGTAATGTTCGCGGACGCGGCTCCGGCCGCGAAGCAATTGGATTGTGACAGCCTCCAGGTACTGAAGGCGCCGTTGGGCATGGGACCACTCTTCCGCTGGGATAGTCACGGTCAGCGGGAAACGATCATCGGTCATGGGTGTTGCTCCATGAAGCGGACATACGAAGGGCGGGCCACCGGAATGGACCCGCCCTTTTCTCGAAAAGCGTCAGGCGCTCGCCTTGCTCCACGCCGACGCGGTGTCCGTCTCCCGCGAAGCCTTGGTGGGATTGTATTCGGTGTCTCCTTCGGTCTTGGCCCAAGCGGCGCCGCGCGCGAAGCCATCTCGCCAGCAGCTCCGAAGCTCCTTTTTGTCCCGAGCCCCTTCAGGAAGCCCTACCTTAAGAAGGGTTTCTTCTTCCAGGTCGTCCAGTTTTTGGCTGAAGCGGGCGCTTGCTATGTCAATGGCGCGTTCTACGCTTCTGAGGATGATGCCCAAGCCCTCTCCCGGGCGGGCGTCGGATTGGTCCAGGTTGCTGAACTCCAACCCGTTGCAAAGGGCTGAGGAGAGGAAAGAGAGAACAGCGGCAGCGTTTGCCAGACCGTCGACGGGGTTTTCAGAGCGGGGCGGGTGGCCGAAAAAGATGGTCTTTTCATCGGAACGGGAAGAGGTGCTATTTTCAGGTCCAGCCTGTGACATGGGGTGTCTCCATTGTCTCGGGTTAGGGCCGTCGTGGGTGCGGGAACACCCCGGCGGCCCGCATAGATGAAGCGATCTTCTGCAATAGTGCAACACCATTGCACCAAGATCGCGGGACGCTGTCAATGCAAAAGTGTTGCACCATTGACCCTGGTTCAATATCATCCTGCCATGGCTGTTAGTGATGACAAGGTGCGGAAGATGGTCACTCTCCCGAAGGATTTTTGGGAGGGCGTGGCTGATTACCGCTTTGAGAACCGGATCAACACGGAGTCCGAAGCGATCCGGCGTTTGATCGAACTCGGCTTAGAGGCGGCGAAGCTCGATCCTGCCCAGCCAAAAAAGACCCCATCGGCTTAAGCGCGGCTGCAACGGCCAAAGTGGCCGTTGCAGCAAACGTAAAATTTACGTTTGCAGACATTTCAGGAATGCCGACGCGACCAGTTCAACGCAATGGCGCCCGCTCCGCCTGCAACGGCAAAAATTGCCGTTGCACAGCCGGGAGAGATGGGGGCCTACATGGCTGCAAGTGCAATTTTTGCAGCCGCAGAATTTGACGTTTAGTCATTGGGTGCATGTCGGCGGGACAGCAATTCCGAAAATCGGATTTGCTGTCCTTGGGCTTCCAACGTGGATTATCGATGTGTAGAGGGAGCGATATTTCGATGCCTGGGCCGGCCTCTGAGATCATTCTCAGCGCTTCCTGAGAGAGCTATCAAAACGGCCCTTGCGCAAAATTTGAGTGCTGCAATTTCAAGTGTCGCTTACTGCGATTTCAAGTGACGCGCTTCAGGGGCAGCGGGTGGTGATCGGGATGAGTGGGGGGAGACAGAGGGGGCCGCGTACGGTGACGCCTGGAGTTCCGAGGCGACTCGTTACGTCGGCCCCCATCGGGGGATCAGGAGGCGTCGGGTCGCTTCACCTGCGGGCCGAGGCGGTCGATCACGGCTTGGGCATCATAGGCATGGGCGTCATCGTCCGGCTTCGGTCCCTTGCGCAGCACGATGTTGGCGCTGGCGCTGTAGCGTTCCCGGGGCTCCAGAGTGGTTAGCCCGGTGTCGTGGAACGGACTGCCGTACCAGGGATGCCAGGGATACCAGGGATACCAGGGGGAGCGGCTCCAATACCCCGCGGGCCGCATCAGGCCGGGCGTGTTGGACCAGTAGCTGGTGTGGCGTTCGGTATCCATGTCGGCGACGACGAAATGGTCGAAGCCCTTTTCCAGCGTCAACTCGGCCGCGCGGTAGAGCAGGTAGTTTTCCACGGTCTCGCGCGGGGTCAGGGTGTTGCCGGAGAAAGTGACGCGGAAGCGGTCCGCTTCCAGGGACTGGTCGGCGAAACCCCGGCCGGAGGCTTCCGGCTGATAGGGCGTGGGACTGGCGCAAGCCGCAAGGGCCAGGCCTGCCGCTGCGATCAGCATGCCCGGGAGGCGCCAGCATTGTCGGGTCGATTGGGTCTGTGGTACCGCCATGATCAAAGTCCTCCACCCCTGATATGCGTCCGCCCCCGGGGCTGCCGCAAGCGGCCCCGGGGGCGGTGTTGGTGCAGGGCCTACACAAAACGCATCAGATGTTCTGGACCTCCACTTGGCGCTTCAGGGCCGCGACTTCTGCCTTGTGGGCGTCGTCGAGGCGCTTCAGCTCATCGCCGGCCAGGGAGCGGATCAGGCGCCAGTTGCGGCGGCGTTCCTCCACCAGGGCGACGATGGGGGCGGAGACGGCGTAGCGGATCAAGGCGCCGTCGGTCACGTCCCACAGGAAGGGCGTTTTGCCCGTACGGGCGGCTGCCGGCAGGTCGATGTAGTCGTGCACTGGCACGCCCGTACCGTCTGCTGCCAGGGGCTTGGGCTGGAACTGGCGCTTGAAGCGGCCTTCCCGATGGGCGAAGTCGGCCGGGGTCAGGGGCACCTTCAGGGTCTGGGGCGTCCCGTCGGCGTCCTGATAGGTCAGCGTCTGCTCCATCCAGTCCTCGTCCGGGGCGGGATTGCCTTGCAGCGAGAACCGCTCGGCCAGGGTTTCCCCGGCATCCGGGTCATGGATGAACAGCGGGTGCAGGCGGCAGCTGACGGCCAGCTTGGCATGCTCGCTGGCCACCGAATCCCCGATGCCATGTTCCCCCTGGCAGGGGGTGTAGACGTTGATCACCACCGGCGAGGCGGTGTGGGTCAGGGCGTCCAGCACGGTCTTCAGGAAATGGGCCTGCATGCCCACGGCGGTCTGCACCACTTTGACCCGGGGGTGGAAGGCGGCGATCAGCCCCAGTTCCTTGCGGGCGTCCTGTTTGCCGCCATGGACCGCGCCGACCCGGGACAGGTCGGAATCCTGCCCCAAGTAGCTGGCCGTGGAGGCCTGGCCACCGGTGTTGGAATAGGCTCCGGTGTCGAGCACCACCACCTTGACCGGGGTGCGGGTGGACAGCAGCCGCGACAGGGCGCCGAAGCCGATGTCATAGGTCGCCCCGTCCCCGCCGACGCTGAGGATCGCCGGCAGGCGGCCCAGTTCGTCGGGGGTGAAGTCCTCCCACGCCAGGGTGCGCAGGGGGGTGTCGTCGCGGTCGGGGTCGTAGGTGCCGTCGATGGCCAGACGGGCCAGCCGCAGGGCCTTGACCACCTCGACCGCATCCGCCGCCAGCCCTTCGAACAGGCCCTTGGCCAGAGCGGGGGTATCCTGGAACAGGCTGTTGACCCAGGGGTCCCGGTACTGGGTGAAGGGGAAGGTGGAGGAATAGACGCTGGAGCAGCCGGTGGCATTGGCCACCACCGTACCGGCCGGCCCGTTCCCCGTCGGTCCGGCTTCCAGGCGGTAGAGATAGCTGTCCAGGGTCGCGGCGGCCGCTTCCAGCGCCGGCTTGCGGGGATCGTCGGCGCCGCCGGGCAGGGTGGCCAGGGCCAGATGCAGCCCGGCCACAAGATCTTCGGCCTCGCGGATCCAGGTCGGGCGGTTGTGGCTGTGCAGGGCGTGGGAGGCCGCCGTGATCAGGCGGATGGCACTGGCCTCGCCACAGCCCCGGCAGGCGCCGTGGCCGCCGGTGGTGGCGTAGTAGTTGTCGCGGTCCAGGATCAGCCGGCGCGCCAGGGCGCCGGTCAGGTTTTCGGTGAAGCGGGCCGGGGTGTTGGGGGTGCGGGTCAGGAAGGCGAAGCGTTCGGCCAACTGGTCGAACAGGGCTTCGTCCTGATCCGCGCGCGCCAGGGCGCCGGGGCCGCAGACGGCGACGCATTCCAGGCAGCCGCTGCATTTCCAGGGGTCCAGCCCGACGGAGAACAGCCCGCCCGTGCCCGGCGCGGTGCGTTCGGGCTGCTTGAAGAACAGGGCGGTCTTGGCGACCGGGAAGTTGGCCAGTGTTGTCGTGACCCGGGCAACCGCAGTTTCGGCAGCCGGGTCATCGCCCAGGACGGCGCCGGCCACGTCGGCGAAGATGGCGGACAGGGCTGGCGGCTTGTCCTGGGAGACATAGGTGGCGTGAACCGCCGCCGACAGGGCGTCCAGCTTGTCCAGCAGGAGGGCGGTGCCGGGATCGCTGCTGGCGGCGCCGTCATCCGGTGCCTGTCCGGGGTGCCGTTCGGTGATGGCTGTGTGCAGCAGATCTTCGATACCGTGCACGGTGCAGGGCATGGCGGCGTCGGGGCAGACCAGGGTGCATTCCAGGCAGCCGGTGCATTTGTCCGCATCGAACACCGGCACGGTGCGCCGGAACAGCCCCTTGTCCTTGCCCGCGCCGCTGCCCGGCGGCATGAACAGGCCGGAACCGGGCATCACCGGCGCTTCGCCGATGGATCCGTCGCGGAAGGGCTTGCCGACGATCTCGTCATAATAGTCCGGATCGAACAGTCCGGCCGGCGCGCAGGCGCCCGACAGGCTGCACAGGCTGGCCGACAGGCCGCTGCGCAGGCCCGCCGGTTCGGGCGGTTCCGCATCGGCCGCCAGATAATCGGGCTGGTCGTAGGGCACGTCGACGGTGGCTTCCAGGCCGTCGCGAATGACCGCCATGTTGCCCTCGACCACCGTCTGGCCCTTGGCGCCGAACTTCTTGGTGATCTGCTTGCGGATCTTGTCGAGCAGCGCGGCTTCATCGGCGCCGGCGGTGATCCGTTCCACATTGCCGCAGAGCGCGCCGATGAAGGCGATGCCCATCATCCGGGTTTCCAGCTCCGGCGAGGGCGCGTGGCGGCGGGCGACGGCGAAGGCATCGACCACCAGCATATGCAGCTTCTTGTCACGGATGGTGGCGCGGGCGGCGGCGGGCAGGCCACGCCAGACCTCCAGCGGCGGCAGACGGGATTGCAGGATGAACGCGCCGCCGTCCACCAGCCCGCGCAGGGGGTTGGCATGGGCAAAGATCTTGTGGTCCGGCGACAGGACGATCTCCACCTCTTCGATCTCGGCGTTGGTGATCTTCACCGGCTCGGGGCTGAGGGTGATGTAGTAGTTGGTGGGCGCGCCGCTTTTCTCCGACCCGTACTTGGGCGCCGATTTGGAATAGAGCCCCAGGGCGCCGGCCAGGATATCGGTCAGCAGCTTGCCGGTGGCGATGGTGCCGTAGCCGCCCACCGAGTGGAAGCGGATGCGGAAGGCACCGTCGGGCAGCAGATGGGGGTTGGGGCCGGTCTCCAGGGCCATCATCTCCGTTTCCGGATAGGCGGCCTTCAGGCGGGCCTGGGCCTCGGCCATGCGCGGCGAGGGGTCCTTGGAGAAGAACTGGCTGCCCAGATAGACGAAGGGCGCGCTGCCCGCCCTGTCCATGGCGTCGAAGGCGGCGACCAGATGGCGGGGCTGGAGGTCATGGCCGCCCAGGCCGAAGATGGCGGTGGTGACGCGCGGGGCGCTGTCCAGCGCCGGCAGTCCGGGGTGACGCAGGCCGTCGCGGTTGCCCAGCGCCTTGAACAGGGCCTGGGTCACCAGCCCCGTCAGGGCCGTGACGTCGGAGCGTTCGAGCACTGTCACCGCCCGTTTGCCGGCCAGGGCGGCGACCACCTCGGCTTCGGGGAAAGGCTGCAACAGCTTGACGGACAGCGAACCGACCTTGCGACCCAGGCCGCGCAGGTGATCGACGACCGCTTCCACGTCCTCGGTGACCGACCCCAGGCCGATCATCACCGTGTCCGCATCGTCGCAGCGGTAGGATTTCACAGGGGCATAGCCCCGGCCGGTCAGGGCGGCGTATTCGGCCATGGCCCGGCGGGCGAGGCGGGGGATGTCGGCGGCGAAGTGGGTATGGTGGTCGACGGCACCGGCTTGGAAGTCCGGCTGGTTCTGCACCCCGCCGGTCAGGCCCGGATTGTCCGGATCCACCAGGGCCGGCACCCGCTGGCGCGTGCCCTTTTCCCAAGCCCCCAGCCATTGCCGGCGCCAGGGGCCGTGCAGCGAGGGCGGCAGCAGGTCGAGCGTGCGGTCGATCAGATTCCCCGCGCTGTCGGTTTCAATGGCCTCGGCATGGTCGCCCAGGAAGCGGTGCAGGGCGGTGCGTTCGGCGGTGGTCAGGCTGTCGCGGCGGCGGGACAGCCAGCGGTCCAGCTGGTGCACCCGGCCCTTGGCGCCGAACAGCATCTCCTGGGCCACGGTGGGGGCGGGGATGCGGTCGGTGGGGTCGCCCAGGTAGTCGCGCAGCAGCGCGGGCTCGGGCAGCAGGGCTTCGCTCATCATATGGCTGGTGGCGAAGCCGTCCATGGCATTGGCGACGGGGATCAGGCTGTCGGCGGCGGTGCGGTAGGAAATCGCCGCCAGGTCTGCCGCTTCCTGGGGGTTGGAGGCGAAGAAGATGGTGTAGCCGGCGGGCAGCAGGGCATAGACGTCGTCATGGCCGGCCATCACGTTCAGCGAATGGCGGGAGACCACCCGGGCGGCGACCTGGAGCACGAACCCGCCGATCTTCTTGCCGACGGTGACGTAATGAGACTCCATGCCATACAGAATGCCCTGGCTGGAGGAGGCGTTGGAGATGTACTTGCCCCCGGTCAGCGCTGCGCCGAGCGCACCGCTTTGGGCGGAATGCTCCCCCTCGGGTTCGAAGAAGAAGGGGTGCCGGCCCCAGACGTTCAGGCCGCCGCCGGCGCGGAAGTCTTCGTAGAGTTCGGAGATTTCCGTCGAAGGGGTGATGGGGTAACCGATCACCCCGCCGCAGACATGGGACATCACGTGGGCGACGGCCCCATTGCCGTTGATGACGGTCGGCAGGCCGGGATAGTGCACGCTCATGGAAACAGGCTCCCCTCACCAATCAATGGAAAGCGGACCTTTGACGGATCAAAGGGCCAGAGCGCGCGGGGCAGCACTTCGGGGCGCGGACCAGGGGCGGAGCGCGCTCGACACCCGGACCCTGGACCGGCCGGCGAGGGAGAGGAAACGAAGGCGCCAGTCAAGGCACACACTCGCCGGTCGAGACGTGTTTATCCTGTGTACGCCTGTTTCCCTGCTGTCGCTACGGGTAATTGGACGGGGCGCCCATGCACCCAGGGGAACCCCCTGAATTGACTCGGGATTGATCTGTTTCACCCTGGGATGGTGTGGTCACGGATCCTGCGGATCGCCTGGCCGGCCAGTCGGGACCTTCCACAGGTGTGCGGCCACCAGGGCGCGCCAGGGGCTGAAGGCCGCGAGCCAGGCTTCGGCTTCCCTGGCGTCGATCTTGTCGGTGCGGTCCAGGAAAGCCGCCAAGCCCCGGCGCACCGCCACGTCGCCATGCAGGGAGCCGTCCAGCCAGCCGTAGCCCCGCAGCAGGCCATAGCTGACCGTCCACGGCCCGATGCCCGGGGTGGCGAGCAGAGCGGCAGAGATCTCCTCGGCCGGCACGGTTTCCAGCCAGCCGTCCAGGGGCAGGGAGCCATCGAGCACGCCGCGCGCCAGGGCGTGGAAGGTGGCGGCCTTGGTGCGGGACAGGCCGGCCCCGCGCAGGCTGTCTTCGGGGAGGCCGAGCACGGTCTCGGCATCGGGGTAGCAGAACAGCCCGCCGGAATGGCGCCGGTCGGCGACCCGGATCAGGCGCCGGCGCACGGAGACGGCGGCGCTGACGCTGATCTGCTGGCCGGTGATCGCCCAGGTCAGGGCCTCGAAGGGGGTGGTGGTCACGGGCAGGCGCAGGCCGGGATTGCGGGCGATCAGCGGTCCGAGATGCGGATGGGCGCCATAGGCCGCCTCGAACGCCTCCACGGGCTGGGTGAGCCCGAGGATGCGCCGGGCCAGCGTCTCCAGGGCCTCCGGGGACCCGGCGGAAGAGGCGCCGTCCACCGCGAGGGAGATCTCCGCCCGGGTGGTGCCGTAGAAGCGGATGGCCAGCTCCGCCGGCTGGCCGTGCCACAGCAGGCCCTTGCGCAGACCGTCGGCGGACACGGCTTCGCCCACTTCCTCTGTATCGCGGGCGTGGAAGGACAGGATGTCGCCGGGCCGGAAGCCGGGCGGCAGGGCAAGGGTGCCTTGGAACACTGTGGCTGCACTCTTGCCCATGGGGTGGTTCTCCGTGCGGTCAGGGGCCTCCGGGGTCGCCTGTTCCGATGTGGGAGTCCTGGTCGCGGGATTCCAGGAAGTGGCGGAAATCGTCCAGGCTGACATGGGCCGGGTTGGCGGCGGCGAAGGCCTGGCGGGTGCGCGGGCGGATTTCCGTGCATTCGATATCCACGGCGTCGCCGACACGGATGGTCTCCACGAACGTGTCCATGGTCTCGTAGAGGGTGGCGCGCTTGTCGAAGGGGGCGGCCACGACGATCTGCAAGCCCAGCTTTTCGTAGAAATCCATGCAGGCCCGCTGGTTCTTGCTGTCCAGCTTGGAAAAGGCTTCGTCGAACACCGCCAGCCCCAGGCCCTTGGCAATGGCCGGATCGCCGGCCGCACGGTCATGATAGGCGGCGGCCAGGGCGCTGCCGATGGCGACGTAGAAAGGCACCTGCTGTTCCGCCCCCGACCCGGTGCCGCGCCGCATCTCCAGGTCGCTTTCCCGGCCGGTGCGGCTGTCCTTCATGATCAGGTTGAAGCTAAAATAGGCACGGTAGTCTTCGAAGGCCGCAAGGTCGACGTCGTCGTCCAGCAGCAGGGCACGCACGGTTTCGATGGCCCGGGCGTGGGGATGCTCGTCGCCGACGGACTGGTCGAACAGCAGGCCGAACAGGCTGTCGTCGGATTCCGAGGCCCGCACCAGAGCGATGATGTCGCGCATGGGCTCCATCGGCTTGGACGTGAAGCGGTAGCGTTCGTAATGGAATTCGTGGTCGCGCAGGGTGCCGTTCAGCTTGGCCAGCGCCCGGTCCATCTTGGCGAACCGCTGGCGTAGCTCGTAGGCGAAGGAATGCTGGAAGATGTTGCGGGTCTTCTCGGCCGCATCGGCGGCCTGGGCCTCGTAGTCCACCAGCTCGGTGTCGCGGATGTGGTGGATGGCCGCGTCCGCCCAGGGGGCGATATCGCCGGCCACCGAGACCGTCTCCCGCGTCAGGTCCGGGCGGGTGCCGGCCAGGGCATGATAGGCCAGGTAGAGGTCGAACACATGGTTCCGTCCGGTCTCCACGGCACCGCGCAGGGTGTCGGCCTCCTTGCGGGCGTCGCGGGCGATGCGCTCCAGGTCGTCATCCCCCTTCGCCCGGGCGTCGGCATAGACCGCCCGGCCCGCCTCGGCGGTCAGCAGCGGCTTGATCCGGCACCATTTGCGGAAGGCTGCCAGACTGTGCAGGCGGGAGCCGGGCTGGTGGTCGCCGGCCGACAGGGTGCGGGTCGCCTCGCCGACGGCGGCCTTGGCGGTGCTCAGCGCCACCTTCGCCTCGGTGCGGTCGTTGTGGTAGCCGGTCAGCAGGGCCTTCAGGTCGTCCACCCGGGACTGAAGGTCGGGGGCGAGGTTGGCCTTCAGGTCGGCCATATCCGCCTCCACCTGCTCCAGCCGGGCCCGGTCGCTTTCCAGGCGACCGCAGAGCTGGCGCAGGGTTTCCCCCTGGCCGGCCACCGCCCCCAGGGCTTCCAGGGCGGCAGCGACGGCGCGGTGGGCGGCGATGCGGGCTTCCAGGGCCGAGACCTCGGCGGCAAGGTCGCGGGCTTCGGCCTCCATCTGCGGCAGGCTGGAGCGGCCGGCACCGGCGCCGATCCGGTGGCCGCCGAAGACCGTGCGCATCTCCACCGCCAGGCCGTCGTCGTAGGTGCCGTCGCGCATCACGGCGCGGCCGGGGCGGTGCAGGTCCTCCAGGGTCTCGGCACAGCGCACGGAGCCGATGCGGCGGATGACGAAGGCCATTACCGCCGGGTCGTCCGAGGCCAGCACGGCGGCCAGACTGCCGCTATCGGGATCGCAGCGGCTGGTGTCGATTTTGCGGGTGTTGATCACCCGGCAGCCCCGGAAGCGCCGGCGGTTGGCTTGCAGGTGGCGGATCGCCGTATCCACCTGGCCGGCGTCCACCAGCACCGCTTCCCGGTCCCGCCCCAGCAGGGCTTCCGCCGCATCCCGCCAGCTTTCGTCAAGCACCCGCAGCAGCGGCCCGGCGACGCGCGGACGCAGGCCCAGATCCTCCAGCTCGCCGACGAACTGGGCAACGGTGGGATCCAGCCGCACCCCCCGGTCGCGGATGTCGGCGATCTGGCCGGTCAGGTCGGCCAGTGCCCGTTCCGGGATGGCCTGTTCCTTGACCAGCCGGTCGGCTTCCCGGCGTACCTTATCCGGCAGGGTGGCCAGGGCGCCGAGCGCGGGATCGTCGAGCAGGCGGGCCAGGGCATCGGGTGCGCTGGGCCAGTGGGGGGGCAAGGTATCGCCGGACACGGCGGCCAGCTTTTCCAGCGGTGCGGCAAGGCGCGGCGCCAAGGCATCGAGCACCGGCCGGTTCTGCAGGGCGGCAAGGCCCCGGGTGATGCTGCGATGGGTGGTGGCCAGCGATCGGGCGGTATCGGCGCATTCCAGCTCCAGCGCCTTTTTCTGCTGGGCCAGTTCCTGCATGCGGCCGCTCTGGGTTTCGCGGCTGATGGCCGACAGCAGGCCGTCGCGTTCTTCCTCGGTCTCGCGGATCAGGCGGCCGTATTCTTCGAACTCGCGGGTGGCGCGGGCGATATCGGCCAGGGCTGTGTCGCGGCTGCGGCGGACGGCCCGGGTGCGGCGTACCGCACTGTCCAGGGACGCCCGGGCGTCCATCCACTGATGGCGGTCGTGGCTGGCGACCGTGGCCTTGTGGGAGCCCGCGGCGGCCCGCATCTCCTCCAGCGCATCCAGCTTTTCGCGCAGGCGGGCGGTGTCCTTCTGAAGCTGATGATAGGTGGCGATGGACTGGCGCAGGTCGCGGATGCGGATGTCGTCCTTTTCCAGCAGGTAGCGGCGGACGAACTCGGTGGCGTTGGGGATCTGTTCGAAGGAAATGGCGTTGACGAAGGCCTTCATCACCTGATCCACCGCCACGGTGCGGCGGCCGGTGGACAGAACCTTCATGTACTCGCTGACGTATTTGCCCGGCTCGTCCCGGAAGGTGGTCAGGCTGCCGCCGGCTTCCAGGCACAGGCGGTCGAGATGGGGGCGCAGCTGGCCCCAGTCCCGCGTTCCCTGGCTGCCGTCGGGCTTGGCCACCAGCAGGTCGGCGACGCTGAGCGCATGGCCCGTGGCGATGAACTGGGCCTGGACGCGCTCCGCCGTTTCCCGTTCCGAGGCCTCCAGCGCCAGCCCCAGGGTGACCACCTCGCGCGGGCGGTAGGTGTTGCGGAAGCACAGGAAGATGGTGCTGCGGGATTCCGGCCGGGTGACCGAATCCGGCCCCAGCCGCCCCAGGCAGTAGGCATGGACCGACCGCATGCCCCGCTTGCGGCCGCTGTCGTTGGCGCTGGCGTTCAGGCGCAGATAGCGGCCGTCATTGCCGGTCATCACCACCTGGATCAGGTCCAGCAGGGTGGACTTGCCGCTGCGGTTCTCGCCGATCACGCCGATGTCGCCGGTGACCTCGATATCCATGGACGGCAGCACATGCCAGTTGACGAGGCCGATACGGAAAAGCTGGTTCATGACAGGTCCTGCGCGGGCTCGGTAAACAGGGAAGTATCGTCTGAATTCGGGTCCGGTTCGTCGGAGGTCTGTTCGCCGGATTCCTCTTCGGAAACCTCTTCTCTCGCCTTGGCGATCCGTCCTTCGAGCTCCGGCGTGAAGCGTTCCAGGCGGGTGATGGCCGCGCCGTCCATCAGGCGGTTGATCATCGGCCGGATATCCAGCTGGTAGTCGTCCGCTTCCGGGTCGAAGGCCCCGATGCCCACCAGGCCGCGCCGGGCGAAGTCGCGCAGCACGTCCAGCAGGCGGGCCGGCGACAGGCCTTCCTTGCGGTGACGGCCGGCCAGATCGCGGTAGCGTTCGAACAGGTCGTTGACCGTGGTCACCACCACGGCCCGGGCTTCGGCTCCGCCGCGCTGGACCTCTTCCTGCCACACATGGGCCAGCACCAGCAGCACCAGGGTGTCTTCCAGGCGCAGGCGCGGGGTCAGGTCCAGGTCCGGATCGGGCAGCAGGCCGACCCACTGTTCCCCTTCGCTGACTAGGAAGCGGTATCCCAGGCTGTCGAACAGGATTTCGAAATAGCGGCGGAAGCGGGCAGAGGCCAGGGCGGCATAGGCGTGCGTGCCCCCCCGGTCGCCGGCGAACAGGAACTGGCGCTGCACCAGGATGTTGGCCGCCCGGCGCACCTCCTGGCCGGTCTTCTCGCCCAGGCGGTCTTCGATCTCGGCCAGGGTGGTCAGGGTCGCGGTGCTCATAACGGGGTCTCCGGGCCGGAAGTCTCTCGGGCGTTCTCTGATGCGGGGTCCTGGCCGCGTTCTTCCAGGTGGCGGTAAATGCGGAAGTTGGGACAGCGCAGCCAGGCGTCGTCCCGCCAGGATCCGTCGGGGCAGGGGGTGATGGTGAACACCCGCGTGAAGCCCGGTGGCGGCGCCACGCGATAGCGGCGCAGGTGTTCGAAGGCCAGCAGATCTTCCACGCTTTCCAGCGGCAGATAACGGGCTTCGGCCGTATGACCGGGCAGCAGGTGGCGGTCCAGGTAGCGGATCACCTGATCGGGCCGGACGATGAACAGGTCGGTGTAGCGGCGCAGCAGGTCGCGATAGGCCATCGCCGCCGCGTCCGGTTGGCGGGTCTGGAAGGTGTCGGAGGTGACCGGCGGGCGCGGCGTCAGCGGTTCGCGCAGGGCGGCCGGGGACCAGGGGGCATGGTCGCCGAACAGCGGCACCCGGGCTTCGGGCAGGTCGTCCAGGCCGGCGGCCTGGCCTTCGGCCAGCGCGCCATCGATACGGGCGACCAGGGCGCCGATGCGCCCGGCGTGCCGGCTGTCGCCCAGGTCGGCGTATTTCAGGGTGTTGCGCAGCCGGGTTTCCAGCCGCACCCGGAAGGCATTGATGCGCTCGTAGGTCTGGTCGATGTTGTCGAAGACCATGCGCAGGGTGAACAGGTCGCCGTTCAGCTGTTCGCCCGCGGCTTCCCGCTTTGAACAGATTTCCGCTCCCACATAGCCGTCGATCATCAGGCCGCGCAGGGCGGCGTCTTCCTCCAACCGGTCGAGGGCGGCCAGGATTTCGTCCTTGAAGCGGTAGGGGTGGTTGGTCTTGTAGATGGACTCGAAGTCCTTCAGCACCAGCCGGCCGATGAACTCCCGGAAGAACATGCCCATGCGGTCCTTCAGGGTCTCGCTGGCCAGGATGTCCTTTTCCAGGCCGCGCAGGGTGGCCAGCACCATGCGCATTTCCCGGGAAAAGCCCACGGCCATCTCGGCTGCCTTGTGCACCCCGGCGGCGGCTCCCGGGGCGTGGCCCTGGGCGTCTTCCCGCTCCAAATCGGTCAGGGCGCTGGACAGGCTGCCCCGGATCAGCGAGACGACCCCCCGGAACGAGGCGGAAAGCCCCCCTTCGATGGCTGTCAGCCGGTCGGCGAGCAGCAGGGCGCCAGGGGGCATGTCGACGGTGACCCGCAGGCCGTAGGCCTCTTCCTCCAGCCAGCCGGTTTCCACCAAGCGGTTGTAGGCGCGCCAGGCGCGGCCCAGCAGGGCGTCCTGGGCGGGGCTGGCATCTTCCGCCCCGGATCCCCGGCGCAGGCGGCGGCCCCGCGTCAGCAGGTCGGGCGCGGTGGAGATCTCTTCTTCCGCGCCGTCTTCGCCTTCGTGCCACAGGTCGGGGTTGGTGCGCAGCACGTCATAGATCGCGGCCACCACCTCGGTGCGCGCGGGGAAGCTGACCGTGTCGCTGAAAAAGCGCCGGAACAGGTCCACCACCACGCGGGCATAGAAGTAACGCTGCGTCCGGCTGAACAGCAGGAAGGCATCGTCGTGTAACTGTCCGAACAGACTCATGGGCAGGGGATTTCGGCACCCGGTTTCAAAAGGGCGGGAGGAGTAGCACAGGCGCTTCACCCGACGCCAGGGGCATGCGCGGGCAGCCCGCATGCGTTTCCGTCGTCCCTCTATATGGGGCGGAAATCCAGATAACCTATTGGTAGAACGCTGGAACCCCGAAAGCCTTACGAGGCCTCGGCCGGGGCGTCCGCCAGCTCCGGGCGGTGGAATCGGGTGCCCGGGGCCAGCATCACGCCGGCCTGACCGGCGGCCCCCAGTTCCAGGCTTTGGGCGATGCGGTACGCCCGCTCCAGGAATTCGGCGGCCGCCTCCGGCGGGCATTGTTCTGCGGCGGTTTCCTTGAACAGGGCCAGCCAGCGGTCGAAATGGCGGGCGTCGATGGGCAGGGGCGCGTGTTTTTGCATCGGGCTGCCGCTGTAGAGGCCGGTCATCAGGGTTACCGAGGACCAGAACCGGCACATCTGCGCCAGATGGGGCTCCCAGTCGTCAATCCGCGCTTCGAAGATCGGACCCAGCAGCGCATCGTCGCGGACCTTGTCGTAGAAGGCATGGACCAGCCGGGTGATCATGGCATCGTCGATACCCGTGCGGGCGGCCTTGTCGGCGGTGCGGCGCGCCCGGCGGTCGGCCAGGGACAAGGAGTCGGCAGCCGGGTCGAGGGGGGCGTCAGACATGGGCGTTCCTTTCACCGGAGGGGTCCGGGGGACCGGTGAGGTCGGCGCTTCGGGGCGCGTCTTCGGCGAATGCCTCCGGCGTCAGCAAAGCGTCGGCGAGGGTATAGCGGTCGAGGGTGGAGATAAAGGCCTGCAAGGCGTCGTTCAGCGGCCCGGGCAGGCGGCAGCAGGCGGTGATCCGGCAGGTCGCGCCGCTGGAAAAGCACTCCACCAGATGGAAGTCCTGTTCCGTGGCGCGCAGCACGTCGCCCAGGCCGATCTCCGCCGCCGGCCGGGCCAGAGTCACGCCACCGGACCGGCCCCGTACGCCCTTCAGGATGCCGGCCTGGGTCAGCAGGTTGACCACCTTCATCAGATGCGTGCGCGAGATGCCGTACAGCCGGGCCGTCTCCTCGATGGTGATCAGGCGGCCGTCCATCGCTGCCGCATAAAGCAGCACCCGCAGGGCGTAGTCGGAAAAGGTTGTCAGGCGCATGGGGCAGGCAATCCTTGAAGCGGGCCGGAACACGGGAAGGCGTGTTCGGGACTGTGCATGTTAAAAGATGTATTGTCAATTCATCTTTAAAGAAGGATACTCCACCGCATCGGAGCCGCTGGAGGCGGCTTGCGCCGGATGGGCGATACACAGGGAAAGGATGATCCGATGCGTGACGGGCGGTTCCTGGAGGCGGCGGGTCCCTTTTGGGACGCTCCGGGCAGGGCAGTCGGAGAGGACGAGGTGGGCTTGGACGACCGGCAGGCCCTGCTGGCGCGAATCGCCGAGCTGGAGCTGGAGCGGAAGGTGTATCGCGCGCTGTTCCGCAGCTTCGAAGGATTTGGCGAGTCCCTGGGGGCGGTCCGGGAGTCGGTGGCGGATCTTTCGCGGCTGCTGACCGGATCCGATCAGGCCACGGCCGACAGCCGTCTGGAATCGGAAGCAAGCCGGCGCGGTCTGGAGGCCATGGTGCGCCGGATCGCGGCCATCGCCGCTCATATCACCGAAGCTTCGGCGCAGATCTCGGCCTTGAACGGGGATGCGGGCCGCATCGGCGGCATCCTCTCGCTGATCGATCAGATCGCCCGGCAGACCCGCCTGCTGGCCTTCAACGCCAGTATCGAAGCCGCCCGGGCCGGGGACGCGGGCAGCGGGTTTGCGGTGGTGGCGACGGAAGTGCGGACCCTGGCCGGTCAGGCCGGAGAGGCCACGGCGAATATCGACGCCCTGGTCCGGGCCATCCAGACCCAGGCCGGCGAAACCGATTCCCATATGCGCGAAAACGCCGGTGCCGCAGGGATGCTTCAGGACGAAGCCGCCGATATTTTGGGGCGCACCGGCCGGCTGCTCGACCTGTCCCGGGAAAGCGGCGAGGCGTTGTCCCAGGCCGCCGCCCTGGGAGAGATCGAACTGGCCAACCTGGAGGAGCTGGAGTTGAAGATGGCTGTCTACCGGGTCTTCATGGGCCTGTCGGACGCCACCGAAGCCGACTTCATCGACGATACCGAATGCCGCCTGGGGCGGTGGTATTTCGACGGCGACGGCCGCGATCTGTTCGAAGGGCAGACCGAATACGCTGCTTTGGAGCAACCGCACCGGCAGGTCCATGACAACGCCCGGGAAGCCGTGCGGCTCTATCGCCTGGGCCGCATGGATGACGCCCTGGCCGCGCTGTCGGCAATGGAAGCGGCCAACATGGACGTGATGAACCGCTTGCGGCGTCTGGTGCGAAGCCGGGACAACGGGGCGGCCAAGGGGCATTCACGCCGCGTGGCGTAGCATCGGGATTCGGGTATCATGCGGCGGTGTTAAGAATCATTCCCAGGAGAAACGTCCGTGAGCGCATCCTTCAAGACCGCCATCGTTACCGGAGCCAGCAAGGGCCTGGGCCGCGCCATCGCCATCGAACTGGGGCGGGCGGGGATGGCCGTGCTGGTCGCCGCCCGTACCGCCGAGGCGTTGGAAACGGTGGCCGGGGACGCCAAGGCGGCCGGGGCGCCCGATGCCCTGGCCTTTCCGGCGGACCTGACGGAACAGGACGCCCCGGCCCGGGCCGTGGCCCGTGCGGTCGAGGCCTGGGGCCGGCTGGACGTTCTGGTCAATAACGCCGGCGATACCAAGCGCGGCGATTTTCTGACCCTGGCGGACGAGGATCACCTGTCCGGCTTTGCCCTGAAATACCATGCCACGGTGCGCTTCTGCCGGGCGGCCTGGCCCCATCTGGTGGACAGCGCCGGGTCGATCGTCAACATTTCGGGCATCGGCGCCCATACGCCGGCGCGGGACTTCACCATCGGCGGGCCGGTGAACTCCGCGCTGATCAACTTCTCCAAGGCGCTGTCCAAGCGGGCGGAAGGGGGCAAGCCCCGGGTCAACGTGGTCTGCCCCGGCGCCATCGAAACCGAACGGCTGACCAAGCGCATCAAGGCCCATGCGGCGGAAACCGGCCTGGATCTGGATGCCGCCCGGGAAGCCATGCGGATCAAGGCGGGAGTGGAACGCTATGGCAGGCCTCAGGACATCGCAGACATGGTCCGTTTCCTGTGCTCCGACGCTGCGTCCTATGTGCACGGGACCGTGGTGACCGTCGACGGCGGGGCGACGCCGGGGATCTAAGCGGTCCCGGCGCCCGCCGCCGGGTTATTCCGCCGGAACGGCGTCGGGTGTGTTGGTGGCCGCAGTGTCGTTCTGCCCGGCCACCCCTTCGGCCCGGCCGTACAGGCGTTCGGCGGACAGCCCCATCTCCCGGCAGAGGCCGAGCAGGCGGTCGGATTCCACCATCGGCGGGCTGGCGGGATCGGGGGCGATGCTGGTGATGAACTTCAGCCAGGGTTCCAGGCCCATGGCATAGACACAGACCTGTCCCACATCCATGGCGCGGATGGCCGCCATGGCCCTGGCGCAGTCCGACCCGTCCAGGCGCCGGGCCTGGTCCTTGGCACGTTCCGTCGGTACGGGCAGCATGCAGCCGTATAGCCAGCTCATGGGCGCGCCCTTGCATTCCATCCCCAGGAACAGGGTGTCCAGCCGCCCGATCATCGGCCGCAGCCGGTCGTACATGGCCGGATCCAGGTTGTTGGAATCCGCCGCGAACATCAGCCGCAGTCCCGGACCCTCCACCAGCCAGGCGGCCTTGGTGCGGATATCCAGGTCGGCATGTTCCCCCAGGAACGGCATGGCGGTGATCGACAGATCCGCATCAGACACTGCGTCAAGGCTCGACAGCTCGCGGACATCGGCGAAGCCGGACATCTGCAGGGACAGGCGCAGGTTCGGATCGACGATGCTGCCGCCGCCGGCGGGCACCAGGATGGTGCCGATCTTCCAGCGCAGGGCTAGCAGGGTTTCCAGCAGGGCGTGGTCGGCATGGTTGTGGGTGATGACCACGTAGTCGATATGGTCCGGCAGGTCGGCGGCGGTGAAGCGCAGAGGGGCATCCCCGCTTTCATAGGCAATCACCGGGTCGACCAGCACGGTCTTGCCGCCGGCGGTTTCCACCAGCACGCAGGCATGGCCGAAATACCGCCAGCGGGTCACTCCGCCCCGCGCCGGGGCTGGGGCAATCTCTTCGGTCAGGAACGTTTCGAACAGGGTCTGCTGTTCCCGCGTCAGACCCAGCACCTCGGCAATCTCCGCCAGCGGCCGGGGGTGGCAGCGCAGGGCGCCCAGCAGGTCGTGGGCGGGATCGGCGAAGGGGATTTCCAGATACAGGCTGCCCGGCTCGTCCAGGCGGGGGGTGCTCATGGCGAACGGCCGCTCGTCGCCGGCGATGCGGCGGATCATCACCCCCTGAAGCGTGGGATCATAGGCCTCGCCGCGATAGAGCAGCGGTTCGTTGACCCGCAAGTCCGGCGCGCCGGTGGGGGTGTAGACCAGCTCCACCGCGCCTTTCAGCGAGGGCGGCAGGCGGTCGTAGAGCGGGGCCAGCGCGAAGCCGTCGGCGCCGGCGGCCAGCTCCTTCCAGAAGGCGGTCAGCTCTTCGGCCAGGGTGATGGCAGGGGCTTGGTGCTGTCTGGTCCAGGCGATCAGGTCGCGCACCTCGTCCACCCGTCCCCCGCCCAGATCGATGAATGGCCCGCCGTAAAGGGAGGGATCGCGCAGGGCCGCAGCATGGACCTGGGGCATGGCCACATAGGAGTCCATCTGCTTGAGATGACGATAAACGGTGTTGAGCGCCGCCGTCGTCGGGGCGACCAGATGGGGTGAGGCATGCCAGCGGGCGATCAGAGGTTCGACCACCACGTCTGGACGCAGGCAATACACGGGATCGGTCATGATGGCTCCTTCTCGCGGGCGGCGGCCGTTGGGCCGGTCAGGCGGGCGCGGACCTGGGCGGCCAGGGCGCGGGGTGTGGGGTGGTCGAACACGGCGGCGATGCCCAGGCGGGGGCCGAACCGCTCCTGGATCGCTGCAAGAAGGCGCATGGCCAGCAGGGAATGGCCGCCGCGCTCGAAAAAGCTGTCGTCTGGGCCGGCGGCCGGGTCCTCCAGGATATCCCGGAAAGCCGCTGTCAGCGCCGTAACGACAGCATCCTCATCTGCGGACTGGGACAAGGGTGCCGGCTCTGCCGCTCTCTCCGGCCCCGTCACGGCCGGCGAGGCGGCGGCGGGGGCGAAGCGGGTGGCGGCCTCGGCGATCATGGCCGGCAGGTCGCGGATGGACACCGCGACCCGCAACGGCCGGACCGGGACGGCGAGGATCCGCCGCAGGGCGGTCGCGCCTTCCTCGCCGGTCATGCCGTCCTCGGCGGTGGGGGCGGGGATGCCCCAGTGCTTGTGGGCCTCCACGGTCATGCCGGCGTCGACCCAGTCGTCCCAGTTGATGGCGGTCACCGGCCAGCCGGTGCGGGCGGCGATGGCGGCTGCCGACAGGTCCAGCCCGTCATTGGCCGCCGCATAGGCCACCTGGCCGAACTTGGCTGCCGGCAGGAAGGAGCCGAGGGTGGAGCAGAGCACCAGGAAGTCCAGCCGGCCGC
The DNA here is from genome assembly GCA_046233135.1 of Rhodospirillaceae bacterium Z3-40. Lineage (GTDB taxonomy): Bacteria > Pseudomonadota > Alphaproteobacteria > Rhodospirillales > Rhodospirillaceae > JBJXHN01. The sequence goes on along the minus strand of JBJXHN010000003.1, from coordinate 706,663 downwards.
CGGTGCGGGCCAGATGGCTGCCCAAGGCCTGCTCCAGGGCGCGGGTGCCGGCCAGCTTTGGGGCCAGCACCTTATCCGTGTCGGCCCGCTTGCGGGATTGCACCACTCCGCCGTCGTCGGCGATCCCGGCGATGTGGATCACCCCGGTGACCGGCCCCAGGGTTGCTGCGGCCGTATCCAGCATGGCGTCCAGGGCGGCGGGGTCGGTCAGGTCCGGGGCGGCGGTCATCACCCGGGCACCGGCGGTCTCCAGCGCGCGGACCAGGGTCAGGCGCGGGGCGATTTCGTCACCGGCCGCGATCAGCGGGTCCCAGGCGCTGCGGTCCGGCAAGGGGCTGCGGCCAAGCAGCACCAGACCGATCCTCGGCTCCCGGGCGAGGTCGCGGGCCAGGGCCGTTCCCACGCCACCGAAACCGCCGGTCAGCACCACCACCTTGCCCTCGCCCAGGGTCGGCAAGGGGGCGGGCAAAGGCAGGGGCACCACCGTGGGTGCCCAGCGGCTGCCGGCACGGATGGCCACCTCCGGCTCCGGCCCTTCCAGCGCCAGAGCGTCGGCGAGCAAGGCGGCGGTCGCTTCGCCGGGCAGGGATGGAAGGTCGAGGCCTCGGACGGTCATCTCCGGGTACTCGTAGGGCAGCACCTTGGCCGCGCCCATGGCGGCGGCCAGGGTCGGGCAGGGCGTTTCCTCGCCGGTGACCAGGGCCGCACCCCGGGTCACCAGATCCAGCCGCAGGGGCTGGCCCGGCATCACCGAGCCCAGGCCTTGTGCGAGGGCCAGCAGGGCATGCAGGCTGTTGTCCTCCTGCTCTTGCGGCGTGGCTTCGTCCAGGCCCCAGAGGTGCACCAGCCGGCATGGCGGCATTCCGTTGCCGGTCAGCGCGGTCAGCACCCGGCGGTGGTCGGCGGCCTCGGTGGGGTTGATGGCGAAGCGGTCCGGTCCGGGCAGGCCGTAGGCCTTGCCCCGGGCCACCAGGGTCACGCGCTCCCCCCGGTCGCGAAGCAGGCCGGCCAGGGCCTCGGCCACGCCACCGGTATCGGCGAGGATCAGCCAGGGGCCGCCCAGGCCGACGGTTTCGGCGGGGGCGGCGGGGATCCAGTCCGGGCGGTAGAACCAGCGGCCCATATCCGCGCGCTTGGCCAGCGGGACGGACGGTGCGGGCGGGGCGACGGGGGCCGTTTGTGCCTTGACCGGGATGGCCGGCGCGAAGCGCTGGCGGTCGAAGGCATACAGCGGCAGCCCCACCTTGCGCCGGGGCGTCGGGTGCAGGGCGTTCCAGTCGATGGACACGCCGGCCACCCACAGGCCGGCGACCGCTTCCGCCAGGCGCGATCCGCCGGCCGGGGTTTCGATGGCGTGGGCGAGGCTGGGCAGGACCGTCAGCTCGCCCGCACTGCCAGCCATGGCCGACAGCGCCTGTCCGGGACCACATTCGATGGCCATGGAGACACCGTCGGCGCGCAAGGTGGCCAGACCGTCGGCGAAGCGCACCGGTTCCAGCAGGTGGCGCGCCCAGTAGTGGGGGCTGGTGGCCTCGTCCGCCGTGATCCAGGTGCCGGTGACGTTGGAGATGAAGCGACGGCGCGGCGGCCGGGGCGCCCGGGCGGCCACCGCGTCGGCCAGGGCCAGGGCGGCCGGGGCGAGCATCAGGTTATGGAAGGCATGCGAGGTGGCCAGCCGGCGCCCCGGCCGGCCTTCCGTGTCCAGGCGAGTTTCCAGGGCCGCGATGGCCTCTTCGGGGCCGGACACGACACACAGACGCGGGCCGTTGATCGCTGCGAGGCTGAGGCCCGGGGGCAGGCAGGGGTCATCAAGCAGGGTCTGCACGGCGGCTTCGCCGTCGGCAACCCCGAGCATCGCGCCGGCGGGCATTTCGGCCACCAGCCGGCCGCGATCGACGATCAGGGCCAGGGCGTCTTCCTGGCTGAACACCCCGGCCAGACAGGCCGCCGCATATTCCCCCACCGAGTGCCCGAGCATGCCTTCCACCGGCAGCCCCAGGGACTGCCAGTGACGGGCCAGGGCGAGGCTGACGGCGAAAACGGCGGGCTGGGCGATCTCCGTCCGGCGCAGCATCTCGCCGTCCGCCCCGTCGGACCCGTACAGAAGGTCGGTCAGGGACAGGCGCAGGTGTGGTTCCAGGGCGGCGGACAGGCTGTCCATTTCCTGCCGGAAGATACCGCCGGCGTGATAGAGGGCGGCCCCCATGCGCGGATGCTGGCTGCCCTGGCCGGGGAACAGCAGGGCGACGGCCGGCGGCTGGGGCGATGCGATGCCACTGAGACCACCGTCGGGGATCTCCAGCAGCATGGCCGCGTCCTCCAGCGAGGAAGCGACGACCGCTCGCCGGTGTCGCAGGGCGGCGCGGCCGGTTTGCAGGGTGGCGGCCACGTCGGCGACGGGCAAATCGGGATGGCGGCTCAGGTGGTCGGCAAGGCGGGCGGCCTGACGCTCCAGGGCCGCCGCGCTTTGGGCGGACAGCACCAGGATATGGGAGTCTTCGGCGACCGTCTCCGGGTTGTCCTGCGGGGCTGTTTCCGCAACCGGCGGGGCTTCCAGGATCACGTGGGCGTTGGTGCCGCCGATGCCGAAGGCGCTGACGCCCGCGCGCACCGGGCGGTCCCGTTCGGGCAGGGGGCGGGTGCGGTCGACCACGGCGAAAGGACCGGCCGCCCAGTCGATGCGCGGGTTCAGCGCCGTGGCATGCAAGCTGGCCGGCAGCTGCCCTCGGCTGAGCGCCAGGGTGGCCTTGATGAAACCAGCTACCCCGGCGGCGGTGTCGGCATGGCCGATGTTGCTTTTCACCGACCCCAGCAGCAGCGGTTCGGCGCGGCCGCCATAGACGCGGGCGAGCGCGGTGACTTCCACCGGATCGCCCAGCGCGGTGCCGGTACCATGGGTTTCCACGTAGTCCACGTCGCCGGGCGTCAGGCCGGCGGCGGCCAGGGCCATGCGGATGGCACCCGCCTGGCCCTCCACCCCCGGGGCGGTGAAGCCCATCTTGTCGGCGCCGTCGTTGTTCAGCGCCGCCCCCCGGATCACGGACAGCACCCGGTCCCCGTCGGCCAGCGCCCGGGATAGCGGTTTCAGGAGCACCACCCCGGCGCCCGACCCGGGCACGGTGCCGGCGGCATCGGTGGCGAAGGCTCGGCAATGACCGTCCGGCGACAGGATCATGTCGGGTTCATACAGATAGCCCAGGGTTTGCGGGAAGGTGATGGCCACCCCGCCGGCCAGGGCCATGGCGCAGCGGCCGGCCTGCAAGGCCTCGACCGCCTGGACGATAGCGACAAGAGAGGTGGAGCAAGCCGTCTGGATGGTAACCGCCGGACCCTTCAGGTTCAGGCGATAGGCCGCCTGGGTGGTCAGGAAGTCCTTGTCGTTGCCGGTGACCAGATGGAAGCCGCCCGATCCGTGCAGACTTTCCCCGGCCGGCACCAGAACCTCTCGCAGCCAAGTGTTGTAGCCGCTGCCGCCGAACAGGCCGATGGGCGCGTCCGCCCGGCCCGGGGCATAGCCGGCGTCTTCCAGCGCATGCCAGGCGCATTCCAGGAACACCCGGTGCTGGGGATCGAGCACCAGCGCGTCCCGGGGACCGAGCCCGAAGACGGCGGGGTCGAAGGCTTCGGCGTCGTCCAGGATGCCGCCGGCGGCCACATAGTTCGGATCGGCCAGGATATCACCGGGCACGCCGGCCGCCCGGCATTCCTCCGGCGAGAAGCGGCGGATGCCTTCCTGTTCCGCCACCAGCATATCCCAGAAAGCCTCCACATCCGCCGCACCGGGGAAGCGGCCGGCCATGCCGATCACGGCGATGGGCTCGTTCAGGGCGGAGGGGGCGGCGGTTTCTATCCGGGGTGCCTTCTCTTCCGGGGCGGTTTCAGTGGGCGGGGCGGTTTCAGCGGGCGGTGCGGCCGCCTCTTCCACGGCAACGCCGGCGTCCACCAGCCGGCGGGCCAGGGAGCGGATGGTGGGATGGGCGAACAGCTCGCTGACGGCCAGGGAGACGCCGAAGGTCTCGGTCACCAGCCCCTGCATCTGTACCAGCAGCAGGGAATGGCCGCCGATGTCGAAGAAGTTGTCGTCCTCGCCCACTGCCGGCCGGTCCAGCAGGTCCTGCCACAGCGTCGCAAGCTTGCGCCGCACGGTCGTGTCGCTGCCGTCGCCGGGACCGGGCGCGGGGGAAGGGGGCGACGCGTCGGGAGTGGCCCCGGCATCCCGGGCAGTGGCCGGCAGGGCGGCCCAGTTCACCTTGCCGTTGGGGGTCAGGGGGACGCTGTCGATCAGCAGCACCGCAGCGGGCACCATGTGATCGGGCAACTCATCTTTCACCGACCGGCGCAGGGCGTCGGGATCGGGGCGGGGGGTGCCCTCGGCAGGCAGGATCCAGGCCACCAGGCGCGGTTCGCCCCGGGCATCCTCGCGCACGCCCACCAGGGCGCGGGCGACGCCGGGACGGGCGGCCAGGGCGGCTTCGATCTCGCCGGGCTCGATGCGGAAGCCCCTAACCTTGACCTGACGGTCCATGCGCCCCAGGAAGACAAGCTGGCCATCGGGCAGCAGCCGCACCCGATCGCCGGTGCGATACAGGCGGCCGGCGGTGCCTTCGGGGGCGAAGGGATCGTTGATGAAGCGCTCGGCGGTCAGGTCCGGACGGTTGATGTAGCCCGGCGCCACCCCCGGCCCGCCGATCAGCAGTTCGCCTTCGCAGCCCGGCGGTACCGGCTCCAGACGGCTGTCGACCACATGGGCGCTCGCGTTGGGGATGGGGCCGCCGATGGGCAGGGTCAGGCCGTCGCCGCCGCCTTCGCCGGCGGTGGCACAGACGGTGGTCTCGCTGGGGCCATAGGCGTTGAAGAACCGCCGCCCCCGCGCCCAGCGCTTTGCCAGGGCCGGGGGGCAGGCCTCGCCGGCGACCACCAGCAGGCGGAAGTCCGGATAGCTGCCCTCCGGCACCACCGCCAGCAGCGACGGCGGCAGGGTGGCGGCCGTGATCCGGCGATTGCGCAGATAGCTGCCCAGTTCCGGCCCGGCCAGGGCCTCTTCCCGGCTGGGCAGGTAAAGCGCGGCGCCGGCGCCAAGCGCCATGGCGATCTCCCACACCGACGCGTCGAAGGACAGCGAGGCATATTGCAGCAGACGGTCCCCGGGGGTGATACCGAACAGGGCGCGCTGGGCGGCGATCAGGGCGCTGAGGCCCCGGTGGGCGTTCTCCACCCCCTTCGGCCGGCCCGTGGAGCCGGAGGTGTAGATCACATAGGCGGCGTCCGTGGGGGCGATGGCCGGCGGCGGGACAGGCAGGTCGGCCGGCAGGGTCTCTGCCTCGTCCAGGTCTTCCAGCAGCAGGACCGGCGTCCCCTCGGCCAGGGGCAGGCGGTCGCGGCCGGCCCGGTCGGTGAGCACCAGGGCCGCACCGCAGTCGTCCAGCATGAAGCGCAGGCGGTCTTCGGGATAGGCCACGTCCAGGGGCACCACCGCACCGCCGGCCTTGAGGATGGCGACAAACGCGGTGACCAGGGCGGCGGAGCGCGGGGCGGCGAGGGCGACGCGTTTGCCCGGACCAATACCCTGAAGGGCCAGCAGGGCCGCCAGCCGGTCGGAGCGGGCCTTCAGCGTACCGTAATCCAGTGTGGCATCCCAGGACACCACGGCCGGGGCGTCGGGCACCAGTCCGGCCCAGCGGTCGAACAGTGCCGGGGCGGGCAGCGGCGTGCCGGCCTCGTCGGCGGGGATCGGCAGCACCGGCCCGCTGTCCAGCGCCAGCCGCCGGGTACGGTCCTTGGCATCGTAAAGGGACAGGCGGTCGATAGTGGCGTCCGGGGCCTCGGTCATGGCGCGCAGCAGCTGGCGCAGGTGGCCCAGGATGCGACCGGCGGCGGCATGGGACAGGCGGCGCGGATCGCGCACCACCGACAGGACCGGGCCGTGCGGCTCGGCACCCGGGGCGGGGGCAGCCTCGGTCACCGGGGACCATTCGGCCACCAGGGTGACGGGGAAGCTGGTCGCCTCGTCCACCAGGGTCAGGGTGACGGACAGCCCGTTGGCGCTCAGCCCGGCCGGGCGCGGATAGTTCTGGATGAGGACGAGGCTGTCGAAGGGCAGGGTCCCGGCGGAAAGACCGGCGGCGGCGAGCGCTTCGGGCAGGGGAGTGGTGGTGAAGCTGCTACTGGTCAGGGTCCGGGCGCCGATATCGCGCAGCCAGGCGGTGACCGGCGTGCCGGCGGTCAGGGAAACGCGCATCGGCAGGGTGTTGATCAGCATCCCCACCATGCGGTCGATCCCCGGCAGGTCCGCCGGCCGGCCGGAAACCGTCAGTCCGAAAGCCACGTCCGTTTGCCCGGTGTAGCGGCCAAGCAGCAGGGACCAGGCCGCTTGCAGCACCACGCCCACCGTAACGCCGCTGCTGCGCGCCAGCCCTTCGATGGCCGCCCCTTCCGCCGGGGTCAGGGGCAGGGCCACATGGATAGGGCTGTCCGCAGGTTCCGGCGTTGCCTCAGCGTCGGGGGACAGGCCCGGACCGGCCAGCAGAGTGGGGTCGTCCAGGCCGGCCAGGGTGGCGGCCCAGTGGTCGCGGGCGGCCCTGTGATCGGCCTCGTCCACCCAGGTCACATAGGCGGCGAAATCGGCCGGGGCGGGCACGGGGCTGTGGGCATACAGCGCCAGCACCTCTTCCATTACCAGCGACACCGACCAGCCGTCGAGCAGCAGATGGTGGGCGCTCCAGATCAGGGCGTGGCGGTCCTCGGCCAGGCGGATCAGGTACAGGCGCATCAGCGGCGCGTGATCCAGCACGAAGCCGGCTGCCCGGTCGGCGGCCATCAGGGCGGCGAGGTCGGCGGCCTGGGCGGCCGGATCCAGGGCGCGCCAGTCCTTTTCGATCCAGGCGGGCGCGGCGGTGTCGTGGATGAACTGGACCGGCTGGCCGTCCGCGCCGAAATGGAAGCTGGCGCGCAGGGCCTTGTGGCGGGCGGCCACGCCGTCCCAGGCGGCGCGCAGGGCGATGGTGTCCAGCGGGCCGGTCAGGGTCAGGTGCAGCTGGTCGAAATAGGTCTCCCGCTCCCGCAGGCTGTGCAGCAGGATCCCTCGCTGGAGGGGGGTGAGGGGCAGCACCTCGACCACGTCATCGGGGACGGTCAGGCCGGAGCGGGCGCGCCGCGCGGCGGTGCCCAGAGAGGTCAGGGCGGCGGTCAGATCGTCCAGAAGGGCCTGAGCCCCCGCCGTGCAGCCGGCATCTCCGGGGTAGCTCAACTCCAGCAGGAGCTGGCCGCCCACCACGCCGGCGTTCAGTTCCAGCACATGGCAGCGCGGACTGCCCGGGGCGACGGTGGGGCCGGTGTCCATGTCCACCGGGCGGAACATGGTCTCCGTCCCGTCGCTGACCGCACCGACGAAGTTCACCAGGATCTCCGCGCCCGGCAGCACCGCCAGGACCCCGGAGGCCTCGGTATCTGCGACATGGCGCAGCAGGCCGTGGCCCAGACCGTCGGCCGGGCTGTCGGCCACCGCCCGGCGCACACCCTCCAGCAGGGTGGCAGGGTCGTCGCTGTCGGCGTCGAGCATCAGGGGGAGGACGGTGGTGAACCATCCCACGGTGCGTGACAGGTCCAGGTCATCGAAGGGCGAGACGCGGCCGTTGCGCTCCAGATCCACCCGCAGGCGGGACCCGCCCCGGGTGCGCAAGTTCTTCAGCAGACCGGCCAGGATCACTTCGTCGGAACGGCAGCCGAACGCGGCGGGGGCGGTGCGCATCAGGTCGGTGGTGGCCGCGCGCGGCAGGCGGGCGCGGACGGAGCCCATGGCGCTGTCCACGCCCGGGGCCTCGCCCGCTTCGGGCAACAGGCGGTCGGCGGGGTGCCCCAGCAGGGTCAGCCAGTAGGTCAGATCACCCGTCGCCTCTTCGTCCCGGGCCAGGGCGTTCAGCCGCTCGGCCCACAGGCGATAGGGGGTGCCGCGCCGGCGCAGGCGCGGGGCGGTGCCGGCGCTTGCGGCTTCGTAGGCGGCTTCCAGGTCTTCCAGCACCACGCCCCAGGACAGAACGTCGATGCACAGGTGATGCAGGGTCAGGAGCATGCGGCCCTCGTCGGGCAGCAGCACGGCGGCGAGATTGCGGCCGGCCCAGGGATCTAGGCCGGCCTGGGCGGCGGCGAAAGCCTCGGTCCGGCGGGCTTCCCGCGCGGCGTCATCCAGACCGGCGGTGGGCAGCACGGTCAGGGCCGGTACGGGGGTGTCGGCCCCCGCCTCCGGAATGGTGTGGGTGGCCTCCGCCCCGCGGCCGGTGACCCGCAGGCGCAGGGCGTCGTGGCAGGCGACCAGGGCCGTCAATGCGGTGGTCATGGCCGCCGGATCGGCCCCGGTCGGCACGGCCAGCACCACGGCCTGATTGAAGTGGTGGGGGTCGGTGGTGATGGCCTCGTGGAACCAGCGCAGGATCGGCGTGGACGGCACCGGTCCGTGGCCCGGGGGGCCGTCCGGCTCGTCATCCAGGAGGGTGGCCGCGCGGGCGATGGCGGCGACGGTCTGATGTTCGAAGATCATCCGCGCCGTGACCGCCAGTCCGGCCCGCCGGGCGCGGGCGACGATTTGCAGGCTGCGGATGGAATCCCCGCCCAGGGCGAAGAAATTGCTGTCCGGCCCCACATCGGGGCGCTCCAGCACCCGGGCGAAGATGTCGGCGATCAGCGCTTCCTGTTCGTCGGCGGGCGCAGCCGGTGGTGTGGCGGCAGGGGAGGGGGAGAGGTCCGGCAGCGGCCGGGCGGCCAGGGCGCGGCGGTCGATCTTGCCCGACGGCGTCAGCGGCAGGGCGGCCATGGTTTCGAACACCTGGGGCACCATGGCGGCGGGCAGGCGCTCCCGCGCCCATTGACGCAAGGTGTCCGCGTCCGCCGGACCGGTGACCGTGGCGCGCAGCATCAGCCCCCCGCTGCCGTCCCCACAGCCGGTGACGGCGACGGTGCCGGCGGCGGGATGGGCGGCAAGCACCGCTTCGACGGCGGCCGGCTCCACCCGCACGCCCCGGATCTTCAACTGGCCATCCCGGCGGCCGGCGAAGGCCAGCGTGCCGTCGGGCAGGCGCCGGCCCAGGTCGCCGGTCCAATAGGCCATCGGCCCGCCGTCCCGGCGGGGGCGGAAGGCTTCGGCCGGGGCATCGCCCGCATAGCCCCGGGCGACACCGGCCCCTTCGATCACGATCTCGCCGATCACCCCGGTGGGCACCGGCCGGCCGGCGCCATCGGCCACATGCAGCGTGACATTGGCCAGCGGCTGGCCCAGGGGCACGCTGTCCGCCCCCGCCGGCAGCCGGTCGCGGCGGGGATCGAACAGGGCGGCGGTAATGGTGGCCTCGCTGGGGCCATAGCCGCTGAGCCAGGCCGCATGGGGCGCGCGCCGTTCCCAGGCGGCCACGGCGGCGGTATGGACCCGGTCGCTGCCGGTGACCAGCAGGCGCAGGGTAGCGGGGACGGAGCCGTTGCCGTCCTCCAGCTCGCGCACCCAGGCGTGCCAGAAGGGGGCGGGCAGATTGGCCACCGTCACCCCGGCCCGGTCCAGCAGGGTCCCGAAGGCGTCGAGGGAATCGACCGCCTCGACCGGCGGGATGACGACGGTGCCGCCGGCCAGCAGGGTGGGGAAGATCTCTTCCAGCGCCACGTCGAAGGCGGGGGCGGCGAATTGCAGGACCCGGTCGGCCTCGGTCAGGGCGAAGGCGTCGGCGACGGCATGGGCGTGGTTGACCAGCGCGCCATGGCCAACGGCGATGCCCTTGGGGGTGCCGGTGGTGCCGGAGGTGAAGCACAGATAGGCAGGATAGGGTGACGCCTCACGGCAGCGTGCGTCGCACGCGTCTCCGGCGGGGTGGCCTGACCGGCCGGGGTCCAGTCGCGCCCTGGAGGACTCTCTGACCGTCCTGCCGTCGGTTTCCGGATCCTCAAGGCAAATGGCCGTGACCCCCTCGGGCAGGGCGGCGGCGGTGGCCTGACCGGTCAGGGCGACGGTCAGACCGGCGGCGCGGGCCACCCGGTCCCGATGGGCCTGGGGGGCGTCCAGCGGCAGCACCACGAAGGGTGCCTCCGCATGCAGGCAGCCCAGCAGGGCGGCGATCAGGTCGGTCCCCCGGGGCAGGGTCACGCCCACCGTCGTCCCCGGCGCCACACCGGCAGCGGCCAGCCGGGCGGTGACGGACCGGGCGCGGGCGGCCAGGGCGCCGGCCGGAACCGTCTGCCCGTCGGCGCTCAGCACGGCCGGGGCGTCGGGACGGGCCTCCAGCCGCTCCAGCACCAGGGCATCCAGGCGGGCGGGGGCGAGAAAGGCCGGGCGGGTGGGGCCGCTCCAACTGGCCACCGCCTCTTCGGGATCGGTCAGGGGCAGCCGGGACAGGGGCGTATCGGGGGTTTCGGCCACCGCGCGGGCCAGGGCGGCGAACTGGCGGCCGAAGCGCGCGGCGGTGGCGGCGTCGAACAGGTCGGGGTCGTACTCCAGATAGCCGGTGACACCGGCCCCGGCCTCGGCCGGCGGTTCTAGGGCCAGGTTCAGGTCCACTTCCGGCGCCATCGCCGGGGGTTCCAGGGGGGTGACGGTGACCCCGGGCCAGGCCAGCGGAGACACCTCGGCGGTTTGCATCACGAACATGGCCTGGAACAGCGGATTGCGGTTCAAGTGCCGCTGCGGCTTCAGGGCGTCCACCACCCGGTCGAAGGGCGTGTCCTGGTGGGCGAAGGCTTCCAGGCTGACCGTCCGGGCGCGGGCCAGCAGGGTGGAGAAGGCGGGATCGTCGGTCAGGTCCAGGCGCAGGGCGACGGTGTTGACGAAAAAGCCGATCAGGTCGTGGGTTTCGCTCAGGTCTCGGCTGCCCAGGGGGCATCCCACCACCAGATCGTCCTGGCCGGTCCAGCGGGCCAGCAGCAGGCCATACACCGCCAGATAGGCCATGAAGGCCGTCGCCCCCTGGCGCGCCGCCAGCCGCCCCAGATCGGCGTCGGCGGGCAGGGTGAAGCGATGGGCTGCCCCCCGGGTGGCGCGCACCGGCGGCCGGGGGCGGTCCAGCGGCAGGGCGAGATCGGCGGTGGAGCCGGCCAGCCGGTCTTTCCAATAGACGAGATCGGCGGCCAGGGCGGCGTCGGTCTGGCGGGCGCGCTGCCAGGCGGCGACGTCGGCGAATTGCACGGGCAGGGCGGGCAGGCCGTCGGGTAGGCCCGTGGCTTCGGCGGTCATCAGGGCGGCCAGATCGCGGAACAGCAGTCCCATGGACCAGCGGTCGGAGATCAGGTGATGCAGGCTGATCAGCAGCAGCCAGCGGTCCCCGGCGGCTTCGGCGCTTTCCAGCCCCACCAGGCGGGCACGGAACAGGGCGCGGGACAGGTCGAAGGGGGTGGCCGTCTCGGCCGCCACCAGGGCGTCCCGCTCGCCGGCGGGAGCCGTGGAGACAGCGATGTCCAGAGCCTGCCAGGGGGGGGTGATCAGCCGGGGCTCGCCGTCCTGTTCGGTGATCACGCTGCGCAGGATGGTGTGGCGCCGGGTCAGGGCTCCCACCGCCCGGCACAGCGCGTCCGGATCCAGCGGACCGGAGATCTCCCAGGCTGCGCTCATGGTGAACGAGGCCCCCGTCTCGCCCAGCTTTTCGAGGAACCACAGCCGGCGCTGGTTGTGGGTCAACGGCGCGGGTGCGGCGGGATCCGGGCGGGCGACGGGGGCGGCGGGCAGGTCATCGTCCGCGATCCCCGTTGCCGTCGTCGGGTCGGCCGCCGTCAGCGCGGCCAGCAGGTCCGGCTTGCGGGCCGCCAGTTCGGCTTTCAGGTCCGCCGAAACCGCTCCGGCCGGTCCCCGCACTTTCAGGGTTCCGCCGTCGGCTTCCAGGCGAACACCCAAAGCGGCCAGTTGTGCGAAAAGCGCGTCCAGGGACCTCATAGCGTGAACTCTTCTTCTTCCGCAGCGGGAGCGGGGTTGGGGGCGGGATCCAGGGTGGGGGCAGGATCGGGGGAGCCGGCCGCGGGCAGGGTGCGTTCTTGATGTGCGGCCAGGCGGGCGGCCAGGCTGCGCAGCGTCGGGGTGGCGAACAGTTCGCCCAGGGGCAGGTCGATGCCGAAGCAGGTGACCAGTTCGTCCTGAAGGCGCACCACCAGGATGGAGTGGCCGCCAATGTCGAAGAAGTTGTCGTCCGGGCCGATGTCGGCGCGGTTCAGCAGGGTGCTCCACACCCCGGCCAGGGCGCGCTGGATCTCGTGACAGTCCCGTGGGCGTTCCCGCGGAGGCGCTGATGGGAGCTGCCGTGGCGGATGTCCGGCCGCAGATGTCGCCGGGGCCTCCGGCAGGGGCAGGGCGTCCCAGTCGATTTTGCTGTTGGCGGTCAGAGGGACGGCGGGCAGCAGGCCGATGGCGGCGGGCACCAGGTGGTCGGGCAGCATTTTCCGCAGGGTCTGGCGCAGGGCGGCGGTGTCCAGGCGGGTGTCCGGCTCGGCGGTGACCCAGGCCATCAAGCGCCGTTCTCCCAGGGCGTCGGCGCGGACGGCGGCCAGCGCCCGGGAAACCCCGGGGCGGGCGGCCAGCACGGCTTCAGTCTCGCCCGGCTCGATGCGGAAGCCGCGCAGCTTCACCTGACGGTCCAGCCGGCCGAGGAAGGTGAAGGTACCGTCTTCTTCCCGCCGGACCTTGTCGCCGGTGCGATAGAACAGAACCGCGCCGCCGGCCCGGGCCGGATCGGGTACGAAGCGGTCTGAGGTCAGGTCCGGCCGGCCCAGGTAGCCCAGGGTGACGTTGGGGCCGCCGATACACAGCTCGCCGGCCACGCCGGTGGGCAGGGGGCGGCCCATGGGATCGCGGACCGTCAGGATGGCGCCGCCGAAGGGGCGGCCGATGGAGGTGGCGGCGGCGGTTCCGTCATAGGCCAGCAGGGCGGCGGTGACGGTGGTTTCCGTCGGTCCATAGGCGATGAACAGTCTGCGGTCCCGGGACCAGCGCCGGGCCGTTTCCACCGGGCAGACTTCACCGCCCACCGCCACCACACGCAGGGCCGGCAGGGGGTTTTTCTCGCTGCCCGATCCGGGAAAGACCGTGGCGGCCAGCACGGCGGCCGGGGCCTGCATATGGGTGACACGGTAGGTCGCCAAGGTGGCCAGCAGGGTGCGGCCGGGCAGGACCGCCTCCCTGGGCGGGGTGACCAGGGTCGCACCGGCGGACAGGCTCATCGCCAGATCGGACAGGGCAACGTCGAATGCCGGAGAGACCACCTGCAACACCCGGTCGCCTTCGCGCAGGTCGTAGGCATCGGCCAGGGCCGCCCCGATGCGGCACAGGGCCGCCTGGGACACCTGCACGCCCTTGGGCTTGCCGGTGGTGCCGGAGGTATAGATCACCGCCGCCGGAGCCGGGGTGTCGTCCAGCAGCATGGGCGGCGCACCCACGCCCGACGGGTTGCCCAGGTCGATGCGGGCCTGGGCGCAGGGGTAGTCCAGGGGGCGGTCGGTCAGCACGGCGGTGACCGTGGCATCGGACAGCGTGTCGGCGATGCGCGAGCGGGGATAGGCCGGATCCACCGGCACCACCGTGGCTCCCGCGCCGAGGATCCCCAGAATCGCCGCGCTTTGCCAGGGCGAGGCGGCGGCCACCAGCCCCACCCGGTCGCCTTCGTGCACTCCCAGTGCTTGCAGCCGGCCGGCCACGCCCAGCGCCCGTGTCCGCAACTCGGCGAAGCTCAGTGTCACCCGACCGTCGGTGACGGCTGGGGCGTCGGGGGTGTCCTCCGCCCACAGGTGCAGCAGGCCTTCCAGGGTTTCGGCGGCCGGGGCGGGCGGCGGCAGGGACGTGTCCTGTTCTGCCGCGTCCGGGGTGACGGCAGTGGAGAGAGGCAGGTGGGTCAGGGGAGTGGACGGGTCGCCGACGGCGGCAGTGATCAGGGCCGCCAGACCGTCGGCAAGGCGTTCGGCCACCGCCGGCGGAAGGCGGTTGGAGCCGTATTCCAGGCGTATGCGAGCGCCCTCGGCGGTGGTGGAGACGATCAGCGCCAGATCCACCCGGGTTTCCAGGGACTCCTGGGAAAACACCTGGCGGCTGCCGATGCCGGGCAGGTGCAGGTTCCAGGCCTGGATATCCTCGACGATGATCATTGCCTGAACGGGGGTGGGCAGCGGTCCCGGTTCCCGGAGGGGAGACTGGGTGCCGGTGCCTGCGGCCTGGATCCAGGCCGCAGGCACATCCTGATAGCGCATGCCTTCGACCGTGGCGGCGCGGGCGCTGTCCACCACCTGATCGAAGGTGGGGTCATCGCGCAGGTCGATGTTCAGGAAGACGGCGTTGGCGAGAAAGCCCACGACGGTTTGCAGTCCCGGTACGTCCCGCCCGGCGAAGGGTGTGGCGATCAGCGGGCGTTCGGTATCGCCGAACCGGGCCAGCAGGGCGGACCAGGCGCTGAGCAGCAGCACGAATTCCGAGGTGCCCCGCGCTTCCGCCAGGGATCGCAGGCGGCCAAGGACGTCCGGGGCCAGGGGCACCGGCCGGACCCCCACCGGCCCTCCCGCGCCCACCGGTACCGTGTCGGCCGCGGGCGCGGGGCGGCGGAGCCCGGCCAGACGCGGTGCCTCCGCCCCGGCAAGAGAGGCCTGATAGGCGCTCAGCCGCTCGCCGAGCCGGGCGCGCACCCGTTGCTGCCAGCGGCCGACGTCTGCGCATTGAAAGGCCGGCGGGGCGGGCAGGGGGTGGTTCTCGATCAGCGCCGTGTAGAGGGTGCCGAGGTCGGCGACCAGCAGTTGGCCGGACCAGCCGTCTGCGGCCATGTGGTGGGTGACCAGGATCAGACCGTGGGTGTCTTCTCCCAGCACGGCCAGGGTGGCGCGGAACGGGTGGATCTTGTCCAGGGCGAAGGGGCGGCGGCTTTCCGTCTCGATCAGCCGGCGCAGGGCCTCGTCGGGTCGCAGGGAATCCCGCAGGTCATGGACCACCATGATCCCCCGGGGGGGCGGGTCCACTTGCTGGACCAGCCCGGTCTCGCCGGAGACCAGCCGGGTGCGCAGGGCCGCGTGCCGCGCGGCCAGAAGGTCGACGGCGCGGGCCAGGGCGCTGGTGTCCAGCGGACCGGTCAGGTGATAGACGGCGGGCATGTTATAGGCGATGCCGCTGGGCTGCCGGCGGTATTCCTCCCACAGCCAGGCCTGATTATGGGTCACCGGTATCGGACCCTCGCCATGGCGATCGGCGGCGGTCAGGGGGGGCAGCACCGTACCCTCGGCCTGTTCGGCGGCCAGGACCCCGGCGAAGGCGGACAGACGCGGGGTGTCGAACAGCCAGGCCACGGGCAGGGTCCGCCCCAGGGTCTCCCCCAGGCGTGCGGCGGCCAGGATGGCCTGAAGCGAACTGCCGCCGCTGAGGAAGAAGTCCGTATCCGGCCGGGTGACCGGGCGGCCCAGCACGCGGGACCAGATCTCGGCGATCGTGGTTTCCAGGGGGGTGAGCGCGCGATCATCGGCCTGCGGATCGGCTTCGGCGGTTTCGGCGGCGTCGCTGAAATAGGGGGGCGGCAGGGCGGCCCCATCCACCTTGCCATTGGCGTTCAGCGGCAGGCGATCCAGCGGCATCACCGCTTCGGGCACCAGGGCGGCCGGCAGGCGGCTGGCAAGGAAGGCGCGCAGGGATGCGGCTAGTTGCGCCGGCTCCTGCGTATCCGACGTCCCGTCTTCCCTCACCACATAGGCCACCAGCACGGTGGAGCCGGCCAGGTGTCCCGGCCGGGCGAGCACATGGGCGGCCCGCACGTCCGGCCGGCCGGTCAGCAGCGCCTCGATCTCCGCCGGTTCGACGCGGACCCCCTGGATCTTCACCTGCCGGTCGCGGCGGCCGAGCGCGATCAGACTGCCGTCCGTCCTCCAGAATCCCAGGTCACCGGTGCGGAAGTGCGGACCGGCGGCGGTGGGGGGAGGGGCGCCACAGAAGCGTTCGGCCGTGGCGGCGGCATTGTTCAGATAGCCCTGCGCCACGCCGTGCCCGGTGACCACCAGGTCGCCCGGTGCGCCGACGGGCAAGGCGTTGCCACCGGCGTCCTCCACCACGATGTGGTTGCCGGGGATCGGCCGGCCGATGGGCACCCGGGCGACATCGGCGCTGCTGACCACATGCCAGGTGCAGTCCGCCGATACCTCCGACGAGCCGTAGAGGTTCAGCAGGGTGCAGCCGGGCAGGCTGTCGCGGATCCGCCGGGCAAGGTCGGCGGGCAGGGCTTCGCCGCTGCTGATGCAGATCCGCAGGGCCGCCAGCCGCCGCCCCAGGTCGGGAACGGTGTCCAGCCAGGCCCGCAGCAGCGAGGGCACCAGAACGATACGGCTGACCCCGTGGTCATGCATCAGGGCGGTCAGCGCCTGGGGATCCCGGGCGGTGGCGGCATCGGCGATCACCGAGGGCACGCCGGCCAGCAGGGGGCCGAAGAATTCCCAGACGAAATCGACAAATGCCGTCGAGGTCTTCTGGACAGAGCGCTCGCCGGGCTGGAAGGGGAAGGCCTCCCACATCCGTTGCAGCCGGTTGACCGCCCCCCGGTGCAGGCCCACCACGCCCTTGGGGGTTCCGGTGGAGCCGGAGGTGTAGATCAGATAGGCCGGATCATCGGCCCCCACGGGCGGCAGGGCGGTGCCCGGCACCGGCGGGGCGTCGGGCGGTACCACGGTGACCTTGGCGGCGGGGGGCAGCCAGTCCGGTGTCGTGCGGGCGATCAGCAGGGAGGCGGCGCTGTCGGCCAGGATGGCGGCCAGACGCTCGGCCGGATAGCCTGGATCCAGTGGCAGCACCACGCCGCCGGCGCGCAGGCCGGCCAGCAGGGCCACGGCCAGATCGATGGAGCGGTCCAGCAGGATCGCCACCGTCTTCCCGGGGCGCAGCCCCCGGTCCACCAGAGCTTCGGCCAGGGCGGTGGCGCGGGCATGCAGGCCGGCGTAGGACAGGCTGTGCGCCCCTTCGATCAGAGCGGTGGCGCCCGGATCGGCTTCGGCCCGGGCCACGAACAGGGCGCCCAGGCTTTCCGTCGGGGCCGGCGGCATCGGCGGGTTCAGCCGGCCGAGCAGGGCCGGGGCCTCGGCGGGGTCGAGCAGGGGCAGCGCCTCTGCCGGGCGGTCGGGGCGGGCCAGCCCGGCGCGCAGCAGGCACGGGATGGCCTCTGCCAGGGCCTCGGCAACACCGGGGGGCAGCAGGCCGTCCCGCACCTCCAGCCGGCCGGTGAAGGTGGCGCCGGTGTCGCGCAGCTCCAGGGCGATATCGGCGCGGGCCAGGGTGGCGGGCAGGGGCTCCAGCCGGGCACCGGCGGTGCCGGCGGGCGCGGCGTCGGGCAGCAGGTTGAACAGGGCCTGAAACAGGGGCAGGGCGCCGGCCCGGCGATCCGGATTGACCAGGGCGACGACGTCGGCGAAGCCCAGTTCCGTATGCGAGAGGTCGGCCACGGCGGCGGTGTGCAGGCGATCCACCAGGGCTGCGAAGGTCGGTGCGCCGGACAGGTCGCAGCGCAGGGCCACCATGTCGATCAGGCAGCCGATCACCTCTTCCGTTCCCGGTGCGGAGCGGTTGTCCACGGCGGTGCCGATGCTGACGTCCTCGGCCAGGGCGAAGCGGCCCAGCACGGTCGCGAAGGTGCTCAGCAGCACCATGAAGGGGGTGGTGGTTCGGGCGCCGGCGAAGCGCCGGACGGCGGCGGTGAACTCGGCGTCCAGGGTCAGGGGCAGGCAGCGGCAGGTCCGTCCGGCAGGACCCTTGCCGTCCGGCCGTGCGCTCGTCGCGGCGACCAGGGTCAGCGGCGGGGCGGGGTCGGCAAGCCGGTGCCGCCAGTGGGCGGCGTCCACCTCCCGCCTGTCCCGCCGCGCCTCGCTGCGATGCCAGGCGCCGACATCGGCCTGCTGCAACGGCGGTGCGGGCAACAGGGCGGCCAGGGCCTCGGCGTCCAGCCCGCGATGACCCGGTGTGCGCGCCAGATCATGAAGGGCGGCCAGCTCGTCGGCCAGCAGCCGGGCGCCGGTCCAGTCCAGGATGCTGTGGTGGCAGGCGAACAGCAGGGGGGCCGGGGCCGGGGCGCCCGTGAACCGGCCGATCCGCCACAGCGGCGCCTGATCCAGGGCGAAGGGCTGCTCCACGAAGGCCTGATGGGCGGCCAGATCCTCCGCCCCGTGGGTCAGGGGGATGACCGGCAGGGAGTCGGGGACGGGGTCGACGGTTTCCAGTACGTCACCGCCGCATTCGACGAAGCGGGTGCGCAGGGCCTCGTGGCGGTGAGCCAGGGCGCGCAGGGCGAGGGACAAGGCTGCGGCGTCCGGGGTGACGGGCAGATGGATCAGGCAGCCGAGGGTGTTCAGGCCGGGCACGGCTTCCACCCGCTCCTGGATCCAGAAACGCCGCTGCGGCGCTGCGGCGGGCGCGGGGGTGCGGTCGGCACGGGGACGGGGGGCGGCTGCCTCGGCCGGACCGGTGCCGCCGAGGGCAAAGCCGTCGTCCATCAGCATTTGCAGAAGAAGGGCCTCGTCGTCCTGTTCGATGCCACCGGTTCCCATGGAAACTCCCTCGCCCCGCTCATGAGGATTTGCATCCCAAGTCTTGACGACCGCGTCGACCGGCGGTCCCGGTCCGGCCCGCTCTTTCCCGCCGTTTCCCATTTTCGCTCTACTGGGGGACGGGGGCATCGGCGGGGGCGGCGCCACCGTGTCGGGTCCGGTTCCGTTCCTCTGCCGACATGCCGTCGATCACCGCCAGCTTGGCGGCCACCGCGTCCACCAGCCCGGGCTTGCTTTCCAGTTGGCGAAGCATCCGCGTCAATTCTTCGACCGTGGGGTTCCGGAAGATGGCGGCCACCGGCAGCTCCAGGAAAAAGCGCTTGCTCAGCCGCGCGGCGAGGCGGCCGGCCAGAAGCGATCCTCCGCCGATGGCGAAGAAGTTCTCGTTGATCGCCGGCGGGTCGACGGACAGAACCTCGCCGAAGATCATCGCCACCCGCCGTTCGGTTTCGTCCCGGGGCGGGATCGGGCGGCCGATCTCTCCGGCAGCGGCGGTCAGGCGTGCCAGATCCGGGGTGCCGTCGGCGCGGCGGGGAAGGCTTTCCACCCCATGGACCAGCACCCAGCCGGGCCGGCCGAGCAGATCCGGCAGCCGCTCCGCCCCGTCCGTCGCGCCCGCCTCTCCGCGCTCCTGCCAGATCACGGGGCGGGTCAGCGGCGTCGGAGTGTCCAGGGTCTGCGCGGCGTGCAGGGGGTGGCTGTCGTCCAGGCCGACGATCCACTGGCTGCCCGGCCGCCACAGGGCGCCTTCCAGCACGGCCAGGCCGGCGTCGGGCTCCAGGCCCAGCAGTCCGTCGGTGCGCAGCAGGGCTTCGGTGGTTCGGCCGGCGCTCATCCCCACATCCCGCCAGGAGGAAAACGCCAGGGTGGACAGCGGCAGGCCGGCAGCGATCATCTCGGCGGCCCGGTCCAGGGCGGCGGCCCCCACCGCCGCATAGCCGGGGACGCGGCCGCCCACCCGCCCGGTGATGGTGGCGGCAACGGCCATGCGGGCTGCCGGCCGTGTGGCGAGCAGGCCGGCAAGGGCCTCCAGGCCGTCCAGGGCGGCGCGGCGCAGGGCAGGAAGGCTTGCGGCATCGTCGTCCTGCAAGGTCACCACCGGGCCGACACCGGCAAGATGAAGGAGCCCGGCCAGACCGCCGCCGTGCTCTGCCTCCGCTTCGGCAACGGCGGCGGCCAGGGCGCCGGCATCGCCCACATCGACGGCACGGTAGCGCACGGCACCGCGCTCCGACAGGCGGCCGAGCCGGTCGGCCTTGTCGGCGGACAGCGCGTCGCAGGCGGTGCGCCCGGTCAACAGGACGGTGGCGCCCCGGTCAAGCAGGTGTTCGGCGGCAAGCGCGCCGATGCCGCCCAGGCCGCCGGTGACCAGCCACAAGGCTCCCGGCTGAACCGGTGGCTCGGAGGCGGCGGGCAGGGGGGACAGGGCGACGGGCCGGAAACGGGCCGCTAGCCGCAGCCCATCCCGCCACGTCACCTCGGGTTCGGCGCCGGCGGCCTGTTCCTGGCGCACACGCTCGGCAATCGTGGCCACCAGGGCGGTCGGGACGGTTGCGTCCTCGCGCGCCACGTCCATCCCCAGCAGCCGCCAGCGCACGTCCGGCAGGCCGAGGGCCAGGGACCGCACCAGCCCCGGGAGAAGGGAGGCGGCGGCGGCCCGTGTCACCACCAGAATACAGGCCGGCCGCTGTTCCTCGGGCAGGGCGGCCACCGCCTGACCCAGGCAAAGCAGCGAGCGGTAGGCGTCGGTATCGTCCGCCCCGGGGTATCCGCAGCCCCACAGATGCACCAGGGTGTCCGGCCGGCCTTGCTCCGGGCCGGCGGACAGGGCCGT
Source organism: Rhodospirillaceae bacterium Z3-40 (assembly GCA_046233135.1). Lineage (GTDB taxonomy): Bacteria > Pseudomonadota > Alphaproteobacteria > Rhodospirillales > Rhodospirillaceae > JBJXHN01. The sequence continues at coordinate 686,328 of JBJXHN010000003.1, read as the reverse complement.
CAGCAGGGCTTCGTGGCCGGCGCGGTCCGTCGGCGCCAGCCGCCACAGGCCGGCCTCGTCCTGCCCGGTGACGTCGGCAGGCACCACCTGGACCGCATCGCCGAAGGCGGCGGTGAGGGTGGGAGTGAAGACGGCGCGGATCGGAGAGAGAGCATGCCCGGGGGGCGGCGGGGGAAGGGGGCGGGGATGCCAGACCTTTTCGTGCAGGCGCACCGGACAGGTACCCGCTCCGCCCACCAGGGCGGTGACCCGCTCCACCACGCTGTCGAAGGCACCGCTTTCGAAGCCCGCGCGCAGGGTGGGGCGCATGATCTTGCCGATGCCGGTCCGGGGGATATCGGCGGGGGAGACAGGCAGCAGGTAGTCCGCCGCCAGCCCCAGGTCCCGCGCCAGCCGGTTGCGCAGGGCCACCAGCAGCGTGCGCAGCACGTCGTCCTCTGCCCCGCCGGCGGAAAGGGGGGTGCTGAAGAACACGGCGACCTTGTCGGTGTCCACACCGGCGGGACGGACGGGCACGGCGGCCACGCCGGCGCGGTCGATACCGGGGACCCGGGCGGTGACCCCTTCGATCTCGTGGGCGAAGAACTTGGCGCCGTTGACGATGATCGAATCCTTAAGGCGGCCGGTCAGATAGAGCTGGCCGTCGGCGAGGAAACCCATGTCGCCGGTGTCGAACCACCCGTCCCGCATCACCTCGGCGGTCAGGTCCGGGCGGTCGTGATAGCCCCGGAAAATTTGGGGACCCCGCACCAGCAGCCGGCCGATCTCGCCTTCCCGCAAGGTTTCGCCGGTGTCGCCGATGATGCGCAGGGCGGACCCGGGAACCGGGCCGCCAAGGCTGGCGAAGGGACCGCGCGCATGGCCCAGGGTGGCCATGGTGATCGGCGCGCAGGTCTCCGACATGCCGAAGGCCGGGCGCATCACCGTGCGGGGGATGGCGCAGGGGGCCAGCCCGTCCAGGAAGTCGTTCAGCGAGCCCTCGGTAACCGCCTCTCCCCCGTTCACCAGAGCGCGCAGGCAGGACAGGTCCCAGGGCTTGTCGGCCGTTTCGGCCAGGGCGTCGGCGATCATGCCGAAGGCGAAGTTGGGTGCCCAGTTCAGGGTCACCCGATAGCGATCCACCAGGGTCACCCAGCGCAGGGGATCGGCCAGCACCGGGCCGGTGAGCCCGTGGATCTGCTCGCAGGCCAGGGCGGTGGGGGCGATCATTTGAAAGACCGCACCGCCCACGTGGTCCAGCGGCATCCAGTTCAGGAAGATGTCCGCTTCGGAGCACGCCAGCGGCTCCAGACAGGCGGCGGCGACCATGGACAGGGTGGCGCGGTGGCTTTGATGCACCCCCTTGGGCAACCCGGTGCTGCCGGAGGTCAGGATGATCACCGCCGTGGCGTCCGGATCCTCTGCCGGACGGGCGGTCGTCGGCGGGGCGCTTTCCAGCGCCCGGGCATCAAGGACGGTGAGGCCGGCCGCGCCGTCGTCATCGCCGGGATAGGTCGCGGCGACCGCCGGGGCGGCGACCACCAGCGGGTTGCCCAGAAGCTCCCGGGCGGCCTGAAGGCGGTGCAGCGCCGCCGCATCGCCGGCGCTGGGGGGGACGATGATCGGGGTCGGCACCAGGCCGCCCAGCTGGCAGGCCCAGAAGGCGCCCAGGAAAGACGCGGGGTCGCTGGCGTCGATCAGCAGGATATCCCCCGCCGCCGCTCCGGCCGCATGCAGCCCGCCCAGCACCGCCAAGGCGCGGGTGGTCAGGGCGGCGTAGGTTTCGTGGGGATCGCTGCCGTCTTCGGTCAGATAGCGCACGCCCCGGTCCGTTTTGGCTGCCCGCGCCAGCGCCGCGGCAAGGGTGAGGGGCAGGTCCGCCGGCCAGACCAGCGGCGGCCCCTCGGCCAGGGCCGGGCGGTCGGACAGGGCGTTGCCCAGGCTGTCCCGGTCGCCATCGACGGGGGTGGTTTCGGCCGTGCCTTGCGCAGGAGCGCCGGCCCCTCCGGCTGGCGGGTGCGGGCAGAGCAGGGATTTGGCAAGGGATCCGGCGGCGGTGACGGGCAAGGTGCCGGCGACCTGCACACCGCTTCCCCCATCGATCTGCCCGGCCGCCGGTCCTTCCGGCCCCCAGACCGGCAGGGTGGCGTACAGGGCGGGATCATCCAGGCCATCGGGACCCAGGCGGCCGACGGCAACCCGGGCGTCCAGCTCCAGGGCCTCCGCCAGGCCGTCGGGGAAGGGGGCTTCCGCTCCCGGACCGGCCAGATAGGCGATTCGCATGGTGGGCCGATCCGTCCCTTCCGTTCCCTCGGCCGGGGAAATGCGGACCGTCCGGATCCGGGCGTCCAGGATGCCCGGCAAGGCCACCAGGGCGGGGGCAGCGCTAAGGTTGTCGGTGCTGGTGGCATCGGCGTTCGGCATGGAACTGGCCACGACCGGGTCTCCCTGTTTTCACGTCCTGACGGGATCGGAGCACCGAATGACACCAAAGGGTAATTCGGGGGATGCGCGTATTGCGCGTAGTTGCGGGCGGGTTCGTCACGGAACTATGCCCGACGCCCCCGGTCGTTTCAAGGCTCCTTCCCCTGCGGTTGCCCTTCTTCATGGACTTGGCCATTGTGCTCCGTCGGTTCCCCGAACGTACGGTAAAAAGGAGACTTCCGGGAGTGACGAAGGGTAAAGAAATCCACCATTGGTTTGAACTTGCGGAACGGCCCGATGGCAGCGGGGTGTCTTCGGGCCGGGTGATCTGTATTCCCGGTGTTGGCGGCTATCCAGAGCTGTTCCATGGGTGGCTGGCCGGTTACCCTGCCGGGGTGGATTTTCTCCTGGCACGGCTGCCCGGCGCCTACGCGGACAGGCCTGGCGAGTCGCTACCGGAAAGTTTGCAGGCGCTGGCCGCGCGGCAGGCGGCGGTCCTGGCCCCGATGCTTGATCGGCCCTATGCGGTATTCGGCCATTCCATGGGCGGGATAGCGGCGTTCGAACTGGTGCGGACCTTGATCGCTGCCGGGGCGCCGGCGCCGCGCCGGCTGGTGGTGGCGGGCAGCCGGTCCCCCCTTCAGCCCCGCCTGGTGCCGGCGGTCCATGACCAGCCGGCCGATGTGTTCTGGGATGCGATGGGGGCGGATCAGGACCAGATGCCACCCCGGGCGGTCCTGGACGCGATGGAATCCCGGCTGCGCGCGGACTTGCGGCTGATCGAGCTGTATCAGCCCGGCGACACGGAACCGCTGCCCTGCCCGCTGACCGTCTTCGGTGGCCGCGACGATGCCGAGGTGGCGGTGGAGGATTTGGCCCGTTGGGAGCCACTGGCCGGGGCCGGATGCTCGGTAACCGTGGTGCCCGGCGGACACGGCTTTCCCTTCGATCCCGGTCCGGCGGCCACGATCCGCATGGTGCTGCTGAAAAGCCTGCGGTGAGAGGGGCGCGGAAGGGGGGCTCAGGCCTTGTCTTCGCGCAGGGCGGCGCCCGGGCGTTCCCATTCCACCTTGCCCTGATCCAGCTTGATCACCCGGTCGGCGGTGGGCCAGTAGCGGTCGTCATGGGTGACGGCAATGACCGTGGTGCCCCGTGCCTTCAGGTTCGGCAGGATCTGGGAATAGAAGGCCTCGCGGAAGTGGACGTCCTGCTCGGCTGACCATTCGTCGAAGACATAGACCGGCTTGTCTTCCAGCAGGGCGGCGACCAGGGCCAGGCGCTTGCGCTGACCGGTGGACAGCGCGGTGGTGGAAAAGCCGCCGTTGCGGAAGGTCACCTTTCCCGCCAGTCCCATCTGGTCCAGCAGGGTGTTGACCCGGTCGGGGTCGATGCCTTCCAGGCCGTACAGGCGGTCGAACAGGTGGAAGTCCATGAAAATGGCCGAAAACAGCTCGCGATAGCCGCCCCGGGCCTCGGCACTGACGGGCACGCCGTCGACGGCGATGACACCGCTTTGGGCGGCATACAGGCCGATGAAGGCGCGCATCATGGTGGACTTGCCGCTGCCGTTGCCGCCCACCAGGAACAGGATCTCGCCGCGATCGAGATGCAGGTCCAGGGGGCCGGCCTGGAAGGTGACCGATCCGTCCGGCCCGTGGTGGCGATAGGTCAGGCCGGTGGCCGAAATGGTCTTGAAATCGCGGAAGCGCGGGGCCTGGGCGCGGGCGTCGTCGGAGCTGACGCGCTCGGCCTTGTCCAGGGTGTCTTCCAGCTCGGCCAGGGCCTTCAGGCTGACGTCGGCGCGCAGCAGCATGGGCCACTGGCCCACCAGGTTGGTCAGCGGCCCCATGCACAGGATCAGCACCGGCACCACCTGATAGACCACCAGGTGATGGCCGTCGATCACCTGGGGCAGGGCCAGGGCGACGATGCCCAGCATGGTGTAGACGACGAAGGTGGCCAGCAGCATCAGGTTGGCCCAGGTGGTGCCGAACAGCGACATCAGCCGGTCCAGCGACCGCGAGGTCTTCAGGTAGGCCTCGAAAACGCTTTGGGCCTTGCGGTCGCGCAGCCGCAGTTCCTTGCCGCCGTGGATCTGGTCGCCGATGGCGTCGAGCAGGCGGGCGCGGCGGCGGTTGATCAGGTTCAGATAGGCGACGATTTCCCGTTCCAGCCGCAGGTAGATCAGCGATCCGGCCGCCGTGGAGCCGACAAAGACCATCAGCGCGATGGGCGACAGGATAGCCAGATAGATCAGCGAGGCGGCCAGCAGCACCGCCTGCTGCATGTTGTCGGCGACGATGGGGAACGTGGTCGACAGGTGGTCGGTTTCCTGCGACAGCAGATTATAGAGGTTGCCGCCCTTGATCCTGTCGATGGTCACCTGTTCCGACCGTCGGATCTTGTCGACCATGCGCAGCCGCAGGCCTTTCAGTTCCCGTTCGATCAACACCACCGCCCGCAAGAGGCCCAGGCGGTTGCACAGGAAATAGACGGCAAAGGCCAGGGCGAACAGCCCCCAGCTGACCGGTCCCGGGGGATCGCCGTCGGCCACGCTCTTGGAGACCGTATTGACCATCACCAGCATCAGGCCGTTGGAAATGCCGGCGATGGTGGTCAGGATGGCGATGCCGACCAGGGCGCGCCGGCAGCGGTTCCACATGAAGCTTAGAAAACCCATGGTTCAGCGGTCCCCCGTACCGGCGGGGGCGTGGTCCGGGGCGGGCATCAACTGGCCCAGATCCATGTGCAGGCGGCGGTCGCAGCAGGACCAGAAGCGGTCGTCATGGGTCACGGCGATGACCGTCTTGCCCCGGCTGCGCAGCTCGGGCAGCAGGTCGTGATAGAACACCTCGCGGAAGCCGGAATCCTGGTCGGCGGCCCATTCGTCGAACAGGAAGATCTCCTGGTCCTCCAGCAGGGTCACGACCATGGCCAGCCGCTTGCGCTGGCCGGTGGACAGCGCGAGAGTGGAGAATTCGCCGTCCGCGTAGGTCACCTTGTCCTGCAACCCCATGCGCGCCAGCATCGCATGCACCCGCTCCGGCTCGATATCGGGCAGGCCGTGCAGGCGGCTGAACAGGTGAAAGTCGGGGAAGATGGCGCCGAACAGTTCGCGGAAGTCCTGGCGGCTGCCGCCCTCCACCACCTCGCCATCAACCCGGATGGTGCCTGCATCGGGGGCATAGAGGCCGCAGAGCATCTTTACCGCCGTCGACTTGCCACTGCCGTTGCCGCCGGTCAGGAAGACGATCTCTCCCCGCTCCAGGGTCAGGGACCAGGGGCCGGAGGTGAACAGCACCTCGTTATCGTCGTTGCGGTAATGGAAAGTCATGCCTTCCATCTCGATGCGCCGGAAGTCCTTGAATCGGGACTGTTCGACCACCGGGGCGCGGGGCATCGCTGCCTCGTCGAGGATGGCTTCCATGCGCGCCACGTTTTCCAGCCCCACTTCGGCCTTGGTATAGACCTGGCTGGCCGAGGTCAGCGAGGTCACCGAGCCCATGCAGAAGATGGCCACGGCCACCACCTTGTGGATCACCTCGCTGAAGTCGCTGAAGATCACCGGCATGACGAAGATGGTCAGGCCCAGCAGGGCATAGATCTGGGCGTTGGTGTATTGCAGCAGCACCACCCACTTGCTGCCAACCTTGCTTTGCGCCGTTTCCAGCTCTTCGGTGGTTTCGACGAAATGTCGGTACAGGGCGTCGTTCTTGTCGGCGTTCAGGCGGACTTCCGTGAAACCTTCGGTGAAGTCCATGACCCGCTCGACCACGGCGGCTTCGTGGTTGTGGATGCGCCGCAGGGACTGTTCCAGGGACAGCCGCTGGCGCCAGAAGAACAGGATTCCCGCCGCCGTCAGCGCCGCGATGCCGATGAAGGCATGGACCGAGATGAAGGCCAGGTAGATCAGGCAGAAGTTGAGCAGAAACAGGCTCTGGGTCGCGCCGACGAACAGGGGCAGGGTCTGGGCCAGCTGGTTGGTTTCATGCCCCAGGACCGAGATCAGGTCCCCCTGGCCGATGCGTTCCAGGGTACGCAGGGGGGTGCGGCGAATCTTTTCCACCATCTGCCGGCGCAGCATCGCCAGCCGGTGCTGCAGCAGGTCGTTGGCTTCCATCAGGGCCATGCGGTTGGCGTAGAAGAAGAAGCCGAATCCCAGCAGGTAGAGAATCACCAGGCGGACGCCGATGGGATCGGACGACGCGGCCTTTTCGGCGGCCTGGTTGATGACGGCGATCAGAACCACGTTGCCGACGCCCGCCAGGCTGACCAGACCGGCCGTCCGGCCGAGGTTCTGCCTCGCGCCACTGCGCAACAATGCCAAAGTCCGCATGCCCGAAGGATCCCCAAACCGCACCGGTGGGGGACCATACCAGCGCCCCCCCCAGCCTTCAACGCGTCCTGCCCGGTGTTTGGCTGTCTTTATCTCCCGTTTCACGGAAATCACCCGGGAGTTTACAGTTCGTGACCTTTTCCGGTCCCCCGCGTCGACTTTCCGGGGCCAGCCGACTTGCCGCCCCGTCCTTCCCACGATAGCTTCTCCTCCGCCGGTATCCCTGCCGCGCGCCGTCGGGCATGTCCGTGCGCGACGGAGGGCGGTCCCCGGGGAGCCGGGGGACGGCGGCGGACCAAGGCAGGGATCATGTTTGGGCGCAAGAACCGGTTTGACGACGACGCGGCGTTCGACGACGACCTCTTCGAGGACGACGAGGCCTACGCCGCGCTGATTCGCGACCGCCGGGTCCGGCGCGGCCGGGCGGCGTTCACCCTGCTGGTGCTGGCCACCCTGCTGCTGGTCGCCCTGCTGTGGGACCGCACCGTGATTTCGGTGAAATCCGGGGAAACCGGGGTGCTGTACCGCTATTTCACGGGGACGGAGATGGATCAGCTGTACGGCGAAGGGGTCCATATCCTGTGGCCCTGGGACCACATGTTCATCTATGACGTCCGCTATCAGACCAAGGAACGGCAATACAGTCTGCTCAGCAACGGCGGCCTGCCGGTGACCCTGGATGTGGCCATCCGTTATCGGCCCGACGTGCGCATGCTGCCGCTGCTGCACGTCGCCGTCGGTCCCGATTATCTGGAAAAGGTGGTCTATCCGGAGGTGGAGGCTGTACTGCGCCGGGCCGTCGGTCAGTACAATCCCGAAGAGGTCTATACCAGCAAGCGCGGCTTCCTCGAATCCATCGTCGTCAGCAGCCTGTCCAACGTCGAAGACCGCTACGTGATCATCGACGACGTGCTGGTGCGCTCCGTCACCCTGCCCAAGGCGGTGACCGAAGCCATCGAACGCAAGCTGACTCTGTCCGAAGAGCAGAAGGCCTATGCCTACCGCCTGGAGATCGAACGCAACGAGGCCGACCGCAAAGCCATCGAGGCGACGGGCATCCAGCGCTATCAGGACATCATCCGCCAGAGCCTGACCGCCGACCTGCTGCGCTGGCAGGGGATTCAGGCGACCCGGGAACTGGCCACCTCGACCAATGCCAAGACGGTGGTGATCGGCTCCGGACCCGAAGGTCTGCCGTTGATCCTCGGCAGCGACCGCTAGGGGGCGGGGCCGATGCGCCGGGGGATCTCCGAGGCCATGGATCGCATCCGGGATGCGCTGGCGGATGCCTGGGACGCCGTGGTGGACTGGCGGTGGTGGATCGCGTCGTTCCTGCTGGTGGCCATCGTCGCCGGGCTGTTCATCTGGCCCCGCGTCACCGTCATGCTGACCTGGCTGAAGCATATGGAGCTGGGGGAGGCCGACCGCCTGCGCCTGGTGGCGGTGATGCCGTCCGATGCGGGTGAAGACCAGTTCCTGAGAGGGGTGCGCCTGGCCATCGACGAAGTCAACGACCGCGGCGGTGTGCGCCATCAGCCGCTGAGCCTGGAGCTGTTTCAGGAACCGCCCATCCATCCCGGCCTTACCCTGGAAAGCGTGGTCTCCGACGCCATTTCCCTGGCGGGGCAGGTGGTGACCCGGCCCGACCTGATGGCGGTGGTCGGTCATGGATCATCGATCACATCCGTGGCCGCATCCGGGGTCTACGGGCGGACGGGGCAACTGTATCTGGCGACCCATGCCACCTCGACCTCGCTGACCAACCATGGCTTCGACACGGTTTTCTCCCTGCAGCCCAACAACCAGGATCTGGCGTCGGTTCTGGCGCGTCATGCGCTGAAGGAGAATTACAGGCGGGTGGTGATCCTGGCCGATGATTCCGAATACAGCACGGAAATCACCGGGATGTTCCGCAGCCTGCTGACCGCCGGCGGCGGCAGGGAGCTGTATCGCGGACTGCTGAGCAGCAACGTGCGGTCCATCGACAGCCTGATCCTGTTCATCCTGAACAACGCCGTCTTTTCCACCCGCGAGATCGATGCCTTCTTCATCGCCAGTTCCTCGATGGACGCCACCGCCCGCTTCATCCGCCGGGCGCGGGAACTGGGGCTGGACATGCCGATCATCGGACCCGACTACCTGTTTTCCCGCACCATGCTGGAAAAGGCGGGCAAGGCGGGCATGAAGGGGGTGGCGGCGGCGTCGCTGTTCGATATCGACAGCCGGGAGGCCGAAGCCCGCCTGTTCGATGCCGCCTTCCGCACCGCCTATGACGACGGGCCGGACCAGATGGCGGCCATCGGCTATGACGCGGTGAAGGTGCTGGCCTATGCCTCGGAGGTGTCGGAGACGGGCAAGCCCGCCGACATGGCCGACCGGCTGCGCACCATGCGCCATACCGGGCCGCTGCATGGAGCCACCGGCTGGATCGCCTTCGACGCCACCGGACTGATCACCGACACGGACCTTTACGTGGTACATTTCGATGGAGAGGCGTTCCACACCGTGGACACCTACCGCAAGCCGCTGGACTGGTCCGGCACCCCTTTTCTCGGCGACGCCCTGCAACCGACCAGAGCGACCAAGGAGTTGTTGCGATGATCACCATTCCCCATCCCTGGTTGCTGGTCGCCTGGATCATCGCCAGCTGGGTCATCGGCATGCTGGGGCGGGACAAGCGCTTCGGCTTCTTCGGGAATTTCCTGGTGGCCTTCCTGTTCAGTCCGGTGGTCGGCCTGCTGGTGCTGCTGGCCTCGGCTGACCGGGTGGATCAGGACACTCTGCGCCGCATGCGGCGGAACAAGCGGGAACATGCCCGCCAGCAGCGGGAGCGCCGCCGCCAGGAAGCCCGCCTGCGCGACGCCAAGGCCCGCCAGAACAAGCGCGCCGGCACGACGGCAGAGACGAGCGCGGGGGCCGGGACCGAGAGGAAGGACGGGGGGCAACCCGAGGCGAAGGCCGGAGTCTGATAGGTCGAGGCGAAGGCCGGAGTCTGATAGGTCGAGGCGAAGGCCGGAGTCTGATAGGTCAAGGCGAAGGCCGGAGTCTGATAGGTCAAGGCGAAGGCCGGAGTCTGATAGGTCAAGGCGAAGGCTGAGCTCCGGGGCTGATCTTTACGGGTCCGATTTGGCAAAAGAAAACCGCCGCTCCGAGGCTCCGGAGCGGCGGTTTCCGTATTCAGGCAGGGCTGGATTAAGCAGCGGCGGCCTGGGCTTCGGCCTTTTCCATGACCTTCTTGGCCTTGGCTTCAGCCTTTTCCATGACCTTTTTGGCCTTGGCTTCGTCCTTCGCGGCCTTGGCTTCCGCCTTGGCCTGGGCAGCCATGGTCTTGCCCTTTTCGAATTCCTCGGCGTAGTAGGCCTTCAGGGAGTCGATGTTCATGTCGAACATCGAACCGCCTTCTTCGTAGACCTTCACGAAGGCCCGGCCGATGGCATAGGTGGAGGCGCCGGTGACGATCGGCATGGATACCGCACCGACGGCCCAGCCCACGCCCGGGATCAGCTTGGCGAGGCTGGTGCCGACCAGGACACCGGCGCCGACGCCCAGAACACCACCGCCGACGGCGGAGAGGATCTTGCGCCCGACCTTTTCGGAGAAGGGCTTGCCGTACAGCTTGGAGATCTGGTTCAGCATGCGCAGCTGCACCAGGGTCACGGCGGCCATGTCGAGCAGCGGCACCGGCGCGGCGGCCAGCGCCATGGCGGCAGCCACATGGGTCTTCACCTGGCCTTCGGCGGCCAGCAGGCGCGGCAGGTCGCTGGAAGTCGCAGCCGGAGCTTCGGTGGTTTCGGCCCCGGTTTCGGGCGCGGCCTTGGCGGACGAAGAGGACGAAGACGCAGAACCGGACGCCGTGGAGGACGCCGTGGAAGAGGTGTTCTCGGATTCCGGGGTGCCGGATTTGGTCGTGGCCATCGTGATGGTCTCCTGTGGTTTTGCCGACCGAAGGAATAGCGGTGAAAATAACGAAAGGGCTTGCAGGGGTATATGGTGTGCCGGTGCTCCTCGGCGAAGGACCGAATTCCCACCCGGCTGATCGGGTCCCGATGCTAACAAGAAACCTACGGTGGGAAAAGGTGAACTGGTCACCTTTGACGGGGACCCGGCCGATTCGATCAAGAAATATTCTCTACAGTAGCTTCGGTCGCCGTCGAGTTGGAGAACAAATCGAGGCTGAGCACCAAAGCTTCACAAATATGATCTGTTTTTCACATCCGTCGGACGGGGGGCGGTTGCGCAGATGCCCCCTCCGGGATCCGATTGCACGGATAAGTTTATTTCACATGCCAGGAGAGTACGCGTGCGTCTCCAAGATGACGAATCGACCGGAGCGGGTTACCGCAAGGCGGAGGGGGCCGCCGGAAGGTAAAGAAGCGTTCCGTTCTCGGGCATTAACAAAATTCCACTCGGTCGGATACCAGAAAGAGGGTACAGCGAAAGGGCAGGCCTCGGCGGGAATGGAGCAACGGGGGCAACATCGATGGCAAACGCGCGTGCGGGAATTCGGCTGCTGGGACGGCGGGTGGCGGGGCGGTGGAAGGCAGGACGGTGGAAGGCGGTTGACCGTTCCGCTCTGCCTCCGGGGCCGGCCTATCCGCGCTGGCTGCTGTCGACGGCCGAACGGGGGACGGGGACCGCTGTCCTGCGCCATTGCCGGCGACGATTCGGTCCGGTGTTCACCCTGGCCACTCCCGCTGCCGACCCCCTGGTGGTGATTGCCGGAGCCAGGGAAGGGGCGGACTGGCGCGGTCTGAACGCCGGAGAGCAGGCACCGGTCGACGCTCCCGATGGTCCGCACTGGCGGCAGAGCGTTCTGCCGGAGATCGCGGCGGCGAAGATCGATGCGATCAGGCCCGCCGCGGCGATCCCCCTGCTGCCCCTGGCTCTGGAGATCTGTCTTCATGAGGTGGTCTCGCGACTGGTCGGCCCGGCGTGGCAGGCGTCGGACCAGCGGGTGCTGGTGCATCTGGCGATGCTGGCCCACGGCCCAGCCCTGGCGCGCTGGTGGGTGACCGCGCATCTGCGGCCGGTGCTGGCGCCCTGTGCCGGACGCTTTTTCGGTACCCCCACCCGCCAAGCCTGCCGCCTGTTCCTGCGCGAAGCGCTGCTGGCCCAGATCGCCGACCGGCGCAAGGCCGCTGCCGGCCGGGGGAATGATCTGGAAGGAATTTCTAGAACCGGTATGCTGACGGCCCTTTTGCAGACGGCGGCGGGGGAAGAGGTCGCGGACGACGGGGTGATCCTGGAACGGGCGGACGGCCTGCTGAGTGCGGCGGCGGAAGAGGCGGCGGTGCTGGCCAGCTGGGTGATGGAACGGCTGCATCGTGATCCGGCCCTGCTGGCGCGGGTGCGCGCGGCAGGCATGGAGACTGCGGCCGGTGCGGCGCTGCTCGACACGGTCTGCCTGGAGACCCTGCGTCTGTATCCGCCCCGGCCCCTGCTGGCGCCGGAGCGTCTGTCCCGGGCGGTTCTGCTGGGCGGGTATGCCTTGCCGCGCGGGGTGCGGGTGATGGGTGCGCCCGGTCTGCAAGGCCGCGACCCGGAGAGCTTCCCGCAGCCGGAAGCGTTCCGTCCGGACCGCTTCCTGGAAGACCCGGCTGCCGGGGCGGCGGTGCTGCCTTTCGCGGTGACCAGCCATCGCCACGGCCTGACCGACGATCTGCTGCCCATGGTGCGGGGGGTGGTGAGCGCCCTGCTGGCGCGCTGGGACTGGCGGCTGGCGGACCGCGCCGTGGTCCCGCTGCGGGCCGGAGCGGTGATGGTGCCGGCCACGGGCGTGCGAATGGTTCCTGTCGCCCGCCGATCCGTCAGGGTTGGGCAATTATTCCGTTGATGAGCACATGCTCTGGACAAACCGGCTTCCCTCTCGTTGAATCGCGGACGCAACCGGCGACCCGGAAATGGGCGCCGGACCACTGAACGGGAGGTGTGCAGCGATGTTTCTGGTCTGCGGAGAGGCGCTTTTAGACGTCTTCGTCACCGAAGAGCGGGCGGACGGGGTGCAGATGGACGCCCGGCCCGGCGGCTCGCCTTTCAACGTGGCGGTGGGGCTGGCGCGGCTGGGACAGGGGGTGGCGCTGTTCACCGGGCTGTCCACCGACTATTTCGGGGGCCGTCTGCGGGCATTTCTGGTGCGGGAAGGAGTGGACATCTCGCCCTGTCCCAGCAAGGCCGATCCCACCAGCCTGGCGGTGGTCAGCCTGGATGCCCACGGGGTGGCCCGCTATTCCTTCAACGGCGGCCGTACCGCCGACCGTCTGCTGACGCTCGAGGATCTGCCGGAACCGGACGCGAGGGTGCGGGCGGTGCACATGGGCTCCATCGCCACCGCCGTGGAGCCGGTGGCCGGCACCCTGAAAGCCCTTGCCCGGCGGGAAAGCGGGCGGCGCTTCCTGTCGTTCGACCCCAATGTCCGCCCGACCGTGGAACCGGACATGGCGGTGTGGCGCCGCACCCTGGACGACCTGCTGCCCCATGTGACCCTGCTGAAGATCTCGCGGGAGGACTTCGATCTACTGTTTCCCGGCTGTGATCCCGCGGAGGCGGCGCGGGCCTGGCTTGATCCGGGCAGGGACGGGGCCGGCGCGGGACCGGCACTGGTGGTGGTCACCGACGGTGAAAACGACGCCATCGCCTGGACGGCGACGCAGACCTTCGCCGTGCCCTGCGCGCCGGGGCCGCTGGTGGACACGGTGGGGGCTGGGGATACGTTCCAGGCCGGTCTGCTCTGTGCCCTGGCCGAGCGGGACGCGCTGACGCCGGCGGCCCTGCGCGCCTTGCCGGAGGCGGACGTGGCGGCCGTGCTGGGTTTCGCCGCGCGGGCCGCCGCCATCACCTGTTCCCGCCGGGGGGCCGACTTGCCCCGCCGGGCAGACGTGGGGGCATAGGCGGGAGGACGGTCTGTCGCTGTCTTTCCCCTGGGAACCCCGTCACACTGCGGTCACAATGACCCGGTGAAACGGCCCGACGGAACGGCCTGATGAAACGGACGGCAACGGTCCGGCGTGGAGGAACGGGATGAGCAATCGCAAGGGGGCAGGGGGCACACGCCTGGACGACGCGGCGCGGGCTGGCTGGCTTTATTACGTCGCCCGCAATACCCAGGAGGAGATCGCCGAGAAGCTGGGCATCTCCCGTCAGGCGGCGCAGCGGCTGGTCTCTCTGGCGGTGTCCGAGGGGCTGGTGAAGATCCGCCTGGACCATCCCATCGCCCATTGCCTGGACCTGGCGGCACGGGTGCAGGATGTCTTCGGCCTGCGGTTCTGCGAGGTGGTGCCCACCGATCCGGCGTCGGATTCCACCACCCTTGGCATCGCCGAGGCCGGCTCGGCAGAGCTGGAACGCTGCCTGCTGGACCCGGCGATCAAGACCATCGCCATCGGCAGCGGCCGGACCCTGAAAGCGGCGATCGAAGGCCTGCCGCCCCTGGACGTGCCCGAGAAAACGGTGGTGTCGCTGACCGGCAATATCGCCCCGGACGGCTCGGCGGCGTTCTACAGCGCCATCTTCACCATGGCCGATCTGGTCAAGGCCAACCACTACCTGATGCCGGCCCCGGTGATCGCCGCCACCATCGAGGAACGGGACAGCCTGCATCGCCAATCGGTGATCCAGAAAAGCCTGACGCTGGCCCGGCAGGCTGACGTGGTTTTCGTCGGCCTGGGGGATCTGGGGCGCAAGGCACCGCTGCTGGAAGACGGCTTCGTCACCGAGGCGGAGCTGGAGGCCCTGCAAAAAGCCGGCGCGGTGGGGGAAATCATCGGCTGGGCCTTCGATGCCGAAGGCAGGCTGGTGGATGCGCCCACCAATGAACGGGTGGCCAGTGCCCCCCTGTCCTGGGGAGAAGGCACCCTGGTGACCGTTCTGGCCATGGGCCGGCGCAAGCTGCCGGGCTTGCGCGCCGTGGTGCGCAACGGTCTGGTCAGCGGCCTGATCACCGATGAAGCGACCGCCGAGTCCCTGCTGAAACCCCGCTGATATTCCCGTCATCGTCGTCTTCCATGCCTCGCCCGGAACCCCGGCGCGGGAGCCGTTCGCATGGGCCGAGGGCTCGGTAATTCCGAGGAAATTTCTCGGATTGCGCGTTTCCCTTGTGCAATGCGGCATGGATCTGTCTTGACATTGTCGGCGCGAAAGTGAGTAATTGCTCCATAACAAGGCAAATGCCCAACGCAACGACGTTGACCGGGAGGAAAACCATGAAGTTTCACAAGGGCTTTCGCGCCTCTGCTTTGCTGGGGGCCTGTTCCCTTCTCGCGCTGTCCGCGCCTGCGCTGGCGGAGACCACGTTGACCATCGCCACGGTCAACAATGGCGACATGATCCGCATGCAGAAGCTGTCCGGCGCTTTCACCGAGGCGCATCCGGATATCACCCTGGAGTGGGTGACCATGGAGGAGAACGTGCTCCGCCAGAAGGTCACCACCGACATCGCCACCAAGGGTGGCCAGTACGACATCATGACCATCGGCACCTACGAGGTGCCGATTTGGGCCAAGCAGGGCTGGCTGGTGGCGCTGGATGATCTGGGGGCCGACTACGACGTGGATGATCTGCTGCCGGCGATCCGTTCGGCCCTGACCTACGAGGGCACGCTGTATGCCGCGCCTTTCTATGGCGAAAGCTCGATGGTCATGTATCGCACCGATCTGTTCGAGAAGGCCGGTCTGACCATGCCCGAGGAACCCACCTGGGACTTCATCGGTGACGCGGCCCGAAAGATCACCGACAAGGACAACGAGGTCTACGGCATCTGCCTGCGCGGCAAGGCGGGCTGGGGCGAGAACATGGCCTTTCTCAGCGCCATGGCCAATTCCTTCGGCGCGCGCTGGTTCGACATGGACTGGCAGCCCCAGTTCGACCAGCCGGCCTGGAAGGACACGCTGAAGTTCTATGTGGACCTGATGACCGATGCAGGCCCGCCGGGCGCGTCGTCGAACGGCTTCAACGAAAACCTCGCCCTGTTCCAGACCGGCAAGTGCGGCATGTGGATCGACGCCACGGTGGCCGCGTCCTTCGTGACCAACCCCGATGAATCGACGGTGGCCGACCAGGTCGGCTTTGCCCTGGCGCCCGACAAGGGGCTGGGCAAGCGCGGCAACTGGCTGTGGGCCTGGAACCTGGGCATCCCCGCCGGTTCGCAGAAGGAAGAGGCGGCGAAGACCTTCATTTCCTGGGCCACCGGCAAGGCCTATACGGAAATGGTGGCGGAGAAGGAAGGCTGGGCCAACGTGCCGCCGGGCACCCGCACCTCGCTCTACGAAAACCCGGCCTATCAGGAAGCGGCGCCCTTCGCGGCGATGACCCTGCGCTCGATCAATGCCGCCGATCCCAAGCATCCGGCGGTGGACGACGTGCCCTATACCGGCGTTCAGTTCGTTGCCATCCCCGAATTCCAGGGCATCGGCACGGCGGTGGGCCAGCAGTTCTCGGCCGCGCTGGCCGGTCAGGCCAGCGTGAACCAGGCGCTTGAGAACGCGCAGCGCATCACCGAGCGGGAGATGCGCCGGGGCGGATACATCAACTAGGGCCGCCTCCCATCCGGCCTCTCGGCGGGCCGGGGTGATCTTTCTCCCACTCCGGCCCGCCATTTTTCCGTCCCCGTTCGCTTCGCCCGATCCACCGGCAGTCCCGGCCGCGTCCTGTCTCCCGTTTTCATCCGGGGGCCGACCGCGCCGTGCGATGTCGAGGAGGCCTGTCATGGCAACGCTTCACACGCGGTCGGCCGCCCGGCTGATGATGTCGCCCAGCGTCATCCTTCTGTTCTGCTGGATGGCCATCCCGCTCGGCATGACCCTGTATTTCTCGTTCCTGCGCTACAACCTGCTGATGCCGGGGATGGAGGAATTCACCGGGTTCTTCAATTACGAATTCTTCCTGACCGACCCGGCCTTTTTCTCGGCCCTGTTCAACACCCTGATCCTGGTGGGGGCGGTGCTGGTGATCAGTGTTGGCGGCGGCCTGCTGATGGCCCTACTGCTGGACCAGCCCGTCTTCGGCCAGGGCATCGTGCGGGTGCTGGTGATCTCGCCGTTCTTCATCATGCCCACGGTGTCGGCCCTGGTGTGGAAGAACATGATGATGCATCCGGTCTACGGGCTGTTCGCCTGGGTGGCAAACGGCCTGGGGCTGGAACCCATCGACTGGCTGTCGTCGGCGCCGCTGACCTCGATCATTCTGATCGTCTCGTGGCAGTGGCTGCCGTTCGCCACGCTGATCCTGCTGACCGCCTTGCAGTCCCTGGACGAGGACCAGATGGAGGCCGCCGAGATGGACGGTGCCAGCTGGTGGTGGCGGTTCTACTTCATCACCCTGCCGCATCTGGGCCGCGCGATCACGGTGGTCATCCTGATAGAGACCATCTTCCTGCTCAGCGTCTTCGCCGAAATCCTGGTTACCACCTCGGGCGGGCCGGGCTACGAGAGCACCAACATCACCTACCTGATCTATACGCAGGCGCTGCTGCAGTTCGATGTGGGTGGGGCGTCGGCAGGGGGCATCGTTGCGGTGATCCTGGCCAACATCGTCGCCATTTTCCTGATCCGCCTGATCGGCAAGAACCTGGAGGGCTGAGCTATGGCACGCACCGTCTCGACCCGCCGCAAGGTCGTTTTCACCGCCATCGCCTGGATCGTGGCGATCCTGATCTTCTTCCCGATCCTGTGGACCTTCCTGACCAGCTTCAAGTCGGAAGGAACGGCGATTGCCTCGCCGCCGGCCTTCCTGTTCTTCGACTGGACCCTGGAGAACTATTCCGAGGTCCAGGAGCGGTCGGACTACTTCGCCCACATGTGGAATTCGGTGATCATGTCCTTCGGCTCCACCCTGCTGGGGCTGATGATCGCCGTGCCGGCGGCCTGGTCCATGGCCTTTTCGCCGACCCGGCGCACCAAGGACATCCTGATGTGGATGCTGTCCACCAAGATGCTGCCGCCGGTGGGGGTTCTGGTTCCG
The DNA here is from genome assembly GCA_046233135.1 of Rhodospirillaceae bacterium Z3-40. Classification (GTDB taxonomy): domain Bacteria; phylum Pseudomonadota; class Alphaproteobacteria; order Rhodospirillales; family Rhodospirillaceae; genus JBJXHN01. The sequence continues at coordinate 668,636 of JBJXHN010000003.1, read as the reverse complement.
ATCTATCTGCTGTTCCGGGACTGGGGCCTGCTGGACACGGTGACCGGCCTGGTGATCGTGCTGACCCTGGTCAATCTGCCGATCATCGTCTGGATGCTGTACACCTATTTCAAGGAGATCCCCGGAGACATCCTGGAGGCGGCGCGCATGGACGGCGCCTCTCTGCCGCAGGAGATCCTGTACGTGCTGACGCCGATGGCCGTTCCGGGCATCGCGTCCACCTGCCTTCTGAACATCATCCTCGCCTGGAACGAAGCGTTCTGGACCCTCAACCTGACGGCTGCCAAGGCGGCTCCGTTGACGGCCTTCATCGCCTCCTATTCCAGTCCCGAAGGGCTGTTCTGGGCCAAGCTGTCGGCGGCGTCGACCATGGCGATCGCCCCCATCCTCATTCTCGGCTGGTTCTCGCAGCGGCAACTGGTCCGCGGCCTGACCTTTGGCGCGGTCAAGTAAGGGTTCGGGAGAAATACCCCATGTGCACCATCCATTTGTCCAATGTCACCAAGCGGTTCGGCAATCAGGAGGTCATTCCCGGCCTGGACCTGGAAATCAACGACGGGGAGTTCGTGGTCTTCGTCGGCCCCTCGGGCTGCGGCAAGTCCACCCTGCTGCGGCTGATCGCCGGGCTGGAGGACATCTCCGGCGGCGCCATCGAGATCAACGGCACCGATGTTTCCGACCAGCCGCCGGCCAAGCGGGGCCTGTCCATGGTGTTCCAGTCCTATGCGCTGTATCCGCATATGACCGTCTACGGCAACATCGCCTTTCCCCTGAAGATGGCGGGAATGGACAAGGACGAGATCGACCGCAAGGTGATGGAGGCCGCGCGCATCCTGAACCTGACGGATTATCTCAAGCGCAAGCCCCGCAACCTGTCGGGCGGCCAGCGCCAGCGGGTGGCCATCGGCCGGGCCATCGTCCGCCAGCCCAGCGCCTTTCTGTTCGACGAGCCGCTGTCCAACCTGGACGCCGCCCTGCGGGTGAACATGCGCCTGGAGATCAGCGAGCTGCATCACTCCCTGAAGACGACGATGATCTATGTCACCCACGATCAGGTGGAGGCCATGACCATGGCCGACAAGATCGTGGTGCTGAACCGGGGCCGGGTGGAGCAGGTGGGGACGCCGCTGGAGCTGTACCGGACGCCGGCCAACCTGTTCGTCGCGGGCTTCATCGGCTCGCCGCGGATGAACTTCATCGAAGGTGGACCGGCAGCCCAGTACGGGGCGGCGACCATCGGTGTCCGGCCGGAACACATGAGGCTGGATACGGACCACGGGGTCTGGCACGGCACCATCGGCGTGGCGGAACACCTGGGGTCGGACACCTTCCTGCATGTGCATGTGGAAGACGTGGGCACGGTCACGGTGCGCGAGACCGGAGAGATGGACCTGCGCCATGGCCAGACCGTCTTCCTGACGCCGGAGACGGACAAGATCCACCGCTTCGACGACCGGGGCGAAGCCATCCGGCTGGCGAGTTGAGGGGCTTCAGGCGCGCCGTGCCGCACAGCGGCGTCCGGCGCCTGAGGGCCGAGAATGAAGGGGACGATCATGTATCTCGAACGACTCAAACTGACAGGCCGCGTCGCGGTGGTGACCGGGGGCGGACAGGGGATCGGTGCCTCGTGCTGCGAGGCGCTGGCCGAAGCGGGGGCCACGGTGGTGGTGGCCGACCTGAAGGCCGAACGGGCGGAGGCCGTGGCCAAGGCGCTGACCGGCAAGGGTTACAAGGCCCATCCGGCGGTGCTGGACGTCACGCAATCCGATCAGGTGGACGCGGTGGCCGACGCGGTGATGCGCGACCACGGCCAAGTGGACATCCTGGTCAATAACGCCGGAGTGGCGATCAGCGACGTGCCGGCCGAGGAAACGTCGGACGATCACTGGCGCTTCCACATGGGGGTGAATGTGGACGGGCTGTTCTGGTGCTGCCGGGCGTTCGGCCGGATCATGCTGAAGCAGGAAAGCGGGTCCATCATCAACATCGGCTCCATGTCCGGGCTGATCGTCAACAAACCCCAGCCCCAGTCCTTCTACAATGCCTCCAAGGCTGCGGTGCATCAGTTGACCCGCTCGCTGGCGGCGGAATGGGGGGCGCGGGGCGTGCGGGTCAATGCCGTGGCACCGACCTATATAGAGACGCCGCTGACCGCCTTCGGCATCAAGGAAAACCCCGAGATGTACAAGGTATGGCTGGATATGACCCCCATGGGGCGGGTGGGCCAGCCGGAGGAAGTGGCTTCGGTGGTGCACTTCCTGGCCTCCGATGCCGCCAGCCTGATGACCGGGGCCATCGTGGTGACGGATGCCGGCTACAGCTGTTGGTAAGGGCCGGCTTGGTGAAGGAAACGGGCGGGAGGGCCGTCATGGACAGTCGTGCAGGGACCTCCGGGCTGGTGATCTTCGACTGCGACGGGGTACTGGTGGACAGCGAACCCATTGCTGCCCGGGTGCTGCTGGAAGGGATCGCCGAGACCGGCCTGACGCTGGAGGCCGAGGTGGTGAATGACCGCTTCCTCGGCCGCAGCATGGCCTCGATCATCGATATCCTGCGGCAGGACTACGGCTGCATCCTGGGCGAAGACGGTCTGACCCGCATGCGGGAACGGCTGTTCGCCGCCTTCCGGGCGGACCTGAAGCCGACCCCGGGGATCGGAGCGGTGGTGCGGACCCTGACGGATCTGGGCGTGCCCTTTTGCGTGGCCTCCTCCAGCCAGGTGGAGCGCATCCGCCTGGCCCTGGAGGTCACCGGTCTGCTGCCCTTTTTCGAAGGGCGGATTTACAGTGCGGTGATGGTCCGCCACGGCAAGCCGGCTCCCGACCTGTTCCTTCATGCCGCGCGCAGCGAAGGGTGTGATCCGGCCCGCTGCGTGGTGGTGGAGGACAGCCCGGCGGGGGTCGAAGCGGCTCATCGGGCGGGGATGCGGGTGCTGGGGTACGGCGGGGGCGGCCATGCCGGCCATCCGCGCGTGCGTGCCGCCTTGGAACAGGCCGCGCCCCATGCCACATTCTGCGACATGGCCCGGCTGCCCGACCTGCTTGGCGACCCGGGGAGGCTGCCGGCAGGTGCGTCGACGGCTTAGGCTCCGGGAACGGGCGGGGGTCCGGGCCGTGGAAGAGAAAGAATAAGACACCAGGGGAAGGATAAGGTCATGCGAGATTTGGTGATCGGCGTGGACGTCGGCACGGGCAGCGCGCGCGCCGGGGTCCTGACCCGTCAGGGCGCCCTGCTGGGGCGGGCGGAAGCGCCCATCGAAATGCGCAAGCCCGAACCCAATCATGCGGAATACGATTCTGAACAGATCTGGAGCGCCGTCGGCAAGGCGGTGCAGGGGGCGTTGGCCGATGCCGGGGCCGATGGCTCGGCGGTAGCCGGGATCAGCTTCGATGCCACCTGTTCGCTGGTGGTGCGCGACGTGGATGGCGCGCCCTTCAGCGTTTCCCGCGACGGAGCGGCGCGCTGGGATACCATCGTGTGGATGGATCACCGGGCGCTGTCGGAAGCGCGGGAATGCACCGATACCGGACACCGGGTGCTGAGCTATGTGGGCGGGGTGATGTCTCCGGAAATGGAGATCCCCAAGCTGATGTGGCTGAAACGGCACTATCCCGACCGCTGGGGACGGGCCGGCTATTTCTTCGATCTGGCCGATTTCCTGACCTGGAAGGCGTCCGGCTCGCTGGCCCGGTCCCAGTGCACGGTGACCTGCAAGTGGACCTATCTGGCCCACGAAACGCCGGGCTGGCAGCCGGATTTCCTGGAAATCGTCGGTCTGCCCGACCTGCTGGAACGCGGAAACCTGCCCGACACGGCGGCCCCCATTGGCGAGGACCTGGGGCCGCTGACGGCGGAGGCTGCGGCTTTCCTGGGGTTGAGCACGGACTGTCGGGTGGGGGCAGGGTTGATCGATGCCCATGCGGGGACGCTCGGCGTGCTGGGGGCGACGGCCGGGGATGACTCGGTGGACCATCATCTGGCGCTGATCGCCGGAACCTCCAGTTGTGTCATGGCCCTGTCGCCCGAACCCCGGCCGACCCGGGGGGTGTGGGGACCCTATTTCGGTGCCGTGGTCCCCGGTCGCTGGCTCAATGAAGGCGGCCAGTCGGCCACCGGGGCGCTTCTGGATCACGTGATCCGGCTGCACGGTGCGGGTGGCGAGCCGAGCGGGGCCATGCACGCCCGCATCTGCGAGCGCCTGACCGAGATGCGCCGGTTCGAGGGTCTGGCCCTGGCCTCCCGACTGCATGTGCTGCCCGATTTCCATGGCAACCGCTCGCCGCTGGCCGACCCGCGTGCCCTGGGGGTGATCAGCGGCCTGGACCTGGACAGTTCTTTCGACAGCCTGTGCCGGCTTTACTGGCGCACGGCGGTGGCCATCGCCCTGGGGGTGCGGCATATTCTGGACGCGCTGAACGAGCGGGGCTACGGCATCGATACCCTGCATGTCACCGGCGGCCACCTGAAGAATCCGGTGCTGATGGAACTGTATGCCGACGCCACCGGCTGCACGGTGGTCGAACCAGGGGCAGAGGACGCCATGCTGCTGGGCACCGGGATGGTGGCGGCCAAGGCGGCCGGTCTCTATCCCACCCTGGCCGAGGCGGCCCAGGGCATGCAGCAGGGGGAAACGACCCGCGCCCCCAACCCGGAAGCCCGGGATCAGTTCGCCAAGGATTACGCTGTTTTCCTGAAGATGCATGCGCACCGGCAAGAGCTGGACCGGATGTAGGAGAGTAACGGTCCGCTGCATGCATGCGGATTTTTAGATTATTTTTGGTATGCTAGGGTTGCCGTCTTGTTCGTTGACGGAGGGGGCAGCCATGGGGCGGGAGCCATTTATCAAGCATGAATCTCTGCCAGACGTAAAATGGCAGGGTGGCTCGTATTTATTATCTCTAGAAAGTGTGTATGAGTATTTAAGAAACAATACTCAGAATGTCATAAAATGGTATGTCTCTGCGCGAAAGTGGAAGCGGCGCTTTTCCAGAATGTGCCGATTTTTCGCAATGATATTTGCGGCCTCTGCTGCGATTGTGCCGGTTGTCGGCTCGGCTGTGCAGTGGAAAGGTGAGTCACCGGGTCTCCCTTATATGGCATGGGGCAGCAACTGGCAGATCGATATGAACCTTGTCCCTGCGGTCATGCTTGCCCTGGCAGCCTTTTTGGTGGCGCTGGATAAGTTGATGGGCTTTTCCGAAACCTGGATGCGTTACACGTTAACAGAGATGGAAATCCGTCGGCGTTGGAACGCTTTCGAACTTGGATGGCAAGAGCAAATCATTGGCCTGGGGGCATCGCCCAGCGCCGACCAGTGCAAATGCGTGTTGGTCTATGCTCGGGAGTTTCTGGAGGAGATCAACAAGCTTATCCGCGATGAAACCACGAAATGGATACGAGAATTTTCCACAGGAATCATCGCTGGAGATGCGGTTTTGGATGATTCCAAGCGCAGAAAGTATGGAACGATTCGAGTAAGGGTGGATAATGGACGGGACATTTATGTGTCTTTAAATGGGAAGTTTGAAGAAAAATGCTACGGTGGAGTTTGTGTGATTGCCGGGGTGGAGCCGGGTATACATCGCGTTCTCGCCAGAGGGGTTATTCAGAACACTCCTGTCAGCGCGCAGGAGGCTGTTGTCGTTCGCGGGGATGAAATCACCGAAGTCACCCTGACCTTGCTCTTGAGATAGGCGGGGCGACCTGGTCACCGTGTAACCTGTCTTCACTCCCCGCATTCCCCAGAGAGGAGTCGCCCCGAATGGCCGCCGGGGCGACTCCTCTCTTTCTTTTGCGAGAATTAATTCCGAAAATGGACCGGCGCCAAACGCCCTCGTTCCGGCGGGTGGTGGCTTTTCGTGTCCGGTTTTCGGCCGAAAGCGGCCCTTTTTCAGGGCAATGCACGTCATGCGACCATTTTCCCCTTGAACCGATCCGTCCACGTCCATACTGTTGCGGAAATTAATTTCGCAAATGGAATTCGTGGTGCGGGCGGAGCGAAAAGGGAGTGTCGCTTCTTACGGTTCCCCACCGGTTTCCCCAAGCGGAAAGCCTGTCTGAAACGACCGGGCGGCATGCACCGTCCGGCACGCAGCGGATGGCGGTGGCGTGGGCGGAAATGCCTTCTGCCATGGACGTGAAGGGTTTGGAACGAAAGGCCGAAGGCCTCCAGCGCGGGCTGGCAAGAGCAACAACAAAGCACCATCGGATCGGGGAAGCATGTCCAGGAGAATGATACATGCGGCAGATTAACGGGTTGTCGGCCGGTGGCCGTCGGGTGGGGCGTGTGGCGCCGTCACCCGTCGCGCTGACGGCCGTGGTTTCGATGTCCCTGGCGGGAGTGTGCGGCGAAGCTTTCGCCGGCGATTTCGACCTTGGCGGCGGCATCGAAGGGCGCTGGGGGCTGGACCTGTCCGTCGGGGCAGCGGTTCGGACCGAGGCGCCAAGCAAGAACTTCATCAGCATCGGCAACGGGGGACGGGCCGATGGGGCGACCATCGACGACGGCAATTTGAACTATGGCCAGTGGGACGTCTATTCGCTGCTCGGCAAGGCCATCGGTGAAGTCAAGCTGCAGCGGGACAACATCGGCGTCTTCGGCCGTGGCAAGGCCTGGTACGACTATGTGGGGGAAAACATCAACGTCCCCCACGGCCATTCCGCCAACGGCTATTCCAACAACGACCGGCTGGATGACAGCGACTTCCAGCGGAAGTCCAAGTTCCACGGGGTGGAGCTGCTGGACGCCTATGCCTTCGGCAACTGGGATCTGAACGACGAAGGCAACTGGCTGTCGGTGAAGGCCGGGAATCATGTGGTCAACTGGGGGGAAAGCCTGTTCACCCCGGGCATCAGCTCCTACAACGCCGTCGATGCCAGTGCGGCCCGCCGTCCGGGCGCGCAGGTGAAGGAAATCCTCAACCCCGTACCCCAGGTTTCGGCGGCATTGGGGGTGACGGACGAACTGAGTGTCGAGAGCTTCTACCAGTTCGCCTGGACACCGACGACAATCGAGGGCTGCGGCACCCTGCGCGGTCCTTCGGACGTGCTGAACTGTAGCGATACCGGTGCGGTTTTCGCGCCGTCGGGCTTTTCCGACCAGGATGCGGAAATGGGCATGGCCGCCCTGGGAGGGCTGAACAGCTACATGAGCAACGCCGGCACCCAGCGGCCGGGTGATCAGGGTCAGTTCGGGGTGGCGGCGCGCTACTATTCGTCCGAACTCGGGACCGAATTCGGCGTTTATCACGCCCAATACCACCAGCGTGCGCCGTCGTTCAGCCTTAAGCGCGAAGCCACGACGATCGCCAATTCCCTGTATGCCCTTCGGCCGTCGCAGTATTTCGAGGATTATTCCGCCGAGAACATCCGCATTTTCGGGGCCAGCGCCTCGACCAACCTGTTTGGCTGGTCGGTGTTCGGGGAGTACAGCTTCCACAAGGGCGTGCCGGTTCAGATCAATACCACCGACCTGGTCAGCGGTATGGTCAACGGCGTCGGCCCCATGGCCCACCTGAACAGCCTGCCGCTCGGGTCCATCGTCCACGGTTACGACCGCAAGGACAAGCATCAGCTCCAGATCGCCACCATCAAGTCCTTCCCCAACGTCCTGGGCGCGGAATCCGCCGGGGTGCTGGGCGAACTGGTCTATCAGCACTGGGCGGGGATCGGTAATCCCTACACCTCCACCCGCTATGGCCGTTCGCCGGGCTTCGGCATGGCCGAATCCTCCAGCAACGCCTGCGGAACCTCGATGGGGGATTACTGCGAAGCGGAAGGCTATGCCACCTCCGACGCGCTCGGCCTGCGTCTGAACCTGTCCCTGAAGTACGAGAACGTGTTCGCCGGGGTGAACCTGACCCCCAGCATTTTCTACAGCCGCGACATCCACGGCATCTCGCCGGACGGCTCCTTCCAGGAAGGTCGCCAGAATATCGCGCTGAAGCTTCGGGCCGATATGGACAAGACCTATTACGCCGAGATGACCTACAGCAACTACAGCAATGACGCGAAGTACGACACCGAAAGCGACCGGGACTTCGTTTCCCTGGTTGTCGGCATGACGTTCTGAGCAAGGGATACCCAGCATCATGGCCTATGACTTCAAGACCATTCTCGCCACGGCCGGCGTTACCAGCCTGCTGATGTCCGGCGGCGCGGCCCTGGCGGCCAGTCCCCAGGATGTGGCCCGTCTCGGCAAGGATCTGACGCCCATGGGGGCGGAGCGCGCGGGCAATGCCGATGGCTCCATCCCAGCCTGGGACGGCAAGCCCACGCCGCCGCCGGCCGGCTTCAGCCCCTATGACGGCTATGCCGACCCCTACGCCGGGGAACAGCCGCTGTTCGTCATCACCGCCGACAACTACACCCAGTATCAGGACAAGCTGATCCCGGGTCAGATCGAGATGCTGAAGCGGTTCCCGGAGACCTACAAGATCAAGGTCTATCCGTCCCATCGGCCCGTGGTTCTGCCCAAGCGGATCACCGACACCGTGGCGGCCGAGGCGGCCGGTATCGTACTGGCCTCCGGCGGCAACGGGGTTCTGAACATCCAGATGTCCCGGGTGCCGTTCCCGATTCCGGAAAACGGTCTGCAGGCCATCTGGAACCACGTGATGCGGTATCGCGGCGGCACCTTCGTGCGCTACGGCACTGAATTCCCGGTGCAGAGCAACGGCGACTTCACCACCGTCAAACGGACCGAATGGTGGGCGCGGGCGGCCGAACTGGGCAACCCGGAAGACAACCGCCTCAGCTACTACCGCAACATGGTGACCGCGCCGTCCAGCATCGCCGGCGAAGCCATCCTGTCCCACGATCCCCTGGACCAGTCCAAGGAAAGCCGCAGCGCCTGGACCTACAATCCCGGTCAGCGCCGCGTGCTGCGCGCTCCGGAAGTCGCCCATGACAGCCCGGGCACGGGGACCGACGGTCTGCGCACCATGGATGACTACGACGGCTTCAACGGCTCGCCGGAACGCTTCGACTGGAAGCTGGTCGGCAAGCAGGAGAAGTACATTGCCTACAACAGCTACGCCCTGTCCAGTGGTGACCTGAAGTACGAAGACATCGTCAAGACCAACCACATCAACATGGATCTTGCCCGCTACGAACTGCACCGGGTGTGGGTGGTCGAAGCCACGCTGAAGCCGGGTGAGCGCCACATCTACGGCAAGCGGGTCTATTACATCGACGAAGACACCTGGCAGATCGCGCATAAGGATGCTTATGACGGCCGTGGGGACCTTTGGCGGGTGCACGAGTTCTTCACCATGTACCTCTACGACGTCCAGGTGGCGCATTACGCCGGCAACGCCTTCTATGACCTGCAAGCCCGCCGCTATCTAGTGAACAACTTCAACAACGAAGAGAAGCCCACGGACTACGGCATCGACCTGTCCTTCAGCCAGTTCTCCCCGGCCGCCTTGCGGCGCCTGGGTAACTGACCCTGCGTGGGTCCCGGTGGCCGGCGGTCCCCTACCCGCCGGTCCCCGGTTCTTTTTTCAAGCTGACGCGAGCGGGGAAGGAGACGGAGCCGTGACCCAGGTCCTTTCATCGAAGGTCCTCTCATTGAACACCGGCCGGCGACGCACTTCGGGCGGGATCGTTCTGGCCATCGGCCTGGCTTTCGGGCTGGCGTGCGATCTGGCCGGGGCCGCCCCGGCATTGGCCCGGATCGATCTGCTGGATTTGCCCGCCCGCCTTTCGCCCCGGGCGGCGGCCGCCTTGCTGCTGGACGTGGCCGAGGCCGGCACGCGTCTGGTGGCGGTCGGCGAGCGGGGGGTGGTCGTCACTTCCGACGACGGCGGGGCAAGCTGGCGCCAGGCCTCGGTGCCGGTGTCCGTGACCCTGACGGCGGTGTCCTTCCCCACCGCCGAGCAGGGGTGGGCCGTAGGCCATGACGGGGCGATCCTGCATTCGGAAGATGGTGGCCGGTCCTGGCGCAAGCAGTTCGACGGTGCGGATGCCAACACCCTGCTGCTGGCGGCGGCGGAAGCCAGGCTGGCCGCCCTGGAAGCCGACCCGTCGGCGTCGGCCGAGGACCGGACCGATGCGGAATGGGCGGTGGACGATGCCCGCGCCGCCGGTGAATTCGGCCCTTCGCGGCCGCTGCTGGACGTGCTGTTCGACAGTCCCACTGACGGGTTCGCCGTGGGGTCCTACGGCCAGATCTTCCGCACCCGGGACGGGGGGGAACGCTGGACCTTCGCCGGGGGCGGCCTGACCAATCCGGAAGGCTACCACTACAACGCCATCACCCGCTTTTCGCCGCAGGTCCTGGTGATCGCCGGGGAAGCCGGGCGGCTCTACCGCTCGACGGACAACGGTCAGACCTGGCAGACCCTGGAGACGGGCCAGTTCGGTCATGTGTACGGCGCCCTGCCGCTGACCGACACGCCCGAAGCCCTTCTGGCCTATGGCTTTGACGGCCGGGTTCTGCGCACCACCGACCTGGAAACCTGGACCGCCGTGCCGGCGCCAGCGGGCAAGAGCCTGATCGGCGGGCAGGTCGACGGCGGGAAGATCACCCTGTTCGACGCCCGGGGCGGCAGCATTGTCAGCACCGACGGCGGCCGCAGTTTCGATCGCGCCCGGGCGCCGGAAATGCGGCCCTTGAGCGCCGTGGTGCCGGTGAGCGACGGCGACCGCCTGGCCGAAGCCGGTGTCGGCGGCGTGCGGCTGGAAACGGCGGCCGTGTCCGCCGGCGACACTTCTATGGACAAGCGATAGATCATGGCCGAGACAAACGAACACCCCTTCTCCGATGTGGATCTGAAGCATCACCGACAGGCCCGTCTCGTCGAGAAACTGGGGGAAACCTGGGTCTTTTCCCATCGCCGCACGGTGCTGCTGGTTTTCGCGGTGCTGTCCGTTCTGCTCGGCTGGCAGGCGCTGCATTTGCGCCCCGATGCCAGCTTCAGCAAGATGGTGCCGCGCTCCCATCCCTTCATCGCCAACTACCTGGACTACGAAACCCAGCTGAACCCGCTAACCAACGTGGTGCGGGTGGCGGTGGAAACCACCGAGGGAGACATTTATTCCAAGGAATTCCTGTCCCTGCTGCGGCAGGTCTCCGACGAGGTTTTCTATATTCGCGGCGTTGACCGGGGGAACATGCGCTCGCTGTGGACCCCCAATGTGCATTGGTACGAGGTCACGGAAGAGGGGATGCGCAACGGGCCGGTGATCCCGTCGAACTTCGACGGTTCGCCAGCCATGCTGGAGCAGGTGCGCACCAACGTCCTGCGGTCGGGGACGGTGGGCAGTCTGGTGGCCACCGACCACCGCTCGGCCACCATCCAGGTGCCGTTGCTGGAGGTGGATCCCCTGACCGGCGACAAGCTGGACTACGGCCGTCTGTCCGACGAACTGGAAGCGCTGGTGCGCGACCGCTATCAGGACGGAACCACGCAGATCCACATCACCGGTTTCGCCAAGGTGGTGGGGGACCTGATCGCCGGGATCCGCGACGTGGCGGCGTTTTTCCTGGTCACCGTGGTGCTGTCGACGGTTCTGCTGCTGTGGTATTCCCGCTGCTGGCGCAGCACCGCATCGACGATTTTCACCTGCCTGCTGGCGGTGGTCTGGCAGCTGGGCATCGTGCGGCTGATGGGGCTGGGGCTTGATCCCTATTCGGTGCTGGTGCCCTTCCTGACCTTTGCCATCGGTGTCAGCCATGCGGTGCAGAACATCAATACCATGGCCGCCGAGCGGGCCTCGGGCGCCACGCCGCTGGACGCGGCGAAAAGCACCTTCCGGGTCCTGTTCATCCCCGGCACCATCGCTTTGGTCTGCGATGCGGTGGGCTTTTCCACCCTGCTGGTGATCGACATCGGCGTCATCAAGGAACTGGCCATCAGCGCCAGTGTCGGTGTCGCCGTGGTGATCCTGACCAAGATGTTCCTGCTGCCGGTGCTGATGTCCTATGTGGGGGTGTCCCGCCGGGGCGTGGCCCGGGCGCAGGCCCGCCGCGACAAGATCCGCCATGCGCTGAGCGACCTGCTGGGCCGGTTCGCCGGGCCGAAGTGGGCCTTGCTGGCGGTGGGAGTGTCGCTGCTGCTGCTGGGGGGAGCCCTGGTGGAAAGCCGGGACCTGAAGATCGGCGATCTGGACCCGGGCGCGCCGGAACTGCGGCCGGACTCCCGCTACAACAAGGATGTTGCCTTCTTCACCGAACATTATTCCACCAGTGCGGATGTGTTCGTGGTCATGGTGACGGCGCCGGAAGGGGATTGCGGGTCTTATTCGGTGGCCAGTCTGGTGGATCAGTTCCAGTGGCGCATGGAAGACCTGCCGGGGGTGGAATCCACGGAATCCCTGTTCACCAACATGAAGAAGACCATCGCCGGCACGAACGGGGCGGGGGACTTGCGCTGGTATGCCATCACCCGCAACCGCTACATCTCCAACTCGGCGCACAAGATGGTGCCCTCGCGGTTCTACAACACCGACTGCTCCATGACCCCGGTGGTGCTCTACCTGGCCGACCACAAGGCCGAGACCCTGTCGGGCGTGGTGGCGGCGGTGCAAGCGTTCTCGGCGGAGTTCGACGATCCCGATATCCATTTCCTGCTCGCCGGCGGCAATGCGGGCGTGGAGGCGGCGACCAATATCGTCATCAAGCAGTCGGAACCGCTGATGCTCGCGCTGGTCTACGGCATCGTCGCCCTGCTGATTCTGTGGGAGTTCCGCTCCTGGCGGGTGACCGTGGCCATCGTCTTCCCGCTGTTCATCACCTCGATGCTGTGCGAGGCGATCATGGCCAACCTGGGTCTGGGGGTGAAAGTGGCGACCTTGCCGGTGATCGCGCTGGGCGTGGGGATCGGGGTGGACTACGGCATCTATATCTACAACCGCCTGGAATATTTCCTGGATCGTGGCCTGGATCTGCGTGCGGCCTATGCCGAGACCCTGAAGACCACGGGACAGGCGGTGGCCATGACCGGCCTGACCCTGGCGCTGGGGGTGATGACCTGGGTGGTGTCGGCGATCAAGTTCCAGGCGGACATGGGGCTGCTGCTGACCTTCATGTTCCTGTGGAACATGGTCGGCGCCCTGGTGCTGACCCCGGCGCTGATCTCGCTGTTGATGCCCGGCCTGCGCCGCCGCCCGGCGCCTGCCCGGGCACCGGGCAAGGCGGCGGAAGACGGGCAGGCAACCCGCGTGCAGCCCGCCTGAACCCCCGACGCATCGGAGCACCTAGCCGGGGAGTGCGTTTTCACTCCCTGCCCGATGGGGGACGGATCGTCAGGCCGCTCTCTCGGGTGCCTCCCCGGCCTTTTCCTTCGCCCGATGGATCCGCCACAGGGGCAGGGCGATGGCGCAGAACAGCACGGCAATGGCAAGGAAGGCCAGGCGGTAGCCGGCCTCGGACGCGGCCCGGGGATCGGCCGCATCCCCGAGACCGCCTCCATCGTTCCCGAGGGTCGATCCCAGCTGCACGAGGATGGAGGCGATCCCCACCCCCAGCGCCCCGCCCAGCTGGCGGCCGAAGTTGATGGCGCCGGCGGCCTGGGCCACCATGGATTGGGGCAGGGGGCGCAGGGACGACGCGGTGATCGGCGGCATCATCAGTCCCAGGCCGACGCGGCCGAGCATCACCGCCGCAAACAGTCCGAAGCCGAGCACACTGACGTCCACCCGGGTCATCAGCAGGCAGGAGCCGGCGAACAGGGCGGCCCCGAAGCCGGCGACCACGGCGGCCGGGGCCTTGTCGGCCAGGTTGCCGCCCACGGGAAAGGTCACGGCCATGGCCAGCCCGGCGGGCAGCAGCACGAAGCCGGCCGTGCTGGCGTCCAGGCCGCCGGCCTGTTGCAGGAACAGCGGGATCAGGAAGGTGGAGCCATAGAGCCCGCCGCCAGTCATCATCGAGGCGGTGAAGCCGGCGCTGACCGTGCCGGCGCGGAAGGTCGCCAGGTCCAGCAGCGGGGCGGTGGACAGTCGCTCCCAGGCGGCGAAGACCAGGGCGCCGGCGATCCCCAGGGCCAGGGCACCCAGAGTCCAGGGGTCGCTCCAGCCCGATCGGGGAGCACGCACCAGACCCCACAGGCCGATGGTCAGGGCGGCGATCAGCAGGCCGAGCCCGGTCACATCCAGCCGCCGCCGGCCCGAGGGAGGCCAGACACCGCCCAGGGTGACGGCTCCCAGGACCGCGGCGATCAGGGCCGGGGGCAGGGCCACCAGGAACACCGCCTGCCAGGCCCACAGGTCGACCATCAGACCGCCAACCACCGGCGCGATGGCCGGGGCGAGCACGACGCCCAGCCCGTAGATGCCGATGCCCCTGCCCCGCTCGTGGGGCTGGAAGGCGGCCATCAGCATGACCATGCCCAGGGGCTGCACCAGCCCCATCGCCGCGCCTTGCGTCACCCGGGCTGCCACCAGCCAGCCGAAGGACGGTCCCATCGCCGCGCCGGCGGAGGCCAGGGAGAACAGCCCCAGGGCGGCGACGAAGGTTCGCCGCAAGCCGAAGCGTTCCAGGCACCAGGCGCTGAGCAGCAGGGTAGAGGTGGCGGCGACCAGGAAGCCGGTGATCAGCCACTGGGCCACGGTCTGGGAAATGGCGTAGTCGGCCATGATCCGGGGAAGGGCGACGGTCAGGATGGTTCCTTCCAGCACCACCGCGAACACGCCGATGGTGGCGGTGGCCGTCATGATCCATTTTCCGCTGCGTGATGCCGTCATCCGACCCTCGATCCTGCTGAAGACGTTCCGAGATGGGACGGAAAGCCGGCCGAGGGAAAGGGCCAGCCGGTCCGTTCCAGAGGTTTTTCTCAAAAAAAGGGGCCGAGTGGGGGGATTAGCCACTCGGCCCCAAGGTTAGACCACTCAGGGAGGAGAGGGTCATTCCGTCGTCGGGATATGACGGTCGATCACCGCCGCGTTTCCGGCGGTCCGCGTGCCCACCAGCAGGGCACCGGTGTAACGACCGAACGGAGAGCGCAAACCGTCGTAGAGGTGGGCGTCGAGCATGGCAGTGTCCTAAATTTTGCTTAGCGGAATAAAATTCCGAATCAATTGACGCCCACCGTACGGGGTGGCAGAAAGGAATTCAAACGAAAAAAGATCGGTTTCCCGCCAGGTTTCCCACGCCGGGTTGAACCGGAAGGATTTTTTGAGAAAAGGAGATGCCCTTGACAGCCGTTCTGCTCATCCGCCATGGCCAGGCCAGCTTCGGCGGCGAAACCTATGACCGCCTGTGTCCCCGGGGGGAGCAGCAGGCCCGCCTGATCGGCGCGGGGTTGCGGGACGAAGGCCGCATGCCTGACGCCGTGTTCAGCGGCCGGCTGGTGCGGCAGGCCCGCACCGCCGCCTTGGCGCTGGAGGAAGCGGGGCTTGTTGCGAGTCCGGTCACCGATCACGCGGCCTTCGACGAATATCCCAGCGAGGTTCTGTTTCATGACCATCTGCCGGTCGTGGCCGCCGGGGATGCGGAACTGGCTGCGGCCGGCCCTGGCTTCCGTGAGAATCGCCGCCTGTTCCAGAAGGCCCTGGCCGGGGTGCTGGGCCGCTGGCAGGCGGGCCTGCCCAGCAGCGGTGAAAGCTGGGTGGCCTTCCGCGACCGGGTGCGGAAGGGGCTGGACGCCGCCGTGACCGGGCAGGCCAAGGACGCGGTGGTGGCCGTTTTCACCTCAGGCGGGGTGATCGGCACGGCGGTCGGCGAAGTGCTGGGCCTGCCGCCCGACCGCGCCATCGCGCTGAGCTGGCGGATCCACAATGCCTCGGTCACCGAGCTGACCTATGGCCGCAGCGGCTTTTCCCTGGGGACCTTCAACGGCGTATCCCATCTCCGACGGAGTGGAGATCAGACCCTTCTGACCTATCGTTAGCGAAAGCAATCGAGTTTTGCGAAAATAAATTCCATATTCGTTGACGGGGTGAAGAGGCAATGCCACACTCCCTGACGAAACGGGGTCCAAAAAGAAAACTGCGGGAGGACTGACCACCGATGTTTGATCGCCATTTTGCGGTCTGGCCGCGCCGGCTGAAGCACACCTTGAGCATTCCCGAGACCACGATTCCGGAGAATCTGGAGGTTTCGGCCCGGCGCTATCCCCGGCGGGATGCCATACTCTATTACGGCAAGGGATTGTCCTATGCCGCCTTGCAGGATCAGGTGGAACGCCTGGCCGGCGCCCTGCAAGCCACGTTCGGGGTGGAAAAGGGGGACCGGGTACTGCTGTACATGCAGAACAGCCCCCAATTCGTGATCGGCTATTACGCCATCCTGCGGGCCGATGCGGTGGTGATTCCGGTCAACCCGATGAACCGCGCCGCCGAGATGGAACACTTCGTCAAGGATACCGGCGCCCGGGTGGCCCTGCTGGGACAGGAGCTGCTGGAGCCCCTGCGGCCGCTGCTGGACTCCGGTGCCCTGCCCCACGCGGTGGTGGCCAACTACGCCGACTATGCGGATCCGGCGTTCGACATTCCCATGCCCGATGTGGCCCGGGCACCGACCATCACGGCGCTGCCGGCCGGTGCGCGGGGGTGGGCTTCGGTGCTGGCGGCGGGGCTGCGGCCGGGACCGGCGCAGGCGACGCCCGATGACTGGGCGGTCTTCCCCTACAGTTCCGGCACCACCGGGAACCCCAAGGGCTGCATGCACACCCATCGCACGGTGATGGCCACGACGGTCAATACGGTGGCCTGGAGCCCCATGACCCCGGACGCTACGGCGCTGGTCACCTTGCCGATGTTCCATGTGACGGGCATGCAGACGGGCATGAACGCGCCGATCTGGGTGGGGGCGACCATGGTGCTGATGAGCCGCTGGGACCGCCGGACGGCCGCTGCCCTGATTGAGCGGCACAAGGTCGCCCGCTGGCGGAGTATCTCCACCATGGCCATCGATCTGGTCAACGATCCGGAAATCGCCAGATACGACCTGTCCAGCCTGGAAGCCATCGGCGGCGGCGGGGCGGCCATGCCCAAGGCCATCGCCGACCGCCTGCATGCGATGACCGGCCTGGATTATCTGGAAGGCTACGGTCTGTCGGAAACCATGGCCTCCACCCATGTCAACCCGCTGGAAAAGCCCAAGCGGCAGTGCCTGGGGGTGCCGCTGTTCGATGTGGACAGCCGCGTGGTCGATGTGGATACCGGCAAGGAACTGGGACCCAACGAGAATGGCGAAATCCTGATTCACGGTCCGCAGGTGTTCAAGGGATACTGGAACGACCCGGACGGTACTGCTGCGGTCTTTACAGAGATCGACGGCAAGCGGTTCCTGCGCACCGGTGACATTGGTTACTACGATGAGGAAGGGTATTTCTTCATCGTCGACCGGGTGAAGCGGATGATCAACGCATCGGGCTTCAAGGTCTGGCCGGTGGAGGTGGAAAATCTGATGCACCGCCATCCCGCCATCGCCGAAGTCTGCATCGTCTCCGCTCCCGATCCCCGGCGCGGAGAGACGGTCCGGGCCTATGTGGTGCTGCGCACCGATGCGCCGGAGGGAGTGACGGAACAGGACCTGATGACGTGGTGCCGCGCCAATATGGCGGCCTACAAGTGCCCGGGGGTTATCGAGATCCGCTCCACCCTGCCGCGCTCGGCCACCGGCAAGCTGCAATGGCGCGCCCTGCAGGACGAAGCCTGGACGGAGAAGTCGGCATGAGCAGCCCCCGGGTCATCGATGGCCTTTCGGCGCTGAAGGGGGAGGTAGGCCAGTCGCTGGGACAAAGCGACTGGCTGGAGATCGACCAGTCCCGCATCGACGGGTTCGCCGCCGTCACCGGCGACGACCAGTGGATCCACGTGGACGTGGACCGCGCGCGCCGGGACTCCCCCTATGGCGCGCCGGTGGCCCACGGGTTTCTTACCCTGTCCCTGCTGCCCTATCTGATCGGGCAGGCCTATCGGGTGGAGGGGGTGCGCGGCAAGGTGAACTACGGCCTGAACAAGGTGCGCTTCCCCACTCCGGTGACCGTGGGGAGCGCGGTGCGCGCAGATTTCCGCCTTCTGTCCGTTGAATCCCTGGCTGGGGGCCGCGCCCTGGTCACCACCGAAGCGACGGTGGAAGCCAGGGGGCAGGGCAAGCCGGCATGCGTCGCCGAGATGCTGGCGATGATCCTGGAATAGGCCGCGCCGTTCAGCTGGCCGAAATGGTCGAGCGGCGGATTTCCTCGGTCATTTCCACCAGGGCCGGGCCGATTTCGTTCTTCAGACGCTCCCGTGGCATCAGATAGGACAGGGCGCCGCAGTTGAAGGCCAGCAGCCGGTCTTCCTGCCGCGACCAGAAGGGCACGCCGACGGACGACACCTCCGACTGCCATTCCCCGACGTTCAGGCAGAAGCCCTGGGTCTGCACTTCCTCGATGGACCGCAGGATGCCGTCTTCGATCTGCGGCCATTTCAGAGCGCCCACGTATTCCCGGGCTTTCTCCAGCAGGGGCTTGCGCTCGTCTTCCGGCAGGCCGGCGATATAGGCCCGACCCATGGAGGAGCGCACCAGCGAAATGCGCGAGCCCACGTCCAGGGTCAACGAAATCACGCTCTTCCCCCGGGCGGCGGCGATATAGATCATGCTCAGCTCGTCCCGGCCGCCCAGGCCGACGACCGTGCCGGCACCGCAGAATTCGGCCAGGCGCTTCATCGCCGGGCGGGCCACTTCCTGGATGCTTAGGCCGGCCAGGTAGGAATAGCCCAGGCGCAGCACGGCGATGCTGATGCGGTACTTGCCGGCGTCTTCCAGATATTCCAGGTATCCAAGGGTGCTGAGGGTATAGGTCAGGCGCGAGACCGTGGAGTTGGGCAATTCCGTCCGCTCGGCGATTTCCTGGTTGCCCAGGGCGCGGTCCCCGGGCTGGAAACAGCGCAGCACCTCCAGTCCCCGGTGCAGGGCGACGACGAATTGCCGGGTGTCGCCGGAGCCGCCTTCCAGCAACGACTCTTCCGTGCCGATCGGTTTGGATCGCTTTCTCACAATGATCTCCTTTTCGCGGGCGCCTCCACCCTTGGTGAACCTTCCCGGAAGGCCCCCCCCTTTTTCGCTCCCGCACATCAGGCTCACTATGGCCGGCAAAATCATATTTCGCAATGATACGCATGGACGATCGGGTCCACAAAAAAGCCGGCCGGCCCTTGCGGATAAGCGGCCGGCCTGTGGAGGAAAACCCTGAAAACCAAGTGCGTTAGTGCGAGACGGACCGGTCCATCGCCAGGCGCTGTCCGGTGGACGAAAGCAGGCTGGCCCGCTTTCCCATTTCCAAGGCGTTGGCGGAACTGGCATTGCCCCTGAGGGCCCGTGCCCGCACCCCGTGCAGGATGGCCGCCAGACGGAACAGGGAAAAGGCGAGGTAGTAGGTCCAGTGTTCGATCCCGTCCCGGCCGGTCAGCCGGCAATAGGTGGCCAGAACCTCGCTTTCTTCGGGCAGGCCCAGGGCCTTCAGGTCATGGCCGACGTAGCCCTTCGTCTCCGCCCCCAGCCCCGGCAGGTGGTAGGGCAGGCAGCAATAGGCCAGATCGGCCAGCGGATCGCCCAGGGTGGACAGCTCCCAATCCAGGATGGCCGACACCGTCGGACCCTCCGAGGCATAGATCAGGTTGCCCATGCGGAAATCACCGTGGGCGATGGCCACCGTGGAGCGGGACGGGCGGTTGTTTTCCAGCCATGGGCACAGGGCTTCCATGGCCGGATCCGGCGCGTCGATGATCGATGCCCGGTACTGCTTGGCCCAGCGGGCGGTCTGGCGGGCCAGGTAGTCCTCGTGCCGGCCGAAATCCGCCAGCCCCGCCGCCCGCCAGTTCACCCGGTGCAGGGCAGCCATGGAGGTAATCATGGCGGTGACCAAGGCATGCCGCTCGGCAGGGGCCAGATCGGCGGTTTCCGGGCGGGCAATCACCCGGCCGGGCACGTGGGCCATCACGTAGAAAGGCGTGCCGATGATTTCCGGATCCTCGCACAGCAGCAGGGTTTCGGGCACCGGCACATCGGTGTCCTGAAGGGCGGACAGGATGCGGTATTCGCGCTCCACCTGATGGGCCGACGGCAACAGCACACCGGGCGGCTTCTTGCGCAGAACGTAGCGCCGGTCCGGCGTTTCCAGCAGGAAGGTGGGGTTTGACTGGCCACCCTGGAACTGGCGGACGGTCATGCCCGCGTCCAAATCCTCCATGCCGCCGTTGGTGACGGCGCGAAGATAGGCCCGCAGCTTGGCTTCGTCGAAGCGATGGGCGGGCAGGACATCCACCAGGGCGGCATTGTCCGGGGCACGGGGCGGAGCCGTCGGCGCGGCGGGAGCGGTATCGGCCATGGTCGGCGCCTCCTTCCTCCTCAGCCGATGGTGTCGCCGCCATCGGCGACGATCATCTGGCCGGTGACATAGCTTGACAGGCTCGACCCCAGGAACAGGGCGACGCCGGCGATATCCTCCGGCTGGCCCACGCGGCGCAGCGGGGTGCGGCTTTCCGCCCGTTCTCGGCGCACGGGGTCGTCCAGCAGGGCCTTGGCGAAGTCGGTGGCGATCAGGCCCGGGGCGATGGCATTGACGCGGATGTTCGACGGCCCCCATTCGACGGCCAGATTGCGGGCCAGGGCGGATTCGGCCGCCTTGGACATGCCGTAGCAGCCGATGGTCGGGGTGCCGCGCAGGGCGGCGATGCTCGACAGCAGAACCACCGATCCGCCGCCGCGTGCGGCCATGCCGGGCAGCACCATGTTGCACAGCCAGAACGTGCTTTTGACGTTGGTGGCCATGATCTTGTCGAAGGCCTCGTCGCTCATCTCGCCCAGCGGGCCGTAGACCGGGTTGATGGCGGCGTTGCAGACCAGGATGTCGATGGGGCCGACCTGGCGTTCCGTTTCGTCCACCAAGGTTTGCAACGCCTCCTTCCTGCCGATGTGGCAGGGGATGGCAATGGCGTCGTGGCCTTCGGCGCGCAGGGCGTCGGCGACGGGGGCGCAGGCCTCTTCCGTGCGGCTGGAGACCACCACCCGGGCGCCGGCGCGGGCATAGGCTTCGGCGATGGCGCGGCCGATGCCACGGCTGGAACCGGTCACCACGGCAACCTTGTTTGTCAGGGAAATCATAAGCTTAAACCTTCATGCCAGGCATGTTGAGAGAGGCGGTGTTGCCGCCGTCCACGGGCAGGGCCTGGCCGGTGACGAAACTGGCGTCATCGCTGGCCAGGAAGGCGATCACGGCGGCGATCTCTTCAGGCCGGCCATAGCGGCGCAACTCGCAGCGCGCGCCCAGGCGGTCTTCCTTGCCGGCTTCGCGGGCGCGGTCGAACACCGGGCGGGTCATGGCGGTTTCCACCAGCCCGGGACAGACCGCGTTGACCCGGATGCCCCATGGACCCAGGTCGCAGGCGGCGGTCTGGGTGAAGCTGATCACGCCGGCCTTCGACGCCGAATAGGCGTTCCCCCCGGCGCCCGAGCGGATGCCGGCGACCGAGGCGGTGTTGACGATGGCCCCTGCGGTCCGGTCCTCTTCAGCCTGGGCCTGCATGACCCGCGCGACATGCTTGGTGAAATGGACCGTGCCGAGCAGGTTGACCGCCAGGATGCGTTGCCAGACCGCCATGTCCTGGTCGGGGACCCGCGCCATGCTGCCGCTGGCGATGCCGGCGTTGTTGCACAGCACGTCGATGCGGTCGAAGGCGGTCTGGACGGCCGACACGCAGGCGGCTACGGCGGCTTCGTCGGACACATCCAGGGCGAAGGGATGGGCCGTGCTGCGGGCCTTGCCGGGCAGGGCGGACAGGGTTTCGGCCAAGCCGTCTTCGGCCAGGTCGACAGCCACCACCCGGGCGCCTTCGGCGGCCAGGCGGTGGACGGTGGCCCTGCCGATGCCCGATGCGGCACCGGTGACCAGGGCCACCCGATCGGTGAAACGGGCCATCTGCGACCGCGTCCTCAGCCCGCCAGCTCAAGCTTGGCCAGCGCTTCCAGGTGGACTTCGTCGGGACCGTCGGCCAGACGGAGGGTGCGCACCTGGGCGAAGAAGGCCGCCAGCGGCGTGTCCTGGGATACACCGGCCCCGCCATGGGCCTGGATCGCCCGGTCCAGCACGCCCAGCGCCATGGACGGCGCGACCACCTTGATCATGGCGATTTCCCGCCTGGCCACCTTGTTGCCCACCGTATCCATCATGTGGGCGGCCTTCAGGGTCAGCAGCCGGGCCTGTTCGATTTCGATCCGCGAGCGGGCGATATCGGCGCGGATGGTGCCCTGTTCGGCCAGCGGCTTGCCGAAGGCGACCCGCTCCTTCGCCCGACAAACCAGCAGTTCCAGGGCACGTTCGGCCACGCCGATACTGCGCATGCAGTGGTGGATCCGGCCGGGACCCAGGCGCCCCTGGGCGATTTCGAAACCGCGGCCTTCGCCCAGCAGGATGTTCTCCACCGGCACCCGCACGTCTTCGTAGGCGATCTCCGCATGGCCATGGGGGGCGTGCTCGAAGCCGAAGACCGACAGGGGGCGCACGATGGTCACCCCCGGGGTGTCGAGCGGCACCAGGATCATCGATTGCTGGCGGTAGCGCTTTTCATCCGGATCCGTCTTGCCCATGACAATGGCCACGGTGCAATGGGGGCTCATGGCGCCCGAGGACCACCACTTGCGGCCGTTGATCACATAGTGATCGCCGTCCCGGCGGATGGAGCATTCAATGTTGGTGGCATCCGACGAAGCCACCGC
This sequence comes from Rhodospirillaceae bacterium Z3-40, assembly GCA_046233135.1. GTDB lineage: Bacteria > Pseudomonadota > Alphaproteobacteria > Rhodospirillales > Rhodospirillaceae > JBJXHN01. Next base: position 645,991 of record JBJXHN010000003.1, on the reverse strand, counting down.
CGGTTCGGTCATGGAGAAGCAGGAGCGGATCTCGCCGGCCAGCAGCGGCTTCAGCCAGCGTTCCTTCTGGGCTTCGTTCCCGTAGCGCCAGAGGGTCTCCATGTTGCCCGTGTCCGGGGCGCTGCAGTTGAATACCTCCGGTGCGTAGGGCGAGCGGCCCATGACCTCGCAGAGATGGGCGTAGTCCAGATTGGTCAGCCCGGCACCATATTCCGCATCCGGCAGAAACAGGTTCCACAGCCCCTGGGCTTTCGCCTCGGCTTTCAATTCGGCTTGCAGGGGGTGGGGAGTCCAGCGCCCGTCGGAGGTCTGATGCGCCTTGAAGACGGCTTCGTTGGGGTAGATGTGGGCGTCCATGAAGGCCAGCAATTTGTCCTTCAGGGCCTGCGCCCGATCCGAGCACTCGAACATCGTCGCTCCTTCTCGTCCTTTTCGTGGTGATTGGCGCGAAGTCTGTCACGCGGTTCGGGCCGTTTCAACAGATTTTCCGCATAGCAAAAGTATATTCCACAAAAGTTGATTCGCCGCCCGAGCCTGGGTACAGTCCCCGGGTCGCGTGCGGTGATGGCCGTGTGCGCGCGAAAAACCCAAGGAAAAACGGGGATCGAAGGGGAAGTCCATGTATCGGGATGTGGCGTTGCACATCGGCGGGAAGGCCGTCTCGGGTGGCGGTCGGCGCGAAACTAAAATCCGCAATCCAGCGACGGAAGAGGTTCTGGGCGTGTTCAGCCATGCCACGGCGGCGGACCTCGACGCGGCGCTGGACTCCGCCCGGCGGGCGTTCGAGACCTGGCGCCGCACTCCGCCCCATGACCGGGCGGCGGTGCTGCACAAGGTGGCGGGGCTGATCCGCGAGGGCGCGGCGGAGATCGCCCGCTCCATGACCCTGGACCAGGGCAAGCCGGTCGCCGAGGCGATGGCGGAAGTGCTGTCCTGCGCCGAACACGCGGACTGGCATGCGGAGGAATGCCGCCGCCTGTACGGCAGGGTCATTCCCGCCCGCCAGCCGGAGGTGCGCCAGCTGGTGGTGCGCGAGCCGGTGGGGGTCTGCGCGGCCTTCACCCCTTGGAACTTCCCGTTCAACCAGGCGATCCGCAAGATCCTGGCCGCCCTCGGGGCGGGCTGCACCATCGTCCTGAAGGGGCCGGAACACGCGCCGTCTGCCGTCGAAGCCCTGGCCGACCTGTTTGCCGAAGCAGGGTTGCCGGACGGTTGCCTGAATCTGGTGTGGGGAGAGCCGGCGGCGATCTCCGAGGCCCTGATCCGGTCACCCATCGTCCGCAAGGTCTCGTTCACCGGCTCTGTGGCGGTGGGCAAGCAACTGGCGGCCCTGGCCGGCCAACACATGAAGAGGGCGACCATGGAACTGGGCGGCCATGCGCCGGTGCTGGTCTTCGACGATGCGGAGGCCGACCGGGCGGCCCTGACCATGGCCTTCGTCAAGCGGGTCAATGCCGGCCAGGTCTGTGTTTCCCCCACCCGCTTCTTCGTGCAGGACGGCGTCTATGACCGCTTCCTGGAGCGCTTCGCCGGCGCCCTGGGGCAGGTCAACGTGGGCAACGGCCTGGACGAGTCGGTGCAGATGGGACCGCTGTGCCACGCAGGGCGGGTGACGGCCATGGAAGGCTTCGTCGCCGATGCCCGGGAACGGGGCGGCCGGGTGGTCGTCGGCGGTGAAAGGCTGGGGGACACCGGCTATTTCTTCGCCCCCACGGTGGTGGCCGACCTGCCCGACGACGCCCGCCTGATGACCGAGGAGCCGTTCGGTCCCATCGCCACCGTCAGCCGTTTCAGCGACATCGACGAAGCCCTGACCCGAGCCAACGCGCTGCCCTTCGGGCTGGCGGCCTATGCCTTCACCACGGCGTCGCGCACCGCGCGCCGGGTGGGCGATGGGCTGGAAGCCGGCATGGTCGGCATCAATCACTTCGGTCTGGCCCTGGCCGAGACGCCCTTCGGCGGCGTCAAGGACAGCGGATACGGCAGCGAAGGCGGGGCCGAGACCTTCGACAGCTATCTGACCACCAAGTTCATCAGCCAGCTCGACTAACGGGCGGCGGACAGATCCGGACGCAGGGACTCCGGGAACAGGGAAAGGGATCCGTCATGACCTCTTCATTCGACATTGTCGTCGTCGGTGCCGGTGCCGGCGGCTGTGCCCTGGCCGCCCGCGTGGCCGACCAGCGGCCGGATCTGACGGTCGCGCTACTGGAAAGCGGTCCGGCCAGCCACCCGGGGGTGATCCATGCCCCCTTCGGCATTGCCGCCACCGTCACCCGCGCGTCCGACCGCAACTACGCCTATGAAACCGTGCCGCAAAAGCACCTCAACAACCGCAAGGGCTTCCAGCCGCGCGGGCGCGGGGTGGGCGGCAGTACCCTGATCAACGCCATGCTTTATATCCGCGGGCAGAAGCAGGACTACGATGCCTGGGCGACGGACAGCGGCTGTACCGGCTGGGGGTGGGACGACGTGCTGCCCTACTTCCGGGAGGCGGAAGGCAACGAGCGAGGCGGGGATGCCCTGCATGGCGCCGACGGTCCGCTGAACGTGGCCGACCTGCGAGATCCCAACCCCTTTGCCCAGCGGCTGATCGATGCGGCGGTGGAAATGGGCTTCAAGGCCAACCGCGACTTCAACGGGCCGGAGCAGGAAGGGGTGGGCTATTATCAGGTCTGCCAGAAGGGCGGCGAGCGCTGGAATGCCGGCCGGGCCTTCATCGAGGGACGGACGCGGGCCAACCTGTCGGTGATCGCCGGACAGCCGGTGCTTCGCGTGATCTTCGACGGCCGCCGCGCCACCGGGGTGGCCGTGGCGACCGACGAGGGGGAGGCGCTGATCACCGCCCGCCGCGAGGTGGTGCTGGCCGCCGGGGCTTTCGGCTCGCCGCAACTGCTGCTGGCCTCGGGGGTCGGGCCGTCGGATCAGCTGGTGCCGCTGGGGGTGAGCATGATCCACGACCTGCCGGCCGTGGGCACCAATCTTCAGGACCATCTGGACTATACCGTTGACCGCCTTGTCTCGACCCGCGAGCTGATCGGCGTCACGCCGGGCTTTGCCGTGCAGTTCCTGGGCGAGCTGAAACGCTACAAGCGGGAGCGCCGGGGACTGGTCACCAGCAATGTGGCCGAAGCCGGCGGTTTCCTGAAAAGCCGGCCGGAGCTGGACCGCCCGGACCTGCAATTGCACATCTGCATCAGTCCGGTGGACAACCATGGCCGCAAGCGGCATTTCCACCGGGGTTTTGCCATCCATGTCTGCGTTCTACGGCCGAAGAGCCGCGGGACGGTCACTCTGGCGTCCGCCGATTCCCGTACCCCGCCGCTGATCGATCCCCGTTTCCTGGACCATCCGGATGACATGGCCGACCTGATCCGGGGGGTGCGGGTGATTCACCGCATCCTGGACGCCCCCAGCCTGTCCCGCCTGTGCATAAAAGAGTTGTACGACCGCAAGGGCGACAGCGACGAGGCCCTGCGCCGCTATATCCGCGATCGCTCCGATACGATCTACCACCCGGTCGGCACCTGCCGCATGGGCGGCGACGCGGCGTCGGTGGTCGATCCCGCCCTGCGGGTGCGGGGGCTGGAGGGGCTGCGCGTGGCCGACGCCTCGGTCATGCCGACGCTGATCAGCGGCAATACCCAGGCCCCGGCGATCATGATCGGCCAGAAGGGCGCGGACCTGCTGCTGGCCGACCTGAAGGCGGCGCAGAAGGTCGCATAGAAAGGGCGCAAAAAAGCCGGTTGCCTGACCGGGACCGGCTGCGATACCTTTATGTGGAAATTAATTCCGCATATCAGAAATAGGAGGTTCAAGCGATGAAGGCCCTCGTCGCCGTCAAGCGGGTGGTCGACTACAACGTCAAGATCCGCGTCAAGGCGGACAACACGGGTGTGGACACCGCCAACGTCAAATTCTCCATGAACCCTTTTGACGAGATCGCCGTGGAAGAGGCGGTGCGTCTGAAGGAACAGGGGATTCTCACCGAAGTGGTGGCGGTTTCCGTGGGGGGCGCGGCGTCCCAGGAAACCTTGCGCTCGGCCCTGGCCATGGGGGCTGACCGGGCCATTCTGGTGCGGGCCGAGGGCGAGGTGGAGCCTTTGGTGGTGGCCAAGCTGCTGCATGGGGTGGCGGGCAGGGAGCAGCCGGACCTGATCATCCTGGGCAAGCAGGCCATCGACGACGATTCCAACCAGACCGGCCAGATGCTGGCGGGCCTGGGCGGCTGGCCTCAGGCCACCTTTGCCTCCAAGGTGGTGCTGGCCGATGGCCGGCTGGAGGTGACGCGGGAAATCGATGGCGGCTTGCAGACCCTCTCTCTGGGCCTGCCGGCGGTGGTGACCACGGACCTGCGCCTGAACGAACCGCGCTATGCCTCGCTGCCCAACATCATGAAGGCCAAGAAGAAGCCCCTGACCGAGGTGCCCGCCGAGGACTTCGGCGTGGCGCTTGGCAGCCGCTTGACGGTGCTGGAAGTGACCGAGCCGCCGGTCCGCTCGGCCGGGGTGATGGTGCCGGACGTGGCGGCCCTTGTGGACAAACTGCGGAACGAAGCGAAGGTGATCTGAGATGTCGATCCTGATACTCGCCGAACACGACGGCGCGGTCCTGAAGCCGGCGACCCTGAACTGCGTGACCGCCGCCCAGGCCCTGGGCGGACCGATCAAGATCCTGGTGGCTGGGGACGGAGTTGCCGTCGTGGCCGAAGCCGCCGCCAAGGTGGCGGGGGTGCAAACGGTGCTGTTGGCCGACGATCCGCGCTATGGCCATGGTCTGGCCGAACCTCTGGCCGCCCTGCTGGCGGCGCGGATGGAGGGTATGACGGCGCTGATGGCTCCGGCGACCACCACGGGCAAGAACGTGCTGCCCCGGGTGGCGGCGCTGCTGGACCTGCAACAAATTTCGGACATCGTCGGGGTGCGCGATGCGGATACCTTCGTGCGGCCGATCTATGCGGGCAACGCGCTGGCGGTGGTCCGTTCGGCGGATGCGGTGAAGGTGATCACGGTCCGCACCACCGCTTTCGATGCAGCTCCGGCCGAGGGGGGCAGTGCGACGGTGACCCCTGTGGATGCGGTGGAGAGCACGGTGGATGCGCGCTTTATCGACGAGGAAATGGTGAAGTCGGAACGGCCCGAGCTGACCGCTGCCCGGGTGATCATTTCCGGCGGCCGGGGAATGAAGTCCGGCGATAACTTCCATCTGCTGGAATCGGTGGCCGACAAGCTGGGCGCGGCCGTGGGCGCATCGCGGGCGGCGGTGGATTCCGGTTTCGTCTCCAACGATTTCCAGGTGGGGCAGACGGGCAAGATCGTCGCACCGGATCTGTACATCGCCGTGGGCATTTCCGGGGCCATCCAGCATCTGGCGGGGATGAAGGATTCCAAGGTCATCGTCGCCATCAACAAGGACGAAGAGGCGCCGATCTTCCAGGTGGCGGACTACGGTCTGGTGGCCGACCTGTTCACAGCCGTGCCGGAACTGGAGGCGGCGCTGGGGTAGGGTGGATTGCCAGCTTGCGCGGGTTAAAACCCGCGCGGTTCGGTATCGCGGTATCGATTCATAAAACGGCCCCGTTCCAGACGAAGGAGGGGGTCGTTTTTTTGATGTGTGCTCAATGTTAAATCTACTTATAATGGTTTTGTTCTTTTCCAGGAGGTGTTTCTGTGTCTTCGTGCAGTATGGGGGATCGGTTTGCATAAGGAAGGCATGGAGTTGGTGGCACGAACGATCTATGATCGGGTGACAATCCACCTTCCCCCTTTCGAATACTGGTGCGCGGGCAGCTGTGCTACGGACGGGCTGCTGATCCGGTGAGCCCTATTCCCTTCTTCTACGGAAACACCACCGTCTTGTGCCCGTTCAGCAGCACCCGGCCCTGAAGGTGCCAGCGCACCGCGCGGCTGCACACCCGGGCTTCGATGGTGCGGCCCAGTGCCACCAGGGCGTCGGGGTCGTCGGCGTGGGTGACCCGTTCCACGTCCTGATCGATGATCGGTCCTTCGTCCAGATCCGGTGTCACGTAGTGGGCCGTGGCGCCGATCAGCTTCACGCCCCGGGCATGGGCCTGGTGGTAGGGCTTGGCCCCCTTGAAGCTCGGCAGGAACGAGTGGTGGATGTTGATCACCTTGCCGAACAGCCGGTTCGACAAACCGTCGGACAGCACCTGCATGTAGCGCGCTAGAACCACCAGATCCGCTTCGGTTTCCTCGACCAGCCGCAGCACCTCGGCTTCCTGCGCGGCCTTGGTTTCCCTGGTCACCGGCAGGTGATGGAAGGGCAGGCCCTCGGCCCCGGCCATGGCGCGGCAGGTGTCGTGGTTGGAGACCACCGCGACGATGTCCATGGGAATGGAGCCGGTCTTCCATTGATACAGCAGGTCGGCCAGGCAGTGGTCGAACTTGGAGACCATGATCAGAACCCGGCCCTTCACCCGCTCCGGCGTCGCTTCCCAGCGCATGGCGAAGCGTTCGGCGACCGGGCGGAAGTAGAAGGCGAAGCGGTCCGGCTCGGGGAAGGCGAAGCGGACGCGCATGAAGAACCGCCCCGTCAGCAGGTCGTCGAACTGCGAGCTTTCCAGGATGTTGCCCCCGTGCTCGGCAATGGCGGTGGCGACGGCGGCGACAATGCCGGGCCGGTCGTCGCACGTCAGGCGCAGCACCAGAACGGGATCGCTGGGTTGGGTCATGGGATGGCTCTTTCGGTGGGATGCCAGATGATCAGAGGCGGGAGGCGCAAGAATTCCGCAAAACCACCATGGGAAACAAGTGTTTTGAAGAAAAGGGCGTTACGCCGCCTGCGCACAGTCGGCACAAAGGCCGCGCACTTCCAGGGTCGTCGACTGCACCGTGAAGGCCGTCTGCCTGGCCCAGGCGTTCAGGGCCGTTGAACATTCGATGGCATCGAACTCGGCCACCGCGCCGCAGCGTTCGCACACGGCGATAGCCGTTGTCCCGTGGTGGCAGGCATGGGTGCAGGCGATAAAGGCATTCTGGCTTTCGATGCGATGCACCAGCCCCAGGGTGATCAGCCGTTCCAGCGCGCGATAGACCTGAGTGGGGGCCTTCATCCCGCCGTCCCGTACCGCGTCCAGGATTTCGTAAGCGCCCATGGGCCGGGCAGCGCCATCCAGGGCGGTCAGCACCAGGTCCTGGTTGCGGGTCAGGTCGGGGGTGGTCATCGGGGCAGCTCCTTCGGTCGGCGGGGGCGCAGCCATGATGCCACCAGACCCCCCACGAAGAGAAGCACCGCGGCCGTCACGATGGACGGCCCGGAGGGGCTGTCGACGGTCATCGATCCCATCAGCCCCAGGATCACCGCCACCACGCCGGTCAGGCTGGCGGCGACGGCCATGGTCTCCGGTCCGCGCACCCACTGGCGGGCGGTGGCGGCGGGGATGATCAGCAGGGCGGTAATCAGCAGGACGCCGACCACCTTCATGGCCACGGCGATCACCACCGCCATCAGCACCATGAACATCAGGCGCGTACGCTCTGGCGCCAGCCCTTCGGCGCGGGCGATATCGGGGCTGACGGTGGCTGCAAGCAGCGGCCGCCAGATCAGCGCCAGCAGCCCGCAGGCCAGCGCGCCGCCGCCCCAGATCAGCCAGATATCCACCCAGCCTACCGCTAGGATGTCGCCGAACAGGGCACCCATCAGGTCGACGCGGACCCAGCTCATCAACCCCACCAGCATCAGCCCCAGGGCCAGGGTGCCGTGGGACAGGATGCCCAGCAGGGCATCGGCCGACAGATCGCCCCGTCGCTGCAAGGCCTCCAGCAGCACGGCGGCGGCCACCGCCACCAGGAACACCCCGGCGATCAGCGGCGTTTCGGAGGCGTAGGACAGGGCGATGCCCAGCAGGGCGGCATGGGCCATGGTGTCGCCGAAATAGGCCATGCGCCGCCAAATCACCACGCAGCCGAAGGGGCCGGCCATCAGCGCCACCCCGATGCCCGCGACCAGAGCGCGGATCAGAAAGTCGTCAAGCATGCCCGTGCTCCCGGTCCGGGTCCGGCTGGCGGGTTGGCGGATGGTCGTGATGATCATGGCCGCAGGCGGCGATCCCGGCCGGGGCATGGTCGTGGCTGTGGTCGTGGTGATGGCGATAGACCGCCAGGGCATTGGCCGCCCGGCTGCCGAACAGGTCGCGGTAGGCCGGGCTTTCGGCCACCAGCCGGGGGGTGCCGGCGCAGCAGACGTGACCGTTCAGGCAGATCACCCGATCCGTTTCCCCCATCACCACATGCAGATCGTGGGAGATCAGGATCACCCCGCAGTTCATGCGGTCGCGGATATCCTTGATCAGGCCGTAAAGGGCGATCTCGCCCAAGGCATCCACCCCCTGGGCCGGCTCGTCGAGCACCAGCAGGTCAGGATGGCGCAGCATCGCCCGGGCCAGATGCGCCCGCTGCAACTCGCCGCCCGACAGGGTATGGATGGCTTCGTCTGCAAGATGGGCGATGCCCACGGTCTCCAGGGCATCGTTGACCATCGCCCGGGGCCTTCGGCCGGTCAGGGTCATCAGCCGCCGCACCGACAGGGGCAGCGAGGCCTCTACCGACAGCTTCTGCGGCACATAGGCCACCACGGTGCCCGGCGGACGAAAGACCGAACCGGCGTCGATGGTGTGGATGCCCACCAGGGCCTTGGCAGTGGTGGTCTTGCCGCCGCCGTTGGGGCCGATCAGCGAAACGATCTCGCCCCGCCGCACGTCAAGCGATATGTCGCGCACCAGCCAGCGGCCCGACCGCCAGACCCCAATGCCCTTGGCCTCCACCAGCAACGAAGCATCCCTGTGTGGGCCGGCTGCCTGCATCCGAACAGTCCCTTCGTCGGGCTCCCCTTGTGATGCTGGGGATGCAATGTTATAAAATAACGAATTCGTCAAGCTTAACACGGTCTTGCCTCTTCTTGCAAAGGACACATCATGCCGCGCCTTCTGCCCCTCGTCGCCGCGACCTTCGGCCTGTTGCTGCCCGGTATCACCGCCGTTTCCCAGGCCGGGGCGGCGGAGCCGGAGCCCCTGACGGTGGTTGCCTCGATCAAGCCGATCCATTCCCTGGTGTCAGCGGTGATGGCCGGGGTCAGCCACCGTCCGCATCTGCTGGTCTCGGGCGCCGGATCTCCGCACAGCTATGCCCTGAAGCCTTCCGACGCCGCGGCGTTGTCCGATGCCAAGGTGGTCTTCTGGGTGGGACCGGACCTGGAAACCTTCCTGGACTCCACCATCGACGGCCTGCCGGAAAACACCCGGGTGGTGACCCTGGAAACCGCGCCGGGCGTGACCAGGCTGCCCATGCGCGAAGGCGGCGTCTGGGAAGCCCACATGCATGGCGACAACGATCATGATGAGCATGACCAGGAAGACCATGACCACGAAGGCCATGCCGATCACGATCATGGTGAGCATGAGCATGAAGCCCATGCCGGCCATGATCACGACGACCACGGTCATGAAGCCCACGCGGATCATGATCCCGAGGGTCACGAGCACGATCATCACCATGGCGGCATGGACCCCCATGTGTGGTTGGACCCGGTGAATGCCAAGGCAATGGTGGACGCAATCGTCCATGCGCTGTCCGACGCCGACCCCGCCAATGCCGAGGCCTATGCCCAGCATGGTGCGGCTGTGGAAGAGCGGCTGGACCATCTGACGGCAGCCATGCGCCAGGAACTGGCACCGGTGACCGATGCTCCGTTCATCGTCTTCCACGACGGTTACCAGTATTTGGAAGCCCGCTTCGGGCTGCATGCGGTGGGGTCGATCACCATCAATCCGGAGGTGTCTCCCGGTGCCGCCCGCCTGTCGGAGATCCGCGCCAAAGTGAAGGACTCCGGGGCGACCTGCATCTTCCGGGAGCCCCAGTTCTCCCCGCGCCTGGCCCAGGTGGCCATGGAGGGGCTGAACGCCCATGTGGGCATCCTCGATCCCCTGGGCGCTGATCTGGAACCGGGAGCGGCGCTCTACGAAACCATGATGCGCAAGAATGCCGAGGAGATCGCCACCTGCCTGCGCCAGGGCAACTGATCATTCTCCGCTCAGCACCGCCACCGGCAGGCGGGCGAACAGGCCGGCGCACTCCAGCGCCGGTCCTTGCCGGCGGGGCAGGTCTCCCAGACGGTCGATGAGCGGCGGGCCGTCCCAGTCGATCACCGTTTCCCCCCAGACGCCCCGTCCCAGGGGCAGGATACCGTCTCCGGCGCCTTGGCGGATCAGGGCCAGGGGCAGCCGGGGCACGGCCACCACCAGGGCCGTGTCCTGCCATCGCCGGGCAAAGGCGATGACGTGGCCGGCGCGCTGTCCCCGCACCGTCAGCGGTTCGTAAGATCCCGCACGGGCCAGATCGGGCAGGGCGCGGCGCAGCGCCAGAAGCCGGCGAATGATCGCCAGCTTCACCCGGCCGTCCCGCCAGTGCCCCATCAGGTCGGCCGGGTCGTCGGCCAGGTGATCGGACTCCGCTTCGTCCAGCAGGGCAGAGCGCAGCGGCCAGTCCACGGGGCGGCGGTTGTCCGGATCGACCAGGGAATCGTCCCACAGCTCCGTACCCTGATAGGTGTCGGGCAGGCCGGGCATGGTCAGCCGCAGCACCACCTGGGCCAGGGCATTGACCGCACCGGCCGGGGCGATGGCGGCGACGAAGGCGTCCAGGTCGGGCAGGAAACGGCTGGCCGACGGACCGGTCAGCAGGTCGCGGGCGAAGGCGGACAGCCCGGCTTCGTAGGCGGCGTCGTTGTCCAGCCACGAGGTATGCAGCTTGGCTTCCCGCGCGGCCTTCAGCAGATAGGTTTCCAGCCGGCCGGCCAGGGCGTCCAGGGGCAGGCCTTCGGGGTCGAAGGGGGCCGCCGGATCGTGGGCCGGCCAGATCCCCGCCAGGGTCTGGAAGGTCAGCCAGGTGTCGGCCGCAGAGGGGGGCAGGCTGTCCGGATTGTCCTCGTCCGGGTCGGGGGGGATGGGGCGGGTCCAGGCCGCCCAGCGTGCGGCCCGTTCCGTCCAGTCGTCCGGGCATTCGGACAGCACGGCCAGACGGGCACGCACGTCCTCGCTGCGTTTCGTGTCATGGGTCGCGGTGGTGACCATGGCTCCGGGCCAGTCCCGCGCCCGCCGGGCCATCCGGCGGTGGAAGGCTTCCGGCGACAGGGGCGGGCCGTTGGGGGCGCTGCCCACTTCGTTCAGGGCGGTCAGCGGCAGCACGCGATAAAAGGTGGTGTCTTCCAGCCCCTTGGCGGTGACCGGGCCGGTCAGCTGCTGCATGCGCCGCACCAGGGCCAGAACGCCGGCGCGGGGGCGGCCGTCGGCGCGGGCCTGCCAGCGGCCGGACAGCACCTCGGCAAGCACGTCATAGAGCATGCCGTGGCCCACCGCCCGGGCCTTGCGGGCGCCACGCAGCGCCCGGCCGAGCGCGATATCATCCTCTGCCGTCGGGCCGTCGGCGTCGATATAGGTGCGGTAAACCGGAAAGTGCGCGATGATTTCCCGCAGGCCGGCGCGTACGTCGGCGCGGGCGAAATCCCGGGTGTTGCGGTCCCGCTTCAGCAGGGCGCTCACCTGATTGGCCAGAACCGCCAGCTCGGCGGCCAGTTCCTGATCCATGATCTGGCGGCGGGCGCGCACGCCTTCCGCTTCGGCATCGGCGGTGCCGGTGCTGGTTGCGAAGGCCGTTTCCAGGGCCGAAAGTCCCGCCGGATCCACCTGGGCGGCCAGGATCTCGGCCAGGGCGTCGTATCCGGTGGTACCCGCACAGGCCCAGGCGGAACGCAGCGGCTCTTCGCCTTCCAGGATCTTTTCCACCCACACCGGGAAAGCGCCGGCGGGAAAGCCCAGCCGGTCCGCATGGGGGGCGAGCAGGGATTGCAGCCGGTCGAGGTAGCCCTTGGGGTCCGCGAGTCCGTCGATATGGTCGATGCGCAGGCCATGCACGCGGCCAGCGGCCACCAGATCGTGCACCAGCCGGTGGGCGGCATCGAAGACGGCCGGGTCTTCCACCCGCAAGCCAGCCAGGTCGTTGATCTGGAAGAAGCGGCGGTAGTTGATCTCGTGACTGGACAGGCGCCAGTAGGCCGGCCGCCAGGCCTGGGCCTCGATCAGGGCATGCAGCCGCTCCAGCCCCCGGCCATCCTCTGCCGTTTCGGCGAACAGGTGCTGGGCAGAGTTCAGGCGGCCATGCAGGGCGTCTTCGGCCGCCAGCCGTTCCTTGAAGTGCTCGCCCCGGGTCACCCGGCCCTTGCGCCGGCTGTGGCTGCGGGGCATGGCGCGCAGGTGGCGGGCCTCGGTCAGCAGGGCCGCGCAGTCGGGGTCATCGCCCAGCAAGGGTTCGAGGATGCGGATATAGCTGCCCGGACAGACCGGGAAGCGGTGGTCGTAGTACCAGACGCTGAACGAGCCGTCCGCCGGCTCGAAGGCCAGCCGCAGGTTTCCGTTGGCCAGCACCCTGCCGTACAGGTCGCCCAGCACCGGCAGCAGCACCCGCCGGGTCAGCCCTTCGGTGGCGGGGAACCAGTCGATATCGAAATAGTCCGCATGGGGACTGTCCTGGCCCCATTCCAGCACGCTCAGCCACCAGCCGTTGTCCGCACCGTTGATGCCCATGTGGTTGGGGACGATGTCGATGATCAGCCCCAGATCCTGGGCCTCCAGGGCATGGGAAAAGGCGGCGAAGCCCTCAGTCCCCCCCAGTTCCGGGTTCAGGGCGCGGTGGTCGGTGATGTCGTAGCCGTGAGTGGACCCCGGCCGGGCCGCCAGGATCGGCGAGCAATAGGCGTGGCTGACGCCCAGCCGCCGCAGGGTCGGTGCGATGGCAGCGGCATCGGCGAAGGTGAAGCCGGCATGCATCTGCAGTCGGTAGGTGGCCGTGGGAGCGTAGCGGCGGGCCGGGGGAGAGATCGGGGCAGGCGTCATTGCGTGTCCTCTTCGCTGCGCAGGCACCACAGCACCCGCCAATCCGCGTCCGTGCTGCGCCAGAGCACATTGCAGCCGTCTTCCGGATTGTGTTCGGGGTGCTCGCCGTCTTCGCCGAAGGCGGCATCCAGGGTCAGCACCCGGCCGTCGGTCAGCGGCCAGTGGACGCTGAGGAACCGCCCCCGGGTCTCCCACGACGCGTCACCCGCCGCCAGCAGGGGCAGCAGCGGGATGATCTCGCGGTGGCGCAGCTCCAGCAATTCCCGAGTCAGTTCCAGCCAGGCCTTGTAGGCGGGCTTTTCCGGGGCGGTCCAGTCCAGCACGCAGCGTTCGGCGGTGCTGGGGTCGATGGGGTCGGGGATGCGTTCCCGCATCGCCGGGTCCTGGAACTGCGGGAACTGGGCGAATTCCCGCCGCCGGCCTTCCCGTACCGCATCGGCCAGATCCCCTTCGAAGCCGCAGAAGAACAGGAATGGCTGCTCCGATCCCCATTCCTCGCCCATGAACAGCATCGGCACGGACGGGGCGAGCAGCAGCACGGCGGCCAGTGCCCGCCGCCGTTCGGTGGGCGCCAGATGGCTCAGCCGTTCGCCCAGGGCGCGGTTGCCGGTCTGGTCGTGGTTTTGCAAGAAGGAGACGAAGGCGGTGGCCGGGAGATGGCCGCTGGGCTCGCCGCGCACGTTGCCGTCCCGGTGGACCGACGGGCTGCCCTGGTAATCGAAGCCTTCGGCCAGACAGCGGCCGAACCGGTCGATCACATCGTCCGCATGGTCGCCGTAGTAGCCGTCGCTTTCCCCGGTGGCCAGCACGTGGGCCACATGGTGGAAGTCGTCGTTCCACTGTGCGGTGTAGAGCACCGGGCGTGCCTGCGCATCCCGGCTCAGCCAGCGGGCCTGGTTGGCGTCGTTCTCCAGGACCAGATGGACAAGGCGGTTGACGGGCAGGCGCTGCCGGATGGTGCGGGCCAGCTCGTCGAGCATATGGGGTTCGCCGTCGTCGGTGATGGCATGCACGGCATCGAAGCGCAGGCCGTCGAAGCGATATTCGGTCAGCCAATGCAGGGCGTTTTCGATAAAAAAGCCACGCACCGGCGCCCGGGAGAAGTCGATGGCCGCTCCCCAGGGGGTTTGGTGGGCATCGGTGAAGAAATCCGGCGCATAGGCATGCAGATAGTTCCCCTCCGGCCCGAAGTGATTATAGACCACGTCCAGGAACACCTGCAGGCCTTCGCCATGGGCGGCGTCGATCAGCTGCTTCAGGTCGTCGGGCGTGCCATAGGCGGAATCGGGGGCAAACGGCAGCACCCCGTCATAGCCCCAATTGCGGGCGCCGGGGAAATCCGACAGAGGCATCAGCTCGATGGCGGTGATGCCCAGGGCCTTCAGGGCCGGCAGGCGGGCGCGCAGGCCGTCATAGCTCCCTTCGGGACTGAAAGTGCCCACGTGCAGTTCGTACAGCACCGTTTCGTGCCAGGGGCGGCCGGACCAGGCGGTGGTCTGCCAGGGATAGGCCCCGTGGTCGACCACCATGCTTGGGCCGGCCACGTCTCGGGGCTGGAAGGCCGAGGCCGGGTCGGGCACCAGCAGGTCGCCATCAATCTGATAGCGGTAGAGGGTCCCCGGCCCGGTATCCGGCACCACCGCCGCGAACCAGCCGCCGTCGGCGGGGTCGAGCGGAACGGTGCGGGGCGCTTCGGTCGTGTCGGCGGGTCCCCCGGCAGCCGGTTCCAGCACCACGGCGACGCTGGTGGCGGCGGGCGCCCACAGGCGGAAACGCACGCCGTCCGGGGTGGGAACGGCTCCGTAGGGACAGGCCATCACGGGCTCTCCGCTTTCGGGGTGTCGGCGTCTTTCGCGTCCGGTACGGGGGGGACCAGACGCAGCAGCTGGAAGGAACGGCCGGGCACGTCCCGGGTTCCGCCACCGGGGTGGTCGTCCTCGGCATCGGCGGGCTGGCCATCCTCTTTCATGGTGTCGATCACGGTGCGCCACCACTGGGCATCGGCATCGTCGGGCAGGGTGAAGGTGACGGTGTCGTGGGCGGCGTTGACCAGCAACAGGAAGCTGTCGTCGCCCTCCTGCTCGCCGGTTTCCGACAGGTGCATCAGGCCCGCTTCGCCCGACAGCCGCACGGCCAGCGCCCGGGCTTCGCCATCGGCCCAGTCCTCGTCGGTCATGACCAGGCCGGCGGGCGACAGCCAGGTGACGTCGCGGACGTCGGTGCCGCGGATTTCCGCCCCGCTGAAGAAGCGGTTGCGGTGGAAGACGATATGGTCGCGGCGCAGTTCCAGCAGGCGGCGGGTGAAGGTTGTCAGGGCGGCATCTTCGGGGCCTATCCCTTCCCAGTCCAGCCAGCTGATGGGACTGTCCTGGCAGTAGGCATTGTTGTTGCCGCCCTGGCTGTTGCCGAACTCGTCGCCGGCCAGCAGCATGGGCACGCCCTGCGACAGCAGCAGGGTGGCGAGCATGTTGCGGCGCTGGCGACGGCGCAGGGCCAGGATCTCGGGGTCTTGCGTTTCCCCCTCCACCCCGTGGTTCCAGGAGTTGTTGTTGTCCGAGCCGTCGCGGTTGCCTTCGCCGTTCGCTTCGTTGTGCTTGCCGTCGTAGCTGACCAGATCGGCCAGGGTGAAACCGTCGTGGGCGGTGATGAAATTGACGCTGGCCCAGGTGCGCCGGCCCCGGCGGTTGAAGATCTCCGACGATCCCGACAGGCGGCTGGCGAAGGCGGGCAACTGGCCGCCGTCCCCCTTCCAGAACTTGCGCATGGTGTCCCGGTACTGGTCGTTCCATTCCGCCCAGCCCGGCGGGAAATTGCCCACCTGATAGCCGCCGAGGCCGGTGTCCCAGGGCTCGGCGATCAGCTTGACCCGGCTGAGCACCGGGTCCTGGGCGACGGCGTCCAGGAAGCCGGCGTGTTCGTTGAACGGCCCGTCCACCCGGGCCAGGGTGGTTGCCAGATCGAAGCGGAAGCCGTCCACCCCCATGGTCTCCACCCAGTAGCGCAGGGAGTCCATGACCATCCCCAGCACCCGGGGGTGGCGCAGTTCCAGGGCATTGCCGCAGCCGGTGAAGTCGTTGTAATAGCGTGCTTCGCCCATCAGGTAGTAGTAGGACCGGTTGTCGATCCCCTTGAAGGACAGGGTCGGCCCCAGGTGGTTGCCCTCAGCGGTGTGGTTATAGACCACGTCCAGCAGCACTTCGATCCCGGCATCGTGCAGACGCTGGACGAAGGATTTGAACCCCGACAGGTGCTGCCCCTGGCCGAGATAGGCGCGATGGGGGGCGAAAAAACCGATGGAGTTGTAGCCCCAGTAGTTGGTCAGTCCCCGTTCGATCAGGTGGCGGTCTTCCACGAAACTGTGGATGGGCAGCAACTCGATGGCGGTGACGCCCAGGTCACGCAGGTGGTCGACGAAAGCCGGGTGGGCCAGACCGTCGACGGTGCCGCGCATCTCTTCGGGGATCTCCGGATGGCGGATCGTCGCACCCTTGCAGTGCAACTCGTAGATCACGGTTTCATGGAAGGGGCGGGGCTCCATGGGCCGGCCCCAGGTAAAGGCCGGGTCCACCACCCGGCATTTCGGCATGAAGGGCGCGCTGTCCCGGGTGTCGAAGGACAGGTCGCCGTCCGGGTGGCCCAGTTCATAGGCGAACAGCGCATCATCCCAGATAAGATCGCCGCTTAGCGCCTTGGCATAGGGGTCCAGCAGCAGCTTGTGGGCATTGAAGCGGTGGCCGTCCTCGGGGGCGTAGGGGCCATGGACCCGATAGCCGTAACGCTGCCCCGGCCGAACATCGGGCAGGTAGCCGTGCCAGACTTCGTGGGTGTACTCGGGCAGGCGAATGCAGGCTGTTTCCGTTATGCCGTCGTCGTCATAAAGGCACAGGTCGACCCCGGTGGCATGGGCGGAAAACAGGGCGAAATTGGTGCCCGATCCGTCCCAGGTGGCACCGAGGGGCGTGGGACGGCCCGGCCAGACACGCACGGAACTGGAAGCTTCGGCCATGGAGGGTCCTTAAATGCGGGAGGGGCCGCCCCGCTCCGGCCCGAGGGGCCAGAGGGCAACGGAGGGGATGAGCGGATATAAAGACTACACGGAATGTGGCATCACAGGCGCACCGACACCAGGGGGTGCCCCGGGGCAATCGTCTATGGGCCGCTGCCCCGTGCTCAAACCGGTAGCAGGGCGCCCCGCCGGATCACCTGGTGAACGAAGGCCATTTTCTCGATGACCGCCGGGGTCAGGACGAAAGGGTACATGTCCGGCTGTCCCATGGAGCGGTTCAGGCTGTTCACGGCGATGGCCAGCGGCAGCCAGTCTTCCATCAGGGCGTCGAAGTCGGTGACGTCGTAGGGGTCCACATCGGCGGTGCCGGCCAGGGCCGGATCGCTGCCATGGCGGGGCTGGACGTCGATCCCGAAGGCCCAGGCGGTTTCCAGGGTATCGATCACATGCAGGGTATGCGTCCAGGTTTCGGCCCAGTCCTCCCAGGGGTGAGAGGCGGCATAGGCGCTGACGTAATGGGCGGGCCAGGAGGTGGGCGGCCCCCCGGCGTAGTGGCGGGACAGGGCCTCGGCATAGTCCTGGCGTTCATCCCCGAACAGGGCGCGGAAGTCATCCTGGCGGGGACTGCCCTGGACCAGCCGTTCCCACCAGTAGTGGCCGGATTCATGGCGCAGATGGCCCAGCAGGGTGCGGTAGGGCTCGCCCATGGCCATGCGCACCTCTTCCCGGCGGGCGGGGTCGGCTTCGGCGATATTGACGGTGATCACCCCCTGGGCGTGGCCGGTCAGCACGCGGTTCTGTTCACCGAAGGGGCTGTCCCAGTCGGACATGAAGTCGAAGGCCAGCCCCTGGTGGGCGTCGTCGGCCTTGGAAAACACCGGCAGGCCGAAGCGGTTCAGGGCGTAGACCAGACGGTGCTTGGCGCCTTCCAGCCGCTGCCATGCCTGCAGGTTCTCCGAGACCGTCAGGTCGGGGATGGTGCGGTTCAGGGCGCAGGCCGGGCACAGGGCCTGCCCCGCCGAACCGCCGCCGCCGCCTGTGGCTTGCCCGCCGTTCGCGGCCCCAGTGCCGCTGGCCGGAACCATCCAGTTGCAGGCGCCCAACTCATAATTGGCGCAATAGAGCCACAGCCCCCCGGGTGGGGCCAGGGCTTGCCAGGCACCCTGCGTTCCGTCCCACTCCAGTGCCGAAACGATGCCCGGCCCCGGGAGATATCCCAGCGCATGACCACAGCGTTCGCACACCGTGTTCTCGAAATGGACGATTTGTCCGCAGGCGTGGCAGGAGAAGAGTTTCATTCACGGCGATCCTGTGAAAAATAAAAGGCATACCCCCGAGGGGGGGTACATCCGATGCAATAACGTCCGCAGGGGGAACACGCTGCGATGCCCAAGGTGTATCTGGCCGGCCCGGATGTCTTCCATCCCGAAGCCGTGACGCTTGGCCGGCGCAAGCAGGAAATCTGTGCCGACCACGGCCTGACGGGCCTGTTTCCCCTTGATGCGGACCTGAGCGCCCACGCCCCGTCCGACCCCGGTCCGTCCCTGGCCCGGGCGATTTTCCAGGCCAACGAAGCGATGATCGGCGCCTGCGACGGCGTGCTGGCGAATCTGGTTCCCTTTCGTGGCCCGAATGTGGATGACGGTACAGCCTATGAAATTGGCGTGGCTGCGGCCCTGGGCAAGCCCGTCATCGGCTATGCCGCCTTGCCCCGGGGCATGGGCGGCCTTTTGCCCCAGCGCACCGCCCATGCCTGGGGTCCCCTGCGCGACGTGTCGGATGCGGTCCGGCGGCGCCAGCAGGTGGATCGCGACGGCTTGCAGGTCGAGGACTTCGGCCTGCCGGTGAACCTGATGCTGGCCTGCGCCATCGAGCGCCAGGGGGGGCGGGTGGTCTGCACTGAGACGCGCTGTCCCGACCCCTATGAGGACATGGGGCCGTTTCTGGATGCCGTCCGGGCGATGGCCGTCCTGCTCGCCGACCAGGTCCGCCCGTAGCCCCCGTAGCCCCGGATCAGGCCGTCGCCGGCTCCGCCACCGGGGTGGCGGCGGCGTCGTTGGACGGGACCGGCCGGGGACGCTGTTTCAGCACGATCAGGGTCAGGTCATCGAAGACGGTGCCGCCGGCGATATGGTCACCGACCGCCCGCAGGATGGCATCCTTGATGGCATGGGGCGAGTTCTCGTGGTGTTCGGCGGCCAGGGCTTTCAGGCGCTCCAGGCCGAACAAGGTCCCTTGCGGATCGGCGGCTTCGGTGATGCCGTCGGTATAGAGGACGACCACGTCGCCCGCGTGCAAGGCCACTTCGGTTTCCGCCAGATAGGATTTCAGGTCGTCCACCAGGCCCACGGGCAGGCCCAGCAGGCTGGTGTCGATTTCCTCGACCGACCCGTCGGCGCGCACGACGATCAGGGATTCATGCTGGCCGATCACCCGCAGTCCGCCACCGGTGGGGGTGGGAAGGTAGTCGATCAGGGCGAAGGTCAGGTTCTTGTCGCTGCCCATGCGCTGGATGTTGGTGAACAGGGTGCGGTTCAGCACGTCCAGGATGGTGGTCAGGTCCTCTTCTTCGCTGATGGTCAGGGTGCGCAGCACGCTTTGGGTCATCAGCATCACAACGCCACTTTCCAGGCCATGGCCGGTGACGTCGCCGATGCCGATGCGCACCCCGTCCTCGCCGCGCAGGATGTCGTAGTAGTCGCCCCCCACCTCGTGGGCCGGCTCCATGAAGGCGGCGGCCTCTAGACCGTGGAGGTCGGCCAGTTCCTCTTCCCGCGGCAGCAGCATAGTTTGCAGCCGCCGCGACACGTCCAGCTCCGCCCCCAGCCGCACGTTCTCGGTGCTCAGGCGGGCATTCAGGGCGGTGATCTCGCCGTGGGCCTGATCAAGCCGGGCCAGGGCGCGTTCGGTTTCCGCCTTCTCGGCGGCCAGCGCCTCGCGTTTTTCCGTCTCCAGACGCTGGGCACGCAGGGCGGTCTCCTTGAAGACCTGCAGGGTGCGGGCCATGGCCCCCACCTCGTCGCGGGTTCCGGTGCCGTCCACGTCCCGGTCCCAGTGGCCGGCGGCGAGGTCCTGCATGATGGTGTTCAGACGCAGGATCGGTGTGCGGATACTGGCGACCACCAGGCCGTTGGCCAGCACGCCGGCCACCATAACCCCCAGGGCCAGCAGCGCCGACAGCAGCAGCACGTTGCGGGCCTGATCGCCCAGGGCGGTCTGCAAGGCGGACTCCCGCTTCAGCGCCAGGGTCTCCAGGGTCGTGACCTCGGCCAGCATGGTGCGCCGAGACGCGGCAAGGGTACTGCGCTCCACCTGCTTGCGTTCGGCGAACTGCCGGTCGAGGGTGCGCACCTTGCTGACCATCTCCTGCGCCCGTTCGTCCAGGGACGCGATGATGCCGGTCTGGAAGGGATCGGTGGCCATGGCCGCCAGGGACCCGGCCGTATCGGCGACGGTCTGGAAGCCGGATTCGGCAAGGTCGGCCTTCTGCGCCTCTTGGGTCAGATAGAACGCGTTGCCGTTGATCAGGCCTTTCAGGAACCCCTGGTTGGCCGCCCGCAGCAGCGGCCCCGCCGCGGACGGCAAGGCACCCGAGGTGGCCAGACGGTCGAGGATGCCGAACAGGCCCAGCATCTGGCTGGTCCAGCCGGTAATGTCCCTGTACGTGCGCTCCAGATCCTTGTTCAGGGCCAACATACCATCGAAGTCGGCCATATGGGCGGCCGTGGCGGCTTCCAGCCTTCCGGCGGCGGCCCGGACCTCGTCAGAGGGTTTGGGCAGGACGGCGATCGCGGCCCGGACCTTGTCGCGCTGGACCAGGGCGCTGTCCACCGATCCCCGGTCGGCGATGCTCAGGGCCTCCCGCACCATGCCGTGCAGGCCCGCGACCTCCTCGGTCAGGGCGGCGACGGCGGTGGCTTCCCAGCGCACTTTGACCAGGGCATCGCGATGGCCGTTGATCAGATCGAAGATCCGCCAGCCCACCACCACCAGGGCCGCGACGGCGACCACGTAGATGGCCAGGGTCAGATAGATCCGCTGGCCCAGGGGAATGCGGCGCAGCAGACGGATCAGGGCGCTCATCGGCGGGATCTCCCGGTCAGGGCGGGCCGGGCCTATCCCAGATCCAGGGTCAGGGCCGGCATCAGCCGTTTCAGGTTGGACAGGGATTTGGCCTGCCAAGCCAGGGCTCCATCCCCCAGGATGGTCAGCGTGACGTCCTGGCTGTTGCGCACCTCGATCACGAATTTGGACAGCATGGCGATGCCCGAGCTGTTAAGGAACTCCAGCCCCCGCATGTCCAGGGTCAAGGCTTTGGCGGCCTCCAGCGCCGCACGCAGGGCGTCGGCGATGGGCGCGTATTCGGCCATTCCGTTCAGCCGCAGCGTCCCGGTCAGGATGATGGTGCCGGTCTCCGGGCTGTACTGGACGGTGTAGGTCTCTCCGGTAATCTCTTGCATCTGTGATGTCGCAGCGCTGCTTTCTCGGTCGGTGGCGGTCGGGAAGGAGGCGGGCAGGGCTCCCTCCGGCGGGGTCCGGGGCGGGGTTTCGCTCATCATGCCAAGGTCTCTCCCAGGGGGATTTCGGCCCGGGTGGTGACGGTCTCGCTGCCGTCGGCATTGGGCACGATGTCGAAGGTGACGGCAGCGCCGTAGTCGTTGATCATGGTCACCACCCCCAGACCGGACCCCCCTTCGCCCCGGCCGCCCTGTTCCAGGATGGTGATGTACAGCTCCTGGGGATCGCTGGATTCCAGGTCGGCCACATAGCGGCGCATGGCGGCGGCGTGGGCGGCGTCGACGGCGTTGGTCGCCAGGCAGACGATGCGGTCCGGATGCAGGATCAGCCGGATGGTGACCGGATAGGGCAGGTCCCGGTCACTGTACTTCATGGCGTTTTCCAGCAGCTCGTTGGCCACATAGGTGATCGCCGCCTTGACCTCCTTGGCCTGGCTGGGGGCTTGCGGATCCCCTTCCTGCCCGGGGAAGAAGGTGGTGACATAGTCGCCCAGGAAATCGGCGGACAGGCCGTTGTTGCGCCACCGCTGCCGCAGGGGCAGCAGGCTGGGCGAGAAGCTCAGCGTCAGGCTCTCCATGGCGTCGCGGTCCGATCTCAGGACTCCGGCGCGGGAGGAAGAGGCGGCGGACGGCACGGACACGGTCATGTCTCCTCCGGATGGGGGGGCGAGGAAGAAGGGGCGGCGGGAGCGGGACGCATGGGGCCGGTGTCGCAGCGCACCACGTCCCGGGCTTCGGCCTTGGCGGCATAGAGCAGCGTATCGGCGCGGGCCAGCAGGCCGGCGGGATCGCCGCCATCAGCGGGGTGGATGCAGGCAACGCCGATGCTGACGGTCACCCGGCCCTTGGGGCTGCCCGGATGGGGAATGGCGCGTTCGGACAGGGAGCGGTTGATCGCCTCTGCCACGGCGCGGGCGTCTTCCAGGCCGGTTTCATCGAACAGCACCACGAATTCCTCGCCGCCCATGCGCGCGGGCAGGTCGATGGCGCGCTTGCAGCAGCTTCGCAGCACCTCGGCGAAGGTCTTCAGCACCTCGTCGCCCTCTGCGTGGCCCAGGGTATCGTTATAGGACTTGAAGTGATCCAGGTCGCACATGGCCACGGACAAGGGGAAACCGGAGCGGCGGCAGCGCTTCCAGGCCTGATCCAGGGCTTCGTCGAGCTGGCGGCGGTTGGCGATGCAGGTCAGGGGGTCCATGCGGGCCTGGGCATCGACGGCGGCATAGCGCATCAGCCATTCGCTTTCCATAGCGTCGCCGTGGTCTGTCAGGGTCTGGACCAGCACTTCCAGGTCGGTCATCTGCCGGCTGACCGCTTCCAGCACCTTGGCCAGCCGGCCCTCGGCGACAATGCGTTCGCGGATTTCCGACTGAAGGATGGTGTTGGCGGCATAAAGCTCCGTCTCCACCACGTCGCCATGCTCGACGGCGCTGGTCAAGGCGATTTCCAGATCGGCCTTGTCCCGTTCCAGCTCGGCCACACGGGCGCGCAGATGCGCCAGTTCCGCCTCCAGGGCGGGTGCCGATGCCGTCGGAGAGGCCCGGGTGTTTGCAGGCTCCACCGCTATGAATACCTCGGCATCCATACTCATTGTCCCAAGAGGGCCTGGACGGATCTGCTGGTGGTCTGATGTTATACCCGGCCACGCCTTCGTGCCCCTTGCGCCGCTTCTGATGACGGCGCTTTACCTTTGCAGGAGCATGAAACCATCATTGGGGACAGCTGATCAAGCCTCGCAGTCGCAAAAACTCTGTTTGAGCAAGCTTTGGGTCACCATAGGTTCCGGTATGGGCAAATGCATCAGATCCAGGATTGTGGGAGCGACGGCGCATTGGCCGGCGACATCCGTGGCGAGTCCCGGTTCGACGCCTTCCGGGGGGGCGAGCAGCCAGAAGGGCACGTCGCGCACCTTGTCGGCGGTACCGCCATGGTGGCCGTCGGCGCACATACCGTGATCGGCGGTGACCACGACCCGGTACCCCCGGGATTGCCAGTCGGGGATCAGGCGGGCCAGGGCGTCATCGGAATGGGCGGCGGCGCGGCGGTACTCCAGGGAGTCGCCCCCATGGGCATGGCCCATGTGGTCACAGCCCATGGGGTGGACCAGCATCAGGTCGGGCGCATTGCGGCGGATCAGCCGGTCCGCCTGCCAGTACAGTTCCTGATCCGGGAAAGGGTCGAGCACATAGAAGCGGCCGAACTGGATGCCGCCGGGGCCGTCGGTGACTTCCCGGTCCATGACGGGATCGAACGGCACACCATTGGCCAGTTCGGAAAACCAGGAATAGGCCGCAGCCCCCGTCCGCCGGCCGTGGGCGCGGGCGATGGTGAAGATGCTGTCCATGGAGGACGGCCGGACCACCCCGTTGCTGGTGATGCCGTGCTCGGCAGGGGGCACGCCGGTCAGCAGGGTTTCGTAGCAGGGGCGGGACAGGCTGGGCAGGACGCTGCGCATGCGCCATCGCCGCGCTCGCCCGGCTTCCACCTGGCCTTCCAGGAAGCCCATTTCGGTGATGGCGGTGTCGAAGCCCAGGCCGTCGATCACCACCAGGACGACTTTCGGGCGGTCGGTGTTCATCGGGCGGGCCTCCGGCGCGGGCGGTGGTTCTGAAAGGGTCGGCAGGGAAGGTGGCCAGGGCCGCGCCGGCGGTCCAGTGACGGTATGATGACGGGGGAAAGAGGTGGGAGAGAGTTTCAAAAAAGGAAGCCCGTCTGCCGGATTGGCGGACGGGCTTGTGGACAGGCGGTCGTTTTGTGGCTGCCCGAAGGCCGTCTGGTTTTCGGGCGTCGAGCGGAAAAGTGGGAGGCGAAAGGAACGCTTGGCGGGAGTTGGAGACGCGCTTGCGCACAACCGGTTCTCCGGTCCTCTCTATGACTCAGCCATATGATTCTAGGTCAAAGTATTCGTGTTAGGTCGATCCCGATTGCCCGCGGTATGATTTAGAATTGGTAGCGAAGGTTGGCGCCGATGTTGTAGGCGTTTTCCTCGCTGCGGACCAATTCCGTATACCCGTAAAGTCCGGCGCTGACCTGGGGACCGATATAGGTTCGCACCCCGCCACCGCCGGTCATGCCGACGCGATCATTGTCGTCCGACCGCAATATGTCCCATTCCAGGCTGGCGGTGACGAAGGGTTCCAGCAGGACCCCGTCACCCATGTCGAACTGATAGCCGACATCGCCGGAAATCCGGGTTTGGGCCAGACGGTTAGAATCGGTTTCCACCAGCACCTCGTTGTCGTTCCGATAGTCGTCCATGCTTTCGTGTGCATAGGACAGACCAGCGGCCCCATACAGGGTGACCTGATCGAACATGTCCTGATAGGACAGGTTGGCTGCGCTGACCACGCGAACCGAGTTGAACTGGGACTTGCCATCCCCAACCAGGGCCAGCGCCTGATTGACCTCGTTGCGGCCATAGCCGACTGACACCAGACCGTCGACAGCCACGGAGTCCGTCAGCAGATAAGCTCCGTAAAGCGTGGTGTTGAAATAGACGGTGTCCCTGTCCCGGCCGCTCTGGAACGTGTTCTTGGCCGATTCAAAGCCGATGCTGGCACCCAGAAGAAGGGAATCTGTCACCCGATAATCCGCTCCGCCGGTGCCGGCGAACAGAAAGCCCTCGAACGGATCGGAGGATCCCCAGTCGCTGTACAAGGTGCCCGTGGCTTCGGCCCAGACTGCGAGACGGTCGGTTACGTAATCAGAGGCCTGATCCCCGCCGGCAAGACCGCTTTGATCGTCACCCCGCAGGGATGCGCTCTGTTGGCCGCCGCTGCGCGTCAGCGACCGCAAGGCGTCCGTCCGTCCAGAAACCGAGGAGACCAGGTTCCGGACGGCCACCTGGGTTTGCATTTGCCCGGAGTCTTCGATGTTCTGAGCGGCGTCGTCAGCGGATTCTTCGATGCTCATGGCCAGCAGCAGGCGGGCTAGCAGGGAATCTTCTGAGGTGCCACCAAGAACACCAATATTGGAGTAGTCCACGATGGCGCCGTCCGTGCCCAGGGCCAACGCGGTGTAGTCGCCCACCGTGACGCCGTCGAACAGTTCTGCCGAGCTGCTGATGAATGCACTCTTCAATACGCCGGAGTCCAGATAGTAGACAAGATAGTCGGAGCCGCCTTCGGGACGAACAACGGCAATGGCCTCATTGCCATTGTATCTCATGGTTTGAGGTGCAATGGCTGTGAATCGGATGTTGTTGTTGGTCAATGCGGCCAGGGCATCGTCCTGATCGATGCTGTAATCCACTTCGGTCCGGGTTTCGTCGCTGGTGAGCATGATCGCCGACCGCCCGGCATCGGACCGGAATGCGCTGGAATAGGTGTTGCCCATCAGCACGATGGCAGCATAGCCGTCTTCTCGGGATCCTTGGAACGTCAGGCTGCCAACGGCCGAGGCATAATCCGACGAAGAACCGAATAGGCTGCCGCCGACATCGAGCACGGCGCCGGTTTCCGAATACGTGCCACCAAAGGCCGTCAGACCAAAGCGGTTGCCGGAAACCCCATTGGCTTCCAGCATATTGTCCATAGAGGTCATGAAATCCCCGGCTTCCGCCCCGTAGGTGCCGTTCGAACCGGAATCGTCAATCAAGGTCACGAAGTCATAGGTTTCAGCGGCAAAGGCTTGCCCGCTCAGGATACAAAGACTGGCAGCCGATACCCCCATCAGAAAGGCATCACGGATTTTCTTCGTGTACATCTAATTCTCCTTACACGCCGGAGGCTTGTGGGGTTTCTCTGATCGATGTAACAGAGCTGAGGTAATGGAATGAAAAGCCGGCACGTCCCTTGGCAGGATGTGCCGGCTGTCCGGACAAATGCTAGAACTCCCAGCGCAGGGCCGCGGATACTGTCGTGTTGCTGAAGTTCTCGCGCCCAAAGCTATTGGAAACTTCAAAGGTCGCCATCATGTCGTCGGCAGCCTGCCAGGTGAGGCCACCCACCAGGACGACTTCGTCGCGGTCCTGGGTGGTCAGGCTCTGAACGCCGACAATGTCTTCGTCAATAATGGCGTCGTAAGAGTAGATGGTTTCAATGTAAGGTGCAAAACTGCCGATGGTGTAGGTTGCCCGGGCGGCAGCACTGATGGTCCCGACCACAGTGTCATTCTTGTCGGTGACGGTTCCGTCGCTTTCCGTAACAGAGTTCCGCGAGTCCCAGGCCATGGTATAGCCGGCCCGGGGCGACAGGGTCAGGTCCCCGATCTGGAAATTGCCGGACAGATCCGAGGACAGGAACACGCGTCGCGACCAGAAGTCCGCGTCAACCTGTTGCGCCGTGAACTGGGTGCCGTTGACGGTGTAGCCAAGGCGCTCTGTCTTGACGGAACTCAAGCCGTAGCCGACCAGAAAGTTGGCGATAAGCTGCTGATCAAGAAAGGCCGCGCCAATGTAGGGCGTGAAGATCAGGCCTTTGGAGTCCAGGCCACCGCTGTTGAAGTGGGTGTCAAGGTCGACCATTTCGCCCGTGACGGCGATACCGGCCAGCACATTATCCAGCACCCGGTAGTCCAGGCCAGTCGTAATGCTGGTCAATGTGCCGTCGAAGCTGCCGAACAGAGAGTCGTCATCCAGCCAAGAGTTGGAGATGTTGCCCCAAAGGCCGAAGCGACGATCCACACCCGTGCTTTCATCGCCCCCGGCCAAGCCGGTGATCTGGCCGTTGCCGTCGGCGGCGGAGATCTGCGTGGAGAATGTGGTCGGGTTTGTGAGAAATTGCTGAACGCGCCGGTTCACGGTGCGCGAGACCGTGGCGACCGAAGATTTCTGAACTTCCGTTTGGGTGACGGCGGCGGAATCCAGCACTCCGAGTGATCCGAGAAGCCTTAGGCCTTCGTTGATGTCGGCATTATCGATGATGCCCCGGTAAACTTCGTTGCCATTGACGTATACGGCAACCGTGTCCCGAGAAATATCTGTCGAGTCGAAGCTTGACGCGGTTGTCTCGATCCTAACGGGAATTCCATTGATACTGCCTTCGGCGATCGAAAGCCCGGGAACTCCGCTGGCCTGGGTGTTGGAGACAACTGCGAACGAATATCCGCAGACCTCCGTATTCACAGACGTTGTCGAGTCCGAAATCAGACCACGGATCCGGTCAATCTCGGTATCGTAGTCGCAGTCCGTGCTCGCATTCGCAGAGTTTGTAGATACGGCAAGAAGTGTTATGCCCGATAAGCAGGCTGTTTTTATAATGTTACTTGTCTTCATTGCTTGTGCCCCCCTCCATATTGCCAATAAAGAGATTGTTCAGATTTCTTTGTATGTTTTACTATGAAATTAAATGTTCTTTTTTCTTCTATATGCTTTGCCGTGCTTTGACGGTCGGTATGCCGTTTTGGGACATTCAAAGGTAGAGTGCCAGCAAGTTTTTAATATAAAAGAATCCACAGGTTTTCAATAGCAATCTAAAATTTTAATTACCTTAAATTAGTGCAATGCGTGCAAGATCAGCTCTAAGAATGGTTGATCCGCCGTTGAGGCCCTGCGTTCGCTGACTGGTCGAAGGAGGGGACAGAAAATTCAAAGGGTGTGCGTTGGGCTGGCAACGTCCAGCACTGTCTCCATGGATGCCGTAGTGTTTTTCTTTGTCATTTTAACAGCGAGGGCCGTCAGATTATCTGGGGCTCCACACTCGAGTCCTGTTTCGATGAGGGAAAGTACGATTTCTTTTGGGTTTCCATAGTATCTGACCGTTTGTTCGATGTCATTCTCGGAAATTGACTTTGTTATTCCATCGGTGCAAAGAAGAAATATATCATTTTCACCGACACTTCCCTGCCAGGGTTCCAGTTGAAGCTCATTTTCGGCACCCACTGCACGGGTGATTTCATTTGCTCTGGGATGATTCTCGGCATCTTCAGGTGCGAGAAGGCCAGCGTTGATTAACTCCTGTACCGTTGTGTGATCTTTTGTTAATCTATAGAGTTTGTTCTCTCTGAATAGATAAAGACGACTGTCCCCGGCCCAAAGGCAGGCACAAGATCGGCCTCGGTAAAGAAGAACGACAACCGTGGAGCCTACCATGCCAGCTCCGGTATTCTGGGCGTAGAGTTTAAGGTCTTCGTTAACGTAATATAAGGCGGAGGTGACGTTGCGATAGAGATCCGATGCAGAGTCTTTCTTTTCAATTCTATTGAGGTAATCACAAATTCTTCTGCTGGCGACGTCACCGGCCTGATGTCCCCCCATTCCATCGGCGACAACCCACAAGCCCAGGTCGGGACGGTCGAGGAAGCTGTCTTCGTTCAGCGATCTGACTTTTCCTTTGTGGGTATATCCGTAGCTTTCAGCTTGAAAGAAATCGCCCATGGTCATCCGGTCCTTCTGTCTTTCGTCGGGAATGCATTGAAGAGAAAGTCATAGACTTAATGTATTGATCGACTCGGCTTGGTGATCGGGGCCGCCGTCCGGCCGGCCGGCAAGCATCGCTTGCCATTCCGGGGGGGTGGGCAGTCCGTCCATCGTGATCAGGATGCCCTCCCGTCGGTCGGGATCCGGCCGGAACTGCCACAGGGAAAGGTGTCCGGTGGCCATCCCGTGGCAAGACAGAATGTCTGTGGGCAATGTCAGGCCTTGCCGATCTTCGCTGGCAAACGAAGGCATCCAGCATTGCCGCCCGAACCGTCCCTGGAAGGACGCCACAGGCCCGGGCAGGGGAGCGGGCAAGGCAAGGAGTTCCGCCTGTACGGCGTCCGGTGACAGCTGCTCCGGCGCGAGGGTGCGCAAGAGCAATGCTTCCACCTCGAACAGCCAGACGCTCTGGGTTGAGAGCAAGGTAGGGGTGGCGGAAGCCTGATCGAATAAGGCGACTGCGGTCATGGGGAACAGGCGTCCGACCCTGTCGGCGCTGGGCATGATAACCCCGAGAACGCCCTGGGGACCGCAAACGCCGACAGGCAGATAGAAGTGCCAAATTGGGGAAACCGCATAGATTTCCGGCCAACCCGATCCCGAGGTCGCGGCCAGGTTGGACAGAAGATCCTGCAGCCAGTTGTCCCAGGGATCGATAAAAGACCGTGGTAATCCGCGAGACGCGAAATCGCCTAGGCTAGCCAGTTTCCCGTAAATACCGATGGTCGCGGGGGAGGGGGTTACAGGGAGCTTGGACATGCAAAATGCCTCAGTTCGGGCAGGCTGAAGGGGTTGAAGACACTGTCGGCACGCAGCTGGTAAATCATCTGTCTTCCATTCACTGCTATGGCGACTTGCAGACTCTCCGCACCCAGGTGTCTGACCTGGCCTTTGTCCATTAACCGAAACAGGGCCCAGGGACCTTCTGTCCGGAGACTGGGGCTGGATCCGTCCTGGCCAATGATGGTCAGGGAAACGCCTCTGCCGGTTTGCGGTCCGGGCCATTGCATGCGGGCGCCCATGCTTTGGGAATGGGCGAATTCCAGAGCCTGTCCTTCCACGTCGATGATTGAGCGGAATGCCGACGGGTCCAATGACAGCGGTCTCAGTTCGAAACCGAAGGAGGGCGTCTGGCTGCCAGCTCCGAAAAGGGCGCGGCGAATTTCCTCTGCTCTTTCGAACTGGACAAGAACACCTTGGTTGATGCCAAGGGGGGCTCCCTGAAGACCTTTCCAGCGCCACGGACGGGTGGTGGTGTCGACAAAGGGGCGCAGGTAGGTGTTGAAGAAGATCTCAATCGAGCCGCCCGG
This sequence comes from Rhodospirillaceae bacterium Z3-40, assembly GCA_046233135.1. Taxonomy (GTDB): domain Bacteria; phylum Pseudomonadota; class Alphaproteobacteria; order Rhodospirillales; family Rhodospirillaceae; genus JBJXHN01. Next base: position 615,897 of record JBJXHN010000003.1, on the reverse strand, counting down.
ACCGAGAATGGTGGCAATGTCACGCAGCTGGGCATCGGACTGGGAGGAGCGGTCGAAAGGATAGCGTCCGTGCAAGGCTTCTCGGCAGCTTTGATAAACGGTGCTGCGCCAGGTTTCACTAAGGGTTTCGCGAACAGATCCGGCGCCGATGGCAGCGGTGTTGTCGATCAGGGTCGAGATCCAGTCTTGGACCGGATGGGGTAATCGGCTGGCGGTCAGCCTCAGACGGTTTGTCGAACCGGGGGCGAAGGCGGTCGGGTTTCCGCCGCCGTTCTCGGAGGTGAATTGTGTGACGTCGCGATACAAGGCGTCCAAATCGGATTGAAGCATCGAAAGGGGGGAGGATGTGGGGTCCTCGCCATTGCCGACCAGACGATGGATTGGGGCGAAATGATCCTCGATTGCCCGGAGTTCCGGCGGCAATTCGGACGATCCGGCACCTCGGGTAAAGCCGGCCGAAGACGGTGTCATCAGTTGGTTCAGGCGGGCTGCGTCGCTACCCGGGCCATTAGACATGCCGGCGGCGCCAGGCGCTGATCCGTCTGGGGGTGCCGGGCCGTTCGCGGGAGCCGGACCCGGATCGAAACGGGTGTTCTTCGCAACCTCCCGGATCATGGCCAAGATCGGGCTGTCCTGGGCCGAAGCGAAATTCAGCAGCTGATTTGCCTGGGATAGGTCGGTGAAGGGCACCATCGCCAGATCGTTCAAAAAGGTATCCCAGGCCGTGATGTAGTCGCGTGCGTACAGCCGGTCCATTTCGGCAATGATCTGCGGCAGGGACCGGGTGGCATCTGCCTGCTGGTTGTCGAGGACCCAGATTTCTTCGCCGGCGGCGCTGGCCGCGCCCTCCCGCAAGGGTACATAGACCTGCCGGTATCCCGCGGGCGTGAATAGACCGGGTATTCCCGTGGCCAGGGAGGTGCCCGACGTCCGCGTAAACAAGCTCGTGGTGGTCCGGCCAACGTTCCCTGCTGCGGTCCATTGGGGAAGGCTCTGAGCGCGGTTATCGGCTCGTAGGAATTGATACGCTCGTTGACCCGCCGGCATGCGGGACAGGACGACACGGCTCTGTTCGACCAGGTTCCCATCCAGTGAGTAGGTGTGAAGCTGGGGGATCTCCAGAAGGGAGTCGAGGTGGGCCAGAAGGTCTGGTACCGTTCTGTCCCCTGTGGCCCGCCCGAATTGCGCCGTCCAGGTGATATCCATCCAGTTATGGATCAGATCGGGGTTTTTCGGCCCCTTGTTGCCGAGGATCAGATACACCTTCAATGCTTCATAGATGAACGCCGGCTCCCGCATATGCCCGCGGATCTGGTCTTCCAGACCGAGAAGAATGCGCGGCAGCAGAAGAGTCTGCAATGCGTCCCGATAGGCCTGCCTGGCGACCGTGTCGAGGTTGGAGGTCTGATCGAGGGAAATCGCGTCGGGAAGCAGGGCCGCCGGGGTATCCAGATGAGCTTCCTCTCTCAATGTATTGAGGGCCGGGAGGAGCCGGGCCGCATTGCGATCGCTGACATTGGACAGCTCGATATCGGCAAGTTTCTCGGAATATCGCGGTAGACTCTCCATGGTCTGTGCGATCGCTTGCCGCTGGGTCAGGAAGGCGCCGGTCCAGTACCCGCCGAGGCCGAGTACCAGGGTCACGGCAGTGGCGTAGGCCACATATCGGCCGATCTTCCGGCGGCGATTCCATGACGGGTCGGTCCGGCCCAGGCCGGCTTCGGCAAAAACCACACTTTGCAGCAGATCGGTAAGGAAGTAGCTGCGACCGCTGGACTGGGTGCTTCTGCTTTCCTGGAAGGGGACTCCGAACCCGGTCGCCATGGCTCGCATCAGACGGTCGATCGGGGCGCCGATCTGGATGGCGCTGGTGAAATAGACACCGCGGAATTTGGGCTGGGTGCTGAAGCGACTTTGCTGAAAGACCTGTTCCAGAAAGGTGGAGACCGGCGCCTTGAAGGATTGAAACTGGTTGGGGAAGCTGAACAGGCTGGAGCGAACATGAAGGTCTTCTTCCTGGGACAAGGCTTCGAAAAGCCTGTTGTTCAGTCGGGAAACCAGAAGATCGAACTCCCCTGCAAACCAGGAGGCTGGCGCCACGTCGGAGTCGAGGGATCGCGTCATGCCCCAAACCTGGCCGATTTCCTCCTTCGACAGGCGGCTGAAAAAATCCCGGAAGCCGTGAATGAGGTCCGCCATCGTGAAGATGACGTAGACGGGAAGTTGCTGCGTCAGCTTTTCCTGGATCTCTTCGATCCGGTCTCTGATCGTTGCCGCATGGCCGAGCAGGTCATCGTTGCTCATATTGGCAATGTCATGCAGGCTGATCATCACCATGAGGCCATTCAGAGGTTGCCTCGGCCGGTGCGTCTTCAAGAGACGGAGAAAGCCCTGCCACGCGCCGGAATCTGCGGTCTGATTGCTGTCCTGAGTGGTGTAGCGCCCGGCCGTGTCGATCAAAACGGCATCGTTGGTGAACCACCAGTCACAGTTGCGGGTGCCGGCAATGCCCTTCACGCGCGGATCATCCCGGTTCAAGGGGAACCGCAGGCCGGAATGCTTCAAAGCCGTCGTTTTTCCCGATCCGGGCGGGCCAATCACCATGTACCACGGCAGTTGGTAAAGGTAGCGCTTCCGGCCCTTGGCGCCATCCGCGGCAAAGGCGGATTTCTTGAGAGTGGCCAGAGCATTCTGAAGCTGCTCCTTGATATCCTTCAGATCTTCCTCGCCCTTGTCGTCGGACCTGGCCTCTGCTTCCAATCCTTCCACCAGGTCCTTATTGCGCTTCCTGTCGCGCAACAGACTCCAGGCGGTGGCGGCCAAGGCGCCAAGGAGCATGATGCCGATCATCGCCACCCGGAGCCATATGGACGATAGAGCTTCGATCCCGAGCAGGGGACCGATCAGCCAAATAATCGACGCAGCAGAACCGACTCCCAGAAACCCAAATATCCAGCGCGGCCGGAGTATTGATTTCACCGCATTCATTGCCCGGCCTCCGTCGAAAAAATCGGATCTTCTTTGACAAGAACAATTTCTATTCTTCTGTTCAAAGCCCGTCCCTCGGCCGTGGTGTTGTTGCCGATGGGGTTGCTGGCGCCCCGGCCCTCTGTGGTCAGGCGGTCCGGGTCGGTCAGGGACTCAGCGAGCATGGAGGCCACCGACTGCGCCCGCTTTTCGGAAAGGACAATGTTGGAGGGGAACTGCACCGAATGGATCGGCAGGTTGTCCGTGTACCCAATGACCGTGATGTGCCCATTCACCTCGGAGAGCGCTTCCGCCACCCGTCGGATGGTTGGCTTATGCTGATCCAGGACGGACGCCTGGCCTGAGGGGAACATGCCTTCGCCCCGGATCCGGATGGTCAGCGTCTGACGGTCCTCATCCACCTTGACCAGCCCTTCTTCGATTTCCGGCGCCAGGAAGCGCCTGATGCGCGGCGCTTCTTCGACGACGGGCGGAGGCGTATAGACGGGATGTACTTCCACCGGCCGAATCAGTCGGGGAGGGCCGGCCGGATCCAGTTCGGCAAAGGCCGCGGCGGCGGTATCAACATCTGCCCCCAGCAGCAGGCGATAGGCGGCAAAGACCCCGGCCAGCAGAGCGCCGGCAATGATCAAGGCTACCCAGCCCGGAACACCCTTGTCTTCCGGATCCAAAGGTGCTTTGACGCCACGCCAGTGGATAGAGAGTGCCCGATCGTCTTCCCGGAAACCGCGAATCGCCCGATAGACGTTGGCACGCAGAAGACGCAGACTCTCTTGGCCATTTTTGTCCTGGAGGCGGTAGCGGCCGCTGAACCCCAACGCCAGGCACACGTACATGAACTCGATCAAGGAGCGAAAGGCGTTCGGGTTGCGCAGCATTTGGTCAAGGAATTCGAAAAACCGGTCGCCCCCGATAACTTCGTTGTGCAAGAGGCTGACCAGCGTATTTCTGTGCCAGTCGCTATTGTTTCCCCAAGGCGTGTCCATCACCACATCATCAATTGTGGCGCAGATCGCATAACGAGCAACCTGAACTTGCTTTTGCTCGATCCCCGCATTCTGGATCTCGCGTTCGAAAACGCTGACGGCCGTGCTGGCTTTGTTGCGCAAGCCGACAGGATCGCCGTATGTGGGCATGGAACGTAACCGGCTCATCAGTTCGAACAGGGGGGCCGCCGCGTCGATGAGCGGATTGATCCCCGGTGTCTTGAGGCTTTCCAGTGAGGAAAGGTCTCCGCCATCCGGCGCGTTTGCGTACGCCGATGACGCATGATCTGTTTCAGACGGGTAGCTGAACCGGTATCCACCGGGGCGAATAACCGTGCCTTCGGGCTGGAATGGGGTTTTGTCGCTCATCCCTGTTACCTTTTGATGGCCCAGAATTCCATGACCAGATCGGGAAACCGGTCAGCGAGGTGGAAGCCGATGGATCTGGCCTGCACGAGGCTGCTCCACATCTCATCGTTGCGATCCAATTCAAAGTACACAAACCCGGCGAAGTGCTGCATTTCAGGAGGAGGTGTCTGAAGGGGCATCAACGTGACCCCCCGACTGGCGGCCTTGACGAATTCGCCTAGTCTTTCCGGTGGGGCGACGGTGATCTGATGCGGAAATGCGCGCCGCAGGTCCTCGGATCTCAGCGATGTCTTAACGGTCAGAATGAACCTGGCCTGTTCCAGCAGGTTTTGATCCGGTACGATAGAGCGGTAGGCCCCGGCAACCCGGGGATGAGCAATGAGGTCCAGGGGGATGACGTTCCGGTCCACTTGCTCCGTCAGGGCCAGGCGCATGTCCAAAAGAATGGGCGCCAGGCATGCCGCGATGTCTTCGTGATCGTAGTCCGGATAGGCGACGGCACGGCGGGAGTCTCGGAAAGCTTGAAGCTCGCTGGCCGCTTCCGACAAGGCGCCATAAAGCCATGCGGGGTGGAGGTCGGGTAGAGAAGCCATATGCCGGACCCGGGCATACGTTCGGTTCAAGGTCACGAGCATCAGGGCATCCAGAATACCGGCCTGGCTTGCCGTACCGATCTGGGACGCGCGTCCGGCAAGAAGGTTGAGACGCTGACTGATGATCCCCTCGATCTCGTCAAGGAAGCTGGACAGGATTTGGGATGCGTCGCAGGCCATCAGTGGCGGGATGTAGCCTGGATCCAGGACGACTTTCTGATCTCCCCGCTTTTCGACGATGCGGGCTATCGGAAGGCGGATAAAGCCATCGGCGTCCTCCTTGCCGACAATAAGCTGAAGTTGCAAGCGCTGAACCTGGACAGAGACGGCAGCGGCGTTTTGTCCGCTGCTGTCGGGGGCTTCGTATTCTGCCACCGAATACCGTCCGGCCTCTTCCCTCATCCCCTGGCGGGCGACATCGGCCTGCCCGACCCGGGCGGGCGGAATGGCGAGGTAGACCATGGCCGAGGTTACCTGATCGGTGACGGCAACGGGTGGCGGGTGCCCGGTGCTCTCCGGAACATCGAAGGGTGTGCCATCGGGAAGGACGCCACGGCAGTGCAGGAGGCCGACCATCCCCTGTTCCAGAAGGCCCGTATCCACTTGCAGGCGGCTGAAACCCCATCCGTACGGAATCAGGTTCCGAACCCGGCCGGTGGTGAAGGCTTCGCAGGCGCGGGTATGCTGCTGTAAGTGGTGGGGCTGCAGGAACATGCCTTCGGCCCAAGCCACGCGGTCCCACCAATGCATATCTGTGCTCTCTTATGATCTTGTGGTAAGGGAGGAATGATCTGCCCGGCATGCGCGCAGCGGGTTACGGCAAAACAGTCAGCCCGTCTTTCGTTGCTGCTACGGAAATGCTGGTTTCCCCCGGTTCGGTAATGCCAACCGTAGCGCGCCAGAGCTTGCTGCCGATCTCGCTGTACCCCGCCGTGACGCCCAGAACACGGGTCGCGGGTTGAAGCGTCAGCTGCAAAGTATGCTGGCTGTTGGGGGGGAGGGTAACGCGATGTCGTTCGACCAATTCCGACTCCAGAGTGGCCGCAGCATCTGTCGCGAGTTCGAGATAGGCGCTGGAAACGAAGGTCGACGTCGTCGTGAGTTCGTAGACCGAGATCTCGATCGGTACGGATTGTCCGCCGTAAGCCAGATTGGTGTCCGGTTGTGTGATGATTTCTATCACGGCCGATTTATACAAGGGTGGTGCCGGTGGCTGAGCCGTGGAGAGGCAAGCGTTCAGCAGAAATAGTAAAGTCAACATGTATAATGTCTTTAGAGGTTTGGGTGGTCTTTGTGATTTTTGAAGTGATTTATTTTTCATTGCCTTTTTCCTTGTCAACGGGTTCTGTTTTTTGAGTATGATTTTTTTATCTGTTTGACGATGAAGCCTTCTATGTTGCCGTTCACCTCGTCCGTAATCTCGCGATAGTGAGATTCGTAGGTATCCCAGCATTTTGTCTTTCGAATGGAGGGCAGGGTCTTCATCGTCGTTGCCCGAGCGTTTGATGACTGCTCGATCAGGGACGGGTGCAACTGATGGAGCAGCTCCGCGATGGCGTCTGTCAGGGTTTTCAGGACGGACATGTCGTGGTCGCGAATGTCGGCAATTGCCAAGCGGATGGCTTCCGGTGCGGGAAGGAAGCCGGGGTCCGACTGGTCTAGGAGTTGGTGAATGGCATCCTGATCGCTTGGAGCGAATTTCAGGATGTTGTTGCTGTGACGCTTCAGGTGCGTTCGCTCGATTCCGAACGCTTCTTTTCCGGCATCGCGCGCAGCCAGAAGGCCGCGAACACCCGAGACCGTTTCCCGCATCATTTGCCCGATGGCGTACATGACCAAGTCCGGATTTTGCCCTTTCAACGTATCGGGATGAACGCCGGCGCCCCGAAGGAAAGCAGCGAGCGGATCCCGCTGTCGCTCGGCTTTAGGTGTTTCGTCCGGCGGTACGGAAGGCTCGGCCAAATTTGTCGGATCGGGCAATGGAGCAGGATTCGGCCGATCTTCGGGTGCGTGTGCGGGTGTCTTCCAAATGTCCCCGTCTCTTTCCCGAAAGGAATCCGGGCCAGGCGACGGAGGCGGAGGGGCGGGAACGGGTGGGGGAGGCGGTGATTGACCGTGGCTTGCCCGAAGCGGGGGAGCGCTTGGTGTGTCGTTCTCATCCCCCCAGTCGCTGAAGGCGTCTGCCGGGAACGGCTCGTCCGAGGGCACTGGAGCCGGTGTCGCCGGGGTGACCTTTTCGGGAAGGGGCTCGTGCGCTGGCGTGGAAGGCGACCAGTTCGGCGTGAGCGCGAGGTTGTCGCCGATCCGGTCCTCTTCGTCGTCCAGAAGGCTTTTGGGAAACGCGTTTGGGCCAAGCGCGCCGGGGTGCGACTCGGAAGGGGAGGGGCTTCGGCGAGGGGGGGCGTGATCGGTGAGGAAGTCGGAGACCCCAGGAGTGTCGTCGTCCGTCAGGGATATGCGGAGACCGCATTCTTTGGATGCGCCGTGATCTACCCTGACGAACTCAAAGTCGAAGCTCCCGATGATCAGATGGTCTCCAGCTGCAACGGGGTGTGGCTGGTTTTTGGCAAGCCGGTTGCCCGGCACGTTCAGGCTTGTGCCGTTGGAGCTTAAGTCTATGACAAGTAAATTATTTTCCTTGATCGTCAGGCAGCAGTGCCGCCGTGAAACCGAGAGGCCCGGATCTTCCAGTTGGATGCCTTTCTCGGTTTCCCGGCCAATCTCCAACCCGTATGCCGGAATCTCCCGGTATTCATACCTGTCGGGCAACGTCGGATGGCGAATGATGATCTGAGCTGTGACTGGCATACTAAAGGCCGCTCTTTGAAAAAATTGCTGCGCTAGGTAGTATGCTTTATACGATGGATTGCAGATCATGTCAGTCCTCATGTGACGCTGTTTTAAGCGAGACACGAAGGGGTAAGGCGATATGCCATTACAGGTAGTGAATGGCGCGATAATTAAATGCGCTGTTGGAACGGTTCCGGCCCCGCTGAGTGTTTTGCCGATGGATCGGTGTTGGTGCGGACATCAACCTGCTGCCACAATCATGGATCATATTTCTTTGGTGAATATTCCCTCGTTTGGGGGGTGTGGTATTACCCTTGGTCCCTGTATTCCCGCTACTGCAAGTCCGTGGAGGCTTGGAGGTGTGACGGACCAGATCGGGTCTAAGACAGCTTTGAATGATGTTTCTAAGTTGCAGTGCGCAATTGGTGGAATTATTTCAATATTATATGCAGGGCAAACGACAGCCTACATACCGTAACTATTTGTTAGAAGTCGTGTTCATATGAATTTCCGACCAGTTGGCCAGATGCTCTCAGTAGAGGCGTGAAACATGAAATATATACTAAATGTAGTAAAAAGCAGTTTATGTGCTTTTTCTATCATGTTGACCCCCTTTAGTGGCATGACTGCTGCTGCGGAGGCTCAGGGTATCCTTAAGCATAGTACCCGAAACATAGTGCGCGGGATTCAGAATCAGACTCGCAACGCCTTCAGGCCGACTCTGACCATACGAAGGGGGGCGACGGGTGCCGTAAGAACGATGGTGGTTCCAGCGGGGGCATCGGTTGCCGCGACGGTACTTGGCAATGGCGCGCTGCGGGTCTGGAACCTGCGTTCGGGCTCTCAGATCGCCGCTTTTCCCGCCCCTGCCGGAGGAGTCGGCAGTTTGTCGCTCTCTGTCGACGGAGGCCGGATGATGGTGCTCGGGCGGTCCGGATCCGTGACGCTGCATTCGGCGGGTGCGGGGGGGCGGGGGCCTTCGCTGCCATTCGCCCTTCAGACAGATGCAACGGCTGCGGCCCTGTCCCCTGATGGCGAACACGCGGTCGTGGCTCAACGCAACGGGCGGATTCATGTCGTTGATCTCGCGTCCGGCAGGATCACGGCCACGCATGCGGTTGATGGGGGGCCGGTGGAAGCAGTCCAGATCGCGGACAACGGGAATTTTGCGGTTTCGCTGGCCGAGGGCGTGCTGGTGTTCGGGGAGGCCGGGCGAGTGGTTCGCGGTGTGCCCTCTTCGCCCATTACTTCTTTGTTCATGCCCGATGGCGATACGGTGCTGGCAGGAACCCGGGGGGGGCGGCTGGAAGTCTGGTCGGTCGGTCGGGGCGAACGGACGCTGACATCTGATTCGGCCGGGTCCGGGATTACCGCCTTGAGCGGCGCCGGTAGGACCATGGTTTTTGGTACGGAAGATGGGGATGTTTTTGTCGCTCGCCCGGATGGGGACGTGGACCGGATTGCGGATATGGATAAACCCGTGGTTGGGATTGGGGCGTTGAGGAACACCGGCAGAATTCTCGTTGCCGGGGGCGGTCCGGGTGTGTCGGTGCTGGATGGCGCATCCGGCAAAGCGGTCGCCCAGTTCATATCCACGGAAACCGGCTGGGTCGTGACGGATGGGCAGGGACGATTCGATGGCCGGAACGAGACGTTCGAAGATGTGGTCTGGAGTGGCGAGGGGGGGGAGCTTCAGGTTGATCAATTGGCGCGGAACTATTTCGAACCGGGACTCCTGGCCAAGGCCGTCAATCCATCCGTTCCCTTGGCGGCGCCGGCACCGGTGGCGATTTCAGATGAAATCCGCCTCCCGCCGCGTGTCAATCTGACGATTTCCGCACCGCCGGGCGTGCGGGAAGGGCAGGTCGTTACGGCGACCGTGACGGCTGAGAACGCCAGCGACGACACCGTGCCGGAGATCCGATTATACAATAACGGCAAACGGGTGCCGGCGACTGCGGTGGTCGAGACGACGTCGGAAGAGACAGATGCCGGTCCGTTACGCAAGGTGACGTATCAGGTGTCGGCGTCCGCGGGCGTGAATGCCATCTCTGCCCAGGCACTGGGGTGGCAGGGGGTTGAAAGTGCTTCTGTCGTGAAGTCCGTCCAGGCGTCGGGCGGCGGCGGCGGCACGCTGCAACTGACGGCCGTAGGGATCAACAGTTATGCCAGCAGCGGCCTCCCTCCCCTGACGTATGCCAGAAGCGACGCTCAGGCGGTTTCGTCGCTTTTTGCCGGAAAAATTCAAACACCGTACGGGTCCGTCGCAAAAAAGCTGTTGGTGGACGATCAGGCAAAACGGGCCAGCCTTCTCGCCCATCTCACCAGTTTGAGCGCTATGCAGCCGAAAGACGCGGCCGTTGTCTTTCTATCCGGACATGGTCGTTCGGTTGGGGGGGAGTGGTTTTTTCTGCCCCAAGACGCCTCTGGGTCCTCTCGTCGGCAAGATATGGAGCGGACTGCGATTTCGGGGAAGCAATTGGCAGATCTTTTGACCGCTATCCCGGCTCAACAGATCCTGTTGCTGATTGATGCGTGTCAATCCGGGGCTGTGGTCAACCAGTTTGAAGGATTTGAGCAGGCGCGCATTCTGGATGACGTAAGCCGGCGGACGGGTGTCCATATCCTGACCGCCAGCCGCGCGGACCAGACGGCACCGGAGTTTCCAATCCTGAAGGCAGGATTGTTCACCTACGTGTTCCTTCAAAGCTTTGAGAAAGAAGCGGGCAGGCGGCAGGCCGATCGTAGTCCTTCCGACGGCCGGGTGACCGTAAAAGAAGTCAAGGCATATATAGAAAAGCTGGCTCCGGAGACAGCCCTGTATTTGCAGAGTCAAAAGCAGCATTACACAAACCGCGGTCTGCAGATCGAGGATGTGGTCGTGACGCCGGTCGGCGTCAGTTATGGGGAAGACTTCGTCCTGGCGCGCTGAGGTTCTGTGGGCGGGCGGTGGAATGGGGGGCAGGCAGGTGGGGGCAGATAAAAACGCTGAGGTGAGCGGTGGCCGCTCTTCGGGAGAGAACGATTCGACCGCGGCTGCAGAAACTGTCTTTCAGAGGGAGCGTACGGGGGGAACGGACGATGCATCCATCGACGTCACCTACGGCGCTATAGGGCATAGCGCGGGGGCGGCGTCGGCCGGGGATGTTCCATTGCCCCGGTTCGGAGGAACAATCCCTCTGGGAACCGTTTTATCCCACAGCTACCGTGTCGATGAATTGGTTGCCGTCGGGGGGATGGGGGAGGTCTACCGTGTGCGAAACTTGGTCAACGGTCGAGATTATGCTCTGAAGGTGATTAGGCCCGAATTCGCGCAAGACCCCGATGTCATAGAGTTATTCCGCCGAGAAGCCCGCGCGCTGGAGAAAATCCGCAATGAGGTGATCGTTGGATATGGGGGCTTGCAGAGGGATGAATTCAACCGTCCTTATATTGTTATGGAATATGTGGAAGGGCCGTCTCTTGCCGATTTGATGGGCGAGACGCGGTTTACCGTGGATCAGGTGCGGACCCTGCGGGATAAGATCGCCGAAGCGCTGGACGCCGCCCATCAGATGAAAATCGTCCATCGGGATATTTCTCCGGATAATATCGTTTTACAGGACGGCGACTGGTCTCGGCCACGGTTGATCGATTTCGGGATCGCGCGAGATGCGAATCGCACCGCTACCGTGATCGGAAAGGGATTTGCAGGAAAATTCACCTATGCCTCTCCCGAGCAACTGGGCGACCACAAGGGAGTTGTGGACGGCCGATCCGACATTTACAGCCTGGGACTCGTCTTGGCGGCGTTGATGCGCGGTGTGCCGCTCGATATGGGAAGCAACCACGTGGAGTATGTCGAGGCGAGGCGCCGGATTCCTGATCTGGACGGCGTTCCGGAAGAGTTTCAGGCAGAGCTCAGGGTGATGCTGCAACCCGATCCGGACGATCGTCCGGCGCGGGCGCGTGATCTTGTCGGATATGGGGCCAGTCTGAAGAACCTGGATCTGAACGACGGCGGAGGAGGTCAGCAGCCGCTTACACACGACCTCTCCGTCAGCGACCGGAGTCCGCGCCGAGGGGATAAGGACCGCGGTTCTTCAATGCCAGAGCCTGGCCGTGGGCGGCGGGGGCTGTTTGTCCTTCTGGTCGTTTTGCTTCTGATCGGGGCGGGGCTGGCTGTCTACTTAGGTCGATTTGGGAGCATGCGGGAGGAAAAGTCGGTCGCAGACGTCGAGGTGGGATCTCCGTCGATCGATCCTGGTCCCTCCGAAGCGCAATCCGGGCAGGGGGAGGGCAAGGTCGCCGAGCAAAAGCCGGTTGTTCCGTCCCTGCCGGAACGGACAGAAACGCAAACCGCTGTGACGCTTCCTCCGGCGGGAAGCGTGGTGGCAAAAGAGCCGACCGGTCCTTCCACCGAGGAAAAGGCAGTTGCGGTGGAAGCGGCCGTCTCTCCGCCTATGGACTACCAATCGCTATTGGCGGATTTGCCCTGTTCGACTCTGGCTTTGTTCGAACAGGGGCGGGGTTTGTCGGTGACAGGCATGGTGCCGGACGAGGGAAGTCGCAACGAAGTGTTCGACAGGCTGGCTGCTGCCGGAAATGGAAAAGCCGTCGATACAACAGGCCTCGCCATTGCTCCCCCGCCATTTTGCGGCGCCTTGTCAGGCCTGGATCCGCATCGGTTCAGCGTGATCTCCGATTTCGTGTTCCCGGAGGACGGCCCTTCTTTTTTGCTGGGCCAGTATCTCTATTTCGAGGTCCGGCCGGAACTGCCGCGGGGCTATGTTCATGTCGCCTACGTTGCAGCTGCGGACGAATCCGTAACAACCCTTTTGCCGACGCAAACCCGGCCTGACGCTTCCATTCCGGCTTTGGGCAGTGTTCGTGTCGGCACGATTCCCAAGCTGCGTCAGCCCGGAGAGGAGATGTGGGCCATTCAGCCTCCTGTGGGGGAGGATATGCTCCTGGTCATAGAGGATACCCAGCCGGTCTTCTCTCCATCCTGGCCGGAAACGGAGAGCCTGGATGTTTTCATGAGTGCCCTGAAAGACCGGATCGCTTCGGCCGGACCGGACCTCAAGGTGTCCTTCAAGATTATCGAGATCCGACCGTGACCGGACGGGACCAGCGCAAGGTGCCTGGCGGCGGGGGGCGTCGGTATGTCTGAAAAGCGGACAGTCGGTCCCGGGGGCGCGGATGTGGAACGATTGTTGGGTGGAACGAGACAGGGGTACTTCACGCCCGGAACCATTCTATCCAACACCTTTCGGATAGAGGAGCGCGTTGGGTCCGGAGGGATGGGGGACGTGTATCGGGTGACCCATTTGGTCCATGGTCGCTCATATGCCGTTAAATGTATAAGACAGGACCTGCTGCGGGATCGGACAGCGGTATCTTTGTTTAAGCGGGAAGCGGACATTTTGGAGCGCCTGCGGGTCCCAGCAATCGTTCGGTATCTCGGAATATTTCAGAACGAGAAAGGTCACCTATTCATTGTTATGGAGTACATAAAGGGGGTTTCTCTGAAAGACCTGCTCGGCCGTCACGCGTTTTCGATAAAAGAAATTTGCTGCATACGGGAAACGCTGTGCGCGGCTTTGGCGGCGGCGCATGCAAAGGGGGTCGTTCATCGGGACTTGTCGCCAGACAACATCCTCTTTGAAAACGGTGACTTGAGTCGGCCACGTCTGATTGATTTTGGTATTGCCCGGGGCGGGGTGGAGGAGGGAACGATCCTCGGCCAAGATTTTGCGGGAAAGGAGATGTATGCGTCGCCGGAACAATTGGGGGCCTTTGGTGGACGGGTTGATCACAGAAGCGACATATACAGTCTCGGTTTGGTACTGGCCTCGGCGGCCTTGGGGCGCCCTCTCTTCGGTGCACTTTCACCTGTGGCTCAAATCGAGGCCCGAAAGACCATTCCTGATCTGAAAGGCGTTCCACGCTCTCTGATCCCCGATCTGGAAATCATGCTGCAGCCCGATCCCCGGAAACGCGCGCAGTCGATGGCGGATGTGCTCGAATGGGTAGGGGGCGACGAATGGTATGACAGCGGGCTACGGGGGGCTTGGCTCAGGTGGTCTTCCCCCCGGTTCCGGTTGTCCCGGTATGTCCAGGTAGTGGCGGTGGGTGGGGGCTTGGTTGCGCTTTTGCTTGCCTGGCTGGCCTTCTCCGAAGTGTGGGATGGATTGAGCGGGTTCGGTAACCCTGCACACTCCCCTTCCGTGGCGGAAGGGGGGCGAGACCCGGTGCCAGCAGAAGAGACGACCGCCGTGCTTTCCCGGATGCTGGCCGACCTTCCATGCAGTCGTTTCGGTGTTTCCGTTGATGAAGGAGGGCGGGTCAAGCTGGCCGGATTCGTCGGTGATCCGGCGGTCGCGGCGCTGGCCAAGCGACGACTGGAGGGGCGGCAGGGGGTGGCGGACGTTGATGTCAGCGCCGTGGATCATGCGCCTTCCCCGCTTTGCGCCGTGCTGCGGGCGGTGAACGTTGCGCACTTCGCGCGGCCGCCTTTGATACGGCTGGGGCATCCGGATGGGCGTTATGTCGCAGGGGATCCTTTGAGCCTGACCGTCACTCCCTGGGAGCAGCAAGGTTACCTATACGTTCTTTATTTCGACTCCCAAGCATACCAGGTCCAGCTCATGCATCCCGGCAAAGGTTTCGCCGACGCTTGGTTTTCCAACGCTCCCCCGCTACGGATCGGGGGGAACGAGACGGTACAGGGGCGTCGCTATGTCCTGACAGGGTCCGGTGTTCGGGACATGATCGTGGCCATCGAGACGCCTGCGCCCCTTTATTCGACGCCTCCCGACCCGTCGGAAGGTACCCAGACGTTTCTGGAGACTCTGCTTTTGGCCATCGCAATCCAAGGGGAAGCAGTCCAAATGTCGTACGTTTTCATTGATGTAGAGTAGCGAGTTATGGGGGGAGGTGCTTGGTCGGGAGGCAGGCGATTTCCCAATATTGTTTTGGTCCTCCTGGTCGGGGGGATTGTGTCGGGTTGCGGGCATCGGGTTCCGGCACCGGACCAGATTGCCCGGTCAGGCAATCTGACCAGTGAGGTGATCACCGTCGGGGATACGCTTATCCAAACCTATTGGCGCCATCCGGATGTTTCACGGGGAAGAGATACGCCGTTGATACTGTTCATTGAGGGGGATGGGGCGGCGTGGCAATCTCGGAGGGTTCCGCCCGCGGATCCTACGCCGCGAGAACCTGTTGCGCTGGGAATGGCGGCGGCTTCACAGCAGCCGGTGGTCGGGTATCTTGCGCGACCATGCCAGTTCGTTTCGTCGCTGACATGTCGGCCCATTGACTGGACGAGCGGACGGTTCTCTTCTCGGTTGATAGAGGCGCTGGCCGGCGCGGCGGATACTCTGCAGTCCCGAACTGGGAGTAGCCGATTGATCATGGTTGGCTACTCGGGTGGCGCATTTGTTGCGCGCCTTTTATCGGATCGCTTGTCCGATGTGGTGGGGGTCGTGAGTGTTGCTGGGGTGCTGGACCATCGTTTTTGGACGGATTTCCATGGTGTCACTCCGCTGTCGGAGTCGCTTAATGTTTCACCGGGTCGAAAAACTACACTCTTTCCGGTAGTGGCTCTCGCGGGAAAAGAGGATCGTGTTGTTCCTCCGTTACTGGCTGAAACCATGCTTCAGGAGTGGCATCTGAGCGTTGGAGCATATTTGATATCAATTGAAGATGTAGGGCACGGCTGGGAGTGGGTTGATTTTTGGCGGAACAATGAAATAAATATTTTGCGTTATTTTGAAATGTGAAAGTTTATATTGAGTGTAGAGGTTATCTTTTTGGTGGCGAGTGCGACTTATTAGCCTTTTGTGGGTAAGTTTTTTCTTTTTATTACTTCCGCATATGAGTCTCTCCTATGCTTTGATTTGCCCTAAGAGTACTGATCTGTGAGAAAGTGCTGGTGTGACGTTGCGTCTTCTAGTACGGTCAAGGCACGTATTAAGGCAGATTTAGGGGGAGCGCCATGAAGAAGAGTTTTCTTCCGAGTTTAAATGACGTTTCCGTGTATTTGCTTCCTATGGTAGTGTTACTCGCATTGGGGGGCGCTGATGCTTGGTCCCAGGAGCGGCCGCAGGGAATCAAGCTGCCGACCATTGGTGCACCTGAGTATACGGCCAATGAGATTATAGACATGCTGACCCCGAAGACCCGCGGGGCGGTTGGGAAAATTCCGGCGGGGGAGCGCGCTGTCGCTTCGGATGAAAGATCGTCCGGAAGTTTGGACTTCAGGGCAATCGGCTTTGCATTCGGTACGACTGAGGTTCTTGAGTCGTCCCTGCCGACACTCAAAGAGATAGGGGTTGCTCTTCAGTCTCAGAAGTTGCGCGGATATAAGTTTGAAGTCCAAGGGCATACCGATGCCGTTGGAAGTGATGATAGCAATATGAAGCTTTCAAAAAGACGAGCGCAAAAGATATACCAGTATCTCATCGAAAATTTCAATATATCTCCGGATCACTTGCAGCCGGCCGGATATGGGGAGAGCAGGCTTTCCAACAAGAGCGTGCCCACGGCGGCGGAGAATCGCCGGGTCACGTTGATGCTGATCGAGTAACGACAATGTTCTATTGATCAGCTAAGGGCAAGGCCTGTGGTTGTGCACTGTAAGAGAGAATCGATTCTCGCCAAAGCTGCCGAGGTGGTGGAAAAGGACGCGCTGGCGTCTCCGAATGGTCCTACCTGGGGAGAGGTCGAGGAGTTGGTGGAACGGACGCGTCCCCGCCTGACGATGGAGGGTGTCGATGTCCCCGGGGACGTGACTGTTTGGCCGAAAGTGGCCGAAAAGGCTGCAGCGGTTGTCTCTGCGAGGCTGGACTTGAAGGCGGCGATAACGCTCGCCGTCGCCGTTTCTCAATGTTCCGACTGCGATGATATCGCTCGATCCCTTGAATTGATCGCCGATTTGATCGAGCTGTACTGGGATGGTCCTCTTGGTCCGGAGATGGATCCGGAAGAGCCGGACAATCCTGCCTGGCGCAGAGTCCTGCCGCTGCACCAGTTGCAGGACAGAGTCTTCATCGGCCAGTTGCGGCGAATGCCGATCGTGACATCGTCCCGACTCAAAGTGCACGCGTCTCTCTCCAGCTTCGAGGTGGACGATGGAGCGGGAGGCAAGGCGCTAGAGGCGCAAGCCGTCCTTCAGGACGCAGACTTGCCGGACCTCCAACGGAGGTACTCCTCGTTGCAATCCGCGTGGCAGGCAGCCGGGCGGATCCGGGATTTCCTGACGGTGTCGTTGGGGCCAGACCTTTTGCAGAAAGAACTTGGCGCCGACGGGAAGCAGGCATTTGCGCCGCTTTTGTCGACCTTGGCACGCATGCGGGACCGGATCGGAGGCGAGGTGAGCCGAAGGGGCGATGACGTGGCCCAGCCGTCTGGCGAGGTTTACGGCACGGACGGTGATGTCGAGGTGGCATTAATGGAGAGTGAGCTGGAGCCGGTTCAATCGATCGATGCGGAGCGGCAGATGACCGGGGATGTTCGATCTCGGGAAGATGTGGCTCGTTACATTGATAAGATCACCGATTACTACAAGGCTTATGAGCCTTCCAGCCCTGTTCCGCTTTTGTTGGAACGGGCGCGGCAGATGGTCTCGATGGACTTTTTGGAGATACTGGCGAATTTGGCTCCGAATGCCATCAATGACGTAAAGGTCGTTACTGAAGGGTTTGCCGAGAAGAAGAAAGGCGAATAGAGCAATCGTTTTGTCGTCGATCGGGCCGTTGGGTCAGGGTTGAGAAAGGGGAGTTTTGGTTATGGCTTCGGGAAGTGGGCAAAAATACATCGGGCGGAATCGGGCTCCACGGGTCCAGATTGAATATGATGTGGAACTGTATGGTGCCGAGCGGAAAATAGAGCTGCCCTTTGTGATGGGGGTTCTTTCTGACTTGAGAGGCAAGTCGACTGTCGAGCTGCAGCCGATCGACAAGCGGGAGATGCTGGAGGTCGATGGGGAGACGCTGGACAACAGAATGGCCGCGATACAGCCTAGGATCGCTTTTGCGGTTCAGAACCGCCTGACCGGCGAGGGAAATCTCATGGTCGATATGACCTTCGAGAAAATGGAAGATTTTTCTCCCGGGGCGATCGCGCAAAAGGATCCAAGCCTGAAAAAGCTTCTGGATACGCGGGCGCAGCTGTCGGAACTGTTGACGTACATGGACGGAAAGACCGGAGCGGAGGAGCTTCTCGGCAAGCTGCTCAAGGATCCGGATTTGATGAAGGTGATGTCTGCGGGACAGGCATCCGCCGATACTACGCCAGCCTCTTCCAACAAAGAGCAGGAATAATCCGATGGCGGAAGCAAATGCCCAGGCCCAAGGCACGGTTGCGGTCGCGGAAGTTGGTGAGTCCGATTTCCGGGTGCTGCTGGAGCAGGAATTTCGGCTGAAGTCGGAATATGCGAAAAATGCCGTGCAAGACGCCGTCCAACTGCTTGCGAAGGAAGCCCTCGCCCATCGGGATTTGATCCGGGATGACGTGATCGATACCGTCAAAGGCGTGATTTCCGCGATCGATGCCAAGCTGAGCGAGCAGGTTAACGATATCATTCATCATGAAGATTACCAGGCCCTGGAGAGTGCCTGGCGGGGTTTGGAGTTCCTGTGCAAGCGCACAGAAACCGAAGCGATGTTGAAGATCCGCTTCATGAGCATATCGAAGAAAGAGCTGACCCGGGAATTCGAGACGGCCGAGTCCCGAGGAAACTGGGATCGGTCACCTATTTTTAAGAAGATCTATGAGGACGAATATGGTGTCTTCGGCGGGGAGCCGTTTGGCTGCCTGGTCGGCGATTATTATTTCGACCATGGCCCGCAGGATATCGCTTTCCTCAAAGGCATGGCGCGTGTCGCCGCCGCGGCCCATTGTCCTTTCATCGCCGGGGCTGGCCCGGGCTTGCTGGACATGGACAGTTGGGATGAATTGGGAAGCAAATCCGATCTTGCCCGAATCGTGCAGCCCACACCCTGGGCCGGCTGGCGGTCTTTGCGTCAGAGCGAGGATTCCCGCTACATCGGCTTGGCAATGCCGCGTTTCCTGGCGCGGCGGCCGTATGGGCCGACGACTGCACCGGTGGAAGAGTTCGAATTCGTCGAAGATACAGAAGGGGCGCATTCCTCCAAGTACAGTTGGTGCAACTCGGCCTACGCCATGGCGGCGAATATTACCCGCTCCTTCAAGATGTATGGATGGTGTTCTCGGATACGCGGGGTCGAGTCCGGCGGTGTGCTGGAAGATCTGCCCACGCACAGTTTTCCCACCGACGACGGCGGGTATGCCGAAAAATGCCCGACGGAATTTGCCATCACCGACCGACGGGAAGCGGAGCTGTCCCGTCTTGGATTGATGCCCCTGCTGCACCGCAAGAATAGCGACATGGCTGCGTTTATCAGTGCGCAATCCATCCAGCAGCCTGCGGAATACGATGACCCGGACGCCACGGCGAATGCCCGGCTTGCAGCCCGGTTGCCTTATCTGTTTGCCACGTGTCGGTTCGCCCACTACCTGAAGTGCATTGTCCGCGACAAGATTGGCTCTTTCAAGTCTCGGGAAGCAATGGAGCAGTGGCTGAGTCGTTGGGTCAAGCAGTATGTTGACGGAGATCCGGCAAACTCCACGGAAGACTACAAGGCGCGCAAGCCGTTGAGTGCTGCGCAAGTGGAGGTTCGCGAGAATGAAAGCGATCCTGGGTATTACAGTGCTCAGTTTTTTCTGAGGCCACACTATCAGCTTGAAGGTCTCACAGTATCTTTGAGGCTCGTGTCCAAGCTACCCTCAGAGAAGGCTCAGTCTGCTTGATGATCCGGCGATCGATTTCGGTCCCCGAGCGGTCCGCGATCAAAGGAATACAGCGCAACACATTCTTCCCATGGCGAAAGAAAGGGTATTTCCATGGCCGTTGATATGTTCCTCAAGATCGATGGGATCGACGGGGAGTCCAAGGACAAGGACCACAAGGACGAGATTGACGTTCGGGCATGGAGCTGGGGGATGACCCAGGCTGGGACGTTCCATACCGGTGGCGGCGGCGGCTCCGGCAAGGTGAACATCAAGGACATGATTGTCCACAAGTTCATCGACATCGCGTCACCGACCTTGATGCTGCACTGCTCCAATGGCCGCCACATTCCGGAAGCCGTTTTGGTTGTGCGGAAGTCCGGTGAGGTTCCACTCGAATACGTCACGATCACGATGCGGAAGGTGATGGTGACCGGGCTGGAAAGCGGGCGGGAATATTCTGACGATCTGGATCAGATTACCGAAAAACTCACCCTGAATTTCGCCGAAGTGGAAGTTAAGTACATCAAGCAATCCGACAAGGGTGACGAGGAAACGAATAAAGAATACGGCTGGAATATCGAGGAAAACCGCCAGCTCTGATCGGGCGTCGAGGCCGGTGCCCGCGGCGTTCAAACGTTGAGAGCATCGGTCTCGCGATCCGGTGGACGGAGGCCGGCAAGTAACTCCGGTGTCGGCAGCTTCACTCACGAAAGCCTGTTTTTCAATCGTCCGAAGTCTTCATTCATGTCAAGTCCAGCCATCGCGCAGTGCATCAATGCGGGAGATCTCGAAGAGGCTTTTCGCCTGGTGAAAGGCGTCGTGCGATCTGCCCCCACGGCTGTGGAAGCTCGGTCGCTGCTCGCTCAGATGTACGGTATCGCCGGCGATTGGGGGGCGATGCGGAAACATTTAGCCGTCCTGATGAAGCTGGAACCGGGTGTGGAGAGGTTTTGCCATGTCTACGCCAAGCTCGCTGACTGCGAGGAACAGAGGGCAGCCGTATTCTCGGGCGATGGCACGCCCCCCGTTCTTGGCGAGGCACCGCCATGGTTGGCCGGATTGATTGAAGGTTTGGCCCAGAGGGCGGTTGCCCCCGATAAAGCGGCCGCATTGTTTCAGGACGGTTTGAACGGGGGCGACGGGCCTGGAGCTATCGTCAATGGCCAGCGGAAGGCGTGGTTTGCCGATGCGGACATGACCCTGGGTCCGACCATCGAGTTGATTGTGGACGAGCAATACGGCTGGGTCCCGATGGCCGCATTGAAAGCCGTGGCGTTCCGGCCCGGAAGAGCGTTGGTCGATATTCTTTGGCGGCAGGTTTCGGTCACCCTGTCCTCAGGGCAGGAGATGGAAGGGTTCATGCCTGCCCGATATGCCCGGCCGGCGGACACGGCGGATGCCCAGTTGGGACGGCGGACCGAATGGGACGAGCTGTTACCGGGAGTCTGGTCCGGGAGGGGATCGCGCGTATTCTATGCCGATTCCGAGGAGATTGGGATCAGTGCGCTTTCGACATTGCTCTTCGATTCCGGAGAGGAGGGGCTTGGTGAGCTCTCATAGTCACCTGCGCCCGGCGCTTCTGGAACGCCTGACGGATAATCATCCGGAAGACGGAAAGGAGTCCCGGCGGGATAGGGTCATCGACGGGGAAAAGCTGAAAGAACTCGTGACGCGGGATCTGGAGTGGCTGTTCAATACAACGAACATGCAAGCCAGCGAAGATCTTGGCGAATGGCCGGAATTGCCGTCGTCGGTGATCAATTTCGGAATACCGGATCTGACGGGGCGATCGGCGAAAGGACTAGATGTGATCGGTCTGGAACGCGCCTTGCGCAAGGCGATTCTGGCTTTCGAACCGAGACTGATCCCCGCGTCGGTGCGCTGTGTTTTGTCATCGGATCCGAACCGATCTGCCGGCAACATCATGTCTTTGTCTCTGGAGGGGCTGATCTGGGCTGATCCCATGCCGATCGAGCTTTTTCTCAAAACCGATTTGGACTTGGAAGACGGCACGATAAAGTTCGCCAACAGCCGCGCCGGAAGGACCTGAGGCCGTGGACCGCCGACTGAAGGCATTTTACGATACAGAGCTGTCATTCCTTCGCCAACAGGGCAAGGAGTTCGCTGTCGAATTCCCCAATGTCGCGGATCGCCTTGGCCTGCAGGCCACACCGGTCAGTGATCCTTATGTGGAGCGGCTGCTGGAGGGGGTGGCTTTCCTCTCTGCGCGTGTTCATTTGAAGATGGAAGAGCGCTTTCCACGCTTTTCGGAAAGCCTGCTGCAAATTGTCTATCCCACTCTGCTGGCGCCGACCCCATCCATGGCCATCGTGCGGATGGATGTGGACGGGCGGGAAGAGGCGCTGGCCGACGGTGTCCGAATCCCCAAGGACACGCGGTTGATTGGGGAGAGAGGCGATGCTGCGGACACACCCTGCGAATACCGAACCGGTCAGGATCTGACCTTTTGGCCACTGGCGATCTCAGACGTTTCGTATCTGTCGACGATGGCGGTCCTTCGGGCGGAGGGATGGGGAGGAGGAAAGTCGGCGATTTCCGCGATCACCGTCACCCTTACCCGAACCGGGAACGGGGGGATGATCGGCGAACTGCCGGTAGCGTTTCTGGATCTACATCTAGGTGGGGCCGACGCCGTCCCTATGGCTCTTTACGAGCAGATGTGTAGCGATCTGGTGGAGATCCGCATAAGACCTGTGCGGGGGGACGGCCTGCGGGCGGCCGACGGGGGGGCTGGCATTGCCATTCCCCCGTCAGCCTTGGAACCTCTGGGGTTTGACACCGGTCAAGCGCTGCTGCCTGGCTCCCCGGCAGGATTTGACGGCTATCGATTGCTTGCGGAGTTTTTCGCATTTCCGCAGAAGTTTCTGTTCTATCGCTTGCATCTGGACGGTGCGCAGAAGGCCATGATGGCCGAAAGTGTGGAAATCGCTTTCATTCTCAAGCGGTCGGATGAAACCTTGTCGGCGCATTTGGAGGATGGCCACATCCTGCTGAACTGCGTGCCGGCAATCAACCTCTTCCCGAAAGAACTGGATAATGTCCGCCTGGACCCTGCGGCCCGCGAATATCCGGTCGTTCCCGATCGGACGAAACCTTACGACTACGAGGTTTGGTCGATTCAGTCCGTCAGGGGCATCGGTACGGGCGGTGCCGGTGGAACGGCCAGCAAAACCTTCCAGCCCCTATATGGGACGCCAGGTGCCGTCCGAGCGGGCGAGCAGCGATATTTTCTCATGCACCGGTCTCCACGGCATCTCTCGGAAAAGCAGATGCGGGAGGGGGTCCGATCCCGATACGTCGGCCATCAGGTCACCCTGACCTTGACCGATACCGATCATTGGAAGGCCATGTCCGGTGATGGTGGCGCGCAGTTTACCCTGGACGGACTTCGGGAGCTGAGTGTGCGGGCGCTCTGCACCAACCGTGATCTTCCCATGCACTTTCCCCGAGGCGCCGGGAGCACGGATTTTGTCGTGGATGCGGACGCCCCGATCCTGTCTGCGCGTATCGTTTCCGGCCCGACG
This sequence comes from Rhodospirillaceae bacterium Z3-40, assembly GCA_046233135.1. Lineage (GTDB taxonomy): Bacteria > Pseudomonadota > Alphaproteobacteria > Rhodospirillales > Rhodospirillaceae > JBJXHN01. Next base: position 592,827 of record JBJXHN010000003.1, on the reverse strand, counting down.
ATCCCCCAGCCTAGCTTGGCAAGCGGGGCTTGGTGCTGGTCGTTGATCAGTCACCTTTCTCTTAACTACCTGTCCCTGCTCCAGGAAGGCGATGCCGTGCCTTTGCGTGGTTTGCTGGCGCTGTATACCCCCTCCGACCATAACCGCGCGAACCGCATGATCGATGCGTTGAAGGATGTGCGGGTGGAACCGGTGGTGCGCCGCTATCCGGGCAGCGGGCCTGCGGCCTATGTTCGGGGGTTGCAGGTCCGGCTGGTTCTAGAGGAAGCATCCCTGGAGCCGGTCAATATTGTTCTTTTCGGTGCGGTCATGGAGCAATTCCTGCGGCGATATACCTCCGTAAACAGTTTTACCCAGACAGTTGTCGAATCTACGGAACGTGGAGTGCGAAACACATGGCCAGCGAGAAGCGGCACACGTCCGACCCTGTGACCACGGATTTGTCGCCTTTGGACCGGGATGCGACGCGGTTCGATTTCTTCCAGGCTTTGCGCCTGATCGAAACCTCGGAGCCCAGGAAGCCGGCGATCGGCTATGCGCGACGGGTGGCGGAAGATGTTTTCCGATCGGGACAAGACCCGGATTTGCGCTTCCCGCCGTCGACTTTGTCCGCCTTCCGCCGCGGGGCGCAGGGCAAGTCCCATCACGTTCGAACCCGCTTCTTCGGGTTGTTCGGTCCGGTTGGGCCGATGCCCCTTTATCTGACCGAATATGCCCTGGAGCGTCGGCGGAAAGGGGATGAAACCCTGACCGCGTTTGCCGACCTGTTGCAGCATCGGATGCTGTCCTTCTATTACCGCGCGTGGTCCGATACCGAGGCAACGGTCACCATCGGTCGCAAGGACGCGGACGGCTTTGCCGACTTTCTTCACTGCCTGGCGGGCAGGGGGACGGAAAATCTGAACGACAGGGATGCCATGCCGGACGCCCTGAAGCTTTACTTCACCGCGTTTCTTGCCAGTTTGCCAAAGACAGTCCAGGGGCTGACGTCCATGGTGGAACTTGCCCTTGGTGTTCCTGTCGCGCTGGAAGAATTCGTTGGGGAATGGATGGTCCTGCCAAAGGAAAGCCGGACCAGATTGGGTGGCCGCAGCGGCTGTGCCCTGGGGGACGGGCTTGTGGTGGGAGGGCGTATCTGGAGTCGCGGACACAAGATTCGCCTACTCCTGGGGCCTTTGACGTGGGTTACGTATCAAAGTCTATTCCCCGGACGTCCCCTTTTCGAACGGCTGCAAGCTGTTGTCCGGAACTATCTGGGGGATGAGATGGCGTGGGACGTGGCCCTGCTCTTGCGGGCGGACGAAGTCCCCGACCTGCAGATGGGGCAGGTCGGCATGTTGGGGTGGAGTACTTGGCTTGGGGAGCGCCGGACGGCTCGGCCGGCGGATGATCTGAAATTAGCCGGCTCGGTTCCTCTGTCCTGCTGCTGATCGGGGGACCTGGGGGGGGGCAAACAAGGGGGTGGGACGTGGCCAAATTTAGTCGGAAGGTTGTTTTTGAACGGCTGTCTTCCTTGGGATTCAGCGCGATGGAATCCGCAACGACCTTCTGTCGCATGCGGGGAAATGCGTATGTCGAGATCGGTCATTGGCTCTGGCAAATCCTGCAGGAACCCGATTCCGATATTTTGCGGATTATCAGGCACTTCGGCCTGAATGAATCCGCTCTGGCCAGGGATTTGACCGGCCATATCGATCGCCTTCCAAAGTCCTCCGACGGTACATTCGATATTTCGTCAAAGATGGAAGAGATGCTGGAAGAAACGTGGATGTACACCACGTTGAAGTTCGGTGAATCGGTTATCCGCACTGGCCACGTTTTTTATGCGGGCATGGCGACGCGTGGTTTGTCTCAGCATTTCCTGGATATCAGCGGGCAGTTCGCCGCCGTGCGCACGGATGTCTTGAGCGCGCATTTCGAGGACATTCTGGGGGACTCTCCCGAACGTACGGACTCGGCGTTCGGCGTGGGCGCGGCCCCGGTGGAGGGAGCCGGCAGCGCTCTCGGGCGGGGTGGCGTCCAGGGCAGCGGGGAGGCTCTGGCCAAGTACAGCATCGACCTGACTGATAAGGCGCGGGAGGGCGGGCTCGACCCGGTGGTCGGCAGGGACAGCGAGATACGGAAGCTGGTGGATATCCTGCTGCGGCGCCGGCAGAACAACCCTCTTCTGGCCGGGGAAGCCGGGGTCGGGAAAACAGCGATCGTCGAAGGACTGGCCCTGCGGGTCGTGGCTGGCGATGTTCCTCCCCCCCTGCTCGGCGTGCGAATCAAAACCCTTGATATCGGCCTACTCCAGGCTGGCGCGAGCATGAAGGGAGAGTTCGAGAACAGGTTGCGTCAGGTCATCCAGGACGTGGAAGCCTCTGCCGAGCCGGTTATTCTGTTCGTGGACGAAGCCCACACCCTGATCGGCGCGGGCGGCGCCGCAGGCACCGGAGACGCCGCGAACCTTCTGAAGCCGGCCCTGGCGCGGGGCAGCCTTCGCACCATCGCGGCGACCACATGGGCGGAATACAAGAAGCATATTGAGAAAGACCCGGCCCTGACCCGCCGGTTCCATGTGGTCAAGGTGGAAGAGCCCAATGAGGCCGATGCTACGGAAATGATGCGGCATCTGGCGGCGACGCTGGAAAAGCATCACAACGTTTTGATCTTTGACGAAGCCTTGGTGGCGGCTGTCGCCCTGTCTGTCCGTTATATTCCGTCCCGTCAGTTGCCGGACAAGAGCATCAGCCTGCTGGATACGGCCTGCGCGCGGGTAGCCGTCAGCCAGCACGCCACACCTGCGTCTCTGGAAGAGAACCGTCGCCGGACAAACGCCCTGCGGACCGAGTTGGAGATCCTGCGCCGCGAGGCTGCCATGGGAATGGAGGTTGCCGACCGCCTGCGGGCCTGCGAAGGGGCGCTGGGGGATCTCGAGGCGGAACGGTCGGTTCTGGACGCGCGCTGGGAGCGGGAAAAGGGCATCGTTGAACAGATTTTCGCCGTCCGTGCCACTCTGCGGGAGGCGGTCATCAATCCGGACGCTCCTGAAGAAGGAGCGGGTGCAGGTGCCGGTGATTCAGCGGGGCTGTCGGAGACCCTGAAGCGGTTGACAGCGGATTTGCGGACCGTGCAGGGGGATGATCCCCTGGTATTGCCGACGGTGGACGAACAGGCCGTCGCCGCTGTGGTGTCCGACTGGACCGGGGTTCCCGTGGGCCGCATGGTGCGGGACGAACTGGCGGTGGTTCTCGAACTGGGGAGCCATTTGAGCAAACGCGTGATCGGTCAGGACGATGCCCTTGCCATGATTGCCCGGCGCGTGGAAACGGCCAGGGCCGGCATGGATAATCCGTCCCGTCCCGTCGGCGTCTTCATGCTATGTGGCCCCAGTGGCGTCGGCAAAACGGAAACCGCTCTGGCCCTTGCCGAAACCCTGTACGGCGGCGAGCATAATCTCGTGACCATTAACATGAGCGAATTCCAGGAGGCTCATACGGTTTCGACCTTGAAGGGGGCACCGCCAGGATATGTGGGGTATGGGGAAGGCGGAGTACTGACCGAAGCTGTCCGGCGTCGGCCGCATAGCGTCGTACTGCTGGACGAAGTCGAAAAAGCGCACCCCGATGTCCATGAAATCTTCTTCCAGGTCTTCGACAAGGGGGTGATGGAAGATGGGGAAGGAAGGGCGATCGATTTTCGGAATACGTTGATTCTCCTGACATCGAATGTCGGCAGTGATCTTGTGATGTCCTTGTGCGAGGATGACGAAACCGCACCAGAGCCGGAGGGGCTGGCCACGGCACTGCGGCCTGAGTTGCTAAAGGTCTTCCCGGCGGCACTGTTGGGGCGGCTGGTCGTTGTTCCCTATTACCCCCTGTCGGACGGAATGCTTCGGTCTGTTACGCGCCTTCAGCTTGATCGTATCGTCCAAAGGTTGCAGGGCGTCCACGCTGTTCCCATGGTTTATGACGATGCCGTGGTGGACTTGGTCGTTGCCCGGTGCAAGGAGGTCGAAAGCGGGGGGCGAATGATCGACGCAATCCTGACAAATACCCTGCTGCCGTCCATCAGTCGAACCTTGCTGCTGAAGGCAATGGATCGAGAACAACTGGAGCGGGTGCATGTGGGCGTCAAAGAGGGGCAGTTTACCTACACGTTCGGACCGGTCTCCGATAGGACACCCGAGCCTGACGCCGCCCCCGGTGTGGGTGAATGAGAGATGGTGGGACGTAATCGCTGGCTGACAGAAGCGCAAGCATCATTCGAGAGGGAACAGCCGTGGCCTTAAATCAGGGATATCGGCAAATTTCCATCTCCTGTCCATTAGGGGATGATGTATTCGTCTTGCGCAATATGACGTGGCGAGAGGAACTTGGGCGACTTTTTACTGGAGACGTTGTTGTCTTGTCTGAGCGGGATGATATCGATTCGGACTCCATTTTAGGGAAGAACATCACCGTCAGGCTGGAAACCTCCACCGAAGCTCCCCGCTATTTCAATGCGATGGTCGTGAGCTTTGGGTACGTGGGTGGAGAAGGCCGCTATGCTGTCTATCGGATGGTTCTTCATCCCTGGTTGTGGTTTCTTGATAAGACAGCAAATTGTCGTATTTTCAATGACGAGTCCGTTGTCGACATCATCAAGAAGATTATGCGTGAAAAGGGGTTTGGTGACTTTGAGGATTCCTTGAGTGGAAGCTATCCGACCCTGGAGTATGTCGTTCAGTATCGAGAGACTGATTTTGCCTTCATAAGCCGGCTGATGGAGCAGTACGGTATATATTATTTCTTCCGGCATGAAAATGGGCGGCACCATATGGTGTTGGCTGACGGTTTGGCAGCTCATCTGCCGTTTCCCGGATATGGGAGCGTCAAAATGGGGCCTCAGAAAGACTTTATAGAAACCCGCATGGAGGGGGTGTGGAATTGGGTGGAGCGGGCAGAGGTCTGCAGCGGTGTCTATGCCCACAAGGACTACAATTACTTGCGCCCTAGGGCTGACTTGTTGGCGCGCAACGCGATGCCCGGAGCGTACGATCTGTCGGATATGGAAATCTATGATTATCCGGGTGAGTACGAGGATATCGGAGAAGGACAGAAGCTGGCCCGGATCCGGCGGGAGGAGCAGACCTGCCGACAGCGTGTGGCCGAAGCCGAAGGGAATTGCCGCGGCTTGGCCGCTGGCGGACTTGTTCGCCTGGAAGAGCATCCGCTGGCATCGATGAATCGGGAGTACCTGATCATCGGAGTCTCTTATGTTCTGGAAGAGGATCCTTTTGAGAGCGGAGGCAGCAACGCGCAGGACGTGCTGTGTGAGGTCTCTTGCGAGGTCATTCGCTCCGAGGTGCCGTTCCGATCAGCAAGTATGACGCCCCGGCCGCGTATCGCAGGCCCCCAAACCGCAATCGTGGTCGGGGGTGCGGGGCAAATGGTCGACGCTGACAAGTATGCGCGCGTGATGGTTCATTTCTTCTGGGATCGCAAGGAAACGTCTTCCTGCCGGGTCCGGGTTGCACAGCATTGGGCGGGCAAGCGGTGGGGGACGTTGTTTCATCCCCGTATCGGGCAGGAAGTGATCGTCGAGTTTCTCGAAGGCGATCCGGACCGCCCTCTGATCACCGGCCGCGTCTACAATGGCGAGGCCATGCCTCCCTATAACGGTGAAGAGAAGTCCCTGGTATCGGCAATCAAGACCGATAACGGAGAAGGCGGATTCAACGAGCTTCGTTTCGAAGACCAGAAGGGACAGGAGCAGGTCTTTCTGCGGTCCGAACGAGATATGGATACGCGGGTGAAGAATACGAGCCGGGAATGGATCGGCTACAATCGCCACCTGATCGTGAAAAACAATCAGTTGGAGTGCGTCAAGGAAGACCGGCATCACCGCGTTGACGGAGATGATCGGACGGAGGTCAAGGGGGTCGTTTCGGTCACTGTGGGAGAGGAGCGCCACACCAAAGTCGCGACCCTTGATGCCTTGGATGCCGGTCAGGAAGTTCATGTGAAAGCCGGGATAAAGGTCGTCGTGGAAGCGGGGACGAATATTTCGCTCAAGGTGGGCGGAAGCTTCATTTCCCTCACTCCGTCGGGAATTTGGATTTCGGGTCCCGTAGTAAAGATCAACAGCGGCGGATCCCCGCAGTCCGGGTCTGGCAGCCAGCCGGATGTTCCGGAAGAGGCCGCCGTGGCGGACGAAGCGGAGGCCGGAGAACGGACAACGGCAAGTCTGCCTTCCCATGAAATACCCCGGCAGCAGATCGGCAGCGAGCAGGTAGCGGCTTTGCTGAAAGACGCTGCGCGCACTGGTTTTCCATTCTGCGAAGATTGCCGGAATAGTTGATAGGAGCGACTGACCGGGATCAACGATGGGGGCAAAAAGGTGGATACTCTAAGAAGTCACTTTGAGAAGCGGCGTGAGGATGTATTCGCCGTGCTGGATGGGGCGGCGTTGCCCGACTTGCTGAAACGCCTGGACCGCTATGCCCCCCATGCCATTTGTTTGTACATGGGGCGTCTTGATCCGCCCTTGCAGGCGGCGGCTCCCTATTTGGTGGCCTTGGAATGGGATGATCCCTTTTGTGATTGGGTTTTGGAAAAGGCCCTGCCGCAAAACGGTGGGATATTTCTCTCTTCTTCCGCAAAATTCACAGAGATTCGCCGGCATTTGAGAAAATTTACCAAGGTGATCTTGCCGGATGGGCGCGCCGTGTTCTTTCGGTTTTATGATCCGAGAGTGCTGATCCCCTTCGTCCCTAGTATGGAACCTGATCAGAAGGCAGAGTTTTTTGGACCCGTGGTGGAATACTCGGCGATATCGGAGAGTGGGGAAGTTTTTTACTTTTCGAGAGATTGAGCCGCACTGCGAGCCGCAATTGGGGGGCTCATGGCAGAAGCGGGATAAATCGGGATTGTCGGGCACCGATCCATACGAAGGCGTCAGGCGAGGGGTGGAGTTGCCCGGAAAAGTGGAAGCTTATGTTGCGGAGGACACTCCCGCCCGTTCGGTCTTGATCCGCGCGGCCGGTGCGGTTTGGCACCTACTTGTTGCGGGCATTGCTTTCGTTCTTGTCGGGGTGCTCCTGCTCAGGCGTCAAGAATGGTGGCTTCGCCGCCGGTCGGGGTAGCGGACGTTTCCGTCTCCGCCAGCCGGCCGGCGAGGCGCGCGAAGGTGCGGATGGCCGGCAGGCGGTCGCGGGCGCGCAGCCAGACGACCGCTTCCCAGGCCTCTTCCCCGGCGCCGCGGATGGGGCGGTCGACCAAACGGGGGTCGGGGGCACGATCGTTGTGCAGCATGAACCCGACCCCGATCCCCGCCGCCACCGCCTCGCGCACCGCTTCACGGGTTTCCAGCACCAGCACCGGTTCCGGCGCCAGCCCGGCCGCGCCCATCGCCCGGTCCCCCATCGCCTGGGTCAGCGAGGGGCCGGAGCGCGTCACCATCGGTTCGGCCGCCAGCTCGGCCAGGGTCACCGCGTCACGGGCGGCCAGGGGGTGGTCCCGGGGCAGCAGGGCATGGAGCCGTTGCGGGCGATAGGGCAGCTGGGAAAAGCGCTCGTCGTGGGTTTCCAGATGCAGAAGGCCCACGTCCACCTGACGGTCGTGCAGCAGATCCACCGCCTCGCCCGTGCTGCCCAGGCGGACGGAGACGTTGACCGAGGGATAGGCGGCTTTGAACGCGGCGATCAGCGGCATGAAGACCTGGGGCGAGGGAGTAGCGATGCGCAGCGCCTGGGGGGCGTGGGCGCCGGCTTCCAGCAGGGCCGTGGCCGCCTGCTCCACATCGTCCACCTGCTGGGTCAGCGCATACAGCCGCCGGCCCAGGGCGGTGGGGGTCACGCCCTCGGCCGTGCGCTCGAACAGCTGCACTCCATAGGCGGACTCCAGCTTGCGCACCTGTGTGGTCACCGCCGGCTGGCTGAGGCCCAAGGTGACAGCCGCGCGCGAGACCGATCCTTCCCGGACCACCGCATTAAACGCCCGCATCTGGGCGTGGGACAGGCTCATGGAGGCGTTCTTTCCCGCTATCACCTTCTAACCAATGGTTATAAGGCCGAGGTGTTAGCATATAAATATAATTTATATTAGATCACATTCTCATAATCAAAACGCCACGGAACGATCATTTGGTTTTGGACGGGGGCGGGGGCATCGTGGCCCTGGGTGATCGGATCGGTTCCGGTTTGACCGCCCCTTTCTTCTGTTGGGCCTTCGATCGGGCGGCGCGCGCCGCGGCGTCTTTCGGCCCACCCGCCTCCATCGCCGACCCACGTCATGCCAAAACCGGGAGACCAGTTCATGTCCGGCCTGAAAGCCAAACACAGCCCCTCGTTCCGTCGGCTCTGCCTGACGTCGGTGGGGGCTGCCGTTCTGATGACCGCCGGTGCCCTGCCGGCCGCTGCCGCCGACTGTCCCGCCGCCACCGCCGCCGACATGAAAGGGCTGGAAAGCGCCTATCCGATGCAGTTCGAACTGGCCGAGTTCCAGGACAAGGCCGACTGCACCCTGAGCTTCTCGGACAATCCGTCCATTGCCGATCTGAACGGCCGCATTACCGGCAATCCGGCCCTGCCGCCGGTGGCCGAGCGCCTGCCCGCCGAACCGCTGGTCATCGCCCCCTATGACCAGATCGGCACCTACGGCGGTACCCTGAAGGGCCTGTCCAAGGGGACGGAATCCGGCACGTCCGACCTTCTGTCGGTACGTCACGTGAACCTGGTGGCCTACAGCGACGACCTGAAGACCGTGGTGCCGAACGTGGCCAAGGGCTGGCAGTGGAACGATGATTACACCCAGCTGACCATGCAGCTGCGCGACGGCCACAAGTGGTCGGACGGCGCGCCGTTCACGGCCGAGGATATCGTCTTCTGGTACAATGACCTGATCCTGAACGAAAACGTCTACCCGCAGACGCCCGACCGCTGGCTGTTCGGCGGCAAGCCGATGACCGTGGAGGCCCTGTCCCCGACCGAGGTGCGCTTCACCTTCGCCGTGCCGACCCCGGGCATCATCAACCGCTTCGCCGTCGACTTCGGGCAGCCCTTCCAGCCCAAGCACGTCCTGGCCCAGTTCCACGGCGACCTGAACCCGGACGCCGACAAGCTGGCCAAAGAGCGCGGCCTGGATGGCTGGCCCGACCTGCTGAAGATCTACTACAGCGGATCGGACTGGAAGGACGTGCCGACGCCGCTGCTGTCCCAGGCCGATGACCGCGTGGTGCCGACCCTGGAAGCCCACATCGTCGTTGCCGACACGGCCACGGGGCGCAAGCTGGTCGCCAATCCCTACTTCCACATGGTGGACACGGCCGGTCACCAACTGCCCTACATCAACGAGATCGACGAGGAATACGTCAAGGACAAGGAAGTCCAGAACCTCAAGATCACCAGCGGCGAAGTGACCTTCAAGGAACAGGCCGTCTTCATCGAGGATTACCCCCTGCTGAAGGAAAACGAGTCCAAGGGCGGCTACAAGGTGTTTCTGAAGCCGGCGCTGGGCGAGAACGTATTCTATGCCCTCAACGTGACCCACAAGGACCCGGAACTGCGCAAGATCTTCATGGACGTGCGCTTCCGCGAGGCCCTGTCCCTGGGCATGAACCGCGACGAGATCAACGACGTGGTGGTGCTGGGCCAGGGGACGCCCATGCAGTCCACCCCGGCCGAGCCGGCCACCGTCGATTTCGTCACCGACGCCAACAAGACCTACATGATCGATTTCGACGTCGAGGCCGCCAAGGCCCGGATCGCCGACATGGGTCTGAAAGACAGCGACGGCGACGGGGTGCTGGAACGCTTCGATGGCAAGCCGCTGATCATCCGCCTGGTCTATTCCAACCAGGGCGCGCCGGTGCGCATGCATGAACTGGTGCGCGACTACTGGGGCGCCCTGGGCATCCGCGTCGATCTGAAGGAAGTCTCTTCCGACGAATACCGCTCCGGGGCCAACAACAACGACCTGGACATGATGGTCTGGAAGAACGACGGCATTTCCGCCCCGGCCATCAGCCAGGACGTGACCTCCATGGTGCCGCCGTTCGGGGATTACTTCTCGCCGGGCACCGGTTTCGCCTGGGCCGAATGGCACCGCACCGACGGCAAGGAAGGCATCGAGCCGCCGGACGACGTCAAAAAGCTCTACGACCTGACCGCCGAGTTTCTGCAGTACCCCATCGGCAGCGAAAAGAGCGACGCCCTGGGAGCCGAGATCGTCGATATTCACGTCAAGAACCTGTGGAAGATCGGCACCGTCGGCGATGTGGTCAACCCGATCATGCGCCGCGATGACCTGAAGAACTTCCACGAGTTTACCGCCAAGGCCTACGACTACTACTGGACCTACCCCTACCGCCCGACCCAATGGTTCCTGGCCGGCAAGTAATCTCCGACCCTGGTCTGCCGGAGGGGTCGTTTCGGTCCCTCCGGTTTTCTCGCAGCGGGAAAGGAGCCTGCGATGGTGCGGTTCATTCTCAACCGGATGATGGGCATGGTGGTGACCATGGTCTTCGTCTCCATCATGGTGTTTGCCATCATGGAGCTGCCACCCGGCGACTATGCCGACCGCTATGCCTTCCGGAAGTATTCGGGCACCGGGGTCACCGTCACCCAAAGCGATATCGAGAATATCCGTATCGAATTCGGCCTGGATCGTCCGGCACCGGAACGCTACCTGGACTGGATCGGCGGCATTCTTACCGACTTCGATTTCGGCGAGTCCTTTGCCTATGAAACCAGTGTCAACAACGTGATCGGCGAGCGGCTGGTGCTGACCCTGCTGCTGCTCTATGCCACGCTGATCCTGACCTATCTGATTTCCATCCCCATCGCCATTTACGCCGCCGTCCATCGCCATTCCGCGGTGGACTACGGGCTGACCGTGATCAGTTATCTCGGGCTGGCGCTGCCCAACTTCTTCCTGGCGCTCATTCTTTTATATGTTTCCGTCACCCTGTTCGGCTCCTCGGTCGGCGGTCTGTTCTCTCCGGATTATGTGGACGCCCCCTGGTCCTTGAACAAATTCGGGGATCTGCTGCTGCATCTGGTGGTGCCGGCGGTGGTGCTGGCCTGGTCGGCCACGGCCCTGCAATTGCAGACCGTGCGGGCGACCATGCTGGACGAACTGAACAAGCTGTCGGTCACCGCCGCCCGGGCGCGGGGCCTGCCGGAATGGAAGCTGCTGCTTAAATACCCCGCCCGGCTGGCCGTCAATCCGGTGGTCAGCACCATCGGCTTCGACGTCAACCGGGTGTTCTCAGAACTGCCCATCGTCGCCCTGGTGCTCAGCCTGCCCGAACTGGGGGAACTGCTGATCCAAAGCTACCTGGACCTGGATATGTACGTCGCAGGCGCGATCCTGCTGATGCTGACCTTCTTCATCGTCATCATGAACGTGCTGTCCGACATTCTCCTCGCGGTCATGGATCCGCGCATCAAACTGTCGGGGGGCTGAGGCCATGAGCGAACCCGTATCCGCGACCGCTTCCAGCGGCAGCACCGAGATCGATGCGACGGCGCTGAAATACTATACGGCGAGCCAGTGGCAGCTGGTGTGGTGGCGGTTCCGCCGGCACCGCATGGCCATGGTCGGTGCCCTGATCCTGGCCACCATGGCGCTTCTGGGGGCTTTCGCCGATTTCTTCGCCCCTTATGACGTCACCGCCCGGGACCGCAATTACATCTACGGTCCGCCGCAGATGCCGATACTGTGGGATGGCAACGGCTTTTCCGCCCGGCCTTTCATTCACGGGCTGACCACCCGCCGAGACCCGGTCACCCTGCGCCAGATCGCCGAGGTGGACCCGGACAAGCGCGTCTACGTCGAGTTCTTCGTCGAAGGCAGCCCCTACAAGCTGCTCGGCCTGGTGCCGACGACGATCCACCTGTTCGGGGTGGAAGAGGGGATGATTCACCTGTTCGGCACCGACGAACTGGGGCGCGACATCTTTTCGCGGACCCTGTTCGCCAGCGGCACGTCGTTGTCCATCGGCGTGCTGGGGGTGATGGTGGCCTTCGTGCTGGCCCTGGTGATCGGCGGCATGGCGGGCTATTTCGCCGGCTGGGTGGATGCCCTGGTGCAACGGGTGACCGAGATCGTCCGCGTGGTGCCGGTAATCCCGCTCTACATGGGGCTTGCGGCGGCGTTCCCCCGGGAATGGTCCAACATCCAGGTCTATTTCGCCATGACCATGATCTTCGGCCTGGTGGGCTGGCCGACCCTGGCGCGGCGGGTGCGCAGCCACCTGCTGACCCAGCGCGGCGAGGATTACGTGCTGGCCGCCGAACTGTCCGGGGCCCGGGCCGGGCGGATCATCGGCAAGCACCTGCTGCCCAGCTTCACCAGCTACATCATCGTCGATCTGGTGATCAGCTTCCCCTACATGATCCTGTCTGAAACCGCGCTGTCCTTCATCGGCCTGGGCTTGCGTCCGCCTTCGGTCAGCTGGGGGATCCTGTTGCAGGACGCCCAGAACATCCGCGCCATCGAACAGGCTCCGTGGCTGTTCATCCCGGCGGCTTTCGTGGTCGTCGCGGTGCTGGCCTTCACCATCGTCGGGGACGGCCTGCGCGACGCCGCCGATCCCTATTCGGTCAAGAGTTAGAGCAAATCCCGAGCGGACGGGATCGTCCGCGACGCCGTATTTGCTTTTAAACCAATAGGGACGGGACCATGGACGGCATGACCGCCAGCGCCGAAACCACCACCGGGATAGCCGGGGAAACCCTGCTGGAGGTGCGCGACCTGACGATTTCCTTCCGCACCGACGAAGGGCTGATCACCCCGGTGGCCGGGGTGGACTATGCGGTACGCCGGGGCAAGACCCTGGGCATCGTCGGCGAAAGCGGATCGGGCAAAAGCGTCAGCACCCGCGCCCTGATGAAGCTGCTGCCCAGGAACGCAATCATCGATCCGGCCTCGCGCATGCTGCTGAACCGGGCGGCGACGGGGGTTGTCGATATCGCCGGACTGTCGCCCCGGGGGCGCGACATCCGCCGTATCCGGGGCGGTGCCATCGCCATGATCTTCCAGGAGCCCATGGCCTCCTTCTCGCCGGTCTATACCATCGGCAATCAGATCAGCGAGGCGGTGCGCCTCCATCGTCAGGCCTCCGACAGTCCGCTGGGGGCGACCCATACGGTGGGCGACCAGATTGCCGAGGGGGTGCGGGCGAAGACCGGCCTGTCCATGAAAGCCGCCCGCTCCATCGCCGTGGAGATGCTGGACCGGGTGGGGATTTCCAATGCCGGGCTGCGGCTGAACCAGTATCCTCACGAGCTGTCCGGCGGCATGCGCCAGCGGGCGATGATCGCCGTGGCCTTGTCCACGCAGCCCGATCTGCTGATCGCCGACGAGCCGACCACGGCCCTGGACGTCACCATCCAGGCACAGATCTTGGAGTTGATCCGCGATCTTCAGACGGACCTGGGCATGTCGGTGATCTTCATCACCCATGACATGGGGGTGATTGCCCAGGTGGCCGATGCGGTGGCGGTGATGTACCTGGGCAAGATCGTCGAGCAGGGACCGACCCGAAGGGTCATTCGCTACCCCGCCCATCCCTATACGATCGGCCTGCTTCAGGCGATCCCGCGCATGGACCGGCTGGAACGGCGGCTGCGTCCGGTGCCGGGCGATATCCCCAGCCCCTCCGAACGGCCGCGCGGCTGCCCCTTCGTCACCCGCTGCCCTCAGGCCCGCCCCGGGCAGTGCGACACTGCCCTGCCACCGTTGACAGACCTGGGCGGCGGTCATCAGGTGCGATGCGTCCTTCATGGGGAGCGTGTGGCATGAACCGGACCACCGTGGAGATGGAGATGACGACCCGCGAAGCCGAAGAGGCCGGCGCCGCCCTGCCGCTACTGGAGGTGCGGAACCTGAAGGTCCACTTTCCCATCCGGGGCGGGGGCCTGCTGGCCCGCACGGTCGGTCATGTGAAGGCCGTGGATGACGTCAGTTTCACCGTCGACCAGGGCGACACCCTTGGACTGGTGGGCGAAAGCGGGTCGGGGAAGACCACCGTCGGCCGGGCGGTTCTGCGCGCACTGAAACCCACCGCCGGGACCATGCGCTTCCATGGCGGTGAGGGGGGCGCCGACGGGGGGCCGGCCGGCGCGCCGGTTGACCTGATGGCGCTGAGGAACGGGCGGCTGCGGGCCTTCCGGCGCAATATGCAGCTGATTTTCCAGGACCCCTATGCCTCGTTGAATCCGCGCATGACCGTGCGCGATATCATCGCCGAACCCCTGGAGTGCCTGAAATGGGGGACGCGGGCGGAGATCGATGCCCGGGTGCGGGAGATCGCCGTGCGCTGCAAGCTCAACGTGGAGCACCTGCGCCGCTTCCCCCATGCCTTCTCCGGCGGCCAGCGTCAGCGCATCTGTATCGCCCGCGCCCTGGTCTCCAACCCCCGCTTCATTGTCTGCGACGAAAGCGTCTCGGCGCTGGATGTGTCGATCCAGGCAGAGATCCTGAACCTGCTGATGGATTTGCAGGACGAATTCGGCTTCACCTATCTGTTCATCGCCCATGACCTGTCGGTGGTGGCTCAGATCTCCACCCGGGTGGCGGTGATGTATGTGGGACGGTTCATGGAGATGGCACCGACGGAGCGGCTGTTCTTCTCGCCCATGCATCCCTACACCCGCGCCTTGCTGTCGGCGATCCCCACCGTCGACCTGGACCGGCCCTTCAATCCGGTGCGGCTGGTGGGCGAGATCCCCAACCCCGCCGATCCGCCCCCGGGCTGCCGCTTCCAGACCCGCTGTCCCCATGCCGACGCCCTGTGTCGGGTAGAGGAACCGGCTTGGCGGGCCGTCGGCCCCGGCCACCATGTCGCCTGCCACCATGCCGAGGCCCTGGCCCGTCAGGCCGCCCCCCGGGTCGAGGTGCCGGCCTGAGCCATCCATCCTTCCATCCTTCCATCCATCCATCCTTCCTTCCATCCTTCCCTGTTTCCTTCCAGACGTCCCCTATCGCAGCGAGACCGCTCATGTCCTTTTCTTATACCCGCCGCTACACCGGCCCGATCCGGGCCGTTGTTTTCGACTGGGCCGGCACCATGGTGGACCATGGGTGCCAGGCGCCGACGGCCGTGTTTCAGGCCGCCTTCGCGACCGCCGGCCTGCCGATCACCGAAGCCGAGGCCCGGGGGCCGATGGGGCGGGCGAAGATCGATCATATCCGGGATATCGGCGCCATGGAGACCGTGGCGGCGCGATGGGAGCAGACCAAGGGCCGCGCCTTCACCGAAGAGGATGTGGCCGAGATCTATGCCACTTTCCTGCCCCGGCAGATCGCCGTGGCCGGCGACCATGCGGATCTGATTCCCGGCGCGGCCGAAACCGCCGGCTGGCTGCGCGGACGCGGGGTGCGCCTGGGCAGCACCACCGGCTACACCCGCGAGATCATGGCCGCCGTCACGCCCAAGGCGGCCGCTGCCGGCTATGCGCCCGATTGCCTGATCTGCGCCGGGGACCTGCCCAAGGGCCGTCCCGCCCCGCATATGCTGTGGCAGGCGATGATGGCGCTGGATACCTATCCTCCGGCCGCCGTGGTCAAGGTTGGCGATACGGTGACCGATATCGACGAAGGCCTGAACGCCGGCACCTGGACCGTCGGCTGCGTGGAAACAGGTAGCAACATGGGCCTGACCCTGG
Organism: Rhodospirillaceae bacterium Z3-40; assembly: GCA_046233135.1. Classification (GTDB taxonomy): domain Bacteria; phylum Pseudomonadota; class Alphaproteobacteria; order Rhodospirillales; family Rhodospirillaceae; genus JBJXHN01. The sequence goes on along the minus strand of JBJXHN010000003.1, from coordinate 577,193 downwards.
GCGCGCTGACCGCCCTGCCGGCCGCCGAACGGGTGGCGCGCCGCGCCGCCGCCGCCGAGCCGCTGGCCCGGGCCGGGGCGCACTATCTGATCGACGGTGTCGCCGACCTGCCGTCCGTGATCGAGGATATCGAAGGCCGTCTGCGCCGGGGAGACACGCCATGAGCCGCATCATGCTCGATCCGGTGGATGTGGCCATTGTCGGCGGCGGCATCTGGGGCGCCTCCATCGCCGAATCCCTGCGGCGGGAACACGGCCTGTCCGTCGCCGTGGTGGAGCGCCGCGCCCTGTCGGCTTCGACCACCAGCCGGGGGGCCGCCCTGATGCCCCGCCTGCGCTCCACCCGGACCCTGCGGGATATGGTGCGCGAGACCTATGTCGCCATCGACCGCCTGACCGATCATTTGAACGAGGATCTGGGCCTGCGGTCCGTCGGCTGTCTGCATGTGGCCGTGGATGGGCCGGCGGCCGAGGGCCTGCGCAAAGGGGCGGCCACCTGCACCGCCGAGGGGGATACGGTCTCCTGGCTGGAACCTGCGGCGGTGAAGGCCATGGTGCCCTGGCTGGACCCCACGGAGGATTGGACCACCGCCTTTTTCCCTCAGGACGGCTTCATCGATCCCTACCGGTTGGGCGTGGCCTATGCCCGTGCGGCCAAGGATCTGGGGGCGACGATCTATCAGGAAACGACGGCCACCGGTCTGCTGACCGAAGGCGACCGGATCACCGGCCTGATCACCGACAAGGGCGACCTGCCGGCCGGAACGGTGGTTTGCGCCGCCGGCCCCTGGTCGGCGATCATCGGTGCCCTGGCCGGGATTGGCCTGCCCCAGGCGCCGGTGCGCAGCCATTACTGGATCACGGCGGAGTCCCCGGCCTTCCCCCGGGATCAGGCGATGGTGTTCATTCCCGAAGGCCGCTTCTATTCCCGGCCGGAACTGGGGGGGCTGCTGTTCGGCTTCCGCGACAAGATCTGCGTGGCCGCCGACCCCCGCCGCTATCCCGCCGACCCCGGCGGCTTCGCCTTCGGCTACGATGACGAGGGCTGGGAAAGCCTGGAAGACGCCATGGGGCGCTTCACCCCGTTCTCCGCCAGCCTGGGGGAGGCCCCGGTTGCCCATTACATCTCGGCGGCGTCGGCCTATACCCCTGACGGGGCCTTCAACATCGGCCGCTGGCCGGGCGTGGACGGATTCGTGGCCGTTTGCGGCTGTTCGGGGGCGGGAATCGCCACCTCCGGCGGTGTGGGCAAGGCTGCCGCAGCGGTGATCGCCGGCGTGGAGCCCTTTTGTGACCTGAGTGATTTCGCCCCGGACCGCTTCGGCGATATCGATCCCTTCGATTCCGCCTTCCTGAAGCGCTGTTCCGATGCCCGGGCCAACAAGAAGGCCGGGTAAGAGAACCCTTCGTATATATCTGAGATGACAGCATTTTGTCGCACCGGGAGGGACTTGTTTCCTCCCGGTTTTCGCGTTCCACTTTGTGTTGCAACCCAATTCCTAAAATTCTCTTAAAGTATTCGTTGTGATCTTTGTCACATAAGAAAAGTGAGTAACAAAAGAAAAAAGTTAACTGTCGTGATATTCGTCACATCATAAGTCCTTCTATGTTGGCATAAAGAGGGTGCGACGCGAGAACGGCGGGCGCAATCTTCAGAAACCAGGAGGGTAGAATGGCTGTTAACCTGATAATCGCTACGAACAAGAGCGAGTTTATTCCCGGAACAGACAAGTCCGATGAAATCCATGGTCTGGGTGGGAACGATTACATTAAAGCCTATGGTGGCGACGATACGGTCTACGCCGGAAAGGGGAATGATACTGTCTACGGGGGTGACGGTTTCGACTACCTGATGGGCGAGGATGGCGACGACATCCTCTCTGGCCAGGGCGGCACGGATGTGGTTTCCGGCGGCAACGGAGCCGACAAGATTTACGGCGGGGCGGAGCGCGACTACCTGTTCGGCGGTGAAGGGAACGACACGGTCTACGGCGGGACCGGGAACGACTACATGACCGGCGATGCGGGCAATGACCGGCTGTACGGCGAAGACGGGGACGATGACATCTTTGCCGGTTCGGGCTTCGACCACATCGAGGCGGGTGAGGGTAACGATTACGTCAATGCCGGCGCCGATCACGACGTTGTCTATGCGGGCAGCGGCAATGACTACGTCGAAGGGGGGGACGGCCATGACGGTCTGTACGGCGAAGACGGGGTCGACACGATCCACGGGGGTGCCGGCGATGACGTGATCCTGGGCGGGGATGACGGGGACTATCTCTACGGCGGCCTGGGAAACGATTTCTTCCAGGGCGAAGAGGGCAACGACGTGATCTTTGGCGAAGAGGGCGACGATACGGTCTACGGCGACCAGGGAAACGATACCATCCGTGGCGGTGAGGGCGAGGACTCCTTCCACGGCGGCCTGGATGACGACACCCTTTATGGTGACAAGGGCAACGACTTCCTGAACGGAGAGTACGGGGATGACGAGATCTTCGGTGGGGACGATAACGACATCCTGAAGGGCCAGTCCGGCAACGACAAGCTGGACGGCGAAATGGGGAACGACACCCTGAATGGCGGGTCGGGCGAGAACCGGCTTTACGGTGGGGCCGGGGATGATGTTTTCGAATTCAACGTCACCGAAGCGGTGGATCCGGGAACCGTCACCTATACCGTATTGGAAGACTTCGAAGTGGGGGCGGACAGCGTCGTCATCTACAACTCCGGCTACGCCACGCTGAACGACATGTGGGCCGACGGCGTGATCCTGTGGGATGACGAGGACTTCGAATTCCGCTTCGACGCCGACGGCGACTTCCAGGTCGATCACGTCCTGCGGATCAATCTTGAACCGGCCGACGTGCTCAACGCCAACGACTTCGTTCTGCTCTGATCCCTAGTGCACTAGGACTTTGTTGATGCATCAACTTTCCAAACTTCGGCTGACGCCTTCGTTTGGGTCGATGCCCTAGGCGCGGGGATCGTCTCCCCGCCCCGATTTGATCCGCCATGGTCCACTGTGACCTTCCTTGTCCTCCGGACGGCGCAGAAGGCGGCCGTCCGGGGGATCCTTTTCGATTCAGAGGGGGCTATGGCATCACGGGTGGGAGAGGCAAGTCCAAGTTTCGCCTGATGACGTCTCCTGTAACCCGGTTTTTTGGAATATTTTAAAGACTTATCTATAGTGCATAATGCTATTAAAAGTAATTTTACGGCAACGGCGGCAACGACACGCTTTATGGCCAGGAAGGCGATGACATCCTGAATGGCGGGACCGGTACCAACACCCTGTACGGAAATGCCGGAAGCGACACCTTCATCTTCGACGTCACCGAAGCGGTGGATCCGGGGACGACCACCTTCACCCTGCTGAACGGCTTCGAGGTGGGCGTCGACACCATCGCCATCGACAACGCCGGCTTTGCCACGGTGACCGCCATGCTGGCCGCAACGATGGTATGGGATGCGCAAGACTACGAACTGCGCTTCGACGCCGACAGCGACATGGTGATCGACCATGTGTTGCGGGTCAATCTGGCCCCGGCCGATGTGTTCGATGCCAATGACATCATCCTGATCTGATTATCGTGCGGAGGTCCCCCTCCGCAGTGTGGTCCTGTCCCACGGGTGGCGCAGAAAGGGGCTGTCCGGGGGATTTTTCTTTGCGCCCTCTGGGCGGGACGCTTGGCCGGACGGCCCGCCGTCGCTATCCAGGTATATAGCCTTCCTGGTTGGTCTATGGGGTTGTTTTCCTTGGCTTTCCGGGCGTCCAGGCCTGCCATGTGCGTCAACTCCCAAAATTTACTTAAAGTATTCGTAGTGATCACTGTCACTCTTTGAAAGGATAATGTAAGAGAAAAAATATATGGCGTGATGTTCGTCACATATTTTGGCCTCTGATTGCGGCATAAAGAAGGTGCGACACGAGAATGGTGGCGCAAACTTCAAAATCAGGAGGCTAGAATGGCTGTCAATATGATCATCGGTACCAACAATAGCGAAGTTATTCTGGGTACCGGCCAGTCGGACGAAATCCATGGTCTGGCAGGAAACGATTACATTAAATCCTACGAAGGCGACGATACGGTCTATGCCGGCACAGGGGATGATACCGTCCAAGGTGGAGATGGCTTCGACTACATCGACGGCGAGGACGGGGACGACATCCTGTACGGCGAGAACGGCATGGATGTGATCTACGGTGGCCAGGGCAAGGACTCGATCCTGGGTGGCTCCGACCGTGACTACCTGTTCGGCGGCGACCACGACGACACGGTCCACGGCGGCGCGGGCAACGACTACATGACCGGGGATGCTGGCGACGACAAGCTCTACGGTGAAGACGGCGACGACGAGATTTTCGGCGGGACCGGCTATGACCAGATCGAAGGCGGCAAGGGCGCCGACCTCATCTACGCCGGGGCCGACAGCGACTATGTGCGCGGCAACGACGATAACGACACCATCTACGGCGAAGACGGCATGGACGTGCTGTACGGTGACGCCGGGGATGACGTGATCCTGGGCGGCGCCGACCGCGACTATCTGTTCGGCGGCACGGGCAAGGACACGGTCTACGGCGGCTCCGGCAACGACTACATGCAGGGCAACGACGGTAACGACAAGCTGTACGGTGACGATGGCGACGATGATATCACTGCCGGGGCCGGTTCCGATTATGTGGACGGCGGCGCCGGGGCCGACACCATCTATGCCGGCGCCGATGGCGATACGGTCCTGGGAAACGACGGCGACGACACGATCTACGGCGAAGGGGGCAACGACAGCCTGCTGGGGGGCCGTCACGACGACATGCTGTACGGCGGCGACGGCCACGACCGGCTCTATGGCCAGGACGGCCGGGACACCCTGAGCGGGGGGGATGGCTTCGACTACCTCGACGGTGGTAGCGGCGACGACGAGATCCATGGTGGAGCCGGTGGCGATACGGCGCTGGGTGGCGACGGCCGGGACGTGATCTACGGCGAGGACGGGGACGACTGGCTGCAGGGCGCCAACGGCAACGACTATGTGCGCGGCGGCTTTGGGAATGACACCCTGTACGGCGGCAGCGGCACCGACACCCTGCTGGGCGACGAAGGCAACGACTACCTGGATGGCCAGGAAGGGGACGACTCCCTGGTCGGCTACGACGGCGATGATGACATGCACGGCGGCAGCGGTCGGGACTTCCTGGACGGCGGCGAGGGCAACGACGAAATGACCGGCGGCGACGACAACGACTGGCTGCAGGGCATGAACGGCAACGACATCCTGTCGGGCGATGCCGGGGCCGACCAGATCTCCGGCGGCAATGGCTTCGACACCCTGTACGGCGGCACGGGCAACGACACCCTGTACGGCGGCAACCAGAGCGACTTCCTGGACGGCGGATCCGGCTGGAACAGCCTGTTCGGTGGCGCGGGGAATGATGTCTTCTACTTCGATGTCAGCGAACCGCTGGACCCGGGCATGACCACCCGCACCGTCCTGGAAGACTTCGAAGTCGGCATCGACAGCATCGTCATCGCCAACTCCGGCTATGCCACGGTGAACGACATGTGGGCCGACGGGGTGATCCTGTGGGATGCGGAAGACTACGAATTCCGCTTCGACACCGACGGCGACTTCCAGGCCGACCACATCCTGCGGATCAATCTGGAACCGGCCGACGCGTTCAATGCCAACGATATCTTCCTGGTCTGATCTCCGTGCGGGGGTCCTTCCCCCGCGCCCCGATCCGACCAGCCATGGTTCCCTGTTCTTCCTTGTCCCCCGGACGGCGCAGAAAGCTGCTGTCCGGGGGAATTTTTAAGCTTGGGACGAGGGCTTCTCCTGCGCCCGGCGGCGTTTCTCCTTGCGCCAGCGCCAGTAGAACACGGCGGTGAACAGGGCGAAGATGCTCAGGGTCATGGGGAACAGGGCCAGCACGAACGGCACGGTGCTGACCAGCGCCACCACGCCGGCCAGCAGGGCGGCGAAGGGCACCAGCAGGATCAGCGCGAACAGGGCGTTGAACAGCAGCCGGACCGGATCCATCAGTCCTCTCCGGGCATGGGGAGGTGTCTCATCCCGTCAATACCCCCGCACCCTGTCCACCAGCCCGACCGGGCGCTCTCCCCGGTCCAGGGCGGCGATGGATTCCGCCACCTGGCGGGCGGCCGGTTCGGGCTGGGTCTGGGCGCTGATGTGCGGGGTCACGAAGATGCGCGGATGGTGCCGCAAGGGGCTGTCGAGCGGCAGCGGTTCCGGTTCGGTCACGTCCAGCACCGCCGCCCGTAGCGCTCCCCGGTCCACGGCGTGCAACAGGGCGGTGCCGTCCACCGTGCCGCCGCGCCCCATGTTTACCACCACCGCGTTCTTCGGCAGCTTGGCCAGGGTGGTGGCGTCGAGCAGGTGGCGGGTCTCCGCGGTCAGGGGCAGCAGGTCGAAAAGCAGCTCTGTTCCCGCCAGGAATGGCCCCAGGCCCTCCGCCCCGTGGAAGGTATCCACCCCCGGCACGCTTTTGGCGGTGCGCGACCAGCCGCGCACCGGATAGCCCTGGCGGCGCAAGGCCCGGGCCACCTCCTGCCCCAGGGTGCCGAGGCCGAGGATGCCGCAGGTGACTTCCCGCGCCGGGCGATAGGGATGCTCCGGCCAAGCCCCCTCGCGCACGGCGGAGAGATAGCGGTCCATGTCCCGCTGGAAATGCAGCGCCCAGTGCAGGGCGTATTCCACCATCTGATGGCCCATGCCGGCATTGACCAGGCGGATCAGATCGCAGCCCGCCGGCAGCGGCGCGTGCAGGGATTTGTCCACCCCGGCCCCCAGTGCCAGGACGGCGCGCAGGCGGGGCAGGGCGGCCAGGGGCGGCGCCGGATCGCCCCAGAACACCAGATAGCGCACGGCTTCGGGGGCATGGGTCAGTTCGGGCCAGGCGGCCAGCTCCGTTCCCGGCGGCAGGGCCTGTTCGAGGGCCGTTAACCAGGGGCGGGGATCAAGGTCGGGGGCATAGAAGACGATGGGGGAAGTCTCGGGAAATGTGTTCATGGCAGGACAATGCTGCAAAGGGAGAGACGATGCGCGGTGTCAAAGGTCGGGACCGGACGCGACGGGTTCGGGATCCAGCACGGCGTCCAGAGGCAGCTCCGGACTGTTCTTCACCGGCTTTGTCACCACATAGGTAAAATAGCGGTCAATCCCCACTTCATCCATCAAAAGCCGGTCTACCAGGCGCTGATAGGCGTCCACATCGCGGGTGACCACCTTCAGGAAGTAGTCCACGCCACCGCCCACGGACCAGCATTCGACGATCTCCGGCTGGGCCTTCACCGCCGCTTCGAACCGGCGGAAGTCCTCCAGCTTGTGGGAGCGCAGCGAGATTTCCACCAGGATGGTGGTCGGGCGGGCCAGGGTGTCCAGGTTCACCCGGGCGTGGTAGCCGGTGATTACCCCTGCCTGTTCCAGCCGTTGAAGCCGGGTCCAGCAAGGGCTGGGGGACAGGTTGACCGCCTCGGCCAGCTTGACCTTGGTGATCCGGCCTTCCCGTTGCAGCACCTTGAGGATCTTCAGATCCAGGGCGTCCAGCTTGATCATCGCTCAATCATCCACCACCACCCCGATGACGGCGATGCAGTCGCCGGTCTGCACCAGTCCGGGGAAATGCCGGGCGGCAAGGATGCCCGACCGCGCCGCCCGGTACTCCCGGGGGGGCTCGCCGGTGCGTTCGACGTTGTAGACCCGGGCGATGGTTTGCCCGGCCGACACCGCATCGCCCAGATCGACGCAGGGTTCGAACAGGCCGGCGCTTTCGCTGGTGGTGAAGCAGTCGTCGTCGGGCATGTCCAGGCGGATGGAGGGCGTGGGCTCGGGCGGGCCGTCCAGGATGTCGGCATGGCGCAGCACGTTCAGCAGGCCGCGTTCGGCGATACCCACGCTGCGCGCGCTACAGGCGCCGCCACCGCCCAGCTCGGTGGTGACGAAAGTCTTGCCCATGGCCTCGGCGGCGGTGTCGTACATGCCCACCGCGTCGATCTCCAGCATCATCATCGAATAGGGGGCGCCAAAGGCCTCCATGGCCGCCACGCAGCGGGCCTGGTGGCTGGCATCGGGCAGCACATGGGCGGCGGCGAAGGGCACGAAGTCCAGTGTCTTGCCGCCAGCGTGGATATCCACCACCACATCGGCCAGCGGCAACAGGGAGCGCTGGAAGAAGTCGGCGATCTTTTCGGTCACCGTGCCGTCCGGGCGGCCGGGGAACAGCCGGTTCAGGTTGCCCCCGTCGATGGGCGAGGTTCGCCGGGCCGCCCGGAAGGCCGGGTAGTTCATGGCCGGCACGAGGATGACCCGGCCGCTCACCTCCCGGGGGTCCAGGGCCTCGGCGAGTTTGTACAGCGCCACGGGGCCTTCGTATTCGTCACCATGGTTGCCGCCGGTCAGCAGGGCGGTGGGACCGTCGCCGTTGCGGATGACGGTCACCGGGATCATGATCGCCCCCCAGGCGCTGTCGTCCCGGGAATAGGGCAGCTTCAGGAAGCCGTGGCGCTTGCCATCGGCCTCCAGATCCACGGTGCAACGGATCGGCGAGGGTTTCTGCGGGGGCGGGCCGGCGTCCGGCAGAACGGGGGCTTCTAGGGCAGACATCGGGGGAATCCTCCCGGCTCAGCGCTTGATGAACAGCTCGCGCGGTACATTGGCGAGGCATTCCACACCATCGGCGGTGATCAGGATGCTTTCGGTGATCTCCATGCCCCAGTCGTCGAACCACAGGCCGGGCATGAAGTGGAAGGTCATGTTTTCCTTCAGGACGGTGGTGTCGCCGGGACGCAGGCTCATGGTCCGCTCGCCCCAGTCGGGGGGGTAGGACAGGCCGATGGGATAGCCGCAGCGGCTGTCCTTGTGGATGCCGTATTTCTTCAGCACGCCGAAGAAGGCATTGGCGATGTCCTGGCATTGGTTGCCCGGCTTGGCCACGTCCAGCCCGGCGGCGATGCCTTCTTGCAGGGCCTTTTCCGCTTCCAGGAACCTGGCCGGCGGCTCGCCCAGGAACACGGTGCGCGACAGCGGGCAGTGATAGCGGTGATAGCAGCCGGCGATCTCGAAAAAGGTGCCTTCGCCGCCCCGCATGGGCTTGTCGTCCCAGGTCAGGTGGGGCGCGCCGGCATCCACGCCGGTGGGCAGCAGGGGAACGATGGCCGGATAGTCGCCGCCCGCGCCCTCGACCCCCAGGATGCCGGTGCGGTAGATCTCGGCGACCAGGGCGTTCTTGGGCATGCCGGGTTCCACCACCTCGACGATGCGCTTGTGCATGGCCTCGACGATGCGCGCGGCCGTGCGCATGTAGGCGATTTCCTGCGCCGATTTCTCCGCCCGCTGCCAGTTCACCAGGCCGGTGGCGTCAACGAAGGTGGCGCCGGGCAGGTGGGTTTGCAGGGACCGCAGGCAGGCGGCGGCGAAGTAGTAGTTGTCCATCTCCACGCCGATGCGCGCGCCGCCCCAGCCGAAATCGCTGATCAGGCCGGACAGCTGGTCCATGGGGTGGCGTTCGGTGGATTGCACATAGTGGTCGGGGTAGCCGAGGATGCGGTCGTGGTCCATCCACACGGTGCGCTTGGCGCCGTTGACGTCCTGGCCTCGGCCCCACCACAGCGGATCGCCGTCGGCGGGGACCAGCACACCCTGGTGCACATAGAACGACCAGCCGTCATATCCTGTCAGCCAGGCCATGTTCGACGGATCGGACACGAACAGCAGGTCGATCCCCTTGGCGGCCATGGCGGCCTTGGTGCGGGCCAGGCGCTGGGCATATTCGGCGGGGGTGAAGAACAGGGTGGCGTCGCTCATGGAAGGACCCTTGGACCAAAGGTTTCAGCTGGAGAAGATCGATCCGGCGCCCGCAGCGCGGCACCGGTCGTAGGCAAACGAGGCAATGGCGGTGTCCTGGACCCCCGTGCCGGTCAGGTCGGCCAGGGTGATCTGGTCTTCCTCCACCCGCCCGGGATGCTGGCCGGCCAGCACCTGCCCCAGTTCGGGCAGGGTGGGGGTGGCGGGCAGGCGGCGGGCGCGGATGGCGTGGTGGACCTCGCCCAGCACCATGCATTGGGCCAGACGGTCGCAAACCACCAGATCGGCGTGGGTGAAGATGGCCGGTTCGATTTCGTTCTTGTGTTCGGCATCCGAGCCCATGGCGGTGATATGCTGCCCCGGGCGCAGCCAGGCCGCATGCAGGATCGGCGAGGTGGCCGGGGTGGTGGTGACGATGATATCCGCGCTTGCCACGGCCTCTTCCCCGTCCGTTTCGGCGGTGATGGGGATGTCCAGCTCGGCGGACAGGCGGGCGGCCAACTGTGCGGCCTTCTCCTTGTTTCGGGCACAGATCACCGCCCGGGTCAGGGGGCGCACCAGGGCCAGGGCCGTCAGCTGTAAGCGGGCCTGCACCCCGGCGCCGAAGATGGCAGCGCGGTGGGCATCGGGCCGGCTCAGCGCCCGGGCGGCGACGGCCCCGGCGGCGGCGGTGCGCACGTCGGTCAGATAGCCGTTGTCCAGAAGCACCGCCTCCAGCAGACCGGTTTCGCTGGAAAACAGGGTCATCATGCCGTTGACGCTAGGCAGGCCCTTGTTCGGGTTGTCGAAGAACCCCGGGCTGATCTTGATGGCGAAGCGTGGCAGGCCGGGGACATAGGCGGTCTTCACGTCCACCTCGCCGTTATGCTCCGGGATGTCCAGGCGCAGGATCGGCGGCATGGCCACAGGCTTGGTGGCCAGCGCCACGAAGGCGTCGGCGACCGTTTCCACGACGGCGAGGTCCAGGGACACCCGCGCACGGAGGTCTGCTTCGGTCAGGATGGTGACGGGGCGGGGCATGGTCAGGCGGCCTCCGACCCGGTTGCGGCGCCGACATCCACGTCCTCGCCGCCACAGATGCGGTGGTGCAGGTCCATGGCGATGTTGCAGCCGGTGGTCAGCACCACGACGGGCTCGGGCTCGGGCGCATCGGAGGGGCCGAGGCTATCGTCCAGCACCCCGGCGCGCAGGGCGGCGATCCCGACCGCGCCGGCGCCTTCCACCACCTGCTGGTCGTCGTGATAGGCCGCGCGGATGCCGTCGGCGATCTGGGCTTCGCTGACCAGCACCACCCGGTCCAGCAGGGCGCGGACCAGGGGGAAGGTGTAGCGATTGTCCAGCCCCACGCCGCCGCCCAGGGAGTCGGCCAGGGTGGGCAGTTCCTCCACCAGGACCGGCGTGCCGGCCTTCAGGCTGTCGTGCATGGCACAACCCCGGGCCATGCTGACACCGATCACCCGCAGCGCCGGCTTGATGGCCTTGGCCGCCAGCGCCACCCCCGCCGCCAGTCCGCCGCCGGAGACAGGAACCACCAGGACGCCGGTGTCGGGCAGGTCCTCCATCACTTCCAGCCCCAGGGTGCCCTGGCCGGCGATGATGGCGGCGTGGTCGAAGGGCGGCAGCATGGTCAGGCCCTCTTCGGCCACCAGGCGGTCCACCTCCTGCTGAGCTTCGTCCTGGCTGGCGCCGGTGATATGGACCTCGGCTCCCAGGGCGCGGATGGCCTCGACCTTGTTGGCCGGCACCAGGCGGGACATGCAGATCACCGCCCGGGTGCCGGTCGCCTTGGCCGCATGGGCCAGTCCGCGCCCGTGATTACCGGTGGACACGGCGACCACACCGCGCTGCCGCTGGTCTTCGGACAGGGACAGAATGGCGTTGGTGGCGCCCCGCAGCTTGAAACTGCCGGTGATCTGGCCGTGCTCGCACTTCAGGTACACCGGCCGGCCGAGCCGCGCCGACAGGGCCGCAGAGGGACGCAGGGGCGTGCGCACCACGGTGCCGCCGATGCGGCGGCGGGCGGCCAGCACGTCGGCCAGGGTGGGGAAAGTCGGAAGGGGAGCGGCGGGCATGATGTCCTCTGGGGAACCTCTGACAGGGTGGGGGAAGGGTGGGGCGAGCGGAATTGCCGGTGCGCTATTCTGGAACCGGTTTCTGAAACAGGCTTCCCTGGCCGGTGACGGAACCGGCGTCGCCGAGCAGATGCAGGGCGTGCCAGGCCAGGGCCTGATTGCTGGTAATCACCGGCTTGCGCAGGGCTGTTTCCAGGGCCGGCACCCACTGGGCGGCGCGCAGGGCGGTGCAGGAGATGAACAGGGCCTCTGCCTGCGGGTGGTCGACGGCGGTGGCGGCGGCGATCAGGGTATCCCGCGCCAGGGCGGTCATGCGCTGATCGTCGTCCATGTCCAGGCCGTCCAGCCGCGTGACCTCGATCCCCGCGGCCGCCAGCCACTCGGCCACATGGGCGTTGACCGGCGCGGTATAGGGGGTGAGGACGGCGATCCGCCGCGCCTCCACGGCTTTCAAGGCCAGCAGGGTGGCGCGGGGCGGGGTGGTCAGCGGCACGCCGGGCAGGGCCTCGGCCACCAGGGCGTCCAGCTCTGTCTCGCCAATGGCCACGGTGCCGGAGGTGCAGCCGTAGATCACCGCATCCACCCCGATCCCGGGCAGCAGGCCCCGGGCGGCGCGGACGATGTCCGGGGCCATGGCCCGCAGATTGGGCAGCGTCACCGGATTGGCGTTCATCACCCGGTTGGTGAACAGCTCCACACCCTCGGGCAGCAGACGGCGCAGGTCGCTTTCGCTGTTCAGGTCGGTGGCCAGGGCGATCAGCCCGATCCTTCCCCCGGGGGCGATATGGTCGAAGACCAGGGGGGCGGGGCTGCGTTCCGGGACCGCCGGCGGCCGGGCAAGGGACGGCTGGGGAGACCCCGCAGGGGCGGGGCTGTCGTTGATGGAGGCGGTGATCGGGGTCATGGCGGGCCTCACCGGAATGCGAGTTCGGGGAGCCACAGGGCGATGCCGGGGAAAATGATCAGCAGGGCGGCAGCCGTCAGCAGCATGATGATGAAGGGCGGACTGCCGGAGACCACTTCGCGGTAAGGGCGGCGGAAGACGGCGATGGCCGTGAAGATGTCGCAGCCGAAGGGTGGTGTGGCCGAGCCGATGGCCACCTGCAGGGTGATGATGGTGCCCACCAGCACCGGATCGATGCCCGCGCCGTTGACCAGCGGCATGAAGATCGGCGTCAGCACCAGAATGACGACGATGGGGTCGACAAACATGCAGCCGATGAAGAAGGCGACGGAAATGGCGATCAGGATGGTGTAGGGACCGGCCGTATCCAGCCCCAGGCCGGCGACGATGGCCTGGGGGATCTGGGCGAAGGAAATGACCCAGGAAAAGGCGGTGCCGGCGGCGACCAGGATGAAGACCACCGCCGTGATCAGTCCGGTGGAGCGGGCGATGTCCAAAAGCTCCCGCCAGGTCACGGCACGGAAGATCATCACCTCCAGGACCACCGCATAGGCCACGGCGACCGCGGCAATCTCGGTGGGGCTGACATAGCCGGCATAGATGCCGCCGATGATGAGCACGGGGAAGAAGGTGGCCAGCGCCGCGCCCTTGATCGCCTTGCCCCGCTGCGTCCAGGTGAAGCGGGGCAGGGTGGGGATATCGTTGCGCTTGGCGTAATAGACCGAATAGGCGGAAAACATCAGCATGATCAGCAGACCCGGCCCGACACCGGCCAGGAACAGGGCGCCGATGGAGGTCTTGGCGATGACGCCGTAGACGATCATGCCGATGGACGGCGGGATCAGGAAGGCGATGTCGCTGGAATTGATGATCAGGGCGATGGCGAAGCTGTCCTTGTAGCCCGAGTCCAGCATTTTCGGCCGCAATGGCCCGCCCATGGCGACCACGGTGGCCTGGGTGGAGCCGGACACGGCGCCGAACAGGGTGCAGCCCAGGGCGGTGGTCACCGCCAGCCCGCCGCGCATGTGGCCGACGAAGGCCATCACCAGGTCGATCAGCCGGCTGGCGGTGCGGCCCTTGGTGACGATGTCGGCGGCGAAGATGAACATGGGCACGGCGATCAGGGCGACCGGACTGATGCCGCTGATCATCTGCTGCATGATGATGTCGGTCTTCAGCATGGGCATGAAGAAGACGAAGGCCACCACGCTGGCGGCGGCCAGCGGTACCATCATCGGAAAGCCGATCACCAGCAGGATCATCATGACGACCATGATGGTCACGCCCATGTTCTCTCCACCCATCGCCCGATCCTTTTGCGTGCTTCGGTTTTCAGGTCTTCAAAGCTGATGCTGGCCGTCGTCGTCGGTGTAGATGTCCGCAACCCGGTACGACAGATGGACTCCCGGGCGGAACAGGTTGGTCAGCGCGGCCATCACGAACTGGATGCCCGTCACCGTCAGGCCGAAGGGCACCCAGGCCAGGGTGATCCACACCGGGATGCGCAGGGCCGGGGTCAGCCGGTCCACGGCGGCCAGGCTCGTCAGGTAGTTGACGGAAAAGACGGCCAGCACGAACAGCAGGCCGGCGGTGCCCAGGCAGATGGCGATCATCACCACCTTGGACGCCTTCGGCCCCAGGGTGTCGTAGAAAGCCGACATGCGGATGTGGCGGCCCTGGCGCGCGGCCTCGCTGATGCCCACGAAGGTCACCAGCACGATCAGGAACTGGTTGACCTCTTCGGAAAAGAACAGGCTGGAGGAAAACACCACCCGGGCGATCACGTTGGCGATGGTGTTCACCGCCATCAGGATGATCCCCCAGCACAGCAGTTGCCGTTCGATCACCGACAACAGGTCGTCCAGCCGCCGCAACCAGCCGAGAACGCCTTCGGTATCATGCCGCATCACCGGATCCGCCATGCCCGCTTCCCTTCCCTGTCCATGAGACAGAACCAGGATACGGGCGTTTTGTATCGGTTCAACAGGCCGTATGTCTTGAGACAAAAAAACCGAAGGTCAGGGCGTCAATGGCCCCATCCCCAACAGGGCAACAGAGGAATCTTCCATTCCTCACACACACTCTCTCTCTTTTCCCCTCCTAGACGTATTCGAAGGCGTGGACGCTGGGCATCTGATCCAAGGTGGTGCGCAGGGTGGTCAGGGCCTGTTCCAGGGCCGGCAGGTCCGGCGCGCCGCCGACACAGACCCTGACCGCGCCGGGGCGGGGCATCGGGCGGGCCATGAAGGGGTCGGAGGTGGCGACCGCCACCCCGGCGTTGCGCAGCTCGGCGGCCAGGGCGTCTTCGCGCCAGGGTGGCGGGACGGCAACCCAGGCGGACGGGCTGGTGGGATGGTGGTTCAGCACCAGGTCCCCCAGGATCGACCCCACCAGGGCCTGCCGGTCCCGCAGGGCGGCGCGCTGGCGGTCGAAAGCCTCGGCCATCGTGCCGTCTTCCAGCCAGGCGGTGGCGATCTCGGCGACCATGGGGGTGGCCATCCACCCGGTGGTGCGCAGGACCGAGGCCGCCCGCAGCGACAGCTTGTGGGGTACGGACAGATAGCCCACCCGCAGCCCGGCCATCACCGACTTGGTGAAGCTGGTGACATGAAACCCCAGCTCGGGCAGAGCGCTGGTGATCGGCGGCAGGGCATCGGGGCGGTCGAGCAGGGGTCGGTAGACGTCGTCTTCGATCACATAGACGCCGTGGCGGCGGGCGATGGCGGCAATGGCGCTCCGGCGGTCCATCCCCATCAGCGCCATGGTGGGGTTGTTGAAGGTGGGGGTGCAGACCAGGGCTTTGACCTTGTGCTGCTTGCAGGCCTGTTCGAAGGCGTCGGGCAGCAGCCCTTCCTTGTCCAGCGGCAGGCCCTTCAAGGTAAAGCGCAGCACGCTGGAACAGCCGATCACGCCGTGATCGGTCAGCTCTTCCACCAGCACCACGTCGTCGGGCTGGGTGACCGTGGCCAGCGCCAGGAACAGGCCATGGGCGGCGCCATTGGTCACCAGCAGCTGGCGCTGGCTGGTCTCCAGGCCGAAGGACGACAGCAGCCGGATGCCCGCCGCCCGGTGCCGTTCGAAGCCGGCGACGGGGCGGCAGGACTGCATCCACGACAGGCTGGGCGCTTCGCTCAAGGCCTGGGGCGCGCGGGCGGACAGGCCCATGTGCCAGTCGGTGAAGCAGGTGCGGACGATGGACAGGTCCACCAGGTCGGGCTGGCGGGAATCCAGGATGATCGCCGGCGTGCGGTCGGTCACCCGGCCCTGCACGAAGGTGCCCCGCCGCCGTTCGCTGCGCAGCCAGCCCTGGCGCTCCACCTCCTTGTAGGCGGCGGTGACGGTCTGCACGCTGACCCCCAACCGGTAGGCGAGATCACGATGGGTGGGCATGCGGGTGCCGTTGGCCAGCCGGCCCGACTCGATGTCGCCGATGATCGCTTCGACCAGGGCCTTGTACTTGGGGCCGCGTGCTTCCTCCAGATTGACCGTGGGCAGCCACATGGCGCGGATCTCCTTGGTACGGGGCTAACATCCTTGGAATAAATCTCTGTTGGCCGGTCGCTTTGTGCCGGTCCGGAGGGCACTATGACGCATTTTATGTCTTGGTACAAAGTTTGCGTTGACGCATGACAAGGCATGACAAACCCTTACGCTGTGTTATTCGGGGGCCGACACCGGGACAGCCAGCGGAAAGCCCGGAGTCCATATGGCGAGGCCCCGTTCCGCGACGACCGAGAGGGAGATGACTGTGAAACGGTTTGGGATGTTCGCGAAAACGACCCTGGGTGCGGCGGTACTGGCCCTTGGGGTGGCCGGCACGGCCCAGGCGGAAGAATGGAAATTCGCGCACGAGGAAGGTCCCGGCGACGTCCAGGATCTCTATGCGCAGAAGTTCAAGGAACTTGTGGAAGCCAAGACCGACGGCGACGTGACGGTCACCATCTACACCTATGGCCAGCTGGGGAACGAAAACGACATCACCGAGCTGACCGCCGCCGGGGCGGTGCAGTTCTCCAACGCCTCGCCGGGGCACCTGGGGACCTTCGTGCCCGAGGTCCAGGTGTTCTCGGTGCCCTATCTGCTGTCGCACAATCCGGAAGTGAACAAGAAGGTGCTGTCGGAAAGCCCGACGCTGTACACCGAACTGTCCCCGGATTTCGAGGCCAAGGGCCTGAAGCTGTTCGACATCTACCCGGAAGGGGAAATGGTCTGGACGACCAAGAAGGAAGTCACCTCGCCGGAGGATTTCGAAGGGGTGAAGTTCCGGGTGATGACCTCGCCCATGCTGATCGAGACCTATAAGGCGTTTGGCGCCGACCCGGTGGCCCTGCCCTGGGGGGAGGTCTACAGCGGCTTGCAGATGAGCGTGATCGATGCCCAGGTGAACCCGATGTTCTTCATCGAAAGCGCCAAGTTCCACGAAGTGACCGACTACCTGATCTGGGCCGGCCAGCAGGAATACACCACCACCGTGGTGGCCAACGATGGCTTCTACAAGGGCCTGTCCGACGAGCGCAAGGCGATGCTCGACGAAGTGCGGGCTGAATTGACCGATTACATCTTCGATGCCCAGCAGGAGATGAATGCGGCGTCGGTGGAGCGCATCAAGGAAAGCAAGCCGGACATCACCATGGTCCACCTGACCCCGGACCAGCGGGCCGCCTTCGAAGAGCGGGCGGAAGCCCTGGACGACAAGCTGGTGGAGATGGTCGGCGGCCGGACCCAGGAGATCCTTGACGGTCTGCGCGCCGAGATCAAGGCGGCCGAAGACGAAATGGGCGAAACCGCACAGAACTGAGGACCTGTCTCCGACTGCAAGAGATGGCCGTAAAAGAAGGCCCGCTTCCCGAACGGGAAGCGGGCCTGAAGGCTTCGCCTTTCGCAGCCGGACGGATCAGTACAGGCTGCGGCGGGAAGCGAAGCGGATGTCGACAATGCCCAGATCCGGGTGGTCCATCACCTGGAAGCCGCAAAGATACTCCCCCGGGGGGATGCGGTTGTCGTGGACGGTGTCGTCGGGGCCATGGCTGTGGCCGAGCCAGTCGGCATCGCATTGGACGAAGCCGGGCTGCAGGTCTGTCAGTCCCTGGCCGGCCTTTTCGCGCACCCGCATGGCCGTGATGCCGTCGGTCAGGCCAAGGCAGGTGATCACCACCTCTCCATCGATCCGGTCAGAGGCTTTCGGGCTGGAGCCGGCGGTTTCGTCGGCGTCCAGGTAACTCATCATCAGGTTCACCAGGCCCTTGCCCCGGCAGGTCCAGGCGGTTACGCCCACTACCCGCGCCGCCACGGGCAGCAGCACCGGCCGGCACCAGATCGCTCCGGCAACGGGGGTGGAAAGGCAGGGGGCCGTCCACAGGGCATCGCGCGGATCGTCATCGGCGCCCGCCGCATGGAGCCAGGGGCCATAGGATGCTATGCGAATGCGCGAATAGCCGGACGGCGTGAGGCTGATGGTCCTGATGGCGGCTTTCGGTGTCCGCCCATCGGGACCGAGGCCGAGCATGCGTCCCCGACTGAAGTCCGGCCACAGGGCCAGCCCGGCTGCTTGCGTTGCCATGCGTCTTCCCTCGTCACCAAAGGCCCCGATTATGGTCATGGGTGCTTCTTCGGCTGTTCATCCCACGCAGACCCGGGGAGCCGGTTCTTTGACCGCCCCTTCCCGATTCGCTTCCGAGATGGTACGTAGATTGTCTGGATGATCCGATCCTCCAGATTTTTTAAATCATGTGATCCAGATGCTGCGTCCTTGGACATTTCCTATCGTTTTGGATCGGGATGGCGGAACGGCCATCTATCGCCAGATCGCCGAAGCGGTGATCGAGGCCATTGGCGGCGGGCGTCTTCAGCCCGGCAGTCCCTTGCCCGGAACCCGCGATCTGGCGACCCGGCTGTCGGTCAACCGCCGTACGGTGCAGCTGGCCTACGAGGATCTGGTGGCACGCGGGTGGGCGACGGCAGAGGGGCGGCGAGGCACCTTCGTTGCTCCGGAGCTGCCCAGTCGCCCCCATACGCCCGGGACGCCGGATGAGGACCGGGCTGCGGCGCACGAGGAACGGGTGGTGCCGGCGGCCCCGTCTCCGGACATGATCGTCACCGACGACGGAGCGCCGGACAGCCGGCTGGTGCCGGTCAATGCGCTGGCCCAGGCCTATCGTGGAGCGCTGCTGCGTCTCGGCCGGTCGAACCGGCTGTCCGATGAAACCACCCTGGGGGAACCGGCGCTGCGGCAGGCGATCTCGACCATGCTGAATTTCCGCCGGGGCATGGCGACCACAGCGGACCGGATCTGCCTGACCCGGGGCAGCCAGATGGCGATTTATCTGGCCGCGCACGTGCTCGGCGGACCGGGCAAGGTGGTGGCCATGGAAAACCCGGGCTACCCCCAGGCCCGGACCGCGTTCCTCGGGGCCGGTTCGACGCTCATGCCGCTGCCGGTCGACAGCCAGGGCATGCGGGTGGACGCCCTGGAAGACCTGTGCCGGACCGCTCCGCCGGCGTGTGTCTATGTTACTCCCCACCATCAGTATCCGACCACGGTAACGATGGTTGCGGACCGGCGGGTCCGGCTTCTGGAACTGTCGGCCCGGTACGGCTTTACCATCATCGAGGATGACTACGACCACGAGTTCCATTTCACCCGGGAACCGGTTCTGCCCCTGGCCAGCCAAGCGCCGGAGGCTGCGCTGGTCTATATCGGCACGTTCTCCAAGCTGCTGTCGTCACACCTGCGCAGCGGTTACCTGGTGGGGCCGACGGCTTTCATCCGGGCAGCGGCGGGACGGGTGGCCCAGATCGACAGGCTGGGGGATCCGGCGATGGAGCAGGCCCTGGCCGACCTGATCGAAACCGGCGAGATGCAACGCCATCACGACAAGGCGGTGCATACCTATAACCAGCGGCGGGAGGCCTTTGCCGAGACCCTGGAAGTGGTGTTCGGCGGCCGCGTCCGGTTCCGCACCCCGGAAGGTGGCCTGGCGTTCTGGGTCCATTTCGAGGCGGAGAAAAGTGCCGCCGCCCTGGTGGCGCGGGCGCGGCGGGTGGGGGTGCGGTTGCAGCCCCCGCGCATGTTCTGGGCCGGCCGGATGGAGGGGCTGTCGACCCGCATCGGCTACGCCCACTGGACGCCGGAAGAAATGCGCAAGGTTATGGAGCGGCTGGGGTAGGTGGGGGTCAGATCTGGCTGAGGGGAAGGGCAAACCGCACCCGGGTTCCCACGCCGCCCTCGCTGTCTTCCAGATGGATGGTGCCGCCGTGCCAGTGCAGGATGCGGCGGCAGGACGCGAGGCCGAGGCCCGATCCCGGAATCTCCGCATCCGCATGCAGGCGGTGAAACGCCTCAAACACCTTTTCCCGCTGATCGGCCGGGATGCCCACGCCGTTGTCAGTCAGGGTCAGGATTGCCTGGCCGTTTTCCTGCCGGCAGGTCAGCGAAATAGAGAGCGGACGTCCCGGAGCCCGGTATTTGATGGCATTGCTGATCAGGTGGTGGAAAACGGCCGCAAGAAGGCCTTCCTCGCCGCGGACGATGGGCAGCCGGTCGGGATAGGCCAGGGTGGCCCCCGCTTCCTCCAGCCCCTCGTGCAGGGTGGCGAGGGTCTTGTCCAGCACCAGGGTCAGGTCCACCGGGGCGAACCGTTCGGTCACCGTATCCAGGCGGGCGAAGGTCAGGGTGTCGCTGACCAGGGCATGGGTTCGCGCGGCCGCCTTCTCCAGGAACTGGAACATCTCCTGCTCCTCGGCGTCCAGGCGGCCGTCCAGTCGCCGGCCGAGCAGTTTGGCGAAGCCGGCGATGGCGCGGGCCGGCTCCTTCAGGTCGTGGGCGGTGGCGTGGGAGAAACGCGCCAGTTCGGCATTGGCCCGGGTGGCTTCGTCCAGAATGCGCCGCAGATCGTCTTCCCGCCGCCGTTCCTCGGTCACGTCCACCAACGCGCAGATCACTCCCGCTGTCGCGGCGGCGCCATCCTCCGGCGTGTCACTGGAAAACCGCAGCCGCAGCCGGCGCGGCGGCCGGGACGAAGCAGGGGTGATGGTGACGTCCAGAACCCGGTCCCGGGCGGGGGTGCGGGCCACGTCCTCGAACGCGCGCAGGGTGGCGGAGCGGTCTTCCCGGGGCATCATCGCCGTCAGGGTATCCAGGCTGTCGGGAGGCTGGGGCAGGGTCGGGCGGAAGAGTGCCGTACCGGGGGTGATCCAGGTTCCTTGCCGGGTCTCCGCATCCAGCATCCAGACCGCCAGACCCGCCAGCCGCTCTCCGGCGTCCAGAAGGGCCAGGGTGCCGCGAAGCTTGCGGTTCGTGCGTCGGCGCTGGAGCAGTTCCCGGTGAATCAGAACGCCAAGGAACAATCCGCTGGCCGCCACGAAGAATGACCCCTTCAGCGTCTGTGCCCAATGCAGCCCTGCCGGCGCCGTGAACAGCAAGCTGACCAGGGAGTCCGACCCCAGGATCCACCCCAGGGACACCAGCACATAGAGCCCGGCAATGCGCGTGGCAGCCAAGAGCGGGCTCTGATGATCCATGGGGGAGGTACCTCGAACGGGCGCAGACGAAAGGGGCGGATGATCCTCAATCCTAAGGTCGATAGGGGGGCGGGCCAAAGGCTGTCACGCAAAGCGAAGGGGAATCAGGGGACCCGTCCCCTGATTCCCTGGCACTTTCGTGGGATTTGTCGGCCGACTCGGACAGTCCGCGCCGGCCGAGTCCCGAGTCTGATCAGCCCTTTGTCAGGTCGTCCAGCACCGCGTCGCAGGCTTGCTTCGCCGTTTCAACCACCTGGTCAATCTCGGCTTTGGAGATCACCAGGGGCGGCGCGAAACCCAGGATGTCGCCATGGGGCATGGCCCGGGCGATCATGCCGCGTTCGAGGCAGGCCGCCGAGACCTTGGGACCAACCTTGAGGTCGGCATCGAAGCGGGTCTTGGTCTGCTTGTCGGCGACGAATTCCAGGGCGGCCATCAGGCCGACGCCGCGCACTTCGCCCACCAGCGGGTGGTCATCGAAGGTGTCGTGCAGGCGCTGCTGCAGATAGGCGCCGGTGTCGCGGGCATTGCCGGTCAGGTCCTCGCCCAGGACGATGTCCAGGTTGGCGTTGCCGGCGGCGGCACAGACCGGATGGGCGGAATAGGTCCAGCCGTGACCAATGGCGCCCAGCTGGTCCGATCCCTGTTCCAGGGCCGCCCAGACCTTGTCGCCGATGACCACGCCCGACAGGGGCAGATAGCCGCTGGTCAGGCCCTTGGCGATGGTCATCAGGTCCGGTTCCATGCCGTAGTGCTGGGAACCGAACCAGCTGCCCGTGCGGCCGAAGCCGGTGACCACTTCGTCGGCGATCAGCAGGACGTCGTGCTTGCGCAGCACCGCCTGGATCTTCTCCCAATAGGTGGCCGGCGGGGTGAGGATGCCGCCGGTGCCCATCACCGGCTCGGCGATGAAGGCGGCGACGGTTTCCGGTCCTTCGGCTTCGATCAGGGCATCCAGTTCGGCCGCGCAGCGGCTGGCGAAGGTCTCTTCGGTTTCCCCGGCTTCGGCGTTCCAGTACCAGTGGGGGCAGGTGGTGTGCAGGATCGGCGCGCGCGGCAGGTCGAAGGCATTGTGGAACAGCGGCAGGCCGGTCAGTGAGCCGGTCATGATCCCCGACCCATGATAGCCCCGCCAGCGCGAGATGATCTTCTTCTTCTCCGGCCGGCCCAGCACGTTGTTCATGTACCAGACCAGCTTGATGTTGGTCTCGTTGGCGTCCGACCCGCTCATGCCGTAGTAGACCCGGCACATGCCCTTGGGTGCGTTCTCGACGATACGGGCCGACAGCCGGGCGGTCTGTTCGTTCCCGTGGCCCACATAGGTGTGATAGTAGGCCAGCTCTCCGGCCTGGGCGGCGATGGCCTGGGCGATTTCGTGACGGCCGTAGCCGACGTTGACGCAGTACAGGCCGGCGAAGGCATCCAGGCTGCGCTTGCCTTCCGTATCCCAGATATAGATGCCCTTGCCGCCGCAGATGATGCGGTTCGGGGTCTCCCCGGCCGCATGCTGGTGCATGTGGGTGGACGGATGCATGGTATGGGCGCGGTCCAGGCTGCGCAGGGCTTCGGTGTCCACGTTGGGTTTGGGCGTGTCGATCTTGGTCATCGGCCGGGGTCCTTTATCTCTCTTGGTTATACGAAATCGCAGACGTATTTCAGTTCGGTGAACTCCTCCAGGCCGTGACGGGCGCCTTCGCGGCCCAGGCCCGATTGCTTGACTCCGCCGAAGGGAATGGGGGCGCCGGTGATCTTCACGCAATTGAGCGCGACCATGCCGTAGTCCAGGGCGTCGGCCGCCCGGACCGCGCGGCCGTGGTCGCGGGTGAAGACATAGGCGGCCAGCCCGTATTCGCTGTCGTTGGCGGCGGCCAGGACCTCGGCTTCGTCATCGAAGGGGATCAGGGCCGCGACGGGGCCGAAGGTTTCCTCGCGGGCGATGGCCATGTCCGGCGTGACGTCGGCCAGGACGGTGGGGGCGTAGAACAGCCCGCCCAGGCCCTTGCCACCCGTGGTCAGGCGGGCGCCCTTGGCTACCGCATCGGCCACATGGGCGGCGCATTTGGCCACCGCGCGGCCGTGCATCAGCGGTCCCAGGTCCACACCGTCGTCCAGTCCGTCACCGGTCACCAGGGCGTCGGTCGCGGCGGTGAAGCGATCGACGAACGCGTCGTAGAGGCCCCGCTGCACATAGATGCGGTTGGCGGCCAGGCAGTCCTGGCCGGTGGTCTGGAACTTGGCGGCCACCGCATCGGCCACCGCCTTGTCCAGATCGACATCATCGAAGACCAGGACCGGGGCGTGGCCGCCCAGTTCCATGGCCATCTTCTTGACGGTCGCGGCCCCCTGGGCGAGCAGGGTGCGCCCCACTTCGGTGGAGCCGGTGAAGCTGAGCGCCCGCACCCGGGTGTCGGCCATCCAGGCGCCGACGACCGGTTCGGGATCGCCGGTGACCACGTTGAACACGCCGGCCGGCACACCGGCTCGGTCGGCGAGCTCGGCCAGGGCGGTGGCCGAGAAGGGGGTTTCCGTGGCCGGACGCACCACCACCGGGCAGCCGGCCGCCAGGGCGGCGGCGGCCTTGCGGGTGATCATCGCCGAAGGGAAGTTCCACGGGGTGACGCAGGCCACCACGCCGACGGGCACGCGGCGGAGCGACATGGTCCGGTCCGGCAAGTGGGGCGTGACGCCTTCCACGTTGAAAGCGCGCTCCGCTTCGGCGGCATAGAAGGCCAGGAAGCTGGCGGCATAGGCGATCTCGCCCCGGGATTCGGCCAGGGGCTTGCCCTGCTCCAGGGTCATCAGCAGGGCCAGGTCTTCGGCATTGGCGCGCATCAGGTCGTGCCAGCGGCGCAGGATGGCGCCCCGCTCGGCCGGCAGCAGGGCCTTCCAGGCGGGCCAGGCGGCACTGGCGGCGACCACCGCTTCGGTGGCTTCGGCCGCACCCAGGGCCGGGACGGTGCCCAGGAAGGCGCCGTCGGAGGGGTTGGTGACCTCCAGGAAGGCGGCCCGGTCGCTGGAGCGCCACTTTCCGCCGATATAGGCGTGCTCCCGCAGCATGCGCGGGTCCGCCAGACGGGACAGGGCGGCAGCGCGGGAGTCGACTTTGCGGGGGACGTAGGTCATCTGGTATCTCCTCCCATGAGAGGTGGACCGTGAGAGGGTGGGGTGTTAAGCGGCCTTCTTCACACCGGCGACGGCCTCGGCGGCCGGGGTGTAGGTCAGGGCCAGGGCCTCGGCCACCGGGGCGCAGGTGAGGACGCCGGCGTGCACGTTGAGGCCGGCCAGCAGGTGCGGGTCGCTGGCGCAGGCCGCCTGCCAGCCCTGGTCGGCGAGGCGCAGGGCAAAGGGCAGGGTGGCGTTGTTCAGGGCGAAGGTGGAGGTGCGGGCCACCGCACCGGGCATGTTGGCCACGCAGTAGTGAACGACCCCGTCGATCACGTAGGTGGGCTCGGCATGGGTGGTCGCCCGGGAGGTTTCGAAACAGCCGCCCTGGTCGATGGCCACATCGACGATCACTGCCCCATCCTTCATGTGGGCCAGATGGTCGCGGGTCACAAGCTTGGGCGCGGCGGCGCCGGGGATCAGAACGGCGCCGATCACCAGGTCGGCGTCCAGCACCAGCTCCTCGGTGGCGTCCAGGGTGGCATAGCGGGTTTTCAGCCGGGGACCGAAGACATCGTCGATAGCGGCGAGGCGGTCGGTGGACTTGTCGAGCACGGTGACATCCGCGCCCAGGCCCAGCGCCATGCGCGCGGCATTCAGGCCGACCACGCCGCCGCCCAGCACGGTCACCTTGGCCGGAGCGACGCCGGGCACGCCGCCCAGCAGCATGCCGCGTCCGCCGTGGGATTTCTCCAGGGCGGCGGCACCCACCTGGATGGACATGCGGCCGGCCACTTCGCTCATCGGTTTCAGCAGGGGCAGGCCGCCGCGGGCGTCGGTGACGGTTTCATAGGCGATGGCGGTGGCCCCGCTTTCGACCAGCAGCCGGGCCTGTTCCGGGTCCGGGGCCAGATGCAGATAGGTGAACAGCACCTGGCCTTCGCGCAGCATCCGGCATTCGGCGGGCTGGGGTTCCTTGACCTTGACGATCATGTCGGCGGTGTCGAAGACGGCCTTGGCGTCCGGGGCGATGATCGCGCCGGCGGTTTCGTAGGCCCCGTCCTCCACACCGATCCCCGTACCGGCGCTGGTCTCCACCACCACGCTGTGGCCATGGTGGACGGCCTCGCGCACGGCGGCGGGGGTCATGCCGACGCGGAATTCGTTGTTCTTGATTTCCTTGGGGACACCGATGCGCATGGGGGGAACACTCCTGGCGAAGAGGAAAGGGATTGGATTGATCCGATGCCCCGAAGGTAGCCGGGACAGGCCGGAGGAGGTGTCCGAAGTTCCTGCGGAATCCGGTGGGTTTTTCCGTCGCGCGGCTCTCAAACAGAGGAATCTTCCGCCGGGTGCCTTCCGACGCCGGAACGGGATAGACTGCGCCGCGCGGCCCCCCCGTCCATTCCCTTTCCCTTTCATCCGACCGGAGACCCCCATGCCCAGCCTGCCCCCGGCCCTTCGGCGGATCGTCCCCTATGGTGCGCTTGCGCTTCTGTCCCTGGGGCTTCTGCTGCTGCTGTTCCCGGCCGGGTTCCTGATCGGCCAGGGGCCGTTCTGGGCGCATCCGGCGGGCGACCTGTCCCAGCACATGATGGGGGCGTCCTATTTCGCCCACGACCAATGGCGATGGCCGCTGTATGTCGTGCCGGGGCTGGGCTCGCCGGAGGGTACCAACGTCATCTTCACCGACAGCCTGCCCCTGGTGCTGCCCCTGGTGCGGGCGGTGTTCCAGGCCACGGGCGTCTATATCCATCCCTTCGGCCTGTGGTTCACCCTCTGTGCCGTGCTTCAGGCCCCGCTGTTCGCCCTGCTGCTGCGGCGGTTGGGAGAAGACCGGCCGGCCGTCCTGGTGCTCGGCGGGATGCTGGCGCTGGTGACGCCGGTCTTGCTGGTGCGCTATGGCCATCTGGCCCTGTGTGCCCATTGGGTGCTGCTGCTGGCCCTGGCCCAGGCGGTGCGGGCGGGGCAGGCGCCCTGCTTCGGGCGGGCGCTGCTGTGGTTCCTGCCCATCGCCCTGCTGGCCCTGTTCATCCATCCCTATCTGATGGTCTTTGTGGTGCTGATCGCCGCCGGGGCGGTGCTGCATGGTCTTTGGACCGAGCGGATTTCCCTGGCCGTCGCCGGGGCCGGTCTGGCGGCGCTGGTGCTGCCGCTGCTGGCGATGATGCGCACCACCGGCCACCTGGGCAGCCAGGGTCTGGTGCCCAAGCCCTATGGCGAGTACCCGCTGGATCTGGCGAGTCCGTTCCTTCCCCAGCGGTCCGGGCTGATCCCCGGCCTGTCCGATTTCACGCTGTCCAGCGGCGAGACCTTCAGTTATCTCGGCCTCGGGGTGATCGGGCTGGCGGGGCTGGCGCTATGGCTGGGACGACGGGAGCTGGGGGCGGGGCTGCGCCGCTATGGCGGCGTCGTGGCCGGCGCGGTGGTGGTGGTGCTCTTTGCGGCCACCTATGCGGTGACCGTGGGTGGCCATACGGTGCTGGGTCTGCCGGCGGCGCGGATGCGCGAGATGATGGTGGCCCACCTGCGAGACGGCGTGGCCGGGCGTGCCCTGCTGGACAGCCTGAGCGGGGCGGAGGTCGCGGCGCTGGTCGGGCTGGCCGGTCTCTACGGCCTGCTGGCGGTGGGGCTGCTCGTGGTCTGCTGGCGCCTGCGCCGCCGCCGGTTCCTGGCGGCCCTGGCCCTCGGCGTTCTCGGGCTGCTGGCAGCGGCGGCCGTGTCGCCGAAAACGGTGATGCTGCTGATCTCCAACTTCCAGGCCTCCAGCCGCTTCGTCTGGCCGCTGATCTATCTGGGCATGGCTCTGGCGGTGGTGACGGTTGCCCGGCATCTGCCCCGGCGGCAGGCATTGGCGGTTCTGGCCGTCGCCCTGGGGGTCCAGATGGCCGACACCGCGCCCCTGGTGGCCGAGATCCGCCGGCTGCCCGGCCTGCCGCCGCCGGTGACCCTGCCCGATGCAGACGCGGTGGCCGAGGCCTTTGCCGGGGCCGAGTCCGTAATCCTGGTGCCCAACTACCTGTGCACCATCCTGACCCTGCCTGAAGGGGTGCAGCGGGACCGGGTGGTGGCGGAGATCGACAGCCTGCATAGCATCGCGGCGCGCACCGCGCCGGCCATCAACAGCGTCAAGAACAGCCGCATGTCGGCTTTCCTGGAGCTCTCCGACGGCGGGCCGGACCGCTGCGCCGCCCAGAGGGCCGAGGCCCTGGCCGACCGCACCCAGGGGCGGGCGCGACTGTTCCTGCGCGATGCCTGGACCGGTTCGCGCCCTCTGGATAACCTGCTGCCCGAGGCCGGTCCCGGCTGTCGGGCGCTGCCCATCGGGGTGCTGTGCCCCGCCCCTTAGGGGACATGCGACGCCCCGTATTTGCACCACGGGGCGCCGCGTGCTACCTCAGGCACCATCCTTTTCCATTCGCTTGCCGTGGTCCGGGCCGTTCCCGTCGCCTCCGGACCCGTCCTTCGGAGTCCGACCCATGACCGATGCTCCTCTTTCCGCTTTCCGGGACGCCCTGCGCGCCGCCGGCTTCTCCGGCGATGTGGAGGTGGAGTGGGGGGGCCGGGTCGCGGCATCGACTGACAACTCCATTTATCAGATCGTGCCTGACGCCGTGGTCGCGCCCCGCGATCGCGAGGACCTGAAGCGCTTGCTCGGCGTGATGAACCAGGAGGCTTTCAAGAGCCTGTCGATCACCGGACGGGGCGGCTCCACGGGCACCAACGGCCAGGGGCTGAACGGCGGGGTTATCGTCGAGTTCCGCCGCTACATGAACCGGATCCTGGCCGTGGACGAGGGCGCGCAATGGGCGGAGGTGGAGCCCGGCGTGGTGCTCGACCAGCTCAATGCGTTGCTGAAGGGGCGTGAGGTGTTCTTCAGCCCCGATACCTCGACCGCCAGCCGCTGCACCATCGGCGGCATGGTCTCCACCGACGCCTGCGGCCAGGGCTCGCGGGTCTACGGCAAGACCGGCGACAACGTGCTGGAGCTGGACGTGCTGCTTGCCGACGGCACCGAGGTGCGGCTGCGGCGGCTGGAGGGGGAAGAGGCCATCGGTGCCCTGACGGCGGCCAATGATCCCGGCGCCCGGGTGCTGGCCGAGGCCATGGCCGCCTGTGACGAGGGCGCCGGCCCGCTGGAAGCCCGCATTCCCGGCCTGCGCCGGCACTTCGTCGGCTATGATCTGGTGCACGCCCGTCCGTCGCAGGAGATCTTCGATCCCGTGCGCCTGGTGGTGGGCTCGGAAGGCACCCTGGCTCTGGTCACCGCCGCCCGGGTGAAGCTGACGCCCAAGCCAGTGCACAAGCGGCTGGTTGTGGTCAGCTACAAGGACTTTGACGCGGCCCTGGCCTCGGCCAAGGCCCTGCTGGCCCACGAACCCACGGCCATCGAGACGCTGGACGACACCGTCCACACCCTGGCCTACCGCCAGGGGCTGCTGGACGATCTGCCCGAACGCCTGCGGACCCCCGACGAGCAGGGGCGAGTGCCGGTGTCCAACTATCTGGAGTTCACCAACGAGGATCCGGACGCCCTGGTCGCTGCGGTGGACGGGCTGATTGCCGCCCTGGCCACCGAACCCACGGTGGTCGGCTGGCATGTGGCCGAGGATCCGGCCGAGATCCTGCGCATCTGGGGTATCCGCAAAAGCTCCGTCGGCTTGCTGGGCGGGGCGGAAGGGACGCGCCGGCCGGTGCCCTTCGTCGAGGACTGCGTGGTGCCGCCGGAGAACCTGCGCGCCTTTGTCGCCGAGTTCCGCGCCTTGCTGAATGCGGAGAAGCTGACCTACGGCATGTTCGGCCATGTGGACGTGGGCTGCATTCACGTCCGCCCGGCCCTGGATATCTCGACGGCCGAGGATCGCGAGCGCATGAAGCGCATTTCCGATGCGGTCTTCGCCCTGGTGCGCAAGCACGGCGGTATCTTCTGGGGCGAGCACGGCAAGGGCGTGCGCGGTCAGTACCTGCCCGACATGGTGGGACCGGAAGCCTATAGTGCCTTTGCCAAGGTCAAGCGGGCCTTCGACCCCGGCAACCGCCTGAACCCCGGCAAGCTGGTCAACCCGGATGCCGATGTGTCAGCCCTGTTGAAGGTGGACCAGACACCCTTCCGCCTGTCCAACTCCCCGGAACAGGGGCTGGAGGATCCCTTCGCGGATGCCTTCCGCTGCAACGGCAATGCGCAATGCCAGGCCTATTCGGCCAGCATCCCCATGTGTCCCAGCTACAAGGCCACCGGCGAGCGGCGCCATTCGCCCAAGGGCCGGGCCGATCTGCTGCGCGCCTGGCACCGCCTGCGCGCCGAGAGCGACGCTGCCGCCGCTGCCGTAGCCGACGAGGTCTATGCGGCGCTGGATGGCTGTCTGGGCTGCAAGGCCTGCGCCACCACCTGTCCGATCCATGTAGACGTGCCGGAAATGAAGTCGCTGTTCCTGGAGCACTACCACGCCACCCGTCCCCGCACCGCCGGTGACCGCATGCTGGGGTCGCTGGAATGGCTGTCGATGATTGGGGCGGGGGCGCCGGGGCTGGTCAATCTGGGACTGCTCGTCGGGCGGCCCCTGGCGGAGCGGATCGGCGGAATCGTCGATGCGCCGGCCTTCTCCTCGCCGTCCCTGAGCGCCCGCCTGCGCGCCAGGGATCTGCGCGCCCGCTCGGCGGAAACCGCAGAGGTGGAAGGGCCGCAGACGGTTTTCGTCATTCAGGACAGTTTCACCACGCCCTTTGACGCGGCGGCGGTGACAGCGGTGATCGACGGGCTGAAGGTGCTGGGGTACCGGCCGCAGCCCATCAGCCTGTTCCCCACCGGCAAGGCGTTGCACGTGAAGGGCTACCGGGCGCAGTTCCGCAAGGTGGCGGCAGCGGCCAAGGCGACGCTGGATGCCCTGCCGCCCGGGGTGCCCCGGGTGGGAGTGGATCCCAGTGCGGTGCTGCTGTTCCGACAGGAATACGCCAAGGCCGGCCTGGCCCCGGCCGAACCGGTGCTGCTGCCCCAGGAATTCCTGTCCCGCGAGGCTGCGGGAGCGACGGGGGCCGGCTGGCCCCGGGTTCCGGACGGTGCCCGTCCGGTGGTAGTGCGGCTGATGCTGCATTGTACCGAACGCACGGCGGTGCCCCAGTCCGCCCGCCAGTGGAAAGCGGTCTTCGCCGCCTGCGGTCTGACACTCGACGTGCCCGACGCGGGCTGTTGCGGCATGGCCGGGGCTTTCGGTCACGAGGCGCGCAACCAGGAGGTCAGCAAAAAGCTCTATGACATGAGCTGGCGCACGCCCGTCGCCGAGGCCGGTGGTCCCGTTGCCGCCACCGGCTACAGCTGCCGCAGCCAGATGAAGCGCTGCGGCGACGAGCCCGCCGGCCATCCCCTGGCCCTGCTGGCGCAGTGGCTTGGGAAATAGGGGAAAAACCTCTTGGGTTGTTTGCAGTTTATCAACGCCTGCGCGCCTAACCTCCAGAATCATATGGTTGAGCATCGAGTGGACCGGAAAACCGGTTTCCACTTTTCCGCTCGATGCTCTATCGCCGATCCGGCGGTTACGGAGGAGGGAAGCATGCGCTGGTGGATCCTGTTGGGTGCAATCGTCGTCGGAGCTTTGGGAGGCACCGTGGCAGCCCATGCCGCCGATCTGTCCCTGCGCCTGGTGGGCGTGGAGGTCGACAACCAGCCGCTGCTGATTGCCGCCTATACCTCCGACGAGACCTTCCGGGAAGAGCCCGAGGCGGCGGCCACGGCCAAGCTGCCGGCCTCGGCGGCCAGTCTGGAGATCACCCTGACCGATCTGCCCGCCGGTCCGGTGGCCGTGATGGTCTGGCATGATCAGGACGCGGATGGGGAACAGGACCGCTTCCTGGGCATGATCCCCACGGAAGGCTACGGTCTGACCAACAATCCGGACCTGTCCGGGCCGCCCGAGTTTGGCGAATGCGCCGTGACCCTGCCCGAAACCGGCGGGGAAGCGACCATCGAGATGAAATACTGATCTTCTCGTCACGCATCCCGATACCAGAAAGGGCGGCCCATTCAGGAGCCGCCCTTTCTGGTATTCGAAGCGTGTTATGCGTTGCTCTTATTCCGCCGCTTCCCGCAGGCCGGCGGAGAAGGCCGGGGTGGCGGCGTGGGACAGGTCGTCGCCGGTCAGGGTTTCCACTCGCCAGGCGCTCTTATCAGCGAACAGGGCGCGCAGCAGGCGGTTGTTATGGGCGTGGCTGGAGCGGACGCCGCGATAGGCACCAATCAGCGGCAGGCCGGCCAGGGCCAGATCACCGATGGCGTCCAGGGCCTTGTGGCGCACGAATTCGTCGTCGAAGCGCAGGCCGCCGTCATTCAGCACCT
This sequence comes from Rhodospirillaceae bacterium Z3-40, assembly GCA_046233135.1. Lineage (GTDB taxonomy): Bacteria > Pseudomonadota > Alphaproteobacteria > Rhodospirillales > Rhodospirillaceae > JBJXHN01. Next base: position 545,435 of record JBJXHN010000003.1, on the reverse strand, counting down.
TGTCGTCGTCAACCACCACCGCGTTGTCCAACGACCCGCCCAGGCCCAGGCCGGCGTCGCGCATGCGGTTGACGTCTTCCAGCAGGCCGAAGGTGCGCGCCCGGGCAATCTCGGCGCGGAACAGGGCCGGGGTCACGTCCAGGCGACAGGTCTGACGGCCGATGGCGCGGGCCTTGAAGGTGATTTCGAAATCGATGCTCAAGCCCCGCTCGGCAGGGGCGAGGGTGGCGGTCACCGGGCCATCGGTCACGGTCACCGGCTTCAGCACCCGGATCGCCTGACGACGGCTTTCCTGGATCGCCAGACCGGCGCATTCCATCAGGAAGACGAAGGGGGCGCTGCTGCCGTCCATGATCGGCAATTCGGGGCCATCCACTTCCACCAGCAGGTTGTCGACCCCCAGACCCGCGGCGGCGGCCATCAGGTGTTCGACCGTCGACAGGGTGACCCCGGCCTTGTTGCCCAGGGTGGTGCACAGGCGGGAATCCACCACCGTGTCCCAGCGGGCCGGCAGGTCGGCGCAGCGGCCGTCGGTGATGTCGGTGCGGCGGAACAGGATGCCGGTGCCGGCCGGTGCGGGCTTCATGACCAGATGGGCCGGCTTGCCCCGGTGCAGACCGATACCGGTGCAGGAAATGGGCGTCTTCAAGGTTTGCTGCAGCGTGCTCATTCCACCCTCGGTGCCGTATGACAGGGCATCGGATCCTTCGGTGGTGAATCGGCTCAGGCCATCCATGATCCCAATATCCTTTTACGTCTCGGGCCAGATCATTACCGGCCAATTCAAAAAGGGTCGTGAAAACCTGTGACCCCTGCCTTACTCAATCCCGCGTCGTTTCCTTGCGATCCTTGGAGTGACGCCCTGGTTCTATACCAAAGGCCGTCTTCCTCGCCGCTCGCAAACCTTCCCTTTTCCAGTGCCTGCCTTTCGAAGGCGGGGCGGAAAAGGCGGTTTGTCGATGACTCTGGTTTAGGCGATCCGGCGGACAGGCTCAAATCAAGGATTGTTGCAGTATGTTGCGGAGCAAGATGAGGCAATAACGATATGAAATAAAAGAAAATTTTACGTATCGGGTGTTGGGGCGGCGTGCCGCCCGCCGGTTTTTACCGGCCGCTTGGGTTGGGTTTTCGCCGCTCGGGGCGGCATTTCGACTCGCCTTGCGGCGATTCTTCGCTGCCGGTCCGGTCCGGCCCGCCACCCGATCCGAACGATGTCGGACGGGATGGCGGGACCCGGTCGGGAGCAGTGACGGTAGAACCGGCGCCAGTCAGCCTGACGCCTGAACACCTGCGTCAGTTTGCCTGACGCTCCGGTGGTTGCGTCAGTTGGCCTGGCGGCGCAGGAATGCCGGGATTTCCAGTTCGTCCGAGTTCTGATCGGCCTCGGACGGATCGGCTTCGGCACTCAGGGTCTTGGCCGACAGCAGCGGGTTGCCGTCCGGGCGGTCCGCGCTATGGCTCCGGCTGCCGGCCAGACCGGTGATACGGGCCAGCAGGCTGGGCTTTTCGGCCCGACGGGGCGCGGCCGGGTCCTGGGCGGCCGACTGCCGTTCCGCCCGCAACTGGTCGCGCACGCTTTCATGCACTTCCGGGCGCCAGGCCTGGTCGTCGGCATGATCCTGGGCAGCCATATCGGTGTAGCCCTGGTCGTCGACCATCATGTCCGCCTGGTCGTACCCCTGGTCGTATGCCTGGTCATACTGCGCATCCGCGACGGGATCGGGGATGTTCAGGCTGCCCTGGACCGGCTGAACCCGGTCCTGGCTCCAGGCGTCAAGGCTCAGATCGCGGGCCGTGGCGGTGTTGCCGGTGTCGATGGCCGGAGAGGGGATGAAGGCATCCCGCGGCACCCGGGGGGCGCTGCGCTGAGGCATCGGCGTGGGCTGGGCGGGACGACGCACCGGCGCGGGCTCCTGAGGAGCGGCGGTCGCAGAGGGGCGCTGCGGCATGGGCGGACGCTGCAGCGGCCGGGACTGGGCGGCCTGGGCCTGATCCTCGCCACCCTGCTGCTTGGCGTTGGCTTCCAGCACCAGGCTTTCCAGCAGACGCACGGCCTGCTGCGCCTTGCTCGACCGGGGTTCGGCCCGCGGTGCGGGGGCAGGCTGCTGCGGCGCGGGCTGACGGGCGGGCTGCTGCGGGGCGGCCTGCTGGGCCGGTGCGGCCGGGCGAGCCTGCTGAGGCTGCTGGTGCGCCCGGGGGGCTTCCTGCCGGGGCTGCGCCTGTGCCGGGGCCTGCTGCTGCGCCCGGTGGGCGGGCGCCTGGGCCGTATGGGACGGGGCAGCCTGAGACGGGGCGGCCTGGGCCGGAGCTGTCTGGGCCGGGGCGGACTGAGCCGGAGCAGCGCGCATCACCGGCTGAGCGGCAGCGGCAGAGCGCTGGGCCGGCGGTTCGGACGGCCGGGTCTTCACCTCGGGAACACGCTCCTGCGCCACGGCGCGGGTCTGACGAGAGTCCTGAGTGGTGGCGCTGCGCATCGCTTCTTCGTTCAGGCCGGTGGCCACGACCGAGACGCGGATGCGTCCGGCCAGCTCTTCGTCCAGCGAAGACCCGAAGATGATGTGGGCGTCCACTTCCACTTCGTCGCGGATACGGTTGGCCGCTTCGTCCACTTCATACAAGGTAACGTCGGAGCCGCCGGTGATGTTGATCAGCACCCCGCGCGCGCCACGCATGGACGTGTCTTCCAGCAGCGGGTTGGCAATCGCTGCCTCGGCCGCTTCCAGGGCGCGGCGTTCGCCATCGGCTTCGCCGGTGCCCATCATCGCCCGGCCCATGTTCTGCATGACCGTGCGGACGTCGGCGAAGTCCAGGTTGATCAGGCCCGGGTTGATCATCAGGTCGGTGACGCTGCGCACGCCGGAATACAGCACATCGTCCGCCAGCTTGAAGGCGTCCGCAAATGTAGTTTTTTCATTCGCAACCCGGAATAGGTTCTGGTTCGGAATGATGATCAGCGTATCGACATAGCCGGCCAGCTCGTCGATGCCGGATTCCGCCAGACGCATACGGTGGGCGCCTTCAAACTGAAACGGCTTCGTAACGACGCCGACGGTCAGGATGCCCAGTTCCCGGGCGACGCTGGCGACCACGGGGGCCGCGCCGGTGCCGGTACCGCCGCCCATGCCGGCGGTGATGAACACCATGTTGGCGCCCTGCAGTTCCTGGGCGATGCCTTCGACGCATTCTTCGGCGGCGACCCGGCCCACTTCGGGGCGGGCGCCGGCGCCCAGGCCCTGGGTGGCCTCGGTGCCCAGCTGGATGCGGCGCTGGGTCTTGGAGTGGCACAGGGCCTGCGCATCGGTATTGGCGACGACGAAGTCGACCCCTTCCAGACGCGCATCGATCATGTTGTTGACCGCGTTGCCGCCGGCACCGCCGACGCCGACGACGGTAATCTTTGGCTTCAGGTGGGGGGTTTCAGGCCCCTCCGGCAGGCTGAGATTGATGGCCATGGTCATTGCTCCCGGTTCATGGTCCGTCACTGAAAATAAGCTCCCAACGTGGAATACGCACGGGGGTGGATGACCGTCGGCCCGCTCCCGAGGGCCGGGGCCATCCGAAACATGCCCGAAGAAAAGGGCATGGTGGCGAGGACTGGCATCAGAAGTTCTCCTTCAGCCAGCCCGCGACCCGTCCGAACAGGCCGCGCCGGGCGCCGCTCTCTTCCTCGGGGTCGGTATCGGGGGTGATCACGTGGTGCTGCAGCGCATAGCGCAGCATCCCCGCGCAGGTGGAAAAGGCCGGGCCGGACGTGCTGTCGGCCAGGCCGCGCAGGCGCTGGGGCCGGCCGGCCCGCACCTGGCAGTCCAGGATGGTTTCGGCCACGTCGCGGATACCGTCCAGCTGGCTCGCGCCGCCGGTCAGCACCGCCAGCCGGCCGCCGATCTGGGCATAGCCCGAGGCCGCCAAGCGGGCGCGCACCAATTCGAAGGTCTCTTCGATGCGCGGCTGGATGATCTGCACCAGCATCGAGCGGGGCACCTCGCTGGCGGCGGCCTCGTCGTCTTCGCCGACCATGGGGACCCGCAGGATCTCGCGGTTGTCCGCCGGCGAAGCCAGGGCGCTGCCATGGATGATCTTCAGCCGCTCGGCGTTGGCCACGGGTGTGGTCAGGCCCTTGGCGATATCGTTGGTCACATGCTGGCCGCCGATGGGAATGGTTTCCGTATGCACCACGTGGCCTTCATGGAACACCGCGAAGGTGGTGGTACCGCCGCCCATGTCGATTACGGTGACGCCCATTTCCTTCTCGTCGTCCACCAGGCAGGCGAGGCCGGAGGCATAGCTGCTGATGACCCGCTCGTCGATATCCAGGTGGCAGCGTTCCACCACCGTGGACAGGTTGCGCAAGGGACCGGCCTGGGCGCTGACCAGGTGGATGTTGACTCCCAGGGTCTGGCCGAACATGCCGCGCGGGTCCAGCACCCCGTCCGCGCCGTCGATGGCATAGGACACGGGGATGCAATGCACCAGGTCACGATCCGCGGCCGTGAACTGCTGGCGGCCATAGGCATGGATGCGCCGCACGTCGGCATCGCGCACCTCGTGCCCGGCGATGGACATGGCCACTTCCACACGCGCGCTTTGGGGCTGACCGCCGGAGACATTGACGATGACCCCTGACAGGCGTTCGTTGGCCATCTGCTCGGCGGCGTCCACGGCGGTGCGGATGGAATGTTCCACCTCGGCCATATTGGCCACCTGACCGTTGCGGATGCCGCGCGAGCGGTGATGGCCGACGCCCAGCACCCGCAGGTGACCGTCGTCTTCCTCGCGCGCGATGAAGCAGGCGATCTTGGTGGTGCCCACGTCCAGGGCGGCAATGGGGCCGTTGCGCCGGCGGGGGGCGCCGTTGCGGTCGCGTCGCCGCGCCCGGCCCGAGGCATTGCCCGGTCCGTTTCCGGCACCCTTGTCCGAACCACGGGAGGACCCGCCCCCGGCCGGCGGGCGATCCGACGGGCGCCGCGCAATCATCTCTGCGGGCGCCAGATCCATGTCATGGCCGATATCCTTAGGCATCGCGTCCCTCCTTGCGGGGGGCGACGACGGCCGGGGTGGTGCCCTGACGCGGAGCGGTCTCTTTCACGCGCTGGCCGGAAGAGCCCATATCCGCGCCGTTCTCCTCGGTGGCCGGTTCGGCCAGTCGCACCACCACCCGGCTGGGCAGGCGCAGGTCGATCAGGCGCAGGTCCTTTTCCAGGATGCCCTGTTCCGCTTCCAGCCGGGCCAGGCGGGTCCAGGCCCGGTGAGGGTCTTCCTGGGGCAGCCGCACGTCGATGCCCGAGGCGATGTCGTCCAGCCGCAGGGTCCAGCGCCGCCCGCCCACCAGGGTGGAGGCCTTCACCCGGGCGGCCAGGGCCGGCTGGGTGGCCAGCATGCTCAGCAGGCCCTGGGCATGATCGGCGGCATTGGCGCCCACCACCAGGGGCAGGTCGGCATAGGCACCGGGGTCCACATCGATCACGCCGCCGGCGGCATCGACCACCATGAAGCGGCCGTCGTGCTGCCACAGGGCCAGGGGGCTGCGTTCGGTCAGGCTGATGTGCAGCCGGTCCGGCAGGCGCCGTTCCACCAGCGCTTCGGACACCCAGGGCAGGGCCTCCAGCCGGGCGCGGACGGTTGCGGGGTCGATATCCATCAGCGGCGAGCCCTGGGGCGCTCCCACCGCATCCAGCACGTCGCGGGCGTCGGTGCGCTTGCGTCCGGTCACCGTGATGTGCAGCAGCTTCAGGGAGTCAGGCGCCAGCCGGCTGGCGGTCCGCTGCCCGTCGCCGGCAGTCTCCGGACCGGTGCCGGAGCCACTTGGCGTTGCCATGGCGTCCGAACCAGAGCCTGCCGGGGTCTGGTCATGGCCGGGCAGGCCCTGATCGTGGGGCGCGCGGCCCATGGCCTCGGCAGCGACCTTGGCCACCGAGGCGGGCATGGCTTCGATCAGGCCGGCCAGGGCCGGGGTCCGGGCGGCGAGGTAGCCCATGCCGACGACCCCGGCCACCAGGAAGACCATGCTGCCCCGGGTCGCCGAACGCGCCAGCGGATAGCCACCCCGGCGCCATCGGCGCGGCGGGGCTTTGGGGGCCGCAGTAGGGGCTGGGGCCTGGGCCGGCGTAGCGGCGGTCGGGGCCGCCGGTTCGGGGACGGTCGCATCGCCCGGCGTGCCGTCGGGCCGCGCCTTGCCGAACCGGGAACGGCGCCGGGGCCGGGAAAGGATGGGGGTGTTGGGGATCAGGCGTCGCATGCGGCGTTCTCCACCATCCAGCGGACCAGTTCGGGGAAGGAGACCCCGGCGTGGGCGGCCTGTTCGGGCACCAGGGACGTGGCCGTCATGCCCGGCTGGGTGTTGACCTCCAGGATGATCAGGCGGTCGCCGTCCCACCGCAGGTCGCTGCGGCTGACGCCCCGGCATCCCAGCGCCTGATGGGCGCGCAGGGCCAGATCCTTGGCCGCCGTGGCCACCGCATCGGGGACGTCGGCGGGAACGATATGCACCGACCCGCCGACGGCGTATTTGGCGTCATAGTCATAGAAGCCCCGGCTGGTGGTGATCTCGGTCACTCCCAGGGGACGGTCGCCCATCACCGCCACGGTCAGTTCGCGGCCGGGCACGAACTCCTCGACCATCACCACATCGCCGAAGGGCCAGTCCTCGCGGCTGAAAGGCAGGTCGTTGGTCGCTTCGGTGACGATGGTCACCCCGGCGCTGGAGCCTTCGTTCAGCGGCTTGACCACATAGGGGCGGGGCATGGCTTCTTCGGCCAGCACCGTGGCGCGGCGGGCGACCACATGGGGGACGGTGGGAATGCCGGCCCGTTCGAAGACCGCCTTGGCCATCGGCTTGTCCATCGCCACCGCGCTGGCCAGCCGGCCGGAGTGGGTATAGGGCAGGCCGAGCAGGTCGAGAATGCCCTGGATCGCGCCGTCTTCGCCGAAGCGACCGTGCAGGGCGTTGAAGACCACGTCGGGTTCGGTGGCGCGCAGGGCGGCGATGAAGGTCGGGACGTCGCGGACCACATCCAGCGTTTCCACCGCATAGCCGGCCTCTCGCAGGGCCTGGGCGGCGGCGGCGCCGCTGTTCAGGGACACTTCCCGTTCGACGGAGAACCCGCCCATGAGCACGGTGACGCGTTGGCTCATCTGTTGCCTCCCTCGGTGGCGCGCAGGCCGATCCGCCGGATTTCCCAGCGCAGCTCCACGCCCGTGGTTTCCTTCACGCGGCGGCGGACTTCATCGCCCAGGGCCTCCAGGTCGGCGGCCGTGGCGGTTCCGGTGTTGATCAGGAAGTTGCAGTGCTTCTCGCTGACCTGGGCTCCGCCAAGGCGCAAGCCCCGGCACCCGGCGGCATCGATCAGTTCCCAGGCCCGGCGGCGGGCGCCGGTGTCCGGGTCGGGATCGGGATTGGCGAAGGTGGAGCCGCCGGTGGGCGTGCGCAGGGGCTGGCTGTCTTCCCGGGCAGTGCGCACGGCGTCCATCTCGGCGCGGATCGCGTCCGCGCTGGCCGGGGTGCCGCGCAGGACGGCGCCGGTGAAAATCCAGTCCTCGGCAATTCCGCAATGGCGGTAGGTCAATCTTAACTGATCGGCCCTTAGGGTGTAGGCCTGCCCGAAGGCATCGAGCGCGGTGGCGGAGACGACAATATCCTTCATCTCCCGTCCATGGGCGCCGGCATTCATGCGCAGGGCGCCGCCGATGGTGCCCGGAATCCCCGACAGGAACTCCATTCCCCCCAGGCCGGCCGCTTCGGCCACCTTGGCCACGTTGCCGTCCAGGGCGGCGGCCCCGCAGACCAGGGTGTGCTCCGCGCCGTCGTCCCTGTCCGGGTCACTGGTGTTCGTGTTGGCGGCGATCTCGGTGAAAGCCCGGCCCAGGCGGATGACCACCCCCGGCACGCCGCCATCGCGGATCAGCAGGTTCGATGCCACGCCGATCACCGTGACCGGCACGTCGGCGGGGCGCTCGGCCAGGAAATGGGCGAGGTCGTCGGCATCGGCCGGCTTGAACAGTACCTCGGCCGGACCGCCCACGCGGAACCAGGTCACCCCGGCCAGGGGCGCGTTCTCGGTCAGCCGGCCGCGCACCTTGGGCAGCCGGTCGATCAGGCGGTCGGAGAGGCCCCAGGCGGCGCTGGTCATGGCATCGCCCCCGCCTGCTTGCGGCGCTGCGCGTCCACCAGGCTTTCCGGCAGGGCATGGGCCCAGTTGGTGATGGAGCCCGCCCCCAGGCAGACCACAAGGTCGCCGGGCTGGGTGATGGCGGCGACCAGGTCGGGCAGGGCGGCTTCGTTTTCCAGCACGTGCACGCCGCGATGGCCATGCACCTTCAGCCCCTCGGCCAGGGCTTCCTTGGAGGCTCCGGGAATGGGTTTCTCGCCGGCTGCATAGACGTCGGCGATGATCACCTTTTCGGCGTCGTTGAAGCAGGTGCAGAAGTCCTCGAACAGGCTGTGCAGACGGCTGTAGCGGTGGGGCTGGACGACGGCGATCACCTCGCGGCGGGTGGCGTCGCGGGCGGCTTTCAGCACCGCCGAGATTTCCACCGGATGGTGGCCGTAGTCGTCGATCACGGTAATACCGCCGGTCTCGCCGGTGCGGGTGAAGCGGCGCTTGACCCCTTCGAACTTGGACAGACCGTCGCGGATCACCTCGTCGGACAGGCCCATTTCCACGCCGATGGCGATGGCGCCCAGCGCGTTCAGCACATTATGGCGGCCGTACATGGGCAGGTGAACCCCGTCGATCCGCCGGCTTTCGGTGCTCTGCCGGTCGGTGATCTGGATGCTGAAACGGGCGCCGTCGGGACCCAGGGAGACATCGACCCCGCGCACGTCGGCCTGGGGTGTCACTCCATACGTGACGATCCGCCGGTCGGAGACCTGGGGAATCATTGCCTGTACTTCCGGATGGTCGATGCACATGGCCGCGAAGCCGTAGAAGGGCAGGTTCTGCACGAAGGTGCGGAAGGCCTCTCGCACTTTTTCGAAGCTGCCGTAGAAGTCCATGTGTTCCGGGTCGATGTTGGTGACCAGACCGATGGTCGCCGGCAGCTTGGTGAAGGTGCCGTCGCTTTCGTCGGCCTCGACCACCATCCACTCGCCGTCGCCGAGGTAGGCGTTGGTCCCGCGGGCGTTGATGATGCCGCCGTTGATCACCGTCGGGTCCAGGCCGGCCGCTTCCAGCAGGGCGGCGACCATCGAGGTGGTGGTGGTCTTGCCATGGGTCCCGCCCACGGCGATCGCCCACTTCAGGCGCATCAACTCGGCCAGCATCTCGGCGCGGCGGACCACGGGCAGGAACCGGCCCCGGGCGGCGACCACCTCGGGGTTGTCGGCCTTCACGGCCGAAGAGATCACCACCACCTGGGCTCCGGCCAGGTTCTCGGCGGCATGGCCGACGCTGACGGCGATGCCCAGGCCACGCAGCCGCTTGACGTTGGCATTGTCGGCCAGGTCGCTGCCCTGAACCTTGTAGCCGAGATTATGCAGGACCTCGGCGATGCCGCTCATGCCGATCCCGCCGATGCCCACGAAATGAATGGGGCCGATATCCAGGGGCATCGCTCTCATGGGGTATCCTCGGTCGTGCGGCTGGGGGTGGACGGGGGGATCTCGGCGGATCGCAGGCCGGCCACCTCCTCGATGGTCGCGGCCAGGCGGTCGGCGGCGTCGGCAATACCGATGTCGCGGGCGCAGCGGGCGGCGCGTTCCAGCACCGCAGGTTCGGTGATCAGCTGTCCCAGGCGGTCGGCCAGGCTTTCGGCGGTCAGATGATCCTGAGGCATCAGCCAGCCGGCCCCGGCCTCGTTCAGACCCCGGGCGTTGGCGGTCTGGTGGTCGTCGATGGCAAAGGGATAGGGCACCAGCACCGAAGGCCGTCCCACCATGGTCAACTCGCCGACCGTGGATGCACCGGACCGGCAGATCACCAGGTGGGAATCGCGCAGCCGCTCGGGCAGGTCGGTGAAGAAGCTCGACACCGTGGCCTCGATCCCCAGGGCGGCCAGCCGGTCCCGCGCGCCATCCAGATCCTCGGGCCGGGCCTGCTGGGTCAGCACCACCCGCTTGCGCAGGGCTTCGGGCAGCAGGGCCAGGGCTTCGGGGATCAGCGTGGAGAACACCCGCGCCCCCTGGCTGCCGCCGGTGACCAGAAGGCGGAAGGGACCATCGCTTGCGGCAGGAACATAGGGTGCGTCGCGCAGGGCCAGCACCGCCGGGCGCACGGGCATGCCCACGTGGGTCTGCCGGGCGCCGCGCGGACGGACAGCGTTGGTCTGGGCGGTGCAGTAGCGGCTGACCCGGGGGGCCAGCAGCCGGTTGGCGCGGCCCGGAACGGCGTTCTGTTCGTGAACCACCGTGGGCAGCCCCAGGCGCAAGGCGGCCATCATGGTGGGGATGGAGGCATAGCCACCGAAGCCGACCACCGCGTCGGGTTTCATGCGGCGCAGGCGGCTCCAGGCCTGAAGGGTGCCCAGGCCCAGCTCCACCATGCCCCGCACCCGCCCGAGCAGGCCCAGCCCGGCAATGCCGCCGGCCAGGATGCGCTGGGTCTCGATCCGCCCCAGGGTGCCGCCATAGGCGGTGCCGCGCTTGTCGGTCATCAGGGTCAGGGCATGGCCGCGCGCCAGCAGGGCCTCGGCCACCGCTTCGGCTGGGAAGACGTGTCCGCCGGTTCCCCCGGCCGCGAGCACGATATGGAGAGTGCCATCGCCACGCATCAGGTGGGCTCCGTCGACGAGCGGCGCCGGGTCAGGGCCAGGATCATGCCCATGGTCAGCGCCGTGGAAAGAAGGGAGGACCCGCCGTAGCTGATGAACGGCAGGGTCATCCCCTTGGTGGGAATCAGGCTGAGGCTGGAGGCCATGTTGATGGCCGCCTGCATGCTGATCAGGGTCAGCAGGCCGCCGGTGGACAGCAGCACGAAAAGATTGTTCTCCCGCGACAGCCTGGTTGCGGAGCGCAGGATCAGGAAGGCGAACAGGGCCACGATCAGCAGGCACAGCAGCAGGCCGAATTCCTCGCCGGCGACGGCGAAGATGAAGTCGGTGTGGGCATCGGGCAGAAATTCCTTCACCCGTCCCTCGCCCGGACCCCGCCCGAACAGGCCGCCTTCCATGAAGGCGCGCATGGACTGCTGGATCTGGTACTGGTCGCCGCTGGCCGGGTCCAGGAAGCGGTCGATGCGGCTGGCCACGTGGTCCAGGGTGAAATAGGCGCCCACCGCCCCGGCAATTCCCACGGCCGCCAGCAGCACCACCCAGGCCAGGGACAGCCCGGCCAGGAAGAACTGGGTGCCCCAGACGCTGCTGACCACCATGGTCATGCCGAAGTCCGGCTGCAGCACCAGAAGGCCGCCGACCAGCATCATCAGCCCCATGGCGATCAGATTGCCGGGGAAATGCTCCTGGGTCCGGGCAGAGGAGAACATCCAGGCGGTGACGATGGCAAAGGTCGGCTTGATGAACTCGCTCGGCTGCAAGGCGAAGGGACCCAGGTTGATCCAGCGGGTGGCGCCCTTGATCTCGTTGCCGATGACGAAGGTGCTCATCAGCAGCAGCAGGAAGATGCCGAACAGGACAACCCCCATGCGCCGCACCGACTGCACCGACATCAGCGACACCGCGAAGACCACGGCGACGGCCACCGGCACGAAGACCGCCTGACGCTGCACGAAGTGCCAGGTTCCCGCGCCGATGCGGCCGGCGGCCGGCGGACCGGCAGCCAGGATCAGGAACACGCCCACGCCGACCAGCATGACCACCGCGCCGAGCAGCGCCCGGTCCACGGTCCACCACCACCGGCCCAGAACACTGGTGTCCAGCCGCGTGAAGGACAGTTGGGGATCGATCTGGCCGGCAGGCTGGCTCATTTGCGCCCTCCCTTGGGACCCTTGCCGAGGCCGGCCACTGCCGCCCGGAAGGCATCGCCCCGGGCCTCGAAGTTGGCGAACTGATCGAAGCTGGCGCAGGCCGGCGACAGCAGCACCACGGCGTTCTTGTGCCCCTCGGCCCAGGCGTCCTTGGCCGCGGCCTTGACCGCCTTGTCCAGGGTGCCCGACCGGGTGGTGGCGACCTTGCCCCGCAGCACGCCTTCGAAGCTCTGGGCCGCTTCGCCGATCAGATAGGCGTGGCGGACCCGGTCGAAGTGGATCTCCAGGCCGTCCAGCCCGGTGTCCTTGGGCTTGCCGCCGGCGATCCAGTAGACCGCGTCATAGCAGCCCAGCGCCTTGTCGGCGGCGTCGGCGTTGGTGGCCTTGCTGTCGTTGATGAACTTCACGCCGGCGATCTCGGCGATCATTTCCTGGCGGTGGGGCAGGCCGGGGAAGGTGGGCAGGGCCTCGACGATCACCTTCGGGTCCACGCCGCGCGCCCGCGCCGCCGCATAGGCGGCTGCCGCGTTCTGCCAGTTGTGGGCGCCGGGCAGGGTGGGGATGGTGGTCAGGTCGATCATGCGGCGGCGGCGGCCGTCCATGTCGTCGAACAGCTGTCCGTCGATCACGCCGATGCCGCGCTGGGGCACCTGGTCGATGGCCACCGGTACCACGCGGCGGTTGCCGTTGGACCGCATGGTGCGCCAGATCTCGCGGCAGTAGTCGTCGTCGATGCCGATGATCGAGGTGCGCGGCCGCTCCCCGCCGTGGAAGATGCGGGTCTTGGCGGCCACATAGCCGTCCATGCCGCCGTGGCGGTCCAGGTGGTCGGGCGAGATGTTCAGCAGCACCGCCACGTCACAGGCCAGCGACGGCGCCAGTTCCAGCTGGTAGGAACTGAGCTCCAGCACATAGGTGCCGTGGAAGGTCTGCGGCCGCAGGGACAGGGCGGGCATGCCCAGGTTGCCGCCCACCTGATGCTGAAGCCGGCCGGCCCGCAGCAGGTGGCCGACCAGGCTGGTGCAGGTGGACTTGCCGTTGGTGCCGGTGATGCCGACGAAGAAGCAGTCCCGTTCGGCCCGGAACAGCAATTCGATGTCGCAGAACAGTGGCACGCCGCGTTCGCGGGCGATGCGGGCCACCGGATGGGGGCGCGGGTAGGTGTGGGGAATGCCCGGGCTCCACACCAGGGCGCGGATCTGCGACCAGTCGGTGCGGCGGTTGGACAGGTCGGCCAGATTGGTGACGTCCAGGCCTTCTTCCTGGGCCTTTTCGCGCAGGGCGGCATTGTCGTCCCACACATGCACCCGGGTGCCCGTGGCACGCAGGGCGCGGGCAGAGGCGAGGCCGGTCTTGCCCAGGCCCATCACGGCCAGATCCTGGCCAGCGTATTGATAAACGGGAATGATTGTCATGGTTGCGGCCCCCTCAGCGCAGCTTCAGCGTGGAAAGGCCGACGATGGCCAGGATCAGGGCGATGATCCAGAAGCGGATCACGATGGTGGGTTCGGCCCACCCCTTCTTTTCGAAGTGATGGTGCAGGGGCGCCATGCGGAACACCCTCTTGCCGGTCAGCTTGAAGCTGGCCACCTGCACGATGACGCTGACGGTTTCCAGCACGAACAGGCCGCCGACGATGGCCAGCACGATTTCATGCTTGGTGACCACGCTGATCGCCCCCAGCGATCCGCCCAGGGCCAGCGACCCCGTATCGCCCATGAACACCATGGCCGGCGGCGCGTTGAACCACAGGAAACCCAGCGCCGCGCCCACCACGGCGCCGCAGAACACGGTCAGTTCGCCGGCACCGGCGACGCTGTGGATTTGCAGGTAATTGGCGAAGAAGGCGTTGCCCACCAGATAGGCGATGAGCATGAACACCCCCATGGCGATCATCACCGGCACGATGGCCAGGCCGTCCAGGCCGTCGGTCAGGTTGACCGAGTTGGATGCGCCGACCATCACCAGGACCACGAAGGGCAGGTAGAACCAGCCCATGTTGACCAGCAGGTCCTTGAAGAAGGGGAAGGTCAGGCTGAAGGTCAGCGGGCCTTCGCCCAGCAGCAGGATCCACAGGCCGGCCGCGGCGGCCAGGGTCACCTGACCGGCCAGCTTCATCTTGCCGGGCAGGCCCTTGGTATTGCGCTTGGTGACCTTCAGGAAGTCGTCGGTGAAGCCGATGGCGCCGTAGCCCAGGGTCAGCAGCAGCACCGCCCAGACATAGCCGTTGGACAGGTCGGCCCACAGCAGGGTGGCGACGCCGACCCCCAGCAGGATCATGATCCCGCCCATGGTCGGCGTGCCCTTCTTGGTCAGCAGATGGCTTTCCGGGCCGTCCTCGCGGATCGGCTGGCCTTCCCGCTGCTTCTTTTTCAGCCATTCGATAATGCCCGGACCCAGCACGAAGGCCACCATCAGCGCCGTCATGACCGCGCCGCCCGTCCGGAAGGTCAGGTAGCGGAAGACGTTCAGAGCGCTGACGTGCTCGGACAGTTCTGACAGAAAATACAGCATGGCGAAGTGGGCCGATCCTTGAAGATGGGGGGCGCGTGCCGGGCTCCCGTTAGTGTCCGTTGGCGGTGCGGTCGACGGCGGGGTCCGGCTTCTCGGCCCGGGCCAGCAGGGCCTGAACGACCCGGCCGACACGGCTGCCGTTGGACCCCTTGACCATGATCACGTCTCCGCTCGCCACCGCGCCCGTGACCAGGGGGATCAGGGTGTCGGCGTCGTCGGCGTGACCGCCTCGGAACCGTTTGGGAAGGGCGGCATGCAGATGTCCCATGAGGGGGCCGGCGGTATAGACCAAATCGATGGCCTGTTCCATCACATCCGCAGCCAATTTTTCATGCAGCTCCGGACCGGCGGTGCCCAGCTCCAGCATGTCCCCCAAGACGGCGATCCGCCGCCCGCCGGGGGCGGGTCTGGCAAGCGCCAGCGTGTTCAGGGCTGCCCGCATGGACTCCGGGCTGGCGTTGTAGCTTTCATCGATGATCTGTACCGGCCCTTCGCGCATGGTGACCTCATGGCGCTGGCCCCGTCCCCGGGGCGGCTGCAGGGTGGCGAGGCCGCGTGCGGCCTCCACCGGATCGAGACCGAGGGCCAGCGTCACCGCCAGCACCCCCAAGCTGTTGAACGCCCAGTGGCGGCCCAGCACCGCCAGCTGGTAGGCCATGGGCAGGTCGTCCGCCAGGGCGAAGACCCGGGTGCAATCGGGATCCACCGCCAGATCGAGCATCCGCACGTCGGCGCCGATGTGGCTGCCGAAGGTCAGGACGCGCGTTCCCTCCCTCTCGTGGGCATGGCGCTTCAGGCGGCCGATATGGCGGTTGTCGGCGGGCAGTACGGCCGTGCCTCCCGGCTCCAGCCCCACCATGATCTCCGCCTTGGCATCGGCGATGGCCTCGACGCTGTCGAAGAACTCCAGATGGGCGGCGGCGACCGAGGTGATCAGGGTGACATGGGGGCGCGTCAGGCGGCTCAGCGGGTCCAGCTCGCCGGCGTGGTTCATGCCCATCTCGATGACCGCGAAGTCCGTATCGGCGGGCATGCGGGCGAGCGTCAAGGGAACGCCCCAGTGGTTGTTCAGATTGCCCTCGGTCGCATGAACCTTGCCGAAGCGGCCGAGCGCCAGGGTCATCAGCTCCTTGGTTCCGGTCTTGCCGACGCTGCCGGTGATCCCCACGACACGGCCGCCGTCACGGTCGGACAGCCGCGCGCGGGCAGCCGCCCCCAGGGCGCGCAGGCCGTCGTCCGTATCGTCAACCACCAGCAGGCGGGCGGGGTCGCAGCCTTCGGGCACATGGCTGACCATGGCCGCCGCCGCGCCGGCTTCCAGGGCCTGGGCGACGAAGGCATGGCCGTCGAACCGGTCGCCGGTGATGGCGACGAACAGATCTCCGGCAGCGACGGAGCGGCTGTCGATGCTGACCCCGGTGGCCTCCCAGGTGCCGTCGACCCGGCCGCCGGTGGCGGCTGCGGCGTCGGCTGCCGTCCACAGGGCACTCATTGGTCGCACTCCTCGACCGCCTTGCGCGCCTCGTCGGCGTCGCAGAACGGGTAAACCACGTCGCCGACGGTCTGGCCGGTCTCGTGACCCTTGCCGGCCACCACCAGCATGTCGCCGGGCTGAAGCAGCGCGACGCCGTGACGGATGGCGGCGTGACGGTCGCCGATCTCCGTGGCGTCGGGCACAGCGGCCAGGATTTCGGCACGGATGGCCGCTGGGTTTTCGGACCGGGGGTTGTCGTCGGTGACGATCACGGTATCGGCATGGCGGGTGGCCAGCGCCCCCATCAGCGGCCGCTTGCCCCTGTCGCGGTCGCCACCGCAGCCGAACAGGCAGACCAGCTTGCCCGGGACATGGGGGCGCAGGGCCTCCAGCACGGTTTCCAGGGCATCGGGGGTATGGGCGTAATCCACATAGACCGGCGCGCCGTTGGCGCGGGTCGCCACCAGTTCCAGCCGGCCGGGCACGCCTTCCAGCTGCTCCAGGGCGGCCAGGGTGGCGGCGACGCCCTCGCCGGTGGCGATCAGCAGGCCGGCCGCCGCCAGGGCGTTCTGGACCTGGAAGCCGCCCGCCAGTGGCAGATGCACTTTATAGGGAACGCCGAACACGCTCAGCTCCAGATCCTGGCCCTTGGGGGTCGGGACCCGGCCGGTCAACTGCACCTCCCGGCCCTGGGTCCCGAAGCCCAGGATGGTGTGGCCACGCGCCCGGCACAGGGCGTTCAGAGCGGTGAACTCGGCAGAGTCCGCATTGAGCACGGCCGTGCCGCCCGGAGCCATCACTTCGGTGAACAGCCGGGCCTTGGCCGCCCGGTATTCTTCCATCGAGCCGTGGTAGTCCAGGTGGTCGCGGGTCAGGTTGGTAAAGGCGGCGGCCTTCACCTGCACGCCGTCCATACGGTACTGCACCATGCCGTGGGAGGACGCTTCCATGGCCAGACGGGTCACGCCCATGGCCGCCAGATCGGCCAGTTCCTTGTGCAAGGTGCAGGGGTCGGGTGTGGTGTTGCGGCCGGTGCGGGCATAGTTGGGACCGAAGACCCCCAGCGTACCGACCGACGCGGCCTTGCGTCCCAGGGTCGTCCACATCTGACGGCAGAAGTTGACGGTCGAGGTCTTGCCGTTGGTGCCGGTCACCGCCACCGCCGTTTCCGGCTGGGGACCATAGAAGCGGGCCACCATCTGGGCAAAGGTGCGCGGCGCATTGACCACGGTCACCATGTTCACCTTGCCTTGGGCGATGGCGGGCAACTCTGTCCCGCGCGGGGCGAGGATCACTGTGGCGCCGGCGGCAATCGCGGCATCGATGAAGTCGCGCCCGTCGGTGCGGGTACCGGGTAGGGCCGCGAACAGCCAGCCGGGCTGCACCTCGCGGGAGTCCGCGGTCAGTCCGGTCACATCGAAGTCGCTTTGCCGGGGTAGCATGGCTGCGGTCTCCTGGGTCGATGCGAGTAGGTCAGCGAGCTGCAAGATCCGCACCCTCCGGCTCGACGATCTTCAGGCCAACGGCCTTGGCGAGCGCCGGTTCGAATTGACGCGGATGGGGTCCTGCAACAGGCGAGACCCCCAGGATAGGGGCAACTTCGGCAATAACACGGCCGGCCGTCGGGGTCGCATTCCAGCCCGCCGTGGCGTAGCCGTAGGTCCCCTTGACCGCCTTGGGGTCATCCAGCATGACCAGCACCGCATAGCGCGGATCGGTCATCGGGAAGGCGGCGATGAAGCTGGAACGCACGGCGCTTTTGGAATAGCCGCCGCTGGCCGTTTCCTTTTCGGCCGTACCGGTCTTGCCGCCGACGAAATAGCCTTTGACGTCGGCGTTCCGGCCCGACCCGCTTTCCACCACCAGGCGCATCAGCGCGCGCATGCGGATCGAGTTTTCTTCCGACAGCACCCGGGTGCCGGCCAGCGGCAGGTTGGGATCGCGGCGCAGCAGGGTGGGGGAATGCAGGATGCCGCCGTTGATCAGGCTGCTGACCGCCGTGGTCAGATGCAGCGGCGTGACCGACATGCCATGGCCGAAGGCGATGGTCATGGTGTTGATCTCGCGCCATTTCTGGGGCACCAGCGGGTGGCCGATCTCGGGCAGTTCGAAATCCAGCGGCTTCAGCAGGCCCAGGCTGTCCATGAACGCCCGCTGCTTTTCCGTTCCCACGGCCACCGCCAGACGGGCCGAGCCGATGTTGGAGGAATGCATCAGGATTTCGGGAATGCTCAGCCAGCGACCTTCCCCATGAAAGTCGTTGATGGTGAAGCGCGAGATCTTGATGGGCTGGCTGGCATCGAAGCCGTCGGACAGCGTGTAGCCCTCCTTCAGCCCCAGGGCGGTGTTGATGAGCTTGAAGGTGGAGCCCATTTCGAACACCCCCAGGGTCGCCCGGTTGAAGCGGGCGTCGGCCGAGGCTTCGCCGATGGCTTCGGGTTCGTAATCGGGCAGGGACACCAGGGACAGCACCTCGGCGGTGCGCACGTCCATGACGATGGCCGCGCCGCCGACGGCCTGGAAATGGTCGATGGCGTCGCTCAGCGCCCGGTGGGTGGCGTGCTGCACCCGCAGGTCCAGGGACAGGGTGAGCGGATCGGCGCTGTCGGTCAGGCGGTCGTCGAAAGCCTGTTCCAGCCCGGCGATGCCGTTGTTGTCGATATCGGTGGCGCCGACCACATGGGCCACCAGACGGCCGGCCGGATAGACGCGGCGTTCGGCCCGTTCGAAGTTCAGCCCCGGAATGCCCAGGTCGTTCACCGCCTTCTGCTGCGCCGGCGTCAAATTGCGGCGCAGGTAGATGAAGGCCCGCCGGGTTTCCAGCTTGCCCAGTACGTCCAGGCCATCCATGTCCGGGAACAGCATGGGCAGCGCCTGGGCGGCGCGGACACGGTCCCGTTCGGGGATGTTACGGGCATCGGCGAACAGATTGACCGTCGGCAGGCTGGTGGCCAGCACCACCCCGTTGCGGTCGACGATATCGGCCCGGCCCATGCGGCTTTCCAGCGGCTCGGCTGCCGCCACCGGTGCCGGTTCCGCATCGGGACCCTTGACGACCATCAACTGCACCAGCCGCCCGCCGATGATGCTGAACACCAGACCGAAGACGCAGGCGGCAACCATCAGCCGCGTACGGCCGGTTTCCACCATGCGGCTGGTCTCGCCTTCCATGGACACCCGATGGGCGGTGGCGTGGTGATCCCCGTCCCGGATTTCGGCACCCGGATAAAGAAAGACGCGACGGCGGCGAAAAAGCTGCAAGGGGTTCATTGCGCTTGTCCCTCCGTCGGCTGGCGGCTTTGAAGGGGCGGAGTGCCGAAGGCCGTCCGTGCGGCGTTGCCCGAGAAGGATGCCGGGGTGGGCTTGAGCATGGGAAGGGGGGCGGAAACGGGCGAAACCCCCGCTTCCGCCCCGGACCCCGCCGCGGGTGCTGTTGTGTTGTCGTTGGCCAAGGGGGCATTGCCGACGGGCGGGGTGGAATGGGACGGCGTCGAAGACGGGGACGAGGGGAACCGGTCCGGCGCGGGCAGCAGACGGTCGGGCAGGGCGGCGATAGTGGTGAACTGGTCGGGCCGGATGGGCTTCAGACCCAGCAGGTCATCGGACAGCTGGTCCAGCCGCGAGGGATCGTTCAGATAGGCCCATTCCGCCTTCAGGATATGAATCGTCTCGGTGGTTTTGCGGATGTCTTCGTGCAGCTTGGCCAGGTGCGCCTGACGCTCGTCGACGGCATAGGCCACCAGGAACAGGCCGGTGCCCACCACCAGGGTCAAGGCGGCCCACAGAAGATAGATCGGGCGGATCATCGATCATGTCCTTTGTTGGAGGTGGGCCAGGGGGCGGCATCGGTCCGTTCGGCGGCCCGCAGGCGGGCGGAGCGGCTGCGTGGGTTGACCGCACATTCGCCGTCGTCGGGACGCTGGGCGCGGCGGTGGAGCAGGCGGAACGTTGGCTCCCGCTCGCCACCCGTGCCCGATAGGGTGGGCGGCAGGTGGCGCGACACCCCGGCCGCGACACCGGAGCGGTCACGCAGGAAGGTCTTGACGATGCGGTCCTCCAGGGAATGGAAGCTGACCACCGCCAGACGGCCGCCGGGGGCCAGGACCTGTTCGGCGGCACTCAGCACCCGGTCCAGCTCGCCCAGCTCGTCGTTCACTTGGATGCGCAGGGCCTGGAAGGTGCGGGTGGCGGGATCGATGCCCTCTCCGCGCCGGCCGGCTCCGCCGGGCATGGCGCCGCGCACCACATAGGCCAGGTCGGCAGTGCGCTCGAACGGGGTCTCGGCGCGGCGGCGGACGATGGCCCGGGCGATGCGGCGGGAGTGGCGTTCCTCGCCGTAGCGGAAGATGACGCCGGCCAGCTCTTCTTCGCCCAGGCTATTGACCAGATCGGCGGCGGTGGGACCGCTGGAGGACATGCGCATGTCCAGCGGACCATCGGCCTGGAAGGAAAAGCCGCGCTCGGCCTGATCCAGCTGCATGGACGACACGCCCAGGTCGACGGCCACGCCATCCACGGGGCCGACGCCGGCGGCCTCCAGCAGGCCCGCCATATCGCCGAAGCAGCCTTCCAGCAGACGGAAGCGGCCGGGGTAGGCGGCTTCCAGCTCGGCGGCGCGGGGGCGGACGGAGGGATCGCGGTCCAGGGCGATAACGGAACAGTCCGCCGCCTTGAGGAGGCCCTGGCTATACCCGCCGTTGCCGAAGGTGCAATCCACATACAGCCCGCCGTCGCGGGGGCTCAGGGTGTCCAGCACACCGGGCAGCATCACCGGGACGTGGGGAGACTGAGGGGTGGGGGTCATGCCAGAGGTGGGGGTCATGCCGCGCCCTCCGTCCTGCCGGCGGCGTCCTTGGCCTTGGCCTTGCGGGCGGCGGCGGCGCGCAGGGTGTCCTGCTTGAAGGTGGCGTAGGCATCCGGGTCCCAGATCTGGAACAGGCGGCCGAGCCCGACGAAAACGGCGGTTTCGCCGATCCCGGCGGCGTCCAGCAAATGATCGGGGATCAGCACGCGGCCGTTGGGATCGAAGGGCAGTTCTTCGGATTCCGCGAGGATTTGATAGGATTCACCGGCTTCGTCGATGTCCAGGGTTTCGGGCGTGGCCTCTGCCAGACGCTCCAGACGGTCCATGCCGTAGCCTTCAAGGCAGCCCCGGACGGGGTCGGGCCGCACGACGATGCTGTTGTACTCGGCGGCCTGCAGCACGGCACGAAACTTGGCCGGAACGGACACGCGTCCCTTCCGGTCAACTTTATTCGTGAACGTGCTGATGAACGGCCGTAGGGCCACATCCGCCTCCAAGACAACCATGTCGCTACCGGACTCATGGTCGGTGCCGCGAAGTTGCGCGCAGGCGGGACCGATCCTGAGTAAACATGGTATCTCATGGGATGGTATGGGTGGTCAATGGGCCGCCATGGAAATCTGTAGGAAAATCTGGGAGAAAATGGGGCACGCTTTAAAATTCCGTAAAGTAACGGCCCTTTTGTGCGGAAACGCCGAAAAAGCATTGAAAAATAGAGATAAAAGCCTTGTGAGCATTGTAAATGTTCACTGTACGTTCCATTTACAATGAGCGGCTCTGGCGAGAATGTGGCGGCGCGCCTCCATGGGATCCCATGTGCCCCCATGGGGGACGCTCATGGGGCTGGCATGGGATGCCATGGGACAGGGCCGTGGGGGGAGATGGGACAGCGTGGGGAGTCGGGGACGCTTTCGCGGGACCCTGCCCGGGATCGCTCGGTCCCCCTCTCTGACCGCTTCGACCAAAGAAGGGCTGGTCAACCCCCTGCTTCCGGCCGCACACTTTCCCCAAGGGCTCGACAACAGAGCCGGCGGTCCGTGAACGGGCGGGTGGTGCATAAGGGGGAAACGGTGAGGGATGACGGACTGGTGACCATCCGCACGGCAACGTCCACGGCAACGGCGCCGGAAACGGTCGTGGCGGAGTTGAAGGCCGGGCTGGATATGCCCTCGCTCAGTCTGGTGGTGGTTTTTGTCAGCCATCGCTACGACGTGCGCGCCCTGGCCCCGCTGCTGGAAGCGGCCTTTGCCCCCGCCCTGGTGGTCGGCTGCACCACCGCCGGCGAGCTGACTCCCGATGGCTACGGCGAAGGCACCGTGTCAGCGGTCAGTTTCGCCGCCCCCGACTTCTATGCGGTCGCCCATCCCATCAAATCCCTCAGCCACTTCCGCGTCGATCAGGGGATCGAGCTGGTGCAGACCGCGCTGGGCCAGTTGCGGGAGGGGGCGCCGGATATCGGCCGTGACAGTATTTTCGCCTTCCTGATGATCGACGGCCTGTCGCTGGCCGAGGAAACCGTGGTCAGCGCGCTTTATACCGCCATGGACGAGATCCCCCTGTTCGGTGGATCGGCCGGGGACGGGCTGTGTTTCGGCCGGACCTGGCTGATCCTGGGGGGCGAGGTGCTGCAGGACAGTGCGGTGGTGGTCTTCGTCGGCTCCCGCGCCCCTTTCACCGTGTTCAAGACCGAGCATTTCCAGGCCGGCGGCCCGAAGATGGTGGTTACCGATGCCAGTCCCGCCACCCGGGTGGTGCGGGAAATCAATGCTGAACCGGCCATGGCCGAATATGCCCGCCTGGTGGGCCTGGATAGCGCCAACCTGGATCCCATGGCCTTCGCCAGCCATCCGGTGGTCGTCACCGTCGGCGGCCAGCCCTATGTGCGGTCCATCCAGAAGGTGGAAGCCGATGGTAGCCTGACCTTCTTCTGCGCCATCGATGAAGGCATCGTGCTGACCGCCGCCCGGGGCATGGATATCCTGGAAAACCTGGAACAGGCCATCGAGCGGGTCCACGCCGCCATCGGTCCGCCGCAGCTGATTCTGGCGTGCGACTGCATCTTCCGCCGTCTGGAGGTCCGCGCCAAGGGGCTGGAAGAGGCGCTTGCCCGGGTGTTCCGGACTCATACCGTGGTCGGTTTCAATACCTATGGCGAGCAGTATCAGGCCATGCATGTGAACCAGACCTTCACCGGGGTGGCCATCGGCCGCTCCCGGGGGGAGGGATCATGAACAGCGGCATTTTCGGCGATCAGCCGCCGCCCGAGGATCGCGAGGCCCTGCTGAGGGAGAACGCCAAGCTGCGCAAGATCAATCGGGTGCTGATGGACCGGGTCGAGCGCAGCATGGACTACCAGGGCAATGCGTTTTCCCTGTTTCAGACGGCCATTGTCCTGGAAAACCGGGTGCGGGAGCGCACGCAGGCCCTCGGTCAGGCGATGCGCGATCTGGAAAAGACCAATCAGGAGCTGTCCCAGGCGAAAACCGAGGCGGAAACCGCCCAGATTCGCCTCGCCGATGCCATCGAGACCGTTTCGGACGGCTTTCTGCTCTGCGATCGTCGTGATCGCATCGTCATCTGCAACACCAAGTTCAAGACCATCTGGCGTGGCCTGAAGTCCTTCATCCGCCCCGGGGCGTCCTTTACCGCCTTCCTCAAGGCCGCTTCGGAAGAAGGGTTGATCGAGGCCGCCAGTTGGCGGGAAATGCGCGCCACCCACCAGGGTACCCCCGGCGAGCCGATGGTGGTGCAACTGGGCAACGGCACCTGGTTGCGGGTCAGCGAACGCGCCACCCGGGATGGCGGTACCGTGGGCATCTACGCCGATATCACCGAAATCAAGCTGGCCGAGCAGCGCCTGCGCGAAGCCGAACTGGCCAAGAAATCCGCGCTGCTCCAGGCTACGCTGGACACGATCACCCAGGGCATCAGCGTGTTCAACCGCGACCACATGCTGGTGGCCTCCAACCGCCAGTTCACCGATCTGCTGGGGCTGGATGCCGGCATGGTGCCCCTGGGCACGCCGCTGGAAGACCTGATCCGCCATCCCGCCGTCCATGCCCAGCTGCGTGAAGTGCTGGGCGGTGGCGACGGCGAGGGAGAGGACGCCGCCTGGGGAAGCGGTGAGGCGGAGCTGGCGGGGCGCGACGCGGCAACCCTGCGGGCGCTGCTGGAGGACGAGCGGCTGCGCGACCTGCTCGGCCGGCCGGCGATGCTGGAGCTGCGGGGGCCGGCCGGCCAGACCCTGGAAATCCGCCGCAATCCCATGCCCGACGGCGGCTTCGTGTCCACCTATACCGACATCACCGAACGCACCCGCGCCGCCGAAGCCCTGCGCGACAGCGAACGTCGGCTGCGGCTGATCACCGATGCCATGCCGGCGCTGATCGCCTATGTGGATGCCGACCTGCGCTACCGCTTCACCAACCGGGCGTATGAGGACTGGTTCGGTCGTCCGCGCAGCGAAATCGACGGTCACACCATGCAGGACGCCCTGGGCGGCCACCTTTACCGGAAGCGCGAGATCTATGTGGAGCGGGCGATGAAGGGGGAGTTCGTGACCTACGAAATGCCCATGCCCTCGGACAAAAGCTCCATCGAATACGCCCACGCCACCTACATCCCCCATATCGCCGAGGATGGGGAGGTGCTGGGCTTCTTCGCCCTGATCCAGGACATCACCGAACGCCGGCGGGCAGCGCGGGGCCTGCAAGAGGCCAACGAGAACCTGGAACGCCGGGTGGCCGAACGGACTGCCGCCCTGATGGACCTGAACGAAGCCCTGCGCCAGGCCAAGGCGGCGGCGGACAACGCCAATCTGTCCAAGACCAAGTTCCTGGCGGCGGCCAGCCACGACCTGTTGCAGCCCATGAACGCCGCGCAGGTTTTCGCCGCCGCCCTGGCCGAACGCTCGCTGGGGGAGAGGGAGCGGCATATCCTCGGCAATCTGACCACGGCGCTGGAGGCGGTGGACGACCTGCTGTCCTCGCTGCTGGAGATCTCCCGCCTGGAGGCCGGAGTGCTGAACCCCGATCCCCGGGACTTCTCTATCGGGGGCCTGCTGTCGATGCTGTCGGCGGAATATGAACCCCTGGCGGCGGCCAAGGGGCTGACCCTGCGCACGGTCGGATGTGCCCGGGTGGTGCGCACCGATTACAAGCTGGTGAACCGGGTGCTGCGGAACTTCCTGTCCAACGCCCTGCGCTACACCGATGCCGGCGGCATCCTGATGGGCTGCCGCCGGCGGCCGGAAGGGTTGCTGGTGGGGGTTTGGGATACGGGTATCGGCATCCCCCAGGACAAGCTGAAGGAGATTTTCGAGGAGTTCCGCCGGCTGAAACGGGAGCGGACCTCGACCACCGACAACGGGGTGGGGCTTGGCCTGGCCATCGTCGAACGCATCGCCGTCGGCCTGGGGCACGAAGTGGTGGTGCGCTCGCAGCCCGGGCGCGGGTCGTTCTTCGGTCTGGTGATTCCCTATGGCGAGCCGGTGACCCCCGCCGCGGTGGCGCCCCGTCCGGCGGCATCCGCCCCCGGCGGGGCGGTGGGTGGACACCGGGTGCTGATTGTCGACAACGAAACCTCCATCGTCGCGGGCATGCGCGAGCTGCTGGAAGGCTGGGGCTGTCAGGTGGAAACGGCGACGACGGTGGTCGAAGCGACGGCCCATATGGCCGCGATGACCCCCCGGCCGAGCGTGCTGATCGCCGACTACCATCTGGCGGATGGAGAAACCGGCCTGGACGTGGTGGCCGCTGCGGCGGCGCGCTATGGGGAGCGGGTCTTGCCCGGGCTGGTGATCACCGCCGACCGCACGCCGGAGGTGGCCCATGCGGTGGCGGCGGCGGGGTGTGACCTGATGACCAAACCCCTCCGCCCGGCCCGCCTGCGCGCCATGCTCGCTCACCTTCTGTCCCGGGCCGGCGCGGGGGAAGAGGAGGGCGCTTCCGTTAGTACATATACGGCGAGCGGGTGAGCAGCTCGTTCCTGTCTTTTCCGATGATCAGGATGTCCTCCACAAACGCCGATCCTATGCCCTCGTCGGCGAGGAATGCCTCGACGCCGAACACCATATTCTCGCGGACCCTGTCGTCTGGCTCCGACATCACCGTGGAGATGCGGGGCTGTTCGAAGGACAGGCCGATGCCGTGACCGAAGAACGGGAAGTTCTTCATGATGGCGGACTCTACGCCTCCGAAGGCGGCGGTGAGACGATCTCCTTCGGCGGCGACGTCCTTCAACAGAACGCCAGGCCGCATCATGTCGGACAGTGTGCATACGATATCGGCAGTGGCCTCGATAAGCCGTTTCTGCAGGGGGGCGGGCTTGCCGCCGCAGACAGCGGTCCGCCCCGGATCGAGGTAGTAGCCCTGCTGAAAGGCCGCATGCACCGTACCGCGCACGAGGTCACCCGGTGCGGGGGCATCAGCGGCTGCGCCGGTCAGCGGATAGCGGTAATCGTAATCCATCGTGTCGCCATGGTTCGCGCCGATCGCCTGGATGCGTCCGCCCCGGGCGACGGTGACACGGGCTGCCTCGGCGGCGGCGTCGCGTTCGGTCATGCCCGCCACCAGGGACGTCATGAGCACGTCGGTCGCTTCGGTCGCGGCGGCCCCGGCGATGCGATAGGTGTCGAGTTCGCGCGGGCTTTTGATTGCCCTGGCGCGACGCACGAGGTCATCCAGGTCGACCCACTCGATATCGGGTGTGGCCCCGGCGAGCTGACGCCAATACTTGACGGGGGTAAGCCAGCTGCCGCAGAAGGCCACACGCCCCGTGATCCCGCGCGCCTTCAGGCGCCGGGCGATCGACTGGAACGGGTGATTGTCGCAGTACACCGCGTCTATCACCACCAGGTCGCGGCGTGGCTCGGGTTCGTCGATGTGCAACTCCGGTGCCTTGCCTTTTTGCAGGATGACACCTGAGAAGGAGCGGGCCGACCAGATGCGGGAGTCCATTCCGCCGCTGACCGAATAGTGGTTCGAGAGATAGAGAATGTCCCCACAGTTGTCCATCGTGCCGCCCCCGCGGCCGACGACCACGGCGGCGTCGAAACCGGCCCCGGTCATGATGTCTTCGACCCGACGCCAGCGGTCTTCATATTCGTCGATAGGGAAGTGGCGCAGCATACCGGTTCCTCGGCTTCAAGCATCGAGCGGAAAAGTGGGCACCGGTTTTCCGGTGCGCAAGCGCGTCTTCGACTCCCGGCGGGACGCACGCCTTCGGCGTGACTCAATGCTGTAACTATATGGATTCTAGATCAAAGTGCCTGCCGTAAATCGATGCTGATTTAAGGCAGTTTGATCTAGCAAAAAAGGGCGCGGGGTGGGGGCCAGCCTCATCCCGCGTCAGGGAGGCAGGCTTTAGTTCGCGAAGATGGTCCGGATCGGGTCCTCGGGCGCGGGGTTCACACCGATCAATTCGGTGGTCAAGGTCGCATAGGTCCCGTCGGCGATCATGCTCGCGAGAGCCGCGTTCACCGCCTTGGCGAGGTTCGGCTTGCCCATCTTGATGGCGAACCCCTTCTGGATAGAGCTGACAGGTTTCTCAACCAGGCGCAGCGGCAGGCTTGATTTCTGGATTGCGTAAGCGGCTGCCACGGCATCGGTGATGATTGCGTCCACCTGACCGTTGGCGAGATCCTGCATGGCGTCGGATTCTGCTTTGTAGGCTTTCACCTCGCCGCCCAGCTGCTCGGCAATCTTGGTCCAGTTCGATGCGACGAGCCCGCCGACGTCCCGCCCCTTGATCTGTTCGGGATCTGTGATGTCACTGTCCTTCCGCACCACGACACGGCCGCCGGATTCCAGCCAGCCATCCGAGAACATGACCTTCTTCTGGCGTTCTTCGGTGATGTCCATGGCGACCGAGACGATGTCGTACTGGTCTGCCTCGAGACCGATCAGGACAGATTCCCACTTCACGATCACGGGTCTGTATTCCAGCCCGAGGCGCTTGGCGATCTCTCCCATGACGCGGATTTCCAGGCCGTCAAGCTTGCCGTCGGGCGCGCGCATGGAGAACGGCGGATAGGTCCCCTCGGTCGCGGCCGACAGGACGCCGGGCTCAATCAGTTCGAGCGCACCTGAATCCTGCGCTGCGGCAGCGCCCAAAGGCAGCAAGAGTGCAGCGGCCAGCGCCGCAAGGGTTGTCTTGAACTTCATCTTCAGGAACTCCTAGGTCTGGTCAGTGCTCGGATGGGCCTTGCCATGCCAAGGCCGAGTCCGAAGGCGGGGGAGGGCATGCGGTGGACAGGGTCAGTAGAGCCGCGTTTGGCGGTGTTCTAGGAAGGAGGCAAGCCGGGTCAGAATGGTTGTCAGCAGCAGGTAGATAATCGCGACGGCGATATAGAAGTCGAATGGCCGGAAGGTCGCCGATATAAGCGTCTGGGCGTAGAGCGTCAGCTCCACAACCGTGATTGTCGAGAGCAGCGATGTGTTCTTCAGTGTCGAAAGGGCTTCGTTGGTGATTGCCGGAAGGATGATGCGAAAGACTTGAGGAAGGATGATCGTCCGCATCGTTTCCCGGTGGCTGAAGCCGAGGGCGAGCGAGGATTCCATCTGTCCTTTGGGGATCGCTGACAGGCCGGAGCGGATGATCTCGGTCACATAGGCACCCGAGTTGATTGCCAGCGCGAGAACCCCTGCGGTGTAAGGGGACAGGCGCACGCCGAGCTGAGGCATGCCGAAATAGATGATGAAAATCTGGATCAATGCGGGCGTGCCCCGAATGAACCAGACGTAGAAGGCCGCCGCAGCGCGGACACCCCGCAAATCCGAGCGTTGGCCAAGGGCGGCGGCCAGGCCGAAAGCCCAACTGGCAACGATGGTGAGCAGGGTCAGCCAAAGCACGGTCCAGGCCGCCGAAAGAAAACCGGGGCCATAAACTTGAATATCATTCCAGAGTGATGTCATTGACCGAGTCCTTTACCGCCGAGGACTCCGGACAGGTTGTCGTGCAGGATGGAGTGCAGGAACTGACGCAGTCTTGGACTGTCCGGATCCCGCAGGACCTTGCCGGGCGGACCCTGTTCTCCGATTACGCCATTATCGAAAAAGAGCACGCGGGAGGAGACGTCGCGGGCGAAGGACATTTCATGTGTCACGAGCAGCATCGTCATGCCCTCGGCCGCGAGTGAAGCCATCAGCATCAGCACCTCCTGCACCAGCTCCGGATCGAGCGCCGAAGTGACCTCATCGAACAGCATCAGTCGCGGTTTCATGGCGAGTGCCCTGGCGATCGCGACGCGTTGCTGCTGCCCGCCGGACAGGCGGAGCGGTGCGGTATCGCGCTTGTCGTAAAGCCCGATGCGATCCAGCAGGGCGTTGGCTGTTTCGGTCGCCTCCGCTCGCGATTGCCCGAGGACGCGTATCGGCGCATGGATCACATTCTGCAGCACCGTCTTGTGGGGCCACAGGTTGTAGCTCTGAAACACCATGCCGATGCGCGAGCGAAGAGCCTGGAGTTGACGGGGGCTTGGGTAAAAGCGGCTGTCGGGATCGAAGTCGATATGGCGCCCCTCAAAGTCCATCGTGCCCCTGTCGGCGGGTTCGATCGCGTTGACCGACCGTAGAAAGGTGCTTTTGCCAGAGCCGCTGGCACCGATGATCGACACCACCTCGCCCGGGGCGACGTCGAGGTCAACGCCCTTGAGAACGTCAAGGGAGCCGAAGCTTTTCCGGAGACCGCGCAGCTTGAGCAAGGGGGAGGCGTCTTGCAGGGGCATTCGGTTTCCTTTTTCTCTTCCTTTGGTCCCGGAGGACCAGGATCTCCTTTTCAACATGCCAATGGTATACTGAAAATGGGGAGCTTAACCAACTATTTTGGATAAAAAGAGTGCATCTGTTTTGAACGATGTGCCTGAAAAACAGGCGTATCCAACCTCCTTTCCGCATCAGCTCTCAGCGAAAAGGGAATCCCGGTGGGCTGCAGCGCCTTCCGATTGCAGCCGCGGGCAAGGGGCAAAGGGCTTTGCCGGCCGGATCCGGGCCTGCGGGCGGACCTTCCATGGCCGATTCGCTTGATGTCGACGGGGATGGGGGAAGAAGCAGGGCGCGCATGTTGAGCCGTCCGGCGTGCTCCCCCTTTTTCCTTTTGGGTACAGCTGGTATACCTAAATGACAAAGATGGACGAAAAGCAATCCTCAGATACCGGATCGACCGACGCATGACCGAAACGACGTTGGTGACAAAGGCGCATCATCAGATCGTGCGCATGATTCTTGAAGGCACCTTGAAGCCGGGCGCGATCTTGCGGGAGGCGGCGTTGGGCGCGCAGCTCCAAATGTCGCGCACGCCGGTGCGGGAGGCGATGAAACGCATTCTGAGCGAGGGGCTGGCCGAGGAACAGGGGCGCTTCACCCGGGTGCGGCGGACCGGCGTGGCCGAAATCGAAGAGGTCTTTTTTATCCGCCTGGTGCTGGAACCCGGGTGCGCGCGGGAGGCTGTGGCCATTGCCACGGATGATCTTGATGCCATGGAAGCGCAGATCATGACTCTGATGCGAGAAGGACCGGACGAGGAAGACGCTGCCTGGCAAATGGATGACGCATTTCACCAGATGATCGCCACCGCAGCGGGCAATCGGACCATCGCACGGGTTGTGGCGAACATGCGCCGCCGCACCGTGCTTTTCGACCATTCTCAGGTGCCGGCCCGGTTCCTGAAGGGCTGTGCTGAGCATCTTGATATCATTGATGCCCTGCGGAGCCGGGATAGTGCGCGGGCCGAAAAAGCCATGCGCGCTCATCTGGAAGGGGCGCGGGACGCGATCTTCCGGCGGCTCGAAGCGTTCAATACAGAGCGGCCGGAAACCACATGAGGGGCTTTCTCTGTCGAGAGGATGGTGAGGACGGGGTATGAACGGAGTCACATTGTCGCAAAGCGCCTACCTTCGCTTGAAGGACGACATCATCCAGGGCCGGATTGCGGCAGAATCGGTCCTTTCGGAACGGGGGCTGGCCGAAGACCTGGGCATTTCCCGGACACCGCTGCGCATTGCCCTGTCTCAGCTCGAGAATGAGGGCGCCATCGACCGCCTCAACAACGGGGTGATCCTCGTCCGATCCGTGACCGCCGAGCAGCTGTTCGAGATCGTGAAGCTGCGTCAACAGTTGGAGAGTGCGGCTGCGGCGCGTGCTGCCGGCTACCCCATGACGCCTGAACTGTCGCGTCACCGTGACGAGATGCAGCGGGTTGCCGATGGCGCAGAGACAGAGTTCGACGCCTTCTGGGGCGCCGATGAGCAGGTTCACATTGCAATCGCCCGTATGGCGCAGCTCGTCATTCTGCCCGGGATCCTTGCCGAGCAACGGGCCGTCGCGCGGCGCTGCACACTGACCCGGACATATGTCAGCTTTACCGAGCAGGCCCGCGAGCACCTGGCAATCATAGACGCCGTCGCCGGGGGTGACCCCGACGCGGCGCATGCAGCCATGTGGCTGCATTTCGATCATGTCCGAGAGCGTTTTCTTCAGACATTCACAGGGGCGAAATAGCGCTTGAAGACAACGCGGACTCGCTGGCCTGACGACAGGCCAGATCCATCATTCTTCTGATGTCCCGGGCCGCCGCGCCCCTGGCCAGGCGCGACGGATCGGGTCATATCAACGGCAGCAGGCGGCCGGCTTTGACCACAGCCTGGGTGCGGCTATGCACGTGCATTTTGCGCAGGATCGCCGACACGTGGGCCTTGACGGTGCTTTCCGCGATGCTGAGTTCGAAGGCGATGATCTTGTTCGACTTTCCTTCGATCAGCATCTCCAGCACCTTGCGCTGCTGGCCGGTCAGCTCCATCAGCCCGCCGAGCACCCGCTGGTCGTCCTCGGTCAGTTCGTCGGGCTGGGGCGCGGGGGCGCAGGGGGCCGTGGCAGCAGGGAGGCCGAAGGGATCCGTGCCCGGTTCGGCCAGACTGTCAGGCACCACCACTTCGCCGTTCATGATGCGCAGAAGGGCCTTGGCCATTTCCGCCCGCGGCATGGATTTCGGCAGATAACCCGCCGCTCCCATGGCCACGGCCTGGGTGGCCACCCCCCGGTCGTCGGTGGCCGAAACGATGACCACCGGCACCGCCGGGGCGGTGCGGCGTAACTCCTCCAGCCCCGAAAAGCCGGTCATGCCCGGCATGTTGAGATCAAGAAGCACCAGCTCGACGGTGTCGTCCAGGCGCAGCCGCTCGAACGTGGTGTCGTAGTCGGAGAGTTCCACCACCTGAAAGGCGGAAAACGATTCCTGTACCACCTGGTACATGGCTTCGCGGAACAGCGGATGGTCGTCGGCGACCAGGATCGTGGCTACAGCCGGGTCTGTCACAGCGCCAATAAAGGTCATGAGACCCTTCCTCCCTGAAACGGCGCCCTTGTTATTTTGTTGCGTCGGGCGTCCGTGTTTTGTTGTTGGCTTGCGCAAAAAGCTTAACGTCGGTCGGAAAAACCAAGCAAGTCCGACTTTCGGAGCATATACCCCCGGGGGTGCCCGGACACAAAAAAATGGCGGAGGTGCATCACGCACCCCCGCCATAAGGTCGACGGCTTGGGGATCATCCGTCGGGGAAGGAAAGCGGCCGCCCCCCGCTTTCAGGGCGGCCGTAGGCACTGCACGTCAGATCAGCTCTTATGCAGCTTGAAGACCCAGACCGAGCCGCCCTGGTTGAGGTAGTGCACGGTCTTGGCCACTTCGCCGCCCCACAGGGGCACGGCGCCGCCCCAGCCGGAAACCACGGCCACAAACTGCTCGCCGTCCTGTTCCCAGGTGATCGGGCTGGACACCACGCCCGATCCGGTCTGGAAGCGCCACACTTCCTCGCCCGATTCGGCGTTGAAGGCCTTCAGGAAGCCTTCCGGGGTGCCCATGAAGACAAGGTTGCCGGCGGTGGTCAGGACGCCGCCCCACAGCGGGGCGTTGTTCTTGTATTCCCACTTGATCTCGCCGGTGGTCGGGTCCAGAGCGCGCAGCACGCCGATGTGGTCGTCGTACAGCGGCTTGATGGTGAAGCCGGCCCCCAGGTAGGCCGCCCCCTTCTTGTAGGTGATCGGCTCGTTCCAGATGTCCATGCCCCACTCGTTGGAGGGAATGTAGAATAGCTTGGTGGCCTTGCTGTAGGCCATCGGCATCCAGTTCTTGCCGCCCAGGAAGGACGGGGCGGAGAAGACCGACGTACCCTTGCCTGCCGCTTCCGGGGTGCCGGGCCGGTTGGAATCCACATAGTGGGGGCGCTTGGTTTCCAGATCCCAGCCGTCCGCCCAGGTGATCTTGGAGACAAAGGGATAGGCGCCCAGCAGGTCGCCGTTGGTACGGTCGGCAACGAAGAAGAAGCCGTTGCGGTCGGCCTTGCCGCCGGCCTTGATCACCTTGCCGTCCTTTTCCAGGTCGAAGCTGATGAATTCGTTCACCCCGTCGAAATCCCAGCCGTCATGGGGCGTGGTTTGCAGGTGCCACTTGATCTCGCCGGTCGCCGGATCGAGGGCCAAGGTGGAGGATGTGTAAAGGTTGTCGCCCGGGCGCAGGTGGCTGTTCCACGGGGCCGGGTTGCCGGTGCCGAAGAACAGGGTGTCGGTTTCGGGGTCATAGGTGCCGCCCAGCCAGGTGGCGCCGCCGCCCCACTGCCACATGTCGCCTTCCCAGGACGCGTTCTTCGTCCCGGTCATGGTGGAGTCCTTGCCGTTCAAGGTGCCCATGTGGCCTTCGATGGTCGGGCGGGACCATATCAGCTCGCCGGTTTCCGCGTCGCGGGCTTCCACCTTGCCGATGACGCCGAATTCGCCACCCGACACACCGGTGTAGATCTTGCCGTTGACGATCAGCGGTGCGGCCGTCGCCGAATAGCCGGCCTTGTAGTCGCCCAATTCCTTGCGCCAGACCACCTTGCCGGTCTTGGCGTCCAGGGCCACCAGCTTGGCATCCAGGGTGGCGAAATAGACCTTGTCGCCCCACAGAACCGCCCCGCGGTTCACCACGTCGCAGCAGGGCATGATGCCGTCGGGCAGGCGGGCATTGTACTCCCACAGTTCCTCGCCGGTCTTCACGTCGATGGCGTACAGGCGGGAATAGGAGGCGGTGACATACATCACCCCATCATGCACCACTGGCTGGGCTTCCTGGCCCCGCTGCTTTTCGCCTCCGAAGGAAAAGGACCACACGGGCACCAGGTCCTTGATGGTCTCTGGCGTGATGGTGTCCAGGGTGCTGAAGCGCTGTCCCTGAAGGCCCAGGCCGTAGGTCAGCACGTCTTGCGGTGTCTCGGCGTCCTTAAGAATTGCCTCGTCCGTGACACCGGCAGCGAGCGCGGTTCCGCCCATCACCAATGCCACGGCGGCTCCGCCAAGCCAATACCTGGCTAGTGAACCCATATTGAAACTCATTTCATCCTCCCGTTGAGCCATGTATAAAACGGCACACGAAAGCCTGTTGGCGCCGGAGTTTTTATCTTCCTCTGGAGTTTTCAGGCTTTCGATTGGGAAGGAGGGTACGGATTGTGGGAAACTATTCTATTGGCAAAAAGTCGAATACCTATTCCGTCCGGGAAGAGGAGCTTCCCCGGGGCGGCGCGCCGCGATAGACCAGGGTGGGGTCAGCCACCTGGCCTTCGGACTCGGCGATGGACTGGATGGTGGCATGCAGGGGGGATTCGGCGCAGACGGGATCGATGGCCTCTGCCCGGCCGGCCAGCGCCAGGGCCTGACAGCGGCAGCCGCCCCAATCCACCTCCTTGCGGTCGCAGGATTTGCAGGTGGGCGGCATCCAGGCATCCCCGCGATACAGGGTGAAGGCCGGACCATCGCGCCAGATGGCCTCCAGGGGACGGTCCCGCACGGTTTCCACCACCAGATCGGGGATGGTCTCGGCGGCATGGCAGGGCAGGACCTTGCCGGTGGGGGTGATATTGAGGAACCGCCGCCCCCAGCCGCCCATGCAAGCCTTGGGGCGGTTGGCGTGGTAATCGGGGATCACGTAGTCGATCACCATCCGCCCGTCATAGAGCCGCCGCCGGGCCTCCACCACCGCGCTCATGCGGTCCAGGGCGGCGCGGGTGGGGATCAGGGCGGCGCGGTTCAGCAGGCCCCAGCCGTAGTACTGCACATTGGCCACCTCGCAGCGGCCGGCGCCCAGGGTATGGGCGAGATCGATCATCTCGCCCACCCGCTCGGTGGTGTGGCGGGTGATGACCAGATTGGCGGTCAGGGCCAAGCCGGCTTCGGTCACCGCCCGGGCGACCTCCACCTTGCGATCAAACGCCTTGGGCACATTGGTTACCACGGCGATACCGGCGTCGGTGACATCTTGGAAGGCCAGTTGCACATGGTCCAGCCCCCGGTCGGCAAGCTGGCGCACCTTGGCGTCGGTCAGCGGCAGGCCGGAGGTGATCAGGTTCACATACAGTCCGGCATCGCGGGCATGGGCCACCAGGTCGGGCAGGTCGGCGCGCAGGGCCGGTTCGCCGCCGGAAAAGTGGATCTGCAAGGCGCCCAGCGCCGCCACCTGATCGATCACGTCCCGCCACTGGTCCGTGGTCAATTCATCCCCCACCGCGTCCAGGGCCAGGGGATTGGAGCAATAGGCGCACTGCATGGGGCAGCGGTGGGTCAACTCGGCCAGCGCTGCCAGGGGCGGTGGCGGCTCGGGCACGGCGGGGGCGGAGACGGCCCGCCCGGAGGCGGCCGTTTTGGCGGTCAGATGGGTCATTTCGGGTCTGCTCCCGGCCCGCAGGGGGCCGTCTTCAAGGCGTCAGGCGACGAATTGGACGAAGCCGCGCCGGCGCAGGTCCGTCAGCATCTCGGCGACATCGGCCATGACCTGGGCGGGATCGGCGGAGAAGGTGCGGGCCAGGGTTTCCGACAGGGCACGAAGGGGGGTGCGGCCGTCCAGGGCCTCCACCACCGCCTTGGCGATGGCATCAAGCACCAGCATGCGTTCCGGTCCCAGCAGCACCGGCTGATTGCGGGCCTTGTCCTCGGACAGGCGCACGCCCCGGGCGAGGCGGGCCACACAGTCCGGCGTGGCCCTTTCGGTGGCGGCCGGAGCGGGCGCGCTGGCGGTGTCGGGGGCGGCCTCTTCGGTGGCGGCAGCATTGGCCATGCTTTCCGGACGCCAGGCTCCCGGCGGAATATGGCCCGGTGCCACATAGGCGGCATAGAGCGCATCCAGCTGTGCCCACAGCACCTCGGTCTTGAAGATCAGGGCGTCGATCACCGCCTGCTGGTCGGCGGTGGTCAGGGCGTGATCCAGCACGTAGGCCAGGGCGAAATCCACGTCCCGGGGGGCCTGGGTCAGGCGCTTCTTGAAGTAGCCCATCACCGAGTCATCGATGAAATCGTAGTGTTCCAGCATGCCGGCGATGCGTTCGGCATGGATGCGCGGGGCGAACAGCTCGGTCAGGCAGGAACTCATGGCCACCAGACCGGGATGGTCGCGGACATAGCGCACATAGGCTTCGGTGGCGAAGCGGCTGGTGGGCAGGGCGGCGCGCATGGACATGACCATCTCGCGGTCCAGGTCCAGGGCGTCGGTCAGCTTCAGCCAGCGTTCGATACCGCCTTCGTCATCGCCCAGGCCGTCGTGGTCGTGGATGCGCTGGATCCAGATGCGGCGCAGCGCCCGGTCGTGCAGGCCTTCCAGCACGGCGGCGTCCTTGCGCGGGATGGCGGCCTGGTAGCAGTAGCGATTCAGCGCCCAGGCCCGCACCTGATCGCGGGTGCATTTGCCCCCGTGCAGCATGCGGTGGAAGGGATGAAGGTTGTGGTAGCGCTCGGCGCCGATGGCCTGAAGGGCGGTATGCAGGTCGTCCCGGCCGAGCGGCGCGGTCAGGCGGTCGCGCAGGGGATTGAACGGGGCGCTCACGGGGTGGATCGCGGTCATAACTCTATCTCCATGCCGTCGAAGGCGACGTCCCATCCCGCAGCTTCGACCGCCCGGCGTTCCGGGGTATCGGCGCAGAGCACGGGGTTGGTGTTGTTGATGTGGATGAAAACGCGCCGGCCCACGTTCAGGCCGGCAAAGGCCGCCACCGTGCCGGCGGGACCGTCCATGCACATGTGGCCCATGCGGCTGGCGGTCTTCACGCCCACCGCACTGCTGGCCATTTCCTCTTCGGTGAAGGTGGTGCCGTCGAACAGCACCACCGAGGCGCCCCGCAGCCGGTCGGTCAGCTCCGGCGGCATGGCCGCACAGCCCGGGATGTAATACAGCGCCCCCTCGTTTCCGGGCCGGTCGTCTCCGGTCGCGCGGATGCGCAGGCCCAGGGTGTCTTCGGGCTGGGAGCCGAAGCCGGGCAGGCTGGGGTCTTCCAGCCACAGGGCGATCTTGCCCGGCACGGGGAAGGCTTCCACGGTCAGCCCCAGCGGTGCCCCGGCCGGATCCGTGATCTCCTGCGGACCGTCCAGGGCCAGGGGACGGCGGACCACGTAGTCGGGATTGAGCACGTTGAAAATGCTGTTGGCTCCCAGGATCCCCAGCACCCGCTGCGTTCCGTACAGGGCGAAGGGATGGGATTCCCGCAAGGTCAGCAGCCCGGCCACATGATCCACATCGGCGTTGGTCACCAGGGTGGCGGCGATGGGATTGTGGCGATACTCACCAGCGCCGGCGGGATTGGGGTGCAGGGCCGGGGTGCGGGCCAGCTGGGTGCCCAGGTCGGGCGACGCGTTGATCAGCAACCAGCGCTTGCCGTCGGCGCTGACGGCAATGGAAGACTGGGTGCGGGCCGGTGCGGCCGGATCTCCGGCCCGCGCCCGGCGGCACGGCGTGCAATTACAATTCCATTGGGGGAAACCGCCACCTGCGGCCGACCCGAGTACAACCAGGCGCAACACCGTCCGCTCCCTTTGCTCTCATTGAAAAAGTCGGGGCCGACCGGCCCGCCGCTCAGAAACGGTGGCCGGCCCCGGATCAGAAGAGAGGTATATGGTCGTCTCGTCGTGTGGTGTTCAGACGCCACGCTTGCTTTTTTTAAAGCTCGGCGCAGGCGTAGCTGTTGATTTCCATACCGACGGCGATTTCGACGTAGGACGGCTTGGACCAGGTGCGCATGTTTTTGTCTCCCTGAGGTTTGATTCGGATTTTTTGTTGACGGAAAAAGGCTACAGGACTTCCGGTCTCTCTGACCATGCGACCTTGGTCCTACACAAAACGTGGGTATCTGTCCGACGGATCATTGTCCTACCAGCGGCAGCGCCGCCTTTTCCGCGTCGGGATAGCGTTGCAGGACGCTGCGTACGAACTCTTCCCGTCCCGGCGGCCAGGTGTCGTAGGGGGCGGGCAGGGGCAGGTCCAGCACCTCGGTCAGGTCGAATCCGGCCCGGGCGGCGCGGGTCATCGTGCGGTCGAACCAGGTCACATACTCCGCCGTGGCCGCAATGGCCGCCAATCCGGGTTCACGGCCGGTCGAGACCGGGCCATGGCCGGGTACCAGCACCGTGAAGGGCAGGGCGCTCAGGGGCTCCAGCGACTCCGCCCAATGACCGGCATGGGCATTGGGGAAGGTGGGCAGGCGCTGGTCGAACACCAGATCGGCAGCGAACAGAACGCCGGTGGTTTCGTCGAAGATGGCGATGTCGCTGTCCGTATGGCCCGTCAGGGTGAGGACCGACAGGCGGTGGCCGCCGATCTCCATCACGCCGGGCTCCAGCCGCTCCGTCGGCGGCACGGAGACGGTACCACGCATCCAGTCGCCGCTGAGCCGGTAGAGGTTCTCCGCCAGCTGCTCCCCGGTCGCGGCGATCACCTGGCGGGTCTCGGCCGTGGCGGCAACCGGCGTGTCGGCGAAGGCCTGGGTGCCCAGGAAGTGGTCGGGGTGGGCGTGAGTGATGATCACCCGGGCCAGGGGGGCATTGTTCGTGACGGCGGCGATCGCCGCCCGCATCTCCTCGCCGTAGCGGAGAGAGGGGCCGGTATCGATCACCACCACCCCGGCGTCGGTGCGGATGAAGGCGGTGTTGACGATATTGCCGCCGTTCTCGCGGTTGAAGAAGTCGCGGGACCCCTCGATCACCCAGGTGTCTTCGGCCACCTTTTGCGGGGTCAGGGCGTAGGTCATCTCCCCGGCGACAGAGGAGGGAGGGAGCAGGGACACGGAGGCCAGCATCAGGCCGGCGAGGATCAGGGCGCGCGAAGTCATCGGCATCACCAGGCTCCCTTTTTCGGCATGGTGCGGGTGGCGGCGGGCAGCAGGGCAGAGAAGCTGTTGCCCTCGTTGTCGCCGGCCGCGATGCGATAGCCGGCCTCGTCGACCCGGTCGTGGTCCACTTCCAGGGTCAGCACCGGATTGGCAGACATCGCCGCCCAGACCGTCAGGTCCCCGACCAGGGCGCCGGACGATGCGCCGGTGACGGTCAGATGGCTCATGTGGAATTCGGGAATGTTGTCCACCAGGCCGGTGTCCATGGGGTGGCTGATGGCCAGGCGCAGGCGGTCCCGCCCGTCGGCGGTGCGCACGGCGAGGCCGGCGATCTCGCCCAGGTGCTGTTCCCAGCCGTCGACGGTGGAGGTGACCGACGGCGCGGTGCAGCCGCCCCCCGGCGCATCCACCCAGGTGCCGCCAAGGTGCCACAGGCCGCCGGCGTCCTGCACGGCGGCACGGATCGGCGTGGCCTCGTTGACCTTCATGCGCAGGGTCAGGAAGGGGCGCAGGCTGTCCAGCGTGACCAGGACCGCCCGGTTGATGGGGTTGAGGTCGGCAAAAACCAGGATCGCGCGGGCGTCGGGGATGCCGTCGGCGGATACGGCGACGGGAACATAGCGGCCGTCCTCCACCGACTCGGGGACGGACACGATAACCCTTTCGTCGAAGGTCAGCCGCTCGCCGTCGAACATGGCGTCGCGCAGATAGTCCCACAGGGGAGAGTGCAGGGGATCAGGTGCCGGTTCGGCGCGGGCGGTCGGAGGGG
This sequence comes from Rhodospirillaceae bacterium Z3-40, assembly GCA_046233135.1. GTDB lineage: Bacteria > Pseudomonadota > Alphaproteobacteria > Rhodospirillales > Rhodospirillaceae > JBJXHN01. The sequence continues at coordinate 505,910 of JBJXHN010000003.1, read as the reverse complement.
CGGAAAACGCCAGAAGCGCGGCCATCGCGACGGCCGCGCACCAGCGGGACGGGGGTCCCGGTCGAACCATGGTTGTCTCCCTTGCCTCGGCCGGCGGTTCGCCGTAAACGGCCGCCGGCTTGTTGTCTGGTTGTTCGGTGTCTTGCCTTGTTTCTGGTGTTTTCAGTGCTCCGGGGCATTCCAGCGACCGCCGTGGCGGGTGAAGATGGCGTTCAGCGTGCCATCGGTGGCCATGTCGTCAAGCAGGCTGCGCACCTTGTAGCCCAGATCCCGGGAATCGATTTTCACCGCCGTCCCCAGATCCCAGGCGGTGATGGAAAAGCCGGGCATGGGCATGGGGGCCAGGCGGTATTCGGGGGAATCGGCGGGCAGGGCGGCGCGCAGGCGGGTTTCCTCGCCCATCACCGCGGCCAGTTCGCCATCGACCATGCGGGCCACGGCCTGTTCCACCGTCGGCGCCCGGCGGACGTTGGGCAGGATGCGCCCGCCCATGGTGCTGGACAGGAAGAAGTCTGGCAGGCTGTCCAGCTCCGCCCCGATCAGGTCGTCGAAAGTGAAGCGCACCAGGGTCGGATGGTCGCCCACATCCCGGCTGTCGTAGGCAACCACATAGCTTTCCCGGTGATAGGCGCCGAACAGGGCGGCCAGCTCGTTGCGGCTGTCCACCTCGCGGTCGACCGGCATGTGCAGCATGACATCGGCCACCCCGCCCCCGAGGACGGACCCCTTCCACACGCCGTTGCGCAGGTCGTCGTCCACGTTCTCGTCGGCGGTCAGTTCCAGGTAGCTGACAGAGACGCCAAGACGCTCGGCCAGTTCAGCGCCGATATCGACGTCGATGCCTGTCAGGCGCCCCCCGTCGCGAAAGGAATAGGGGGGCAGGTCCCGGTAGACGCCGATGGTGATGGAGCCGGACTCCATCACCGTATCCAGGGGGCGGGCCTGGGTGGCGCGGGGGGCCGAAAGCACCCCCACCGCCGTCACCGCGATCAGCAAAGCCGCCGCCAGTCCGTTGAAGCCTCCCCGGGCCATGGCGGTCTACTCCTCGTAGCGGGATTCGATGTAGGCGCGGATGGCCCACAGGGCTTCCTGGCTCAGCACGCCCTCGAACGGCGGCATATAGGTGGTGCCGTTGCGAATGGCGCCGTTGCGCACCCGCATGGAGAACCACTCGTCACCTTCCACGCCCTGGGGCAGGTAGCGCAGGTCCGGAGCCACGCCGCCGGAGATCACCTCCAGCCCATGGCAGCGGGCGCAGTTCTGGTTATAGGCGCTGGAGCCGATTTCGATGGCGTGGGCGTCGCCACTGTAGGGGTTCACTTCCCGCCATTCCTCGCCCAGGGGCTCCAGGCCGGTGGTGTCGACCGGTTGGGGGGTGACATCGCCATGGGCCAGGGCCAGCGAGGCGGTGGCGGCCAGGGCAAGCCCGGCAAGAAGCAGGCGGAAACCGGAACGGGGGGCGGGGTTGGTGGGCATGGATCGGGGTCCTTGTTCGTTCAAAGGGGTGAGGGGGCCTCTGTCAGCGCCTTCAGGGGGTCACCTCATCCCCGCGCGGCGGCGGGGGCACGGCGTCCAGGGCGCGGGCCTCGTCGTCGGTGAACACCCGGGAGCGGGTGAGGAAACGCACGCCCTCCGGAGCTTCCAGCGAGAAGCTGGCTCCACGGCCGGGCACCACGTCGATGATCAGTTGGGTATAGCGCCAGTATTCGAACTGGGCGGCGCCCATGTAGAACGGGCAGCCGGCGATGGAGCCCAGCAGGACATCGGAATGTCCGACCCTGAACTCGCCGGCGGGATAGCACATGGGGGCGCTGCCATCGCAGCAGCCGCCGGACTGATGGAACATCAGTGGCCCATGGATCCTGGACAGGCGGGCCACCAGGGCAGCGGCGTCATCGGTGATCAGCACGCGGTCAACCATGGTCGGCTCCTTTGGGCGAAGGCGGATGGGGGACAGGACGGCGGCGTCCCGGTGGCGGTGCGGGACTCCTGGGCAGAGGATCCGCACCGCCACCGGAGGCCTGGCGACCTCTCGACCAGTGCCGGCTTGCGTCGGGGGAGACCCGGCGCAAGCCGGCAAGGCCGACTGGCCGCCGCGCCTTATGGCGCGTAAAAGGCTGCGTGCCGTTTGAACGCCATGCTTTAGAAGAACCCGAGCGCGCTGGAGCTGTAGCTGACCAGCAGGTTCTTGGTCTGCTGATAGTGGTCCAGCATCATCTTGTGGGTTTCGCGGCCGATACCCGACTGCTTGTAGCCACCGAAAGCCGCATGGGCGGGATACAGGTGGTAGCAGTTGGTCCACACGCGACCGGCCTTGATGGTCCGGCCCATGTGGTAGGCATCGTTGATGTTGCGGGTCCACACGCCGGCACCCAGGCCGTAGAGGGTGTCGTTGGCGATTTCCAGGGCCTCTTCCTTGGTCTTGAACTTGGTCACGGCGAGCACCGGGCCGAAGATCTCTTCCTGGAAGACGCGCATCTTGTTGCTGCCTTCGAAGACGGTGGGTTCGACATAGAAGCCGCCGTCCAGCTCGCCGCCCAGCTTGGCCGCGTTGCCGCCGGTCAGCACGCCCGCGCCTTCGCGCTTGCCGATGTCGATGTAGCTGAGGATCTTTTCCAGCTGGTCGACACTGGCCTGGGCGCCGATCATGGTCGACATGTCCAGCGGGTTGCCCTGCTTGACCTTCTTCACCCGTTCGACGGCCTTTTCCATGAAGCGGTCGTAGATGCTTTCATGGACCAGGGCGCGCGACGGGCAGGTGCAGACTTCACCCTGGTTCAGGGCGAACATGGCAAAGCCTTCCAGGGCCTTGTCGAGGAAATCATCGTCCTCGGCCATCACGTCTGGCATGAAGATGTTGGGGGACTTGCCGCCCAGCTCCAGGGTCACCGGGATGATGTTTTCGGCGGCGTACTGCATGATCAGGCGGCCGGTGGTGGTTTCACCGGTGAAGGCCACCTTGGCGATGCGCGAGCTGGTGGCCAGCGGCTTGCCGGCTTCCAGGCCGAAGCCGTTGACCACGTTCAGCACGCCCGGCGGCAGCAGATCGCCGACCACTTCCATGAACACCATGATGCTCATCGGGGTCTGTTCGGCGGGCTTCAGCACCACGCAGTTGCCTGCGGCAATGGCCGGGGCCAGCTTCCAGGCGGCCATCAGCAGCGGGAAGTTCCAGGGGATGATCTGACCGACCACGCCCAGGGGCTCGTGGATGTGATAGGCGATGGTGTTTTCGTCGATCTCGCCGATCGAGCCTTCCTGAGCGCGGATGCAACCGGCGAAATAGCGGAAGTGGTCGATGGCCAGGGGCACGTCGGCAATGCGCGTTTCGCGGATCGGCTTGCCGTTGTCACAGGTTTCCACCAGGGCCAGCAGCTCCTGGTACTGTTCCATCCGGTCGGCGATCTTCAGCAGGGTGTTGGAGCGCTCGGCGGGGGACGTGGCGGCCCACTTGTCCTTGGCGGCATGGGCGGCGTCCAGGGCCTTTTCGATGTCTTCGGCGGTGGAGCGGGCCACGTGGCACAGGGGCTTGCCGTTCACCGGGGAAACGTTCTCGAAGTACTGACCCTGGGTCGGGGCCACCCAGGCGCCGCCGATGTAGTTGTCATAGCGGTCCCGCACCGGAATCTTGGCGGCCAGCTTGTCCAATTCCTGATGAAGCATTGTTTCCTCCGTGTCTGCCGCCCAATGCGGCGCATCAAGTTCGACTGCATCCAATCCCAGGATGACGCTTGACGTCTATTGAACTTTGGTTGAAGCCGACTACGGAAGGGTTCTGGAAATACTTGTCCCAGCGTACTCTATGGCAACAGAAGATCATGGAATGGCGCGTGAACGCCATTCGACTTTGGTCGAGTTGCGGGAGAAGGATTTGATCGCACAGCATGTCCTCTGCCTCCGGTGCCGGAAACCGGGGGCCTAACCGGGCCGTCCACAGCAGAGCCCGGACCACCAGGGAGGCGTGTTGTGAAAAGCATCTGGCGACGGCTGCGGGCCGTGCTGTGCATGGCCCTGATCGGCGGGGCCGGCGGTCTCGGCCCCGTGGCTTCGGCCCTCGCCGCGGAAGGCGGCAGCCCGCCGGTTACGCCGCAAACGGCGATTATCCCCATCGCCTATCTGGGGCAGGCACGGGACCTGCCGCCGCTGCTCGCCAACCTTGAGGAACCGCCGGAGGACGAAGGGCTGCAGGGCGCGCGGCTGGCGATCGATGACAACGCCACTACCGGTCGCTTTCTGCACCAGGACTTCACCTTGGCCGAACGGTTGCTGCCCCGCGACGGCGATCCGGTCCCGGCGCTGGAGGCCCTGGTGGCCGAGGGGCAGCGCTTCGTGGTGCTGGACCTGCCGGCGGCGGGGTTGGATGCGGTCCTGGCCGCCCCGGTGTCGCGGACTCCCGGGCTGATCCTGTTCAATGCCGGCGCCGAGGATACCCGCTTTCGGGATCGTGACTGCGCGCCCCGCCTGATCCACACCAGCGCCTCGCGGGCCATGCTGGCCGATGCCCTGGCCCAGCTGCTGGTGGCCAAGCGCTGGTCGGAGTGGATGCTGGTGACCGGCCCGCGCGCCGGTGATGCCTTGTATGCCGAGGCCATCCGCCGCGCGGCCAAGCGCTTCGGCGCCGAGATCGTCGAGGAAAAGAGCTGGGAGGGCGCGAACATGGACCTGCGCCGCAGTGCCCGGCGGGAAATCCCCGTGTTCACCCAGGGCGATGATTACGACGTGCTGATCATGGCCGACGAAGTGGGGGATTACGGTGATTACTTTCCCTACCAGACCTGGCGGCCCCGGCCGGTCGCCGGCACCACCGGCCTGACCCCCCGGGGCTGGCACAAGGTGGTGGAGGCCTGGGCCGGCGTTCAGTTGCAGAACCGCTTCCGGGCCAAGGCCGGCCGGCCGATGACCGCCCGCGATTATGCCGCCTGGCTGGGCGTACGCATGGTCGGCGAGGCCGCCACCCAGGTGGGGGCGGCGCCCGAGGCGCTGGCCGCCCGCATTCTCGATCCCGCGTTCACCTTCGCCGGTTTCAAGGGCAAGCCGCTGTCCGTGCGCCCGTGGAACGGCCAGGTGCGTCAACCGATTCCCGTGGTCTGGGAGCGCGCCCTGGTGGCGCAGGCCCCGATCGACGGATTCCTGCATCCCGATAATCCGCTGGACACCCTGGGACTCGACCGGGGCGACAGCCATTGCTCCTGGGAGGAGACCCCCCGATGACCCGTTTCACCCGCGCCCCTATCGGCGTTCCCATGCGCGCCCTGACACTGGGAACGGCGTTGTCCCTGACCGCCCTGCCCCTGCTGGCCGGGAGCGCCCTTGCCGAGACGCTGTATGTCAGCAACGAAAAGGACAACTCCGTTTCGGTGATCGATCTGGGCACCATGGCCGTGACCGAAACCCTGGACGTGGGCGAGCGGCCACGCGGCATTACGCTGAGCAAGGACGGGACGCAGCTGTATATCTGCGCCAGCGATTCCGACACGGTCCAGGTGCTTGACCTGAAAACCCGCAAGGTGCTGCACGACCTGCCGTCGGGCGAGGATCCGGAACAGTTCGTGCTTCATCCCGACGGCAAGCATCTGTATGTGGCCAACGAGGATGACGCGGTGGTTACGGTGGTCGATGTGGATGCGCGCTCGGTGGTGGCGCAGATCGATGTGGGGGTGGAGCCCGAAGGCATGGCCGTCACCCCCGACGGGCGGTATGTGATCAACACCAGCGAAACCACCAACATGGTTCACTGGATCGACGCTGAAAGCCGCTCTCTGGTGGGAAATACGGTGGTCGGTCAGCGCCCCCGCCACGGGGTGTTCAGCGCCGACGGGGCGTCGCTCTGGGTCTCGTCGGAGATCGGCGGCACCGTGTCGGTGATCGATGTGGAGTCCAAGCAGGTCACCGACACCCTCTCCTTCGCCATCCCCAACGTCCACCGCGACGATATCCAGCCGGTGGGTCTGGAACTGACCCACGACGGGGCATTGGCTTTCGTTGCCCTGGGGCCGGCCAACCGGGTGGCGGTGGTCGACGGCAAGACTCACGAAGTCCTGGATTACCTGCTGGTCGGCGAACGGCCGTGGCATATCACCTTCAACAGCGATGAAAGCCTGGTCTTCGTGGCCAATGGCGTCAGCGGCGATCTGTCGGTGATCGACGTCGCCGAGCGGGAGGTGATCAACACCATCAAGGTGGGACGCTACCCCTGGGGTCTGGCGGTGACGCCCGAATAATCCCGCTCCAGCAGGGTCGGGCGGTTCCGGTCGACCGCCCGTACCCCGCAAGGCCGGCCCCCCAGGCGGTAGAGGGTGTGGCACAGGGCGCGGGCTTCGGTTTCCGCATGGGTCACCAGCACGGCCATGCGATCGGCAGGTTCCAGCAGTTCGGCCACCAGCGCGGCGAGATCGGCAGCGGTGGCCGGGTCCAGAGAGACGAAAGGTTCGTCCAGGATCAGCAGATCCGGGTCCGTGGCCAGTGCCCGGGCCAGGGATACCCGCCGCGCCATCCCCAGGCTGAGGGTGGAGGGCATGGCCCGGGCCGAACCGGTCATGCCCACCCGCGCCAGGGCTTCGTCGGCCCGGGCCACGTCGCGGCAGGCCAGGGCGACGTTGTCCCGCACGGTCTGCCAGGGCAGCAGGCGCGGTTCCTGAAACACCATGCCGATGGTGCGGCCGCCCAGGTCGCAGCAGCCGTCGAAGGCGGTATCCAGCCCGGCCAGCAGCCGCAACAGAGTGGTCTTGCCGCAGCCCGACGGGCCGAGCAGGGCAATGCACTCCCCGGGTCGCAGGCACAAGGTGATGTCCGCCAGCACGGGCAGGGTCTCGCCGGGCCAGGCCTTGCGGTTCACGCGAAGGGTCATCGGCCGGCCGTCGGACGGCGGCACGGTGGTGGCGGGCGTCGCGGCGGTGGTCTTCGGTGTGGACAGGGTCATCGGCATCACTTCCCTTCCGTTCAGTCTTTGCGCCAGCGCGCCACGACCCGGTCCAGGGGGCGCAGCAGCAGGGCTTCCAGGGCCTGGACCACGGCGATGAACGACAGCGCCACGGCCAGGATTCCCGCCACATCGAACATCTGGAACAGCAGCCCCAGCAGATAGCCCACCCCGTCGGACCGGCCCAGCAGCTCGACCACCAGCACGATCTTCCAGATCAGTGCCAGCCCGCCCCTGGCGGCGGCAAGGAAGTAGGGGGCGAGCTGTGGCAGGACCACATGGCGCAGCGTTCGCAGCGGGCCGAAGCGGAAGGCGCGGGCCATTTCGTCCAGATCCCGGTCACGCGCCCGGGCGCCTTCGCGCACCGTGACAGCCACCAGGGGCAGCTTGTTGATCGCCACCGCCAGGACGGCGGCCAGGTCGGTCATGCCCAGCCAGACATAGCAAAGGATGATCACCACCAGCGCCGGCATGTTCAGGAACAGTCCCAGGGCGCCGTCCAGCCAGCGATCGGCGCCCGGTCGCAGGCCCATCAGCAGCCCCACGCCCGTTCCGGCGGCAAAGGCCAGCAGGAATGCCAGAACCACCCGCCGCAGGGTCACCAGCAGATGGCTGATCAGGTCCCCCTGCGATACCTGAAGCATCAGGGCGTCGGCCACGTCCAGCGGGCCGGGCAGGGGAGCATCGGGCAGCAGCCAGGCGATCAGTGCCCACAGCGCCAGCATGATCCCCAGGGACGCCGGCCGCTGCCATTCCCAACGGGGGCGGTGCGCGCCCGTCACGGCGGGGCCGGTGCCTGTCCGGGAAGGGGGTGCCGTCGGCCCTTGATGATCCTCCGGGGTGTCCATCGTGACGTCCTCGGGAACCGGCCGGCGGCCGGCGTTGCCGCTGGTCAAGGCCCGGGCTGGTCGAGGCCCGGCAGGAACGTGCCCTCGGCCAGGCGGCCCCCCGGTCCCACCAGCGTCTCGCCCCCCTTTTCGGCCATGAAGGCATACAGCCGCGCCGCCGCCTGCCGCTGCTCCGGCCCCCAGGCGACGGGAATCCCGGCGCGGAAGCCGTCGCGCAGGGCGGCCAGCTCGGCATCGCTCTTTGCCCGGGTCAGCGGGCGCAGCCGCTCCCATTCGGCATCGGAGGCGGCCATGATCGCCTTGGCGTCGCGGCTGGCGGCGATGAAGGCTTTCAGGGCGTCGGGGTGGGCGGTGGTCCAGGCCTCGTCGAAGACATAGCCAATGGCCGGCACGTCCGTGCCCATGCCCAGCGCCTCCATGGCCTCGGGCACGCTGATAACCTCGCGGAAGCCCCGGGCCTGGAGCCTGGCGGCGAAGTGCCAGAAGGTCAGGATGGCGTCCAGCCGCCCGGACCCGGCCTGTTCATTGAGCAGCGGCGGAGCGCCGGAGACCACGTCGACGCTGTCTTTCAGGCTTACCCCCTTGGTGTCCAGCGCCAGCGCGGAAAGGATCAGCCAGTTTTTGTCCAGCGGGCCGCCGACCACGCCGACGCTGGTGCCGGGCAGGTCTTCCAGTCCCTTGACCGGCGAGTCCGCCGGCACCAGCAGCGCACCGACCGACGAGGAATAGGGGGCGAAGGCGATGTCATGGCCGGCGTGCCGCTGTCGGGAGACCCACAGCCAGTCCGAGACGATGGCATCCACCGATCCGCCCATCAGGGCGACCTTGCCCGCTTCCGGATTGGCCAGCGGGGTGATTTCGATGGTGACGCCCTTGGCCAGATGGTGGGTGGCGATGACATCCAGTTCCCACGAGACGGTGCCGAATTGCAGCAGGCCCAGGCGCAGGACCGGAGCCCCTTCCGCCGCCGCCGCCGGTCCGGGAGAAAGCCCGCCGGGGCCGAGTAAGGCGGTTCCGAGGGCAAGGATCAGGCAAGCGATCCCCTTCAGCATAGCGCGCACCCGCATGCGGCTGTCCTCCCGTTTATCGTTTGTTGTCGGAGCGTGCTCCTGTTGCCCACAGCTTACGGCCGTAAAAGGGGGCTTCGATATGCGACCTTTGACTTACTTGCCCGCGCGGCGCGGCCTTCGGCAGCATGCCTGCGCCTCGCTTCCTGACAAGGAGACTTCCCATGACCATCCGTTCGCGCACGGCCTTCGCGGTGTTGCTCGCCACGCTGCTGTGTCTGTCCACCCTTGCCCCGGCCCGGGCGGATCCGGTCGGCGTGCCGGTCCCCGAAGGCTATCGTCAGGAGCATTATCGCGCACCGACACCGGACAGGGTGCCCGGCGGCCGGCGGATCGATGTGGCCGAGGCCGCCACCCTGCACGCCGATGGGGCGGCTCTGTTCGTGGATACCATGGGGGCGACCCTGCACCGGGCGGGAGACGGCTACGCCTGGACCATCAACGATGGAGAGCACCGGACGATCCCGGGGGCGCTGTGGCTGCCGACGCTGGGGCTGGGCAAGGTGCCGGAAACGCTGGAGCCGCTGTATCGCGCGCGGTTGGAAGCCGAGGCCCGGGCCGTGCCGGGGCGGCCGTTGCTGTTCTTCTGCAAGGCCGATTGCTGGCTGTCCTGGAACGCAGCCCGGCGGGCGACGGAATGGGGTCTGGGACCGGTGCTGTGGCTGGCCGACGGAGTGGATGGCTGGGCCGAAGCGGGCTTGCCGCTGGAGAAGGGGAGGCCGGCGATCCTGCCGGATGGGGAGAATGCGGGCAATTAACCCCTTTTCTTATACGGAGGTCGAATTGCCTTGTCCCGGGCGGCTCCGCACCATGCCCGGCGTTCCTGCGTTCCCTGTTCGGGCGCGCGGGGCGTCAAGCCCGAGGGCGGGGTGAACGGAAACGGAATCGGTATCCCGCCCAATCTCTGAGTTCGAGCACGGCCGTCGCGGATGACCGGTTCCCGCCCTGTGGGCCGTGCTTCTGGGGGACAAGCCCATGTTCGCTTTTTCGAAGTCCTTGCGGCCGGCCATGCGCTCGGCCGTTGCCGGTGCGGCCCTTGTGCTGGGGCTGACCGGCTCTGCCCTGGCCGCCGATGCCGGCGCCGAACCCGATCCTGCCATGGTCGCCCAGGGCAAGATCGTCTTCACCCAGAACTGCATGTCCTGCCACAGTCTGGACACCGCGAAGAATGCCTTCGGCCCCAGTCTGGTGGGGGTGGTCGGCCGCGATGCCGGGACCGTGCCGCGTTTCGACTATTCCGATGCGATGCAGGCCAGCGGCCTGGTCTGGACCGAGGACAACCTGCGCAAATGGATTGCCGACAACGAGGCCCTGGTTCCGGGCACCCGCATGCGGCACGTGTCGATCACCGATGGGGCGACCCAGGACTACCTGCTGGCCTTCCTGAAGTCCCTGGAAGGATGAAGCCTGCGGGCCTTCTGCCTGCGGACCTTCTGATGGAGAGGGTTTTGCTGCCAGGGGGTCTGTAAGCCGGGTTCTGTCCGCGCCGGCCCGCAAGCGGGTCGGCGGGGATGGCCATTCATCTGGGACGCCCGTTGCCGGACGCCTCGCGCGACACACCCGGACGGCGGCGCGGAAACGCGCTGTTCCCCTAGCCCGTGAAGGCCGGGGCCTGCCGTCCCTACTCGGTCTTGCTCCCGGTGGGGTTTACCGTGCCATCCCTGTCGCCAGGGACGCGGTGCGCTCTTACCGCACCCTTTCACCCTTGCCGGCCACAAGGACCGGCGGTCTGCTTTCTGTGGCACTTTCCCTGGGGTCGCCCCCGCCGGGCGTTACCCGGCACCGTGTTTCCGTGGAGCCCGGACTTTCCTCCCCAACGCCGAAACGCAAGGGCGGCCATCCAACCTCCTGGCAGCGGCCCCACCATAGGGCGGCGGAGCGGACGGGGGCAAGGGCGGTTTCGCCGAAGGCGAACTGGGGCGTTTCGCCGAAGGCGAACTGGGGCGTTTCGCCGAAGGCGAACTGGGCCATTGAAGCCCCGCGAAGCGCAGCGGAGCGTAGCCAAGCCGCAAAGCGGCGCCCGGCGCCTGAGGGCCGTATTAAAGAGAGAGCGCCACCGCATGCAGCTTGGCCAGGGTGTCCTGGTCCAGTCGGCCGTCGATATTGATCGGGCGGAAGTGGCGCTGGAAGGCGCGGGTCGCGGCCGTCAGGTCGGCGGTGTCATAGCCGATCCGTTCCAGCAGGCCCGGGCCGTGCTCGGCCGGGGGGATGTAGTCGCCGGCGCGGGCCGAAGGCATCAGGCCAATGCCCACCCGTCCCAGACGGCGCCAGTCGAACAGTTCGCCCGGATCCTCCTTGCGGGTCGGGGCCACGTCCGCGTGGCCCACCACATTGCGGTGGGGAATCGGATGGCGGCGCAGCACGCCGCGCAGCAGGGTTTCCAGCGACAGCATCTGCGGCGTGGGAAAGGGGCGGTAGCCGAATTCGTGGCCCGGGTTGACCAGTTCGATGCCGACGGAGCGGCTGTTGATATCCGTATGGCCCCGCCATTTCGATACACCGGCATGCCAGGCCCGCTTGTCTTCGTCCACCAGCCGCTGGATGGTGCCGTTTTCCTCGATCATGTAATGGGCGCTGACCTTGGCCGCCGGATCGCACATGCGGGCCAGGGCTTCGGCGCCGGTGCGCATGCCGGTGTAGTGCAGCACCACCATGTCCACCACCGTGCCGTCCGGGCGCGGATCCCAGTTGGGGGAGGGGACGTCGTGAACGGTTTCGCGGATGGTGGTCTGGCTGATCCAGTTCATGGAAAGAACGGTCCTGGCGCCTTGGCTGAAGTGTCGGTTGAAACGAGAAGGGACGGCGCATGCGGGGACGGCCCTCGACCGCGCACGGAAAACCATAAGGAAATCAACGAATGAATGACGGTCCGATGCGGCGCAGAAAAAACCAGACACCGTCCGGAACCAGTATACGGCGCGATCGGGGCGGGGTGAAGCCGGAAACACATCCTGGGGGATTCCGGCTGTCCGACCAAACCCGGAGCGGGCAGGCTACTTCAGGCCCCGTTCGCGGCTGATGGTATCGTAGGCGCCGTTGATCACCGCCATCTTCTGGTTTGCGAGCTCCACGAATTCCGGCGGCATGCCCTGGGCGATCAGCGTGTCGGGGTGATTTTCCCGGGACAGGCGGCGATAGGCGGCCTTGATCTCGGCCGGATCGGTTTCGGGCGACACGCCCAGCACTTCGTAGGGGTCCGGCTGGCCGGAGGTGTGGCTGGCCCGCACCCGGTCGAAATCGCGCGGCGGCAGGCCGAAGATATCGGACACCCGGTGGAGGAAAGCGATCTCGGCAGGATGCAGGCGGCCGTCCGCCTGGGCAATGACGAACAGGGCGCCCAGCAGCTCTTCCAGCACCTGGGGGCTGTCGGCGAACATGTGGGCGATCTGCTTGGCGTAGGCTTCGTAGCCGTCCGGGCTTTTCTTGGCCTGATCGAAGATGCGCCCGACGGCGGCCATGTCATCGTTGGGGATCTTGAAGGCCCGTTTGAAGGCGTTCACTTCCTCGCGGGAGACGGCGCCGTCGGCCTTGGCCATCTTGGCGCCAAGCGCCACCACGGCGACGGTGAAGGCCATCTGGCGGGCCGCGTCTGTGGCCTTGTCGAAGGCACTGCCGGTCTTCACCCCTTCGCTGGGGCCGAACATCCGTTGCCCTTCGGCCCGCATGCTGTCGTAGGCGTGACCGGCCGCCGCGCCCAAAAGCGCGCCCAGGGGACCTCCGACAAAGAAGCCGCCCACACCGCCGATGATCTTGCCCCAGATACTTGCCATTGTTCGTCCTGTCCTGGTGCTCTCCCCCGCCGCATCCGGTGAAGGGCCTGACAGAATAACCGCTAAAGGGGCAAAGGCAAGACGGGCATTTGGGTTAGCGGAGCAGGGGAGGCGGCTATGTCCCGCCACCACGTTTCTTCAGCTCCCGCTCCACGGCCTCGAAGGGCAGAAGGGCACAGCCATGGCGGCTTTTGACCTGTTGCAGGGGCTCGAAGACCGCCAGCGCTTCCCAGGGGGCATCCGGTGCCGGACCCTCGCCCCGCAGCATGGCCTTCAGGGCCTTGCCGGCCTGGGCAATGGCGGCCGGATCGGCTCCCGGTGCCTGTTCCGAAAGAAAATGCGCGCTTGCGCGCACCAGAAGGCAGCCCCGGGCCTGGGTGTGGACGGCGGTGATCCGGCCGTCGGCACCCAGGGCGAGATCGACGGTGACCTCGTCGCCGCAGAAGGGGTTGTCCTTGTGGGCATGCAGGTCCGGGGCCTCCAGCGGCTCTCCGCCGCCGGCCTCGGCCGCTTCCATGATCCGGGCGTTGTAAAGGGCATCCTGTCCGGCGGCCATCGGTCCGTCAGCCCACCTTTTCCACGAAAACGCTGACCTTGCCGCCGCAGGACAGCCCCACGTCCCAGGCCTGCTCGCTGCTGACGGAGAAGTCCAGCAGGCGGGGGACGCCGTCCTCCATCACCTCCATGGCTTCGCGGATCACCGCCCCTTCGATGCAGCCGCCGGAGACCGAGCCGACGAAGGCACCGTCCGCATCCACCGCCAGGGCGCTGCCGGCGGGCCGGGGAGAACTGCCCCAGGTTTCCACCACCGTGGCCAGGGCGACCGAGCGGCCCTCGCGCAGCCAGACCTCGGCCTGGGCCAGGGGGTCGGGCGCGAACTCCGGCAGGGGCTCGGCGGCGGTAACGGTGATGCTCATGGCGGGCGGGCTCCGGTGGGGGAGGGAAGGACGGTGGGGGAAGGACGGCCGGACGGGCGGCAGGCATTCCCGTTCAAGATAAACCGTCGACGCGCGCAGGCAAGGGTCCAAAGGTGTCATGAAAAACCCTCATTCGGGCTCTGGACGCGCCCCGGTTCGATCTCCACCTATGGAGCGGTTTGGGCCGAGGTGTGTCTTCCGCGATAGTGCGGTGCAAAATAAAAGATCCTCCACGTGCCCGGCAGGACGGTTCCGGGGTGAACCCGGGGCGAGGACCAGATGTCAGGCCAGATCTCGGGCCCAATATTTAGGGAGGAATTGCATGCCAACAGTCTCGATGACCGTGAACGGCAAGCGGGTAAGCGGTGACGTGGAACCGCGCACGCTGCTGGTCGACTTTCTGCGCAAGAATCAGGGCCTGACCGGCACCCACATTGGCTGCGACACCAGCCAGTGCGGCGCCTGCGTGGTCCATGTGGATGGTGCATCGGTGAAAAGCTGCACCATGCTGGCCATCGTTGCTGACGGCAGCGCCGTGACCACCATTGAAGGTCTCGCCGAGGGCGCGGACCTGCATCCGATGCAGGAAGCCTTCCGTGAGCACCATGGTCTGCAATGCGGCTTCTGCACGCCGGGGATGGTGATGAGCGCGGTGGATCTGGTGTCCCGCAATCCCGACCCCAGCGAGGCCGACATCCGTGCCTGGCTGGACGGCAACATCTGCCGGTGCACGGGCTATCACAACATCGTCGCGGCGGTGAAGGACGGGGCGGCGCGCATGCGCGGCGCGGCACCCAGCCGGGCAGCGGCCGAATAAGCCCTTCCCCCGAGGCTGAAACCCCGGAACACCCCACGCAACGCGGTCCCGCCCCATAAGGAATAAATCCGGGGACCGCGGTCGTACCGAAACGGAACACGGAAGGCCGGCCCCGCACGCCACGGCCGGCGCACCAGGGAGGGTTGCCCCCATGTCTGCTACCGGGTCTGCTACTGGCATCGGCGCTGCTGTGAAGCGCAAGGAAGACAAGCGCTTCCTCACCGGCCAAGGCACCTATACCGACGACATCGCCCGTCCGGGCCAGGTCTATGCCTACATCCTGCGCAGCCCCCATGCGCACGCCAGGATCACCCGCATCGATACGGCCGACGCCGCCGCGGCGCCGGGCGTTGTCGCCGTTTTCACCGGGGCCGACATGGCCAAGGACGCGGTGGGCTCCATCCCCTGCGGCTGGCTGGTGCACAGCAAGGACGGCTCGCCGATGAAGGAACCACCCCATCCGCCGCTGGTGGTGGACCGGGTGCGCCATGTGGGCGATCAGGTGGCGGTGGTGATGGCCGAAACCTACGCCGAGGCCAAGGACGCCGCCGAGTTGATCGAGGTGGAATACGAGGAACTGCCCGCCGTGGTCAGCGCCGTGGATGCCCTGAACGGCGGTCCGGCGGTCCATGACGACGTGGCCGACAACCTGTGCTTCGACTGGGAGATCGGCGACGCCGCCGCCACCGAGGCGGCCTTTGCCAATGCCCACCATGTCACCACGCTGGACCTGACCAACAACCGCCTGATCCCCAACGCCATGGAGCCCCGCGCGGCCATCGGCGAGTACGACCGGGCGACCGGGGAATACACCCTCTATACCACCAGCCAGAACCCGCATGTGATCCGGCTGCTGATGGGCGCTTTCGTGCTCAACCTGCCCGAACACAAGCTGCGGGTGGTGGCGCCGGATGTGGGCGGCGGTTTCGGGTCGAAGATCTATCACTACGCCGAGGAAGCCATCGTCACCTGGGCCGCCCCCAAGGTGGGCCGGCCGATCAAATGGACGGCGGAACGCTCGGAAGCCTTCATGTCCGACGCCCACGGCCGCGACCATGTGAGCCGCGCCGAACTGGCCATGGATGCCGAGGGCAACTTCCTGGGCCTGAAGGTGGATACCATCGCCAACGTCGGCGCCTATCTGTCCACCTTCTCCACCAGCGTGCCGACCTATCTGTATGCCACCCTGCTGGCCGGCGTGTACAAGACCCCCGCGATCCATGCCCGGGTGCGTACCGCCTTCACCCATACGGTGCCGGTGGATGCCTATCGCGGCGCCGGCCGTCCGGAAGCCACCTATCTGCTGGAGCGCCTGGTGGACAAGGCGGCCCGGGAAATGGGCATGGACCGGGCGGAGATCCGCCGCAAGAACTTCATCCCCACCGACGCCTTCCCCTATCAGACACCGGTGGCCCTGCAATACGACAGCGGCAACTACTTCGCCACCCTGGACCGGGCGGAGGAACTGGCCGATGTGGCCGGCTTCGCGGCACGCAAGGCGGAAGCCGCCGGGCGGGGCAAGCTGCGGGGCCTGGGTTATTCCACCTATGTGGAAGCTTGCGGCATCGCGCCGTCGGCCGTTGTCGGATCGCTGGGCGCCCGCGCCGGGCTGTTCGAAAGTGCGGTGGTGCGGGTCCATCCCACGGGCAGCGTGACCATCTTCACCGGCGCCCACAGCCACGGCCAGGGGCACGAGACAACCTTCGCCCAGCTGGTCAGCGACACCCTGGGCCTGCCGCTGGAGAACGTGGAGATCAGCCACGGGGACACCAACAAGGTGCCCTTCGGCATGGGCACCTACGGCTCGCGCTCGCTGGCGGTGGGCGGCGAGGCGCTGATGAAGGCCCTGGGCAAGGTGGTGGACAAGGCGCGCAAGATCGCCGCCCATATCCTGGAAGCCGCCCCCGAGGACCTGGAGTTCAAGGACGGCACCTTCACCGTCGCCGGCACCGACAAGGCCCTGCCGTTCGCCCAGGTGGCGCTGGCGGCCTATGTGCCCCACAACTTCCCCCACGACACCCTGGAACCGGGGCTGGAGGAACAGGCCTTCTACGATCCCATGAACTTCACCTACCCCGGCGGCTGCCACATCTGCGAAGTGGAAGTGGATCCGGATACCGGCGTGGTGGACGTGATCTCCATGACGGCGGTGGACGACGTGGGCCGGGTGGTCAATCCGATGATCGTGCATGGCCAGATCCATGGCGGTCTGGCCCAGGGCATCGGCCAGGCCCTGCTGGAGGCCTGCCGCTATGACATGGAAACCGGCCAGCTGCTGACCGGATCGTACATGGACTACTGCATGCCCCGGGCGGAAGACGTGCCGACCTTCAAGGTGGACAATACCGTGACCCTGTGCACCCACAACTCCCTGGGCGTGAAGGGCTGCGGCGAGGTGGGGGCCATCGGCTCGCCGCCGGCGGTGATCAACGCCGTGCTCGACGCCCTGTGGGACCGCGGGGTCCATGATATCGCCATGCCGGCCACGCCGTCGGCGGTGTGGCGTGCCCTGAACGCCGCCCAGGTGGCCCAGGCCGCCGAGTAACCCGGACCCGGACGAGGAGATCCTTTGATGTATGCCTTCGATTATCACCGCCCGGCGTCCGTGTCCGATGCCGGCGCCCTGCTGGCCGAGGACGAAGACCGCGTGCTGCTGGCCGGCGGCATGACCATGATTCCCACCCTCAAGCAGCGGCTGGCCAGTCCCACGGCGCTGGTGGACCTGCGCGACTGCGCCGATCTGGTGGGCATCACCGTATCCGGCGACGCCGTGACCATCGGCGCCATGACCAAGCACGGCATGGTCGGCGACAGTGCCGAGGTCCGGGCCGCCATTCCCGCCCTGGCCGCTCTGGCCGGCGGCATCGGTGACCCGGCCGTGCGCAACCGGGGAACCATCGGCGGGTCGATCGCCAACAACGACCCGGCGGCCGACTATCCGGCGGCCTGTCTTGCCCTGGCCGCGACCATCGTCACCGACAAGCGGGAAATCGCCGCCGACGACTTCTTCCAGGGCATCTTCACCACCGCCCTGGAACCGGGCGAGATCATCACCGCCGTGCGCTTCCCCAAGCCGGAGAAGGCCGCCTACATGAAGTTCCACCAGCCGGCGTCGCGCTATGCCCTGGTGGGGGTGATGGTGGCTAAGACCGGCGGCGGCGTGCGGGTGGCGGTGACCGGGGCCGGCCAGGACGGGGTGTTCCGCCAGGCCGAGATGGAAGCCGCCCTGGCGGCCTCTTTCACTCCCGAAGCGCTGGACGGTATCACCGTGTCGGCTGATGGCCTGAACGAGGATATCCACGGTGATCCGGACTACCGGGCGCATCTGATCAAGGTCATGGCCAAGCGCGCCGTCGCCGCCTGCGCCTGATCCCGCCTGACGACAGACCGCCGTCCGGCCGGGGGGAGGGGCGCCCTTCCTCCGGCCGGTGCCCGGTCGCCGTCCCGTTCCTTCCGCGTTTGTTCCTGCCCCCGTTCTGTTCCGGAGACCGGCATGACCGATCCCGCCGCATCTGCCGCGCCTGTTGCCCTGCCGACCAGCGTCGACGAGACCGAAGCCCTGCTGGGCCGGGGGGCCTATGTGGCCGAACGCTCGCTGTCCACTGCGCTGTATCTGGCCCTGTCCCTGAACCGGCCGCTGTTCCTGGAAGGGGAGGCCGGGGTTGGCAAGACGGAGATCGCCAAGGTGCTGTCCGCCGTGCTCGGCCGGCGGCTGGTGCGCTTGCAGTGCTTCGAGGGGCTGGATATCTCCCAGGCGGTTTATGAGTGGAACTACGCCCGCCAGATGCTGGAGATCCGCCTGTCCGAAGCGGCGGGCACCACCAACAAGCGGGCGCTGGAGGACGATCTGTTCTCTCCCCGGTTCCTGATCAAGCGCCCCCTGCTGCAGGCCCTGGAGCCCAGCCGCGAGGGGCCGGCGATCCTGCTGATCGATGAACTGGACCGCGCCGACGAACCCTTCGAAGCCTTCCTGCTGGAAGTGCTGGCCGACTTCCAGGTGACCATTCCCGAACTGGGCACCCTGAAGGCCGACGAACCGCCGCTGGTCATCATCACCTCCAACCGCACCCGCGAGGTGCATGACGCGGTGAAGCGCCGCTGCTTCTATCACTGGGTCGACTACCCCAACGCGGCGCGGGAGCTGGCCATCCTCGCGGTCAAGGCGCCGCGGGCGCCCCAGGCCCTGTCGCAGCAGATCGTCGCCTTCGTGCAGAAGATCCGCTCCATGGACCTGTTCAAGCTGCCCGGGGTGGCGGAGACCATCGACTGGGCGCAGGCGCTGACCCATCTGGACCGTCTGGCCCTGGATCCGCAAACGATCAACGACACCCTGGGCACCCTGCTGAAGTACCAGGACGACATCGCCCGCCTGCGCGGCACGGAAGCCGCCCGGATCCTGGAGGAGGTCAAGCAGGAGCTGGCGAAGAACCCCGAGGGCAAAGCGGGATGACGGGCGGGCCGGAAGCGTCCCGACAACCGGCGCCGGCCCCGAATATCGTCATGGGGCGGGCCGACGGGGGCCTGCTGGCGGAAAACATCCTGCATTTCGCCCGGGTCCTGCGCGGCGCGGGCCTTCCCGTCGGGCCGGGCCGGGTGATCGACGCGCTGGAGGCCGTGGGGACGGTCGGTGTCTCTTCGCGCCGGGATTTCTATTGGACCCTGCACGCGGTTTTCGTCACCCGCCGCGATCAGCGCGACGTGTTCGACCAGGCCTTCCACATGTTCTGGCGCGACCCGGACCTGCTGAACCGCATGCTGGCGATGCTGCTGCCGACCATGCGTAGCGAGGAAGCCAAGGGGCCGGACCCGGCGCTGCTGCCCCGTGTGGCCGAAGCGCTCGCCCGGGATCACAAGCCGCCTCCGACGCCGCCCGGCAGCGATGAAGAGACGGAGATCGAGGTGGACGCCACGCTCACCTGGTCGGAAACCGAGGTGCTGGCCGCCAAGGACTTCGAACAGATGACGGGAGCCGAGTTCGAGGACGCCAAGCGCGCCGCCCGTGCCCTGACCCTGCCGGTGGAGGCGGTGCGCACCCGCCGCTACCGCGTCGACCCGCGCGGCCGCAAGCCCGACCCCCGGGCGACGCTGCGCGCCTCGGCCCGGCGGGGCGGAGAGTGGGAACCGCTGCACTTCCGCAAGCCGCGCCTGCGCCGGCCGCCGCTGGTGGTGCTGTGCGACATCTCCGGCTCCATGGAACGCTATGCCCGGGTGCTGCTGCATTTCCTGGTGGGCGTCGCCGGCGAGCGGGAGCGCATGCATACCTTCCTGTTCGGGACTCGCCTGACCAACATCACCCGCCATCTGCGCCACAAGGACCCGGACCGGGCGGTGGCGCAGGCGTCGGCGGCGGCGGACGACTGGTCGGGTGGCACGCGGATCGGCGGCTGTCTGCATGCCTTCAATCGCGAATGGTCGCGCCGGGTGCTGGGGCAGGGGGCAGTGGTGCTGCTGATCACCGACGGCCTGGACCGGGACGGATCCGAGGTGCTGGACGCCGAAGTGGCGCGGCTCGCCCGATCCTCCCGGTCGCTGGTGTGGCTCAATCCGTTGTTGCGCTTTGATGGCTATGCGCCCAAGGCCCGTGGGGCGAGGGCGCTGGTCAGCCATGTGGACGGCCTGCTGCCGGTGCACAATCTGGCCAGTCTCGCCGATCTGGCCCGGGCACTGGAACGGGGCTTCGGAGGGGACCGCTCGGGGCTGTCCCGGGCCATGGCCACCTGGCGCAGACGGGCCATGGATCCCTAGATAAGGACCCCGTGCCCGCATGTCCCATCACGTCTGCGCTGCTTTCCGTCCGGAGGACCCATGGACCGTTCCCTGCTCGAAGCCCTCAATGCAGCCCGCGCGGCCCGCCGGCGGGCTGCCTTGGTCACCGACCTGGACGACGGCCGGCAGGTGCTGGTCGTGGACGACGCGGTGGCGGCGGGAACCCTGCCGCTGGACGAGGGCCTGCGCGGCGAGATCGACACCGCCTGGCGCACCGACAAGGCCCGCACCCTGCCCCCGCCCGAGGGCGGCGCCGGCAAGGGCCGGATGGTGCAGGTGTTCAATCCGCCCTTGCGACTGATGGTCGTCGGGGCGGTGCATATCTCTCAGGCGCTGGCGCCCATGGCGGCGCTGGCGGGCTATGCGGTGACCATCATCGATCCCCGCCGGGCCTGGGCGACGGAAGACCGCTTCCCCGGTGTCACCCTGGACCGCCGCTGGCCCGACGAGGCTTTGGCCGATCTGGCGCCGGACCGCAGAACGGCGATCGTCACCCTGACCCACGATCCCAAGATTGACGACCCGGCCCTTCACGTGGCCCTGGGCAGCGAGGCCTTCTACATCACCGCCCTGGGCAGCACCAAGACCCACGCCAAGCGGGTGGAGCGGCTGACGGCGGCGGGGATCGAGGCGCCGGCCATCGCCCGTCTGCATGCCCCGGCGGGTCTGGATATCGGTGCCGTCAGTCCGGCGGAGATCGCGGTATCCGTGCTCGCCCAGATGACCCTGGCCCTGCGCGGGTCCAAGGCCGCCCGCAAGGCTGCGGAGGCGGCTGTGGCTGCGGCTGCGGGCACGACGGCCGGCACCCCGTCATGAAGTTCGGCCCCCTGCCGCTGGAGGAGGCCGACGGCGCCATCCTCGCCCACAGTCACAAAGGCACCGGGCACAAGGGGGCGGGGCGGCGCCTGCCCAAGGGAACGCGTCTGGATGCCGCCACCCTCGCGCAATTGAGGGCGGAGGGCGTGACGTCGGTCATCGCCGCGCGGCTGGAGCCCGGCGACCTGCACGAAGATGCCGCCGCCCGCCGCTTCGCCGCCGTGCTGTGCGGGGCGGGGCTGACGGCGGCGGAGCCGTTTACCGGCCGGGTCAATCTGGTCGCCGAGGGGGCCGGCCTGCTGGTGGTCGACCGGGCGCGGGTGGAGGCCCTGAACGCTCTGCATGAAGGCCTGACGGTGGCGACCCTGGAGCCCTGGGCGGTGGTGGAGCCCAAGCGGATGGTGGCGACCATCAAGGTCATTCCCTTCGCCTTGCCCGAAGCGGTGATCCGCCGGGCCGAAGACCTTGCGGCGGCGGGCGGACCGCCGCCGATCCGCCTCGCGCCCTTCCAGCCCCGGCGGCTCGGGCTGATCCAGACGCGTCTGCCCGGGATGGCGGACAAGATGCTCGACAAGACCCGGCAGGTTACCGCCGGCCGCCTGTCCGCCCTGGGCAGCACGCTGGCCGACGAACGCCGCTGCGCCCACGAGCCTGAGGCCCTGGCGGCGGCCTTGCGGGCGCAGCTGGCCGAGGCCGCTCCGGACATTCTGGCGGTGGCCGGGGCCTCGGCGATCGTTGACCGGGGGGATGTGATCCCGGCGGCCATCGAGGACGCGGGCGGGGAGGTGCTGCACTACGGCATGCCGGTGGACCCGGGCAACCTGATCCTGCTGGGCCGGCTGGCGGGGCTGCCGGTGCTGGGGTTGCCGGGCTGTGCGCGCTCGCCGGCCCTGAACGGGCTGGATTGGGTGCTGGAGCGGCTGTGCGCCGGCCTGCCCCTGACCGGGGCGGCGATCATGGGTATGGGGGTCGGCGGGCTGCTGAAGGAAACGGCTGCCCGCCCCCAGCCGCGCGGCGCCACGGCGGAGGATGCGGCCGGGGCGCAGACCGGCCGGGCACCCCGGGTGGTGGCAGTGCTGCTGGCGGCGGGGCGATCGACGCGCATGGGCGGTCGCAACAAGCTGCTGCTCGACTGGCGCGGCAAGCCATTGGTGGCACATGCGGCCGATGCCCTGCTCGACACCGGCCTGGACAGGGTGATTGCCGTCCTCGGCCACCAGGCAGAGGCGGTGAAGGCGGCCCTGGGGGACCGGTCCCTGCATCTGGTGGAGAATCCCAACCCGGCGCGGGGGCTGAGCACCTCTTTGCGGCGGGGGCTGGCGGCCTTGCCGGACGGGACGGATGGGGTGCTGGTGGCGCTGGGGGATATGCCGGGGATCACGGCGGGCATGGTCCGCCGCCTGATCGCCGCCTTCGATCCGGTGGAAGGGCGGGTGATCTGCGTGCCGACCCTTGGCGGCCGGCGGGGCAACCCGGTGCTTTTTGCCCGGCGGTTCGTGCCGGAGATGATGGATGTGGACGGCGACGTGGGCGCCCGCCCGGTCCTCGCCGCCCACGCCCACGAGATTACCGAAGTGCCGATGGACGACATGGACTGCGCCGAGGCCGTGCACTGGGATGTGGACACGCCCGAAGCGGCGCGGGGGTTGGAGGGGTAAACCTCCAGTTCCGCTGCCGCGCAGACCGCCACCAGGAAATCCAGGAACGCCCGGGTCTTGTTCGACAGGTGGCGGCGGCTGGGGGAGACGGCCGACAGGGGGAGGTGAATAGGCAATGCTACCCCCCGCCCCGGGGCCTTTGGGTGACGGGCGCCGCGCCGAACTGCCGTTTGTAGGCGCGGGCGAAACTGTCGGGGGAGCCGTAGCCGTATCGCCGGGCCACGGCCTCCACCCGGTCGCCCTTGTGGATATCCTGCCGCGCCAAGGTCAGCCGCCAGCGGCGCAGATAGACCGCTGGCGGCTCCCCCACCGTGGCGGGGAACAGCTCGGCGAAGCGGCTGAGGGACAGGCCGGCGATCCGGGCCAGATCCTCGTTGCGCCAGTCCCGGCCCGGATGGTCGTGGATGGCGACGATGGCCCGGCTGAGCCGGGGGTCGGCCAGACCGGCGAGCAGGCCGGGCCGGGTCGACCCCTGCTCGATCCGGGCGCGCAGCAGGCGGACGATCAGCACCTCTCCCAGCCGGTTGAGCACGGCCCCATGGCCGCAGCGCTGCCCGGTCACTTCCGCTTGCAGCAGGGCGATCAGGCCGGCGGTCTCCGGGCTGGCTCCCACCTCCATGGCGATTTCCTCGGGCAGGGCGGCAAGCAGGGGATTGGCCGCCCCGCCCCAATCCACGGCGGCGGAAAACAGGAGGACCCGGCTGCGCTCAAACCCCGGGGTGCGGGCGCGGAACAAGGCCCGGACCGGCGCGCCGTCCGGCCCGGCGGTGACGGCTAGGGTGGCCTCTTCCGGCGGGGCAGGAAGGACCCGCAGGGAGAAGCGGTCCATCAGGGTGGTCAGGCGGTCGAAACGGGTCATCTCGAAGGTTCTGACGGATATTTCGGATTTTTCATACTGTATCGTCGGCGACACTGGGGCAATCGTTTCCCACCAAAAGGACCTTTCCGATGCTGATTCCCCGCCGGCCGACCCCCTCCCTGTCCGTTTCGACCCTGGACCACGGCCCGTTCGATCTTGCGGCCGAGACATCGGAGCGGGGCACGCTGCTGTGCTTCTACCGCGGCCTGCACTGCCCGATCTGCGCCACCTATCTGACGGAACTGCAATCCCAGCTGCCGGCCTTTGCCGAGCGGGGCGTCGCCGTACTGGCCCTGAGCACGGACGGGGAAGAGCGCGCGCGCGGGATGGCCGACAAGATCGGTGCGACGGATCTGCGCATCGGCTACGGCCTGTCGCTGACCAAGGCGCGGGAGTGGGGGCTGTATGTCTCCACGTCGCGCGGCGTGACGTCGATCGGGATCGAGGAGCCGGCGCTGTTCTCCGAACCGGGCCTGTTCCTGGTGACGCCGGAGGGCACGCTGTACTACGGTTCGGTACAGACCATGCCGTTCGTGCGGCCGCATTTCTCTGAACTGGTTGGCGCCCTGGACTTCGCCATCGCCAAGAGTTATCCGGCGCGCGGGGAGTATACGGGCGAGGTGTGAGAAACATGCCGAGGGGGGGCATGCGCCCCCCATATACGACCCCTCGTCAAGGAAGCGGGCAGACAGGTACCTGGATGAAGCCTATGGTAGGGGCTGGTTTGGTCTGCCGTCAGGGGAGCCCCGGTGATCGTGCTGAACAGAAGGACTAAGGCCGCCGCGATCGTTCTCCTGGCTGCTCTTCTCTCTGCCCGGGAC
The DNA here is from genome assembly GCA_046233135.1 of Rhodospirillaceae bacterium Z3-40. Classification (GTDB taxonomy): domain Bacteria; phylum Pseudomonadota; class Alphaproteobacteria; order Rhodospirillales; family Rhodospirillaceae; genus JBJXHN01. The sequence continues at coordinate 481,652 of JBJXHN010000003.1, read as the reverse complement.
GGCGCGGTGGTGTGGGCGGCGATGGAGGCCGATCAATGCGTGGTCGGGATCGACGCCGGCCATTCGCCCGACAGTCCGGGGGCCACGTCGGCCCGGGGAAAGGGCGAGTGGGACTTCAATCTCCGGCTCGCCCGGGAGTTCGCGGCGGCCGTCAACGGGACGGGCTGGGCGAAGGCGTTCCTGATCAATGGTAATGGCGAAACCCCGACCCTGACGCAGCGTGCCCCCCGAGCCAAAGAGCTGGGGGCCACGGTGTTCTACTCGATCCACCATGATTCCGTGCAGCCGCAGTATCTGACGCCCTGGGTCCATGAGGGGCGGGAGCGTTTTTATACGGACATGATTGACGGTTATTCCATCTTCATTTCCGCGACCGGGTCTCATCCGCGCGATAGTCTGGCGCTGGCGCAAACTCTGGGGCAGGAGCTGACCATGCAGGGCTATCATCCGTCCCTGCACCATGCGGAGCCCGTGAAGGGCGAGAACAGGGACCTGGTCGACAGGGGCCTGGGGATCTATCGCTTCGATGAATTGGCGGTTCTGCGCACCGCCTCCCTGCCGGCTTTGCTGTTCGAGGCCGGGGTTATCGTGAACAAAGACGAAGAAGAAAGGCTGGAGACGTACGGATACCGGGAGGGTCTTGTGGCGGCGCTGACGCAGTCGGTTTTGGATTTTTGTATGCTGAACGATATGTCCGGTGATGGCCTTTAGGGTGCTGCCCCTCAATGATCCGCGGTCACCCCTCTCCCTCGTCCTCTTCCTCGCCCGCCTGATCTCCCGGTGATCATCCATCGGCTTCCCTCCTTTGTCGTGAAGAGAATGCTGCCGAGGGACATTGGTAGAGTCGGCGTGCCGTGTGGGCGGCATGCTACCATACAAGAATGGTGGACTCGGTGTTGCCATGCTTGTATGGTAGCTGTAATCACAGACCTCGGGGTACCGGGGCCGTCTTTCAGGGAGACTCATCGATGTCCATGTTCAGGGCGGCTGCGGCCGCCGTATCCGCGCTTGTGCTTTCCGCCGCCGCCCTTGGTGCCGCGCCCGCCCGGGCCGCCGATTACCAGTTGAACGTCAACTCGGCCTTGACCGAGAGCGACCCGATTTTCCAAGGCCTGATGGACTTCGAAAAAGGGGTCGAGACGCGCTCCGGCGGGCGGATCGATGTCCGGCTGTATTCCGGATCCCAGCTGGGCAAGGACGAAGACGTTCTGGAGCAGGCCCGTGCCGGGGCCAATGTGGCGGTCATCGTCGACGGCGGCCGGCTCGCCGAATTCGTGCCCCAGTTCGGGATCCTTGGTGCCCCTTACGTGGCCGACGGCTTTCCGGACCTGCGGATCCTCGCCAACAGCGACCTGTTCCACGAATGGGAAGAGGATCTGGCCAAGACCTCCAACCACCGCGTCCTGTCGTTCAACTGGTTCCAGGGTCAGCGCCACATGCTGACCAGCAAGGACGTCCGCACCCCCGCCGATCTGGACGGCGTGCGCATCCGCACCCCTGGGGCGCCGGTGTGGATGGAAACCGTGCGGGCCATGGGGGCCACCCCGACCCCCATGGGCTGGACCGAGGTCTATCCGGCCTTGCAGCAGCAGGTGATCGATGGCGCCGAAGCCCAGCACCCCGCCACCTATGGGGCGAAGCTCTACGAGGTCATCGACCACATCACCCTGACCGGCCATATCAACCTGATCACCGGGATCGTGGCTTCGGAAACCTGGTGGCAATCCCTGCCCGACGATCTGAAGACCATCGTCCGCGAGGAAGCCATCCGCGCTGGCGACGCCGCGTCCGAAGCCACCATCGCCTCGCTGGCCAACTACGAAGAGATGATGCGCAAGGAAGGGGTGACCATCGACGCCATCGACACCACGCCCTTCAAGGTCGCCACCGAAGGCGTCTATGAAAAGCTGGGATATGCCGACCTGAAGAAAAAGGTGGATGCGGTGATCGCCAAGGGCAAAGCGAGCCAGTAGCGGCACCGCCATTCCGAAACGCGCATCCCTGTCTCCGGTCACGAAGGCGTCCGAGATGTTCCGTTCCCTCGATCTGGCTGAAGAATGGATCGCCAAGGGCTTCCTGGCCGCCTGCGTGATCCTGGTCTTCGTCGCTTCCCTGGCCCGCTGGGCCGGCCATCCGATCATCTGGTCGGTGGACATTGCCCAGCTGCTGTTCGCCTGGTCGTCGTTCCTGGGCGCCGACCAGGCCCTGCGCCACCGCGAGCACATGGCCGTCGACCTGCTGGTCCGCTATCTGCCCGACGGTGCCCGGCGCAAGCTGGAGCTGGTGCTGTGGGGGGTGATGGGCGCCTTTCTGGTCGCCGTCATCTGGTACGGCACCCAGCTGACCCTGCTGAACGTCGAACGGCGGTTCAGCGATACCCCGCTGAGCTATGCCACGGTCACCGCCTCGGTCCCCGTCGGTTGCCTGCTGATGCTGATCACCGTCCTGCGCCATCTGGTCACCGACATCCGGGCCTGGGCAGCGGACCGGCAGGGCGGCAAGAGGGGCAATGGCAACGGCAAGGGGAACGGCCCGGGCGTCGAGGGGTCGGACACCGGGCTGGAGGATGCGGCATGATCACCTATATCGTTCTCGGCTTTCTGGCGCTGATGCTGCTGGGCATGCCTGTGGCCTTTGCCATCGGCATCGCCAGCTTCCTGTACTTCGTGTTCAGCGACATGCTGCCCGCCTCCATCGGAGTACAGCGCATTGCCAGTGCCACCCAGTCCTTCCCGCTGCTGGCCGTGCCCTTTTTCGTCCTGGCGGGCAACCTGATGAACGCCACGGGCATCACCAGCCGGCTGATCGGCTTTTCGTCGGTGCTGGCCGGATGGATCGCCGGCGGGCTGGCGCAGGTCAGTATCGTGCTGAGCACCCTGATGGGCGGGGTTTCCGGCGCGGCCATCGCCGATGCCGCCATGGAGGCCCGGATCCTCGGCCCGTCCATGCTGCAAAAGGGCTATGGCAACGGCTATGCCTCTGCCGTCATCGCCATGAGCTCGCTGATCACCGCCACCATCCCGCCGAGCATCGGCCTGATCCTCTATGGCTATCTGGGCAATGTGTCCATCGGCCGGCTGTTCCTGGCCGGCGTGATCCCCGGGCTGCTGATGATGACGGCGATGATGCTGACCGCCTGGATGATCGCCAAGCGCCGGAACTACAGCCCGGAATGCGCCGCCCGTCCGCATTGGCGCGAAGTGGTGAAAAGCGCGGCCGAGGCCAAATGGGCGCTGATCTTTCCCGTGCTGCTGGTCGGCGGCATTCGCATGGGCATCTTCACCCCGTCCGAAGCCGGGTCCTTCGCCGTGGTCTATGCGCTGTTCATCGGCGTCGTCGTCTATCGCGAGCTGACCCTGAAATCGGCGCTGGAGGTGCTTCATCGCAGTGTCGCGGACATCGGCATGATCGTGCTGATCATCGCCTTCTCCGCCACTCTGGGCTATGCCATCGTCTTCGAACGCCTGCCCCAGGATCTGGCCGCGCTGGTGACGGCGGCCTCGTCCGATCCCACGGTCATCCTGCTGATGATCCTGGCGTTCCTGGTGGCGTGTGGCATGTTCGTGGAAAGCACCGTCCTGGTGCTGCTGCTGACCCCGATTTTCGTCCCCATGATGGGAACCCTGGGGATCGACCCTGTCCATTTTGGTATATTGATGATGACCCTGGTGACCTTTGGCAGTATGACACCGCCGGTGGGGGTCGCCATGTACACGGTATGCGGCATCATGAAGTGTCCGGTGGATGAGTATGTGCGGGCCTCGCTGCCGTTCGTGGCGGCGGTGATCGGGCTGGTGCTGGTGCTGACGTTCTTTCCGTCGGTCGTGCTGTTCTTGCCTGACCTTTTGATGTGAGCGGAAAAGGGGACGTCATGACCAATGCGGCGCTGATTCGATGGACCCCGCCGCTGATCGACCGGAAGCGGCCGATCAGCGGGCAGGTGCGTCAGGCCCTGCATCACGCCATCATCCGGGGGCATCTGCCGCCCCGCACCCGTCTGTCGGAAAACGAGCTGTCGGAGATCATGGGCGTCAGCCGGACGCCCGTTCGGGAATCCCTGATCAAGCTGAGCGAAGAGGGGCTGGTCAACGTCTATCCCCAGTACGGCAGCTTCGTCGCCCCCATCCGCCTGTCGGAGGTCTACGAAGCCCGATTCATTCGTGAAGCGCTGGAATGTGCGGTGGTCGCCGAGGCGGCGCGGAACATGGCCGAGGCGGCGCGGAACATGGCCGAAGCGGCGCGGGGAGGCCCGGGCGCGCGCCTGGGGCAGGAAATCGCAGCCAACCTGGCCGGCCAGAAGGCGGCGTTCGAGGCGCGGAACTTCGAAGGCTTCGTGGAACTGGACGAGCTGTTCCACGCCGGTTTCGCCGAAGCCATCCAGCATCCCCGTGCCTGGCGGGTGATCCAGAACGAGAAGTACCAGATGGACCGGGTGCGCTTCCTGTCCATCCCCCACAGCCAGGATGTGGGCCGGCTGATTGCCCAGCACCAGGCCATAGCCGAGGCGGTGATGAGCGGCGATCCGGACGCCGCCGTGGCCGCCATGAAGGTGCACCTGCGCGAGATCCTGCGAACCATCCAGGACCTGGCCACATCGCACGCGGAATTCTTCGAAGACGAAAGCGAACCCCCGCCCCCGTCACCGCCCCCGCGCGGCATTCTGGAAGCCCGAAGCTAGATAACCGGGCGTCTTCCTGGTATCGGCGCGGCACAGTGGCTATATCACCGGTCACGCCCATTCCGGGGGCCGGCCGGCTGTTCGCGGGTCCGCGCCCCAGCCCGTCAAGAAACACATCACGGAGGATGCCATGAGGGTTGCCTGCATCGGCGAATGCATGATCGAGCTGGTGGAACAGCCCGACGGAAGCCTGCGCCGGGGATATGGCGGTGATACCCTCAATACCGCCGTCTACCTCGCCCGGCTGGGGGTGGATGTGGATTATGTGACCGCCATGGGCACCGACCCCTGGAGCGAGGACATGGTGGGAAGCTGGCGTGCCGAAGGCGTGGGCACCGACCGGGTGCTGCGCACGGCCGCCCGCAATCCCGGCCTGTACGTGGTCAGCACCGATGCCGACGGAGAGCGCCGCTTCCAGTATTGGCGCGACACGTCAGCCGCCCGCACCGTTTTCCACCTGCCCGAAAGCCGGGACCTGATCGAGGCCCTGACCGCCTATGACCTGGTCTATCTGTCGGGCATCACGCTGCAGATCCTGGCGGAGGAAGACCACACGCTGCTGTTCGGCATCCTGCGCCGGGTTGGCAGCCGGGGCGGGCGTGTCGCCTTCGATTCCAACTTCCGCCCGCGTGGCTGGCCGGACAAGGGCGCGGCTGTGCGCGCCTATGCCGATGTCATTGCCCTGGCCGACATCGTCCTGGCGTCGGTGGAGGATCTGGACCTGTTGTACGGTCCAGGGTATACCGAGGACTTCGTCGCCGCCGTTTCGGGCAAGGAAGCCGTTCTGAAGCGCCCCAATCTGGACTGCCGCCTGCTATCTCCCGCCGGCGATACCATCGTTGCGGGCAAGCGCGTCCCCGACGTTCTGGATACTACGGCGGCCGGCGACAGCTTTGCCGCCGCCTATCTCGCTGCCCGCCTTTCGGGGCTGGCACCCTCTGATGCCGCTGCCGCGGGACACCGGCTGGCCGGGGAAGTGGTGCGCCATCGCGGCGCCATCATCCCGGCCGCCGCCATGCCCGAGGGCCTGCTGCGGTCTTCCGTGGAAGGAACCGTTGAATGAGCATTTCCCCCGAGGCCCAGGCCGCCGTTGCCGAGATCCTGACGGCGGCCAAGGTGGTGCCGGTACTGACCATCGAGACGCTGGAAAGCGCCGTGCCCCTGGCCCGCGCCCTGGTTGACGGCGGCATGGCCACCCTGGAGATCACCCTGCGCACTCCGGTGGCCGTGGACGCGGCCAAGGCGATCAAGGCTCAGGTTTCCGGCGCGGTTGTCGGCCTCGGCACGGTCCGCACGCCGGCGGATGTGGCCCTGGGGGCAGAGGTGGGGGCGGAATTCCTGGTCAGCCCCGGCTCCACCCCGGCGCTGCTGGAGGCCGCCGCTGCCAGCCCCATTCCCCTGGTGCCCGGTGTCGCCACCGCGTCGGAAGTGATGGAGGCCCTGAATCGGGGTTTCACGGTGCAGAAGTTCTTCCCGGCCGGGGCGGCCGGCGGGCGGTCGATGCTGAAGGCCTTCTCCGGCCCCTTTTCCGAGGTCCGCTTCTGCCCCACCGGCGGCATCGGCGAGGCGGATGCGTCAAGCTGGCTGGCCCTGTCCAACGTGCTGGCCGTCGGTGGCTCCTGGCCTTGCCCGATGGACCGTGTCGCCAACGGCGACTGGGAAGGCATCAGCGCCATCGCCGAGCGGACAATGGCTGGTTTGCTCCCGGCGCGCTGACGCAGGCCGTGTCGCGGTGAAATGCCGGTCGGGTTCCCCCTACGCCCGTCTGGCCAGCGCGGTGATCCTCGGGAACAGGGCGTCGATCTGGTCTTCCGCCTTCCGGCGAAATGCCGCGACGCGGGCGTGGGTGGCGCCGGTCCAGGCCGCGAAACGGGCGGTCAGCAGCCCCCACCGCTCGTCCTCCGGCAGAGATAACAGGTTGTCGGCAGAGGCCAGCGCGATGTCGGTGATGCCGATGTCCCCCAGCAGGCTTTCCACCTTCGGCGTGTTGGAGGCCAGCGCGACCACCGGCGTGCCGGCGACCAAGGCGGCGATCAGACCGTGGAAGCGTCCGGTCAGGCATCCCCGCGCCCGGCGCAGAATGGCCGTATCCCACAGCACCCGGGGGTAGACCTGCGCCCCCAGGGCGTAGGCGAAACGGCGTTCCGTGTAGAAGCGCGCCATGGGATGCGGCCCCATGTTGTACAGCGGCAGGCCATGGGTTTCGGCGAAGGCCCCCAGTGCCAGGGTCACGCCCGGCAGCACGCTGTCCAGAACGGCGATCTCGGCTGCCGGGTCGGCCTGCTGGCCCTCTGTGCCGGGGAGCCGGGGCTCTTCGGCGAAGCCGGCGAAGGAAAGGTCGGGAATGACCTCCGCATCCGGGCGGTACGGGCGGATTTCCTGCTGGCTGAGACTGTCGCGCAGGGTGACCAGGGAGAAGGATCCCAGACCGGCCCCAAACGCCGGGGAATTGGCGTGCCACACCGCATTGATCAGCACCGAGGGCACGCCCAGGTCCTTCATCGCTGCACAAAAGGCCATCAGGGCCGCGCAGCGCGGGGAATCATGGTGCAGCGAGCCCTCGCCATTGAAGAGGATCAGGTCGATATCGGCCGGCCCCAGGCCGCTGTCGAACAGGGCGCGGCAGTCGTCGGCGCTGCTGGCCTGGCCGATGCGCAGGAAGCCCAGGGCCGCCATGCGGTGTTCGATCAGCCGGGTGACCACCGTGCAGCCCAGGTGGGTGTGGTCCTCCAGCGCCCGGGTATCGTTCAGCAGCAGGTAACGGCCCCGCACGGGCTGGGGCCGGGGCGGTTGTGCCTGGCATCGGGCGCGGATGGCCGTCAGCTGCATTTCCGCCCGGGCGATGCGGATCCGCTCGGCCTTGGTCATGGCCGAGACGGGATGGAGCACGACCGGAGAGGCTGCCGGCGATGTCGGCGGGCGGAGCGCGGGGACCGACAGGGTCATGACGGATGCCCTCGGACCGGCAGGGGGCGGTCGAAACGCTCGGTCAGGGAATCAAGGAACTGCAATCCCTCGCGACGGCCGGGGCGGCGGGGCGGCGCGGTTCGTTCCTGGTCGATCAGGCTGTCGACGATCCGTCGCACATCCGCTTCGGTCATCTCGAAGGCCACGGGCAGGCCGAAGGCGCGCTGGATCAGGGTCTCGGTCAGGGGCAGGGCGGTGCGCGGAGCCGCGCGGAATTCCGGCAGGCGGTGGCAGGGGGTCAGGGCGGGCAGATGCAGCCGCACCCCTTCACCGGCCATCCGCAGCACCAGCGCGTTCCGGTCCACATTCATGGGGCAGAGCACCGGCAGGATCGACGGCACAACGCCGTCGGGCAGGACGGGGCGCTTCCAGTGCGCCGGCAGCAGCCGCTGAAACAGGGCCAGGATGGCGGCGCGATGGGTCCGGGTCTGGCGGACACCGTTGCGGGGCGCGTTGTGCATCACCACCGGCGCCCCCCGCTGATGGACGGACGCATAGGGCGTGAGGTCGAAGGGGCAGCCCAGGGGTCCGCCCGGTACCACCAGGGCTACCGTATCGCCCGTGGCATCCGCCGCCGTACGGCCGAGAGCGGCCATGACCTTTTGCGCCCCCCGGGGAGAGACGCCCCAGTGGTGGGGATCGATGTCCACGAAATAGGGCTCCAGCCCCGCACCGCGTGCCGCCCGGGGCACCAGGGCGGGCAGCAGCGGCGACATGACGGCATAGCGTTTGGGCGCGGCATCGGCACCGGGGGAGGCCGAGGGCCGGATGTTGGGATGCAGGGCGATGACGGCCATGGCGGGGTCTCCGGCGGCTGGGAACATATCTCCTATACGGCCGGAGGTGGCGGATACTGGCGCGGGAAATCGTCCGCCGGGGTGTCCCATGGCGACTGCGGCGTGAAGCCGGCGATCAGGGCATCTATGGCGGCGCGAACCCGGGGCAGCTGCGATCGCCGCTCGGGCCAGAGCAGGCGGATCGGAGTGGGATCCGTGTCACCCTCGGGCAGCAGGGAAACCAGGGTGCCGGCGCGCAGGCCGGGGGCGGTCAGCCAGGTGGGCAGGCTGGCGATGCCATGTCCCGCCAGCACCGCATCCAGCAGGGCGTCCCCGTGACTGACCGTGTGGTAGCTCCGGGGGCGGAACGATCGCTCTCGCCCGTCCGGCTCCCTCAGGCGCCAGGGGGTGATGCGGCCTTCGTGGGCGAAGTTGATGCAGCGGTGCCGGCCGAGGTCATCGATGGAAGCGGGCGCGCCGAACCGCGCCACATAGGCCGGTGCCGCGCAAATCTGAGTGTGGTGGAGCGCCAGGCGGCGGGATATCAGCGTTTCGGACTCGTTGGCACCGCCGATCCGCACGGCCAGATCCACCCCTTCCTCGTCGGGCCGGATGAAGCGGTCAGTGAAGTCCAGGGTCAGCCGCAAGTCGGGGTGGTTTTCGGCGAAGTCCAGCAGCAACGGGGCGATCCAGCGGTAGCCGAAGGAGACCGGCAGGCTGACCGTCAATTCTCCGGATACCACTGCCCGGCGAGAGGACAGGCAGGCCTCTGCCCTGTCGAGGTCGTTCAGCGTGCGTGCGCAGGCTTCGAAGAAAACTTGACCTTCGGGCGTCAAGGCGACCGATCGGGTGGTACGTACCAGCAGGCGGACCCCCAGGTGGGCTTCCAGCCGGGCGACGCTTTTTGCTACCGCTGATCGCGTGAGCCCAAGTCGCTGGGCGGCTGCCGCGAACCCTCCGGCGTCCGCTGTTTCGACAAAGGCTTCCAGGCCTTGAAGACGGGAGGCACGGCCGTTGGTCATTATATTGGCGATTTTTGTTCCTGAAAAGATGCAGCCTAATTCGCCACAGGAGACCTATGATCGTCAATAGAGTTCTCTGAGCGGAGGGACTGGAGTCTCCGCTGGATGGATTTCGAAACATCACGGGAGAACGGGATGATGGACGATCAACACATGCGCGGCTGGGCCTTGACGGCCTTCGGCAAGGACACCCTCCGCCTGGGCCGGCTGCCCATGCCCCGGCCGGGGTTGGGGGAGGTTTTGGTGCGGGTGCATGCGGTGTCGCTGAACTACCGCGACAGGATGGTGATGGAAGGCCGGTTGCTGCCGGCCTTGCCGGAGATGCCGTTCATCCCCGTCTCGGATTTCGTCGGCGAGGTGGTGGAGGCCGGCTCGGCGGTGACGCGGGTTGCCCCGGGCGACCGGGTGATGGGGAACTTCTGGACCGGCTGGCTATCGGGTCCCGCCCCCCGGGACCTGCTGGAGCATGGCCGGACCCTGGGCGGCCCTCTTCAAGGGGCGCTGGCCGAATACGTGGTGATCCCGGAGGACGTGGCAGTGGCGGTTCCGCCGTCCTTGAGCGATGCGGAGGCCGCGACCTTGCCCGTGGCCGGGCTGACCGCCTGGTTCGCGCTGACCGAAGACGGCGGCACGGCACCGGGGGATGTGGTGGTGGTCCAGGGCACGGGCGGCGTGGCCTTGGCGGCCCTTCAGCTCGCCACGGCGCTCGGGGCTCGGGTGATCGTGCTGTCGCGCAGCTCGGAAAAGCTGGCGCGGATTGCCGGCCTGGCGCCCTGGGGCACCATTGACACCACCGCCGATCCCGATTGGGAACGCAGGGTGCTGGCGATGACCGATGGCCGGGGCGCCGATCATGTGCTGGAGATCATCGGCGGGGAGACGCTGGCCCGGTCCGTCGGCGCTTTGGCACCGGAAGGGCGGATTTCGCTGATCGGCTTGCTGGGGGGCGATACCTGCGTGGTGCCGACGGTGCCGCTGATGCTGCGGCGCGCCCGTATCCGCGGGGTCTCTGTCGGGCATCGCGCGAGCTTCGAGGCGATGGTGGCAATGGTGGCCGAGAAGGAGATTCATCCGGTGATCGACAGCATCCATCCGTTCGAAGACGCTCTGGCCGCCTTTGCCCGACTGGAAGCGGGACCGGTCGGCAAGGTGGTGGTAAGCGTAGCAGAGGCGGCTTAACCGGCTTCCACCCGGTTGCATCCCAGGTCCTTGGCACGATAGAGCGCATCGTCGGCCCGGTTCATCAGGGTGGTGACCACATCGCCGTCGGTCAGGGTGGCGACGCCGAAACTGGCGGTCACCCGGCCGACGGTGGGGAAGTCGTGGTCCGCGAGGGCCTGACGCAGGGATTCAGCGGCCACGCAGGCGCCGTCCTTGTCCGTTTCCGGGCACAGGACCAGGAACTCTTCCCCGCCCCAGCGCCCGACGATGTCGGCTTCGCGAACCCGGGCGCGGATCAGGGCGGCGGCGGCGGCCAGAACCCGATCCCCTACCGGATGGCCGTGGGTGTCGTTGATCCGCTTCACGTGGTCCACGTCGACGATGATCACCGACAGGGGATTGCCGTAGCGCCGGGACCGCTTGATCTCCCGTTCAAAGGATTCGTCCAGCTTCATGCGGTTGAACTGGCCGGTCAGCCGGTCGGTCACGGCCAGTCGCTCCACCTCCGCAGCCTTGTCGCTCAGGTCCCGGGTCTGGCTGTCGATCAGGGTCCGGAGCTGGCGGGTGGTGACCCGGAAGCCGATCACCAGCAGGATTTCGATGAGCAGGTAGCCGATAACGCCATAGAGGATGTTGAACAAGATGCCGCTGCGGTAGCCGTGGACGATGTCGCTGGCATCACGCCAAAAGACCACGGCCCCGACGCTCCGGCGTTCCTCATGCTGGGTGCCGAGGTAGTCGCGCAGGGGGATGCGGGTGGTGATGAAGCTGGTGTCGCCGACGGTAACGATCTCTGTGGTTTGCTGGGTGAGGCGCAGTCCATTGCTGTCCTCTGCCTTCAGGATGGCATCGATGCCTTCGCGGGAGGCGGCTTCGATCACGCAGTCGCAGCCGGGGACGATTTCGTCGGGCCGGGTGCCGGTAAGGTCACCGCGCGTGGAGCGGACATAGGTCATGTCCAGCACCACGCCGGCCCCGCTGTCTAACCGTTTGTCGAGGGTGTCGAGCATGGCGGCAAAGGAGATCCCCACCTCCAGCGCGCCCACATGCACCTCCTGCCCCTGGTCCGGATCGTAGGCGAAGACGGGGACGACGCCCCGCAGGCCCGAGTCCGTGCGCCCGAGCTCGAACCCGGCCCGGGGGGTATGGTCGCTGTTGACGTCGACCACGGAGAAGCGCTGGTCGGACAGGTCCTTGCCGAAAATGCCGGGGTTGTGCACCGACAGGAACCCCGTGGCGCCAGGGCCGAGCAGGAAATGAAGCTGCCTGACCTTGAAGACGTCCTGGGCCTTCTGCCAGTCGCTTTCCAGCCGGTCGAGCAGGGACATGCGGGCTTCGGCGGCCTTGGGTCCTCCGGGACCGCCACCTTCCATTTCCACCGCCTTGCGGCCTTCCAGGAAGGTGGCCCGCACGTCGTCGTCGTTGGCGATGAAGGTTGCCATGGCCAGGATGGTGTCGAGCGTGCGATCCAGCAGCATGGTGTAGCTGGCCCGCAGGTCCTCGCCTTCCTGCTCCAGTGTGGCGCGGAGGGTGTCCTTCAGGATGAAGATATTGAAGGCGACGAACAGGCTGACGATCAGGGCGATGGCCAGACTGAGCAGAACAAAGGCTTTTCTTTTGTCCATTCGTAACCCGCTCGCGCCCTGTTCTTACGATTCACGCCCGTCGGTCGTATTCGCATCATCGTGTGTGCCGATGATAAATGCAATCGCCCTGGTGAGGTTTTCAGCGTGAGGGTGTGGAGAAACGTTTCGCGGGGCGTGCGCACAAAAACCGGCGGCCGTCTGGTGCGTCGGCCGCCGGTTCTTGTCAGGCCTGAAAAAGCGTTTCCGACAGGATCAGCCGATCAGCGGGACCGCCGCTTCGGGACCCAGGCAGCGGAAGGTCACGCTTTCCTGCAGGTACAGGCGCACGCTGGCATCGTCATGGCCCTTGTAGCCGATGGACAGGTCGCGGCCGACGCTCAGTTCGAAATCGCCGCCGCGCAGCGATACCAGGGCCGCGCCGTCAATGCCCGGCGCCCAGACCAGCGGGCCGTCGATCAGGCGGCGCACATGCTGGAGCACCGGATAGCCGGCCGACGTGGTGGTTTCCATCAACATGGTGTGCCACTTCGCTCCCAGCACCAGACCGTAGGGGCCGTCCACGCCGTTCTCCCGCAGTTTCGACAGGCCGCGCGCCAGCACCGTGGGGAAGGCAGAGGCGTCGTTGGGCAGGTCCAGGGCATGATCCTTGGCCGCTTCCATCAGGCCCGTCACCCCTGCCGCCGGGAAGCCATGGAAGACAAGGCGGTCTTCGGCCATCGCGATCTTGCGGGCGGCTTCGTTCACCGGATCCAGGTCGGCGTCCGCCGCCCCCCGGGCAATCGCGTCCATTTCCGGCCGTGCCAGCTTGAAGGGCACGCACAGTTCGACCAGCGGCTGGACAAGGCGGGCGCTGGCTTCCACATCCGGTCCCGGGCTGGTGGACAGGGGTTCCACCCGGCCCAGCGGCACCGCGCTGGCATCCCAGCCCAGCGGTCCCTTGAAGTCGGCGATCTTGCGCGCCGCCAGGGTCACGGTCAGGGCGTTGCGGGCTTCCTCCTCGATCTCCTTCCAGGCTTCGGTACACAGCGGAGCGAGATCGCGCATCAGGTCGTTCATCGTATGACCCCCTTAGGTCAAGGTATCTAGAAAAGAATTCTGATCAGCTGTTCCGGAATGCCGCTCGGGTCCCCCGGACGCATCAGGCGCCCGAGCTGCGCAGGCTGCCGATCCCCAGGCTGCCGTCGGCGCGGGGGGCGGCCGGGGCTTCCGGTCCGGCGCCGTCTCCCCTGCCACTGCCACCGGTGTCGGCTTCCTCGATCTCCAGGATGTTGCCTTCGGTGAACAGATAGGTGCGCAGGTGCTCGTCCCATTTGGCATCGTGGCGGCGGAGCCATTCCAGGCCCATTGCGGCGTGCTCCTTTTCCTCGTCCCGATTATGGGCGAGGATGGCCCGCAACTCTTCATCTTCCGTGGCGTCGACCCGTTGGTCATACCAATCCACGGCCTCCATTTCCTCCATCACCGACACGATCGCCCGATGGCGCTCGCGGGTGGCGGGAGTCAGCTTTTCCAGCGGTTCGTGGAAGCTGTCACTGGATCCGGCCATTGAGTAGCTCTCCTTTGGTACCGACGCGCTGTGCGCGTCGTAATGCGTTCAAGCGCCACGCCGGCTTTCGCGCGCCGTCGGTGACGCCGTGGCCAGTGGTCGGGGGAGCGCGGCTCCTCGGTCCGTGGCTGGGGGGACAACGTCGGTAAGGCGGTAGGGTTCCCCAAAACCCCACGGGGCTTAGGGATAGGCCCCCGACCCCCCGATCCGCATTGAGGATTGTGGGGCGTGGGGCGATTTTTCGGGTACCCACTGTTCATATGGCCGGTCGTCGCCGTCCCGCAACTACCCAAAGTCAAGGCAATGGTGTGGCGAGGGAGCATACTCGGCGGCGCTCCCCCGGCCCCATCCTGTCCCCGACCAGAAGGACGCTTCGGCCATGACCCCGTCATCCTCTTCCCTGTCCCCTGAGACTGCCAACAAACCTGCCGGCTCTTCTCCTCTTTCCGGCCAAGCCTTCCTGAGCCTGGGGCTGCGGCCCTTCTTTCCCGGCGCGGCCCTGTGGGCGGCCGGGGCCATGCTGGCCTGGATCGCCTGGCTGACCGGCCTGTGGAGCCCGCCCACCGCGCTGGACCCCGTCACCTGGCATACCCATGCCATGGTCTTCGGTTTCGCCGGGGCGGCAGTGTTCGGGTTTCTGCTGACCGCGGTGCCCAGCTGGACCGGGCAGCAGCCGGTGAAAGGCACGCCGCTGCTGGGACTGTTCCTGCTGTGGGCCGCCGCCCGCGTCGCCCTGCTGGTTTCGGAGCGGGTCGGCCTGGGGCTGGCGGTCATCCTGGATGTGGGGGTATTGCTGCTGCTCGCCCTGTGGACGGTCCGGGCGGTGTGGGCCGGACGCAACCGCCGCAACGCCATCATGCCGGCCTTGATCACAGTGCTCGCCATCGCCAGCGGCCTGCACCTCGGGCCGTCATTGGGGGCCGCCTGGGACGCCGGCCTGGGGCTGCGCCTGGGGCTGGTGGTCTTCGCCCTGCTGGTGGGGCTGGTGGGCGGGCGCATCGTCCCGGCCTTCACCCGCAATTGGCTGACCGCGCGGGGGGAGACCCGACTGCCGGCTTCTACCGACCGTCTGGATGCGGCCGGGCTGCTGGTCCTGGCGATCGCCGGCGCCCTGTGGGTCTTTCTGCCCGAGGCCATGATGACCGGCGTGGCGCTGGCCTTGGCGTCGATCCTGTCCGGGCTGCGGCTGAGCCGCTGGCGGGGCCTGGCCACCGGCCGTGATTCGCTGCTGATGATGCTGCACGTGGCCTTCGCCTGGCTGCCGGCCGCGCTGGCCCTGCTGGCGCTGGCGGTGCTGACCGGCGGTGCAATCCCTCAGGCGGCGGGCATTCATGCGCTGGGCGCGGGTGCTTTCGCCACCCTGATCCTGGCGGTGATGATGCGGGCCACCCTGGGACATACCGGCCGGCCGTTGAAGGCCGCGCCATGGATGACCGCACTGTTCTGGATGCTGACCCTCGCCGCCCTGGCGCGGGTGGCGCACAGCCTGTGGCCGGCGCTGGGCACCCCGGTGCTGCATGCCTCGGCCGGGCTGTGGATGCTGGGCTTCGCGGGTTTCGTCATCGGCTTCGGCCCGATGGTCCTGCGCCCCCGGACCGACGGCGGGGCATGAGGGGGGAGTGTGAATCCCACTGCCGTGAGGCACACCAAACCGCTCCCCCAGCGTCCGACCGGGCGCCGGCCGGTCAGGCCGCCTCGCCGGAGGCGTGCCCGCAGGGCACTGCCGTGAGGCACAACAACAAGCCGCTGGCTTATAGCCTGTCTCTAGCGTCCGACCGGGCGCCGGCCGGTCAGGCCGCCCCGCCGGAGGCGTGCCCGCAGGGAACTGCCGTGAGGCACAACAACAAGCCGCTGGCTTATAGCCTGTCTCTAGCGCCCGACCGGGCGCCGGCCGGTCAGGCCGCCCCGCCGGAGGCGTGCCCGCAGGGCACTGCCGTGAGGCACAACAACAAGCCGCTGGCTTATAGCCTGTCTCTAGCGCCCGACCGGGCGCCGGCCGGTCAGGCCGCCCCGCCGGAGGCGTGCCCGCAGGGCACTGCCGTGAGGCATAACAAGCGCACTTCTACAGGCCCAGCCTGTAGAAGTGCGTATCGACGGCCATGCGGGGGAACGCCGGGGGCAGGGCCTCTGGCGCGACCGGCGTGAAGCCGTTGCGCTGATAGAAGCGCCGTGCCGCGCCCAGGCGCTCGATGGTGCCCAGCAGGATTTCGGTGAAGCCGTTGTCCCGGGCGTGGGCCTGAAGGTGCTCCAGCAGTGTCTGTGCCACCCCGCTTTCCCGCCCGCGATGACCGGCAGCGACGAACATCTTGCGCAAGGTCGCCAGTCCGCCGCCGCAGTCGATCAGGGCCGCCGTACCGACCACCGTGCCGTCTTCGGCCTCGGCCACCAGGAAGCAGCCGCGCCCCTGCAGATAGGTGCCGGCGACGTCCAGCAGGTCCGGCTGGTCCTCCAGGGTGATGGGCACGGCGAATTCGCCCTGCTGGATGCCCAGGATCAGCGCCGGTACCGCGTCGTAGTGGCGGGACCGGTCGTAGGGAACGATGTGGATGGTCATGGGCAGGGGCGCTCCGGGGATTTGGGAGGGAGGGAAGCACTATAAAGGATCCGGCCTTGCCTGCGACAAGAGGTACCGGGTGCATCAAGGCATTGCGGTGGCTGCCTCCTGGGTCTACATGCGATATGTTCCTGAACCGGAGGCCCCTTGCGTAAACATCCCACCGAAATGCCCCGGCCCGATCCGCCGGGGGTGCGTCGTGACTGGCGGGTGCTGCGCCATGTGATGCCCTATCTGTGGCCACCCGGAGAGACGGGGGTGAAGGTCCGGCTGCTGCTGGCCATTGCCCTGCTGCTGGCGGCCAAGGGGGTGAACGCGGCGGTGCCGCTGTTCTACAAGGACGCGGTGGACGCCCTGTCCACTCCGACCGCTCCGGCGCTGCTGCCCCTGGGGCTGATCCTGGCCTACGGGACGGCGCGGGTCGGCCATATGCTGTTCAACGAACTGCGCGATCTGGTCTTCGCCCGGGTGGTCGAGCGGGCCATGCATCAGGCGGGCCTGCGCACCTTCCGTCATCTCCATGCGCTGTCGCTGCGGTTTCATCTGGACCGCCAGACCGGCGGGCTGGCCCGGGTGGTCGAGCGCGGCACCCGGGGGATCGAGGTGGTGCTGCGGCTGTTCGTCTTCCGCGCCGGTCCGGCCCTGGTGGAACTGACGCTGATTTCCGCCATTCTATGGTCGCTCTACGACTGGACCTTCGCGGCGGTGACCGTGGCGACCCTGGTGGGCTATGTGGGCTGGACGCTGGCGGTGACCGAATGGCGGCTGGCCTTTCGCCGTACCATGAACGTTCACGATGCCGAAGCCAGCACGCGCTCCGTCGACAGCCTGCTGAACTACGAAACCGTCAAATACTTCGGCAATGAAGAGCATGAGGCCGCCCGCTTCGACCGGGCGCTGACCGCCTATGAGAACGCGGCGGTGAAGTCCCATGCGTCGCTGTCGCTGCTGAACGTGGGGCAGGGGGTGGTGGTCTCGGTCGGGCTGGTGGTGATCATGGCCATGGCCGGCCAGGGCATCGTCGACGGCACCATGACCGCCGGCGACTTCGTGCTGGTCAACAGCTACATGATCCAGCTGTATCAGCCGCTGAACTTCCTCGGCATGGTCTACCGCGAGATCAAGCAGTCGCTGGTGGACATGGAGGTGATGTTCGGCCTCGCCAATGCCCCGCCGGAGGTGGCCGATGCGCCCGACGCCCCGCCGCTGGCCCCCGGCCCCGGCGAGGTTCGGTTCGACGACGTGCACTTCGGCTACGGTCCCGACCGGCCGGTGCTGAAGGGCGTCAGCTTCGCCGTGCCGCCGGGGGGCAAGGTGGCGCTGGTGGGGGCGTCGGGGGCGGGTAAGTCGACCATCGCCCGGCTGCTGTTCCGTTTCTACGATGTCACAGGCGGCCGGGTTCTGGTGGACGGCCAGGATCTGCGCTCGGTGACCCAGGACAGCCTGCGCCGCGCCATCGGGGTGGTCCCCCAGGACACCGTGCTGTTCAACGAAACCATCGGCTACAACATCGCCTACGGTCGTCCCGATGCGCCATGGGAGGCGGTGGAGGAGGCGGCACGGCTGGCGCAGATCCTGCCGTTCATCGAAAGCCTGCCCGACCGCTGGGAAACCCGCGTCGGAGAAAGGGGCCTGAAGCTGTCGGGCGGTGAGAAGCAGCGGGTGGCGATTGCCCGCACCTTGCTGAAAAACCCGGCGATCCTGATCCTCGACGAAGCCACCAGCCAGCTGGACAGCCATACGGAGCGGGAGATTCAGACCGCCCTGTCCCGGGTGTCATCGGGACGAACCACTCTGGTCATCGCCCACCGCCTGTCCACGGTGATCGATGCGGACGAGATCCTGGTGCTGGACGACGGCCGGGTGGTGGAGCGGGGCACCCATCCTCATTTGCTGGATGCCGATGGACACTACGCCGCATTGTGGCGCAAGCAGCTGGAGACGGGAGAGAGCACGGAAACGTGGGATGCCGCTTGATTGCGGCGCACACAAGACCACCTTCCGTAGGGTAGCCGGGTTGTTCCTGCGGGATCATACTCGGCACCGTTTGTCTCTCATCCCCATCAACGGCTGCCGGAATCGCCATGAACCCCTCCATTCGCCCGATCAGAAAGCTGCTTGTCGCCAACCGTGGTGAAATCGCCATCCGGGTTTTCCGGGCGGCCAACGAACTGGGTATCCGTACCGTCGCCCTCTATACCAACGAGGACCGGCTTTCCCTGCACCGCTTCAAGGCCGACGAAAGTTATCTGATCGGCGAGGGGCGGGGACCGGTGCGCGCCTATCTGGCGGTCGACGAAGTGCTGCGCATCGCCCGGCAGAGCGGCGCGGACGCCATTCACCCCGGCTACGGTTTCCTGTCCGAAAACCCCGAATTCGCCGATGCCTGCGCCGAGGCCGGCATCACCTTCGTCGGCCCGCCGCCGGACGTGATGCGGTCGCTGGGCAACAAGGTGGCGGCGCGCAATCTGGCGGAAAAGGCCGGGGTGCCGGTGATGCCCGCCACCGGCCCGCTGCCCGCCGACATGGCCGAGATCGCCTCGCTTGCCGAGAAGGTGGGCTATCCGGTGATGCTGAAGGCCAGCTGGGGCGGCGGTGGCCGGGGCATGCGGGTGATCGAAAGCGCCGAGCAACTCGACCGCCAGGTCTCCGCCGGCCGGCGCGAGGCCGAAGCGGCCTTCGGCAACGGCGAGGTCTACCTGGAAAAGCTGGTCCGCCGCGCCCGTCACGTGGAAGTGCAGCTGCTGGGGGACACCGCCGGCACGGTGGTCCATCTGTTCGAGCGGGATTGTTCCGTTCAGCGGCGGAACCAGAAGGTGGTGGAACGGGCGCCGGCCCCCTATCTGACCGAAGCCCAGCGCACGGAAGTCTGCGAAGCGGCCCTGCGGCTGGCGCGGGAAGCGGGCTATGTGGGCGCGGGCACGGCCGAGTTCCTGATGGACGCCGACACCGGCGCCTTCCACTTCATCGAGGTCAACCCGCGCATCCAGGTGGAACACACGGTGACCGAAGAGGTTACCGGCATCGACATCGTCAAGGCGCAGATCCGCATCGCCGAGGGCGGCCGCATCGGCTATCCCGAAGAAACCGGGGTGCCGGCCCAGGACGATATCCATCTGGACGGTCATGCGATCCAGTGCCGGATCACCACCGAAGATCCCGAAGCCAACTTCATTCCCGACTATGGCCGTATCACCGCCTATCGCGGGGCCACGGGCTTCGGCATCCGCCTGGACGGCGGCACGGCCTATTCCGGGGCGGTGATCACCCGCTATTATGACAGCCTGCTGGAGAAAGTGACCGCCTGGGCGCCGGACCCGAAGCAGGCGATCTTCCGCCTGGACCGGGCGCTGCGGGAATTCCGCATTCGCGGCGTGGCCACCAACCTGGCCTTTGTCGAGAACCTGATCAACCACCCGACCTTCCAGGCCGCGGCCTATACGACCCGGTTCATCGACGAGACGCCGGAGCTGTTTCACTTCGACCGCCGCCAGGACCGGGCGACCAAGCTGCTGCGCTTCGTGGCCGAGGTGACGGTGAACGGCAATGCGGAAGTGAAGGGCCGCCCCCTGCCGCCCGCCGCGCCGGCACCCAAACGGCCGATCATGTTGCAGCAGGACCCGCCGGAGGGCACGCGGACCCTGCTCGATCAGCTGGGGCCGGAGAAATTCGCCGCCTGGATGCTGGAGCAGAGGCGGGCGCTGATCACCGATACGACCATGCGCGACGCCCACCAGTCTCTGCTGGCCACGCGCATGCGCACCCATGACATGGTGGCGGTCGCTGATGTCTATGCCCGCAACCTGCCGGGGCTGTTCAGCCTGGAATGCTGGGGCGGGGCGACCTTCGACGTGGCCATGCGGTTCCTGCGGGAATGCCCCTGGCAGCGCCTGGCAGAGCTGCGCCGGCGCATCCCCAACATCCTGTTCCAGATGCTGCTGCGCGGCTCCAATGGGGTGGGCTACACCAACTATCCGGACAATGTGGTCCGCGCCTTCACCCTGAAGGCGGCCGAAGAGGGGGTGGACCTGTTCCGCGTCTTCGACAGCCTGAACTGGGTGGAGAACATGCGGGTGGCCATGGACGCGGTGCTGGAAAGTGGCCGGCTGCTGGAAGCGGTGGTCTGCTACACCGGCGATATCAACGACCCGGACCGCGCCAAGTACGACCTGAAGTACTACGTCGCCATGGCCAAGGAACTGAAGGCGGCGGGGACTCACATCCTGGGCATCAAGGATATGGCCGGGCTGGTGAAGCCGCGGGCGGCCTATACCCTGGTGAAGACGCTGAAGGAAGAAACGGGCCTGCCCGTGCACTTCCACACCCATGACACCAGTGGCATCTCGGCGGCCAGCGTGCTGGAGGCGGTGCGGGCCGGGGCGGACGCGGTGGACGGGGCGATGGATTCCCTGTCGGGCCTGACCAGCCAGCCCTGCCTGGGCTCGATCGTCGAAGCCCTGCGCTACAGCGACCGGGACACTGGGCTGGAGCCGGCGATCCTCCGTCAGGTCAGCGACTACTGGGAGGGGGTGCGCAAGCAGTATGCGGCCTTCGAAAGCGACCTGCGCAACGGCGCCAGCGAGGTCTATCTGCACGAAATGCCGGGCGGCCAGTTCACCAACCTGAAGGAACAGGCGCGCAGCATGGGTCTGGACGGCCGCTGGCATGAGGTGGCGCGGGCGTACGCGGACGTGAACCGGATGTTCGGCGACATCGTCAAGGTCACCCCCAGTTCCAAGGTGGTGGGGGATATGGCCCTGACGATGGTCAGCGCCGGCCTGACGCGGGCGGAGGTGGAGGATCCGAAGCGGGATGTGACCTTCCCGGATTCAGTGGTCAGCCTGTTCAAGGGCGAACTGGGCCGCCCGCCCGGCGGCTTCCCCCCGGCCTTGCAGGCCAAGGTGCTGCGCGGCGAAAAGCCACTGGAGGGCCGCCCGGGCGCGGCGATGGCCCCGGCCGATCTGGACGCCAAGCGCAAGGAGGCGGAGGAAAAAGCCGGACGGAAGATCAGCGACACGGAATTCCAGTCCTACATGATGTACCCGAAGGTGTTCACGGACTTCGCGGTCCAGCAGGCGGACTATGGTCCGGTGCATGTGCTGCCGACGCCGGTGTTCTTCTATGGCATGAAGCCGGGCCAGGAAGCGAATATCGAGCTGGAGCCGGGCAAGACGATGATCCTGCGCTGTCTGGCGATCGGGGCGGTGGACGAAGAAGGCATGGTCAAGGTCTTCTTCGAACTGAACGGTCAGCCGCGCACGGCCAAGATCCCGGACCGCTCGGCCACGGCGACGGTGGCGGTGCACGAGAAGATGGACCCGGCCAATCCCAAACACATCGGCGCGCCGATGCCGGGGCTGGTGGCGACGGTGGCGGTGTCACCGGGGCAGACGGTGAAGGCGGGGGATGCCTTGCTGACCATCGAAGCGATGAAGATGGAAACCGCCATCACCGCCGAAAAGGACGGTACGGTGGACCGGGTGGTCTTCCAGGCCGGCACCCAGGTGGAGGCCAAGGATCTGCTGGTGGTGTTGGCGTAGGAAGCGGGATGGGGAGCGCGCCGCCTGGAGGGGTGGCGCGTTTTTTTTGAGAGAGCTTGGTAAAATGTGCTGCCAGACGGTAATTGCTCTGCTGCATTCAGTTGTCAAATTTTTTGGAGAAGACCATGCATTTCGGGGAGAATTGTTTGAATACTAAACGCCCTATCATTGTGGCTGTGACTGGAGGATCTGGCTCTGGAAAGTCTACATTTTGTAAAAATCTTCAGAAAGCTTTGAGTGAATGTGAGGGTGGCAGGAAAATCAATTTTTTCCACTTAATGGAGGATGACTATTATAAAGATATTGGGGAGAGTGATCCAGCTTCAATTAATTTTGACCATCCGGAGTCTAAAGATCAAAATGAATTTGTGAAGGATTTATTTTCACTAAAAAATGGAAAGGAAATTCTAGCAAGAAAGTATGACTTTTCTCATCATAAAGCAGTATTTGATGGGTCTTTTGTTGGTAGTGGCGGTTTTGATGTCGTTGCTGTGGACGGCATACACGTTATGTCGAATGATGAAAAGATTGGTTTATACGATGTGAAGGTCTTTGTAGACGTTCCCTCCGGAAAGAGGTTATCGCGAAGGATAAGAAGAGATGTTTTGGAGCGGGGGCGCAGTGTTAATTCCGTATTGACGCAGTGGGATGGCTGTGTCGAGGAAATGTTTAAACGGTACACTAAGCCTGCAAAAAAGAAAGCAGATTATGTTGCAACAGACGATAATTTCCAGTTGTGCGTACATGAGGTTGTTGACGTTATTTTGTCTGGTGGAGTGAAGTATTTTTATTTAAATAAACCTTTCATAAATTATTTGTGTTTTATGTTTTCTATATTATTAATACTTTTTTTTATGATTATTCCATTTTTTTACATGGGAGAGGGCCGTGGGGGTGAAGGCTCTGTGTCAAAGAGTTATGACGCCTTGTTTAGTATTTTGTTCATTCCAGCGATTGTTGGAGCTATCACCATTAGGCCACTTTTCAATTTATTGGCTATGATGATTGGAGATAAAGCAAGGGATTTTCGCTTCTCTAGTTTATTGGAGAAAGATAACTTATTTCCAGAGGTGTTAATTGGTGTGGTTGAGCGGGTTATTTTTACATTTCTCGCGACTCAGACCTCTGATTATTCTGCATTGTTCGTTCCGATGTTTGGTTGGATTGCTATGAAAGGGCAGGTTCATTTTAAAATATTTACAGATAATAACGATATAGATCGTGTGGTTGTTGGTTTATTTGGTTCATTTTTGTCTATGGCTTATGTGTTTTTTGGATACAATTTGTATACTAGAGGAATCGGCTTTTATGAGATATGGGAATACTATTTCTTTATTATGCCGTATTGGTATGCAGTTGTTTTTATTGTTTTTGGTATCCTGGTTTTATCCTGGGATCTTGTTCTGAAAAAGAAAGAAGTTTCTCGTCGTAAATGATCGAAGCCAGTGGCAGGTGTTTAGCCGCTTCTCTGGCAGTACCTTGGCGATCCAGTCCGAACCCGAGGACACAACGCGAACCGCTCATGTCTCACATCATCATACAGCCCCGCTACGCGGGTTGCATTGAAGATCACATTCCAACTGCCGTGTGATTCATACAGGTTTCCACGTCCTCCTTCGATCCCATGATATCGATCGCCTGGCCAAGGATTTCCGCGAAGCGCCGGGTGCGGTCGCTTTGCTCGGCGCTGAGACGATTTCTCGGGACCTTTTTCAATGTCTATATACATCTGTTAGTGGTATATTATCTTTTTTGGTTGATGTATCTCCATTTGTCGCCCTAAGGCTGGCAATGGGTCCGCCCTGGGGAGAATGGTGCCATGGGTGAACAGGATATCTCGCTGGCGAAGGCCAAGGCGTTGATCGCGGCCAAGGATTTCTCGACTGCGCGGCGGGTCCTGGCCGCCCTGCTGGATGCGGAGCCGGCGGGGTCGTCCGATCTGCGCGAGATCCGCCAGAAACTGGCCCTCTGCACCTACAAAGACAGCGAGCTTCAGGCCGATATCGCGCTGGAGCAGGCTTGGGAGATCCTGGCGAGGGACGGGGATCTCGAACAGGAAAGCGACAGCGAAACCCTCTGTCTGGCGGGGGCCATCCGCAAGCGGCTGGGGGAAACTGCCGCCAATCCTCGCGATTTCGAAGCCGCAGTCTGGTTTTATCGTCGGGCACGGGACGTAACCCAGGACCTGGAGGCCAGGATCTACGCCGCCGTCAATTACGCCTATACTCTGCGGCTGCTCGCCCGGCTGCTGGAAGGGAGCAAGCTGCCCGGCGCGGGAACGGCGGTCAAGGAGAGCGAGGAAGAAAGCCGGAAAGCCCTGGAAGAGGTGGTGGCCGAAGAGGCTGCCATCCGCAAACTCCATTCCGACAACCGGCAGAAAGCCTGGTGGCCAAGGGCCAGTCTGGCCGAAGCCTATTTCGGACTCGGCCGTTATGACGACGCCGAAGCTCTGCTGATCGATGCCGGGGCCGAAACCCGGGAGCAGGCTGAAACGGCCGGAAAGGTCGAAGCGGCATCCGACGACGCAGCCATCGAGGACTGGAAGCAGGAAAGCACCTTCACCCAGTTGGCTGGCCTCGCCCATATGGTCCGCGATCCGGAAGAGCAGCAGAAGGCGCGAACGATGCTTGGCCGCTTCCTGCACGATGACGCGGTCCGGGCGTTGGTTGCAGGGCGGCTCGGGCTGGCGCTGTCCGGGGGCGGGTTTCGTGCCGCCTTGTTCCACGTCGGCACCCTGGCCCGTCTGGCCGAGCTGGATCTGTTGCGGCACGTCCAGGTGCTCTCCTGCGTTTCCGGCGGATCCATTGTCGGCGCTTTGTACTACCTGGAACTCCAGAAGGAACTGCAACGCTGGGGAGACGCCCATGTCGGCCAAGCCCGATATATTGATGTGGTGGAGCGGGTGCGGGATCGGCTGTGCAAGGCCCTGAACACGAATATCCGCACCCGGACCCTGCTGCGGGCACCGACGCTGGGGCGCACCAAAAAGATGGGCGAGTTGCTGGACGAAGCCCTGTACGCACCGGCCGCCAAGCCGCAGCTGACCATGGAAGACCTCAAGGTCAGTTTCAAAAACAACAAGGATTTCAACCCTAAACGCCACAACTGGCGGCGTGGTGCCAAGGTGCCGATTCTCATCATCAACGCCACCACCCTGAATACCGGACATAACTGGCAGTTCACGGCGACCTGGATGGGCGAGCCGCCGATGAGCATCGAGCCGGCCATCGATGCCACGGAGCGCTTGCGGCGCTTGTACTATCCGCAGGCTCCCACAAAGGATCTGCAATCCTTGCGCTTGCATACCGCCGTGGCGGCTTCGGCAGCCGTGCCCGCCGTTTTCACACCCATCGCCTTGAAGGCGTTGTTTGCCGACCGAAACGTCTGTCTGGCCGACGGGGGGGTGCACGACAACCAGGGTGTCTTCGGTCTGATCGAGCAGGATTGCGCGATGATGATCGTCAGCGACGGCTGTGGGCAGCTCGGCGCTTTGAAAGATGGACCCCGTCTGGCCTTCCCCGTGGCTACCCGGGCCAACAACGTGATGATGGATGTGATCCGCCGGAATACCTATCGCATCCTGACAGAGCGCCAGCGTGGCGGCCGACTGCGGGGTTTGCGGATGGTTCATCTGAAGCAGGGGCTGGCTACCCGCGATGTGACCTGGGTCGGCGGCACGCCAACGCCTGCCGATGCGGTCCAGGGGGCGGGGCCGTCTCCGCTGGGCGAAGCCTATCAGCGGGCGTTGGCAGAGATTCGGACGGATCTGGATGCTTTCTCCGTCATTGAACGCGACGCCCTGATGGCGGCCGGCAATATGCTGGCCGATCAGCAGATCGATCCGGCCTGGGCGGCGGCGCTGACCGGCGACCGGCCCGCGACCGCGCGGGAATGGAAGTTCACCCCGATGATCCGGCTGCTGAAGATGCCCACCCCGGGGGCGGACAATGCGCTTCTGCGCGAGTTGCAATGTGGGCGCCACCGCACGTTTCGTGCCCTCCGCCAGTCGCTCGTCGGTGAGCTTGCGGGACAGGGGAGTCGTATCGTGAAAGGCTGGTGGCAGTCCGCCAAGGCCATCGTACTCCCGTAGGTCTCGGCAAGCTTGATATGGCGCCTCGCCATCTTCTTGTGGGCGTTCACATCGACCACGGCGTTCTTCCCACCGGATTCGGGGCTGAGAAGAAAACCGTGTCCTCAAGTTGGGTGTGTGACATCTGTAATTCTACTAAGGTGACTACGCCCTTACAGAGCTGGGTATCGTTTAGATCCTCCAAGCCTCACATCCCGTGAACCCCAGCCGGGTCAGCACCGGTATCAGGGTGCCCGTATCGTCGGCCGTGGCCGTGAACCATGCCGTTTCGGGGGAGGAGGGAGGCGTCCGGGGGGGACTGCCCGCCAGGACGGCGTGCAGCCGCTCTGCCACCGGCCTTGCGGAGTCGAGCCAGAGGGCATCCGTCAGTCCCGAAAGAGTGGCCAGCTCGGTGTGCAGCAAGGGGTAATGGGTGCAGCCGAGGATAACCACATCCGGCGGCGGGAGGGGGCCGCCGAGAAGAGGGGCCACAGCGGTACGCAGGACCGTTTCATCCGGCGGGTGGCCGCGCAGTTTGCGTTCCGCCTGTTCCGCCAGACCTCGGCAGCCGACACGGATGACATGACAGTCGGCGGCGAAGCTGGCGATCAGGTCATCGATATAGGGGCGGTTGACCGTCCCCTCGGTGGCGAGCAGCCCGATCACCCGGCTGCGGGAGTGCACGCCGGCCGGCTTGATCGGCGGGACAACGCCGATCACGGGAACCGGAATGGCGGCACGGAGTGCCGGCAGGACCACTGTACTTGCGGTGTTGCAGGCCACGACCACCGCATCCGCCGGAGTCCGGGCGAGGGCAGCGATCACCAGGGCACAGACACGGTTCGCCAGAGCGTCGTGCCTCAGGGCGCCATAGGGAAACCACGCGGTATCGGCCAGATAGGTGATCGTCGGGGATGGAGAGAGGGCGCGGATGGCCGCGACGATGGTCAAGCCGCCCACGCCGGAGTCCAGCACCAGGACATGGTGGCACGGCAGGGCAGGCGGCGGTTTCATCCCTGTTCCAGCACCCGGATCGTCCCGGATGCCACTTCCACCCGGTCGCGGCCGCGCTCCTTGGCGCGATAGAGTGCGGCGTCGGCAGCGCGGATCGCCTCGTCCACCGTGGCGCCGGCGTCGGGCAATACAGCTACGCCGAACGAGGCCGTGACCGGCGGCAGTTCTCCCTGCTCATAGGGAATGCGCAGGGCTGACAGGGCCTGCCGCAACTCGTTGGCCTTGTGCACGGCGTCGGGCAGGGTGGTGTCGGGCAGGGCGAGCAGGAATTCCTCTCCGCCGTAACGGGCGCTGAGATCGCCGGTGCGCACCGACTCGCCAAGCAAGGCACCCACCGCCCGCAGCACCTCGTCGCCGGCCTGATGGCCAAGGGTGTCGTTCAGTCGCTTGAAATGGTCCACATCCGCCAGGATCAGGGCGACCGGTGCCCTGCGGCGGCGGGCCTGAGCGGCCATGGCGGTCAGGCGCTCGTCCATGTGGCGGCGGTTGTACAGGCCGGTCAGGCCGTCGCGCATGGCCAGGTCCGCCAGCCGCTTGCGCAGCAGCAGATTGCCCAGCGCCAGACCCACCTGCTCGGCGACCATGGCGTCGAACGCCTCGTCGGGATCACGCACCAGCGAAGGGGTCAGGGCCAGGGTGCCGATGGTCCCCCGGCCGTCGCTGAGCGGCAGGGTCAGCCAGGGGGTATCCTCGGCCGGCGGCGGCAGGGGCGGGGCCGGATGCCAGGCCACCGGCGCACAAGGCGGCACGGACGGTCCGTCCATCAGCGTCAGAATGCCCGCCCGGTCCGGGAACAGGGTGGGCAGATCGGCGGCGAGCACCTCCAGCACCTGGGCCACACTGTCCGCCGTCTGAAGTCCCCGGCTCATATCGTTGACCGTGACCATCTGCGCATGGTTGTGACGCAGGACTTCGGTCCGGGCCGCCACCGTGCTTTCCAGGGTGCGGTTCATCTCGGCCAGACGGTTCCGCTCCCGCTCTTCGGCGTCGGCAGCGCGGCGGCGCAGGGTCTGGATGCGGTCGGCCAAGGCGATGGACAGCAGGATGGCTTCCACCATATGGCCCAGGGCCGGGGCGTTCTGCACGATGAAGCTGTTGGGCACCACCCCCAGCAGGACCCCCATGCTGTGATAAAGCACCGAGAGAAAGAAGAGACCGGTCCCTAGCAGGTACCAGCGCGCCATGGTTTGCCCGTGACGCAGGGCCATCCAGCTGGCGGCCAGCAGCAGGAGAATGCTGAGATTGCCCACGATCCCGACCAACTGGCCGGCGAGGTGGGCCAGCCCCAAGAGACTGGCGATAGGAATCGACGCGATAAGGGGCAGGGCTCCGTAGTTGAGGAAGGCGTGGAGCCGGGGCATGCGCTGCCTGGATTCGAGAAAATGCTGGAAGAACAGGATACTGAAGACCAGGGCCATCGCTGCCATGCCGTGGTCCAGCGATGTCCACCAGCTCAAGGGGCCGACGACGCGATGCAGAAAGCCCTGGATCACCGCTTGCCAGCCCAGGTGAAAGATCATGAACAGGCTGTAGAAAAGGTAGGAGCGGTCCCGCACGACCGCGAAAAGGAACAGATTGTACAGGCACAGCGCGGCTACGACGCCGAAAAAGGCTCCGAAAACGGCCGTGTCGCGCAGGGTGTCGGCGGCATTCGCCCCGGAGTCATGCCAGATGGGCGGCACCACCAGGGGCGAGCGGCTGACGGCGCGGACCAGATAGATCCGCGTTTCCCCCGGCGCCAGGCGGGTGGGCACGCCGGTAATGCGGTCCCAGAACGACGTGGCGACGGACGGGCGCAAGGCCCCCAGCGCCCAGTGCGGCCCCAGGGTCGGTCCGTCCGGCCCGTCGACCACCTGCCAGATGTCGATCTTGTCCAAAGTCGGCCGGTTGATGGCGAACTCGCCCGACAGGTCCTCCACGCCCCGATTGGTCAGCTTCGCGACCACCCATACGGCCTGTTCGGTGAAGCCGAAGCCGGTACGGTCCATCGGCGCGAAGCCTTCCGCTTGCCAGGCGTCCAGGGCATCGGCGGGCGTCATGCTCGCGTTTTCATCCACCAGATGCTCGACCGGACCCAGCACCTGGGAGGCCTCGTGCGAGGCCGCCGCCGTCGCCGGCGCGCCCGTATGGAGGGCAAGCCCCGTCCCGGCGATCAGCAACAGCAACAGCGCCCAGGGGCGAGTCCGGTGAAAGAGTCGGGTCATGAACTCGTGGGGGCCTGTTTTTTCCTGGTGAAAGTGGGGATACGGCAGCGTCGCCAGTCTACTGCGTTCAGTCGCGTTCTGTCACCT
The DNA here is from genome assembly GCA_046233135.1 of Rhodospirillaceae bacterium Z3-40. Taxonomy (GTDB): domain Bacteria; phylum Pseudomonadota; class Alphaproteobacteria; order Rhodospirillales; family Rhodospirillaceae; genus JBJXHN01. The sequence goes on along the minus strand of JBJXHN010000003.1, from coordinate 452,448 downwards.
GAAGAAGGGGTTCGGAACGGGGTAGTAACGGGTGGGTTTAGCAGCTGCAAAAATTCACCTTGTTCTTTTGGTCGATGCGGGGGCATTCTTAATTGGTGCGACATCGACATGAAATTTTCGGACGAAGCGGCTCATGGTTGTTGGTCATCTGAGTGCTGATGTTTTGTGGGTTTTGCTGTGCGGCTTTCTGGTCGCCTTGATGCAGGCGGGCTTTGCCTGCCTGGAAAGCGGCATGGTCCGCGAAAAGAACAGCATCAATGTCGCCATCAAGAACTTGGTGGACTTCTGCCTGACCAGTGCCCTGTTCACGGCGGTGGGCTTCGGGATCATGTTCGGTCCTTCCACCAACGGTTTGATCGGTGTGCCTTACTTCCCGCTGGCGGACGGGGCCGAGGCGGGGCACATCTCGTTCTTCATCTTTCAGGTCATGTTCGCTGGCACCGCCGCCACCATCATCTCCGGTGCGGTGGCGGAGCGGATGAGTTTCCTGGGCTACATCATCACCACGGTGATCATCGCTGCGCTGATCTATCCGGTGGTCGGCCACTGGATCTGGGCCGGTGCCGATGTGGGGGAGGCCACGGGCTGGCTGGGCCGCATGGGCTTCCGCGACTTCGCCGGTTCCACGGTGGTGCATTCGGTGGGGGGCTGGCTGGCCCTGGCGGCGATCCTGATCATCGGTCCGCGCCTGGGGCGCTTCGGTCCCGGCGGCCGGCCCATCGACGGCCACAATCTGCCCATGGCCACCTTGGGTGTCTTCCTGCTGTGGTTCGGGTTCTTCGGGTTCAATGGCGGCAGCACCTATGCCATCGACAGCCGGGTGCCGTCGATCATCGCCAATACGGCCGTGGCCGGGGCCATGGGTGGTCTGGCCGGATTGGGCCTGTCCTGGATGCTCCTGCGCCGGCCGAAGGTGGACAGCATCATCAACGGTGTCATTGCCGGCCTGGTGGCCAGCTGCGCCAGTTGCGACATCATCACCGGCCTGGACGCCATGGGGGTCGGCCTGGTGGCCGGATTGCTGTGTGTTCTGGCCATGTGGGGCATGGAACGGCGGGGCATCGATGATGTCATCGGTGCCGTCCCCGCCCATCTGGTGGCCGGCATCTGGGGCACCCTGGCGGTGGCGCTGTTCGCCCCGGAATGGGCGCTGGCGCCGGGGGCCAGTCGGCTGGACCAGCTGGGGATCCAGGCCCTGGGGGTGGTTGCCGCCGGCGTCTTCTCCTTCGGCCTGGGGTGGATGCTGCTGATGGCGGTGAACAAGGTGGTGCCGCTGCGGGTTTCGCCGGAAGCCGAGCGGGTCGGCCTGAACATCGCCGAACATGGCGCCACCACCTCGCTTTTGGACCTGATCACCCAGATGGACCAGCAGGCCCGCGAAGGGGATTTCAGCCGCTCCGTGGATGTGGACCCGGAAACGGAGGCTGCCCATATCGCCGTGTTCTATAATGCGGTTCTAGACAAGTTCCGCACCGAGACGGACCGTCGCCATCGGGCGCTGGATCGGCTGAATGCCATTGCCAACCAGGATGCCCTGACCGGTCTGGCCAACCGCCGCATGTTCCTGGAACGGCTGGGGCGAGCGGTGGGGCGGGCGCGGATCGGGACGACCTGTGGCGCCCTGCTCTATCTTGATCTGGACGGCTTCAAGCAGGTCAACGACACCCTGGGGCATGAAGCGGGCGACCTGTTGCTGGTGGAAGCCGCCCAGCGGATGAAGGCCTGTTTGCGAGAGGACGATCTGCTGGCCCGCCTGGGGGGCGACGAGTTCGCCATCCTGATGGAGGCCCCCCATGCGGACAAGGGGGCCGCGGCCGCGGTGGTGGCGGAAAAGCTGCTGAGCGCCTTGGAGACTCCGTTCCATCTGGAGCAGGGGCCGGCCCGGGTAGGGGTTTCCGTGGGGATTGCGCCCTTCGGCGGCACCGGCTGGAGCGGCGAATCGGAAAGCGTGCTACGCGAGGCCGACGCCGCCATGTACAACGCCAAGCTTTCCGGCAAGGGCACGTTCAAGCTGGCGGAACAGGAAGGGGTTTAGGTTAAGGGGAGGCTGCCCCGGGATCGTCGGATGCCCGCCGGAAGGGCTGGGTCAGCAGGCGAATCAGCCCCAGTTCCCGTTCGTCGCGAAAGGTCTCCAGGCCGATGCGCATGGCCGTGTGGCCTTCCGCAGGCTGGGCGCGGTAGGTGCCGAACAGACGATCCCACCAGGGCAGGGCAAAGCCGTAGTTGCTGTCGGTTTCCTGGCGGATCGTGGAGTGGTGGACCCGGTGCATGTCCGGCGTCACCAGAACCCGTCGCAGCAGACGATCCGTCCCGGCGGGCAGGGCCATGTTGCCATGGTTGAACATGGCCGAGGCATTCAGCAGGACTTCGAACAGCAATACCCCCGCAGCCGGCGCCCCCAGCAGGGCCACCAGGGCCAGCTTGATCAGGGTCGAGAGCAGGATTTCCAGCGGGTGAAAGCGCAAGGCGGTGGTGACGTCGATGTCCAGATCCGCATGGTGCATGCGATGCAGCCGCCATAGCACGGGGACTTTGTGGAAGATCACATGCTGCCCATAGATCGCCAGATCCAGCAGCAGCACCGTGGCGATCAGCGCCAGCGGGGCCGGCAGGACCACCTGATGGAACAGGCCCCAGCCGAGATCTTGTACCTGGAGGGCAAAGGCCACCGGAACCGCCGGCAGGACCAGTCGCAGCAGCAGGGTGTCGAGCCCGACCAGAAGCAGGTTGGCCGGCCAGCGCCGCAGGCGCGACCGGCCCAAGGGGCGGCGGGGCCGCAGGGCTTCGGCCAGGGCAACGGCCCCGAGAACGCCGAGGAAACAGCTCAGGCGGATCCAGGGCTCCTGGCCCAGCAGCAGGGATTGCAGGTCCGTTGCCACCGTGTCTAAGGGGGGCAGATCCATGACGCCGTCCGCCCCTGCCGTATCAGGGTGCGGGGACGGCGGCGACGGTCACCTTTTGGGCGCGGACGGATTTGCCCAGGGTTGCCGACAGGGGATCGACCAGCGACAGGGCGATCACGTCCCGCCCCAGGCTGGGGGACCCGGCGGTTGCCCAGCCCTGCCACAGGCGGCGGCCGGTGGCCCGGTCGGTCAGGCCCACGTCCAGCCGCAGCATCGGCCCGCCCAGGGACGGCATGGCATGTTCGACCGGCCCGCCGATCAGGCTGGCCTCGGTGTTGGAGAAGACATTGATGACGCCTTCCACCTGGTCATCGGACTCGCTTTCGCCCACATTGGCCCGCATGGACACCAGCGACCCCTGTTCCAGCCGCTGGGGCGCCTTGCTTGATGCGGTGTCGAATTCCAGCACCAGGGCCGAGCCGACGGCCTCCTCCCCGCGCAGGACCTGATAGCCCCTGGCGGCCAGTGCGACTTCGAAGCGTTCCTGCATCTGCCTGTGCATGTCGGAGTCGTCGGTCAGCCGCACGGTGATGGTCCGTGCCGGGGCGTCGGGACCCAGCATCATGGCGTTCAGGACCGCAGTGATGGTGTCGCTGGTGTTCACGGCTTGCGAGCCCGCCGGGGCCATGGCGATCGACGCCGGTTGCTGCTCGAACACCGGTGTCGGCGCGGCGGCAGGGGCGGGAGCTTCGGCGGCCCGGACCGGTGCGGCGGCAAGGATGCCGCACATCAGAAGGGCCGTGGCGAGGGTGCGGGCGGCGGCGGGCGGGGCGGACTTTGGGCGGACCATGGCGGACACACTCCGGGCGTTGGCTGTGGCGAACCCTAAGGGGCATCCCGGGGCGAGGAACCCCGGACCAGCGGAGATTAGCGAATCCCGAGGATCAGGCGAACATTTTCCGCAGTGATCGAGCGGATGATGTTGACGAACCGTTCCAGCAGGCGCCGGATCACCGGGTCGGTGTTGGCCAGATAATCCTCGAACTGTGCCTTGGGAACGACCACCAGCTCCGTCGGTTCCACGGCGCGTGCCGTGGCGCTGCGCGGCTGGTTGTCGATCAGGGCCATTTCGCCGACGATACCGCCTTCCTGTTCGGTTGCGATGACAACCTCTGCGCTGCCCAGCCGGCGGCTCACCTCGATCATGCCCGATTTGACGTAGTAGGCGCTGTCGCCTTCCTCCCCTTCGGAGAACAGCGTCTCGCCGGGACGAAGTTTGAGAATCTGTGAGTCTACAACGGTTTCGGCGTTGCTATCCGTGGTCATGCCGACTTCCTCTTGTATCACGGGCGGCGGGTATTTCCCTGCAGGGTGGCCATCCTAGCGCCCAACCGTAAAGAAGGCGTGGATAATTTATTATCCGTTCGAACAGCCCACAGGCGTTTTCCGGGATGGTCTGGACGCGCGGGTTTCCTTAAAATCAGGCAACCGACACAAAAAACCTAATCAGTCGGATGAATTTGCTCTTTAAGGATTGGGAAACACTGTGACCGTTGCGACACCAGAAACCCTGGATGGGGTTGGCCTTCTGGCCGAATTGCCGCCCGACGCGCGCTCGGCCATCGCGAAGCAATGCCGCTGGAAGCGGTACTCCTCCGGCGAACAGATCATCGACCGCCAAAGCGAGACTCGGGACGTCTTTTTCGTCATATCCGGGCGGGCGCGGGTTGTGATCTATTCGTCTTCCGGTCGTGAGGTGACCCTGGACGATATCGAAACCGGGGGCTTTTTCGGCGAACTGGCGGCTTTGGACGGCGCGCCGCGTTCGGCCAGCGTCATGGCCATTTCCGACAGCATGGTGGCGACCCTGCCGCCGGAAGTGTTCCTGCGCGTGATCCGGGATCACTCGTCGGTGGCCATGCAGGTGCTGTGGCGGCTGACGGCCATCGTGCGCGCAGCCACTGACCGCATCGTCGACCTGTCCACCCTGGGCGCCAACAACCGGGTGCAGGCGGAAATCCTGCGCCGGGCCATGGATGCGGGCATGGATGACGAGGGGCGGGCGGTGATCACGCCGATTCCCGTGCACAGCGATCTGGCCAGCCGGGTCAGCACCACCCGCGAAACCGTGGCGCGGGTGCTGAACGATCTGGCCCGCAAGGGCATCGTCAAGCGCGACCGCAACGCCCTGATCGTCGAAGACGTGGGACGGCTGGAACTGCTGGTCGAAGATATGACCAACGCGTGATGCCGGCTTGCGCGGGGTAAAACCCGCACAGTCCGGCATAAGGCCACGCCGACGGGCGAGAAAAGGGGCCGTCTCGGAAGCGGCCCCTTTTGGGGTGCCTCAGATGGGCGGTGCGGTTACCAGGTTACAGAGAACCGGCACTCGTCGGCGCCGGCTGCCGCACAGTGGGTTTCCCGCACCAGGGCATCGGAGCTGATCAGCGCCTGAAAGATCCCTTCGAACAGCGCGGCGTAGAAGCTGCAAACCGGGGCGTCCGCGCTATAGCCCCGGCATAAGGGGCTGTTGGTGATGGTGATTTCCGCCGGGTGGCCCGGTGTGGCCCGCAAGGTGCCCGAACCTGTCACCAGGTGGCCATGGGTTGTCAGGGCGGTCATCAGGCTGCGCGCGGCCATGGCCGGGGGCAGAAAGCGCAGCCCCTTGGCCGCCTTGGGCAGGCGCTCGGCAATCAGCATCTCTGCCGCGCGCCGGCCGGCGTGATCGGCGATCACCGCCGCTTCGGCCGGGTCCACCGTGGTCCATAGCGCCCGATGAAGGGCCGTGACCTCTGCTTCCGGTACCGGATCGACGGGCAGTGCATTGATATAATGGTCCAGACCCGCCGCCGTGAGCAGGTCCGCCAGCCCCGCCGCGCCCAATTGATCCCGGGTAATGTGAGCCACCGACGAGACAGCGATGGAATCCAGGTGGTGGCGACCGGAATGCGGTGGGGATGCGGGGGACTGATCCGCGTGGGTGTCGGACGATGCCTCGCCCATGGTCACGCTCTCCATGACGAAACCTCCCTTTCAGCCAAGCTGTTGCGCGGCGGTTGTGAAAACCCGCCTTCCCTTGAACCTTGGCATAGCCGGCAGACGAGAGAAAGACCTTATATACCTTGTGGCTCCAGGGGCCTGGCTCCAGGGGCCTGGCTCCGGGGTGTCATGCCGGATGGGGCAGTCGTGGAAAAACTTGTGTCGAAATCGGAATTATATTATTGCTCAAACACGGGATTACCCATCGCACCCCCGGTAGGAAAGACGAATCGATAACCATGTGATTCGTATGGGATCCGACACGAAACGCCGCTTCATGTTTAAAATTTGTTGAATGAGATGTGAAGTTACTAAAATTTCGATTAGCTCTTTCGGATGATGTGGAAAATTCAAGCCCTAAAGTGCACCGAAAAGCCTTAAAAATTTTACTGTTTTTAAAGGCGTCTCATCCTAAAGGGTGAAAAAACCCTATTTTAAATAGGGTAGTAAGCCTGCCCAACCCGCTGCACTGCGAAAAGCCAAGTGACATGCCCTGTTTTTTCGCTCACCGTATAGAGATCGGTTCGAGTGCGCGATGGCGGGAGAAAGAAGCATGAACAGCATCAGCCCGGCAATATTGGAACGTCGGCTTACTGAGTATTCCGCTGCGGAGGAAGAGTATAATAAAGAACGTCCGCGGCCAGAGCACATCATCGACTTGGCAACCGGGGTCAGAGAGACCACCCAGGGTAAGATTTCTCAAATCACGGCGGTGACGGCCCGGACGAAGATCCTGGCTTTGAATGCGCTGATCGAAAGCGCACGGGCCGGTGAATCCGGTCGCGGTTTTGCTGTCGTGGCAGATGAAGTGAAGAAGATTTCCTCGGAGATTGCCGATATCGCCGGCGATCTGGGGGATGAACTGGCCAGCCAGGTGGAAAACCTGGAACGGATCGGCCGTATTATTGTCGAGGATCTGCGGACGCAGAAGCTGGAAAGCCGCAGTACACGGCTTGTGGATCTGTCGCTGAACGCGGTCGAACTGATTGACCGCAACCTTTATGAACGCACATGCGATGTCCGCTGGTGGGCGACCGACAGCGCGGTCGTGGAGTGTCTGGAAGACGCCACGCCGGAGCGTTTGTCCTTTGCCAGCAAGCGCCTTGGGGTGATTCTGTCCGCTTATACGGTTTACCTGGATCTTTGGATCTGCGACGCCAGTGGCAAGGTGGTGGCGAACGGCCGGCCGGATCGTTATCCCGTGGTGGGGACGGATGTGTCGTCCACCAGCTGGTTCCGCAATGCCATGGCCACCCACTCCGGCGACGAATACACCGTGGCGGATATCACCCGGATGGGGACCTTGGGCAACAACGCGGTGCTGACCTATGCCGCTGCCATCCGCGAGGGAGGCGAGACCCATGGCCGCCAGCTGGGTGTGCTGGGCATTCACTTTGATTGGGAACCCCAGGCCCGGGCCATTGTCGACGGTGTCCGCCTGGACCGGGAAGAAGCCGACCGTTCCCGCGTGCTGCTGCTGGACGCGGCGTTCAAGGTTATCGCGTCGTCCGACGGGGTGGGTCTGCTGCATGAAACGGTAGACGTTCACACCAACGGCCAGCGGTCCGGTTCCTACGCCCGGGACGATGGCACCCTGATCGGCTTTCATGCCACCCCTGGCTACGAGACCTACCAGGGCCTGGGATGGTACGGCTGTATCCAGCAGCGGCCAGACCGCCGCTGAAGAGCGGCAAGAGGAGTACGCCGCTGAAGAGCGGCAAGAGGAGTACGCCGCTGAAGAGCGGCAGAAAACAGACTCCGTTGAAGAGCGGCGTGATGGGGCGGACGGTGTGTGACGCTGTGTGAGGTGCCATCCCCCTGACAGAGATCGGCTGAGGTCTTCCTTCCCTCTCAGCACCCAGCCCGGTGGGGCGCCTTTCGGATCGGTGAGGCGCCCCGCTGCTGTTGGGGGTCCGGGAAGGTGGGGGAGAGACCGCCGCATGACGATTACCGTGCCGCCTCCAGCACGCCGCTCAGGAAGGTGTCGGCATTGGTCTTCAGGCCGCTGATGCGCTGACGCAGGGCGCCGGAGGTGTCGTGCATGGCCGCGACCGAGGCCTCTGTGCTGCGGGACAGGCCACGCACGTCTTCGGCAGTGCGGCGGACGGTTTCCATGCTTTCGGCGACGGTGGCGATGGTGCGGCTGATGTCGGCGTGGGCGGCCTGCTGCTGGTGGACGGCGCTGGCCACCTGTTCGGTGATGGTGTCCAGGGCATCGGTGGTCGCCGTCAGGTCGGCGAGCGCGGCCGAGGCCCGCTCCACCGCCGCCCGCACCCGTGCGACCCGATTGTCCACCTTCTCGGTGCCGACGGCGGTTTCCTGCGCCAGGCCTTTCACCTCACCGGCAACCACGGCGAAACCGCTGCCCAAGGCACCCGCCCGGGCGGCTTCGATGGCGGCGTTCAGCGAGAGCAACTGGGTCTGCCGGGCGATCCCCTCGATCAGGCGGGTGGCTTCGGCGATCCCCTGCGTCGCTTCGTTCAATTCGGCGAAGATGCTGCCCAGCGCCGAGGTCTTGTCGGCGGCTGTGCGCGAGATGGTCGCGGCCTCGGTATTGCGGCGGGCGACTTCCTCCATGGCGCTGGCGATTTCTCCGGTGGCGCCGGTCACCGAGCCCATCGCCTCGGCGGTGCGGCTGGCGGTGTCGGCCAGACCGTTCAGCCGGACGTCCAGGTCGGCGGTGCCGCTGCTCAGGGTCTCCGCCGAGTCCACCAGGGCGCGGCCGGCGTCGTCGATGTCTTCGGCGACACAAAGGACGGTCTTCTCGAAATCCTCGGCACGCAGACGGATGGCGTCGCGCGCGCTTTCCCGCTCTTCCAGCAGGTACAGGTCGAGGATGGCGATCATGTCGATGTAGGCCACCCGTACCAGGGCATCGAGGCCGCGCCGCAGCTTCTTGCGGCTCAACTCCTTGTTCCGCGCCAAGCGCCCGGCGATCCCGGACAGGATCTGGGCGTAGGAGGCACAGAAAATCGTTGGCGTCACGCCGCGCACCACATGGGCATGGCCGATGCGCCGAACCTGTTCGGCATGCAGCTTCCAGGCGCCGGTCATCAGCACGTCCAACCAGTGGCGGCGCTGGGCAGCGCGGGCCTTCTCCATCCCGTCCCCTCCGCCGAACAAGGCGTAAAGCTGGGGCGTGCGAGACAGGGTGGCGTAGAAGTCGCTCAGCACGTCGTCGATGATGGCGGCCACATGGGGACGCAGGTCACGCAAGGTCTGCGCCAACTCTTCATCGGCGGGGAGCAGGGCGGAGAGGGGCGCGGAAGCGTGCATGATGAACGTCCGGAGCTGGAGAGGATGTGGTCGGGAGCAAAGATGCGGGGGCGCCCCTGCCGGCAGACCGCCCCCCTTGACGCGTGCGGAGAATACGGAGCGATATCCTAAAGAAAAAGAGTATTCTCTATCCCGTCATCATAATTTCACTGTTCAGATACTGTTTCTCAGGGGGTGTGACAATAGTGTTTCAAGATAAAATTTCATCCTCATGAAAAAATAATGCACGCTTTCTGTTCACGGATATTCTATTCATTTTAAGGGTTGGTTGATCCCCTTTCCGTTTAGAACGCCAGCTTGCCGCCGACCCGGAATGCGTGATCGCGGGCGCTGCCGGCATACCGACCGGCATACCCGATGCCGAGGGACCAGCCGGCGTCGGAAGCCACATCAGTCTGCAGGTGCAGGGCGGCGGCGTTGCGGGGGGCGGACAGGGTGGGCACGCTCCATTCGGCGGTGCCCTCGGTGAATCGGGCAGTGCTGCCGTCGCTGCTGGCTCCCACGGTGGCCACCCACAGGACCTCGGCCGCGGGCAGCAGGCTGAAGCCGGCGCCCAGGTTGACGGTGCGGGTGATGCCAAGGCCCAGGCGGGTCTGGGCGCGCACGCCGGTTTCCGCGCCATAGGTCAGGTTGGCGGAGCCGGCGCCACCTTCCCGCCAGCGGCCTTCGTGTAGGACCGAGAGGTCGGCTCCGGCGACGGGGGATAGTGTGGCGCTGTCCAGCGCCCAGGCGCGGCGGACCTCCAGGCTGGCAAGGCCTTCCCAGGCTGCTGAATTCCCTTCGGCGACGCCCGCAAAGCCATCGAAAGCCACTTGACGCTTGCTGGTGAAGGCATGGCGGGCGAGGCCCAGGCCAGCCTGGACGCTCCAATCCGCGTCGGGCAGCCAGCGCACCTGCGCCATGCCGAACAGGGACGTGCCGGTGGTGGTGACCAGATCGTCATCGGTGGCGGCGCGGGAAGAGACCATGGCGGTGGACAGGCCCAGCTCCCATTCGGGTGACAGGGGATGGCGATAGCCGCCGGCGAACCCCCAGAAGGAATAGCTTTGGCCGGAGATCAGGCCGTCGGAGTCCTGGTCTCCGACGCCGCCCACCGTGTTCAGCCAAAGGCGCGGCCGGTCGGAAGAGGGCTCCGGCGAGACCGGGGTTTCCTGAAGGGACAGGCCGGAGGCCGACGTGGCGCGGGCGGGGCGCAGGACCTGTCCGACGCCGGAGAGCAGACCCATACCATCCGCCTCCCCGCCGGGAAAAGCGGAGAACGGGCTTCCCCCGGACAGGGATCCCCTGCCGCCGGCGTCCGACAGCGCGGCCTGGACCATCGCGGCGCCCACCTTGCGGGCCAGGAGTGTGTGACTGACACCGGCGCCGGACAGGACCACCACCGCCTGGCCGACGTCGTCGGAGGTGTCGAGGTCGTAGAGCGCCTGAAGCAGAGTTTGATCCATGGAGGTATCGGTGAGGCTGAGGGTTTCCATCTCGTCCAGCGCCGACCCGGTGCCGCTCAGGTCGCCGTCCACCAAGTCGGCAAAGGTGGTGCCGCTGCGGCGCAGGCGCAGCAGCAGGTCATTGCCCGACGGCACCAGATACAGGCGGTGGAACAGGGTGTTGTCGTCGGCGTAGTCGACCCCGTCGAAGGCGCCCGAGATGCCGTCGGTGGTGGTCAGGATGGTGTAGAGCGCATTGTCGGCATAGACCCCGGCTTCCGGGTCCACTTCGACGGTGGCGCCGCCGTTAATGGTCACGGAGCCGGCAACGTCCAGCAGGTCGGACCGGCCGTCGGCGTTGATCTCCAGATGATAGATGGAGCCGTCGCGGAAGGTCAGACTGCCGGTGGACAGCGTACCGATGGAATTGCCCGGGGCAATGGTGCCGGCGGTGTCCACGGTGTCGACGAAACCCGATCCCCCCAGAGTACTGCCGGAGGCCAGGGTGATGGCCCCCAGGCTGCCGTTGACCACCAGCTTGCCGGCGGACACGGTGGTGCCGCCGCTATGGCCGCCGGTACCGGTGACCGTCCAGGTGCCGCTGCCGGATTTGGTCAGGCTGCCGCTGCCCGAAGTGGTGCCGGAGAAGGTGGCATCGTCGTCCCCGGCCAGAAGCAGGCTGCCGGACCCCAGGGCCAGCAATCCGCTGCCACTCAGGCCGCCGATGGTTTCCGTAACCCCGTTCAGGTCCAGGGTGCCATTGTCTAACAGGCTGACCGTGGCGCTGTCGGACAGGCGTTCGGAATCGCCCAGGCGCAGGGTGCCGGCGCTGACCGTGGTGCCGCCGGTCTGCGCGGCTGTGCCGGTCAGGGTGACGGTCGCCGGCCCCCTTTTGATCAGGCTGCCACTGCCGGAGAGGGTGCCGGCGAAAGTGCTGTCGCTGGCGGCGGCGACGGTCAGGGCGGCGCTGCCCAGGGTGACGGTACCAGCACCAGTAAGGGCGCCGATGGTCTCGTCATGGCTGTTCAGGGCGAAGGTGGCGCCGGATGCGACGAAGACGGTGCCGCTGTCGGCCAACAGGTTCGAGCCGCCCAGCGCCAGAGTGCCGGCGCTGATGGTGGTGCCACCGGTGTGGCTGGCGGTGCCGGTCAGGGTGGTGGTGCCGCTGCCGGCCTGCATAAGGGTGCCTGTGCCCGACAGGCTGTTGGACAGGGTGTAGGCGCCGGAGTTGACCAGTTGGAGCGTGTCGTTGACGGTGATGAAACCGCCAATACTACCCCCATCCCCCAGCGAGAGGGTGCCCGAGGCAATGGTGGTACCGCCCGTATGCGCCGTGCTGCCAGTCAGTGTCAGCTCTCCCGGGCCGCTGACGATCAGGGAACCGGTGCCGCTGGTGGTGCCGGCGAAGGTGCTATCGATATTGCCACCGATGGTCAGGGTGCCGCTGCCCAGGGCCAGGGCGCCGCTGCCGGCCAGAGTGCCGAAGGTCTCGTCGTAATTGTTGAGGTCGAAGGTGGCTCCCGAGGCGATGGTGACCATGCCGCTGTCGGACAGGCGTTCCGCCGCGCCCAGCTTCAGGGTGCCGGCGGCGACGGTGGTGCCGCCGGTGTGGGTGGTGGTGCCGGTCAGCAGGGTGGTGCCTGTGCCGGCCTGGACCAGGGATCCGGTGCCGGAAATTGCACTGGATAAAGTGACGGCGTCGGAGCGGTTGACCTGAAGGGTGCCGCCGGACAGTGCCACGTCGCCTAAGAGGCTGCCCGAGGTGCCACCGTCACCGATGCTGATCGTGCCGGAGGAAATGATGGTGCCGCCAGTATGGCCGGCGCTGCCGCTCAGGGTCCAGGTGCCCGAGCCGAGCTTGGTCAGGCTGCCGGTGCCGGTGGTGGTGCCCGAGAAACTGCCGTCCGATCCGCCGCCGAAGACCAGCCCGCCGGCGCCCAATGCCAAGGTGCCGCCGCCGCTCAGGGCGCCGATGGTTTCACTGTGGCCATCCAGGTCGAGGATGGCGCCCGCATTGATGCTCACCGTGCCGCCGTCCGCCAGCCGGTTGGAGCCGCCGAGCTTCAGGGTACCGGTGGCAATGGTGGTGCCGCCGGTATGGCTGGTGGTGCCGCTCAGGGTCGTGGTGCCGGTGCCGGCCTGGACCAGCGTGCCGGAGCCGGAGATGGCGTTGGACAGGGTGACGCTGTCGGATCGGTTGACCTGCAAGGTCCCGCCGGCAACCACCACATCGCCGGACAGGCTGCCCGAGGTGCCGCCGTCGCCGATGCTCAGCGTGCCGGAGGTGATGGCGGTCCCGCCGGAGTGGCTGGCAGAGCCGGTGAGATACAGCGTGCCGCCGCCGGTCTTGATCAGGGCGCCGGTGCCCGAGAGGGCGCCGGAAAAGGTGGTGTCGGAGGCATCGCCGACGGTCAGGGAGCCGGCCCCCAGGGTGACGGTGCCGCCGCCGGTCAGGGCGCCGATGGTCTCGTCAAAACCGGCGAGATCGAAGGTGCCGCCGGTGGCGACGGTCAGTGTCCCGCCGTCCCCCAGGCGTTCGGACGCGCCTAGCGCGAGGGTGCCGGCGCTGATGGTGGTGCCGTCGGAGATGCTGACGGTGCCGGCCAGAGTGGTGGTGCCGGTGCCGGCCTGGATCAGGCCACCCGTGCCGGAAATGCCTTTCGACAAGGTGACGGCGTCGGAGCGGTTGATCTGCAAGGCCCCACCGCTGAGCACCACGTCCACGTCCAGGGTTCCGCCAGTGCCGCCGTCACCAAGGCTGAATGTTCCTCCGGCGATGGTGGTTGTGCCGGTGCCCAGGGACTGGCCGGTGTAGCGCCATGTGCCCGATCCGGTCTTGACCAGATCGCCGGTCCCCGAGACCTGGCCGGAGAAGGTGGCATCCGTTGCACCACCGAATGTCAGCGTGCCGGTGCCCAAGGAAACGAGGCCGGAGCCGCTGAGCGCGCCAATGGTCTCGTCATGGCTGCCCAGGTCCAGGGTGCCCGCCGCGCTGATGGAAACCGCGCCGCTGTCCGGCAGCCGGTCCGACGCCCCTAGCAGCAGGGTGCCGGCGCTGATGGTGGTGCCGCCGGTATGGCTGGCGGCACCGGTCAGGGTGGTGGTGCCGCTGCCGGCCTGCACCAGGGCGCCGCTGCCGGAGATGTCGCCGGAAAGGGTGACGGCGTCGGACCGGTTGATCTGCAGGGTCCCGTTGTTGGTGACGGCGCCGGACAAGGACCCGCTGGTGCCGCCGTCGCCGATGCGGAGCGTCCCGGCGGCAATGGTGGTGCCGCCGGTGTGGGCGGCGCTGCCGGTCAGGGTGGTGGTGCCGCTGCCGGCCTGGACCAGCGAGCCGCTGCCTGAAATGTCATCGGACAGCGTGATCGCGTCGGAGCGATTGACCTGAAGGGTGGCGTTGTTGGTGATGGCGCCGGACAGGGTGCCGGTGGTGCCGCCGTTGCCGATGCTCAGCGTCCCGGCCGAAATGGTGGTGCCGCCGGTGTGGGCGGCGGTGCCCGTCAGGGCGGTGGTACCGCTACCCGCCTGCACCAGATTGCCGGTTCCGGAGATGGCGCCGGACAGGATGATGGTGTCGGAGCGGTTGATCTGGAGGGTGCTTCTGTTGACCACATCCCCCGAAAGGGAGCCACTGGTTCCCCCATCGCCGATGGACAGCGTTCCGGCGTTGATGGTGGTGCCGCCGGTGTGGCTTGCGGCACCGGTCAGGCTGGTGGTGCCGGTGCCGGCCTGGACCAGGGTGCCGCTGCCGGAGATATCCCCGGACAGCGTGATCGCGTTGGAGCGGTTGACCTGAAGGGTGGCGTTGTTGGTGATGGCGCCGGACAGGGACCCGCTGGTGCCGCCGGTGCCGATGCTCAGCGTTCCCGTTGAAATGGTGGTCCCGCCGGTGTGGGCGGCGGTGCCGGTCAGGTACAGGGACCTGCTGCCGCTTTTGGTCAGGGACCCGGTGCCCGACATCGTGCCGGAAAAGGTGCCGTCGGCGCTGCCGCCGATGGTCAGGGCGCCGCTGCCCAGGGTGACGTTGCCGCTGCCCGCCAGGGTGCCGATGGTCTCATCGAAATCGGCAAGATCGAAGGTGGCGCCGCTTTCGACGGTCAGCGTTCTGCTGTCGGTCAGGCGGTCGGAAGCCCCGAGCTGCAGGGTGCCGGCGCTGACCGTGGTGCCGCCGGTGTGGGAGGCGGTGCCGCTCAGGATCAGGGTACCGCTGCCGCTTTTGGTCAGGGACCCGGTGCCCGACAGGGTGCCGGAGAAGGTGCCGTCGGTGCTGCTGCCCACGGTCAGCGCGCCGCTGCCCAGGGTGACGCTGCCGGCGCCCGCCAGGGCGCCGATGGTCTCGTCGAAGTTGGCGAGGTCGAAGGTGGCGCCGCTTTCGACGGTCAGCGAGCCGCTGTCGGCCAGGCGGTCGGAAGCCCCGAGTCGCAGGGTGCCGGCGGCGATCGTGGTGCCGCCGGTGTGGCTGGCGGCGCCGGTCAGGGTGGTGGTGCCGCTGCCCGCCTGCACCAGGGCGCCGGTGCCGGACATATCCCCGGAGAGGGTAATCGCGTTGGAGCGGTGGACCCGCAGGGTGGCGTTGTTGGTGATGGCGCCGGACAGGGTGCCGGTGGTGCCGCCGTTGCCGATGCTCAGCGTCCCGGCGGAAATGGTGGTGCCGCCGGTGTGGGAGGCGGTGCCGGTCAGGGTGGTGGTGCCGGTGCCTTGTTTGATCAGGGAGCCGGTGCCCGACAGGGTGCCCGAGAAGGTGCCGCCGGAGCTGGTGCCGACGGTCAGCGCGCCGCTGCCCAGGGTGACGCTGCCGCTGCCCGCCAGGATGCCGATGGTCTCATTGAAATTGGCAAGGTCGAAGGTGGCGCCGCTTTCGACGGTCAGCCTGCCGCTGTCGGCCAGGCGGTCGGAAGCCCCGAGTTGCAGGGTGCCGGCGCTGACCGTGGTGCCGCCGGTGTGGCTGGTTGCGCCGGTCAGGAGCAGGGTGCCACTGCCGCTTTTGGTCAGGGACCCGGTGCCCGACAGGGTGGCGGAGAGGGTGCCATCGGTGCTGCTGCCGACGGTCAGGGCGCCGCTGCCCAAGGTGACGCTGCCGCTGCCCGCCAGGGTGGTGATGGTCTCACTGTTATTGGCAAGGTCGAAGGTCGCGCCGCTTTCGACGGTCAGCGTGCCGCTGTCGGCCAGGCGGTTGGAAGCCCCAAGTCGCAGCGTGCCGGCAGAAATGGTGGTGCCGCCGGTGTGGGAGGCGGTGCCGGTCAGGGTGGTGGTGCCGCTGCCGGCCTGCACCAGGGAGCCGGAGCCGGAGATATCGCCGGAAAAGGTCATGGCGTTGGAGCGGTTGAACTGGAGGGTGCTGTTGTTGACCACATCTCCCGAAAGGGAGCCGCTGGTTCCGCCGTCGCCGATGCTCAGCGTACCGTTAGAAATGGTGGTGCCGCCAGTGTGGGCAGCGGTGCCGGTCAGGGTGGTGGTGCCGCTGCCCGCCTGGACCAGGGTGCCGTTTTGCGAAATGTTGCCTGAATAGGTCAGCGCGTCGGACCGGTAGAATTGTAGGGTGCTTCTATTCTCCACATCTCCGGAAAGGGAGCCGCTCGTCCCGCCATCGCCGATGGATAGGGTATTGTCGCCGACCCTTATGCGCCCGCTTAATTCCATATCGCCTGTATAGTAGAGCGTTCCTGATCCGTACGTGACAAAATTTCCAGCTCCGGTTATCGTCCCGGAATAGGTGGAGGAGCTGCTGGTGCTGATACCAAATTCTCCATTAGCATTACTGACCACGTCCCCGTTCAGTGAGCCGCTGGGCCACAGAATGAACTGACCTTCATTGATGGTCAGGCCGCCACTGAGGTTTAGGCTGGTGCTACTTAAATAGAGCTGTCCGGCTCCGGCCTTGATGAATCCGATCGCGCCACCGCTTTCATCTGTTGTGCCGTGGAAGAATGCTTGGCCGGATCCACCCACATTCCACGTGATGATTGTCGGTCCGGTGAAACTGTTGTTATAGGTCTGGGAACCGCTGCTTAACGTGATGGTCTCATCGGCCTTCGCGGCGGATAGGGGCAGGAGGCAAAGGGTCTGGCTGCCAACCAAGGCCAGGCTAATCCCCAGACGCAAAGCTGCCTGCCCAAGCACTCTCCACCCCATCTTGCTGTCCTTCTCCGATTCCTCCGGGTTGCGCGCGAAAGGCGCGAATACAGGAGGAGCCTGTTTCGCTGGACGGTGAAAGTGGCGAGGGGCGGGGCGGCTGGCTATCCGCTATCCGCAAAGACAAAACTTTGCAGGATCAAAGACAAAACGTTGCAGTATCAAGGGACAAGCGGTTAGCGAAATGGCACTTTCTCAGCTCGCAGGGCAGGGGGCTGGTGTCTCGGGGGTGGTATATCCATACAGAAAGACGGTGCTTCAGGGTGGGCGGCGAGCGCCGCGCGCAAGCAAAACCCCCCTGCGCGGAGCATGGCAGGGGGCGGTGCATAGAAAATGGCGGCGGGGGCGGGGCGCCTGTCCCATTTCCGCAAACCGGTTTGGACCAGCCGGCTAGGGCAGGGTGGCTCAGAGGGGGGCCGGGGGCTGGGATCAGGCGGACAGGCCGATCTGGCGGTCCAGGGTCTGCGACGGGGTTTCGTGGAACAACGCGCGATAGGCTTGGGCGAAACGGCCGAGGTGGAGGAACCCCCAGCGCATGGCCACCTCGGTGACCGTCAGGTCCCGGCGGGCGGGGAAGGACAGATCCAGCCGCGCCTGATTCAGCCGCATGACCCGCAGATAGGCGACGGGGGTCATGTCCAGTTGGTCCCGGAAGCTGTATTGCAGCGTCCGTTCCGATACCCCTGCATGGGCACACATGTCGGCGACCGTGGGCAGGTCGTCCCGGGCCAGGCAGTCCTGAATATAGGTATGGGCGTTGCGCATGGTCCGGGCGATGCGGGGACCCGACGGACGGTGCAGCAAATCACTATACTGGCCGTTATGGTCGAAGCCGTCCAGGGTCAGGGCGGTGGTTCCCAGCACCGTGCGTTCCAGCCGGGCGATATCGGCGACCACCCCCTTGCCCAGGTGAGCGGAGACCAGATCGAACACTGACGCCATGGCAGAGGCGAAATTGGCCCGCCGGTCGGCGCCGATCACCGCGATCCTGTCCAGCCCCCGCTCCCACCGCTCGGGATTGAGCTGGCGGACTTCGGAAAACAGCCGCTCCTGGTCCAACGCCACATACAGGGTGGCGGTGCCGCCGGAGATCAGGATGTCGCAGTCCGTGGCCGTAGGCAGAAAGAAAACATTGTGCCCCGCCTCATGCCCGAACTGGGAGAAGCGCAGGGCCGGATCAATCTCTTCGACGATGGACAGGGTGCACAGGTTGTCCGGCAGGTTACAGATCTTGTAGATGGTGGTGTTCTGGAATTCCCGCACCACGCGGATGCCGCCCATGTCAACCACCCCGATGCTGCCTTCATACCGGCCGGGAAGCAGTTGCTGGCACTCGATGGTGGCCCAAGGCTGGGCCGCCCCCTGATCGGCGGCGTCCTCCAGCCGGTGTAGCGTCGTCGTTAATGTCGGCAAGAAGCGTTGTCGTCCGGACAAATTTGCCAAGTCCGCATTTCCCTGACACATGCGCAACCACCCCATTCGCATGGAAGCATGGGGGGCTGCTCTTGTCCACTGCCAGGATGTGCTGCAACAAAAGGGGGTCAAGGAAAGGGGCCGACGGTTTCCCGCCGGCCCCTTGCTGCCTCGTCTTGCCCCTATGGTGTTCGGACGATCAGGAACAGCCGCTGGTCGATCCGCAGGTGTCGCACTTCATGCAGGTGCCGTTGCGCACCAGGGTGAAGTTGCCGCACTCGCTGCAAGAGTCGCCTTCGTAGCCTTTCATGCGGGCCTCGCGGATGCGGGCCAGCTTGTCGTCGGTGTCGTCCATCACCGATTCCGAGACGGTGACGGCAACCGCTTCGGTGGTCTTCAGGGTGGTGGTGCCGGCCCCGTCGGTGCCGGTCGCCTTGGCCACCTCTGCCTGGCGACCGCCGGAGGCGGCGTGGCGGTGCCTGGACTTCTGCTTCAGCACATACAGGTTGGACCGCACGTAGCCCGCGCTGACCGTCTGGGTCAGGGCCGAATCCCATTCTTCGGTGAAGTCCCCTTCCTCGTGGCCGTCCCCCACCGTGTCGGGGGTCAGGTCTTCAGGCTCCACATGGGCCAGATCGTTGCGGCCCAGGTAGCTGATCGCCACTTCGCGGAAGATGTAGTCGAGGATGGAGGTGGCCATCTTGATGGTGGCGTTGCCGGTCACCATGCCCTGGGGTTCGAAGCGGGTGAAGGTGAAGGCTTCCACATACTCTTCCAGGGGCACGCCGTATTGCAGGCCGATGGAAATGGCGATGGCGAAGTTGTTCATCAGCGAGCGGAACGCAGCGCCTTCCTTGTGCATGTCGATGAAGATCTCGCCCAGACGGCCGTCTTCGTATTCGCCGGTGCGCAGATAGACCTTGTGGCCGCCGACGATGGCCTTCTGCGTATAGCCCTTGCGGCGGTCGGGCATGCGTGCGCGCGACGCCACCACCCGTTCGACGATGCGTTCGGCCAGCACTTCGGCGCGGGCGGCCTGGGGCTTGCCGCTGACGGCCTCTTCCAGGGTTTCTTCGTCCTCGTCATCCTCTAGCACCTGGGCGGCCAGGGGCTGGGATAGCTTGGATCCGTCGCGGTACAGCGCATTGGCCTTCAGGCCCAGCTGCCAGGAAGCCATATAAGCGTCCTTGCAGTCCTCGACCGAGGCATCGGAGGGCATGTTGATGGTCTTGGAGATGGCCCCGGAGATGAAGGACTGGGCCGCCCCCATCATGCGGATGTGGCTGGACACCGACAGATAGCGCGTACCGGTGCGGCCGCAGGCGTTGGCGCAGTCGAACACCGGCAGGTGCTCTTCCTTCAGCCCCGGTGCGCCTTCGACGGTCATGGCGCCGCAGACGAAGGTGTTCGCCGCCTCGATCTGGGCGCGGCTGAAGCCCAGGTGGCTCAGCAGGTCGAATCCGGCATCGGCCAGCTGGGCATCGGTGACGCCCAGGCGCTCGCGGCAGAAGGTCTCGCCCAGGGTCCATTTGGTGAAGACGAAGCGGATGTCGAAGGCGCTGCCCAGGCCGTCTTCGACCGCCTGAAGCACATCGGGGGTGAAGCCCTTGGCGGCCAGGCTCTGGTGGTTGATGGCCGGAGCGCCGCGCAGGGTGCCGTGGCCGACGGCGTAGCGGATCACCGCTTCGACCGCGTCTTCGTCATAGCCCAGGGTGCGCAGGGCCTGGGGCACCATCCGGTTGATGATCTTGAAGTAGCCGCCACCGGCCAGCTTCTTGAACTTGACCAGGGCGAAGTCGGGTTCGATGCCGGTGGTGTCGCAATCCATCACCAGGCCGATGGTGCCCGTGGGCGCGATCACCGAAACCTGCGCGTTACGGAAGCCGTGGACCTCGCCGACGGCCAGGGCCTTGTCCCAGGCGCGCTGGGCGGCTTCGGGCAGATCTTCCTGCGGGCAGTTGTCGATGTCCAGCGCCACCGGGGCGATGGTCAGGCCTTCGTAGCCCTTGGCGCGGCCGTGGGCGGCGCGGCGGTGATTGCGGATAACCCGCAGCATCGGTTCGGCGTTGTCCGCATAACCGGGGAAGGCACCCATCAGTTCGGCCATTTCGGCGCTGGTGGCATAGGCGACGCCGGTCATCACCGCGCTGATCGCGCCGCAAAGCGCCCGGGCTTCGTCGCTGTCATAGGGCAGGCCGCTGGCCATCAGCAGGCCGCCGATGTTGGCATAGCCCAGTCCAAGGGTGCGGTAGCGGAAGCTGAGTTCGGCGATTTCCTTGGACGGGAACTGGGCCATCAGCACCGAGATTTCCAGCACCATGGTCCACAGGCGGCAGGCATGTTCGAAGCCGGCCACGTCGAACAGGAAGGCCCCGCCTTCGTTCTCGCGCCGGAAGGCCATCAGGTTCAGCGACGCCAGGTTACAGGCCGTGTCGTCGAGGAACATGTATTCCGAGCAGGGGTTGGAGGCGTTGATGCGGCCGGAATTCGGGCAGGTGTGCCATTCGTTGATGGTGCTGTCGAACTGCAGGCCGGGATCGGCTGACGACCAGGCGGCCAGGGCGATACGGTCCCACAGGTCGCGGGCCTTGACGGTACGGCCCTGGTCGACGGTGCGGTACTTCAGGGTCCATTCGCCGTTTTCCAGCACCTTCTTCAGGAACTCGTTGGTCACGCGGACGCTGTTGTTGGAGTTCTGGCCGGACACGGTGAGATAGGCTTCCGAATCCCAGTCGGTGTCGTAGGTTTCGAATTCCAGGCCAGTGAAGCCCTGGCGGGCCAGCTGGATGACGCGCTGGGTGTAGGCCTCGGGGATCATCGCCTTGCGGGCGGCGACGATGGCTTTTTTCAGCGCCTTGTTCTCGGTGGGATCGAACCGCTTGCCGTCGTCGGCGCCGTCCCAGGACCGGGTGGCGGCCATCACGGCGTTGAGATGCTGGGACGCGATCTTGGATCCGGCCACCAGGGCGGCAACCTTGCGCTCTTCCTTGGCCTTCCAGTCGATGAATTCTTCGATATCCGGATGATCGATGTCGCAGATCACCATCTTGGCCGCGCGGCGGGTGGTACCGCCGGACTTGATGGCTCCGGCGGCGCGGTCTCCGATCTTCAGGAAGCTCATCAGGCCGGACGACTTGCCGCCGCCCGACAGGGGTTCGCCGGCCGCACGCAGGTTGGAGAAGTTGGTCCCGGTGCCACTGCCGTACTTGAACAGCCGGGCTTCGCGGACCCACAGGTCCATGATGCCGCCTTCGTTCACCAGATCGTCTTCGATGGACTGGATGAAGCAGGCGTGCGGCTGCGGCCGTTCGTAGGCGGAATCGGAGCGTGCGGCGACTCCGGTGCGATGATCCACATAGAAGTGACCCTGGGAGGGACCGTTAACCCCATAGGCCCAGTGCAGGCCCGTGTTGAACCACTGCGGCGAGTTCGGCGCGCCCATCTGCGAGGCGAGCATCCAGCGCATTTCATCGAAGAAGCCGCGGGCATCCTCCTCACCGTCGAAATAGCCGCCCTTCCAGCCCCAGTAGGTCCAGGTGCCGGCCAGGCGGTTGAACACCTGGCGGCTGTCGGTTTCACCGGTGTAACGCTCTTCCACCGGCAGGGTGGACAGGGCGTCGGTATCGGCTTCATGGCGCCACAGCCACTGCGGCACATCACTTTCTTCCACGGCCTTCAGGCGCGCAGGCACGCCGGCCTTGCGGAAATACTTCTGAGCCAGGACATCGGTGGCCACCTGGGACCAGCCGGCCGGAACCATCACCGCGTCGCACTTGAAAACCACCGAGCCGTCGGGATTTCGGATCTCGCTACTGGCCTTGCGAAAGTCCATATCACTGTAGGGATCCTGCGTCGCCGTGGTGAAGTGCCGCTCGATGCGCATCGTGCCGTCCTTTCGCGGGTCAATTGCGTACTTATGATCTTTCCAACCTTACCGTGTTTTGGTGCGCAAACGCCGACACGCCGAAAATGCTCGGATTCCCCGTGTGTTAGCAGCAGGGAAAGCTCCGCTGACGGTTATGGACGTTGGCCGCACCAAACCGTGTACGGATGGGTGGGACGGATCATGGAAGGATGTCGAGGTGCTGCCCAGCGACATACGTGATCCTTCTGGATCACCATATCTTGGGTGCCGCGCTCAACGTTTGGCTAGATTATGCGTTTCCAACGCGGGGTGCAATAGGTTTTGTGGGCAAAATTCGGACACACACAATATGTATGGTATTTGAACGAAAGTCGGTCGGAATCCGGGGCTTTCAGCGGCTATCTTGTGGTTCGTAACAGGGGAGGGGCCGCATGTGGTGGGGGCAGCTGAGGGGGGCGCTGTCAGGGGGCGGTGGTGTGGAGGCTCGCCCGTTTCGCTGTTAGCCATAAAATTTAGTGCGCTATTGCAGCCTGATCTCGTTCCAATTTTCGTCGATATATGTAAAGGAGTCTGCAGGGAGTGAAAAACCTATTGTAATCCCGTCATTTCGTGACCCAGATGGTATTGCAGAAGGCTTGGCGGCATTGGGTCTGTGTCTTTTCGCTTTCGATGAGTAGTTGCGACGAATGCTCCCTGGTGCGTTGAGGGAGCATGACGGCAATTTTTTTGTTGTGTCAGTACCTGTAAGACCGTGTTTCGGGAAGAGGGATCGATGCGGAGCCTGAGGACTTTCCTGGCCAAGGCCATGCTGTGGCGGAATCACACCTGCATTCATCTCAGCCATATTCTCTTGCGGCGCCTGCCGTTCGTCCGCTATCGCCCGAACCACCGGCGCATCGAAATCGACGTGACCTATGCCTGTAATCTCAAGTGCACGAATTGCAACCGCTCTTCCACGCAGCAGCCGTCCTCGGCTGCGCTGACCCTGGAGCATATTGAGCGCTTCATCGCCGAAAGCATCCAGGACGGCCGGAAGTGGCAGCGCATTCGGGTCCTGGGCGGCGAGCCGACCCTTCATCCGGAGATCATCGGCATCCTTGAGGCCCTGCTGGCCTACAAGCGGAATTTCTATCCCAAGGCCCGAATCACCCTGGTGACCAATGGCCATGGGGCGCGGGTCGCCGCCGTGCTGGCACGCATTCCCGACGGGATCATCATCGAGAATACGTCGAAGACCGGCGGGCCGCAGACCTTCGACACCTTCAATGTGGC
The DNA here is from genome assembly GCA_046233135.1 of Rhodospirillaceae bacterium Z3-40. Taxonomy (GTDB): domain Bacteria; phylum Pseudomonadota; class Alphaproteobacteria; order Rhodospirillales; family Rhodospirillaceae; genus JBJXHN01. The sequence goes on along the minus strand of JBJXHN010000003.1, from coordinate 429,184 downwards.
TCCCATCGATCTGCCGAAATATGCGAACGCCGACTTCACCCGCGCCTGTCCCTATCCCCACTACTGCGGCGTCGGTCTGACCCCGCACGGCTATTACCCCTGCGCCATCGGTGGCGGCATCGATCGCGTATTCGGCTTCGGAGTCGGGCGGATGGCTCTGCCGCCGGATGATGAGACGTTTCGCGCGGAACTGGATCTCCTGTGTCGCCATTGCGGCCACTTCAAATGGGACGGGGAAAAGGCGGACACGGCCGTCATCTCGGAAAGCTGGCGCGAGGCCTATGGCCGCCCGAAGGCGGAGCGCCCGGCAATCAGGCGCTTCTGATCCGGGGGCGGTCCGGACCCTCCGCACTGGACTAGGGCGGAGGCTTGGGCCATAGTGCGCCGCACGGATCCCCCATAATTCGTGACCGGAATTTTGTTCAGGCGGTGAGGCACACGCAGATGAGCTTTGGGACTTGGCTGTTCACCAAGCGGTTCGGCAAGCTGGTGGGCAAGGATGGCTTCGGCAACAGCTATTACGAACACAGCGGCGGGCGGACCGACCGTTGGGGTCGCAAGATGCGTTGGGTGGTCTACAAGGGCAAGGTCGAAGGTTCGAAGGTGCCCGCGGCGTGGCATGCCTGGCTGCACCACACCAGTGACAAGCCGCTGGAAGACCCCGGCGTGACCTGGGTGCAGACCCACCAGCCGAACCTGACGGGGACGCTGGGGGCTTATGTTCCCGGCGGTGATGAGCGCGCCGGCGGCAAGCGAGCGGCCTCTTCAGGCGATTACGAAGCCTGGCGTCCGTAAGCGTACTCTCCATATAGAGCGTTCTGGTATCACCCGCTGGTGCGGATTCCTTCATGTTGCATAGTGCCCGGACCGAAACGTTGATCGGCGCTGCCGTCCTTATGGTCGGCGTGCTGGTGATGGTATGGGCCTCCGTGGGCCGTCCCGCCCTTGAGGGGGCGGACGGCGTTTACATGGTCTCGGCGGTATTCAACCGGGCCGACGGCGTGGGTGTGGGATCGGAAGTCCGTCTTGCGGGCCTGCCCATCGGCAAAGTGGTGGGGCATCGTCTGGACGATTCCTACCGGGCGGTGGTGTCCATGCGCCTTGATCTGGACATAGAGCTGCCGGACGATACGGCAGCATTGATTCAGACGGACGGCCTGCTGGGAGCCAAATACATCGAGTTGTCGACGGGGGGCGCGGGCTACGGCACGGTGCCGTCGGGTGGCCAGCTGCTGTATTCCCAGGATTCGGTGATCATCGAGGACCTGCTGGCGAAGATCGTGGCCATGGCCAAGCGGCGGCGCGGGATTGACCCGGATGCTCCGGCGCTCGAACAGGATGAGGACTGATCCATGGGGCGCAATCCCATTGAAACCGTGATGGGGGCTGTCGTCCTGCTGGTGGCGGCGGTGTTCCTGGTGTTTGCCTGGACTTCGGCGAACTTGCGCCCGGTGGAGGGCGGCTATCCGCTGACAGCGGTCTTCTTCAAGGTCGGTGGCCTGGATGACGGCAGCGATGTGAAGGTGAACGGCATCAAGGTCGGCACGGTCACCGAACAGAACCTGGACACCGATACTTTCGAGGCCGTGGTGTCGATGACCATCAATCCGGGCATTACGCTTCCGGAAGACACGCGGGCGAGCATCGTTTCCGACGGTCTTCTGGGCGGCAAATACGTGCGGCTGGAGCCGGGCCAGGCGATGGATCCGCTGGGGCCGGGCGATGTGATCACGCGCACCCAGGATTTCCAGTCCATGGAAGAGCTGGTGGGCGAGGTGATCTTCCTGGCCACCCAGCCCAGCGGCGAAGGGCAATAAGCCCATGATCGGGACCAGCGGACGTTTCCTGGCTTGTGGTCTGGCGCTGGCGGCGGTTTCGGTCGCGGCTGTCCCGGTGCAGGCGGATGAAATCAAGGCCCGCACGGCCCGCCTGGGGTGGCTGGACAAGGTGACCGCGAAGGTCGGCGAGAGCACTGTTGCGGTGGGGGACGGGGATCTGGACCTGGGGTCCCTGTCGATCATCGTGCGGGCGTGCATCCGCCGGGTGCCGCCTGACGATCCGGAAAGTGCGGCATTTCTGGACATCACCGAACTGACGGACGGCGAAGCGCCGAAGGAAGTGTTTCGGGGGTGGATGTTTGCTTCCAGCCCGGCCTTGTCGGCGATGGAGCACGGGGTCTATGACGTGTGGGTCCTGGAATGCGTGATTCCGAAGGACGAGGCAGCCGGCGAAAGCAGCACGCCGGAGCAGCCGGAAGGCGCGACGGAAAGCGCTCCGCCGACCGACGGCGACGCGCCGCTGGATTAGCGGAAGGTTCAAGGAGGGGCGAGCCCCTCCTTGCCTTGCAATGGGTCCGAAGGACCCAATCTGCCTACAACAGCATCCCCCCCGACAGCTCCACCCGCTGCCCGGTCATCCATCCGTTCCCGTCTTCCAGCAGCGCGGCAATCCCGCCGCCGATATCATCGGGCAGCCCCACGCGCCCCAGGGCGGTCTGGGCGGCGATGCCGGCATTCATCTCCGCATTGTCGCGCACCATGCCGCCGCCGAAGTCGGTTTCGATGGCACCGGGGGCGACCACGTTGACGCGGATGCCCCGATCGGCCAGTTCCTTGGCCATGTAGCGGGTCAGAACCTCCACTCCTCCCTTCATGGCCGCGTAGGCCGCGAAGCCGGGGAAGGAAAAGCGGGCCAGGCCGCTGGAGACGTTGAGGATGCGGCCCTGGTCGGCGATCAAGGGTTCCAGGGCCTGGGTCAGGAAGAACACGCCCTTGAGGTGCACGTTCATCAGGGCGTCGAAGGACGCTTCGGTGACATCCCGGTACAGTTCCCAGATGCCGAAGCCGGCGTTGTTGATCAGGAAGTCGAAGCTCTCCCGGCCCCAGGTGGCGCCCAGGGTGGCGCGCAGGGTGGTGGCGAAGGCGGGGAAGCTGGCGACGGCCCCGGCGTCCAGGCGCAGGGCGACGGCCTTGCGGCCCAGGGCTTCGATCTCGGCGACGGCGGCGTCGGCTTCGGTCTTGTTGCTGTGATAGGTCAGCACGATGTCGCGGCCGGCACGGGCCAGGTGCAGGGCGGCGTTGCGGCCCAGGCCGCGGCTGCCGCCGGTGATCAGGGCGATCTTGGGGGCGGTGGTCATGGTCGGATTCTCCAGTGGTCCGATGATCGGGATGATCCCGAGATGGGGGAAAATCCCGCCATCCCTATGCCCGAAGCTCCGAAGGTCTTGCCCAATTCTGCGATGCGGTGTGGTCGTGGCTTGCTCCTGCGCGTCGGAAGGCGCATTTGGAAGAGGTGCCGAACAGGAGGAGAGCCCCATGGACCGGTCCGCCACCCTTGCCGCCCTGGCCGATGCGATTCACCGCGCTGCCGATGCCCGCGCCATCCCCGACGGTCCCACCGAGACGGATATGGAGGGGGTGAGCCTGATGCGGGTGCGGCAAAAGACGGAGCCGCTGTGTTCAGTCTATCAGCCAGTGCTCTGCCTGCTGGCCCAGGGGGTGAAGGAGGTGAACTTCGGCGACTCGCCGCAACGATTCACGGCTGGCGACTGCGGGGTGATCACCATGGAGCTGCCGTCGGTCAGCATGGTGGTCGAGGCGACGGAGCAGAAGCCCTATCTGGGGGTGGCCGTGGAGCTGGATGTTCTGATGCTGCGCGACCTGATCAGCCGCCTGCCTGAGGGGCCGGTCGGCGTGCCCGGTGGGGTGGCGCCGGGCTGGAGCGGCGGGATCCGGGGTGACGATGTGGCCGCCCATGTGGCCGGGGCACCGGCGGTGCTGCTGGATTGCGGACTGCGGCTGGTGCGGCTGCTCGATCGGCCCGACGACTGGCCGGTGCTGGGACCGCTGCTGCGGCAGGAGCTTTTCTACCACCTGCTGCGCGGCCCCCACGGGCCGATGCTGCGCGCCATCGCCCTGCCCACCAGCCACGCCGGGCGCATCGGCGGTGCGGTGAACCTGCTGCGGCGGAATTTCATGGAAGCGGTGCGGGTGGAGGCCCTGGCCGAGCAGGCGGGGATGAGCCTGTCGTCCTTCCACCAGCACTTCAAGGCGCTGGTGGGCATGCCGCCGCTGCAATACCAGAAACACTTGCGGCTGGTGGAATCCCGCCGGCTGATGCTCAGCGACGGGCTGTCGGCGGCCCAGGCGGCCTATGCGGTGGGGTATGAAAGTGCGACCCAGTTCAGCCGCGAATACGCCCGCTTCTTCGGCGCCCCGCCGAAACGGGACGTGGAGGAGCTGCGCAAGGTACCGGCCTGACGGAGAGGGTTCGGTCTGCGGAAAAATGGCGCCGTGGGGTTGTCCGAAGGTGTGGGTGCCCGTATCGTTTGTTGGAGGCCCCGACGGAGGGGACGGTAACGACGGAGGGGAGCCATGGGGCGCTGGGGTGTCTGGGGGATCGTCCTGCTGCTGGGGATGATGGCCGGCGGGCCGCTGCGCGCGGGGGAACCGCCATCGGCGCCGATCCTGCGCATCGAGACGGGGATGCATACGGCGCCGATATGGCAAGTTTCCGTGGATGCGGCGGAGACGATGCTGCTGACGGTGTCGGAAGACAAGACGGCGCGGCTGTGGTCGCTGCCGGAGGGGAAGCTGCTGCGGATTCTGCGGCCACCGATTGGCGACGGGTACGACGGAAAGCTCTATGCCGGGGTGCTGTCACCGGACGGGACGTTGGCGGCTGTGGGGGGGTTGACAGGATACGGGTGGGATACCTCGCATTCCGTGTATGTGTTCGATACTGGGAGTGGGGCGCTTGTTCAAAGGCTCGGTGGTCTTCCCAATGTCGTTCTCAGCCTTGCTTTTTCGGGTGATGGGAAGAGGCTGGCAGCCGGACTGGGCGGCGCCAACGGTATTGGGGTCTGGGAGACAGAGACCTGGGCGATGGTCGGCGAGGACGGGGACTATGGCGGGGGTGTCTATGGTCTGTCGTTTGCGGCGGATGGGCGGTTGGCTGTCACCTCTTACGATGGCTCCATCCGGCTGTATGATGCGGATCTCACTCTCCAGGAAAAGGTGTCCGGGCCGTCTGGAGGGCGACCGAATCGCCTTGCCTTCTCGCCGGACGGCCGACATCTGGCGGTGGGGTATTACGACCGGAAACGGGTGGAGGTGCGGGATGGCACGGATCTGCGCCTGTTGTGGCAACCCGATGTTTCCGGCGGGACAGACAGTAACCTGGCATCTGTCGCCTGGGCGCGAGAAGGAGATGCTTTGTTCGCAGCCGGGCAAGGGGGACAGAACGGTAAGTTGTCTCTTCGCCGTTGGAGCGATGGGGGGCGCGGATCTTTTAAGGATTTCGGCCTTTCAGAGGATACGGTTTTCAGTCTTATCCCCTGTGGCGAAGGGGGCGTGTGTTTCGGGGCCGCAGACCCGTTTTGGGGTGTCGTGGATGGCTCAGGAAATATCCTTCTGAGCAAGGCTGGCGATCGCGCGGATGTGCGGGCAAAACGCGGGGCGGCCTTCACGGTGGATGCGGAGGGGAAACGGGTTCGGTTCGGTTTGGCATCGGGGGAAAAGGAGCCCTATCTTTTCGACCTGCTCTCACAGACGTTTGAGGCGTCTGCCTATGCTCCGTCCGGGATGTTGGCGCCAAAAACGGACGGGGTGTCTGTGGCCGGGTGGAAAAATACCACAGACCCCACGCTCAACGGAACATCCCTGCCGCTCAAGCCATACGAGAGGTCCCGCAGCGTGGCGGTTGCGCCTCGGAACGATCGGTTCGCTTTGGGAACAGAGTATTGGCTGCGCCTGTTTGATCCCTCCGGCGATCAGATCTGGAAAAAGCCAGCTCCAGGAATCACCTGGGGGGTCAACATCCCCCGCGACGCGCCGCTTGTCGTCGCGGCCTACGGCGACGGCACCATCCGCTGGCACCGGTTGAGCGATGGCCAGGAGCTGCTGGCGCTGTTCGTCCATGCCGGGGACAAGCGCTGGGTAGCGTGGACGCCCGGCGGCTATTACATGGCCTCGCCCGGGGCGGAGAGCCTGATCGGCTGGCATGTGAACCGGGGCAGGGAGCGGGAGGCGGACTTCTACGGCGCTGGCCGGTTCCGGGAAACCTTTAACCGCCCCGATGTTGTGATGCGGGTGCTCGATACCCTGGATGAGGCCCAGGCCCTGCGGCTGGCCAACGACGTGGCCGAGCGTGCCCCGGCGTCTGCTCCGGCCGTTCTCGACAGCCTGCCGCCGGTGGTGGATATCCTCGATCCCTTGCCGGGGGCGCGGTTTGCCGATACGAAAGTGCGGATCCGCTTCCGGGTGCGGTCGCCGTCGGGCCTGCCGGTCACCCGGGTGCGGCTGCTGATCGACGGCCAGGCGCCGCAGATCATCATCAAGACCCCGGGCCGCCTGGACGATGACGGAGAGGTGTTCCGGGAGATCATCACCCTGCCGGCCAAGGACGTGGTGGTGGGGATCGTCGCGGATACGGAGGACCGGGCCGGGGAGGTGTCCTCGCTGCCGATGACCTGGGTGGGGCGGACGCCGGCCCCCGATCCGCTGAAGCCCGTGCTCTATGCCCTGCTGGTGGGCACCTCGGCCTATAGCCACCCGGATATTCCCACACTGAAATGGGCGGCCCGCGATGCCGAGGACCTGGCCGCAGCGCTTGTGCGGCAGAAGGGCGGCCTGTACCGCGACGTGCAGGTGCGGCTGGTCACTGACGGGGACAAGGACGACCTGCTCGACGGGCTGGACTGGCTGGAAAAATCCGTGACCAGCCGGGATGTGGGGCTGTTCTTCATTTCCGGTCATGGCATTTCGGACTCTTACGAAGACTACTGGTACCTGCCCCGGGACGGGGATATGGGGGCGCTGCGGCGGACGGCCGTGCGCTCGGCGGAGTTCGACGACGTGATGGGGAGGGTGTCGGGCAAGGCGGTGATGCTGGTGGACACCTGCCACGGTGCCCTGGCCCGGTCACGGGGCATCAAGGGGATGCCGGCGACCGCCCAGATCAACAGCTTCGTCAACGAGATGGCGGCGGCGGACAACGGGGTGGTGGTGTTCACCAGCTCCACCGGCACCCAGGTGTCGCGGGAACGGGATGACTGGGCCAATGGCGCCTTCACCGAAGCCCTGCTGGAAGCGCTTGCCGAAACCCGGCCGGGCATGGCCTTGCGGGCCGACCTGGACGGCAACGGGGTGCTGACCATCGCCGAACTGGACCACTATATCGCCGAACGGGTAAAGGCGCTGACCGGCGGCACGCAAACCCCGGTGATGATCAAATCCGACCCCATCCCCGACATTCCGCTGCTGATGGTGCGGTAGGCCCCCCGCAACCCCATCCGCTCCTTTCCGTTGACTCGGGTATCCCATAACCGACGGAAGGAGGTTCTTCATGGCCGAGGCGCAGCAGGCGACACTCTATCGGATGGTGATGGCCGATCACGTATGCCCCTTCGGCCTCAAGGCCCGGGACATGCTGAAACGCCAAGGATATCAGGTGGACGATCATCCCCTTACCAGCCGGCAGGAAACCGATGCCTTCATGGACCGCCATGGCGTCGAAACCACCCCCCAGGTCTTCATCGGCGGCGAGCGGATCGGCGGCTATGACGCCCTGAAGCGGCTGTTCGGCAAGGCCAAAGATGATCCCGATGCGCCCTCTTACGGGCCGGTGCTCGCCGTGTTCGGCATGACCGCCCTGATGGCCCTGGCGCTCAGCTGGGGCGTGCTCGGGACCCTGATCAGCATGCGGGCGGTGGAATGGTTCATCGCTCTGTCCATGGCAACCCTCGCCATGCTCAAGCTGCGCGACCTCAGCAGCTTCACCACCATGTTTCTGAACTATGATCTGCTCGCCCGGCGGGACGTGCGCTATGCCTACGTCTATCCCTTCGCCGAGGGGCTGGCCGGGGTGCTGATGCTCGCCGGGGCGGCCCTGTGGCTGGCGGTGCCGGTCGCCCTGGTCATCGGGACCATCGGCGCGGTGTCAGTCATCAAGGCCGTCTATGTCGACAAGCGCGAGTTGAAATGCGCCTGTGTCGGCGGGGACAGCAATGTGCCCCTGGGTGCCATCTCGCTGACCGAGAACCTGATGATGGTCGCCATGGCCCTGTGGATGATGGTGCGCTGAACGGCAGGAAAGCCGGTCAGGGCGGCGGCAAGGGGGGCCTGATCAGGTCCTCAGAAGCCGCACTTCCGGTCCAGCGCGGCCAGCACGTCGGGTACATCCACCAGGAAATCCCCGTGCACCTTCAGCGCATTGGAAAGCTTGCGGTGATAGCTGTGGCGGGGGATTTCCATGGCCCCCAGGCGGCAGAGATGCTTGGTGGTGAACTGGGTGTCCAGCAGTTGGAACCCGCCCACCTTCATCTTCGCCACCAGGAAGCACAGCGCGACCTTGGAGGCATTGCTGCACCGGCTGAACATGCTTTCGCCGAAGAACACCCCGCCCAGGGCCAGGCCATAGAGCCCACCCATCAGGTTGTCTCCCTGCCAGCATTCGATGCTGTGTGCCAGCCCCATGTCGAACAGGTCCGTGAACAGGGATTCGATCTCGGCGTTGATCCAGGTCTCTTCCCGGCCCGGTGCGGGGGCGGCGCATTGCTTGATCACCTCGACGTAGGCATTGTCCACGGTGATGCGAAACTCGCCCTTGCGGATGACTTTGCGCAGGGATTTGGAGACATACAGCCCGTCCAGCGGCAGGATGCCCCGGTGTTCCGGGTCGATCCAATACAGGCGGTCGTCATCGTGGCTCTTGGCCATGGGAAAGACACCGCTGGCATAGGCCCGCACAACGATGTCCGGCGTAATGGTGATCATCCGTGTCGATCCCCCGGCGGTCCCTCCCTCCCCAGTATAAGGGTATGGGAGCGGACCTTGGGAAGAACAAGAGGACCGGACCTTTCGGATGGTCCGGAAAACGGCGAAAGGAACCGGGAAGAAAAAACCGCTCAGCCCCCGGTCACATTGGCTTCCAGCCAGCGGATATCATAGGTGCCATCGATAAAATCCTGATCACGCACGAGACGGCGGTGCAGGGGCAGGGTGGTCTTGACGCCTTCGATCACGAATTCGTCCAGTGCCCGGCGCAAGCGCATCAGGCATTCATTGCGGTTGGCTCCGTGCACGATCAGCTTGGCGATCATGCTGTCGTAGTGCGGCGGGACCATCAGTCCCTGATACAGGCCGCTGTCCACCCGCACCCCCATGCCGCCGGGCTGATGGAAGCCGGTGATGCGGCCGGGCGAGGGGGCGAAGGTTTCCGGATCCTCGGCATTCACCCGGCATTCGATGGCGTGGCCCTGGAACCGGATGTCCGCCTGGGTATAGCCCAGCGGCGCCCCCGCCGCGATGCGGATCTGTTCGCGCACCAGGTCCAGGCCGGTGATCGCCTCGGTCACCGGATGTTCCACTTGCAGGCGGGTGTTCATCTCGATGAAGTAGAAGCCGCCGTTTTCGTACAGAAATTCCATGGTACCGGCGTTGCGGTAGCCCAGCCGCTCCACCGCGAGCCGCGCCACTTCACCGATTTCCTCGCGCTGGGTATCGTTCAGCGCCGGCGAGCGGGCTTCCTCCAGCACCTTCTGGTGCTTGCGCTGCAGGGAGCAATCGCGCTCGCCCAGATGCACCGCCCCGCCCTGGCCGTCCCCAAGGATCTGCACCTCGATATGGCGGGGATTGCCCAGGTACTTTTCCATATAGACGTCGGGATTGCCGAAGGCGCTGCCGGCTTCCTGACGGGCGGTTCGGAAGGCTTCCATCAGCTCGTCCGGACCATTGGCCACCTTCATGCCGCGTCCGCCACCACCGGCGGTGGCCTTGAACAGCACCGGATAGCCGAACTCCCCGGCGAGGGCGCGGGCCTCGGCCTCGGTCGTCACGGCGCCGTCGGACCCGGGCACCACCGGCAGGCCGGCTTCGGCAGCCGCCTGCTTGGCGGTGATCTTGTCGCCCATCATGCGGATATGGGCCGGCGAGGGGCCGATGAAGGTGAAGCCGTGGTCTTCCACCATTTCGGCGAAATCGGCGTTCTCCGACAGGAAGCCGTAGCCGGGATGAATGGCGTCGGCATGGGTGATCGTCGCCGCCGACAGGATCGCCGCCTTGTTCAGATAGCTGTCCCGGGCTGAGGGCGGGCCGATGCACACGCTTTCATCGGCCAGACGCACATGCATCGCCGCAGCATCCGCCGTGGAATGGACGGCCACCGTCTTGATGCCCAACTCGCGGCAGCCCCGCAGGATGCGCAAGGCGATTTCGCCCCGGTTGGCAATGAGGATCTTTTCGAACATGGGGACGCTCCGCGCGGGGCCTGACAGTGACTATTCGATGATGACCAGCGGTTCGCCGAATTCCACCGGCGTGCCGTCGGAAACCAGGATCGCCGCGACCGTGCCGCCCTTGGGTGCGCGCACCGGGTTGAAGGTCTTCATTGCTTCGATCAGCACCAGGGTCTGGCCCTCCGACACCCTGTCGCCGACGCTGATGAACGGCGAGGCCCCGGGTTCGGAGGCGGTGTAGACGACGCCGACCATCGGCGCCTTCACGGCTCCGGGGTGGCTGTCCGGATCCTTCCCCGCCTCGGCTGCCGGAGCGGCTGGCGCAGCGGCGGCGGCCGGCGCCGCGGCGGGGGCGGCGACCATCATTCCGGCGGGCACCGTCTTGGCAACGCGGATGCGCAGGGATCCGGCGTCATATTCGATTTCCGACAGACCCGTCTCGTCCAGCAGGGTGGCGAGGGCGCGGATGGCGTCGCTGTCGATGGAGGTGGTCTTGGCCATGGGCATCAATCTCTTTCGGGTGCGTGCGCGTCGGACGGCAGAAGCAGGCCACCGGACGGGATGGAAAGCCGGAGTGAATTCAGGGAGATCCGGGTGTCCGGGGCCAGACACGCCCGGCGGACCCTACGGAGTCCGGGGGCAGGCCCAGGGCGTTATACCATGCGTATCCGTCGTGTCCATCCGGGTGTCGCCCAAGGGCGCATCAGGCACGGACAAGACAGGGTCGTGCCCCAGGAATGTGGCAAGGGTTTGATCGGTATGATGACCCTTCGGCTGCCGGGCGCCGCTTGTCGCGGCAGGGCTCCGCTTCGCGGGGCCTTTTATGGTGAAGGTATCCCGCTCTTGATGATCGGGATGGGCAGGAGAAGGTGCGCCCGTGTCCCAAGACCCAACTGGTTGAAACCGCAGCGCTGGCGACCCATACTGTCGGCGCGGACGGCCAACGGCCGTCACCCGGGACCGGCGGCCCGCGATCCCGCCGGGTCGTTGACGAAGGAAGTTCCGCAATCATGCAGGTGACCATCAATGGCGAGGCGCGCGTCCTCGCCGCTCCCGTTTCCGTGGACGTTTTGCTGGCCGATCTGGGCATCGACCCCCGCAAGGTGGCCGTCGAGCGCAATCGCGAAATCGTGCCGCGGGGCACCTACGAGACCGTGACCCTGGGCGACGGCGACCAGCTGGAGATCGTGCATTTCATCGGCGGCGGTGACGCCAAGCCCGAAGACGATCCCTTCACCGTGGCCGGCCGGGTCTTCACCTCGCGGCTGCTGGTGGGCACGGGCAAATACAAGGACTTCGAGGAAACCGCCCGCGCCATCGAGGTCAGCGGCGCAGAAATCGTGACCGTGGCCGTGCGCCGGGTGAACGTGACCGACCCCAAGCAGCCCATGCTGGTCGATTACGTGGATCCCAAGCGCTACACCTACCTTCCCAATACGGCCGGCTGCTTTACCGCCGACGAGGCCGTGCGCACCCTGCGCCTGGCCCGCGAGGCCGGCGGCTGGTCGCTGGTCAAGCTGGAGGTGCTGGGCGACCAGAAGACCCTGTACCCGAACATGGCCGAAACCCTGATCGCCGCCGAGGCCCTGCTCAAGGACGGCTTCGAGGTCATGGTATATTGCGCCGACGACCCCATCGCCGCCAAGCGTCTGGAAGACATGGGCTGCTGCGCCATCATGCCCCTGGGGTCGCTGATCGGCTCCGGCCTCGGGATCGTCAATCCCCATACCATCCGCCTGATCAAGGAAAGCGTCAGCGTACCCGTGCTGGTGGATGCCGGCGTGGGGACAGCGTCCGATGCCGCCGTGGCCATGGAGCTGGGCTGTGACGGGGTGTTGATGAACACCGCCATCGCCGGAGCCAAGGACCCCGTGCGCATGGCCCAGGCGATGCGCATGGCCGTCGAAGCCGGCCGCCATGCCTATCTGGCCGGCCGCATGCCGCGCAAGCTGTACGCCGACCCGTCGTCCCCGCTGGCCGGGATGATGTGAGGGAAATTCCGGGCGGACGGCATATTTTGCCGCCCGCCCGGAATCCCCTGCCTTCCGGCAGGGTGCTCCGGGGAAGGAGCAGCGCAGGTCCGGCGCTCAAAAAATAGGGTAACCTCTTGAAAACATTGATATGTTCCGGTTGATGCCGGATTGGCATGCGGCTTGCTGGCTTCTTCGCGGGTGACTCCAACAAGCGTCACCGGGCGCTTTCGGGCAATGGAGAAGTAGCATGAGCCTCTGGGGATCTTTGACCAACAGTTCACAAGCGATGATCACGCAATCGCACACGTTGGCTCAGATCAGCACCAACGTCACGAACATGAACACCAACGGCTATAAGCAGGTGGACACCCAGTTCAAGACGATGCTGAGTTCGGCGTCTCCGCAGTCCAACTTCTTCAGCGTCAAGGCGGTGGATTACCGGCGTACCGATCAGCAGGGCTATATTCAAAGCACTGGCAGGACGATGGACCTGGCCATCAATGGTGACGGTATGTTCATCGTCAACAATGCCTTCGATGGCACCGGCGACACCTTCTATACGCGAGATGGCGGTTTTTCCGCCCGGGTGTCAGGCGATGGAAGCAGTAACTATCTGACGACAAACAACGGGTATTATGTGCAGGGCTGGGCTGCCGACGAAGACGGGAACTTCCCCACCAACGAAGACGGCGGCGGTGTGGCGGACGGAACGCGCCCGGCAGGGCCGATCCAGATCAACAGCTTCGACACCATCGCCGGCCAGGCCACATCGACTGTCACGGTCGGCGCCAATCTCGATGCCAACGCGACGACCACACAGAATTTGGGCGTGAGAATTTACGGTGAAGCGGTGGCGGCCGCGGACGGCACGGAAACCACGCCGGTGCTGAACTTCGTGCTGACGTTCGAACCCGATGGGACCCAGGACAACGTCTGGACCGTCGGCGGGAATATCACCGAAGGCGGCACGGTCACGGTGACACCCTCGGCCATTGAATTCGACGGTGAAGGTCAGATGACCGTTCCCGCCGACGCGACCTTCGCCGCAACGGTCACCTATGATGACGGCACCACCCAGGATGTCACCCTGGATTTGTCCGACGTCACCCAGTACGCCAACAGTACCAGGATCGATTACATCGAGAACGATGGCATGGTCGAAGGGATGCTGTCGGGCACCTATTTCGATGATAAGGGTGTGCTGTACGGCGAGTATACCAATGGCGCGACCCAGGCTCTGTACAAGCTGGCCATGGCCGATTTCCCTGCCGTGGAAAAGCTGGAGATGCTGAGCAACAACCTCTACCGCGCGACCGAGGAGGCCGGTGAACGGCAGGTCTTTGCCGTCGAGACGGTCCTGTCCGGCCGCACCCAGATCGAGGCCGGGGCGCTGGAAACTTCCACCGTGGAGCTGACCGACCAGTTCTCGAAGATGATCGCCACGCAGACCGCCTATAGCACGGCGGCGAATGTGTTCCGCACGTCCGATGAAATGACGCAGACGGCCGCCGGACTGAAATCGTAAGGCGCGCCGTTGCCCCACCACTCCTTCGGGAGGTCACGGCAACAGGCCGGGGACAAGACAGCACCCCCATCGGCGGGAAGAGCGCCGGTGGGGGTCTTTTTTTGGCCTGAGCCAAGTCGTTAAAAAATCTTGAAAGTGGACGCGATCTCGATTTACCCCCGAGTCGCCTGTCTGGTAAACATGATTCGGAGGGTGAGGCGACTCGGCCCCTCAAAGTTCGTGGTCCAGAGGATCGTCGGCGCCCACTGAATTAGTCTGTCAGGGAGCCGACCGTGTCCGGGGGAGGAGAGCGCTAGCATGGGTCCCTTGCCTGTCACCCACGCCCTTGTTGGCATGACCGGTCCGTTCGTGGTGCGCACCCTGATCCGTGACCAGTGGACGGTCATCGCGACCACCAAAAGCGGCGCCCGGGCCGCCCGAATTCTTCGCCTGCTGGCCAACGCCCGCGACCACCGGATGAGCCAGGTGGTACGTCCCCTCGGCGCGGCGCATGATCCCGACGGTTTCCAGGTGGTGTTGCGCATTCCCGCTCATCGCCCGCCGCCGGCTCCCTTGCCGCCTGCAGGCCCGCCGCTGTCTGCCTCCAGTCCGGCCCTGCGCCCGGCAAGAGGGCGGGGCTCGGGGGCCGGGGCGGTGCTCGCGGCGCTGTCCCGTCCGTCGGTTCTGACGCTGGCCGAACAGAGCAATTGGCTTCCCGCCGAAGAGGAACCCCTTGCGCCGGCGTTGCCGGCCCTGCCTGCCGCCCCGCTGTGGGTGGGCGAGGATCTGGGGACGCGGGTGCTGGGACTGCTTTATGCCCGCCCCGGCCACCGGGTGCTGGACGAAATCGGGACCCGGATGACGGACGAGGCCGAGCCGGCGTCCTTTGACGGCGCCCAGCCGCAGGGGCTGCCCGGTCTGGCGACAGTATCGCTTCAGGTGACCCCGAGGCGCGGGGGTGGGCGGCCGATCCTGAGCGCCCTGGACGCCCGCAGCTTGCCCCTGCGGGACCCTTCGGCGGCGGCAGAGGGCTTTGATGCCCTTGATCAGGCGCTGACGGCGGCCTTGGGATGGGACGGGCGTGTTGCCGCCCGGGAGGTCCCGGACGGGGCGGGGTTCTGGCAGTCCCTGCGGCCGGAAGGGGCGGGCGGACAGGTGTTTACCTTATGGACGGACGGCCAGGCGTCGGTGTTCCTGCGCCTCGTGGCCGCAGGGGCAGCCAGCGGCCACCTGCGGCTTTTGTACGAGCCGGGGCCGGGGGCCGTTTTGGCGGCTGAATAGGCCGTCCTTCTACCGAAAAGCCCGCGATTGGGTCTGGGTCAGGTAGGCTCGCAAAGCCGAATCTGCGTCCGCGAGCAGGGAGGGCAGGGTGGCCGTCGCTTCCTGCGCTTCTGCATCGCGCCCGTCCTTGAAAGCGGCGTCAATGGCCGTGGCGCAAGCGGCCAGAGCCAGGCAGCCAAACGAGGCGGCGCTGCTTTTCAGCACATGGGCATTGCTCGCCATAACGTCCCGGGAGGCATCTGCGGCGGTCATCGTCCGGATGCGGGCGGCGGTTTCGCGCAGAAAAACCCCGATCAACGATACCACCCGATCCCGCCCCAGCTCGTGAAGCAGGTCGTCGAGAATGGCGGGGCGGAATGTTTCGGCTGCTGATGGCGGGGGGCTGCTGGCACCGGGCACGGCGCGGCTCCTGCTTTTGGTGGCGGCATTGTGGAATTCGACGTAGGCTTTGCGAGGCTATTCCGGCTAATCTATTATCGAGTTTAACGTCCCCGTTTCGGAAACCATGATAAGGGATGCATTAGGGATCCGTCAGATCGCGTCCTGGGGTTCATGGAGGAAGGCATCCGCCGGGTATGGATGGCATATGGGGTGCTTTCCCATTGCTGTCTATGAGGGAAAGCTGTGGCGTATGAAGGTTATGCGGTGGTCGCTCCGTTCCACGCCTGTTTTTCATCTCCATGAAGCATCCGTGCCAGGTATCGTATGACCCAGGTTTCCACCAACCATTTACGGCGTATCTCCGACCCTGGCATTGCGCGGACCATGTTTTCTTTGGCCGTGAATAGGGTCATTATCGAAACGTCTTCTTACTGTAATCGTCGTTGCGGATATTGTCCGAATAGCCAAATTGATCGTATATCGGAGAAGAAGTATCTTGATGCTGATGTCTATCATAGGGTGCTGAGGGACCTTTCTTCAATTGAATATCGTGCTGATATCGTTTTGCATTATTACAATGAGCCCTTGGCCGATCCCTATATTTGTGACCGGATAAAAGAGGCGGCAGCAGCCTGCCCGCGGGCGAATATCGAGATTTACACGAATGGAGATTATTTGAACAGGGAGATGGTGGAGAGGCTGGCCGAAAGTGGCCTGACGTCCATGGTCATTTCCGTCCATTTGGGAAACGACAGTGCCTGGAGTGATGCGGATATTGTCAGTCGGCTGTGCGATTTGTCCGTTCGGATCGGTATTCCTGCCAAGGTAGACCAGCTGGATGCCGGGGCTTATATCAAGGCGCGCTTTCCGCATAAGCGGATTCGCATCGTTGTCGATCACCGTGATTACTATGCGATGGGATATGATCGGGGCGAATTGATGAAAAACGTCGCGGTTCCTGCCGTGTCGAACCGCCCGTGTCTTCAGCCGTTCACCGAAAGTTACGTTAGCTGGTCAGGGGACGTGTTTCCGTGCTGCAATGTACATCCCGATGTTGCTGAGCATCAGCGGTACAAAATCGGGAATTTGCGGGACTTCTCCAGTATTTTTGATGCTTATGCCAATAGTGATCTGGTCGATTGGCGCAAGACGTTATCCAGCGGAGAGCTGCGGAAAAGCCCTTGCACCACCTGCGCCCTTGGGGTGTTCGAAGAGCAAACGATTCAGGCTCTTCGGAACCTGTACAAGGTTGCTCAGGAGCAGGAAGCAGCAGCCGTCTGATCTTTCTGATTGGTGCGAGGCAATCAACTCTTCACTGTCATGACCAGCCAGGTCATGACTTCTGGACGGTTCTCGCAAACCGCAAGCCATCGGTCCAGGGTGGACAGATTGCGAAGGATGGGAAGGGCAGCGGGGTCGCGTGCCCCCTCTCTGACCTGCTGGATGGTATGGGTTGGCGAAAAGCGGCCTTTCAATGTTTCGGAAATGGTTCGTATGATAAAATCGTGGCATTCCACGATGATGTTGCATTTGGCTAGCGCCGGTGCTTGGTTGGGGTCGAGGAGTTGCAACTCACCGCCCTCGCAGTCGATGACGAGAAGCGTTTTGGTGTCAGGCGCGCACAAGGCTTGCAGATCGCCAGGGTGACAGGCGCCGCTCACGTGGACCCGCTCTGCTACCTTGTTAAGCGTGGCCGCCCGGCGGCAAAGGGTTTGTGCCTGTTCATCCAGGTCGAAGGCAAATACAGTGGTGGACGGCAGAAATCGCGCCAGTCCGACTGTGTAATAGCCTTCTGCGCATCCCACATTCACCACCCGATCCGGCGCCGAGTCTTTCAGGGCCATGATGGCGGGGTGGAGTTCCTGTTCGTAGCACCCCAAGAGCTTCGGGGTGAGGTCGCCACCATGCCAGGAAACTTCATCACATAGTTCCATCCCGGCAAAGGGGCCGGACTGCACGATGTTCTTCGTCGCCATCGTTATGGCGCCTTCAATTTCTCTCTGGCGCCCCTCCACCAAGGGAAGCAAGGATTTGTGAATGAGGGATTTGTAGTAGTTTGAGGAGTCTGCAGACATGGATTCTTCCCTGTGGTTACAAGAAATAAAATGACGCGGCGAAAATCGGCGTTTTTCGGATTGGCGGGGTATTTATGGGCCGAGCCGCAGACCTTTCAGAAGGCCAGTTTCTGTGTCAGTTGTATGCTGTATGTCTTCGAGGGTGATAGGATGACAGTCCTGAACGGCGCGCACTAGATCAGTCAAAAGATTCAGGGGGCAGTGAATTTGTCCGCTGTTGACGCATCAACTTTCCAAACGTCGGCTCTCGCCTCCATTTTGGATCGACGCGCGAGGGGCTTCGAAGCCGGGACGTGGTGTGCGCCTGATGCCGGATCGGCGCGGTGGCGGCTCTGGTTGGTCATAGGGCATTCCCCGGTCGGGTGAGTTCATTTGCCGGCCGTGTAGTGGTTGGCCTTGGTCAGAATGGTCCGCTCCGCTTGGGTCAGGTAGGATCCGCCCTTAAAGAGCAGGCCATGTTTCAGATATTCATCAATCCGCAGGGTGAGTGCTGACAAATGGACGGCGCCGATCAGTCTGTTGGGAGGAAGGGCGACGCGAACCTTCCCTTCGCCGTCCCGGGTCGGGAAACGTTCATGGCAATGATAATTGTACGTCGCGTCCAGTGGAATGAATAGACCGGACTGATAGACCACGAAGTTCAAAGCCACTTGTTCCAGGCCGTGCCTATCGTCGGATCGTTTGAGTGTCGATGTGTAAAAGCGCTCGATAGTGGCTTTCCATTCGTTCCATGTTTGACTAAGTCCGCCGATAGTAAACAGGCCTGAACTGAGAATTGGTTTGAAAGCCATCTTGTTGGCGAGCTGTAGATCGTCAGCAAGAACGGCTTCGTAGACGCGGTAGAGGCCGTAGACGATCTGCTCCGGAGCACTAAAGGTGTATCGATAAGAGCTGTCTGAACAGGGTGCAATAATTGTGTGTTGTGGAAACTGAGTTGAAATGTTGATGTGATGGTCGAGGACAAAACGATCCTGTAGCCAAATGTCAGAGTCAATCCAGGTGTAAGTGTCGAATCCTGGAATTAGGGTTGGAATGAGGGGGCGGCAGACTTGAGCAGCCTGATAGTTTTTGGGTAAGTCGAAATCATAGAAATCCTTGTATCGGAAAGGAATGATGTGGATGTTCCTGGACGAAAGAAAGGCTCGACTCGCTTCAGATAGGCCTATGTCTATCATGGCGACGTAATGCTGGCCGGACAGATACCCCAGAAGTTCCAAAGAGAGGACGAGTCCCTTGCAGATCGGGAAAAAGGCTTCGTCTGAGGAAAATACGATAGCGCTTTTGGGCATGTGTGGTCTCTGCAAAATCAGTGGGGTGCTAAGAAGGCGGAGTTCGCGGCGTGAGCGGATTTGGGAAGCCGCATTCTTTTAGCAGGAAGCTTCTGTCATGGCCAAGCGAGCGTGCTCCCAGTCACGTCTGGGAGCACAAAAAAACGCCGGCGGGTTGACCGCCGGCGAAGTTTGGAGAGAGGGGGCGAGAACGGCCACGGCCGTTCAATTCATGGTCCGGAGGCCAAGCCATCCGGGCAAGTCGTGCAGCCGGCTTATCAGCCGTATTCCCGTTACTGCCGGCTTATCAGCCGGCCATGGCCCGCAGCATCCAGGCGGTCTTCTCGTGCAACTGCATGCGCTGGGTCAGCAGGTCGGCAGAGGGTTCGTCACCGGCGTCCTCGGCCACCGGGAAGACGGAGCGGGCGGTGCGCACGACCGCTTCCTGGTCCCGCGCCAACTGGCGAATCATCTCTTCTGCCGGCGGCACGTCGCGGGCTTCGTCAATGCAGGTCAGTTCGGCATAGGCGGCGTAGGAACCGGGCGCGGTGTGGCCCAGGGCGCGGATCCGTTCGGCGATTTCGTCGACGGCCGTGGACAACTCCATGTACTGCTGTTCGAACATGGTGTGCAGGGTGTTGAACATCGGACCCGTAACGTTCCAGTGGAAATTGTGGGTCTTCAAATACAGCGTGTAGGTGTCCGCCAGCAGCCGGGACAGTCCGTCGGCGATGGCCTGACGCTTTTCGTCGGGAATGCCGATGTCGATGCTCATGCCGTCAACCATGGTGTGCTCCTTGTGTCTTGGATCGAAGATAGTTGTGCGAGAGCGAAAAACAATACCCTTTTAGGGGGTTTTTCCGGTGGATTGGGTGATCAGGCTATCTCTTTGCCGTTGATCACCTCACACGCCGAAGATGAAGCAGAAAAACCCTAGTGTAAATCTGCTTATTCCGGCGATTATAAGCGGAAAATTCGATCAAACGGGATGTGAAAGGACTAGAGAGGTGAACCGCTGCGGTGGGTGGAGGGTCGGGGATGCGGAGTCGGGTGGTGGGAGAAAAGAAAGCGGGCACCGGCAGGGGCTGAGGGACTGGGATTGCCGGTGCCCGCTTTCGACCCGGGGGCGGAGAGGTTCAGGGGGACTGAGCCGCCTCCGGGGGTGGGGAAAGCCGGCGACCCCGAAGGTCAGGGATATGGGGCCGCCGGGGCCTGCGGGCGCCCCCTCCGGGAGGGGTGGGCGCCCGCAGGGAAAGGGCGACGGAAGGTGTGTGGTTCGGCAATGGGCGGTCAGGGTCGGATTCATCTCGCCGACACGATGTCTTTTGTGCGATCCTCCTATTGTGCAGTGCGTTAATAAGGCAAACCGAAGAAGCGGTGCCCTCTTGAAAGAGAGGATCCAGAGCGGCCCCCGATCCGGGATCAGATGCCGCCATCTCCACACCGCCAAGGGTCTCAAAGGGGGTATGAAAGGTCCAATTGGTTTATCCGGGACTATCAATCGGATTGGACTATGAAAAACCTGCCGACACTTCGACAGCTTCGGTATCTGGTCGCTGTCAGTGAAACCAAACATTTCGGTCGCGCGGCGGAAAGCTGCGCGGTCACCCAGTCGACCCTGAGCGCCGGTGTTCAGGAGCTGGAAGCGTTACTGGGCGTGCGCCTGATCGAACGGCGCAGCCGTCGCCAAGTGGTGTTCACGCCGTTGGGCGAGGACATTGTCGACCGGGCGCGGGCGCTGCTGGTGGACGCGGAGGCTCTGGTGGATGCGGCCCAGGCCGGGGCGGCGCCTTTGGCCGGGGAGATGACACTGGGGGTTATCCCGACCATCGCGCCTTATGTGCTGCCCCGTCTGGTGCCGGGGCTGAAGGCGGCCTATCCCAATTTGCGGCTGTACCTGCGCGAGGAACAGACGGCTCATCTGCTGACCCTGCTGCATGCGGGGCGGGTGGATGTGGCGCTGCTGGCCTTGCCGTGGAACATCGGCGATCTGCCGCGCATGGATGTGGGCGAGGAAGAGGTGGTGGTGGCTCTGCCGTCCGATCACCCTTTGGCGAGCGAGCCGGCAGTGGATGTGGAAACGCTGGACCGGGTGCCGATGCTGAACCTGGAGGATGGCCACTGCCTGCGGGAGCATGCCATGGAGGCCTGCCGTCTCAGCCGGGCGCGGGGCAACGAGGGTTTCCAGGCAACGAGCCTGTCCACGCTGGCGCAGATGGTGGCCGGTGGCGTCGGGGTGACCCTGCTGCCCCGTATCGCGGTCCCGGTGGAAGCGCGGCCGGGCAATGGCATCGCGGTGCGTCCTGTGGTCGGGGCGTCGGCGGCGCGTACCCTGGCCCTGGTCTGGCGTCCGGCGAGTCCCCGAGCCCGCGACTATCGCCTGCTGGGCGAACATGTGCGTGCGGCGGTGGCCGAGGCTCTTGCGCAGGCGGACACCCATCCCGACCTGTCCCGAGCCGCCATGCTGGCGCCCTCCACCACCCTGGCCGATGCGTCGGCGACGGGATAACGGTTGGAAAGAGGCGAAAGGGCTGATGGCGGCGCGAGAGTGGTTGGAGAAGGACGAGACACGTGTCTGATGATGGGAATGGGGTGGTAACGGCGGAGGCGCCTGTGGACGCGGCGCAGGGACCTCTGACGAACGGGTCGGTGCGTCGGGTGATCGAGGCGCTGGCGGAGAAGGGTTCGGCAGCGCAGGTGGTGGCTTTGGCGGAGACGGCCCGCAGCGCTCAGGACGCTGCGGCTTCGATCGGCTGCCCGCTGGGGGCAATCGTGAAGTCCCTGGTGTTCACGGTGGGGGAAACGCCGGTGATGGCCCTGGTTGCCGGCGACCGGCAATGTGACAGTAAGGCGCTGGCGGGCATTCTCGGCCTGACGGGCAAGGTGCGGCGGGCAGAAGCGGATGTGGTGCGCGCGGCCACCGGCTTTGCCATTGGCGGCGTGGCCCCGGTTGGCCATCCGACCCCGCTGCCGCTGGCCATTGACGGCAGCCTGGCGCGGTTCGGCACCATCCATGCGGCGGCGGGTCACCCCCACTGCGTGTTCGCCACGACCCTGGACGAACTGGTGCGGGTGACGGGTGGGGTGGTCAGCGAGGCGGTCTCCAAGGCGGGGTAAAATCGCCCGTTCGGATGGATATGTGGATTTGGTGTCGTGAAAGCATTGACGAGGGCCGCTGATGGGTGATAGGAAGCGTCCCTCTCGTCGCGGACCTCAGCCATCCGCGACACAGCGGAGCGGTGGGTGAGTGGCTGAAACCAACGGTTTGCTAAACCGTCGTGCGGGGATAACCCGCACCGAGGGTTCGAATCCCTCCCGCTCCGCCAAACCCTTCTGGGGTGGTCGTTTTTAGATAACATCTTGAATATCAACGAAGTTTCGGGGTTTAAAAAACACATCTTCGCGGCTGTAGGCAAGGTGTGTATCGAAGGTCAGTTTCAGGACCGCATGCCGCCGTTCGAGGGGGCGGTTTTTCCAGATATCACAAGGATCTGAGAGAAACTCGAGGGTGAGTTTAAAAGCTTCCTCGAAGCGCTGGCGCATGGGGTCTTTTTTCTCTAGCTTTTCGGTGACCACAAGGCGTTCGCGCTCCAGTTCGTCAATGCGCTGTTCGTAGCGGGCAATGACGGTGCTGTTGGTCCTCTACATGAGGCGGTCGATCGGCGCGGCGGTCTGTTTCTAGATTTCCGTCATGCGGCGGCGCAGGGAGGCGCGGGCCTCTTTCAGGCGCTCCGCATGGTGATCCCATGCGCGGCGGAACATGTTCGTGGCAATGGCCAGCATCGTTTCCGAGGGCTGGACGGTGGCGATCAGGTCCGTAAAACGGTTTGCCAGATCGGCGGGGCGGATGGATTTGTAATAGCTGCCGCAAGTCTTGTTGTCGCACATGTAATACGGGTGCTTGGTTCCGGTCTTGCTTTTGGACCAGCACGAGGTCAGCGGCTTGCCGCAATCGCCGCAGAGCACGAATCCCCGCAAAGGGAAATCCGAGGTTTGAACGGATGGCGTGGACGCCCCCTCCCTGGGCCGTCGCACAAACCTGGAAGCTGCGTTTCGCCAAGTCGATGGCTAAAATGTGGATCTCTGCCATGTCTCCCTCTTTTGTAGGCGCCGGAAGGGGGCATCCACACCATCAGTTCATGGAGTCATCGGATGGGAAGTACCAAATCAGCAGACATGTAGGCCGCAACAACCCGTATTGTTGTTGCGGCGCTCTGCAGGACCAATTCCATCTGATTGCTGACGAGCAGACGCCGCCCGGTATTCCTTAATCGAGCGGTTGATTTATCATGACAACCACACGTCCCGCGTGGGCTTATACGCTGCCGACAGCCCTGCTGCTGATGGCTCCGTTCGACATTCTCACTTCATTGGCGATGGATATTTACCTCCCCGTCGTTCCAGCGATGCCTGAAATCCTCAACACGACGCCCTCCATGATCCAACTCACCTTGAGCCTCTACATGGTGATGCTCGGGGTGGGTCAGGTAATCTTTGGCCCGCTCTCAGATCGCATCGGGCGACGGCCAATCCTGCTTGCGGGCGCAACGGCTTTCGTCATTGCCTCTTTGGGAGAAGCTGGGTCTTCTACTGCATTACCCTTTGTCGCTTTCCGCCTGCTTCAAGCAGTTGGCGCGTCGGCCATGCTGGTGGCGACCTTCGCGACGGTTCGCGACGTTTATGCCACTCGTCCCGAAGGTGTTGTCATCTACGGCCTTTTTAGTTCTCTGCTTGCGTTCGTGCCTGCGCTCGGCCCTATCGCCGGAGCTTTGATCGGTGAGTTCTGGGGGTGGCGGGCGATATTCATCACACTGTCTGCACTGGCATTGCTTGCACTGCTGAATGCCGGGTTCAGGTGGCGCGAAACACGTCCTCCGGCTCAAGCGAGGACGCGCCGATCCGTTTTGCCGGTTTTCGCGAGCCTGGCCTTTTGGGTCTATACGGTTGGCTTTAGCGCCGGCATGGGCACCTTTTTCGTGTTCTTCTCGACCGCTCCCCGCGTGCTCATTGGTCAAGCTGGCTATTCCGAGATCGGATTCAGCTTTGCTTTCGCAACCGTCGCGCTTGTCATGATCGTGATAACCCGATTTGCGAAGTCCTTTGTCGGCAGATGGGGTGTCGCGGGATGTGTGGCGCGCGGAATGGCCCTGCTCGTTTGCGGCGCAGTCTTGCTGGGAATCGGCGAACTCTTCGGATCGCCGTCGCTCCTCAGCTTTATCGTACCGATGTGGGTTATGGCGGTCGGGATAGTCTTCACAGTGTCTGTTACCGCCAACGGCGCTTTGGCGCAGTTCGACGACATTGCCGGATCGGCGGTTGCATTCTACTTCTGCATCCAAAGTCTGATAGTCAGCATCGCCGGGACATTTGCGGTGACGCTGCTAAACGGAGACACAGCGTGGCCCGTGATCTGTTACTCAACAATGATGGCGGTGCTGGTGTCGTTCGGGCAGGCGCTCCTCCGGTCCCGTGAGTCTGCCGTCGACAGGTCGCCAATAATCTGACCGGAAAAAAGCCGTATGCCCTGTATCGCGGCGCACTAGACATCAGGATTCGTGAATGGCGGTATCCTGTTTTGCAGTATACCGCCCACGTCTATTTTCGATTTTTTTTTACCTATGAGACTCTCTGGAGAAGTCCGCTTTGTCGATCTCTTTCCAGAAAGCTGCCAGTCTGTTTCCGACCCCATAGGCGCCATTTGCTCGTGCCTAATTTGGAAGGCTATAGCGTAGGTGTAGTTTTCCGTTTCGTCGGCTTCGGCCAGCCCGTGTTCTTGGTGCCCCACGGCAAGCGGTCCGGCGAAGGCAAGCTTCCCCCTCGCCCGGAGGGCTGTCGCTTTGCGCCTTGTCAAGGCCGGTCATTCCGTCGTTGCAGAGTCGAACAGCGGCTCGAATCCCGCCCACATCATCCGCATCCCGTCGAACGGCATCCGGGACATATCCATGTCTGCCATTTCGGCTTCCATCGCCTTTGCCGCAGCGTCGCAGGTGGCGCGGTCGGGCCAGGCAATCCAGCTGAAGAGAGGCGCTTCCCCCGCCTCGGCCTTGGTCGCCCGGTAGAAGTCCGTGACTTGGCCGTGGGGAACGTCTGTCCCCCATCCCTCTACCATGCCGATGGCGCCGCCCTTCTCGAACAGCGCCCAGCCCTGATCGGCCATCTCGGCGTAAGCAGCCTTGTTCTTCTCAGGCGCAGCCAGTACGAAACCCTGGTAATACCCTGCTCCGTCCCGCGTTCCGGCCTCGTAGACCGGCGTGAAGCCACCGAAAATCATGCGTCTGCCGTCGAAAGGCATTGCGGGCAGCGTCTTCATCGCCGGATCATCCTGCATCTTTTGCCAGGCGGCTTCCGCCGTCGCCTTGTCAGGCCATTCGATCCGGGAGAACGCGATCGATTCGTCCTCTCTGGCATCCACCGCGCCGTAGAAGTCGGTGACTTTTCCTCTCGGCACATCCACCCCCCAGGTGTCCACCAGACGGGTGGCGCCATAGGATCTGAACAGCGGCCAGATGGCCGCGATATGGGCTATGAATTCGGCTTTTCTGGCGGTCGGTACTGCCACCACCGCGCCTGTGAAATAGGTCATGTGAACCACCCGTTCGGTTGATATTCAGGTCGGCGATTTCTGCTTGCCGTTCCAGGCTGTCAGATACAGTATGAAAAAACAACTGATGATATGAAAATATGATTAAGCAGACCAAAGACCCTCGCATCCGCTATGACGAAGGCTGCCTCGCGGCGCATGCGCTGAACCTGATCGGCGACCGATGGGCGCTTCTGGTGGTGCGCGAATTGATGTTCGCTCCCAAACGCTTCCAGATGATTCGGGCCGGTTTGCCGGGCGTCACGGCAAGTGTGCTGACCGGACGCCTTGGCCAACTCGTGCAGGCGGGGGTGGTCGACCATGACGAACGGCTTGGTATCTATGCCCTGACAGAGGCCGGACGGGGCCTGCTGCCGGTTCTCGAAGCGCTGTGTCGCTGGGCTTTGACCGTGCCGGGCCACGATCCGTCGCGCTTTATCAGCCCCTCGGCCTTGATGATTTCGATGGGGGTCAATCTGGTCACCGGCCTTGCCGGCGGGAGAGAGGCTTTGGCCGGATTCGACTGTGGAAGCGAGGCATTCGAGATGCGGTTGACCGAAGGACGCCTGCAAACCACCGCGGTCGTCAGGCCCGATGCCCCCTTTGTGCTTCGGGGGAGTGGAAACGCGCTGGCTGTGGCGGTCTATGGCACGGTTCCGCTGCCGGCACTGGTCTCCCGGGGTGTCGTCGATGCAGAAGGCGATACCGCAGCCGCCGAGGACTTCCTGGCCCTGTTCAGGCTCGCGCCGCAGAGGTGACCGGCAGATCCCTCTACCCGGAGCCAAAACGGGAAGGCCCCGTTATGCCAGCATTCCAGAGGCCAAGGCGCGAAAGGCATCCACGGCTTTGGGCAGGACGGCTTGCGGATCTTCGCTTGCCGCGATCCAAAGGGCGGCGTTGAGGGCCGCTCCATTCAGCAGGCGGGCCGCCGCCTCCGGGTCCACCGGCTTCAATACGCCCGCTGCAATCAGCCGCTCTACCGCTGCGGTGGTGGATCGCAGGCATCCGTCCTGGCTGGGCCAGCGCGACGGATCTCCCAGCATCGCCGGACCGTCCAGCAACACGATCCGCTGAATCTCCGGATCGAGCGCCATCTCGATATACGCCGCGCCTTCCGCCAGCAGGGCATCCCACGCGTTGTCCGCGCCCATGGCGGCCGCGGACTCGCGGGCGCGGGCGGCCATCTCACTATCGACGCGGTGAACCACCGCCGCCAGCAGACCCCGCTTGTCTCCGAAGTTGTGATACAGCGCCCCCCGCGTCAGCCCCACCTCGGCCGTCAACTCGTCCATCGATGCTGCGGCATATCCGTGCTCGGCAAAGGCCCGCCGCGCCGCGCCGATCAGCTTCTCCCGGGTCTCTTCCATCTTCTCCTGGCGTCGTTTCGCCATGGGGCCTCCAGTTTTCCGCTCGCACGATTTTCACATACGGTACGTATATTAACTTGACATACGGTTCGTATGTCCGGCTTATTCACATGCATGGCGTATCTGAAATGGCGCCGCCCAGCAAGCAGCACGACAGAAAGGACTGTGGATATGACGCTTCGTGAGACCGTTTTCCCGCCAGGCCGGCATGCTCTGTACGAGGTGCACGGCTATTCGGCGGCGATCCGCTCGGGGGACCTTCTGTTTGTATCCGGCCAGGTGGGCAGCCGGACCGACGGCTCGCCGGAGCCTGAATTCCGGGCGCAGGTGGAATTGGCTTTCGAGAACCTGAAGGCGGTGCTGGGGGCAGCCGGATGCGGTTTGGAGGATATCGTGGACGTGACCACCTTCCATACGGATCCCGAAGCTCAGTTCGGCGATGTCCTGGCCGTCAAGAACCAGGTTTTTCCGGCCCCGCCCTATCCCAACTGGACGGCGGTCGGGGTGACCTGGCTCGCCGGGTTCGATTTCGAGATCAAGGTGATCGCGCGCCTGCCGGTCGCAGAATAAAAGGCCTGGAAACGCCGTTGGGCACCCCGGTCGGCCCGGCTCAGACCTGGCGACCGGTGACCGGCGATACGAACGTCGGGTCGTGGGCAAAGGGCAGGGGGATGTCCTGCCGCAGCGCTGCGAGCACGTCGGCGAAGGTCGTTTCATAGGTCAGCCCCAACGCCACCTGGGAGAGGCGAGAGTCGTAGACCCGAGAAAGAGTTCGGGGCAGCTGCCAGCCCCGCCGGGCGTAGAGCGCGGGCGCATCGGGGAACAGGCGGGTTATGACGGCCTGCGCGTCGGTCCGCAACGCTGCCGCATCCGACCGCGCAAAGGGCGTGGGGGCGGACAGGATGCAGGTGGCGAAGCCGAGGGCCGGCGCCCGCTCCAGCGCCAACACATGTGCCCGCGCCGCATCCTCCACGGTCAGGCGGCGGTGCAGGAATTCGTTGGCTTTCAGGTTCTCCCCGCTGGGTTCCGTCAGGGTGTCGTCGTCCTCGGGGAAAAAGCGGGCGGTTCGCAGGACGATGGCGGACAGCCCGTGCTCCTGGAAGAACAGGCGGCAGAGATCTTCGGCGGCGCGTTTGGTGATGCCATAGATGTTGCGGGGTTCCAGCGGTCCGAAGCGCTCGTCAAGCCACACGGCCTGTTCCGAGGTTTCGGCACGGATGGCCCGGCTGATCATCAGAGAGGTGGTGGAGGTGAAGACGAAGCGGTCGTGCCCTGCCGCCACCGCTGCCTCCAGCAGGGCCAGGGTACCGGTGACGTTGACGTCGACGAAGGCTTGAGCGGGAAACCGGGCGATGTCGGGCTTGTGCAAGGCGCCGGCATGGATCACCGCTTCGATGCCGTAGGCTGCGAAGGTCCGCGCGACGGTTGCCCGGTCGGCCACGGAGCCGACAACGGTGGTGTGCGGACCCGGTGCCACGTCCAGACCCGTCACCTGATGGCCGGCATGCCGCAGGGCCGGGGCAAGAAAGCGGCCCAGCCAGCCCGACGATCCGGTGAGAAGAACTCGCATGGTGTCTACCCGTCCGCGCCCTGCCGCCGGCCACGCACGAGGCAGTCCAGCGCCATCCTTACGCCGTCCTCGCCCTGGACCTGGCGCTCGATGCGCGCCGCAGTTTCGATATGGAGCATGCCGCCGAGCGCGTCGGTCACGAAGTCCGCCGTGTAAAGCACATCCGGATCCTTTGGGCCGCCCACGCCGTGCTCCAGGTTTTCTGAATCGTGAGCGACCAGAAAGAAGGTTCCGCCCGGTGCGACGGCTTCCGCCGCCCGGCGCAGTACCGGGGGCAGGTTGGCCCGGGGAATCTGGAAGTACATCATCGCCACCAGATCGTAGCGGCCGGGGGTCGGGATATAGTCCAGCAGGTCGGCCACTTCGAAGGTCATGCGGCCGGTCACGCCCCGGGCCTCGGCGATCTTGCGGGCCTTGGCCAGACCCTGGTCGGCGAAGTCCACGGCGGTCACCCGCCATCCCCGCTCCGCCAGCCAGATGCCATTGCGGCCTTCGCCAGCGGCAAGATCCAGCGCCTCTCCGGGCGGCAAATCGGCCAGTTCGGATTCAAGAGTGCGGTTGGGGGTGGACGACCAGACCAGCTCCTTCTTCGCATAGCGGGCATTCCAGCCCTCGCGGGCGAAGGCGGAGGACTTGGATTGAGTGGGGGCAGGCATGCGATGGCTCTCCTCTTGGCAGCGCCGGTCACGATGGCCGAGCATCCTACGCGGCGAGGGAGGGGGGCGGAACAGGCGTCGGGCGCAAGGAGAGTGTGCGGGATGCGGAAGAGAGAGCTTCTCACCCGGGCCGCACGAAACTCTCCCGTGCTCGTGCGGCCTCTTCACGGATGGCGCACCCTTCGACGTGGTCGTTGATCAGCCCCATGGCCTGCATGAAGGCGTAAACCGTGGTCGGTCCGACGAATTGCCAGCCGCGTTTTTTCAACTCTTTTGACAAGGCTACCGAGGCCGGCGAGGTAGATGCCGTTTGAGGTGTTGCCAGATCCGCCTCATCAGGCTCGAACCGCCAGATATAGGCGGCGAGGGATCCTTCCTGCTGCACCAGCTCGCAGGCGCGGCGGGCGTTGTTGATCACCGCTTCGATCTTGCCTTTGTGACGGACGATGCCCGCATCCTGCAACAGCCGGGTAACGTCGGCATCGGTGTAGCCGGCCACCGTCGAGGCCTCGAAGTTGTCGAAGGCAGCGCGGAAGTTCTCCCGCTTGGCCAGGATGGTTCGCCAGCTCAGGCCGGACTGGAAGCTTTCCAGGCACAATTTCTCGAACAGCCGCCGGTCGTCGGCGACCGGAAAGCCCCATTCGGTGTCGTGGTAGGGAAAGAATTCCGGTGCGCCGGCGCACCAGCGGCAGCGCGGGCGGCCGTCCGGCCCCGCGACGGTCGTGCTCATGGTATCGGATCTCCCCACTGTGATTCGGCCCGGTGTCGGTCGACTGGAAGATACCACAGCCGACAGATGGGGGGCGCTTCAGCGCACCACCGGATCCAGGGTCGGCGTGTCGCTGATACCGGGGCGGTTGAACTGCAAGGCTGCCAGACGGGCATAGAGCGGACTGGTTTCCAGCAGTTCCGCATGGCGCCCGGTGGCGACGATGCGGCCTTCGTCGATCACCGCAATGCGGTCGGCATTGACCACCGTGGCCAGGCGGTGGGCAATGATCAGGGTGGTTCGGTCCGACATCAGCCGGGACATGGCCTGCTGCACCAGACGTTCGGATTCGGCGTCCAGGGCGCTGGTGGCCTCATCCAGCAGCAGCACAGCCGGGTCGCGCAGAATGGCCCGGGCTATGGCCACCCGCTGGCGCTGGCCGCCGGACAGCCGCACGCCCTTTTCCCCCAGGAACGTGTCGTACCCGTCGGGCAGCGCTTCCAGGAAACTGTCCGCCGCCGCCGCCCGGGCAGCGGCATAGACCGCTTCGTCATCGGCTTCCGGATTGCCGTAGCGGATGTTTTCCAGTCCCGTGGTGCTGAAGATCACCGGGTCCTGGGGCACCACCGCGAGCGTACGCCGCAAGGCCCCGGGGTCGGCCGTACGCAGGTCCACCCCATCCAGGCGCACCGTGCCGCTGGCGGGGTCGTAGAAGCGCAGGAGAAGCTGGAAAACCGTGCTCTTGCCCGCGCCGGAGGGTCCGACCAGAGCCACCGTTTCGCCCCGGGCAACCGTCAGGGAGAAATCGTTCAGCGCCGCCCGGTCCGGCCGGGAGGGATAGTGGAAGCGCACCCCCTCGAACGCCACTTCCCCGCGCGGCGGCTGGGGCAGGGGGACCGGCTTGTGGGGGGCGGTAATCTGGGAACTGGTGTGCAGCAGATCCACCAGGCGGTCCGCCGCCCCTGCCGCCCGCTGCAATTCGCCGTAAACTTCGGTGATCATGCCCAGACTGAACGCCACCACCACCGCATAGAAAATGAACGCGGCCAAGTCGCCCACGGTGATGCGCCCGGCGGCCACATCACCCCCGCCGACCCAAAGAACCAGGGCAACGGCGGCAAAGACCAGCAGGATCACCATCGCTGACAGCAGCCCCCGCAGCCGGATGGAGCGGGTCGCCGCATGAAAGGCGTCGTCCACTTCCTCGGCGAAGCGGCGGCGGTCTTCCGCTTCGTGAGTGAAGGACTGCACCGTACGCATGGCGTTGAAGGTTTCTTCGGCAAAGGCGCCGACGGCGGCGACCTTATCCTGGCTTTCCCGGGACAGTCTGCGCACCCGGCGGCCGATGAACAGGATCGGCACCACCACCACCGGCACCACGAGAAAGGCGATCAACGCCAGCTTCAGGTTGGTCACTGCCATCATCACAGTGCCCCCCACCAGCGTCAGCGACTGGCGTACGGCCAGCGCAGCCGCCGAGCCGATGGCCGCCTGCAGCAGGGTGGTGTCGGTGGTCAGGCGGGAGAGGATCTCGCCGGTCTTGTTGACTTCGAAAAAGCCGATGTGCAGGCGCATGATCTGCTGGAAGACCGCATTGCGCAGGTCCGCCACCAGCCGTTCTCCCAGCCAGGACACCAGGGTGTGGCGCAGAAAAGTGCCGCCGGCCATGATGATAGCCAGCACGATCAGCATGATCAGGGCCTGGTTCAATGCCCCGGGGTCATCGGCAACGAAGCCGCCGTCGATCAGATGGCGCATCGCCTGGCCGATGCCGAGCGTCGCCGCCGCCGTGGTTACCAGGGCCAGAACCGCCCCCACCGCCCGCATGCGATAGGGTTTCAAAAAGCGGATGGCCCGGGCCAGCGTGCTGATGTGCCGTGGCGCCGGCGAACTGTCCGCGGGATCGGGAAACGGGCCTGAACCTGAGGCCAAGGAATCCTCCTTACACAATCTTTCCGCCACCGGTCCGGATCCCCTGGGACCCATCCGGCGTTACTGATCCGGCAGCCGGGATACTTTCACCACCGTTTTTCGACCGACCAGCCAGCCGGCGGGGAGGCGTACATAGCATGTCGGGCTCGGGAGGGCACCATGGGAAAGACCCTTGTAAGAAATCTGGTGGCCGCCGGCCTCGTTTTGGTCATGATCGGGCCGGGATTGGCGGCAGATCCCGCGGAGTCACCGGCCCCCCTGGCCCCCCGTCAGGTGGTTGCCGCCCAGTTGGATGCGCTTCGCCATAATGACCAGCCCGGCAAGGATGCCGGCCTTCGTGTGGCCTGGGCCTTCGCCCATCCTCTCAACAAGCTGTTCACCGGCCCTTTTCCTCATTTTGCCCGGATCATGAAGACACCGCATTACCGTCCGCTGATCAACCATCGAAGCCATGAAATCACTCTTTACGAAGCGACTGACGTCCGTACCACCTTCGCAGTGGTCGTCACCGACGAGAAAGGGGACGTGCTGGGCTATCAATGGGTGGTCGAGCGGGTGAGCGACGGACCCGAAAAAGGCGCCTGGCGGACCACAACCGTGTCTCCGCCGGTGGATCTGGGCAACGCGATCTAAAAAAGAAGCGGCGGCCGCCGGTTGCACCGGCTGGCCGCCGAAGTGGGGGCGTGTCGGATACCCTGCCCCGGGAGGAACGGAATAGGCCGCTCAGATCGCCATGGGCGTGGCGGGATAAAGCACCATGCTGTAGGCCGCCGCCGTGGTGCGGCGGTCGCCGACCCGTTCGGCGAAGGAGCGGGGGGACCGGAAACTGCCGGGCTGACGCTTGACCACCGCCGCCAGGGCCGTGGCCAGGGAGGGCGCATCATCCAGGGGGACCATCAGCCCGGTTTCCGCATGCACCGCTTCCGCAGCCGTGCCGATAAGGCTGCTGACCACCGGCGTCCCGCAGGCCTGTGCCTTCAGTAGAGTGCGGCTGGGGTTGTCGGTGACGCCCGGCAGGCAGAACAGGTCCAGGGCAGAGAAGAATGAGGGCATATGCAGCCCGTCGCCCAGGAAATGCACCTGATTCTGAACCCCGAAGGCCGACGCCAGACGCCGCAAGCTTTCCTGCAAGCTGCCGGTTCCGGCGATGGCCAGGTGGACTTTCTGGCCATCGGGGCCTTCCAGTCCGGCCAGCACGCTCAACAGATCGCGATGGGCATGGGGGGCTTCGAGAGGCCCGGCAGTGCCGATCACCTTGGCCGAAGCCGGTAGGCCGAGCACGTCCCGCGCGGTGGCTTTGTCCAGCGGCCGGTAGTGGTCGACGTTGATGCCAACGGGAATGACCGCATCGACCGTCCGCCCGTGGCTCTGGGCGTAGGCCATGCCGGCGGCGCGGGCGTCGGCCACGACCACCGGACGCAGCAGGCGTACCGCCGCCGTGGGCACCAGGCCGTCGAGCAGGGGTTCGCTGCCGTCGGCTGCCGTAGGCGAGGCATGCACCGTGTGAACCAGATGGGCGCCGGTCAGGCGGGCGGCTACGCCGCCGTAGATCAACGCTTCCGGAGAATGGCTGTGAACGGCGGTGGCGCTGACGGCGCGCAGCACCCGGGCCAGACGCCAGGGCAGCAGGGGGGCCACGCCGGACTGCTTCTGAACGAACAGCAAGCGTCCTTCCATGCCGCGCAGGCGCGGCCAGCGGGCGAGGGTTTCCTCTCTGCCTCCTTCGAGACAGACAACGATGGTCGAACCGCCGCCGATGGACTGTTCCGACAAGTCCACCACGAGGGATCCAATTCCACCCGGACGCAGGTTCTGTACCACTTGAACGGTCATGCGGTGCATGGACAGGCCTCATTATTTCCCGATGCGCCCAACAGAGGGCGATTGCTGGGAGGGGAGGAAAGCAAAGGCTGTGCCGCTGAAAAAAGGGTAAGTTTTTCAGTTTGTTACCCTTTTAATTGCGGGTATCCGCTGCAATGTGCTGCAAATCGTTTTGCAATATGCAAACCCTTCGGCGGCGCCTGTCGCAAATTGAAGGGTGGTGGTGATGCACTTCGATGCAAAACGGGTAGCAAACCCTTTTCTTTATGTCGGGAGAATTGTAACGAGAGCAACCCGGCGATTTTTCCGTACGAAAAAATCTTTTTAAAATAAAGACTTATGGATCAATACATCAAAAATGTGGGGCTCTGTGACGACGGTCACAGGCAATCAAAGACGTCAGGCGTAGTTTCAGAGGTGCCAAGGGGTTCCGCCCGAACGCGGTTTGGGTGGATGACCGACGGTATCGGTATCCTCTTTCCCTCAAGAGCGCACTCGATGGGCGGTATCTTCGTGATACCGCCCTCTTTTTTTATGCTCTCTCTTCAAGATAAGGTCGGTGCCTTGCCAGCCAGCCATTCGGCCGGCCGGCTATGCTGAAATCGTTCTAGACTATCGCTGCCCGTTCGGATTTAACACCAACCTTCTGAAAGAACTGACGGCAGGAAGAACGGCGGGGAGACCGGACGATGCGATGGGGACTGTGGCTGGCCCTGGCGGGGCTGAACGGGGGGATCTCCGTGGCGGCCGGGGCTTTCGCCGCTCACGGCTTGCAGGCGATGGGCGATGCCTATGCGGTGGAGCTGATGGAAAAGGTGGCGCGCTATCAGTTGGTCGGAGCGGTCGGCCTGCTGGTGGTGGCCTGGCTGCGGGAACGGGGCCTGAGCGGACGGGCGGCGGATGTGGCGGGCTGGCTGTTTCTGAGCGGCATTGTCCTGTTTTGCGGCGCCCTGAGCGGCATCGCCCTGGCCGGCCTGCCGATGGGGATGGTTGCCCCGTTTGGGGGGACTGCGCTGATCCTCGGCTGGTTCACCCTGGCGGCAATCGGCCTTCGGACAGGGCGCAAATCCCCTTGATTTTAAGGGACTCGGCGGTGTTTGCCCGACGAGGTTGTTTGACACTGGCCGGTTCCTTGCCGCATGATGCCGGACTGTGGTGGACAAAAGGGCATTTCCTGCGCCGGGGGCAGGACAACGAATAAACAGGCCTGTCCGTCACGTGACGGGGGAAATCCAACAGGAGTCGGCTCAGCTGATGGCCAAGACCATTCTGATCGTTGAAGACAACGACCTGAACATGAAGCTGTTCAACGACCTGCTTCAGGCCCACGGGTATGAAACGGTCCAGACCAAGGACGGTCGCGAGGTGCTGGGGCTTGCCCGGGAACATCACCCGGACCTGATCCTGATGGACATCCAGCTGCCGGAGATCTCCGGGCTGGAAATCACCAAAATGCTGAAGGACGACGACGATCTGAAGGCCATTCCGGTCATCGCCGTCACGGCTTTTGCCATGAAGGGCGACGAGGAAAAAATCCGCGAAGGGGGCTGCGAGGGCTATATCGCCAAGCCTATCTCCGTCGCCAGCTTCCTGCAGACCGTCGCCAAGTTCCTGAACTAAGACCCTGACGTCTACTTCCCGACGCCTCTATTGCGGTTTTGGCCGGTGGTGCGGCCGCGCCATGCGCGCGGGCTGCACCACGGTGTCGTATTCCTCTTCCGCCAAGATCCCGGCCGCAACGCATTCCTCTCGCAAGGTCGTGCCGTTTTCGTGGGCCGTCTTGGCGATGCGCGCGGCCGTGTCATAGCCGATGCGCGGCGCGAGCGCGGTCACCAGCATCAATGACTGCTCCACCATAGCGGCGATGCGGGTGCGGTCGGCCTCCAGTCCCTCCACCAGGAATGTGGTGAAGGCGGTCATGCCGTCGCCCAGCAGGCGCAGGGCATGCAGCAGGTTATAGGCCATCACCGGCTTGTGGACATTGAGCTCGAAATTGCCCTGGGAGCCGGCGAAGGCGATCGCATGGTCGCAGGCCATCACCTGGGTGCAGACCATCAGCATCATCTCGCATTGGGTGGGGTTGACCTTGCCGGGCATGATCGACGACCCGGGTTCGTTGGCCGGCAGGCGCAGTTCGCCGATGCCGCAGCGCGG
This sequence comes from Rhodospirillaceae bacterium Z3-40, assembly GCA_046233135.1. Taxonomy (GTDB): domain Bacteria; phylum Pseudomonadota; class Alphaproteobacteria; order Rhodospirillales; family Rhodospirillaceae; genus JBJXHN01. The sequence continues at coordinate 393,679 of JBJXHN010000003.1, read as the reverse complement.
GCCGCTGCCCAGCCAGCGGATGTCATTGGCGATCCGCGTCAGAGCCACCGCCAGGCCGCGCAGGGCCGCCCCCATGGCCACCATCGCATCGTGGGCCGCCAGGGCGGCGAAGCGGTTCGGGGCGGCTTCGAACGGCTGGCCGGTCAGGCGGGAGATATGGGCGATGGCCAGACGGGCGAAGTCGGGGTGGGTGTTCAGCCCGGTCCCCACCGCCGTTCCCCCCAGGGCCAGCCGGCGCAGGCCGGGCAGCGCCGCCCGCACGGCGGTCAAGGCATCCTCCAACTGAGTCACCCAGCCGGAGATCTCATCCCCCAGGGTCAGCGGCACGGCATCCTGCAAATGGGTGCGGCCGATCTTCACCACATCGTCGAAGGCCGCAGCCTTGGCCGCCAGGGCATCGTGCAGGCGGTCCAGGGCCGGCAGCAGGTGGTCCGCCGTTTCCCGGACGGCGGCAACGTGCATCGCCGTGGGGAAGGTGTCGTTGGAGGACTGGGCCATATTGACGTGGTCGTTGGGGTGGACGGGATCCTTTGACCCCATCTCGCCGCCGGCCAGTTCGATGGCGCGATTGGCGATGACCTCGTTGGCGTTCATGTTGGTTTGGGTGCCGCTGCCTGTCTGCCAGACCCGCAAGGGGAAGTGGTCCATCAGCTGTCCCTCGGCCACGTCGCCGGCGGCGCGGACGATCAGGTCGGCGCGGCGCTCGTCCAGATCGCCCAACTCGGCATTGGCCAGGGCGGCGGCCTGCTTCAGCACCCCGAAGGCGCGGATCAGGGGCGGCGGCATGCGGTCCTCGGCGATGGCGAAGTGGTGCAGCGACCGTTGGGTCTGCGCCCCCCAATAGCGGTCGGCGGGCACATCGACGGCGCCCATGGTGTCGGTCTCGCGGCGGGTTGCGGGGGAGGTCATGGAAGGCTCCTGGATGGGGAACGACCTTCCCGAGGTGGGGCGTAATCCCCGGTTAGTCCAGCCAACCCGCCTGTTTCAGGGCCGGCTGATAGGTGCGGCTGACCGGGACCTCCTGCCCGGTCACCAGATGCAGCACCACCCGGCGGCCGTCCCGTTCCAGCCGCTCCACCGCCGCCCGCGCCACCCACCAGGAGCGGTGGACGCGCATGCCCTCCCACGGTTCCAGTTCAGTCTCGGCGTCGCGCAGGCGGCCAAGCAGCAGGCCCTCGCCGGAGGGCGTGTGGATGCGCAGGTAGTGATCCTCCGTCCGCAGAGAGAGGATCGGCCCCTCCAGCCCCTCGGGCATGCGGCGCAACCGGGGGCCGGCGGCCAGGTCCGGCGGGGCGTCCGCCAGCTCCATAGCTGGACCACTGGTGCTCTTGCCGCTGCCGGCTGTCTCGGCGGCGCTGTCGACGTCGGCGAAGGGCAGGGGAGCGGGGGCCATCGCCCTGGCCCGGTGCACCGCCGGCGGCAGGGGAATTTCCGGCGGCAGGTCCGGTTCGGGCAGGCCGGCGGCGAAGGAGGGGGAGAGGGCACCTTCGGCGGCTGACGGTGTCGTCTGAGGCGTGGGGCGGCGGACCTGGGCGGCGGGCTCCAGGGCGGCCATGTTGCGCCAGCGGACCGGCGGCACCCACAGGGGCAGGCCTTCCAGGGCCGACCAGGTGATGGTGCCGAAGAAGCCGGCGATGATCGCCGCTTTCGCCGCCGTTTCCCAGATTGGGTCGTTGAAGGCCGAGACAGGCTCCAGGGCAGCGATCAGCAGACGGACTTCCAGCGAAATCGGCAGGCTGACCAGCAGGGCGCCGCCCAGCACCATCAGCACCCCGGGCAGCCGGCTGGAACCGGCCAGCACCGCCAGGCCGAAAAAGGCGCCCAGGCACTGCATCCAGCCCGCTGCCATGGTGGTCACCCAGAACACCGCCGCTCCCCAGCCGGGCAGCACTCGGGACATGGCATAGGCATCCACCGCCGCCAGAAACCCGCCCCCCGACAGGGCGAGCACCAGATGGAGCAGAACGCGGCGAAACGGCGGAAAACGCATGGCGCGGAGCGGCCTTCGGCAATGCAACAACGGAATCGTGCCTACTTTCGCCTATGCGCGGGCCGAAAACCAGAAGTGATGAGCCCGCTACAGGGAAGACGAGCGCGGGCCAGGGCTTTGCGCCTTGAGGCCGTTGTCCTCCCTGTTGTAGGGTCAAAACGCAAATAGGAACGGGCGGCTGAGATCTTTTGGGGTGGTTGAGAGGCTCCGGCTGCTCTCGGCATGGGGGTGGCGGTGTTGACCTCCTGTGCTCCGGCCCTGCAGGGGAGGCACCCTGTCAGTCTTAGATGGGAAATGCCTGAAGGCGAGGGGCTCTGGCCATGTGGTTATCTACTCTGACGGAACTAAAAATGGGTTGAATCATTGCGGCTTCAAATCTCAATCGGTGACGTAAGGCGGATGATATGAATAAGATTGCTATGGTCGTGGCCATGATGTGTATCACCGAATTCGCGGCGTCGGGATGCACCCCCGGTCCCTATCTGGTGGGAACCGCGCGTTTTTCCTCGAAAGATGAAGCCTTGAGCGTCTCAAGAAAGTATCAGGATGCGATGGTACGGGGCATTCGCCCACTGGCAGACCCCATTGCGGAGAGCATTGTTGTCGTGACCCCGACGATAGAAGCGTCGCGGTCCCTCGCCCGGGTCCAGGCGCCGCAGGGGCCGGAAGAAGCAATCACCTATTTGGCAGAAGCCGGAATGATGTCGCGTGACGCATGGATGGAGATTATTCAGGCGCGAAATATGTTCCGGGTGGTCAACTCTTTGCATGCGGATAATATCGATATGGTCGATATTCCCCCTAGGGGCTATCTGCTGTGGCTTCAGGTGCCGGATCACACCCAGGTCTATTGGCACATTGCGGCAAAAGGGGAAGATCGGACATCTCAGCTGGTCATCCCTGACTGGTCCGCAGCGCCACCAGCAGAGCAGAACGAAGCTTTCCTGGAAGTCCTGCAAGATTACGTGACGGCTCACCCCGCCCAACCATGAATGGGTGCGGGTCTGAGCGTCAGGCAGCGGCTTCTTCGTCGTCGGCAAGTTCATTGTCATCGAATTCGTCAGGCAATCTGGCGCTTTTGCACGGTGCCCCTGGACGGGCAGCATCCGGGACATGGCATCGGCATTCTCCTTTTGCCTATCCGCCAGCAGGTGTGTTGCATCTTGCGGGAAACTTTCTCCCTGGGGTAGGGTCATGGTCCGTGATGCTCAAGCGTATTTTGGCATCCAAGGGCGCCGTGCCTTGAGCAGGGTATTCGCCAAAACGACCATCTTTCGCATAACGGCGGTGAGAGCGACTTTCTTGGGCTCGCCTGCGGCCACGAGGCAATCGTACCTAGTGCACTGACACATTCAGATGATTCAGCGGTCAGTGCGCTAGCCCTTTGTTTATGAACCAACTTTCCAAACTCCGGCTGATGCTTTCGTTTTGGTCTATGCACTAGAAAGCCGGAACGTGAAGGAACGCAAGAAGGGGCGGGGAATGAGCCAACGAAGGATGGCTGTGGGTGGGGTGGCGGTGGGGGTTCTCGGCGCGGCGCTGATGGTTTTGGGGGCGTGTGGACCGGCGGCCCGGGGAAAGCAGCCGATCAGTGTCTCGTGGGAAAAGTCGCAGGCGTCCCGGGCGGACTACGATACCGACTGGGCGCAATGTGACTACGAGGTCAGTTCAACTGTGCCACCGGCAAGCTACCACCCCTTTGCGACCAACATGTTTGTCGTTCTGCAGGACCAGATCAATATTTCCAATACGGACTACCGGGTGCGCTCGCTGATGGAAAAGTGCCTGATGGCGAAGGGGTGGCATCAGGTGATCATCTATGCCGATGGTACCACCAATGAGCCGGAACCCTCCGGGTTCACGCCCCAGCCACTGCGTTAAGGAACCGATTGTGAAAGCAAAACTGCGTGGCTTAGCGGTGCTGGGGCTGGTAAGCCTGATCACCATCGGCTGTGCTTCTGAAACCTATTGGGTGGGTTCTGCCGGCTTTCCTACAAAGGAAAAAGCCCTGGCGTTCCAGAGCAACCACTATGATAAAGACCTTCGTGGTATCCAGCCCCTCGAGGCTCCAATTGCCGAAAGCGTATTGGTCATTACGCCCACCCGCGAAATAGCGGAAAAGCTGGCGCGGTCTGATGTTCCGAACGCATCAGCAGAGTTGCTGTCCTTTATGATCGAGTTCGGCGTGACCGGACGAGACTTTTGGGCGCGGGCGATAAAGGCTCGAAACCTTTTCCGGACCGTAACCCTGAAGCATGCAGACAATCTAGACGGGGTAGAGATTCCGGCGAAAGGATATCTGCTCTGGCTGGAGATACCCAATACCACCAATAGCTATTGGCATGTGGCCGCGAAAGGTGAAGGGGGAACGTCTGAGTTGGTTATCCCCGACCGGTCGGGAGCGTCGTCGCTGGAGCAGGTCGAAGTCTTCCTCGGCACTCTCCAGGAATACGTGGTGTCTCACCCCGCTCAGCCGTAAGGCGGTGTAGGGTGAGGCTCAGGCCCGGGCTTCGCCATCGTCCAGCGCGCCGAGATCTTCGAAGCCGTTGAGGCCGGGGGGCTGGCAGGGCGTCTTGTGCCCCGGCTGTTCGGGTGGCCAGACCAGGGGCATCTCGGCCGCGGGCACGGGGCGGGAAATCAGATAGCCCTGAACCTGTGAACAGCCCATGGTCCGCAGCCAGTCCAGCTGATCCTCGCGTTCCACCCCCTCGGCGACGGTTTTCAGGTCGATCTGGGCGGCGAGGTTGAGGATCATGCGGGCGATCGATGTGTCCTGGGGCAGGTCGATGACGAAGCTGCGGTCGATCTTCAGCACGTCCACCGGCAGCTGCTTCAGATAGGACAGCGAGGAATAGCCGGTGCCGAAGTCGTCCACGGCCAGACGCACGCCCAGGTCCCGCAGCTTGTGCAGCACCCCGAGCCGGCTGTCCATCTGGTGCATTACCGCTGATTCGGTGATTTCCAGCTCCAGCAGGCTGGTGTCGATGGCGCGCTGGCGCAGGATCCGCACCACGTCCTCAAGGAACCGCTCCTTGCCCAGTTGTACCGCCGAGACGTTGACCGCCACCGACAGCGGCGTGCCGGCCGCTTTCCAGGTGTTGAGCTGGGCACAGGCCTCGTCGAGCACGAACAGGCCGATGTCGTAGATCAGCCCGGTTTCCTCGGCGATGGGGATGAAGCGGCCGGGGGGGACCATCTGGCCTGCCGACTGCCAGCGCACCAGGGCCTCGACGCCGGTGATGGCGCCACTTTCCAGGTCCAGTTTGGGTTGGTAGTGGACGACGAATTCCCGGTTGTCCACGGCGTTGCGCAGCGAGACTTCGGTGCGCATGCGGATCAGGGCCTTTTCCGTCATGTCACGAGAGAAGAACTGCCACTGTCCCGGTCCCCTGGACTTGGCGGCATACATGGCGGTGTCGGCGGCGCGGATCAGGTCCTGGGCCGTTTCGCCGTTGTCCGGCCAGCAGGCGATGCCCACCGAGGTGTTGATCAGGATCGGATGGTGATCCACGGAAATCGGCGCACGGACGCAGGCGATCACCCGCTCGGCGATGCGGGCCAGGGTCTTGGGGTCCTGATAGCGGTCCACCACCAGCACGAATTCATCGCCGCCCAGGCGCCCCACGGTGCCATGCAGCTGGATGGTGGCGTTCAGGCGGTCGCCCACCTCCATCAGCACCTTGTCGCCGGTGTAGTGGCCCAGGCTGTCGTTGACGTGCTTGAACAGATCCAGATCGAGGAACAGCACCGCGCATTGCCCCTCGGCATCGGCTTTGCGGTCGGCGATCACCTGGTCGATGATCTCGGTCATCAGCGTACGGTTGGGCAGGTCGGTCAGGGGATCGCGCGTGGCGAGGTGGCGCAGTTCGGTCGTCACCTCGGCCAGACGATCCAGTGACCGGTTGTACAGGGCCAGGAAGCGGCCCAGCTCGTTGTGGCCGTGCACCGGCGGAATCAGCACCTGACCGGTGGCCGGGTCGTTGGGGTTCATGCGGTCCACCTGCTGGGACAGCGCGATGATCGGCCGGGCCAGGAAGCGGTGGAACGCCATGCCGATGACCACCGAAGACACCAGGCCGATGAGGGTCACCGCCGCCCCCAGGTGGGCCAGACGCTCCAGCAGCAGTCCGGTGAAGGCGCCCAGGTCATAGAAGACGCTGGCCTCGCCGATCACCCCGTCCTCACCGTGGCTGAGGGGCAGTTCTTCGACCGTGGACAGGGTGAAGAAATGCTTCACCATCCAGGCCAGCGTTGCCGAGCCTTCGGGAAGGGTGTTGCGCGAGACGGTTTCGACGAACACCCGGCTGTGATCGTCGGTGACGACGATGTTCACGATGGGATAGGACGCCTGGAAGCTGGAGATGATGTCATAGGCCCCCGCCCGGTCGAAAGACCAGATGGCCGAGGTCAAAGGGCCGCGCATGGCATCACGGATGGTCGAACGCAGCTCCAGATGGCCGGAGATGGCGAGATGGACCGCAACCGCAGCATAGGTGACGAAGAACAGAAACGATATGGCCAGGGTGATCAGCCCGACGCGCAGCCCCTGCTGGACGGCAAGGTGCCTGGAAATCTGTCTGAAGCGGTACATGGATATGACACGGACCCGTGGTTTCCCCTTTTTGCAGTAGGACCTTATCCTTTCGGCCGCAGCCAGTGATGATTCCGTGACGGTGCCGGTGAACCGGGATTGGCCCGCTCGTGCTTCGTGAAGCGGTGCGGCGTTGAATTTGGCGAAGAAGTTTGTACCCCTGGCGAAAGCCCGCTGGTCAGGATTGGTGTTGGCCCGTACATGCCTCATACTGCTGTACCGGGACGGGTGGGCGAATAGAAAGGCCCGTTTTTCCACCGCATTGTCTGGCGCCGGGGCAGGGACATCTTTCGACATGCCCGGGAAAACGGGCGCTTCTGGGGGGAACGCATGGCCGATCACGTGGAGCCGGATCAACCGAACGCGGATCAACCGAACGCGGATCAGCCGGTCCCGGGGCGGCGGCGTCGCCGGGCGGTGATCATTGGCGCCGGACTGGTGGTCATCGCTGCCCTGGCCGTGATGCTGACCGGCGGCCTGCCGATCGCGGAGATGTCCGACAGTGGCGGCAAGGATCCGGTCCTGCCGGCTGCCGACTCCGGGGCCTCTGCGCCGGCGTCCCCGTCTGCCGCGGATACGGCGCTGGCGGAGCGGCAGGACGGGGGGGTGCCGGTGCGTGCCCTGACGGTGCATCAAAGCGAATCCTACGACGTGCAGCAGTTTCACGCCGGCCGGCTGATGGCGCGGCGACAAAGCGCCCTGGCCTTCGACCGCAGCGGCAGGCTTGTCGAGGTGGCGGTGGATGTGGGGGACCGGGTGACCCGGGGGACCGTGCTCGCCCGCCTGGACACCCGCGCCATCGAAGCTCAGCGCGCCGATCTGGTGGCGGCCCGGGATTCGGCGACGGCCAGCGTGGCCGAACTGCGCGCCCGGCTGGAACTGGCCCGGCTGACGGAACAGCGCCAGGCCCGGCTGGTGGGCAATCGCAATGTGTCGCAGCAGGCCTATGACGAAGCGCGGCTGAATGTCACCGCCCTGGAAGCCCAGGAAGCGGCCGCCGAAGCCGAGGTGAAACGGCTGGATGCCCAGGTCGACGGCCAGGATGTGGCCCTGGACCTGTCCCAGTTGGTGGCCCCTTACGACGGGCAGATCATTGCCCGCACCCTGGACGAGGGCGCCGCCGTCCAGCCGGGGCAGGAGCTGTTCGACCTGCGGGAGACCGGCACCCTGGAAGCCCGCATCGGCGTGGCTTCGTCGGATCTGCCGGCGCTGGCGGAAGGCCAGCGGGTGGAATTGACCGTGGAGGGCGTGGCGGTGCCGGCCACCGTGCGGCGCATCGTCGACAGCCTGGACCTGGCCACCCGCACGGCCACCGTGGTGATGGACGTGGATCCGGCCGATGCCGGGGCCGGCGGCGGGGTGGTGCTGTCGGGCCAGATCATTCACATGTCCCTGCCGCGCACCATCGCCGAACCGGGGCTGTGGGTGCCGCTGGAAGCCCTGACCGAAGGCCGGCGGGGTCTGTGGGCGGCCTTCGCCATCGTTGCCGATGACCGGCCGGGCAAGGAAGGCACCCTGACGGCGCAACGCCGGGAAGTGGATGTGCTTTATGTGGATGGCGAGCGGGTCTATGTGCGCGGCAGCCTGTCGGAGGGCGACCGCATCGTCGCCGGCGGTCTGCACCGGCTGGCGCCGGGCATGACCGTGCAGGTGATCGATGCCGACGGCGCTCCGGCGGACGAGGCTGTCAAGAACGAGACGGCGGCCGCGCAGGGAGACGCCCGATGAGCCGCGGCGGCATGGGGGGCGACGGGGGCGGCCTGACGACCCTGTTCGTGCGGTCGCCGCGTCTGGTGGTGCTGGTGCTGGGCGTGGTGCTGGTGGCCGGGCTCGCCGCCATGCAGGCCATCGGCCGGCAGGAAGACCCGACGCTGATCAGCCGCTATATGCTGGCCACCGCCGTCTTCCCCGGTGCCACGCCGGAGCGGGTGGAAGCCCTGGTCACCTATCCCATCGAAGATGCATTGAGCGATGTGGAAGAGATCAAGAAGCTCAACACCGCCGCCCGCACCGGCTATGCCATCGTCGCACTGGAACTGAAGGAAGATGTGACCCTGGTCGATCCGGTGTGGTCGCGGGTGCGGGACCGTATCCGCAGCGCCGTGGACAATATGCCCGACGGGGTGGAGGATCCGGAGTACGAATACGCCTCGACCCAGGCGGATACCATCGTGGTGGGGCTGACCTGGACGGGCAAAGGGGTCTACAGCGAAGCGCTGATGAAGCGCCTGTCCGAGGATTTGAAGGACCGCCTATCCCGCTTGCCCGGCACCAAGGAAGCCAAGCTGTACGGCGAGCCGGACGAGGAAATCACGGTCGCCTACGACCCCAGGACTCTGGCCGCCCTGGGGCTGTCGCCGATGGCCCTGTCCGACACCATTGCCAAGGCCGATTCCAAAAGCCCCGGGGGCACCCTGTACGGCCCCCATGCGTCGCTGACCGTGGATGTGGACGGGGCGCTGGACGGGGCGGAGCGGGTGCGCTCGATTCCCATCCGCCGGGGCGATGACGACGGCGGTGGCGCCTTGCGGGTGGGGGATGTGGCCGAGGTCTCCAAGGGGATCAAGGATCCCCGGACTGGCGTGGCGGTGATCGACGGCCGGCGGGGGATTCTGGTGTCCGGGGTGATGGAGACCGGCGGCCGGGTTGACCTGTGGGCGGCCCGCGCCCGTGCGGCGGTAGAGGACTTCCAGGCCGGACTGCCGCCGGCGGTATGGGCGGAAATCCTGTTCGACCAGAGCGCCTATACTTCTGCCCGGCTGGAGGATCTGGGGATCAACCTGCTGATCGGCGTCGGGTTGGTGATGGGGGTCCTGTGGGTCATGATGGGGTGGCGGTCGGCGATGCTGGTAGGCATGGCCCTGCCGCTGACCATGGCCACGGTGGTGTTCCTGATGCAGTCGGCAGGGGTGGCCCTGCACCAGATTTCGGTGAGCGGGCTGATCATTGCGCTCGGTCTGCTGATCGATAACGCCATCGTCTCCATCGACGAATACGAACGCGGGCGTGCCCGGGGGCTGTCGCCGCTTCAGGCGGTGGATGCCCTGGTGCGTCATCTGGCGGTGCCGCTGCTGGCGTCGACCCTGACCACGGTGCTGACCTTCATGCCTATCGTTCTGCTGCCCGGGGCCACCGGGGAGTTCGTCGGTTCGCTGGGGCTGTCGGTGGTGTTCAGCGTTTCGGCCAGCCTGTTCTTCGCCATGACCGTGGTGCCCGCCTGTGCGGCCTATCTGGACCGCTTCACCCGAAAGGCCCGGGGGCCGGGACCGCATAGCGGACCCCAGGGCGACATGCCGCCCCGTCCGGGCGTGGGCAGCAAGCGGCTGACGGCGCTCTACAGCCGGGTTCTCGGCGCCCTGTTCCGCCGGCCGGTCCTGGCCATGGGCCTGGCGTCACTGCCGGCGCTGGTGGGCTTCGGTCTGGCTCCGACCCTGGTGGGGCAGTTCTTCCCGCAGACCGACCGCGACCAGTTCCAGGTGCAGCTGTCGATGCCGGTCCATACGCCGCTGGAACAGACGCTGGCGCAGATCGAGAAGGTGGACGCGGTGCTGATGCGCTATCCCGAGATCCGGTCCAGCCTGTGGATGGCCGGAGACGGGGCGCCCAAGCTCTATTACAACACCTTCGTTACCGGGAACCACAAGCCCAGCTATGCTGCGGGCTATGTGACCACGGAGTCCATGGACGCTACCGCTGCCCTGCTGCCGGGGTTGCAGGCGGAGTTGATGACGGAATTTCCGGAAGCGGAAGTGCTGGCCGTGCCGTTCGAACAGGGGCCGCCCTATGACGCTCCCATCGAGGTGGAGATCTTCGGCCCCGACCTGCGCACCCTGCGCCAGCTGGCCGAACAGGTGCGTGCCCTGATCGCCGATTCCCCCAATGTCACCTATACCCGGGTCACCATGGATGGCGGGCTGCCCAAGCTGTCCTTCGAACTGGAAGAGGACGAGGTGCGCCTGACCGGCTACGGCCTGGATGACGTGGCCGTGCTGCTATCTGCCCAGCAGGAAGGGATGACCGGCGGCACGGTGCTGGAAGGGACCGAGGAACTGCCGGTACGGGTGCGGGCGACCTCCCTGGACCGGGGCAGCGTCGCCCGGCTGACCGACACCAGCCTGCCGCGGGCAGGCGCGGATGCGGTGGCCGATGCCGGGGCGGGGGGATCGGGGGTGCCGCTGAATGCTTTGGGGCATCTCAGCCTGACCGCGTCGGTGACCGTGATCCCCCGGGCGCAGGGGGAGCGGCAGACGAAGGTACAGGCCTTCCTGATGCCCTATAGCCTGCCGTCGGTGACCCTGGCAGTGGTGCGGGACAGGCTGGACAAGGCCGGTCTGGTATTGCCCGCCGGCTATCGCATGGCATTCGGCGGCGAAAGCAAGGAAAGCACTGAAAGCCTGAACCAGCTGGCGGCACAGGTGCTGCCGCTGATGGTGATCATGATGGGTGTGGTGGTGCTGGCCTTCAACAGCTTCCGCCACGCCGGGGTGATCGCCCTGGTGGCGGTCATGTCCATCGGCATGGCGCTGCTGGCGCTGAAGGTGATGGGCTATCCCCTGGGTTTCATGGCCATTGTCGGAATCATGGGTCTGATCGGTGTGGCCATCAACGACAGCATCGTCGTGCTGTCCTCCCTGCGGGCTGATCCCGATGCGGCACGGGGCGATCGGGACGCGGTGCTGCGGGTGGTGGTGGAGGGATCGCGCCATGTGATCTCGACGACCCTGACCACGGTGGGGGGCTTCCTGCCGCTGCTGGTCAGCACCCAGAAGTTCTGGCCGCCCCTGGCCACGGCGGTGGCCGGCGGCCTGATCGGGGCCACGCTGATCGCCCTGATTTTCGTGCCGTCGATCTTCCTGCTGATGCACCGTCGCAAGCCCGCCCGGCCTGCACACGGAGAGCGGACGACAGATGCTCCGGCGGTTCAGCAGATGCCGAGCTGACGGCGCAAGGCGCGCAGGTGATCGAGCATGGCGGCGATACGGTGACGGGTCATGTGATGCGCGAGGACGGCTTCATGACGCCGGCGCGCCCCGTCCGGCCCCTCGGCGTCGTAAATTTCCAGGGCGCGGGCGTGGGCCTTGGCAACGGCGTCCGGCGTCCGTTCTTCGAAAACCACGAGGCCCTGGCGCAAAGGGTCGGTCTTGGGGAAGACGCGGTCGATGTCACGGACGGTGCCGTCGATGACCACGACGTGCCCGGCCAGGAGTCCGGCAAAGACACGGGTGGACAGGTCTTCGTACATGGGGACCGCAAGCGAGGTCTTGAAACAAAGCCATTCGACGAAGCGGTCGCTCCGGCTTTTCCCCAGATAGTCGCTGCGGTCATGCATCGCCATGACCCGCATGGCCAGACGATCCGGCAGGGTGGCACGGAGGGTGTCCAGGAAAGCCTTGCGCGGCGAGAAGGCATAGTCCACGTAGCCGGCAAGCAACTGGTCGCTGCGAGGAGCCCCTCTGGTCTCGCGGGTATCGAACAGGGTCCGGGCGGTGGTCGGGGACCATTCGGCGGCGCAGGCCGGAATCTGGGGGCCGACCATGGCGTCGGTTCCGTCCAGGTCGTCAACGCAATACCAATGGCTTGGAAACAGGATATCGGCGGCCTTGCCGTAGGCGCGATGGTTCTTCGGGGCGCAGTGATTGTCCCACAGCCATAGCCCGATGCCCCGCGCAAACCCGTCGTTGCGCAAGGTGTAGAGGAATTCGAGGAGATCCAGGCCCCCGTGTGCTGTCATCAGCAGAAAATCGACGTCGGGATCCGCCAGCGACCCGGCTAGCTCGATCCCGTCTCCGCCAAGGGATTGCAGGTCTAGGTCCGTATCCGGGTAATCGTATTGCGTGGTCTCCGGGCTGAACAGGAAGGCTACTCGGCAGACCGGCTTTGACAGGCACTGAGCAAGGCGACGTGTAAGGGGTGGGGTGTCAGTTTTTTCCATCGCCTATGCTTTCACTTGCCTGCTCTATTTGTTTTTGCGGTTATCACCCAGGTGTTTTTCTTCTGCCAGAGTGCGCAGCTGAGGGGCGTCGACCAGGCGCTCTCCCAAACGCTCCACGGTTTCCTTCATGGCGTCTTCCACCGCCTGCGCGAGGGCATCGTAGCCGTTGGCGGTGAGTCCGTCGCCTGACTTCGTTCGGTCCACTAGGGTTATGCCGCCGTTACCAGATTATCGAATCTTCCCCTGACCGAGGGCGTGAAGGAGTGGCGCGTCAAAGTCAAAGTTGCCTATATGTCCACCAGGGTTTCCAGAGTGTCCAGTCTGTCGGCCTCTGTTGCCGGCTTGTCCCAGCGGATACGCTTGATGCGCGGGAAGCGCAGGGCCAGGCCGCTTTTATGGCGGGAGGAGCGCTGGACACCGTCGAAGGCGATCTCCAGTACCAGCTCCGCCTTCACCGACCGCACCGGGCCGTAGCGGTCCAGTGTGTGGGCGCGGACCCAGGCGTCCAGGCGGGCCAGTTCGGCATCGCTGAAGCCGGAATAGGCCTTGCCCACCGGCACCAGACGGTCGCCGGACCAGACGCCGAAGGTGAAGTCGGAATAGAGGCCTGAGCGCTTGCCATGCCCGTGCTGGGCGTAGAGCAGGACGGCATCGGCGTTCAGCGGATCGCGCTTGGCCTTCAGCCACATCCCCCTGGGGCGCCCGCCCACATAGGGACTGTCCCAGCGCTTGAGCATCAGCCCTTCCCGTCCCGCCGCCCGGGCACCGACTCGCAAGGCCTCGACCGCCGGCCAGCCAGCGGCGGCCACCAGAGGCGAAAGGTCAAAGCTGGGGCGGGGCTGGCGCACCATCCAGGCTTCCAGGCGCCGGCGGCGCTCGCGGAAGGGCAGGGGGCGCAGGTCCTCCGGTCCGTCCAGCAGCAGGTCGTAGAGCCGGGCCACGGCGGGGTGGCTGTCCAGAAGGCCGCCCGGGGCAGTCTTGCGGTTCAGGCGCTTTTGCAGCCAGGCAAAGGGGGCGGGGGACCCGTCGCCGGCGAGCACCAGGATCTCGCCATCCACCGCGCCGTCGAAGGTGATGGCCGCCAGCAGGTCCGGGAAGGCGGCCGAGATGTCTTCGCCACCCCGGGAGTAGATCCGCCGTTCCCGCCCGCCCTTGGCGCCGACCAGCTGGGCGCGAATGCCGTCCCATTTCCATTCCACCGCGTAGGTGTCGGCGAAGGAGTCGTCCGGCACGATGCGGTCGCCGTCTTCCAGCGGGGTGGCGAGCATGAAGGGGCGCAGGGCGGCGGTATCCTCCAGCCCCGGGCGCTCGCCGCACCCGATGGCCCAGGCGATCAGCGCCGTGTAGGGAGGCCTCTGGCTGAACCATACTTCTTCCACCGAGGCCAGCGGCTGACCGGCCCATTGGGCGAAGGCCGTGCGGGCCAGGCGGGCGGACACCCCGACGCGCAGGCCGCCGGTGATCAGTTTCAGCAAGGCCCAGCGGCCGGTGGTGTCCAGGGCATCCAGCCAGCGGATCAGCAGCCCGGGCACGTCCAGCCGGGTGGCCGTGGCCAGGGTCTCGACCACCGTGCCCAGGGTAGGGGGCGTGAGGGACGCAGCAAGCGCCGGCATCCCTGCAGGGGGCGGATCGGGCCACATCAGGGCGCAGGTCTCGGCCAGATCACCGACGAAGTCGTAACTCAACGCGAAAAGGACCGGGTCGGTGCGGGTTTCGATCAGGCCGCGCAGCAGGGCGGGCCTGGCGGTGGGAAAGGTCAGGTCGCCGACCAGGGCGGCCATGCCATAGCCCCGGTCCGGATCCGGGGTGGTGTCCAGCCAGCGGGCGATCAACGCCAGCTTGGCCGAGCGCCCGGGAGAGGTGGACAGCCGGTCGAGCAGGGTGGCGAAGCGGATCACGGCGATGCCGCTCCTCGCCCGTTTCCAACTTCCTCGCCCCCATCCTCCTCACCGTACCCGACGAGGGAGAGGGCCTGGGCGTCCAGCCCCATCAGCCCGGCCTGATGCACCAGGGCATCTTCGCGCCCATGGGTCACCCAGACCCGGGGGGCGCCCACCTCGGCGAGGGTGGCGACCAGACCGTCCCAGTCGGCATGGTCGGACAGCACCAGCGGCAGCTCCACCCCCTGGCGCCGCCCTCGGGCGCGTATCTGCATCCAGCCCGATGCCATGGAGACCAGGGGATCGGGCAGAGTGCGCGCCCAGGCGCTGCCCAGAGCCGACGGTGGAGCCATGACGATGGCTCCGGCCAGAGCCGCGCGCCTCTCCGGCAGCGGGCGGAGGTCGCCAAGCGCGACTCCGTGCTCTTCGTACAGCCGGCAGAGGGGGGCGAGGGCACCATGCAGGAAAATCGGGGCGTCATGGCCGGCGTCGCGCAGCAGGCGGATGATGCGCTGCGCCTTTCCCAGCGCATAGGCGCCGACCAGAAGGGCGCGCTCGGGGAAGGTGACCAGGGCGTCGAGCAGCCGGGCGATCTCGGCGGCCGGATCGGGGTGGCGGAAGACGGGCAGGGCGAAGGTGGCTTCAGTGACGAAAACGTCGCAGGGGACGGGTGTGAAGGGCGGGCAGGTGGGATCGGGCTGGCGCTTGAAGTCGCCGGAGATCACCACCCGGCTGCCCCGGGCCTCGATGGCCACCTGGGCACTGCCCAGCACGTGGCCGGCGGGATGCAGGGTGACGGTGGCGTCACCCAGGCGCTGGGGGATACCGTAGGCCAGGGGCTGGGCGCTGCGCTGAGGACCCAGGCGGTGGGCCATGATCGCTAGGGTCTCGGCGGTGGCGAACACCGCGCCGTTGCCGGCCCGGGCATGGTCCGCATGTCCGTGGGTGATCACCGCCCGGGACACGGGCCGTACCGGATCCACGTGGAAATCCCCGGCCGCGCAGTAGAGGCCGGCCGGCGTGGCGTGGATCCAGGTTTCGGGCGGGACGGAGGGCATGGGATGTCTTCTGGGGCTATCCTGTTTGAGGCTCCGGGCGGAGGTGTTGTGACCTTATATGCGGTGGGGAGACCCGGGACGGGAAGGGAGTTTGGCCGGCCATGGCCGATGGGACCTGCGCAGGGATGAATGAACAGGAGGAGGAGAAAGCCGCGACGCCGCCCTCCCTGCCTCCGGCTCTGTCGGGGTGGTTTGCCGGGCGGGGTTGGCAGTTGCATGCCCATCAGCGGCGCATGCTGGATCTGGCGGCGGCGGGACGCTCGGCCTTGCTGATCGCCCCCACCGGCGGCGGCAAGACCCTGGCCGGCTTCCTGCCCACCCTCGCCACCCTGGCCGAAGCCCCCCGGGAAGGGCTGCATACGCTTTATATCTCGCCCCTGAAAGCGCTGGCCCAGGATGTTCACCGCAACCTCGCCCTGCCCATCGACGAAGCCGGGTTGCCGGTGACCCACGAAACCCGCACTGGCGACACCCCGGCCGGAAAGCGGCGGCGGCAGCGGGAGAAGCCGCCCAATATCCTGCTGACCACACCGGAAAGTCTGGCGCTGCTGATCTCCTACCCCGACTCTGGAACGCTGTTCGATGGCCTGGACTCCGTGATCGTCGACGAACTGCATGCTCTGGCCCCCACCAAGCGCGGCGAGCTGCTGTCCCTGGGGTTGGCGCGGCTGCGTGGGCTGGCCCCGGCGGCGCGGTTCACCGGGCTGTCGGCGACGGTGGCCCGGCCGCAGTCCCTGGCGGCCTGGCTGGGGCCTCCGGATCATGTGGTGATCGAACGCACCGCTGGCGGCGCGGTGCCGGAGGTCGGCATCCTGGAAAGCGCGCAAGACGCTCCCTGGGGCGGTCACATGGCCCTGCATGCGATGGCCGAGGTCTACGAAGCCATCAAGGCCCACCGCACCACCCTGGTCTTCGTCAACACCCGCGCCCAGGCCGAACGGGTGTTCCAGACCCTGTGGCGGCTGAACGAGGACGTGCTGCCCATCGCGCTTCACCACGGCTCGCTGGACGTGGAGCAGCGGCGCAAGGTGGAAGCCCATATGGCGGCGGGCAAGCTGCGGGCGGTGGTCTGCACCAGCTCGCTGGACCTGGGCATCGACTGGGCGGCGGTGGATCTGGTGGTCCAGGTCGGTGCGCCCAAGGGGTCGGCGCGGTTGATCCAGCGCATCGGCCGGGCCAATCACCGCCTGGATACGCCCAGCCGCGCCTTGCTGGTGCCCGGCAACCGGTTCGAGGTGCTGGAGTGCCAGGCGGCCATCGATGCCGTGGCCGCCCACGACCTGGATGGCGAGCCCTTGCGACCCGGTGGCCTGGATGTGCTGGCCCAGCATGTGCTGGGGGTGGCCTGCGCCGGTCCGTTCCATCCCGACGCCCTCTATGCCGAGGTGACCCGGGCGCCCCCCTACGGCCGCCTGCCCCGGCCGCTGTTCGACAAGGTGGTGGGCTTCGTGCGCGACGGCGGCTATGCGCTGGGCAGCTACGAGCAGTATCGCCGGCTGGTGAACACGCCCGACGGCGGGCTGAAGGCCGCGGGGCCGAAGGTGGTGCGTCAGTATCGCCAGAATGTGGGCACCATCGTGGAAGCGCCCATGCTCAAGGTCCGGCTGCGCGGCGGCCGGACCCTGGGAGAGGTGGAGGAATGGTTCGTGCTGGGGCTGGCGCGGGGGGACACTTTCGTCTTCGCCGGCCAGCTGCTGCGCTTTGAAGAGGTACGGGACATGGCCGTGGTGGTCACCCGTGCCGCCGGCGAAGACCCGAAGGTGCCCGCCTACATGGGCGGGCGGCTGCCGCTGTCGACCCTGCTGGCCGACCGGGTGATGGCGATCCTGGCCGATCCGGCGCGGCAGAGGGCCTTGCCGGCGGCGGTGGCCCGATGGCTGGATATCCAGCGCTGGCGTTCGGCTCTGCCCCGGCCGGGCCGGCTGCTGGTGGAAAGCTTTCCCCGCGGCGGGCGGCATTATCTGGTGGCCTATGCCTTCGCCGGGCGGAATGCGCATCAGACCCTGGGGATGCTGCTGACCCGGCGAATGCAGCGGCGCCGGCTGCGGCCCCTGGGCTTCGTGGCCAGCGACTACGCCATTGCCGTATGGTCGGCCCGGCCGGCCGAGAATGCGGAGGCGCTGTTCGACGTGGATCTGCTGGGCAGTGAATTGGAGGAATGGCTGGCCGAAAGCCCGATGATCAAGCGCGTCTTCCGCACTGTGGCGGTGATTGCCGGGCTGATCCACCGGCGTCATGGCGGTGACGAGAAAAGCGGCCGGCAGGTAACCTTCAACGCCGACTTGATCTTCGACGTGCTGATGCGCTACGAGCCCGATCATGTGCTGATCCAGGCTGCTCGCCACGATGCCATGGGCGGGCTGATCGACCTCGGGCGGCTGTCGGCCTTTCTGCACGGCATCCAGGGCCGCATCGATCACCGCCGGCTGGGCCGGGTGTCGCCGCTGGCGGTACCGGTGCTGCTAGACATCGGCCGGGAAAACGTGTCCGGTGACAGCCTGGATGACCTGCTAGGCGATGCCGTCGCCGAAGCCCTGATCGCCGAGGCGACCGAGGGGACCGATATGACGGGGGATTTGTTTGGCGAGATGTAAGGAAGGCCTTCGCCCATGCTGCTGAACGGTGCCCAGCTGTTTCCCGATGTTTCCGGCGCGCTGTACTGGCCGGCGGAACGCGTCCTGGTGGTGGCGGATATGCATCTGGAGAAAGGATCGGCCATCGCCGGCCGCACCGGCCAGCTGCTGCCGCCCTTCGACAGCCGGGCCACCCTGACCCGGTTGCGTGCCCTGGTGCGCCGTCACGAGCCCAAGGTGGTGATCTGCCTGGGGGATGCCTTCCACGACCCCCGCGCTGCCCAGCGTCTGGGGGCCGAGGAGGCAGCACTGATCCGCTCCCTGGCCGAGGGGCGGGACTGGATCTGGATCACCGGCAACCACGACCCGGAACCGCCGTCCCATCTGGGGGGACGGGGGCAGGCGGAGCTTCGGCTGGGTCCGCTGGTGTTCCGTCACGAAGCCTTGCCCGATCCGCAGCGGGGCGAGGTCAGCGGCCACTACCACCCCAAGGCCAGCGTCACCGTCGCCGGCCAGCGGCTGAGCCAGCCCTGTTTCGTGACCGACCAGCGACGCCTGGTGCTGCCGGCCTTCGGGACCTATACCGGCGGGCTGGATGTGCAGAGCCCGGCGCTGCGGCGGCTGTTCCAGCGGGACTTCCGTGTGTTCCTGCTGGGCCGGGACCGGTTGCATTCCCTGCCGTCGGCCCGCCTGGACAAACCCCGGCAGGACGCGCGGCCGGGTGCGGGCCGCATGGATCCGGACGGGCGTGGGCCGGAGGAGGGCAGTGGCACGCCGGTGCGGACGGGGGCATCGGTCCGCGACCTGTTCGACGGCGAAAACGCCGGGCTCTCCGCCCGCCGGCGATAGGGGCGGCTCCCTGTCTGCCCGTCAGTGTGCCCCGCGCATGGTGCAGCCGGCTTCCAGCAGCAGCAGGGGGACGGAGCGCCAGCGCAGACGGTCGTCGAACGGGGCGCCGTCCGGGGCCGGGGTGCCGCCGACCGGATCGGGGGCGGCATAAAGCGTCAATGACCCGCCGGACAGAATGGCATTGATCCGTTCCTCTGACGTGCCGCTGTCGGGACCTTCGCCATAGGGCGTGCCGTCGGCGAGGATGGCCCCGCGCCGGTTCGGGCCGTGGCTGATCAGCACATAGGCCGGCTGGCCCCAGGGACGAAGGGGGGCGCCGGTGTCCGGGCCGCGGTACAGCAACAGGGTGGTGGTCTGCTCGGTCAGGGTAATGCCCGCCGGGTCGCAGTGCAGGGGGGCGGCGGCGGAGCCCAAGACACTTCCGCCCCGGGAGACGGGCACCAGGGTCTCGCCGACCGCGTAGCTCAGCCGGGCACCCCAGCCGTCCACGGCATCGGCGCGGGAGATCTCCAGATCCCGCCAGGGCACAAGCCCCACGGCATCGCACCAGTCGTCATCCCCCAGGCCATCGGGCGCATCCCGGGAATCCGGACAGGGCAGGGCGTTCCGCGTCAGCACCTGGCGGGTCAGCGCGGCCTCTGTGGCATCAAAGGCGGCCCGGGTGGCGCGGTCGGCCAGCGTGGCCTTCAGGGCGCCGGCGAGCGCCAGGCCGCTTGCTGTCAGCAGGCCGATCACCGCCAGACTCAGGGCAAAACCGAGAAGAGACATGCCGCAGCGGGGACTCCGGCCGGAGAGGCAGAGAATGGCGGAAAAGAATCCATTCGGCGCAGGGGTTTGACAGGCGCCGACCGGGAATCGTCTGTATTTAAAAATGGTTATTAGTTGCATGGCAAGGAGCCGGAATTCGGGGACAGAATTCGGGAGCAGGGTTCCGGGGGTGGGAAGATGAGCGAAGACAGCCTCGCCGAGGAGCATTCGTGGGCCGTGGCGTTTGCCAGCCATCGTTCGGCATTCATCGGCACGGTCGAGCGGATCGATGGGTCAATCGGCGAAGAGTGCAGCCGGGCATGTAATGCCTTGGCCGACATGAGGCGGCAGGGGGCACTACCTCGATCGAGACCGCCTGACCCCAATTCCCTGGTCAGCCCGGGAGTGGGGCCTTTCGGGCCAGGGGAACGACTTCCGTTTGCAGTTACCCCACATATTACCCCATAGGGACACGGCCTCCCGTGAGGAACGTCGTCCAGGAGTAACCTTGTGATTTCGTTGGTGCCGGCTGCAGGACTTGAACCCGCGACCCTCTGATTACAAAACATAGCACATCCCATTCAAACCACCAGCATTTAAGCCAATTTTCAAACCAAAACAGCGTATTATATAATTTGCTAATGTTCAAATGGTCCGTTTTTGTTCTGCACAGGGGCCTTGTCAACTTTTTTGGTTGTTGTCCCATTGTTGTCCCGCTATCGTATTTTCTGACACGGGACAACATTGCGGGACGACATTTTGATGAGCGAAATTTTAAGAAAATCTGAACGACTGACACAGACACACATACGAGCCGCTTTCAAAGCTCTTGCCAGCGGGCAAGAGATGGAAATCACGGATACGGAGGTGAAATCCTTCATCCTCCGAGTTCGCAAAAAATCGGCCTCATTCGTCGTCAAAGCCCGGCTCGGTGGCTCTTTGAAGACCGTCACCGTTGAGCAGATGACGGCAGAATCGAGCATCGCGGAGATTCGGCAACGGGCTTTCAATATCAAAAAACTGATGGCCGAAGGCATTGACCCGGCGGAATATCTAAAATCAGAAAAAATCGGACTTCACTATATCCCAGATGAAAAATCTTGGACCTTTGAAGAAGCGAGAGAAAAATACCTTGATTTTATCAAGAAAAACAAGGCCCCATCGACATTACGAGACTACTATTATTCTCTTCATTCTAAATATGTTGAAGAATTAAATGGGAAAACAATTAAGGAAATAACGCGTGCAGATATCTTAAAAATCAGAAATAACATTGCGGATTTAGGAATTATTGATCAAGCAAACGGGATTTTGAGAGTCGTAAAAGCATTTTTCACCTGGAATTCGGAAAGGCAAGAAAGTAATATTGAAATTTCACCAGCTTTAAATATTAAACCTGTACCAAAAAATAAAATAGATACAGAGAGAAAACACCTTCCGACTTTTGAAGAATTGAGAATCGCACTTGTCGGCATTCCAAAAGTCAACTGCGACCAGCGGATAAAGTTGGCTCTTTATTTAATTTTGTATACCGGTCAACGGAGAGAAAGTATTATTTCAGCGAGGCTTGAAGATTTTATCTTCAAAGATGGTGAATGGTTTTGGAGCATCCCGCCGCTCTCGATGAAGAGCAAGCACCGTCACATTTTGCCGCTAAATCCCCCGCTCGTAAAAATCTATGAGAAAGCCAGAGCGATTGCGGAGCACCAGCCCGGAGGCTGGCTCTTTCCTCAAACCAAATTGAGACGAGCAGGAGACGAGGGGGCAGGGCATATCGGAGCGAAAACAGTTAACGGAATTCTCCGAAAAACCGGATGCAATTTCACCCCACATGATACCCGCCGGGCGATAACGACCCACGGGGCAAACTTCTTGAATCTGGATCTATCGGATATCCGACTTATCCTCGATCATTCAGAAGGCTTGGGCCGCGATGTGACTACGGTCCATTATCTAATGACCACCAGCACGATACGAAAAAAGAAGGTGCTGGACGAATGGGCAAGGCTTCTTGGTATCCTTGCCGACCCGTCCAAGCCGCTGCCCGGAGGCTAAAAAAGGTCGAAAGGCTTTTCGCCCGTCAACTTCAGTTAATATCAGAACGGGCATATAAAATAATGGCATCGGAAACATAGGAAAGGGCTCGCTTTAGAGTCCTTCCTTTCTCAATATTAATTTTGTGTTATTAAACATACATGCCAAATAAGGCTCAGTAACCATAGATTTGTGTTGCATAATTTCTTTCAAAAATGAATACTTAAATTCAAAAATTACAGACAATTCGCACTTATTCCACGACACAACATTGCACATTATTTTTGGCGAGGAATGTTTTTTGAATTTCTTGTCTAAAACATCATGTCTTGACGCATCGAAAATCTTTTCACCAACAAAATATAGGGAAACTTCATATCGGGCCTCCTCTTCTGCAGCCTTTTCTCGAACGTAAGATGTCATGAAATACGCACCGCTCCTCAAAATTGTCATCATGTCTTCGAACGTTGTTCCCAAAATGTCCGGAGTTGCACAGTTGACGACCGTGCGATTAGGCAAAACGACTTCGACATACATACCAACATTAGATATATCAGACATTATCAGATCACTCCCGTTTAAAGACCTAAACAATCTAGTCAAACCTCATGATTGTCAACGGTCCAAATTCCGACCCACTTTCAATATCATTGCTACCCGCACCCGTTTATGACTTTTCATCATACTAATTAAAACAATATTGACTTATAATGCATTTTTATAGGCTTGACAAAAAAAGAAAACTCCCCTATCTTTGAACTTGCCACAGTTTCGGATAAAGGAGCCATATGAGTTATATTGATTTAAATGTATGCGAAAAAATTGAATTAGTCAAGAAAAATAATTCACAGCAAAGCATTCTCCAAGAGAAAAATAAAGGTAATTACGATAGACAGGAAGTAAAAAGCCTCCTTGAGGTCGTATCTCTGATTGATAAGCTATGTGAAGATTATGTTTCTTTACTCTATATAAGAGCGTGCGAACTGAGTAATATTTCTTTTGATGAAATATTGAAGAGTAGAATTAGGAAAAAGCTGGACCTTATGAAGAAATATGGCGGTCTAGAATATGAAGAATTCGTTGAAAAATATGGATTAGAAGATTGGAAGTTAGACTTACTAAATAATGGTCGCGGATGGTCAGATAAGTTTAAGAAATTGTATGCCAAAATCGTTGACGAATACCGTATTTTCCACACAAAAACTCTTCCCGAGTATCGAGAAACATTTAAAAGAGACGACATCTTAGATGCAATTTGCCAGTTCTACAGCAGCATTGCACCAGAAAAAAATGAGGTTTGGCACCCCTACGGGATGGGGACACGAGCACTCGACAAAGATGAAGAATGGATTAAAAACGAGGCTGAAGCAAGGGCAAGGAGTGCCGAGCAGGTCTATATCCCGCTCGTTAAACGATTGGAAGATAAACTAAAAAGCGAAATTCTCGAGAAAAACGAGATCAAGGCGATAACCGAAAAAATCGTAGATCTGAAGGAAAATTGCGATGAAAAAATCATCCGCAGGAGGATCAGGGCCAAGGCCAAGAAGGCCCGGCAATTCTGGCAATCTGCCCTTGGGGCCGCCGGGCACAACAATCCTTATTGCTCCAATTTTTCTCTAAATGCTTATAAAGACAGGATTTCTCGTTCTGACCAATTTTTGTCGAGCAAATATATCGAGCTAGAAAATGGCCTTGGTGAGACCAAGGAGATCACCCTTAAAGAGATCGCAGATCACGGCAAAAAGGCGAAAATCTCTCAGATCAATTCGATCATGGCCGGGATCGATGGCATCGCAAAAAGGAAGGATCTCAACCTTATCGCGGTGATGGTCACTCTCACTCTACCACCGGCTTATCATTCTAACCCTAGGAGCGGGTTCAAAACTCGCTCTTGGACACCGGATCACGGCCCCGTCCAAGCACATAGAGAGCTACAGGATCGATGGGCTCGCTTTCGGTCCCTCCTTTGGAAGAAGAAGATTGAGACCTTGGGCATTCGGGTCCTTGAGCCTCATAAAGACGGGACTCCGCACTTGCACGCGGTTTTATATGTACCAAAGAATATGATTCGTTACATCTGGCACTGTGTCAAAGTCGTGTGCCCCGTGGACGAGATTTTGAAGCACTACCCAAAGAAATCCTGGGGCAGGGTTCGCCGAGGTGCTCGAAATCTAAAAATCATCGACCGCAAGCCCGGGAGAAAAGCCCCAGCTAAATGCTATCACGAGGCAAAACATAATCCCGTGGCTTATGCCTTAAAGTATGTAAAGAAAGGTCTCGCTCCGCAGCCCGGCGATAAAATAGCCTTGAAGGTAAAGGCTCAGCTATCCGAGATGGGGGCACGTAGCTTTGCGATTTGCGGCATCCGTTCTTGTCTCAAAATTTGGCAATGCCTTGCTATCTGGGGCCGGTCTGGAATCTATCAACTATCTGAAAATATGAGAAAAATCGCTAATTTGATCGATGGAAGGCAGTATACCGATGCTCTTCTAAGCATCGGGGTTTTGGGTAGAAGAAACAATATGCTCCTACAAAACCTATATGACGAAAATACTACCAATAATGGTAGAGTTTACAAAAAGTGGGTAGGGATTTACGATAATCAGGATGGGGAAGTAACTTTAAAGAATAAATATGATATAAAAAATGTTGACAAAACTATAAACAGTGGGGAGGTTACAGTTAATTCTAATTATCCAAGTGTTTCTTTAAATGAGATTAAAAAGTTACCCAAAAACGAACGACGAAGTATAATAAAAGAACTTTGCTGTGGCATAAAAACTTAAAAAATCAACCAAAAAAATCAAAAATCTCACTCAAAAATCTGAAACACCTTTCAGGATGCCCGAGGATTGACGATTTTAAAAAATAGGTGCCAACCTACCAAAAGCAGGGTGACACTCACGAAAGGACCGTTTTTGGAGGTTTTAGAGCCATATGGTCCGATAAACCACCTCACGGCTATTGAAGAAGTTATCCACATCCTTCTTCGATAGATGAAAAATCTACGAAGAATGTGGATAACTTGAGATTTTTTTAAGATTTTTTAAACATTTTTTGCAGGTGCAAACCTCCCAAAACCCTTCCAGAACCTAGCCCAGTCAATTTTTTTATCAAGTGGTTGGTCCTCCCCATACTCGCAATCCTCGCCCCGATGGGGCTCCGGGTTGCTCCGTGTGGGTCCGGTCCTGGACCTACGGTCCACACTGGACAAAAAAATGGACAGGGCTTTGACGGTTCTCGGGTTTTGGGAGGTTTGCACTGAAAAAGATGAGAAAGTTAGCCACCAAGTAAGCCTATGGCTTACTTGATTTTCTCGCGGGGGAGGTTTCCCTAAAAAAGATGAAAGTTTAGGCTTCTCATCAAACAAAAAAAAAGCAAACAAAATCGTTTAGCTCCCTTTCTCCCTTATCCATTCATTTCTCTATTGTTGCAAGAATCAAATAAAAATGCTCGTAAACTGCATTTTTATTGTAATGACAGTTGACAAATACAAAATAATCGTGTAGTATTTGTGTATCCGAAAAGGTTGCCAGACATTCCTTTTGTCCCTACGGGCCAACGGAAGACTGGCAAGGGGGAGTTCCTCCCCCGTTGACCCCCTCAAGGATATTTAACAAAAATCGAGATTACTGAAAAAAGGATCAAGATTACAGAAAAACAAAGGAGCATTAAAATGCAAATTAGACTAGATATCACTACAAATGAATTAGAAATTGATGGATTGAACCAATATTTATTTAATTCAACTGGGATGATTTTTCATAAGAGAAAGAAAAGAGGAAAGGAGGAAGGCTATTTTGCTTATTCAAAAGACCTCAAGGTTTTTGAGCTAACAACAAAAATTGTTGGTAATTGGCACCAAGAATTATCATTTTCATTTAAAGATAGCTTAAAAGAAAATGACCAGCTTACTTTAATCAAAGAGCCATCAAATCCAGTTGATCGAGACGCAATTGCAGTTTACTGCGGTGCAACACAGATTGGTTATATACCAAAAGAACTAACCCACAAAATACATCCATATCTTAATTCAGATCATTTGATTTTTTGCTATCTTCTCAAGATAATTGAAACAGATGATTTCAATCCAAATCCTTATGTTATCAAGATTTTTGCTGTCGAGAAATCCACAGCACCTAAAAAGTTTGTCAAATGCTATCGAGCAGAAATGAATGATGGCATTGAAGAAATCTATTGTTAATTAAGTAGCAAATATGTGGACCACCGTGCAAATGGTGGTCCTTTTTAAGGAGGTATTATGAAAAAAGTTTCAATTCAATTTAGATTAACGGAAAAACAAAAGCAACAAATCACCAGCCAAGCGGTAGTTAGAAAGACGACCATGACGGCTTTAATCAAGGTTGCTTTGAGTACATACTTTAAGAATCAAACAGCAGATACAAAAGCCGACTTAATAAATATTAGGGGTGAATTATCAAAAATTGGAAACAATTTGAATCAGTTAACAAGGCTTTGTCACCAAGGCAAAATCAAGCTAGATGAAAAAAATCAAGATAAAATAGGAAAAATCCTTGATTCTATACGAGATCAGCAAATTAAAATTTTAGAGAATATACAATGATAATAAAATCAGAAAGAATGATGACAACTAATAGTTCGCATCAAAAAAAGACAAAGAGGCATGTGTTTTTTGGAAATGAGAATGAAGATATTGAAATATTAGTCGGGCAGATTGAGCAATACGACCAATTTTTTGACATATCAAAAAAACATGGGCATCAATATTCTGTAAGACACATAATAATCTCTCCAGAAAATAAGTTGACAGGGGGCCAATTAAATAAAACAATTTCTTCCTATTTAGATGAGTTTCAAGCTCATCAACACGAATATATATTATTAAAGCACAAAAAAAAGCGAGCAGACCAAAGCAAATCTGACGAACATTTTCACTTAATGATTAATGAAACTAATTTGTTGACCGGGCGAGTTTTAGACAACAAAAAAAGTTGGCTGAGGAATGAGAAAGTTGCACGAAGTTTAGAAGTTGAGTTTGGACACAATGTCATTCTTGGAAAGCACAACAAGGCAGTTTACTATGGATTGTTAGCAGATAAAAAGCCAGAGATTGCAAGCAAAATTGAACATCTGCTTCACGAAGAATTGCCTTCAACCTCATATTCTCATAAGCAATTCCAAACAATGAAAAGAAAAGGTGTTTCTCTACCAGAAGTTAAACAGATAGTAAAAGACTGTTATTCAAAATCAGACAGCTTTCAATCTTTAAAAAATGCATTAGCTGAACAAGATATTTTTGTTCAGCAAGGCAAAAAAACATTGATACTACTAGATAATTTGGGGAATCAGCTTGGCTCGCTTCAGCGAATTTTATCAATGAAAAAATCCGAATTTCAACAATATATAGACAAGGAGAATAAAAAAATGGAAGACGAATTAAGAAAATCACTCGACAAAGAATTAAAGAAAATGGTTGCTGATTTCAATGATGATATTATCAATAAAATTAAAGAAAAGGACGCAAACACTAAGAAAAGTCAAGCCGAAAAGTATCAGGAAGAGCAAGAGGCTTGGCGAAAAAAAGAAGATTTCGAGATTGAAGAAGATGAATATTTGAAGAAAAAAAGAGCTAGAATACAACGAGAAAACACTGAAGAAAAGAAAAGATTGGCAAGCTTAGAAGATGAAAAAAGAAAAGAAATCAAGGCTGAGAGGGCAGGGCGACAACAAAGAATCGCTGATTTTAAGCGAAAAAATGCAGGTTCCAAAGTTTCTTCAGCGGAGGCTATCTTGATGAAAACCACAGAAACTTTAATGAATTTAGCAAAAAATCTTGAAGCACAACAAAGACTTTTATCTATTTCCAAAAAAGATTTCATAATTATACATTCAAAAGAAATGGAAGATTCTTGGAGAAATCAACAAAGAGAATTAAATGAATTAGAGGAAATTATTCAGCAACATAAAACTGAAAAACCCAAATCAATTTTTGGGAAGCGTTCAAGTAAAGTTAAAAAATGGCAATCGCAATATGATGAAATGTCGGAAGACTACAAAAAAAGAAAAGAAATATGCAGCGATGCTTTCTCAAAATACAACAGACTGAAAGATGATGCAGGAAGAGAATGGGAAAAAACGCAAAAAGAGAATAAATCTAATTTTGCTGAAAATGCTGAAAAAATTACGAATATTCAATATGCTCTTCAGATGATTAATGATGAAGACCAAAAATATTTACAACACATTGATAGCCCTGAAAAATTAATGCAATTGGCTCGGAGCGATATCAAAAAGCAGAATGAACAGCAGGCCAAGGAGCTTGCCGAAAAATCCAAACTTCAGGCCCAGCTAGATTCTAATGAGTCTAAGCCTGAGCCACCGCCAGCAGGCCCAAAGCTCTAAGCTACTGAAGTCACTGAAAAATACTGTTGTCCCAAAGTTGTCCCAAAACTCTGGGGCAACTTCTTTTTGGGACAACTGTTTTTCACAAACCCTTGATTTACAAGGGAAAATCTGGTGCCGGCTACAGGAATCGAACCCGTGACCCTCTGATTACAAATCAGACGCTCTACCAGCTGAGCTAAGCCGGCTCCGGTGAGGGGGATTACATAAGGCTTTCGGGGGGCGCAGGGCAAGCCCGGCTTTCGCGTGATTTCGCTCCCGGCCGTCAGGGTGTGCCCACCAGGGCGAGCACCACCGCGAAGAGCACCAGGAATGCCCCCACCGAGACCCCCGCGGCGACGCCCTTGCGGTTCTGCTCCGGGCTGTGGTGGATCACCTCGTAAAAGCGCTTGCGGCGCGAATCATAGCGCATGGGAGCCTCCGGTCGAGTCGTCTCCAGCACGGCCCCGGGATGAGCGGTCAGCCCCTGCCGGCCAGGCGTGGCGCCAGAAGCGCGTAAAGAGCTACCGCCGCCGCATTAGACACGTTAAGGCTTTCCATCGCCCCTGTCATCGGCAGGCTGATCAGGGTGTCGCAATGGTCCCGCACCAGCCGGCGCAGGCCGCTGCCTTCGCTGCCCAGCACCAGAACGCGGCGTTCGGGGGCGTCGGGGCCGGAGATCGCGGAGTCGCTGATGCTGACCTCGGCCCGGGCGTCCAGGCCCAAGGCCCAGAAGCCGTTTTCCTTCAGCGTATCCAGCGCCCGGGCAATATTGGCGACGCGCACCAGGGGCATGCGCTCCAGGGCGCCGCTGGCGGATTTGGCGAGCGTGCCGGTTTCGTCGGGGCTGTGGCGGTCCTGGACAACCACGGCAGCCGCCCCGAAGGCCGAAGCCGACCGCAGGATGGCGCCCACGTTGTGGGGATCCGACACCTGATCGAGCACGCAGATCACCGCCGGCCCCGCCTGCGCGGCCACGGCCTCAAGCGCCGGCTGCTCCAGCGGCCTGGCCAGCAGGGCCAGCCCCTGGTGCACGGCTCCGGGGGGAAGCAGGGCCTCCAATTGGTCCCTGGTGACCGGTTCGGGGGGGAGGCTCCCGGGCGGAAGGTCGTCGGCGGCTCCGGGCAAGGCGAGGAACCGTTCGATCTCCCGTTCGGGATTCGCCAGCGCCGCTTCGACCGGATGACGGCCGAAGAGCCAGGGAAGACCCGAAGCGGCACCGCCGGCGACGGCGCGACCGCCCCGCGTGGCCTTGCCGCCCCGGGGACCGCCCTTTGGGCCGCGCCCTTTGCCCTGACCCTGCCCCGGACCCGGGAAGGGGGGGGCGGACGCGCCGCTTTGACGGGAAGAACCATGGGAAGCTGCGGGTTTGCGGGCCATGTCGAGGGGGTCCTGTGGGCTGCGGATCGGGGGCCGGAAACGGCGGCGGAAAAAAATATGCGGGCATTTGGACGAGTTTATCGTTGACAGCGCAAGGCGATTTTTTTATCTCCCTGTCCCTCGCCGACGGGGACCGGGAGTGTCCTACGGAGGGGTGGTCGAGTGGTTAAAGGCACCGGACTGTAAATCCGGCGGGGTAACCCTACGCTGGTTCGAATCCAGCCCCCTCCACCAACCACCTCCCGGTTCCCGTCGGCACGCGTGCGGGTGTAGCTCAATGGTAGAGCCCCAGCCTTCCAAGCTGGTTGTGTGGGTTCGATTCCCATCACCCGCTCCATTCCGCACCGAGTTTCTGGTCATCATCTTCTTCTTCCAGTCTCATCACCCAGGCGGGCGGCACATGCCCGGAGCTAGCACGGAAGGTACGGGTCGAACATGGCGAAGGAAAAGTTCGAGCGCAGCAAACCGCACTGCAACGTCGGCACCATCGGTCACGTTGACCATGGCAAGACCTCGCTGACCGCGGCGATCACCAAGATCCTGGCGGAAACCGGCGGTGCCGATTTCCAGGCCTACGACATGATCGACAAGGCCCCGGAAGAGCGCGCGCGCGGCATCACCATCTCCACGGCCCACGTGGAATATGAGACCGAAAACCGTCACTACGCGCACGTGGATTGCCCGGGTCACGCCGACTACGTGAAGAACATGATCACCGGTGCCGCGCAGATGGACGGCGCGATCCTGGTCGTGTCCGCCGCCGACGGCCCGATGCCGCAGACCCGCGAGCACATCCTGCTGGCCCGTCAGGTCGGCGTGCCGGCCCTGGTGGTGTTCCTGAACAAGTGCGACATGGTCGACGACGAGGAACTGCTGGAGCTGGTGGAACTGGAAGTGCGCGAGCTGCTGTCCAGCTACGATTTCCCCGGCGACGATATCCCCATCGTCAAGGGCTCGGCCCTGGCCGCCCTGGAAGATTCGGACGAGAAGCTGGGCAAGCAGGCGGTCCTCGAACTGATGGCTGCCGTGGATGAGTACATCCCGCAGCCGGAACGCCCGAAGGACATGCCGTTCCTGATGCCGATCGAAGACGTGTTCTCGATCTCCGGTCGTGGCACCGTGGTGACCGGTCGCGTCGAGCGCAGCGTGGTGAAGGTGGGCGAGGAAATCGAAATCGTCGGTATCCGCCCGACCACGAAGACCACCTGCACCGGCGTGGAAATGTTCCGCAAGCTGCTCGATCAGGGCGAGGCAGGCGACAACATCGGCGCGCTGCTGCGTGGCACCAAGCGTGACGACGTCGAGCGCGGCCAGGTTCTGGCCAAGCCCGGTAGCATCACCCCGCACACCAAGTTCAAGTGCGAATGCTACATCCTGACGAAGGAAGAAGGGGGCCGTCACACGCCGTTCTTCTCCAACTACCGGCCGCAGTTCTACTTCCGCACGACGGACGTGACCGGCACGATCGCCCTGCCGGAAGGCACGGAAATGGTCATGCCCGGTGACAACATCGCCATGGAAGTGAACCTGATCGCGCCGATCGCCATGGATGAAGGCCTGCGGTTCGCCATCCGTGAGGGTGGCCGGACCGTCGGAGCCGGTGTCGTCGCCTCGATCATCGAGTAATCGACAGGGCGAGCCCTCGTCCGGATCGCGGCCGGACGAGGGTGGTGCCTTAAAAACTTCTTGATCCGCGTGAGCAGGGCGGGTATACGACCCTGCACTCCCGGTTCGCAAGGGCCGGGGGGTTTTTATTCCAGGGTGCCGGCGTTAAGCCACCTGAGGGTTTGCCAGGCAAACCCGACCGACGGAACCGAGGGTTCAAGACCAAAGGTCCGAAGGCAGCGTGGAGGGGTGTAGCTCAACTGGTAGAGCACCGGTCTCCAAAACCGGGGGTTGCGGGTTCGAGTCCTGCCACCCCTGCCAACCCCCTCGAAGATCTCTTCGGGGTCGCGCAAGGCTCGCTTCCTTTGGCGGAGCGATCGTTTTGGCGCAGGGGCGGCAGGACACGACGATGGTATCTCAGGGCCTCGCGGCCGTCATGGCGGGGTCCGAAACACAGATTTAGGTGTGGAAGTCTTCATGGCAAAGACCAATCCGGGCCAGTACGTCCGCCAAGTCCGTCAAGAACTGGGCAAGGTGACCTGGCCGTCGCGTAAGGAAACCACCATCTCCACGATGATGGTGTTCGTCATGGTCTTTCTGGCGTCCATTTTCTTCCTTTTGGTTGATTGGTTGCTGGCGGAAGGCGTTCAGATCATTTTTGGCTTGGGAGGGTGACAGTGGCCGCCCGCTGGTACGTCATCCACGTTTATTCAGGATTTGAAGGCAAGGTTGCCCAGTCGATCCGCGAGCAGGCTGTCCAGAAGGGTCTGGATGATCTGGTTGAAGAGGTCCTGGTGCCGACCGAAGAGGTGGTCGAGGTGCGTCGCGGCACCAAGGTGAACACGGACCGGAAGTTCTTTCCCGGCTATGTGCTGGTGAAGATGGAACTGACCGATGAAACCTGGCATCTGGTGCAGAATACCGCGAAGGTCACCGGTTTCCTGGGCGGCCGTGGCCGTCCCAGCCCGATCACCGAAAAGGAAGCGCAGCGGATCCTGACGCAGGTCCAGGAAGGCATCGAGCGGCCCAAGCCGTCGATCACCTTCGATGTGGGCGAGCAGGTTCGGGTCTGCGACGGGCCGTTCACGTCGTTCAACGGCCTGGTCGAAGAGGTGGACGAGGAAAAGGCACGTCTCAAGGTGTCGGTGTCCATCTTTGGCCGCTCCACCCCTGTGGAGCTGGAGTATTCGCAGGTGGAAAAAGTTTAGCGTCCTGAAGGATGGGCGCTTCGGATGGCCCGCCATGGTGAGGCCCGGGAAGCCGGGCCGACAGGCGGGTCTCACGCGTGGGAGGCTGCTTCCTTAAAGACCAGGGAAGGCCGGACCACGCACCCTCGGGCCGGTCCGGGGCTGTCGCCAGGCGACGAACCCCCGGCCGGGTAACGGACCAAGGTCACTAGAGGACTGTCATGGCAAAGAAGATCGTCGGCTATATCAAGCTGCAGATCCCGGCCGGCAAGGCCAATCCCTCGCCGCCGGTGGGTCCCGCGCTGGGTCAGCGCGGCCTGAACATTATGGAATTCTGCAAGGCGTTCAACGCCGCCACGCAGGGCATGGAACCGGGTATGCCGATCCCGGTGGTGATCACCGCTTACGGTGACCGTACCTTTACCTTCATCACCAAGACTCCGCCGGTCAGCTACTTCCTGAAGAAGGCCGCCGGTCTGCCCAAGGGGTCCCAGACTCCGGGCCGTGGCACCGTCGGTGAGGTGACCATGGAGCAGGTGCGCGATATCGCGGAAAAGAAGATGCCGGACCTGAACTCTCCGACCATCGACTCCGCGACGCAGATGGTGATCGGCTCGGCCCGCTCCATGGGTCTGAAGGTGGTGGAGTAAGCGACCATGGCAAAGATCGGTAAGCGACTGAAGCAGGCCCGCGAAGGCATTGATCGCGACAAGGCCTACGACCTGCCCGAAGCCATCCAGATCATCAAGGATCGGGCCACGGCCAAGTTCGATGAAACCATCGAAGTGGCGATGAACCTGGGCGTCGACCCCCGCCACGCGGACCAGATGGTGCGCGGCGTGGTGGAACTGCCCCACGGCACCGGCAAGACCGTGCGCGTGGCGGTGTTCGCCAAGGGCGACAAGGCCGAGGAAGCCAAGGCCGCCGGGGCGGATCTGGTGGGCGCCGACGACCTGGCCGCCGAAATCCAGAACGGCACCATTGCGTTTGATCGCTGCATCGCCTCGCCCGACATGATGGGTGTGGTGGGGCGCCTGGGCAAGATCCTGGGTCCCCGCGGCCTGATGCCGAACCCCAAGCTGGGCACCGTGACCATGGACGTGGCGACCGCCGTCAAGGCTGCCAAGGCCGGTCAGGTTCAGTTTCGCGTGGAAAAGGCGGGTATCGTGCACGGCGGCGTCGGCCGTCAGAGCTTCAGCGCCGAGCAGCTGGAAGCCAACGTGCGGGCCTTCGTCGAAGCCATCGTGAAGGCCAAGCCGTCGGGCGCCAAGGGCACCTACGTCAAGAAAGTGTCGCTCAGCTCCACCATGGGGCCGGGCCTGAAGGTGACCGTTTCCTCGCTGTCCAACGCCCCGGCCTGATCGGCCGCCGGCGTTCCGAGGGAACGAAAAGCATTCATCCCCCGCTTCGGTTCACCGGGCGGGGGATGAGGATGGATCGGACACCGCTTGCGGTCGGCCGATCCAACCTGTCCGAGACCGCAGGTGTCTTTTCCTCCTGACGGGGGGAAGGGGCTTAAAGGGCAGCAGGCCCGCCGGCGCAGACGGGAGTGAGACGGTCTTTTGCCGCTCCGTAGCCAGGGACACCGCCATCGGCGGCGTCGGTTCGGAAGCGGGAAGGGGCTCGACTTCCGGGGCAGGTCCACCCCCGACCGACGGGGGCGCGGCAAGAGGCGAAAGCTGACGGCCGTTGCGGACCGTCGATCGGGTTGTTGAGGGCAACTGCGTCCCCGGCTTCCTTTCCGAAAGGGAAGAGGGCGGGGCCAGGAAGCGGAGGTACAACGTGAACCGGGAAGAGAAAAAGGAGCTCGTCTCCGACCTCAGCGCCCTGTTCGGCGAAAACGAGTTGGTCGTGGTCACCCACTACAAGGGTCTGACTGTTGCCAAGCTCGAAGAGCTGCGCAAGGGAATGCGGGAGGCCGGTTGCCAGTTCCGCGTCACCAAGAACCGGATCACGCGCCTTGCCCTCGAGGGTACTGCGTTTGAAGGCATCAGCGATCTGTTCACGGGTCCGACGGCCATTGCCGTCTCTCCGGACCCCGTGGCTGCCGCCCGTGTCGCCAGCGAATTCGCCAAGAAGAACGACAAGCTCGTTGTTCTCGGCGGGGCGATGAAGGGTCAGGTCCTGGATGCCGCTGGTATCGATGCCCTTGCCAAGCTGCCGTCGCTGGACGAGCTGCGCGGCAAGCTGGTCGGCATGATCCAGACCCCTGCCACCCGGATCGCCGGCGTCGTTCAGGCGCCTGCGGGTCAGCTGGCGCGGGTTTTCAACGCATACGCCACGAAGGACGAGGCCGCCTGATCGCGGTCGTACGACCACAACCTTTCGGAAGTCCGAGCTTTTACGCAGGAGTAATGACTAATGGCTGATCTCGAAAAGATCGTTGAGGAACTGTCTTCCCTGACCGTCCTGGAAGCCGCCGAGCTGTCCAAGATGCTGGAAGAAAAGTGGGGCGTGTCCGCCGCTGCTCCCGTCGCCGTGGCCGGTGTGGCCGCTGCCGGCGGTGCTGACGCCGGTGCCGCTGCCGAAGAAAAGACCGAATTTGACGTGATCCTGGCGTCCGCCGGCGACAAGAAGATCAACGTCATCAAGGAAGTCCGCGCCATCACCGGCCTGGGCCTGAAGGAAGCCAAGGACCTGGTCGAAGGTGCGCCGAAGCCCGTGAAGGAAGGCGTTTCCAAGGACGAGGCCGAGGAAATGAAGAAGAAGCTCGAAGAGGTCGGTGCCAAGGTCGAGCTTAAGTAATCACACTGCCTTTGGCAGGTGTGCTTTGCCGGGCCGGTCGGCGCATCCCGTTTTCGAAAGAAAGCGGGGATGCCGGCCGGCTATCCGGCGTTTTGGCGTCTGATAAGGGCCAAGACCTCTCCGGGTTTGTTCGCTCGGGTTGAGGTTGGTCCGCGAGGTTAACGGCCGGTCGGGAGCCGGAGTTCCATCCCGATGCGCGAACACCCTTTATGGGGGATTCGGAGCCTGTACCGCCTGATCGGCGGAAGACGCATATCCCGCCCCGGTGTTGTCCCCGGGCGGAAACGGAATAGACCGCAGCCGGCCGCCGGTCCCCGAGGGGGGAGGGTGGTGCGGGCCGCGGATCCCCTGACGGCACTCTCGAGGTGAGGAGCGGTAATGACCAAGTCGTTGACCAGTCGGAAGCGCATTCGCAAGGACTTCGGCCGGATTCCGACCGTGGCGCCCATGCCCAACTTGATCGAGGTCCAGAAAAGCTCCTACGACCAGTTTTTGCAGATCGGCGTGCCGCTGGACAGCCGCACGGACAGCGGGCTGCAGGAAGTCTTCAAGTCGGTGTTTCCGATCAAGGACTTCTCCGGCAAGGGCGAACTGGAGTTCGTGTCCTTTGAGCTGGAAGAGCCCAAGTACGATACCGATGAGTGCCAGCAGCGCGGCATGACTTTCGCCGCACCGCTGAAGGTGACCCTGCGCCTGGTGGTGTGGGATGTCGACGAGGAAACCGGCGCCCGGTCCATCCGCGACATCAAGGAGCAGGACGTCTACATGGGCGACATGCCCCTGATGACGTCCAACGGGACCTTCATCATCAACGGCACCGAGCGCGTCATCGTGTCCCAGATGCACCGGTCGCCCGGCGTCTTCTTCGACCACGATAAGGGCAAGACCCACAGCTCGGGCAAGTACCTGTTCGCCGCCCGGGTGATTCCCTATCGCGGGTCCTGGCTGGACTTCGAGTTCGACGCCAAGGATCTGGTCTACGTCCGTATCGACCGCCGCCGGAAGTTGCCGGTGACGACGCTGCTCTATGCCCTGGAAGGCAAGGCCTCGGAAGAGCTGCGCGCTGCCCGCGCCGCCGAGGGCCGTGGCGTGGACATCACCGAAGTGTCGGGCATGACGCAGGAAGAGCTGCTCGACTTCTTCTACGACAAGGTGACCTTTGCCCGCGACGCCTCGGGCTGGAAGGTGAGCTTCAACCCCGAGCACATGCGCGGCGTGAAGCTGATGTACGACCTGGTCGATGCGGCCACCGGCGAAGTGAAGCTGGAAGCCGGCACCAAGGTGACCCCGCGCCAGGCCCGCAAGCTGGCCGAGGCGGGCATGACGGAAATGCGCGTCTTCACCGAGGAACTGGTGGGCCGCTACGCCGCCGAGGACATGGTCAACGAGGAGACCGGGGAGATCTTCGCCGAAGCCGGTGAGGAGCTGACCGAAGCGATGCTGGAGGAAATGGAGCGTGCCGGCATCGGCGAGCTGAACGTCCTGCACATCGACCACGTCAATGTGGGTCCCTACATCCGCAACACCATGATGGTCGACAAGAACGCCTCTCGCGAAGAAGCGTTGATCGACATCTATCGCGTGATGCGCCCGGGCGAGCCGCCGACGCTGGAAACGGCCGACGCCCTGTTCAACGGCCTGTTCTTCGATTCCGAGCGCTACGACCTGTCGGCGGTGGGCCGGGTGAAGATGAATGCCCGCCTGGGCTTCACCCTGGACGAAGTGCCCGACTACATCCGCGTGCTGCGCAAGGAAGACATCCTGCATATCATTCGCCAGCTGGTCCGCCTGAAGGACGGCAAGGGCGAAGTGGATGACATCGATCACCTGGGCAACCGTCGTGTCCGCTCCGTCGGCGAGCTGATGGAGAACCAGTATCGCGTCGGCCTGCTGCGCATGGAGCGCGCCATCCGCGAGCGCATGAGCAGCGTGGACATCGACACGGTGATGCCGCACGATCTGATCAACGCCAAGCCGGCGGCGGCGGCGGTGCGCGAGTTCTTTGGCAGCTCCCAGCTGTCGCAGTTCATGGACCAGACCAACCCGCTGTCGGAAATCACCCACAAGCGGCGTCTGTCGGCTCTCGGCCCGGGCGGTCTGACCCGCGAGCGTGCGGGCTTCGAAGTCCGCGACGTGCACCCCACCCACTATGGCCGCATCTGCCCGATTGAAACGCCGGAAGGCCCGAACATCGGTCTGATCAACAGCCTGGCCACCTACGCCCGCGTCAACCAGTACGGCTTCATCGAAAGCCCGTACCGCAAGGTGGTTGAGGGCCAGGTGACCACGGAAGTGGTCTATATGTCGGCCATGGAAGAGGGCAAGTACACCATTGCCCAGGCCAACGCCGAGCTGGACGAGAACGACCGGTTCGCCGACGACCTGATCTCCTGCCGCAAGGCCGGGGACTTCGAAATGGTGCACCCGACGGAAATCGACTACATCGACGTGTCGCCGAAGCAGCTGGTGTCCGTCGCTGCGGCGCTGATCCCGTTCCTGGAAAACGATGACGCCAACCGCGCTCTCATGGGCTCGAACATGCAGCGTCAGGCGGTGCCCCTGGTGAAGGCCGAAGCACCTTTCGTCGGCACCGGGATGGAAAGCGCGGTGGCCCGAGACTCCGGGGCGACCATCGCCGCCCGGCGCGCCGGTATCGTGCAGCAGGTGGACGCCACCCGTATCGTGGTGCGCGCCACGGCCGATACCCACGCGGCGGAAAGCGGCGTGGATATCTACCGGCTGCAGAAGTTCCAGCGCTCCAACCAGAACACCTGCATCAACCAGCGGCCGCTGGTGAAGGTGGGTGACATGGTCGGCAAGGGCGACATCATGGCCGACGGTCCGTCCACCGAACTGGGCGAACTGGCCCTGGGGCGGAACGTGCTCGTGGCCTTCATGCCCTGGAACGGCTACAACTTCGAAGACTCCATCCTGATCTCCGAACGCATTGTCCGGGACGACGTGTTCACCTCGATCCATATCGAGGAATTCGAGGTCATGGCCCGCGATACCAAGCTGGGTCAGGAAGAAATCACCCGCGACATTCCGAACGTGGGTGAAGAAGCCCTGAAGAACCTGGACGAAGCGGGGATCGTCTACATCGGCGCCGAAGTGCAGGCCGGGGATATCCTGGTCGGCAAGGTGACGCCGAAGGGCGAAAGCCCGATGACGCCGGAAGAAAAGCTGCTGCGTGCCATCTTCGGCGAGAAGGCGTCGGATGTGCGCGACACCTCGCTGCGCATTCCGCCGGGCGTCACCGGAACCGTGGTGGAAGTGCGCGTCTTCAACCGCCGTGGGGTGGAGAAGGACGAACGTGCGATGGCCATCGAACGGGCGGAAATCGAAGCCCTGGCCAAGGACCGTGATGACGAACGCGCGATCCTGGAAGGCAGCTTCGCCCGTCGCCTGAAGGACCTGCTGCTGGGGCAGAAGGTGGTGAGCGGCCCGCGCGGCATGGCCACCGGCGTGCCGGTGACCGAAGAGCTGCTGGAAGGCTTCACGCCGGCTCAGTGGCGCCAGATGGCCGTCGAGAACGACGAAGCGGCCACGGGCATCGAAAGCCTGAAGAAGGCTTACGAAGAGTCCATCAACAAGATCCAGGAGCGCTTCGAGAACAAGGTCGAGAAGCTGCAGCGCGGCGACGAATTGCCGCCGGGCGTCCTGAAGATGGTCAAGGTCTTCGTCGCGGTGAAGCGCAAGCTGCAGCCGGGTGACAAGATGGCCGGCCGTCACGGCAACAAGGGGGTGATCTCCAAGATCAACCGCCTGGAAGACATGCCCTACCTGGAGGACGGCACGGCGGTGGACATCGTGCTGAACCCGCTGGGCGTGCCGTCGCGCATGAACGTCGGGCAGATCCTGGAAACCCACCTGGGCTGGGCCTGCCGCGGTCTCGGCAAGCAGATCGGCGAGATGCTCAATGCGGTCAAGCAGGGCACCACGGCGGTCGAGGATCTGAAATCGAAGCTGGAAGACGTCTATGGTCCACGGCACGCGACCGAAGATCTGGCGCCGATGACCGAAGAGCAGATCCGCGAGCTGGCCGGCAACCTGCGCAACGGTGTGCCCATCGCCACGCCGGTGTTCGACGGGGCGCGGGAAAGCGACATCGTGGCCATGCTGGAAAAGGCGGGCCTGGATTCGTCCGGTCAGGTGACCCTGTGCGACGGTCGCACGGGCGAGCCCTTCGACCGCAAGGTGACCGTGGGCTACATCTACATGCTGAAGCTCCACCACCTGGTCGACGACAAGATCCACGCCCGCTCCATCGGCCCCTACTCGCTGGTTACCCAGCAGCCGCTAGGCGGCAAGGCCCAGTTCGGCGGCCAGCGCTTCGGGGAAATGGAAGTGTGGGCGCTGGAAGCCTACGGCGCTGCCTATACCCTGCAGGAAATGCTGACGGTGAAGTCGGATGACGTGTCCGGCCGCACCAAGGTTTACGAAGCCATCGTCAAGGGTGACGACACCTTCGAGGCCGGCATCCCCGAAAGCTTCAACGTGCTGGTCAAGGAAATGCGTTCCCTGGGCCTGGATGTTGAGTTGGGGCAGAGCAGCTACTAAGTCGATGGGACCCCGTCTGTCCGGTCCCCGGGTGGGCGGCAGGCGGGGTCCCTTCCATGATGGCGTGCGTTACGGGCGGCGGTACGCACGATTCGAGGGTCCGGTCGCGACGCGCTGGCGGGACCCGCCGCGCAAAAGCGGGAGAAGGCAGGCATGAATGAACTGATGAAGATCTTCGGTCAGGTCAGCGGCACCCAGTCGTTCGATCAGATCAAGATTTCGATCGCCAGCCCGGAAAAGATCCGGTCGTGGTCCTTCGGTGAAATCAAAAAGCCCGAAACCATCAACTACCGGACCTTCAAGCCGGAGCGGGACGGCCTGTTCTGCGCGCGGATTTTCGGGCCGATCAAGGATTACGAATGCTTGTGCGGCAAGTACAAGCGCATGAAGTATCGCGGGATCATCTGCGAAAAGTGCGGCGTGGAAGTCACGCTGTCCAAGGTGCGCCGCGAGCGCATGGGTCACATCGAGCTGGCCGCGCCGGTTGCCCATATCTGGTTCCTGAAGTCCCTGCCCAGCCGCATCGGCCTGCTGGTCGACATGACTCTGAAGGATCTGGAGCGGGTCCTGTACTTCGAAAACTATGTGGTCACCGAACCCGGCCTGACCCCGCTGAAGATGTACGAGATGCTCAGTGAAGAGCAGTACCAGCGGGCGCAGGAGGAATACGGCGAGGATTCGTTCACGGCCGGTATCGGCGCCGAAGCCCTGCGCGAAGTGCTGAGCGGCATTGAACTGCCATCGCTGAAGGAAGACCTGCGCGCCGAACTGCGGGAAACCACGTCGGAAGCCAAGCGCAAGAAGCTGGTCAAGCGGCTGAAGATCATCGAGGCCTTCATGGAATCCGGCTGCCGTCCGGAGTGGATGATCCTGGAAGTGATTCCGGTGATCCCGCCCGAACTGCGCCCGCTGGTGCCCCTGGACGGCGGCCGGTTCGCCACCTCGGATCTGAACGACCTGTACCGCCGGGTGATCAACCGCAACAACCGTCTGAAGCGTCTGATCGAACTGCGCGCGCCGGATATCATTATCCGCAACGAAAAGCGCATGCTGCAGGAATCCGTCGATGCCCTGTTCGACAACGGCCGTCGCGGTCGCGCCATCACCGGGGCCAACAAGCGTCCGCTGAAGTCGCTGTCCGACATGCTGAAGGGCAAGCAGGGCCGCTTCCGTCAGAACCTGCTCGGCAAGCGCGTCGACTATTCCGGCCGTTCGGTGATCGTGGTGGGTCCGGAGCTCAAGCTGCATCAGTGCGGCCTGCCCAAGAAGATGGCGCTGGAGTTGTTCAAGCCCTTCGTCTATTCGAAGCTGGAGCACTACCACTACGCCACCACCATCAAGGCCGCCAAGCGGATGGTGGAAAAGGAACGGCCTGAGGTCTGGGATATCCTGGAAGAGGTGATCCGCGAACATCCGGTGATGCTGAACCGCGCCCCGACCCTGCACCGGCTGGGGATCCAGGCCTTTGAACCGGTGCTGATCGAAGGCAAGGCGATCCAGCTGCATCCGCTGGTCTGCACGGCGTTCAACGCCGACTTCGACGGGGACCAGATGGCCGTGCACGTGCCGCTGTCGCTGGAAGCCCAGCTGGAAGCCCGCGTGCTGATGATGTCGACCAACAACATCCTCAGCCCCGCGAACGGCAAGCCGATCATCGTGCCGACCCAGGATATCGTGCTGGGCCTGTACTACCTGACCCTGGAGCTGGAAAACCAGCCGGGCGAGGGCATGGCTTTCGGAACCATGGCCGAGATCGAACACGCCCTGCATGCCCGGGCGGTGACCCTGCAGTCCAAGGTGCGTGCGCGCATCAAGACGGTGGACGAGAACGGCGATCCGGTCATCCGCACGGTGGAAACCACGCCGGGCCGCGTGATCCTCGGTCAGCTGCTGCCGCTGCACAAGGCGCTGCCCTACTCGCTGATCAACCGTCTGCTGCGGAAGAAGGACGTCACCGACGTTATCGATACCGTCTATCGCCACTGCGGCCAGAAGGAGACGGTGATCTTCTGCGACCGCGTCATGGCGCTGGGCTATGCCCAGGCGGCGCGGGCCGGCATCTCCTTCGGGAAGGACGACCTGGTCATTCCGGAAACCAAGGAAGGGCTGGTGGCCGAAACCGAAGCCCAGGTGAAGGAATTCGAGCAGCAGTACCAGGATGGCCTGATCACCCAGGGTGAGAAGTACAACAAGGTCGTCGACGCCTGGTCCCACTGCACGGAAAAGGTCGCCGACGAAATGATGAAGGGCATCGCCAAGATCGAGGCCGGCAAGCAGGTCAACTCGGTCTACATGATGGCCCACTCCGGTGCCCGCGGTTCGGCTGCGCAGATGAAGCAGCTAGCCGGCATGCGCGGCCTGATGGCCAAGCCGTCCGGGGAAATCATCGAAACGCCGATCGTGTCGAACTTCAAGGAAGGCCTGACCGTGCTGGAGTACTTCAACTCCACCCACGGCGCCCGTAAGGGTCTGGCCGACACCGCCCTGAAGACGGCGAACTCCGGGTACCTGACCCGCCGTCTGGTCGACGTGGCCCAGGACGCCATCATCGTCCTGGAAGACTGCGGCACCGACCAGGGCATCACCGTCAACCCGGTGGTGGAAGGGGGTGAGGTCATCGTCTCTCTGGGCGAGCGGGTGCTGGGGCGGACGACGGCCGAGGTGGTCAAGGACACCGAAGGCAATGTCATCCTGCCGCTGAAGAAGATGATCGACGAAAAGGACGTCGAGGCGCTGGAAGCCGCGGGGATCGAGCAGGTGCGGATTCGCTCCGTGCTGACCTGCGAGGCGGAAAGCGGCATCTGCGGTTGCTGTTACGGGCGTGATCTGGCGCGCGGGACCTCGGTGAATATCGGCGAGGCAGTCGGCGTCATTGCCGCCCAGTCCATCGGCGAGCCGGGCACCCAGCTGACCATGCGCACGTTCCACATCGGCGGCGCCGCCCAGCGTGGGGCGGAGCAGTCCAAGGTGGAAGCGGCCTTCGACGGCAATATCGTCATCCGCAACCGGTCGGTGGTGAAGAATTCCGACGGGGTGCTGGTGGTGATGTCGCGAAATTGCGAAGTGGCGATCACCGATGACGCCGGCCGTGAAAAGGCCGGCTACCGCATCCCCTATGGCTCCAAGCTGCTGGTGGACCAGGGCCAGGTGGTGGTCAAGGGCACCAAGCTCGCGGAATGGGATCCGTACACCCTGCCGATCATCACCGAGAAGGAAGGGATCGCCAACTACGTGGATCTGATCGAAGGCACCTCCATGCGCGAGGTGACCGACGAAGCCACGGGCATCTCGTCCAAGGTGGTGGTGGAGTGGAAGAACCAGCCCAAGAGTTCGGAGCTGAAGCCGCGCATCACCCTGCGGAACGAATCCGGCGAAGTGGTCACCCAGGAAAACGGCCTGGAAGCCCGCTACTTCATGTCGGTGGACGCCATTCTGTCGGTGGAAAACGGCCAGCGGGTCCATGCCGGGGACGTTCTGGCGCGTATCCCGCGTGAAGGCTCCAAGACCCGTGACATCACCGGTGGTCTGCCGCGCGTGGCGGAACTGTTCGAAGCCCGCAAGCCCAAGGATCACGCGATCATCGCCGAGATCGATGGCCGTGTGGAATTCGGCAAGGACTACAAGAACAAGCGTCGCGTTCTGGTTACCCCCGATGACGGCGAACCGGTGGAATACCTGCTGCCGAAGGGCAAGCACCTGGTGGTTCAGGAAGGCGATTTCGTCCGCAAGGGCGATCCGCTGATGGACGGCAACCCGGTGCCCCACGACATCCTGCGCGTCATGGGCGTCGAAGCCCTGGCCGATTACCTGATCAAGGAAATCCAGGACGTTTATCGTCTGCAGGGCGTGAAGATCAACGACAAGCACATCGAGGTGATTGCCCGCCAGATGCTGCAGAAGGTGGAAATCACCGAACCCGGTGACAGCACCTTCCTGGTCGGCGAACTGGTGGACCGCAC
This sequence comes from Rhodospirillaceae bacterium Z3-40, assembly GCA_046233135.1. Classification (GTDB taxonomy): domain Bacteria; phylum Pseudomonadota; class Alphaproteobacteria; order Rhodospirillales; family Rhodospirillaceae; genus JBJXHN01. Next base: position 350,226 of record JBJXHN010000003.1, on the reverse strand, counting down.
GGACTTCGTCATCGAGAACGAAAAGACTCTGCGCGAAAACGGTCGCCCGGCCGAGGCGATTCCGGTGCTTCAGGGCATCACCAAGGCGTCGTTGCAGACTCACTCGTTCATTTCGGCGGCGTCGTTCCAGGAAACCACCCGGGTCCTGACGGAAGCGTCGGTTTCCGGGAAGAGCGACTCCTTGATGGGTCTGAAGGAAAACGTGATCGTCGGGCGCCTGATTCCCGCCGGTACGGGGTCCGTTATGAATCGCCTGCGTGCGCTGGCCGCAAAACGCGACAAGGAAGTGCAGGATGCCCGTGGCGAAGAGATGGCGCCGGTGCTCGCGGCTCATGCCGAGCTGCCCAGCATTGGCGAAGGCCCCGGGGAATAAAGCGATTTCGTCTTTTTCTTGAGTGGCTTAGGGGGAGTGGGTGGAATCCGCCCGCTCCCCCTTCGCTTACCGGGAATTAAGGCGAGATTCCCCTTGACGGGGGCGGGGGCCGGCCATAGTATCCGGGCTCCTTCGGTCGGAGGTGGTAGGAGGAAGCCCGCTGGGGCTGGATCCTAAACGCTCCTTCCGAAAACACTTTGATCGGCCTGATCAGGTCGGTTCTCGGGACCTCAAGGAGATCCCGCCCTTAGGGCGATCTCTTAGGGTCCTTTTAACATCGCATCAATGCGACGTTTAACGCTGGTCGGGCGCCTCCGCCGGACCAGTCGGTTGCGATGATGTTCAAGTTTAGTGATGTGCATTCGGTGGCGCGGATAAAGGGACTGTAGATGCCAACGATCAACCAGCTCATCCGGAAGCCTCGCGTGGCTCAGGTGAAGCGGAACAAAGTTCCTGCCATGCAGGCCTGCCCGCAAAAGCGCGGGGTGTGCACCCGTGTGTACACGACGACCCCGAAGAAGCCGAACTCGGCCCTTCGTAAGGTGGCGCGTGTGCGTCTGACCAACGGGTTCGAAGTCACCAGCTACATCCCTGGTGAAGGTCATAACCTGCAGGAACACTCCGTCGTGATGATCCGCGGCGGTCGTGTGAAGGATTTGCCCGGTGTGCGGTACCACATCATTCGTGGCGTCCTGGATACGCAGGGTGTGAAGGATCGTCGCCAGCGTCGTTCGAAGTACGGCGCCAAGCGTCCGAAGTGATATAGGGGTCGAGGAAGCCATGTCTCGTCGTCGCGCAGCGGTTAAGCGTGAAGTTCTGCCGGACGCCAAGTTCGGGGATCATGTTGTCGCCAAGTTCATCAACGCCGTCATGCTTCAGGGCAAGAAGGCGGTTGCCGAGCGCATCGTGTACGGTGCCTTCGATAAGGTTCAGGCCCGTTCCGGTCTGGACCCCATCAAGGTCTTTCACGAAGCCTTGGATAACGTGAAGCCGGCCGTGGAAGTGCGCTCCCGCCGTGTCGGTGGTGCGACCTATCAGGTCCCCGTTGAAGTGCGTCCCGATCGCCGCCAGGCCCTTGCCCTGCGCTGGCTGATCGACAATGCCCGCAAGCGGTCCGAGACCACCATGATCGACCGTCTGACCGGCGAGTTCATGGATGCCTCCCAGAACCGGGGCGGCGCTGTGAAGAAGCGCGAAGACACGCATCGCATGGCCGAAGCCAACAAGGCGTTCAGCCACTACCGCTGGTAATCTTTAAGACGCCGCGACCATTCTGCAACGAGGCAGCGCAATGAAACGCGAAACTCCGCTCGAGCGATATCGTAACATCGGCATCATGGCCCACATTGATGCCGGCAAGACCACGACGACCGAGCGCATCCTTTACTACACCGGCAAGTCCCACAAGATTGGTGAAGTGCACGATGGTGCCGCCACCATGGACTGGATGGAGCAGGAACAGGAACGCGGCATCACCATCACGTCCGCGGCCACCACGGCGTTCTGGAAAGATCACCGTGTGAACATCATCGACACCCCGGGACACGTGGACTTCACCATCGAGGTGGAGCGGTCCCTGCGTGTGCTCGACGGTGCAATCGCCGTGTTCGACTCGGTGGCCGGTGTGGAGCCCCAGTCCGAAACCGTGTGGCGCCAGGCCGATAAGTACAAAGTGCCCCGGATGTGCTTCGTCAACAAGATGGACCGCATGGGCGCCGACTTCTATCGCTGCGTCGACATGATCGTGGACCGTCTGGGCGCCAACCCGCTGGTGATTAGCCTGCCGATCGGCGCTGAAAGCGATTTCGCAGGGATCATCGATCTGGTGAAGATGAAGGGCATCATCTGGCAGGGCGAAGATCTGGGCGCCAGCTTCGAATACGTCGATATCCCCGCGGATCTGGCCGACAAGGCTGCGGAATACCGCGAAAAGCTGGTGGAAACCGCGGTCGAAGCTGACGACGAAGCCATGGAAGCTTACCTCGAAGGCAATGAGCCCTCCGAGGAAGTGCTGAAGAAGTGCATCCGCAAGGGCACGATTGCCATGACCTTCGTTCCGGTGCTGTGCGGCTCCGCTTTCAAGAACAAGGGTGTGCAGCCGATGCTGGACGCCGTCGTCGATTACCTGCCTTCCCCGCTGGAAGTGCCGGCGATCCGCGGCGTTCTTCCGGATAGCGAAGAGGAAGTGAAGCGCACGTCCAGCGACGAAGTGCCGTTCGCGGCCCTGGCGTTCAAGATCATGAACGACCCGTTCGTCGGCTCGCTGACGTTCGCCCGCATTTACTCGGGCATCGTCGAAAGCGGCTCCTACGTGATGAACACGGTGAAGGGCAAGCGCGAGCGCATCGGCCGTATGCTGCTGATGCATGCCAACAACCGGGAAGAAATCAAGTGGGCGGCTGCCGGCGACATCGTCGCCATCGTCGGCCTGAAGGACACCACCACGGGGGATACGCTGTGCGATCCCGCTTCGCCGGTGATCCTGGAGCGGATGGAATTCCCCGAGCCGGTGATCGAAGTGGCCGTCGAGCCGAAGACCAAGTCGGACGTGGAGAAGATGGGCCTCGCCCTGGGTCGCCTGGCGGCTGAAGATCCGTCTTTCCGGGTTGCCACCGATCCCGAAAGCGGTCAGACCGTGATCAAGGGGATGGGCGAGCTGCACCTGGAAATCCTGGTCGATCGTCTGAAGCGTGAATTCAAGGTGGACTGCTCGGTTGGCGCCCCGCAGGTGGCCTATCGGGAAACCATCTCCAAGGCCTACACCGTGGACTACACCCACAAGAAGCAGACCGGTGGGTCGGGTCAGTTCGCGAAGGTGCAGATTGCGTTCGAACCGCAGGAGCCGGGGACCGGTTATGTGTTCGAAAGCAAGGTGGTTGGCGGGTCCGTGCCGCGGGAATATGTCCCGGGTGTGGAAAAGGGCCTGAAGTCGGCTCTGGAAACCGGCGTGATCGCCGGGTTCCCGGTCACCGACCTGAAGGCCACCCTGACCGACGGTGCCTACCACGATGTGGACTCCAGCGTCCTCGCCTTCGAAATCGCTTCCCGGGCCGCGTTCCGCGAAGCCATGCCGAAGGCCGGTCCCAAGCTCCTCGAACCGGTGATGAAGGTCGAGGTGGTGACGCCGGATGAATACATGGGCGATATCATCGGCGACCTGAACTCCCGTCGCGGCAACGTGTCTGGCATGGACCAGCGCGGCATCGCCCGGGTGGTCTCCGCCGAGGTCCCGCTCGCCAATATGTTCGGGTACGTGAACAACCTGCGCTCCATGAGCCAGGGCCGGGCGCAGTACACCATGCACTTCAGCCACTATGCGGAAGTGCCGAATAACGTCAGTGAAGAGATCCGCGCAAAACTGGCCGGCTGAGCCCAAGCGCCTGGATGGAGTTGAGAAGAGATGGCGAAAGAAAAGTTTGAACGCAGCAAACCGCACTGCAACGTCGGCACCATCGGTCACGTTGACCATGGCAAGACCTCGCTGACCGCGGCGATCACCAAGATCCTGGCGGAAACCGGCGGTGCCGATTTCCAGGCCTACGACATGATCGACAAGGCCCCGGAAGAGCGCGCGCGCGGCATCACCATCTCCACGGCCCACGTGGAATATGAGACCGAAAACCGTCACTACGCGCACGTGGATTGCCCGGGTCACGCCGACTACGTGAAGAACATGATCACCGGTGCCGCGCAGATGGACGGCGCGATCCTGGTCGTGTCCGCCGCCGACGGCCCGATGCCGCAGACCCGCGAGCACATCCTGCTGGCCCGTCAGGTCGGCGTGCCGGCCCTGGTGGTGTTCCTGAACAAGTGCGACATGGTCGACGACGAGGAACTGCTGGAGCTGGTGGAACTGGAAGTGCGCGAGCTGCTGTCCAGCTACGATTTCCCCGGCGACGATATCCCCATCGTCAAGGGCTCGGCCCTGGCCGCCCTGGAAGATTCGGACGAGAAGCTGGGCAAGCAGGCGGTCCTCGAACTGATGGCTGCCGTGGATGAGTACATCCCGCAGCCGGAACGCCCGAAGGACATGCCGTTCCTGATGCCGATCGAAGACGTGTTCTCGATCTCCGGTCGTGGCACCGTGGTGACCGGTCGCGTCGAGCGCGGCGTGGTGAAGGTGGGCGAGGAAATCGAAATCGTCGGTATTCGCCCGACCACGAAGACCACCTGCACCGGCGTGGAAATGTTCCGCAAGCTGCTCGATCAGGGCGAGGCAGGCGACAACATCGGCGCGCTGCTGCGTGGCACCAAGCGTGACGACGTCGAGCGCGGCCAGGTTCTGGCCAAGCCCGGTAGCATCACCCCGCACACCAAGTTCAAGTGCGAATGCTACATCCTGACGAAGGAAGAAGGGGGCCGTCACACGCCGTTCTTCTCCAACTACCGGCCGCAGTTCTACTTCCGCACGACGGACGTGACCGGCACGATCGCCCTGCCGGAAGGCACGGAAATGGTCATGCCCGGTGACAACATCGCCATGGAAGTGAACCTGATCGCGCCGATCGCCATGGATGAAGGCCTGCGGTTCGCCATCCGTGAGGGTGGCCGGACCGTCGGAGCCGGTGTCGTCGCCTCGATCATCGAGTAAGACGAACAACGCTTTTCGAGGGCGCCCGACCGCCCCTAAACGGTCGGGCGCCCTCGAATATTTTGAAATATGACCGTTTGTTGAAGTCTGGATCGGACGATGGCAATGATGGACAGCCAGAACATTCGCATCCGCCTCAAGGCGTTCGATCACCGGGTCTTGGATCAGTCCACCCGGGAGATCGTGAACACCGCGAAGCGGACGGGTGCGCAGGTGCGCGGGCCGATCCCGCTGCCCACGCGCATCGAAAAGTTCACCCTCAACCGCTCTCCCCACATCGACAAGAAGTCGCGAGAGCAGTTTGAAATCCGCACCCACAAGCGGCTGCTGGACATCGTCGATCCGACGCCCCAGACCGTCGACGCGCTTATGAAGCTCGACCTGGCCGCCGGTGTGGATGTCGAGATCAAGTTGTAAGCCGAGAACGAGCAAGGAATTCGCATCATGCGTGCCGGTCTCATTGCCCAGAAGGTTGGGATGACCCGCCTGTTCACCGAAGATGGCATCCACGTGCCCGTGACGGTGCTGAAGGTGGACGGCTGTCAAGTCGTCGGTGTGCGCTCCGTCGAGACGGATGGCTATGTGGCCGTTCAGCTCGGTGCGGGTGCCGCCAAGGTCAAGCGCACCTCCAAGGCCATGCGCGGCCATTTCGCCAAGGCGAAGGTGGAGCCGAAGAAAAAAGTGGTGGAGTTCCGCGTCAGCGAGGACTGCATCCTGGACCCGGGTGTCGAGCTTTCGGCCGACCACTTCGTGGCGGGTCAAAAAGTTGACGTTGCCGGGACCTCCATCGGTCGTGGTTTTGCCGGCGCCATGAAGCGTCATAATTTCCGCGGTCTGGAAGCGACTCACGGTGTGTCGATCTCCCACCGCAGCCATGGTTCCACTGGCCAGTGCCAGGAACCTGGCCGCGTGTTCAAGGGGAAGAAGATGGCCGGCCACATGGGCGACATTCGTGTCACCCAGCAGTGTGTCACGGTTGTCGGCACCGACGTCGAACGGGGCCTGATCCTGCTGAAGGGCAGCGTTCCGGGTGCCGAAGGCAGCTGGGTGGAAATTCGCGATTCCGTGAAGAAGCCGCTGCCCGAAGGCGTGCCGATGCCCGCCGGCATCAAGGCAAAGGTGGAAGAGGCCGTTGAAGAACAGGCTGCCGCTGCCGTTGAGACCGAGGCTGACGCCCCGGCTCCGGCCGCCACCACCGATGTCCCTGCCGGCGATGTCGGCGGCGACGCTCCGGCTGGCAGCGAAGAGAAGAAGGACTAACCGGCGATGAAGATCGACGTCAAAACGTTGGAAGGCGGCGACGCCGGCTCGATCGAGCTGTCTGAAGCCGTGTTCGGTCTGCCGGTGCGCAGTGACATCCTGCATCGCGTCGTCCGTTGGCAGCTGGCCCGCCGTCAGGCCGGGACCCACAAGACCAAGGGCATCAGCGAGATCTCCGGCACCACGGCCAAGCCCTTCAAGCAGAAGGGTACCGGCCATGCCCGTCAGGGGTCCAAGCGGTCGCCGCAGTTCCGCGGCGGCGCCACCATCTTCGGCCCGGTCGTGCGCAGTCATGCCCACGACTTGCCCAAGAAGGTGCGCAAGCTGGGCCTGAAGACGGCGCTGTCGGCCAAGGCCGCTGCCGGTCAGCTCCTGGTCATCGACGCCGCGACGCACGAGTCCGGCAAGACCAAGGACCTGGCGGAGAAGGTCAAGGCCCTCGGTCTGGATAAGGTTCTGTTCATCGACGGCCCGGAGGTCGACACCGCCTTCGCCCGTGCCGCCCGCAATCTGATCGGCGTGGATGTGCTGCCCCAGCAGGGCGCCAACGTCTACGACATCCTGCGGCGTGACACGCTGGTGCTGACCACGGCGGCCGTCAAGCACCTTGAGGAGCGTCTGGCATGACCACCGCGACGGAAGTGAAGGTCAGCGAGGAGCGCATGTACGATATCGTGCGCGCCCCGGTGATCACGGAAAAGGCCACCTTGGTGGGCGAACACGGTCAGGTCGTGTTCCGCGTGCCGCTGGATGCCTCCAAGCCCGAAATCAAGCTGGCTGTCGAGCAGCTGTTCAAGGTGAAGGTTACCGCCGTGAACACGCTCCGCGCCAAGGGCAAGGTGAAGCGCTTCCGCGGGACCATCGGCAAGCGGTCCGATACCAAGAAGGCGATCGTGACCCTGGCCGAAGGTGATTCCATCGACGTGACGACGGGGATCTGACGCCATGGCTCTGAAGACATATAATCCGGTCACGCCGGGCCAGCGCAATCTGGTCACCGTCGACCGCTCCGATCTGTACAAGGGCAAGCCGGTCAAGCGCCTGACCGAAGGTCTGACAAAGACCGGCGGTCGCAACAACCACGGCCGGATCACCGCCTGGCAGCGTGGTGGCGGCAACAAGCGCCGGTACCGGATCATCGATTTCAAGCGCACCAAGGTCGACGTGGCCGGCAAGGTCGAACGCCTGGAATACGATCCGAACCGCACGGCCTTTATCGCCCTGATCACCTACACCGACGGCGAGCAGGCCTACATCCTGGCCCCGCAGCGCCTGCAGGTGGGCGATGAAGTGATCAGCGCCGACCGCGCCGACATCAAGCCCGGCAACTGCATGCCGCTGAAGAACATGCCGGTTGGGACGATTATCCACAATGTCGAGCTGAAGGCCGGCAAGGGTGGTCAGATCGCGCGCTCCGCAGGTTGCTACGCCCAGCTGATCGGTAAGGACGCCGGGTACGCCCAGCTGCGTCTGTCGTCCGGTGAACTGCGTCTGGTGCGCGGCGAATGCGTTGCCACCGTCGGTGCCGTGTCCAACCCGGACAACCAGAACGAAAAGCTCGGCAAGGCCGGCCGTTCGCGCTGGGCGGGCCGTCGCCCGCATGTTCGCGGCGTCGTGATGAACCCGGTCGACCACCCGCATGGCGGTGGTGAAGGCCGCACCTCTGGTGGTCGCCATCCGGTGACCCCCTGGGGCAAGCCGACCAAGGGCAAGCGCACCCGTACCAACAAGAAGACGGATACGCTGATCATGCGCAGCCGTCATCTCGCCAAGAAGAAGCGTTAAGGAGCACCGACGTTGGCTCGTTCTGTCTGGAAAGGTCCGTTTATTGACGGATACCTCCTCAAGAAGGCCGAGGGGGCGCGTGCTTCCGGCCGCAATGAGGTGATCAAGATCTGGTCGCGGCGTTCGACGATCATGCCCCAGTTTGTGGGCCTGACCTTCGGCGTCTACAATGGCCAGAAGTTCATCCCGGTGTTGGTGACCGAACAAATGGTCGGCCACAAGTTCGGCGAATTCGCGCCCACCCGCACCTATTACGGCCACGCCGTCGATAAGAAGGCGAAGCGGAGGTAATCATGGGTAAGAAAGCTGCCGAGCGTCGGGTCGCCGACAATGAGGCGCGGGCGGTCACCAAGATGATCCGCACCAGCCCTCAGAAGCTCAACCTGGTCGCCGAAACGATTCGGGGCAAGGCCGCCGAGGCCGCCGTTGCCGACCTGACCTTTTCCAAGCGTCGGGTTGCCGGGATCGTCAAGAAGACCCTGGAATCGGCTATCGCTAACGCCGAAAACAACCATCAGCTGGACGTCGATCAGCTGATCGTGTCCGAAGCCTATGTGGGCAAGGCCATGGTCATGAAGCGCTGGCGTCCCCGGGCACGCGGGCGCGTGGGCAAGATCCTGAAGCCCTTCAGCAATCTGACCATCGTGGTGCGCGAGCGCGAGGAGACGGTGTAATGGGTCACAAAGTCAATCCCATCGGCCTGCGTCTGGGCATCAACCGGACCTGGGATTCCCGCTGGTTCGCCGGCAAGGACTATGCGTCCCTGCTGCACGAAGACCTGAAGATCAAGGCCTTCCTGAAGAAGCGCCTGCAGCAGGCCGGCGTGTCGCGGATCATCATCGAGCGTCCGGCCAAGCGCGCCCGCATCACCATTCACACGGCCCGTCCGGGTGTGGTGATCGGCAAGAAGGGCCAGGACATCGAGAACCTGCGTCGCACGCTGTCGCAGATGACCGGCAACGAGGTGCACCTGAACATCGTCGAGATCCGCAAGCCGGAACTGGACGCGCAGCTGGTCGCCGAAAACATTGCTCAGCAGCTGGAACGCCGCGTCGCGTTCCGCCGCGCCATGAAGCGGGCCGTCCAGTCGGCCATGCGTCTGGGCGCGCTGGGCATTCGGATCAATTGCGGCGGTCGTCTGGGCGGTGCGGAAATCGCCCGGACCGAATGGTACCGTGAAGGTCGTGTGCCTCTGCACACCCTGCGTGCCGATGTCGATTACGGCACGGCCACCGCCTTCACAACCTATGGGGCTTGCGGGGTCAAGGTGTGGGTCTTCAAGGGCGAGATCATGGAACATGATCCGATGGCCCTGGATCGCCGCCTGTCCGAGCAGACCGGCCCGCAGGGCCGCTGAGGACGGAGCTGAACGATGCTGTCACCTAAACGTACGAAATTCCGTAAGCAGCACAAGGGCCGTATCCACGGCCTGGCTAAGGGCGGTACGGATCTGAACTTCGGCAACTTCGGCCTGAAGGCCATGGAGCCCGAGCGCATCACCGCCCGCCAGATCGAAGCGGCTCGCCGGACCATTACCCGCTACATGAAGCGTCAGGGCCGGCTCTGGATTCGCATCTTCCCGGACGTGCCGGTGTCCCGCAAGCCCGCTGAAGTCCGCATGGGCTCCGGTAAGGGGTCTCCGGAATACTGGGTCTGCAAGGTGAAGCCGGGCCGCGTGATGTTCGAACTCGACGGCGTTTCCGAGGAAATCGCCCGGGGAGCCTTCGAACTGGCCGCGTCCAAGCTGCCGATCAAGACCAAGTTCGTCACCCGTATCGGTGGGGAGGGTTAAGCCATGGCGAAAGTTGCCGATCTGCGCGCCAAGAGCGACGACGAGCTGAAAGCGACCCTGCTGGGCCTGAAGAAGGAGCAGTTCAACCTGCGCTTCCAGGCCGCCAGCGGTCAGCTGGAGAACACCGCGCGCGTCCAGCAGGTGCGCCGGGAAATCGCTCAGATCAAGTCCGTGCAGGGGGAACGCTCCCGCACGGCCGCCGCCCAGTAATCCCCAAGGTATCAGGAGCAAACTGTCATGCCCAAGCGTATCCTTCAGGGGACTGTGGTCAGCGACAAGATGGATAAGACGGTGATCGTGTCCGTGGAGCGCCGCTTCAAGCACCCCGTCTACAAGAAGTTCATTCGCCGCACGAAGAAATTCGCGGCGCATGACGAGACCAACCAGGTTAAGGTCGGTGATATCGTGCGCATCCGGGAACGGGCACGCATGTCCGCCCGCAAGGCCTGGGAAGTCATTACGGACAACGCGGAGTAGGACCCTGGGTCCCGGCATCGGGGACCCTCGGTAACCACCCGTGAAGAAAAGGAACCAAACCCATGATCCAGATGCAGACCCGGCTCGACGTCGCTGACAACTCTGGTGCGAAGCAAGTGCAGTGCATCAAGGTGCTCGGCGGCTCGAAGCGCATGCATGCCGGCGTCGGCGACATCATCATCGTCTCGGTCAAGGACGCCATTCCACGCGGTCGCGTGAAGAAGGGCGATGTCCACCGGGCGGTGATCGTTCGCACCGCCAAGGAAATTCGCCGCGTCGACGGCTCCTCCATCCGCTTCGACCGCAATGCGGCCGTGCTGCTGAACAAGCAGAACGAGCCCATCGGCACGCGTATCTTCGGCCCCGTGACGCGTGAACTGCGCGCCAAGCGGTTCATGAAGATCATTTCGCTGGCTCCGGAGGTGCTGTGATGGCTGCGGCGAAAATCAAGAAGGGCGACAAGGTCGTCGTCACCACCGGCAAGGACAAGGGCAAGCGAGGCGAAGTTCTCAGCTACCTGCCCAAGGAAGGCCGTGTGGTGGTCCAGGGCGTGAACGTGGTCAAGCGCCACCAGCGCCCCTCGCAGATGGACGCCGGCGGCATCCTGGAGAAGGAAGCCCCGATCGCGGTGTCCAACGTGATGATCGAGGACCCGAAGGACGGCGCCCCGACCCGGGTCGGCTTCAAGATTCTGGAAGATGGTCGCAAGGTGCGCGTTGCGAAGCGCTCCGGCGAGATCATCGACGCATAAGGGTTCCACAGACGATGGCACGCTTGCGAGAGCAATACGTTTCGACGATCCGGCCGGACCTCATGAAGCAGTTCGACTATTCGAACATCATGCAGGCCCCGCGTCTGGATAAGATCGTCATCAACATGGGGGTCGGCGAGGCTTCCCAGGACCGGAAGCTGATCGAAGGCCCGGTTAACGACCTGACGGCGCTGTCCGGCCAAAAGCCGATCATCACCCGCGCCAAGAAGTCGATCGCCGGTTTCAAGATCCGCGACAACATGATCGTCGGCTGCAAGGTCACCCTGCGCCGCGACCGCATGTTCGAATTCCTGGATCGCCTGATCACCATCGCCCTGCCGCGGGTTCGTGACTTCCGCGGTGTTCCGGCGAAGTTCGACGGCCGTGGCAACTACAACATGGGCGTCCGCGAGCAGATCATCTTCCCCGAAATCGACTACGACCGTGTCGATAAGGTTCGGGGCATGGATATCACGATCTGCACCACCGCGAAGACCGACGCAGAAGCCAAGGCGCTTCTCGAAGGCTTCCAGATGCCGTTCATCAAGTAGGGGCGCCGGGAGACACGATATGGCTAAGGTTTCCGCCGTCGAGAAGAACAAGCGCCGCGAGCGCTTGGCCAAGAAGGACGCAGCGAAGCGCGCGCGCCTGAAGGCTCTCATCAAAGACCAGAGCGCGGCTCCGGAAGACCGTTTCGAAGCGGTCCTGAAGCTGGCCGAACTGCCGCGCAACGGGTCGAAGGTTCGTGTGCACAACCGCTGCGAACTCTCGGGCCGTCCGCACTCGGTCTATCGTAAGTTCAAGCTCGGACGCGTCATGTTGCGCGATCTGGCCAACCAAGGCCAGATTCCGGGCATGGTCAAGTCCAGCTGGTAAGGGAGGGCAAGGAACATGGCTCTGACCGATCCTCTGGGCGATATGCTGACCCGCATCCGCAATGGCCAGCGGGCCCGCAAGACCACCGTCATGGCGCCGGCGTCCAAGCTGCGCTCCAACGTTCTGGACGTGCTGGTGCGCGAAGGATATATCCGCGGTTGGGAAACCGTGGAAATCCGCAAGGGCATTTCCGAGATCAAGGTCGAACTCAAGTATTTTGAGGGCGAGCCGGTGATCAAGGAAATCTCGCGCGTCTCCACGCCGGGCCGCCGGGTCTATTCCAAGATCAAGGATCTGCCGAAGGTCTACAACGGCCTGGGCATTTCCATCCTCTCCACACCGCGCGGAGTGATGAGCGACCACGAGGCCCGTCAGGCCAACGTGGGCGGCGAAGTCCTCTGCCGGGTGTTCTAAGGAAAGGGGGAACGAAGAATGTCACGCGTCGGTAAATATCCCGTGACCGTCCCCCAGGGCGTGACCGTGAGCCTTGACGGGACGACCGTCAAGGTGAAGGGCAAGCTGGGTGAGATGACCTACCAGTGCTCCGACGAGGTGAACACCTCGATCGAAGAGAACTTGGTGTGGGTCAAGCCCCGCGGCACCTCCAAGCGGTCCCGTCAGCACTGGGGCACCACGCGCGCGCGGATCAACAACCTGGTCAAGGGCGTCAGCGAAGGCTTCACCAAGAAGCTGGACCTGGTCGGCGTCGGTTACCGCGCCGCGGCCCAGGGCAGGGTTCTGAAGCTCTCGCTGGGTTATTCCCACGATATCGATTATCCCGTGCCTGATGATCTGAAGATCGCCACGCCCACCCCCAACCAGATCGAGATTTCTGGGATGGACAAGCAGCGTGTCGGCCAGGTGGCCTCGGAAATCCGCGCCATGCGCCCCCCCGAACCCTACAAGGGCAAGGGCGTGAAGTACGCGGACGAGCAGATCCTGCGCAAGGAAGGCAAGAAGAAGTAAGGAGATGCGGCGATGAAGGCCTCGAGGGATCTTTTCGAGCGGCGCCGCAAGCGCACGCGCTATCAGCTTCGGCTGAAGGCCGGTGGGCGTCCGCGCCTGTCCGTGTTCCGCTCCAATAAGCATATGTATGCGCAGATCATTGACGATGCGAATGGCCACACCCTGGCGGCCGCGTCGACCCTGGACAAGGAACTGCGCGAAGCCGTCGCCAAGGGCGGCGACAAGGCAGCCGCGACCGAGGTTGGCAAGCTGATTGCCAAGCGGGCCGTGGAAGCCGGTGTGTCCGAAGTGGTCTTCGACCGCGGTGGATACATCTATCACGGGCGTGTGAAGGCTCTGGCCGACGCCGCGCGTGAAGGCGGTCTTTCGTTCTAAGGGGACAGGCAGTAATGGCACGTACACCCAATTCGGACCGGCGCGAGCGTGACCGCAACCGCGACCGGGCGCCGCGCGAGGAACGTGACGACGAGTTCGTCGACAAGCTCGTGCATATCAACCGCGTCGCCAAGGTGGTGAAGGGCGGCCGTCGCTTCGCCTTCGCCGCCCTGGTGGTGGTTGGTGACGGCAAGGGCCGGGTCGGTTTCGGCACCGGCAAAGCCCGCGAAGTTCCCGAAGCCATCCGCAAGGCCACCGAACAGGCCAAGCGGACCATGGTCAAGGTTCCCCTGCGGGAAGGTCGCACCCTGCATCATGACGTGAAGGGCCACTTCGGGGCCGGCCGCGTCACCCTGCGGAGCGCACCGTCCGGTACCGGTATCATTTCCGGCGGTCCCATGCGCGCGGTCTTCGAGACCATGGGCGTGCAGGACGTGGTCGGCAAGTGCACCGGTACCACCAACCCGTACAACATGATCAAGGCGACCTTCGACGCGCTGAAGAACAGCCAGGCCCCCCGTCAGGTGGCGGCCCGGCGCTCGAAGAAGGTCGGCGACATCGTATCCCGCCGCGACGGCACCACCGAGCTGGCCGTGGCCAACGAGTAGGAGTGACCTGTCATGGCGGAGAACACCACCGGTACGGTTCGGGTCACCCAGACGGGCAGCCCGATCGGTCGCAAGTCCGACCAGCGGGCCACGCTGATCGGCCTGGGCCTGAACAAGATCAACCGGACCCGCGAACTTGAGGATACCGCCGCCGTGCGTGGCATGATCCGCAAGGTCGCCCACCTGGTGAAGGTGGAAGACTAACGGACCGCGAGCCCGACACGGGGCCGGTCGCCGGTTCTTCCCACGGGAAGGGCAGGGGCCGGCCCTCGGGTTTACGGCCCGGAGTCGCGAAAACCGGCCAGGCAAGAAGGTTTTGACCGATGAAACTGAATGAACTGAGAGACAACGACGGCGCGACCAAGAAGCGCATGCGCGTCGGTCGTGGCATTGGGTCCGGCAAGGGCAAGACCGCCGGCCGGGGCGTCAAGGGCCAGAAGTCGCGCGAAGGGGTTTCGATCAACGGCTTCGAAGGCGGGCAGATGCCCATCTACCGCCGTCTGCCGAAGCGGGGCTTCACCAACATTTCCCGCAAGTCCTTCGTGGTCGTCAACCTGGGTCGTATCCAGGAAGCGCTGGACGCCAAGAAGCTTGACGCCGGCGCCCCGATCACCGAAAACGCCCTGGTCGAGGCTGGCGTCGTGCGCCGCGCTCTCGATGGGGTGCGTCTGCTGGGCAACGGCGAACTCACCACGGCCGTGACGATCGAGGTCTCCGGGGCGTCCGCCTCGGCGAAGGCTGCGGTCGAAAAGGCCGGCGGCACCCTCACCGTCAAAGCGTCCGCCGCGGCTGCCGAGCCGGCCGAAGGCTGACGCCACCTGCCCCACTGCGGGGGCCCGCTCCCCGGGTCCCCGTCAGACTCCGGGTTCAATGGGAGCGTAACGGATGGCATCCGCCGCGGAGCAACTTGCCGCGAATATGAACTTTGGCGTCTTCGCCAAAGCCACCGAACTGAAAAAGCGCATCTGGTTCACGCTGGGTGCGCTGATCGTCTATCGGCTGGGTACGTATATCCCCCTGCCGGGCATCGACCCGCAGGTGATGGAGGATATTTTCACCCGCCAGGGACAGGGCATCCTGGGCATGTTCGACATGTTCGCCGGCGGTGCCTTGTCGCGTATGACGATTTTCGCCCTCAACATCATGCCGTATATTTCGGCCTCCATCATCATGCAGCTGATGGCCACCATCAGCCCGCAAATGGAGCAGATGAAGAAGGAAGGCGAGTCGGGCCGCAAGAAGATCAACCAGTACACCCGCTACCTGACGGTCGCCATCTGCCTGCTGCAGGCCTATGGCATCTCGGTGGGGCTGGAGGGCATGACGGGGTCCATGGGGCCGGCCGTGCATGATCCGGGCTGGTTCTTCCGCTTCACCACCGTGGTGACGCTGACCGGCGGCACGCTGTTCCTGATGTGGCTGGGCGAGCAGATCACCGCGCGCGGAGTCGGCAACGGCATCTCCCTGATCATCTTCGCCGGAATTGTCGCCCAGCTGCCCCAGGCGCTGGCCGGCACCCTGGAACTGGGCCGGACCGGAGCGCTATCGCCGCTGGTGATCATCGCCCTGCTGATCATGAGCGTCGGCGTCATCGCCTTCATCGTGTTCATGGAACGGGCTCAGCGCCGGATCCTGATCCAGTATCCGAAGCGCCAGCAGGGCAACAAGATGTTCGGCGGCGAGAGCAGCCATCTGCCGCTGAAAATCAACACGCCAGGCGTGATCCCGCCGATCTTCGCCAGTTCGATCCTGCTGCTGCCGATCACCATGGCGCAGTTCACTTCCGGGCAGGGGCCGGAGTGGCTGAACACGGTTACGGCACTGCTGGGACGGGGGCAGCCGCTGTACCTGGCGATGTACGCGGGCCTGATCGCCTTCTTCGCCTTCTTCTACACCGCCGTGGTGTTCAATCCGCAGGACACCGCAGATAACCTGAAGCGCTACGGCGGATTCATTCCCGGCATCCGGCCGGGCAAAAACACGGCAGACTATCTTGATTACGTGCTTACCCGCCTGACGGCCGTCGGCGCGCTGTACCTGATCTTCGTATCGGTCCTGCCGGAAATCCTCATTGCCGAGCTGAGCGTGCCGTTCTACTTCGG
Organism: Rhodospirillaceae bacterium Z3-40; assembly: GCA_046233135.1. Taxonomy (GTDB): domain Bacteria; phylum Pseudomonadota; class Alphaproteobacteria; order Rhodospirillales; family Rhodospirillaceae; genus JBJXHN01. Next base: position 334,270 of record JBJXHN010000003.1, on the reverse strand, counting down.
CGGCACCAGTCTGCTGATCGTCGTCACCGTCACCATGGACACGGTCGCGCAGATCCAGTCCCACTTGCTGGCTCATCAGTACGAGGGACTGATCAAGAAGTCCAAACTGAGGGGGAAACGCGGATGAGTGCCAAGCATTTGATTTTTATGGGGCCTCCAGGCGGGGGCAAGGGGACCCAGGCGGCGATTCTGGAGGAGCGCTTCGGTCTGAAGCAGCTTTCCACCGGCGACATGTTGCGTGCCGCCGTCAAGGAAGGGACCGAACTCGGCCTGAAGGCCAAGGCCATCATCGATGAGGGCGGCCTGGTCAGCGATGACATCATGGTCGGCATGATCAGCGAGCGAATCGAACAGGACGATTGCAAGAACGGCTTCATCCTGGACGGATTCCCGCGCACCGTGCCCCAGGCCGACGCGCTGGGAACCATGCTGGCCGAGAAGGGCATGAAGCTGGACGCGGTGATCGAACTGCGCGTGCCCGACGAGATTCTGTTTGCGCGCATCAAGAAGCGGGCCTCCGAGGCCGGCGACGGCAACGTGCGCGCCGATGACAACGAAGAGACGCTGCGCAAGCGTCTTGAAGTCTATCACGCTCAGACTGCCCCGATTCTCCCCTACTATGGGGAAAAGGGGAAGCTGTACGTGATTGACGGGACCATGCCGATCGACGCGGTGACCGCCGAGCTGGTCGGTATCGTGAATGCCTGAGGGCCGGGACTCCGGGTGCCGCTTCGGTGGTACCCGGATTCCTCCTTCAAAAACCGTGACTTGGTTTTCCCTGCATCCGAACGCATCGGGCCGGAAAGACCGGGTTGAAAAAACAGGCACTGGAGAGCGATTCCAGGGGCTACGGGGGTTGACAGAGGCCTTGTCGCCGATATACTCCCGCGCCTCGGTTTCCCCTCACGGGCCAGGGCTTGCGCGAGACACCAACCCTCGGGACAGGTGTGGCGTGGGTATGTTTGTTTTTCGCACTTGAAAACACGAGTTAAGGAGTACGGGCCTTGGCGCGTATCGCTGGCGTTAACATCCCGACGAACAAGCGGGTGAAGATCGCTCTGACTTATATCTACGGCATTGGCCGCACCACGGCCAATGACATCTGTGAGCGGGTTGGCATCGCCGACGACCGTCGCGTGAATCAGCTGTCCGAAGACGAAGTTGCGCGTCTGCGCGAACTCATCGACAGCGACCTCACCGTCGAAGGCGACCTGCGCCGCGAAACGGCGATGAACATCAAGCGGCTGATGGATCTGGGTTGCTACCGCGGCCTGCGTCACCGCAAGGGCCTGCCGGTCCGCGGCCAGCGCACGCACACCAACGCGCGCACCCGCAAGGGTCCGGCCAAGCCGATCGCCGGTAAGAAGAAGTAAGGATCGTCGGCCCGACGTCCGGTGTGCTGCCGGGCGAGGGCGACGCTGACCACAACGGCAACGGCCCAAGGCGGGTCGCGGCCGGCAACGGGGTACGAAGACCGCAATGGCCAAACCAGCTCAAAGAATGCGTCGGCGTGAGCGCAAGAATATCTCCTCGGGCATCGCCCATGTGAGCGCCACGTTCAACAACACCAAGATCACCATCACCGACGTCCAGGGGAACGCGATTTCCTGGTCCTCCGCCGGTGCCCAGGGGTTCAAGGGGTCCCGGAAGTCCACCCCCTATGCTGCCCAGGTGGCTGCCGAGGATGCCGGCCGCAAGGCCCAGGAACATGGCATGAAGACCCTGGAAGTCATGGTGAAGGGTCCCGGGTCGGGGCGTGAATCCGCCCTGCGCGCGCTGCAGTCCGTGGGTTTCCAGGTCACCGCGATCAAAGACGTTACCCCCATTCCGCACAACGGCTGCCGTCCGCGCAAGCGTCGCCGGGTGTAATACCCGGGTCAAGCGCCGCCGAACCGCTTCCGAACCGCCGGCTCCCCTTCCGAGGAAGGGGGCCTGGCGGTTCTGGCCCGTCCGCATGGTCCGCATAACTGCGGACGTCCGGACCCCCCAGGGCCGGGAAGCCAAGCTGAACCTGAGTGTCAGGAACCCGCAATGTCCGTGATCCAGAGAAATTGGCAGGAACTGATCAAGCCGAACAAGCTGGCGATTGAGCCGGTCGGCGGATCCAACAAGGTGGCCACGGTGGTCGCCGAGCCGCTGGAGCGCGGCTTCGGCATGACGCTGGGCAATGCCCTGCGCCGGGTGCTCTTGTCGTCCCTGCAGGGTGCGGCGGTGACCGCCATTCAGATCGATGGCGTGTTGCACGAGTTTTCGTCCATCCCCGGTGTCCGCGAAGACGTCACGGACGTGATCCTCAACATCAAGACCCTGGCCCTGCGCATGCACAGCGAAGGACCGCGTCGCATGACCCTGAAGGCCACCGGCCCGGGGGAGGTGACCGCCGCGCAGATCGATGCGGGGTCGGAGGTCGAGATCATGAACCCGGACTTGGTCATCTGCCATCTGGACGAGGGCGCCACCCTGTCCATGGAACTGACCGTCGGTCTGGGCAAGGGCTATGTGCCTGCCACCATGAACCGCCCGGAAGACGCCCCCATCGGTTTCATCCCGGTGGACAGCATCTTCTCGCCGGTGACCAAGGTTTCCTACAAGGTGGACAACAGCCGCGTCGGTCAGGTCACCGACTATGACAAGCTGTCCATGAACGTGGAAACCGACGGGTCCGTGTCGCCGGAAGATGCCGTGGCCTTGGCCGCCCGCATTCTGCAGGACCAGTTGCAGCTGTTCATCAACTTCGACGAACCCACCGCCGTGGCGGAGGAGAAGAAGGACGACGAACTGCCGTTCAACAAGAACCTGCTGCGCAAGGTCGACGAGCTGGAACTGTCGGTCCGCTCGGCGAACTGCCTGAAGAACGACAACATCATCTACATCGGCGATCTGGTTCAGAAGACCGAGGCGGAGATGCTGCGGACCCCGAACTTCGGCCGCAAGTCGCTCAACGAGATCAAGGAAGTCCTCGCCCAGATGGGTCTGCACCTGGGTATGGATATCCCCAATTGGCCGCCCGAGAACATCGAGGATCTGGCCAAGAAGCTCGAAGAACCCTACTAATACCGCGGCTGCCGGCCGTCTCCGATGGGGAAGGCCGGCGGGATCGGAAAACCGGCCCGCATGGTGCGGGCCGTTCCTTGTCTGCTTGACCGGTAACGGCGGGGTCGCGACAGCGCCCCGATCGCGGCGGGAGGGACGGGGAGACCTCAATCGGACCCCCGAGGGGGCCAGGTCATAGGAAGGAGTGCCACCCCATGCGCCACGGAATGTCCGGCCGCAAGCTGAACCGTACCAGCAGCCACCGCAAGGCGATGTTCGCGAACATGGTGTCGTCGCTGATCAAGCACGAGCAGATCAAGACCACCCTTCCGAAGGCGAAGGACCTGCGCCCGATCGCCGAAAAGCTGATCACCCTGGGCAAGAAGGGTGGCTTGGCCAACCGTCGCCGCGCGTTCTCCATCCTGCGCGATGACGCCATGGTGGCCAAGCTGTTCTCGACCCTGGCCGAGCGCTATGAGAGCCGGTCCGGTGGGTACACCCGCATCCTGAAGGCTGGCTTCCGCTACGGCGATGCGGCCCCGATGGCCGTCATCGAGCTGGTTGACCGCGATCCGGACGCCAAAGGCACCGACAGCGGCCCCACCGCCGAGCAGAATGACGACGGCGAAGAATAAGCCGCCGCGCTCACCGCGTGCAGGCTGACCGAGAGGTTCGGGGCGCTCCCATAAGGGACGCGCCCCGTTTCCTTTGAGGTGTGATTTTGTGCCGATTAGCTTTGCAAATCGTACTGCGTTTGCCACGCAGGCTTTTACGCGCCATAAGCCGCGGCGGCCTCTTGGCCTTGCCTCCCTTCGATGAGCTGCGCTCATCGTCGGTCGGTTGCCGCTGCCCATAAAAGAAGGGCGCCTCTCCCTTGCGGAAAAGCGCCCTTCTGTGGGCTGGCCGCCACCAAGTTTCCAGCGGAGATCCGGACCGCACCCCTGGCGGTGCGGCGCGACGGACCCCGGGGTCAGTTGGTGGACTGGGTGGGGGCCGGCGTTTGCACCACCGTGGCAGTGCTGCCATCGGCGGTCTGAATGGTGGTGGTTTTGCGGGCATCGGCAGACGTGTAGCCTTCACAGGCCATCGCGGCCGATCCGGCGAGGCAGGCGATGCTGAATGTCAACGCAGCGAGGGGACGCATGGCGGACTCTCCTGATGCCGATTGATCAGCCAAAGGATAGGGGGCATGGCCGTCCTGTCAAACACTGCTTGCGTGGGGGCGTTCCCCTGTGCACCGTTTCGCCGGCTGGTGGAGTCGCGCAAAACCCCGGACTCGGCGGCAGCTGCGGCTTTCAGCGTTTGTTGCGGTGCAAAGCGGCGGGGGTGCCACTCCGGCGGGCGGTGGCTGCGCCTTTCGGATAGGGCGCCGCCGGCAGGACGCGACTAGGGCGACTCGAGACGGGATCGAAGAATGGCGGACTCCCTATTCGAAGAACAGGCCCCCAGGCCCTTAGCGGACCGGTTGCGGCCGCGCACCCTGGAAGAGGTGGTCGGCCAGGGCCATGTGGTGGGACCGGACGGTCCGTTGGGACGCATGGTGCGGGCCGGGCGTCTGGCGTCGGTGATTTTGTGGGGGCCGCCGGGCTGCGGCAAGACCACGGTGGCACGCCTGCTGGCCGACCGGACGTCCCTGTACTTCGAGCCGCTATCGGCGGTGTTCTCCGGCGTGGCGGACTTGCGCAAGGTATTCGCCGCAGCCAAGGACCGGCGGCGGGCGGGGCAGGGGACCTTGCTGTTCATGGACGAGATCCACCGCTTCAACCGCGCTCAGCAAGACGGTTTTCTGCCCTTTGTCGAGGACGGGACGGTGATCCTGGTCGGGGCGACCACGGAAAACCCCTCGTTTGAATTGAACGCCGCGCTGCTGTCGCGCTGTCAGGTGCAGGTGCTGCACCGTCTGGATGATGGCGCACTGGAAACCCTGCTGGCCCGGGCGGAGCAGGAGGTGGGCCGCACCCTGCCGGTGGACGAAGCCGCCCGGGGCGCCTTGCGGGCCATCGCCGACGGGGACGGCCGCTATCTGCTGAACGTGGCCGAGGAGCTGTTCGCCCTGCCGGCGGATATCCCGCCCCTGAACCCCCAGGCCCTGGCCGAGGTGGTGCATCGGCGGGCGCCCGTCTATGACAAGGACCGCGAGGGCCACTACAATCTTATTAGCGCCTTGCACAAGAGTCTGCGGGGATCGGATACGGATGCGGCGCTGTATTGGATGGCGCGGATGCTCGACGGCGGAGAGGATCCGGCCTATCTGTTGCGCAGGCTGACCCGCTTCGCGGTAGAAGACATCGGCCTGGCCGACCCGGACGCCCTGCGCCACGCCGTCGCCGCCTGGGATGCCTACGACCGGCTGGGATCGCCGGAAGGGGAGCTGGCCATGGCCAATCTGGTGATCTATCTGGGAACGGCGCCGAAATCCAATGCGGCCTATAAGGCCTATAACCAGTCGCGACGAACCGCCAGGAAGACCGGATCGCTGATGCCGCCGATGCATATCCTCAATGCGCCGACGCGGATGATGAAGGACCTGGGGTACGGAAAGGGGTATGCCTACGACCACGAGGCCCGGGACGGGTTCTCCGGCCAGAACTACTTTCCCGACGAGATGCCCCGGGAACGGTTTTACGAACCGGTTGAACGGGGGTTCGAGCGCGAGGTGAAAAAGCGGCTGGCCTGGTGGGACCGCCTGCGCCGGGAGCGGATGGCCGAGGTGGCGGAAGAAGAAAAGAAGAGCCGAGGGGAGGGCGTCGATCCGGTGGCAACGCCGGGGTGGACCGACCCTGCTGGAAAGGACTAACGAAATGACGCTGAACATGCTGCTGGCTGTCGCTTTCGGGGGCGCGGCGGGATCCGTGGGGCGCTATATGGTGGTCACCCAGGTGACTCGCCTGGTGGGTCACGGCTTCCCTGCCGGGACGGTGGTGGTGAACCTGGTGGGCAGCTTCGTCATGGGCCTGCTGATCGAGATCCTGGCCCAGCGCTGGAGCCCCACGCCGGAGATGAGGGCGATGCTGGTGGTCGGTGTGCTCGGGGGCTTCACCACGTTCTCGACGTTCTCGCTGGACGTGGTGACCCTGATCCAGCGCGGGGCATATGGCCCGGCCGCAGGATATCTGCTGGTCAGTGTGGTGTTGGGGGTGATGGCCCTGGTCGGCGGATTGTACGCCGGGCGGATGGTTCTGGGGTAAAGACAAACCACCCGGCCTGCGTGCAGGCTGGCAAGGCCAAGCGGCCGCCGCGCGAATGCGCGTAAAAGCCTGCGTGGCGAACGCAATACAAACGGCGGCTTGCCGTCGTGTGGTACAGACAAAAAGGATTCCCCGCATGGGTGTGGAAGTGGTGACGGTCAGCGAGGAAGAAGGCGAACAGCGCCTGGACCGCTGGTTCAAGAAGCGGTATCCGGCGCTGGGCCATGGCCGGCTGGAGAAATTGTTGCGCACCGGTCAGATCCGCGTTGACGGAAAGCGGGCCAAGGCCAACCAGCGCCTTGAAACCGGCCAGGAAGTCCGCATTCCGCCCCTGGGGGAAGAGGTGACGTCCGGCGAGCTACCGCCCGAGCGGCCCAAAGCGGCCGCCCAGCCCAAGGTGGTGGGGACTCCGGACGAGCGTCAGGCGCTCGAAAACTCCGTGCTGCTGCAGGACGACCACGTGATCGTCCTGAACAAGGCGCCGGGGCTCGCGGTGCAGGGGGGCACCAAGACAACCACCCATGTGGATGCCATGCTCGACCAGTTCACCCGCAACGGCATCCGGCCCAAGCTGGTCCACCGGCTGGACAAGGATACGAGCGGGATCCTGGTCCTGGCGCGCACGACGGCGGCGGCCCGGCACCTGACGGCGGCCTTCCGCTCCCGCCAGACGCAGAAGATCTATTGGGCGATCGTGACCGGATCTCCGCCGCTGGCCGCAGGCACCATTCGGGGCGCCATCGACAAGGCCCCGGGCGCCGGTGGCGAGCGGATGGAAATCAACGAGGAAACGGGCAAGCCGGCGGTCACCGACTTCCGCATGCTCGACCGGGCCAGCAAGACGTGCGCCTGGGTGGAGCTGCGCCCGCGCACCGGCCGCACCCACCAGCTGCGTGTCCATTGCCTGGCCATGGGCACGCCGATTCTTGGCGACGGCAAGTACGGGGGGCAGGATGCGTTCGTCGACATGCCCGGCCTGTCGCGCAAGCTGCATTTGCATGCCCGGGGGTTGAAGATCCCCCACCCCAACGGAGGCATTCTGGAGGTTGTGGCTCCGGTGCCGAAACATATCGCCGATACCCTGAAGTTGATGGGCTTCGTGCAGCGCGAAGCCCCCGATCCCTTCGCCGGCTGGGAGGACGATTGACCCGAGCCCCCCGGGGGGGCATGGTGCCCCCGTTCCCCCGGGGGGTCTTTTCGGCCTCCTGCCGCTCGTCCCCCACCGTCGCCCGGACCCTTCTCCGCCCATGACCTCTTCCAAATCTGTGACGTTAGACGATTCTCTGCGGCTCGCGATATTCGACGTGGATGGCACGCTGGTGGATAGCCAGCACAACATCGTTGCAGCGATGCATGACGCGTTCGATTCCGATGGTCTGGAGCGGCCGGATCCGCCGGCGGTGCGCAGCATTATCGGCCTGTCGCTGGTCGAAGCGGTGGCCACCCTGATGCCCGGCCATGACGAGGACCGCATTGCCCGGGTGGCCGAGGCCTACAAGAACGCCTTCGTCACCCGCCGCGCCCGCCCGGATTTCGCCGAAGCCCTGTTCCCCGGCGCCCTGGAAGCTATCGCCACCCTGGACAAGGCCGGTGTTCTGCTGGGAATCGCAACAGGAAAATCCCGACGGGGAGTCGAGTCTTTTTTGGAACGGCACGGGCTGGCGGGGCGTTTCCTGACTATCCAGACCGCCGATGACGGGCCGGGGAAACCCGACCCCACCATGATCCGGCGGGCCATGGCCGAGACGGGATGCCAGCCGGACCAGACGGTGATGATCGGCGATACCTCGTACGACATGACCATGGCCGTGCGGGCCGGCGCTGCGGGAATTGGTGTCGTCTGGGGCTACCACGCACCGGGTGACCTGATGGCTGCCGGTGCCAGGGTGGTGGCGGCGGACTTCCCCGCCGTGGTCGCGGCCGCCGAAGCCGCCTGGAGGCCGGAAGGGTAAGGCCCTTTCGCGAAGGGGGACAGGGGCAGGAAGAAGGAGGATCCGGTGTGAAACTACGCAGTGTGGTGAAAGCGGCGGTCCTGGCTGTCATCGCCCTTGGCGTAGGAATCGGTTTGGCGTTGTCCCGCCTGGATGCGGAAACATATCGGCGGGCGCTGACCGATGCGGCGGGCGCAGCCTTGGGGCGGACCATGACCATTGCCGGCCCGATGAGCATCGGGCTGGACTGGCCCTTGTCCCTGACGGCCCGGGACGTGGCCTTGGCTAATGCGCCCTGGGCCGGCGAGGCCCCCTTTCTGACGGCGGAGCGTTTGCGCGCCGAAATAGCCATCCTTCCTCTGATCGTCGGCACCGTCGAGGTGACCGGCCTGGTGCTGGAACAGCCCAGGCTGCTGCTGCAAACCAATGGGGACGGGAAGGGCAACTGGGTGCTGCCCGTCTCCGAAGAGGCCGGAGACGGTCACTTGGAGGTCCGCGAACCCGCACCCGATGGTATCCTGACATTCGATCTGGGGAGCCTGCGCCTCAACAACGCGCGGGTACTGTGGCGGCCGGCTTCGGGCGCGGAGATGGAGGTGGCCATGGCCTCGTTTCAGGCCGAGGCCGATACCACCGCTGACGCGCTGAGCTATCGCCTGCTCGGACGCTGGGGGGATCAGCCGCTGGAGGCGACGGGGACGGTGGGCTCGGTGGCCCGTTTCCTGGCCAATGGCGCCGGCTGGCCGCTGACCGCTCAGGGGCGGCTGGGATCGCTGGCTTTCGCGATGGACAGCAGGCTGACCCGTCCCCTGGCCTTCGAGGGGCTGTCCGGGTCGCTGACGGCGACCACCGAGAGCTTGGCGAGCCTGGCCGGGGCACCCTTCGGTGCCGTGCCGTTCGAGTTGCGTGCCCGCATCCTTCAGGACGGGCGCCGCATCGTTTTTCATGACATGGATCTGCGCCTGGATACCATGACCCTGAAGGGCCAACTGGCTCTCGATCAGGATGGAGGCCGATTGCGCGTTGGCGGTCATCTGAACGGACCGTTGCTGGATTTGCGCTCCGCTGTGGCCCTGCGGCGTGACCGCGCCCCTGTCGGCGGGGCGGGGCAAGGGACAGGGACGGATGCGGATGCGCCCATTATCCCCGCCTACGGTCTTCATCTTGACGGGCTGGGCCTGTGGCCGGCTCTGGCGATCCGCATCGACGCCGAGCGGCTGGTGCTGCCCGGTGATCTGGCCTTCGACCGGCTGCGGACGGATCTGCTGCTGGACCAGGGCAAGCTGGCCCTGTCGCCGATCCAGGCAGATCTGGCCGGTGGCGGGTTGAATGGCATTCTGATCGCCGACGGCACCGGTGCGGCACCGTCCTATGGTCTGGCGCTGGTCGGGGACGGGCTGATGCTTGGCCGGCTGCTGGATCAGGTGGGGCTGGAGGATATGGTTGACGGCGGCCCCTTGCGCCTGGACGTGGCCCTGGCCGGGTCCGGCGGAGATACGCGGGCGCTGGCCAAGACCCTGCGCGGCGGGCTGATGGTGGATGTGGGCGACGGTGTCCTCCACCACGGCAAGCTGGGCCGGGCAGGGGAGGAAGCGGCCTGGCTGGATGCGCTGATCCGCGGTGTGGACCCGCTGGCCGACGAGGTGGACCAGTCCCGTTTGCGCTGTGTGGTGGCCAACCTGCGGGCCAAGGACGGGGTGGTGCTGTGGGATCGCGGCCTGGCTCTGGAAACCGAACGGCTGGCCATCGCCACCACCGGCTCGGTATCGCTGGGCGGCGGCCGGGTGGACGTGGGAATCCTGCCCGGTGCCCGGGAAGATCTGATGGACTTGCCGAGCCGGCTGACCCGGCTGCACGGCCGCTTGGCCGACCCCCGGGTTACGGTAAACGCGGTGACCGCCCTGGGGCCGGCAGAGCCGGAACGCACGGCGACGGAGAATGCCCCGGGGACTCCGGGGGCGACCCTGGCGCTGGATGCCATCGCCGCCAGCCTGCTGGATGCCGAGGCCCCCGATCCCGCCCCCTGCCGTACGGCCCAGGGCCGCAAGCCCCCGCCCTTGCGGGCCGGCGAGACGGCGGAAGAGGCAGCGGAGCGCACGCTGTCCTCTCGCCCGACGCAGACATTGGCGCTGCAGGTCGAGGCGGAAGCGGCCAGCCTGCGTGGTGGTCTGGCCGGGTTGATCGACCGCTGATCTGCGGAGGGCGGTGCGAGGCCGGATGGTCAGCTAACACTGGTATCCGGATGCAGACTCCGCTATCACCCGGGGCGCCGCGACTGGGGAGATGAGCATGAGCAAAGAGAAGACGCCGATTTCCGTACCCACCCGGGAGAAGACGGACCGCCCCTTGTCGGCTCAACTGCACCGCCGGTTCTACAAGACGGTGGCGGTGGTCGATGAGGAGCAGGGCTTCTGCCTGCATTTGGATGGCCGTCCGGTGCGCACGCCGGGGCGCCAGTCCCTGGCCGTCCCCGTCCGTCCGCTGGCCGATGCCATGGCCGAGGAATGGCGGGCGCAGAAGGAAATGATCGAGCCGCTGACCATGCCGTTGACCCAACTGGCCAACACCGCCATCGACCGGGTGCGGATGGTGCGTCCGGCCCTGCTGGAAGAGCTGCGGCGCTACGGCAACTCGGACCTGCTGTGCTATCGCGCCGACCATCCCGCCGATCTGGTGGAGCGTCAGGATATTGCCTGGCAGCCGGTGCTGGACTGGCTGTCGATGCACCACGGGGCGATCTTGAACGTGACCTCCGGCCTGATGCCCATGGACCAGGACGCCGCGTCCCTGGATGCCCTGACGGGGGCGCTGGAGGGGCTGGACGACTGGTCGCTGGTGGTGGTGCAGTCGGTGACGGCGGTTTGCGGCTCGCTGGCCCTGGCCCTGGCCCTGGAAGCCGGCCGGCTGACCGGGGACGAGGTTTTCGCCCTGTCGCAGCTGGACGAGACCTACCAGCGCGAACAATGGGGCGACGACGCCGAGGCGGCCGCCCGGCGGGACACCCTGCGTGCCGAGGTTCTGGTTGCCGAACGCTTCCTGCGCCTGGTGCGGGAAGAAGGCGTACATACGCCTTCCTAGAACCAAGCTTACCGTATCCTGCTGTTTGTAGAGCCTTCATGTACCAAACAGGCCGGCTGGTGTGGTCACCGCCGCCTATGTTTGCCGGGCATCGGAGGCGTCCTGAGTGTCGCTTTCACCCTTCTCCTGATCGTCTTCCGGCAGCTGATGGCGCAGGAACAGGGGGATCTGGGTGAGGCTGAAAAGGATGGTCAGGGGCATGATTCCCCAGACCTTGAAGGCCACCCAGGTATCGGACTCGAACGATCGCCAGACGAATTCGTTGATGCCGGCCAGCAGGACGAAGAACAGCGCCCAGCGCCAGGTCAGCAGGCGCCAGCCGCGATCATCCAGGGCAACCGCGCCCTTCAGCGCCAGCTTCAGCACATTGCGTCGGGTGGCCAGCCCGGTGAACAGGATGCCGGCGAACAGCAGGTTGACGATGGTCGGCTTGATCTTGATGAACAGCGCGTCGTCCAGAAAGACGGTCAACCCGCCGAAAACCACCACAAAAACGCCGCTGACCAGCGGGATCACCGGCACCGTCCGGGCCACGGTCCAGGAAACGCCCAGGGCGATCAGGGTGGCGACGACGAAGATCGCGGTGGCGGTGATCAGGTCCGTCGTCGCGTTGGCGACGAAAAAGATGATCAACGGCCCCGCTTCCAGGGCCAGTTTGGTGAAATGGTTCATGACCGGGGTTATATCGAACGAAAGAGGCCGTTGGAAGGCCGCGATGGGCCGTCTCCCGGCCAATTTCATCCTATGTCGCCAATCGGAGAAGGGGAATACGCATGAGCGATGGCGCAACCACCCTGCGCACAGCCATCACCGGGCGGGTCCAGGGGGTCTGTTATCGTGCCTGGACCGTGGACACCGCCCGCCGCCTGGGCCTGTCGGGCTGGGTGCGGAACCGGCGGGACGGTTCGGTGGAAGCGCTGTTCCACGGACCGGAAGCGGCCGTGGCGGCGATGCTGAAGGCCTGCGAAGAAGGACCGCCGGCCGCCCGGGTCGACGCCGTGTCCCCCACGCCGGACAGTCCGCCGGAAGCGGCCGGGTTCCACCAGCTGGGAACGGTCTGAGGCCGGGTCGCGGAGCCGTGATTTGCGTCGCCGGTCGTCTTGCCTCAGACTGCCGGGGTGTGGGGTGATCCGGGGGATGGAGACCACCGATCTGAGGAGAAGTTCTGTGATGAAAACCCGACGGACCGTCCTGGGCCTGATGACGGGGACGGCGGCGGTGATCGCGGGGGGGCTGGGCTGGGGCTGGACCCACCGTCCGGCCGACGCAGCGGAAACCTTCGAAGTGACCAAGAGCGCGGACGCCTGGCGCCGGCAGTTGGGCGAGCGGGCCTATGCGGTGCTGCGCGAAGCAGATACGGAACCGCCGTTCTCCAGCCCACTGCTCCGGGAAACCCGGCCGGGGACCTTCCAATGCAAGGGGTGCGACCAGGCGCTGTATGACGCCGCCACCAAGTACAAGAGCGGCACCGGCTGGCCCAGCTTCTATGACGCCCTGCCCGGCGCTGTGGGCACCAAGCAGGATGCCAGCCTGTTCATGATCCGCACCGAAGTGCATTGCAGCCGGTGCGGCGGCCACCTGGGCCACGTGTTCGACGACGGCCCGCCGCCGACCGGCAAGCGCCATTGCATCAACGGCCTCGCCCTGACCTTCGCCCCGGCGGAGACCGGGTGAGGGGATCCGGCGAGAGCCAGGTCCCCGTTTTGACCCAAAATCAAATCTGCGCGTCACAGGCAGGCATCGGTGCGTCCTCTCCGAACACGTCGGGGTAGGTGCGGATCAGGGCCGCGTCCACGTCCTCCAGCGTCACGTGGATGCCCAAGTCCCACAGGCTGGTGACCCCGTGCTCCCGGATGCCGCAGGGGACGATCCCGCCAAAGTGGCTGAGGTCAGGCTCCACATTCAGCGCGAAGCCGTGGTAGGTCACCCAGCGGCGGACCCGGACGCCGATGGCACCGATCTTGTCTTCCCGTCCACCACCACGCGGCACCCAGATGCCGACCCGGCCCTCGCGCCGTTCGCCACGCACGTTGAATTCGGCCAGGGTGCGAATCACCCAGTCTTCCAGCTGATGGACGTAGCAGCGCACGTCCCGGCCCCGCCGTCGCAGGTCCATCATCACGTAGCCCACCCGCTGGCCCGGACCGTGGTAGGTGAACTGCCCCCCCCGGCCGGTGTGGTAGACCGGGAATCGGTCCGGGGTCAGCAGGTCGCTGTCCCGCGCACTGGTGCCGGCCGTATATAGCGGCGGATGTTCCAGCAGCCAGATGCATTCCCGCGCGTCGCCGGCATGGATGCGGGCGACCCGGTCCTCCATGAACGCCAGGGCGCCCGGATAGGGGATAAGGCCGTCGGAAAAACGCCATTCAAGCGAAGAGGGGGCCGGATCTGTCATGGGAACGCGAGTCTCCAAAAGAAAATTCATCACGCCGCATGTCCGCTCTTGCGGAGGGGGCTGGGGTTTGCTATGCCATGCGCCCTTACGAGGCAAGGAGAAACCAGCCCTTGACTCGGTGACGCCCCGATGCGGTCGTGGCGGAACTGGTAGACGCGCAGCGTTGAGGTCGCTGTGGCCGTAAAGGCCGTGGAAGTTCGAGTCTTCTCGACCGCACCAAAACAAAACCGGCTCGCCCCTTGGGCGGGCCGGTTTTGTTTTGACTTGGGTCGCGTCTCGGTGCGCACGCGATCCCAAGTTGACAAATCCCGCGAAACTGAACACTCTTTCAATTCGAAAGTTGTCAGGTGTCAAGAAGGCCCGGTCCGCATCGGTAGCAGATTGATTTGGGGGACGTCGTCCGGCGACGAAAGGGGCAGGTTTGGGGGTGTCGGAACACTCCGGCCGTCCGGTGCCGGAAAACCGGCCCCCGCTTTTCCGCTCGATGCTCCAGTTCATGCATGGGCCGCAGTAACCGTGTTCTCCGGCAAGAAATGCCGGTTTATCGTGGATAGAAAGCCATGGAAGAGGGATGGAAGATCCCTGTCGCTCGGAGTCCCGAAGGCGACATCGACCCGACAGTCGCATCCGGTCCGTGGGCTGGCAGTATGGCCCCGCTTTTTCAATCTGCGCCCTTGCCGGACCCGAACGGGCAGCCCCCCCGATACCGTCATACCGTCTATCATCTGGGCAGTTTCCTGTTTTCCGACAGCGCCTTTCCGCCGCATCGGTTCGTCCGTTCCAGCCTGTGGCGCAATCGCTTCGACCACACCGATCATCTGTTGATCCGGGTGTTCACTGCCGGCCGCAATCAGGTGCTCAACGGTGCCCGGGGGTTCGTCGAGGAACAGGGGCGGGTGTGCGCGGTGAACCTGGGCGACGATGTCGCCGCGCTCAGCAGCGCTGCGGAGGTTGTTCAACTCATCCTGCCCCAGACCTGGCTGGCGGCCCATGCGCCCCATCTGCGCGATGCCCGGGGCGACCTTCTGCCGCCCGGTTCACCGGCGGCGCAGGCTTTTGCCGACTGGATCCTGGCTGTCCGCGTGCGGCTGGCGTCTGCCGGTCATGGTGATCTGGCCGGGTTGCAGGCGGACGTGGCCGCAGCGGTGCGGGCGCTGGTTCCGGTGGCAGAGCCTGTCGCGACGGGTGGGGGATATCACGCCGTCACCCACAATGCCCTGCTTGCGGCGATGGTCCGGTTTATCGACGCCAATCTGGCGGAGGAAACGCTGGGAGTGGACCTGCTGCTTCAGCGTTTCGCCATGTCCCGGGCCACTCTGTACCGCCTGTTCAAGCCGCTGGGCGGGGTGGGGCGCTACATCCTGCGGCGCCGGCTGGAGATCGCCTTCGCCGCGCTTATGTCCGCAGAACAGGCGGCCTATGGCATCGGAACCATCGCCCTGGACCACGGCTTCGTCAGCGCCAGCCACTTCTCCCGCGTGTTTCGGGAACACTTCGGGGTCACCCCCTCGGCCGTGCGCGATGCCCCGCCGGCTGTCGCGCTACCAGGTCCTCTCCCCGGCGCCGGTTTCGGACCGGATGGGCGCCAGGACACGGAAGCCGACCGAATCTGCGCCTGGATTCGGGCACTGTGACGGGAAAGGTCGGTATTTCTGCGAAAATTGAGACACGCAGGCCAGAAGAATGATACGCCGGGCAAAGCGGTATGATCGTATTTGAGTAAAATAGTATGGAGAAAACCCACGTAAACCGCGTCCGGACGGCCCGGAGCGCTCTCAGGAGCGGCGGTGCCCGGGGAGGAGTACTCCGATGCCCGACTCCTATCGTATTTCCTTGTCCAGCCGGGGGCTGGATCGCATACGCCGGAGGTCCGAAGAGCGGGGCGACAGGGCCGGCAGCCTGCGGACCCGCATGGCAGAGGCGGGGGTGAAGGTGAACCGGGCGCTGTCCCGGCTGGAACGGATAGAAGACGCGCTGAAGCGCATGGTCTGGGTGGCCACCCTGGCCCGCGACAGCCTGCCGACTGACCTGGGGGAGCGCGCCCGGCTGTGCAGCCAGTTCAACCAGCTGCGTCGGGAAATCGACCGGCACTGCCTGGATGCCGAGGCCGGGGGCACCAATCTGATTCGAAGCTTCCCGGACACGGTAACGGTGACCCTGCCGCTGGCGTCCGGTGGGGTCCTTCAGGTGCTGATGATCGAAGGGCGGGCCTGTGATCCGGTTTCCCTGGGGCTGGAGCCGGCCTCTGCGCTTGGGGGATCGCCCTATGCCCCGTTGACCGATGACGGCTGGATTCCGCCGGCCGACTACAGCCGCCCCACCCAGATGGCAATCGCCCAGGCCATGAGCGCATTGCGACGGGTCCATCTGGTGATGGTCGAGTTCCGCCGTGCGGTCGCGGCCATGGAGGATCGGGTGACAGCGGTCCTGTCATTTTCCGGCGCCTTGCCCAAGGGGGCGCACGCGGCCCTGGTCCTGACCATGACGCGGGAGGGGGCGCTGGGGCTGTCGGAAAGGACCGGGCGGGATCTGAGGGACACACCAATGGTGATCGCCCCGTCATCAGGCCCATCGTTGCTTAATTTATCGCTCTGACCCAGAGCCGGTAACCCGTTCTCGCTCTTCTCGGAATTGTCTTTCGCCCCCCGCGCGCGCCCTTTTCCGGCCGGTTCGCGGGGTTAAGGCGTGTGGACCGTTGACATGGGCGCGAAGAGTGCCCAATCCATAGGCGGAGAGGTCGTGGTCGCCCGGGCGGGAACGAAGTCCTCCGGATCTGCAACTCATGCGGTCCTCACCATCAACCGGATCGGAGGCGCCTGTGGCAGGCTTGGGCGAACGCGAGAAAATTCACAGTGCCGTCGATCATCCCGAAGACAGCTTCGGCCTGCTTCCCGAGTTCATCGAGGAGGTGCGCGAAGCCTTGGAATCGGAGCATGACGAGACGGTCTGCGAACTCGTTCTGCCCCTGCATTACGCCGAACAGGCCGACTTGATCGAGGCCCTGCCGCCCGAGGAACGCACCCGCCTGATCGGCGTCATCAAGGCCGAATTCAATGCCGAGATCCTGCCCGAGCTGAACGAATACGTCCGCGACGAGGTGATCGCCACCCTGGGCTTCCAGGACCTGGCCTCTGCGCTGGGCGAGCTTGACTCGGACGACGCGCTCTATGTGGTCGCCCAGCTGGACGAGGAAGAACAGCAGAAGGCCCTGGCCAGCCTGTCGCCGGAAACCCGGGCGATCATCGAACATGGCCTGTCCCTGCCGGAATATTCCGCCGGCCGCCTGATGCAGCGTGAACTGGTGGCCGTGCCGTCCTACTGGACGGTGGGGGAGACCATCGACTATCTGCGGTCCGCCTCGCGCCTGCCTGCCGAGTTCTACATCCTCTATGTGGTGGATCCGCGCCACCGGCCGGTGGGCCAGGTCAGCCTGTCCACCATGCTGCGCCACCAGCGGTCGGCCCGGCTGCGCGACCTGATGGATACCGACGTGCCGCTGATCGGTGTGGAAACGGACCAGGAAGAAGCGGCCCGGGTGGTCCGGGACAAGGACTTGCTGTCCGCGCCGGTGGTCGACAAGTCCGGCCGTCTGGTGGGCCGTCTGACCGTCGACGATGTGATCGACGTGATCGACGAAGAGGCCGAAGACGACATGCTGCGTCTGGCCGGCGTGGCCGAGATGGATTTGTATCGCGCCGTCATCGATACCGTGCGCGCCCGCGTGTCCTGGCTGGGGGTCAACCTGATCACCGCCATTCTGGCCTCGCTGGTCATCGGCGTCTTCGAAACCACCATTCAATCCGTCGTGGCCCTGGCCGTGCTGATGCCCATCGTCGCGTCCATGGGCGGCAATGCGGGGACCCAGGCTCTCACCGTGGCCGTGCGCTCGCTGTCCACCAAGGAGCTGACACCGGCCAACGCCAGACGCATCATCGGCAAAGAGTTGCTGGTGGGCGTGCTGAACGGCTTCATCTTCGCGGTGGTCATCGGCGGCATCGCCTGGGCCTGGTTCGGGCGGCCGGACATCGGCTGGGTCATTGCCATCGCCATGGTCATCAATCTGGCCGTCGCCGGCCTGTCGGGCATCGCCATCCCCCTGGCCCTGGAACGCATGAATATCGACCCGGCCATCGCCTCGGCCGTGTTCCTGACCACCGTGACCGATGTGGTCGGTTTCTTCGCCTTCCTGGGGCTGGCCGCTGCCGTCCTGGTGTGAGCGGGAGGGGACCCTGTTCCTGTCGGGCTAAGGTGGCCTCTGACCCGGGACGGACGGCAATGCTTGACCGATTCCCTCGATGAAATTTCCTCTCGACGCACCGTTTACGCAAACGTAAACTATCCCGTATGGTGGACAAAACGACCTTCGGCATCGCGGAATTGGCGCAGGAATTCGGGATTTCGGCGCGCTCCATCCGTTTCTATGAAGACAAGGGCCTGATCACCCCCCGGCGCGAGGGGTTGAAGCGCATCTACACGCCCCGGGACCGGGTCCGCCTGATGCTGATCCTGCGGGGCAAGCGGCTGGGGTTTTCCCTGCGCGACATCCAGGAAATCATCGACCTTTACGACGCCGAACCCACCGGCGAGGCCCAGTTGCGCCGGCTGATAGGCAGCTGCCGGGAGCAGCGCGCCATCCTGACCCAGCAGCGGGAGGATATCGAAGTCACCCTGCGCGAGCTGGATGCGGTGGAAAGCCAGGCTCAGCGGATCCTGGATGCGGGACCGTCCGCCGGGGTGGCCGGTGCCCCGTCCCGGGAAAGTCGGGCCGGATGAAATGGGCGGAATGAGGCGGGCATGACGGCGCCACCGGACGTGAACGGCTGCTTCTTTCCCCGGCTGATGAAGATCGCCCGGGAACGCGGCCTGACCCCCGACCACGATGATCTGGCCGGTCGCCACCGGCTGACCGGCGACACCTTTCCCATGGACCGTCTGGTGGCGGTTGCCGCCGATTGCGGCCTGTCCGCCGAACCCCTGCGCCTGCCCTGGAACGATCTTGGGCGGTTGCGGGACCGCTTGCCGGCGCTGATTGTCTTCCGGGATCATTCCACGGCGATCCTGGATGCCCTGGATCCGGCCAGCCCGGGACCGGCGGGACCGACGGCGATCCTGATCCGCGAGGAACCGGCCTATGATCCCAAGGCCCCGCCTGCGCCCGAGGCCGAGGAAGGCCGGCTGCCGCTGGAAGCGGACGACCTGGGGCCGTTGTGGCTGGGCGATGTGGTGGTGTTCTCTCAGCCCTGAGGGAAGGGGCCTCTACCCCACCGCCAGAATGGGTCCGTCGAGCAGGTCCATAAGGTCACCGAAATACCCGCCGGAGCGCGCCGGGCGGGTGGGGTCGGAGGTGATGGCCACCGCCAGCCCCCGGTCCGGGTGGGCGGCGATGATCTGCCCCCCGTAGCCCCGCGCCAGGGCATAGCCGGAGTCCGACAGGAACCAGCCGTAGCCATAGGCCATGCCCGACCAGGGCGATCGTGTCCGGGGCCGCAGGGACGCTGTGATCCATGCTTCCGGCAGGATGGTGCGTCCGTCGAACCGGCCGCCGTCGCGGACCATGGTGGCGATGTCGAGCATGGCGCGCGGTGTCAGGGCCATCTGGTTGCCGCCGAAGTAGTAGCCCTGGGGATCCCGGGTCCACGGCGGAACCTCGAATCCCATGGGGCCGCCCAGTCGGTCGCGGGCCTGGTCGAGCAGGCTTTTGCCGGTGGCAACCGCCAGGGCAGCGCCGAGGATATGGCTGGAGCCGGTCGAATAGATCATGCGGCCGCCCGGGTCATCGACCATCGGCCGGCGCAGGGCGCTGGCGACCCAGTTGCCCGAGGCCACCCAGGCGCCGTAGTTGGGGCCGGAGGTCGCTTCCAGGCCGGCCCGCAGGGTCACCAGATCTTCCAGGGTCAGGTCGGACACGCCCTCGGTGGCGTCCTCGGGAATCAGGCCGGGGGCGATGCTGCCCAGAGAGGTGGTGACGTCTGGGATCTCCTCCCGGGCGATGGCCGCCCCCAGCAGCAGGGCGACAAGGCTTTTGGAGCAGGACTTGATATTGGCCGGACGGTCGAGCCCGCTGCCCTGGCGCGCGTCGGCGAATACGAGGTCGGAACCCCGTCGGACTTGCAGGGAATGCAGCTGGGGCAGCCGGTCGAACAGCCCGCCGAGGCCGTCCGGCGAAGAGCTGCGGCTTTGCGCATGGGCTTTCAGCCCCGAACCCAGGGTCAGGCCGGCGGCGATCAGCGCGGTGGCGTGGCGTCTGGAAACGGTCATCGCGTGGTCCTTTTCCTCTTCCGGCGAGATCAGGCGTCTTTCCTCCCTCCCGGCCCGCATTCTAATCACTCGGCGACGTCGAGGCGAACCGGGATCTTGCCGGCCTTGAGCAGCGGATCCAGGGATCCCTCGAATGCCCCCAGGCGGACGAGGGAGGCCGGCGCGAAATGCAGCCTGATTACCAGGGAACGCCACAGGGGCGGGCTCCGGTCTCTCTTCGTCGGTTTATCTCTGACGATGAACAGGATGATCAAGCCTTGAGGGGAACCTCAGTGGCTGCGTAAGACTCACGCATCAATGCCGCCGGCGGTTCCGGAGCGGTTCAGTCCAGGATCTCGTTGAACTCCAGGACGTTCCGGTCGGGGTCGCGGATGAAGCAGACCTTGCGGCGCCCGTTGCCCAACGTGACCGGGCCTTCGCTGATCCGGATACCTTCCTGATCCAGCCAGGCGACCAGCGCGTCCATGCTGTCGATGACGAAGGCTGCATGCGTATACCCCGGCCGCTTGACCGGGGCATCGAGAAGAACATTGCCCTCTTCGGCCGCTTCGCCGTTGTAGATCAGGTGAAGGCGCAGGCCGGACGGGTGGATCAGCCCGCAGGCCCGGACCGCCGGGGCGAACTCTCCGGGGGCGCGGACAAAGCCCAGCTTGCCGTAGAACGCTTCGGCGGTCGCAAGGTCGGTGACCCGGATGCCGACATGGTCGAGGGTCAGGGTGGCGAAGGGCATGATGGGGGCTCCCTGGGGGTTAAGGCGTGCGGCGGGTCTCAGCCTTCGGCGGCCGCCCGGACCGGTGCGAACGGCACGAAGCCGGGCAGCTGCTCCACGTCCTCCAGCCAGCGCAGGACCCGGGGATAGCCGGACAGGCTGACATTCCCTTCCGGCGCGCGCTTGATGTAGCTGTACAGCGCCACATCGGCGATGGTCGGCCGCTCCGTTCCGGCGATCCAGCGGCGGCTGGCCAGGGTCTGTTCGATCACGGACAGGCTGGCGTGGGCGCGACCGATGACTTCCTCGGCGTTGAAGGGCGCACCGAACTGGGCGGCCAGCCGGGCGGCACAGGCGCCGAAAGCGATCTTGCCCGCCGCCACCGACAACCAGCGCTGCACTTCGGCTTCCACCACGGGGTCGGTGGGCAGCCAGGAAGATGGCCCCACCTTGCGCGCCACATAGACCAGGATGGCCAGCGAGTCCGCGATGATCGTGCCGTCATCGTCCAGCACCGGCACCTCTCCGAAGGCGTTCAGGGCCAGGAAGTCGGGATGCTTCTGGGCACCGGCGCGCAAGTCCACCTCGACCAGTGTATGGGGCACGCCGACGAGCGACAGGAACAGGGCGGCGCGGTGCGCATGGCCCGACAGGGGGAAGTGGTAAAGCTTCATCGCGGGTCTCCGAGCGGGGAATGTCTGCGAAGCCTCTTTTTGCCACATTGCCTGTTTCGCGATAATGGACCAGTATCGCACTTCATCATTGCGATATACGAAATAGTGACGGGGGAGGGGGCGAATGGACAGGCTGCGATCCCTGCGGACCTTCATCAGCGTGGCGGAGCACGCGAGCTTCGCCGAGGCGGCCCGGCGGCTGGCCCTGTCGCCGACGACGGTGACCCGCTCGATTGCCGAGCTTGAAGCCAGTCTTGGGGTGTCGCTGCTGATGCGCACGACCCGCAGTGTCCGTCTGACCGACGAGGGAGCGGTGTTCCTGGAGCGCTGCCGGAATGGCCTTGCGGAGATCGACCGGGCGTTCGACACGGCCCGGGGGGCGGCCCAGGCCCCCCGGGGCCGGCTGACGGTGACGGCGCCGGTGATGTTCGGCCGGCTGCATGTGCTGCCGGTGGTGGTGGAGATGCTGGGGCTGTATCCGGAGCTTCAGGTGCGACTGCTGCTGGTGGACCGGGTGGTGCGGCTGGTGGAGGAGGGGGTGGATATCGCCGTGCGCATCGCCGACCTGCCCGACAGCTCCATGCACATGCTGCGGATCGGGCAGGTGCGCCGGGTGCTGAGCGCCAGCCCGGCCTATCTGGACGCGCGGGGGGAGCCGCAGACCCTGGCCGACCTGCGCCACCACGACCTGATCGCGCTGGAAGATGAAACGGCCCCCCATCGCGGCTGGCGTATCGAGGACGTGCGGCGATCCGGCCTGCCGCCGCGCCTGTCGGTGAACAGTGTCGATGCGGCGGTTTCGGCGGCGGTGGCGGGGCTGGGGATCGTGCAGACACTGTCCTATCAGATCGCCGACCAGGTGGCGGCCGGCCGGCTGCGGCAGGTGCTGGCCGATGATGTGGAACCCGCGTTGCCCGTCTCGCTGCTGTTCCAGAGTGGGCGAAAGGACCAGCCCAATATCCGGGCGTTCATTGACGCCGCCCGCCGGCAAGTAAACGGGGGACCAGGAGACTTCCGGGATTTTTAAGGACAGAAGTGCTGGAGGGTCTTGGACCCTCCAGACCTCCTATGAGTTCTATTTATAATAGCAATGGATCCTCTCGCGCGCTATAGTCGGGATGCGTCCGCCCGGTGGCGGACAGAGAAGCGGGACGAGCCGGTGTGTCCAGCACCGACCCGCCCCTACCACCAACCTTCACACCGTTACAGGAAACAAGGCTGATGGATGTCCAAAGCTATACCTCACTTTCGGCGAATTCGACACCATCGCGTGTGATACGCGGTGGTGGGGAGGGACCGGTCGGAGGATAAGGCGGCGTCGGCGGGCCGGGCTATCCCGGTTTCCGATGCTCTGAGTCCGGCGCTCTGGCCCGGCCCGTACGCGGCCGCCGATATCCTCCGGCCGGCTCTTCTTGCCAGCCATGATATTTAAACTCATCGCGCTTGCGGCCGCCCTGATCGGGGCGGCGGCGAGCGGAGCTGCCCTGGCCGACGAGCCTCTGCCCGGCGTCTATCCCGCCACCGTTCTGCGCGTGCCCGATGGTGCGACGCTGGATGTGCGTGTGCAAATCTGGATCGATAGGGAGATTGTCACCCGCATTCATTTGTCCGACACCCACGCCCCCCTGATGGAGGGCCAATGTGTCACCGAACGCACCGCCGCCAAGGCCGCGCGGCGCCACCTGAAAGCCCTGGCGCTGGGCAAGGCGGTGATCCTGACCGACGTCGTCCAGCCTGCTCCCGACGGTCCCATCATGGCCCGGGCTTTGCTGCCGGCCGGCGAGGTCGAATACTGGGACCTGGGAGAGGTCATGCGGTCGGAGGGCCATGCCCACCGGGCTGGCTTTTTCCCCGGATGGTGTATGACCAACTAAACGGGGGTCCGGGGGACCCGCTGGTCCCCCGGCACTTAAAAGGAAAAAAGTGCTGGAGGGTCTTGGACCCTCCAGACCTCCCCTTTCATCATCCCAGCAGGAAGTTGCCCACGCCGCTGTTTTCCCCGCCGTCTTCCACTTCCGCCACCGTGTCGTCTTTCAGGCCGACGCCGGAGAGGCCCCGGGTGAGGATGGCGTCGACGAGGTAACAGACCGTGCGGGCGGCGGTCGGGATGCGCAGGCCGTCCGGGCGGATGTTGGACAGGCAGTTGCGGTCCGCATCCGTGCGGCCCGGGCCAGGGGCGTGGGTCAGATAGACCCCCAGGCTGTCCGGCGAACTGAGACCCGGCCGCTCGCCCACCAGCAGCAGGGTCAGGCGGGCGCCCAGCAGGTGCCCCACCGCGTCGCCCACCGCCACGCGGCCCTGTTCCACCACCACCGGGGCCGATACCGAAATCCCGCGTTCCGCCAGCGATGGCAGGACGGCCGCCAGCAGCGGCGCAGCGTGGCTTTGCACCGCGAAGGCCGACAGGCCGTCGGCGATCACCACCGCCACATCCGGAGCGGCGTCCGTCTGCCCGGCCAGGTCTTCCAGCGCTGCCCGGGAGTCCGGGGCGAGCCGGCGGCCCCAGTCCGGACGCTGCAAATAGGCCGCCCGGTCCGGCGCGGCGCTGTGCAGGCGGACCGGTTCCTTCCCCGTGGCCGCCCGCAGGTCGGCCAGCAGGTGGTCGATGTCCAGCGGCGTGTGCACGGCGTCCCGGGCCAGGGCATGGGCGTGCTGGAAGGCCAGCTGCGGAGCCGTCGGCTGGCTGACCCCCGCCCGGCCCAGGGCGATGCGGGCGGCCGTGTAGCGCCGCAGGTCCTGCCACGGATTGGCGATGACGGGGGAGGCGGTCTTGTCGTCAGGGGTGTCGGCCATCGTGAGACAAGCCTCCTTATCGGGCGAGCGCCAAAGCGGCTTCGAAGGGGGCGGGCAGGCGGTCGGTCACCTGAAGGGTGCCATCCGCGTCCATGATCCGCATGCGCGCCAGCCAGTCGGCGAATTCCGGGGCCGGCTTCAGGCCAAGCACGGCGCGGGCATAAAGGGCGTCGTGGAACGAGGTGGTCTGGTAGTTCAGCATGATGTCATCCGACCCGGGAATGCCCATGATGTAGGTGCAGCCCGCCACCGCCAGCTGGGTGAGCAGCACGTCCATGTCGTCCTGATCGGCCTCCGCATGGTTGGTGTAGCAGATGTCGCAGCCCATCGGCAGGCCCAGCAGCTTGCCGCAGAAGTGGTCTTCCAGGCCGGCGCGGATGATCTGCTTGCCGTCGAACAGGTATTCCGGGCCGATAAACCCGACCACCGTGTTCACCAGCAACGGCCGGAACCGCCGGGCGACGCCATAAGCGCGGGCCTCGCAGGTTTGCTGATCGACTCCGTGGTGGGCGTCGGCGGACAGGGCGCTGCCCTGGCCGGTTTCGAAATACATCACGTTGTCCCCCAGGGTCCCCCGGCCCAGGGCCAGGGCGGCCTGATGGGCCTCGTCGAGCAGGGACAGGGTGATGCCGAAGCTGGTGTTCGCCGCCTCGGTTCCGGCGATGGACTGGAACACCAGATCCACCGGCGCCCCCCGGTTCATGGCCTCGATCTGGGTGGTGACGTGGGTCAGCACGCAGGACTGGGTGGGGATGGCGTATTTGGCGATGACCTCGTCGAGCATGGACAGCAGGGTCAGCACCGCCCCGGTGTTGTCCGAGGCCGGGTTGATGCCGATCACCGCATCGCCGTTGCCATACAGCAGGCCGTCCAGGATCGTCGCCGCCACGCCGGCCGGATCGTCGGTGGGGTGGTTGGGTTGCAGGCGGGTGGACAGCCGGCCTTCCAGCCCGATGGTGTCGCGGAAGCGGGTCACCACCCGGCATTTGCGGGCGACCAGGGTCAGATCCTGCAGGCGCATGATCTTCGACACCGCCGCCACCATCTCCGGCGTCAGACCCGGGGCCAGAGCGGTCAGGCTGCCGGCGGTGGCAGCGTCGGACAGCAGCCAGTTGCGGAAGTCCCCCACCGTCAGCCCGGCCACCGGGCGGAAGGCGCCGGCGTCGTGGCTGTCCTGGATCAGGCGGGTGACCTCGTCGGTTTCATAGGGGATCACCGCTTCGTTGAGGAATTCCGACAGCGGCAGGTCGGCCAGCGCCATCTGAGCCGCCACCCGCTGGGTCGCGTTTTCGGCAATCACGCCGGCCAGGGCGTCGCCGGAGCGGGCCGGCGTGGCCTTGGCCAGCAGGTCGGCGAGGCTGGAGAAGCTGTAGGTGGTGCCGCCGACCGTGTGGCGATAATTCGGCATGGCGCGGTCTCCTCAGGCGGATGGGGCGGAAGAGGGCGGGGGCAGGGGTGGCGATCTCTCCGACCACTGTCGGGTCAGGGAGACCGCGTCGGCAAAGCGGGCGAGCAGGGCACGGCGCGGGACCATGGGGGTGATGGTGCGGGCCGGCGGGGCCGGTGGCGGTTCTTGCCCCAGGGTGCGGGCGACCAGGCGGGCGGTGCCGATGGCGGTCAGCTCGGCACTGGGGGCTACGGTCACCTCCCGCTCCAGGATATCGGCGAGGAAGCCGAGGAAATAGGGGTTGCGCGACAGGCCGCCATCCACCGACAGCGGGTGGTGGCCGCCGGTCAGGGCCTGCATGGTCAGCACCACTTCGGCCGCGCGGCAGGCGATGCCTTCCAGCACCGCTTTCATCAGCATTTCCGGTCCCTGATCCGCGCCCAGGCCCAGCCACGCCCCCCGGGCCGCCCGGTCCCAGTGGGGGCAGGCCAGCCCGGCGAGGGCGGGGACGAAGGCCAGCCCCTGGTCCAGGGCCGGCGGGCCGGCAAGGGTATCCAGGGCGGCGGTGTCGGTGAACAGGCCGAGGTCCCGCGCCCAGTTCACCGCCGCACCGGCGCAATAGACCCCGCCGTCCAGGGCATAGACGGGCGCGTCGCCGTCCAGCTGCCAGGCGACGGTGGGCAGCAGACCCTGGTCGGGTGCGCGCAGGGGCGTCGCCCCGGTCAGGGTCAGGGCGAAAGCACCGGTGCCGAACGTGACCTTGGTGGCGCCCGGCTCCCGGCAGCCATGGCCGTACAGGGCGGCCTGCTGGTCGACGATGCCCGCCAGAACCGGCACGGCGGCGCCGTTCACGGTCATCGCGCCGAAATCGCCGGTGGTGGGAACGATGGTCGGCAGGCAGTCCATGGGCACACCGAACAGGGCGCAGAGGTCCGGGTCCCAGGAGCCGGTGCGCAGGTTCATAAGGGCGGTACGCGAGGCGGTGGTGATATCGGTAATGCAGCGGCCGGTCAGGCGGTGGAAGAAAAAGGCGTCGGTGGTGCCCAGCCGCAGCCGACCGCGCGCGTGGGCGCGCCGGGCTTCGGGCAGGGTGGCGAGGATCCAGGCGAGCTTGGAGGCGGAGAAGTAGGAATCCAGCGGCAGACCGGCGCGCTCCAGAACCAGGGCCTCGGCGCCGTCGCGCTTCAGGGCGGCGATGGTGTCTTCGGTGCGGGTGTCCTGCCAGACGATGACGGGGCTGAGCGGTTCTGTGGTGTCCGCGTCCCAGGCCAGGCAGCTTTCGCCCTGGTTGTCCAGCCCCAGGGCGGTCAGTCCAGGGACCGCTTCGGCGCAGGCGATGAGGTTGGCCACCAGGGCTTCGGAGTCGTGTTCCACCCAGCCGGGGCGGGGGTGGATCTGGCGGTGCTCGACGGCGCGAACCACCGTCGCCGACCCGTCGGGGGCGAGGGTCAGGGCGCGGGTGCTGGTGGTTCCCTGGTCGAGGGCGGCGATGGTCATGCTAGGCGGTCTCCTCCAGGGAGACGATGATCTCGTTGTCGGTGATCTGGGGCAACAGCGGGGCGAGGGGAATCAGCAAACGCTGTTCCGGCACGGCGCGCACCGGCCGGCGCCACAGCATCCGGCCGCCCTGGCGCACGGTCAGCTTGCCACGGCAGGACCGGGTGACCCGCACCTGAAGGGCGCCGAAGCCGTCGGGATCCCACTCCGCCGACCCCATGGGCGGCAGGGTCAGGCGCTGGGGCATCACATAGCGGATCTCCGGCGCCCGCCCGCTGACGGTCAATTGCCGGCGCGCGCTGCCGGACAGCGTGGCGGGGGCATGGGAGGACGCGGCGGACAGGCGGCGGGCGATGACCTCGGCGATGGTGTATCCCTCCCGCCAGCTCCATCCGGCGGTTTCGATGGGCCGCAGCAGGTTGCCCGCGGCATGGATACCGGGTTCGGAGGTGGCGCCGAACTGGTCCACCACCGGTCCGCCGGTGGCCGGATCGACGGCCAGCAGGCCATGGCGCACCAGGGTGGATTCCGGGGTGAAACCGCCGCTGACGATCACTCCGTCCGCCTCCACCGTCCACGCGCGCTCCGGTCCGCCGGGGGATGCGGTGCGCAGGGTCACCCCTTCGACCCGCTGGCGGCCGTGGATGGCGACGACCTCGGTCCTGTACCAGACGGGAATACCCAGCAGCCGGGGCAGCAGGGGCGCCAGGCGGAAGGCGGTGGGACGGGTGCGGGCTTCGACCATGCCGGCCGGGCGGATCTGCTGGTGACGGCAGGTCAGGATGGCCGAGAAAGACACCAGTTCCGTTCCCAGGATCAGCGGCCGGCGAAAGGGCGCGCGGTGACCCAGATAGACCATGGCTTGCAGGGCGCCGGTGCTGAGGACCCCGAGCGGCCGGTCGCCGCCGATCAGCCGCCCGGCGCGGCTGGTTTCCCGTGCTCCAGTGGCGAGCAGCACCGCCCGCGCCTGAAGCCGGCAGGGGCCGTCGGCCGTGGTCAGCGCCAGGGCCGGGCCGGATTCCAGCCGCACCACGGTGACCCCGGTGTGGATCTCCACACCCGCGGCCAGGGCGTCGGTCACCAGCCGGCGGGCGTAGTCCGGCCCCTTCATCAGGCGGTGCACCTCGCGCAGGCCGAAGGGGTAGTGGCCGCAATGGCGGGGAATGCCTCCGGCCTCGGGTTCGCGATCGAGCACCAGGACCGAGCCTGCTCCCAAGGCCCTCAGCCGGGTGGCGGCGGCCAGCCCGGCAGGACCACCCCCCACCACGGCCACGTCGCAGCTGGCGGGCAGAAGAGGATGTGGGCGGTCGAACAGGTCAGGGGCGATCATCGGACAGGGCCTCGTCGGACTCGAAATGGCCCCGGGTCAGCTCGGCCAGGGCGTTCATGCAATAAAATCCCTGGCAGCGCCCCATGGTCACACGGGTGCGGCGCTTCAGGCCGGCAAGGCTTTTGGCGGGCAGGGGGCCGTTCAGGGCGGCGACGATCTCTCGCCGGGTCACCAGCTCGCAGTGGCAGACGATGTCGCCGCAGGTCCCGGCCGCCCAGTCCCGGGGGGGCGGATCGTCCGTCAGCCGCACCGATTGCAGGCTTTCCGGCTCGGCCAGCACGGGGACGGCGGGCCAGTGAACGGCCTCGGCCGGAACCGGCGTGCGGGGCGCCGTCATGGCGGTGCCGGCGCCAGCAGGGAAGGCGGACAGCAGACCGGCCACATGCTCGGCCAGCCCCAGGGCGCTGCTGAGCCCGGTGGAGCGGATGCCGCCGACCGTGACTTGGCGGCGGTCGGGGTCGGAGAACACGCGATAGCCCTTGTCCTCGGTGGCCGGCCGCAGGCCGGCATAGACGGCGGTGACAGGAATGTCGGCCAGTCCGGGCACCATCTCCAGGCCCTTGGCGCGCAGAGCCTCCAGCGCGGCATGGTCGACGGAGCGGTCGGTGCGGCTGTCCTGATCCTCGGCGGTGGGGCCGACCAGCAGGTTGCCATAGATGGTGCGGCAGATGACCACGCCCTTGGTCTTTTCGGTCGGCACCGGCAGCAGGATCGACCGCACCAGGGCGCGGGCGGCCTTTTCGAAGACCACGAACTGCCCCTTGCGGGGCCGGATGGAAAAGCGCTTGGACAGACCCAGCCGCTCGTCGACCAGATCCCCGTACAGGCCTGCGCAATTGATCACCGTATCGGCGGTCAGCGATCCGGTGGAGGTCTTCAGGGTCCAGCGCGCGCCGTTGAAGCGGCCGAACAGCAGTTCGGTGGCGCGGCGGACCTCCGCTCCGTGGGCCATGGCTTGCAGCAGATAGGCCAGCGGAGCGCTCCAGGGGTCGATGACCGACTCGCCGGGCACCAGGAAGCCGCCACGCACCCGGCGGGACAGCGCCGGTTCGCGGGCCAGGATCTCCGCCCGGGTCAGGCGGCGGACGTCGGTGACGCCATTGTGGCGGGCCTGCGTGATCAGCTGCTCCAGCCGCTCTTCTTCCTCGATCGACCAGGCC
Source organism: Rhodospirillaceae bacterium Z3-40 (assembly GCA_046233135.1). GTDB lineage: Bacteria > Pseudomonadota > Alphaproteobacteria > Rhodospirillales > Rhodospirillaceae > JBJXHN01. The sequence continues at coordinate 304,837 of JBJXHN010000003.1, read as the reverse complement.
AGCACCAGGGCGCCGGTTTCCATCAGCGGCAGGGAGAGGCGCTCGCGGATCTCGCGGTACAGGCGGAAGCCATCGGCGACGCAGCGCTGTTCCAGGCTGTCGGGCGGGGCGTCGAAGCCGGTATGCAGCAGGCCGCTGTTGCCTTTGCTGGCGCCGTCCAGGATGTCCGGCCCCTTTTCCAGCAGCACCACCCGGGCACCGTCCAGGGTCAGCCTGCGGGTCACCGCGCAACCCACCACGCCGGCCCCGATCACCGCCACGTCATAGGAGATCCCGGGATCGGGCGAGGGGGCGTCGAGCGTTGCCGAAGCCGTGGGGGAGGGATTCATTGTCATGGGACAATGCTCATATTTTAAACAGACCGGATTCGTGTGTCTTTTTGCTGGTCAATGCCAGCGGATTTCCCTACCGTAGGCAAATGTGCCCTTTCGGTCAACGGAAACGCACAGGTTGGGTGTAAGAAAAGTGTTATAGTGCAGACGCTTATGGTATCGATTGTGGATTCGGGTGTGGATTGGCGAGGGTTTGATGAAAATGATGCGATGCGATGAATGGGTGTGCGTCGCAGCAATCCGCCTCCATTGGTGGGGGGCGGAGCACTCGGGTATGGCGGGTGGCGAGGGGCTGGCGTGAGGGGCGCGGCGCGAATCGTCAGCCCGCGCCTGCGGCGGGAACGCATCGCCGATCTGGTGCGGCGCAAGGGGGCGGTGACCGTTGACGATCTGGTGCGGCGCTTCAATACATCGGCGGAGACCATCCGGCGCGACCTGACGGCCCTGGCCGACGACGGGACGGTGCGCAAGGTGCATGGCGGGGCGACGCTGCCGCGCGCCCACGGCGAGGGTCCGTTCCGCGAACGCATGGTGCGCAACGCCGTCGAAAAGCGGGTGATCGCCGAGAAGATGCAGGGGCTGGTGGCTCCGGGCGAAACCCTGTTCATCGACACCGGATCGACCACCGTCATGTGCGCCGAGGCGCTGTCTGGCATTCGCGGGCTGACGGTGATCACCAATTCCACCCGCATCGCGGCGATATTCGGCGAGGGGGCCGGGGACGCGGCGGTCTATCTGCTGGGGGGCCGCTTCGATGCGGACAATCAGGAAACCGTGGGCGCCATGGTGCTCGACGGGATCCGCAATTTTCACGCCGATCACGCGGTGATCACCCTGGGTGCCCTGGACGCCGGGGCCGGGGGCACGGATTTCAACGCCGACGAGGCCGATGTAGCCCGGGCGATGATCGACCATGCCGACGACGTGATCGTGCTTGCCGACTCCTCGAAGTGGGAGACCTCCGCGCCTTTCAGGGTCTGTTCCCTGGAGCGCATCGGGACCCTGGTCAGCGACGCCGCCCCGGGCGGTGCCCTGGCCCAGGCCCTGTCCGCCGCCCGCGTTGCCGTCTGTTGAATGGGGCGTAGATGATGCCGAGACTTGCCAAAGCCTATGTCCGGTACGTGGATTATGCCTCCGACAAGGCGGGGCTGATCGCCATGTACTCGATCTTCCTGATGATCGGCGTTCTGTTCCTGAACGCCTTCACCCGCAACATCCTGAACATCCCGCTGTCCTGGTGCATCGAGATGGCCCAGTTCACCCTGGCGGCCTACTACACGGTCGGCGGGGCCTATACGCTGAACAACGACAGCCATGTGCGCATGGATCTGCTGTACGAGCGCCTGTCGACGCGCGGCAGGGCGCGGATGGACGTGATCACCAGCCTGTGCCTGCTGTTCTATCTGGTGACGCTGCTGGTGGGGGCGATCTCCAGCACGATGTACGCCATCGAATATAACCAGCGGAACTTTTCGATGTGGAACCCGTCCATGGTGCCGATCAAGGTGATCATGGTGGTGGGCATCGTGCTGATGCTGCTGCAGGCGGTATCGACACTGATCAAGGATATTGCGGCCGCCCGTGGGGAGCCGATGGCCCGGGGAGAGCCGATCCAATGAGCTACGAACTCATCGCCATCCTGATGTTCGGGACCATGATGGTCATGCTGCTGACCGGGCAGCGTGTGTTTGCGGCCATCGGGTTCGTGGCGGCGGGCACGGCCCTGCTGCTGTATGGTGACGGTGCCATCGAAATGCCGTTCAACGCGGCCTTCAAGCTGTTCAACTGGTACCCCCTGCTGACTCTGCCGCTGTTCGTGTTCATGGGCTACCTGCTGTCGGAATCGGGCATCGCCGACGATTTGTACCGCATGTTCCATGTGTGGTTCGGCAAGATCCCCGGCGGGCTGGCGGTCGGCACCATCGGCCTGATGGTGGTGATCTCGGCCATGAACGGGCTCAGCGTTGCCGGCATGGCCATCGGCGCGACCATCGCCCTGCCGGAGATGCTGCGCCGGGGCTATGACAAGGTGATGATCACCGGGGTGATCCAGGCGGGCAGTTCGCTGGGGATCCTGGTGCCGCCCAGCGTGGTGCTGGTGCTCTATGGCATGATCGCCCGCCAGCCGGTCAGCCAGCTGTGGCTGGCCGGGGCCATTCCCGGGCTGATGATGGCCGGCATGTTCATCGCCTACATCATGATCCGCTGCAAGATGAACCCCGGCTTGGGGCCGGTGGTGTCCAAGGCCGAGCTGGAGATGCCGTTTTCCGAAAAGCTGAAGCTGCTGCGGGCGGGCATCATCCCCTTCCTGATCTTCTTCTTCATGACCGGGCTGTTCGTGATGGGCATCACCAGCCTGGTGGAAAGCTCGGCCGTCGGGGCGGTCAGCGCCCTGGTCGCCGCCGCCGCCCGGCGCAAACTGAGCTTCCGCACCCTGCACGAAACGGTGCGCAAGACCCTGGGCATCTCGTGCATGTTCCTGTGGATCATCCTGGCGGCCCTGGCTTTCGGTGCGGTGTTCGACGGGATTGGGGCGGTCAAGGCCATCGAATCCCTGTTCATCACCCGCTGGGAGCTGACCCCCTGGGAAGTGCTGATCATGATGCAGCTGTCCTACATCGTGATGGGCATGTTCCTGGACGATACCGCCATGCTGGTCATCGTCGCCCCGTTGTATGTGCCGCTGGTGGTGGCGCTGGGCTTCGATCCGGTGTGGTACGGCGTGCTTTATACGATCACCTGCCAGATCGCCTATATGACTCCGCCCTTCGGCTATAACCTGTTCCTGATGCGTGCCCTGGCCCCGCGCGAGGTAACCCTGCACGACATCTACCGCTCCATCGTGCCCTTCGTGGCGGTGATGACGGCGGCCCTGGTGCTGGTCATGGCCTTTCCGCAAATCGCCCTGTGGCTGCCCGGCGTGGTGTCGGGGCGGTAGGGTGGAACCAGTCTTTTTCGAACGTACCCTTGAGTTTATTTCCCTCAGCGACGATCACGAAAGGACCTGAGTGATGGCAAAGAAAGAGTCGAAGATCCTGGGCTCCGACGGCAAGCCGATGGAACGCCGGTCGTTCCTGAAGACGGCGGGTCTCGGTGCGGCCTCGGCGGCGGCGGCCTCCACCCTGGCTGCCCCGGCGGTGCACGCCCAGAGCGCGCCGATCAAGTGGCGCTTGCAGACCTATTCCGGCGCCCCGCTGGGGGCACACGTGATCAAGCCGCAGATCGAAGCCTTCAACAAGGCCGCCAACGGCGAGATGGAAATCGAGCTGTATTACGCCGACCAGCTGGTGCCCACGGGCGAGCTGTTCCGCGCCCTGCAAAACGGCACCCTGGACGCGGTGCAAAGCGATGATGCCACCATGGCCTCGCCGGTGGATATCAGCGTGTTCGGCGGCTATTTCCCCTTCTCCACCCGCTACAGCCTCGACCTTCCGGTGCTGTTCCAGCGCTATGGCCTGGCCGAGATCTGGAAGGAAGCCTACGACGAGGTGGAGGGTGTGGAATGGCTGAGCGCTGGCGCCTGGGATCCCCTGCATATCTTCACCAAGGAGCCTATCCGTTCCCTCGCCGACATGCAGGGCAAGCGGGTGTTCGGTGTGCCCACGGCGGGCCGCTTCCTGGCGCGGTACGGTCTGGTCCCGGTCATCGTGCCCTGGGACGATGTGGAAGTGGCGATCCAGACTGGCGAGCTGGACGGCGTCGCCTGGTGCGGCTTCACCGAAGCCTATGAAGTGGGCTGGGCCGACGTCTGCAACTACGCCCTGACCAACAACGTCACCGGCGCTTGGTGCGGTTCCTACTTCGCCAACAGCGACAGCTGGGCGAAGGTGCCCGCGCACCTGAAGGAACTGTTCCTGACCACCATCGACCAGTCCCACTACTACCGCCAGGTCTGGTACTGGGGCGGCGAAGCGCAGCTGCGCGTCGAAGGCAAAAAGATGGAGCTGACCACCATTCCCCCGGAAGAGTGGGATCAGGTGGTCAAGGACGCCGAAGAGTTCTGGGACGAAATCGCCTCGTCCAGCCCGCGCGCCGGCCGCGTGGTCGAGATCTTCAAGAAGTACAACGAGGTCATGGAGAAGGCGGGCGTACCGTACCGCTACTCCTGATGCCGTCCGGGGCTGCGGCTCCGGCGGGCGATGAGGTGGGGAAAAGGCTCCCCCCAAGGTATCCTGGACGACTGAAACAAGAGACCCCCCGGGCCGGCGGAGATGCCGGTCCGGGGGGTCCGTTTTTCAGGAGAAAGCCGCGGCAGGAGCGAGGGCACCCACCCGCCGCTGCCAGAACGGCTGTTTCGCCCAGCGCCGTTCCTGGCCGTACCAGGCGTCCAGGTGCGCCCGGTAGGCGGCCTCGATGGAGGCAATGCCGGCGCGGTACCGGGCCGGGGCGGTGGCATCGCCGGCCAGCAGGGAGTCCGCCGCCTCTGCCCCCGCCAGCCCGGTGTAGAGCGCGTTGAGCAGTCCCTGGGACGACAGCGGATCGAAGCCCGTTGCCGCGTCTCCGACCGCCAGCCAGCCGTCGCCCGTCGGCGGGTCCAGGACCGTGCTGTGGGCGGCGCAATACCCGGCGGTGTCCGTTTCCGGCGTGAACCCTCCGTCAGCGAGAACGCCAGGGATCAGCCGCAGACCCTTCAGGCGTGGCAGCAAGGTCTCCGCCCCGCCGGAGGCGACCCGGGCGGCCGGCAGGTCGCTATCGGTGTGGAAAGCCACCACCCGCCGGCCGCCGGGCAGGGGGGCGCTGTACCACCAGCCGTCCGGTTCCGCTTCGATATGGGTCAGACCGCTCTGGCGGTCAGGGTGCTCCCGGCCGGTCAGCCAGCCGCAGACCAGCCGGTCCCGTGTGTGCCGGCGGGCGCCGAAGCTACGGGCGACGGTGGCCTCCCGCCCGGTGGCATCAACCACCAGCCGGGTGGCGAGTGCCTGCCGTCGTTCCTCCGCCACGACAGAGAATGACCAGCGGCCGTCGTCCTGACGCCGCAGGTCCTCCATCCGGGCCGGGCTGATCACGGCGGCGCCCCGGGCGCGGGCGATGTAGCGCAGCCAGCTTTCGAAGCGGACGCGGTCCAGATGCCATCCGGGGCCGTCCGGATCGCGCAGGCCGTCGGCCTCGACCACCCGGTCCCCGCCCCACAGGGTGCGGCTGCCGTGGCAGGGGGAGTGGCGCTCGGCCAGGAAGGCATCCCACAGCCCCATGTCGGTCAGCAGCCGGCGGGCGGCGGGGGCCAGGGATTCGCCGATACGCGGCCCCGGGTCCGTCCGCCGGTCGATGACCAGCACGCTGCGCAGCCGGGCCAGGTTCAGGGCGAACGCTGCCCCCGCCGGCCCGGCGCCGATCACCACCACATCGACGTGGATCACCGTCGCAGACCCCGGGGGAAGCGGCGGACCTTGTCGATGCGGGACAGGTCGAGCTTGGGCGGGCTGATGGCGCCGTCCGTGCCCTGGTCCCCGGCGACGATCATGACCATGCTCTGGGTCTCGTTGTCCGTGGCATGGCGGCCGGGAACGCCGTCGCCCAGCAGCTTGTTCTTGGTTTCCTTGATCGGGGTGTGACGGTCCTCCACGCTGATGAAGGGCGGGAACAGAGCCTTGCCTTCGGGGTCGTCCGGTCCGGGATTGACCTCGACCACGCCCAGATGGTCGAAGTGGGTGACCATGTTGTTGATCTGGTCCGTATAGCTGCCCGTCCCCAGGGGGGCGACCCAGGCCGCTCGGTTGGCAAAGGCCGCCAGCCGCTCGTCGGTGGACCGGCCGGGATCCATGACGATGGCGTAGTTCTCGCGGGTCAGAACCTCGTTGGGCACGCGGGCAGGCCAGAAGGTGGGGACATAGGGGTCGTAGGACGCGCTGTAGCCGGACCGGCAGCTGCTGGTGTCGGTCTGCCAGGGCACGGCCATCCAGCGCGTGATGCCGCCGGCCAGCTGGCCGGTCAGCGGACCGCTGGGGATGGTCACCGTGTCGCTGGACAGGATCTCGCCCATCCCCGGCTCCACCCAGCCTTCCGGCGCATGAGCAAAACGGAAGGGGGCCATGTACATGGTGGCGGTGCGTACCGGCCAGGTCATCTCGCAGCCCGGGTGGAAGGCGTCGGCCAGGCAGAATTCCAGGGCGGCGCGGGTCAGCATGTCGCCCTGTTCTTCCAGCGGCACCTGATCGAAGTCGGTATAGAGCGGCACCTTCCCCCAGTCGTCGTCGAAGGTCCCTTCCACCCACTGGTCGAGCATGGCCAGCTGGGTATCGGTCAGGGCGGTATGCTGGCGGGGCGTTTCCGCCGGCGGGATGTTCATGGCATCGCCGTAGACCCAGGGCCAGGGGACCGGAGACCAGCTGTCCACGTCGAAGTGGCGGAAGTTGTTCTTCAGCACGCGCCGCCATTCGATCCCCGCCAGGCTGCGGTCGTTCAGGCGGGCGATCCACTCGGGCGCGTTGAAGTCGTAGGGTCCCTTCCAGCCGAACGCCGCTGCGAAGCCGGCGTTGACCCATTGCAGGCCGCTCATCCGTTCGAACACCGGATAGATGTCGTGGGTGAATGACGGGCGCTCCGGTCTAGCCAGGGTTCCGGCGGAAATGGCCACGTCGCGCATCAGGTCCCACATGGTGCGCACGGACTTCTGCTGCGGACCATAGTTGGGCGGCGCCACCACCAGCCAGGCCGGGGTGACGGGCAGGTCCACGCCGTTCAGGCGCACCCGGGCGGTGACCGGGCCGTCGGACACGTCGTCGTGCCAGCCTTCGTTATTGCCGAAGGTGATCGCCACGCTGCCATTGTAGGAGCTGGAATACCCCCGCCCGCCGGTGACCATCAGCCGGGCGTCGTCCTCGCACCACATGCGGCCGAGATAGACGGGCTCGCCCTGATGCATGAACCGGCCGGCCACCAGATCCAGGCTTTGCGGGCCGTCGCCGGGACGCAGGGACTGCTTGCCCGCATCGAGCATCAGCGCTTCACGGTCCGAGACAGTGGGATTGCGCAGGGTGGTGGGGTCGGCTGAGGCCGCTTCGGGGATATCCAGGGCCAGTTGGAAGGTGTACCAGGCGGATTTCTTGTTGGCGAGGTGCAGAGACCAGTCGATCTCCGCCTCGCCCTCCGGGGCGGTGAGTTCGCGGATGATGCGGCCCTTGGCATTGACGCCGTAGATGCGGAAGCGCGCAGCCTGGGGCAGCAGCCGGCCTTCCTTGTCGCGATAGGGCGAGCCGTGCGGTCCGGCTCCGGTGCCGGCCATCAGGGGCTTGGGGTGGGTGACCTCCGGCCCCAGCACATAGCCGTCCGGGCTGTTGCCGATCCGGGCCACGCCGATGGCTGGCTGGATCACCGCCCGGACGATGCAGTCGTCGGGGTCGGTGGCCTTGGAAGGCAGGCGCGGTTCGGTGGGCTGTTGCTGCGGCTGGCCGTTGGCCCGGTGGCGCACATGGGCGCTGTGTTCATAGACCACCTTGCGTACCGCCGCGATACTGCCCTGGGGCGTCTGCTCCACCGGCGTGCGCCAGATGTTGAAAGCCAGTTCCTGTCCGTAATCCGCCTGCCCCCGATCGCAGATATCCTGGGCCGGCAGCACCAGGGTCGCGACGGGCTGGTAGGGATAGAGCGTCGTGCTCCATTCCTCGGTGGCCTTGTCCAGCGGCGGATTGTCGGCGCGCGGCACCAGCTGCAGCATGAAGGTGAAACGGTATTCGCTGGTGGACAGGCGGTTGGTCAGGTCGGTAGCCAGAAAGTTGGTGTCATCCCAGGGCACGTTGATCGCTGGTGCTCCGGCCTCAGGCTCGGGTACCAGGGAATAGCGGGCATAGTAGTCGGGACCGAAGGCGAAAGGCAGAATTGCCCAGTACTGCGTGGTCAGCACACTGCCGTCCACCTGCGCACCCATCGCCTTGATGATCGCGTTGGTACGGGGGTGGGTCTGCAGATAAGGATCATAGTTCTTCAGCACGGCCCCGGCGTACGTGAATTCGCACATGGCTTCAGCGTCGTCGACGAAGAAGACCGGGAAGTTCTGCATGATGAAGTCGGCCACGTTGCCGGTTTCGCCCAACGCATTTTCGCCGTCCACCCCCCAGACCTTCAGGCCGATGCCCAGGGTGGAGCCCAGATCCGCCGCCGTGGGCAGAGTGTCGCTGGAGAACCGGACCCAGGCCGGCAGCACGTCCTTGGCAAAAACTCCCACACGGGTGTTGTCGGGGCGGGAGGGGAACATCTCCAGCCGGCCGTGGGCGACACCGTGCAGCTTGCGGAAAACGGCCCTTTCCGCCGGGGTCTGGCCCAGGGCGATGCGCTTTTCCTGGCCCATGGCGATGAACATCTCGTCCAGGCGGGCAGTGGCGTTGGTGGCGCAGTCGAAGCAAGGGGGAATAGGATCCGTGGGCTTGTCCGTCGACATGAAACCTCCTGAGGTCCGGCTGATCCATTCCACCGGCGGCACGGCTTCTCGCCGGACGACGGAACGGGGGAGGGGGGGTGATTTTGCCGCGCTCGGGTATGACGGTACCACGTGAGGTTGGTTTAAATAACTACTTTTATGAGAATAAAAGAGGAAAATCTCTGCCAGCGATAATCGATGGGAGCGGTTAGGTATTCGGGCGGGGAAGCCTTTCGGCCAAAACGTTGATAGGATCCCGCTTCCGTCCTTTTTCCGTCACAGGAGCCCGCGCCATGACAGAAACCCCGCAGCAGACAGCCGCCCAGGGCCTGGGGCGGGGGCTAACCAATTATGGTGACGCCGGGTTCGCCCTGTATCTGCGGCGCTCGTTCGCCAAGGCCATGGGCTTTTCCGGCGACAGCCTGCGCAAGCCGGTGATCGGTATCGCCACCTCCGCCTCGGGCTTCAACAACTGCCACCGACACTTCCCGGATCTGGTGGAGGCGGTGAAGCGCGGGGTGCTGGCGGCCGGCGGGTTGCCGCTGGACTTTCCGACCATCTCGCTGGGGGAAGTGTTTCTCAACCCCACCAGCATGATGTATCGCAACCTGATGGCGATGGATGTGGAGGAGATGATCGCCGCCCAGCCGATGGATGCGGTGGTGCTGCTGGGGGCCTGCGACAAGACGGTGCCGGCGCTGCTGATGGGGGCGCTGTCGGCCAACCGCCCGGCAATCATGCTGGTGGGAGGGCCGATGCTGCCCATGCCCTATCAGGGGGAGCGGCTGGGCGCCTGCACCGACTGCCGGCGGTTCTGGGGCAAATACCGGGCCGGCGAGATCGACGATGCGCGGATCGAGGCCATCGAGGGCAACCTGGCGACCACCGCCGGATCCTGTGCGGTTATGGGCACGGCAAGCACCATGGCCGCGCTGTCCGAAGCGCTGGGCCTGACCCTGCCGGGCACGGCGGCGATCCCGGCCGTGCATGCCGACCGCTTGCGCGCCGCCGAGGCCTCGGGCACGCGGGCGGTGGAGATGGCCCTGAGCGGCGGGCCGCTGCCCCGGGATCTGGTGACCGAGCGGTCGGTGGAAAACGCCCTGCGGGTGCTGCTGGCCGTCGGCGGCTCCACCAACGGCATCCTGCACCTGACCGCCCTGGCCGGCCGGGCAGGGGTGAAGGTGTCGCTGGAGCGGCTGAATGCGCTGTCCGATGAAACGCCGGTGCTGGTCGACCTGAAGCCCACCGGTCAGGCCTATATGAGCGACCTGCACGCGGCCGGCGGCCTGGGGGCGGTGATGCGGGCGCTGAGGCCGTTGCTGCATCTGGATGCGCCGACGGTGACCGGCGAGACCCTGGGGGCCTGGCTGGAGGGTGACATCTGGACCGACCCGGCCATCGTCCGTCCCATGACCGATCCGATCCAGCCGCAAGGCGGGCTGGTGGCGCTGTTCGGCTCGCTGGCCCCGAAGGGGGCGATCCTCAAGCGCTCGGCGGCCGATGCATCGCTGTTCGAGCGGACGGCGCGGGCGGTGGTGTTCTCCTCGCTGGCGGATCTGGCGGCGCGCATCGATGATCCGGACCTGGACGTGGAAGCCGACGATATCCTGGTGCTGCAAAACGCCGGCCCGAAAAGCGGCGCGGGCATGCCCGAAGCGGGCTACCTGCCGATCCCCGCCAAGCTCGCCCGGCGGGGGGTGAAGGATATGCTGCGCCTGTCCGATGCGCGGATGAGCGGCACGGCCTTCGGCACCGTGATCCTGCACGTGTCGCCGGAGGCCGCGGTGGGCGGGCCGTTGGCGCTGGTGCGCAATGGCGATCGTATCCGGGTGAGCGTGGCGGAGCGGCGCCTGGATCTGCTGGTGGCCGATGCCGAGCTGGACGCGCGCCGGGCAACCTGGAGTCCACCGGCGGAGACGCCGGCACGGGGGTACAAGCGCCTGTTCTTCGACAGTGTGTTGCAGGCGGAAGACGGCTGTGATTTCGACTTCCTGACTTTCCGGCCGGAGGGTGCGGAGACCACCGCGCCCTGACCCAGGTGGCCTAACCCAGGTGGTGGAAGGCCATCAGCCCCAACGCAACGAACACCGCTCCGCCCAGGCAATAGGCCGCGTTCCAGCGCCAGGCGATGACCCAGCCCGGCAGGCCGAGCAGGCGGGACAGATAGAGCGAGGTGGCTGAAAACGGCGACAGCGCTGTGGACATGCCCCAGGATACCATCATCGACAGCGCCATCTCCTGCGGTGTCAGTCCCAGCACATCCGGCGGAAACGACTGGGCGATCACCAGGACGGGGATCACCGGATGCAGCCCCACCAGCCCGAACAGCACCAGGGAGCCGACGATCATGGCGATGGCGCCGTCGCCGGTGGGGGGCTGGAAGCCCAGGGCGCCATCCAGGACCAGCCGGGCGACGCCGGTGGCGAACAGGCCGGCGCCGGTGAACAGCAGCACCTCACCGCGCAGGGTGGGCAGCTGGGTCCGCAGCTGATCGCGCAGATCCACGAGACCCCGGGGGACGGATCGTGATCCGGCGCCCTCCGGCCCGCCCTGGATCAGTACCAGCCAGGTCAGCGCATGCACCGGCGCCACCAGCCCGACAGAGATGGGCATGGACAGCCCCCCGACTTCGACCAGCAGCAGGATCGGCGCGCAGAGCGACAGGAAGATGCCGATCATCCGCGCCCAGGCGACGGCCGGCCGCATGGCACGGAGGGGCACGGGTCCGGCGATCGGGGCGGATGTGGATTGGGGGCCAGTGGATTGAGGGGTGGGTGAGGGGCGGATGCAGCGGTCGAGGACCCAGGCAAAGGCGATGATCAGCAGGCCGGCGCCGATGCCGGGCAGGGCCACATCGGTCCAGGCGGCGCCGGGAATGGCCGAAATGATAACGGCGGTGGCGACAAACAAGGGTGACCAGGAGGAGGAGGCGCTGAACCCGCGCACGATGGCCAGGGTCAGCCGGCGGCGCAGCGAGTCCTCCGACGCCGACCCCAGGACGGCGGCGACCAGTTGCAGGCCGGCCAGATTGAGCACCGCGCCGAACAGATGCGCGCCCATGGCAACCGCGAGAAACCGCCGCCCCGGCGGCTGCGCCACCACCTGCCGGCCGACGATGCGCAGGGACGGGCTTTCCAGGGCCGGCATCTTCAGGCACGACACGGCGGCGAACAGCACCAGGAACGGCAGCGCCTTTTCCACGCCGGTGATCAGAACCCCCGGCCCGTCGCCGGCAATGACCCCCAGCGTCAGTCCCGCCGCCGCCAGCCCCAGGCCGATCCAGCGCTGTGCCACCGGGATGTTCAGCCCTTCGCGCAGCAGATAAAGCAGCAGCAGCACCAGGGCCGCCTGCCGCAACCCGTCCCCGCCGGAGACCAGGGCCGCCGCGATGGTGCACAGAAAGAAGCCGGCATAGAGCACGGCCGACAGACGCAAGGGCTGCGGCGGCACGGCGGCGGCAGGCGTGGACGGCATTGTTCGGAACTCCTGGATTGCCGAGCATATTATTGATAATTTTGTCGACGATAGCCAGGGGAAAGATGGAACGTCTCCGGGAGGGGTGGATTTTGGCGGGCTGGGATTGTTACGATCCGGATATGGGATCTGGGAGAGAGGGACGGGCGTGACCTTTGCCGGGAACGGACGACGCAAGGACAGCGGGGCGCTTCAGGATGTGTGCGAACGGCTGGAAGAGGACATCGTCTTCGGCCGCCTGAAACCCCGGGAACGGCTGGTGGAAGACGATCTGATGGCGCGCTTCGATGCCAAGCGCCACGTTATCCGCGAGGCGCTGGTGCAGCTGGAGCGCATCTGTCTGGTGCAGCGCAAGCGCAACTGCGGCGCCTCGGTCTATGACCATCGGCCCGAGGATGTGGAGCAGATCTACGAGATCCGCAGGCTGCTGGAGCGTCGGGCGGCCGAACGGATCCCCCTGCCGGCTCCCGATCTGGTGGCGCGGCTGGAGGCGATCCACGAGGAATACTGCGCGGCCGTGGACGCCGGTGATCTGCGCCGGGTGTTCCGCCTGAACATGCGGTTTCACCAGGCGATGTACGACGCCTGCGGCAACGTCCACCTTGCCGAGGCGATCAACACCCATGCCCAGAAATCTCACGGCATCCGCTTCTATGCCATCGGCACCCCCGACCTGCTGGCGGCAGCCCGCCGCGAGCACGGGGGCATGATCCAGCTGCTGCGCGAGGGAAACCGAGACGCTCTGGTGGAGCTGTGCGTCCGTCACCTGATGGCTGCACCCAAGGCCTATGTGGAAGCCTACCGGCGGCTATATTTGTAGGTCGGAGAGGGGGACTCGGTCACGACACCGGCCATGTCAGAAGGTGTTCCAGGCGCTGCGCAGTGACGGTGCCGGTGGCATCCAGGAAAACATCCGGAACGCCGCCGCCGTAGTATCGGACATTGCCTTTTCCGAAGATCTCCAGGGCGCTTCGCACGGCGCTTCCGACGGGAAAATCATCCTGGTCCAGGTCTGCTGGGCAGATCCAATGGGGCTTGTTCCTGTCGTAGTCGACAATCGTGCATCGCGGCGTCTTGGTGCTGTCCTGGCTGTCTTTGCTCCGCTGACGGCGGGCGGCAAAGAAGGAACGGTAAGTGACGTCGTCGAGAGGCAGGGAATAGCCCATGAAAATAATATGATTCGCCCGCATCACCAGGGCGCGCAGATCCCGTTGGATTTCGTCAATAAACGATGGGGGAGCCTTCTTGAATGAGCTTTGCATGATTGCTTGCGTATGGTAGGCGAAGGTCAGGTTCTTGCAGTGAAGGCAGGCACGCGCGTCGACAGCGCCTCTTTCCCAAGCGTTGATCTCTTCTTGGCGGGCATCCTTGTCTGACGGGTGCAAGGTTTCGTCATCCGGGGAGGTCGTCCGCCTGTCGAAGCCTTTCAGCGGCGGGGGAGGGATGAGGCTGGGGGATGCGATACCCCATTCGTCGCCGAAATAGGCAGAAAGCTTGCCGCAGTCGGGACATTCCCGCCAGCAGATGCAGCCATGGGGGAGTAGAAACTTGGTCAGCCGGTTGCGCTGGTGTCCACCCGGTCCGGCCTCGTTGAGGCGTTGCGCGGAGGCTTCATTCATCGGATACCAGAGTGCCGGACGCCTGCCGGGGGTGACCCGCCGGGACGGAATGAAGTGGCCCAGATCGTGGAACAGCTGCAAGGGGGCTGCCGGGGAACCGACGTGCGGTACGGAAGGGCTGCGGTTCAGGTTTCTGTTGGCGACAAATTGCAGCCAAAGGGCAATGGGGTCGTAGTTCAGGCTGACAAAGCTGACATCGCCGCGAATGAATTCCGGCCGGTCGAAGTCTTCCCGGATCGACCGGCCGGCCTGCTGCATGCGTTTGCCGAGTGCCACGGCGAAATCGTAGTAGCTTTCGAGTGTGGCGGTCTTTTGCCGGATGCAGATCTGGTAGTCGATGTAAAACATCGTATTCACCAGCATTTGCAGCATGGCCTTGGCGCCGACAAGTCGCCGCGTATCGAGAAACAGCTCCTCTTCTGCCCGAAAGCCGTGGCCGAGCGGAGCGTGCATGTCTATGACGTTGAAAAGATCATTGAGGCTGAGATGGCCCTCGCGCGCACCCGGACAGATCCGCGTGACCTGCTTGAGTGCCGGCCAGTCGTAGTTCAGGCGCAGCATGAGGATGCGCTTGCGGAGTTCGTCCTCTCCGGCGCCGGGTGTCCAGTGCCGGGCCATCGTTTCAAGGTGCTGATCTTCAATGGCACCGATGCTGTAATTGGACTCTTCCCCATCCCCGAGTATGGTAAGCAGGTCCTTCAGCAGGTCGCACCATTCGTCCAGCAGGTGATGCCATTCCTTGGCGTCCTCTGTCTTGAGGGTGCGGTCGATCCGGGCGGACAAGGAAAGCCTGTCGGAGTCCTTGTCCGCCCCGGTCAGGCGGATGACAAACTCTCCCTGCTGGGCGGTCACGCGCATGCCCAGTCGGGCAGTGGCCCCGGCGCCCCAGAAGATGACGCTTGACGTATTTGTCATGTCCGGAATTTGCTATGCTGGAAAAGATACGGAGATTATCTCGTTTGGCTCATTACTCTCAATTCCCATTTCAGCGCACAGCGCTGCTGAAGCGATGGCGTATAGGGCTGAGTGTAAATGTTTTGGTGCAAAGAATATTTGAGCATGTTTTATTAGTTTTATGGATGGTGTTTCTTCCGCTGATTTGGGTATCTCTATAAATTTTATGAATTCCTGGCCTCCTAAGTGTTCTGAGTATTCTATAGTTGGAATTATTTTTATTTCTAATTTTTTTGGATAAGTGGCGTTCAGAATGAGTTGAATGGTTCCTTTTGTATGGAGGCGCATTTAAGTTTTATCCACGTTGGAGGTTGAGAATGTGTTCGTGTGATGTGTCTTAAAGAGGTGGTTTTCTTTTTTACCGTGTTAATAATTTTTTTTCAAGCATTCGTGGATTTCACAGGGTGTCCTGGCCTTGCCGCCGCTCCACAATCCCATTGACGTTCGCGGTTTTTTAGTGAAAAGTTAAGCGAGCTAAAACGTCTCGTGTCCTCCACCCATGGCGGCGTTCAGGGCGCGGGATGATCCGAACCCGATGGGGACTCGTATGACAGTACAAAGGGGCGGAGACCCCCCTCCAACGTATCCTCCGCTCCTCTCGGGACACGCCTGGCCGCCGGACGCATGATTCCGGTCTCCTCCCACCCCAGACCGGCCGGGCGTGTCCCCCTTTTCCAGCCCCCCATCCGTCTCTCCAAGCCTTCGGCCTCGACGCGGCCCAGGCCTTCGGCCTCAACGCGGCGGTGACCGGGGGTGGCAAGGTCGTTATGCTGGCCGCGCAACGCCTTTCCGGCTCCCAAGCCCACCATCTTCCGATCATCCCCTTTGCAAGGAGGCGGCCCATGGGTCACGACACGGCAGCATCCTTCGGTTCTCCTTCCGGGCCGGGGCTTGTCACCGCCTTGCGCGCCCTTTCCCGGCGGGTGATCGCCCATAAGGACGAGTTGACCGACCTGGACCGTGCCATCGGCGACGGTGACCACGGCGGCAATATGGCGCGCGGCTTTACCGAAGTGCTCGGCAAGCTCGACGGGCTGGAGGGCAAGGCCCCGGCCGACGTGCTGAAGGCCGTCGGCACCACGCTGGTGATGAAGGTCGGCGGGGCATCCGGTCCCCTTTATGGCACCCTGTTCATGACCCTGGCCAAGGACCCGCCGGAGGATACCTCCGATCCCGCCGCCCTGGCCGCAGCCCTGACCACCGCGATCGACGCGGTGAAGAAGCGGGGCAAGTCCGAGCCGGGGCAGAAAACCTTGCTCGATGTGCTGGTGCCGTTGCGTGACGCCCTGGCCGAGGTCGGCCTGCGGGATCCCGCCCGCCTGCGCGCCGTCGCGGATGCCGCCGCCGAGGCCACGGTGCCGATGCGGGCGACCAAGGGGCGGGCGTCGTTTCTGGGCGAGCGCAGCATCGGTCATATGGACCCCGGCGCCCGGTCGTCGGCCCTGATGGTCGAGGCCCTGTGCGACCTGCTGGACGGCGCATCTGAGGCACCGGTAGAGGAGAAAGCCGAATGAGTGGTGACGGCAAGGTGGGGCTGGTGATCGTCTCGCACAGCCCGGATGTGGCGCGGGGGACGGCCGATATGGTCCGCCAGATGGTCGGCGACGAAGTGCCGCTGGCCTGGTGCGGCGGCGACCCCGACGGCGGCCTGGGCAGCAGCGTGGAAAAGATCGTCGAGGCGATCGAGGCGGTGTGGTCGGACAAGGGCGTGGCCGTGCTGGTGGATCTGGGCGGGGCCGAGAGCAACAGTGAAATGGCCATCGAGATGCTGCCGGAAGACAAGGCCGCCCGGGTGGTGATCTGTGCCGCCCCGATTGTCGAAGGCGCGGTGATGGCCGGGGCGGAGGCGTCCGGCGGGTCGTCCCTGGAAGCGGTGCGTCAGGCCGCCGAAGACTATTTGCGCGCTTGAGGGAGTGATATGACAGCAAGTGTCCCGGAAACCGCCAGCGGTTCCGTCCTGTTGACCCACCCCGTGGGATTGCATGCCCGGCCATCGGTCAAGCTGACCAAACTGGCCAAGACCTTCGACGGGCAGGTGCTTCTTGCTGCCTCGCAGGATGGCCCCTGGATCGATGCCAAAAGCATCAACAAGGTGATGGCCGCCCGCATCCCCAAGGATACGGTGCTGTGCTTCCACGCCACCGGCCCGGGGGCGGACGAGGCGGTGGCGGCCCTGGTTGACCTCGTGGAACGGAATTTTGGCGATGCCGACGGTGCAGCAGCCCCCTGACGTCCCGGAATGCCGCCTGACCGGCACCCCGGCCAGCGCCGGTCTGGTGGCCGCGCCGGTGGTGTGGTGGGACGGGCAAGGGGACCTTGCAGGCCGCAGGGCCGGGGGTGCCGCGGGGGAAACGACCGGGGATTCCACAGACCCGGCCGCCGAGGCGCTTCGTCTGGAAGAGGCTTTTGCGGCTGCCCTGTGCGACCTTGCCGCGCTGCTGGAGTCCGTTGTCGGCGACGAGGCCGCCGAGGGGATCGTCGCCTTCCAGATGGCCATGCTGGAGGACGAGACGGTGACCGATCCGGTGCGGACCCGCATTGCCGCCGGCGATGGGGCTGAGGCGGCCTGGCGGGCGGAACTGGACGGGATCATCGCCGGCTACACGGCCGAGGACGCCGACAGCTACTTCCGCGCCCGCGCCACGGATTTGCGCGACCTGCGCGACCGGGTGGCGGGCCATCTGAATGGTGGTGCGGCGGTACCCCTTCCGCCGGGCCATATCGTGCTGGCCGAGGATCTGTCCCCCTCCACCTTCCTGGAAACCGACTGGACCGGCGGCGGCATCGCTCTGTTCCGCGGCAGCACCAACAGTCACGTGGCCATCCTCGCCCGGGCGCGGGGCGTGCCGCTGGTGGTGGGGCTGCCCCGGCCCGAGCCCTCGCCCGAACCGGGCGTGCCGGCCCTGCTGGACGGCACGGCGGGAACCCTGGTGATTGCGCCGGTCGAGACTACCCGCGCGGCCTTCGTTATCGCCGCAGAGGCGGCGCGGGACAAGGCGGCGGCGGAGGCGGCCTTCCTGCCGCGCCCGGCCGTGACGGCCGATGGAGAGACCGTTGTGGTGATGGTGAACGTCGCCGGGCCGGACGATCTGGAGGGACTGGATCCGGCGCATTGTGACGGCATCGGTCTGGTGCGCACCGAATTTCTGTTCGACGGCAGCGACAGCCCGCCGGGGGAGGAGGCGCAGGTGGCGGCCTACGCCCGGCTGGTGGCCAGGGCGGCGGGGCGGCCGGTAACCCTGCGGACCCTGGATGCGGGCGCGGACAAGCCTTTGCCCTGGTTGCCCCGGCCGGCGGAAAGCAACCCTTTCCTGGGGGTGCGTGGGGTGCGACTGTCGCTGCGCCATCCGGCGTTGCTGCGCACCCAGCTGCGGGCGATGCTGCGGGTTGCCGCGATGGACGGCGCCGGGCCGCTGCGGATTATGGTGCCGATGGTCACCTGCCCGGCGGAGATGACGGCGGTGCGTGCCCTGCTTGACGCCGAACGGGCCGATCTGGGGCCGGCAGCGGGGCCGGTGGCGTTGGGGATGATGGTGGAGGTGCCGGCCTGTGCCCTGACGACCGCCGATTTTGACGCGGATTTCCTGTCCATCGGCAGCAATGATCTGGTTCAATACCTCACTGCCTGCGGGCGGGATGTGGCGGGGCTGGAGGCGGTGGCGAGCGGCAACCGGCGGGCCGTGGCCGAGGTGCTGGCCCGGGTTGCTCGGGACGGCGCGGGGGCGGGCCGGCCGGTCGGCATCTGCGGTGACATGGCCGGCGATCCGGCCCAGTTGCCCCTGGTGCTGGGGGCGGGGCTGCGTCGTCTGTCGGTGGCGCCGGCCGCTCTGGCGCGGGTCAAGGCTGCGGTGGCGCGCTATGCGAAGAAGGACGGGGCGTGAGCGATACGGACAAACGGTCGGATGCGGAGCCGGCGGGCGAGGGCGATGCGGCGGCCTGGCAGGATCCGGTGCACGAATACAAGGCGCTGCTGCGGGCGGTTCTGGACCGCCGGCCCTCGGGCACGCGGCTGCGCCTGGCCGAGGCCATGGGCAAGAACCGCAGTTTCATTTCGCAGATCTCCAACCCCGCCTATCCCACGCCGATCCCGGCAGACCACATCACGCCGATCATGGAGGTCTGCCACTTCTCCGCCCAGGAGAAGGAGCGCTTCATGGACGCCTACCGCCGTGCCCATCCCCAGCGTTTCGACAAGCTTCAGGCGGTGGGCAAGGTGCGGCGGCTGACCATCGACCTGCCCGACCTGGGCGATCCGGCGGCGAACAAGGCCCTGGACGCGGCCATCGAAGACGTGGCGACGCGCGTTGCCCGGCTGTTCGCCGAGCAGCGCCAGAAATAGCGTGATCACCGAAGCGGCCCCGGACAGAGGGACCCCGACACGGGAGGACAGCATGAAAAAGTTCATGAACGGTGCCGAGACCATCCTGACCCAAAGCCTGGAGGGGTTCACCGCCGCCCACGGCGATCTGGTGACCGCCGGCGAGGACGGCCTGTTCGTGCGCCGCGCCATCCCGGATCCGGCCAAGGTGGCGCTGATCTCCGGCGGCGGCAGCGGGCACGAGCCGCTGCACGCGGGCTTTGTCGGCCGGGGCATGCTGGATGCGGCCTGCCCCGGGCAGGTGTTCACCTCGCCGACCCCCGACCAGATGGTGGCGGCGGCCGAAGCGGTGGGCGGGGACAAGGGGGTGCTGTTCATCGTCAAGAACTACGAAGGCGATGTGATGAACTTCGAGATGGCGGCCGAAATGCTCGACGGCCCCAACGCCACGGTCCTGGTCAACGACGATGTGGCGGTGGAGGATTCCACCTTTTCCTCCGGCCGGCGGGGCGTGGCGGGGACGCTGATCGTCGAGAAGATCCTGGGCGCCGCCGCCGAGCAGGGCATGGAACTGGACGGGCTGAAGGCCTTGGGGGACCGGGTGGTGGGGGCGACGCGGTCCATGGGCGTGGCGCTGACCAGTTGCACGGTACCCGAAGCCGGCCGCCCGACCTTCGATATCGGTGATGGCGAAATGGAGATCGGTGTGGGTATCCACGGCGAGCCGGGCCGCCGCCGGGCGCCGATGGCCGATGCCGACACCATTGCAAGGGAGATGGCGCAGGCGATCCTTCACGATCTGGCCGCGATCCCGGGGAAGGGCGCGCGGGGAGAGGCGATCCTGCTGGTCAACGGCTTCGGGGCCACGCCGGCCATGGAGCTGTATCTGATGTACGGCCGGATCAAGCCGCTGCTGGAAGCGGCGGGGGTGACGGTGGTGCGTTCGCTGGTGGGGAATTACGTCACCTCGCTTGACATGGCGGGCTGTTCGGTGACGGTGACCATGCTGGATGACGAGACCAAGGCGTTGTGGGACGCCCCGGTGCATACCCCGGCCTTGCGCTGGGGCTGTTAGGGTCGGCTTTGATGGCAGAGAAGGAAGCGCCGGTCGGCCGGCGGGTGGCGGCGCTGATTGAGGAAACCCTGGACGGCTATCTGGCCGATCCGGGAGCGGCGGAAGCGGCGGTGCAGGACAATGGCGCCGGTCTGCCGCCAGAGGTGACCGACCGGGCAGGTGACCTGATTGCGCTGAACGTGCCCAAGAAGTCGCCGGCCTATCGCGACGCCATCATTATCCAGCTCGGCTATGGCCTGGTGGCGGAAGAGGCCATCGACCTGACCCGCCGGCAGGTGGGCGGGCGCTCGGTGGCCAAGGCGCTTGGCGACAAGCTGAAGGCCAGCCACATCCAGGCGGTGGCGGACGCCTATCAGAACATCGGCAAGAACACCGACAACCTTTGCCGGGGCAATGTGCCGTTCTTCGACGACCTGCTGGTCTGGGCCACCGGGGCGTCGCGGGATGCGCGGCTGGCCCTGTTCCATCTGGTGACCGCCGCCGTTGCCTTGACCGCGCGGCCGGTGCTGCCCATGCCCAGCCTGGACCGGACGCGGCTGTCGTTTTTCGCGGTGGCGTCGCTGATGAACACCTTCCTGGCCACCCCGTCCGGGGGCGCCCATCAGCAGTTTGCCGTGGCTGCCTTCCTGGGCGCGCTGATCGAGGAGTTCGGCATGGATGGACCCAACGCCCTGAGGGTGGAGACCAAGCGGATCAATGCCTCCGACCTCAGCTCCAAGACCGCCGGCGACGTGCAGATCCTGCGCGGCGGCCGGGTGGAAGAGGCCTTCGAGGTCACCGCCAACGACTGGGAAGAAAAGCTGGGCGTGGCGCGGCATGGCCTGAAACAGGCGGATTTGCAGCGCAGCCATATCGTCGCGGCGGTGGGGGATGATGTCCTGGCGCGGGCGGCGGCGCTGATGGATCCGGCGGTGGACATCACGGTGATCGACTGCGAAGCGCTGATCCGCACCATCGCCGCCCTGATGCGCCGCCCGGCGCGGGAGGCGGCGCTGCGGCGCATTCACGAGTATCTGGAGCGCTATCAGCCCGATATCGAGCGGGTGAACGCCTACGTCCGCCTGCTACGCGACCGCGGGCTTGCGGAGGCGTGAGACCCGGCTCAGCGCCTCGGCCAGCGCCCCGCCGAGCACGGCGGCCAGGCGCGGGGGCACGGCATTGCCGATCTGGGTGTACTGGGCGCTGCGCTTGCCGCTGAAGACCATGCCGGCGGGGAAGGTCTGCAAGGCGGCGGATTCCTCAACCGTCAGGCGGCGTCCCTCGGCCAACTGGCCATCGCGCGGGCGGCCGCCGTCCAGCAGGTGGCGGTGATAGGGGGGCACGTGGCCGCCCACGTCGATAAAGTGGGTCTTGTTGCCCCCGGCAGAGGCAAGAATGGTCGGTGCCGGCCGGGCCAGATCGATGGGCCGGCCGCCTCCGTTGAACAGCTGGCCGTGATAGGGATTGGGGCGCAGGTCCGGGGTCTTGGCGTAGGTGATGATCGAGGTGTTGGGCCGGCCGAAAGGGGCGGGGCCGAGCACGGATCCGGCGGGCACACGGCGGCTTTCGTCGCCGTCGGGCATCTCCACGTGGCCTTCCAGCATACCGATCATGAACATCCGCCGCCGGCTTTGCGGCACGCCGTAATCGGCGGCATTGAGGCGATGCGGGCCGGAGATGCGATAGCGGGTGTACAGCGGCGCCAGGGTTTCCATCAGATAGGGCAGATGGGTCGGCGACAGCAGGCCGGGCACGTTTTCCAGCAGAAAGGCGCGCGGCTGGGCATCCAGCACGGCGCGCACGAAGACGGGCAGCATGTCCCGCTCGTCGGCCCGCCCCTGGCGGTGGCCGCCGGTGGAAAAGGGCTGGCAGGGCGGCCCGCCGGCCATCAGGTCGACCCCGCGATAGCGGCGGAAGTCGGTCAGGCGGATGTCGCCCCGGATGATATCCACATGGGGAAGGGCCGCGCTGTAGGTGGCGCAGGCGGCCTCGTCGATCTCGAAGGCGTGGACGGTGCGGAACCCTGCCTCCTCCAGCCCGATGCCCAGACCGCCGGCTCCGCTGAACAGGTCGATGCAGGTCAGCCCGCCCATGCGCTCTCCTATGGCCTGTTCTCCTATCGTTCCCCATTGGTTATGAGGCCTGGCGGGGGCGGCGTCAATGGGAGCTTGGTGTGGCCGGGCGGCGATCGGGCGGCACGGCAGGGAAGATGCCTATCCCCGCCGGCGCAGCAGCATTCCCCAGATCCCGGCTCCGCCGATCAGGGCCGTGCCGGCAATGGTGGACCATTGCGGGATGGTTTGGAAGAACAGGAACGCCCAGAGGGCGGCAAACCCGAGATAGGCAAAGTCGAGCCCCGCCACAGTCGCCATCGGCCCCAGCTGATAGGCTTTCACCAACAGGAACTGGGTGGCGAAAAACAGGACGGCAAGCGCGACAAGCGCTGCGACATGCTGGGCAGTCAAGGGCGACCAGGCCTGAAGCATGAAGGGATAGATGTCCGGCTGGTCCAGAAAGGCGGTGACGGCCATGCCTGCCAGACCGACAGTGGCAAAAACGACGTTCAAGGACAGGCCTTGCAGGACGGGGTGGACGTTGCGGGCATGCTTCCGGGCGGTCAGGGCGGCAAAGGCATACGCCGTTGCAGAGGCCAGTGGCAACAGGGCCGCAAGGGAGAAGGCGTCACTGCCTGGCCTCAGCACCATCAAAACCCCGGCGAAGGCGACCAGCACGGCAAGGTATTGCAACGGGGTAACGCGTTCGCGCAACAACAGGGGCGATAGCAGGACGATAAAAATCGGACCCATATAGTAAACGGCAGAAATCGTCGGCAGGTCCAGCAGCGGAAGAGGCGCATAGAAGAAGGAAATCGCTGTGACGATCAATGTCGATCGCACCGTCACCCATTTGCTGAATGCAAGGCGCAGCCACCCGCTGCCGCGACGTGAGGCGAGAAACGCCATGACCGGCAAAAGCATGCAGGCGCGTAGAAAATACAGCTGCCAGAGCGGCAGCCCATCGCTGATCAGTTTGACGAGCGCATCCTGCAAAGACATGAACAGGACAGAGCCGATAATCGCCGCCGGACCACCGGCCCGTTCCAGCCATGCTTTCATGGCTGCCCCGCCGGGTTGTCGCGCCGAATAAAATTCATGATTATAGGTGATCTTTCTGGTTACTGGGATCAGATGCGTTCCTGGTGCCTAGGGCACTCCCTGTACACAGGGGATATTGGTCCGGCTTGCTGCATCCACAATCCCGGCAGAGAGGCAAAGACGCGCCAGCACACACCCGCTGCCCCGGTCAGACCCTTTCTCTTGTCCGGTCATTTGCCTTCCAGTCCGGTCACCCCGTTGCCACTGCCGCTTACCGCCCGCCCTGGTTTCCGGTGTCTTTTCTTTATGTTAAGTAATTGAAAAATAATATATTCCAGCCTTGGCATGGGGATTGCTGTTCCTCTCTACCACCCGTGTGGGACCCCCCGGGGGGGCAATAAAGGGAGGACTGGCCAAGAATGACCGAAACGTTCTACGAGGTGATGCGTCGGCAGGGGATCACCCGCCGCAGCTTCCTCAAATTCTGCAGCCTGACAGCCGCAGCCCTGGGCCTCGGCCCAAGCTTTGCGCCGCAGATCGCCCATGCCATGGAAACCAAGCCGCGCATTCCCGTGCTCTGGCTTCACGGCCTGGAATGCACCTGCTGTTCCGAAAGCTTCATCCGCTCGGCCCATCCGCTGGCCAAGGACGTCATCCTGTCCATGATCTCGCTGGACTATGACGACACCATCATGGCCGCCGCCGGTCAGCAGGCGGAGGAGATCATCGAAGAGGTGATCCGCGATTACGACGGCAACTTCCTGCTCGCCGTCGAGGGCAATCCGCCGCTCAACGAAGACGGCATGTACTGCATCATCGGCGGCAAGCCTTTCGTCGACCAGCTGCGCCACGCCGCCGACCACTGCAAGGCGATCATCTCGTGGGGCTCCTGCGCCTCGTGGGGCTGCGTGCAGGCTGCCCGGCCCAATCCCACCCGGGCCACGCCGGTGCACAAGGTGCCGGGCCTTGCCGCCAAGCCGATCATCAAGGTGCCGGGCTGCCCGCCCATCGCCGAGGTGATGACCGCCGTCATCACCTATATCCTGACCTTCGAACGCTTCCCGGAACTGGACATGCAGGGCCGGCCGAAGATGTTCTATTCCCAGCGCATCCACGACAAATGCTACCGCCGCCCCCACTTCGACGCCGGTCAGTTCGTCGAGGCCTTCGACGACGAAGGCGCGCGCAAGGGCTATTGCCTCTACAAGGTCGGCTGCAAGGGTCCCACCACCTACAACGCCTGTTCCACCGTCCGCTGGAACGGCGGGCTGTCGTTCCCCATCCAGGCCGGCCATGGCTGCTTCGGCTGCTCGGAAGACGGCTTCTGGGACAAGGGCAGCTTCTATGACCGCCTGACGGCGATCAACGGCTTCGGCGTCGAAGCCGATGCCGACACCATCGGCGGCACGGCGGCCGGCATCGTCGGGGCCGCTGCGGCCGCCCATGCCGCCGCCAGCGCGGTCAAGCGCGTGCGCGAAAAGGGAGGAAAAGAATAATGGCCGTCACCACAACCCCCAACGGTTACGCGCTCGACACCGGCGGCAAGCGCGTGGTCGTCGACCCCGTCACCCGCATCGAAGGCCATATGCGCTGCGAAGTGAACATCGATGCGGATAACGTCATCCGCAACGCGGTGTCCACCGGCACCATGTGGCGCGGGCTGGAAGTCATCCTGAAAGGCCGCGATCCGCGCGACGCGTGGGCCTTCACCCAGCGCATCTGCGGTGTCTGCACCGGTACCCATGCCCTGACGTCGGTCCGTGCCGTCGAACACGCCCTGGCCATCGATATTCCGGAAAACGCCAACTCCATCCGCAATATCATGCAGCTGTCCTTGCAGGTGCATGATCACCTGGTGCACTTCTATCACCTGCACGCGCTGGACTGGGTCAATCCGGTCAACGCCTTGAAAGCGGATCCGAAGGCGACCTCGGCGTTGCAGCAGTCCGTCTCTCCGCGCCATCCCAACAGCTCGCCGGGGTATTTCCGGGATGTGCAGAACCGGCTGAAGAAGTTCGTGGAATCCGGCCAGCTGGGGCCATTCCGCAACGGCTACTGGACCAACCCCGCCTACCTGCTGCCGCCCGAAGCCGACCTGATGGCCGTGACCCACTATCTGGAAGCACTTGATTTCCAGAAGGAGATCATGACCACCCGCACCATCTTCGGCGGCAAGGACACCCATCCCAACTGGCTGGTCGGCGGCGTGCCCTGCGCCATCAACATGGACGGCGACATGTCCGCCGGCGCCCCGATCAATATGGAGCGCCTGAACTACGTGGCCGGGGTCATCGCGCGCAGCATCGACTTCGTGGAGAACGTCTATATCCCCGACATCCTGGCCATCGCCCAGTTCTACAAGGGATGGTTGTACGGTGGCGGGCTGTCGGGGTCCAGCGTGCTGGCCTACGGCGATATTCCGGACCGGGCCAACGACTACTCGCCGGAAAACCTGCTGATGCCCTCGGGCGCCATCATCAACGGCAAGCTCAGCGACGTGCATCCTGTCGATCTGGCCGACCCGGAGCAGGTGCAGGAATTCGTGCCCCACTCTTGGTACAGCTACCCCGACGAGGCCAAGGGCCTGCACCCCTGGGACGGGGTGACCCAGCCCAATTACGCCCTGGGACCCAACGCCAAGGGCAGCAAGACCAACATCGTCGAGATCGACGAGGCGGCCAAATACTCCTGGATCAAAGCGCCGCGCTGGCGCGGGCACGCCATGGAAGTGGGACCGCTGGCCCGCTACGTCATCGGCTACGCCAAGGGCGACGAGCAGATCAAGGATCAGGTGGACCGCACCCTGCGGACTTTGGGCGTGCCGCTGGATGCCCTGTTCTCCACCCTCGGCCGCACGGCGGCGCGGGCGCTGGAGGCCCAGTGGGCAGCGCATAAGCAGAAGTACTTCATGGACAAGCTGATCGCCACCATCAAGGCCGGCGATACGGCGACCGCCAATACCGCCAAGTTCGACCCCGCCACCTGGCCCAAGGAGGTCAAGGGCGTGGGCTTTTCCGAAGCGCCGCGCGGGGCGCTGGCCCACTGGATCCGCATCAAGGACACCAAGATCGACAACTATCAGTGCGTCGTGCCCACCACCTGGAACGGCTCACCGCGCGATAACGAGGGCAATATCGGCGCCTTCGAAGCCTCGCTGATGAACACCAAGGTCGAAGTGCCCGAAGAGCCGGTGGAAATCCTGCGCACCCTGCACAGCTTCGACCCCTGCCTCGCCTGTTCGACCCACGTGATGGGGCCGGATGGAACTCCCCTGACCACCGTCAAGGTGCGCTAACGGAGGGTCCGGTCATGTGTGGAAAGACAGCGTTCACCCGAGAGGAAACGGGACTGGGGGAGGCGGAATCATGAGCGAGAAACCGGAGATCACGGCAACGCATACCGAAGCGGCCGTCTATGTCTACGAAGCCCCGGTGCGCCTGTGGCACTGGGTCAACGCCCTGGCCATCGTGGTCCTGTCGATCACCGGCTACCTGATCGGCTCCCCGCCGCCGTCGGTGAGCGGAGAGGCCTACTTCAGCTTCCTGTTCGGCTGGATCCGCTATATCCACTTCGTCGCCGCCTACATCCTGGCCGTCGGCTTTCTGCTGCGGATCTACTGGGCCTTTGTGGGCAATGTGCACGCCCGCCAGATCTTCATGCCTGCCGTGTGGAAGCGCAGCTTCTGGCAGCAGGCCCTGCACGAGGCCAAATGGTACGCGATGGTGGTCAAGGATCCCCTGAAATACCGGGGGCACAATCCGTTGGCCGCGATTGCCATGCATGTGATGTTCGTCTGGGGGATCGTCTTCATGATCCTGACCGGTTTCGCCCTCTACGGTGAAGGGGCGGGGCCGGGAAGCTGGCAGCATACCCTGTTTTCCAGCTGGATCATCCCCCTGTTCGGACAAAGCCAGGACGTGCACACCTGGCATCACCTGGGTATGTGGGTGATCATCTGTTTCGCCATCACCCACATTTACGCCGCCGTCCGCGAAGACATCATGTCCCGACAGACCATGATGTCGTCAATGGTGTCCGGCTGGCGAACCTTCCACGACGGGGGCGCGGAAACCGACGACCCCGGACTGGAGCCCGAAACCGCCCGCAAGGCGCCGGTGAAGGGCGTTTGACGACGAGGACCTTTGCCTGAATCCCTAAACTCACCTCTCCGCCGTTCCCGCTTTTCCGGGAACGGCTTTTTTTTGTGATGGCTTGCCGCATTCCCACAGAGGTGGAAGATGGCTTTCCAAATTGGATGGAAAGTGTGTTTCCAAAAGCTCACATGCCTTTTGTGGGAATGGTCTGGGTCCCTGAAATCAAGAACTTAACAAATTCGTCAACTTGGCACGGCCCTTGCGGAGATGTGTCCAAGGCCGCCCGGACGGCCACGGACAAGAACGACCAGGGAGGGACGCCGTGACGACGCAATCGCCGTCTGTATTGGTGCTGGGCATCGGCAATCTGCTGTGGGCAGACGAAGGCTTCGGCATCCGCGCCGTGGAGACCCTGCATCGCCATTGGCAGGCCCCGCCGAATGTCTCGATCCTCGACGGGGGGACCCAGGGGATCTATCTGCTGGAACACGTGCGCGCCGCCGACATCCTGGTGGTCTTCGATGCCGTGGATTACGGCCTGCCGCCGGGCACCCTGAAGCGGGTGGAAGGCGACGAGGTGCCGTCCTTCCTGGGCGCCAAGAAAATGTCGCTGCACCAGACCGGGTTTCAGGAAGTGCTGGCCATGGCGGCCATGCTGGACGAGGCGCCGGCCGAACTGCTGCTGGTCGGGGTCCAGCCGGTGGAGCTGGAGGACTACGGCGGCAGCCTGCGTCCCCAGGTGAAGGCCCGCATCGCACCGGCCATCGATCTGGTGGTCGCCTGGCTGGCGGAGCGGGGCGTGATCCTGATCCGCCGCGACACCCCGCTGGCCGAAGAGGACACCATCGCTTCGGTGGAGATGGTGCCCGGGCGCTACGAAGATGGCCGGCCGGATGCGGCCGACGCCTTTCGTCACGGTGACGCCCGGGTGCTGGACAGCGGCCGCTGGGTTGGTCCCGAAGACTTCGATGCGGATATGGACAAGCTGCTGGCGGCCGTGCCGGGGGAGGCGGGCTGATGTGCCTGGGCATCCCCATGCAGGTGGTCGAGCCGGGCTACCCCCAGGCGGTCTGCGAGGGCGCGGACGGCCGGCAGGCGGTGGATACCAGTCTGGTGGGACCGCTGGAGGCGGGCCGCTGGGTGATGGTCTTCCTGGGCGCCGCGCGCGAGGTGATCACTGCCGACGCCGCCCGCCAGAGCGCCGATGCCCTGGAAGCCTTGCGCCGGGTGATGGCTGGGGATACCGACGTGGATCACCTGTTCGCCGACCTGATCAATCGAGAGCCCGAATTGCCGGAGTTCCTGCGGGATCCGGCATCCCCGTCCGTCAAATCATCGTCCTGACCCGAAGGGACCGCCCATGTTCTCGCCCCTGCTGACCGCGATCCTCGCCCGCCACGGCTATCCGGTGGTGACCGAAGAGACCCTGGAGGCCGAGGCCGCTTCCCGGCCGATTTCCGTGCTGTTCTTTCCCGGCGACTGGAAGCGTCACGGGGAAAGCAACGATGTGGCGGTGGTGCTGCCGGAACTGGATCGGGCGTTTCAGGGAGAGCTGCGGCCCATGGTCGTCTCCCGCGATGCCGAACGCGCCCTGCAATGCCGTTACCGCTTCACCGCCTATCCGACGCTGGTGATGCTGCGGACCGGAGCCTATCTGGGGGCGATTTCGCGGGTGCAGGCCTGGACGGATTATCTGACCGGACTGGCCGCCCTGATGGAAGGCGAGCCTTGCGAGCCGCCGCCTTTTGCCTTCCCCGAAGGCTGCGTGCCCACTGCATCCCCCGCCGTATCCTGATCGCGGAGTACCCTTGCTATGACCCCGTTCCCGACGACCCCGTTTCCGCAGACCGCCCTCTTTACCGGCCCCGGCAGCCAGCCCGGCGAGGAGGACGGCGCCAGCCTGAACTACATGTCCATGCCGTCGGGCATGAGCACCTTTGCCATGCCTGATCTGCCGGAGCCGGAGGATACGGAGGGGCTGGATGCGGCCAAGGCGGTGATGGCGCGCGTGCTCGGTCTGCTGAAAGGCTACGTGGCGGATGGTGCCCACAATATCGTCGATCTGGGGGACCTGGATGCGGCGAATCTGCGGCTGATCGATCAGGTGCTGGGGGAAGGGGAGGTGGCAGCCATCGCCGGGACGGCCGCCCAGATTCAGGAATCCGTTCTGGCCGGGGTATGGCGGGTGCGCCAGACCGACGAGGACGGGAGCTTGCGCCGGGACCTGATCGAAGTAGGCCGCTTCCCGACCACCATTTCCTCGGCCGTGTTCGCGCGCGCGCGCGATGGCGTGCACCTGCCCGACCGGGTCGGCCCGGGCGTGTTCAATGCCCCGCCGCTCGCCGCCGAGATCAACGAGCACGTGCCCCGCGTGGCACCGGGGCGGGATCCCCATGTGATCAATCTGTCCCTGCTGCCCCATACGGAAGAGGACCTGATGCTGATCGCCGACATGCTCGGCACCGGGCCACTGACCGTGCTGTCCCGGGGCTACGGCAACTGCCGGGTCAGCGCCACGGCGACGCGGAATGTCTGGTGGGTGCAGTTCTATAACTCCCAGGAAGCCCTGATCCTGAACACCATCGAGATCACCACCCTGCCCGAAGTGGTGCTGGCCGCGCCGGAAGATATCGCCGATTCCGCCGAGCGTCTGCGCGACGTCATGGAGGTCTACCGGTGAGCGGGGGATTCTTCGGCGGATCCTATGGCGGGGATGCCAGCAAGATCGACGCCCATACCAGGCTGGAATGCAAGATCTGCTGGCACGTCTATGATCCCGCAGAGGGCGACGACTACTGGCAGATCCCGCCCGGGACCCCCTTTGCCGCCCTGCCGGAACACTGGAGCTGTCCCAATTGCGATGGTGCCCGGGAAGGCTTTATGGTCGTGCAGGATCCCTGACCCATGGACCCCGTTGCTGCTTTGGCCGACCGCCTGGAACGCTGCTTTGCCGAGATCGCGGCGACGCGGATGGAGGGCGTTCCCATCCTCAACCCCGCCCTGTCGGTGCGGGCGGTGGGGATGCGGGCCTGGCAGCCGGCGGAGGAAGGCGCGGTTGAGGACCATGCGGTTGAGGACCGTGCGGCCTGGGGCCTGTGCACCCTGGTCACGCCCTGGTTCATGAACCTGATGCTGCAGCCGCCGGACGGGGCCGGGGAGGCGGGGCCGGTGGGCGTGAAGCGGGTGTTCGCCTTTCCCGCCGGCCGCTTCGAATTCATCCGGGGATTCGAGGCGGCTTTGGGATCCTACTGGATGTGTTCGCTGTTCTCGCCGGTCTTCGAGTTCGCCGACCAGGAAACGGCGGAAACCACCGCCGCCCTGGCCCTGGATGCGCTGTTCGAGGCGGAAGAAGAAACCGGGGCGCAGGAACGGGAAATGGCCATGATCTGGCGGGGCGACAAGCCGGCGCCGCTCGGGGAGGACGACGAAGACGGCGGGACGGACGTGGAAGCGGGGGCGGAACCGGCATCGGCATCGGCATCGGCATCGGTCAGCCGCCGGGCTTTTCTGCGGGGCGCCCGCCGGAGCGAGAGCGGGCGAGAGGCCAACGAGGGAGCAGGCGAGGGAGCAGGCGAGGGAGCGGGCGGGGACGAATGAGTACGGAAGGGCGCGTGGATGTCCGCCTGAACCGCCGGACGGGAGAGGCTGCCGTGGCCTTCCATCAGCCCGGCGACATGGCCCGGCTGCTCGCCGGCCGGGCGCCGGACGAGGCCGTGCGCATGGTGCCGCTGCTCTATTCCCTCTGCCGCACCGCCCAGGGGCAGGCATCGGTGCGGGCGTTGGAACAGGCCGTGGGCCGGCGGGCCGATCCGGCGACCCGGACCGCCCGGGATGCCCTGGCGGCCATGGAAAGCCTGCGCGAACACACCGTGCGCATCGCCCTGGCCTGGCCCGGGTTCCTGGGGCTGGCGCCCAGTGGCCAGGATGTGGCCGGCGTGATGGGCTTCGAAGCGGCCCTGACCGGGGCGTTGTTCGCCAAGGGCGAGGAAATCCGGGTGGGCGGTACGGCCAGTCCGGACCACGCCCGCGCCGCCTCGGTGGTGGCGGCCGCCGAAACCCTGCTGGCGGAACGGGTGTTCGGCGAACCCCTGGCGGTCTGGCGGCAGCGGCAGGGGTGGGACGCCTTGCGGGCCTGGGCCGGGGAACAGGACACGGTGGCCGCCCGGCTGATCGGCCGGGTGGCGTCAGACGGCTGGCTGGACATCGCCGGTAGCGCCCCTGTCCCCATGGTGCCTCCGCCGCCGGATGCCATGCGCGACTGGCTTGAGGGGGCGGACAAGGACCCCATCGGCGTGATCGGCCCTGCGGCGTCCGTGCCGGAAAGCACGCCCTTCGCCCGCCACGCCGGCCGGGGACAGCTGGCGCCCCTGGGCCTGGGGCTCGGGGCGCGGCTGGTGGCGCGGCTGGTGGATCTGGCCGGCTTGCCCGACCGGCTGCGGGCCTTGCTGGATCCGGCGGCGGTCGAGGAGAGGGGGGAGGACGACCCGGGCATGGGGGGGATCGGTGTGGGCGTGGTGGAGGCGGCCCGGGGTACGCTGATCCATGTTGCGCGGGTGGACGATGGGGGGCGGATCACCGACTACCGGGTGTTGCCGCCGACCCTGTGGAACTTCGCTGCCCGGGGAGCCTGTGCCCGGTGCCTGTCGCTGCTGCGGGCTGAGGACGAAGCGGTGCTGGCCCGTCAGGCCAATCTGATTGTCACGGCGATCGATCCATGCGTGGCCCACGCAGTGCGTATCGAATGAAAGAGAACCGGAAAAAACCGGTCTCGTCTTGGAGAGGATGGGGACCATGACTGAACTGCCGCCAATCCTGATCGTCGATGACGAGATCCGCTCGCTGGAATCCCTGGCGCGGATCCTGGCCGACGATTTCGAGGTGATGACCGCCAATACGGTCGAGGCGGCCAAGGAGATCCTGGAAAGCCGGACCGTTCAGGTGATCCTGTGCGATCAGCGTATGCCCGACCAGTCGGGGGTGGAGTTCCTGGCCTGGGCGCGGGGGCGCTGGCCGGATGTGATCCGCATGATCGTGTCGGGCTATACGGATGCCCGCGACATCATCGACGGCATCAATCAGGCCGGCATATTCCACTACATCACCAAGCCCTGGCACCCCGACAGCCTGATCCTGACTCTGAAGAACGCTTGCCGCCTGTATGCCCTGGAGCGGGAGAACGAGCTGCTGGCAGTGGAGCTGAAGATGTCGCCGTCGGGCGCGGGCAAGGTGGTGGCGGAGCGGCGGGAGACCCTGCGCCGGGACTACGACTTCGACGACGGCATCATCCGCGCGGCCGGCAGCCCGATGAACGCCGTGTCCGACCGGCTGCGGCAGGTGGCACCCTACGACATCCCGGTGGTGCTGTTCGGCGCCTCGGGCACCGGCAAGGAGTTGGCCGCCCGCGCCCTGCATTATGCCAGCACCCGCTGGGACAAGCCTTTTGTGGTGGAAAACTGCGGTGCGCTGCCGGATCAGCTGCTGGAAAGCGAGCTGTTCGGCCACAAGCGCGGCGCCTTCACCGGGGCCGTGCACGACTACGTGGGCCTGTTCGAGCGCGCTGACGGCGGCACAGTCTTTCTGGACGAGGTGGGAGAGGTCTCGCCGGCTTTTCAGGTGAAGCTGCTGCGGGTCTTGCAGGAAGGGGAAATCCGCCCGGTGGGCAGCGGCAAGACGCGCAAGGTGGATGTGCGTATCATCGCCGCCACCAACCGCGATCTGGAAGAAGAGGTGCGGGCCGGACGCTTCCGCACCGATCTGTACTACCGCCTGGCCGGCACGGTCATCCGTCTGCCGTCGCTGAAGGACCGCCCCGGCGATATCCCGGTGCTGGCCGCGGCCTTGCTGGAGCGCTGCATCGCCCGCCTGGGCAAGCTGGTGCCGGGCTTTACCCCCGAAGCACTGGAAGCCATGCAGCTGCACACCTGGCCGGGGAATGTGCGCGAGTTGCAAAACGAGGTGCAGCATATGCTTGTCACCGGCCAGGAGGGCGAGCCCCTGGGCGTCGGGCATCTGTCCCAAGCGGTGCTGCGGGGCAACCATGGCACCGGCGCGGCTGGGGGCACTGGCGGGCCGGTGGCAGCGGGGAATGCAGTGACGGAGGATATGGCCGAAGCCCTTGCCGCCGGGCTGGCCGACGGGCTTGGAGGCGCGCTGAAGGATCGCATCGCGGCGGTGGAAGCGCGGATCATCAAGGAAACCCTGATCCGCCACCGCTGGAACAAATCCCGGGCGGCCCGGGAACTCGGCTTGTCTCGGGTCGGCCTGCGCGGCAAGCTGGAGCGCTATGGATTGGAAAACGTCAAGCCCATGCCCGCCCGCCGCACGGTCCGCTAGAGGGACCGGCCGATGGGATCCCGGAGCATGGCGGGCACGAGCGGGTCAAAGATGAGCGGGCCGGGGGATCTGCCGGCGCTGCCGCCGTTGGACGGCCTGGAAAACGCCGGCGAAGACACCTGGATCGACGTGATCCGGAAAATGGACGAGGTCTATGCCGACCTCGTCCACTCCCAGACCCAGCTGGAACAGCAGAACGCCCGCCTGACCGAAGCCCAGGCCTTCATCGATTCCGTGCTGGCGGCGATGACCGACGTGCTGATCGTCTGCGATCCCGCCCTGGCCATCGAGCAGGTCAATCCGGCCCTGGAGCAGCTGACCGGGCGACGGGAAGACACCCTGTGCGGCACGTCTCTGGAAGACCTGTTCGATTCCGGCAGCCGCGACACCTTGCGCAAGCTGCGCCGCCATATCGGCGAAGGCGGGCCGCTGTCGGATGTGGAAGTGGCGCTGGCGGGGGCGGATGGGCAGGCCGCGCCGCTGTCCATGAACTGCACCGCGCGGCGCGACCATCGGGGGCGGCTGGTGGGCTATGTGCTGGTGGGGCGGCCGGTGGGGGACCTGCGGCGGGCCTATCAGGCGCTGGACAAGGCCCACCGTGACCTGACCCGTACCCAGCAGCGGCTGGTGACGTCGGAGAAAATGGCCGCCCTGGGCCGGCTGGTGGCCGGGGTGGCGCACGAACTGAACAACCCCATCAGCTTCATCTATGGCAACATGCATGCTCTGAAGTCCTATGGCCGCGCCATCGGCCGCTACCTGGACGCCGTGGAGGCCCGGCCGATGGATGCCGAACTGGCCGAGGTGCGGCGGCAGGTGAAGATCGACCACGTGATGCGCGACATCGGACCGCTGGTGGACGGCACGCTGGAGGGGGCGGAACGGGTCAGCGATATCGTGCAGGACCTGCTGCGTTTTTCCAGCAATCAGGAAGAAAGCCCGGAGCTGTTCGATCTGGTGCGGCTGGTGCGTACCGCCGTGGACTGGGTGGTCAAGGCCGAACGGATCAAGCCGGCGCTCGCTTTCGACCTGCCCGAGGTGCTGGAACTGGAAGCGCGCAAGGGCCACCTGCATCAGATCATCGTCAATCTGGTGCAGAACGCCGCCGACGTGCTGAAGGACCGCCCCGATCCGCGCATCGACATCGCCTGCTGGACAGAGGGGGGGAGCGCCTTCGTGCGGGTGGCCGATAACGGCACGGGGATCGCCCCCGATCATATGGACAAGATCTTCGAGCCGTTCTTCACCACCAAGCCCATCGGCTCGGGCACCGGACTGGGGCTGTATGTCAGCTACAGCATGGCCCAGAAGCAGGGGGGAGACCTGACCGCGACCAACCGCCCGGAGGGAGGGGCGGCCTTTACCGTAAGGATCCAGATGAATGACCGGACCCGACGATAGCCTTCACACGGCCAGCCCCGGCCCGGACCCTTTGAGCCTGGTATGGCTGCAATCGGGCGGCTGCGGCGGCTGCACCATGTCGCTGCTCAGCGCCGAAGGGCCGGACCTGCTGACCGCCCTGGACGCCGCCAATATCGAGGTGCTGTGGCATCCTTCGCTTAGCGAACGCACCGGCCGGCAGGTGCTGGAGCTGTTCACCGAGATCATCGACGGCCGCCAGCGGCTGGATATCCTCTGTCTCGAAGGGTCGGTGATGCGGGGGCCGAACGGCACCGGGCGCTTTCACCTGATGCCCGGATCCGACCGGCCGGTGATGGACTGGATCGCCGATCTGGCGCACCGTGCCGGCCATGTGGTGGCGGTGGGCAGCTGTGCGGCCTTCGGCGGCATCACCGGTGCGGGCGATACCGAGGTGGATGCCTGCGGGCTGGCCTATGAAAGCGCGCGGGAAAGCGAAGGGGCGCGGGTGACCGGGATCGGCGGCGCGCCAGGGGGCTTGCTGGGGCCGGACTTTCGCGGGGCGGCAGGCCTGCCGGTGATCAATATCGCCGGCTGTCCCATCCATCCCGCCTGGCTGACCGAAGCCCTGCACCAGATCGCCGCCGGCCGCTTCGGCCCGCAGGATATGGACGAATGGCAGCGGCCGCTGGCCTATACCATGCATCTGGTGCATCACGGCTGCTCTAGAAACGAGTTCTATGAATACAAGGCCAGCGCGGAGAAGCTGTGCGACCATGGCTGCATGATGGAGAACCTGGGCTGCAAGGGCACCCTGGCCCGGGCGGATTGCAACATCCGGCCATGGAATGGGTCGGGTTCGTGTATCGACGGCGGCTATCCCTGCATCAACTGCACCGCTCCGGGGTTCGAAGAGCCGGGCCACCCCTTCGTGGAAACCCCGAAGGTTTCGGGCATTCCCGTCGGCCTGCCCACGGATATGCCCAAGGCGTGGTTCGTTGCCCTGGCGTCGCTGTCCAAGGCCGCCACGCCGTCGCGGCTGCGCAAGAACGCGGTGGCCGACCGCCTGACCGTGCCGCCGGCGGAGCGTGGCCGGAAGGGGCGGCCATGAGCCGTCTGGTCGTCGGCCCCTTCAACCGGGTCGAAGGGGACCTGGAAGTGCGGCTGGAGGTGGAGGGCGACCGGGTCGCCTCTGCCCGTGTTGTCTCGCCATTGTATCGCGGGTTCGAACGCATGCTGGCGGGCAAGGCGCCGCTGGACGCCCTGGTCTTTGCCCCGCGCGTCTGCGGCATCTGTTCGGTGTCCCAATCGGTGGCGGCGGCCGGGGCGCTGGCCGGGGCCATGGGGGTCGACAGCCCCCCCAACGGCCGGCTGGCGGTCAATCTGGTGCACGCGACCGAGAATCTGGCCGACCATCTCACCCACTTCTACCTGTTCTTCATGCCCGATTTCGCCCGCGCCGTTTACGCCGACGAACCCTGGCATGCCGATGTGGCCGCGCGCTTCACGGCGCTGAAAGGCTCGGCGATGCGCGACGCGGTGCCGGCCCGCGCCCAGTTGCTGAACGTGATGGGCCTGCTGGCGGGCAAGTGGCCCCATACACTGGGTTTGCAGCCGGGGGGGACCACCCGCACGGTGACGGCGGGCGAGCTGGCGCGGCTGTCGGGCCTGCTCGCCGGGGTGCGGCGGTTCCTGGAAACCACCCTGTTCGGCGACCGTCTGGAGCGCTTCAGCGCCCTGACGGATGCCACTGCCCTGGCTGCCTGGGCGGCGGAAAAGCCGGCGGAAAGCAGTGATGCCCGCCGCTTCCTGTGCCTCGCCGAGGCGTTGGAGCTGGAGGCGCTGGGGCAGGCCGGCGGTTGCTTCATGAGCAACGGAGCCTATGCCGGCGGCGCTTCGGGGCAGGAGGGCGGGTTCCTGTGGCCGCGCGGCATCTGGGCAGAGGGGGCCGTCTCTCCGCTGGACCCGTCGCGGATTACCGAGGACCTGAGCCACGCCTGGTACCGCGAGGCGCGGGGACCCCAGGCCCCCTTTGACGGCCGCACCCTGCCGGACGGAGAGATGATCCGGGGCTACAGCTGGTGCAAGGCGCCACGCCTGGACGGGGCGGTGATCGAGGTGGGCGCGGTGGCCCGACAGATGGTCGCCGGCCACCCCCTGGTGCGGGATCTGGTGGCGCGGACCGGGGGCAAGGCCTCGGTGTTGTCCCGCGTCGTGGCGCGGCTGCTGGAGATTGCCCTGATCCCCCAGGCGATGGAGCGCTGGGTGCGCGCGCTCGACCCCCGCGCCCCCTTCCGCGCCCATGGTGCCCTGCCGGACTCGGCCCGGGGTACCGGTTTGACCGAAGCGGCGCGCGGTTCCCTGGGGCATTGGCTGGTGGTGGAGAAAGGGGTGATCGCCAACTACCAGATCATTGCCCCCACCACATGGAACTTCTCTCCCCGCGATGCCGACGGGATGCCGGGGGCGTTGGAACAGGCACTGGAAGGCACACCGGTGCGGCCCGGAGAGACCGAACCGGTGGCCGTGCAGCATGTGGTCCGCTCCTTCGATCCGTGCCTAGTCTGTACGGTGCATTGATGGCTGTCAAACCACGCTTCAGGATCCTTTTTGGCGGAAAGGGCGTTACAGAATGCTGCGCAGCGCCAGGCCAATCGCGGCAGCGCGGTTCTCAACACCCAGCTTGGTGTAGACCTGTTCCAGGTGCTTATCCACCGTGCGGGGGCTGAGGGTGAGGATGGTGGCAATGTCGCGGTTGGTCTTGCCGCGCGCCACCCATAGCAGCACTTCGGCTTCGCGCTTGGTCAGGCCCAGGGTTTCGCGGATGCGGCGGGTGTCGTCCTGGCCTTCCGCCTCGTCCAGGCGCAGCAGGACCTCGTTGGCGTTCAGGCGGATCACCAGGCTCAAGGTCCAGGCCGGCGTGGCGGCGGTGGCGGCGATGGGCAAGGGGGGCGGGGCTGCGTTCTCCTCGGCGGCGAGGCAGTCGGCGAGCCAGGGCATCCAGGCCTCGGGCAGGCGCTGGTCTCCTGTCCCGGTCCCCGGCTCCAACAGCAGATCCAGGGGGGCGCCAGCCCGCGACGTGGTCCACAGCAGGTCGCCCCTGCGCGATACGGCGAACAGGCGCCGCCCGGCGGCATCCAGGGCGATGCGAACGCCGCTGGTCATGCGGGCATTGGCCACATGGACACGGATGCGCGCGATCAGTTCTTCGGCGACGATGGGTTTGGTGACGTAATCTACCCCGCCCGCGCTCAGGCCCATGATCACGTGTTCGGTTTCGGTCAGGCCGGTCATGAAGATCACCGGCACATGCTGAAAGCTGTCCCGTGCTTTCAGGGCCTGACAGGTCTGAAAGCCGTCCCGCCCCGGCATCACCGCATCCATCAGCACAACATCCGGGGTTACCCGCTGGGTCAGCGCAAGCGCGGCATCGCCATCGGTGGCCACCAGCACGCTGTAGCCGGCATCCTCCAGAGCGTCGGTCAGGAAGCTCAGGGAGCCTGGCGTGTCATCAACGACCAGGGCCACATCGCGCTCACGCTCGTTCATGGGAGGGTCCTTCGCTGGGAGTGGGGGGAGCACTGAAGGAGGAGATCCGCAAGGTTTCGGCCTCCGTCGCCAGGGTCTTCAGCGAGAAAGCGGACAGGTGGCCGCGCATGACCTCCGTCCACCGGCCGGCGACAGGGTCCGCCGTGGCGATGGCATCCAGGGCGGCGGCGATGCCGCGCACATGGCCGATGGCAATGGCGTCCCGCAGGGCCGTCACCAGGGGGGCGGGCAGGGGCGGCAGGGCGGCGGCGGTGGGGCAGGGTGCCGGCGGTGCCGGCGCGCAGGCCGGGCGGCACAGCGGTGCCGGAGCGTCGAGGGAATCCTCGTAGCGCCATTCCAGCTTCAGCATCTCGCCGATGACTTCGGTCAGCTGGACGATATCGATGGGCTTGATCAGGAAGGCATCGTGCACGTCGCCCAGCTGGCCGCCGGCCTGGTATTCGTGGGCATTGGCGGAAATCATGACGATGGGAATA
This sequence comes from Rhodospirillaceae bacterium Z3-40, assembly GCA_046233135.1. Classification (GTDB taxonomy): domain Bacteria; phylum Pseudomonadota; class Alphaproteobacteria; order Rhodospirillales; family Rhodospirillaceae; genus JBJXHN01. Next base: position 265,827 of record JBJXHN010000003.1, on the reverse strand, counting down.
CCGGCCAGACCGCTGCGCCGCAGGTCCTCGGCCAGATCCCAGCCGCTGATATCGGGCATGGTGATGTCCAGCAGCACCAAGTCCGGCAGGTCCTCGTCCACCCGCCGTCGGCAGGTGGCGCCGTCAATGGCTGTCGCCACCTCGAACCCCAGGGGGCGCAGCACGTCGCGCACCAGGGCGCGGTGGCCGGAGTCGTCGTCCACCACCAGGATCCGCCGGCGGGGTCCCTCGTAGCCGCAGACGGTGCGGATGCTGGGCTGATGGTCTGCGCCACCGGCCAGCTCGGGCAGGAACAGCCGCACCCGGAACGTGCTACCCGCGCCGGGCGTGCTGTGCACCAGCACCTGACCGCCCAGGATTTCGGTCAGCAGCTTGGTGATGGTCAGCCCCAGGCCCATGCCCGGGGCCTTCGGCCCGCCCTGGCCACCGCCCCGTTCGAAGGGTTCAAAAATGCGTTCCAGGTCCTGGGGGGCGATGCCCATGCCGCTGTCTTCGACCGAGAATTCGGCGACTTCGCTGCGGAAGCGCACGCGCAGGGCCACATGGCCGGTATCGGTGAACTTGACGGCGTTGCTGAGCAGGTTGAACAGGATCTGGCGGAAGCGCTTTTCGTCCGTATGCACCATCTCCGGCAGCACCGGGGGCGGGTCGTAGACGAAGGTCAGGCCCTTGGCTTCGGCCTGCATGCGGAACATGTCGACGAACTGGCCCAGCAGCTCGGGCAGGCGGACCTCGTCGCTGTTCAGGGTCAGCTGCCCCGCCTCGATCCGCGAGATGTCCACCAGCCCTTCGATCAGCCCGGTCATATGCTGGGCGCTCTGGCGGATGACCCCGATGGCGTCGCGGCGGTGGGGCGGGATCGACTGGTCCCGCGACAGGATCTGCGCATAGCCCGAGATGGCATTGAGCGGCGAGCGGATCTCGTGGCTGATGCCGACGATATAGCGGCTTTTGGCGAAGTTGGCGGCCTCGGCGGCATCCTTGGCCTTTTGCAGCTTGGCGTCGGTGCGTTCGTGGGCCTCGATTTCGTGGCGCAGCAGGGCGGCCTGGCGTTCGGCTTCTTCCAGCGCCACCCGGCGGCTTTCGTTGGTCAGCATGAACAGCAGCGCGATCACGGCGGCGAACAGGCCCACCACCAGCAGCGTCATCCACAGGGTCTGGCTGAGCGCGGTTTCTGCAGACTGGCGGCCCAGCAGGGTTTCGTGGCGGACAAAGGCGAGCGAGGTGCCGACGCACAGGCTGACGGTCACCAGACTGGCGGCCAGCCGCCCGGTGCGGGTGGCCAGGGCGTCGGCGACCCAGGCCGGCGCGACGGCGCGCACGAAGCCGAAGGCCTGCTGGGGGAAGCGGGCCTGTTCGGGCTTGCAGATGTCGTGGCAGCGGGCGTCCAGCGAACAGCATAGCGAGCAGATGGGACCGCCGTAGGCGGTGCAGACCGCCATGTCCTCTTTCTCGAAGGTGTGTTCGCAGATGCTGCATTCCACCCGGTCGGCCGGCGCACTCGGCCACTGGCTTTGCCGCGCCAGGTAGTAGCGGCCCCGGGTCAGCAGGGCGATCAGCGGCGCGGCGGTCAGGGCGGCGGCCAGGGCGACGAGGGCGGTGAAGGCCCGGGCCATCTCGCCGAACAGGCCAAGGTGGGACAGAACGGCCAGCAGGATGGCGATCGCCATGGCCCCGGTGCCCACCGGGTTGATGTCATAGAGGTGGGCGCGCTTGAACTCGATATGCGGCGGGCTGAGGCCAAGGGGCTTGTTGATCACCAGATCGGCGACGATGGCCCCGACCCAGGCGATGGCCACCACCGCATAAAGCCCGAGGATATGTTCCAGCGCCGAGTAGACGCCGAAGGTCATCAGCAGCAGGGCGATGACCACGTTGAACACCAGCCACACCACCCGCCCGGGATGGCTGTGGGTCAGCCGGGAAAAGAAGTTCGACCAGGCGATGGAGCCGGCATAGGCGTTGGTGACGTTGATCTTCAGCTGGGACAGGATGACGAAGATGCCGGTCACCGCCACGGCCGTGGCCGGGCTTTCGAACATCTTCTCGAAGACCGTGCGGTACATCACCGTCGGGCCGGCCGCCTCTTCCGAGGGAATGCCGGCGCTGATGCACAGATAGGCGAGGTAGGAGCCGGCAAGCAGCTTCAGCGCGCCGGGCACGATCCATCCCGGGCCGGCGCTCAGCAGGGAGATCCACCAGCTCAGGGTCCGGCCCTTTTGCCGGCGCGGTAGGAAGCGCAGAAAGTCCACCTGCTCGCCGATCTGCGCCACCAGCGAGGCCACGACTGTGGTCGCCGCCCCGAAGGCCAGGGCGTTGAACCCGCCCCCGACCGCCGAGGGCGCGTGTCCTTGGAAACTGGCCCAGCTGCTGAAGGATTCCGGCTGGGTGATGCCCAGGAAGAGGAAGGGGATCAGGTGCAGGACGACCCACACCGGCTGGGTCCATACCTGGAAGCGGCTGATCACCGTGATGCCGTAGGTCACCAGCGGGATGACCACGGCTGCCCCCAGGAAATAGCCGGCGATCAGCGGCAGTCCCAGCCACATCTCCAGCGCCATGGCCAGGATCACCGCTTCCAGCGCGAAAAAGATGAAGGTGAACGAGGCATAGATCAGCGACGTGACGGTGGAGCCGATGTAACCGAATCCGGCACCCCGGGTCAGCAGATCGATATCCACGCCGTATTTGGCGGCGTAGTAGGAAATCGGCAGCCCGGTGGCGAACAGCACCACCGCGACCGCCAGGATCGCCGCAACCGCGTTGTCGAAACCGTAGGACAGGGTGATCGCGCCGCCGATGGCCTCCAGCGCCAGGAAGGAGATCGCACCCAGGGCCGTGTTCGCCACACGCGCCGACGACCAGCGCCGGGCGCTGGTGGCGGTGAAGCGCAGCGCGTAATCCTCCAGCGTCTCGTTGGCCACCCAGCGGTTATAGCGCCGCCGGATCCGCAGGACCCGCTGTCGTGCTCCCATGCGTTCGGCTCCCGTCTGTGCCGCCTGTTCCCCTCCCGCTTCCTTCATGCCTCTCCCCAACGCCCGACCCGGAACCAGGATCGCCTGACCACCTGACGTCCGTCGCCCTTTGCTGCCGAATGCACTCCAATACCCCAATAGATGCGAAGGGGGCTCAAGCTTGTCGGCCTGCCAGAGAGGGCCGGATTCGGGGTGCGGTGCGGTATGGCGCCTGGGACCCCGCGGTGTCCCGGTCTGCGGTGTGTCGGCGATAGAATGTTGTTTTTACGAATGTTTTTCATCTTGGTAAAGACAATATCCTACTTGGTCCGATGGAGGTATACGCGGAACCGCGTATGTTGCTGCGCACAAAATCCGATCACCGTTGTCGGCGATGGAGTTGCCGTTCCGGGGCGGGACGGGGGAGCCCTTCCGGCCCACCCCCGGCCCAGGCCCGGCACCGCCCAGGCAGCCCGACAGTTCGCTTTGATGCGTAACCTCCGACGACGGGAGACGATGACACATGATGCTCCACCAAAAGCCTTCGCAGCCGGGGGTCCCGGCCCCTGCGCGCCGGGCCAGCCCGCTTTCGCCGATGCGCCGGACCCTGATGGGGGCCTTGCTCGGCCTCGCTGCCCTGCCGCTCGCCACCATGGGGCCGACCCCGGCATTCGCCGCCGGACCGCCGACCGCCGAGGTCAACACGACGGGTCTGGCTGTCACCGACGACACCGTGACCGTCGGCATCCTGCACTCCATCACCGGCACCATGGCCATTTCGGAAACCGGCTCCGTCCAGGCCGAGAAGCTGGCCATCGAGCAGATCAACGCCGCTGGCGGCGTGCTGGGCCGCAAGATCGAGTTCATCCAGGAAGACGGTGCCAGTGACTGGCCGACCTTCGCCGAGAAGGCGAAGAAATTGCTGGTGAACGACAAAGTTGCTTCGGTCTTCGGTTGCTGGACGTCTGCATCCCGAAAGGCGGTTCTGCCGGTCTTCGAGCAGTACAACGGTATGCTCTACTATCCGACCTTTTATGAAGGATTGGAAGAGTCGCCGAACGTGATCTACACCGGGCAGGAAGCGACTCAGCAGATCCTGGCCGGCATCGACTGGGTGGTGAAGGAAAAGGGCGCCAAGTCGTTCTACCTGCTCGGCTCCGACTATATCTGGCCGCGCACCTCCAACAAGATCGCCCGCAAGCACATTGAAAAGCTGGGTCTGGAGGTCGTCGGCGAAGAATACTTCCCGCTGGGCCACACTCAATTCAACTCGGCCATCAACAAGATCAAGCTGAAGAAGCCCGATGTGATCTACGCGATCATCGTGGGTGGTTCCAACGTTGCTTTCTACAAGCAGCTGAATGCGGCCGGCATCGACATGACCAAGGAAAAGCCGCTGCTGCTGACCATTTCGGTCACCGAGGATGAAATCCGCGGCATCGGCGGCGAGAACATCAAGGGCGCCTATGCGGCCATGAAGTACTTCCAGTCGCTGCAGAACGATAACAACGTCGCCTTCGTCTCCGAGTTCAAGAAGATGTGGGGCGACGACATGGTGATCGGCGACGTTACCCAGGCCGCCTACCTCGGCCCGTGGCTGTGGAAGGCCGCCGTGGAAAAGGCCGGCAGCTTTGATATCGACAAGATCCGCGAAGCCTCGCCGGGTATCGAACTGACCACGGCCCCCGAAGGCTACGTCCGCATCCACGAAAACCATCACCTGTGGAGCAAGACCCGCATCGGCCATGCCATGGCCGACGGCCAGTACGAGGTGGTCTACGAGACCGAGGAGCTGATGGAGCCCAATCCGTTCCCCGAAGGCTACCAATAAGACCGCCTCTGACCTGGGGGAGGTCCGGAGTCCGCTGATCTCCCACCTCCGGCCGTTTCCGGTCTCTCCCCCAGGTCTCTTTTCGGTTCCGGTTCCCGGCGGCCCGTCCGCCGCCGGGGCAGAGTGGATGGTCTCTCCTTCCGGTCTGGGTGATCAGCACCCTTCTCCCCAATGGGGGTGATCAGGGACCCGCAGGCGGTCGGAAGGCCAGATCCACCCACTCCGCCGAAGGGGGACCGTCCGGGCAGGGTGCGCCTCTCACCCGATCAGCAATGGCGCCCGGACGGCTTCCTTCCGCCTCTTCCTTCCGCCCGCAAGGAGCGACACCATGTTCGACGGCTACACGATGGGGGAACTCGGCGCGATCTTCGCGATGCAGGGTTTCGCTGGCCTGATCTTGTTCTCGGTCTTCGTCCTGATGGCGCTCGGTCTGGCCATCATTTTCGGCCAGATGGGCGTCATCAATATGGCCCACGGCGAGTTCATGATCCTGGGGGCCTATGTCACCTATCTTTGTTCCAATTTCTTCTCCACCTACCTGCCAGACCTGTTCGGCCTCTACTTCTTCATAGCCATGGGGCTGGCCTTTGTCGCCAGCGGGTTATTGGGCGGCCTGGTGGAATGGGCCTTGATCCGTCACCTGTATCACCGCCCGCTGGATACCCTGCTGTGCACCTGGGGCCTCAGCCTGATCCTCCAGCAGGCCTACCGATCCATTTTCGGTGCCCGGGAAGTGGGCGTGACCCTGCCGGACTGGCTGATGGGCAGCTTCCAGCTGACCGACCTGATCGAAGTGCCCATCAACGGCGTGTTCGTGATGGTGCTGACCCTGCTGATCACCGTCGGCGTCGGGGTGCTGATGTTCCGCGCCCGCTTTGGCAAGCAGGTCCGCGCGGTGGTGCAGAACCGCACCATGGCCGGCGCGGTGGGCATCGATACGGGCAAGGTCGACCGCTACACCTTCGCCCTGGGCTGCGGCATTGCCGGGGTGGCGGGCAGCGCCTTCACCATGGTCGGCTCCACCGGCCCCACCGCCGGCCAGCTGTACATCGTCGACACCTTCCTGGTGGTGGTCTTCGGCGGCGCGCAAAGCCTGCTCGGCACCATTGCGTCGGCCTTCGCCATCTCCCAGTCGCAGTCGACCATGGAGTTCTTCCTGTCCGGGTCCATGGCCAAGGTCCTGACCCTGCTGGTGGTGGTCGGCATCCTGATGCTGCGTCCGCAGGGCCTGTTCGTTCTCAAGGTCCGTCGCTGAGGAGCCCAACGCCATGATGACCAAGCTCAATCTCAACAGCCAGGCGGCCCTCGGGTTCCTGATCCTCGCCGCCTTGATCTTCCTCGTCTTCCCGCTGGCGCTCGACGTCTTCCGCCTGAACCTGGTCGGCAAGTACCTGACCTATGCCTTCGTCGCGCTGGGGCTGGTGCTGTGCTGGGGCTACGGCGGCATCCTCAGCCTGGGGCAGGGGGTTTTCTTCGGCCTGGGCGGCTATTGCATGGCCATGTTCCTGAAGCTGGAGGCCTCCAGCCCCGAAGCCACCGCCATCCAGTCCACTCCCGGCATCCCCGACTTCATGGACTGGAACCAGTTGACCGCGCTGCCCTGGTTCTGGGAGCCGTTCCACAGCTTGCCATTCACCCTGATCGCCATCATCGTTGTGCCCAGCCTGTTCGCCTTCATCATCGGCGTGGCCATGTTCAAGCGCCGGGTGGGCGGGGTGTACTTCGCCATCATCACCCAGGCCGTCGCCGCCATCCTGTCGATCCTGATCATCGGCCAGCAGGGCTACACCGGCGGGGTCAACGGCATCACCGACCTGCGCACCCTGCTTGGCTGGGACATACGCACCGACAGCGCCAAGGTCATCCTGTACTTCGTCAACGGCGCCCTGTTGTTCGGCTGCCTGTTCCTCGCCGCCTGGATCAAGAACACCAAGTTTGGCCGCATCCTGGTGGCCATGCGCGGCAAGGAAGACCGGGTACGCTTCTCCGGCTACGACGTCTCGGGCTTCAAGGTCTTCATCTTCTGCGTCGCCGCGGCGATCTCGGCCATCGGCGGGGCGATGTTCACCCTTCAGGTCGGCTTCATGTCGCCCTCGTTCGTCGGCATCGTGCCGTCCATCGAGATGGTCATCTTCTGCGCGGTCGGCGGCCGGCTGTCCATCCTGGGCGCCGTCTACGGAACCCTGGTGGTGAACTACGCCAAGACCACCCTGTCCGAGGCCTTTCCCGAACTGTGGCTGTTCGCGCTCGGCCTCGTTTTCATCGGCGTGGTTCTGGCCTTCCCCAACGGTCTGGCCGGCCTGTGGACCGACCATGTGGCCCCCCGTCTGCCCCGCCGCCTGGGCGGCCGTCCCGCCGAGGCCGAAGCCCCGGCCCCTGCGGAATAAGGAGAGCCCGCCATGTCCAGCAATACGGATTTCCTGCTCGCGGTCGAGGACCTGACCGTGTCCTTCGACGGCTTCAAGGCGGTGGACGGTCTGACCTTCTATCTGGATGAAAACGAGATCCGCGTGATCATCGGCCCCAACGGGGCGGGCAAGACCACCGTGCTCGACCTGATCTGCGGCCGCACCAAGGCCACCGGCGGCTCCATCAAGTACCGGGACCGCGAACTGACCAGCATGCGGGAATACGAGATCGTCCACGCCGGTGTCGGGCGGAAATTCCAGAACCCGTCCATCTACGAAGATCTGACGGTTTTCGAGAACCTGGAGATCTCGTTCCCGCGCGGCCGCAGCGTGCTCGGCGCCCTGGCCTTCAAGCGCGACACCGAAGTGGTGGAGCGGGTGCAGGAGGTGGCGGAGTCCATCTTCCTGGCCGACCACCTGAACCGCCGCGCCGAACTGCTGAGCCATGGCCAGAAGCAGTGGCTGGAGATCGGCATGCTGCTGATCCAGCAGCCCGAACTGCTGATGCTCGACGAGCCGGTGGCGGGGATGAGCGTGGCCGAGCGGGTCAAGACCGCCGAGCTGCTGAACCGCATCTGCGCCGATCGCGCCGTGCTGGTGATCGAGCACGACATGAAGTTCGTCGAGGACATCGCCCACAAGGTCACGGTGCTACACCAGGGCCGCAAGCTGTCCGAGGGCTCCATGGAGACGGTCAAGAACGACCCGAAGGTCGTTGAAGTCTATCTCGGCCACTAATCACAGGAGTCTTTAGCAATGCTCTCCGTATCCAATCTGCATGTGGCCTATGGGCAGAGCGAAGTGATCCACGGCCTGGACTTCACCGTCGCCCCCAACGAGATCGTCGCCATCATGGGCCGCAACGGCATGGGCAAGACCACGCTCATGAAGTCGCTGATGGGCATCGTCGACGCCAGTGGCGGCGCCATCGCCCTGGACGGCACCCCGGTCACCACCCTGAAAAGCCACAAGCGCGTCGCCGCCGGCATGGGCTATGTGCCCCAGGGCCGCATGATCTTCACCGCCATGACGGTGGAGGAAAACATCGAAACCGGCCTGACCGTGACCGGCGAAAACAAGATTCCGCAGGACGTCTACGAACTGTTCCCGGTGCTGCTGGACATGCGCAAGCGCCGGGGCGGCAACCTGTCGGGCGGGCAGCAGCAGCAACTGGCCATCGCCCGCGCCCTGGTCAGCCGGCCCAAGGTGCTGCTGCTCGACGAACCGACGGAGGGCATCCAGCCCTCGATCATCAAAGACATGGCCCGGACCCTGCGCCGCATCCGTGACGAAAAGGGGCTCTCCATCATCGTTTCCGAACAGGTGCTGAGCTTCGCGCTGGATATCGCAGACCGGGTCCTGGTGCTGGAAAACGGGCAACTGGTCCACGAAAGCCCGCGCGCCGGCATCGATGAAGCGAAGGTGGCCCGCTTCCTTTCCGTCTAGGCCGCCACCCGTCCAGCCTGACGCATTTACCACCCGATCTTACCGATCCTACCGATCCGAAAATAAAGGATACACCGATGGCTGAAACGCTGATCAAGATCGATCGTTCCAAGACCCCCTACGACCACGACCAGATCCACAACCGGTGGCACCCGGACATTCCGATGGCCGCCATGGTCAAGCCCGGTGACGATTTCATCATCGAGTGCTTCGACTGGACCGGCAAGCAGATCAAGAACGACGACGACGCATCCGACGTGCGCGACGTCGACCTCAGCCAGGTGCACTTCCTGTCCGGCCCGGTGGGCGTGGAAGGGGCCGAGCCCGGCGATCTGCTGGTGGTCGAGATCCTGGACATCGGCGCTTTCCCCGACGAACAGTGGGGCTTCAACGGCTTCTTCTCCAAGCAGAACGGCGGCGGCTTCCTGACCGACCACTTCCCCCAGGCGCAGAAGTCCATCTGGGACTTCGAAGGCATGTTCACCAAGTCGCGCCATATCCCCGGCGTGCGCTTCCCCGGCCTGATCCATCCGGGCCTGATCGGCTGCCTGCCGTCCCAGGAAATGCTGGAAACCTGGAACACCCGTGAAAAGGAACTGTTCGACAGCGATCCCGAACGCGTGCCCGGCCTGGCCAACCTGCCCTATGCGCCGACCGCCCACATGGGCCGCCTGACCGGCGAGGCCAAGGAAAAGGCCGCTGCCGAGGGCGCCCGCACCGTGCCGCCCCGCGAACATGGCGGCAACTGCGACATTAAGGACCTGTCGCGCGGGTCCAAGGTCTACTTCCCGGTCTATGTGAAGGATGGCGGCCTGTCGGTCGGGGACCTGCACTTCAGCCAGGGCGACGGCGAAATCACCTTCTGCGGCGCCATCGAAATGGCCGGCTGGATCCACATGAAGGTAGAGCTGATCAAGGACGGCATGGCCAAGTACGCCATCAAGAACCCGATCTTCAAGCCCAGCCCGATCACGCCGAAGTACGACGATTACATGATCTTCGAAGGGATCTCGGTCGATGAAGACGGCAAGCAGCATTACCTGGATGTGCATATTGCCTACCGCCAGGCCTGCCTGAATGCCATCGAGTATCTGAAGAAGTTCGGCTACTCCGGGGCGCAGGGATACGGCATCCTCGGCACGGCGCCGGTGCAGGGGCATATCTCGGGCGTGGTCGACGTGCCCAATGCCTGCGCCACCCTGTGGATCCCGACCAAGATCTTCGACTTCGATATCTCGCCGACCAGTGACGGGCCGACCAAGCAGCTGGACGGCTCCATCGACGTGCCGCTGGCGCCCGATAAGTAAGGAAAGACACTTTAAGTGCAGGGGGACCAGCGGGTCCCCCTGACCCCCTATGAGGGTCCCAACCGACCGACGATGAGCGAAGCTCATCGAAGGGAGGCAAGGCCAAGCGGCCACCGCGCCTTATGGCGCGTAAAAGCCTGCGTGGCTTTGGAACGCAATACGAGGTGCTTTAGCACCTCGGTAAAAAAAAGGTGCGTGCTATGCCCGTTTATGATTATGAGTGCGGTTTGTGTGGCCCTTTCAATGACTTGCAGACGGCGGATCGCGCAGCCGAGCCGGGGTTGTGTCCCCGCTGCGGCAGCGATGCTCCCCGCGTCTACGCCACCATGCCCCGCTTGTCGGCCTTGAGCGCAGAGAAACGGACCGCCTACGCCACCAACGAACGCGCCAGCGCCGCGCCGCTGTCCGTCGGCGCCTGGAAGGAAGAACAGGCCCGCAAGCACCGCGACCACAAACACGGCCCCGGATGCGGTTGCGGCAGCCATGGCGAAAAGAAAAACCGCACCCTTGTCATGCCTGATGGCAGCAAGACCTTCCCCGGCGCTCGGCCCTGGATGATCAGTCACTGATGGGATGCGGCGGGGGGCACCCGGCGGTCCGCCTGATGGGGGCGGACCGCCATTTTTACAGCAGATTATATTTCAGTTTTTCATGATCCGAGTAGTGGGAATAATTCGACTACATAGTTATTAAGATCTGTCTCAAAAAAGGCGAGATTGTCATATGTGGCAATGTTCATCATATGCGCACCTGAACTGTCTTCTCCATAAAATTCCATCACTCTCCCTTCTTGCGTATATCTATTGAATAAGAGTATTTCACGATTATTGTCATTGTCTATATCTGATGTCCCGATTATTGATTCGTTGTTGTTGGATCCAAGATCCGTCAGAAAGTATCCGAAGTCCATCCGGCCATCTTGATCTGTGTCAGTCCATATTCCTTTTTGTCCTGTCTCATGGTTTTGCCATATTATTTCGTCACCAGAGTTTGAGTTAATGTTTGTAGCGCCTGCAACGTTCCATCCGCTTCTGCTCATGGATATATGAAACTGGGTGCTTTCTATGCTTCCGCTTTCACCAATTTCCCAAGTTGCCCCGTACCCTGAGCCCACATCTTGAATGTGGTCAACTCCAAAAAAGAAGATTTCGTTTCTGCCATCGCCGTCAGAGTCGCACATGGTTGCTACTTCCCAACCCCTCTTCAACGTTGTCGTTACTCCAGAAACTTCATGTCCATCAATTAATATTGTTGACGAAAGTATCCCTCTGTCTGGATCTATTATCTCTTCTATGCTAATTTGCTCAATGGAGATGTTGCGACCTCCTATCTCTGTAGATAGGTTGTCTATGTTTGGTTGAGGGAATGGGGTGGTTTCTCTCTGGGACATATTGGGTGGTTTGATTAAACCTGCTGTCGGGGTTATGAAGTCTCCATCGTCATACGTCGGCCCGGCAAAGAAAATAATGTCTCCGCCTTCGGTTATGGAGAAAGCATCATAAAATTCAAAGATATGTCCGGAATTTAACTCTGCCGTATAAATACCGTATTCAGATTTATATGCTGAAGAAATGCTTGTTCCTCTTATTTCAATGGTGTCGTATGGCGTTATGTAATCTATAGTAAAAGATAGGTTTTGATTGCTATTATCAAATATGATGGTATCGGCATTATCTGTCATATTGAGTTGCTGATGGCCTGCGTGAAGCGTGTATGTGTTTCCGGATATTGGTGTTAAATCCGGCAGCGTGCTGGGTGTCCGAATTGAACTGTGTATTTCTGCATTCCTGTATATAACAAAATCTTCCGCATTTTTGTTTATGAGGTAGTTTTCAGTATATATTCTTATTCCACTGTAGCCGTATGTGCTTCCATCCATGCCGCCGTGACTGGTGTTGTCGAAAACTTCTAGTGTTTTTCTTTCATAATCAATATTTAAAATTGTAATGGTATGCTTTGATGACCAATCGTGCCCGGACCAGGAATATCGAATAACATCGCCAGCACTCAGACTTGCAAGGTGTCCTTCAGAAAAGTCGCCGAATGCGTCGGATATATACCAGTCATCGTATTGTCCAATAGTGTTTTCAATGTTATAGTAATAATTTATATCAAAATCACTCGGGCTGTTTATGCCTTCTGCATAGGTGTCTGCAACGCTATTCATTGGTGATCCAGTAATGGATGCGAGTTGTTGCATTGTGACGTGACATGCATCATCGCCAACGTTCCTCCAAACGTTGGCGATTGCGATATTTCTAAGCTCATGGATGCTTGTGGAACTGTTGTTAGCTGAGCTAGTGTCAAAATTGTCTATTATATCAGAGTTAATGTTAACCATAGCCATTCATCCTGTGGTGACTGTGATGTTTGCTCGCATTTACAGAAAATGAGTTCTATGGTTGTATTTTTGTCGAAGGCGATCGTGTATCAATAGGCCGAACCGCATATACGGTTGTGGGTAACTCGTACTCCGATGAGAAAAAAATATGACCTCACGCTTTCCGCGGTCGTGTCATATCCATACCAGAGATAAGGAAAAGCTTGAAAAGCACACGGAAGCCCGCCAAGGATCAATCCGTTCCCCCATCCATCCATCCTTGGAGAAGAGGACTTCCCATGCGCATCTCTGTCGATGTGAACGGTACCCCTGCCCTGGTGTGCAGCCCGGCGGACGAGGATTCCCTCGAAGCCCTGTTGAGGCTGGTTGCGGTCCGGCTGGATCCCAAGCCCACCATCACCACCCGTCCGGCCAACCAGAAGGAGGAAGAGGCCTTCATCACCGCCCTTTCCGACCATCTGCGGGCCGGTGGCGCCACGGATCCCTTGTTCGCCGTCACCCTGTAAACGACGGTCCCGCGCCTGACCTCATTGGGGGACTGGGGGATCCGCTGATCCCCCAGGGCTAAAAAAAGAAACGGCCAGAGGGGCTTGTCCCCTCCGGACCTCCCACAGGCTTTTACACGCGCCGGAACACCAGCGACGTATTGATGCCCCCGAAGGCGAAGTTGTTGGACATCATGTATTCCGTGTCCAGCGCCCGGGGCGTTTCCATGATGTAGTCCAGGTCCGCACAGGCCGGATCGACGGTGCGCAGGTTTGCCGTGGGCAGGATGCGGCCTTCGCGCAGCATCTCCAGTCCCAGCCAGGCTTCGACCGAGCCGCAGGCGCCCAGGCCGTGCCCCATGTGGCCCTTCAGCGTATGGATCGGCACCGCCCGGCCGAAAACCGCCCGGGTCGCGTGACTTTCCGCCACGTCGCCGTGGTCCGTCGCCGTGCCGTGGCCGTTCACCAGGCCCACTTCCGACGCCGGGATGCCGGCTTCGGCCAACGCGCCGGACAGCGCCAGCGCCATGGTCTCGCGGTTGGGCTGGGTCACGTGGACGCCGTCGGTGTTGGTGGCATAGCCCACCACCTCGCCGTAGATGGTCGCGCCCCGGGCCTTGGCGTGGTCGTGGTCTTCCAGGATCAGGGTGCCTGCGCCTTCGCCGATCACCAGGCCGTCGCGGTCCTTGTCGAAGGGGCGGGGGGTCAGGCCGGGGGTGTCGTTGCGGGTGCTGGTGGCGAACAGGGTGTCGAAGACCGCCACCATGGTCACGCACAGTTCCTCGGCCCCGCCGGCGATCATGACGTCCTGGTAGCCGTGCTTGATGGCTTCATAGGCGTAGCCGATGGCCATTGACCCCGAGGTGCAGGCGGTCGAGGTGGGGATGATGCGGCCGGTGATACCGTGCAGCACGCCGATATTCACCGCCGCCGTATGGGTCATCAGCTGGATGTAGGTGGTGGCCGTGATGGCGTGGGAGGTGCCGTTCTCCAGCAACTGGGCGAAGCCACGCACGGGCTGGGTGCTGCCGAAGGACGAGCCGTAGGCGATACCCAGCCGTCCGCCGCGCAGCAGGGGCTTGTCGTCCATCAGGCCGGCGTCGCGCAGGGCCTGGTCGGTGGCCGCCACGGCCATCCGGGCCACCGGCCCCATGCCCCGGGTCTGCTTGCGGGAGTAGCCGGGATCCAGGGCGAAGCCGGCCAGGGGGGCGGCCATGCGGGTGCGCAGGTCGTAGGCCGTCGCCCAGTCGTCCATATGGCGGATGCCGGTCTCGCCGGCATCCATGCGCGCGCGGATGGTGGGCCAGTCGTTGCCCAGGGGCGTCACGCCGCCCATCCCCGTCACCACCACACGCCGGGTCATGCCCCGGGTTATCATGCCCCGGGTCGTCATGCCATGCCTCCGTTCACGCTGATTACTTGCCGGGTGATGTAGCCCGCATCCGGGCCGCAGAGAAAGGCGATGGTGCCCGCCACCTCGTCCACATGGCCCAGACGCCGCAGGGGGATCAGGCCCATCACCTGGTCCAGCGGCACATCGCTGGTCATCGCCGTTTCGATCAGCCCCGGGGCCACGGCGTTGACGGTGATACGGCGCTTGGCCAGCTCGATGGCCAGGGACTTCACCGCGCCGATGATACCGGCCTTGGAGGCCGCATAGTTCACCTGCCCCCGGTTGCCCACCTGGCCGGCAATCGAGGTCAGGGCGACGATCCGCCCGCCGGCACGGCGATGAACCATCGGCATGATCAGCGGTTTCAGCACGTTGTAGAACCCGTCCAGATTGGTGCTCAGCACCCGGTCCCAATCCTTGTCCTCCAGCGCCGGAAAGGCGGCGTCCCGGCACAGGCCGGCGTTCAGCACCACGCCAAAGGGGGCACCATGGGCGGCCACGTCGGCCTCCAGCGCTGCCCGGGTGCCGTCGCGGTCGGCGAGGTCGAAGCGCAGCGGGCGCGCAGACCGGCCCAGGGCCACGACCTCGTCCATCACCGCGCGGGCACCGGCCTCGTCGGAATGGTAGTGGACGGCGATGTCGAAGCCGTCCCGCGCCAGCCGACGGGCCGTGGCCGCGCCGATGCCCTTGCTCGCCCCGGTGACCAGGATCGTGCCCGGAGTGGCCGGAGGCAAGGTGGCGGAAGAAACCGCAGAGGGGGTGGGACTCATGGGATATCCTTTCCCGGCAGGGCCGCGTCTTCGGACGGCGGCAGATAGACGTTGATGCTGGCCTTCAGCAGCAAGGCGCCGTCACAGCGGATTTCGCCGTCGAACACGCCCATGCTGCCGTCCTGGAACTGCTCTTCCACCCGCACCTCCAGCACCGCGCCCTCGGGGAACCAGGAGACGGCGGGGGCGATCTGGCGGCTGCCGAGCAGAAAGCCGATGCGGGGGCGGGCGGCGGGGTCGGCCTGGCGTTCCCGCCAGCTGGCGTGGGCGGAGACGGTCTGGGCGATATATTCGACCCCGGCGTAGCTGGCCACCCCCCGGCCGGGCACGAAGAACAGGCTGTCGCGGGTGATCCGCACTTCGGCGGTCATGGTGGTGGGATCGGCGCGCAGGATGCGGTCGATCAGCCGCATGGGCGGCCCGTGGGGTACCAGATCGGAGACGGGCGGCAGGGCCTCGGGCGCGGTGGTCATGATGCGGACTCCGTCACCGGGCCGCTGCCGAGGATCACCGCCACGTTGCTGCCGCCGAAGGCAAAAGAGGTGCTCATCATGGCCCGCGTCCGGGCGGGGGGCAGGCGCTGTCCGGGCTGGTCGATCAGGGCCAGGGCCGGCAGGGCGGGATCGGCTGCGCCATCCCACAGGTGGCGGGGCAGGGGGCAGCCCTCCGCCGCGTGGCGCAGGGACAGCCACAGCACGGCGGCCTCCAGCGCGCCGGCGACGCCCAGGGTGTGGCCGGTCAGGGGCTTTGTGGAACTGACCGGGACGTGACCGCCAAGGACACGGGCAACGGCCTTTGCCTCCATGGCGTCGTTCAGGGGCGTGGCGGTGCCGTGCAGATTGAGGTAGGCGATGGCGTCGGCCCCCAGTCCGGCGCGGGCGAGGGCGTCTTCCATGGCGCGGATGGCACCCAGGCCCTCGGGATGGGGAGCATTCGGGTGATGGGCATCGGCGCTTTCGCCGACCCCCAGCAGGGTCACCGGACCACCGGAGCGGGTCATCAGGAACAGGGCCGCCCCTTCGCCAATGGTGATGCCGTCGCGGTTGCGGCTGAAGGGATTGCAGCGGCTGCCGGAAACCAGCTCCAGGGCATGGAAGCCGTTGACCGTCAGGCGGCAGAGGCTGTCCACCCCGCCCACCAGCACCGCATCGCAGAGGCCGGCCTTCAGCAGCCGGGTCGCCGAGGCCAGGGCCTTGGCACTGGAGGAACAGGCGGTCGAGATCACGTGGCAGGGACCCCGGGCACCGACGGCATCGCGCAGGAAGGCGGCCGGTGAGCCGATCTCCTGCCGGCCATAGGCGTAATCCGGCGGCAGGGCGCCGGTCTCCAGCCAGGTGTGATAGGCTGCCGTGCCTTCCTCGATCCCCGAGGTGCTGGTGCCGAGCACGATCCCCATCCGCTGCGGTCCATGGGCGGCCAGCGCGGTGGCGATCTCGGGCAGGATCTCGGTTGCCGCCGCCCAGAGCAGGCGGTTGTTGCGGCTGTCGTGGACCTCCAGGCCCGGCGGCAGGGCGGGCAGAGGGTCGGGTGCGGCCGCCAGCACGGCGGTGCGGTCAGGCAGGAAGCCGCCGCGCGGACCGACAGCGGCCGGTGCGCCGTCGAACAGGACGGCCTCGGTCGCCGCCTTGCCGGATCCCATGGCCGAGATCAGGCCCAGCGCGGACAGGGCAGGGCGCAGTGGGCTCATGTGCCAGGCTCTTCGATGACCACGGAATGGATCTTCAGCTGGTAGCCCAGGGCCTGGTTCTCCAGCAGCGCCGGACCCGGCCACGGATTCCCGGGGGGGCGGCTGATGTGGATATAGGGCACGCCGTTGCTGAGGATCCGGCGGTCGGTGCCGTCGGTGGACTGGGTGGCCGAGAGAGGGGGATCCAGGGCGGCTTGCACGATGGAAAGCGGCCAGTAGACCATCATCAGATCGGCGAGCATGCGCGGTCCTTCGACCTCGGCCGGCAGCCAGGGGGCGCGGTCGATGGCAAAGGTGTCCGGCCCCCAGGTCAACGTCAGGGCACGACGCCCCAGGTCATCCAACAGCACCGCCTTCACCAGTGCCGGGGCCACGGACAGCCGGGCCTGGAAGCGGGTGAGCGTCCCGTCGGGCTGGGTACCCCAGATGGTCTGCGCGACCTCGAAGGGGTCAGGGAAGCCGGGTGCCGGGGGCATCGGCAGGCGCAGGGTGTGGGTGGTGTCCAGCTGCACCTTTTGGGGCTCGGGTCCGACAGGTGCGGGCGCGGGCGTGGAGCATGCGGCGAGAAGCAGCAGCAGGAGGACGCAGGGGATCAGGCGCATAGGGCGCTCAGGGCGGTCAGGGAACGGTCGGTCTGGGTGACCATGGGATTTTCCGTGTTCCAGGCGTAGCCGGCCAGAATGGAGATCACCATCCGCTTGTAACGGCTTTCCCCCACCGGCTGATTGAAGATGATGGTTTGCAGGCCCCCTTCGTACCAAGCCCGCACGCAGGCTTCAAAGGTATTCACCCCGCGCATCAGGGGATCGGCATAGTCGGCCTGCCAGGTGACGGTTTCGCCCTTGTGGCGGCGGATCAGGGTCTGCGCGGCCATCTCGGCGGAGACCATGGCGATGGTCACGCCCGAGGAGAAAACGGGGTCGAGGAAGGCGCCCGCATTGCCCACCAGCACGTAGCCGTCGCCATAGAGCGCGGTGGAGCTGGCCGAATAGTCGGACAGGGTTCCCAGCGGACGGATCTGTTCGGCACGGGCCAGAATGCTGCGCAGGCGGGTGTCATCCAGCAGGCGGCGGAACAGGGTGGCGTCGTCCAGCCCCGGGTGGTGCGGGGCGTCACCGGGGAAGACGACGCCGACCGAGGCGGTGCCGTCGGAAAAGGGGATCAGCCAGTACCAGGTGTCCTGCCGTTCGGGATGGACGGTGATCAGGATCTTGTTGCGGTCGTGATCGCCCGGCGCCATGTGGTCGCGCATGTGGGTGAACAGGGCGCGGCGGGACAGCAGGGTAGACGGTTGCACCAGCCCCAGCAGCCGGGGCAGCACCCGGCCATAGCCGCTGGCGTCCACCACGAAGCCGCTGGACAGGGTGCCGGTGGTTCCGTCTGCGGTGGTGTAGGTCAGGCGGCAGTCGCCGTCGGACAGGCGGGCGGCGGTGACCTGATGGCCCTGGCGGATGTCCACTCCGGCCTCTGCGGCCCCCTCGGCCAGCAGGGTGTCGAAACGGGCTCGCTGGACCTGGAAGGTGGTGGGCCAGCCGGTGGTCTCGAAGTTTTCGCGGAAATCGATGACAGCCGAGGTATCCCCCCGTTCGAAGGCCGCACCGTCCTTGAACTGGAAGCCGGCGTCCCTGATCGCCGGCAGCAGGCCGCAGCGTTCCATGACGTTCATGCAGTTGGGCAGCAGGCTTTCGCCGATCACGAACCGGGGCAGGGTGCCCGCTTCCAGCAGCACCACGGACATCCCGGCGTCGCGCAGGAACTTGGCGGTTACCGTACCCGCCGGGCCGGCACCGATAATGGCGATATCGCAGTCATGAGAGAGAG
This sequence comes from Rhodospirillaceae bacterium Z3-40, assembly GCA_046233135.1. Taxonomy (GTDB): domain Bacteria; phylum Pseudomonadota; class Alphaproteobacteria; order Rhodospirillales; family Rhodospirillaceae; genus JBJXHN01. Next base: position 247,384 of record JBJXHN010000003.1, on the reverse strand, counting down.
CGGACACATCAGTCTCCGGAACGGGAGGGGGAACTGGACATGGAACGGGATGGGGCTGTCAGCAGCGGCGCGAGGACCCAGGCGGCCACCAGACCCAGGGCGATCACCGTGCCGATGGCGTTGACCAGCGGCACCGCACTGGTGGCAAGCAGCCCGAAGGCGAGCACACTGCTGATCAGCGACAGCAGCACGGCCAGGGTGGCGGCGGGGGCGCCATCGGGGGGGGGAGCAGGGGGGCTGTCTCGGGTGTCGATGCATTCACGTTCCTCGGCCAGGAACAGGGCGTAGTCGGCGCCGATGGCGAAGACCAGGAACAGGGCCATGGTGGTGAAGAAGTTGTGGGGCACCCCCAGCAGGTGGCTGCCGACCAGGGCGACCAGCACCGCGCCGGCCGGTGCGCCGGCCAGGGACAGGCCGTTGCGCAGGCCGTGGCGGCCGCAGGCCAGCGCCGCACCGGCCGCCATGGCCGCCAGCAGCCCGCCATAGGCCCAATGGCGGTACAGCGCGAACTGGTCGGTCAGCGCGGTGCGGGGATCCAGCAGCTCGACCCCGGGCAGGGGCGCCAGGGCCTCGGCCAGGGCGGCCGGGTCGCGGACATCGCGCAGGCGCACCAGACCGACCCCGTCGCTCAGCAGCATGGTCAGTTCGGGCAGCAGGTGCCGCACCTCCGGATCGGGCAGCAGCAGCGGGGCATCGCCGGGCGGAGGAGGAACCGGGCGGGAGAGCACGGCCGACAGGCGAAAGGCTGCGCTGTCGGGGGCGTTCACGGCGGGGAACAGCACGGACCGGATCAGGTCTCGGTTGGCCTCCTGGGTGGCGGTGGACGGGATCAGGTCGGACGGGGCGATCAGGCCGCCCAAGGTGCCGTCAGCGATCAGCGGGGACAGGGCGGCGCGGACCGCTTCGGTGCGGCGCAGCACCTTCTGGGAATCATCGCCATAGACCTGGATCACCTGAACGGCCCCGGCCAGCCCCAGCGTCGCGCTGATGGTCCGGGCGTCGGCCAGCAGGTCCGGTCCACCTTGGCCGAGGCGGCGGATATCGTCGTCGGCGGGCAAGGTCAGGGCGCCGACCCCGCCGGCGATGGCCAGCAGGCCGAGCAGGATGGGGCGGTGGCGGGGGGCCGGGGCCAGACGGTGCTGGATCCGTCGCAGCTTGCGCATCCAGCGATCCAGGGGCAGCAGGGCGCGGGCCGGGCGGTCGGGCAGGCGGGGCACCACCAGCAGAACCGTCAGGCAGGCGGCAATCAGGCCCGCCGCCGAATAGACGGCGATCTGCGTCAGCAGACCCAGGGGACTGAAGGCCAGGGCCGCGAAGCCGAGGACGGATGTGGCAAGGCCGAGCAGCAGCCCCGGCCGGATCCGGCGCATGCGCGCGCGGCGGCTGCCGGATCGCGGATCCTGGGCCAGATAGTGCAGGGCATAGTCCACGGAAATGCCGATCAGGCTGGCCCCGAACACCAGGGCGATGGCATGGACGGTGCCGAACAGGACGGTCACCGCCGCCAGCCCGGCCACCAGCCCGCTGCCCACGGTGAGCAGCGCCACCACCAGCGGCACCCACGAGGTGAAGGCCAGCAGGATCATCACCGCAACGCCGATGCCGGTCAGCAGGGCGATGCGCTGGACATCCCCCTTGGCCTTGGCGCGCTGTTCCTTGGCGAAGAAGACCTGCCCGGTGCGGGCAACCGACAGGGCGCGTTCGGTGGCCAGGGTCCGGCGCAGGGTTTCGACGGCGTCGACCCAGGTGTCTTCGCCCCCATCCCGGCGCAGGGCGGGATCCAGGGTCGCGACCACCGGCACGTGGATCTGGCCGTCGGCGGTGACGATCCCGGATTCCGTACCCAGCCGCCGGGCGATATCCATCAGCGCCCGGGGTTGGAGGGAAAAGGGATCGCGGCGCAGGCTGTCGCCGTCCACCAGGGCGGTGGGGTCGTAAAGGGCTTGCAGGGCGCGGCGCAGGATGACGTCGGCGTCGCCGGCCAGCAGGTCCTGACGGTCGGTGTCGGACAGCAGGCCGCTGCCCCGCGCGGCGTAGTAGGCCCGCAGGTCGGCAATCCGCGCCGTTTCGGTCGCCGGGGTGCTAACACTGCGGGTGCCGGGCAGGGCGGCGACCTGGTCGGCAAAATCCCGGGCGGCGGAGATCGCGGTATCCCGTCCGGTGCCCGCATCGGGCACGGAGATCATGAAAACGGCGCGGCCGGCATCCCGGGTCAGCAGGCGGCGCATCTGATCGATGGCCGTGGGGGCGGTCTCGGCGGAACCGTGGTCGCGGCCGATCAGCGACAGGATGTCGGCGTCGATGGTCACTCCGCCCCCCAGCACCCGCCAGCCGGCCCACAACGCCATGACCAGCAGTGCGCAAAGCCACAGCAGGCTCCACGGCACCGGGCGACGATCGACGGATGGGGCCGGGGACCGGGTCATCGCGGGGTGGTCTCCGCGGCGGATGCGGCCGCGGCCGCGTCGAACAGCACGCTTACCTCGGCTGGCAGGGGCAGGGGGAACAGGGCCTGAGCGTCCAGATGCAGCACATCGCGGTCGCCGCCGGGCTTGTCCAGGGTCACGGTGGTCACCACGGCTCCGCCTTCGGCGGTGATGCGGGTGATCTGGGAGGCCAGCGGGCCGTCGGCGGCCGGCACCAGGGTGGCGCGCCAGGACGGCAGGTCGGGCGCGGTCTTGGCGAGATCCACGGAAAAGGCGGTGTCCAGCCGCGCCCAGTCGCCGGCCAGCACGCCGGCGATCATGTCGGTCACCACCCGCAGGCGGTCTCCGCCAGCCAGACGTTCCGGCCGGTCTGGGGCGGGGAAGCGGGTGATGCCCCGGCGGTCGAGCACCAGGACGTCAGGGAAGGGGGTGTCGGTCAGCCATGCCAGCCCGATGGCCGGCGCAAGGAAGAACCGGCCGTGGGAAACCAGCGGGGTTGCGAAGCCGCCGAGGTGGCGTTCCATGGTAAAGCGGCCGGCCATGTAGCGGTCGGCGGGGATCGGGTCCGGGCCGGGGCGCTGCCCGTCGTGGCCTGCGGATGCTGCCGGGACCAGAACCGCCAGACCGAGAAACACCAGCAGCACAAGCCGGATCACCGGCAGGGAGGGGCGAAAGGTCATGGCTGCGCTCGTCCTTCCGTGCCTGTCTTCGGCTTGCTGCGCGCGGTAAGGGCATCCAGGTGGTCGATCAGGAAATCGGGGCTGCGGTAGCGCATCTCCCCGCTGGCCTTGTCGACGGCGACCTGGATGGTAAAGCCCTTGGTCAGGGGTTCGACGCTGGCGCTGTCGGTGATCAGGTAGTCGATCTTCAGGCGGTTTTCGTATTCCTTCAGGCGGGCGGTGATGGTGATCTCCTGCCCGAAGCGGCAGGGCCGCACGTACTTCACCCGCATGTCGACGATGGGCCAGACGAAGCCGGACTCGTCCATCCGAGGATAGTTGTAGTCGATGGCCTCCAGCAGGGCGTAGCGCGCCTTTTCGAAGAAGCGGACGTAGTTGCCGTGCCAGACCACCTGCATGGGGTCCAGGTGGTAGAACTGGATGGTTTCGGTGACGGAGGCGCGGATCATGGTGCGGCCTCGCCACCGGCGGCGCCTTCGCCGGCATAAAGCGGCCAGTGGCGGGCCTGGATCAGCGCGGTCAGCCGGCGCAGGGTTCCTTCCAGCGGCCGGTCCTCGGCAAGGAAGGGAATATCCTCGCCCAGAGAGTCATGGAAGGCGGCGAGCGCCAGGCCCAGCTGGTCGGGGCGCAGGGCGGAATTGACCCCGGCTCCGGCTTCGGCCAGCCGCAGCTCGATGGCCTGTCGCACCGCGATCAGCAGGGCGGCGGCCACCTGTTCGGTCAACTGAAGCACCCGCAGGCAGTCCCGGGCGGCGATCGTACCCAGACTGACCTTGTCCTGGTTATGGCACTCGGTGGAGCGGGAAAAGACGCTGGCGGGCATGGTGCCTTTCAGGGCCTCCGCCGTCCAGGCGGACGCGCCGATCTGCACCGCTTTCAGGCCGTGATTGATGGACGCCCGCTCCCGGGTCGCGCCGGACAGGTTGGCGGGCAGGCCGTGGTTGAAGCGGGGGTCGACCAGCAAGGCCAACTGCCGGTCCATCAGGTCGGCGAGGTTGGCCACCAGGGTCTTCAGGCCGTCGGCGGCAAAGGCCACATGGCCGCCGTAGAAGTGGCCGCCGTGCAGGATGGTTTCCGCGTCCACATCGATCAGCGGGTTGTCGTTGGCGCTGTTCAGCTCGGTTTCCAGCAAGCCGCGGAAGGTGGGGGCCATATCCTCCAGCACGCCGATCACATGGGGGGCGCAGCGCAGGGAATAGCGGTCCTGAAGGCGGGCGGGGGCGTACGCCTCGCCCAGCGCCGACAGATCCGCCGCGATCCGCCGGGCACAGCGGGCCTGGCCGGGGTGGGGCTTGGCGGCGAACAGGCGGGCGTCGAAATGGGCCGGGTTGCCGCGCAGGGCAACCACGGCCAGGGACGTGATCCGCGTGCACAGGCGGGCCAGGTAGGTGGCGCGGGTGAAGGCCTGGCACATCAGCCCGGTCATCACCGCCGTACCGTTCATGATTGCCAGGGCTTCCTTGGGCCGCAGGGTCAGCGGCGTCAATCCGGCGTCGGCCAGGGCCTCGGCGGCGGGGCGCGGCGGGCCGCCGGCCACGGTCACGTCCCGCTCGCCCACCAGGGTGGCGACCACGTAGGACAGCGGCGTCAGATCCCCGCTGGCCCCCACCGAGCCCTCCTGGGGAATGCGCGGCAGGATGTCGTGAACAAGCAGGGCGCGCAGCAGCCGCAGCAGATCCGGGCTGACCCCCGAATAGCCGGTGCACAGCGATGCCAGCCGCACGGCCAGCACCGCCCGGGTCTGTGCCGGGTGCAGCATCTCGCCCAGACCGCAGCCATGAAAACGGCTGAGGTGCAGGGGCAGGTCCGCCACCAGCTCGGGCGGGACCCCGCGCAGCACGGAATCGCCGTAACCGGTGGTCACCCCATAGATATGCCCGTGTTCCCGCAACTCCCGGTCCAGGAAATCCGCGCCCTTTTGGATACGGGCCAGGAAGGCTGGATCGTCGGACAGCACCGGCCGTGCCCGGCCCTCGGCCAGGGCCACCACATCTTCGATGGTCAGGGGCGCGGCGCCGAAGGTGACGGTGAACGGAGCAGAATGTGGGCTAGCGGGCATGGTGTTCCGTCTCGCGGCCTGTCCAGAAGGGATAGAAGTTGAACCACTGCCGGGGCTCGGCCAGGACCAGGCCCTCCAGCCAGGTGGCATAGGTGGCGGCGTATCCGGCGATGGCCTCCGCCCGGCCCTTGCGGGGCAGGACGACGCGGTCGGCCAGTTTCGCCCAAGACACCCGGAAGCGCTTTCCCACCCGCCATGCGGCGGCCATGTAGACCGGGCATCCCATCAGATGGGCCAGCACATGGGGACCCTGGGGAAAGGGGGCGGGGGCGCCCAGGAAGGGAACCTCGACCACCGCATCCCGGGCGCCGATGGCCACCCGGTCGGCGGCGATGACGATCCATTCCCCCCGTGCCACCTTCTCCGACAGCCGGATGGCGGTGTCCGGTCCGACATCGGTGACCTCGATCAGGTCCACCTGGGACTCCGGGGCCAGGGTGCGCAGCAGCCGGCCGAAACGGGCGGCGTTCTTCTGATGCAGCAGCACGTTGACCCGGAAGTCCCGGTGACGGGTGGCGAGAGCGCGGACCAGTTCGATATTGCCGAAGTGGGACACGAACAGGATCACCGCCTTGTCTTTGGGCAGGTGGGTGAACAGGCTGTCGGCCCCGCCCGGCAGGTCCAGGCTTTTGATGGTGATCTCGCCGCACCAGGCCGCGACCTTGTCCAGGGCGGCGCCGCCGAAGGCATAGAAGTGGCGGAAGCTGTCCCAGGCGCTTGGCGGGCGCGTGCCCCGCAGCCGCGCCACCCGGCCAAGGACATCCATCGAGGCCGCGCGGGCTTCTCGTCCGGTCAGGAAGAAGTAGGCGATGACCGGCGACATGGCCAACTGGCAAGCGGTGCGGCCGGCCAGGGCATAGACCCAGCCCAGGAGCCGGATGCCCCAGTACAGGCCGCGCTCGTTGATCTCCGACCAGTGGGCGTTTTTGGTGGCGGGGCCGGCAGGACGCCGCCAGCGGCCGCCGCGCCTCAGGAACCCGGGCAGGCGGGCGAGCATGCCGAACACCAGCCGGGTGTGCATCCACGAAATCAGCACATTGTCCGCCCACAGGCGAAAGTTGGAGGTATTGCCCTCCGGATAGACCACCCGGGTGGGCACATCCACATAGCGGGCGCCGCGCCAGACCAGGCGGACCATGATTTCCGTATCGAAGTCCATCTTGCGGCCGCAGCCTTCCTGCCGCCAGACCGCCAGGCTGTCGGCGACGGGATAGACGCGGAAGCCGCACATGCTGTCGCGGACGGTCAGGGACAGGGTTTCCACCCAGACCCAGACATGGGTGATCCAGCGCCCCACCTTGCGGCCGGTGGGCATGCTGTCGTCGTAGACCGGCCGGCCGGTGACGATGGCGGAAGGATAGGCCCTTGCCGCATCCATCAGGGGACCCAGGCGCTCCAGATCGTGCTGGCCGTCGGCGTCCACCTGAACGGCGTGGGTGTAGCCGGCGGCTTCGGCGAGCGAAAGACCGGCCATCACGGCTTCGCCCTTGCCGCGGTTCTCGGGCAGGCGGTGGACGGTCACGCCGGCGTCCGGCGCGTGCAGGGCCGCCACCGCCGCCGCCGTTTCCTGTTCCGACCCGTCGTCGATCACCAGCACCGGCAGATCACGGGCGCGCAGGGCGTCCACCACGGCCGGAAGCACCCGGTGGTGGTTATGGGTGGGGACAACGGCACAAAAGCGCATCAGCCGGCCTCGCGCCATTTGAGGACGCCGCTGGCGTGATCCCCCTGGTCGGAGGCGTAGCGGAACGTCACCGATCCCCGCCCCGGATCATGGGTCAGATGCAGGGCGACGGTCCGGTCCGGCGGTATGGGCAGGCGGAACTTCAGGCGGGCGATTTCGGCCGGCGGAGCGGTCCGGCCGAACAGCTCGGCGGCCCAATGGGCGACCCAATGCAGCTGGACAATGCCCGGCAGGATCGGGAAGCCTTCGAAATGGCCCTGGAAGTGCAGCAGGTCCGCCGGCACATGCAGATGGACCACCGCGCCGCTTTCCGTCCGGTCGATGGATCGGGTGACGGGATCGGCCGGCCGGCTGCTGCTCTTTTGGCCGTCCTCATCCGGATCGCTGTCGGAGAACAGGGCGCCGAGCAGGGATTGGGGGCGCTTGCCCTGGGGATCGGTGGGGATCGCGTCAACAAAGCGCCAGCGGCGGGGCAGGGCGGCGTCTTCCTCGAACGCCGCGACCTGCCGGCGCAGGCGGCGGCCCAGACGGAAGGCTCCTTCGTCGGCCAGGACGGCGCGCCCCTCTGCCGTCAGCACCACCACCGCCGACAGCCGGTGGTCGCCGGCACCGGCCAGCAGCACGGCAGCCTTTGCCACCAGCGGGGAGCCGCAGAGCCGGCGCTCCACGGCGGTCAGGGAAATGCGTTTGCCTTCCACCTTCATCACCCGGTCGGCCCGGCCGCCCAGGCGGAAGGTGCGGCTGTCGGGATCGATGGTGCAGCGGTCTTCGGTGGGATGCCACGCCCGTTCGGCGATATGGGGGGCGCGGACCGTCAGGCATCCGCTGTCGCCCGCCGCCACCTCCACGCCCGGCAGGGGCGCCCAGGGGGTATCGGCGCCATCCTGCCGGCGCCAGGCGATGCCGCCGGTTTCCGTACTGCCGTAGATCTCGGTGGGGCGGATGCCCAGGGACTGGGCGGTGGCGTCGGATCCGGCGCGATCGAGCGGGCCGCCGGAGCAGAAGACCAGGGCCGGCCGGGCCATGCGCCCGGGATCGGCGAGATCGGGGTGCAGGCGACCAAGGTGGGCGGGGCTGGTGATCAGCACGTCGCCGGGCCGGGCTTCGGCCATCACGTCATCCCACAGCGGGGCTTGCCGGGCCTGGAAGGCCTGACCACGCATCACCGGCCAGATCACCCGGAACAGCAGGCCATAAATATGCTGGTGGGAGACCAGGCCGAGCACCCGGGCATGGGCAGCCACTGCCGGCCCCCACAAAGGCTCCTGCATCCGCATCTCGGTTTCCAGCTGATGCAGGGTCTTGAGGATTTCCTTTGGCGCGCCGGTGGAGCCGGAGGTGAACAGCACCGCGACCAGAGACCGGGGATCGGGCAGGGCGGCCGGATCGGGCAAGGGCAGCGGTTCCGGCGGCCGGGGCGCTGCGGCCAGCATCCGGTCGATGGCGGCATCGTCCAGGAACAGGTCGAAAGCGGTGCCGATCTCTTCCAGATGGCCCGAGCGGTCGCTGGCTGGCAGGATCACCCGCGCGCCCCGGCTCCAGGCGGCGGCCAGGGCGATCAGGAACAGCCTGGCAGAGGTGCAGTGCAGGGCCACGCGCGGGGCTTCCAGCGTGCCGGCCAGGGCCAGCACGTCGGCCCGTACGGCGGCGCGGGAAATCTCTGTCGCGCCGTCCAGGCACAGGGGGGCGGCGGCGGAGCGGTCCGGGCCGAACAGGCCGGCGAACAGACCGGGCAGGGCACCGGCATCGCCGGGCTCGGGGGCGGATGAGGCGTGCATCACAGGCGCCCCCGGGCTTCGGCGCGGCGGCGGATCACCCGGCGCACCGGCCACTCGCCGAAAAACAGCAAGCCGATCAGCAGATAGGAAATCAGGCCGTTGTACAGGGTCCATTGCTCCAGCGAGCCGGCCACCACGGTCCAGCCGGCAATGGCGGCGTTGAGCAGGAAGAAGCCGATCCATACCGCTGTAAGGGTCCGGGTGTAGCGCAAGGCGAAAGCATCCAGATGGGGGTCGCGCAGGCGGGCGAAGCGTTCGATCATCGGTGGCGGCCGCACCATGGTCAGGCCGAAGATGCCGGCCAGGGTCAGGCTGACGATGACGGGATACAGGCGGATCGCCAGCGGTCCTTCCACCTGGCCCAGCGCCCACAGGGCTGACGCCAGTGCCGCCGACAGGGCTGCCGGCAGCATCCTGCGGGCGGACAGGAACAGCAGCGCCCGCACCAGGATCAGGACCACCAGAACGGACAGCAGGACATGGGCGGAATAGCTGGCCAGGCCCACATAGACCAGGACCGGATAGGCCAGCCCGGCCACCGCCAGCAGCCCGAGCAGCAGTCGTCTAGCTGTTGACCACCGCATGGAATTTCTCGACCACGTCGTTGACGGTGCGGACGGATTTGAACTCTTCGGCTTGGATCTTCTTGCCGGTGCGTTCCTGGAACTTGACGATCAGGTCCACCGCGTCGATGGAATCCAGGTCCAGGTCCTCCATCAGCCGGGCGTCGGGCGAGATGGACTCGCTGGGCACCTCGAACAATTCGACCAGATAGTCGTGCAGGTGCTGATAGATCTCTTCCTTGCTGTGCATGGGTCAGGCCTCGTTACGGAAACGCTGAACGAACAGCGCCAGATTATGCACCGACGCAAAGTGGGTGCGGACATCTTCTGTCTTGGTATCGACCCGCACGCCATAGGCCTTTTGCAGGGCTACCCCCAGTTCCAGGGCATCGATGGAGTCCAGGCCCAGGCCGTCGCCGAACAGGGGTTCGGCGCTGTCGATGTCCTCGACGCTCACGTCTTCGAGGTTCAGGGTCTCGATGATCAGGGTTTTCAGTTCAGTTTCCAGCAGTGTCATCAGCCAGCCGTTCCATGAAGAAATGCCTTATTTTCTTGGTGATTGCCCGTGCCTGCTGCGCCCGCGAGAGCCCCGGATCGATCAGCTTGGCAATGGCCAGGGGATCTTCGACGCGCAGGCTGTATCGAATTTTCGTAGGGGGAATGCGGTACCAGGGAGTGCCCTTTCGGAGGGTTTCGTGGTTACAGGACACAACCACCGGAATCAAGTCGGCGCCCGCCTGGATGGCGATGTTGGCCACGCCGCGCCGGGGCTCTCCCAGCCGCCGGCCCAGGGGGGTGCGCGTGCCTTCGGGGAAGATGATGACGCTCGATCCCGCCTTCAGATGGGCCGCCACTGCCCCGATCAGCCGTTCTGGGTCGTCGTCGTTGCGGATGAACCCCGCTGCCCGCACCACGCCGGCGAGGAAGGGATTGCGGAACAGCTGGTGCTTGACCACGCATTGGCAGCGGTCCATGTGCGCCAGCAGGATCACCACGTCGAACAGGGTGGGGTGATTGGCGATGATCAGGCTGGCCCGGGCCGTGCGCAGGCGGGCTGCCCCGATCATGTCCACTTCGGCCACCCCCAGAACCGCCACCACCCGGAGCATCAGGCGGAAACTGCGGCAGATGGTGCGCTGGGCCGCAGCCTCCCGCCGGGTCCGGTCGGGGATCAGCAACAGCATTGCCGGAAACACCGTCAGGGACAGTGCCAGCCCTCCCAGCCCGAAAGCGGCGAAGGAGATCCCGGTGGCGACGACCCGCCAGGCTTTGTCCAGAGCCCTATCCATGGCGGGAGATCCGCCAGCCCATGGTGGCGCCGCGCAGTTCGGCAGCGGTTGCCGAAGGGGTGCTCAGCAGGGCGGTCAGGGCCGCCACCTGATCGTGCAGGGGCGAATGGCTGCCGTCCCCGATACCGGGAAGCGGGGTAAAGGCGAAGGTGGCCGCGTCATCATCGCCGGCATCCGACGCTTCCAGCCGCAAGGCCAGGGCGGTGCTGACCGGGGTGGCAGGGTCTTCGGCGGCGAATGCGGGAGGCAGGACAAGGTCGGCATGGACCAGCAGGCAGGGCACTGTCGGATCCTCCGCGCCCAGGCACAAGGTTTCGGTCAGGCCGGCGATCAGGCTGTCCGGTCCTGCGGCAAGGGCGGTATGGGCGCGGGTAATGCCCCAGGCGATGGAGGCGACCCCGGGCAGGGCGTTGTGCACCGACAGGCTGAAATGGGCTGGCGACAGGGGCTCCTGTTGCCGGATCTGACCCAGCAGCTCCAAGGTGCGGGCGAGATTGCCGTGGCGGGAAGAGAAGACCACCGCCGGATTGTCCACGCCGTCCCGTGCCCCATCCCGTGCTCCGGCCTGCACCCGGTCCATCACCTCGGCAGCCGCCCGGCCGAACAGGTCGAGCCGACGGCGCCAGGCAGGTTTGATGCCGCGTCCGAGGCTTGCTGCGTCAATGGCCACAGGATGTAGATCCCGGGAAGAGGTCAGGAGCCCGGCGGTGTGATCGCCTCGCCAGACTGCCCAGGATCGAATCCGTCGACGGTCCATAGGAAATACCGAATAGGTGCCGGAGGGGTGACAGGCGCATCTGGCTGTACGCCACCGCGGGAAAGCAGGACAGCCCCGCCCTTTGGCGTGGGATGGGTTCAGGTTGAATCGGAATCCCGCTCCAGGCTTTTGTTTGAGCGGAATTTTTCGCGATGAACCGGTGCCCGCTTCATCGCATTCCGCTCTAGCCGGCGAGGGCTGCCTGAACGGATACCGCCTGAAGGATATCTGCGCGCAAGTTGTTGACCCATCGATTGTAGTTGTGGTGAATGTTCACCCCGTCATACCGCAGGTTGCTGCTGCTTTCGTAGGTGATCGAAAAGTCGGTTTGCGAGAAGGTAATCATCACGTTGGCCACGTGGGTGCGCGGAGCATAGGTGGCGCGCAGTGCGCCCGGGCCGGTCTTGGTCATCCGCCAGTCCCGTTCCGCACCGGTCCGGATGATGATCTCTTCAATCTGTTCCATGGACAGCCGCCGGGCACCCGGCGGGAAGGCTTCGGACGTATAGTTCTTTATCGGCACGGTCTGGCAGGCCGCCAGGACAAAGGCACATAACCCGATAACCAAAAATTTTATCGACCGCATTGGTTCAATATCCTCTCCACAAACCCAAGGCTGTGGGAGGTAGCACAAACGTCGGAAACATGCAGCCGGAAAACCACTATTCCGATAAGCGGATGGCGCCTCCATGCCTGGGTTGGTGGTTCGAACGCCCGGAAAACTGCGCAACTCGGGGGACGACCAAAACGGATTGATAGATCACAATGCCGGCTGTTTTGCCGAAGCGTATAACGGCTGACCAAGCGGACGGATGGCGAGTCGGATCAATCGCTGTCCCGGAGATTCCCCGGTTTCCCTTCGAGCGCGGCCCGATGCCGCGAAGAGAGGGTGCGATGCCCATGACCAACACTTCGCCGTCGCTGCCTTCATCCCTATCCCCATCCCCATCCCCGTTTCCGGACGCTGCACCGGTGCCGGCTTCGGCCTTCGTGCTGGCCTATCGTGCGGTGGAAGCGGTGATGCTGGCTCTGTTCCCGGACGGCCATGCCCGGCGGGCCATCGGTTTTCGCCAGATCAGCCGGATCATGGGCGATCCGTTGAGCTGGTACCTGTGGATCGACGACCGGCATGGGGCTTATCAGCTGGACCTGGTGGAACATCCCGACAAGGTGTTTCCCGGACGGGCGGACGTGGCCCTGCGCTACTACCCCCACCCCTCCGAGGAGGGCTTTGGGGTCTGGTCGCCGGAGGAACGGCGGCTGCGGGAGTCGGACCTGTTCGACGGCACCGGCACCCCCACAGACAGGGGGCGGCGGGTGATCGATCCGGGCCTGTTCGTCTGTGGCCTCTTGCGGCTGGTCCAGCCGGGCACCGGCGACGGGCTGGTGATGAAGGTGCTGGCGCAGACCAGCTGGAAGGAAAGCATTCTCGCCGATGCCGCCGCCCTGAAGGACGCGCCCCGGGACGATCTGTCCCTGCGCTGCGTGCCCGGCTGGGCACTGGCCTATCCCCTGTTCGACAAGCTGGTCCAGGCCTGGGCCTATGTGCATCGCGCTCAGGTCAAGGCGGCGCGGACCGGTCGCATGCCCGGCATGAGCTGGGTGCGCGACCGCCATATGGACTGGCGGCTTGTCCCCGATCCGACCGTCGAGGGGCGCACCTGCGCCGTCGCGCTTTCCCGGGGCGCGGCGGGGCTGTCCTCGATGGCCGCCCTGACGGCCTTGGATGCCGCCGCCGACCGGGACCTGCGAGAGGAGGTGACGACCGAAACCGTGAACGCTCCAACCGGCGCCGGGGGCTGGCTTCGGCCGGCCTGGTGGCAGGCGCACCACTGGGCTTTTCCGCCCGACTCCCAAGCCTGCCACAGCTGCTTCGCCGAAGAGGAGGATCATCACCATGGGCACTGATATCCTCGGCCGCCGCAGCCTGTTGCGCGGACTGGTCGATCGCCTGGTGGCGGCCGATCCTTCCGTGGCCTCCGGCGCCTCTTATGCATCCGACCCCACCCCCGACACTCCCCCTGATCCGGCTGAGCCGGGCGGGCCGGGGGGCACGGACTTCTTTGCGTCCTTCGAAACGGCCTATGCCCTGATCGACGAATGCCGGCCGTTCCTGAAGGCCGAAGCCGAGCGGATGGGGCTGGATGCCTCGGCAATGAGTGAACTGGATCTGGTCCGCGCCTTGTTCGGATCGGCCGAAGGGCCGCCGGACTCCGATCCACCAACGCCCCGATCCTCGGGATAACGCGATCCGTCCTGACGACCGGATGGATGGTGAACATCTCGACACCGGGACAGGGGAAAAACCATGGAAACGTCACGCTCCACTGCGGGTGCGGGCGAACGATGGGGTGTCGGCTGGCTGAGCGAAAGACGGCTGACCCCCCGCTGGTCCGTGCCCTTGACCCATCTGGTGACCATCGGCGTCCTGCTGGCCGCCTTTTACGCCACCTGGTGGATCTTCCAGGATCCGCGCGGCCTGTTGCGGCTGTACACGCCCTATGTGGGCTACATGTACACGCGCTGGTTCCTGATCATCATGATCTGGATGGTCTATATCTTCCAGTTCTGGCCGATGAAGCGCCATCAACTGGAAAGCTGGCATCCGCTGTTGAAGGGCCTGGTGCTGACGGCGGCGGCCACGGCGATCATGATGGTGCTGATCAAGGGGTTCTTCAACGGCTTGCTGGGCAACTTCGCCATTGCCTATTTCGAACCCGATCAGCTGTCCAAGCTGCCCGGCGTCACCCAGTTCTTCGCCGAGGAATACGCGGCGCTGGCCATCCTGATGTTTGCCGCCATCGCCTCGTGGCTCAGCCCGGCCTGGGTGGTCGGCGCCGAGCGCGCGCCCTGGCAGAACGAACGCCAGCCGGTCCAGGGGATCACCATCCTGCTGGTCACCTTCTTCCTGTCCACGGTGGTCTACTTCATGACCATGCATCCGCATATGGGCATCCTGTACTATCCGTGGCAGTACTTTACCTCCATCGCGCCGCCGTATTGGGAAACCTTCGCCAACACGGTCAGCGGCAACTTCCACATTGCCTGGATCATGGCCTGCACGGTGGTGGTCTGGCTGGTGGAAACCATCTGGGAACGCTGGCCCTTCGACCTGATCCGCCACAACGCCGTGCGGCGGGTGACGGCCTTCCTGGCCATCATCGCCATTGCCGTGGCCTGCAGCTTTTTCCTGTATTTCGTGCAGGAACTGTGGTGGGGCGAAGCCATTCGCGGCACGCGGCGGGATGCCGCTCCGGACTGGCGCTGGCTACATGTCGGCGAAATGATGATCTTCTTCCTGCTGCCCGCCCTGTACATGAACTTCTATTGCGGCAACGGGCCGAAGCGCTTCTCCACCCCGGTCAATGTGATCCTGCGCACACTGATCGTCATTGTCGCCGGGGTGGCGCTGATGTGGGTCTATTACAATGTCAGCCATCTGGTTCTGGGAACGCAGAAGGGATTCTCTCACCCGCAGCAGTTCCCCATGATTCCGACCATCTGGCTGATCAACCTGATGCTGATCCACCACTGGTTCATGGACGACTGGCCGGCCTGGAAACGGGTGCCCGCGACCGATGCGGCACGCGCGCCCGCGACCGCCAGGCCGGCGTCGGTGTCCCATGACCCCGGTGCGCCGCCGGCGCCCGCGGAATAAAGCGAAGGGAGGCTGTCATGTCGTATCTGTCGATGGAACGCGGGGTCGGCCTGGCCGTCGGGCTGGTGCTGGGAATCCTCGCCTACTTCACGGTGGTCTGGGCGCTGCCCGTGCTGGCGCAGTTCACCTGGATCTACACCTGAGCCCCGGGAGGGCCGTATCATGACCGACCAGGACAAAGGGTTCGGCCGCCGAGAATTCACCGCCGGTGTGGCGGTGGGCGGCATGGTCGGCGCTCTGGGAAGCATGGGGCTTTACAGCTACCTGCCCGGGCGCACCCGCCACTTCCCCCAAGTGGCCACGAACCGCCGCGATATCGGGGAAGTCAAAAGCGTCAAGGTGACCAACATCAGCGAGACCTCGTGGTTCGAGAACGGAACGCTGATGGGCGATATCCGCGGAGCCGGCGGATTGCTGGTCAACCAGTACACATACAACTGGGCACCCTTCGCCGGGGTCAAGGGCAAGCTGGCGCAAGGGTCCTATCAGGAGGGCATCAAGCACATCAAACCCTACCTTCCCGCCAACCTGGAGAAGGCCTGGGAATTCCAGATGGACAACGCGGTCAATCCCCAGAATGCCGGGGGCTTCGCCGCGCTGGTGGAAATCGAAACCCTGGAAGGAGAAACCAGGCGCATCCTGCTGGATTCCGGCTGGTCGTATGCCTGGATGGACGAGGCGTTCCGCCGCGAAGGCATCGACCGCCTGCTGGCCGACCACAAGATCGACCTGTTCATGATCTCCCACGAACATTTCGATCACTTCTGGGGGCTGCCGGTGACCTATCGCTATGATCCCACCGTTACCACCCTGATCCCCAAGGGTTTCTATGCCGAGGGGCTGCAGTACATCAAGGACTGCGGGCACCGCGGCAATCTGGTGGTCAATCCGGAAGGGCTGACGGAGATCTGGCCCGGCGTGGCCGTCTATACCTTCGGCGTGCCGATCATCTGTCGGGTCTATGGCGAGCAGTCCCTGTATGTGAACGTCAAGGACAGGGGGCTGGTCTGCATTACCGGCTGCTGCCACCAGGGCATCATCCAGTTCGCCGCCACCGCCCAGCGGGAAGTGCAGTTCACCCGTCTGCACGGGATCTACGGCGGGCTACACATCAGCCCCTTCGAGGACTGGGATCCCAAGTATGACGACCTGGTCGCGGCCATCGGCGGCTACGGTTTCGAAAAGGTGGGCTGCAACCACTGCACCGGCATCATCACCGCCAAGAAGTTCAAGGAAGCCGGCCTGAATGTGGTGCAAGGGACGGCCCGGCACCGGTCGAAGGACACCGCCTATCTTGGCAACGGCGACGTGATCACCTTCGGGGAGGTTGCCGCTGTGTAGGCCAGGAATGCTCTGATCACTTTCACTGAAAGCCGGCCCGGGGAGGGAAGGGATCTCTTCCCGGGCCGGCATCTTTTTTGGAGAAAATCCACTGATGCGACGCGATCCTTCACAATCCGGGGCTGGACGGGTTGAAGGGTTGGGGGTCTACTGGCGCGCAGGGCGGACGGGGGCATGCCCGTTCCGGGTCTCGCCAGGGGGAAGGGGACGATGATCGACAGAAAATATTACGAAATAAGCATGGCGACCTACTACTGCGACTTTTTCGCCGCGCTGTTCATCTTCTTCTATACCTTCTACGCCTGCATGCATACCGAAGGGGCGCTGTTTGCCGCCTACTTCGTGATCTGCGTGATTTCGATCCACCGGGCCGGTGTGTTCCTGCACGAGATCAGCCACCAGTACAACAAATCGCAGATGAAACTGTTCACCCGGATTTGGGACCTGACCGTGGGGGGCATCCTGTGCATCCCCTCGGTCCGCTTCATCAAGCCCCATCTGACCCACCATTCCATCGGCGTCTTCGGCACGCCGGAGGATCCGCAATATCTGCTGCTGCGCAGTGATCGCAAGCTGGCCTTTTTCGTGCTGGTGGTGATTCCGCTGATCGTGCCGTTCTTCAATGTCCTGCTGATGATCGGGACGGCCATTTTCGGCCAGCGCATGGAAACGGCGGTGGAAAACTTCCTGCGCTCCAAGGGCCACACGACGGGCGCCATCGTGTCGGACGAGCATACGCGCTCTGCCGTGGTGCTCAGCCGCTATTACCTGGTGATGTACACCCTGTATGCGATCGTCCTGCCGCAGACGATTCCGCTGTTCTGCGGCGTGATGATCGTCGGCTGGTTCCTGACCACCCTGCGGGTGCCGCTGGAACATGCGATGATCGAGTACAAGGACAAGACCACCCGGCTGGACCACAAGATCGACAGCTTTACCGTCGAAGCCCCCATCGGCGTGATTACCCAGCCGATCAGCCTGCGGTTCCACACCGCCCATCACATGTATGCCGGCGTGCCCTATCATAACCTGAAGGCCCTGCATCAGGAACTGAAGGCCAGCGATCCGGTCTACCGCAAAAGCTGCGTGACCTTCTGGCAGGCCGTCAAGGGACCGGGCCGTCAGCCCCGGGTGGAAGAGGTGGAGGCGGAGGCTCCGGTCCCCGACAAGGCGCCGGTGTCAGCGGCAGCCGGCTGATCCTTCCCGACCGATTCTCAATGCATCGGCGGTGGTTCGATCCATTCGTAGGTTTCGGTCATCGTCGTTTCCGAACAACAGCTTTGGCCGCAAGAGCCGGCGCAGGGGGCGACGATGCGCCGCACCCGCTGCTTTTCCAGCCAGATGTCCAGGAGGGCGCGGGTCGCGTCCGGTGCGCTCCCCACCCCAAGGGCGATTTCGGCCAGGGAAGCCCGGTGATGATCCCGCAGAAAGCGGCGGACGTCCGAGAGCGTGGCCATGGTGCTGCCCTCCCTTTTCCTATTCGGCCGGTGCCGTGGCGCTTTGGGTGATGGCCGTCCGGCTGACGATGCGCAGGGTCACCACCACGAGCCCCAGAAGACCCAGGGCAACGGCAATGATCAGGCCGGCTTCGGCCGGTGCGGTGGACAGGCGGCTGGCCTGGAAGAAGACGACAGAGGCGCAATAGCCCAGGCCGGTGGTCCAGGCGGCGCTGAAGACCGTCCACTTCAGCCCGACTTCGTGGGCCATCGCTCCCAGGGCCGCCACGCAGGGCACATACAGCAGGATCAGCAGCATGTAGGCGAACGCCCCGGCCGGGCCGGCGAAGCCGGCGGCCATGGCGCCGAAGGCGGCGTCGCCCACCTCCAGTTCCTCGGCGGCGGCCTGGCGGTCGGCGACATACGAGACGTCGATCCCCAGCGGGTCGGTGAAGGCCGAGGCAAGGTCGGAGAGGTTTTCCGGAATGGTCAGCACCGCCCCCCACAGGCCGGCGCCCAGGTCGAAGGCTTCGTCCCCGGCACCGCCGGCGGCGGCTTCGTCCATCTGGCTGTAGAGGCTGTTCAGAGTGCCGACCACCGCTTCCTTGGCGAACAGGCCGGTGACCAGGCCGACGGCGGCCGGCCAGTTGTCGGAGGTGACCCCCATCGGCTCGAAGACCGGCATCAGCACCCGGCTGGTCGCCGCCAGCACGGAATCCTGGCTGTCCTGGTTGCCGAACGTTCCGTTGGTGCCCAGCGCGTTGAAGAAGCTGAGGATGATGACCATGGGCACGATCACCCGGCTGGCCCGCAGAATAAAGCCGCGCAGGCGGGTCCAGGAGCGGATCAGCACCGCGCCCAGGGTCGGCATGTGGTAGGGCGGCAGTTCCATGACGAAGGCCGAGGCCTCGCCGCGCAGCAGGGAGTGCTTGAGCATCAGCCCGGTGCCGACGGCGAAGAGAATGCCGAGCAGATAAAGGCCGAAGACGACGTTCTGCCCGCCGACGGGAAAGAACACGGCGGCGAACAGGGCATAGACCGGCAGGCGGGCTCCGCAGGACATGAAGGGTGCCATCATCGTCGCCAGCACCCGGTCCCGCCGGTGTTCCAGGGTACGGGTGGCCATGATCGAGGGCACGTTGCAGCCGAAGCCGACAATCATCGGCACGAAGGCCTTGCCCGGCAGGCCGATGGCGCGCATCGCCCGGTCCATGACGAAGGCCGCCCGGGCCATATAGCCGGAATCTTCCAGCACCGAGAGGAACAGGAACAGGGCGGCGATCACCGGCACGAAGGTGGCCACGGTGGTGATCCCGCCGCCGGCCCCTTCCGCGGCCAGCACCACGAACCAGTCCGGCGCTCCGATGGTTCCCAGCAGCCGGGACAGGCCGTCGACCAGGACGACACTGAAGGCTTGGTCGAAGAAATCGATGAAGGCCCCGCCCACGTTGATGGTGAACAGGAACATCAAATACATCATGCCCAGGAACAGCGGGATCCCCAGCACCCGGTTCAGCACCAGCTGATCAATGCGGTCCGACAGGGTGCGCGATGCCTCGCGCGGGCGGCGCACGCTGGCCGCCACCAGGGCGGTGATGTAGCCGAAGCGGGCGTCGGCGATCAGGATGTCCGCTTCGTCGTCCGTGGCCTCTTCAATGGCCGCGATACGGCTGGCAATGGAGGCTTCGGGGACGGCGCGGGCAGCAGAGCGCGCCCCCATATCCCCTTCCAGCAGCTTGGTGGCCAGCCAGACCGGATGTCCGGCGTCCGCCGGCACCTTTGCTGCGACCTCGGCGGCCAGGGCGTCGATATGGGGGGTGATCTCCTCGGGGTAGGGGATGGTCACATCGGGCAGGCGCGGATCGGCGGCCATGGCGAGGATGGCGCTGCGGATGTCGTCCAGCCCCCGCCGGCGGGTGGCGACCACCGGCACCACCGGGCAGCCCAGGCGGGCGGACATTTCGGCAATGTCGATCTCCAGCCCCCGGTCGTGGGCGATGTCCATCATGTTGAGCACCACCACCAGCGGGACCCGCATCTCCAGCAGCTGCGCGGTCAGATAGAGGTTCCGTTCCATGTTGGAGGCATCGACGATGTTGACCACCAGATCGGCTTCGCCGGCCAGCACGTAATCGCGGGCGACCCGTTCGTCTTCCGAGGTGGTGGAAACCACGCCCAGGGAATAGACCCCGGGAAGGTCAACCACCGTGCAGCGGGTGCCGGCGTGGGTGAACGCGCCCACCTTCTTTTCGACGGTGACCCCGGGCCAGTTGCCCACCTGCTGGGTCGATCCGGTCAGGGCGTTGAACAGGGTGGTCTTGCCGCAATTGGGATTGCCCACCACTCCGATCGTGATTCCGGTCATGTCACAGTCGCTCCACCTTCAGGGTATCGGCCTCGGCCCGGCGCAGGCTCATGGAAAACCCGCGAAGCCTGATCTCCACCGGATCGCCCAGGGGGGCGACGCGGGTGACGGTGAAACTGGTGCCTGGCACCAGCCCCATGGACAACAGCTTCTGGCGGTAGTCCCTGTTGCCTTTTTCATACCCCAGCACTTTCAGTTCGTCGCCGGGCTGCATGGTGCGGATGCTCATGAGGCCTCTCCTTCCAGGGTGACGAGGCGGACACGGGCGGCGGTATCGGCATCCAGGGCCACGCGGGCGTCGCCGCAAGCCACCAGGGTGCCGCCGCTGCCCTGGTTCTGTAGCAAGGTCACCACGATTCCCGGACGCAGGCCCAGGTCGCCCAGACGCGTCGTCACATCGGGGGGAAGCAGAACGCCAGACACCCGGTAGGAACCGGGCGCGGCCTTGCTGGCGGGAATGGAACGCATGTCGTGGCCCTCACTGCGGAAAGCCCTGCCGGCCTCACGGGAACGGATCGGGTGGGGCCGGGCCGGGCGGGGGACGAAGACTGTCTCCGTTTCATGGACGCAAGTGAGACTTGCACGCATTGAGAATTATAATCAACATTCCTTTTATGGCTATTTGGGGCGATCTGATATGTGAAAAATGCGGGCCAGTACCGGGGAAAGGTCCGAACCCGACGACCGGCGTCTGGAACGAGGAAGGGGGACAGGGCGGCGAACATGAAGGGTCGCCGGCGTATGAAAGCCCGATGTGTCGGACATGGTTTTGTGCTATTAGAATGTCTTATGAGAAAAAGGCAATATAGTGGGGTCAGGTATCGGGGGATACAGCTTTCCCTCGTGCTGGCCTGTGCCTTATTGCTCCGCACTCTGGCGCCTTCGGTCTGGCTGCCGGAGAAAGAGGGCTATGTGGCGCTTTGCACGGGCAGTGCGATCGTCTACATCCCCATGCCGGGTCAGGAACCCAATGCGCCGATTGCGTATGAGACCGAGTCCTGTCCCTGGCTGTCGCACTTTCACCTGATCGAACCCATGTCGCCGCCGGTTATCGTCGGCGCTGTTTTCCATGGGCCGCTTTCGGGACCGCGGGTTGTGCGGCCGGTGCCCGATGCGCGCAGGCCGGCGCCGTTTCAGGCGCGGGCGCCTCCGATGGGATGGTCGGACCACCTCGCCGTTTCCGAACCGTACCCACCCATCGGGTGACCATGGGATTGCTTTGCCGCCGGGCGTCAGGCCAGGCGGACGGAAGCTATCCCGTTTCCATGGAATAAACCTCATGACCGAAACCCTATCGAGGGGGGCGCCGCCCTCCGCGCTGTATCGTGCTATCTGGCGCTGGCATTTCTATGCGGGGCTGATTGTCTTGCCCGTCATGGTCCTGATCGCCATGACCGGTGCGCTCTATCTTTTCAAGGACGAGATCAACGATATCCTCTACGGGGATTTCCGTCGGGTGGAGCCGGGTGTCGCGGCACCGCTTGCGCCGTCGGACATGATCGCCCGCGCCCTGGAGGCGCACCCGGGCACCTTGAAGGCCTACGCCCCGCCGGCGGCCCGAGACCGGGCCGCCCAGGTCAAGATCGCCGGAGAAGACGGCGTGAAGGACGTGATTTTCGTCAACCCCTATACCGGCGCCATTCTGGGAGACCTGTGGGATGGCGGTTTCGCCGGATCTCCGCCGATGTGGGTGGTCCGCAAGCTGCACAGTCTGGAATATGTGGGCTGGCTGGGAAACCGGATCGTCGAGGCCGTGGCCGGCTGGGCGATTCTGCTGGTCGCCACCGGCGTTTACCTGTGGTGGCCTCGCGGGCGTGCCGTCGGAGTCCTGCGGCCGAGGCGCACCAGGGGGCGCCCGTTCTGGCGGGACCTGCATGCGGTGACGGGGATCTACACGGCGGTCTTTATCGTCTTTCTGGCCCTGACCGGGCTGCCCTGGTCCGGGATCTGGGGCAAGCAATTCTATGATCTGTCCTATGCCATGGGACTGGGCATGCCCGATGGCTACTGGGACACATACCCGACCTCGACTGTGCCGGTGGGCGAGGCCCTGGAGCACGCGCCGTGGATCATCGAGAACCAGCCCATGCCCGTGTCCGAGGCCGTTTCCCGGCCTGCCGGCGTGGTGCCTGCCGGTGTCGATGCGGTGGTCGGGACCGTGGAGGCGATGGGCATCCATCCGGGATATGTGCTGGCCATGCCTAGCGGGCCGGAAGGGGTCTTTACCGCTTCCGTCTATCCCGATGACGTGTCGCAGGAACGGATCATCCATCTGGACCAGTACACGGGGCAGGTGCTGTTCGACATGGGCTTCGCCGACCTTGGGGCGCTGGGCCGGGCGGCGGAATGGAGCATCAGCGTGCACATGGGCCAGGAATTCGGTCTGATCAACCAGATCGTGCTGCTGCTGGCCTGTCTGGCGGTGGTGCTGCTGGCCGTCTCGGCGGTGGTGATGTGGTGGAAGCGGCGTCCTGCGGGGTCCCTCGGTGCGCCGAGCCTTCCGGCCGGCTGGCGTGTTCCGGGGACGGTGCTGGGGATGGCCGTCGCCGCCGGGCTGTTCTTTCCGCTGGTCGGGCTGTCGCTGCTGGTGGTCCTGGCCGTCGAGCTGGCGCTGGGCATGAAGGCACGCTTGCGGCCGGTGTAGAACAGAAAACGCCCGGCCTCCGTAAGGAGGCCGGGCGGCTTTCGTTTGCCTTCAGGGCCGGCATTCCGTCAGGCGGACAGACCCTGTTCGAAGGGCAGAACCCGAACCCGCCGGCCGGTGGCGGCGGCCACGGCGTTGGCCAGCGCCGGACCAAGCGGCGGCACGCCCGGTTCGCCGATGCCCGTGGGCGGTTCGGTGCTGGGGACGATATGCACCTCGATCTCCGGCATCTGGTTCAGGCGCAGGGGGCGATAGGTGTCGTAGTTGGCGGACTCCACCTTGCCTTCGTTCAACGTGACGGCTTCCTGCAGCACGGCCCCGAGCGCAAAGCCCACGCCACCTTCCACCTGGGCCTTGATGGTGTCGGGATTGACGGGGATGCCCACGTCCACGGCGACCACCACCTTGTGGACCTTGGGCATGCCGCCGTCCATGGAGATCTCCACCACCTGGGCCACGTAGGAGTGGAAGCTTTCGTGGACGGAAATGCCCCGGAAGCGCCCTTCCGGTGGCGCGGTGCCCCAGTCGGCCTTTTCGGCGGCCAGCTTCAGCACGCCGGCATGGCGCGGGTGATCCTTCAGCAGCCCCAGGCGCAAGTCCACCGGATCGGCGCCGGTGGAGGCGGCCAGTTCGTCCAGGAATACTTCGGTGGCATAGGCGGTGTGGGTGGAGCCGACGGAGCGCCACCACAGCACCGGTACGCCGACTTCGGTGGTGGTCAGGCCGACGGACAGGTTGGGGACGGTATAAGGCAGGTTCGACGCCCCTTCCACCGAAGTGGGATCCACACCGTGCTGGATCATGCCCGCGAAGGGCGTGCCGCCGACGATGGACTGGCCGACGATGTGATGCTCCCAGGCCACCGGCAGGCCGTCGTCCCCGACGGCGGCGCGCATGTGGTGGACATAGGCGGGGCGGTAGCGGCCGCCACGCATGTCATTCTCGCGGGTCCACTGCACCTTCACCGGGGCTTTCCAGTCCAGGGCCTTGGCGATGGCGACCGCTTCGACGATCACGTCCCCGTCGGCGACGGCACGCCGGCCGAAGCTGCCACCGGTTTTCATGATGTGCAGCTGAACCTTATCCGGTGCTACGCCGGCGGTTTCGGAAATCAGGTACTGGTAAACGGTGGGCATCTGGTGGCCGGCCCAGACTTCCACGGTGCCGTCCTCGCCCTTGCGGGCCACGGCGTTCAGGGGCTCCATGGCCGCATGGGCCAGATAGGGGAATTCGAAGGTGGACTCGAAGACCTTGCCGGCAGAGGCCAGCACGCCGGCGGCATCGCCGTCTTCGCGGGCCATCACCTGCGGCGCCTTGGTGGCCTGATCGCGGTATTCAGCCATCAGCTCCGCCGAGCCCCGCATTTCGGCCTTCGATTCATCCCAGGTGACGGTGACGCCGTCCCGACCCTTCAGGGCCGACCACATGTCCTTGCCCACCACGGCGATGCCCCGCGGGATGGCCACCACGTCGACCACGCCGGGCATGGACTTCGCCTGGGTCGCGTCAAACGAGGCCACGGTGGCGCCGAAGCGGGGCGGATGGATCATCACGGCGGTCAGCATGTCGGGCAGCGTGACATCGATGGTGAACTGCTGCTCGCCGGTGGTCTTGCCCTTGGCGTCGTAGCGATGGACGTCCGGGTTGCCGATCACGGTCCACTGGTCGGGGGTCTTCAGCGTCACCTCGGCGGGTACCGGGCGGCCGGCGGCGGCCTTGGCAAAGGCCCCGAAGCCGGACGAGCGGCCTGATCCGGCGTGGCTGATGACGCCCTTGGAGACGGTGATTTCCGACGCCGGCACCGACCATGCCTCGGCAGCGGCATCCACCAGCATGCGCCTGGCGGTCGCGCCGGCGGTGCGGTAGCGGTCCCACGAGGTGAAGATGGTGGTGGACCCGCCCGTGCCCTGGGCCGCGCCGCCCCAGGCCAGGTTGCCGTAAAGGCTGGGGGCGCCTGTGGCGCCGACCACGGTGATAGCATCCCAGTCGGCGTCCAGTTCTTCGACCACCAGAGTGGCGATGCCGTGATAGGAGCCCTGGCCCATGTCGAACTGCGACGACAGGATGGTGACCGCGCCGTCCTCGGCAATGGTCACATAGGCTTCGAAGGGGTTGGGGGTGGCGGCGTTTCCAGCCTCGGCGGCACCATCGGCGGCCTTTCCGGCCAGCGGGCTGAAGCCGACGGCGAAACCGGCCGTGGTCGCCGCGGCGCCAAGCAGGAAACCGCGTCGCGAGACGCCGCCGGAGCGGACGGGGCGGATCAGGGAGCGTAGGGGTCTGGGCAACATGGATCAGGCCTCCAGCCGGTGGGCGGCGTCATGGATGGCGGCGCGGATGCGCTGGTAGGTGGCGCAGCGGCACAGGTTGCCGGCCATGGCGGCATCGATATCCTCGTCGCTGGGGCGGGGGGTATCGCGCAGCAGGGCGACGGCGGACATGATCTGGCCGGACTGGCAATAGCCGCACTGGGGCACGTCCAGCGCCACCCAGGCGGCACGCACGGCGTCGGCTTCGCGGCCTTCGGCGCCTTCGATGGTGGTGATTTTCAGCCCGTCGATCTGGCCAACGGGGGTCTGGCAGGCACGGATGGGGCTGCCGTCAAGATGAACGGTGCAAGCGCCGCACTGGGCGATGCCGCAGCCGAACTTGGTGCCGGTGGAACCGAGGTGGTCGCGGAGCGCCCACAGCAGCGGCATCTCCGGGTCGACGTCAAGCGTGCGCTCTTCGCCATTCAAGGTGAATGAAACCATGGTCGGGGCTCCTTGGGGAATGCTGTCGCCGCCCCTCGTCGGGAGGGGACGGAAACGGCCCGGGGATCCACGCCCGCATGGAGCGGGACCCGGCCGGGACGTCGCCTGATCTCAGAGGTAAGGGGCGATACCTGCCATCGCCAGCGGCAAGGCGCAGGTTCGGGGGATCGGGCAACTCTTTGGAGGATCAGGCAAGCACCCCAGCCGGCCGATGGCGCATTCCCGGCAAAAAGGTTGGGGGCATGGTTGAGGAGCCTGTGGTTCACCGCATCATTGTGCAGGCCTTGCGCGATGCCGGCGCCGGTCCCATCCCCATCACGCGTGGTGGGACCCCCGCCGTCGCCGTGCCGTCCGGGCGCCCCACCCTCTTCAGGCACCCCAGAGCCTCCAGCGCGGGGGTGCTCGTCGGTGTCGATTACCAGCGGGTCACCCTTGCGCCGGAGGATAGTTGCCGGGCAGGTCTCTTGCGCCAGCCGGCCCGAGGCGATGGCGGCGGCCTTCTCCTGGCTGCGGAGCGCGAAGGCATCCTGGTCGGCGCGGCTGATGTCATGGTCGTCGGCCATGTTTTCGGCCGTCTCCGGCATCGAAACCACCCCATGGGCCGCCTTCGTGGGACAAGGCGCCGCCGTAGCGGCCGAAGGGGGTGCGCCGGGCGTCACAGAGAAAGGCGTCGCTCATGAAAAATGGCTCCCGAAGTTAAAGAAACGACGTCCCGCCCACGACCTTGCGGGCCAGCAGCGGCGAGGCGCGGTAACGGTCTTCCTGGGTCGCGGCGTGCAGGTTGCCCAGGATGGCAAGCACCCGCGCCAGCCCGATGTCCTGAGCCCAGGCCAGCGGTCCGCGCGGGTAGTTCACGCCCTTGGTCATCGCCACATCGACATCCACCGCCGAGGCCACCTGTTCGCGCACCGCATCGGCGGCTTCGTTGGCCAGCATGGCCACGGTGCGGGTCACCACCAGCCCAGGCACGTCGTCGATCACCGACACCGCCAGTCCCAGAGCCTGGAGCAGGCCGAGTGCAGCGGGCAGAGCCTGCGGCCCCGCCTGATCGGCCACGGCGATGCAGGCCCGGCTGGCGGTCTGCCAATCCAGGGCGAGATCAAAGACCACGGTGTCCGCATGGCCGTCCTCGGCGGCGGCCAGGGTGGCGGAGCGGCCGTCGCTGGGCAGCAGGCGGACTTCGCCGATCAGCAGGTCCCCCGGGCCGTCGTCGTCCAGGCTCACCGCCAGTCCCGACGCCGCCAGCCGGCCGGCCAGGGGGCAGGGACCGCGCATCATCAACGGCGCAGCGGGAGCAGGGACGGGTGGGGCCGTGTCGGGCGCCGGCGTCTCCGCCCCGTCGCGGTAGTCGTAGAAGCCCCGGCCGGTCTTGCGGCCCAGCCAGCCGGCGTCCACCAGGGCCTTCTGAGCCAGCGACGGCAGGAAGCGGGGATCGTGGTAGCAGGCGCTCCAGACCGAACAGGTGACGGCGTAGTTCACGTCGTGGCCGATCAGGTCCATCAGCGTGAAAGGACCCATGCGGAATCCGCCGCTTTCGCGCATCACCGCGTCGATGGTGGCCGGCGTCGCCGCGCCGTCCTGAAGCAGACGCAGGGCTTCGGCATAGAACGGCCGGGCCACCCGGTTGACGATGAAGCCGGGGGTGGAGGCGGCCAGCACCGGCGCCTTGCCCCAGGCTTCGGCCGTGGCGCGGGCGGTGGCGGCCACCTCGGGCAGGGTGGCGATGCCGGAGATCACCTCCACAAGCGCCATCACCGGCGCGGGATTGAAGAAGTGCAGCCCCACCAGCCGTTCCGGCCGTGCCAGCCCGGCGCCGATGGCGGTGATGGACAGCGAGCTGGTGTTGGTGGCCAGGATCACCCCGGCATCGCACAGCTCTTCCAGCTGGCGGAAAAGGGTCTGCTTGACCTCCAGCCGCTCGACAATGGCCTCGATGACCAGCGCGGCGGGGGCGAGGTCGGAAAGGGAGCGGGCAACGACGATGCGGCCGAGCAGGGCGTCCAGATCCGCCCGGGCCAGGGCGCCCTTGGCGACCCGGCGGGCCAGGGCCTTTTCGATACCAGCCTTGCCCTTGGCGGCCGCGCCCTCGGCGGTGTCGAACAGCAGCACGGAATGTCCGGCCTGGGCGGCCACCTGGGCGATGCCTG
This sequence comes from Rhodospirillaceae bacterium Z3-40, assembly GCA_046233135.1. Classification (GTDB taxonomy): domain Bacteria; phylum Pseudomonadota; class Alphaproteobacteria; order Rhodospirillales; family Rhodospirillaceae; genus JBJXHN01. The sequence goes on along the minus strand of JBJXHN010000003.1, from coordinate 219,807 downwards.
CGCCCATGGCGCCGGCGCCGACCACGCCGACGGGAGAAGCGAGGGGGAGAGCGAGGGGAGGGGGAAGAGGGGCGGAAGCGGTCATGGGTCAGCGTCCCTTGAACTGGGGCGGCCGTTTGCCGAGGAAGGCAGCCACGCCTTCCTGATAGTCGTCGGACCGGCCGGCGATGGTTTGCAGGTCGCGCTCCAGATCCAGCTGGGCGTCGAGGTTGTTGGTGGTGCTGGCGGCCAGCGCCCGCTTGATCAGGGCCAGGCCGGCGGTCGGGGCCGTGGCCAGGCGGCGGGCGGTTTCCATCACCGTGCCCATCAGGGCGTCGTCGTCCACCACCTGCCAGATCAGGCCCCAGGCGGCGGCCTGCTCGGCGGTGATCTTGTCGCCCAGCAGCGTCAGCCCGGCGGCCCGCGCCTTGCCCACCAGCCGGGGCAGCACCCAGGTGCCCCCGGAATCCGGGATCAGGCCAAGGCGGCAGAAGGCCTGGATAAACGCGGCACTACGGGCGGCGAAGACGATGTCGCAGGCCAGGGCGATGTTGGCCCCGGCTCCGGCCGCCACCCCGTTGACGGCGCAGAGCACCGGCATGTCCAGCCCGGCCAGGGTACGGACCAGCGGGTTGTAGCGGGCGTCCAGGCTTTCCCCCAGGTTCGGCCGGCCGCCGTCGGGCGGTGGCTTGCGGTCGCCGAGGTCCTGGCCGGTGCAGAAGCCCCGGCCGGCACCGGTCAGCACCAGCACCCGCACCGAACCGTCCCGCCCGCCGGCCGTCACCGCCTTCAGGGCCTCCTTGACCTCGGCGTGCATCTGCACGGTGAAGGCGTTGAGCTTGTCCGGCCGGTTCAGGGTCAGGGTGGCGACGCCGGCGTCGATGGAAAACAGAGTGGTCTCGAAAGCCATTGGATCGGGCTCCGGGGAATGAAGGGAGTTAGCGGCCGGTGAAGGCAGGACGGCGCTTTTCCAGAAAGGCGGCCACGCCTTCGGCCTTGTCGGCGGTGGCGAAGAGCTGGCAGAAGGCCCGGCGTTCGTGGGCCAGCCCCTGTTCCAGCCCCATGTCGAAGGCCTTCAGCACCGCTTCCTTGGCCAGGCGCAGGGCCAGCGGCGGCTTGGCGGCGATGGTTTCGGCAAGGTCCAGGGCGTGGTCCACGGTCAGCTCGGGCGGGCAGACGGCGCTGACCAGCCCGCGCGCGAGGGCGGTGCGGGCATCGAGAAAGGCGCCGGAAAGCACCAGGCGCATGGCTTCGGACTTGCCCAGGGCAGCGGTCAGCCGCTGGGTTCCGCCGGCGCCGGGAATGATCCCCAGGTTGATCTCCGGCTGGCCGAAGCGGGCGTCCTCTCCGGCCAGAATGATGTCGGCATGCATGGCCAGCTCGTTGCCGCCCCCCAGGCAAAAGCCGTTCACCGCCGCCACCAGGGGCTTGGGGAACTGGCGGATCACCTGCCAATGGCGGGGCCGCACGTCGCTGAGGATGGAAGTGGCGTCATGGGCGGCCAGTTCGCCGATGTCCGCTCCGGCGGCGAAAGCCTTGCGGCCTCCGGTCAGCACCACGCAGCGCACCCCGTCGTCCTCCGCCGCCTCGGACAGATGCTCTGCCAGGTCGGCCAGGGTGCGGCTGCGCAAGGCGTTGTTCACCTGCGGCCGGTTCAGGGTCAGCAACAGCACCCCGGGGCGGGGCCGGCTGGCCAGCACATCCGGCGCGGGGGAAGCGGTGGAAACAGCTTGGGCGTCCGGCATGGAAGGAACCTCTCGAACGGGCAGGGGGCCAGGGGGTGTTGCCCTGAGATACGTCAAACCGCGAAAATGTGCAATATAATGCGTTAAACCGGGTGCAAAGACGTCTTTCTCCTGGTGTGAAGGGGTGGGTTAATGCAATATATACCATGTCAGGGCAAGGGTCCGCATTCAGGCGCGAACGGCGCGATCGAAAAACGGGAGGCTGTGCATGCATCGGGGGTTGGCGATCATCAAGGAAGAGCACCGCTCGCTGGCGGCGGTGGTCCACGGGCTGAGCTATCTGGTCGCCGATCTGCAACGGGGCGCCGGCCGGCCGAACTTTCCTCTGTTCCGCGCCATCCTGACCTATATCGAAGGCTTCCCCGACCGCCTGCACCACCCCAAGGAAGACGACTACCTGTTCAAGGCCCTGCGCCGCCGGACCGACAAGGCCGACGATCTGCTGGCGGAGCTGGAGGCGGAACACCGGCGGGAACCGGAGGACGTCACCCGCTTGGGCGCGGCGCTGGCGGCCTATGAAAAGGCGGCCGGGACGGGCGGAGAGGCGGCGGCGCTGGAGGCTTTTGCCGATCTGGCCGAAACCTATGTGGACTTCACCTTCCGTCATATCGCCAAGGAGGAAGGCAAGATCCTGCCCCTGGCCATGCGGGTGCTGACCGACGAGGATTGGGCCGAGATCGACGCAGCCTTTGCCGCCAACGACGATCCGCTGATCGGTGTGGACTCCCGCCGGGCCTTCCGCGAGGTTTTCGACCGCATCCTGGCGCTGGCCCCGGCTCCCATCGGGCTGGCCTGATCATGCGGGCGCTGGAACTGACGGGACGCACGGACGGCCGGGGCACGGTGGTCCTGGGCGAACGGCCGGACCCGACCCGGGCGCCGGGCGAGGTGCTGGTGCGGATCAAGGCCGGCAGCCTGAACCGGGTGGATCTGTATATGCGCGATACGGGCGCGGGGATTACCCATGCTCTGCCGCTGATCATGGGTGTGGATGGGGCGGGGGTGGTCGAGGCGGTGGATCCGGGCGAAAGCGGCTTGCGGGTGGGGGACCGGGTGCTGCTGCATCCCGGCCTGGGCTGCGGCCGCTGCGAATTCTGCCTGCGCGGCGATTCGGTGCTGTGCCTGCGCTACCGGATCCTGGGAGAGCATGTGGACGGCACGTTCGCCGATCTGGTCAGCCTGCCGGCCGCCAACGTCTTTCCCATCCCCGACGGCCTGTCGTTCGAAGAGGCGGCTTGTCTGCCCGTGGCCTATCTGACCGCCTGGCGGATGGTGGTGACCAAGGCGGCGGTGCGGCCGACGGATACGGTGCTGATCTTCGGTGTCGGCGGCGGTGTGTCGCTGGCGGCGCTGCAGATCTGCCGCATGATCGGTGCCAGGGTCATTGCCACCTCGACCAGCGATGCCAAGCTGGAGCGTGCGCGCGCTTTGGGGGCGGCCGTCACGGTCAACGCCCGCAACGCCGATGTGGTGGGCGCGGTGATGGAGGCCACCCGCAAGCGGGGGGTGGATGTGGTGGTGGAGAACGTCGGTCAGGCCACCTGGGATACCGCATTGCGCAGCGTCGTGCGCGGCGGCACCATCGTCACCTGCGGGGCCACCAGCGGCGGCGCGCCTTCGGCCGATCTGCACCGGGTGTTCATCCGCCAGCTGCGGATTCTCGGTTCGACCCTGGGCACGCCGGGCGACCTTCTGGAGCTGCTGCGTGCGGTGCAGGGAAACGGCCTGCGCCCGGTGATCGACAGCCGATTTCCCCTGGACCGCCATGGGGAGGCCTTCGACCGCCTTGCCGGAGGAGAACAGTCGGGAAAGGTGGTGCTGACCCTGTAGGGAGAAGGACGCGTCCGGCAGAGCGGAACGTTCCTGTGCATACGCAATATAATGCATATTATCTCCGCTTTCCCCCTTGAGTGATGCGGTATGGTGCAATAAGATGCATAAAGCGTGTTGATAAAACAAAGCCGAAAAGTCGGTTACTGACAAAGTCGGACACACAGGGAGGAACACCCACGATGACCATCAGCCGTCGCTCGCTGCTGAAATCGACCCTAGCCGTCGGGTTCGGCGCCGGCCTGGGCGCCACCGCCTTCCGAGGCGGCATCCGCACTGCCCGCGCTGCCGCCCCCATCAAGATCGGGGCCATGCTGCCCTTTACCGGAACCTATGCGGCTCTGGGGGAAGCCAACCTGAACGGCCTGAAGCTGGCCATCGAACAGACCGGGGGCACCCTGGGCGGCCGCCCGGTGGAGATCATCACCCTGGACGACGAATCCGACCCCGCCCGGGCCTCGCAGAACGCCACCAAGTTGGTGAAGGGCGACGGGGTCGACGTGCTGTATGGCACGGTGCATTCCGGTGTCGCCATGGGCATGGTCAAGGTGGTGCGTGAAAGCGGCACGCCGCTGATCATCCCCAACGCCGGGGCCGGGGCGGCGACGGGTCCGCTGTGCGCGCCGAACATCTTCCGGACCTCGTTCACCAACTGGCAGCCGGCCTTCCCCATGGGCAAGGTCGCGGCCGACCAGGGGTACAAGAAGGTGGTGTCCATGTCGTGGAAGTACGGCGCGGGCGAAGAAGCCGTCCAGGGCTTCCGCGAGGGCTTCGAAGCGGCCGGCGGCGAGGTGATCAAGGAAATCCTGGTGCCCTTCCCGGACGTGGAGTTCCAGGCCAACCTGTCGGAGATCGCCGCCCTGAAGCCTGATGCGGTGTTCGTGTTCTTTGCCGGCGGCGGGGCGGTGAAGTTCGTCAAGGATTACGAGGCCGCCGGGCTGAAGGACAGCATTCCGCTGCTCGGCTCCGGCTTCCTGACCGAAGGCACCCTGAAGGCGCAGGGATCGGCGGCCGAAGGGCTGCTGACCACCCTGCACTACGCCGACACCCTGGCCAACGGCACCAATGAAGCCTTCCGCGCGGCCTATGCCAAGGCCTTCGGCAAGGAAGCGGACATCTATGGGGTTCAGGGGTATGACGCCGGCCAGCTGCTGGCCATCGGCCTGGCGGCGGTGGAGGGGGACTTCGGCGCGTCCAACGTCCTGTATGGTGCCATGGAAGGGGCGAAGATCAATTCTCCGCGCGGCCCGCTGACCTTCAGCAAGGCGCATAATCCGGTGCAGAACATCTATCTGCGCACGGTGGTGGATGGCGTCAACGTGGTGACCGGTGTCGCGACGGAGGCCCTGGCCGATCCGGCGCGCGGCTGTAAGCTGGGCGCCTGAGGCCCCGGCCGTCCGCGGCGTTCGCGCGGTTATCGTTTCTCCAAGTCCCTGTTCCGTCCCTTGCCGGCTTGTGCCGGCGGGGGGCGGGCGCGGATCCCGTCGCATCCATCGCGGAGCCTGTTCCCATGGACCCGACCTTCCTGCTCATCCAGGTCCTGAACGGTGTGCAGTACGGCCTGTTGCTGTTTCTGATCGCCAGCGGCCTGACCCTGATCTTCGGCATCATGGGGATCATCAATCTGGCCCACGGCGCGTTCTACATGCTCGGGGCCTATATCGCCTATGACATCGCTGCCGCGACCGACAGCCTCGCCCTGGCCATCGTCGGGGCGCTGGCCGGGTCGGCGGTGGCGGGCTATCTGATCGAACGGGGCCTGATGGTCCACCTGTATGCCCGCAATCACCTGGATCAGGTGCTGATGACCTATGGCCTGATCCTGGTTTTCAACGAGATGCAGCGCATCCTGTGGGGCACGGATGTGCACGGCGTGGCTCTGCCCGACGCGCTGGCCTTTTCCATCCCGCTGACCGAGACCCTGTCCTATCCCGTTTATCGCCTGGTCCTGGCGGTGGTCTGTGCCGTGCTGGCGGCGGTGCTGTTCCTGGTGATCCAGCGCACCCGCCTGGGCATGTGGATCCGCGCCGGGGCCAGCAATCGCGAGATGGTCGCCGCCCTGGGCATCGACGTGAAACTGCTGTTCGCCATCGTCTTCGCCGCCGGCGCCGCGCTGACCGGCTTTGCCGGCGCGGTGGCGGCTCCCCTGGCCTCGGTCTATCCGGGCATGGGCGATGCGATCATCGTCATCAGCTTCGTGGTGGTGGTGATCGGCGGCATCGGGTCGGTGAAGGGGGCGCTGCTGGGGGCCTTGCTGATCGGCCTGGCCGACACCTTCGGCCGGGTGCTGCTGCCCGACTTCGCCAGCTTCCTGGTCTATGGCGTGATGACAGCCGTGCTGCTGTGGCGTCCCCAGGGCCTGTTCGCCCGCAGCTGAGGAGCCTTCGACGATGTTTTTGAGCAAATATCCGCCTCTGCTGCTGCTTCTGGGCATGCTGGTCGTCGTGGCCGCGCTGTTCCCGCTGCTGGCCGGGGTGATCCCCGCCGACCAGCATGAATTCTACATGCAGCAGATCGTCACCGTGATGGTGCTGGGCCTGTTCTGCATGAGCCTGGACTTGCTGGTGGGCATCGCCGGGCTGGTCAGCCTGGGCCATGCGGCCTTCTACGGCCTGGGGGCCTATCTGCTGGTGCTGCTGACCCCGGAGTACGAAGCGCCGCAGATCCTGACCGTGGTGCCGCTGGCGCTGCTGGCGGTGGGCGGGATTGCCGCCCTGGTCGGTGCGGTGGCTCTGCGCACCAGCGGCATCTATTTCATCATGGTGACGCTGGCCATCGGGCAGATGGGGTTCTACCTGTTCAACGACGCCCGCTTCGCCGGCGGCTCGGACGGGCTGTACCTGTTCGTCAAGCCGAACCTGACGGTCGGTGGGGTGACCCTGGTGGACTTCGAAAGCCTGAACCAGTTCTACTACGCCACCCTGGTGCTGCTGATCGCCGCCTTCGCCCTGATGCGGCGGCTGCTGGAGTCCCCCTTCGGCAAGGTGGTGCGCGGCATCGGCGTCAACGAGAACCGCACCGGGGGCCTGGGCTACAACGTCTATGTCTACAAGCTGGTGCTGTTCGTTATCGCCGCCATGGTCGCCGCTCTGGCCGGCATGCTGGCGGCCACCCAGTACGGCTTTGTCAGCCCGGGCATGCTGGGCTGGCACATGTCCGGCACGGCGCTGGTGACGGTGATCCTGGGGGGCATGGGCACCCTGTTCGGCCCAGTGGTCGGTGCGGCGGTGATCGAGATCCTGCGTTATGGGCTGGAGCACCTGACCGAACACTGGCTGCTGGTCTACGGCCTGCTGATCATCGCCCTGGTGCTGGTGCTGCCGCGCGGTCTGGCGGGGATCGGCATGGGGCCGGGCGGGCGTCCGTCCTGGCTGCCGGGCAAGCGCGCCGGCGCTTCGTCCCCTGCCGCTGCGTCCCCCAAGACCGAAAGCCCGGAGGCCGCGGCATGAGCCCTCAGACCATGTCCTCTGCGCCGATCCTGGAGACCCGCTCGCTGGAAAAGTGCTACGGCGGCCTGCGCGCGGTCAACCACGTGGACCTGGCGCTGGTCCCCGGCCAGCCCCACGCCATCATCGGCCCCAACGGGGCGGGCAAAAGCTCGCTGATCAACCTGATCACCGGCCACATCCCGCCCACCAGCGGCAGCATCCTGTTCGAAGGGCGCGATATCGCCGGCATGGCGGCCTATCGCGTCGCCCGGCTGGGCATCGGCCGGTCCTACCAGAAGACCAACATCTATCCGACGCTGACCTGCCACGAGAACGTCTGGCTGGCGGCCCAGAGCCGGCTGTCCCACGCCTTCCGTTTCTTCCGCCCGGCCCGGCTGCGCAAGGACGTGGCGGAGAATACGGACCAGGCCCTGGAGCTGGCCGGCCTGACGGCGCGGGCGCACACGGTCGCCAGTGCCATGAGCTATGGCGAGCAGCGCCAGCTGGAGATCGCCATGGTGCTGGCCACGGCGCCCAAGGTGCTGGCGCTGGACGAACCCATGGCCGGCATGGGGCGCGAGGAGTCCGAACGGGTGGTGGCCTTGCTGCTGGAGCTGCGGCGGACCTATCCCCTGCTGCTGATCGAACATGACATGGACGCCGTCTTTTCCATCGCCCACACGATGACGGTGATGGTCAACGGCACGGTGATCGCCACCGGCCCCGTGGACGAGGTGCGCGGCAGCCGGCTGGTTCAGGAAGCCTATCTGGGCGACGGCACGGAGAAATTCTGATGGCATCCATGATGGCGACCGCAACCCCCGTATCCGCTCACGGCCCCCTGGCATCCCGGGCCGGGTCCCTGGGCGAGCCGCTGCTGGCGGGGTGGGGCATCCACACCTTCTATGGCGCGTCCCATGTGTTGCATGGCGTGGACTTCGCGGTGCATGCGGGCGAGACCCTGTGCCTGATGGGGCGCAACGGCATGGGCAAGACGACGCTGCTGCGCAGCCTGCTGGGTCTGGTGCGGCCGAAGGAGGGGCGGGTAACCCTTCGCGGCGAGGACATGACCCGCGCCGACACCAGCCGCATCGTCCGCCGGGGCATCGGCTATGTGCCCGAAGGCCGGGGGATGTTCGCCAATCTTACGGTGCGCGAGCATCTGGTGATGGCCGCGCGCAAGGGCCATGACGGCCGTTGCGAATGGACGCTGGAGCGGGTGCTGGACGCCTTTCCGCGCCTGCACGAACGGCTGAGCAGCCAGGGCACCCATCTGTCGGGGGGCGAGCAGCAGATGCTGGCCATCGCCCGCGCCTTGCTGACCAACCCGGACCTGCTGATCCTGGACGAGGCGACGGAAGGCCTCGCGCCGCTGATCCGCCAGCAGATCTGGTATGTGGTGCGCGATATCAAGGACACGGGGATCGCCACGATCATCGTCGACAAGAACATCGATGTCTTGCTGGACCTGGCCGACCGGGCGGCGATCATGGTGAAGGGCGAATTGGTGTATGACGGCGCGGCCGATGCCCTGCGGGAAACGCCGGAGGTGCTGAAGACGCATATCGGGGTTTGAGGGGGCATTCGGGTATCTTGCCAAGTATATCGAATACGGCTTCAGGACAAGGAGCGGGTAGAAGCAGAAGCGTTCCAAAGGCTGAAAGCCGAGCTTCTTCCGCCTGCCTTGAATGACCCTGGTTGTCGATGAGGGGTGCCAAGTGCAGATATGATCCCACGATCATATCCCCGTCCGGAGCCTGGACATCCGCCACATGGCACGATCCACGAAAGCCGCCGGCAGACGATCCGCGAGGACCCTACCGCCCCCCCACCGCCACATCGTCCGGGTTCAGATGCGGCGTGCACAGGCGGATCAGTTCGGAGGCGCAGTCGTTGATCTTGCGCTGCGAGGTGTCCAGAACCGCGTCCGAGCGGCCGTAGAACACCCGGCGGGACTCCAGGATCGTTTCCAGATCCTCCATCGCCCGTTGCAAATGTCCCTCCATCGGCCGGGTATCGCCCTGGTCCACCACCCGCTGCATGTGCTCTTGCGGGCTGGCCTTGACCCAGACGGTGAAGCAGGACGACAGCAGGGCCTCGAAGGTTTCAGGCTCGGACACCAGACTGCCGCCGGTTTCGATCACCACCCGGGGGTTCTGCGCAATGGCCGTGCGCACCGCGTTCAGCTCCAGCCGGCGATAGCCTGTCTGCCCCAGGGTCACGAAGATCTCCGCCAGATCCATGCCCGCCGTCTGTTCCACCAATTGGGTGATGCGGATGAAGGGCACCGAGAAATGATCCGCCAGCAGCCGCCCCAGGGTGGTCTTGCCCGCCCCGCGCAGGCCGATCAGCGCCACCCGCGTCACCGATCCCGCCCCGTGACCGAAATGCTGGCGCAGCAGGGCATAGGCCCGGGTCTGCTCTTCCATCGACAAGCCGTCCAGCAGGCGCTTGGCCAGCATCAGGTCCGGTCCCTCGTCGGGGCGGTCTTCCAGCAGGTCGGTGACCGGTGTCCCCATGGTCTGCGCCAGACTCCAGAGGATATGGAAGCTGACGTTGGCATGCCCGGTTTCCAGCTGGGCCAGATAGCGTTCCGAGACCCCGGACTGCTGGGACAGCACCTTGCGCGACATGCCCCGGCGGGCACGATAGTTGCGCACCCGGTCGCCCAGGCGCTGGGTCAGGGTGGCAAAGGCGGCGTCCCCGTCGCAGGCGCGCGTGGCAGCAGTGGAAGAGGCCGGAGACGATTCCGACGGGGCGCCGTCGGACCCGGTGCTTGCGGAAGAGGCGGATTGTCGAACCATGGAACTCTCCTGTGGAGCCCGCATTCTGGGAGAGAGACCGCCGTAAAGAAAGGGGTAACAGGCCGGTCTCGCTCTCTGCCGGGTCTCCGGTGTCTCTCTCCCGCATGCGTCAGGGACAGGGATTGGGGATTCGGCGGTGCAGGACATTGATATCCTTGCGCACCGCGTCGGACAGGGTCAGGTCGGCCGCCGCCAGATTGCTTTCCAACTGCTCCGCCGTGGTCGCCCCGACGATCACGCCGCCAATGTAGGGCCGTTCCAGCAGAAAGGCCAAGGCCATCCGCGCCGGATCCAGTCCGTGCCGCTCCGCCATATCCGCATAGGCCGCCGCCGCCTCCATCGCCCGGGGCACGGTGTAGCGATCGTAATAGCGATAACGCACCAGCCGGGCGTCGGCCGGCGGTGTGGCGCTCCGGTATTTGCCGGTCAGCAGGCCCATGGCAAGCGGCGAGTAGGCCAGCAGGGAAACATTCTCCAGGTGGCAGATCTCCGACAGACCATTGTCGAACAGCCGGTTGAGCAGGTTATAGGCGTTCTGGATCGACACCACCCGCGGTCTTCCGCCCCGCGCCAGCTCCTGCGCCCGCATCAGCCCCCAGGGGGTCTCGTTGCTCATGCCGATGGCGCGGATCTTGCCGGCTTTCATCAGGTCACCCAGCGCGTCCAGGGTCTCTTCCAGCGGCACCGGCGTGTCGTCGGGGTCGTGACGGTATTCGGTGCGGCCGAAAATGGTGGTCTTCCGGTCAGGCCAATGCAGCTGATACAGGTCCACATAGTCCGTGCCCAGCCGCGTCAGGCTGGCATCCAGGGCCGCTTCGATGCTGCGGCGGTCCAGCCGCGCCGGCCCGCCCCAGGGCCGTAGATTGCTGTGCCCGCTGCGTCCCGTCACCTTGGAGGCCAGAACCACCTTGTCCCGGTTGCCCCGGGCAGCCATCCAGCGGCCGATGATCCGTTCCGTCTCGCCCTGGGTCTCGTCCTTGGGCGGGCTGGGATAGATCTCGGCCGCGTCCAGCGTCGTCACCCCCCGATCCACCGCCAGATCAAGCATGCGATGGGCATCCGATTCCGGAGTCATTTCGCCGAACGTCATCGTCCCGAGCACCAGACGGCTCACGGTCAGATCGCTCCCGCCGAGCTTGTTGTATTTCAAGTTGCTGAACTCCTGCAATATAAAGCATGTTTTCCGCATTGCAGCGCGCATATGGGGATCCTGTGGCGCTAGTGATATGCAATATACTGCTTTACAGAGGGCGGAGGCAAAGACTAAAGTCTTCGGGACGCAGGAGAACGGCTCCGCTGAGCTGCGACAAAATGCAGCCGGGCTTTCAACAAGGGCCGCACCACGTCCGGACCGCGCCACCCCCTTAGGAGGCTGGGGCTCTGGTGGTCCGCATGCCACACAGGGACTGGAGACGTGAGGAAAACGTATGTCCAAGGACGCATTCGCGGAGCTGATCCGACAGGTGACCGAGGTGATCGGCGACCGGCCGGTGGAGGCGGGGTTGAGCGACTATCTGAACACGGCCGTGCCGGCTGACGGCCCCCTGTTCACCGCCATCGAGACCGCCTGCCACCAGGGCGTGGACGAAGGCTGGATGTGCGAACGGGAGCACGGCGGCATCCGCTATGGCCGGGTGCTGCCCCCGGCGGCGGAACGCGGCGGCTACAGTGTGGACGTGGTCCGCATGGAAGATGTCGCCGGCCCCCACCACCGCCATCCGGGGGGCGAGATCGACATGATCATGCCCCTGGCCGGAGCCGACGGCGGTCCCGGTGCGGCCCGATTCGACAAGGCGCCGCGCGGCTGGCTGGTCTATGGCCCCGACAGCGCCCACCGCCCCACCGTCAGCGACGGGGCCGCCCTGGTGCTGTATCTGCTGCCCGGCGGGCAGATCGAATTTACCCGATGATCGTTGAGGCCGGACCGGTCTGCGCAGGCGTGCCCATCCTTTCCCCCGGTACGCCCCGCTCCATCACGCCCAGCCGGTCCAGGCCTCCGCCATGGAGTTCGTCATGAGCAAACTCGCCACCGCCCGGCCGGCGGCTCCCGCGCCGTCCTCCCCCCGCGACGGCCTGGAGCGCATTGCCGCCCTGCCGCGTGACTACAACGCCGCCGAGGTCTTCATTCACCGTCACCTGGCCGAGGGCCGGGGATCCAAGACGGCGGTGATCGACAAATCCGGCGCCCACAGCTATGCCGCCCTGGCCGAGCGGGTGAACCGCTTCGCCAATCTGGCCCGTGCCCTGGGGGTGCAACCCGAACAGCGGGTGGCGCTGATCCTGCTGGATACCATCGATCTGCCCACCGCCTTCTGGGGGGCGATCCAGGCCGGTGCCGTGCCCATCCCGATCAACACCCTGCTGACTCCCAAGGACTACGACTACATGCTGCGCGACAGCCGCGCCCGGGTCCTGGTGATCAGTGCGCAGCTGTACGAGAAGGTGGCCGACCTGATCGCCGACATTCCCACGCTGGAAACGGTGATCATCTCTGACGGGGCGGCGGGCGATCACCCCGTGCTGGCCGATCTGATGGCCCGGTCCGCCGCCGAACACCGGGTGGCCGCGACCATGCGCGACGATGTGGCGTTCTGGCTCTATTCCTCGGGCTCCACCGGCATGCCCAAGGGGGCCATGCACCTGCATACGGACCTGGAGGCGACGGCGATCCTCTATGGCCAGGGGGTGCTGGGCATCACCGCGGAGGACGTGACCTTCTCCGCCCCCAAGCTGTTCTTCGCCTATGGCCTGGGCAACGGCATGACCTTCCCCTTCTATGTGGGCGCCACCACAGTGCTGCTGGAGGACCGGCCGACCCCGGCGGCAGTGATGGGCACGCTCGCGGCCCTTCAACCCACCCTGTATTTCGGCGTGCCGACCCTCTACGGCTCCACCCTGGCCGCCCCCGAAGAGGTGGCCCGCCGGTTCTCCGACCGCTGCCGGCTGTGTGTGTCCGCCGGCGAACCGCTGCCCGCCGACGTGGGGCGCCGGTGGCAGGAGCGCTACGGCGTGCCCATCGTCGACGGCCTGGGGTCGACGGAGATGCTGCATATCTTCCTGTCCAACCCCATTGCCGACATCCGCTACGGCACTTCGGGCAAGGCGGTCCCGGGCTACGAACTGTGTATCGTCGGAGAGGACGGCCGCGAGGTCCCCGATGGCGAAATCGGCGAGCTGATCGTTTCCGGCCCGTCTTCCGCCACCGGCTACTGGAACCAGCGGGAAAAGTCGCTGCATACCTTCCGGGGCCGCTGGACCTACACCGGCGACAAGTACACCCGGGATGGCGACGGCTATTACCATTACGAAGGCCGCGCCGATGACATGCTGAAGGTGTCGGGCAACTGGGTTTCCCCGACCGAGGTGGAAAGCACCCTGATCTGTCACCCCGCCGTACTGGAAGCCGCCGTGGTCGCCAAGCGGGACGGAGCGGATCTGGTCAAACCCTGCGCTTTCGTGGTGCTGAAGGACGACGTGCGGGAAGACGAGGCGCTGGTGAAGGAGTTGCAGGACTTCGTGAAAAGCCGGCTCGCGCCCTACAAGTACCCGCGCTGGCTGGAATTCGTCGACACCCTGCCGAAGACGGCCACGGGCAAGATCCAGCGCTTCAAGCTCCGCGCCATGGTGGAGGACGACGACCGTGCGTGACGGGCGGGACGGATCGGGCTTCATCACGCTGGAGGACGGCAACGACGGTCCGGTGCGCCTGGAGGTGCGCCGGATCGCCGCCCGCGATCCCGCCCGGCCCACCCTGGTCTTTCTGCACGAAGGCCTGGGCTGCGTCGCCCTGTGGAAGGACTTCCCCGACCGGATCGCCGAGGCCACGGGGTGTGGCGTGGTGATCTACAGCCGGGCGGGCTACGGCGCCTCGTCGCCCGTCGATCTGCCCCGGCCGCTTCGCTACATGCACGACGAGGCGCTGGAGACCTTGCCCCGCCTGCTTGATGCGCTGGCCCTTGAAGACGTGGTGCTGGTGGGCCACAGCGACGGCGGCTCCATCGCCCTGATCCATGCCGGCGGGGCGGGGCAGGGGGACAAGGCCCGGCTGCGCGGTGTCGTCTCCATGGCCGCCCATGCCTTCAATGAAGAGCTGTCGGTGACCAGCATCGCCCAGGCCCGCGACGCCTATGAACAGACGGACCTGCGCGCGCGGCTGGCCCGGCTGCATGGCGAGAACGTGGATATCGCTTTCTGGGGCTGGAACCGGGCCTGGCTGGATCCCGGCTTCCGGGACTGGAGCATTGAGGAATACCTGCCCGGAATCACTGTGCCGGTGCTGGTGATCCAGGGGCTGGATGACGAATACGGCACCGGTGACCAGGTGGCCGCCATCGCGCGCGGGGTCGGCGACGGCCCCGGCCCGGGGGCGCAGGTCTGCCTGCTGGACGATTGCCGCCATAGTCCGCACAGGGACCAGCCGGAGCGCACCATCACCCGGATCGCGGAGTTCATCGCCGGTCTTTAGGGCCTGTCCCGCTCAACCCCATACCACGACCGCCCATACCCCATTCGCCCAACACCATGCCGGAGTGCGTGGCTGGCCCCTGCTGGCCGCCGCCCGGCGCGAAGGAGACCATCCCCATGATGCTGCAAAGTTACCTCGCCGGCCGCTGGCAAACCGGGACGGGCGACGGCTCCCCCCTGATCGACCCGGTGACCGGAGAAGAGCTGGTCCGCCTGTCCGGCACCGGCCTGGATCTGGTCGAGGCGCTGGACCATGCCCGCACCCGGGGCGGCCCGGCCCTGCGCGTCCTGACGTTCGAGGAGCGGGGCCGCCTGCTCGCGGCTATCGCCGACGTGCTGGGCGCCAACCGCGACGCCTATGCGGAGATCGCTTTGCGCAACTCGGGCAACACCGCCCGGGATGCCGCGCTGGATATCGACGGGGGTATCGGCACCCTGCAGTACTACGCGGGTCTGGGGCAGAAGCTGCTTGGCCCGGCGCGGGTGATGGTGGAGGCCGGGGCAGACCGGCTGACCCGGGACAAAAGCTTCAAGGGCCGCCACCTGTGGACCCCGGTGCGGGGCGTGGCGGTGCATATCAACGCTTTCAACTTCCCGTCCTGGGGGCTGTGGGAGAAGGTGGCTGTGTCGATCCTGTCCGGCGTGCCGTGCCTCGCCAAGCCGGCGTCGGCCACCGCCTGGCTGACCTGGCGCATGGTCGCCGACGTGGTCGCGGCCGATATCCTGCCGGACGGCGTGCTGTCGCTGCTGTGCGGCGGCGGGCGAGAGCTGGTGGATTTGCTGGGACCGGATGATCTGGTGGCCTTCACCGGCTCGGCGGAGACCGCGTCGGCCTTGCGGGCACGGGCCATGGCGGCCGGCAACCCGCGCTTCACGGTGGAGGCGGACAGCCTCAACCTCTGCTGCTTCGGTCCCGACGCGGGTCCGGACAGCGCCGAATTCGCCGCCGCGGTGAAGGAGGTGGTGCGGGAAATGACCGTCAAGGCGGGCCAGAAATGCACCGCCATCCGTCGCATCCTGGTGCCCCGTGCCCATTATGACGCGGCCGCTTCGGCGATTGCCGCCGGCCTTGCCCGCGTCACCGTCGGCGATCCCCGCGACCCGGAGGTGCGCATGGGACCCCTGGTCAGCAAGGCCCAGCAGCGGGCGGCGTGGGACGGGCTGGATACCCTGTCCGCCGAAACCCGGGTGGTGACCGGCGGGGACCGGGACTTCGTGCCCGCCGGCGTGACGGCGGAGGCGGGATGCTTCGTGCCGCCGACCCTGCTGGCCTGCGACGCGCCGCTGTCCGCCAAGGCGGTCCATGCGGTCGAGGTCTTCGGCCCCGTGGCCACCCTGATGCCCTATGATTCGGTGGAAGAGGCGGCGGCTCTGGCCCGCATGGGCGGCGGGTCCCTGGCGGGATCGGTATTCACGGCGGATGCGGCCTTTGCCCGCGCCTTCGTCACCGACAGTGCCTGTGCCCACGGCCGGCTGCTGGTGGTGGACGCCTCGGTGGCCGACGGGCATTCCGGACACGGGGTGGTGATGCCCCAGTGCGTGCACGGCGGCCCGGGGCGCGCCGGTGGCGGCGAGGAACTGGGGGGGCTACGCGGCTTGCGTTTCTATCACCAGCGAACGGCCTTGCAGGGATCGGAAACGATGCTGGCCGGGGTGCTGGATGGCGCGGTGGAGGTGGCCTTGTAAGACTCCCGAAAAAGGGGGCGGCGGATTCGGGCGGCACAGTTCGATCCGGTTCCGCCCGGCCTCCTTGGCCTGATAGGGCGTGGCATCCACGCGGGAGAGCAGCCGGAGCGGTACACTCCCGGTCCCTCCTGTTACCGGGAAATTCATTTGGTTTGGCTTCCTTGTCCTGATCGTATCAGAATGATGTGATTTGATTCCGTGATGAATGAACGGCTTCGGTTGAAGGAGAGCGCCCCCATGCCACCGCTGGACGCAGTCTTGGCCTTTTCGGCAATCGTGACACTCATCGTCCTTTCCCCGGGACCTAATCTCTTTTTGCTGTTACGCAATACGCTTCTTTTCGGGCGCTCGGCCGGGCTGGGAAACGTGGTCGGGATCGCGGTTGCCATCCTGTCTCACGCCGTACTCTCCCTTGGTGGCGTTGGCGCGATCATCGCGCATTCGGCGTTCGCCTTCTCGGTCCTCAAAGTCCTCGGGGCGATCTATCTGGTTTGGCTTGGCCTGAAGGCTTTCAGGGCCGCACAGGCTGGCCCACCGCAGAGTGGTCCCGAGACCGGGGCCACAAGATCCGGACCACAAGCCGCAGACTCCGTCCGACGCTCGCTTGGCAAGCGCGTTGTCGAAGGTTGGGCGACAAATATCCTGAATCCAAAACCTGCCTTGTTCTACCTCGCCGCCTTTCCGCAATTCGTGGCGCTGGATGGCGCGCCGGTTGCCATACAGGGGATGGTTCTGGGTGGGCTCCATGCCACGATTGCTTTGCTATGGTATGGTGCTGTTGTCTTTGGCGTGCAACGCGCGGTGCGAACGCTGAGGCGCCCGCGCGTTTGGAGCGTGGTGCAATCTCTCACCGGTGCCGCGTTGACGGCGCTTGGCGGGCGGCTCTTGCTGGAGCGCGCACCCGGATGACATCAGCCCATTTCATCATGTGAAGAGCGACTTGATCGACAGGGACAAGATCGAAGCGCACTACGCAGGACAGAGAAGGTAAGGGGCTGTTGCCGAAAGGGTGGGATTAATGGGGAGAGCTTCGGGTTTGTCTGTCCTGTCGAAACGGTCTGCCTCCCGCCTATCACCCCGTAAAGGGTGATAGGCAAGACTCCACGTCTTTATGAGTAAGGATATGCCACAAACCCCGCTGTCTCCTCCGCCCGGGCCGACAGGGCGGCCAGAGTCGGGAAGGGTTCGATCGGAACAACGTCCGGGATCATCTCGCGGGTGAAGCGCCAGGCCACGGCACTGGTGATATCCGCCTGCGACAGCGCCGGCCCGAACAGCCATGGATCCGCACCCCTCGGCCCGGCCGCGATTTCCGCCTCCAGCAGCCGATAGGCCGCGTTCAACTGACCCGAGACCCGGTCGATCCACGCCGGATAGCGCTTCTCTTCCGGTCGAACCATCCGCTCATAAACGATCTGCACCGACTTCTCGCAAGCCGCCAGCGCCAGACCGAGAATGCGCTGGCAGTGCGCATGCTCGGCCAGGGCCGCCGGCATCAGACTGCGGTCGTCCCCCGCCAGCTGTTCCGCGTGCTCCAGGATCAGGGTCGAGTCCATCAGCACCATGCCGTCGCCGGTCACCAGGGTCGGTGCCTTGACCACCGGGTTGATCGCGGCGAAGGCGTCGTAGTCGCGAAAGACAGAAAGGTTCTCGTGGGTGAAAGGCAGCTCCAGCAGGTGCAGCGAAATGGCCACGCGCCGGACATAGGGCGAATCCAACATGCCGATCAGTTTCAACGGGGTGTCCCCTTCGTGAAAGATGTGATCACAAGTCCCAGCCCGGTCAGGAGCCTACTCCGTCATCCCCCCATCCTCAAGGTGCAGGGCGAATCCGCTGGCGCCCGGCGGCTCCAGCCCCGGCCGCAGGGCCATCGAAGGAATCAGATAGTCCCCGCCGTTCTGCCGGCGATAGGGCAGGGGAGCCGTGGTCGCCAGACTGCGCATGCGCTGCCGCAAGGCCTCGGCCTTTTCGCTGAACCCCGCCGGGTCCATGCGGTCGGCTTGGTAGACCGCAAAAGGCGGCAGGACCGTAAAGCCCGGGTAGAACAGGATGCCATGGTGGATCGGAAACAGCAGATCCTCCAGCGGGCCGTTCACGCCCCGGGGACCGTAATGCTCCGCCCAGCCGCCAATGGTGACAAGCAGCATCGCCCGCTTGCCCGCCAGCGTACCTTCGCCGTACCGGTCGCCCCAGCGGGTGTCGCTATGCTCGCCGACCCCATAGGCGAAGCCGTAGGCGTAAACCCGCTC
This sequence comes from Rhodospirillaceae bacterium Z3-40, assembly GCA_046233135.1. Classification (GTDB taxonomy): domain Bacteria; phylum Pseudomonadota; class Alphaproteobacteria; order Rhodospirillales; family Rhodospirillaceae; genus JBJXHN01. Next base: position 201,622 of record JBJXHN010000003.1, on the reverse strand, counting down.
CACCCAGCCTTTCAGGATCGCCGGCATGGAAAACCACCACAAGGGAAACTGAAGGATCACCGCATCCGCCCACCGAAGCTTGTCCTGCTCCGCCTGCACGTCGGGCGTTAGGCTGCCGTCCAGAAAGGCCTCGCGAGAGGCGGCCGGCACCTTCAGGCGCGCGTCCGGCGCCAGGGCGGGGAAGTCGGCGCGGTCGACCGCTGCCTTCCAGCGCTGGGCATACAAATCGGTGACCCGCACCGCGTGACCCTCGGCGGCGAGGGCCGCGACGGCCACGTCCCGCAAGGCTCCGTTCAGAGAGCGCGGTTCGGGATGGGCGAAGACGAGCAGCACGTTCATGGAAAACCTCCTTGAGGAAAACGGTCCTGCCCTACCTAGCCGTCTTTTCGCCTATCCGGTATCCTTGGGTAATGGATAGGATCATGCCGAAAAATGGATAGGCCGGATGTCAGCCTGGAGCGCATGCGCACCTTCGCCCGGGTGGCGCAGCGGGGCAGCCTGTCGGCGGTGGCGCGGGAGCTGGGGGTGGGGCAGTCCACCGTGTCCCGTCATCTGCGAGAACTGGAAGAGGCGGTCGGCGTTCCCCTGCTCAGCCGCACCACCCGCCGGGTGACCCTGACGGAGGAGGGCGCCCGCTATCTGGCCAACTGCCTGCGCATCCTGCGACTGGTGGATCAGGCCGGTGAGGAAGCCCGCGCGACCAAGGGCGGGCCGGCGGGCACGGTGCGCATCTCCTGCACCGCCGCTTTCGGGGTCCTGCATCTGACCCGACTGGTCTTCGATTGCCTGGACCGCTATCCGGATATCGGCATCGATCTCAGCCTGACCGACAAGCGGATCGATCTGGCGCGCGAGGGGATCGACATCGCCGTGCGCCTGGGCACCCTGCCCGACAGCGCCCTGAAGCTGCGGCCCCTGGGGTGGAGCCGGCGGATGATGGTCGCCGCACCGGAGTATCTTGCTGCCCGGGGTTCGCCCCGCCACCCTGACGAGCTGCCCGCCCATGACGGGGTGCGCGTATTCAATGTGGCCGGCAGCGAGATGCTGGAATTGCACGGACCGGCGGGGGAGCGCTACGAGGGCGTGATGGGCGGGCGCTTCCGGGTCGACCACGGTCTCGCGGCGCGGGAGGCCCTGGTGGCCGGACGGGGCATCTGTGCGGCCCATCTGTGGCTGGTCGACGATCTGCTGGCCGATGGCCGGGTGGTCCCGGTCCTGCCCGACTATGTGCCGGCCCCCATCCCCTTCAACATGCTGATCGCCCCCGAACGGGCGGGAATCCGCCGGGTGCGGATGGTCGTCGAGGCCCTGGCCGAGGCCATCACCCGGTTGCCCGGCATCGGTCCGGAGACCTGACGTCTTCTGCTCGAAAACATGCACTATAATGTGCATAGTGCTCCTGCGTCGGAGCGCTGACCCTTTTTCCGCAGAAAAATAGCGCCTTAGCCTCACCGGAACCGTCCAAAACCGGGGATTTTTTGTGGGCACGATAATGCAATATAACGCTTGCTGCCCTACGAAAGCTGCAATATATTGCAGTTAGTCAGATCGGCACCCAGGACGCCGAGCCCCATTTGGACGGACCCCCGACATGATCGATTTTCAGACCCATCCCGACCGCTACAAGCATTGGAAACTGTCCTTCGATGGCCCCGTCGCCACCCTGACCATGGATGTGTCGCCCACCGGCGGCCTGTTCGAGGGGGTCGAGTTGAAGATGAATTCCTACGACCTCAGCGTCGACATCGAACTCTATGACGCCATTCAGCGCCTGCGTTTCGAGCACCCCGAAGTGCGCACCGTCGTCATGACCTCGGCCAATCCGCGCATTTTCTGCGCCGGGGCCAACATCAAGATGCTGGGCAAGGCCTCTCACGGCCACAAGGTCAACTTCTGCAAGTTCACCAACGAAACCCGCCTGTCCATCGAAGACGCCACCGAGGGCTCCCGCCAGACCTACCTGTGTGCGGTCAACGGCACGGCGGCCGGCGGCGGTTATGAACTGGCGCTGGCCTGCGACCACATCATGATGGTCGACGACGGGTCCACCACCGTCTCGCTGCCGGAAATCCCGCTGCTGGCCGTGCTGCCCGGCACCGGGGGGCTGACCCGCGTGGTTGACAAGCGCCTGGTGCGCCGCGACCTGGCCGACATCTTCTGCACCACCGAGGAAGGGGTGCGTGGCAAGCGCGCCGTCGACTGGCGCCTGGTTGACGAGGTGGTGCCGTCCTCCAGCTTCGCCGACACGGTTTCCAAGCGCGCGCTGGAACTGGCCGCCAAGTCCGACCGGCCCGAGGATGCCAAGGGTGTGATCCTCGGTCCGCTGACCCGCACCATCGAGGCCGACGGCGCGCGCTACGGATATGTTTCCATCGAGATCGACCGGCGGATCCGCGCGGCCAATATCACCATCACCGTGCCCGATGCCGCCCCGCCCGTCGACATGGCCGGTGTCGAAGCCCAAGGCGACAGCTTCTGGCTGCTTCAGGTCTGCCGTGAGCTGGATGACGCCATTCTGCACCTGCGCCTGAACGAGCCCACGGTGACCAGCTGGGTGCTGCGCACGGTCGGTGATGTGGCCACCGCGGCGGCCTACGACGCCCTGCTCAACGCCAATGCCGGTCACTGGCTGGGCCGGGAAATCGCGCTGTACTGGAAGCGCACCCTGAAGCGGCTGGATACCTCCTCGCGCACCCTGATCACGCTGATCGAACCGGGCAGCGCCTATGTGGGGGTGCTGCTGGAACTCGCCTTCGCCGCCGACCGCACGTACATGCTCGACGGCACGTTCGAGGGCGACAACCGCCCCGCCGCCACGGTGCGCCTGACTGAGGCGAACAACGGCCCCTATCCCATGGGCAACGGCCTGACCCGTCTGGCCACCCGCTTCCTGGGCGATCCCGCGCTGCTGGCCAAGGCCGAGGAGATGGCCAAGGACGGTACCAGGGATCTGGAAGCCCTGGACGCCCAGGTCGCCGGCCTGGTCACCGAGGCCCCCGACGACATCGACTGGGACGAGGAAATCCGCCTGGTTCTGGAGGAGCGGGCCAGCTTCTCGGTCGACTCCCTGACCGGCATGGAAGCCAACCTGCGCTTCGCCGGTCCGGAAACCATGGAAACCAAAATCTTCGGACGCCTGAGCGCCTGGCAGAACTGGATCTTCCAGCGCCCCAACGCCGTGGGGGACGGCGGCGCCCTGAAACTTTACGGCTCCGGCAAGCGGGCCGAATACAACGAGGAAAGGGTCTAAGACATGGGTAGCATCGATTACAGCCAGAAGATCCCGAACAACGTCAATCTGTCCGATGACCGGCGCCTGCAGCGCGCCCTGGAAAGCTGGCAGCCGTCCTATGTGGACTGGTGGAAGGATATGGGGCCGGACGGGTCTTTGGAATACGACGTATACCTGCGTACGGCCATTTCCGCCGATGCCGACGGCTGGGCCCAGTTCGGTTACGTCAAGATGCCGGACTACCGGTGGGGCATCTTCCTGGAACCCCCGCAGCAGGACCGCAAGATCGCCTTCGGTCACCACAAGGGCGAGCCGGTGTGGCAGGAAGTTCCGGGGGAATACCGCTCCGCCCTGCGCCGCCTGATCACCATCCAGGGCGATACGGAACCGGCTTCGGTGGAGCAGCAGCGCCACCTGGGCGCCACCTGCCCCTCGCTCTATGACCTGCGCAATCTGTTCCAGGTCAATGTGGAGGAAGGCCGCCATCTGTGGGCCATGGTCTATCTGCTGCACGCCCACTTCGGCCGCGACGGCCGAGAGGAAGCCGAAGAGATGCTTGCCCGCCGTTCCGGCGATGCGGACAAGCCGCGCCTGCTGGGGGCCTTCAACGAACAGACGCCGGATTGGCTGTCGTTCTTCATGTTCACCTTCATCACCGACCGCGACGGCAAGTACCAGCTCGCCGCCCTGGCGGAATCCGGCTTCGATCCGCTGGCGCGCACCTGCCGCTTCATGCTGACCGAAGAGGCCCACCACCTGTTCGTCGGGGAATCCGGTGTGGCGCGCATCATCGAGCGCACCTGCCAGATCATGAAGGAACACAAGACCGAAGACGTGCGGCAGTACGGCGTGATCGACCTGCCGACCATCCAGAAGTACCTGAATTTCCACTTCTCGGTGACCTCCGACCTGTATGGCGCGGAAGTCTCGACCAACGCCGCCAACTCCTTCCACATGGGACTGAAGGGCCGGTTCGAGGAAAGCAAGATCGACGACGACCACACCCTGGAAGACACCGCCTATGACGTGCTGCACTTCGAAAACGGCGGCTTCAAGCCCATCCAGGTCAACGCCCTGTCGGCGCTGAACGAGCGGCTGCGCCAGGACTGGGCGGAAGACGTGGCCAAGGGCGTCAATCGCTGGAACAAGATCGTCAAGCGCTACGGCATCGACTTCGAATTCAGCCTGCCGCACATCGCCTTCCACCGGGCCATCGGCCACTTCAACGACCTCAAGGTCAGCCCGACGGGCCAGGTGATTTCCAACGATGCGTGGAACGGCCAAAGCCACGAATGGCTGCCCACCGACGAGGACAAGGCCTACGTCCAGTCCCTGATGAGCGCTCCGGTGCGCGAGCCCGGCAAGTTCGCCAACTGGATCGCCCCGCCGGCACGCGGCATCAACAACATGGCCGCCGATTTCGCCTACGTCCGGTTCGCCTGAGCCTCATGCGTTAGCCTCCCTCTCCGCCAGGACCGGACCCCGGTCCGTGCTCCTGGCGGAGCTTTTTTTCCGGGACCAGTCCGATGGATGCCATGACCCCCTCTCTGAAGCGCCAGCACCTGATCGACCCGGTGATCTGCATCCGCTGCAACACCTGCGAGGAAAAGTGTCCGGTCGATGCCATCACCCACAACGACGATAATTATGTGGTCAATTACGACACCTGCAACGGCTGCCTGACCTGCGTTTCGCCCTGTCCCACGGGGGCCATCGACAACTGGCTGCTGGTGCACCGGCCGTGGACCATCGACGAGCAGATGGACTGGGACGACCTGCCCCCCGAAGCCGAAGGGGAAGAGGCCGCCGACCCGGCGACCGGCGCCGAGACCGAAGAGCCGTCGGACGTCCACGCCCTGATGCAGGTGGCGACCACCGCCACCGGCGGCCCGGTGCCGCCCCCGTTTTCCGCCGCCCATCCCTATGTGAACCTGTACAGCAAGGATCAGCCGGCCGTGGCCACGGTGGCGGGCAACTTGCGCATCACCGAGGCGGAAGCGGACTCCGACATCCGCCATATCGTGCTGGATTTCGGCCAGCAGGCCTTTCCGGTGCTGGAAGGCCAGAGCATCGGCATCATCCCGCCTGGCACCGACGCCAAGGGGCGGCCCCATAACATCCGCCTGTATTCCGTGGCCAGCCCGCGCGACGGTGAACGGCCCAACCACAACAACCTGTCGCTGACCATCAAGCGCGTGGTCACCACCGCCGAGGACGGGTCGGAGGTGCGGGGTGTGGGGTCCAATTATATGTGCGACCTGAAGAAGGGCGACCGGGTTCAGGTGACCGGCCCCTTCGGCGACAGCTTCCTGATGCCCAACCATCCGGAAGCCAACATCATCATGATCTGTACCGGCACCGGGTCGGCCCCCATGCGCGCCTTCACCGAGCGCCGCCGCCGCCGCTCGCCGACCGCGCTGGGCAAGCTGATGCTGTTCTTCGGTGCCCGATCCGCCGGCGAGCTGCCCTATTTCGGGCCGCTGATGAAGCTGCCCGAAAGCCTGATCGACGTGAACCTGGCGTTCTCCCGCGTGCCCAGGCAGACCAAGGAGTATGTCCAGGACAAGATGCGCGCCCGCGCCGACGATGTCGCCGCCCTGGTGCAGGACCCCAACACGTACGTTTATATCTGCGGCCTGAAGGGCATGGAGCGGGGCTGCGACGAGGCCTTCGCCGACATCTGCCGCACCCATGGCCTGGATTGGGAGGCGGTGCGCCGGACCATGCGCAGCGAAGGGCGCTATCATGTCGAAACCTACTGACGCCTGGCAGGTGGCGGCGCCCTTCGTCTATCGCCGCCGCCTGCGTTTCGGCGAGGCCGATCCGGCGCGGATCGCCTATACGCCGCGCCTGTTCGACCTGTCCATGGAGGCGCTGGAAGTGTGGTTCCGCGAGGTCGGCGGCTTCGACTGGTACGACATCAACATCAACCACCGGCGCGGCACCCCCTTCGTGCGGGTGGAGATGGACATGCGCGCGCCCGTCACGCCTGAACGCCCCCTGGCACTGGAGGTGCGGGTGGTGGAAACCGGGCGCTCGTCCATCCGCTTTTCCGTGATCGGACGGCGGGAGGACGACCGGGTCATCTGCTTCGAAGGCCTGTGGACCTGTGCGGTGGTGGACACGGACAAGGCCGGCGCCATCCCCATCCCCGAGCCCCTGGCCAGCCGGATCGCCGACTATCGCGCCGCCTGTGACGCGGCCGACGCGTGGCTGCCGGCGGGAGTATGATATTGCGAATCAGTCTTATTTTCCGTATTCATGGGGGCGACGCGCAAACCCGTTCGACCCTATGAAGGAAGGAACGACCATGTCTCTGACCAAGCTTTTCGACAGCCTGCCGGGTATCGAAGAGGCCCAAGCCCACTGCGACATTCCGTGCAAGATCTATGATCCGGCGGTGGCGCTGGTGGCGGCCGTTTCGGTGGTGCGGATGATGGATATCCTGGCCGAAGTGGCGGAAAAGGATGACGGTGATCTGCTGTCGCGCACCAACACCCTGGCCCGCAACATCGCCATCAAGGAAAAGGAAGCGGAGAAGGTGAAGCACGAGATCCGGGTGATCTGGGGGGACTACTTCAAGGCGCCGCAGATCGAGAAGTTCCCGGAAATCCACGAGCTGACCCATCAGATCATGATGACCGGCTCGGCCTGCAAGCAGGGCGTGAACCGCGACGACGCCGTGAAGCTGGTGGAGCTGGTGAACCGCTTTGCCGAGATCTTCTGGGCCACCAAGGACGTCAAGACCACCCGTCAGGTCTGCTCCTATCCGCCCAGCCTGGAGGTGGTGACAACCGTCGCCTGACCGGGGCCGGCCGCGCGATGAGCAGCCTTGGCGAGACCCTCTCCCGGATCCTGCTGGGGGGCCTGGCGGCGCTGGGCCTTGGGCTGATCCGGGTGCGGGGGCGCAGCATGGCGCCGACCCTGGCGGACGGCGATTACGTGCTGGTCCGCCGGCCGGGGCGCCGGGGCGCTTTGACGGTGCGGACGGGGGACGTGGTGTGCGTCCGCCGTCCGGGCCTGCCGATGATGATCAAGCGGCTGGGCGCGCGGGATGGCGCGTCCGGCCGTTTTGCCTTGTCCGGAGACGGCATCGGCTCCATGCCGTCGGTTGATCTGGGAACGGTGGCGGGCGACGAGGTGCTGGGCCGGGCGGTGCTGGTGATCTCTGCGCGCCGGGTGTTCCGGCCGGAGCGCGTGACGGAGGCGCGCTAGATCAAACTGCCTTAAATCAGCATCGATTTATGGCAGGCAATTTGATCTAAAAACATATAGTTAGGGCATCGAGTGGACCGGAAAACCGGTTCCCACTTTTCCGCTCGATGCTCTAGGGCACTGACTCATTCAGATGCTTCAGTGGTCAGTGCGCTAGTCCTTTGTTTATGCATCAACTTTCCAGACTTCGGCTGACGCCTCCGTTCGGGTCGATGCACCAGCAAGGCTGTCAAGGCCCCGAAAGGTCCAGGTCCGGCTGGATCGGACCCGGCGGCGGGCGCTTCATCAGCCGGCGCGCCAACCATTTGCGGACGGGCTCATCGATTTTCTTTTCCAGCAGGCTGCAGATCACGACGAGAAAGGCCAGCAGAATCCAGCCGGACGTGGAGGCATAGGTGACGGTGGCGCCGTCGGTCAGCCGTGTGAAAAGGGTTCCGAAGGGCTCGTGCAGCACATAGATGGGATAGCTGGCGCTGCCCAGGAACAGCATGCTGCGGGTGGTGGGACCGGCCTCGGTGGAGGCCGCGAGCATGACGCAGGCCGGCAGGATCAGGACGACCGCCAGGATATCGATCACCGCGTCCAGACCCGCGACGGAGGGGATCAGGAACACCCCGCACATCAGCAGGATGCCCAGCCACGGCCGGGGGCGCAGGGGCCAGCGGTGCCGGAAGGCGAACATCAGAACGCCCAGGAAAATGCCGAAGGATGCCCGTACCATGCCGGCGGCGGCGGCCTGACCGGTGTACAGGAAGCCGAAATTCAGGTTCCCTTGAATGACAATACCGCTGCACAGGATCACACCCAGGGTCACGACGATGGTCAGCAGGACCGGGGTGGACAGGACCGGGCGGAGGATGCCGTAGACGATATTGGCCGCCAGCTCGAAGAACAGGGACCAGTAGGGGTCGTTGACGGGGAACAGGCTGCCGCCCGGGTTGGCGTATCCGGGCAGGAACAGCATCGACAGAATGATCAGCTGAACGGTTGTCATCAGGTCCAGCGGTGTGCCGGCATCGGTCATCTCCAGCACGAAAAGCGGAATGGCCAGGCAGAGCGACAGGGCATAGACGGGGTAGAGGCGGATCAGGCGGACCAGGAAGAACCCGCGCAGGGACAGGGTGCCGGCCGCCATCTTTCCCGCATAGGCATTGGCGATGACAAAACCGCTGAGAACGAAAAAGATGTCCACCGCCACGTAGCTGCGGAAGATGGTAAAGTCCCAATATTCCACGGTATGCCGCAGAACAACAAACAGGGCGGCGATACCGCGCATGCCGTCTAGATAGGCGTATCTGTGCTTTGTCTGGGCCAAGAGTCTGATCCGAAAGAGTGTGTGGAAGACAACGCGGGATACAAGTGTCCGGCCGTAACTATAGCGAATCGGATCGCTGCCGTATGATACACTTTGTGAAGCGGCGCGCGAGAATATCCTCTTGAACATTGTGGGATTGAGACTCAGTATGGATGCCCCCCGGCCATAGTCTGGAAGGATGGATTCATGAAACTCGCCCTGTCGACCCGTACCTTGCCCGCCGGGGACCATGCCGCTCACTTGCCCGGGGTGGCTGCCTTGGGGGTAGAGGGGGTGGAACTGGCGGTGGGCCACATGTGGCCGGATCCGCTGGCGGCCGGCGTGGCGGCGGACGCCGAGGCCTACCGCCGCGCGGCCGAAGCGGCGGGTCTGCCCGTGATCGGCCTGCATGGCCTGTTCGAGGGACGGAGCGGCCTGTCCCTGGTGGGCGATACGGAAACCCGGGAGCGCACGGTCGAGGTCCTGGCCGGCCTGTCGGCCCTGTGCCGCGACCTGGGAGGCCGCACCCTGGTGCTGGGCGTGGGGCGCGGTCAGGCGCCATCGACGGACAAGGGCGCCTGGATGCTCTGCCGGGAAGCGCTGGAGGAGCTGGTGGACGCGGTGGAAGACCACGGGACCACCCTGTGCTTCGCCCCGGTGGCCCGGGACACGGGGACCTTCTGCGCCACGGCGCACGACTGCTATCTGATGGTGACGGCGCTGGACCACCCGGCGCTGGGGCTGCACATGGGCATGGGCGCGCTGCTGGAAAACGGCGAGACCGGCCATGCGGCCTTCGCCCCCCTGCGCGGCCTGCTGGACCACGTGCATGTGGACGAGCCGGGGCTGGCGCTGCCCGGCACCGGCGGCGTCGACCATGCGGAGATGCGCCGCCACGTGGCCGCCCTGCATTACGAGGGCTGGCTGTCGGTGGTTCATGCCTGCCAGGACCCGGCCGACCCGCTGGAGGCGGTGGGGCGGTCGGTCCGCTATGTTCTCGACACCTACCGGCCGCACCAGGAGGATATGGAAAGCGGCATGGAATTCGGCGTCATCCTGCGGTCGTCCCTGACCCGGCCGAAGTAGAGACGGAGTCCGGATGGGGATCCGGCAAGGGATTTGATTTGTCGGTAGAAAATGTCACCAAGAGATCAAATCCTGTTTCGCTATTGACGAAAATGTCAAAACAACATTATCTCTGCATCTGACCTTGCGTGAGCATGAGCTTTCGTCGGGCAATCACTGATGACGAATTGTCAGGAGGTGAGATATGAGTGGTGGAAATCTTGACGGAACGGCGATTGGGCAGACCGAACCGGCGCCCGGGACGTTCACGACGCTTGACGCAACCAGTGCATCCTTGGGGGCGGTGACGGCGACCAGTCTGGACGGGGCAGCGATTGGCACGGCCACGCCGGAGTCCGCAATTTTCACGGATGTGACCGTCAGCGGCGGTCTGTCGGCGGGGGTGATCTCGTCGCTGGGGGCGCCTCTGGGATTGGCCGACGGCGGCACCGGGGCGACCTCTGCGGCCGGGGCGATGGCGATGCTGGGGGCGCAGGACGCCCTGTCCGGGGCTGTCCTGGCCACCGCGACGCCGGCCCTTGACGACAAGCTGCTGCTTCAGGACAGCGACGATGCCGATGCCCTGAAGACCGCCGCCGTCCAGGGCGTGCTGAATCTGGTCGGTGCCGCGGCGGTTATGCCCACCGGGGCGACCACGGCCCGGTCGCTGAGCGATCTGCTGTCGCCATTCAATGTGCTGAATTTCGGTGCGGTGGGCGACGGGGTGACCGACGACAGCGCCGCCTTCCAGGCCGCCATCACCGCCGCCGAGGCTGCCGGGGACGAGGGGGGGACGGTGGTCATTCCCAACCACGGCACGATCTATCGCCTGGACAGTGGCCTGACCGTAAACCCCATGCGGGTGCGCATCTCCGGCGACGGCGCGACCCTGGACGCCAGCGCCATGACCTCCGGGACGGTGTTTACCTTTACCCATGCGGTCGACGGCCTGACCGCCGGGCATCAGGCGAAGGGGGTGAGCGGCCTGCGGGTGTTCGGGCCGGGCAAGACCAGTCTGGTGGATCTGTTCCGGTTCACCTCCAGCACCGCGCCGGCGTCATCGCAGGTGCTGCTGTCCCAGATTCACGGCCAGGGTTTCCGCTACATCAATGTCTATGGCAACCGGGCCTACCACGTCAGCCACGTGGGCTGCTCCTATGGCGATTGCGCGGCGATCACCTATGCCGCCGCCGGCTATTCCAGCAGCGCGGTGGATATCACCCACTGGTATTGCAGCCTGTCCAACGCCGATCTGGTGGCCGAGGTGTCGGAATGGCTGGCGCAGATCAAGTACTTCGGCTGCGCCCTGACCGACAATGCCGGCCTGTTCCTGCTGAGCGGCGGCCGGCATGAATTGATCGGCTGCCGCATCAGCATGCCCGCGCCGGCCAGCGCTGTGGTCACCCTGAGTGGCTCCAACACCCGCCTGGTGATGAGTGGCGGGGAACTGGTGATGACCAGCACAGGCCTTCATGGGTTCGATGCGTTTTTCGACATTGGCGAGAACGCGGAAGTGGTGTTGGACAAGACCCAACTGTTCAACCTGCGCAACACTGACGAGACCCTGGCCAAGGGCACGGGACGTCTGATCCTTTCCGCGCCCCTGGGCATGCCGGGGGTTTCGGTCAATCCGATGGTCCTGAAGCGGGACGCGGCCAGCAATCTGCTGAGTGACGGCGGGTTCGAGGAAAGCACCATCAAGGATCTGGTGTTTTTCAATGCGGATACGGCGGGGATTTCCAGCCGCACGGTGGGGGGCAGCGGCACCCTGTCCGTCAGCACCAAGGAGGCCCACAGCGGGAGCCAGTCGCTGCTGGCGACCAAGACCAACGGTGCCGGTGGAACGGGGGTGTCGTTCTGCATCGCCGCGCCGATCCAGCCCCGGTCCCGGGGGATGGGAGAGCTGTATTACAAGAAGCCGGGGGCGACGACCGGGACAATCTGGCTCTCCAAGACCTATCTGGCCATTGCCGGCTGTGATGCCAGTGGCGTGCCGGTGATCAGTCGCATAGGGGTTATCGGCAGCAAGGAAATTGTCTGCACCACCAGCCCCATCGACTGGACGCGCACGGCCTGGTTCCCCGACAACGGGTCTATTCCGGCGGTGGCGCCGGCCTGGGCGACCCATATGGCCTGGGTTGTGACCCTGTCCTCTTTCAATGCCGGGGATTTTCATATCGACGACGTCATCATGCAGTGCGCCTGACATTAGATCAAACTGCCTTAAATCTGCATCGATTTATGGCAGGCACTTTGATCTAGAATCATATAGTTACAGCATCGAGTGGACCGGAAAACCGGTACCCACTTTTCCGCTCGATGCTGTAGGCGCCGAGGCGCGCTTCTCCGGGGAACCGGGGGAGTGCGTCGCGGCCGCTTCGGCCCACTCTGATCCGCTCGATGCTCTACGGCGGCGCGCACCAGGGCGTCGGCCCGGGCCAGGGGACGGCGAGGCCGGCGGCGCGCAGGGCGGTGCCCGCATCCCGGCCGTCGGCGGCGGCAAGGGCGGCCACCACCCGGCCGGCGAAGGGATCCGGGCCGATCTCGGTCAGGGTCACCGGCCCGGCCCCCAGCAGGGCGATCAGATGGCGCCGCGCGGCTTCGGCGGCGGCGCGTTCGGCCGGGCAGGGGCCGTGCGGCTCGGCCGCGTTGATGCCGCGCAGGCGCACGCGGGTTGTCAGCTCCTGATGCAGCCACAGGCGCACCCGGACCTCGACCGTATCCCCATCGATGACCCGGATCGGCACGGCCGTATAGGGGCCGCTGAGGACGGGGGGATCGTCGGCGGATGCCCGCAAGGAACCGCCGGCCGCCACGAGGGCGGCCGCGAGCAAAAGCAGATATTTCATGTCGCTGGACCCGGCGAGAGGCCGGCCGGAGCGAGGCGGCGCCATAACGAACAGGCCGGACCGAAGACCGGATCTCCCAAGCCGCAACGCCTGATACGAACAGGAAAAGGACGCCAGGGAAGGGTGGCCGACATCGGCCCGACCCGCCCGGCGCCACCCCTAGACTCCGGCCGACATCACCCGACTGCCGCGTGGTGCACGCGACGGTGTAGGAATTAATATCGGTGGGGTATACTGCGTGACAGCCATCAGCCTTTTGTCCTTAAGCAGTGGAAGGTTGGTGGTAGGGGCGGGTCGGTGTTGGTCGCACCGGCTCGTCCCGCTTCTCTGCCCGCCATTCGGAGACGGACGCAGCCCCATCATAACGCGGATCGGGTGGTGATGCTACTATGAAGGGAGTGGGGTGCAAACGGCGGCGGCGAGTCGGCTGAGGGGCGTATCGGGAGGCTCCCGCCCAGGATCCAATGCGCCGAACGGCACCCGATTGCGGCAAGCCGCCGCACCCGGGCCTTTACTCCCGCCGCCGAGTTTTTGGGCTCTTCGTTGACGTCGTCTCGGTTCGGTCAATCCAGGTGCTGCCCGTTGACACCATATCGCCTTCTCTCAAGGGGCATGTCTCATGACCATGGTGTTTCGCAGCGCCATCTTGGCTGGTTTGCGCCCGTGGTGGACGCTCCGCGCCTTGGTAGGAATGACCGAAAGGGGCCATGGAATTTCGGTGCTGGTTCGTGGATTGAAGTCCTTGGCCTGGACGGCGGTTCGTCAAACTTCATTCCTTGAAATATAGAACTTAGTTATGCATATTGGCCTTCCGGGATGGGCGCAAGGGACTGCCGGCCTTGAAAATATACAAGAGCAAGGGGTTTGTCCGGTTCGCCAAGAAGGCGCGGATCTCCGACATCAAACTATGTGAAGCCGTTGAAAGGGCGGAGAATGGTTTGATCGACGCGGATTATGGCGATGGCTTGATCAAGCAACGCATCGCCCGTCCAGGCGAAGGAAAATCGGGTGGTTTCCGGTCGGTCATCCTGTTCCGAAGAGGGGAGCGATCCATTTTCATCTACGGTTTCGCGAAAGGCGACCAGGACAACATCGACAAAAGTGACGAACGCGATTTCAAGGACTTGGCCGCCGTGTTGCTCAACGCCTCGGACGAGCAGATGGCGACTCTGGTGGAAAGTGGGAAATATCAGGAGGTTCAATGCGATGACCAGGACCATGACCTATAAGAATGACGTCAAGGCGGCGATCCACGAGACGGCGCTTGACCTGCATGAGACCGGACTTATTGACAAGCACACGATGCGCCGGTTCGATCAATCCTGCTTGACACCGGTTCGAACGTTCACGGCAGCCGAAATTCGGACCCTCCGCGAGCGGGAGCAGGTCAGCCAGACTGTGTTCGCCTTGTACCTCAATGTCAGCAAAGATTCGGTCAGCCAATGGGAACGGGGCGACAAGCGGCCCGCCGGCCCAGCGTGCAAGCTGCTCTCCCTTGTCGCCGAGAAGGGCTTGGCGGCCATTGCTTGAATCTTGATGGCAGCTTGGCGCCCATGTCGGTCGTTCCTGCGCCGGTTGCTGGTCCTCAAAAGCGGACATATATGCTCATGACTACGGACTTACGGTCGCAGCGATCTTGGCAGCAACGAGGGCGCTGATCTCGGTGTGCATATCGACGTTGTGCTCGGGCGCCGAGATGGAAATAACCAGGGCATAGCGCCCCTTGTCATTGAACCGCTTTTGGCCTGGATGTGTCTTCCACCAGCCGGTAACAGGAAAGACCCCGATAGCATCATGCAGGGCGAGGTCAATCCCGCGCCCGCGCCACAAGTCGCAATGAAGGGACCCGGCCTGCGCCGCATTCGAGCCAAGTAGCCAGTAATCACTTTCCTGCTGCAGGTCGGGCGTATCCTGAACCTGCTGGCCTGAAACCTTGCGTTTGAACTGCTCCTTTGAGTCACTTCGCTTCTTCATTGCAAACCGGAGACCGAAGGACCGATAGGTCTCAGGACGGGTTGCCGCACGACCTGACAAGTTCGGTTCGACGAAATAGGAAAGCGTCACTTTCATGGTGACGATGCCGTTTTCGATCTTTTCAAGCGCCGCCTTAGGCCACGGTAGGTCGTAGAAGTGCATCTCGTTAAAGACAGGCCCACCGCTCTCGCTGATCACAAACGGCTGGATCAGGGCCTGCGCGATCAGCGTCACGTCGTTGCTCGCTGAGTTTATCGCGCGTTGCAGGTCGGGAACCCCGTATCCAACTTCACGAAGAATCTCCTGCTTCTTGGCCTTGGTCGCATTCTTGCCGGTCTTCCAGTGATCGCCCCTGCCGATCAGCAGTTTGCGGATCGGTTCGGGCCAATGCGCAGAATCAACCACCAGTGCTCTGTGCGTCTCGGGCCATAGGTCCGGCAAAGCGGCTTGCAGCGCGCCAACGAAGTGCCCTGCCAACCCCGCCGCTGCGCTGGTCGCCCAGAACGGCACAAGCGGCTCGTGCACGACATTGGAGCCCGGCGCGAGAAGGGAAACCGACGGTTCCCAATCGCAATACCCGGAGGGATCGGCCATCATGTTACCTGCTTCGAACAGCACCTCTGGCTTGATCGGGGTGAGGTCAGACGAAAGCGATTGCGATCCCAAGCTAAACGGGCTGCGGTGGTTTGCAGGCACCACCGGCTTCAGCCCCGGCGGTTTTGTTGGTGGTGTGTCTTTGCGGGTGAACCCGCCGATGGTGAGCGCGTTCCAGCTTTGTGACGGGTCTTCGAGAGGGTGCGAACGTTGCACATCGGCGAACTTGCCGCCGGGCATATTGCCGGTCGCTACCACCATCAGCCGTTTCGGATGCTCGGCCGCCGGAACCCCCTCTGCCTGATCGCCGGGCATAGAGCCTGACGCGATCTGATCCAATGCCCCACTCCAACTGGATGGCCGCTCTGGCGGAAAATCACGAGCCGAATTAGCGAGACAGAATGCGCGGCTCACATTCGGTCTCTCTGCCTCCACCAAGCCAACAGCGCCTTCAGTCACAACCCCATAACTCGGCGGCTTCGTCTTCGGAAAGCCTCTTGGCGGCAGCAGTTTCATGGACTCGATGGCATGGGTAAGTTGCACCTGCCGCGTGTCGTTCATTAGGGGTTCAAGATCGCCATAAAGCGCCAACCCTGCGAGAGGCGTGCCATGCCCGCCTTGGGGATAGTGATCGTCCGCACCCCAAGCCGTATCATAGGCCCAAGCACCGCGTAGACCGGGAGCTATAAGCGGGTGCTGCGCTGAGATGCCGGTATCAAGCGCACAGACCGCATTGGCGTCCTGCGGCGGCGGGACGATGCGCTTGGCAAGGTCTACGGTCCAATCCTGCGGCCCGAGCCCCTTCGCCCCTCTGTCGAGGAAGGGTTCAATTGTGCCTGTTGCCGTCCTGATCTCTGCAATAGCCCCCGGGATACGCCCGACGAATCTGGTAATTCCCTCGGCAGAAGCGTGAACGAAAAGCACCGTGGTATCGGGGAAAAGGAGCCTGTCTTCGTGCACATCGAGTTCCGCCAGCCGCGCGGCTACCGCAACCCCTTCGGCTATTCTGCCGTCATGCCGCACCCAAAGCTCCCACCACAGGGGTTCCGGGGACGCGAAATCAACTTTGCCGACAAACAAGGCGTAAGCCTCTGCTGCACGGATGGTCTCGACCTTCTCGAACTTGTCCACATCTGCCGGTGGTTGATTGCCCCGTGGCTGCCCATAGGAGCGAATGCGGCCTTGCAAAAAGGCCCGGGCATCATCCGGCACAAAGAGAAGCGCGCTTTCAGTTCGGTCGTCGCGCCTCTCTGACCGCAGCACAACGACCTCCTGCGCTGGGAACTCCAACCCCTTCGGCAGCTTAACGGCTTGTACGCGACTATCCTCTGCCGGCGGCACAGTCCCCACCTCGACGATAGCCCCTGCCTTTAGTCCCGCAACTGGCAAGCGTGTATCCTGCCCGGCAAGTGGAATATCACCGAGTGCTGTGGTTAGTTGATCTAGGAGACTTTTGGCATGTGTCGCGTAATCATCGCGAAGCGGTTTGGGCTCAATTTTTCGCCGAGGAAAAGAATAGCCAATCCCATCCCGAAAAGCATCGAACGAAATATGCACATGTTTGCGCGCGTCGAAATCGCCTTGATCGGCCATTGGAACCTGCTCTTCTAGTCAATAGGCTAGTTGTTCACGCTCGGCGGGAAGGTTTAAAGATTGGGGCTTTTTCGAAACTTACCCTTAAACGTCTGGCGATCATGCAGAGCAGAGCGCATCGCGTCAGCCGAAATCTTTGTCGCACCGTCAATAATTGCGTCTTTCACAACAGAATCCGCTGCCCGGACCAGTTCCCCGGGGCTCAAGTCGTCAAACGCAGGAGCCAAACCGGACCATGACCGTGCAGTCAACTTGAACTTGCCGAGCCGCTTTTCGATGATCGCACGCGCAGCCGCAGGGTCTGGCAACACATATTCAATTACTTCATCGAAGCGGCGCGCCAACGCCTCGTCAAGAATTTCGACGTGGTTTGTCGCGGCCAACACTAGACTATCCGTGGCGTTTGGCTCTTCCATGAAGGCAAGAACAGAATTGAGCACCCGGCGAATTTCACCCACGTCATTCGGATCGCCTCGGCGCGCCCCGATGGCATCGAACTCGTCGAGCAGATAAACGCCCCTCGTTTGCGCGACCTGATCGAACAAAATACGCATTTTCGCTGCCGTCTCGCCGAAATAGCGGCTGAACAGGGATTCGAGCCGGACAGTAAACAAAGGCAGCCGGAGCTCCCCGGCCAGCGCCGAGGCTGTCATGGTCTTGCCTGTTCCCGGAGGCCCGACAAGAAGCAAATGGGTCGCAGGCTTCTGTCCAAAGTCCCGCAATGTGGCACGCTCCTGCTGTTGCCGTACTACGCGGGCCAGACGGTTTCTTACATCATCCGCCAGCACCATGTTCGCCAAGTTCGTCTTGGGATAGGTGCTTTCAACAAGCCCTTGAAGCTCGGCACGCGGTCGGGCCATCGGGATCGGGGTTTGTCCGCTCGCCGGAGATCCAAGGCGGCGCTGATCGCGGGCCTTCTGCACGAGGTGCTTCAGCTTCTCCGCATCATCGGGCTTGCCCTCACGGGCCTGCTGTGCGGCGATCTGCAATGCTACTGACAGGAACTGGTCCTCGTCGCCCTCAATGTGCGAATTGAGAAGGGCGAGAATTTGCCGTGTCGTCATCATGCTCACCCCCTTTTCACACGTGTTGCCCGAATCACAAAATACCCGACTCTGCGGGCGGTTCAGTAACTGAGAAACTCTCTACCCCAGACGGAGATTCTGCGCCACGAATAACGTCACATCCCATTGAGACGGCGCCAGGGGAATAGAATGCCAGGCAACGGTTAGGTGGGTTTCCACCCCTACCACTTGAGAACTGCACATTGTGACGGCAAGTAAGGGTTCAAAGCGACTATGCACCTATTAAACGCAAATGTCTGCTCTGCCAATTGCTGAGGCCGAAACCCGCCCGTCTGCTCCCGGCCCACATCAGACGGCAACAACCTCCACACCGCTCCCACCCGATCTCCCCCCGAGCAACCGGGCAGAAGCGAGCAACTCGAACCGGCCCCATAGGCGGCGCGTCTCCCTTCATCCCCCCGGGCGTTCGCCCTCCACCCGGTTTCGGCCGCGCTCCTTGGCGCGGGTGAGGGCGCGGTCGGCGCGGGACATCAGGTCCGAGGGCCGCTCGCCGATGCGGTAGGACGCGACGCCGAACGACGCCGTCTTGCACCCCACATTCGGCACCTCGCAGGTCGCGACCGTCGTGCGCAGCTTTTCCGCCAGGTTCAACGCTCCCTCAAGGTTCGTTTCCGGGCAGAGGATGGCGAATTCCTCGCTGCCCCAGCGGCCCACCAAGTCCACATGGCGCACCCCCTCGCTCAGGTTGGCGGCCATCAGGGCCAGGACCGCGTCACCCGCCAGATGACCCAGGGTCTCGTTGATCTCCCGGAAGCCGTCGATGTCGCACAGGATCACCGACAGCGGCTTGCCGTAGCGTTCCGCCCGGTCCACCTCCAGCGCGAACAGGTCCTCCAGCCGTCGGCGGTTGGACAGGCCCGTCATCGGGTCGGTCACCTCCAGGCGCTCCAGGTCCCGGGTCTTGCGGGTCAGCGCGTCCCGCGTCGCCGTCAGGGCCGCGCGGGTCTCGCGCAGGTCCGTCGTGTCCACCGCAATGGAATATTTCGCCACCCGGCCGTCGTGCCAGGGAATCAGGATCTCTTCCAGCCGGTACCAGCGGTTCCGCGTCTCGTCATGATGCTCGATCAGGCGCTTGGTCGGGCCGTTGGTCTCCGCCAGCATCGCCTGAAGCGGGCAGTGGGCGCAGCGCTCCGCCTGACCGTAGATCGCCTGATGGCAGGCCTCTCCCACCTTCGCTCCCGTTATCAGGTGCATCGCCGCATTGACCGCCAGCAGTGTCAGGTGGCGGGGGTCAGCCACATACGCCGGGAAGGGGATGGCGTCCTGCGTCGCCAGCCAGGTCTCCCGGAAGCCGGAAGAGGTCGCAGGGTCGGAACGGGTCATGATCGCTCTGCTTCGGAACGGGGTGAGGGGCCGATGAGGTCCGGCGGGGCCGACAGGGCCAAGGCGGTCGCAAGGGCCAGGACGGCCGGATCGGTCGTTCGGAAACCCATAGCCTAACGCCGCCACCAGCCGGGCGTCCATGACCTTTCGCATAGAGACCTGGATGGGAGCGGCGGTCAACCGCAGCCTTTCGGCCAGAATGGCGGCTGACGGAGCCAAGGGGGGCAGGGGGCGGCGCGGGCGGGATGGGCGTCACGGCTCCTTCGCTTGCATGGACGCCGGTTTCGCGCTTGGCTGCGGTCTGTCCGCCGCGTCCTGCTCCGAGGGTTCCGTTCCGTGATCCGCCTGCTTCACCTGACCGACCTGCACATGCGCCGGGTTCAGCCCGGCGCCAGCCGCAAGAGCGACCGCCTGTCCCGTGCCGTCCCCGATCTGCTGGACGAGCTGCTCGGCCGATTCGTCCGACTCGCGCCGGATATGGTGGTGATGACCGGCGACCTGCTGGACGTTCCCGATGTCCTGCTGAACGCCGAGCCCGGCGCCGACCTCGGCCCCGACCCTGGCGCCGGTCTGGCGGCGATGGAAGAGGCGGCGGTGGGGGACTACCGGCTGCTGCGGACCTGGCTGGAGCGGACCGGGCGGCCGTGGATGGTGCTGCCGGGCAATCACGACCACGCGGCGGCCTTCGACCGGGTCTTCGGCGACCGGCCCCGGGCTATGGAACTGAACGGGGTTGCCGTGCATGCCTTCCACGACTGGGAGGAGCCGGGGCGCTTCCAGGCCCGCCGCAAAGGGGCCGAACGGCAGCGTTTCGAGGCGCTGCTGACCGGTGCAGATGCCGCGCGGGGACCGGCGCCGGTGGAGGTCCATTTGCAGCACTACGTGGTCCACCCGCCGCTGGAGACCGGCTACCCCCTGAACTATGCCGAGGCAGAGGAGATGACGGCGGCTCTGGCAGCCGCAGCGGGCACGCGGCTGGTGCTCTCGGGCCACTGGCACCAGGGGAGCGAACCGGTGACCGTGGGCAACGCAACCTTCTGCACGGCCCGGTCCTTCTGCGAAGCCCCCCATCCCTATCGCCTCCACACGGTGGATGCGGCGGGGGGAGCGGTGCACAGCCGCGAGGAAACCCTTGTCTAGAGCGTTCTTCGCTCCCTTACGGTCGCTTCGTCCGCTCTGGGATATTGGTTTTAAAGAAAATACGTCGTCGCGGACGATTCCGTCCGCTCGGGATTTGCCCTACAGCATCGAGCGGAAAAGTGGGCACCGGTTTTCCGGTCCACTCGATGCTGTAACCATATGATTCTAGATCAAAGTGCCTGCCGTAAATCGATGCAGATTTAAGGCAGTTTGATCTAGATGGTGCTGTATTTCTTGATGTACTTGTCCATCAGGCTGGTGGAGGCGAGGATCTTGTCCACCTCCGCGCCATTGACCGAGCCGCGTTTTTTCATGTCCAGGAAGTCGTCGGACAGGCCCCGCATGGCCGCCGCGCCGTCGTCGGTCTGGAAGGGACCTTCGAAGAAGGCGCGGCCGAAGCCTTTCTTGTTCCACAGGCCGTCGAGCAGACGCAGGGCCTCGCCGAAGGTGATGCCGTGGCCTTCTTCGGCGGCGTTGTCGTCGGTCAGGGCCGGGTTGTCCTTATGCAGGCCCAGGGCTTCCACATTCTGAGGGGTCAGGTATTCGATGTAGCGGTCGGCGAATTTGGAAACCTGCTCGTAGCGGTCCTTGCGCTCATGGCCCTTCAGGTGGCGGGTGGTGGCGACCACCCGGCCCACGGCGTCGAGCAGGCCGGGCGGGGTATCCAGCAGGGTTTCGAAGTGCTTGCCCATGACGTGGCGCACCACCGCGATATCCGTTTCGAACCGCCGGCCGCGCAGCACTTCGCGCCCCTTCTTCCGCCGCGCCTTGTTGACCTGATCGGTGATATCCCGGGTTTCCCAGCGGCCCATGGCCAGGATGCTTTCGGGGTCGGAGACGGTGGCCAGATAGGGGCCGAGGTCGCGGTATTGTTCGACGCAGGAGAACCCCTCGGCGAGGGCGCGCAGGCGGGCGGGCTCCCAGTCCAGAATCTCAATGAATTCCCGGCCCATGGACTGACGCAGGGCGTGCAGCGCATAGCCCTTCAGGCTGGCCAGCGCCTCCAGGTGCTCCTGGTCCAGGCGCAGCAGCTCGCGGACGAACTTGGCGCCCCAGGCCTCCTTCAGATCCTGCAGGCGCAGGGCATCCATGCCGGCGATCACGCGCAGGCGGGGCAGGTCTGCCAGACCGCCCAGATGGTCGTCCAGCTTTTCCAGCCCCAGTTCGTTGCCGGAGAACATGCGGTCGGCGGCCATGGTGACCAGACCGTGTTCCACGTCATCCATGGACAGGCCGCAGGCCGCCGTTTCCAGGCCGTTCTTGCCATAGGGAATGGGGTCGCCGTCTTCGTCCAGAACGACGATCAGCTTGGTCTGCCAGCCCGCCTGGAACACCGTCCATCCGCGCTCCACGGCGTCGGGATCGGACAGGGCCTCTTCCAGGGACAGGTTCTGGAGCAGCAGGTTGTCGGGCGGCATCACCTGGGATTCGATGATGCGCAAGCGGGGAAACAGGCGTTCGATCGCCCGGTGCAGCCGCTTGTGCGTCGCATGGGGCAGCATTCCCGATACCGCCCGGCCGGTTTTGCGTAACAGGGACGGCAGGGCGGCCACGACTTCGCTGTCGCCCAACCGTTCGCCGATCACCGTGCGTTCCGCCACGTCAGTCCTCTCTTGCTCGCCGCCAATGGGTGGCCAGGATCATACATGCCAAGGGCAGAAATGGCATGAGATAGGTTGCTCCTTCCCACTTACTCATCTGGCCTTTTGAGGCAAAAATTAAGCCGAGAAGCGCCAGTCCGACGAGTCCCGGAGCAAGCGAGTAGAGCAGGCCCTTTGGTGCGAAGTCCAGATCCTTGCGGGTTTCGCGGACCGTCGACAAGGCCGTGGCAACACTGATGATCACTGTGACCGCAAGCATGGCGCTGTTCCGCCCGTCGGGAGCATGTTTCGTGCTCGCTTTGCCGATCAGATGGAGGGGCGTGAAGTGACGGGGATCCCAAAGATAAATCGCTCCCATCACGCCAAGGGCGACCGTAATGGCGATAATGCCGAATCCCAAAGCCCGCCTTGGCTGATGCATGGCCACATAAAGGGTCAGCAGAGGGGGGGCACCAGGAAGTTCACGCGCGCCGTGGCGAGCAGGCCGCAAATCAGGGCCAGGGCGGCACCTGTCATCACCACAGGGACCGCCGCGATGGCGAGGGAGGGCGCGGTAAGTTTGGCGACCATCCGCATCGCGGGTACTTAAAGAATGCTGAGGCACAGGCCGATCTCGACACCCGCTGACAGGGAGAAACGGTTCCCCGGTAAGTCGGCGGATTCTGTCATGACCGTGTTCAAAGCCGCATTCCCTTGAAAAGCCGTTCCGGGATCAGGCGGATGAGGGTCATCACCAGACCCCAGCGTGCCTTGACGTAGAGGACGTCGCGCTTGCGGTCGACGGCCCGCAGGATGGCTCGCGCGACCACGTCCGGGGTAGTGGTCAGGGGAGCGGGCAGGGCCATCGCCGCGGTCATGCGGCTGCGCACGAAGCCGGGCTTGACGGTTACCACATGCACGCCTTGCCGGGCGCAGCGGTTGCGCAGGCCCGACAGGAACGCCGTGAAGCCGGCCTTGGCGGATCCGTAGGCGTAGTTGGTCGCTCGCCCCCGGTCCCCCGCGACCGAGGAAATGCCGACGATCGTGCCCGTCCCCCGGGCCAGGAAACGCTCTGCCACCAGCCCCAGGGCGATGGCCGGACCCTCGAAATTGCTGCGCAGGATCAGCCGGGCTTCCGTCGGATCGGCTTCTGCCCGGGTCTGGTCGCCGAGCAGGCCGACGGCGCAGACGGCCACGCCAGGCAGGACCGGCAGGCCGTCCAGGACAACGGCGAAGGTCTCCGGTTCCAGAGCGTCGAAGGGGTGGGTGGAGACGGCCACGCCGGTCCGGGCGCGGATATGGTCGGCTTCCCGGTCCAGGGCGTCAGAGGCGCGGCCGGCAAGCTGGATCGCCCAGCCCCGCTCGGCGAAGGCCAGCGCCGTGGCCCTGCCGATATCGGATGTGCCGCCGAGGAGAAGGAGGGTTTTGTCCGCGGGGAAGGTCATCGGGAAACTCACAGGCCAAGGCGGTCGGAAAGGCGGGAGCGGAGGCGGCCGGCGGGGTCGATGGTCCGGCGCAGGCGTCGGAAGGCGTCAAGGGCGGGGTATCCGGCTGCGACCATCGCCGGGGACTGGCGGGCATCCTTGGCGAGGTAGAGGCGGCCACCGACCGCCGCCACATCGGCGTCAAGGCTGTCCAGGAACGGAAACAGGGCATCGCAGACCGGGAAATCCAGCGCCAGGGTATAGCCGTCCATGGGGAAGGACAGCAGCCCGTCCCCCGGCCGCAGTTTTTTCAGGACCGCAAGGAAGGAGGCCTGTCCCGCATGGGCCACCCGCTCCAGGATCGTTGCCAGCACCGGGGCGGCCCGGTCCGTGGGCAGCACGCATTGATACTGCACGAATCCCTTGGGACCATAAAGCCGGTTCCAGCCGCCGATGCCATCCAGGGGGAAGAAATAGGATCCCAGGGGCACCAGGGCCGGGGCACGGGCCTTGCGCCGCCCGAGATGGAAGTAGAAGGCATTGAAGGCCGCTCCCCGCCGCCGGCCGAGGGCGAGCAGGGGCAGGTCGGCGGGCACCTGGAGGGCCGGAGGGCGGAGCGGGGTGGCCGTCCCCCGTGTGCGGCCGGACAGGGCGGGATCGCCGGCGGGAAGATGGCTGCCGATAAAGACCAGCGACCGCCCGAGGGCTGGGCCGCGCGCCAGGGCGTCGATCCAGGCGACGGAATATTCTTCGGCATCGGCCCGGTCGAGGAGGGCGAGGCAGGCCGTCAGGTCCGGGGCAACCAGGGTTTGCTGGCGGATCCAGGTGGTTTCGATGGGGCGCAGGCGAATGGTGGCGTCCAGGATCAGGCCGGTCAGGCCCATGCCGCCGATGGTCGCCCGGAAGATCTCGGCGTTTTCGTCCGGCGCGGTCCGCAGCACGGTGCCGTCGGCCAGGGCCAGCCGCAGGCTGCGCACATGACGGCCGAAGCCGCCGTCGCGACCGTGGTTCTTGCCATGCACATCGGCGGCAATGGCCCCGCCCACGGTGACGAAACGGGTGCCGGGGACCACCGTGGGAAAGAAGCCCCGGGGCAGGAAGGCATCGATGATCTCCGACAGCAGGGTGCCGGCTTCCACGGTCAGGTCGCCGGTGGCCGGATCGAAGGCGCGGAACCGGTCCAGGGAGCCGGTCGCCAGGGTGGCCCGGGTGCCCGCGGCCGCATCGCCATAGGACCGGCCGTTCCCCCGGGCGATGACACCGTCCAGTGCCGGCAAAAGGGCGCGGGCGTCTTCCGGTGTGGCGGGGGTCAGCAGGCGGCCGGGCTGGCGGGGATAGCGGCCCCAGCCGGACAACAGCACGGAGTCTGCCTGTTCATCGCCGGGCAGGGGAGGGGGCGTCATAGGGCGGCGGCCAGCACGAGGCCCGTCAGCCCCAGCACCAGCAGGCTGGTGGGGTCCTTCAGGGCGAAGACGATGGGATCGTCATGCAGGTCGCCGCGATGACCAAGCAGCAGCAGGCGCCCCAGCCAGTAGGTGATGATGGGACAGAGCATCCACAGGCCCAGCGGATTCTGGTACAGGCCGGCGACGGCAGGCGAGGAGATGTACAGCGCCAGCACGGTAACCGAATTGAAGCCCAGCGCGGCGGCCAGGGCGGTGATGGCCGGCAGGTCCTGCTTGCGGTAGGCGCGGCTGAGCGGGTCATCCAGGCCTTCCGCCGTCAGCCGGGCCAGTTCGGTCTGACGCTTGACCAGGGCCAGGGCAGAGAACACGAACAGCGAAAATGCCAGCAGCCACTCCGACAGGGGAACGCCGATGGCCAGCGCCCCGCCGGCCACCCGCAGGGTATACAGGATCGACAGCACCACCACGTCGACCATCAAGCGCCGCTTCAGCGCCAGGGAATAGGCCGTGGTCAGCAGCAGGTAGCCGACGACCAGCAGGCCGAAGGGCACCCGGATCAGAAAGGCCGCTGCCAGCGCCACCACCGCCAGCCCCAGAGCCAGCCCCAGGGCTGGTCGCACGGGCAGGCGGCCGGCGGCAAGGGGGCGCCGGCATTTGCTCGGGTGGCGGCGGTCGGCTTCGCGGTCCACCGCATCGTTGACGATGTAGATGGCCGAGGCGGCCAGCGACAGCACCAGCATCGCCGCCAGCGTCAGTGCGATGGAAAGAGAATCGAAAGCATGGGCGGTGACCAGGGGCACGGCGACCAGGATATTCTTGGCCCAATGGTGGGGACGCACCAAGCGGACCCAGTCCGTCGCCTGTTCCTTGTTCACGGACGGAATAATGGTCGCCTCCCCGATTTGGGCGCGTGCACGGCCTATCTTGCGAAACGGGTAAGATGCCCCTCTTGCACCCGCTTTCCTAGCGGTGTGACCGGGACCCGTCAAGGTGGGTTGTGGAGCGCCGGCAGTCTGGTGCCGTACCGGGGTTGACGTAAACGTAAAGCGCCTATACGGTACCGAATGTCCGCAGGGGAGGAGGGGCAGGCCGCCGTCGACAAAACCATCAGAACAGCTCCGGACAGGGGAGCGGATGGGTGGCCTGCCCGAAGCCATCGGGCGGAAGAGCGATCAAGACTGGACGACGACATCAGGTACGGCATGTCCGAGAACCGGCCCGGGATGAGAGGCCGCGCGGAGATGCCGGGAACGGGAGGACGCCCGCCGGCGATCGGTCCGGGCGGGTCACACGACAGTCCAAGGAGAAACGGTGGTGCTTGACTATCCCTCGCTGAATTTCGCCCTGGGTGAGACGGCGGACATGCTGCGCGACAGCGTCCGCGCCTTCGCCGAAGAGGAAATCGCCCCGCGCGCTGCGGACATCGACCGGACCAACGACTTCCCCGCCGACCTGTGGCGCAAGATGGGCGATCTGGGCCTGCTGGGCCTGACCGTCGAGGAAGAGCTGGGCGGCAGCGGCATGGGCTATCTGGAACATGTGATCGCCATGCAGGAGATCAGCCGGGCGTCGGCCTCGGTCGGTCTGAGCTACGGCGCTCATTCCAACTTGTGCGTCAACCAGATCCGCCGCAACGGCACCGAGGAGCAGAAGCGCCGCTACCTGCCCAAGCTGATGAGCGGAGAGCACGTGGGCGCGCTGGCGATGAGCGAGCCGGGGGCCGGGTCGGACGTGGTGTCCATGCGGACCCGGGCAGAGAAGAAGGGCGACCGCTATATCCTCAACGGCTCCAAGATGTGGATCACCAACGGCCCCGACGCCGACACCCTGGTGGTCTATGCCAAGACCGAACCCGATGCGGGACCGAAGGGCATCACCGCCTTTCTGATCGAAAAGGGCTTCAAGGGCTTTTCGACGGCGCAGAAGCTGGACAAGCTGGGCATGCGCGGATCCAACACCGGCGAGCTGGTGTTCGAGGACTGCGAAGTGCCCGAGGAAAACGTGCTGGGGGCCACCAACGGCGGCGTGCGGGTGCTGATGAGCGGCCTGGACTACGAACGCCTGGTGCTGGCTGGCGGACCGCTGGGGATCATGGATGCCTGCATGGACGTGGTGGTGCCCTATGTGCACGACCGCAAGCAGTTCGGTCAGCCCATCGGCATGTTCCAGATCATGCAGGCCAAGCTGGCTGACATGTACACCACTCTGAACGCCTGTAAATCCTATGGCTATATGGTGGCCCAGGCCGCCGACCGGGGAGAGACCACCCGCAAGGACGCGGCCGGGGTGATCCTCTATGCTGCCGAAAAGGCGACATGGATGGCGCTGGAGGCCATTCAATGTTTGGGCGGCAATGGTTATATCAACGAGTATCCCACCGGACGCCTGTTGCGCGATGCCAAGCTCTACGAGATCGGCGCGGGTACCCAGGAAATCCGCCGCATGCTGATCGGCCGGGAACTGTTCGGCGAAACGGCCTGATCGGTCCTGTCCGGTTCCCTCCGTGGGCCTGCGCCGCCCGGATGTTTCCGTCCGCTCTGTCGGTAGGGTCCCCTGTGACAAAGGCTCGTTCGATCCGATGACCACCGCTACCCTTCCCCCAAGCGCCGCTTCCGACCCCGGGGCTCGCCCCCCGACAGAGGCCGGCGCGGAGGCGGTGGTCCGGTTCTCCCGGGTGCACGGCGTCCGCTGGGTCCACGCAGTCCTGGCCGGTCCCGTCGCCTGGGGGATACCGGCCTGGCCGGGGGACGATGCCCCCCAATGCCGGGCCGCCGGCTTTTTCGTGCGCCCCGCCGAGACGTATCGGTCGCTGGTGGAGCCGCCGGACGTGCTGACGGATGCCGATGGCCCGCTGCCGGTCGTGGCCTGGGACCTGAAGCGCGTCCTGCGCCTGTTTCTGCGTTCCAACGCCGCCCTGTGGGACTGGATCGCCGCGCCGGACCGCCTTGCCGGAGATCCCGCCCTGGCCGATGCGCTGATCACGCTGGGGGCCGCCCATTACGGTCGCCCGGCTCTGGTCGGCCACTCTCTGGGTGCTGCCAAGCAGGCCATGAACGCCTATGTGCAGGACGCCGGCCGGCCGGCGGCGCGCATCAAGTATTTGCATATGGTCCGGGCTCTGCTGGCCTGCGCCTGGGCCGTGGACAGCGCGTCGGGCCAGCCCTTGCCGCCGCCCGATCTGGCACGCCTGCGCCGGGGGACGGCCGCGGACGGCACGCCGCTGATCGAAGGCGAGGCCGCTGCCGCGCTGGATATCCTCGTGGCCGGAACGCCGCCCGAAGGGACGCGGATCAAGGTCCTGGATATCTGGATCGACAGCGTGTTCGAAAAGGCCAAGGCGGCCCTGGAGGAGGAGGGACGCCTGTTCGACGGCCCGCCGCCGCTGGAGCCGCTGGACACCCTGTATCGCCGCCATCTGATTGTCTGAGCCGGTTTCGCCCGCCTGTTTCCCTCCCTTTCCCCTACCAGCCCTGAAAGAGGACTCCGATGAGCACCAGCGACCCCATCGTCATCGTCTCCGCCAAGCGCACCCCCATGGGCGCCTTCCAGGGCGCGCTGTCTTCCTTACCGGCCGCCGGCCTGGGGGGAACGGCCATTCGCGGCGCGCTTGACGCCGGCGGGGTGGCGGCGGATACGGTGGACGGCGCCTACTTCGGCTGCGTGCTGCCCGCCGGCCAGGGCCAGGCTCCGGCCCGCCAGGCCGCCCACGCGGGCGGCCTGCCGTGGGATGCCGGCTGCACCACCGTCAACAAGATGTGTGGTTCGGCCATGGAAGCGTCCATCATGGCCTACAACGCCCTGAAGGCCGGCGAGGTCGAGGTGATGGTGGCCGGCGGCATGGAAAGCATGTCCAACGCCCCTTACCTGCTCGACAAGGGCCGTAGCGGCGCCCGGCTGGGCCATGCCCGGATGATCGATCACATGTTCCTGGACGGGCTGGAAGATGCCTATGACCGGGGCCGGCTGATGGGTACCTTCGCCGAGGATTGCGCCGAGCATTACCAGTTCACCCGCGAGCAGCAGGATGCCTTCGCCATCACCTCGCTGACCCGGGCCAAAGCGGCGGTCAGCGACGGGGTGATGGACGGGGAATGCGTGCCCGTCACCGTGACGTCCCGCAAGGGGACGACCGAGGTGGCTCGCGATGAAACGCCGCAGGTGGCGTCGCTGGAGAAGATCCCGACCCTGCGCCCGGCTTTCCGCGACGGCGGCACGGTGACGGCGGCCAACAGCTCGTCGATCAGCGACGGTGCGGCGGCTCTGGTGATGACCCGGGCGTCCGTCGCCGAGGCCAAGGGCTGGTCGCCGGTGGCCCGCATGGTCGGCCACGCGGTGCATGCCCAGGAACCCAACTGGTTCACCACCGCCCCCATCGGCGCCTGCACCAGACTGATGGACAAGCTGGGCTGGAGCAGGGACAGCGTCGATCTGTGGGAGATCAACGAGGCCTTTGCCGTGGTCACCATGGCCGCTCTGCGCGATCTGGATCTGGATGCGGAGAAGGTCAATATCCACGGCGGGGCCTGCGCCCTGGGCCATCCCATCGGGGCATCCGGGGCGCGGATCATGGTCACCCTGATCCATGCCCTGCAACGCCACGGCTTGAAGCGCGGCGTGGCTTCGTTGTGCATCGGCGGCGGTGAAGCCACGGCCGTCGGACTGGAGTTGCTGTAACCCATCGCTTTCCCAGCGGACGCAACGCAAAGGAGACACTCCCCATGTCCACCGTGCTGATCACCGGGGCCAATCGGGGCCTCGGTCTGGAGTTCGCCTGTCAGTACCAGGCGGACGGCTGGACCGTGGTCGCCACCTGCCGCGACCCGGGCGCTGCGCCGGATCTGGCCGCCCTGGGGGTCGAGGTTCTGCCGCTAGATGTCAGTGACCTGGGGGCCGTCGCGGCCTTTGGCGGGCAGGTGGGCGCGCGTCCGGTCGACCTGTTCATCAACAACGCCGGGGTCTACGGCGGGGCCAAGGATCGTCAGAGCCTGGGGCTGGTGGATGCGGGGATCTGGGCGGATACGCTGCTGGTCAACACCATCGCGCCGCTGAAGCTGATCGAAGGGTTGCTGCCGGCCTTACAGAAGGGAACGGATCCCAAGGCAGTCTTTCTGTCCTCGAAGATGGGATCCATCGCCGAGAATTCCTCGGGCGGGGCCTATATCTACCGCTCGTCGAAGGCAGCTTTGAACGCGGTCGTGAAATCGCTGGCGCTGGATCTGGCCGGGGCGGGGATCATCGCCGCCGCGCTGCATCCGGGCTGGGTGCGCACGGATATGGGGGGGCCGAACGGCATGATCGACGCCCCTGAATCCATCGCCGGCATGCGGGCGGTCATTGCCGGGCTGACGCCCGCGCAGGCCGGCGGTCTTTATGCATACGACGGCCAGGAGATCCCATGGTGAGAGACGCTTCCTCCTCCGATCCGCTGCTGAGCGAAGATCAGGCGCTGATCCGGGAAACAGCCCGCGCCTTTGCCCGGGACCGCCTGGCACCCTTCGCCGCCGAGTGGGACCGTACCCACAGCTTCCCGGCCGAGGCCATCGCCGAGTTGGGCGCGCTCGGGTTTCTGGGAATGCTGGTGCCCGAGGAATGGGGCGGGGCCGGGGCCGATCACGTGGCCTATGCCCTGGCGCTGGAAGAGGTGGCGTCGGGCGATGGTGCCTGTTCGACCATCATGAGCGTGCACAATTCGGTGGGCTGCATGCCGATCCTCAAGTTCGGGACGGAGGCGCAGAAGGACCGCTTCCTGCGCCCGATGGCCGAGGGCCGGATGCTCGGTGCCTTCTGCCTGACCGAGCCCCAGGCGGGGTCGGATGCGGCGGCTTTGCGCTGCAAGGCACGGCGGGACGGCGATCGCTGGGTGCTGTCGGGCACCAAGCAGTTCATCACCTCGGGCAGCCGGGCCGATGTGGCCATCGTCTTCGCCGTCACCGACCCGGAGGCGGGGAAGAAGGGCATCAGCGCCTTCATCGTGCCCACCAACACCCCCGGCTGGACGGTGGTGCGGGTGGAGGACAAGATGGGCCAGCACGCCAGCGACACCTGTCAGATCCAGCTGGACGATGTCAGCCTGGATGCGGACCTGCTGCTGGGGTCGGAAGGGGAGGGCTATCGCATCGCCCTGGCCAACCTGGAAGGCGGCCGCATCGGCATCGCCGCCCAGTCCGTGGGCATGGCCCGGGCGGCCTGGCGCGCGGCCTGTGACTACGCCCGGGACCGCACCGCTTTCGGCAAGCCCATCGCCGGCCATCAGGCGGTGGCGTTTCGCCTGGCCGACATGGCCACCCGGATCGAGGCGGCGCATCAACTGGTCCTGAACGCCGCCCGCCTGCGGGATGCCGGCGCCCCCTGCCTGACCGAAGCCTGCATGGCCAAGCTTTTTGCCAGCGAGATGGCGGAGCGGGTGTGTTCGGATGCCATCCAGACCCTGGGCGGCTATGGCTATCTGAGCGACTACCCGGTGGAGCGGATCTATCGCGATGTCCGCGTCTGCCAGATCTACGAGGGAACCAGTGATATCCAGCGGCTGGTGATCAGCCGCGCTATTCTGGATTGATGCGTCGCGGCAACATCCTCAAGCGACTTGCCGTGAGATAGAACCAACTCCCAGCACCCGACCGGGTGCCGCGCGGACAGCGCGCCCCATCGGAGGCATGAGCGTAGCGACTTGCCGTGAGATAGAACCAACTCCCAGCACCCGACCGGGTGCCGCGCGGACAGCGCGCCCCATCGGAGGCATGAGCGTAGCGACTTGCCGTGAGATAGAACCAAGGATCCCATTCATGCCCGAACCCCTGCGCTTCTATTTCGACTTCTCCAGCCCCTATTCCTGGATCGCCGCCGAGCGGATCGAGGGGCTGGCCCAGCGTCATACCCGCGAAGTGTCGTGGCGGGCGATCATGCTTGGCCCGCTGATGAAGGAAAGCGGCAACCGGCCGCTGCTCGATCAGCCGCTGAAGGGGGACTATACCCGCACCGACTTCGCCCGGGCGCTGCGCTTCTACGGTCTCACCGGCGGGCTGCCCGGCCGCTTCCCGGTGGCCACCGTTGCCGCCGCGCGGTTCTTCCATTTCATCCGCATCCAGGACCGGGAACAGGCCAAGACCTTCGCTCTGGCGATCTTCCGCGCCTACTTCCGCGACGATCGAGACATCTCGGAGAAGGAGGTGGTCGCCGACGTCGCCGCCGGGATGGGGTTCGACCGCCAGCTTGTGCTCGACACGGTCAACGACCCGGAATGGAAGGAGCGGCTGCGCGACGAGGTGGACGCCGCCCGCAAGAACGGGGTCTGTGGCGTGCCCTATTTCCTGGTGGACGGAGAGCCTTTCTGGGGATCTGACCGCCTGCCGATGATCGACGACTGGCTGAGCCGGGGCGGCTGGTAAAGACACCGCCACCCGGCCTGCCAAGAGGAAACCACTGCCAACCAGAACGGGGAAACGTCCGTGAGCGTCATCAAGAGCGCGATCAACACCCGGTCCGAAGAGTTCAAGGCCAACCGCGCGCATATGGCCGGCCTGCTCGACGACCTGCGGGACAAGCTGCACGTCATCAAGCGTGGCGGCGGCGACAAGGCCCGGGAAAAGCACCTGGCCCGGGGCAAACTGCTGCCCCGCGACCGCATCCGTACCCTGCTGGATGTGGGTTCGCCGTTCCTGGAGTTCAGCCAGTTTGCCGGTTACGGTGTCTATGAAGACAGCGTGCCTGCCGCCGGGATCCTGACCGGTATCGGCAGGGTCAACGGCACCGAATGCGTGGTGGTGGCCAATGACGCCACGGTGAAGGGCGGCACCTACTACCCCATGACTGTGAAGAAGCATCTGCGTGCCCAGGAAATCGCCCGGGAAAACAACCTTCCCTGTGTCTATCTTGTGGACTCCGGCGGCGCCTTCCTGCCCCGCCAGGATGAAGTCTTCCCCGATAAGGACCACTTCGGCCGCATCTTCTATAATCAGGCGACCATGAGCGGCGCGGGCATTCCGCAGATCGCCGTGGTCATGGGCAGTTGCACCGCCGGCGGGGCCTATGTGCCGGCGATGTGTGACGAGAGCATCATCGTGCGCAATCAGGGCACCATCTTCCTGGGCGGGCCGCCGCTGGTGAAGGCCGCCACCGGCGAGGTGGTGAGCGCCGAAGACCTGGGGGGGGCCGATGTCCACTGCCGCACGTCCGGTGTTACCGACCACTACGCCCAGGACGATCGCCACGCCCTGGCCCTGGCCCGTCAGGTGGTGGGCTCGCTGAACCGGGTGAAGCGGGTGGACCTGGACGTGCGCACTCCCGAAGAGCCCCTGTACGACCCCGCCGAGATCCACGGCATCCTGCCCCAGGATACCCGCAAGCCCTATGACGTGCGCGAGATCATCGCCCGCATCGTCGACGGCTCGCGGTTGGACGAGTTCAAGGCCCTTTACGGCCCCACCCTGATCTGCGGCTTT
The DNA here is from genome assembly GCA_046233135.1 of Rhodospirillaceae bacterium Z3-40. GTDB lineage: Bacteria > Pseudomonadota > Alphaproteobacteria > Rhodospirillales > Rhodospirillaceae > JBJXHN01. The sequence continues at coordinate 168,410 of JBJXHN010000003.1, read as the reverse complement.
GCCCGTATCCACGGCTATCCGGTGGGAATCGTCGCCAACAACGGCATCCTGTTCGGCGAATGCGCACAGAAGGGCGCCCACTTCGTTCAGTTGTGCGCCCAGCGCGGCATCCCGCTGGTCTTCCTGCAGAACATCAGCGGCTTCATGGTCGGGCGCAAATACGAAAACGGCGGCATCGCCAAGGATGGCGCCAAGATGGTCACTGCCGTGGCCTGCGCCAAGGTGCCCAAGTTCACCGTGCTGATCGGCGGCAGCTTCGGCGCCGGGAACTACGCCATGTGCGGCCGGGGCTATGCGCCACGCCTGCTGTGGACCTGGCCCAACAGCCGCATTTCGGTGATGGGCGGAGAACAGGCGGCCAACGTGCTGGCCCAGGTGCGTCGTGACGGCCTGGAAGCGAGCGGCGAAGACTGGCCGGCCGACGAGGAGGAAGCCTTCAAGGCTCCGATCCGCGACCAGTACGAGACCCAGGGCCATCCCTATTACGCTTCGGCCCGGCTGTGGGACGACGGCATCGTCGATCCGGCCGAAACCCGCATGGTGCTCGGTCTGTCGATCTCGGCCGCCCTGAATGCCCCAGTGGAACGCACGCCCTTCGGCGTGTTCCGCATGTGATGCGCGCCTTTACGGAGGAAAATCGATGAGCGAGCAGCCCGACAGCGGCCTTCGCGAACACCGCGACGACCGGGGTGTGGCCACCCTGACCATGGCCCGGCCCGAGGTGCGCAATGCCTTCGATGACACCCTGATCGCCGCCCTGACCGAAGCGTTCATACGGCTGGGTGCCGACCCGGCGGTGCGGGTGGTGGTGCTGGCGGCCGAGGGCAAGGCCTACTCGGCGGGGGCGGACCTGAACTGGATGAAGCGCATGGCCGGCTATGACCATGCGGAAAACGTGGCCGACGCCACGGGGCTGGCGCGCATGCTGCAGGCCATCGATCGCTGCCCCAAGCCCACGGTGGCCCTGGTCAACGGCGCGGCCTTCGGGGGTGGAGTCGGGCTGGTGGCCGCCTGTGACATTGCCATTGCCGCCGAACCGGCAGCCTTCTGCCTCTCTGAAGTCCGGCTGGGGCTGATCCCGGCGGTGATCTCGCCCTATGTGGTGCGCGCCATGGGGCCGCAGGCCTGCCGCCGCCTGTTTCTGACCGCCGAGCGTTTCGACAGCGCCATCGCCCTGCGCCTGGGGCTGGTCAGCGACGTGGTTGCTGCCGACGAATTGGCCAAGGCGGGGGAGGCGGTGATCGCCGATCTGCTGAACGGCGGGCCGGAAGCCCAGGCGGCGGCCAAGGACCTGATTGTGCTGGCCTCCGGCGGACCGGTGGATGACGCGATGATCCATGAAACGGCTGAACGCATCGCCGACCGCCGCGCCAGTACGGAGGGGCGGGAGGGTATCGGTGCCTTTCTGGAAAAGCGCAAGGCCGCCTGGATCGCCGGGAACTGAGCCGGGACGACGCGGCCGGCGTTGCCTGATCTGCCGTGCGACATGCCGTACGGCATACCGTGACAAGAAACGAGACAAGAAGAGCGAAGGGCCGGGAGGGCCGATGTTCACCAAGATCCTGATCGCCAACCGGGGCGAAATCGCCTGCCGCGTGGCCCGCACCGCCCGCCGTCTGGGCATCCGCACCGTCGCCGTCTTCTCCGACGCCGACGCCGACGCCCTGCACGTTGACCTCTGCGACGAGGCGGTGCGCCTGGGGCCGCCGCCGGCTGCGGAAAGCTATCTGCTGGGGGACCGTATTCTCGAAGCCGCCAAGGCCACGGGGGCGGAGGCCATTCACCCCGGCTACGGCTTCCTGTCGGAAAACGCCGCCTTTGCCGAGGCCTGCACGGCGGCCGGCGTGGTCTTCATCGGCCCGCCGCCCAACGCCATCCGGGTGATGGGCTCCAAGGCGGAATCCAAGCGGCTGATGGAAGAGGCCGGCGTGCCTCTGGTGCCCGGCTGGCATGGCGCGGATCAGGACGAAGACTCCTTGCGTGCGGCGGCCGACACCATCGGCTATCCCCTGCTGGTCAAGGCGTCGGCCGGGGGCGGGGGCAAGGGCATGCGGGTGGTGCGGGATGCGGCGGGCTTCAGTGCCGCCCTGGCGGCCGCCAAGCGCGAAGCCATGTCGGCCTTCGGCGACGACACCATGCTGCTGGAAAAATACCTCGACCGGCCGCGCCATGTGGAGATCCAGGTGTTCGCCGACACCCTGGGGACCGTGGTGCATCTGTTCGAGCGGGATTGCTCCGTCCAGCGCCGGCACCAGAAGGTGATTGAGGAAGCCCCCGCCCCGGGGCTGGACCCGGCCCTGCGCACCGCCATGGGCCAGGCCGGCGTGGCGGCGGCCAAGGCGATCGGTTATGTGGGCGCGGGCACGGTGGAGTTCCTTTATCAGGACGGGGCCTTCCACTTCATCGAGATGAACACCCGCTTGCAGGTGGAACATCCGGTCACCGAGATGATCACCGGCCAGGATCTGGTGGAATGGCAGCTGCGGGTGGCCGCCGGCGAACCGCTGCCTTTGGCCCAGCAGGATTTGCGGTCCGAGGGGCATGCCTTCGAAGCCCGGCTTTACGCCGAGGATCCGGCCCGCGATTTCGCGCCTTCCGTCGGCCGCTTGCGCCATCTGGTGCCGCCGGTGGAGGGGCCGCATGTGCGGGTCGACACGGGCGTGCGCCAGGGGGATACGGTCAGCATCTATTACGACCCGATGATCGCCAAGCTGATCGTCTGGGACCGGGACCGAGCCGCTGCCCTGCGCCGCCTGCGGCAGGCCCTGACCGATTATGCCGTGGTGGGGGTGCAGACCAACCTGGAATTCCTGGGGGCGGTCGCGGCGCATGACGACTTCGCCGGCGGTGCCGTCACCACCCGCTTTATCGAAACCCACGAGGCCGCCCTGTTCCCCAATCCGCTGCCGGCGGACGGGGCGGTGCTGTGCCTCGCGGCCCTGGCGGTGGTGCTGGGCGAGCAGGCCCGGTGCGCGGACCGGGCGCGGGGCTCCGGCGACCCCTATTCCCCCTGGCATCTCGCCAGTGGCTGGCGGCTGAATGACGATAACACCCAGGCCGTGGCCATCCGGGACGCCAACCGCGAGGACGATCCGGTGGTCGAGGTGGGGGTGCACTATCGCCCCAATGGCGCCTTCCTGGTGGATCTGCCCGATGGCGAGCGGGTCACCGCCCGGGGGACCCTGGATGACGATGGTACCCTCAGTGCCGAGATCGATGGCCTGTCCCGCCGCGCCACCGTGGTGCGCCAGGGGGACGAACTGGTGGTGCTGAGCGCCGGAAAGCAGCACGTTCTGGGGCTGGTGCGCGCCGAGGGCGAGGCGGATGCGGATGCCGGCGGCAGTCTGGTGGCGCCGATGCCCGGCAAGGTGATCGCCGTATTGGTGCAAGAGGGCGATACGGTAGAAAAGGGTCAGCCACTGATGGTACTGGAAGCGATGAAGATGGAGACCACCATCGCGGCGCCCGAGGCCGGTGTGGTCACCGAGATCCGTTTCGGCGCCGGCGACCAGGTGGACGACGGCGCCCAGTTGATGGTGGTAGAGGGAGACTGACATGCTGCCCAGCCGGGTGAAGATTGTCGAGGTGGGGCCGCGCGACGGCTTGCAGAACGAAAAGGAGGTCGTGCCCCTGGCCGCGAAGGTGGCCCTGATCGACGCCCTGGCCGACGCCGGCCTGACCGAAGTGGAATCCGGCAGCTTCGTTTCGCCGAAATGGGTCCCGCAGATGGCCGACACCGCCGAGGTGCTGGCCGCCATCTCCCGCCGACCCGGCACGCGCTATCCGGTGCTGGTGCCCAATGCCAAGGGTCTGGAAGCCGCCCTGGCCGCGCCGGGGGTGGAGGAGATCGCCGTCTTTGCTGCCGCCAGCGAAAGCTTTTCCAGGCGTAACACCAACTGCTCCATCGCCGAGGGGCTGGACCGCTTCGCGGTGGTCGTCGGGGCGGCGCGGGAAAAGGGGCTTGCGGTGCGCGGGTATGTGTCCTGCGTGCTCGGCTGTCCTTACGACGGCGAGATCGCCCTGTCGGCGGTGGCCGAGGTGGCCGGTGCCCTGTGGGACATGGGGTGTTACGAGATCTCGCTGGGCGATACCATCGGTGTCGGCACCCCCGGCAAGGCGCAGGCGATGATCGATGCCGTGGCCGCACGGGTGCCGGTGGAGTCCCTGGCCGCCCATTTCCACGACACCTATGGTCAGGCGCTGGCCAACCTCTATGCGGTGATGGAACGGGGCGTGGCGGTGGTGGACTCTTCCGTCGCCGGCCTGGGTGGTTGCCCCTATGCCAAGGGGGCGACGGGGAATGTGGCCACTGAAGACGTGCTGTACATGCTGAATGGCCTGGGGATCGAAACCGGGGTGGACCTGGAGGCGGTCCGCAAAGCGGGGGCGGCGATCAGCGACATCCTGGGTCGCCCGCCCGTCTCCCGCGTGGCCCGCGCGCTTTCGTCCAAGGACGGTACGGTGGCCTGAAACTGCAGGCCGCAAGGCATTTGGTCGTTGGTCTCCGGCCTGTCTCGAAGGTGGGGTGGAGATTGCCGGATTGGTTGTTTTTGTCTGAATTCAAGTCTTCTGATTTTCAAGGCTCTATGGCGCCGCATAAAACCGGCCAGGATGCCGGGTGCATGGGAAGGGATTTGCAACATCCGGCGGGGTCGCGTAGGCTGGAGCTTCGAGAAATCCATCCGAAGAGCCGCAACCTAAAGAACAGGCCGAGCAGAGGGATGGGCAAAAAGAGGGGTAGGGGGTCATGATTCCCCTGAAGGACCGGAATGTGCGGGTCGTGGTGTTGGATTCCAATGACCACTCGCGCCAGTTCATTGTTTCGCTGCTGCAAACCATCGGCCTGACCGATGTGGATGCCTTCGCTACGGCGGAGGAGTCCATCGCTTCGCTGGAAACCGGCGGCGGAGGTGCCGTTGCCGAAGAGGGTGTGGTCGCCAAAGCGAAGGGGCAGGTGCTGATCGTTGAGAACGCGCGCGGCGGCATGGACGGTCCGGCCTTTGTGCGCTATCTGCGCCAGGTGGTCGGCGGCCGGCTGGCCTATCTGCCGGTGATCATGATCGCAGCCCGGGCCGACCGTGAAACCGTCAATCGTGCCCGCAATGCCGGGGTCAACGAATTCATGGCCAAGCCCGTTTCTGCCGGCGGTCTGGCCGCGCGTCTGCAAGCGGTGCTGGATGCACCCCGGCCCTTTGTGCGGACCGGCGATTATTTCGGCCCGGACCGACGGCGGCGCCAGATCACCTTCACCGGTCCCGACCGTCGCAGCAAAGCTCCCGAAGGCGCAGGTACCCCGGAAAAGGATGTCTCCGGCATCCCGACGGCAGACTAGATCAAAATACTCGCCTTAAATTGATCCCGATTAAACGCGGGTTGATCAAGGCCGGCCAGCCTCCTGGACCCCTTCCTCGTTCGTTATCGGGGCCGTCCCCCACCATAATCCTTTAGGCTGGTTTCGATCTGATCCTGCGGTTCGGCCACCCAAGGACCGGGGTCGCGGACGTGCGGCTCACGGTGGCGATACGGTCTATTTGTTCACTGAACGGTTAGATGTTGGCGTGTATTGCTGACTGGTTAGTCAAGCAATTACCTGCCGTTTTACGTGTGTTATCAATTTTTACAGGATTTATTGACATATGAACGTCTATAAATAGAATGATACATTCATGAATGGTTGCGGGCCGGTATGCGGCGATGTTGCCCGCAAGGCGCAAAGTGTCCCGAAGCATTGGGTTTTATTCGGGATAAAGGGAGGTGCGGAGAAAGCCCATGGTGTCGTCTGACGTCAAAATGGATGAGATCGACCGCCAAATCATCACCCTGCTCTCGTCAAATGCCCGGATGACCGTTACCGAGATTGCCACACGCGTCCGACGCAGTCGGTCGTCGGTCTACGAGCGGATGGCCCGACTGGAGCGAAGTGGGCAGATCGGCGGCTACACCACCGTGCGCGGGGGGGCGCCGTCGCTCCGGGCCTATATGCTTCTGCGGCTGGCGGGGCCGGTGTGCGCCAGGGTCGCGCCGGAAATCGAATTGATTCCTGAGGTTTTGCGCAGCCAGTCCGTCTCTGGCGACATTGATATGATCTTGTATGTGGAGACGGAGAGCATGGAATCTCTGGCTGACGTGCGTGAACGGATCGAAGCGGTGGAGGGGGTCAATTCCGTAACCACGATGCCCATTCTCGTGGATCGCTTCGACCGGTCCTGAACCTTTGATGTCTTGTCCGTGTGGACGGGTTTTGCTGTCCGGATCCGGCGGGCGCGGTGCGTTCCGGCCATTGGGCAGAGGGGCGCTGTTGATCGAGTCGGTTGAAGCCGGCGACATGCCTATTTTCCCCGCAGGGTTGCCAGGCCTCAGGGTCCCGTCATTTTGTCCATTTTTCCACGGTGACGCCGGAAAAGGGCGACTTTCGAATGAAAAACGAAGCTTTAGTGGTATACTTTTTGTCGGGTAGTGGCAAATACGGGCTTGCGAAACCGCGCTGTTGGGGCATAGTTGCGCTCTGCATCCTCTAGTTCAACCCACACGCCTGAGGCTATTCCGTTGAGTGGAACGGTGCGTTTTTGGCCCGGCGCTGCCGCCTTATCGAAGACACAGTTCCGCGATGGTATTTCCAGTTCAGGTGCTCGGCGTGTTTGCATTGAGAGTGGAGGTCGCTCATGCGTGAGGGACATCTTGTGAGCCGCGAGAAGCGGCGGGAACGGATCCGGTGGTTTTTGCGGGTTCTTTGGCGCCCGCATCCCTATGCCGCTGCGGTGTTGCCGTGGTATGTGCGCTGGACCGAGCATCTGGTGGGGGTTCAGGAAGCCTGGCGCATCGCCGGCATGCTGAGCGGCCAAAACCCTTTCGCCCATCCCGCCCGGTTTCGCTGAACCGCCTCGGTCCGTTGGGGGTCCCGGACCGGGACCCCGCTGACCGCGGCACCGAGAAGGCCAAACCCGTCTGTTCCCGCAAGCGCGCGGGCAGATAGCGGCGTGGCAGGATCATCCTGCCGGGTTTTCCAGGCAGATCATCGTTGCCTGCATCAGGGCCACGGTCTTTTCCCGGCCCGCGTCGTCGATAGCCACGACTTCGCTGCGCACCACGGTCAGCGAGCGTCCGGGCCTGTCCACAGCGGCCCGGGCCTCGAACACCTGTCCCACGGCCGGGGCTATCAGATTGATCTTGAATTCCACCGAAACCACGTCGCTGTTCGCCGGCATCAGGGTGTAGGCGGCGTAGCCGCAGGCGGTGTCCGCGATGGTGGTGGTGATCCCCGCATGCAGATAGCCGTGCTGCTGGCACAGGTCCGCACGATGGGGCAGGCGTACCGTGCAGGCGCCCGGCCCGACGGCGGTCAGTTCCGCCCCCAGGGTCTTGTTGATCGTCTGGCGGGCAAAGCTGGCCCGCACCCGCGCTTCGAAATCGGGGTCTTTCGGTTCGAATGACATGATTTTTCCTTCCTGAATCCCTGTTCCCGGACACTTCGGCCTCGCCAGGGTGCCCTTCCATACGCTAACGTACGGAACGGGTGAAAAGGAGTCAATACGGGTGCGTATGGAGACGGCAGGCAGCAGCAAGGACGCGGGCAAGGATCATGCCAAGGAGCTGGGCAAGGACGGGGCCGCTGCGGCGGACGGCGGCCGGGCCTGGGTTGATGCGGCGGTGGTGGAAATGGCCCAGGGCGGCGTGGCTGCGATACGGATCGAGGCCCTGGCCCGCCGGCTGCGGGTAACCAAGGGTGGCTTCTACTGGCACTTCAAGGACCGGGATGCCCTGCTGCTGGCGGTGTTGGACCGCTGGCGGGAAGGACGCATTGCTGCCGTGCACGAGGTGACCGAGATCAAGGCCGGCGAGACCCCGGCGGACCGGCTGGCCCGAGTGTTGGCCCGCCACCTGGAGCGGCCGAACCGGCGCGGCCTGGCCGTGGAGCTGGCCATCCGCGACTGGTCGCGGGGGGATGAACGGGCGGCGCGCACGGTGGCGGACGTGGATGCGGTACGGCAGGCCCGGGTGGCCGCGTTGTTCCGGGAAACCGGGCTGGACGCGGCAGAGGCGGACCGCCGGGCCTATCTTTTCTATTCCCTGGTCTTCGGTCAGGCGCTGGTGGTGCCGCCCGAAGGCTTGGCCGCCGCGCCCGACAGCGTGGCCGAAACCTGTGTGCGTCTGCTGACCGGCATGAGGGCAGAATAGAAGGCGGGAAGGGGGAGGAGAAGGCGCGGCCGGTCAGACGGCGCGCCGCTCGAACCACTGGCAGTACCGGAAATGGCCCAGGGGAGTCAGGCGATAGGCGTCCTGCGTCAACGGTCCGGTCGGCTTGTAGCCGATGATGAACACGGTTTCCTCGACCAGGTCCTTGTCGATCAGGCCCCGGGCAACCTTGGCATTGATACTGGCTGGCTTGCCGGTGATCTCCTGCTGGAAGAGATCCTCGATAGCCTTGTGCTCTGCCTGGCTGAGGTGGTCGAGAGAGGCGGTCATGGAGGGTTCCGCTACAGCGTTTCGGCCAAGGGCGCGTGATTGCGTTCCTTCGACCATGCTAACGGGGATGACGCGCGCTTCAAGCAAAATCAGCAGGAGTTAAACAACCAACTTATTGTTCGAACCTGGGCACCCGGCTACTCTGGGCGCCCGTAACGCCGCCGTACCGAAACCGGAGACCCGAACCATGCCCGCATCGCCTTTGATTATCCCCGGCCTGGGAAACTCCGGCCCCGACCATTGGCAGACCCTGTGGGAAGAGGCGCTGCCCGGGTCCGTGCGGGTGGAACAGGAAGATTGGGCCAATCCCCATCCCTCCACCTGGATGCCGGCGCTGTCGGTGGCGCTTTCCCATGTGGAGCCGCCGGTGATCCTGGTGGCGCATAGCCTTGGGTGCATTCTTGTGAACTGGTGGGCGCGGATCGCCGATCAGGACGAACTGGACCGCATCGGTGCTGCCCTGCTGGTGGCCCCGCCAGATGTAGAAGACGAGACCTGCACGCCGCTCGAAACCCGCTGCTTCGCGCCCATTCCCATGGACCCCCTACCGTTCCCCACCTATGTGGTGGCCAGCCGCACCGACCCCTATTGCAGCTATCTGCGGGCGCACGGCATGGCCGAAGCCTGGGGCGCCCGTCTGGAAGATGCGGGGGAGGCCGGCCATATCAATGCTGACTCGGGCCATGGAGCGTTCCGGCTAGGCGAGCAGCTGTATATGGGCCTGGTGGTGGCTCTTTCCAAATAAGCGTTAAGCGTTTAAATTTGAGGCTACAAAGACGAACTGTGGTATTCCTCCTATCGGGAGCACCTATGCCGTTTGTTGGATTCCTCGGAACTGACGATAACGCTAAGCTGTCTTCAATATAAGAATATGGATGGCTTTTGACGATAGTCCGATCCGGCCCGGGCGGTTGATCGCGGGGAAGCGGGTGGAGCGGGCGGCGCCAGTCATAAGGGGGTGCCGCGTCAAGCGGCGTTTGGAAACGATGAGCAAGACACCGACGGGGACCGCGCGCGGTCTCACCCGCCGGCGCACCCTTCAGCTTGCATCGGGGGTGCTCGGCGTGGGGGCCGGGTTGACTTTGCCGCGCGGCCGATGGAACGATCCGGTCCCGGGGTGGGGCGGAGAGGCCAGGGCCGAAGGGCCGGTGCTGGTGATTTCCACCGAAAACACCGAAGCCCATGTCCAGACCAGGGTTTTGCGCCTGTTCGCAGAGCGGGCGGAAGCGGCGCTGAACGGTGCGGTGCGGGTCGAGGTGGTGTCCGGGGCTGCCCTGTACCGGGATCGGGATGTGCCCGATGCGCTGGCCGGTGGCCGCGTGGCGATGGCTGCGCCGGGAACCTGGCACCTGGGTCAGCATGTGCCCGATTTCAACATTCCCCTGTTGCCCATGTTCTATGGCCAGCCACCGGCAGTCAGCCACGCCCTGGTGGACGGCGACTTCGGCCGTCTGTTGTCGGAGCGGCTGGAAAAGGCCATCGGCGTGCATGTGCTGGGGCGGTTCATCGATCTGGGTCAGGCCCATGTGTTCACCCGCAAGGTTCCCGTCGCCTCGCCGGACGACTTCGGTGGCCTGCGCATCCGCGTGGCCGGGGGGCGGGCGAATCAGCAGCGACTGGTTGCCCTGGGGGCGGAACCCATCTTGATTCCCTGGCCGGAGCTGCCTGAAGTGCTGCGCGCGGGACAGGTGGATGGGGCACTGACAACGGCGGCGACGGTGGTCAGCGCCGAATTGTGGATCCATGGCCTGGATCACGCCTGCCTGGACCAGGAGTACTTCCCGCAATATGTGCCGATGGTTTCGGGGACTCTGTGGAGCCGTCTGCCTCCGCCGATCCGTGATGCTTTGACGGATGCCTGGGAAAGCGTGGTGGCAGAGGCACGGAGCATGGCCCTGGACGATCAGGCCGCGGCCATCGTTATCTTGCGTCAGAAAGGGGGCATGACCATGTCTACCCCCAGCTGGGAAAAGCTTGGGGAGGTGAGGCAGCGGTTGATGGGTATTCAGGACGGCCTGATCCGGGATCTGAAACTGGATCCGGGACTGGTGGCCATGGCCAAGAGGGTTTTGCCTTGAGTGGTCCGCCGGGCAGCGGGACCCGGGGTGGGTCCGTACTGTCTTCTTCCAACGCCCGGGCACCGCGCTCCACGGTCCTGACGGTGGCGGTGCTGGCCTTTGCGCTGACCAGCTTCGCCCTGGGGGCGCTGAGCCTGGTGTTGATCCGGGAGCGGACCGCGACCATGGATGCGGCCCGGGCCGCTGCCGTGCGGCTGGCCGGTCATGTGGCGGATTCCCTGGGCTTCATCCTGGTGATCGCGGATGCTGAAGCCCTGGATGCCCAGGCACGGTTCACCTGGCAGGTTTCCGCGCCCAGCATGCAGGCGGAACTGGACCGCATCGTTGCCTCCATGCCCGATCTGACCGCCTTGCAGATCCGCGACACCTGGGGCCGCACACGGGTGGCCAGCCGGGTCAGTCCGGAAGGAGTGACCCGCGATTGGGTGGACATGGCCTTGACCAGTCACCGGGATACCTGGATCGAGCCGCTTGTATCTCCGCCCGGGGACTTGGGGCTGGGACAGGATGTGCTTGCGGTATCTCGGGGCGGCTGGGGTGACGACGGCGCGTTTATGGGGTTCACTACCGCCTTTGTCTCGCTGACCCGCCTGCGCGAGGAAGTGGGTATCGATCCTCTGCAGGCCTCCATGCGGCTGACCGTGCTGATGCCCGACGGACAGGTGCTGTCCACCTTCGACGGACGGGATGCGACGGACTTTCCGCAAAGTCAGTGGCTGACCAACCGCGAACTGCTGGCGGTCCTGGAATCCAAGGGCAGCCTGGGCGATGTGGCGTCAGGCGAAGCGGTGATCCGTACCCACGGGGTTCTGGTGGGGGCCAAGGCCGCCCGGGATTTCCCCATCACCGCCTTCGTCCAGGTGCCCGAACGGGTGATCCTGGAAGACTGGAATGCCTATGTGCGTTGGGCCGCCAGTGCGGCGGGCGGGCTGCTGCTCGCCGTTATTGGTCTGCTGGTGCTGTATATGCTGGAAGATCGCCGTCGCCGGGCCGACGCCATGCGCCTGCGGGAAAGCGAAGACCGCCTCAGCCTGGCCCTGGAGAACTCCGGCATGGGCATGTGGGACTGGGCTCTGGACACCAACAGGGTGATCTACAATGACCGCCAGCTGACAATGCTGGGCTACGACCCCGGCGACTGGGAGCCGGTCCACGAGTCGTGGAGCAGCCGGGTGCACCCGGAAGACTGGGATCGCGTCTTCTCTGCCCTGAACAGTCACCTTGAAGGACGCACGGACGGCTACGAGGTGGAGCATCGCTTGCGGCGCAAGGACGGCTGCTGGCAATGGGTGGCGGGCAAGGGGCGAGTGATTGCCCGGGACGCGGCGGGCAAGGCCCTGCGTATCATCGGCACCCATACCGACATCGACGCCACCAAACGGGACGAGGCCGTGCTGCGCGAGAAGTCGGCGCGGCTGGAGGAAAGCAACAAGGACCTGGAGCAGTTCGCCTATGTGGCGTCCCACGATCTGCAGGAGCCTTTGCGGATGGTGTCCGCCTATCTGGGTCTGCTGCGCCGTCGCTACGGCCAGACCCTGAACGGCGAAGCCCTGGAGTTCATGGCTTTCGCCGAGGAAGGGGCGAAGCGCATGTCCCACTTGATTCTGGATCTGCTGGAATATTCGCGGGTGACCACCCGGGCCGGCCCCACCGTCGTTTTCGACAGCTGGCCGGTGATCCAGGAAGCATTGCAGAACCTCTCCGTCGCCGTGCAGGAAGCCAATGCCCATGTGTCCGTGGACGTGCCCCACGCCTTTCTGTCCGGTGACCGGTCCCAGTTGCTGCGCCTGTTCCAGAATCTGATCGGCAATGCGGTGAAATACAGTGATTCCAAGCGCAAGCCGGTGATCACCGTGCATGGCTTCGTTAGCGGGGACAAGGTGGTCTGGGCCGTCTCCGACAACGGGATCGGCTTCGATCCGGTCCATGCCGACCGCATTTTCATGATCTTCCAGCGTCTGCATACCCGCGACAAATACGAAGGGACAGGGATCGGTCTGGCCGTCTGCAAGCGCATCGTCGAACGCCACGGCGGCACCATCGTTGCCGATGGGGCACCGGGGCGGGGATCGGTCTTTACCGTCACCCTGCCCCTGACGGACATGCCCGCAGAGGATGATGGAGAGTCCGACGGCGATGGGGCACCGGTTTACCGGCGCCCCCCTGCACCTTGTGCTCCGGTGACTCCCGCTCCGGTCTCCTGATTCCCATTTCCTTACAGGAAACATCCCCTGGCAGCGATGAACGGCAGCCTTGAGGCATGACGTGCAAATATGCATACTATTTGATGGGTTGCCGGTTGTTGCGAAAATAAAAAGGAGGTACAGTTTCTCCGATAAAAAGATTGCTACCACTCGGCGCTGATCAGTGCGCGCGGGTGGTGCGAGGAGGACATGATGCCATGCTGCGTAAACTGAGCGTCTCCGGCAAGATCTGGGTCGGCTTCGGATCTGTCTTGATCCTCCTCATTGTTATGGGGAGTGTGTCCATTCTCTCATTGAGAGAAGTTCAGGGTTTGTTTTCACAGTATAGGGTCATTGCCCGGGAAACGAACGAGGCCGGACGGGTGCAGGCCAATTTGCTGTCCACCCGTATGGGGGTGAAGGATTTCATCATCCACGAGAACGAGGCCGCCATTCAGCGCGTGCATGACCGGGCTGCAGCGATGCAGGAGCTGATTGCGACCGCCACCCGACTGGCTGACAGCGAGATCCAAAAGGAGCTGCTGGCCGAGCTGGACGGCCATATACGCAGCTATACGGATGGCTTTACAGAAGTCGTGGCCTTGCAGGGGCGGCGGAACACGGCGCTTTCCGAGCTGGACCGCATCGGCCCGGCGATGGAAGCGGATCTGACGGCCATCATGCAGTCCGCCTATAAGGACGGGGATACGGAAGATGCCTACTACGCCGGTCTGGCGTTGCGGCAGCTTTTGCTGGCCCGGCTGCAGGTCTACAAATTCCTGAAGGCGAATTCGGAGGAAACCCATGCGGCGGCCCGGGCGGCCCTGACCAGGCTGGAAGAGGATTTGGCGGCATTGCTGCCCCGTCTGCTGAACCCCGCACGTCGTACCGAGGCGGAACAGGCGGTGGAACGTGCCGGCGCCTATTCCAAGGCCTATGACGACCTGCATGCGGCGATCACCGGCCGCAACGGGCTGATCGCCACGCGGCTGGACGTGATCGGTCCCGAAATGGCCCGGGCGATCGAACAGTCGAAGCTGGAGACCAAGGCGATCCAGGATGATCTGGGTCCGGCGGCTGAAAACAGGATCACATCCACCACCGTTGTCGTCACCGTTCTGGCGCTGGCTGCCCTGGCCGTGGGGGCGGTGCTGGCTTTCATGATCACCCGGGCCATCGTGCGTCCGCTGCCGGAAATGCGCCGGGTGATGGCCGCCGCCGAGCAGGGGGACCTGACCCAGCAGGCCCAAGTGACCACCGAAGACGAAATCGGCGAGATGGCCCAGCGCTTCAACGCGTTGGTGGCCAATTTCCGCTCCGGCCTGGCCGAAGTGGCGGAAGCGGCGGGGGCCATTGCCGCCGCCTCGGAAGAGCTTTCCGCCGCATCGACAGAAATGAGCCGCCATGCGGAAGGGTTGCAGTCCGAAGCATCCGGCGTGGATGGGGCCGCCGGCGACGTGAACACGGCGATTGCCGAGCTGTCGGCGGTGGCGACCGAGCTGTCGGCCAGCGCCGATACGGTGGCGGCGGCGTCGGAAGAGCTGGGGGCGTCCATCCGCGAGGTGGCCGGCCATGCGGGCAAGGCGTCCGAGGTTGCCCATAAGGCGCGTACCGGCGCGGTATCGGCGAACAAGTCCCTGGACGGCGCCATGGCGGAGATGAATGCGGCGCGGGAAATGATCGCTTCCTTGTCCAAGGCCGCCCAGGAAATCAGCGAGGTGACCGAGGTCATCGGCGATATTTCCGCCCAGACCAATCTGCTGGCGCTCAACGCCACCATCGAGGCCGCGCGCGCCGGCGAGGCGGGCAAGGGCTTTGCGGTGGTGGCCAACGAGGTGAAGACCCTGGCTAATCAGTCGTCCCGCGCGGCGGAGGATATCGCCCAGCGGATTCAAAGCACCCAGGAGCAGGTGGCCGGAACGGTGACTTCCATCGAAGCTGTGGGCAAGGCGCTTGATCAGGTCTACGGGGAAATGAACGGGATCAATGCGGTGATCGAGGATATCGACACCATTTCTTCGTCCATCGCCCAGGAGGTTCAGCAACAGGGTGCGGCGACCGGCGAAATCGGCGGCAATGTGGAACATGTGGCCACGGCGGCGCGCCAGGTGTCGTCGGATGTGGATCGTACCCGGGCGGATTCCGGAACCATGAAGAAGGCCGTGGACGCCATTTCCGAATACGCCAGCGAAACCGCCGGCGAGGCCACGGAAACCGCAGCCGCGGCCACGGAACTTAGCCGGCTGGCCCATACCCTGGACAGTCTGGTGCAGCGCTACAAGGTGCGATAAGGACAGGCTCTCCTGCCCCGCGCGGCGTGGATTTATACCGACCGACAATGGGCTTGACCCAGTGTCGGGAGGCAAGGCCAAGGGCCGCCGCGCTGCAAGGTGCGTAAAAGGCTGCGTGCCGCTTGAACGCAATACAATCGAAAAATGGGTTCATCTCATTTTCGATTGTATTACTGCGCGCGGGGCAGGGTGATGTGGAAGGCGCTGCCCTGGCCGGGGCGGTTTTCGGCGGTCAGGGTGCCGTCCATGGCTTCCACCAGCTTCTTGGCGAGGGCCAGACCGATTCCCGTACCGGTCACCGCACTGTTTTCCCGGCCCAGCCGGTTCAGGGGTTCGAACAGGCCGTCTTCCCAGCCCTCGGGAAGGCCGGAGCCGGTGTCGGCAACGGTCAGGCGGCACCGGCCGTCGGGAAGTACGGTTCGTTCCAGGGTCACCCGGCCCCCCCGCCGGTTATATTTCACCGCATTGTCCACCACGATCGACAGCACCTGACGCAGCCGGTCCGGATTGGCGCGCAGGGGCGGGCAAGGCAATGCGTCGGCCGGCGGTTCGACCACCTCGACCGAGATGTCGCCCGCGACCGAGGCCGGGGCCGCCATGCCCACCGCGTGAACCAGCAGGGGGAGAGCCTCCACCGGTTCGGGGTCCAGGGTGAGCTGTCCGGAATCCAGATTGATCAGGTCCAGGATGGCCGTGATCAGGGCCAGCAGGTGATCGCCGGCCTGGATGATTTCCATCAGGTTGGCCCGCTGGGGAGGAGACAGATTACCTTTCGGGTCCATCTCCAGCACCTGAGCGAAGCCCATGATGGCGTTCAGCGGCGTGTAAAGTTCGTGGCTGATATTGGACAGGAAGCCGTTGGTGGCCTGGTTGGCCTTCTCGGCGGCTTCGCGGGCCTTGTCCGCTTCCGCCAGGGCTTCGCGCAGCTTGCTTTCGCGGTCGATGCGTTTGGTGATGTCGCGGACCGTGGCGATGACTTCCGGTCCGTCGGCCTGATGCACGATGTTCAGGTTGATCTCGACGGGCAGGCGGGAGCCATCCTGGCGGACGGCCTCTATGGCGCGGGTGGCCCCCATCACCCGGCGCACCTCTTTGGCGGCCAGATCCTGGCGCAGGGTCACATGACCGGCGCGCACTTCGTTCGGTACCAGGGCTTCGATGGACAGGCCTTCGAAGGTGCTGCGGTCATAGCCGAACATGACCTCGGCCGCTTCGTTCACCCGCACGATGGTGCCGCGCTGATTGATGACGATGGTGGCGTCGGGGGCGCCTTCCAGCAGGCTCTGAACCTTGCGCTGTTCCTCTTCCAGGGCGCCGTAGGTGCCGCGCAGCTGGGTAAGCTGGCGGCGGATACGCTGGGTCAGGGGGCGATAGACCACAAAGGCGATCAGCACCATCATCACCACCGCCGATATCCAAAGGACTCCTTCGATGACGATGACGGTGATGGCGGTGGAGCGGGCGTCTTCGGCCAGGCGCCGGGCGCGGGCAGCGAAGCTTCGGGCGGTGGCGCTGTCCCCGGCGGCCAGCAGGTGGGCGACGGCCGGATGGTCGGGGCGGATCGCATCGTCGGGCAGGGCGGCCACGGTGCGGGCGGCCAGTTCCAGGCCTTCCGCCTCGGCGCCGCTGCCGGGGGTGGGGTCGGGGCGTCCGGAAACGTCCAGCCGCTCTTCGCTATGGGCCAGCAGGGCGGCTTCATCCACCAGATCGGCGCGCAGACGGGCACTTTCGACCGCCCGCCGCTGCCGGGCCATGCCGTTTTCCACCGGCTCGACAGCCCGCACCAGGGCATGGGCCAGCCGGGCCATCCGCTCCGTCGCGCGATGCTGGGCCTCGGCGGCGCGCAGGTCGTCGATGGTGCGCAGGGTATCGATCTGGGTTGCCCAGAAGGCGACCATGGTCAGGGTAATGACCAGGGCCAGCAGGGCCATGACATAGGCATAGCGCGTAACGACGGCATCCAGGCGGAACGGTCCGAAGCCGGTTGACGCGGCCATCACGCCGACGTCTTCGTCCTCTTCGTCTCCGCCATTGTCCCTGGGATCCCGCTGGTCGGATGGGCCGTCGGGGGAGGGGTGGCTCATTGCTCGTCCTCAAGCAACTCGGCGTATAGATCAAACTGCCTTAAAACAGCATCGGTTTATGGCAGGCAATTTGATCTAAAAACATATAGTTAGGGCGTCGAGTGGACCGGAAAACCGGTTTCCACTTTTCCGTTCGATGCACTAGGGGGCGGATACGCGGCAGAAGGGTCTGAAAAATCTCTACCAGTTCCGGATCAAAATGGCTACCGGCGCCTTGCCGAATAAAGTCCACAGCCTTGTCCCAGGGCCAGCCGTTCTTATAGGAGCGGGGCGAATCCAGAGCATCGAAGACGTCGCAAATGGCGGCGATCCGGGCAGGCAGGGGAATGTGTTTGCCCGCCAGTCGCCGGGGATAGCCGCTGCCGTCCCATTTCTCGTGGTGGCTGCCGGTCACCCGGGCGGCCATGAAGCCGATAGGTTTGCAGAGGAGCGCTTACATGGTGTCGAGCGACAGGAACACCAGAGCAGCGAGAATGATCACCGTGGCGAGCCCCAGGATCCAGGACACCATGCGCAGGCGCCCGTCCGTGTCGCGGTCGGGTTCCAGGGTGTCCAGGGCATCGGTCCAGTCCGCAGGCAGGTCGTCGGCCGGCGCATCGTCGGCAGAGGCGCCGGGCCGGGGAGCGGGTTTCGCGGGCTTGGCCGAAGCGGCGGTGGCCGGGCGGGAGGAGGGGGGCGCCGAGGAGGCCGGCGCGCCCGCGTCCTTGCGGCGGGACGTGATATTGGCGGATCCCCAGGCCTTGTGGTGCCAGTCGGTCAGGTGGGCGGCGGCGGACAGCATGGCGCCTTCCGGATCCTGCACGGGCAGCGGCGCCGGACCGGGCATCAGCAGGCCGCCTTCCGGTCCGCCGGCCGCGCCGTCGCCGGCTTTGGCGCGGCGGCTGCGCAGATCCTGTTCACGGAACAGGAACTCCCGCGTGGCCTGCTGATAGGCCTGGGCGGCGGGGCCGTCGGGGCGGTAGACCACCAGGGGCTGGTCGGCCTCGGCGGATTCCGCAGCGGCCGGGTCGCGGGGAATGGTGGCCTGGATCACCGCTTCGGCAAACTCGTCGCGGATCACCCGCTCCAGCTTCCGGCTACCGGGATCGTTGGTCATCATGGTGATCAGCACACCATGGATCACCAGCCCCGGATTGAAGGTGGACCGGATGCGCTTCAGGCTGAAGAAGGCGTTGACCAGGCCGTCGTGGGAAAAGGTTTCGCACTGGGCGGGCACCAGCACCGAATGGCTGGCCACCAGGGCATTGACCGGCAGCATGCCCAGGGCCGGCGGGCAGTCGATGATGATGTGGTCATAGGCCGGGGCGCTGTTTGCCAGCCGCTGCCGAAGAACGAACTGGGGCTTTTCCCCTTCCGCCAGCTCCAGGTCCAGGCCGGCCAGGGTGCGCGAGGCGGCAAGCACGTGCAGCCCGCCATAGGGGCTGGGCTGGGCGAGTTCGGCAAGGGCGCGGTCGCCCATGATGAAGTCGTAGGCTCCGGCCGACTGATTGTAGGGCAGGCCCAGGCTGGTGGTGGCGTTGCCTTGCGCATCCAGGTCGATGACCAGAACCCGGCTGCCCGCCGCCGCCAGGGTGGTGGCCAGACTGGCCGCCGTGGTGGTCTTGCCGACACCGCCCTTCTGGTTGTAGACGGACGTGATCCAGGGCGGCCCGGCCGTCCGGTCGGCGCGTCCGCCGTCCGTCCCGGCCGTTTCCTTCGGTTCCGCAGCCCCCGGCATCCGTTCGCCCTCCACGCCCTGCCCCCTTGATTCGACCCGTCGGGTCCCTGTGTCTGCCCCGCTTCCGATGGTAGCCAATCCCACCCCGGGGCGCTACCGCATGGTTTGGGATTTGACCGGCGGGAGGCTGTCCACCGGAACCCGCCGCCACTGGCCCGGGGCGAGGCCGGTCACGCCGTGGGGACCGATAGCCGCGCGGATCAGACGCAGGGTGGGCAGGCCGACGGCGGCGGTCATGCGCCGGACCATGCGGTTGCGCCCCTCGGTCACCGTGATCTCCAGCCAGCTGGTGGGGATGGCGCGGCGATAGCGGATCGGCGGATCCCGGGGCCATAGCCCTTCCGGTTCGATGATTAGCGCACAGCCGGCAGCCCGCGCCGGACCGTCGTTCAGCACGACCCCGGCGCCCAAGGCGGCCAGGGCGTCCGGCCCGGCGTCCCCTTCCACCTGCACCCAATAGGTTTTCGGCAGCTTGTTGCGCGGGTGGCTGATGCGATGCTGAAGGGCGCCGTCGTCGGTGAGCATCATCAGTCCCTCGCTATCCCTATCCAACCGGCCAGCTGGATGAACTCCCGGTATATCCAGAAGGCTGGACAAGGTGAGGCGCCCTTCTCGGTCTTTAAACTGACTCAAAACACCGTATGGTTTATTTAGCAAGATCAACTGGCTCATGGCCGAAAGGCCTCTCGGGTTGTGGTAGCGGCTTTCACGAACGGTCCTCAGAAATTGGAAAACGCTTGGTAAGTTATGGATTTTCTTCGTATAACCGGGGGTGTGACGATCTTGTCGCGGCCCCGTTTCTTCTTCGTATCCGGGGGGAGGGGAGAAGAAAGGGACCGGTCGGAAGGATTCCGATGTGGGGTTAGGGGAAGGATCAGCAACTCCGGGCGGGCCTGAACGAAAGGCTCCATCCGCAGGCGCGGTGCCGGACCGGCAGGCCGGGGCGCGGGCGATCGCGTATGGCGGAAAGGGGGGTGGCAAGGGGGATGGGCCGGAGCGGTATTCCACCCTAAAGGGGGTGCTGCCGGAACTGGTGATCATCTCGCTGTTCCTGAACATCCTGGCCATGGCCTTGCCGCTGGTTCTGTTGCAGGTCTACGACCGGATCATTCCCAACGCGGCGCTGGGCACCCTGGGGATGCTGATCCTGGGGGTGGGCGGCGCCCTGCTGCTGGAAAGCGCCCTGAAGCTGGGCCGGTCCTATATGACCGGCTGGGTGGGTGCCCGGTTCGAGCATCTGGCCGGCGTCGCGGCCCTGGATAAGCTGCTGGGCACCAGCATCCAGAAATTCGAACAGGACGGATCGGGTGTGCATCTGGAGCGGCTGGGCGCCCTGGCGACGGTCAAGGACTTCTATGCCGGGCAGGCCATCCTGTCCATCCTGGACCTGCCGTTCGTGCTGATCTATCTGGCGATCATCTGGGTGCTGGGGGGCGTGCTGGTGGTGGTGCCGATGGTGCTGCTGGCCGCCTTCGTCACCAGCGCCCTGCTGCTGGGGCGGCGGCTGCGGGCGGCGATCAAGGACCGCATGCTCTATGACGATCGCCGGGTGAATTTTATCATCGAGGTGCTGAACGGCGCCCATACCCTGAAATCCATGGCCATGGAAGCGCAGATGCTGCGCCGCTATGAACGGCTTCAGGAAACCTGCGGCAAGGGCAACCACGCGGTGACGCTGGCCAGTGCCTCGGCGCTGGGGACGGGGGCGTTCTTTTCCCAGGTGACCATGGTGGCGACGGTGGGGGCGGGCAGCTATCTGGTGGTCACCCAGGGCATGAGCGTGGGCGCCCTGGCGGCCTGTACCCTGCTGGCGGGCCGTACGCTCCAGCCGATCCAGAAGGCGCTGGGCATCTGGACGCGGTTTCAGACCATCCGCCTGGCCCGCCAGCGCCTGAAGGAAGTCTTCGATCTGCCCGCCGAGGCCGCCGCCGGCCTGCCCGAGCCGGTCGCGCCGGAAGGGCTGCTGGCGCTGGAGGACGTGGCCTTCCGCTTCACGGAAGACGGGGCAGGGGTGATCCGCGCGGCCAGCCTGCGGGTGGCGCCGGGAGAATGCGTCGGCATTTCCGGCGGCAACGGATCGGGCAAGACCACCCTGCTGTCGCTGATGAGCGGCGCCTTGCGGCCGACCACCGGGCGGATCCTGCTGGATGGGGTGGATATCACCGGCTACGACCCGCGCCGGCTGAAGCGCCATGTGGCCTATCTGCCCCAGGTGGGAGAGCTGTTTCGTGGCACCCTGCTGGAAAACATCACCATGTTCGACAAGCGCCGCAACGATGCGGCGATGGCCCAGGCAGAGGATCTGGGGCTGGGAGCCGTAGTGGCGGCCATGCCCTTCGGCTACGATACCATGGTCGGCGACGGAGCGGGCGAGATCCTGCCGCGCGGCATCCGCCAGCGCATTGCCGTGGCCCGCGCCCTGCTGCCCCAGCCCCGGGTGGTGCTGTTCGACGAAGCCAACACGGCCGTGGATGGCGCCGGGGATGCGCACCTGAAGGATTGCCTGGAACGGCTGAAGGGCGACCGGACGATGATCCTGGTCACCCATCGCCCGTCGCTGCTGAAGCTGGCCGACCGGGTCTACGATCTGGAAAACGGCACCCTGACCGAACGGCAGCCGAAGGAGGAGGCGGCGAAGGAGGCGGTTGCGAAGGGCAGCCCACCCGCGGCAGCACCGCCCGAGCCCGCCGCACATGCCGTTGCCGGACGGACTCTGGCTGAGGGGGGCGTGCGATGACCCATCAGCCTTCTGTTCCGCCCGGACCGGAAGGTCCGTTCGAAGGGTCACCGGAGTATCCGGCCGAGGCCAACGGCTGGGCGCGGACGGCGGATCCCGCCATCGGCGGCTTGACCCAGGATGCCCTGGGTGGTTTTTCGGCCAAGTCGGATCTGGCGGCCTGTCTGGTGCCGCTGTTGCAGGCCCTGGGCTGGCACGGCAACCCCCGCCATGTGGCCGAAGCGTTGCCGCACTTCGCCAACGA
The DNA here is from genome assembly GCA_046233135.1 of Rhodospirillaceae bacterium Z3-40. Classification (GTDB taxonomy): domain Bacteria; phylum Pseudomonadota; class Alphaproteobacteria; order Rhodospirillales; family Rhodospirillaceae; genus JBJXHN01. The sequence continues at coordinate 146,613 of JBJXHN010000003.1, read as the reverse complement.
CCTGGACATCACCGATCTGCGCAATGTGATGGCCAATCTGAACTACGCCAGCCGGCCGGCGACGGTGCGCTTGTCGCAGGTGGACCATCGGCTGCTGCCCTGCCTGTTCGTGCCCGCGCGCGGCCCGGCCCTGGTGGTGACCGGGCGGCAGGGGCGGCAGGTCACCGCGTTCAACGGCGAAACGCGGACGGCCGGTCCGGTGACGCGGCTGAACCGGTGGGGGACGGCCTATTTCTTCTCGGCGCTGGATGGCGACGACAAGCAAGCGCAGCAGCAGCGGGTGGGCTGGTTCAACCTGATGGTCCAGCGTTTCCGCACCCTGGTCTGGCGGCTGGTGGGGGTAACCCTGATCCTCAACGTGCTGGGACTGGCTACGCCGCTGTTCGTCATGGGGGTCTATGACAAGGTGGTGGGACCGCGTGCGGTGGATACCCTGGGCTGGTTCGCCGCCGGGGTGACGCTGGCCGTGGCGTTCGATGCGGTGCTGCGCTCGATCCGGGCGCGGATGCTGGCCTATATCGGTGCGCGGCTGGACAGCATCGTCGGCAATGCGGTGTTCCAGAGCATCCTGTATCTGGCCCCAAGCTTCACGGAGCGCGCGACCATCGGCGCCCAGGTGGCGCGCATCAAGGACTTCGAAAGCGTCCGCGAGTTCTTCACCGGGCCGATGGCCATGGTGTTCCTGGAGGTGCCGTTCATCGCCTTCTACATCCTGGCCCTGGCGTTTCTGGCCGGGCCGGTGGCCTTCGTGCCGATGACGGCGGTGGCGATGTTCGCCGTGCTGGGCTGGGTCCTGGCCGCCGTGGTGCGCGGGAACGTGGCGGAAAGCGCCAAGGCGGGATCGCGCCGCCAGGAGTTCCTGGTGGAGACCATGGCCAAGATGCGCGCCCTGAAGCAGACGGGGGCGGAGCAGGTGTGGCTGAACCGCTTCCGGGGTGTCTCGGCCCGGGCGGCCATGGCCTCTTTCCGTACGGCGCAGACCCAAAACCTGTTGCAGACCATCAGCCACATGATGGTTGTGGCCTCGGGCGTCGGCGCCATGGCGCTGGGGGTGACGCGGGTGATGGACGGGGAGATGTCCGCCGGTGCGCTGATCGCCAGCATGATCCTGGTGTGGCGCACCCTGTCGCCCCTTCAGTCGGTCTATCTGTCCCTGTCGCGCTTCGAACAGATCAGGGCCAGCATCAAGCAGATCAACAACCTGATGAACATCCAGCTGGAGCGCGACCCCCAGGCGATGGTGCAGCCGCTGAAGCGCTACACCGGCAAGGTCAGCTTCGCCCGGGTGTCCCTGCGCTACATTCCCGGCGCCGATCCGGCGCTGGTGGGGGTGTCCTTCGTCGCCGAACCGGGCGAGGTGGTGGTGGTGGTCGGCCCCAACGGGTCGGGCAAGTCGACGATCCTGAAGCTGATCGCCGGGCTGTACCAGCTTCAGGCGGGCAGCGTGCGGATCGACGGCAGCGACATCCGCCAGGTGGACCCCATCGAGTTGCGTCATGCCGTGGCCTACGTACCCCAGGTCTGCACCTTCTTTTATGGCACCATCGCCCAGAACCTGCGTCTGGCCGAGCCCACCGCGTCGGACGAGGATCTGCGCTGGGCGCTGGACGAGGCCGGCGCGCTGGACGAGGTGGAAGCCCTGTCCGAAGGCCTGGGTACTCGCATCGGCGATGGCCGGTCGGAACAGCTGTCGGCGTCGCTGCGGCAGCGGCTGAACCTCGCCCGGGCCTATCTGAAGCGGGCGCCGATCTATCTGTTCGACGAGCCGGTGAACGGCCTGGATTTCGGGTCGGACCAGAAATTCATGGAAACGGTGCGGCGGATGCGCGGCCATGCCACGGTGTTCATCGTCACCCACCGCCCCAGCCACTTCAACCTCGCCGACAAGATCATCCTGATGGAAGGTGGCTACATGCGCCTGTTCGGCCCCGCCGCCGAGGTCCGTCCCAAGATCCCCATGGAGCTGATCTGAGCCATGCCACCTGCCGCCGCTCCTTCTTCAGGCAAATCCGGCACCGCGCCCGGAAAAACGACTGGGCGCCAGGCCCGTTATCTCGCCCAATCGGTGATCCTGGAGGAAACCGGACCCTCGACCCTGGTACGGGTGTTCCTGATGACCGTCTGCGCCATGGTGGCGGCTTTCGGCCTGTGGGCGGGTCTGAGCAGCGTCAAGGAAGTGGCGGTGGCCAACGGGGCGGTGGTGCCGTCCAGCTCGGTCAAGGACATCCAGCACAAGGAAGGCGGCATCGTGCAGGCGCTGCTGGTCTCCAAGGGGCAGCTGGTGGAAGAGGGGCAGGTGCTGGTGGAGCTGGATCCGGTGGCCCAGCAGTCCGAACTGTCCCGCCTGGAAAGCCGCCGCGCCGCCCTGCGCCTGAAAGCCGAGCGGCTGCGCGCTTTCGGCAATGGCGAGGAGCCGGATTTTTCGGCTGTGGAGGAAGCCTTCCCCGCCCTGGCCACCGATCAGCAAGCCATCTGGCAGTTGCAGATGGAAGAGCACGAGGCCTCGCGTCTGGTGCTGATCAACCAGTTCGAACGCAACCAGCGTCAGGCCGCCCTGTTGACCAGCCAGAAGGACTCCCTGGAAAAGCAGGCCGGGCTGTTGGGCGAACAGCGGGCCATGCGCCAGGAACTGGTCAACCTCGGCCTGTCGTCGCGTCTGACCTTCCTGGAAGTGGAGCTGGAGCTGGAGCAGCTGACCGGCGAGATCACCCGCCTGACCCGCGAGCTGGACGTGACCCTGGAGGAACGGTCGGAAATCCGCTCGCGCCTGCAGCAGCTGGAAGCCACCACGCGGCGCACCGCCCTGGACGAGGTGGGAGAGGTCAACGCCGAACTGGCCGAGGTGACCCAGCTGCTCGCCGCCGAGCGCGACCGGCTGAACCGGCTGGAGGTCCGCGCCCCGGTGCGAGGCCTGGTGCTGGATCTGGCCGTGACCACGCGGGGGGCGGTGTTGCAGCCCGGGGATTCCCTGGTGACCCTGGTGCCGGTCGAAGACGCCCTGGTGGTGGAGGCCCGGCTGCAGACCCGCGATATCGGCCATGTGGCGGTGGGCCAGACGGTCACGGTCAAGGTTTCGTCCTATGACTTCGCCCGCTATGGATCGGTGCAGGGAACGCTGACCGACATTTCCCCCACGACCTTCGTGGACGAAGAATCGGGAGATCCGTACTATAAGGGACTGGTGGCATTGGAGCGGAATTACGTCGGCGACCGGGAAGGAGAACATCCGATCCTGCCCGGCATGACGGTGGTGGCCGATATCATTACCGGCGAGAAGACCGTCTTGGCCTATCTGCTCAAGCCCATCTATATCTCGCTGAATCAGGCCTTCCGCGAACGCTGAGGAGGCGGGGAGGTTCTTTGATGCTTCGCTGCATTTCGGAAGCATTTCAATAGTCCGTGCGTATTCCGGAGTCGGCGCCTTCATTCCCGAAAAGACGGGACAGTACAGGATGTTGCGGGAAAAGGTCCGGCGGCTTTCTTGCCGGTTGGTTGAAGGGGCCGATGAGTTCGATATTGGCCTATGACCAAGGGAGTAAATATTTCTACAAACACTATACCTTATCGGCGGCTGGCCTCTTTGGCGCTTCCGGCTGTGTTTGTCCGGTGTTTATCTTTGGAGATGATAACGAGCGGGCGATCGGCGGGCTTTCGGGAGTCGTCGGGTGTCCGGCTTGATCCAGGATGATCCCAGTCGTTACCGGGAGTGCCCCATGGCCGACACTGACGTCTCTGACCGCGACCCCACCACCGATGAATCTCGCAGCGCCGAAACCCGGGCGGAAGATCGGCAGACCCTGGATGATCTGACGGTTCTGAACGAAACCCGCCGACCCCGGGATGAAGACCCGGAGACCCAGGAACCCCTGGGCGGCGGCAACGAGACCGAGGATACGCGGGGCAACGAAACCGTCCATCGCGGCGGTGACCTGCCGACAGACGAGGAACTGGCCGGCGCGGCGGGCATGGACGAATCCCGGGGCGGCGCGGCGCTGGACGGAACGGCGGAGATCGGCCGGGCCGATACGGGGGCCGGACCGGTCGTTGTGGATGGTCTGGCGGCGGACGGCAGCGCCGGACCGGGCGGTGGCGTCGCCACCTCCGGGGACAGCCGGGATGGCGGCCTCGCAATGGATGCCGGCGGAACTGCGGGTGGGGAGGACGGTGCTGTCGCTGCGGGTGCCGCAGGGACGGAAGCGGAAGAGACGGCGGAGGACGAACCGGCCGCCCCTGGTGCGCGGACAGCCGTATCGGGGCGTGATACGGGGGTGGAGAGGCCCGACCTGGTGGAAGACCCGGTGCCGGGCCAGACCGGGACGACCGAGCCTGACGCGACGGCCTCCGATGCCGCTTCGACCGGAAGCGAAAGCACTGTGCCGGAAGCGGAGGTGTCGGAACCGGCCACGGACCCGACAGCTCCGTCGGTGACCGCAGAAGCCGTCACAGGCAGTACCCCGCCTGTGGATGCCACGGTGGGGGAGAGCGATCCGATAGCCGAAGAAGATCTGGCCCCGGAGCAGGATAACTCGTGGGAAGCCGATGTGGCGGCGCTTGACCCGGTGACCGAGGACACGCTGACCGAAGAGGCTGCGGAGGACACGCCGGCCGAAGAGGCTGCGGAGGACACGCCGGCCGAAGCGGTTGCCGAGGACACGCCGACCGAAGCGGTTGCCGAGGACACGCCGGCCGAAGAGGCTGCGGAGGACACGCCGGCCGACGCGGTCGCGGAGGACACCCCGGCGGAAGCGGTCGCCGAGGACACGCCGGCCGAAGCGGTTGCCGAGGACACGCCGGCCGACGCGGTCGCGGAGGACACCCCGGCCGAAGCGGTCGCCGAGGACACGCCGGCCGAAGCGGTTGCTGCCGAGTCACATGTGGTGATCGAAGGAACCGACGGGTCGGAGACCATCAACATTCGCGGTTACGACACCGACGGCGTTACGTACACCATCGATGCGAAGGGTGGTGACGACCGGGTGTTCGGCTCCCACGGCGACGACACCATCATCGGTAGTGGGGGGGATGACATCCTCAACGGCGGTGCCGGCGACGATACCTTCCTGGTGGGCGGTGCCGACGACGGTTTCGACCAGATTCATGGCGGCGACGGCATGGACAGCATTCTGGGCGGTGTCGGGGACGACACCATTGGCCTGCGCAACTTCGGCCCCAGCAGCAGCGTCGAAGTGATCGACGGCGGGGAGGGCAGCAACACGATTGCCGGCTCTTTCTCCAACGATCATCTCGATTTCAGCGATACCTCTCTGACCAATATTGACGCGATTGACGGTGGCACCGGCAATGACCGCATCACCGGTTCCTCCGGAGATGACAGAATCCTGGGCAGGGACGGCAACGACACCCTGATCGGGGGCGAAGGCTCCGACCGGGTGCAGTTCTCCGGTTCGGTGGACGATTACACCATTGTCCGGAATGACGACGGCAGTTTCACGATCACCGATACGGTGGAAGGCCGCGACGGCCGCGACGTGGTCGACGGGGTGGAGCAGTTCCAGTTCGCCGACGGCACCCTGGACCTGGATGCCATGAGCATCATCGCCGAAGACCAACTGGGCGGCGGCGCGTCAGCCGCGGCCGCACCCAGCTCCATCGTTCTGACCATTGATGACGGCAATACCTCCGATCCCGATTTTGCCGGCCGCGACAGCCATACCTTCTCCGAGGGCGGGTCGTACTCCATGTTCGGCGGCCGCATGGACGTGGGTATGGACGGAGACAGCGCCTCCATTGGCGTCGACAGCTGGAACTCGGTGAAAAGCGTGCGGGCCGAGGGGGACGGCGGATCGGACATCACCATCGACAACTTCGTGCATACCGAAGTCAAGCTGGGCGACGGCGGCGACAGCACGGTGATCATCGACGGTGCCAAGCGCGGTGATGTGGAGACCGGCGACGGCAACGACACCATCGACATCGATATGGAAAGCAACGGGTCCGGCTGGTCCAACAGCATGGTGGTGGACTCAGGGGCCGGCGATGACGCCATCGTGGTCAGCGGCGACGACGGACACAGCCGCATCACCGTGGACGGCGGCGCGGGCGACGACACCATCACCATCGACGGCAACAGCCATTCCTCCGACCTTACCGGCGGGACTGGCGATGACACCATCCTTGCCGGCGGCAGCAGCGACACGGTGCACTTCTCCGGCGCGGCGTCGGATTATGCCATCACGGTCAACGATGACGGGTCCTTTACCGTCGAGGATCTGGTGGCCGGTCGCGATGGCACGGACGTGATCAGTGGCGCGGAGAGCTTCCAGTTCAGCGACGGGGCCTTCAGCGCGAACGATCTGCTCGACCTTCTGGCCGAAACCGAAGAGGTGACCGATGCCGGTGACGGGAATGGCAGCGCCACGGCCAGCGGCGGTGAAGCCGGCGTGTCCGCCGATCATGCCTTCGACACCCTGATCGAGGGCACGGACAAAAGGGATCTGCTGAAGGGCGGCGACACCACCGACGACCAGATGCTGGGCCACGACGGCAATGACACCATGTTCGGCTACGCCGGTGATGACTGGATGGAGGGCGGCGACGGCAACGACTGGCTGCAATCCGACGAGGGCAACGACACCCTGCTGGGTCAGGACGGCAATGACACTCTGTATGCCGGCGGCGGTGCGGACCGGCTGGAAGGCGGGGACGGCAACGACAGCCTTTACGGCGACATGCGCTGGGGCGGGGAGGAGGCCACGGCCGAGGAGTCCGGCAACGACCATTTGGACGGTGGGGATGGCAACGACAGGCTCTACGGCAACGGTGGCGAGGACACGCTGATCGGTGGCGAGGGCAATGACCGCCTGGAGGGCGGGGCCGGCGACGACCTGCTGATCGGTGGCGAAGGCAACGACACCGCCTACTTCTCCGGCAGTCGCGAGGACTACACCTTCTCGCAGGGGGACGACGGCGAGATTATCGTCTCTCACACGGTGGAAGGGGGTGATGGCACGGACACGACTGTGGGGGTGGAGAAGTTCCACTTCGCCGACGGCCAGTATGATTCCGACGCGCTGGAGGAACTGTTCGTGCTGGACGACAGCGGCAACGGCCTGACGGGCGGCGACTGGACGGCGGAAGGCGAGCCGGGGGCGACCATGGCCGGCGGCAACGAGGGCAGCTGGACGGACATTGTGGATGGCACGGACGACGACCGTGGCCAGAGCGGTGGAGCCGGCCAGGACGAAGGTCTGGGCGACGATGTCGGCGGTGGCGAGGCCTTGCAGCACGATGCATCGCAGCAGTTCGACGACCCGTCGATGAACATGGCGGGGTAGGGGGATTGCATAAGGGGCGACTGCCCCTTTGCCCGGCGGAGCCACCTATTGCCGCGAAGCGGCAAATCCCCACGAAGGTCAGGAGAAAGACGTGCAGGGGGACCAGCGGGTCCCCCTGACCCCCGATGCGTTCGGTAAGGTGCGAATTTTCCGACACCGTTGCGTGTGTCATCGCCCGGTCAAGCGGGCGGTGAGGCAACCGGCGGCGCGGCTCCGGTTCGTTCGCCGCTCCCTCCGGCCGGTGCCGAAAAGCCGGTCGGAAATCCTCCACACACCTTCACAACCACACAACGGCCGCCCTTACGGGGCGGCCGTTGTGTGTTTCCAGAAGGAGGGGAGAGGATAGCGAAGGGAGGATCAGGCCGTCAGCATGCGCCGGGTCATGTCGGCGTACTGGTCGGCCAGGGTGGTGGCCGGTGGGATGGTGTTCTGCTGGCGCCAGCGGGGAATGGCGTGAATCGCTCCCAGAAGCAGCTGAACCGCTGTCACCGGCGGCGCCGTGGTGAAGATGGATCCGTCGGACAGGCCGTCGCGGATCAACTCCTCCAGGGAATCCGAAAGCGTCAGGCGGCGGCGGGTCACCACGTCCAGATGCTCCGGCTCCAGGCAGTGCACATCTTCCAGCATCACCACCATGCCCAAGGGTTGGGTCACCGCATGCACATAGGCCGCCGTGAACACCGTCAATTTGTCGAGTCCATTGCCCGGCGTTTCCGCCGCCGCTTCCAGTGCCGCTTCCGCAAGGTCCAGCGCTAAACCATGACAGGCAAAGAGGATCTGCTGTTTGCTTTTTACATAGTAGTACAGGGCCGCTTTCGTGACGCCTAGTTGTTTGGCGATGTCCTCCAGCGACGTCCCATGATATCCGTTGCGACTGAACGCGCGTGCTGCTTCGCGAATCACCATCTCTTTCTTGCGTCTGTACAGAGCAGTCGCGTCCAAGTCATCGCTTTTCCACCGGGCCATCACTGTGTAGTCCTCACTCATCTCGATAAGGCGTGAGAAGGCAATTCCTGTTCACGCGGTAGGTCTATGGTCACTAGCCATGGTGGCATCGCTTACGCAATATCCATATTGCGGTTTGGCGCCATATGGATAAGCCGAGATTCTTTCATGGTCGATATGATCTGGCGGTCTTTGGCTTGCTCGGAGACATGAAAACGATTTTACGGACCAAATTCCGTCACATTTCCGGAAAACCGTCGGGAATGTCCATATTCACGCATAAAATAATGTGAAATTATTTTATAACACATAATCCGTGTGTTTTTATTTTCTTGACCTTTGAAAAATGAGTGTTATTTAAGAACCCATCAGCGACGCCATCGACACCAACGGAAAGGAAGGGACGCACGATGACCACCATGCCGACCGGCCTGATGCCGTTTACTGTCGGGGGGATGACGGACCCGCGCCCGATGCGGCGAATGTGTCCCCGGCGATGTTGTCGCGCCGGCTAGGCCCGGCGGATAGGATCGCGCCGGCGGAAACCGGCGAATAGCACCGCGCCGGCGGAAACCGGCGACTGGCGGACACCATTCAGGGAGCGGCGCCGCGGCGCCCCCGGATCCCCCCGCCACCCCAGGAATACCGGACTGCGCGTCCCCCCAAGGCGCGCCCCACCATCGGGTAAGGAGACGGACCCGTGGAAAGCCTGCCAGTTTTCGTGACCCTGCGCGGTCGTTCCGTACTGATTGCCGGCGGCACCCCTGCCGCTGCCGCGAAGGCCCGTCTGGCCCTGAAGGCCGGCGCGCACCTGCGGATCGTAGCCGAGACTTCTGCCGTCTCTGCCGAGATGGCGTCCCTGTTGCTAGAGCCCGCCGTGACCCATGTGCCTCGCCCCTTTGCTCCCGCCGATCTGGACGGCGTCCGCCTGGCCTATACGGCCACCGGTGACGCCGGCCAGGACGCGGCGGTGGTGGCCGAAGCGGCCAAGGCCGGGGTGCTGGTCAACGCCGTGGACCGGCCGGCGCTGTGCGACTTCACCACCCCGGCCATCGTCGACCGTGATCCGGTGATCGTTGCCATCGGCACCGGCGGTGCGGCTCCCGTGCTGGCCCGGCGGGTGCGTGCAGCCATCGACCGCCTGCTGCCCTCGCGCCTGGGTACCCTGGCGCGGATGGCCGAAGGATTCCGCGCCACCGTCGCCCGCACCTTGCCCGACGGCGATCAGCGCCGCCGCTTCTGGGAACGGCTGCTGGACGGCGATGCCGCCCGTCTGGCCCTGGAAGGCGACGAGCCCAAGGCCCGTGCTGCCGTGCTGCGGCTGCTGAACCGCACGTCGGCTCTGGGGCGCGAGGCGACGGAAGAACCGGGCACTGTGCATCTGGTCGGCGCCGGTCCCGGCGATCCGGATCTGTTGACCCTGAAGGCCCAACGGCTGTTGCAGACCGCCGATGTCATCGTCTATGACGACCTGGTGGGCGAAGGGGTGCTGGAGCTGGCCCGCCGGGACGCGTCGCGTATCTACGTGGGCAAGCGCAAGGGCCACCATTCCATGCCCCAGGCGGACATCGGCGCGCTGCTGGTGCGCATGGCCTCGGGCGGGCGCACGGTGGTGCGGCTGAAGGGCGGCGACCCGGCGATCTTCGGCCGGCTGGGCGAGGAACTGGCGGTGCTGGCCGAGGCCGGCATACCCCACGCGGTGGTGCCCGGCATCACGGCCGCCTCGGCTGCTGCTGCGGCGGCGGGGATCTCGCTGACCCATCGCGATCATGCCCACAGCCTGACATTCGTGACCGCCCACCGCCGCGCCGATGCGCCGGGCAAGGAAGCGGGCACCGGGTCCGGCACGGACTGGGGCGCCCTGGCCCGCACCGGGGGTACCATTGCCATCTACATGGGCCTGACCCGCGCCGAGGAAACGGCGCAAGGCTTGATCGACGGCGGTCTGGCGGCGAAAACGCCGGTGGCGGTCGTCATGAATGCCAGCCGTCCGGAACAGTTCGTGCTGTCCGGCCGTCTGGATGCGCTGGGCGCCCTGGCTTCCCGCGCCCGCGAGCAGGGGGCCGACGGCCCCGGACTCCTGCTCGTGGGGGCGGTGGCCGGGGCGGCCTCCGGCGCGGCTGTCTCTGCGGCGGGCGGCGCGGTCTTCCCCGCCCCGCTGTTCGCCGGGGCACCCCTGGTGTCCGCCGATCCTGTCCCGTCCGGTGCCCCCGTGGCCCCGGGTGTCGCCGTCCGATAATTCCGTAGGAGCCGACCGCCATGCCGAAAAAGGCCCAGCAACAGGTCATCACCGCCAACCGCCTGACCGATGGGGTCGTCGTCTTCCGCGCCGCCGACGGTCAATGGACCACCGATTTCGCCAAGGCCGCCGTTTACGAGGGCACCCCCCTGGAGACCGCGCTGGCCGAGGCCATGGCGCAGGAGGCCACCGAAGTGGTCGGCCCCTATGCCTTCCCGCTGTCCGACGCGGAAACCCGCCCCGATCACCTGCGCGAGCGTATCCGCGCCACCGGTCCGACGGTCCGCCCCGACCTCGCCCGCCCGCTTTCGGAGACCGCCTGATGTACCGTTACGACGAATTCGACGCCGCCATCGTCGCCGACCGGGTGGCCGACTTCCGCGACCAGGTAGACCGTCGCCTGTCCGGCGAGATCGACGAAGAGGTGTTCAAGCCGCTGCGCCTGATGAACGGCGTCTATCTGCAGCTGCACGCCTATATGCTGCGCGTCGCCGTGCCCTATGGCGAGCTGAACAGTGTGCAGATGCGCAAGCTTGCCCATATCGCCCGCACCTATGACCGGGGCTATGGCCATTTCACCACCCGCCAGAACATCCAGTACAACTGGCCGGCCCTGAAGGATATTCCGAAGGTGCTGGAAGAACTGGCCGAGGTGGAGATGCACGCCATCCAGACCAGCGGCAACTGCATCCGCAACACCACCAGCGATCCGCTGGCCGGCGTGGCGGGGGACGAGGTGGAAGATCCCCGGCCCTGGTGCGAGCTGATCCGTCAGTGGTCCACCTTCCACCCGGAATTCACCTACCTGCCGCGCAAGTTCAAGATGGCGGTGACCGGTGCGGTGACGGATCGGGCGGCCGTGCAGTTCCACGATATTGGCCTGCATCTGGTGGCCGGCCCGGACGGCACCGTGGGCTTCAACGTCTATGTGGGCGGCGGCATGGGCCGCACCCCGCGTCTGGCCCGGCTGATCCGCGAACACCTGCCCAAGGAACATCTGCTCAGCTACCTGGAAGCGGTGCTGCGGGTCTATAACCGCGCCGGCAACCGCGCCAACAAGTACAAGGCCCGCATCAAGATCCTGGTGGACACCCTTGGCGAACAGGGCTTCCGCGACGCCGTGGAAGCCGAATGGCAGGCCATGGAGCGGGTCACGGTGGACGTGCCCGACAGTGAAGTGGACCGTATCACGGCCTATTTCGCGCCGCCCGACTACGCGGCCGTACCGGCCGAGGCGGCCCGGCAGCTGGAGGCCGACCGCGCCGCCGATCCGGCCTTTGCCGCCTGGCTGCACGCCAACGTGCACAGCCACAAACAGCCGGGCTATGCGGCCGTGACCATCTCGCTGAAGCCGGTGGGGGGCATCCCCGGTGACGCCAGCGCCGACGAGATGGATGCGGTGGCCGACCTCGCCGACCGCTACGCCGGCGGCCAGATCCGGGTGACCCACGAACAGAACCTGCTGCTGCCCGACGTGCGGGTGGACCAGCTGAAGGCCCTGTGGCACGCCCTGGAAGCGGTGGGCCTGGAAGTGGCCAACGTCGGCCACATGGGCGATATCATCGCCTGCCCCGGACTGGATTACTGCGCCCTGGCCACGGCACGGTCGATCCCCATCGCCCAGGCGATCAGCGAACGCTTCGCCGACCGCCAGCGGGTGCTCGACATCGGCCGGATCACCCTGAACATCAGCGGCTGCATCAACGCCTGTGGCCACCACCATGCCGGCAACATCGGCATCCTGGGGCTGGAGAAGGGCGGCAACGAAGCCTACCAGCTGGTGCTGGGCGGCGCGGCCGACGAAACGGCCTCCATCGGTGATTCCACCGGCCGGGGCTTTTCGGCGGACGGCATCGTCGATGCCATCGAAATCGTGGTGAACACCTATCTGGCCCAGCGTTCCGGCCAGGAAGAACCCTTCATCGACACCTACCGCCGGGTCGGCATGACCCCGTTCAAGGAGGCCCTCTATGGCGCTTAGGCTCGAAACCCCCGTCCGTCCCGCCGACACCTGGCTTCAGGTGGCCGCCGATGACGACGCCCCCGCGGCCGAGGGCCGGGTGCTGCTGCCGCTGGCCCGCTGGCTGGCGGAAGGGGCGAACCTCGCCCAGCAGCGGGGCATGGACCAGGTGGGCGTCTGGCTGGCCTCCGACCAGGGGCCGGAAGACTTCGGCGAGCGACTGGAGGAGGCCGTCGCCACCCTGCCGGTGATCGCCTTGCAGTTCCCCAAGTTCGCCGATGGCCGCGCCTATTCGGTAGCCCGCCTGCTGCGCGACCGCCACGGCTACAAGGGCGAGCTGCGGGCGCTGGGCGATGCGGTGATCGACCAGGTGGCGCTGATGGCCCGCTGCGGCTTCAGCAGCGTGGACTCTCGCCGCGACCTCGGCGAGGCGGCGGTGGAAAAGGCACTGAGCCGCTACAGCCACGTCTATCAACACGCATCCGACGGCCGCCGCGCCGTCTGGACCGCTCGCCACGCCGGCGAAACGGGTGCCTCGGGCAAGGAAGGAAAGGTGGCATGACCGCGGAAGTCGATCTCTCTCCGACCATCGAAGCCTTGACGGACCGCTATGCCAGCAGCACGGCCGAGGCCATCCTGGCCGATGCCATCGGCGGCCAGTTCAAGGGCCGCATCGCCCTGGTGTCGTCCTTCGGCACGGAATCGGCGGTGCTGCTGAACATGGTGGCGAATATCGATGCCTCCACGCCGGTGCTGTTCCTGGACACTGGCCGGCTGTACGGCGAGACCCTGCGCTACCGCGATCGCATGACCGAGCGGCTGGGGCTGACCGATGTGCGCAGCCTGAAGCCCGACCCGCGCATCGCCGCGGAAGACCCGGACATGCTGCTGTTCAACCGGGACGCTGATCGCTGCTGCTTCCTGCGCAAGGTGCTGCCCCTGCGTCTGGCGCTGGAAGACTTCGATGCCTGGATCAACGGCCGCAAAGGCCACCACGGCGGGGATCGTGCGGCCATGCCGGTGGTGGAAGCCGATGGCTTCATGGTCAAGTACACCCCGCTCGCCGGTTGGGACGAGGATATGGTGGAGGCCTATCACACCACCCATGACCTGCCGCGCCACCCGCTGTGGGACGATGGCTTTCCGTCGGTCGGCTGCATGCCCTGCACCAGCCGTCCGGCCGCCGGGGAAGGCTTCCGCGCCGGCCGCTGGGCCGGGGGGCAGAAGACCGAATGCGGCATCCATCTGCCGGTCACCGATATCTCCGAAGCCCGGCGGGCTGCCGCCGGCTGCTGAGATCGCAGGTCTAGAATACGCTTCTAATAAAGGCGGCCTCTTCCGATCGGGACGGGGCCGCCTTCTTGCGTTCGGGAACCGGAAGGTGGGGCAGGCGGTTTCTTATTCGCGGTACTCGGCTGTGAAGGAAGACCGGTATGATGTCCCGATGGCGCTGGCTGGCGCTGCAACTGACCCGGCGCCTGTGGGCGCGGGCGTTCCTGTTTTCGGCGCTGGCGGTGGTCTCGGCGCTGGCCGCCCTGGGGATCGGCCCGCTGCTGCCCGATCCGCTGCCGGGCTGGGTGGTCAGCGGCGGGGTCGACCGTATCCTGGATATCCTGGCGTCGAGCATGCTGGCGGTGACGGCCTTTTCCGTTGGCGCCATGGTCAATGCCCACGGCATCGCGACGGCCAACCTCACCCCTCGCGCCACCAAGCTGCTGCTGGAAGACCCCAGCACCCAGAACGCCCTGGGCGCCTTCCTGGGGTCGTTCCTCTATGCCCTGGTGGGGCTGATCGGGCTGGAAGCGGGGGTCTATACAGAGCCGGGGAAGGTGGTGCTGTTCCTGGTTACCATCCTGGTGATCATCAGCGTGGTGCTGACCCTGCTGCGCTGGATCGATTATCTGTCCCGCCTGGGGCGGCTGGAGGAATCCACCGCCAAGGTGGAGGAGGCAACGGCGGCGGCTCTGGCCAACCGGGCGCGGGCGCCCTGTCTCGGCGGGCAGTGTCTGGGGAACCCGGAGCGCGACATACCGACGGGGGCGGAGGATCTGACGGCGTCGGCGTCGGGCTATGTACAGTTCGTGGATATGGCCGGGTTGCAGCAGGAGGCGGAAAGCCGGGACGGGACGGTCTATCTGCTTGCCCCGCCGGGGACCTATGTGCTGGACGGCGCGCCACTGGCCCGGGTCCATGGTTTCGCCCTGGATGACGAGGCGACGGATGCCTTACGCACGCGGCTGACCCTGGGGCCGGAGCGGTCCTTCGATCAGGACCCACGCTTCGGCCTGGCGGTGTTGGGGGAGATCGCGGCGCGGGCGCTGTCGCCCGGGGTGAATGATCCGGGCACGGCCATCGATGTGATCAGCCGCGCCGCCCGTCTGCTCGCCGGCTGGCATGCCCAGGGACAGGAATCCGAAGCGGGAAGCGAGGAAAACTGCGCCTGTGCGCGCGTTTATGTCCCGCCGTTGCGGGCAGAGTCCCTGGTCGGCGACGTGTTCCACACCATCGCCCGGGACGGTGCCGGCTTGGTAGAGGTGCAGGTTCGGCTGCAAAAGACGCTTGCGGCCTTAGCCGCACTGGAAGACGGCCCCTTCGTCGAGGCCGCCCGCCACCAGTCCGCCGCCGCTCTGGAGCGGGCCGAGCAGGTGATGACCCTGGAGGCGGATCGCAAGGCCGTACGGGGCGTGGCGGGGCGGGTATAAAACCGAACCCTAACTGACATTTTGAAAAATTACGTGACTTCTGGGTTTTGAGGTATTGAAGAACCTCCAAAGGCGGTATTGTTCTGGCTTGGGGAGAAGCCTCGCCATCAATCAATCGCTATTTACCATGCTCTTCGAGCCGCAGGAGAGTTTTCAAATGAGCGACAGCGTAAAGCTGACTTTCATCAACAAATCGACGGACCTGAACAACTCGGCGATTGTGATCTATCAGCAGAACGTGGCGCCCGGCGCCTCGGCGCCGGACATTGCCTGGCATGTTCTGAGGGACGGGCCGGGGACCCTGCCGTTCTCCATCGATATTCCCGCAGAGTACGAGGTGGGTGTACGGGAACACAGTGGCGCATACTCACGGAGATTGCGCGCCAATGCTGGTGATATGTATGACCTCGCGGAAAACGAGTCCGGCTATGCGATGGCCAAAGCGGCGGGAGGCACGACGCCGGAGGCAGGCGTTGTAGTGCGTAGCAAGCTGCCCAGAACGGCCAAGGATGTCTGTGTTTTTCGCGGTGGCAAGATGGTCGCATTGCAGACGGGCCTGGGGTACCAGCAGAAGGCGGCCTTCCGGTTCGATCCCAAGATTTTTGTTGCCATTGCTCCGGATGCCACGGAGGGGATGGCTATCGACAAGACCACCGTGCCCGGGGAGTCCACCGAGCTCAGCCTTGCCGGCATCGCCAGCGCCGATGTGGTCATCACCGGCGGTGGAGAGGGACCCGACGCCGAACCGGTTCGTATCATGCTGGAGAATGTGCAGCCCCGGTAGCCGGTCCAAGGGCTCGACTCATCGTGGCGGATCAACCCGTCCCGGCTGGTTGCCGTTGACGCGGAACCAGCCGGGCAGCGCGATGCGCGACCGATGGGTCGGCAGGACGGCGTGGGGAATCGCTTCGGACAGGAATACCACAAGGCGACCGGCCCGGGGGGCCAGTTCGGCGATCGGGTGGGCGTCGGGCGGCGCGTCTTCGGCCCAGACCTGCAAGGCACCACCGTCCTCTTGCCGCCAGTCGGGGTGCAGGTAGGCAACCGTCGTCACCACTCGGTTGCGGCTGCCCTTCAAGGCGTCCAGATGGCGGGCGTAAAAACCGCCGGGCGGATAGACCGCGAAGTGGGCTTCGTAGTCGAACAGGCCCAGGAACAGACGGCGGTTCAGGGCATCGCGGAGACCATTCATCAGGCCCAGATAGGCGGCCTCGGCCGGATCGGCGGCGGTCAGCCACCAGATAGCGCTTTTGCGAATGCCGCTGTTGGTGTGATGGCGCTGTCCCCGGCCGATACCCGCTTCTTCCGTCCAGCCTTCCCGGTCCAGACGGGTGGCCCGCGCCAGCAGTGCGGCGCACAGGTCGGCGGGCAGGGCGTCGTCGAGCACACACCAGCCGGGGCCGGCCAGGGCCTCGGCAATCTTATCTACCGGCAGGGGGGCCGTCCCCGGCGGGCCGGGTGGCGAGAGCGCCGCGGGCATGGCCACGGCGGGCTGGGCGGACGAAAAAGGAGACGGAAAGGCCGTGGAGTCGGTCTTCATCTGCGGGCTCCGGCTGCGGAAGATGGATATCATCCGGCCGATAGCCCGCGGTGCGAAGGCGCCTGACCTTCCGGGCACCAGGCCCCACGGTCGGCGGCGAGCCCGATGACCGCTTCTATGCGCTGAAACGGTGAACTCGGCAAGGGAAAAACAGGGAGAGTTGAACTCTCCGTTCCCTTCAGCGGAATTACCCCGTAAAATAGTGGGGTTCTTATTCCACGGAAGAGGTCCGATGACGCAACCCGGTTCCAGCCCGCCACCTTCCCCCAAAACGGCGACGATCATTCCTTTTCCCCTGCGTCCGGCCAGCGACCCCATGCGGGCTGCTCTGGTGGATGCGCGGGTTGCGGTGCAGTCGGGGGATCCGGACCGGATGGAGCGGGCGCGTCAGCGCCTGATGGCGACATTGGACTGGTCGTGGCCGGAGATGCCTGCCGGCCGCCGGCCCGACCAGCCGCGATGGGACACAGATCTGCCTTGAACAGTTCATTTGCCCTGCCGCAGGCTTTGTCGCCCATTTGACCCGGTGGTTGGATTTGCAGGGGGCCGTGAAGATGACCCCGGTGACCACGGCGTCCGGGCCGCTGTACTACATGTTCTCCCGCCAGGGCGTGCCGGAAGAGGCTGTCCGGGCCTTTGATGCGGCCCTGGACGCCATGCGGGCGGACGACACCTTCCAGCGCATCCTCAACCGCTTCGCCCCCACCGGGGCGGTGGCGAAGCGGTAGGGGGAAGGCTATTTGCCCTTCATCAGGTCGGCCAGCAAGTCTTTGTAGGCCTGGCTGATGATATGCCGCCGGGCCTTCAGGGTCGGGGTCATCTGGTCGTTCTCGACGCTGAAGGGTTCGGGCAGAATGGCGAAGCGGCGCACCTTTTCCGTCATGCCCAGCTTGGCGTTGCAGCGGTCCAGGGCGGCGCCGATGACCACACGCAGCTCGCCATCCTCGGCCAGGCGGGACAGGTCGTTGGGTTTGCCGTTTTCCCTGGCCCAGGTGGTCAGGAAGGCGGCATCGGGCACGATCAGGGCCACGAGGTGCGGGATGTTGTCGCCGAAGACGACGGCCTGGCCGATCTCCGGCTCCAGTCCCAGGACGCCTTCCACTTTCTGCGGCGAGATGTTGTGGCCGCCGGAGTTGACGATAATATCCTTCTTGCGGTCGGTGATGCGGATGAACCCCTTGTCGTCGATCACGCCCACATCGCCGGTGTGCAGCCAGCCTTCGGGATCGATGGTGGCCTTGGTGGACTCCTCATCCTGCCAGTAGCCGTCCATCAGCAGCGGGCCGCGCACCAGTAGTTCGCCATCCTCGGCGGTCTTGACCTCGACGCCCTTGAAGGCCGGGCCGACGGTGCGCAGGTCCACGTCATAGGGCATGTTGCAGGCCACCACCGGGGCGGTTTCGGTCAGGCCATAGCCTTGCAGCACCGGCACGCCCAGCGCCCGGAAGAACTGCCCCACCTCCGGGTTCAGAGGCCCGCCGCCGGACACCAGGGCTTTCAGGCTGCCACCCATGCGCTCCCCCACCTTGCGGCGGACCAGGGAGTCCAGGGCGAAATCCATCAGCCGTTCCGTCGGTTTCATGGCACGCGGGTTCTCCTGGCGCTTGCGGCCCAGGTCGACGGCCTTCCAGAACATCTTCTGGCTGAAGGGCTTCTGCTGGGAAATGCCGCGCAGGATGCGCATGCGCAGCACCTCGAACAGGCGGGGCACTACGGTCATTATGGTGGGGTGGACCTCGGCCATGTTGGCGGCCAGCTTGTCCACGCTTTCGGCAAAATACACCTGGGCGCCAATAGTCACCGGAAAGAACAGGCCGGTGGTATGCTCATAGGAATGGCAGAGCGGCAGGAAGGACAGGAAGCGTTCTTCCTGCAGGCCGATGGTTTCCAGCAGGTGATAGGCGCCCATGCAATTGTGCAGGATGGCGCGGTTGGACAGCATCACCCCCTTCGGCGTGCCGCCGGTGCCCGAGGTGTGGATGATGCAGGCAAGGTCGGACAGGCCCACCTTGTGCATCGCTTCGGGTTCGTCCTTGCCTTCGCCGCGGGCCAGCAGATCGGCCCAGCTGACCACCCGCAGGCCGTCGGGGATGGTTTCCGCCGGCGGCACGGCGTCCAGCGCCACCACCAGCGGCCGCCGCTTGGCGCGCATCGCCGCCGGCATCACCCGCCTGATGATGTCGGGGCCGGAGGCGATGACCACCCCGGCGTCCACGTTGTCCAGGATAAACAGGTGGTCGGATTCCGTATAGCTGGTGTAGGCCGGAGCGGTAATCGCCCCACAGGCCAGGACGCCCAGGTCGGCGATGATCCATTCCGGCCGGTTCTCGGCGGCCAGGACCACCCGGTCGCCGGGCTTCACGCCCTCGTCGATCAGCCCGTGGGCGATGGCGCAGGATTCCTCGGCGACCGAGACATAGGTCTGCGGTGACCAGACTCCATCGGCCTTGGACCACAGGAACGGTTGGTCGTTCAGCCGCCGTGCCTGGTCCAGGAAGGTGGCGATCAGGCTCTGTGCGGCGCCGTAGTCAACGGCGGGAAAGGCATAGGCGCTCACGGTCTGTTACTCCCTGGTCCTTCCGGTTCATCCCGTCGGGCCGTATAGATACAGGTCCGACGACCTTGCGGCCAACGGGTTTCCATCCGCCGGCCCTTCCGTCCTCTCGCGGCCCGACCCATATCCGCAACACGCACACCGACGCAGGAGTTCGCCTCGATGACCCATGTTGCCGCCCCGGCGACCACGCCCGACCTTCCCCACTGGGACCTGACCGACCTGTACGACGCCCCCGACGCGCCGGCCCTGGAAGCCGACCTGCGGGAAGCCGAACAGGGCGCCAAGGCGTTCCGCGATGCCCACCTGGGCAAGGTCGGCGCGCTGGACGGCGCGGGCCTGGGCAAGGCCATCGTGGAGTTCGAGCGGATCTCGGAAATCCTTTACCGGGTCATGAGTTACGCCCAGCTGCTGCATGCCGGGGACATGACAGACGTCACCATCGGCCAGTTCCATCAGGCGATGCAGGAGCGCGGTACGGCGATCTCCTCCAATATGCTATTCTTTACCCTGGAACTGAACCTTATTCCGGAGAACGAAATTAACGCGTTGCTCCAGGATCCGGTTGCCGGCCGCTATCGCCCGTGGATCGATGACCTGCGGCTGATGCGCGATCACCAGCTGTCCGACGAGATGGAACGCCTGCTGCACGAAAAGGACGTGGCGGGCAGTTCGGCCTGGATGCGGCTGTTCGACGAGACCATGGCCCATCTGACCTTCCCCGTGGACGGACAGAGCCTAACCTCGACCGAAGCGCTGGACCGCTTGTCCGATCCCGATCCGGAGCGCCGGAAAACCGCGGCCAAGGCCATCGGCGGCGTTCTGGGCGACAATCTGCGCCTGTTCGCCCGCATCACCAACACGCTGGCCAAGGACAAGGAGATCGAGGACACGTGGCGGCACTATGCCCATCCGATGGCCGCGCGCAACCTGTCCAACCAGGTGGAGGATTCCGTGGTCGACGCCCTGGTGGCGGCGGTGCGGGAAAGCTATCCGGACCTCAGCCACCGCTATTACGCCATGAAGGCCAAGTGGTTCGGCAAGGACAAGCTGGACTACTGGGACCGCAACGCCCCGCTGCCCGACAGTGACGAAACCAAGTTCACCTGGGATCAGGCGCGCAGCACGGTGCTGGACGCCTATGGCGCCTTTTCGCCGGATCTGGCGGCGGTGGGCCGGACGTTCTTCGACAAGCCCTGGATCGACGTGCCACCCCGCCCGGGCAAGGCGCCGGGTGCCTTTGCCCATCCCACCGTGCCCTCGGCCCACCCCTATCTGCTGCTGAACTTCATGGGCCGCACCCGCGACGTGATGACCCTGGCCCACGAACTGGGGCATGGCGTGCACCAGGTGCTGGCCGCCAAGCAGGGGACGTTGCTGGCCGATACGCCGCTGACCCTGGCCGAGACGGCCTCGGTGTTCGGCGAGATGCTGACCTTCCGCGCGATGCTCGACGCCGCCAAGGATGATCCGAAGCGTCGCCGGGTGATGCTGGCGGGCAAGGTGGAGGACATGATCAACACGGTGGTCCGCCAGATCGCCTTCCACCAGTTCGAGCTGGCGGTGCATACCGAACGCCGCAAGGGCGAGCTGTCGCCCGACCGGCTGTGCGAGATCTGGATGGATGTGCAGCGGGAAAGCCTGGGGCCGGCCTTCAATTTCGACGAGGAATACCGGACCTACTGGACCTATATTCCGCACTTCATCCACTCGCCTTTCTACGTTTACGCCTATGCCTTCGGCGACTGCCTGGTGAATTCGCTCTATGCGGTTTACCAGGACGGTTCGGTTCCGGGCTTCCAGGAAAAGTATCTGGAGATGCTGTCTGCCGGCGGCACTCTGCGTCACAAGGAACTGCTGGCGCCGTTCAATCTGGACGCCAGCGATCCGGATTTCTGGAAGCGGGGCCTGGGCGTGCTGAAGGGCTTTATCGACGAGTTGGAGCAGGTGGCCTGAAGACACAGGCGGCCTGAGAGGGACGGATCTTATCCCGGGCCGGAGCGACGGAAAGCGCCGTCCGGCCCGGTAAGTGACCCCCGGTAATCGACAAGGACGGCGATGGCGGAAAACAACACGTTGGGCGGGCGGGTGAAGCGCTATGCCCGGGTTTCCACGGCCATGGGGTCGCTTGCGGCGCGCATGGCCGGCGAGAAGGTGATGGGGGTCAAGGGCGACCGCTCCCGCATGGCTCAGGATCTGGCCGAGGCGCTGGGCGGCCTTAAGGGGCCGTTGATGAAGGTGGCGCAGATCCTGTCCACCATCCCCGATGCCCTGCCGCAGGAATATACCGCCCAGCTGACCCAGTTGCAGGCCGACGCCCCGAAGATGGGCTGGCCCTTCGTCAAGCGGCGCATGGTCTCGGAACTTGGCCCGAACTGGCAGTCCCGCTACCAGGATTTCTCGCGCGAGGCGGTGCATGCGGCCTCTCTGGGGCAGGTGCATCGGGCGGTGGCCCATGATGGCACCCAGCTGGCCTGCAAACTGCAATACCCGGGCATGGAAAGCACGGTGGAAGCCGACCTGCGGCAACTGAAGATGATCATCGGCATCTACCGGCGCTACGACAAGGCCATCGACCCTACCGAAATCCATGCGGAGCTGTGCGAACGCCTGCGCGAGGAACTGGACTATCTGCGCGAGGCCCGCAATGCGCATCTGTACGAGCTGATGCTGGCCGATGAGCCGGGCGTCCACGTGCCCCGGCCGATCCCCGAGCTGTGTTCTCGCCGGCTGATGACCATGACTTGGCTGCAAGGGGAGCGGATTCTCAATTTTGTCGACCGGGACGAGGCGGACCGTAATGCGGTGGCTCAGAACATGTTCCGGGCCTGGTATGTGCCTTTCTATTACTACGGCGTGATTCACGGCGATCCGCACCTGGGGAACTATACGGTGCGGGAAGACAATTCCATCAACCTGCTGGACTTCGGCTCCATCCGCGTCTTCCGGCCGGCGTTTGTCGGCGGGGTGATCGATCTTTACAAGGCCCTGCGCGATGATGACGAGGCCCTGGCGGTCCATGCCTACGAGACCTGGGGCTTCCGGGATCTGACGAAGGAGATGATCACCATCCTGAACCAATGGGCGCGCTTCATCTATGCGCCCCTGTTGGAAGACAAGGTGCGGCGCATTCAGGAGGAACAGTCCGACGGCACCAATCTGGGCCGCTCGCTGGTGGAAAAGGTCCATGGCGACCTGCGGTCCATGGGCGGCGTGACCCCGCCCCGGGAATTCGTGCTGATGGACCGGGCCGCCATTGGCCTGGGCAGCGTCTTCTGGCACCTGAAGGCGGAAATCAACTGGTACCGCCTGTTTCATGAGTTGATCGAAGACTTTGATGTCACCACCCTCGCCGAACGGCAGAAGGCCGCGCTGAAGCAGGTGGACCTGGATATCCCCGATGATGAAAGCGATCCGCCGCCAATGGTGGGGAGGTAATGCGCGGCCTCTGCGCTTGTAAACGATATTAAACATCTTAAAGGGGCGAATAACAAGCTATTAAATTACGTTATGTGCTTTTGGCAACTATGTGGTGAAGATACGCTGGTCGCGGCTCGACAAGCATTCCGCTTGTCTGATCGAGATCCAACGGAGAACCACAAATCATGTCCGGAGCTAAAAACGAATTCCATTTGAGCTGTGGCTGCCACAACCGGGTAGCCGATCCGTTTATTGCCAAGGCTGCCGAAAAGGTGGCCGAGATAGCCGAAGCGGAGAAGCGCGCTGCCGAGGCGGAGACCTTCGCAACGCCCAACGGCGCCATGATCTTCACGGTGTCCGAGAAGGCCGTCATCCGTCCGGTGACCGGCGGGGACGGGGCGGCGACGGTGGAAGCCCTGGGAATCGTCGGTAACAAGGTGGTTGCCGCCGGAGACATGGCGACAGTCGAACCGGCGGTGACGGCGTATGTGGCCGAGCATATGACGGGCACCCCGGTGACCACCCGGACGCTGACGGGGACCCAGACCCTGATTCCGGGCATGATCGACGCCCATATGCATCTTGTCTCCACGGCGCTGACCATGGGGTGGGAGGACTATACGCCCTTCGGCGACACTGCCATCGACGCCCCCGAACAGAGCCCGGTCATGGCGTCCCAGATCTTGCGCCCCAGCTATGACCGCGCCGGTCTGATGCGGCGGATGGCCAAGGACGTGGCCAAGGTGAAGGAAGGCTGCTGGCTGCTGGGTACGGGGGTGGATACGTCTCTGCTGGGCGGGCGTCCCTTTCCGGAAGGCACTACCTTGCTGAATTACATTGACGCAACGGTTCTGGATGGGATCAGCGAGACTACGCCGATCCTGGTGACCGCCGCGTCGGGTCATACGGTCTATGTGAACACGCCGGCCCTGCGGGAAATCTGGAGCAATGCCGAGAAACAGGCCAGCGAGGGGAACCAGAGATACCAGGATATGGTCAAAAAATACGGTTCCTACGATGCCTACGCCGCCCAGACCAATGGGGTGCTGCAGGAAGTGGCGGAAATGATCCCGGCGGTGGAGGCAATCGGTCTGGAGCAGAAGCTGCAGGTGATTGCTGATTTGAACGATCACCTGCAGGCCTATCTGTCCTTGGCGCTGTCGCGTGGTATCACAATGCTTTACGACGCCTCGACGTCGCCAGAGATGTACAAGTTGTTGCTGGCCCTCCTTCTTTGGCACGCAGCCAAGGGCGAGCGGGTGCCCAACCGTATCGGCATGGCGTATGCGGCAGAGAAGCTCAGCGACCTGGACAGACTGGGCTCCTTTGCCCCGCCGACAGAGAACAAGGGGAACCGGCCGGGCAGTATCGATCTGTATTTCGGCACGGTGAAGCTGGTTTCCGACGGCTCCAATCAGGGACTGACCGGCTATCAGCATGACGCGTATTGCTGCCCGCCCGGCAGCAACTATGGCATCTTCAACTACCTGGACGGCGGCGCTCAGCAACACACCCAGCCGGAGGCCAGTCCCCCGGAAGGATTTGTGGACCTGGTGAAAGGGATCCATGACAAGGGCTGGCCGGCGATGATCCATGCCAACGGCGACCAGGCAATTCAGTATACGCTGAGTGCCTATGCTACGGTGGCGGCGGCGGACCCTTCGGCGAAGACCAGGCGCAATCGGATCGAGCACTGTTCGTTGCTGAACGCGGACCGTCTGGCGGAGATCAAGGATCTTGGGGTCTCGCCCAGCTTCCTTATAGGACACGTGGGCTTCTGGGGTTGGGCCTTCGACGACTACATCTTCAAGGCCAAGGCCGATGAATGCCTGGATCTGTGCCGCAGTACTGCGGACGCGGAGATTCCGTTTACACTGCACAGCGACTGCCCGGTCTCGCCGCTGGGTCCGCTGCGGAAGATGGAACAGTCCATCACCCGCAAGATGGAAGGCTCGCCCGAAGCCATGTCCGGGGCGCCGGTGGCCGACATTCCGGTGCTGAACGCCGCTGAACGCCTGACCCCCGCCCAGGCCTTGCGGGCCATGACCTTTGACGCCGCCTGGCAATGCCATGCGGATCATCTGGTCGGTTCCCTGGAGCCGGGCAAGCTCGCGGATTTCGTGATCCTGGGCCAGGATCCGGTATCCATGGACGAGGACAGCGCCTACATGGCCATGCGCAACATCCCCGTCGAGCAGGTGTGGATCGGTGGCGAGGATGTGACGGTCGCCTAATGTCCCCTGTCCGATCGGCCTGCCGCTAGATGAGCGGGGCGGGGTCGCCGTGTTCCCTTGGGAAGGTGGCGGCCCCGCGTCGTTTTGCGGGAATGTCCGGGAGCGGCGGTGGGGTATAGAGTGGCGACTCCCGACAAAATGTTGCTTAAAAATTGGCCCTATGCGCGGTGCGGTGCAGCATACTTGTTCAGAAAATGGACGGATTTCCGGTGAATAGCCCAGTTTCCCTCAGATTCTTGCGTGCGGTGCAAAAAAATACCGGATAATTCCAGTTGCGTGCTTGTGCATGCGGCGGGAAAGGGCCATCGTTTGACGTCCTGGGCAGACTTCCCACTCAACCATTCCGACCGCCAATTGATGGGTGACTTTAATGAGGATCGCTATTCCGAAAGAGCGACGCCCCGGTGAGGAGCGCGTCGCCATCTCGCCGGAGGTGGTGAAAAAACTTGTGGGCTTGGGCTTCGAGGTCGTCGTCGAAACAGGGGCCGGCCACGGTGCCGCCATGACCGACGAGATGTTGACCCAGTCCGGGGCGACAATCGCCAAGACTGCTGAAGACACATATGGCCAAGGCGATATCGTGTGGAAAGTGCAGCGGCCGATGACCGCCGAGGAAGGCACCGACGAAGTCGGCCTTCTCAAAAGCGGACAGGTGCTGATGTGCCACCTCGGCTCCTTGATCAACAAGCCGTTGATGGAGGCCTTGGCCAAGCAGGGCGTGACGGCCTATGCCATGGAGCTGATGCCGCGCATCAGCCGGGCGCAGTCGATGGACATTCTGTCCAGCCAGTCCAACCTGTCGGGCTATCGCTCGGTCATCGAAGGGGCATCCCTGTTCGGCCGTGCCTTCCCTATGATGATGACCGCCGCCGGCACCGTGCCGCCGGCCCGCGTGCTGGTGTTCGGCGCCGGAGTGGCGGGCCTGCAGGCCATCGCCACGGCCAAGCGTCTGGGCGCGGTGGTCATGGCCACCGACGTCCGTCCGGCCACCAAGGAGCAGGTGGAAAGCCTGGGCGGCAAGTTCATCGTCGTCGATGCCGAAGCGGAAAAGAACGCCGAGACCTCCGGCGGCTACGCCAAGGACATGGGCGATGACTACCGCCGCAAGCAGCAGGAAGCGGTGCTGAAGGAGCTGGTGCGCTCCGACATTGCTATCACTACTGCCTTGATTCCGGGTAAGCCGGCGCCGGTGCTGATCAGCGAAGACATGGTCAAGCAGATGAAACCGGGCAGCGTGATCATCGACATGGCCGTGGAAGCCGGCGGCAACTGCCCGCTTTCCCAGCCTGACGAAGTGATCGAGGCCCACGGCGTGAAAATCGCCGGCTTCACCAACCTGCCGTCCCGGGTGGCGGCGGATTCCAGCCCTCTGTTCGCCAAGAACCTGCTGAACTTCCTTCAGCCCCACGTGGACAAGGACAGCAAGACCGTGGCCATGAAAGAAGATGACGAAACCGTCAAGGGCACCCTGGTAACCAAGGGTGGCGCCGTCGTTCATCCGGCCCTGAGCAGTGCCCCGAGCAGTGAAGGAGCGTGATCATGGATAAAGACGCGATCGTCGAAGGGTTCCGGACGCTCTCCGACCAGGCGCAGACCCTGTCCGAAAGCGCCCGCTTGCTGGCCGACCAGGCCACCTCCGTTGCTCTGGGGGCCGGTGCCGCCGCCCATCAGGGGCCGGGGGAGTTCTGGTGGCTGCTGTGTATCTTCGTCCTCGCCTGCTTCGTCGGGTTCTATGTGGTGTGGTCGGTGACCCCGGCCTTGCACAGCCCGCTGATGGGGGTGACCAACGCCATTTCGTCCGTGATCATCGTCGGCGCCCTGATCGCCGCCGGTCCGGCCGTGTTCAGTGCCTCGCAAGTGCTGGGCTTCCTGGCGGTTCTTCTGGCCAGCGTGAACATCTTCGGTGGGTTCATCGTGACCCAACGCATGCTGGCCATGTTCAAGAAGAAGCAGAAGTAAGGGGGCGAACACATGGCGCAAGGACTAACGATGGCGGCGTATATCGTCGCCGGGATCCTCTTCATCATGGCCCTGCGGGGCCTGTCCAACCCTGAAACCGCCCGCCAGGGGAACCTGATGGGCATGGTCGGCATGGCCATCGCCATTCTGACCACCCTGCTGTCTCCAGCCGTGCAGGCCTATGTCTGGATCATCCTGGCCATCGTCATCGGCGGGGCCGTCGGGACGGTGATCGCCCGCAAGGTGGTGATGACTGCGCTACCGCAGCTGGTGGCGGCCTTCCACTCCCTGGTCGGTATGGCGGCGGTGCTGGTGGCCACCGGTGCCCTGCTGAACCCCGAGGCCTATGATATCGGTGCGCCGGGCGCCATTCACGCCGGTTCGCTGGTGGAAATGTCGCTGGGTCTTGCCATCGGGGCCATCACCTTCTCCGGCTCCGTCATCGCGTTCGGCAAGTTGCAGGGGCTGATTTCCGGCAAGCCGCTGGTGTTCCCCATGCAGCATCCGCTGAATGCGGTGCTGGGTATTCTGCTGGTGGTGCTGATCGTGTGGTTCGCCGCGACCGAAAGCCACGTGGCCTACTTCCTGCTGATGATCCTGGCTTTCGTGCTGGGCTTCCTGCTGATCCTGCCCATCGGCGGGGCGGATATGCCGGTGGTGATTTCCATGCTCAACTCCTATTCGGGGTGGGCGGCGGCCGGTATCGGCTTCACCCTGGGCAACCCGCTGCTGATCATCGCCGGTGCCCTGGTCGGCTCTTCCGGGGCGATCCTGTCCTATATCATGTGCAAGGGCATGAACCGCTCCATCTTCAACGTCATCCTGGGTGGGTTCGGCGGTGAAAGCGCCGGTCCGGCCGGCGGCGGCGCCGGGGGTGACCGCTCCGTCAAGGCGGGCAGTGCCGACGATGCGGCCTTCATCATGAAGAACGCCTCGAAGGTCATCATCGTGCCCGGTTACGGCATGGCCGTGGCCCAGGCCCAGCATGCCCTGCGTGAACTGGCCGATACCCTGAAGGCCGAAGGCGTGGACGTCAGCTATGCCATCCACCCGGTGGCGGGGCGCATGCCCGGTCACATGAACGTGCTGCTGGCCGAAGCCAACGTGCCCTATGACGAAGTGTTCGAGCTGGAGGAGATCAACAACAGCTTCCAGACCGCCGACGTTGCCTATGTCATCGGCGCCAATGACGTGACCAATCCGGCCGCCAAATCCGATCCGGCCAGCCCGATCTACGGCATGCCGATCCTGGATGTGGAAAAGGCCGGGACGGTGCTGTTCGTTAAGCGCTCCATGGCGTCGGGCTATGCCGGCGTGGAGAACGAATTGTTCTTCCGCGACAACACCATGATGCTGTTCGGCGACGCCAAGAAGATGACCGAAGAAATCGTGCAGGCCATGGGATAAGGGAAAGGGGGCGCGCAATCAGCGTGTCCCCCGATTTTCTGCGGCTTGCTCGCCTTCCGGAAACCGGATTGCCCCTGATAAGGCGATCCGGTTTTCTTTTTACGATCCCCGGACGGTGAAGGGACCGGACGACGAGAGCAGCCTAGTCAACCGGGTAGGCGCGCATTTCCTGCTGCAAGACATCGCGGACGGCGACCATGGCGTCGACGTCGCCGGAGTCCATGGCAGCCTGGGCGTCGCGGAACAGCACGACGCTGCGGGCCAGGGCCGCCGATCCGCGACCGAAGGCCTTGGCGAGTTGGTCCAGGCCGTCAGCCATGGCTCCGGCGTCCGAGGCCGCTTGATCGCAGGCCCGTGTCAGTGCCCGCATGCGATCCGGCAGCGATGGGGAGAAGCGGATTCCCTGCGGTCCGGAGCGGGTGGGCATGGGGCTGCGAGCAATGCGGTGGGTAGGGAAGGGGATGATCATGGGGGGGAGGTCCTTCTTCCTGTTCTCAGTCGTCCGGTCGGATTTGTTCTTGCATCCATGACGGATGGGGATACGGAAGGATCCCTGGATTAGATACTAAAGGATAGTGTGGTGCCGATGCGCCGGGATTGCAATGTCTGACTCACCATATATACAGATATATGCACATAGTTGCCCGAGGTACTCCCTCTCAAGGATGCGTTTCCTTCCAAATACATCTAACGGCAAATGCGCTTCTTGAATACAGAATTTACTGATTACAATCTAAATACGATAGATGTGATTTAAATTATTTCGAAAACGATCTGTATTTGGCTGCCGATTCTTCCGTGGCCGATGGGGTCCGTGATCATGCCGGACCGTCTCCCGAACCGGTGGAGCAGGAAAGTGGAAATAGGGGGAAGGGCCTTTCTGTGGCGCGGCGGGGCCGGTGGTGATGTCTATTGGTTATTTGAATTGGCGGCATGGCGGCGATTTCCTGTCGCGGATTGGTTTTGATGCCTTTAGCTTCTAATGGCTGAAAATTTTCTTACCTAAAGTAATAGGTGTTCAAACTTTCATGACAGACGCGGTCAAGGATGGAGAAGTAAGGTTTTATCAATGTCTTAACGTCATTTTTTATCCATATAGTCAACAGTGTATTCGATGATTTCAGTGTTCGTCTCATCGAAAGAACTATTAGTAACTGGGGTGATTTCCCATATCAAAAGCGGCGTTCTTTCTTCAAGAAACCCCAAGATCCAAAGGTTCCTGGCCAGAACCGGGCCGTATTCGAGTAAAATTATTCTTGCCGTAAATTCCAGGCCGACGAGCGGGCCGGCGAGGAAGCCGGACTCGGCATTGGCGTGCGCGAAGGCCTCGTGAACGGCGGGGGTGAAGAAGGGGCGGAAGGACCGGCCGAGGATGGCGCGGCGCATCCGTCCCGTCAGAATTTCCATGCTGCCGGACGTCTCGACAATGGTCATGTCCAGGGTGGTCAGCAGGGTCGGCGCGGCACTGTGACGGATCCTGAACAGCAACCCCCAGTCGATATTCAAGCCGGCGTCGGCGGCCAGTGCCGCAATTTTTTCCATCGCGGCGGATGGCGCGGGAACGCTGCCGGATTCCCAGCGGGAGACAGTGGACTGGTTGACACCCAGGTGTTCGGCAAACACCCCCTGGGACAGGCGTAAAGCCTGACGAAGGGCCCGTACGCTCATAGTTCGTTGCCCTTGTCGCCACAGGAGGGGAAGGCGGAGTGCGGCTGGACGATCGGGCGAGAAGAATGAGCCATCATCACAGGGTGTCGAGGAAGTAGGGGCGGAAGCCGCCCGGGGTGTCGGGGGCGCCGGCGGAAAGGTCTTCCATATCCCAGTATAGCAGCGGACTTGTGCCCGGCAGGAAGGCGGCGCTCCAGAAGGAATGGTGGGGCATGGGGGTGTCGAGCAGGGTTCTGTCTTCCCACCCCCAGACCTCCATTCCCACCATCGCACCGTCGAACAGGCCGGATGCCCTGGCTGCCCGCAGGGCTGTGCGCAGATTGTCGGTCATTAACGGCTCGTAGGCCCGCCCGACGAGCGAGGACGATGGACATCCAAGGCTGAGCGCAAGGCCCCGGGACACGCCGACCACCACTAACTCCTGGGTCATGAGGATCCGCCGCTGATCCGAAGCGCTAACCAACAGGTTGAGAGCCATCGATTGCAGGATGCCGGTGCCGTAGCGCAAGGAAAGCAGGTGATCCCAGATCTCGGCCGAGGGGGTCGTCAGGCCCTGTTCCCAGCGCGAAACCGTCGCCTGATTGACGCCAAGACGGTCCGCCAAGTCGCGCTGGCTAAGGCCGAGGCGTCGCCGAAAGGTGATGACTTGTGTTCCGCTCAGTAGGGTCATGACTGCCGCTCGGATGCCGGTTGCGGTATTTTGGTGCGCGTTGAGGCGGGCGAGTTTGTATCCAGTCGCGAGAAATATTAGACCACTTCTTTTATCATGATCAACATTCTCTATCAGATTCGGAAAAAAGGCCAGGGTCTCGGTCTGCATTCAAATTGATGCAAAATGATGCATTGCCATCAAGGGGAGAAAGAGCCACATCCTGAAATGGATCTGTCATGGATTTGCAGGAAATAGGTAGATGATTCCAGTCTGAGAGGCGGGGTAATGGCCAAGACCCGGAACGCCATTCTGATGGTGGTCCTGTTCAACATGGCCCTGATCATCGGGGCGGCGGTGCTGGTGTGGCGGGCGCAGGAACTGGTGCTGCAGGATGCGCGCCACCGTACGCATCAACTGTCGAGCGTGCTGGCCGAGTTGACCAGGAGCAATCTGACGGGCCTGACGGCGGTGGCGGAGGCGGTGAAGCCCGCGCTGTCGCCGATGGGGCGCCGCGTCCCGCAGGCGCCGGGCGCGGACCTGGCCACCTTCGCCGCCGCGCTGCCGATGGTGCGGGCGTTTCTGTTGACCGATGCGGACGGGCTGATTGTGGCCTCGTCTTCGGGGCCGCGCTTTGTCGGAATGTCGGTCAGCCAGCGGTCCTATTTCCGCGAGGCGGCGGCACGTCGGGACGGAACCTTCCGGATTACGGCGCCGGTGCTGGCCCATGCCGATCAGGCGGGAGAGGCGGTGACCCGGGTTGTCCCTGTCAGTGCCCCGATCCGTGATCCGCGTACGGGTGACTTATGGGGGGTGCTGACGGCCGATCTGGATCCCGGTCCGGTCGAGGCGTTCCATGTCGCCCTGGATGCCGAATACGATCCGGTGGTGGCCATTGTGGATGCCGGCGGAAAGGTTCTGATCAGGGCGCCAGCCGGGCGGGACCTGCCGGAGGACTCGTTGATCGGCGAAATGATCGGGCTGCCGTCTGACCGGCTGGGGGCAGCCCTGCCGATCACCGGCTTCGATGCCTTCATCTATGTCAGCGTTGATCGGACGGGACTGCTGTCGAATGCCTGGGGACCTTTGGCGATGGGGATCCTGGGAGGCACGTTGGCACTCGGCGGGTCGGTATCCCTGCTTGTCTGGCGTTTGCAGCGGGTGTTGCAGGACCGCCAGCTGACCCGACAGCAAATCGAATCGGTGCTGGACACGGTGGGCGAGGCGGTCTTCCTGCTGGGGGACGACAGTCGGGTGCGCACTGCGAACCTGGCCGCCGAGGCGGTTTTCGGCGCACCAGAGCGGACCTTGCAGGGACGGGATGTGGGCGAATTGATCCAAGGTGTGGACTGGCCGAGCGTGGCTGCAAATGGCGGCCGCAGCGGATCCGCCGAGCCGGCGGATGGGGGGTGTCAGGGATACCGGGTGGACGGCAGTTGCTTTCCTGCCGAATTGAACCTGACGGTGTGGACCCAGGGTGACAGAGAGTACCGGACGCTGGTGGTGCGTGATCTGACCCAGCGGGAGCGCACCGAACAGATGCTCCGCCGCTCCCAGCGGATGGATGCGCTGGGGCAGCTGGCCGGTGGTGTTGCCCATGATTTCAACAACCTGCTGGCCATCATCATCGGCAATCTGGAAGTGGTGGCCGAGCAGGTGCCCAAGGGTCATCCGCTGCGGATGCGTGTCGAAAC
This sequence comes from Rhodospirillaceae bacterium Z3-40, assembly GCA_046233135.1. GTDB lineage: Bacteria > Pseudomonadota > Alphaproteobacteria > Rhodospirillales > Rhodospirillaceae > JBJXHN01. The sequence continues at coordinate 114,347 of JBJXHN010000003.1, read as the reverse complement.
GGCGATCCGCAACGCCCATCGCGGCGCGGCGTTGGCCGGCCGCATGCTGGCTTTCGCCCGCAGTACGCCCGAAAGCCGGCACCGAGTCGTGCTGGCAGCCTTCCTGGAGGCCGTGCGGACGTTGATGGAACGGTCGCTGACTGCCCGCATCGCTCTGGTGATTTCGCCCCTGCCCAAAGATCTGGCGGTATCCGCCGATCCATCGGATCTGGAAGATGCGCTGATCAATCTGGTGCTCAATGCCCGCGATGCCATGCCCGACGGTGGCCGGTTGATCATCGAGGCGACCCCGATGGCGGTGGACGAGGAAAGCGCTCCCCATCTGGCCCTGTCCCCCGGGACGTATGTGGCCATTTCCGTGTCCGATACGGGCATCGGATTACCCTCGGAACTTGCGGAACGGGTATTCGATCCCTTTTTTACAACCAAAGGCTCTGAAGGAACCGGCCTCGGATTGAGCATGGTCTACAGTTTCGCCCGGAGGAATGGCGGCGCGGTTCGGCTGTACTCGGAAGAAGGTGTGGGGACCACGGTGCGCCTGTTCCTGCCCCGGGTCGCTACGGAATCTGACACCGAGGTCGCGTCTCTGTTGGCGGGGAACGGCGGCGGAAACGGCGCGGACAGAGAGGAGCCTTCGGAGGCGCTGCCGGTGCCGACGGGGCGCGGGGAACTGCTGCTGGTGGTGGATGACGAACCGGACCTGCGGCAGATCACCGCCGAGCAGTTGCGCAGCCGGGGGTACCGGGTGGAGACGGCGGCGGATGCCCAGGATGCCCTGGCGTGGTTGGAACAGCAGGCCCATACCACGTCGGGCGTGATCTCTGACGTTATCATGCCCGGACCGATGAATGGCCAGGATCTGGTGACCGCGGTGGGCGAGCGCTGGCCGTGGATCGCCCGGGTTCTGGTATCCGGCTTTACCGAACGGGCGGCGGAAGGCGAGGCCAAGCCCCTGCCATCCGGGGTGCCGATGCTGACGAAGCCCTTCTCATCCGCCGATCTGGCCAGGGTCGTTGCCCAGGTGCTGACGGATGGGAGACGGCGGGACGGGACGGACCTGGGGCGCCAACCGCATATGAAACCCGACGAACGAGACGGGAAGGAGGAGCGATGAAGGGCATGGTGGTGGTCGTGGATGACGACCCGCTGATGGCCGACATGGTGCGGGAGATGGCCGCCCGTGCCGGCTGGGACGCGCGATCCCGTATCGGGGCAGAGGTGCTGAACGCGACCCTTCCTCGGGCGGCGGACGTGATCATCCTCGACCTGCTGATGCCTGGAATCGATGGTGTGGAGGTGATGCGGCGGCTGGCCGAAGGGGGCTGCCGATCTGCCTTCATTCTGATGAGCGGCATGGACCATCGCGTGCTGCGGTCGGCCGAAGACATGGCCCGTGCCCATGGCCTGTCGGTGCTGGGCAGTCTCACCAAACCCTTTGCGCCCGCCGACCTGACTGCGCTGCTGGTGCTGGCGGAGGAACGCGAGGAGGGGCGCGGGGGCGGCGCCGGCGGGCTGCGCAAGGCCGGCCCACCGGCGCCGGTAACGGCCGAGGACGTGCGGACCGCTCTGGCCGACGGGGCGGTGCAGGCGGCCTTCCAGGCTCAGGTGGGGGTGGAGGCCGGACACCTGCCTTGCGGGGCGGAGGCGCTGGCCCGCTGGACGCGCCCGGACGGAGAAGCGGTGCCACCGGATGTGTTCGTGCCGGTGATAGAAGCCGCCGGCCTGTCCCGCGCCCTGGCCGAAACCATGCTGGATCAGGCGGTGGCAGCCTGCACCGGCTGGCCGGAGCAGATGCGGGTTGCGGTCAACCTTTCGGCGGGGCTGCTGGACGACGTCCATTTGCCCGATTGGGTGGTGGATCGGCTACGGGTGCATGGCCTGCCGCCTCATCGGCTGGTGCTGGAGATCACCGAAAGTGCTGCGATGCCCGAACAAAGCCTGTCGCTGGATGTGCTGACCCGTCTGCGGCTGCGGGGGATCGGGCTGTCCATCGACGACTTCGGCACCGGCTTTTCGACCATGAAACAGCTGGCTGCTGCCCCCTTCACCGAACTGAAGATCGACCGCAGTTTCATCTATGCCATGGATCGGGGCGCGGACGGGCTGTCGATGGTCACCGGCATAATCAGTCTGGCCAGCTCGCTGGGGCTCGAGGTGGTGGCCGAAGGCGTAGAAACGGCCGGACAGGCCCGCCGGCTGCACGGCCTGGGTTGCCAGATTCTGCAAGGCTACCACTTCGGCCGCCCGATGCCCGCCAAAGCCTTCCGGGACTGGCTGGAGGCGGTGGCGTAGGACGACGCCATGGACCCGCCCCGGGAGGCTGCCGCACCCTGGCCGGTGTGGGGCGTGTGGGTGCTGGAAACCATGTTTCCAGAAAGAAGATGAGGGTGTATCGGAGGTGGCTGCAACCTGGACAGGCGCTTGCCTGCGCGCCCTGTTCCCATGCTAGAGTGTCACTTTCGCGTCACCAGACCGAGAGGGATCGCCGGCCCCATGCAATATATCGACGAGTTCCGGGATGGCGCCCTGGCGCGCTCCCTGGCCGAGGCTATCGCGCGGGAATCCCAGCCCGATCGGACCTATGGCCTGATGGAATTTTGCGGCGGTCATACCCACGCGATTTTCCGCTACGGCGTCCAGGATCTGCTGCCCGCCAACGTGCGCATGATCCACGGCCCGGGCTGTCCCGTCTGCGTGTTGCCGGTCGGCCGCCTGGACATGGCTGTGCGCTTGGCCGTAGAGCACGACGTCATCCTGTGTTCCTACGGCGACATGATGCGGGTCCCCGGATCGCGCGGGCGCAGCCTGATCAAGGCCAAGGCCGACGGGGCGGACATCCGCATGGTCTATTCCACCATGGACGCCCTGGCGCTGGCCGAGAAGAATCCCGATCGTCAGGTGGTGTTCTTCGCCATCGGCTTCGAAACCACCACCCCGCCCACCGCTCTGGCCGTGAAAACCGCCAGGGCGAAGGGGCTGACCAACTTCAGCGTCTTCTGCAACCATGTGCTCACCCCCTCGGCCATTGCCTCGATCCTCGACAGCCCGGATGTGCGGTCGCTGGGGCTGGTGGCCATCGACGGCTTTCTGGGGCCGGCCCACGTGTCGGTGGTGATCGGCTCCCAACCCTACGAGTACTTCGCCGAGGAGTATCGGCGACCGGTGGTGATCAGCGGATTCGAGCCGGTGGACGTGATGCAGTCGGTGCTGATGCTGATCCGCCAGCTCAACGACGGCCGCGCAGAAGTGGAAAATCAGTACACCCGCGCTGTCACCCGCCATGGAAACGAAAAAGCCAAGGCGGTGGTCGCCGAGGTTCTGGAGCTGCGCCGGGCCTTCGAATGGCGGGGGCTGGGCGTGGTGCCCTACAGCGCGCTGACGATCCGCGAACCCTTCGCCGAGTTCGATGCCGAACGGCGCTTCAACCTGACTTATGTGCCGGCCCGCGAAAACAAGGCCTGCGAATGCCCGGCCATTCTGCGCGGCGTGAAAACGCCGGTGGATTGCAAGCTGTTCGGAACCACTTGCACGCCCGATAATCCGCTGGGATCCTGTATGGTCTCGTCGGAAGGGGCCTGCGCTGCCTGGTACACCTACGGGCGCTTCCGTCAGGGCCAGGGTCAGAGGCAGGGCCAGGGGCAAGGGCAGGGGAACACCAAGAGCGGGGCGGCGGCCTGACCATGCGGATCCTGCTGCTGTGCCATGCCTTCAACAGCCTGTCCCAGGCGCTGTGGGTGACCTTGAGCGAACGCGGCCACACCCTGGCCGTGGAGTTGGACATCAATGATGCGGTGACCCGGGAGGCGGTGGAGCTGTTCCGCCCGGATGTGGTCATCGCCCCCTATCTGCGCCGGGCGGTGCCGGAGGCGGTGTGGCGGCGGCTGCCGTGCCTGATCGTGCATCCCGGGCCGGAGGGGGATCGGGGACCCTCGGCGCTGGACTGGGCGATCCTGGAGGGGCAGGAGACCTGGGGCGTGACTGTGCTGCAGGCGGAAGCGGAGATGGACGCCGGGCCGATCTGGGCCAGCCGGACCTTTGCCATGCGTCCGGGCACGAAGGGCAGCCTCTACCGCGCCGAAGTGGCCGACGGGGCGGTGGAAGCGGTGCTCGAAGCCTTGGACAAGCTGGCGTCGGGCACCGCACCGAAACCGCTGACGGCGGTTGATCCCGACGGCCGGGGCACCTGGCGGCCGGCCATGACGCAGGCCGACCGCGCCATCGACTGGAGCCGCCACACGACGGCGGACGTGCTCGCTCGCCTGCGCGCGGCTGATGGTCAGCCCGGTGTCGCCGACAGCCTGTTCGGCACCCCCTGCCATTTGTTCGATCCGGAGGAGGAAGGACTGCTGGGGAGCGGGGCGGACCCGGGGTCGGTCATCGCTGCCCGCCATGGGGCCGTCTGCCGGGCCACCGTGGACGGTGCGGTGTGGATCGGCCGGGTCAAGCCGGCAGCGGCGGAGGGGGAGCGCTCCTTCAAGCGCGCCGTCGATCTGGCTTTCCCCGATGCGATGGCCGCCCTGCCGACGCCGCTTCCGCCCGCCGATCCCTCCGTCCCCAGCCGGCGGGAGATCGTCTGGCGGGAAGAGGGCGGGGTGGGGCTGCTCGATTTCCGGTTCACCAACGGGGCGATGGGGGTTGACCAGTGCCGGCGCCTGCGTGGCGCCCTGGACCATGCGGCGAAGCGGCCGGTGAAGGTAGTGGTGCTGCGCGGCGGACCGGATTTCTGGTCCAACGGCATGGACCTGACGGCCATCGAAGCCGCGCGCAGCCCGGCGGAGGAAAGCTGGCGGACCATCAACGCCATCGATGACGTGGCCCGTGCCCTGATCACGCTGGAGGACAAGGTGACCATCAGCGCCCTGCGCGGCAATTGCGGGGCGGGCGGGGTGTTCCTGGCCCTGGGGGCGGACGAGGTCTGGCTGCGCGACGGCGTGGTGCTCAACCCCCATTACCGCAACATGGGCAATCTGCACGGCAGTGAATACTGGACCTATGTGCTGCCCCGGCGGGTGGGGGCGGATACGGCGGAGCGGCTGACCCGTGATCAGCGCCTGCCCATGGGGGCGGCCGAAGCCCTGCGGCTGGGACTGGCCGATGCGGTGCTGGAGCAGGACCGGGCGGCCTTTGACGCGGCGGTGCTGGAGCGCGCCCATGCCCTGGCGGCCGATCCGGCCCTGCCGGCCAGGCTGGCCGACAAGCGCGCCCGCCGTGCCGCCGACGAGGCCGTGCGACCGCTGGAGGCCTATAGGACCGAAGAGTTGAAGCATATGAGCCTCAATTTCCACGGCTTCGATCCCAGCTACCACGTGGCCCGCTACCACTTCGTCACCAAGATGCCGGCGGCGCGGACGCCCTCGCCGTTGACGCCGCACCGCCGGATGGTCGCCGATGGAGGCCGTGGAGGCTAAACCGCCTCAGCCGAAGCGGGGGTGTCGGCAGAGGTCTGGTGCACGGTATTTTCCAGGATGCCGATGCCGGTGATTTCGATCCGCACCGTGTCGCCGGGCTGAAGGTATTTCGGCGGGGTGAAGCCGATCCCCACGCCGGCCGGCGTGCCGGTGGCGATGATGTCGCCGGGCTTCAGGGTGATGCCCCGGCTGATGGTGGCGATCAGAGTGGGGATGTCGAAGATCAGCGCCTTGACCGGGGCATTCTGGCGCAATTCGTCATTGATCCAGCAGTGGACCTCCATGGCGTCGATATCGGCTTCGTCGCGGGTGACCACCCAGGGACCCATGGGGCAGAAAGTGTCCTGGGATTTGCCGAGCAGCCATTGCTTGTGGCGCTGCTGCAGGTCGCGGGCGGTGACGTCGTTGACGATGGTGTAGCCGAACACGTGGTCCATGGCCGCTTCCGGTGCGATCGCCCGGCCGCCGGTGCCGATGATCACGGCCAGTTCGGCTTCGTAGTCCACCGCCGTGCTGACGGCGGGATCGATGAGGATGGGGCTGTCTGGGGCCACCACGCAATCGGGCAGCTTGGAAAAGACGATGGGGGCATCGGGCACCGCTTCGCCGCCGGCGGCGCTGTCGAAGCCGGAGCGGGCGAATTCGTGGGCGTGTTCGAAGTAGTTCTTGCCGACGCAGAAGATATTGCGCGCCGGCCGGGGCAGGGGGGCTTCCAGGGTAACAGCGGACAAGGGAATGGCGGCATCGGTGCCGGGCAGGGGCGCGCCGGCTGCCAGACCTTCGATCACCGAGCGCACGCCGAGCGCAGCGGCTTCGGGGGACAGGGCCAGGGGCTGGATCGTCGTGCGGTCGGCGGACACCAGGCCGACGGCGCGCTGACCGGCGAGGGTATAGGTGGCGAGGATCATCGGAAAAGCACCTCTCTTCTGACAGGGTCGGGTTGAATGGCTCAGGACCGGGGAGACGGCACGGGTGCGGCCAGCCCGCGCGGATGCAGGCGCTCGGTCAGGGCGGCGGCGGCGAGGCAGGCAAGGCCCGCCACATCCACCCACCAGGTGGCGGGGAACAGCAGCAGTCCGGCCCCGGCGGTCAGCAGAATGCGGGTCGGCCGGGTCAGGCCGGTCCCGAGGAAGGAGCAGCCCTGAAGCGCCATGGCCAGGGCGCCGAGCCCCAGAAGGTGGCCGATGGTGGCGTGGGTGATCTCCCAGGCGGTGCCGTACAGCAGGATGCCGGGTGCGTAGATGAAGCTGAAGGGCAGCAGGACCAGGGCCGCGCCGTACTTCAGGGCCGCTATTCCGGTTTTTATGGGATCGGATCCGGCGATGGCTGCGCCGGCGAAGGCGGCGACACAGACCGGTGGCGTGATATTCGACAGACAGGCGGCATAGAACACCACCAGATGCGCCGCGACGACCGGCACGCCCAGCTTGATCAGGGCCGGTGCGGCCACGACCGACAGGATGATGTAGGATCCGGTGGTGCTGGACCCCATGCCGATGATCAGCGAGATCAGCATCACCAGCAGGGCCGCCAGCAACAGGCTGCCGCCGGAGAACTCCACTAGCACGGCCGAGAATTTGAGCCCCAGGCCGGACAGCACGATGCCGCCGATGATGATCCCCAGGGTGCCGATGGCTGCACCGGCGGCGGTGTTGGAATGGGCGCCGCCGATCAGGCCGGTCACGATGGCGCGCGGCCCCATGCGGGTCTCCCGCCGCAGCCAGGACAGGGCGAGCGTGGTCAGGGTACCCCAGAAGGCACCGACTTCCGGCGAGTAGCCGTTGAACAGCAGGCCGACGATGACCACCAGCGGCAGGAAGAAATGCCAGCCCCGCCGCAGCACCTGACCCACCGGCGGGGTTTCGGACGGCGGCATGCCTTTCAGGCCGGTCCGCACGGCTTCCAGGTCGACCATCATCAGCACGAACAGGAAGAACAGCGTGGCGGGGATCACGTTCATCAGGGCGATGCCCAGGTATTCGCTTTCGGTCAGGGTGGCCAGGATGAACACCCCGGCGCCCATGATCGGCGGCATGAACTGCCCGCCGGTCGATGCGATGGCCTCGATGCCGCCGGCCACATGGGGGCGGAAGCCGATGCGCTTCATCAGGGGGATGGTGAAGGCGCCGGTGGAAACCACATTGGCCACCGACGAGCCGGAGATGGACCCGAACAGGGCTGACGTGACGGTGGCGATCTTCGCCGGTCCACCCCGCCAGCGGCCGGTCAGGGCGGTGGCCAGTTCCATGAAGAACGCGCCGGCCCCGCTGCGCTCCAGAAAGGCGCCGAATATCATGAAGGGAAAGACGAAGGTGGCGAAGGTGGCGGTGATCACCCCGAAGATCGCTTCCTGGGTGGAGAACGTGAACTCGATGATGCGCTCCACCGACAGCCCGGGATGGCTGAGCTTGCCGGGCAGCCAGGCGCCGAAATACAGCTGGGCAAGGAAGATGATCCCCAGAACCAGCAGGGCCGGACCCAGGACCCGGCGGGTTGTCTCCAGCATCACCACGATACAGAGGCCGCCCATGACCAGGTCCCAGGTGCTGGGAGAGCTGACCCGGAACATGGCGTAGGAAATGTACTGGTCCATCCAGTAACCGACGGACACGACGGCGGCGACCACCATGATCAGGTCGAACAGGCTGGGGCGGGTCATGGGGGCGCCGCGCCGCGCCGGATACAGCAGCAGCACCAGCACGGCCGTGAACATCAGATAGAAGCCGCGATTGGATTCCGTGGACACCAGGCCGAAGCCGGAGGTGTACATGTACCAACCGGCGAAAAAGGCGGCCACGGCGGCGTACAGCAGGGCCCACCAGCCCCGCAAGGTGCGTCCCTTGGCGGAAAACTCGCCGAACCAGGTGGGTGCGGTCATCGGATCAGACCTCGATAGAGGAGAACGGAAGGGTCGGGGGAGCAAACGGGCCGGATGGGCAGGACGGGCGGAACGACCGGCAGCGCCCGGAAAGGACGCCGCCGCCGCTGATGCCCGACGTCACCCCCGGGGTCAGTCCTCCCAGAGGCCGTTTTCCTTGTAGTAGGCCGCCGCACCGGGGTGCATGGGCACGCCCAGCTTTTCGAAGGTCACATTGGCCGGGGCCAGCTGCTTCCAGTTGCGGTGCCCGGATTCCAGTTCCGCGCGCACTTCGGGGTCGTACATGTGGGCGAGGATGGCCTTCATGGTCTCTTCCGGGACCCGCTCGTGGGCGACCCAGTAGACGGTGGTGTAGGGCAGCGCGGTTTCCGGCACGCCCTTGTACATGTTCGCCGGCATGGAGGATTCGTAGTAGAACGGATAGGTCTCGGTGATGCGGGCCAGGGCCTCCTCGCCGTAGGGGATGACCACCACGTCCTGGGTTTCGGCGAGCTCGCTGACTGCGGCGGCCGGGGCGGACGACTGGCAGAAGGCGTCCAGCTGACCGTTGCCCAGCGCCCGGCCGGCGTCGGCGAAGGTCATCATGCGCGGTTCGATCTCCTCGACCATATCCAGCGCCTTCAGGATATTGGTGCAGTTGAAGACCGTTCCCGATCCCGGCGGACCCAGGGCCACGGCCTTGCCCTTCAGGTCGGCGATGGAGGTGATGCCGCTGTCTTTCAGGGTGACGAAGTAGGTGGGGCCTTCATAGGCCTTGGCCACGCCGCGCAGCATGGTGCCCTTGTCTCCGCCGGCGAAGGGTCCCTCCGGCGTCTGCGCCAGATAGACATGGGAGCCGTAGACGATGCCCATGTCTAGCTCGCCCTTGATCAGCCGCTTGGCGTTTTCGGTGGAGCCGCCGGTGGTCACCTGGGTGACGTTCAGGTCCGGCAGGTCGCGGGACAGTACCGTACCGGCCGTGCCGACCATGTAATACATCACCCCGCCGGGGCTGGAGCCGCCCCAGGCGATGTCCTTGACGTCCTGCGCCGACGCGGGGCCGGACAGCAGGGTGGCGCCGATCATGGCCGCCACGGTGGTCGCGAGTGTGCGCATGGTATTCCTCCCTGGACGTGGGTTTTCCCATTCGTTGAGGGCCGCATCGGACCACCCCACGGGGATGGACCGCTCCGAACCAATTCAGGTCTGTCATGTGCCAAGCCCCGAAACAGTTTCAAGAATGGTTCTCAGGATTTTTTTGACCAACCGGTTATATCATTGTTTTTGAACATAAAAAATTTGTACGAGGGACCTGTCTTGAACGAATGCTCGTGAACCAATATGTTTATTGGTACAAGAATGGAGCTCGCAGACCGATGACTGCCACCGTCTCATCCACTGCGCTGGACAGCCTGCGCGACCTGATCCGGGAAACCTGCGCCCCCCGGGACCGTCTGCCGCCGGAACGGGAGCTGGCGGGGACCCTGGGGATCAGCCGGGGCGCCCTGCGACAGGCCCTGGCCCAGTTGGAAGCCGAAGGGGTGATCTGGCGCCATGTGGGCCGGGGCACCTTCGTCGGGCGGCGGCCGCTTGGCAGCGGCAGTGGAGAGGGGGGCGCCCTGTTCTCGCCGGACACCACCAATCCGCAGGAAGTGATGGAGGCCCGCCTGATCCTGGAACCCCGGCTGTGTGCCCTGGCGGCGCATCGGGCGACCCCGGCGCAGATCGCCCGCATGGAGGCCTGTCTGCGCAACGGAGCCTCGGCAGAGGACGTGGCCAGCTTCGAACGGTGGGATGGCGCCCTGCATCGATCCCTTGCCGAGGCGGCCGGGAATGGTCTGCTTTCGGAGGTCTATCAGGCCATCGACGGGGTGCGGGATCAGGAGCTGTGGGGGCGGCTGAAGAAGAAGTCGGCGACCGAGGCACGCCGCCGCCAATATGTCGAACAGCACGAAGCCGTGGTCGGTGCCATCCGGGATCGCGACGCCGAAGCCGCCGAGCGCCATATGCGCACCCATCTGATCACCGTCTGCCACAATATGCTCGGGATGACCTACCCTTAACAAAAAAACGGAAAGTTTTATGAAATAGCCACCGGAATTTCGCAGTGCACCTAAGCGTTAGGGGCATACCCGTGTCGGCGGGGTTGGCGGGCCGATTCCCTTAGATATTGTGCTAAATTATACAGACGCACCACCCCGAGGGTGGGGATGGCCGAGCTGTCCGGTTCGGTGAAGCAAGCAAAAACCCTGAACAGACCAGGGCGCTTGGCCGCAAGCGGTTCTCCTCCGTTCGGGGGTGGTGCCGGAAAGAGATCCGTCGGGCCGGTCCTGGGAGGAGCCGGTTCGACGGATCCGAATACAGGGAGAGCGGCCATGTTGACGTTGGACGATTGCCTGGGTTTGTGTGACGCCCTGCCCGAAGAAGTCACCGTCGTTGCGGCCCACGAACACCTGCCGCCGCTTGTCGCGGCCGAAAAGGCGCACGCCTTTCTGCAACAGGCCTGGGGTGGCCCCGCCATGCGGCAAATGATCCGTGATCAGGCGCACCATGCGGCCCGCACCGGTCATGTGGCCGAATGCAAGGCCCTGCTGATCCTCTACGGCCAGTCGGAAGAAGCCCATCCGGGCGGAGTCGACCGCCGCCATCTGGGGCGCTGAGACCCGATCTCCCCCAGGTAGCCCCTCTGCGACCGGAAGGATGACCCTGCCCCTACCCCAGCGAAAACGGCAGGGATTGTGAACCTGTTGGTTATGAAGGGGGAGGGAATATCAGCCTGAAGCGCTCGTTTCTGCGGAAAGCCGCTTGAGGATATGGTCTAAGGTATATATTCAAGATCTGAAGGCGCCGGGGACCTCCCGGTTCGAGCTGGAGGATACCTTGGTCATGAAGCGGCTGTTCGCGCTCTCTCCTCATTCTTCAGGGCCGGTTTTGTTCGGCATTGTTCTCCTTGGCTTGCTGCTGTCGGCGGCATCGGCCACTGCGCGGCCGGCCAAGGTGCTGGTGCTGAATTCCTATCACAAGGGCTATGCCTGGACGGATGAGCAGTCCCAGGCCCTGGAGGATGTCCTGACCGGATCCCTGTCGGACATTCTGCTCGACGTCTTCTATCTGGATTGGAAGCGTCATCCCAATCAGGAAAATCTGGACCACTCGGCCCGCATGCTGGCCAACCGCTATCGCAGTGACCTGCCGCAGGTGGTTGCGGTGACGGACAACGCGGCGCTGGTCTTTGCGCTTGAACAGCGCGCCGCGCTGTTCCCCGGTGTGCCGATCGTTTTCGGGGGCGTGCTTCAGGAAGACGCAGACGCCATCATCGGCGATGCCGTCGACGTGACCGGAGTCTATCAAAGAATGGACCCCTTTGGCACCATGCGCTTGGCCCGGCAACTGGGGGGGAAGGAAAAGCGCTTTGTGTTCATCCGCGATGACACCGAAAGCAGCCGGTCGTTCGAAGAGGAACTGCGCGAGGCCGCAACGCTCATGACCCCGCCGGCGGTGGTGGAAACCATCTCCGGCGTCTCTTTCGGGCGGGTACTCGACCGGTTGCAGGATGCCGACCCCGGGGCGGTGGTGCTGCTGGGGTCCTATGCCACGGACTCCGAGGGGGTGCAGCTGCCCCTGGAAACCTTCGTCAAACGGATCACCGAGGCGAGTGCCGAGCCTGTCTACGGCTTCTACCGCAACCAGCTGGGCCTGGGGATCGTCGGTGGCGGCCTGTTGTCGGGCACCGTGTCGGGCCAGGCGCAGGCGCGGATCGTGCTGGACGTTCTGCGGGGGATGTCCGCCGGTTCCATTCCGCCGGCGGGGCGGGAAAGCACCAAGGTGATCGTCGACTTCCCGCAGCTTCTGCGCCTGGGTCTGTCACCGGCGAGTGTGCCGGCGGGGGTGGAGATCCATAACCGGCCGTTCTCGGTATTCGAGACCTATCGGGAAGCCATCATCGGTGCCGCAGGGGTGATCCTGCTGCTGGGCGGGGCGACCGTGGCGCTGGCGTTCAACGTGCGCCGGCGAAAGGCTACTCAGCAGTCCCTCGAACAGCATATCGATGCATTGCAACAAAGCCGGACCGAACTGGCCCGCAGTGAGCAGCGCTACAGCCTGGCCGCCCTGGCCGCCCGTGAAGTGATCTGGGAGTGGGATCTGCGGTCCGGAGAGCGCAGTTTCTCCGACCGTCTGGAGGACATTCTGGGGATCGAGGCGGGATCGGTCGCCAGCTATGCGACGTGGCTGGAGCGGATCCATCCCAAGGATCTGGCCCGGGTCCGGAAAACCGTTGATGATTATCTGGAGGGGCGCAGCACCGAGTGCCATGTGGAATACCGGATCATGCGGGCCGACGGTGAATACATCTGGCTGGATTCCCGGGCCAGTGCGCTTCGGGACGAGACCGGTGCGCCCTGCCTGCTGGTCGGGACCTATTCCGATATCACCGAAGGGAAGCGCCAGGAGGAAAGCATTCGCTATCTGGCCTATCACGATGCCCTGACCGGCCTGGCCAATCGCGAAACCCTGCGCGCCGACGTCGCCCGGCGCATACTGGAAGAGCCCGGGCGGAAGCTGACCCTGGTTTTCATCGACCTGGATAATTTCAAGTTCGTCAACGACTCCTTCGGCCACAAAACCGGCGACCAGTTGCTGGTCCAGGCCGCCGACCGGCTGGTGACCATGGCCGGGCCGGACAAGCTGGTGGCGCGCCTGGGCGGTGACGAGTTCGTGGTGCTGTGCCCCTGGCTGGACGGCCAGTGGGACTCTCCCCTGGCTAACCGCCTGCCCGATGCCTTCGTGCCGCCGTTCGAAGTGGGTGGCCAGACGTTCTACGTGGGGTGCAGCGCCGGGACCGCCACCTATCCCGATGACGGGACCTCCTTCGATACCCTGCTGCAGAACGCCGATACGGCCATGTACCACGCCAAGGCGGCGGGCAAGGGCGGGCTGGCGCGCTATGACGAGGGGATGCGCGAAGCGGCCGTGTCGCGGGTGCGGATCCATAACCGCTTGCAGGAGGCACGTGCCGACAACAGCTTTTCGGTCAACTTCCAACCCCAGGTGTGTGCCCGTACCGGACGCCTGCGCGGGGTGGAGGCTCTGCTGCGCTGGCGGGACCGGGAACTGGGCTCCGTTCCCCCGGACCAGTTCATCCCGGCTTGCGAGGAAAGCGGCCTGATCATCCCCGTGGGAGAATGGGTGCTGAAGGAAGCCTGCCGCACCTTGCGGTCCTTCGACGAGCGGGGTATCACCGATGCGAATATCGGCATCAATGTCTCGGTGGTGCAGCTGATGCAGGCGGACTTCGTGCCCCGCTTCACCGAGATCGTCGAGCGGGAGAAGGTGGACCCGCGACGGCTGGAGCTGGAGATCACGGAAACCGTGGTCATGGGCACCTACGAAGTGGGCCGGAAGCGGCTGAAAGCTTTGCGCGAGGTGGGTTTCCAGACCGGGCTGGACGACTTCGGCGTCGGTTATTCCTCGCTGACCTACCTGCGCAATCTGCCCTTCACCACGCTGAAACTGGACAAGTCCTTTATCGGCAACCTTCCCAGAGACCCGGCGGATATCGCCATGGTGCGTGCTATCGTCGACATCGCAGAGACCCTCGGGCTGGAGACCGTCGCCGAAGGCGTGGAAACCGGAGATCAGCAGGCCGCCCTGGCCGCAGCCGGATGCACCTGGCTTCAGGGCTACATGATCGGCAAGCCGATGGCCGAGGATGATCTCTTCCGCTTTATCGAATCCTGGCAGGGGTTCGAGATCGGTGCGGCGGCGCACCAACCGGCCTATGTGCCGCGGATGACCTCCGATTTCGTGCTGCCGGATCCTGAGGCACCCGTCATGGGCTTCCATTGAACGAGCGGCGGCGTCAGTCCCCTAAACCCAGAACAGAATAACCAGCAGCTGCGGCGCAAGGATGCGCAGCACCATGACCAGGGGATAGACGGCCGCATAGGCCAGAGACGGCGCTTCTGACGGGCGGATGGCATTGGCGAAGGCCAGGGCCGGCGGGTCGGTCATCCCGCCGGCCAGCAGGCCGCACAGGGTCAGGTAATTCATCCCCAGGAGCAGGCGGGCGGCAAACCCCACCACCAGCAGCGGGATCAGGGTGATCAGGACCCCATACCCCAGCCACCACAGGCCGTCGCCATTGGTCAGGATGGAAACGAAGCTTTCGCCGGCCTTCAACCCGACGATGCCGAGGAACAGGACGATGCCGATCTCGCGCAGGGCGTGGTTGGCGCTGGGGGGCATGAACCAGACGAACGGGCCGATATGACCGATACGCGACAGGACGATGGCGGCGATCAGCGGTCCGCCGGCCAGTCCCAGCTTGACCGGGGCGGGCATGCCGGGAAAGGCCAGGGGCAGCGCGCCGAGCAGGACCCCCAGGCCGATGCCCAGGAAGATCGGGATGATCTGCGCCTGTTGCAGCGCCTGTTCCCGGTTGCCCAACACCGAGGCGGCGGAGCGCAGGCTGTCCGGGTGGCCGATCACCGTGCAGATGTCGCCGAATTCCAGCTTCAGGCTGGGACTGGGGGTCAGCTCGACGCCTGCGCGGGTCACCCGGCTGATCACCACGTCATGGCGGTGCAGCAGGTCCAGCCCGGCGATCGGATGGCCGAGCACGGCGCTGTTGGTCACCACCAGCCGCTGCCATTTCACATCCGACGGCGCCGTCTTCAGGTCCGCGTCGGAAGGCCGGCCGAGGATGCGCACCATGCCGTCCAGTTTGGCCGGTGGCCCCACCAGCAGCAGCACATCGCCCATCCGCACGGGGGTGTCGGGGTGGGCCACCTCGATGGCGCCGTCGCGCATCATGCGGCTGACCACCAGGTTCATTTCCGCCAGTCCCGGCAGGGCACCCAGGGTCAGGCCGTTCATATTGGGATTGGTGATCTCCACATTGACCGTGTCCAGCTGCGGCCGGCTGGCCAGGCGGGCGGCGTCGAAAGCCGCCTGCTCGCCGGCCGGATCGATGCGGAAAGCCGCCCGCACCAGAATCATGGTGATCAGGATGCCGGCGATACCGAACGGATAGGCCACCGCATAGCTGAGCCCGGGCAGAGCCAGCATGTCGGACGAAGCCTCGACCGTTTGCAGCATCTGGGTCGCCGCACCCAGCGACGGTGTGTTGGTGGTGGCCCCCGACATCACCCCCAGCATCACCGGCAAGGGGACGTCGAAGCCCACGTGAATGGCTGCCGCGGTCAGCACGGACAGGGCAACCAGCGCGGCGGCCATGCCGTTCAGGGCCAGGCCGGACCGGCGCAGGGCCGTGAAGAAGCCCGGTCCCACCTGGACGCCGATGGTATAGACGAACAGGATCAGGCCGAATTCCCGCAGGAAGTGGCCGATTTCGGGATCCACCTGCAGGCCGAAATGGCCCCAGAAAATACCGGCGAACAGCACGCCGCCGATCCCCAAAGACAGGGAGCCGGCCCGCAGCCGCCCGATCAGCAGTCCCGTGACCGCCACAAGGCAAAGCACGGCCAGCCCCCGGGCAACGGGGTCCAGGCCGGAAAGGAAGGGCAGGGAGTCCATGGGCGCGATCCCCGATTGTGCGATGCAGCGTCGGGCGCGCAGGGTACACGACGCTCCCCCTGCCGGCCAAGGGAAGAAGCGGGCTACGGAAGACGGGGGAGGGCGGGGGTGCCGGTGTAGCGACTTGGCCCACACACCAAACCCGCCCAGACCGCAAGCTGCGGGGGCGGTGATCGGTGCCGGCGGATGCTTTTCAAGACAGGACCCCACGAGGGCGGGGGCCGAAGAGCCTGACGGCGGGTCAGGCTCTGGTCCCTAGAAGCCTTCGCGCTCCAGGCGCTTGCGTTCCAGCTTGCGGGCGCGGCGGACAGCTTCCGCCTTCTCGCGAGCCTTCTTCTCGGACGGCTTCTCGAAATTCCGGCGCAGCTTCATTTCACGAAACACGCCTTCCCGCTGCATCTTCTTCTTCAGCGCCTTCAACGCCTGATCAACGTTGTTGTCGCGCACCAGAACCTGAACCAGGGCTCTAACTCCTTTTGTGCTGCCTCACTCAGCGTAGCGACGCCTCCCCCGATTGGCGGAAGCGGATGCACGCCGGTCGATTACCGAAAGCCAACATGCCGAATGGTCCGGCCGCGTCGGCCTGACCGAAACGTCGTGATCCTGCGGTCGTGACGGAAGCACGAACCGGGAAAGGCGGCGGATGTACCATAGCCATGCCGCCCTGTGAAGCGGTTTCCGCAGGGATCTGCCGGAATATATAGGTGCGCCTTCCCCTTTGCCCAAGGGGGCAGCGCCCGCATATACTATGGCCATGGCTCTATTGAAGATAGCACGCATGGGAACCCCGGTGCTCGCAACGCGCGCCCGAGAGGTGAACGACCCGACGGATCCGGAAATCCGCCGGATCATTGCCGATATGACAGAAACTCTGGCCGACTCGGGCGGGGTGGGGCTGGCCGCGCCGCAGGTCCACGTTCCCCTGCGGCTGGTCATCTTCCATGTGCCGGGCAGCCGCGCGGGTGCGGAAGGGGGATCGGTGCCTCTGACGGTCCTGGTCAATCCGGTGCTGACCCCGGTGGGGGAGGAGATGGAGGATGCCTGGGAAGGCTGTCTTTCCCTGCCCGGCCTGACCGGTCTGGTGCCCCGGTACAAACGCCTGCGCTATCAGGCCGTTGACCTGGACGGAGCCGCTATCGACGTGACTTGCGAGGGTTTTCATGCCCGGGTTGTGCAGCATGAATGCGATCACCTGGACGGAGTCCTGTATCCCATGCGCATGACCGACATGGCCAACTTCGGTTTCGTTGACGATATCAAGCGCGCCATGGCCGGTGCCTCTTCGGCATCCAATGCCAACGCCTCTCCCGATTCCACCTCCGCGACCGGCGACGGCCGTTCGGACGAGACCCCCTGATCAGGAGCTTCCCCCGATGGATTACGTGGACATTCAGGACGCCATCGTGCGCGGCTCCGTGCCCAACGTGCCCTTCGACGGCTGGTCGACGAAGGCCCTGCGGCTGGGGGCGGAGTCGGCGGGATTGGACGCCGAAGCCGCCGAGCGCGCCTTCCCCGGTGGCCCCAGCGAGGCGGTGCTGCATTTTGTCGACCTCAGCGACCGCCTGATGATCCAGGCTATGGCGGAAGAGGAGACGGAGGGCATGCGCCTGGCCGAGCGGGTGCTGCTGGCCATCCGCCTGCGCCTGGAACCGTGGGAGCGGGACCGGGAGGCGGTGCGGCGCGGCTTGGCCCTCCTGGCCATGCCGGCCAATGCCCCGGCTGCCCTGCGCGCCAGCTATCGGACCGTGGACAGCATCTGGTATGCCGCCGGCGACACCAGCGTGGATTTCAGCTTCTACACCAAGCGGGCCGAGTTGGCCGGCATCTACGGCGCCACCCTGCTGGTCTGGCTGGAGGATACCTCGGAGGGGTCGGCCACCACCTGGGACTTCCTGACCCGGCGGCTGGAAGAGATGGTGCGGCTGAAGAAAAGCCAGGCCAAGCTGCGCGACAGCCTGTCCAAGCTGCCCAATCCGCTGTCCCTGGCCACCCGGCCCTTCAGCGTCGCGCGCGGCATGCGGATGCGCTGAGCTTGCGTCTAGATCAAACTGCCTTAAATTTGCATCGATTTACGGCAGGTACTTTGATCTAAAATCATATGGTTACAGCATCGAGTCGCGCCGCGCGTGCGTTCCGCCGGGAGTCGAAGACGCGCTTGCGCACCGGAAAACCGGTGCCCACTTTTCCGCTCGATGCTGTAGCCGACCACAAAAAAGGGGGCGCCGGTTGTCCGGACGCCCCCTTCTTTTCGGGTCTGTCGTGTTCCCTGGATCAGGTGATGTTGAACCGCTTCAGAGCGTCGGCCAGATCGTTGCCGAAGTCGTTGCCCTTGCGCAGATAGGCCGCGCTGTCGGGAAGGCTGGCCAGGAAGCTGTTGGAGCGTTCGAAACTGGTCAGGATGCAGAAGGGAATGCGCCGGGTGGTCGGCATCGCCGCCATCGCGCAGCCCAGGTCCACCCCCGACAGCCCCTCCAGCACCGCCGAGGAAATCACCAGATCGGGCCGCGTGCGCACGGTCAGGTTCAGGGCCTCCAGCGCCGTCTTGCAGATGGTCACCTTGTAGCCGCAGCTTTGCAGCTCGCGGCTGATATAGGCCGAGCTGGAGCGCTGGGGCTCCACCAGCAGCACTTCCACGTTCAGGTGGGCGACGTCCGACAGGTCGAAGGGCCGGCGGGTGGGCAGGCTGCGGTAGAATTCCGCTTCGTCGGTCTGGGGTTCGATCTCGCCGGAGACCAGGCCGCGGAGCACGTCAGCAAAGGTATCCAGATCGCTCAGGTTCGACGGGGTCGGCTCTTCCAGGTCGCGCAGGTAGTCGGTGACACGCTTCAGGCACAGGTCCAGCAGAGGAAAGACTGTCGCCGCGCCCATCAGCCGCAGCCGGCCGAGACTGCCGCGCAGGGTCTCCGTACCCTGCTTCAGGGCCTCGGCACCGGACCGCATGTTGCCCAGGCGGACTTCCATCTCGCTGATCGTATCCCGGGCTTCCTCGATGAATTCGTTGTCCACATTGGAATCATAATCAATCACGGAATCCATCCTTTTCAATCAGGTAGCCGGGCGGCAAAACGTCGGCGGGACTGTAGCCGGATTCAGCCGGTTGCAAAATATGGATAAAGGCGCAGGGAGAGGAAATGAGGTTTTTCCCCCATTTGCCTCAGTTTGCTTTTCGTAGCATTGCCACGGCTGCTTCAGTGACGGTCTCGACGGAGAGCGCTGACACACCTCGGGAATCATAGAGCACGGTAACTTCTTGCCCCAGCGGTGTCCATGCCCCCAAGGGAGAGAGGGGGTCGAACAGGCCGATGGTCGGTGTTCCAACGCACCCTGCCAGATGCATGGGACCCGTATCATGGCCTATGAACAACCGGGCACGTGCGAGCGCGGCTGCCGTTTCCCGGGGAGAAAGCAAGCCGCAAGCGTTGATCGCGAGGCCGGGCCAGTGGCTGATCACATCTTCGGCTCGGGCATGATCAGAGTCCCGTGCACCGACCACGAGCAGACCAGGCGGACGGTCTTTGATGCTACCGAGGCGGTCGATCAGGGCGCACCAATTGGCATGCCCCCAATCCTGATAGGCCTTCTTGCCTCCCATATTGATGGCCAGCACGTCCCCATCACCCAGAGGGGCGAGGATCGACCTCGCCCGGGCACGCTCGCTTGCGGTCAGGCGCAGATCCAGGTTCTCCGGAGCCATGACGTCGATCGGGCCAAGGTAGGGCGCACAACAGCGGACCAGTCGCCGGCTTTCCTGCTCCCACATACCACTGACCGGGTCGAACCGGGGACGGCGCAGGTCGGCGGTATCGGGGAAGCCCAGGATCGTGTGGATGCCACTGGCGCGCAGGAAAAGCCAGTCCCGCCAGATTGCCGGAAAACTGCGCTCTGGCATCAGGTAAACGGCGGTGCGGACGCCACTGGTCCGGATCGTCCGCATCAACGACAGAAGGTCCGCCGGCGAGCGGGTGCCGAGGGGGTAGGGAATAACCGCGTCAATAAAATCAGGTCCCAGCACCGACAACGGGGCCGGGGCGGACTGCGAGACGGGAATATTGGTCAGCAGCAGCCGGCGGGCTTCGGGGAAACGGCGGCGGATGGCATGGAAGCAGGGCAGGGCCACGAGGATATCGCCCATGGACCCGATCCGGTAAATGAGGATCGACTCCTTCTCCGCTGACATCTCTGTGTCCTTCGTCGATCAGCCCGCAGGAGGGCTTGGTGCCGGCCGGTTGACGTGACCCATCTTGCGGCCCTCCCGGGTTTCCATCTTGCCATACAGATGCAAGTGCGCGCCCGGTTCGGCAAGCAGAGCGGGCCAGGTATCCGCCTCCGCGCCGATCAGATTGGTCATGGTAATGGGCCGCAGGCAGGCGGTGGATCCCAGGGGCAGCCCTCCAACGGCCCGCACCAGCTGCTCGAACTGGTCGCAGGCGCAGCCGTCCATGGTCCAGTGGCCACTGTTGTGGGGACGCGGCGCCATCTCGTTGACCAGCAGGTGGCCGTCGGCGGTTACGAACAGCTCGACCGCGAGCAGGCCCACCAGGTCCAGGGCCTCGGCCGCGCGCTTGGCCAGGGCACCGGCTTGTTCCGCCAAGGCCGGGGACAGGCCGGGGGCCGGGGCGGTGGACAGCCGCAGGATGCCATCTTCGTGGGCGTTGCGGGCGGGCGGGTAGACGGCGGTGGCGCCGTCCGGCCCCCGGGCGACGATCACGGAAATCTCGAAGGCGAAATCCACGAAGCCTTCCAGGATTGCTTCGTCCGTCCGCAGGGATTCCCAGGCTTCGGCCGGGTCCGTGTCCGGTCCCAGGCGGGCCTGACCCTTGCCGTCATAGCCCAGCCGGGTGGTCTTGAGGATCGCCGGCCGGCCGATCCGTCCGAGTGCCTCTTCCAGTTCCGCCACGCTGTGCACCGCAGCCCAGGGGGCGGTCTCGGCGCCGATGCGGTTGAAGAAGGTCTTTTCGGTGATGCGGTTCTGGGCGGTTTCCAGCACCTTCCACCCCGGATGCACCGGCGTGACGGCGGCGAGGGTCTCGGCGCAGGACGCGGGGATGTTCTCGAATTCCAGGGTGATCACGTCCACCGCGGCGGCGAAGGCCGACAGAGCCTGGGTATCGGTCCAGTCGGCGACCGTCGTGCGGTCGGCCACCTGGCTTGCGGGGCTGTCGGCTTCCGGGGTGAAAATGTGGGTGCGGATACCCAGACGGGCGGCGGCCAGGGCCGTCATGCGCCCCAGTTGCCCGCCACCGAGAACGCCGAGCACGCCACCGGGAGACAGGCGGCCCTTGGGGCAAGAGATTTGCGACGATGACGGTGCGCTCATGGTCCTCAGGCCTCGTCCACCGGTTCTTCGGCGACGGACGCGGTCTGGCGGGCGCGCCAGGCATCCAGGGCGTCGGCGACGGCCGGGTTCAGATGGGCGATGACGGCGCCGGCCAGCAGGGCGGCGTTGATCGCTCCGGCCTTGCCGATGGCCAGGGTGCCGACGGGCACGCCGCCGGGCATCTGGACGATGGACAACAGGCTGTCCTGCCCTTTCAGGGCCTTGCTTTCGATAGGTACGCCGAAGACGGGCAGGGGGGTGATCGCGGCGACCATGCCCGGCAGGTGCGCTGCCCCGCCGGCGCCGGCAATGATCACCTTCAATCCGCGCTGCCGCGCTTCGGTGGCATAGGACACAAGGCGATGGGGCGTCCGGTGGGCAGAGACGATCCGCTTTTCCGCTGGGATGCCCAGGGCTTCCAGGGTTTCCCAGGCGTGGCGCATGGTCGGCCAGTCGGACTGGCTGCCCATGATCACTCCCACCAGCGGCGTGCTGCCGTTATCCATTCGCCGGGGTCCTCTTTTCCGGTGCCGAGAAGGGCCGGAGTATGGCCAGCGCCCCCCTTCCTGGCAAGGGAAGGGTTGCCGCCAGAGCGGGCAAAGCGGAAGAAGCCGTGCTAGACTATTGGGCGATGGTACCTTTTCGGCGGAACGCGTTTCTGTCGGGTTTTCTGTTTCGCAGGCACGGGTCAGAAGGAGCCGCGTCATGAGCGTGAATGATCGCATTCCCCCACCGCGTCCCATAAGCCCGGTCAACTGGCGGGATTCCGCCCGCGAGCGCGATGGCCAAGGGGGGCGCCGCCAGGGCCACGAGCAGCGCCGCAGTCCCTTCGCCCGCACACTGGATGACATCCGGGGCCATGAGCATGAGGGTGCGCGGGACGGGGGCGCGCACACCGATCCTGCCTCCGATCCGGTGGCGGATGGTGCCGATCCGGTATTCCGTGAGCCGGCGGTGGTGCAGCCGCCCCCGGGGCTGGATCGTCTGCCCGGCCCCCTGTTGTCCGACCGGGTCCAGGCGGCGGTGCAAAGCCTGATGGGCGAGATGGAACGGATGAAGGACACTGTGGCCCGTGCCCGGGATCAGGTGGCCGATGCGGATGCCATGGCCGAAGGAGACGGGGTGCTTCCGGTGCTCAACCGCCGTGCCTTTCTGCAAACCTTGGGCAGGATGATGCGCGAAGGGGAAAACCTGGAAACGCCGGTCGGCCTGATCTGTCTCTATCTGGACAATTTCGAGCGGCTGCGGCGGGTCCATGGTCTGAGTGCGGCGCTGTCGGTGCTGGAGCACGTGTCGGTGGCTGCTCTTTCCAAGGGCGGACTGGCGGCGGTGACAGGGACCTTGGGCGGGGCCAGCGTGGTGGTGGCCCGTGCCGGCACAGACAGTGATCGCACGGCCTTGCTGCAGGACATGGAGCGGTGGGCGGAGACCCTGTGCGCATCGCTGCGCACGAAGCCGGTTGCCTGGCGCGGCCTGGGCCTGACCCCCGATCTGGTGTGGTCGGCGGATGTGGCCGCGCCGCTCGAAACCCCGGCGGCTTTTGCCGCGCGCGTGGAAGAGCGCCTGATATCCGGGGCGTGAGGGAGCATGGCGGAAAGGACCCTCTGGCCGGAACCGGCGGAGGGGGATCAGCGAAGGGCGATCGGGGTCAGGCGATGATGTCTGGGATCAGTCGGGTCTCCAGGCGGGTGATCTGATCCTTCAGCGACAGCTTGCGCTTTTTCAGCCGCTGCATCTGAATCATGTCAAAGGGAATGGTCTCCGTGATCTTGGCGATAACGGCGTCCAGGTCCCGGTGTTCGCTGCGAAGGTCTTCGAGGCGGCGGCGCATGGCCTCGATCTCATGGTCATCCACGGCTGGCGAGTTCCCCATGTTTCGGACCCGGGCGCGAGAGGTCCAAGCTGTTCCAGACTGCCACATAGATGACACTAGCAGAACCCACGCCAGAACGGTATGGCTGTGGGAAAGGTTGATGTGGCGTTCCGAGAGCCCATCCTTACAGTGAGGTCGTCGGTCCGCGCAAGATGCCGCGCGTTCCGGCGGGATCGAACTCAACCGACCGGACCACAATCGTCAAGAAGGGGGAACCCATGGGGGAAATCAGGCGGATCGGGGTGCTGACCAGCGGCGGAGACTGCGCCGGGCTGAACGCCGTCATCCGGGCGGTAACGCATCGCGCGCGCATCGAATACGGCTGGAAGGTGCTGGGCATCATCGATGGCACCATGGGGTTGATGGACCGCCCCATGCGATATCGCGAACTGGACCTGGACATGTTCTCCGGGCTGGATATCCTGCGCGCCGGCGGCACCATCCTGGGCACCGTCAACAAGGGCGACCCGTTCAACTTCCCGCTGCCCGACGGCAGCACCAAGGACCGCTCGCTGGATTTCGTGGACGGCTTCAACCGGCTGGAACTGGACGGACTGATCGTCATCGGCGGTGACGGCTCGCTGCGCATCCTCAGCCAGTTGTGCGACCGGGGCGGCATCGGCATGGTGGCGGTGCCCAAGACCATCGACAACGACGTGCACGAAACCGAATATTCGGTGGGCTTCTCCACCGCCGTCAACGTGGTGACAGAAGCGCTGGACCGACTGTATGCCACCGCTGCCAGCCACCACCGGGTGATGATCCTGGAGGTCATGGGCCGCGACGCCGGGCATATCGCCCTGAACGCCGGCATTGCCGGCGGCGCCGACGTGATTCTGATCCCCGAAATCCCCTACACCCTGGACGGCATCGCCCGGCGCATCGCCGAGGTCCAGCACCAGGGCCGCAGCCATGCCCTGGTGGTCGTCGCCGAAGGGGTGAAGCGCGAGGATGGGGAGGCCGCCCAGGTCGCCTATACCCAGGGGCAGACCCGGTATGGCGGCATTGGGCACTATCTGTCCGAACGCATCGCCGAAATCACCGGTACCGAAACCCGCGAAACCATCCTGGGCCATGTGCAGCGCGGCGGGATCCCCAGCATGCGTGACCGTCTGCTGGCCTCGGCCTTCGGGGTGCATGCGGTGGATCTGGTTGCCCAGGGCAAGTTCGGCCGCATGGTCGCCTGGCAGAATCGCGGCATCGTCGACGTGCCGCTGGAAAGTGTCTGCATCGGTCCGCGCAGTCTGGATCCGGACGGTACTCTGGTGCATTCCGCCCGGGGTCTGGGGATCTACGTGGGCGAGAAGGGGTAGGGCTAGGGGCTCCATAGCGCGAATCGGCGGTAACCCTGGGGAAGATCGTCGCATTCGGGGCTTCGGTACGGGGCGGATCGGGATGAACTCCGGGCCGCCCCGTATCGTTTTCCCACCCGGTCGCTGGGCCATGGCTGGGCGCTGCCGGGGGTCTTGCCACCGGCGGGAAAAATTGCTGCGGTGCACGGCAACCGGTGGGGGGTAAATCGCTGAATTTGTCACAAAATGGCCACTCCAAAGCTGGTTTTCGCCCCAGTGCAGTGCTAGCCTACTCGGGCAGTTCATAGAAACGACGGAGGACCAACCATGGGTCAGGATGCTCGTATTCAATCTTTGAACGCCCGCCACGCCGAGATCGAGGCCCGGCTGGAAGAAGAGACGCACCGTCCTCTTCCCGATGCTTTCATGATTAGCGACCTCAAACGGCAGAAGCTGCGGATCAAGGACGAGATCCGAGGCATGGAACACTAGGGCTGGTAGCCCAGTGGTCATCGCCACACTTCGTATCGTTACACCGTACGGGACCGGTGAAAAGTCCCAGAGTCACAGGGTCGCGTTTCGGAGCGAAACAGGGGGTATTACAAGGGGAAAGGAGGTGCGTTCGTGAAGACCGTAACCGGCGCATTCCGCGCGACCCTTCCGGCCGACAGGGCCTCCCGGCGCAGTCCTGCCCCGGTTGATCGTTGAAACTACCGGAGTTTGTGCGACATCTCCCTACGAGGATGCACGTTGCGCGAGCAGTGCATCCGAACCACCGGGCCAGGCCCTGCATCCGGGACGATGCGGGGCCTGTGTCGTATCGGGCCGCTGCGGGATAGCGGTTTCGGTCTGAAAGCGGCGCCGAATCGGCGGGAAAGACCGGTTGCCCCAGCCGGTGAATCAGTCTTTTCTGATGTAACCGGAATTGGTGTGCTGACAGGTACAACAGGGCTTTGCAATCGGCTTCGTTTTAGAGCAGACTGCGCCCGCCGCGCGAAGGGGAGGGGTTCGGGGACGGTCCCGAGCCGCGCCGGACAAGCATCGCGCCAAGAAAAACAAGCTCGCGCACGAAACCAAAACCAAATTCAGGGGAAACGCACGCATGGGCAACGCTTTCGAAGAGGCCTATTCGCTCTCCATCAATGACAAGGAAGCCTTCTGGGGCAAAGCAGCTCAGGACATCGTCTGGACGAAGACCTGGGACAAGGTGCTGGATGACACCAATGCCCCGCTCTACCGTTGGTTTAGCGGCGGGGAGCTGAACACCTGTTACAATGCCGTGGATCGTCATGTTGAAGACGGTCGGGCCGAACAGGCCGCCATCATCTATGACAGCCCGGTGACCGGCGCCAAGCGCACCATCACCTACGCCGAGTTGAAAGACCAGACCGCTCGCTTCGCCGGTGTGCTGGCCGCCCAGGGCGTGACCAAGGGCGACCGGGTGATCATCTACATGCCGATGATCCCGGAAAGCCTGGTGGCGATGCTGGCCTGTGCCCGCCTGGGGGCTGTGCATTCTGTGGTCTTCGGCGGGTTTGCCGCCCACGAACTGGCCACCCGCCTGGATGACTCCGCCCCGAAGGTGGTGGTTGCGGCGTCCTGCGGGATCGAGCCGAACCGGGTGGTGGCCTACAAGCCGCTGCTGGACAGCGCCATTGATCAGGCCAAGAACAAACCCGACCACGTGGTGGTCTTCCAGCGCGAGCAGGCCAAGGCCGAAATGACCCCGGGCCGGGACGTCGACTGGATGGATGCCATGGCCACCGCCGAGCCGCGGGATTGCGTGCCCGTCGCTGCCACCGACCCGCTGTACATCCTCTACACCTCCGGCACCACCGGCCAGCCGAAGGGCGTGGTGCGTGACAACGGCGGCCATGCGGTGGCGCTGAAGTACACCATGTCGGCGGTCTACAACATGAAGCCCGGCGAAGTGTTCTGGGCGGCGTCGGATGTGGGCTGGGTGGTCGGCCATTCCTATATCTGCTACGGCCCGCTGCTGCACGGGTGCACCACCGTGGTGTTCGAAGGCAAGCCGGTGGGCACGCCCGACGCGGGCACCTTCTGGCGGATGATCGAAGAGCACAAGATTTCCACCCTGTTCACCGCGCCGACGGCCTTCCGCGCCATCCGCCGTGAGGATCCGGACGGGGCGCTGATCGGCAAGTACAATCTGGAAGGCTTCCGCGCCCTGTTCCTGGCCGGCGAACGCTGCGACCCGGAAACCATTCAATGGGCCGAAAAGATGCTGAACGTGCCGGTGATCGATCACTGGTGGCAGACGGAAACCGGCTGGTCCATCGCGGCCAACTGTCTGGGTCTGCACATGTTCCCGGTCAAGCACGGCTCGCCGACCCGGGCCGCCCCGGGCTGGGACGTGCAGGTGGTGGACGACAACTGCAAGCAGGTGGAGCCGGGCCAGATCGGCGCCCTGGTCTGCAAGCTGCCGCTGCCTCCGGGCACCCTGCCGACCCTGTGGAACGCGGAAGCGCGTTTCCGTCAGGCCTATCTGACCGACTATCCGGGCTACTACAAGACCGGTGATGCGGGCTTCATTGACGATCAGGGCTACATCTATGTGATGACCCGCACCGACGATATCATCAACGTCGCCGGCCACCGGCTTTCGACGGGGGCGATGGAAGAAGTGCTGGCCCAGCATCCGGCCGTGGCCGAATGCGCGGTGATCGGTGTGGCCGATGAGTTGAAGGGCCAGGTGCCGTTGGGCTTCGTTTGCCTGAAGGCCGGCATCACCACCGCGCCCGAACAGATCGCCAAGGAATGCGCCGCGATGGTGCGGGACCAGATCGGTCCTGTCGCGGCCTACAAACAGACGGTGGTTGTGCACCGCCTGCCCAAGACCCGTTCCGGCAAGATCTTGCGTGGCACCATGCAGAAGATCGCCGATAACCAGGATTACAAGATGCCCGCTACCATCGACGATCCCGGCATCCTGCCGGAAATCGAAGAGGCGCTGGAAGGCATCGGTCTGGCGCGCAGCCGCGCGAGCTGACGAGGCTTGGCGCGGACGGGCCGCATCGCGGCCGTCCGCGCAAATGGATGCCCGGCGCGCTTTCGTGTCGGGTGCCCCTGTTCCGTTCTCCGACGGACACTTCGACTGGTCCCGGGATCGCATGGTCCCGGGATTTTTTTGTGGGTGCGTGCTGCCGGCAGCCTATAACCCCAAAAAACCCATGAGTGCGCCAGAATCTGCAAATGCGAACCATTCGCATTGACAGGCCCTGGGGGAAGCGGCACAGTCGGGGGGCGTTATAGATCGCAACCCGAGGAGAAGACCCCCCATGTGCACCCTCCCTGCCGGTCCCCTTGCCGACTCTCGTCTGTCCCCTGCTGCGGCCAAGGCTGCCGGCGGCACGGGGTGCGGCTGCAAGGTGGTCGGGCCGCTGGCGGTGAGTCAGCCGGAGAAGGGGGGCGTCAACGGCAAGGCGACGTCCAAACGATCGCTGCTCTCGGTCGAGATGCCCGATGTGGCCGCGGCCCTGGCGGCTCCGGCTGACGGTGGCACGGGAGTCAAGGCGATGCCGTCGGCGGCGACGACGGAGGCCGCCGGCGACAGCGAAGACAAGGGCCTGGCCAACGGCTTCTGGCGCCGTCGGCTGTGGGAGGTGGACAGTCACTTTCATTGTTCGCTGGTGGGTACCTGCCTGAGCTTGCGCGACCTGCGCCGGATCGCGGCCAAGGTCAACCTGCGGCTGGGAGACGATGCCCCCGAATACCGGATCCACGGGATGTTCGTCGGTGCCGCCGGCGGGGTCAGCAGCCAGTCCCGGGCCATGGCGCGCCTGATGGACAAGTTGCTGGAAAAGCGATACGCGCGAACCCTTGCCACCTTCCGCGAAGCCAAGGACAATGGCGCCCTGGCGCGGTTGTGGGCCGATGCGGTGGCGGCGGGGGACATCCCCGGTCCGTACTGGGCGCTGATGGTTCACCCCAAGGCTTCGCGGGCACTGGTGGAACATGCCTTCGGTGAAGTGCACATGCTGTCCCATCTGGTGGGGGCGGTGAACCGCGCCGACGTGCGCCGCCTGACCGACCTGGAGCGGGAGCGCGCGGGTCTGGAAGACGCCCTGGCCGAGGCGAAGCAGGAAACCTTGCGGGAAACGTCGGCCCGGCAGTCGGAACTGGTGCATCTGCGCGGCGTGCTGGAAGGCCAGCGGGCGGAGCTGTCGAGCCTGAAACGCCGGCTGGTGGTGGCCGAAGCCGATGCCGATCCGGACGGCCGTGTGAGTAACCTGACCGCCGCCCTGGAAGGTTTGCGCGAGCAGGTGAGCAAGGAGGCCTGGCGGGCCGACCGTGCGGAGGCCCGGGCCGCCGAACTGCGCCGTCAGGTGGAAGATCTGCGCCAGGATCGGGAGCGGTTGCGGGTTCTGCTCGAAACCCGCAATGCCGAACTGGCCGCCCTGGAAGCTTTCGTTACCAGCAACGACGAGCCCAATGCGCTGGATAGGGCCGGTGGCGGGGCTGTGGACACCATTGATCTGGGGCGGGTGCGCATTGCCTGCGTCGGCGGCCGGGCGCGGCTGATCCCCCATATCCGGGGATTGGTGGAGCGCCACAACGGCACTTTCCTGTTCCACGATGGCGGCTTGGAAGACGGCCGGAGTCATCTGGAAGAGGTGGTGGTGAAGGCCGATGTGGTGGTCTGTCCTGTGGACTGCGTCAGCCACGACGCCTGCCTGCGGGCAAAGCGGTTGTGCCGCCAGTCGGGCAAGCGCTTCGTGCCGCTGTCGTCGTCCAGTGTATCGGGCTTCGCCCGCTGCCTGCACAGCCTGGTGCGGGAACCGGCGGTGCCTCTGGTGGAAGCGGCGGAATAGGGGCGGGGGGTTCAAGACATCGAGATATGGAGCCGACCCGGCCCCCCCCCTTAGGGCGGCTCCATCAGGTCCGTGCGAGGTCATGGCATACGGTGCGGTGCGCGCGTCCGGCGACGGGACGAAGGCGACAGCCGTGGCTTCGCACGGGCCTCATTGCTTTATCTCCGTGTTGAATCGATTCCGATTTAATACGGTTTGGTCCAGGGGGAGACGGGCCGTCCGACCCTGCCGCTACGATCAGGCCGCCTGTGGCTTCTTCTCCACCCGAAAGGCGGCGAACATTGCTGCGATCATGTTGCGCGGATCGTCGGGCAGCCGATAGTGGTCGGGGAAGTGCAGGAAATTCCGGTACAGCCCCAGCATGAAGGCGTGCAACGTCAGGGACATTACCCGGGGCGGGATCGCCGTTGTGACCTGGCCGCTGGCCTGAAGGCGGGTGAAGAAGGACTCCAGGGCGGTCTGGATGGTCTGCTTGGTCGCCGTGTCGCGCTCCAGCAGGGCGGTCAGCCCCTCCGTGTATTCGCATTTCAGCAGCAACACCGAATAGACTTGGCGCAGGTGATCGTTGTCGACCACCTCCAGGAACTTGTTCAGGCTCAGCCGTTCCAGATCGTCCAGGTCTTCGCTTTCGGTGGTGACCTTCAGCAGGGCCTTTTCCATCGGTGTATGCGCGCGATCCACCATGGCGTTGAAGAGGTCGATTTTGTTGGCGAAATGCCAGTAAACCGCGCCGCGGGTGACCTCTGCCGCCTTGGCGACCTGGTCCAGTGACGTTGCTGCAACACCCCGGGAGAAAAAGACCGATTCGGCGGCGTCCAGGATCCTTTCCCGGGTCTGCTGGGCCTCTTCCTTGGTGCGTCTCATGGGCTGGGCTCCTATATGCCGGTGCGGAATCATAACTGAACTGGTCGGTTCGAAAAAGGCCTTTACAAACGTTCACGAATGTATATTTCTCACGGGATCGAGAAAACAGCGCGGCAGAACGGGCCGTATACCGACCGACCGCTTTCGGACCAACTGCTTTCGGGCCGACCGCCTCATGGGGGTGGCGCTCTATGGCAGGAACGGACAAGCGTGGTTTTCTCGGGACTCTCAGGCGGGACGGACAGGCAATGGCGCGACTTTTGAAGACCGGCATTTTCTCCCTCGGTATGCTGGCGCTGGCAATGACCGTGGCGGGATGCGAGGACGAACAGGCACCGCAGCAACAGGCTGCCGCCGCCGCTCCGCCTCCCACTCCGGTGGTTGCGGTGACCGTGAAGCCGCAAAGGCTGGCGGTGGAAACCGAATACGCCGGACGCACGGCTGGTTCCCGAGAGGTGGAAATCAGGGCGCGGGTGGAAGGCATCCTGCTGGAACGCACCTATAAGGAAGGCGATAACGTGAAGGCCGGTCAGGTGCTGTTCCGCATCGACCCGCGCCCCTACGAGATCGCCTTGCAGCGCGCCCTGGCGCGGCAGCAGCAGGCTGAGGCCTCGCTGCGTCAGGCCCAGCGCGACCTGTCGCGGGCCGCAACCCTGTTCCAGAGACGTGCGGGGACAGAGAGCGCCCGGGACGATGCCCAGTCCGCGGTGGAGCTGGCCCAGGCCGATGTGGCCCTGGCCAATGCCGAAGTGGCCGATGCCCAGATCGACCTGGATTACACCACCGTGGAAGCGCCCATCGATGGCGTCACGGGGCGCGAGCAGCTGTCCGAAGGCAGCCTGGTGGGCACGACCGCCGACAACAGTCTGCTGACCACCGTGACCCGCCTGGATCCGATTTACGTGAACTTCGCCATCCCAGATGCGGAATGGCTGCGCAGCCGGGATCTGATCGAAAGCGGCCGGGTAGCCATGGCCGAAAGCGGCCAGATCGCCACGGCCCTGCGCCTGCCCGACGGCCGCATGTATCCGCAGGAAGGCCATGTTGACTTCACCGATACCACCGTGGACATGGACACGGGCACCATCCGCGCCCGTGCTGTCTTCCCCAACCCCAACGGCATGATCCTGCCCGGTCAGTTCGTCCGCATCATCCTGAAGGGCATGGTGCGCACCGATGCCATGGTGGTGCCCGAACGGGCGGTGATGCAGGGGCCACAGGGTCCCTTTGTCTATCGCGTGGATGCCGAAGGCAAGGCCCAGGTCGCCCCGGTCAAGACCGGTCCCACCGTCGACGAAGGCTGGATCATCGACAACGGCCTGAATGCGGGCGACACCGTCATCACCGAAGGCGTGATCAAAGTCCGTCCCGGAGCCCCCGTCGCCGTTGAAGCCGGTGCCGATGAAGCCGGTGGCGCGGAAGCCGCTGCCAACGGGGAGCAGGGGAGCGGTGAGAAGGGGTCCGCTCAATGATATCTCGGTTTTTCATCGAACGACCCGTCTTCTCGGCGGTTCTGTCCATTGTCATCGTGCTGGCCGGCCTGATTTCGATGCGGGTGCTGCCGGTGGCCCAGTATCCTGAAATCGTGCCGCCCCAGGTGGTGGTTTCCACCGCCTATCCCGGCGCCAACGCCGAAACCATCGCCAATACGGTCGCTGCGCCGCTGGAGCAGGAGATCAACGGCGTCGACAACATGATCTACATGAGCTCGACGAGCACCGCGAGCGGCACCATGAGCCTGACGGTGAGCTTCGAGATCGGCACCGACCCGGACCAGGCAGCGATCGACGTCAACAACCGCGTTGCCGCCGCCGAGGCCCGTCTGCCGTCGGAGGTGCAGCGCCAGGGCGTGACCGTGGAAAAGCGGTCCAGCAATATTCTCCAGGTCATCACCATGACCTCGCCGAACGGAGAATATGACTCGGTTTATATCAGCAACTACGCCCTGCTGAACGTGATCGACGAGTTGAAGCGCGTCCCCGGGGTGGGCGATGCCTCGCTGTTCGGGCAGAAGGACTATGCCATGCGCATCTGGCTGCGGCCGGACAAGCTGGCGCAGTACAACCTGACCCCCAGCCAGGTGGCGGCGGCCATTCGTGAACAGAACGCCCAGTTCGCGGCCGGTCAGTTCAGCCAGGAGCCGATGGCTGGCGAGCAGGCCTTTACCTATAGCGTGTCCACCCAGGGCCGCATGGTCGAACCCTCGGAGTTCGAAAGCATCATCCTGCGCTCGGATGCCCAGGGCGGCAGCCTGCGTCTGAAGGACGTGGCGCGGGTGGAACTGGGTGCCCAGGATTACGCCTTCATCGCCACCTCCAACGGCCAGCCGACGGTGCCGATCGGCATCTATTTGCAGCCGGGTGCCAACGCCATCGATACCTCCAAGGCCGTCTACGCCAAGATGGACGAACTGACCGCCCGCTTTCCGGAAGGGATCGCCTACAAGATCCCCTTCGACACCACCAAGTTCGTTCAGGTATCCATCGACGAAGTGATCACCACCTTTATCGAAGCCATCGTCCTGGTGGTCTTCGTGGTGTTCATCTTTTTGCAAAATGTGCGGGCGACGATTATCCCCCTGCTGGCCATCCCGGTGTCGATCATCGGAACCTTTGCCGGCATGTACCTTCTGGGCTTTTCGATCAACCTGCTGACCCTGTTCGGCATGGTGCTGGCCATCGGTATCGTGGTGGATGACGCCATCATCGTGATCGAGAACGTCGAACGCCTGATGAGCAGTGAGGGGCTGACCCCCCGGCAGGCGTCGATCAAGGCCATGGAGGAAGTGGCCGGTCCGGTGGTGGCTATCGTCTTCGTGCTGTCGGCGGTGTTCATCCCCGTGGCCTTCCTGGGCGGCCTGACGGGCGAGATGTACAAGCAGTTCGCCGTGACCATTGCGGTGTCGGTGATCATCTCGGGCATTGTCGCGCTGACGTTGACGCCGGCCCTGTGCGCCATCATGCTGAAGCCGGTCCATGGCGAGCCCCTGGCTCCCTTCCGCTGGTTCAACTGGGCCTTCGACAAGGCGACCAACGGCTACCTGCACGGGGTGACCTTCCTGGTGCGTCGCTGGCTGGTGGGCATTCTGTGCTTCGCCGGGCTGATCGGCATCACCGTGATGTTGTTCGAACGCGTTCCCGGCGGTCTGGTGCCGGCGGAAGACCAGGGGTATGTGCTGGTGGCCTATGTGCTGCCGCCTGCCGCCGCTCTGGACCGCACCGACAAGGTGACGGCGGAGATGACCGACCGTGTCATCGGCCTGGAGCCGGTGGCCAATATGGTCACGATGGCCGGCTTCGACATCCTGTCGCGGGCGCAGAAGACCAGCGCCGGGGTGTCCTTCGTGACCCTGAAGGACTGGTCCGAACGCACCGCCCCCGAGGACGACGCCCGCCAGCTGGTCGGCCGGATCATGGGTATGGGGTCGGACATCAAGGAAGCGATGATCTTTTCCTTCAACCCGCCGCCCATCACCGGGATCAGCATGACCGGCGGTTTCGAAGGCTATCTGCAAAGCCGTGGCGGTGCCTCGCCCCAGGCGCTGTCGCAGAAGATGGGCGAGCTGGTGGCGGCGGCCAACGCCCGGCCGGAACTGGCCGGCGTGCGCTCCACCTTCTCCGTCAACACGCCGCAGTATTTTATCTCCCTGGATCGGGAAAAGGCGCGGGCGCTGGATATTCCCATCGACGAAGTGTTCTCCACCATGCAGAGCACGTTCGGCAGCCTTTACGTCAACGATTTCACCCTGTTCGGACGGAACTACCGGGTGAACCTGCAGTCCGAGGCCGATTTCCGCCGCTCGCCAGACGACCTGCGCCACGTGTTCGTGCGCTCCGAAAAGGGCGAACTGGTGCCGCTGGACGCCCTGGTCACGGTCTCCCGGGTCATGGGGCCGGACATCATCGAACGGTTCAACGTTTTCCCGGCCGCCAAGATCATGGGTGACCCGGCGCCGGGCTACAGCTCCGGACAGGCGTTGGCGGCCATGCGCGAAGTGGCCGGCGAGGTGCTGGGCAGCGACTACAGCATCGGCTGGATCGGGTCGGCCTATCAGGAAGAGGTGGCGTCCGGGTCCGGTGCCCAGGCATTCATCTTCGGCATCGTCATGGTGTTCCTGATTCTGGCCGCCCAGTATGAGCGCTGGACCATGCCCATCGCGGTGATCACGGCTGTGCCGTTCGCGGTATTCGGTGCCATCCTGGCCACCTGGCTGCGCGGGATCGACAACGACCTGTACTTCCAGATCGGCCTGGTGACCCTGATCGGCCTGTCGGCGAAGAACGCCATTCTGATTGTCGAGTTCGCCATGATGCATCGCCGGGAAGGGGCTTCCATCGCCGACGCCGCCTTGCAGGCCGCCCGCCTGCGTTTCAGGCCGATCATCATGACCTCGCTGGCCTTTACCCTGGGCGCGGTTCCCCTGGCGATCAGCAGCGGGGCGGGCTCGGCCAGCCGGCACGCCATCGGTACGGGGGTCATCGGCGGCATGCTGGCCGCTACGTTCCTGGCCACCTTCTTCATCCCGACCTTCTTCCGGATGATCGAGCGTCTGACCCATCGCAACGAAGTTCGTGGCGGGCCGGAAGCAACCGGCAAGGACCAGGGGCAGGCGGCAGAATCCGGTGATCCGGCGCCGGGCGGCCACATGTCCTCCTGATCGGGGCGCATTTCCGGCGAGGCACTCGAAAGGAGTGTCTCGCACGGGAAAGGCTTGGGTGGGTGCGCATTCTTCCTGTTCGTGCCACTTGATTATTAATAACCGGACGTTATTGTGATTAACGTTTCGTCACATTCAACCCATCGGTTGGCCTCCTGAATGGGGATCGCCGGGGGAATGGAATGACGGTTCTCACCATCGCTGTGTGGAGGTCCCATGGGGTCCATGCCCGATCCCGATGCAAGCATCGGCTTTCTCGTTTCCGACGTCGCCCGCCTGCTGCGCCGGGATGTGCATGAAAAGGCGCGCGGCCTGGGGTTGTCGCTGGTCCAATGGCGTGCCCTTGCCCATCTGGCTCGGACAGAGGGCATCAACCAAGCGGCGTTGGCCGAGCGGCTGGAACTGCAGGCGATGACCATTGCCCGCCTGGTGGACAGCTTGCAGAAGCTGGGGCTGGTGGAACGGCGGGCCGATCCGTCCGATCGCCGCGCCCATTGCCTGTATCTGACCGCCAAGGCCCAGCCCTATCTGGAACACATGTGGCGTCTGGTGGACGACACCTATGAACGCGCCCTGGCCGGTCTGTCCGGGGAAGCACGGGCTGCGATGTTCGAAGCCCTGCGGCACATCAAGGGCAATCTGATCGGCGAAGACGGCGAGGATATCGCCAACGACGAAATCGAACTGACCGACGGACGGCACTACCAGCACGCCTGATCCGACCTTCGCCCGTCCCCGTCTGCCAGGCGCTTGACGGGCTGGCGGGCAGGGTTGCCAGCGGACGGCCGAGACCGTATCAAGAAGGCGGAGTCCCTTCCCGAACGGTCCAGGTGCACTGAACCATTCAACAGGTTCAGCAGTCAGTGCGCTAGCCCTTTGTATATGCATCAACTTTCCAAACTTCGGCTGACGGCTCCGTTTGGGTCGATGCATTAAGCGGAGCT
Source organism: Rhodospirillaceae bacterium Z3-40 (assembly GCA_046233135.1). Classification (GTDB taxonomy): domain Bacteria; phylum Pseudomonadota; class Alphaproteobacteria; order Rhodospirillales; family Rhodospirillaceae; genus JBJXHN01. Next base: position 78,767 of record JBJXHN010000003.1, on the reverse strand, counting down.
GTCCCATGTGCGATTTCCCGGCTGCCGGTGCCCCGGGCGCGTCCGGCCCGGCCTTCTGGCCGGTGACCATCGCCGGCGGCGCCACGATCCTGTGTCCGCCGCATGTGCACAGCCTGACCACCTATGCCCTGCTGGAGCGCGAGGACTGGTTCGAGCCGGATCTGGCCTTTCTGCGCGCCGCTCTCCACGGGGGGCGGGCGCCGGCGGATTTCCGGCTGGTGGATGTGGGCACCAACCTGGGGATCTATACTCTGTCCTTGATGACGGCTGCCGGGCCGGGTGCCCGGACGCTGTCCTTCGAACCCAATGATGCCGTTCTGCCCCTGCTGCGCGCGTCCCTGGCGCGGGCGGACCTGACAGAGCAGGTGACGGTCTTCCCCGAAGCCTTGGGGGCCACGCCGGGGCGGGGGATTCTGGACGCGGGGTCGGATTCTGAGATCGGCCGCCTGCGCGACGCGGGGCGGGCCGAGGCATCCTGTGGGGGCGGCGTGCCCATTTGCCGGCTGGATGACCGCCTGTCCGAAGCCGGCTGGCCCCGGGTGGATCTTCTGAAAATCGATGTGGAGGGCATGGAAGCCGCCGTTCTGGCCGGCGCGGAGCGGCTGATTTCCGGTGCCGCCCGCCCGGTGATCCTGGCCGAGACCGGAGCGGGTTCCGATCTGCTGGAGATCCTGGAGCGGGCGGACTATGCGCTCTATCAGGTGCTGCCCGGTCCGGGGGCGGGCGATCCGGGCACCGCTGTCCCGTGGCTGCCACAAGACCGCGTGCCCGACAACCTGCTGGCCGTGCCGGCCAATGCGCCGCCGCCCTGGCTGCCCCTGGCAACCAGGGAGGTCCTGAGCGGCACAGCTGCCCCCGGCGGCCTGACGCTGGAGGCGGAGATCGACGCGGCCGAGGCCGGGGACCCCGTGTCGGCGGAGGCCGTGGCCCTGCGCTTCCGGGCGGCCCGCCGGGCCTGGCGCCACAGGCTGCCGCATCTGGCCGCGTCGCTGCTCGGCCCGCTGGAGGAGACGGCGCTGGCCGGCCGGCTGGCGGTGGGCGAGGGGGCCTTGACGGCACCCCATCCCGCCTTCGCCGAGGCGGTTGCCCAGCCGCCGGATGAGGCGGGGCGGCGGGTGTGGGCGTCGGCGGCCTGCCTGGACGGGTTGCTGCGCACCAGCCATATGTCCACCCAATACCTGCCGCTGGAGAATCATCGCCGGCTGCGCGCGCTGGACGGGATGGGAGCGCTGCTGCCCGAGCACCGGCGCGCCAAGGCCCTGCTGGAACGGGCTGCGGGGGTGGAGGCGCCGCTGACGGCGGCATGCTTTCCCACCACGCGAAACGGCTGGATTTGGGATGGCGGCTTGTCTTAACATGGCCGCCGCATCAAGAGTTGGGGCGACACCCAACGCCAACCTGCCGATCCGGGCAAGGTGGCACCCCGGCAGGGGGATGAGGCCGAACCGGCAATCAGACGGATCACGCCACGGCTTGTCGCTCCCGTAAGAAGGGTCAGACACCGTGCCGATTACGATTCCCGACGATCTTCCCGCCCGTCGCGCCCTCGAGGACGAGGGAATTATTGTCATGCGCGACGCCGACGCGGTGCGTCAGGATATCCGGCCGCTTCGCATCGCGCTGCTGAACCTGATGCCGAACAAGATCGATACGGAAACCCAGATCGCCCGCCTGCTGGGGGCGACACCCTTGCAGATCGAGCTGAGGCTGGTGCGGATCACCGATCACGTCTCCCGGAATACCTCAGCCGACCACATGGCGACCTTTTACCGGCCTTGGGACGATATCCGGCAGGAGCGGTTTGACGGCTTCATCATCACCGGCGCGCCCGTTGAGCGCCTGCCGTTCGAGGAGGTCCGATATTGGCCGGAGTTATGCGCTATCCTCGATTGGACGCAGACCCATGTGCATCGGACGCTGACCATCTGTTGGGCCGCCCAGGCCGCCTTGCATCACTTCCACGGAATACCGAAGCATACGCTTTCCGGCAAGGCTTTCGGCGTGTTTCCCCACAGGGTTCTTGCCCCGACCTCACCCTACCTGCGCGGTTTTCCCGATGTCTTCGCCGTGCCGGTATCCCGCTGGACCGAGGTGCGCATGACCGATCTTATGGCCGTCGGGAGCTTGCAGGTGCTCGCTGTTGCCGACAGGGCCGGGCCTTGTCTGGTGGCAGATCCGGACCATGGCGCGTTGCATATGTTCAATCATCTGGAATACGACACCACAACCCTGCGGGACGAGTATCGCCGCGATGGCGGTCAGTCGTTTCCCGAGGGGTATTTTCCCGACGATGACCCTACGCGAATGCCGGTGAACAGCTGGCGCGGGTTCGGGCATCTGCTGGTCGGCAACTGGATCAACGACATGTACCAGACGACACCCTTCGACAGGGACGAGATCGGGGCTGTGCCGGCGTCGTGACGATTGCCGGCTATTGCGTTCATTCGGCACGCAGCCTTCTACGCGTCGGATGGCGCGGCAGTCGGTATAACGTGCGCGCCAAACAAAAAGGCCGGCGAAGCATCACGCTTCCCCGGCCTTTTTGGTTGAGATCTTTGTTTCCCCGGAGCGGAGATCGGGGATCAATCCTCGTCGGTATCGTCCACGGGCTGCCGGGGCGTGGTGCCGAAGACGGATTCGGCGGTGGGCTCCGGAGCGGGGATGTGGCGGGGTTCGGGGTCCGGCTCGTCGCCCTCGCCCGGGATATCCCCGCTGGGGAAATGCACCGGTTCGGGCACCGGGGTCGACATGCCCGCCCGCCGCACGCCCGACAAGGCAATGGCCTTTTCCAGATCCGCTTCCGAGCACAGGCCCAGGGTCACCGGGTTGCGCGCCTTGATGTTGGCGGCGTTCCAGTGGGTGCGTTCGCGGATGGACTGGATGGTGGGCTTGGTGGTCCCCAGCAGTTTGCAGACCTGCGCGTCGGTGATTTCCGGGTGGTTCTTCAGGATCCAGGCGATGCCGTCGGGACGGTCATGGCGCTTGGACACCGGAGTGTAGCGGGTGCCCTTCGGCCGGGCCTGGGGGACCGGGTTGGCCGAGGCCTTCAGCCGCAGGCTGGCCGTCGGGCTCTTCTGGCAGCGGTTGATTTCGAACTGGTCCAGCTGACCGTTGGCGACGGGATCCAGGCCGACGATGCCCTGGGCCACTTCCCCGTCGGCGATGGCCTGGACCTCCAGCTCGTGCATACCGCAGAAATCGGCGATCTGCTCGAAGCTCAGCGTCGTGTTCTCGACCAGCCACACGGCGGTTGCCTTGGGCATGAGGGGCAGGGCCATAGTTCCTCCTCGCAAATATCACTGCGGCGATTGATTAGACTGCCGTCCCGGGATCATCCCGGACCGGTATAGCATGTTACGGGGTACCTGACTGGCCGCCATGATCCACCGCCCCGGCGGTGCAGCACAAGGCACCTGATGTGGGCATATGGGCACGGCGGTAGCCCGGCCGTCCGCCGGAGCGAACGGGGCCCTTCCTGCTCCACGCCCGAATGGGACTCCGTCACGGTGGATCGGCGGGGCGGTCCCGGCCGGGTCGAACCCGATGCCAGGGAACCCCGGCCCGTTCGGGCCGGCTACCTCTTCCCGCTGATATAGACCGAGGCCGGGGGCGGGTCAAACGGAGTTCTTGGGGATCAGTGTCCGATTTCCAGTACGATCTTGCCGATATGGCCGGAGCTTTCCATCAGCCGGTGGGCCTCCACGGCGTCGGCCAGCGGGAAGGTGGCGTGGATCTGCGGGGCCATGCGGCCGTCGGCCAGCAGCGGCCACACCTTGTCTTCCAGCCGCGCGGCGATGGCGGCCTTGACCTCGACCGGGCGGGCACGCAGGGTGGATCCGGTCAGGGTCAGCCGCTTGAGCATCACCCGCATCATGTCCAGCTGCACTTTGCTGCCCTTCAGGAAGGCGATGTTCACGTGCCGGCCGTCATCGGCCATGATGCGGATGTCCCGGTCGATATAGTCGCCGCCGACCATGTCCAGCACCACGTCCACGCCTTTGCCGCCGGTGGCGTCCTTGATCACCGCGACATAGTCCTCGGTGGTGTAGTCGATGGCCCGGTCGGCGCCCAGCGCGGTGCAGGCCGCCACCTTTTCCGCCGAACCGGCGGTGGTGAAGACCGTCGCCCCGAAGGCCTTGGCCAGCTGGATTGCCGTGGTGCCGATGCCGCTGGATCCGCCGTGCACCAGCAGGCTCTGGCCGTCGTGCAGGGCGCCGCGTTCGAAGACGTTGTGCCAGACGGTGAAGAAGGTTTCCGGCAGGGCGGCGGCCTGCACGGCGTTCAGCTCGCCGGGAATGGGCAGGCAGAGGGTGGCGTCGGTGGTTGCGTATTCGGCGTAGCCACCGCCCGACAGCAGGGCGCAGACCCGGTCGCCCACGACCAGTCCCTCGCCGCAATGGGGGCCGAGGGCGGCGATGGTGCCGGCCACCTCCAGCCCGGGAATGTCCGAAGCGCCCGGCGGCGGCGGATAGTTGCCCTGGCGCTGGAGCACGTCGGGCCGGTTCACCCCGGCGGCTTCCACCTTGATCAGCACTTCCCCGTCCTTTGGGGCAGGCAGCGGCCGTTCGGCGAGACGCAGCACGTCCGGCGCGCCCGGTTCGGCGATTTCGATGCAGCGCATGGTGGCAGGCAGGGCGGCTGTCATGGTGGCGGGGCTCCTCTGCGGGACGGCGGACCTGGGAAATCGGCCGTGGTGGGGGTGAGCACGGCGTCTCGGCGCCCCATATGGGCGTCGGAGCCGCAGTATGCCAGTCACAGGCCGATCAAGGGAAGGAACGCCTCATGGAACCGGAAGATCTGGAACTCCGCCTGAAGGCCCCGAAGCTGAAGCCGCTGGACGACATGTCCATCGGTGATCTGGAGTCCTATATCGCCGAGCTGGAAGCCGAAATCGCCCGCGTCCGGGCGATGATCGACAGCAAGGGCGGCGCCCGTCTTGCGGCGGAATCGGTGTTCAAGCGCTAAGGAAGAAGTCCCGCCTTTTGCCCTGCCTTTTGCATCGCAAAATACTCGCCCCGATATGGGGTGCCTTGAGGTAGGGTGGTGCTGAACGGAATGATTGGAAACGGCCGTTCCGCATAACTTAAAACCAAAGAACCGAGCGAGGATCGTATGGGTGAATTGAATGGTAAGGCGGCGCTGGTCACCGGCTCGACCAGCGGCATCGGCCTGGGCATCGCCAGGACGCTGGCCGCGGCGGGATGTGACATCGCCTTGAACGGCTTCGGCGACGCGGACGAGATCGAGGCCCTGCGCAAGGATATCGAGTCCACCTATGGCGTGAAGGCCGTCTATCTGTTCGCCGACCTGTCCAAGGCCGATGACTGCGCCAAGCTGGTGCATGACGCCGCGGCCGGACTGGGCAAGGTCGACATCCTGGTCAACAATGCCGGGATCCAGCACACGGACCTGACGGAAGATTTCCCCCGCGAGAAGTGGGATGCGGTGATCGCCATCAACCTGTCGGCGGTGTTCCACTGCATGGCCGCCGCATTGCCGGGGATGAAGCAGCGCAACTGGGGACGCATCATCAATATCGCCAGCGCCCACGGCCTAGTGGCCAGTGCGAAGAAGGCCGCCTATGTGGCCGCCAAGCACGGTGTGGTGGGGTTGACCAAGGTGACCGCGCTGGAAAACGCCACCAGCCACGTCACCGTCAACGCCATCTGCCCCGGCTGGGTGCGTACGCCGCTGGTGGAAAAGCAGATCGAGGCCCGGGCCAAGGACCAGGGCTGCTCGGTGGAAGAGGCGAGCAAGGACCTGCTGGGGGAAAAGCAGCCGTCGCTGCGCTTCGTCACCCCCGAACAGCTGGGCTCCATGGCGGTCTTCCTGTGCTCCGAAGCGGCCGACAGCACCACGGGCGCGCATTTCTCCATGGACGGCGGCTGGACGGCCCAATAGGGCCGTCCCGTCCGTCGGCGTCTGTATCGCCTGATCTCTCCCGTCTTTCCGTCAGATTTTCCGAACAGGTGTATTCCGGGCCATGTCGTCTGCTCCTCCGGTCCGCGACCCCATCGCGCGTCGTGGTGATTTCTCTTGGTTTACCCCGATACAGGTGCGCTGGGGGGACCTGGATCCCTTCAACCACGTCAACAACGTGGTCTACTACCGCTACTTCGAGATCGTGGTGGTGACCTTCCTGGCCAGAGAGGCCAGGGTGGATCTGACGGATTTTCCGGTGAAGCCGTTCGCGGCCGAAAGCCGCTGCGTCTTCACCAAGCCCATCGACCTGTCGGGCTTCGGCCCGATGGGGGTGATGATCGACGGCGCCATTGCCGTGGACAGGCTGGGGACGTCGTCGGTGACTTACGGCCTCGGCCTGTTCCTGCCCGGCGAGGACGAAGCCGCCGCCCAGGGCAGCTGGGTCCATGTCTATGTGGACCGCGAGACCCAACGCCCCGTGCCGATCCCCGACGACATCCGTGCGGCCTTGGAAAAGGTGCAGCGGGGGTAGGGGGGATCAGCCCTCCGCCCCTTCCAGCGACAGGCATCCCCGCTCTTCCAAAGCCGTCCGCACATCCTTCTTGGTGATCTTGCCATAGGCCGAGCGGGGCAGGGCGTCCCAGAAGACCACCCGCCTGGGCAGCTTGTAGCGCGCCACCTTGTCCTTCAGCCAGCCGAGCAGGGCGGCTTCGTCGAGGCTCTCTCCCGGGCGGAGGACGCAGACGGCGATGCCCACCTCGCCCCAGGTCCTGTCCGGGACACCGACGATGGCGACCTCCGCCACCGCCGGATGGGCGAGGATCTTTTCCTCCGTCTCGCGCGGATAGACGTTGGAGCCGCCGGAGATGTACATGTCCGATGCCCGGCCGGTGATGTACAGGAATCCTTCCGCGTCCATATGGCCCATGTCGCCGGTGTTGAACCAGCCGTCGCGGAAGGCCTTCGCGTTGGCCTCCGGGTTGTCGTAGTAGCCGGCGAAGACGGCGGGGCCGCAGACGCAGATGTCTCCCGTTTCTCCCGGGCCGAGGATGCGGCCGTCCGGGTCCTGAATGGTCACCTGCATGCCCGTGCGCTCGATGCCGCAGGTGCCGATCTTCACGTCCGGCCCGTCGTCCGGGTCATGCAGCGCCGGCGGCAGGACGGTGATATTGCCGGTGACCTCGCCCAGGCCGAAGTACTGCACCAGCACCTTCCCCAGCTTGCCGAGCGCATGTTTCTGGTCCTCGCGATACATCGGCGCGCCGGCGTAGATCACATAGCGCAGCGAGCTGTGATCGCAGGCATCCACCGAGGGATGCTCGGTCAGCAGTTTGACGATGGTCGGCACGGTGAACATGTTGGTGATCCGCCACCGCTCCACCAGCGCCCAGGCTTCCGCCGGGTCGAAGCGGTCGGGATTGACGATCACCGTCTTCACCCCCCGGGCGGTCTGCGCCAGCTGATGGATCCCCGCGCCATGGGACAGCGGGGCGACGACCAGAGAGGCATCGTCCACCGTCGTCCCGGGCATCAGGTCGCAGAGGTGGTTGGTGATGACAAAGGCCATCTGGCCGTGGGTCAGCACCCCCGCCTTCGGCCGCCCTGTGGTGCCCGACGTGAAGAAGAACCAGCAGGGATCGTTGTGCTCCACATCCGCCACCGGGGCACGGGCACCGTCATGGGCGGCCACCAGGGTGTCGTAGTCCTCGCCGAAATCCCCGCCCGCGCCGATGGAGATGCGGGCACGGATGCCCGGGACAGCGTCGATCACGGCCCGGGCATGGTCGGGGAAGTCGGCCTGGCAAATCATCCCTGCCGCTCCGCTGGCCTTGGCGAGATAGGCGACGTCGTCGGGCGTCTGGCGGAAGTTGGTGGGCACCCACACCGCCCCCAGCCGGAAGCAGACGAACATGCTTTCGAACATCTGGTTGCTGTTGCGGGACTGCACGAGGATCCGGTCGCCCTTGGTGATGCCCCGGGCGGCCAGGGCGGCGGCCAGGGCATCCACCCGCCGGTCCAGTTCGGCCCAGGTCCAGGTCCGTTCCCCCCAGACGAAGCCGATACGGTCCCCGTGGCGTAGCGCGCATTGCCGCAGCACGTGGGACAGGTTCATGACCCGGTTGCTGATGCGGGCCAAGCCGCCCTTCGGGGCGCTGTCTTCCCGGGCGCTCATTTGCGGCGTTCCAGGATGGAGACGAAGTTGGTCACCGCCGCCCCGCCCATGTTGAACACCGCGGCCAGGGTGGCGCCGGGGATCTGCATGCCGCCGGCCTCGCCGGTCAGCTGCAGGCAGGCCATCACATGCTGCGAGACGCCGGTGGCGCCGATGGGGTGGCCCTTGGACTTCAGGCCACCCGACGGGTTCACCGGCAGGCGGCCGGTCTTCTCGGTGATGCCGTCCTGAACCACCCGATAGCCCTGACCCGGAGCGGCGAGGCCCATGGCTTCGTATTCGATCAGTTCGGCCATGGTGAAGCAGTCGTGGGTTTCCACAAGGCTGAGGTCGTCCAGGGTCACCCCGGCCTCGGCGCGGGCCTTGTCCCAGGCCCGCCGCGCGCCGTCAAAGGCCGTGGGATCCCGGCGCGACAGCGGCAGGGCGTCGTTGGCCTGCTGCCGGGCGCGGAAGGCCAGGGCGCGCTCCAGACCCTCGGCCACATCCTCGTGGGCGACCACGAGGGCGGCCGCCCCGTCGGACACCAGCGAGCAGTCGGTGCGGCGGAGCGGCGCGGCGACGTAGGGATTGCGGTCAGAGAGCGTGTTGCAGAAGTCGAAGCCCAAGTCCTTGCGCATCTGGGCGTAGGGGTTCTCTACCCCGTTGCGGTGGTTCTTGGCGGCGATGCGGGCCAGCTCCGTGCTGCGGTCGCCGTAGCGCTGGAAATAGGTCTGGGCGATATAGCCGAAGACTCCGGCGAACCCGGCTTCGAACTCGGCCTCTTCCTTGCGGTAGGACGCGCTGAGCAGGATGTCGCTGGTCTGGGTCAGCGGGGTGGCGGTCATCTTTTCCGCCCCCACCACCAGGGCGATGCGGCCCCGGCCGCTGTCGATGAAGTCGAGCGCGGCATAGAGGGCGGCCGAGCCGGTGGCGCAGGCGTTTTCCAGCCGGTTGGCGGGCACATGGGCCAGCTCCGGCAGGCCGAGCGCCACCTGGGCGGCTTCGAAACCCTGTTTGGAAAAGCCGTTGTTCATCACGCCCACATACAGGCCGTCCACGTCGCCGGCCTCGACGCCGGCATGGGCCAGGGCCTCGCCGGATACGCGGGCCATCAGGCTCTCCACATCCGGGTCGTCCAGCTTGCCGAAGGGCGTATGCGCCCAGCCGATGATGCACGAACGGGTCATGGCGGTGTCTGCCTTTCTGCGAAAAACGGGGGGAGAGGATAACGGGAAACGCGGATCGGGACGGGGGTCAGGCGACAGCGCAGGCCGCTGTCAGACCGCCGTCCACCACCAGGTCGTGCCCGGTGACGTAGCGGGCTTCGTCGGAGGCGAGGAACAGGGCCGCATAGGCTGTATCCCAGGCCGTGCCCATGCGGCCGGTGGGGCAGACGGCGTCGCGCTTGCGGATCATCTCGTCCTCGCCGCCGTAGGTGCCGGCCAGGGGCTTGCGGATCATCGGCGTGTTCATGAACCCCGGCGAGACGCTGTTGGCACGGATTCCCCGGGCGGCGTATTCCAGGGCGATGTTCCGGGTCAGGGCCACCACGGCGGCCTTGGAGGCGGAATAGGCGGCATAGGGAAAGCCGATGTAGCGCCGGGCGGCGATGGACGCGACAGTGACAATGGCTCCGGACCCCTGAACCTCCATCACCGGCAGCACATGCTTGCAGGTCAGGAAGACACTGGTCTGGTTGACGGCGATGACCCGGTTCCAGCTGTCTTCGGAGGCATCGACGGGGCCGCCGGTTTCCGAGATGCCGACGTTGTTGTGCAGGATATCGATACGGCCGAAGGTGTTCAGGCAGGCGGCGACCATGTCGGCCACCTGAACGGGGACGGCGACGTCGGCGGTGCCGGTTTCGCAGACGCCGCCTTCGTCAAGGATCAGGCGCCGGGTTTCTTCGGCCGCGGCGGGGTCTCGGTCCACGGCGAACACATGGGCGCCTTCCCGGGCGAACAGAACGGCCGCCGCCTTGCCATTGCCCCAGCCTTCGCCGGAGGAGCCGGCACCGACCACGAGCGCGATCTTTCCGGCCAGACGGCCAGGGGAGGGGGATCCGGCCGGCTGGCCGGTTGTGGAGAATTGGGTCATGAAGCCTTGGTCCACACGCAAATGGAAGAGAGGCGGACGGAAGAGGGGGCCGGCCGCCGGAGGGAAAGCCGGCGGCCGGCAAAGTCCCTGAAGGGGGGGCTTACTCGGCTGCGTCCTTCAGGGACCGGGCATAGGTGGTCAGCGCGTCGTCATCGGTTGCGCGAACGGGGGTGAAGTCCGTGTGGGCGATGTATTCGGGCCGGGTCGGCTTGGTGATGGCGTTGGAAACGGCGGAAAGGGTCAGGTAGACGATGTTGCGCGGATAGGGGGTCATGTTGCCAGCCGAGCCGTGCACAAGGTTGCCATGGTGCAGCAGCAGGCCGCCGGCTTTCCCGGTGGGAGCGACGATGCCGCCCTCGGCGGCCAGACGGGTGACCGTTTCACGGTCCAGCGACCACAGGGGATAGTTGGTGGTCTTCTCGTCGAAGGTGGATTCCAGCATCTCCTGCTTGTGGGTGCCGGCGATGAACATCAGCGGACCGTTGATGGGCAGCACATCGTCGAGGAACACCGAGATATTCATGGCCCGCGGTTCGGGCATGCCGTCGCGCAGGTGCCAGTTGGGGAAGTCCTGGTGCCACTGCCACACATCGCCGGTGAAGGCGGCCTTGGCGTTGACCTTGAACTGATGGATGTAGAGGTCTTCGCCGAACAGCTGCTGAACGGGTTCCACCAGGCGTGGGTGGCGGGACAGGATTTCGAAGGCCTTGTTGTAGGTGTGGCAGCCGAAGGCGATGCGCGGCGTGCCGTCCGATTCCCGCCAGATCTCTTCGCGTTCGGTGCGGAACACCTCGTCGGAGGCGGCGCGCAGGGCGGTGACTTCTTCGGCCGTGAAGGCTTCGGGAATGAACAGATAGCCTTCCCGGTCAAAGGATTCGAGTTGCTCTTGGCTCAGCTGCATGGGTGTGTCCTCCCGGTTCCATTTTTGGTTCTTCGTTGTTTTTCATGTCTTTGGGTCAGGCAGTCTTGGCGAGGGCCGGGACGGCGCCGGATACCAGGCGCGCCTCGATCTCCCGCCCGGCGTCGACGGCATGGGCCTGGGCGGCCGTTGCCGCTTCGGCGGCGTTTCCGTTCAGGATGGCCCTGGCGATGGTGGCGTGCTCTTTCCAGGCCGAGGTGCGGATGCGGCTGTTGTCGAGCACCATCCGCATGGCACGCATCACATGGGTGAATTTGGGCGCCAGGATCTCGGCGATCTGCCGGTTGCCCGACAGGGTGATCACCCGGGTGTGAAAGGCGATATCCTCGGCGATGCGATCGTTCAGCGGCGTGTCGTCGGTAAACCGCGCCGCCTTGGACAGGATGTCGTCCAACGCTGCCAGATCGGCCGCATCGGCCATGCCGGCGGCCACCCGCTGGGCCGCCAGGCGGGCGGCCAGTGCGTCCAGGGCGGCGCGAACCTGATAGATCTCGCAAACCTGCACCGGGTCGATGGGCACCACTTGAAGGCCCTTGCGGCCGGAGTCCTCCAGCAGGCCATCGCGTTTGAGCAGTTGCAAGGCATGGCTGACGGGCTGACGCGAAACCCCGAGCCGTTCGGCCAGTTCCGCCTGGCGGATGCGCTGTCCCGGCTCCAGTTCACAGGTGCCGATGGCCAGGCGCAGGCGGTCGTACACCTGATTGAGCAGTATGGGGGATTGTTCGACCAGATCCATGCCTGCGGTCCCGTCCTGTGGTGTCCTCTGCATTCGGAATTCCGAAATTTGACGATATCCGACGGGGTCAGTCAACCATTTTCGGAATACGGAATTCTAAAAACGGCGAAAGACGCAGACCGCCAGCACCAGGACGGTTAGTCCGCCAAGAGCGAATGGCAGGACGGACAGTCCTGCTTCGGGGCTGAACAGGAGGCTCCACAGGGATTTCCCAAGGGCGCCTGCGGCGGCGACGGCGAGCCCCCATATCCACGACCGCTTCCAGAAGGCCGCTGCGAGTGCCCAGCCATAGGCGAGCACGGCCATCAGTCCGGCAATGTTTTGCGCCGACCAGCCCTGGGAAAGGAGGTCCCGTTCCATTGCCAGAAAACGCAGGACATCATCGCGGGGCGTATCGGGGGCGGGGAACCAGAACATGGACGTCAGAAGGGCGAAGATCGACGCCATGATGCCCGCCAGGGACCGGTGCCAGGCACAATAGCAGAATGGGAAAAGCAGGATCGGCCGGGCAACCCATGACGCCGTGTTCTGATGGCGGGTGAAAGCCCAGTCGAAGAAGGCTTGGTTGGTAAAGAACGCGGTGATTAAAAGAAGGATCGATAAAAACAGTATGATACTCAGATGCCGGTCGTGCTGCGGTTTCATGCGAGGGTCGCTTGATCTGTCTTTTGCTGACGCGCTGATCGGTGCGGTGATGCGTGGGAGAACGGACGTCTTCGGCAGGGGGTCAGTTGGTGATTTCCTTGAGCACGAAAGCCGCGTTCTCCAGATCTTCGCCGAACTCCTCGCCCATTTCCTGCATGGCTTCGTCTTCTTCCTCGTAGCACCACTGGACGGTGACGCTGTTGCCCGCGGCAGCGACGTCGTCCAGCAGTTCCAGCAGGCCGATGATCACCTTGGCCGACGAGGAGTTGAAGTAGATCAGCTCGAAGCTGAACAGAACCTCGGCCCCCTCCAGAGCCTTCAGGTGGCTGTGCAGCTGCTGCACCAGGGGGCCGAAGAACTCCGAGACGTGTTCGGGATAGGATTCACCGGTCAGCCGGAAGCGGTTGGCGGCGAAGTCGAATTCCACGCCGGGGGTGCGTTCGGATGGGGGCAGCGAGAGAACGGAAAGCTCGGTGGTCGGATCTGACATCAGAGAGGGCCTCACACGTAGGCTTTAAGGCAGAAATAGGCGGAATCCGGATGCCGGTCGATATCCAGGAAGCCGAAGTCGAACCCCTTGGAGGCGCGCCAGGCGATGTCCAGGAAGCCGACACCGGCCCCCTTGGTGCTGTCGCATTCCTCGGCCTTCAGCTTGTTCTTGTAGGCATGTTTGATCTCGTCGCGGCTCATGCGGGTGATTTCGGTCAGCCAGCCGTTCAGGCGCTCCACATCGTGGCGGTGCACCAGATTGGCGCAGGACACGAAGTACCGGCCCTTGGAATTGCCCACGGCCAGCACCCCGTATCCCATGTCGGCGCGCGGGTCGGGAACGCCTTCGTCCCGCTCTGCCGAATAGCGGATGACGTTCTGCACCTGTTCCACGAAGATGGAGAACAGAGCACGCGCCGTTTTTTTGTTGGCGTCTTCCTTCTCCAGCTTGCGCTTCAGCCCAACGCCGATGCCGCTGAGCACCTCTTCGGTGATCAGGCCGCTGTAGCAGAAGATGACATCATTGGCTTCCAGGGTGCGGCGCAGGCCGTACATATCCTCGGCGAGCATGCGGATTTCTCCCTTCACTCGTTGTCCAGCCTGCCCAGCGCTTCCAGCAGCACCTGGCGGGCAACGTCCCGATCCGGTTCGCTCAGCCGGGTCAGGTCCATCCGCATGGACAGGCCGGGGTTTTCATGGCGGAAAATGCGGCTGTCCGGACAGTCGTCCCCCATCACGTTCAGCACGGCATAGGGGACCACTTCCTGACGGATGCCCTTCACCCGGATGGGATCGCGCGCCTCGGCCGCGACGATGTCGCGGACCAGGGCGTAGGTTTCATAGGACATCAGAATGCCCCCGGGATCGGCGGCGTTCTCCAGCCGCGAGGCCAGATTCACTTCCGAACCGATAATGGTGTAGTCCAGCCGGTCCTTGCTGCCGAAGTTGCCGACATTGCAATAGCCGCTGTTGATGCCGATGCGCATGCGGAAGGGTTCTGCGAAACCCTTGGCTCGCCAGCGCGTCCGCAGGTCGTGCATGCGGCGCTGCATGGCGATGGCCATGCGCACGCAGGCTTTGGCGTCCTCTTCCACGCCTTTGCTGTCGGTGTCGCCGAAAAAGATCAGCATGGCGTCGCCGACAAACTTGTCGATGGTCGCCCCATAATCCTGGGCAATCGCCGCCATCTCGGTGAAATAGTCGTTCAACAGCCATGTCAGGTCTTCGGGCTGCAGGTATTCCGAGATCTGGGTGAAGTCCTTGATGTCGCTGAAAAACACCGTCAGCCGCTTGCGCTGGGTCACCAGTTCCCCATCCAGCTCGCCTTCGAAGATGGAGCGGTAGAGCTGGGGCGACAGGTATTTGGACAGCCGGCTGGACAGCACTTCCAGCCGCGCATTCTTGTCGTTCAGGGTGCGGGCAAGCTTGTTCAGTTCTTCCTCGTTCCGGTCGGCGAGGCGGATCAGCTTGCGGGTGGTGCGGAACAGCTTCTCATAGGCTTTGGCCAGCTTGCCGTAAGCTCCTCGCTCCACCTGTCCGTCGTCGGGGGTGTCGGCGAGAAGGCGGGTGGCCTCGTCGATGATTGTCTCTTCCGGACTGAAGATCTTGAACCCGGTCGGATCGGAGGACATCGCATGCGCCTTCTCATGACGGTTCCGCGCTGGCGGCGCCTCATGGTGGAGGTGCTCCTCCCGGCGGCTCTGGCGCCGGGGAGGGACCCGTCCCTGTGCGGGTGTCGTCGCGGCTTGCGTCGGCTGTGTCTCTGTTCTCATGGGGATTGGTCTCCCGAATGGGAAGGGCCGGACCGGTGCGCATCGGGCGGGGGACAACGGAAACCCAGAACCGCGACATCGTCCCGCCGTGCCTCCGTGCCCTGGTAGCGGACCAGGGCGTCCAGCAGGGCGGGTTTCTGTGCGGCCATGGGCTGGCCGGCCGTCTCGCGCAGAAAGGTCTTGAACCGCTTCTTGCCGAACATCTTGCGGCGAGGGCCGCCGATCTGGTCCACCAGTCCGTCGGTGGTCATGTAGAACCGCTGGCCCGGCTCCAGCACCAGCCGCTCGGCCGGATAGGTCTGGTGGGGCGGAATGCCCCGATAGCCCAGGCCGCTCTTGGAGCCCTTGATCTCCACCACGTCGCCGTGGTGTTCCATGAACAGCGAGAAGCGGGCACCGGCGAACCACATGGCCCCGCCGTCGGGCGGCAGGTAGCAGGCGCCCAGCTCCAGTCCGTCGTCACTGCCCGACATCCGGTCGGCCGCCGGATCCCCGTCATGGTCGCCATCCATGCCGATGGTGGTGCCACCGGCCGGCTGATGCTGCCCCAGGGTTTCCTGAACCAGCCGGTGGACAGTCTGGATCAGGCCGGGCAGGTCGCCGCCGGGCACGATGGCCCGAGCCCGTTCCAGGGCGCCGGCCGTGATCAGGGTCATGAAGGCGCCCGGCACCCCATGGCCGGTACAATCGCCCAACAGGGCCAGCGTGCCCTTGCCCCAGGGGCCTACCCAGTAGAAGTCGCCACCGACCACGTCGCGGGGCTCCCACAGCATGAAATGGTCGGCGAAGGCCACCTCCAGCGCGGCAGGCGGCGGAAGGATCGCCTGTTGGATATTGGCGGCGTAGCGGATGCTGCCGGAAATGATGTCATAGGCGTCCGCCAGTTCGCCGACGCGCGAAACCTCGGTGTCGAGCATGGCGTTGTAGCGGGCGACCACCCGGCCCATTTCGTCGGCGGTGGGCCAGGCCACCTTTTCCGGGGTGTTCTCCCGCTCGAACCGGGTCATGGCCGACACCAGCCGCCCGAGCGGCCGGTTGATGACCATGTAGAAAACCACCCCGACCGCGAGCAGCATGGACAGCAGGATCGCTACGGACAGCAGGCCCAGCACGGCGAAATCCGCGAGCATGATCGCCCGCAGGTCCTCGGTGCTGAGGCGGATGGAGAAATAGCCCCCTGGTGCGGCCATGGACGGCAGCACCAGGGTCTCGCCGGGCTTCATCATGCGTTCGCAGGGGATGGGCCAGAAGATCGCCGGCGGGCCGTCCGCCGTGACGTGGTAGTCCACGCAGACGGTGTAGGTGAAGCCGCCGAACAGCCCGAGCAGCCGCTTCGCTTCTCCGGCCCGGCCATCCGCCACCAGGTCGGCCAAAGGACGATCCAGCTTTGTTGCGACAACGCCGATCACGGCCGAGACCTCGCTGACCAGGGTGCGGTAGCGGTAAGGGTAGGTGATCAAAAGAACCACGGCACTGAGTACCAAGCCGAATGTCACCGTCAGTCCGAGGAACTTGAAAAAGATCCGTCGGCGCATGAAGGCGACCAAACCCCCGGTCCCCGCCATTCCGTACCGCCCCCCTTCACCTGTTCAGGGGCAGATCCCTATTGCGCCGCTTTCTTCATGGCGGCTTCGACCAGGGGGCGCTGCCCGACCAGCATTTGCACCACTTTGTACTCATCGCCGATCTTGCGCACCAGGAAATCGGCCGGATGGCTGACGCCCTGGTCATCCACCATGTCCGAGCAGAGGAAATATCCATCCTGGTAGGGAATGATCATCGGGTGGGTGTTGGCCGGATACAAGGTCCGCGTGCTGGCCGATTCATTGTCCAGATAGGTATAACCCCCATCCGTGCTGACACTATCGACATAAGACTGCATGGTGCTTTGCAGATTTGCTTGCACTTCGGCAGGGACATCGGCCGAAAAGGCGGTGGTTGCAGTGAAGAGTACTGCGGCAATGGCTGGCAACAGGCGCATGTCAGTCTCCTGGAGATTTATACTTTTCTGAATTGTTTCCGAATCCCGATGGATTTATCGGGTATTTGGAGTTGCGAATATATTGCATGATTTACAGCCGCTGCAAAATTGGAATTATGAATAACAACCATTGGAGACGCGAATGATTGTCATAAATGATCCGCTATTTCCTGGGGTTCGCGGAAAAAGCGTGGTCATCGAAAACGGATGGCGGCCATGAAAATGGGGGCGCGGCTTCGTTGCCGCGCCCCCCTCGTTCACGACGACTCGACGGCCTCTGTGGAGAGGTCACCGGGTCCGATATGTCAGGCGGCCTTGTTGTCGATCGCCTTCGGGGCGGCGGCGGCCGCATCGGTGGCGATGCTGATCTTGCGCGGCTGCTTTTCTTCGGGCACCTCGCGCACAAGATCCACATGCAACAGGCCGTTCACCAGCGACGCTCCGGTCACCTTGATATGGTCGGCCAGCTCGAACTTGCGTTCGAACGCCCGGCCGGCGATGCCACGATGCAGGAAGCGTGCGGCGTCGTCCCCTTCCTGCTTTTCCAAGCGGCCGGAGATGACGAGGGTGTTGTCCTGGGCAGTGATGTCGAGATCGCTTTCACCGAAGCCGGCAACGGCCATGGTGATGCGATAGTCGCTGTCGCTCAGCTTTTCGATGTTATAGGGTGGATAGGACACCGCCTGATCATCAAGCCGCGTGGCATGGTCCAGCAGACGGCTGACGTTGTCAAAGCCGATGGCGAAGCGATGCAGGGGGGACAGGTCATAGGTGGTACGCATGGTCATATCCTCCATTGAGCAATATGATCTCGCGGATCGGATACCCCGGATCGGGACGATCGTCCCGCGAGATGGCCTTTCGCGATGGACGTACGCCCTTTCACAAGGGGCCGTCCGCGTTCTGATCACCGGCCCCGAACGGACCATTCCGTCGGACCCGGCCCGAGCCGCCCACACCGAAACAGTCGTGGGAACCCGGTCTTTTCGGAGCGGTACCGGCCCTTCCAGCACCGGTCTCCTGACGCGTGACCGCCCCGTCCGGGCGCGATCACACTTACACAAATGGATCAGACGCGTTTTTCCGTCAAGGGGAAAAACGCATCGGCGATACAGACCTCACGCCCCTCGGATCTCGTTGATCAGGTGCTTGATTTCATTGTCCAAATCCCGTGCGCTCTGTTGCATCGCCTGGGCCGCGCGTTCCACGTCGGTGGCTTTGGACAGGGTTGACTGGGCACCCTGGGACACCTGAACGATGTGGGAGCTGACTTCCTGCGTCGCCGCCGCGGTCTCGCTGGTCGAGCGGGCGACTTCGTGGATGGTGGCCACCTGCTCCTCCACCGCGGCAGAGACCACGGTGGCGTTTTCGTTGATGCGGTCGATGGTTTCCGCCACTCCGCCGATGGAGGTCAGGGCACGGGAGACTTCGGTGCGCAGGGTTTCGATCTGGGCGGCGATTTCGCTGGTGGCCCGGCCGGTCTGGTTGGCCAGATTCTTGACCTCGCCTGCCACCACGGCAAACCCCTTGCCGGCATCGCCGGCCCGGGCGGCCTCGATGGTGGCATTCAGGGCCAGCAGGTTGGTCTGCTCGGCGATATTGGTGATCAGATCCACCACTTCGCCGATACGGTCGGCGGCGGCGGACAGGGCGCTCATCACCTCCCGCGCCTCGCTGGCCTGGCGGGAGGCATCCCCGGTCACCTGGGCGGCGGCCTGCATTTGCTGACCGATTTCGTTGGAGGAGGCCGACAGTTCCTCGGTGGCCGAGGCGACGGTTTCCACATTGGCCGAGGTCTGTTCGGTGGCGCTGGCCACGGCCTGGGTCTGGCTCGACGTCTGCTGCGCCGTCCCGGTCATGTCGGCGGCGACGTGCTTCATCTGCTCGCTGGTCTCGGAAATGGTGTCGAGCATCGAGCGCACCCGTTGCTCCATCTGGTTGGCCAGGGTCTGCATGGCGCTCTTGCGCGTCTGCTCGGCGGCTTCCCGGGTTTCCCGTTCCCGCTGTTCCAGGGTCTTGTTTTCAAGGGCCTGTTCCTTGAATACTGCCACAGTGCGCGCCATCGCGCCCACTTCGTCCCCGCGCTGGCGCGCCGGGATGTCCGTGTCCAGCCGTCCGTGGGCCAGTTGCTGCATGGCCAACTGTAATCCTTCGATCGGCCGGGTGACGCTGCGCCCGAGGAGGTAGAGCAGCACCAGACTGACCAGCGTCAGGACCGCAAAGGTGATGAGAACGGAATCCCGCAGGCCGTTCACTTCGGCGGTCAGGCCGGCGCGGGCGTCGGTGGCTTCGACGCGAATCGATTCCAGAAAGGCCGTAACGTCCTCTTCCAGTGCCCCGCCGGATGCATCGATGGCGTCGTCCAGGGCGGCGAAGGTCTCCGGTCCCTTGCGGCTGGTGATGGCATCGGCGAGGTCGGTCAGCAGGGCCTTTTCAAGGCCATTGACCCGGGGAGGAATGGCCCGGGCCAGCTCCCGCTCTTGTTCCGTATCGGCGACATCTTCCAGTGTATGGGCCAGGTCGCGCATTTTGTTCAGACCGTCGCGCATACCGGTCAAGCGGTCGGGCGCGATGGCGCCTTCGTCCTTGTCGACGATGGAGTCCATGGCATCCAGGACCACCTGATTGATGGTCAGCCGCAGGGATTCCAGCGCCTCTATCTGGCGGGTGCGCTCCGCCGAGACCTTCTGTGCCGAAATCACCGTCGACGATGTGGTCGCCGCCATTGCCGCCATCAGCCCCAGAGCGCTGATAACCAGAAGACCCATCCCCAGCAGCTTGACCTTGATCGTCATCTGCATGCCCATCCTCCCTGTCGCGTATCTCTTTTTTCGGGGGTGGAACCATTCTGGCCCACTGCCCCTAATGGGAGGTAGCCATGGTGTGGTCCCGCTACAAGCGTACGATATGAAATCCCCTCTCCGTTTCGAAGCGAAACGGAGAGGGGTGGTTCGAAGGGCCTGTCAAGGTATCGATCCGCGCCGGTTAGGGCAGCGGTGAGGAGGGGGGGACCCGACCGTCTCAGGCTCCGGGGCGCGCCGGCTCGGGGGTGTTCTCCGCCGGGGCCGCCGCGTCTTCCCCGTCCGGTGGAGCGTCGGGGGCAGCCGGTGCGGGGCGCGGGGGCAGGCTGTCGGTGACCGCGTTCAGGCCGGCCGCTTGACTGGTCTCGGCAATCCGGCGGTCCAGATCGTCCTGGGTCGGCAAGGCGCCGGACAGGTCGGCATTGCCGTCCTCCTCGCCCTCCGTCTCGCCGGAGCGGGCGGCGGTATCCCCGCTTTCGTCCCGCCAGGCCACACGATAGAGGCGCTGACGGTCCTGAATGCCTTTCAGTTCGGCTTCGCCGATATCCTGGAAGGCGATGTCCTTGCCCCGGCTCAGGTCGCGGACGACGCTGGAGCACAGGATTTCCCCTCCATCCGCTTTGGCGCAGATGCGTGCGGCCAGGGTGACGGCCAGACCGTAGAAGTCGTTTTCCTCGATCACCGGTTCGCCGGCGTTGATGCCAACCCGCAAGTCCAGGTGGAGGTCCGGACGGCGCTTGTTATGGCCTTCCACGGCCCGCTGCACGTCCGTCATCGCCTCCACGGCCTGGGAGATGACGCGGAAGGTGGCCATGATGCCGTCGCCGGTATGTTTCACTTCCTGCCCGTCGAAGCGGGTGAGGGCGGAGCGGACGATGGTGTTGTGGACCCGGGTGATTTCGCGGGCCACCAGGTCGCCGACCTTGGTGTTTATGGCGGTGGAGCCGACCATGTCCGTAAAGACGATGGCGATGGTGCTGGCAGAGGGCGACTTGGACTGGGGCGCGTTCCATTCGGTCAGCACCCGGGTCAGGCCGATAAAGGGGTCCGCTTCGGCGGCGAACTCGGCGGCCATGGCCTCTCGTCCGGCCTGAACCATGCGCATGTAGCGCGGCTCCATCATGTATTCGTTCAGCTTGTCGACGAACATCATGGCCATGGCGGGCCGGCTGCCCATGACCTCCAGCTGCTCGCGCAACAGTATCTGGTAGTCGTTCTTGTCGAGGCCGAAGGCCGAACAGACGGTCTCGCAGGCGCCGGCGAGGAACAGGTTGACCCCGAAGCGGTTGAAGACGTCCAGCTGTGGCGTCGTCCGCTTCACCGCCGCGACCGTCCCGCCCAGGAATTTCATGGTGGCCAGCCTGGCCTTGTCGAGCGCCGGATTGCTAGGCGGTTCGGGCTCCTGAGCAGCCAGGGCTTCGGCTTCCGCCTTAGCGGCAGCGGCGGCCTCGGCTTCGGCTTTCTTGCGGGCGGCTTCCTCGGCCGCCTTGCGCTGGGCTTCCCTGGCGGCCTTGCGTTCGCGCTCCTGCTGCTCCTTCTTGCGCAGGGCGTCGGCTTCCTTCTGGGTGGCGGGGTCGGGCGCCGGGGCGCCGGCCTTCTTGTCGTCCGACGCGCCCTTCCTCTCCTTCTCCTCGTCCATCAGCGAGACGGGGTCGATCTCTTCCTTCGCTTCCCCGTCGTCATTCTCGTCCTTCTTCTCGTCATCGGGATGGGTGGTATCGGTTTCGGTGGCAGCGGTGGGCTGATAGGTCCCGTGGCGGCGCTCCTTGGGACCCTTCTGCCCGGCGATGCCCGCCAGCGGGATCAGGCGGCGGCCGAGCAGCATGCAGCTGAGCAGGAACAGGCTCAGGAAGACCAGAACCAGCGTATCGCGGTAGTTGGACATGCCGACCCGCACGCCGGTGCTTTGCACCAGATTGACGACGGCGGGAATGATCGCCGTGCCCATGCCGGCCAGGATCAGAGAGGCGACACAGACCAGGATCACCCGACCCATCAGGTCCCCGACCGACCGGGCGTAGCGCTGGCTGCCCTGACCGCTTGGGAAGGCATAGCCGGCATACTGGTCCAGGCCTTCGGGCATCTTGGCGTTGGGGCGGTGACCGCGGCTCGCCGCCGCACCCGTGGGTACTCCTTTACCTCCCATGCCCCCCATGCCAGCGGCACGGATCTGCTGGGCTTCGCGGATGCGGGGGCTGAGGTAGACCACCTGCTCGTCGGACATGCCCGAGGCGGTGTCGTAATATTCCCGCACCACCTTGGTGGGCAGGCCCAGGTAGGATTCCAGGGATTTGGCTTCATTGATGGCCCGCTCGCGCTCATGGCTGACATAGCGGCCCTGCAGCGCCCAACCG
Source organism: Rhodospirillaceae bacterium Z3-40 (assembly GCA_046233135.1). GTDB lineage: Bacteria > Pseudomonadota > Alphaproteobacteria > Rhodospirillales > Rhodospirillaceae > JBJXHN01. The sequence goes on along the minus strand of JBJXHN010000003.1, from coordinate 56,899 downwards.
TGCTGTTCGAATACGTAGACCTCGAAGTGCGTTACGGCGGCCATGGGAAGCCTTGTTTCTGTTCATCTGAAGAATGTGCGCTCGATTAATCCCCCGGTCATCTCAGGACGACGGCGGCAAGAGTCCGGTGATTGTCGTCGGCTCTCCCTTAAATATGTATGACTGTTGGCGCGGAAAACCAACGCTTGGGATGGGGGTGCCGTGTGAAAGTCCGACGACGGTCCGGCCCGATCGGAGCCAAGGGTTTCTGCGCCTTTCAGCCTGATCGGAGGGATGGGTCAAAAGGGATGTAGGGGGTGTGTATTCCGCCCGGAAGCGCTGCCGATAAGGCATAAGGTCTGTACGACCCGCGGCCCCGCTCAATGGACAAGGGCCGAAAAAGCAAAACGGCGGTGAAATCACCGCCGTTTGCGAAAGCGTTCGGGTGGTCTCGTCGATCCGGACACTGCCGAGGCAGGATCCTTTCCGATCCGGTCACCCAGCCGCACAGGGAAGGACCCTGCGCGGAACAGGCTTACTTCTTGAGACCGAACCCGGCAAACTTCTTGTTGAACTTCGCCAGCTGGCCACCCGAGTCAATCAGACGATGGACGCCAGTCCAGGCCGGATGAGACTTCGGGTCGATATCCAGCTTGATGGTGTCGCCCTTCATGGTCGAGCGGGTCTTGAATTCGGTCCCGTCCGTCATCACCACGGTGATTTCGTGATAATCGGGGTGGATATCTTTCTTCATCTCTAGTCTCTCCCGCGAAACGAGCGGCCCTTATACAGAAGGGCGCCGCGGGCGGCAAGCACGAATGTGCGTTTTTCGCATGCCTCTGCCATGCCCCGGTCTCCGGCGTCAGCGCTGGTCGAATTTCAGCTCGATCCTGCGGTTGCGGGCTAGGGCTTCGGGGCCGTTCCCGTCGTCGATGGGCTGGTACTCGCCGAAGCCGGTGGCTGCCAGACGGTCGGCAGGGATGCCCTGGTCGATCAGGAACTTGACCACCGAAATGGCGCGCGCCGCCGACAGCTCCCAGTTGGAGGAGAAGGCGGCCGTGCGGATGGGCTGGCGGTCGGTATGGCCGTCCACCCGCAGGATCCAGTCGATGTCCGACGGGATCTCGTCGGCCAGCTGGATCAGCGTGCGCGCCAGATCCGCCAGGGTATCCCGGCCGGCCGGCTGCAACTGATCGGAGCCGCTGGGAAACAGCACTTCGGACTGGAAGACGAAGCGGTCGCCTTCCACCCGCACATCCTGGCGTTCGCCAAGCACCTCGCGCAGACGGCCAAAGAATTCCGAGCGGTAGCGCTGCAGTTCCTGAACCTTGTCGGCGAGGGCGGCGTTCAGGCGCTTGCCCAGGTCGATGATCTGCACTTCCTGGTCTGCGGCCTTGGCTTCGCTGGCGTCCAGCGCGGCCTGGAGCGAGGCAAGCTGGGCGCGCAGCGCCTCCACCTGCTTGTTCATCAGGGTCAGCTGGGCACGGGCCTCCGCGGACATTTCCTGTTCGGCGTTCAGGGCCATCCGCATCTCGTCCTTTTCCTGCCGGGATTGAGCCAGCCGGGTATCGAGCGCGACGATCTGCGCACGCAAATCGTCGCGCAGCGCTTCGAGCGCCGCCACATCCTGCTCCAGCTGGGCGATCTCGGCCAGCTGGTCCCGCAGTTCGGCATTTTCGATCCGGGTTTCCCGGCCTTCGCGCACCTGGGCGTTCAGGGTCTCAATGCGGGCGTTGGCTTCGGTCAGCTGGTTGGACATCTGCGACAGGGACAGCCGCAGTTCCTCGTTGCCCTGGCGTTCCAGGTCCAGCATGTCGGCCATCTCCGACAGCTGGCGGTTCAGCCGCTCCAGCGCCGCTTCCCGGCCCGACAGGGTCTGGCCCAGGAAGAACTGGGCGAGCACGAAAATTAGCAGAACGAAGATGATGATGATCAGCAGGGTGGCCAGGGCATCGACGAACCCGGGCCAGATGTCGAAAACCTGTCCCCTGCGGCGGGCCGCTGGTCCGGGCATGGTCTAGCGCCTCCGATCGGTATCGTCGGAAGAGGAACTACCCGCCCCGCCGGCACCGGCGGTGGCAGCGATGGTGCGGGCCAGCAGTTTGATTTCCGCCCGCAGTTCCTTCAGCAGCTGCTCCCGGCCCTGGACCATCTGGTTGGCCATATAGGTGACCGCCGCATCCGTGTTGCGGATGTGCCCCTTGGTCTGATCATCAATGCCACCGCCCGGGGGAGTGTGATCATTGACGTCGGCCAGCTTGTGCAGGACCGGACGCAGGTCGGCCTGGGTTTCGGCCAGTTTCAGCAGAACCGCCTGTTCCGTGCGCATCTGGTCGGTCAGGGTGGCCATGGTCTCGGCCATGTCGCGGATCTGCGAATTGGTGGCGATGGAGCTTTCCTCCGACCGCGCGATGGTGCGTTGCAGATCGTCCAGACTGTCGGCGGTCTTTTCCAGCAGGGCCTGAATATAGGCCGGCACGGACTGGTCGCCGTCGCCCAGGCTGCCGCCGGAGCCCAGCCGGGTCTGGCCGGCCAGCCAGTCTTCCAGGCCGTTATAGAACGCGTTCTGGGCCTGTCCCGCCTGAAGATCCAGGAAGCCGAGAATCAGCGACCCGGTCAGGCCGAACAGCGACGACGAAAAGGCCGTGCCCATGCCGTCCAGCGGTGCTTCCAGGCCGGCCTTCAGGTCGGTGAACACCCGGTTGATGTCGCCGCCGGTAATGGTCAGGTCGCCGATCACCGACGCAATGGAGCCCACCGTATCCAGCAGCCCCCAGAAGGTGCCCAGCAGGCCGAGGAACACCGACAGGCCGACGAAATACCGGGAAGTCTCGCGGTTTTCGTCCAGCCGGGCGCCGATGCCGTCCAGCAGCGAGCGGGTGGCGGTGGCCGACAGGGTCAGTCGGCCCTTGTTGCGGCCCCGTTCCTGGTGCTCGGCCAGCATGTTGGCCATGGGCGACAGCAGCCGGGGCATGGTGTCGGAGGAAACGGCCGCACGCCCCTGGCTGAAATTCTCGATCCAGCGCACTTCCGGTCCCAGGCTGACCACATGGCGGATGTTCAGCAGGATCCCCACCAAGGCGACGCCGAGAATCAGCCCGTTGAGCACCGGGTTGGCCATGAAGAACGAGGAGAGGGCGGGGGACAGCAGGGCAATGACGGCCGCAACGGCGGCCAGGAAAATCGCCATGCGCAGAAGAAAACGGCGGGGGCGTCTCATAGGGCGGCTGCTCGCTCTGGCCCCGGTCGGTAGCCTGGCGGCTGCCGGCGCGGGAAAGGGGATCCGGATAGGCGGGCGGCGGAAGTCGACATCAGAGGAAACCGGCCCGGGAAGCGGGCCGAAAGGGCAGGAACGGCGGCACTGAAGGGGGGGACCGGACCCACGGTCAAGGGCAGGAGCCTCCGTCGAAAAGGGGTGCTTACGGGATCAGGCTGACGTCGACCCGTTCGGGATTTTGCCCCGCACCCTGGGTCCCCATGGCGCGGACTTCGATATTCGGACTGCGCACCCCCTGGTCCATCAGATAGGCCCGGACGTTCAAGGCGCGGGTCAGCGACAGGCGCTTGGCCCGGCTGCCGCCGTCGCTGCCCCCGCTGGCATAGGCTTCCAGCAGCACCCGGCGGGACGGATCGTCCTTCAAGGCTTCGACCACCTGATCCAGTGCACCGCCGGTGCCTGCCGGAAGATCGGCGGCATTGCCGTCGAAATCGACGCTGAAGCGGGCCGGCAGGGCGGCCGGGGTTGTGCGCGCGGCCACCTGGGTGTTCGAGGCCGGCGCAGGCGTCGGTGCGGGAGCCGGGGTCGGGGAGGGCGTGGGAGCCGGTGTCGCCCGTGTGGTTTCGGCCGGCGAAGACCGCGGACCCGGCGGTTCGGGGGCCGTGGTCGGGGCCGGCGCCTGACGTGCCGGAGCGGCGGAGGCAACAGAGGTGCTTGCGGTCGGTGGCTGGGGCTTGGGCGCCGGCGGCAGCGGGGCAGAGGCCGCGCGGGTCGCCATCTGCGTCATTGGCGCGCCGGACCGCTGCACGGGCATCACCGGCTCGTCCTCCACAGGCTGGATCGGCACCCCACCCGTGGCCAGACGGATTGGACGCGGGCGCTGAGCCGGCGCCGGATCAGATTTCGGAGCAGGTTGGGCCGCAACGGGTTCCGGAGCCGGTTCGGGCTGCGGTTCAGGTGCAGGCGCCGGGGCAGGTTGCGCAACGGCCGCCACCGGCTCCGGCGGAGCCGGCGCGGCAGGGGGCGGCGAGGGCGGCGCGGTGGCCACTTCGGGTTCGGCGGCCGGCGCGGGAACCGGCGGCGGCGCCGCACGCGCGGTCTCGACCACCGGCGCGGGCGGGGTGCTGGGCGCTTCGGCCGGCGGCAGTTCGGAACGGGGGCGTGGCGCAGGGGCGGCCGGCGCCGGAACCGGCGGCGTCAGGCGCTGGGGCCGCTCGGTGGCCGGCTCGCTGCTGGCCACCCGTGTGCTGCGGGATGCGGAGGGCGGCGCTTCAGGCCGGGGCGGCGGCGCGGGTGGCAGGGCCGCCATGGGCGCCTGGGCACGGCGCGGCGCAGGGGCGGCAGCCGGGGCGCGGCCCGCGCCGGAGGGCAGGACGGGATGATAGCTTTGGGAAACGGGCTCGCCGGTCAGGGACGTGGCGGTACCGACGGACACCCCCTGGCGCAGGGTCAGGCCGAGCTGGCGGGGGCCATAGGACCGGGGCACGGAGCCGTCGGGCATGCGCAGCCGGTCCATTTCGTCCAGGGCGTCCATATTGACGGTGACATCCCCGTTCGATCCCAGAGCATCCAAATAGCTGAACTGATCGCCATCCTGGGCACCGGCGTAGCGGTACTCCTGGGCCTGGGCGGTATCCGGAAGGGGCAGGCCGGCGCCCGCAGTAACGGCGGCCACGACGGCAGCCAGCAGGGCGCGGTTGGACAGGCTGGCTTTGGCGCTCACGGGCGGATTCCCCCTGGATTGATCACGACGTCGGGCACTATAACACGACTGTGCGACTCGGCAACCCGCCCACTGGACCCGCCCCCCCTCCAATGGGTGCATTTCCTGAAGAAAGCGAACGGGAAGTCCAGCGGAACGCGCAAGATTACGGTCAACAGTCTGTAGGGCCACCCAGGGGGCGCCGCTTTTCCTTCCTGTCGGCGGGACCAGCGGGATTGTTATTGTCTGGAAATTCTACCTTGGACATTGCCGCCGGGGGCGGAAGGGATCACCCCTCCCGCAGCAGCGTGCCGAGCAACTCGTGCAGGCTCGGGTTGGCGGCCAGCACCGAGCCGGTTTCCAGAATATCATTCTGGCCGGCCAGGGTGGTGGCGTAGCCGCCGGCCTCGCGCACCAGCAGGATGCCCGCGGCCACGTCCCAGGGCTGCAGGCTTTCTTCCCAGAAACCGTCGACCCGGCCGGCGGCAGTATAGGCCAGATCCAGGGCGGCGGCACCGAAGCGGCGAACGCCGGAGGTGCGGGCCATGACCTTGGCCAGCTGTTCCAGGAACCGGCCGTGACCGCCCTTGCCCTGGAAGGGGATGCCGGTGGCAAACAGACTGTCGGATAGGGTGTTGCGGCCGGCGACGCGCAGGCGGCGATCGTTCATGAAGGCGCCGCCGCCCTTTTCGGCGGTGAACATCTCGTCGGTGATCGGGTTGTAGATGACGCCGTTGGTGATTTCCCCATGTTCTTCCAGGGCGATGGAGATGGCGAACTGGGGGATGCCGTGCATGAAGTTGGTGGTGCCGTCCAGGGGGTCGACGATCCAGCGGCGGGTGGGGTCCTCGCCTTCGGTGACGCCGCTTTCTTCCATCAGGAAGCCGTAGCGGGGACGGGCCTTGCGCAGCTCCGCCTTGATGACCTTTTCGGCGCGCAGATCGGCGTTGGTCACGAAGTCCCCCGGTCCCTTGCGGCTGACTTGCAGGTTTTCCACCTCGCCGAAATCGCGGATCAGGCCGCGAGCCGCCTTCTGGGCGGCGGCGATCATGACGTTCATGTTGGCGGAGCGCACGGGCATGGGGGTCGGTCCCTGTCTAAGTATCGAGAAAAGGGAACGAGCCGGCGCGGGGAATGCCCCGGCCGGCCCGCAATAGGCGATGGATTGTCGCGTCGGGCGGGGGCTTACTTCGCCCGTTCCACGTAGGTGCCGTCGATGGTGTTGACGACGATCTTGGTGCCAGCCTCGATGAACGGCGGGATCATCACCTTCACGCCGTTTTCCAGGATGCCGGGCTTGTAGGAGGATGACGCCGTCTGGCCCTTGACCACGGCATCGGCCTCGACCACTTCCAGCACCACCTGGGTCGGCAGGGTCACGGACACCGGCGTGCCTTCGATGAAGTCGACGATGACGTCCATGCTTTCCTGCAGGAATGGCGCCTGATCCCCCATGGCATCGGCGGGCAGGGAGAACTGGTCGAAGGTCTCCTTGTCCATGAAGGTATAGCCCACCTCGTCCAGGTAGAGGTACTGGCAGTCCCGTTCCCGGACTTCCAGCCGTTCCACCGTATCGGCGGTGCGCCAGCGCTCGTTGGTCTTGTTCCCGCTTTCCAGGTCGCGCATTTCCACCTGGATGAAGGCGCCGCCCTTGCCGGGCTGAACCAGCTGGATCTTGAGAACGGACCACTGCTTGCCCTGGTGTTCGAGCACCATGCCCGGGCGGATGGTATTGGCGTTGATTTTCATGGGATCGGAGTCCGACAGACGAATCTTAAGGTGAAATCGGCGCGGAACCTAGCAGGCTTCCACCGTCCAGGCAACCAAGTGCTTGCCTGGAATGGCAGTCCCATGGTTTTTGCCGGTTCAAGGCCGTTTTCCCCCGCTTTCCTGCTCGTAAAAGGACCCTCCATGCCGTCTTCCTCTCTTCCCTGGTGGCATCCCGCCCGCCACGCCGACCGCCGGCCGCGTTTGCTGGCCCGGGTCCGGGCGGTGGCCGCCATTCGGGCCTTTCTCTCCGGGCGCGGCTATCTGGAGGTGGAGACCCCGCCGATTCAGGTCTCGCCGGGGCTGGAGCCGCATCTGAAGGCCTTCGCCACCGAGCTGGAGGAACCTTTCGGCGAGGGCTCACGGCGGCTTTATCTGCACACATCGCCGGAATTCGCGATGAAAAAGCTGATGGTGGCCGGGGAAAGTGCCCTGTTCCAGCTGGCCCCCGTCTTTCGCAACGGCGAGCGCGGCCCCACCCATCATCCCGCCTTCACCATGCTGGAATGGTACCGCCGCAACCTGGATTGGCGGGACCTGATGGAGGAATGCGCCGAGCTGGTCCGCGCCGTCACCCGGGCCACGGGGGCGGAGTCCCTGCTGTGGGGCGGTGCGACAGTCGATCCCTTCGCGCCCTGGGAGCGGTTGAGCGTTGCCGAGGCCCTGGACCGGTATGCGGGGGTGGATCTGATGGCGGCGCTGGAGGCGGGGATTGCCCTGAGCGGCGATCCCATGGAGCCGGCGGCCGCGCCGCTGATCGCGGCGGCAACCGCATTGGGGCTGAGCTGCGGGGAAAATGACCGCTTCGAGGACGTGTTCTTTCGCATCGTTCTGGACCGGGTGGAGCCGCGCCTGGGCTACGGGGTGCCGACCATTCTGCACAGCTATCCGGTCTGCATGGCCGCCCTGTCGCGACCCCGTGCCGACGACCCGCGTCTGGCCGAACGCTTCGAGGTCTATGTGGCCGGGGTGGAGCTGGCCAATGCCTTTGGCGAACTGACCGATGCCGCAGAGCAGCGGGCGCGCTTCACCCATGACATGGACCTGAAAGAGGCCCTGTACGGCGAGCGCTATCCCCTGGACGAGGAGTTCCTGGCCGCCCTGACCCTCGGCATGGCCCCGTGCAGCGGCATTGCCCTGGGGCTTGAGCGGCTGGTGATGCTGTGCACCGGCGCGGAGGACATCACCGAGGTTGTGTGGGCGCCGGTTCCGCCGCCCCCGGAAGACGCTTGAGGCGCTCTTCCGGCGCAGGGTGGGACGACAGCCAGCTCAGGCTCCCCTCACCACAGGTCCGGCAGCTGTTATAGAGCGCGCGCAGCATATCGGCGTAGGCCCGGGGATCGAGTCCGGCCTTTTCCAGCAGCGCCACCCCGTGATCGTCGGCATCCCGCTCGAAATCCCGGGAGTTGGCCTGGGCGGCCAGGACCACCCCGACGCCGGCCATTTCGTCCACCACCGATCCCATGTCCTGCAAGGTCACGGTGATGGCGATGGCCAGCAGCGAGGTGCGGACGATGCGGCGCAGGCCGTGGCGTTCGGTGACGTGCCCCAGTTCGTGGGCCAGAACGCCGGCCAGGGCCGTCGCGTTGGGGGCAAGGTCGACCAATGAGTCGAGAAGTACGACCGGCCCGCCCGGGAAGGCGATGGCGTTGGGACCGATGCGGCGGGACTTGCGGAACTCCAGGCGGACCGTATCGGGCAGGCCGGCGATGCGGCGCAGGCGGTCGAACGTGTCCTGAATGGCCATCCGGCGCGGCTGGGGCAGGGCGCTGGCCGAAAACAGGGTGCCATCCATCTGCTTGAAGGCGCTCTCGCCGATGGCCTGTTCCACCCCGGCCGGGATCACGGCCGTGACGCCGTCCGCCACCAAGGGCAGGCCCCAGCGGAAGAGCACCAGCAAGCCCACCAGAGCAACGGCGAGAAAGGCCAGCAGCCCCTTGTTGGCGCCTTCCAGTAACGCCAGCCGGCCCCGCTGCTTCCGATCCGGATGGCCGCCAAGCAGGCGGGCCGCGGCGGCGTGGTCGGTGGTGATGAAGCAGCTGCCGTCGGGCAGGGTTAGCCGGCGCGGCACACCGTGCACCGCCGCATCCGCCTTGATCCCGGCCAGCGGGATGGAGTCCGGTGCCGCCTCGTCGTGCTCCAGGGTCAGCTTGCCCCCGTCGTAGCGCAGGCGGGCGGGGCTGCCCTTGGAGCGGCCGGCGGGATAAAGGGTGCCGTCGAGGGTAAGCATGGATCTCCCGAAAAGGCGAGAGGGCGAATGATGAGGGATGATCAGAATCCTATGCCGCCGCTCAGGTCCAGGTATTCGGACCCGAATGCATTCCCCGCTTCGCTTTGCGCCTGCACGAACTCGTCCAGGGACCCGGATGGCAGGGCGGCGAGGCAGGAGGTCTGATAGCGCCACATGCGAACACGCGCCCAGGGAAACATCAGGCCGAGGGTCAGGACCACCAGGATCGTGTTGCTGGCGACAATCCAGGCCACGCGGATTCCGCTGAAGGTAGAGGAGAAACGGTGGCGGCCGTTCAGGACCGATCCGTTGATCAGGATATTGCGCACTTCCATCCGATAGACCGTGCCGGCGACGAAGACGGCCAGGGCAATGCCGGCGGAAAAGACGGTGGCCATGCCCAGGGTGCCCAGGACCGCAGCGTTGTCGCGAAGCGTGTGGCTGGCCCCGCCCAAGGTATAGATCAGAATAGAAAGGACGGAGGCTATCGAAGCGAGGACGGCGACCACGGCGATGCCGGTCAGAATGGCAATCAAGAAAGCCTTGTAGAGCTTGCCGAGGGAGGCATCGGTTTCGAAGCGGGCCGTACCCAGGCGGGCACAATTGATCACGGTCCGTCCTGTCACCTTTGCCGCGAAGGGGGCCAGCAGGCCCAGGCTGATGGTGGCGATGAGGGGCATCAGGACAAAGGCGACAAAGGCCTGCCCGTAACTGCCCTGGTAGTCCAGCGTTACATTGCGCCAGACGGTGTGGCGGGCATTGAACCGCAGGGATCGGATCGCCGCCCAGGGCACCAGGAAGATCAGGATCAGGGAGGGCAGGATATTGCCCAGCACCGGAACCACCATGCCCAGGCCAAGGCTGGCGAGAGAGAGGACGCCGAAAAACACCAGAACGATAATCCGGCCGATCAGGATGGTCAGGCCTGTGGCGGTAAAATCGAAATTCCCGCCGGCGACCCACGTATTGCCGTAAAAATAGCGCAGGGTGCGCACTTTGGCCCAGGCGGACCAGATTCCCAGCGTCAAAATTGACAGCAGGATATTGACCAGCCAAATGCCGAAATAATCGGCCGTGCATCCAGAAAAGCGGAAGGGTTCGTGCGCGCTCGACTCAGGTTGTGCCGAACGCGCAGCCCGTGGTCCGTCGTTATTCATGCTCTGTCATTCCCCGCAATTGCCCTCGCGGTGCAGCGATAGAGGACGAAGAGGCGATTTGCCAACCGGCGGAGGTTACCGATCCGGAGCGTTGTCGTTTTCGGCTTCGTCATCCTCGTCCCAGTCGCCGTCATCGTCCTCGCCGTCATCGTCCTCTTGGGCGGCATCACCCACGGGGGTGACCTGCATCGGCATTTCGGCGTCCACGGCGGCGAACAGGGCGTTGAAGGCGGCAACGGCCGCGACCGGGCCGTCCGGATGGTTCCACACCCCGCCGCAGACCGCGAGGAAGTCGGCACCGGCCTCCACCAGCGGGCGGGCGTTGTCTACCGTGATGCCGCCGATGGCCACCGCCGGCACCACCATCATCTCGGTCCACCAGGCCAGCAGATCCGGGTCGGCGCGGGTGGGGGCCTCTTTGGTTTCGGTCGGGAAGAAGGCTCCGAAAGCCACATAGTCGGCTCCCTCCTCGCCGGCGACCATGGCCAGATGGCGGCTGTCGTGGCAGGTGACGCCGACAATGGCGTCGTCTCCGAGGATGCGGCGGGCCTGACGATAGGGGGTGTCCTTCTGCCCCACATGTGCCCCGTCGCAACCCGTCTCCTTGGCGAGAGCGGGATCGTCGTTGAGCAGCAGGGCGATGTCGCGGGCGTGGCAGACCGGCTTCACCGCCTGAACCACCGCGCGGATGTGGGCTTCGGGCACGTCCTTCAGGCGGACCTGAAGGCAGGCCACGTCGCCGCCCGTGCAGGCGTCATCCAGCAGCCGGGCAAAGGCGGCGGGGTCGTCGATGACAGGCGGGGTGATCAGGTAGAGGCGACAGGCAGTGGTCACGGTCTGGTCTCCGAGGCAGGACTCCGGGGCAGGTCACCGGTCCCCGGGGCCGATCCCCGGACGGCCGCAGGATGCGTCACCCGGCGTCCGCTGGCAACACCTGCCCGTCGGATGCCGGCGTCCGTCCGTAAAGCGCGGCAACCAGGGCCTCCGCCCCATCCGGGGTCTTGAGCACCGGGGCTTCGCGGCGCCGGTCCAGCACCAGCAGCCCCCGGGAAGCGGCCAGGGCGCGCAGGCGCATACGGCCGGCGGCGGGGACCTCGGGCACTACCACGCCCACGCCGGCCGCCAGCACGGCGGCCGCATGGCCGGCCAGGGCGCCGCAGTCGGCCAGGGTCAGGACCGGAGCCCCAGGGGGCAGACGAGCCGCCAGGGCAGGCATCCATCCCGGTCCCAGCCAGGCGGTGGCACCGGGCGGGGTGACCAGCACCAGCGGCCGGTGGGTGGCATCCGCAATCCCGCTGGCGGCTTCGGCCAATTTTCGCGCGGCGGTAAGGGTCTGGATACGGATCCAGGGTAAAGTGCACGGGTCGATGGGAGCAGGCGGGCTCATGACCCCGAAAGGGAGGCCGGAATGGCGGAAAAGTCAAAGGAAAAGGCCCAACCAGCCGTTGACGGAGAACCAACTTCCGGCCATATTTACTTCCGGCTTTAAGAAAAGGCGCTTACTCCCTTGAAAGACATAGCGATCTATAAGCTGACCCGGATCGAGCAGGCGCTGGAGACACTGGCGCATGCCGTGCAGCGTCTCGACCGGGCGGCGCGCGAGCGTCTGGAGGCCGAGCCGGAGGCCGCCTTCGATGCGGAAATGGAAGCGGAACTGGAGGCCCTGAGGGCCGATTACGAGAACCTGCGGACGGTCTCGCAAGTGGTGTCGGACCGGTTGGATGGCGCCATCCACCGCCTGCGCGATACCTTGGACTCGCCGTGAGCGGACCGAAGCCGGAAGGATTCTGAGAGTATGGCCACCGTCACCGTTTCCATTAACGGCGTTTCCTATCGCATTGCCTGTGGTCCGGGGGAAGAGGACCGGGTATCCACCCTGGCCGATTTCATCGACGTCAAGGCCCGGGAGCTGTCGGCGTCGGTCGGCCATGTGGGGGAAAGCCTGATCCTGGTCATGGTCGGCCTGATGCTGGCCGACGAGCTGTCCGACACCCGGGCGGAACTGGACGAACTGCGCGTCGCCCTGGGCGAAGCCAAAGACGAGGATGGCCCCAGGGCGCGCGAGCAGGCGGAAGAACGGGTCGCCCACGCGATCGAGATCATTGCCGAACGGATAGACCGCATTGCCGGCGATTTGCAGGCCAGCGGCTGATCCCTGCCGGTCATCGATCCGGGTTGGTCAGAGCTGGTGTGCCAGATCCGGCGGGGCAGGTCTCCGTCCCCTGAATACCCCCTGAATGCCTTTGAGGCTCGGCCAGGCCGAAACGAGCCTGGGCTCGGTTGCGGCGGTCCCGTCGGGCCGGGTGCGCTGACCCTTGCCGCTTTCGCCGTCGTCGTCACGGCGGGCGGCGGCGCGGGCCAGGGCGCGCTGGCGGTAGAGGTCCATCATACGCAGGTCATCGGGGCTGAGCTTGGTCATGAACGGGCTCCTGTCATGAAAGAGGGACCCCGAAGAGATGGCGCGGTTCGGGAATTAAGAAAAACTAATTCTATTTACGATCGGAATCAGCATTCCTAAATTAAAGTCCATGACAGAAGCCCTTTCCGTCCCTCCGTCCGACGCTGCCCGCCTGGATATGGAAGCGGTGCGAACCGTTGTTATCGTTGCCGAAACCGGCGCGGTCAACCGTGCGGCTGCCCGCCTGGGGCGGACACCGGCGGCGGTTTCCATGCAGCTGCGCAAGCTGGAAGACACCCTCGGCTGCCGCCTTTTTGCCCGCACGCGGTCCGGTATGCTGCCGACTCCGGCCGGCGAGCGCTTGCTGCCCCATGCCCGGCGGATGGTGGCGGCAGAGCGGGCAGCGCGAGAAGCCTTCACCGGCCCGACCCTGTCCGGCCGGGTACGGGTCGGCCTGATCGAGGATGTGGGCGGAGTCCAGCTGTCCGAAGTGCTGGCCTCCTTCGCCACCGCCTACAAGGACGTGATTGTCGAGGTGACGGTGGCGTCCAGTGCGGCCCTGGGGCACATGCTGGACGATGGGGGCCTGGATCTGGCGGTGCTGGCCCCCGGCGCGGCTGTGCCCTGGCGTCCCGAAGACCGGGTGATCCATGAAGAGCCGCTGGTGTGGGCTGCCGCGCGGGAAGGGACGGCCTGGAGCCGCCGGCCCGTCCCCCTGGCGGTGGCTGGCGATGGTTGTGCCTGGCGCCGGGCGACGGTGGCGGCGCTGGAGGCGGCGGGGATCGCCCATCGGATAACCCTGCGCTCCGACGCCTACGAGGCGATGATTGCCGCGGTTCTGGCGGATCTGGCGGTGGCCCCGTTGCCGCGCAGCCGGGTGCCGCGCGGCCTGCGGATTCTCGGGGCGGCCGACGGTGCGCCGCCTCTGGGGCGTGCCCGTACCGCCCTGCGCCTGGGCTCGGAGGTCGAAGAGGCCGCCGTGGCTCTGGCCGAGCGGGTGGCGGCCTCTTTCGGTCGGGCGTGAGAGAGCGGGGCAGAGCCGCACCGCTCTTCGGGCGGTGTTATGACCCCCGGGAATGGTGGGGCTTCGGAAAACAGGTTTTCAGCGGGCGGTTTGCGCACTAAGTTACAGGGGTGCGGGCGCTGTCCGGTGCGTGAGGCAGCACACTCCCGGGGGCTATACGTTAAGATAGGGAGCTGTCTCTGACGGGATCCTGGTCCTGTTACGCGGCGCCCACGTAGTGCTCGCGGCCCATGTGGAGGTCGTTTCGACCCACGGCTGGTACGGCCCCGCACACATCTTTTTTGCCTTCCCCTTGTTTCTCGGTTCCATGACCCTGTCCCCAGATCCTGCCGCCGCCAAGCGGACCTTGCGGGAGCAAGCCCTGGCCCGTCGCCGGGTGCTGGCCCGGGACGGGGGCATCGCCGCTGCCGAGGCCCTGGCCGACCGGGTCACGGCGGAAGAGGGGCTGGTGACGACCCATCGCGGGGTGGTGGCCGGCTATTGGCCGCTGCCCGGAGAGTTGGACCCCCGGCCGTTGATGGCGCGCCTGGCCGCCTGCGGCCTGCGTCTGGCCCTGCCGGTGGTGGTGGCCAGGGACGCACCGCTGGACTTCCGGGCCTGGGCACCGGGCGATGTACTGGAGCCCGGCCCCCTGGGTACCCGCCATCCGGCACCGACGGCAGAGGCGCTGCGGCCCGACTGGCTGCTGGTGCCGCTGCTGGCGTTCGACCGGACGGGATACCGGCTGGGGTTCGGTGGCGGGTTCTATGATCGCACCCTGGCGCGGTTGCGCGGGGACGGCGGGATACCACCTTTTGCCCTGGGTATCGCTTTCGACGGTCAGGCCACCGACTCCGTGCCGGTGGAAGGCCATGACCGGCCGCTGGATGCGGTCGCCACACCCACGACCCTGATCCGCTTTCCGGCGGCCGGGGCAATCTGATCGGAGCATTTGGACACCGTCATGCGACTGCTGTACTGCGGGGATGTGGTGGGCCGGGCCGGCCGGGCCGCGCTGGCCGCCGAACTGCCCAACCTGCGAAAGACCCTTGGCCTGGATCTGGTGGTGGTCTGCGGCGAGAATGCCGCCCACGGCTTCGGCATCTCCATCCGCATTTGCGAGGACATGCTGGAATCGGGTGTCGACGTGGTGACCACGGGCAACCACGTCTGGGACCAGCGGGAGATCATCCCCCATCTGGACAAGCAGCCCCGCCTTCTGCGCCCCGCGAACTTCCCGCCGGGCACCCCGGGCAACGGCCATGTGATCGTCGAGGCCGGACGCGGGCGCAAGGTGCTGGTGGTGCAGGTGATGGGCCGGCTGTTCATGGATCCCCTGGACGATCCCTTCCGCGCCGTGGACGACCTGCTGAAGCGCTATCCCCTGGGGGCGACGGTGCAGGGCATCATCGTCGACATCCACGCCGAAGCCACCTCCGAGAAGGGGGCGATGGGGGCGTTCTGCGACGGCCGGGCCTCGCTGGTGGTGGGCAGCCATTCCCATATTCCCACGGCGGACGCCCGGGTGATGCGCGGCGGCACGGCGTTTCAGACCGACGCGGGCATGTGCGGCTGCTATGATTCCGTGATCGGCATGGTCAAGGAACCGGCCATCGCCCGCTTCATCCGGAAGATGCCCGGCGAGCGTCTGGGGCCGGCGGACGGCGAGGGGACCCTGTGCGGCACCTTCGTGGAAACCGACGACCGCACCGGCCTGGCCTTGCGCTGCGAACCCGTCCGTCTGGGAGGGGAGTTGGCGCAAGTGATCCCCTCGGTGTAGAAAGAGCGCCGCACGGTCCCCATCCGCGACCGCAGGAAGCCCCGTGCCGTGATCCCTCTGGCTGGAGGGAGACGGGATGGGGTATGATTCCGAACCGCAACCAACGAGATGTAGAGAGCCGACCGATGGCGGGGCATTCCCAGTTTAAGAACATCATGTACCGGAAGGGCGGCCAGGACGCCAAGCGCGCCAAGCTGTTCACCAAGCTCGCCCGGGAAATCACCGTGGCCGCCAAGCTGGGCAGCCCGGACCCCGATTCCAACCCGCGTCTGCGTGCCGCCATCGTGGCCGCGCGCGGCCAGTCGATGCCCAAGGACAACATCCAGCGCGCCCTGGACAAGGCCCTGGGCGGCGGCGACACCGACGCTCTGGAAGAGCTGCGCTATGAAGGCTACGGCCCCGGCAACGTGGCGGTGATCGTCGAATGCCTGTCCGACAACCGCAACCGCACGGCCAGCGACGTCCGCGCCGCCTTCAACAAGAACGGCGGGACCATGGGCGAATCCAACTCCGTGGCCTTCAACTTCAACCGCGTGGGCCTGATCCATTACCCGGCCGACAAGGGCGAAGCCGAAACGGTGCTGGAAGCGGCCATCGAGGCCGGTGCCGATGATGTGGAATCCGGTGAAGACGGCCACGACATCTATTGCGCCCCCGACGATCTGGGCGCGGTGTCCAAGGCCATGGAAGAATCGCTGGGCGAGCCGGAATACGCGCGTCTGGACTGGAAGCCGCTGTCCACCGTCGCCGTCGACGAAAAGACCGCCCCGACCCTGCTGAAGTTCCTCGATGTTCTGGATGACAACGACGACGTGCAGCGGGTGGCGGCGAATTACGAGATTGACGACGCCGTGATGGAAAAGCTGTCCGCATGAGGATCCTGGGGCTGGACCCGGGGCTGCGCGTCACCGGCTGGGGCGTTATCGAGGCCTCCGGCAACCGCTTGCGCCATGTGGCCGACGGTGTGGTGCGGTCCGACGAGGCCCGGCCCCTCGGCGAGCGGCTGGCGCAGTTGCACCGGGGTATCCTGGCGCAGATTGCCGCCTTCGATCCCGAAGAGGCGGCGGTGGAGGAAACCTTCGTCAACCGCAACCCCGCCAGCACCCTGAAGCTGGGCCAGGCGCGCGGCGCCGTGCTGCTGGCCCCGGCCCTGTCCGGCCTGCCGGTCGCCGAATACCAGCCCAGCACGGTGAAAAAGGCCGTGGTGGGCACCGGCGGGGCGGCCAAGGATCAGGTGGGCATGATGATCGCCACCCTGCTGCCCGGTGCCCGCATGGAAACGGCCGATGCCGCCGACGCCCTGGCCGTCGCGGTCTGCCACGCCCATTACCGGGCGGGCAATGCCGCCCTGCGGCTGGCTGCCGGGGGGGGCGGGCGATGATCGCCAAGCTGAACGGGCTGGTGGACAGCCTGGGGGACGACTGGGTGGTGGTCGACGTCAACGGCGTCGGCTACGTGCTGTTCTGTCCCGCCCGGGTGCTGTCGCGCCTGCCGGCGGTCGGCGAAGCGGTGGCCCTGTTCGTCGAGACCCACGTGCGCGAGGACCATATCCACCTATACGGATTCCTGGAATCCGCCGAGCGGGAGTGGTTCCGGGTGCTTTCCACCGTGCAGGGGGTGGGGACCAAGGTGGCGCTGTCGATCCTGTCGGTGCTGGCCGCCGGGCAGATCGGTCAGGCCATCGCCGCCGGGGACAAGGCCAGCTTCACCCGGGCCAGCGGGGTCGGACCCAAGCTGGCGGCGCGAATCTGTTCCGAACTGAAGGACAAGGCTGCGGCTATGGGGGCCGTGCCCACGGGGGCGGCTGCCCGGCGCGGGGCTGCGGCCGGCGCTCCGGCGGCGGCGAGCGCCGCGGCTTCTGCCACCGGCGACCCCTCGGGTGTGGACGGCGGGGATGATGCGGCGGTGGCCGATGCGGTCAGCGCCCTGGTCAATCTGGGCTACGGTCAGGGGGATGCCTATGCCGCCGCCAGCCGCGCGGCGGCCGATGGCGCGAAGGGGGTGCAGGCCCTGATCGGGGCCGCCCTGAAGGACCTCGGCCGGGGGCTGGGCTAAGCCATGGCGGGCGCGCGCGATGACCGGCAGGCGGACGGGGACCGGCTGGTAACCGCCCGGCGGCGGGAAGGGGACCTGGACGCGGCCCTGCGGCCGCAGACCCTGGGCGATTTCATCGGCCAGCGGCCGGTCTGCGAGAACCTGTCGGTGTTCGTTCAGGCGGCCCGGGCGCGCGGGGAGTCCATGGACCACGTGCTGCTGCACGGTCCGCCGGGGCTGGGCAAGACGACGCTGGCGCAGATCGTGTCGAAGGAACTGGGGGTGGGCTTCCGCGCCACCAGCGGGCCGATGATCGTCAAGGCCGGTGATCTGGCGGCGATTCTGACCAACCTGGAGCCCCGGGACGTTCTGTTTATCGACGAAATCCATCGCCTCAATCCCGCCATAGAGGAGGTATTGTATCCCGCGATGGAAGATTTCCAGCTTGACCTGATCATCGGCGAAGGACCGGCGGCCCGGTCGGTGCGGATCGATCTGGCGCCCTTTACCCTGGTGGGGGCGACCACCCGGTCGGGTCTTCTGACCACGCCGCTGCGTGACCGCTTCGGCATTCCCTTGCGCTTGGATTTTTACGACACGGATGACCTCGTGCAGATCGTGACCCGCAGTGCCCGTCTCCTCGACCTCGCCCTGACGCCGGAAGGCGCACGGGAAGTGGCCCGCCGTTCGCGCGGAACGCCACGCGTGGCCGGCCGGCTGCTGCGCCGGGTGCGCGATTTCGCCACCGTGGCCAGGCGCAGCCCGGTGGACGCCCTGGTGGCCGATGCCGCCCTCCAGCGGCTGGATGTGGACGGCCGGGGGCTGGACACCATGGACCGCCGCTATCTGACCTGCATGGCCCAGCATTATGGCGGCGGGCCGGTGGGGGTGGATACCCTGGCTGCTGCCCTGGCCGAAGAACGCGACACCCTGGAAGATGTGATCGAGCCGTTCCTGATTCAGCAGGGGTTCCTGCAACGCACGCCGCGCGGCCGGGTGATGACCGTGCCCGCCTGGCGGCACCTGGGGCTGGCGGCACCGGCCGCCCCCGCATCGCCCGGCAGCCGGGGGCAGGAGCCCGGCGACCTGTTCGGGCGAGGGGAGGCGCCGGAATGAGCGATTGCTCCCCGGACCGGATGAAGCAGACCACGAGGACGCAGAGATGACGGCAACGACCCCGCCCCCCAGTGGCGAGATCCGCGACGGCCGCCACTGGCTTCCCGTGCGCGTGTATTGGGAAAACACCGATGCCGGCGGCATTGTCTATCATTCCGAGTATCTGAAGTTCGCCGAACGGGCGCGGACCGAATACCTGCGGCTGGTGGGTGTTCACCAATCGGCCTTGCTGGAAGCGGAAGGGATTGCCTTTGCCGTGGCCAGCCTGTCCATCGATTACAAGCGCCCGGCCACGCTGGACGATGCCCTGGTGGTGGAGTCCGAACTGGCCGAGCTGGGCGCGGCGAGCCTGTTGATGCTGCAAACCATCCACCGGGGCATGGATACGGTGATTGCGCGGTTGCGGGTGAAGGTGGCCTGCCTTTCCCTGCGGTCGGGCGGGCCGGTCCGCCTGCCGGCAAGCATTCGCAGCCGGCTGGTCCTGCCGCCGGGCACTCATGCGGTGTCCGTGCCCCGTACCGAACCCACCCCCTCCACTGACTGAGTTTACGGGACGAGACCATGGATCTGTTTTCCGGGGACATGCTGGGTCATTTTACCGCCATTGGCGGCCTTGACGGTATCGACCGTCTTGGCCATCTGCTGGGCGGCCTCGACCGTATGAACGTAATGGATACGCTGGGTCACGCGGCCCAGGGGGCTGCCAAAGGGGTGATGCATGCCCTGGAAAGCGGGTTTGATGTCCAGTCCGCACCGCCGGTGCCCAAGTCCGCCCCCACCGTGCCGGTGGACAGCGAGGCCCTGGGCAACGCGGCCGGGGCGGCCGGCGCGGCGCTGGGCAATGCGGCCGCAAGCGGGGCAGGGGCGATGACCGGGACGATGGGTGGCGGAGCCAAGCCGCTTTCCATCTTCTCGCTGTTCATGCAGGCCGATATCGTCGTCAAGATCGTGATGATCGCCCTGGTCCTGGCCAGTGTCTGGTGCTGGGCCATCATCATCGAAAAGATGATCCGTCTGCGCGGCCTCAATCGCAAGGCCAACACCTTCGAAGAACGGTTCTGGTCCGGCAATTCCCTGGAAGACCTCTACGACCGCATGAACGGCCGGGCACGCGATCCGATGGGTGCGATCTTCATCGCTGCCATGCGGGAATGGCGGCTGGGCCATCGTGGTGGTCCGTCCGGCCCCCGGCCGCAGCTTTCGGAACGGATCGAGCGGGTGATGGGTTTGACCCTCACCCGGGAACTGGAAACCATCGAAAACCGGCTGGGCTTCCTGGCTTCCACCGGGTCGGTGGCCCCCTTCGTCGGCCTGTTCGGTACGGTGTGGGGGATCATGAACAGCTTCCATGCCATCGGCATGACCAACGACACCAGCTTGGCCACGGTGGCTCCGGGCATCGCCGAGGCCCTGTTCGCCACGGCGCTGGGTCTGGTGGCGGCCATCCCGGCGGTGATCGCCTACAACAAGCTGTCGGGCGACCTGGATCGCTATGGCTCGCGTCTGGAAGGCTTCTCCGGCGAATTCGGGGCCATCCTGTCCCGCCAGTTGGACGAAGGCGGCGAGTGAGCGGGCCTCGGGTGACTGACCACAACGATTTGACGCAGTAAAGACGGGCGGGGAGTCCTTTCATGGGCGCATCCATTCAGCCGCGGCGCGGCGGTGGCGGACGGGGACGCGGGCGGCGGCGTCCGCCGATGAGCGACATCAACGTCACACCGCTGGTGGACGTGATGCTGGTGCTGCTGATCGTGTTCATGGTCACCGCACCGCTGCTGACCACCGGGGTGAAGGTAGATCTGCCACGCGCCAGTGCGCCGGCCCTGGACAAGGACAACCAGGCCCTGACCGTCAGCGTCGCCAAGGACGGCATGATCTATGTGCAGGAACTGGCCGTGCCGTTGAACGAACTGCCCGGCAAGATGCGCGCCATCACCGGCGCCAATGCCGATGCGCGGATCTATGTGCGCGGCGACGAAAACATCGCCTATGGCCGGGTGATGGAAGTGATGGGGGTTCTGCGACAGTCCGGCTACGGCAAGGTGGCGCTGGTCACCCAGCCCGGAGCCCTGTCCCCGCAGGCCCCCGGGACCAACAGCCGTTAACCCGTTTCCCCGTCTTCCGTTTTCTGGGAGCAGGATGTTCAGTCGATGACCCGTGGCCTCCTCATATCGGTCGCTTTGCACGTTGTGGTGCTGCTGCTCGCCATCCTTGGCCTGCCGCATTTCACCGACGAGCAGATCCTGCCCGCGCAGGAGGTGATCATCGTGGAACTGGCCGAGGTGTCGGACGAGACCACCTCGCTGCCCGAACCTCAGCCGGAACCGGCTCCCAAGCCTGATCCCAAGCCGGCCCCTCAGCCGGCTCCCAAGCCGGAACCCGCGCCCAAGCCCGAACCGGCCCCGCCGGCGCCCGAACCCGAGCCCGCACCGGAACCGGAACCGGCGCCTCAGCCGGAACCCGAGCCTGAGCCTGCCCCGGCGCCCGAACCGCAGCCCGAGCCCCAGCCCCAACCGGTGCCGCCGGCACCCGAGCCCGAACCCGTGCCACCGGCGCCCGCGCCGGAACCGGAACCCGCGCCGGAGCCGGAACCTCAGCCGGAAACCGCTCCGCCGCCGGAACCGACACCGGACCCGGAGCAGACGGCCGCGCGCCCGTTGCCCGTGCCACCCTCCAAGCCCACACCCCCGGCTGCCTTCGTCAAGGCGCAGCAGGAAAAGGCCAAGCAGGAGCAGGCCAAGGCACAGGAGCAGCCGAAGCCCAAGCCGAAGCAGGCTGACCCGTTCGATTCGCTGATGTCGGCGGTCACCCAGCTGGAAAAGAAGGTGGACAGCCGCGCGCCCGAACAGCAGCAGCAGGCCGCCGCCCCCCAGACGGCGCCGCGCCAGCCTTCCAACAAGGGGGGGCGGATCAGCCAGACGCTGACCATGTCGGAGATCGACCGGATCCGCTATGAGGTGGAGCGCCGCTGGAACTACAACGCCGGCGGCCGGGGTGTGGCGGATATGGTGGTGCCGATCTATGTGCGGGTGAATCCCGACGGATCGGTGCTGCGGGCGGAACCGGAGCTGGATTCGCGCTTCGCCAGCGATCCGTTCTACCGGTCCCTGGCGGACAGCGCGGTGCGGGCGGTGATGCTGGCCAGTCCGCTGCCGATTCCACCGGAAAAATACCCATCCTTCGAAGACGGTTTCTACCTGAGATTCGCGCCGACCGGGATCTCATTCAACTGACGGCAGTTAGTAGGGGGCGCCCGTCCCCCGAAATCTGTCGAAAGCGGCCCCAATCCTGCCGAAAATCCGTAAAATAACATGACTCTGCCACAATCGTCGGGCAGGACATCCCTCCGAAGGCTGGGGCGTTGATGGTTGGGGCAACGCATCCGATCTGTGCCCTGTCCCGCCCGGCCCGGGCTAAAGAACCGCGAGAATGGTGACGCAAAACATGCCTGTAGCGACCCGACTTTCCCGCTTGAGCCTTCGTCTCGGTCTGTGCCTGATGGCTGCCCTGTCGGCCCTTGGCGTGACCGGTGGGCTGCCTGCCGCGCGCGCCCAGCTGGTGATCGACATCACCCAGGGCGTGACCGAGCCCATGCCCATTGCCATCCCCAATTTCGGTGCCCCCGATGCCGATACCCTTCAGACAGGCCGTCAGCTGGTCGAGGTGATCGGGGCCGACCTGCAGTCGTCCGGCCTGTTCAGGGTGCTGGACAGCGCTGCTTTTCTGCAAAGCCTGCCCAATCTGTCCATGGAGCCCCAGTTCGCCGACTGGCGGGCGATCAATGCCCAGGCCCTGGTCCAGGGTGAGGTTCAGCCCCAGGCGGATGGCCGTATCCGAGTCGCCTTCCGGCTGTGGGACGTGTTTTCCAGCCGCCAGGTGGTGGGCCGGGCCTTTACCACGCCGCCGGACAACTGGCGTCAGGTGGCCCACATCATCGCCGACGAAATCTACAAGGCCATCACTGGTGAGGACGGCTATTTCAATACCCGAGTCGTCTATGTGGCGGAAAGCGGTCCGAAGACCGCTCGGGTGAAGAAGCTGGCCATCATGGACCAGGACGGGGCCAACCAGCACAACCTGACCAACGGCGAAGCGCTGGTGCTGACCCCGCGTTTCAGCCCGACGGCCCAGGAGATCACCTACCTCAGCTATTTCAACGGCGTGCCGCGGGTCTATCTGTTCAATATCGAAACCGGGCGGCGCGAGCTGCTGGGCGATTTTCCAGGCATGACCTTTGCGCCGCGCTTCTCGCCGGATGGCAACAAGGTGATCATGTCCATGGCCCAGGACGGCAACTCCGAGATCTACGAAATGGATCTGCGGACCCGCCGGTCCGTGCGGCTGACCAATCATCCCGCCATTGATACGTCGCCGTCCTATTCGCCGGATGGCCATCAGGTGACCTTCAACTCCGACCGGGGTGGCGCGCAGCAGATCTATGTGATGTCGGCCGACGGCGGTAACGTGCAGCGAATCAGCTTCGGCGACGGCCGCTATGCCACGCCGGTGTGGTCGCCGCGCGGGGATCTGATCGCTTTCACCAAGATGAAGGGCGGCCGATTCTATATCGGCGTGATGCGTCCCGATGGCAGCGGCGAGCGGATTCTGACCGAAGGCTACCTGGTGGAAGGCCCCACCTGGGCGCCGAACGGCCGTGTTCTGATGTTTTTCCGGGAACAGCAGGGTGCTGGCAATACAGCTCTCTACAGCATCGATCTGACCGGATATAATGAGCGCCGGATCCCGACGCCGACGGAGGCGTCTGATCCCGCTTGGTCCCCCCTTCTACCTTAGAACCGCCTGATCAGAGGGTGCGTTATAGTGGAAGGTCCTTGTGTCGTTCTCCTTTTTCCGTCAAAACCCCCTGCAGAGACTCAAACGCTGTAAGGTCGGGTGTGCCTTTCGGTGTGATCCCATGCCGGAAGGGCGCGCGTCGCCCCTTCCGGACGTCCAGAGCTTGGAGAAGTGAAAATGAAGCTTGGTTTCGTTGGTGCCGTGGCTGCCGCTCTGCTGCTGGCCGCCTGTTCCTCCACCCCTGACACGGGCGCGGGCGCCCAGACCACTGGTACGGTTCAGCCGACCGGTCCGGCCCCGGGGTCCGTTGCCGAATTCCAGCAGGTCGTCGGTGACCGCGTGTTCTTTGCGTTCGATCAGTACAACCTGAGCCCCGAGGCCCGCACCATCCTGAGCCGCCAGGCCCAGTGGATGGGTCAGTACCCCAACTACAGCCTGACGATCGAAGGCCATGCCGACGAACGCGGCACCCGCGAATACAACTTGGCGCTGGGCGAGCGTCGCGCCAACTCCGTGCGCGAATTCCTGGCCTCCCAGGGTGTGGCCTCTTCCCGCCTGCGCACCATTTCCTACGGCAAGGAGCGTCCGACCTGCACCTCCGCCACCGAAAGCTGCTGGGCGCAGAACCGTCGCGGTGTCTCCGTTCCGCAATAAGGACCCCCTTCGGCGCGTCAGCGCCGCGGATTGGTGACCTGCGGGAAGGCCGGCATCAGGGGCCTTCACCAGATGTCCAGACCGTCGATCCCACGCCCGGGGGATCGGTTGGAGTAAAGCTCTGGTCAACGTGCATCCAAGACGAAGGGCGTCGCTTCCAGAACCGGAGGCGACGCCCTTTTTCTTGAGCAGGCCACGGTGTGCGGGGCAAAAAACGGGGGCTTCCGGGGCGGGTTGGCTTGCGCCACATTTACGCCCGCATGGAAGGGTACGTATACTTTGTGCAATCGGGGCGGAATGCCCTGTTCGGATCAATCGGGAAAGGGACGGCGGCATGCTGGGACTGCGGACGGTGGCGGACCTGTCGGGGTACGGAACACGGGGCCGGGGTGGCGCGAAACGCGCGCCTGCTTCCCTGTCCGGTGTGGCGCTGGCCTTGTCCCTGTCGGTGGCGGCCCCGCTGGGGCTGGCCGCGGTGGCTGTTGCGCCCACGCCGGCCCTGGCCCAGCAGACCCAGGCCGAGTCCATGCAAAGCCTGATGAACCGCCTGCAACGGGTTGAGCGGGAGCTGCAAACCTTGCAGGTTCAGGTCTATCGCGGGGATACGGGCGGGGCGGCTGCCTCCGGGGTGGCCGGGCAGGCGATGCCCGCCGATGTCGCCGGCCGGCTTCAGGTGCGCATCGGTGAACTGGAGCGGCTGGTGCAGGACCTGACCGGCAAGGTGGAAGAAGCGCTTTATCAGGCGCAGCAGGTCAACACCCGCCTGGACACCGTGGCGGCCGATATCGATTACCGCCTGTCGGCCCTGGAGGGGAAGCCCCAAGGCGCTGGCGCCTCCAGCGCCTATAGCAGCGGCGCGGCATCCGGCAACAGGGCGCCAGCGCCCACCACCGGAGGGTTCACGCCCCAGGCCGGGACGCTGGGAACGGTCACCACCCAACAACCCCCATCGTCCGGTGGCGGAAGCGCCGCCGGCTCGCGGTCGACGGCGGCGCCGTCGGGTACGCTGCCCAACGCACCGGAGCCCGAGCAGTACAACTACGCCTTCTCCATGCTGCGCGGCGGTGATTTCGCCGGAGCGGAGTCGGCCTTCACCGCCTTCCTGCAAGCCCATCCGAAGAGCAATCTGGCCGGCAACGCCCAGTACTGGCTGGGGGAGACCCACTATGTGCGCGGCGACTACGAACAGGCGGCGGTGGCCTTCATGCACGGCTATCAGAGCTATCCGGACAGCACCAAGGGACCGGATAACCTGCTGAAGCTGGGCCTGTCCATGGCCAATCTGGGCAAGACCAAGGAAGCCTGTGCGGCCTTCGGGCGTCTGGGGGGCCAGTATCCCCGGGCGGCGGACGCCATCAAGCGCCGCGCCACCACGGAGATGAGCCGGCTTGGCTGCTAAAGCCTCCTCCATCGGCCGCGACTCCGTCGCCGGCGCCGGATGAGCGCCGACACACCTCCGCTGTCGGCCGAGGCCTTCGCTTCGGCTCTCGACCCGCTCGGACCCTTCGAGCCTGCGCCGGTGCTGGCCGTGGCGGTCTCCGGCGGGGCGGACAGCCTCGCCCTGCTGCTGTTGAGCGCCGCTTGGGCGGCGGAGCGGGGCGGGTCGGTGGTTGCCCTGACCGTGGATCACGGGCTGCGCGCCGAGTCCGCGGCCGAAGCCCGGGAGATGGCCGCCTTGTGTGCCCGGCGGGGTATTGCCCATCACACGCTGGTTTGGAACGGCCCCCGGCCGGAGCGCGGTGTTCAGGCGGCGGCGCGGGAGGCGCGCTATGGTCTGATGCTCGACTGGTGCGCCGGATCCGGCGTGCTGCACCTGCTGACGGCGCATCACCGGGACGATCAGGCGGAAACCCTGCTGCAACGGCTCGCCCGAGGCAGCGGTACGGACGGGCTGTCGGCCATGGTACCGCTGTCGCCGCGCCCTCAAGCCCGTCTGCTGCGGCCTTTGCTGGGGGTGGGGAAGGCGACCCTGTATGCGACCGTGGCCGCCGCCGGCCTGTCCTGGGTGGAGGATCCCACCAATCGCAGTTCCGCCTACGAACGGGGCCGGCAGCGCCAAGCCGGCCTGCCCGACGGCCTTTCGGCCGAATCCCTGGCGCGTTCGGCGGCGCGGCTGGGATCGGATCGGGTGCTGCTGGATGCCATGACCGCCGACCTGCTGGTGACCGCCTTGACCCGGGTGGGAGAGGGCTGGCTGGAGGCGGACCGGTCGGTGCTGGCGGCGGCATCCCGGCGGCTGGCGGGGCGGGCACTGGCGCGGATGGCCGCCCATGTGGCCGGCAGCGCCTGGATGCCCGACCCGGACGAGATGGTCGGTCTGCTCGGGATGCTGGAGACGGTGCCGGCCGGCGGCCGGCTGAGCCGGGCCGGATGCCTGTGGCGGCCGGTGAGTGGGGGGGCGGGGATCGTGATTTGCCGGGAATGCCGGGGTCTGGAGCGCCGTCCCGTGCCGCTGGAACCGGATGTGCCGCTGCTATGGGACGGCCGCTACCGGGTGGTGGTCCGGCGGTCGGGTCTGGCGGTCTGCGCCCTGGGAGAGGGGCGCTGGCAGCGGCTTGCGGAGGAGGGGGCCGGGAAGGACCTGGCGAGGATGCCCCATGGGGCGCGGCTGGCCTTTCCCGTGGTGCTCGTTTCGCCGGCGGAAGGGGCGGAAAACGGCAGGGATTGGCTCATTTTGGCGGTTTCGTCGGCGGACCATGGTCGTTATGCTGGCGCCGCCGCAGGAGGGGGCGCGGATGGGGCAGACGGTACCGACTGGGACGTCTCCGTCACCCATGCTCCCCGCATGTCGCTTATCCCCACGGCTGCGTCTATCTGACGGGGGCGTTGGGGGAGGGGCCGATTTCGGGTCGGATCGCGCCCGGGACGGCATACGTGCCTTGAAGGTTAACGGAATGGCTTGAGCCGTGTGCTTCACGGCCCCATGTATCCGTGAGTAAGAAGAGGGGCTGCGCGGACGGCGCTTCGGCGTCGCAGTGTGTGGCAGGAAAGGGCCAAGAATTTGAACCTCAGCAGAAATCTGCTTCTGTGGATCATTATCGCCGTGCTTCTGGTGGTGTTGTTCAACCTGTTCCAGACGTCGGCCCCGCGTGGTCCGCAGACCAGCATCGCCTACTCGGACTTCCTGGCCCGGGTGGAGCAGCAGGAAGTCCGTGACGTCACCATCAAGGGCGACTCCATTGCCGGCCATACCACCGATGGTCAGGCGTTCACCACCTATGCGCCCAGCGATCCCAACATGGTGACCCAGCTTCGGGACAATGGCGTGCGGATCTCGGCCAGCCCGGCCGATGACAACGTGCCCACCTTCTGGAGCATCCTGATTTCCTGGTTCCCCTTCCTGTTGCTGATCGGCGTGTGGATTTTCTTCATGCGTCAGATGCAGTCCGGCGGCGGCAAGGCCATGGGGTTCGGCAAGTCCAAGGCCAAGCTGCTGACTGAAAAATCCGGGCGCGTGACCTTTGACGACGTGGCGGGCATCGACGAAGCCAAGCTGGAACTGGAAGAAGTGGTGGAGTTCCTGCGTGACCCGCAGAAGTTCCAGCGTCTGGGCGGCAAGATCCCCAAGGGCGTGCTGCTGGTCGGCCCCCCGGGCACCGGGAAGACCCTGCTGGCCCGCGCCATTGCCGGCGAAGCCAACGTGCCGTTCTTCACCATCTCGGGCTCCGACTTCGTGGAAATGTTCGTCGGTGTCGGCGCCAGCCGCGTCCGCGACATGTTCGAACAGGGCAAGAAGAACGCGCCTTGCCTGATCTTCATCGATGAAATCGACGCCGTCGGCCGCCATCGTGGTGCCGGTCTGGGCGGGGGCAATGATGAACGCGAGCAGACCCTGAACCAGCTGCTGGTCGAGATGGACGGCTTCGAGGCCAACGAAGGCGTGATTCTGATCGCCGCCACCAACCGGCCCGACGTGCTGGATCCCGCGCTGCTGCGTCCCGGCCGTTTCGACCGTCAGGTGACCGTGCCCAATCCGGACATCATGGGCCGCGAGAAGATCCTGAAGGTTCACATGCGCAAGACGCCGCTGGGCAATGACGTGGATCCCAAGGTGATCGCGCGCGGCACCCCCGGCTTCTCCGGCGCCGATCTGTCGAACCTGGTCAACGAGGCCGCGTTGCTGGCCGCCCGCAAGGGCAAGCGCGTGGTCAACATGCTGGAGTTCGAAGAAGCCAAGGACAAGGTCATGATGGGCGCCGAGCGGCGATCCATGGTGATGACCGAAGAGGAGAAGGAAAAGACCGCCTATCACGAGGCCGGTCATGCCCTGGTGGCCCTGCACATGGAAGGCCATGATCCCCTGCACAAGGTCACCATCATTCCGCGCGGCCGCGCCCTGGGCGTGACCATGTCCCTGCCGGAACGGGATCGCTACGGCTATTCCCTGAAGGAACTGAAGGCCCGCATCGCCATGGCGTTCGGTGGGCGTGTCGCCGAGGATCTGGTCTACGGCGCGGAAAATGTGACCACCGGGGCATCGAACGACATCATGCAGGCCACCGATATGGCCCGGCGCATGGTCACGGAGTTCGGCTATTCCGAAAAGCTCGGCCCGCTGCGCTACACCGACAACCAGGAAGAAGTCTTCCTCGGCCACTCTGTGACCCAGCACAAGAACCTGTCGGATGCCACCGCGCGCCTGATCGACGAAGAGATCCGGCGTTTCGTGGAAGAAGGCGAACAGTCGGCCCGGCGCATCCTGACTGAACACCGCGACGGCCTGGAAGTCGTCACCCGGGGTCTGCTGGAATACGAGACCCTGTCAGGGGACGAGGTGAACAAGCTGCTGCGCGGCGAGGAACTGAAGCGTCCGGAACAGCCGGCCCCGCCCCGGGACCGGGGGGGGCGCCGCGCCTCCGTGCCCACCAGCGGCTCTGCCCCCACGGGTGGCAGCAGCCTGGGCGGCGATCCCGAACCCCAGCCGGGCGGCTGAGGGCCGGGATGGTCTCCCATACGGTCGAAATCGGAAGCCCCGCCTTGCCGCGGGGCTTCTTCTTGGAGACCTCCGACTCGACCGGGGGCGGTCTGTTCGGCTGTCTCGGCCTGGTCCCTGCGGGGCTGCTGACCGGCCCCCTGGCCACCCAGGCGGTGGCGGAGGGGCAGGCACGATCGTTGGCCGGCCGGTCCGATCTGGCCTTCACGGCGCTTGGCGTCCTGGCCCGCAAGCCTGGTGCGGCGGGGGGCTGTGGTGCCCTGTCGACGGTAAGCCGCGTGCTGGCGGCGCCTGACACCGTCGAGGCCTGGGCGACAGAGGAGGGGCCGGCGGTGGCGACCCATGTGGCGGCTCTGCTGCATGACCTTTCTGCGCCCCGCGCGCCCTTTGCCGGACTGGACCTGTCGACGGGACCGGGGCTGGTGATGGGCATTGTCAACGTCACCCCCGACAGCTTCTCCGACGGCGGGGATCACTTCGATCCCGCCGTGGCCATTGCGGCCGGTCAGGCGATGCTGGAAGCGGGGGCGGCCATCCTGGATATCGGCGGTGAAAGTACCCGGCCCGGCGCCCGCCCGGTGTCACCGGCCGAGGAAATCGCCCGTATCGAACCGGTGGTGCGGACCCTGGCGGAGCGCGGCGCGGTGATATCCATCGACACCCGCCACGCGGCGGTGATGGATGCGGCGCTGGCGGCGGGGGCGCGGATCATCAACGATGTCACCGCCCTGGAGGGCGACCCCGAGTCCCTGTCGGTGGCCGTGCGGCGGCAGGCGCCGGTGATCCTGATGCATATGCAGGGCGAGCCGCAGACCATGCAGTCCGACCCGGTCTATGGCCATGCACCGCTGGAGGTCTTCGGCTATCTGGCCCAGCGGCTGGCGGTCTGCCGCCGGGCCGGGGTGCCGCTGGACAGGATCTGCGTCGATCCGGGCATCGGCTTTGGCAAGACCGTGTCCCATAACCTCCAGCTGCTGCACACGGGCACAATGCTGCACGGCCTGGGCTGTGGCGTGCTGATGGGGGCATCGCGGAAGCGCTTCATCGGATCCCTGTCCGGGGCGGATCAGGCCAAGGCGCGGATGCCCGGGTCGCTGATGGTGGCGGCGGATGCGGCAGCACGTGGCATGCAGATCCTGCGGGTGCATGACGTTCCGGAAACCGTGCAGGCCCTGACCATCGCCCGGGCCATCCGCGACGGGGGGTAGGAACTACTCGGTCACCGCGTCGTCCGGGAGCGGGGCTGTTTCCGGTTTCCCGAAGCGGCCGATGTTGGTATCCCCCCAGACCTTCAGTGCGTGCAGGATCGGCTCCAGGGTGCGGCCCAGGGGCGACATGCTGTATTCCACCTTGGGCGGCACCTGGGCGTAGACGGTTCGGATGATCAGCCCGTCCTGCTCAAGTTCGCGCAACTGGTTGGTCAGCATGCGCTGAGTAACACCGGGGATCTGCCGGCGCAATTCGTTGAAGCGCATGGTGCGCTCCAGCAGGTGAAACAGCACCACACATTTCCATTTGCCGTCGATCAGGCTGATGGCGGCTTCCACCGAGCATCCGGGATTGCGGTCGAAGCGGGTGTGGCGGACCTTGGCCATGACAGTACCCTTTTTGACACTATGGGCGGTTTTTGTCCGTATTGGCGTTCGTCGATGGTAGGCCGATCTTTGCTCCGACGCAAACAGCTGACGGAGTGAAGACCATGAAGGCAGTCGCCTACCGTACCCCCGGCCCGCTCGACCGAACGGATTCCCTGGAGGATGTGGAGCTGGAAACTCCGGTGCCGACCGGCCGTGATCTGCTGGTGGAGGTGCAGGCGATCTCTGTAAACCCGGTGGATACAAAGGTGCGGCGGAGTGTAGCGCCCGACCCCGGTCCGTGGAAGGTGCTGGGCTGGGACGTGGCCGGTACGGTGGCCGCCGTGGGGCCGGATGTGCAGGGATTCAAGGTGGGGGACCGGGTGTTCTATGCCGGCGACCTGACCCGTCCGGGAGCCAACAGCGCGCGGCATCTGGTGGACGCGCGGATTGTCGGCCCCATGCCGTCGACCCTGACCCCGACCGAGGCGGCGGCCCTGCCGCTGACCGCGATTACCGCCTGGGAGATGCTGTTCGACCGCCTGGGGGTGAGCCGGCCGGTGCCCGGGGCTGCGCCGGCGATTCTAATTATCGGCGGGGCCGGGGGCGTGGGCTCCATCGCCATTCAGCTGGTGCGTGCCCTGACCGACCTGACGGTGATCGCCACCGCCTCCCGCCCCGAAACCCGCGCCTGGGTGCAGGAGCTGGGTGCCCATCACGTGATCGATCACAGCCGGCCCCTGGCCGCCCAGGTGGAGGCTTTGGGGCTGGGGGCGCCGGCTTTCGTGTTCTCAACCACCGAAACCGGAGGCCATCTGGACGAGATCGCCGCCCTGATCGCCCCCCAGGGCCGCTTCGGGCTGATCGATGATCCGGACGAGCTGTCGATCAAGGGGTTCAAGCGGAAATCCGTGTCGGTCCATTGGGAATTCATGTTCACCCGCTCGATGTTCGCAACAGCCGATATCGCCGAACAGGGCCGTCTGCTGACCGAGGTCGCCCGGCTGGTGGACGATGGCCAGCTGCGGACCACGGTGACCGACGTGCTGCGCCCCATCTCGGCCGCGACCCTGAAGCAGGCCCACAGGGTGCTGGAAAGCGGCAAGGCGCGGGGCAAGATCGTGCTGGAAGGGTTCTGATCCCGGGGCAGACCGGGGCAACTATACCGGACAGCTTGGGGTTTTAAGTCTCGCTTCCCGCGAAGAGGGCGGAGGAAACAGGGCGGCCGGCCGGAGTGGTCAGCCGCCCTTTTCATTGACATGGGTTTGCAGAAGTTGCGGCTTTGCAATAATTCTCAATACAATCATTTATTGCCAAAATTTAGAGTGTATGATACTAAGTTCAATCGAAGGTGTATTAGCTGATTGAGCCATCACTTTTTCACAACCAGATGGAGATCTCCTTGTGAGCAAGCTAGCTTTCGCTGCGGCGATTATGTTCACCGCTTCCGCAACCGTGGCTTCCGCCGAGACCTGGACGGTCAGCACCTGGGATCCGCCCTACGATTTCAGCAATCCGCCGAAGGAAATCGAATACCAGGGGCTGGACGCGGTATCCAAGCAGTGGAACCTTTGCGTTGTCTTCCCGCACTTCAAGGGTCCGTACTGGGGGGCGGTGAACTACGGCGTGGTGGAGCAGGCCAAGAAGCTGGGGCTGAAGGCGGACATTGTTGACGCCGGCGGTGCCAAGAATTTGGATAAGCAGATCGAGTTGGTCAAGAATTGTGCGGCTGACGGTGGCTACGACGCAATTATTCTCGCACCGGTGTCCTTCAGCGAAATGACCCCGACGGTGGTTGAGGCCTCGGCCAAACTGCCGGTGTTTGCGCTGTCGACGCAGATGCAGGGCGACGGCCTGTCGGGCATGGTCGCGGTCAGCTGGGAAGATATGGGCCGGGTGGCCGGCCGCTACTTCCAGGAAAAGCACCCCGCCGGATCCGACCCGGTCAAGGTGGCCTGGCTGCCCGGTCCGGAAGGCAAGGGCTGGGTGACTTTCACCGACACCGGCTTCCGGGAAGAGATCAAGAATTCCTCGGTGGAACTGGTCACGGTCAAGTTCGGCGACATCGACCGCAACCGCCAGAAAACGCTGGTGGAAGAGGCTCTGGATGAGGTTCCGGACGTGGACTACATCGCCGGCAACGCGGTGGCCATCGAAGCGGCCATGGGCGTGCTGCCGCAACGGGGCCTGAAGGATAAGGTCAAGCTGGTCGCCGACTACTTCACCCCGGCCATGTATCGCGGCGTGCGCCGTGACATCGTGACGGCGGTGCCGACCGACAGTGCGGCGCTGCAGGGGATGCTGTCGGTGGATATGGCCGTGCGGCACCTGGAAGGGTCCAGCATTGCCACCCACGTCGGGCCGGCAATTTTCAATGTCGACAAGGATAGCGTGAAGACCTTCAATCCGGACGAGTCTCTGGCTCCGTCCGGCTTCACGCCCGTCTTCAAGGTGCCTTAAGGCCATCCGGCCGCCGTTATCGTGTCCGCGCGGCCTCTGCCCGCCGGCATCTTCCGGTTTCGCGGGAAGGTGCCGGCGGGCGGGGCGCGTTCCTACCCTGGTTCTTCCGGCCTTTCCCCAGGCGGGGGCCTTCCGGAGTTGAAAAGATCATGAAGACCGTCACTGTCCGCGCGGGTCTGATTCTGTCCTTTGCCTTCATCACCCTTTTGGTTCTTGTCACCAGCGGCACCGGCCTGGCGGTCCTTCAATCCATAGAAACCCAGCAAAAGACGATCCTGGACGAAACCATGCCCCTGGTGATCGACGCCAAGGAGCTGGTGGCGACCGCGTCCGACCTCAGCCGTATCCGAGACTCCCTGTCCAAGGAGATGACCATCAACGGGGTGGAAGAGCTGAAGGCGCGGCTGGCGGAAAGCAGCGATCGCATCAAGCGGGATGTGGACCGGTTCATCGATCAGGCGCACGGAACGGCCAGCGGCGATCAGTTCCGGGCCGTATCCGACCAACTGACAGGGGACCTGAAGCAGTTCGCCGAGGCCACCGAACGGCGGGTGCGCCTGATGCAGTCCCGGGACTCCCGCTACGCGGCGGTGCTGGAGCAGGCCCAGGAAATGACCAGCCTGTCGGAAAGCCTGATCACCAACAGCCGCAGCCAGGTCACCAGCAACGTTTCCATTCTCTATGACATCGTCGAAGACCTCTATGCGCTGGAAAAGGTCTACGACACCCTTGATTCGGTGCTGGATGTGGATCTGTTCCAGTTTGAGCAGATGAACAATCTCAAGATCAACAGCCTGCTGCTGCCCAAGCAG
Source organism: Rhodospirillaceae bacterium Z3-40 (assembly GCA_046233135.1). Taxonomy (GTDB): domain Bacteria; phylum Pseudomonadota; class Alphaproteobacteria; order Rhodospirillales; family Rhodospirillaceae; genus JBJXHN01. The sequence goes on along the minus strand of JBJXHN010000003.1, from coordinate 23,289 downwards.
GTGGTCGACATGGTGTCGGAGCGCAAGGCCGATGCGGTTGACGAGAAGGGCCGGGCCATCGTCGATACCCTCGGGCTGCTGGATCATAACGTCGAGTCGATCAGTGACGTTGCGCGCAAGGAACAGGCGCAGAAGGTGCTGGGCGCGCTGAAGGCCCTGATCGCCCCTGGCGAGGCCGAAGGCCTGATCGGCTACACCAAGGCCCATGTGGACACCCTGAACACCCTGAGCACTCTGGTGGCCAACGTGCTGGCCAACGAACGCAAGCTAGGTGCGATTGCCACGGAAACGGCCAGAGAACTGAACGGCCGGATCGCGGCGGACAAGGCGGAAGTGGCCGAGGTGTCGCGTTTTGCGCGGATCACCATGATCGTGCTGGCGGCGATTGCTCTGCTGATCGCGCTGCTGATCGCCTATGGCTACGTGCAGCGTCACGTTCTGGCGCGCCTGGCGGCGCTGAACAAGGCGACGCGGCGCCTGTCCCAGGGGGATATGACGGTAGACCTGCCCAAGGCTTCGCATGACGAACTGGGGGAAATGGCCGCCGCGTTGCAGGTGTTCAAGACCAACGCCCAGGAGAAGGAGCAGCTGGAGCGCCAGCGTGCCGAAGCCGAAGAGCGGTCGGCGGCGGATCGGGCGGCGGCCATGCGGCGCATCGCCAAGGAGTTCGAGGACTCGGTGATGGGCATCGTCAACGCGGTGGCCGGCCAGTCGGTGGAACTGCGCCGGACGGCGGAAGACATGCTGCGCCGGGCCGACCGGGCGGGGCAGGGCACGACGACGGTGGCTTCGGCCTCGCAGGAAGCCTCAGGCAACGTGCAGACGGTGGCATCGTCGGCCGAGGAACTGACGGCGTCAATTCGCGAGATTTCCAACCAGGTGGAACAGTCGGCCACGGCCTCGGAAGCGGCGGTTCGGGAAGCCCGCCAGATCAGCGAGGACGTGCAGGGCCTGAGCACGGCGTCGGATCGCATCGGCGAGATCGTCGACCTGATCAGCGGCATTGCCAGCCAGACCAACCTGCTGGCCCTGAACGCCACCATCGAGGCCGCCCGGGCCGGTGATGCGGGCAAGGGCTTTGCGGTGGTGGCCAACGAGGTGAAGAATCTGGCCTCTCAGTCCACCCGGGCGACGGAGGATATCAGTTCGCAGATCGCGCAGATTCAGGAGCGGATTTCGCGGTCGGTGGAGGCGATTCAAAGCATCGTGAACACCATCGAAAATCTGAACGAGATTGGCGGCAGCATCATGGCGGCGATAGACCAGCAGCAATCGGCGACGGCGGAGATCTCCCGCAGCGTCCAGCTGGCCGCCCAGGGATCGCAGGAAGTCAGCAAGGTGATCGGTACCGTGTCTGAGGACATCTCGGAGACCAATACGGCTTCCAAGGGGGTGGTGTCGTTCTCCCAGGAAATGGTGACCCAGTCGGAAACGCTGAAGACGGAAGTCACCCAGTTCCTGGCGAATATCACCCGGCGGTAGGGAGATCCCGTAGGGGGAGTCCCTTTCGGGGCGGACCGGAAGGGGTCACCCCGCCAGCACGTCCCCCATCTCCGCCAGGGCGGCTTCAAGCTCCGGGATGGGCAGCAGGCCGAAGCCCAGGCGGAACACGGTCGGTTCGTCGCCGAACCATGCCCCCGGGGCTACCCGCACCCCACGCGCCCGCAAGGCGGCATGGAAGGCCTCCACGCCCGCATCATCGAACACATCCGGCGCCAGCCGCAGGCAGCAGAGCGCGCCGGCGTCCGGGCGGACCCAGGCCACTTTGTCCCCATGGTCGGCCACGAAGGCCGCCGTGCGGTCCAGCCCCGCTTGCAGGTGGGGGCGGCGGGCGTCGACCAGATCCTCGTGGCACTCCAGTACACGGGTGGCCAGGGCATCGTCCACCAGCGAGTTCGACACTACCATGTTGAACTTGCCCAGCATCAGCTGGTCCCGCAGGGCCGGGGCGCGGGTGACCACCCAGCCGGTGCGCAGGCCCGGCGCTCCGTGGCACTTTGAAAGCGAGCTGCAGCTGACGATCCGGTCGTCCAGACCCACCACGCTCGGGGCCGGGACATCGGTCCCGTAAACCGCGTCGCGATAGACCTCGTCCACCAGCAGCACCGCCTCGGGACAAACCGTCGCCATCTCGGCCAGCACCAGTCGGATTTCCGCCTCCGTCAAGGCCACGCCTGACGGGTTCTGCGGCGAGGCCAGACTGACCAGCCGGGTGCGCGGGGTCAGGGCGGTGCGCAGGGCGTCCGGGTCCAGGCGGTAGCCGGCGGCGAAGGTGAACGGCAGCGGCCGCACCGTCGCGCCCACGGCCTCCAGGATCACCCGGGCGTTGGGGAACACCGGGCTGGCGATTGCCGCCTCGTCTCCCGGTCCACAGAGCACGAAGGCCAGCAGGAACAGCGCCTGCATGCCCCCGACCGTCACGATCACGTCATCGGCCGTCACCGGGGCGCCGTAGCGCCCGGCGACCAGGCCGCGCAACCGGGCATCCCCGGCCGCCGTGCCGTAGCTCAGGGTCAGGTCGCCCAGCGCCGTCAGGCCGTCCGCTCCCATCAGCTCCGCCACCGTCAGGTCCGGCCCCACACTCTCGGCGAGGTCATAGCGGAAGGTTTCGCCGGTCAGGGAGAGAATGGGACTGCGCTTGAACCGGGTGGGGACTGCCATGGGACGGGCTCCTTCGACCAAGAACGGGATGGGTCCGGGAAAGATCGGATACCCCGCCCTTGCGGAACAGATACAGTCAGCGAAGAATGTGACCGGTACAGTTCCTTCGGTCACCAGGGAGACGGCGGTGATGCGCGACGGCCAGACGGAGTCCTATCGCTACGAAGACGTGGCCGCCGCCATCCGCCGCATGGTGGACAGCGGAGCTCTGGGCGCCGGCATGCGCGCGCCGTCGCTGCGGCGCACCGCCCGCCAGCAGGGCGTCAGCATGGCCACGGCCCTGCAGGCCTATCGGTTGCTGGAAGACTGGGGGGTGCTGGAAGCCCGGGCGCGTTCGGGCTTCTATGTGGCCGCCAACCCCCTGGCCACCCGCCCGCGTCCGGCGCGTTCCGCACCGCCGGGAGAGGCGCAGCCGGTGCGGGTGGAGAAGGATGTTTCGGCGATGCTGGCCCTGGCCGCCGACGCGGCCTATCTGCCCCTGGGCTGCGCCATTCCCGATGCCGCCATGCTGGCGGCCGGCGGGCTGGACCGCTTCCTGGCCCGGGCCGCGCGGGTCAAGGGCGTGCAGTACAATGTGTATACGGAACCCCGGGGGGATGCCGGCCTGCGCCGGGAAATCGCCGCCCGCGCCCTGCGCCTGGGGCAGGCCCTGCCGCCGGAAGACATCATCATCACCCTGGGGTGCACCGAAGCCCTGTATCTGGCGCTGAAGGTCACCACCCGGCCGGGGGATACGGTGCTGATCGAATCCCCGGCCTATTTCGGCCTGCTGCAAATCCTGGAGAACCTGGACCTGAGGGTACGCGAACTGCCGACGGATGCCGATCTGGGGGTGGATCCGGACGGGCTGGCCGAGGCCCTGGCCGACGGCGCGGCGCCGGGAGGGTGCCGTCCGGCGGCCTGCCTGCTGTCGTCCAGCTTCAACAACCCCCTGGGATGCCGCCTGCCTGATGTTCGCAAGCGGGCGATCATCGGCTTGCTGGCCGACCATGGGGTGCCGCTGATCGAAGATGACATCTACGGCGATATCCACTTCGGGGCCGAACGCCCCCGGCCCTTCGCCAGTCTGGCGCCAGAGGCGGACATCCTCACTTGCGGCTCGTTCTCCAAGACACTGGCGCCGGGGTATCGGGTGGGGTGGATCTGTGCGCCGAAAGGGCGGGTGGAGGCCCTGTTGCAGGCCAAGTTCGGCGGAACCCTGTGCGGGCCGACGTTGCCCCAGGTGGCGCTGGCCGATTTCCTGTCCTCCGGCGGCTACGACAACCACCTGCGGCGCATCCGCCGGGCCTTCGCCGGCACGATCGCACGGATGACCCGCGCCATCGATCAGAGCTTCCCGGCCAGAACCCGCGTGAGCGCACCGGAAGGCGGCTTCGTGCTGTGGCTGGAACTGCCGGACGGTGCGGACAGCATGGTCCTGTTCCGCCGGGCCATCGCGGAGCACATCTGCTTCGCCCCCGGTTCGCTGTTCTCCGCCAGCGACCGCTACGGTACCTGCCTGCGCCTGAGTTGCGGCCACAGCTGGAGCGATCGCCTGGAGCGGGGCGTGATGCGGCTGGGCGAACTGGCCCGGACCATGGTGGAGGAAGAGTGCTGAGGGACATGGGATCCTCTCCGGCGGGATGACCGACCCGCCGGAGAGAACACGCGGGCCGGCTGATCAGGCGGCCTTGTCGTAGGCGGGCTGGCTGCCCGGGACATCGCCGCCGCCGCTGCCGCCGCTCAGCTGGCGAACGAACGAATCGATGGCCGTGCGCATTTCCTGGGCGCAGGCATTCACCGCCTTGCTGGCGTCCTGCACCCGGCTCGCGGATTCCTGGGAAGCCTGGGCCATGGTCAGCACGTCGCTGATGCTGTGGGTCACCTTTTCCGTACCCTCGGCCGCCATGTCGGCGCTGGACGCGATACCGCTGGTGGCGCTGGATTGCTGCTCCACGGCGCCCAGAATGGAATCGTTCAGGGTACCGATGCGGTTGATGACCTCCGACACCGAACTGATGGCCCTGACGGCGCCGTCGGTGGCGGTGACCATCTCGGTAATCTGCTTGCCGATCGATTCCGTGGCCTTGGCGGTCTGGCCGGCCAGGGTTTTCACCTCGCCGGCAACCACAGCGAAGCCCTTGCCGGCATCGCCGGCCCGCGCGGCTTCGATGGTGGCGTTCAGGGCCAGAAGGTTGGTCTGATCGGCGATGTCCTGGATCATGCCCACCACTTCGCCCACTTCGGCGGCGACCCGGGCCAGAGCGGTAATCTGGCTGGAGGCATCCTCGGATACCCGCACCGCCTCGCCGGACGTTTCGCCGGAGGTCTGCACGGTCGAGGTGATGGCGTGGATGGCCTGGGACAGGTCGCCGGCCCGCGCGGCAACGGAACGCACCCCGTCCTGTGCCTGACCGGAGGACCGGGCGACGGCCTCGGCGGTGTCGCGGGTTTCCCGGGCGCTGCGGGCCATGGCTTCGGCTTCGGTGCCCAGGCCCTCGGCGGCCTTGGCCACGTCTTCCAGAAGGTGCAGCACCTGGGTTTCAAAGGTCCGCGCGGCTTCGGCCATCACCTGGCGCTTTTCGGCTTCGGCGCGGCGGTCGGCTTCCTTGCGTTCCTCCTCCATGGACTGAATGCGGGTGGCGTTCTGGCGGAAGCGCTCGGCGGCGGCGGCCATGCGGCCGATGGCATCGTTGGTGGCCGGCGGAATGGTCACGGCCAGATCGCCGTCGGCCAGGCGGCTCATCACCGTCTGCATGGCGTTCAGGCGGCGGTTGAGGTGACGGATGACGAAGAAGACGATGATCAGCAACGACAGGATAACGCTGCCCACAGCCAGGCCGGTGGTCACCTGCTGCATGATCCGGGCATGGTGATTGGCCTGGACGGTGGCGGTGGCGGCATCGGCCACGGCCCGGTTGCTGACTTCGGCCACCAGGGCGGTCAGGGCGTCGGAGCGGGTGGCGGCGGCGGCCACCTGTTCGGTGATCGCGGCGTTGACTTCCAGCTCGCGCACCCGCAGGGCCACGAGGGGGGCGTCGCCGGTTACCAGCGGCAGCACCTTGTTGAAGGAGTCCTTGACGAACTTCTGCATCTGCGCCGGCAGCGGCGTCACCTGGTCGTCGACCCGGCGGATAGTGTTGGCGGTGTTGAAGGCATGAGCCTTGATATAGTTGGCATCGGTGGCGGACAGCAGCTGGTCCACCTTGGCGCCGAACTGTCCGGCGGTATTGCTGACCCAGGTGGCGGCATCCAGCACCGTGCTGCTTTTGGTGCTTTTCTTCAGCATCTCCACCAGTTCGGCGCGGGTCTTGCCCAGGCCCAGGTCATCCATTTCCGATGCCGCGCGGGTCATGTTGTGCATGACCGCCCGTTCCACGTCGATGATCAGCTGGGTGGAGCTGGAAACCTCGTTTTCCATCGCCTTCAGACTGGCGCGGACCTTGGCTTCACGGTCGAGGATGTCCTTGCGCTCGGTCAGGCTGGCGCGCAACTCTGTGATGCTGCCCCGCAGGTCGGCGACGGTGGTGCGCAGGTCGCTGGTCAAGGCGCTGTCCAGGCCGCTTTCTTCCAGCGAGACCACCATGGTGCTGGCCTTGTCCAGGTCGGCGGTGATGGCATTCCAGGCCTGATCCGGATCGTCAACCTGATCACGGGTCAGCAAGGTCATCTGGTTCAGAACGTTGCGGATGGTGTTATCCAGGTGATGGGCGGTCGTGACCTGAGGCAGGCGCGTGTCCGCAACGTCGCTCAACGCTTCCCTCAAGCTGTTGATCCCGTAGATCGCCACACCCGACGTAATAACGGTTAAGACTGTAACCACCGCAAACGCAACGATGAGTTTCAATCGAATGCCAAACTGCATGGCCGTTTCCCCGATGCTTCTTGTCGCTGTCTTCTTTTGAACCTATGGGCGGATCGGCCGCTTCTCGACGTCACCACGGTCCGCATGATTGCACGTTCGTGGTGGAATTGGTTTCTGTTTTTTAACCACGCAATCTGTATGGCTTTAAGGGGGAACCCCCTTGCTCGGACGCGACGAAGGGTCTAGACCCTTCGTCGGGGGTCAAACAGGCCTTTCGGACGGTAATAAGCGCGGGATCGAGCAAGAATCATGGCGGCAAGAGCATTTTTCGGGACTGACGGCGTACGCGGCCTGGCCAATACGGAGCCGATGACCGCTGAAACGGTCTTGCGTATCGGAATGGCTGCGGGCGCGCACTTCCGTCGGGGGGATCATCGTCATACCGTGGTGATCGGAAAAGACACTCGTTTATCGGGATATCTTCTGGAGCCTGCGCTTACGGCGGGTTTTATCAGCATGGGAATGGACGTCGTGCTGCTTGGGCCGTTGCCGACTCCGGCCGTGGCGGTGCTGACCCGATCCCTGCGCGCCGATCTCGGCGTGATGATCTCGGCCAGCCATAACCCCTATCAGGATAATGGAATCAAGCTATTCGGTCCCGACGGCTTCAAGCTGTCCGACTCTGACGAAGCGGCGATCGAAGCCCTGATGGCCAACGGTCTGGAAGACCACAGGGCCGATCCCGGCGACCTGGGGCGCGCCCGGCGGCTGGACGACAGCGCCGGCCGGTATGTGGAGGTGGTGAAGAATACCTTCCCCCGGGGGCGCCGGCTTGATGGGCTGAAGATCGTCCTCGATTGCGCCAACGGGGCGGCCTACAAGGTGGCGCCGTCCGTGCTGTGGGAACTGGGGGCGGAGATCATTCCGCTCGGCACCCAGCCCAACGGGCGCAATATCAACGAGGCTTGCGGGTCCCTGCATACCGAGGAAATGCGCGCTGCCGTCGTCCGGGAAGGCGCCCATCTGGGGATCGCCCTGGATGGCGATGCCGACCGGGTGGTGATGTGCAACGAGCGTGGCGAGCTGGTGGACGGTGATCAGCTGCTGGCTTTGATGGGACGCGACTGGCACCGGGCCGGCCTGCTGCAGGGGGGCGGCGTGGTCGCCACGGTGATGTCCAACCTGGGCATGGAACGCTTCCTGGTCGGCGAAGGGCTGACCCTGGCCCGCACGGCGGTGGGCGACCGCTATGTGGTGGAGCGCATGCGCGCCGAGGGCTTCAATCTGGGGGGGGAGCAGTCCGGCCATATCGTCATGACCGACCATGCCACCACCGGCGACGGCCTGATGGCGGCGCTGCAGGTGCTCGCCGCCCTGGTCGCCGAGGAACGGCCGGCCAGCGAGGTGCTGCACGTGTTCGAGCCGCTGCCCCAGCTGCTGCGGAACGTGCGCGTGGCCGGCCATGACCCCAAAACGATCCTTGCCAGCCGCTCGGTGACCGAAGCGGTGGCCGACGGCGAAGGCCGGCTGGCCGGTTCGGGGCGGATCCTGATCCGCAAGTCCGGTACCGAACCGCTGATCCGTGTCATGGCCGAAGGCGAAGACGACGCCCTGGTGGGCGCCGTCGTCGGCGATATCTGCGGCGTGATCGAACAGGCTGCCAGGGGGTGATAACGAAAGGGTAATGCCTTGTAGGGTGGTCGGGCGCTATTTCGGGGCGTATTCCGACTGGCGGTAAATCTCCTGCGCTTTCGGCTGCAGTTCCTGAAGCCGGGCGATGCGGTTGTTCGGATCGGGGTGGGTGGACAGGAACTCCGGCGGTGCTCCGCTGGCCATGGCCTTCATGTTCTTCCACAGTTCCACCGCCTCGGCGGGGTCGTAGCCGGCGCGGGCCATGTAATACAGGCCGATCTCGTCGGCCTCGGACTCCTGCGTGCGGCTATAGGGCAGGATGACGCCCAGTGTCGCGGCCTGGGCCAACAGCTGTCCGGCTGTCTGGGCACCCGCGCCGCCGCCGGCCAGCGCGACCCCCACGTTCAGCGCCGTGTTCATGGCGGTCTGCTGGGAGACCCGTTCGGCGCCGTGGCGGGAGACGGCGTGGGCGATCTCGTGGCCGATGACGGCGGCGATCTGGGCATCATTCACGGCGGCCTTGGTCAGCCCGGTGTTGACGCCGATCTTGCCGCCGGGCAGGGCGAAGGCATTGGGGGTATCGTCCTGAAGGGTGTTCACTTCCCACTGATAGTTCGGCAAGTCGTTATTGGCGATCAGCCGGTCGGTGATGCGGCGGATGCGCTGGGTATACTCGCTGTTCTGGGGCAGGACCTTGCCTTCCTGCTTGATCTCCTGATAGGCCTGGGCACCCATGGTTGTGGCCTGCTCTTCGCTGATCAGGATCAACTGGTCCCGCCCCGTTACCGGATTTTGCGAACAGGCGGCCACCAGGCCGGCGACCAGGGCGAGGGCCGCTCCGCGGCCGCGCATGCGTTTGAACACCGTCCGGACTCCTTCTGTTTCCGAAAACACAACCCCCGGACCCCGACGGAGTTCCGTCCCCTGTCGCGGTTTCCGGGTATGCGGGCAGCACAGCAGCTTCCCGCGAGGACCGCAAGCGCTAAGGGTCAGGCCGGGAAGCCGGCGAGCCGATCCTCTGCGGCGGCGTCTGCGGCGGCCCGGTGGCGGTCTTGGGCGTCGGCGATTCGGGGCATGTTGACCTCGATCCAGTCGGCCAGCAGGCGCACCCGTTCTGCCGCCTCCACCCCCAGGGGCGTCAGGCTGTATTCCACATGGGGCGGCACCACGTCGAACGCCTTGCGGGACACCAGGCCATCGCTTTCCAGCCATTGCAGGGTCTGGGCCAGCATGCGTTCGCTGACCCCGCCGATGGCCCGGCGCAGGTCACTGAACCGGCGGGTGCGGCCTTCCAGGGCGATCAGCACCAGCACACCCCAGCGGCTGGTCACATGCTTCAGAACCGAGCGCGACGGACAGGCCGCCGCCATTAGGTCACCTCGCCCCAAGCGCTGGGAGAGGGAGACGGGGGGATCGCTCATGGGTGACACTAACCTTTCTGTGCGTACTTCCGAAAAGTTCGTGTCCTATTTTACGGTGGGGACCTCGAACATGGCAACACAGGAAGGAGCATTCCCCCATGGCCACCGAACAGACCTTTTCCGGCACCATTGCCGTCACCGGCGCCACCGGCCAGCTTGGCCGCCTTGTTCTCCAGGCCTTGCAGCGGCGGGGCGCCACGGCGGTGATCGCCCTGGCCCGGGATCCCGCCAAGGCCACCGATCTTGGGGTGCCGGTCCGCGAAGCGGATTACAGCCGGCCGGAAACCCTGGGGCCGGCCCTGGAGGGCGTGGACCGGCTGCTGCTGATTTCGTCCAACGAGATCGGCCAGCGTACCCCCCAGCATCTGGCGGTGATCCAAGCGGCCAAGGCGGCCGGGGTCGGGCTGGTGGCCTATACCAGCCTGCTTCATGCCGATCGCTCTCCCCTCAGCCTGGCCGGCGAGCATCGGGAGACGGAGGCGGCTCTGGCGGCCTCTGGCCTGCCGGCGGTGGTGCTGCGCAATGGCTGGTACACGGAAAACCATACGGCCGGGCTGGCCGGGGCGCTGGCTGCCGGAACCGTGATCGGCAGCGCCGGCGAGGGTCGGATTGCCGCCGCGACCCGGGCGGACTATGCCGAGGCCGCCGCCGTGGTCCTGACCACCGACGGCCACGCGGGCAAGACGTACGAACTGGCCGGGGACACGGCCTATACCCTGGCCGACCTGGCGGCCGAGGTCTCCCGCCGCAGCGGCCGGACCATTCCCTATACCAACCTGCCTGAAGCGGACTACGCGGCGGCTCTGGCCGGGCTGGGGTTGCCGGATGTTTTCGCCAAGGGGATCGCGAGCTGGGACGTGGATGCCGCGCAGGGGGCGTTGTTCGATGACGGCCGGCAGCTGTCGGCGCTGATCGGCCGTCCCACCACGCCGCTGTCCGAGGCCGTGGCGGCCGTCGTGCCGGCACAGGCCGCCTGATAGACCGGTCTGAGAAAGCAACGGGCGGCGCGTCGCAGGACGGCCGCCCGTTTCCTCTATGGAAAGACAAGAACGTGGGACGTGCTACTTGCCGGATTCGCGGGCCTGCTTCACCAGGGCGTCGAGGCTTTCGGCGGGCATGGCGCCGGGCACCAGGGTGTCGCCGATGATGAAGGCCGGGGTGCCAGTGATGCCCAGGGCCTGAGCGATCTGGAAGGATCGGGCGATCTTGGCGTCCACCTGCGGATCTTTCATGGCGGTGGTCAGGGCGTCGGTGTCGATGTCCTGATCCTTGGCGATGGACATCACCACGTCTTCATCCAGCTTGCCCTTGTGGTCCATCAGGGCGCGATGGAAGTCTTCATACTTGTCCTGGGGGGCGGCCAGGGCAGCACGGGCGGCATAGACCGAACTGTCGCCCAGGATCGGATATTCCATCACGTACAGCTTGATGTTGCCGTCCGCATTCACCTTGTCCCACAGCACCGGGAAGACCCGCTTGCAGTAGCCGCAGTTGTAGTCGGAGAACTCGACCACGGTCACGTCACCATCGGGGTTGCCCAGGGCTGGCAAGCCTTCCGGGGCTTTCAGCAGGTCGCCCAGCTCGGTGATCATCTGGCTGGCGCGTTCCTTTTCCTGGCGCTCGTCATGGGCGCGCAGGGCGTTGATGGCATCACGCAGGATCTCCGGGTCGTTGAGCAGGGTTTCGCGGATCAGCGCCTTGACGGCCTCGGTCTGCGCATTGGTCAGGGCACCATCGCCCGCGGCGAGGGCCGGGGAAGCGGTGCCGGCGGCCAGCAGCGCGGCACCGAGCGCCAGGGGACGGACGGCGCGGGCGAAGGAAGCGGACAGGCGCATGGGAGTGGGTCCTCGTGAAATGGGGGGCCGGGCCGGTCGTGGGATACGAAGCCTGGCCCGGACCTCGGTCGTCGGGCGGAGTGTGCGCGAGGCCGGGGCCTGACGCAAGGCTTCCGGGCATGCTTTCGAACACAGCTGCGTGAGGACGCCCGCAGATCGCCGTGGCGGGCCGTGTCTGCCATCGCCGGGAGCGGGAGCGGGAGTCGGGCAGGGGCCGTGCCTCAAAGCACAAGGGTCAACAGGGCGACCACCAGGGCGGTCATCAGGCCGTTCAGACCCATGCCGATGCCGGCGAAGGCCCCGGCGGTCTTGTTGACCTGGAAGGCGCGGGCGGTCCCGATGCCGTGGGCGGCCACGCCGGCGGCGAAGCCTCGCGCCTGGTAATCGCGGATCTTCAGGATATCCATCAGCGGCGTGACGACCACCGCGCCGATGATCCCTGTCAGGATGACCAGCACGGCCGTCAGCTGGGGAATTCCGCCCAGGCGCTCGCTCAGGCCCATGGCGATGGGGGTGGTGGCGGACTTGGGGACCAGCGACATGATCACTTGGGGATCGGCCCCCAGCAGGGTGGCGATCCCGTAGGCCGAGCCGGCCGCAACCATCGATCCCACCACCAGGGCGATGCACATGGGCAGCAGCGCCCGGCGCACCCGGCCCAGGTTTTCGTAAAGCGGCACGGCCAGGGCGACGGTGGCCGGCCCCAGCAGGAAATGCACGAACTGGGCGCCTTCGAAATAGGTGTCGTAGGCGGTGCCGGTGCCGCCCAGCAGGGCGAGGATCAGAGCCACGGCAATGGCCACGGGATTGACCAGCGGATTGCGTCCGGAGCGCAGATGCAGGGCATGGCCGGCGAGATAGGCGAGCAGGGTGGTGGTCAGCCAGAACAGCGGCGAGGTGTTCAGGTAGACCCAAAGGTCCGAGACGGGGGCGGTCATCGCTCGCTTCCTTCCTCGCCGTGGCTGCCTTCGATGCCCATGCGGCGGGCGATCAGGTGGAAGGTGAACGCGGTGGCGGCCAGGGCGAGCAGGGTGCTGCCCACCAGGGCGGCGCCGATGGCCAGGCCGTCGCGGCTGATGGTATCCAGGTGCAGGATGATGCCGCTGCCCGCCGGCACGAACAGAAGCGACAAATGGGCCAGCAGACCGTGGGCGGTGCCCGACATTTCCCTGGGCACCATCACCCCCCGGGCGATCCAGATCAGCAGCAGCACCAGCCCGACCACGGGGCCGGGGACCGGCAGATCCACAAGGCGCACCGCCAGCTCTCCCAAAAGCTGGCAGACGAACAACGCGGCGATGGCGGCGGGCATGCGATCCCCTCCGTTCGGTGATGAGAGACGAGGTTATGAAGCCGACTGGGTAGCCCGGGCACCATACTGTCCCTGATCGGAGAGGAAAGACGCAAGGCTTCGTCCGGAACAGGACTTGTGCCTATTCCTTGTCTTTACGGTCCTTCTGGCGTTGGGCTTCCGCCACCAGGTCCTGCACCCGCAGCCAGGCGGGCTGGGATTTCGTGATCTGGCCTTCGGCACGCTTGGCAAAGGCCAGGGCCTCGCCGGGCTTGCCTTCCAGCAGGGCCATTTCCGCCAGGGCATAGGCGGCCATGCCTTCCTCGCCGGTGCGGCCATAGGCGGTGGCCAGGTAGCGCCAGGCGAAATGGTTTTCCGGCTCCAGACGGACGGCGGCGGTCAGGGTGGTCTTGGCGGCTTCCAGCAGGTCGGGCCGGCCGGCTTCGACCTCGGCGTGGCCCAGGGCGGTCAGGATCAGCGGTTCGGTGGGGGCCAGCGCGACGGCCTTGCGATAGGCGCCGACGGCTTCGTCCAGGCGCTGGAACTCGAAAAGAATCTGTCCCTTCAGTTCATGGAAATAAGGGTCGTTCGGATATTCGGCGATCAGGCTGTCGAGCAGGGGCAGCGCCTTGTCCACATCATTGCCCCGGTAATAGGCGATGGAGCGGGCATAGCGGGCGGCCACGGAGTCGTCGGTGGGAGCGAAGGCACGCAAGGTGACCATGGGCGGCTGCAGGAAGGCCAGCAGCTTGGCTCGCGACCGCTGCCAGGCGGCCTGTTCTGCGGTCGGCAGGGGGGAGTCGGAGTAGGGGGACTGGGCGACGTGGTTGGCCAGGGCGTTGATGCGGTCGCGGGTCAAGGGGTGGGTGCGGACGTAGGGATCCTGGCTGTCGGAATACAGCAGTTCCTGGTCTTCCAGGGTGCGCATGAAGGCCAGCAGGCCCTTGGCCGACTGATGGGTGGCGTCCAGGATGCGCATGGCAAAGGCGTCTGCGGCGTTTTCCTGGGCGCGGCTGAAGGACAGGAAGTTGCGCTTGGCGATTTCCTGTCCCCCCAGGGCAACCGCGCCGGCCACATCGCCCCGCCCCGATGCCACCCCGGCGGCGGCCCCGGCCAGGGCGGTCAGCAGCGAGGTCACCGTGGCCTGCATGATCTGGTCGCGCAGCCGCAGCAGGTGACCGCCAGCCAGGTGGCCGGTTTCGTGGGCCAGCACCCCGACCAGGGCACCGGCGTCTTCGGTGCGCATGATCAGGCCGCTGTGGATGAAGATGCGCATCTCGGTGGTGGCGAAGGCGTTCAGGCTGTTGTCGCCGAGGATGCGGATGGTCACCGCGTCCTCTCCGATGCCGGCTGCCTGGAGCAGTGGCGCGGTCAGGGCACCGATGGTATTTTCGATCTCGGCATCCCGGATCAGGGTCATGCCGCGCGCGTTGGCGACCCCCGTCGACACTCCCAGATGTACGATCACTCCCACCCAGAGAGCGAGCAGGCGCATGCGATCCATGGCGGTACCCCTCCTTCGACAGTCAACAGAAGCTAAGGACCGGGGGAGGGCGCGTCAACGGACAGCGGGAGTCCTGCTGTGCGGCGCTCTGGGTGCCTCGCTGCTGCTGGGCGGTTGCGCGGACAAGAAGGACCCGGGAGTCCTGGGCTATGTGGAAGGATTCGCCGGCGTGGTGGCGGGCGATGAGCCGCGTTCGGTGCTGGTCGGCCGGGACGTGCTGTCATCGGGCGGCAGTGCGGTGGATGCGATGGTGGCCATGGCCTTCAGCGCCGCCGTGACCCTGCCGTCCAGCGCCGGCCTGGGCGGCGGCGGCATCTGCGTGGTCCATGATCCGGACCAGGGCAAGACCGAGGCCCTGGACTTCTTGCCCGGCCGGGCCAGCGACCCGACCGTGGCCGTTCCCGGTTTCGTGCGCGGCATGTACGCCCTGCACGCCAAATACGGCGCCCTGCGCTGGGAAAGCCTGCTGGCGGAATCCGCCCGCATGGCCCGTCTGGGCTTCCCGCTGTCCCGGGCCATGGCCCAGCGGCTGCCGGCCATGCCGCCTTCGCTGCATGCGGCTGCCCTGACCACGCCGATGGGAAGCGCGGAAAACTCCAGTCTCTACCGTTTGGGCCTGAACGAGGGGGACAGGGTAACCCAGCTGGGTCTGGCGTCGGTGATCGGCCGGGTGCAGCAGCGGGGCGCCGGTGATTTCTACGACGGTCTCCTCGGGCGGGATATCGTCGTGGCCGCCAATCATCTGGGTCTGGGGCTGACCATCGAGGACCTGCGCGCCTATCGCCCGCAATGGGTGGAAACGCAGACCATGGCGCGGGGGAACGAAGTAATCCATGTGCCGCCCGGCCCGCTGTCCGCCGGCTCGGTCCTGGCGCGGATGTCCGGCGCGGCAGTGCCGGCGGACGGGGCGGGGGATCGGGTGCCGCTGGCCGGCGCAGATGCCGCGATGCTTCCGGAAAGCGGTGACGTGGCGGTGCAGAACATCCCAGGGGGCACGGCTTTGGTGGCGGCCGATAGCTTCGGCAGCGCGGCGGTGTGCACCCTGACCATGGGGCGGGCCTATGGCGCCGGCATCATGCTGCCCGATCTCGGCCTGCTGCTGCCGCCCGCCTCGGCGGCGCGGGGGGCTGCGGGGGGGACCCCGATCACTGCCCTGTTGATGGTGAACCCCAACGTGGATGAATTCTTCCTGGGTGTGGGTGCGGCCGGCGCGGATGCCACGGCGCTGACCGCCGAAGTGGCGAGGATCCTGACGTCGTCCCAGCCCAACGTCGATGTGGACCGGGTCCTGACATCGTCCCGGTCCAGCGCCGACATGGCGGTGGCCGATGGCATCAGCCGCACCAGTGCGGCAGCGCGGATCAATGTCGCCTCCTGCCCCGACGGGGTGCCGCCGGAACCGCAAAGCTGCTCCGTGGCGGTGGATCCGCGCGGTGCGGGCTATGGGGTCCGCCTTGGCGGCGGGTCCCAATAAGCGCCAGCCTCCAAGTAAGCCTTCGTAAAAGTGAGCCTGTGTAAAGGGTTGACCATGAAAGTGGCGAAGCGGGGCCAGATCCCGTCGTTTATCGTGATGGACGTCATGCGCCGGGCGGCCGAGCGCGAAGCGACAGGGGCCGATGTGCTGCATCTGGAGGTGGGGCAGCCCTCCACCGGCCTGCCGGCGGTGGCGCGGCGGCGTCTGGCGGCGATGCTAGAGACCGAGACGCTGGGCTACACCCTGGCCCTGGGCATCCCGGCCCTGCGCGAAGCCATCGCCGCCCACTACAAGCGGACCGAGGGGCTGGATGTGGATCCGGCGCGGATTGTTGCGACCACCGGCTCGTCGGCCGGGTTCGTGCTGTCGTTCCTGGCGGCTTTCGATGCCGGCGACCGGGTGGGGCTGGCGGCGCCGGGCTATCCGGCCTATCGCCATATTCTCAAGGCTCTGGGCTGCGAGCCGGTGATCTTGCCGGTGGGGCCGGAGACCCGCTATCAGCCCACGGTGCCGGTGCTTGAAGCGCTGGGGGAAAAGCTGGACGGCCTGATCGTGGCCAGTCCCGCCAATCCCACCGGGACCGTGATGGCGCCCGAGGATTTGCGGGCGCTGGTGGACTGGTGCGGGGCGAGCGGCGTTCGCCTGGTCTCCGACGAGATCTACCACGGTATCACTTATGGCCGGCAGGCTGTGTCGGCGGCGGGCATGGCCGAGCATCCCATCGTCGTGAACAGCTTCTCCAAGTACTTCTCGATGACCGGCTGGCGCCTGGGCTGGCTGGTGGTACCGCCGGAACTGCTGCGGCCAGTGGAATGCCTGGCGCAGAACCTGTTCATCAGCCCTCCGGCCCTGTCCCAATGGGCAGGGGTGGCCGCTTTCGACGGACTGGAGGAACTGGAATCCAACGTGGCGCGCTATGCGGCGAACCGCGACGTGCTATTGGCGGGCCTGCCCAAGGCCGGGCTGGGCACTTTCGCCCCGCCGGACGGGGCCTTCTACATGTACGCCGACGTCGGGCATCTGACCAACGACAGCCTGGAGTTCTGTGCCCGCATGCTGGCGGAAACGGGCGTGGCCGCCACGCCGGGACTGGATTTCGACGACGCCGAGGGCCACCGCTTCGTGCGCTTCAGCTTCTGCGGCGCCACGGAAACCATGGAACTGGCCTGCGAGCGGCTGGCGGCCTGGCTGGGATAGGGTGATGGCAAGGCCCCCCGCTTTCCCGGTGGACGGGATAGCGGCGGGCCTGTGCCTGCAGTCCTAAAACAGTTTGCGCGGCAGGTCGGGCTCGACGATGAAGCCCGCTCCCAGGCGATCTTTCAGACCGGTGATCGCGGCTTCTTCCGCTTCGATCAGCAGCATCACCGGCCCGTCGTGAACGACCTTGATGCCCGGGGTATGCGTAACGGTTTCCCGCCAGTCCGCGTCAGGGGGATCCATGCCGTGTCTGGGGGAAACCATGAAGCGGGTCATTACCGGGTACCCTGCGTAAGCCCCGCGCCCTGAATGGCCGGGGCGAATCCGATGTTTGCGACCTGCTGCACCAGGATCTGACTGGCGAGCTGGGCACGCTCGCGTGTCCGTGGCGCGCGCAGATAAGCATCGTTCACCGCAAGCCAGTTGGCAAGGCAGGCGGTGACGATCGGCGCGGCCATCGACGTGCCGTCGTCTTCCGTATAGGGGGCGGGGTCACCCGGTTGGGCAACGGCTGTGGACATGATCGCGGTGCCCGGGGCGGTCACAGTGATCGCGTTGCCCCGGGTGGTGTATTGGGGCACGAAGACCCCGTTGGGATGGACCAGATTCGGGGTCGGCGGCTGGGGAATGAAGCCCGAGCTGATGGTTTCGGGCGGGGTCGCCGGCAGATAGCCCAGTGCGGACACCGCCGCCGTATTCGGATAGGCCGCCGGATAGGAGACGGGCTGCGGATTGTCGTTCCCCGAGGCGCAGATACAGACGACGCCTTTCGAAAAGGCCTCTTCGATGACATCGAATTCCACCTGCGACGGCTGCGCCCACCCCAGGCTCATATTGATGATGTCGACCCCGCAAACGTTGGTCAGGAAATGGATCGCGTTGATGACATCGGATGTGCTGGTCTGTTCGGATCCTTCTTCGAACACGCGCACCGAATAAATTTCGGCGTCCTTTGCCAGCCCGACATAGCCCGGCGCGCCCGGCAAGGGAACGGCGCCGATCAGGCCGGCCACGAAGGTCCCATGGCCGAAGGTATCCGTGCCGCCCTCCAGGTCGATTTCGTGGTTGGCGGCGATGCTGGCGCGCATCTTGATGTTGTTGATCAGGTTCTCGTTCGGTCCGACGCCGCTGTCGATCACGCCGATCTTGATACCGCCGCCGAAGTTCCCCCGGTCCCGGGCCATGCCCACCATTTCCTGCCAGTACCCGTACCGCCTGGAAAGATCAAGGGGCCGCAGCTCGATCACCTGACCGTTGGACGGCTTATGTTTTACGGTGCTCCAATACCAGGTCTTCGGCTGGACCACGACGGTCTGAGGGACCCAGGACGGACCGATGATGAAATCCGCCAGACCTTGTTCGTCCGTCGTCACGACCACCGGATTGGGTTGGGCATAAGGGGCGGTCGGATCGCTGAGATGGAGTGCCACCGTGACTCCGGCCATGCCGTGACCGTTTGCGCGGACATAGATCCGGAACGGAACGCCGCTGCCGGTTGCCCGGTTGGTGGCCGACCTCATCTGAGGGGCTGAGGGCTTTCCTTCCGGGCTGAACCGGCGGGACTGGGGATAGCGCTGAACGACGGTTTCCAGCATGAGCGACCGGGGAAGAGAGGCGGCCAGTGCGGCGATCTGCTCTTCATCCGCTTCGAACGAACAGCTTCTGAAGGTGTGCTGGGTCTGGTGGTTGCCGAAAATGGTGCGGCTGTCTCTGATGATCGAGGATTTCTTTGAACTGACATATGTATCGACAGTCTTTTCGAAATCGTCGTAAAGCGACTTGCATTCATCCAAAGAAAGGGCGTTGCGAGCCCTTGTCGCAAGGAGCATTTGTGCCATGGGTCAAGTCCTTTCCGTGGAAGCCGTGGGTTTTTTCGGAGACGTTACAGGGTGCACCACGAGGGGGGAGGGCACCTCCGTGCTGTCATGGAGCCTCAGGTAGAATTGGCCGATTCCAGCCAGACCCAGCATCAGTCCGGGCGCTTCCCCGGGCATTCTGCCGCCACAGGGCCAGGGGTTTTCGGTTCGCGAATACTTGTGAAATCCGAGCGCTGCGGCTTCGTTGATGATCGGCCGGTAGTCATCGAGTTTCGGACCGGCCGCGAGCAGCAGTGCATCCGCCGAGCCGAAAAGGCCGTGGCACAGGCCGAAGTCGCTGATGGGGTTGTCCAGCATGTGCCGCAAGCCGGCCCGGGTGGTTTCAAGGGCGATCTGCCAGTCCTGCCGGGCGGCGTCGTCGTCGGGACGCAGGGCCAGATGACGCCACCGGGCGACGGCAATTCCCACCGCACCGTGGCACCATGCGATCATGTGCGGGGGTTCCCGGCCGGTCTTCGGCGCTCCGGGCGGCGGTGCCGGACCGCGAAAATCGGGCCAGTTGGCCTGATCCGGGTCGTAGAGCGCCTGTTCGGTCTTCAAGGCCTTGAAGGCCGCGTCGATCAGGTCCTGCCGATGGGCGGCCTGTCCGGCTTCCAGCAAAGCGGCCGCGTACCCCGATACACCGTGGGAATAGCCGAGAAGATTGTGGCTGCTGGGGCCGACGCCCGGCCAGGACAGCCCGAACTGATCTTCCACCGCCATCGCCAGCAGTTGTTCCGACTGCTTGACGGCAGCGTCAATGAAGTCGTCCCGGTCGAAATCGAGCCCCGCGGTGACCAGCGCAATAACACTGCCGGCCAGACCGCCCATGAGATCACTGAATTCAGGCTGGCAGGGATAGGCCTTGCAGCGGTTCATCAAGGCCAGACCCTTGTCGATCCAGCGCTGATCCCCCAGGATGCGGCCCACCGACAGAAGGCTGTGGGCAACGCCGGACGCGCCGCTGTACAGGCCGCCGGATCCGCTCTCGATATGCTTCTGCCCCAGGGCATGGCTGTGCGTGAGCGCCCCGTTGATCGTCTTCAAGACCAGCGGATCGGGCCAGAACTTGTACAGATGGCCGAGGAAATAGGCGATCCCGGCTCCGCCGCCATAGAAGCTGCCGTCCATGGACGAATAGGCCGCGTAGGTATTCGCGCCCATTCCCTTGATGGACCATCCGAACCAATTGCACTGATCCTTGTGCCATAGTGCGGACTGGACGAGGCCGGCACCGATCCGCCCGGCCGCTTCAAGGCCGTCCACTGCGGCTGTGTCCCCGGCAGCCGCGGGGGAGGGGGATGCCTTTTCAGGGCGCACCATCGGGCGTTTCGGGGACGCAGCCTGGGCCTTGGCCGGTCCCTTTGTACTCTGCTGGGGTGGACGCTTGAGGTCCAGGGCCAGATCCACACTGTTGGGGCGCAGGTGGGGGCGGGCCAGACTGTAGCCTTCTTCCGCGAACCGCCGGGCGACGATGTCGAACTGACGGTCCGGGTCGCCCTGGACGCCCTGATACCAGGCCTGAACCAGGCCTGACGCGATAAGGGTGCAGCGGGATTGCCCGAAACTGTTGCCGTTCCCCGGATCCTCGGCGAACCCGATGCCCGGGGCGAGGGCTCTGGTCAGGAAGGGAACGGGCCGGTTCAGGCTGCGGCGCAGGTCGTCGGCGTCGGCGAAGATCTCCTGGAAGATCAGGGAAACCGCCTGAACGAACCGCTTCGCCACATAGAGGACCATGGAATCCGCCCGCCCATAGGCCTTGGGATTCGACAGGGTCTTGAGCATGAACGGGATGTGATAGGTATTGAGCGCCTCGACAATCAGCGCGACCAGACGCACCGCATTTTCGGCCTTCACGTTGAAGTAGAAGCGGGACGTCGTGACCATATCGTAGTCGCTTGACAGGGTGTTTCCCATCAGGCGGACAAAGCTTTGCTGGGTGGTCCGGTCATACTTTGCCACCGGCAGGGATACCTTGATGCCCGGCTGGATCCGACCGGTCCGGGGGGCGGGCAGGGCATAGGCGCCAGAGGCGGCATGGCGGCATCGCACCCCCTTTCTTGCCCAGATCCCGCCGTCGGGCGTCATGTCATAGACGACCCAATCGGGATCCCACCGCTTTTCTGTCGTACTGGCGGCAATGAGGTCTTCGGAAAAAGCCCGGTCTTCCACATAGATCGGGTCGTTCGCTTTGGGGATGACCGCATCCAGATTCCGCCATCCGGACTGGGGGTGGCAGTAGGCACACCAATACAGGGTCTCGGCCAGTGCGGATTCCAGGGTCGGCCGGTCCTGAGGAGAGGGATTGCCATCCATCGGTAATCTTCGTCGCCCAACGGTCACAGGCGTAAGATCCCCGACCCGGAAACTGTCCGGCGACAGGATCTCCGTTGCCGCGAACAGACTCTTCAACGAATTCTTCAGGCTGGCGGGGAGCTGAGATAGATCGGTTTCACCGAAGGGGATGCTCCTCCGGGTGACCAAGTATTGGTTTTGGAAGACATGCTCTAGCATCGGAGACAACCGTTCAAAGAGAGAGGAGGGCCGCCCGGTCGGTACCGAACAGGGCTCGAATGGCATTGTCGAAGGAGGCGGTGATATCGACAGCCGATTGGATAGCCTTTTCCGAGGAAATGGGCGGCCTGTTGGAACCGGCACCCAGTTCTACCGCGCCCTGGATATACCGAAGCGGCAGGTAGAGCATTGTCTTGTCCAGGGTGGCCGCCGCATCCCAACCGTCTTTGTCTTTCATTTCGGCAAGGTATCCGGACCAGACGGCTTTTACGGCATTTCTGGTTCCGGGCAGGTATTTGACGATGGTTTGTTCAATTTCATGAGGGTGGACTCTATTGATGTGGCTCCAGGAAAGAAGCGACCAGGAGCAGATGGAGTAGAACAGGCTCGCCAGATCAAAGGCTGGATCACCGATATCGCTGAGTTCCCAATCCACGAAGGTCATTTCCGGAACATCGTTTGTGGCGGTCGGGTGGATCAGGATGTGTTCCAGCTTTAGGTCCCCATGGATCAGGCACGACGGCGACCACTCCATGGCCGCATGCCGGCCCAGATCCCCGAGGGCCGGAAACTGCGCCAGGCGTTGGGCGAGGCCCTGGGACATCGGGGTTCGGCAGACCCCGCGCCGGATGCGATCGATCAGCGGGATGCTCCAGGGCATGCGATGCGGCAGTGCTGCGGTAAAGGCTCGGTCATGCAAGGCATGGAAGCCAACGGTGTGGATTTTCGCCAGATAACTGCCGATGCGGGTGGCAATGCCGGTTGGAATATCGGCCGGAATTCCCAGCTGAACGGCCATTGGATCTGGTCGCTTTGCACCCTCTAAATAGCAAAGCTTATCCAACGGGTTGGTCTCTTCCAAAAAATCAATGACAATAATACTTCTTGAGTAGTCGTAAAAAACAAAATTTGGAGATATCTTGTGTAGGTATTCATATTTTTTCTCTTCACTAAATTTCTTTAGCACATAATTTTCTTGGAAAATGTTACCGCGTGTCTCATCGAAGTCATGTTTAATTTGTTTTACGAGAAAGTTGGGTTTGTTTGGAAAGCGGACAATGTAGCTGCGGTTGCGCCGCTCTGTGATGTTTATTTGGATATTGGGTTCCAGGATCTTTTCGGTGGAGACAATTCCATTATCGATCAGGAATGAGGGGAGCGTTTCTGCTGTCAGGTACATGGCGGTATCCGTTTTATCCAAAGGCGCTGAGACGCGTGACCGAGGCAGGCGGAGAGGAAGCGGTATCGCCGGAGCAGGGTGGGGTGATGCGTCTGGCGACGCATCACCCTTCTGCCGAAGTCCGTTGTGGACGAGTGGATCAACCGAAACATTTGAGTCCCGCTCCGGGGATGACCAGTGGCCCCGTAAGCCACTAAAATGTTTTGATCAGCTGATCCATCACCCAAAAAGCCTAGTGGTCTGAAGCGTCAGATTCGAACCGCTAGGTCAAACCCGGCTTACGCCTGCTTAGCAAGTGCCCTGGCCGGTACAATTGCCGAAGCTGCTGCCACCGCAGTTGCCGAAGGTCGAGTAATTCCCACAATTTCCATCATGGCTAGTGGTGCATATCCCGATCCCGGTATTGTTTCCACAGGTCCCGGTGTTGGAAGAGCAGGAGCAGTTGCCGTGATTGCTTGTGCTGCAAATACCGATCCCGGTGCTCATGGCCGCGACGTCGCAGTTGCCGAAGTTGGTTCCGCCGCAGGTCCCGAAGGTTGAGAACGGCCCGCAGTTGCCTTGCTGGCTGGTGTTGCAGTTGCCGGCGCCGGTGCTCATGGCCGCGACGCCGCCGCAGTTGCCGAAGTTGGTTCCGCCGCAGTTACCATCGGTAGAGAACGGCCCGCAGTTGCCTTGCTGGCTGGTGTTGCAGTTGCCGAAGCCGGTGCTCATGGCCGCGACGCCGCCGCAGTTGCCGAAGTTGGTTCCGCCGCAGTTACCATCGGTAGAGAACGGCCCGCAGTTGCCTTGCTGGCTGGTGTTGCAGTTGCCGAAGCCGGTGCTCATGGCCGCGACGCCGCCGCAGTTGCCGAAGTTGGTTCCGCCGCAGTTACCATCGGTAGAGAACGGCCCGCAGTTGCCTTGCTGGCTGGTGTTGCAGTTGCCGAAGCCGGTGCTCATG
>JBJXHN010000030.1:0-1021 GCA_046233135.1 Rhodospirillaceae bacterium Z3-40 | reverse complement strand
CAGACGCTCGGTATATTTGATCGACACATACTGGCTCCCCCTGTCGCTGTGATGGACCAGCCCCGCATCGCGGTGGGGCTGCCGGTCGTGGAGAGCCTGTTCCAGGGCATCCAGGACAAAGGCTGTCCCAGCAGTCCTGGAAACGCGCCAACCGACGATCCGCCTGGCAAACCTATCGATCACGAAGGCGGTATAGACGAACCCGCGCCATGTGGTCCCATAGGTAAAGGCCGATACCCAAAGGTTATTGGGCCGGGGTGCCCGGAACTGGCGGTTCACGTGATCCCGGGGACAGGGACGAGCTGGATCGCCGATGGTGGTTTTGACCGTTTTGCCACGGACAGCGCCCCGAAGGCCCATGGCCGTCATCAAACGCTCGACGGTGCATCGGGCAACCTCGACGCCCTCTCTGGTCAGTTGGCGCCAGACCTTGCGGGCACCGTAAACGCCGAAGTTCTCCTCCCAAATCCGCCGGATCTCAACGCACAACCGGGCGTCCCGCTGGACACGAGGCGGGGCCTTATCGGGCGCTCGCCGACGAGCAACGTGGGCGTAGTATGTGGACGGAGCGATCGGCAAGACCTTGCAAATCGGCTCGGCTCCGTAAACGGCGCGGTGCTCGTCGATGAACCCGATCATCGCTTTGGTGGGCGGCCGAGCTCCGCCTGGGCAAAATAAGCGCTGGCCTTCCGGAGAATTTCGTTGGCCTGACGCAGTTCACGGTTTTCCCGCTCCAGGGCCTTTAGCCGGCAGAGCATGTCCGTCGTCGGACCCTCCCGCTTGCCAGCGTCCCGCTCGGCCTGGCGGACCCATTTCCGCAGGGTTTCCCCCGTGCAGCCGAATTTTGACGCAACGGAACAGATCGCCTCCCACTGCGATCCGTAGTTGCCCGCGTGATCCAGCACCATCCGTACCGCCCGTTCGCGCACTTCAGGTGAAGACCTCGTCGAAGGTCCAGGTGTCTTGCTCATGGCTCCAGTCTCTCAAGATGGGGAGCCTCCGGCAATCCCGGGGCGGTTCA
>JBJXHN010000002.1:0-1023946 GCA_046233135.1 Rhodospirillaceae bacterium Z3-40 | reverse complement strand
GCGTATTCTTTTACAATGTCAAACAGCAGCCGAGGCGCAGGCCTCGAAGTAAACAGCGGGGCGAGAACCCCAAGTACTCATCCGGCCGGAGCCGGTAAATCTTGCCACGCCGTCTTGGCCTTGCCGGCCGGTCCGTCGTGGGAGGCGGTTTTTACTGCCCGCCCAACCCCCTGTCAACCACTTTTTTGAAGCTTTTTTCTCGCCGGCCAAAAGGCCGTAACTGCTTGAGAAATCAGCTCCGGAGGACCGGAGGCCCCCAGCGCCTCTCGGCGTCGGGAGGCCGGTTTCTAGACCCCTCGCCGCACCGCGTCAACGACTTTATGAAACTTTTTTGCACCCCCTTGGAGATACGGGATTTTCTCCCACTGCCCCCCCGCCATCACGACGGGTCGTGTCCTCCCCTCTTCCACCGGAGGAGCGGACTCGCCCTAAGGGCCTCGGCTCCCCAAGGGTCAGCTGAGCGAAAACGCCCGCCCCGGCCGCAGGTCGGCGGCGGTCAAAGCCGCCAGCGCCTTGATGGCCGCCCGCATCCCTTCGCGCACGGTCTCAAGGGACTCCAGCCGCTCGTGGGTGCGTTCATCCATGTAGAGATGCCGGGAAATCTCGATCTGCAGCGCATGGACCCGCGCACCGGGGCGCCCGTAGTGGGCCGTTGTGTAGCCCCCGGCATAGGGCATGTTCCGCGCCACCCGATACCCGGCAGCGCGCAACACCTGTTCGACAGCCAGGGTGACCGCCGGATGACAGGACAGCCCGTGACGGTCCCCCAGCACCATGTCCGGCTTGCTGTCCACCAGCATGCCGGGACTGCCCGAGGGCATCGAATGGCAATCCACCAGGATACAGCACCCGAATTGGGAGACCGTGCGGTCCACCAACCCTTTCAGGGCGGCATGGTAGGGGAAGTAGACCGTCTCGATGCGGTCAAGCGCTTCGGCGAATCGCAGCTTGCGCCGATAGATGTCCGCGCCGGACCCGACCACCTTGGCAATCGTCCCCAACCCCGCCGCCACTCGGGGGGAGCCGGCATTCACATAAGCCGGCAACGGATCGTCGAACATCCCCGGATCCAGTTCGTAGGGTTCGCGGTTGAGATCAAGATAGGCCCGGGGATAAACCGCGCGCATCAGCGGCGCCCCCATCTGCGGGGCGAAGTCCACCAGTTCGTCGACGAAGGTGTCTTCAGACCGCCGCAGGGTCCGGGCATCCAGCCGGGAGATTTGCGTGAAACTGTCCGGGTAATAGGTGCCCGAATGGGGGGAAGCCAAAACGAGCCCCAGGGTTTGCCGGTCAGGCACCAACACTTCGAATGGCGGGCACCCCTCGGGACCCATGTTCCGCATCGCGTCCATAGCCCAAGTATAGGCATGCTTGCGCCGACGCACCACCGTTCAGCCGATCCCCCGGGTGCACAGGAGAATGCATTTTTTCGAAAAGAAACTGTTGCATTGGTCATGGGGTCCCTGTACAAGGCCGATCTCCGACGGCGGTGGGGGCTCCCGCTTCCCGCCAAACCAGCCGACGGCACCTCCCGACCACCCGGTCCGGACAGTGGGCGCGTAGCTCAGCGGGAGAGCACTACGTTGACATCGTAGGGGTCACTGGTTCAATCCCAGTCGCGCCCACCATTTTCCATATCTCACGGCAGTCCGCTACGCGGACGCCTCCGATGGGCCGGGCTTCGCCCGGCGGCCAGTCGGCCGCTTGTGTCGGGTTCGGACTTGGTCCGTTCCCCTCCACCACCCCCATTTTTACGTTATGAAACTGCTCTAAGTATTTGAATGGTAAGGTGGTTTTTGGTGTTCTATATCCAATTCCACGGATGTAGCGCAAACGCTCCGCAAACACCATTCTGAGCACCAGTTTTCGGATCGTCAGATCGCCGCTTTGCCAGAGTTTCCAAGGGTTTTGCACGAACCCCAGGGCGTGTTCTAGCACTTGTCCCAAGGTGGCCTTCGGCTGGGTGTGATTCACCGCTCGATCCCGCATCTCCAGCTTTTGTTTTTCCAGTGACGCAATCTTTCGTTCATAGGCTGTGATCGCCGCACTACTCTGACTTTCAACGATGCGATCCGCCAAAATGTCGATCTGTTTGTCGAGATCGGCAAGCTCCCGCTCCACACCCGCTTTGATGTGCTTGGCCTGATCCATCCGTTGACCCCAGGCATCAATGACCATCGTCTTGAGCAGATCGGTGAGCCCATGCCCGGGCTCCAACCTTCTCAGCATGGTTTCGAAGGCGCCCTCCATATCCGCCCGGCGAATCGACTTGCCGTAGCAGTTACAATTTTTGTTCTGGCACAGATAATAGGGATGGTGCTGCTTCTTGCCCTTCGACCAGCCGCCCCGCAGCGGCACATGGCATTCATCGCACAGCACATAGCCCCGCAAGGGGAAGTCGGCATTGATATCCCGGCGGGCAGGCACCCGTGAGCCCTGTTTCAAGCGTTCCTGATTGCGCAGATAGGTCTGGTAGGTGATCAGCCCCTCATGCTGGCCTTCCCGCAAGGAGACCTTCCACATGGGCGCCTCGACATATCCGGCATAGACGACCCGCTCCAGTAGTTCCGTGACCCGGGAGGGATGCACCAGCCCGTCCTTGCCCCGATGATAGAGCGGCTGGCTTTCGAGAAAGCGCTTCACCTCGACCTGGGTCTCGAAGCGTCCCACCGCATAGCCTTCCAAGGCTTCCCGGATCACCGAGGCGGCGGGCTCGTCCGGCACCAGTCGCTTGCCGCCCTGGCGGCATTTCTCGTAACGGTAGCCGATAGGGGCATGGAACACCCAATACCCTCTCTCGATGCGGGCCTTCATCTTCTGGATCACCTGTCTGCCGTTTTGCTCCCGCTCAAGCTCCCCTTGCGCCGCCAGCATGGTTTCGATGAACTTGCCCTCGGGCGTATCCTCGAACCGGAAGTTCAGACATTCCCGTGTGGCCCCCCGTTCGGCCATGATGCGGCGGAGTTTCAGGTGGAACTCCACATCCCTCGCATAGCGCTTGAGATCATCAAAGATCACCACATAGTGCTCATCGGGCTTGGCATCGAGATAGGCCAGCAAGGCGACCATCCCGGGCCGTTTCATAAAATCACCCCCGCCCGAGACATCATCGGGGAAGACCGCATCCACCATATAACCCTTGGAGGCCGCATACTCCCGGCAGCGGTGCTCCTGGCTTTCCAGGCCACTGCCCTCGGATGCCTGCTTCCTGGACGAGACACGGCAGTAAATCACAGCCCGCTTTACGGTTTCTTTTGGGTCAAACGCATCTTTCATGAATCCTCTCTTTCCGCCGGAGAAAACAAATCCTTTTCTCCAGCATTATTTATACTGACATTTTTTTGATCGGAATGCAGATAGTTTACCATGGCATCCCGTATGCTCGGAGAAGTTTCCTTCTCTTGTGCACAGGCTTGTTGCACTGGATGAATGCCAAAGCCCATATCCACACAGGCAATCACAATGGACCAGAGCGTTTCGATAAACTCCCGCTTCTGGTCCTCGGGTAAATCACTCTCTTCCAAATAGGAGGCGTATAACTCCCAATCAATCGAAAGGCTTGGCCGTGCCTTTTGGGTAAACTGTTGTTGTGTCTCGTCTGTCACGGCTTGGTCCTTTCTGTTGTCGTGGCGTCATTCTCCTTTGTGCTTGCTCTTACAATTAAGAACAAAAGAAGAACATAATAGGATAATCGTCCTATTCTTGCAACACGATTTGCCATTGCATGCGGCGACAACGGATAGGCAAGACTGGGCGGGTAGAGCTACGGCCCGAATCCGGTTATTCGGGTAACGGTGGATAAAATGAACGGGAGCGCACCTGTGAGCATCCAAAGCGGCAAGGCAACCAGGGAGGAGATGCGGGCACTTGCCGAGGTTTGCCGCCGCATCAAGAACAAATATCAGGCCAAGGGCGAGCGTCGCTTTGACTGGCCGGATTTGTTCAACGGCAAGATGGGCCTCGGGGTGGGTGACAGCTACGAGAACAATCTGCGCCGGGGCGCCGCAGGGGCCGAGAAAGTCCAAGCCATCACCGCATGGATCATCGCCAACGAACTGGAGTTTGCCGCCCGGATCGCTCCGGAGCTATTCAACCGTTCCCAGGTGACGACATGGCAAGGGTTTCTGAATGAACGGGGCCGCTATGACGGGCTTAGGATCAGGCCCTATGCCTCGGGAGGCTCATTCAGCCTGCATGAGATCAGCGCCCGTCATCCGCTCAGCGATACACGGATCAGATTGGGGCAAGAATTCTATTTTGAAGTGGAAAGCCCGATAGCGGGGTCAACACTCGCCCTCGATCACTACAAGGGCCAATGGTACCCGATCCCACTCAGGGAAGACGGCAGCTTTACCCCCATTCCCCTTGAAGCGGGCATGCAGGTTTTCCCGATCAACGACCATGGCGCCGTGATCCCGATGCGCCAGCGCAGCCATGCCGGAGAGCACGGCCATTGCCTCCTGATCGGCCCCCATGACCTGATGCACTACTATGGGTCGGTGTTCGAGTCTGGTACGCCGGTCCCCCTTGACCGTCTGGAGACCATGGCAAAACGGCTGGAGCCGGTGCCAGAGGCACGGCTTGCCATGCTGTTGGAGAATGTCCTGTTCGAATAACCTCTCACGCAGAGACCACATATCGGAACGGTGCCAGCGTCGCCCGCAAGGCGTCAAAGCGGGCCTTGTAGCGATCCGGATCAAACCCGTCCGCCGTCTGCCACGATGCTCCCACGGGAGCGAGGATCATCCGCAATTGGTCCAGCGCCGCTTTCGCAGCCGTTGACACGCCGGGCGCCTCCATCGCACCTGCTTCCCATCCCGCCATCGAGGCCAGCATCTTGAGACGAGTGAGCGGCGCCGGATGGGTGACGCTCAGCATGCGGCGATGGAGCACGGCCTGAAACACCTCAAACAGCGCTGTCATGGCATAGATGCCAAACAGGGTGAGGCGCAGGCGCAACGCCTCTGGCAGCGCCGCTATGCCGTCGATATTCTCAAGACCGCCATGCTGGATCAAAAGACAGCGGCTCAGCGCCCAGCTATCGGCCTCGAACTCCATGCATTGCAGGGCTTGGGAATCGATGGAGCCGGAGGGCGCCGCCGTCTCGGTGGACACCAACTCTTCCACCCGGCACGCCCCTTCACCCAGTACTTGACGGCGATAATCGACATGACCCAGTAGCCCATGGGCCAACTCGTGAAACCAAACAAAGCGCATCATCAGCAGGGAGAGATAGAGCGCCATCACATGGCGCTCGGGATCAACAGGGACCATGCGGGGCGCATCGGCAGGAATCTCCCGCATCCCCTCAAGTGTGCGCATCAACAGCCATAGGCCGGGGATATGGCCCTCGGCAGCAGGCGGTGCGGTCTCCGCCCCGGCATCACCCACATCGGCAAAAAACGCCCGCTGCGAAAAGCAGTACAGCGCAAACTCTTGAATGGTCGAGGCCAGCCCCGTGGTCATCGTGACCACATGATGCTCGCCGTCAGAATCCCGATCCGCCGATGCACTCGGCGTCAATGCCTCCGCATACCCCGCCGACACACGGAACACGCTCCCACCCGCATTCTGGTGTGGGGCGAGCATTCCGAGATGGTCACGGAAACTGGTGAGTAAAGTGGGGAGGAACGGCTCTTGATTATCAAGCAAAATCAATACCACCCCACTTTCTCGCCCCTTAAAGCCCCACTCATAGCGGGAGCATCACAGCGGATCCACCATTAATAGAATCTTGCGTTTTGACGCCTTTGAATTCATAATTCTATTTGATAGTGAGGCTGTTAATTCAATAACTTGAAAAATCAGAAAAGGAGAAATCAACTTGGAAATCTTAGATTATGAGGAGAATAGTGCATCTGTTCGCCTATCTCTAGAAGAAATAAGGCAACTAATGTACATAACAGACTCGGTCGATCAATATTTTGATTCGATCGATCATGAAATACTAAATATTGGAGAAGAAGATGTTTCTCGGATGTCATCAAAAATGTCACTATTGTTTAACAAGGTAGTCGATCTAATAGAGAAGAACAGAAAGTCTTCAAGCAAATAAAATGCATAGCGCAGAAGAAATTGCGGATGCTATATCAAGAGGGCACGCCTACGATCATGTAGAAAAAGGCGAATTTAGTGACCATAAGAAGAAGCGTGGTCACACATTACCCGTTCATGATCGCACATCCTATAAAGCGCATATTCTCAAAACGTTAAAATCAAGAGACACAGTGTGCTTTGAAAGAAAAGGAAACGGAGCATGCTTTTACAACAAAAGAACCAATACTTTTATAGGGTACGACCCAAACAGCAAAGACCTCGGCAGCTGTTACAGACCAACGTCAAAATTTAGGCACATGAAGAACAAGTATAAAGACGCAAGAAAAGATAGATTGGATGGACAAACATCTCGGCGAGGATACGACGATTTAAAAAACAAGATGGACATGCAAAGAGATAAAGAGAGAACGGGCAATGCGACGCAAAACACAGGAAACACTAAAAAGCCAACGAATGAGAGTAAAAAAGCAGAACCAGAAAATAAACAAAAACGCCTAAGCGGCGGCGATCTCCGCAAACAAGAGCGAGAGGCTCAAGGGAGAGGGCGAACCGGACGGGTAGGCCGAGCGGGACGCACCAAAGGAAGGGGTGACCGTGAGATCGAGTAGCAATCCTCCTGCTGCGTAGCACAATTTTCCTTTGCAATTTTTAGATAATTGAATGTTATGATGCCCCATCAACGAGTGTGGTGGTGGGGTGACAGTGGTTGATATGACAATGTTCCCCCGGGGTGTTCCCGGGCGCAGCGAGCGAAGCAACATTGCACCTAACGCCACGTGGCTCGCTTCAGATATCGTCACCTCGTCCGATCATTGGCGATACCAGACAGGGAAGATTTTCCTGGGAGCCAATGAAAATCAAATTCTCGGATTCCAGGATAACCGGCACCTTATAACAGTTGCTGGCTCTCGGGCCGGCAAGGGTGTATCGGCGATTATTCCCAATCTCTTGCTGTATCCCGGTTCAGCCCTGGTAATTGATCCCAAAGGCGAAAACGCCACCATTACGGCCAAGCGCAGAAAGGCTATGGGTCAAGAAGTCCATGTCCTTGACCCGTTTCAAACGAGCGGCGAATCGATCTCAAGCTTCAACCCTTTAGACATGATCGATATTTCGTCCGAGACTTGCGTCGATGATGCCGCCCTCATCGCCGATGCCTTGATCATTCAGGCGACGGGTGACAACCAATATTTCACTGCGGCAGCCCGTAACTGGATACGTGGCCTCCTTCTGTTCATCGCCCATAGCGAGGACGACGCAAACAAAAACCTATTTCGGTTGCGCCATTATCTCACTCTTGATCGGGACACTTTAGAAAACGACATTTTGCCTCGCATGAAGGAAAGCGACGCCGCTTTCGGGGTGATAGCAAGAGCCGCCGGAGCCTTAGATCAGAAGGGCGACAAAGAATTCGGTTCTGTTCTTTCAACTGCGATTGAGCAAACAGACTTCCTCGATAGCCCTGCAATGCGCCGGGTTCTTATGCGCTCGGACTTCGTTTTACGTGATTTAAAAGAAAAAAAGCTAAGTATATTTTTGTGTCTCCCTGCAGGGCGCATGAGCACACATAATCGCTGGTTGCGCATTTTCATCAATCTCGTGATTGAAAGCCTTGAACGCTACCCCAAAGCACCAGAGCATCCGCTTCTAGTCATCATGGATGAATTCCCAATACTTGGGCATCTGGAATCAATTGAGAAAGCATCCGGCCTTATTGCGGGCTTCGGTGTTCGGCTCTGGCCCATCATTCAAGACTTATCCCAGCTTAAACGACACTATAAAGAAAGCTGGGAAACATTCATGGGTAACGCAGGCCTGTTACAAGCTTTTGGTAATGCCGACCTGACGACCCTGAAATATCTCTCAGACAGAATTGGGCAATCTACCGTTCTAACGGAAAGTAAATCGGAGATTTCTCAACAACAGGCGATGCAAGGGTTTACCGGAAAAACATCATCAAACAATGTTTACCCTCTCATGACGTCCGATGAGATCGCTCGTCATTTTAGCCGACAAAGCAACAGACAGTTACTTCTGTGGCCCGGGGCGAACCCTATCGCCGCTGATAGGATCGCATACTACAACCATCCGATGTTCCAGAACCTTTATGAGGAAAGGAAACAGTAAAATGGCTGAGCCCTTAATCAATCGCTTTAAAAAGGCACAAGCACACGATCCACAAGGTCAGGGAGGTGAATTTGGTTTTGTCAAGGCACGCTATATACCTAAAAGCCTTACTATTTCCAAATCAGACCAAAGCACTTATATCGTTCAGGTGAAAAGCGTGACGTTAGCGGGAATGGCTCTCGCCATTGGATTGTTTATCTTCGCAGTAATTACGGTCCCTTTTGTGTTTTACGAAACGGCGGCCCAAGGCTATCGCATGGATTTTGGCTATGGTTTCCGATGGGGGCTTGCCTACTTCGTAGCAATCGGCCTCTTTCTACCATATTTTTTGGCGTCCCGGCTCGGTCCTTCCATCACAATTAAAAAGGACTGCATCATCATCGGTTCAAAAAAGTATCACTTGGTTGATTCTGACGGGTTTCGGGAAGGCGCCGATGACAGTTGGATTTCCCAAGCATTCAAAATCATAAAGCTCGATTTCCTCGGAATGCAGTACGGGATTTATTCAGTCCGCACCCCGTACCTGTTGCCGAGAGTCGAGACGGAAAAGGTAGCGCCATTTCTAACCGATATTGTCCGGTCAATCGGTCAAGATATCGGCAAGGATCGTGAACGCAAAATTCAGCAATCCAACGAATTCTGACCCGACACAAGGGTTCAAGGAAAACACTTTAAAACGTACCGCAAGATGTGTGCTGTAATACAGCACCATCTTGTGCTCAGTCGCTTTGCTCCTTCGGGAAGGGGGCGTGCCGCCCCCTGTCCAACCCCCGGCGTGAATGGCTCCGCCTGTGTATCGAACCCAGACCGAGCCAGTGAACCGTATCGCCGATTCACCACTCGCACCGTTTGGCCGATGCATCACCAGTCAGGGAGCTTCCGGGCTCCCCGACACCCCACGGCCAGCATTGCGCCGCTGAACCCCGCTCCAGGCTTTTGATGCGCACAAGTGCGCAGGGTGCGTTCATTGATGGGGAGGCCGGGAGGCCCTGCCTCCTCTCTCCCCAAAAGGACAATAAACGCCGACCGTGGCTCCGCAGCTTCGGCTTTGGCCTTTGCCTTGTGCGCCCGCACCATCGGCATTGATTGTCCTTTGCCCCTCCCACCTCCGTCCTCGCCGGAAGGCAGGGTTGCATGCGCAACCCGCTTTCAACGGAGGATCAAACAATGGAAAACATCACCACCACGGAAACACTGTTTCACGCCCAACCCCACGACCCGAGTGCAATGGGCTTCTATTTCAAGACCTATGCGGAATACCGCAAAGGTGTCACCGAGTGCCGGAACAGCCACGGCGCCCCGGTCGAGGAATTCGAAATCCAGTTCATCGACGGAGACGACCTTGATGCGGCTCTGTTCAACGCCATGGGCATTCATCAGGGCAATATCACCCTGTTCATGGAGAAGACCGACACCTGGGACGACAACGAGAAAATCCGTCTGATCATCGGAGTTGGGGAATGCGGCTATGCCTTCGATATGGAGCAGGACGATCCCAACGACCTGGATATCGACCTGTACCCTGATATGACGCTGATCGAACTGGCGCAGTTGTTCGTTGACGAAGGGTTGTTCGGGGACATCCCTGAACGCCTTGCCAGCTACCTGGACTATGAGGCCATCGCACGAGACTTGGCCTTCGATTATGCCGAGACCACCATCGCCGGAAGCCGCTTCATCTACCGATGCAGTTAGGGAGCGCTTGCGCTCCCATCCAATCCGCCCGAGCGCACTCCCACATAGTGCCGTAGCGAGGGGCGGATTGGAAAAGCCGTTAGATCTGGATATCTCTTCCTTGAAAACCACGTTTCGATATAGCGCTCAAAACCTTCTGATTGATTTTCACCCGCATATCCATTTGCTTTGTAGTCAAATTCCTTTTTCGCATGGTATCTTGGAGAAATTCATACTCCCAATCAGACAACAAATTTTTCTGCTTAAAAAATGCAACACTGTCTGCGTTTAAACTTTTCTGAATATCTTTTCGAATTCTTTTTATACCGGAAAAAATCAAATCCGAACGAACACCTAGAAACCGCTTCACGCAGACATTGCCAACTTCTGTAGCATGACCTGTGATCCTATTCTTAATTTCACAAATCTCAATGATTGGATAGTGCCCACACAGGCAAGTCTCTGGATCTTCTGCTTCGATAATATCGATAAGAACCCATTCCTTGCGTGCAGTTTCCCAATCTGTTGCCTTGCTTAATTTTAGAATTTGGGCGCTAAGCTGCTTAAAATTATATCCATCTGCCATTTTTCACTCCCGGATATCGACTTTCCTAATTTGCTCAAAGTGTTGTTCGTCTTTCATTTTTTCAGAAAGGAACTCAACCCATTTATTAGAATAAGTGTAGTCTTTATGGGCCGAGTGATAGATACAATATTCTTTCTGCGTATTATCCGGCTGTTTTGACTTTTTAGGTGGGCGAACTTTAAAAAATTTCCATGCTTGAGTGTGATTCCTAGTCGAAAAATTGCGACCAATTTTCTGGGACACTTCTTTACAAACTTGCCCAGGCTTAAGAGGATACAAGTCATCTGCGAGTTTATGCTGAACTAAAACATTACGAATGTCTTTTCCTTCGGCGGAATCCGGGCGAATAAATTCAAAATGAGCCCGAGATTTCGTGGAGGAATCCAAAGTGTAAATGACACGAAATTGGTATTCCAAATCTTTCAATTGTTCGGGAGGTAGATCTTTCTCTAGTCGTGCATCTAATGCAGCAATGTGCGCTGGAATTTCATACTTATTTAAAGTTGCAAGTTGCTCAATGTCCATTTTCTGAAATTGTAGTGCAAAAGAAAGCTCTCCAGACAAAGACAATTGTTCACCAAATAAGGAGCATAGCGTTTTGTTAAAATTAAGACAGCACGCTTGAAACAATCCTTGCCATTTAACATCGCTCTTTCCCAAAATAACATGCTCTACGCTATCTCGAATTTCTTTCATAGAACGCAGGTTATTGCGGATACCAACAGAGAGAGGACTATCCCTTCTTTCAATCATCTGCCCGAGAAGCAGTGTACGCCCGTCTTTTTGAACAATCTTGACACCATTTTTCTCGTAATATTCATGAAGAAGATAAGTCCATGCTATATTCACCAGAACTGAAAAGACTTCCGTTTTAAAATTAAGAGCAGCACTATTGAAAATCTGGACGGCTAGGATCATAGCCTCACGTGCACGGATAAGTCTCTCGTTTTCGAACAAATTCAAGCCAGTTTTTAAGTCATACGACTTCTTTTTAATTTTAAAAAATTCTACAACTTCATCTGAAGCGGCTTTTTGATTTTCGTCTTTTTTGACTTCTGCCACTCGGGCACTGTTAATTGTTGCCGAACGACCGATATTAATGAGTGCCTGAATGTCCTGATTTCGCCATCCCTTACCGAGAAGCGCCTTCACAATCTCACGTTCTTCTTCTGTAAGTGACCCTTCTTTATTTCTTTGAACCATAGCATCTAGACTTTCATATCTGCCAATCTATGGAGATCGCAGAAAGGATGCTAACAGAATTCCCATATCACTTAAACAGAGTTTCATGATCAACGCATTACCCAGAAGGGCATCGGTTCAATCAATCGTTATCCACTCAGGCACTCCTAAGAACCGCCATCTCTTGGCGTTCCTACGAACGCATGCAAAAAGAGCGACGGCTTCAGGGATGAGTCGTCAAAACCGCCCATCCTTGTCCCAACGCCCGTTTGAGGGTGGCGGGGCTGACCTTGAAGCGTTTGGCGGCTTCGGTGGCATTGTGGCCTGCTGCGAGGAAGCGGCGGGCTTCCTCGATCAAAGGCGGGGTCAGCTTGCGGGGACGTCCGATATGACGGCCCCGGGCTTTGGCGGCTTTCATGCCTGCCTTGGTGCGTTCTCGGATTTGTTCCCGCTCGAACTCGGCAAAGACGGCGAGTTGACCGAACACCATCCGGCCTATGGCCGTGGTGGTGTCGATCCCCTGGGTGACGGCGATGAAGTCTACACCTCGGCGGCGCAGGTCATCCAGCAGGGTCAATAGATGCAGGGTTGAACGCCCCAGCCGATCCAGCTTCCACACGACAAGCGTATCTCCGGCCCGGAGCGAGGACAGCACATCCTCCAGCCCCTTGCGTTTGGTCACCATGCCCGAGACGCCGTGATCCCCATAGATCACCGTGCACCCGGCCTGTTTCAGGGCATCGACCTGAAGCGCTTCGGTCTGGTCGTGGTCCGAGACCCGGACATAGCCGATCTTGCAGCCCGTTTGTCCGGGCGTTGGTATTTCGTGGGACACATCCTGTTTCATCCTCAAAACCCTATATCTTTCAGAAGCTTATGCAACACGGGCGCATGCGTTCGCACCTTGCAAAAGGGTTCCCTTCTGAAAGTGGCTCTGAGAGCGGTTTTGGTGAGGAGGCACGTCTAAGTGAATCAGGAATTTACGCCGAGATCAAGACCTGAGAATGGAAATATGGTAAGAGAATCAAAAGGGAAGCCTTTCGATATGTCTTCTTCGATTCTCTCCAAATCCGGTTTCGCCGCCGGGTTGCTACTGCTCCTGATCGGGATTAGCAGTGTCGCTCTCTCCATCGAACAACCGCTCACCGAAGAGCAATGGTCCAACTGGACCCAGACCGGACAGCCGCCCCGGGACAGCTTTTCCGGGATGGATGATCCGGCATCCCGGGAATGGAGCTATGACACCTATCTCGCCGCCAAGTCCGAAGCGAATCTCGCCGTGGGACAATGCGGGTTCGGCGCCCTCGGACAGCCTCAGTGCGGCGTGAAAGGCTATTCCGCCGCCGTGAACTGGATCGGGCTGATGTTCCTCGCCCTTGGCGCTTTTGCCTTTGGACGTCTTCGGATGACGGGTCAGGGCGATGCCGTCTGAGAACGTTCAAAAGGAAGGGACCGTGCAAAGCGGTCTCTCTCCGGCGACCTCCGTGCGGTGGACAGGCTTTGGCCTGTCCATCCTTTTCGGGGGCTGGGCTCTGGTCTTCTATGACCAGTTCATCGACCTAATCGACGGATTCTATGATGGTCTCTCTGCGCTGGCATGGGACTATCCAGCTTTGGACCCGGTGTTGGCCGTCCTCAATCTCGGTGACCTCCCGGTTATCCTGCTGGTCTGTTGGCTGATCGCTCTTGCGGGCGTTTGCTTGGGCTTCGCCCTGGATCAATCGGACAACAGACGGAAGCCCCTTGCGGCGTTCACCCGGTGGACCGGATACAGCCTGTCCTTTGGCGTCGGAGCGGTGCTCTGGTCCTATTTCATCTGGTGGGGTCACCTGCTGGAAAATGCGAACTTCCTTCTGGCATTCATTTTTAGTTTCTGTTGCCTTCCGCTCACCATGGGGATTTGCTTGGTCATTAGTGCCGCCACCATGAAACTGAGCGGCTTCATCGACAGGGAGCAATCCCGAGACCGGATCAAGGCCAATATCCAAAAAGCCGCCGTAATCGGTATTCTCACCACTTTGGGCAGTTGCGGCATGACCGCCATAGGCGTTGAACCGCCCGAGCCCGTGAGATCAATCTATCCGATGTGAATACAAGAAAGGAGTCAGGGCTTGCATGCGTCAAATCAATAAATACTGATTTGGGTCCATTCTCTGGTGGAGAATGCGCATAACCTCAATTTTTGTGTCTGTGCTACGGTAATATATAAAGTGCATGCCTGTCTGATATTTGGAGTACCCCTCCCGCTCATAAACACGAGCGCAGTGGACTGCTTTGCCTTGAGCGATTTTTAGACAGTCGTTTTGGATTGTGTCCGTATAGCGTTCCGCTTGCTTCAGACCCCAGTGCTCAAGAGTGTAGTCCCATATCCCTTCGATATCCCGCAAGGCAACAGGTGAGAAAACCAGTTGCTTCATCGGGATTCGAATT
Source organism: Rhodospirillaceae bacterium Z3-40 (assembly GCA_046233135.1). GTDB lineage: Bacteria > Pseudomonadota > Alphaproteobacteria > Rhodospirillales > Rhodospirillaceae > JBJXHN01. The sequence continues at coordinate 1,009,890 of JBJXHN010000002.1, read as the reverse complement.
CGGCTCTTTTACGGGCTTTGAAGGCTTCAAAGTCGAACTCTACGGGTGGCCCTGAGTTTTCTGCCTCAATCAGGGCTTCTTGTAAGGCTTTCACCCTGGACTCATGCTCTTCCAAGAGCCGCAACCCCGCCCGCACGACGTCACTTGCCGATCCATAACGGCCCGTTTCGACCTGAGCGGCGATGAATGCGGCGAAATGATCACCCAAAGAGACTGATGTATTTTGCGCCATAGCTTTATCCTCCTGTTACCAGGATATACCAATATTTGGTATAAAATCAAGAGAGGTGTTTTTTTGCGCAATACAATCTTTAGTTATTCTCTCTACTCTTCATAACCGAGGGGCGGGATATCGGAGGGGGTGGCGTGGCCCTTGCGATGGCGGTCACATTCATCCCACCACAGCCAATGCATCAGGTTATAGGACAGGGCCTTGTCCTCCCGGTGCTTGTCGCACTCGGCGATCCAAGCCTCGGCATCCAGATCGGCATTCTCGACCAGCCAATCGAGATAGGCCCAATAGTTTTTATGCAAGATAATGGTTTGCTCAATCCCGAAGCAATCTTTGTAACGTCGCCCGATGGGCTCGTAATCGGGATGCTGGGGCGCCGTCTTTAAATATTCTTCATATTCATACTGGTTCATTATAACAGAATAGCAGAGCGGCATACCGCTCTGCTATTTGAAGATATTCCCATTTTTTGGAGGATTGGAATGTTGGCTAATTAGATGATTAGATCAGCGCTCGATCCGACGATCCTTGTCATTTCCCTTCACAAGAGGCTGGAAGGTCTTTTTGAGGGATTGCGGGCTTGCCGCCTTCTCCCGCTCCGGGGTCGGCAGGTCCCGCTTGGTGCCGACCGAGCCCCGAGGCGCCCGGTTATCCCCGCCGGGGGCAAAGCGAGGGGCAAAGACCCGATCCGCATTGTCCTTGTCCCGCACGGGGGTCTCTTCCCCTGCCGCCACTTTGGTGAAGGCCGGACGGGTGGTGGTGTTCTCCTCAGCCATGATCCACCTCCGCCATGTCGTCGTCCCGCAGATTCACGCCAAGGGATTTGAGCGCTTCCTCCTCGAACCACGGCGTGCGAGAGCACGAGACGGGATTCAGGTTCTCGATCAAGAGAAGCTGCTTGTCTTTGGGCAGGCGCATCAACTCGTCCGCATAGGCCAGCTTGCGCTGCGTCGCCGATGAGGTGTCGGTGGTCGTGGTGCTTTCCGACGATCCGCCCGTGCTGGTGCCAAAGGCCCGGGCAATCGCCGTGCTCAGGTTCCACACGGTGGTCACCCCGCACAGGGCCGAGAAATACTCGGCGCTCATCCGATCCCGGGACCCAAAATACTGCACCACCCCGGCATTCGAGATGAAGGTCTCCCAGCCATCCCCGTAAATGCGCTTGAGCTGGGAGAGGTCTTGCACCACGCCCCAAAGCTGCATCCCGAACCCCGCCATCAGGCCGAACGCCTGTTCAACCATGCTCAGCCTGCCGAGGGCGGGCAGTTCATCGAGAAGGAACAGCACGGGTTTTGCGGGACGCAGGGCGATATTGCGGGCACTCACCGTCAAGGCTTGCTGGATCAGAAGGCGCAGCCACCGCCCAAAGGCATTCAGGCGATCCGCAGGCAGGACCAGATAAACGGTCATCGGCCCGGCCTTCAAATCCTCGAACTTAAAATCCGATACGGCCAGGCTCTCCCGGATGCGGGCACTATCGAGGAAGTGCGTTTGCGCCTGGGCCGAGGCCAGTACATTGGCGAGGAGCTTTTCTTCCTTTTGCAGGCAGCGTGCCCCGGTGGAGCGCACCACATGATGGGGAGAGTCCAACATGGTGGTAAAGACCGCCTTGAGGCCGTCACCATCCAGCAGCAAGATATCCCGCACCCGGGCCAAGGTCCGGTTGCCTTTCTCTTCCTGCGCCGTGGCGACATGAACGATCACCCCTTGCATCAGGGCTTTGGCTTCCTCGGTCCAGAACTGATCCTCCTTGCCCATGGGCACGATCAGCGCATCGGCGAGCAACATGGCGTTCTCGGTCAAATCCGCTCCGGCATCAACCAGCCAATCCAGGGGATTAAAGCGGGCCACACCCAGCCCCGTAATCCCCCAGGGATCGACGATATGGACATCCTGGCCCATCGCCGTACGGCGCCCGGCGGTCATCATCGCATTCTCGCCCTTGGGGTCGATGGTCAGCACCGAGCCCTGATAGGTCAGGAGATTGGGGATCAGAACCGTGGTGCCTTTACCCGAGCGATTGGCGGCGGAGAGCAACAAGTGACGATCCCCGGCATAATGCAGAGGAATGGTCTCGCCGTTATAGGTCGTATGCCCAAGGCGGAAGCCCGTCTCTCCGACGATATCATGCTCGACCATATAGGGGACGGTGGCCCATTCCGCCGAGCCGAGAGTGGTCGGACGGGCGGTCAGATAGCGATAGGCTTGCCGCAGCCAATAGCCCGCCCCCATCACGAACAGCAGCAAGGCACCAAACGATGCACTGCCCCAGCCCAAGGAGCCCTGATCGACAATCGCCAAGAAGACGACAAGCCCGGCCAGCGCGCCCGCCAGCAGGCTTTTAAGAAGCGGGCTCTTCCCGGCAATCAGCCAGCCAAGGCTAAAGCCGAGCAGTCCGGCAACGATCATCATGGAGACCCGCAAGCGGGTTGTATCCATGAAGTACGGGACATTCCAGGTGATGGAGCCTTCCAAAAACGCCCCGTCGGTGACGTTCAAAAACAGGGCCGTGACCAGTCCCGCCCCCAGAAACAGGGGGACGGGCCGAGTGGACCATCCATCTTTCGCCAGATGGTCCAAAAGCGCCTCAGGGCGCCGTGTCTGATTGTGCATGAGTGATAGCCTTTCCAGGCAGGTTGAACACCCGCCCGGATTATCCCGGCCCTATCCGGCACTTCCCCTGCATCCCGAGGGGTAATTCGGGTAGCCACTCCCCGAGTGATTTATAGAAACCGCTTCTATAAATCACGATTGGCCGCACTCATGATGCATAGAACCCTGCGAACGCACGTACCATCGCCTTGACCTGACCCGTCACAGCGAGAATCCCCGCTCAATGGGATTGCCGGAGCGACGACGGCGGGGCCTTGGGTGATCCGGTGTCCGTTCTTTGGCGTGCTCCCGTTCCTTGGCATCTTGGTCCTTACGACGTTCCATCTCCCGCAGATAGTCCGAAACTTCCCGTGTCTGGATACGGCGATCCTGGGTGTGTTTGCGACGCAGGGCGACAATCCGCTCTTGCAGGGCTTGGCGCTCTTTCATTTGGGTGACCACCAGCCCGTCCCGTTCCTCACGATCCCGAGTTAGGTGTTCCCACCGTGCCTGTTCATTCTGTTTGCGGATAGCGGCGGTGGTTCCGGTCAGGCGATCCCATAGGCCCCGCAGCCCTTTGCGGAAGCGGTTGGCCCGCACCTGTTGCTCCTCTTGCCACCGTGCGGCTTGATCCTGTTTGAGGGTGGTTCGTTCCGTGCGGTGACGGCGCACCATAGCGATCCGTTCATCGGTAAGCGGACGCTGTTGAGTGGCGTGGAGCTGGTCCGCCTCGTTCATGAAGTGGCGGAGCTTATCCGTGACCAGCCCCTTGATCCGCTCTCGGGTTTCCTGGACCGAGGACAGAGATTCCGAATCGCCAATGCGTCCCCGGACCTCCTTGGTCTTTAGGCCCGTCCATCGGGGAATGGCGAACACCTCGCCATGGATATTAAGGGCGACTGCGCCCCGCCGATCCCCACGGGCCAGAAAGTACCCCCGGTCCAGCAGGGCCGTTGCAAAGGACTTGGCATCGTCCGAGCGTTGCCATGCCTCGATAAAACTTTGTTTAATCTCCCGGGGATCGAGCTTGAGCCGTTTGGCCTGTTGCCATTCCGCCAGAGAGAAGTTCAACGGGCTCTTGCCGCCATCCCGGCGGAGGCCATCGGGCAAGGTCCAGTCATGTTCCAGATACAGATCACGGGACAGGCTGGTGAGCTTTTCCTTGAAGAAGGACAGGTTGATTGCCGTCATGGTGGCGGGATCAATCCGGGACCAGACGACATGCGCATGCCGCCGTCCTTCCTTCTCGTGAAAGACCAGAACACGGGGCTGGCCTGACAGGCCGAGTTTTTGTTCGGCCCGATCCGCCGCTGTCCGAAAATCCTCTTCGCCCGCTATCGCCTCCTTGGGCGGGTTCAGGCTCAGCGAGAACAAAAACTGTTTGCACTTGGTGCCCTTGGCAATGGCATTAGCCTCGGTCAGGGCGCCGAGCAGATCGTTTGCGACAAAGCCCCGCACCTCATGCACGGTGACATGATCGTTATCCCGCTCATTGAGCAGATGCAGCGCCAATTGCTTGGCGCCGCTGCGTTGGGAGCCCTTGAGGATCATGATTCGCTCCCGGCGCTCCGGTTAAAACGAGCGGCAAGGGAGTCGTCTTCCCCAATCCCCTCCACCTGGACGCCGAGCGCTTGCAGCAGGAGCAAGCGCATCACCAGAACATCCCGGCAGGCCGCATCCATCTTGTCGGCGGCTTCCTGATCGGGGGGCACGCCATGCCGCAGATCATGGGCCAGGGAAGCCAGATGCTCCGCAATGCCACTGGAGCCGAGGGCCGCCAGCACTTCGGCCAGGGCCGTTTGATCCTTGAGTGGAGAGCGGAGCGCACGACGTTTGCGCTCCTCACCATCCTGAAACAGCACGCCCTTGATATAGGTGCCGAGCGCCACGCTTCCGGCCCGGCTTTCCAGGCTGGAGCGTTCCTCGCTCGTCAAGCGGATGGTGAAGGGCGTCGTTTTCTCCCGCACCGGGTGGCTTGTGCGGGTCATGGCCGGGGTCCCCGGATCAGCGGATGGCGGTCCAATCCCTCCGCCCGGAGGATCAAATCCCAGTCCTCCAAGACCGACAACAGAGCGTTCACATCATCTCCGTCCCAGTCCACCATTTAACGACCTTAAGACAAATGAACCATCTCCGGCTTGCCCCTCCAGGCGACGGCCTTCGTTCCTGGGATCACACGGCCGGCGGCGCCTGCAACAGCTTGTCGAGTGGGATCGGATACTCCCGCACCCGCGCGCCCGTGGCATTGTAAACCGCGTTGGCCACCGCCGAGCCGGCGCCGCACAATCCCAGTTCAGCGCCCCCCTTCGCCTTCAGGGGCGAGGAGCAGGCATCGTCGTCTTCCAGGAACAGAACCTCCAGCTCCGGGATATCGGCATGAACCGGCACCTCGTACCCCGCCAGATCGTGCTTGACGAACAGCCCCCGCCGGGTATCCGCGGCCAATTCGTCCATCAAGGCACCGCCGATCCCCTGGCTGCGCGCCGTCAGCGGGTTGAGAATGCCGCCCGCATCACAAACCGCAAGCATGCGGCGCCCCCGGATCTCCCCGGTCGCGGCGTGAACGGATGCCTCAACGAAATGCGCCCCGAAGATCGCCAGCAAATAGACATTCTGCCGAAAGTCCCCGAATTCCATCGACTCTTCCCCCACGATGTCTCCGGACGCCGCAATATAGGAGAGGGATCGACGTGCCTGGCCTCAGGCCACCTCCTGATCGGCGGAGGTCAGCGCATCGGACCCACACCCCGCCGTCCGGCGATTTCCTCCCGCAAGGCCACACAAGCCGCATAGCCCCCCCGTGGCGCTGGGGCCGCCCCCACCGGATAGCCCACCCCGCCCCCTGGCCACGTCATGGCGTTCGTATGCATAAGGAACTGTCCGGTGGCCTTCAGCGGACCACCGATGCGAGGGACCGAGCAGCCGAGAACGACCGCGCTATCGGCGGCGTTGCCGCCGGCGGGATGATCAAAACGCATCGTGCTACTCTTTGGCTTCGGCTTCGGCGAGAACGGCGGCGAGGGGTTCGCTCGGCCAGCGCCACCTTGAAGGCGTCGTCATCGGTCGGCCGCGCATCTCCCAGCAGACGGCCGATCAACGCCCTGGCGCCTTTCGGCAGCATCCGGTCCGCTGCCTCGTCCCGCCAGGGCTTGGGGGCGCCGACGCGCACGCCGCCGTCGCCGGTCTCTGCGATGGTATCCAGTCCCAGGCCGTTCACATCGATAAGGTGAACCGGGATTTCGAATTTCCAGCGTCATCAGGTCCAGAAGATTTGCCCCCCGGCCCCGCCTGAGCAAAGGCAAGCGATGGACCCCCTCAGGTCATGGCGGTGATCGCGCTCGCGACCATCATGTCCCGCCGGGTCAGGTCCCAGGAAATGAATGGGCCGGGTTGGGGTGATTTTGCCATATGCCGTCGGTCCTCTCCGGTCTCGTAGGTTGGGGCGCACTCTGGCGGCGTCTCATGCCTGACCTACGGTCGAGAGGAGGCATCGGTTTCATAAAACCGGCGTCGGAAGGCCGATAACGCCTAATCATCAGGAATCATGAAACCAATCGGGATTCGGCGAAATGCGACCGCGCGCCCGGCACGGGGCAGTCGCGTCTAAATTGATGGAGAAACGGGCGGCGAAGGTGTCAAGCCCGGCAAGACGCGGGAAAAGGTGGCTCCGCCGACGGCTCCACCCTCCGAAATCCCGTATCAAGCGAACGATTCGCGCCTTTTTCGGCTGTTCACTCGAAAGGCAGCCTTTCGCTTTATCCTCCCCTCGGGGCCAGCCATAGGCGGCCGCAGCGCACAGAAAAAAGGGCCGCGCACGTGGCGCGGCCCGAGTTTAGGGAGGAAACGTCCAAGAAGCAGCGGTCGACGGCCACGCCGTCAGTTGCTGCAATGCAAAATGTACAGCCTTCCGGCGCCCAACATCAAGACCCAAAAGCAGCCGACCCCGGTTTTTTCAATCGAATACGACTTTCGAACTAGATGCCCCCAGCCACTTTCGGTCGAAAAGATGAGACCGACAAAACCAAAGACCACTCTGTCCTATCAGAGCCCTTTTTTAATTTATGGTTTTAAAGCCCCCCAGAGATTATCCGCCTATTGGTTTCACCTTTTGCGTCCCCGGCGCGATGTCCCGAGTCGACCCTGGACACCGCCGACTCCAAGCGGTCCGGCCACAGCCTGGCGCTGTATTTCCGTTATGATCTCGAAACCCCCGATTTTTGGCATGCCGTTTGCTGATCAATTTGGCGACGACGCCCCGATCCGATGGAAGATGCCTGCCATGGTCACCCCGCGCTCCCTTCTGCCGACTCTCCTGCTGCTGGCCGCCTTTGTGCTGTCCGGTGCGTCGCGGGCCGCTGCAACCGTGCCGCCCAGCGCCCTGTGCGCCGCACACACCATGGCGAAAACCGTCGAGGAAGGCATGCCCGAGCATATGCTGACCGCCATTTCCCTGGTCGAAAGCGGGCGCTGGGACAAGGATATCCAGGCAAGAGTTGCCTGGCCCTGGACGATCATGGCCGAGGGACGCGGCAGATATTTCCCCACCAAGGCCCAGGCCATGGCCGAGGTCCGGCAGCTGCAAGCCCGGGGCATCCGCAACATCGACGTCGGCTGCATGCAGATCAACATGCACTACCACGGGGACGCCTTCGCCAATCTGGAAGAGGCCCTGGACCCGTCGGCCAATGTTGCCTATGCCGCGACCTTTCTGAAGCGCCTCTATGCGGAAACCAAGGACTGGGCCACCGCCGTCACCGCCTACCACTCCCGCACCCCGGAACATGCGCAGCGCTATGCCGCCAAGATCGGCGAAGCCTGGGCCGAAGCCCGGGATTCCGCCGCCCGCCGCGTCCAGCTGGCCAGCCTTGCCCGCGACGCCGTGCCCGGGGCCGGCAAGATCCTGCCCGGTGTCGCCGGGTCCTATCGCGTGCTGGCCAATCCCCACCTGGGCACCTATTACACGATGCAGAAAAAGGAGCGGCTGGTCCGCTACAACGCCCAGGCGGCCAAGGCGGCCAAGGAAGCCCTGGCCATCGCCCGGGAAATCGACGCCGCCTACAAGGCCCGCATGACCGATGTCCGCGACACCGCCGCCCAGCAGGAAGCCGAAGCCGAGCGGTTCGCCGCCGACTGGCGTGCCCGCAAGATGGAAGAGTATATGGCCCGCAAGCAGGGGCGGTCGGGCTCGTAAGGCCCCCTCGCACGTCCCCCCCATCAGGCGCCCGTCACCCCGGAACGGAAAGGGGCAAGACGGGGTCCGGTCACCCGCTTTTCGGGAATACCCACGGAAGGCTCCGTCCTTTTTGCCCGCAAGGGGTGGTCCTTGGCCTCAAGGAAGCCCATACTAGGGAGACACCGGATCGCCCGTCCGGGCGGTCCCGCGCCCCCGCTTCACAGCAAGAGAGGGCCGGCCCGTCGTCGTGGGGGCAGTGTTTCCCGCGTTTTCCGCCCCGGGCCGGCGACCCCCGCCATGAGCGCTCCATCGCCTCCCACACCCGTCCCACCCCTCACCCTGCCCGCCCTGCCCGAGGTGCTGACCACCGGTCTGGACGCCCTGGTCTGCGACCTGGACGGCGTCATCACCGATACCGCCGGCATCCATGCCCGATCCTGGAAAGCGCTGTTCGACAGCTATCTGCGGGACCACGCCCGACGCACCGGCATCCCCTTCGTGCCCTTCGGCATCGACACCGACTATATCGACCTGGTGGACGGCCGCCCCCGCTATGACGGGGTGGACGGCTTCCTGCGGTCGCGGGGTATCGCCCTGCCCTGGGGCAGCCCGGACGACCCGCCGGATGCGGAAACCGTCTGCGGCCTGGGCAATCGCAAGAACACCCTGTTCCGGTCGGTGCTGGAGGAAGAGGGCGCCACCGTCTTTCCCGGCGCCGTCCGGCTGCTCGACCGCTTCAAGGACGCCGGTGGCAAGGTGGCCGTGGTCTCGTCGTCCAAGAACTGCACGGCGGTGCTGAAATCGGTCGGCCTGGACGGCTATTTCGATGCCCAGGTGGATGGCCGCATCGCCGCCGACCTGGGCCTGCCCGGCAAGCCCGCCCCCGACACCTTCCTGGAAGGCGCCCAGCGCCTGGGAGTTCCGCCCGACCATGCGGCGGTGGTGGAAGATGCCGTGGCCGGCGTGCAGGCCGGCCACGCCGGCGGCTTCCGTCTGGTGATCGGCATCGACCGGGGGGCGGGGACAGAGGCCCTGCGCGCCGGTGGTGCCGATGTGGTTGTCAATGACCTGGGAGATTTCCTGCCATGACCGAACAGGCGACGTCCCGTCCCCTGGAAGACATTCCCGATGCCCTGCAGTCCCCGGACGCTTTCGCCGCGGCCCTGAAGGGCCGCACGCCGGCGATCTTCCTGGACTACGACGGTACCCTGACCCCCATCGTCGAACGGCCGGAGGACGCCATCCTCGCCCCCGCCGGCCAGGCCGCCGTGAAAGCCCTGGCCCGCCATGTGCCGGTGGCCGTGGTCAGCGGCCGTGACCGCCCCGATGTGGAATCCCTGGTCGGCCTGCCCGACCTGATCTATGCCGGCAGCCACGGCTTCGACATCCGCACCCCCACCGACGGCGAGCTGGCCCTGGACGGCATGGGCGACTACACCGCCCTGCTGGACGGCGTCGAAGCCCGCCTGCACGCCGGGCTTGATCCCATCGACGGCGCCCAGGTGGAACGCAAGAAGTTCTCCATCGCCGCCCACTACCGCCGGGTAGCCGACACTGACTACCCCCGCTTCCGCACCGTCCTGGACGACATCCTGGCCGCCGAGAGCGGCATCAAGGAAAAGCCCGGCAAGAAGGTCTTCGAACTGCAACCGGCCATCGATTGGGACAAGGGCAAGGCCGTGCTGCACTTGCGCGAAACCCTCGGCCTGGACGGCCCGGGCTATGCGCCCCTGTTCCTGGGCGACGACGTCACCGACGAGGACGCCTTCAAGGTGCTGCCCGCCGTCGGCGGCTTCGGCATCGTCGTGGCCGGACCGGAAGACCATGGCCACGGTCGCGCCAGCTTTGCCGCCTTCAAGGTGCCCGACCCGGATGCCGTCTACCGGCTGCTGGGAGCGCTGGCCTGACCGGCCGGCGCCTGGCGCATCGCCCCAAACGAAGGCGTCAGCCGAAGTTTGGAAAGTTGATGCATAAACAAAGTCCTAGTGCACTGACCGCTGAACCATCTGAATGTGTCAGTGCACTAGTCCGCACCGAACTCCAAAACCATAAGACCGCGATAAAAGGGGGAACGCATGTCCGACTGGGTCCTCGCCTATGAAGGATTCGTGCCGGAGCAGCAGGGTCTGCGCGAGGCGCTGTGCACCACCGGCAACGGGTACTTCTGCACCCGCGGCGCCCTGCCCTGGGCCGTCAGCGACGGCGACGTCCACTATCCTGCCACCTATCTGGCCGGCGGCTACAATCGGGCGAAGACCAAGATCGCCGACCGCTGGATCGAAAACGAAGATCTGGTGGCCCTGCCGGACTGGACCCGGGTACGCATCGCCCTGGACGGTGGCGACTGGATCGATCCGACGGCGGCGGAGATCCTGGAATGCCGCCAGGCCATGGATATCGGCGCCGGCACCGGCCAGGCGTCCATGCGCCTGCGCCTGGCCGACGGTCGCGAGGTCACCCTGGAAGGCCGCCAGTTCGCCAGCATGGACAACCCGCACCTGGGGGTGCTGCGCCTGTCCGTCACCCCCCACGGCTGGAGCGGCCCCGTCACCATCAAGGCGGTGCTGGAGGGCGCCGTCCGGAACTGGGGGGTCAAACGCTATCGGGCGCTGGAAAGTCGGCATCTGGAGGTCCGCAGCACCGGCCAGCGTCAGCTGCAGGATATCAATGGCGCACCGGTGGGGCCGGAAGTGGCCTGTCTGGTCACCGAAACCACCCAAAGCGCCTTGCGCATCGGCCAGGCCCTGCGGTTGACTCACACCCGGGGCGGCAGCCTGCGGGATGCGGGCGGCGAGACGGGGAAGACCGGGGCCGACCGTTACCTGATCATCGATGCCGCCGACGGCGAACCCGTGGTGGCCGAAGTGGTGGCCGCCTTGTTCTGCAGCCGCGACGCCGCCATCAGCGAACCGGGACTGGCCGCGCAGGAAGCGGCCTGCACCGCACCGGACGGGGAAATCCTGGCCCAGCGCCATACGGCCGCCTGGCACCGGCTGTGGGACCGTATGGACATCGTCCTGGAGGTGACCGACGAAGCCGCGCGCGACGCTGCCATTCCCGACAATCTTGGCATCCAGCAGGTGCTGCGCCTGCATCTGCTGCATCTGCTGCAATCCCTGTCGCCGCACACCGCCGCGCGCGATATCGGCGTGCCGGCCCGGGGCTGGCACGGAGAGGCCTATCGCGGCCACATCTTCTGGGACGAGTTGCTGATCCTGCCGGTGCTGGAATACGGCCTGCCAGCCATCGCCGAAGGCACCCTGCGCTATCGCGACCGCCGCCTGCCCAAGGCCCGCGAAGCCGCTGCGGCGGCCGGCTATGCCGGGGCCATGTTCCCCTGGCAAAGCGGCAGCGACGGACGGGAAGAAAGCCAGCTGCTGCACCTCAATCCCCAATCGGGCCGCTGGATTCCCGACAACACCTGGGTCCAGCGCCATGTGGCGCTGGCCGTCGCCTTCAACGTCTGGCGCCACTGGCGGCTGACCGGAGACACCCGCTTCCTGTGCGAAACGGCCGCGCCGATCCTGTTGGACGTGGCGCGCTTCTTCGCCTCTCTGGCGGTCCATGATCCGGTGGCCGACCGGTTCGAGATCCATCAGGTGATGGGGCCGGACGAATTCCACGACGCCTTTCCGGAACGCCCCGACGAACCGGGCCTGCGCAACAACGCCTACACCAACGTGCTGGTGGCCTGGCTGATGGGCACCGCCGGGTCCACCCTGGACACCATGCCCGAGGCGGAACGCCAGGATCTGGTCAGCCACACCGAGCTGACAGCCGAGGAGCGGGAGCGCTGGCGGCATATGGCCCGGCGCATGCTGGTGCCCTTCCACGATGACCGGATCATCAGCCAGTTCGCCGGCTACGAGACACTGAAGGAATTCGACTGGCAGGAGTATCGGGCGAAATACGGCGATATCCATCGCCTCGACCGCATCCTGGAAACGGAAGGCGACCACGCCAACCACTACAAGGTCTCCAAGCAGGCCGACGTCCTGATGCTGTTCTACCTGTTCTCCCGTCCCCAGCTGTCGGAGATCCTGGACCGGCTGGGCTACGGGGCCGTGGATCCCGCCATGTGGCAGCGCAACGTGGACTATTACCTGGACCGCTGCTCCCACGGCTCCACCCTCAGCTTCGTGGTGCATTCCTGGGTGATGGCGCGCAGCCAGCCGGACCGGGCCTGGGACTATTTCCTGAAAGCATTGATGAGCGATGTCACCGACATCCAGGGGGGCACCACCAAGGAAGGCATTCATCTGGCAGCCATGGCCGGGTCGGCGGACCTGATCAAACGCTGCGCCCTGGGGCTCGACAACCGGGACGGGGTGCTGGTGATGGATCCCTGCTTCCTGGACAAGATCTCCGCCCTCAGCCTGTCCCTGCGCTGGGCCGGCCAGTGGGTCAGCGTGGCGATCCGGGAAAAGCAGCTGGTCCTGACCCTGGACCACACCGCCACAACCCCCGTCGCAGTCGAGGTGCGAGGGACGGCCCGGACCCTGGCGCCGGGCCGGCCGGAGGCTTTTGCCTTGGATTAGGTCGGAAAGATCCGGGAACGGGAGCGAGGCGCCGGACAGAATCCGCTTTCCGTCATTCTTCGCCCCCGCCCCGCTCCGCCGCAAAAACTTCGATTGCCACATTGAGGGCGTTGATGGCAGCCGGGAAACCGCCGTACAGGGCCATCTGCCAGATGACCTCGGCGATTTCATTCCGACTCAACCCCACCTTCCGAGCCGCGCCGATATTGATTCTAAGCTGGGGGCTGGTCTGTGCCCCCTGTGCCGTCAGCGCGGCAATGGTGGCGAGATAGCGGTCCCGCAGCGACAGGCCGGGCCGGGCATAGTGCCGCCCATAGGCAAAGTCGACCACGCTTTCGGCCATGCCCGGAAGGAGGTGGCCGTACCGGGCATCCAGCACGGCTTCCATCCCGGGATTGAGGTGCTCGGAAAGGCGCCGCCCCCGATCCGTGGTGCTTTCGGTCATAGGCGGGGTCCACCGAGCGTGAAGCCACCGTCCACCAGGATGTCCTGGCCCGTGACAAATCGCGCATCGTCGGATAGCAGCCATGCGGCCGTCCCGGCCACGTCATCAGGCGTTCCGTTCCGCCGCAAGGGAGCATGCATCGCAAGCCGCTCCGAAACGCCCGGTTCGAGCGCCTGATCGGCCATCGGCGTCAAGATGATCCCAGGACTGATGCTGTTGACCCGGATACCACGCGCCCCCTGCTCCATCGCCAGCGTGCGCATCATGGCAACCAGCGCACCTTTGGTTGCGGCATAGGCACCGGTACCAGGCATCGCGCCGCTTGCGGTCCACGAGGCATTGATGACGACGGCACCCTCTTCAAGGTACGGCAAGCAATGCCGAACGGTCGTGGCCGTCCCGATCAGATTCGTGGTGACGAGATCCCCGAAATCGGCACTCTCGGTCTCCACAAACGACCTGACCCTTCCCAGAATACCGGCATTGGCGAACAGTCCGTCAATCCGGCCACGGACGCCGGCAGCGTCCCGCACCATCACCCTAATCGCGGCTTCGTCCGCGATGTCGCAGGACAGAGGCTCCGCCAGTCCGCCACCGGCAACGATTTCGGCGGCGACCTGCTCCAGCGGGGACCGCCGCCGCCCGACGAGGACAACCCGCGCGCCCTCCCCGGCGAGGCGAAGCGCCGCCGCCCTGCCCATCCCCGTTCCGGCCCCCGTCACGATGACCGTTTTCCCATTAAACCGTTCGAGCATGTCGTCCAGCTCCATTGATGAAATCACTTCGAACGGTGTACGTCCCATCTCATATTGTGATAATTCATGAAAAATGATCTTCATTTAAAAGCGATACCATCAAATGGATCTCTACCGTGCCATGCAAGCCTTTGTCACCACGGTGCAAGCCGGCTCCATGAGCGCCGCTGCCGCGAGTCTCGGGCAGTCCCCGGCGATGGTCGGACAGCAGATCGCCGCCCTGGAGAAGCGCCTGGGCCTCCGTCTTCTCAACAGGACCACGCGGCGTCAGAGCCTGACCGATTTCGGCCTCGGCTATGTCCAGCAATGCCGTGATATCCTTGAACGGGTCGCGCTTTCCGAGGAAGCGGCCGAAGCCCAGCAGACACGGCCTCAGGGCCGGCTGCGCCTTACCGCACCCACAACTTTCGGCACGGAAGCGATGATGCCCGCTCTCGCCCGGTTCCGGAGCCAGGCCCCGGACGTGGAGCTGGATATCACACTGACCGACCGGACCGTGGATCTCGTCGATGAAGGCTTCGATGTCGCCTTTCGCATCGGGTCGCTCCCCGACAGCGCCATGATCGCCCGACCGCTGCGGCCCTATCGCATGGCGGTCTGCGCCGCACCGGACTACCTGGCCAGACGGGGCACCCCTACCTGTCCGGAGGATCTGGAAGCGCATGAGGCCATCGCCTTTTCCGCCACGGCACGCTCCCCCTGGAAGTTCTCGCGCGACGGTCAGGAGCGGCTGGTCTGTCCCCCCCACATGATCACCGTGAACAGCGGACAGGCGGTCCGTGCAGCAGCCCGGGCCGGACTGGGCGTCATCATGCAGCCGGAGATCCTGGTGGCGCACGATCTGGAGAGCGGTCCCCTCGTCCGCCTTCTGCCGGACTGGCGTCTGGGGGAACGGCCGATGTGGCTGCTATACTACCGGGACCGCCGCATGACGCCCCGGCTGCGCAGCTTCATTACCTTTGCCCTCGATACGTTCGGCCCCACCCCGTGCGCACTCCCCGACCGCAAAAGCGGGCACAAAGACCGTCACCCGCATCTTTCTGTGGTATGATCCGGCCCCGGCAGGCCTTTCCCGTCCGTCCCGGCCGGTCTTGCACCGATACCCGCAGGGATGGACAAACCGGCCTACCCGGCAACCTTTAGCGGCTTCTGTGGTTATTGTGCTGCCACCACTCAGTTTTAACGGGAAAAAAGGGGGACCCCCGTGACCCGCCTCGTCGTTGTCTCCAACCGTGTCGCCGTTCCCGATGATCAGGCCGCGCGGGCCGGAGGTCTGGCCGTCGCCCTGCGAGAGGCCCTGCAGCACCAGGGAGGAATCTGGTTCGGATGGAGCGGCAAGACCGCGTCGGCCACCGCCACCGAACCCCGCTTCATCGACCATGATCCGGTCACCTATGCGGTCATGGACCTGGGGCGCAAGGATTACAACGAGTATTACAACGGCTTCGCCAACCGTACCCTGTGGCCGCTGTTCCACTACCGCATGAGCCTCGCCGAATTCACCCGGCAGGACTACAACGGCTACTTGCGGGTCAACACCCTGTTCGCCGAGAACCTCTGCCCGCTGCTGAAAGAAGACGATGTCCTGTGGGTGCACGACTACCACCTGATCCCGCTGGGCAAAGAACTGCGCCGCATGGGGGCGGGCAACCGCATGGGGTTCTTCCTGCACACCCCTTTCCCGGCCCTGGAAGTGCTGCTGGCCCTGCCCAGCCATGCGCGTCTGGCCCGCAGCCTGTGTTCCTATGACGTGGTGGGCTTCCAGACGGAAAACGACCGCCGCGCCTTTGCCGACTACATCGTCCATGAAGCGAACGGTGAGATACTGGAGGGCGGGCTGATCAAGGCCTTCGGCCGCACCCTGCTGGCCAAGGTCTATCCTATCGGCATCGAAAAGGGCGTGATGGCCCAGGCTTCACAACAGGCCACGCGCACCGCCTCGTTCCGCCGCCTGCGCGAAAGCCTGAACGGGCGGAAGCTGATGATCGGCGTGGAGCGGCTGGACTATTCCAAGGGCCTGCCTGAACGCTTTGAAGCCTACGAACTGTTCCTGGAACGCTTCGAGCAGCACAGAAAAAAGGTGACCTTCATGCAGATCGCCCCCCTGTCCCGCTCCGAGGTTCCGGAATACAAGCGGATTCGGGAGCTGATGGAAAACATGTCCGGGTCCATCAACGCCCGCTTCGGTGACGTGGACTGGCAGCCGGTGCGCTATCTGACCAAGAACTTCCCGCGCCATCAGCTGGCCGGCTTCTTCCGTCAGGCCGCTGTCGGTGTTGTCACCCCCATGCGTGACGGCATGAACCTGGTGGCCAAGGAATATGTCGCCAGCCAAAGCCCCCAGGATCCCGGGGTTCTGGTGCTGTCCCGTTTCGCCGGCGCGGCGCGGGAAATGGATGCTGCCCTGCTGGTCAATCCCTTCGACCGCAGCGATATCGCCGAGGCCATGGATCGCGCGCTGGTCATGTCGATGGAAGAACGGCTGGAACGGTGGACGGCGATGATGGAAAAGGTCAACGAAAACTCCCTGGAAGCCTGGCGCGACAGCTTCCTGTCCGACCTGAACGCCGCCCCCTATCGCACAGAGTAAAAGAGCCCACCGTGACCAGCCCCATCCTCGGCCTGATCGCCGATATCGGCGGAACCAACGCCCGCTTCGCCCTGGTGGATGCCGACGGAGCCTGGCACGGCGAGAAGGTGGTGCGCTGCGCCGCCTTCCCCGGGCCGGCCGAGGCGGCGCGCGCCTATCTTGCGGAAGTCTGCCCCGAAGCCCGGCCCCGTGCCGGGGCCTTCGCCATTGCCGGTCCGGTGACCGGTGACCGGGTGGCCCTGACCAACCATCTGGCCTGGAGCTTCTCCACCGAAGAAACCCGTGTGGCCCTGGAGCTCGACCGCTTGTCTGTGGTCAACGACTTCATCGCCAACGCGCTCGCCGTCCCCCGTCTGGCCGAGGAGGACCGGATGTGGCTGACGGCCGCCAGCGGCCCCCTGGCCCGTGGCCGGACGCCGGTGGCGGTGATGGGGCCGGGGACCGGGCTGGGGGTGGCGCTGCTGGTGCCCGATCCGTCCGGGGGACGCCCCGTGGCCATCGCCACCGAGGGCGGCCACGTCACCCTGCCCGCATCGACCGAGCGGGAAGCGCAGATCATCGCCGCCGCACGGACACGGTTCGGCCATGTTTCGGCGGAACGCTTTCTCTCCGGCCCCGGTCTGGTGACCCTGGCCGAAGTGGTGCGCGACCTGGACGGCCTGCCCCCGGAAGCCATCGATGCGGCCACCATCATGGAACGGGGCCTGAACGGCGACGACACCCTCTGCGCCGAGGTCGCGGCCCTGTTCTATGCTCTGCTCGGCACCGTGGCCGGCAATCTGGTGCTGACCGGCGGGGCCTGGGGCGGTCTGGCCCTGATGGGCGGGATCCTGCCGCGCCGGCCCGACGCCCTGAAAGCCTCGGCCTTTCTGGAGCGCATGCGGGCGAAAGGACGGTTCGGCCGGCTGCTGGACGCGTTGCCGGTCTGCCTGGTAACCCACGCCTATCCGGCGTTCCTGGGGCTGGCCGGGCTGGTGGTGGAAGATCAGGGCGCTCCGAGATAGGCCAGCCGCCGCACCGCCTCCGGATCGGGCCGGAAGGCGTCCGGATCCAGCATAGCCGCACCCTCAGTGAAATAGGGCGCGACTTCAGTCAGCCAGAGTTCTTGGGCGAAGGTCATCCATCCGACGTTGGCCGCCCGAAAGGTTCCGGGAACATCCCCATAGGCCACGAGGTCCGGCGCTTGATCCGTGGCCGCCAAGTCCGCCATCCCGTCGGGGCGGCGCGAGAAGCGGCGCACGATTGCCGTCATGCCATCGTAGCAGGATGTCCCAATCAGGAAATAGCGCCGCAGCAATTCGTAGTAAGCTCCCAGCCAGATCCGGAAGCGCGAATCGTCAAGCCAAAGGCTGCTATCCAGCTCCATCCGGCTCAGATCGGTCCGGCACAGGAAATCCTGATACTCGTCGAATACTGGAAAGACACGACGAAACCAGCTGGTCCATAAACGCAGTTCGGCGATGGGCACCGCCGCATGACGGCCCTCGCTGAGCACCGAAAGTTCAGCGTCCATGTTAGCGATTTTCAACAGGTCTTCCCGCAACCCGAGGAAGGCCACATCCGGCAGCCCCAAGGGCTGAACCGCATGGGCATACCGCACCCAGATCCGTTGCCTCAGGCCGGCCAGACCGTCCGCCGGACTGCGGCGCGCCTCATAGGCCCTCAGCAGGCCGCCGATCCTATCCCAGGACAACCACACGTCCGGCCGTGATTTCAGCACGAGGGACCCCGCCGGCAAAGCACGCAGGCCGGTCAGCAGCTGGCTCATCTGATACACGAATGATCCGCTGCCCGAAGCTGTTTCATGCGGCTTCGGCGCTGCGATCAGATGAAAGCCCTGGAGCTCCAATGCCGCTACACGCTGCGGCCCCAGCAGGTCCAGATCCTCCTGCCAGGTCACGATGACCTTGGTTCCGAACAGGTCCCGGAACATCAGGATCTGCCTTGCCATGTGGTCCAGAAAGGCAAGGTCCCGAATCTGGCCGCACAGCAGAAGATGGACTTTCATACTCTCTCCCCTTTGCCCTTTTCTGGCCCACCCGCCGTGAACAGGGCGCTGTGGTGCTCCCGCAGCAGGGCCTTTTGCACCTTGCCCATGGTGTTGCGCGGCAGGGTTTCGACGAAGAAGGCCCGCTTGGGAACCTTGAAGTTCGCCAGATGAGCCTTGCAGTGCGCCAGGACCGCCGCTTCCGAGATCTCCGCCCGGGGCCGCAAGGTCACCACCGCCACCCCCGCCTCGCCGAAGTCCGGATGGGGCACGCCCACCACCGCGCTTTCGCCGACGCCCTCCAGGTCGTCGATCACCGCTTCCACTTCCTTGGGATAGACGTTATAGCCGCCCGAGATAATCATGTCCTTGGCCCGGCCGACGATGGAAACATAGCCGTCGGCGTCGATGCGCGCGATATCCCCGGTCTTGAACCAGCCGTCGTCGGTGAAATCCTCGCGGGTTTTTTCCGGCAGCTTCCAATAACCCTTCATCACGTTGGGGCCGCGCACTTCCAGGCCGCCGACGGCCCCCGAAGGCAGCACCGCGCCGGTCTGCTCGTCGGTCACGCGCAGCTCGATACCCGGCAGGGCGGTGCCCACCGTGCCCGGCCGCCGCTCCCCGTCGTAGGGGTTGGAGGTGCTCATGGTGGTTTCGGTCATGCCGTAGCGTTCCAGAATCGCGTGGCCGGTGCGGGCCTGCCAGTCCCGGTGGGTCTCCGCCAGCAGCGGCGCGGAGCCGGAAACGAACAGCCGGATGTGGCGCGTCCTCTCCGGGGTCAGCCGGGGGTCCTGCAGCAGGCGCGTATAGAAGGTCGGCACGCCCATCATCGCCGTCGCGCCGGGCAGCGCCGCCAGCACCCCGTCGGGCGAGAACCCAGGCAGCCACAGCAGGCTCCCCCCCGCCACCATCACCGTGTTGCAGGCCACGAACAACCCGTGGGCATGGAAGATCGGCAGGGCATGCAGCAGCACGTCATCGGCGGTGAAGCGCCAGGCCTCCGTCAGGGACAAGGCGTTGGACGCCAGATTGGCCTGGGTCAGCATCGCCCCCTTGGGCTTGCCCGTGGTGCCGGAGGTATAGAGCATCACCGCCAGCGCGTCCGCCGGCAGCGAAACCTCCGGGGCCTCCGCCGTCATCGCCGCGGTTTCCGTCATCAGGCTTCCCGCGCCGTCGGCCCCCAGGGTCAGCACCGCATCGCACCCGTGTGCCGCCGCCAGATGCGCGGTCTTCTCTTCATCCTCCGGCCGGCAGACCACCACGCGGGGTTCCGCATCGCCGATCAGGAAGTCCACTTCCTCGCGGCGGTAGGCGGTGTTGAGCGGCAGAAAGACCAGACCGCTGCGCAGGCAGGCGAGATAGAGCAGCAGGGCCTCGGGCGACTTGTCCACCCGCACCGCGATGCGGTCCCCCGCCACCGCGCCCCGGCCGGCCAGCACGGCGGCGATGCGTCCGGCCATGCCATGCGCCACGCCATAGGGGATCGTCCGGCCAGCCGGCGTGCGGATCAGAACCTTGTCCGGATCGGGGCAACACCTCCGAAGCAGAGCATAGAGAGAGGCGGTGCCGGACGCGGCATCAGAGAGGGTCATAACGCGAAACCTATCGGAAAAGGCGGAGACGAAGCCGGATGGCCGTTCGCGGTTGTACCCCAGCCCATGCCCCTGCCGCCACCATCCCGAAAGCTCCGACGCTTGGCCTGAGCGCTGTTGTCGGGTATGAACAAAGGAGTCCCCCGTCGAAGGAGAGGCCCATGGCCCTGCGTCCTCCGTACCTTCTGTTCCTCGGCGATGCCCCCGATACCCTGGCGGCGAAAACGGCCAACGGGGTGTATCAGTGGCGCAAGGACTGGTGCCTCGGCCAGTTCCGGCTGCCCGGCTGCAAGGCCGATCTGGGCCTGCCGGACATGACCTTGGAAAACGCCGTATCGGCCGGGGTGAAAACCCTGGTGATCGGGGTCGCCAACCGGGGGGGCGTGATCGGGGAAAGCTGGCGGGAGATTCTGTTTGCCGCCGTCGCGCTTGGCCTGGATATCGCTGCGGGCCTTCACCAGCGCATCGCCGACGTGCCCGGCCTGGCCGACGCCGCGGCGGCGAAGGGCGTGGGCCTGCATGACGTCCGTCACCCGTCCAGGGACCTGCCCGTCGGCACCGGCGCCCCCCGGCCGGGCAAGCGCGTCCTGGCGGTGGGCACCGACTGCTCGGTGGGCAAGATGTACACCATGCTGGCCATGGAAGCGGCGATGAAAAGCCGGGGCCTGAAGGCCGACTTCCGCGCCACCGGCCAGACCGGCATCCTGATCGCCGGCACAGGCATCAGCGTCGATGCCGTGGTTGCCGACTTCATCAGCGGCGCCGCCGAAACACTGGCCCCACCCGCCGACGACAATCACTGGGACCTGATCGAAGGGCAGGGCTCGCTGTTCCACCCTTCCTTCGCCGGGGTCAGCCTGGGCCTGCTGCACGGTGCCCAGCCGGACTGGATGGTGCTGTGCCACGAACCGGGCAGACCACACATGCGCGGCTTGCCGGGCCGGCTGCTGCCCGATCTGGACGAGTGCATGGAGCTGAACCTCATCTGCGCCCGCCGCACCAACCCCGAGGCCCGCTTCCTGGGTCTCGCGTTCAACACCTCCGGCATGGCCTCCGACGACGCCCGGCGGCTGCTGGACCAGACCGCCGCCCGCTTCGCCCTGCCCTGTGTGGATCCCGTGCGCTTCGGGGTCTCCCCCCTGGTGGATGCGTTAGCCTCTTCGGATACCTGAGCCCTCATCTACGGACAACCGCCCCGTGCCCGTTCCTCAACCACCGTCAACGCCGCCCTCCGTCTCTCCCTCAGCCCCGGCCCCGGACACCGTGGTTCCGCCGCCACCGCCCCTGGGGGATCGCCAGCTGTTCGTCAGCGACGAGCGATGGCCCATCGCCGGGTCCTTCGTCATCTCCCGCGGGGCGAAGTCCGAAGCCCATGTGGTGGTGGTGGAAGTGCGCGAGACCCTTGCCGATGGACGGGTGGTGCGGGGGCGGGGCGAATGCGTGCCCTATGCCCGCTATGGAGAATCGGTCGAAGGCGTGGGCGCCGCCCTGACCGCCATGGCCGGACCGGTGGCGGACGGGCTGGACACCGCCGCCCTGCAAGCCGCCATGCCCGCCGGTGCGGCCCGGAACGCCCTGGACTGCGCCCTGTGGGATCTGGAGGCCAAGCGCAACGGCCTGCCGGTGTGGGAGCTGCTGGGCGGCACGCCGCCGCGCCAGGTGGTGACGGCCGAGACCATCTCCATCGGCTCGCCGCCGGATATGGCCAACCGGGCGCGCAAGCTGGCCGACCGGCCGCTGCTGAAGGTCAAGGTCGGCGCCGATTCCACGGTGGAGCGGGTGGCCGCCGTGCGCACCGCCGCCCCCAATGCCAGGCTGATCGTCGACGCCAACGAGGCCTGGTCGGAACGGGATCTGCCGGCCCTGCTGCACGCCATGGCCGCGCTGGACGTGGCCCTGGTCGAACAGCCCCTGCCCGCCGGAGCGGACGGCGCGCTGGCCGGCATCGACAGCCCCGTGCCGCTCTGTGCCGACGAATCGGTCCATACCGCCGAAAGCCTGGATCACCTGGCCGGGCTCTATTCCTACGTCAATATCAAGCTGGACAAGACCGGCGGCCTGACCGCCGCCCTGGCCCTGGCCGATGCCTCCGAAGCCCGGGGGTTCCGCCTGATGGTGGGCTGCATGCTGGGCACGTCCCTGGCCATGGCACCGGCCCTGATGCTGGCCGGCCGGGCGGAATTCGTCGACCTGGACGGGCCGGTCCTGCTTTCGCGCGATCGCGAGCCCGGCCTTTCGTTCCGTGGCGGCTGGATCAGCCCGCCCGGCCCAGGCCTGTGGGGATAGCGGAAATTTGATAACGACCGCTTCCCTTCCGGACGCAAGACCTTAGTTTTTAAACGGTTTCGTTTTACTTCCGGGTGCGGGACGCTTATGGTACCAGCGTCATAAAGTCCAGGGGGGGCTACGGCCAAAAGCGATGACGAACCTTCTTCGACCATCAGCCGCGGCCTTGTCACGGATCACAAGCGAACTGTCATTCGATTTGATTTACGACCTGATCCTGCCGACCAACCATTCACCGCTGGTTCAGCGCCGCCGCTCGATTCTGATCGTGTCGCGCGTGCGCTGGGTCGCCATGACCTTTGCCATCCTGACTCCGGTGTGGATCGTGGCGGACATGGTCATGTTCCCATGGCCGCTGTCGGGCATCCTCACGGCCTTGCGCGTGGCCGCCACCGTGGCCTTCGCCACCATCGCCCTGGGCTTCCGCACCACCGAAAAGATGCGATGGGCGCTGATCGCCCTGGGCTGCCTGCTATCGGTCCCCTGCATCTTCTTCCTGGTCAGCGTGCCCACGCTCTCCCAGTTCGACCTGACGCCACTGCAGCAGGTTTTCGCGTCAGGGTATGCCTTCCTGCCCTTCGTCATGGTGGCCGGGCTTGCGGTCTTCCCCATCACGGCGGTGGAAGGGGTGGTCCTGTCCGCACCGCTGGTGCTGGCCCAGCTGGTGGTGGTGCTGCTCGGCTTTCCGCTGGAGCCGTTCAACTTCTATCTCGGCGCCCTGTGGCTGCTGACCCTGCTGGGCGTGGTGGCGACCCTGTCGGGGATGAGCCAGCTGCACTTCATGACCGCCCTGGTCAATCAGGCCGCCCACGACGTGCTGACCCGGGTCTACACCCGCCGGGTGGGTGAGGAACTGCTGGATGTGCAGTTCAATTCCTCCCACCGCTCCGGCCTGCCGCTGGCCGTGGCCTTCTGCGACCTGGACAACTTCAAGTCCGTCAACGACCGCTACGGCCATGAAGAAGGCGACCGCACCCTGAAAGCGGCGGCGGAGGCCTTCCGCAAGGTGCTGCGCCGGGGGGATATCGTCGTCCGCTGGGGCGGTGAGGAATTCATCATCATGATGCCCAACACCACGGCGGAAGGCGCCCTGAATGCGGTGCTGCGCCTGCGCGAACTTGGTCTGGGCAAGCGCCCAGACGGCAAGCAGCAAACGGCGAGCATCGGCCTGGCCGAACTGACCGCCGACGGCTGCGACAACTGGTCCGACCTAGTGGAAAAGGCCGACCAGCGCATGTACAAGGCCAAGAAGGCCGGCCGGGACCGGGTGCTGACCGTCACCGAGGAAATGGTGACCAGCAATGCCCCCAATCCGGGCGCCGAAAGCGCGGCGGAATAGCGCCATCCGGCTCTGGGATTGTGTGGGGCGGCCGTTGATCGGCCGCCCTTTTGCTTTGAAGGGGCTTGGCTTCCTGCCGACGCATGGTAAGGCCGAAGGGGCCTTCGCCCCTTCGGGTATCCCCTTGGATTATTGGCAGGAGGGGTCCGCCGCCCGCGCGTCCCCGGCCCCTCCGTCAAAATCCCGGTCGCGCCGGCTCAGCCCGCCTTGCGCAGCAGGTTGACCCGCATGGGCTGATCGAAGATCCAGGTGCCGTCCTCGCGGCGGGTGCCTTTGGCTTCGAACAGTGCGCGCACCTCCGCTTCCTTCTCCGCCAGCTTGGCGTCGCGGGTGGGGTCGATGTCGCCGATGTGGCCTTTCAGCTGCTCGAAACTGTCCCGCCGCACGGTGTGGATGTAGGTCAGTTCCTGCACCTGCTCCAGCCCGCAGGCACCGGCGCCCCGAATGGCGGCCAGGGCCAGGGCGCGCACCCGGGTTTCGTCGTCGATGGGGCGCATCACCTCGAAATGCGGCCCCTCGGCCACCGGCTCGCCCACGTAGACCAGACCGCCGGGCTTGACCACCCGGGCCGCCTCGGCCAGGGCCTGGCTCATCAGATCGTCGGGCAGATGGTGCAGGCTGTTGAAGAAGACCACCGCATCCGCGCTGGCGTCCGGAAAGGGCATCGCCTCGCCGCCCGCCTTCAGGTAGACCACGCCGCGCACCGGCTCGGCCGCCATCGCCTTGGCCAGCTGACGGTCGGTGACATCCATGCCGACCACCGCCCAGGCGCCCTTGGCGGCCATCAGGCGGGCCAGGCTGCCGTCTCCGCAGCCCACGTCGATGATGGTCTTGCCGTCCACCGGGACGCAGTCCAGCAGCACGTCGCTGTTTTTCCGACGGTCGGTCATGGTGGGATCTCCCTGATTGATTTTGTTTTTTGGCTGTCGAGAAAGCGGTCCCGGCCGGGCCGGCGGTCAGGTGATGTCCGGACGTTCCGGCCGGTACTGGACCTTGTGGGCGCGCTCGAAGCTCATCACGAAATGGGCGCACTGGCGCTTACGGCCGAGGGCGGCCGACAGGTGATCATGGGGCACGGGCGGGTTGGAGAGGTTGGAGGCCTCCATCATCTGCCGCACCCGGTCCAGGAAGTCCTTCAGGGTCACCGCCTCCACCAGATCGGCGACGAAATTGATGAAGCCGCCCAGCCGCACCTTGTTGTCGGGAGCATGGAAGGCCGACACGCTGAACGACCCCGTGCGCCCGCCGCGCCGTTCCAGGACGGCGGCCCGCAGGTGGTTGGCGAAGGGTGTGAAGACCACCGCCGTCTGGCTTTCGTGCTGGACCACCACATCCTCCACCGCCCCGCCGAAGATCATGCGGGTGGCGTCCTTGATGATGTCGTCGGTCAGATCCTCGCCATTGGCCACGGATTCGATCTGGTCGATGGGCTCGGACCCCTGGGTGGAGAACAGGCACTGGCCGTCCAGATGCAGCGAGACCCAGCTTTCCGGATGGAACCGCCGTTCATAGTCGCCCTGCAGCCGCTTCCACATGTCCGGCCAGTCGGGCGGATTCTCCCGGTGGAAGGTCTGCGGGTCGCGCAAAAACCGCTCCACCACCAAACTGACCAGGCGCAGGGTGGACGGGATGTTCTGCCCGCGCACCACCACCTGTTCCTTCCGGTGGGAGGCCATGAGTTCCAGGATGATCCGGTTCGAACGAATCACAAAGGATGTATCCTGATCCGGGTCGGTCAGAACATCCCCGAAATGATGAACCGAGGTCTTTTCCCGGAACAGGGATATGGGTCCGATGGACGCCATGATGGTTCGTACACTGGTCCTGTGAAATGCGAGCGAAGAAGCCTACCTTGAGGAAAGCGTCTGTATCATCAAGGTAACCACCGACGTTGTCCACTCTGATGCCTTCTTCCGCAAGCCCTTTCTGCGATTCCGTTCAATCCGTCATCGTCGTCCTGGGGGCGCCGATGGGGCCGGACGGCAGGCCATCCGCGGCGTTGCGCCGTCGCATGGCCCGTGCGGCGGCCCTGGCAAAACACCTCTCCGAAAGTCCTGTCATCCTCACCGGCGGCCATACCGGCGGCCCGGTCAGCGAGGCCCGGGCCATGGCTGGATTGGCGGAAGAGATGGGCCTTGCCACCGAACGTCTGGTGCTGGAAGAGCAGGCCCGCGACACCCTGGGCAATGCCCGCCACAGCCTGCCCCTGATCGCCGGAAAGCATCTCGACACGGTTTTCGTGGTCACCGAGCCCTATCACCTGCCCCGCGCGCTTCTATCCTTTCGGCTGCTCGCCCCCCGGGGCATCCGCATCCGGGGGGTAGCAGCGGCCTGGCCGGCGCCGGCGCCGGCCCTGCTGGCCTGCCTGCGCGAAGGGGTGGCGCTGCCGGTCTACCTGGCCCGGGTTCTGCGGGCGCGGGCAAGCTTCAGGGCCACCAGGACCAGCCCGGAACCGTGAAACACCAGATCGAAGATATCGATGGGCCGGACCAGCGTGCCTTCGGCCAGCATGCGCAGCTTCTGCCACAGATGGGGTTCGGGCAGGACGGGCGCGGCGGCCAGGGCGGCGGCAATGGGCAGCAGAAGCGACCAGGACACCCGGTCGAGCAGGGCAAGGGGCGGGGCCATCCGACGGTTCCCTTCGGCAATTCAGGGTTTTGTGCTATGGCACAGCCGTTCCTGCCCCGCAAGCCTTCCTCTTTCGAACAAGGGCCTTTCCGATGACCGATCCAAGCCCCGCCCCTTCTGCGCCCGCTTCCGCCTCCTCATCCGCCTCCGGGTCCGGCGATGAACGGCCGATGACGGGGGTTCGGGTGCTCGACCTGGCGACCTTCATCGCCGCGCCCTATGCGGCAGCGATTCTGGGCGAATTCGGGGCGGAGGTGATCAAGATCGAGCAGCCGGGCCAGGGCGACCCCTGGCGGCGCTACGGCACGCCTTCGCCGCGCGGCGACACCTACGCCTGGCTGTCGGAGGCGCGCAACAAAGCCTCGGTCACCCTGAACCTGCGGGATCCGGAAGGCGCGGCCCTGTTCAAGCGTCTGGTCGCCGGGGCGGACGTGGTCTGCGAAAACTTCCGCCCGGGCACGCTCGACAAGTGGGGCCTGGGCTATGAGGTGCTGTCGGCGATCAATCCCGGGCTGGTGATGCTGCACGTGTCCGGCTATGGCCAGACCGGCCCCTACCGCGACTACCCCGGCTTCGCCCGCATCGCCCATGCCTTCGGCGGCCTGACCCATCTGGCCGGCATGCCCGGGGAAACGCCGGTGACCCCGGGCTCCACCTCGCTGGGGGATTACATGACCGGCATGATGGGGGCGATCGGCGTGCTGATGGCCCTGCGCGACCGCGACCGCACCGGGCAAGGACAGGAGGTGGACATCGCCCTTTACGAATCCGTCTTCCGCGTGCTCGACGAGATCGCGCCGGCCTATGCCCACGCCGGCAAGGTGCGGGGGCCGGAGGGGGCGGGGACCCTGAACGCCTGCCCGCACGGCCACTTCCAGTGCGCCGACGGCAGCTGGGTGGCCATCGCCTGCACCAGCGACAAGATGTTCGAGCGGCTGTGCGCAGTGATGGGCCGCCCCGATCTGGCGGCCGAAGACACTTACGCCCGCGCCCCGGCCCGGCTGGCGGCCCGGGATGTGGTGGACGGTCTGGTGGGCGCCTGGATGGGCGGCCTGAGCCGGCCCGAGGTGCTGGCCCGCTGCCAGGAAGGCCATGTCCCCTGCGGCCCGATCAACACCATCGCCGATATTTTCCAGGATCCGCAGTTCGCGGCGCGGGAGACCATCGCCCGGATCGAGACGCCGGACGCCGGTCCGGTGGCCATGCCCAACGTGCTACCCAAGCTGTCCCGCACGCCGGGCCGCATCGACAGCGCCGGCCCGGCCCTGGGGGCGGATACGGGGCGTCTGCTGGGCGGCCTGCTCGGCCTGTCGGCAGAGGATCTGGCCGCCCTGCGGGAGAAGGGTGTGATTTAGGGAGCGGGGCGGCCCACCGGCTCGCTGCTCAGCTTGGACATGGCGCCCTTAAGCGGCCCGTCGAGCAGGGCACGCAGGTCGTGCCGCTGCTGTTCCACCCGGGCAGCCAGATCGGGCAAGGCGGTGGGGTGGGTCATCAAGGTCCGCTCCGCCTCGCGCAGCACGGCCATGGCCTTGGCTTCCTGATCCCGTGTCATGATCATCCCCCTATACGGATGGTGCACTTTTTCCTACAGATCTATTTCCATACACCTTCCGGAGTCGCCAGGACAGAAAAAACGCACATTGTGCGCCACAGCAAATTGCAAAGTTGGTTGTATCTGGACGACCGGACCACTCCGGGCCACATGACGGGGGAGCACCTTTTTTCCCCGCAACCGGAGGACCGGAAGATGATGAGCAGACAGATCGGCACCGTCCGCCTGGAGGTGGTCCGGGGCAACATCGCGAGCCAAGAGGATATGGATGCGGTGGTGAATGCGGCGAATGCGCAGCTGATGCCTGGAGGCGGGGTGGCCGGGGCCATTCACCGGGCGGCCGGCCAGGGCCTTGTGGACGAAGCCGTTCCCCTGGGACCGATCCGTCCGGGAGAGGCGGTGATCACCGGCGGCCACGGCCTGCCCAACCGCCACGTGATCCATTGCCTGGGACCGGTCTACGGCCGCGACGAGCCCTCGGCCGACCTGCTGGCGGACTGCTACCGCAATGCCCTGCGGCTGGCGGAGGAAAACGGCATCCGCACCATCGCCTTCCCCGCCATCTCCACAGGCATTTTCGGCTATCCCATGGCCGAGGCCGCCGCCGTCGCCTTCCGAACCGTGATCGACGCCGCCCCCGCCCAGAAACGGGTCTCCGTGATCCGCTTCGTGCTGTTCAGCGAGGACGATACCCGACTTCATACGGAAGTCTTGGCAGAGGTCCTGACCGGGAGCCGCAGCGATCTCACCGGAAAGGATGACCCGGGTACCGGCACCTGACCGGACTGCCGTGATAATATCCACCCATCCGACTCGGTGACCAAAGTTTTGTCCCCTCCCCCAACAACCAAGCACATTGGTCCGGCACTCTCTCTCCTATCGCGCGCACCCATCGTAACGAATTGACTTAAAAAGCTCCGGCCGGTGGGAACCTGACCCTAGTGGTGACCCTAAGGTGCCTTGCACAGGATCGGCCTTCGCCCGATAACAGGGGGGTCCTTCCCACGGGCTCGAGGGTTCCCTGCATGAGCATCCACGTCGCCTTGAATCACCGCACGGTCTATACCTACGACCGCCGCGTGACGCTGTCGCCCCAGGTCGTGCGCCTGCGCCCGGCCCCCCACAGCCGCACCAAGGTGCTCTCCTACAGCCTGAAGATCTCTCCCGAGCCCTATTTCCTGAACTGGCAGCAGGACCCCCATTCCAACTGGCTGGCCCGCATCGTCTTTCCGGAAAAGGTCGACCACTTCTCGGTCGAGGTGGATCTGGTCGCCGACATGGCGGTCTATAACCCGTTCGATTTCTTCCTGGAGCCCTACGCCGACCGCTGGCCCTTCGATTATGCCGAGGACCTGTCGGAGGAACTGGCGCCCTTCCGCAAGACCCTGCCGGTCACCCCGCTGCTGGCCGAGTACCTGAAAGGGGTCGACCGCCGCGACGCCCAGACCGTCGATTTCCTGGTCGCGCTGAACATGCAGCTTCAGCAACATATCGGCTATGTGGTGCGCATGGAGCCCGGCGTGCAGACGCCCGAGGAAACCCTGAGCCTGCGCAAGGGGTCCTGCCGCGATACCGCCTGGCTGCTGGTGCAGATCCTGCGCAACCTGGGTCTGGCCGCCCGCTTCGTGTCGGGCTACCTGATCCAGCTGACCGCCGACCAGAAATCCCTGGACGGCCCCAGCGGCCCCGAAGCCGACTTCACCGACCTGCACGCCTGGACAGAGGTCTATCTGCCCGGCGCCGGCTGGGTCGGCCTGGACCCCACCAGCGGCCTGTTCGCCGGCGAAGGCCACATCCCGCTGGCCGCCACGCCCGACACCCCCTCCGCCGCGCCGGTGTCCGGCCTCGTCGAGCCCTGCGAAACCGCCTTCGACTTCGGCATGTCGGTTACCCGCATCCTGGAAACCCCGCGCGTCACCAAGCCCTATACCGAGGAACAGTGGCAGGACATCGTCGCCCTGGGCCATGCGGTCGATACGGAACTGGCCCAGCATGACGTCCGCCTGACCATGGGCGGCGAGCCGACCTTCGTCTCCATCGACGATATGGACGGGCCGGAGTGGAACACCGCCGCCGTCGGCCCCAACAAGGAAGTCCTCGCCACCCAGCTGATCCACCGGTTGAAGTCCCGCTTCGCGCCCGGCGGCATGCTGCTGTTCGGTCAGGGCAAGTGGTACCCGGGGGAGCAGCTGCCCCGCTGGGCGCACCATCTGTACTGGCGCAAGGACGGCAAGGCCCTGTGGCGGGACCCCGCCCTGCTGGGCGACACCGCCCCCGCCGGCCGGACGCTGGACATCGATCAGGTGCGCAACTTCGCCGAAAGCATGGCCGAGAAGCTGGGCGTCGGGGCCGACGTGGTGGTCGAAGCCTACGAAGACCCCTGGCATTTCGCCGAGCAGGAACGCCGCCTGCCCAATAACGTCGATCCCATCGACAACAAGATCGAAGACCCCCAGACCCGCGACCGCCTCGCCCGGGTGTTCGAGGAGGGGCTGACCCGCCTGCGCGGATACGCCCTGCCCGTGCAGCGCTGGCAGACCAAGGACGGATCACGCTGGCTGTCGGAGGTCTGGCAGTTCCGCCGGGGCCGCATGTACCTGATCCCAGGGGATTCCGCCCTGGGTCTGCGCCTGCCCCTGGAAGCCCTTCCCTGGGTGCCGGCGGCCAGCTATCCCTATATCTACGGCCAGGACCCCTTCGCCGAGCGCCCGCCCCTGCCCGATCCGCCGCCGGGCAGACGCCAGCAGAGCCTGCCCGGTGGCGCCGTGCCCGGCCCGATCGGCCCGCGCCCGCAGCGGCTGACCCGCCAGACCGGCGGCGCCCGGGGCACGGTGCGCACGGCCATGTGTTTCGAAGCCCGCAATGGCCGCATGCATGTCTTCATGCCCCCCACCGAGCGGCTGGAAGATTACCTGGACCTGCTGGTGCAGGTGGAAGATACCGCCGCGGACCTGGGCCTGCCGGTGACCATCGAAGGCTATCCGCCGCCCCAGGACCCGCGCCTCCAGGTGATCAAGGTCACCCCTGATCCGGGCGTGATCGAGGTCAATATTCACCCCTGCGGCAGCTGGGACGAACTGGTCCGCACCACCGAGATCCTGTACGAGGAAGCCCGCGCCACCCGCCTGGGGACCGAGAAGTTCATGATCGACGGCCGCCACGTGGGCACCGGCGGTGGCAACCATCTGGTGGTGGGCGGCGCCTCGCCGGCGGACAGCCCCTTCCTGCGCCGTCCCGACGTGCTGGCCAGCCTGATCCGCTACTGGCAGAACCACCCGGCGCTCAGCTACCTGTTCAGCGGCCTGTTCATCGGGCCGACCAGCCAGGCCCCCCGGGTGGACGAGGCCCGCGACGACAGCCTGTACGAGCTGGACATCGCCCTCGATCAGCTGCCCACCAAGGAGCAGGCCCAGGCGGGCATGGTCCAGCCGTGGCTGGTGGACCGGGTGCTGCGCAATCTGCTGATCGACGTCAGCGGCAATACCCACCGCACCGAAATCTGCATCGACAAGCTCTATTCCCCCGACGGTCCCACCGGCCGTCTGGGCCTGGTGGAGTTCCGCAGCTTCGAGATGCCGCCCCACGCCCGCATGAGCCTGGCCCAGCAACTGCTGCTGCGTGCCCTGATCGCCCGCTTCTGGCAGACCCCCTACACGGCGCCGCTGGTGCCCTGGGGCCATGCCCTGCGCGACCGCTTCATGCTGCACCACTTCGTGCGCCAGGATATCTTCGATGTGGTCGCCGATCTGCGCCAGGCCGGCTATCCGTTCGAGGAAAGCTGGTTCGCCCCCCACCTGGAATTCCGCTTCCCCAGCTATGGCACCGTGGATGTGGGCGATGTCAGCCTGGAAGTCCGCCATGCCCTGGAACCCTGGCACGTGATGGGCGAGGAAGGGGCCGCCGGCGGCACCGTCCGCTTCGTCGACAGCTCGGTGGAGCGGCTGCAGGTCACCGCCCGCGGCCTGGTGCCCGGCCGCCATGTGGTCACCTGCAACGGCCGGCGCCTGCCGCTGACCCCCACCCGCACCCCGGGCGAGGCGCTGGCGGGCATCCGCTATCGGGCCTGGCTGCCGGCATCGTGCCTGCATCCCACCGTGCCGCCCCACACGCCGCTGACCATCGAGGTCTACGACAGCTGGTCCCGCCGCTCGCTGGGGGGATGCACCTATCACATCGCCCATCCCGGCGGGCGCAGCTTCGACACCTTCCCGGTCAACGCCAACGAGGCGGAAAGCCGCCGTCTCGCGCGCTTCTTCCCGCTGGGCCATACCCCCGGGTTCATGGCCGAACCGCCCGAAGAAGCCAACACCGCCTTCCCCACCACCCTTGACCTGCGGCGCCGGCCGCAGGCGCGGTAGGGGCGCGCCCCGTGGTTCATCATCCCGACGGAGCGGACGTGCTGATGGCTCCCAAAGGCAAGGATACCCGAGAGAGTCAGGCGCTGGGTCAGCCGGACGACAGTGCGGCGACCCAGGATCAGCCGGCCCAGGCTCCTGGACAGGCGCGCCCGCGCCCCTCGGGTCCGGCGGCACCGGCCATGCCGGCCGGCCGCCGCCAGGGCCTGGAGGCGGCCCATTACGGTGCGCCGCTGACCGGCTTCGACGAGATGATCGACGCCGATGGCCGCATGCGCGACCACTGGCAGCCGTTCATGGAACAGCTGCGCGCTTTGCCGGAAGGCGACATGGCCACCCGCTGGGAACGGGGCCTGCGGCTGATCCGCGACGGCGGCATGACCTATACCATCTACGGCGACCCGGACGGCCACGGCCGGCCCTGGACCCTGGACCCGATGCCGCTGCTCGTGTCCTCCCGCGAGTGGGCCTTCGTCGAGCGCGCCTTGCAGCAGCGGGCCACCCTGTTCAACGGCATCCTCGCCGACCTGTACGGCCCCCGCCACCTGCTGAACGAAGGGCTGCTGCCGCCGGCCACGGTGCATGCCAACCCGGGTTTCCTGCGGCCGATGCATGGCAGCAAGCCCAAGGACAACATCTTCCTGCACTTCTATGCCGCCGATCTGGCCCGCTCGCCCGACGGCCGCTGGTGGGTGATCAACGACCGCACCGATGCGCCGTCCGGGGCCGGCTACGCCCTGGAAAACCGCATCATCATCTCGCGCATCCTGCCGGACTTCTACCGCTCCACCAATGTTCAGCGGCTCGCGCCCTTTTTCATGAAACTGCGCGAGACCCTGGCCAAGCTGGCGCCGCGCCCGGTGGAAAACCCACGCATCGTGCTGTGGACTCCCGGCCCCTACAACGAAACCCACTACGAGCACGTCTACCTTGCCCGTTACCTCGGCCTGACCCTGGTGGAAGGCGAGGACATGACCTGCCGCGACGGCAAGGTCTATCTGAAGACTCTGGACGGCCTGAAGCAGGTGGACGTGATCATCCGCCGCAACGAAGGCAGCTGGTGCGACCCGCTGGAGCTGCGCGGCGAAAGCACCCTGGGGGTGCCCGGGCTGGTCACCGCCATCCATGCCGGCAACGTCACCGTCGCCAACGCCCTGGGCACCCGCCTGGTCGAAGCGCCGGGCCTGATGCCTTTCCTGCCCTCGCTCTGCCGGCGGTTGCTGGGCGAAGACCTGCTGATGCCCTCGGTGGCCACCTGGTGGTGCGGCCAGCCGCGGGAGCGCGACTACGTGCGCGAGAACCTGGAACAGCTGGCCGTCCGCTCGGCCTTCAACGTCCACGCCCGGGCCGTCGACGGGGCCGGCCTGCCCGACGAGAAGCGCGCCGCCCTGCTCGCCGATATGGACGCCCAGCCCTGGGCCTATGTGGGGCAGGAAGCGGTGAACCTGTCCACCGCCCCGGTGTGGTCGATGGGCAAGCTGCTGCCCCGGCCCATGGCCATGCGGGTCCATGTGGTCGCCCACGACGGCGGCTATGCGGTGATGCCCGGCGGCCTGACCCGGGTTGCGCCGACGCCCAACCCCCGCAACGTCTCCATGCAGCGGGGCGGCGGCAGCAAGGACACCTGGGTGCTGGCCGACGAGCCGGTGGCCCCGGTCACCCTGCTGCGCGGCGCCGGCGGGCGGGAACGGCCGGTGCGCGGGTCGCGAGACCTGCCGTCGCGGGTGGCGGACAACACCTATTGGCTGGGCCGCTACGCCGAACGCTGCGAGGACACCACCCGCCTGTTGCGCAAGGCCTGTTCCGTCGCCGCTGAAAACGGGTACGGCGACAGCGAGCTGACGGTGGTGCTGTCGATCCTCGCCCTGCTGGGTCATTGCGACCTGGAGCAGGACCTGTCCGATCCGGCGGTGCAGGAAACCACCCTGCGGGCGATCCTCGGCAACAACATGGACCCGGAGCATATCGGCGGTCTGGCGGCCACCGGCGACTGCCTGCGCCGCACCGCCACCGCCGTCCGCGACCGCCTGTCCATCGATACCTGGCGAGTGATCAGCCAGCTGGTCACCACCACCACGTCGCTGACCCGGCCGGGCAAGGGCCGGGTGCCGGACCTGGAAACGCCCCAGGCCCAGCTGGACGGGCTGATCATCACTCTGCTCGCCCTGGACGGCCTGGCCCTGGAAAATATGACCCGGGGCCTGGGCTGGCGCTTCCTGGACATCGGCCGGCGCATCGAGCGGGCCATGCATGTGCTGGACATGGTCACCGGCCTGATCATGGTCCCCGACGAAGAAGTCGGCCCGGCCCTGGACGTGATCCTGGAGATCTCCGACAGCGCCATGACCTATCGCTCGCGTTATCTGGCCCTGCCGACCCTGGTACCGGTGCTCGACGTGCTGATGATCGACGAAAGCAACCCGCGCAGCCTGGCCTATCAGCTGGAGCGGCTGTCGGTGCATATGGACAGCCTGGCCACCGATCAGGCTTTCGGCCTGCGCACCGACGAACAGCGGATCATGATTTCCCTGCTGTCGGCGGTGCGGGCCTGCGAGGCGGACAAGATCACCCTGGCCGACCCCCGGCAGGCCCCGGTCGATCCCGCCCTGACCCCGCTGGGCGACCTGTTGCGGGACTTGCGCGACGGCCTGGCCAGGCTGGCCGACCAGCTCACCCTGCACTACTTCGCCCATGCGGTGGAAACCCGGCCGGAGATGGCCGGCCATCCGGACCTGAAGGCAGCCGCCGCCGTGGCGGAACAAGCCGCCCTGCCCGACATGCTGCCCGCCGACCCGGACCCCGACGCCGAAGAGGACGACAGCGCCGATCCGGCCGAGGAAATACCGGCCGGGCATCAGCCACTGTCGGAAATGGCGCCCCCCGAGCCGCGCGACAGCCAGGCCGACCCGGCCCACGCCGGCCAGCGCCAGCGGCAAAGCCAGCGCCAGCGCCTCGCCCGGGTCCTGGGCACGGAGGATAGCGACCGATGACCCTGCCCGAGGCCCCGTCCGTCGAACCCGCTGAACCCTCCCCCGCTCCCGCAGGCGTCGGCTCCCCGGAAGCGGCCCCCGCTCCCCCGGATGCCGAAGCCGGCCCCGGGGGCTGCGACCGGCCGTTCGGGACGGCGGCGATTTCCGCTCCCGGGGACCTGCGGCCGGTGACCTACAGCGTCACCCACGAAACGGTCTACACCTACTCCCAGCCGGTGACCGTCTCGCATCAGTGCGGCCACCTGCGGCCACGCAGCTTCGGCACCCAGACCGTGCTGTTCACCCAGCTGCGCGCCACCCCCCTGCCCCAGGCCCGGGCGGAGCGGCAGGACTACTTCGGCAATACCCTGACCACCTTTTCCCTGTCCGAGCCGCATTCCCAGCTGACCATCATTTCCGAAAGCCGCGTCCGGGTGACCCCGCCCACCCTGCCCGAGCCCGCCCGCACCCCGCCGTGGGAGGACGTGCGCGACCGCCTGGTCCGGGGTGCCGGGGCAGACATGCTGGACGCCGGCCAGTTCATCTACGAAAGCCCCTACGTGCCGACGCTGGCGGCCGTGCGGGACTATGCCCTGGAAAGCTTCACGCCGAGCCGGCCGATCCTGGAAGCGGCGATGGAGCTGACCCACCGCATCCATTCCGATTTCGCCTACGACCCTACCGCCACCACCATCGCCACCCCGCTGGCCGAGGTTCTGGCCGCCAAGGCCGGGGTCTGCCAGGACTTCGCCCATTTCCAGATCGGCTGCCTGCGCGCCCTGGGGCTGGCGGCGCGCTATGTCTCCGGCTATGTGCTGACCCGGGTGCCCGACAGCGACACGCGGCTGGAAGGCGGCGATGCCAGCCATGCCTGGATTTCCGTTTTCGTTCCCTGCTCCGAAGCCCCCAACGGGGGCTGGATCGACCTGGACCCCACCAACAACAAGGTGGTGACCCGTGAACATGTCACCGTCGCCTGGGGCCGGGATTTCGAGGACGTCAGCCCCATCAAGGGCGTTATGCTCGGCGGCGGCAGCCAGACCATCGCCGTGTCCGTTACCGTCCACCCCGAAGACTGGCCGGAGCCCCTTCCCATCGGGAAAAGCGCGTGAGTCGTCCCCTTTATCCTGCCCTGACCCCTTCCCGCCCGGCCGGAGCCGCCCTGACCCTGGTCATCCTGTCCACCCTGGCCCGCGAATTCGGCGCGCCGGATGATCTGTTCAGCTGGATTTCGGCCGCCGGCATGGCCGCCTATCTGATCAGCGTCTGGCCGCGCATGTGGCGCTCCGGACGGATCTTCATCGGCCTGTCCGTGGTCCTGGGGGCCGGCGCGCTGCTGTCCGGCGCCATGGATGTGACCAGCCTGCACGACGCCCTGAACCGCGCGGCCTTCATCGCCACCCTGCTCGCGGCCTTCGGCATGCTGCGCGAGGCGGCGAGCAGCAGCCAGCTGGTGCGCCGCTGCGGCCTGTTTCTCGCCAGCCGCCGGCCCGGCTGGCGCTATGTGGCCCTGGCCATGGGCGGCCATCTGTTCGGCATGATCCTGAACTTCGGCGTCATCCCCCTGCTCGGCGCCCTGATCACCGAAGGCACCCGGGCCGCCGACCGCACCAAGAGCGACGACGACAGCCGCGACCTCGACCGGGGCGATCCGGACGCCATCCGCCGGGCCACCATCCGCCGCCTGCGCATGGTCTCAGCGGTGCACCGGGGGTTCAGCACGGTGCTCGCCTGGTCGCCGCTGACCGTGTCCCTGGCGGTGATCCTGACCTCCGTTCCCGGCCTGGTCTGGCGGGATGCCGCGCCCCTGATGCTGGCTACCGCCCTGGGCTTCACCGGCATCGGCTGGGTGCTGGACCGCTTTTCACGCGCCCGCCTGCAGGTCGCCCCGCCGCCCGCCGGCCGGCCCGATACCAGCAGCCGGGACTCGTGGGCCATCGTCTTTCCCGTCATCGCCCTGATCGCCGGGCTGATGGCGACCGGTACCCTGCTGAGCATCGCCAGCGGCGCCCGGCTGGTGGCCGCCATGATGTTGGTCTGTCCGATGGTGGCCGCCGGCTGGCTGACCCTGCAATACGCCGGCGCCAAGGGCTACCGCAGCGCCGCCCGCTGCACCGGCAAGCGGCTGGTGTCCCACGCCGTCGAATTCTTCCCCGCCTATCACCACGAATTCGCCGTGGTCGGCGCAGCGGCCTTCATCGGCGTGGTGGTCGCCGCCTTGCTGCCCCAGGATGCGGTGGGCGAGATGCTGACCCACCTGGGCGTGCCCGCCTGGACCCTGCTGGCCGGCAGCGCCTGGCTGGCTCTGATCTGCGGCCAGCTGGGGATGAGCCCGATTCTCTCGGTCTCGCTGATCGCCGCGGCCATGCCACCGCCGGCGGTGCTGGGGGTTTCCCCGGTGGCCTTCGGCATCGCCTTCGCCGGAGCCTGGTCGCTGGTTGCGGCCTCTTCGCCCTATACCGCTTCGGTGATGACCTCGGCGCGACTCGCCTCGACCCCCGCCGTCCCCCTCACCGGTCCGCGCTTCGGGCTCAGGGTCAACGGCCCCTATACCGTGATCTGTGCCGTGGCGCTGAGTGCCTGGCTTTATATCCTCGCCGGATAGGCTCCCGGACTACCGCATGAAATTATCGCGCAGGAGCGAGACCACCTCCCGCACCCGACCATTCAGCACCGCTTTCAGACCGAACAGGGACATGGACGCCACCTGCCCCGCTTCCACCTTGGGCGGCATCACCAGTTCCATGCGGTTGACCTGCACGTCCAGCAGCGCCGGACCGGGCGCGGCCAGCCAGCGGCGCATGGTGTCTTCCAGCGCGTCCACCCTGTCGACCCGCCAGCCTTCCAGGCCGCAGGTGCGGGCCAGCTCGGCGAAATCGGGATTGTCCAGCCCGGTGAAAGCGTCCAGCAGGCCTTCGACGCGCTGCTCCATCTCCACGAATCCGAGAGATTTATTGTTATATATCAGGATTTTGACAGGCAGCTTTTCCTGCACCAGGGTCAGCAGGTCGCCCATCAGCATGGCCAGTCCGCCATCGCCGCACAGGGCGATGACCGGACGACCGGGATAGGCGGCAGCGGCTCCCATGGCCTGGGGATAGGCATTGGCCATAGTCCCATGCTTCAAGCTGGTCAGGAATTTACGGTCCCCCCGGGCGGTCAGATGCCGCAACAGCCAGACCATGGGGGAACCGCCATCGGCGGTAAAAATCGCATCGTCCCCGGCCAGGCGGTCCAGAGTCCTGGTTACGGTCTGGGGATGAATCAATGCCGGATCCGGTCCCACAGCCTCTTCCGCATAGGCCTCCTGATCCTTCGCCCATCGGGACAGCGCGCGATCGAGATGGTCGCTGTCCTCGCGGGGCGTGATCCTGGGCAGCAGTGCCTCCAGGGTCGGCCCCACGTCCCCCACCAGCCCCATGGCAACGGGAGCGCGACGCCCCAGATTGGCCGGGTCACGGTCGATCTGGATGACATGCTTGCGATCAGGATAGAACTGGGTGTAAGCGAAATCCGTCCCCAGGCACAGCATGAGATCGGCGCCATCGACAGCCTCCACCCCGGCCTGATTGCCCAGGATTCCGATCATGCCGACGTTGAACGGGTTGTCAGGTTCGATGAATTCCTTCGCCCGGCTGGTATGAGCCACCGGGGCCTTCAGCCGGTCAGCCAGCCGCACCACCTGCGCCCCGGCGTCGCGCGCCCCGATCCCTGCATACAAGGTGACCGTTTCCGCCTTGTTCACCGCGTCGGCCAGGGCGTCCAGTTCTGCGTCGCCGGGGCGCACCACGGGCGCAGGGCGGTGGACGGACCACGACAAGGAGTCGTCCACAGTTTCGGTAAACATGTCGCCGTTGACGATAACCACGGCCACCCCCCCCTTGGTCAGCGCCGCCTGGGCGGCCAGGGTGGTGATGCGCCGCGCCTGATCGGGGTGGGTGATCGCTTCGCAAAACACGCTGGCCGGTTCATAGATCCGGCGCTGATCCACCGCCTGGGGGAAGGCCAGTCCTACCTCCGGCCGCGCCACGTCCGATGCGATCATCACCACCGGCGCGCCATTCCGATGGCTTTCAAAGATACCGTTGACGAAATGCAGCGACCCCGGCCCGCAGGTCCCGGCACAAACCGTAAGTTCCCCGGTGAAATAGGCCTCTCCGCCGGCGGCCAGCCCGCCGGCTTCCTCGTGCCGTACATGGATCCATCTCAGATCGGACTGGCGGA
The DNA here is from genome assembly GCA_046233135.1 of Rhodospirillaceae bacterium Z3-40. Taxonomy (GTDB): domain Bacteria; phylum Pseudomonadota; class Alphaproteobacteria; order Rhodospirillales; family Rhodospirillaceae; genus JBJXHN01. The sequence goes on along the minus strand of JBJXHN010000002.1, from coordinate 970,633 downwards.
CAACGTCTGTGAAGTGGTTGATGGTGTCTCCGACAATTCCCCAGCACCGGCGGGCGCCGGCACGCAGAAGGGTATCAACGATCGTATCCGCGACGGTATTGGCCATGATCTCCTCTTTTCACTCATCTCTTGCTGCTGCGAGCCGCCGCCAAGTCGGTGGCCGGCTGGAAACTGTCAGCGCGTGCAGCCGCCCACCAATCGGCGTACAGTGTCTCCTCCGGCGCCTCGCGCAGGACGCCTTCGGGCAGAAACGCATGAACCCTGTCCAGGGAACGAACCCCTGCCTCGCCGCTACGCTGCATCAGGTGGTGGGGCTGGAGGTCGGATGGATGAATCAGTCCCGCTGCGGCGGTGATCTCGGCCAGCGCCGCGAGTGTCTTGGCGTGGAACCGGGCGGCACGCTCCCCCTGGACCTCGGGGATCAACCCTCGCTGACGCCAGCGGTTCTGGGTGGTCACGCCCGTCGGGCAAGTGCCCAGATGGCAGCGCTGCGCCTGGATGCACCCTATGGACAGCATGAAGGCGCGGGCGGCATTGCACCAATCGGCTCCGCGCGCCATGTTGCGGGCCAACCCCATACCGGAATAGACCTTGCCGCTGGCCGCCAGCCGCACGTCCGCCTTCACCCCGGCACCGACCAGGGCATTGCGCATCAGGACCAGCCCTTCCGACAAAGGCATGCCGACCCAGTCGGAAAGCTCCAGAGGGGCCGCGCCCGTGCCGCCCTCGCCACCGTCGACGACGATGAAATCCGGCCGAATGCCAGTTTCGATCATGGCCTTGACCAGAGCGAAGGGTTCGTGGGGGTGGCCGACGCAAAGCTTGAGTCCAACCGGCTTGCCGCCCGACAGGTCCCGCACCCGGGCGGCAAACTCCATCAGACCGATGGGAGTGGCAAAGGCCGAATGACCCCGGGGGGACAGGCAATCCTCGTGCGCCGGCACTTTGCGGATCTCGGCGATCTCCCGGCTGACTTTTGCGGCTGTCAGCAGGCCTCCATGTCCGGGTTTGGCGCCCTGACTCAACTTGATCTCGGTCATTTTGACCACATCGCGCGCCGCGCCCTCGCGAAACAGGCCTGGATCAAACTCTCCCCGGGCGTCACGGGCACCGAAGTAGCCGGAACCCAACTCCCACACCAGATCGCCCCCGTGCTCCAGGTGGTAGGGTGAGATGCCCCCTTCTCCGGTATCGTGGTAGAATCCCCCGGTTTTCGCTGCAAGATTGAGCGCCCGCACGGCATTGGCCGACAAGGCACCGAAGCTCATCGCCGAAATGTTGAGCACCGAGGCCGAATAGGGCCGGGAGCACTGGCTGTTGCCAACCATCACCCGGGGTGACACGTCCGGGTCGGTGGTAGGAGCGATGGAATGGCCAACCCAGCTGTAGTCTGGCCCGTCAACATCACGCTCCGTGCCGAACGGGTGGGTGTCGGAACGCCCGGTGGCACGGGCGTGCACCAAGTTTCGCGCTTCGAAGGAATAGGGCGTGCCGGTCAGGTCGTCTTCAACGATATAGGCCCGCAGATAGGGCCGCAGTCTGTAAAAGACCCAGCGGATGCGCCCCGCCACGGGGAAATTACGGGTCACCGTCCAATGTCGCTGGAAAAAGTCGTATAAGCCCAGCGCCACCAAGGCTGATGCCGGAACTGCCAGCCAGATCAGCCCCGTCGCCAAGGCAATCCCGGCGACCAAAGCAGCCCCAAGCGGCAGGATCGCCCGGCTCGCCATGTCGGTCACGTCCCCGACCATAGTCTCGACTCCGCCACCGGTCCCTTTCCGTACCGCCCGTCCCATGCAGATCCCCTTTGCCGCTCCACTTCCATCGGGGACACCGCTGTACCCCTTTCCCTCCGGGCAACGCAGGAATCAGACCAGGAGATCCCACAAAAACCATGAAAGGGCTCCCCTAACCTTTTGGCTGTACATTTCAGCCTAATGCATAGACAATGCAGTCAAGGTCGCTTGGCGCCCCTTGCAGGAGTGGGGGGCTGAGGCCTATAACGAAGAAGCGTCGGGGAGTAGGGCGCTTTTGCCGTTTGGGTCCGGCCAGGATCAGACGGACCGGATCGGGGCAAGCAGATTGGGCGGGATACGCCCATCGTGGGAACAGAAGGACCGGGCGATGAATCAGATTGCCACGCAGCAGGCCTCCACGGGCCGTGCTCTGACCACCACGGGCGGTGGCGGCACGCTGGCGGCGGTTGATGAACATGTGTTCGTCACCATCTACGTGGACAAGCAGCTCTTCGGCATCACCGTTGATCGCGTCCAGGACATCCTGATCCCCGAAAAGATCGCCCGCATTCCGCTGGCCCCCGCCGAAGTGGCCGGGGCCATCAACCTGCGCGGCCGCATCGTCACGGTGATCGAAGTGCGCAAGCGCCTGGGCCTGAAGTCCAAGACCGCCAACACCAAGCCGATGTGCGTGACCGTCGAGCAGGGGAACGAGCTGTACAGCCTGATGGTCGACAGCGTCGGCAACGTGCTGAACCTGCCGTCCAGCCGCATCGAACCCAATCCCACCACCCTGGACCCGCGCTGGCGGGCCATCTCTCTGGGCGTTGTCCGCCTGGAAGGGGAACTGATGGTGGTTCTGGACGTCGATGCGTTCCTGACCTTTTCCTAACCCTTTCCTCTTCCTACGTTCACTCTCGCATATGCTGCTGCCGCCGACGCGGCCGGTAGGATGCGGGCGCTCCGGTGTTCGCGGCCGGTCCGGACGGCATGGTTCCATCCGCTGCCGGAGCGCTGCCCATGATTCGCCCCGAGTCGCCCGTTCCGCCATCCGCCCATCAGCAGGCCGTGGCCCGGCTGGCCCGCGCCGACGAGACGGAGCGGGTCGCGGCGATTCTCGCCGACGCCGCCTTCACGCCCGAACAGGACCGCCGCATCCAGGCCCGCGCCCGCGATCTGGTCACCAAGGTCCGCGCCGACAGCGCCCATGCCGGCAGTCTGGATGCCTTCCTGCAGGAATACGCCCTGTCGACCCAGGAAGGCGTGGTGCTGATGTGCCTGGCCGAGGCCCTGCTGCGCATTCCCGATACCGAAACCGCCGATGCCCTGATCGCCGACAAGATCGGCGGAGCCAACTGGCAGACCCACCTGGGCCATTCCGCCAGCGTGCTGGTCAATGCCTCCACCTGGGCCTTGATGCTGACCGGCCGGCTGCTGCGCCCGCAGGATCGCGGGCTGGACTGGCGCTCGGTGCTGACCGGGCTGGCCCGGCGGTCCGGCGAGCCGCTGATCCGTCAGGCGGTGATGCAGGCCATGCGCATCATGAGCCACCAGTTCGTCATGGGCCGCACCATCGCCGAAGCCACCGAGCGCGCCCGTGCCGAGGAAGCGCGCGGCTACCGCTATTCCTACGACATGCTCGGCGAAGCCGCCCGCACCGCCAAGGATGCGGAGCGCTATGACCGGGCCTACGCGGCGGCGATCGACGGCATCGGCAAGGCGGCCCGGGGGAGAGGTCCCGTCGGGTCTCCCGGGATCTCGGTCAAGCTGTCCGCCCTGCACCCCCGGTTCGAGGAAGGGCAGCGCGACCGGGTGATGGCCGAACTGGTGCCGCGCATGGCCGCTCTCTGCCGCCTTGCCGCCGCCCATGACATCGGCCTGACCGTCGATGCCGAGGAAGCCGAGCGCCTGGCCCTGCACCTGGACGTCATGGAGGCCCTGTCCGGCGACCCGGCCCTGGCCGGCTGGCAGGGGCTGGGGCTGGCGGTACAAGCCTATCTGAAACGGGCGCCGGCGGTCATCGACCTGCTGGTGGACATGGCCCGGCGCCACAAGCGGCGGCTGATGGTGCGGCTGGTCAAGGGCGCCTATTGGGATACGGAAATCAAGCGGGCACAGGAACGGGGGCTGGACGGCTATCCCGTCTTCACCCGCAAAAGCGCCACCGACACCAACTATCTGGTCTGCGCCCGCCGCCTGCTGGCGGCCGGCGAGGCGGTCTATCCCCAGTTCGCCACCCACAATGCCCAGACCCTGGCCGCCGTGCTGGAGCTGGCCGGCGACCGCCGCGACTTCGAATTCCAGCGCCTGCATGGCATGGGAGAGGAACTCTACGAACAGGTGGTCGGCCCGCTGGGGCGGCCCTGCCGGATCTATGCCCCCGTCGGCAGCCACGAAGACCTGCTGCCCTATCTGGTGCGGCGGCTGCTGGAAAACGGCGCCAACACAAGCTTCGTCAACCGCATCGTCGACGACCGGGTGCCGGTGGACGAGATCATCGCCGACCCGGTGGCCAAGCTGGCCGCCGTCACCGTCAAGCCCCATCCCCTGATCCCCCTGCCCGTCGCCCTGTATGGGGCGGAACGGCCGAACAGCGCCGGGCTGGACCTGACCGACCGCAGCGATCTCGCCACCCTGAAGGCCGAGATGGACGCCGCCGAGCGGAAGTGGGAGGTCACGCCGATCATCGGCGGCAGCCGCAACGGCAAGGGCAGCGGCAAGGGGCGGAAGCTGACCAATCCGGCCAACGCCAGCCAGGTCATCGGCCATGTGCTCGCCGCCCACGAAAGCGATGTGGATGTCGCCCTGGCCCTGGCCCAGGAAGCCTACCCGGCCTGGGACGCCACCCCCGCCGAGCGCCGGGGCGCCATCCTGCGCCGCGCCGCCGACCTGTACGAAACCAACCGGGCGCGGCTGATGACCGCCTGCGTGCGCGAAGGCGGCAAAAGCCTGGCCGATGCCCTGGCCGAGGTCCGCGAGGCGGTGGATTTCCTGCGCTATTACGCCGCCCGCTGCGAGCAGGACTTCGCCGCCCCCCAGCGCCTGCCCGGCCCGACCGGAGAGGTCAACGAGATCCGCCTGGCCGGCCGGGGGGTCTTCGTCTGCATCAGCCCCTGGAACTTCCCGCTGGCCATCTTCACCGGCCAGATCGCCGCCGCGCTGGCGGCGGGCAATACGGTGCTGGCCAAACCGGCGGAACAGACCCCCATCGTCGCCTCTCTCGGCGTGCAGCTGCTGCACGCGGCGGGCGTACCGGAAGACGTGCTGCACCTGTTGCCCGGATCGGGAAACACCATCGGTGCCGCCCTGGTCGCCGACCCCGGAGTGGCCGGCGTCGCCTTCACCGGCGGCATCGAGACCGCCCGGCGCATCCACAAGACCCTGGCCGCCAAGCACGGCCCCATCGTCCCGCTGATCGCCGAAACCGGTGGCCAGAATGCCATGATCGTCGACAGCTCCGCCCTGACCGAACAGGTGGTGCGCGATCTGGTGATCAGCGCCTTCCAGAGCGCCGGCCAACGGTGCAGCGCCTGCCGGGTGCTGTTCATCCAGGACACCGTGGCCGGCCGCACCCTGGACATGCTGGCCGGCGCCATGGACGAACTGGTGGTGGACGACCCGGCCCTGCTGTCCACCGATGTCGGCCCGGTCATTGACATGGCCGCCAAGCACGCCCTGGAAACCCACGCCCGGCGCATGGGGCAGCTGGGGCGGCTGATCCGCACCGCCCCGCTCGGCCGCCATACCGCCAACGGCACCTTCCTCGCCCCCCACGCCTTCGAGATCGAGTCGCTCGAAGCCCTGGAGAAGGAACACTTCGGCCCCATCCTGCACGTGGTGCGCTACCGGGCGGCCGATCTCGACCGGGTGGTCGATGCCATCAACGACACCCGCTACGGCCTGACCCTGGGCATTCACTCCCGCGTCGAAACCACCATCCGCCGGGTTCTGCGGCGGGCGCGGGTGGGAAATGCCTATGTCAATCGCTCAATGATCGGTGCGGTTGTGGGAGCTCAGCCGTTCGGCGGCGAAGGTCTTTCCGGAACCGGACCGAAAGCCGGCGGACCCCGCTATCTGCACCGCTTTGCGGTTGAGCGGGTGGTCAGCGAGGACGTTACGGCCGCAGGGGGCAACGCCAGCCTGATGAGCCTGGGCGACGACCTGGGGTAGGACCAGATTACATCTCCCACTATTCTTTTATGGGAGGCGCACCCTTGTTTGGTGTACCCTGACCGGGGATCGGGGCAGGGACACAAAGGGGGGTGGGCATGCCGGTCGAGACGGAAAACACGGCGGAGGGAGCGGGACAAAGTCCAAACCCGACGCGAGCGGCCGACCGGCCGCCGGGCGAAGCCCGCCCCATCGGAGCGGCCCGCGAAGCGGACCTGCGTGAGATAGAAAACAGAACAACCGAGCGCGTCTTCGAACTGGGGCTGACCATGGCCGGGGCGGTCTCCGCCGGGGCCTATACGGGCGGGGTGCTCGACTTCCTCGTGCAGGCCTTGACCGAGTGGGAAGAGGAACGCGGCAAGCCCGGCGTGCCCGATCACCGGGTTGTGCTGAAGGTTCTGACCGGAACGTCGGCCGGGGCGATCACGGCCGGGCTGGGGATTCTGGCCTGTGCCGGCGACCCCGATCCCCAGGGGTGGGACGGCCTGCCGGTGGGCAGCGGAGCCGATGCGCCCAAGCAGCCGTACAGCAAGCTGCTGCCGCTGATCTACAAGGCCTGGGTGGAACAGCCGCGCATGGTGGCGCCCGAGGGCACGGCCCTGCCCTGCCTGCTGGGGCTCGATGACCTGAAGACGCCCGGGCCGGTGAAATCCGTGCTCGATTCCTCGCCGCTGGATGCCATTGCCGACCAGGCCCTGCAAGCCGCCGGAGCCGGCGCGCCCAAGGCCTGGTTCACCAAGACCGTTCATGTCTACATGATGGTCAGCAACCTGCGCGGGGTGCCCTATGCCGCCCAGTTCGTGGGAGGCAAGGACAGCATGCAATGTCACGGCAACCGCATGCACTTCTCGATCACCGGCATGGGGGTGGCGGACCGGCCGAGCCGCTTTGCCGACAGCGATCCGTCGATCCCGCTGGCCGCCGATGCCCTGAAGCCCGGCCAGGCCAAGGCGGCGCCCTGGCCCACGCTGACCCTGTCGGCGCTGGCCTCGGGCGCCTTTCCGGTGGGGCTGGCGCCGCGCGTGCTGTCCGAACAGTCCACGGCCTTCCACGGCCGCAAATGGCCGGTGGATGCGGACCAGACCCGGGTGCTCAGTCCCGACTGGCCCACGCCGTGGGATACCCGGGCCGACTGGACCTACACCTTCACCAACGTCGACGGCGGGATGATCAACAACGAGCCGTTCGAATACGCCCGCTGGACCCTGAGGCGCAGCGCCCTGTCCGCCGACGCCGCCAATTCCGAGGCCGCCGACCCCGGATTCAGCCAGGCTGCTTTGCTGGACAACGAACAGTCCGCCGAACTGGCCGACCGGGGCGTGATCATGATCGACCCCTTCCCCGCCCCGCCCGCCTTCCCCCCCGAAGGCCATCCGCCGGCGGATCTGATGGGGGCGGTCAAGGCCCTGTTCCCGACGATGATCAATCAGGCCCGCTTCAAGCCCGACGAGCTGATCCAGGCGCTGAACGACGACATCAAATCCCGCTTCCTGATCGATCCCCGGCGGGTCGACCCGAAAACCGGGGAAGAGGCGCAATACACCATTGCCTGCGGCCTGCTGGGGGGCTTCGGCGGGTTCCTGGACGAAACCTTCCGCGCCCACGATTACCAGCTGGGCCGGCGCAATTGCCAGAAGTTCCTGATGTCCGCCTTCACCCTGGCCGAGACCAACCCGCTGTTCGGCGGCGACGGGTCCGACTGCGACGAGGAACGGCCGATCATCCCGCTGCTGGGCACCGCCGCGCTGGAAGTCCCCCTGCTGCCCTGGCCCCGCATGCCCCAGTCCGACCTGGACCGCATCAACGACGCCGCCAAGGCCCGCGTGGATGCCCTGATCCCGCGCTTCATCGAAGACAGCCTGACCGGTAAGCGCTGGCTGCGCTGGCTGGCGCGGCTGGGCGTGTCGTTCGTCAAGGGCGCGCTGATGGACCAGATCCGCTTTGCCATGCTGTCGGATCTGGTGCTGCGCGACCAGCTGGCCAGCTGGATTCTGCCCTCCCAGAGCGGCGGCCCGGCCGCTTGGAAACGTCCGCTGCCGGCCGGTATCCCGCTGCATCAGGTGCGCATGGTCCTGTCGGCCCTGCTCGATCCGGGATGGGAGCTGCGTACGGTTAAGGGCATCGCCGGGCAGACCGCATTGTCCGAGGACACCGTGCGGGCGGTGCTGGACACCTGCAAGGCCGAAGACGGCTCCCCCTGGCAAACCTGGCAGGCGGGCTGGACCCGCAAGGGGACCGGGGAAGCGCTCTACACCTCGATCCTGCGCAAGCCGTCGTGGTGGAACCGCATCCCCGTCGTCCGCGGGGTCTCCGCCTGGTTTGCCGAACCGGCCATTGATTGATCCGGCAGCCGCGCGGCCCAATGCCGCGCGGCCACCAAGCATAAGCAGAATGGATTTACGATGAACACGGCTATTCTCGACGTCGCTATCGGCCTGATGATGACCTTCCTGATCATGTCGATGATCGCCACCGTGGTGCAGGAGCTGATTTCCAACATCCTGAACCTGCGGGCCAAGACCCTGAAATCGGGGCTGAACCAGCTTCTCAGCGACCCCAACACCCAGGATCTGGTGGATGCGGTCTACAAGACGCCGGCCGTGCGCTCGCTCAGCACCAAAAAAAACCACGGCCCCAGCCATATCCCCAGCGCCCGGTTCGCCGAGGGGCTGCTGGATGCCCTGGAACAGCGGGGCGGCCTGTCCGCGGCCGCCACCGGTCCGCTGACCCCCCTGGTCAAGAAGGCCGAAGGGGATGTGGAAGCCTTCAAGAAAGAGGCCTCGGTCTGGTTCAACGAGGCCATGGAAGGCGTCTCGGCGGTGTACAAGGCCAAGGCCCAGACCATCCTGCTGCTGATCGGTTTCGCCATTGCCGCCATTTTCAACGTCAGCACCATCAGCATCGGTCAGGCGCTGTGGACCCAGCCGACGTTGCGCGACGCCGTGGTCGCCCAGACCCAGGCCTATGCCAGCCAGCATGCGGACGAACTGCCCACCGCCGAGAGCATCCGCAATCTTCAGGAAAGCCTGGATTCCATGGGGCTGCCCATCGGCTGGACCGACGACCGTCTGGCGCTGCTGGGTCTGGCGGAGCCGGCCAAGCCGGTCGCCAGCATGACCAAGGCCGACGACGCGGCCATCGCCACCATGCCGCCGCCGCCGACCTCCTTCAAGGACTGGCTGCTGGACTTCGGCGCCATGCTGCTGGGTTGGGTGCTGACGGCGCTGGCGACCTCTCTGGGCAGCCAATTCTGGTTCGACACCCTGGGCAAGACATTGGCGGTGCGGGCGGCGCTCAGCCGCCAGGTCCAGAACGCCGGGGGATCCAAAGCTTTCGCGGACAGCCAGCCTTCGGTGCCCGCCTCGGCCTTCCCCTCGGCCGCTCCCCCGGGATCAGCAGGACGCTAGACCAGGAGAAACAGCGCCAGACTGGTGGTGACCACGACGCCCCAGGTCAGCAGGGTCCCAAGCAGCCGCTGGATGCTGGTTCCGGCCGTGCGGTAGAGTCCCCAGGCGTGGAGCAGCCGCCCGGTCAGCAAGGCCCCGCCCCAGGCCTGGACCGCCCAGACCGGTGCCCCCAGCCCCTCGCAGAAGGCCATCAGCAGCAGGGCGAAAGGCACATATTCGGCGAAATTGCCATGGGCGCGGATGCGGCGGGTCAGCTGGGGATGGTTGCCGTGGTCCAGCTCCACCCCCGTCTTCAGCCGCCCCATGGAGACCAGCAGCGCCAGGGCCACATAGATCAGTCCCAGGATCCCCGCATAAACCGCCGTGCCGGCCACTGTTTCCATCAGTCCCCTCCCCTTTCAATCCCATCCCGGTCCGTGGAGTCAGCCCATGTCCTCTGAGTACAAAGGCACCATTCTGGAGAACCTCACCCGCAGCGCGCTGCGCACGGATCCCTACCCCCATATGGTGCTGGAGGACGCGCTTGACCCGGACCTTTTCGCCGCCCTTCTGGCCGAACGTCCGGCCTGCCCGTTGCGCAATGCGGCGCGGGCGAACACCCGCTATCCCATCAGCGCGCACCTGCTGACCTCTCTGGACTTCTACCCGCCGGTCTGGGCGGACTTCGCGGCGCGCCACACCCGGCCGGATATCCTGTGGGGCATCCGCGACCTGTTCGGTGACCACTGGCCGGAAACGCTGCCCGAGCCGCCGAAGGACCCGGCGGTTTACGGTCTGATCGACCGCGACCGTTTTGAAAGCCGCCCGGACTTGCAGGTGCTGTGCGACAGCCGGCTGGAGATCATCACCCCCAGCGGCGACCAGGCCGGAGGCTCCCACCGCCGGGCGCATCTGGACACGCCCAACCGCCTGTTCTCGGCGCTGCTGTATTTCCGGGGGGCGGACGACGACAGCACCGGCGGCGGGCTGGAGCTGTTCGAATGGGCATCGGAAGACCGCGCCCGGGACATCGCCGCCTTCGAAGTCCCGCCGGAGACGGTGCGGCGCAAGGTGACGGTGCCCTATCGGGCGAACACGCTGGTGATCTACGCCAACAGCCCGCTGGCGCTGCACGGATCGGAGCCGCGCGGGGCGACGGCGCACGACCGGGCCTATGTGTTCATCACCGCCGAGGTGGAAAAGGACCTGTTCCCGAGCCGCCGGCGGGAGGATGGCAGCTGGTACGTGCCGGGGCCGGTGGGGACGGCGGCGTAATGCGCAAGGCGTGAGCCTACAGTATCGAGCGGAAAAGTGGGCACCGGTTTTCCGGTGCGCAAGCGCGTCTTCGACTCCCGGCGGAACGCACGCCTTCGGCGTGACTCGATGCTGTAACTATATGATTCTAGATCAAAGTGTCTGCCGTAAATCGATGCTGATTTAAGGCAGTTTGATCGAGCGGGCCGATTCGGCCCGAATGCCCCTCCCCTCCCCAATCAATCCGATCAGCCTGACCATCCACACCCCGCTTCGCGCCGATCGAAGCGGGGTTTTCTTATTCACGGTCAATACGCTACCCGCTCCCCACCTGCTTCGGGAAATATATTAATTGAATAGCCAATCAATTTATGAAAAGGTTCTGGCCATGGGACGACCAAGCCTCAAGACCCGGCGTCGCGATGATCTGATCCGCGCCTGCATCCAGACCATCCACGAGGAAGGCCTGGAAGGGGCCAGTCTGGCCCGTATCGCCAAGCGGGCGGGGCTGACGGCGGGCATCGTGTCCCATTACTTCGCCGACAAGGCGGAGCTGATGGAAGCAACCATGCGCCATATCGGCGACGCCCTAGGTCGCGAGCAAAGCCGCCGCTTGCGCGAAGCCGGTACGCCGTGGGAACGGATCACCGCGATCATGGCCGCCAACCTGGGGGCGGAACAGTTCCGTCCCGATACCAGCGCGGTGTGGCTGTCGTTCTGGGCGCGGGTGAACCACTCGCCCCGGCTGGCGCGGATCCAGCGGATCAACGCCGCCCGGCTTACCAGCAATCTGCGTGCTCCCCTGCGTGCCCTGATCCCGGACGACACGCCGGACAAGGATGCGGAAGTCAGGCGGATTGCCCTGGTGCTGTCGACCCTGATCGACGGCCTGTGGCTGCGGGCCGCCCTGGACAATGGCGGGGTGGATCCGGACCGCACCCTGGGCCTCGCCCTGCGCACCCTGGAAGCGGAGCTGGCCCATCTGGGCCACCGACAAAAGAGCGAATGATGAGCCAACCGAGACAGCTTTATATCGACGGGGGCTACCGTCCCGCGTCGGGGGCCGCCGTATTCGAAACGCTGAGCCCCTTCGACCATACCCTGATCGCCACGATCCAGGAGGCGACAGAGGCGGACGTGGATGCCGCGGTTGCCGCCGCCCGCGACGGCTTCGCCCGGTGGTCGGCAAAAAGCGGGACGGAGCGCGGCCGGGTGCTGGCCCGGGCCGCCGCCCTGATCCGCGCCCGCCGGGATGAAATCGCCCGGCTGGAAAGCCTGGACGGCGGCAAGCCCCTGTCCGAAACGCCGGAAGCCGACGTGGATTCCGCCGCCGACTGCCTGGAGTTCTTCGCCGGCGTCGCCCCCACCATCGCCGGAGAGCGCGTGGACCTGGGCGGCCCCTGGTTCACCACCCGGCGCGAGCCCCTGGGCGTGGTCGGCGGGATCGGGGCCTGGAACTACCCCTTCCAGATCGCCGCCTGGAAGGCCGCCCCGGCGCTCGCCGCCGGCAACGCCATGGTCTACAAGCCCGCCGAACTCACCCCCCTGTCGGCCTATGTGCTGGCGGAGATCTTCACCGAAGCCGGCCTGCCCGCCGGGGTCTTCAACGTGGTCCAGGGGGACGGCCGCGTCGGTCGAATGCTGACCGGCCACCCCGGGATCGCCAAGATCTCGTTCACCGGAGAGGTGGGGACGGGCAAGGCGGTGATGGCCGCCGGAGCGGCCTCGCTGAAGCAGGTCACCCTGGAACTGGGAGGCAAGTCGCCGCTGGTGATCTTCCCCGATGCCGACCTGGACAGCGCCGTAGCGGCGGCCATGACCGGCAACTTCTACACCAACGGTCAGATCTGCACCAACTGCACCCGGGTTTTCGTCCACGCCGATATCAAACAGGCCTTCCTGGACCGGCTGATCCCCCGGACCGAGCGGATGATCCTGGGCGATCCCCTGGATCCCGCCGTCCACATGGGTCCCCTGATCTCTGCCGAGCATCACGCCAGGGTGCTGGCCTATGTGGACAAGGGCAGGGCCGAGGGCGCCACCTGCCTGACCGGCGGCGGCGTGCCGGCCGATCCGGCGCTGGCGGGCAAGGCCTTTGTCGCACCGACGGTGTTCGACTGCCCGTCGGACGACCTGACCATCTGCCGCGAGGAAATCTTCGGTCCGGTGATGAGCCTGCTGACCTTCACCGGGGAAGACGAGGTGATCGCCCGGGCCAACAGCCTGCCCTTCGGCCTCGCTGCCGGGGTGATGACCCGCGACGCCGCCCGGGCGGACCGGGTCGCCGCGCGGCTGGACGCCGGGGTGGTCTGGATCAACACCTACAACATCACGCCGGTGGAGATGCCCTTCGGCGGATCGAAGCAGTCCGGCCTGGGCCGGGAAAACGGCCGGGCCGCCATCGAGCACGTAACCCGGATCAAAAGCATCTACGTGGAGCCCGAGCCGCTGGAGAACCCCTACCCATGACCGCGCGTGCCCAGGACCTTGCTCAGGACTACGACTACATCATCATCGGCGCCGGATCGGCGGGCTGCGTGCTGGCCAACCGGTTGACCGAGGATCCCGACGTCCGCGTGCTTCTGCTGGAAGCCGGCAAGCGGGACCTCAGCCTGTATATCCACATGCCGGCCACCTTCGCCTGGCCCCTGAAGACCACCACCTTCAACTGGGCCTACGAGACCGAGCCCGAACCCTTCGTGGACAATCGCCGCATGTACCAGCCGCGCGGCAAGGTCTGGGGCGGATCCAGTTCGGTCAACGGCATGTGCTACATCCGCGGCCATGCCATGGACTACGAACGCTGGGCCGAGCAGACGGGGGAGTCCGGCTGGGGCTACGCCCACTGCCTGCCCTATTTCAAGAAGCTGGAGAACTTCCCCCAGGTGGGACCCGATCCCTACCACGCCGTGGGCGGCCCGATCTCGGTCACCCGGGGCGACCAGTGGAGCCCCTTGTATCAGGCCTTCATCAAGGCCGGGGTCGAGGCGGGGTATCCGGCAACCGACGACCTGAACGGCTACAGCCAGGAAGGATTCGGCCCCATGGACATGTTCGTCGGCAAGGGTCGGCGGTCCAGCACGGCCGTGGGCTATCTGCGCCCGGCCCTGAAGCGCCCCAACCTGACCTTCGCCGACCGTACTCTGACCACCCGGATTCTGCTGGAAAACGGCCGCGCCGTGGGGGTCGAGGCGTCGGTGCGCGGCTCGCCGGCGACCGTCCGCGCGGAGCGGGAAGTGATCCTGTCGGGCGGTGCCTTCAACTCGCCCCAGCTGCTGATGCTTTCGGGCATCGGTGATCCGGGGGATCTGGAGCCGCTGGGGGTGACCATGACTCACCGCCTGCCGGGCGTGGGCAAGAACCTCCAGGACCATCCGGAGATCTACGTCCAGTACAAGTGCAAGACCAAGGACACCCTGTTCGGCGTTCTGAAGCCCTGGAACCAGCTGCCCATCGGCCTGGAATGGCTGCTGCGCGGCACCGGCCCGGGGGCGACCAACCACTTCGAGGCCGGGGGCTTCATCCGCTCCGAACCCGGGGTGCCCCATCCCAACCTGCAGTACCACTTCCTGCCCGTGGCTGCCGCCTACGACGGGTCGGGGATGCAGAACGTCCACGGCTACCAGGCCCACATCGGCCCGATGCGGCCGGAAAGCCGGGGCTGGGTGAAGCTGCGGTCCGCCGATCCTGCGGACAAGCCGCGCATCCTGTTCAACTATTTCTCCACCGAGCGCGACCGCCGGGAATTCCGGGATGGCATCAAGATCACCCGGGAGATCCTGAACCAATCCGCCATGGCGCCGTTCAACGACGGGGAACTGGCCCCCGGTCCCGACGTCCGGACGGATGCGGAGATCGACGCCTATGCCCGCAAGATGGTGGAAAGCGCCTATCACCCCTCCTGCACCTGCGCCATGGGTCCGGGTCATGACCCCATGGCGGTCGTGGACGCGAAGGGCCGCGTTCATGGGCTCGACGGCCTGCGGGTCGTTGATGCTTCCATCATGCCCAGCGTGGTGTCCGGCAATCTGAACGCACCGACCATCATGGTGGCCGAGAAACTGGCCGACGTGATCCGGGGTCGCCCGTCGTTGCCGCCGGACGCCGCGCCCTACCACACGCCCGAGGACCTCTCCGTGACGAGGATCCGGGCCTGACCACCCGACCGACCCTGGACCCAGAAGAGACGCCATCCCCAAGAGACGCCATTCCAAAAGGAGATCCAGACATTGAAGACTTTTCTCACCTCGGCCCTGTCGGCCACCGCCCTGGGCGCGGTGATGACCGCTTCGCTGGCCGCCCCCTCTCTGGCCGCCGATCCGGCCGACTGCGCCACCGTCCGCTTCTCGGAAGTGGGCTGGACCGATATCCAGGTTACCACCGGCACCGCCTCGCTGATCCTGAAGGCCCTGGGCTACAGCCCCGACGTCAAGAACACCACCGTCCCGGTCACCTTTATCGGCCTGGAAAACGGCGATCTCGACGTGTTCCTCGGCCTGTGGATGCCCTCGATGAAGGGCATGGTTCAGGAGAAGCTGGACGACGGTTCCATCGACGAGGTCCGCACCAACCTGGAAGGGGCGAAATACACCCTGGTGGTTCCCCGCTATGCGCATGACGCCGGGGTGAAGGACATCACCGACCTGGACGCCCACAAGGAGCGGTTCGGCGGCAAGATCTACGGCATCGAACCGGGCAACGACGGCAACCAGCTGATCCAGCAAATGATCGACACCGACGCCTTCGGCCTGGGGGACTGGCAGCTGGTGGAAAGCTCGGAAGCGGGCATGCTGCTGCAAGCCAAGGGCGCGACGGACGCCAAGGAGTGGATCACCTTCCTGGGCTGGGCGCCCCACCCGATGAACAGCAAGATGGAGATCGCCTACCTGACCGGCGCCGACGACTACTTCGGTCCGGATCAGGGCGGCGCGACGGTGCACACCCTGACCCGCGACGGCTATGCGGAGGCCTGCCCGAACGTCGGCCGGTTCCTGAAGAACCTGGCCTTCACCGTGGAGTCCGAGGGCATCATGATGGGCGGTGTCATGGATCACGACCTGGACGCCGAAGAGGCCGCCAGAGCGTTCCTGGCCGCCAATCCGACGCTGATCGAACCCTGGCTGGAGGGGGTGACCACCCTGGACGGCAAGCCCGGCCTGCCGGCGGTTCAGGCGGCGCTGGGGATCAAGTAAGCCCCCTTTTCCTCGTCTTCCGCCTTTTTTTCCCAGGGCGCGGCCGGGGTTCCCTCCGCCGCGCCCTTATGCCGCGACGACGGCATGTGTGGCGGCGTGCGGGGCCGCCCCTCGCCCCGGAGTAGCAGCCTCTTCCTGAACGTGCTATCATCCGCCCGCGTCCGCCCCTGTGGCGGGCAGAAAGCGGGGCGTGCCGGTGTTGGAAGCACCGACGCGCCCCTGACCACCAACCTTACCTGCGTTAAAGGAACCAAGGCTGATGGCTGCCTCGCACTATATCCCACCGAACCGGATTCCTACACCATCGCGTGCAGCACGCGGTATTGGCGGAGCTTCGGCCGGAGGGTAAGGGGCGACGCCGGCGGGTCGGGTTTCATCCCGGCTGCCCGGCGCTGTGACCCGACCCGTTCGTTTCGCGCCTTTGGTTTCGGGACGCGGACCCGGCGTCGTCTCTCCTCCGGCCGGGGATTTCCCTGTCGGTGCATCCTGTCACAACCGTCGTGGCCGGCCTGATCGTGGTCGTCACGCTGCTCCTGGGCGCTCTACCGACCGTCCTGGAGCTGGTCGATTCGAGACTTTCTTTGCGCGAGTTATGTCCCATGCCTTCGCCCTGCTCGGCGCCGGAGTCGCCTTGACCGGGGCCATGCTGATGATCCGGCAGGCAGCAGCCCTGGCCATCTATACCCTGGTGGTGCTCGGTACTCTGGTTTGGGCGATGGTGGATGTGGGACCGGACTGGTGGAAGGTGATGCCCCGGGCCGACCTGGCGATGCTGATGGGCCTGTGGCTGCTGCTGCCCTTCGTCACCCGCAGCCTGCGCGGCCCCGGCGGCGCGGAATGCACCCCGGACAGCCCCGCCCCCAAATCCCTGCGTCTCAGCCGCCGCGCCCGGGCGGCGAGCCTGCTCGCCGGCGTTCTGCTGGCGGGAACGTCGCTGACCGAGGGACCCGAGACACGGATAAAAAGCGATACTCAGGCAGTTCCGCGAAATCAAGATGTAAATTCAAAATGAGCGAGTACCGAGCGCACCCAAATCAATATAGAGGACACCTCAGCCGTGATCGAGAAGACTGAAGATGCAATAAAGGAAAATAAAATTCGCCACAAACATAATAAAAACATTAAGATCGCCCCCATAAGCACGACAATCCTACAGGGAATTTCAGAAATAGAATATCTTTAGGAAGAAAATTGAGAATTTAAGATCAAAAAAAACAAAATACAAATTATAGTAGACAAGCCAGCCACGCCACCCTATGAATCTATCCACGGGCACCTCCCGAATCGACCTGAAAGCTGCCCCAAAAATACAGAAAAATGTTAAAATTATTAATTTTTAAAAATGACCGGAGGAGTCATGAGAAAACACACCCCCCCCACGTCCCGAAAATTAATAAATTCACGCACCAATATACAAAAATTATCCCCTACATTAAAGAAGACACTTTCCATTGGAGCATTAATAGGAGCAATAGGCTTCACAGCAGATGCCATTGGAATATACAGTTTCACGGAATCATATTGTAATTCTGAAAAGCTAATAGAGAAATCAAGATCCCTCTTTGGTGAAAAGAAATTCGACGAACTTGAAAAATATATAGAGAATGATGTAAAAAAGTGTGACGACAATACATATTTTTTCTATAGAGGTCTTTTAGATGAAAATACTACATCCGCATCCATATCAAATGCATTTAGAAATTATAATAAAGTAGAGTTCAATACAGGATTCTTCATCAAGGCAATATCAAACGCCTCACGGCTAGCAATAACAGAAGGAGACTTCACGCAATTAGAACCTATATACAAAAGGATGCAGGATGAAGGATACTCAGACAGCATGCTCTACTACATTGCGTCCATACTTTATGCAGAAAAAATGCATAGAAACAACATAAATTCAGATCACTTTATTTTAAATACAGAAAGAAAATACAATGCATGGAAAAAAAGAATAACGAAATTGCAATCTTTTGATAATAATGGGAACATGACTTTAAATGTGACTACCGGATCAAGAGTAAATCTATACCTTCCTGATTTATTTTCATCCAGAAAAGTAATAGGTATGTATGAGGCAAGCCTCGCATTATTTTATAGCAAAAAATGCAACTCTCAAGAAACAAACAAGCACATATCTTCTTCAACAAAAGCCCTGAAAAATCTATCAGAAATAGAAATCCAGTCAACCAGCGTCAACGGGAGACACTTCTCGGAAATCGCGACAAACATGAGTACAAAAATATTAAATCTTTGCATGAAATAGCAAAAAAACACAACCATTATAGTCGCGAAATTTTCTAAAATATTGACACACAGTGCAAAATCATATATTCTAAACAATAAAATCATTTACACAATGCTGGTTGTCGCCTGACAGTGCTGCCTCGGAGAGCGAGTCATGCTGCGATCGCTTGATCGGGTTTGGCAGGAGTCGCTTTCTCCTTGGTTTCGGGTTTCCGAATGCCAGCTTTGAAGGCTGTCAGGGGCGTACCGCTTTTGATGCCGCGCCCCTGATGAGAGCGTTTCTCGTTGTAGTAAACGAGATAGTTTCCAGGGCAGTTTTCATCTCATCAACGGTCTTATACCGAGTCTTCCGTCCCTCAATGCGGAAATGCTGTCCACTTAACCTTCCCTTCGGTCGACCCAAAAGTGTGCGATGCAATCTTTCGACGATCCCGTTGAATTGCAGGCGCGAAACCGGGGTGTGCTGATTGACAATCCTTTCGAGCTAAAGGAAGAGCTCGTAGGGGTTCTGGTCGGCTCGGCTGCAGAATTCTCGGCCATTGTCGCTGAGAATTGCGTCGATCTTGGTTTCATACTCCTCGGTGGCTGGGATGCTCCAGAGCATGGACCAAGATAGCGGCCTCTACTTCTTCGTAGACCCGGTTGGGATAGGGACCCTTGCCGCCGGGCAGGCGGTCAATCAGCCCGTCTGCTCCATAGGTCTGATAGTTCCGCCGGATCTCGCAAAACTGCTGACGGGAATATCCCACACCTTGCACGCTTTGCTGCCTGTTGCCCAAGCCCTACGCCAATTCGAGCAGGGACAGATTTCGACGCGCATCCTCCCAAATTCTGGTCATGCGGCATTTCCTCGTGTGAGCTGTACAAGGTTTGGCGACTTCATCCTAACCCACTTCCGAACGCGGGTTGGCCACCCCGTACCCCGGCATGCCGGGTGCGGGGTGGCGCGAACTGTCAGGTAAATACCGTCAAATCACATTAGGAGTTTATCCCTCTGCAACCAAGATCAAGCTTTGGAAAGACTCTGTACGGCATCTATCCAGTTTTTCAAAAGCCTCCCAAACATCACCTGAAAACCAGCCCACATAGACTCAGGCCACGCTGAAGCTTTCGCCGCAGCCGCAGCGGGAGGTCTCGTTGGGGTTGGTGAAGGAAAAGCTGGCCTGCAGCTTGTCCTGGGTAAAGTCCATCTCGCTGCCGATCAGGAACATCACCGCGCTGGGTTCGATGAACACCGTGGCACCGTCCTGGTTGACCACTTCTTCCATCTTCCGCGGGCCGTCCTCGGCGTATTCGATGGTGTAGCTCATTCCCGAGCAGCCCTTGGTGGACACGCCCACCCGCAGGCCCAGCACCGGCTTGTCCGCACGCGCCATCAGCGCCTTGACGCGCTCGACAGCCGCAGGGGTCAGGGTAATCGGCGGGGGCAGGGACATCGCGGCACCTCACTTCCGTCTGCAGAGTTGGTCAGTCCATCGGAAACCTTGCGGTCTCCATATGGGGATCAGAACATGTCCAGCGCAATCTTGGCCACTTCGGACATGCGTTCCGGCGACCAGGGCGGATCCCAGGTCAGCGTGACTTCCACTTCGCCCACGCCCGGGCATTCCGCCGCCTTTTCGGCCGCTTCCATGGGCATGGTCCCGGCCGCCGGGCAGGCCGGCGCGGTCAGGGTCATGGAAATCCGGCAGGTCCCGTTCTTGTCGACCGTCACGTCGTAGATCAGGCCCAGGTCATAGATGTTGACCGGGATTTCCGGGTCGTGGATGTCCTTGAGATAGGGGACCACATCCTCCGGCAAGGCCGGAGGCGTGCCGGGCTCCAAAGGCGCGCCGGCGCGGATGACGTCGCCCTCTTCGGGCGGGTCCATGGGGGCAGCCGGGATGGCATAAGGAGGCATCATGGCAGGCCTAAGCTCCTCTGTTACAGGGCAGGCCGGGCTTCCTCCGCCAGCCTCCCTTTCTTCTGCCCCGCTCCGGGGGAAGAGCGGGGGGAATTGGAATGCACGTTCTCGGGCGGTCCCCACCTGATGATCAGGCGAAGAACTCCCGCACCTTCTCCAGCGCCGCCACCAGGGCATCGATGTCGGCGCGGGTGTTGTACAGGCCCAGCGAGGCCCGCACGGTGGCCGGAATGCCCAGGCGCGCCATCAGCGGCTGGGCGCAGTGGTGGCCGACCCGCACGCAGATGCCCGAGCGGTCCAGGATCGTCGCCACATCGTGGGGATGGGCGCAGTCCATGGTGAAGGACAGCACGCCGGCCTTGTTCACCGCCGTGCCGTACAGCGTCAGCCCCGGTACCGAGGCCAGCCGCTGGGTGGCATAGCGCAGCACGTCCGCTTCATGGGCGGCGATGGCCTCCGTCCCCAGCGACGCGACGTAGTCCACAGCCGCCCCCAGACCGATGGCCTGGACGATGGGCGGGGTGCCGGCTTCGAAACGGGACGGCGGTTCGGCCCAGGTGGACTTCTCGAAGGTCACCGTCTCGATCATGTCGCCACCCCCGCGCCACGGCGGCATGGCCTCCAGCAGCGCGTACTTGGCATACAGCGCGCCGATGCCCGTGGGACCATAAAGCTTGTGGCCGGAGAAGACGAAGAAGTCCACGTCCAGCGCCCGCACGTCCACCGGGCCATGCACCACGCCCTGGCAGCCGTCCAGCAGCACCTTCGCTCCCGCCGCATGGGCTAGGGCGATGATCTTCTCCGCCGGCAGGATCGTGCCTAGCACGTTGGAGGTATGGGCCATCGCCACCAGCTTGGTCCGCGGGGTCAGCAGGGCCTCGAACGCCGCCAGATCCAGCTCGCCCTCGTCGGTGATCGGCGCCACCTTCAGCACCAGCCCCTTTTCGTCGCGCAGCATCTGCCAGGGGACGATGTTGGCGTGGTGCTCGAGGGTGGAGACGATGATCTCGTCCCCTTCCACCAGGGTGCTCTTGCCCCAGGTGTTGGCCACCAGGTTGATGGCATCCGTGCCGCCCATGGTGAAGATGATCTCTTCATCCCGCTCGGCGTTCAGGAAGCCCGCCACCTTGGAACGCGCCGCCTCGTACTGGGTGGTCGCCCGTTCGGACAGCCAGTAGGTGCCCCGGTGCACATTGGCGTATTCGTACTGATAGGCATGGGTGATCGCGTCGATCACCTGCCTTGGCTTCTGCGCCGAGGCGCCGGTGTCGAGAAACACCACCGGCTTGCCCCGGACATCAGTGGAAAACACCGGGAAGTCGGCCCGGACCTTTTCCACGTCGAAGCCGGTGTCCGCCGGGGCGTCCGTCGTCGCCGTTGCGGTTGCGATTGCGCTCGCCATCTCCGTCACCTCTTTGCTCAGGCCTCGCTCCAGACCGCCTGATTGCGGGCGCGCTGCCAGTGGCGCACCATGGCGATCATGGCGTCTCGCGAGGGTTCGTGGCTGACCGCCCCGACCACATCTTCCAGGAAGGCTTCCACCAGCAGGGCGCGGGCCGTCTGCTCGTCGATGCCGCGGGCCTGAAGGTAGAACAGCTGCTCTTCATCCATCTCGCCGCAGGTGGCGCCGTGGGAACAGGTCACGTCGTCGGCGTAGATTTCCAGCTCGGGCTTGGTGTCCACCTCGGCCCCGCGCGACAGCAGCAGGGCCTTGTGCAGCTGCTGGCCGTCGGTTTCCTGGGCATGGCGGCGCACCAGGATCTTGCCCTGGAACACGCCCTTGCCGGTTTCGTCCAGCACGCCCTTGAACAGCTGGTTCGACCGGGCACGCGGCACCGCATGGT
Source organism: Rhodospirillaceae bacterium Z3-40 (assembly GCA_046233135.1). Classification (GTDB taxonomy): domain Bacteria; phylum Pseudomonadota; class Alphaproteobacteria; order Rhodospirillales; family Rhodospirillaceae; genus JBJXHN01. The sequence goes on along the minus strand of JBJXHN010000002.1, from coordinate 948,901 downwards.
CCACCAGCACCGTGTTGTCCGCATGCTGGCCGTCGCGCACCGCATAGGCGCCGTTCACCACCGCTTCGGACTGCTCGCCCGACAGGGTGACGTGCTGTTCGTTGCGCACCAGACGGCCACCCAGGGTCAGCGAGAAGCTTTCATAGCGCGCCCCGGCCCCCACATCGACCACCGAGGCGGCAACGGCGTAGGCGTCCAAGGCTTCGTTGAACAGGCGGTAGTGATTCAGGGCCGCGCCCTCGCCCACCACCACTTCCATCACGCCGTTGGAGAAGGTGGCCGCACCGGGCAGGCTGATATGGCTTTCCAGCACCGTCGCCCGCGCGCCCTTGTCGAGCACCACCAGATGGCGAGGGTGGAAGGCCACCGGGCCGTCGGTCGCCGCGCCCACCGAGACGATGTGCAGCGGCTTGACCATCTCGATGCCTTCGGCGATGCGGATCACCAAACCGTCGGCCATCAGCCCCGTGTTCAGGGCCACCAGCGGCAGGCCGTCCAGCGCCGTCAGCGACCCCAGCAGCGGCGTCACCGTCTCCGGCTCGCTTTCCATCAGCAGGGCCAGACTGTCGGCGCGCACGCCGGCCGGCAGGGCGTCCAGGTCGGACAGTTCCGGGTCGACCCGGCCATTGACCAGGACCACCACATGGGCGTCCAGACTCAGCGCCTCGCCGGCGGGCAGGCTGCCCACGTCCACCGGGGTGGACAGCGGCGCGGGCGCGAAGGAGGTCTTCACCAGACCATCCAGGCCGGTGTATTTCCAGGCTTCCACCTTGCGGGTGGGCAGCCCGGCCTTGCGGTAGATGTCCAGCCCGGCCTGGCGCAGGTCGGCCAGCCAGGGGGCCGGCGCATCGCCTTCGAACGGCAGGATCGTTGCGGCGGCGGCGGTAGGGGCGTGGGTGCTCATCGCCTCGTGTCTCCCTTTTCCGGGGGTGCTCAGGCGGCTTCGCCCGCGACGAATTCGGCGTAGCCCTTCTCTTCCAGCTCCAGCGCCAGGTCCTTGCCGCCGGACTTGACGATGCGGCCGGCCGACAGGACGTGGACCACGTCGGGCTGGATGTAGTCGAGCAGACGCTGGTAGTGGGTGATGCACAGCACCGCCCGGTCCGGCGAGCGCAGGGCGTTGACGCCCTCGGCGGCGACGCGCAGGGCATCGATGTCCAGGCCGCTGTCCATCTCGTCAAGGATCATCAGCTTGGGTTCCAGCATCGCCATTTGCAGCACTTCGGCGCGCTTCTTCTCGCCGCCGGAGAAGCCGACGTTGACCGGGCGCTTCATCATCTCGTCGGGGATGCCCAGCAGCTTGGTCTTGGCCTTCATCAGCTTCAGGAAGTCCATGGCATCGATCTCGTCCTCGCCGAAGTACTTGCGGCGGGCATTGATCGCCTGCTTCAGGAAGGTGGTGAAGCCCACGCCGGGGATTTCCACCGGGTACTGGAAGCACAGGAACAGGCCTTCGCAGGCGCGCTCATGGGGTTCCAGGGCCAGCACGTCCTTGCCCTGGAAGGTCACCGACCCGCCGGTCACCTCGTACCCGGGCTTGCCGGTGATCACCGACGACAGCGTGCTCTTGCCCGCGCCGTTGGGTCCCATGATGGCGTGAACCTCGCCGGGGTTGATGCTCAGCGACAAGCCCTTGAGGATTTCCTTTTCCTCGACGCGGGCCCGCAGGTCCTTGATTTCCAGAAGCGCCATTTGGGTCATCCCCCTCAAAAATCATCTGTCTCGTGCAAGCGCGGTGTGCGGACCGCGCGACGGTATTGCGGTTGGCTGGATCAGTGCGCGCAGGAGGCCCCGGCCTTACCCCACGCTGCCTTCAAGACTGATCCCGACCAGTTTCTGGGCCTCGACGGCGAATTCCATGGGCAGCGTCTGCAGGACTTCCTTGCAGAAGCCATTGACGATCAGGGCCACCGCGTCTTCCTCGCTCAGGCCGCGTTGCAGGCAGTAGAACAGCTGGTCTTCGCTGATGCGGCTGGTGGTCGCCTCGTGCTCCACCTGGGCGCTGGGATTGCGGCTTTCGATATAGGGCACCGTATGCGCCCCGCAGTCCTCGCCGATCAGCAGGCTGTCGCACTGGGTGAAGTTGCGCGCGCCTTCCGCCTGGGGCCGCATGCGCACCAGACCGCGATAGGTCTGGTCGGAGCGGCCGGCGGCGATGCCCTTGGAAATGATCCGCGACCTGGTGTTCTTGCCCAGGTGGATCATCTTGGTGCCGGTATCGGCCTGCTGGGCGTTGTTGGTGATCGCCACCGAGTAGAATTCACCCTGGGAGCCCTCGCCCTGCAAAATACAGCTGGGGTACTTCCAGGTCACGGCCGAGCCGGTTTCCACCTGGGTCCACTGAATCTTGCTGTTCACCCCTTTGCACAGGCCGCGCTTGGTGACGAAGTTGTAGATGCCGCCCTTGCCTTCCTTGTCGCCGGGGTACCAGTTCTGGACGGTGGAGTACTTGATCTCCGCATTGTCCAGGGCGATCAGCTCGACGATGGCGGCGTGCAGCTGGTTTTCGTCGCGCTGGGGCGCAGTGCAGCCTTCCAGATAGCTGACATAGGCGCCTTCGTCGGCGACCAGCAGGGTGCGTTCGAACTGCCCGGTGTTCTTCTCGTTGATGCGGAAGTAGGTGGACAGCTCCATCGGGCAGCGCAGCCCCTTGGGCACGTAAACGAACGAGCCGTCGGTGAACACCGCCGAGTTCAGGCAGGCGAAGTAGTTGTCCCGGGTGGGCACCACGGAGCCCAGGTACTTCTTCACCAGGTCGGGATAGTCATGCACCGCTTCGGAGATGGAGCAGAAGATGACCCCCATATCCAGCAGCTTCTTTTTGTAGGTGGTGGCCACCGAGACGCTGTCGAACACCGCGTCCACCGCCACCACGCCGGCCAGCATTTCCTGTTCCTTCAGGGGAATGCCCAGCTTTTCGTAGGTGGCAAGCAGTTCGGGATCCACCTCGTCCAGGCTCTGCGGCGCCACCTTCTGCTTCGGGGCGGCGTAGTAGTGCAGGTCCTGGTAGTCGATCGGCGGATACTTCACCTTGGCCCAGGTGGGCTCTTCCATCTGCTTCCAGGCCTCCAGGGCCTTCAGACGGAATTCAAGCAACCAGTCCGGCTCGTTCTTCTTCGCCGAGATCAGACGAACGATGTCCTCGTTCAGGCCCTTGGGAGCGAGTTCCGTCTCGATGTCGGTTACGAAACCGTACTTGTACTGATCCGTTACCTCGCGGACTTTCTCGATGGTTTCCGTCGTGGCAGCCATGCTCGCCTCTCCAAACCGTCACTGGTTATTCCTGGGACTCCGCCGGACCGTCTCATCAGATCCTGGCCGGCGATGTCCGTTCCTATGCTCTGCGCCGTCTCTGCACCGTGGCCGCGCGTCTTCAGGCCAGGCTGCCGGCGACCGCGCGTTCCGTCCGCACCGGCGGCAGACCGAAGTCGCCGTCCGGGGAGCCCGCTGCCATGTCCGCCAGGGACACGGTGCGCAGCGCTTCTTCCACCTTCTGGTTCACCGCATTCCAGTGGCCGTGCATGGGGCACAGGGTTTCCAGCCCGCAGGCGTCCTCTGCCCGTTCCACGCAGGCGGTCAGGGCGATCGGCCCTTCCAGCGCCTGGATCATGTCGGCCACGGTGATCTTGTCGGCCGCCCGCGCCAGGGTGTAGCCGCCGGAGGCGCCACGCTGGCTTTCGACCAGTTCGCCACGCACCAGGGCCTTCATGACCTTGGACACGGTCGGCAGGGGCACCCCGGTGTCGGTGGCGATCTGCTGGGCGGCGCGGACCTTTTCGGTGCGCGCCATGTCCACCAGCAGGACCACGGCGTAGTCCGTCAGCTTGTTGATACGGAACATCCGGTTTGCCTCATCCAATTCATTGTGGACCAAATCGGTACTAATTGGATAAGGCGCCTAGCGGACCATTTCAAGCGTTTAATCGCAGTGCGGAAGAAATCGTTCCGGCGTCCGGGCCGATATCAGGGGCCATCGGGATCCGCTGACCCCGCCGGAAATCGCGGGTTCGGGAGCGACCGGCCTCTAAACTGCCTTATTTTTTGCCAGTTTTCAACGACCAAGCAATTGTGCCCAAGAATCAGTCACCCACCTTCGGCACCCGGGGCAATAGCCGGAACAATAATTGCGAAGAAGTCTCATTATCACGCCAGGACGGTCTCTTTTCGCTGCGGCGCGGCGAATCGGAACCGATTCGGTCCCCGATGCCGGTCCTGCCACCGCGGAGTCGAGGCCGAATCGGCATAAAGCCAGGAACAGGACAGTCTCGAGTCCCGGTGGCATACACGGAAAAAAAGACCCTGCACGCGCTTGCCCGGACCGCCGGATGTGGGCATCATGCTGCTGGTGCAAACATCGAAATGATGAGTCATGCGGGAGGCCCAGGCCATGGCGGACGACCTGTACATCAAGATCCAGGAACGGGCCTACCATCTGTGGGAAGCCGAAGGGTGCCCGATCGGCCTCGCCGACGAATACTGGTACCGTGCGGAAACGGAAATCCTGACACAGATGGCCGCCAAGGGGCACCCTGTCCCGGCGGAAGACATCCCGCCCCCGCCGCCCGCCGCCGACGTACCCGCTCCCCCGCCTGCCGCTCCGACGTCGCAGGCCGAAGCGGACCCGGCTCCGGCCAAGCGCACCCGGTCGGCGACGGCCAAAAAGCCGGCGGCCGCGAAGGCCACCGCCGCCACCGCTGTGAAAAAGGCCCCGGCCAAGCCGAAAGCGCCGGCGAGGTCCAAGGCGGCCGCTGCCGACGGCGACGCCAAGCCCAAGACCGCCCCCCGCCGCAGCCGGGCGAAGACCCCACCGGCAGAGGGTTGACGCCCGCCCTCCTCTCCCCACCTTTCTGATAAGCGGCTGGTGCTGTCCTCCGGCCGGCGGGATGCATTGCCGGATTTCGGGACGTTCGCGCGCGGATATCCCGCACCCTTGCAACCCCTGGCCCTGTGGCTCGTTGATCGGCCAGAGCCTGGGTGATCGGCCGATACCGGGGTGACCGGTCGGAACCCGCACGCGTTCGCACCCGGATGACCGGCCCCGGAGTGAAACGGACCCGGGCACGTCCTGCGCCTGTCCTCCGTCCGACGGTATCGGCCCGCCCGGACAGACGTGTTCTCGTACGCGCCGGATTCCCGGCCGCCCTTATCCTTGAAGCCATTCTTGCAAGCGGGAGACCGTATGGACCCGACAACATACCGCACCTCTGTGGCCGCCCTGGCCGAGGCCCGCCATGGCGACCCCTTCGCGTTTCTCGGACCCCATTCCGGCAAGGCGGCCGGTGGCGACGGCGGGCACTGCATCCGCGTGTTCCGCCCCGACGCCGACGCGGTAACGGTGCTGGCCGCCGACGGGTCGGTGATCGGCAAGATGGACAAGCTGGATCCCTGCGGTCTGTTCGGCCTGGATCTGGCCGACGACACGGCCGTGTCCGGCTACCGCCTGCGCCTGGACTTCGACGGCACACCATGGGAAACGGTGGATCCCTACAGCTTGGGCACAGCCATCGGCGACCTGGACCGCCACCTGCTGAACGAAGGCACCCATCTGGAGATTTACGAGAAGCTGGGCGCCCATCCCACCGTCAAGGACGGGGTGGCGGGCACCAGCTTCGCCGTCTGGGCTCCGAACGCCCGCCGGGTCAGCGTCGTCGGTTCCTTCAACACCTGGGACGGCCGCATCCATCCCATGCGCTACCATCCGGGCAGCGGCATATGGGACCTGTTCGTGCCGGGCGTGGCCAAGGGGGACCTGTACAAGTTCGAACTGCTGGGGCCGGACGGCGCCCTGCTGCCGACCAAGGCCGATCCTTACGCTTTCTATTGCGAGGTGCCGCCGGCCACCGCCTCGGTGGTGCATGGTCTGGGCGACTATGCCTGGGGCGACGGCGACTGGATGACCCGGCGCGCCGAGACGGTCGCCACCGACGCCCCCATGAGCGTCTACGAAGTCCATCCCGGGTCCTGGCGCCACGTGGTTCAGGAAGGCGACGGCGGCGGGGAAAGCGGCAGCCGGCCGATGACCTATCGCGAACTGGCCGACGCCCTGATCCCCTATGTCCAGGAAATGGGCTTCACCCATATCGAGCTGCTGCCGGTCAACGAACACCCCTTCGACGGGTCCTGGGGCTACCAGCCCATCGGCCTGTTCGCCCCCACCAGCCGCTTCGGCACCCCCGATGACTTCCGCTGGTTCGTCGACCGCTGCCACCAGGCGGGCATCGGCGTGATCCTGGACTGGGTCGCCGGCCACTTCCCGGAAGACGCCCACGGCCTGGTCTGGTTCGACGGCTCCCACCTGTACGAACACGCCGACCCCCGCCAGGGCCGGCACATGGACTGGGGCACGCTGATCTACAACTACGGCCGCAATGAACTGCGCAACTTCCTGCTAGCCAACGCCCTGTTCTGGCTGGACCAGTTCCACATCGACGGCCTGCGGGTGGATGCGGTGGCGTCCATGCTCTACCTCGACTACTCGCGCGAGGCGGACCAGTGGGTGCCCAACAAATACGGCGGCCGGGAAAACCTGGAAGCCATCGACTTTCTGCGCAAGATGAACGAGCTGGTCTACGCCCGCTATCCCGGCGTGGTGACGGTTGCCGAGGAAAGCACCGCCTGGCCCATGGTCAGCCGCCCCACCCACCTGGGCGGGCTGGGCTTCGGCTACAAGTGGAACATGGGGTGGATGAACGACACCCTGCGCTACATCGGCAAGGATCCGGTCCACCGCAAATATCATCAGAACGATCTGACCTTCGGCCTGCTCTACGCCTTTTCGGAAAACTTCGTACTGCCGCTGTCCCACGACGAAGTGGTGCACGGCAAGCGCTCCATCCTCGGCCGCATGCCCGGGGACGCCTGGCAGCAGTTCGCCAACATGCGGGCCTACTACGGCTTCATGTGGACCCATCCGGGCAAGAAGCTGCTGTTCATGGGCTGCGAGTTCGCCCAGGGCCGGGAATGGAACTACCGGCAGGCCCTGGATTGGGACCAGTTGGACTATCCCAACCATGCCGGGGTCCAGCGGCTGGTGCGCGACCTGAACACCGTCTATGCCGGCGAACCGGCCCTGCACGCCAGGGATACCGAGGGCGACGGCTTCGCCTGGATCGATGCCAGCGATACCGAGCAGTCCGTGATTTCCTATCTGCGCAAGGGCGTGCGAGAGGAAGACGTGGTGCTGGTGGTGGTCAATCTGACCCCGACGGTGCGCGAAGGCTATCGCATCGGCGTGCCCCTGCCCGGCCTGTGGACGGAAATCCTGAACACGGACGGGGAGGTCTACGGCGGCAGCGGCGTCACCAACGGCCCGGTGGTCACCGAGGCCGAGGAGCACCACGGCCACGCCCAGTCCCTGCCCCTCACCCTGCCGCCCCTGGCCACCATGGTGCTGAAATACAAGCCCTGACAGGCCTGTCCTAATCCGCCAGCAGCCCGGCATCGCGGACGACGGCGCGCAGGCTCTCCAGAGCCTCCGCCAGAGCCTTGATGCCGGCGCTTTGGGTGTCCAGGGCGGCCTGGACCGCGGCGGCCACGGCGGCATCGCTATAGCTGTTTCCGGTGGACAGGCTCACCGTGGCGTCACCGAGCACCGGCGCCGCCGCGACCGTCATCGCCGAGGCATCGACGGCCGCCACCGCCGGCGGGCTCAGCGGCCGGTCGGCGGCCACCTGCCACTCCCCGGCGGCATGATCCGCGACCAGGGTCAGCCGCCGCCCGGCCAGGCTGCGGCTGCCCGCCCCGCCGGCCAGAGCGCCGGCCACCGAGGCGCCGGCATCGCCTTCCGCCCATAGAAAAGCGCCATCCGGATGGTCGGTCACGGCGGGCAGGGTCAGGGTCGCGCCGGTTCCCAGCAGGAACCGCCGCCCCACCTCGACCACTCCCACCGTCCGCCCCTGCCCGGCGGCGACGGCCTCCGTCTCCAGCCAGGCCACGGGGAAGTCGGCGGCCGTGTTGAGCCGGCGCAGGCTGGCGACCGACCACTGGCCATAGCCCCGGCTGACGAACTGGGCCAGCTGGCCGCGCAGGGTGATGGAGGTGCCACCGCTGTCATCGATGCCGCCGGCCGCGGTGACGGTGACCGTGCTGCGATGATCGCCGCCGCCGGCGATCCACACCATGTCGCCTTCCGCCGCCGTGGCTGCGGAAGGCAGGGTGACGGTTGCCCCGTCGAAGGCGATCAGCAGCGTGCCCAGGTCGCCGGCCAGCACCTCGATATCCCCGGGCAGCGGCAGGGCGTAGCGCCAGGCCATCAGGGTCGGCGGCGTGCCCGGCAGCGGTTCGCGGTTGGCGACCACCCAGTTGCCGTCGCCCTGGGCCACCATCCACAGCCGTTCCGACGTGGCGGTCATCTGCACATAGGGCGCTTCCACATGGCCACCGGCCGCTGCCGTCACGGTCAGGGACTCGCTGGCCGAGGTCTCCAGCCACAGGGTCGCCCCGGCATCGATGCCGGTCGCCGGCAGGGTTACGGTGGTGGCGCTGGTGGCCTGCAAGCGCTTGCCCAGGTCTTCGGCGGTGACCGTATGGGCGCCGCTGATCTGCTCGGTCGCTGCCCAGGCGCCGTCCCCCCCGGCGCTCCCGCCGCCATCCCCCGTTCCGCCGTCATCACCGCCATCCCCGGTCGCGCCGCCCATGGCCGGCAGGATCAACGGGTCGTCCAGCGATCCGCTGCCGGAAACGGTCTCCACCGCCACCGACAGCCACCAGATACCGGAGTCCCCGGCATAGCCGTCCACCGGCCCTTCCATCCAGCGACTGCGGTCGGCCCGGTCGAAGATCCGCACCGTCATGCCCGCGGCGAACCCCAGACCCATCGGCACCTCCCACCGCAGCGAGGTTCCGGCATCGGCGGCGGTCTGAATACTCACCGCCGTGGGGCTGCCGGTCATCAATCCGGCGATGGCCATCCAGGCCCCGGCCCGGTAGTCGGTCCACCAGCCGGGCACGGCCACATGGGTGCCCAGGCACAGATAGCCGGCTCCGTCACGGGTCACCAGATCCCCCCGGGCATAGGATGCCCCGGCCGTCCAGCGTCCCCGCGCCTGGATATCGGGCGGCGGCAGGGCGACGGTAAAGGTACGCCCGTCGGTCAGGGTAATCAGCAGGGCCGCGCCGTCCTGCCCCACCGTGTCGATCCCCACGCCAGGAGTACCGGCGGCAGACTCCACGGCGGTCTTCAGGGCATGGAAGTTGGCGTCCACTTCGGCAGCCGTCAGCACGGCGCCCTTGCCCGATCCCCAGGCGGGATCGTCGGTGCGGTAGGTGATCGATACCATCGGCGGCAGGTCCTTTTGCCGGGATCGGGAAAACAGGCCGGGCGACCCTACGGCCTCAAGGTCAGTTCCATCAGGCGGCCGGCGGGATCGCGCAGCAGCAGACGGGTGGCCTGTTCCACGTCCACCCAGGCCCCCGACCCGTCGGAGGCTTCGACGCGCACCACCTCCACATCGCGGGTGACCTCGGTCCAGCGCTCGATGCTCTCGCCGGGGCTTCGGGGCGGGGTCGGCAGCACCGGGGTGGTGGCGGGCAGAAACGACCGCGCGCAGGTCTGTGCCCGGGCCGCGTTCTCTCCGCCCGTGCGCGGCGGATCGGCCGCTGCTGGACGGTCGCGGTTCTGGGTCAGGCGGACGAAGCGGATCAAGGTTTCCGACGTTGCGGGAGAAGAGGCCATGGCCGAAGGGTCCTTCTGCGGGAGCGGGAGGGGAAGCGGGGAGATCTCTATCCGGCCGACAGGCGGCGGGCGAAGGTGGACCAGCCGGTGGGTGGCAGGGGGCAGCCGGGGGGATCGATGCTCCAGGCGACGAAGTCTTGGGTCAGACCGCTGTGCCACCCCCCGTCCGGATCGCGCAGGGCGCACAGCCAGGACAGCGGCGCGGCCGGTCCCAGCCAGTGGGCGGCGGCGACCAGCCAGCCGGACGGACCGGGGCAGGCCACCGGCACGCCGTCGGCGCCGATCACCAGCACGCCGTCGCTGCCCGCCGCCTGGTCGTCGGTGACCGAGGTCATGCGCGGCGTGGTGATCACCAGCCGGTCCCCGGACCACAGCCCGCCCGGCAGCGGCGTGATCCAGGGATCGGGATCGCTCGGCCGGGGAGCCCGCACCATCCCGCCGGTCAGTGCCCGCACCCCGACGCCGCCCACATCGGTCTGGGTGGAGCGGCCGATCTCAGTCACCCATTCCGCCGGACCGCCGGGCGCCGCCCGATACAGGTGTTCCTCGATGATCCATTCGGAAATCGCATTGGCCGAGACCCGGCGGCGGGTCAGGGCGATCACCACCCAGAAAGACCCGTTCCAGAACGCCGAGGCACGGGTGGTCGTGCTCAGCGAGGGCCAGCCGGCATCCTGGGGGACGGGCACGACGGCCACCCGGTGGCTGTCCCATCCGTCGCTGGTCTCGGTAAACAGGGGGGCCGTCTGCGGCAGGCTGGTGTGTTCGCTGTCCAGGGGCCAGCCCGTATGGGTCACCGCCGCGCCGTTGCTTGCCAGCATGCCGGCCAGGCCGTTGGGCTGCATAAAGGACTGGTCATAGCCCACCAGCACGCTGGACAGCGATTGCCCCTGCGCCAGGGGGCCGACCCAGGTGATGCCCGTGTTGGCGCCGCCGACGATCATCCGCCCGTCGGGCAGCACCGCCAGCCGCGCCCCCACCAGCACTTCGGTCGGCGCGCTTTCCACCAGCGGGGTGATCAGCGGTGCGGCCGGGTCCTGGCGAAACAGGGTCAGGCTGCCCCCGTCCCCGGCCAGCCGCACCCCGTAGACCGCGCCGTCGGGCGCCACCATCAGGTCGGCCAGATCGGGCACGGCCAGGCGCTCCCGCCCCCGGGCGTCGAACAGACGGGCGGTGACACCGCGGGCGGTGCCCACTTGCATATTCCATTCCGGCACCAGGGTGGTGCCCCACCAGGACGGACCGGACAGATCGACAATGCGGCTGAACGGTCCCAGGTAGACGCTCCCATCCTCTGTCGCGGACCCGCTCGGGGGGGCAGGCACGGGGTCAGTCAAGGCGCCCCTCCAGATCGATACCGCGTGGCAGGCCGAAGGCCCCGGCCGGGGTCACGGTGATGGTGTGGGTCACTTCGTCACAGGCCGCCAGGGGCCGCAGGGACAGGCAGACATCGGTGGGCACGTCCATCAGCTGGCGGCGCGGATTGACCAGCGCCCCCCGCCCGGCCCACAGCACCGCGTCCTGTTCATCCCAGAGATTGCGGATGCACAGCCGTTGCAGCAGGTCGCTTTCGCTCCAGGCATGAGCGCCGGCCAGACCGTCGGCCGGCTGCTGCGCCCCGTAGTCCTGCCAGGCCACGGCCAGAAAGGGATCACGATCGTCCCCGGCCCGCTCCACCCCGCCCTCGGTCAGGGTATAGGTTTCGGCCAGATCCTCGGCATAGGTATCCGTCCCGGCGGTCGGGGTCATGGGCAGGGTCCCGCCGCCGCCGATGGAACAGGCCAGGGTCATGCGGATGCCGAAGCCCTGCTCCGGATCGAACCAGATGGTGTAGCCGACCACCTTTCCCGTCGCCTGCCCGCCGGGCAGCCGGGGGCTGATCAGGGTCACGGTGCAATCCAGGTCGATGGACAGGGTTTCGATCCGCCAGCCCGGCATCTCGACGGAGACGGTGACGCAGCGCTGGGCGAAGGCCAGCCGCACCGCCATCACCCGCAGCATATGGGCCACCGCTGCCTTGCCCCGGTCGGTCTGGAAGAAGCTTGCCCGCAGGGTGCTGCCCAGCGCCGGCGCGGTGCCCCCCAGGGGGTCCAGCGTCAGGCCGTCCGCCGCCGTACCCGCCGCCTCGTCGCCGCTGTCCGGATAGACCAGATCCAGCAGGCTGACGCAGTCCGGGGCCGCTTCGGCGGCGGGCGGTTCGGCCGCGACGGCGGTATCCAGGGCGCCGACGTCACGCAGGTGAAAGGCGATCGTCTCGCCCTCGTCCGCACCGGACAGCGAGACCGCCGTGTGGCCGAAAAGCCGGCTGCGCACCACTTCCCGGCGCCGCTGGCGCACCTGCCAGGCGACCGTCAGCACCGGCCAGTAGGCCAGCTTCTTGAAGCTCATCCAGCCGCCCCACAGGCCCACCGGAAACAGGCTGGAGCGTTCCCGCGTCGGTCCGAAGGGGGTTTCCTCCGCCACCCCCAGCCCGCCGGCGGCCGGCAGAGTAATGGTATGGCCGGCGGTGAGCACCGCCGTGTCATTGGCCAGCACCGGATCGTCTTCGGCCGGCACCTCCTGAGGCAGCAGGGCGGCTTGCAGCACGCGATAGCCGCTTTCCCCGTTCAGCCGCTGGCCGGGCTTGGGCCAGCCCTGGGCGAACTCCTCGGGCGGGGACAGGGTGACGATGGCCCCGCCCACGGCCGCACGCACCGCCGCCCCGATGTCCAGCACGCCCCCGCCCCGTTGCAGCCAGACGGCGGACACCTCGCCATCGATCCAGGCCGGCGGGCGCTTGCCGGTCAGCCGCAGGTCCAGGGAGCCCTCGGCGATGCGGTGGCGGCAGAACTGGAACGACCGTTCCCCCACCAGGGCATGGGTGATCCCCACCGCGCGGGTGCGGCGGTTGATCCACGGCCGGGCGAACCAGCCGTCCAGAATCTCGTCGGGGTCGTTCTCCCGGTCCGGATCGACGAACAGGGGGTCCCAGCCCGGGGCCACCTTCAGCGGCGCCAGGGCCTCGGCCAGGGCGGCGTCCATGTTCTCGGGCCGGCTGTCGAACAGCAGGGTCAGAAAAGTCCCGGTCAGGCCGTCGGGCACCTCGGCCAGCACGCCATGGAACAGGGATGTCACCTCGCCGTTCAGGGTCGCCGAGATATGGCAATGGCGCTCGCCGTTCGGGCCGCCCATGATCCGGCCGGCGTTGGCCACCACCACCCGGGCCACCGGCGCGCTGCCTTCCGCCGCCGAGATCTCCATGCGCCGGATCGCCTCGTCGGACCGGGTGTGGACGGCGGGATCGAAGGGCGTCCCGGCGGTGGCCCAGGCGAAATGCAGGGCTTGCAGCATGGCCCCTAAACCTCTTCCAGGGACAGGCTCCAGGGATAGCGGCCGTCCCATTCCTCCAGCCCCAGCGACCAGGCGCGCACCATCATCATCAGCACCATCCGCGCCTGCACCTGCACCGGCCCGTCGGGATGGGCGGCCACGGTGACCGTCCGCCCGCTCACCGACAGCACCGGATGATCGCGGCCGTCATGGGCAAAGCAGCTGGGGCTGTCGGGGGCGACGTCCCGGGCAAAGGTGCCGCTGTCGGTCCCGGCAGGCAGGGTCAGCGGCAGGCGGGGGGCACAGGCCACCGTCAGCGCCTGCCCCGGCCACAGCCCGGCGAAGGCCGGCGGACGGATGTCGCCGGCGGATACGGTCAGGGCATACTTCTCCCCGGGCAGGGCGGCGAAATGGGCGATGCCGTCCTGGTCGCGCCAGAAAGTGCCGCGCGGCAGGGTCGTCAGCACATGCCGTGCCCGCCGCGCCGTCCACTTGCCCAGCATCCCCGGGCCGTCCAGTTCCAGAAGAGTATCGGGCACCACCACCATCAACTCACTCCCCGCTGCGGCCGGCCCAGGGCGAAGCGCGCCACATCGGCCAAACGGTCGGCGGCCGGCACCGCCCCGGCATCGGCGGCGATCGAAGGCAGGCCGGACGCCGCCCCCGCCGCCGAAGAAGATGACAGGCCGTGGCCCGCCACGCCCGAAGCGTCCCGGGACACGACGGGCCGGGTCGCCGGCACCACCGCCCTGCCGTCATCGGCAAAGGCCGCGCCCTCACCGTCTCCCTCGGCCAGGGCGCTCAACCACTCGGCCGAAAGATCACCGGTGCCGGCGGCGTCCAACGCCGCCCACAGGCCGGCGGCGAAGGCGGAAGGCAGGGTCGATGGGAACGCCATGATGCACCTCACGGGGTCTGGCCGCCGGCACCGGAGACGCTGACGGCACGAAAGGGAATCTCCAGGGGCAAAGTCCAGAACGATCCTTCGGCCCCGCCGGGGCCGGTGCGCGGGGCACCGGTGACCACCAGAACGCCGCTGTCTTCCAGCCTCCGGTGACCAAGCCGCCGGGTCAGCAGGTCCGCCGCCGCATCCGCCGCGCCACCGCCCGTCGCCTGGGGCCACCACAGAGTCAGGCTCAGCAGGCCGCTGTCCTCGATCACCAGGCCGTCATCGGCCCGGGCACCGCCGCCAAAGGCGACGCGCAGCCATGGCCGGTTGGCGGGGGGACGGCCGCTCTGGTTCTCGTGGATCACGCCGGCCAGCCCCAGCGCCGGATCGTCCGCCACGTCGGCCACCAGCCCTTCCAGCAGCGCGCGGCCGGCGGTCATGGGTCCGGCTCCGCAGTTGGCTCCGAGGGGGGGGCCGCGGCGGCGAGCGGGCCTTCGTCACGCAGGATCACCTTGACCAGCAGTCCCAGGCCGGCGGCCTTGTCGGCGGCGTCCACCACCCGCCAGCCGTGGCCGTCCAGTTCGATGGCATCCCCCGGACGGGGAACGGGCGAGCCGCCCGGGGCCACCAGAGCATGGCGGTCGCGGGGCGGGATGCCGCCCAGGGTCGGCACGGTATCGGACGGCGGCGGGTCGACCATCACCAGACGCACCGGATGGCGGCTGCCGGCCGGCGGCGCCACCCGGCCGGTGACGGCGTCATACGGGCCGGCGGCGAGGGGATCGTCGCTGGTGGCCTCGCGGGCCACCAGCAGGGCGGCCATCACCGCATCCCCCGCCGAGGCAAGGGCGCGGTCCATGGCGATGGCGAGACGGGCGCGGGTGACAGCCATGGGCCTATCCCCGCATCAGGCGGCCGGCGGCACCGCGCAACAGCGGCGCCAGCAGGCCGTCGACCACCGGCAGGCGGTCGCCGGGCGGGGCACCGGTGGCATAGACCGTCCGGGTGGTCACCGCGTCCACGCGCACCTCTTCCTCGCGCACCTGGCCGCCGCGCGGCAGGTCGTCGGACAGCGGCGCGACCAGCGCCCGGGCCGCCAGCTCGCAGCAGGCGGCGATCACCTCGCGCGGGACCACGTCCTGCTCCAGGGTTTCGCCGGACCGGTCCATGGCCCCCCGGCGCGGCCAGCACAGGGCCTGCCCCCGGCCGTAGGTGGGGGTACCGGAAAACCGGGTGCCCCAGACCTGGCACAGGTGGCGCGCCGCTTCCCGCAAGGCGCCCTCGCGCAGGGCCTCCGAAGCGGCCTCCCACCCCGGTGCCAGGGGGGCCTGGGGCCGCCCCGCCCAATAGGCGTCCGCATCCTCCAGGCTCACGAAGCTGTCGGCGTCGAGACGGCCGACACCGTCCTCCACGATCACCGCCATCGGCTCATCCTCCCACCATGCCGCGCAAGGCGGCGAAAAATGCCATCGGGTCAGCCAAATCCCCTGGGCCGAGATCCTCTGGGCCAAAATCCCCCGGCACGCCCGCCGTCGCCGTCGGGCGGTCCTCCGCCGTGTCCGGGTTCCTCAGGTCAAGGCCCCGCAGCCGATCCCGGCGCAGGGCCAGGCGGCGCAGAAAGGCTCCGCCCTGGCCGGCGCGCAGCGCCTCCAGCCCGGACAGCAGCAAGATCAGGTCATCCAATTGATTGGCCCGGTGCAGCCGGCCCCATCTGGCGGCTTCCCGGGGGCCGAGCGCCTCCCGCCCGGTGATCGATGCCGGCGGATGCCCGGCGCTGATCAGCCGGGCGAGCCGGCTGCCCGCCGTCAGCCCGTCGCGCCTTCTCGCGCTGTCCCCGTCTTCCGGCCCCGTCCCGCCCCGGAAGCGGTCTCGGCCGGTGCTTCCGGGGCGGGGATGTTTCCCAGGACGAAGTCGTTCAGGCGGATCATCACCACCACCGCCAGAGCCCACGCCCCGGCGGGCAGAGCCTCGACAGCGGACAGCGGCTGACCGCCGGCCGCCGACAGCAGCCGGCCGCAGACCGCCCGTTCGGCTATCAGCAGGTCCCGCAGCGCCGGCGACGGCCGCTCGGCCAGCGCCTCGGCCACCAGATCCAGCCCGGCGTTAGAGGCTGCACGGCGCAGGGTCTGCACGTCGCCGTGAAGAACACCGGCCGCCTCGGCCAGGGTCCAGGGACGCAGGCGCCATCCGGGCCACAGCTCCGTCTCGGGAAACAGGTCGGTCAGGGGATCGCCGCGGCCCATGGTCACCCGACCCCTTCCATGCTGAAGTCGGCGTAGGGCGGCGACAGGACCATTTCGAAGGACAGGCCGGTCCAGTCGTCGTCGGCGTTCAGGGTGGTTTCGCCGGCGGCGGGGCGCAGTGTCACGTTGGGGAACGGCCAATGGACCGTGGGACCGTCGGCGGGGGCGATGATCAGGCGGGCCGCGCCGTCCACCTGGCTTTTCTGCTGGGGCAGAAAGGAGAATCCGGCCCGCTGGGGACGCCAGTAGCTGACCGCCACCTGGGCGCCGTCGTCGATGGTCGACCCGATGGTGCGCACCACACCGTTGGCCGCCGTATCCGGCCGCCAGTCGCCACCGATGTACAGGGTGCCGCCGGCCCCGTCGGCGGCCACCGTTTCGACCACCTCCACCACCGTGTCGGAACCGGAAACCGAAGCGGTGCCGACCGTATAGGTCCCGGCATTGGGTCCGCCCACCACTTCGAACACGGTGCCGCCGGTCAGCGCGGCGGTCTGGTCCCCGGCGATGGTGATCTCCGCCAGCGCACTATCCGCCCCGGTCACCGCATGGGCGGCGGCGGGAACATGGGTGGTGGTCAGGTCCAGGGAGCGCACGGCGGAGACCGGCTGGGCGCGCAGGGGCGACAGCCCGCCGGGCAGGCGGAACGGCACCCGCCCGTCCAGCCGCGCCACCACCGCATCCATCAGCGCTTCGCCGTCATCGTGGCGGCTCACCGGACCGCCCAGCAGGAAATGCTTCAGGGTCTGGGCGTTCCACTGATGGGCGGTGAAGGACAGGCTGATGGTCGCCTCGGCGATATCCTCGCGGATGGTGGCCAGGGTGCCGTCGGCCTGGTCGTCCTTGTAGGCGATGGTGCTCTGGCTGCGGGTCAGGCTGCGGTTCTTCAGGGACCCCAGATTGTGATAGGGGCCGGGAATACCGCTGGTCTTCTCGGCGAACAGCACCATCAGGCCGGCGGCCCGCATCAGTTCACCGGGCCGGACACCCGTGGCAAACGTGGTCATCGGTCATTCTCCGCGGTCGGTCTGGATTATCCGTTGGTGCGCAAGGCGGCGAAGCGGATGGCCTTGCGGTCGTAGACACGCTCCCAGTTCACGGCCAGGGCCAGTTCGGTGTTGTCCGGGGCCGGACGGGCCATGCTGGTGTTGGTCCAGCGGATGCCGCGCGGATGCAGCAGGAAGTGGCGGCGGGTGTGCAGGATCTCCATGCCCTCGCCGTCGCCGGCGCCGGGCACCCGTTCGGTTTCCACCGGCACCCGGGGCAGCCCCTCGCCATAGGCCACGGCCCCGGCGGCGAACAGGTAGGTGGTATAGCTGGCGCGGTTGGTGCCGGTCTCCACCGGCAGGGTGTCGTCCACCACCACCCGGTAGCCCAGGTAGGTGGTATAGCGCAGGTCCCCCGTCTGGGGGTCGTGCACGGGCAGCAAGGCCCCCTGCCGCTGCAGCCGGGTATGCACCACCGAATGCATGGCAATCGCGGTCAGGCGGCTTTTCATGTCGCCCATGGTCTGGGCGGCGTCCAGCACCGCTTCGTCGCTGATCCGCTCTGCATCGGTGATGGCGCCGGCGTCGTCGGTGGCGATGTCATGGACCATGTCGCCGCCGTCGTTGGCGATGTTGTCGGCCAGCACGCCGCGCAGACTGGCGATCAGCACCCGCTGGCGGTCGCGCACCCAGAACGGCGCCACCAGTTCGGCCACCGCCCGCATGGGATCTTCGGCCAGCAGGGCGGCGGTCAGATCCATGGACGACCACGCCTTGTTGCGGATGTGCTTGACCGCCTCGTCCCGCCCGGCGCTGAGCTTGGCCGGAACGGCGAAGCTGTCGGGGTCGTCGGAGCCGACGTTGGATTCCCCGTCCAGGTCGTTGAAGAACGGCAGACTGAACACCGACCCGGGACCCGAGGCCAGAATATCGAACTGGGGATCACGGGCAACGACACCGGACTGGACCAGCGCATCCAGGTCCATGGTGCGCTGGATCATATAGGGCTGGAACACCTCCGGCACGATGACGTCCGACAGGCGGGTGGAAATGGTGGGCATGACGCAGTCTCCTTGGTCCCTTGCCGGCACCGGCGAGGGCGGGGTGTTTCATCAAGGCCAGGGAAGAAGAAAGGCGTCCGCGCAGCGGACTGCCGTGAGGCATAACATCTCCTACCCCGCCTGTTCGCGCAGGCGCCGCGCCAGGTCCGGGTTGTCGCGCATCAGGCGGCCCTGTTCGGTCAGGTTCAGGCTGTCGGTGGAAAAGGGATTGGCCGGCAACAACGGCGCGCGGGCGGGCGGGGTCCCGGCGCCGGCGGGCACCTCCCACCAGGCGGTCTCGGCCGCGCGGCGGGTATCGCTCAGCCAGTTGTCAATGCTGTCGGCGCTGCCTTCTTCGACCGGTACCACCTCCAGATCGTCGGTGACGGCAAAACGTTCCCGGGCGGCACGGACCACATCGGCGCGGGACAGATCCCGCACGCCGGCCCGGCCGCAGGCTTCCAGCACCGCCGCTTTCAGGCGGTCCTCGCCGGCCTTGCGCAGCAGGGTGCGGGACTGCTCCAGGGCGTCTTCCAGCGCACGCAGGCGGTCCTCTTCGGGGTCGCTCCCGGGCGCGCCGTCCCCTGCCTCGTAGGTCAGGTCGCCGGGCAGCGGCGGCGGATCGGTTTCGGCGGCAGACCCCTCGATTTGCAGGGTCCAGCGGCCGTCGTCCTGAAGGACATAGTGGTCGCGCAGGGCGGGCGGCACGTCCTCGGCCGTGTCGTAGGTTGCCTTGAGGGTCATGACAGCTCCTCGGGATCTTCTGGAGAGACAGGGAGGGAACCGGCCGCCTCGGTGGCCAGATGCCGGGCGTCGGCATCAGGATCGAAGGACCAGGACAGAACACCCCGGCGTTTCAGTTCGCCCAGCAGCGTGGCGCGGCTGAGGTCGCCGCGTTCGCGCGCGGCTTCCAGGGCATCCAGGTCGGTGGAGGCGCGGGGATCGGCGAAATCGGTGTTGACGTGTACGCTGCCCCCCTGGGGCTCGCCGACCCAGCGGGCCATCAGCAGCAGGGCCTGTTCCAGCCCGTCGCGCAGGCTTTGCGCCCAGGACTGGACGGCGGAATGGGCGCGGCTGCTGGCGATGGCGGCGGCGGTGGCGGTGACCGTGCCGGGGCGGGAAACCAGGGGTTCCAGGGCCAGCCGATCCATCTGCGCTTCCAGCCGCTCCAGGTCCCGTTCCCCGGCGGCAATGGCCGTGCCGGCTGGTTCCACATAGTACCAGCGGGCGGACGGATCGGGGGTTTGCAGAAAGGTCTTGGGTCCAACGGCAAGGCTCTCCCCCTCCGGTCCCTCGGGGGCGGGGCCGGAGAGGGCAAGCATGGCAAAGCGGCCCAAGGTCAGAATGTTCCTTTGGTCGCTGGCGCTTTGCCAATGGGCAATATTCAGGTGGGCCAGCCCTTCCAGGGGCGGACGGGCGGCGAAGGGTCCCAGCGGCGGTCCCAGGCGCAGGGGCACCAGCGGCACGGCGTTCAGGCCGGTGCGGCCTTCGGCGGTGCACTGCCAGCCGCTGTCGCTTCGGGTCCAGACCTCATGGCGGCCGGGCTCCAGAACGTGAACCATGTCCATCCGCCGCTCGCCGAAACCGTCGCGGCGGATGGTGCCATGGCGTACCCGGGCGTGGCTCAGCCGCCAGGTGCCGTCCCCCGCGCCATCGCCGCCGTCGGCATAGGCGGCCACCACGTCCTCGGCGGCCAGGGGCACCAGATAGGGGCGACGGCGGGCTTCGGGGGTCTTGGCATCGGGCATGTCCACTTGCAGCCAGGCGATGCCGGTGATCAGGGCTTCGGTGAACCAGCGACCCGCGACCCCATGCAAGGCGTTGCCCAGCAGGTCGGCGTCTTCCAGCCAGGCGCGCAGGCGGGGCGGCACGTCCTCTCCCAGGGTGACGGGGCGGGCGAAGACACGGCCGGCGATTTCGCGCACCGCCTCCTCGAAGGCGGGCAGCAGCACGGCGCGGGCCAGACGGGTGCGATAGGACGCGGGGTCTTCCGCTTCGTACCGGGGCAGATAGGCTTCGCCGGCGGCCCGCATGGCCGACGTGCCGCCCATCAGGGCGCGGGCCATGGCCCAGCGGGGGGCCGCAGCGGCATGGTCGGCACTGGGCCGCGCAGGATTGCTCTCGGACACCGCTCCAAGCTCCTCTCATGGGAGGTCTGGAGGGGCCAAGCCCCTCCAGCACTTCACTTAAAAAATAAAAACAAGTGCCGGGGGAGCAGCGGCTCCCCCGGACCCCCGATGGGGTTTCACCACCGCAGGCGCGTCACCCGCGTCGGCGGCGCCCCGGCATGGAATGTCAGAGCCAGGGCATCGGCCAGATCGGGGCTGCGCAGCCCCCGCCGCTTCATCGCGTCCTTGCTTTCGATCACCACCCGGCCGGAGCCGTCGAAGGCATAGCGCACGCTGGCCAGTTCCCCGGCCAGATCCTGCGCCAGATCCCGCGAGACCCCCGCACCGGCCAGACAGGGCGCTTCGTCGCGCAGCCAGCCCCGCAGGGTTAGCCACAGGTGGTCGCGCAGCAGGCGCCCCTGCTCCTTGCCTGTCTCCCGGGGCGGGGCCGTGTGGGCCACATTGACGGCAACCACCGGCAGCCCTTCTTCCCGCAGGCGATCGACCACGCCGGCCCCGATGCCGATCTCGTCCACATACAGGGTGTCGGCCCGCCATGCCTGGGCGAGCCGGCCGGCCTGCCCGGCCACGGCCATGGTGTCGCGGCCACTGGTGGTTTCCAGCGCTTCCACCACCGGACCGCAGCGCAGCAGGAAGACGGTGCGGTCGTCACCGAAGCGCGCCACGTCCACCCCCAGCCGGCGCTGGCTTCCCTCCTCGGTCCGGGGCGGGCGATCCAGGGCTGCCTCGGCGGCTTCCACCGGGATCAGCACATCGTCGTCCTGACGCGGAAACTGACCGTCGGCGCGCACCCGCACCACATTGGACTCCGCGCCGTACTTGCGCACCAGGCCGGCGCGGTAGCCGGGATCGACCAGCGGGCTGTCGGCGCAGCGGAAGCGCAGCGTGGTGTAGCCGGCCCGCTCGCTTTTGTGGGAGCGGGCGAAGAAGCCGGTGTTGCGGGTCGGGTTGCCGACCATCAGCAGCCGGGCGCCGGGACTGGACAGGGCACCTTCGGCCACCTCGAACACCGCGTCGGGAACGCCGGAAGCTTCCTCGATCACGAACATCAGGCTGGCACCGCCGGCATCGGCCAGGGTCGCCGGATCGATGGCCCGCGCGGTGCCATCCACGGTGATGTCCACCTCGCCGGCATGGAACCCCTGCAAGGCGTCGGGCTGGTCGCGGCGCGCCGTGCGGGCCACGGCGAACCATTCCCGGGGCGCCCCCCGGTCGGTGATGGCCCGGCGCGAAAAATCGAACAGAACCGATAAATACAGGGCCTCGGGCAGTTCCAGGCGGACCGCGACCTCATCGGCCTGACGGCGCAGGCGGGCGAGTTCAGACCACAGGATCTGTTCCAACTGGCTGGCCGTGGGCGCGGTACAGGGGATCTTGGCGTAATCGAAGCATTCCAGGTGCCACCAGATGGCCGCCCCGGTCGCTGTCGTCTTGCCCACCCCGTGGCCGGCCCGGACACTGACCTTGGCCCCCGGGGGGGCGACCGCCTCCAGCAGCATGGCCTGCTGCCCGGTGGGGTTCAGGCCCAGCCGCTGGCGGGCATAGAGCACCGGATCGCGCCGCCAGAGGTCCCGCAGCCGGCCGTAGGTGCCCAGGACGGCGCCGTCCAGGTCAGGACTGCGGGTCGCGCCGGGCGCCATCATCGGGTCCCTGCCCGGGCAGGGCTTTGGCGGTCGTCTCCGCCTGCTCATGCCGGGCCTTGTCGGCCGCCACCGCAGCCAGACGGGCGGCTTCCTCCAGCAGGGCCGACAGGCCGCCGCCATCCACCTTGGCCGCACCGTCTTCGCATTTCACGTCCAGGGTTCGCCGCCACAAGCCAAGCCGCTGGCCCAGCATGTTCAGCGCCCGCAGCTTGTCGGCCAGCTTGACCCGCACCCGCTTGACCGGACGCGCATCCGGACCGCGCCCTTCCATGTATTCGTCGACCGTCACTTCGGCGATGGCGGCGGCTTCGCGGCGGTCCAGGCCGGTCAGGTCGATGACCGCCGTGCCGTCTTCCTGAATGCGCATGACATCCAGGGACGATGCGAAGGCCAGCGACGCCAGTTCCTGCAAGATCCGTTCTTCGCTCAGGGCGTATCGTTCGATCAGCGCTTGGGTCCGGGCCTCGTTGCGCGCATCCGCCGCGTCGAGCGCGGCAGCCACCCTGTCAGTCTTCAACAGATGGGCGGCCTTCTGGCTGTCCACGCGCGGATGCTTCGACGGACCGAAGACCGCGCGCCAGGCCTTCGCCCCACTGCGGCCGTTGTCCAGATAGGCTTCGACAAACCGGCGCTCCTTGTCACTCAGCGCCGGTTCCGACGGATTTCCGATCCTACGTTTGCGCACTACGAACACCCCCGCACACAAAAAAGGCGCCCCTTGCGAGGCGCCCACACATTTGATGTTGAAACGACATTACACCCGACAGCCAACAAGGTCAACGCCTTTTTTACGCAGCCTTCCGTAGCGGCCCAGCCCGACCATTTTGGCATACAGCGCCAAGGCCTCCTTGACATCGGCCTTGGCGGTAGAGGCCCGGCAGCCGTGCTTGCGGCGGGCCGGTTCGATGGCCAGTTCCATGACCACCACGTCCAGGATCAGATCCAGGGGCCGATAGCGCCCCCGCCGGGTCCACCCTGCGACGGTCCGGGTCCAGGGCAGGTAGGTGGCCGCATGCTCTGCGGCCAGTTCGGCCCCCAGCAGTTCGGTCCGCTGCCCGGAGCCCGAGGGATGACCGGCCCCGGGCACGCCGTCCCAGCGCGACGTCCGGGTCATCACCGGTGCGGCGACGCTTTCGAACACCTTGCGCAGCCGCATGGCGGCCTGGGCTTCCGCATCATCCAGCACCCCGCTTTCGTAAAGGGAGCGGATCGGATCGCCATTCCGGCGCCGGACAGCCGTCTCCGGGGTCGGGCCGGAGTCGTCGGAGAACATGCCCCCCTTGTCCAGCTCCCCTTCCAGGGCCGCGACCAGCTCCGCCTTGCGCTCCAGCCGGGTGCGGGCAAGGCCGCCCGCGGGCAGAGCCTTGGCGGCCTTGCGCAATCCCTCCAACCGGGTGCGCGCCCGCGCCACGGCACCGGAGCGGCGGCGCAGCAGGTCATCACGCAGGGTCAGCAGGTTCAGGCTGAAGGCCTCGTCCAGATCTTCCCGCAGCACCGCCGCCCACCAGGCGCGGGTTCGGGGATCGGCGTATTGCAGATAGGCACGCGTGTCGATCAAGGCGCTGTCCTCCGGCTCGGATACGATACCGGAGAACAATGACAAAACAACATCAACATCTCAATGTCTTTTTGTCATTGAGAAACACATAAAAACCCCCGCCTGCCCTCTTGGGCAGCGCGGGGGACCGGAACTCGGCTGGACCGGCCGGCGTTACGATGCGGACAGATGCGCCTTGCGCTCTTCGATCACCTGCTCGGCCTGACGGCCGGTCAGTTCCTGCAGGTGGTCGAAGGCCCAGCTGAAGGTCCCCACGCCCATGGTCGCCGAACGCAGCTCGATGATCAGGTCGTGCATTTCCGACTGGGGCAGGTAGCCCTGCACCAGATCCCAGCCGCTCCAGCCATCGCGCGGAGTGAAGCCCAGGATCTGGCCGCGCCGGGTGGACAGCGCGCGCTGGGCGCGGCTGGTGGCCTCGGTCGGCACGCTGATCTCCACCTTCAGGATCGGCTCCAGCAGCACCGGCTCACAGGCCGCGAGGCCGTCACGCATGGCGATCTGGGCCGCCGTCTTGAAGGACTGTTCCGAACTGTCCACCACATGGTAGCTGCCGTCGGTCAGGGTCACCACCAGGTCCACCACCGCAAAGCCCAGGGGGCCGCGCTTGCAGGACTCGACCACCCCCTGTTCCACCGCCGGGAAAAACTGCTTGGGCACCGCGCCACCGGTCACCGTCTCGGCAAAGGCGAAGCCCGCACCGCGCGGCTGCGGGGCGATGTTCAGATGCACGTCGCCGAACTGGCCGTGGCCGCCGGACTGGCGCTTGAAGCGGCCCTGCTGGCTGGTGGATTTGCGGATGGTTTCCTTATAGGGCACCTGCGGCCGCTCGGTGGTCACCTCCACATGGAACTGGCGGGCCAGCCGCATCACCGCCACCTGAAGATGGATATCCCCCTGGCCCCACAGCAGCAGCTCGCCCGTATCCGGATCCTGCTCCAGCCGCAGCGAGGGATCTTCCTCGCACAGCTTGGCGACCGAGGCGGTCAGCTTGACGTCGTCCCCCTGCTTCACGGGATGCAAGGCCAGCGCGAACAGCGGTGAAAGCGGCTCGGGCTTGTCGGCGACCAGATCGCCGTTCAACAAGGCGCCCGTCTCCGTCCCTTCCAGGCGGCCCAGGCCGACCACCGCGCCGGCGGTGGCCTCTGCCGCCTTGGCCTGCTGACCTGCGGGATAGCTGAACAGGCCGCCCACCTTGTCGCCGTTCAGGGCCTGCCCGTCCTTCAGCGTGCCGGTCCACACCCGGGCCAGGGACAGCTTGCCGATATGTTCCACGTGCTGGGTCTTGAACACCTGCACCATCGGGTCCCTGCCCTCCAGGCCCAGGCGGGTTCGGGTTTCTTCCAGGGTCGGGGCTTCGTGGCGCAGGGCCTTGAGCAGGCGGCGGATGCCGTTGTCCTGCAAGGCGCCGCCGAAGAACACCGGCACCACCAGGTCCTCGGCCAGATCCTTGGTCAGGGAGTCATAGACCTCGGTCTTCGGCGGGACGGTATCGGACAGCAGCTCTTCCAGCAGGGAGTCGTCGAAGTCGGCCAGATGCTCCAGCAGTTCCTGGCGCTCTTCTTCCTCGCGGGCCTTCAGGGCATCGGGGATCTGGATCAGGTCGCTGGCCTCGCCGGGCTTGTAGCGGTAGGCCCGTTCGCTGACCAGATCCACATAGCCGACCACCTTGCCCTCTTCCCGGATGGGGATCTCGCGGGCCACCAGCGGCCGGTCGGAGACCGACTGCAACGCCTCGATCATCTCGCGCAGGGGGGTTTCGGTGTTTTCGATCTTGTTGATGAAGATCATGTGGGGAATGCCGCGCGTGTCCAGGAACTTCAGCAGCGGCGTCAGCATCACCGCGCGGGCCGGATCGGGTTCGCAGACCACCACCGCCACGTCGCAGACCATCAGGGCATTCCAGGTATCCTGCAGGAATTCCACCGAGCCGGGGCAATCCAGAAAGGTCCAGGCACCGTTCAGATAGGTCGTCTCCGCGATATTCACTTCCACGCTCATTTCCCGTTCCCGGGCCTCGGGCGTGGTGTCGCCGACGGTGTTGTGATCGGCCACGCTGCCCTTGCGATGGATGGCGTCGGTGGCCAGCAGGATGCTTTCCAGCAGGCTGGTCTTGCCGCTGGCATACGGACCCACGATCGCGGCCACGCGCGGCGCGGAGGCTCTGTCGGGCATGGTTTCGCTCCCCTGTTATTGAATTTTGTCGACGCGAAGTGCGCAACCCGGCGGCTCGGCCGGGGAACATCGGCGGGACCCGTATGCTCCCAGGCACGGAGTCTTTGGGCAAGGGAAAAGGACGTCACGGACAAGGTTAACGGCACATGGCTCCCCACCCGAAAAAGAACGGGGCAGGACCTTCGCCCCACCCCGTTGCCGCCGACCGGACCGTGCCTTGCCTCGGATACTCACCGCATGGCGAACAGTTCCTGATGGAAATGCCGCCTTACGGGGAATCCCAACTCGGCGAAATCTTCCCGCAGGGCCTGACCGAAGGCGGCCGGACCGCAGAACCAGATGCTCGCGTCCCGCCAGTCGGGCACGGCGTCGCGGATACGGGCTCCGTCCAGCCGGCCGTCCCGGTCATCCACCAGCAGATGCAGGGTCACCCCGGCTGCCTTGGCCGCGCCGGTCAGGCGGGCGATGGCCTGGGGGTCGTATTCCCGGGTGCTGTGAAACAGGTGGATGGTGCGGGCGGCCGGGATACCGCCCTCGCCGATGTCCGCCGCGATCTCTTGCAGGCGGGCGACGAAGGGGGTGATGCCGATGCCGCCGCCCACCCAGATCTGGTGCGGGCGGTCGTCGTCGAAGGTGAAACAGCCGTAGGGACCTTCGATGGTCACGTCCTGGCCGACCCGCAGCAGCTCCCGCAGACGACGGGTGTGGTCGCCCAGTTCCTTGACGATGAAGGTCACGCCCTTGTCCGCCTCGTTCCAGGCCGAAGCGATGGTATAGGGGTGGGCACCCTCAGCGCCATCGGCGGTGGCGAAGGCGAACTGTCCCGCCCGATGGCCCGGCCAGCCGTCCGGCAGGCGGATGCGGGTTTCAAGGGCACGGACGCCGGGATAGTACCGCAGGTCGGCGACGGTGCCGGTGACCTTGCGCGACGCGGCCACCCGGCCGAATAGCACCACCAGGGCGGCCCAGACACCGCCGGCCAGCAGCGGCGCCAGGATCAGGCCGGTGGGGGTGGTCCAATACGGAAAGCTCACCAGCACCACCGCATGGAAGGCCAGCACCAGATAGGCCGCGGCAAGCAGCCGGTGCAGCTTGAACACCTGACGATAGGGGAACAGCTTGATCAAGGCCAGAATGATCAGGGCGGCGGCGGCATAGAACGCCCATTCGCCCAGGCCTTCCGCCGTGCCGCGCAGGCTGGACAGGGTCTGTTCGATCACCGTATCGGGGGGCACGCGGGGGGCGCGCTGGGGACGCTCCAGCAGTCCCATGCCGATGGCCCACTTCGGCCCCTGCGCCCACAGCCAGTGGACGACGGCAAAGATCAGGCCGGCGATGCCCAGCCACTTGTGCAGCCGGTACATCTTGTCCAGCCCGCCGAACCACCGCTCCGGCCAGCGGGGCCGCAGGGCGAGGATCATGGCAACGCTCATGCAGCAGATGGCAATGAAGCCGCTGTATTGAACGGCGGCGCCCCGAACGGCGAAAAAGGTGTCCCGATCAAGGACGCTGGGATCGGAAACCAGCCACAGGACGGACGCCCCGGCCAGCACGCCCCACAGGGCACGTTTTATGGTCAACATGGTCTTCCCCCAAAGCACCAAATCCGCTTTCGGCCGACGCCGAAAGCATCCATGGATACCGTAGGGAACTGCGCCTGAATGGCGGCTGAACCGGATGTTAACTCTTTGTCATGTGTGCGGAGAAAGCTGCGACAAAGAGAAAGGGAGCCGCACGAGGACGCGGCGGCCGCCCTTTCAGTCCACGGGACGCCTTTGAAATCGCCATGAGAAAAGGGCGCCCCCGCAGGGACGCCCTTTCCTGACGCGATAGGGGTCTGCGGCCCCCCTTACTTCAGGCTTTCGCAGAAGCGCTTGATGCGCACGCAGGCTTCTTCCAGCGCCGTGGTGGCGGTGGCGTAGCTGATGCGGAAGTAGGGGGACAGGCCGAAGGCCTCGCCCTGCACCACGGCCACGCCTTCGTCTTCCAGCAGGGCGGTCACGAAGTCGGTGTCGTTGCTGATCAGCTTGCCCGACGGCGTGGTCTTGCCGATGGTGCCGGCGCAGGAGGGGTAGACATAGAACGCCCCTTCCGGCGTCAGGCAGGACAGGCCCGGGCAGGCGTTCAGCTTTTCCACCACCAGATCGCGGCGCTGCTTGAACACCGCGTTGCGGTCCTTCAGGAAATCCATCGGGCCTTCCAGAGCCGCCTTCGCCGCCGCCTGGCTGATCGACGAGGTGTGGGTGGTCGACTGGGACTGGATCTTGTTCATCGCCTTGATCACGTCCGCCGGACCGCAGGCCCAACCCACGCGCCAGCCGGTCATGGCAAAGGACTTGGACACCCCGTTCAGGGTCAGGGTCCGGTCCTTCAGGGCCGGTTCCACCTGGGCGATGGTGGCGAATTCGAAGCCGTCATAGACCAGGTGTTCGTACATGTCATCGGTCATCACCCACACATGGGGATGCTTCAGCAGCACTTCGGCCAGAGCCTTCAGGTCCGCCGCCGTATAGGCAGCGCCGGTCGGGTTGGACGGGCTGTTCAGCACCAGCCACTTGGTCTTCGGCGTGATCGCCGCGTCCAGGGCTTCGGGCTTCAGCTTGAAGCCGTCTTCCTCGGCGCAGGGGATGAACACCGGCACGCCGCCGGCCAGCAAGGTGATGTCCGGATAGCTGACCCAGTACGGCGCGGGCACGATCACTTCTTCGCCCGGGTTCAGAGTGGCCATCAGCGCGTTGTAGATCGTCTGCTTGCCGCCGCAGCCCACGGAGACTTCGTCGATCGTGTATTCCAGGCCGTTTTCCCGCTTGTGCTTTTCCACGATCGCCTTGCGCAGCCCCACCGAGCCCGGCACCGCCGTGTACTTGGTTTCGCCCCGCGCCATGGCGGCGATAGCCCCTTCCTTGATGTGGTCGGGGGTATCGAAATCCGGCTCGCCCGCTCCCAGGCCGATCACGTCACGGCCCTGAGCCTTCAGCTCGGCCGCCTTTGTAGTGACCGCGATGGTGGGAGAGGGTTTGATCACGGACAGACGTGCGGCAACGATCGACATGGCGACCTCGTAAAGGCAGTTGGAAAGAAGAGGGTGATTGGGCGCGGCAGGGCCGTGACAGCCGGCCGGACGCGCTGAGAGGACTCGGAAGCTACTCCCGCCCGACACAGCGCGCAATACGCTTCAAGACCCCCTTTCGCAAAAACGCACCCCCCGGTACCCGATTGACACACCCCGGAAACACACCTCCCCCTTGACGGATCGTACCGTTTGGTACAACTTGAACCTATCAGTACAGAGACACCGGTCTTCCCACGATCTTTCAGGAGATGCTCCCCCCATGACCACTCTCGCGCCCCCCCCTGATTCCGCCCCCGCGTCCCCGCCCGTCATCGCCCCGCCCTTCACTTTGGAAAGCGCCACCCGCAAGGTCCGGCTGGCCGAAGACGGCTGGAACAGCCGCGACCCGCAGCACGTCTCGCTGGCCTATACGCCCGACAGCCGCTGGCGGAACCGCGCGGAATTCGTCACCGGACGGGAAGACATCGTCGCCTTCCTGACCCGCAAATGGGCCAAGGAGCTGGACTACCGGCTGATCAAGGAGCTGTGGGCCTATACGGACGACCGGCTGGCCGTCCGCTATGCCTATGAATGGCGCGACGACAGCGGCCACTGGTTCCGCTCTTACGGCAACGAAAACTGGGAATTCGATGGCGCGGGCTTGATGCAGCGGCGCTTTTCCAGCATCAACGACCTGCCGATCCGCGAGGAGGAGCGCAAATTCCACTGGCCGCTGGGCCGGCGGCCCGACGATCATCCGGGGCTGACGGACCTGGGGCTCTGATCACAAGGCTTTCACTCCGCCGATGAGAACGCTCAACGAGCGCGCCGACGCCGTTTCCCTCGTCGCCGAGGTCTTTCGCGAACTGGGCTACGAGAGAGCGACCCTCAGCCGGATCCGGGAACGGACCGGTCTGGGCAAGGGCAGCCTCTATCACTTTTTTCCCGGCGGGAAGGAAGAGATGGCCAAGGCCGTTCTCGACCATGTGGATGGCTGGTTCGAACGGGTCGTCTACACGCCCCTGCGCCGCGATGACCCCGCCGTTGCCATCCCTGCCATGTGGACGGCGGTCGACGACTATTTCCGGTCCGGCCGGCGGGTCTGCCTGGTGGGTGCCTTTGCCCTGGACGAAACCCGGGACCGCTTCGCCGCCCCCATCGCCAGCTACTTCACCCGCTGGATCGACGCCCTGGGCGACGCCCTGATCCGCGCCGGCCATGACGCGGCGGCCGCCGCCCGCCTGGCCGAGGACGCGGTGCTGGGGATCCAGGGCGCCCTGGTGCTGGCCCGGGCCACCGGAGATGACGCCGTCTTCGGCCGGGCGCTGGCGCGGATGAAGGCCCGGCTGGCGGTGCCCCCTCCCCGCTGACGCGACCTGTCGCACCGGCACTGTCAGATGACTCAGGGGTCAGTGCCCTAGATCAAACTGCCTTAAATCTGCATCGATTTACGGCAGGCACTTTGATCTAGAATCATATAGTTACAGCATCGAGTCACGCCGAAGGCGTGCGTTCCGCCGGGAGTCGGAGACGCGCTTGCGCACCGGAAAACCGGTACCCACTTCTCCGCTCGATACTGTAGGACTTTGTTTATGCATCAACTTTCCAAACTCCGGCTGATGCCTCCGTTTGGGTCGAAGCCCGATGCCTCCCGCGCGTCCCGCCGCGCCTGCCCGACCGCCTCCAGGCCGGCGATGGCGAAGGTATGCAGGTGATTCACAAGCCCCTCCTGTGACGCCACCTCGCCGCCCGGCAGCCAGGGCAGACTTCCGCCAGTCACAAGAAGGATGGCGCAGGGCGCCGCCACGTTGATCAGGCACCGCGGCAAGGCCGGATCACCGGCCGGCAGCCCGGCGATCTCTCCGAGAATGCCCAGGACCACCGCCAGCTTCGGGCGGATTTCCTTCTCCCGCAGCACCGCCAGATGGGACGTGGGCGACAGCAGTTCGCGCACCAGCACCCGGGCGTGCCAGCTCTGCCGTTCATCCGCCGCCCCGTCCACCAGCCGTTCGATCAGCCGGCGCAGCTTGGCGGCGGCGGAGACCTCGGCCGCCGCGATGGCTTGCAGCTCTTCAAGCCCGATCAGCCGGCGGTGCGCCTCCAGCAGAACCGCCTGATACAAACCGCCCCGGCTGCCAAAGTGGTAATTGATCGAGGCCAGATCCACCCGGGCGGCCGCCGCCACCGCCTTGTTGGCGGTTTCGGCAAATCCCGACGCGGCGAAGCGGTCGCCGGCGGCCTCCAGGATCCGTGCCCGGGTGACCTCCCCGTCGGCGCGCAACGTCCGCCCCCGCTTGGATGGCGCCCCCTTCGCGCCCGCCCCCTTCGACTCCGTCATGCCAGTTCCTCACGCCGCCTCTTGCGCCGGATCCTATTCCAGACTAAATTTAAATTCAATTTAATGTCTGACACCACCTCTTGTCGCCCCGCCCCTTCCACGTCACGTCTGGTCCCATTCCTGTAACGGCCCATTCGCGTAACAGCCCATTCCCGCAACAGAAGGTCCGCGAGATGAAAAAGCGCCTCGCCATCCTGGTTCTGCTGATCGTGGCCGGCACCGCCGGCGGCTGGTATTGGCTGAACCGGGACGTCTCGGTCGACACCGGTATCCTGGTCCTGCACGGCAACGTGGATATCCGGCAAATCTCGCTGGCCTTCGAAGAAAGCGGCCGCATCACCGCCCTGACCGCCGAGGAAGGGGATACCGTGACCGCCGGCCAGCGCCTGGGCACCCTGGACACCCGCACCCTGGCGCTTCAGGCCGATCAGGCCGAAGCGCGGGTGGAACAGCAGCGCCAGGCCCTGCTGGAGCTGGAAAACGGGTCGCGGCAGGAAGAGGTGGACCAGGCCCTGGCCCGGCTGGCCGAAGCCGAGGCCGACTCCCGGCTGGCGGAGATCGAGCTGTCCCGCGCCAGGCGCCTGAAGGAGACCCGCAGCGCCGCCATCAGCCAGCAGGGCGTGGACCAGGCGCAAAGCGCCGCCGATGCCGCCGCCGCCCGGGTCGAGGAACGGCAGGCCGCCCTGCGCCTGACCGTCACCGGTCCCAGGGCCGAGGATATCGCCGGCGCCCGGGCCGCGCTGGCGGCGGCGGAGGCCGACCTTGCCCTGCTGCGTCACCGGATCGCCCGGGGCCGGCTGCTGGCCCCCACCGACGCGGTGGTGCGCGCGCGCCTGCTTGAACCGGGGGACATGGCCTCGCCCCAGGTGCCGGCCTTCACCCTGGCACTGACCCGGCCGAAATGGATCCGCGTCTATGTGGGCGAGACGGATCTCGGCAAGGTCCGGCCGGGCATGGCGGCCGAGGTCACCACCGACAGCCACCCCGACACGCCGGTGCCCGGCACCGTGGGCTACATCGCCTCGGTCGCCGAGTTCACGCCGAAAACCGTGCAGACGGAGGAACTGCGCACCAGCCTGGTCTACGAGGTCCGGGTGCGGGTAGAGGACGAGGCCGGCGCCCTGCGCCTGGGCCAGCCCGCCACCGTGCGCCTGTCCCTGGACCCCGCCCGATGACCGACCCGGCCCCCATCGTCGCCGCCGAGGCTCTGGGGCGGACCTTCACCGGGGCGGACGGCGGTACCATCCATGCCGTCGATGGCCTGACCATGGCGGTGGAGCCCGGCACCCTGACCGCTCTGGTGGGGCCGGACGGTGCGGGCAAGACCACCCTGATGCGCATGATGGCCGGGCTGCTGACCCCCGGGTCCGGCCGGCTGACCGTCCTGGGGACCGATGTGGCCGCCGATCCCCAGGCGGTACAGGACCGCATCAGCTACATGCCCCAGCGATTCGGCCTGTACGAGGATCTCAGCGTTCAGGAGAACCTGGATCTCTACGCCGACCTGCACGGCGTACCGATGGCCGAGCGGCAGGAGCGCTTCGCCCGCATGCTGGAAATGACCGACATGGCGCGCTTCACCGCCCGCCCCGCCGGCAAGCTGTCGGGGGGCATGAAGCAGAAGCTGGGGCTGGCCTGTACCCTGGTGCGCTCGCCGGATCTTTTGCTGCTGGACGAACCCAGCGTCGGCGTCGATCCCCTGTCCCGCCGCGACCTGTGGATCATCGTCCAGCGTCTGGTGGACGAGGAGCGGCTGAGCGTGATTGTCAGCACCTCGTACATGGACGAGGCCGAACGCTGCGCCCGCGTACTGGTGATGAACAAGGGCCGGGTGCTGGCCGACGGGTCGCCTGAGGCCCTGCGCCGGGAAGCCCGGGGACTGACCTTCGTCGCCCGGCCGCCCGACGGCATGCCGGCCCGGGAGCTTCAGGCCCGGCTGATCGACGCTCCCCGCCTGATCGTCGATGCCGTCCCCCGGGGCGGGGCCGTGCGCTTCATCCGCTGGCCTCCGGACGACACCGGCGCCGATGACGCGGCATGGTCCGACCTGCTGGGCGATGTCCCGGTGCAGCCCCGGGCGGAGGAGCTGGAAGACGCCTTCATGATGCTGCTGCGCCGGCATGAAGAGGGGGACGTCCCCGGCACCGCCGCCACGCCAGCGCCCCCCGCCCCCTCCCCGACTCCCGAGGAATCTCCCGAGGAGGCAACCGGGCCGGTGATCATCGTCCGCGATCTGGTGCGGCGGTTCGGGGATTTCACGGCGGTGGACCGCACCTCCTTCGACGT
The DNA here is from genome assembly GCA_046233135.1 of Rhodospirillaceae bacterium Z3-40. Taxonomy (GTDB): domain Bacteria; phylum Pseudomonadota; class Alphaproteobacteria; order Rhodospirillales; family Rhodospirillaceae; genus JBJXHN01. The sequence continues at coordinate 915,583 of JBJXHN010000002.1, read as the reverse complement.
CGCGCGCGGCGAGATCTTCGGGCTGCTCGGCCCCAACGGCGCGGGCAAGACCACCACCTTCCGCATGCTCTGCGGCTTGCTGCCGGCCTCGGGCGGCCATCTGGAGGTGGCGGGGCGGGATCTGCGGACCGCCCGTGCCCAGGCCCGGGGGCGGATCGGCTATGTGGCCCAGAAGTTCGCCCTGTATGGCAACCTGACCATCCGCGAGAACCTGGAATTCTTCGGCGGCGCCTATGGCCTGCGCGGCAAGGCGCTGCGGCGGCGGGTGGCGGACTCGCTGGCGCAGTTCGACCTGGATCCCTCGGCCAGAAGCGGCCTGCTGCCCGCCGGCTACAAGCAGCGGCTGGCCATGGCCACCGGCCTGCTGCACCAACCGGACATCCTGTTCCTGGACGAACCGACCAGCGGCATCGATCCCCTGGCCCGGCGTGCGTTCTGGCGCACCATCACCTCTCTGGCCCGGGGCGGGGTGACCGTCATCATCACCACCCATTTCATGGAAGAAGCCGAATACTGCGACCGCATCGCCATCCAGGACGCCGGCAGGATGCTCGCGCTGGGCACCCCCCGGGACGTGCGGGAGCAGGGAGGCGGGGCGGCGGTCCCGGACATGAACGGCGCCTTCATCGCCATCGTCGAACAGGGCCGCGCGGCGGCCGCGGCCTCTCCGGCGGAGAGTGCGGCGTGACCGGCCCCGGCTTCCTGCGGCGCCTTGCGGCCCTGGTCCGCAAGGAAACCCGCCAGATGCTGCGCGACCGCAGCAATCTGATCGTCGGCCTGCTGCTGCCGGTCACCCTGATCCTGCTGTTCGGCTACGGCCTGTCCTTCGACGTCACCAACGCCCGGCTGGCCATCGTGCTGGAAGACAGCGGACCCGAAGCCCGGGACGCCGTGGCCGGACTGGAAGGCTCGCGCTACCTCGCCCCCGTGCACGTCCGCACCATGGCCGAAGCCGAAGCCCTGATGATGGCCGGACAGATCTCGGCCATCCTGCGGGTGCCGGTGAATTTCGCCCGGCGGCAGGCAAGCGGGGACGGCCGGCTGGACCTGATCCTGAACGGCGTCGACACCAACACCGCCACCACCATCGAAGGCTACGTCGGCGGCGCCGCCGGCCTGCCGCCCCTGAAGCAGGTGGACCGTATGGGGGGCGATCCGGCGGCGGGCCGGGGCATCACCATCGTCCAGCGGATCTGGTTCAACGAGACCGCCAACAGCACCTGGTATCTGGTGCCCGGGCTGATCGCGCTGGTGATGACCCTGATCGGCGCCTTTCTGACCTCGCTGCTGATCGCCCGGGAGTGGGAGCGCGGCACGCTCGAAGCCCTGTTCGTCACCCCCGTCCGGCCGCTGGAGCTGGTGCTGGCCAAGCTGGCGCCGTTCCTGGTGATCGGCGCCATCGACCTCGCCCTGTGCCTGCTGGCGGCGGAATGGCTGTTCCAGGTGCCCATGCGCGGCTCCCTGTGGGTGATCATCGCCTCGTCGCTGCTTTACCTGCTGGTATCGCTGTCGCTGGGGCTGTTCATCTCCGGGGCCATGCGCAACCAGTTCGCGGCCAGCCAGATGGCCCTGCTCGCCAGTTTCATGCCGGCCCTGATGCTGTCGGGCTTCGTCTTCGACCTGCGCAACGTGCCGCTGGTGGTCCAGGGGATCAGCCAGCTGCTGCCGGCCACCCATTTCATGGGGCTGATCAAGACCCTGTTCATGGCCGGGGACAACTGGCCGGACATCCTGCGCGACTGTTCGGTGCTGATCGTTTACGCCGTCGTCCTGATCGCCGCCACCTGCCGCGTTTCGCGCAAGACACTGGACTGAGTCCCATGACCGGCACCCTCGACTATATCGCGCGTATCCTTTCCCTGATCCGCAAGGAAATTCTCGCCCTCGTGAAGGACCCGTCCAGCCGCGCGCTGCTGATCATGCCCGCGTTGCTGCAATCCGTGCTGTTCGGCTATGCCGCCACCTACGACCTGACCAACGCCCCCTATGCGGTGCTGGATCAAAGCCGGGGAGAAACGGCGACCGACCTGCTGGCCCGCATCGACGCCACCGGCATGTTCGCCCGGGTGGCCACCCTGACCGCGTCCGCGCAGATCGCCGGCATGATCGACAGCGGCGACGCGCTGATGGTGCTGTCCATCCCCGCCGATTTCGAAGACCGGGTGAAAACCGGCCGGCCGGCGCCGGTACAGGTGATCCTGGACGGCCGCAATTCCTCCACCGCCGGGCTGGCGTCGGCCTATCTGTCGGCGATCGTCGGCGACCTCAACCGCACGCTGGGAACGGCCGCGCCGCTGACCATCGACCGCCGGGCCTGGTTCAATCCCAACCTGGAGTCCCGCTGGAACCTGATGCCGCCGCTGATCGCCGGGCTGAGCATGATCCAGACGCTGCTGCTGTCCGCCCTGTCGGTGGCGCGGGAGCGGGAACAGGGGACCTTCGATCAGCTGCTGGTCACGCCGCTGACACCGACACAGATCCTGATCGGCAAGGCCCTGCCGTCGATGATCGTGGGCATGATCCAGTCCACCATCATCTTCCTGATCATCCTGTTCTGGTTCGGGATCCCCATGAACGGCTCGGTCTGGCTGCTCTATCTCGGCCTGCTGTCCTTCACCGGCGCGTCCGTCGGCATCGGCCTGTCGGTCTCGGCGGTGTCGCTGACCATGCAGCAGGCGATGCTTTATACGTTCATGCTGGTGATGCCGCTGATGCTGCTGTCGGGCCTGCTGACCCCCGTGGCCAACATGCCCGAGGTGCTGCAGATCGCCACCTACGCCAACCCCTTGCGCTTCGGTGTGGATCTGGTGCGGCGGGTCTATCTGGAAGGAGCGGGCCTGCGGGACGTCGCCGTCGACTTCGTCCCGCTTCTGGTGCTGATGGCCATCACCCTGCCGCTGGCCGCCTGGCTGTTCCGCCACCGGCTGTCGTGAACCGTCTCCCTCCGGGAAACCCTTACCGCCAGGGTCCCTCCGCCGACGGATGCAGCACGGCGCCGTCGGCCCGCAACGGCGGATCGCGGTCTTCGGCCAGCAGCAGCGGGGCGTCCAGGTCCGTATAGGCCGCGCCGCCGGCCAGCAGCAGCGCCGGGGCCATGGCCAGGGAACTGCCGACCATGCAGCCGATCATGATGCCGAACCCCGCCGCCTCGGCCGCCCCTTTCAGGGCCAGGGCCTCGGTCAGGCCGCCGGTCTTGTCCAGCTTGATGTTCACCAGATCGTACTTGCCGATCAACGAGGGCAGGCTGACCCGGTCGTGGCAGGATTCATCGGCGCAGACCGGCAGCACCCGCTTCATGCCGGCCAGGGCGGCGTCTTTCCCCGCCGGAAAGGGCTGTTCGACCATCTCCACCCCCAGCGCCGTCAAGCGGGGCGCCAGCACGTGATAGTCGTCCACCGTCCAGCCTTCGTTGGCATCGATGATCAGCCGGGCGGCGGGGGCACCGGCGCGCACCGCCTCCAGCCGCGCCAGGTCGGTCCTCCCGTCGCCGCCCAGCTTGATCTTCAACAGGGGCATGCCCGCCGCCGCGGCCTCCTGTGCCGCCGCCCGCATGGCCTCGGGCGGCTCCAGCGACAGGGTATAGGCGGTCAGGGTCGGCACCGGCGGCGCCAGCCCGGCCAGGACAGCAACGGTGGAGCCGGCGCGCGCGGCCTCCAGGCTCCAGAAGGCGCAGTCCAGGGCGTTGCGGGCGGCCCCGGGCGCCAGCAGGTTCTGGATCGCCCGCCGGTCCGCCCCTTCCGCCAGCACCCCGCCCAGGGCGCGCAGGGTTTCGGCCACGCCGTCCGGGGTTTCACCGTAACGGGCATAGGGCACGCATTCGCCCTCTCCCACCGCGCCGGAGACCGTATCGGTCAGGGTCACCCGCACCACCGTGATCGCATCCCGGGAACCGCGGGCGATGGTGAAGGTCTTGCGCAGGCGGAAATGGTCAAGATGGACGGCAATGTCGATCATGCCGGCAGGGCCTCCACCAGACGGTCGGCGCCCTGGCGATAGGGATCCACCGCCGGCAGTCCCAGCCGGTCTTCCAGCGCCCCCAGGCAGGCCGCCGCTTCGGCGTCGTCCAGGGCCGCGGTGTTGACCGAGATCCCCACCGCCGCGCAGGCCGGGTTGACCATGCGGGCCACGGTCAGCGCCTGATCGCGCAGGTCCGCCAGATCCGGCAGCGGCCGTCCGGGCAGGCCGCGCATATGGGTGCGGGTCGGTTCGTGGCACAGCACCAGGGCGTCGGGCTGGGCGCCATGGATCAGCGCGGTGGTCACCCCGGCGAACGAGGGATGATACAGGCTGCCCTGGCCCTCGATCAGATCCCAGTGGCCGGGGTCGGCGTCGGGGGACAGCCATTCGATGGAGCCGGCCATGAAGTCGGCGACCACCGCATCCAGGGGCACGCCGTTGCCGGTGATCAGGATGCCGGTCTGGCCGGTGGCGCGGAAGGTGGCGTCCATCCCCCGCGCCCGCATGGCCTTTTCCATGGCCAGGGCGGTGTACATCTTGCCCACCGAACAGTCGGTGCCCACCGCCAGACAGCGCTTGCCGGTCCGGGGCACGCCCGAGGCGATGGGATAGTCCTGCTGCGGCACCCGCACGTCGATCAGCCGCCGGCCCAGCCGCCCGGCGGCGTCCCGCAAGGCCGCCACCGCCGTCAGCCGGTGGTGCAGACCCGAGGCGATATCCATCCCCGACTCCAGCGCCGCCACCATCGGGTCGGTCCAGGCGGAAGACAGGGTGCCGCCCCGGTTGGCCGCACCGATGACCATGGTCCGGGCGCCCGCCGCCACGGCCTGGGCCGGGGTCATGTCGGGCAGGCCGAGATCGGCCGCACAGCCCGGCAGGCGCAGTTGGCCCACGCACAGCTCCGGCCGCCAGTCCTTGATCCCCTGGGCCACCTTGGCCGCCAGGGGGTCGGGAACATCACCGAGGAACAGCAGATAAGGTGGTGTCAGCAAGGAAGAAGAAGACGTCATCACACAGGCCCCTTCATGGCCAGTCCGGGAAAAAACTCGTTCTCTGACCTCACGTCCGGGTCAGGATGCGACCCGGCCGGGCACCAGTGGGCCGGCCGTCGCGCCACACCGGACGACCGTTGACCAGCACCCGCAGGATGCCCGCCGCCGGCTGCTTGGGTGTCTCGTAAGTGGCCCTGTCGATCACGCTGTCCGGATCGAACAGCACCAGATCGGCGAAAGCCCCGACCCGCAGCACCCCCCGGTCGGTCAGCCCGAAGCGCTCTGCGGTGCGGCCGGTCATCTTGGCAACAGCGGTCTCCAGAGGAAACAGCTTTTCCTGTCGCACATAGTACCCCAGCACCCGGGGAAAGGTGCCCCAGACACGCGGATGGGGGTGATCGCCGGAACTCATGGCGTCGGAGCAGACCAGCGTTTCCTCGTGGGACAGAATCCGCCGCACGTCGCCTTCGTCCATGATGAAAAAGATGCCCAGCGCCGGCAGCAGCCGCTCCACCGCCTCATCCAGACCGCAGCCCCATTCCCGGGCGACGTCGGCCAGATCCCGGCCGGCGGTTTCCGGAAAGGGCTTGGACCAGGTGATGATCACCCGCGTCGCCTGCCGGTGGCGGCCGGAATTCAGCATGGTGGCGCTGGCGATATAGGGGGTGGTGTCCAGCCCCACATCCTGCACCGTGCGGGCCTCGTCGATCATCCCCAGCGTGGTTTCCGACAGGCCGTGGTTGGCCAGCCCGGCGCATTTGTGGTGGGAAACATGGACCCCGCAGCCGGCCTCCCGCCCCACGTGCAAGGTTTCGCGCAAGGCTTCGATCACCGCGTCGCCCTCGTCGCGCATATGCGTCACGTACAGCACCCCGTGACGCCCGAGATCCCGGGACACGCCGATCAGCTCTTCGGTCGAAGACGCCCGCGCCGGGGGGTAGAAGGCACCGGTGGACAGGCCGATGGCGCCGTCCTCCAGGGCCTCGTTCAACTGGGCGCGCATCGCCTCCACCTCAGCCGGGGTGGCGGCGCGGGTCAGGTCGTCCATGGCGTTGACGCGCAGGGTGGAATGGCCGATCAGGCAGGCGGAGTTCACCGCCGCCGGCTCCGCCCGCAGCCGCGCCGCATAGTCCCGGAAGCGCCGGAAGCGTGGCCGGGCCGGGTCGACGAAGGATGCCAGCGGCTCGGGCAGCGGGCCGTCTGCGGTCAGCGGCGCGATGGAAAAGCCGCAGTTGCCGTTGATCACCGTGGTGACCCCCTGGCTCAGGGCGGCCGGCAGTTCCGGTTCGGTCAGCACCGCTTCGTCATAGTGGGTGTGGGGATCGATGAAGCCCGGCGCCAGCACCTGGCCTCCACAGTCGACGATCTCGCCGGCGGACCAGTCGCTCAGCGTTCCCAGGGCGACGATCCGGTCGTCCAGGACAGCCAGGTCACCGATCTGCGCAGGCGCACCGGTGCCATCGATCAGGCGGGCGTTGGTAAACAGGATATCGGCACGCAAGGTCTTGATTCCCATTATCTACTGGTCGGGGCGCACGGCCCCGTTCCGAACACCCGCAAGGGGCCTTCAGGGGGGGGGGAGGAAAACGGAGAACGGGTCGCGACGGCGGGCGGGCCGGGTCAGCCCACGTCCAGGCCGCCGGCCTCGCCGGGCGGGTCATCCGGGCTGACGCACCAGCGGGCCATCAGGTGGATCAGGATGGTGACGATCATGATCGGCACGGCGATTCCCACCAGGATCATCGGCGCGTCGAAGGCATCCATGGTCATCCGCGTTTGCCGCACCAGGAAGCTCCGTTCCACGCTCAGATTGGCGCCGACGAAGCAGAACACCAGGATCGGCACCAGCCACACCAGCACCGGCAGGGCACGGGCGATGCGCATGATCAGGGCCAGCCCCCGGGAAGACGGCGCCAGGCCGTCGAACAGGGCTGGGTCGAACCGCCGCTTGAAGGACATGGTCGCCCCCAGCAGCCCGGACCAGATCATGGCATAGCGGGCCATTTCCTCGGTCCAGGCGGGTGGCGAGGCGAACAGGTAGCGTGCGACCACCTGCAGCACCACCAGCCCGACCAGCAGCACCAGGAAGGTCATGGTGACCCAGCGGATGCCCCGGTCCAGCCGGTCACTGAGCAGAAGGATCATGGAACGCAAGGCCATGGCGGCAGTCCTTCGACCAGGAATAGGGAGACGCGTATGTCCGAAAGGGCGCGGGAGGCGGCGGCAGGGAGTGAGCAAAGGGGACTGGGGAGATCCCGGCTCTCCGCCGCCTCCCGCAACAGGCACCGGGGGAAGCCCCGGTGCCTTACTTGCGGACCTTGGCCACGGCGGCGTCGAAGGCTTCCAGAGTCTCGGCCGAGGCCAGTTCCGGGAAGACGGCGCGCACGGCCTGGACCATCTTGTCGCGCTCGCCCGGCTCCAGTTCGGACACGGTCACGCCGGCTTCGTCCTGGCGCGCTTTCACCTCGGCCTTCCAGGCTTCGACCCAGGCCCGGTTGGCGGCGATGCCGGCGGTGACAGCCTTGTCGACGGCGGCCTGTTCCTCGGCGCTCAGGCTCTGGTACCAGTCTTCGGACATCAGCACGGTGCGCGCCGAGGGGCCGATATGGGCATCGGTGTAATAGACTAGATACTGGGTATGACCGGTGCGCAGGGCCGAATTCGGCGGGTTGAAGTAGCCGTCGGCGATACCGGTTTGCAGGGCGTTGGCCACTTCCGACCAGGCCACGATGGTGCCGCTGGCGCCCAGGGCTTCCTGATAGGCCAGCTGCTCGGCGTTCAGGGCACGGAAGCGCAGGTCGGCCATGTCGGCCATCTTGGTGACCGGGTGCTTGCTGTTATGGATGCCGATGTCCAGGCCGATCATGTTGAAGCCGACGACCCGCACGCCATTGGCCGTCAGCGGTTCGTTGATCGCCGCCATCAGCTCCGGATCGGCCGTCACCTTGTCGAATTCGGCCAGATCCTCGAAATAGAACGGCAGAGCCGTGCCCTTCAGCATCGGCGACAGGGTGTAACCGGTGGAGGTGGTGGCCAGGTTGATGTCGATCAGCCCCTGCGAGACCTGATCGAACCGCTCCTTTTCCTTGCCCAGGGTGCCGTTGGGATAGACCGACATGGTCAGCCCCGATCCTTCCAGCGCCGCGCCGAAGGCTTCGACGAACGCCGCCTCGGCGTTGGTTTTCGGGTCATCCACCCCGTTCAGGGCGACCTTGACCTCGGCCGCCTGGGCCACGGAAAAGGCGGTCGAAACGGTCATGGTCATCACCGCCACGGCGGCCGGCAGCAGGCTGTCTTTCAGGAAACGCATCACCAGGGTCCTTTTTTTCTCGGAGTCCGGAAGGGTGGGACGGGACGTCGTTGTTCTTGTTTTCTGTCTCTTTGTCTTTCGCGCTCCCCCGGGTCACATCAGCCCGAGGGCATGGGGCAGGCCAAGGCTGATGCCGGGCAGCATGGTCAGCACCCCCAGGAACAGCAGCTCGGCGATCAGGAAAGGCATCGTGGCGCGGATCAGCCGCCAGTAATTCATCTCCACCGTGGTCGCCAGGATCAGCAGCACCCCTCCCAGCGGCGGCGACAGCAGGCCGACGGTGATGTTGAAGCAGATGACGATCCCCAGATGGACCGGGTCGATCCCCAGCAGCAGGGCGGCCGGCACCAGGATCGGCGCGAACAGGGCGACGGCGGCCTTCACGTCCATCACCATGCCCGCCAGCAGGAAGACCAGGTTGACCAGCAGCAGGTATTCGGTGGCATCCAGTCCCCAGCCCTGGATCAGCGCGGCCAGCCGCTGCGGCCACTGTTCCAGGGCGGCCAGATAGCTGAAGCTGGAAATCGCGCACAGCAGCACGAACAGCGCCCCCAGCAGCACCCCGGTGCGGGTCAGGCTTTCCAGGATCCGGGTCAGATCCAGTTCGCGGTACAGGATGCCGACCAGGGCGGCGGCGGCCACGGCCACGCCGGCGGCCTCGGCCGGGGTCATGACGCCGAACAGGGTGCCGCCCAGGATGATCACCGGCAGCACCAGCGCCGGCACCGCCCGCAGGAACGATGGCCCCAGGCGCGGCAACTCTTCACCCCGACCACCCGGATGGTCGTCGCGCCAGGCGTAGAAGGCGTTCATCGCCAGCAGCATGCCCGCCAGCAGCAGCCCGGGCACGATCCCGGCGGCGAACAGGGCCGCCACCGAGGTATCCATCAGCGCCCCGTAAAAGATCAGAATGACGCTGGGCGGGATGATCGGACCGATGATCGACGAGGCCCCGGTGATCGCCGCCGCGTAGTCCAGGCTGTAGCCGCGCCGGGTCATCTCCGGCACCAGGGCACTGCCCAGGGCCGCCGCGTCGGACACCGCCGAGCCGCTGACCCCGGCGAAGAACACGCTGGTCAGCACGTTCACATGCCCCAGGCCGCCCTTCAGCCGCCCGACCAGCGCCATGGAAAAATCGATCAGCGCCTTGGCCAGCCCGCCCCGGTTCATCAGGTCGCCGGCCAGAATGAACAGCGGCATGGCCAGGAAGGCGAACACGTCGAGCTGGCTGAACAGCCGCTGGGGCATCGCCGCCAGATACAGCAGATTGCCGCTGGACAGAAAGCTCAGCACGGCCGAGGCACCGATGATGTAGGCGATGGCCCCGCCCGAGGCCAGGGTGACAAACAGGAAGGCGAGGATGACGGCCGTGTTCACTTGAGGGCACCTCTCGTCGTGTGAGGACCCTATGGGATCACGGGGTACCACCTTCGGAAAACCGAAAATATTTTACGAACCCATAGCAAATTTCTATATTCAGCCGCACAGGCCCCTGGCACGGAGACCCCGATGCGCCCGCTGACCCTGCAACGGCTCGAGATCTTTCGCGCCGTTTACGAGGAAAAATCGGTCACCGGTGCGGCCGACCGCCTGCGTCTGGCCCAGCCCACCGTCAGCCGGCACCTGCGGGATTTCGAAGCGGCGCTGGGGCTGCCCCTGTTCACTCTGTCCCAGGGGCGCCTGACCTCGACTCCCGAAGCCGACATCCTGTACCGCGAATGTGTTTTCCTCAGTGAAGGCGCGTCGCGATTCGAAGCCTCGGTAAGGGCCTTGCGGCAGGGGAGCGCCCAACCCCTGTCGGTCATGTCCATCAGCCTGCTGGTCAAGGACGTGCTGCCCGCCGCCATCACGGCCACCCTCCGCGCCCTTCCGTCCCTGTCCCTGACGGCGGAGATCGGATCGGCGGACGACCAGTTGCGGGCCTTGCGGAACGGCTCCATCGACGTCGGGCTGGCGGCGGGGGATATCGTCACGGTGGCCGGGCTGGACCGCCGGCGCATCGGCGGCGGGCGGTTCGTCTGCATCGTGCCGGAAGAACACCCCTTCGCCGGACGGGAGCGGCTGACCCTGGCGGACCTGCGGGGGGAACGGTTGCGGGTCAACCTGCCGCGCCGGCCCATCGGCCGCATCCTGCTGTCGGTGATGGAAGAAGCCGGGCTCCGGATCAGTGGCGAGGTCACCGCCTCGTCCTTGCAGCTGATGCCCGGGCTGGCCGCGGCCCTGCGCAGCTGTGTGGTGGTCGATGACTTCTCCGCCGCCGCGTTCCCGCAGCCGACGACGCGGGTGCTGCCGCTGGATGGCGTGCCGGGTTTCGACATCTTTGCGCTGACCCGCACCATGGCCGGACGCGGCAAGGCCGCCGAAACCTTCATCGCAGAGGTGAGGCGAGCGCTGGAGCGACTGGCGGAGGATCAGTTTAGATCAGCACGCCAACCCGCGAGAACTATGGGATGGCAAGACCAAGGCGCCGTCGCACCAGATTGCCGAAGGCCCCTATGAATGCCACGATAGCGACAATCAGCCCACCCCTAGTTTTGCGATTCAAACCACTTTACACAGGCTCTATTTCTAGATAGAGCCTGTGTAAAGTGGTTCAGGCGAGACGGAGAAACCTAATGGCTAGTTCGAAGGAAATGCGCCGTCTTGAGGCCAAGTGGTTGCAAGGAACCCATTGGCCAAAAAGATTGGAGTGGATGGAAATCACTGGCCTGCGTGGCTGGACTGGCCATCGCATTGAATTTCGATTTCCGATTACCGCCATTGTCGGTGAAAATGGCTCAGGGAAAAGTACGATCCTACAAGCCGCAGCCGCAAGCTACCGCAGCCCAGGCCCAAGTAAAAAAATGAAATTTGCATCAGATTTTTTTCCGGATACGCCTTGGGACAAAATAACTACCGCAGAGATTCGGTATTCTGTCCGCGAGGGAAATGGCTCTCATATCGACAGCGTCAGAAAACCAACAAACCGTTGGCGAGGAAACCCTGAAAGGCGAGAAAGAAATATTTATTATATTGATTTAAGTCGAATTCAACCGCTCACTGCGCGCTCAGGATATTTGCGCCTTGCAAAATCAACAGTAAAAGAAGGCCCATCAAAGCTATTCACAGACTCTGTAATTGACCGCTTATCAAGCATCATGGGGCGGTCATATAAAAGCGTCAAGCTTGCGACTGCCAAAGACGACCCGCTTCGCGTAGTTCCTGTAATACAGCGCACAGGGCAACCATACTCCGGCTTTCACCAAGGGGCCGGAGAGTTAACCGCTGCTGAGCTACTCGCAAACGAATTCGACAAATACTCTCTCGTAATAATTGACGAAATAGAATCGTCACTACACCCGCGCGCCCAGAGACGACTAATACGCGACCTGGCCAATATTTCAAGAGACAAAGAAATTCAATTTCTAATTTCAACTCACTCCCCCTATGTACTCGAAGAAATTCCTCCAGAAGGGCGTATTTATATCGTTGAAACCAACGAAGGGAAATCAACCGTTACGGGAGTAAGCCCGGAGTTCGCAATGTCGCGAATGGACGAAGAAAACCACCCAGAATGTGACGTATATGTCGAAGATGAAGTTGCAGCCACTCTCCTGAGGGAGATTGTTATAAAAGGCGATCCAGATTTATTGCCACGCATACAAGTTTCACCTTTTGGGGCTGCCTCGGTTGGACTTAGCCTCGGAATCATGGTCCATCAAGATCGGTTCCCTCGCCCGTCGGTTGTTTTTTTGGATGGAGACCAAGCATCTGCTCCTGGAGTGTTTGTTTTACCGGGAGATGATGCGCCGGAACACACGGTGTTCGAAGCCTTGTCGGAAAGAGGATGGCCGAACGTTGCAGAACGCTTGGGACGCAGCCCATCACAAGCAATGGACGCCTTAAATAAAGCTCAAACACTTAAGAATCATCATGACTGGGTCCGGGCAGCCGCCGATCCGTTATTCATTAGCACATCCCATCTTTGGCAGGTAATGTGCGCCTCTTGGGCTGGAAATTGTGCGTCCAAAGAGGAAATCGAGAGTGTTGTGTTTGCTATCAAGGACGCCCTAGCAAAAAAAACTTAGCCTCCTAGCGCTTCACCGCCGCCTCATTGGGCTCTTCGCGACGGCGAGAAAACTGCCGCGAAGAATGTTCCCATGGGGGCAACATCCAACTCTGGACGGGGCAGGGCTAATGAGGCGGCATACATTCCGGAACTGAACTCCTAAGTCCTCCAGAACGAGCGCGAAATCAGAACGAGGAAGGTAAACACCTCAAGCCGCCCCAGCAGCATGGCCATGGCGAGAATCCACTTCGCCGGGTCCGGCAGGGTGGCGAAGTTGCCGGCCGGGCCGATCACGTCGCCGAGACCCGGCCCGACGTTGTTGACCGCCTGGATCGCCCCGGTCAGGGCGGTCACCCAGTCGACGCCGAAAAAGGCGATGGCCATGGCGCTGAAGCAGATCACCGCACTGACGGCGAAGAAGAACAGCACGACCGAAGTCTGCACGTCCTCGTCCACCGTGCGGTTGTTGATGGTGAACAGGATCACCGCATGGGGCAGGAAGCGGCGGCGGACGTGGGCGTCCAGCACCATCCAGGCCACCAGCCAGCGGAACATCTTCACCCCGCCGGACGTCGACCCGGTGCAGCCCCCGGCAAAGGTGATCAGCAGGAAGAACAGCACCGCGAAGGAACCCCACAGGGTGTAGTCCTCCGACGCATAGCCCGTGGTGGTGACCACCGAGGTGATATTGAAGGCGGCGGAGGTGACCGCCTCGAACAGCGGCCGGCCGGTGGTCCAGCTCAGCCAGCCGCCCATCACCACCCAGCTGCACACCAGAAAAACGATCAGCATCCGCACCTGGGCATCGCGCCAGAACCGCCAGGGCTGTCCGCGCAGGACCTGCCAGTACAGCAGGAACGGCACTGATCCGGCGATCATCCCGCCCACGGCGATCCAATGGATCACCGGCCCGAAATGGCCCATCGACGAGTCATAATTGGCGTATCCGCCGGTGGAGATGGTGGAAAAGGCGTGGCAGACCGCATCAAAGGCGCTCATGCCGGCGAACAGGTAGCCCAGGGCGATCACCCCGGTCAGCCCCAGGTAGACACTGACCAGGGCCATGCCGATCTGGCTGATGCGCAGGGCGCCCTTGTCGGTGGTGTCGGAACTTTCCATGCGGAACAGCTGCATGCCGCCGACGCGCAGCACCGGCAGCAGGACGATGGCCATGGCGATGATGCCGATGCCGCCCAGCCATTGCTCGTAGGCCCGCCAGAACAGGATGCCCGGTGCCGTGGTGTCCAGCCCCGCCATCACCGTGGAACCGGTGGTGGTCAGGCCGGAGACGGATTCGAACATGGCGTCGGAAAAGGTCATCTGCGGCGTGGCCAGCATATAGGGCAAACTGCCCACCAGGCTCAGCGCCACCCAGGCCAGGGCGGTCAGCAGGAACCCCTGGCGCAGGGACAGGGTGATGGGCCGGCGATAGGTGGCCGCCACCAGCAGGCTGCCGACGCAGATGGCCAGCAGGCCCGCCTGAAGGAACCCCACCCAGTCGCGGTTATGGACCAGCAGGTCCACCAGCAGCGGCACCACCATTGACACGCCCATGGCCGCCACCAGCCCGCCCAGCAGCATCAGGACGGGTCCCAGCTCGACCACGCCCAGCTTCAGGCCCGCCGGCGGGCGGGGCTCCCGAGAGTCACGACCGACCACCATGGATCGCGCAATCTCCTCCATCGCGGCCGCCCCCGGGAGAGGGCCTCGGCACGGTACGTTACAAGGACAGCAAACCGGCCCCACCATGACCCTCCCTGGCGAAAGGCACAAGAGGGCAACAAAGACCCTGGGGGACTGGCTCCGGCGCCGGGATCATCCTATGTTATCGCCCATGAGCGTCCTTCTGCCCTTTTTCGAACGGCCCGCGTCCGGTCCTCCGGCGCAATTCCGGCTGTGCAGCGACTACGAACCCGCCGGCGACCAGCCCCAGGCGATCGCCGAGTTGCTGCGTGGCCTGCGCGAAGGGGAGCGGGATCAGGTGCTGCTGGGAGTGACCGGGTCGGGCAAGACCTTCACCATGGCCCAGATCATCCAGCAGATGGGCCGGCCCAGTCTGGTGCTGGCCCCCAACAAGACCTTGGCCGCCCAGCTCTATGGAGAGATGAAGGGATTCTTCCCCGAAAACGCGGTGGAATACTTCGTCAGCTACTACGACTACTACCAGCCGGAAGCCTACGTTCCGCGCACGGACACCTATATCGAGAAGGACTCCAGCATCAACGACCAGATCGACCGGATGCGCCATTCGGCGACCCGGGCCTTGCTGGAGCAGCGCGACGTGATCATCGTCGCCTCGGTGTCCTGCATCTACGGGATCGGTGCGGTGGAATCCTATTCCCGCATGGTGCTGAACCTGGAGGTCGGGCAGACCATCGACCGCAAGGACCTGCTGAAATCTCTGGTGGAGATCCAGTTCAGCCGCAACGACGTGGCCTTCGGCCGGGGCACCTTCCGGGTGCGCGGCGATGTGGTGGAGATCTTCCCCAGCCACTACGAAGACCGGGCCTGGCGGGTCGATCTGTTCGGCGACGAGGTGGAAAGCCTGAAGGAGATCGATCCCCTGACCGGGGCGACGACCACCTCGCTGGAGTCCATCGCCGTCTATCCGGCCAGCCACCACGTCACCCCCCGGCCGGCGCTGAGCCAGGCGATGCGCACCATCAAGGCCGAACTGAAGCAGCGGCTGGCCGATCTCCAGGCCCAGGGCAAGCTGCTGGAGGCCCAGCGGCTGGAGCAGCGGACCACCTTCGATCTGGAAATGATGGAAGCCACCGGGCACTGCAAATCCATCGAGAACTATTCCCGCCATCTGACCGGCCGCGATCCCGGCGAGCCACCGCCGACCCTGTTCGAATACCTGCCGGAAGACGCGCTGATCTTTGTCGACGAAAGCCATGTGGCGGTGCCGCAGATCGGCGGCATGTTCCGCGGCGACTTCAACCGCAAGAGCGTGCTGGCCGAATACGGCTTCCGCCTGCCGTCCTGTGTCGACAACCGGCCGCTGAAGTTCGACGAATGGGACGCCATGCGCCCGCAAAGCGTCTTCGTCTCCGCCACGCCCGGCCCGTGGGAACTGGAACGCACCGGCGGGGTGGTGGTGGAACAGGTGATCCGCCCGACCGGTCTGGTGGACCCGGTCTGCATCATCCGCCCGGTCGAGCATCAGGTGGACGATCTGCTGGGCGAATGCCACGAGATGGCCCAGAAGGGGCTCAGGGTCCTGGTCACCACCCTGACCAAGCGCATGGCCGAGGATCTGACCGAATACCTGACCGAACAGGGGATCCGGGTGCGCTACATGCACTCCGACGTCGACACCCTGGAGCGGATCGAGATCATCCGCGACCTGCGGCTGGGGGCCTTCGACGTGCTGGTGGGCATCAACCTTTTGCGTGAAGGGCTGGACATCCCCGAATGCGGGCTGGTGGCCATTCTGGATGCGGACAAGGAGGGCTTTTTGCGCTCCAAGACCTCGCTGGTGCAGACCATCGGCCGGGCGGCGCGCAATGTGGACGGCCGGGTCGTGCTCTATGCCGACAAGATGACCGACAGCCTGACCTACGCCATCGAAGAGACCAACCGGCGGCGGGAGAAGCAGCAGGCCTACAATGCCGAGCACGGCATCACGCCCGAAACGGTGCGCTCGCGGATTTCCGACGTGCTGCAAAGCGTGGCCGAGCAGGATTACGTGACCGTGGACCTGGGCGACAGCGGCGGGCTGGAGATGGTCGGTCAGGATCTGCGCGCCCGCATCACCGACCTGGAAAAGCGCATGCGCACCGCCGCCGCCGACCTGGAGTTCGAGGAAGCGGCCCGCCTGCGCGACGAGATCAAGCGGCTGGAGTCCCTGGAACTGGGCGTCCCCGCCGAGGGTCTGGGCGAAGCCCGCGCCCCCTACATGGCCTCTGCCGCCCGCGGGCGCGGGGCGTCGGCGAAAGCCAAGGCGAAGGGGAAAGGGAAGTCCGGGAAAGCGGGCAACGTCGGCGCCCGCCGCTGATTCTGCCCTTCGCGCCCCCTCATCCTGGCGACGGCTAGAAACGGCCATGCGCGGACAGCCTCCCGGACAGAATGGCCCCCACGGATGGTTGCCGTCCCATATCCCCTGCCTGCCTATGGAATAACCTCCTCTATAGCCGACGATCTATTGCTCCGCATTTAGAGATATTGTATAAAAAATTTGACCAATTGGAGACCGGTCGCCCTGTGGCGGCCCTCCTTTCGGTGTCTTTAGCCTTCACTTCCACGTTAGACTTCCGGCGGCTGACTCGGTCAGCCGCCGTTTTTTCTGTATAGACGAAAGACCCTATCTTGCCATTCGGCAGAAGAATACCCCGCCGGTTCGACAACGGAACGAAACAACAAGCGGGGTATTTGACGATTTCAAAAGCGTATCGAAAAAACTGCGGCCGCAGACCGGACGAATGGTGCGCCTCCGCCCCGACTACACTTGGCGGACCAGCACTTCGGCGGCGGTGCGGGTACGGCTCATGGCGCTTTCCGCATCGGACACCGCCGTCATGATGCCCCGCACGTTGTCGGCAATGCCCGAAACCGACGAGGCCGCGCTTTGCATGTTGGCCGACATGTCGCGGGTCACCGCGCTCTGCTCTTCCACCGCCGATGCCGTCGTGGTGACGTATTCGTGCACCTGGGTCACGGCCTCCCGAATGGCCGTCAGACTGCCGACCACATCGTCGGAGACGGTCTGGACCCGCGCGATCTCCTGGGTAATCTCTTCGGTCGCCTTGGCCGCCTGATTGGCCAGGTTCTTCACCTCGTTGGCCACCACCGCAAAGCCCTTGCCCGCATCCCCGGCGCGCGCCGATTCGATGGTGGCGTTGAGCGCCAGCAGGTTGATCTGTCCGGCGATGTTCTGGATCAGGCCGACGATCCCGCCCATGGCTGCCGCCGCCTCCGACAACCGGGAGGCCGCGCCAGAAGCCTCTCCGGCCCGCTCCGACACCCCGTCCGCCGCCTGCCGGGAATTGGCCATGCTGGCGGAAATCTCGGCAATGGACGCCGCCAGTTCTTCCGAAGCGGCGGCCACCATATTAACGTTCGACGACGCGTCGTCAGTGGCCCGGGTCACCCCGGTCGCTTCGCGGCGGGTCTGTTCCAGCCCCGTGTCGATCTCGCCGAAGTTCACGTCGATCATCGTCTTCAGATCATCCAGATGGTCGACTTGCTCGGTGATATCCGTGGCAAACTTGATAACCTTATAAGCCGTCCCGTCCGCATCGAAGATCGGGTTGTAGGACGCCTCGATCCACACGACCTTCCCCCCCTTGCCAATCCGGCGGTACTGGCCGGAATGGAACGTGCCCTCCGCCAGTTCCCGCCAGAAGCGCCGGTAGTCCTCCGACGCCGCATAGTCCGGCGCGACGAACAGACGGTGAGGCTTGCCCTTGACCTCTTCCAGCCGGTAGCCCAGCAGGTCCAGGAAGTTCTTGTTGGCCGTCCGCACGGTTCCGTCCAGATCGAACTCGATGGTGCCCTGGACCCGGTCGATGGCGGCGGCCTGCCCGCGCAGGTCGGCCAGTTCGGTCACCTGGTCGGTGACATCCAGGGCGAACTTCACCACCTTGACCACCGCCCCCGACCGGCCCCGGATCGGACAATACGATCCCTGCAACCAGATCTCCCGGCCCGACTTGGTGATCCGTTTGAACCGCGCCGTTTCCGCAATCCCCTTCCGCAAGCGTTCCCAAAAGGCCGTGTACGCGGCGGACTCGCGCATGGTCTTCGGCACGAAATGGCTGTGGTGCTTGCCCGCCAGCTCCGCCGCGTCATAGCCCATAATCTTCAGAAAGGTTTCGTTGGCTTCTAGATAAATACCGTTAATGTCGAATTCCACAACGCCCTGCGTTCCCTTCACCGCAGCCAGCAATGCGTCTCGCTCCAAAGTCTGCTGCGATGCAAAAAATAACATAGTCTTGTCTCCACCCGGGAATTTAGATAGCGCGACAGCGGCCATTCCGCGAAACGGCAACCATCACATCAGCCATTGTACGCCACGAACTCTGCGGGTAACAATGCCGGAGCCAGTAGGAGGAAGACAGCAGGCCTTTCGTCCTAGGAAAGAAAGTTTCTTTCTGTGAATTTTTGCAGCGAAATGTTGACCCCCTAGACCCAATACTACTTTATATGGCAGAATCTTTACTTCTCAAATCCATAGTCTATAGCCCGCGAATACGACAATGACCGGCATCATTTTGAATAATGCCGAAAACCCCTAGAAGGTGAGTGATCCGCACATCCGGGTCCGGAGGCCTGCATCCTTTCCTTGCGACTCGGAAACAAAAGCCGAGAACCATTGCGAAATCGCAATATTTCTCGGCTTTCAACAAAGGCCCTCTCGCGCCTTACCGCGTCAATATGGCGGCGGCGTCCAGGGTGCGCTGAACCGCGTTCTCCACCTGTCCCACAGCCGCACCGATATCGGCGACGTTGGAGGATATGGTGACCACCGCTCCGGCCGCGCCCTGCATGTTGGCCGACATATCGCGGGTCACCGCGCTCTGTTCCTCGACGGCAGACGCCGTGGCGGACACATATTCCTGCACATCGCTCACAGACGCGCGGATCTCGCCCAGGGTGGCGACCACCTCGTCCGAGACCCCCTGCACCCGCGCGATTTCCTGGGAAATCTGCTCGGTTGCCTTGGCGGCCTGATTGGCCAGGGTTTTCACTTCGTTGGCCACCACAGCGAAGCCCTTGCCCGCATCACCGGCGCGGGCGGATTCGATGGTGGCATTGAGCGCCAGCAGGTTGATCTGCCCGGCGATGTTCTGGATCAGGCCGATGATCCCGGTCATGGCGGTGGTTGCCTCGGCGAGACGCTGGGCCGCATCGCCGGCGTTATCCGTCTTCTCCCGCGCCCCCCGGGCGGCGGCGTGGGAATTGGCCATGCTCGATGCGATTTCGGCAATGGACGTCGCCAGTTCTTCGGTGGCCGAGGCAAGCATGTTCACATTGGCCGAGGCGTCATGGGCCGCAGCGTCGGCATTGCCCGCCCGTGTCCGGGTTTCGGCCAGCGAGCCATTGATCTCGGCGAAATTCACATCGATCAATGTCTTCAGGTCGGAGAGCAACTGCTCCTGCTCGGTAATATCGCGAGCGAATTTGACCACCTTGTAAGGACGGCCGTCAGCATCAAGGATCGGGTTGTAGGTCCCCTCGATCCACACCTCCTTGCCATCCTTTCTCACGCGCTTGAACTGGCCGGAATGAAACTTGCCGCTGCGCAGGGTCTTCCAGAACGCGTCATATTCGGCACTGCGGGCATAGTCGGCCCCAACAAACATCCGATGCGACTTGCCCTTGATCTCCTCCAGCCGGTAGCCCAGGCAGTCCAGAAAATTCTGATTGGCCGTCAGCACCGTGCCGTCCAGAGCGAACTCGATCATCGCCTGAGACCGGTTCAGCCCGTCCATCAGGCAGTTCAGCTCCGCGTTGCGGGTCTGGCGCTCGGTGACATCCGAGGCGAACTTGACCACCTTGACCAAATTGCCCGCCCGGTCCCGGATGGGGTTATAGGAGGCATCCAGCCAGACCTCCCGCCCGCCCTTGGCCAGGCGCTTGTAGCGCGCCATTTCCCGCTGGCCACTGCGCAGCCTGTCCCAGAAGGCCTTGTAGGCACCGCCCTGGCGGTCTTCGGCGGTGACGAACAGGCTGTGATTCTTCCCCACCAGTTCGGCCAGGGAATAGCCCATCACCTTCTCGAACACCGGATTGACGGACAGGATCACGCCGTTCATGTCGAACTCGATCACCGCCTGCGCCTCCATGACGGCGCTCAGCAGCGCTTCGCGTTCATATGCTTTCTGGGAGGTCAACAGGCCCATGGGGAGATATCCACTTCTTTGCTGTGAGAAAACAACAGGCGCTCAATGGTCGTTCTCTTTTACGGCGCCTGACCTGCCTGGATCACATCAAGAAGCGTGCCAACAGCGTTTCGGAAGAATGGAGCCGCAGCTCGCAACCCCAAGGCTGATTTCCGGCAAAAATTCCCTCCGAGACGGCAAAATGACGCGACGGGTCTGGCGAGCCCCGCCAGACCCGTCGCGAAATGCAAAGCATCTTCAGA
Organism: Rhodospirillaceae bacterium Z3-40; assembly: GCA_046233135.1. Taxonomy (GTDB): domain Bacteria; phylum Pseudomonadota; class Alphaproteobacteria; order Rhodospirillales; family Rhodospirillaceae; genus JBJXHN01. The sequence continues at coordinate 895,187 of JBJXHN010000002.1, read as the reverse complement.
GTGCAAGAAATCGCTTCCCCGGAATGCAGCTACTCCGGAAGCGCTATCGCGCCAGCACCTCGGCGGCTTCCCGAGTGCGGGTCACGGCGGCATCCACCTGCTGAATGGCGGCGACAATATCCGTCACATTGCTGGTGATGCTGGTCACCGATGACGACGCACTTTGCATATTGGCCGACATGTCGCGGGTCACCGCGCTCTGCTCTTCGACGGCCGAGGCGGTGGCGGCCACATAGCTCTGCACCTGTTCCACCGAATTGCGGATGGAGGCCAGGGTCGCCACCACCTCTTCGGAAATCCCCTGCACCCGCTCGATTTCCTGAGAGATCTGCTCGGTGGCCTTGGCGGCCTGATTGGCCAGGGTTTTCACCTCGTTGGCCACCACAGCGAAGCCCTTGCCGGCATCCCCCGCCCGGGCGGATTCGATGGTGGCATTCAGCGCCAGCAGGTTGATCTGCCCGGCGATATTCTGGATCAGGCCGATGATCCCGGTCATCGCCGTGGTCGCATCGGCCAGGCGCTGGGCGGCCCCGTCGGCGGTTTCCGCCTCCGAAAAGGCGCCGCTGGCCGCCGTCTGGGAATTGGCCATGCTCGACGAGATCTCGGCGATGGACGCCGCCAGTTCCTCGGTCGCAGAGGCCACCATATCCACATTGGAGGACGCGCCATCCGCCGCCCCGCCGGACTGGTCGGCCCGTTCCTTCGTGGCGTCCAATGCCGCCCCGATCTCGGAAAAGTTGACGTCGATCAGTGTCTTCAGGTTCTTCAGCAAATCGGCCTGGGTGGTGATGTCAGTGGCGAACTTGACCACCTTGTAGGGCTTGCCGTCGCCGTCCAGGATGGGGGTGTAGGACGCCTCGATCCACACCTCCCTGCCGCCTTTGCCCAGGCGCCGGAACTGGCCGGCCTGGTACTCACCGCGCCCCAGGGCCCGCCAGAAGTCGGCGTATTCCCGGCCGGCGGCGTAATCGCCGGGCACAAATATGCGGTGATGCTTGCCCCGGATCTCCTCCAGTTGATAGCCCATGGCTTTCAGGAAATTGGCGTTGGCGGTCAGGATCGTGCCGTCCAGGGTGAATTCGATCAGCGCCTGGGCACGGTCGATGCCGTCCACCAGCCCTTTCCATTCCAGGCCCTGAAGGTGGCGTTCCGTCACATCCACGGCGAACATGGCCACCTTCACCACCGCGCCGGACCGGTCCCGGATCGGGTTGTAGGACGCCTCCAGCCAGACCTCCTTGCCCTCCCTGGTGACCCGCTTGTAGCGGCCCGCCTCGCGGCTGCCACCGCGCAACCGGTCCCAGAAGGCACGGCCGGCCGCACCGTCGCGGGCCTCGGGCGGCAGGAACAGGCTGTGGCTCTTACCCCGGATCTCCGCCTCGTCATAGCCCATGATGGTCCGGAAGACGCCGTTGGCCGACAGCACTGTTCCGTCCCTGTCGAATTCGATGACCGCCTGCGAGTCCATCAGGGCCGCAAGCAGCGCGTCCCGTTCGTTCGCCTTGTTCGACGTCAGAAAGCCCATCGCCAAAATCCAATCATCACGGGTTCATACAATCGAAAGCACCCAAAAACACCGGTAGACGGGAAGTCGACGGCTATCCGTTCGATGCATAGGACGCCCCTATCCCGATGACCATGCACCGAGATATATCGGGGATTTCTTACCGTAAAGAAGGACTTTTCGTTATTTTTTCGTAATACATCGTTGCACCGGACCAAAATCGGAAACCGCCCAAACCTTAACCACTGAACCCATCCTTTTTTCTATAATATCATTTCGACCGCATCCTCACCCGCTTCGCGGCCGCAGCAGGAATGCCTCCCCCCTCTTGACCCTGGCCGGGCAGACGGCCATTGTGTGCCCGTTCCAGCCGAATCTTCCGCCACGCACCCTTCACCGCCGGACCTCATCTCCCCGGGACGCCGCCTCCAGGACACCGCTCATGCCCGTTGCCCTGCGTTCCTTCCTCGGCCTTTTGTTCGGCGCATTGCGCGATCTCACTCCGATTATCATCGTCATCGCCTTTTTCCAGCTGGTGGTGGTACAGGCGCCCCTGCCCAATCCGGGGCCGGTGCTGATCGGCATGGTTCTGGTCTTGCTGGGGCTGGCCCTGTTCATTCAGGGGCTGGAGATGGGCCTGTTTCCCCTCGGCGAGACCCTGGCCCGGGCCTTTGCCCGGCAGGGATCGGTGGCCTGGCTGTTCATCTTCGCGTTTTCCCTGGGCTTCGGCACCACGGTGGCCGAACCGTCGCTAACGGCCGTGGCCGGCAAGGCCGCCGCCGCCGCCGCCGGGGCCGGACAGATCGCCGATACCGATGCGGCCCGGGACAGCTATGCCTTCGGCCTGCGCTTCACCGTCGCCCTGTCGGTGGGCACGGCCATCGTGCTGGGGGTGCTGCGCATCCTCAAGGGCTGGCCGGTGCAATTCATGATCATCACCGGCTACGGCATCGTCGTCGCCCTGACCCTGGTGGCCCCGCCGGAGATCATCGGCGTGGCCTATGACAGCGGCGGGGTCACCACCTCGACCATCACCGTTCCCCTGGTCACGGCGCTGGGGGTGGGGCTGGCCTCGTCCATCGGCGGGCGCAATCCGATCACCGACGGCTTCGGCCTGATCGCCCTGGCCAGCCTGACACCGATGATCTTCGTCATGATCTACGGCATGGTCATCTAGGGCCGGCGGGCCGAAGGAAAGGCACCGACCATGGACATCCTGCTGATGCTCTCCGGCTCCTTATGGAGCACCGTGCTGGACGTGGCCCCGATTCTGACGATCCTGGTGCTGTTCCAGGTGGTGGTGCTGCGCCAGCCGCCGGCCAACCTGCCGCGCATGCTGCTGGGCTTCGTCTATGTGGTGCTGGGGCTGAACCTGTTCCTCGTGGGGCTGGATCTGGCCCTGTTCCCGCTGGGCAATCTGATGGCCAGCCAGCTGACCGACACCGCCTTCATCGGCGGCGAACAGGCTATCGGCCAGTGGCAGTCCTACATCTGGGTCTATGTCTTCGCCGCCCTGATCGGCTTTTCCACCACCATCGCCGAACCGGCGCTGATCGCCGTGGCGATGAAGGTAGAAGAGGCCTCGGGCGGATCGATCAGGGGCTGGGGCCTGCGGCTGGCCGTGGCCGTCGGCGCGGCCACCGGGGTGGCGCTGGGCACGGTGCGCATCGTCACCGGCGTGCCGCTGCCCTGGTTCATCCTGGCCGGCTACGTCATCGTCATCGTTCAGACCATGTTCGCGCCCAAGGCCATCATTCCCCTGGCCTACGACAGCGGCGGTGTGACCACCTCCACGGTCACCGTGCCCCTGGTTGCCGCCCTGGGGCTGGGTCTGGCGACCAGCATTCCGGGCCGCTCGCCTTTGATGGACGGCTTCGGTATGGTCGCGCTCACCTGTCTGTTTCCCATCGTTTCCGTCATGGGCTACGCCCAGGTGGGGGCCATCCTGGCCCGCCGCCGCAGCGCAGCTCCCCCCGACCGGCCGCAGGACGCCGCGGCCGGCCCCCTCAGGGAGTCGTCATCGCCATGAAGTTCAAGATGATCATTGCCCTTGTTCCCGACGGCATCACCGACCGCATCGTCAGCGCCGCCCGGGAAGCCGGGGCAACCGGGTCGACGGTGATCAACAACGCCCGCGGCCAGGGGCTGAAGAAGACCAAGACCTTCCTCGGCCTGGATCTGCAGGGCGCGCGGGATCTGGTGCTGTTCGTGGTGGAACAGCACCTCGCCCGGGGCATCCTGGAGACCGTCGCCAGGGTCGGGGACTTCGACGCCAAGCCCGGCAACGGCGTGGCCTTCCAGATCGACCTGGAAGACGCCGTCGGCCTGACCAGCCAGATCGGCACCATCTCCAGCGAGATAAAGGACGAGATATGAGCCCGCGTCCCTATTTTCCCGTGCGGGCGGTGATGACGCCCGATCCCATCCTGATCGACGGTCTGGCCACCGTGTCCCAGGCGGTGGAGCTGATGCGCGCCAACGGCGTCAGTTCGCTGATCATCAACCGCCGCAACGAAACCGATGAATACGGCGTGGTGGTGATCACCGATATCGCCCAGAACGTCATCGATCTGGACCGCCACCCCGACCGGGTCAGCGTCTACGAAATCATGAGCAAGCCCGTTCTATGCGTGGAAGCCGAGATGGATATCCGCTATGCCTTGCGGATGCTCAACCGCTTCTCGCTGTCCCGCGCCCTGGTGGTCGAAAAGGGCACCCTGGTCGGCGTGGTGACCCAGCGCGAGCTGGTTTTCGCCATCGTCGGCGGCCCCTCGTCGGCTCTGGCCGGCGCGACGGCGATTCCGGCTGACCCCGCCCCCGTTCCTTCCACCGGTCAGGAGGGCTGACCCCTTGGATCTTGTTTCCGTCCTGTTGTTCCTTGCCGGCCTTGTGGTGCTGCCTGTCGGTGCCGAGATCATGGTGCGCGGCGCCGTTGCCATTTCCGAACGCCTGGGCATCTCGCCCCTGGTCATCGGCTTAACGGTCGTCGCTTTCGGCACCTCCCTGCCCGAACTGGTGGTGTCTCTGCGCGCCGCCCTGTCCGGGTCGGCCGCGCTCGCCGTGGGCAATGTGGTCGGATCCAATATCGCCAATATCCTGCTGATCCTGGGGGCGGCGGCGGTGCTGTCGCCCATTGTCATGAAACCCCGGCAGTATTTCCCCGACGGCGCGGTGATGGCCGCCGTCAGCCTGGGTCTGGTCCCCGTGGCCTATTCCGGCACGGTCACCCTGCCGATCGGGGTGGGGATGGTCGCCATACTGCTGGCCACCCTGCTGTGGACCTACAAGCGCGAGAAAAAGGGCGAAGGACCGGGTTTGGCGGACGAGGTGGACGACCTGGAAGGCCTCGCCGGCAAGCCCTGGTGGCTGATCGTCGCGGCCACCGTCGGCGGCCTGGCCGGTGTGCTGGTGGGCGCGGAAATGCTGGTGCGCGGCGCGGTCAGCATAGCCCTGGCGCTGGGCGTCCCCGAAGAGGTGGTGGGCCTGACCATGGTGGCCTTCGGCACCTCGCTGCCCGAGCTGGCCACCGCCATCGCCGCCGCCCGGCGCGGCCATGCGGAACTGGCCGTGGGCAACGTGGTCGGATCCAATATCTTCAACATCCTGGCCATTCTCGGCATCAGCGCGCTGGTGGTTCCGATACCGGTGCCCGAATCGATGACCACCTTCGATCTGTGGGTCATGGTCGCCGTTGCCCTGGTCATGCTGCCCCTGTTCTTCCTGGGCGCCCGCCTGGGGCGGCTGTGGGGCGGGCTGCTGCTGGGCAGCTATGCCGCCTATGTGGTGGCGGTCTATCAGCGCGGGTTGGGGGCGTTCTAGGGAATGACCGCGATCCCGACTCCGCCCGCGCCGGACACCGTGCCGCCGGCCGCCCTGGTCACCGGTGCGGCCCGGCGCCTGGGCCGGGCCATCGCCCTGGAGCTGGCCCGCTGCGGCTTCGATGTCGCCGTCCACTGCCGCCAGGCCGGGGATGCGGGGGCCGAGGAAACCGCTGCCGAAATCCGCGCTCTGGGCCGGCGGGCCGTGGTGCTGGCCGCCGAGCTGGGGGACGAGGACGAAACCGCCAGCCTGCTGCCGGCGGCGACACAGGCCCTTGGCCCCGTGGGCGTTTTGGTCAACAATGCGTCGCTGTTCGACCTGGACCTGTGGGATACCGTAAGCCGGGACAGCTGGGATGCGCACCTGAACGCCAATCTGCGCGCGCCGTTCGTGCTGTGTCAGACGATGGCCAAGGCCCTGCCGGAGGATTGCCGGGGGCTCATCGTCAACATGCTGGATCAGCGGGTGTGGAATCTCACGCCGTCGTTTATGAGTTATACCCTGTCGAAGGCGGGCCTGTGGACCCTGACGCAAACCCTGGCCTTGGCGCTTGCGCCGCGCATCCGCGTCAACGCCGTCGGACCGGGACCCGCGCTGCCCAGCCCGCGGCAGAGCGTGGATCAGTTCGCCGACCAATGCCGAGCCATGCCGCTGGAACATGGCACCTCTCCGGCTGAAGTGGCCAGAACGGTCCGCTTTATCCTTGAAGCCCCCTCCATGACGGGGCAAATGATAGCGCTGGATGGCGGCCAGCACCTGGGATGGGCACAGCCCGGCCAGTCACCGTCCATCGCGGAATAGAAACCGGGCGCCGCCGCGCCGCTTCCCCCACTCCGGGAAGCCCGCCGCCGCCCCGGACGGAGCAACCGATTTTGAGCAATGCCCAGCGACCCGGCGTCCAGCCGTCCCGTCCCCTCGCCGCCTCTCCCAAGATCGAGCCCCTGCGAATCGCCGACGCCGCCAGCGACGTCCGCCACGTTTTCGTCCGCGACCTGACGCTCAGCGCCAACATCGGCGTTCATGCCCACGAGCATTTGGCGCCCCAGCGAGTGCGCATCAACCTGGACTTGGCGGTTACCGAGGATCGCCAGGCCGAGGACAAGCTGGCCAATGTGGTCTGCTACGAACAGATCGTCACCGGCGTCCGTTCCATCGTTGACGACGGACATGTGAATCTTGTAGAGACCCTCGCCGAACGCATCGCCGGTATCTGCCTGCTGGACCGCCGCGTACGGTCGGTGCGTGTAAGAGTAGAGAAACTCGACATTTTCCCCGACGCCCACAGCGTCGGCGTGGAGATCGAGCGTTTCAGCGGCCGGGTATGACCCCCGCGACCCCATCCCTTGGGATGTAGACTGAATGCGCACGTCGTGCGCGAACTCCGATTGATCCATGTCACTTGTACACATCCCGTCAGGCTCGTCCTCACAGGACCCCCTGGCGGGCAAAAGTCATGCGTTTCACCAAAGCATCAGAAAACGCTAACATTTTTATCTATAAATATCAGACACTTAACTGTTTTGCCCAAATCGTGAGCATGGAATGTGAAGCTCTGTGTTTCTGCCGAGTCGCCCGCGTCCCCACCCTTTTCCCCACAGAGTTATCCACAGAAGCCGTGGATAGCTTGGTGCTTGACTCCTGTGGGCTCGGGCCTTTTCTGAACGTCTCAAGGAGTCGCCCTTGTAAACGGGCGTTTACCCTGGTGATGCCCCCTGTCACCACCACTCGAATGCGAAGGCAGGACTACGGACTTGGCAACAAACGACCCGATTCCCGGAAATACGGAGCCTGTCGCCTGGGCCGCGCAAGGAAGCGAATCGGGCCTGAAAGGAGTCGAGGCCATTCGCGCCGCCTTGCGCACCCTGGGGCCTCAGCCCGGGGTCTATCGCATGCTCGATACCAAAGGTGACGTCCTTTATGTCGGCAAGGCTCGCAACCTGAAGCGTCGGGTGACCAGCTATACCCAGCTGCCCCGGCTGCCGGTGCGCTTGCAGCGGATGGTGATGAACACCGTAGCCCTGGAGGTGGTGACCACCCATACCGAGGCCGAAGCCCTGCTACTTGAATCCAACCTGATCAAGAAGCTGAAGCCCCGCTACAACATCCTGCTGCGCGACGACAAATCCTTTCCCTATATCGAGATCACCAGCGACCACCCCTTCCCCCGCATCGTCAAATACCGGGGCGCGCGGCGGAAGAGCGGGGAGTATTACGGCCCCTTCGCTTCGGCCGGGTCGGTCAACCGCACCCTGGTCGCCTTGCAGAAGGCCTTTCTGCTGCGCACCTGCACCGACAGCGTCTTTGCCAGCCGCACCCGGCCCTGCCTGCTGCATCAAATCAAGCGCTGCTGCGCGCCCTGCGTGGACCGCATCTCCGCCGCCGAATACACCCGGCTGGTGGAAGACAGCCGCGCCTTCCTGACCGGCGAGAGCCGGGCCATGCAGCAGGATCTGGCGCAGAAGATGGAAGAGGCCAGCGCCGCCCTGGAATTCGAGCGTGCCGCCCTGTTCCGCGACCGCATCAAGGCGCTGACCAACGTCCAGTCCCACCAGGATATCAACCTGCCCACCCTGCCCGAGGCTGACGTGATCGCCGTGCATCAGGCAGGCGGGCAAAGCTGCGTGCAGGTGTTCTTCTTCCGGGGCGGGCGCAACAACGGCAACCGCGCCTTCTTCCCCAGCCATGCGCGGGAAGACGGGCCGGCCGCCGTGCTGGAAGCCTTCGTCGGCCAGTTCTACGCCGGCTTCCCGCCGCCGCGCGAGATTCTGCTGTCCGATTCCATCGCCCACCGCGACCTGATCGCCCAGGCCCTGTCCATCCGCGCCGAGCACAAGGTGACCCTGGCCGTGCCCCAGCGCGGGTCCCGGCGCAAGCTGGTGGACCATGCCCAACTCAACGCCCGCGAAGCTCTGGGCCGCCGGCTGGCCGAAAGCAGTGCCCAACGGACCCTGCTGGAGGGGCTGGCGCGGGTCTTCGCGCTCGACTCCACGCCGGAGAGGGTGGAGGTCTACGACAACTCCCACATCGCCGGCAGCCACCCGGTGGGGGCCATGATCGTTGCCGGGCCGGAGGGGTTCATCAAATCCGCCTACCGCAAGTTCAACATCAAGGACAGCGAGTTGGCCCCGGGCGACGACTACGGCATGATGCGCGAGGTGATGACCCGCCGCTTCTCCCGCGCCCAGAAAGAGGACCCGGACCGGGATCGCGGCCAATGGCCGGATCTGGTGCTGATCGACGGCGGCCTGGGGCAGCTCAATGCGGTACGCCAGGTGCTGGCCGACCTGGGCATCGACGACGTGCCCCTGGTGGGCGTGGCCAAGGGGCCGGACCGCGATGCGGGGCGGGAGCGCTTCTTCCTGCCCGACCGCCAGCCGTTCATGCTGCCGCCCAATGATCCGGTGCTGTATTTCCTTCAGCGCCTGCGCGACGAATCCCACCGCTTCGTCATCGGCAGTCACCGCACCCGGCGGTCCAAGGCCATCGGCAACTCGCCGCTGGATTCGGTCCCGGGCATCGGCGCGGGGCGCAAGAAAGCCCTGCTGCACCACTTCGGGTCGGCCAAGGCGGTGTCCCAGGCCGGGCTGGCCGATCTGGAGGCCGTCGAGGGGATCAGTGCCGCATTGGCGAAAAAGATCTATGAGCACTTCCACGGTGAGGGGTAGAGTGCGGGCCATCCCGTCTGGGTGCCCGCCCCACACCCCCGCGCCCGTCCGCCCGGAGTGTTTCCGTCGTGCTGACCCTGCCCAACCTGCTCACGATGATGCGCGTCGCCGTTATCCCGGTGATCGTCGCCCTGTTCTACATCGACGGGGAAACGGCCCGTCTGGTCAACTGCGGCCTGTTCGTCGCCGCCGCCATCACCGACTTCTTCGATGGCTGGCTGGCCCGGCGCAGCAACCAGGTGTCCCGGTTCGGCCGCTTCCTCGACCCCATCGCCGACAAGCTGCTGGTGGCGGCCGTGCTGCTGATGATGGTGGGGATGGAGCGGATGACCGAATACGCCTATCCCGCCGCCGTGGTGATCCTGATGCGCGAGATCCTGGTGTCCGGCCTGCGGGAGTTCCTGGCGGAGATCCAGGTGGGCATGCCGGTGACCAGGCTGGCCAAGTGGAAGACCACCGTTCAGCTGATGGCCCTGACCGTCCTGCTGGTCGGTGATATCTCGCTGATCGACATGCCCATCCAATTGATCGGGGAAGGCCTGTTGTGGATCGCCGCCGCGATGACCATCATCACCGGCTACGACTACCTGCGGGAAGGGTTGCGCCATATGTAAGTCCAACCCGCGAGGAGCGAAGCGGAACGCAGGTCGGCAAGGCCGACCGGCCGCCGCGCCTTATGGCGCGTAAGAGCCCTCGTGGCGTTTGAACGCACATCTCCCTTTTCACCCCCCTTCGTCATCCCAGCCGTGCCGAGGATCCCCTTCATGCCGTCCGTCTCCCCCGACTGCTTCGACATCCCCGACCGCCTGATGCCCGTGGAAGAGGCCGTGGCCCTGCTTTGCGCGCGTCTGGGTCCCGTCACGCCGGTGGAAGACACGCCGCTGGCCGCCGCCCTGGGACGGGTGCTGGCCGACGACGTGGTGTCGGATATCGTGGTGCCGCCGGACGACAATTCGGCCATGGACGGCTATGCCGTTCACCACAGCGATCTCGCCGCCGAGGGGCCGACCACCCTGCCGGTGACCCTGCGCATCGCCGCCGGTCATCCCGCCGACCGCCCCCTGCCTCCGGGCGAGGCCGCGCGGATCTTCACCGGCGCGCCGATGCCCGACGGACCGGACACGGTGGTGATGCAGGAACAGACCACCGAAGGGCCGGACGGCACGGTGACCATCGCCCCCGGCCAGACCCGGGGAGCCAACGTCCGTCCCGCCGGGGCCGATGTCACCGTCGGCCAGCGGGTGCTGGAGGCCGGGCGGCGGCTGACCCCCGTGGATCTGGCCATGGCCGCCCACGTCGGCCGGTCCAGCCTGCCCGTCTACCGCCCCGTTCGGGTGGCGGTGTTCACCACCGGTGACGAGATCGTCGAGCCCGGCGAGCCCCTGCCGCCCGGCTCCCTCTACAACTCCAACCGCCGGTGCCTGGTGGCCCTGCTCCAGGCCTTGGGGGCGAATGTGATCGATATGGGTAACCTGCCCGACCAGCCCCAGGCCATCCGCGACGCTCTCGCCGAGGCCGCTGACGCCAGCGATCTGGTGCTGACCAGCGGTGGTGTGTCGGTGGGGGGAGAGGACCATGTGAAGGACGCCGTGGCCGCCCATGGCGCCCTGTCCTTCTGGCGGCTGGCCATCAAGCCGGGCAAGCCCCTGGCCTTCGGCACCGTCCGGGGCAAGCCCTTCCTGGGACTGCCGGGCAACCCCGTCTCCACCTTCGTGACCTTCTGCCTGGTGGGACGGACGGTGGTGTTGCGGCTGATGGGGGTGGACGGCGCCCAGCTGACCCCCACCCCCTTTGCCGTGCGGGCCGGCTTCGCCGAAACCCGCAAGACCGGCCGGCGCGACTTCCCCCGGGTCCGCCTGCGCCCCGGGCCGGACGGCATCCCCGTCGCCCAGCTGTTCCCCCTGCAATCGTCGAACCTGCTGACCTCGATCACCCGCTCCGATGGTCTTGTGAGCATCGGACCCGATGTGCAGGAAGTCCGAGAAGGAGACATACTCCCCTTTCTCTCGTTCGATTCTCTGCTGACATAATAAAAATTTACCGAAAATTGTCCGCATCTAGCAGAAGCCCCAGGGACTACGGCCCGACAAATCCGGAAGACATGCTTTCGGCGCAGGAGTCACATAGCTTTACCGCCGATTCAACATTGGTGATTACGTCAAAAAAGCGAGAAACTTAGGTCATAGGCATCTTTTGGGGCTACTCCCCGTAGGAGGCAGCTATGGTCTGCCTGCGAACCCCCCGCCTGTCCCGCCGCATGATCGCCGCCATCCTCGGGGTCGGCCTGACGATCAGCGCTTTGGACACGGCCCTGCATCTGATCCTGACCCGCACATCGGAAACCGCGCGGCTGGAAGATGCGGCAATGCAGATGAGCGTCACCGACGCACCGGCCTTCGCCGAAGCCCTGTGGCTGAACAACGACCGCCTGCTGCGTCTTCTTGCCGATGGCCTGCTGGCCCGGCCGGAGATTTCCGCAGTCCGCGTCGTCCGGATCAGGGACGGCACCGCCCCTCGGGTCCTGGTGGACCTGGGCCGGGACGGCGCCGTGGACGCGACCCCCGTTGCCGCCACCCACAGCCTGCCCCTGCGCCGGGTGGATGAAGCCGGGGTGGTGCAGGACCTTGCGACCCTGGACGTCACCGTCGATTCCGCCCAGGTCACCCGCCGGCTGACCGAGGCGATCCCGTTCCTGCTGCTGCTTCAGATGGCCAAGGTCACCCTGGCCGTCGGCGCCCTGAGCATCCTGTTCCACCGCGCCATCGGCCGGCGGCTAGCCGTCCTTGGCGAGCGCATCAAGGCCCTGGGTCCTCCCGATACCCCCATGCGTCCGGACGAGCTGAGCGATGTGGAAACCGCCTTCGAGACCCTGGCCACCGCCCTGCATGCCACCAACGTCACCCTGGAACGGGAGCTGGAACAGCGCCGGACGGTCGAAGCCGAACTGCGCGGCCTGACCGCCTCGCTGGAAACCCGGGTCCGGGAGCGCACCGCCGCCCTGGAACGCTCCAACGCCGATCTGGAGAACTTCGCCTCCATCGCCTCCCACGACCTCCAGGAACCCCTGCGCACGGTCTCGGGCTTTCTGGGGCTGTTGGAACGGCGCTATGGCGACGCTCTGCCAGCAGAGGGACACGAGTTCCTGACCCTGGCGCGCGAAGGCGCCCACCGCATGTCGCGGCTGATCACCGATCTGCTGTCCTATTCCCGCGTCACCACCCGCGGCGAGCCCTTCCAGCCCGTTTCCCTGGCCCAGGCGGCGTCCCATGCGGTCACCGGCCTGACCCGCGCCATAGAGGATTCCGGCGGCACGGTGGTCACCGACGGTGATCTGCCGAACATCCAGGCCGACGAGGCACAGATGACCCGACTGCTCGGCAACCTGATCGGCAACGCCCTGAAATACCGCCATCCGGACCGCTTCCCGCGGATCCACCTTTCGGCGTCGGACGGGGCGACGGCCCAGCCGGCCTATGGGGCGCCGGTGGATCTGGAGGACCTGGACCCGGCCCGGTGGGTCACGGTGCATGTGGCCGACAATGGCCGGGGCATCCCTGAAACCCTGCATACCGATATCTTCAAGGTGTTCCGCCGGGGCGAAGCCGACGCCGGGATAGAAGGCACCGGCATCGGCCTTGCGGTCTGCAAGCGCATCGCCGAACGCCATGGCGGCTGGATCGGCCTGACCTCCTCCCCCGGCGTGGGCAGCACCTTCCACGTGGTCCTGCCCGTCAACGGCCCGGAGGTACCGGCGACCTGATGCGCCCCGCCGGGCGGGGCGAGCGGGAGACCATACCGTTACCCCGCGACCGACAGCAGGCTCTCTTCCAGAATATCCAGCCCTTCGTCCAGCTGCTCCTCGGTGATGACCAGGGGGAACAGGAAGCGGATGACGTTCCCACGGGTGCCGCAGGACAGCAGGATCAGGCCGTTGTCGGCGGCCTTGCGGACCAGGGCCGAAGCCAGCGCGGGGTCCGGACGGGCGGGGTCGCGGTCCTGCACCAGTTCCATCGCCACCATCGCCCCCAGGCCCCGCACATCACCGATGCAGGAGACATCATTGCGGGCCGCCAGCGCCCTCAGGCGTCCGGTCACCCGGTCCCCCAGCGCGGCGGACCGGGCCACCAGGCCTTCTTCCTCCAGCACCTCCAGCACCGCCAGGCCGGCGGCGCAAGCCAGCGGGTTGCCGGCATAGGTCCCGCCCAGGCCACCCGGCCCGGCGGTATCCATGATCGCCGCCTTGCCGGTCACGGCGGACAGGGGGAAGCCGCCGGCCAGGGACTTGGCCATGGTCATCAGGTCGGGCTCGACACCGCTGTGCTCGATGGCGAACATCCTGCCGGTGCGGGCGAAGCCGGTCTGGATCTCGTCGACGATCAACAGGATGCCATGGCGGTCGCAGATCTCCCGCAGGGCGGCCAGCCAGTCCGGCGGCGCGATGGTGAAGCCGCCCTCTCCCTGCACCGGCTCCAGGATCATCGCCGCCACCCGGCCCGGCTCGATATCCGCCTTGAAGCGATCCTCCAGCGCGGCCAGGGAGTCGGCCACCGACACGCCGTGATAGGCGTTGGGATAGGGCACGTGGTGGACATCGCCGGGGAACGGGCCGAAGCCCACCTTGTAGGGCACCACCTTGCCCGTCAACGCCATGCCCATCAGCGTGCGGCCATGAAAGCCGCCGGAAAAGGCGATGATCCCCGGGCGCCCCGTATGGGCGCGGGCGATCTTCACCGCGTTCTCCACCGCTTCCGCCCCCGTGGTCAGAAACAGGGTGCGGCAGGGACCGGCGATGGGCACCAGGTCGTTCAGCCGCTCCGCCAGGGCGATGTAGCTTTCATAGGGCAGCACCTGGAAACAGGTGTGCGAAAAATCGGCCAGCTGAGCCGCCACCGCCGCCGTCACCTTGGGGTGGTTGTGGCCGGTGTTCAGCACCGCGATGCCGCCGGCGAAGTCGATGAAGCGCTTGCCTTCCACATCCCACACCTCCGCTCCCCTGGCGCGGGCGGCGAAGGTGGGCAGCAAGGTGGCCACCCCCCGGGGGACGGCGGAAAGACGGCGGTCCTGCAAGGCGGCATTGCGGGTCTGGCTCATGGCGGTCGGTCCATCGACAGGGGGACGGGACAGGCCGGAAGGCATCGGCGCCGGCCAGCCTGCTGTTCGATAAAACCATACAGCCGTCTATAATTTTAGACAACACCCGAGGCCGCTGCACCGTGATCTTAAACACACGGGGGTTATGCGTTTAACATGGTTGGCCGCCGGGGACCTGTGGCCTAATCTCCTCAACAATTCAGCAGCCCGCCCTGGGGGAAGGGCGCGCAGGAGAGACCGGGATGGATGCGGATTCTGACCTCGACGTCGATGTGGGCGCCCGGCTGCGGGCGATCCGGGTCGCCAACGGCCTGTCCCAGCGCGAACTGGCACGGCGGGCCGGGGTGACCAACGGCACCATTTCCCTGATCGAGCAGAACCAAAGCAGCCCCTCCGTGGCCTCGTTGCGCAAGGTGCTGCAGGGCATCCCCATGACCCTGTCCGAATTCTTCAGCCGCGAGATGCCCCACCCGGACCGCATCGTCTTCCGCCATGCGGAGCTGACGGAAATCACCAACGAGCTTCAGCGCAAGAGCAAGGGCGCCATCGCCTTCCGCCAGGTGGGCGATGCCCGCCAGCACGGCCTTCAGGTGCTGCACGAAACCTACGACCCCGGCGCCGATACCGGCCGTTCCATGCTTCAGCACGACTCTGAAGAGGGGGGGATCATCATCTCCGGCCGGATGGAACTGACCGTGGACGACGAACGCCACATCCTGGGTCCCGGCGACGCCTATCTGTTCGACAGCCGGCGCCCCCATCGCTTCCGCAATCCCTTCGACGAGCCCTGCGTTCTCATATCCGCCTGCACGCCGCCGTATTTGTAATCCCTACCCCCGGATCCCCCGCATCTTCTCGTTCCGCCGGCGCAGCAGCTCCAGCGACAGCAGCAGCAGGGTGGAAAACACGATCAGCACGGTGGCCACGGCGGTGATGGTCGGGCTGATGTTCTCGCGAATGCCCGAGAACATTTCCCGGGGCAGGGTCCGCTGTTCCGGACCGGCCACCAGCAGCACCACCACCACTTCATCGAAAGACGTGGCGAAGGCGAACAGCGCGCCCGACGCCACGCCCGGCGCGATCAGCGGCAGGATCACCCGGCGGAACACGGTCACCGGATTGGCCCCCAGCCCCGCCGCCGCCCGGGCCAGGTTCATGTCGAAGCCCTGAAGCGTCGCGCTGACCGTAATCACCACAAAGGGCGCGGCCAGCGCGGTATGGGCCAGGATCAGCCCGGTATAGCTGGCGGTCAGACCATAGGGGGCGAAGAACAGGTAGAAGCCGACGGCGGTGATCACCAGGGGCACGATCATCGGCGACAGCAGCACCGCCATCAGGAACCCCTTGCCCCGGAACCGCGCCCGCACCAGCCCCAGCGAGGCCAGGGTACCCAGCACCGTCGCCAGCAGCGTGGAGACCACGCCGATGATCAGGCTGTTCTTCAACGAGCGGATCCAGGCCTCGTCGGTCAGGAAATCCGCATACCACTTCAGCGAAAATCCCTGCAACGGATAGGTCAGGAACTGCCCTTCATTGAAGGACAGCGGGATGATGGCCAGGATCGGCGCCATCAGGAAGAACAGGACCAGACTGGCGGACACCCACAGGACGATCCGCCAGATCCGTTCTTCGAGCGTGCGGTGGTCGGTGGTGCGCATGGCTCCGGGTCCTTCCGATTAACCGAGCTTGACCTGATCGGCGCCGATCAGGCGGTTGTAGACCGTGTACAGGATCAGCGTCGCCGTCAGCAGCACCGCCCCCAGTGCCGAGGCCATGCCCCAGTTGACCGTGCTGGAGGTGTAGAAGGCGATGAAATAGCTGACCATCTGGTCCGCCGCCCCGCCCACCAGGGCCGGGGTGATGTAGTAGCCCAGGGCGATGATGAAGGTCAGCAGCGTTCCGGCGGCGATCCCCGGCAGGGTCTGGGGCAGATAGACCCGCACGAAAGCCACCGTCGGCGGCGCCCCGAGCGAGCGCGCGGCCCGCATGTAGACCGGCGGGATCCCCTTCATCACCGAATACAGCGGCAGGATCATGAAGGGCAGCAGCACATGGGTCATGGCGATCAGCACACCGGCCCGGTTGAAGATCAGGCGGATCGGCTCGTCGATGATCCCGATCCATTGCAGCGCCCCGTTCACCAGCCCCTGATCCTGCAACAGCACCACCCAGGCCGCCGTGCGCACCAGCAGCGAGGTCCAGAAAGGCAGCAGCACCAGGATCATCAGCAGGTTGGCCTTGCCCGGCGGCAGGGTGGCCAGCAGATAGGCCACGGGGAAGCCCATCAGCAGGCAGAACACCGTGACCGCCAGACTGACCCCGAAGGTGCGGGTCAGCACATCCACATAGATCGCCTCGTCCTCCGGCGCCGGCCGCAGACTGCCCAGGGGGTCGCGCTCCAGATCCACCGCCTGGAGCAGGAAAAAGGCGGTGGCCGGCCCGCTCGCCCGGCTGATGGCGGCCCAGATCTCCGGGTCGGCCCAGGCCTCGTCGGCGTCCAGAACGGCGGCTTTCCAGGAAGCGGCGGCGTCCGGCAGCGCGCGCGCCGTGCCGAAGATCAGCCCGCGCGCCCCGGCATAATCGTAGTTCAGGCGCCGCGCCGCCGTGGCCAAGCTGCGCGCGGCCTTCGATTCCGCCATGTCGGCGGCCAGGGCGGCGAACAGCGGTTCGTCCGGCGCCCGGGTGCGATCGGTCCAGGTGGCGATGGCCGCCGTGGTGCGGGGCCAGACCTCCGACAGCTCCACATCATGGACGGAGCGGCGCAGCATGTCGGCGATGGGTGCGACGAAGACCACCAGCAGGAACAGCAGCAGCGGCGCGATCAGCCCGAAGGCCCGCCATTGGCGCATGCGTTCGGCACGGCGCAGTTTCGCCTTGAGGGAACGTCCGTCATCCATGGTCGGCCAGCCCGTTCGGTCATCCGCAGAAAAAGGGGGATGCGGGGCGGCGGTTCGCCTCGCCCCGCATCCGAAACGTCGGGGTCCTTAATTCACCGCCGCCCACTTGTTGAAGCGTTCGGTCAGGCGGTCGACGTTCTCCAGCCAGAATTCGGTGGAGATCTCCTCGGCGTGGGCGATGTTCTCGTCGGCGGTCGGCAGGTCCTTCAGCCGCTCCGGATCGATCAGGGCGTTCACGCCCTTGGCCGGCACCCCGTAGGCGATTTCCACCGGCAGCTTGGCCTGCACCTCGGGCTTGCCGACGTAATCCAGGAACGTGTAGGCGCTGTCGATGTTTTCCGACCCGGCCAGGATCACCCAGCTGTCCAGGGTGTAGAGGCTGCCGTCCCAGACGATGCCGAAATTGCGGCCGTCGTTGCGGTTGGCGGCGTCGATGCGGCCGTTGTAGACCGACGTCATCACCACCTCGCCCGAGGCCAGCAGCTGCGGCGGCTGGGCACCGGCCTTCCAGAACACCAGATCGTCCTTGATGGTATCCAGCTTCTTGAAGGCCTGATCCACGCCTTCATCGGTGGCCAGCACCTCGTAGACCTTGTTGGGCGCCACGCCGTCGGCGATCAGGGCGATTTCCAGGGTGGTCTTGGGGCCGCCGCGCAGGGCGCGCTTGCCGGGATACTTGGCGGTGTCGAAGAAATCGGCCCAGCCGGTGGGGGCCTCGGACAGCGTGTCCTTGTCGTAGCCCAGGACGAAGTTATAGACGATGGCGCCGACGCCGCATTCGGTCACCGCCTGGGACATGAAGGCGTCCGCACCGCCGATCCTGGCAAAGTCCAGCACCTCGAACAGGCCTTCCTCGCAGCCCAGGGCCAGTTCCTCGCTTTCCACCTGCACCACGTCCCAGGTGGCCGCACCGCCTTCGACCTTGGCCCGCAGCACGCCGATGCCGCCGTCCCAGGACTCGTCGATCATCGCCACGCCGGTGTCCTTGGTGAACGGTTCGAAATAGGCCGCTTTCTGAGCGTCCTGGTAGGCGCCGCCCCAGGACACCACGGTCAAGTCGCGGGCAAAGGCGGCGGAACTGGCGGTCGCGGCGGCGCAGAGCGCCAGCGCAGACCCGGCGAGCAGACGGGACATCTTGGTCATGGTTGGTGGACTCCCTGTGATCGGTTCGGCCGCGACGGGCCGGGGGGAGAGCCGGCCGGATCCCCGGGAAACACCCCGGACCCGGCATGCTCGAATCTTCAGGCCGTGGCAGCCGGGGTCACCGGATCCAGGGCCAGGCAATCTTCGGCGGCGAAGGCCACGAACAGATCGTCTCCGGCCTTCGGTTCGGCGCGGCCGGGGCGATAGCGCATCTTCACCGTGAAGTCCTCGCTGCCGTCCACCCGGGCACGCACCCGCATGTGGTCGCCATGGTAAATGGTTTCCTGAACCAGCGCCGGCAGGCGGTTTTCATGGGCCTCGCCGATCCCTTCGATGTGCACCTTTTCCGGCCGGAAGGACAGCGAGGTCCGCGCGCCCACGCCGCCCACATTCACCGCCCGGGCACGCACCACCCCGCCGCCGTCCAGGCGGATCCCGGCGAAGCCGTCGGCCAGGCTTTCCACCGTCCCGTTCAGAATGTTGTTTTCGCCGATAAAATGGGCAACGAAGCTGTTCTTCGGGTTCTCGTAGATGTCCCGGGGGCTGTCCAGCTGCTGGATCACCCCGTCGTTGAACACCGCCACCCGGTCGGACATGGTCAGGGCTTCGGACTGGTCGTGGGTGACATAGACCACGGTGATGCCCAGGCTGGCATGCAGGTGCTTGATTTCGATCTGCATATGCTCGCGCAGCTGCTTGTCCAAAGCGCCCAGGGGTTCGTCCATCAGCACCAGACGCGGTTCGAAGACCAGCGCCCGCGCCAGCGCCACCCGCTGCTGCTGACCCCCGGACAACTGTGCCGGCCGCCGGCCGCCCAGACCGTCCAGCCGCACCATGCCCAGCGCCTTGGCCGCCCGCTCTTCCCGCTCGCTTTTGCCGATGCCGCGCACCGACAGGGGGAAGGCGACGTTCTCGGCGACGGTCATATGGGGGAACAGGGCGTAGTTCTGGAACACCATGCCGATGTCGCGCTTGTGGGGCGGGGTGTTGCGCAGGCTGACCCCGCCCAGCAGGATGTCGCCGTGGGTAGGCACCTCGAACCCCGCCAGCATCATCAGCGAGGTGGTCTTGCCCGACCCGGACGGCCCGAGCATGGTCAGGAACTCCCCCTCGCCGATGTCCAGGTTCAGATTTTTCACCACCAGGGTGTCGCCGTCATAGGTCTTCCGAACGTCCACAAACCGGACGAGGGGGTCCGTCACACCCATCCACACACATCCCTACCCGAAAGATTGCCCTCAACGCCGACCCGGCGCCTGCTTGGACAGAAAGATTGTCACGTTTAAAAAATTAGACAAGCACTGAAGCAAAATTCTGTCGATTTTGGGTGCACCCGCGAAGGCGCTGCTCAAAATCCAGGCACACCCCCTAGGCAAAGCGCCTAAAAATTCGGACACATGCACAAAGGCTGATGGAGTTTAAAATATCGATCAGCGGAGCAGGGCGCGCGTCCGGACGGTCTCCCCCGTGTTACGGGACCGACTCGCCCTTCCCGGACGAGAAAAGCCCCGGCGAGGGCGACCCGCCGGGGCTTTTCGTTCCTCCCGCCCTTGAAAAGGGGCGGGAAACGTCATCACGCGGCCGAGTGACGGGCCGACGCGGCCTTGTCATGGGTCCGGCCCACGGCCTGATCATAGGCTTCCACCAGCTTGCGGCAGACGACTCCCGGCGTGAAGGTATAGGGGCCGATCTCGCGGACCGGGGTCACTTCGGCGGCGCTGCCGGTCAGGAACACCTCGTCGGCTTTGGTGAACTCTTCGGGCATGATCGCCCGTTCGATCACCTCGATCCCCATGTCCTTGGCCAGACCGATCACCGTGCGGCGGGTGATGCCGTCCAGGAAGCAGTCCGGGGTCGGCGTATGCAGGGCGCCGTCGATCACCAGGAAGATGTTCGCTCCGGTCGCTTCGGCCACCTGCCCCCGGTAGTCGAGCATCAGCGCATCGTCGTAGCCGTCGTTTTCCGCCTGGTGCTTGGACATGGTGCAGATCATGTACAGGCCGGCAGCCTTGGAGCGGGTCGGCGCCGTATCCGGGGCCGGGCGCTTCCACTTGGAAATGGCCAGACGGATGCCCGCCAGCCGCGCTTCGGGCGAGAAGTAGGACGGCCACTGCCAGGTGGCAATCGCCAGGTGAATCTTGTTCTTCTGCGCCGAGACGCCCATCATCTCGCTGCCACGCCAGGCAACCGGACGCACGTAGCCGTCAACGATATTGTTGGCTTCCAGAACCTTGGCGGTGGCGGCGTCGATCTCGTCGGCGGAGAACGGAATCGTGAACCCCAGGATACGGGCGGATTCGTGCAGACGTTCCGTATGTTCCCGCAGCTTGAAGACCTTGCCGTTGTACACCCGCTCCCCTTCGAATACACAGCTGGCATAATGCAGACCGTGAGTCAGCACATGAACTTGCGCCTGGCGCCAGGGAATCAACGCCCCGTCTTGCCAGATAGTGCCGTCGCGGTCGTCGAAGGGAATGAGTGCCATGACCAGAACCTTTCCAGGAATGTCGTATGTTATGGGTCTCGGCGTACGAATCTTTCATCCGAGTCTCCCTATTGCGTAACATCCTTCCGTAATATATGTCAACATGACTGACCAATGCGGCCTTTCCGGTTATACCGGTCCAGCAGACCCCGCCTCCCCGGAACGGAAGGTGGCCAGATCCCGAGGAAGAACCGATGACCGAAGCGAAATCCGGCCCGAACCCTTTGTTCCTGCGCGAAGAGGAGCTGCGCCAGGGGATCGAGCTTCTGTTCTTCGCCTACCGGGACTTCACCAGCGAGGGGGATGCCATGCTTGCCAAGCATGGCTTCGGCCGCGCCCATCACCGGGTGATCTATTTCGTCGGCCGCCATCCGGGGATCAGTGTCAGCGAGCTGCTGGGCATCCTGGGCATCACCAAGCAGTCCCTGTCCCGCGTTCTGTCCCAGCTGGTCAAGGACGCCTTTATCGTCCAGAAGCGGGGCTTGCGGGACGGCCGGCAGCGGCTGCTGGAACTGACCGCCAAGGGCGTGGAGATGGAACGCCAGCTGACCGAAGCCCAGCGCCGGCGCATCGCCCGGGCCTACAAGGAAGCCGGTGCCGAGGCGGTGGAAGGCTTCCGCAACGTGCTTCTGGGCATGATGGAACCGGTGGCCCGCGAACGCTTCAAGGCCGCCGACCGCCGGGGCAGCGCCGGGCCGGGCACGGGAGCGGGTCCGGGGGCGGGGGCGGGACGGGGCACCGGCGACATGCCGCGCGCCCGGATCGGCGCGGCCTTCCCGGACCGCCGGTCCTGATGAAAGGGCCTTGCACCGACCGGCGGCCGGCTTGCCCGAATGTCGGGATCGGGAGGCGGGGCCGCGTGGCCGCCGCGCCGAAAGGCGGGCAAAAGCCTGCGGGCCGCGTGGGTCGCCGTGATGCCCGTGGCGGCACCGCAATACGTCCGTCAAAAGGCCATTCTTTTTTCGGACGGTATTCTTGAAGGAAAGGCATGCGTCATGAGCAGCAGGGATCTCCCCCCCGGGGACGCCCTGGCCGGACGGCCGGAGGCCGAGGACGACAAGGACCCGCCCCACATTCTGGTGGTGGACGATGACGAACGGCTGCGCAGCCTGTTGCGCCGCTACCTTTCCGACAACGGCTTCGTGGTCAGCGCCGCCGCCGACGCCGAAGAGGCCCGCCGCCAGTTGTCCGCCATGACCTTCGACCTGATGGTGCTGGACGTAATGATGCCCGGCGAGGACGGCCTGTCCCTCGCCCGGGGCCTGCGGAACTCGTCGGTGCGCCTGCCGATCCTGATGCTGACCGCCCGGGATCAGGCCGACGACCGCATCGCCGGGCTGGAATCCGGGGTCGACGACTATCTGTCCAAACCCTTCGAGCCGCGCGAGCTGGTCTTGCGCATCACCGCCATCCTGCGCCGCGGCGCGGCGGTGCCCGAGGTGACGGACCCCGTCCGCCCCGCCGTGACCCTGGTGCCGCTGGGGGCCTGCGTCTACGATCGGGCGCGGCAGGAGCTGCGGTGCGACGACCAGCCGGTGCGCTTGACCACCGCCGAGGTGGCCCTGCTCGACGCCCTGGCCGACCGCGCCGGAGAGCCGGTGAGCCGCGAGGAACTGGCCGCCCTGACCGAGGCGGAAGGCAACCTGCGGGCCATCGATGTTCAGGTCACCCGCCTGCGCAAGAAGATCGAGCCCGACCCCCGCGTGCCCCGTCACCTGCAAACCGTGCGCGGCAAGGGCTATCTGCTGCGGCCGGGCTGACGCCGGGTCGCCGCATTCCTCTCCGGGTCGCCACGGTTCCCCGGACCCCGCCCCAGTTCACCACCGCTAGGGACCGCTTCCCATGGGCCGCTTCGGCAGGGCACTGAAACGCATCCTTCCCAAGAGTCTGCTGGGCCGGTCGCTGCTGATCATCGTCATTCCGCTGATCCTGTTGCAGGTCAGCACCGCCTTCACCTTCTTCGACCGCCACTGGAGCCTGATTTCCCGGCGCCTGAACTCCGCTGTGGCGTCGGAAATCGCCATCGTCGTCGAGTTCATGGAAGTCTACAAGGACCCCAGCCGCCGCGAGTGGCTGTTCGCCCTGGCCCATCTGCGACAGGAGCTGCAATTCCGCTTCCTGCCCGGCGACCGCATGCCCGTCCTGCCCTCCGCCGACGGGACCGACGATTTCGTGGCGCGCTCGCTGGACAAGGCGATGGCCGAGCAGACCGAGTATCCCTATACCATCCAGGACATCTCCGACCGCACCCTGGAGGTGACCATCCAGCTGCCCGACGGGCTGCTGGTGATCGAGGTCCCCCGGGACCGGCTGTTCACCGTCACCACCGTGATTTTCGTCGCCTGGATGGTGGCGTCCTCGGTGATCCTGTTCGCCGTGGCCACCATTTTCATGCGCAATCAGGTCCGCCCCGTCCGCCGGCTGGCCGCCGCCGCCGACGCCCTGGGCAAGGGCCGCGACGTCCCCACCTTCAAGTCCGAAGGGGCCACCGAGGTGCGGCAGGCCGGCGAGGCCTTCAAGCGCATGCGCGAACGCATCAACCGCCAGATCGGCCAGCGCACCGAGATGCTGGCCGGGGTCAGCCATGACCTGCGCACCCCCCTGACCCGGATGCGCCTGCAGCTGGCGATGATGGAGGGTGTGGAGGGCACGGCCGAACTGGCCGAAGATGTGGGCGAGATGGAACGGATGATCGAGGGCTACCTGGCCTTTGCCCGGGGCGAAGGGACCGAAGCCATGGTCCCCACCGAGATCACCGCCCTGGTGGAGGATGTGGTCGGCCGCATGCGGCGCACCCGCACCGGCATCGATCTGCATGCCGAACAGCCCCTGACCCTGCCCCTGAAGCCCCATGCCTTCGAACGCTGCCTGACCAACATCCTGGCCAACGCCGACCGCTATGCCCAGACCATGGCCGTGCGGGTGGGTGCCCGAGACGGCTATGTGGAGGTTGTGGTGGATGACGACGGCCCGGGTATCCCCGCCGCCAGCCGCGAGGATGTGTTCAAGGCCTTCTTCCGCCTCGACCAGTCCCGCAATCCCAAGACCGGCGGCACCGGCCTGGGGCTGACCGTGGCCCGGGACGTCATGCGCGCCATGGGCGGTGATATCCACCTGGAAGACAGCCCGTGGGGGGGCTTGCGGGTGCGGCTGCGACTGCCGCTTTAGATCATATAGTTACAGCATCAGGTGGCCGGAAAACCGGTTCCCACTTTTCCGCTCTATGCTGTGGAGCATCAGGTGGCCGGAAAACCGGTTCCCACTTTTCCGCCTGATGCTTTAGCCGAACAGCAGCCGCTCGGGATCGGTCTCCCCAGCCGCCGCCACCACGGTCCGGCAGGCCACCGGCACGTCGGCAGGCACCGCCGGCAGCGGCCCGGCCTCTCCGACGCCGGGCAGGCAGGCCACCAGGTGATCGGGGGCCAGAAGCCCCAGGGTCCCGGCGCGGGGCAGGGTTTCCCTCAGCGTCTCCACCACCGTCGCCCGCACCGCATCAGCCGCGCTCAGGCCCCGCTCCCGGCAGGTCCGCCGCCAGTGCGGGAAGGTCACATGCATCACTGTCAGCGCCTGCCCGGTCCGCGCCACCCGCGCCAGATCCCGGGCCATGCGGTCCCGCAGGGCGGCGGCGTGGAACAGGCCGCTCGCCCCGTCGCGCTCCGCCGCATCGGACCGGGTCCGCGCTTCCCGCACCCGCGCCGTCACCGTGCGAACCAGCAGCCCCGGCCCGGCCGTCAAGGGCAACAGGCCGGCCGCGGGCTCCCGTCCGGCCGCAACGAGGCGCTCCAGCGCACGACCATCCATCCACAGCAGCCGATCGCCGGCGGAGCCACCCTCGACGTCGGCGCTATCCGTCAGGCACAGGTCCGGCTCGAACCAGGCCGTTTCATCGGCACCGGCGCCGGGGGCGACCAGAAGAATCTCGCAATCCGCCTGGTGCAGCAGGGCTTCGGCATAGGCCGCCAGCACCGGATCGGCCAGGGCCACCACAACCCGGGCCGGGGGATCCAGAGGCGCTTCCGGCGACATGCCTGCATCCCGCTCCGCCAGGCGGGTGATCAGGCCCGACTCCTCCGGCTGAATGGCCGCCGCTTCGGCCGCCAGCAAGGCCGCCAGCAGGTCGAGCAGGGCGGCCGGCCCCGTCCCCGGGTTCTCCCCGGTGTCCAGAACCCGGCGCAGCAGGATTTCCAGGGCGTTGGCCAGACGGCCCAGGGCGGGGAAGCCCATGCTGCCGCCCGAGCCGGACAGCTTATGCACCCGGTCGGCCAGAATCCCCATCGCCCCGGCATCCCGCCAGCCGCCGGCTGCCAGAGCCGGAGCGGTCTCGGCCAGGGCGCCCGCCACATCGCGGGCGGTGGTGCAATAGCCGTCGACCAGGGCAGCGATCCGGACGCCTGGATCGGCCATTACCGATCGCTCCACAGGGTCCGCAAGACCTCGGCCAGCCCCATGGGATCGAACGGCTTGCGCACCAGTCCCAGATAGCCGGGTTCGCCGGGCAGACCGGCGGTTTCGTTGTGGGTCGCCGCTGTCAGGAACACCAGATAGGGCACCGCCCCGCCCACCCCGTCCGCCTTGATGACCGCCGCCCGCAGGCTCTGCCCCACGGTCCGACCGTCCTCGCGTTCCAGATTCAGGTCCATCAGGATCAGGTCGGGAACGGGATCCGTCACCGCCGCCAGGGCGGCCGCCCCATCGCCGGCACAGCAGGCCTCCAGCCCCCCCAGATCCACCAGGGCCAGTTCGGCTAGGCTCCGCACATCTTCATCGTCATCGACCACCAGGACACGGCGCAGGACCCGATCCCCCGTCATTCTCGATCCCTTCGATCCCTTCGTTGTCCCGGGGGGAACCCCGGTGCATGCGGATCGTACTGTGGCCTGCCTTGCCGGTTTAGGCAACGCCGGGGGTGCATCGGGGCCGGCCCTGGGCTACATCTGCGGCAGCGACTCGCCTCCGTGGCCCCACAATCTCCCTCCCCGTTCCGAAAAGAAGACCGATCCGGCCATGCGCTTGCTGTTCATCACTGCCACCCGCATCGGCGATGCGGTCCTGTCCACCGGGCTGCTGGCCCATCTGCTCGACCGCCATCCCGGCATTCGCGTCACCGTCGCCTGCGGCCCCGCCGCTGCGGGCCTGTTCGACGCGGTGCCGGGGCTGGACCGGGTGATTGTCCTGACCAAAGGCCCCTTCGCCCGCCATTGGCGCCATTTCTGGCGTCAGACCGTGGGAACCCGCTGGGACATCGTCGTCGACTTGCGCCACTCCCTGGCCGCGCGGCTGCTGCTGACCCGCCGGCGCCATGCCCACTGGCGCGGCGCGGACGACTGCCACCGGGTGGAAAGCCTGGCCGCCGTTCTGGGCCTGGAGGATCAGCCGCCGGCCCCCCGGATCTGGCTGGCCGACGCCCACCGCACCGCCGCCGGAACACGCCTTCCCGATGGCGGACCGCCCGTGCTGGCCGTCGCGCCGGTGGCCAACTGGCACGCCAAGACCTGGCCCGCCGAGCGCTTCATCGCCCTGATCGAGCGGTTGACGGCCCCCGGCGGACCGCTGCCCGGAGCCAAGGTCCTGATCTGCGGCGGGCCGGCGGAGCGGGATGCGGCCCTGCCGGTGCTCGAGTCCCTGCCGGCGGAACGGCGGGTGGATCTGATAGGAACAGCCCCCTTGCTGGAGGTCCAGGCCTGCCTGGAACGCTGCGCCGCCTTTGTCGGCAACGACTCGGGGCTGATGCATATGGCGGCGGCGGCGGGAATCCCCACCCTGGGCCTGTTCGGCCCCAGCCGCGAAGAACACTACGGCCCCTGGGGACCGAAAGCGGCGGCGATCCGTACGCCGGAGGCATACGACGCCCTGTTCCCACCGGATTACGACTACCGGCAGGCGCCACCGATGATGAACAGTCTGAGCGTGGACCGGGTGGAGGCCGCGGCGCTGGCGCTTCTCGCCCGCTGCCGGGACCTGCCTCCCAAGGACGCCTGAAGACGTCGGGCTGCCGGGAGGGAGGGGGATCCCCCCCGCAGAACCATGCGCCTTCAATCACCCCGCAGCAGATCCGGCCTTCCCGGATCCGGCGGGATCGGTGCCCTTCCGGAGAGCTTAGGAGAGCATGCCTTTCCGGCGCGCGACCGCCAGGGCATCGGTCCGGCTTTGCGCGCCCAGCGCCTTGAACAGGCGGCCGATGTGCATCTTCACCGTCGCTTCGGACAGGGTCATCGTCTGGGCGATCTGGCGGTTCGACAGACCGGAATCGATGTGGGACAGCACTTCGCGCTGACGCGGGGTCAGCGGCACCTCGGTGCCTTCCACCGGACGACGGGCACGCATCGGCGCGGCATTGGATCGCGGCGCCCGGTAGACTTCCGGGGTGATGTAGAAACCACCGGCCAGAATCAACCGCAGGGCACTTTCCAGCACGTCACCCTTCAGGTTCTTGGGAATGAACCCGCTGGCGCCATGGTCGATGGCTTCGCGAATCTGTTCCACGTCATCGGTGCCCGACAGCACGATGATGTCGGGCGGCGCGGCAACGGCCTTCAGCGAGGCGATGGCATCCCGCCAATCCATGGCCGGCATCATCAGGTCCAGGAAGACCTTATCAACCGGTCCGTTTTCGGAAGCGATCCGCACCGCATCCTCGAAGGTGTCGGCTTCAAGGACGGTGAGATCCGAATCAATGGAACCCAGCTGGAACTTCAGACCATTCCGGAAGAGTTCGTGGTCATCGACGATCATGAGACGCATGGAACACTTATACCCCATTTCTGTTTCAGCCATGACCGCTACTGCCGGGCTGTCCGGCAGCGGGACCGTCCCGACTGCCCTGCCCGCGACCATGCGCCGACGAGAATTCGACTGAGTGGCAGTGTATCCTATCGGAGCGCGAACGTGTATCGCCTTTTTGCTCTACCCCTCCTGCGGTGCCGGAAGGGGTATATCCGTCTGGTTTTCGCACCAAATCCCAAATTTCCAGCAAAATTAAGCAGATCCCCTACAGCCCTTCTACCCAGCGCTGTTTTTACAGACCAATTTATCAACCATAAGACCGTCTCTCATAACGAAATTTTCTCCCGAGAGGTTCGCGCCTTCCGAGAGAGGCGGGTCATTTCAAATAAAAATTCGCCAAACGGCGGTCACTCCATGTCACGCCCTTGAAAATCCGCGCCAAAAATTCTATTCTGACTCGGAACTCATCAGGGACTCCGACCGCTTTGACAGGACCGCTTCGGTTCTTTCGACCCGTCGGCATTGCCCGAGACTCCGGCTGGCGAAACAGGCCTTCCCCTTCGCCAGCAGCCGAACCGAGAAAACAAATCATGCAACGCAACCAGTCCTCACGGGCGGTCGCCGAGCTTTTGACTCAAATCGGCCGCCTTTCCCATAGCCGGGGCTTTACCGGTGGACTTAATCCTGCGCAGTGGACCGCATTGCGCTATTTCGGCCAGGCGGAGCCGTCGGCACGAACGGTGATGAAATTCGCGGATTATTACAATTCCAGTCGGGGCACCGCGTCCCAATCCATCGCTGCCCTGGTGCGCAAGGGATATCTGGCACGCCGTCCCAGCCCTGAAAAAAAAAGCTCCCACATCCTGGACGTGACTCCTATAGGACGCACGATGCTGAGCGAGGATCCGATCAATCATCTGGTCGAGGGAATCGACAGCCTGTCGGACAGCGCCGTGGGCTCTTTCGCGGAGTCCCTGGAAACCCTGCTCCGCCACTTCTTCCAGGAGCCGGCGGCCCCCTCCACGCCGGGAACAAAACGATCGGACTGAAGATGGGATGCCGGTGAAACGCCGACTTTCACCCCATGCCCCGTCCGCTCTAGATAAATCCCCAAGGTGTAGATAGACCGGAGCCCATATCAGGCCTCTCCCTTTTCCGTCAGCCGCGTCACCGCCCCGTGCATTCCGGTTGATATTCGTCAAGAGTCAATAATTCTCACAGACAGACTTGGACGTTATCTACAAAAAAATTAAAACATAGGCACAAGCAGCCATGGCATCTAATTACCATACCAGCTTCACATTTCATTATTCTCGATCGAACCCCCTGTTCTTTGGAAACAGGGTGTTTCTTTCTATACAGCGCACCCCTGGAGACCTCCCACAGGACGCCATTGAAACGCGAAATCAACTGCTCAATTGAAACGCTCATATGACCCGTTTGGACCAAATACGTTGCCAGACCGTTTCATTTTCGGAGCGTTTGATCGGCTCGTCCGGCCAATTCACGTCCCTGGGATGCAAGAATGCTAAATCACCCGCCGGCCCGGCCGCATTATCTTGCCCGCCGGTCCGCCGGGAGGCCCCCGATTCCAAGCCGCGCTTGCACCATTCTTCCGACTGGGTCACCCTGCGCTCCGCGAACATCAAGCCCTTCAACAATCGGCCGGATGTGCCCGGCCGAATCCCACCCGTGGCAGTAGGCAGCCGGGAACAGGACGCGCGGGTCCCCTCGCGTGGCAAAAACAAGGCGGCGAACGAAACGGCGCTGGAGCGGAACGACAAGGAGAACAAGCGATGAAGATCGTGGTGCACGTGGATTCGGGGGAAACATGGCCGCGCCGGGTGGAAGCGGCGCTGGAGATCCTGCGGCTGCGCGGCGGGGGCAAGCTGATGGGCCTGTTCGGCCAGATGGCCACCGCCCTGCCCAGCTACAGCTATCATGGGGACCGTTCGACCATCGATAAGGCCGCCGAGCCGGCGAAGGCCCGATTCGACGAGATGGTCACTGCCGTGCCGTCGGTGGACGCCACCTGGCACACGATCCACTCGGTCAATCAGGGCTTCATCACGTCGGAACTGACCTCCAACGCCCATTACGCCGACCTGACCGTCCTCGGCCAGCCCGATCCGCGCGCCACGGCCGAACGGGTGCCCGCCGACCTGCCCGAACAGGTGGTTCTGAACTGCGGCCGGCCGGTGCTGATGATTCCCTTCGCCGGAACCTTCGATTTCAGCTTCCAGCGCGTGCTGATCGCCTTCAACGAAGCCCGCGAGGCAACCCGCGCCATGAACGACTCCCTGCCCCTGATCAAGGGGGCGGACGCCCGGGTGATCATCGTCCGCCACGGGCCGG
Organism: Rhodospirillaceae bacterium Z3-40; assembly: GCA_046233135.1. GTDB lineage: Bacteria > Pseudomonadota > Alphaproteobacteria > Rhodospirillales > Rhodospirillaceae > JBJXHN01. The sequence continues at coordinate 865,505 of JBJXHN010000002.1, read as the reverse complement.
ACAAGGGGGACCTTCGCGACTGGCGCTGGGACGCGCTGGTGAACCACCTCAGCGACCACGGCGTCTCCGCCACCGTCGAGGCCCCGACCATCGCCAACATCGGCGTCGCCGATTTCCTGCTGTCCCAGGCCGCCGACACCAGCGCCCAGCTGCTGGTGATGGGGGCCTACGGCAAGCTCGGCCTGCCCCGCATGCTGCGCGGATCCGTCACCCGCGACGTCCTGCGGCAGATGACCCTGCCCGTGCTGCTGGGACATTAAGAAGAGCCTGCGAGAAGAGTGCGCCTGCCGCCTGCCCGCCGCCGACGTCAGGTCCCGGCGGGCGGCAGGCCCAGGCGGATGACGCCCTTCATGGCGTCCGGCGGCACCGGCTTGCCCTTGCGATAGATGGCGATCCGCCCCTCGCCGGCCAGGGTCGCGGCCTCCCGGCGTACGGTGCTCAGCAGCGAACGCCAGGGGCCGTCATCCCCCACCGCCGCCCGCGCCACGTCCGACGGGCACAGGGTCTTGCCCGCCCCCAAGGCGTCGCACATTTCCTCGATCAACGTCCGCAGGGTCGCGGGATCAATTGTTCCGGCCACGGCCTCAGCCTCCTTGCCCGATGTCGGTTTTCATGGCGCCGGTTTTCCGTCCGCCACCCGCAGATCCGCCAGTACGCCATCCACGTAATCTTCATTGATGCGATGATCCGGACTGGTGGTGTTGATATGAATGCCGAAGTGCCCGCCGCCCAGGGCAACCACGACCTTGGCCACGGTCGGAGCATACAGTTCGGCGAAACGGTTGCTCTGGCAGCAGCGGTCGTACTGACCGAAGAACTGGCTCTGCCCCCGGCCCCGCCCCTGGGCGGCCATCACGAACATTTCCGTGTAGCTCGCCGCCTGCAGCAGGGGCGGATAGGATTGTTCGGGCGGCGGCGGATGATTGGCCTGCTGCTGCAGATACAGCGGATAGACCCCGGCCATCGGATAGGACCGCCGCACCCGTTCGTCCAGCGCCGACAGCACCACCGTTACCCAGCCCCCCGCCGAAATCCCGGCCATATGATAGGTCCCGGTCCCCACCTCCTCCATCACCTGATTGACGGCGGCCAGAGGCGGCAGGAAATAACGGCGCAAGGGCAACGGCATCGCATAGAGGAACGACCAGCCGCTGCTGGGCAGCAGGCCGTAGCCGTCGAAGACTCGCGGGTTGGCGTCATTCTCGCCGTAATCCCCGTGATAGTTCAGGGCCACCACGTCATACCCCTGTTCCAGCAGGGGCAACAGCAGCGGGGCGGCATCGGCGATGGTGGCGGCATAGCCCTGCTGCCACAGCACCACCGCGCCCCGGGGCCTGGCGGGATGCAGGTGGTAGGCCCGGGCGGTGTAGCCCGCGTCCACGTTGACCGTCAGCCGGTCCACCCCCGCCAGTGCCGACCGGCCCAGATAGGGCGCGAGCGCCGGCACGGTCGCCGGATCGATCATCCGCTCCACCCGGTCGGGCCGTGCGGACCGGGGCGGCAGGGGCGTCCCGAAAACGGCGGTGGACAGCGCACGGCGCCGCGCGTCCAAATCCGCCGGCCCCTTCAGGCGGGCCACCAGGGTTTCCGGATTCGTTTCTGCATAGAAGGGCGGCACCCCTTCGTAGCGATAGGGCTCCGCGCGCAGCACATTATACCAACGACGGACATCCGGATCGGTGCGAAACATCCAGTCCCCCACCCCATAGGCGACACCGGCCAGGATCCCCAGGCCAATCACGCCCCCCAAAATCCACCGCCCCCAATGGTTTCGGTGACCCCGGGAAAAGCGTCCGCGCGTCCTCATTGCCGCCATCCTGTTCTGACAGTGTTGCCGATCGATCCCTCCGCATCGCCTGACGGCACAGGGCGGACCGGACCGGTGCGCACCATACAGAGGAACGCGGGCGGATCAATTGCGGCGATGCCCCGGGGGCCACTGCCGGGTTTGCAGCCTGGCGTATTGCCGATAACCGCTGCATTGATTGACACGTCCCCCCCCCGAAGCTTCACCCGAAGGGCATAGCCGCCTATACCGGATGGCATGATCCAGTCTGTTGCGATACAGATGAGTGCAATGCGATACTCCGCCCACGTTGGGGGGGCAATTGATGTCAGACGTTCGGCGATGGAAACATCCCAAGGCCGCAATCATAATCGCGGCCGTTACCCTGGTTGCGCTATCCGCCTTCTGGGCCATGGATCTTTTGCGGACGCGCCAGGAGTCGGAAGCGGTCCGCCAAGGTGCCCAGCGCACCTTTGCCGCCGCCACCGCGCTGATGGCCAACCGCCTGGGCGAACAGGTCGATGTGGTCAAGAACGCTCTGTACACCCTGAACGAAGCCGCCCACCTGCGCGGCTTCCCCGACTTGGATTCCCAGGACCGCGACGCGCTCAGCGACATGATGGCGCGATTCAGCGCCAGCCTGCCGCAGTTGCGCGGCGCCCTGCTGACCGATGCCCGGGGGATGTTCATCCTCGACGAATCCCGTGAGCCGCCCCAGTCGCCCCTTGATCTGGGCGACCGGGACTATGTGCAGTGGCAGATGGCCGGCAACCGTGGCGTGTTTATCGGCGACCCGGTGCGCGGCCGCCGCTCCGGCCAGTGGTTCATCGGCCTCAGCGTTGGCCTGCGCGACACCCTTGGCCGGCTGGAAGGCGTGGTGGCCGCCGTGGTCGATCCCCGCGCTCTGGCTGCCGATCTGGCCCTGGCGGGACCGGCGGCGACCGAACGGGCGCTGCTGCTGTCCCGCAGCGGCCGGCTGATCGCCAGCCACCCCACCCATGCCGGCTTCCAGCCGGGATCCCCGCTTGATTCCCTGGGGGACGCCTATCCGGTGGATCCCCGGCCTTTGGTCGAAGGGGCCGGAGGCGGCATTCCGCGAATCGAAGGCGACTGGATGTCGATGGCCGTACCGGTGGGCGATACCGGCCTGGTGCTGGTGCGCAGCCGCGATCTGCGGCCGATCATGGAGCCCCTGCAATCCCGCGCCTCGCTGTTCCGCAGCGGCCTGTTCCTCGCCACGCTGGCGGTGCTGGCCATGCTGGCCCTGGCCCTGGGCGCCCTGCGCCGCGCCCACGGCACCCTGGCCGACCGGGAAGCCGCCCTGGCCGAGGTGCGGCGCCTGAACGCCGACCTGACCCACGCCAACCGCGAGTTGGAGCAGTTCACCCAGATCGCCTCTCATGACCTGCAAGAACCGCTGCGCATGATCTCCAGCTTCCTGGGCCTGCTGCGCCGGCGCCAGAGCGCCCGGCTGGATCCGGAGGGGCAGGAATACATCGGCTTCGCCATCGAGGGCGCCAACCGCATGTCGCGGCTGATCAACGACCTGCTCAGCTATACCGAACTGAGCCGCATCGGCAACGCCAACGGCATCGCCCCGTCCGGCGAGGCCGTGGATCACGCCCTGGACACCCTGCGTCCGGTGTTCGACGCCGCCGGCGGCAGCGCCGATGTGCAACGCCCCCTGCCCGTGGTCCGGGCCGATACGACGCTGCTGACCCGGGTGTTCGTCCACCTGCTGGAAAACAGCATCGAATACCGCCATGCCCAGCGGCCGCCCCGGGTGCTGATCAGCGCCCGGCAGGAAGGCGAGATGGCGGTCTTTTCGGTGGCCGACAACGGCATCGGCATCAGCACCGACCATGCGGAGCGGGTGTTCCGCATCTTCCAGCGCCTGCATGGCTATGGCGAGCACCCGGGCACCGGCATGGGCCTGGCCATCTGCCGCCGCATTATCGAAGCCCAGGGCGGACGCATCTGGATCGACACGGACAACACCCGGACCGAAGCGGAACTGGCAGCGGCCGAAGCCCCGGCCACCGAAGCCCGGGCCAGCGCCGGGCCGGTCACCAGCGGGTCCACCCTCTGTTTCTCCCTGCCCCTGGTGCCCCAGGCGGAAATTGCCCGCGCGGCGGTGTCTGCGGATGGTGCCCCCAAGCCGGCATCCGATACTAAGCAGCAGGCGGCGGTCCCCCCTCCCCCACCGCCACAGGCGGGCATGGCCCGGAATGGCACCCTGAGCGGCGTAACCCCCGGCGATGTCTCCACCGGCCGGATTCCGCCGCAGGACAAGCCCCCGTCCCGGACAGCACCACCGACACGGACTCCGCCGGCCTCCAACGGCTCGTGAGGCAGGCGGACCTGAAAAGAGGTCCTGCGTCACCGATCCGTAACCCCGGACCCCTTTGTCCGCGCGCGCCTGCCCCCATATGGCACTGGACCCGATTCATCGCGTGCAAGGACCCGCTTCATGGCCGAGACCGCCAAGCCGACGATCACCCACTATTACTTCTGCCATTCCCCCTGGGCCTGCCTGGGCGTCGACTCGCTGATGGCCGTCGCCGCCCGCACCGGTGCAACGGTGGACCACCGCCCCCTGCTGGCCCGGGATATCTTCCCCAATTCCGGCGGCGTGACGATGAAGGACCGCCATCCGGTGCGCCTGGCCTACCGGCTGCGCGAACTGCGCCGCTGGAAGTCACATCTGGGGCTGGACGCGTTCGTGATCCAGCCGGCCTTCTTCCCGGTCGACGAACGCCTGGCGTCGCTGGTGGTGGTGGCCGCACGGCAAGCCGGCCATGACGTCACCGACCTGACCCGCCGCCTGCTGCGGGCCGTATGGATGGAAGAGCGCGACATTGCCGATGCCGCGACGGTGGTCGAGATCCTTGGTGCCGCAGACCTGCCCGCCGACGCCCTGATGGCCGCCGCCGACAACCCCGGCACCGCCGCACGCCTGAAAGCCGACGCCGAAGAGGCCCTGGCCGCCGGCGTCTTCGGCGCCCCCACCTATCGGGTCGGCGACGACATCTTCTGGGGCCAGGACCGGCTGGGGTTTGTTGAGCAGGCGCTCACGACCTGATAGGTGCAGGCGCTCACGACCTGATAAGCGCGGGCGCCCACGACCTGATAAGCGCGGGCGCCCACGACCTGATAAGCGCGGGCGCCCACGACATCAAAAGCCTACTCCACCGTGTCGGGGAAGAACGTTCGGAAGGTGAGCAGCACCGTTTCCGGGTCTTCCTCGGCCACGAAATGGCCGCCGCTGGCGGATTCGCCACGCACGTCGTCGGCCCAGGGCCGCCAGCCTTCCAGGGGGTCGCCCGACTTGGTCGCCAATCCCCGGCCGCCCCACAGGGCCAGCACCGGCGCGGCGATCTTGCGTCCGGCCTCCAGGTCCGCCTTGTCCGCCGCGTAGTCCACCGTCGCCCCGGCGCGATAGTCGCCGCACATGGCATGCACATGCTCCGGCGTGGCGTTCTGGGTACAATAGGCCTCCATGGCCCGGGGATCGATGCGCGCGGCCTGATCCGGGGTCCAGCTTTCGATCGTCCAGCGGATATAAAAGGCGGGATCGGCGGCGATCAGCCGTTCGGGCAAGGGATAGGGCTGGGCCAGGAACAGCCAGTGGTAGGCCTTCATGCCGAAGTCCTTGTCCATGGCATCGAAATAGGTGCTGGTGGGCAGAATATCCAACACCGCGAGCCGGCTCACCCGATCCGGATAGGTCAGGGCGAGGCGATAGGATACCCGCGCCCCCCGGTCGTGGCCGGCCAGATGGAACCGGGCGAAGCCCAGGTGATCCATCAGGGCCACCAGATCGGCCGCCATCACCCCCTTGCTGTACAGGGCGCCGTCCGGACTGTGCGGGGTGGTGCTCTCGCCGTAGCCGCGCAGGTCCGGTAGGACCACCGTGAACCGCTCCGCCAGCGCCGGGGCCACGCGGTGCCACATCAGCCGGGTTTGCGGATAGCCATGCACCAGCAGCAGCGGCGGACCCGAGCCGGCCTTGGAATAGGCGATCTCCACCAACTCCCCTTCGCCATCGAGATGGCCGGACGGCACCAGAAAGCGGCCATGCTCGAAACCGCCCAACAGGACATCGCGCAGGGATTCGCTCATGAGAGGACACTCGCGCTTAGGGTTCGGGAAGGAATGGATACGGCAGGGGGGCTAGAAGTAGCTGCCGCCGATGGTGGGCATGGACATCGAGATAAGGTCATCCACGCCGGTGCACAACAACTCCGGCAGCTTGTCCGGGTCGAACCAGGCGGCATCGTCCACATCATCGGCCGCCTCCGGTTCCCCGTCTTCCCAGGCGCAGCAGACCGGCACCAGCACCCAGTGATCCTGGGACGGCGGCGCACTGTCCGACGCCGCAGCGCCGCTTTCGGAAACGGGGGGCGGGGCGACGGGATCACCGATCTGTTCGAAGGGGGCCAGGCAGGCCACGGCACGGACCCGCACGCCGGTTTCCTCCATCAGCTCCCGCTCGGCGGCGGTCTTCAGCCGCTCTCCCGGCTCCAGCCGGCCGCCGGGAAAGCCCCAGCGCCCCGCCTGAGGGGGATTGCGCCGCCGCACCAGCAGGACGGAGCCATCGCGCCAGACCACCGCCAGAACGCCCACTCGGGGAGGGGCAATCAGTTCCTTCATGACATCTCCACTGCGGGTAGGAGGGGGATCGCATGCAAATGTCACTTTCGCGACAGAACGACCGTGTCCGCACTATGCCGGGAAGGACAAAGCATTGCCAAGCCCGTTCCTGACCGCGGCCCGTGCCGGCCGCGGCGAAGGGACAACGGACCTCAGGGTAACCGCCGGCCGGTTCGGCCGCGGACTGACTTTTCTTAATCGACCGGCCCTGGGGCCGGCTCGGCGCTTGCGGACTGAAACACCGCAAGACGGCCCCGCCAGTAGGTGGCCAGGCCGTCCGAGGGGTCGACGTCGGCCAGGTCGCTGAAGATCTCCGCCGCCCGGGACCGGTCTTCGACGCCAGTCCCCGACAGCAGCGCCATGGCTTCGGCCCATTGATCGCAGCGGGTGCGCTGTTCCGGGGTGCCTGGGGCCAGAGCGACCAGTTCGAACACCGCCAGGGAGTCGCTGGAAAACGGCCCCTCTGCCGGGTTGGCGGCGCGCACCAGCACCTGCCCCCCCAGCCGGTCCGCCACGGCCTGGGAGATCAGCAGGTTGGTGCCGTAAATCTTGTTCATCCGTTCGATGCGGGCGGCATCGTTCACCGTCGCCCCGACCGCCGAATAGTTGATGCGGTCGGAGGTGCCCACATTGCCGACCACCGCTTCGCCCACATGCACGCCAATGCGGGTGACCATGGGGCGTTCGGCGGCGGCTTCCAGCTTGGCGTTGAAGCGGGCGACCCGGGCACGCACTTCCAGCGCCGCTCGGCAGGCATCCAGGGTGTGGTCGGGATCGTCCAGCGGCGCGTTCCACATCGACATCACCGCATCGCCGATGTACTTGTCGATCACACCCTTGTGCTGGGCCACCGCCCCGGCCACCTGATCGAAGTAGTCCGAGGTGCGGGACATCAGCGCCTCGGGATCCAGGGATTCGGTGATGCCCGTGTAGTTGGTGATATCGGTGAAGACCAGCGAGATCTCGCGCCGCTGGCCGCCCAGGGTCGCCAGGCCGCCGGCCGCCATCACCCGCTTCACCAGGGGCATGGGCACATACAGCCCGAAGGTCCGCAGGGACCGCTTCATCACCGCCATCGCGGTGGTCAGGGTGTGAATCTCGCGGACAAAGGTGTGAACCTTGATGTCGCCATCCAGGTCCAGACGTTCGATGGATTCCGCCTCCTGCGCCAGGGCGGCCAATGCCCGGGACATGCGGCGCGAAAGGATCAGGCTGATCGGCACGCCCACCAGCAGCAGCAGACCGGCGGCGGTCAGGCTGTTGCGCCGCATGCGGTCCACAGGACCGGTGAAATCCGTGCGCGGTGCCGCCACGCCCACCAGGAACTGCTGTCCTCGTCCGGTTTCCACCAGCTGGGTGCGGGCCAGCCACACGTCCTCGTCCACATCGTAGGTGCTGGCCACCGTGCCCCAGGTCTGGAAGGAATGGAACAGGCCGATCAGCGCCGGATCGCCCAGCCCCTCCACGGTCACCACCCGCAAGGAGCCATCGGTGGACCGCTGACTGTCAAGGATTTCGGCCAGCCCCGGCGTGGCCATCACCGAGCCGTCGGCACCGAAGATGGCAATGCGCGCGCCCGGCGAAATCTGCTGATTGGCCAGGAAATCGGACAACGCCCCCAAGGTCATGTCCACCCCCAGCACGCCATCGCCGCCGACCAGCGGCCGGGCCAGGGTGATGCCCGGCTGGCCCAGGCTGTTGAAGACATACAGGTCGGTCGCTGTCAGCCGGCCGGTCTGCAAGGCCTGGTCATACCAGGGGCGCTTGCGCGGGTCGTAGGCCGGCGGCTCCGAATCCCGGCGCCTTTCCACCACGGCCCCCTGGGAATCCAGGAACGACCACTGCTGCCAGCGGATCCCCTCCGGCGACAGGCCGATTTCCCGCCGCACGTAGTCCGCCTGATCAGGGGCATTGTGGGCAGCCCGCGCCAGACTGCCGTGCCGGCCCAGATTGATGATTTGCAGGAACGTGCCGTCATCCCACCCGGCATAGACCGAATACAGGGAGTCCGCATGGCCCAGGGCCCGCTCGGCAAAGGTGGCCAGGGGGTGGCCTTCGGGACCGATCGGCTCCGCCCCCGGCCGGGTCATGATCACCTCGCCGCCCACATCGGCCAGCAGGGACGCCGGCTGAAGCACCGACGTCACCCGGCCCGCCACCTTTTCGATCACCGCGCTGAGCAGACGGTCGGCGGTTTCCTCGGCGGTGCGGGTGCCCGACCAGTGGGCATAGATGGCAAGGGTCACGGCCACCGTCGCCGTCACGCCCAGCAGGATGCTGAACAGGTTCACCGATAACGGCACCCGTCCGCCGATCCTGCGCAGAAACCACCCGCCCCGTCCCGACGACCCGTTCATTCCACCCAACCCCACGGTACCCAAGGCCTAGGACCATACTGGACACACCGGCCCGGGGGGAAGCCGCCGTTTCCCAAATCGGGGGAAAGTCCGGAGTCGCGTCGGGCCGGAAAGGCGAACGATTCGGTGTATTTTGTATCCCCTCCGGAACAACCATGTGGTTATTATATCATTGCAGATTCAATATAACCGCCAGTTCAAGCCACTTTTTTTCGATTCCGATGGGAAGACTCGGGCATACCCGCCACAAAGTTTGCAAACACCCCCGTGGTCGAGATAAAGTTACCCAAATTCAATACATTAAAAGACGTGTCGGCGCGTTAACAGGCGTAAACGGCACCACAGTTGGGTCATTGGGACGATGGCGGGACTCGAGACGGCTCCCCGGACGGCTGGCGACACCGCCTCCGGCGCCGCCCCTACACCTGTGGAGGACTATCCCGTCGGCAGCAAATCGCAACCGACAAGGGAGACTACCTCTATTCAAACGCATTTGACCCAAGAGGTCAACAATGCGGACGCGGACCCGTCGCTGATCGATCCCCTGGCCGCCGCCCCCTCTACCCGCCCTTCCCGCACATCGGAAATGGACCCGGCCACGATCGATCCGCAGGCGGGCCGGAGCGGGCAAACCGATACCGGATCCGAAACAAATCCCGCTGCAATTGACCCGATGGCTGATCAGGTCACCCCTCAGTCAACCATCGGAGATCCGGACCCCTCCCGCCTCGACCCTCTGGCGGCGCAGGAGATCTCCGCGCCGGACACCCCGGATGCGCCAGGGACCGGAGCCGCTTCCGATCCGGGCAGCGATCTGCCGCCACCGGCCACCGGCATCGCCGGCGACGCTGCCCCTGGCACCGGTCCGGATACCGATGGGAGCATGAGCACGGAAACGGGCACGGCCTGGACCTCCGACCAACCCCCGTCGGGCGCGGTCGGGGATGTCACCGGCAGCGGCACGGTGACCCATGCGGATGGCACCAGCGAGGCTCTGCGGGCGGGCATGCCCTTGTACCAGGGCGATACGGTGGATGTTGCCTCCGGCCGTGCGGATCTCCACCCCCAGGGCGGTGGCGATCTGTCGCTCGGCAATGGTGGCGAGGCCACCCTGGTATCCTCCGGGGAAGCGGGATCGGGCGAGACGACGGTGTTCTCGGTCACCGGCGGCTCGGTCAGCTTCGACCACGGCGGGAACGGCGCCCCGGATCTGGTGATCGTCACCCCACTGGGCCGCATCGATGTGGCCGCCGGCGCCGGTTCGGCCGAGGTGGGATTGACCGGCGCGGACCTACGGGTGGCCCTGGCCGAAGCTCCGCCGGGCAGCGCCGATGTCACCGTTTCCCCCGCCGGTCCTGGGGACCCCGTGTCCCTGCACGAAGGCCTGACCGGCGTGGCCTTCGATGGGGCCGACAGCACCCCCTTCTCTCTCAGCCGCGCGGCCTTCGAGGCGCAGTTTTCGGTCGACACGCCACCGGCGCTGGCGGCGGATGCCCGCGAAGTGGTGGGACAGGCAGTGGTCTCGGGCGATGTGGAGGGGCTGGACGCCCTGGCCGATGCCGCCCGCGACCGCGCCCTTCAGGCCGGCGCGACCCAAGAGCAAGCGGACCGCATCGCCGAGTCCTACCAGGAGCGCATTCTTCAGGGACTGGCCGACGGCTCCCTTCCGCCGGAAGCCCTGACCGACGGCAACCACCACCTGGATACCGAGATCGCCAAGCTGCTGGCCGTGGCCGAAGGCGATCCGGTGCTGGCGGCCCTGGCGTCAGGCGGCGACGTGGAAGGGGTGCTGGCGGATACCGGGCTGCCCCTGGCAGACACCGCGATCGATGTGCTGAACCAGAACCTGGGCGCCGGCGAGTCCCTGGAAACCGCGCTGGCCGACGTGCGCGGCATGCCGGCTGAGGGCGGCGCCCTGGATTCCCTGCTGGCCGGCCTGGCCAGCGGCCATGTGGATGCGCTTCAGGCCGTTCCCGGCGCGGACTCCGTGGCCCTGGCGCTGGCCACCGGCCAGGGGAGGAGTGCGGCCCTGACCGCCGGGACCGACGCGATGGCCGTGATCGCGGCCCAGGACGCCTTGCGCGCGGCGGCAAACCAGAACCCCATGGTCCAGGTGCTTGCCTCGCTGGCGGCGGGGGATCAGGGCGGCGTCGCCCGGGCGCTTGGCGGCCTGTCCGCCGGAGATGCGTCCGCCTTCGCCAGCAGCCTGGGCAACGCGCTGGCCAACGGCCTGGACATCAACGCTGCCCTGGCCGCGGCCCGGGACGCCGGCCAGACCACGGCGGCGGCCAATCAGCTTGCGGCCTCTCAGGGGGGCTGGCTCGCTGCCCTGGCGTCAGGGCGGGATCTCAACGGCGCCCTGGACGCCCTGCTGGGGGACGGCGACGCGTTCGCCGATGCCCTGGCCCAGGCGCTGGCGGCCGGCCTGAACGCCGCCGCCGCCGCCCAGGAAGCCGCCGACGCCCAGGAGGCCGCCGACAGCGCGGCCGAAGCCTCCCGGAGCAGCGGGGTTCTCAGCCAGCTTGCCCAGGGGGTGCTGGACGGCGCCCTGGACGGCGGGTCGGCCTTTGCCGATGCCCTGGCCTACGCCCTGGCCGGCGGCACCTCCATCGAACTGGCCCTGGCCCTGGCCCAAAGCGCCCAACAGACCTCCGACGCCGCGAGCCGGCTCGCGGCCAGCGCCGGGTCGTCGTCCGGACCCTCCTCGTCCGGGAACGCCGGCCGCCAGATCGCCAGCAGCGATCCGGGGACGCAGGGCTTCGTCACCAATCCCAACGGCAATGACGGATTCGGCGGGCAGACCGGCAGCAGGGGGGATGGCGGCAGTGGCGGCACGGGAGGCAGTGGCGGCACTGGCGGCGGCTCGACCGGCCCCGGCGGCAGAACCGGTGTTCCGCAGTCCCCGACCGGCTCCACCCTCTCCGATACCGGGGGCAAGACCGACGGCCCCGTCAAAACCATCGCGCCGATCCCTGTTCCGACGCCACCGGCCCCGCCGACCCCGCCTGTTGTCCCTCCTCCCGTCACCGGTGGATCCGGCAATGGAGGCAATGGCGGCAACGGCGGGGGCAGAGGGGGCAACGGGGGGGACCGGGGCGCCCCCCCCACGCCTCCGTCCAACAGGGCGCCCCAGGCCACCAACGACGTGGCCCGCTTCACTGTGGGCGAAGACGGCACCGTTTCGGTCCTGCGCAACGACAGCGACGGCGACGGCGACAGCCTGACCGTCACCGCCGTCCGCGTCACGTCGGGCAGCGGCACGCTGGTCAACCTGGGCAACGGCCAGGTGCGGCTGGACCTGGGCAATGCCTACGCCGACCTGGGCGAAGGAGAGACACGCACGGTCGTCGGCACCTATGACATCATCGACGGCAAGGGCGGCACGGCCACGGGCCAGATCACCTTTACCATCGTCGGCGTCCGGGGCACCCCCGTGGTCAGCGCCGCGACCGGCGCAGCCTTTGAAGGCGGCACGGGGCGCGGCAATCTCCTGGACGGCACGGACGGCCAGGACAGTCTGTCGGTCAGCGCTGTGAACGGCGGAACGGACAATGTGGGCCGCGCCGTCACCGGATCGTCGGGCGGGACCTTCCTGCTGTCCGCCGATGGCACCTGGACCTTCGAGGCCGGCAGCGCCTTCGACGGTTTGGCCGCCGGCGCCACCGCCACCACCGGCGTGACCTATACGGTCAGCGACGGCCACGGCGGCACGGCAACCGCCACCCTGACCGTCACGGTCACCGGGACCCAGAGCAACGATCCCCCGACCACCACCAGCCAGGGCGGCTCCACGTCCGGCAGCCTGCTGGGCGGCGGCAGTGGCAGCGGCGGCGGCACCCCGAGTATCAGCGCCGTCCACGGCGGCTCGGTCGGCGCCCCCGTCACCGGCAGCGGCGGCGGCCAGTTCACCATTTCCGAAAACGGCCGCTGGTCCTTCGACGCCGGCTCCGCCTTCGCAAGCCTGGGTGCCGGGGAAACCGCCACCACCAGCGTCAGCTATACGATGAGCGACGGCCATGGCGGCACGACCACGGGCGTTCTGACCGTCACGGTGACCGGCACCAATGATCAGCCGACCGCATCGGCCGATACCGGCACCACCGACAGCAGCGGTAGCGCCTCGGGCAATGTGCTGAGCAACGATACCGACCCCGACACCTCCGACACCAAGGTGGTCAGCGCCGTCGCCGGCGGCACCCTGGGCGCCCCGGTCACCGGCAGCGGCGGCGGCCAGTTCACCATTTCCGAAGACGGCCACTGGTCCTTCGACGGCGGCACCGACTTCCGCAGTCTGGGCGCAGGAGAAACCGCCACCTCCACCGTGACCTACACGGTCAGGGACGCGCACGGCGGCACCGATACCGCGACCCTGACCGTCACGGTCACCGGCACCAACGACCGCCCCGTCGCCGTGGCCGACACCGGCGCGGCGTCGGGAAGCGGGGGCGCCTCGGGCAACGTGCTGAGCAACGATACCGATCCTGATCGTAACGACACCAAGATCGTCAGCGCCGTCTCCGGCGGCCGCGTCGGTACGGCGGTGGCGGGGTCGGACGGCGGCCTGTTCACCCTGTCGGCGGACGGCGGCTGGTCGTTCTCGGGCAACGGCGCGTTCGACAGCCTGGCCGCCGGCGTCACCAAGGTGACCTCGATCACCTATACCGTCAGGGACGGATCCGGCGAGACCGACACGGCCACCCTGGCGGTCACGGTGACCGGTGTAAACGATTCCCCGATTGCCCGGGACGACAGCGGATCCGCCGTCGAAGGCGGTTCCGCCAGCGGCAACGTGCTCGGCAACGACAGCGACGTGGACAGCGGGGATATCCTCAGTCTGTCCAATGTCGGCACGGTGACCGGCACCAACGGCGGCAGCTTCGTCCTGAACAGCGACGGCGGCTGGTCCTTCGTCACCGGCACGGATTTCGAGGATCTGGACGACGGTGAAACCCGGACCACCCGCGCCACCTATACGGTCAGCGACGGCCACGGCGGCAGCGATACCGGGACCCTGACCGTGACCGTGACAGGCGCCAACGATACGCCGGTGGCCTCGGTGGAGACGGTCTCCACCGACGAGGACACCCTCGCCTCCGGCACCCTGGCGATGTCCGACATCGACGGCGACCCGCTGACCATCACCATCGACGGCACGGTGGTGACGGACGGCGCCCCGCTGACCATCGCCGGGTCGGACGGCAAGGGCCTGTTCACCGTTTATGCCGACGGCCACTGGACGTTCGATCCCGACGGGAAATACGACGCCCTGGACGCCAACGCCGGGGGTACGGACGAGGTGACCACCACCCTGTCCTATGGGGTCAGCGACGGCGATGAAACCGTAACCGGCGGCCTGTCGATGACCGTGACCGGCGTGAACGACGCGCCGACCCTCGACCTGAGCACCGCGCCCATCACCACCGACCAGGACCACAGCACCAGCGGCGACCTGTCGGGCTTCTTCATCGACCTCGACGGCGACGACGACCCCGCGACAGACATCACCGTGACCCGGGTGGCCGGCGCCGCGGCCAGTGTCGGCGTCTGGGTGGACGGGGACGGCGGCGGCCGCTTCCGGGTCCAGGACGACGGCACCTGGGCGTTCGACCCCGACGGCGATTTCGACCAGCTCCCCGCCGGTGTGACGGCGACCAGCGAGGTCACGCTGTGGCTGACGGACCCCCAGGGAGCCACCAGCGAGGTCACCCTGACCGCCACGGTCACCGGCGTGAACGACGCCCCCACCGTGGACGACATCAGCAGCGCCCCGCTGACCGAGACCGACGCGGCTCTCAGCACCGGCGGTGTCCTGTCCTACACCGATGTGGACACGGGGGACACCGTCACCGTGCCCCCCTCAAGCGGTGCCGGCACCACCGCGGACGGCGACAAGGGCACCTTCGAGGTCAACAGCGACGGCACCTGGACCTTCGCCGCCGAGGCGGAGGACTTCGATTATCTGAACGAGGGCGACACCGTCGATGTGACCTACACCTACACGGTGACCGACGCGACAGGGGCCGGCAGCAACACGGGCACCATCACCGTCACGGTGAATGGCACCAACGACGTCCCCGTGGCGCAAGACAAGACCCTGGAGGTCGACGAGCAGACCACCGGTTCGGGTGTGCTGTTCACCAACGCCGATGACAAGGACGCGAGCGCCACGGTGCGCCTGGCCAGCCTGAACGGCATCGCCGTGGGCTCCGGCGAGACATTAAAGTCCGTGATCTTCGGCGATGGCCTGACCCTGGAGGTCAACACCACAACGGGCGCCTACACCGTCACGCAGGATAACTCCTTCGACTCCATGGCTGCCGGCGATGATCCATACGTCCAGACGGTAACCTACACACTGGTCGATGACCACGGTGCCGTGTCCGACGCCGAGGGCACCCTGACCATCACCGTCAACGGCGTGAACGACCGCCCCGTGGCGACCCTGGCCAACGGCGGTACGATCACGGAAGACACCGCAGAAACTGGTGCGGGTGTCACCAGCGGCACCTTGCAATACAGCGATCCTGACACCTCCGACACCCTGACCATCGGCACCGGCACCTTCGCCGGAACCATCACTAGCGACACCTCTCCGGACCCGGACCTGACCAATGCGGCGGCGGGCGAATTCACCATCACCGACAATGGCACCGATCCCTACAGCTGGTCGTTCAACACCGATGGGGACTTCGACAGCCTGAGGGCCGGGGAATATGCCATCGTGCGCTATCAGTACACGGTCAGCGATGGCAGCCTGAGCGCTCAGAACTATATCGAGGTCCGCGTGGACGGGGTCGACGACGACCCGACGATCAGCGAATGGAATTACACCGCCTTCGCCACCGGTGCCGTGCTGGGCGGGGACACCCTTGTCGGCAACACCCTGCTCAAAGACGCTTTCGATCCCGACTACAACAGCACCATCCAGGTCGCCTCGTTCAGCGGTGACGGCGCGTCGGTGAACGCCGGCGCCGGCAGCGTCCGGGGCACCAACGGTGGCCAGTTCTCCGTCGATGCCTCGGGCAACTGGAGCTTCGATCCCAACGGCGATTTCGACAGCCTGACCGGCCCCCCCATCGTCACCTCCATCGACTATGTGGTGACGGATTCCAATGGCGGATCAAGCACGGCCAAACTCAACGTCACCGTGACGGCGGCCAACCACGCCCCCGCCACGGCGGACGACACCGCCAGCGTCAGCGAAGACGCAACGGTGCAGATCGACCTGCTCGCCAATGATACGGACGTCGATGGCACCCTGGCGCGGGTCTACGCCGGCGGCGCCATCCTGACGGAAACCAAGACGTTCACGGGCACGGATATCAACGGCACCGAAATCGCCGGCACCTCCTTCACCTACAATCCCGCGACCCAGCAACTGACCTTCAGCCCCGGTTCGACCTACCAGTATCTCAATGACGGAGACAGCGCGACCGTCTACTTCCACTACAAGGCGGTGGATTCCGATGTGGACACGCTGTTGGGGGACACCGCCCGCGTGGCCGCCACCGTCACCGGCGCGAACGATGCGCCGGACTCTTTGGTCCGTTCCTTCGGCCAGCAGGCCTTCAACGCGGCCTTCACGCTGACCACCGACCAGTTGCTTGCGACCGCCTCCGACATCGACAATGCGCAGGCGGACCTGAGCATCACCGGGGTGACCATCGATCCTGCCTCCAGCGCCTATCTCGACGTCGCCCAGGTTGGGGACACTTGGGTCTTCACGCCCAAGACCACCTACAAGGGGACCGCCAGCTTCAGCTATACCGTCACCGACCCGCATGGCGCGGAAGCCTCGTCCACCGGCACCGTTTCCCTGCGGGACTGCAGTGCCCTGCATTTCGACGGCACCATGCGAGCCAACTACGGCACCTACGACCTCGAAGGCGCCTTCACGGTCGAAGCCATGGTGCGGGGCACGCGGGACGCCTTCAACAACTTCGGCGCCATCTTCGCCACGCGGGACGACCCGGGCTCCGATAACAGCGAAGGCGACTACATCCAGTTCACCACCATGGCGGACGGCACACTCCTCGGGGACATCCGGGAAGGCACCACAGATGCCAGCGTTCGGACAACAACCCGCATCGACGACGGGCAATGGCACCATGTGGCCTTCGTCTATGATGGCGCGCATATCAGCCTGTACATCGATGACGAACCGGCGGTTACGTCGACCGACACCGTCAGCAATTTCACCGACAATAACGCCTATCACTGGACTGGCATCAGCCGCGACGAACTCACCCACCAGACCCTGAACGCCGACCTCAGCGAGCTGCGCGTCTGGAGCGGGGATCAATCCTCGATCCTCTCGACCTCCATGGACGGCCGCCTGACGGGGACAGAGGACGGTCTACTTCATTATTGGCAGTTCGACGAAGCAAACGGCACCACGGTCACCGATCTGGTCCCCCATGGCGATCCCGCCACGCAAAGAACCACGACGCTCTCGACCATCGACAACAGCATCCCCGTCACGAGCGTCAGTGGCGACCTTTCCCTTTCGTCCGTCACCTGGATCACCAACGGCCCCTTCGCCAATCACGGAGACCCCATCGTCCTGGACATGGACAGCGACGGGCTGGAGCTGCTGGGCCTGGATGCGGGCATCACCTTCGCCACCCATGCCGGCGCGGCCGCACAGGCCATGGGCTGGGTCGGTCCCGACGACGGGCTGCTGGTGGTGGACCTGGACGGATCGGGGCGGATCGAAGACCTGTCCGAAGTCATCTCCCCCTCGTTCCGTGCCGATGCCCTGCCCGACGGGGCACAAGGGGCGGCCACGAGCCTGGAGGTGCTGGCCGCCTTCGACAAGGACGGCAACGGGTTCATCGACGCCGGCGACGGCGTCTACCATCAGCTGTCCATCTGGATCGACGCCAATTCCGATGCCGTCACCGACGACGGCGAGCTGATCGGCCTGGCCGAGGCCGGGGTGCTGTCCATCGACCTGGGGGCCGAGACGCAAGATTATCAGCAGAACGGCAACCTGGTGCAGCAGGCCGGCTCCGCCCAGCTGGCAAACGGTAACGAGGCCACCTGGGGCGAGGTGGTCTTCGCCATGTCCGATAGCAGCAACGAAACAATGAACGCCGCAAGCTACAGCGCCACCCCCCAAACCGACGACGACCTGTCCCACGCCAGCCTTGTGAACGTCGCCTGAACCCCTGTACAAATTAGAAAAGCCTCAAAAGGCAGGATCGATGGGCCTTGGGTCCATCCACCCTGGAAAAATACGAGGCACGTTATCATAGGACGTTGTGAGGGAAGGATCGATGAGCACGGCAACGGGCACATTGCCCCGCTGGCTGAAGTTCCTGATCATCCTGGTGGTGCTGGGCATCCTGGGAACCATTTTCTCGGCGATCGCCCGCCATATCTTCCTGTCGGAAGATGTGGCCGAGTTGCCCCGGATCGCCGTCATCGCGCCCTTGAGCGGCCCCCAGGCCGCGCTCGGGCAGGCGCTGGTGGAAGGGGCGCAGCAGCGCGTGGACGCCCTGAACGCCGACAGCAACACCGGCGACCTGATGGTGCTGGAAGCCTTGGACAGCGAGGCCGACCCCGACAAGGCCGCCGCCCTGGCCCGGCAGGCCGCCGGGGATCCCCGGGTGACCGCCGTCATCGGCCCCTGGCAGGCCCATGATTCCGTCATGCTGACCCCGGCCATCCGGGAGCTGGAAGCTGCCGGCGTGCCCATGCTGCGGCCCGGTGCCCACCGGCCGGACCTGGCCGCCGACAGCCCGTGGCTGTTCACCCTGGGCTATACGGAACCCAGCGAGGCCCGCTTCCTGGCCAACTACACCCGCAATGTGCTGGGCGAAGTGTTCCTGTCCATCGTCGAAGTGCCTTCGGCGGAAACGCGGATGTCCCTGGTGGAGCCCTTCGCCGGCGTCTACGAGCGCTTCGGCACCCCCGTGCGCCATCGCTGGACCATCGACCCGGCCGCCGATCCGGATGCGGAAGCCGACCGTATCGTCCGGATCATCGGCGAGACCGACGACGCGGGAGCCATCCTGCTGGCCGTGCCACCGGAGATGGGGGCCAAGGTGGTGTCGAGGCTGCGGGCGGCGCGCCAGCGCAACCGGGTGGTCGCGCCCTCGCTTTACGCCACCCATGCCTTTTCCCAGGCGATGGAGGCGGAATCCCCCGATCCCCTGGTGGCCGCCGACCGCATGGACGGGCTGGTGACCTCGGTGCCGCTGCTGCTGGATATCGCCAACGAGGCCGCGCAGAACGTCAAGAACGTCTTCCAGGAAGAGCACGGCCGCACCCCCGACTGGCTGGCCGCCTTCGGCTACGAAAGCGCCCACCTGCTGCTGCAGGCCTTCGACGAAGCCCAGGGACAGGACGGCAACGGCCTGACCGAACAGGGCGCCCGCCAGGCCCTGCGCGATGCCCTGGCCGGCCATGACCGCGCCGAAGCCGGGTTGCGGGGGATCACCGGCCGCAGCTGGTTCGACGCCAAGGGACAGGCCCAGAAGCCGGTGCGCATCGGCATTGCCAACGGCACCAACGTGGTTTCCGCCCTCACCCAGCTCCAGCCCATCGAGCGGCGGGGCGACATCAACTATATCGAGGAACTGAAGAAGGGCCGGCTGCTCTATGTGAACGACCGGTTCATGTACCGCACAAACGTGGTCTACACGGGGATGGCGCTGCATACCATCTCCGACATCGACCTGGACGCGGGCACGGCGAAAATCGAATTTTCCATCTGGTTCCGCTACTCCGGCGCGTTCGAGCCGCAGGAGGTGATCTTCCTGAACGCCGTCGATCCCATCAAGCTGGAGGAGCCGGAGCAAGACGAGACCATCGACGGCCTGACCTACCGCCTGTACCGGGTGGAGGCGCCGTTCCTGCTGGACTTCCTGGACGCCCCCCGGCCTTACGGATCGCATATCGCCGGCGTGTCTTTCCGTCACGAGACCCTGGACCGCAACAACCTGCTGTATGTGGGCGACGTCCTGGGCATGAACCTGGAATCCGGCGCGTCGTTCAGCGAACGGCTGCGGCAGGACCGGGTGACCGGAGCCAATTCGGGCTGGCGGGTGGACCGGGCCTGGCTGTCACAGGAGGTCTTCCGCCATGCCTCCTTCGGCAAGCCCGCCTATGTGGGCCACGGGTCGGAGGAACCCTTGTTCTCCCGCGTCGATCTGGGGGTTCAGGTGGCCCAGGGGACGTTCGACCTGTCGGGCCTGCTGCCCACGGAATACTTCCTCTATATCCTGGTGTTCAGCCTGCTGGGGACCCTGTTCGCGGTGGCCATGGACCACAAGAAGCTGGGGCGGTACTGGCTGCTGTATTCCTTTTCCCTGCGCATCATCTTCTGGCCGCTGCTGCTGCTGTCGGCGGGCAGCATCGCGCTGGACGTGGCCTATCAGCGGCTGGAACCGGCCTGGATCAACATGATCCTGGAGGGCTACAAGGCGCTGTGGTGGATGATCCCGGCGCAGCTGCTGTGCATGGCCTTGGAACGCTTCCTGTGGCAGCCAGTGGAAAACCGCACGGGGCGGGCCGTGCCCAATGTCATCCGGCTGTTCGTGTCCTCCATCGTCTACACCCTGGCAATGCTGGGGATTCTGGCGTTCGTCTACGACCAGAAGCTGACCAGCCTGCTGGCCACCGGGGGCCTGCTGACCATGATCATCGGTCTGGCGATCCAGGCCAACATCTCCAACGTCTTCTCCGGGGTCTTCCTGAACGTGGAGCGGCCGTTCTCGGTAGGAGACTGGGTGCTGATCGGCGATTCCATCGAAGGCCACGTGATCGATATGACCTGGCGCACCACCCGGGTGCGCACCCGGGCGGGGTATGTGCTGTCGATCCCCAACGGCCAGGTGTCGGACGCGCGCATTCAGAACTTCAGCGCCTACCCCCAGATCCGGATCGAGGTGCCCTTCACCCTGGCCCCGGGCTACGAGCCCTCCGAGATCGCCGAACCCATCGAAGAGGCCCTGGCCCGGCTGACCCAGCTGGAGCAGGACCCGGTGCCGAACGTCCGCTTCATCGGCCTGGACTTCAATTACGACTGGGTGGCGCACTACGAGGTGCAGTTCTGGCTGCGGGATTACGAGGCGGCGGAGGACGCCAACGAGTTGGTGATCACCACGGTGCGCAACGTGCTGCACGAGATCGGCGCCACCCCCTGGACGACGGAAGGGCGGGAGACGACGCCCCGCTCGTCGATCCCGCCGCTGACGATTCCGCCGGGGGTTACGCCGCCGTCCGTCGCGGATCCCGGCGGCCCCCATGCCGACCCCCCCGAACCGATGGAAGGTCCCCGCCCGCTGCACGGGACCCCCTGAGCCCCCGCGACACCAGGAGAGCCTGATGGAGAGCGCGCCCACCCCGGATGAATGGAGTTCCTTTCGCATGTTCCTGCGGGATTTTACCGACGACCAGAAGCGTGCCTTTCTCAGCCTGGCGAACCGGGTTGTTCTGGCGGACTGGAAGGTCCCGGCGGAAGAGGAAAGCATGCTGGTGGCGATCACCGAGGAACTGGGAGCGGACATCGTCATCGGCGCGCGCGAGCTGTTTTCACCGGTGGACCTGACAAGCTTCGACACCCAGCCCCGCCGCCGCCTGCTGATCTTCGAACTGCTGCTGGTGGCCGAAGCCGACAACATCCTCCAGCGCGGCGAAGTGGAGATCATCCAGGAGGTGGCGGACAGCCTGGGTTTCGACGCCGCCACGGTGGAAAACCTGCGGGTACTGGCCCACGAACACCACATCCACAAGCGCGCCGCCCTGGGCATGCACGCCATGGCCGCCCACGTCGCCGAAGTCCGCCAGAAGCTGGGGTTCTGAGGGAGCATCTTCCTCAAAGCGCGCGAAAAGATGGGAGACTGCATGGACCGGAGACATGGAACGCAGGTCATAGCCGTTCCACGGTAATGGTGGGCACCCAGATGCGAAGGAACGGTCTACAGCATCGAGCGGAAAAGTGGGCACCGGTTTTCCGGTGCGCAAGCGCGTCTTCGACTCCCGGCGGAACGCACGCCTTCGGCGTGACTCGATGCTGTAACCATATGATTCTAGATCAAAGTACCTGCCGTAAATCGATGCAGATTTAAGGCAGTTTGATCTAGGACGCACGTTCCGCCCATCGAAAACCCATAAGTTGTGAGTAGGCAAACACCCCTCCATACGCTATATTTTCCCGCATCGGAGGTTTTTAAATGATTTCAGCGGAGATTCTTTGTCGACTTGTTCCTGCCCGTCTTCCGCCCGGTGACTTTCCCTATGACCAAAGGTTACTGGACCTTGAAGCGAGTTGTCCGGGTCGGAGGATCGGCCAGTGGGCGTCCTACCTGCGGCACAACCTAGGTATCCAGGCGCAGAAAAATTCTAGGCTGGGAGAGCTGTTCAATGGCTCCGGACTGATCGCCACCGGCGTCTTCCGCGCACCCGGCGCCATGCGACCATGGTCGTCCGATGAGTTTCCTATCGTTTGCGGCTATCAATTCGGGGCCGTGCTGTTTCGGGCTGTACGCTACCATGCCCCCCCAGACGACTACCTGACCCCGCTGACACTGGAATACGGGCGGGTCGAAATTCCCATGGTTCAGACTCTTGCCACGTTTACCCCCCATACCCCCGTTGTCCCGAAAGGCTATCCCGCTGCCCTCTATGTGGATCGAGAGGGCACTCCCTGTGGCATCACCGCAGGTCATGTGGTCCAGCAGCACCGCATCGGGCAAAGCGTCCCCATTCTCTGCCCCACCTGTGGTACGCCGAGCAGACTGGCCGCCCGTGCACCAGGTTTTATTGATGCCGCGAAGATCACGTTCCCCTGTGGAAAGCGGGGCCACAAGTCTTTGGGCGAAGAGATCTCTCCCAACCGCTATGCCATCGAAGGGGAAGCCGCAGAGGTCCATTTCGGCGATACGGGCCGGGCGCCCAGCACGGTGATGATGTCCCTGTCCACGCCGGCGCAGATCCTATCCGGGGTCACTCCTCACTACTTCCTGACCGATGCCCACGGGCACCCTGGAGACAGCGGCTCGCTTGTTGCTGCACCGAGAAAGGATCCGCAAAAAGCGCCGAGTTTGCTCGGCTTGTACCTCGGCGATACTTATTGCCAGGATCAGAATGGCGCCTTTTTCACCTATGGCCATGGCCTGAACATGGTTCCGGCGGCATTGATGCTGGATGCCAGGGACTTACAGGGCGTGTTTGCGCTGTAGGACACAGCGGGCATCCCACCCTTTTTGGCCGCATGAAGCGCTGGCGATGCAGCCTCACCCTCCTCCCAACAGCCCCCTTTCCATCCGACCGGCAAGATCCAGCAGGTCGAAATCCCGTCCGGGAGGACCGATCAGCTGAACACTAGTCGGCAACGGCAAGGCCGTGCCTGCTTCCGGTTCGGGCACGGCGCTTCCCGTCGGCAGGGCCACGGCCGGCCACCCCAGGAGCGTCCAAAGACGTTGGGGGTCCCGACGGCCGGTCCCCATGCCCAGCAGCGGGGGCCGGTCCGCCACGGAGAGCGTCAGCAGGACCGTATCCGGCCCCACCAGGGCGGCCATGGCGGCCCGTATCCCGTCCCGGCGCTCCAGGACGGTCCGGTAGCTCCGGTCGTCGACGGCAGCCCCGCGACGGGCCAGCTCAGCCAGTCCGGGCGGCAGATGATCTTCGTTTTCCGTGATCCAGTGCCCATGGTTGTCATGGATCCCGCGGGCGAGAATCTCTTGAAGCACGGCCTCTTCCTCAACCGCCACCTCGGGGGGAAGGGCCAACGTGCGGACAGGATAGCCAAGCGTGCGAGCCATCCCCGCCGCCCGTTCCAGGGCGTTCATCGCCTCGGGCACCACGCCGCCATCGAACCAGGGCGCGACCACGCATACCTCTTGTATGGAACGAGGGGTGCCGGACGGCTGGAACAGGCCATGGACCATCTTCACCACATCCACGTCGCGGGCCAGGTACCCCAGATGGTCCAGGTCGGCGGACAGAAGCATCGTCCCGTCCCGGGGAACCACCCCCATGGTCGGCTTGAACCCCACCACGCCACAATAGGCCGCCGGGCGAATGATCGATCCGACCGTCTGGGTTCCCAGGGCGACATCGACCAGCCCGGCCCCGACCGCAGCGGCGGAGCCGGCCGACGATCCACCGGGGGAGCGGGCCGGATCCCGGGGGTTTCGGCTGCCGCTCTCTCCCGTGATGGCCAGGGCCGTCGACCGGGTCGTGCCCAGGCAAAGGGCGCCGCCGGCCAGGATCCGCGACACCGCCGGCGCCGTGCCCTGGGCAACCCTGTCCTTCAGGGCTGTCACGCCCCAGGGGATGCGCCGTCCCGCGACATCGATCACTTCCTTCACGGCGAAGGTCAGGCCGTCCAGGGGCAGTGAGGTGCCCGGAACACCACCGCCGAGCGGCGCCTCGAAGACCTCCAGAAAGGCGTTGATGCGCGTGTCCCGCTGGCGCAGGGCGGCGGGTGCAAGACTGGCCGCGGCGCGCCCGGCGGGGCCAGGGGCCGGGGCCTGCGGGCTTTCCGGCGCCCGGCCGTCGCCGTTAATCCGCATATCCATCGGATGCTTCCAGCTTGAAGGTTTTCGCCAGTTCCTCGTCCAGAGCCTCGAAGATCCGGGCTTCCAGGTCCCTGAACCGGGGGTCGGAAATGCGCCGCGGATGCTCCAGATCCACCCGCTCGTCCAGTTTCACCTGGCCGGGACGGGCGGTCAGGATCACCACCCGGGTGGCCAGATAGACGGCTTCCTGAACGGAATGGGTGATGAAGACCACGGTCTTGCGGTGCTCCCGCCAGATCTTCAGCAGTTGCTGTTGCAGGAACCGCCGTGTCAGGGCGTCCAGGGCGCCGAAGGGTTCATCCATCAGAATGACCCGGGGATTGGTGGCAAAGGTGCGGGCGATGGCCACCCGCTGCTTCATCCCGCCCGACAGCTGGCGGGGAGACTTGCGTTCGAACTCGGCAAGTCCGACCAGATCCAGCCACCGGCGGGCGGTGGCCAGGGCGTCTTCGCGGGAATGGGAGCGGCGCAGGCCGAACATCACGTTTTCCAGCACCGACAGCCAGGGGAACAGGGCGTAATCCTGGAAGACCATGCCCCGGTCCATGTCCGGTCCCGAGATGGGCTGTCCATCCAGGGTGATTTGCCCGGAAGACGGGCTGTCAAAGCCCCCCAGCATGTTCAGCAGCGTGCTCTTGCCGCAACCGGACGGCCCGACGATGGCGACGAAGTCCCCCTCCGAGATGTCCAGGGACGTTGAGCGCAGGGCTTCGACGAATTCCCCCTGGGCATCGTGAAAATGACGGCTGACCTTGTCGATGCGTATGGCCGGAGCAGCGACAGCGGTCCCGATCTCCTTGGAAAGCTCCATGGGCCGATCCTATCCGAAGCGGGTTTGCAGGATTTTGAAGAGGGAATCGACGAGAACGCCAATGACGCCGATTGCCGCCATGCCCACCATCACCAGGTCGGACCGCAGGATTTCCATGCCGTCGGCGATCAGATAGCCCAGCCCCGAATTCGCCGCCACCAGCTCCGCAGCGATGATCGCCGCCCAGCCGGTGCCAAAAGAGATCCGCAAGCCCACCATGATGGATGGCAGGGCCGCCGGCAGGATCACGCGCCAGAACAGGTCGATCTGGGTGGTACAGCCCAGCACGCGCCCGGCCCGGATCAGCACCGGATCCACCCGCTTCACCCCGGACACCGTGTTCAGGACGATGGGAAAGAAGGTGGCGATGAAGATGATGAAAACCTTCCCGGACTCCCCGATGCCGAACCAGAGGATGGCCAGGGGAATCCAGGCCAGGGGAGAGATCGGCCGGAACAGTTCGATGACCGGATCGATCAGCCGCTCGGCCAGGGCGGAGCGGGCCATGAACACCCCCAGGGGGATGGCGATGACCGCAGACATCAGCCAGGCCACGGTAACCCGGGCCAGCGAGATGCCCGCATTCACGAACAGGGCGCCCGAGGCGATTTCCTCGATCAGCGTTTCGCCGACCAGCACCGGGGACGGCAGGATCGACGGCGGAGGCGCCAGTGCGATGACAGCCAGTTGCCAGATGGACAGGATGGCAAGCACCGCGAAGGCATAAGGCCCCAGGCTGCCGGCGACACGACGTGAACGAACCATAGGATTGGCTTTCCCCACGGAGAGGTCCCCCACCCCAAGGAGTGGGGACACCGATGCAAGATGGCGAAGGGATAGAGGAAGACATCCACCCTTCCGGAGAGGCTATGGCCTCCCTTACTCCGCCCCCATCGCCTTTTCGGCGAAGCTTGCATCCACCTTGGGCAGGTCATCCGCTTCCAGGATACCCGCCTGCTGCAGAAAGCTGGTGTACTGATCGATCGTCGCCTTATCCGGGACGATGTCGGCCGAATAGACTGAAATGCCTTCTTTCAGCGAATATTCGATGATATCGCGGGACACGCCCACCTGCTCTGCCCACATGTCCATGGCCTTTTCAGGCTCGGCAAGGATCAGCTTCTCGGCTTTCACCAGGGCATTGACCACCTCTTGCACAAGCTCGGGATGGCTTTCCAGGAAATCGATCCGGGCATAGACCCCGTTGCCGATATAGTGGCCGGATTTCAGGGGCAGGATCGACGCCGAGGTCAGGAGCGCCTTAGCCGAGCCGTCGGCAAGCGCCGCGGACACATGGGGATCCCAGGTCACCCCGGCATCAACGGACCCGGATGCGATCAGCGCCCCGACATCGGACCCCTTGGTCTTGAACAGTTTGATGTCGCCTTCGGACAGACCGGCGTCGGCCAGGGCCTTCAGCAGCAGCGGATATTGCTGGGACCCCTTGCCGGGATAGGCGACCGTTTTCCCCTTCAGGTCCGCCACGGACCCGACGTCGGACCCCGCAGGGATCAGGATCGCCGTCTGGTCCAGAATGGAAATGGCGATCAGCCTGGCTTCAAGGCGGGCGGCCGCAACGATCGCCGGTCCCATGCCCGCGCTTGCCATCTGGATTTCCCCAGCCGCCATCGCCTGATTTTCCGGCGCGCCATAGGAGAACTTCTGGAAGGCGAAAACAACGTCGTGATCTTTTTCGATGGCGTCCAGATACCCCGCCGCCTTGGCGATATAGATGGGCTGCGTGGCCGGCTGAACACCGAAATTGATCGTTTCCGTGGCCCAGGCGTTACCCGCGATGAAGAAGGCACAAGCGGCGAGCAGACGAACAGGCTTTCTCATGGGTCGGTCCTTTCGATCGCGAAAGTGGCTCGATTTGGCGGGCCCGCTTGGCGTCACCATGAGAAGCAGTGTGCATCGCACCATACGGTGTGTCAAAATTTTTCGAGACGTCACAGCCCATTTTACGAATACAAAGCCGTCGCCATCTCCGCGGCGGCAACCCGAAGTTTCGGCAAATAGCCTTTGGCCCGCTCGATAGACATGCGCGCCGTTGGCGCATGCATGCCCAGCCCGGCAACCACCTCGCCGGCTGGATCCCGGATAGGCACGGCGACCGCAATCAGGCCCAGGGCGTCCTCTTCGCGGTTGATCGCGAAGTCCCGGGTTTGAATTTCCTCGAACGCCAGATCCAGCAACACCGGGTCGGTGATTGTGTTCTCGGTCAACGGAATCAGGCGCAAGGACTCGATAACCTTCCGCCGCGCCCGGCTTTCGGAAAAAGCGAGGAGCAATTTCCCGATTGCCGTACAATAGACTGGAACCCGGCTGCCCGGCTTCAACTGGACACGTAAAGGCCAATCGCACTCGACGCGATCGATATAAAGAATTTCATTGCCATCAAGCATCCCCACATTACAGGTCTCACCGACTTCTTTGACCAGATCGATCAGGATGCGATGGGTCGCGCTTGTCTGCTGGTAACTGGAAATGCAGGACAGGGACAGGGTCCGCAGCCGGGGTCCCACGGAAAACCGATCCGATCCGGGCTCCCTCAACACCAGCCCCAGGGTTTCCAGCTGCGCCACCAGGCGGTGGACGCTCTGCCGGGGCAGATCCAGTTCCATCGCCAGCTCCTGGATTCCGACGGGCCGCAGATAGCGGGACAGCGCCTCCAGGAGAAGAATGCTCCGGGAAATCGCCGAGTTCGTGGATGACGATGCTGTCATTTTTCGAGCCTTCACGACTTGTTTTATAACAGTCGTGCGGTATCATTCTTCGCGACATGGTGCAAGTGCGTGGTCGCCGGACGGGGCCACCGGGAAGGAAACAGCGTGCCCCCGTATTGGTATCCCCTGCTGGCCGGCTGCGTCATCACGGCCCTGGCCGCCGGGCTGCGGCGCTTCACCGGCTTCGGTTTCGCCATGGTGACTGTGTCGTTCTTTTCCCTGGGCACCGCACCGGCCAATGCGGTCCTGATCACCCTGCTGCTGCAGCTCTTTCTCGGGATCCGCAATATTCCCCTGATGGTCCGGGAAACCCCCTGGCGTCAAATCCCCTGGGTCATGGGGCCGGGCCTGCTGGCCACCCCTCTGGGGCTGTGGATCCTGGACCGGGCCGACGAAACCATCCTGCGCGGCCTCATCGGCGTCAGCATCCTGTCCGCCCTGGTTCCGCTGATCTGGCGACGGTCGGTTTTCCCCGCCGCCGGGGTGACGGGTCCGGTTCTCGGCGGGTTTTTCGGGGGCCTGCTCAACAGTCTGGCGGCCATGCCCGCACCCCCGCTGCTGCTCTATCTTGCCAGCCGGACGGGCCTGTCCCTGGAAGCGCGGCGGGCAACCTTGATCAGCATCTTCACGCTGCTCACCGTCATCGCCCTGTCCACCCGGAGCCTGACGGCCGGCCTGGACGGTGATACGGCGGTCCAGGCCCTGCTTCTCTGCCCGGCGGCTTTTCTCGGGGATGCGCTGGGAAAACGCATCCCTTGGTCGGCCAGCCGCCGCGCCGTGGATCATGTCTCCTACGGCATCGTCGCCGTCACCGCCGTCACGCTCCTGGCACCACTTCTTCTGCGACTTTAGACAGCGACCTGCTTCCCATCCATCTGCCGCCCCACCGCCGCCGTGGCAGCCAGGGAGATGGCGGCGGCACCGGCCACCCACCATCCCGGCGACGCGGCATGGCCGGTGGTCGAGATCAGCCAGGCGGCCATCATCGGCGTGGTGCCGCCGAACAGCCCGACAGCGGCGTTATAGGCCACCGCCAGCCCGGTGCAGCGCACGCCCTCGGGGATCAGCTCCACATTCGCCGCGACAATACCGCCGCCCACCAGTCCCACGGCCACGGCGAATCCCGCCTCGCCGCAGAACACCATCAGCGGGTCCGTATGATGCATCAGCCAGAAGAACGGCATGGCACCGAAGGCCAGGATGCCGTAGCCCAGCAGCATCACCGGCCAGCGGCCGATCTTGTCGGCCAGCAGGGCGGCCAGCGGCAGCACCGCCAGCATCAGTGCCATGGTCAGCGAATTCAGGTCGAAGACCAGCGCCTCGTCCATATTGTCGATCTGGTGGATGTAGGTCACCGCATAGACGAAGGCGGCGTAGAAGCCCACCCCCTGGCCGATGTTCAGCAGGGCCACCTGGACCACCCGTCCGCGATGACGGCCGAAGGCCTCGCGCACCGGGCTTTTGCTGGCGGTCTCCACCTTGTCCACATGGATCGATCGCCGCAGCAGGACTCCGGCCACCGCCACCAGCGCACCCAGGAGGAAAGGCACCCGCCAGCCCCAGGCGGCCACGTCCGCCTCGCCCAGCAGGGTGGTGGTCGCCAGGCCGACCAGCGACCCCAGCAGGATCCCCGCCACGGCACCCCAGACGCCCCACACCCCGGTAAAGGCCTTGCGCTTGGGGGGAGCCTGCTCGACCATGAAGATCAGCGAGCTGGTGTATTCCCCGCCCACGCTCAACCCTTGAAGGATGCGCAGACAGACGATCAGCAGGGGCGCCATCACACCGATCTCCGCGTGGGACGGCACGAAGGCGATGGCCACCGTCGGCACCGCCATGCAGATCACCGACAGCGTCAGCGCCCGCTTGCGTCCCACCTTGTCGCCAACGTAGCCGAACACCAGCCCGCCCAGCGGCCGCACCACGAAGCCGGCGGCAAAGGCGCCGAAGGCTGCGATCAACGACACCGACGGATCTTCGGACGGAAAGAACAAATGGCCGATCACCGCCGCGAAGTAGCCGTAGACGGCGAAATCGTACCACTCCATCACGTTGCCGATCAGCCCGGCGAGGATGGTGCGGAACAGGGGCGGATGGGCGGGGACGGCGGAAGCGGGCTCGGCCATGGTCCGGACGGTCCTTCGATCTATGGCAATCTGTGGCAGGCGGAAGGGGTGACACGGAAACGGGAACACCACCCTTGATACCCCAGAGAGCCCCATCTGTCTTGCGGGTATTAACGAGACGGCGGAACATTGCACCGACCCTCAGAAAAGCGAAAGGGCCTTGCTCCGGCAAGGCCCTTTGCTCAACGCGACGCTTTGAAACGAACCGTCAGGCCTACTCACTGAGCAGGCTGAAGGGGAAGTACTTGGCATTGATCTCGGCGTAGGTGCCGTCTTCGATGATCTTGGCCAGGGCCTTGTTAAACTTGTCGGCCAGGGCGGTGTCGTCCTTGCGGAAGGCGATGCCGACCACGTCGTCGTTGATCACCGACTCACCCTTCAGCTCGAAGCCCTCGCCCGCCGGACTGTTCAGCCAGTCGTAGGTGGGATAGCTGTCGTTGAGCAGCAGGTCCACGCGGCCGGCTTCCAGGTCCAGATAGGCTTCTTCCGCCGAGTCATAAAGCTTGATGGTGATCGCGTCCCCCAGGTTGCCTTCCAGCCACTGGCTGCTGACCGTGGCCCGCTGGGCGCCGATGGTCTTGCCTTCCAGGCCGGCCTTGGAGGTATCCACCTCAACGCCCTTGGGGCCGACGAAATGGAACTGGTTGTTGTAGTAGGGGTTGGAGAACAGCACCGATTCCTGCCGTTCCGGCGTGATCGACATGGACGCGATAATGGCGTCGTACTTGTTGGCCAGCAAACCGGGGATGATCCCGTCCCAATCCACCGGGGCGATGATCTCGCAGTCGTCCTCGATCTCCGCGCAGATGGCCTTGGCGATATCCACGTCGAAGCCCTGGGGCTGGCCGTCGGTGTCCATGAAATTGAACGGAGGGAAGGCGCCTTCGGTGGCGATGCGCACGGTTTCGGCCTGGGCCGCGGCGGCGGCGCCGCAGACCAGTCCGATGGCGGTCACGGCCGAGGCGAGAGTCTTCAGCAAGGTCATGGCGGGCAATCCCCTTGGAGGAAAAGACGAAGGGCGAATGGACAGCGGCAGGCACGCGGCCTCGGCGTGCCGGCCTGCATCCGGGTACCGGCCGGCTATTGCAGGTGGTTGGCCAGGAACTGGCGCACCCGGTCCGACCGGGGCTGGGAGAACATCTGGGAGGGGGGACCGCTTTCCTCAATGCGTCCCTCGTGCAGAAAAAGCACCGTCGAGGACACATCCCGCGCAAAAGACATCTCATGGGTGACGATCAGCATGGTCCGCCCCTCTTCGGCCAGCCCGCGCATCACCTGCAGCACTTCGGTCACCAGCTCCGGATCCAGGGCACTGGTGGGTTCGTCGAACAGCAGCACTTCGGGTTCCATGGCCAGCGCCCGGGCAATGGCCGCGCGCTGCTGCTGCCCGCCCGACAGGTGCGAGGGGTAGTAATCCCGCTTGTCGGCGATCCCCACCTTGGCCAGCAGGGCCAAGCCCTTTTCCCGCGCTTCGCCCTTGGCCACCTTCTTCACATGCACCGGGGCCTCGATGACATTTTCCAGGATGGTCAGATGGGGCCACAGATTGAAGCTTTGGAAGACGAAGCCGATGCGCGCCCGAAAGGCCGCCAGCTGGCGCGGATCCGACGCCTCCAGGGTGCCCTTGCGATCCTGTTTCAGCGCCAGGGGCTCGCCACGCAACCGGATTTCCCCCTGGTCGGGGGTTTCCAGCAGGTTGATGCAGCGCAAAAAGGTGCTCTTGCCCGATCCCGAGGAGCCGAGGATGGAAATAACATCCCCGTCGTTGGCCTCCAGCGACAGCCCCTTCAGCACCTCCAGGTGTCCGAACCGTTTGTGGATTTCGCGTACGGACAGGGCGGGTTGGGTCATCCGGCGGCTCTCTTCCCCTGGCTAATCGACCCGAAACCGTACCGGCCCTTTCCCGACCCTGGCAAGGGGTTTCGCCCTGCGTGCCCTGTTTGTGACGAAGGGTTATCGGGGATTTCCACAGCCGTCACCGCCCCGCCGTTGCTTTCGCCGGCCAATCATGGAAGGCTGCCGCGATTGCCCGAACCGGCTATGAATACCCTTCTTCGGGACCCCGTTTTCCCTGACCGTTTGCGGGGTCCGCCTTTGGTGCCCCTTTTTGACAAAGGACCGGTGACCCATGGTCAACCTGTGCAGCGACAACATTTCCGGCGCCCTGCCCGCCGTCCTGGATGCCCTGGCAGAAGCCGGCCGCGGGCCGGCGATGCCTTACGGAAACGATCCCTGGACCAAGCGGCTGGAATCCCTGGTGGCCGAGGTGTTCGAGCACGAGGTGGTGGTGATGCCCGTGGCCACCGGCACCGCCGCCAACGCCCTGTCCCTGTCGCTGATCACCCCACCCTGGGGCAAGGTTTTCTGCCACGAAGAAGCCCACGCCCTGGTCGACGAATGCGGCGCGCCGGAGCTGTTCACCGGCGGCGCCCGTCTGACCTGGCTGGAGGGCGAGAACGGCAAGCTCGATCCCGCGACCCTGGCCGAGGCCATTCACATCGGCCGCAACGACATCCATCAGATGCAGCCTGCGGCGGCCAGCCTGACGAACGTTACCGAGATCGGCACGGTCTACACCCCCGACGAGGTGGGCGACATCGCCCGGGTCTGCCGCGATCATGGCCTGAAGCTGCATATGGACGGCGCGCGCCTGTCCAACGCCGTGGCCGCGCTGGGCTGCACGCCGGCGGAAGCCACCTGGAAGGCCGGGGTGGACGTGCTGTCCCTGGGCGGCACGAAGGGCGGCTGCCTGGCGGGCGAGGCGGTGGTGCTGTTCGACACCGCCCTGGCTGCCGACGCCGGCTATCGCCGCAAGCGGGTGGGCCATCTGTTCAGCAAGATGCGCATGGTTTCCGCCCAGATGTGTGCCTGGCTGGAAGATGGCCGCTGGCTGGAAGCCGCCGCCCACGCCAACGGCCTAGCCCGCACCCTGGGCGCCGGGCTGGTGGGGCTGCCGGGCGTGCATGTGCTGCACCCGGTGGTGGCCAACATGGTCTTCGCCACCATGCCCCCGGCCGTGCGCGACGGCCTGCTGGAGGCCGGCCACGCCTTCTATCCCTGGGAGCCGGAAGGACCGGAAGCGGTGCGTCTGGTCACCAGCTTCGAAACCACCACCGCCGAGGTGGACGCCTTCCTCGCCGACGCCCGCACCCTGGCGGAAAAAGCGGAAGCCTGAGGCGGCTTGACAGAGTGTCAGGTGCGGCCAAACATGATGCTGTCATCAAAATGGAGATGATATCGTTATGCCAGCGCTCACGATCCACGATCTGCCAGCCGAAACCCATCAGGCCCTGAAGGCGCTCGCCGAGAAGCACGGCCGGAGCCCGGAAGCGGAAGCCCGCAGCATCCTAGAAGAAGCAGCACGGCCGGCAGATCGGGTCAAACTGGGCTCCCTTCTGGCCGGCATATGGCACGAGAGCCGACTATCTTCCGAGGAACAGCAGCTGTTCGACACGGCAATAACCCGGGACAGGACCCCGGCTCGCCCTATCGACCTGGACGGATGATTCTGCTCGACACCAATGTGATATCGGAACCGATGCGTGCAGCACCGGATTTCCGTGTTGTCGCCTGGCTTGACGCTCAGACCATCGACACACTCTATCTCTCGACGATCACCATAGCCGAGCTGCGCTTCGGCATATCCACACTGCCCGATAGCAAACGAAAGACTCGGTTGGAGTTGCTTCTGGAGAGTGAGGTCCTGCCCCCTTTTTAGGGACCGGATTGTCCCTTTTGATCTTACCGCAACCAAAGCCTTCGCCTCTCTAATGGCCGCCGCGCGAGCCAAAGGACAGGCCATTGGCCAAGCAGATGGCTTCATTGCCGCGACAGCCGCCAGCCGTGCTTTTGCTGTCGCGACCCGGGACACGGCACCGTTCCTCGCAGCCGGCCTGACTGTCGTCAATCCCTGGGACCAGGAAGCCTGAGGCGGCCCCTGCGCCCCGCGTTCACCCCAATCCCAGCGCGGCGATGCGGTCGGAGGTCACCAGACAGATGCCCTGTTCGGTGCGGTGGAAGCGGCGGGCGTCTTCGACGGGGTCGTCGCCGACCACCAGGCCTTCGGGGACACGGCAGCCGGTGCCGACGATGCAGCCGCGCAGCTTGGCATGACGGCCGATGTCGGCCATGGGCAGCACCACCGTATCCTCGACGACGCTGTAGCTGTTGACCCGCACGTCGTTGAACAGCACCGACCGGCGCAGCTGCCCGCCGGAGATGATGCACCCCGCCGAGACCATGGAATCCACCGCCAGACCGCGCCGGTCTTCCAGGTCGAAGACGAACTTGGCCGGCGGCCGCTGCATCTGATAGGTCCAGATCGGCCACATGGGGTCATAGAGGTCCAGCGCCGGTGTCACCGTGGTCAGGTCCATGTTGGCCGCCCAATAGGCGTCCACCGTCCCCACATCCCGCCAGTAGGGCTCGCGCTTGCCCACCGAATAGACGCAGGACTTGGCGAAGCTGTGGGCCTTCAGCCGGGCCTTGCCCACCTGCGCAGGGATGATGTCCTTGCCGAAATCGTGCTCGCTGTGGTCGCTTTGCGAATCCATTTCGAGGATTTCGTACAGATAATCCGCGTTGAACACATAGATGCCCATGGACGCGAACGCCCGGTCCGGCCGGCCGGGCATGGACGGCGGATCCTTCGGTTTTTCCAGGAAGCGGATGATGTCGTTGTCTTCGTTGACATCCACCACCCCGAAGCCGCGCGCTTCCTCCAGCGGCACATCGACGCAGGCCACCGTGCAATCGGCGCCGCTTTGGATGTGGTGGGCCAGCAGCTTGGCGTAATCCTGCTTATAGATATGGTCCCCGGCCAGCACCAGCACGAACCGGGGATCGTGCATGCGGATCAGGTCCAGGTTCTGGTGCACCGCATCCGCCGTGCCCATGTACCAGCGTTCGGAATCCGTCTGCTGCTGGGCCGGCCACAGCTCTACGAACTCGCCGATCTCGGCGCGCAGGAAACCCCAGCCCCGCTGCACGTGGTGGATCAGCGTATGCGCCCGGTACTGGGTCAGGACGCAGACGCGGCGGATGCCCGAGTTGATGCAGTTGGACAGCGGGAAGTCGATGATGCGGTACTTCCCGCCGAAGGAAATGGCCGGCTTGCTTTCCCGGTTGGTCAGGTCACGCAAACGCGACCCCCGCCCCCCCGCCAGCACCAGCGCAAGCGTCTCCTTCAGCGCCCGGTTGATATCCAGTTGGAATTCGGTAATTTGGTCCATGGTGGCGCCTCCTTCCGTCCTGTTCCCCCGGGTCCATCGGGGCTCCCCTCCCCTACGGTCGGAAAGGGGGTCGCTTTTTTGCTGTTGCGAACAGCCTAGCTGTTCTTCGGGCCGAACGCATGGGAAATTAGCGAAGCCACTTCGGCTTTCGGGTTAAATTTTCGAAACCGAACAGACCAGTACCGCTTTTTGTCCCACTGGCTTCTCAACTCCTGGCACCTGAAGCGCCATGTCATGCGGGTGACGGGGCGGCCCCCCAATCAATTCTTCCTTGTCCCGGTAGCCGGTTCCTGGCAGTGATGGCTTTCTGCCGCAACGGCGAGACTTGCAACCGGAACCGGAATGAAAATTCTCTTCGTGACTTCGGAAGCCTACCCCCTGGTCAAGACCGGGGGCCTGGGGGATGTGGCCGGCGCGCTGCCGGCGGCCCTGCGCGGATTGGGGGCCGATGCGCGGGTGATGCTGCCCGCCTATCCCGATGCCATGGCCCGCGCCCACCTGACCGGCGGCACCGTGCATCTGGGCGACCTGATGGGAGCCGGCGAGGTCCGGTTGCTGGAAGGGCATTTCCCCGACAGCGGCGTACCCCTGTGGCTGGTGGACTGCCCGCCGCTGTTCGATCGCGCCGGCGACCCCTATATGGAGCGGCCGGGCCAGGACTGGTGGGACAACTGGCGGCGCTTCGGCCTGCTGTCCAAGGCCGCCGCCATCGTCGGGGTGGCCAGCGACCTGATGGACTGGCAGCCCGACGTGATCCACGCCCACGACTGGCAGACCGGTCTGGTACCCGCCTTCCTGCGGGCCTGGACGGCGCAGAAGCCGCCGGTGATGTTCACCATCCACAATATGCAGTATGCCGGCGGCTTCGGACAGGAAGTCTTGGCCCCGCTGGGCTTGCCCCAGTGGATGTACCAGATGTCCGGTTTGGAATTTTACGGACTTGTCTCATATCTCAAGGCCGGCTTGAGCTACGCTCGGACGATTACCACGGTCAGCCCTACCTATGCGCGCGAAATTCAGACCCCGGAAGGCGGGCGCGGCATGGACGGGCTGCTGCGGCAGCGCTCCGCCGATTTGATCGGCATCCTCAACGGCATTGATATGGACGCATGGAATCCCCTGGGCGACCCGCTGATCGCCGCCCCCATCGACCCGGCCGATCCGGGACCCGGCAAGGCCGCCAACAAGGCCGCGCTGATGCATCAGATGGGGCTGGAAGGCGACGGCAGCCGGCCGCTGTTCGGCCTGGTCTCCCGCTTCGTGGAGCAGAAGGGCATCGACATGGTGCTGCACGCCCTGCCCCGCCTGCTGGAAGGTGGGGCGCAGCTGGCGGTGCTCGGCTCGGGCGAAGTCTGGCTGGAACATGCCCTGAACGAGGCCGCCGGGCGCCATGCCGGCACCGTGGCCGTGCATGTGGGCTACAACGAGCGCTTGGCCCATCTGATCGAGGCCGGATCGGACTTCCTGCTGGTGCCCTCGCGGTTCGAACCCTGCGGTCTGACCCAGCTTTATGCCCTGCGCTACGGCACCCTTCCGGTGGTGCGGCGCACGGGGGGGCTTGCGGACTCGGTGGTGCATGTGGACCATGGAGCGGACGGGACCGGTGTGGTCTTTGACCATCCGTGGGGGGATGCGGTGTCCTGGGCGGTCGGCCGGGCCATCGGCCTTTACCACGATGGTGCCGCCTTCCACGCCGCCCGCCGCCGGGCCATGGCCCAGGATTTCAGCTGGAACCGGTCCGCCGCCACCTATCTGGACGCCTACGCGGCCATGCTTGCCTGATCCGGGACGCCGCTGCCCGCCTTATTCGGTACGCCCGCCCTCAACCGCCCGCTTGGCCCCCGCGCCCGGCATTCTGTGCCGGCCATTCGGGGGCCCCTCGCACGAAAGGCCCCGACACCCATGGACACGCCGATCAGACCCGATTTCGTTCTGCACGACCCCGTGGACTTCGCCGATGTTGAGGCGATCAAGCGGGGGCTGATGTCCTCGATGGTGCGGGCGGTGGGTTTCGACCCGGTCACCGCCGGCCCGCAGGACTGGTTCCTGGCGCTGGCGCATCTGCTGCGCGGTCATCTGTCCGAACAGGGCATGAAGACCAGCCGCGCCCAGTACGGCCAGGACCTGAAGCGGGTCTATTATCTGTCCCTGGAGTTCCTGACCGGCCGGCGGCTGCTGAAGCACCTTCTGGACCTGAAGATCGAGCCGGAAGTGCGCGCCGCCCTGCGCGACCTGGGCCAGGACCTGGACGAAGTGGCCGAACAGGAAATGGATGCGGCATTGGGCAACGGCGGCCTGGGCCGGCTTGCCGCCTGCTTCCTGGACAGCATGGCGACCCATGGCTATCCCGGCTACGGCTACGGCATCCGCTATGAATTCGGCATGTTCTCCCAGACCATCGAGAACGGCCAGCAGGTGGAACATCCGGAAAGCTGGCTGCGCAACGGCTCGCCCTGGGAAATCGCCCGCCACAACGTTGCCTACACCGTGCGCTTCGGCGGCCGCATCGTCTGCTTCCGCGACGAGGACGGCGAGGAACGCTGCCGCTGGGTGGATGCGGAAACGGTGATGGCCCAGGCCTTCGACCTGAAGGAAACCGGCTACGGAGGCACTTTCGCCGCCAACCTGCGCCTGTGGTCGGCCCGCTCCACCCAGGACTTCGACCTGCGCTACTTCAACGAAGGCAACTATATCGAGGCGGTGAAGGAAAAGACCGTCAGCGAAAACCTGTCCAAGGTGCTCTACCCCATGGACACCACGCTGATGGGGCAGGAACTGCGGCTGAAGCAGGAGTATTTCTTCGTCTCCGCCTCGCTGCAGGATATTTTGTCGCGCTTCCTGAAGGTGCACCAGAACCTTCACATGTTCCCCGAAAAGGTGACGATCCAGCTGAACGACACCCATCCGGCGATGGCGATCCCCGAACTGATGCGCCTGCTGATCGACCAGCACGGGCTGGACTGGCATGAGGCCTGGGACATCACCCGCAAGACCTTTGCCTATACCAACCACACCCTGCTGCCCGAGGCGCTGGAAACCTGGCCGGTGGACATGATCGAAGCGATCCTGCCCCGGCATCTGGAGATCATCTACAAGATCAACCACCACTTCCTGCAGGATGTGCGCCGCGCCTATCCGGGCGATGTGGGCATGACCCGGCGGATGTCGCTGATCGACGAGGGCACGCACCGGGTGCGCATGGCCCATCTCGCGGTGGTGGGCAGCACCAAGGTCAACGGGGTTGCCGCCCTGCATACCCATCTGCTGCGCGAGCGGGTGTTCCCCGACTTCGACGCGCTGTATCCCGGCAAGTTCATCAACGTCACCAACGGGATCACCCAGCGCCGCTGGCTGCTGCA
The DNA here is from genome assembly GCA_046233135.1 of Rhodospirillaceae bacterium Z3-40. Lineage (GTDB taxonomy): Bacteria > Pseudomonadota > Alphaproteobacteria > Rhodospirillales > Rhodospirillaceae > JBJXHN01. The sequence goes on along the minus strand of JBJXHN010000002.1, from coordinate 826,926 downwards.
GGCCAACCCACCGCTGGCCGGCCTGATCAACGAAGCCATCGGCGAAGGCTGGATCACCGATCTGGCCAAGCTGCATGACCTGGAGCCCTTGGCCGAGGACGCCTCGTTCCGCGAACGCTTCATGGACATCAAGCACGACGCCAAGGAACGGGCGGCGGCCCTGATCGCCGACCGGGTGGGAGTGGCGATGTCGCCGAATGCCCTGTTCGACGTGCACATCAAGCGCATCCACGAATACAAGCGCCAGCTTCTGAACATCCTTCAGGTGATCGCCCGCTACAACCGCATCCGCCACACTCCCGAACCGGCCCAGCAGGCCCGGGCGGTGATCTTCGGCGGCAAGGCGGCGCCGGGCTATTACGTCGCCAAGCAGATCATCCGCCTGATCAACGACGTGGCCGAGACCATCAACCACGATCCTGCGGTGCGCGGCCTGCTGAAGGTGGCTTTCGTACCCAACTACAACGTCTCCACCGCCGAGGTGCTGATCCCGGGCAGCGACCTGTCGGAACAGATTTCCACGGCCGGGACGGAAGCGTCGGGCACGGGCAACATGAAGTTCGCCCTGAACGGGGCGCTGACCATCGGCACCCTGGACGGCGCGAACATCGAAATCCGCGAAGAAGTGGGCGACGAGAACATCTTCATCTTCGGCCACACCGCCGAACAGGTGCGCGAACTGAAGGCGTCGGGCTACGACGCCCAGGGCTGGGCCAACGGCGACGGCGAGCTGTCGACGGTGATCGGCATGATCCGCGACGGCTTCTTCTGCACCGAACAGCCCGACCGCTACCACCCGATCCTGAACAATGTCTTCGGCAACGGCGACCCCTACATGCTGATGGCCGACTTCCGCGCCTATATGGAAGCCCAGGATGCGGTGGACGCCCTTTATGCCGACAAGGCCGCCTGGGCGCGCAAGGCGATCCTGAACGTGGCGCGAATCGGCAAGTTCAGCTCCGACCGCTCCATCCATACCTATGCCCGGGACATCTGGGGCGTGACCGCCATGGACGGGAAGTAGGGGTGTAACACGCCCCAATGCCCCGGCCTCCGAAGGAGGCGAAACCAAATAGGCTTCAACGGAATGGCCCGGCTGCGCAAAGACTGCGCAGCCGGGCCTTTTTACGACTAGACTTCGCCATAAAAATGCACATACCCTTTTACGATACAAAAACTATCAGAAAGAAAAAAATGTAATGAAAAACCCCGATAACTTGCAACCCTCGACACAGAACCCCTTCGAAACGGCAGACCGGGAGGCGATCAACCGCCTCAAACAGGCATTCGAAGTGTTTCCGCCCGGCCCCCTTCCCTTCGCTCCGACAGTCGAGTCCAAAGCAGAAGAAGGCAATATAGCCGTTTCATTTTTCAATAGTTCAGCCCGCAACGCTCGCGATCAGAATTTTATCCAACGGCAAAAGGCAGGCTTCTGCCGCCCCGTGATTGTCTCTGAAGGCGACAGCTGGTTTCAATACCCGGTTTTTCTGGATGATATCATCGATAACATAAGCCAGGTTTACCCCACAAAATCCCTCGGAGGAGCTGGCGACACTCTCCGGCACATGCTGAAAGAGAAAGAGTTTGTCGATGCCATAAAAGATACAAATGCGGATTTTCTACTTATAAGCGCAGCAGGAAACGACGTCTTGGGCCAAGGCCACTTTTCGGCACTGCTCACCCCCTTTCAAAAGGGAATGACGGCGGCTGACATCCTGAATCAGACGGCAGCGGACGCCATGCTGGATACGGTCTGCGAAGGCTACACGCGTATTTTCGAAGCGGCCCTGAAAGCCAAATCTGATCTATACATTCTGACGCACGGTTACGACTACGCCATCCCCAGGCCAGGGGGAAAATGGCTTGGCATGCCCCTGCAAGAAGCCCGAGTCCCGGAAAACATGTGGGACATTGTCATCATAGAACTGATTGACAAGCTGCATAAACGCCTAAGCGATCTTGCAGAGAATTACAAAACAAATGTGCGACACATCGACTGCCGAAAGAGTGTCACACATGCGGAAAGATACTGGTACGACGAAATCCATCCCAACAATCTCGGGTTCTCACGTATCGCAGAGCGCTTCATACAGCAGATCCGCACCCTTTGGCATTCCCACTCTGGCCCCAATGACTGCACAACACGTTTCGATACGCACGCGGATCCTTCCGAGCAGGCACCAGAAAAATCTATAGACGAAAACATCCCGGGCGAGACAGAGGCCGTTCGCGGGTCGGCCTCTCATGCGATGTCGGATGCCCTGGATCGCCGACGCTCTCGCCACAGACTTGTGCCGGTGGGGGACGAAAGCGGCTTCGAACGCATTCTGGGCAAATCCAACCTGTTTCCCGTGAACTACCTCAGCCGCGGAGCCCGGGCGGCGAAGGCTGTGGCCGAGGTACAGTTTTCTTATGCCGGCATGCGTCAACCCCAGGGAACCGGATTCCTAATTGGCCCGGGCTTGTTCCTGACCAACAACCACGTCATCGGCACTCCCGAAATCGCCCAACAAGTCCGGCTTTTGTTCGATTACGAGCACAACGAAGACTTTGAAAGCAGACCCACACATACCTTCTCCCTGACCCCGGACCTGTTCTTCACATCCGCCATCGATGCCCTGGATTTCACGTTCGTTTCAGTTGAACCCGTCAACAGTGCCGGGACAGATCTGGCCCGCTTCGGTCACCTCACATTGGTGGAAGAAAGTGGCAAGGCTCTGCTCGGGGAATACGTTTCGATCATCCAACACCCGGGAGGCCGCCCGAAATCCATCGCCATGCGGGACAGCCGGGTGACAGGCCTGGATGGGGATTTCATCCTCTATTCTGCAGATACGGAGCGTGGATCTTCCGGCTCTCCCGTGTTCAACGACCACTGGCTACCCGTTGCCCTGCACAACAGCTCTGTTCCTGATCCCGACACCCCGGAAAAGTGGCTGGCGAACCGGGGCACCCGGATCAGTGCAATCATCCGAACATTGAGGAAAGGCGCTTGTGAAGGGGGAAAAACCGGTGCGATGGCCTGTCGGATTCTGGCGCTGCTGGATCTTGAAAATTGTGTAGCTTTCCCGCCGCCGTGCCCGAACGTCATCCGGCCTTTGCGCCCAAGCGAAGACCAGTTCATGGCGCCACCGGTTCTCCGGCCAGACATGAACGCCCCGAACAAAGACGAACCTTAACGGATGGTGCGCCGGGCGAAAGTCTTCTTGCTCCCGCCCCGCAGCCGCGAACAGGGCTTGGCCGGGCGCCCCCGGTTGGCGTAGGCTTCCGGAATGGATTTACAGGGATTCGGGCACCTGCTCCTGGAAGGAGCCTTGATGACGGCGCAGCTCGCCTTGGGCAGCGTCGCCCTTGGCCTGCTTCTCGGCCTGCTCGGTGCCCGGCTGAAGCTGTCCGCCCATCCTCTGCCCCGCCTGCTCGGCTCCGGCTATACGGACCTGTTCCGGGGCCTGCCCGAGTTGCTGGTGGTGCTGATCATGTACTACGGCGCCGAGGCGCTGATGCGCTGGCTGCTCAACACGGCGCTGGGCCTGGATACGGCCGTCGAGATCAGCCCCTATGCCGGCGGGGTGCTGGCGCTGGGCCTGATCTTCGGCGCCTATGCGACCGAGGTCTTTCGCGGCGCCGTGCTGGCCATCCCCAAGGGCCAGGTGGAGGCCGCGCGGGCCTTCGGCATGCCCCGGTTCCTCGCCTTCCGCCGGATCATCCTGCCCCAGGTCTGGCGCGTGGCCCTGCCCGGGCTCGGCAACCTGTTCCTGGTGACCCTGAAGGACACCGCCCTGGTGTCGGTCATCGGCCTGAACGAGCTGATGCGCAACGCCAGTGTGGCCGGGCGCAGCACCCGGGACTACTTCACTTTCCTGATGGCCGCCACGCTGCTGTATCTGACCCTGACCATCGTCACCACCCTGCTGCTGACCCTGCTGGAACGCTGGGCCAACCGGGGCTATGGCGCCCTGCCCAAATCCGCCGGCTCCGAAACCCCAGGCTGACAGGAGAGACCCCGGGACATGGATTTCGCCCTGATGGCCTCGTTCCTGCCCAAGCTGCTGAGCGGCGCGGTGCTGACCGTCCAGCTGGTGGCCCTGGCCGTGACCATCGGCTTTTTCATCGCCGTCCCCATGGCCCTGTTGCGGATCCATGCCTCGCCCTGGGTCAAGGCGGTGCCCTATGGCTACATCTTCTTCTTTCGCGGCACCCCGGTGCTGATCCAGATCGCCCTGGTCTATTACGGCCTGTCCCAGTTCGACGCCGTGCGGCACAGCATCTTCTGGGTGGTGCTGAAAGAGCCCTTCTGGTGCGCCATCATCGCCCTGTCCCTGAACACCGGCGCCTACTCGGCGGAGATCCTGCGCGGCGCCATCCAGACCATTCCCCGGGGCGAGATGGAAGCGGCCCGGGCCTACGGCATGCGCGGATGGACCCTGGTCCGGCGGATCCTGCTGCCCCGGGCTTTCCAGATCGGCCTGCCGGCCTATGGCAACGAGATCATCCTGATCGTCAAAAGCAGCGCGCTGGCCTCCACCATCACCCTGATGGATATCACCGGCGTGGCCCGCACCCTGTATGCCCGCTACTACACGCCGGTGGAGGCCTTTGTCACCGCCGGAATCCTCTACCTGATCCTGATTTTCATCCTGACCCGCGTCCTGCGGTGGGTGGAGGGGCGGCTGTCCCGCCACCTCGCCCCACCCCCGGGTCCCGCCGCTCCGGCCGGCGCGGCGGCGGCGGACTAAAGCCCGTCCCTCCTCTCAGCCGATGGTGATCGTCAGGCTGCCGATGCCCTCGATGGTGCCTTCCAGCCTGTCCCCGCGCTGCACGGCGGCGACGCCCGACGGCGTGCCGGTGTAGATCAGGTCGCCGGGGGCCAGAGTGAACAGGCGCGACAGGTGGGCGATCACCTCCGGCACCTTCCAGATCAACTGATTCAGATCCCCTTCCTGGCGCAGGGTGCCATTGACCATCAGCCGCACCGCGCCAGCGTCGGGATGGCCGAGGGTGGCGGCGGGAATGATAGGGCCACAGGGGGCGCTGTGGTCGAACGCCTTGCCCACTTCCCAGGGGCGTCCCGCCTTCTTGGCCTCCCCCTGGAGATCCCGGCGGGTCATGTCGAGGCCGACCGCATAGCCGAACACGTGCTCCAGGGCGCTTTCCACAGGGATGTCCGCCCCGCCCCTGGCCAGGGCCACCACCAGTTCCAGTTCGTGATGGACGTCGTCGGACTGGCCGGGATAGGGCATCACGCCCCCGTCCGGAACCAGCGTATCCGGGTTCTTCTGGAAGAAGAACGGCGGCTCCTTGTCCGGGTCGTGCCCCATTTCGACGGCATGGGCGGCGTAGTTGCGGCCGACGCAATAGATGCGGTGGACGGGGAACAGCTGGTCGCTGCCCGCCACCGGCAGCACCGGCAGGGGCGCGACGGGAACGGCAAAGGCGGGGCCGTCAAGGACGGCGGCCGGATGGCTGACGGAGGCGAGAGTCATGGGGGTTGGCCTTTTTCTGATATACTAGAGCATCGAGCGGAAAAGTGGGAACCGGTTTTCCGGTCCACTCGATGCTCAACTATATGATTCTAGATCAAATTGCCTGCCATAAATCGATGCTGATTTTAAGGCAGTTTGATCTAGACGCGCAGTGTAGCGCAGCGCCTTGCGCAACGCCCAGCCCCTGTGAGAGCCCGTCCCGGCGCCCCACTTCTGAACGGACACCCCTCCGCCCCTCTTCTCCGTCACAAGGCTTTTCCCTTCGTGCTCACCGTTCTCAGCATCACCCTGCCGTTCTTCGCACTGGTCGGCTGCGGCTGGCTGGCGCGCCGTTTTTCCGTGCTGGGGCCGGAGTCCGGCGGGGCGCTGACCGGGTTCGTCTTCTCCTTCGCCCTGCCCGCCCTGCTGTTCCGCTCAGCGGCGACACGGGATCTGGCGGCCGCCTTCGACCTTCAGTTCGTCGTGCTCTATACCCTGGCCGGGCTGGCGGCGGTGGCCCTGGCGGTGCCGCTGGCCCGCCTGCTGTTCGGGGCCGATCTTCAGGCGCAGGGGATCCACGCCATCTGCGCCGTGGTCGGCAATCTGGGCTTCATGGGGTTGCCGCTGATCTCCGGCCTGCTGGGCGAAGAAACCATGCTGCCGATGATGCTGGCCCTGACCATCGACGTGCTGGTGATGATCCCCGTCGCGCTGGTTTTCCTGGAACTGGGGCGGGCCAAGCTGGACAGCAGCCTGCTGCATCGGGTGTGGAGCACCGCCCGGGGGCTGATGCTGAACCCCTTCCTGATCGCCATTTTCGCCGGCGTGGTCTGGTCGGTGGCGGGCCTGCCCCTGCCCCGCATCGCCGACAACTTCCTTGCCCTGCTGGGCGGGGCGGCCGGTCCCTGCGCCCTGTTCGCGCTGGGCATCACCCTCTACGGCCGGCCCCTGGCCGAGGGACTGGGCGAGTCCCTGTTCATGGCGCTGGTCAAGCTGGGGCTGCATCCGTTGCTGATGGCCCTGGTGATGCTGCTGATCTATGACGGTCCCCAGCTGTGGGCGCATACGGCGATCCTGATCGCCGCCCTGCCCATCGCCGGCAACGCCTATGTGTTCGCCAGCAAGTACGGCGTGCGAGTGGCCCGGGCCTCCACCGGCGTGCTGTTTTCCACCATCATCGCCGTGGTCACCGTGTCCGCTCTGGCCGCCGTGTGGTAGCTTCCGGCGCATCCCATCACCGACAAAGGTAAACATCCGATATGAGCGCGCTTCCTCCCTGCCCGAAATGCGAGTCGTCCTATACCTGGGAGGACGGCGACCTGCTCAACTGCCCGGAATGCGGCCATACTTGGTCCGCTACGGGCGGTGACGGGGGCGAGGACGGCGGCCTGCCGGTGATCCGCGATGCCAACGGCACCGAGCTTCAGGACGGCGACACGGTCACGGTCATCAAGGACCTCAAGGTCAAGGGCTCGTCATCGGTCGTCAAGGTCGGCACGAAGGTCAAGAACATCCGCCTCGTCGGCGGCGACCACGATATCGACTGCAAGATCCCCGGCATCGGCGCGATGGGGCTGAAGTCGGAATTCGTGAAGAAAATCAGCGAATAAACACCGCATCCCGAAAACAGAACGGGGAGCCCCGCCGGCCGGCGGGGCTCCCCGTTTCGCATTTGCTCTCCCGGGCGCGGAACGATTACCCGCGCAGCACCCCGCCGGTGGCCTTGCCGACAGCGTCCACCACCTTTTGGGCGACGGCCTCGATTTCGGCGTCGGTCAGGGTCTTTTCCACGGGCTGCAACACCACCGCCAGGGCCAGAGACTTCTTGCCCGGCTCCATGTGGTCGCCCTGGTAGACGTCGAACACCTGAACGTCGGTGATCAGCGCCTTGTCCGCCCCCCGGGCCGCGCGCACCACCTGTTCGGCGGGAACGTCGCTGTCCAGGACGAAAGCGAAATCCCGGCCCACCGGCTGGAAGGCCGACAGGTCCAGCTTCGGCCGGGCCTTGCCGCCCTTCGCCTTGGGCAGGGGCAGGCTGTCCAGATCGATTTCAAAGCCGACCACCGGCCCCTTCACGTCGATCAATCCCAGGGCGGTGGGGTGGATTTCCCCGAACGCGCCCAGCACCTTCGGCCCCAGGCGCACCTGGCCGGACCGGCCCGGGTGGTACCAGTCCGGGGCGTCGGGGCTGATCTGCACGTTGCCCGCCGGAGCACCGGCAGCCTCCAGCACGGCCATCAAGTCGGCCTTGGCGTCGAACACGTCCACCGGCCGGGCGGGGCCGGACCAGTGGCGGTCGCGGGCCACTCCGGCGCGAATACCGGTCGCCACCAGGGCCTGCTCGCCGGGCTCACCGCCGTGGAAGCGGGGGCCGACTTCGAACAGGGCCACGTCCCCGAAGCCGCGCGCGGCATTGCGGCCGGCAGCGGCGATCAGGTTGGGCAGGATCGACGGCCGCATGGCGTCCAGATCACTGCTGATCGGATTGGCCAGGACCATCGCGTCCTGCCCGCCGCCGAACCGTTCGGCCCAGGCGCGGGGCATGAACGACCAGGTCACCGATTCCATCATGCCCCGGGTGGCCAGGGTCCGCTTTACCGCGATCATGCGCTTCTGCGGCGCGGTCAGCACGGCAGCCGGCATGGGGTCGCGGGGCAGCGGCACGGCCGGCACATTATCGAAGCCGTGCAGACGGATCGCTTCCTCGATCAGGTCATGCTCTTCGCGCACGTCCACCCGCCAGCTCGGCGGCGCGACCATCAGCACGCCTTCGGCCCCCTCCGCGACAGTGCAGCCCAGCGCTTCCAGGTAGCCCCTGACCGCCGCAGCATCCAGCTCCACCCCGCCGAGACGGGACACCCGGTCCGGCCGCAGGGGGATGGTGGTCTGCCATGCCGGCGGTGCACCGGCCACCACCAGATGGCTGGCCTCGCCGCCGCACAGGTCGAGGATCAACCGCGTGGCCATTTCCGCGCCCAGGATCGCGCTTTCCGGGTCGACGCCCCGTTCCAGGCGATAGCGGGCATCCGAGTCGATGCCCAGCGCCCGGCCGGTGGCGGCAATGCGGGCGGGGTCGAAAAGGGCGCTTTCCAGGAACACGGTGGTCGTGCCCTCGGAACAGCCGGTGTCCAGGCCGCCCATGACGCCGCCGATGCCCTGGGGGCCGGCATCGTCACAGATTGCCACCATGGTGTCGTCCAGGGTGTAGTCCTGGTCGTCCAGGGCGGTGATGGTCTCGCCGGGCTTGGCGAAGCGCGGGCGGATGGTGGTGCCGGTCAGCTTGTCCGCATCGAAGGCATGCAGCGGACGGCAGCGGTCCAGCGACACCAGATTGGTGATGTCGACCACCGCGCTGATCGGCCGCAGACCCACCGCTTCCAGCCGCTGCTTCAGCCAGTCGGGGCTTTCCCGATTGGTGATGCCGCGAATGGTGCGCCCCACGAACATCGGGCAGGCGCCGCTGTCCAGGGTGTCGGCGGCGATCTCCACACTGATCGGGCTGTCGAAGGTGCCGGGCACCGCTTCCACCGGGTCGGGCTTCAGGGTGCCCAGGCCGCTGGCCGCCAGATCGCGGGCGATGCCGCGCACACCCAGGGCATCGGGCCGGTTGGGGGTGATGGCGATTTCGATCATCGGATCGACGGGCATCACCGACAGCAGCGGAGCGCCGGTGGGGGCGTCCTCGGGCAGTTCGATGATGCCGTCGTGGTCCAGGCCCAGCTTCAGTTCGCGGGCCGAGCACATCATGCCCAGGCTTTCCATGCCCCGGATCTTGCCCTTCTTCAGCTTTTCTCCGGTGATCGGGATCACCGTCCCGGGCAGGGCCAGGGCGACCTTCAGGCCGGTGCGGGCATTGGGGGCGCCGCAGACGATCTGCACGATCTCCTTGCCGCTGTCGACCCGGCAGAGCTTCAGGCGGTCGGCGTCGGGGTGGGGGCCGGCCTCGATCACATGGCCGACCACGAAGGGCGCCAGGGCCGCGCCGGGGTCGTCCACGCCTTCCACCTCCAGGCCCAGCGCGGTCAGGCGCTCGGCGATGGCGGCGACGGAGGCATCGGTGTCCAGGTGCTCCTTGAGCCAGCTGAGGGTGAACTTCATCGCGACAGGCCTCCCTGCACGGTGGGGATATCGAGGGCGGCGAAGCCGTAATGGCGCAGCCAGCGGATGTCGGAGTCGAAGAAGGTGCGCAGGTCGGGAATGCCGTATTTCAGCATGGCCAGGCGCTCCAGCCCCATGCCGAAGGCAAAGCCCTGGTATTCCTCGGGATCGAGGCCGCAGGCCTTCAGCACATTCGGATGGACCATGCCGCAGCCGAGGATTTCCAGCCAGTCGCCGCCGGCGCCGATCTTCAGTTCCCCGCCCTTGCGCGAACAGCCGATATCCACTTCCGCGCTGGGTTCGGTGAAGGGGAAGAAGCTGGGGCGGAAGCGCATGGGGACGTTCGGCACCTCGAAATAGGCCGATACGAATTCCTGCAGACAGCCTTTCAGGTGGCCGAAGTGGGTGCTCCTGTCGATCACCAGGCCTTCGAACTGATGGAACATCGGCGTATGGGTCATATCCGAATCGCAGCGGTAGGTGCGACCGGGGGCCAGGATGCGGATCGGCGGCTTCTGGCTTTGCATGGTGCGGATCTGCACCGGCGAAGTGTGGGTGCGCAGCACATGGCGCGTCCCATCCTCGCGCTCGGGCATGAAGAAGGTGTCGTGCATCTCCCGGGCCGGGTGACCGGGCGGGAAGTTCAGGGCCGTGAAGTTGTGGAAGTCGTCCTCGATCTCCGGACCTTCGGCGACGGCGAAGCCCATCTGGGCGAAGATAGCGACCACCTCTTCCCAGGTCTGGCTGATCGGATGGATGGCACCGCCGCGTTCGGGGCGGGCCGGCAGGGTGACGTCCAGCCGCTCGGCAGCCAGACGGGTTTCCAGGGCGCCGGCTTCCAGCACCGCCTTGCGGGCATCGATGGCGTCGGCGACGCTGTCCTTCAGGGCGTTCAGCGCCTGGCCGGCGGCCTTGCGCTCTTCCGGCCCCAGGCCGCCCAGGGTCTTCATCTGGGCGGTGATGGCGCCCTTCTTGCCCAGGGCGCGCACACGGACGGACTCCAGGCTGTCCAGGTCCTCGGCCGCGCTGACGGCGGTCAGCAGCTCGGAGCGCAAGCTCTCCACGGTATCCATGGGTGTCTCTTCCCGGTTTGATCGGTGGAAACGGGTCTTCGACTTCAAGACGCGGGAGCCCGGTTTACCCGGAGCCGACCCGAAAGGCCAGCGTCCGGACGCGCGGGCGCCCAAAAGACGAAATATCAGAAGGGGACGACACAATGAAAAGCGGGGGCCGCCGTGGCAGCCCCCGCTTTCCTGTCTATCCGGTTCCGATCCTGTGGGGGCTGTTTCCGAGTCGCTTCCCACGATGGGGATCGGAACCTGCCGCCCGGATGGATCAGGCCGCCTTCTGGAGCGCCGCCTCAGCCTGCTTGACGAGGCCGGCAAAGGTTTCGGGCTCACGCACGGCCAGATCGGCCAGGATCTTGCGGTCCAGCTCGATCTCTGCCTTCTTCAGGCCGTCGATCAGGCGGGCATAGGTCAGGCCGTTCAAGCGGGCCGCAGCGTTGATACGCTGAATCCACAGGGCGCGGAAGTCGCGCTTCTTGTTGCGGCGGTCGCGGTAGGCATACTGCAGACCCTTTTCCACCTTTTCGATCGCAATGCGATAGTTGGTGGAATTGCGGCCGCGGTAGCCCTTGGCCAGCTTCAGGATCTTCTTGTGACGCGCGTTAGCGGTCTTCGCGTTCGTAGCGCGGGACATGGTCTTATTCCTTCAAGCCTTCGAGCACCGAACGGAAAAGTGGGAACCGGTTTTCCGGTACACTCGATGCTCAAGCAATTATTCTAGATCAAATTACCTGCGTCAAATCGATCCCGATTTAACGTAGTTTGATCCAAGTCGTCGATGGAGGCAGCCGAGGGTCGGTTCAGCCGTAGGGCATGAACTTCTTGACGATGTTGGCATCGCAATCGTTCAGGATGAACGAGCCGCGGGCCTGCCGCTTCATCTGGGTCGGCTTGTTGGACAGGCAGTGGCGCTTGTAGGCCACGTTGGCCTTAACCTTGCCGGTCCCGGTCAGCTTGAAGCGCTTCTTGACCGCGCTCTTGGTCTTCAGCTTGGGCATTTTGAACGTCCTTTTTCGGGGCCGTCGTGTTCCCGGCGCCGCCTGCTGGGCGGGGGATCGGAAGGATGACGGCCGTCATGTTCTTCATGGGTGACTGGGCATGCCCGGGGGATCAGTCCGAAAACCGGTCCCCACCGCCGCGTCACCCGGGTTCGGTGAAAGCGGGCTGTATACAGCGTCGCCCGGGTCGGCACAAGACCTGTCTGTGCCGGATCGGGCACCATACACCAAAATGCGAAAGGCTCCCACAAGGGGAGCCTCCGGATCCGTTCTTTGTTCCAGGACCGCCGCCGCGACATCCGCACAAGTGGACCGCCGCGAGGCTCTGAATTTCGGATGGCGCGAGTGACGGGACTTGAACCCGCGACCTCTGGCGTGACAGGCCAGCGCTCTAACCAACTGAGCTACACCCGCATCCGAGGGCGCGGTTTATATCGGTCTCTTCAGGGGCATGCAAGCCCAATCGACGAAGACCTGGAAAATAAAAGCCGAGGCCCGAAACCCGGCCCGAAACGCGAAAAGGCTCCCGCTAAGGGAGCCTTTATCGATCTGCGTTGTCTTCGGATGGCGCGAGTGACGGGACTTGAACCCGCGACCTCTGGCGTGACAGGCCAGCGCTCTAACCAACTGAGCTACACCCGCATCCGAGGTCGCGGTTTATATCGGTCTCTTCGGGGGCGCGCAAGCCTCTTTTTCACCCGTCCGTGACTTTTTCATGACCACCCCCGACACGGACCAGGCCACCGCCGGAGAGTCGTGGAAATCGAGTTTTTCCGTATGAAGACACGGGAAAAGGCCCGGGGGATGATCCCCCAGGCTTTCCCATGTCAATCCATTCGATCCGAACGCGTCCGGCGCGGACCTTAAACCGCTTGCGATGCGGCACCCCTTCCGGAGATCAGGCCTCCAGCGCCACCGTCTGGCGGTGCTGAACCCGTTCTTCCGCCGAGGCGGTCCGTTGCTGATCGGCAGATGAGGAACTGGCTGTTGCCGCGCCTCGGTTCCCGGAGACCTCGGGAGCACCGGAGAACACAGCAGCGGCAACGGTGCCAACACTCTGCCGCTCTTCACCGCTGGAGCCGTCCCCGTCGGAGACTTCCCGGGCCACCTGGTTCTGCGCCGTCTGTTCTTCGACCTGCTGCTGTTGCTGCTCGCCTTGTTCCATGCCGCGACGATAGGCCTCGATTTGGCTTTTCGACGGAACCTGGAATTCGACAGCCCCATTACCGAAGCTGTACTGGGCGACGTTCACGAACATCTCGGGATCGAGAATCGTACGCGGGTTCATCGGCTGTGAAGCCTGACGCTGCGCACCACCGTCCCGCGTCCCGCTGTCCGCGCTTTGATTGTTGTTATGAGCCGTGGCGTTCGCCTGCACATAGGAGAACGACATCTGGACGGGCTCTTCCACTTTCGAAGACTGCCCGTTAAGGAAGGACTGCGTCACCTGTGCGGCGGCACCGCCCAATCCGATTTCTTGCCTTGAATCCATGGCTTCCTGCCCTCCGGATTGACACTGCGGTAGTATGACGGCTTTCGGGAGGTCTATGCAACGGGTCCCTAGACCAAACAAAATTTATCAATCTTATCAATGTTTTGAAAAAAATCCCTCAAACCCTTAGGTCTATAAAAACACATACCAAAGAGCATGTATTCAGAGAGAATCGGGAACGGAGAGCCCTTCGCCAACATGGCCGGCGATTGCTTGTTAACCTCCCGCAGTCCGATATGCCCCTCCCATGACGAAGCCCATACCCATGGCGAAGCGCATCAAACCGTCATGACAGACGGCTTGCCTCCAACCCGTTACCTGATACCCTACCCGGCGATTTTTTCAACCGAGAGGATATCATGCGGTTCAAATTGCCTTTTTTCGCAGCACTGCTCACCACGTTCCTGGCTTCACATCAAGCTCAGGCAGAAGACTGCATATTCCTGGAACAGGGCTTTTCCAATTTTCAGGACAAGGGTCCAGACTCCAGAGTCCGCGGATACATTTGCTATGTCATCCAAACAACTCCGGATCAGACCGGCGTTATTACCGTTCAAACGGAAACGGAAGGGGGAGACTGGGACGTCTTGGTCGGCAGGCATTTCGATCATGATGAAAGCACAATGCACGATATTTTACCGCATTCCAATTCGGATGGTATCGCGGACGAAGTCGTCATCCTCCCCGTTGACAAGGGGAGCGCCTGGGAAATTGTCATATACCCCAAGACAGACACGCCTTCAAAGGGGTGCTTTCGGTATCATTACTTTAATCAAAAGCATGTCCTTGCCCAAGCCTTTATGAAAGCCACAACTCTGCACCTTGCCGCCGGCAAGAAAGTCGACAAAAACCTGAACAACACCCCAAGGGCCGACGAACTAAAGCCGATTATGCTGGATATGCGGGCACTGGACGGAAAAAATTTAGGCGCAATGACGTACGACTCCGCACGATATGAAATAGACAAAGACTTGGAGGAAACCTTTGGCAGAGATACATTCGTTTTCTCTGTCGGTTCCAGCTTCACCGAAACTTACTTATCTCAAATCGGAGCATACTCTTTCTCCAACACCCCAAAGTGCGAATAATACTGCCCGAGAGACAGAAAAATGGTGCTGCCGGGCAAACACAGCTGCCGGCAGCACCAGCGCCCAAGGGGCGCCGGGCGAAGCCCGCCCCATCGGAGGCGTGAGCGAAGCGAACTGCCGCGAGATAGAAAAAATGGTGCTGCCGGAGTGATTTGAACACTCGACCTCTCCCTTACCAAGGGAGTGCTCTACCCCTGAGCTACGGCAGCAGCCGCCGGGACCAGGGTCCCTGAACCGCGACAAGACTGACCGAATAAACGGTCCTGGCCTCATCTATGGCGGAAGAAAAAATGGTGCTGCCGGAGTGATTTGAACACTCGACCTCTCCCTTACCAAGGGAGTGCTCTACCCCTGAGCTACGGCAGCGACCGCCGGGACCGGAAGTCCCTGGAAAGCAACGATTTCCTCGTCGCGAGAGGCGCGGAACTTACGATAGGGCTTCGGGGATGGCAAGCCTGTTTTTCACCTCCGGCGCAGATTTTTTCCTCCCTCCTGAAAACGGTGGATTTCCGTTGCAAAGCCGCCTCCGCCCGGCTTTCCTTTCCTGCCATGAGCGACAAGACACAGCCCCCGCCTTCCCCGAAGGCTCCCAGCCAGAATGCCCCCGGCGGCCCGCTGCGCCGGGACAAGGAGCGCTTATCGCGGGAAGCCGACGCCCTGCGCGCCAACCTGGCCCGCCGCAAGGCCCAGGCCCGTGCCCGCGACGACCGGGAAAGCACCGTCTCCCCGGACCCGCCGGAGCGATCGAAGACGCCTGACGAGACTCCGGCTTCGGACCCCACCCACAAACCTTGAGGCCCGATGCCCGATGGGCTAATCAAGGCCCGTCGGCCTTCTTAATCCGGCCTTGATCGCCGGGTAGCGTCGGCCCCTCCCCTTTCCTATTCCTATTAGTCGGAGCCCACAGGTCACCCATGGACAGGATTCGTATCGTTGGCGGCACGCCGCTGAGCGGGACCATTCGGATCGGCGGCGCCAAGAACGCCGCCCTGACCCTGATGCCTGCGGCCCTGCTCACCGATCAGACGGTCACCCTGACCAACGTGCCGGATCTCGCCGACATCACCACCATGGGCCATCTGCTGCGCCAGTTCGGCGCGTCGGTGGAAGTGGACAACCACGCCCCCAACGGCGGATCCACCGGGCGGGTCATGCGCGTGAACGCCGGCCCGGTCAACGAGACCACGGCGCCCTACGACCTGGTGCGCCGCATGCGCGCGTCCGTTCTGGTGCTGGGGCCGCTGGTCGCCCGCCATGGTACGGCCCGGGTGTCCCTGCCCGGCGGCTGTGCCATCGGCACCCGGCCGGTGGACCTGCACCTCAAGGCCCTGGAGGCGATGGGTGCGGAAATCGACCTACGGGAAGGCTATATCAATGCCAGCGTCAACGGCCGGCTGAAGGGCGCCCACATCACCTTTCCCACCGTCACCGTCGGCGGCACGGAAAACGCCCTGATGGCCGCCGTTCTGGCCGAGGGGGAAACCATCCTGGAAAATGCCGCGCGGGAGCCGGAGATTGGCGACCTCGCCCGCCTGCTCCAGGCCATGGGGGCGGAGATCGACGGGGTGGATACCGGCACCCTGCGCATCCAGGGCCGGGAAAGCCTGAGCGGCGCCACCCACGCCATCGTTCCCGACCGCATCGAAACGGGCACCTACGCCCTGGCCGCGGCGGCCACCCGGGGCCATGTGGTGCTGGAAGGCACGCGCATGGAGCTGGTGGAGGCCCTGGTGGATCCCCTGCGCCAGGCCGGCGTGCGGGTGTCCCGCGCCGACCGGGGGATCGAGATCGATGCCCGCCAGAACGGCGTCACCGGGGTGGATGTGATGACCGCCCCCTACCCCGGCTTCCCCACCGACATGCAGGCCCAGTGGATGGCCCTGATGTGCACGGCCAGTGGCGCGTCGATGATCACCGAATGCATCTTCGAAAACCGCTTCATGCATGTGCCCGAACTGGCGCGCATGGGGGCTCACATCAATATCCACGAGGGCTCGGCCATCGTCCGCGGCGTGCCCCGGCTGTCGGGTGCCCCGGTCATGGCCACCGATCTGCGGGCCTCGGTATCGCTGGCCATCGCCGGGCTGGCAGCCGAGGGGGAGACCATCATCAACCGGGTCTATCACCTGGACCGCGGCTACGAGCGGCTGGACGAAAAGCTGGCGGCCTGTGGCGCCACCGTGGAGCGCCTGAAGGACTGAGGCTCCCCCCTTCCCTTCGGGCAAGCCCCGCACCCATTTTGTCTTGGTCATCCCTCCTCGAGACGGTAAAACCGCTGAAGGGGGTCCCCGGCGCGTTGATGGCACGGATCGGCACCCCATGTCTTTTATCCTGTCCCGGGCTGTCTACCCTGGCCCGGAGTCACCCCTGACCTCATGTCCACACGCCGGTCGCTGATGGCCGGCCGGCCGAAACGGCAAAAACGAAAGAAGGCGTTTCCCATGGCGTTCGACGCACGCGACGGCGGCGACAAACTGGTTCTCGCCCTGCCCAAGGGCCGCATCCTTGAAGAAGCGATGCCCCTGGTGCGGGCGGCGGGTATCGAGCCCGAACCGGCATTCGACAATCCCCATAGCCGCCAGCTGCGCTTCGCCACCAACCATTCCCATGTGGACATCATCCGCGTGCGCAGCTTCGACGTCGCCACCTTCGTGGCCTTCGGCGCCGCCCATCTGGGTATCGCCGGCAACGACGTGCTGATGGAGTTCAACTACGCCGAACTCTATGCGCCGCTGGATCTGGACATCGGCCATTGCCGCCTGTGCGTCGCCGAACCGACAGACCTGTCGGCCCAGGACGATCCCGGCCGCTGGTCCCATATCCGCGTGGCCACCAAGTATCCCGAAATCACCCGCCGCCATTTCGCCGCGCGCGGGGTGCAGGCCGAGTGCATCAAGCTCAACGGCGCCATGGAGCTGGCCCCCACCCTGGGCCTGTGCCGGCGCATCGTCGATCTGGTCTCCACCGGGTCCACCCTGAAAGCCAACGGCCTGGAAGAGGTGGAGGAGATCACCAAGGTGACCTCGCGGCTGGTGGTCAACCGGGCCACCATGAAAACCCGTGCCCGGGAAATGTCCGGTTGGATCGAACGCTTCAGGGAGGCCTGCCATGCCCGTGCGGCTTGATGCATCCGCGCCCGACTTCGAAGATCAGTTCAAGGCGCTGCTGTCGGGCAAGCGCGAGATTTCGGCCGACGTCAACGCCGTGGTGGCCGACATCCTGGCCGACGTCCAGGCCCGGGGCGATGCGGCGCTGATCGACTATACCGCCCGCTTAGACAAGCTGGAGCTGACCCCCGCCACCCTGCGCGTCACCGCCGAAGAGGTCGACGACGCCTGCGCCCGGGTGGACGCCCCCCTGCTGGATGCCCTGCGCCGGGCGGCGACGCGCATCCGCGCCTTCCATGACCGCCAGCGCCCCACCGGCATCCAATACACCGACGAGGCCGGGGTGCGCCTGGGCCAGCGGTGGACGCCGGTGTCGGCGGCCGGCCTGTATGTGCCCGGCGGTACGGCGGCCTATCCCAGTTCGGTGCTGATGAACGCCCTGCCCGCCAAGGTGGCCGGGGTGGACCGGCTGGTGATGGTGGTGCCCACGCCCGGCGGCCAGATGAACCCGCTGGTGCTCGCCGCCGCCCGCGAGGCGGGGGTGGACGAAATCTGGCGCGTCGGCGGCGCCCAGGCGGTGGGCGCGCTCGCCTATGGCACCGAAAGCATCGCCCCGGTGGACAAGATCGTCGGTCCCGGCAACGCCTATGTGGCGGCGGCCAAGCGGCAGGTATTCGGTACCGTGGGAATCGACATGATCGCCGGCCCGTCGGAGATCCTGGTGGTGGCCGATGGGGCCAACGACGCCGACTGGATCGCCATCGACCTGCTGTCCCAGGCCGAGCACGACACGGCCGCCCAGTCGATCCTGATCACCGACGATGACTCCTTTGCCAATGCGGTCGAAGAAGCGGTGGAAGCGCATCTGCGCACCCTGTCGCGCACCCGCATCGCCGGCACCAGCTGGCGGGACCACGGGGCGATCATCGTCGTGCCCGACCTGCTGCGCGACTCCCCGGCGCTGATCGACCGGGTGGCGCCGGAGCATCTGGAGCTGGCCGTGGCCGATCCCGATGTCCTGGCAAACCGGGTCCACCATGCCGGGGCGATCTTCCTCGGCCGCTGGACGCCGGAGGCCATCGGCGATTATGTGGCCGGCCCCAACCATGTGCTGCCCACCGCCCGGTCGGCCCGCTTTTCCTCTGGCCTGGGGGTGCTGGACTTCATGAAGCGGACCACCCTGGTGGGCTGCGATGCCGACTCGCTACGGGCCATCGGTCCGGCGGCGCTGGCGCTGGCGCAGGCGGAGGGGCTGGAAGCCCATGGCCTGAGCGTCGCCACCCGACTCAACATGCCCATCGCGTGAGGCGCCGATGACGGATACGGCCCTGAAGGACACCGACCGGCTGGTGGATATCCAGCTTGATGAAAAGACCTTCGTCCGCCGCCGTCCGGAGGTGGAGCACGAACGGGCTGTCGCCGTCTTCGACCTGCTGGAAGACAATGCCTTCGCGGTCGAGGGGCTGGACGGTCCCTTCCGTCTGGTGCTGTCGGTGGAAGACAACCGGCTGGTCATGGATGTCCGGGATGAAGACGACGCGCCGCAATCCCGGATGACCCTGCCGCTGTCGCCCTTCCGCACCATCGTGAAGGACTACTTCATGATCTGCGAAAGCTACTTCAGCGCCATAAAGACTATGTCGCCGGCCCAGATAGAGGCCATCGACATGGGCCGGCGCGGGTTGCATAACGAGGGAGGAGAACTGCTGCGGGACCGGCTGGCGGGCAAGGTGACGGTGGATCTGGACACTGCCCGGCGCCTGTTCACCCTGCTTTGTGTTCTGCACATTCGGGGCTGACCTTCGTGCCCCATTCCCTGCCTTCCGCGGTGCTGTTCGCCTGTACCATGAACTCCGTGCGCTCGCCGATGGCCGAGGGCATCATGAAGCGCTACCACGGCCGGCGGATCTATGTGGATTCCGTCGGAGCCCGGCCGGGCGGAGAGATCGACGGCTTCGCCATCGCGGTGATGGAAGAAATCGGCATCGATCTTCAGAAGCACCGATCCAAAACCTTCGAAGAGCTGGAAGACGACAGCTTCGACGTGATCGTTTCCCTGTCGCCGGAAGCCCAGCACAAGGCGGTGGACATGACCAGCTGCTGGGCCTGCGACGTGGAGTTCTGGAATACCTTCGATCCTTCCCTGATCGAGGGCAGCCGGGAGGTGCGGCTCGACGCCTACCGCAAGGTTCGCGACGAGTTGATCGACCGGATCCTGACGCGCTTCCCCGTACCCAAGGCACCATCGGGATAGCCTGCGTGGCGAACGCAATACAGCCGGCCCTGGGCGGCTGGTACAGAACCCGACCGCCCCCGGGGCGGGAGGCAAGGCCAAGGGCCGCCGCGCCCCCTGGCGCGTAAAAGCCTGCGTGGCGAACGCAATACAGCCGACCCTGGGCGGCTGGTACAGAACCCGACCGGCGCAGCCGGCCGGGAGCCGGCAGGACTCCGTATGACCGAACTGTGGCGTTTTATCTTGACCTTTTGGGGCGTTCGCCGCACTTAAGGGGCACTCCGAGACATGTGGACAGACAGAGGTTATGGCAAAAGAAGACGCTATCGAATTCTCCGGCACGGTTACAGAACTGCTGCCCAATGCGATGTTCCGGGTCAAACTGGACAACGACCACGAGGTGCTCGCCCATACGTCGGGCAAGATGCGCAAGAATCGTATCCGCGTTCTCGCCGGCGACCGGGTGAACGTGGAAATGACTCCTTACGACCTCACCAAGGGTCGCATCACCTTCCGGTTCAAGTAAGCCCCGTGGGCTTGCCGACCCCCACACGATGACCAGCGCTGGATCTCCGGAACGGCCCCCTCGGGAAACCGGGAGCGGGCCATTGCTCGTTCTGGCCTCCGCCTCGCCCAGGCGGCTGAATCTGCTTGCGCAGATCGGCCTTCGTCCTGACGTGGTGGACCCGGCGGACATCGACGAAACGCCCCTGCCCGGCGAGTTGCCGCGCCCCCACGCCCTGCGCCTGGCCGAAGCCAAGGCCCGGGCCGTGGCCGCGCGTCATCCCGGGGCCTTCGTGCTGGCCGGGGATACTGTGGTCGCCAAGGGACGGCGCATCCTGCCCAAGGCCGAGACCGCGGCCGAGGCGCGGCGCTGTCTGGAACTGCTGTCTGGCGGCCGGCACCGGGTGAAAGGCGGGCTCGCCCTGATGTGCCCGGACGGGCGGCTTGTCAGCCGGCTGGTGGAAACCCAGGTGCAGATGAAACGCCTGTCCGACTCCGAGGTGCGGGGCTATCTCGACTCGGGGGAATGGCAGGGCAAGGCGGGGGGCTACGCCATTCAGGGGCTGGCCGCCGGCTTTGTCACCTGGATCGGCGGATCCTATTCCAACGTCGTGGGTCTGCCCCTGTTCGAGACCCGCGCCCTTCTCTCAGGTAACGGATACCCCATGGAGGTCTGATGCGCCCCCCTGCGGACGAGACGGCTCCCGACGGCCCGGCGGCAGACGACGAGACGCTCTACGACGTGCTGATCAGCGATGGCCCCGGCGAAATCCGCTGGGCGCTGCTGCGGAACGGCCGGGTCCTGGAGGTGGTGCACGACCGTCCCCACCGCCCCGAGACGGGGGCGGTGCTACTGGGGCGCTGTAGCGCCAAGGTGCCCGGCCACAAGGCGGTATTCGTCGATCTCGGGCGCGGGATTCCCGGTTTCCTGTCGGCCGAGGATGCCCCGGACGGCCTGCCCACCGAAGGCGCGACGGTGGTCGTGCAGGTGCTGCGCGAGGCGCTGGCGGAAAAGGGGCCGAAGCTGACAGCCGCCCCCAGCCTGGCCGGTGGCCTGCTGGCCTATACCCCCTCCCGTCCCGGCCTGGGGATGTCGCCGCGCATCACCGCCAATGACGACCGCAAGCGCCTGAAGACCCTGTTGCAGGGGGCGATGGTGGCCGACGAGGGCGTGGTGGTCCGCACGGCCGCCGCCGAGGCTCCGGAAGACCATGTGAGGGCCGAGCTGCAGGCCCTGCGCGAAAGCTGGCACGCCCTGAGCGAACGGGCCGACGCCGCCCGCCATCCCTGCCTGCTGCACCCCGCCCCCAGCCCGCTGGAGGACTGGGTGGAGACGCTGGGCTGGCGGCTGCGCACCATCATCGCCGACTCCGGCGCCCGCATGACCCAGGCCCACCGCCTGATGGCCGCCCGCCTGCCCGACTGGCCGGGCCGGGTGATGCTCGACCCCGGGACCCAGGGGCCGCTGTTCGACGTCTATGGGGTGGAAGAGGCGCTGGACAGCCTGCTGCTGCCCCGGGTGCCCCTGCCCGGCGGCGGGGCGCTGATCATCGAGGAAACGGCGGCCCTGACCGCCATCGACGTGGATTCCGGTGCCGGCGATCCCCGCACCCTGGCCCGCGAGGCGGTGCCGGAGGTGGCGCGCCAGATCCGCCTGCGCGGTCTCGCCGGCCAGATCCTGGTGGACCTGCCGCGCGGCCGCAAGGGGCCGGACCGGGGCGCGCTCGACCTGCTGCGCGACGCCATGGCCGATGATCCGGCCGGCGGACGGGTGCTTGGCACCACACCGGGCGGGCTGGTGGAGATCAACCGGCCACGCAGGCGCACCCCGGCCTCGTCGATCCTGACGGCGGCGTCTGCCCGTCCGCGCCTGTCGCCGGAAACGGCCCTGCTGGCGGCTCTGCGCCTGCTGCTGCGCGGCCAGCGCCACGCCCCGGGCAAACGCCCCTACATGCGCATGGGGCCGCGCTGCGGCGCCCTGATGCAAGGCGATCTGGCTCCGGCCCTGACCGATGCGGAACTGCGGCTGGCCCAGAGCATCACCATCCAGGTGGACGACGCCCAGTCCGAGGATCACGTGGTGGTGGATTACCTGTAGCCTGATCGCAAAGGAGGAAGTGCCCGCTCACCGCTCCGCCAGATCGGTCCGGCAGAGGTCGGCATAGATGCCACCGTGGGCGATCAGCTCGGCATGGGTGCCCTGCTCGGCCACGCGGCCGGCGTCCAGCACCACGATCTGATCGGCGTTGACCACCGTCGACAGGCGGTGGGCCACGACCACCACCGTACGGCCCTCGCTCAGCGCATCGAAGGCCTGGCGCACCTGGCGTTCGGATTCCGTGTCCAGGGCGCTGGTGGCCTCGTCCAGCAGCAGGATCGGCGCGTTCTTCAGCATCTCCCGGGCGATCACCACCCGCTGGCGCTGGCCGCCCGACAGGCGGATCCCCTGTTCTCCCACCACCGTGTCATAGCCGTCCGGCAGGGCCAGGATGAAGTCGTGGGCCGCCGCCGCGCGGGCGGCCCCCTCGATCTCCGCCGGCGTGGCGTCGGGCTTGCCGTAGGCGATGTTCGCGCGGATCGTATCGTCGAACAGCAGCACCTCCTGGGTCACCATGCCGATGGCGCCCCACAGGGACCGGAAGGTCACCTCCCGCACGTCCTGACCGTCGATCAGCACCCGCCCTGAATCGGGATCGCGGAAGCGCGGGATCAGCGTCAAGGCCGTGGTCTTGCCCGCCCCGGACCGCCCCACCAGCGCGGTGGTGCTGCCCGCCGGTACCCGCAGGTCCAGCCCCGACAGCGCCGGGGCCCCTTCGGCGTCATAGCGCAAGGTGACCTCTTCGAAGCGGATCTCGCCCCCCTGTACCGCCAGCGTCGCCGCATCCGGGGCCTCGCGCAGGGCCGGGGGGGTGTCGAGCACGCCATACAGCCGCTCCACCGCCGCCAGGCCTTCCTGCAAGAAGGCATTGAAGTGCCCCAGCCGCTTGATCGGCTGATACATCAGGAACAGGGCCGTGATGAAGGCGAAGAAGGTGCCCGGATCCAGGTCGCCGCCGGTCACGCGCCGGCCGCCGTAGACCACCACGGCGGCGAAGGCGACGCCGGCCAGCAGTTCCAGCACCATGCCGATCTGGGCGCGCACCCGCTCCTGGCGCATCTGGTGGCCGTGCATGGTGTCGATCCGCCGGTCCACCCGGGCGCGCTCGTAGCCCTCGGCGTTGTAGACCTTGACCATGCGGATACCCTGAAAGATTTCCAGCAGCAGGCCGTCCAGATAGCCCGATTCCTCCTGCAACCCGGTCGAAGCGCGCCGTACCTTGCGGCCCAGAAGGACCACCGGACCGATGGACAGCGGGAAGATCACCAGGGCGATCAGCGACAGCTCCACGTCCAGCGCCAGCAGTGATCCCACCAGCCCGAAAAAGGTCACCACGTCCCGGCCGATGGAGGTGGTCAGCGAGGTCACCGTGTTCTTCAGCTGGGTCAGGTCCACCGTGAACCGGCTGACCAGGGTCGAGGTCTGGCGGGCGGCGAAGAAGCCGATGTCCATGCCTTGCAGGTGGTCGTACAGCCGTTCCCGGCAGCGGGAAACCACCCGCAGGCCGACGAAATTCATCACCGTGCGCTGGGTATAGTTGGCAAACCCCTTGGCCACGAACACCGCCGGAAAGGCCAGGGCCAGCCAGCTCAGCGCCGCCGGGTCGCGGCCGGCGAAAACCTCGTTGATTGCCGGCTTCATCAGCCAGGCCACCGCCGCCGTGGTGGCCGACACCGCGAACATCGACAGCACGGCAACCATGATCCAGCCCACGTCGCGGACCAGGAAATCCCGCGCCATGCGCATCACCAGCCGGTGGCTGGCCGCCGATTCGATCGTCTCTCCGGTCTCGGTCATGCGGACACCGGTGCGGGCGGGCCGTTGCCCAGGCGCTTGCGCTCCCGGCGCCGGCGCAGGTGCAGGCGGATGCGTTCCGGCGGCAGCGCCAGCCACAGTCCGCCGATCAGAATCGGCAGCACATGCAGGACGTCCAGCAGATACAGGGCGTCATAGGACTTCTTGGCCAGGTTGGACGCCCCCAGAATCCCGGCCTGGATGGCCACCACCATGCCCACCGCCAGCAGCACCCGGTAATTGCCGCCGCGCCGGCTGAATTCGCCGGTCAGCACCGCCGCCAGGGCTAGCAGCAGGAATCCCAGGTGGTTGATCGGGCGCAGGATACGCAGGTGCCCTTCCATGCGGAACCGGCGGATGTTGCGTTCTTCATAGACATATTCGAAATCCGGGTGGATCTGGTCCCCCGCTTCCGCCGAAAACAGCAGGTCAAAGGGCAGCTGGCGTTCGTCCCGATAGCGGAACGCGTCGGAATCGGCCCCGTCCGGCCCCAGATCCACGGTATAGAAATCGAAATACAGGAACGACACGCGCCCGTCGGAGGTCCGCAGTTCCTGGCGGTTGCCGTTCAGCAGCAGCACCTTGGCCCGGCCCTCGTCACTGACCAGGGCGCCCCGCTCGGCCATGATGGTGGTCGACACCTCCGGGTTGGTCACGTCGTGGATCAGCAGGCCTTCCAGCGAGCCCGAGTGGGTCCGTTCCCGCACATAGACGACCACGCCGTCATCCACCTGATTGAACCGTCCTTCCTTCAGCACCAGATGGCTGACCTCGTTGCGGATGGCGTATTGCATGTCGCTGAAGGCGTATTCCAGGCGCGGCACGATGACCATGGTCAGCACATAGCCGATCAGCATCATGAAGGCGCAAAGCACCAGGGCCGGGCGGGACAGCCGCCAGGGGCCGGTGCCGGCCGCCTGCATCACCGCCAGTTCGCGGTCGCTGGACAGCTTGGTGTAGGTGAACAGCACCACGGCGAACAGGGCAATAGGCAGGAACACGGTCAGGAACCCGGGCATCAGCAGGAAGCTGAGCTTCAGGAAAGTGACCACCGACAGGCCCTTGTTGACGAACCAGTCCAGGAACCGCAGGGCGCTGATCACCCAGACGAGCATCACCAGCGCCGCTGAGCCGATGCTCAGGCCGGTGACCAGATTGCGCAGGATGTAGCGGTCGAGGGTGCCGGTCATACGCCTTTTACTTTCCCGCCCCTCCCCGGTCCCGCGTCGGCAGACCGCCGGTCGGCCTACGTCGCATTGGGGGCGTCCGGTCGGACGGTCTAGACCGAAGGGTGCCGCCCGTCAAGATAAGGGCTTTGGTCAGACGGCTTCGCACCCCACATCGATGAGGATAATCTTTTTGTGGAGTTTCCGTCCCCATGCGACGTCGCCGTCCATCCCTCGCTCCGATCGGGGTCGCGCTGCTGGGCACCCTGGCCCTGTCGGCGTGCTCGATGTTCTCCAACAGCACCGTTTTGACCATGCGGCCGGAAGGCACCTGGTCCCTGTTCGGCGACGCCACCGCCCGGGGCGGCCTGCCGCTGACCGTGCTGACCAGCCCCCTCGACCCTCAGGCGGACAGTCGCTTCGATCAGGTGGCCACCGGCATCCGCGAGGGCATCACCCGCCGCAGCGTCACCGTCACCCGCATCGACGACAGCACCCCTCCGCCGGCCCTGCGCTCCATATGGATGCTTCCTGCCGGTCTCGGGGCGGATCCCAACCGCCTGTGCGCCGCTTCCGGTGCGGACCTGCCCGAAGCCGTTCCGCCGTCGGACGGGGCACCGACGCTGATCCTCGCCGTCTTCTGCAAGGGGGTCGTGGTCGAATCCGCCGTGCGGGGCATGCTGCCGGCCGGCGTCGAGGTGCCCCCCGGCACGGCCCCGCCCGTGTTCGGCCACATGGCCCGTCAGCTCTTCGACCATTCCGGCAGTTCTTCCCGATCCGATGACGGCGACAACGGTTCCGACTGGCCCGATCCGTAGGCCTCTCCCGAACCTCCATCCCCGGCCCCCTTTTCCCGCAGGACCTTCGCCGTGATCAGACGCTTCCTTTCCCTCGCCACCGTTCTCGGCGCCGGCCTGCTGGCGGCCTGCGATGACGCGCCGCAAAGCACGGTGCTGGTCATGCGGCCCGAAGGCACCTGGTCCCTGTTCGGCGATGCCACCGCCAGGGGTCCCCTGCCGCTGACCGTCCTGGGCCGGGCGGCGGAAGGCGCATCGGCGGACGACAGCTTCGCCGTCGTCGCCCGGGCGATCCGGGGCGGCATCACCCGCCGCGCCGTGGAGGTGGCTCCGGGAGAGGATTTTTCTCCCCTGCCCGCCCTGCGCTCGGCCTGGCTGCTGGATGCCGGCCGGTCCGCCGATCCCAACCGGCTTTGCGCGGCCGGCTCCGGAGCCGCCATGCCCGGCGGCGAGGGCGGGGATGCCGAAGCGTTTCGTGTCCTGGCGGCCTTCTGCAATGGCGACAAGATCGAATCGGCGGTGTCCGGCCGCATTGTCCCCCGCCCCGACAGCGTCACCGACAAGCGCCTGGACAGATTGCTGCGGCAGATGGCCCGCCAGGTGTTCAGTCAGTGACCGGGCGGGCGTGTGCCGTCCGCCCTGCCGCTCCGCCCCCCGGCACCAGAGGCAGGGTCAGGGTGGCGGGAGTCTCTATCCAAGCCGCATACGGCTGCCCCCCGCGCACCGATCCCGATGGCGCGCGGGGAGATCCACCTAGTGCATCGACCCAAACGAAGGCGTCAGCCGCCGTTTGGAAAGTTGATGTATCACCAAAGTCCTAGTGCACTGACCGCTGAATCATCTGAATGAGTCAGTGCACTAGGATTCTGCGATTACGCCACGATCTTCGCCTGGGTGGCGGCGCGCAGTTCTTCTTCGGTCACGCCGTCGGCGGTTTCGACGATCTTCAGACCGCCCTCGACCACATCCAGCACACCGAGGTTGGTGATGATCCGGTCGACCACGCCCTTGCCGGTCAGCGGCAGGGTGCAGTCCGTCAGGACCTTCGACTCGCCGTGCTTGTTGGTGTGATCCATGACGACCACGACCCGGCCCACGCCGGCCACCAGATCCATGGCACCGCCCATGCCCTTGACCAGCTTGCCGGGAATCATCCAGTTCGCCAGATCCCCGTTTTCCGACACTTCCATGGCGCCCAGGATGGCCATGGCGATCTTGCCGCCGCGAATCATCCCGAAAGAGGTGGCGCTGTCGAAATAGGCCGAATGGGGCAGCTCGGTGATGGTCTGCTTGCCGGCATTGATCAGATCGGCATCCTCTTCCCCTTCATAGGGGAACGGTCCCATGCCCAGCATGCCGTTTTCCGACTGCAAGGTGACCGTGACCCCGTCGGGAATGTAGTTGGACACCAGGGTCGGAATGCCGATCCCCAGGTTCACGTACCAGCCGTCCTGAAGCTCCTGCGCCGCACGGGCGGCCATCTGATTGCGATCCCAAGCCATATCCGTGACCTCCCTTACGCCTTCTTGCGCGTGGTGCGCTGTTCGATCCGCTTTTCGTGCTCGCCCTGGATGATGCGATGCACATAAATGCCCGGCAGGTGGATGTGATCCGGATCCAGCGTGCCCGGCTGCACCAGTTCTTCCACCTCGACCACGCAGACCTTGCCGCACATCGCGGCGGGCGGGTTGAAGTTGCGGGCGGTCTTGCGGAACACCAGATTGCCCGTCGTATCCGCCTTCCAGGCCTTGACGATCGACAGGTCGGCGAAGATGCCCCGTTCCAGGATATAGGTCTCGCCGCCGAAGTCCTTGTGTTCCTTGCCCTCGGCGATGACCGTGCCCACACCGGTCTTGGTGTAGAACCCGGGGATGCCGCTGCCGCCGGCGCGCATGCGTTCGGCCAGCGTGCCTTGCGGATTGAATTCCAGCTCCAGTTCGCCGGACAGATACTGCCGCATGAATTCGGCGTTTTCCCCGACGTAGGAGGAGATCATCTTGCGAATCTGGCGGGTGTCGAGCAGCTTGCCCAGGCCGAAGCTGTCCACCCCGGCATTGTTCGACGCCACCGTCAGGTCCTTGACCCCGCTTTCCACCAGGGCGTCGATCAGCAGTTCGGGAATGCCGCAGAGACCGAAACCACCCGCAGCGATCAGCATGCCGTCAGACAGCAGGCCATCCAGGGCCTCGCTGGCTGAGCCGTAAACCTTCTTCATCCCTATTCCTCCGATATGACCACGAGATGAGGCCCGCCTCCGTGTCCGGCTGGCCGCGCGGTGGGGGCTTTTCTTCTTGGATGGCGCACAACATGGGCCTTCCCGTGCCACAGGAATAGTCGTGCGACTACGTATCTGGTAAAACTACGTACATGCCTACGCGTCCCCGCCGTCCCTCTGGAGTCTCACAGGTTGCCGATATCATGACCGACCCGGCCGCCAGCCTGGAACACCTGACCTTCCTGGAAGCCCCCATCGCGCTGCTGGTCCTGAAGCACCGCGCGATCATCCGCACCAACCACGCGGCCTGCACCCTGTTCGGCTATTCGGCCGCCGAGATGGAAGGGCAGTCCTCTCGCATGCTGTATCCCAGCCAGACGGATTTCAGTCTGGTGGGCGCACGGGCGGAAAACTGGCTGACCAACCACGACAGCTACGAGGATCAGCGCTTCATGCGCACCGCAAGCGGAGAGATCCTGTGGATCCGCGCCCGAGGCACGACCCTGACGCCGGACGATCCCTTCGCCCATACCATCTGGGCCTATGAACGCGCGACGGAACATGCGGAACACTCGGTGCATCTGACCCAGCGGGAGCAGGAGATCGCCACCCATGTGGTGAACGGGCGCACCTGCAAGGAAATCGCCCTGATCCTGGGCATCTCTCACCGCACGGTCGAGGTCCATCGTGCCCGGCTGATGAAAAAGCTCGGCACGCGCAACACGGCCGAGCTGGTGTCGAAGATCATCATCGTGTCCTGATGCCCCCTCGCCGCCGGGAGCGGGCGGCCCCCTCTCCCGGCGGTTCCGTGATCCTCCCGGCCCGTCGGGCCGAACCGTCAGAGGCATCAATCTAGAAATCCATTCCGATGGACAGCTTGGCGGTCAGCGGGGCGCCCTGGGTCAGATAGCCGCCATTGGCCGACGCCCAGTAACTGGCGTTGGTCACGTTCTCGATATTGCCGCGAATGACCATCGGCGTGCCGTAGACCTTGGTGGCATAGCGGGCGCCCAGGTCAAGGCGGGTCCAGCTGTCCAGCTGCAGGGTGTTGGCCGAGTTCACATACTGTGCCCCGGTGTGCAGCACCCGGCCCGACAGCACCAGGTCCGGTGCGAACCAGGGCGCCCATTCCGCCCCGACGTTCACCTGGTAATCGGGCACGCCCGCCGCCGTATTGCCGTCGTCGACACCGCCGGCGGTGTCCTGCAAGGTGGCATCCGTGATGGTCGCCCCGGCCAGCACCCGCAGGCCCTTCATCGGCTCGCCGAACACCATCGCCTCGATGCCCCGGTTCCGCTGTTCGCCGGACACGTCGTAGACCATGGTGGCGGGGTCGGTCATGCCCTGGGGCTGGGACGTCTGATAGAAGGCCAGCGAGCCGCCCACAGTGCCCATGTCCACCTTCACCCCCACCTCGTACTGCACCGACTTGTAGGGGGCGAAGATTTCGCCGGAGTTCACCGCCGTCGACGGCGCGGTCGGACCCTGGGCCAGCCCTTCGATGCGGCTGGCATAGAGCGATACCTCCTCGATCGGCTTGACCACCAGGCCGATCACCGGGCTGAGGGCCTTTTCCTTGTACGCCGAGGTTACCGCCCCCGTCGCCGTGTCGTAGCTGGTGGTATCGATCCACTGATAGCGCAGGCCCAGGGTCAGCATCACCCGGTCATCCAGGATCGACAGGGTGTCGGAGCCGAAAGCGCTGCGCAGGGTGGACTCGCTGACCAGGGGCAGGTCATCCATGTCCCCGGCGCTGTACAGGGTCGCCGGATCGGACACGGCGGAGAAGGTATAGATGTCCACCGCTTGCGAAGACCCCATGGTCCAGGCATTGCGGTTCTCCGTATCCAGCGTCGAGCCGCCCACGTCCACACGGTGGTGCACCGGGCCGGTGATCAGGTCGCCGCGCAGGCCGATCTGGCCGCTGCTGGTGAAGTCCTCCCGGAACACCGTCAGCCGGCTGGCCGTGCCGGTCCCGTCATCCCCCACATAGGGGCTGGCGTAGGCGCCCTCTTCCCGCATGTCGCGGATGCCGGCGGCCATATAGGCCATCAGGCTGGGGAACAGGTCGTATTCCACCCGCCCCTGCGCCGTGGTGTCATGGGCGTTGGCGTAGGTCCAGGGCTGGCCGTAATTGGTCGACGCATCCGGAGCATCCGGAACGGTCTGTCCCGTCAAAAACACCACCGGGCGGCCCTGATCGATGGTCAGATACTGGGAGCTGATATCGACCGCCGCCCGCAGCCGCTCGCCCCGGTAATCGGCGGCCAGGGCGCCCAGGACCATGCTGCGGTCTTCGTCCTCGATGGCGCCTTCGCCGTCCCGGCCGGCCACGTTCAGGCGCACGCCGAAGGCCTTGTCCGGCCCGAAGCGGCGGCTGACATCCGCGTGGCCGCCGAAGCGGGTGGTGCTGCCATAGGACAGATCCAGGCGGGTCAGCGGATCATCGCCGGCCCGCTTGGGCACCAGGTTGATGCTGCCGCCGATCCCCGAGTTGCCCGGTGCCACGCCGTTCAGAAAAGCCGTCGCCCCGCGCACCACTTCCACCCGCTCGAACATCTCGGTCGAGGCAATTTGGCGCGGCGCCAGGCCATAGAGGCCGTCCACCGACAGATCATCGCCATACAGCGGGAAACCGCGAATGACGAACTCTTCGGCGAAGTTGCCGTAGCCGTAGGAGGTCCGCACCGCCGGATCGTTGGCCAGAACGTCGGCAATCGTCTCGGCCTGCTGGTTGGCCATCAGGTCTTCGGTGAAGGCGGTCATGCTGAAGGGCACGTCCATGATGTCGGCGTTGCCCAGCGCCCCCAGGCGCGCTCCCCGCGCCACCTGCCCCCCGGCATAGGCCGGCGGCGGCGCACCGACCGTGGCCTTGGCGTCCAGGGCAACGGACTGCACCAGCAGGGGATCCAGCTCCACCGCCCCGTCGGCACCGTCGCGCGGGGCGGCTTCCAGGAAGGCGGTGCCGGCGCTGTCAAGGCGATAGATCACCCCCGTGCCGGCCAGCATGCGGTCCAGCGCCTGGGCAGGGGTCATGGTGCCGTTGACCGGCTGGGCCATGCGCCCGTCCACCACATCGGCGCCGGCGGAGATCTGCAAGCCCGTCTGCCGGCCCAAAGCGGCGATGGCCTCGGCCAGGGGCTGGGAGGGGATATCGAAGGTCATCACCCCCGTCGCCTGCGCCACCTGCCTTTCCGTCCCCGATCCGGCCGCATCGGGGTCCGCCGCCGCCAGTCCCGGCGCCGCCCCCAGACCAATCCCGGTCAGCGCCACGGCCGTCGCCAGCATCCGCCGCTTCCAGGCCCGATGTCCCGCAGCCATTTCCGTGCCCCCTGCCATATCGCTCTGCTTCCTTCCTCAAGGTCACGCGTGTCGCCGGCATCGCCCATCATGCGAATGCCTCGCGCAATCACGCTTCTGGAGGAGAGACGTCGGGGTGTTCGGACTTTCCGGAAAAAAAACTACGGAATAACCCTAATAAAGATCAGCCCTCTCGGATGATCAGCAGCCAGGGGGTAACCTGAAGCAGGGATCCCCCGTGAACGGCAACGACCGCGCGCAGGGCCGACAGGGGATCGGCGGTGTTGTAGACCCCCGTCACCCGCTGCGCCCCCAGGGTGTCGGAGGTCAGCAGAACGGCCCCGTCCACATAGGCCCCCAGCGCGGCCACCACCTCGCGGACCGGCCGTCCATGGGCGATGATCTGGCCATCCATCCACGGCGCCACCTCGGCCGCCGCCTGATGCCCCCGCCCCCCGGGGCCGTCGCAGACCGTCTGCCAGTCGCCGGCATGCAACGGCGGCTGGTCGGCGTCCCGCGCGCCCGCACCGCTCCCTTCCCCGCCGGCGATGCAGCGGACGGCGACCCGTCCCTCGCGCACCCGCACCCGCGTGGCCCCGGACAGGATATCCACCTCGAACGCCGTACCGAGCACGGTGACCACCGCATCATCGGTCCCCACCGTGAACGGCCGGCCGGCGTCCCGGGCCACGTCGAAGAATCCCACGCCCCTGGTCAGCCGCACGTCCCGGCGGGTATCCCCCAGGGCCACATCCAGGGCGCTTTCCGGGCCGAGGTGGACGGTGGAGCCGTCCTCCAGGCGCACCATGCGCACTTCCCCCGTCGCCGTGCTCATGTCGGCCGACGGACCGAAGAGCACCGGCGCGGACAGCACCACCAGCAGCACCCCGGCGGCCATGGCCAGGGCGGTGCGGCGCGTTCGCCATCGGTCGCGGCGGCGGGTTGCCGGAAAGGCGACGATCGTTGAGCCGGACTCCACCGGCCGGGGCCGGGGCCGGGCATACCGGTCCGCCGCCGGGGTCAGGGCCATCAGCGCGTGGACTTCCGCCACCTCCTGCCAGGCCCGGGCATGGGCGGGGTCGGCGGCGTGCCAGTCCGCGAAGGCGGCGCGCAACTCTCCGTCCTCCGGGTCGTCCCGAAGGGCCACCAGCCAAAAGGCGGCAGCATCCTCCGGGCTCCTGTCCTGCGGCTCCCCCATCCTTGATCCGTCCATCCGCCTACAGCTCCCGTTCCGGGACGCCAGATCCTGTCGTTTCCGCCCCCTTTCTGGAGAGACGGTTCAGGGACGCGGATTTTCTCCCCCCAGCGGACATTTCTTTCAGCCCCCGCGCACGCGCTTGCGGCAAAAGGCAATGCTGTCAGCCACCAGTTCGTGGGCGGCAGAGGTGGAGATCCCCAGGTGTTCCCCGATCTCGCGCAATTTGTACCCCCCGAAGCGGTGCATTTCCAAGGCTGTCCGGTTGCGCTCCGGCAGGGCTTCCATGGCCTCGATCAGCCGCTTCAGGTCAGCGCGGGCCGCCGTCACGGCTTCCGGCGTCGGGGCGTCGTCGACAGCCAGATCCCCCGCCCCGTCGGCATCCCGCTCCAGCACCCGCCCCTCGCGCACCAGACGGCGGCGGGCATCCAGGGCCAGATTGCGAACGATGCGATAAAGATAGTTGACCGGTTCGTCCACCTGCGCCTCGGTGCGGCCGACGAAGCGCAGATAGGCTTCCTGCACCACGTCCTCGGCCGACATGCGGTCGCGCACGATGCCGTCGGCATAGGCGACAAGATTGCCCCGATGCGCCAGATAAACCGCCAAGCGTTTGCGCTGTCGCCCCATGGTGACCCGTTATCGGCTCCCGCCTCTCGGACGGGCAGGATTAAGAATGAGAATTACTCTCGATTAGTCGATTACACATGGATTGAAAAGGGTATTATGAGAACCCAGACCAAGGACCATCCCCAGCCCGGCGGTCACCGATGGCCCCGCCAGCCTCCCCCTTGGCCCCGGTTACGGCGTGCTTTTCCGGAAGTCGATCCGGAACACCGCGCCGCCGCCCGGCCGGTCTTCCACCGCCAGACGGCCGCCGTGGCGGTCGACGATATCGCGGGAGATGGACAGCCCCAGGCCGGCCCCGCCCCCCTGCTTCCCCGAGCCCCGGTTATAGGGCTGGAAGATGGTGGCCTTGTCGGCGTCCGGCACCCCCGGTCCCCGGTCGTGCACCGCAAGCACCGGTCCCGGCCCCACCACGATCTCCACTTCCTCCCCCGGCGGGGTGACGCGCAGGGCGTTTTCCACCAGATTGCGCAAGGCATCGCGCAGGGCCGTGCCATCTGCCCGGTCCAGGCGCGGACGGTCCTCGGCGACCAGGGCCAGGGTACGGCCGGTCTGGCTGGCCAGGGGATAGAGGTCGGCCACCAGGGCCTCGGCGAGCCCGGCCAGACACAGGTCATCGGTCGGGGCCAGGCCGCGGGCTTCCAACCGGGCGACCGCCAGCAGTTGGTCCACCACCCGGGCCATGCGATCCACATCCCGGATCAGGGCCTGACGCAGCGTATCGTCGGGGACGGAGGCACAGCGCGCCTTCAGCACCGCCAGGGGGGTCCGCAGTTCGTGGGCGGCATTGGCGGTGAACCGCCGCTGGCTTTCAAAACCCGCCTGCACCCGGTCCAGACTGTCATTGATACCCCGGACCAGCGGCAGGATCTCGGCGGGCACGGCTGTCAGGTCCAACCGGACATCCAGGCGCGCCGGCCCCAGCGTTTCCGCCTGCCGGGACAGGGCGCGCACGGGGGCCAGGGCATGGCGGGTGGTGACCGTCATGGCCCCCAGGGTCAGCAGGAACAGGGGCAGCAGGAAGGGGATGACGTCGTTGACGATCTCGAACAGCACCCATTCGCCGACGCTTGTGGTCAGGGCACCGCGATGGGCGACCGCACCGATCACCGCTCCATCCTCCCGGTCCACCCGATAGATGGCCACATGCAACGCGTCTTCCGGCCGGCTGGCGGTCAGATTGATGATGCCGTCGTGCAGGGCGCCGTTCAGGAACGGCTTCAGCCCGTCGATCAGCGCGGGGTCGGACTCCGAAGCAAAACGGCCCCGGGCCAGGTCATACAGGGCGTGGGGCTCTGTCGAGCGCAGGGCGAAGCGCAAGGCGCCGTCGTCGCCCCGGATTGCCGAAACGGCGACGTCCCGGGCGTCTTCGGTCAGATGTTCCAGCACTTCGGATTCCGAGCCGCCATAGCCCCGCCACAGGAAGATCGCCATGATCACCACGAAGACCAGCGAGGTCACGGCGAGCATGGAGTCCACCAGCCGCCGCGCCAGCGACCCTCGCACGGGAAGCCAGCTCCGGCATCGGGTCTTTGCCGCCGCCCCCTTTTCCGCCATCTCAATCCTCGCTCAGCATGTACCCGACACCGCGCACGGTATGCAGTCTGGCCGGCGCCCCGGCCTTGTCCAGCGCCCGACGCAGGCGCGAGACAGAGGCTTCCAGGGCGTTGGAGTCCACCAGGTCATCCAGGCTGTACATGCGCTCTTCCAGGGCGGAACGGGACACCACCCGGCCACCGCCGCGCATCAGGGTTTCCAGCAGCACCACCTGGCGCCGGCCCAGGACCAGCGGCATATCGCCGACGGAAACGGCCATGGCCACGGTATCCAGAGTCAGGCCGCCGAAGGTCAGGGTAACCCCATGGGCGCTGCCGGGCCGCCGCAGCAGGGCACGGACCCGGGCCGTCAACTCGCCCAGGTCATAGGGTTTGACCAGATAGTCATCCATGCCCTTGTCCAGGCCGGAGATCCGCTGGTCGATGCTGTCCCGGGCGGTGGCGGCCAGCACCGGGATGCTGCCGCCCCGCGCCCGCAACCGGGCCAGCAGGGTTTCCCCGTCGCCGTCGGGCAGGGTCAGGTCCAGAACCACCAGATCATAACCGCTGGTGCCCAGGGCGGCTTCCGCATCTTCCACCGTGGTCACCCAGTCCACGGCAAAGGACTGGCCGGCCAGATGTTCGCGAACCATGGCGCCCAGGTCGGGTTCATCTTCCACCAGCAACACTCTCATGCGGGTTCCTTGTATCATGAGGCGCCATTTCTCTTCGCGTCCTGCGGATTGGCGTTATAGCCGCTTGCGCCCGGTGATCATGGCGCGTACCAGGTTCTCCCGGTGCATCAGGCCGGACACCACCACCCCGGCCAGATGAATGGGGATCAGCACGAACAGGCTGTTGGCCACCACTTCGTGGGTTTCCTCCAGCAAGGCGTTCCCCCAGAACGCATCGGTTTCCAAGAGAACGCCCGTCCCGGCAGTCACGGCGAGCACCCCCAGCAGCAGCACGATCATCAGCCCGCCTGCCGGATTATGCCCCAGATAACGGCGCGCCTGGGGACTGCGCAGACTGCCCAGATAGCGCCGCACTTCGGCCGGGGGCCGCACGAAATCACCGAAGCGGGCATATTTGGTGCCGATGCCCCCCCAGACCAGCCGGAAGGCCACCAGTCCCGCGACACCATACCCCACGGCTTCATGCAGATCCGTCCCCGCTTCAAAGACCAGGGCGGTGAAGACACAAGCGACCAGGGACCAGTGAAACAAACGAACCAGAGGATCCCAGACGCGGATATCAGCCGAAGAGCGGTCCATGGCGCCTACTTCTCCTTGACGACATCACCCGTGATCGGGTTCAGGTAGAGTTCGACGCGCTTCCCGTCGGGGCCGACCCCTTTGACCTCGAAGCAGCCATCTTCCATCTTGGTGCTCCGAACCTCGTAGCCTTGTTCGGTCACCTTGGCGATCAGGGCTTCATCGGTCATGGCCGGGCCGTCACCGGCGGTGCAGGCGGGGTCGTCACTGGCAGAGGCCGCCAGCGGGGCAAGGGCGAAAACACAGGCGACGGCACCGGAAAGGATCAACGATTTCATGAGAGCGGTTCCTTTTTTCCTGATCTCATCCAAACGGGAAGGCAGTCTCGGATGCGCTCCGGCTGGGTAGCCGCCGGCGTCCGATGGGCGTACTTTCGCGCCCCTTCCTGACGCCAGCCTGACCACGCCGGACCGTTGCGGAAAAATTCCTGACGGCGGCGTCAGCCTCCCGTCAGGAAACCCCATATGATGGAGCTTGATGAATTCCGGGGGAAACGACGCATGACCACCACCGGCCTGTCGGCCATTACCAACTTTCGGCGTAGGCTGGCGGCCCGGCTGGCCATTGCCGGCGTGATCTGGGCAGTGTTCGCCGGCGGCGCGGCCTATGTCATCGAAACGGAAAGCCTGGACGCCGCCCTGGTGGATCAGGCGCAGCTGGAAGCCGCCCTGCTCGATGCACAGTTGATGGACGCCTCGGGCACCGGCGGCGTGGAGCCGCTGCTGAACGATCTGATCCGCGACCGGGCGGCCTCCAACCACGACCACTTCGTGCTGGCCGAGCTGTATGACGCCGACCGCACCGCCCTGGGCGAAGCGGTGCTGCCCGCCTTTGCCTTCGTGGAAGAGCATTTCGACCGCTCGTCCCACCAGTTCCCGGAAGACGGGGACGCCTGGTACCGCAAGCGGCTGATCGACGGCGATCCCTATCTTCAGGTGATGGTGCCCCTGGCGCACCAGGCCGGTGGCCCGCCGCGCGGCTGGTTCGAAGGGATCTACCGCATCTCCGCCAACGCCATCGAGACCATGCGCGCCGGCATCCTGATGATCACCGGCGTGGTGATGATCGCCGTGGCCGGGACGGCGGCGGTGCTCTATCCGCTGATGAGCGGCCTTCAGGCCCACGCGGTCGGCAAGGCCAAGGACCTGCTGCGCGCCAACCTGGAAACCCTGAAGCTGCTGGGCAACGCCATCGCCAAGCGCGACAGCGACACCAACACCCACAACTACCGGGTCACCCTGTACGCCGTGGCCATCGCCGAGGCCCTGGAACTGGACAACGGCTTCATTCAGGGGCTGATCAAGGGGTCGTTCCTGCACGACGTGGGCAAGATCGCCATCCCGGACGCCATCCTGCTGAAGCCCGGCCGGCTGGATGCGGACGAATTCGCCATCATGCGCACCCATGTCACCCACGGCCTGGACATCATCAAACCCAGCGCCTGGCTGGACGACGCCGCCGCCGTGGTCGGCGGTCACCATGAAAAGGTGGACGGCAGCGGCTATCCCCTGGGCATCTATGGCGAGCGCATTCCCCTGGAAGCCCGCATCTTCGCCGTCGCCGACGTCTTCGATGCCCTGACCAGCAAGCGCCCCTACAAGGAGGCCATGTCCATCGAAAAGGCCCTGGCGATCATGGAGGACGGCCGGGACGCCCACTTCGACGGCAAGGTGCTGGATGTGGGGATCAAGGTCCTGCCGCCGATGTGCGAGACCTTCCGCACCCTGCCCGACGACGAGGTGGAGGCCATCGCCGACCACACCATGGCCGCCACCTTCCCGCTGTCATGACCCCAAGGGGCCGGCCGGCCTTTGGCCAGCCCCTTTCACCGGCCCCGAACCTACAGCTTGAACGGAATATACAGCACGATATCCGGGAACAGGCGGATCAGCAGCACCGTTCCCAGCATGATCGCCAGGAAGGGCAGCACGCCGCGGGCGACCTCGCTCATGCGGGCCTTGCCCACGGCCTGGATCACATAAAGGTTCAGGCCCACCGGCGGGGTGATCAGCGCGCATTCCACCATGATCACGAAGAAGACGCCGAACCAGATCGCGTCGATATGCAGGGCCATCAGCGCCCCGGCCAGCACCGGCACCATGATCAGCATCATCGACATGGATTCCAGCACCAGCCCCATCACCAGCAGCACCCCGGCCACCACCAGGATGAACATGTCCGGGCTGTGGATGGTTTCGTTGATGAACAGGCTGATGTCCTGGGGGATGCGGTACAGGGTGATGGCCTTGCCGAAGACCTTGGCCCCGGCCACGATCAGCAGGATCGCCACCGTCGTCGCCATGCTGTCGCGCAAGGCTTCCCACAGGGCGCGCCAGCTCAGGGTCCGCAGCACCAGGCCGGTCACCACCAGGGCGCCGATGAAGCCCACCGCCGAGCCTTCCGTCGGCGTGAAGGCCCCCACATACAGCCCGACCACCACCACCAGCGCCAGCAGGATCGTCGGCAGGGCGCGCAGGAACGTCCGGTAGCGCTCCTGCCAGCTGGCCTTCGGGCTGCGGGTGTAATCGGGGGAGAAGCGGGCGAACAGCATGGCATAGACGATGAACAGCACCACCAGCAGCAGCCCCGGGCCGACACCGGCCAGGAACAGCGACAGGATCGATTCCTCGGTGATCACCCCGTAGACGATCATCGGGATCGACGGCGGG
The DNA here is from genome assembly GCA_046233135.1 of Rhodospirillaceae bacterium Z3-40. Lineage (GTDB taxonomy): Bacteria > Pseudomonadota > Alphaproteobacteria > Rhodospirillales > Rhodospirillaceae > JBJXHN01. The sequence continues at coordinate 788,207 of JBJXHN010000002.1, read as the reverse complement.
ATCAGGATCCCCAGGGTGCCGCCGGCGGCCACCAGCCCCAGCACGAACCGGCGGGGATAGCCGCGGCTGGTCATCTCCGGGATCGCCACCGTGCCGATGGTCGCCGCCGTCGCCACCGACGAGCCCGAAATCGCCGCGAACAGGCCGCAGGACAGGATGGTGGAGACCGCCAGCCCGCCCGGCCAGTGGCCCACCCAGGCCTGCACGGCGGCGAACAGGTCCCGCCCGACGCCGCCCTTCAGCAGGATGTTGGACATCAGCAGGAACAGCGGCACGGCGATCAGCACGAAGCCGTCCAGGGTCGACAGCACCGCCGTCGGCGCCATCAGCGGCGAAAAGCCGCCCAGCAGCAGCAGGATCAGCCCGACACCGGCCAGGGCGAAGGCAACCGGCACGCCGGCCAGCAGCACCGCGAACAGGGCGGCGAGAATTCCGATGGTTTCCATGGCCTCAGCCCTCCCGGCCGGTGGAGGCGGACGGGGATGGGGTAGCGGGGCCGTCGCCGAAGGTGGGCGTCGCCTCGGCCTCGTGGGCGGCCTTGGGCAGCGGACCGCCCCGGGCGATGCGTCCGGCCTCCAGCAGGCATTGCACGGTCAGCAGCACGGCGCCCACCGGCACGGCGATCTGGCTGGTCCAGATGGGGATATCGAGCATGGAGCCGGTGGTCCGGCCGCGCACCAGGGAATCTTCGGCGATGGACCAGCCGTGGACGGCCAGCAGGGCGGCGATGGCGGCGACGAACAGCAGGCTGAAGATCTCCAGCACCCGCCTCGGCCGGTCGGACAGGCTGTCCAGCAGCATGGTCACCCGCACATGCCCGCCATCGTGCACCAGCCAGGCCGCGCCCAGCAAAGTGGCCCAGGTCAGGGCGAGGCGGGACAGCTCCTCGGCCCAGATGGTGGGGGCGTTGAACAGGTAGCGGGCGGTGACCTCGAAGCCCAGCATCAGGCCGATGGCGGCATAAAGAACCGCCGACAGCCGCGCCAGAACATCGGCCAGACGATCAATCAGGTGCATGACAGCAGCCCCGGGAAAGTCCCCCCGCCGGCACGGACCGGCAGGGGGGCCGGCAGGGGGGAAAGGTATACGGATACGATAGGGACGATACGAAAACCGGCCGAAGACCGAACGTAGACCGGCGCGCGGAATCAGTTGCCGCGCAGGGACACGGCGGCGTCGTAGACCTGCTTGGCGAGCGGGCCGGAGGCTTCCAGCCACTGATCGATCACCGGCTGGCTGGCCTCGCGCCAGGCGGCGATTTCCGCGTCGGTGGGGTCGTAGACGATCATGCCGTTGTCGGCGGCTTCCTTGAAGCCCTCGGCCTCGATCTTGCTCATCTCGTCGCGCACGGCGGTTTCGGCGTGCCGGGCGGCCTCGCTGATGATGGTCTTGTGGGCGTCGGGCAGGCTCTGCCAGAAGTCTTCGTTGATGACGACGATGAATTCGATATCGGCGTTGTTGGTCTTGGTGATGGCGCCCATGACCTCCCACAGGCTGCGGGCGGAGACGCCGGACACCCCGGTCATGCCGATATCCACGGTGCCGCGCTGATAGGCGATATACTGTTCCGACCCGCTGATCAGCGTCGGCGCGCCGCCCAGCACTTCGGTCCAGGTGCCCAGCGCCTTGGAGAACACGCGCGCCTTCTTGCCCTTCATGTCCTCCGGCCCTTTCAGGGGCTCGTCCTGGGACAGCAGCACGCAGCCGCCGTAGGCCTGCCACCACAGCACCCGCGCGCCGGTTTCGGCGATGGCCGCGTCCAGCGGCGCCCGCACGGGGCTGTCCGGGGCGGTGGCCTTGCGCACCAGCTCTTCGGTGTTGAACAGGAAGGGCATGTAGAAGATATCGACGGCGGGGATGTCGCCCACATAGCGGGTCAGCGAGGCCACGCCGGCTTCGATCTGGCCCTGGCCGACCGCCTGGGGCACTTCGCTGTCCTTGTAGAGCTGGGCGGAATCGTAGATCTGCACTTCGATATCGCCGTTGGATTTGGCTTCGACCTCGTCCTTGAACATCAGCAGGTTCTGGCCGAGGTGGCTTTTCATGGGCAGCTGCAAGGAAATCCGCAGCGTGGTTTCCGCCGCCATCACCGGCGAAGCCAGGGTGGACGCGGCGAGCAGGCCGGCGGCGATCAGACCGGCGGACAGGACCTTCATGGATAGTGTCTCCCAGATGCACACCGGGCTTGCGTCGCCCGGCCGATTGTTTTCACTTACATCCCTCCGGGCCTCGTATCGTCCCGGAGTGCCCCCACATGTGGGGACCTCTTGTTCTCCCACAAGCTGATGGGTGTACACAATGTCCAACACCGCCCCGGTGACTCCGTCTGCCGCGTCCCCCTCTCTCCTGTCTCCGGCGGCCCGTTTGCGGGCGCTGCTGGAGGAGCCCGTGTGCCGGGTGATGCCCTGCTGTTTCGACGGCTTGTCGGCGCGGCTGATCGGCATGGCCGGATTTCCGGTGACTTTCATGAGCGGCTTCGCCGCCTCGGCCAGCCGCATCGGCGCGCCGGACACGGGTCTCATGAGCTATGGGGAGATGGTGGATCAGGGCCGCAACATCTGTGCGGCGACGCCGATTCCGGTGATTGGCGACGGCGACACCGGCTATGGCAATGCGCTGAATGTGAAGCGCACGGTCAAGGGCTATGCCCAGGCCGGCTTCGCGGCGGTGATGATCGAGGATCAGGTGGCGCCCAAGCGCTGCGGCCATACCAAGGGCAAGCTGGTGGTGGATCGGCGCACGGCCTGTGACCGCATCCGCGCGGCGGTGGATGCGAAGGACGAGGGCGCGGACATCCTGATCCTGGCGCGCACCGACGCCCGCCACGCCCACGGCCTGGACGAGGCCATCGCCCGCGCCGGCGCCTTCGCCGAGCTGGGGGCGGACATCCTGTTCGTCGAGGCGCCGCAGTCGGAAAAGGAGCTCTACCGGGTGACGCGGGAGGTTCCGGGGATCCACATGGCCAACATGGTGGAGGGCGGCGCGACCCCGCTCCTGCCGGCCGACCGCCTGGGCGAGCTGGGCTTCCGCCTCGCCGCCTATCCCCTGACCCTGCTGTCGGCGGCGATCAAGGCGATGACCGAGGCGCTGGAGATACTGAAAGCCGGCGGCCACCCGGGCGACATGCTGCTCAGCTTCGACGAATTGAAGCACGCCGTGGGCTTTGATGAGTACTACGACGCCGAAGCGCGCTACGCGGATCGGCGGGAGTGAGGAGGCTGCACGGGGCGGCGCATCAACAGATTGGTGGGGTGGTCGTAGCCGGGGTGGCACTGCGCCCTTACCTGCCTGAACCCGAGGGCTTCGAAGGCCCGCTGATTCTCGACGAGTTCGACGCGGACTTCCAGATCGAGGAACGGCAACCCCATGGAGCGCGCCAGCTCCTCGGCGATGTCCACCATGCACCCGAGGAGCCCTCGGCGGCGCCACGCGGCATCGACCGCCAGCTTGCCGATATACAGGGCGCCTTCGCGCGGTGTGCAGAACCCGCAGGCGATGGTGCGCGCACCCTCGGTGACCACGACGACCGTTTCCTCCGCCGCCTTGGCCCGGATCGCCGCGACATCCATGGCATGGAGGGACGAGGGCGGATCGATCCGGCCGTCCATGTAGGCGAAAGCGGCCACGAGCAGGGCATGAACGGCCTCCCAGCCGCCCGGTCCCGGGGCGTTCAAATGCCAATCGAGGTGATGCAATCCCCGCGCCCGGGCGAGGGATTGGATGGCATCCAACGGAAAGTCCGCATCTTTCATTCTGGCCTCAAGGCTTTACCGGTATCCTGTCTGGGGCGAACTGGGAAGCGCCCTTGACCGTTGCCATATTCTGCATGGACCCGATGGTGAGAGGACCCTGTCATGGACGTGATCAAGCGTATCGTCCCCAAGAACGGCCACCCGCGCAACGTCCCCCTCTCGGGCGAGGAATACGAGCGACCGAAGAAGCGCGATCAGCAAGCGTTTCTCGCGGCGGATACCCCGCCCCCTTTCCTCGCCGACATCGAAGCCCTCGCCGAGGGTAAGGACGGTTGATGACAACGATGCCCAAGCACAGGAAAACTTTGCGGCATTCACATCTCTGGGCGGATTTGGCACCCGCAGTGGGTATAGAGCACCCACAAATCCTTTAATGCGATTAGTTCCTATTTGCATTTTTATATGGCAAAACACACCTATAATGAGAAAATATTGACTCGAATTACTTAATTCTGGCATCCTTAAACGGTCACCATTTTGCCTACCCGACAGAACATCTAATAATGATATAGCTTCTCTGGAAAAAGAAAAATATAATACAATAAAAAAATAATAACTCGTTTCATAAAAAATACAACAGTTAAAATATTTTTTGTACCGACAAAGTAGAATAAATATAAAAACGGATAAGGACATGGAACATATGCACGAAAGCTGGACAGACCCCATAACAAACTTGACAACCATAAGGCCAAAACTTTTTCCAGAAAACTACAAAAATTGGCTATCTTTTGGTGAAGCGCCTAGCGAAGTAATGTCCGTCTTTCTCCACGAGGGAACTCATCACATATGCTTCAATTCACCCGTGGGCTATGCGCTAACGCTACTCGCGTTACAGATCCGTCGCACCGCATTCGCCTGCAGCCTGATAACCGATCCTGAAAAAAAAGCTAAATTAGAAGAGAAATTTTTCAGCGACAGCATCGCCTTGGACATTGCAATCACTTATTTACACCCCCTGGCCGAAGGACTTGCGGCATTCGCTGAATTCGATGCTATTTGCAAAATGGATAGCAAAGTAATCAGCAATCTCTTCGGATTGACTAGCCTACTATATGGCAGGACTGATATTCTCACAGCCAAGATAGATGAGAACATCGTAAGCGAGACTGGTTTGACTGCGGCAATTATATCAGCCATTTCGAAATTTCGAATAACTCCAGAAACACTCGCAAGAAAAAGCAATCTTTTTCTCCGCCCACTCAGCGCCTCATCCGACGGATATTTAGCTGGATACTTATCTGTAAAAAATTTTCATCGCAGCGCGGCGATGAGTAGCAATAAAGTATTAAACGAGTCAGACCTTTTTTTGTTATATATTATCAGCTTCTTCTACTCAGACTATGGCCTTGTCCATGCGATTCTGAACGATCAGGTTAGCTCGCCGGAACGAATACGTCTAATAATTAAAAGAATTGCGGACCGCATCGACATGACGATGAACATAACCTACGATCACATTCTCGCATTCGAGCATGAAACAAGTCACAGCGACACTGGTTCTACAGACGCATTCGACCAAAAAACCTTACACATATCCAATACAGAATATCAGGAAGGTCGCGATATACTTAAAGAAGTATATGCAGATTTATTCCAGGATGATCCTCCAGACTATTTCGATGGACAAAGATTTCAGCTTTTCGCCCGCCAGCTCCTCCTGAGGCGCCAGTACCTCAGCTTCGGCGTATTAGACGGAATCACCCGCGTTTCAAAAGACGGTATCGCGTCCTTCGAATTCGATGGCGAAATCATCTTTGAAACCCCGTGCCGTGAGAACGTAATACCAGGCAATGGTGATGGCTCAGCTGAGATTATCGCAGCGGTATCACAACTGGATGGCTTGCTCACCACCATTATCTGCCGCAATGGACAGGTAGTTGCGGAAAATATACAAGGACCAAATGATATGCGCTCTTCTGCCATTGAACGATTACACCAAATGTATATGGACCGCCAGACCATCTCCCGCTCTGAAGAAATCTACGCTCAGGCAATTGCGAAAATCTCTTCATCACCACCATGGAACACACGATTTCAACAAGAAAGAAAACAATTCATCTCAATAATTGACGAGCTCTACAAAGATCCTGCGATGCGATTTGCACGAGACTATAATGCGATAGATACTTGTAGCGAATTGATGAAAAATCATGGCTTTCAGCCTCTACTCGGGAACGTATCTCTAATTCAGGGCGCCGCACTGATCGGATTGATCACATCATATGTACCCATTCGGGATTTTGTGGAATACTTCTTCAAACAACAAGGACTTTCGCTTGACAATACTCTGACCGGCCTGAAAGCTAGTTACGACAGATACGGATATCCACCCGAGATCATAGCAACCGAAAAGTTCATCTACTCAACCATCTAGAGATTGGCAGGTGTGATATGGAGCAAGCTTTCTTGATCGTCGATGGTTTCGATCAGATTGGGATCATGTCCCTACAGGAAGAACAGAGTGCACCCTTTACATTACTAGAAGAATCATCCAATGCAGGATCAGCCCAAAATTACAAACATGGCGACTTTGGCTTACTGGCTGTAAGCTTTACGCTGGGATTAGCCGCAATAACTACGCTTGCGATCTACTTAGCAAAGACGCGCGATGCTGAATCTGTAAAGGAGAATATTGCTGTAACATTCGAACCCAACAAAGTCCGGGTAGACATTAGTCGTATCGTACGCAGAGCGCACTCTGAGGCTCCTCCTCCCGAAACTATAAAATCTATTGAAGAAAGCATTACTAGAGCAATCGAACAAGCCGGCGCCGTCATTCCACACCTCCCCTCGGAAGACTAGTGGATCAATCGAAACATTTGAGTCCCGCTCCGAGAAAGACCAGCGGCTCCGTAAGCCACTCAAATGTTTTGATATGTTAATCTATCACTCAAAAATCCTAGTGGTTCGAAACGTCAGATTCGAACCACTAGCAACTCGAATTCGGAACTTTCAACCTTTGAAGCCGATTATGGCTGGACCAATCCATCAAAATACCGGGGTGATTTACTGATTACAGATTAAGAACTCAAATGTCCCGCCTGATATATCAAGGCCCCACCTGCGAAACATCTGCTCTTGGAGTAGACCATCCTTCAATCTAATGAGTCCCCCCCTACTCCCTCGCCCCACACCAAGCCCGCCAAGCCGCCCTGTTCCGCGCGGCCTCCCCTTCCTCCTCATCCCATGAAACGCCCGGCAGGGCGCGCAGGCGCGCTTCCATCCGGGCTTCGACCCCCAGAGGAATGCACACGACCAGCTCCAGGACGGTCGGCAGAGCGCCCAGGAGCAGCGTGACCGCCATGAACAGGCCGGCCACAATGTAGGTGACAGGATGCACCGCCCGAGGATTCCCCCGGCCGGAGGCAGAGACGACGCCGGTCCCATGTCACGCACCCGCGACACAGAGCAAACGGGCCGGGTCAGAGCGCCAGACAGAAGCCAGGGGGTAACCCGGCCCGTCCGGCGTCGCCCCTTACCCTCCGGCCAGAGCCCTCCGGATACCGCGTGTTGCACGCGGTGGTGTTGGATTCCATAACGGTAGGATATAGTGCGAGGCAGCCATCAGCCTTGTTCTCCTTGAACGCGTCGAAGGTTGGTGGTCAGGGGCGTGTCGGTGCGCCAACACCGGCCCGCCCCGCTTTCTGCCCGCCACAGAGGCGGACGCAAAACGAAGTCTAGCACGCTTAGGGAGAATACGCCACTCCGGGGTGATCGCTCGCGGGGCTGCCACGCGCCCTAGGGCGCGGCCAGCACCAGCACCGCCGTGGCCCCGACCACCACCAGCCCCGCCCGCCAGTCGGTGCTTTCCTTGCGGCCGATGCAGCGGTACAGCACCAGCACGAACAGCGGCGCGGTCAGCAGCAGCGCGCTCACCCAGGTGGGGTTGTTGATGCGCACCATCGCCATGTTCTTGCTCAGCAAATGGATCAGCACCGCGCCGGCGAACAGCGCGCCGGCCGCCAGCACCCGGCGGCTGACCACCACCGGCAGGCTCTGGATGCCGTGGCGCGCCACCATCACCCCCGTCGCCCCGGCCGCGATCAGGGCGCCCTGAAAGGCGCCGTAGGCCATGGCGCCGGAGAAGGTCGGCGCGCCGTCCATGGCCAGCTTGTTGATCACCTGCACGATCCCGGCGGCGACGATCGCCGGCCAGAACAGGCGCAAGGCCGCCCAGTCCACCGCACTGCCGCGCAACCGCCCCGCCGCCCAGATCATCGCCCCCAGGGCCGCCACCACCGCCAGCCCGTGCAAGGGGTCCTCGATCAGCGGCAGCATGGTTTCCGGGGCCACCACCGCCCAGGGGATCAGCACGAACCACAGGGACACCGGCGTCAGGCGGCTGACCACCCCGCCGCCATAGCGCGAGGCCGTCACCACCGCCAGCCCGTCGACAATCGCCCCGCCCAGGGCACTGGCCGCCACCAGACCGTAGAACACCGGCTCCGTCGGCCAGGCATCCAGCAGGGTCACCATCGGGGCCAGCAGCAGCGCGGGAATCAGCCCGCGCCAGATCAGCAGGGCGATGCCCGACACCTTGCCCCATTCATTCACCAGCGCCATCCCCGCCGCCGCCGCGGCGGAAATCAGGGACAGCAAAAACGCATCAAACCCCATGAACAACCCGTCCGAAGGAAAATGTCTCCGGCAACGGGCCGCCCGGGCCGGAAAACGTCACCGTGAAGTCCGCAAGACCGGACCGTATCGGCGGACATACGCCCAATCCAGCCCCGCGAAAAGCGCAACCTTTGCCGAGGTCGTCCCCATATCCGGCATAGCTGCTCCCCTCCCCAATCGCCCCCTCCCAATCGCCCTCCAGGTTCCCTGCGACGCGGGCAGCACACGCATGCGCCTTTTGCAGTGCAGCAAAACCCCAAAATCTCCTAAGGTTTCAACCGCCTCCCCCGGACATCGTGTGAAGAGGACCGTGTGATGACCGACCCCGCCCCGTCCGACGCCGTCGAAGACCTGGACATCGACTTCGACCAGATCCGCCGTGAGGCGGACATGCTACGTTTCAGGACCCTGGCCGCCCTGTTTGCCCGCCTCGGCAGCTGGCTGAAGGCCTTCTTCAACGGCCACGGTCCCCTGGGCACACCGACCCACGGGTAAGGGTGCCTCTTCTGTCCCCTACCCCCGTTTCCGGGTGCCCAGCACGCCGGTAACGGCGGCGAGGACGGCCCCCAGCGCCAGGGGGGCGGCGGCCTTGGACCAGTCCGCCCCCAGGCCGCCGCTGACCGCCAGGGCGATGATCGGCGGCCCGACGAACTGCCCGATATTCGATCCCTGCATCAGCAGCCCGTTGGCCGCCCCCAGGTGGCCCATGGTCGGCACGTGCCGGGGCACACCGGAAAACAGGCAGGCCGGAATCACCCCGCCGGTCAGGGAAAAGACGAAGCACAGCGCCAGCCGCAGGCCGTCCGGCAATCCCGTGCCGAAGATCCCCCCGTCCGCCAGCCCCATGCCCAGGCAGCCGACGCAGATCAGCATCCACGGCGGCAGGCCATGGCGTTGCAGCCAGCCGCTGACCAGATTGCCGACGACGTTGACGCTGACCACCCCGGCGGTCAGCAGCGCCGCCCCCGCCGCACCGATCCCCAGGCCCTCGGACAGGAAGGTGGGCAGCCAGACCATCACCGTGATCCACTGGAAGGCATAGGCGCCAAAGGACGCGGCCAGCAGCAGCAGCCCGGACCGGGCGCCCACCTCCAGCACCACGCGGGCGGGATGCCCCCGGGGCGCCGGCGGCAGGGTGACGCGGGCGATGGCCCGGTGCACCGCCACCAGGGCGACCAGGCAAAGGACGGCCACCACCCCCCACAGGCCCTGCCAGCCGGCACCGGCCAGCAGCGGCGGTGCCAGCACCAGCGCCAGCGCCATGCCCGCCGGCATGAAGATCGCCCACAGCCCGAGCGCCAGCGCGCGGTCCCGCTCCGACGCCGCCGCCAGCACCACCGCCGGCAGAGCAACGACGACGGCGATGAAGCCCACGCCTTCGACGAAACGGCTGATCAGCAGCGGGGTGTAGCTCTCGCTCAGCGCCCCCAGGCCCCCCCCGGCGGCCAGGGCGAGGAAGCCGGCGGTGACCAGCCGCCCCCGCCCCAGGCGGTCGGCCGCGGCCCCCACCAGGATGGCCACGACCATGCCCAGCAGGTTGAACACCGACACCAGAAAGCCGCCCTGGACCATGTCCAGGTCCAGGCTCTGGCGCAGCACCGGCAGGGCCGGCGGCACCTTGCCCAGGTGCAGGGCGACGACGATCCCCGCCGCCACCGCCACCAGCACCACCGGCCATTGGGTCCCGGCGGACGGCGCCGCGCTTGAAGAGGGTCCGGACATGATCTCTGGAACGCGCTTCTAGCCAGCCGTTCCGCCGTCCGGATCACCCGGGCGGCCGGCGGCGATGTAGTCGCGGTAGCGCATGTCTTCGGTCTGCACATGGTCGACCAGCCATTCCCCCAGGAACCGGTTGACCGTCTCGCCGATCTCGAAGGGGGATTCGGCGGAGCGCTGATAGGCATGCTTGATCGCCGACAGCCATTCGACGAACAGCGCATGCTTGGCCATATGGGCCTCCAGATGCGGATAGCCGGCCCGCATCATCAGCGCCTCCTCGCGGGCGAAGTGGGTCTTGGTGTAGTGCTCCAGCTGGCCGATGGCCTCGGACAGCAGGCTTTCCGACAGGTCGGCCCGGTCGATCCGGTCCACCAGGGCGAACAGCTGCTGGTGTTCCTTGTCGATCTCCGGATGGCCCACGCTCAGGGCCGGACTCCACGCAGGCGCAGTCATCGGACGGTGTCCTTCTTTGTACCGCCCGACGAAGTCGGGCGTATTGCGTTCAAGCGCCACGCGGGCTTTTACGCGCTGCGCGCGGCGGCCAGTCGGCCTTGCCTCCCTCGATGGGCTGCGCCCATCTTCGGTCGGTTGTCGGCGGTGGCGCTTGGGGCCGGGTGACGCCTGGGGCAAGAGAGCCGGCGCCTGGGGTCCGGTGGCGCTCCGGGCCGGGTGGCGCGCTGGCTCTCGCTCGCCCCTACAGCAGCGCGAGCGCCAGGCTGGGGAACAGGATCAGCAGGGCCAGACGCACGATGTCCGACATCACGAACGGCATCACCCCCCGGAAGATCTCGGCGATGGGCACCTGGGGAGCGACCGATTTGATGACGAAGACATTCATCCCCACCGGCGGCGTGATCAGCCCCATCTCCACCGCGATCACCGTGATGATGCCGAACCACACCGGGTCGAAGCCCGCCGTTTCGATCAGCGGATAGACCACCGGCACGGTCAGCAGCAGCATGGCGATGCTGTCCATCACGCAGCCCAGCAGCATGTACAGCAGCAGCACGCAGAACAGCACCGCATAGGGACCCAGGTGCAGGCTGTCCACCAGCTCCACCAGCGAGAACGAAATCCGCGACACCGACAGGAAATAGCCGAAAATCTCCGCCCCGATGATCATGAAGAAGATCATCGCCGACAGGGTCAGGGTCTCTTCCACCGCCTCGCCGAACTGGCGGAAGGTCATGCCCCGCACCACGGCAATGATGAACGTGCCCATGGCGCCGACGGCCGCGGCCTCGGTGGGGGTGAACAGGCCGGTGTAGATGCCGCCGATGATGAACAGGAAAATCCCGCCGAAGGGCATCAGCCCCTTCAGGCCGATGATCTTCTCCTTGACCGTGGTGGGCTCGCCGGGCTTGGCCAGATCGGGCTTCAGGGCCACCACCACGGCAATCGCGACGCAATACAGGATCAGCCCCAGGATCCCCGGGATCAGCCCGGCGATGAACATGTCCCCCACGCTCTGCTCGGTGATCAGGGCATAGAGCAGCAGGGCGATGGACGGCGGGATCATGATGCCCAGCGTGCCGCCGGCCGCCAGCGATCCGGTGGCCAGGGAATCCGCATAGCCGTTCTTCTTCATCTCCGGCAGGGCGACGCGGGACATGCTCGCCGCCGTCGCCAGGGACGATCCGGAGATGGCGGAAAACACACCGCAGGACGACACCGCCGCCAGCGCCATGCCGCCGCGCCAGCCGCCGAACAGGGTACGGGCGCCAGAGAACAGCTCGGCGCTCATCCGCGCTTTCGAGGCGAAAACCCCCATCAGGATGAACATGGGAATGGGGCTGAAGGAATAGTTGGACAGGGTCTCGAACGGCCCGCTGTCAAGGATGGACATGGCCGGCCCGAAGGCGACGATCCAGGAGAACCCGACGAAGCCGGTCACCGCCATGGCCAGGGCGACCGGGCACCGCAGCGCGATCAGGAGCAACATCCCGGCGACGCAAACATATCCGATAAGAGGAGCACTCATGACGCTTTGACGCTTTCGATGATCTGCTGCACGGCGACCAGCACGCCACGCAGGGCCAGAACGGCGGTGGCCGCAGCGGTCACCCCGTAGATGACGGAGAGCGGAAGGAACAGATCCTGGGTCACCTGACCGGTCTCGGCCGCCTTGCCGGCGGCTTCGATGAAGCGCAGGGTCATGCCCGTGCCCAGCAGGCCGAAGCCCAGGATATAGATCCCGCCCAGAATGCCCTTCAGCCGCTCGCTCATGGTGTTGGTGAACAGGTCGACGATCACCTGCCCCCGGCTGACCGAAAACGGCAGCGTGAACAGCACCATGAACAGCAGGCAGTAGCTGACGATTTCCACCCCGCCGATGAAGGTCAGGTCGAGCGCCCCGCCCGTGGCGCCGAACAGCGCGCGGGAAATCACGTCGGCCATGATCACCAGCATCATCAGGATCAGGATCGCTCCGGCGATCTGATGCATCGCCTGGGCGATGCGGTATACGGCGTTGCCCAAAAGCGTCACCGAAGCCTCCTCTCATCCATCATCAGACAGAGGGATTGAACCAAGGAAAAACCGGGGGCCAGCGGTCGGCAGGGAGCACCGCCGGACGGCGCCCCCTCCCCGCAGTTCCGTCCCGGACGCCCGTTACTTCTTGCAGGTGCCGGCCAGTTCGACGGCCCGGGCATAGACCTTGCGGGCCGGCAGGCCCTGGTCTTCCAGCTGCGCCAGATAGGCTTCCGTGGCCTTGTCCAGCACCGGCTTCCAGGCCGGGTTCTCGGCGCCGCCCTCGACGGTGTAGATCTCGTGCCCCTCGGCCACCGCCTGTTCGCGGCCCTTCTTGTCCAGGGAGTCGAATTCCACGGCGGCCTTGTCGGACCAGGCCATGCCGCTGTTGTCGTCGATGACCTTCTTCAGGTCGTCGGGCATGGACTCGTAGACGTCCTTGTTCATGGTGACGATGAAGGACAGCGTGTACAGACCGCCCACTTCCGTGTGCTTGTCGGCCAGTTCCAGCAGGCGGAAGGCCAGCGCGCCTTCCCAGGGCAGGGCCACGCCGTCGATCACGCCGCGCTGCATGGACTGATAGGATTCCGGCGCGGGCATGCCCACCGGCTGGGCGTTCACCCCTTCCAGGATGGTCGCCACCACCGAGGTCGGGCGGCGGATGCGCATGCCGGCCAGATCTTCCGGCGTCGTCACCAGCTTGCCCTTGGTGTGCAGCAGGCCGGGGCCGTGGGTGAACAGGAACAGCGGCCGGGTGTCCTCATATTCGCTGGAAATCAGCCCCTCGTCATACAGGGTCTGGATGATGCACGAACCCTGGTAGGCGTCCTGCACCAGGCCGGGCAGCTCCACCACCTGGGTCAGGGGAAAGCGATAGGCGGTATAGCCCTGGACCGTGGCGGTCATGTCGGCGATGCGGTTGGTCACCGCTTCGTACTGGGCCGGGGCCTTGGCCAGGGTCTGGGCCGGATAGATCTCCACGGCGATGCGGTCGCCGGACTGTTCCTGGACGGCATCGGCCCAGGCCTGGAACAGGTTCTTGTGGGCGCTGGCCACGGCCGGCCAGAAGTGGGCAAAGCGCAGGGTCACATCGGCGGCCTGCGCCGACATCGTAGACCCCAGAACCACCGTCCCGACGACGGCCGCCGCAGCGACTTTCTTGAACATGCGAATTCCTCCCAGTGTGAGCGTCCCGGCCTGTCCGACCGGTTGGTTTGTCCGTTTTCCAGATCAGGCAAAGTCTTCGGTGTCGATTTCGGCTTGCGTGGACGCCGGATAGCGCGGTCCCACCACCGTATTCTGATTGATGATCTCCCCCAGCCGCTCCAACAGGGCGGGATCGGGGGACAGAAGGGCGGCCTCGGCGTTTTCACGCATATGCGCCGCCTTGGTGGTGCCCGGCAAAGCAATCACGTGGGGGCCGCGCGACAGCACCCAGGCCATGGCCAGCTGCGCCAGCGAGCAGCCGGCCTCTTCGGCCAGGGGTGCGGCCTTGTCCAGCAGCGCCAGGTTGGCCCCGTAGGTCTCCGGCGCGAAGCGGGGCATGCCCCGGCGGATGTCCTTCTCCGCCAGCGTGCCCACATCCCGCAGCAGGCCGCCCAGAAAGCCGCGCGCCAGCGGGCTGAAGGCGACCAGCGCCACGTCCAGATCGCGGCAGGCCTCCAGCACCGCGATTTCCACATTGCGCGACCACAGCGAATATTCGTTCTGCACGGCGGCGATGGGATGGATTTGGTGGGCGCACCGCAGGGTGTCGGCCGAGACCTCCGACAGGCCGATGGCGCGGATCTTACCTTCCTGCTTCAGGTCGACCAGCGCCCCGACGCTGTCTTCCAGCGGCACGGATTTGTCGTAGCGATGCAGGTAGTACAGGTCGATGACGTCGGTCTTCAGCCGCTTCAGCGCCCCTTCGCACGTGGCCTTCAGCACCTCGGGCCGGCCGTCGAGCACCCGCTTGCCGGCGTCATCGCCGCGCAGCACGCACTTGCTGGCCAGCACGTAGTCGTCCCGGCGGTGGCCGACGGCCTCGCCCAGCAGGGTTTCGTTGGCCCCGAAGCCGTACAGCGCGGCGGTGTCGAGCATGGTGTAGCCCATGTCGAGCGCTTCGTTGAGCAGCCGCACGCCCGTTTCCCGGTCCGGCGGAACGCCATAGGCGTGGGACAGGTTCATGCAGCCGAGCGCCACCGCCGATACCCGGAACGGACCGGCCGCCCGGGGGGGCATGGCTACGGCGGAGGCGCTGGTTCCGTCGCCCGTCATCCTCAGCCCTCCACGTTCAGGCACTGTTCCAGGCGGTCCAGGGTTTCCATGGCCGGCAGGCACTTGGCGACGCTGGCGTTGGGCTCCCGGCCGTCCTTGATGGCGCTGAAGAATTCCCGATCGATCAGCTCGATGCCGTTCATGGACACATCCACCCCCGACAGGTCGATGGCATTGCCCTCGCCGTCCTCCAGGTCGTCATAGCGGGCCACATAGGTGCCGTTGTCGCAGATGTAGCGGAAGAAGGTGCCCAACGGTCCCTTGTTGTTGAACGACAGGGACAGGGTGCAGACCGCACCGGACGGCACCTTCATGCCGATGCTCATGTCCATGGCGATGCCCAGATCCGGATGCATCGGCCCCTGAAGGGCGAAGGCCTGCGAGGCGGTCTGGCCGGTCTGGTACTGGAACAGGTCGACGGTATGGCAGGCGTGATGCCACAGCAGGTGATCGGTCCAGGTGCGGGGCTTGCCCAGCGCGTTCATGTTGGTGCGGCGGAAGAAATAGGTCTGCACATCCATCTGCTGGATGGTCAGCTCGCCGGCCTTGATCTTGTTGTGGACCCACTGGTGGCTGGGGTTGAAGCGGCGGGTGTGGCCGGCCATCGCCACCTTGCCCGACGCCTTCTGCGTCTCCACCAGCTTGCGGGCGTCGGCCAGGGTGTCGGCCATGGGGATTTCCACCAGCACATGCTTGCCCGCCTCCAGGCACTGGATGGCCTGGGAGGCATGCACCTGGGTGGGGGTGGCCAGGATCACAGCCTCCACATCATCCCGCGCCAGGGCTTCGGCCAGATCCTTGGTGGCATGGGGAATGCCGCGATCCTTGGCGAAGCCCTCCACGTCATCGGGCGCGCCCCCGACCACCGAGACCACCTCGATGCCGTCGATGGCGCCGATGGCGTCCAGGTGCTTCATGCCAAAGGCACCACATGCTCCGGCGACGCAAATCTTCATGACGGGAAACCTCCTGGTCTGTCTGTCGTGGTCCGCGAAAGGATAAGGGGAACCGCCGGCCGGCTGTCAGCCCGCCGTCGGCTCCAGCACAAGGTGGCCGACCGCCGTGTTCGACGCCGGCACGTGGTAATGGCGGTGGACGGACCGCACGGCCGGCCCCAGGGCGCCGCGCATGACCAGCCACATCACAAGCTCGATCCCCTCCGACCCCGCTTCGCGCAGGTAGTCCACGTGGGGAATGGCCGCCGCCCGGTCCGGATCGTCGGTGATCAGGTCCAGGAAACGGTTGTCGAAGGCCGGATTGATCAGCCCGGCCCGTTCCGCCTGCAGCTGATGGGACATGCCGCCGGTGCCGAAGATGACCACCTTCAGGTCCTTGCCGAAGCTGTCCACCGCCCGGCGGATGGCCCGCCCCAGGTTCAGGCAGCGGTTGCCCGTGGGCGGCGGATACTGAACCACGTTCACCGCCAGCGGAATCACCGGGCAGGGCCATTCCGCCGGCTGGCCGAACAGCAGCGACAGGGGCACGGTCAGCCCGTGGTCCACTTCCATCCGGTTGATGATGGTCAGGTCGAATTCGTCCAGGATCACCGACTGGGCGATATGCCAGGCCAGTTCCGGATGGCCCTTGACCACCGGCACGGGCCGCGCGCCCCAGCCTTCGTCGGCGGGCATGTATTCCGCCGCACAGCCCAGGGCGAAGGTGGGGATCACGTCCATGGAAAAGGCCGTGGCGTGGTCGTTGTAGACGACGATGGCCACATCGGGCTTCTGTTCGGCGATCCAGGCCTTCGACGCCTCGTAGCCGGCGAACAGCGGCCGCCAGTAGGCGTCTTCGGTGCGTCCGGTATCGATGGCGACCCCGATTGCGGGGACATGGGACGTGGCGACGCCCCCGATGATCTCAGCCATGGGTCCACTCCGCCTTGCGCCGGTTGCCGTCGACGGGGCGCCCCCCGGCCAGCATCATCGCGCGATAGTCCTCTTCGCTGACGCCGGTCATCTTGGCTGCCAGCTGCTGGAAATTGATGCCGTCCGTCGCCGCCAGCTTGGAGGTGTAGTAGATGTTCCCCCCGACCCGCAGCATGCCGTTCCAGTCCCGCTCCAGCACTGTCCGGCGCTGCTCCGCCGTTAGGGGATAGCGGTCCAGATAGCCCTTCTCGTCGACCTTGAAGGCCTCGCGGTTGGCCGCATGGCGCAGGGACATGCAGAACATGTTCAGGGGGTAGCCCTCGCGGGAGCGGTCGGCGTCGAAGACAAAGGTGCCCGGGATGTCGTCATAGGGCTTGGCCGATGCCTCCCCTCCCTCGGCCTCCCCTCCCTCGGCCTCCCCTCCCTCGGCCTCCCCCCCCTCGGCGGACCCCGTTTCGTCCCCCAAAGCGGCCAGCACCGCATCGGAGCGGACCGCGTAATCCTCGTCCTCGACCCGCAGATGCAGGTCACCCAGGCGCTGCTGCCAGTCGACCGTCGCCCGGGCCATGCCGCTGGGCAGACCCAGGTCCTCTACCGTCAGGGCCACTTCGCGCATCTCGGCGGCGCGGCGGATGCCGTGGGTCAGCGACCGCTCCAGGTTATAGGCCGCCCGGGCCGGGAAATCGGTGCCGGGGAACGACGCGTCCAGGGACGCCAGCACCTCGGCATCCACTCCGGCCTTGCGGGCGGACAGGACGCATTCGGCATACAGCGCCTCCATGCCCTTGACCATGATCGACCGGATCATCTTGATCGACGAGGCCTTGCCGACCGCGCCGGGGGCCAGCTTGGCCCGCATGTCCATGCCGTTCAGCAGGGCCGCCGTTTCCCCGGCATGGGGGCCGCTCAGCAGCAACGGAGTCTGGTGGCGCTTGGGATAGACCGGCGACATCACCGCCACGTCCACATAGCGCCCGCCGAAAGCCTCCACCGCCTCGGCGGACCGGCCCTTGGTGCCCGGGGCGCAAGAATTGCAGTCCAGGAACAGCGCGCCCTTTTCCAGCAGCGGGGCGGCGCCGGTCGCGGCCTTGGCCGCCTGGTCGGCGGTGACGAAGGAAAACACCACCGTCGCGCCCCTCAGGGCCTCGGCGGCCGTGTCGCAGCCGATCACGCCGGCCTTGCGATAGTCCTCCCACTTGCCGTCGCGCACGGCCGGGTCGGCAGCATCGGTCTTGATGTCATAGGCGCGGATATGCGCGGCCCGCGCCGCGCCCCAGCCGGAGACAAAGGCGCCGGCGGCCTCGCCGAAGCCGATGCAGGCGATGATGGGGGTCTCGGGGGAATGGACCTCGGTCATGGACTGATCCTGACGCTCCCTGCTCACGGTTCCGAAGTGCGGTCTTTTTGCTTGGAGAGGACGCGATCCCGCCTCCCATACGGCCTGCCGGGTTTATCACTCCCCTCTATGCCGCGGAAATTGAATGGCCGTTTATCGTATTCATTTTTCGAATAGCTTTGCATTCATGACCGAACGGAGCGTTTTGTCTCTCACGGCAGCACGCAACACGCCCACCCCCTCACGTGGCATGCACCACCTTGCCCACATCCCGCAGCAGCTCCAGGAAGCGGGCCTGCAAGGCCGTGGGCCGCCAGTCGCGGCGCTTGGTCAGGCCGATGGGCCGGCGGGTCTGCGGTAGACTGAGCGGCAGGGGGGCCAGCATGCCCCACTGCATTTCATAGCGGATCTGATGCAGGGAAATCAGGGTCAGCCGGTCGCTGCCCGCCAGCAGGCCGCGCAGCACGATCAGCGATCCGGTTTCCACCAGACTTTCGGGCAGCGGCAGACCGGCATCCTGGAACAGCGCCTCGAAATGGGTGCGGGTCGGCGTGCCGCGGCGGGGGATCACCCAGGAATAGGACACCAGTTCGGCCAGGGTCATCGCATGCTTGTTGCACAGCGGATGCCCGGCCCGGCCGACGATGGCCAGGGGGTCGGAAAACAGCGGCTCCTGCACCACATCCTCGATCGGCACGGGATCGCGCAAGGCCCCCAGCAGCAGATCGATATCCCCCCGCCGCAGGCCGTTCAGCATGTCCTCATAGGGGCCGTCGACCACTTCCACCCGGGCATCCGGGCGCTCCCGGGTCAGCATGGTGATCGCGGTCGGCAGCAGGAAGGTCCTGGCCAGCGGCATGCTGCCGATCACCAGACGCCCCGATTCGTCGCCCCGCCACTCAGCCAGTTCCTCCAGCCCCTGGTCGTATTCAACCAGGGCCAGCCGGGCCTGGCGGGCCATGGCTTCCGCCGCCCGGGTCAGGGAGATCCCGCGCGAGGACTTCTCGAACAAGGGCACGCCGGCCAGGTGTTCCAGATCCCGCGCCGCCCGGTGCAGGGACGGCTGGGAGATCCCCACCGCCCGGGCCGCCAGGCTGAAGTTCTCCGCCTCGGCAATGGCGATCAGCGCGCGCAGCTGCACCCCGGTCACCAGCTGATCCAGGTTGGGCAGCACCTTGCCGCCCCGCCGGCCCGCCACCCGGCCCGCTTCGGCCACACCGGCCTGAAGGTGGCGCAGCATCCGCTCCACCCGGTCATGGAACAGCCGCCCGGCCTCGGTCAGGAACACCCCTTCGGGCCGTCGGTCGAACAGGCTGACCGCCAGCACCTTTTCCATCTTGGCAATCGCCTGGGTGATCGCCGGCTGGGAGATGAAAACCTTGCGGGAGGCCACGCTGATGCTGTGCGCCTCGGCCACCGCCTGGAACGCCCGCAGGTGGCGGATGTTGGGAACCTCCTTATTCATTCGACCCTCTTTTTGCACCGCAGCATGACACTCTATAGCAAAATTTTATATGATGCTCCGGAGTTTGAAATAGTAAATGCGCCCCCGATCCGAAAAGCTGCACCCGTGAACAGACCCCGCCCCGAAGGGGGCAAATCAGAACACCCGCTCCGAAGGGAGCAGATCAGAACACCCGCTCCGAAGGGAGCAGATCAGAACACCCGCTCCGAAGGGAGCAGATCAGAACACCCGCTCCGAAGGGAGCAGATCAGAACACCCGCCCCGGAGGGGGCACGCAGAATTCAGAGGGAGCGTCGAGCGCAATGAGCGGAAACAAGACAGCGCTGGTGTTCAGCGCCCATGCCGCCGATTTCGTCTGGCGGTGCGGGGGCGCGATCGCCTTGCACCAGAAAAAGGGTTACGACGTGACCATCGTCTGCCTGTCCTACGGCGAGCGGGGCGAGTCGGCCAAACTGTGGAAGAATCCGGGCACGACGCTGGATCAGGTGAAGAACGCCCGCAAGGGCGAGGCCGAAGCCGCGGCCAAGGCGCTGAACGCCCATGACATCCAGTTCCTGGACCTGGGCGACTATCCGCTGGATCTGGACAAGGATGCCAAGTTCAAGCTGGTGGACATCATCCGCGCCGTACAGCCCAGCTTCATGATGAGCCATTCCCTGTGGGACCCGTACAACACCGACCACATGGGCTGCACCAGGATCGTCCTGGAATGCCGCATGATCGCCCAGGCCTGGGGCCACAATCCCGGCGAAAAGGTGCTCGGTGCGCCCCAGCTGTACCTGTTCGAACCGCACCAGACCGAACAGATGGGCTGGAAGCCCGACGTCTTCCTGGACATCACAGACGTCTGGGACCAGAAGCGCGCGGCCATCGAGGCCATGCAGGGCCAGGAGCACCTGTGGGACTACTACACCAACCAGGCCCAGAACCGCGCCAATCACTTCCGCCGCAATTCCGGCGGTCAGGCCGGCGGCCGCGCGGCGAAATACGCCGAGGGCTTCCAGTCGATCTTCCCCCGCACCGTGGATGAACTGTGATGGCCAAGGTCGTGCAAACCGTCGAGCGGGCCGATCCCGCCGTGATCGCCGCCCTGGCCGAATGCGGCGTGGCCACGGTCCATGAAGCCCAGGGCCGCACCGGCCTTCTCGCCGCCCATATGCGGCCGATCTATGCCGGCGCCCGGGTGGGCGGCTCGGCCGTCACCATTTCGGCGCCGCCGGGAGACAACTGGATGGTCCATGTGGCCATCGAGCAGCTGCGGAAGGGCGACATCCTGGTGCTCGCCCCCACCTCGCCCTGCGAAGACGGCTATTTCGGCGATCTGCTGGCCACGTCGGCCATGGCCCGGGGCTGCGTCGGCCTGGTGATCGACGCCGGGGTGCGCGACGTCCGCGACCTGACCGAAATGGGCTTTCCGGTATGGTCCAAGGCGATTTTCGCCCAGGGCACGGTGAAGGAAACCCTGGGTTCGGTGAACGTGCCCGTGGTCTGCGCCGGCGCCCTGGTCAACGCCGGCGATGTGGTGCTGGCCGACGACGACGGCGTCTGCGTGGTTCCCCGCGAGAACGCCGAAGCGGTGCTGGAAAAAGCCCGTGACCGGGTGGCCAAGGAAGAGGAAAAGCGCCGCCGGCTCGCCGCTGGAGAACTGGGGCTGGACATCTACAACATGCGCCCCCGCCTCGCCGAAAAGGGTCTGACGTATGTCTGAAGCCCGCTGCATGTGGATGCGGGGCGGCACGTCCAAGGGCGGGTATTTCCTGGCCGAAGACCTGCCCGCCGACACCGCCGCGCGCGATGCCTTCCTGCTGCGGGTCATGGGCTCGCCCGACCCGCGGCAGATCGACGGCATGGGCGGGGCGGACCCGCTGACCTCCAAGGTCGCGGTGGTCTCCCCCTCCGTCCGCGACGGCGTGGATGTGGACTACCTGTTTCTTCAGGTCTTCGTCGACCGCGCCGTGGTGACCGATGCCCAGAACTGCGGCAACATCCTGGCCGGCGTCGGTCCCTTCGCCATCGAACGCGGTCTGGTCACCGCCCGGGACGGGGAAACGCCGGTCAGCATCCACATGGTCAACACCGGTCAGGACGCCGTCGCCCGGGTCAAGACCCCCGGCGGCAGGGTCAGCTACAGCGGGGAGGCGCGCATCGACGGCGTGCCCGGCACCGCCGCCCCCCTGCCGATCACCTTCAAGGATACCGCCGGCTCCAGCTGCGGCAGCCTGCTGCCCACCGGCAATCCGGTGGACGTGATCGACGGGGTGGAGGTGACGCTGATCGACAACGGCATGCCGGTGGTGGTGATGCGCGCCGAAGACATGGGCATCACCGGCACCGAAAGCCGGGAAGACCTGGACGCCAACGAGACCCTGCGCCAGCGGCTGGAGTCCATCCGCCTTCAGGCCGGCCCGCTGATGACCCTGGGCGATGTGGCCGACAAATCGGTGCCGAAGATGACCATGGTCAGCGCCCCCCGGGACGGCGGCGCGATCGCGACCCGCACCTTCATCCCCCACCGCTGCCATGCCTCCATCGGCGTTTTGGGGGCGGTCAGCGTGGCCACCGCCTGCGCCCTGCCCGGCACCCCGGCCGCCGCCCTGGCGGTGATGCCGCGGGGGACGGAACGCACGGTATCGGTGGAACATCCCACCGGCGAGATGACGGTGGTGCTGACCATGACCGGCGACGGCGCCGTGGACAGCGCCGCCATCCTGCGGACCGCCCGCAAGCTGTTCGACGGCACGGTCTTCACCGACTGATCCGCCGCCCCTCTGCCCCGCCCCGTCCGGCGACGGCCCGAAAACCACGGCCCGAAAACCATTGCCGGAAGACCTTCAAGGGACCACGACCATGGATGCCGATTACCTTCCCTTCCACCCCGATCCCCGCAAGCCGGCCTATGTGCCGCCGGCCGGGGCGGTGGATGCCCACTGCCATGTGTTCGGGCCGGGCGAGACCTTCCCCTACGCGCCCGAACGCAAGTACACCCCCTGTGATGCGTCGAAGGAGCAGCTGTTCGCCCTGCGCGACCACCTGGGCTTTTCCCGCAACGTGATCGTCCAGGCCACCTGCCACGGCAAGGACAACCGCGCCCTGGTGGACGCCCTGGAAAGCGCGGGCGATCTGGCGCGCGGCGTGGCCTCCGTCGGGCCGGACGCGTCGGACGAAGAGCTGGCGGCCCTGAACGCCGCCGGCGTGCGCGGGGTGCGATTCAACTTCGTCAAGCGCCTGGTGGACGCGACGCCGAAGGACGTGTTCCTGGGCATCGCCGAGCGCATCAAGCCCCTGGGCTGGCACATCGTCGTCTATTTCGAAGCGCCGGACCTGGAAGAGCTGACCCCCTTCCTGAAGCAGCTGCCCACCACGGTGGTGATCGACCACATGGGCCGGCCGGACATCGCCAAGGGCGTGGACCATCCCGACTTCCAGCGCTTCATCGCCCTGATGGAAGACGACAAGTTCTGGTCCAAGGTCAGCTGCCCCGAACGGCTGAGCGTCACGGGACCGGACTATGAAGACGTCGCCCCCTTCGCCCGCACCCTGGTGGAACGCTTCACCGGCCGGGTGCTATGGGGCACGGACTGGCCGCATCCGAACATGAAGTCGCATATGCCCGATGACGGCGTGCTGGTGGATGTCATCCCCCGGATCGCCCCCACCGCCGCCCTGCAACAGGCGTTGCTGGTGGACAACCCGATGCGGCTGTACTGGCCGTAACGGAGACCCGTCGCAGCAGGACAAACAGCCTTCCAGCCCCCAAGCGCCGACCGGCGGGCACCGCAGATCCAGGGCCGAAGACGCCCGCAACAAAAAAGACGACCCGGCGGCATCCTGTCGAGAGGAGGAAACACCAGATGACAGCGTCCGAGACCCCGGTGGCGCCCCCCATTCCCGGGACCACCATTTTCGATGGCCGGATGGCCATGAAGGGCTATGCCCTGAACAAGATGTGCTACTCGTTCAACGAGCAGCAGAACCGTGATGCCTTCGTCGCCGACGAAGAATCCTATCTGGACCGCTACGGCCTGACCGAAGACCAGAAGGCCGCCGTGCGCAGCCGCAACGTTCTGCAGATGATTTCCGTGGGCGGCAACATCTATTACCTCGCCAAGCTGGCGGGCATCTTCGGCCTGACGGTTCAGGACGTGGGCGCCCAGCAGACGGGCATGAGCGTGGACGACTTCAAGGCCAAGCTGGCCGACGCCGGGAAGGACAACTGATATGGCGCGCATCATCGGAGGCATCACCACCTCGCACATCCCCGCCATCGGCAACGCCATCAGCAACGAGATGTTCGAGGACCCCTACTGGAAGCCGTTCTTCGACGGCTATCCCCCCGTACGGGACTGGCTGGGCACGGAACAGCCCGACGTGGCCATCGTCATCTACAACGACCACGGCCTGAACTTCTTCCTGGACAAGATGCCCACCTTCTCCATCGGCGCGGCGCGCGAATACACCAATGCCGACGAAGGCTGGGGCCTGAAGCCGCTGCCCGCCTTCCAGGGCGTGCCCGAGCTGTCCTGGCACCTGATCGAGGGCCTGGTGAAGGAAGAATTCGACATCACCTCCTGCCAGGAAATGGCCGTGGACCACGGCTTTGCCGTGCCCATGTCGCTGCTGTGGCCCGACCGGGTCAACCAGGACCCCGCCCGCCAGATCAAGACCATCCCGGTCTGCATCAACACGGTCCAACACCCCCTGCCCTCGCCCAGGCGCTGCTACAAGCTGGGCCAGGCCATCGGCCGGGCGGTGGCGTCCTATCCGGAAGACCTGAAGGTGGTGGTGATCGGCACCGGCGGCCTGTCCCACCAGCTGGACGGCGAAAGGGCCGGTTTCATCAACAAGACCTTCGACACCATGTGCATGGAAAAGATCATCGACGAGGCCGAAAGCCTGCTCGACCTGACCATCCATGATCTGGTGCGCGAAGCCGGTGCCCAGGGGGCCGAGTTCATCCTGTGGCTGGCCATGCGCGGCGCCCTTCAGGGCAAGGTCACCCGCAAGCACAGCAACTACCACATCCCGATTTCCAACACCGCCGCCGGCCTGCTGCTGCTGGAAAATGCCGCCTGAAGAAAGCGGGGCCGAAAGAAGTTCCGACAGCATCAAACCCATACGGGCCTCTCTCCGCCCGTTGCCTCCCCCGGATTGTGTCCTGGTTCGGGGTTTCCCTGGGAGCGCGCCGGTCACCGCACCGCGCGCTCCTTTTTTCATTCGGGAACCGGTGCCTATGACCGCTACCTATGAACAGACCCTGTTCCGGCCGCTGCGCTTGGCGCCGTACAACGCGGAATCCGCCTTCTTGACCAGCATATCACCGCTCTGGCCGTCTTCGGGATAGTGGGCGATGCCGATGCTGACACCGATCTGAAGGGTGTTGCCCTGCACATCCATGGACCTGCCCAGGTCGCCCAGGATGCTTTCGGCGATCTTCTCGGCCGCGCCGCCGTCCTGGGGGTTGATCAGCAGGATGGCGAATTCGTCTCCGCCCAGCCGGGCCACCATGTCGGTTTCCCGGCACGAATGCACGCAGCACCGGGCGACCCGCTGCAGCACCTCGTCGCCCACCGCATGGCCGTAGGTGTCGTTGATCTGCTTGAAGTGGTCCAGATCCAGCAGCATCAGCGCCAGCGTCTGGTTCTCCCGCTTCGCCAGCTTCAGGCTGTCGCTGAAGGTGCGGTCGAACTTGTTGCGGTTGGCAACCCCGGTCAGGCTGTCGATCATCGACAGCATCTCCAGCATGTCCCGTGATTTCTTCAGCTCCATATGGTTCCGCACCCGCGCCTTGACGATGGCCGGGCGGATCGGCTTGCTGATGTAGTCGATGGCTCCCAGTTCCAGCCCGTAGGCCTCCCCCTGGTCGTTGTCCAGCGAGGTCAGGAAGACCACCGGGATCTTGTCGGTCGCGGGGTCCCTCTTCAGTTCCCGGCAGACCTCGTACCCGCTCAGTCCCGGCATCATCACGTCCAGGATCACCAGATCGGGCATCTGCTCACGGATCAGGTCCAGGGCGCGTGGACCCTCCATGGCGAACAGCACCTCGTATTCGTCGTCCAGCAGATCGTTCAGGATCTCGATATTTCCCGGATCGTCGTCAGCGATCAGCACGGTTTTCGTTTCAGCCATCACTCGGATCCTCCGGACTTCCGCAGCTCGTCGGCGATTTCGTCGAGAACCTGCCTGGCTCCGCTGAAATCCAGGCCATCGACGAGGCCTGACAATCTATCCAATCTCTCATCCCCCACACTCCCGGCCGCGACCAAGAGAAAACCGGGCATCGCCTTGCGCGCCTTCAGGCCGCCCTTCTCCAGCAAGACCCGCAGGTCTTCGATCTCGGCCCTCACCACCGCCGGGTCGGCCGCCGCTTTCGGCGCCGCATCCACCGCCTTCTCCGGCCGGGGCACCTGGTCGGCCATCGCATCCAGCGCCCCGACAGCCGGCCCCAGCACCGCATCCAGATCATCGATCAGGCGGAGGGCGGCGCCGGTGTCGCCGTCCACGAAAGCCTGCTCCACCCGGCCCGCCGCCTCGGCGATGGCCTTGCCCGACAGGTTCCCCGCCGCCCCCTTGACGGTATGGGCCAGACGCCGCGCCTCTTCCAGCTCGCCCCGGCCGGTCATCCCCTTCAAGGTCGGGACGGCCTCTCCATAGCCGGTTCGGAAGGCCAGGAGGAGCTTTTTCAACAGCGCCTCCTTGCCGTTCACCCGCCGCAGAGCCTCGGCCAGATCGAAGCCCGGCAGGGTGTCCGGCAGCAGCCCGGCCGCAGCCTTTGAGTCTTCAGATGCCTCACGGCAGTCCGCTTCGCGGACGCCTCCGGTCATGCGGCTGTGTGCCTCCGGCATGACGCGGCCTGACCGGCCGGCGCCAGGGTTCACCGAAGGGGAGCGTTCCGCCCGGGCGCTGGACTCGGTCGTCACCGCCTCACCGGGTCTCTCGGCCCGTCCCCCCGACGCCCCCCCCACCGTCACCCATGCCAGCAGCGCCCCGAACAGGTCGTCGGGATTGATCGGCTTGTTGATATGGTCGTTCATGCCCCGGGCGATGGATTTCTCCCGTTCGCCCCGCATGGCATGGGCGGTCATGGCCAGGATCGGCAGGTCGGCGAAGCGCCCGTCGGCGCGGATCTCGGCGGTGGCGGCGTAGCCGTCCATCACCGGCATCTGGATGTCCATCAGCACCGCGTCGAAGCCCGCGTCCGCCCCGCCGGCACGCACCCGGTCCACCGCCTCGCGGCCGTTGGAAACCACCGTGACGACGACCCCCTTGTCCTCCAGCAGTTCCACGGCGACCTGCTGGTTGATCTCGTTGTCCTCGGCCAGCAGGACGCGGGCGCCGCGCAGGGCTTCGAAAGCCTGGTCGTCGGGCGCATCCGCCGGCGGAACGGGCGCCCCGTCGGTCCTGCCCCGGCCGAAGGCATTCATGATCGTGTCGAACAGGATGGAGGCGTTGAACGGCTTGAGCATGAAACCGCCCAGGTCCAGCCCCTCGGCCTCGCGCATCACCTCTTCCCGGCCATAGGCGGTGACCATGATGATGGTCGGCGCGGCCGACAAGTGGCTGTTGGCCATGATCCGGCGCGAGGCGTCGATACCGCTCATCTCCGGCATCTTCCAGTCCATCAGCACCAGATCGTAGCCCGGCAGCCCCGGTTCCGCTTCGACCCGCTCCAGCTCCCGCAAGGCGGCGGGGCCGGACTCCACGGTCCGCACGTTGAAGCTCATGGCCGTCAGGTGTTCGGTCAGGATCTCGCGGGAGATATCGTTGTCGTCGACCACCAGCACCCACTTGCCCCGCAGGTCGGGGTCGGGCAGATAGCGTTTCCGCACCGTCTCGGCACCCAGGCCGAATTCCGCCGTGAAATGGAAGGTGCTCCCCGCCCCGGGTTCGCTGCGCACGCCGATCGCGCCGCCCATCAGGTCCACCAGCTGCTTGGAGATGCTGAGGCCCAGTCCGGTGCCGCCGTACTTGCGGGTGGTGGAGCTGTCCGCCTGGGAAAACGACCGGAACAGCCGCCCCATCTGCTCTTCGGTCATGCCGATGCCCGTATCCCGCACCTCGAACAGCAGGGTAACGGTGTTGCGGGTAACGGCTTTCAGATGGACGGACAGGACGACCGCGCCCTTTTCGGTGAACTTGACCGCATTGCCGCACAGGTTTACCAGCACCTGGGTCAGGCGCAGCGGATCGCCCAGCAGGCCCTGGGGCACGTCGGGCGGACAGGAGATGACGAACTCCAGCCCCTTTTCGTCGGTCTTGGGCACGGCAACCGCGCCGACGTTGTCCAGCACCTCTTCCAGATTGAAGCCGACCCGCTCGATCTCCAGCTTGCCGGCCTCGATCTTGGAGAAATCGAGGATGTCGTTGATGATGCCCAGCAGGGTGTTGGACGACGCGGTGATCTTGGTCAGATAGTCCCGCTGCTGGGTGGTCAGCTCGGTTTTCATCGCCAGCATGCTCAGGCCGACAATGGCATTCATCGGGGTGCGGATTTCATGGCTCATGTTGGCCAGGAAGTCGCCGCGCGCCTTGTTGGCCTTGTCCGCCTCGTCCCGTGCCTGGGACAGGGCGGTTTCCCGGCGGGCGATTTCGTCAACGAAAAAGCTGAAGCTGCGCGCCATGTCGGTGATTTCGTCGCGGCCCCCCAGGGGGATCGGCGTGGGCGTGCCCCGGGTGTGGTCGTTCATGCAGCGCTGGAGCGCCACCAGGCGGGAAATCACGTGGCGCCGCAGATAGAAGATCACCAGTGCCGCTCCCACCACGGCCACCACCATGATCACGCTCAGCAGTTCCGAGATCCGGGCGAAGCGCACGCCGAAGGCCGCACGGTCGGCGGCGATGTCCTCTTCGATCTCCTTGAAGATCGCCGAAGCGCCCGACACCAGCCGCACGGTCAGCACATGATTGAGGCGCAGCTTGCCCTTCAGGGCGCTGGCGGTGCTGCCCAGTTCCTTCTTCACCGGCAGGATCCCGTCCTGTCCGCCGGCCAGGGCGTCCATATCGGCCATAAGCGCGCTGACATCCGCCTTCAGCGCCGGGACCGGCAGGGCCGCCACCCGTTCGCCAAGCCTCTTCCGGTCTTCGCGAAGGCTCCGTTCCAGCCCGCGCAGCCGGCCCGGGGAGTCCAGGGTCAGGGCAAAAAACAGGGCGTTGTCCATGCGCCGCAGGGCATCTTCGATATCCTGGCCCACCGTCCCCTGGCTCCGCAGGGTTTCCCGCAAGGCGTCCTGGCCGGCGATAACCTCCGACAACTGGCCGGCAAGGGTCCGTTCGATCTCTTCCAGATCGACACGGCGTTGCACCAGGTCGATGACGCTGTACAGGTTTTCCGTCATCCGCGCGATGCGGCCCTCCAGGTCGGTGATGTCCTCTTCCGACAGCCCGGCCTTGCGCGTGTTCTCGAACGCTTCGGACAGAACCTGGATCTGGTCCTGCATCTCCCGCACGCTCTGCCGCAGATCGGCGCCCCGCGAGGCGGTGGAGATGCGCGGGGCGGTGGCGGCAATGGCCTCCACCCGCTGGACCAGCCGGGCCACCGCATCCAGGCGTGCCACCTTCGTCTGGACGATGGTGTCAAAGTCCGCCCGGAACTGCTCCTGCCCCCACAGGGCGAGGCCGGCCGCACAGGCCGTCAGGACCGCCAGGACGATCAGGCCGGCCGTGATCCGGCCTGACACGCCGAAGCGGAAGGGTTTGGAGGCGCTCATGAGGACCCGCTTTCCCCCTACCGCACGGGCGGAGCCCAGATCAGCCCGCCGTCGGTCCACAGGGCGTTGATGCCACGCTCGACATGCAGTTCCTTCAGAATAGTGCGGTCGTAGATTTCACCGTAGTTGCCCATGGCCCGCAGGGCACGGGCGGCAAAATCCGCATCCATTCCCAGCTTTTCGCCCAGATCGCCTTCCGTCCCCAGCAGGCGGCGGACTTCCGGGTTTTCGTCGGTCTTGCGAGCGTCGACGGTCTGCGCGGTCACCCCCAGCTCTTCGGCGGCGATCAGGGAATAGATGACCCAGCGGACCGCATCGGCCCATTCGTCGTCGCCTTCGCGCACCACTCCGGCCAGGGGTTCCTTGCTGATCCGGTCGGGCAGGATTTCATGGTCTTCCGGGTTGGGCGCCAGGAACAGCCAGCTGGAGGCCAAAGCCATCACATCGGTGGTGACGGTATCGCACTGGCGTTCGAAGAAAGCGTTGAACGCACCCTCCACGGTCGCGAAGGTCTTGACGGTCCAGTTCATCCCCCGAGACTTGTCATAATCACGGACATTGGCCACCGAGGTGGTGTGATCCTCGACGCAGACCGTGCCGTCCTTCAGGTCGGCCAGGGACTTTGCCCCCGATGCCTTGTGCGACAGGAAGCCCTGGCCATCGAACAAATACATCGGCAGAAAGGTCAGGCCGTCCGCATCCCGCCCCAGAGTCCAGGTCGCCGAGCTCATCAGGACATCGAAGGTCCCGTCGCGCAGCCCGGAAAAGCGGTCGTCGGTTCCGACGATCACCACGTCCACGGCCTCCGCATCCCCCAGCACCGCCGCCGCCGTCGCCCGGCACAGGTCGGTGTAAAAGCCGACCCAGCGGCCGTTCTCGTTGATGTTGGAAAACGCCGGACCGATTTCCTGAACCCCGCAGCGCAGGACGCCGGCTTCCCGCACGTCATCCAAAGTCGAAGCAGATGCCCCCTGCGCGCCAAAGTGGCTAAAAAGAAATGCGGAAACCGCCACTAAACCCAAGCGCGAAACCATCATTGCGAGACCCAATGTCTTCCATTCGATTGATGCATCATCCGTCCATGTTCTTGCAGATCACCTGACGGATGTCTCAAGACGGCATCTTATCGCTTTCGGAAGCAGAGGAAAGACCTGAGCATGTCCGCCAGGGGAATTCCCGCATGACAAAAACCGGAAGTCACCCCGCCTGATTGAACAGCCGGGGAGACCACCCGGAAGCAGTGCTGGCCTGATTTCGCTCGCACTGGCACATAGGGATCACTCTCGAATCGATCTATGTGGTCAGCGCCTCTTTCAGGGGGAATTGTCCGTCGGCGGCCAGGGCTGCTGTCAGGCGATTGTTGCCCGCCAGCAGCTTGCGACCGGCCATGTGGTCGGCCGGGCGGTTGATGCTGTCGATGGCCACCAGCCGCTGGTCCCGGAAGTAGAACCAGGAACGGCCGTCTTCGGCGCCGTCCCCCCGGGTGACCACCGCGTCATAGCCTTCCGACAGGCCGACCATCTGCAGCTTGGCGTCGTACTGGTCCGACCAGAACCAGGGGACGGCCGTGAAGGGCTTGTGCTTGCCCAGGATCGCCGCGGCGCAGGCCTTGCCCAACTCCACCGCGTTCTGCACGGATTCCAGGCGCACCAGCCGGCCGTCGGGCAGGCGGCGGGCGGCGCAGTCCCCGATGGCGAAGATCGACGGATGGGCGGTGCGGCCGCTGTCGTCGACGATCACCCCCCGGTCGCAGGGCAGGCCCGCGCCTTCGGCCAGGGTGGTTTCCGGTTCCACGCCGATTCCCAGGACCACCACATCGGCGGGCAGACGCATGCCGTCGGTGCAGACCACCGCCTTCACCCGCCCCGCCTCCTCCACCACCGAGACGACGCCGGTCCCCAGCAGCACGGTCACGCCCCGGGCCTGATGGAGGTCCAGATAGTGCGCGGACAGCGGCGGCGTGGCCACCCGGGCCATCAGGCGCGGGGCGGCTTCCACCACGGTCACGGCCTTGCCCAGCTTGCGGGCGACGGCCGCCATTTCCAGGCCGATGAAGCCGCCGCCGACCACCACCACGGTTTCCGCGTTTTCCATATCGGCGGCGATGGCCTGAACGTCGGACAGGTCCCGCAGGCAGTGCACCCCGGCAGCGTCTCCGCCGGGTACCGGCAGGCGGCGCGGACGGGCGCCGGTGGCCAGCACCACCGCTTCGAAATCCACCGTCCCGCCGCCGGCCAGGGTCAGCCGCCGGCCAACCGGATCCAGATGGGTCACCCGGGTATGGCTGCGGAACGTGATCCGTTTCTTCTCGAACACGGCGGGCTGGCGGATGGACAGCTGCTCGGGCGTCATCTCCCCCAGCAGCAGGCCCTTGCTGAGCGGCGGGCGGTGATAGGGCGCGACGGGTTCGGCGCCGAGCAACAGGATCTCGCCGTCAAACCCCTCGGTGCGCAGGCTTTCCGCCGCCTGCAACCCGCCCTGTCCCGCCCCCACCACGACGATGGGGGCGGCCATCAACTTTGGACCTCGGGCAGGCGGACGATGATGCCGTCCATTTCCGCCGTCACCTTCAGCTGGCAGGACAGGCGGCTGGTGGCCCGGCGCTCGGCCACCACTTCTTCCAGCATGCCGTCTTCCTGGGCGCTGGCTTCGGGAAGCTTGTCGACAAAGGCGTCGTCCACATAGCAGTGGCAGGTGGCGCAGCAGCAGGAGCCGCCGCATTCCGCCTCGATCCCGTCCACCCCATGGCTGACGGCGGCCTGCATCACGCTCCAGCCCTCCGGCACGTCCAGTTCGGTGGTTTCACCGTCGTGGCTGACATACACAACCTTGACCATAACGCTGACTTTCCTGCTTCCGGTTCTGTTGAACGGTACCCCATCCTGCGCGCAGGCGCAGGATGGCAAGGCCAAGCGGCCGCCGCGCCTTATGGCGCGTAAAAGGCCGCGTGCCACTTGGCCGCAATACGAACGGCGTGCCGTTCGGTATCATCCCCGCTTCAGGCGCAGGCTGAGCGGGCTGCGGAAGGTCGACGACGGCACCCAGTTCAGGGTCTCGTCCACCCGTGTGAACTCCGGCACGGCGGCCAGGAACTCTTCCATGATGGTCTTGCAGGCCAGCCGGGCGATGGAGTTCCCCAAGCAGATATGCACGCCGCCACCAAAGCCCAAGTGGCCCTTGGGATTGCGGGTCACGTCGTAGACGTCGGGGTTGGCGAACTTGCGTTCATCCCGGTTCGCCGCGCCGTAGCACAGCGAGACGAAGTCGCCGGCCTTCATGGTCTGGCCGTGCAGCTCCACATCCCGGGTCAGGCAGCGGCGGAAGCGCTGGGCGGTGGTGTTGAAGCGCAGGGATTCCTCGATGGCGCTGGGCAGTAGGGTCATATCGGCCACCACCTTGCGGCGCTCTTCGGGATAGTCTGCCAGGTTCACCCCCAGCATGGACAGGAAGCCCGACAGGGATTCCACCCCGGCCATGATCAGGGTGGTCACGGTCAGCTGCACCTGGATCAGGTCGAGCTTTTGACCATCCACTTCGGCCAGGATCAACTGGCTGATCAGGTCGTCGGCGGGATTGGCGGCCCGGGCCTCGATCACTTCAGAGGCGAAGTCCTTCACCCATTCGAAGGCGGCCAGATGCTCCGCCCCCTTTTGGCGGGTCACCGGATCGGACTGGACCATCAGCACGGCCTTGTCGCGGATCTCCTTGTTGTCCGCATCGGGCAGGCCCAGAAGGCTGAACAGCAGGTGCACGGTGGCGTAGGCCGAGAAATCCTCGGCGAAGTCGAAGACCTCCTGGTCGGCGAAATTGGCCAGGGCGGCCTTGCTGATATCGCGGATCGGCTGTTCCAGGTGGTTCAGGTTCCGCTTGGCGAAGACCGACTGGATGATGGCGCGCACCTGATCGTGGCGCGGCGGGTCCATGGTGCCGAGCGTGTTGCCGGCCCGGCCCGGGAACTCGTCCATCAGGTTGCCCTTGGCCGACGAATAGGTCTGCCAGTCGTTCAGGGCGTTGAAGACGTCGTCATAGCGGGTCAGCACCCACATGCCTGCATCCTCGCTCCAGAAGCAGGGCGCCTGATCGCGCAGCACCTTGTAGATCGGGAACGGATCGGCGTCGAAATCGGCGCAATAGGGGTTGAACTGAGGCACAGGGGTAATGTGCGTCATGGGACTTTTCCTCTATCTGTTCCGGCCCGGACTAAAAGCGGGCGTTTTGATTAATCCGGGGACGTCGGCTCTCCGGCTGGTGTCCAAGGTACCCACGGCGCCCCCGGTCCGGAATGGACGCATCCAGCGGAAAATTGTACAATTCCGTCATTCCTCATGCCGCAGCGCGGGATAGCCCCCCATGTCCGATACCCCCAGACGCCTGGTTCCCCTCTACGCCCTGTACGGCGAGGAAACTGCGGTCGAGGACCGGGAGTTCGTCCATATCGAGGCCATTGCCAGCCGCAGCAGTCTGTATGACTGGGAAATCAAGCCCCACGCCCACGGCGGCCTGTTCCAGATCCTGGTGGTGTCGGCCGGCGGGGTGGGGGTGTCGATGGATGACGACGTGCGGCCGGTGATGGGGCCGGCGGTGATCACCGTGCCGCCGGGCACCGTCCACGGCTTTCAGATGAGTCCGGAAACCGAGGGGATGGTGATCAGCGTCAGCGTGGATTTCCTGGTGGCCCGGCCCAACTCGCCGGATGGCGATGTCCTGTTCGACGTGCTGCATCACCCCGGTGTCTTGGACTTTTCCGGATCCCCCGGCCGTTTCCGCGCCGTCCAGCGCCTGGCGGACTCGATCATGGCCGAATTCCGCTGGCCGCAGATGGGCCGGCTGGTGATGTTCGATGCCTTGCTGCGCGGGCTGGTGGTCCTGCTGCGCCGGCGCATGGCCGCCCCCACGGAACGGGACGGCGCGCGCAGCCACCGCCGCACCGTCTTCACCCGCTTCCGCGGGCTGGTGGAACAGCATTTCAAGGATCGCTGGAAGGTCGCCGACTACGCGGCCGCCATGGGGGTGTCGGAAAGCAAGCTGAACCGCATCTGCACCCACTTCACGGGTAAGACCGCCTTCGAGGTGCTTCAAGACCGGGTGCTGCTGGAAGCGCAGCGCTACCTGATCTACACCGCCGCACCGGTGACCCAGATCACCTATGACCTGGGCTTCGCCGATCCGGGATACTTCTGCCGCTATTTCAAGAAGCGCACCGGCGAAAGCCCGAAGGGCTTCCGCAAATCACGAAGCGGTGAAAGTCCGAAGGCATTTCGCCAAACACGAAATGGCGAAAGCCCGAAGGGCTTCCGCCTGGCGCGCAGCGGGTAACCGTTAGCGGACCATCAGCAAGGGGATCTGGCAGGTGCGGATCAGGGTCGTCGTGGTACTGCCGACGATCAGCTGACGGATGCGGGAATGGCCATAGGCGCCGACCACCAGCAGATCGATGGCCGCGTCCTTGACCATCTGGGCGATCACCTCTTCCGGCTCGCCAGCCACCACCAGCTTCTGGGTCGCCGGCCGCCCGGCCTTTTCCAGAACGGCGCCGGCCTCGTCCAGGGTGCGGCGGTTGGAGGCATTGTCCGCGCCGACGGTCAGCAGCACCACCTCCAGATCCTTCAGCAGCGGCCCTTCCGCCGCCCGGTTCAGGGCCTTGCGGGCGCTGACACCGCCGTCATAGGCGATCAGCACCCGCTTGACGGGACGGAAGGCCCGGGCGGTGACCAGCACCGGATGGCGGCTGCCGCGCACCACCCGTTCCAGATTGGCGCCCAGGTGCAGCGTCTCGAAGTCCGCCGCCTCGCCGCGCTTGCCGATCACCACCAGATCGGCGCGGTCTTCCACCTCGGCCAGGGTTTCCACCAGACCACCGTTGCGCAGGGTCAGGGCCGCCCCGTCCACCCCCTGGTCCTTCAGCCGGGCATCGGCGGCCTCCAGGATCTGCCGGCCACGGGCCTGGAGGATCTTGCTTTTCTGGGCATCCAGGTCGGCGAGCTGGGCCAGCAGGTCTTCCCGGGTGTTGGCTCCCATGCGGCCCGACCAGTCGGCGGTATCCGCATGGCCGCGCTTGTGGTCGATGACGTGCAGCACCTCCACCGTCCCGCCGATCCGCACGGCGGCCCAGGCGGCGTGATCATAGACGCTGTCCGCATAAACGGACCCATCGGTGCAAACGAGAACGTGTGGCATCTTTTTCCCCCGCAGAGTTCTTTTTTAATGCCCGATCATCTTGTCCAGGGCGTCGGGCTTGTCGTGCACCGCCAGACGATCGACGGTGGTGGCGCTGGCTTCGTTCATGCCGATGACCTCCACGTCCGTGCCTTCCCGGCGGAACTTCAGCACCACCTTGTCCAAGGCGCCGACCCCGGACAAGTCCCACATGTGCGCCTGGGTCAGGTCGATGGTCACCTTTTCCAGCACTTCCTTCAGGTCGAAGAAGGCGACAAAGGACTCGGCGGAGGCAAAGAACACCTGGCCGTGGACCCGATAGATGCGGTGGCGGCCGCCGTCTTCCAGGGTCGAGGTGACATCCAGATACAGCGCCACCTTGCGGGCGAAGAACAGGGCGGCCAGCAGCACTCCCACCAGCACGCCTTTGGCCAGGTCGTGGGTGAAGACGGTGACGATCACGGTGCCCAGCATGACAATGCTGGTGCTTTTCGGATGAACCCGCAGATTGGAGATCGAGGTCCAGGAGAAGGTGCCGATGGACACCATGATCATCACCGCCACCAGGGCCGGCATGGGAATTTGGCGCACCCAGTCGCCCAGCACGAGCAGCAGGAACAGCAGGAACACCCCGGCGCACAGGGTCGACAGCCGCCCCCGGCCGCCGGATTTCACGTTGATCACCGACTGGCCGATCATCGCACAGCCGGCCATGCCGCCGAAGAAGCCGGCGACGATATTGGCGATGCCCTGGCCGGTGCATTCCCGGTGCCGGTTGCTTTCGGTGTCGGTCAGGTCATCCACCACCTGCGCCGTCATCAGGGATTCCAGCAGGCCGACGATGGACAGGGTGACCGAAACGGGCAGGATGATCCCCAGGGTTTCCCAGGTCAGCGGCACATCGGGCAGCAGAAACACCGGCAGACTGTCGGGCAAAGCGCCCATGTCGCCCACGGTGCGCACGTCCAGCCCCATGAAGACCGACGCCGCCGTCAGCACGACAATGGCCACCAGCGGCGACGGGATCACCCGGGTGACATAGGGGAACAGATAGATGATGCCCAGGCCGATGGCGACCATCACATAGGTCACCCAGGTCACGCCGATCAGTTCGGGCAGCTGGGCCATGAAGATCAGGATGGCCAGCGCATTGACGAAGCCGGTCATCACCGCCCGCGAGACGAACCGCATGTAGCGTCCCAGCTTCAGCAGGCCGAAGATAATCTGGATCACCCCGGTCAGCAGGGTCGCGGCCAGCAGGTATTGCAAACCGTGATCCCGCACCAGCGTCACCATCACCAGCGCCATCGCCCCCGTCGCCGCCGAGATCATGCCCGGCCGGCCGCCGGTGAAGGCGATCACCACGGCGATGCAGAACGACGCATACAGGCCGACCTTGGGGTCCACCCCGGCGATGATGGAAAAGGCGATGGCTTCGGGAATCAGGGCCAGCGCGACCACCAGGCCGGCCAGCACGTCACCCCGGATGTTGGAGACCCAGTCGGCCCGCAAGCGATAGATATCCATGTCCTTCCGCAATCCCACCTGCAACCAGACGCGCAAGGCCGCCACCACCGTTCCCTTCGGAAGCGGGCCGCTCTGCGCCATGTCATGAAAAAAGGCGGCACCCGCAGGTCCGCCAGCTGGGGGGGAGCCTAACGGCTCCGCCCCCATGCCGCAAGTGCGAAGAAACGCGGCGGACTGGTCCCTTCGTACTCCGCCCTGTACCCTTTCCCGCTCATCGCACCCGAGGAGCCCCCATGTCCCTGTCCCTACCCGCAACGCCCCGCCCGGCGGCCAGCCTGATCCTGCTGCGCGACGGCCCGGACGGCCTGGAGGTTCTGATGATGGAGCGCAGCGCCAGGGCCTCTTTCGGCCCCGGCGCCCTGGTCTTCCCCGGCGGCCAGGTAGAGGCGGAAGACGGTCCCCTCGATCCGCCGGACGCCTGTCCGGCCGCCTTCCGCCAAGCCGCCGTGCGCGAAGCCTGGGAGGAAACCGGCACCCGGGTGGCGCCCGGGACCCTGATCCCCTTCGCCCACTGGATCACCCCGCCGACCACGCCCAAGCGCTTCGACACCTGGTTCTTCCTTGCCGCCCTGCCCCCCGGCCCCCTCCCGCCGCCCCGGCCGGACGGGCAGGAAGCGGTGCGGGCGCTATGGATGACCATGGAAGCCGTGATGGCCGAGGGACCGGGGGGCGGCAAGCGGCTGATGCTCGCCACCTACGCCAACCTGCGGCGGCTGGCCGGTCTGCGCACAACCGCCGAGGCCCGCACCCTGGCCGAAACCACGCCTCCGCCACTGGTGGAGCCGGTGGTGGCCGATGGCCGCATCACCCTGCCGCCCGATGCCGGCACCGAAGCCACCGTGGTCGCCGCAGCCAGCTTCCTGCGCGCCTGATCCGCGTCCCGCTACCGCCCTTCCAGATGGCCGTAAGCCGGTTCGGTGGCGATCCGGCGATCCTCCAGCGCGCCGCCGACGGTGAAGTGGTAGAGCGTCTGCCACGGGGCGTCGGCCCCGGTCTCCAGCCCCAACAGGGCGTGAACCGCGTCGTCGAAGAAGCAGCCGATGCCGGTTCCGCGCAGCGCCGCCGCCTCGGCTTCCAGATAGAGCACCTGGCCGATCAGCCCGGCTTCCCAATGCAGGCGGCGATAGGCCCAGGCGCCCTCGGCCTCCAGCACCGGCCCCAGGGCGCCGATCATGCCCAGGCTGCACGCTCCCCTTCCGGCAATCCCCTGGTGGCAGCAGAGCTTGGAGGTGGCGCGGCGCTGATCCGCCATCGGCGTCAGGAAGATCAGCGGCGACCCCGCCCCCGCCACCGGCTCCCACGCCAGATCCGGCGCGGTGCAGGCCGCCCGGAAGTCCGCCCGCCGCTCCGGACAGCGCTCCAGCAGGTACAGCCCCGGCGTCAGACCGGTCACCCCGTGAACGAACAGCAGCAGGTTCAGGGCGGGGCTGAGGGGAAAGGCATCGAACGGCGCCCGGCCCAGGCGGGGCAAGGTGCGGTCCAGCAGGCGTTCGAAAGCCCCCCGGGCCATGGCCGTCTTGCCGTCCATGCGCTGGGCACTGCGCCGCCCGCGAATCAACGAAGCCGCCGGGCAGGGGGTAACGAGCAGCGGGTCGGACACGACGGGCGGCGCATGTCCGGTCTCCGGGCGCATTCCCGTGTCCTTGCGCACATGGGGCAGCAGGCGGACGATCTCCGGCCAGGCCACCCGCTCCGCACTCAGGCGATTGGCCTGGCCCGTCCACCCGGTCAAAGCATCCGCCGCCGCTGCCCAGTCGATCGTCGGCATCTCGTCGGGCAACGGCCCGTCGGCGAGCAGGGCCAGCAGGTCGGGATGTTCCGGCTCGGCGCCGGCGAAATCCCCAGCGCGGTCGAGCCCCAGCAGGGCGGACAGCGTGGCGTCGTCGGGCACCCCGTCCAACCGCAGCTGCCATCCCGCGGCCCCGGCGGCGAAGCGCAGGGCGCCGAGCGCATGGCCCACATCGTGCTGGCAGTAGCGGAAGGCCCGGGCGCCGTATTTCCATTCCTCCCGCCAGATCACCGAACTCAGGCCCACCGCCCCGACGGTGCCCGGCGCCTGAAAGGTCAGGGCATCGGCCATCGCGTCGGGCAGCCGCGCGCGGCGTTCCAGGGCGTGATCGAAGGCGGTGTAGTGATACAGACCGGGCGTCAGCCCGTCCACTTCCCGGCGCCACAGCAGCAGATAGCCTTCGGTGGGGTGGAGATTGCCGCTGGAGGGCGTGTTGCGCATGGACCAGCGATCCGGCCCGTCCGCCTTCCAGGCGCTCAGCCCCAGGGCCAGTTCCAGCACCCAGCCCAGGCTTTCCGGGCTCCAGGGGATGGCGGGCGGTTGATGGGACAGCTCGGTGCTGAACAGGGCGTCATAGGCCGGCCCGTCCCACGCCGGCCGCAGCGGCAGCGCCACCCGGGGTGCCCCGGCGAAGCGGCGGAAGGGATCGGGCTGGGAGTCCCAGTCCAGGAAGCCCGGGCCGGGGGCATAGCCGTGGGTGTGGTGCTTGGTGGCCAGGTGATAGGCCCGGACGGCCGCGATACTGTCCTGAGCGGCCGGGCGGGCGGGGCTTGGGTCGGTCATGAAATTCCCGTCATGTCTTGACGTCAATGGGACGGGGGGAGAAGCTGCGGGCAGCAAGGCGGCTCGCGGTGGGACGCGTCCTTTCCCCCAAGCACCCGGACGGCGAGACACCGGCCAGTGCTCCCTTCCCGGCTGCCGTGTTCGGCGCCGGAACCGGGCGCCCGGACACCTATGGGAAAGGACAGACCCCACATGATGGACTTCTACATGACCCCCGGGTCCTGCTCAACCAGCATCCATATTCTGCTGGAGGAGCTGGACCTGCTGTTCCGGGTGCATATCGTCAATCTGCTGGCCGGCGATGCCGAGAAGCCGGCGTTTCTGGACCTGAACCCCAAGGGCACGATCCCGGTGCTGGTCCGCGACGACGGCCGCCCCCTGTGCGAGGTGCAGTCCATCGCCTGGTGGCTGGGGCTGGCCTATCCCAAAGCGTCTTTGCTGCCCGACGACCCCGGCCAGCAAGCCGAGGCGCTGGACGTGATGAGCCACGTGGTGGGCACCATTCATCTTCAGGGCTACACCCGCATCTTCACCACCGACCGCTACATGCTGCGGGAAGACGACCGGCCGACGGTGGAAACCCAGGGCAAGCGCATTGTCCAGACCGGCTTGCAGGTGGTGGCCAGGCGGCTGGAGGCCGGCGGCGGCGGCTATCTGTTCGGCCGCTTCAGCGTGGCCGACGCGGTGCTGTTCTATGTGGAGTTCTGGGCCGACCGCATCGACCTGACCATGCCGCCCGCCTGCCGCGACCACTTCAAGCTGATGCTCACCCGCCCCAAGGTCCGGCAGGTGCTGGCGGAGGAAGG
Source organism: Rhodospirillaceae bacterium Z3-40 (assembly GCA_046233135.1). GTDB lineage: Bacteria > Pseudomonadota > Alphaproteobacteria > Rhodospirillales > Rhodospirillaceae > JBJXHN01. Next base: position 747,954 of record JBJXHN010000002.1, on the reverse strand, counting down.
GTATCGGTATTAGGGAGGGGGATCAGCCATGGCCCATGAGAAGGACGAGCCCTCTTTGCAGGAATCCGAGATCGCCCACATCCGCGCAAAGATCGCCAGGAGCAAAGAAAGCATCCTCGCCGGACGCGTCAGCGCCTTGGATGACGCCTTCGACAGGGTCGAGGCGAAGATCCGGGAGAAGTACGCCCCGCGCTCATGAATCACTCCAAACAGCTCCCCAACTTGAAAAAACGAGCCTCATAGTTATAAAAAGACCGCATTCTATGCTGAAATCCCATTCGACCTCATGAAACAGATTGGGAGAAGCCATGCCTCTTTTTTCACCAACACGAACTCCGCCAAGATCATTTCGATCAACACATCTGACCGTAAAATCCGATTAAGTACGACACTTAGACGGTCAGGAGCGAAGACTAAGAGTGCCTAGGTGACGATATTGTCCACAGTTTCCACCACTCCGCACGCAGACCACGGGCATGTGACGAGCAAGGCACCTCGAATTCCGTCCCTGCCCGCAAATCGCCGTTTTCCCTTGCCACACCGGCTCCCGGTCCCGTCCGGGATCGCATATCCGTGTTTTGCCGCCTGCAAGGAAATAGTTCGATGATCGCTATCCTGACCGGAGCCCTGTATCTCGTTCTCGGACTGGGGAGCGCGGGGGCGGGGGTCCGTCTGATCGCCCAACACGGTCCCTGGGCCATCGCCCTGCTCGGCACCGGGGTGGCCCTGACCGGGGCGATGCTGATGATCCGTCAGGCTGCCGCGCTGGCCGTCTATACCCTGGTGGTGCTGGGAACGCTGGTCTGGGCGATGATGGATGTGGGGCCGGACTGGTGGCGGGTGATGCCCCGGGCCGATCTGGTGATGGTGATGGGGCTGTGGCTGCTGGCGCCCTTCGTCACCCGCACCCTGCGCGGTCCCGGCGGCGCGGAACGCACGGCCGGCGGTGCCATCCCCAAATCCCTGCGCCTCAGCCGCCGCGCCCTGGCCGCCAGCCTGCTCGCCGGAGGACTGCTGGTGGGGATGTCGCTGGTCACCGGGCCGCAGGCAGGCGCCGAAGCCGATCCGCCGCCCGCGAGCGATACCGCCCAATAAAAAGGGCGGCGCGCCTACAGCATCGAGCGGAAAAGTGGGCACCGGTTTTCCGGTGCGCAAGCGCGTCTTCGACTCCCGGCGGAACGCACGCCTTCGGCGTGACTCGATGCTGTAACTATATGATTCTAGATCAAAGTGCCTGCCGTAAATCAATGCAGATTTAAGGCAGTTTGATCTAGGGGATAAAACGCGCCGCCAAGGGCTTCCGTCCCGAGTGGGGTCGGGACGGAAGAACGTTGTCTCGGCTTTCGACTACTGCACCATGGCGTCGTCGAATTCCTCGTGCGGCATGTGGTGCTTTTCATGCACCGGCCGCACCAGCATGTTGGCGATCAGGCCGACCACCAGCAGGCCCGCCATGGTGTACATGGTGGTGTTGTACAGGCTGGGGGTCGGGTCGGTGACGCCGGCGGGGACGATCTCCATCAGCTTGCCGATGGTCACCGTCTTGGCGGCGATCAGTTCGGCCAGCTTGTCCTTGCCCTCGCCAAAGGCCGCCAGGAAGGCCTGGTCGGGGATGGTGCCGGCAAGGTCATACAGCGCGTTCTGAAGCGAATGCTCGCGCAGCTGGGTGATGGCCAGCGGCCCCAGAACCCCGGCGGTGCTCCAGGCGGTCAGCAGCCGCCCGTGGATCCCGCCCACGTACTTGGTGCCGAAGATATCCGCCAGATAGGCCGGAATGGTGGCAAACCCGCCGCCGTACATGGTAAAGATGATCATCGTCGCCGCATAGAACATCACCAGCCACACCACCGCCGGATGGGCGCTGACCTGCTGGGCGGCGAAGGGGATGGACATATAGAGCGCGATGCCCAGGACGAAGAAGACGAAGTAGGTGTTCTTCCGCCCCAGGAAATCCGACGTGCTGGCCCAGAAGAACCGGCCGACCATGTTGAACACGCTGATCATCAGCACATAGGTGGCGGCAAAGGCGCCGTTGACGATCATCGGCATGGTGGTGCCGAAGATCTCGGTCATCATCGTCTTGGCCACCCCGATCACGCCGATGCCGGCGGTGACGTTGGCGCACAGCACCACCCACAGCAGCCAGAACTGCGGGGTCTTCAGGGCTTGGTCGATATGCACGTGGTTCTGGGTGATCATCTTCTTGGCCGCCGTTTCGGCAGCCGGCGGGGTCCAGCCCTTGGGCACCCAGCCTTCGCGCGGCACCCGGTAGGAGAAGGCGGCGGCAATCATGACAATGGTATAGAGAATACCCAGGGTGAAGAAGGTCGCGGCCGCCCCGGTCGACCCGGTGCCCACCGCATAGACCCCTTCGGGACCGGGCACGATCATCTTGCCCACGTCCGCCGCCGTGGCCACCACCACTTCGGTCTGGCTGCCGTTGACGGTGGCGTAGCGCACGCCGTCTTCGGTGGTCAGGGAAACGTCGGAGACCGGACCCAGATACATGGGGGCTTCATAGTACAGCTTCAGCAGGAATTCCTTCAGCGGCGCGCCGATCATCGCCCCGCCGCCGAAGCCCATGATCGCCATGCCCGTGGCCATGCCCCGCCGGTCCGGGAACCAGCGGATCAGGGTCGACACCGGCGAGACATAGCCCAGGCCCAGGCCGCAGCCGCCCAGCACCCCGTAGCCCAGATAGATCAGCCACAGCTGGTGCAGGACGATGCCGACGGAACCGATCAGGAAGCCGCCGCCCCACAGGCAGGCGGCGACGAAGCCGACCATGCGCGGCCCCACCCGCTCCAGCCATTTGCCGCCGAAGGCAGCGGCCAGACCCAGGAACACGATGGCGACGGAAAAAATCCAGACGACGGAGCTGAGCGACCAGTCTCCCGACGCGCTGGTCACCACCCCCAGCTCCTTGATCAGAGCGGGGTTGAAAATACTCCAGGCATAAACGGAACCGATACAAAGGTGAATTGCGATGGACGCGGGGGGAACCAACCAACGATTGTAGTCCTCCCCGGCTATGATGTGTTCCTTTTTCAGGCCTTCTATTATGTTCACGGAACATCTCCCTGTTCGATTTATCTTCGACTTGATGAGTTTTTATGATTTCAGTCGAAGACGGAACGGTCTGACTCGCAACCATGCGCCCAAGGCAGGACCCTGGGTGCGTTACGACGCACGAACCAGACGCGTTTGGTGTTTCCGGATGATCGAGGAGATCAGGCGGCCTTCTGCTCCAGTCCCTTCACGGCCTCCAGAACGGGGGGGGACAGGCCCTCTCCGCCGGCGGCCGCGTGGTCGCGCAGGCGTTGCACCATGCGCGGTTCCCAGAAATCCCGGATATGCGCGGTAATCCCCGCGATCGCCTCCTGGTCCGGAAAGGCACTGAAGTAGGCGGCAATTTGATTCGCCATGCGAATCATGTCTTCTTGTTTCACGCGATCCCTCCTCGTGTGGCAGCACGGCTCGAATTCGAGCCTTGTTAGTCTTCTTGGTCTTGGTCGCCTTCTTGGTCTTGGTGGTCTTCTTGTTGTTGCTGATCGGGGGGTGCCCGAAACATCACCACCCCTCCCGGCCGGGCCAGGGCGGCAAGCCCCATGCCGGCCCGTCCGGCCAGATCCACCGCCAGCGCCGTCGGCGCCGACAGGGTGGCCAGCAGCGGTATCCCCACCGCCACGGCCTTTTGAACCAGTTCGAAGCTGCAGCGGCTGGTCATCACCACGAACCCGTCCGCCAGGCGGTACCCCGCCCGCACCGCCGCACCGATCACCTTGTCCAGCGCGTTATGCCGGCCCACGTCCTCGCGGCAGACCAGAATGCGGCCCTCCGCATCGCAGAAGGCCGCCGCGTGGACGGATCGGTTCTGGCGGTTCATCGGCTGATGGGCGGGCAGGTCTTCGAACGCCCGCATCAGCGCTTCGGCGGGGATGGCATTGGGGTCCAGGCCGGCCCCAGGGGTCCGCCGCCGCACGGGGCGCACGGCGCCGTCCAGGCTGTCCACGCCGCACAGGCCACAGCCGGTGCGTCCGGCCATGCCCCGCTGCACCGCCGCGCCCCGGCCCAGGTGGTCCGGGTCCACGGCGATGCACAGGCGCCAGCCGTCGGCCACAGCCTCGGGCTTCACCAGCAGCACCGCGCGGGGGTCGTCGACGATTTCCTCGGCCAGCGAAAAGCCCAGGGCGAAGTCTTCCAGATCCGCCGGCGTGGCCATCATCACCGTGTGGGATTCGGTGTTGTAGACGAAGGCCACAGGCGCTTCCTCGGCCAGATGCCAGGCCACCGGCTCCATCCGGTCCGCCCCGCGAAAGGCCGATCCGGCCGCATAGACGGAGCCGGAAGCGACCTGCGCTTCCGGCTCCTCCGGCCGGTGGCGGCCGGGGGGACTGGTGGCCCCGTTGGTGGCCCCGTTGGTGGCCCCGGTCATGCCGGGAACCACATCGGACTGGCTGCGCCCCATGACACCCCTATTCCGCAGCGGTTGGTTCGGTCGCGGCCACAACGGGCGCATGGTCCTTGCGCCAGTTGGACAGCTGGTTGGAGCGGGCCACCTGCACCGCGGTGACCTTGTATTCGGGGCAGTTGGTGGCCCAGTCCGAATACTCGGTGGTCACCACGTTGGCTCCGGTCGCCGGGTGGTGGAAGGTGGTATAGACCACCCCCTGCGGCATGCGGTCGGAGATCTTGGCCCGCAGCGCCGTCGCCCCCTTGCGGCTGGCCAGCGACACCATGTCCCCATCGGCGATGCCCCGCTCTTCGGCGTCGTGGGGATGGATTTCCAGCACGTCTTCCGAATGCCAGACACTGTTGTGGGTCCGCCGGGTCTGGGCACCCACGTTGTACTGGCTGAGGATGCGCCCGGTGGTCAGGATCAGCGGGAAGAAGCGGTTGGTGCGTTCATCCGTGGCCACGAACTCGGTGATCATGAACTGGCCCTTGCCGCGCACGAAGCCGTTCATATGCATGGTCCGCGTGCCGTTGGGGGCGGCGTCGTTGCAGGGCCATTGCAGGCTGCCTTCGCGGTCCAGGCGCTCGAAGCTCACGCCCTTGAAGGTCGGCGTCAGGCGGGCGATTTCGTCCATGATCTGCGACGGATGGTCATAGCGCATGGGATAGCCCATGGCCGTCGCCACCTCGCAGGGGATCTGCCATTCGTGCATGCCGTTCTTCGGCGTCATCGCCGGGCGCACCCGGTTGATGCGCCGCTCGGCGTTGGTGAAGGTGCCGTCCTTTTCCAGGAACGAGGTCCCCGGCAGGAACACATGGGCGAAGGCCGCCGTTTCGTTCAGGAACAGGTCCTGCACCACCAGGCAGTCCAGGGCTTCCAGGGCCGCATGCACATGCTGGGTGTTGGGGTCGGACTGGGCGATGTCTTCGCCCTGCACGTAAAGCCCCCGGAAGCTGCCGTCCAGCGCCGAATCGAACATGTTGGGGATGCGCAGGCCCGGTTCCGGCCGCAGGGACGCGCCCCACATCTCTTCGAACATCGCCCGCACGGAATCGTCGGCCACATGGCGGTAGCCGCTGAACTCATGGGGGAAGGACCCCATGTCGCAGGAGCCCTGCACGTTGTTCTGGCCGCGCAGCGGGTTCACGCCCACGCCTTCGCGCCCGACGTTCCCCGTCGCCATGGCCAGGTTGGCCATGCCCATCACCATGGTCGAGCCTTGGCTGTGTTCGGTCACCCCCAGGCCGTAGTAGATGGCGCCATTGCCGGCCTTGGCGTACAGCCGCGCGGCCGCCCGCACATCGGCGGCCGGCACACCGGTCACCGCCTCCACCGCTTCGGGGCTGTTGCGCTCTTCCTTGATGAAGGCTTCCCACTTCGCGAAAGCCTCCAGATCGCAGCGCTCTTCGATATAGGGGCGATCTTCCAGGCCCTCGGTCATCACCACGTGGGCGATGGCGTTGACCATGGCCACGTTGGTGCCCGGCTTCAGCGGCAGGTGATAGGCGGCCTTGATATGCGGGCTTTTCACCAGATCGATGCGGCGCGGGTCGGCCACGATCAGCTTCGCCCCGGCGCGCAGCCGCTTCTTCAGCCGCGAGCCGAAGACCGGATGGCCGTCCGTCGGGTTCGCGCCGATCAGCAGCACCACATCGGCGGATTCCACGCTCTTGAAGTCCTGGGTGCCGGCCGAGGTGCCGAAGGTCTGCTTCAGGCCGTAGCCGGTGGGCGAGTGGCAGACCCGGGCGCAGGTGTCGACGTTGTTGTTGCCGAAGGCCGCCCGGATCATCTTCTGCACCACGAAGACTTCCTCGTTGGTGCACCGCGACGAGGTGATGCCGCCGATGGAGGCCGGGCCATGCTGCGCCTGGATCGCCTTGAAGCGCGCGGCGGTGAAGGCGATGGCCTCTTCCCAGCTGACTTCCCGCCAGGGCTGGTTGGTGGACTCGCGGATCATCGGGGTGGTCACCCGGTCCTTGTGGGTGGCATAGCCCCAGGCGAACCGGCCCTTGACGCAGGCATGGCCCTCGTTGGCGCCGCCGTCCTTCTGCGGCACCATGCGCACCACTTCCTCGCCCTTCATCTCGGCCTTGAAGGAGCAGCCGACCCCGCAATAGGCACAGGTGGTCAGCACCGAATGCTCCGCCTGCCCCTGTTCGATCACCGTGTTCTCCATCAGGGTCGCGGTGGGGCAGGCCTGGACGCAGGCGCCGCAGGACACGCATTCGCTGTCCATGAACGGTTGCTCCATGCCAGCGCTGACCTTGGACTCGAAACCGCGCCCGGCGATGGTCAGGGCGAAGGTCCCCTGGGTTTCCTCGCAGGCCCGCACGCAGCGGGAACAGACGATGCATTTCGACGCATCAAAGGTGAAATAGGGGTTGCTGGTGTCCTTTTCGGCCTTCAGGTGGTTCTTGCCCTCCATGCCGTAGCGGACTTCACGCAGACCGACCACGCCGGCCATGTCCTGCAACTCGCAATCGCCGTTGGCCGAGCAGGTCAGGCAGTCCAGCGGATGGTCGGAGATATACAGCTCCATCACCCCCTTGCGCAGGGCGGCTAGACGGGCGTTTTCGGTGGCCACCACCATGCCGTCACTGACCGGGGTGGTGCAGGACGCCGGGGTGCCCCGGCGGCCGTCGATCTGCACCAGGCACAGCCGGCAGGAGCCAAAGGACTTCAGGCTGTCGGTCGCACACAGCTTGGGGATGGAAATGCCGGCCTCCGAGGCCGCACGCATGACCGAGGTGCCCTCGGGCACCGTCACGTTCCGGCCGTCGATGGTCACCGTGACCATGGTCTCGCTGGTCACGGCGGGGGTGCCGTGGTCGGCTTCCTTCAGGACGGTCATCACCGCACTCCTAAGATCACAAGGTCACTCGGCAGCCTGGGCGGCGGGCGCCCGGCCGAAATCTTCGGGAAAATGCTTCAGCGCACTGCGCACCGGCATGGGGGTCAGCCCGCCCATGGCGCACAGCGACCCGTCGGCCATCAGCTCGCACAGGTCATCCAGCAGCGCCAGATTGCGCTCCTTTTGCTCCCCGGCGATGATGCGGTCGATGACCTCCACCCCGCGCTGGCTGCCGATCCGGCAGGGGGTGCATTTGCCGCAGCTCTCTTCCACGCAGAACTGCATGGCGAAACGGGCCTGCCTGGCCATATCCACCGAGTCGTCGAACACCACGATGCCGCCGTGGCCGATCATCGCTTCGTTGGCGGCGAAGGCTTCGTAGTCCTTGGGCGTGTGGAACAGGCTTTCGGGCAGATAGGCGCCCAGCGGGCCGCCGCACTGCACCGCCTTCACCGGCCGCCCGGTCGCGGTGCCGCCGCCGAAGCGGTAGACCAGATCGTGCAGGGTGATGCCGAAGGCCTTTTCCACCAGGCCGCCCCGGCGGATGTTGCCGGCCAGCTGGAACGGCTGGGTGCCGCGCGAGCGGCCGACGCCGAAGTCGCGGTAGAAGTCCGCGCCCTTGGCCAGGATCACCGGCACCGAGGCCAGGGACAGCACGTTGTTGACCACCGTGGGCAGGCCGAACAGCCCTTCCAGCGCCGGCAGCGGCGGTTTGGAGCGCACCTGTCCGCGCCGGCCCTCCAGGCTTTCCAGCATGGAGGTTTCCTCGCCGCAGATATAGGCGCCCGCGCCCTCGCGCACCTCCAGATGGAAGGTGTGGGCCGTGCCGTGCATGTTGGTGCCCAGCCAGCCTTCGCGCACCGCCAGCCGGATGGCTTCGCGCATGGTGGCGATGGCATGGGGATATTCGGAGCGCAGGTAGATGTAGCCCTCAGTCGCCCCCACGGCCAGGGCGGCGATGGTCATGCCTTCGATCAGGCAGAACGGATCGCCTTCCATGATCATGCGGTCGGCGAAGGTGCCGCTGTCGCCTTCGTCGGCGTTGCAGCAGATGAACTTCTGGTCCGCCGGAGCATCCAGCACGGTCTTCCACTTGATGCCCGTGGGGAAGCCCGCGCCGCCCCGGCCGCGCAGGCCGCTTTCCCGCACGGTGTCGCAGATGGCCGCCGGGGCCATGGCCAGGGCCTTTTCCAGCCCCTCGAAGCCGCCGTGCGCGCGGTAGTCGGCCACCGACAGCGGGTCGATCACCCCGCACCGCGCAAAGGTCAGCCGCTCCTGGTGCTTCAGGTATTCGATCTCTTCGGTCAGGCCATGGCCAAGGGGATGGGCACCACCGCCGAGGAATCCGGCCTCGAACAGGGCGCTCACGTCCTCCGGCCGCACGGGGCCATAGGCGACGCGGCCCTGGGGCAGCGCCACTTCCACCAGCGGCTCCAGCCACAGCATGCCGCGCGAGCCGTTGCGGACGATGGTGACCTCTTCCCCGCCCCGGGCGGCTTCGGCGGCAATGGCTTCGGCCACCGCATCGGCGCCGACGGACAGGGCGGCGGCGTCGCGGGGAACGTAGACGGTGACGGCGGTCATTGAACGGCTCCTTGGGGAACGGCGGCGCCCCCGTTGGCGGTTCTGTGGCTGGCGAGCAGGCTGTCGAACCGGCTTGGATCCACACGGCCGTACAGGGTGTCGTCCACCAGCACCGACGGGGACAGGGCGCAGTTGCCCAGGCAATAGACGGTCTTCAGGGTAAAGGCACCGTCGGCGGTGGTGCCGCCTTCGCCAACCATGAGATGAGCGCGGGCGTGGGACATCAGTTCTTCCGCCCCCATGGCCTGGCAGGCCTCGGCGCCGCAGATCTTGATCACGTGGGCGCCCGGACGGGTGCGGCGGAAGTCGTGATAGAAGGAAATGACCCCGTGAACCTCCGCCTGGGACAGGTTCAGCGCGTCGGCCAGCAGGGGCACGGCCTCCTCGTCAATGCAACCGAAGGTCTCCTGCAACCCGTGCAGCATGGGCAGCAAGGCACCCCGCAAGGATTGATAGCGGGAAATTATGGCTTTGGCCTGCTCTTCGGACCACGGCAACCGCTCGGGCATCGGACCTCCTGTTCATCGCCGGTGGGCTTTCACCCCTTCTTCCAGCGTCCAGGATCCTGATCATGCGCGGATTCATCAAATTTTCTTTTTTCATGCGGCGATAGCAAAAAACTATCAACCCCGGAAATCCGGGGTTCCCAGAGGAAATGCCCCCTCCTGAAGGGCCTGCGCGGTCCGCTCGGCGATCTTCGCGGGCAGGTCGAGACTGGCGGCGAGATCGACCAGCGCCTCGGCCAGGGGGGCGGCGGGGTCGCGGTCGGCGTAGACCAGTCCCACGGTGTATTGTACGGCCGGCTCGTCGAGCGGCAGGGCGACCAGGGCGGGATCGGGGCGGGTGAGGGTCAGCAGCTGGCTGGGCACGACGCTGGCCCAGCGGCCTTCGCGCACCAGGGTATAGAGGTTCATCAGCGAATTGGTTTCCACATCCGGCACCACCGCCACCCCGGCGGCGCGGAAGGCGGATTCGGCGATGCGGCGGTTCTGCATATCGGCGGTCAGCAGGCACAGCGGCAGGGCGGCGGCCTCGCGCCAGCCGATGCTGGTGCGCCCTTCGCCCAGGACCTCGCGGCGCACCAGCAGGAAGTAGCGCTCCGTATAAAGCGCCCGGGAGCGGACGGAATAGAGCGGTTCGTTATCCGTATAGGTGACGCCGGCGTCGAGGTCGAATTCCCCCAGCCCCTGCTGGATGGCCCGGGAGCTCATGGACCGGACGGCGCAGCGCACTTTCGGGTGGCGCTCGCAGAACGGGGCGAGCAGATGGGCGACCATGGGCAGGGCGGTGGGGATGACGCCCAGCCGCAGGGTGCCGGTCATGCCCAGGTCGCCCTTGTGCAGGGATTGCAGCAGGGCTTCCTGCTCCGCCAGCATGCGCCGGGCGTGATCGACCACGGTATGGCCGGCGTCGGTGAAGCCCTGGAAGCGCTGGCCGCGCACGACGATTGGAACGTTCAGGGCGTCTTCCAGCTGGCGGATGGCGTTGGACAGGGTGGGTTGCGAGACATTGCAGGCCTGGGCGGCGCGCCCGAAGTGCCGTTCCCGCGCGAGCGCGAGAAGGTAGGCGTATTTGCGCAGCACGGCCGCTCTCCCTCTCTTTAAAGGTGCACCACCCGCATGAAGACGGTACACTGGTCCTGTAGCGGCCCGTGTACCGGGCAGAAGCGGGACGAGCCGGTGTTGGCCCACCGACCCGTCCCTGACCACCACCCTTAGCGCGTTCAAGGAGAACAAGGATGATGGCTGTTTCGGACTATACCTCACAGTTGGCTTTGCCTGCACTGCCTCTGACACCGGTGCGTGTCGGACGCGGTTTCCGGGTACTGCTGGCCGGGGTTTAGGGGCGCTGCTGGGCGGGTCGGGCCGAAAAGTCCGGCGAGTCCGGCATCCGGCGGCCCGGCCCGCATCCAGCGCGCCCCATCCCCGGCCGGCTGAGTCCGGTTCGGTTCCTTAAGACTATAGCTGATACGGCGGCATGGTGCTGATGCGCCTGCTTCTGCTGGCGGCTGCCCTTGCGATTGGGGCGGCCGGCCTGCTTGTGCACCCGGACCTGCGGGCTACGGCCCTGGAGTCGCGCCCACCCGGCCCCGCCGACTCCCTCCGCCGCGTCCCCGACCCGTATCGGACGGAGGTGATTCGGATCGTTGACGGCGACACCTTCGAGGCCTGGGTAACGATCTGGCCGAACCAGGTGATTCGCACGTTCGTCCGCTTACGAGACGTGGACACCCCGGAGCTGCGCTCCCCCTGCGCCACCGAACAAGCCCTGGCCCTGAAGGCCCACACCACCCTGACCGCCTTGCTGGCTGGCGGCGCGGTAACCCTGCACGACGTCGGCCCGGACGCCTTCGGCGGTCGGGTGGACGCGCGGGTGATGGTGAGCGGGACGGTGGATGTGGGGGAAACGCTGGCGCAGCGGGGGCTGGCGGTGCGTTGGGGGGATGGATGGGGGTGTGGTGGTGGATAACTCTCACTACAGATACAGGGGACACACCCCTTACGATAATAAAAATATAATTATACTATACTTCCTCATTTCAATAAAATACCACTCCTCGAAAATCACTCAGAAAAACACATGATAAAAATCTAAACTTAACAAAAAAATATCAACAGACCACATCAATTTCCGAAATACATTCCAAAAATTCACCATCTTCATTAAAAAAAACAAAATAATCTGAAAGATGAGACATTACCAGACCAACTTCACGCCGCCTCCCTTTCAAAAAAATAAGCACTTCATCATATTCATCTTATCTTTTTTCATCGCATAAACGCACGCCAAATTATACTTTAAATCATAAAATTCATAACCATCGCAAATTTTGCCCTCAACATATAATAGATCAGAAAGCGCCTCCTCTAAGCGCCCCAACCTTTTTAAGATTGCCGCTCTATAAGAAAATAGTCGTGAAAAATACCTAACATCGTCATCTTTACCCAAAAGAGCAATCGCTTCATCATAAGCCCTCAACGCAAGAATATCATACTCTTTTCCCCCACGCACGTTGACATATGCGACACCTCTAGAGAATTGAATCCGAGGGTTATCAGGATCGCTAGAGCAATACTTTGAAAAATGAAATGCCGCTTTTCTCCAATCCCTCTTAGACATATACGCCTTCGCCATCTGCAAATCCCATTCCACGCCACTTCTTCCCATGGAATCATCATCGTGATTTTGAGAAATGCGCTTCTCCACTCCCTCTATCTTCTCCAACAAAGCATCTATCGATACCCTTAATTCCTTCGGGATATCGAATACAAATCCACCTGAAATCAGCCCATCAATAGTGAGACCAGAGTCCGATAGAATTTTCTCCATCTTCTTATTAAGCTCTTCGTTCTTTTCTATCAGAGATGACTTCTCACGCTCACTCCATTTTTCCAACCTCTGATTATCTTCGATAATTGCATTAATTCTCTCCTTTAATACACCCTCTCTAGTCTTGATAAAATTTACTCGTTAGAAAATAAAGCCTAACAACATAAGCTAATACGCTTACATTGACAATAACTTGAATATAATCAATACATTGCCCAACACCCAACCTACGTACTCCCAAAATTATTCCTCACCCCTTTCCCGCCGCCCCAGGGCGGCGGGGTTTATTCTTTCAAGCGGCCGTCACCGTCTCTTAGGCGATGTCCGTAAACCGCTCCCCCTTCACATTACACACCGGGCAGGCGTCCGGGGCGTCGCCGATCACCGTGTGACCGCAGACCGGGCAGACGCGAATCGGCGCGTCCGGCAAATCCCCGCCCGCCGCCAAGGCCTCGGCGGCGGCCTTGAACAGGCCGTAGTGCACCTTCTCCACCGCCAGCGCCTGGCTCATGGAGCGTTCCGCGCGTTTGTGGCCTTCCGCCTGGGCGCGCTCCACCATCGCCGGATACATGTCCGTGAACTCGTGCTCCTCGCCGGCCATGGCTTCGGCGAGGTTCTCGGCCGTCGTCTTGATGCCGTCCATCGCCCGCAGATGCGCATGGGCGTGGATCGTTTCCGCCGCCGCGACCGCCCGGAACAGTTTCGCCACCTGGGCATAGCCGTCCCGCGCCGCCTGGTCCCCATAGGCCAGATACCGCCGGTTCGCCTGGCTCTCGCCGGCAAAGGCCTCCTGCAGGTCGTCCATCGTGCTCATGGTCTAGGAATCCTCTTCAAACCAGATCCCCCGCGCGCCGCCGTCCCCCCCGGATGGCCGCTCCTGGACACGAGGGCAGACGGAACCTTATCGCCCCACGCCCCGGCCCCGGAATGACACGAGTCAATTCCTTAAAAATATTCCAGACTCTCAGCCTTGCGGTCACAATGCCCCGCCTCTCGCATTGCGGCGTGTTTCCAATCCTTCGCAACGATCCCATATGGTGAAATGGGTCCATCGTTTTTCGCCTTATCGCGGCAGAGCCGGATCCGGTTCCCCCGTCATCCCCCTGTCCCCTCAGCGAAATCCGACCCCCGACGGCGTCTGTGCCCCGCGACCGGAAGCGAACTATGATCGGCAAGTCCGATCTTATGTTCGGAGATTATCAATTTTTATTGTCATATGCGCTGCGATAGGATCCCTCTCGTTCGCAGGACACAGCGAACCCCAACCACCAGAGATCAATGGAGCGAACATGTCTCTCATCAACACCCAGGTCAAACCCTTCAAGGCCACCGCATTCAAGAAAGGCGAGTTCATCACTGTCACGGACGAAGACCTGAAGGGTCAGTGGTCGGTGGTGTTCTTCTACCCGGCCGACTTCACCTTCGTCTGCCCGACGGAACTGGAAGATCTGGCCGACAACTATGCCACCCTCGAAAGCATGGGCGTCGAGATCTACAGTGTCTCCACCGATACCCACTTCTGCCACAAGGCCTGGCACGATACCTCTCCGGCCATCGGCAAGATCGACTACACCATGGTCGGTGACCCGACCGGCGCCATCAGCCGCAACTTCGAGGTGATGATCGAAGACGCCGGCGTCGCCGACCGCGGCACCTTCGTCATCGATCCCGAAGGCACCATCCAGCTGGTGGAAATCACCGCCGGCGGTATCGGCCGCGATGCCGCCGAGCTGATCCGCAAGATCAAGGCCGCCCAGTACGTCGCCGCCCACCCCGGGGAAGTCTGCCCGGCCAAGTGGAAGGAAGGCGAAAAGACCCTGGCGCCGTCCCTCGATCTGGTGGGCAAGATCTAAGGACGGACACCGTCCCGAGGATCGGGGTTCGCCTCCCCTCTCCCGCGCCCGGGGCCGGCAACGGTCCCGGGGCGGGGGACGGGGATGGCACCCCGCCCGCTCCCCGCCTTCCGCCCCCCTTCCCTGCCCCTTCGCCGGCGGCGACCCCGCGCGCTTCGTGGGCTTGCCCTGTTTCGTTAAACCATTCAAGGAGTTGCGTTCATGTTGGATGACAATCTGAAGGGCCAGCTGAAGGCCTATTTCGAAAACATCACCCAGCCGGTCGAACTGGTCGCGTCCCTGGACGACGGCGAGAAGTCCAAGGAAATGAAGGAACTGCTGACGGCCATCGCCGGCCTGTCCGACAAGATCACCCTGGTGATCGACGATACCGGCAACGCCCGCACGCCGTCCTTCGCCATCAACCGCACCACCACCGATATCGGCGTCGAATTCGCCGGCCTGCCCATGGGGCACGAGTTCAACTCGCTGATCCTGGCGCTGTTGCAGGTGGGCGGCCACCCGTCCAAGACCGCCGAAGAGGTCATCGAGCAGGTCAAGGCCCTGGACGGTGACTATGTCTTCGAAACCTATTTCTCCCTATCCTGCCAGAACTGCCCGGACGTGGTGCAGGCGCTGAACCTGATGAGCGTGCTGAACCCCCGGATCAAGCATGTCGCCATCGATGGCGCCCTGTTCCAGGACGAAGTCACGCGCCGCGAGATCATGGCCGTGCCCTCGGTCTTCCTGAACGGCGAGCCCTTCGCCCAGGGCCGCATGACCCTGGAACAGATCCTGGCCAAGCTGGACACTGGCGCCAGCGCCCGTCAGGCGGAAAAGCTGAAGGAAAAGGACCCGTACGACGTGCTGGTGGTCGGCGGCGGCCCGGCCGGCGCGGCGGCGGCGATCTACGCGGCCCGCAAGGGCATCCGCACCGGCGTGGCGGCGGAACGCTTCGGCGGTCAGGTGCAGGACACCATGGCCATCGAAAACTTCATCTCCGTCTCCCACACCGAGGGGCCGAAGCTGGCCATGGCGCTGGAACAGCACGTCAAGGAATACGATGTGGACGTGATGAACCTCCAGCGCGCCACCAGGCTGATCCCGGCCGCCAAGCCCGGCGGGCTGATCACCGTGGAGCTGGAAAACGGCGCCAGCCTGAAGGGCCGCACCGTGGTGATCTCCACCGGCGCCCGCTGGCGGCAGATGAACGTGCCCGGCGAGGAAGACTACCGCAACAAGGGCGTGGCCTACTGCCCCCACTGCGACGGCCCCCTGTTCAAGGGCAAGCCGGTGGCGGTGATCGGCGGCGGCAACTCGGGCGTCGAAGCGGCCATCGATCTGGCGGGCATCGTCTCCCACGTCACCCTGATCGAGTTCGACAGCAAGCTGCGCGCCGACGAGGTGTTGCAGGCCAAGCTGCGCAGCCTGAAGAACGTCACCGTCCTCACCTCGGCCCTGACCACTGAAGTGCACGGCGACGGCAGCAAGGTGACCGGCCTGACCTACAAGAACCGCGAAACCGACGAACTGCACCGCGTCGACCTGGACGGCATCTTCGTGCAGATCGGTCTGGTGCCCAACACCGAATGGCTGAAGGGAACCGTGGAGCTGAGCAATCGCGGCGAGATCGTCATCGACGACCGGGCGCAAACCTCGGTGCCCGGGGTCCTGGCCGCCGGCGACGCCACCACCGTGCCCTACAAGCAGATCATCATTGCCATGGGCGAAGGGTCCAAGGCCGCGCTGAGCGCCTTCGACTACCTGATCCGCATCGTCCCCGCCGAGGAAGCCGAAGCCGCCTGACGGCCAAGGCCTCTCCCGAAGACGCGGCGGAGACGGCAGAAACGGCAGACCGGCCCGGAGGTGACTCCGGGCCGGTCGTCGTTGGGCCAGTCGTCTTTGGCCCCCATACCGGCCGGACAAGCCCCGCTCATCCGAGCGTTAGGTCTTCTCAATTGGCAGGGGCAGCCGGACAACCTAAGCTGG
The DNA here is from genome assembly GCA_046233135.1 of Rhodospirillaceae bacterium Z3-40. Classification (GTDB taxonomy): domain Bacteria; phylum Pseudomonadota; class Alphaproteobacteria; order Rhodospirillales; family Rhodospirillaceae; genus JBJXHN01. The sequence goes on along the minus strand of JBJXHN010000002.1, from coordinate 731,912 downwards.
CCGGCCCTTTTCCGTTTCAAGGAGCCCGCCCATGGCCGAATCCGGCGCCCCCATCGACTTCTGGTTCGACTTCGCTTCCGGCTACGCCTATTTCGCCGCCCACGGGATCGACGGGCTGGAACAGCGGACGGGGCGGACCGTGATCTGGCGCCCCTATATCCTGGGCACCGCGTTCCAGGTGACCGGGGTGAAGGGGCTGTCATCCACGCCGCTGAAAAAGGACTACGCCTTGCGCGACTGGCAGCGGCTGTCCCGGCTGCTGGACCTGCCTTTCGCCCTGCCGCCCCGGCATCCCGCCGTGGCCCTGGCCGCCACCCGAGCCTTCTACTGGCTCGATGACCGGGACCCCGCGCTGGCCAAGGCCTTCGCCCGGATGATCCTTGACCGCTACTTCACCGGCGGCATCGATTCCGGCGATGCGGCGCAGGTGGCCGACGCCGCCCGGGAGGCGTTGGGCGTGGATGCGGACGCCCTGCGCGCGGCCATGGCCGACCCGGCCCTGAAGGCGCGGGTCCGCAGCCTGTCGGAAAACGCCGTGGCCGGGGGCGTCTTCGGCTCCCCCTTCTTCATCGTCGACGGCGAGCCGTTCTGGGGCTGGGACCGCATGGGAATGGTGGAAGACTGGGTCAGGCGGCAGGGCTGGTAGCTGGACTACCGCAGCCGATCAGCTTTCGCATTCCAGAACGAAGACCTCGGCGAAGCGGCGCCAGGTGCGGTTTTCAAGGATCCAGCGGCTGGCCCGCTCGGCCCGGCGCCGGGCTTCGGCGCGGTCGGTGTAGATGGTTTCCAGCTGTTCCAGTACCTCTTCCGGATTGCTGTGCGACCAGCCGCGCAGGCCCGGGTGATTGGCGTCCACCGGCGACTGGTCGAGCAGCGGGAAGCAGACGTCGTCTTCCATCATCAGGTCCAGCTGGCCGGTGTTGGCCGCGATCACCGACGGGATGCCGCAGGCCATGGCCTCGTTGGCCACCAGGTTGGTCGCGCCTTCGCAGCGGTTGGGGAACAGGGCCACGTCGGATTCCGCCAGGGCGGCCATCACCTGGGTGCGGTTCAGGTAGCCCAGGTCGATGAAGCTGTCTTCTTCCAGACCGTTGGCCACGGCCCAGCGGACCATGTCGATGCGGTTGCCCTGGGTCGGGATCTCGGGGGCGGCCTTGCACCAGGGGGCGGCGGCGATGCTGCCGGCGGTGGCTGGCCAGGCATTCTGCCAGGCGGTGATCAGGACCGAATCCGGATGGCGCTGGTGGAAGCGATTGAAGGCCTCCAGCACGATGTCCTGGCCCTTGCGGTATTCCAGCTTGCCGCCGGAGAACACCACGAAGCGGTCACCGTAGCAGCCGGTGCGTTCGGGCATCTGGGCGATCTCGTCGGGATCCACGCCCTGCCAGGCCAATCGCACGTCCCTGACCCCCGCCTCGCGCAGCATCTGCACGTTGAAGCGGGAATGGGTGACGATGCGGTCGTAGATATCGGCGGTCGCCAGAATTTCCTCGTTGAAGGTGGTGTCTTCATAGGCGATGACACCGATGTTCTTGCGGCCGCGCCAGTCGCGATGGGGATTGTCGAGCCGGTTGCCCAGGGCGTGGAGCATGTCCACGTCGTTCATCTGGATCACCTTGCCCTCGTTGGCTGCCAGTGCCTCCTTGATGCGCTGGCAGGCCGGCACCAGCGGTTCGATCTTTTCACGCACGTGGGACCGCATGGTCGACAGAACCGGGTCTTGCATCAGCAGCGGCGGGCGTCCCTGCTCAATCAGGTACAGGGCGGTGTGCACGCCCAGCAGGCCCCAGCCGTGAATTTCCGTCAAACTCCAAGGCATTCCCAACATGGTGACCGTCTGCTCCCCAGGCTGTACAAAACCCGCGACTTCTAGCCCGGATGCGACGCAACGTCACGCCGAAACCGCATCAGCCGACGGAATCTGCGATGCCGGGGGGCTGCCCGTCCGGCCCGGTCACCGCTCAGGACTCCGACGGCGGTACGGCGGGCAGGGTGAAAAAGAAGGTGCTGCCCCAGGGGAACCGGTCAGCATGGCGCCGCATCGCGACGTGCACCGAACGATCCGTCTCCGGGGGGATCAATCGGCGGCCGCCATGTCCAGGGGCGCCCGGCTGCCGTCGTTGTTTTCCAGCACCACCTTGCCCATCAGCTCGACGAAGGTGGCCCGCTCCTCGGCGCTCAGGGGTTCCAGCAAGCGGTCCTGGACCACGGCGGCCAGGGGGCGCACCTCCTCCAGCGCCTGCCGGCCCTGTTCGGTCAGGGCGATGCGCTTGACCCGGCGGTCCCGCTCGTCGGGGGTGCGTTCGATATAGCCCCGGCCTTCCAGCCGCAGCAGCACGTTGCCGATGGTCGCCCGGTCCACCCCCACCAGACGGGACAACTGAATCTGATCCTGCCCGGGCCGCCATTCGATTCCCGACAGGGTGGCGAACTGGATCGGCGTCATCCCCGTCTCGCCGCATACCTCGTGGAACAGGCCGACGGAAATCTGGTGGCAGCGCCGCACCAGATAGCCGGGCATGAAACGGATCTCCAACGTCTTGTCACTCATGGGTTTCCACAGTCGATAGCAGCGGGAAGCGGCGGCCGGCACCCGGCCCCCGGAGCGCGAGGTCCCATGCATACCCGGAACCGTCCGCAGAAAAAAGCAGTATGCTGATTGACAGTGTACTGATTAATTGGTTTCCTCATAAAAAAGCGCGAGCGAGATGCAGACGCAGAACCACATCAGGGAGATGAAACCATGACCACATCAAGCTTCACCATGGTCGTCGCGGGCGGCGGCATCGGCGGGCTGTCGGCCGCGCTGGGGCTGGCCAACAAGGGCTGTTCGGTGACGGTGCTGGAACAGGCGCCGGCATTCGGCGAGATCGGCGCGGGGATCCAGATCGGCCCTAACGCTTTCCACGCCATGGATTATCTGGGTGTCGGCGAGGCCGGCCGGGCGAAGGCCGTCTACATCGACAAGCTGGTGATGATGGATGCCACCACCGGCGACAAGATTTCCGAAATGCCGGTGGACGAGGCCTTCCGCACCCGCTTCCGCAACCCCTATGCGGTCGTCCACCGCGCCGACCTGCACGGGGTGCTGCACGATGCCTGCGTTGCCCACCCGAACGTCACCCTGGTCAACAACCAGCGGGTCGTCTCCTACGCCAATACCCCCAACGGCGCCCGGGTGACCACCGAATCCGGCGACACCTTCTCCGGCGACGGGGTGATCGGCTGCGACGGCGTGCGCTCCATGATCCGCCAGCAGCTGACCGGCGGTGACGAGCTGCGGCTGTCCGGCCATGTGGCCTATCGCGCCGTGCTTCAGCTGGATCAGATGCCCGAGGACCTGCGCTGGAACGCCGCCACCCTGTGGGCCGGGCCGAAGTGCCATATGGTCCATTACCCGCTTCAGGGCTGGAAGACCTTCAACCTGGTCGCCACGTTCCAGACCGACGTGTCCAACGTCGGCTCCAACGAGCCGGGCACGCGTGAGGAAATCCTGTCGCGCTTCGGCCAGGTCACCGACCGGGTCCGCAAGGTGCTGGAAATCCCCACCGAATGGCGCCGCTGGGTGCTGGGCGACCGCGAACCCATCGAAAACTGGACGGATGGCTCGGTGACCCTGCTGGGCGACGCGGCCCACCCCACCCACCAGTACTTCGCCCAGGGGGCCTGCATGGCCCTGGAAGATTCCGTCTGCCTGGCCGACAAGATCGAACACTGCGGCGGCGACCTGCATGCGGCCTTCCAGGCCTATCAGGCCGAACGCATCGTGCGGGCCTATCGGGTGGTTCTGTCCTCGCGCATGCTGGGCAAGATGTACCACGCCCAGGGCGTCGAACGGCTGATCCGCAATCAGATGCTCGGCGCCAAGACCCCGCAGCAGTACTACGACGGGCTGGAATGGCTGTACGGCGGCACCGGCCTGACCTCTGCCACCCAGCTGGCGGCCGAGTAAACCCATGCTGCGGATGCACGGCTTCTTTGCCAGCGGCACGACCTACCGGCTGCGGATCGCCCTGAACCTGAAGGGCCTTCCCTACGAGGTCCTGCCGGTCAACCTGCGGAGCGGCGCCCACAAGGGCGCCGACTTCCTCGCCCTCAATCCCCAGGGTCTGGTTCCGGCCCTGGAAACCGACGAGGACGGCATCCTCATCCAGTCGCCGGCGATCATCGAGTATCTGGAAGAACGCTGGCCCGAGCCCCCCCTGCTGCCTTCGGGCGCGGCGGACCGGGCGCGGGTGCGGGCGATGGCCGCCCTGATCGGCTGCGACATCCACCCGATCAACAACCTGCGCATCCTCAACGCCCTGCGCCAGTCCTTCGGGGCCGACAGCGCGGCGGTGAAGGACTGGTGCGGTACCTGGATCCATGCCGGCTTCGAAGCCCTGGAAAGCCTGCTGCCGGACACCGCCGGCAAGGGCGGCTTCGCCTGGGGCGACCGGCCGGGTCTGGTCGAATGCTATCTGGTGCCCCAGGTGGCCAGCGCCCACAGGTTCGAGGTGGATCTGAGCCCCTATCCCCGCATCGTCGCGCTCGACGCGGCCTGCGCGAACCTGGAGCCCTTCAAGGCCGCCCTGCCGGGGGTTCAGCCCGACGCGGTGTGACCCGGCCGCCCGACATCCCCGCCCACCGCCTTCCCCCCTTCGGCAGGACCCGGAAAGAGGTCGGACCAAAGGAGCGGGATGCGGCGGGTTCTCTCCGGAAGCTGCACGAAACCACACGACAACAAGGGGCCAAGCCCCGATGAACTGGGAGATTTCACCGCCATGACCACGTCCCTCCGCAAGACCGTCCTCGCCGCTGCCGCGCTGGTCGCGGCCGGCCTGTCCAGCCAGACGGCCACCGCCGCCGAGGAGCTGCGCCTGGGCCTGATCACCCCGCCCGCCCATGTCTGGACCAAGGCCGCCACGCGCTTTGCCGACACCCTAGCGGCAAACAGCAAGGGCGCGTTGACCGTCGCCGTCTTCCCCGGTGGCCAGCTGGGCAACGAGCCGGAAATGTTCCAGCAGTTGCAGACCGGTCTTCTGGACATGGGCCTGATGACCGGCGCCCTGACCAGCGTGCGCGAACCCTCCATCCAGGGCTGGTTCTCGCCCTTCCTGTTCGGCTCGGTGGAAGACGCCGCCGCCGCCGCCCAGACCCCGGCCGCCAAGGAAATGCTCGGCCGCCTGGAAAACCTGGGCATGAAGGGCCTGGGCTATTCCTTTGCCGGCATGCGCCATATCCTGAAGACCGAAGGCACCGTCAGCGGCCTTGCCGATCTGGACGGCCAGAAGATCCGCATCGTGCCCTTCCCGGCCATGAAGGTATGGTGGGATGCCACCGGCGCCGTGCCCACGCCGGTGCAGCTGCCCGACATCTATCAGGCCCTGCAGAACGGTCTGCTGGACGGCGTGGACATCGACCTGGACGCGCTCGTCGGATCCAAGTTCCAGGAAGTGGCCAAGGGCCTGACCCTGACCAGCCATATGGTCTTCCCGGCCGTGGCGATGATCAACAAGGCCCGCTGGGACGCCTTCAGCGATGAACAGCGGGCACTGATCGAACAGGCCATGGACGACACCCTGGCCTGGGCCACCGCCGAGCAGGTGGAGGCCGAACAGCGCAATCTGGAAACCCTGAAGGCAGCCATCACCGTGGCCGACCTGCCCGAGGCGGAAACGGTCTTCACCGACGCCAACGCCGCGTTCACGGAAGCCTTCGGGGATGATCCGCTGATCGCCGCCTTCCAGGAACAGGCCAAGGCCCTGCGTCCGGCGAACTAGCCCCCGCGCGCCGCCTTCGGAGCCGGGGGCGGGATAGGGGACGGGGTCGGGGGCGATGCCTGGCCCCTCGCCCTCCCCGCTCCGGGTTCCGACCACCGTTCCTTCTCCCCTGTCCCCGGCCGGCCCCTGTATTGCCGGTCGTCGTAACCGATGGAGCCAAGTCCATGGCCCATATCCTGTCGCGTGTCCGCATGCTGGCCCGCACCACCGGCCAGCCGCCGGCACTGGCCCTTGCCCGGGTGCTGGCCCTGGCGAGCCGCCGCCTCGCCTGGCTGGAGATCACCCTGTGCAAGGGGCTGATCGTCTTCTTCACCGGCCTGCTGGCGGTCAACGTCACGCTGCGCTACGGCTTTTCCAGCCCGCTCTATTTCGCCGAAGAACTGGCGGTCTATGTGCTGATCTGGATGGCCTTCCTGGCGATTTCCGTCTCGCTGCACGAAAACACCCAGATCCGCCTGACCATCCTGACCGACCAGCTGCCCGCCCGCCACCGTGCCCGGGTGCTGGGGCTGATGGACCTGCTGGTGGGGGCAATGCTGCTGACCGTGCTGATCCATGCCCTGACCTGGCTGGTCTCGCCGGCGGTCTCCTTCGAACTGGCGCTGACCCTGGGCATGCCCAAACAGCCCTTTTTCGCCATCATCCCGCTGTTCTGTGCCTGCGCCCTGCTACACGTCACCGCCCGGCTGGTCTGCCAGGCCCTGGGCATCGATCCGGAGGCCGACACCAGGGCCGCCCCTGGGGAAGGCGAGAAGGGAGCCGCCCGATGCTGAGCGCCGCCACCTTCGTCGTCCTGCTGTTCCTGGGCATGCCCATCGCCTTCGTGCTGGTGGCCGCGACGCTGGCCTTCGCCGCCTCGGCCGGGAACTGGCGGCTGCTGGATTCCCTGCCCCAGGTGCTGTTCAGCTCGCTGGAGATCTTCGACCTGCTGGCCATCCCCCTGTTCATCCTGCTCGGCGAGCTGATGAACGAGGGCGGCATCACCCGGCGCATCGTCGATGCCGCCCGGGCCTGGCTGCGCTGGGTGCCCCACAGCCTCGCCCATGTGTCGCTGCTGGCCAATCTGATGCTGTCGTCGATCATGGGGTCGGCCACCGCCCAGATCGCCATCATGAGCCGGGTGATGGTGCCGGCCATGGAACGGGACGGCTATGACAAGACCTTCGCCGCCGCCCTGACCACGGCGGCCGGCCTGCTGGGGCCGATCATTCCGCCGTCGATGGTGTTCATCATCTATGGCGTGATCGGTCAGGTCTCCATCGGCGCCATGTTCCTGGGCGGCATCCTGCCCGGCCTGCTGCTGTTCGCCTTTCTGGCCGGGGCCACCGCCCTGGGGGCGCGGCGCTGGCACCAGGGGCCGGCGGCGGCGGAGCCCGGCGAGAGCCTGTGGACCGCCACCGGCGACGCGCTGCTGACCCTGTCCATTCCCCTGGCTATCGTCGGCGGCATCTCGCTGGGGATCGTCACGCCGACGGAATCCGCCGCCGTGGCCATCCTGCTGGCGCTGGTGATCGGCGGGGTGCTGCACAAGGAACTGAAGCTGTCCATGGCCGGGGCCATCCTCGGCCGTACGGCGCGCACCACCGCCACCGTGCTGCTGCTGATCGCGGCGGCCAAGGTGTTCGGCTGGGTGCTGACCTTCAACCAGGTGCCCCAGGCGGCCGCGGCCTTCCTGCAATCCCTGACCGACAGCCCCACCGTCTTCATGCTGCTGGTGTTCGTCTTTCTGATGGCAGTGGGCATGATCCTGGACGGCATCGCCGCCCTGATCATCCTGGTGCCCATCCTGCTGCCCATCGCCCAGGGCACCTACGGCATCGATCCCGTCCATTTCGGCATCATGACCTGCCTGACCCTGACCCTTGGCCTGCTGACGCCGCCGGTGGGGGCCGGGCTGTATATCGCTTCGGCCCTGACCGGCACCGGCATCGGGCCGCTCAGCCGCCAGGTCGCACCCTTCGTCGGCCTGACCGCCGTCACCATCCTGCTGCTGATCGGCCTGCCCTGGCTGACCACCGCCTTCCGCTGACACCGACCCGATCCAAGAAACCACCCAACGGAGACCGTCCATGAGCCAACTCGGAACCCTGGAAGAACTGCCCCTGGACTACCGGGACACCCTGACCGGTCAGAACCTGGTCCCCCTGTGGCCCGCCCTGCGCAGCTTCCTTCCCTACGGCAAGCCCACCCGGGCCTGCGCCCCGGCGATGTGGCGCTACGAGGACGTCCGGCCGCTGCTGCTGCAGGCCGGCGACCTGACCCCCATCGAAAAGGCCGAACGGCGGGTGCTGATCCTCGCCAATCCCAGCCTGGACATGGAAACCGCCCGGGCCACGCCGACCATCTATCTCGGCCTTCAGCTGATCAAACCCGGCGAGACCGCCCCCAACCACCGCCACTCCCCCAGCGCCATCCGCTTCGTGGTCGAAGGCGAAGGCGGCTTCACGGTGGTCGAAGGCGAACGGCTGCCGATGGAAAAGGGCGACCTGATCCTCACGCCCTCGGGCCTGTGGCATGAACACGGCCATTCCGGCTCCGGCCCCGTGGTGTGGCTGGATGCGCTGGACCTGCCGCTGGTCTATTCGGTAGAGGCCTCCTACTGCATCGAAGGCGCCTCCCAGCGGCTGGACAACCGGGCGGACGCCTCGCAGACCACCTATCGCCGCGCCGGGCTTCAGCCCTATGGGGCGCTCGACCGGCCGGCGGCCGATCCCTATCCCCTGCGCCGCTATCCCTGGCGCGAGGTGCGTGCCGCGCTGGAGGACATGGCCTCTCATGCCGCCCTCGATGAGGCGGTGCACCTGGCCTACGTCAACCCCCAGACCGGCCGCGAATGCCTGCCCATCCTCGGCTTTTCCGCCCTGGCCCTGCGTCCGGGCGAGACCCTGACGCCCCGCCGGCGGTCGTCCTCGCAGGTGTTCCACGTCATCGAAGGGGACGGCGAGGCGGTCATCGACGGGATGGAAATGGCCTGGGGCGAGGCGACGACCATGGCCGTGCCCACCCATGCGGACGTGACGCTGCGCAACGGATCGTCGTCGAAGATGGCCTTCCTGTTCGTCGTCGACGACGCACCGATGCAGCGCAAGCTCGGTTTCTACGAAGAATTCTAATCCCAGGAGAGTATCCCGTGAGCGAGAACACCCTTTTTCCGCCGCCGCCCGTCGTCACCGTCGCCGTCAAAGGCCGGGACGAAACCTTTCCGGTGAACCGCATCTTCTGCGTCGGCCGCAACTACGCAGCCCATGCCGCCGAAATGGGTGTCCAGGCCGACAAGGAAGAGCCGTTCTATTTCACCAAGGCGGCCTCGGCCATCGTGCCGTCGGGGGCGACCATCCCCTACCCGCCGGAAACCGGCAACTACCACTATGAAATGGAGTTGGTGGCCGCCATCGGTGCGCCGATCCACAAGGCGACCATGGACAACGCCCTGTCGGCGGTCACCGGCTATGCCTGCGGCCTGGACATGACCCGGCGGGATTTGCAGCTGCGCGCCCGCGAAAAGCAGCGCCCCTGGGATCTGGGCAAGGACTTCGAGCAGTCCGCCGTCATCAGCCCCATCGTCCTGGTCGGCGACGGCCCCCATCCCGCCAGCGGCACCATCGCCCTGGAGGTCAACGGTGAACAGAAGCAGAAGGCCGACCTGAGCGAACTGATCAACTCGGTGCAGGAAGTCATCGTCCACCTGTCGCGCTTCTATCACCTGGTGCCCGGCGACCTGATCTACACCGGCACGCCGGCCGGTGTCGGCCCGGTGGTCGCCGGCGACAGGATCACCGGCCATATCGACGGTGTGGGTGACATCAGCCTGACCATCGCGGACGCTGAATAGTCCCCGCGTCGTTGCCTCTCCACTCCGGCGGACGCGAGTCGGATCGATGTCCTCCCGCCCCGTCGCCGCCGGCCTTGCCCCGGATGGATCCCCTCCATCCGGGGATTTTTTATGCCTCGTCCGAGGCGCCGGAGCGGGGCGTGAATTCCCGCACCACCCGGGTCAGCAGCCGCAGCAACTCGTCCCGGTCCTCGCGGCCCAGCACATCGGTCAGCCGCTGTTCGTGGGCATTCACCGCGCCGCAGACCTCTTCCAGGAACTGATGGCCGGCATCGGTCAGGTGAAGGGCGTAAGAGCGGCGGTCCTCCGGCGAGGGCTGGCGGCTGAGCAGGCCCCGCTGCTCCAGCCCGTCCACCATCTTCACCAGATTGGTCCGCTGCACCCCCAGCATGTCGGCCACCGCCGACTGCCGCAGGCCCGGCTTTTCGGACAGGATGAACAGCATGCTGAACAGGGTCGGCCGCAAGTCGAAGGACTCCAGAACATGATTCACGTCCTGGAAGATCAGCAGCTGCGCCCGGCGGATCATGTACCCCAGGTAGCCCTGAAGCCCGGCGGCCATCTCCGTGACCGGGTCGAGGACGTCCGCCTCGCTGTCCAATTCCTGCGCCACCAAGGGATTCCGCCCCTTTTCCATCCGTCAATGCTCCTTAACGCCTACGGACATACAAGCCCCCTCCGCCCCATGCAAGGGGCCTCGCCCCGCACCGGCGCCCCCGTCGAAAGAGGCGCTTGACCGATTCATGGAATCATTGTTATATAGCATCACTATTATAAATCATCCTTGTTTGGAGGATCTTTGATGAGCACAGAGGCGGCATTGGCCGCGGTTCCCCCGCTGCTGGAGGTAACCAGCACCGACGGCATCGCGGTGGTTTCCCTGAACCGGCCGAACAAGCGCAACGCCCTGAACGACGGCCTGGTCCGCGCGCTTCTGGACTTTTTCACCGACCTGCCCAAGGGCACCCGCTGCGTAGTGATCCGGGGCAACGGGGAATGCTTCTCCGCCGGGCTGGACCTGTCGGAGCTGTCGGACCAGAGCATCACCGGCGGCATTGCCCATTCCCGCCTGTGGCACCGCACTTTCGACGCCATCCAGTTCGGTGACGTGCCGGTGATCTCGGTGCTGCACGGGGCGGTGGTCGGCGGCGGGCTGGAACTGGCGGCCGCAACCCACATCCGGGTCGCCGAAGCGGGCACCTACTTCGCCCTGCCCGAAGGCCAGCGCGGTATTTTCGTCGGCGGCGGCGGGTCGGTGCGCCTGCCTCGGCTGATCGGCCTGCAACGCATCACCGACATGATGCTGACCGGCCGGGTGATGGAAGCCGACGAAGCCGAACGCATCGGTCTGGTGCAATATCTCGCCGACACCGGCGCCGGGCTGGACCAGGGCATGGCCCTGGCCGCCAAGGTCGCCCGCAACGCCGACCTGACCAACTTCGCCGTGGTCCACGCCCTGCCCCGCACGGCCGAGGCCGCGCCGGAACAGGGCTACATGCTCGAAGCCCTGATGGCGTCGATCGCCCAGGGGGACGAGGTGGCCAAGGACCGCCTGCGCGCCTTCCTGGAAAAGAAGGCCGCCAAGGTGCGCGGCTGAGAGACGGCCGCGCCACCGTAAAGGCCAAGCCACCGTAGAGGAACGACGACGCAGACGCAGACCGGAGGCCGCCCCGATCAACGAGGGCAGCCCCGCACGAGGCTAAAAAGGCACCCTGCCCATACCAGCGGCGGCGGATGCCGGAACAGGACAGGCGACGGAGCGACATCCCGGAAAAAACAGGGAGCCTTCGTCACGAGGTTGAACGGTTCGACGCCCCCGCAAACGGGGAGCGTTCAGGGAGGAAGACGCATGTCCAGTGCAGAGCGATCCGCCATGTTCGGGCCGCGAGATGTGGCCTGCGACCGGCGCCCCGACGGCGCCATCATTGTCACGTCCACCGATCCGCTCGGATCCTATCCCCGCGTGCTGACCGACAGCCTGGTCAGCGGCGCGCGCGCCCATCCCGACCGGGTGATGCTCGGCGAGCGCGATGCCGACGGCGGCTGGCGCCTGGTGACCTATGCCCGGGGTCTGGCCCTGGTGGAAAGCCTAGGTCAGGCCCTGCTGGACCGGGGGCTGTCGCCGGACCGGCCGGTGCTGATCCTGTCGGAAAACGGCATCGACCACGCCCTGCTGGCGCTGGCCGGCCAGCATGTGGGCGTGCCCACCGCCGCCATCTCCACGGCCTATTCGCTGATTTCCGAAGACTTCGGCAAGCTGCGCCACGTCTTCGACATCCTGACACCGGGCCTGATCTTCGCCGCCGACGGGGCGCGCTACGAGCGGGCCTTCAAGGCCTTGCACCTGGACGGGGTGGAATGCGTGATCTCCGGCAATCCGGACCCGCGGCGCCCGGCCAGCCTGTTCGCCGATCTGGCGGCCACCCCGGTCACCGAAGCGGTGGCGGCGGCCCATGGCGCCCTGGGTCCCGACGATGTGGCCAAGTTCCTGTTCACCTCCGGCTCCACCGGCGTGCCCAAGGGGGTGATCAACACCCACCGCATGATTTGCAGCAATCAGGCGATGATCCGCCAGATGCTGCGGCTGGTGGCCAGCGTGCCGCCGGTGATGCTGGACTGGCTGCCCTGGAGCCACACCTTCGGCGGCAACCACAACCTCGGCATCGCCCTGACCAACGGCGGCTCGTTCTATATCGACGCCGGCCGGCCGGTGGGAGCGGCGGTGCAGACCACCGTGGACAATCTGCGCGACATCGCGCCCACCCTCTATTTCAATGTCCCCAAGGGCTACGAGGAGCTGCTGCCCCATTTCCGCAAGGACCCGGCCCTGCGCGCCAAGTTCTTCGGCGACCTGAGCATGCTGTTCTACGCCGGGGCCGGCCTGCCGCCCCATGTCTGGACCGCCTACCAGGAGATGGCCCGGGAAACCACAGGCCGGTCGCTGTATATGACCACCAGCCTGGGCTCCACCGAAACCGCCCCCTTCGCGCTCGGTGCGCCGTGGGAGGCCGACGGACCGGGCGAGATCGGCATCCCGGCCGCCGGGGTGGAAGTCAAGCTGGTGCCGGCGGACGAGAAGCTGGAGCTGCGGGTGCGCGGCCCCAACATCACGCCGGGCTACTGGCGCCAGCCCAAGCTGACCGCCGGCGCGTTCGACGAGGAAGGCTTCTACAAGATGGGCGACGCCCTGCGCTTCGCCGATCCCGCCGATCCCAGCCGGGGTTTCCTGTTCGATGGCCGCATTGCCGAGGATTTCAAGCTGGCCACCGGCACCTGGGTTTCGGTCGGTCCGCTGCGGGCCAAGATCATCGGCCACTTCGCCCCCTTCGTCCGCGACTGCGTGATCACCGGCTACGAGCGCGACGACGTGGGCATGCTGGTGGTGCCCGACGAGGATCAATGCCGCGCCCTGGCCGTCGACCTGCCCGACAGCGCCCCCCTGTCCACCCTGCTGCGCCATCACTCGGTGCAGGAGGAGTTCATGGGGCTGATGGAGTCCTTCGCCGCCCACAATCCGGGCAGCGCCAGCCGCATCACCCGCATGGCCTTCCTGGAAACGCCGCCAAGCCTGGACGCCGGAGAGATCACCGACAAGGGGTCGCTGAACCAGCGCACCATCCTACGCCTGCGCGCCGATCTGGTGGACAGCCTCTACGCCGAGACGCCGCCCCATCACGTGCTGGTGCTGGGCCGGGTGCCGGCCTGACCGGATCCGCAACAAACGGGAACACCATCATGAAACTTGAAGGACTGACCGCCGTGGTCACCGGGGGAGCCTCCGGCCTGGGGGCGGCCACCGCCCGCCGCCTCGCCGCAGAAGGGGTGCGGGTCGCCGTGCTCGACCGCGACGGCGATGCCGCCGCGGCGGTGGGCAGCGAGGTGGGCGGCCTGGGGCTGGCCTGCGACGTCACCGAGTCCGATGCCGTCCAGACCGCCCTGGACACCGCCCGCGCCACCCTGGGGACCGAACGGATCCTGGTGAACTGCGCGGGCATCGGTACCGCCAGGCGCATCGTCAGCAAGCAGGGACCGATGGCGCTTGAGGACTTCGAGAAGGTCATCCGCGTCAATCTGATCGGCACCTTCAACGTCCTGCGCCTCAGCGCCGCCGCCATGACCAGGACCGATCCCCTGGAGAACGGCGAGCGCGGGGTGGTGCTGATGACCGCCTCCGTCGCCGCCACGGACGGCCAGATCGGCCAGGCGGCCTATGCCGCGTCCAAGGGGGGGATCGCCGCCCTGACCCTGCCCGCCGCCCGCGAATTCGCCAGCCATGGCGTGCGGGTGGTGACCATCGCCCCGGGTCTGTTCGACACCCCGCTGCTTCAGGAACTGCCCGACGATGTGCGGACCGAGATCATCCGCACCATTCCCCTGGGCCGCCTGGGCGCGCCGGAGGACTTTGCCGAGCTGGTCCGCGCCTGCATCACCAACCCCTACCTCAGCGGCGAACTGATCCGGCTGGACGGCGCCCTGCGCCTGCCGCCGCGCTGAAGGGGGGATTGCCCACCCGCGTGCCGGCCCCCAGTCGCCCGGGCCGGCCGCCACCTTCCCCACCATGGGCGACGAACGACCCCGGACAAATCGGGGCCTCACCAGACAGGGAGCGTTTTTCATGTCCAAAGTCCGTACCGCCGCAAAGGGCCTGCGCTGGGCTCTGCTGGCCGCCGTTTCCGCCCTCGCCCTGCCCGGCATCGCGGCGGCCGACATCAACGTGGGCGTCATCGTCAGCGCCACGGGCAGCACCGCCGCGCTGGGCATCCCCATGAAAAACGCCCTGATCTTCATGCCCAAGGACATCGACGGAGAGCCGGTCAACCTGATCTTCGGCGATGACGCCTCCGACCCCGCGACGGCCACCAACCTCGCCCGCCGCATGGTGACCCAGGACAAGGTGGACGTGATCATCGGCTCCTCGATGACCGGGGCGGCCATCGCCATCGCCGGGGTGGCCAATGAAAACAGCGTGCCCCAGCTGGCCATGTCGCCCATCAACCTGCCCGACGGCGCCGGGGCCTGGACCTTCCGCATGCCCCAGCAGGTGTCGCTGATGGCCAAGGCGGTCTTCGGCGACATGCAGGCCAAGGGCGTGAAGACCCTGGGCTACATCGGTTTTTCCGACGCCTGGGGGGATTTCTGGGTGACCGAGTTCGACAACCACGGCGCCGACGCCGGCCTGACCCTGGCCGCCCAGGAACGCTTCGCCCGGGCCGACACCTCGGTGACCGGCCAGGTCCTGAAGGTGATGGCCGCCCGCCCCGATGCGGTTCTGATCGGCGCCTCGGGCACCGCCTCGGCCCTGCCGCAGATCGAATTGCGCAAGCGCGGCTACACCGGGCCGATCTACCAGACCCACGGGTCGGTCAGCGCCGACTTCATCCGCATCGGCGGGGCGGACGTGGAAGGGGCCATCCTGCCCGCCGGCCCGGTCACCGTCGCCGAGCAGCTGCCCGATGACGCCGTGACCAAGCGCCCGGGCCTGGAGTTCATCAAGACCTATGAAGCCGAATACGGCGAGAACTCCCGCAACCAGTTCGCCGGCCATATGTTCGACGGCATCCAGGTGCTCAAGGCCGTGCTGCCCCAGGCCCTGAAGGCCGCCAAGCCTGGCACGCCGGAATTCCGCACCGCCATCAAGGACACCCTGGAAAGCGGCGAGACCATCGTTGCCTCCCACGGCGCCTTTACCTTCACGCCCGAGGATCACTTCGGCCTGGACGACCGCGGCCGCGTGCTGATCACCGTCGAGAAGGGCGCCTGGACACTGCTGCCCTGATCCCGCGTCCGGCCGCCGGCGCCCCCCAGCGGGGTGTCCGGCCGGCCACCCTCCTGTGCTTTCCGGTCCCAGCCCGCTCTCGGGAGACCTTCCTTGGATACGACCATCGCCTTGTTCCTCGCCCAGGACGGCATCACCAACGGGGCCATCTATGCCCTGCTGGGGCTGTCCCTGGTGCTGGTCTTCACCGTCACCCGCGTGATCTTCGTCCCCCAGGGCGAGTTCGTCGCCTATGGCGCCCTGACCCTGGTCGGGCTGGAAGCCGGGACCGTGCCGGGAACCGCCTATCTCGCCCTCGCCCTGGGGGCGGCGGCCTTCGCCATGGATGCGGCGCGCTCCGCCGACGGTCGGCGGCCGGCCGTGCTGGCCACCCGCGCCCTGACCGATCTGGTGCTGCCGCTGGCCCTGCTGGGCATCGCCCGCATGGTCGCCCCGCTGGACGCCGGCCCCTGGGTCAACGTGCCCCTGGCCGTCGCCCTGGTGGCGCCGCTGGGGGCCTATCTCTACCGGCTGGCTTTCCGGCCGCTGGCCGAGGCCTCGGTGCTGACCCTGCTGATCACCGCCGTGGGGGTGCATCTGGCGCTGATCGGCCTGGGGCTGGTCTTCTTCGGCGCCGAGGGCTACCGCGCCCAGCCCTTTACCACCGGCAGCCTGAGCCTGGGCGTGCTGACCATCGGCGGCCAGAGCCTGTGGGTGATCGCTGTCGCCGCCGCGCTGATCGCCGGCCTGTGGTACGCCTTCGGCCACACCCTGGCCGGCAAGGCACTGCGGGCCACCTCGGTCAATCGCCTTGGGGCGCGGCTGGTGGGCATCCCCACCGAACGCTCCGGCCTGATCGCCTTTGTCCTAGCGGCCGGGCTGGGGGCGGTGTCCGGGGTGCTGATCGCGCCGATCACCACGATCTTTCACGATTCCGGCTTCCTGATCGGCCTGAAGGGTCTGGTCGCGGCGATCATGGGCGGGCTGATCAGCTACCCCGTCGCCGCCGGCGCCGCCCTGCTGGTGGGTCTGGTGGAGGCCTTCGCATCGTTCGAAGCCAGCACCTTCAAGGAAGTCATCGTCTTCACCACCATCATCCCGGTGCTGCTGTGGCAGAGCCTGCGCTCCGGCCCTGTGGACGACGAGGAGGAATAAGCCCGTGACCACCCCCGGTTCCCACATACCCCCGTCTCCCGGCCCCGCTCCCGCTCCCGCCTCCGGAGAAGCCGCTTTCCGCAAATGGCTGCCCGCCGTGCTGATCCTGCTGGGCATGGTGCCGCCCCTGCTGCCGCTGACGCCGGACTACTGGATCACCCTGCTCAACACCATCGGTCTGGCGTCGCTGGTGGTGATCGGCCTGGTGCTGCTGACCGGGGTCGGCGGCATGACCTCGTTCGGTCAGGCGGCCTTCTGCGGCTTCGGCGCCTATACCACGGCGCTGATGACCACCGCGCTGGGGGTCTCGCCCTGGCTGACCCTGCCGGTGGCCGTCGCCCTGGCCTGTCTGGCCGCCGTGGTGCTGGGGCTGATGACCGTCCGGCTGTCCGGCCATTACCTGCCGCTGGGCACCCTGGCCTGGGGCATCAGCCTGTTCTACCTGTTCGGCAATCTGGAGTTCCTCGGCCGCCACGACGGCATTCCCACCGTGCCGCCCCTGTCCATCGGCGACTGGGCCTTCTATGACGACCGCACGGTCTATTTCGTCATCTGGGGGCTGGTGGTGCTGGCCGCCGTGGCCACCCTGAACCTGCTGGACAGCCGCACCGGCCGCGCCCTGCGTGCCCTGCGCGGCGGCATCACCGCGGCGGAATCCTTCGGCGTCGACACCCGCCGGGCCAAGCTGGTGATCTTCGTCTACGCCGCCTTCCTCGCCGCCGTCGCCGGCTGGGCCTTCGCCCATGTGCAGCGCGCGGTGAACCCCACGCCCTTCGGCATCAACGCCGGCATCGACTACCTGCTGATGGCGGTGATCGGCGGTGTCGGCCATGTGTGGGGCGCCGTGGTGGGCTCGGCGGCGGTGGTGCTGCTGAAGGACAATCTGCAAACCCTGCTGCCCGCCCTGTTCGGCCATTCGGGCAACTACGAAACCATCATTTTCGGCATGATCCTCATCCTGCTGCTGCAGTTCGCGCGCCAGGGCCTTTGGGGCCTGCTCGCCGCTCCCCTGCGCCGGCAGATGATGGGATGGGTGTCCAGTCCGGCGGTGAGAACCTCTCCAAGGGCGCCGGACCACCTTGGGCCGCTTTCGGAATCTCCCAGTGCGGAAGCGGCCCCTTCTTCTTCCGCGGCCTCTGCCTCCCCCCAGACCCGCCCCGCCCAGACCCGCTCCGCCCAGACCCGCTCCGCACCGCCAGCCGGCCCCGATGCCCTGCCGCGGCGCGACCGGCCGGCCCCGGGCAGTCCGCTGCTGACCGTGGACGGCCTGCAAAAGAGCTTCGGCGGCCTGATGGCGGTGCGCGACGTCACCTTCTCCCTGACCGCCGGCGAGATCGTCGCCCTGATCGGCCCCAACGGCGCGGGCAAAAGCACCACCTTCAACCTGATCAGCGGCGTGCTGTCACCGACCTCCGGCAAGGTCGGCTTCGCCGGCCGGAACATCACCGGCCTGCCCTCGGCCGCCGTGGCCCGCTTGGGCATGGCCCGCAGCTTCCAGCACGTGAAGCTGCTGGGCGAGATGTCGGTGCTGGAAAACGTCATGCTGGGCGCCCACCTGCGCGGCTCCGCCGGTCTGGCCCGGGCGATCCTGCGCCGTGACCGGTCCGAGGAACGGCGCATCCGTGCCGAAGCGCTCTACCAGCTCGACCGCTGCGGCCTGTCGGCCTATGCCCACGACAAGGCCGGCACCCTGCCCCTGGGCCAGAGCCGGGTGGTGGAAATCGCCCGCGCGCTGTGCCTGGACCCTGCCCTGCTGCTGCTCGACGAGCCCGCCGCCGGCCTGCGCCACGGCGAAAAACGCGCCCTCGCCGCCCTGCTGAACGACCTGCGCGCCGAGGGCATGAGCGTGCTGCTGGTCGAACACGACATGGACTTCGTCATGAACCAGGTGGACCGCCTGGTGGTCATGGACTTCGGATCGAAGATCGCCGAGGGCACGCCCGAAGTGATCCGCACCGATCCCCGTGTCCTGGAAGCCTATCTGGGAGGTGTGGAGGAATGAGCCAGCCCCTGCTCGACGCCCGCGACGTCGCCGTCTCCTACGGTAAGATCGACGCGGTGCGGAATGTCTCGCTGTCCATCGCCCCGGGGCGGATCGTCACCGTCATCGGCGCCAACGGCGCGGGCAAGACCACCCTGCTGTCCGCCCTGATGGGCATCCTGCCGCTCGCCGGCGGCTCCGTGGCCTTCGAAGGCCGCGACCTCGCCCGGGTGCCGGTGGAAGCCCGGGTCGCCGACGGCCTGTGCCTGGTGCCGGAAAAGCGCGAGCTGTTCGTCACCATGTCGGTGGCCGATAACCTGGAACTCGGCGCCTACCGCCGGGGCCGGCGCGAGGTGAAGAGCAGTCTGGAACAGGTCTACGACCTGTTCCCCCGGCTGCTGGAACGCCGGGATCAGGCCGCCGGCACCCTGTCGGGCGGGGAACGGCAGATGCTGGCCATGGGCCGGGCGCTGATGGCGCGCCCCAAGCTGCTGATGCTCGACGAACCCAGCCTGGGGCTCGCCCCGCGCATCGTGCAGGAAATCTTCGGGTTGATCGGCCGCCTGCGCGAAACCGGGGTGTCGATCCTGCTGATCGAACAGAACGCCCGGGGTGCCCTGCGCACCGCCGACGACGCTTACGTAATGGAAACCGGCACCGTCACCTTGCAGGGTCCCGCCGCCGATCTGGCCCGGGATCCCCGGGTGATCGAAAGCTATCTCGGCCTGAGCGGCGGAGAAAAATCTGATCCGGCAGAAGACGCCGCCCCGGCCCCGCATGCGCCCCCCGCCCCCGGCGAGACGCCCCCCAGCGAGACGCCCCGGGCCGCATCGTCTTCCCGCGCCGTCTCCCTTTGACCCGAAGACCTGAAGCGGAACATCCAACCATGACCCAACCCGCCTATCTCAGCCGCTATTCGGACGTTTGGCTCGTCGACGGGGTCCGCACCCCCTTCATCGATTACGGGGGCGCGCTTGCCGACGTCTCGCCGACCGACCTGGGCATCAAGGTCGCCCGGGGGGCGCTGGAACGCAGCGGCGTGCCGGCCGGCGAGATCGACACCACCGTCGGCGGCTGCTGCGCCCAGGCCAGCTTCGACGCCTTCTTCCTGCCCCGCCACATCGGCCTGTACGCCGGCGTGCCCCAGGAGCGGCCGGCCCTGCTGGTGCACCGGCTGTGCGGCACCGGCTTCGAAACCATTGTCCAGGCCGGTGACGCCATCACCCTGGGCAAGGCCCGCACCGCGCTGTGCGTCGGCACGGAATCCATGAGCCGCAACCCCGTCGCCGCCTATACCCACCGCACCGGCTTCAGGATGGGGCAGGTGGACTTCCGCGACTTCCTGTGGGAAGCCACCAAGGACACCGCGCCCAAGGCCTCCATGGGGGAAACGGCGGAGAATCTGGCCATTGACTACGGCCTGACCCGGGAGCAGGTGGACGCCGTCGCCCTGCGCAGCTTCGATCGCGCCCTGGCGGCGCAAAGCGCGGGCATCCTGGCCGAGGAAATCCTGCCGGTGGCCAGCGAGATCTTCCTCGCCGACGGTTTCGCGGACCGCGGCATCCGCCTGCCGCGCGGCACCACCATCCTGGAGGCCGACAGCCACATCCGCCCCACCACCGCCGAGACCCTGGCCAAACTGAAGCCGGCCTTCGGCGGCGTGCAGACCGGCGGCAACAGTTCGGCCATCGTCGACGGGGCGGCGGGCGTGGTGGTGGCCTCGGGCGACCATGTGCGTGCCCATGGCCTGAAACCCCTGGCCCGGGTGCGGGCCGGGGTCAGCGTCGGCGTGCCGCCGCGCATCATGGGCATCGGGCCGGCCCCGGCCATCCGTGCCCTGCTCGACGCCTGCGGCCTGCCGCTGGACGCCATCGGCCGCTTCGAAATCAACGAGGCCTTCGGCGCCCAGATCCTTGCCGTCGAGCGGGAGCTGGGGCTGGATCCGGACCGCCTGAACGTCAACGGCGGTGCCATCGCCTTCGGCCATCCCCTGGGGGCGACGGGCGTGCGTGCCACCCTGTCCCTGGCCCGGGAGATGAAGCGCTCGGGCAGCCAGTACGGCATCTCCTCTGCCTGCGCCGGCGGGGGGCAGGGCATCGCCCTGCTGCTGGAGGCCCCGTAACATGCTGGAACTGCGTCAGTCCGTCCGTGTCGAATGGGGCCAGTGCGACCCCGCCCGCATCCTGTTCAATCCCCACTATTACATCTGGATGGATCAGGGAACCCACCACCTGCTGTCCGTCGCCGGCTTCGATTACCTTGGCGCCCTGACCGGCAACAGCGGTTTCCGGGGCTGTCCGCTGGTGTCCAGCGGTGCGGAATTCAAAAGCCCCGCCCGCTTCTGGGATGTGCTGGAGCTGCGCAGCCGGATCAGCCGCTTCGGCGGCAAGTCCTTCACCGTCTCCCACGACTTCCGCATCGGTGAGCGGGTGACCGCCGTCGGCCAGGAAGTGCGGGTCTGGGGCTGGTCCGATGCCGACGATCCGGACCGGCTGGTGGCCGTGCCCGTGCCTGAGGACGTGAAGCTCCTGCTGTCCGTCGACGCCGTCCGCACCCTGCCACCCGCCCCCCAGATTCCAGCCTGGAGCACGCCATGACCTACAAGGCCCCCATCGCCGAGATCCTGCGCACCCTGGACCGCTGCCTGGCCTTTCCCGCCCTGCTGAAAGACGGCCGGTTCGGCGGCCTGGAGTGGGACGCGGCCGAAAGCATTCTGGACGAAGCCGGCAAGTTCGCCGCCACCGCCCTGGAACCGCTGAACGCCGCCGGGGATCGCACCGGCGCGGTCCTGGCCAATGGCGCCGTCACCCTGCCCGCCGGCTTCCGCGAGGCCTATGCCCAGTGGATCGCGCTGGGCTGGAACGGCATCGCCGCCCCCGAAGAATACGGCGGCATGGGCTTTCCCACCGCCGTCGCCCTGGCCACCTTCGAACTGTGGGACAGTGCCTGCATGGCGCTGGGCATGGGGCCGACCCTGACGCTCGGCGCCATCGACCTGATGGAACGCCATGCGTCCGACGCCCTGAAGGACCAATACCTCGGCCGCATGGTCAGCGGCGAATGGATGGCGACCATGGCCCTGACCGAGCCCCAGGCCGGGTCCGATCTGGGCGCCCTGCGCTGCCGTGCCGTTCCCGCCGGCGACGGCACCTACCGGCTGAGCGGCGAGAAGATCTTCATCAGCTTCGGTGACCACGACCTGACGGAGAACATCATCCATCTGGTGCTCGCCCGCCTGCCCGACGCGCCGGCGGGGACCCGCGGGATCTCGCTGTTCCTGGTGCCCAAGGTGGTCCCCAGCCCGGATGGCACGCCCGGCGCGCGCAACGACGTCCACTGCGTCGGTCTGGAACACAAGCTGGGCATCCACGCCAGCCCCACCTGTTCCATGCTGTTCGGCCGGGACGAGGGCGCGGTGGGCTGGCTGGTCGGCGCGGAGAACCGGGGACTGGCCTGCATGTTCACCATGATGAACGCCGCCCGCCTGTGGACCGCCATCCAGGGTGTGGCCCTGGCGGAAAGCGCCTATCAGAAGGCCCGGGATTTCGCCCTGGAGCGGGTTCAGGGACGCGATCCTTTTACCGGCACCCAGGGGGCGACCATCGTCCATCATCCGGACGTGCGGCGCAATCTGCTGGCCATGAAGGCCCGGGTGCTGGCCGGCCGGGCGATCTGCCTGGCCTGCGCCGCCACCCTGGACAAGGGGACCCTGGCCGATGGCGCCGAAAAAGCCCGGCTGGAGGCCGAAGCCGGGCTGCTGACCCCCGTCGCCAAGGCGTTCGCCACCGATCTGGGTTTTGAAGCCACCTCGCTGGGCATCCAGGTCCATGGCGGCATGGGCTATGTGGAGGAAACCGGCGCCGCCCAGTTCCTGCGCGATGCCCGCATCCCCCCGATCTACGAGGGCACCAACGGCATCCAGGCCATCGATCTGGTGACCCGCAAGCTGCCCCAGGGCGACGGCGCCGTGGTTTGCGCGGTGCTGGACGGCTACGACACCACCCTGACCGCCGCCGAGGAAAGCGCGCCGGCCGCCCTGGTCGCCGCCGCCCGCCGGGCGCTGACCGACTTGCGGGAGGCTACGGAAGGCCTGCTGGCAACCCATGCCACGGCGCCCTTGTCCGCCCTGGCGGTGGCCACCCCCTATCTGCGCCTGTTCGGCCTGGCCATGGCCGGCGTGCTGCTGGTCAGCGGCACCCGCAAGGAGGACGCGGACCTGTGGTCGGCTGCCGTGACCTTCTATTGCCAGGACATGCTACCGGAAACCCGGGCGCTGAAGGCCGTGGTGCAGGACGGCGGCTCGGCGGTCACCGACAGCACCCCCGCTCTGTTCGCCTGAGTCCGCCCCCTCCCGGGGGGGGCCGCGGTCAAGCTGATGAAAGCGTTCCGCTATTTGGCCGGCGTCGCCGGCGGACAGCCGGGACCGGGAGGATGGGCCAGACGATCCTTCATCGTATCCACGAAGTGGGCGCGCTCGCTGTCGGACAAGGTGGCCGCCAGATCCTTGAACAGGCCGATGATGAATGTCAGCCGCGCCCGATCCAGGGTCTGGCGCAGCTCCACCCATTCCTTCAAGGCGGCATCGTCGAAAGCGCCGGCTTTGAACATGTCCGTCAGCCTGTCTTCGCCGGGAGAATCCAGCTTGCCGACCGCCCCGTGCCGGTCCATCTCGGCCATCATCTCGTCGGAGTGATGGCCGAGCACCTTCAGGATCCGGGCCTTGGCATCCCCCTCGAAGCCCTGTTCCGCCAGGTCTTCGAAAAACTGCACGATCGCCCGTGGCGGCGCAGGCGGCGGCGGGCGCAGGTGAAAGCCGCTGCCGGCGAAAATCACCAGGAAGCCGCCGATCGCGCCCAGAAGCAGGATGTTCAGGGCGATCGAAGCCTTGAGCCAACGCGTCATTCCGCCCCCTTTCCCGCCATTCCCGGCCACGCGGCTCTGGGACGACGACAAGGCGCCTAACCAAGCCATAATTCGAAACCGCCATACAGCACAGCGATCGAAACCGCGCCGTGCAGGGCGAAACCGGCCCCCGCGCCCAGGACCACGCCGGTCACCAGCAGGGCCGCCACCGTCCCGGGCGTCGGCGTCGACAGGCTCAGCACACCGCCAACGCCGAACAGCCGGCCCTCGGGCCGGGCCTGGAAAGTGGCACGTTCCTTGCTGGTATTCCCGTGTTCCTGGCAATTGAGCCGGGACGGCGGCTCGACGGCCTCAATGGCGTCCATGACCCCGTCGATCAGGGCACGGCGGCGGCTGTCGCCAAGAACGGGCTCCCGCGCCTTGAGCAGGGTTTCGAAGGCCTGGGCATCATTGAAGATGGCTTGGGCGTCTTCGGAATGGTCGAGCAGGGCCGTGGCCGCCATCCGGCGGTCATGGGGCCATTTGCGCAGATCGGACCCGTGACTATCGATCAACGCCTTGAATTCTTCCGGCGTCATGACTCCTCCCATTGGGCACGTCCACTTCGGTGGACACCAACCGTTTCGTGCGGACCTGCTTCCCCCGCCTGACACGGGGAGGCCCCCATTTCGATGGAGGACCGATGCGCCGGCGTCGTCCGTCGCCAGGGACCCGCTCTGCCTTCCAGAGCGCAACCCCGATCCAACGGCCTGCTAGCCAAGCAGTTCCCGCAATTTTTGCCGACCGCGCTTCAGCAGGGATTCCACGGCATTCAACCGCAAATCCATGATCGTCGCGACCTCGGCGGCCGTCATATCCTCGTTGTAGTATAGAGTAATGGCAATACGTTGGCGATCCGGCAATCTGGACAGAGCGTCCCTCAGCCGCCCGGCGGACTGCTTGGAATCGCAGGCCTCCAGCGGGTCGGGCGCATCATCGGCGATATCCGGTGCCTCTTCGGACACAAGACGCTTCTGGCGGCGAGTATGATCGATGCAGCGGTTCAGCGCCACCCGATACAGCCAGGGCCGGAACGCCCCTTCACCCGGGCGCCACTGGTCCCGCCGTTCCCACAGCTTCAGGAAGACATCCTGCGCGATATCCTCGGCCTCAGCCGGCCCCACCACCCGTCGGGCAAGGCCGACGATCCGGTCGATATGCCGCGTGACGATGAGCCGGAACGCATCCCGGTCACCATCACGCGTGCGCAGCATCAGCACTTCGTCCGGCGATCCGTCCATATGAGGCGCCTGATAAGAAGTCTCTTCAGCATGACTTGCCCAAGAACTCCTCACACCGGGTCCCTTTAACAGCACGGGATTGGTTTGAAGATTCATTTGCTGAATCCACATCTTATCCGAAGTCTAGGACCAATTGCGGGTATAGTCACCGGGAAATAACTGCCCATACCCAGGCAATTATTGCCCGGCAGCAACGGCCGGAACTGCTGTCGCCGCAGATGCCGACGCCGCACTGGATGCGCTCACCAGGGGATGGACACCGGCCAGCTCCGCCCAAGCTTCCCGCATGGCCAGGATCTGCCGGTGGACACTGGCATAGCCTTCGACGGCGGCCTCGCCCCGGGTGCGCTTGGCGGCATGCAGCTGGCGCAGGGTCCGCTGGTAGTAGCGGCGCAGCTCTTCCGATACCGGCCTGGCCCGGGTGTCGGACATGTTCAGGCAGGCGTTCAGTTCTTCGAAGATGCGCACGGCCTGGCGCATGGCCTGGAACTCCCGCTCGGAGTTCTCCAGCATCCGTTCCATCTTGGCCCGGGCGACCGAGGTCAGGGCGACGTCGTAAAGCTCGACGACCAGCTTCAGGGGCGACTGGGCGCGGCGGGCGGTGCCGTAGGCGGCCAGGGCTTGGGACATATTGGTCATGATCAGGTCTCCCCGTTTCACAAGAAGGGGGCCGCCGGTGTGGCGGCCTCACCGGTCAGTCATCCGAATCCAGCAGGGCTTCCAGCTGGGAGAGCGTCAGCTCGGCGGCCTGGATTTCCGTTTCCAGCCGGGCGTAGTAGGAAATCAGGTACTCTTCGTAGTCTGCCGCTGACTCGGCGATACCGTCACGGCGCTCCTGTTTGTCCTCGATGGACTGATCCAGGCCGTCGATCACATCGGGCAGCACGTCTTCGGTGACGTCCGCAAGGTCGGCGATCAGGCTGTCGGCGAACCCCCGGGTGATGCTGACCGTGTAGCTGCCGTCCCCGTCGCCGGAATAGATCAGGCGCAGGCCTTCGAACGCCGTCCCTTCGACGCCTTTCAGGGTGTTGCCCGACACCTCTAGATCAACACCGTCCAGGGTGGCAGAGACGATCTCGCCGGTGTCGGGATCGGTGACCACCGCCAGCGCGTAGTCTCCCGACGCCGTTTCACCGGCGCTGTAAACGCCCACATCGGTGGACGACGTGGTGGCGCCGGAGGCGAAGAAGGCTTCCAGAACATCGGCGTTCTGCAACAGCGCTTCTTCCAGCTCATCCTCGTCGATCACCAGCATGTTGCCGGCCCCCAGGGTGATGCCGAAATCGGCGAGGGTATAGGTTTCCCCGTCGACCTCCACCGACGTCTCCAGGGCGTCGTAAAGCATGCTGTTGGTATTCTTCAGCAGGGTTTCCCCGAACAGGGCGGCATCGGCCACCGCGCCGTTGTCGTCGGTTTCCTGCTGGGTCAGGGCGAAGGTGCGATAGGCGTTGAACGCGTCGACAAAGGCTTCCACCTGCTCCAGCACCGCCGACAGATCCTGCCCCACCTCCAGGGTGATGGTCTCGCCTTCGCTGTCGTCGTACAGGTTGACCGAGACGCCGGGCAGCAGGTCTTCGATATCATTCGACGACTGGGTTACCGTGACGCCGTCGACGGTCAGGATCGCCGGCTGGGCGTCTTGCAGCACATCGGCGAAAGCGCCGCCGCTGTCGGTGATCCCCAGGGCTTGCAACACGTCGTCACCGCTGCCGGCGGTGGCCGAAAAGGACACCCCCGTGTCGCTGCCCGACAGCACCAGGGTCTGGGCATCGGTGCCCGACTTGATCACCGTGGCGGTCACGCCGGTGTCGCCGGACACCGCGTTGATCTCGGCGGCGATGTCTTCCAGGCTCATGTCCGAAGTCAGCGTGATCTCCGCCCCGTCGGCGCCGTCGGCCGCTAGGATGAAGCTGCCGTCCACACCCAGGGTGTCGCCGGTGGCCATCTCCGCCGACGCCACTTTCTGGCTTTTGGCCAGCTGCTCGACGACGATTTCATAGACCCCGACCTCCGCATCCTCCGATACCGTGGCCGCCATCACCGACTCGACGTCGGACAATCCGGCCGAGGTGAGATAGGCGGCATAGGTATCGTAGACGGCGGTGTCCTCGTCGCCGGACAACCCCTCCATCGCCTCGCTCAGGCCGGTCAGCAGCGACAGCATTTCCTCGTAGGCGGCCACTTCGGCTTCGGCGGTCGCGATCTGGGTGTCCAGGCGGTAGGCCGGCGCCATCTTGGCTTCGACGGAGGCCTCGATCAGGGCGGAGGTGTCGAGCCCCGAGATGCCGGACACATACAGCGTGCCGCTGGACCCCGTAACGGAACTTGTCGAAACGACCGAACTCATGGCAGCGCTCCAGGACCGGACACCACGCGCGCGGCGCGGCAGGGGACGGGACGAAAACGGGCGGAAACGGGGGCGTGGAAGGGGGGCCTGGCGTGGGTGCGGAGAGGTTCGGCCCCCCCTCCACGGCAACCAGTTACTGCAACAGCGAGAGCAGCTGCTGCGGCATCTGG
This sequence comes from Rhodospirillaceae bacterium Z3-40, assembly GCA_046233135.1. GTDB lineage: Bacteria > Pseudomonadota > Alphaproteobacteria > Rhodospirillales > Rhodospirillaceae > JBJXHN01. Next base: position 704,767 of record JBJXHN010000002.1, on the reverse strand, counting down.
TTCGCCTGCGCCAACGCGGAGATCGCCGCGTTGGTCTTCACCTGCGCCGAGGAGAAATTCGCCTGTTCCTCGGCGATGTCGGCGTCGACGATGGCCGACTGGGCGGCATCCAGGTTTTCTTCCGACGAAGCCAGCTGTTCGGCCTGGTATTCGAACCGCGACATCTGCGCCCCCACGTCGGCGCGGGCTTCGGCCACGCTTTCGATGGCGGCGTCGATGGCGTCCACCGCAGATTGGGTCGTTGCGGTGTCGGTTTTGACGTCCAGGCTGTCCACCCCCAGGGTGGTGGAATCCACGGCTGCGATCTGCACATTGATGACATCGGCCGTGGCGTCTGAGCCGACCATATAGTCGGCGCCGCCGCTGGCCGAGGAATGCGCACCCGTCCCGTCCAGCAGGGATTCGCCATTGAAGCGGGTCCCGGAGGCGATGCTGTCGATTTGCGTTACCAGTTCGTCGAATTCGGCCTGGATGTATTCCCGTTCCTTATCGGTCACGGCACCGGAGATCGACTGGGCCGCCAGGGTCTTCATGCGTTCCAGGATGTCGGAGACCTGGGACAGGCCGCCGTCGGCGGTTTCCAGCACGGAAATCGCGTGGGAGGCGTTGGTCTGCGCCTGACCCAGCACGGCCACGTCGGCCTGCAGCTTGATGGCCACGGCGCTGCCGGCGGCATCGTCGGAGGCGGAGTTCACCTTGGAGCCGCTGGCGATGCGGTTCAGGGCGCTGGTCTGTTCCTGGGAGTTGAGATTCAGATACCGAAGCGCGGAGTTGGCAGAAGTATTCGTTGCGATGACAGGCATGATGTCGCTCCTAAATTCGCAGCATTGTGTCGGGACCTCCATGTCCCCAGCGATAACGGGCCTGAACCGGACTCAGTCAGCGCGCCTGGAGCATCAACAATCTCCTTGGAACAGCACCTGACGGCCCCGTCTCTCGTGCCGTACACGACCTAAACGGCCCGGCTGTCCATTTACTGGCGCAGCTTTTTCAAAAAATTTTTCGGCCGATTTCGCGCCAGTTTCGGCGCCCCCGACCCGTTTCCTCATCAACAGGACGGTCCCTGCGGCCGCCCCGGATTTCGGCAAGGACAGAAGGGGTCGGGCCATGACCACGGTTTCCACACTCAGCGACACCTCGACGTCGAGCCTCAGCGCCACCAGCGTGTCGGCCATCTCCGAGCTGTCGGAAAACTACGACATGTTCATCACGCTGCTGACCACGCAGATGCAGAACCAGAACCCCCTGGACCCCACCGATACGGACGAGCTGACCTCGCAGCTGATCCAGTATTCCCAGGTGGAGCAGCAGATCCTGGCCAACCAGTACCTGGAGAACCTGGTGCTCGCCACGAGCAATCAGACGGCGGAGACCGCGCTGTCCTTCATCGGCAAGGAGATCACCTACGACGGGTCGTCCCAGACCTACGAAGGCGAGGACCTGACCTGGGCCTTCGACGTGCCCGACGACGTGCAGAGCGTGACCCTGTCGATCACCAACGAAGACGGCCTGGAGGTCTACCTGGAAGAGGTGGATGCCGACGAGAACACCACCCAGACCTTCACCTGGGACGGCGTGACCAACAGCAGCGGCACGGCCGACGAAGACACCGCCTACACCCTGACAGTGACGGCCAATTACGCCGACGGCACCACCGAAGAGCTGGATCTGGAAGGAACCAGCGTGGCGACCCAGGCCGACTGGTCCACAGGCACCGTCCAGCTGATCCTCGCCAATGGCGCGACCATCGGCCTGGACGACATCATTTCAGCCACAGCCGTGTCCTAAGACGGCTTTTCGGGAGATCCCCTCATGAGCAGCATCAGCAGCTCCATGTATATCGCCGTCTCGGCCCTGAATTCCCAGGCGGCGTCCGTCTCGACCATTTCCAACAACCTCGCGAACAGCGAGACCATCGGCTACAAGTCGACCGATGCCAGCTTCTACACCCTGGTGACCGGCAGCGGGTCCGCCACCTCGTTCACCGGGGCCGGGGTAATCGCCGATCCGACCCAGAACATCTCACGGCAGGGCCAGATCATCGGCACCGACGTCACCACCGACATGGCCATCGACGGTGACGGCTTCTTCGTGGTCACCGATGCCCTGAACAGCAACGTGCTGTACTACACGCGCGCCGGCGACTTTTCGACCGACAACGACGGCAATCTGGTCAACACCAACGGCTATTACCTGCAAGGCTACCCCACGGACACCGATGGCAGCGTCGAACGGGGGGAAAGCCTGCAGACCGTCAATGTCGACGCCGTCAACGGCACCGCCCAGGCCACGGAAAACCTGACCGTCGAAGCCACCCTGCCCGCCGATGCCGAGGTCGGGGACACGGTCTCCTGCGAGGCCGAGATCTACGACAGCCTCGGGGTCGCCCACACGGTGGTCATGACCTACGAAAAGACCGCCGAGAACACCTGGGAGCTGACCCCCTCACTGACCGATGACGACCTGTTCGCAAGCGACGGCGTCACCCCCACGGGCACGGCGATCAGCGGTGGCGGCACCATCGTCTTCAACGAGGACGGCACCTTGCAGTCGAGCACCGCGACTGCCATCACCGTCACCGACTGGGCGTCGGGCGCCGCCGACAGCGCGATCGCCTACAGCGCCGGCACCGTCGACAAGGCCGACGGCCTGGGCCAGTACTCCCTGGAGGACGGGGAAGTGGCCATCGAACTGGACGAGATCGAACAGGACGGCGTGCGCTACGGCGCCTTCTACAGCGCCACGGTGGCCGAAGACGGGCTGGTCTACGCCAACTTCGACAACGGCATCAGCTATCCCATCTTCCAGATCCCGCTGGCGGTGTTCTCCAACGCCGACGGCCTGGAAGCCTCGTCGGGCAATGCCTATACGCCCACGGTGCTGTCGGGCGACGCCACCCTGGTCAACCCCGACAGCTCGGGAGCGGGCGCCATCAACTCCGGTGCCCTGGAAAGCTCCAACGTCGATACGGCCAGCGAGTTCAGCAAGCTGATCACCGCCCAGCAGGCCTATTCGGCGGCCAGCGAAATCATCAGCACCGCCCAGGAACTGTTCGACGACCTGATCTCGGCCAAGCGGTGATCCCATGGATCGCGCCACTCTTCAGGCCCGTGCGGAGGCGGCAACCCGGGCGCTGGCCCGCGCCAAGGCCCGCGCTGCCGGGCTTCGCGGACCAGCCGGGCGGGCGGCCATCCTGGCCGCCGCATCCGACGCCGCCGAAGCGCTCGACGCGTTGAAGGCCTTGCGGGGCGCGGTCCGGGACAAGCTGCGGGCCGTCCGCACCCACAGCCGCCGGCACAGGGCCTACGCCTCTGCCGCCCGCCTGCGCCCCCCCTCCCGACCGGACTCCGCCAGCCCGTCGGACCATACAGGAGACCCGTCATGACCCCGATGGACCTATCCGCCGCTCAAGCCGTCCTGACGCGCTACCTGGAGGTTCTGGCCGCCCTGACCCGCCTGTCCGAGGAGGAATCCCGTCTGCTCGACCGGCCCGACGCGCCGCTGCCCCAGGGGCTGGTGGAGCGCAAGGACGCGCTGGTGCAGGACTACGCCATGCTGACCGGGGCGATGAAGGCCCGGGCGCATGCCCTGTATGCCGCCGGCCTGCTCGACCTCGACGACGTGGAACGGCGGGTGCGCCACCTGGTGACGCTGATGAAGGACAACCAGCGCAAGCTGACGATCCGCAAGGCGATCACCGCCCAGCGGGTGGACATGGTGATGCGGGCGCTGGCCGAACGGGAACAGGCCGCCGCCGCCGGCCCCGTGGCCCCTCTGATCCATTCCGCGCCCACTCCCCCCATCCCGCTGGAGCGGGTGGCCCACTCGGGCCGGTAGGAGGCCGCCACCATGTCGATCTCGGGCATCATCAACACCGCCACCAGTGGCCTGCTGACATCCCAGGCCGCGATTTCCGTCACCTCGTCCAACATCACCAATGCCAACACCGTCGGCTACACCACCAAGTCCGCGACCATCGCCACCACCACGGTCGGGGGACAGGCCACCGGGGTCACCATCGTCGGTGTGGGCAACGCGGTCGACAAGGCGCTGATGGCCGAGGTGATGGATGCCACCTCGACGGCCGCCTACGACGAAACCATCGCCCGCTACCTGGAATCCGTCCTGTCGGCCATCGGCACCACCGAGGACGGCACGGCCCTGGAAAGCACGACCACCGCCTTGATGACCGCCCTGTCCGACGCCATCGCCGCCGGTGGCGACACCGCCGCGCAGGAAGATGTGATCAGCGCCCTGGACGACTGGGCCAGCGCGCTCAATTCCGCCTCCGACGCCGTGCAGGCCGCCCGCGCCAGTGCCGACGACGCCATCGGGGAAACGGTCGAGTCCATCAACAGCCTGCTGCACCAGCTGGACGAGCTCAACGACCAGATCACCCTGACCGCGGCCGCCGGCCAAAGCACCGCCGATCTGCTGGATCAGCAGCGCGTCGCCCTGGAAGAGCTGTCCGGCTATGTGGACATAACCTACTACACCACCTCCACCGGCACCCTGCATGTCTATTCCTCCGGCGGCACGGCGCTGCTGACCTCGTCGGTGCACGCGCTGTCCTATGCCCCGGAAGGCACGATGACCTCGGCGGCCTCCTACGAGGACGGCACCCTGGACGGCATCACGGTGGACGGCAAGGATGTCACCGGCAAGCTCGGCGGCGGCGCGTTGGGCGCCTTGATCACCCTGCGCGACGAAGAGCTGCCGGACCTTCAGGCCGAACTGGATGCCTTCGCCACCACGGTGATGGATGCCGTGAACGCCGCCTCCAGCGCCGCCTCTCCGGTCCCCGCGCCGAACAGCCTGACAGGGTCCACCCCCATCACCGCCAGCGACAGCTTCGGCGGCAGCGGCACCCTGACCATCCTGACCACCGATGCCGACGGCACGGTCACCGGATCGACGGACATCGACCTGTCGACCCTGTCCACCTACCAGGACCTGATCGATGCCATAGACAGTGTTCCGGGCGTTTCCGCCAGCCTGACCGGTGACGGCACCCTGTCGATCACCGCCGATGACGCCGGCGAGGGGGTCATCCTGACCGGGGACGGCACGGTCCCGTCGGATGGCGCCAGCGTCGCCCATCACCTGGGAATCAACACCCTGCTGACCGGCTCCGGCGCCTCGGACATCGCGGTCTCCGGCACCCTGTCGACGCAGGGCGTGCCCCAGGCAGTTCCCGCCGGCACCACGGTCGGCGATGTCGCCGTGAGCAGCGGCGTGACCGACGGCCTGCAAGCGGTCTGGGCGACCCTGGACGGCCCGATGACGTTCGAAGGGGCGGCCGATCTGTCCACCGCCACCCGCAGCCCGGTCAACCAGGTCGCGGCCGTAGTCGACGACCTGGCCGACCGGACGGACGCCGCTTCGGACACCGCCGACAGTTCGGAATCCACCCGTGCCGCCCTCGCCACCACCTTCACCAACGCCTACGGGGTCAACGTGGACGAGGAAACGGCCAACCTGCTGGTCTACGAGCAGTCCTACACCATGGCTTCGCAGGTCATTTCCACCGCCAGAGACATGTTCGATACCCTGATCGGCATGCTGAACTAGGAACAGTCGCCATGCGCGTCTCCACCTCCGGCATGAACGCCGTGCTGCTGGCCCAGACCATGGATGTCCAGGCCCGCTACAACGAAGCCCTGGCCCAGCAGTCCTCCGGCCTCAAAAGCAGCTCCCTGTCCGGCCTGGACGGACTGGCGGGCACCATGGTCAGCCTGTCCAGCGACCTCAGCGCCTCGGAACACCTGACATCCCAGGCCGAAGCCGCCCAGTCGTCGGTCGAAGTGGCCTATGGTGCGCTGGGCAGCATGGTGGATATCCTGACCGCCGCCCAGGCGGACATCACGGCGGCGATCGACGGAACCACCGACACCACCGATACCCTGAAACGCGCGGCCGCCTCGTGGCTGGACGACATCGCCGACCTGATGAACACGGATTTCGCCGGCGCCTACGTCTTTGCCGGTGCGGGCGGCAGCACCGCGCCGGTGGATCTGAACGACGCGGCGTATGACCCGCTGGCCGACCCCGCCACCGCCGACAGCGCCTACTATCAGGGCAGCGCCGCCGGCGCGACCCTGATGGTGGATGGCGGCAACGGCCTGGACTACGGCATCACCGCCGATGATGCGGCGTTCGAACAGGCCCTGCGCGGCTTGTCCATGCTGGCCGACATGACCACCGATCCGGTCGACCTGACCGCCCTGCAAGACGCCTATGACTTGCTGGATGATGCCATCTCCGGCATGGGCGCGGCGCAGGAAACCCTGTCGACCCAGTCCGACCGGCTGTCCACCCTGATCGACCAGCAGACCGAATTCCAGCTGTTCGCCGAAAGCGCCCTGGCCAACATCAACGAAGTCGACGTCGCCCAAGCCACCGTCAAGGCGTCGGAGGAAGAGGTGGTGCTGCAGGCGTCCTATTCCGCCCTGTCCTCTTTCCTGAACCTGTCGCTGATGGACTACCTTTAAGATCACGCCTTGGGGAGCGCCGCCATGCATATCGACACGCCGCACCGCCCGGACCCGACGAAGCCTTCCCCGCCCCGCTCCTCTCCGGTTCCGGCGCCCCCCTCCCCGATCGCCGTTTCCTTCGACGTCTTCGACACTATGCTGCTGCGCCGCTGCACCGATCCGCTCGGCGTCTACGAGCTGGCCTTCGCCCTCGCCCCCGTTCCCGCCAGCCACCGCCGCCTGCGCGAAGTCTTCGTGCAGCAGCGCATCCAGGCCGAACACATGGCCCGCATTCGCGCCCGGGAACGCGGCCGCCCGGCAGAGGTGGACATCACGGCCATCTACGACGCCTTTCCCGTCACGGCCCTGGGCCTGCGCGCGGCCGACCGCCCCGCCCTGGTCGCGGCGGAATGGCAGGCCGAGCAGACCCTCTGCGTCGCCAATCCCCGGATGGTGGCACGCCTGCGCCAGGCCCGGACCCAGGGTGCGCGCGTCGGCTTCCTGTCGGACACCTACTGGCCGGCCGACCGCCTGTCGGCCCTGCTGCGGGGCTGCCTGCCGGCGGACGTGACGTGGGATTTCCTGTATGCCTCCTGCGATCACGGGGTCGGCAAATCCCGGGGCCTGTTCGAGATCTACTTGCGGGAGCAGGCCATCCCGGCAGCGGCCGCCGTCCACACCGGCGACAGCCCCAAGGCGGATATCCGCCCGTCCCGCAAGCTGGGCATGACCGCCGAACCCTTTCCCCAGGCCACGCCCCGGCTGGCGGCCCTGTTCCAGCGGGAATCGGCGCTGTTCGACCTGCTCTGCGCGCCCCTCGCCCCCGCCAACCGCCTGGACGGCGGCGCCCGCACCCGGCGACGGCTGGCGGCGAAAGCTCTGCCCGCCGACGCCACGGCGGCCATGCGTTACGGGGCAGAGGTGGTGGGGCCGGTACTGGACGCCTTCGATCGCTTCCTGGCCGCCGAGGTCACCGCCCGCGCCGCCGCCTGCCGGGAAACAGGCGGCAAACTGGCCGTGGCCTTTCTGGCCCGTGACGGATCCTTGCCCCATCTGGTCCAGGGACTCACCAAACGCCTGCCGCCCGCCGTATCCACCGCCTACCTGGAGGTCAACCGGCGGGTGGCCCTGGCCGCCTCGGCCACGGATCCGGACAATCTGGCCACCTTCTTTTCCGGTGCCCGGCGGGTGACCCTGGCCCATGTGGAAAGCCTGTTCAAGACCCCGCCCAAATCCCTGGTGCGCTACTTTCGGAAGCAGCGGGGCGGCACGGTCGCCGGGTCCGTCTTCGCCCGCGATCTGCCCGGACTGCTGTCCGGTCCGCAGGTGGCCGCCATGGTCCGCACCGCCCGGGCCGGGCTGCTTGCCCATCTGCGCGCCACCCTGCCGGAGTTCGACACGCTGACCGACCTGGTGCTGGTGGACCTGGGCTATTCGGGCACGGTTCAGCGGGCCATGCGCAGCGCCCTGGCCGCCGAGGGACTGGAGATCACCCTGCACGGCTGCTACCTGCTGACCCGCGACGAAGCCCTCACCGAAGAGCCCGACGGCCATTCCGCCACCGGCTTCATCGGCAGTGCGACCCTGCTGCCCCATGCCAAGCGGGCCTTGCTGAACAACGTCTCGCTGCTGGAGCAGATCTGCTGTGCGCCGACAGGTACCGTGTCCCACTACCTGTCCGACGGCACGGTGGTGCGCGAGGCCGACACCCGCGCGCCGGAAAACCTGGCTCTCTGCCACGACCTGCGGGAAGGCGCGCTGCTCTGCGCGCGCGCCCTGGCCGCCCTGGACGGTACGGCGCTGGACAGTATGGCGCTGGACGGTACGGCGCCGGAGAACACGCCGCAGGACGCCCCGCAGATGGCCGCCGCCTGGGCGGCAGCGGTGCTGTCCCGCGCCCTGATGCAGCCCACCGACGAAGAGATCCTGCTGTTCGGCGGCCTGGGCCATGACATCAACCTGGGGACGGACCGGGTGATCCCCATGGTCGACCCGCCCGCCACCCGGCGGCTGACCGAAAGCCAGCCGCTGGTCAGCGCTTTCGCCGCCGCCTCCAGCGCCATGTGGCCTGCGGCCGGTTTTGCCGCGCTGTCACCGCTCCACAGCCACCTCTACACCCTGTTCGCGGCGGAACAGGCGCCCGGCGATCTGCTGGGGGATGTGGAGACGGGGCCGGTGACCGTGCGTCTGGTGCAGGGGGGGACCGTCATCCCCCTGACCGTATCGGCCTTGCGCACCCCCCATGGGGACATCCGGGTGCGGGTGCCCCTGCCCGGCGGCAGCGGGGTTTCCGCCCTCGCCCTGCCCGCCGATGCCCTGCCCGGCCGGGGTCTGGTGCGCAGCCTGACCCTGAGCCATGGCGCCGATCCCGCGCAGGCCATCGCCGACATCAGCCCCCGGGAGATTCCCATCCCCGCCCTCCAGGCGTCGGGGCTGCTGCTGGACGGCGACCTGATCCGCCAGATGTCAGCAGAGGACGGATCTGAAGCGTCGGCAGCGGGGGGCTATCTGGTGGTTCCGGTGACAGAGCTGGCCGGTCCCGGGCGGGTCAGCGTGGTGACCGTGACCATCGCTCCCCTCGACGGCCACCGGCCACTGGCCATCAGCCCCGACGAGGCCCCCTGAGCCTTTTCCCGTCCCCCCGGCTCCGCCCTATTCGGCCGCAATCCGCAGGGTCCGGGCGGAGCGTTGTTTCAGGTGGTCGCAGGCCCGTTCCATGTCCTGCGCCCAGGTCATCAGGCCGAAGCGCTTCACATCGATCTGCCGCCAGAACAGCCCCCGGTCCCGCTCCAGCAGGGGCAGGCTGGCGATGGCCATGGCGCATTGCCCGCCCATGTCGGCGATCTCCGCCAGTTCCGGCAAACCGAAGGGCACCGGATGGGCGGGGTCCCCCACCACCTCCAGCGGGTCGCGGCGCAGCACCTCCAGGCAGCAGGCCAGCCCCTGTTCGAAGGCCGCGCGGGCGCCGTCCCGGTCGTCGTCGGCAAGCAGCAGGGCGGCCCGGTGGTAGTGGGCGGCCACCACCTTGGTGGCGATCAGCGGCGAGAAGACCCGCCAATCCAGGGCGGCGGCCGTCTCGAACCAGGTCACCGCCGAGCGGCGATCCCCCCGCAGGGAGGACAGGCGGCCGGCCAGAAAGGCCAGGGACAGCCGCCAGCGCAGACCGTGGGGATTTTCGGCCTCCGTCCCGGCCTCACCCTCGGCCGAGGCGGCCTCCATATGGGCGGCGATCATCTCCAGCACATCTGCCGCCGCGTGTTCGTTGCGCTGCTCCAAAACCCGATAGCCCAGAACGCAGAGGGCCGCCCCCTTGTCCGGCGAGCCATCCCGCGCCACGGTGGCGGTCAGGGAGGCGAAGCGGACCAGCAGGTCCCTATCGCGCAGCCGCTCGCCCACCTGCACCAGGGGGCGGTAGAGATAGGGGTTGTCGTAGCCGCCGGCGAAATCCACCGCCGGCATCCTGCGGGCCGTCAGGGCGTCATCGAAAGCGGGATGGCGGTAGGCCGCGCGAAATCCCGCTCCGTCCTCCAGCGGGTTCACGGCGGCCACGGCGATCAGCCATTCGGCGGTAACGTCGGCGTTCAGCGGGACCTCGTGCAGGCGGCGTGGTGCCCGTTGCAGCTTGACGCCACCCGGCGCGGTCTGGGTGTAGCGCTTTTCCAGGATGAACAGATCCCCCAGGGCGCCGGAGAACGTGTCCCAGTCGAACGCATGGAAATGGTGGGGATTGGGGTCCGTCTCCGTTTCATCCACCCAGCGGTCGGGCACGCTGGCGATCAGCCGGCCATCGGGCTTCAGCACCCGGCGGAACGTCCGCACGGTGGCCAGCCAGTCTTTCACATGCTCGATGGTCTCCATGGACACGATCAGGTCCACCGAGGCGTCGGGAATGTCATCCAGCAGGGCAGCATCCCCAACCCGATAGGACAGGCCAGGACCGTCGTAATTGGCCCGGGCATAGGCGATGGCGCCGGGATCGCCGTCAATGCCGATCACCTGGCCGCCCGGTGCCAGGCTGGCCATCACCGCCGCGCCATAGCCCGGGCCGCAGGCGCAATCCAGCACCAGATCCCCTTTGCGCACATAGGTCGCGGCCAGGGCGTAGCGCGCCACATGGGCATCCGCCCGGGGACCGCCCTCGCGCAGCATATCCATATGCAGGGGTCGGTCCGCTTGCAGATCCGCCACGCTCCAGGCCGCCCGCGCCGAGGGCGGAACCCGTTCGTAAACGGCCAGCCCGGCCATCGCCTGATCGCTCATCCGGCCGTACTGATCCAGCGTCATGCCCGCGGGGTGGCGCCGCCAGCCGGCGTCGAACAGCGGTCCCTCGATCACCGGACGGTTGGCCCCGGGCGCCTTGATCGCCAGCACCGGAGGCTCTTCCACCCGGGCGAACAGGGCGGAGAGATCGGGCAGCGGCTCTCCCACCCCGCCGGACTCCACCAGCACCACGTCGAAGGCCGCCTTGCGGCACGACATCGCGGACAGCCAGCGGGGATGGCCATCCGGTGGTTCGGCGTCCGGGCCGGCTCCCGGCCCTCTCCACGCCCAGGCATCGCAGCCGCTCAGCAGCAGTTCGGCGACAAGGGCGGTATCGGGCGCCCAGGCATGAAGAATGCGGCAGGGGCCGAGCAGGCGGACGAGGTCCTGGGACAGGGGCAGGCTCATGGGTCGCGGGCCTTTCTTGCGGGAAGCGCGGAACGGCGCCCGATGCGGGGCACCTGTCCTCCAATACGCTCCGCCCCGCCGATTACTGGCGCCGCCGCCAGCCCCGCTCGGACTTGCCGGTCAGGCCCGGCGCGTCAGAGCCAGCCAGAGCCCGCCGGAAATCAGGAAGGACCCGGCCACCCGCTCCAGCAGGCGGATGCGCTTGCGGGCCAGCATGGCGCCGGCCCGGCCCGCGCCGATGGCATAGAGGCTGTCGAAAATGGTGGCCACGACCATGAAGGTCAGCCCCAGCAGCACGGTCTGGCCGAACAGGTCACCGGCGGGATCGACGAACTGCGGGATGAAGGCGCCGAAGAACAGCAGGGCCTTGGGGTTGGACCAGATCACCAGCACCCCCTGGCGGAACCAGCGCGCCGGCGACCCCGCCCGGGCGGCCTTGTCCGGCTCTCCCAGCCGGCCGTCGCTGCGCCACATCTTGATGCCCAGATAGATCAGATAGGCCGCGCCGGCCCAGCGCAGCACGTCGAACCACTCGCCGATCAGGGCCATCACGCTGTCCAGCCCGAAGGCCAGCAGCACCAGCATCACCGCCAGCCCGGCCTGGGTCCCCGCGACGTTCATCAATCCGGCGATGGTTCCCGACCGCAGGCTGTTGGCGATGATCACCGTCACCGTCGGTCCCGGCACCACCACCAGGACAAAACATCCCAGGACGAACGTCGCATAGGTCACCGCATCCATCACCGCATCTCCGACTTGCTTGGGGGACCGACAGCATAGCGCGCGGCGGCCGGTGTCCGCTACTTCAGTACCCCGGTTGCCCGCAACTGGTCGATCCGCGCCCCGTCCATGCCCAGGCTGCGCAGGATGCTGTCCCCGTCTGCGCCCAGGGCGGGGGGCGGCAGATCGGGGGCGGCCTTCCTATCCTCGAACACGATGGGCTGGCCGACCGAGCGCACCCGGCCGGGCATGGTATCCGTGGGCTCGAAGAAGCCCAGCGCGGTCAGATGGGGATCGTCCAGCAGCTCGGCGAACCCGTTGATCCGCGCATGCGGCACATCCAGGTGCTCCAGCAGGGGGATCCACTCGTCCGTGGACCGGGCGGTCAGGGCATCGGCGAGGATGCCGTACAACTCCTCGGAGCGGCGATTGCGCTCCGCCCCCGACTGGAACCAGGCGGCCGAGGTGATATCCGTGCGCTCCATGGCATCGAGCATCGCCCGCCACTGGCCCTCGCTGTAGGGCATCACCGCCAGCCAGCCGTCGGCGGTGCGATAGGGCCGGCGGTTGGGGTTCAGCAAGCGGCTGTAGCCGGGGGTGCCGTCGGTCTTGTAGGTGGCTTCGCCCAGGTGCTCGTTCATCAGGAAGGACACCAGCGCCTCGAACATCGGCACTTCGCTGCTCAGGCCCCGCCCCGTGCTGTGCCGCTGCAGCAGCCCGACCAGAACCGCCTGGACCACATACAAGGCGGCGATCTTGTCGGCGATGATGCTGGGCACATAGGCCGGATCGCGCCCCACCTCGGCCGGCAGGGCGGCCACGCCGCTGACGGCCTGGATCACGTCGTCATAGGCCGGCCGGCCGGCATAGGGTCCGGCACTGCCGAAGCCGACGGCGGCGACGTAGATCGTCGCCGGGTTCAGCGCCCGCACGTCGCTGGCCGAAAAGCCCAGACGGGCGATCGCCTTGGGGCGGATGTTGTGGACGAAGACATCGGCGGTGCGCACCAGATCGGCCAGCACCCGCTTGCCGCCGTCGGACTTCAGGTCCAGGGCGATGCTGCGCTTGTTGCGGTTGTTGTTGGCGTAAAGCGCGCCGGTGCCGTCGGGGGACTGGGCGCCGGAAAAGCGGCTGACGTCGCCGTCCAGGGCTTCCACCTTGATCACTTCGGCCCCCAGGTCCCCCAGGATCTGGGTGGCCATGGGTCCCAAGACGACGGTCGTCAGGTCCAGGACCCGCAGGCCCTTCAGGAAATCGAACACGTGTCCCTCGTCATTCTACATCACACTGAAAGCAACGGAGGCGCTCCGCGCCGGCCGGTGGACGGGATCAGTCCATCAGGCCGGGCAGGAACAGCGAGATCTGCGGAAACAGCAGCAGCAGGCCGAGCACGATCACCTCGGTCAGGATGAACGGCGCCACCCCCCGGAAGCAGGCGCCGACCGGCACCTTGGTCAGGCTTGAGGCAACGAAGATGTTCAGGCCCAGCGGCGGGGTCACCAGGCCGATTTCCACGGTCTTGGTGATGATGATCCCGTACCAGATGCCGTCGAACCCCAGGCTGGAGATCAGCGCGAAGGTGATCGGCACGGTCAGCACCAGGATGGCCAGCTGATCCATCAGCATGCCCAGCACCAGATAGACCACGACCAGGATCAGCATCACCGTCCAGGGCGCCAGCCCCGCATCCTGGATCGCCGACAGCAGCGACTGGGTGGCCTGGCTGAGAGTCAGGAAGTAGCCGAACATCACCGCGCCCGAGATGATGATGATGATCATCACCGTGTTGCGCACGGTCTCGGTCAGGGAGTCCAGGAAGCTGCGGCCGGACAGGCGGCGCATGGCAACGACGATGGCCAGGGCCACCAGCGAGCCGATGGCGCCGATTTCCGTCGGTGTCGCCACCCCGCCGTACAGCGCACCGATGACCACGGCCATCAGCAGCGCCACCGGCCACACCGTTTTCAGTGAGGCGATGGCCGCCGGCCGGTCGAATTCCGGGCGGGCCGGCACGGCGGCGGGATTGCGCATGCCAACGATCATGATCGTCGCCGTGTACCCCAGCGCCGTCAGCAGGCCCGGGCCGATCCCCGCCACCAGCAGCTTGCCGATGGAGACCTCGGTCAGGATGCCGTAGATGATCAGGATGATGCTCGGCGGGATCATGATCGCCAGCGTGCCGGAAATGGCGATCACCCCCACGGCGAACCGGCTGGAATAGCCCACCTCGCGCATGGTCGGGAAGGCGGCCGTGGACATGGTCGCCGTCGATGCGGTGCTCGACCCGATCACCGCCGCCATGAAGGCGCTGGCGATGACGCAGGCCACCGCCAGGCCGCCGCGCATCCGGCCCAGCCACAGATCGCAGCAGACGACGATGTCCCGCGCCAGCCCGGACTTGGCCATGTACTGCGACATCAGCACGAACATCGGCACGGTCAGCAGCACATAGGACGCGGATTCCTCGTGCAGAACATTGCCCAGGTAGTTCATCACCAGGGGCGGTCCGCCGGTCATCCACAGGCCCAGGGTGGCCGCCGCCATCAGCGCGAAGGCGATGGGCATTTCCATGACGATGAGCAGGATCAGGACCGCGACGCAAAGGGCGATCACCATGGCACCGTTCCTTGAAACGAAGGGAAGTTACACATCTTCGACGTGGTCCGCCGTCACCACCGGACGGTCGAAGAAGGCGTATTGGGCGGCGTTGACCAGCAGCCGCAGGGTCAGCACCCCCGCTCCCAGGGGGACCCAGACCTCAGACAGCCACACCGGCCAGTCGATCACCCCGAACAGCACGTCCCCGTCCTCCAGCGCCCGCAGGGTGCCCTTGGCCGAAAAATAGGTGACGCCGGCGAAGACGGCGGCGGCGAGCAGGTTGTTCAGGGCGTAAAGCCGGCCGTGCCAGGGCAGCGGCAGAACGCGCGTCAGCCCGGTGATGCGGATCAGGGCGCCGTTCCGCTCTCCCCACGACAGGGCGAGGATGCCGACGATGACCATCAGGTAGTTGCTGGTCAGATCGAACTGGAACGCCACCGGCGCCCCGAAGGCATAGCGCCCGATGGCGTCGGCACTGACCAGGATCATCATGACCAGCACCGCCAGGGCGGCGATCCGGCACAGGAGATCCTCCACCCGTTCCAGAACGCCAAGCGCAACGGATTTGTCGACCATGCGGCCCTCCCGTATAAACTGGGGCAATCGTCCCGGACCGGCCGGCCGGGAAAAAGGTCCCCCCACCCCGCTCCCTCAAAGCCGCATCACGCCGTCCTGGGGAGAGACGGGGAGACCGGAGGCGGCCAGGGAGAGTGGGAGAAGGAGCGGAGCGGGGGAACTCGGCCACCCGGTTTCGACGGACCCGGAGGTCCCGAAGCCCGGGCGGCCGAAGCCGGAACCGGAGGCTGTCCGGAAGCGGGCCTTACCGGGCCTCGGCGTCCGCGACGGCGGCCTTGAACTCGTCGACCACGGCCTGGCCGTCCAGGCCCCGTTCCTTCATGCGGTCGACCCAGGTGGCCTGCACCGACGACACCTGGCTGTTCAGGGTGGCCAGGGTCTCCTCGTTGAAGGCGTAGACGGCGATGCCCAGGTCCTGGAATTCCTTCAGCAGCGTCGCCGTTTCCTCGTCCTGATAGGTGCCCAGGTTGACCACGGTGTCATCCCCGGCCCGGATCAGCGCCTGCTGCTGGTCTTCGGGCAGGCTGTTGAACACGTCGGCGTTCATCACGGCGGTGACGGCGAAGGTCCCGAAGGTGCCGTTGGTGCTGGTGCTCTTGATCACTTCCTGCAGGTTATAGGGCTTCACGCTGACCGCCGGCAGCAGCGAGCCGTCCAGCGTGCCGCGCTGCATGCCCAGATAGATATCGGGCGCGGGCAGGGACACCGGGGTGCCGCCGAAGGCTTCCACCGCCAGGTTCAAACTGCCCGAAGAGCGGATCTTCAACCCCTTCATCTGATCGGCCGAGGTGATCGGATCGTCCTGAAGCACCAGCTGATAGGCCGGCAGCACGGCGGCATAGAGCGGCACAACGCCGTTGGCTTCGAACTCGGCGCGCAGGCTGCCTTCCTTGACCACCTTCCAGTAGGCCTTGCTGCCCGGCAGGGAGTCTCCGGTCATTCCGGCGAGCATGGCAACGCCGTTCAGGGGCATGCGGTCGCTGACATAGCCGATGCCCACATAGCCCGCATCCACCGCGCCGTCACGGACCATTTGCAGGATGGCCGGAGCCTTGGCCAGCTGCTGGGCCGGATAGTGCTTGAAGGTGACTCCGCCGTTAGTCAGCTCTTCGGCCCGCTTCATCCACCACACCGTCCCTTCCGAAGACAGGTAGTGTTCCAGCGGGAAGGAATCGGCAAAGGAAATGTCGTCGGCCGATGCCTGCTGGACGGTCATGAACAGGCCCAGGGCGGCAAGGCCGGAGGTCATAATCTTTCTGGCGTGCATGTCGTGTAGTCCTCCCATATCGGTTTGCTTTCCGCGCCGGGACATTGGCCGCCCGGCGTTCCTGTGGAGATATGCCCTAATCGCGATGACGGCGCGTTACGCTTCGACCCGGGCCCCTTCGCCGTAGGGCGGGCCATAGACCACCAGCAGCCGCACGGGCGCGTCGCCGATGGCCTTGAAGATGTGGCGGACATCGGCCGGGAAGAAGCAGGACTCCCCCTTGCCGATGACCTGGGTGGTCTCGCCGATGGTCACTTCGGCCTCGCCGTCCAGGATGTAGCAGAACTGGTCGATGCCCGGGTGGTAGTGGGGCGTGGCGCCATGGCCCGGCTCGATGGTGCCGATCAGCGTTTCCATGTGGGTCGCGCCCTGCTCCGGCCCCACCAGCCGGCGATTGATCGTGCCCGTATGCCCGCCGGGGGCATAGCCGGGCACATCCGCCTCGCGGATGAACAGATGGCTGTAATCCTCGCTCACGTCGTTTCGTCCTCCTTGCGCTTGGAAACGGCCCGGCCGCCGGCGCCGGTACCGGCGCTATCGGGCTCTTCCCCGCCGCAGCTCACGCCGGCGGCCGTCAGAGTGTGGTAAATCTCATCGGCGTAGCGGCAGAGCACTGCCGCCAGGGCGGCTTCCTGTCCGCTCACCCGATAATTCGGTCCGGCGACCGACAGCGCCATCCGCCGCCCGTCCACCGCGATGGGAATGCCCACCCCGGTCACCTCCGGGGTGTATTCGGACACGTTGGTGAAATACCCCCGCATCAGCCCCTCGCGCAGATTGGCCTCCAGGGTGACGGCATCACGGATGGTGTCCTTGCGGACTTCCGAAAAGGTCAGCCGGGCCAGTTCCCGCGCCCGCTCGTCCTCCGGATAGCTGGCCAGGATCGCCTTGCCGCCGGAGGTGGCATAGATCGGCCGGCGATCCCCGACAGCGGCGTTGTAGATGATCGGCTGCTGCGGCTCGGCGACTCCCAGATAGACGGCCTGCTGGCGGTCGCGGATGGCCAGCAGGGCGGTTTCCCCCGTCTCCCGCGACAGGGCCGACAGATGGGGGCCGATCAGCCCGACCACCGGATCCCCCTCGGCAATCGCCTGCGCCATCCGCAGCAGACGGCTGCTGGGGTAGAAGCCACCCCGCTGCCGCACCTCATAGAGATACCCGCGCTCCACCAGGGTCTCGATCATGTTGTGGGTGCTCGATTTCGGCTGCCCCAACTCGTCGGCGATCCGGGTGAGCGTCATGGGCTGCCGTTCATGCGCGAACAGCTCCACCAGGCTCAGGAAGGTATCTATTTGCTTCACGATCATGAATTTATTTTCAGGCTCCTGAACTTTTCACGCAAGGACAATCTGTCGCAAAAGGCAAAAAACAAGCGCCCCGCCGCCCGCACAGATTGACACGGGAGGCAGGTTCCAGAGGCGATTGGCACGCAGGTGCGAAAGATCAGCGCAAGGCGGGAGCGGGGCGCTGGCTGCAGACCCAGTCCCCCAGGTCCAGGGTCCAGCCTTCCAGCAGGTCCGGTTGCAGATGGTTGACGGCTTTCACCCGCCGCCAGGTGGCCAGGTAGTCGCACCACAGCAGGGGGTTGGGCGGCATCCAGGACAGGACATCCCGGTCCGCCTTCGACCGGTTCACCGATGCCTCCACCGCCACCAGGGCGCCGGGCGTGTCCAGGTCGTTGGCGAAGCGTTCCCGCCGCTCCGACGTCCACAGATCGGCGCCGGAGCGGTGCGCCTCGGCCAGGGGGATCATGTGGTCGATATCGATCCCCGACGGATCGGTCAGGGTCTTGCCGGTGTAGGGGTCCCGCCACTCTCCCTTGACGACGGAACAGCCGTCCCCGCTCAGGGTCACCGGCCGCAGGCTGTCGCGGATCAGCACTTCGGTCCGGGTGTCCCGGCAGTCGCCGTTCGCATCGATCCAATGGCGATAGAGCGCCCGGTCGTAGGGTTCGGCAAGGGGGTAGAACAGGTCCGACTGGCGCACCTGGTGAATGGTGCCAAGCAGGGCGAACAGGATCCCCAGCCCCCCAAGCCGGCGCCGCCAGCGCCACAGCCGGCCCAAGGACAAGCCCCCGGATGAACCCCGGGACCTGCTCCGGGACGCCCCTCGCGGCTGTCCCTTGGCCGACGAAGAACGGCGGCGGCCGGGACCGGAAGAGTGTCCGGCCGGCCGCCGCCGTTTTTTCGACGTCGCCGCAGGCTTTCGGGTGGAGGCCTTAGCCAAGCAGCTTGGAACGCAGCAGCTCGTTCAGCTTGGCCGGGTTGGCCTTGCCGCCGGTGGCCTTCATAACCTGGCCGACGAACCAGCCCAGCAGCTTTTCCTTGCCGCCGCGCACTTCTTCCGCCTTGTCCGGATTGGCGGCGATGATCTCGTCGATGGCCGCTTCGATGGCGCCGGTGTCGGTCACCTGCTTCAGGCCGCGCTCTTCGACGATCTTTTCGGGCGCATCGCCGGTTTCCCACATGATGTCGAAGACATCCTTGGCGATGCGGCCGCTGATCACGTCGTCCTTCAGCAGCTTCAGCATGCCGCCCAGCATCTCCGGCGTCACCGGGCTGTCCTGCACGGTCTTGCCGGCCTTGGTCAGATAGCCGAACAGGGTGTTGATCACCCAGTTGGCCGCCGTCTTGCCGTCGCCCAGGCGGGCCACCGCTTCGAAGTAATCGCCGTGCGCCTGCTCGACCACCAGCACCGAGGCATCATAGGGGGTCAGGCCGAAGTCCTCGATGAACCGGTTCTTCTTGTCGTCGGGCAGCTCCGGCAGGGTATCGCGCACCTTTTCGATAAAGGCGTCGTCGAATTCCAGCGGCAGCAGATCCGGGTCGGGGAAGTAGCGGTAGTCGTGGGCATGCTCCTTGCTGCGCATGGCCCGCGTTTCCCCCTTGGACGGGTCGAACAGGCGGGTCTGCTGCACCGGCTCCTCGCCGTTCTCGTAAAGCTCCACATGCCGCTTGGCTTCGGCCTCGATGGCCTGCATGACGAAGCGCACCGAGTTGACGTTCTTGATCTCGCAGCGGGTCCGCAGGTCTTCGGAGCCCTGTGGCCGCACCGAGACGTTGACGTCGCAGCGCATGGAGCCTTCTTCCATGTTGCCGTCGCAGGTGCCCAGATAGCGCAGGATGGACCGCAGCTTGCGCAGATAGGCGCCGGCTTCTTCCGGGGTGCGCATGTCGGGCTTGGAGACGATTTCCATCAGCGCCACGCCCGACCGGTTCAGGTCGATCAGGCTCTTGGACGGATGCTGGTCATGCATGGACTTGCCGGCGTCCTGCTCCAGGTGCAGACGCTCGATCCCCACTTCGCGGGACGACCCGTCGGGCATGTCCAGCACCAGCTTGCCTTCGCCGACGATCGGCTGTTCGTACTGGCTGATCTGGTAGCCCTGCGGCAGATCGGCATAGAAGTAGTTCTTGCGGGCGAAAACGGAGTGACGGTTGATCTTGGCCCGCAGGCCCAGGCCGGTCTTCACCGCCTGTTCCACGCAATGGGCGTTGATCACCGGCAGCATGCCCGGAAAGGCCGCATCCACCAGCGAAACCTGGCTGTTGGGCGCGGCGCCATAGGCCGTGGCGGCGCCGGAGAACAGCTTGGAATTGCTGATCACCTGCGCATGGACTTCCAAGCCGATGACCACTTCCCAGGTCCCGGTTTCCCCTTCGATCAGATAGCTCATCGCCTCAGCCCTCCACGAACGCCGGCTTGTGGGTGAAGGCAGCGGCCTGTTCCAGCACGCCGCCGACGTTCAGCAGGGTTTCCTCATCGAAGTAGCGCCCGATGAGCTGCAGCCCGAGCGGCAGGCCCTTGCCGTTCAGCCCCACCGGCAGTGCCAGGCCCGGCAGGCCGGCCAGCGAGGTGGGCACGGTGAAGACGTCGTTCAGATACATGGTCACCGGGTCTTCGATCTTCTCGTCCAGGCCGAAGGCGGCGGACGGGGTGGTGGGGGTCAGGATCACATCCACCGTTTCGAAGGCCTTCTTGAAGTCGCTGGCGATCAGGCTGCGCACCTTCTGGGCCTTCAGGTAGTAGGCGTCGTAGTAGCCGGCCGACAGGGCGTAGGTGCCGATCAGAATACGGCGCTTCACCTCGTCCCCGAAGCCTTCCGCCCGGGTGTTCATGTACATCTCGTCCAGCGAGCCGCCATCCTTGCGCAGGCCATAGCGCACGCCGTCATAGCG
The DNA here is from genome assembly GCA_046233135.1 of Rhodospirillaceae bacterium Z3-40. Classification (GTDB taxonomy): domain Bacteria; phylum Pseudomonadota; class Alphaproteobacteria; order Rhodospirillales; family Rhodospirillaceae; genus JBJXHN01. The sequence continues at coordinate 684,287 of JBJXHN010000002.1, read as the reverse complement.
CGCCAGATTCGACGAGGCTTCCGCCGGGGCGACAATGTAGTAGGTGGCCAGCGCGTACTTGGTGTGGGGCAGGCTGATCTCCACCAGCTCGGCGCCGGCGTCCTTCAGCATCTGCGCGCCCTTGTCCCACAGCGCGGCGATGTCCGGGTCCAGGCCGCTGTCGGGCCGGTATTCCTTGGGCAGCCCCACCTTCAGGCCGCGAATGTCGCCGGTCATGGCCCGTTCGAAGTGAGGCACTTCCACCGGGGCGCTGGTGCTGTCCAGCGGATCGTGGCCGGCCATAGCTTCCAGCATGATCGCCGCGTCGCGCACAGACCGGGTCATCGGCCCGGCCTGGTCCAGCGAACTGGCGAAGGCCACCACCCCCCAGCGGGAGCAGCGGCCATAGGTGGGCTTCAGGCCGACTATGCCGCAGAAGGCGGCCGGCTGGCGGATGGAGCCGCCGGTGTCCGTTCCGGTGGCGGCCATGGCCATGCGCCCGGCCACCGCAGCGGCCGACCCGCCCGACGAGCCGCCGGGCACCAGCTTGCGGTCCGGCGCGTCCGTGGGCGTCCACGGGTTGATCACCGAGCCAAAGGCGCTGGTCATGTTCGACGAGCCCATGGCGAATTCGTCGAGGTTGGTCTTGCCCAGGGTCACCGCGCCGGCCTGGGCCAGCTTGCGCGACACCGTACTTTCATAGGGCGGCACGAAATTGCCCAGGATCTTGGAGCCGGCGGTGGTGGCCACGCCGTTGGTGCAGAACAGATCCTTTATGCCCACGGGAATGCCTTCCATCGCCCCGGCTTCGCGGGCGCGGATACGTTCCTGGCTGCGCTCGGCCTGGGCCAGCGCCAGGTCCCGGGTCTCGGTGATGTAGGCGTTCAGCTCGCGGCCGTACAACATGGTCTGGAAGTGGGCCTGCACCAGCTCGGTGGCGGTGAAGTCCCCCTTGGCCATGCCCTCGCGGGCCTCGGCGATGGTCAGGTCGGTCAGGCGGGTACCGGATTCATAGGCCATGGGCTTACTCCACCACCTTGGGCACCAGGAAGCAGTCGTCCTGGGTGTCCGGGGCATTGGACAGGACGGCTTCCGTGTAGCCGCCATCGGTCACCTGGTCGGTGCGCCAGGCCAGGGCCAGGTCGGCCACCGACGTCATCGGCGGCACACCGTCCGTATCCACCTCGCCCAATTGCTCGATCCAGCCGAGAATGCCGGACAGCTCGCCGGCCATGGGCTCCAGATCCTCTTCCGGCACGGTGATCCGCGCCAGGAACGCGATGTTCCGCACGGTGGTTTTGTCCAACGCCATAGGGGTAGACTCTCCCTCGTCGTAAAATGCTGGCCGCCGTCACGGCGGACCCTGAAGTCGGAAACCATACCTGTCTCATGAGACGTGCGCCATGTTTAGCGGCGCCCCGGAAGGACCGCAATGCCCATCTGCCCTTTGCCCGCGTTCAAGGAAAGCCTGCCCGCCATGACCCCGCTGATGGGGCTGGACCTGGGCACCCGCACCATCGGCATCGCGGTGTCCGACGCCACCCGCATGATCGCCACCCCGGTCACCACCCTGAAGCGGCGCAAGTTCAGCCTGGATGCCCCGGACCTGCTCGCCCTGGGCCGGGAGCGGGGCATCGGCGGGCTGGTGCTCGGCCTGCCGGTGGAAATGGACGGCAGCGAAGGCAAGCGCTGCCAGGCCACCCGCCAGTTCGCCCGCGATCTGCTGGGCATGGCCGACTACCCCCTGCTGCTGTGGGACGAACGGCTGTCCACCGCCGCCGTGCAGCGCTTCCTGGTGGACGAAGCGGATATGTCCCGGGGCAAGCGCGCCCAGGTGGTGGACCGGGCCGCCGCCGCCTACATCCTGCAAGGCGCCTTGGAAGCCCTGGGCCATGCGGCGCTGTGACACTACGGCAGAACATATATATCCCAAGGGAACGTCTATATCTTTCGTCAGGACGCGCGCCGCGACGCAAAAGGTTACACTCCGGTGTCACCATATTCGGCAACCATGAATTGGCGCACCGGATGCGCCCTATCCGGCAGGACGGCATCAGCCTCGCACACCTGCAGTGAACAGGGCCGCCAGAGGTAAGGGTTTCCCGCAAGTCGATGAGCACGGCGTTTTTTCGCAAGGCCACCAGCCTTCAGGATCACCTGGTAGACATCCACACGTCGGTTCGCGCCTCCCACCCGGGGGTGGAGCGCATCGCTGTCGCTTTGTACGACGCCAAGACGGACACGTTGCGGACCTTCACCCATTCCAGCCGGGGCGCCCATCCGCTGGACCACTACACGGCCCGCCTGTCGGACGTGCCGTCCCTGCGCAAGCTGGCGGACGAAAGCAGCATCCGGGTGCTCGACAGCCTGGGCAACACGATGGATGCCTACCATACCCGGGCCATCGGCAACAGCTACCGCTCCAGCCTGACCGTCCCTTTCTATTCGGGCGAGCTGCTGTCCGGCTTCATCTTTTTCAACGGTCACGAGCCCGGCTATTTCACCAAGGAACGGGTGGCCGGCCTGTCGCTGATCGCCGAGCTGATCTGCTCGCTGGTCATCGACACCATGAAGCCGATCGAGATGCTGACCCACACCATCCGGGTGGCCAAGGATGTCAGCCATTACCGGGACGAGGAAACCGGCAGCCACCTGGACCGCGTGTCCAACTATGCCCGTCTTATCGCGCTGGGTCTGGCTGACGACGAGGAACTGGACGACGAGTTCATCCAGATGGTCTTCCTGTTCGCGCCCCTGCATGACCTGGGCAAGGTGGCCATTCCCGACGCCATCCTGCTGAAGCCCGGCCCCCTGGATTCCCAGGAACTGGAGATCATGCGATCCCACACCACCAAGGGGCTGGAGATCTGCGAGCGCATCCTGTCGTCCATGGATTTCGTCACGCCGATCCAAAGCCGCATGCTGCGCAACGTGGTCTACAGCCACCACGAATGCTGGGACGGCAGCGGCTATCCGGCAGGGATCGCGGGCAACGACATCCCTCTGGAAGCGGCCATCGTCTCCGTCGCCGATGTCTTCGACGCTCTGACCAGCCTGCGGCCCTACAAGCCCGCCTGGGACCCGGAAGACGCCTTCGGATTTCTCAGCGCCCAGGCCGGCACCAAGTTCCACCCCCAGTGCGTCCGCAGCTTCGTCGAGCAGAAGGACGCGATCATGGACATCCGCGCCCGCTTCCTGGATGACGAAGACCACGGCAAGGACGCCGGCTGACGCCATACGAGAGCCTGGGCGAGAGCCTGGGCGGGAACCTTGGCGCGGGACTTTTCGTTGACCGGGTATCGGAAACAGCGAAAGGAGTCGCAGCCATGGCCGCCTTTTCCCCGAAGTTGGCGAAGCCCGCCGCCCTGCGCCGCAAGCTGAAGGATCTGGACGCCCGCCTGAACGACGCCCTGAGCCGGCGCCATCGTCATTCCAAGGATATGGGCGACGTGGTCCGGGAAACCTTCCTGCGCATGCGCAAGCCCCACGACAAGCCCACCATCGAAACACACAGACCTCAATAACCCCCGGTCTACGATCGGGCAGCCAGCCCCCCTTCCGACACCGGCCCCGGCATTTCCGCCAGGGCCGGTTCATGTCTGCGGCGCATCGTTTGATGCCATAAGCGCGCTTGCCGCTTCGGACGGTCCGGCGTACACCCTGGACCATGTTCGATATCCTTGAAGCGGTTCTCCCGGTTTTCCTCGTCATCATGGTCGGCACGGGCCTGCGCCTGGGCAAGGTGCTGCCCGACAGCTTCTGGGCACCGGCCGAGAAGCTGACCTATTACGTGACCTTCCCCGCCCTGTTGGCCGGCAATCTGGCGCGGGCGGACATGGGGTCGGTGGCCTGGGCGCCGCTGATGGCGGTGGGCGCGGCGGCCATCCTGGGCAGCGCCGCCGTGGCCCTGGCCGCCAGGCGGCCGCTGGCCAGGCTGGGAATCGATGATCCGTCCTTCACCTCCATCTTCCAGGGCTCCATCCGGCCCAACACCTATATCGGCCTGGCCGTGGCCGCCGGGCTGTACGGTGCGCCCGGGGTCACCCTGACCGCCATTTCCATCGCCGTGGTGGTGCCCCTGGTCAATGTGCTGGCGGTGACCTGCATGGTCCGGTTCGGCCATGGCCAGAGCAGCGGCGCCAAAGCCATTCTGCGCGGCATCGTCACCAATCCCCTGATCCTCGGCTGCGTCGTCGGGATTCTGATGAACGTCAGCGGCCTTGGCCTGCCCCCGGGGATCGGGCCGGTGCTGGAGATTCTTGGCCGGGCCGCGCTGCCCGTCGGCCTGCTGGCCGTGGGGGCCGGGCTGTCGGCGGGCGGACTGGCTGGCGCGACTCTGCCCCTGGCCGCCAGCATGGTGGTGAAATTCGGCACCGTACCGGCCCTGGTGGCCCTCGGCGGGCTGATCGCCGGATTCGACCCCATGACTCTGACCGTGGCCGTGCTGTATGGCGCCCTGCCCTGCTCGGCGTCCACCTATGTGCTGGCCCGCCAGATGGGCGGCAATGCCCCCCTCATGGCCAGCATCATCACCGGCCAGACCTTGCTGTCGGCGCTCGCCATCCCGACATGGACCCTGATTCTCCAGCTAGTTAGCAGCTAGCCTTCAAGAAACATCACAATAAAAAGTATTACTCCTCGGTTTTGCCCGGGGAATACCACCCTTTTGCCAGCAATCCTCCCGGTTTCGGCCATTTTCTCCTCCCAGGTGATGAGCATCACAGATCTTAGCCGGGATTAAAGCCAGACTCTTTTCATCAACGGAAAACACAGGCCCAGGCAACCCCGAAAAGCGGAGCGCGTTGGTTGGGCAAGCCCGGAGAAGACCGGGTACTAAGGAGGACTGGACCATGATGAGCAAGGTTTTCGCCGGTGTGATCGCGACCCTGACGGGTGCGGGCCTGGCCGCCGCCTTCACCCTGGCCGTGGCCCATGCCGAGGGCGCGCAGCCCCAGGGGATGGGCGTCTGGCAAGAAGACGGAACCGCCGTGCCCCGGGTCACCTTTTCCTTCGACCAAAGCACGTCCCTGACCTGCGACGAGGTTCTGTACAACGTCGCGGTGGGCGAGCCGGTGCCGATGAACGGGGCTCCCTGCATCGAAACCTATCTACTGGAGACCGATCAGGCCAGCGCCACCCTGGACAGCAGCGACCCCACCGCCGAGCTGTTCCGGGAAACCCGCGTGGGTCTGGTCGGCGCCCCCGACCCCTACGCCTGTGAGAAGGTGATGGTGGGCCTGGCCATCGGCAAGGCGATGCCGGCCACGGTCGCGCCCTGCGTCACGGCCTACATGTTGCCGCAATCCGATGATGCCCTTGCCGGTGAAAGCGGGTCCAAGCGCGGTGGCTGATCCCACGCCCCACGGATGATCATCCCGGGGGTCATGCCCCGGGACCACTCCTGGACAACCCGCCGCTTTCGCCGCACCCCCGAACCGGTTTTCCCCCTCCCTTCCGGTTCGGGTCCCGTGAAGGCCGCCCGTTCCATCCCCGGCGGGCGGCCTTTTCGCGCCCCCCTTTTGCACCCCGGACTGTCCCGTCTCCGGCCCGTCTCCGGCCCGGCTGCGGATACCGCCCCGGGCGGTCTTTCCGGGGTCCGGAAATTCGCAAGAACGGCAGCCGGCCGATCTTGCCCGACGGGGGGAGTGCGCCTATAGTCCGGCGCCATGAACAGCCCCACCGCCTATACCGAATATGGTCACCGCCACCTTCTCGGCATTCAGGGCCTGGTACCTTTCGAGGTCACCGCGCTGCTGGACCGGGCGGAGGGCCATGTGGATCAGAACCGTGCTCCCAGAAAGTCGGGTGACAGCCTGACCGGGCGGACGGTGATCAACCTGTTCTTCGAGAACTCGACCCGCACCCGCACCAGCTTCGAACTGGCCGCCAAGCGTCTGGGCGCCGAAGTCATCAATATGCAGGTGGCCTCGTCGTCGGTGGCGAAGGGGGAGACGCTGATCGATACGGCGGTCACCCTGAACGCCATGCATCCCGACGTGCTGGTGGTCCGCCATCCCGACTCCGGGGCGGCCAAGCTGCTGTCGGAAAAGGTCAACTGCGCGGTCATCAATGCCGGCGACGGCAGCCACGAACACCCCACCCAAGCCCTGCTGGACGCCCTGACCATCCGGCGGCGGCGCGGCAAGCTGGACGGCCTGCAGGTGGCGATCTGCGGCGACGTGCTGCATTCCCGGGTGGCGCGCTCCAACATCCATCTGCTGAACGTGATGGGCGCCCGGGTCCGTCTGGTCGGCCCCCGCCCCCTGCTGCCCTCGGGCGCCGAGGCCCTGGGGGTGGAGGTCTTCCACGACATGCGCGCCGGCCTGAAGGATGTGGACATCGTCATGATGCTGCGCATCCAGATGGAACGCATGCAGGGCAACTTCATTCCCAGCGTCCGCGAATACTTCCGCTTCTTCGGCCTGGACCGGGAAAAGCTGGCCCTGGCCAAGCCCGATGCGCTGATCATGCACCCCGGACCGATGAACCGGGGGGTGGAGATCGATTCCGACGTCGCCGACGACTTCGAACGCAGCGTCATTCGCGAACAGGTGGAGATGGGCGTCGCCGTGCGCATGGCCGTTCTGGAAGTGCTGTCGACCAACAATGACCGGTGGCTGGCCAACCAGCCGCTCCACGGCGCGGCGGAGGGGCTGGCATGAGCAAGCGCCAACCCGGCCGCGTTGCCTATATCAACGCCCGCCTGCTCGACCCCGCGTCAGGCCTCGACGTCATGGGCGGTCTGCTGACCGAAGGCGAGGAGATCATCCACTTCGGCGAGGGCCTGTTCCGCGACGGCCCGCCCTCGGGCGCCCAGGTGGTGGACTGTGCCGGCCGCTGTCTGGCCCCGGGCCTGGTGGACATGCGCGTTCAGCTGCGCGAGCCCGGCGAGGAACATAAGGAAAGCATGCGCAGCGCCGGCGAGGCGGCCGTGGCCGGGGGCGTGACCAGCATGGTCTGCCTGCCCAACACCGATCCGGTGATGGATGACGAGGCCACCCTGGAATTCGTCGCCCGCCGCGCCCGTCTGGCCGAACTGGCCAAGGTCTATTGCTATGGCGCCTGCACCCTGGGTCTGGCCGGCACCGATCTGGCCGAACTGGGCATCATGGCCGAAGCCGGCGCCCTTGCCTTTACCGACGGCGTGCGGGCCGTCGCCGATGCCCAGATGATGCGCCGGGTGCTGGCCTATGCCTCCACCTTCGATCTGCTGGTGATGCAGCATCCCGAGGAACCGTCCCTGGCGTCGGGCGTGATGAACGCCGGCGAGATGGCCACCCGCCTGGGGCTGACCGGGATCCCCCGGGAAGCGGAAATCATCCTGCTGGAACGGGATATGCGGCTGGTGGCGATGACCGGCGGGCGCTATCACGCCGCCCACATCAGCACCGCCGAAAGCGTCCGCATCATTCGCCGGGCCAAGGAACAGGGCCTGCGGGTGACCTGCGACACCGCGCCGTTCTACTTCGCCCTGAACGAACTGGCCGTGGGGGAATACCGGACCTTTGCCAAGCTGTCCCCGCCCCTGCGCAGCGAGGATGACCGCCAGGCCATCGTCGCCGGCCTGAAGGACGGCACCATCGACGCCATCGCCTCCGACCATGCGCCCCAGGACCAGGACACCAAGCGCCAGCCGTTCAGCGGTGCCGCCTATGGCGCGGTGGGGCTGGAAACCCTGCTGGCGGTGACCCTGGAGCTGGCCCACAACGGTCACCTGTCCCTGCTCGAAGCCCTGCGGCTGGTCTCTTCCGGTCCGGCCGACCTGCTGGGACTGGACGCCGGGCGCCTGCGCAACGGCGCCCGGGCCGACCTGGTGCTGTTCGATCCGGACGAAGCCTGGATGGTGGTGGCCGACAAGTTCCGCAGCAAGTCCAAGAACTCGCCCTTCGACGGCCGGCCCGTTCAGGGCCGCGTCTGGCGGACGGTGGTGGACGGACGGGCGGTCTACGTTCGCCCCGGGTCCACCGCCCACCCCGCTCCCACCGCGCCATGACCGCCGCGGCGGCAGAGTCTCTCCTGATCCTGCCCCTGCTGCTCTGTCTGGCGGGAGGATACCTTCTGGGCGCCGTCCCCTTCGGCCTGGTGCTGGTGCGCCTGGCCGGTCTGGGGGATGTGCGCGCCATCGGGTCGGGCAATATCGGCGCCACCAACGTGCTGCGCACTGGCCGCAAGGATCTGGCCTTCGCCACCCTGGTGCTGGACAGCGGCAAGGGGGCGGCCGCCGCCCTGATCGCCCAGGCCATCCTGGGCTTCGACGCCCCGCCGGCCTATGGGCTGGCGGCCGGCGGGGCCGCCGTGCTCGGCCACAATTTCCCGGTCTGGCTGGGCTTCAAGGGCGGCAAGGGGGTGGCCACCACGCTGGGTACCCTGGCCGCCACCGCCTGGCCCGTCGGGCTCGCGGCCTGCGGCCTGTGGCTGCTGACGGCCGTGCTGACCCGCTACAGCTCTCTTTCTGCCCTGGTCTGCCTGACCCTGGCCCCGGCCATCGCCTGGGTCCTGGCCACGCCGGCCCATGCGGCCACATTCGCCGCCCTGGCCCTGCTGGCCTGGATTCGCCACCGGGAAAACGTCCGGCGGTTGATCGACGGGACAGAAAGCCGGATCGGCGGTAAGAAAAAACCCCAATAGATCCCAAAAGCGGTCGACATGTCGCCCCGCTCTTTGTCTGTCCGACTTTTTTGCCGGACATGCGTGTTTATTCATAGGCATACATGAGAGTTACGGTAGGATTTTAAGCCTATCCGCGCCAACTGATAGGCTACGCGCCTAATACGCGCAAATTCTTCAGCCGCAAGCACTATTGGAGGAAAAACGCCACCTCACAGGTTGAATAGCCCATAATCGCCTACCATTTCTGTTGCAGATAATCACCTTTAGTATATATCAATAAGGTCAAGAAGCCAGCAGAGGACCTTCGGCCATGTCCACCCTCAATGCGCCATACATTCTGGGAAAACCTCACAAACGGTTGTTCACCCGCCTGTTTGCGGGGCTGTTCGTGGCTCTCATGGTCCTGTGGCACATCTCCCTGGTGATTCGCGAAACGGTGGAAACCCGTCAGTTGATCTCGGCCATGGAAGCGTCGGTCGCTCTGGCCGGCAAGCAGTTGTCCAAAGCCCTGTCGGCCTATGCCAGTGACCTGGGCGTGGTGTCGCATAGCCAGTCCCTGCGGCAATTCGCCGGCGGCGAAGAGCGCTTGCGCCAGTGGGTCGAGCGGGAACTCATCAATACGATGACCCGCAAGCCGGACGTGGCGCAGCTTCGCTACATCGACCGCCTGGGCCGCGAGGTGGTGCGCGTCGACCGGCGGGGAGAAACCGTCGCCCTGATCCGGCCGGAGGACTTGCAGAACAAGAGCACCCGGTACTATGTGCGCCATACCCTGATCTTGCCGCCGGACGGGCTTTATGTTTCGCCCATTGACCTGAACATCGAACGCGACCAAGTGGAAGTGCCCTGGACGCCGATGCTGCGCTTGGCCACGCCGATCCATGATGTTCGGGGCCAGTTGCGGGGTCTGGTGGTGGCGAACATCTTCGCCGAGGATTTTCTGACCCTGATCGACCCGCCCCGCATCCGCCGCCCCCTGCCGCCGCTGCAGATCCTCAACGGCGACGGGTTCTGGCTGGCCGGCGTCCCCGAAGAACAGATGTGGGGCTTCATGTTCGCCCGCAACACGACCATGGCCGTCCAGAACGAGCCCCTGTGGCTGGCGCTGAACGAACATCCGTTCGGCCGGGTGGACATGGGCGGCGCCACTTACCTGTTCACCACCGTCGATCCCGCCGTGGCCCTGGACGACGAGGGGGTCAAGCGCATCTGGTCGGCGGAAAGCCGCTGGAAGATCGTCGGCGAGGTTCCCCGGACCCGCTGGCTGCTGCTGTGGGACAGCGATGCAATTCCGGTGATGATCCTGGGCATGCTTCTGGCCGCCGCCATCGCCTATGGCTGGAGCCGCGCCCTCGCCGCCGGACGCCTCGCCCGGGTGGAGAAGGAAAAGGCCGAAAAGGACCTGATGCAGTCCGACCGGCTGGCCAGCCTTGGCGGTCTGGTGGCCGGTGTCGCCCACGAATTGAACACCCCCATCGGCAATGCGGTCACGGTCGCCACCACCCTGTCGCACCAGATGGACGAGGTGGAAGCCGTCATCCAGACCGGGCAGATCACCCGGTCCCGCCTGCTCGGCTTCGTCGATGACACCCGGGAGGGGCTGTCGATCCTCCAGCACGGGCTGCACAAGGCTTCAGTGCTGATCCGCCACTTCAAGCGCGTCGCCGTGGACCGCACCAGCGAACAGCGGCGGGTCTTTCAGGTGGACGAGGTGATCAACGACGCCATCTACAGCCTGCAACCCCAGTTCAAGCACAAGCCCTTCACCATCCTGGCGGAAATCAACAGCCAGACGCCGCTGAACAGCTATCCCGGCGCCCTGGGACAGGTGCTGATCAACCTGATCACCAATGCCGCCATCCACGGCCTGGGAGACAGCCGGGACGGCCTGATCCGCGTCTCTGCCCGTGATCCCACGCCCGCCACCGTGGAAATCTCGGTGACCGATACGGGCTCGGGCATTCCGCCCGACGACCTGCCGCGCATTTTCGACCCCTTTTTCACCACCCGGATGGGGGACGGCGGCAGCGGCCTGGGGTTGAGCATCGCCCATGTCCTGGTGAGCGACGTGATGGGCGGCACCCTGCACGCCCGCAACCTGGTCGAAGGCGGCGCCTGTTTCACCCTGACCCTGCCGGCGACAGCACCCTTGCCGCCCGATCAACACGAAGAGTCCCTGGAAGGAGGTCCCGATGACGAACGACGGCTCTGCCGGGTCTGATGACCTGCGCATCATTGACGACAGCCAGACGTCGGAAGAGGACTTCACGATCACCCCCTGGCGGGTTCTGGTGGTGGACGATGACGAAGACGTCCACCGCACCACCCGCTTCGCCCTGAAGAGCGTCACCCTGCTCGGCCGGCCGGTGGAGCTGATCCACGCCTATTCCGCCGCCGAGGCCCGGCAATATGCGGCATCGGACAAGGGGATCGGCGTCGCCCTGGTGGATGTGGTCATGGAAACCCCGGACGCCGGACTGGCCCTGGTCCGCGACCTGCGCGCCCTGGGCCACCGGGACATGCGGGTGATCCTGCGCACCGGCCAGCCGGGATACGCCCCCGAGCTGTCGGTGATTGCCACCTATGAAATCGATGACTACCGCACCAAGGACGAACTGACCCAGACCCGCCTGCTGTCGGTGCTGACCACCAGCCTGCGGGCCTATGACCAGATGCGGACCATCCAGCGCAGCCGGGCGGGGCTGGAACTGATCGTCGAGAGTGCGGCCAAGCTGCACCAGCGCACCAATCTGGAACTGTTCTCCCGGGGGGTCCTGACCCAGATCGCCACCATCCTGGGGGTCAAGCCCAACGGCTGCGTCTGCCTGGACGGCAGCGGCCAGAACACGCCGGGAAGTATCGTCAGCGCCGTGGGCCAGTTCGCCGACATCGTCGGCAAGGCGCCGGATGCGATCAGCAGCCCGCTGATCCGCAGCCTGATGGACGAAGCCCGGCGGCGGATCGGCCCGGTGCAGCAGGAAGGGTTCCTCGGCCTGCATTTCACGGCGGATACCGGCCAGAGCCTGACCGTGGTGCTGGAAACCGACGGCGCCCTGGCAACGGAGGGACTGGCGCTCTTGCGGCTGTTTTCCACCAACATCAGCATCGGGTTCGAGAATCTGGCCCTGGTGGAACGGCTCGACCGCCTTGCCTACATCGATCCCTATGTGGATGTTCCCAACCTCAATGCCTTCGAAAAGGCCCTGCGCAGCGCCCTGCAGGGTGACCCCTCGGACATGCGCCTGGCCGTGGTCACCCTGGATTCCTTCCAGTTCCTGGTTGCCGCCTATGGCCTGCGGGTGGTTCATCAGTATCTGATGGCGGTCCATGCCGCCCTGCGCCGGGAAGGCGGCGAAGATCTGGTTATCGCCCGGGTGGCGGATGGCACCTTCGCCCTGCTCGGCCCGCGGCAGGCCCTGCCCGACACGCTGATCCCCTTCGTCTTCGCCAAGTCGCTGTCCGTCTCGGGCATCGAAATCGCCTCCACCGCCACGGCCACCCTGCTGGATCTGGCCGATATGCCCAACGACGCCACGGCGATCCTGCGCAACGCCAGTTCCGCGCTGTTGCAGGCGCAGCGAACGTCGCCGGGGAAATGTGTCACCTTCGACCGCGCCGCCCAGTCCGAGGTGGACCGCCGGCTGAAGCTGCAAGTGGGGCTGCGACAGGCGCTGGATACGAAAACCGGCCTGTCGATACATCTGCAGCCCCAGATCGACCTGGCGTCGGGCAAGGTGATCGCCGCCGAAGCGCTGATCCGCTGGAATCGCGACGGCGAGCAGGTGTCGCCGGCCGAGTTCATTCCCATCGCCGAATCCAGCGGCCAGACCCTGGCGATCACCGACTTCGTCGTCCATGCCGTCGGCCGCTGGGCGAAGGCCCGCACCACCAGGGTCCCCGTGCCGGTGGCCATCAACCTGTCCATGATCGATCTCAACACCCCGGAATTCGCCCGGCGCCTGCTGGACCAGGTGGCGGATGCCGGCCTGACCCCGGCAACCGTGACCTTCGAGGTGACCGAAGGCATCGCCATGCAGAACAAGCCCTGGGCCGTGAAGCAGGTGGAGTCCCTGAAGAAGGCCGGCTTTGAAATCGCGCTGGACGACTTCGGCACCGGCTATTCGTCCCTGGCCCATATCGACTGCCTGCCCGTGGACGTGCTGAAGATCGACCGGGCCTTCATCTCCACCCTGACCGTCCCCAACGCCCGCCACAGTCTGGCGGCGGTGATCCTGTCCATGTCGCAGGCCCTGGGAATGAATTGCGTGGCCGAAGGGGTGGAAACCGCCGAACAGATGCAGGCCCTGCGGTTCCTGGGCTGCCCCGTGGGTCAGGGCTTCTATTGGGGACGTCCCGTTACGGCAGAAAGGTTCGAGGCAACCTATATGAGCTGAGGCCGGCCCTTTCCAATGGACACGGTCCGATGAACAGAGGGCCGGCGGCCTTGTCCACCGCGCTAGCTTGGACGAAGGAAAACCCCTATAGTTGCGCACCCCTGAAAAAAGCCAACTGGAGACGTCCCTATGAGCATGCCCACCCTCGTGATCGGCAACCGGAATTACTCCTCCTGGTCCATGCGCCCCTGGTTCGGGATGAAGGCCACCGGCATCGATTTCGAGGAGGTGGTGATCCCCCTCTTCGAGGACGGATCGTCCGAACGGATCCGCAAATATTCGCCCACCGGCAAGGTGCCGGTGCTGGTGCATGACGGCCTGACCATCTGGGACTCCCTGGCCATTCTGGAATACGCGGCGGAAACCTGGCCCGAAGCCGGCCTGCTGCCTGCCGACCGCGCCGCCCGCGCCGTCTGCCGCTCGCTGTGCGCGGAAATGCACTCCGGGTTCACGGGCCTGCGCTCCACCATGTCGATGAACGTGCGCCGCCGGGTGGATGGCTTCGTGCCCACCCCCGAGGCGGTCGCCGAGGTGGCCCGCCTGACCGGCCAGTGGGGCGACTGCCGCGCCCGCTTCGGGGCCGACGGCCCGTTCCTGTTCGGCAGCTTCACCATGGCCGATGCCATGTACGCCCCCGTCGCCACCCGCCTGCGCACCTATGGGGTCAGCGTGGACGCCGCCTCTCAGGCCTATATGGACGCCCTGTTCGCCCTGCCCGCTTTCACCGCCTGGGAACATCTGGCCGACGAAGAAACCTGGACCATTCCCCGCTACGAGGTCTGATCCCCGTGCCCCCATCCTTCGGCAAACCGCTCGCCGCGCGCGAGCGGCTGGATTGCCTGCGCCTGATCCGGTCGGAAAACATCGGCCCCGTCACCTATCGCAAGCTGCTGGAGCTGCATGGCTCTGCCGGGGCGGCCCTGAAGGCCGTGCCCGATCTGGCCCGGCGCGGCGGGCGGGGCCGGCCGATCCGCCTGTGCTCCCTGGCCGACGCCAGGCGGGAGATGGAGGCGCTGGAGCAGCTGGGCGCCCGGCTGGTGGTGCTGGGCGAGCCGGACTACCCGGCCCGCCTGGCGACGCTGGAGGACGCGCCGCCGGTGCTGTCCCTGCGCGGCCACGCGCCGCTGCTGGGCCGGCCGTCGGTGGCCATCGTCGGTGCCCGCAATGCCTCCACCCTCGGCTGCCGATTCGCCGAGCGTCTGGGGGCGGAGCTGGCGGCGGCGGGAATCGTCGTCGTTTCCGGCCTGGCCCGCGGCCTGGATGCCGCCGCGCATCGCGGTGCCTTGGGGGGAGCCTTGGGAAGTGCCTCGTCCGCGGGGGGAACGATTGCGGTAATGGCCGGCGGCGTGGATGTGATCTATCCGCCGGAAAACACCGATCTGTACCACCGCATTGCCGGCGAAGGCGCGGTGGTGTCGGAAATGCCGCCGGGCGAGCAGCCCCAGGCCCGCCACTTTCCCCGCCGCAACCGCATCGTCGCCGGCCTGGCGCTGGGGGTGGTGGTGGTCGAGGCCGCGCCCCGCTCGGGCTCGCTGATCACCGCCCGGCTGGCCGCCGACCAGGGGCGGGAGGTGATGGCGGTTCCCGGCTCGCCGCTGGATTCGCGGGCGCAGGGGCCGAACATGCTGATCAAGCAGGGGGCCGCCCTGATCGAGGACGCCCAGGATGTTTTACGGGTGATAGAGCCGCTTCTCGCGCGTCCGTTGGAAGAGCCGGAATGGTCGGAATACGGCGGGTCCCCGGGGGGGCCGCTGGACGAATCGGCAACCGATGCCGCCCGTCCCCGGGTGGTCGAGGCGTTGTCGGCCAGCCCTGTAACTGTTGACGAACTGATCAGGCAATGCCAATTGTCTCCGTCCGTGGTGGCCGTGGTCCTGCTGGAGCTGGAATTGGCCGGACGCCTTGACCGGCATCCGGGCAACCGCGTTTCCCTGCTGGACGCCGCCAGTTAAACCGGACGGATCCTGACCGCCCCATGCATATCGTCGTCGTCGAATCACCGGCCAAGGCCAAAACCATCAACAAGTACCTGGGCAAGGACTACACGGTCCTCGCCTCGTACGGCCACATCCGGGACCTGCCCCCGAAAGACGGCTCCGTCCGTCCCGACGAGGGCTTCGCCATGGACTGGGAAATTGACGCCCGGTCCGAAAAGCATGTCCGCGATATCGCCCAGGCGCTGAAGTCCGCCGACAGCCTGCTGCTGGCCACTGACCCGGATCGCGAAGGCGAAGCCATCAGCTGGCATGTGCGGGAAGTGCTGGACTCCAAAAAGCTGCTGGACGGCAAGACCGTGCGGCGCATCACCTTCAACGCCATCACCAAGTCGGCGGTGGAAGAGGCTCTGGGCAAGCCCCGCGACCTGGATACGCCGCTGGTCGAAGCCTATCTGGCCCGCCGCGCCCTGGACTATCTGGTCGGCTTCACCCTGTCGCCGGTGCTGTGGCGCAAGCTGCCCGGATCGCGTTCCGCCGGCCGGGTGCAGTCGGTGGCGCTGCGCCTGATTTGCGAACGCGAATCGGAAATCGAAGCCTTCAAGGCTCAGGAATACTGGACCGTCGAGGCCATTCTGGCCACCACCGAAGGGCAGATCTTCAAGGCCCGGCTGTCCCAGCTGGACGGCAAGAAGCTCGACAAGTTCGACCTGCCCGACGAAGCCGCCGCCCAGACCGCCGTGGCGGCGATCCAGGCCGCGGCGCTGACCGTGCGCACGGTCGAGCGCAAGAAGACCCGGCGCAATCCGGCGCCGCCGTTCACCACCTCGACCCTGCAGCAGGAAGCCTCGCGCAAGCTCTATTTCTCCGCCCGCCAGACCATGCAGGTGGCGCAGAAGCTGTACGAAGGCGTGGAGCTGGGCGGCGAGACGGTCGGCCTGATCACCTATATGCGAACCGACGGCGTGCAGATCGCCCCGGAAGCGATCTTCGCCACCCGCGATCTGATCGGCAGCAGCTTCGGCGCATCCTACGTGCCCGAGCAGCCGCGCATGTACAAGACCAAGGCCAAGAACGCGCAAGAGGCGCACGAGGCCATTCGCCCCACCGATGTCAGCCGCACGCCCGACGCCGTGGCCCGCTATCTGACCGCCGAACAGCGCAAGCTCTACGAACTGGTGTGGAAGCGCACGGTGGCCAGCCAGATGGCCAGCGCGGTGCTGGACAACGTGGCGGTGGATATCGGCGGCCAGGGAGCCGGCCAGCAGGCGGTCATGCTGCGGGCCACCGGCTCGGTGATCGTCTTTGACGGCTTCTTGAAGCTCTATCGCGAGGATCTGGACGACCAGCCCGAAGGCGGCGGCGGAGACGGCGAGGAGGGCAACCGCCTGCTGCCGCCTCTGAAAGAAGGCGACGGAGTCAAGCGGGAAGCCGTCAATCCCGAACGGCACTTCACCCAGCCGCCGCCCCGCTTCTCGGAAGCCAGCCTGGTCAAGCGCATGGAAGAGCTGGGCATCGGCCGGCCGTCCACCTATGCCTCCATCCTGTCGGTGTTGCAGGACCGGGCCTATGTGCGCCTGGACAACCGCCGCTTCGTTCCGGAAGACCGGGGCCGTCTGGTCACCACCTTCCTGGAAAGCTTCTTCAGCCGGTATGTGGAGTATTCCTTCACCGCCGACCTGGAAAACCAGCTGGACGAGATTTCCGCCGGGGACCGGGGCTGGAAGTCGGTGCTCCAGCAGTTCTGGATGGACTTCAAGGCCGCCGTCGACGGCACCGCCGAGCTGCGGGTGTCCCAGGTGCTCGACGCCCTGGATGAAGAACTGGGACCGCACCTGTTCCCGCTGCGCGAGGACGGCACCGATCCGCGCAAGTGCCCGTCCTGCGACGATGGCCGGCTGGGCCTGCGCATCGGCAAGTTCGGCGCCTTCGTCGGCTGCTCCAACTACCCCGAATGCCGCTTCACCCGGCCGCTGGTGGCCAAGGAAGGGGACGAGGGCGACCCCACCGCCACCGGCGAGGATGGCATCAAGTCCCTGGGCACCGACCCGGAAACCGGTCTGGACGTGACCCTGCGCAAGGGTCCCTATGGCCTGTATGTCCAGCTGGGCGAGGCCGAGAAAGCCGAAAAGGGCAAGAAGGCGGTCAAGCCCAAGCGGGTGTCCATCCCCAAGGACATGGACGCCAACACCGTCAACCTGGATACCGCCCTGAAGCTGCTGGCCCTGCCCCGCGCCATCGGCGAGCATCCGGAAACCAAGGCGCCGATCAGCGCCGGTATCGGCCGCTTCGGTCCCTATATCAAGCACGGCGACATCTACAAGTCCCTGCCAAAGGACGATGACGTTCTGACCATCGGCCTGAACCGGGCGGTCAGTCTGCTCGCCGAACCGTCGCGCGGCGGCCGCGCCCGCCAGCCGGCCCGCGGCCTGGGGGAGCATCCGGAGGACGGCAAGCCCGTGACCTTGCACGACGGGCGCTTCGGCCCCTATGTGCAGCATAACGCGGTGCGGGCGACCATCCCCAAGGGCCAGGACGCCGAAGGCCTGACCCTGGAGGCCGCCATCACCCTGATCGCCGAGAAAGCCGCCAAGGGCGGCGGCAAGGCGCCGGCCAAGGGCAAGGCCGCCACCGCCAAGAAGGCGCCAGCCAAGAAAGCCCCGGCGAAGAAGACCACCACGGCGGCCAAAAAGACCACGGCCGGGACGGCAGCGGCGGACGCCGGGGACGACGGGGATACCGCGCCCTGGGAAGAGGCGGATGCGCCGGCCAAAAAGCCGGCCGCCAAGAAGACGACGGCAAAGGCAACGACTGCCAAGACCACGGCCGCCAAGAAGACCACGGCGACCAAAACCACGACCACGCGCAAGCGCGCGTCCACGGGTACCGGCACGGCCAAGAAAGCGAGCGAGGCCGAGAATACTGAGGACTGAGCCGGTCCCCATTCTTTCCGGACCGGCCGGCGAAGGCCGGCGCTGGAACACCAACCGGCCCTCGCCGGCATTGGACGAAATAGGCCCCTTATCCGTGACCACGAAGGCACCGAAGCATATTCCCTTCCCCACCAAGGACGACGTCCTGCGCTTTATCGAAGGCAGTCAGGGCGAGGTGGGCCGGCGGGAGATCGCCCGTGCCTTCAACATCCTCGGTCCCCAGCGCGCCGACCTCCGCCGCCTGATCAAGGAGCTGGAGGACGACGGCTCGATCGAGCGGTCGCGGGGACGGGGCCGCCGCTTCGCGCCCCAGGGCAGCCTGCCCGAGGTCTGCGTCCTGGTGGTCACCGGCCAGGATGCCGAAGGGGATCTGCTGTGCCGGCCGCTGGACTGGCCCGAAGGCGAAGAGCCGCCGCGCATCTTTCTGTGGCCCGCCCCGCGCCGCAAGGGCCGGGCGGCGGGTCCGGAAATTGGTGTCGGCGACCATGTGCTCTCCCGCCTCGCCCGGCGCGGCGACGACCGCTACGACGCCAAGCCGATCAAGCGGCTGGCGCAGGCGCCCTTGCGCATTCTGGGGGTGATCGCCGCGGCGTCCGACGGCTTGCGCCTGCGCCCGACCAACAAGAAGGACCGCAACGAATACCGCGTGGATCCCACGGCGATGAAGGATGCCGAGGTGGGGGACCTGGTGGAGGCCGAGGCCCTGCCCGGCCGCCGCCTGGGCCTGCGCAAGGCCCGGGTGCTGCGCCGCCTGGGAGATGCGGACGGACCGGACGCCATCAGCCTGGTGGCCATCCACACCCATGGCATCCCCGTCGACTTCCCCGTGGACGCCGTGGCCCAGGCCGAGGCGGCGGTGGCCGCGCCCCTGGGGGACCGCACCGACCTGCGCGCCATTCCGCTGGTGACCATCGACGGCGAGGACGCCCGGGATTTCGATGACGCCGTCTTCGCCCAGCCCGACGACGATCCGGCCAATCCGGGCGGCTGGCAGGTGCTGGTGGCCATCGCCGACGTCTCCTGGTACGTGCGCCCCGGCGATGCCCTGGATCAGACGGCGCGGGAGCGGGGCAACAGCGTCTACTTCCCCGACCGGGTGGTGCCCATGCTGCCCGAAGCCCTGTCCAACGGCTGGTGCTCTCTGCGGCCGGACGAAGACCGGCCCTGCATGGCCGTGTGGATGACCTTCGACGCCGACGGCCGCAAGCTGCGCCACCGCTTCGTGCGCGGATTGATGCGTTCGGCGGCGCGGCTGACCTATCATCAGGTCCAGGCCGCCCGGGACGGCATGCCCGCCCCCGCCGTCGCTCCGCTGCTGGAACCGGTGATCACCCCCCTGTACGGCGCCTATCGCGCCCTGGCCCGGGCCCGCAAGGCCCGGGGCACGCTGGAACTGGACCTGCCCGAACGCAAGGTGGTGGTCGGCGACGACGGCCAGGTCCTGCGAGTGGAGCCCCGCGCCCGCCTGGACAGCCACAAGCTGATCGAGGAGTTCATGATCGCCGCCAACGTCTGCGCGGCGGAAACCCTGGAGCAGCGGCAGCAGCCCTGCGTCTACCGGGTCCATGACCAGCCCTCGCCGGAAAAAGTCCACGCCCTGTCCGAATTCCTGCTGACCCTGGACATCCGCTTTTCGAAAAGCGCGGTCAATCGGCCCAGCCAGTTCAACGGCATCCTCGACCGCGTGCGCGGCACCGCCGAAGAACCGATGGTCAACGAAGTGGTGCTGCGGTCCCAGGCCCAAGCGGAATACACCCTGGACAACATCGGCCACTTCGGCCTGGCCCTGCACCGCTATGCCCATTTCACCTCGCCCATCCGCCGCTATTCGGATCTGCTGGTGCACCGCGCCCTGATCCGGGGTCTGGGATTGGGCGACGGCGGCCTGCCCCCCGATGCGCGGACCCCCGACGTTCTGAAGGACCTGGAGGAAACCTGCATCCATATCACCGCCACGGAACGGCGGGCGGCGCAGGCGGAACGGGATGCCCTGAACCGCTTCACCACCAGCTTCCTCGCCAACCGGGTGGGGGCGACCTTCGAAGCCCGGATCAACGGCGTGACCCGGGCGGGGCTGTTCGTCACCCTGCTGGAAACCGGGGCCGACGGCCTGGTGCCCATCGGCACCCTGCCCCAGGACTACTACATCCACGAAGAAGGCGCCCATTGCCTGCGCGGCCAGGCCACCGGCCAGGAATTCCGCCTGGGCGAAGCGGTGGAAGTGATGCTGCGCGAGGTTAATCCCGTCGCCGGCAGTCTGATTTTCTCGGTGCTGCAAGGCGGTGCGGGCGGCTCCGGGCGTTCTTCCGGAGGACCGGCGCGGGGGGCACGCGGTGTTCCGTCCCGCCCCGGCGGCGGCGGACGGCGGGTTGCGCCGCGCGGCAAGCCCCGCACGCGCCATGGGCAACGCCCCGGCTGACGGGCCGCGGAGCGTCATCAAATCGCCACAACGATCCATCATATGCAGGCGCCCTGGGGAAAACCCTAGCAACCGCTAGGAATCTCAGATGGTTCGCGGGCAATCTTCAGACTGGACAGCACCCCCCGCTTTCCTCCACCATGCGAGGGGATGGAGGGCTTTGACGACCACTTCCACGAAATGACGAGGGTGAATTTGGGTATGCTGGCTGTTTCTCGCACCCTGGCGCGTCTTGGTCTGGCCACGATGGTCGCCCTGCTTGGCGCATGCACCGACCCCAACGCCATGGAGACCCGCGTCAGCGCGGCCACTCCCATACAGACGGCGGCCAGCAGACCGACCGCCACGCTCGATGCACCGTTTCCCCGGTCCGAGGCGGAAACGCTGTTCTCCTATGGCTTTTCCGCCATCAACGACCGCTATATCGACGCCGTCAACCTGCGGGACCTGGTACTGGAGGGGCTGCGCGGCCTGACCACCCTGGACCCCGCCCTGGCCTTCCGTCCCGACGGCGACTTTCTGGAAATCAGCCGGGCCGGCCAGGCCATCGGCACCTTCCGCATGCCCGGCACCGACGACAGCGCCGGCTGGGGCCTGCTGACCGCCACGGTCTTCGCCTTGGTGCGGGCCGATTCCATCGCCCTGGCCGACGCCGAGCCGGAAGTGCTGTATGAAGCCGTCTTCGATTCCGCCCTGACCCAGCTGGATCCCTTCTCCCGCTATGCCGGCCGTGACGAGGCTTCGCTGAACCGGGGCGCACGCAACGGCTTCGGCGGCATCGGCGTGATGTACGAAGCCCAGGCCGACGGCATCCTGATCACCCGCGTCCTACCCTCCACGCCCGCATCCGAAGCGGGCCTGCGGGAAGGCGATCGCATCCTGCGCATCGACGGCGAAAAAGCGTCCGGCATGACCCGGGGCGCGGTGCGCAACGCCCTGCGCGGCCCCACCAGCAGCGCGGTGCGGCTGGACATCCACACCGCCACCGGGCGGGTGCGGACCGTATCCCTGGAGCGGGCGCTGATCGTCATGCCGACGGTGGATATGCACTACGAAGACGGCGTGGCCTTCATCGCCGTTTCCAGCTTCAACCAGCGCACCACCACCCATGTGGCCGAAGCCATCAGCGACGCCAAGCGCCAGCATGGCGCGGCGCTGAAGGGCCTGGTGCTTGACCTGCGGGGCAACCCCGGCGGCCTGCTGGACCAGGCGGTGACCATGAGCGATCTGTTCATGGAACATGGCGCCATCGTCTCCACCCGGGGCCGCCATCCCGATGCCCGCCAGTACTATGCCGCCACGGCCGGCGATCTGGCCCGCACCCTGCCCATCGTCGTGCTGGTGGACGGCGACAGCGCCTCTGCCGCCGAAATCGTTGCCGCAGCCTTGCAGGACAGCGGACGGGCGGTGGTGATCGGCACGTCGTCCTACGGCAAGGGCACGGTGCAAACGGTGATCCAGCTGCCCAACGGTGGCGAGATGACCCTGACCTGGTCACGCTTCCACAGCCCTTCGGGGTACGTGCTGCATGGCCTGGGCGTGCTGCCCGTGGCCTGCACCAGCGGCACCCACGACCTGGACGGCATCCTGGCCACCGTTCGCGACAGCCAGGCTGATCTGGCCGCCCGCATCGCCCTGTGGCGGTCCACCGATTTCCGCGACCAGACCGGCCGCATGGCGCTGCGCAACAACTGCCCGGCCGAGCATCACCAGAAGGCGATGATCGACGAGGCGGTGGCCCGGCGCCTGATCGCCGACCGCAGCCTCTATTCCCGCGCCCTGCGTCTGGCTGCCCCGGAACAGGCCGCCGGCACCTACCTTCCCCGCCCGTAAGGACACCGGGGTCCTTCCGTACGAAAGGGATCCGGCCTTCCGGACCATTTCACTTGACAGGGCGCCGGGGCCGAGTATTCTCCGGCGCTCATTTCCCGAAGCACTTGGAGCGGGGTGCAACGCACGGGAACTGGGATACCCGCTCTACGGTCCACAACAATTGCTCGCGCAACGAAGCCGAAACCCGGTTCCCACGGTTCGGATTGCGCCTAGGAAACAGGGGTTCAGGCCATGGCCAAACCTGCCACCATCATGGTGAAGCTGGAGAGCACCGCGGATACGGGCTACTTCTATGTGGTCAAAAAGAACCCGCGGAAGACCACCAACAAGCTGGAGTTCCGGAAGTACGACCCGAAGGCGCGCAAGCATGTCGTGTTCCGGGAAACCAAGCTGAAGTAAGCCTTCTCCGGCTTACGGTCGCCTTGGAAAAAAGGCCGCAGCCCTGATGGGGCGCGGCCTTTTTCCGTTTGCTCTGCTCGCGTTGGTTCAGGCCCGTTCCAGGATCCAGTCCACGGCGGCCGGCAGATCATCGACCACTTCCGCCGGCAGGTTGTCCAGCACCTGTTCGGCACCGGATTCGTATTTGCCGGTGCGCACCAGAATAGCCGACAGCCCGGCGCGAATCGCCCCGGCCACATCGTTCTCCGCATCGTCTCCGATCATCACCGTGTCCCGGGTGGTGCAGCCCAGCGACTCCACCGCCGCTTCGAAAAACGCGCGAGACGGCTTGCCCAGCACCGTCGCCGTCCGCCCGCTCGCCGCTTCCAGGGCACGGACGAACGGGCCGGCATCCAGCGACAATTCCCCATCTCCGTCCCGAAAAACCATGTTGGCTGCCAGGGCCAGGAAGGGGGCGCCCTGGTGCAGCAGGCGGAAGGCCGCGTTCAGCGTGGCGTAGTCGAAGGCCTCTCCCGCATCGCCCAGCACCACGGCCGGATCGCCACCCCTGGGCAGGCCCTCGAAGTCCTCCTCCAGCGCCGGATGGACCAGCAGATGGGGGGACAGGGCGCGGCTTTCCAGATAGGCCCGGGCGGCGATGGCGGGCATCATCACCTCGTCGTCCGCACAGTCCAGCCCCAGGTCGCGCAGCTGCCGCAGCAGCAGGCGGCGGGGCCGGCGGGTGGTGTTGGTCAGGAAGCGCAGGGGCACGCCCGCCGCACGCAGCCGGCTGATCGCTGCTTCCGCTCCCGGCAGCAGGGAGCCGCCCACGTAAACGACTCCGCCCAGATCGAGAATGACGCCCTTGATGGTCATGGCTTCGCCCCGCCTTGCCGCGATATCCCTGGTCACCATGTGGGGAGGCTCCGCCTCCACACCAGACCCAGGCGTCGGGGAGGCTCCGCCTCCACACCAGACCCAAGCGTCGGGGAGCCTCCGCCTTCGCACCAAGGGCCTCGCCGGGGATCACAGTACGTCGAGCAGCACGTCCAGGATCACGCCGGTGGCCGCGGCGACAAGCACCACGTCGTTGCCGACCACATAGCGTCGGGTCTCGACCCGATAGGGCAGCCGGTCCACCAGGGACTGGGGCAGCGCTTTCTTGGCGATTCCCGGGGGTAGCGGCTTGCCGCGTTCCAGGTTCTTGGCAATGCCCGGCGGCAGGCCGGCGCTCTTACCGGGACCCGACTCCAGAGAGCCGTAGTAGCGGCGAATCGTGCGCGTCTCTCCGTCCAGGAACCGGTCCATCAGCGCGATGGCGGCCCCGGCGGCCAGGGCATCGGCCGCATCTCCGCCAGCCCGGTTCGGAGACGCCTTTTGGGCCGGAGATGGGGACGGCGGCGCCGCTCCGGCCTTCTTGGCCTGACCGGGCGGCACGCCATCCGGCGGACCCTTGGCGAAGGCGGCCGAGGGCGCTACGGCCACCGCAACAGCCAGAATCCCGCCGACAACCGCAGCCGGGACCGGAACCCGTCCACGCCGGGTCGCAATGCGCATCACACCGTTGGTCATCCCATAAGCCTCCTTGGACTGCCGTCTCTCCAAAGGAACGCACCAGCGGCAGTCGGGTTGCCATAGGATAGAGTATTTAGGCTGTCCCCGGCGCCGTTTCCAGGCGGCGCGCCCAGCAGGCCACATGCAGCTGCTCCAGGGTTTCCGCGCTTTCCAGCAGCACCTTGCGCTCGGCGGCGGTGACCTTGTCCGGACCCAGATGCACACAGGCCGCCACCGCCCGGTCGCGATCCAGGGGGGCCGCCGTCGGCGATTCTCCATGGGCGGTCAGCAGGGCGCGATGGCGGGCATTGATATCCGGGTCCAGAACGATGCGGCTGAACACCTGTTCGGGTGGCAGGGGGGCCGGCAGGGTTTCCATCAGCTCTTCCATCCGCGCCACCACCGCCGGCGGGGTGGCGTCTTCGGGAATGCGCAGGATGGACCGGCCCCAGGTTTCACCGGCCAGGAAGCGGGACAGCAGGGGCGCCAGGATCATCCCGGCCAGCACCGGCGACAGCCACCAGCCCAGGCCCGGCGCCATCCACAGCACGAAGCCCAGGGCTGCCACGCCCAGCACGATGATATCGCGGTAGGTGCGGAACTCCGCCCGCCAGGCGGACTGGTTGGCTTGGCGGCTTTGCGGTTTCCAGTCCACCTTCCCGCCGGACAGGATGCTGAAGACGAACTGGCTGTGACGCACCATCATGATCGGTGCGATCAGGGCGGAGATGACGTTTTCCACCAGGAAACCGGCCAGGATGCGCCCCAGCCCGCCCCGCGCCCGCCGCGCCGGGCCGTCGGTCAGCACCAGCAGCAGGCCCCAGATCTTCGGCAGGAACAAAAGCCCCAGCGTGCCGGCCAGCAGCAGGGCGGCCTCCCCTTCCCGCGAGATCGGCCAGGTGGGCCAGGGCAGGCCGTCGCGGAAATAGGCGACGTGGGTATGGGCCAGGGTCCAGGCCTGCAATCCCGACAGCACCAGGAAAATCATCCACAGCGGCGAGGTCACATAGGCCATGATGCCGATCAGCATATGGATGCGGCTGGCCGGATGCAGGCCGCGCGCGGTGACGATCTTGCCGTGCTGCATGTTGCCCTGGCACCAGCGGCGGTCCCGCACCATGAAGTCCTGCAGGGTCGGCGGCGGCTCTTCCCAGCTGCCGGCCAGGTCCCAGGCCACCAGCACCCGCCAGCCGGCCCGGCGCAGCAGGGCGGCTTCCACGAAGTCGTGGCTGAGGATCTCGCCCCCCAGGGGGGCCGCACCGGGCAGGTCGGGCAGGCCGCAATGGTCGGCAAAGGCCGCCACCCGGATGATGGCGTTGTGCCCCCAGTAGTTGCCCTCGCCGCCGGCCCAATAGGCGATCCCCGCCGCGCTCAACGGGCCGTAAAGGTCGCCGGCCACCTGAAGCATGCGGGCGAACACCGTCTCGCCCAGGATCAGCTTGGGCGGCGCCTGGATCAGCGCCGTTTCCGGGCTGGCGTCCAGGCGGCGCACCAGCGCCCAGATGGCTTCCGCCGCCATCAGGCTGTCGGCGTCCAGCACCACCATGGAGCCGTAGGCACCGCCGTAGCGTTCCACGAACTCGGCGATATTGCCCGTCTTCCGGCGGGTGTTGCGCAGACGGCGGCGGTAATACAGCGCCGGAGCCTCGGCATTGCGCGCCCGCTCTGCCGCCCAGGCTTCTTCCTCGGCCATCCACTTGTCCGGATCGGTGGTGTCGGCCAGCACGAAGATATCGAACCGCGCCCCCACCCCCAGGTCCCGCAGGGCATCGCGCATGGCGCCGATGCCGGCGAACACCCGCCGGGAGTCCTCGTTGTAGACCGGCATGATCAGGGCCACCCGGGGCAGGGCCGGATCCAGGCCGGCCGCCACGTCCGCGGCCATGTCCCGGGGCAATGCCCGCCAGCCTCGCAGCCGCGCAGAGGCGATCAGCAGCGCCCCGGCGGTCAGGGTACAGAAGGACTGGGCCAGCCAGGCCGCCAGCGGTACGAACACAGCGACCAGAAAGCCGTCCAGGGTCGACAGACCGTCCCCGGACAGAATGTGAATGAAGGACTGCACGGCCGCGATGGTGATCAGCACCACCATGGCAATCAGAACGACTCGGCGCGTCATCGCCTCACCCCGCAAGGTTCAAGGAAGCGCAAGAGGCCGGCAGGCTGTCCTTCGATGCGAAGGACAGCCTGCCGGCCGCCATTCTTCCAGCCAGGGCCGGAAGCCGGCCCGACAGGGCATTGAAGGATCAGAAGGGCATCCCGGGGCGGGCCAGCCAGGCGGCCGCCAGCACCAGGATCGCCGGCACCAGGGGCTGCAGCCGCCGCAGGCCGATCCGCACCCGGCGATGGGCGTAGCGGGTGCCCACGCCGAGATCGGACAGACCCAGCGGAGCCAGGCTTTGCGCCGGCATGGGCTGGGGCGACGACGGGGGCAGCATGGCCTGGGGCCGGGTCGCGCCATGGGCACGGATATCGGCCATCAGGCGGGCGGCTTCCAGGATGGTACGCCGGCCCAGGGCCTCCACCTGCCCGGGGGCCGTGGCGGCCAGGGCGCGGCGGGCGGCCAGACGGCCGGCTTCTTGGGAGTCGGCGGCCTGGGCGCCGTGGGCCTGGCGCAGGTAGCGGGCCGCCCGGCCCGCCAGCATGTCTTCCAAACCACCGCGATCGGGCGCACCGGCGCGCGGCTGCCCCAGCACCGGCAGAGCACCGGCAGCGGACGACTCGACGGCAGGGGTCCGGACTTCGGCAAGGGCGTTCATGGCTGTCTGCTCTCCTATGCCTCCCCCGCTTCGGGGGCAGGTCGATCACTCGGCGACGTTTTCCAGTTCACCGCCTTCGCGGTGGGTCCGGTTCAACCGCCCTCGGGCGGGTCCCACTGGAACGTCCAGGTTTCACTGACAGGGGCATCCCCGTCATATAAAGCGAGACGGAGGTTGATTGGTTCCGTTCCATCAGCCTCGGTCGTCAAAAGAACCCGTACGCCACCCGTATCCGGGTTGGCGATCAGCTTGGGCGGCAGGAACCGGCCGCGGTCCACCGAAGCCCGCACGGACAGAGCCGTCGGATTGACGAACTGCGCCAGATCTCCGCCAACGAAATCCACCACCCACAACCGCTGGCCGGGACCGGTATCCTCCCCGCCCTCGCCATCGGTCACCGACAGGTCCCAGCGTCCGGCGCTGCTGGACACGGTGCGCGCCAGGGGGCAGCCGGGATCATCCAAGCTCCAGTGCACCGAATAGGACACCTCCAACGGCGCATCCGGCGTAAAGGGAGATTCGGGCGTCCAGAAGGCAACCACATTGTCGTTGGCCTCGTCGGCGCTGGGAATCTCCACCAAGCGTACGCTTCCCCGGCCCCATCGGCCGTGGGGGGTCACCCAAACTCCGGGCGCGAGGTCGTACCGGGCCTGAAGATCGTTATAGGCCGTCAGACCCCGCTGCCGCTGCAACAGACCGAACCGCCGCGGATTCTCGTCCATGAACATGTTCAGGGCGAGGCTGTCCGGGTTCTGCAAAGGCCGCCACAGGAACTCCCCACCGCCGGTATGCAGCGCGAGTCCCTCTACCGAATGAACCCTGGGACGATAATCGTCTACATTGTTCCGGTCTATCCCACCGAAGGCATACATGCCGGTCAGGGGGGCCAGGCCGATCTGATCGATGGGGCGGCGGGCGAACAGCCGCGCCCGCACGTTCAGCCGGGTGGTATCCCCGGGCCGCAGGCGAAACCGATAGGCCCCGGTCAGGGACGGGCCGTTCAGCAGGCCCAGCAGGGTCAATTCCGTATCCCCCTCGTGGGGCGGCACCAGCCAGAACGCCGTAAAGGGCGGGAACTCCTCGCCCCGGGGCAGGGCCGTATCCACCGTCACCCCCCGCGCGCCGGCGCCGAACACCGATCCCTCGCTGCGGGCCTGGATGGTGCCGACTCCGTCGAACACCGCCACGGAAGAATGCTTGCCGGCATTTTCCAGGGCCGCCATCACGGACAGACCAGAGATTGTAGCCTGGGCCACGTCTTCGGGCGGTAAAGAGATCTGGCCGAAATCGAACATGGTCGGATCGACGGAAACCGGCGCCAGCTCTCCTTGGCGAACCGACATCAAACGGACCGGCTGGACCGCATGATGCCCCACCGGGCGGGGCCACACGGAAAACGGGCGCCCATCCGAAAACAGCGCGAATTCCGGGCGCAACCGGATGCTGTCATAGGCTTTCGGCGAGAGAGAACGCAGACTATCAGCGATAGCTATATTGGGCGGGTCGTAGCCTTCGCGGGCCAGGGCCTCGGCCCGGCCGGCCAGACGCTCGAACAGGTCCACGCCCCTCATGTCCTCCGGGTCGGTCGACACCTCTCCCGCGTCTTCGGCGATGCCCTGTTTGGGCAGCAGCAGCCACGCCGTGGCGCCGAGACCGCCGGCCAGCAGCGACCGACGGCCGACCACAGACGTCGCCCCCCGCTGAGACGCAAGTCCGCACCCCGTTCCGAGCATTCTATTCATTCCCCACCCACGCTCCCCATTCACGCCGCCGAATTTTCCGGGCGACCGGCGTATCCCGCCCGGTGCGATGCCGGTCCGCGATCCGCCGATCCTGCCGCCCAAACGGCAGATTTTTTGCTTTGGTTGCAGGAAACCCCCGGTTCGAATTCCGGCCGATTCCGTCCGCGCCCCCCGACACCCCAGGCTGTATATGTTCAAGCCGTTGAAATTGAGGGAAAAAACTTTGTCGTCAATGGGATTTTTTATGGGAATGCCCAAGAAGGGATACTGAAACGCTTTTTTTGCATACGACCAGCGATAAGGTACCACGCTGCCGCATCCCTAGCCCCGCCGACGCCGGCTTCCGGCAACCGGCGCGGATGGCCGCCCCCCGGCCAGGGCCTGCAAGGACAGCCTCGCCTGGATCAATGCCGCGCGGATTCGCTGATGCCCGCGGGGGTCATCCAAGGGGTCCAGGCGCTCCGCCGCGTCAAGAGCAGCATGAAGACCATCCAGCAGGCGGGCATGCTGCCGTTCCGCCAACCAGGTCGATCCGGTCGCATACCGCCCCCCCGACGAACTCACCAACCATTCATTCATACGAATCTCCGTTTAGTAAATTCATTTTTACGACACCGCCACCCTTGGTGTAATGTCGTTCGTACATTGACGGAGGCGTTTAGTCAAACCCAATGAGGGCTTACGTCATATATTTCCCGTTATAATTGCTCCATTCGTATATATAGATCGTGCCGGACACCCCTGTTCTGCCTGTATCCCCAGTGGGATCAATGCCGGTTCATCGCCTGGGTCATCGAGCGCCTTGCCGACGATGACAGGCTGGCATATATTCCCCGCATGAACGAGATCGGCAAACGTATCGCGGCCGCGCGCAAGGATCAGGGGATGTCTCAGTACGCCCTGGCCAAGCTGCTTGGGGTCAATCAATCGACGGTGGCTTACTATGAGCGGGGCCGCAACATCCCCAAGCCGTGGATCGTTGAGGATCTCGCCCGGATCCTGCATGTCTCCGCCCCCTTCCTGCTGTACGGCAAGGAAGACTCGGATCCGCCGGTGCCGATCGTCGGCAAGGTGGCGGCCGGCGGCCATGTGACGATGAACCCGGAGGATCCCATCGGCTACGAAGACCTGCCCCCCGGGGCCTCCAGCCGCACCGAAGCCCTGCTGGTGGACGGCGACTCCATGTGGCCGGTCTATCGCGCCGGGGATGTGGTGTTCTTCAGTGAAGAAGACATCAACCGCACCCCCGACGAGCTGTATGGCAAGGAATGCGTCGTCCGCACCCTCGAAGGCGCCCTGATGCTGAAGATCGTCAAGCGCGGCCGCAGCCGCAGCCGCTTCACCCTGGCGTCCTACAACGCGCCGGACATGGAAGACGTCGCCCTGGAAACCGCAGCGCCGATTCGCTGGGTCAAGCGCGCACCTTAAAACGCCCTTCCACAGGCTCTCTCTCCTCCTCTCCCGAAGACCGTTCCCCGAGACAATGTCGGAGCGTCATTTTCGCTTGACGAAGCCATGACTTTTGGTCATCGTTCATGCCGTCAGGGCGACCGCCCAGGACCCCAATTTTTCCCTAGCCCTTCATTGGAGGATCCCGCAATGACCGCACTTCAGGCCCCCATCGCGCCCTTCGGCTTGGATTTCACGATTTCCCAGATTGATGACATTTTGGCCTATTTCGAGTCCGGCCGCAGCCTCACCCAGGAAGAAGCCCGGACCCTGTTCAGCTGCTCGCGTCTGGCCGCGCGGGTGTGGGACCTGCGCCAGGCAGGCCATCTTGTCCGCAAGCGCATGGTCCGCGACCCCGATGGCCGCCTGGTCGCCGAATACTACTTGGAAGGCCGCGCCTGAGCACGCCGGATCACGCCGGGCACCAGTTCCACGGCCAGGATGCCCGACAGGATCAGGCCGGCGCCCATCAGCCTGGCGGCCCCCATGGTCTCGCCCAGGACCAGGGCGCCGGCCAGGGCGGCAAAGACCGTTTCCGCGCTCAGGATCACCGCCGCGTCCGCCGGGTGGGTATGGCGCTGGGCCACCCCCTGCAAGGTGAACGCCACCCCCACCGACAACAGCCCCGCATGCAGGAACTGGGGCCACAGGGCGGCGATGGCCGCCGGGTCCGGCCGCTCCCAGATCATCGCCCCGACCAGCGCCAGGGCGGAAACGGCGAGGAACTGCACCGTGGCCAGCCCCAGCACCCGCCCGCCCCGCATGGCCAGTTCGCCGACCGCGCAGACATGCAAGGCCCAGAAAATCGATCCGGCGAGCACCCAAAGGTCCCCCGATCCCAGCCCCTTGAACAGGGAGCCGCCGGCCGCCCCGCCGGTCATCATCCAGGTGCCGGCCAGACACGCCACGACTCCGGGCCAGATCACCCAATGGGGCCGGCGGCGGAACAGCAGCCAGGCCACCCCCGGCACGAAGGTCACATAGACGGCGGTCAGGAAGCCGGCATTGGTTACCGAGGTTTCCAGCAATCCCCGCTGCTGGGCGAAGGCGGCCGCGAACAGCAGCCCGCCGGTGCCTGCCCATCCCGCCACCCAAGGGGTCCCCGGCCAGATCCCGCCCACCGGAGCCCGCATCCCTTCCCGCAGCGCCAGGGGCAGCACGGCCAGGGCACCCAGCAGGAAGCGCACGCCGGTGAAGGTCAGCGGACCGACCGTGGCCGCATCCCCGGCGGCCTCCGCCGTCCCGTCGGGCATGGCCGTCTTCTGGGCGACGAAGGCCGTACCCCAGATCAAGGATACGACCAAAAGGATCAAATTTGCCCGAGTCCGTGTCATGGATCTCAACCACCCCAAAGCCGTGACGCCTGCGTAAGGAAAAGCCGCCTGCGACTCCGGTACGGCCTCTGCCTCCTATACGCAGGGTCGGCTTTTTGCGGTAGGGTTTTCCTGTCCCCCCTGCCCTGCCCGAACCGCAGCCGGGGGATGGTTCGATTCGTGTGAATGCAAATAAACAGGCAAAAACAACAGCCTGAGGGGACCGAGAGATGACAGCCAACCCTGACGACCTGCTGATAGCCATGGGCCTGAAGCCCACCGCCGAGACGCCGGAACCGACCAAGGCGGCCCCGCCCACATCCATCCAGCAAGCCCGCACGGCCATCGCCTTTCTGCTGGTGCATGCGGCGCGCAGCGACAACGCCTATATCCGACTGGAGCGGAACCGGATCCGCGAGTTGCTGGCCCGGCGCTTCAAGATGACCGAGGTGGAGACCCTGCGCCTGATCAATGACGCCGAGGTCATGGACCGGCGGGTCCAGGATCTGGGGGCCGAGGCCCGGTCCCTGGCCGAGGCGCTGGACGAGAAAAGCCGGCTGACCCTGATGGAAATGCTGTGGGACGTGGTGCTGATCGACGAGAAGGTCCATCCTGGCGAAAAGGCCATGATGGATGATATGATCGAGATGCTGGGCCTGTCCGCCGAGCAGAGCAAGCACGCCCTGGCCCGCGTGGTCGCCCAGCGCTTCCCCCAGGCGCTGTCGAAACCGTCCGGGGGCTAGCGCAGGCCCCGGTAGGTACACCGGCCGAAGGGAGGGGCGAACGGACCGATGCGGCACGTCTGGCAACCGGGCAGCCCCGGTCCGCCGACGCCGCTCATTAACCTCCGGCCGGTCACACCCCATCGTCGCGTTTTGCCCGCTCCTATGAAGCGGACGCGGATGGAGTGTATCGCGCCAAGCCGATTTTCGCTACCAAGAATAGAGCAAAAAGGTGGGAGGTCGTGAAAAGGGTCAAGCGGGGAGAGAGGCTAGATGGCGGCGAACAGACCGAGTCATTGAATGGTCAAGACCGAGGGCTCGTCGGAGAATTTTCTCAGCACGCTCATAGCCTGCCCGTGCCCCGGAAAAATCCCTAAGAGTGTGGCTTAGAGTACCTATATTACAGACATTTATCGCAACACTTGGATGATTAACGCCAAAAAACCTTTCATTAATCATCAAGGCCCGCTC
This sequence comes from Rhodospirillaceae bacterium Z3-40, assembly GCA_046233135.1. Taxonomy (GTDB): domain Bacteria; phylum Pseudomonadota; class Alphaproteobacteria; order Rhodospirillales; family Rhodospirillaceae; genus JBJXHN01. The sequence continues at coordinate 651,800 of JBJXHN010000002.1, read as the reverse complement.
CAAGCACAGCTGTGCCTTGCGGTATTCTCCTAGCCCCAGGAGCGTAATGCCGAGATTATTGACGAAAACAGCTACGTTGGGATGCCCCGAGCCAAAGGCCGATTCACCAATAACCAGGGCTTGCTCAAATGCAGCCTGAGCCCTTCTCAGGTTTCCAAGACCTCTCTCTACACCACCGAGATTGTTAACATATGTAGCCACATGGGGGTGGTTCGGCCCCAGGGTCGCTTTAGAGATGGCCAATGCCCGCTCATAAGCTGAGCGAGCTCCCATCAAATCTCCAAGATCTTCAAGCACGCCACCGATTTCGTTAACGCGAATAGCTATCTTAGGGTGTATTTTCCCAAAATTTACCTCATCGATAGCCAGAGCCCGTTCACAAGAGGCCCGCGCCCCGGAGACATCCCCAAGAACCCTGAGGATTTGGCCAAGATTCGTCAGAGCTGTCGCCACATTCGGATGCTCCCCCCCAAGGGCAGCTTCCCAGACAGTTTGGGCTTGCTCGTAGGCCTTTTTAGCACCTCTATATTCGGCGATCATATCCAGGTGAAAGCCAAGGGCACTCAACAGCATGCCAGCCCGGTCATCGCCCTTGGCCACTGCGAATTCCGCCACATAGCGCAAGTGCGCCTGCCAAGCCAGCAATTGGACAGGCAAGCCCTGCTGATTCTGCTCCTCTGCAACAGCCTGCACGGCATCAGCTACCGATTCCCAAACTGCAGTCCGATCCTCAGCCCTCTGACGAGCGTAATTGGTAATCAGGCGATGGAGGATCGGGGCACCGCAATCCGGATCTACATCCACCAGCCCCAAATCTCGCAGCCGTGTCACCGCATCCATTAGACGGTTATGGAACGCCTCATCCTCCTCCTGCCCCATGATCCGGGCCAGGAGCCACACGGGAACCGGTTCGTCCGGGGCGAGGAAAGCGGCGTGGGTCAGGGCCGACACTGCCGTGGAATCGACGATATCACTCGGCACCAACCGATCCACCGCCTCGGCAAAGGTGCGGGCCACGTTGGGATCATGGTCTGTGGCCGTTTTACCGTCTGTCAGGGACACGTGGGCCAGCGGATCGCGGCTTCCCAGGTTTTCCAGGTAGCGCGCCGGGTCGGTGCGGTACTTTTTCAGGTAACTACCGGCGAGGTGGAGGGCCAGGGGGAAATCGCCGAGTTCTCCGGCGAGGGCGTCGAGGATTGCCCGCCCCGCCAAGTCCGGTCGGTGCTTGGCCAGCAGCGCCTGGCTTTCCGCCCGGGGCAGGGTCGAGAGCGCCAGAGAGGTGACACTTGGGGCGCCGTCCCAGGAGCAGCAGCGGCTGGTGACGACGACGCGGCACGGTCCCACCCTTGGTCGCCACTTCCGGAACAAGGCCGGGTCCTCGCAGTTGTCGAAGATCAGCAAGCAAGGGGCCTCGCCCTCCCAATGCCATTGCACCAGGGCGACCTGATCGGCAACGGCCAGCGTGGAGAACTGCGGGTGCAGCCGCAGCTTCAAACCACAAGCGGCAATTTCAGTGGGGACGCTGGCGGGATTGGCAAAGGAGAGCCAGAAGACCCCGCCGGCAAAAAATGGCCCGTAACGCCATGCCACTTCAGCCGCAAGCTGGGTCTTGCCGATCCCACCCGAACCCGTAATGGTGATGTTCTGGTTGACGACCGCCGCCGTGCCGTCCCGCAGCGCCGTGGCAAGCTGCCTGAACGCCTTGCCCCGCCCGACAAAATGCGGATTCGGGAAATGCAGCACGCGCGACCCCGCCAGCAGGTTCCCAGGCGCCGGAACCTCATCCACCGGCAGCTCGTTCAACAACGCAACAGGATCCACCTCACCCCTCGCATGACGATCACTTTCGCAAAACGCCACTTTAGGCGGTAAACCAGTTCGGATAAAAGCGTTTCTTTCTCTAGGCTGTAGTGACAATTTAACTATTTAAGCCAGAGCATTATCGCGGCCAGTTTCACGAAGCCCAGGAAATTGGCCGCGAGTTTGCCGTAACGGGTGGCGATGCGACGCCATTGTTTGAGTTTGGCGAAGAAGGCCTCGACGCCCCATTTCTCCTTGTAGGCAAGCCAGGTGGTCTCCCGTTGTGTTTTCCTGTGGCGACGCGGAGGAATAACGGCATCACCGCCTTGCTTCTCGATGAGTTCGATCAAGCTGTTGGCGTCATAGGCTCTGTCGGCCAGAACCTGTTCGGCGGGCAGGTTTCGGATGAGATCACACGCCGGGGCCATGTCGTTTTCCTGTCCTGAGCCGAGTTCAAAACGGACAGGTAGCCCCAAGGCGTCTACGACGGCGTGGATCTTGGTTCCGAAGCCACCTCGGGATTGCCCGAGAGCCTGGGTTTCCGGTCCCCCCTTTTTCGCCGCGATCCTGCGGCTTGAGCGTGGGCGCGAACGACAGTGGCATCAATCGCCAGCCACTCGAAGTCGGGATCGTTGGAAACCCCTTCCAGGATCCGATCAAAGACCCCTTCCCGGACCCATCGGTAGTAACGCTGCTTCGCGGCTTCATAGGAGCCAAATCGCTCGGGGAGATCTCGCCAATGGGCGCCGGAACGAGCCAACCAAAGGAGCGCGTCAAAGAACAGTCGCGCGTTGCTCCGTGGCCCCCGGCGGCCTTTCATACCGCCGGGCACATAGGATTTCAGGCGTTCCCATTGATCGTCGCGTAGAATTTCGCCTTCCAAGACCAACCTCCCGAAAATCAGTCTTGAATCACGAATGGGGATTCCTGGGAATCCCCATTCGTTAAAAAGTCACTACAGCCTAACAGGATGCGGGAAAATTATTTTAGCCGTCGTCCCCGCGCAGGCGGAAATCTAGACTTTGCGCTTTGATCCTGCGAAAAACACTACATCTGGATTTCCACTTTCGCGGGAATGACGATTTTGAGAAGTGCCCGGACTTTTTCCGCAGCCTGCTAAAACTCCTGCACGTCCATCCGGGCGAGGGTGCGGGCGAAGGTCAGGTCGTGCCCCCGGATATGATCGCCGAACCACGCCCGCAGGGTCGACAGATCCGCCGCCGCCACGGCCATGTCCCGCCGCCCCATCTCCTGGCGCAGGCCCCGGATGCGGTGGATCAGCCGGTCGTGCTCCAGCGCATGGCCGTCCAGGCCGCCGTAGCCGGTCTCGCGCATCAGCCGGGTTTCTTCGGAAAAATGGGCCTCGGAAAAGACGATCAGGGCGTCCACCGCCTCTTCCAGCTCGGCGGCAGGGCGGCGCTCGACCACGGCCTGTTCGATCAGACGTAGGAGATGGCTTTGATGACGGTGATCCGCATCGATCCGCGGCTGGCCGGAGGGCTGCCCCAGGGCCGGCCGCCCCCCGATACGATGGAAGGGACCAATGGACGCCAAACCTGCCTCCTCCTCTCGAAAGGGCCGAGAAAAACCGCGTGCCTCGGGGGAAGGGACACCGCTAACGCGCATGCGTCTTAAAGACATGGTCCGCCAGTACCGGCCCGCAAGGGCGGCCGGCCGAAATCCCTATCCCCCATGCCCCAGCATGTGGCGCATCAGCCGCCAGTCCTCGGCGGCGCGGGCGGCGTAGCCCATGGCCGCTTCGGCCAGGATGTCCCGGGTGCGGGCACAGAGCGCCTTGACCATCGCCTGTTCGAAGTCGGTGCTGCGGCGGTCGCCCCGGGAATGGGCCAGGGCTAGGGCCGCACCGCAGGCGGTGGCGACCTGCCCCAGGAATTTGCCGGGGTCCTCCTGCACCAGATCCTCCGGGTCCAGCCCCTCGCGCGCATGGTGGCGGGAACGCACCAGCCATGGCGACCCGCGCCACATCACCTCGTCCAGCACCATATCCGGCCGGCGCTGCATGGTGCGCTGGCAATCGATGGTCAGATGGGCGGCGGTCATGCGGTTGATGGGATCGATGTCGGGGAAGTGGCGGATGGCCGCCGCCGGCCGCTGCTGCTTCACCTCGACGATATGGTTCAGGTACAGGCGCCGTTCATCCAGGGTGCCGGGGCCGATCAGCAGATAGAACCGGTCCATGCCCAGCGATCCAGTGCCCTGGCCGATGCGCCGCACCACATCCAGGATCTCGTCATCCACATAGGGGCGGAAGGCGTGGACGATCTCGCCGACCTCCTCGGCGGACAGACGGACGTACTTGTCCGGATTGTCGCGGAACATCAGCCGGCCGTCGTGGATCTCCACCGCCTTGGCCAGGGTGGATTTGGTATCGAACTTCTTGCCGCCGGCCGTGCGCTTCAACGCCTTGCGCTCCAGCTTGCCAAGGGCGTGCTTCTTGCCGAACCCCTGGGGCACCGTGTCGCGCTCGTCCGGGTTCTCGGCGATGGCGGAACATTTGCTGGCATAGGCGTGCAGGAAATCCCCGATGGCCGCCAGGGCCTGTTCGTCGTCCGGCGCCTCGCCGTCCTCGTCGATCTCCTCGCCTTCATACGTGCCGGCCAGCACTCCCCGGGCGTGAGCGGCGGCGAGGGGCAGGCTGGCGGCAAAGCGCAGAAGGTCCCACACCGCCGGACCGCCGCAGGCGTCGTCGTAATCGTTGGGGCACCAGATCACCCGGTCGGAGTGGGAGCCCTCCTCGGTCAGGAAACCGAAGTTGGAAAAGTGGCAATCCCCCTGGATGCGGGTCTGCAGCACGGACCCCAGCAGGGCCGCGGGCACGGTGACCACGCCGGAGGCCAGATCGGCATAATACAGCGCCGGCGAGCCCCGGAAGAAGCGGAAGGGCGAGCGCCCCATCTTCAGGTGCTTGTCGCGGGGACTGTCCGGCGACGGCGCCTCGCCGTCCACGGCAACGATCTCGTCCCGGATGATGGCCAGGCGGGCATCGGTCTTCATTCAAGCCTCTCCAATCGGAAAGCGGTCTCGGTGGGCAAAACGGCGGGCCGACGGTATCCCGACCCGCACCCCTTATAAGCGGGACCAACGGGCCGGTCACGGTATCGTTCCAAGACAGAAAGGCCGAGACAGCGGGGCCGAGGCGGGAGAGAAGACCCGCCCCTACTGCCGCAACGGCTCTATCCGCGCTTCCAGGCCCATGTGGGATGCCAGCTTGTCCAGCCGCTTCTGGAACATCTCGGGCAGGTACAGCGGATCGTCGGCGGGCACATGCAGGGTCAGCTTGCCGTCCTGGGCGGTCAGGGCGGTGCCGGCCAGCAGGCCCGGCGCCCCGCCGCTGAGGGTATGGCCCAGCCGCAGGGCATAGCCGATGGTGCGCACCCGGGTCAGGCGCTCCTCATCCAGCAGGGCGGCGGCCTGCTCGACAATCGGTTCCAGAATCTCGCTGGCATAGCGGTGATAGACCGCCAGCGCGAGGCCGGAGCGGTCCAGGTGGTCCAGCCCCATGAAGGGCAGTTTCAGCACCCGGTGGAAGGCCTGGGTGGCCCGATAGTCGGGATGCTCGCTCCAGAAGATATCACTGATCAGGCAGGCGGCCCGGCGCAGGCGGGCGAGACGGGGCGTTTCCTGGGGGAACAGCGGCCCCATCCAGGCCATCAGCTCCTCGCCATGTTCCGGGAAGCGGCCGGCGAAGCGTGCCAGATCGGTACAACTGCTGATCAGCGGGTCCTTGACCTGCACCTCTTCGGGCAGGTTCTGGAAGAAGCGGCCTTCCCGCATGCCGTAGACGGAGAACACCAGGGTCTTCGGCTGGGCTTCCTCCAGCAGGCGTTCCAGCAGCACCGCCGCCATGGGCAGATGGGTCAGCCGCCGGCGGGAAATGCCGGGGATGTTTTCCAGCGACCGCCGCCCCTGCCGCGACAGCAGGTCGATCAGCCGCAGGGCTTCTTCCCGGCCGATGGAAAAGTTGTCGAGCACATGCAGCGGATAGCGCATGTGCTCGATGCACACCCGGGCCAGCGAGCGCCAGGCCCCGCCCACCGCATACAGCGTCCGCCCGCGCGCCTGCCGCAACCAGGACAGGTCCGTGATATGGGAATCGATGGCCTCGACAGCCCTGGCGCGGTTGCCCTCGGCCTTCTCGCCCAGGCGCAGGACGCCGAGCGGCAAGGTACAGTAATCGGCGAACCGCCCCTCTTCCACCAGCACCAGCTCCAGAGAGCCGCCGCCCAGATCGCAGACCAGGCCGTCGGCGTCGGGCAGGCTGCACAGCACCCCCAGCGCCGCCGTCTTGGCCTCCTGTTCGCCCGACAGCACGCTCACCGGCCGGCCGGCGGCCTCTTCCAGCCGGCGGACGAAGGCCGGGCCGTCGCTGGCGTCGCGCACCGCCGCCGTGGCCACCAGATCCAGGTGGCGCACCCCCATGCCGTCGCACAGCCGGGCGAAGCGGCGCACGGCGGCCAGGGCCAGCAGCACCCCTTCGGGATTCAGCACGCCGGATTCGCCCAGCCCCTTGCCCAGGCCGCAGGTGGCCTTTTCGTTGAACACCGCCACCGGCGTCCGGCTGAGGCCGCGATAGACCACCAGCCGCACGGAATTGGAGCCGATGTCGACGATGCCCACCGGTTGAAGATCCACCGGAGCGCCAGCCGGAGCGGAAATGGGAAATTCAGGCATGATCCAACACTTCGAAGAGCCACGAACGCCCGTCCGGACCGCCCGTCACACCGGCACGCCCCGCGAACGGCGGGCACCTTACCGCAGGTCATCCCAGGACGCACCCGCCACGATGCGGATGCGCCCTTCGCCCTGCCCCCTATTGCCGCGTCGCGGCCAGTTCCAGCTTGGGAATTTCCCGGTGATCATCGGACAGCGCCGTCCCGCGGCCCGACAGGCTGGGATTGGTCATGAAGTAGCTGTGGGTGTTGAAGGCCCGGTCCTCGACCACCGCCCGGCGGAAGTCGCCGTTGGCATCCAGGTACCAGGACTGTTCCCGGTCGTTGAGGTTGGCGACCATGATCTGGTCCAGCACCTGGGCATGGACCGTCGGGTTTTCGATGGGCACCAGGGTTTCCACGCGACGGTTCAGGTTGCGCGGCATCCAGTCGGCGGACGAGATATAGATCAGGCACTTGTCCGACGGCATCGGCGCCCCGTTGCCGAAGCAGGCGATGCGCGAATGTTCCAGGAAACGGCCGACGATGGACTTCACCCGGATGTTTTCCGACAGCCCCGGCACCCCCGGCCGCAGGCAGCAGATGCCCCGGATCACCAGATCCACCTGCACGCCGGCCTGAGAGGCCAGATACAGGGAGTCGATGATGTCCGGGTCCACCAGCGAATTCATCTTCGCCCAGATGGTGCCCGGCCGCCCGGCCTTCACGTGCTCCACCTCAGCCTCGATCAGCTCCAGCAGGCGGGCCTTCAGGCCCAGCGGCGCGAGACGCAGCTTGCGCATCTCGTCGGGCGTGGCATAGCCGGTCATGTAGTTGAAGGCCTTCGCCGCGTCCTGGCACAGCACGGGATCGGAGGTGAAGAAGCTGAGGTCTGTATAGATCTTGGCGGTGATCGGGTGGTAGTTGCCGGTGCCGAAGTGCACATAGGACCGCAGCTCGCCCCCTTCGCGCCGGACCACCAGGTTGATCTTGGCGTGGGTCTTCAGGTCCATGAAGCCATAGACCACGTTGACCCCGGCCCGTTCCAAGTCGCGCGCCCAGCGGATGTTGGCTTCCTCGTCGAAGCGGGCCTTCAGTTCCACCATCGCCGTGACCGCCTTGCCCGCCTCGGCCGCTTCGATCAGCGCGGCGACGATCGGCGAGTTGTTGGAGGTGCGGTAAAGGGTCTGCTTGATCGACAGAACATTGGGATCGCGCGCGGCCTGGCGCACGAACTGCACCACCACGTCGAAGCTTTCATAGGGGTGGTGGACGATAATGTCCTTCTTGCGGATCGCCGCGAAGCAGTCGCCGCCGAAATCGCGCACCCGCTCGGGGAAGCGGGCGGTAAAGGGGGTGAACTGCAGATCGGGCCGGTCGTCGGAAATCAGCTGCTTCAGGTCCGCAAGGCCGATCGGTCCCTTGACCCGGAACAGGTCTTCCTCGGCCACATCCATTTCGTCGCAGATCAGCTTGACCAGGTCTTCGGGCATGCTGGCGTTCAGGGTCAGGCGGATGCTGTGGCCGCGCCGACGCCGCTTCAGCGCCGATTCGAAGCTCATCACCAGATCTTCGGCCTCTTCATCGATTTCCATTTCGGAATCGCGAATGATCCGGAAGTGGCCACCCTGGGTCACCCGGAAGCCCGGGAACAGCTTGTCGAGGTACAGCCCCACCACGTCTTCCAGGAAGACCCAGCGGGAGTTCTTCGGTTCCTCGGCAGGCAGGCGGATGAAGCGGGTGGCATGCTGGGGCAGCGGCACCAGGGCCCGCAGCGAGGCATCATCGGACTTGCGGTGCAACTGCAGCACCAGGGCATGGCCCAGGTTGGGGATGAAGGGGAACGGGTGGGCGGGGTCGATGGCCAGCGGGGTCAGCACCGGGAAGATCTGGCGCATGAAGTGGTCTTCCAGCCATTCCCGGTCATCGCGGGTCAGGGCACCGGGGGCGACCACGCTCACCCCCTCGGCCGACAGTTCGTCCTTCAGGGTCGCCCAGCATTCGAACTGGCGTTCCAGCAGCAGGCGGGCGGCGCGGTTGATCTCGGTCAGTTGCTGGGCCGGCGTCAGGCCGTCCTGGCTGACCTGATTGACCCCGGCGTCCACCTGCCCCTTCAGGCCGGCGACGCGAACCATGTAGAACTCGTCCAGGTTGGACCCGGAAATCGACAGGAAGCGCAGCCGTTCCATCAGCGGATGGCGGACATTCTGGGCTTCTTCCATGACCCGGAAGTTGAAGCCCAGCCATGACAGCTCGCGGTTAATGAACCGGTCGGGCATGTCCATGGTGATCACCGGCGCCCCTTCCGCACCATCCCCCGGCTCCGGGCTCACCCCCTGACGGGTCCGGGGAGCCACTTCTTTGGCAGCCACTGGGGCGGCAGAGGAGGTCGCGGTGCTCATGACTGGTTTCCTTCCGACGAAACTGCGACAATGGGAGAGGCCGATCCCGCCGCATTCCTGTTTTTTTTACGGCCATCCGAAACTATAGACGGCGGTGGGGCTTCGAATCGACTCCCCTAAAGTTATGGCCGTTCCCCCCCGGGCCCTGCAATCCGGGATAACCACGGTCAAGGATTCTTTCACGCAGATGAAACGCTTACTGCTCCTTCGCCACGCCAAAAGCAGCTGGGACGATCCCGAGCTGGACGACTTCGACCGCCCCCTGGCCCCCCGGGGCGAACGGGCCGCCCGGTTGATGGGCAGCCATATGGCCGCCAAGGTGGCCCCGCCGTCGGTGGTGCTGTGTTCCCCGGCGCGACGGGCGCGGGATACGCTGGATCTGGTGCTGCCGGCGGTCTACGGCGTGCCGGTGGTGTTCGAGCGGGAGCTGTACGTGTTCGAGCACCGCCCCCTGCTCGCCCGCCTGCGCGAGGTGACGGAAGAGAACCGGGCGGTGATGGTGGTGGGGCACAATCCGGCCCTGGAAGACCTGACCAACGATCTGGCCGGTCCGCAATCGGACAGCGTCGCCGTGACCCGGCTGGGCGAGAAATACCCGACGGCGACCCTGGCCGAACTGGCCTTCGACGGACCCTGGGCCGATCTGGCCACCGGGGCGGCCCGGCTGGCCGGCTTCACCCGGCCGAAGGATCTGGAGGAGCGGTAGGGGTCTCCTCCTGCCCCATCCCGTCGTCCCCCATCCCGTCATCCCCGGCCCCGCCGCCCCCGGAACCATCGCTGCCGTCCATTTCGGCCATCACCCGCTTGATCAGCGGCACGGTCACCGCCCGCTTTTCCGCCAGCGCCAGCCGGTCGGCCCGGATCACCAGCTCCCGCGCCGCATCGAAGGACCGTTCCATGCGGGCAAGCGCATAGGTCACCACGCCGTTGGCCACATCCAGTCCCCGGTCGGCGAACAGCTTGAGCAGCAGCACGCTGATCAGGTCGTCGTCCGGGTTGGACAGCTCCGCCCCCGGCAGGGCGGCAAGGCGGGAGCGCAGGTCCGGCAGGGCCACCGGCCAGTGGGCCGGCGCACGGGATGCCGTCAGCAGCAGGCTGCCGCCCATGGCCCGCACGGCGTTGAGCAGATGGAACAAGGTGGTTTCCGACAGGCCGGCCGCGTCGGCGTCTTCCAGCACCGCCGCCTTGCCGCCATCGAACAGCGACAGGCAGTCCGTACCGGCGACACTGGCGGCATCGAGCATGCGCGCCCGCGCCTTGCCGGCGAACACCCGGGCGAGATGGCTTTTCCCCGATCCCGGCTGCCCCCACAGGGCCACCGTCGGCCCCGGCCAGGCGGGCCAGGCATCCACCAGGGCCACCGCCGCCGCGTTGCAGGGGGCGACCATGAAATCCGCCCGCTCCAGGGCCGGCCGCCAGGGCAGGTCCAGGGGCAACTGTTCGGACATGTCGCGGCTCATGACATGTGGCCTGCGGGGCGACCTTCTGGGCGGCCTTCGGCGGAGACGCCCCCTTCGTCGTCCTCGCCATCCCTTGCCGGCCTTGCCGGGCCGGCGGCAACCGGCAGGACACCGTGGAACAGGGCGCTGTCCTGATATTCGCGCAGGCCCGCGCGAACCAGCACGCCGATGACCGCAGCCACCGGCACGGCCAGCAGGATGCCCAGGAAGCCGAACAGGGTGGCCCCGGCCAGCAGGGCGAAGATCACCCAGACCGGATGCAGCCCCACCCGGTCGCCGACCAGCCGGGGGGTCAGGACGTTGCCTTCGAAGATCTGGCCGGCGCCGAAAATGCCGGCGACGATGGCGATGTCCACCCAGTCGTTGAACTGGGCCAGGGCCAGGCCGATGGACGCCAGACCGCCGGTGATGGTGCCCACGTAGGGAATGAACGACAGCAGGCCGGACATCATGCCGACGATCAGCCCCAGGTCCAGGCCGGCCAGGGTCAGACCGATGGCATAGAAGGTGCCCAGGGCCAGGCAGACCGAGGCCTGGCCGCGCAGGAATCCGGCGATGGTCTCGTCGATCTCGCGGAAGCGGGCGCGGATCTGCGGCGCATAGGGCTTGGGCAGCTTCTCGTCGATGGCCGCCACCATGCGGTCCCAGTCGCGCAGCATGTAGAAGGCCACCACCGGCATCAGCACGATCAGCGAAATCAGGTTGATCAGGGCGAAGCTGCCGGTGATCACCTGGTTGATCAGCCGCACCAGCCAGCGCGCCGCATCCCCGGCGTAGCTTTGCAGGGCCGTCGTCAGCTCCTGCATCCGCTCCTCGCCCAGGGTGGATTTCAGATGGATCAGCAGATCCTGGCCCCGGTTGACCAGGGCCTGGGCATAGCGCGGCGCGTTTTCCAGAAAGGCGCCGATCTGGTGCTGCAGGGCCGGCACCAGAAGCACCAGCACCAGCACCATCACCAGGATGAAGCCCAGGGTGATGACGATGGTCGCCCACAGCCGGCTGAGCCCCAGGGACTCCAGCCGGTCGGCGACGGGATCGAGGAAATAGGCCACCGCCATGCCGGCGGCAAAGGGCAGCAGCACCCCACGCAGGACGTAAAGCGCCACCAGGAAGACAGCGATCCCGATCAGCCAGGCCCGCACTTGCCGTTCGCGTGTCATCGGATGTCTCCGTTACCCAGAACCGAGGCGCCCCAAGCGGAGCAGGCGCAGGTAGGACAGACCGGACGCCAGAGCGACCACCGCGACCGCGCCGCCCATAATGGGCGTGACGCCTTCCAGGTCAAGCCCCAGGGCCCGGCCTCCCATCACCAGCCCCCCGTACCCCACCTGAAGCACGGTGTTCAGCTTGCCCAGCCAGGTGGGCGGCAGGGACACCGGCCCCTGCGCCAGCCGCAGCCGCAGGCCGATCAGCAGGATCGCCAGATCCCGGACCACCACCAGCACCACCAGCCACACCGGCATCCAGGCCATCATCGCCATGGCCACATAGGCGCCGCTGAGCAGCGCCTTGTCGGCAACCGGATCAAGGATCTCGCCCAGGGTCGACTGGGCCTTCAGCAGGCGGGCGAGAAAGCCGTCCAGGGCATCGGTGATGCCGGCGGCAACGAACAGCCACAGGGCGGACCAGGCATCGGCGGCCAGCACGCAACCGACCACCCCGGGCACCAGAAGCAGGCGCAGGCCGGTCAACAGGTTGGGCAGGTGACGCAGCATGATCAGACCTCGACGCCGGGACGCTCCGGACTCAGCCGCCACTCCCGGCGGAGGGAATAGTCCCCGGCAGCGTGCCACCCGTGGCCGGCGCCCCGGTGGGCGCCCCGGTGACGGGGGCCGGAGCCCGCGTGGCGGGCGCGGACGAACCGGGAGCGGGCGCCGTGCCATCGGGCCGGGCCATGCCGGGGAAGCCGCCCGGCGGCGCGCCGGCCACGGCGTCGAGCACGTAGAAGCCGCTGGCTTCCTTCATCTCCAGGCCCTGCCCCATCAGCGCCTGCTGCAAGGCCAGGACGGAGCCGCGCCAGTCCAGCCGCAGCTGCGCCCGGTCCGAGGCCACGGCGATCAGATCCAGCGGCCCCAGCCCCGGCACGCTTTGCAGCTTGCGGCGGATGGAAATCCACTGTTCCAGCGAGGTATAGCGGGCCAGCAGGGTCAGCCCGCCGCCGGTGCCCGCCCCATACGCGGCAGGCGCTCCCATGGTGCCGGTGCCGGGAGCCGGAGCCCCTCCGGGCTGTCCCAGCGCCGGTGTGCCGGCCTGCCAGCCCGGGGGGGGCGTGCCCATGCCGGCCGCGCCCTCCGGCGCTCCCATGCCGGCGGTCCCGAAATCGGGGGTCACGGCACCGGCGGAGGGATCGGCCGCCCCCCAGCCGTAACCGCCGGCCGCACCGGCCATGCTGGTGTCCGGATAGGCGGAAGGATAAGCCGAGTCGCCATAGGCCGCGCCGCCGACGGTCGGATAGGCCGCCGTGGAAGGCTGACGCTGGCCCTGGCGCCAGGCGTTTTCCAGGGCATCCCGGGCCTGGGCGACGCCACGGGTCATGACGTCGTCGCCCGGCTCCACGGTGATCGGCGACAGGCCGGCGAAGTTGCTGCCCTGCAAGGAGGTGGCGGTGATGGTCAGGCCGGCTTCGGCCGTGCCCACCGCCTTGACCGCCACCACGTCGGGCGCGGCGTAGCGGTTGGCAATCTGGCGGGCGCCTGTGACATTGCCGTCGATCGCCCCGCGGGCATCCACAGCGGACACGTCGGCCAGATCCCCCAGCGGCAGGGCGATGGGCACCAGCCCTTCCGACAGCCCCGACGCCGCCTGCCAGGCCTGAAGCCAGGGGTTGGTTTCCTCGAACAGCAGCGGGCCGTCGGAGGGACCGCCCTGATAGACCGGCAGCACCAGCACCGGGGCATCCCGGCCGCGAATGTGGGAGATGCCGGCCTGGGCCAGCAGGCGGTTCACCGGATCGGCGGCGAAGCGCACGGTGATGTCGGCGATATAGCGGTTGGCCGTGGTCCGTTCGTTGGCCAGGGCAAAGTCGACGACGATGCCTTCGGCCTGGGCATCCGAAACCCGGGGCAGACGGCCGTGGTCGGCCGGGTCTGTCAGGGATTGCAGCAGCGCGGCCAGGGCCTTGCCCTGGGCCTCGGTAATCGCCTGCTGGCGGGCTTGGGTGGGGCTGGCAGCCTTGACGTCCACCGCCACCGACGGCGCGGTATAGGCTTCTTGCGCGCGGGCCGGCGCCGGGGCCAGGGTGGCACCGGCCAGGACCAGAAGCACGGCGATCAGGCCGAAAAGGCGCGCGACCAGAGGGGCAACCGGGGGCTCCCCCCCCCTGCCGGCCCCGCGCGGACCGGAAAATGACCGCGCGAAGCGCACCGGAGCCGTTGCAAAGCGGCACCGTTCGGGTATGGTCCCGAAAGCCGTTGCGACGCGATCACCGAAAACCATCGAGGCAGCCATTTCCACTTCCCATTCCAATTCCGGCACACCTGCCGGTCTGACCTATAAGGACGCCGGTGTTGACATAGACAGCGGCAACACCCTTGTGCAAGCCATCAAACCGCTTGCGGCGTCCACCCGGCGCTCCGGCGCCGATGCCGCGCTGGGCGGATTCGGCGCCGTTTTCGATCTGAAGGCAGCAGGCTACCAGGATCCGCTGCTGATCACAGCCACCGATGGCGTCGGGACCAAGCTGAAAGTGGCCCTGGAGTCCGGTCTGCACCACACCGTGGGTATCGACCTGGTGGCGATGAGCGTCAATGACCTCATCGTTCAGGGGGCCGAACCGCTGATGTTCCTCGACTATTACGCCACCGGCCGGCTGGACGTGCCGGTGGCCACCGCCGTCGTTTCGGGCATCGCCGAAGGCTGCCGCCAGGCCGGCTGCGCGCTGGTCGGCGGGGAAACGGCGGAGATGCCGGGCATGTACGCCGGCGGCGATTACGACCTTGCCGGCTTCGCCGTCGGCGCGGTGGAACGCGATGCTCTGCTGACCGGCACCCGCGCCGGAGTCGGCGACGTACTGCTGGGGCTGGCGTCCAGCGGTCCCCACTCCAACGGCTATTCCCTGATCCGCCGCATCGTCGCCGACACCGGTCTGGCCTGGGATGCGCCCGCACCGTTCCAGGTGCCCCCCGCCCAGACCGGCAGCAGCCTGGCCGCGGCCCTGCTGACGCCGACCCGGATCTATGTCAAATCCTGCCTGGCCGCCTGCCGCGCCGGACTGGTCCATGCCATGGCCCACATCACCGGCGGCGGCTTCTGGGAAAACATTCCCCGGGTGCTGCCCGACGGCGTGGCCGCCCATCTGGATCCCACCGCCTGGGACCTGCCGCCGGTCTTCCGCTGGCTGATGACCGAAGGTGGCGTAGCCCCGGTGGAAATGGCCCGCACCTTCAACTGCGGCATCGGCATGGTCATCGCCGTCCCCGCCGACCGCGCCGACGAGGCCGCCGCCCTGCTGGCCGAGGCCGGGGAAACGGTGATCCGCCTGGGCGACCTGCGCCCCTGCGCCGGGCCGGACGGCCCGACGGTGGTGATGGACGGCCTGGCCGAGGCCTGGGGCCGATGAGCGAGCCCGCCGGCAAAGGCCCGCTGCGCGTCGCCGTGCTGATTTCCGGTCGGGGCTCCAACATGGAAGCCCTGATCGCCGCCTGTGCCGACCCCGCCTTCCCGGCCGAAATCGTCACCGTCGTTTCCAACCGCCCCGGTGCCGGCGGCCTGGAAAAGGCGGCGGCCGCCGGGATCCCGACCACGGTGATCAACCACAAGGCCTATGACGGCCGCCCCGCCTTCGAAGCCGCGCTGGACGCCCATCTGCGTTCGGTGGGAACGGAGTTGATCTGCCTGGCCGGCTTCATGCGGCTGCTGACCGGCGAATTCGTCACCGGCTGGCACAACAAGATGATCAATATTCACCCCTCGCTGCTGCCCGCCTTCAAGGGGCTGGACACCCACGAGCGGGTGCTGGAGGCCGGGGTGCGCTTCCATGGCTGCACGGTCCATTTCGTCCGTGCCGAAATGGATGACGGCCCGATCATCATCCAGGCCTGCGTGCCGGTGCTGTCCAATGACACTCCCGACACCCTGGGGGGCCGGGTGCTGACACAGGAACACCGCATCTATCCCGCCGCCCTGCGGCTGGTGGCCGAAGGCCGGGTGCAGGTGCGCGGCGTCCGCACCATCGTTCAGGCCCCCGAACACGCCGACTGCCTGGTCAACCCGCCCCTGTCCTGAAGACGTCCGGATCCCGTCCGGCGATAGAGCCGGATCCCCGCGCCCCATCCCGGTTTGGCGCGAGAACATCCCTTTTGTCAAATTCCATCATTCTTCCGCCAAACCCCGATTTCTGGCGGAAGAATGCATTTTAATGACATGGATTGCAAAATCACGCCAAACCCCTCCACCTGCCCCATCACACCGCAGGCGGAACCACCTATTGATCGTATACCTTAATTTTTTCGCATAAAAGTGTTAAGCACACTCATGTGTCTGATGTTTTCATGTACACTCTCTATGCGATAACCCACGCGCTATCTCCGGAATAGAGTTTCCGAACCCAATCCCAGCGCGGAATACGTCCATAGAGAGGGGTCATGGTCTCGAAACAAGTCTTGAAGGCAGGGGGGCTGACCGCGGCCGCCCTGGCGGTGGTGACGTTCGCCCATCTGCCGCCCGACACGGCGACGGCTCAATCGGCGTCCCAGGATGATCAGGGGTGCTACACCGCCCCCAACGGAATCGCCCTCTGCCCGCGCGTTCCGATCCAGACCGTCGACAGCGGGGCATCCAACCTCAGCACCCTGGACAAGATCCAGCACGAATTCGATGTCTATTCCTGGCAGGCCTTCGTCGGCCTGAACTGGCCCCTGGGCGAAGGGACCGCCCCCGACCCGAGCACCGTCATCGGCGCCACCGGCGACGCCACGGGCACCTGGCAGAGCTACAAGAACGTGGACAGCGTCTTCCTGCCCGGCGGGGAAACGCCCCTGCCCTGGGAGATGCCCAATGTTGTCCCGGAGGCTTGCAAAGCCCTGGCCCAACCCGGTCTGCCAATCATCAGCCAGATCGCCAAGACCCCTCTGCTGGTCAGCCCGACACTGCAACCGTTCAAGTCCGGGCCGCTGATCGACCGGGCGGGGGTCTATACCCGCTTCCAGATCTCGATGAACGAGGTGCTGTACAACGGTATCGTCGAAAAGGGCCTGTACAGCCTGCAAGGCCAGAAGGACTACGCCGCCGGCAACGACAGCATCCAGTTCGCCTGTTCGACGGCCACGGGCAGCGGCCCCTATGACGGCACCGAAGGGGCGATGACGCTGAAGTCGTCGTGGAAGATCCTCAACGCCGATGACACGCCGGCCCGCTTCCATACCACCGAGGCCCTGGTCTACACCCCGGCCAGCACCGAAGACGGCCACCCCGTCGCCGAAAGCTGCGAACGCCAGACCATCGGCCTGGTGGGTTTCCACATCGCCCAGAAGCTGGCCAATACGCCGCAATGGATCTGGTCCACCTTCGAACAGGTCGACAACGTCCCCGATGTGGATGATGTCGCCGCCGGACAGGACAGCGGGCACTACAACTATTACCAAAAGGACTGCACCGACTGCACCGCGGTCAACGACCTGCCGCCCCACCCCTGGGACCCCAACACGCCCAACACCCCCAACCAGGTGGTCCGCCAGATCCCCATTACCGAGGCCACCCGCACCCTGAACGACCAGTGGCAGGAGGCCTTGCGCTCCGTCAATCCGGCGTCGGTGTGGCAGTACTACGAACTGGTGTCCACCCAGTGGCCGACCGAACCGGGAACCGCCTGCGGTACCCCGGGCAACGTCACGCGCCCCTTCGGCACGCCCGCGCCCACCTTCCTGGGGAACACCACCCTGGAAACCTACATCCAGGGCACCGTCCCGCGCGTGTCATCGTCGTGCATCGACTGCCACGGGGACGCCACCGACACCCAGGGCACCCACGCCGATTTCACCTACACCCTGACCTTGGCGCAGTGAGCCGGAGGAGGCATTCCCATGACGGATAGCACGACCATGAACCAGTTCGTGTGGCTGTCGGTGGCGGTCACCGGCTGCTCCCAGGACACCCTGGTGCCGGGGCTGGACCCGGTGAACCTGAAGCAACTGTACTTCGACACCATGCAGGCCCGTGACCCCAATGGCCTCAATGCCCTGCTGAGCCTGACCGTCGATGTGCTGGGTCCGAACCCCGGTTCCGGCTCCGGCGGATCCGGCTGGGGCGACGGCAGCGGCGGCGCCCCCACGCCGGAGCAGCTGACGGACCTGGGCCAGCTGTGCCTGAACGACGAACCGACTGCCACCGCCGAACTGGCCACCATGTGGTACCTGGGGGTGTGGTTCGAGGGCAGCAACCAGATCGTCCTGTCGGATCAGGCCTATATCGGCGGCCTGTCGTGGAAGGTGGCCCAGGCCCATGCCATGGGCTATGCGGAAACCGGCGGACCCTACTGGGGATACGGCTACTGGAACAGCCCGCCGCCGCCGCTGATGGACTTCGTCGGCGTGCAAGGCAGCGACCCCGTGACCAATCCCCAACCCAACGCCGCGCCGGAGGGCGAATAACATGTCGGAGCAGACCTATGACGTGGTGATCATCGGTGCCGGAATTGCCGGAGCGCTGATCGCCAACGAACTCGGTGCGGCGGGCAAGTCGGTGCTGATTCTCGAAGCCGGCCCCGGCATCCCGGCCAGCCGCGAAGAGTATATGGAGACCTTCTACACCTCCAGCTCGAAGCTGCCCGAATCCCCCTATCCCCCCGCCGTGGATCCGGCCACGCCCGGCGGCCCCTGGCCCAACCCGGCCAGGCAGACCGTGCCGCGGGCAACCACGGCCGGCCTGTTCAACGCCGACCCGGGCGGCCGCTATGTCACCGATCCGGCCAGTTCCTATCTGCTACAGGCTGGCCCCCTGGCCTTCGCGTCCACCTACGAGCGGGTGGCCGGCGGCACCACCTGGCACTGGCTGGGAACATCCCTGCGCCTGATGCCCGGAGACCTGCAAACCCAGACCATGTACGGCGTCGGCCGAGACTGGCCGATCGCCTATTCCGAGCTGGTACCCTATTACGAGCGGGCGGAAAGCGCCATCGGCGTGGCCGCCACCAAGGCCGACCAGGGCTATATGATCAATGACTTCAGCCCCGGCTACGAATACCCCATGCCCGGCATCAAGCCGACCATCCTGGACGAGGTGATGGCCCAAAGCCTGGACGGCCAGACCTATCACGAAACCGTGGATGGCCAGCCGGTCACGCTGACCTCGACGGTCTATCCGACGCCGCAGGGACGCAATTCGGTCTACGCCGGCGACCGCCGCACCTGCGCGGGAAACACCAACTGCATCCCCATCTGCCCGATCCAGGCCAAATACGATGGCACGGTGACCCTGAACCAGGCCTTGCAGACGGGAGCGGTGACCCTGCAACCCAAGTCCGTGGCCATGCGGATCAATGTGGACTCGGGCAGCGGCCGCATCGCCTCGGTCGATTACATGACCTGGGAAGACAGTTCCGGCGGCGCTACCGGCATGGGAACGGCCAAGGGAGCCGTGTATGTCCTGGCCGCCCATGCCATCGAAACACCGAAGCTGCTGTTGATGTCGCGCACCAACGACCTGCCCAACGGCGTGGCCAACAGTTCCGACCAGGTGGGGCGCAACCTGATGGATCACGTGATCTATCTGGCCTGGGCGATGATGCCCCAGCCCGTCTATCCCTATCGCGGGCCGCTGTCCACGTCGGGTATCGAGTCGATGCGCGACGGGTCGTTCCGCCGCTACCGCAGCCCCTATCGCATCGAAATCGGCAACGAAGGCTGGAACTGGGCGGCCACCGATCCCACCACCACCACCCGCGACTGGATCACCGGCAGCAACGGATCGCAGACCAACCCGAACGGCGAGCGGCTGGTCGGCACCGCTCTGGTGCAGAAGCTCAACAGCCTGTTCACCCGGCAGATGCGGGTCGGCTTCCTGTGCGAACAGCCCGCCGATCCGTCCAACCGGGTGACGCTGTCGACCACCTATATGGACGGCCTGGGACTGCCGCGCCCGCAGATCACCTACGGGATCAGCGACTACACCGCCAAGGCCTTCGTCAGCGCCCAGTCGATCGCCACCCAGATGTTCGAACGCATGGGCGCGACCGAATATACCCAGTACGTCGCCGACTCCACGACCAAGTTCACCTACGACGGCACGCCGTTCAATTTCGCCGGCGCCGGCCACATTATCGGCACCACGCTGATGGGCACGGCCAAGACCAACTCGGTGCTGAACAGCGACTGCCAGAGCTGGGATCACGAGAACCTGTACATCGCCGGGTCCAGCGTGTTCCCGGCCGAAGGCACCGCCAACCCGACCCTGACCATCGCCGCCCTGGCGTTGCGTCTGGCCGACAAGCTGAAGACAGTTCTGTAGACGAACCGGTGCACCTGCAAAAAAGCCCCGGACTCGATCTTCGGGTCCGGGGCCTTTCATCAGATACTGAACTGCGCGGATTAAAACCCACGCAGTTCGTATTCCGTTCAGACGCAACGAAGACTTTTATGCGCCACAAGGCAAAGCCCATCGTCGGCCGGCCCTATTGTCCGGCGGTCCCGGCGCGCACCCGGTCGAGGGCACTCCGGAACGCCGCGAGGGCCTCGCTTCCGGCCAGCCACCGTTCGTCCAGTGCGGTGGCCCACTCACCGGCAATCTTGTCCCTGGCCGCACGCAGGATCTTTTCGTCTTCCTCGCCGAAGGTGATCAAGGCGATGCCCGCCTCGCGCAGATCGGTGGCAGCGCGCTCTTCCTTGCGGTCGAACGCAGCACAGGACGCAAGGGTCAATTCGTCTCCCGCCTCCATCAGGAGCGCCTGGATGTCCTCGGGAAGGGACTGCCATTTCCGCTCGCCGATGGAATAGGCGACCACTACGGTTCCGAAGTTCTCGCCTTTGGTCGCGGCCTTCGCGGGCGCGGTCAGCTTGTAGGAGCCAACGCTGATATGCGCCAGTAGCGCGCCGTCGATCATGCCCCGGGTCATCGCCTCGTAGATTTCCGGCGGCGCCATACGCACGGGCACCACCCCCAGGGCTTCAAGCGTCAGGCTCTGCGCCCCGCCTGAGGCCCGGATCTTCTTGCCCCGCAGCGACCCGGTCCCGGTGACCGCTTCGCCATCGCCCAGGATCATCTGGTACGGCGGCAGCGCGATCACGAACAGCGGACGGATGCCGTTCGGCGCGTATTCGTGCTCGAACAGCCAGCCGCCCTCCTTCACCAGGGACCAGTATGTCCGCATCACTTCGCAGGACGTCCGCGATGCCCCAGGCAACTCCGCAACGGCCGACAGGGGCATCTTCTCCGAGACATAGCCCGGACCGATATAGCCGATGTCCAGCAAGCCGGCCTGGGTCAGGGACAGGAAGTCCTTGGCCTTGCCGACCTGCTCGGCGGGAAAGTATTCGATCGCCAGACGGCCGTTGGACTTCTTCTCCACCAGATCGATCCACGGCTTGGTCGCCGTTTCGGAAATGACATGGCCCACCGGCAGTGAATCGCCCATACGCAGCGTGATCTCCGCCGCGCGAACGGGCAAGGCGGACGCGACGAGCAGCGCGCCCAGAATGATCGCTTTCATACCGTAACCTCCCAGATGTTTCATGTGCTGTTTCCTTGGTTCGATTGTCGTTGGGGTCACAGGGGACCCGTCATCGCATCAGGCCGGGGAGCCAGAGCGTGATTTGCGGCAGGGCCACCAGGATCACGATGGCCACCACATGGGCCAGGACGTGGGGCGCGACACCGCGGAAGACTTCGCCGAGAGGGCGCTCCGCATAGCGGGCGACGATGAAGCAGTTCAACCCCACCGGCGGCGTCACCATGCCCAGTTCCGCGGTGACGATCATCACCACGCCGAACCAGACCAGATTGAAGTCGAGAGACGCCATCAGGGGCACCACCACGGGCACCGTGAGCACGAGAATGGCGATCTGGTCGAGGAAAGCGCCGAGCAGGATGTAGCCCAACAGGACCAGCGCGAGGATCAGCAGCGGCGAAACCCCCAGCCCGCCGGCCCAGCCCACCACCGACTGGGTGATCTGGGTCAGGGCGAAGAAATAGCCGAACACCGTGGCCCCCAGCAGGATGACCATGATCATCGCGCTGCCGTGGGCGGCCCGCCGCAGGGCGGTGAAGACACCCCGCACCGTCATGCGCCCGGACAGGGCCAGCAGGAGCAAAGCCCCCAGAGCGCCGATCGCGGCGGCTTCCGTCGGTGTCGCCAGCCCCAGGTAGATCACCCCCGTAACGGCGGTGAACAGGAACAGGATCGGCCCGACCGCGCGCAGCATCCGGATCTTCTCCGCCCAGGACACCCGGCCGGCGGTGGGCGCGTGAGAGGGTCTGAGGCTGGCCAGGATGAACACCGTCACGATGATGGTGGCCATCACCAGCAGCCCGGGAAGCACCCCGGCGACCAGCAACTGGCCGATGTCCACGTCGGCGAGCAGGCCGTAGACGATCATCGCCACGCTCGGCGGGATGAGCATCGCCAGGGTCCCGGAAATGGCGACCACGCCCGCCGCCAGACTGGGGTCGTAGCCCTGCCGGATCATCGCCGGAAGGCTCGTGGCCGACAGGGTCGCGGCAGAGGCGGTCGACGTGCCGCAAATGGCACCGAACCCGGCGCCCGCCAGGGCGGTGGCCATGCCCAGCCCGCCCCGTGTCCGGCCCATCCAGGCAGCGGTCGCGCGAAACAGGTCGTCCACCTTGCCGCTTTGCAGAACGAATTCGGCCATCAGCAGGAACAGAGGGATGGTGATGAACTCGAAGGACCCCGCCACGGTCAGCGGGCTGGTTTCCAGCACGCCCAGCAGGCCGCCGGGTCCGACGGTCAGCAGAAGGCCCAGCGATCCCGCCGTGAGCATCGCGAACCCGACCGGGGTTCCCAGGGCCAGAAGGACGAGAAGCAGAACCAGAATGCCGAAGGCGATCATTCGACTCCTCCCTCGGCCAGCGGGGTCTCGGCTCCCGTCTCCGTTTCAGGATCCCGGAACCCCGCGATCGTCGCGATCACCAGCCGGACGCTCAGCATGGCGCAGCCGACCGGAACCAGCATGATCGACGGCCACATGGGCCAGGGGATCGCTCCGGCGACGGCGTCGCCGCCCGTCAGGGCATCCCAGCCCCGCCCGAAGGTCCGCGCGCCGATGGCCCCGAAGATCACCAGGGCGCAGAGGTAGCCCAGGGCATCCGTCACGGCGCGCACGCGCCGGGGAAACCCGTCGCGCAGGATGTCGACGCGGACCTGGGCGCCGCCCCGGAAGGAATCAGAAAGCAGCAGAAAGAATATGCCCGGCATCAGGTACATAGACACCACGTCGTAGGTCCAGCCGAAGGGGCTGTTGAGGGCATAGCGCAGGAAGACATCCGCCGAGACGAGCAGCATCAGCAGAAACAGGAGGACGCATCCGCAAATAACGGCCGCCCGTTCGATCTTTCTCAGGGGCATTCTCAGGGGGCAAAGCAGGCGGTCCATCACGCGGCCCCCCCGTCCGCCGCGCGCCGCTCCATATCGGCGATGAGGCGGTCCACGGACTCCGCATGTTCGGGAGTCAGATGGGCCAGGGCCTGCAAGGGAGCCGTGGCATCAAGATTGCCGCGCAGATCCTGCCTCTCGGCCATCCGCAGCAACCGCTTGTAGAAGCGCAGGGCGACACCGGAATGTCGGGCGATCTCCCCGGCCAGATCCCGGACGCGTCCGGCCAGATCCTCCGGCTCGGTCACCTCGCAGACCAGCCCCCAGGCCAGGGCCTCCTCCGCACCGATGACCTTGGCGGTGAACGCCAGTTCGGCGGCGCGGGCCGGTCCGATGATCCGGGGCAGAAACCAGGCGCCGCCGATGCCGGAGATGATGCCCAGGCGCACGAAAACCTCCGAGAACCGCGCCCGGCCGGACGCCACGCGCAGGTCGCACATGCAGGCGATATCCAGCCCCGCCCCCATCGCCGGCCCGTTGATCGCGGCGATGACCGGAACGTCGATGGCCTGGAATGCCAAGGGGATGCGATGCAGGGCGCGACGGTAGCCGTCCTCCAGTTCCACGGGCGTGCCCGCCATGAACCCGCGCCTGGCTTTCATGTCCTTGACGTTGCCCCCGGCGCAGAAGGCCGGTCCCGCCCCGGTCAGGATCACGACCTTCACACCGGATTGCGCATCAGCCGCGATCAGGGCATCGGCAAGGGCGTCGCATTGCTCCGGCCGGGACAGGGCATTGCGGTCTTCGGGGCTGTTCATGGTCAAGGTGGCCACGGCCCCCTCGACCCGCGTTTCAATAAAGCCGGTCATTGCACCAATCCTTGTTCGAGGACGCCATCCCGGAGCAATCCGTCAATCTCGCCCGCGCGAAATCCGAGAATCTCCAGAGCCTTGCGCGAATGTTCGCCGACGCGCGGCGCCGGCGCCCGCACGCGCCCCGCTGCCGCCCCCACCCTCGCCAGAAAGGGGGAAGCCGGCATGTGCACGGTTCCGGCCACCGGATGGGTGGTGGTGATCGCCAGGTTCCGGTCGGAGAAGGGCACGGAGTCCGCCACGTCGGCGAGACTGGCCACGGGTGCGGCCATGATGCCCAGCCGCTCAAGGCTGCCGGCCCAGAAGGCGGAGGACTTCACGCGGAACAGGGGATCCAGGGACTCGTGGAGAAAAGCGCGGTTGGCGACCCGGAGAGCGTTGGTCGCCAACCCCGGGTCCGCCTCCAGCCCCGGACAGCCGAGACCCCGGCACAGGTCCCGCCATCGCGGCGGCTGGTAGGCGGCGACCATGATCCAGCCGTCCGCCGTGGGAAAGGCCTCGTTCGGCGCGGCGTAGCTGGCGGCGCTGCCGCTGGGCACGGGCAGTTCGCCATTGGTGAGATAGCCGGAAAGATCCAGTTGCAGCAGGGCGGCCATGCCGCTGAACAGGTCGATATCCAGCAGGGTCCCTCCCCGGCCGGCGTCCCGGTCGCGCAGAGCGGCCAGGATGGAAATGACCGAGACGAACGCCCCCGTCATGTCCGCCAGCGGCAGGGGAACCTTGCCGGGGGCAGGGGCCGAGCCTGAAGCGCCCCCGGGCGCGGCGATAACGCTCATGATGCCGCTGGCGGCCTGGATGATGCCGTCCACGCCGGGCTTGTCCCGCCAGGGGCTGGACTGGCCATAGGCGGAAATGGCGCAGTAGATCAGATCCGGGTTGATCGCGGACAACGCCCGATGACCAATGCCCAGGCGGTCGGCGACGCCAGGCCGGAAGTTCTGAAGCACCACATCAGCCCGGGAAACGGCCCGCGCGACGACGTCCCGCGCCTTCGGGTTCTTGAGATCCAGCGCAAGACCGAGCTTGTCCCTGTTGGAGACCAGGGAAACGAAGCTTTCTCCGTTCCGCGACGGCGGCCCCAGACGCCGGGCAAGTTCTCCCCCCGGTGGCTCAACCTTGATAACTGTGGCGCCCAGGTCCGATAGCCACAATCCGCAAACAGGGGCGGCGATCAACTGCCCGAAATCAAGGACAATCACCCCTTCGAGTGTTCGAGATACCACAAAATTCCTCCCAGATACGTCCGAAAACTTTTTTTGATCTTTCGATCTTGCCAATCACTCTAAAAACCCGCCCGGCGATGGACAAACGATTAGATTTCCGCAATTGTTGAGTTATTATCAACAATAGGACCGCCCATGCGCCCGCTCCCCTCCCTGACCGCCCTGCAAGCTTTCGAGGCGACCGCCCGGCGGCTGAGCGTGCGCCATGCCGCCGAGGAGCTGCATGTGACTCCGGGGGCCGTCAGCCGTCAGATCAAATTGCTGGAGCAGTCTTTCGGGATGGCGCTGGTGCGCCGGGCCGGGCGCGGGATCGCCCTGACGGACCGGGGAAAGGTCTATTACGAGGCGATCAGCGGCCCCTTCGCGGGCCTTCGCGAGGCGAGTTCGGTTCTGACCCGGGACGCGGCGCGGACGGTGATCACCTTGCGCTCTCACACGACCTTTGCGACCTACTGGCTGCTGCCGCGACTGGCGCCTTTCCAATTGGCCAATCCGGATATCGAGGTCCGCCTGTCGATGGCGTCCGAATGGTCCGACCTGGGCGGGCTGGACGCGGTCGTCCGCCTGGGATCAGGGTCCTGGCCGGGCCTGAAGGCCATGCCGCTGATCGGCAACGTCCTGACGCCGGTATGCGCCCCTGCGGTCGCCGCCAGGCTGGGCAAGGACCCCAGGCGCCTTCTGGGCCAGGATCTTCTGGCCACGCCCCATCGCCCGGATGACTGGAATATCTGGCTGTCGGCGGCGGGCCTGGGGGGAGCCGGGGACTTCCGCTTCGTTTCGTTCGAAAGCTCCGCCCTGACCTACCGGGCCGCGGCGGCATCCCGTGGCGTGGCGCTCGCCCAATTGGCGCTGGTGGAAGAGGACCTGACCCTGGGCCACCTGGCCCGGCCGTTCGACCTGACGGTGGACCGGGGCACCCACACCTACTATCTGCTCTGGGAGGCGGAGTCGCTGAAGACGGAATCGATCCAGCGCCTGGGAACATGGCTCACAGCCTGATCCCGGGCCTTGCCGCCCCGGCACATGAAAAGGCCCCGGACTCGAGCACGAGTCCGGGGCCTTTTATATCCTCCCCTACGATCCGCTTTGCGCCTCGCAGAGGTGGTTCAGTGAATCAGCCGACGATTTCGGTTTCGCTGAAGAAGAAGGCGATTTCCTTCGCGGCGTTTTCCGGGCTGTCGGAGCCATGCACGGAGTTGGCTTCGATGGACTCGGCGAACAGCTTGCGGATGGTGCCGTCGGCGGCGTTGGCCGGGTTGGTGGCGCCCATCACTTCGCGATTCTTGGCAACCGCGCCTTCGCCTTCCAGGACCTGCACCACGACGGGGCCGGAGGTCATGAAGTCGCAGAGGCTGCCGAAGAAGCTGCGCTCCTTGTGCACACCATAGAAGCCTTCCGCCTGGGCGGTGGTCAGCTGCACGCGCTTCTGCGCGACGATGCGCAGGCCGCTTTCTTCGAACTTGGCGTTGATGGCGCCGGTCAGGTTGCGGCGGGTGGCGTCGGGCTTGATGATGGACAGGGTGCGTTCGATGGCCATGGTTGGTTTCCTTGCCTCGGTCCCCTCCGGGTCGCAGGATGCGTCGTGTGATGCAAGCGTCCGGCTAGGGGAGAAGAGCCCTTGAGCCAGCGCGGCCTGATCCGGGGGAGGTCCTTACTACGGTTGCGTCGTTTTGGAGTGATACAGACGGGGTCGAGTCCGAAGCGATGTCGTCCGAACCGTCGAGCGGGCGCTTTCTACCCCTTTCACAAAGGGATCGCAATCCCCGTTTGGTTTTTCGGCGCAGGCGGGTAGGATCCGCCCCATGCTCCACTTGAACGACATCACTTGCCGCATCGCCGGGCGGGTCCTTCTGGACGGCGCGACGGCCCACATTCCCGAAGGCCAGCGCGTCGGCCTGATCGGCCGCAACGGCACGGGCAAGACCACCCTGTTCCGGCTGATCCTGGGCGATCAGGGCACGGACGGCGGCACGGTCACCCTGCGCCCGCGCGCCCGCGTCGGCCAGGTCGCCCAGGAAGCGCCCGAAGGCGATATCCCCCTGATCGACTGCGTGCTGGCGGCCGATACGGAGCGCAGCGCCCTGCTCGCCGAGCTGGAGGACAGCGCCGACCCGGACCCCGCCCGGCTGGCGGACATCCACGAGCGGCTGAACGCCATCGACGCCCACAGCGCCCCGGCGCGCGCGGGATCGATCCTGGGCGGCCTGGGCTTCCCGCCCGATCACCAGACCCGGCCGGTGGGCAGCTATTCCGGCGGCTGGCGCATGCGCGTGGCCCTGGCCAGCGCCCTGTTCGCCCGGCCCGACCTGCTGCTGCTGGACGAACCGACCAACCACCTGGACCTGGAAGCCACCCTGTGGCTGGAAGGCTTCCTGGCCAGTTACCCCGGCACCCTGCTGATCATCAGCCATGACCGCGACCTGCTGAACCGGGCTGTCGAGCGCATCCTGCACCTGGAAAACGGCAAGCTGGTGTCCTATGCCGGCAACTACGACCGCTTCGAACGCACCCGCCGCGAACGCCTGGAACTGCAGGCCAAGGCCGCCGCCAAACAGGCCGAACAGCGCGCCCATATCCAGTCCTTCGTCGACCGCTTCCGCGCCAAGGCCAGCAAGGCCCGCCAGGCGCAAAGCCGCATGAAGATGCTGGAGAAGATGGAACCCATCGCCGCCGTCGTCGAAGACCGGCCGATCACGTTCGACTTCCCCGACCCCAACCCGCTGCCGCCGCCGCTGATCACCATGAACAGGGCCGCCGTCGGCTATGGCGGCACGCCGGTGCTGCGCGGCCTGAACCTGCGGCTGGACCAGGACGACCGGATCGCCCTGCTGGGCGCCAACGGCAACGGCAAGTCCACCCTGGCAAAGCTGCTGGCCGGCCGGCTGGACGTGCTGGACGGGGAGCTGTCGATCTCGCCGAAAATGCGGGTCGGCTACTTCGCCCAGCATCAGGTGGAGGAGCTGCGTCCCGCCGAATCGGCCCTGCAACACGGCCGCCGCGCCGTCGAAGGGCTGCCCGACCAGAAGATCCGCGCCTGGCTGGGCCGCTTCGGTTTTGATGCCGACCGCATCGAAACCCGGGTGGAAAACCTGTCGGGCGGCGAAAAGGCCCGCCTGCTGCTGGCCCTGACCTGCCGCGACGCGCCCCATCTGCTGATCCTCGACGAACCGACCAACCACCTGGACATCGACAGCCGAGAATCGCTGATCCACGCGCTGAACGCCTTTGCCGGCGCCGTGCTGCTGATCAGCCACGATCCGCGTCTGGTGGAGATGGTGGCCGACCGCCTGTGGCTGGTGGACGGCGGCCGGGTCACTAATTTCGACGGCGACATGGACGACTACCGCCGCCTGCTGCTGGACAAGGCCCGCGATGCCCGGCGGGAAAACCAAGGCGGCAAGGGAGGCAACGGCGCAGCGGCAAACAGCGGCGCCGAAGAGGCCGCCCACACCGCCGGCGCCCGCCAGGACCGCAAGCGCGCCGCCGCCGAAGCCCGCAAGCGCCTCGCCCCGCTGCGCCGCGCCGTGGAAGCCGCCGAAAAGACCGTGGAGAAACGCACCGCCGAGGTGGCCAGGCTTCAGGAAAAGCTGGCCGACCCGGCCCTGTACCAGGACCGGCCCGATGCCGTGGCCGACCTGCATCTGACCCTGGGCAAGGCACAGAAGGCCCTGGAAACCGCCGAAGAAGCCTGGATGGAGGCACAGGAGGCCTATGACTCCGCTGCCGAAACCGAAGCGGTGGCGGGGGCCTGAGTCGACAGCGATGCCCTTCTCCCTCCCCCTTTCCGCCCTGGCCGAGGGTTTCGGCCTGGGTGCCTCGCTGATCATTGCCATCGGCGCCCAGAACGCCCACGTGCTGCGACTCGGCCTGCTGCGGCTGCACGTGCTGCCGGTGGTGCTGTTCGGCGCCATCAGCGACGCCCTGTTCATCCTGCTCGGTGCCCTGGGACTGGCCTCTCTGGTGCGCGGCCATCCGGAGGTGCTGCGGATCATCACCTTCGGCGGCGCGGCCTTCCTGGGCTGGTACGCCCTGTCCGCCGCCCGCCGCGCCCTGCATCCCGGACGGCTGGAAGCGGCCGACGAGGCCCCCCCGACCCTGGCCGCCGCCCTGGGCACCATGGCCGCCGTGACCTTGCTGAACCCCCATGTCTACCTGGATACGGTGGTGCTGATGGGCGGCCTGTCCGCCCGCTACCCCCTGGACGACCGCAGCTGGTTCGTCGGCGGCGCCATGCTGGCCTCGGCCGCGTGGTTCACCGCCCTGGGCTACGGGGCGCGGCTGCTCGCCCCGCTGTTCCGCAAGCCCATGGCCTGGCGGGTGCTGGACGCCCTGATCGCCCTGGTGATGGCCTCCATCGCCCTGCGCCTGCTGATGGAGGGACTGGAGTCGTGACGGACACGCCCCATTATGACGGCACCGGCCTGCTGGAGCGGATCGACGCGGGCCTTGCCGCACTGGGAGAAAACCCGGCCGCACCGGCCCTGGCCGCCCTGTCCCGGGTCGACGAATTCCACCTGCGCGGCCGCGCCGCCACCCTGGAGCTGATCGCCCTGATGCCCCGGGGGCCGGGGGTGCGGCTGCTGGATGTGGGCAGCGGCCTGGGCGGTCCGGCCCGGCTGCTGGCCGCCGAAACGGGGGCGGAGGTCACCGGCGTCGATCTGGCCGCCGACTATTGCGCCATCGCCGAAACCCTGAGCGCGCGCACCGGTCTGAGCGGCCGCACCCGCTTCGTTGCCGGCGCCATCACCGACCTGTCCCGCGGCGCCCAGCCTTTTGCCCGGCCCTTCGACGGCGCCTGGACCATCCACGTGGGCATGAACGTGGGCGACAAGCCGGCCTTCTACGCCGCCATCGCCGCCCGGCTGCGGCCCGGGGGCCGGTTCGTGATCTATGACATCCTGCGGGGACCAGCGGCCGGTACCACGCCGGTCTACCCCCTGCCCTGGGCCGGCACCCCGGCGGACAGCTTTCTGATCGCCGCCCCGGACCTGACCGGGGTTCTGGCCGCGGCGGGATTTGCGGTGGAGTCGGTGACCGACGACACCCCGGCCGCCCTGGCGTTCATGGACACCGCCGGGAAGAAGAGCGGCAACGCCCCGGCCCTGGGACTGCATACGGTCCTGGGCGGCAAGGCGCAGGCCTGCGCGGCAAACCTGCGCGCCGGCCTGCGGGATGGTGCCCTGGCCCTCGGCCGGTTGGTGTGCAGCAGGATCTAGAACATCCCGCTGCGGTAGTCATTGAAGGCCTGAAGCAGTTCGGCTTCCGTGTTCATGACGAAGGGTCCCATGCGGGCCACCGGTTCGCCCAGCGGACGACCGGCAACCACCAGGAAGCGCGCGCCCTTCTCGCCCGCCGTCAGGGACAGGGCTGCGCCGGGGCCGAATACCGCCAGGCTGGGATCGGTCACCAGGGTCTCCCGGCCATGGCCGTCCACCCCCCGTACCGCCCCCGTGTAGACAGCGATGAAGGCGGTCTCGTAGCGGGCGTCCAGGACCTCGTGGAAGGACGCCCCGGGATCCAGCATCACGTCCAGCAGCAAGGGGGCTTCCCCGGCGCTGCGGGCCGGGCCTTCGGTGCCTTCGGTGGTCAGGCCGGACATCACCCGCACGGTCACGCCCGCCCCCCGCCGTTCGCTGGGGATCTCCTCGGCGCGGAAATCGCGCCAGGTGGGGGCGGTCATCTTCAGGGCCGAGGGCAAATTCACCCACAGCTGGAAGCCCCAGAGCATGCCGTCTTCCTGTTCCGGGATCTCGGAATGAACGATGCCGCGCCCGGCGGTCATCCACTGCACCCCGCCGGCTTCCACCAGACCGCTGTTGCCCTGGTTGTCGCCATGGCGCATGCGCCCGTCGATCATCACGGTGACGGTTTCGAAGCCCCGGTGCGGATGGTCCGGAAAGCCGGCGATGTAGTCGTCCGCCTGATCGGAGCGGATCTGGTCGAGCATCAGGAAGGGATCAAGGTCGGGCAGCCGGGCGGTCCCCAGCATCCGAGTCAGCCGCACCCCCGCTCCGTCCGACGCGGGCTGGCCGCGTTCCACCGCAACGATGGGCCGCGCCGCCGGCGTCACCGGGGCCGTCAGGGGATCAGGTCGGGTCGTCGAGGTCATGGCTCACCTGTTCTTTGAAGGATCAATCATGTCCTCAAAGATCGGACGAACCGGCCGCCGGGGGTAGACCGGACCCCGGAAACAGGGTGTTCGCGTCCGGGCATCAATGAGTCTTTTTGGGCTCTCAGGCGCCGGGCGCCTGAGAGCCCAAAAAACACCTCCGCCGTCAGGTGGAGAAGCCGGATTCGGCCAGCAGGCGATAGAACTCGCGGACCTTGCCTTCCTTTTCCGCCGGCACGGCCTCGGTCGACGTGAAGTCCTCGATGAAGTTGGGCTGGCGCAGGTGGTGCAGCACGCGGGCGCGGGCCAGTTGCAACGCCTTGCCTTCCACCAGAATGCCCGACCCGCAGAAACGGACCAGCCGCACCGCACGCACCCGCAGGGGATCCGTCGGGTCGTCCAGCTTTTCGATCACCTGTTCTTCGGTCAGGAACGACGCCACCAGATCGTCGATTCGGCCGATCACCCGGGTGCGCAAGACCTCCGGCAACACCATGCAGGACTGCATGTTCCGCTGCAGACCACCGATAATTTGCAGCTTCTCGGTCATGCTGAGCTTGCGGTCGACAATGTCGTGGATATCGCCCAGGTCCTTGACCGCCGTCACCACCTCTTCCGACACCGCCGTGGTGTGGCTGATGCCCTCGGCCGCGTCGGCCACGGCGATCAGATAGTGCAGGCGCTTGGCCCGGTCCTTCAGCAGGTTCGACACTCCCTGAATGGACATCCGCCAGCCCACCTGGCCGCCTTCCTTGACCCGCAGGCCATAGCGCCGAGTCAGCGCCCCGGCCACCGCCGGGCCGCCGGCCACCCCGTCGCGCCGCACCAGGCGGATCAGCAGGGCGCAGAAAGCCTCGTGCTCCTTGGCCGGGTCGTTGCGGGCCAGGGGGTTCTTGCCGCCCAGTTCCCGGCTGACCCGGTCCATCAGGACGAACCGGCCGGCCGGCAGGCGCCCTTCGGCGAACAGCTTGCGCAGTACCTGAACCGTTTCCGGCTCGTCATCCACCGCCGTGCTGTCGGTCCGCCCGTCCATCAGATCCAGCAGGCCGACCAGCGCCGCCGAGAGGTTGGGCCGGTTGCCCAGAATGTCCTGAATCACCTGGGGCATGGCCAGGGTATCGGCGATGAAGCCGTCCAGGATGTGCAGCACGTCCATGTCCAGGTCGGCGGAAACACAGCTGAGCAGCGCTTCCAGCTTGGCCAGGAAATTCCGTTCCTTGTACAGCTCCCGCGCCACCACATGGCGCAGGTGGGCCAGTTGCTCTTCGGGATCGAAAGCCACCTTTTCGACCATCTGGCGGGCCTTGGCGAACTCGCTCAGCTTCGCCTTCCACAGCATCCGCTCGCCTTCGCAGCGCCGGGAACGGCGCCCCACCTCTTCGAACCAGCGCCACAGCAGGTCCCGCCGGTCCTTGGCGTTCAGGTCCGGATTGTCGCGGCAGTTCAGGGTGACGATGCGGTCCAGGGCCGACGGCAGGATCTGGCCGTCCGCGTCCTGAAGCTTCGACAACGGGCTGTAGCAGTACAGCAGCTCCGACGGGATCACCGACTGCTGTTCCAGATACTTGCGCAGCAGGCGGGCAATGGTGATGCGGGCATCAAGCTTGTAAACGTCTTCAACGGCCTCACAAAGAGGGGCGTCCTCCACCGGCGAGATGCGGACGGGAGCGGTGGGCATGTCGCGCACCATCTCCTCGAACACCACCCGTTCGCGATGCAGGCCGTCATAGCCGATGCGGTCGCTGATCACCCGGGCGCCTTCGACCTGCTTACTGGCCACGGCCTTTTTCGCGACGTCTATCGCCTCGTTTTCGTAATCCGTGACCTGCTGGGTGATCCAGCGCTTGTCCTTATGGATCTGAACCTCGAACTTCGGCACCCGTGACCACCCCTGACTTTCTGCCCGGTCATTAACCAATCGATTGGCTCGTTAACCATCATATACCGCCGAACGACGGCTGAACCAATCCCTCGTATGATCCCCCCATAGGACCACGGCGGCACGCCCCCGTCAAAAGAGATAGAGAGCACAGACTAAAGATTATAACCAGACGAAGATTATCCGTCAGAAGGGGCCGTTGCGGCCGGGGCGGGTTGCTTGGGCAGAATGCGCGCCTTTTCGGTCCAGCCACCGCTGTCGGTCTGCTGCCAGTAGTGCAGTTCGTGGCTGGCATCACGGCAGTCCACCCAATGGCGCCGGGCGCGGTCCAGGGCGGCCTGATCCCGGCCATCGAACAGCATCAGCACCCGGGCATAGGTACCGGCAGAGGGGCTCCAGGCGCCATCCACCAGCAGAAGAATCGTCGCGTTATTGGGGTTTTCCTCGGCCGCCGTCAGCCAGATCGGCTGGCGGTCGGCATAACCGTCGGCCGCGCTGCCATGGGCCAGCCAGGAACTGGGGTCCCAGGTCCAGAGCAGGCTGTTCAGCGCGTCCACCCGCTCTGCCGAGCCGGCCATGACCACGGCCCGCTGCCCGCTGGCCTGGACCTTGACCAGCAGACGGGGCAGCGCGTCTTCCAGCGGCCAGCGCTGGAGATGATAAAAATCGAAGCGGCTCATGGCCCGGAGAGTACCCGGCCATGGCCGCTTCGCAAAGGGGAGTCGCCAGGCAGCCCCGGCGACTCCGGATGTCGCGGGCGGTTACTCTTTCTCGACGACCCTTACCGGCACGAAGGAGCGCGTGCCGTTGAGTTCGACCAGCAGCAGCACGGTCTTGCGGTCGTCGGCGATGGCGGCGTCCACCGCCTTCTTGACGTCGTCGCCGGTGGCCACCGCCTGCTGGTTGACCTTGACGATCACCACGCCGGGCTCCAGCCCCTTCTCGGAGGCATCGGTGTCGTTGCCCACGGCCGTCACCACCACGCCTTCCAGATCATCGGGCAGTTCGAACTGGCGGCGTTCATTGTCGGTGATGGTGGCCACGGTCAGCCCCAGCCGGGTGATGGCCGTACCGGGCACCTTGGACAGGCCACCCTGGTCCTGGTCACTCTGGCCGGGATCGAGCAGGCCCTGTTCCTCGGCCACTTCCAGCTCGCCCACATCCAGTCCCAGGGTCACTTCAGCCCCGTTGCGCCAGACGGTGACGGGGGCGTCCTTGCCGATGTCGGTTTCGGCGACGATGCGCGGCAGGCTGCGCATGTCGGGTACATCCTTGCCGTCGAAGGACAGGATGATATCGCCCACTTCGATGCCGGCCTTGGCGGCGGGGCCGTCGGGGGTGACGGCGGCAACCAGGGCGCCTTCGGGCTTGTCCATGCCCAGGCCCTCGGCGATTTCGTCAGAGACGCTTTGGATCCGCACGCCGATCCAGCCACGACGGGTGCGGCCGAATTCCTGCAGATCGCCGATCACCTGCTTGGCCAGACTGGCCGGCACGGCAAAGCCGATGCCGATGGACCCGCCCGAGGGGCTGTAGATGGCGGTGTTGATGCCGATCACCTCGCCGTTCATGTTGAACAGCGGACCGCCGGAGTTGCCCCGGTTGATGGCCGCATCGGTCTGGATGAAGCTGTCATAGGGACCGGCGTTGATGTCGCGGGTCTTGGCCGAAATGATCCCGGCCGTAACCGTGCCGCCCAGGCCAAACGGGTTGCCGATGGCCATCACCCAGTCGCCGACCCGCGCGCTGTCGGAATTGCCCCAGGGCACGGCGGTCAGCGGCTTGTCGGTTTCCACCTTCAGCAAGGCCACGTCGGTCTTTTCGTCGTGACCGATCAGCTTGGCTTCCAGGGCGGTGTCGTCGTGCAGGATGACGGTGATTTCATCGGCATCGGCGATCACATGGTTGTTGGTGACGATATAGCCGCTTTCATCGATCACGAAGCCCGACCCCAGCGAAGTGGCCTTGCGCGGACGCCGCGGCCCCTCGCCGCCATTGCCCCCCGGACCTCCCCGGTGGTCGAAGAAGTCCTTGAAGAACTCCTCGAACGGCGACCCCGGCGGGAACTGGGGCATCTCGGGTCCCCGGTCATTCTCGACGGTCTGGGTGGTGGAAATGTTGACCACGGCCGGCAGCAGCCGCTCGGCCAGATCACTGAAGCTGTCGGGGGTTTCACGGGCGGCGGCAGGCAGGGCACCGGTCACCAGGACAGCGACGACCATTACCGGCGCCACGACCGGACGAAGCAGCCGCCCGAGCCGGGCCATCGGGCGCCCGGCCTGATCGGATCCCTCTTCGCGCGCGCTATCGATATTCGCGTCAAACACGGGTCTTTCTCCCTCTTTTTCACATGCTATTCCGGCGGGCCGCCCGGCGGAGGTCAGGCATCGCACAGATGTGGGCTTGTCGCGGGGACCGATCAACCGAAATCCGGCCAGGGGTCCTCAATCAA
This sequence comes from Rhodospirillaceae bacterium Z3-40, assembly GCA_046233135.1. Taxonomy (GTDB): domain Bacteria; phylum Pseudomonadota; class Alphaproteobacteria; order Rhodospirillales; family Rhodospirillaceae; genus JBJXHN01. Next base: position 616,455 of record JBJXHN010000002.1, on the reverse strand, counting down.
CCAAGCGACGTAGCCCCGGTCGCCTTGGAAGTGTTTCGGTTGTAAAGCTGGGCGCCGATGGTGGCGGAAATGCGGCTCCCCGGAGGTATTCCTGAGCAACGCGTGAAGAACCGTTGCTCGTTCCCGGGCGTCTGCAAAAAAAGGGGCAGTGGCGCGGCCCTCGCCGCACCACTGCCCCCGGCTTCCGTCCGGCAGCCCGGGCACCGCCGTCAGGTCAGTTGGCCGGCGCTCCGCTCTGCCCGGCGCCGCCGCGCAGGTTGCCGAAATAGCGGAAGAAGTCGGAGTCCGGCGACAGCACCATGGTCGTGCCATCCCCGTTCGCCAGCGCCTTCCGGTAGGCCTCCATGGAGCGGTAGAAAGCGAAGAAGTCCGCATCCTGGCCGAAGGAGTCGGCGTAGATCTTGATCGCCGTGGCATCCCCTTCACCGCGCAGGATCTGCGACCGCTTCTGCGCCTCGGCGATGATCACCGTGCGTTCACGTTCGGCGCGGGAGCGCACCTGCTGGGCCAGTTCCTGGCCCTGGGCGCGGAAGTCCCGGGCTTCGCGTTCCCGCTCCGACCGGATCCGGTCGTAAATCGCCTGGCTGGTTTCATCGGGCAGGTCGGCGCGGCGGATGCGCACGTCGGTCACCGCAATCCCCAGTTCCTTGGCTTCCAGCGACACCTGATCGCGGATGTTCACCATGATGGCATTGCGTTCGGCCGACAGCAGGCTGGCCAGGGACACGTTCCCCAGCACCCGGCGCAGGGCGGAAATCACGATGTCCGACAGACGCGAGGCCGCCTGGAACTCGTTGTTCACCGCTTGGTAAAACAGCAGAGGATCGGCGATGCGGTAGCGCATGAAGGTGTCGACCACCAGACGCTTCTGGTCGGACAGGATGACCTGTTCGGCCGGCGGATCCAGTTCCAGCACCCGGTCATCGTAATAGATGACGTTCTGGATGAACGGCACCTTCAGCTGAAGGCCGGGCGTCTGGATGGTCTGCTTGGGTTCACCGAACTGGAAGACCAGCGCCTGCTGGGTTTCGCTGACGATGAAGACTGCGGCGTAAAGGCAGACGGCGGCGATGACGGCGACGATGCCCAGTCCGAAGAGTCCGGTCTTTTTCATCGGTTGCCCTCCTGGCCGGAGGTCGCCCCGGTGGATGAGCCCGTCCCGGACGGCCGGCTGCCACCACTGCGATTCTGGATCTCGGGCAGGGGCAGGTAGGGCACCACACCCTGGCCGTCCTTGTCGATGATCACCTTGTTCACGTTGCCCAGAACCTCTTCCATGGTCTCCAGATAGATCCGCTCGGTGGTGACGTCGCGGTTGGCCTTGTAGGCCTCGTAGACCGCATTGAAGCGCGACGCGTCACCCTGGGCGCGGTTCAGCACCTCTTCCTTGTAGGCCTCGGCCTCCTGGACCAGCTTTTCGGCCTGACCACGGGCTTCGGGGATGATGCTGTTGGCGTAGGCTTCGGCCTGGTTGCGCAGACGTTCGCGGTCGGCGCGGGCACGCTGCACGTCGTTGAAGGCATCGACCACCTGGGCCGGCGGATCGACCTTCAGCAGCTGCAAACGGCGCACCCGGATACCCGTCTGATACTCGTCGAGCATACGCTGCAGGGCGGTGCGGGTCTTGTCTTCGATGGCCTGCCGGCCTTCGGTCAGAGCCACCTGGATCGGAGTCTGGCCGATCACCTCGCGCATCGCGCTTTCGGCCGCATTGATCACCGCGCCTTCTGGATCGCGCAGATTGAACAGGAAAGCCGCCGCATCGTCGATCACCCAGACCACCGAGAAATCGATGTCGATGATGTTCTCGTCACCGGTCAGCATCAGGGACTCTTCCAGGATATCCCGGCTGGAGCCGCCCGACCCGCGCGCACCGCCGACGGTGCGGAAGCCGATCTCGATCCGGTTTTCCCGGGTCACCTTGGGCAGCATCACGGATTCGATCGGATAGGGCAGATGGTAGTGCAGGCCCGGTTCGGTGGCGCCGACATATTCGCCGAAGCGCATCACCACCCCCTGCTCGTCGGTGCCCACCCGGTAGAAGCCGGTGAGCAGCCAGACACCGATGGCCAGCAGGACCAGCAGCACGACGCCCTTGGATCCCAGACCGCCCCCGCCGCCGCCGGGGATCACCTTCTTGAAGCGTTCCTGGCTTTTGCGGAGCATTTCCTCCAGATCGGGGGGTTGGCCGCCGCCGAATCCGCCGCCGCCTCCGCCACCGCGGCCGTTATTGCCGCGACCTCCACCGCCGCTGCCCCACGGGCCGCCGCCTCCGCCGCCGCTGCCCCAGGGTCCACCGCCCTGCTGGTTCCATGCCATTGAACGCCTTCCCTTTCACGGTTAAACCTGCGGGCTGCGGCCGCCGGACGGCAGCGGGACCATGGTCCCGACCAGCCGGCGGAAGCCCGCCCTTGAAAATCCCCAAAGCGCCTCGCCTTATAGGACAGGTGGGGCCAGGGTTCCAAGGCCGCAACGGCCAGCCGGCGTCCCCCAGGTCGGCGTTCTTCGGGTCGGTCCATCCCTACGGACCAGCCTATTGGCCCACCATATCGGCCCACCACCGCGAAAAGTCTAGGAAGGGTTTGAACGAATGACCGCGATTACCGAAGAACAGGTGCGCGCCGCCCTGTCGCAAATCACCCTCGGCCCCAACGGCCAGGACATCGTGCGTATGGGCTGGGTCGAGGGGGTGGCCCTGCAGCAGACATCCGATGGCACCAAGGTCACCTTCTCCATCGCCGTCCCGGCCGAGCAGGCCGGCCAGCTGGAACCCATGCGCCGCAAGGCCGAGGACCTGGTCCGCGCCCTGCCCGGGGTTTCCGCCGCCAGCGCCATCCTGACCGCCCAGCGCGCCGCCGCCGCGGCAGCCGACCGGACCAACCCCGGCCCCGGCGCCCGCCCGGCCGCCGCCAATCAGATCTCGCTGCCCGGGGTGAAGCACATCATCGCCGTTGCGTCGGGCAAAGGCGGAGTCGGCAAGTCCACCACGGCGGCCAACCTGGCGCTGGCCTTCGCCGCCCAGGGCCTGAAGACCGCCGTTTTCGACGCCGACATCTTCGGCCCGTCCATGCCCCGCATGTTCGGCCTGTCGGGCGCCAAGCCCATGAGCAGCGGCGACAAGATCCTGCCGCTGGGCAACCATGGCCTGTCGGTGATGTCCATCGGCTTCATGATCAACGAAGAAGATCCCGTCATCTGGCGCGGCCCGATGGTCATGGGCGCGCTGGAACAGCTGATGCGCGACGTCGACTGGGGCGAGCAGGACATCATGGTCGTCGACATGCCGCCGGGCACCGGCGACACCCAGCTGACCATGTGCCAGCGCGTGCCGCTGGCCGGCGCGGTGGTGGTTTCCACCCCCCAGGACATCGCCCTGCTGGACGCCCGCAAGGGCTTGAACATGTTCCGCAAGGTCAATGTGCCCGTGCTGGGGATCATCGAGAACATGAGCTATTACGTCTGCCCCAGCTGCGGCCATCGGGACGAGGTGTTCAGCCATGGCGGCGCCAAACGCACGGCCGAGGAGCTGGACGCCGAATTCCTGGGCGACCTGCCGCTGGACATCAAGATCCGCGAAACCGCCGACGCCGGCGCCCCGGTCACCGTCAGCGACCCCGACAGCCCGCATGCCAAGGCCTATAGGACCATTGCCGCCCGCATCTGGGAAAAGCTGAACGGCAGCAGCGCCCCCAAGGGTCCCAGCTTCGTCGTCGAATAAGCGGCCGGCGGGCGACGCTTAGAGCATCGAGCGGAAAAGTGGGAACCGGTTTTCCGGTCCACTCGATGCTCAACTATATGATTCTAGATCAAATTGCCTGCCATAAATCGATGCTGATTTAAGGCAGTTTGATCTAGTCCTGCGGGCCGTGCAGGGCCAGCCAGACGGTGGGGGGATCGGTGCGGGTGTGGGTTACCCGGTGGCGGCAGCCGGCGGGCAGCAGCAGCCAGTCGCCCGCAGCCAGCACCCGGTCTTCGGCCTCGCCGTCTATGCGCACGCGGGCGGAACCGGCGATCACCACCACCCATTCGTCCCAGGCCTGATCATACCAGGCGCCGTCCGGCGTCGTCTGGCCGGTGGAGACGATGCGCTCTATCCGCACGCCGGCCAGGGTGGCCAGAGACTCGAAAACCTCGTCGGAGAGAGGCGCGGCGGGCAGACCGGCCAGCAGAGAGCCCGTGAGAGGGTCTTGGGACATGAGGGGACTTTCGGCCGAAACAACGGGCCGCAAGCTTACCGGATCGGACGCTCCAGCGGGCTGGTTTCCCGGCGGTCTGCCGGGCCGCCTTCGGGAAACGGCGCTTTTTTGAAAAAAGAGGTGAAAGAATCGGGGGTGCTTTTCGTCTTATCAGCAGGAGCCCCGTGTGAAGAGGCCCCCGCCCCGAGGGGGGCGTCCCGCCGTTTGCAACAGGATCGCAAGGTGACCACCACCTTTTCCACGTGTCGACTCCTCCCCGCTTCTCTTCCCCGGACCGGTGACCCGGCCTTGGGTGATGACGATTTCTATGGGCGTATCATGCCTGAGAATGCTATTCAATCTCATAAACAAGCTGCGCATTGGTCGTTCTCAGGGCGGTAACCCCTTGTCTTCTATGGCTTTTGCCTTTCCTCCCTGATTCGCCTGCTTTTTCCTTCGAAAACCCGACCAATTGGCAGGGTTGACATGAAAATGCGGATCATAGTCATTTTCATGAAAACGCTTTGCATTTGCGAAAAGGACCCTTTGGATCATGCCCGAGCAGACACCCGTAGCCCCCGTGCCGACGACGGACGGGGCGGCCGTTTCTGTTTCCGAGGCGCCTGTCGTCGGTGCGCCGGCCCCCGGCACCCCGGCCATACCGGCAGAGGCCGCGCCCCGCCTGACCACCGGCGTCCTGCCGGGGCAGGATCCCGCGGCCGCGGCCCCCGTCAGCACCCTCCCGGCCGACACCACCACGGCCCAGGCCGCCCCGGCCCAGACGGCGCCGGCGGATGGCAGCGCCGCCGGGGATGGAACCGTTTCCAGCGAAGCCGTGCAAAGTGGGACTGTTGATGGCGCCGCTTCCGGCGGGACTGTTGATAGCGCCGCTTCCGGCGGGACTGTTGATAGCGCCGCTTCCGGCGCGGTTAGCGATAGCGCCGTTTCCGGCGCGGGTCCGGACACCGTTCCCACGGGCACCGAAGCCCTGCCCGGCGCCGACGGCGTGATGCCGCCGGGGCTGGACGGCGCCGTGCCCCCAGACGCCGTGCCAGTGGATCCGCTGACCCAGATCTATGACCTGCTGGTGGCCGGCGGGCCGGTGATGTTCCTGCTGGCCGGCATGTCGGTGATCGCCGCCGCGCTGATCATCGCCAAGCTGTTGCAGTTCGCCACCGCCCGCCTGAAGCCCCGGCGGACGGTGCAGCAGGCCCTGGCCCTGTGCCGCAAAGGCCGGGACGACGAAGCCCTGGCCCTGCTGACCGGGGACCGCAGCCCCGTGGCCCAGGTGATGGCTGCCGCCGTGCGCGGCCGCTGCGATCCCCGGGTCGACGAGGCGAGCGCCCGCGAGGAATCCGAACGCATCGCCGCCCTGTACCTGGACCGGCTGTCCGCCGGCCTGCGCACCCTGGCCGCCATCGCCACCCTGAGCCCGCTGCTGGGCCTGCTGGGCACGGTGCTGGGGATGATCAACGCCTTCCAGGCGCTGGAAAGCGCGGGATCGAAGGTGGATCCGTCGATCCTGTCGGGCGGCATCTGGGTGGCCCTGCTGACCACCGCCGCCGGCCTGGTGGTCGCCATCCCCACCGCCGCCGCCCACCAGTGGATGGAAGGGACGGTGGACAAGGTGGCCCGCGCCATGGAAGACGCCGCGACCCGGGTCTTCACCCTGCAGGACCCGGCCGGGTCCCCCCCCTCCACCGCCGCCGTGACCCAGCGGACCCTGGAAGACAGCCCGTTCAGCCGCATGACGCCCCACGCCCAGGGCGCGGAGTAAGCGGCCATGCGATTCGGAGAGGCAAGCGGCGGACGGCGCGCCCGCTCGGGCAGGGCCGCCATCAGCCTGACCCCGCTGATCGACGTGGTGTTCATCCTGCTGGTGTTCTTCATGCTGGCGTCCAGCTTCGCCGACTGGCAGGCGTTCAATCTGGGCACCACCCGCACCACCACCGCCGTCCCGAAATCCGACGAGACGGCGGTGCGGATCGAGGTGGCCGCCGACGGCACCCTGACCGTCAACGGCGCCACCGTGGACGACACCGGCCTGGGCCAGCGCCTGGCCGCGGCCGCCGCCCAGGACCCCGCCCAGCGGGTGGTCATCCGCCCCGCCCCCGGCGTGCCGCTGCAACGGGTGGTGACGGTCATCGACGCCGCCAAGGCCGCCGGCCTGGACAACTTCACCCTCGTCAAACCCCGGGGGACCTGAGCCATGCGGTTGCGTCGACGCTCCCATCCCTCTGATTCCGAAAACGTGCTGCCACTGATCAACATCGTCTTTCTGTTGCTGATCTTCTTCATGGTCGCCGGGGTCATGGAACAGGCCGACCTGTTCACCATCGAACCGCCGGAAAGCCGGGCCGGCTCTGAAGCCCACCCCGGGGACGGCCTGCTGCTGATGGCGCCCGACGGCCGCCTGGCCCTGGACGGCCAGCCCATCGACCGCGCGCGCCTGGCCGCCGTGCTGGCCGCCTATCGCGAGGAAAACCCCGGCGTGGAACTGACCCTGAAGGCCGATGCCAACGGCGACGCCGTGGAGGTGATCGGCCTGCTGGAAGACCTGCGCAAGGCCGGCGAGAAAACCGTGATCCTGCTGACCACCGAGGTCTCGCAATGACCGATGATACCCTTCCCCCCGGCGGCCGCCTGGGCCTGCGCCGCCTTGGTGTGGCCATGGGGGTGTCGGTGGTGCTGCACGGCGCCATCGTCTGGTGGGCCACCGCCACCGATGCCCAGGTGCAGGCCGGCGGCGGCGGCGGCAGCGGCGGCGCGGGCGGCGTGCGCGTCGACCTGGGTACCGCCACCGCCCCGGCCGCCGACGTCCCGCCCGAGAACGAGCAGCCGCCCGAAGAGGAGCAGCCCCAGGAAGAGCCGGAACCGGAACCCGAGCCGGAACCCGAGCCCGAACCGGAGCCCGAGCCCGAACCGGAGCCCGAGCCGGAGCCGGAGCCGGAGCCGGAGCCGGAGCCGGAGCCGGACGTGATCCCCGAAGTGATGCCGCCGCCCAAGCCAGCCCCGGTGCAGAAGCCGCAGCCGCCGAAGAAGAAGCAGCAGGTCACCAAGGCCCCGGTCCAGGACGCGCCCAAGCCCGCGCCCTCGCCCACCCCCAACCCGACGCCGCAGGAAGCCTCTGCCGGGGCGCCGGGGCAGGGCCAGGTGGCCGCCGCCGGTGGTGGCCGGGTCGGTGCCAACACCAGCGGCCGGGCCGCCGCCGGCATCCGCGATGCCTATCTCGCCCAGCTCCAGCGCTGGCTGGAGAAGCACAAGACCTACCCCCGCACCGCCCGCTCGCGGCGGCAGGAGGGCACGGTGGTCCTGCGCTTCGTCATCGACCGCCAGGGGGCGCTGATCGACTACCGCATCGTGCGCGGCTCCGGCCATTCCCTGCTCGACGAAGCGGTGCGCGCGTTGATCCAGGAGGCCTCTCCCATGCCCCCCATCCCCGTGGAGGTGACCGGCGAGACCCTGGACGTCGCCGTCCCCATTGTCTTCGCCCTGCGCTGACAATAATACCCCGAACCCGTACAGTATTACCGCAATACAATCGATATCCTGAATGAAGCAGACTCCCGTTTCACGCTTTTTCCGGAAAGACGAAACGGGGGTCAAAACACCCTTGCAGTGCGGCATGACAGTGGTTTAGACAGGGTTCGCTTTACAAAAAATCTGACCCTCTTTACCGAGAGACACGCCGCATGGCCCCTTGGACGACCGCTCGCCACAGGACCCGGCGACCGGCGGCTTCGGACGCTCTGCTCGCGCTGCTGCTCGCCGGCGGCGCCCTGTTGTGGACCGTTCACCCGCCGTATATCCCGCTGCCCCCGGCCCCGCCGGCCGACAGCGCCCCGGCGCCCTCTGCGCCCGCAGAGGTCCCGGCCGCCTCTGCCCCACCGGGCGGTATGCGAGCACCAGAGCCCCCAGCCGCCCGGCGCATCCCGGCCCGGCCCGCTCCGGCGGCGCCCGGTCCGGCAAAGCCCGCCCCGGGCCATAGGGCGGAGGCGGGTCCGGCTCCGCCCCCGGTCCCTCCGCTGGACCCGGTTACGGTCGAGGCAGCGCCCGCCCCGCCATTCACGGCAGCACCCGCGTCTTCGATCGCGGCCGCGCCAGTCCCTCCCGCCCCGGCGGAGGAGCCCGCGGCCGGGCCGGAAGAGGCTGCCGCGCCGGCCCTGCCCTACCGCATCGACCTGACCGACCCCCAGGCGCCGACGGTCATCGCCCGCTACGACCGCGCGCTGGATGGCGGCGCCCAGGCGGTGTGGCTGGAAGCCAACCTGCACAGCGACCTGCGGATGGCCGACGGCACCCTTCCCGGCTATCGCCGGACACCGCTGAGCAGCCTGCGCACCACCCGCATGAACCCGCTGGCCCAGCGCACCCCCCAGGCGGTGCGCTCCACGGTCCAGGCCGGCTATCGCCACGACGCCCTGACGCTGGGCAGCGCCTCGGCCGTGCTGCGGATCGAGGACATGGGCGCCTTTCAAAGCAGCCTGACCGAGCGCGCCGGTGGCCAGACCCTGCCGCAGAAAATCGGCCTGCGCAGCGGGCTGGACACGCCGGTGCCGCTGGCCGGCACCCAGGCCACCGTTCACTGGGGGCTGGACTTCCTGCACGACACCACCGTGGGCGCGGCGTCCCCGGACGCCAGGGCCGCCCCCCTGCTGCCTGCCGCCCTTCAGCAGCCCCTGGCGCCCTATGCCGGGCTCGACCTGCCCCTGGGGGGCTGGGGGGGCGCCCATGCCGGTTTCGGCCGCGACGACACCTGGATCGGCCTGGACGAGATCGCCGGGCGGGGCAGCCTGTCGCTGCACGGGGGCAGCCCGCGCTATGGCCGCCCGGCCCTGTCGCTGCAAGCCTCGCTGGATCTGGACGACCACCTGACCCTGCTGGGCCGCGCCAACCGGGGCGTGCCCGACGGTGCGTGGGAAAGCATCCTCGCCGACAGCAGCCTGCTGCAAGCCAACCACCTGTCCGCCGACACGGCCACCGGCCCGATGGACAGCTATGAAGGCGGCCTGCAGGCCCGCTATGGCGACACGGTGGCCTCGGTCACCGGCTTTTTCGGCAGCGGCCCCGGCCCGGAGGGCGACCAGCCCGCCTATGTCACCGGCGTCCAGGGCAGCCTGGACCAGAGCCTGGGCGACAGCCTGCGCATCGGCGGTTCCGCCCTGTGGATGATGGGGCGGCTGGATGTGGACAACGACGGCACCTACGACGAAGACCTTGCCGCCACCCGCGTGACCCCGCCCCGCCTGACCGCCTATGCCGAAGCCGAGCCCGTGGACGGCTGGACCACCCGCCTGCACCTGCGCCAGTCCCTGCCCTACCACCCCCACGCCCCCACCCAGGACGACGGCAACCCGGTGGAGGCCTTCACCCTGGTGGATCTGTCGGGATCGACGACCGTGGGCACCGGGACGATGACCTTTGCCGTGGAAAACCTGCTGAACGAGCGCACGGCGACGATTGCGGACCAGGCCTGGGGCACCGAAAACGCCGACCGGGCCGGAACCACGGTGTCCTTGCGCTATGCGTTGCGGTGGTAGGACGCACGGGAGGTCCGGCGAAGCAAGCCCCTCCGGCAGTTCACTGGAAACGGGAACCAAGCAAACAAGGGCGGGGGGGGGGGGGCCGGCGGAAATGACTTTTGCTGATACGGGATGCCACCTAAAGTGGAGAAAAACGGCATGAGCGCGGCATGGACGACGACAGGACATCCCAAACCGGACACGGACACCAAAGCGCCATCGCCGGCCCCGATGGGACCGCGACGCCGGTCACCCTGCCCACGGACATCGTGCCGGAACCAAGGCCCGATAAGCTGGCCCCCTGCTCCCGCATCCTCCATGGTCCGAACCCGAATTTCGTCGGCCGGGAAGAGAGTTTCAAAACCCTCGCCCGGGCACTGAACGCGGGCGCCGCCGCCGTCATCCATCAGCACGCCGTCATCACCGGGTCCGGCGGTATCGGCAAAACCCAGCTCGCCGCCGAAGCCGCCTTGCGCTACGGCCCCTTCTTCCCGGGCGGCGTGTTCTGGATCTCCTTCGCCGACCCGAACGCCATCCCCGCCGAAATCGCCGACTGCGGCCTGGCCATGGGACTCGACAAACGTTTCTCCACCCTCGCCGTCGCCGATCAGGTGGCGCTGGTCAAAAGCCACTGGCACGGCCCCAGGCCCTGCCTGCTGGTCTTCGATAACTGCGAAGACCCGGCCCTGCTCAAGGACTGGCGGCCCAGGATCGGGGCCAGCCGCGTCATCGTCACCAGCCGGCACGGCACCTGGGACGAGGCGGTCATGCTGGCCCTGTCCACCCTGCCCCGGGACAAAAGCCTCGACTTGCTGGGCAGACACCGGCCGGATCTGGCGGGACAGAAGATCCTCGACAAGATCGCAGCGGAGCTGGGGGATTTCCCCCTGGCCCTGCATCTCGCCGGCAGCTTCCTGAAGAAATACCCCAACGACCATCGGGGCGACCCGGCGCGCTACCTGGAAGACCTGCGCCGCCGCGATCCGCTGGTCCATCTGTCCCTGACCAAAGGCGAAACGCCCACCGACCACGATCCCCATGTGGCCCGCACCTTCGCTGCATCGGTGGAGCGGCTGGAACCGACGGATATCGTCGACACCACGGCGCTGTCGGCGCTGACCCACGCCGCCTTCCTCGCCCCCGGGGAGCCGGTGCCGCTGTGGCTGCTGGCCCAGGTCATGGGGCAGGGTGAGGACGAGGATGCCCAGGCCCGTCTGGTGGACGCCACCACCCGCCTGCGGGATCTGGGGCTGGTGGAGGTGGACCCGCAGGGCGCCCCGATCCTCCACCGCCTGATCGCCGCCTACGCCCGCCAGCGGGCGGAAGATGCGGCTGCGGTTTGGGATGCGGTGGCTGATGCGGTGCTGGAGGCTGCTTATGAACAAAACGAAGAGGATTTACCCGGCCCGTTGCTGGCTTGGCAGGCGCATCTGCGCCATGTGGCGGAGCTGGCCGCAACGGAGGGAGGCGAGCGGGCCGGGGCGCTGTTGAATGCCCTCGGCTATCACCTGGACATGATCGCCGACTACGGGGGCGCAAAAAAAACCTACGAACGGACATTGGCCGTCTGGGAAGCGGTCCTGGGGCCGGAGCACCCAAGGGTGGCAACCGCAGTTAACAATCTTGGCCTTGTGCTCAGGAGGCTCGGAGACTTACCCGCCGCGCGGCGAGCCTTTGAGCGAGCCTTAGCTATTGACGACGTTATCGACGGAATGGACAACTCCACCACCGCCATCCACGTCAACAATCTTGGCCTTGTGCTCATGGAACTCAGAGATCTAACCAGTGCACGGACAGCGTTCAAGCGAGCGTTAGCCATCATCGAAAAAGTCTTCGGAACATATCACCCACAAGCAGCCATAAGCACTAACAACCTCGGTCATCTGCACCAGGAGCTTGGAGACCTGTCCGCTGCGCGGTTTTACTACGAGCGGGCACTAGCCATCTGTGAAGCCACACTCAGATCAAATCATCCACAGATCGCCACTGTCGCAAACAATCTCGGCAGCGTGCTCCAGCATTTAGGCGACCTGAACGGTGCGCGGAAAGCATTCGAGAGGGCGCTTAGTGTAGACAAATCCGTCTACGGAGAGAACCATCCAGAGGTCGCTACTATCCTCAACAACCTCGGAATGCTGCTCCTAGATCTCGGAGAAAGCTTTGAAGCGCAGATGACCTTAACCAAGGCCCTGGGAATCTTCGAACGAACCTTCGGAGCCAACCATCCACACACCCAAACAGTCCGCGAGAACCTCACCATTCTCTTCCGCTAACGCCTTTTGCGGAGGGTGGTAAATTCGCTCTCTTCCTGGTGGCGAAAATCCCCGTGACGCGATATACTCTCCCTCGCGTCCGCTTCGTTGGAGCGGGCAGAAGCGGGACGAGCCGGCGCTAGCAACACCGACCCGTCCCTACCACCAACCTTCCACCTGAGAGGAACCAAGGCTGATGGCTGTCCGAGACTATACCCGATGTCCGGTGAATCCTACACCGTTGCGTGCATCGCCACGGAACGACGGGATCGGGCCGGCCGGAGGTTAGACGCGGCGCCGGCGGACCGGGGTTGCCCGGTTGGCGACGGTGCCCAACTCCGGTCCGTGCGCGCCGCTCCCTCCGGCCGGTCCCAGACCGGCCGGGCGGCCTCCCCGCCCCCCCCGAAGGCACGCCGGTTAAAGCAGGTCCTGCAGCACCGGAATCAGGGGCAGGTCCGCGGCCGGCATGGGGTAATCGCGCAAGGCCTGCGGCCGTGCCCAGGCCAGGGTCTGGTTCTCGCGCGGCGTCACCCGTCCCAGCCAGCGCCGGCAGGCGTACAGCGGCATCAGCAGGTGAAACGACTCATAGCTGTGAGAGGCGAAGGCCAGCGGCGCCAGACAGCTGGTGCGCACGTCGATGCCCAGTTCCTCGTCCAGCTCGCGGATCAGGGCGGCTTCGGGGGTTTCGCCCTGGTCCACCTTGCCGCCGGGAAACTCCCACAGGCCGGCCAGAGACTTGCCCGGCGGGCGCTGGGCCAGCAGCACCCTGCCGTCCACGTCGATCAAGGCCACCGCCACCACCAGCAGCAGCGGCAATCCCACCGGCGGCGGCGCAATGTCCGCCCCCAGGCAGCCGTCCAGGGACTGCGGTCCGGAGGCGGACGAGGGTGTCATGGTCATCAGGCGCCCCCGGGCCTCAGGTCCGGTAATCGGCGTTGATGGCGATGTACTGGTGGGTCAGGTCACAGGTCCACACCGTCGCCTTGCCGCGACCGAGGCCGATATCCACCTCGATCAGCAGGTTCTGGCCCTTCATGTGGGCCGCCACCGGGGCTTCGTCGTAGCCCGCGACGGCCTCGCCCTTTTCGGCCACCACATGGCCGCCGATGCTGACCGCCAGCGTATCGCGGTCCGCCGCCTCGCCGGACTTGCCGACGGCCATGACGATCCGGCCCCAGTTGGCGTCCTCGCCGGCAATCGCCGTCTTGACCAACGGGGAATTGGCGATCGACAGCCCGATCCGCCGCGCCGCACCGGCGGACTTGGCGCCGGTCACGCGGATCTCGACAAACTTGGTCGCGCCCTCGCCGTCCTTGACCACCTGGTGGGCGAGGTCCAGCAGCAGGGCGAACAGCGCCTTGCGGAACCCGCGCAGCCGGGGATCAGCCGCATCGGTGATCGCCGCATGGCCCGCCTTGCCGGTGGCAAACAGCATCAGGCTGTCGGAGGTGGAGGTGTCCCCGTCCACGGTGATGGCGTTGAAGCTCTGGTCCACGCCCTTGGTCAGCAGGGCCTGAAGCACCGGCGCGGCAATCGCCGCATCGGTGGCCACATAGGACAGCATGGTCGCCATATCCGGCGCAATCATGCCCGACCCCTTGGCGATCCCGCACAGGGTGACCGTGACGCCGTCGATGGTGGCGGTGCGGGTCGCGCCCTTGGGATAGGTGTCGGTGGTGGCAATCGCCCGGGCGGCATCGGCCCAGGTGGCCTGCCCCGCTTCAGCCGCCATGCGCTCCATGACGGCGGTGATCCTGGCGTCGTTCAGCGGCTCGCCGATGGTGCCGGTGGAGGCCAGGAACACCATCTCGCTGGAACAGCCGAAGGCCCCGGCCGCGCTGTCCGCCGTCCGCCGCACGGAGTCGAGCCCGCGCTGTCCGGTGAAGGCATTGGCATTGCCGGCGTTGACCACCAGACCGCGCGCCTGCCCCTGGCCGCCGGCCAGCGCCTTGCGGCACCAGTCCACCGCCGCGGACCGGGTCAGGGAGCGGGTGAACACCCCCGCCGCCGTGGTGCCCTCGTCAAAGCGGGCGACCAGCAGGTCCGGCCGGTTCTTGTAGCGCAAACCGGTTTCGCAGACGGCCAGGTGCACGCCGGCAATCGCCGGCAGGTCGGGAAAGGAAGCGGGCGCGAGGGGAGACACGGTCAAGGCCATGGTCGGGGCTCGTTCTGATGGATGCTGGGACGCCGGACCGGTCGGCCGGCGATGGGAACGGAGGCTGGATTATAGAGACAAAAATCCGGCCGGCTCCACCCGGAGCCGGCCGGACCGGACAATTTATTTCCAGGCTGGCTTGACTGCGCCAGCCTGGCCTTTACTTCGCCGGCGTGGCCGGCTCGTCTGGGGTGGCGTCCTCTTCCGGCTCTTCGGGCAGGGGCTGGCCGTCAGGGGTGAACTTTTCGATGGTCGCCGCATCCTTCAGGGCCGCCAGGGTTTCCTGAACCGCGGCAGCGGACAGCTCCTGGGACAGCTCTTCCTGCATCTCTTCCAGGGGCGGGAAGGTGGTTTCGCGGGTCTCTTCCACCTTGATCACATGCCAGCCGAATTCGGTCTTCACCGGAGCCTCGGACACGCTGCCCGGCTTCATGGCGAAGGCGGCTTCGGCGAATTCGGGGACCATGCGGTCCTTGGTGAACCAGCCCAGATCCCCGCCGCGCGAGCCGGAGGGACCGGTGGACACTTCCTTGGCCAGTTCGGCGAAGTCCGCGCCGTCCTTCAGCTTCGCCAGGGCGTCCTTGGCGGCCTCTTCGGTTTCCACCAGGATATGGCGGGCGTGGATTTCCTGTTCCGGGGTGAAGTCGGCCTTGCGGGCTTCGTAGGCCTTGGTCACGTCCTCTTCCGACACCTTGTCGGAAATCACCCGCTCCATGTAGGTGCCGGCGATGATCCGGTCCTGCACCCGCGCCATGCGTTCCTTGACCTCCGGATCATCGGCCAGACCGTCCTTGCGGCCGGCGATGGTGACCAGCGCGTTGTCGATCACCGCGTCCAGCAGATAGTCGTAGACCATGGTCATCGGCATCGCCCCCAGCTGGGGCTGGGTGGCCTTCAGCTCTTCAAAGCGGGCCTGCACGTCGGACATCAGGATCTCGGTGCCGTTGACCACGGCCACCACCGGGTCTTCCGGCCCATCCGTGGCCGAAGAGTCCTGGGCGTAAACGGCGGAGGCGGCGAACAGCGGCGCGACAATGGCACAGGCCATCGCGGCACGGCGCGCGCGGAAAAAGGTCATTGGATCGTTCCCTGATATTTGGGTGACTATAAAGGCGAGGCCGCTACCCTGACCACCGAATGGGCCGGAAATACGGCAGCCGGCGGGAAGGAAGTCGACTGAGAGGCCTAGATCACCATAAGCCGCCCCCACCGCACAAGAGGCACCAGAGTGCTATACTCCCCTTTTGCGCGGCGCGCATCGCCCGGGGCTTATCCCCTTAAGGCTGTACCAGACGCAAGGAATCGCTGAGATCTTCCAGAAGCTCCATCAGGCTGGCGCCCTGGCGCACACGCCGGGTCCCGGAATACAGGCTGAAACTGTGGTCGGCCTTCAGGCCGTTGCCATGGCGGCGCTTGACGATGGTGAACAGGGGGCGTTCGTTGGCATGGCGGAAGATGAAGAACCGGGCGACCGTGTCATCGTGGTCGATGGCGTAGTCCCGCCAGTCGCCCTTTGCCACCTTGCGGCTGTACAGTCCCAGAAGCTGGTTCAGCTCCCGCCGGCTGAAATGGACGAACGGAGCACCCTTGCGATGCTCCATCATTCTGACGACCTTTGACATCGGCCTCCCACCCGGACGGTTTACAGAAGCCCCGCGCCCTGCGCCGGGGGACCACCGGACCGCCGGCCCGGGCTCCGGATCGGGGACCGGAGCGGGGCCTGGGGAAACCGGGTCCGGCTAGCGCACCAGCTGCTGGGACCGCGCGCCGACGATATGCTGCGACGGGGCCACTTGCTGGTTCTGCCGATAGGGCTGCGGTTCGTTATAACAAGTGATCTTGCCCAAGCTTCGATAGCAGTACAACTGTGTCGCCACCATCGTGTTGTCGGGCAGACGTGCCTTGCAATACCAATCCCCGTTCATCGCCCGCACGGTCGAGCAATCCTCGCCGGTGACCATCGACGCGGCATGATCCACCAGGGTCTTGTCGGAGATGCCCAGCGACGCCACGTCGGCCCCCGCCACCGCCGTCGCACCGATCGCCAGGGTTTCCGCCCCGCAGGCGCTGACGGCCAGAGCCGCACACAGGGCCGCCACCACCGGCCAGCGCCGGAAGCGGCGGGCAGGGGCACGGACGGAATGAAACATGGCGCTAGGGGATACGGCGCGACGCGACATGGCGGAAGCCCTCCTTCCGGGCGGACCGGTCTTCAAACTGCCCCCATCCGGGGCGCGGGACGTCCGGCCTCATCCTGAGGCGCGGGAGTTAATATTGGTTAAAGAAGGGTTCCGAAGGCAACCACGGTTTTGCGGAAATAGCATCGTAGGCCCCCCCATGCGACACTCCGGCACAGATTGCCAACGGCCCGGCGGCTGGCTATGGTGCGGGCCGCATCAAGCGGGTGCCCCGGCAGGCCACCGATTCGGCCGCCGGAGTCCGGTTCGGGCCGAAAGCGCTTGCCCCGGGTCTCGCCCGCCTCCACCTTATGCCGCGAATCCTTTCCGCCGAGCCTTCTTAGGGAGACACGCGTGGCCAAGCCGCCCGAGCAGCCCCAGTCCGATCCGCAAACCGACGCCCTGTTCCGCGAGGTCGACGAAGACCTGCGCCACGAAGCGCTGCACAAATTCTGGAAGCGCTATGGCGTGCTGATCGTCGCCGCCGCGCTGCTGGTGGTGGTCGCCGTGGCCGCCGGCCAGGGATGGAAGGCCTGGCAGGCCAGCCAGCGCGCCGAAGAGGCCGCCGTGTACGAGGAGGCCAAGGCCGCCCTGGACGCCGGCGAAACCGACAAGGCGCTGTCGATCCTGGCCACCCTGTCGGCCGATGCGGACTCCGGCTTCGCCCCCGTCGCGGCGCTCAGCCGCGCCGAAGCCCTGGTCAAGGCCGGCCGCACCGAAGAGGCCATCGCGGTCTGGCGCGACCTGGCCGACACCGGCACGGCCGATCCGCTGTTCCGTGATGCCGCCCGGGTGCTGGCCGGCCTGCACGGCCTGGACATCCTGCCCCCGGCCGAGGTGGACGCCCTGGTCGCCCCGGTGCGCGACGGCACCGGCCCGTGGCAGGCCATGGGCGCCGAGCTGTCGGCCCTGGCCGCCCTGGCCGACGGCCGGACCGAAGATGCGGTCTATCAGCTGCAGGTGCTGACCAACGATCCCCAGGCCCCCGGCGGCGTGCGCGGCCGGGCCGCCGAGCTGCTGGCCGCCATGGGCGAGCCGACGGACATGCCGGCCCCGCCCGGCGCCGAAACGCCCGCAGAGACCGGCACCCCCGAAAGCACCGGCGCCCCTGCCGAGAGTGCGCCGGCCGAGAATGCGCCTACCGGCACCGGGACGGAGGGCAACGGCAATGGCTGATCCGCGTTCCGGCCACCGCCTTTCCACCGTGATCTCGCGGGGCGCCGCGGCGCTTGTGCTGGCGCTGGCGCTGGGGGGCTGTTCCCTGTTCGGCGACGACTGGCTGGGCGGCGAAGACGACAACCCGCCCCTGCCCGGCGAGCGCAATTCGGCCCTGGGCCAGGAACGCGGTCTGGCCAGCGCCACCCGCGACGAGGGCGCGGTGCTGCTGCCCGCCCCCGAACCGAACACCGACTGGCCGCAGGTGGGCGGGTTGTCCCACCACGCCATGCAGCATATGGTGGCCGGCGACGCCCTGCGGCGGGTGTGGGAAGAAAACATCGGCGCCGGCTCCACCAGCCGGGACGCCCTGCTGAACGGCCCGGTGCTGGCCGACGGCCGCATCTTCACCATCGACCGCGAGGCGACGGTCTCGGCCTTCGATGCCCAGACCGGCGAGCGGCTGTGGCGCGCCGAACTGCCCGACAGTGACGAGGACGAAGACGACGGCGCCCTGCTGGGCGGCGGCGTGGCGGTCAGCCACGGCCGGGTCTTCGCCACCACCGGCTTCGCCAAGGTGGTTGCCCTGCGCGCCGACACCGGCGAAGAGCTGTGGCGGACGTCCGTGGACGCCCCGATGCGCGCGGCCCCGGCGGTGAACTCCGGCCGGGTGGTGGTGGTCACGGTGGACAACCAGGCCTTCGCCCTGTCGGCGGTGGACGGCCACAAGCTGTGGACCCATACCGGCGCCCCGGAAACCGCCAGCATCCTGGGCGCGCCGACTCCGGCTATCGACCAGGGCGTGGTGGTGGTGCCCTATTCCTCGGGCGAGGTGTTCGCCCTGCGCCTGGAAAGCGGGGCGGAAGTCTGGGCGGATTCGGTGACGGCGGTGCGCCGCACCGATGCGTCGGGCACCTTGCAGGACATCCGCGCCGATCCGGTGATCGACGGCAACCGGGTGTTCCTGATCGGCAATTCGGGCCTGATGGTGGGCATGGACCTGCGGTCGGGCCAGCGGGCCTGGCAGCTGCGCGTGGCGGGCACCCAGCGGCCGTGGGTGGCGGGGAACGTGGTGTTCCTGCTGACCGAGGATGCGGAGCTGGCGGCCGTCAACGCCACCACCGGCGCGGTGATGTGGGCCACGCCCCTGCCGCGCTGGGAGAATCCGGACAGCCTGTCCAGCCCGATCCTGTGGACCGGGCCGGTGCTGGTGTCCGACCGTTTGATCGTCGGGGCGTCGGATGGCTATGCCTATGCCGTATCGCCCTATTCCGGCCAGGTGCTGGGGCGCGAGTCCCTGCCCGATTCCATGGCCTCGGCGCCCATCGTGGCGCTGGAGACCGTTTACTTCCTGACCCGGGACGGGGAGCTGGTGGCCTACCGCTAACCGCGGCAGGCCGCTTTTGCTCAGCCGTCCGAAGGGGTCATTGGGATACATCTTCCGATGCTCACCGTCGCCATTATCGGACGGCCCAATGTGGGCAAGTCCACCCTGTTCAACCGGCTGGCCGGGCGTCGCCTGGCCATTGTCCATGACATGCCCGGCGTCACCCGCGACCGGCGGTTCGCCAATGCCTCGCTGGCCGACCTGAGCTTCCGCATCGTCGATACGGCGGGGCTGGAAGAAGGCGGGCCGGAACTGCTGGAAGGGCGGATGCGCGAGCAGACCGACCGCGCCCTGGCCGAAGCCGATGTGGCCCTGATGCTGATCGACGCCCGGGCAGGGGTGACGCCGCTGGACGCCCATTTCGCCGACCTGCTGCGGCGGGACAAGACGCCGGTGATCCTGGTCGCCAACAAGTGCGAAGGCCGGGCCGGCGCGCCGGGCCTGTACGAATCCTACACCCTGGGCCTGGGCGACCCGGTACCGCTGTCCGCCGAACATGGCGAGGGATTGAGCCTGCTCTACGAAGCCCTGGTGCCCTACTACGACGCCCACAAGGAAGCCGAGGGAGGCGAGGAACCGCCCCTGCCCGACGCCGACCTGGACCAGGCCGAGGTGGAAGAACTGGACGAGGAGGCAGCAGCGGCCGAGGAAGCGGCGGTGATGGCCGCCGGCGAGGACGACTATGCGGTCGCCGAGGTGGATCCCCGGGGCGAACGGCCGATCCAGGTGGCCATTGTCGGCCGCCCGAACACCGGCAAGTCGACCCTGGTGAACCGCCTGCTGGGCGAAGAGCGGATGGTGACCGGCCCCGAGGCCGGGGTGACCCGCGACGCCATCGAGGTGGACTGGGAATGGGGCGGCCGCCGCTTCCGGCTGGTGGACACGGCGGGCCTGCGGCGCAAGGCGCGGGTGGAGAACAGCCTGGAGAAGCTGTCGGTGGGCGAGACGCTGAACGCGATCCGTCTGGCCGAGGTCTGCGTTCTGATGCTCGATTCGAATCTGGTGATGGACCGCCAGGACCTGACCATCGCCCGCCTGGTGGTCGACGAGGGCCGGGCGCTGGTGATCGCCGTCAACAAGTGGGATATCTGCGAGGACCGGGCGGCCACCCTGAAGCGGGTGGAGGACCGGTTGCAGACCTCGCTGGCGCAGGTGCGGGGCATCCCCTATGTCACCCTGTCGGCCCTGGAGGGGCGCGGCCTGGACAAGCTGATGGCCTCGGTGCTGGAAGTGCACGCCCGCTGGAACCGCCGGGTGCGGACCAGTCAGCTGAACCGCTGGCTGGAGGGGGTGGTGGGGCATCATCCGCCGCCGATGGGCAAGCACGGGCGCCGGTTGAAGATCCGCTACATCACCCAGGCGAAGATCCGCCCGCCGACGTTCGCGCTGTTCATGAGCCGGCCGGAGGATCTTCCGGAAAGCTATCTGCGCTATCTGACCTCGGGCATGCGGGACGACTTCGACATGGCCGGCGTGCCGGTGCGCCTGATCCTGCGCAAGCCGAAAAACCCGTACGCCAAGTAAAGGGATGTCCAAGGGGCGAGGCCCCTGGACGGGGCAAGGGGCGGCGCCCCCAAAAGGCCCGTCAGAGCCTAGGGCATCGAGCGGAAAAGTGGGAACCGGTTTTCCGGTCCACTCGATGCCCTAACCATATGTTTTTAGATCAAATTGCCTGCCATAAATCGATGCAGATTTAAGGCAGTTTGATCTAACGACTCCCCCCCTTTATTCCCCGCCGGGCAACAGCGTGTCATAAGAGACGCGGGCATTGCGCAGCTGTTCCGCCGTCAGCCCGGTGGCGCCGGAGAAGTTGGCACCGGAGAGATCGGCGCCGTTGAAGTTGGCGCCGGTCAGATCGGCGCCGACGAAGGATGCCCCCTGCAAGGAGGCTCCGGCGAAATCGGTTCCGGCGAGATTGGCCTGATCGAACAGAGCCCCCGAAAGATTCTGCCCGACGAAGCTGGCGCCGGCGAACTGGTCGGTGGCGACGCCATTGAACACACCGCGCTGGCCGTTCAGGGCATCGGTGAAGGCATTGACGGTGGCCACGAAGCCGTCGGCCTGCAACTCGTCGTAGGTGGAGGGGAATCCGGACGGGGTGGAGATGGCCTGTTCCAGGGCCTCTTCCTGAAGGGTCCGCAGGACGCCCCGGGCATCGGAGGAAAGATCGACCACATCGCCAAGAACCCGTCCGCCGCTGCCGAGATAGCCGGAGCGGGCGGCGGAGCGCCGGGCGGTGGCCTGGGCATCGAGCACGCGGGCGGTGGGGGTGCCCTCTGACGCGGCTTCGAGGCTGACGGCCTGGACGGGATCAACCATGGCTTTTCATGTCCTTGTGAAACCCCAGTCTAACACGGTCGGCGGCCTGTGGAAAATGGCGGCCGAAGAGAAAACGCAAGGATCCGGGGCCGGGATGCATTTTTTTCTTCACAAGCCGAAACCCAGGTGCTACATACGCGCCTCCCGACGACACGGGGCTCCTCTCCTGGGGCTCGGGACTGGCGGGAACCCTGGCGAAATCGCTTCGACCAAAGCGATGGATCCCTGGGGGCGCATAGCTCAGTTGGTAGAGCAGCTGACTCTTAATCAGCGGGTCCAAGGTTCGAGTCCTTGTGCGCCCACCAATATGATCAAGGGGCTGACCTTTTCAGAGGTCAGCCCCTTTGACGTTGGCTTATACCGACCGCCGATGAGCGCAGCTCATCAAGGGAGGCAAGGCCGCGTGGTGCCGCACGCCTAAGGCATGACCGGCCGCCGCGCCGTGAGGCGCGTACAAGGCTGCGTGCCGTTTGAACGCAGTCTGTCCGGTCAGAGGCGAGTCGCCCGGCATCGGACCCCCCTCTCTGGCCCTCTTTTGTCAAAGGTGCGCGCACCATGGACCTTTTGTCCGCCACCGATCCGTTTGCCCGCGCCCTCGCCGACCGGGGCTATACCGACCTGACCGCCGTGCAATCGGCGGTGATCGACCCCGAGACCCAGGGACGGGACCTGCTGGTTTCGGCCCAGACGGGATCGGGCAAGACGGTGGCCTACGGCCTGGCGATCACCGACACCCTGCTGGCCGGAGCCGACCGCTTCGACGCCCCAGACGCGCCGCTGGCCCTGATCATCGCCCCCACGCGCGAGCTGGCGCTTCAGGTCCATGGCGAGTTGGCCTGGCTCTACCGCCCGGCCGGCGGAACGGTGGTGGCCTGCGTCGGCGGCATGGATCCGCGCGCCGAGGCCCGCGCCCTGACGCGCGGGGCGCATATCGTCGTCGGCACCCCCGGCCGCCTGCGCGACCATCTGGAACGCGGCGTCCTGCGCCCCGAGGCCATGCGGGTCGTGGTGCTGGACGAAGCCGACGAGATGCTGGACCTCGGCTTTTCCGAAGACATCGGCTTTCTGCTGGACACCACCCCCGCAGAGCGCCGTACCCTGCTGTTTTCCGCCACGCTGCCGCGCGAAATCCTGTCGCTGGCCGCCCGCTACCAGAAAGATGCCCTGCGCATCGCCCTGGCCGGCGGCCCGTCGGGCCATGCCGATATCGAACATAGGGTGGTCCGGGTCGCCCCCACCGACATCGAACATGCGGTGGTCAACCTGCTGCGCTATGTGGACGCCCCGACCGCCATGGTCTTCTGCGCCACCCGGGAATCCGTGCGCCGCCTGCAAGCCAGCCTGATGGAACGCGGCTTCGGCGTGGTCGCCCTGTCCGGCGAGCTGAACCAGCGGGAGCGCAACCACGCCCTCCAGTCCCTGCGCGACGGCCGGGCGCGGGTCTGCGTGGCGACCGACGTGGCGGCGCGGGGCATCGACCTGCCCAGCCTCGACCTGGTCATCCACGCCGAACTGCCGCGCACCGCCCAGACCCTTCAGCACCGCTCCGGCCGCACGGGCCGCGCCGGGCGCAAGGGGATCAGCGTCCTGCTGGCCCCGGTGTCCCGCCGCCGCCGGGTCCAGGCCCTGCTGGCCGAGGCCGGGGTCTCCGTGGACTGGACCGCCGCCCCGACCATCGACGCCATCCGCGACATGGACCGTCAGCGCCTGCTGACCCACCCGGTGCTGACGGACGAGGCCTCCGACGAGGAACGCGCCATCGCCCAGGCCCTGCTGGCCGAACGCCCGGCCGAGGATCTCGCCCTTGCCCTGGTGCGCCTGTACCGGTCGCAGCTGCCCGCCGCCGAAGAGGTCTTCGACCCCGGCGAACCGCCGCCGCGCGCCGAACGCCGGGAGCGGCGGGAGCGGCCCGACCGGCCCGAGCGGACAGAGCGGACGGATCGTCCCGAGCGGACGGACCGGCCGGCACGCGCCACCCCTCGGGATATGGGCCGGGATATGGGACCGACGGTGTGGTTCCGCCTGAACATCGGGCGGGAGAAGAATGCCGATCCGCGCTGGCTGATCCCCCTGATCTGCCGCCAGGGCCGCATCGCCAAGACCGAGATCGGGCAAATCCGCGTCCAGCCGCGCGACACCCTGTTCGAGATCGCCGGCACGGTGGCCGAGCATTTCCAGGAGGCCTTGAAGCAGACCCCGCGCCCGGAGGGCCGCATCGACCTGCTGGGCGACGCCCCGCCGGCCCCGGCCTCCCGGACCCCGGCGCCCCGGACGGGCGATGACACGGGCTCGGGCTCGGGCGCCCCGCCCCCCCGCCGGCCGCGCGCCGACCGCCCCGCGCCCCGCCGGGAGCGGGAGGACGCCCCCTCCGCCGCCTGGAAGAAGGCCCGCGCCGCGGCTGTGGAGGCCGCCAGCGAAGCCGAAGCCGATGGCATCCGCTCCCCCCAGGAGCGCCCCTCTCAGGCTGACCCCTCTCTGGCCCGCCCGGAGCGCAAGCCCCGTGCGCCTGGCGACCGGGCGCGCAAGCCGGAGGGACGGAAGAAGAACGCGGGGGAGAAAGGACGGGGCCGCCCCAAGGCGAAGCCGACGGCGACGAAACCCTGGGGCAAGAGCAAAAGCCCGATGGCCGGCAAACCGGGCAAGAAGCACAAAGGGAAAGTGCCCGCCTCCTCCGAAGGCATCTAGATCCCGGGGAGGCACCGGGGCGCGGGCGGCTCTCTTCCTGGGTGCAATGATGCGTTATACGCGCTACACTATGGCCGCGTCCGCCCGCTGTGGCGGAGGAAAGCGGGACATGCCGGTGTTTGCCGCACCGACATGTCCCTGACCGAGCACCCTTACCTACGTTCAAGGAGAACAAGGATGTCGGCTATCCGTGACTATACCCTACCCGTTCCCATTCCTACACCTTCGCGTGCGACACGCGGGGATGGGGAGGCTCGGGCCGGGAGCTGAGGGCGGCGCCGGGCGGGCCGGAGGGGGCTCCGGGTCCCAATGCGGTGTGGCCTTCCGGCCCGTTCGTTAAGCGCATCTCCTGGCTCCCGGCCGGTCTTCCGGCCGTGGGAAAATTCCTTGTCATGCTGGCTGCCCTGGGATTCGGGGTGGCTGTGGGATATCTGTGGCCGCCCGCGGCCCCGGATGGTCCTCTCGCGGCCGTGGTTCTGGAGGTCCCCGCTCCGGACACGGTGAAGATCCTTTTGCCCGTCGACGAGACCAAGGGGAGAGTCGTGACCGTTCACCTGCGGGGTGTCGCCGCCCCGGCGGAGGCGGAACGGGTCCGCGTGGTGACGCGGCTGCTGGCCACGGCCCTGGTGGGGCAGCCGGTGGTTGTGGACGCCATCCGCTGGCATTGGCTGGGGGACGGAATGGAGGCGCGGGTTCTGCGCCACGGCACCGACGACGTCGCCGCAACCCTGCTGCGCGGCGGCTGGACCGACGCCGCGCCGGAAGCCCCGGGGCGGCCCTAGGGCACCCCGGACGACCCCCGGGGATGGGGGAACTCTCCGTATCCTGGGCAGGGACCACAACACATCGCCGTCTCATTCAAAATCCGGTGGGGAGAGGTTTTCGAAATGAGCCCCACCCCCACCACCAGTCGCTCCAAGCAAGACACTCGATAAAGGCGGTACAATAAGATTTTCCTTAAGACTAATCCTTGATAAATATTCGTTTAAATCAGTGGGGAATGTCTCACCCCCATCGACAAGCCCCGCCTCCAGCTCGCTGGACAGTGACCCTTCCGGAGAGGAATTCTTCAAGAGGTTTACTCCGTATCTACGAACCTCCGGGCTCGCCTTTTCTGAGATAAGGATACTGACCGCCAGCTTCATACGCTCCACCTCCAAGGCGTCATTCCTCAATCGCCCTTCCCATAGCCAACCCAATCCAGCGATAACGCATGGCAAGAGAATCGTCTGAAGCGTCTTGAGCCATATCGGTGTGTGATCCATTCGCCTTCCCCTAGCACCTTATTTCCCTCATTTCGCCGAAGGGCACCATCGAATGCAACGGTCGCTCCCCGGCAGGCGCCCAAGGCCTCGGAGCGCCCCTTCAGCCCCCCAGCCACCTGCGCGGCGGGCCGGCGGCGGGTGCCCCCTGCCTGACGAAAAAGCGCAGGTCGCGGTCCACCGTCGAGCTGGACGGCGAAAACGGATGCAACGTGCCCGCAACAGGCGCCACAGGCGGGCCGGAGGTCCCGGCTGCCTGCTCCGTCATGCCCGCCCCGCCCTGAAGCCTCGTGTTCCAGGGAATGCTAACGGCCGGCGAAACAGGGTGTCCAAGCGTTTTTGACCGGCCGGAAGAGGCCGCAGGGGTGGAAACCGGGTGGCAAAGCGGCATCATCGCGGGAATATCCCTAATATCCGACTCCCTGGCGGGGTAGACAGGACCCCACGGCTCAAGTATCACTCTGGGCCTTGGACACACCTTCTCCCCATGGGGGTGCGGTCGGATCGGATCAGGCGGCACATGCGCGGCGGTCCGGACCACAGGGACCGCATCGGTCGGGGAGGACCTTAGGGGGACTTTCCGGATGAGCGTCACAGGCAAACTTATCGGCATTCTTGCCATTGCCCTCGTCGGCCTGCTGTTCTACCTCAGCATCTACGTCTTTGGCCTGTATTTCATGCAGTTCGCCGGCCTGCTGCTGACCGCCACCATGCTGGTGGTCATCCTGATGCTGTGCGCCGGCAAGGTGGAAGACGCTTAAAGACCGAACGGCACGGAAGCTTGTTCGCGCCATAAGGCGCGACGGCCTGTCATGCCGTAGGCGTGCGACACCACGCGGCCTTGTTCTCCCGGCAACGGGTCAAGCCCATTGTCGGACAGCATCAGACGTCAACGGGAGCCGGCGCATCGCGCCCGGCTCCCGTTGGCATGCCTGGAGTCCATCAAATCTCCGGGGTCCTGCCGGCCACGCGGCACCATCGACACCCCTATCGATAAGGTAGAGCAAGCCCGCTCCCTTTTCCCGTGTCAGTTCAGACTTCAGCCTGCACACCTACAGACTTTCCGACGTTCTTCATGGTTTTCCCGAAGCATTTCCCGCAAGTGTCCGGAATCCCTGGGCTTTGGTGGAAAACCTGCCTCGCGCCGCAAGAAGAAGAGTTGAAATTCAGTAAAAACAACAGCTTCTTGAATCAAAGCCTGTGGATAACTCTGTGCATGAAGAGCGGACTCCCGCAGCAGCCATGGGATTCAGCCAGGCCCCGGAATTTCGGGGCGCCGCCGGGCAGAGCGCCCGGAGCGGACAGGCCGCAAACTCGCAAGTCGCAAGGAAAATGGCGTCCAACCGACCGGTGCGGCCACCCCGTAAACGGCCTAGGTATGCGCCCTATGCTCGATGAAATCGAGTAACGGCGACCATTCCTGGCGGTATACATCCAATCGGGCCATGGCCATATCAAACAGACTGGTCCCGTCCGCCGCGGCGTTACTGTAATACTGCGTATCGCGCAGGCGGGTGACGACCGGGAAGGTCATCTCTTCCAGAAAGGCTTCCAGGCGAGTCAGCGCCCGGGTGTTCAGACGCACCCGGTTGGCGACAAAGGCCACGTCCCGCCGGTTCTTGCGGATCTGCTTCAGGGTTTCCAGGTGGCTGATGAAGCGCTTGGTGCCGTCTTCGTCAAAGGCCCCGGGCAGCACCGGCACCACCACCAGATCCGCCCGCTCCACGATATCCTTCACCACCCCCTTGCCCATGGCCGCCGCCGCATCCACCACCAGGCGATCCAGCCCCTTGGGGATGTCTTCGTCCTTGGCCAGGTTGATGCCCTTGATCGACGGCAGGCCGGCGGGCCGCCGCTGCAACCAGGACAGCGCACTGCGTTGACGGTCCAAGTCCGCAAGCCCGGTGACGAAGCCACGGGCGGCGAAGTTGGCGGCGAGGTGGGTGGATACAGTGGTCTTCCCACTGCCCCCCTTGGTGTTGGCTACGGCGATCACGAACATGGCGCGGAGCATACACCCCTTTCCCGCCCTTGGCTATGAGCACGGGGTGCGCATTTATGAATTTTTTCGGACGACTCGCCCCGCCCCCTCCCGCCGGGAATTATCCTGTAAACATGGGGCTTTCGCAGGTGCGAAAGACCACCCCGCCCCGGCCGGCCCGACATCCCCTGCCGCCCCCGCAACAGCGCCCGGAAACCCCGGGAAAGACTGGCATTTCCACCACCTCCGGTATTGAGAACGCGTCGCAAAACAAAGGTGCAACGCAGAAGGGCTCTCCCGCCTGCGGTGCTAACAGTCTCCCCTATCCCAGCAATACACTCAAGCTTCTCAGACTTTGGTACCTGCCTTTATATTGATTCAGATCAAATGAAGACGCGGTCAGCGCAATCCTTCACTCGGCAAAAAGCGCTTTACATTCAGCCGTTCCTTGGCCGAAGGGCGCTTTTTGGAATGGTTCCGCTTGGAAGGAGGCGACGGATCTGTTACACGAGGCTATTCCGGTACAAATTTTGTGGGTACCACGTTAGGGGGGAGCACGGACCATGCCCGACGGCCAGGTCACTTTCGACGCGATCGAAGACGGGGATTTCGAAGGCCTCGACAGCTACAAGAACAGCCTGGGCGGACTGAAGCGCCGGGACTTCCTGAAATACTGCACGGGCATCGCCGCCGCGCTGGGCGTCTCGCCGGCGCTGGGCATCAGGATCGCCAACGCCGCCACCCAGGCCGCCCAGCGGCCGCCGGTGATCTGGCTGTCCGGCCAGGCCTGCACCGGCTGCACCGAAAGCCTGCTGCGCGCCCACCACCCCACCCTGGACACCCTGATCCTCGACCAGATCTCGCTGGACTACCACGAGACCCTGAACATCGGATCCGGCCATCAGGCCGAAGCGTTCAAGAAGGCGTCCATCGAAGCCAACTACGGCAAGTATATCCTGGTGGTCGACGGCTCCATCCCGCTGGGGCAGGACGGCATCTACTGCAAGGTCGCCAACGAAACCATCCTGGAAAGCGTGCAGAAGACCGCCGAAGGCGCGGCCGCGGTGATCGCCATGGGCTCCTGCGCCTCCTGGGGCGGCATCCCGTCGTCCGGCCCCAACCCGACCGAAGCGGTGGGCGTGCACGAGGTGGTCACCGGCAAGCCCGTGATCAACATCCCCGGCTGCCCGCCCAGCCCCTACAACTTCCTGGCCACCGCCCTGCATGTCATCACCTTCGGCACCCTGCCGGAGCTGGACGACAAGGGCCGGCCGAAGTTCGCCTATGGCCGCCTGGTCCACGAAAACTGCGAACGCCGCGCCCACTTCAACGCCGGCCGCTTCGCCCTGGACTTCGGCGATGACGGGCACCGCCTGGGCTACTGCCTGTACAAGCTGGGCTGCAAGGGTCCGGAAACCTATGCCAACTGCCCGACCATCGGCTTCAACGACAATGGCGAGGGCTCCTGGCCCGTGGGCACCGGCAGCCCCTGCTTCGGCTGTTCGGAAAAGGGCGTGGGCTTCACCAAGCCGATCCACAGCCTGGCCGACGTCCAGCTGATCAAGACCCCCGAATACGTCACCCCGGGCATCGTCGAAGACAAGGGCGTCGGCGCCTCCGTCGGGTCGGCGGCCGTGGTCGCCGGGATCGCCGGTGCGGCCATCGGCGCGGGCGGCGTGATCGCCACCCGCCTGGGCAAGGCCCCGACCAGCGGCACCGGCGACGGTTCCGACACCACCAAAACCGACGCCTGAGCGCGCGGACCGGACATAGGGAGACCCCTCTCATGACCATCACCCGCCGCGACTTCGTGAAGACGACCGCCGTCGGCACCGCCACCGTGGCGGCCGCGGCCGCCGTCGGCGGCGTGCCCGAGGCCGAAGCCCTGCAGCGCCCCAACGCCCCCCTCCCCCCCGAGGCCGTGGGCCTGCTGTACGACAGCACCCTGTGCATCGGCTGCAAGGCCTGCGTGAACGCCTGCAAGGACGCCAACGCCATGCCCAAGGACCCGCAGAACCTGACCGGTTCCGCGGAAAGCCAGTGGGACACGCCGCTGGACCTGTCGGCCAGCACGCTGAACATCATCAAGGTCTATCGCGACGGCACCGCCGAAACGAAGGACCAGGAAGACAACGGCTTCGCCTTCGTCAAGAACCAGTGCATGCACTGCCTGGATCCGTCCTGCGTGTCGTCCTGCCCGGTGCAGGCCAACCGCAAGGACGGCGACAGCGGCATCGTCAGCCACAATCCCGAGGCCTGCATCGGCTGCCGCTATTGCGTCCTGTCCTGCCCCTTCGGCGTGCCGAAGTACCAGTACAACACGGCCTTCGGCGAGATCAAAAAGTGCCAGCTGTGCCAGCACCGCCTGGCGGAAGAAGAACTGCCGGGCTGTGCCGACGTCTGCCCCACCGGGGCTACCCTGTTCGGCCCCACGGACTTGCTGCGCGCGGAAGCCACCCGCCGCATCGCCTTCCAGCCCGGCGAGACCCAGGTCTATCCGCGCGGCGACATCACCGGGACCATCGGCGGCGATCGGCCGAGCCACGAAAAGGTGGTGCATGCGGCCTATCAGCCCAAACCCTATGGCCTGACCGAGCTGGGAGGCACCCAGTGCCTGAAGCTGTCGGCGGTGTCCTACGGGGCGCTGGGCATGCCGGTGAACGTGCCGGAATACGGCTATCCGGCCCTGTCGGAAGGCATTCAGCACACCCTGTACAAGGGACTGATCGCCCCGGCCGTGATGTTCGCCGGCCTGGCCCTGCTGGCCCGGCGGACGGCGAAGCACGACGGCGAGTCCGATCACGACTCGTAAGGACGGCCCGGCCACGGCCCGGCCCCGCCCCGGCGACGGGAAGGCGGACCGGTCCGTGGGTCCGGCACCATCGGCACTGTGCCCCGACTTGAGGGGACCCGAGAGGGGAAGACGAATGAGCGCGCACAAGCCACTTGGCGGCCGACTGCTGAACGGGCCTTTCCTGGTCTTCTTCGGCCTGTTCGTGATCGGCCTGATCTTTATCGCCCAGCGCTATCTGGGCGGCCTGGGCGGCGACGGCTTCGCCGGCCCGGCGACCAACCTGAACGACGGCTATACCTGGGGCATCTGGGCGGTGATCGACGTGATGATCGGCTCGGCCTTCGGCTGCGCCGGCTACGCCATCGCCCTGCTGGTCTATATCCTGAACAAGGGCGAGTATCACCCGCTGGTGCGGCCGGCCCTGCTGGCCAGCCTGTTCGGCTATACCCTGGCCGGCATCGGCGTGATGCTGGACCTGGGCCGCTACTGGCACTTCTACCACATGTTCATGCCTTCCATGGCCCACACCGATTCGGTGATGATGGAAGTGGGCTGGTGCGTGGCCGCCTATACCCTGGTGCTGTGGATCGAATTCACCCCGGCCTTCCTGGAGCGCCTGGGCCTGTCCAACCTGCGCGCCAAGCTGAACAAGGTGCTGTTCGTCTTCATCGCGCTCGGCGTTCTGCTGCCGACCATGCACCAGTCGTCGCTGGGCACCATGCTGGTGATCCTGGGCTATCAGGTGAACCCGCTGTGGCAGACCCAGTGGATCCCGCTGATTTTCGTGTCCACCGCCCTGCTGATGGGCTTTGCCCTGGTGGTCTTCGAAAGCCTGCTGGCCTCCACCGGCTTCAACCGCCCCTTCGAAACGCCGATCCTGGCCAAGCTGACCAAGGTGATGGTGGTGCTGACGGTGGGCATCCTGGCCTTCCGCTTCGCCGAACTGCTGCTGCGCGGCGACCTGGGCCATGCCTTCGACGGCTCGCGGGAAAGCCTGTTCTTCTGGCTGGAAAACGCGCTGATCGGCGGATCGGCCCTGCTGCTGGCCACGCCCCGGGCGCGGCGCGCCCCGCGCCGGCTGTTCCTGGGCGCGGTGGCCCTGCTGCTGGGCGGGTCGCTGCTGCGGATCAACGCCTACCTGATCGGCTACGAGCCGGCGGGCGGCGGCTGGCACTACTTCCCGTCCGTGCCCGAAACCATGGTCACCGTCGGCATCTTCTCGCTGGAAGTGCTGCTGTACCTGATCTTCGTGCGCGCCCTGCCGGTGCTGCACGCGGTGCCGGACAAGACGACGCAGACGCAGCCTGACGCACTGAGCGCGGCGGAATAACGGACGCCATCGGACGAAGATATGTATGGGCGCCCCACGAGCCGCGCCCGTGAGTTGGGGGACACCACAGTGACGACACGGATTACAGTCGATCCCATTACCCGCATCGAAGGCCACCTGCGCGTCGATGCCGAAGTGGACAACGGCAAGATCACCAAGGCCTGGTCCTCGGGCCAGATGTGGCGCGGGATCGAGCTGATCCTGCAGGGCCGCGACCCGCGGGACGCCTGGATCTTCGCCCAGCGCATCTGCGGGGTGTGCACCACCGTTCACGCCATCACCTCCGTCCGCGCCGTGGAAAACGCGCTGAAGATGGAAGTGCCGCTGAACGCCCAGTACATCCGCAACCTGATTCAGGGCGCCCACGGGGTGCATGACCACATCGTGCACTTCTACCACCTGTCGGCGCTCGACTGGGTGGACATCACCAGCGCGCTGCAAGCCGATCCGGGCGAGACCGCCAAGCTGGCCCAGTCCCTGTCCGACTGGCACCGCAACTCCAAGCAGGAGTTCGCCCAGGCCAAGGAACGGCTGTCCGCCTTTGTCGGCAGCGGGCAGCTGGGCGTGTTCGGGTCGGGCTATTGGGGCCACCCGGCGATGAAGCTGCCGCCGGAAGTGAACCTGCTGGCCGCCACCCACTATCTCCAGGCCCTGGAATACCAGCGCAAGATCAACCAGGTGGTCGGCATCCTGGGATCCAAGACCCCGCACATCCAGAACATGGCCGTGGGCGGCGTCGCCAACCCCATCAACCTGAACAGCCAGTCGACCCTGACGCTGGAACGGCTGATGTACATCAAGACGCTGATCGACGAGACCGACGCCTTCGTCAAGCAGGTCTACCTGCCCGACGTGGCGGCCATCGGCGCGCTCTATGCGGACTGGACCCAGTACGGGGCGGGGATCACCAACTACCTGACCATCCCCGACATGCCGCTGGACACCACCGGCACCACGTTCGAACTGCCCGGCGGGTATATCCAGAACGGCGACCTGTCCAGCTACCACGGCATCACCTCATTCAGCGACGAATACTTCGAACAAGGCGTGGCCGAATCGACCAAGCACAGCTGGTACGAAGACACCGGCACCCTGCACCCCTATGACGGCCGC
This sequence comes from Rhodospirillaceae bacterium Z3-40, assembly GCA_046233135.1. Taxonomy (GTDB): domain Bacteria; phylum Pseudomonadota; class Alphaproteobacteria; order Rhodospirillales; family Rhodospirillaceae; genus JBJXHN01. The sequence continues at coordinate 584,148 of JBJXHN010000002.1, read as the reverse complement.
ACCGAACCGAAGTACACGGACTTCCAGGACGACGGGAAGTATTCCTGGATCAAGTCGCCCACCTTCTACGGCGAACGCGCCCAGGTGGGGCCGTTGGCCAACGTTCTGGCCATGTATGCCGCCGGCCACGACGGCACCAGGAAATACGTCGGCGACATGCTGGACCGGGTCGGCTCGTTGGCCGGCACCCAGGTGGGGCCGGAAATCCTGCATTCCACCATCGGCCGCCATGCCGCCCGCGCGGTCCGTGCCGCCGTGCTGCAGGACAGCCTGTCCAACCAATGGCAGCTGCTGATGGACAACATTGCCAGCGGCGACACCGACACCTTCAACCGGCCGGTGTTCCCCAAGGGCGAAGTGCGGGGCTTCGGCTTCCACGAAGCGCCGCGCGGCATGCTCAGCCACTGGGTGGTCATCGAAAACGGCAAGATCAAGAACTATCAGGCGGTGGTACCCACCACCTGGAACGCCGGCCCGCGCGACGAACAGGACCGCATCGGCCCTTACGAAGCCGCCCTGCTGGACAACCCGATCGCCGATCCTGAAAAGCCGCTGGAAGTGATCCGCACGATGCATTCCTTCGATCCCTGCCTGGCCTGCGCCGTGCACATGGTCGATACGGAAAACAAGCCGATCGTGCAGGTCAAAGTGGTCTGATCTGTCTATACTGCTCCCCCGGCCGTTCGGGCCGGGGGATTTTCGTTTTGTATCCATTCGGAATGGTACCGGCCGCAAATCCCCCCGCGCCAGATGACAGGCCACCAACGATCGGCGACAAGAGGGGCACCCGCAAGGGGCCGGAAAAGGACTGTATGATGAACGTACTGCTGTTGGGCCTGGGCAACATCCTGCTGATGGATGAAGGCGTGGGAGTCCGCGCCATGGAAGCGGTGGTCGACCGCTACGATCTGGCCCCCGGCGTCGAAGCTGCCGATGGCGGCACCGCCGGCATGGACATGCTGAACCTGCTGTCCGACCGCGACCACATCATCGTGCTGGACGCGGTGAAGACCGGCGAGGAGCCGGGCACCCTGGTCCGTCTGGTCGACGAACAGGTGCCGGCCTTCTTCCGGCAGAAGATTTCCCCCCACCAGCTGAGCCTGTCCGACGTGCTGGCCACCCTGACCCTGATGGGCCAGAAGCCCCCCCGGGTGACCGTGCTGGGGGTGGTGCCCGAAGCCCTGGGCACCGGCATGATGCTGTCCGACCTGATCAGCCGCAAATGCGAGCATCTGGTGGAAATGGCGGTCGAGGAAATGGCCGGCATCGGCCTCGCCCCGCGCCTGAAAGCCGACTCATCCGTTCCGTCCGGCGCCGGAACGGGACATTGAGACCAATCGGCGTTCCGTCGATTGTACTGCGTTCGCCACGCAGGCTTTTCGCGCCATAGGGCGCGGCGGCCGCTTGGCCTTGCCGACCGACTGCCGTCGGTCGGTGTTTGCGTTTCAAACCGGTCGTGGAGCCCGCGTGATCCCATGTGCCTGTCCGCCCCCTATCGCGTTCTGGAAACCGACGGCCTGACCGCCCTGGTGGCCTATGGCGACCGGCAGCGTCAGGTCAGCCTGCTGCTGATGGACGAGGCCGTGGCCGTCGGCGATCACGTCCTGGTTCAGGTCGGCGATTTCGCCTTCCAGAAGGTCTCGGCCGAACAGGCCGCCGAAGCCGAACAGTGGTTCGGTCTGGCCACCGGTCCGGACGGCCCGGCGGCATGACCGGTCCCATGAGCGATCCCCCCTTCGCCGATCCCGTGCTGGCCCACCGCCTGACGCGGCTGGAGGACACCTTCCGCCAGATCCACGCCGGCCAGATGGCCGGCGTGCCGGTCTGCAACCCCCGCCTGGCCGTGGAGGCGGTGGGCTTCGTGCCCTGGGAAAAGGGCTGGGTGGGCGCGCTGGTCACCCCCTGGTTCCTGGACCTGGTGCATATCGCCCGGTCGGCCACCGCCTGGCTGGACAAGGGCCAGGGCAGCATCGTCGCCCACAGCTTCCCCGCCGGTCCGGTGGACATGGTGGTGGAAACGGAAACCCTGTTCGGCCCCTATCAGCATCTGGCCCTGTTCAGCCCCCTGCCATTTCTGGAAGACCAGGACCACGCCCGGCGCGTCGCCCGGGGCGCGGTGGATCACCTGATGGCCCCCAGGAAGGACGCAGCCACCCCGCCGACCGCCGGCCAGCTGACGGCCAAAGCCGCCCGCCACGCCCTCGCCGCCCGGGACCGGCGAGACGCCCTGACGGGCCTCGCCGGGCTGGACCGAGGCTCCGAATCCACATAACGTCACACTCGATAACTTTGTTTTATACCCGAAATAATATTGAAAACCTGGTTATCTTATCGAATTCGAAATATTTTTTCGCACTTTCGGCCTCAGAAATACCGCGCCATGGTTGTGGATATGGAGAAAGGGACAGCGGTTGTGCCTTTTTTTGTTCCCTCCTCTTGACCCAGCAGAGGAGTCGGAGGCTAAGGTTGATAGCCTAAAGCCTTCCCCCGCGCGGTGTAGTATGGTGAAGGCCATAGGCCCAGTCATATTGTCGGAGGGGATGGGCGACCGTTACACTTCCCTCCCCCAGCGCGGTCCCTGAGGAGTTTCCTGCGTGCCAGAGGCGACAACGCCAGTTTCCCCCCCCTCCCCTCCCCAGCCCGATCCGCTGGGAGATGCCCTGCCGGCCCCCCTGTTCCGGGCAATTGTCGACACCCTTCCCGTGGGCGCTGCGGTTCTTCGGGACGGGGTGATCATTCATGCCAACCCGGCCCTGGGCAACGTCTTCGACTGTCCGCACGAGACCCTGGTGGGCACCGGCTTTGCCGGCTACCTGGACCGCGGCGACGCGGCGGCGGTGGCCCGCATCATCACCGGGGCCAATCACGTGCACGGGGGCGTACCGGTACGCCGGGTGGTCCGCCTGTCGAACCGCGAGGACGGCAAGGAACGGGTGGTCTCGCTGCGCTTTTCGCCGCTGACCCGGGAAGACCACCCGCTGCTGGTCGCCACCACCCGCGACATTTCCGTCCAGCACCGCGCCGAACAGGCCCTGCTGGCCGCCGAGGCCAAATACCGCGCGATCTTCGAGAATGCGGTGGAGGGCATCTATCAGACCACCCCCGACGGCACCTATCTGGACGCCAACCCGGCGCTGGCCCGCATCTACGGCTTCGACAACCCGCTGGAGCTGATCGCCACCTTCACCGACATCGGCAACCAGCTGTATGTGGACCGCTCCCGCCGCCTGGAATTCAAGCGGCTGATGCGCGAGGACGGCCAGGTCCGCGACTTCACCGCCGAGGTCTTCCGCCGCGACGGCGGCCGCATCTGGATCACCGAAAACGCCCGCTGCGTGATGGGTCCGGAAGGCGAGGTCCTGTATTACGAAGGCACGGTCGAAGACATCACCGAACAGCGCCGCGCCCAGGAAACCCTGCGCCTGCTGGCCAAGGTGTTCAACAGCGTGGCCGAAGGCATCGTCATCCTGACCCGCGACGGCCGGGTGCGCACGGTCAACCCGGCCTATGAAAAGCTGTCGGGCTTCACCTGCAAGGAAATGGAAGGCCGGCCACCGACGCTGCTGGCCAGCGGCCTGCACGAAAGCGCCTTCATGGACGGCGTGCTGGCGGACGTGAACGAGAAGGGCCTGTGGCGCGGCGAAATCTGGGGCGAGCGCAAGACCGGCACCCCCTATAACGGCGAAATGACCGTCACGGCCGTGCGCAACAAGACAGAGGCGATCACCCACTACGTGGTGGCCATCACCGACATCACCCAGCGCAAGCGTGATGAGGAGCACATCCGCTTCCAGGCCAACTTCGACATGCTGACCCACCTGCCCAACCGGCACCTGATCATGGACCGGCTGGAACAGGCGATGCATCTGGCCCGGCGCAACGAAAAGGGCGTCTGCGTCCTGTTCCTGGACCTGGACCGCTTCAAGCAGATCAACGATTCCTATGGCCACGCGGTGGGCGACGAGGTGCTGAAGCTGTGCGCCCGGCGGCTGCGCAACTGCGTGCGCATCTCCGATTCCGTGGGCCGGCTGGGCGGCGACGAGTTCATCGTCGTGCTGTCCAACGTGGAAAGCCGCAATGCCGGCATCAACGTGGCGGAAAAGATCCTGCACTCCCTGTCCGAACCCTTCCCGGTGGGCGGGACGGAAGTGTTCTGCATTCCCTCCATCGGTATCACCTTCTTCCCCGAAGACTCCTCCTCCGCCGGGGAGCTGCTGCGCAACGCCGACGTGGCCATGTACCAGGCCAAGAAGGGTGGGGAGCAGCGCTACGCCGCCTTCACCCCCGACATGGCCCAGCGCTCCATGGCCCTGCTGACCATGGAAAACGACCTGCGCCACGCCCTGGCCCGCAACGAGTTCGAGCTGTTCTACCAGCCCAAGGTGGACAATGACGGCCGCCTGCTGGGGGCCGAAGCGCTGATCCGCTGGCGCCATCCCGCCATGGGCTTGGTCAGTCCGGCGGAATTCATCCCGCTGGCCGAGGATTCGGGGCTGATCATCCCCATGGGCCGCTGGACCCTGCGCCAGGCCTGCACCCAGCTGATGGAATGGCGGTCGGAGGGGCTGCTGATCCCGTCGGTCTCCGTCAATGTCAGCCCGCGCCAGTTCCAGGATCAGACCCTGGTGGATTCGGTGGCCCAGATCCTGAGCGAGACGGAAATGGATTCGGCCAGCCTGGACCTGGAAATCACCGAAACGGTGATGACTGGCGACGTCGAACATGCGGTGACCACCCTGCATGCCCTGAAGGAGCTGGGGATCACCCTGTCCATCGACGACTTCGGCACCGGCTATTCATCGCTGAACTACCTGAAGACCTTCCCGGTGGACACGCTGAAGATCGACCAGACCTTCGTCCGCGACGTGCTGGTCAGTTCCAAGGACGCGGCCATCGTCTCCACCATCATCGCCCTGGCCCAGAACCTGGGCTTCTCGGTGGTGGCCGAGGGAGTGGAAAGCAAGGACCAGGCGATCTTCCTGAACGACCGCCAGTGCAACCACTTCCAGGGCTTCCTGTTCAGCCGCCCCCTGCCGGTCCCGGAATTCCGCGAGTTCCTGCGCCTGCAAACCGAACGGCTCCTGCGTTAGATCAAAGTATCAGCCTGAAATCGGGATCGATTTCAGGCTGATACTTTGGTCCAAAATTTTATGGTCAGCGTTTCAGGTGGCCGGCGCGCCCGGAGGCGTTTCCTCCAGCATCTCCTCCTCGTCGTCGGGCGACGGGCCGAGCGCTTCCGGCAGGATACTATTGCGTTCCAGGCGCACCGGCATCTCGGCGGTATCGGGGAAGGCCGGCGGGGCGGTCTTGACCTCCACCAGACCCTGCGCACCCAGCTGCAACACGTTATAGAAACGCTCCACCGTCCCGTTCTCGCCGATGCGGAACAGGCCGCTGGCGCCCGAGAAACCGCCCGGGCGATGCAGCCACGTCTGCAACGGCGCACTGCGGTCCTGGCTCCAGGCCCGGACCAGAGCGTGCGCATCCATCACCAGGGCCTGAAGACTGGTCGGCATGGCCGGCGTCCGCACCTCGGGCGGCGTCTCCACCTCGTCCGACGCGGCGGCGGTATCCCCCGCACCGCCTTCGGTACCGGCGCCACCGGCCGCGGTTTCGGGATCCGGTCCGCCCGGGCCGTCCGCCTCGGAAGAGGCCGCCACTTCCATCTGCGGCCCCCCGGAAGCAGCCATATCGTCCGCCGTTTCCGCCATGACCGGCGGAGCGTTCACCTGAGCCGGCAGGGTTGAGGTGAACCAGCCGTTGCGCAGGGACACCTCGCGTTCGAAGCGCGGCGCGCTTTCCCACAGGTCGGTCCCCAGCATGCGGGCGCCGCGCAGGCCACCGCCATGGTGGGCCACCCAAGAAGACAGGCCGATCAGGTCCAGCCCCCCGGTGGGCAGCAGCACCGCATCCGCCGACGACGCCATCGCCCCCCGCACGATGCCGCTGAGCGCATTATAGTCGGTGCCGGGTGGATACAGGGTCTGACTGACCACCGACACCCCGGACGTCTGCTGGGCCGCCGTCAGGGCCAGCCGGCTGTAAGCGGAATCGGGAGCGATCACCGCCACCCGGGTGCGCCCCTCCTCGGCCGCAGCGTGCAGCACCTGGTCCACCTGCTGGGCGGGCGCATGGCCGAGAACGGCCACCGTCTCACCGGCCACCGACGCCGTGTTGGTCAGGGCAAGCACCGGCATCCCGGCCTGTGCCGCCGCCGCGCGCACCGCTTGGGCGTTATCGCGCAGCAACGGGCCGATCACCGCCACCGCCCCGTTGGCGATAGCCGCCCCCATGGCCGCCTGCGCCCCGGCCACCGTCCCGCCGGTATCGGAGATCACCAGCCGCACGTCCGGCCGCGTGGGCATGGACATCAGCCCGGCCTGCAACTCCGCCCCCACCGCCGCGAGACGACCGGACAGGGGCAGCAGGGCGGCAACGGCCACGGGACCCTGGGGGATGGGCGGCGGCGCCACGGCCACCGGCTCAGCCGGCGGCGGCGCCTCCACCGGCGCGGGGAGCGCCGTCCGCTGTTCCATGGCCGCACAGGCCGACAGAGCCAGCACCGCCACCCCCGCCGCCAGACGGCGCATCAGAACACCGCCGGCGGAAATTTCCGCCGGTCCCGCCCCCCTGCACCGCGCCCCCACGGACCCCATCGCCAGCCTGCCCCACATAGCCCTCTCCCATTCCCTATCCGCTGTCGAATGAATCGAGAAAAACAATTCTCTTTTCGGTCACATCCTGCCCAAGGAACTCAAAGCGAATCTGCCTCAAATAATAGTTTACTAAAAATTGATATTACCGGCACCCCTCCAACCAGACGTCCCCATTGCTTTCAGGCACGCAGGCATGCGCGACCAACCGGGAAACCCTCCGGACACGTTCGGAGAGAGCGGGATCATCCCCCATAAGATTGAATTTCCCAGGCGCGATCAGCACGGCGAGTAGCTTATAGAACTCCTCATCACTCAGATGGTTCGGCGCCTTGCCATAAATCTCGTCACTACTTTTATGGAAACCCGTCATCCAGCCATGCGGTCCCTCTCCCATCTCCAGCGTATCGAGCCAAAGCGCCAGAATTTGATCCTTGCCGAGGACGCTTTCGAGACCCAGCGCGTACCCTGTTTGCCGAATTTTGCCGATACCGGGTTTGAACGTCGTGAAGGCAAGCCGCTTTGAAACAGACTGCGAGATTGTCGTAAGGCCAGCACCCGGCGTGGTAAAATCAACCCCGGAGTGTTCAAAAAATGCCGGATCCTGGACCAGAAGCAGTTGGTGCAGACGCTCCTCTCCCAGGGATTCCCCACTATATTTCCCTGCGATCAGATCGTCGGCTCTTTGCCTCAAAACCTCGGCATCCGATATTGCATCGAAATACCCCACAACCGCATAGGCGACACATGAAAGAATCAGGACAACAAGAGCAATCGAGGTGTATTTGATCAGTGCGAGCACATAAAATCTCCAGCAAAGCGCACTTAACTCGCCCTCTGCGCAAGGCCCCTCTGCTCCCGTCCCCACCAGGACGGCCCCATGGCCCGGGGACAGAAGCGGGACGTTTATGAATACCCGGCCTTTCAAGAGAAATTGAAAGGCCGGAGGGGAGGCGGGTCTTATTTTTCGTGTTCGCTGGCCACGAAGTGATCGAGCAGACGGACACCGAAGGCCGTGCCGCCCTTGGGCACGATGGCCGTATCCTTCTTCGACCAGGTCACCCCGGCGATATCCAGATGCGCCCAGGGGGTCTTCTCGACGAAGCGGCCGAGGAACTGGGCGGCGGTGATCGACCCGGCCTCGCGGTTGCCGACGTTCTTCATGTCGGCGATGTCCGACGCCAGCATCTTGTCGTAGGCATCGTTCATCGGCAGGCGCCAGACCTTTTCCCCCGTGCCCTTGCCGGCCGCTTCCAGGGCCGCGGACAGGGCATCGTCGTTGGAGAACAGGCCGGCATGCTCGCCGCCCAGGGCGATGATGATGGCCCCGGTCAGGGTCGCCAGATCGACCATCAGCTTGGGCTTGAAGCGGTCTTGGCAGTAATGCATGACGTCGCAGAGCACCAGCCGGCCCTCGGCGTCGGTGTTGATCACCTCGATGGTCTGGCCGCTCATGGAGGTGACCACGTCACCGGGCCGCTGGGCGGTGCCGGAGGGCATGTTTTCCACCAGGCCGATCAGGCCGACCACGTTGGCCTTGGCCTTGCGGCCGGCCAGGGCCTTCATCAATCCGGCAACCACGCCGGCGCCGCCCATGTCCCACTTCATATCTTCCATGCCGCCGGCCGGTTTGATGGAGATGCCGCCCGAATCGAAACAGACGCCCTTGCCGATGAAGGCCAGCGGAGCGTCGTCCTTCTTGCCGCCCTTCCAGGACATGACCACGGTCTTGGGTTCGCGCGCGCTGCCCTGGGCGACCCCCAGCAGGGCGCCCATGCCCAGCTTGCGCATCTCCTTCTCGCCCAGCACCTCGACCTCGATGCCCAGGTCCTTCAGCGACTCGCACTGCTTGGCGAAGGATTCGGGGTAGAGGATGTTGGCCGGCTCGCTGAGCAGATCGCGGGTGAAAAACACACCCTCGGCGACCGCTTCCAGGGGAGCGAAGGCCTTTTTCGCCGCCGCCGAGTCGTCACAGAGAACGGCCAGCTTCTTCAGCTGGGGTTTGTCCTCCTTCTTCTCCTTGGTGCGGTATTTGTCGAAGCGGTAGCTGCGCAGCAGGGCGCCGACAGCGACCCGGGCGGCCGCGTCGGCCAGCTCCAGCTCGCCCGTGCCTTCGGCTTCCACCAGGATGGCGCCGTTGGTGTCCATGCTTTGCACGATGGCCGCCTGGGCGGTGCCGCCGAAGGCTTCCAGGCCGTTGGCGTCGATCTCCTTGGGCTTGCCCAGACCGATCAGAATGATCCGCGACAGCTCCACGCCGGCGGGAGCGGAAACGGTCAGCTGCTGGCCCTTGTCCCCCTTGAACGGCGCATAGGCCTTGATCGCCCGCGTCAATGCCCCACCGGTCGCCTCGTCAAGCGCTTCGCCCCGGGGCATCAGCTTGCCCCCGGCCAGAACACCCAGCGCCACGGCGCCGGAAGAAGGGAGATCTGCCTTGCCAAAGGAGAGTTTCATTGCACTGCGGTCCTTATATTCCTGGAGGATCCGGCCCGGCGGATACGGGGGGACCGGCCGGATGAGAGAGGTTCAAGCCCTATGATGTAGGCCCGAAACCGCGCAATGACAATTCGTCGCAAGACGGGGAAACGCATCTTCCGAACAGCTGTCGCTTGCGTTCGGGCGCGGCGATGGTAATGTGCCGCCGTCCGTTCCGGCGCCATTCCGGTGCCGCTCTCCCATTCTTTGGGGCTGTCTTATCGATCCGGGGTGTCTCCGGGGTCGATTCCGGGGCACACCCCGGCGGACGCCGCGATCGTTCAACCATCCCGGGGGAAACCACCTATGGCCAAGATTAAGGTCAAAAACCCCGTCGTCGAACTCGACGGCGACGAGATGACCCGCATCATCTGGAGCTTCATCAAGGACAAGCTCATCCTGCCTTACCTGGATGTGGACCTGGTCTATTTCGACCTGGGCATGGAAAAGCGCGACCAGACGGACGACCAGATCACCATCGATGCCGCGAACGCCATCAAGAAGCATGGTGTGGGCGTCAAGTGCGCGACCATCACGCCCGACGAAGCCCGCGTCGAGGAATTCAAGCTCAAGAAGATGTGGAAGTCGCCGAACGGCACCATCCGCAACATCCTGGGCGGCACCGTCTTCCGCGAGCCGATCATCTGCAAGAACGTGCCCCGCTACGTTCCCGGCTGGACCCAGCCGATCGTCATCGGCCGCCATGCCTTTGGGGATCAGTACCGCGCCACGGACTTCAAGGTGCCCGGCGCCGGCACCCTGACCATCACCTTCAAGCCCGAAGACGGCGGCGAACCGATCGAACACGAAGTGTTCAAGTTCCCTTCGTCGGGCGTGGCCATGTCCATGTACAACCTGGATGAATCCATCATCGGTTTCGCCCGGGCCTGCATGAACTACGGCCTGAACCGGGGCTGGCCGGTGTACCTGTCCACCAAGAACACGATCATGAAAGCCTACGACGGCCGCTTCAAGGATCTGTTCGAAGAGGTCTACCAGACCGAATTCAAGGACAAGTTCGCCGCCAAGGGCATCACCTACGAACACCGCCTGATCGATGATATGGTCGCCTGCGCCATGAAGTGGAGCGGCGGTTTCGTCTGGGCCTGCAAGAACTACGACGGCGACGTCCAGTCCGACACCGTGGCGCAGGGCTTCGGCTCGCTGGGCCTGATGACCTCGGTGCTGATGACCCCCGATGGCGACACGGTGGAAGCCGAAGCCGCCCACGGCACGGTCACCCGTCACTACCGCCTGCACCAGCAGGGCAAGGAAACCTCGACCAACCCCATCGCCTCCATCTTCGCCTGGACTCGCGGCCTGAAGTACCGTGGCGAGTTCGACGGCACCCCCGATGTGGTGCAGTTCGCCGAAGCGCTGGAAAAGGTCTGTGTGGAAACGGTGGAAGCCGGCAAGATGACCAAGGATCTGGCCATCCTGATCGGCCCGGATCAGCCCTGGCTGACCACCAACCAGTTCCTGAGCGCGCTGGACGAAGCCCTGCAGAAGGAAATGAAGCTGTAAGGATCGCTTACGGCTTCCGCAGTCCGATGCCGGCACACCCCCGGGGAGAAATCCCCGGGGGTGTTTGGTTTTCATCGTGCGTGCAAAGGCTGGAAGCGGAGGCGGGGTTGGCGTATTGTCCCGTGCTCCTCCGTCGACCATTGCATCAGAAGGGGCAGGATCGCCGCCATGAGCGACCGTATTCTCATCATCGATTTCGGGTCCCAGGTCACCCAGCTGATTGCGCGCCGGGTGCGCGAAAGCGGCGTCTACAGCGAAATCCACCCTTTCAACAAGGTCACCGAAGAGACCATCCGCGCCTATGACCCCGCCGGCATCATCCTGTCGGGCGGTCCGGCCTCGGTGGTTGCCGAAGACACCCCCCGGGCGCCCGACGCGGTGTTCACCCTGGGCCTGCCGGTGCTGGGCATCTGCTACGGCCAGCAGACCATGGTGCAGCAGCTGGGCGGCCAGGTGGCGCTGTCCGACCATTGGGAATTCGGCCGGGCCTTCGTCGACGTCACCGACAGCTGCGTGCTTTTCGACGGCGTCTGGGACAAGGGCGCGCGGGAACAGGTGTGGATGAGCCACGGCGATCGGGTCGAAGTGCTGCCCGAGGGCTTCCGAGTGGTGGGTATCAGCGAAGGCGCCCCGTTTGCCGCCGTGGCCGATGACGCGCGGCGCTTCTACGGCGTGCAGTTCCATCCCGAGGTGGTGCACACCCCGCACGGCGCCCAGCTTCTGAACAACTTCACCCACCGGGTCTGCGGCTGTGGCGGCGACTGGACCATGGCAGCGTTCAAGGAACAGGCCATCGCCCGGGTGCGCGCGCAGGTGGGCAGCGGCCGGGTGATCTGCGGCCTGTCGGGCGGCGTGGACAGCTCGGTGGTGGCGGCCCTGGTGCACGAGGCCATCGGCGATCAGCTGGTCTGCGTTCTGGTGGACCACGGCATGATGCGCCAGGGCGAGGCGGACGAAGTGGTGCGGGTGTTCCGCGACCGCTTCAACATCCACCTGGTGCACCGGGATGCCAGCGACCTGTTCCTGGGCAAGCTGGCCGACGAGACGGACCCGGAAGTGAAGCGCAAGACCATCGGCGCCACCTTCATCGACGTGTTCGAGGAAGAGGCGAAGAAGGTGGGCGGAGCGGATTTCCTGGCCCAGGGAACGCTGTATCCGGACGTGATCGAAAGCGTGTCCTTCGCCGGCGGCCCGAGCGTGACCATCAAGTCTCACCACAACGTGGGCGGCCTGCCCGAGCGCATGAACATGGCGCTGGTGGAACCCCTGCGCGAGCTGTTCAAGGACGAGGTGCGGGAGCTGGGGCGGGAACTGGGCCTGCCGGAAACCATGGTCGGCCGCCATCCCTTCCCGGGGCCGGGCCTGGCCATCCGCGTGCCCGGCCAGCCCCTAACCCGCGAGTTGCTGGACACCCTGCGCAAGGCCGATGCGATCTATCTGGAAGAGATCCGCAACGCGGGCCTGTACGACGCCATCTGGCAGGCCTTCGCCGTTCTGCTGCCGGTGCGCACGGTGGGCGTAATGGGCGATCAGCGCAGCTATGAACAGGTTCTGGCCCTGCGTGCGGTGACCAGCACGGACGGCATGACGGCGGATTACTATCCCTTCGACCACGCCTTCCTGGGCCGGGTGAGCAACCGCATCATCAACGAGGTGCGCGGCGTGAACCGGGTGGTCTACGACATCACCAGCAAGCCGCCCGGGACCATCGAATGGGAATGATTTTTGCCCGTCCGGCACTATCCAATTGTACGCCAAGGTGCGATTTAACTGTCTGAATAACGACGAAAAATCTGTCATCGTCTATCGCTGTCTATCGAGGGATAGTGCTCCGATATGACGGTATAGTGGACGGTGTGGGAGAACTTGTTCGGTCAGAGATTGCGCTATACCGTCATGGCCAAGAGAGCTTCTGACGGTATAGTTTTTGGCCCTAAAGTGTTGGAAGAGCAAATGAAATTGGCTTTCAACCACCCCATTTGGCCTGCCGGTATATATGGTGCCTCTCTGCTGTTTTTGGACAGATTCGGAGGCCTCCATGCTCACGGACACAGCGATTAAAGCGCTGAAAGTACAGAAGAAATTGCACAAGGTGAATGACCGTGACGGTATGTACGTCGTGGTCCAGCCGTCCGGGGCGATCGTGTTCCGGTACGGCTACCGATTCAACGGACGGCGCGAGACACTGACGTTTGGCCGATACGGCCCTGACGGCCTTTCACTTGCCAGGGCTCGCGAGAAGCTGATCGATGCGAAGCGGGCCATTTCAGAGGGACGGTCCCCTGCCCAAGAAAAGCAGCATGACAAGCGTCGCTTGAAGGAGGCGAAACGGTTTTGGTGAGTTTGGTGAGAAGTGGTTCCAAGAGTCCCGTATGGCCGACAGCACGCGAGCTATGCGGCGCTCCATCTACGAGCGCGATATCCTGCCGACATTCCGAAACAGGCTCTTGACGGAGATCACGCCCGACGATCTGCGTATGGATTTGTGGGAAGGTGAAGGATCGCGGCGCTCCAGCTACCGCCGTCCGTGTGCGCGATATCGTGAAACTGATCTTTGGATTCGCGATCTTGCATGGTGAGAAGGTCGCCAACCCGGCGGACGAGGTTGGACCGCGTCCATTGCGACGTTCGTGCCAAAGGATCGGTCGCTATCACCCGCGGAGATCCGCGTCATGCTCGGTCAACTCGAGCACGTGCCGACGCGGCCGACCATACGGCTGGGAATGAAGCTCTTCCTCCTGACGATGGTCGGGAAGAGCGAGCTCCGGGACGCCACTTGGGACGAGGTCGATTTCGAGAACGCGGTCTGGTCGATACCCAAGGAAAGAATGAAGCGGTCGAAGGCGCACAACGTCTACCTGTCACAACAGGCCATCAACATCTTCATCGCGCTGAAGACCTGCGCAGGCAATTCGCGCTACGTCCTTCCGTCGCGATATGACGCTGACGCGCCGATGTCGCGGGCGACGTTCAACCGGATCACGACCGCAGTCGTCGTTAGGGCGAAAAAGAAGGGGCTGCCACTCGAACCCTTCACTGTTCACGATCTTCGATCGCACCGGTTCGACCTTGTTGAATGAGCTCGGCTTCAACAGTGACTGGGTCGAGAAGTGCTTGGCGCATGAGGACGGCCGGTCCACGCGTGGTGTCTACAACAAGGCAGAGTATGAGCATCAACGCCGCCACATGAGGCAGGAGTGATCTAGGCTGTAGTGACACCTTACACATCGCGGCGGTTGAGCGCGTCCTGATAGGCCCGCACCGCGCTGCGCATGAGCTTTTCGTCAGCCATCGATGATCCTACACAAAATGAGAGCGATACTCCCACTTCCATATGGGATCAAAATCGGAGTGTCACTCCCGTTTTTTGGCCGAGCAACGTTTCAGTCTTGGACCGCCCGAGCAACGCCCTCGCAAAAATCGATGAACGCGCGCACCTTAGCCGGCGGATGCTGGCGGGAGGGGTGGTAGGCGAAGAGCGGAAAACGCTCGCCATGCCAGTCGGGAAACAGGTCGATCAACTCACCGGCCGCCAGACGCGAGCCGACGCCCCAGCCGATCACCTGGGCGATGCCGGTTCCCGCCAGGCACTCCGCCAGCATAGACTTGGGGTCGGTGAAGGTCAGCGGCCCCGTGGTCGGCACCTCTAGGCTCTCCGCGCCTCTGATGAATTCCCATCCGAACGGTTTTCCCGAAGCAGGATCGAGGAACTGCAGGCAGCGATGCCAGATCAGCTCCGAGGGATGTGCCGGGGCTCCGTGCCGATCGAGATAGGCGGGCGCCGCCACGGTGAGGATCGGCGCCTCGATCAGCTTGCGGGAAATGAGCGTCGCGCCGCGCGGTTGCCCGAACCGGATTGCCAGATCGATGCCATCGGCGACGAGGTCGCCGATATGCTCGCGGGTCACGAACTCCACGGTCAGATCGGGGTAGCGTTCGCAAAAAGTCCCGAGCCGCCCCGCGAGCACCAGTGGCAGGAAGAAGGGATCGATATCGACCCGCAGGCGACCTCGGACAGCCGAGGCCGCGCCTGAAGCCGCCACCGCAGCATCCTCGATGGCGTCGAGATGCGGCTTGGTTTCCTCGTAGAAGCGGCGGCCTTCATCGGTCAGCGTGACCGAGCGGGTGGTGCGATCCAGCAGGCGGACGCCGAGCCTTGCCTCCAACCTGCCTATCGAGCGACTGACACCGGAATCGGTGATGCCGATCAGTTCGGCGGCCTTCACGAAGCTGCCGCCCTCGACCACGGCCGCCAGCACGCTCACCCCGGACAGGATTCTTCCATCGAACGCCATACGAAGGTTTGCTCATACTCCAGCCTGATTTCCAGTCAGGAATGATCTGACACAATCGCACTTAATTCAAGAACCAAGACGCGCGATATCAGACGCGAGGCATCCAAGCCCCTGAACGAAAGGACTGGACATGAGCACGCACAGCAATTCCCGCACGCTTTTCAAGGGCGGCACGATCATCACGATGGACAAGTGCCTGCCGGCGCCGCCGGTCGGCGACGTGCTGGTCAAAGGCGGACGGATCGCCGCAATCGGGGCGGACCTCTCCGTCGCGGATGCCGACGTGATCGACGCCTCTGGCTGCATCGTCATGCCTGGACTGGTCGACGCGCACCATCACATGTGGCTAGGCGTGATGCGCCGGATGATGCCGGACGTCGATGATCTCTTCGCCTATATCGACGTCGTTGCCGAGAAGCTCGGCGCGCACTACCGTCCGCTCGACATGTATCTCAGCTCGAAGCTGACGGCGCTGGCCTGCCTCGATGCTGGCATCACAACCGTCATCGACGCCTGCCATTCCTCGCGCAGCCCAGAGCACACCGACAAGGCGCTGGACGCGCTCGATGAGAGCGGCATCCGGGCACTGCATATGGTCGGCGCCGCGATGGACAAGCAGGCCTCGTCCGCTCACATCCCCGGCGACCTCAAGCGTCTGGCCGACAATTGGAATCAGGGCGACAAACTGGTGCGGGTCGGCCTGTTCGGCCAGTTCAACATCGACTGGTGGCGGGCGGCGCGCGCGCTCGACATGCGCATCCTCAGCGAATTCATCGGCGACCTGGCCAAGCTTGGGCCGGAGTTTGACGAGCCGGGCCTGCTCGGCCCGCATAATATCTTCAACCACTGCACGCGGGTGCCCGAAGAGACCTGGAAGCGTCTCGCCGCCGCCGGCGTGAATGTGACGGTCAATCCACGCTCCGACGCGCTGTTCGGCTTCGATGATGAGGGCTTCGCCTGGCAGCAGGCAATCGACCATGGCCTGACGCCCGCGCTCGGCATCGACCTCGATACCGCCTTCGGCAGCGACCTGTTCGGCGAAATGCATGCGCTCTTCGGGCAGCAGCGCTCGGCCATGCGCTATCGCCGCTTCCGCGGCGAGCAGGATGTCCCGGCGCCGATCTCGGTCGAGGCGGTGCTCAAGGCCGCCACGGTCAACGGCGCTCGCGCCGCGGGCCTTGAGGATCAGATCGGCGTGCTGGCGCTGGGCCGTCAGGCGGACATCATCATGGTGCGCACCGACGATATCGCTGTTTTCCCCGTCACGGATGCGGTCGGGACGATCGTCCAGGCGGTCGAGCGGGCGAATGTCGATACGGTCATGGTGGCGGGCGCGATCCGCAAGCGTGCCGGCAAGCTGATCGGTGTCGACCTGCCGAAGCTCCGTGCCGAGGTGAACGCATCGCGCGACCATCTGCTCGAGGCTAGCGGCTACCGGCCGGCGGGGCTGCGCACCCGCTCGAAGGCGGCCGTCTGAAGCCTCGCGGATGCCGCCTCGCTCAGGGGGCGGCGTCCTTGATCCGCAACATTCATCGCATGGAGGCTGTCATGTCAGCACCTGCCATCAATGGCGCGCGCCGTTCCGATGCCGAGCCGCAATTTCTCTCTCGCCCCGCGCCAGGCATCATTGCGGCGCTCTTCTGCGGCTATCTCGCCGTCGGCCTGCCGCTGCCGGTGATACCGCTCTTCGTCCACGACAAGCTCGGCTTCAGCGCACTGGTCGTCGGTCTGGTGATCGGCATCCAGTTCCTGGTAACCGTGCTGACGCGCGGCTATGCCGGCCGCCTGACCGATCAGCATGGCGGCAAGCGGTCGGCGGTGCAGGGCGCGGCGGTTAGCGCGCTCGCTGGCCTGCTCTATCTCGTCGCGGCGATGCCCGGCCTGTCGCCCACGGTCAGCTTGGCGATCATCGTGGTGGGCCGGCTGGCTGCGGGTCTCGGCGAGAGCCAGTTTGTCACGGGCTGCGTGTCGTGGTCGATCGCCTCGGTCGGGTCCAAGCGCGCCGGCATGTCGATGTCCTGGACCGGCATCGCCATGTTCGCGGCGCTCGCCATCGGTGCCCCGATCGGCATGCTGCTCTATCAGGGCTACGGCCTCGAAGTGCCGATCGCCGCCTGTATCGTAGCGCCGCTCGTCGCGGCCGCGATCGCGGCTCGCGAGATCTCCTATGCCACGCCGGCCGGGCCGCGACTGTCCTTCTACAAAGTGATCGGACAGATCTGGCGCGAGGGGCTCGGCCTGATGCTGCAGGGTGTCGGCCTGTCCGGGCTGACAGCCTTCGCCTCGCTCTATTTCGCGGCGCGTCACTGGGACAATGCCGGTCTGGTCATGACGGCCTTCGGTGCCGGCTTCATCTTCGTGCGCGTCGTTCTCGGGACGCTGCCCGACCGCGTGAGCGGCTACCGTGTCGCGCTGTGGTCGCTGGTGATCGAGGCTGCCGGCCAGGAGCTGATCTGGCTGGCGCCCAATGAGAGCGTGGCGCTCGCCGGCGCGCTGGTCACGGGTCTCGGCTGCGCCCTGGTCTTTCCCGCGCTCGGCGTAGAGGCGCTGAAGCGCGTGCCGCCGGCCAATCGCGGCAGCGCCATGGGCGCATTCGTCGCGTTCCTCGACATCGCCTATGGCGTCTCGGGGCCGGTCGCCGGCGCCATCGCCGGACAATTCGGCTACGCGGCGGTCTACCTCTTCGGCGCGGGCTGCGCCCTGACCGGCGCGGCGCTGGTCATCACCGCCCGTAATCCCCAATCCTGACACTCAACCTCTCGACAAGGAGAAGTCTCATGTCCCGCATCTTCATTTCCGGCTCGTCGACTGGCCTCGGCCTGATGGCGGCCGAGCTCCTCACCGAAGAGGGCCACGAGGTGGTCCTGCATGCCCGCAACGGCGATCGCGCCAAGGACGCTCGCAAGGCCATGCCAGCGGCGGAGGCCGTCGTGACGGGCGACTTATCGACCATTGCCGGCGCCAAAGAAATCGCCGCACAGGTCAACGCCCTCGGCCGCTTCGACGCGGTCATCCATAATGCCGCCGTGGGTTACCGCGAGGCGCACCGGCTGACCGCTGACGGCCTGCCCCATGTGTTCGCGATCAACACGCTCTCCGCCTACATCCTTACGGCCCTCATCGAGCGGCCGAAACGTCTCGTCTATCTGTCGTCGGGGATGCACCATCACGCCGACGCCAATCTCAACGACATCCTGTGGAAGAAGCGGCGCTGGAACGGCTCGGAGGCCTATGCCGAAAGCAAGCTGCACGACGCGATGCTGGCCTTCGCTATCGCCCGCCGTTGGCCGGATGTCTTTTCGAACGCGCTGGAGCCGGGCTGGGTGCCGACCAAGATGGGTGGCCCCGGCGCGCCCGACGACATGGATCAGGCCCATCGGACACAGGCCTGGCTCGCCGCCGGCGATGATCCCAAGGCAGATGTAATGGGCGAGTATTTCTATCACGTGAAGTGCATGGCGCCGAACCCCCAGGCGCTCGATGCGAAGCTGCAGGATCGCTTGATCGATATCTGCGCCGAGATTTCTGGCATTGCGCTTGCCGGGGAGTGAGAATGAACACAGTGGTTCAAGACTATTACAACTCGGAACGACGGTTCGTAAGAGCCGTCGCTGTCGCGGGCGTCATACTCTCGCTTCCGGGATTGTACTGGCTTGTGAGCCGGGCGTCTTCTTGAGCGGAAGTATACGCGGCTTTCGCATTGCCATCCGGTCCGAAATCACCCTCGCCTTGTTCGGTACGATCGCCGCCGTTTGTGGCGCTGGGAATCCTTCGCCGAAACCCAATAGGAGAGGGCTGGCAAACAGAACGCCCGGTTGATGCAATCCTGACCCGCCAATAGAGATTTCGCCATGACAGCAACGTCCTTCCTCGCCGGGGTCTATTACACGCCGCTCACATAGCGGCGGGATGCTTTTGTCATCTTTCAACCGCTGCGGAAGTCAGCGGATGAAATCGGCGAGACACTGTTGGCTTCGCAGCTTAAGCGGAGCTCCTCATGTCGCGAAGGCCGAGGTTTTCGCCATCGCTTCATGCGCCTCACGGCGCTGGACACCGATATCGAGCGGACCCCGGAAGAGACGAGCGCTACATCGTCGCCAGAAAGTCGACAACCGCACGCGCTCGGGAACTGCCCAATGCGGTTGGACATGAGGATGGTGGTGGTGAAGGGACCGGCCGACCATTCCGGCATGATGTGGACGAGCCTGCCGCTCTCCAGCTCGGCGCGACCATAACTTGCGGGCAGGATCGTGATCCTGAGGCCGGCGACCGCGGCGTTGGTGAGGGCGAAAGCCTCGTCCATCGTCACCCGCGCGCGGCGGTCTTCAAATGCCAGGTGGTGCAGGTCACGCCGCCCGGCAGCGCATGGTGCTCGGCGAGTTGAAGGGGGCCTGCGGGGTTCCTTGCCGATCGAGGTAGTGGGGCGAGGCGACCAGGATCAACGACTCGACGCGGATGCGCTTCTGCGTGAGCTCGGAATCCGGCAGCGGCGCGAAGGCCCTGCGGACGGTGATAGCGAAACCGTCCTCGGCGACGTCGACGAAGCTGTCGGTGGCGTGGACCGAGACATGCAGCTTGGGATGCCGGTCAAGAAGCTGGGGCAGCTTCTGCACCAACTCGAAATGCAGCATGGCGACCGAGACGGTCATGCGCACCGAGCCGCTCGGCTCTTCAATCCGGCGGCGCACGACCGACTGGGCGCACTCGACCTCCGCTGAGGCGACGCGCGCATGCTCATAGAGCATCGAGCGGAAAAGTGGGGGCCGAAGGGAGCGCGAAGCGAACAACCGGTTTTCCGGTACGCAAGCGCGTCTTCGACTCCCGGCAGAACGCACGCCTTCGGCGTGACTCGATACCCTAACTATATGTTTTTAGACCAAATTACCTGCCATAAATCGATGCAGATTTAAGGCAGCTTGATCTAGACATCCTGGCCGACATCGGTGAACGCGAAGCCGCCGCATACCACGTCCTTGGCGAATATCGGCAGATCGTTGGCGTTGCTCATCGTCCGTATCCGTGGACGGAAGGTCCATCAGGCAAGGCTACAAGGCAGGTTTCCGGGACGCCATCTGACGGTGAGCGCTCATCGGCGCCCCGAACACCAACAAAGGATTCCTCACAGAACCCATCATAGTCTTCAGCCTGGGCGGATGCTCGCTCGGGGCCGTGGTCGCTGCCGAATGGCCGGGACAACCCTACAGGCTGTGCCACAAGATCCTGGGCGCCGACACTGCCAGCGAGTCCCACCGTCACATCAATCCGCTCGGCCAAACGCCGGGAAGGCGAGTAGGCGGCAAGGTCATCGGCCAGAGCCTCGCGATCCTCCAGCATCTTGCCGCCAGCTCCTCCGGTCCGCGCCTGGGCGCGAAGAGCGGCCCGGCGGCCGACCAATTCAACGTGATGCTGGCCTTCCTGCACACCACCTTCTTCGGCGGCTTCACGCCGCTGTGGATGGCGATGGATGGCGCCAGCGAGACCGACAAGCCGATCTATGCCGCGCTGGGCGCCGACCGCGTCCGCGTTGCGCACGAGCAGTTCGAACTGCTGATGGGAGACCGCGACTGGCTCGTGGGCGATCAACCGGCCACGAGCGAGGGCGGCTTCCGGGGTTTCATGTCGCTGGACGACGCGGCCAAGGGCGTCGTGGGCTTCGTCTTATCTCGTCCGGTCAGGCCGGCGAGGATCCCGATCCGGCCAGACGGGCAGCCTTCCATTGCTTCACATAATCGATGAAGGCCCTGAACGCCGCCGAAGGGTGGCGCTGGCGCGGATAGTAGAGCGCCTCGCCTTCGAAGGGCGGCGTCCAGTCGGCGAGAACCTGGATGAGGCGCCCGTCCGACAGAAAAGGCTCGGCCTCGCGACGCTCGACATAGGCGAGACCGAGACCGGCCGCGGCAGCCTTGGCGGCAAGCTCGGTTGTCCCGAGGATGAGGCGGCCGCCGACATCGACTTCCGGCATACAGCTCCCTTTGCCGAACCGCCAGGCCATGATCGTGCCGCTCGGCAAGCGGGCGCGGATGCATTCATGGGTGAGCAGATCGCCCGCCGTTTGCGGAATTCTACGCGCCTTGAGGTATTCTGGTGCGCAGACAATCACCAGCGCTTCCTCGATGCCGAGCGGCAGTGCGATCATGTCCTGCGGAGCGATCGCGCCCAGCCGGAGGCCGGCGTCGAAGCCTTCGGCGATGATGTCGACCAGCCGGCCTTCGGTGACGAGATCGATGCGGACATCCGGATAATCCGCCATGAAGCCGGCGACGATCGGCAAGAGCCGGTCCGCACCCCAGGTCGATGCGTTGAGGCGGATCAGCCCCGCCGGCCGATCCCGCAGGTCATGGACACCTTCGATCGCCTCGGTGATTTCGGCCAGTGCCGGGCGCACCCGCGTCAGGAACGCCTCTCCGGCTTCGGTCAAGGAGACGCTGCGGGTGCTGCGCGCCAGCAGACGAATGCCCAGCCGCCGTTCAAGATTGGCGATCAGATGGCTGACCGACGACGGCGACATGTCCAGTTCCTTGGCCGCCGCACGGAAGCTGCGATGGGCGGCAACGGTGCTGACAACCGTCAAGGCACGGAGGCTGAGGTCCTCCATTGTACGGGTTCTTTCATCAGGCCGTCCAAGATTGGACGGATTATCTCACCATCAGTTCGCACATATATGTGGCTTGCGTCAACAAAGGAGCCGCTCATGTCTCAGACTGTTTTGGTAACCGGCACATCGTCGGGTTTTGGCGAGGCCGCTGCCCGCCGCTTCGCCAACGAGGGCTGGAATGTCATCGCCACCCTGCGCAACCCCGAGGCCGGGCAGGCACTCGCCGGGTTGGAAAACGTCCTTGTGACGCGCCTCGACGTCGAGGATCGCGCCAGCATCGAAGCGGCGATCAAGGCCGGTATCGCGCAGTTCGGTCGGATCGACGTGGTCCTGAACAACGCCGGCTACGGCCTGTTCGCCATCTTCGAGGGTGTGGCGCGCGAAGCGGTCCAGCAGCAGTTCGACGTCAACGTCTTCGGCGCGATGGACGTGGTTCGCGGGGTCCTGCCGCATCTGCGCGCCAATCGGGCCGGCACGATCATCAATGTCAGCTCCGGAGCCGGTGCGATCGGCTTCCCGATGGCGTCTGTCTACAGCGCCTCGAAATTCGCCCTGGAGGGCCGGTCCGAGGCGCTTTCCTATGAGCTGGGCTCGCTCGGCATCAAGGTGAAGATCATCCAGCCGGGCGGCGCACCGCAGACTAACTTCATGGCGCGGATGAGCGGTGAAGGCGCGGGCGTCGAGATGATCCCGGACTATCTACCGTTCCTTCAGCAGATCGGCCAGGTCTACGGCGGCATGGCCGAGGCGGCCGATGCCGACGCGGTCGAGAAGGTGGTCGCGGCGATCTTCGAAGCCGCCACGGACGGCACGGACTGGCTCCGCTACGCCCCGACCAACGACATCGCCCCGCTGCTCTCAGCTCGCCGCGGCTCTTCCGAAGACGAGTATCGCGCCCTGACGCGCGGTCTCTTCGTCTCCGCCCAGGCCTGAGGGGAGTTCGCCATGACCCAACGCACATGGTTCATCACCGGCGTCAGCGGCGGCCTTGGCCGGCTGATGACCGAGCAATTGCTGGCCCGCGGCGAGCGCGTCGCCGGCACGATCCGCACACCGGTCGCGCTCGACGATCTCAAGGCCGAACATGGTGACCGGCTCTGGTTGGCGCAGCTCGACATCACCGATACGCCCGCGGTCCGTGCCACCGTATCACATGCCGAAGTGGAGCATCGAAGGCTTCAGGGACGCGATCCGCCACGAACTCGCGCCCTTCGGCATCGCCGTGACCATCGTTGAGCCGGGCAGCACTGGCACCGGGTTCGGGAAGGCGTTGGTCGTCGCGGATCCGCTGGATGCCTATGCCGGGACGCCGGTCGGTCAGATCAGCGCCTTCTTCGGGAGCCGGACCTACACATCGCCGGGCGACGCGCAAAAGGTCGCCGCTGCGTCTGGCGCTCAGCGAGCGGCTCGCCGAGCTCGAGCGCCAGAAGGACCTCGCCGCCTCGACCGACGAGCAGTAGCCCGCGCACCCCGTCAAAGTCCTAAACCTCCTTCTCTGGCCTACAGTTAAGTGAGACACCTCATAAGCGGTGGCTGACTGCGTGGAGGGAGACCATGGACGAGAGCAAAATCAGACCAAACCTCCTAAAATCAGCATCGATTTGCGGCAAGTAGTTTGATCTAAAAACATATAGTTAAGGCATCGAGTCACGCCGAAGGCGTGCGTTCCGCCGCGAGTCGAAGACGCGCTTACCCACCGGAAAACCGGTTGTTCGCTTCGCGCTCCCTTCGACCCCCACTTTTCAGCTCTATGCTCTCTAAAGGCACGAGGCTCCAAGGCGGGACTTGCGTCTGCAGGAAAGCGCCCTTGCCGGGCGCACTAAAAAAAAAGGGGCGGCCCGAAGGCCGCCCCAAAGGCGAAGTCTAGAGTGTCTGCTTAGCTTAGTTGATGTCGCCAGTCGCCAGGACAGTGCCGTTGACCAGGGACAGCAGGCGGACTTCGTTGCTGGAGACCGTACCGTCACCGTTGTCGCTCACCGCGAACAGGCCGGTGTTCGTGCCGTCGTTCGCCAGGACCAGCATGGTGTTGGTGGAACCGGTCGCCACGTTGCCCAGAGCTGTCCGGAAGGCCGCGAAGCCTTCATCGGTCAGGCTGGTCGCCACAGTAGACAGGTTGACCACCTCGTCGGTGTTGGCGTTCGCCTCACCCGACGCACGGGACGTCACCGAGATCGTGCTGCTGCCGTTGCGGTCCACCGCAGCCAGCAGAGAGCCGGAGATCTTCAGCTTGTCGGCACCCGACTGGAAGTTGGACACCGTGTCGTAACCGCTGTTGACACCCAAAGCAGAGCCGTCGGTAACGTTCGAGTACACGACGTTGTCGGCGTTCGCGCTGGCCTGGAGCGTGATGCTGTCGGAACCGGACCCACCAGTGAAGGTGATGGCCCCGCTGGTGACGGTGATCACGTCGCTGGCGTCCCCACCGGTCAGGCTTTCGATGGCCGAGACCGTCAGAGTGTTACCGCGGTCACCCAGAGTGATGGCGTCGCTACCAGCGCCACCGATCAGGGTTTCCAAGGCCGTCAGGATCATGGTGTTGCCGCCGCCGCCCAGAGTGATGGCATCGTTGGAGGCACCACCGATCAGGGTTTCGACGTTGGAGATCGTCATCGAGTTTCCACGATCACCCAGGTTGATCCAGTCGCTACCGGTACCGCCGGACAGCGTCTCGATCGCAGCCAGGATCATGGTGTTGCCGGTGTTGCCCAGGCTGACCTGGTCGCTGGCGGCGCCACCGATCAGGGTTTCCACCGAGGACATCAGCAGCGTGTTGCCCCGGTCACCCAGGTTGATCCAATCACCGCCGGTGCCACCGGTCAGGGTTTCCACCGCAGCAACGGCGATGGTGTTGCCGGAACCGGTCAGAGCCACCAGGTCGTTGGCCGTCCCGCCGATCACCACTTCGACACCGGTGATCGTGGTGGTCGCACCGCTGTTGGCGAGGTTCAGCCAATCACGGCCTTCCGCACCAATGATGGTTTCCACCAGAGACACCGTCATCGTGTTGCCCCGCGCCCCCAGGCGGACATAGTCGCTACCGGTGCCGCCCGTCAGGGTTTCCAGAGCCGTCAGGATCAGGGTGTTGCCACCGTTGCCCAGGTTGATGTTGTCGAAGCCACCGTCACCACCGATCAGGGTGTCGACGCCGGTCAGCATCATCGTGTTGCCCCGGTCACCCAGGTTGATCCAGTCGCCACCGGTGCCACCGATCAGGGTTTCGATCGCCGCCAGGGTCATCGTGTTCCCGCCGTTCAGCAGGGTCACGTGGTCCGTGCCGGTACCGCCAACCAGGATATTCACGTTGCTCAGGGTGGTGGTCACCCCGTTGTTACCCAGGTTGATCCAGTCGGTCGCCGTGCCGCCAACCAGGCTTTCGACACCCTGAATGGTCAGCGTGGAACCGCCGTTCAGCAGAGTAACGAAGTCGCTGCCGGTACCGCCGGAGATGGTCTCCACTCCGGACACCGTCAACGTGTTGCCACCGTTCAGCAGAGTGACCGTATCGGTGCTCGCGCCCCCGATCAGGGTTTCGATCGACTGCACCGAGATGGCACCGCCGCGGTCACCCAGAGTGATGAAATCGCTGCCGGTGCCGCCGGTGACCGTTTCGATCGCCGCCAGGATCATCGTGTTCCCGCCGTTCAGCAGGGTCATGTTGTCCGAACCGGTGCCGCCGATCAGGGTTTCGATCGAAGACAGGGTCGTGGTGTTGCCAGCACTTCCCAGGTTCAGCCAATCCCCACCGGTACCGCCGGAGACAGCTTCAATGTTGGACACCGTCATGGTCGAACCAGCGTTCAGAATGAACACAGCGTCCGATCCCGTACCGCCGACCAGAGTTTCGATCGCCGTCACGCTGAGGGTGTTGCCACCGTTCATCAGGGTGATTGCGTCGTAGCTGCTGCCACCGGTCAAGGTCTCGAGGTTGCCGACGGTCATCGTGCTGCCGCGAGCGCCCAGGGTGATCACGTCGGTACCCGTACCACCGGACAGGGTTTCAATGCCCGCCAGGATGGCCGTGTTCCCGCCGTTCAGCAGGCGGACGTTGTCCTGACCAGTTCCACCGATGAGGGTATCGATGGCGCTGATGCTCAGCGTGCTGCCGCTGCCGCCAAGGTTGACCCAATCGCCACCGGTACCGCCGCTCAGGGTTTCCAGATTGGAGACCGTGACCGTGTTGCCGCCGTTCAACAGGATGATGGCGTCGGACCCCGTCCCACCGACGATCGTATCCACCAGGGAAACGGTCGCGGTGTTACTGGCGTTGGTCAGACGGAGGCTTTCCGAAGCCGTGCTGCCGATCACGCTTTCGATGTTGCTGAGGTACATCGTCGAACCGGCGCCACCCAGCGTGATGACATCCGTTCCGGTGCCACCCACCAGGGTGTCGATGGCCGACATCGCGATGGTGTTACCAGCGTTCAGCAGAGTGATCGCGTCGTAGCTGCTGCCACCGGTCAGGGTTTCCAGGTTGGAAACCACGATGGTGTTGCCACGGTCGCCCAAGGTGATCCGGTCGGAACCGGTACCGCCGGCCAGAGTGTCGATGCCAACCAAGGTCACGGTGTTGCCACCGTTCAGCAGGGTCACACTGTCCGAACCGGTGCCACCGATCAGGGTATCGATCGACGACATCGTCGTGGTGTTGCCACCGTTCAACAGAGTCACCCAGTCGCTGCCCGTACCGCCGGCCAGCACATCAACACCGGACACC
Organism: Rhodospirillaceae bacterium Z3-40; assembly: GCA_046233135.1. GTDB lineage: Bacteria > Pseudomonadota > Alphaproteobacteria > Rhodospirillales > Rhodospirillaceae > JBJXHN01. Next base: position 557,892 of record JBJXHN010000002.1, on the reverse strand, counting down.
GTGATGGTGTTGCCGGCATTGCCCAGGGTGATGACATCTGTCCCCGTACCGCCCAGCAGACGCTCGACGGAGGAGATCGCCATCGTGCTGCCGCTGTTGAGCAAGGTGATGTAGTCGTTGGAGGCACCCCCGGTCACCGTTTCCAGGCCCGTCACGACCATGGTGTTGCCGCGGTCACCCAGAGTGATGACGTCGGTACCGGTGCCGCCACGCAGGGTTTCCAGGCCCACCAGCGTAACGGAGTTACCACCGTTCAGCAGGGTGATCGCATCGTAGCTGCCGCCACCGATGATGGTGTCAACGCCGCTGACGATCATGGTGTTGCCGCGGTCGCCCAGGTTCACCCAGTCACTGGCGGTCCCACCGAACAGGGTCTCCAGGTTCACCAGGGTCACGGTGCTGCCACCATTCAGCAGGGTCACGCTGTCCGACCCGGTACCGCCGATGATGGTTTCAATGCTGCTGACGATGGTGTTGTTGCCCCCGTTGCCCAGGCGCAGATAGTCGCTGCCGCTGCTACCGGCCAGGGTTTCGAGGCTGGAAACGTACATCGTGCTGCCCGAACCGGTCAGCGTGATGACATCGGTACCGGTACCACCCACCAGCGTTTCGATGGACGTCATGGAAACGGTGTTGCCACCGTTCAGCAGGGTGATCGCATCGTAGCTGCCGCCACCAGTAATGGTGTCGAGAGCACTGACGGTCATCGTATTGCCGCGATCGCCCAGAGTGATCCGGTCGGACCCGGTGCCACCCAGCAGGGTTTCGATGCCCACCAGGGTCACCGTGTTGCCACCGTTCAGCAGGGTCACGCGATCCGACCCGGTGCCGCCGATCAGGGTATCGATGGCAGAGATGGCCGTGGTGTTGCCACCATTCAGCAGCGTCACCCAATCGTTGCCCGTGCCGCCGGTCAGCGCTTCGAGACCGGACACCATGATGGTGTTACCGGAATTGCCCAAGGTGATGACATCGGTCCCCGTGCCGCCCAGCAGGCGTTCGACGGAGGAGATCGCCATCGTGCTGCCGCTGTTGAGCAGGGTGATGTAGTCGTTGGAAGCGCCACCGGTCACGGTTTCCAGGTTGATCGCAACCATGGTGCTGCCGGCATCACCCAGGGTGATGACATCGGTACCGGTACCGCCGCGCAGGGTTTCCAGACCCACCAGACGGACGGTGTTGCCGCCGTTCAGCAGGGTGATCGCATCGTAGCTGCTACCACCGATGATGGTGTCGACACCACCGACGGTCATGGTGTTGCCGCGGTCGCCCAGGTTCACCCAGTCGCTGCCGGTGCCACCGGTCAGGGTTTCCACGTTCACCAGGGTGACGGTGTTGCCGCCGTTCAGCAGAATAATGAGATCAGACCCGGTACCGCCGATGATGGTTTCGACGCTACTGAGGGTGGTGGTGTTACTCGCATTGCCCAGACGCAGATAGTCGCTGCCGCTGCTGCCGGTCAGAGTCTCGAGACCGGAGACGTACATCGTGCTGCTGGTGCCGGACAACGTGATGACGTCGGTGCCGGTGCCGCCCACCAGGGTTTCGACATTGGACAGCGACAGGGTGTTGCCAGCGTTCAGCAGGGTGATGGCATCGGAGCTGTTGCCACCGATCAGGGTTTCGATCGCGGAAACGATGGTGGTGTTGCCACGGTCACCCAGGGTGACCCGATCCGAACCGGCACCGCCGGCCAGGGTTTCGATGCCGACCAGGGTAATGGTGTTACCGCCGGCCTGCAGGGTCACGCTGTCCGAACCGGTGCCGCCGATCAGGGTATCGATCGCACCAACCGTCGTGGTGTTGCCGCCGTTACCCAGGTTCACCCAGTCAGCGCCCGTACCACCAGTGACGGTGTTCAGGTAGGACATGTAAACGGTATTACCCGCGTTACCCAGGGTAATCACGTCCGTCCCGGTGCCACCGATCAGCGTTTCGACAGCCGAGATGGCCATCGTGGCACCGCTGTTCACCAGGGTGATCGCGTCGTAGCTGGACCCACCGGTGAGGGTTTCGATGCTGGAAGCGATCGTGGTGCTGCCGCGATCACCCAGGGTGATCACGTCGGTACCCGTACCGCCGGTCAGCGTTTCCAGACCGACCAGGGTGGTGGTGTTGCCGCTGTTCAGCAGCCGGACATTGTCCTGACCGGTACCGGCGATCAGGGTATCGATACCGGTCACGGTGAGCGTATTACCGGCATTGGACAGGTTCACCCAATCCGAACCGGTGCCACCGGTCAGCGCTTCGACGTTCGAAACGGCAATCGTGGAGCCCGCGTTCAGCAGAACGATGGCGTCCGAACCGGTACCACCCGCCACGGTTTCGATGCTGGTCATCGTGGTGGTGGTGCCGCCGTTACCCAGGCGGATGTAGTCGTTGCTGGACGAACCGATCAGGGTTTCCACAGCCCCGGTAAGGTGCATCGTGGTACCGGTGGACAGCGTGATCACGTCCGTACCCGTACCACCGCTCAGCGTTTCGACCCGGGACAGGGTGGTCGTGTTGCCGGCGTTCAGCAGGGTGATGGCATCGGCGCTGTTGCCGCCGATGAGCGTGTCGACGGACTGAGCGAACATGGTGCTGCCCGCGTCGCCCAGGGTCACCACATCGCTGCCCGTCCCGCCGGTCAGGGTTTCCAGACCGATCAGGGTAATCGTGTTGCCGCCGTTCAGCAGGGTAACGTTGTCGGACCCCGTACCGCCGTACAGGGTTTCGATCCCGCTGAAGGCAGTCACGTTGCCGCCATTGCCCAGGCGAACCAGGTCAGAGCCGGTGGTGCCGTTCAGGGTTTCCAGTCCGGACACCCAAACCGTGCTGCTGCTGCCGGTCAGCGAAATCACGTCGGTGCCGGTGCCACCCGAAAGGGTTTCAACGGCAGACACGGACATGGTGTTGCCGCTGTTGAGCAGAGTCAGCAGATCGGAACCGGTGCTGCCGGTAACGCTTTCAAGGCCGGTGACACTGATGGTGACCCCGGCGCCGCTCAGCGCAATGAGGTCGGAACCGGTCCCGCCGGACACGGTTTCGACACCAGACACAACGACTGTGTTGCCGGCGTTCAGCAGGGAAATGGAGTCGGCCCCGGTCCCGCCGGTCACCGTTTCCACCGATCCCACGCTGGCGGTGACGCCGCTATTGAGCAGGCGGACGACATCGGACCCCGTTCCCCCGTTAAGGGTCATCAGGCCGCCGATGGAGACCGTATTGCCGGCGTTCGCAAGGGTGATGACATCCGTGCCGGTGCCGCCCACCAGGGTTTCAATACCGGAAACCGAGATCGTGCTACCACTGTTCACCAGCGAGATGGCGTCGGATCCCGTGCCCCCCACCAGCGCTTCCAGGCCGCTAACGAACGTGGTGTTACCGGCGTTTCCGAGCGTGATGACGTCGGTGCCCGTGCCGCCAGCCAGAGCATCCAGGTTGCTGACGTGGAAGGTGTTGCCGGAGTTAAGCAGCAAGATGACATCGCTGGCCGAACCGCCTGTTACCGACTCTATGCCGGAAACAACCGTGGTATTGCCGAAGTTCCCGAGAGTGATGACATCAGTACCGGTACCGCCCTGCACGGTTTCCAGACTAGACAGGACCGACGTTGACCCAGCGTTCGTCAGAATGGCGAGATCGTTTCCCGCGCCGCCCGTCAAGGTTTCCAGACCGGAAACCGAGATCGTGTTGCCGCCGCTGGCCAAGCTGATGACATCGGTCCCGGTACCACCCGCCACCGATTCCACGTCATCAAGGAAGGTGGTGCTACCGGCATTCAGCAGGGTAATAACATCGGTCCCGGTACCGCCGTAAAGGGATTCCAGAGCCACGACGGACATCGTGCTCCCGGAGTTCGCGAGAGAGACGGTATCAGAGCCGGTCGAACCCGTGACGGTTTCGATGAAAGACATGTGGACCGATTGGCCCGGGTTGCTCAGCGTGATGATATCGGTGCCGGTACCGCCCGTAAGGACATCGCCACTCGATAGACTGTATGTGGCGTTGGTACCGCTGTTAGCTATAGTCACTGTTGCCATTTAGAGAACTCCCCCTGTGTGAGGCGGCTATCATTTAACGAAAGGGCACAACAGGGGCGCAGACACACCAACCCCTTGGGCCCGATTCCAGATGCTTGTACCTGAGACGGGGAGGGGTTGCAAGACAGCCGATAGAGAAAATAGGTCACATGCCCCATTTGAGCGCCGTGCCGACGCAATGGCAGTGTAGCAGCACCGCAACAGGTGCGACACTTTTCACCAGCCTCTAAATCCAGGGATTATCAGAGCCTTGACAGCCTTACCTAATGTCCTGCCTGCTTTGAAAACACGATTCGCGCCCGCCTGCCTGCCTGGGGCTTGGCCGATAACAAGGATCAAAGCCTGAGAAAACCGCCCCCTTAAAAAGGAATAGAACTCAGGTTTTTTCTTGGCCAAGACACCGCCGAGATCGGATTATCGACAGACTACCCGGGAACTAGTAAGAAAGCAACGGGCAGGACTCATGGAAAATCCGAGAGAGCGCTTACGAAAGCCGACCGATTACCACCCACCGACCAGGGAGGCGGCCACCCTACTTCGGCTGCATCGACACCAATTATGACAACACCGGCACCCCAGCAGGCCCCGCAACACCCGGCGTCCGCCGAACGGCAGGTTTCCTTGGAAGATGCCTTCATGCAGGCGCTGACCCAGCATTCGAAAGGCAATACGAGTGAGGCCATTCGAATGTATTCGGCAATTCTCGCCTCGACCCCGACTCACTGCCCGTCCCTCAACAACCTGGGTATCCTGCTTCACGAATCAGGCCGGTTTGAAGAAGCGGAACGCATGTTTCGGGCTGCCGCCGGCTTGCGCCCCCTTCAGCCATCGGCCTGGAGGGCCTTGGCCCTTCTATATCTAGGCTCCGGCAGGGTGGACGAGGCCGAAGCCCTGCTGCGCACCAGCCTAGTCCTGATGCCCGACGACCCCGTGGCCCTGTCGACGCTGGGACGCCTTCTGTTCGAGCACCGCAAGGGCATATCCGAAGCCGCGGCGCTCTATGGCCGGGCCAGGCGACTGACCCCCGACGCACCGGAATATGTCGGCAACCATGGCGCCCTGCTTCGACTGGAAGGCCGGTTCCAGGAAGCCCTTGACGCCCTGAAGGCATCCCTGTGCCTGGATCCCGCCCAAACGGAAGCCCTGACCAACCTGGGATCCACCCAAAAAACCTTTCTGGACCTGACCGCCGCCACCCGCAGTTTCCGATGGGCCGGCCGTCTGGCGCCGGAGACTCCGGGTATTCAGTGGAACGAGTCGCTGACCCTGCTGCTCGACGGACAGATGACGGAAGGATGGAAAAAGTACGCTGCCCGCTGGCAGATCGACGGCTTTCCCAGCCCCAAGCGCCAGTTCGTTCAACCACCGTGGCGGGGTGAGGACCTGACAGGCAAGACCCTGCTGATCTATTGGGAACAGGGCCTGGGGGACACCCTGCAGTTCGTTCGCTACGCCCCGCTGCTCGCCGCCCGGGGCGTGCGGATCATCCTGGATGTCCAGCGCCCGCTGGTGCGTCTGTTCCGGACCGTCCCCGGCGTTGCCGAGGTCATCCCCTCCGGCGATCCGCTCCCCCCCTTCGATTACCACGCCCCGGTGGTCGACCTGCCGGAACGGTTCGGCACCACGCTGGAGACCATCCCCGCCAACGTTCCATACTTCAAAGCGGATCCGGCACTGTCCAGCATGTGGCGAACCCGGCTGGAAGGTCTGGCGCGTCCGGGGGCAAAAAAAATCGGTATCGTCTGGGCCGGCAGCACGACCTTCGAAGGGGACCGCTTCCGTTCCCCCGGTCTGACCGCATTCCGGCCGCTGCTGGACGTGCCAGGAACCCATGTCTTCAGCTTGCAAAAAGGCCCGGGCCACGACCAGCTGAAGGCCAGCCCGGACCCGATGCCCGAAACCTTCACGGATCTGGACGACGCGATCGGTGACTTCGCCGACACCGCCGCCATTCTCGACAACCTGGACCTGATGATCAGCTCCTGCACGTCCGTGGTCCACCTTGCCGGCGGCATGAATACCCCGATGTGGGTGGTCATTCCCTATTCCCCCGACTTCCGCTGGCTGGTCGACCGGGAGGACAGCCCCTGGTACCCCCGGGCGCGCCTGTTCCGTCAGGACGCCCCGGGTCAGGCATGGACCGGCGTCGTGGCCAGGGTAAGGGACGCCCTTGCGGCGTGGAGCGCCAGCTAGCCCCCCTCCGCCCTCCCCACGATCCCCCAGGGAATAGGGAAAAGCACATGGAGCCGATTGACGCCCGCCGGGCAAAACCGCTATTACCCCTGTGGATCGGCCGTACGCGAACGATATGACCCGGTCGCGTTGCGCACGGCGCCAACCCGGCGGAGGACCGTTCCCCCGGGTGACTGCCATATCAAGCCCCTCTGCCCGGAACGAAAGGGAAAGGGGCGCAAAGGCACGATGGCCCCTGTTGGAAATGGCCCCGGTAAAGATACGATGCCTGAGAGTGATGACACCAAGGCTCGCCATGGGCACACAGGACGATAGACAGCTGTTCGGCCGACCACCGCTTCCGGAAACGCTCCCCCTGCGGGAGGCCACCAGGGCAGCGGACAGCCGGTTGCGGAGCGATCCGCAAGCTGGCAGCGGATCCCGGTCGCGGGATACTTCAGCACGGCGCCGCCCCTGGCCCCATTGGGCCGCGGCACCGAGACCCTCAACACCCATGCAGAAACGGTTCGCGATTTGACCGCCCTAAAGTTTCCCCTCGACAGGGAGCCGGACCCCTCTCAGGAGACCGTCTGCCCTCACACCGGCCTGAACGCCCTCACCCTGGTGGCACGGGAGCACGGTATCGACGTGGTGGTCGAACAGCTGCTGCATGACCACGTCATCGGAAACGAGGAAGTTGACGACGCCGCCCTGGTGCGCATCGGCAACAGTATCGGACTGAAGGCCAAGAAGATTAAGCTGACCTTCGATCAGCTCCTTGAGCTGGGAGAAGCCTTTCCGTCCGTTCTGCGGCTGAAGAACGGCAACTGCATGGTGATCATGGGGGTCGGCACCCAGGGCAATGTCGAAGTGGCGCTGCTGCGGGATCCCTACGCCGGCCCGGACGAGCTGCTGACGGTCGACCGCCAGCGCCTGGAAGACAGCTGGGACGGGACCTGCATCCTGCTGAAGCGGGTCTACCAGGGCTTCGAGGAATCGGACAAGCCATTCGGCTTTTCCACCTTCGTCGATGAAATCATGCGGCATAAGCACATCTTCCGGGATGTGGGCATCACCGCCATCGTTCTGACCTTCCTGATGCTGTCTCTGCCCATCTTCATGCAGCTGGTCATCGACCGGGTGCTGATGCACAACAGCATCGGGACCCTGTGGGTGCTGTTCGGCGGCATGATGATCGCCATCCTGTTCGAGACCATTCTGTCCTATCTGCGGCAGTATCTGGTGGTCTATGCGACGATGAAAATCGACGCCAGGATCAACACCCGGACCTTCAACAAGCTGCTCTCCCTGCCGATGAGCTATTTCGAGCGCTCGTCGACCGGCGTGCTGACTAAGCATATGCAGCAGTCGGAAGGCATCCGGAACTTCCTGACCGGTCAGCTTTTCACGGTGGCATTGGATTCGATCACGCTGGTTTTCCTGCTGCCGGTGATGTTCCTTTACAACTCCACACTGGCCATGATCGTTCTGGGTTTCACGGCCGTTCTGTGCCTGGTGATCGGCGCCGCTCTGCCGATCCTGAAATCCCGGATGATGCGCGTCTATTCCGCCGAAGCCGGCCTGCAGTCGTTCCTGGTGGAAAACCTGCAAGGCATGCGCACGGTCAAATCCCTGGCCCTGGATGCCCGCAAGCGCAAGGAATGGGGCGAGCGTCTGGCCAACTCCATCAACCAGCGTTTCGATCTGATGAAGCTGGCGATCTTCCTGGGCACCATAACCCAGCCCCTGCAAAAGCTGATGATGGTGGTGGTGATCACCGTCGGCGCCCTGATGGTCTTCCAGCAGGACATGCAGATCGGCGCCCTGATCGCCTTCAACATCATCTCCATGCGGGTGGTGCAGCCGCTGATCCAGATGGCCGGCCTGGCCCAGCAGTTCCAGGAAACCAACATCGCGGTGCAGATGCTGGGCAAGATCATGAACCAGCAAAGCGAACAGGGACGCGGTCGCCGCGGCCTGCGGACCGCCCTGAAGGGCCGCATCGAGTTCGAGGACATCCGCTTCCGCTACTCGCCGGAAGCCGGCCCGGCGCTGGACCGGGTGTCGTTCACCGTGCCGGAAGGTACGATCTTCGGCCTGATGGGCCGGTCCGGTTCTGGCAAGACCACGGTCACCCGCCTGCTACAAGGGCTGCACTTCGCCCAGGAAGGGCTGATCAAGATCGACGGCCATGACCTGCGCGAAATCGACCTGGACTGGCTGCGCGCCAATATCGGCGTGGTTTTGCAGGAAAACTTCCTGTTCCACGGCACGATTCGTGAAAACATCGCGATGGGCAAATCCAACGCCACCATCGAAGAGGTGATGCGGGCCGCCCGCCTGGCCGGCGCCGACGAATTCATCGAGCGCCTGCCGCGCGGATTTGACACGGTACTGGAAGAAGGCTCGGCCAACCTGTCCGGGGGCCAGCGCCAGCGTCTGGCCATCGCCCGTGCCCTGCTGCTGGATCCGCCGATCCTGATCCTGGACGAAGCCACCAGCGCCCTGGATGCCGAAAGCGAGTCCATCGTCCAGTCGAACCTGCTGTCCATCGCCCAGGGCCGCACCCTGGTGATCATCTCTCACCGTCTGTCCTCGCTGGTGCCGGCGGACAAGATCATGGTGATGGAACGGGGCCAGGTCTACGACGTGGGCCGTCACGCCGAATTGCTGGAACGGTGCGATATCTACCAACACCTGTGGAACCAGCAGAACCGTATGGGCTGAGCGAGCGGATCAACATCCAATGTCTTATGTCGACCTGTTTGAAAAGAACCGGAAGGTCCGCGAGATCGTCAACGAGTTCCAGTCCGACCCCTCGGAAATCGAGGGCCGGTCGGACCCGTGGCTCGCCCGCAGCGCCCTTTACATCCTGCTGGCGATGGTGATCAGCTTCGCCGTCTGGGCCTCTGTCTCGAAAGTGGACAAGGTGATCGGTGCGCCGGCCATGGTCAGCGCCTCGGCTGCCAACATCCTGATGCAGCCGATCCAGACCGCGATCATCAAGAGCATCGAGGTTCAGTCCGGTGACGTGGTCCGCAAGGGCCAGATCCTGGCCACCATGGACGCCACCTTCGCCGATGCCGACTCCGGCGAGATCGAGAACAACATCCGGTCCCTGAACGCCCGCATCGCCCGCCTGGAAACGGAACGGGACGGCCGCGACTTCGCCGTTCCCGCCGAAGGCGACGGCCAGGGGTACTACGCCCTGCAACAGTCCCTGTACCAGGAACGCCGGGCACAATACGCCTCCCAGGTGCGCAACTACGAGGAACGCATCGCCGAGACCCGCGCCGGCCTGGCCAAAACCGAGCAGGACATCCAGATCCTGGAATCCCGGCTGGAGGTCGCCCGGGATGTGGAAGGCATGCGCAACGAGCTGTACAAGCAGGAACACGGCAGCAGGCTGAACGCCCTGATCGCCCTGAACAACCGTCTGGAAATCGAGCAGGCCCTGGAGCAGTCCAGGAACGCCCTGATCGCCGGCCGTCACCAGCTTGAATCGCTGTCGGCCGAACGGGACGCCTTCCGCCAGAACTGGGAAGGGGAGATCGTCAAGGAACTGGCCGAAGTCCGCGCCAAGCGCGATTCCCTGCAGGAGCAGGCGACCAAGGCCCAGCGTCTGTCCGACCTGGTCACCCTGCGGGCGCCGGAAGACGCGGTGGTGCTGGACATGGCCGAAATCTCGGTGGGCTCGGTGGTCAGGGCCGCCGAATCGGTGATGACCCTGATCCCCCTGGACGCCCCCATGGAAGTCACCGCCTACATGCCCGCCGCCCAGATCGGCCGGGTCCGCCTGGGCGATCACGTGACGGTGAAGCTGGATGCCTTTCCCTACATCGAACATGGCACGCTGGAAGGCAAGGTGCGGCTGATTTCCGGTGATACCTTCCAGGGAAGCGAACTGGACCTGCCCCTGCCTCAGCAGGCGACCTTCTATCGCGTGAAGGTGGATATCGACGAGAACAAGCTGGTGAAGGTGCCCGAGGACTTCCGTCTGGTCCCCGGCATGACCGGCTCGGCCGAAATCAACATCGGGGACCGGACGATCATGTCCTACCTGCTGCGTCCGATGCTCAAGTCCTTCGACGAAGGCATGCGCGAGCCCTGACCCGGACACCTCCTGCCATCCGAACCGGCCGCTTTGAGGCCGTTTCGGGAATAACCCGGAATCCCGCTTCCGGACCGCTTCTCCAGACCGACGGATCCTGATCACCGTGGCCAACGCACAGAAGAAGACCAAGCTCAAAGGCAAACCCAGCTTCCGGACCGGCGAATCGTTCTACCGGGAAGGCAATTTCCCGATGGCCCTGGCCCACTGGCGCCCGCTGGCAAACGCCGGCAAGCCCAAGGCCCAGATGTGGCTGGGCATGATGTACGCCCATGGCCAGGGGGTATTGCAGAACTGGGCGGACGCGGCGGCCCTGTGGCGCAAGTCGGCCGAGCAGGGCAATACGGAAGCGCAGTACCTGCTGGGCCAGCTGCTGGCCACCGGCCGGGGACAGATCAACGACAGTGCGCCGGCCGTGCGCTGGTACAAGCGGGTCAGCGAAGCCGATCCCATGCTGGCCGAACAGAACATCGCCCTTCTGTATCCCAACGGCCTGGGCGTGCCCATCGACTTCGCCGAAGCCGCCAGCTGGCTGAGCAAGGCCGCCGACAAGAACCACCCCGCCGCCCTGACCGAACTGGGGATCCTGTATTGCCATGGCCGGGGTGTGGAACAGGACGCAGCCATGGCGCTGGAGCTGTATGAAAAGGCCGCTGCCCAGGATTTCCCCCTCGGCCAGTTCAATCTGGGGGGCATGTACTTCCACGGCATGGGCGTGGAAAAGGACCTGGAAAAGGCCCACCACTGGTATTCCAAGGCCGCCCAGCAGGGCAGCGCCGACGCTCAGTACAACCTGGCCCTGATGTACCATCACGGCCAGGGGGTCGAGAAAGACGTCCACATCGCCATCGAGTGGTACCGCAAGGCCGCCGAACAGAACAGCGTGCCCGCCCAGGTGAACCTCGCCCTTCTCTACGCCCACGGAGCGGACGTGGAGAAGGACATGGATCAGGTGCTGCGCTGGTTCGAAAAGGCGGCGAACAATGGCGATGTCACTGCCATGTACAACCTGGGCATGATCCACGAAAAGGGCATGGCCGGTCAGGTCAACCACGCCGACGCGGTTGCGTGGTACCGCAAGGCATCCGAAGCCGGCTCAGCCAATGCCCAGGTCTCGCTAGGGCTGATGTTCGCCACCGGAGTGAACGGCCGCAAGGACCTGTCGGAATCCATCCGCTGGTTCACCGAAGCCGCCCGCCACAACAATCCGCAGGCCCAGTTGAACCTGGGCCTGCTCTATGCCACCGGCCAGGGCGGCGTGCCGCGCAAGCCGATGCAGGCCTATGTGTGGCTGCGGCTGGCGGAAAACAGCCTGCCGGCGGACAGCGTCGACCGCAAGCGCGCGGGCGAAGCCCTGTCCCGCCTACGGTCCGAACTGTCGGAAGCGGACATCGAACGGGCTGAACAGACCGTCTCGTCCCAGGCGCCCCAGCCCAAGGACTGAGGACGACCACCTGCACCGGCCTGCGTGGAAAAAGCGCGCACCGTCGGTCGGTCCTACTCTGCGGCCAGGGGGCGCCGGATGCCGGTGGCCCCCGCCTCGGACCTGCGGTCCAGCCGCAGGGTCATGCAATAGGCCCCGCCCCCGGACTGGCGGAAGCGGGACAGATCCACGGCAACCACCGTATAGCCCCAGGCTTCCAGGCGCCGCCGCAGACTGTCGGGAGGCGTTGCCATGACCAGCGTCCGCCCCACCGCCACCGCGTTCAGACTGAAGGCCGCCGCTTCGTCCACCGTCGCTTCCAGCCGGTGAGAGGCGGGCACCAGATGGGCAATCCGCCGCAGGCTGTCGGGGGTGAAGGCGGGCGGATAATACATGACCTCGCCCCCCGGCAGGGGACAGAAGCAGGTATCCAGGTGGTAGTAGGACCGCGTGGCCAGTTCCAGCCCCACCACCGGCTGGCCGAAGGTCGCCGCCAGAACCGGCAGGCTGTCCCGGGACGAGCGCGGCCCGTGGGCCGCCCAGAAATGCCCCCGTGCCGCATCCCACAGGGCGTCGCCGGCTCCTTCCTGGGTCACGCTTTCGGGCAGAAGCCGCACCTCGTCCAGGTGGCCGGCCCCAAGCAGGCGCTGGAAGAGGGCGTGGGTCGGCGCTTCTTCGGCCTGGCGTTCGGGGTGACGGAAGCGCGCGAGCAGGGCCACCCGGTCCAGCACCACCGCCGCATTGGCCGGGAAAGCCATGTCGGGCAGGTCCGCCACGCCGGGTTCGTTGATCACCTCCGCCCCCGCCCGGCGCAGAGCGGCGGCCAGAGCCAGCCACTGTTCCGCGGCCTGGACCCGGGCGCTGTCGCCCGCCGCCTGCCAGGCCTGGGGGTCCATCCAGGGATTGATGGCGTAGCTGACATCATAGTGGTCGGGACGGATCATCAGAATGGAGCCGGTGGGCACCATGCGAACCTCCTAGAACATGGATGATACGGCGATCTGTCGGGGAACATGAGGGCTGACCATGGCGGACGAAAGACGGCGACAGGGCATCTTTTCGCCATCATCCGAGGGATACCACCGTCCATTCGGCCCCCACTTTTCCGCCTGAAGCGTTATGCTGCCCGGACATCCGGCCCCATTGCCCACCCGATCCAGGAAGCCTTCGGTCCCCCGCCATGATTACGATCACCCGCCGCCTGTCGATCCACCCCGATGAGATCATCGAGACCTTCGTTCGCGCCTCCGGCCCCGGCGGCCAGAACGTCAACAAGGTCAACAGCGCCGTGGAACTGCGGTTCGACCTGATGGGCTCGCCCAGCCTGCCCGACGACGTGAAGACCCGGGCCGCCCGTCTGGCCGGCCAGCGGCTGACCAACGGCGGAGTGATCGTGATCGATGCCGACCGCCACCGCACCCAGGAGCGCAATCGGGCCGACGCCCTGGAGCGGCTGGTGGATCTGTTGCGCCAGGCGGCCTATGTGCCCCCGCCCCGCCGCCCCACCAGGCCCACCCGGGGCAGCAAGGAACGGCGGCTGGATTCCAAGAAAAAGCGTGGCACCGTCAAAAAAATGCGCCAGGGCGGGTTCGACTGACCGCTTTCCCGGCCCTTGCGGTTTCCCGCAGGTCTTGGGCAGCCGCCCGGGCGGGTAGACTGCGCCTCCCTTCCCAAAAACACGTCGGACCCGCCGCCCATGAGTGATGAGCCCCCTTCCGCCCAGGACCCCGAAACCGAAGGTGCCGACGCGCCCCCGGTGGACATGCCCGTGGACCAGTTGATGGAACTCCTGGCCCTGGACCTCGGCCAGCGTCTCCCCGAGTGCCTCGGCCGCGTGGTCCGGGTGCGCGGAACCGTGTCTGCTGTCTCCGTCTGGAAGGACCGGCTGGTCTATCTGACCCTGAGCCTGGGCGGCGTCAGCCTGAAGGCCCGGTGCGACATCGCCCTGGCTCCGCCCGAAGGCGCGCGCATCGTCTTCGAAGGCGTCCCCACCCTGTCGCCCAGCCGCTTTCGCGACGGCCTGGACGTTCAGGTGGTCGGCGCCCCGGTCGGGGCCTGGGCCACGGCCGGACCGGGGGGAGCGGGCGAGCCGGCCGCCGGCCGGCCCGCCGCCATCCCGCCCTTCGCCCCCGTCCCGCTGCCCCAGCTGTTCCGCAACACCCGCCCCGACCACCTTTTGCTGCTGGGCACCAAGGTGGGGATCAATGATGCCCTGCACGTGATCGGACCCCGGTGCGGTGCCACCCGGCCGGCCACCCGCACCTGCGTGATCAGCGATTCCCGCGATATCCTCGCCAGCCTGCGGACCGCCCTGAAAGGCGGCACCGAGATCAAGGCCGTGGCCCTGGTGCGCGGGGGAGACGACCCGTCGATCGCCGTGCTGGACGAGCCGGAGCTGGTGGCCGCGCTGCGGTCCTTCGACCTGCCGCTCTATACGGCGGTCGGCCACGCCCATCGGGTGACCCTGGCCGACAAGCACGCCGACGGCATGTACCCGACCCCCAGCGCCTTGGGACATGCCATCGCCGAAGCCTGGGAAACGGCACAGGCCAGCCGCCAGATGGCCGCCAATCTGGCCGGCCTGCGCAAGGAAAACGACGCCTTGCGCCAGACCCGCAGCGGCGGCGTCGACACCCTGCTGGACCGGATCCCCGGGGCCTATCGCCGCCAGGCCGTCTTCGCCCTGCTGGGCCTGGCGCTGGTGGGCCTTGTTTCGATCCTGAAAGCGGTATCCTGATCTTCCCAAGCATCCGGCCGGGGGCCAAATCGGGACGAAACCCTCCCCGTCGGACGAAAACATGCCTACATGGTGCGGACACCCCGCCGCAGCCGTTGCATCGAGAGGACCCATGTCCAAGAAGACCGCCACCCCCCGGGACGAAAGCCAGCCCCGCCTGATCGTCCGCCCCGCCTCGCTGGACGACATTCCCGCCGTCCGGGAGCTTTGCCGCAAGGCCTATCCCGGGCTGGAACCCTATTCCTCCGCCCAGTTGCGCGGTCAGTTGCAGAATTTCGCCGAGGGGCAGTTCGTCGCGGTCTATCAGGACACTGTCGTCGGCTATTGCGCCACCTTCCGGCTGAGCGAGCGGCTGGCCTTCGCGCCCCACACCTGGGCGGAAATCACCGGCAACGGTCTGGCATCCCGCCATCAGGCGGACGGGGACTGGCTGTACGGCATGGAAGTTTTCGTCGATCCGGACTACCGCGGCCTGCGCATCGGCCAGCGCCTGTATAACGAACGCAAGGCCCTGTGCAAGAAGCTGGGGCTGAAGGGCATTGTCTTCGCCGGCCGCATGCCCGGCCTACACCGCCGCCTGAAAAAGGCCGGCTCACCGGAAGCCTATGCCCAGATGGTCGCCGACAAGAAAATGCGCGATCCGGTGCTGTCCTTCCAGCTGCGCAACGGCTTCGAAATGAAGGGCGTGCTGCGCGGCTATCTGCCCAGCGACAAGGAAAGCCTGGGCCACGCCGCCCATCTGGCCTGGTCCAACCCCGGCTATTCGGAAGCCACCATGAACGGCCGCACCCTGCAACGCGGCCGGGTGTCGAACACGGTGCGGGTCTCCATCGTCCAGTACCAGCAGCGGCGAGTGAAAAGCTTCGAGGAATTTGGCCACAACGTGGAATATTTCGTCGACGTGGTGGCGGACTACAAGGCCGACTTCGTGGTCTTCCCCGAACTGTTCACGCTCCAGCTGCTGTCCATCGAGAACAAGCCGCTGCCCGCCAGCGAGGCCATCGCCGCGCTGACCCAGTATACGGAGCCCCTGAAGAAGCTGCTGTCCGACCTGGCGGTGGCCTACAACATCAACATCATCGGCGGATCCCACCCCACCCGCAGCGAGGACGGCAGCCAGATCCTGAACATCTGCTACGTCTGTCTGCGCGACGGCTCGATCCACCAGCAGGTCAAGATCCACCCCACCCCCAACGAACGCTACTGGTGGGGCATCGACGGCGGATCGACCAGCGACACCATCATGACCGACTGCGGCCCCATCGGTGTGCTGATCTGCTACGACAGCGAATTCCCGGAACTGTCGCGCCATCTGGTGGACCAGGGGGCGCAGATCCTGTTCGTGCCCTTCTGCACCGACGAACGGCAAAGCTATCTGCGGGTGCGCTATTGCTGCCAGGCCCGGGCGGTGGAGAACCAGTGCTACGTGGTGATGGCCGGCAACGTGGGGAACCTACCGTATGTTGAGAACATGGATATCCAGTATGCGCAAAGCTGCATCCTGACCCCCTGCGACTTCCCCTTCGCCCGCGACGGCATCGCCGCCGACACCACCCCGAACGCCGAAATGGTGGCCTTCGCCGACTTGCGCATAGAGGACTTGGTGATGGCCCGCAATACCGGTACTGTGCAGAACCTCAAGGATCGCCGCTTCGATCTGTATTCCGTCAACTGGAAGCCGTAAGCCCCGTCTGTATGGGGTGAAGCCCCAGCCGGCCCGACAAACGCCCTACCGGCGGGTGGCGTCCGACGTCCTCCGCCGGTATGGTACGTTTCTCTTCGGGAGGGCCATCCATGTACACCACCCTACGGCAGGCGGACACCAGGAACGACAGCCCCACGGACCGCCGGCTGCGCTGCCGGAACTGCACGGTCAAGCACAGCGCCCTGTTCGGACAGCTGAGCCCGGCGGAGCTGGACGAGATCGCCCCCGCCGTCCCCGAACTGACCCTGGCCCCGCGGGACCGCTTCTACGACGAAGGCGACGAGCCCAACGCCCTGTTCATCCTGCGCCGGGGCATCGTGAAACGGGAATGCACCCTGGCCGACGGCAGCTATCGCATCGTCGGGCTGGCCCGCCGGGCCGACGTGCTGGGGCTGGAATCCCTGTTGGGCAGCCCCACCGACCATGCCGCCATCGCCCTGACCCGGGTGTCGGTCTGCCGCGTGCCCATGCCGGTGGTACGCCACGTCATGGCCCGCCAGGAATGGATGGCCACCCGCATGATCCACCACTGGCACAAGGCGCTGAGTCGCGCCACCGACTGGCTGGCCCACTATTCCACCGGCGGCGGCCGCCAGCGGCTGGCCTATTTCCTGAAAGATCTGCACGACTGGTCGCTGGAAGAGGACCCCGCCGATCCCCTGGTCGAACTGCCCGGCCGCGAGGATCTGGGGGCCATCCTGGGGATCACCAAGGAAACCGCCAGCCGCCTGATCACCGACTTCCGGCGCAGGGACATCCTGCGCGACGCCGGGCCACGCCATGTGCGCGTGGACCGGCAGAAGCTGGATGGGGTGATCCTGGAATAAAAACCCCGCCGGCCAGGGAAATGGGCCGCCGATGGCCCCCCGGTCAATCGGCGGCCCGACCGCCACACCAAAACAAGCGTTCCGATGCGGCGATGCGACCTCGCTTGATGAACGACCCCCTCATAAATGAGGGGCGGTTCATTTATGAGGAAATCCTTAAACGTGGCGGGTCTTGCAGGTCTTGATTCCCAGCGGCAGGTAGGCCGGGCACCAGCCGATGGCGGCCGTCAACAGCGGCACTACGCCGACATAGCCCCACATGCCCACAACCCCCGTCGCCGCCAGGGCGATCAGGACCACGCCAACAATGGCGCGCAGCAGACGATCAATGGTGCCCATGTTCTTGCTCATGGTCGGTTCCTCTATTCCGAAGATTTCGATGAACGCTCACTCCCCGCCCCCATCCGAGTCCCGGGGAAGGCCGTCCCATGGCCCCTGGTGTACGCCCCTTTCACACCCCTTGTCGGTGACTAGGTCACACAACGGCGACCGGCAGATGAAAACTTCCGACGATTATAAGGACGACAGGATCTGGAAGCGGCACGCCGGCCGCCCATATGTGCGAAAGCGTGACCAATTCGTCTTCTCCACGATTGCGCAGGAGAGGATATGCGGTTATGTTTATATCCACATATCCCGAATCACTGCCGCGGGAGAGACCGGCCGAGCGCCGGCGCCGAAGGAGCAACCGCCCCCGGAAACTCTCAGGCCAAAGGACCGCGGTGGCCTTGGGGACTCTGGAAAGCAGGCGTTTCATGTTTCCTTCGGGAAGGATGGGACCCTCACCGAAGATGGAAGCCCGGCCGGCCGTCAGCTTTGGCGGATCCGGGTGACTCTTTCAGGTTCTGGGACAGAGGGGGGCGTCCGCTGCCGTAATCCGGGTCGCCGGGGCACGGCACCACGCCAATCCTGTACCGGGGAGTCCCCCACGTGTCGGAAACCGCCCTCAAGACCACGCCGCTTTCGGACCTTCACAAAAGCCTGGGGGCCAAGATGGTGCCCTTCGCCGGCTACGAGATGCCCGTTCAGTATCCTCTGGGGGTCCTGAAGGAGCACCTGCATTGCCGCGCCAAGGCCGGCCTGTTCGACGTCTCGCACATGGGCCAGGGGCGGCTGACCGGCGCCGGCCGGGCCGCCGTGCTGGAAGCCCTGACGCCGGGCGACTTCCAGGCCCTGAAGCCGGGCCGCCAGCGCTATACGGTGTTCACCAGCGACTCCGGTGGCATCCTGGATGACCTGATGGTCACCAATCGGGGCGACGACCTGTTCCTGGTGGTCAATGCCGCCTGCAAGGACGCCGACTTTGCCCATATCGACGCCCATCTGGCCGGCCACGATGCCGCCCTGGAGCGCTTCGAAGACCGCGCCCTGCTCGCCCTGCAAGGCCCCGAAGCCGCCGCCGTCCTCTCCCGCCTCGCCCCCGCCGTCGCTGACATGGTGTTCATGAGCGGCATCACCGTCGGCCTGAACGGCGTGGACTGCTTCGTCACCCGGTCAGGCTACACCGGCGAAGACGGCTACGAGATTTCCGTTCCCGCCGATGCCGTCGAAGCGCTCGCCCGCCTGCTGCTGGATCAGCCGGAGGTGGAAGCCATCGGCCTGGGCGCACGCGACAGCCTCCGCCTGGAAGCCGGCCTGTGCCTGTACGGAAGCGACATCACCACCGACACCACCCCCATCGAAGGCGACATCGCCTGGGTCATCAACAAGCGCCGTCGCGAAGAAGGCGGTTTCCCGGGCGCCGATGTCATCCTGGGCCAGCGGGCCGACGGCGCGCCGCGCAAGCGCGTGGGCCTGCGTCCCGAAGGCCGCACCCCCGCCCGTGCCCATACCGAAATCCGCGATGCCGAGGGCACCCTGATCGGCGAAATCACCTCCGGCGGCTTTTCGCCCAGCCTCGAAGCGCCCATCGCCATGGGTCTGGTGGATGCCGCCCACGCCGAACCGGGCAGCCGCGTCGTTCTGATGGTGCGCGGCAAGGCCCTGCCGGCCGAAGTGGTCCCCATGCCCTTCGTGCCGCACCGCTATTTCCGGGGCTGATCCGCCCCTTACACCACCCGCTTATCTTTCACGTCGTCAGCCAGAACAGGGGATCAGGGAATGACGCTGAAGTTTACCGAAGACCACGAATGGATCCTTGTGGAAGGATCCGTTGCCACCGTCGGCATCACCGACTTCGCCCAGAAGCAGCTGGGCGACGTGGTGTTCGTCGAAGTGCCCGAAGCCGGCCGCGCCCTGGAACAGGGCAAGGATGCCGCCGTGGTCGAATCCGTGAAGGCGGCCAGCGAAATCTACGCCCCGGCCACCGGCACCGTCACCGAAGGCAATGACGCCCTGGCCGACGCGCCGGCCACGGTCAACGAAGACCCCATGGGGGAAGGCTGGTTCTTCAAGATGGAACTGGCCGACCCGTCGGAGCTGGACGACCTGATGGACCAGGACGCCTACGACAAGTTCATCGCCGCCCTCGGCTGATTTCGGGCCGGGTCCCGTCCCAAGGATGGTGCCCCGCCCCTCAACCGACCGACGATGAGCGCAGCTCACCGGAGAGAGGCAAGGCCGGTCGGAACGCACGCCTATGGCGTGACTGGCCGCCGCACTGAAAGCGCGTACCAGACCGCGTGCCGTTTGAACGCGATACGCCCGGCTTTGCCGGGCGGTATAAAGGAGTCTCCATGCGTTATCTGCCCCACACGGAAGCCGACCGCGCTGCCATGCTGTCGGCCATCGGCGTCCCGTCCGTGGACGACCTGTTCCGGGACGTTCCGGCCGAAGCCCTGGCCAAGGCCACCTTCGACGGCCTGCCCGATCATATGGGCGAGCTGGAGGTGGACCGCGCCTTGTCGGCCATGGCCGCCCGCAACGTGCCCGCCGGCTCGGTGCCGTCGTTCCTGGGCGCGGGCAGCTATCGCCACCACGTGCCCGCCGCCCTGGACTACATCATCCAGCGCGGGGAATTCCTGACCGCCTATACCCCCTATCAGCCGGAAGTCAGCCAGGGCACCCTGCAATACCTGTTCGAATTCCAGACCCAGGTGGCCATGATCACCGGCATGGATGTGGCCAACGCGTCCATGTACGACGGCGCCACCGCCTGCGCCGAAGCCGCCGTCATGGCCTGCCGCGCCACCCGCCGGAACAAGGTGCTGATGTCAGGCGGCCTGCACCCCCACTGGGTCGCCACCACCGAGACCCTGCTGGACTGCCTGGGCAATGACCACGAGGTGCTGGGTCCCGATCCCCTGGGCACCGAAGATCTGGCCGGCCGCGTGGATTCCCGGACCGCCTGCGTCATCGTCCAGAACCCCGACTTCTTTGGCCGCCTGCGCGACCTGTCCGCCCTGTCCGCCGCCTGCCGCGAGGCCGGTGCCCTGCTGGTGGTCGGTGTCGCCGAACCGGTCAGCCTGGGCCTGGTCACCCCGCCCGGCGCCATGGGAGCGGATATCGTCGTCGCCGAAGGGCACAGCATCGGATCCCCCACCAACTTCGGCGGTCCAGGCGTCGGCCTGTTCGCCACCCGCCACAAGTACGTGCGCCAGATGCCCGGCCGCCTGGTGGGCGAGACCATGGACGACGACGGCAAGCGGGGCTGGGTGCTGACCCTGTCCACCCGCGAACAGCACATCCGCCGCGAAAAGGCCACGTCCAACATCTGCACCAACTCCGGCCTGATCGCCCTGGCCTGGACCGTGCATATGACCCTGCTGGGAGAAGCCGGCTTCACCCGTCTGGCCGAGGTCAACCACGCCAACGCCGTCGCCCTGGCCGGCAAGCTGAACGCCCTGCCCGGCGTGTCGGTGATCCCCAAGGCCTTCTTCAACGAATTCGCCGTCAGCCTGCCCAAGGCCGCCGCCCCGGTGGTCAACGCCCTGGCCGCCAAAGGCATCCTGGCCGGCGTGCCCGTCTCGCGCTTCCTGCCCACCTTCCCGGAGCTGGAAAACGTGCTGCTGGTCACCGCCACCGAAACCGTGACCGAAGCCGATATGGACGCCCTGTGCACCGCCCTGAAGGAGACCCTGTGATGGCTGAGACCCTGACCGGCAACCGGGGCCTGCACCTGGAAGAGCCCCTGATCTTCGAACTGGACTCGCCCGGCGCCTCCGCCGTGGACCTGCCCGCCCCCGTCGCCTCCGCCCCCGCCGATGTCACCGACAGCCTGGGCGGCCTGCGGCGCCAGGGTCCCATCGGCCTGCCCGGCCTGTCTGAACCCGAGGTGGTCCGCCACTACACCCGCCTGTCCCAGAAGAACTACAGCATCGATGCCGGTTTCTATCCGCTCGGCTCGTGCACCATGAAGTACAATCCGCGCCTGAACGAAAAGATGGCGCGCCTGCCCGGCTTCGCCGACATCCACCCCTTCCAGCCCGTGTCCACCGTGCAGGGCGCGCTGGAGATGATGGACAGCCTGGCCACCTGGCTGAAAGGCCTGACCGGCATGCCCGCCGTCGCCCTCTCCCCCGCCGCTGGCGCCCACGGCGAGCTGTGCGGCATGATGGCCATCAAGGCCGCGCTGGAGGCCAAGGGATCCAAGCGCACCGTCGTCCTGGTGCCCGAAAGCGCCCACGGCACCAACCCCGCCACCGCCGCCGCCTGCGGCTTCACCGTCGAAGCCATTCCCGGCAACGGCCGCGGCCGGGTCGATGCCGACGCCTTCCGCGCCCGCCTGGGCGATGACGTCGCGGCGGTCATGCTGACCAACCCCAACACCTGCGGCCTGTTCGAAAACGAAATCATCGACCTGTCCAAAGCCCTGCACGAGGCCGGCGCCTACTTCTACATGGACGGCGCCAACTTCAACGCCATCGTCGGCCGGGTGCGCGTCGCCGACCTGGGCGTCGATGCCATGCACATCAACCTGCACAAGACCTTCTCCACCCCGCACGGTGGCGGCGGTCCCGGGGCCGGCCCCACCGTGCTGTCCGACGCGCTCGCCCCCTTCGCCCCCCTGCCCTATGTGGTCCACGATGAAGACGGCTTCCGGCTGGTCGAAACCGACCTGGACGCCAAAGCCGACGGCACCACGCCGTTCGGCCGCCTGAAAGGATTCCACGGCCAGTTCGGCGTGTTCGTCCGCGCGCTCAGCTACATCATGAGCATGGGCCGCGACGGCCTGCGCCAGGGCTCGGGCGACGCGGTGCTGAACGCCAACTACCTGCTGGAACAGCTGAAGGACGACCTCAGCGCCAGCTACGAGGGTCCGTGCATGCACGAAGCCCTGTTCGATGACCGGTTCCTGAAAGATACCGGCGTCAGCACCCTGGATTTCGCCAAGGCGCTGATCGACGAAGGCTTCCACCCCATGACCATGTACTTCCCCCTGGTCGTCCACGGGGCGCTGCTCATGGAGCCGACGGAAACCGAAAGCCGCCGCACCCTTGACAGCTTCATCGCCACCGTCAAAGGCCTGGCCGACAAGGCCAAGGCCGGCGACAGCGACCACTTCAAAGCCGCCCCCCGCCTGACCCCCCGCCGCCGCCTGGACGAAACCAAAGCTGCCCGGAAACCCGTGCTGCGGTGGACCCCACCGGTCGAGGAGAAGCAGGAGGCCGCCGAGTAGGAGGATGGGTTCACGGGAGATCACGGGAAGTGAAGTGCTGGAGGGGCAGCGGCCCCTCCAGACCTCCCATGACTGTCAGTCTTTGTGGATCTCCTCCGCCGGCCGTGCTGGTGGCAGCGTCGAGAGACGAGTGTGTCTGGCCGGTCGCATCCTATCGCCACGTATTGCACGCAACGGTGCAGGATTCACCAACATTCTAATATAGCCTCGGGCAGCCATCAGCCTTAGCCCTTTGCACGAGGAAGGTTGGTGGTGAGGGACGGGTTGGTGCTCCTAGACACCGGCACGTCCCGTTTCTACCCGCTGCCATGGAGCGGACGCGCGTGCATTGCATCGCACCTCGGGGAGTCATACCACCGGGAAGGGATCTAGTTTGCCGGCGGTCGCGGAAGGAGTTGGTTGGGAAGGAAGGCAACCCTTCACACTCATTTCATCGGCAGCCGCTCCTGCCACCCCCTCTGTGGCTCCCCCCAATGTTGCACACTTGCAATTACACAAAACCACCATTGAATCTCAGACCGCCTTCGTTATTATAACTGAAATCATAGATCGCATTTCATACATGCAGTTATCTTTGGGAGAGGGACCATGGAACACATGAAAATCACGGTGACCGCATGTGCCATCGCAGCAACCCTAAGCTTAATTTCCTGCAATGACCGCCCAAAACTGGAAAACCAAGCACCCCCGTCGACAACATCTGAAGTATTTCGCCCTGGAGAAACCGATTATTTCACCAGAATAAACAATAAAGATTTCGGAACATCTCCCACAAATTACTACTCAACGATCGAATTAAGTAATAGTGGAATTCCCACTGGGAAAACAAACTGCGGAAGATCAGACTATTACGGAATAAAGAAAATTTTTGGAATTGAGGAAGAAAATAATTTTATATTAACAGCTTCAATATCAACAAATGGCGAAAAAATATATGATAACATTCCCATACTTGTTATTGAGCGGAACGATACAGACAACACATGCAGCATACTAGCGCCATCTGGCTATATCTCACAAGAATTTGTCAACAAAAAGGGCATAACAACGCAAATAGACATAAAAGCTGCCAACGCCGAAGCCATTAACCTCACAACATTATCAAAGTTATTGGACGCCGCGAGCACAGCAACTCCAGCCGCTGCGTTCTCGACTATCGCAAGCACCGCTGGGAAACCCATTGCCAGAGAATTAGAAAAGCTTATTAGTGAAAGTCTCCGTAAAATTCAGAAAACTGGAGTCAGTTCAACAATATCAACTTCGCCGCCTTCCGGCGAGGTTAATTATCGTGACAAGTCAATACTCCATGTCGGAGCACTCTTCGGCGAAGCACTACAGGAATGGGCAGACGCAACAATCACTTTTTCTTACGCCTATTCACGCACAAAACTTGGATCTCCTGCTCGACTGGACTCCACGCCCGTATACCCCACGTCTCCCGACTCTCTATTATCCTCTCAAACCATCTCCACAGATCAGAACTCAACAACACCCCTTTTATCTGCACTTAATATCGCCCCTGAAGAAGGGTACTTCTATCCGACAATCCGTGAAGCAACAAAAGAATCCACCAAAAGCGCTTGCACACACACAAAGAACATGCTCAATAAACTTGTAATGACAGATGACGATAAGCTAATTACACTGTGGGCAACTTTAAATAAAGGAGTGTCATACGACAATAACCCTTCCATCCAATCAAATGATTGCATGTCAATGGATGAAATAATTAAAGTATACAATAAATTAGGACTCGAAGAATCAAGCATCTCCTCTTCAGGCATACTGGAAACACAGGACATTGTTAACAGCTTTGTAGATTCCATTTTTTATGAACAAAACAAAAACACTCCAAAGATACAATATGACAGCACAGTTATGCCTACAAACTTCACACACCCCACCAAAAGCGACGATCCAGCTGAGTTTTTGAAGAAATGGTTTAGCCAGGAAACATCCTGCTACGCCCGCAATGCTCTAGATGACAGAAATTTATACATTGGGTACTTTCAAAAATTAGTAAATACTCATTACGGAAACGCGAAATTATACTCCATGAAAGACACTTCCGTAAGAGTCCCCGCCGTTATCCACTACAACAAGACAAGCAAGTCAATAAAGTCAGTGAAATTTTTCTCCTTACTTGAAAAGGATATGTATCATTTTCCTGAAAATTGGCCGTTTCGCTGGGAAGGCAATTGCCCGACTCAGGAAATGAGCACAGCCTTTCACGAACCTTTTTAACCCTCACTGCTTTTTAACCGCGACATGGTTCAGCATGGTAAATGGATAAAAATAATATGGTTAATATATCAATCCACACCATAAAGCTGGATTCTGTCGAATCCAAACACACCTTTCCCTTTTCCGTCCTATAGCGAGACAGCAGACAATCTCGTGAAAAAGCCTTTTTTCCCCGACAAACCCAATTGGTGCTCTGGGGACAGCTGGCCCCCAGCACTTAACCTCCCGTGCTCCCCTCAACAAAGCCCCTGATTGATCACCGCGAATGTCCGGAACTGATCAGGCGGAGCCGGGGGCGGCACGAGGGGGGCGGTATTGGCGGAGGCTTTGCTGCCGTCGATCCACTGCCGCCAGGCGGGCCAGTCCATGACGGTGCGGGCGATGCGGTCTTGTCCCGGGGTTCCAGGGATCAGGCCTTTGGCCATGCGCTGGGCGGCCTTCCAGGCGTCGTCCCGGGTCAGAGCCTGATGCAGGTCGAGGTAGGGCACGCCGAGGGTGGAGGCCACCGAGCGGTAGGCGGTGTTGAGGGCGTCGAGCCGTTCGGCCTGGACACGCACCCTTTGCCCCCGCCATGCGGCGGAGCGGGCGCCGGGCGGTGCTGGCATGGGGCCGATCCAGAGCAGGGGCCAGAGGGTTTGGGCCTCGGCGATCAGGGTTTCGGCGACGGCAACGGATTGGAACAGGGGCAGGCGGATGCCGGCGTCGTCCACATCGGCCATGTCGTCGAAGCCGAAGCAGAAGACCAGAACCGTGGAGCGGTCCTTGCGGGGTGGACCGAGGCGGCGGTCGATTTCCGAGCGCCAGCGGGCGGCCAGGGCCTCGGTGGTTTCGCCGGGGATGCCGAGGTTGAACAGAGAAAGACCCGATCCTGCCGCAGCCTCCGCCGCTTCCGTGCGGGCAACCGTGTCGACCCAACCCGGGACCGCCCCGTCACCGAAGACACCACCGTCTCCGAGCACACAGACCTGCTTCATCCGTTCATCCTCCCTAGCCATCAGGCGTCCTGCCCTGGCCCAATGGCGCGTGCGCGTGCGCGTGCGCGTGGTGGAGACATACCTCCAGGATAGAAGTCTACGGGCAAACCCTGTGCTTCACCAGTGATGACGATCACAGACAAATCAATGACGGATCGAGATACCTTCAGCTAGATAGGCAAACAGGTCGAATAGTAACCCGAAGAAACAACATAGCTTTCTAAACCGAGGAGGCCGGCGTCCCGGTCTGCGCGGCCTCGACCGCGCGGCGCAGTTCGGCCAGGGCGGCGGGGCGGTCGGCGGGACAGCCGGCGTCCAGCCACCAGCTTCGGACACGGGCCAGAACCGCGCCGACCAGCGGTCCGCCGGGCACGCCGAGGGCCTGAACGTCCTTGCCGCCGACGGGCAGCCGGGGGGCCTGCCAATCGAGAGCGACGGCGAGCAGGTCGCGCCAGGCGTCGGTGCGCGCGGAATCGATGCGCAGGGCCTGGCTTCGTTCCCCGGCCCAGGCGAGCAGCAGCCGGTCCACCACCACCTGCCGCCCGGCGCGGTCGAGCTGGTCGCGCAGGTCCCGCAACGCCATGCCGGGGCGGGGCAGGACCGCGGCGGGGGCATCGAGCATGTCGGTCAGGCGCCGGGTTTCGGCCTTGGAGAGGCGCAGGCGCTCGCCGAGCTGGGGGCCGGCGGCATCCCCCAGGGTGTGATCGGCCCCGCCCAGGGCAGCAGCGAGGCGGCGCAGGGCATCGGGGCCGAGGCCGGGCAAGGCCACCCCCCGGGTTTCCAGCAGCACCAGGACCCGCAGGCGGGCGAAGTCCTCGGCGCCGGGTAGCAGGCGGGAGAGGACGCGGGCACCGCGCATCAGCGACAGGGCGCCGGCGGGATCGGGGGCTTCGAGCAGGCGCAGCAGTTCCTTGCGCACCCGTTCCCGGGACAGGCCGTCAACCCCTTCGGCCAGACTGGCGCAGGCTTCCATGGCGTCGCGGTCGGCCGGCGGCAGGCCATAGTGGGCCTGGAAGCGAAAGAAGCGGAGGATGCGCAGATAGTCTTCGGTGATGCGGTCCCGCGCCCGGCCGACAAAGCGCACGCGGCCGGCGGTCAGGTCGGGAATGCCTTCGAAATAGTCATAGACCCGGCCATCACGGTCGGCGGACAGGGCGTTGAAGGTGAAATCGCGGCGCCGGGCGTCTTCCAGGAAGCTGTCGCTGAAGGCCACGGTGGCGTGGCGGCCGTCGCAGTCGGTGTCGCGGCGCAGGGTGGTGATTTCGAACGGCCGGCCCCTGGCCACGCCGGTGACGGTGCCGTGGGCGATCCCCGTGGGCACGGCTTTCAGGCCGGCGGCTTCGAGCAGGCGAACGACGGTGTCCGGCGGCGCGGCGGTGGCGATATCGATGTCCGGCCAGCCGCGCACCGCCGCCGGGCGGTGAACCAGGGTGTCGCGCACGCAGCCGCCGACGAAGCGGGCGGCGTGGCCCTCGGCCGTCAGGGCATCCATCACCGCGACCGTTTCCGGCGCATGCAGCCAGGGCACGGGGTCCAGCTGGCCGACGGGCGGGCGGTCCTGGTCGGGGGGAAAGGGCAGGTCCGGAACGTATCCCTGGCTCATGGCGAGGGCCTCACCAGGGATCGGCGCCGCGCGGGTTGGCCGGCGGCCGAGCCTTGGAGCCCGGTTCCGCTTCGAAGTGGCCGGGCACCAGCTCGCCGTTTTCCATGCGCGGCGGCACGTAGTGGCTGCCGGGCGGGGTAGTGTCTTCGGCAAACAGCCACATCAGCAGGGTGACCATGATCGCCAGGATCGCCCCGGCACCGGCCAGCCAGAAGGTGGGCACGGTCATCGGCGCTGCCGGGTCCAGCCCCAGCCGCGCCTGACGCGCCCGGTGCAGCCGCACCCACAGCCAGTAGACGACGAAGGGCACCAGGAAAGGCAGCAGCAGGGACAGCACGGCGCGGATCATGTCAAAGGTTCCCCATGCAGCACCGCGTGCAGGTTCATCAGCATCGCCGCGGTGGCCCCCCAGATGTAGTGATCACCGTAGGGGAACGCATAGTAGCGCCGGGCCTTGCCCTTCATCATCCGCACTTCCCGCCGCAAGTTGGCGGCGTCGAGAATGAAGGCCAGCGGGACTTCGAAGATTCTGTCCACTTCGTGGGGATCGGGGACCAGGGTAATGGGCGGGGTGATCACGCCGACCACCGGGGTGACGCGGAAATTGGTGACAGTGACATAGGGGTCCAGGCGGCCGACCAGCTCCACCCGGTCTGGCGGCAGGGCGGTTTCCTCCAAGGCTTCGCGCAGGGCGGTGCCTTCGGCATCGGCATCGCCGTCGTCCGCGCGGCCACCGGGAAAGGCCACCTGGCCGGCGTGGTTGGACAGATGGGCGGTGCGATGGGTCAGCAACACGGTGGTGCCTTCGGGCCGGTCAACCAGCCCCACCAGCACCGCCGCCGGGCGGGTGCCTGCCGCATCGCGACTGAACCCCGTGGGACCGAGATCACCCAGGCCATCGCGCGCCGCCAGGGCGGACAGGGCGGTGGACACGGCCTCGTCCGAGCGCTTGCCGAAGCCCTGATGGTCGGCCAGATGGCGGCGCAGGCGCACACGGTCCAGCGCGCCCCTGTCCAGACCCAGCCAGGCGAGGCCGGTCTTCTGTTCCGGCCCCAGCCCCGGGATATCGGCGGCCGCCGGATCATCCACGGGACCGCCGGCGTCCGTCAGGTTTCTTCCAGGTTCCCCAGGGGGAAGAATGTTCCGCTGCTCCATACACCGATCTGCGGGCCGGACGGCCCGTCCACCTCCACACTGTGCGCGACGAGTTCATAGTATACGGATCGGGTCATCCGCGCATCCAGCCCATCGCGAACCCGGACGTAGGGACTGGGCTCGTCGGTCAGGGGGTCGGTTTCCACATGGATGGGATGATCGTCGTCGACGGTGACGATCTCGTCCACATTGGTGCGGAAGCTCAGCACCTGGTGCTCTCCGGTGCCGGCGCGGAACATCTCGACAGCCATGAAGGGCGCGTCTTCCACGTCGATGACACCGGACTCTCCGGGGGTGACCAGCCAGAAGCGGCCATCCTCTCCGCGTCGCAGAACCGACGAGAAAAGGCACACCAGCTCCTTCCGGCCGATGGGAGAATCATGAAAATACCAGACCCCCTCGCGATCGATCCGCAGGTTCAGATGACCGCACAGATCCTCGGGTTCCGCCTTGCCGGGCAGGGCCGCTTCGGCCTGGCGGAGGGTGTCGGTGTCGGGGTGCTTTTGCGTTTGGGGCGTGCGTTCGGGAACCATGATCCTAATATGTTTTGAGAGAAGCCATTGTCGGAGGGTTCGCCGTGTCGCTGTCGCCCCATCAAAACGGTCAAGAGGCTGTCACGGATCTTCAAGACGTGGACACCCTCCTCGATCGAATCAAGGAGGCCCGGTCCGCTGTCGGTGAAGTGATTTACGGACAGGACCAGGTTGTCGAGGAAGTGCTGGTCACCCTGCTGGCCGGCGGACATGCCCTGCTGATCGGCCTTCCCGGCCTGGCCAAGACCCGTCTGGTGCAGACCCTGGGCGTGGTTCTGGGGCTGGATGACAAGCGGGTTCAGTTCACCCCGGACCTGATGCCCGCGGACATTCTGGGCTCGGAAGTGCTGGAAGAAAGCGAAACGGGGCGGCGCGGCTTCCGGTTCATCCAGGGACCGGTGTTCTGCCAGCTGCTGATGGCCGACGAAATCAACCGCGCCAGCCCGCGCACCCAGTCCGCCCTGTTGCAGGCGATGCAGGAACACAAGGTCAGCGTCGGCGGCCACTACCACGACCTGCCCCATCCCTTCCATGTGCTGGCCACCCAGAACCCGATCGAGCAGGAAGGCACCTACCCCCTGCCCGAAGCCCAGCTGGACCGGTTCCTGATGCAGGTGGACGTCAGCTATCCCGACGCAGCGGCCGAGCGGCGCATGCTGGCGGCGACCACCGGCATCACCCAGGTGGAGCCCCGGGCGGTGATGACCCCGGGCGAGCTGCTGGCCGCCCAGGCGCTGGTGCGCCGGGTGCCGGTGGGCGACTCGGTGATCGACGCGATCCTGACCCTGGTCCGCGCCGGCCGCCCAGGCGACACGCCGTTGCAGGAGGTCCGCGACTGGGTCGCCTGGGGTCCCGGCCCCCGCGCCAGCCAGGCGCTGACCCTGGCCGCCCGTGCCCGGGCGCTGATCGACGGGCGGACCGCGCCGTCGGTGGACGACGTCATCGCCCTGGCCCACCCCGTGCTGCAGCACCGCATGGCGCTGACCTTCGGGGCGCGGGCCGACGGCGTCACCCTGCACCAGGTGATCGAACGCCTGGTCGAGACGGTGCGGTAGGCCGCATGGGCCGCCCGCCCCGCGCCCCGTTGGCCGGCGCCGCCCGTTCTCCGGCTCCGCTGCTGGAGCGGACGGAAGCCATGGCCTCCAGCCTGCCGGCCCTGCTGGTGGCGGCCCGGCGCATTGCCGCCACGGTCGCCGTGGGCACCCATGGCCGCCGCCGTGCCGGCCCGGGGGAGGCCTTCTGGCAATTCCGCCGCTATCAGGCCGGAGACTCGCCGGCCCAGGTGGACTGGCGCCGCTCCGCCCGGGGAGACCCCCTGTTCGTACGCGAATTCGAATGGGAAGCGGCCCAATCGGTGTGGATCGGCGTCGACGGCAGCGGCTCCATGGCCTACAGCAGCCACCGCGACCTGCCGCCCAAGGCCCAGCGCGCCCGGGAACTTGCGCTCGCCCTGGCGGTTCTTCTGATCAGAGGCGGGGAACGGGTGGCCCTGGCCGGCCATGACAGCCGCCCCGCCCAGGGACGCGCCGCCCTGCTGCGCATGGCCACGACCCTGGAGCGCAGCGGAACCACGACCCTGGAGCGCAGCGGAACCACGACCCTGGAGCGCAGCGGAACCACGACCCTGGAGCGCAGCGGAGCCACGACCCTGGAGCGCAGCGGAGCCACGACCCTGGAGCGCAGCGGAGCCACGACCCTGGAGCGCAGCGTTCCGGACTCCGCCCCCGATCCGTGGACCGCGCCGATCAGCCGCCATGGCCGCATGGTGCTGTTCAGCGACCTGCTGGAACCGGTGGAGGACCTGCGCAAGGCGTTGCGGCGGATGACCGCCAACGGCATCGGCGGACAGCTGGTGCAAGTGCTGGACCCGGCGGAAGAAACCCTGCCCTTCGACGGCCGGGTGCGCTTCGCCGGGCTGGAGGGAGAGGCCGACGTGCTGATCGACCGCGCCGAGGACGTGCGCAAGCAATACCAGCGCCGCCTGACCGCCCATCGCGACGCGGTGGCCGCCCTGGCACGCCGGGCCGGCTGGGGCTTCACCCTGCACCATACCGACCAGCCGCCCCAGACCGCGCTTCTGTCGCTGTACCAGACGCTGTCGGAAAGCCAGCCGCTGCGGGAGGCCACAGCATGGTAAGCCTCGGCCCCTTAAGCTTCGCCGCCCCCTGGGTGCTGGCCCTGCTGCTGACCCTGCCCGCGCTGTGGTGGCTGCTGCGGGTCACGCCGCCCGCCCCCCGGCGCATTGCCTTTCCCGCCATCCGCCTGCTGCGCGGCCTGCGCGCCGAAGAGCACGTGACCGCCCATACCCCCTGGTGGCTGCTGCTGCTGCGCCTGCTGATCGCCGCGCTGGTGATCCTCGGCCTCGCCCGGCCGCTGTTCAACGCCGTCGCCGGGCCGGACCCGGACATGCCCCTGGTGCTGGTGATCGATGACGGCTGGGCCTCGGCCGCCGACTGGTCGGCCCGCATGGCCGCCGCCGACACCCTGCTGTCCCGGGCGGACCGGGCGGAGCGGCCGGTGATCCTGCTGACCACCGCCCGCCTGCCCGACGACGCCCCGCCGCCACAGCTGGAACCCCGGGCCGCCGCCGCGGTACGCAGTACCGTGCAGGCCCTCAGCCCCAAGCCCTGGCCCACCGACCGGGCGGCTGCCAGCCGTCGTCTTGCCGACTCCGGCCTGACGCCGCCGGCGGTGGTCGCCTGGATCCAGGACGGGCTGGGGGACGGGCCGGGGGACGTCTCGGGCACCGCCGCCCTGACCTCGACGCTGACCGGGCTGGGCCGGCTGACCGTGCTGACGGGACCGCAGATCGCCGGGGGACCGCTGCTGCTCGACCCTCCCAGCCAGACCGCCGAAGGCCTGTCGGTCATGCTGCGCCGCCCGGCCGCCAACGGCCTGGGCGACCCCGCCCCGGCCGCCGAGGTGCGGGTGCGGCTGCATGATACGGACGGCCGGGTGGTGGCCCGCACACCGGTGAGCTTCGACGCCGGGGCGGCCTCGGCCACCGCCGTGCTGAGCCCGCCGGGGGAAGGCACCGGGTCGGTGCCGCTGTCGCGCCTCGACCTGTCCACCGACGGCAGCCAGGCGCTGGCCGGAGCGGGCGCGGTGGTGCTGCTGGACGACGGCTGGCGGCGCAAGCCCGTGGGGCTGATCACCGACGGCGACAACGGCGCCGGGGTGCCGCTGCTGGATCCGCTGCATTATGTGCGCAAGGCCCTGGCCCCCCGGGCAGAGCTGCACGAGGGCAGCTTGTCGGCCCTGCTGGACCAGGACATGGCGCTGCTGGTACTACCCGGCATCACCCCGCTGCTGGCCGATCAGGAACAGGCGCTGGACAGCTGGGTCCGCGGCGGCGGCACGCTGATCCGCTTCGCCGGCCCGCGCCCGGACAACCGCACCGACGGCCTGCTGCCCGTGCGCCTGCGCGGCGGCGACCGCCGTCTGGGCGGCGCCATGAGCTGGAACAAGCCCGCCGCCCTGGCCGACTTCCCGCTGACCGGCCCCTTCGCCGGCCTGCCGGTCCGCGACGACGTGACCGTGACCAGCCAGGTGCTGGCCGAGCCATCGCCCGATCTTGCCGAGCGCACCTGGGCGCGGCTGGACGACGGCACCCCGCTGGTCACCGCCGCCGCCCGGGGGGAAGGCCGGGTGATCCTGTTCCACGTCACCCCCGATCCCCGCTGGTCGTCGCTGCCGATGTCGCTGCTGTTCGTGCGCATGCTCGACCGGATGGTGGATCTGGCCAGCGGCGTGCCAGGGGCGGAAACAGAAGGCCGGCGTCCGCTGCCGCCGCTGCGGGTGCTGGACGGCTTCGGCCGGCTGGGTCCGGCAGGACCGGCGGTAGAGCCCCTGCCGCCCCTGACAGCCGGTGGCGCTGTGGATGGGGGCGGCGCCCCGGGCCGCGTCGGCCCGACCCATCCTCCCGGCCTGTACGGCACGGACGCGGCGGCACAAGCCCTGAACCTGGCGGAATCCGTGCCGTCTCTGACCCCGGCACCGCCCTGGCCGTCAAGCGTGCAGGCCCGGGCCTTCGCCGACCTGGATCGGGAAAAGGACCTGTCGCCCTGGTTCCTGCTGGCTGCCCTGATCCTGGCCCTGATCGATGTGGCCGTGGGCATGGCCCTGCGCGGGCTGCTACCCCGGCCGGGTGCGGCAGGGCGCGGTGCATCCCTGTCGCGGACCGCCGGGCTGGGGCTGCTGCTGGCGGCCGGGTTGGGGATGACGGCCCTGATGCCGGCCACGCAGGCGCGGGCACAGGCGCTGTCCGATACGCCGCCGCCGGATCTGGACCTGGTGCGGGAAGCCGCGCTGGATCCCCGCCTGGCCTATGTGCTGACCGGCGACCAGGGGGTGGACGAGGTGACCGAAGCCGGCCTGATCACCCTGACCGAAGTGCTTGCCCGCCGCACCGCCGCCGAGCTGGCGCCACCCAAGGGGCTGGATCTGGTGGTGGACGATCCGCTGGTCTTTCCCATGCTCTACTGGCCGGTCACCCCCGGACAGATGCCCCCGCCACCGGCGGCCATCGTCCGGCTGAACGCCTATCTGCACCATGGTGGGCTGATCGTTTTCGACACCCGCGACGGCGGGGACCTGCGCAGCGTCGCCGGCGGACTGGACATCCCGCCCCTGCAACCGGCGCCGGAAGACCATGTGCTGACCCGCAGCTTCTATCTGCTGGGCGATTTCCCCGGACGGATCACCGGCCAGACGACCTGGGTGGCCAGCGAAGGCGGCGACAACGACGGGGTCTCGCCGGTGGTGATCGGCGGCAACGACTGGGCTGGCGCCTGGGCGCGGGATGCGGCGGGCAATGCCCTGCATGCGGTCTCTCCCGGCGGCGAGCGCCAGCGGGAGCTGGCCTACCGCTTCGGCATCAACCTGGTCATGTATGCCCTGACCGGCAACTACAAGGGCGACCAGGTACACCTGCCGGCCATCATGGAGCGCTTGACCAACTAGCCTGAGAAACAGAGCGCATCAGACATCCCTGGGACCACCGCCCAGGTCCCCGAGTCCCATCGGGCATGCGGTGATTACAGAAACCCCTCGGTCTGGCGTCTGGCGGTGGCCTGGATCTCGGCGGCGAGATCCAGGACAACCTGAGATCGCCCCTGCCATGTGGGATACAGAAAGCCGTAGATCAGAGGAAACGCCGGCGTGAACCGGCGCAGAACCAGATTGCCCACGCCACTGGACCGGACCACGAAGGGGTCGGACAGGCAGGCCCCCAGCCCCTGCCCCGCCAGCTGGCAGGCGATCAGTCCATTGGTTGCCTCGAACCGCACTTTCAGGGGCAGCCCCCGGTCCCGGCTCAGACGTTCCAGGTGCTGGCGAATGATGGACCGGGGATGCATCAGCACCACATCCGCAGTGGCGAAGTCCTCGAAAGTGACGACGTCCTTCCGCGCGAACGGGTGGTCCGGTGGAACGGCAACCATGGCCTCCATCTCCAGGAAGGCTTCGGCCTCGAACGCCGGATGAGACAGCGGAAGAACCGTCACCCCCAAGTCAAACATTTCCTGGCCGACCCAGGTTTCGATATCCAGCCGGACCCGGGATTCGATGGAGGCACTGAAATGGGGGAATCGTGCGGCCAGAGTGGCAACGGCATCGGCGACGATGGCATTGGCCACGAAAGGCGCGGTGAGCACGCGCACATGAGACCGGGTTCCCCGGCGGATCTGCGAGGAAAACTGGTCCAGGGCGTCATACCCCTGCAGGACCCGTTCCGCCCGGGCATAAAATTCGCGCCCTTCCCGGGTCAACGTCGGCGGCCGGGTCGTGCGCACGAACAGGGCGAACCCGACCTCTTCCTCCAGCGCTGCCAACAACCGGCCGACCTGGGGCTGTGTTCTCCCTAACCGACGAGCGGCCTGGGAAATAGAGCCGGTTTCCACGAATGCGCGCAGTGCGTCCAATCCTCTCTGCCCCGGCATCCCGATCCCTCCATTTCATGCGTAACTCGCATGAAAAATAACGAGTAACGCATTTGACGCACAAGACTATCCTGGCGAAACTTTGTGCACAGTTTTTTTTGCACGCGGATTGTGCACAGCAACATGGCAAGGTTGGTATGAAGCGGAGTGATTTGTCGGCGTGGCATGTCTGGCCTGGGACATATCTTGAGTCCCGGCATCGGGATTATTCCCTGACTCCTCCCCGGTCCTGGTATGTCCCTATGCGGGACGGCTGCCGGCTGGCGGTGGATGTCTACCTTCCCGCTCCCAAAGGCATGGCCACCGGAACCGAAACCTTTCCCACACTGCTGTTTTTCACGCCCTATTACCGCCGCTTCAAGCTGGCCCCCGGGGGCACCGGCGAGGTCAACCCGAACACGGGCAAGTTCAGGGATTTCTTTGTTCCCCGCGGCTATGCCGTCGTTGTCGTGGACGTCCGGGGAACCGGCGCCAGCTTCGGGACCCGGGACAGCTTCCGATCACCGAAGGAAAGGGAAGACAGTGCGGAGATCGCCGACTGGGTCATCACCCAGCCCTGGTCCAACGGGCGGATCGGCGCCACCGGCATTTCCTATCTGGGCGCGGCCTCGGACTTCCTGGCCAGCACCGGCCACCCCGCCGTGAAGGCAATCGCCCCGCTGTTCTCCGTCTGGGATACCTACGCCGACAACTATTTTCCGGGCGGCATCCATTTGAAGGCCCTGACCAAAATCTACGACGACATGATGATCGGTCTGGACCATGATCGACGGGATCTCCTGAAGGCGTTCGCCTATTTCAACAACCCCGATTTCCTGGGTCCCCAGCCGGTCGACGAGGACGCGGACGGCACGCTGCTTCAGGCCGCCATCGGCGAGCACATGGGAAATTTCCGCCATCCCGATTTCATGCCGGAGTTCAAGTTCCGGGAAGAAGGACTGCCCTACGACCCAAGCTTCAGCTCCGCCTCCTTCAGTCCCTATGCCTACGCCGATGGCATCAGGCCCGACGTCGCCATCCTGTCCGTTTCCGGCTGGCGGGACGGCGCGGGATACATGAACGGTGCCATCTCCCGGTTCCTCACCATGGCCCGGAATCCCCGGCATCTGCTGCTCGGCCCCTGGGACCACGGCGCCCGGATCGATGTGTCCCCCTGGCGGGAAACAGAGGAAGCCACGTTCCCCTGGATGGGCGAGGTCCTGCGCTTTTTCGACACCTATCTCATGGGGCGGGAGACAGGCCTCGCGGCAGAGGACCCGGTGCATTATTTCGTCATGCACGCGGAAGAATGGCGGAGCGCGGCCCAGTGGCCCCCCGCGAGCCGATCCCGTCTCTTCCACGCCGCCCCCGGCGACGCCCTCGCGGACGTGCCGCCAGCCCTCCCGGCCCAGGTGTCCCACACCGTGGATTTCACGATGGGCACCGGCCACCAGACCCGCTACGAGCGGATCGCCGGCGTGGACAGCCGCGACTATTACGCGGACTGGCAGGGGCGCAGCGGGCGGATGCTAACTTTCACCTCCGCGCCCCTGGGCGCTCCCCTGGAATTGACCGGGCACGGGCGGGTTGACCTGATTCTCCAATCCAGCGAGCCGGACGCCGCGCTGTTCCTCTACCTGACTGAAGTGGAAAGCGACGGCACGGAACGCTATGTCACCGAAGGGCTGCTTCGGCTCCTGCATCGCAAGGAAACCCCGGCTCCGGCCGCCTATCGGACCACCTGGCCTTTCCGAAGCTTCAGGCGGGAGGACGCCAGGCCCCTGACCCCCGGCACCGTCGAGCGGATCCGTGTCCCCCTGCTACCCGTAGGCTGGCTCTTCTCCAAGGGAAGCCGGATCCGCCTGTCCCTGGCCGGCGCCGACGCGGACCACTGCGCCCAGGTCCCCCATGGCCGTCCCCCGACCCTGTCCCTGGACATGGGAGGGGATGGAGGAACCTTGCTGGACCTCCCCCTTCGCGCCATGTCCCCGGAAACGGGAGAAGGCCGGTGATCGGACCAACTTCCGTGCCCGCCGCCTTCGAGGCGGACCTGGGGCAGGCCATGGGAGCCGTGAAGGCCGCCGGCCAGCCCACGCAGACCTATCAGGCGCTGGACCATGTCCTCGGCCTTTGGATCGGCCACAAGCTGTTCACGGTTCTGAGGTATGATGTGGCGCACGGCATCGCAGAACGGGTCTACAGCAGCCGTCCGGATCTGTATCCGGCAACAGGCAGCAAGACCTTCGATGCGGCCCCAACCATGCGCCGGGTCCGGGACAGCGGCGAGATCCAGGTCGCCTGGACGGAAGAGGAGATGCGCCAGGCCTTCCCCGACCACGACCGTATGCGGGCCATGGGATGCGGCGCGATCATGAACGTGCCGGTTCTCGTCGAAGGCCGGGCTGTCGCCCAGTTCAACCTGTCCCATGAATCGGGCCACTTCCTGCCCGCACACAGGGTCCTTGCCTGGACGGCCGCAGACCGGGTCTCCCCGGTCTTCGCGAT
The DNA here is from genome assembly GCA_046233135.1 of Rhodospirillaceae bacterium Z3-40. Taxonomy (GTDB): domain Bacteria; phylum Pseudomonadota; class Alphaproteobacteria; order Rhodospirillales; family Rhodospirillaceae; genus JBJXHN01. The sequence goes on along the minus strand of JBJXHN010000002.1, from coordinate 520,403 downwards.
CCAGGCCCACCGGCCCGGCCCGGCGGCCCCCTGAGGAGAAACGGCCATGCGCGCATCTCGTATCACCTATCACGGGCTCGTGGTTTTCGCCTTTGCGGTGATGCTGCTGCCCGTCGCCATGGTGATCCTGATCAGTTTCGTGTCCGACGAAATCGTGTCCTTTCCGCCGACGGGGTTCACGCTTCATTGGTACGCGAACGCTCTGGACCGCACGGAATTCGTCAACGGCTTCCTGGTCAGCATCGAAGTCGCCCTGCTGGCCACCGTGATCGGGGTGCCGATAAGCACGGCGGCGGCCCTGACGCTGGAACGGCGCGCCATTCCGGGAGCGGGGCTCATCCACGGCCTGTTGCTGTCTCCCATCGCGGTTCCCGGGGTGGTGGCCGGTACAGCCGTCTATCTGTTCTATCTGCGGGCCGAGAACTGGATGGATATGGACATAACCGGAACCACCCCGGGCCTGGTCGCCGCCCACGTCCTGCTGACCATCCCGTGGACGGCGCGTATCGTCGCAGCAAGCCTGAAGGGCATGGACCGTTCGGCGGAAGAAGCGGCGGCCAATCTCGGCGCCCGTCCCTGGACCGTGTTTCGCCGGGTCACCTTGCCCATGCTCAAGCCCGGCCTGGTCGCCGGCGCCCTCTTCTCCTTCATCCAGAGCTTCGAGAATCTGGAACTGACCTTGCTTCTGGTGGGAGCGGGCAAGACCACCCTGCCAATCGTCATGCTGAACTACCTGGAATTCCGCATGGATCCGACCGTTGCCGCCGTGGCAACCGTCCAGATCGTCATCGTCGCGGCGCTGATGGTGATCACCGACCGCTTCGTCAAACTGTCCCGGGTGGTCTGACCCATGCACAGCCGCCATCCGACCACAATCCCGGGCGTCGCGCCCGCCACCCACGAGGACCGCTCATGAGTACGCTTCGTCTAGAGGGGTTGCGCAAGGAATTCGGCCAGTCCGTGGCCGTGGACCATGTTGACCTGACCATCCACCAAGGGGAGCTGGTCTCCCTGCTGGGTCCGTCCGGATGCGGCAAGACCACGACGCTGCGCATGGTCGCCGGGTTCATCACACCGACCAAAGGCCATGTCGTGATCGGCGAGCGGGATGTCACCGCCCTGCCGCCCTTCGCCCGGGAAACGGGGATGGTCTTCCAATCCTATGCCCTGTTTCCCCATATGACGGTCGCCGAAAACGTGGCCTTCGGCCTGGAAATGCGCAAGGTCGGCCGGAGCGAACGGAACACGCGGGTCCGCGACGCCCTGGCCCTGGTCAAGCTGGATCACCTGGCCGAGCGGCTGCCCCGTCAATTGTCCGGAGGCCAGCAACAGCGGGTCGCGCTGGCCCGCTCCCTGGTCATCAATCCGGCGGTGTTTCTTCTCGACGAACCCCTGTCCAACCTGGACGCCAAGCTGCGCGCCGATGTACGCGCTGAAATTCGCGCCCTCCAGCAGCGCCTGGGCCTGACGACCCTGATGGTCACCCATGACCAGGAAGAAGCCCTGACCATGTCCGACCGGCTGGTGGTCATGGAAGGGGGCCGCATTCGCCAGACCGGCACGGCGGAGGCGCTGTATGAACACCCCGCCGACGCCTTCGTGGCCGACTTCGTCGGACGCTGCAACTTGGTCCCGGGTACCCTGGATGGGGGAATTTTCCGGGGACCCGCCGGTCTGTCCCTCCCCTGCGACGCAACGAATGCTCCCACAGGCCCCGTCGTGCTGGCCCTCCGGCCAGAGCGGATCGAGATCCGGCTGGGGGCAGAAGAGAGCGCCGGGCGGATCCCCGCCCGGGTCTCCACCGTCCTCTACCTGGGCGCCCAAACCGAATACCGCCTGGATCTGGGGGAAACGGTGATCACCGCCATCCAGCCCACGCCCAGGCCGGATGACCCCCTGCACGACGTAAAACCCGGCGCCCCCGTTTCCCTGCGCTGGGATCCCGCCGTGGCCCGCCCCCTTCGGGCGGATTGACCACCCTTCTCCCACTCCCCCTCACCGGACGAGGAAAGCATCATGATTGACCTTACCCGCCGCCGCTTCCTGGGTGGCACAGCCACGCTCGCCGCCGCCGCCAGCACAGGGCTGCTTCCCCGGCTCTCCCGCGCTGCGGACACCGGAGAAGTCATCGTCGGCACCTGGGGTGGCGACTTCGGAGACCTGCTGCGCACGGGCATTGACGAAACCATCATGGCCGACAAGGGGATCAAGGTTCTACAGGAAGTATCCGGCCCGGTTCCACGCCGGACCAAGCTGTTGGCGGAACGCCAGAACCGGCGGGGCAGCATGGACGTGGCCTGCCTGGCAGATTTCGACATGTACACCGCCTCTCAACTGGGAGCCCTGGAGCCCCTGAGCGTCGAGACCGTCCCAAATCTGGCCCATGTTCTCCCATTTCTGAAGAAGTCCCATTCCATTCCTCACATCTATTCGGCCCATACGATCCTCTACAACACCGAGCGGGTCACCACGCCGCCCAAGTCCATTCACGATCTTTGGGACCCCAAGTACCGGGGCAAGGTCGGTCTGTCCGACTTCCTGTACACGACCAATACCGCCTATGCCGCCATCGCCGGCGGCGGGTCGATGACCGATTTCGAACCGGCCAAGAAAAAGCTGATGGAATGGAAATCCCTGGACGTGAAAATCCTGCCGTCCACGGAAGCCGTCGCCGCGGCCCTGAAATCCGAGGAGATCTGGTTCACGATCATCTCTGCGGCCCGCGCCTACATGTGGAATAACGCGGGCATTCCGCTCTCTTACGTCATCGCCGAGGAAGGAGCCTTCCCCACGGTCTATGAAGCGGCCCTTCCCGCCAACGCGCGGAACAAGGACAACGGGCTGACCTATCTGAACGCCATGCTGTCACCCAAGGCCCAGGAAGCGTTCGCCAAGAAGATGGGCTACCAGCCGACCGTCAGAAACGCCACCCTGGATCCGGACCTGGAAAAGAAAATTTCCTTCACCGAAGCCGAACAGGCTCGACTGTGGACTCCGGACTTCGCCTACCTCGCCCAGCATCAAGCGGGAATGCTTGATTTCTGGAACAAGGACTTCAAGGGGTAAAACCAGACATGGCCGTCTTCATCCTTCCTGCGGGACTGTTCATATGCGTATTGCTGGGCTTGCCCATGGTGATGATGGCCCGCTTCTCCCTCAACGACTACGACCCCATGACCCTGATGGTGGAGGCGGTGAAGGCGGATAACTACATCCGAGCCGTCGCCGACCCCTACTATCAGGACGTCATGCTGATCACGGTGGGGGTCGCGCTGACCTGCACGCTCCTCACCACCTTCATCGCCTTTCCCGCAGCCTATTGGCTCGCGCGGATGACCAGCCGATGGAAGAGCCTATTCACCATCCTGACGCTTTTTCCCCTGTTGGTGGGGGGCGTGGTCCGGTCTGCGGGCTGGATCGCGCTCCTTGGCACCGACGGCTTGATCAACGCCTCTCTGACCGGCCTGGGCATGATCGACCGGCCGCTGACGCTGATGTACACGCCGGGCGCGGTCATCGTGGGCATCGTCGGGGTGGTGCTTCCCTACATGGTGCTGACCTTGTCCGCAGTGATCGAAGGGATTCCCCGCCAGACGGAGGAAGCGGCAGCCAACCTTGGCGCGCCCTCGCTTGTCGTCTTCCGGCGCATCGTGCTTCCTCTGGCAACACCGGGCATTCTCGCCGGAGGCGTCCTGGTTTTCATCCTGTGCATGAGCGCCTACGCAACACCGGTTCTTCTCGGCGGACCGCAGTTCCAGATGATGGCGCCCGCTGTCTACGACCAATTCAACCGCGTCGGAAACTGGCCCTTCGGCGCGGCCCTGGCCTTCATCCTTCTCGCCGTGACCATGATCCTGACCGCGATCGGCGCGGTCTTCATCAAGCGGAAGTACCGGTTTGAATGAGACCCCGACACGCTGGATGAAACCACGAAACATCCAGCCTGACGGCACCGCTTTTCCGGAGAGCACCCCCCTCAGGAAAAGCGGTTCGACGCCCTGGTCTTTGCGCGGGAAGACGCGGGGTGTCATGTCGCCCCCTTGACTGTCCCTCAGGTCGCTTGCACATCAGCAGGGCGCTCGCCGATACTCCCGATGAGCGGCTTCCGGCCTGGGCGTCCGTGTCTCCGTATCACGCGACGGCGGAGCAGCCCCACATCACACCGGCTGCGTCCGGTGCATACCGCCGTGGCCCGCCGTCGAGCTGCCGGCGCCCCGGCTTCTTTCCCCCCTGCTCTGACAGCGGATGGCCATGGACACCTTCACCGGCATCATCTTCTCTCCCGCGCTGCCCTGGGGCCTGCTGGCCGCCCTGGCGGCGGCCGGCCTGCTGATCGGTGGCTACGGCGTGCTGCGCCGGGCGCGCGGCGCCGTGGTGCGGCTGATCCCGCTGGCGGCCCTGGTGCTGGCGCTCGCCAACCCGCAATGGGTGACCGAAAAGCGGGATCCGCTGACCGACGTCGCCGTGATCGCCGTCGACGATACCCTGTCCCAGCAGCTGGGCGGCAGACGCGGGGAAGCCGATGCGGCCCTGGAATCCCTGCTGCAAGCCACCGCCCCCATGGGCGACCTGGAGACCCGGGTGGTGCGCATCGACGGCGGTGCGGCCGGCGGCACCCGGGTGGCCGATACCCTGCGCGAAGCTTTCGCCGACGTCCCCCGGGAGCGGCGGGCCGGAGCGGTGCTGATCACCGACGGCCAGATCCACGACGCCGACGCCATCCGCGACATGGGCGCCCCGGTCCATGCCCTGCTGACCGGCGACCCGGAAGCCGAGGACCGGGTGCTGCTGATCGACGGCGCCCCGGGTTTCGGCCTGGTGGGCAAGGCGGTGTCGGTCACCGTGACCGCCGAGGATCCGGCGATGCGGCCGGGAGAACCCGTGGTCCTGACCATCGACCGCAACGACGGCCGGCCCCGGACCCTGACCCTGCCGGCCAACACCCCCACCGCCATCGCCCTTGACCTGAGCCACGCGGGAGACAACGTTTTCGCCCTGTCGCTACCGGACCGGGACGGCGAGCTGTCACCGGTCAACAACCGCGCCGCAGTGTCGGTGAACGGGGTGCGGGACCGCCTGCGGGTGCTGCTGATCTCCGGCCAGCCCCACGCCGGGGAACGCACCTGGCGCAATCTGCTGAAGGCCGACCCGTCCGTCGACCTGATCCACTTCACCATCCTGCGGCCGCCCCGCAAGGAAGACCTGACGCCCCTGTCCGAACTGGCCCTCATCGCCTTTCCCATCCAGGAGCTGTTCGAGGAAAAGCTCGAAGATTTCGACCTGATCGTTTTCGACCGCTACAGCCGGCGGGGCCTGGTGGCCGACGCCTACCTGTCCAATATCGCCCGCTATGTGGAAAACGGCGGTGCCCTGATGCTGTCGGTGGGGCCGGAGATCACCGAACCCTTCAGCCTGGCCCAAAGCGCGCTGAGCGACGTTCTGCCCGGCCGCCCCACCGGCGAAGTGCGCACCGGCGCCTTCCGCCCCGCCCTGACCGCCGTCGGCCAGCGCCATCCGGTGACCGCCGGCCTGCCCGGCGCCGGCGACGACAGCGGCACGCCCGCCAGTTGGGGCCGCTGGATCCGCCAGGTGGTGATGGAAGGCAGCCGGGGCGCGGTGGTGATGCGCGACGCCACCGCCCAGCCCCTGCTGACCCTGGACCGGGTCGGCGACGGCCGGGTGGCCCTGCTGTCCAGCGATACCATCTGGCTGTGGGCCAAAGGCTGGGACGGCGGCGGCCCCCAGGGCGAGCTGATGCGCCGGGTCGCCCACTGGCTGATGAAAGAACCGGAGCTGGAAGAGGAAGCCCTGCGCGCCCGCGTCGACGACGACCGGCTGACGGTGACCGGCCGCTCGCTGGACGCGCCGCCGGACCGGGTCACCGTCACCGCCCCGGACGGCTCCACTACGCCCCTGGCCCTGGGGACGCAAGGCGCGGGGCTGACCGGAGGGTCCATGCCCGCCGCCCTGCCCGGCATCTACCGGGTGGAAACGCCCGACGGCGGCCTGGGCACGCTGGCCGTGGCCGGCCCGCCCAACCCCCTGGAAACCACGCGTCTGGTTCCCACCGAAGCCGCCCTGGCCCCGGTGGCGGAAGACAGCGGCGGCGGCCTGTTCCACCTGACCGATGGCCTGCCCAACCTGCGCCGCCCCGGACCGGGCCAGGGCACGGCCGGCGACAGCTGGCTGGGCCTGCGGCGCAACGGCGGCCATGTGGTGACCGGGGTGACCATGACCCCCGTGCTGCCCCTGCCGCTGGCCATCAGCCTGATCGTCGGCGGCTTCGCCCTGGCCTGGTGGCGGGAGGGACGCTAGTGCACTGACACATTCAGATAATTCAGCGGTCAGTGCACTAGGACTTTGTTTATGCATCAACTTTCCAAACTTCGGCTGACGCCTTCGTTTGGGTCGATGCACTAGCGGCAGGGCAACCGCACGGGTCTGCCCCGATTGTCCCCGATGCGTGAACACTCCTGTTCCCGAGGGGGCATTTGTCCCGGAAGGGCGCAGTCCCACATGAGGGCCATCAGAGATCAACACCCCCGAAAGGATCCTCTCCATGACCCGCATTCTTATTCTGTATTACTCCACCTACGGCCATATCGAAGCCATGGCGCAGGCCGCCGCCGAAGGGGTTGCCCAGGTCGCCGGCGCCGAAGCGGTGATCAAGCGCGTGCCCGAGCACATGCCCGACGACGTGCTGGCCAAGATCAACGCCAAGACCGATCAGTCCGCCCCCATCGCCACCCCGGGCGAGCTGGCCGACTACGACGGCATCCTGTTCGGCACCCCCACCCGCTTCGGCAACATGGCCGGGCAGATGCGCAACTTCCTGGACCAGACCGGCGGCCTGTGGATGGAAGGCAAGCTGATCGGCAAGCCGGCCGGGGTGTTCACCTCGACGGGCACCGGTGCGGGCAACGAAACCACCATCCAGTCCTTCCACAACACCCTGATCCACCACGGCATGGTGATCGTCGGTGCCCCCTATTCCATTGCGGAACTCAGCGATGTCAGTGTCTCGCGCGGTGGCAGCCCCTATGGTGCGGGCACCATCGCCGGAGCCGACGGCGCCCGCACCCCCAATGCCGTCGAACTGGGCATCATGCGCGGCCAGGCCCGCCACCTGACCGAAATCGCGGCCAAGCTGAAAGCCTGATCCCGCCCGGGTCCCGCTCCCGACCCGCCGACTCTCCGGCCCCGCCCGTGGGGCAGGGCCGGAGCCGCCTCCCCCAACCATCCGCGAGGTTCCCCCATGGGCCTGTTGATCGATGGTGTCTGGCACGACCAGTGGTACGACACCAAAAGCACCGGCGGACGCTTCAAGCGCCAGGACAGCGCCTTCCGCCAGTGGGTGACCGCCGACGGCAGTTCCGGCTTCAAGGCCGAGGCCGGGCGCTACCACCTGTATGTCTCTTACGCCTGTCCCTGGGCACACCGCACCCTGATCGCCCGCGCCCTGAAGGGCCTGGAGGATGCGGTATCGGTTTCCGTTGTCGAGCCGCTGATGCTCGACAATGGATGGGAACTGGCGGACGGCGCCGATCCGCTGTTCGGTGCCCGCTTCCTGCACGAGATCTACACCCGCGCCAAGCCGGACTACACCGGCCGGGTGACCGTGCCGGTGCTGTGGGACAAGGCGACCGGGACCATCGTGTCCAACGAGTCCTCGGAAATCCTGCGCATGTTCGACAGCGCCTTCCCGGATATCGCCGACGGGCCGGCGCTGTACCCAGAAGACCTGCGCGAGACCATCGACGCGGTGAACAGCTGGGTCTATGACGACATCAACAACGGCGTCTACAAGGCCGGCTTCGCCACCGCGCAAGAGGCATACGACGAGGCGGTGACCGCCCTGTTCACCGCCCTGGACCGGGTGGAGGAGATCCTCTCCCGCCAGCCCTGGCTGGCCGGAGACCGGATCACCGAAGCCGATTGGCGGCTGTTCACCACGCTCGTGCGCTTCGACCCGGTCTATGTGGGGCACTTCAAGTGCAACCTGCGCCGGATCGCCGATTACCCCAACCTGGGTCCCTATACCCGCGCCCTGTATCAGGTGCCCGGCGTGGCCCAAACCGTGCACATGGACCACATCAAGGGCCACTACTACGGCAGCCACCGCACCATCAACCCGACGGGCATCATTCCCAAAGGGCCGGAGATCGACTATCGGGCGCCGGTGACCGGTACCAAATGGGATCCCGCCGCAGTCACGCCGCATCCGGATCCGGAGACAGCAGCGGCGCCGCGTCAAGCGGCGGGTTCAAGGTAGCCGCCAGGCGGATCAGGTCGGTCCGCCCCTTCGCCCCCGCCTTGGCCAGCACCGCCTTGGTCTGGCTGCGGGCGGTTTCCGGACTGACTCGGCGCGTTTCGGCGATGTCCCGGGTGCTGAGCCCGGCCAGCATCAGGCCGCAGGTCTCCATCTCTGCCCGGGTCAGACCGAACAGGGCGTCGAAATGGGTGGCCGCCAGGGTCCGGGGGCTGTCCGGATCGATCACCGTGACCAGGCAGCCGCTGCCGAAATCCGCCTCCTGCCCGTCGCACAGCGGGGCGACCGAGATCAGATAGGGATGCAGCCGCCCCCGCCCGGCAACGGTCAGACTTTCTCCCACTCCGCCGCCGCCGCTGTCCCCGGCGGCGCCTCCCAGCATAGGGCCGGCGACCCCGGCGGCCAGGTCGCAGGCCCGGGCGATGGCCATCTTCAGCCGGGCGTCGCTGTCCTCGTCCATGCAGGTCAGCCGGCCGCCGGACGCCAGACGAAAGGCATCCCGCCGCTCAATGAGGCCGGCGGCGGTGCTGTTGGAAAGCGCCACCGTCGCCGATGCGGTACAGATGAACACCCCCAGCATCAACCGGTCGAGCACGGTCAGAGTGGCATTGTAGCGGGAACGCAGCACGGTGAAGGTGCGCGAAATCTCCAAAAGCTTGCCGAAGTGAGGCGCCAGAAAATCGCCCACGGCCGCTTCGTCAGGCGTGATGGGACCACGCCGGCAGTCGTACTGAACCGCCATGAGGTCCTTCCACAGCCCGTGCAGGGACAGGCGGGACGCCGCCCGGTGGCGCACGCCGTAGCGGGCTTCCAGATAGGCGACGGGGGGATGGGCGGCATGGTCCTCCAGCCGGTCCAGGCCCAGGGCTTCCATATCGGACCGGAAACCCAGGCGGTCGGACTTCAGCAGATACAGAAAGGTATCCCGATCTTGGTCCGCCCATTGGCGATCGAATTCGGCAATGTCGGCGAAGGTGAACAGGCTGCTATGCGCTGTCCGGCAAAGGGCGGTGTCGGTCGGATCGATCAGCGTCAATACCGCGCCCTTGGCATTCATGTGACCGGCCAGACGATCCATCACCTCCACCCAGCCGGAGGGATCAAGCGCCAAGTCGTAAAGCGCCGGCAACATTTCCGTACATCGCGCAAGATCTGTCATGAGCGGCCTGTTCTCCCTCCGAACACCTTCCCCGATTATAAGTCTAGAGGGGCTCCCGAGAGGAAACAGCCGCAAAATACCCGTAACCCGCATGATATTTTTGCATGCAGTAACACTTTTTAAGTGCAAATCTTTCGGTTATCACGTTCGAAAGACTGCATCCAATTGTTTATATTTGTTTACCGCACCCACAGGCAAGCGCTCCGGCCTCCGTAGAACGGACACCAGAGCGCAGGCCCGGACAGACCGGACGGACTCAGGATTGGAGGGAGTCTAAACCGCCAGACCCTGATGCAGCTGAGGCAGGTACCCGGTTTCGCCCGGCAGGTCCGCCAGGGACGACAGGCGATCGACCGTCGCGGTCTCCCAGGCGTCCCGTTGCACGGCCGAAGAAACGGCGATCTGGGCGAACCATTCCCGGGGCAACCGGATGGTGCGGCCGTCGTCCAGGGTCACGGACAGCTTGTCCGTATCGGCGCTGAGCGCCTGCAGCCGGTGACCGTTCGCAGGAGAAAACAAATCCATGCTCGCCCTCCCATTGGCGGTGTTCGGTATCGTGGCGTCGCCTTGCGGGTTTTCCCGTCTGCCCCGGATCTCCGGGGGGTTTCTCGCCGTCCCGCCGATCCGGCGAGAGACATCACTGTACCAGGAATACACACGAAAATTGTGAAAATATAGCGACTCCCTTGGTCCCCTATAGACCCGTTTTTTGAATATGTTCACTTTCTGTTCTTGATCGCAAGCCAAAAGCGGGGCATCCTGCGAGGCATGATCGATGCACTGCCAGACAGGCCCGTTGCCCATCGCGGGGCCGTATCCAACGCCACCGGCCGCTATGAACGCGAACGCCGGCAGCGGGACCATGACGGCTGGGACTTGGGGCCAGAGGACTGGACCGTCGCCCCCCGCACCACGGTCACCGAAGATAAAAGCCGCAGCGTCATCGCCCGGAACGACAGCCCGGACATCCCCTTCGACCGCTCCATCAATCCCTATCGGGGGTGCGAGCATGGCTGCGTCTATTGCTTCGCCCGGCCCAGCCATGCCTGGCTGGGGCTGTCGCCGGGACTGGATTTCGAAAGCCGCCTGACCTCCAAGCCCCTGGCGCCGGCCCTGCTGCGCCGGGAACTGGACCGCCCGGGATATGTCTGCCGGCCGCTGGGCATGGGGACCAACACCGACCCCTACCAGCCGATCGAAGGCCGCTACGGCATCACCCGGGGCATTCTGGAGGTGCTGGAAGCCTGCGATCATCCGGTGATGATCACCACCAAGTCGGCAGCCATCCTGGGCGACCGCGACATCCTGACGCAGATGGCCGCGCGGCGGCTGGTGCATGTGGGGATCTCCGTCACCACCCTGGACCGCGATCTGGCCCGCACGCTGGAGCCCCGGGCCAGCCCGCCCGCCGCCCGCCTGGCCGCCATCCGCGCCCTGGCCGAAGCCGGCATCCCCACCACCGTGATGGTGGCGCCGATGATCCCCGGGCTGACGGATCAGGAGCTGGAACGCATCCTCGCCGCCGCGGCCGACGCCGGGGCCACCGGAGCCGCCACCATCCTGCTGCGCCTGCCCCAGGAGGTCGCCCCGCTGTTCGAGGAATGGCTGCACGCCCATGTGCCGCAGCGGGCCACCCATGTGCTGTCCCTGATCCGCCAGACCCGGCGGGGCGCCCTGAATCAGGCGGCCTTCGGCCAGCGCATGAAAGGCGATGGCCCCTATGCCACCCTGCTGATGCGCCGCTACCACCTGGCCTGCCGCCGCCTGGGGCTGACCCTGCCGGCGACGGAGTCGCTGGATGTCACGCGCTTTCATCCACCAAAGGGCCAGCAACTGTCGCTGTTGTAGGGAGCGTCGCGCATCACCCCCACTTTGTGGTGTAAGCTTGCCTTTTCTCCGCCCCGATGATGCGGGTATGGTGTCGCCCATGCACGGACATGGCGATATTACAGAACTGGCATTCGTGGTCGTGGTCGCCCTGGTGGGCGGCCTGCTGCTGACGCGTCTGCGTCAGCCGGCCATTCTTGGCTACATCCTCTGCGGTGTGGTGCTCGGCCCCTCCCTTCTCGGCCTGATCGAGAACCGGGAGGGCATCCAGCTCATGGCCGAGCTGGGGGTGCTGATGCTGCTGTTCATCCTGGGGCTGGAACTGAAGGTGTCCACCCTGATGCAGGTGTGGCGCATCGCGCTGGGGGCCACGGCCATTCAGGTGGCCGGCAGCATGGGGGTGATGCTGCTGGCCCGGGACTGGCTCGGCCTGCCCCTGGGGCAAGCGGTGCTGCTGGCCTTCGCCCTGGCCCTGTCGTCCACCGCCGTGGTGATCAAGCTGCTGGAACAGATCGGCGCCCTGCAAAGCCGGACGGGGCGCATCATCGTCGGCATCCTGATCGCCCAGGACATGGCCGTCGCACCGATGATCATGACCCTGAACGGTCTGGCCGGAGAGGGATTCAGCACCACCGACGGCATCAAGGTGGCCGGATCCGTGGCCATCCTGATCGGCCTGGTGCTGTATCTGGCGCGCCGGCCGCTGCCCCTGCCCCTGGCGCGGGAAGCCAGCCGCCACAAGGACCTGGTGCCGCTGGCCGGCCTGGGCTTCTGCTTCGGGGCCGCCGCCCTGGCCGGCGCGGCAGAGCTGTCGGCGGGCTATGGTGCCTTCCTGGCCGGGCTGATCCTCGGCAACTCCGACCAGGCGGAGACCTTCGAACACGGCGCCCAGCCGATCCAGTCGGTGCTGCTGATGGTGTTCTTCCTGTCCGTCGGCCTGCTGCTGGACCTGACCTTCCTGGTCGATAACCTGGGTCCGGTGCTGTTCCTGGTCGGCGTCGTGGTGGTCTTCAAGACCCTGCTGAACGTCCTGGGTCTGCGCCTGCTGGGGCTCGACTGGCCCCGGGTGGTGCTGTCGTCGGTGGCCCTGGCGCAGGTGGGCGAATTCTCGTTCGTCCTGGTGGGGCTGGGCCTGACCCTGGGACTGCTGGACGCCCGCATGAGCCAGCTGCTGATCTCGGTCACCGTGCTCAGCCTGATGGTGACACCGCTGTGGGTGGCCACCATCCGCAAGATGTCGACCGTGCGGACGCCGCTGAAAACCCTGGGCGACGTCTGGGACAACCTGCTGGGCAGCAGCCTGCGCCGCACCCGCCGCCGCCTGGGCAAGGCCGGCGCCACCGCCAGCGCAACGGCCAGCGCCACCGCCGATGCCTCGGCCCGCACCCTGCGCCGCATGCGCCCGCCGCCCCGCCTGCCCTGGCGCCGCCGGACCGGGGCCGTGGCGGCAGCCGCCGGGCCAAAAGCACCAGGCGCTGCAGTCGCCGGAACGACGGCCGAAACGATAGCGGCAGAGGACCGGAAAGCTCCACCGCCTGACGCGGTCGACGAGGCCACCACCACCGTCCCGCAGGAAGAAGACACCCCTGCCGAAGCCCCCCCGGCCGCAAAAAAGCCGGCACCCGAGGAGACCCGCCCCGATGCCTGACTACACGCTGGAACGGGCCGCCGGGGGGATTGTCGCCGGAGTGGACGAGGCCGGCCGCGGCCCCCTGGCCGGACCGGTGATGGCCGGTGCGGCCATCCTCGACCCCGACACGGCGGACCCCACCCTGCTGGCCGCCCTGGACGATTCGAAAAAGCTGTCCGAGCCGGTACGGGTGCAGCTGTATGCCGCCCTTTGCCAGTCCCCCGGCGTGACCATCGCCACGGGGGAAGCCAGCGTGGAGGAAATCGACTGCCACAATATCCTGCAGGCGACCTTCCTGGCCATGCAGCGGGCGCTGACCGCCCTGAACCGGCCGGTGGATCTGGCGCTGATCGACGGCAACCGCACCCCGGTGCTGACCTGCCCGGCCCGCGCCGTGGTCAAGGGCGACAACCTGAGCTGGTCCATCGCCGCCGCCTCCATCGCCGCCAAGGTGACGCGGGACGCGCGGATGACGGAGCTGGCCGGGGCCTTCCCCGGCTATGGGTGGGAGAACAACGCCGGCTACGGTACGGCCGCCCACCGCGCCGCCCTGGTGCGCCTGGGGCCGACGCCGCACCACCGCCGCAGCTTCGCCCCCGTCCGTGCCCTGCTGAGCCCCGCCGAAGGCGGAGCGGCGACTCTGCTGTAACCCCTCCTCAGCGCCCCCCCCACCTCAGCGCCGCCCCCCACCTCAGCGTCCCCCACCAACGTCCAGCAGGACACCGGTGATATAGCTGCTCTGCTCGCCATCCAGCAGCCAGAGGATGGCATTGGCCACCTCGTCCGCACGGCCGGCCCGGCCCAGAGGGACGGTGCGTTCCATCCGCGCCACCCGATCGGGCACGCCGGCGGAGCCATGGATATCCGTGTCGATCAGGCCGGGACGCACGCCGTTGACGCGGATGGCGCGGGGCGCCAGTTCCTTGGCCAGCCCCACCGTCATCGAATCGATCGCCCCCTTCGAGGCGGCATAGTCGATGAACTCGTTGGGCGAGCCCAGCTTGGCGGCGATCGAGGATACGTTGACGATGGCCCCGCCGTCGGGCAGGCGGCGGGCGGCTTCACGGGCACACAGGAAAGAGCCGAGGATATTGACCTCGAACAGCCGGCGCATGCGGGCCACATCCATTTCCGCCAGGGTCTTGACCGGAGCGACGATGCCGGCGTTGTTGACCAGCGCGTCGATGGGACCCAGGGCGCTGGCCACCTGATCGAACAGGGCCAGCACCTCGTCTTCGCGGGAGATATCGGCACAGGCCACGAAGCCCTTGCCGCCGGCGGCTTCCACGGCGGACAGGGTATCCTCGGCCGCACCCTGATTGCCGGCGTAGTTGATCCCCACACGCCAGCCCCGGGCGGCGGCGGCAATGGCCGTGGCGCGGCCGATCCCCCGGCTGGCGCCGGTCACGAGTACGGTCCTGGTCATGGTCGGCGCAATCTCCCTTTACTGTCTGCCACAAACGCGAAAGGCCCCGCACCATATTGGTGCGGGGCCTCCGCGAAACGATCCTTGACGGATCGCGAAAGAGCAGGCGTGAACGCTTGGACTTAGAAGCCCATGCCGCCCATGCCACCCATACCGCCCATGTCACCACCGGCCGGCATGGCTTCCTTCTTTTCCGGCACTTCGGCGACCATGGCTTCGGTGGTCACCAGCAGGCCGGCGATGGAAGCGGCGTCCTGCAGGGCGCAACGCACCACCTTGGTCGGGTCGATGACGCCAGCGGCCACCAGGTTTTCGTACACGCCGGACTGGGCGTTGTAGCCGAAATCGGTGTCGGTCTGTTCCAGCAGCTTGCCAGCAACCACGGCACCGTCGACGCCGGCGTTTTCGGCGATCTGACGAACCGGGGACTGCAGGGCGCGACGGACGATTTCAACGCCGACCTTCTGGTCTTCGTTGGCGGTGGTCACGCTGTCCAGCACGTTGATGGAGTACAGCAGGGCCACGCCGCCACCGGCGACGATGCCTTCTTCGACGGCCGCGCGGGTGGCATGCAGAGCATCGTCCACGCGATCCTTCTTTTCCTTCACTTCGACTTCGGTGGCGCCACCGACCTTGATCACCGCAACGCCGCCGGCCAGCTTGGCCAGGCGTTCCTGCAGCTTTTCACGGTCGTAGTCGCTGCTGGTTTCGTCGATCTGGGCACGGATCTGGCCGCAGCGGGCTTCGATCGCGGCCTTTTCGCCGGCACCGTCAACGATGGTGGTGTCTTCCTTGGTCAGGCTGACGGACTTGGCGGTGCCCAGCATTTCGATGGACACGGATTCCAGCTTGATGCCGAGGTCTTCGCTGATGACCTGGCCACCGGTCAGGATGGCGATGTCTTCCAGCATGGCCTTGCGACGGTCACCGAAGCCCGGAGCCTTGACGGCGGCAACCTTCAGGCCGCCACGCAGCTTGTTGACCACCAGGGTGGCCAGCGCCTCGCCTTCCACGTCTTCGGCAATGATCAGCAGCGGACGGCCGGACTGCACGACGCTTTCCAGCACCGGCAGCAGCGGCTGCAGGCCGGACAGCTTCTTTTCATGGATCAGGATGTAGGGGTTTTCCAGTTCGCAGACCATCTTCTCGGCGTTGGTCACGAAGTAGGGGGACAGGTAGCCACGGTCGAACTGCATGCCTTCGACCACGTCCAGTTCCGTCTCCAGGCCCTTGGCTTCTTCGACGGTGATGACACCTTCGTTGCCGACCTTTTCCATGGCTGTGGAGATGATGCCGCCCACTTCGGTGTCGCCGTTGGCGGAGATGGTGCCAACCTGCGCCACTTCGGCAGAGGTCTTGATCTTCTTGGAGCGCTTCTTGATGTCTTCGACCACGGCGGAAACGGCCAGATCGATACCGCGCTTCAGATCCATCGGGTTCATGCCGGCGGCAACGGACTTCGCACCTTCACGCACGATGGCCTGGGCCAGAACGGTGGCGGTGGTGGTGCCGTCGCCGGCCAGGTCGGCGGTCTTGGAAGCAACTTCCTTGACCATCTGCGCGCCCATGTTCTCGAACTTGTCCTTCAGTTCGATTTCCTTGGCGACGGAGACGCCGTCCTTGGTGATGCGCGGGGCGCCGAAGCTCTTGTCCAGAACAACGTTGCGGCCCTTGGGACCCAGGGTCACCTTGACGGCGTTGGCGAGGGTGTCGACGCCTCGCAGCAGGCGATCGCGGGCATCAGTGCCGAACTTAACGTCCTTGGCGGCCATTTGGTTCGTCCTTCTCTATAGCTGTATAGGTCTTCGAAAGGGGAATGGCGAAAAGGGGTGACGGTGCCTTAGGCGATCACACCCATGATGTCGGATTCCTTCATGATCAGGAGATCCTGGCCATCCATCTTGACTTCGGTACCGGACCACTTGCCGAACAGAACGCGATCGCCGACGGCCACGTCCATCGGGACCACCTTGCCATCATCGCCACGGGCGCCGGAACCGACGGCGATCACTTCGCCTTCCATCGGCTTTTCCTTGGCGGTGTCGGGGATGATGATGCCGCCGGCAGTCTTCTCTTCGCCTTCCAGGCGCTTGACGAGAACACGGTCGTGAAGGGGGCGGAACGCCATGGTCATTGCCTCCGAGTAAAAGTGCAAACCATTGTTTTGCTAGGGAATCCGTCCGGCAGGCCACACTGTGTTAGCACTCCCGTCCGGTGAGTGCCAAACACCTAATCGGACGAAGGTGCCGTGTCAAGCCTAGAGATTGTGACGAAGGTATCTTCGCGGACGCAGCAAAAGCCCGATACTTCAGGGTTTTGGGCACGGGTGACCGGCGCCGTCCCCCAGGTAGACCCGGCGGACAGCGGGATCGGCGCGCACCGCCGCGGGTGCCGCGTCGGCGATCAGGCGGCCGCGGTCGAGCACAAGCACCCGATCCGCATGGCCGAAGACCACATCCATGTCGTGTTCGGTGAACAGGATGGTCAACCCCTGTTCCGACGCAATCGCCGCAACCAGGTCCATCAGGGCCAGCCGCTCGCCCCTGGCCATGCCCGCGCCGGGTTCGTCCATCAGCAGCAGGCGGGGCCTGCAGGCCAGGGCCAGGGCCAGCTCCAGCCGCTTGACGTCCCCATAGGCCAGCGCCCGGCAAGGGCGGTCCGCCAGGGCGGCCAGCCCCACCCTGTGCAGCAGGGCCGCCGCGTCCATTGGCGCCCCCGTTCCCCATTTCTTGACCGAGTCCCTGCCCCGTCCCTCGCTTGTCTCTTTGGCCGGGTTTCCGGCCCGCACGGCCATCTCCACGCTTTCCAGCAGGGTCATGGAGCCGAAGACCCGGGCCACCTGGAACGTGCGGCCCACCCCGGCGCGCACCAGCCTGTGCGGCGGCAGGCCGGTCACCGGCGCCCCGGCCAGCATCACCCGCCCCCGGTCGGGCTTGCGCTGGCCGCCGAGCATGGAAAACAGGGTCGACTTGCCCGCTCCGTTGGGACCGATCAGCGCCACCCGGCTGCCGGCGGGCAACGAGAAGGAGACGTCCTCCACCGCCACCACGCCCCCGAAGGCCTTGCGCAGCCCGTCAACGGCCAGCAGCGGCACGGAACCGGCCCCGGTCATGCGGACACCCTCCGCCCCAGCCGGGCACCGATGGAGGCCAGACCGCCGGGGAAGGCCAGCACCAGCACCAGCAGCACCCCGCCGAGCATCAGCCGCCACAGGTTGGTCTGGGCCGCGCCCAGCCCTTCCATCAGGGTATAGAAACCCGCCCCGAGCAGGGGACCGCACAGGGCGTGAACCCCGCCCATCAGCACCATCACCAAAGCGTCGACGCTAGTGGGGATGCCGGCCACGGTGGGGAAGACGGATCCCTTGAGGAAGGCGAACAGGCCGCCCGCCAGCCCGGCGGCGGCCCCGGCGATGGCAAAGGCCCGCCACTGGACGAGGGCCGGCGCGATGCCGCAGGCGTCCGCCCGCGCGCGGGCGTCGCGCACCGCCCGCAGCCGCCGGCCGGTCTCGCCCAGGGCCAGCAGCCGCAGGCCGAGCATGCCGCCCCCCGCCACGGCCAGGACCAGCCAGGCATAGGCGGCTTCGCTGCCTGCCCAGCGCGGCGGCCACAGGCCGATCAGGCCGTTGTCGCCACCGGTTACCGGCTGCCACTGGATGGCGATGGCGGAAATGATCTCGGCAAAGGCCAGGGTCAGCATGGCCAGGTAGACCCCGGACAGGCGGGTGACGAACCAGCCGACCACCACCCCTCCCAGCGCCCCGGCCAGCGGTGCGATCATCAGCGCCGGCACCATGCCCAGCCCGCCCTTCACGACCGCCAGCCCGGCGCCGTAGGCCCCCAGGGCGAAAAAGGCCGCATGGCCGAAGCTGACCATGCCGCCCGGCCCCATCAGGAACTGCAAGGCCGCCGCCGACAGGGCGAGGATCAGCACCTCCGACATCAGGGTCAGGCCATAGCCGCCCAGCCACAGGGGAGCCGTCAACGCCAGCAGCCAGGCGACCGCCCAGGCCAGGCGTTCGCGCGGTCCGGCCGGACGCATCACCGGCCCCGGTCCGACGGCGGCGGATCCGGCCGTGCTTTCGGGTTCCACCTTGCCCAGCAGGCCCTGGGGCCGCACCACCAGCACCGCCATCATGGCCAGCCCCATCAGCACCAGGGTCGCCTGGGGAAACAGCACCACACCGAATGCCTGCACCAGCCCCAGCAGCACGGCGGCCAGATAGGCACCGGGCACGCTGCCCATGCCGCCGATGACCACCACCACGAAGGCTTCGACAATGATCTGCGTATCCAGGTCGTGGTGCACCGCCTCGCGCGGGATCTGCAGGGCGCCGCCCAGCCCGGCCAGCAGCGCCCCCAGGGCGAACACTCCGGTGAACAGCCAGCGCTGATCCACCCCCAGGGCGCCGACCATCACCCGGTCCTCTGTCGCGGCGCGCACCAGCAGGCCCCAGCGGGTGCGGGTGAACAGCAGCCACAGCCCCGCCAGCACCGCCGGCCCCAGGGCGATCAGGAACAGGTCGTATTCGGGCAGCCGGAAGCCCAGCATCTGCACCGCGCCGGACAGCCCCGGGGCACGCGGCCCCAACAGGTCCTCCGGCCCCCAGATCAGGGGTACCAGATCATCGGCGATCAGCACCAGGGCAAAGGTGGCCACCAGCTGGAACAGCTCGGGCGCGTGGTAGATCCGCCGCAGCAGCAGGATTTCGACCGCCGCCCCCAGAAGACCGACGGCCACGGGCGCCACCGCCAGCGCCGGCCAGAAGCCCAGCCCGGCGGCATCGGCGATGCTCCAGGCGACATAGGCGCCGAGCATGAACAGGGTGCCATGGGCGAAGTTGACCACCCGGGTCACCCCGAAAATGATCGACAGCCCCACCGCCACCAGGAACAGGGACGACGCACTGGCCAGCCCCCCCAGAAACTGAACGATCAGAAAGTCCAGGGACACCGGCAAGCTCCGGACGGTGGAAGGAGGCGACGGAACGCCGTCCGCCCCGCCATGCAATCGGCAGAGAGCACGGCAACGGGAGGGATCGGCCCGGCCAGCACGGTATCATACCAATCGACAATGAGATGACCTCATTTGTCGATTGTATTGCGTTCAATCGCCACGCAGGCTTTTACGCACCATAAGGCGCGACGGCCGGTCATGCCGTAGGCGTGCGGCACCACGCGGCCTTGCCTCCCGACAATGGGTCAAGTTCATTGCCGGTCGGTATCACGCCCCGACCAGGTGATCCAGCAGCCCCCCCATGACAGAAACGTCTTCCCAGGCCACGGAAACCGTCAGCACGTCCACCTGCTGGCGCTGATCCAGGGGCAGGCGCACCGCATCCTTGGCGGTGGTCACCGGCACCGCCCCCAGGGCATAGGCTTCGTCGAGAATCGGCTGGATGTCGGTTTCGGCATAGGGATAGTGGTCGGCGAAGGGATGGGTCGCCACCACCTGCGCCCCCAGGGCGCGCAAGGTGTCGAAAAATTTGTCGGGGCGGCCGATGCCGGCGAAGGCCACCACCCGGCGGCCCGCCAGGCGCTGCCCCTCCGGCCCCGGCACCAGGGCGGCCCTGACCAGCGGCACCCCGGCGGGCACCCGCCTGGCCACACCCCACTGATCCGGCCCCAGCAGCACCACCGCATCCGCCCGCCGCAGGCCGGCGCCGATGGGTTCACGCAAGGGACCGGCGGGAATCACCCGGCGATTGCCGAAGCCGTAGACCCCGTCCACCACCACCAGCGAGAGATCCTTCACCAGAGCGGGATTCTGGTGGCCGTCGTCCATCACCACAGCCTGCGCCCCGGCGTCCACCGCATGCCGCCCCCCGGCAGCCCGGTCGCGGGCCACCCAGGTTGGGGCCTGGGCCGCGAGCAGCAGCGCTTCGTCGCCCACATCCGACGAACTGTGCCCCACCGGATTCACCCGCACCGGACCGTGAAACCGGCCGCCGTGACCGCGCGTCAGGAAATGGGCCTCGCAGTCCCGCGCCCGCAGGGCCGCCATCACCGCCAGCGCCACCGGCGTCTTGCCCGCACCGCCGGCCACCAGATTGCCGACACAGACCACCGGCACCGGCAGGCGCAGCGGCGTGGCCTTGGCCATCCGGCGTCGGGTGGCAGCGGCATAGATCAGTCCGGCAGGCTCCAGCAGCCGGGCAGGCAGGCCATCGGTGACCCAGAAATCAGGGGTCCGCATGGCCCTCTCCTCCGTTTGACAGCGGCTGAGAGGGGGACGCAGGCAGGGGGGCCAGGGCCGCCAGATGGGGCTCCAGCCGGTCGAGCACCCGGTCGAGCACCGCCGCTTCGGCCTCGGCATAGGCCTTCGCCGTGGAGCCCATGACCCGGCGCACCACCGGTGCTTCCAGCAGCTCCGACACCGCCGCTTCCAGGCCGGCGACATCGTCCACCGCGCGGGCAGCGGCGATGGCGGTCATGGCCGGGGCAATTTCCGGGAAGTTTTCCATGCGCGGTCCCCACAGGATGGCTTTGCCCAGACGGGCGGGCTCCAGGGGATTTTGCCCTCCCCCCTTTACCAAAGTCTTGCCCATGAAGACGATATCCGCCAGCCGCAAATAAAGCCCCATCTCCCCCAGGGTATCACCCACCAGGATATCCGTCGCCCCGTCCGGCCAGCCCGCACTGCGGCATTGCACGCGCAAGCCGTCGGCCCGCAAGGTCTCGGCCACGGCGGCGGCACGTTCCGGATGGCGGGGCAGGACGATGGTCAGCAGGCCGGGATGGCGGGCCGCCAGCGCCTTGTGCACCCGGCCGGCCAGCACTTCTTCACCGTCGTGTGTGCTGGCCGCCAGCCAGCGCGGGCGGTCCCCCAACAGGGCCGAGGCCGTATCGAGATCGGCCGGCTCCGCCGGCAGGGGCGGCACAGCGAATTTCAGGTTGCCCAGACAGTCGGTCGCCGGCGCCCCCAGGGCCGCCAGCCGATCCGCATCGCCCCGGGTCTGCCCCAGGCACAGGGTGAACCGGCCGAGCAGACCGGCGATCCCCCCCCGCAAGGCCCGGTTCCCCCGCCAGCGGGCGAAGGAGCGTTCGGACATGCGCCCGTTCAGCAGCACCAGCGGACAGCCGGTGCCATGGGCGGCGCGCAGCAGGTTGGGCCAGAAGTCGCTTTCGCTCCACAGCACCAGATCCGGCCGCCAATGGGCGACGAAGCGGGCGGCCGCCCCGGGGGTGTCCACCGGCACGAACTGATGCAGCGCCCCTTCGGGCAGGCGACGGGCCGCCAGAGCGGCCGAGGTGACGGTCCCGGTGGTCAGCAGCGGCGTGACGGCGGGATAGCGGCGGCGCAGGGCGGCGATCAGGGGAAACAGGGCCTGGGCCTCGCCCACGCTGGCCCCGTGCAGCCAGATCACCGGTCCCGCCGGCCGGGGCAGGCCAGGCCGGCCCAGCCGTTCGCCCAGACGCGCCGGATCCTCCTTGCCCCGGGCCTGACGATAGGCGAGCAGGCCGCGAATGGCGGGTGCGCCCAGGCCGGTGGCGAGGCAATAGAGCGAATCGAACAACATCGGCGGCGCGGAATCCCCAGGAGCAGCGCGCGAAAAGCGGAACCGGTCCCGCGCGTCGAACCGGCCCGCCGCTCTTAGCACGGAGCTTCCCCCCACGGCCAGTACGGAGGCGGGACTCGCGGAAAGGAGAAGTTTCGCAAAGACACGCGTTTTCGTGGAAAATACATCCCCAAGACAATAATGTTCCGACCGTTCACCCATCGGATGCCATCAAGGGGAGAGTTTAATCCATGTCTCAGACTGCGTTTTCCCGATACGCCCGCGCCCTGGCCGTCGGCACCTGCGCCCTGGCCCTGACGGCCGGTGCCGCGACGGCCCAGGATATTCCCGACGATCCGGCCCTGGACGCGGCGTTCCAGGCGGCGATCAAGGATGCCTCTGTCGCCGAGCCGTCGGAGATCGTTTCCGACCTGTTCGCCATCAACCGCTACAACACCGCCCTGGAGTGGCAGGATCCGGAGACCTTCGACAAGGTCAAGGTGATCAGCTGGATGAGTGCCGGCAAGCTGGGCGCCACCTTCCCCGACGTGGCGGTGGACAGCCTGCAGCCGGGCCAGACCGGCACCGCCCCCACGACCCGGGACATCTGGGTGTCGGCCGTGCCGCAGCTGAAGGCCTTCTGCGCCTCCACCGGTCTGACCGGCGACGCCTTGCAGCTGCGTCTGAAGCAGTACCTGGGCCTGAACTACACCTGGACCTATTACGCGCTGGCGGAAATGTGGGTGAACCCCGACGACCTGTACCGCCCCTGCGGCGACCCGCAAATCGGCGACAGCACCTGCGCCCTGCCCGGCACCATGGAAGGCTATTACGGCACGCAGCCTTCGGACGCCTACAAGACGTGGTTCGACGACACCGAAAAGGGATCCTACACCCCCGACGGTGCCCCCTGGACCCGCCTGGGCTACACCTACGACTGGGGCACGGATGTGGAACCGCACAAGGGCGGCAGCGAATACCTGATCGCCCGGCGCGCGCCGGTGACCCTGGTCAGCCTCAACCAGCCGGACGACTACTGCAAGTAGGCCGCCGCCGAAGAGGCTGGCGGCGGGGACCCAGAAGGGTCGGCGCCGGAGCGCCTACCCTTCGGTCACCACCTCGGTGGTGGCTTCCTGACGGTCGGCCTGGGAAAAGAAGGCGGTCGGCTCGAAGGGGTGGACGTTGGCCAGGAACTGGTCGACGGAGGTTTCCCAGCTATTGCGCATGGCGAAGTCCCGGCATCGCTCGCGGGGGATCTCCACCGCCTTCAGGCAGGCCGCGCGCAGGTCTTCGTCCAGCACGCCCACCGGCTCGGAGCCGATCACGTCGAGTGGACCGGGCACCGGATAGGCCGCCACCGGCGTGCCCGAGGCCAGGGCTTCCAGCAGCACCAGGCCAAAGGTGTCGGTGCGCGACGGGAAGACGAAGCAGTCGGACACCGCATAGTACTGGGCCAGTTCCGCCCCGTGCTGTTCACCGGCGAAATGGACGGACTTGTACCGGGCGCGCAGGGTTTCCAGCTGCGGACCGCCGCCGACGACGATCTTGGTGCCCGGCAGGTCGAGGTCGAGGAAGGCGCCGATGTTCTTTTCCACCGCCACCCGGCCCACATAGACGTACCAGGGACGGGGACCGGTGATCACCCCGTCCAGCAGGGTCCGGTCCCGGGGCTGGAACAGCTCCGTATCCACCCCCCGGGTCCAACGGCGGATATTGCCCAGCCCCCAGCGCACCAGTTCGTCTTCGATGCCCTGGGTGGCGACCATGATCGCCTTGGACGGACCATGGAACCAGCGCATCACCCCATAGCCCCAGGACACCGGCACCTTGAAGCGGGCGTTGATGTATTCGGGGAATTTGGTGTGGAAGGCGGTGGTGAAGGGAATGCCCTTGCGGACACAGAACCGCCGGGCGGCGATGCCCAGCGGACCTTCGGTGGCGATATGGATCACGCAGGGCTGGAAGCCGGCGATCACCCGGCCGATCTCCCGCCCCGGATTCAGGGCCAGGCGGATTTCCGGATAGGTGGGACACGGTACGGTGCGGAACTGGCCCGGGGTGATGTAGCGCATCTCGTGACCGCGCGACTCCAGCCGGGTTTTCAGCGTGTTCAGCGTGCGAACGACGCCATTCACCTGGGGAAACCAGGCGTCGGTGACCACGACGATACGCATGGAACGCTCCCTGTGTGCAGCGATTGGTTGGTCCGGCCCGTCCAAGAGTCAGGCGTCGGCCGGCTTCTTTTCCCGGTCCCCGTCGGCGGACGGCGCATCCACGGGGCGTGAAACGGGATCGGCGGCGACACGGGCGTCATCGTCGCGATCATCATCATCATCGTCGGCGTCTTCGATCCCGGCCGACGCCAGGGCAGCGGCCTCGGCCGCCGAGCCCGCCCCCTTGCGCTTGCCCGAGCGGGCGGCGCCGTAGGCATCGAACAGGTTCAGCTGGCGCTGGTCGGACCAGTGGAGGATTTCCATGGTGCCGTCGAAGTGTTCCACCAGGGCGGTGCAGCTTTCCACCCAGTCACCATCGTTGCAGTAGCGGATACCGTTGATTTCGCGGATTTCGGCGTGGTGGATATGGCCGCAGACGATGCCGTCCGCGTCGCGCATGCGCGCCACCTCGGCCATCGACGTTTCGAAATCGTCGATGTACTTCACCGCGTTCTTCACCTTGTGCTTCAGATAGCGCGACAGCGACCAGTACGGCAGGCCCAGGCGGTGACGGATCACGTTGAACCAGTGATTGGCCTCCAGCAGCCAGACGTAGGCGAAGTCCCCCACCTTGGCCAGCCACTTGGCGTATTTGACGACGCCGTCGAACTCGTCGCCATGAATGACCAGATAGCGCTTGCCGTCGGCCGCTTCATGGATCGCTTCCCGGTCCACGGCAATGCCGCCGAATTCGGTTTCGGTGTAATTGCGGGCGAATTCATCATGGTTGCCCGGAATGAAGACAACCCGGGTGCCCTTGCGCGCCTTGCGCAAAAGCTTCTGGACCACGTCGTTGTGCAACTGCGGCCAGTACCAGTGCTTCTTCAGCCGCCACCCGTCGACGATATCCCCCACCAGATACAGGTGGTCCGATTCGGTGTGCTTCAGGAAGTCCAGCAGGAATTGCGCCTTGCAGCCACGGGTGCCGAGGTGGATATCCGACAAAAATATGGCCCGGTAACGCGTCGCCTTTTTCTTCATGGCCTCCACAGCACGCTGGTGTTCCATACCCATGATATTGGGGTTCACAAAGACCCCACCCCAACTATCGGCATCGGAAGCCCTTGGCTCCGGCCACGGGCGCGTTGTAAACGAGGGGGCCTGTACTGCACACCGCTTATTGGCCATGAAATAAAATATTCACGCCATTGCCTTGCGGCTGAAACCTTCCTATATCTGCGCAGTCCACCGCGCGCACCTCGTGCGGCTTCCCACCGCCCTCTCCCGCACCGCGTTCTTGGAAAGGCCTCCCCGATGCGCCTGCTCCCCGACCCGACTCCGTCGTCCACCACCGTCTCGGCGCAAAAAGCACGTCGCGTTCTGGTGATCGCCAACCCCGCCGCAGGCACATTGAAACAAAAGCGCCTCCGCAAGGCTATCGCCACAATGGAAAAGTTAGGTTGCATTGTCGCGCTACGGGAGACAACGAAACCCGGCGACGGCACGACGATCGCCCGCACGGTGGATCCGGCGCAGGTGGATATCGTGGTGGCGGCCGGCGGCGACGGCACGATCAACGAAGTGGCCAACGGCCTGGCCGGGCGTGACGTGGCCCTGGGCATCATTCCGCTGGGCACGGCCAACGTGATGGCCATTGAAACCGGTATCCCCACCGATCCGGAAAAGGCGGCGGAGGTAATCGCCACGGGCCTGCCGCGCACCATCCGCATCGGCGAGGTGCGGACCGAAGCGGCGACACCGCTCAGCGGCACCCGCAAATTCGTGATGATGGCCGGCGCGGGCTTCGACGCGCATGTGGTGGATACGGTGGACCTGGACCTGAAGCGCCGGGCGGGCAAGTTCGCCTATGTATGGAACACCCTGCGCAAGGCCGCCGACTACGCCTTCCCGCAGTGCTCGGTCGAGGTGGAAGCCCCCGACGGCACCATCACCCGCCATGACGCGGCGACGGCGGTGGTCTGCAAGGGCCGCTACTACGGCGGCCCGTTCATCGCCGCCCATGATGCGGACATCGGTGCACCGGTGTTCCACGTGGTACTGCTGACCCGCCCCGGCTGGCTGAACGTCGGCCGCTATGGCTGGGGCCTGATGTCGGGCCGCCTGCGGGCATTCTCGGACGTGAAGATCCTGGAAGCCGTGCGGGTCCGCCTGGAAGGCGACGGCGCCTTGCCGTTGCAGGGCGACGGCGACACGGTGGCCCATCTGCCGGTAGAAATCGGCCTGGCCAAGGATCCGGTCACCCTGATCGTCCCGGCCTCATCCGTAGGGCAAGGCGTGACGCCGATGGCCAGGGCCGCGGCGGCAGGGTAACCCCGCCAAAGCGGCAGCGGGATAGCGCCACAAAAGACGCACGCCCCCGAGCGCTGAACTCGGGGGCGTTTTTTATGGCCTCACGGTTTTATGCCCTCATTCTCCGGCGATGGTCATGCCGTCGATGCGCACGGTCGGAGCGTCGGTGCCGTGGCGCAGGACCAGATCACTGGCCGGGGTCAGGTTCAGGAACATCTCTTTCAGGTTCCCGGCGATGGTGACTTCGCTGACCGGAAAGGCCAGTTCGCCCTTTTCGATCTTGAAGCCCGCCGCGCCCCGGCTGTAATCGCCGGTCAGGCCGTTCACCCCCTGGCCCACCAGGTCGGTCACATAGAACCCTTCCTCGATATCGGCGATCATCTGCTCCGGCGTCTGGGCGCCGGCTTCCATCCACACGTTGGTGGACCCGGGGCTGGGGGCGGAACCGGTGCCGCGCACCGCATGGCCGTTGCTTTCCATGCCCAGCTGGCGGGCTGACCGCAGGTCCAGCAGCCAGGTGGTCAGCACCCCGCCGTCAATCAGATTGTGGCGCCGGGTCGGCAGGCCCTCGGCATCGATGGGCTTGGAGCGGTGACCACGCGGGCGGTGAGGATCTTCGATAATGCTGACGCCCGGCGCGAACACCGGCTGGTCCATGCGGTCCTTGAGGAACGACGTGCCCCGCGCAATGCCCGATCCGTTGATCGCCCCCAGGAAGTGGGCCAGCAGCCCCCGGGACTGGCGCGGATCGAAGATCAGCGGCAGGCGGCCGGTGGGAATGCGCCGGGCACCCAGTCGCCGCACGGCGCGGCGGCCGGCCTCCTCGCCCACCTCGGCAGGGTCGCGCAGATCGCTGAAATAGACCGCCGACGAATAGTCGTAGTCCATCTCCATGCCCTTCTCCATGTCCCCGGCAACCACCGAGACGGCCATGGAGGCGTGGCTGGAGTGATAGGCATGGCGCAGGCCGTTGGAGCCGGCCAGGGCAACGGTGGTCAGACCCCAGCCCGCCTCGGCCCCTTCGGAATTGGTGATGCCCGGCACGCCGCGCGCCGTTTCCTCCAGCACCCGCACCAGCTCGGTCAGCTGGTCGGTGGTGGGCTCGGTGGGGTCGAAGGCATCGATATCGGGCTTTTCGACGGCCAGCTGCGACGGATCGGCCAGCCCGGCATAGGGATCGGCCGGCACCGTGCGGGCCATGGCCACCGCCCGTTCCACCAGGGCATTCAGCGCCTTGGGCGAGCGGTCGGCGGTGGATACCAGCGCCTGCCGGCCGTCGATCAGCACCCGCAGGCCGATGTCCGCCCCTTCGGACCGGTCCAGCTTCTCCAGCTTGCCCAGGCGATGGGTCACCGACAGCGAAATGCCGTCCATCATCACCGCGTCGGCCGCGCTCGCCCCCATAGCCGTGGCCTTGGCCACCAGGTCGTCCAGCAGGGTGAGGGAGTCGGCGGCGGTCTTGGCGAGATCGGCGGTCATGGAGCACTCCACCTTGAAAGGGAAACGGGCCAGAGAGGAAAACGGGCATGCCCCCCGACCACCCACATCACCGGAACGGCGGAGTGGCGCGGGGTGCCCACGGGATGCGGACGCTCGGGAAGACGGGCGTTCGGAAACGGCTCCGGCGCGAACGGCCGGGTGGGACAGGTGCCCCACCGCCGGTGCGGAGAGGAGGGCACTATCCTACACATAGCAGACGGATGGCCCGGCGCAACGGGGTTCGAGCGACCGGGGCTAGAGTTTTTCCTTCCAGATGGGGGTGCCGCTGCCCGGCAGGCCGTAGCTGTCCCAGCGTTCGGTCACTCGGGCGACGATGTCGTCGGCCATGGCCAGCTTGCGGCCCCATTCCCGGTGGGTTTCCGGCGGCAGCTTGTCGGTGGCATCCAGGCCGATCTTGCCGCCCAGGCCGCTTTCGGGGCTGGCGAAATCCAGGTAGTCGATGGGGGTGCCGGTGACCACGGTGATGTCGCGGGCCGGGTCCATGCGGGTGGAGATCGCCCACATCACGTCCTTCCAGTCCCGGGCGTTGATGTCGTCGTCCACGACGATGACGAACTTGGTGTACATGAACTGCCGCAGGAAGCTCCAGACCCCCATCATCACCCGCTTGGCGTGGCCGGGATAGGCCTTGCGCATGCTGACCACGGCGATGCGATAGCTGCAGCCCTCCGGTGGTAGCCAGAAATCGACGATTTCCGGGAACTGCTGGGTCAGCAGGGGGATGAACACCTCGTTCAGGGCTTCGCCCAGCACGCTGGGTTCGTCGGGCGGACGGCCGGTGAAGGTGGACAGGTAGATCGGCTGGCGCCGCATGGTGATCGCCGAAACCTTGAACACCGGGAAAGGCTCAACCGAGTTGTAGTAGCCGGTATGGTCGCCGTACGGCCCCTCGTCGCCATATTCGTCCAGCATCACGTGGCCTTCCAGCACGATTTCCGCTCCGGCCGGCACCTTCAGGGGCACGGTCTTGCAGTCCACCAGCTCCACCTTGCGGCCCCGCAGCAGGCCGGCGAACTGATACTCGCTGAGGGTATCGGGCACCGGCGTGACGGCGGCCAGGATGGTCCCGGGATCCGCACCGATGACCACCGCCGCCGGCAGGGGATCGGCCTTGGTCTGCTTCCAGCGGCCGTAGTGCTGGGCACCACCCCGGTGCTTCAGCCAGCGCATCAGCGTGGTGTCGCGCCCGGTCACCTGCATGCGGTAGATGCCCAGGTTGAACGCGTCCTCCCGCTTCGCGCCCTTCGCCCCCGCCGTCGGCCCCCGGGTCACCACCAGCGGCCAGGTGATCAGCGGCGCCGGCTCGCCGGGCCAGCAGGTCTGGATGGGCAGACGCCCCAGGTCCACATCCGCCCCGGTCAGCACCACCTCCTGACAGGGGGCGCGGGACACTGTGCGCGGTTTCATCGCCAGCACGGTCTTGAGCAGGGGCATCATCTCCACCGCCTCGCGCCAGCCGCCGGGCGGTTCGGGCTGCTTCAGGAAGGCCAGGGTCTCGCCCACCGCCCGCAACTCCGCCGGGGTGCGGTCCATGCCCCAGGCCACCCGCTCCACCGTGCCGAACAGGTTGACCAGCATCGGCATGTCCCAGGCGCGCCCCGGACCATCCGGACCGTCGGGGGTGCGGACGTTTTCGAACAGCACGGCCGGCCCGCCCTCGGCCAGCAGGCGAGTCTGTATCTCTGTCATTTCCAGCACCGGCGAAACCGGCGTTTTCACCCGCACCAGCCGGTTTTCCCGCTCCAGCAGGTTCATGAAGTCACGCAGGCTGTCGAAGGGCATCGAATTCAACTCCAGGAAAGAACGGGGGCGAAAGCGCGGAACAAGGGTCGGGAAGAAATGTGAACTTCGTTTGAAGACCGGCAGTAAGCGACCGCCAGACCCTGACGTCAAGGGTACGGCCTTAGGGTACCCGCAGTTCTCGCACGGGTTTTACGGCTTGTTAACCTCTTCCGTGACGGGGGGGAGGACTGCTAGACTCAGGTTTCGGGACGAGAATTGGCAGTTTGGTGGGAGAAGATCGACGATGACGTCGATGAATATGAACGACCGCTTTCGGAAAGCGATGACGAACGCGGGCGCTTTTGCGACCCGTGCGCCGCTTTGGAAAAGCGACAGCCTGTTCACCCGCTCCACCGGCGGGGGCGGCGGAGGCAGCCCGGCATCGGGCGGCAGCACCCGGCAGCGCGACCACCTGCGCCGGCTGATCGAGGCGGGCATCGCCCTGTCGGCGGAACGCAACCACGATGTGCTGGTGGAAAAGATCCTGCTGGAGGCCAAGTCGCTGTCCAATGCCGACGGCGGCACCCTGTATCTGCGCAGCGACGACGAGCGCCACCTGCGCTTCACCATCCTGCGCAACGACACCCTGGACATCGCCATGGGCGGCACCACGGGCAAGGATATCCCCTTCCCGCCGCTGAACATCTTCGACCCCGATTCCGGCGAGCCCAACTTCCACAACGTCTGCACCGCCGCCGTTCTGGACGGCCGCACCATCAACATCCCCGATGCCTACGAAGCCGAGGAATACGACTTCTCCGGCACCAAGAAGTTCGACGAGACCACCGGCTACCGCTCCCGCTCGTTCCTGACCATTCCCTTGCGCAACCACAAGGACGAAGTCATCGGGGTGCTGCAGCTGATCAACGCCCGCGACGAGAACGGGCTGGTGATCGCCTTTGATTTCGAGCTTCAGCAGATCATCGAGGCCCTGGCCAGCCAGGCGGCCATCTCGCTGGACAACCAGGTGCTGATCGCCGCCCAGCGCAATCTGCTGGATGCCTTGATCAAGCTGCTGGCCAACGCCATTGACGCCAAGTCCCCCTATACCAGCGGCCACTGCGACCGCGTTCCCGAACTGGCGCAGATGCTGTCGCGGCGGGTGATGGCCGCCACCGAAGGCCCCTTCGCCGATTTCAGCATGACCGAGGAGGAAGAATACGAATTCCACCTCGCAAGCTGGCTGCACGACTGCGGCAAGGTCACCAGCCCGGAATACGTGGTCGACAAGGCCACCAAGCTGGAAACCATCTACAACCGCATCCACGAGGTCCGCACCCGCTTTGAAGTGCTCTGGCGGGATGCGGAGATCGCCTATTGGAAGGGCAAGGCCGAGGGCGGGGACGAGGCCACGTTGCAGGCCACGCTGGAGGCCCGCCAGGCCGAACTGCAAGAGGACTTCGCCTTCCTGGCCAACGCCAACATCGGCGGCGAATTCATGCGCGACGAGGATATCGAGCGGATCGAAACCATCGGCGGTCAGACCTGGATCCGGCATTTCGACAACCGTCTGGGCATTTCCTTCGACGAGGCCCGGCGCCTGGAAGCCGATCCCCCGGCCCCGCCACCGGCGGTGGAAACCCTGCTGGCGGACCGGCCGGAACACGTGATCGCCTGGGGCAGCCGCAAGCCGCCGGTGACCAAGGACGACCCGGACAACAAGTGGGGCTTCGACATGAAGATCCCCGACAACGCCTATAACCTGGGCGAGCTGCACAACATGCGCATCCGCCGCGGCACCCTGACCGACGAGGAGCGGTTCAAGATCAACGACCACATTGTCCAGACCATTCTGATGCTGGACAGCCTGCCCCTGCCCAAGAACCTGCGCAACGTGCCCAAGATCGCCGGCAGCCACCACGAGAAGATGGACGGCACGGGCTATCCCCGCCGCATCGGCAAGAACGCCATGTCGGTGCCCGAACGGATCATGGCGATTGCCGATATCTTCGAAGCCCTGACCGCCGCCGACCGGCCCTACAAGAAGCCAAAGACCCTGTCGGAATCGGTGAAGATCCTGTCGTTCATGGTCAAGGACAACCATATCGACCCGGACCTGTTCCAGGTGTTCCTGCGCGAAGGAGTGCACAAGGAATACGGCGCGCTCTACCTGCGCCCCGACCAGATCGACGAGGTGGACATCACCCCCTACCTGGATCTCCGCCCGAGAGAAGCGGCGGAGTAGGGAGGGCGGAATAAAGAGATGCGGTACAGGAAATGAGCCGGTTTCCAACCTGCCCCGCAGGTTGGCAAGGCCGAAGACCGCCGCGCCGCAAGGCGCGTATCCCTGCGTGTCGCCGAAGGCGCACGCGAGTCCGTGTGGCGCTTGAACACAATACGAATCGCGAAGCGGCGGCTCGGTCCCTAAGGCAACAACGCGTAGACGATGGTTTCCCGCTGCTCTCTGTCTTCCAGTTCCAGAAGAGTCGGCACCGTATACGTGCCCAGGGCCACCAGATCGTTTTTCGGCAGATAGGCCCGGCCGGGATCGGCCACCAGCACCCGGGCGCCCCGGCTAGCCAGGGCCTTCAGCCAGGGCAGCACGTGGTCGGTCATCGCCCGCTCGTAAAAGATATCGCCGGCCAGCACCACGTCCCAAGGACCGTCGTCCCGCCCCACCAGATCGCCCATCATCGGCGTGATCGCCAGGCCGTTGAGATCGGCGTTGGCCCGCTGGGCGGCCAGGGCGAAAGGGTCGATCTCGCAGGCATCGACGGCGCGCGCGCCGGCCCTGGCCGCCGCCAGTGCCACGACCCCGCAACCGGCGGCGAAGTCCAGCACCCGCCGGCCGGCCACCAGGTCCGGGTTGTCCAGCACATGACGGGCCAGCGCCTGCCCTCCGGCCCAGCAGAAAGCCCAATAGGGCGGCGGCAGGTTGCTTGAGGCCAGGGTCTCTTCGGTGGCTTCCCACAGGGGGCTGATCTCGGTGGCGAGATACAGCGACAGCTCGGGCACCAGGGGCGGACGGGCCACGGCGGTCTGGGCAAGAACGAAGGCATAGGCCGGATCGGGAGCGGCAGCGGGATCCACGATGGGAGGAATCCTCAGACGAGGGGGGCCTTGCCGGCCAGGATGGCGGCCAGCACCATCCAGCCGACATAACGATTGCTGCGGAACACGGTCAGGCAGTCGGCCGCGTCGTCGATATCCACCCGCACCGACTGCCACAGAAGATGGGCATAGGCGGCACCGAGCAGGGGATAGAACGGCCAGCCGAGCCCGGCCAGCCAGCCGGCGGCGGCGAACAGTCCGGCCATCAGGGTGACGAACACCACCAGCGCCGGCCGGGTCCTGGTGCCCAGGGCCAGGGCCGAGGATTTGACCCCCACCAGGGCATCGTCTTCCTTGTCCTGGTGGGCGTAGATGGTGTCGTAGTGCAGGGTCCAGAAGAAGCAGCCGGCGTACAGCAGCAGGGGCGCCGCGGCCAGACTACCCTGTTCCGCCGCCCAGCCCATCAGCGCGCCATAGGTGAAGGTCAGCCCGAGCCAGGCCTGGGGCCAGTAGGTGACGCGCTTCATGAAGGGATAGGTAAAGACCAGCAGCAGCGAGGCCACGCCCAGCCAGATGGTGAAGGCGTTCATGGACAGCAGGATGGCCAGGCCGGCCAGCAGCTGCAGCCCCAGGAAGACCGTCGCCCGCCGGCGGCTGACCGCACCGCTGGCAATCGGCCGCAGGGCGGTCCGCGCCACCTTGGCGTCGAAATCCCGGTCGACGATGTCATTGAAGGTGCACCCCGCCCCCCGCATGATCACCGACCCCAGGGCGAACAGCACCAATAGCCAAGGGTCGGGCAGCCAGGCACCCGGCGCGCTTTCCGGCCCGGCCGCAGGGGTCGCCAGGGCCAGGGACCACCAGCAGGGGAACAGCAGCAGCCAGGTGCCGATGGGCCGGTCCAGCCGCATCAGCTTGAGATAGGGGCGCAAGGGTTCCGGAACGAACCGGTCCACCCAGCCCGCCTGCGGCATGTCGCCGATCATGGTTTGCCTTGGGATCATGGGGACGTACACTAGGGGGTCCCCGCCAGCGGCACAAGAGCCGCGCGGCCCCTCCCGGATCCCCGTTCATGACCCTTCCCGCCCCCCGCTACCGTCTGTTCACCGACGCCGCGCTGTCCGCCGGCACCCCGGTAGAGCTGGAAACCGATCAGGCCCATCGCTTGCGCGGCGTGCTGCGGCTGGCGGAAGGGGAGCGGATCGCCCTGTTCAATGGCCGCGACGGGGAATGGGCGGCCACGCTGACCCGTCTGGACAAGCGCCGGGCCGATGCCCTGCCCGAAACCCTGCTGCGCCCCCAGGCCGCCGAACCCGGCCCCTGGCTGCTGTTCGCCCCGGTGAAAAAGGACGCCATGGACTACGCGGTGCAGAAGGCCGTGGAGCTGGGGGCTTCGGCGCTCTGGCCGGTCCGCACGGCGCGCACCAACAGCCAGCGGGTGCGCCTGGACCGCCTGCGTGCCCAGGTCATCGAAGCTGCCGAGCAGTGCGAACGCCTGACCGTGCCCGAGGTCTTCGACGACACCCCCCTGGCCGAGGTGCTGGCCAGCCCCGCCTTTGCCGGATCCGCCGACCACCCGGGCCGCAAGCTGTTCCTGCTGGCCGAACGGGGAGACGCCCGCCCCGCCGCCCAAGCCTTCGCCGACCCCGGCCAGGGGCCGGCGGCCCTGCTGGTGGGACCGGAAGGCGGCTTCGCCGACAGTGACCTGGCCGCGCTCGCGCACAGTACTTTCGTCGTGCCCGTCAGCCTGGGTCCAAGGATTCTGCGGGCGGAAACCGCCTGCGCCGCCGCCCTGGCGGTCTGGCAATCGGCGGCCGGTGACTGGCATCACCGCCCGCCGGATCCTACCTGTTAACGACCCGACCGGCCGCCGCACCGGCCGTCCCCCTGCGGGATCCGTGCGGCGGACGGCCATCCCTTTGTTTTTTCAATGACCGGACTCCCGCCATGAAGGAAACCGACGCCACCGCATCCGGGCGCGTGCTCACCCGTGACGATCTCGTTGCCCATATCGCCTCGGGCGAGCGGACCAAAGATCGATGGCGGATCGGCACCGAGCACGAGAAACTCGCGTTCACCATCGCCGACGGCCGCCCCCTGCCCTACGAGGGCGACCGGGGCGTGCGGACGCTGCTGCAGGGTCTGACCCGCTTCGGCTGGCAGCCGGTCTACGAAGGCGACGCGATCATCGCCCTGACCTGTCCGGAACGGGGGTCCATCACCCTGGAACCCGGCGGGCAGATCGAGCTGTCGGGGGCGGAGCTGGAAACCGTTCACGACACCTGCCGCGAAGTCGCCACCCACCACAAGAACCTGAAGCTGGTGGCCGGCGAAATGGGGGTCGGTTTCCTGGGGGTCGGCTTCAACCCCAAATGGAAGCGCGAGGACATCCCCTGGATGCCCAAGGGCCGCTACAAGATCATGCGGGAGTACATGCCCAAGGTCGGCTCGCTGGGCATCGACATGATGATCCGCACCTGCACGGTCCAGACCAACCTGGACTTCAAGGACGAGGCGGACATGGTGCGCAAGTTCCGTGTCGGCCTGGCCCTGCAGCCGATCGCCACCGCGCTGTGGGCCAACAGCCCGTTCAAGGAAGGCAAGCCGAACGGCTTCGTGTCCCTGCGCAGCCACATCTGGACCGACACGGACGCCGCGCGCACCGGCATGCTGCCCTTCGTCTTCGAAGACGGCATGGGCTACGAACGGTATGTGGACTACATGCTGGATGTGCCCATGTACTTCGTCTATCGCGACGGCAAGTACATCGACGTCAGCGGCCAGTCCTTCCGCGATTTCATGGAAGGCCGCCTGCCCGGGCTGCCCGGCGAGGTCCCCACCATCTCCGACTGGGCCGACCATATGACCACCGCCTTCCCGGAAGTGCGGCTGAAGCGCTATCTGGAAATGCGCGGGTCCGACAGCGGCCCCTGGCACCAGATCTGCGCCCTGCCGGCCTTCTGGGTCGGGCTGCTGTACGACACCGCCTCGCTGGACGCCGCCTGGGATCTGGTCAAGGACTGGACCGTGGCCGAACAGGCCGCCCTGCGCGACCAGGTGCCGCGCCTGGGCCTGCGCGCCACCTTCCGCGACCGCACCGTCCAGGACCTGGCCAAGGAGGTCCTGGAAATCAGCCGCGCCGGACTGGCCGCCCGCAACCGCCTGAACCGCAAGCTGCGAGACGAAACCGGCTTCCTCGACCCGCTGTGGACCATCGCCGAGTCCGGTCAGACCCCGGCGGAAGTGATGCTGGACGCCTTCTACAGCCGCTGGAACGGCGAGATCGATCCGGTCTTCACCGAATGCGCCTATTGACCGGCCTGCCCGCCTGACAGGGCAGGCAACGCGCAGGACCGGTTCCCGGTCTTGCGCGTTTTCGCTATAACGCTTTCTCCGACACCGTTCCCGGCCACCGCGCCATTGCGAAACCCCGCCCGCCCGACGGCGGAAGGGGAATATGGAGTCCCATGACCGCTCCCCACCCGCATCCCACCGCCAAACCCTGCGCCGGCATGGCCGAGATCCGGCAAGAGATCGACCGCATGGACAGGCTGCTGGTACCCCTGCTGGCGGAGCGTCTGGACTATGTCCGCCAGGCCGCCGCCTTCAAGGAAGACCGCAGCGCCGTGGTCGTTTCCTGGCGGATCGAGGAAGTGGTGGCCAACGCCCGCGCCCTGGCGGAAGACACCGGCGCCGACCCCGATATCATGGAAAGAATCTATCGGGCGCTGGTCGACGCCTCCATCGCCTGGGAAGGGAAAACATTCGACCACACTCGCAGGTAAGATGCAGACGCGACGTTGAAGGTATAAATCAAAAGGCGTTCGATCAGGATCTACTTAAAACAGATAATTCTCTTTATAATCATATACTTGAGCATCATGTCATGCTGAAGGCGTGCAGTCCGCCGGGAGTCGGAAAGGCGCTCGTGCACCGGAAAGCCGCTTGTGCGCAAGCGCGCCTCCGACTCCCGCTTCACGGTCCCTTCGGCCCCCGCTTTTCCGCTTGATATCCTGGCAGGCGCGGCCGAGCCTTCGGTTGACGCATGTGCCGTGTCAGTGCAGCATATGAACCTTCCCGACACGGAGACAGCGCATGCTCACGACGTTCACCATGCGGGTTGACGACGATCTCAAGGAGGCTTTTGTCCAGGCGGCAAAGACCAGGAACCGCACCGCCTCTTTGCTGATCAGGGACTACATGCGCGCGTACGTGGAACAGGCCGCGCATGACGACTGGTTCCGCCGCGAGGTCGACGCCGGCCTTGCCGAGGCCTCCGACCCGGCAACCGAAACCGTTTCGCACGACGATGTGGCCGCCGCCGTGATGAGACGGCTGGATGCGCGTTAGATGGTTGCCGACCGCCTGGAAGAACCTCGACGACATCATTGATCGCATCAACAGGGACAATTCGGCAGTCGCCCGAAAAACGGCGGAAACCATTCTTGCCCGGGTGGGACAACTCGCCGTCCATCCGCATCTCGGCCGTCCCGGCCGGACAGCCGGAACCCGGGAACTGGTCGTCACGGGCACGCCCTTTATCATCCCCTATCTCATAAAAGACGACGTCGTCACCATCTTGCGTGTGCTGCACGAGAGACAGAATTGGCCCACGAGCATCTGAACGGGCAACGTCCTGTCCCACCATAAACTTTAAGCGCCACCATCAGTACCCGGGGTGGTAATGCTGGCTGTTCGAAACGTCTTTACAGGCCTCTCCGCAATCAGCAAACGAAGAATTGACACCGTATAACAGTGCGCCGGGGTAGAACCCTCTGCGCACATACGCTAGAATCCCATAGTTTCCAAAGGACATTGAGGAGAGACCGGTCCCAGCACCACAAAACGGCGGTAGACTCGAAGCCACCAAAAGACTATAGACTTTTTAGGGAGAGATCCCGGTTCAACAGAACCGGTGCGCTTACCGAACGCCGTGGCTTTCCCCCCGCCGCGCAGGGATCGGGAAAGGACAACGGCGAGCACCAATAAAACAGGTGCAGCTGCCCGGTGTCACGATCCCGGGGCGGCCGTGCCGGGAAGGGAGGCTGTCAGTCCAGCGATGTTGAGAAACATCTCCATCAAGATCCGCCTGTACGCCGGTTTTGCTCTGGTTCTCGTGCTGTTCGGCGTGATCGGGATCGCCGCTTACGGGGTGTTCTCCAACGCCAGCGACGAATTCGAGCAGTTTTCCAGCGCGTCCGAGGTGGCCCTGGCAGCCCAGCAGCTGAACCGCGACGTCAACCTGTTCCAGCAGGCGGTGGCGCGCTATCTGGACACGCCGACCGACGACCGCGCGGCAGAGGTGCGCAAACGCCAGCAGACCGTGGATTCCGCCATCCAGACCTTCACCAGCCAGGCCGAGGACATGTCCGACGAGGTTACGGCCGGGGAAATCCAGGAATCCTTCGACAGATTCAAGGCCACCCTGGAGCCGGGCATGGAGATGGTGGCGCGCCGGTCGGAGCTGATCGACGAATCCCTGATGCCCGCCTCCGACGGCCTGATCGCCTGGGCGTCGGATTTGCAGACGGACCGAATCGCCAATTTCGACGTGCCCGGGGCCGAGGCCGCGTCGCGGGTGGTCGAACACATGCTGTATGCCCGCATCGCCACCGATGCCTACCTGGATGAAAAGAGCGAGGAACACTTCTCGGCCATCTGGGAAAGCCTGTTCACGGCCACCGAATACCTGGAAACCCTGCCCAACCATGAAGCGGTGTCAGACCTGTACCTGCAATACGAAGACACCCTGAACGAGCTGTCGGGCATCCTGGGCCAGATCGGCCAGCTGGAAATCGATCTGGCGGACCGGGAACGGGCCATCACCGATGCCGCCGAAGCCGCCCGCGACACCGCCCTGTCCGCCCAGGCCCGCATCAAGACCGACACCCGGAGCGAACTGAAACAGGCGGGCAATCTGGTGGTCTGGTCGAACCTGATCATCCTGGTGGTAGCCATCTTCACCGCCGCCGTCATCGGCCAAGGCATCAGCAAGCCCCTGCTGCGGATGACCCGCGCCCTGCGCCAGCTGGCCGACGGCGACAGCTCCACCACCATCCCCGGGGTCGGCCGGGGCGACGAAATCGGCCAGATCGCCCATGCCGCCGAGATCTTCAAGGACTACAGCCTGCGCATGGAGCGGCTGCGCACCGAACAGGCCGAAGCCCAGGCCCAGGCCGAAGAGGCCCGGCGCAACGCCATCCTGCGCCTGGCCGACGACCTGGAAACCAGCGTCAGCGGCGTCATCGGGGTGATCAGCACGTCGACCACTCAGATGGAAAGCTCCGCCCAGTCGATGAAGGACACCGCCGAGGTGACCAGCTCGCGGGCCAGCGAGGTGTCAGCCATCACCGAAGATGCCACCCGCGACGTGGAAAACGTGGCCAACAGCGCCGACGAACTGAATGGCTCCATCCGCCAGATCAGCCAGCAGGTCACCCGCTCGTCGGATATCTCCCGCGATGCGGTGACCCGCGCCGACCGGGCCAGCGCCCAGGTATCGGACCTGAAGGACGCGGCCGAACGGATCGGCGAGGTGGTGGCCCTGATCACCGACATCGCCGACCAGACCAACCTGCTGGCGCTCAATGCCACCATCGAAGCGGCCCGGGCCGGCGATGCAGGCAAGGGCTTCGCCGTGGTGGCCAACGAGGTGAAGAACCTGGCCAACCAGACCAGCCGCGCCACCGAGGAAATCAGCAACCAGATCGGCAGCGTGCAGCAGGCCACCGCCGAAGCCGTGGACGCCATCGCCTCCATCGGCCAGGTGATCAACAGCCTGGACGAGATCTCTTCGGCCGTGGCCGCCGCCATCGAGCAACAGGGCACGGCCACCCGCTCCATCGCCGAAAGCACCCAGCGGGCGGCGGCGGGAACCCAGCGGGCGTCGGAAACCATCGGGTCGGTCACCGAAGCCGCCCTGAAGACCGGCGACGCCGCCTCTCAGGTGCTGAACGCCGCCCGCGACCTCAGCCAGCGCAGCACCGAACTGAACGACCAGGTGGGACGCTTCCTGGCCCATATCCGCTCCGCCGGCTCCCGACCGGCGCAGTAGCCGCCCCCTCGGTCAGTCCAGCAGCAGGGGCACCAGCCGGTTGAGGCCGTAGCCGCCGGCCACCAGCACGGCGAACAGCACCGCCGCCAGTCCCAGGGGCGCCAGTCCGGCCTTGCGCAGGGCGCCCACCGGGGTGTGCAGGCCGAGCGCGGCCATGGCCATGGTCAGCAACCCCGTATCCAGCCACACAAGACCGTCCACCAGGGGTGCGGGCAACAGGCCCGTCGAATGCACCCCGGTCACGCCGACGAACAGCACCGCGAACCAAGGAATGCGGATGGCCGTCCGGGGGCCGGAACCGTTCGCCCCGCCCGGCCGCGCCAGGCTCCAGGACAGAACGAGCAGGAAGGGCGCAAGCAGCATCACCCGCATCATCTTGGTGATCACCGCCGTATCGGCGGCTTCCGGGCCGATGGCATCGCCCACGGCCACCACCTGGGCCACTTCGTGCACCGTCGAACCCGCATAGACCCCGAAATGCCCCGGATCGAGCCCCATCACGGGGTAGAGCAGCGGATAGAGCACCATGGCGCAGGTGCCGAAGACCACCACGGTGGCCACGGCCACCGCCACCTTGGCCGGCGGAGCACGAACCACCGGCTCGGTTGCCATCACCGCCGCCGCACCGCAAATGGCGCTGCCCGCCCCGATCAGCATGGACGTCTGGCGGTCCAGGCCGAACAGCCGGGGACCCAGAACGACGGCCAACAGGAATACGCCCCCCACCACCACCGCATCCACCGCCAGGCCGCCCCAGCCCACGGCCGCGATCTGCTGAAAGGTCACCTTCAGGCCATAGAGCACGATACCCGTGCGCAACAGCACCGACTTGCTGAGGTCTACCCCCGGACCGGTGCGCGTGGCGATCCGCGGGAAAACGGTATTGCCCGCCACCACCCCCAGCAGGATCGCCAGGGTCAGGGCACTGATCCCCGCTTCCGCCAGCCACGGCACCGCAGCCAGCGCCGTTGCTATCGCCGCCAGACCGCCGGCCAGCAGCAGCCCCGGTCCCCAGCGCTCCGCCGCCGCCAGGGAAACGGTCCCGACACCGCCCCGGCCTGCCCAGCTGTGTCCTGTCCGCGCTGCCATCGCCCGATCCCTCCTGATGCGTGGTCCGGCCCCCTCCCGCCGGGAGGGGGCCGCAGGCTTGGCACGCTAGAGAAAACGCTCATATAAAGCGAATACACCTTTTTCATGATTTCATAAGGCTGGGTTATGCACCTCAATCTGCATCTGCTGCGGATCTTCCACGCGGTGGTCAACGCCGGCGGCTTCTCCCGCGCGGCCGAACAGCTGCATATCAGCCAGCCCGCCGTCTCCAAGGCGGTGCGCGAGCTGGAAGGGCAACTGGATCTGCCGCTGCTGGAACGGGCGGGCCAGGGCGGGCGGTCCCTGCGCGGGGTGCCGCTGACCGAAAGCGGTCAGGCCCTGTACGAGCACGCACGCGGCATCTTCGCCCTGGAGCGGGCGGCGCTGGAGGACGTACAGGCGCGGGTGGACCTGCGGGCCGGCCATCTGGCCGTGGGGGCCAGCACCACCATCGCCGGCTACTGGCTGCCGCCCTTCCTCGCCCACCTGCGGCAGAGCGCACCGGAGGTCACAGTGTCGGTGCGGGTGGGCAATACGGAAGCCATGCGCCAGGCCCTGGTGGACTGCGCCGTCGATCTGGCCCTGGTGGAAGGCCGCGTGGAAGACCCCCGCCTGCGCCTGGACCCCTGGCGGCAAGACCCCCTGCGGCTGATCGTGCCGCCAGACACCGCCCCCTTGTCAGGAGAGAAACCGGCGGCCCCCCTGCCCCCCGTGCCCTGGGACGCCGAGGCGCTGAACGCCCGCTGCTGGCTGATGCGCGAACCCGGATCGGGCACCCGGGCGGTGGCGGAAACCATGATCGAGCGCCTGGGCCTGTCGCCCCGCCAGCGGCTGGAGATCGGCAGCAACGAAGGCATCGCCCGCGCCGTGGCCGCCGGGCTGGGGGTCGCCCTGCTGCCGGCACGGGTGGTGCGGGAGCTGGAGATGGTCGGCGCCCTGCGCCATACGGTGCCGGCAACAGGCACGGTGCTGGTGCGGCCGCTGTTCCTTCTGTGGCTGAAGGACCGGCCGGTCTCGCCGCTCGTCCGGCTGTTTCAGGAGATACTCACCACTTACCCGCCTCGGGCCGGATCCGGCATTTGAGATATCATGCCCTCAAAATGCCAGGGAAGATCGCCGCTCGCCGAGGCGGCACTGTCAGGTGATAACCATCATTGTACACACAACTTTAAAAAAAATTTTCAAACTTTATATACCAATTATTGTTTTATGCTATTATAATTTTTCTTATAGATTTTAAAAACTTATGGAGGCTTTGATGGCCGAGGATAAATTCACAATGAACAACGCTTTTGTAATCCGCTCGAACGAGCTCTACGCTGCCCAAGAAAACGCTCAAGTGCGAGGACACACCATCAACAAATACAAAAAAGAAACATTTACCTTGCCCGGAACCAAAACCCGAGCCACGTACTTTCTAGCAAAAAGCGACCATTATTATTTTGAGGACTGCCTGGAGACCGCAGAAGACCTGATCAACAACCAATATCCAGCCAAAATCACTTCCACGGTCCGCAGCAGAGTCAAGTATACCAATACGCCCTTCGGCGAATCGGAAGCGGAAAACCAAGCAGCGGCCCAAGCCTACAAGAACGGCCACCCCAACGATGCCGACGCGAACGCCAAACCGAACTTCGGCGAAGCCTATGTCATCGTGTCAATGGACCCAAAAAACACATATCCGTATCACGCCGCTGCCGTCATCGCGACGGACGGCACGGATCGCCTGACTCTGGAAGTTTTCGCAACTGATAAGGATGCGAAAAAGCGGGACCGCTCCGGAAGCTACGAACTCTATACGACCGCGGCCACGGCCCCGAAGGACCGGATAACCTTCCACGACAAATGGGAGGAGTACATTAAATCTCCGATCACCATCATCATTCAGAGAACGTAGCCTACTCCGGCATATAGAACGGGCTGCCGGTCAGGATCCCGTCGCAGATCACGTCCAGCCCGACCGAAGCGCCGGGGCGCAAGTCCTTCAGTCCGTCGATGGCCATGGCGAAGCGGCGCGGCCCGCCATCGGCCGCCACGAAGGGCAGCAGCAGCATGCGGCGGAAGAAGAAGTGGTAGGCGTAGCGCCGCGCCCGCTCCACCACATCTGCCGGCAGCGGGGCGCCGAAGGGCAGTCGGGCGAGCAGGGCCTCGTAGCCGTCCACCGACTGGGCGTCGTGGGTCAGCCCCTTGTTGCGGATCCAGGCTTCGCCGGCCACGATCACCGGTTTGCCGACGCTGGTCAGCTCCACCCCCGTCTTGGTACCGTAGATGATGGCGCTGTCGCACAGCCGCGCGAGATCGTAGGTGCTGATGGCGCTTTCCGGCGGCACCACCCGCACGTTGGCCGGCAGGGTCGGATAGGCCTCGGCGATCACGTCGGCGGCCAGTTGCCGCGACGCCGGCGAACCGGTCAGTTCCGCCGGGTGCACGCGAATCACCAGCTGCAATTCCGGATGATCGGCAAACCAGGCGATGGTGCGCAGCAGCCAGGCCCGCTGGGATGGGAAGGCATTGGCCGGATAGTGCAGCTGGGCATCCCAGAACACGTTGGTCAGGGCCAGAATCAACGGCTTGGCCGGATCCATGCCCAGCGCGGCAATATCCCGGGTCAGGCCGAAATCGGGGGTCTTGTGGAAGCTGATCCAGTCCTCCGCCCCCTGCCAGCGGCTGTCCAGATAACTGCGGATGGTGGTGTCCTGCGCCTCGGTCAGCGGCCGGTCGGCCCAGATGCCCACGGGCTCGTCCATCATCGTATGGTGATAGGTGTCGCCGTGGCTGAACAGGAAGCAGTGCTTGCGATAGGCCGGATTCCAGGCCACCACCCGCGCCCCCGCCGCCCGGGCCGCCGCCGCGACGATGCCCTGGGGCACATAGATGCCGTGATGGGTCACCACCACATCGGGACGCTGGGCGGCGATCATGCCGCGCATGGCCATGGCCGTCTTCAGCGAGGCCACCAGATAGCGCCGCTGCACCGCCTCCGCATCCGGTTCCCGCGCCATGTCGCCGCTGGCGAAAAAGCGCAAGGCACCGGCCCGGGCGTGCTCGCCCACCGGGATGCCTTCCCAGGTGAAGGCCTCCAGCCCGTCCAGCATCAGGGTGCGGGCGGTCTCGTCGGCTTCGCGGGCCAGATCGGCGGTGAGATAGGCCCCGTAGCGGTCCACCGGCAGGCCGATGCGTTTATGAGCCTCGGCGGACGGGGCGTAGCACCAGTTGCACAGATCCGGGTCCGGCCCCCGATCCAGGAACCGCTGTTGCCGGGGAAACAGGTTGCTCTCGCACATCTGGCAGGCATCAAGCGCCCGGTCGCACAGGCCGATGGTCACCGCCGCCCCCCGCAGGGTCAGGGCAACGGCCAGCAGCCGGTCGATGGCGTTCAGCGCGAAGTGGCCGCCGATCCCCGTGGCGATCAGCACCCGCACCGGCCGCTCCGCTCTGTCTTCCGTCGAAGGTGCAGCCGCGACGGCAGCGTCAGCGATGGCCTGCCGGAACGCGGGCAGTTCGTCGCCCATCAGCGCCGCCCAGTCCTCGTGCCCGCCCCGGCGCGCAATCAGGTTGAAGCGGGCAAGCCGCAAGGGCCGCGCCAGCGGGGAAGTTCGCACAAAGGTCTTCAGAGCGTCACGCATGGGTCAGCAATCAGGCAAAGCCTTCCTTTTGTACCGAGGTGCTTGGGCACCTCGTATTGCGTTCAAGCGGCACGCGGCCTTTTACGCGCCATAGGGCGCGGCGGCCAGTCGGCCTTGCCGACCTGCGGTCGGAAAAGAAATAGCCGACAGGCACCGCATGGGATCCCCCACACGATGCCTGACAGACGAACCATTCCGGAAACCGGCGTTAACGGCCCATGGCGTCCCTGATGCGCCGGGCGATGCTGTCGGCGTCAAGCTCCATGGCCGCCAGCACCTGATCGTTGGTGCCCGACGGCGGCACTTGGGTCAGGCCGAACTTGGCCGCCTTGACGCCGGACAGGCCCAGGGTGGCCGCAGCCGACAGCACGGTGTCGCCCTGGCCGCCCTGGACATAATGGTTGTCCACCGTGAACAGCCACTTGCGGTCGCCGATGGCGCCTTCCAGCCAGGCCGCATCCACCGTGTTCAGCCAGGGCAGGTTCACCACCTGCACGCCGATGCCCTGCGCCTTCAGCAGGGCCGCAGCCTTGACCGCCTCGGACAGCATGACCATGCCGTAGGACACCAGCAGCGCATCCCCTCCCTCGGTCAGGGCCACGCCCTTG
Organism: Rhodospirillaceae bacterium Z3-40; assembly: GCA_046233135.1. GTDB lineage: Bacteria > Pseudomonadota > Alphaproteobacteria > Rhodospirillales > Rhodospirillaceae > JBJXHN01. Next base: position 475,481 of record JBJXHN010000002.1, on the reverse strand, counting down.
CCCTTTTCCGGCGCATAGCCGGCCGGCAGCGCATAGGGCAGCACGTAGGGGATGGAAATCATGCGCAGGAAGCTGGAGGCGTCATGGGTGTTCAGGCACCAGTCGAGCAGCGGCGCCACCTCGTCGGGGTGGCAGGGCTCGACCATCACCATGCCCGGCACGCCGCCGACGGCGGAAATGTCGCGCACGCTCTGGTGCGAGTGGCCGGGACCGCCGGGCAGCACACCGGACAGGCCACCGACATAGACCACCTTCGTGTGCTCGGTCGCGTTGTTGTAGATCTGCTCGTTCGGTCGGGTGGACAGGAAGCAGGAGAAGGAATGCACCACCGGCAGCAGGCCCTTCAGCGCCATGCCGCCAGCCTGGCTGACCATGTCCATCTCGGCGATGCCGCATTCCAGGAAGCGGTCCGGATGGGCCTGGGAGAAGGGGATCAGCCCCATGTCCAGGATCAGGTCGGCGTCCAGGGCAACGATCTTGTCGTTGCGGCCGGCCTGGGCCAGCAGGGCTTCGGTATAGGCCGGGAACAGCTTGGACGGCTCGCCGGCCGCCGGGGCGCCCTTGCGTTCCACGGTTTCCAGGGCCAGGGTCTCGACGCCCAGGCTTTCCAGGCGGCCGTTGATGCGGTCGATCATCTCCTGCACCGCCACCGTATAGTCATTGGCCTGCGGCGCGCCCGAGTGGAACTTGAACATCTCCACATCGCTGTCGATGGAGGTGCCTTCCATGAAGGACACGCCCTTGCCCTTGATGGTGTCGGCGATGATCACCTTGGGCTTGTCGGTGATGGTGGCCAGCTTGGCGAAGGTGGCGTCGATCACCGCCATGTCGTGGCCGTCGATCCGTTCCACGTGCCAGCCGAAGCTGGCGAACTTGGCCGGCAGATCCCCCAGCGAAGAGGTCCGCTCCACGGAATAGTCGGACTGGATCTTGTTGTGGTCGACGATCACCGTGATCTCGCCCAGGCCGTGGTTCGCCGCAGAGACCAGGGATTCCCAGATCTGGCCTTCCTGCAGCTCGCCGTCTCCGGTCATCACGTACAGCTGGGCCTGAACCCCGGCGCGACGGTTGGCGAACGCCATGCCCTTGGCCTTGGAGATACCCATGCCCAACGAGCCGGTGTTGGCCACCATGCCCGGCACGTTGACGTCCGGATGGCCCGGCAGGCCGTCGATCTTGCGCAGCTTGTGGAGATTGTCTTCCGGCAGAACGCCCTGGGCGATCAGCACCGCATACAGACCAGGCGCGTCATGCCCCTTCGAAGAGAAATACAGATCGCCCCGATCGTCCTGCATCGCCTTGCGGTACAGATAGGTCACGATATCCATGCTGGAGAAGCTGGACCCGATATGCCCCGACCCGGCGTTGGCGATCATGTAGAGCGTATTGAGACGGGCCAGGTCCGCATAGACGGCGATGCGATCCAACGGATCGGCGTTGATCCCGGCGATACGCGCGAACTCGTCGCGACCGACGTAGTACAACGTCCCCTCGACGGCCTTGCCGATCAGATCTCCCACGAAGACCTCCCTTTCCTTGGCTTTAAATCGCGCGATGCCCGGCATGGCGCGAAGACAGTGTGAAAACCGTATGCGGGACGCTCTTTACCCGGAATAGGGCGTGCAGTCCACGTCGGGCAGCCGGGCCTCGCCGGTTTCCAGCAGATGCTGGACATACCACCAGTCCTCGGCCGAGTTGATGTCCACCCCTTCGTCGCCTTCGGTGAAGAAGGGCAGCAGGGTCGTCCCGGCGATGGTGCGCCCTTCGCGCACCACCCGCGACCAGGCGATCTCCAGACTGGCGTTCTGCACATAGACCGTCGGCAGGGCGGCGTATTGGGTGCTGTGATAGGGCTGCTCCTCCGGCCCCATGGGCAGCAGCGGCAGCATGCGGTCGTCTCGCACCACCCACATCTTGCCCGGATGCTGGGCGCATTTTTCGATGGCCCGCAGGGAATCGACGCGCTGGCCGGCGGCGACGAAGCGGTCCCAGGCCCGGCGGATGGTGTCGGCCTTGCGGAAGGGGCTGGTGGGCCGAAGAATGCTGAACGCATCGAAATCGCGGCCCTGCGCCTTCAGCTGCTCCAGCGCCAGTTCCACCCATTCGATGTCCGGCGAATGGGATCCGGATATCTCCGCCGAACGCAGGAACGGCACCTCGGCCCCGTAATGGCGGCCGATCTCGGCATAGGCTTCGCTGTCGGTGCACAGAACCACCGCGTCGAACACGCCCGCCGCCCGGGCAGCGCAGATCGAATAGGCAAGAACCGGGTGGCCCTGAAGGGAACGGATGTTCTTGTCCTTGACGCGCTTCGAACCGGATCGCGCCGGAATCAGCGCGACGGCGGACGGCTTGGTGGATTGGGTCATGGTCACGGCACCCGGATTCGGTCGGCGGGACGGAAACGCCCGGAACAGGCGATGAGAGAGGCCCCGGTCCGGACAGCAAGAAGGACCCGGACCGTACGGCGCGTCACAGTATCGGAGCCCGCCCCGCCTTTACAATGTCTTTTCCGCCCCCGCCCGTCCTCAGGACCGTTCTCGGAAATCACCTGCAATCGCAACCTGCTCGCATGCCCCCTCCGACCGAGGGGGCAATAGGCCGATCCTTTGTATTGCAAGTGGGGGGACCGTTGGGTAGCTTGCCGCCAAAGTTTAGTTAGCCAGACATCCGGGGGATCCCAAATGGCGCGCGAATTCCGTATCGGCAACCACGTGATTGACCAGGACAGCGGCAAATCCTTCGTGATCGCCGAAATCGGCCACAATCACCAGGGTGAGCTGGAGAAGTGCAAGCAGATGTTCAAGGCCGCCGCCGATAACGGCGCCCATGCGGTCAAGCTGCAAAAGCGCGATAACCACGCGCTCTTCACCGATGAAATGTACAACAGCCCCTATAACAGCCTGAACGCCTACGCCCCCACCTACGGCGCGCACCGCGAGTTTCTGGAGTTCGGGCGCGATGAATACCTGGAACTGAAGAAGTACGCCGAAGAGCTGGGCATCGTTTTCTTCTCCACGGCCTTCGACATGCCGTCGGCGGACTTCCTGGAAGACATCGACATCACCGCCTACAAGATCGCCTCGGGCGATCTGACCAACACGCCGCTGCTGAAGTATGTGGCGTCCTTCGGCAAGCCGATGATCGTGTCGACCGGCGGCGGCGCCATGGACGACGTGCGGCGCGCCTACGAAACCATCATGCCGATCAACAAGAACCTCTGCATCATGCAGTGCACCTCGGGCTACCCGCCGGCCCACGAAGAGCTGAACCTGCGGGTGATCGAGACGTTCTACAACGAATTCCCCGACATCATCATCGGCTTCTCCTCCCATGATGCCGGCATCGCTATGCCGCTGGTCGGCTACATGCTGGGCGCGCGGATTTTCGAAAAGCACTTCACCCTGAACCGCACCTGGAAAGGCACGGACCAGGCCTTCTCGCTGGAACCGGGCGGCATCCGCCGCGTGGTCCGCGACCTGGAACGCACCCGGGTGTCCCTGGGCGACGGCATCAAGCGACCCTTCCCCAGCGAAGAAGCCCCGCTGTTCAAGATGGCCAAGAAGCTGGTCGCCGCCCGCGACCTGCCCGCCGGCACCGTCCTGACCGCCGCCGACATCACCTACAAGTGCCCCAACGACGGCATCCCGCCCTATCGCGTGGACGAATTCATCGGCAAGGCCCTGGCCCAGCCGCTGAAGAAGGACGAAAACCTGACCTTCGAAGCCATCGGCGCCACCAACGTTTCGGCGGAATAGGACTGGCGTCGCCTGATCACCAAAAAGCACAGGACACAGGGACGAAAGGGATCGGAGTGACACAGTCCGGCGGGGAACCGGGCCGCTTGGCCGTCGTGATCGGGACCTGTGACCGGCTGGATCAGCTGAAGGCCTGCCTGAACAGCATCCGGGCCGAAAGCCGACTGCCGCTGGAACTCTGGGTCACCGATGCCGGCTCCGAAGACGGCACGGTGGCTTGGCTGACCGCCGAAGCGGCCGCCGATCCCCGCATCCACCCGGTATTCGAAGGCGAAAAGCGGGGACAGGCCCGTGCCCTGAACGCCGTCTTCTCGCGCCTGACCACGCCCTATGTATGCTGGCTGAGCGACGACAACATGGTTACCGGACAGGGCCTGGATACGGCTGTCGCCGCCCTTCAGGCCGACCCGGCGCTCGGCATGGTCGGCCTGAAGGTGCGCGACCTGCGCGGCCCTTTCGCCGACCAGCCCTACATCGGCGGGATCACCGGCACCGGGGTGATCAACGTCAACCAGGGCGTCCTGCCCACCCCGCTGTTGCAGCAGCTGGGCGGCTTTGACGAGACCTTCCGTGATTACGGCATCGATGCCGATCTGACCACCCGGGTGCTGCTGGCCGGCCGCGATGTGGCCTTCACCCGCGCCGTCGCCGTGCTGCACCAGCGCAACTGGGCCGAGGAAGGCACCCCGGAAGGCCAGAAGCTGGAAGCCCGCAACCAGCGCTACCGCACCCTTTACCGGGAAACCTTCGGCACCTGCCTGGGCAAGGGATGGGGCTGGCTGCTGACCCGCGCCCTGTGGAAGGGCCTGCGCATCCTGGGCGGCCGCCGCCTGGCCCTGTCCCAGCCCAGGCCGGTGCTGGGGTTCCTGCCCAAAGACTGGCACAACATGATCGCCGGCCGCTTCGTCCGCCTGACCCGCGAGTTGCGCCACCACGACGCCCCGGTGCACCTGCGCCAGCACATGCCCGTCCGGCTGTGCCGGCGCCGCCCGGCCAGGGTGCCGCGTGGCGCCGCAACCACCACGGATCCGACAGGAGGCACCCCGTCATGAGCGCGCCGCCGATTCGCATCCTGCTGTGGTACTGGGGGCGCAAGGGCGGCGGGCCGCGCCATGCCCTGGATCTGGCCCGCACCCTGAAGCAGCGGGAGGATGTGGAGGTCCACTTGGCCCTGTCGCGTCAGTGCGACCTGATCGAGGCCTTCCGGGCGCTGGACGTGCCGACCCTGGAGATCGACACCTACACCGATATCGCCTCGTGCCTGCGCGCCACCCTGTTGCTGCCGGTAACCATGGCCCGGCTGGCACGCTATGTGCGCAAGCATCGGATCGACCTGGTGCTGTCGACCATGACCCACCTGTGGACCCGTCCGACCCTGCCCCTGCTCAATGGTACCGGCGTGCCGGTGGTCTGCACCATCCACGATGCCACCCCTCACCCGGGAGACGGTGCGCCGCTGAAGGACTGGTTCTACCGGCCGCCGCCGGGGCTGGCGGGCTATGTGGCTCCCACCCGATTCGTCGCCGACCGACTGGTGGACGTGCATGGCGTCGCTCCCGATTCGGTGGCCGTCGCCCCCCTCGGCCCGCCCCTTGATTGGCAGGGACGGCGCACCCGGGGCACGGATACGACGGGCCAGCCCCTGTCGCTGCTCTTCCTCGGCCGAATCCTGCCCTACAAGGGGCTCGACCGGCTGGTACGGGCCTATGGCGCCCTGCGTGAGCGGAGCCTGCCGGTGCGCCTGCGGGTCAGTGGCGGCGGTGACCTGGGGAATCAGGCCGCCGCCCTGTCCGCCCTGCCCGACGTCACCATCGACAACCGCTGGATCCCCGACGAGGAGATCCCCGCCCTGCTGTCCGCCGCCGACATCCTGGTGCTGCCCTATATTGAAGCGAGCCAGTCCGGCCTGGTGAACGAGGCTTTCGCCACCGGCCTGCCGGTGGTGGCCACCCCGGTGGGCGGCCTGGCCGAACAGGTCCGCGACGGCGACAACGGCCTGCTTGCCGCCGATACCTCTGCCGAGTCCGTCACCGCCGCGCTGGCCCGCCTGGTGGACGACCGTTCCCTGCTGCAACAGCTGAGCGAGGGCGCCTTGCGCACCACGGCCTTGAACGAAACCTGGCTGGAGGCGGCGGACGCCATCGTCACCTTGGCCCGGCGCGTCAAACGGAATTGACCGCCTGAAACACGTACTGGATGCACCGCATTCGATCCGGCTGCTCCGACGCCCCCAATGCCGCGCAGACGGGTGCCAGGAGCGCGCGGATGTCGTCGGACTGATCTTCTGTCTTCACCCGTCCCCGGATGCCGACCACCGTCAGACCGGCATCTGTCAGCAGGCTTATCGCCGTATCCAGAGTGAAGAACCGCAGATGGGTCCGGTCCAGCACGCCGCTATCGCGGTAGGTCCACGTGCCCCGCAGCAAGTCCTCCAGGACTCCCCAGTACTGGACATTGGGCAGGCTCACAGCCACGACTCCACCGGGCCGCAGCAGAAGAAGATGGGCACGCAACACGGCCCAGGGATCGCGAAGGTGCTCCAGCACGTCACCGTAGACGATAATGTCCACCGACCCCGGGTCTCCCAGAGCTTCGGCGGGCAAGGTCTCCACATCGGCCTCGATGACACGGTTCATCACCGCCCGTGCCCGCGCGGCCATCTCGGGCATCATTTCCACGCCCGTATAGTGGCAGGCCGGGTTGGCTTCCCGATAAGCCGCCGCCAAGGCCCCGGCCCCGCATCCGATCTCGACGACCCGCTGCTGCCCGCCCGGCATGAAGGCCAACAGATCGCCATTGACGTTGTTGTAGTAGGTATCTTCTTCGCTTCCGGCCACACCGCTTCTCCTCTGCCTGAACGCCGAAACCGGGGAACATCTTTCCGCGCGCTCGTACGATGGTTGCGCCCTGGCCCTGATGCCTTATTCTGCCCCGCCATGGCTGCGCAGCCAAAATCGCATCAGGAACACTGGCGGATATCCCATGAGAGTTCTTTTCGTCCATCAAAGCTTTCCCGCCCAGTACAAGCACATTGCCCCGATCCTGGCACAGGAACCCGGGGCCGAGGTGATCGCCATCCGGCAGTCCCGTGGCCGGGATCTGCCGGGGGTCCGCTCGGTGATCTACGAATTGAAGACTTCCAAGGTCAGCGGACAGCACCGGTGGGAACCGGGAATGACCGGTATCCTGGACCACGCCGAAGCCGTCTGGGCCAAGGCTCGCGAACTTAAGGCGGAAGGCTTCACGCCGGACATCATGCTGGGCCACAACGGCTGGGGCGAGACCCTGTTCCTGAAGGACGTCTGGCCCGACACGCCGCTGCTCAGCTTCTTTGAATTCTTCTACCACGGCCGGGGGGCGGACACCGGATTCGACCCGGAATTCCCCCGGGACGAAGCCGTGGACGGCCCGCGCATGCGCGTCTTCAACACCGGCAACCTGCTGGGTCTCCAGGCCGCCGACTGGGGGCAATCCCCCACCGTCTGGCAGGCGTCGCGCTACCCCGACATGCACCGCCGGCGCATTTCGGTGATCCATGACGGCATCGATACCGACGCCGTAAGACCCAAGCCCAACACCGCCGTCACCCTGAAAAACGGCCGGAAGCTGTCACGACAGGACGAGGTGATCACCTACGTCTCACGCAATCTGGAGCCCTATCGCGGTTTCCACACCTTCATGCGCGCCCTGCCCGATATCCTGCGCCGCCGCCCCAACGCCCAGGTGCTGGTGGTCGGCGGGGATGGCGTCAGCTACGGTTCCCGCCTGGCTGGGGGCAAATGCTTCCGCGAAGCCCTGCTGGAGGAGCAGAAAGGTCAGATCGACCTGGAGCGGGTGCATTTCCTGGGGCAGATCCCCTACAGCCAGTTCCTCGCCCTGTTGCAGGTTTCCAGCGTCCACGTCTATCTGACTTATCCGTTCGTGCTATCCTGGTCGATGCTGGAAGCCATGAGTTCGGGCTGTCTGGTGATCGGATCGGCCACCCCACCGGTGATGGAAGCCATCCGCGACGGCGAAACCGGCCTGCTGACCGATTTCTTCGACCGCAAAGCTCTGGCCGACAGGGTCGAGGAAGCCCTGGTTTCGCAAAAGGAGATGGAACCGATTCGCGCCGCCGCCCGCCAGTTCGTGGTGGATACCTACGACCTTCGCAAGGTCTGCCTGCCCCGCCATATGTCGGTGATCAAGGACCTGGTGGCCGGCCGCGAACCCCGGCCTTTCGGATCCTTTTCAATCGCCGATGCCGTCAAGATGGCGCGGACCGCCGCCGATCAGGGAGACATCGACCGCGCCGCCGGAATCTATCAGGAAATCCTGCGTCAGAAGCCGAACCACCGTGACGCTTCGGAAGGCCTGGCCGTGCTGCTGTTCCGCGCCGGCCGGGAAGAGGATGCCGTACGCCTGCTGCACCAGGCCAAGGGGCAGCACCCCCCGGCCTGATTCCACTCCCGCGCCGGGCGTTTCCATTCCCGCCGGGCGCGGCCCCAAACATCTCAGCCCCTGTTTCCCGCGCGATAGAGCGACCGACAAACCCCATGGCTTCCGCGTCCCTTTCCATCGACGATCTGTACAAGGCCCTGAGCGGTGGCCGGCTCGGCTTCGTCGAGGGGGTATGCCGCGAACGGCTTGTGGACGATCAGAGCAACGCCGATTTCTATCGCCTGCTCGGCCTGGTCTTCATCCGCAAGGGGCAACCCCAGGATGCCTTGCCGGTGCTGGTACGGGCCAATCAGTTGAGCGCCAACCACGCCGCCACCCTGACCGATCTGGCCGACGCCCTGTCGGCCCTGGAGCAGCACAAAGCCGCTTTCGACATCGCCACCACCGCCACCCAGCGGGACCCCGCCTATCACCCCGCCCGCCTGCGGCAGTTGCAGGAAATGGAAGCGGTGATCATGGCCGACCCGACTCTGGCCGGCGACCGGCCGGCCGTCCGTCCCCTGGGTCCGGTCATCGACGGACCCATGATTTCGGTCGTCCTCTGCTCCATCGACGACGGGAAATTCGCTCGTGCCGTGGAAACCTACCGCGCCGTCCTGGGTCCCCAGGTGGAGATCATTGCCATCCGCAATGCCCGTTCCCTGTGCGAGGGCTATACGCGAGGCCTGCGGGTGGCGAACGGAGAGATCCTGATCCTGACCCACGACGATGTGGAAATCCTGGCCGATGATTTCGAAGCCCGGCTGCGTGCCCATATGGACCACTGCGACCTGCTGGGTATCGCCGGCACCACACGGCTGACCGGCGCCACCTGGATTCGCTCCGGCTGGCAGCATCAGCGAGGCTTCGTGCCGCACAAGGGTCCCGACGATACCCAGTGGCGGGTGGAGACCTATGGCCTGCAAGGACGTCTGGACGGTGGCATCCAGGCCCTGGACGGCGTCTTCCTGGCCGGCTGGCGGCGGACCTTCGACACCATCGCCTTCGACGCCGACACCTTCGACGGCTTCCACCTGTACGACATCGACTACAGCTTCCGCTGCCACCGGGCCGGCCTGCGGGTCGCCGTGGCCAACGACCTGTGCATCGCCCACCAGTCCACCGGAGCGCGAGGCGCCTCGTTCGACGCCTGGCAGATCTATGAACAGCGCTTCCAGACCAAGCTGGGCGGACAGATCCCCGATGAACCGGCGGGATCCCACCTGCTGCGGGCCGTTCATGTGGATACCCGCGACCGGGTCCGGGCCTTCAACGCCGCCGTCCTTGCCATCGCCGAGGGCCGGACCCCCGACCTGCGCTGGACGCCCCTGCACGGCCCCGAACGCCCGCCCGCCAATCTGCCCTGACCCGTTCTCCCCGACACACGAAAAAGGGGCGGACCCCGACCGGACCCCGCCCCTTTCTCGTCAACCCGGCCCACGAACCGGTATCAATCCCTCATTCCGTCATGGCGACGGGCAGCGGGGTATCGGCCGTGCTGACCGGCAGGATGGGATATTCCACCTGCGGCTGCTCGCCGGTCAGGGCCTTCAGGAACGCGGTGATCTGGTCGATCTCGCCTTCCGACAGGTCCTCGCCGAGCTGGGCAACACCCATGATGCCCACCGCCTGGCGCAGATCCCAGACCTTGCCGGAGTGGAAATAGGGCGCGGTCAGAGCGATGTTGCGCAGCGGCCCGGCGCGGAAGACGTAGTCGTCGGCGGCGGTCTTGGTCACCGCGAAGCGACCCTTGTCCCCCGGCGGCAGAATGTCGGAGCCCGGCTTCTCCACCACGCCGAACGGATAGTAGCCGTCGCCGCCCACGTTCACGCCGGAATGGCAGGCCGCGCAGCCCTTGTCCATGAACAGCGCCAGACCGGCTTTTTCGTCGGCGGTCAGGGCGTTGTCATTGCCTTCCAGGAACTGGTCGAAGGCCGAAGCCGGGGTGATCAGGGTGGCTTCGAAGGCTTCGATGGCCTTGGCCATGTTGTCGAAGGTCACCGGGTCGTCTTCGTTGGGGAAGGCGACGCCGAAGCGGTCGACGTATTCCGGCATGCTTTTCAGCGTCGAGACAACGCGATCCGGCGTGCTGGCCATTTCGACGCCGGCCTGCACCGGCCCCTTGGCCTGGGCCTTCAGATCCTCGGCGCGGCCATCCCAGAACTGGGCGGTGTTGAACACGGCGTTCAGCACGGTCGGGGCGTTGCGCGGACCCTTCTGCCAGCCGTGACCGATAGAGGTCTCCAGGTTATCGTCCCCACCCATGCCCAGGTTATGGCAGGTGTTGCAGGAAATCAGGCCGGACGCCGACAGGCGCGGATCGAAGAACAGCATGCGGCCCAGATCCACCTTGTCCCGGGTCACCGCGTTATCGGCAACGGCAGGCACCATCGAGGGAACGGGCTTGAAGATTTCGGCGGCCCGGGCGCGCAGATCGGCGTCCTGGGCGCTGGCTGGCAAAGCCACCATCAGGGCCACCGCAGCGGTGGCCAGAGAACTGGCGAAGGAAGAGAACTTCATGGAGCGTCTCCTTGTTTTGTCCAATAGGGGATGTGGACGCCACGAGAATGAACCCCATTGCCTTCATGGGCATTGCGCTCGATCAATAACCATTCAAAAAAAGCGGACAGACCCTTACAGCCTCTCGGCATATAGAGCGATGCCGAGGTCGGAAAAGCGACATCAAGGCTTGTTTGCCGGCAACTGACCCGACAGAAGCAGTCCATACTCCCGCGGGCTCATCCCCCCTGTCCCGACCGGATGGCCAGCGGCGGCGGCGGCCGTGCGCAAGTCGGCCAGCCCGCCATAGCCCAGCCGCGCCATCAGCGCCTCGGCCAGAGGCGTATCCACCGGCTGGCCGCCGGAACGGGCAGCCGAGGCGGTGGCAATGGCCACGCCCACATCCAAGGCAACCCCGATGGACTCGGGGGAGCGGCGGGCGGTCCCCACATGCAGGCCGATCACCCGGGGGCCGTCTTCGAACCAGACGAACAGGGGGGAGCCGCTGTCACCGTTCACCGCATCGCAGTCATGGTAGATCACCGTCGGATTGGGGCGGGCCAGGACGGTGCAGCCGATGTTGGCGGTCTGGACGTGGCGGCGGTCGAAGCTGTAGCCCACCTGGCCGATCAGCGCGTCCTTGGGCACGCCGGGCTGCACCCCGAAATGCCCCAGCGAGTCGCCCAGGGGCTCGGCCAGGGTCAGCACGGCCCAGTCCCCTTCGGCCTTGGCGTTCTTGCCGGTGTTGCTGGGGATATAGTCGGGGCCGGTGCGGGTGGCGGTCACGCCGCTGTGGGCCAGCCATTCGCCCCGGGAATAGCCGGCGACGAAATGCAGGCCGGCGGTGGGAAACCAGTCGCGGGTGCGCTTGTTCCACAGGCAGTGGGCGGCGGTCAGCACCCGGTCCGGCGCCACCAGGGTGCCGGTGCAGAAGGATCCGTCGTTGCGGTTGACCCGCCCCACGGCCGCCCAGGGATAGGCCGACGCCGTGGTGGTCAGCCGGTCGTCCAGCCCCTTGATCCCCGGCTTCAGCTTTTGGCGCAGGGCCTCCAGGCTTTCCAGCCCGTTCGCCCCACCCTCCCCGCCGCCCGTGGCGGGGACAGGGGCAGCGGTGGTGGTCGCCGCCGGTGCGGGTGTCTTTGCCGGCGCTGGTGCCGGTGCGCCGAACAGGTCGTCGCTGGGCTGCGCGGCCCCTGCGGCCCCCGCGAAACCGGCCGCCAGCAGCCCGGCCGCCAGCAGCAGGCCGGGCAGCAGCCGCCCCGGATGGTTCCGGTCAGTCGTTGGCATCTTCGGGACGCCAGTCGCTGGCCACATCCTCGGGCGGCAGAACCGTGTCGCCGGGCACGTAGTGCCAGCCGGTCATGACCCCTTTGCCGTCTTCCACGGCGGTGCGGCCGACCCAGGCCCCCATGGTCGACTGGTGGTCGCCGGGGCGGAAGGTGATGTTGCCGGCCGGCGTGAACACCTGCAAGCCGCGCATGGTGTCGATCAGATCGTCGGTGTCCGTGGAATCGGCGTTCTGGAACGCCACGGCCAGGGCGCTGAGGGTATTGTAGCCGACCAGCGACCCCAGGGTCGGATCCTCGCCCCAGCGGTCCTGATAGGCCTGGACGAAGGCCACATGGGCGCGGTCTTCGATCGCATACCAGGGGTAGCCGGTGACGATCCAGCCGCTCGGCGCCTCGTCGCCCAGGGGGTTCAGGTATTCGGGCTCGCCGGTCAGCATGCTGACCACCTCGCGCCCTTCGAACAGGCCGCGCAGGTCGCCTTCGCGCACGAACTTGGGCAGATCGGGGCCGAACAGCACGTTGAAAATCCCCTCTGCCCCGCTGTCCATCAGGGCCTGGACACTGGGACCGGCGTCCAGCTTGAACAGGGCCGGCCACTGTTCGCCGACGAACTCCACCTCGGGCTTCAGGGCGGTCAGCAGGGTTTTGAACCGCTCCACCGACGAGGTGCCGTATTCATAGTTGGGGGCGATGGTCGCCCATTTGGTGATCGGCAGCTTGGCCGCTTCCTGGGCCAGGATGTTGGCCTGCATGAAGGTGCTGGGACGCAGGCGGAAGGTATAGCGGTTGCCCTGCTCCCAGGTCAGGGCATCGGTCAGCGGTTCGGCAGCCAGGAACAGCACTTCCTTTTGGGCGGCGAAATCCGCCACCGCCAGACCGACGTTGGACAGGAAGGTGCCGGCCAGGGCATGGACTTCGTGACGGCTGACCAGTTCCTGGGCGGCGGTCACCGCATCGCCGGGCTGGCCGTTGTCGTCGCGGCTGAACACCTCCAGCGGCCGGCCGCCCAGCACCCCGCCGGCGGCATTGATCTGTTCCACCGCCAGTTGCCAGCCGTTGCGGTACGGCAGGGTGAAGGCGGGGATGCGGCTGTAGCTGTTGATCTCGCCGATACGGATCGACTCGGCGGCCCGGGACGGCCGGATGAAAGGCGCCGACAGCGCCACGGCACCGGCAGAGGCAAGGAAGGTGCGGCGGACGATACCGGGGCGGGCAGTGGGCTTGGTCATCGGGAAAAAACCTTCGTGTGGCTGGCGTCTGGCGGGCTTGCGGCCGGAAAGCCGATCGGTCAACCGGGATCCTTCAGGCGCCACAGGCCGTTGTCAAGCGCGCCCGCCGCTCTCGTCCACACCGACAATCACCCGCCGAGCGGGTATTCGACCCACCACAGGCTTTCTTCCAGGCCATATTTCCCAGCACCATTTAGCCAAAAGGCTATCGTTCATGCTCCAAAAGTCGCAAACTTCGCCCCAAGGCATAGGGCTATTCCGGGCGGAACGGGCACCCATGACGCAAAAAAGAAAATTCGGCTCCCGTTTCCGGCGCAACGCGGGCCGGCGGCCGGAGGAGGACCGGGGCTGATGGGCGGTGTGTTCAAACTGCAGCGTTTTTTTTCGCTGGCCAGTCTGGCGCTGATCGTCGTGGCTGCGGTGCTGCTGGGGCTGCTGTACCGCACGGCCGCACTGGACAACCTGACCACCGCCACCCGCCAGTCCAATGCGGTCCTGGCGCGATCCCTGGTCAATCTGATGGCCCCCGACCTGCACGCCCTGGCCCGTCACGGCCATACGCCGGACCCCGCCACCCTGCTGTCCGACCCCCATTTCCATGCCCTGCGGGGCATGGTTAAGCAGACGATTCGCGACCTGCCGGTCACCGCCATCGAAGTGATCAACGCCGATGGCCATATCCTGTTTTCCCTGGACGATGCCTTGCTGTCCCTGCCTATAAGCCGGGTGCCGGGCTGGACCGCCCTGATCGCCCGCACCCGGGCGGGCCTGGTTTCCCACCGCCTGCGGCCGGTCCTGCCCGCCGGCCAAAGCCGGGCCGCGCCCATCGATCTGGATCCGGACACCGCCGCCCCCCGGGATAGCGAGGACATTACAGCCGAGCACGTGATGGAAACCGCGATCCTGCTGCCCTGGGCCATCCCCGCGGGCGTAGCCCGAACCGCAACACGCAGCGGCACCGGAACCCGTGGCGAAGAGGACCCGCCGTCCCTTGCGCCGGGTGCCGCGCCACTTCCCGTTTTCCTGCTCTCCACAGACCTGAGCGCCGGCATGCATACGGTGCGCACCCACCAGGTCTGGGCCATGGCGGCGGGGGCGGCGGTGCTGGGGCTGCTGTATCTCGGCCAGTTCCTGGTGGTCCGCCACGCCGACCGGGTGCTGCGGCGCCAGCAAAGCCGGCTGCGCCAGGAAACCGAAGCCCGGGCCGTCGCCGACGCCCGCTATCGGGAAAGCGACGACCTGCTGCGGCTGATCACCGACAACCTGCCCGCCCTGGTTTCCTATGCCTCGGTCGAGGAAGGCGAGACGGTATCGGTCGGTGCCCTGCGCATCCGCTTCGCCAACCGTGCCCACGGCGACTGGTTCGGCCGCCCGGCCCACACCCTGATCGACCTGTCCCCGGCCGAGGTGTTGGGGGACCGGGACTATGCGGTGCTGGCCGAAGCCTTCCGGATCGCCCTGCAGGGCACCCCGGTGGTGCGCGAGGTCCGCCTGTCGTCGGTGAACCGCAGCGCCCGGGTGCACATCATCCCCCACCGCCGCGACCGGGAGCGGGTGATCGGCTGCTTCCTGATGATCACCGACATCAGCGAGCACAAGCACCTGGAAACCGCCCTGCGCGCCGCCCACGACGACATGGAACGCCAGGTCGCCCAGCGCACCCGCGAGCTGGAACACAGCGAGCAGCGGATGAGCGACGTCGCGCAGGCGTCGTCGGACTGGTTCTGGGAAACCGGACCGGACCACCGCTTCATCTGGTTTTCCGTGCGCGACGATCTGGCCAACCCCAAGTTCGACCCCAACCTGGCCTATGGCCAGCGCCGGGTGGACCTGATCGCCACCGACCTGGAAACGCCCGACAAGATCGCCCGCCACATGGACGATCTGGAAAACCACCGTCCCTTCCGCGACTTCACCTATTGGAGCTACCGCACCTTCATCTCCTCGCGGGGCGAAGGATCCGAACCTTTGGCCCGTCTGGTGCGCACCAGCGGCGTGCCTCTGTTCGACGAGGACGGGACCTTCGTCGGCTATCGCGGATCCGCGACGGACATCACCCAGCAGGTGGAAGCCGAAGCCCGCGCCACCCGCGCAGAGGCCCGCCTGAAAGCCGCCCTGGAAGGCCTGTCCGACGGCTTCGCCCTGTGGGACGAGAACGACCGGCTGATCCTGTGGAACCAGGCGCTGGGCCGTCTGATTCCGGGGCTGGTCCCGATGCTGAAAGAAGGCACGACATTCGAGGACCTGGCCCGCGGCAACTTGTCCGACCGGGAAGCGGAGATCATCGTGTCCGGGGAGCATGGAACAGAGGTCTGCCGGGGTCAGGTTCTGCCGATGCGGCTGGAACAGCACCGCAACCCCCGGGGCACGGTCGAGATTCATGATCCGGGCGGCCTTTGGGTGCTGATCACCGAGCGCAAAACCCCCGATGGCCAGACCCTGACCATCTACACCGACATTACCCGCCGCAAGCTGATCGAGCTGGAACTAGCCGACAGCGAAGCCGCCCTCCGCGCCTTCCACGGTATCACCAACGACACCGAGCGAAGCCTGGACGACCGCCTAGCGGCCCTGCTGGCCTTCGGTTGCGACCAGTTCGGCCTGGACACCGGCGTGGCCCTGGAACGGCAGGGGGATATCCTGGCCGTGCTCGCCGCCCATGGACCGGGCATGCCACCCAAGGGCGCTCCGTTCGCCTCGCTGTCCCATACCTATTGCAGCGTGGTGATGGACAGCCGCTCCCCCGTGGCCATCGCCGACGTCCATGGCGACCCCCTGTGGCAGGACGACGGCTGCGCGCCCACCAAGACCGTGGGATGCTATCTGGGCGCCCCCCTGCTGCGCGGGACGGAGGTTATCGGCACCCTGTGCTTCTCGGCCGCCGACGCGCGCTCCAAACCGTTCCGCAAGAGCCATCAGCAGCTGCTTGCCCTGGCGGCCCAGTGGCTGAGCGGCGAGCTGAGCCGCCAGCATACGGAACAGGCTCTGCGCGCGGCGATGGAACAGGCCGACCTGGCCAACCGCTCCAAAAGCGAATTCCTGGCCAACATGAGCCACGAATTGCGCACCCCGCTCAACGCCATCCTGGGCTTTTCCGAAATGATGCGGGGCCAGATGGTGGGACCGCTGGGCGACCCCCGCTATGTGGACTATGCGCGAGGCATCCACGACAGCGGCAGCCACCTGCTGGCGATCATCAACGATATCCTTGACGTTTCGAAGATCGAAGCCGGCCAGATGGACCTGAGCGAGGAGGAGACGCCGCTGGGCAGCCTGATCGTTTCGGCCAGCCGGCTAGTTGCCAGCCGGGCCATGGACAGCAACGTATCGCTGGATATCACCCCCAGGTACGGCATGCCGGTCCTGCGCGTCGACATGCGGCGCATCAAGCAGGTGCTGCTGAACCTGCTGACCAACGCGGTGAAATTCACCCCCCAGGGCGGGTCCGTGACCGTCTCGGTGGTCTGTCCCGATGCCCAGCAGGGGGTGACCATCGCCATCCGGGACACCGGCATCGGCATGAGCCCTGGGGAAATCGCCGTCGCGCTCGCCCCCTTCGGCCAGATCGACAGCGGCCTCGCCCGGCGGCACGAGGGCACCGGGCTGGGCCTGCCCCTCACCCAGGCGCTGATAGAATTGCACGGCGGCCGGCTGACCCTGTCCAGCCAGCCCGGCAACGGCACCACCGCCACCATCACCCTGCCCCGGGAGCGGGTCGTGCGCTATGGCGGCGCTGGCGAAAGCCCCTCCGACCCGGGGTCCGGATCGCCGTCGGACGCTGTCAATGCTTGACCCGCGACACTTCGACCAAATCTATTCCATAATACGCGGATGATCGGGGTCCCCAGCGTCCCCCGTCCATGTCACTTCACCGCCGACCCGCCCGTCCCGCCCACCCGACGGACCACCGCCTGCCCGGCTGCCGGCCGGCGGTCGTCAGCGTCCGGATCGGGCAGGACCGGGCCGGCCCCTGCACGATGTCCGGAGACCCTTATGGCCGATACCATCACCACCGATGAGCTGTTTTTCGCCGAGACCGGCCTGGATCTCGACGCCACCCGCGCGCTGGTGGACAAGACCCTGGAAGGCTGCGACGACGGCGAGCTGTTCCTGGAGTATCGCCAGACCGAGGGCTTTTCCCTGGACGACGGCCGCATCCGGTCGGCCAGCTTCGACAGCACCCAGGGCTTCGGCCTGCGCGCCGTCCATGACGAAGCCATCGGCTTTGCCCATGCCAGTTCGCTGGATCACGGGGCGCTGGAACGCGCCGCTCAGTCGGTGCGGGCCGTGCGCACCGGGGCGTCGGGGGTGCTGACCGCCGCCCCGCCGGCCACCAACCGCACCCTCTATACTCCCGCCAACCCCCTGGACCTGGTGCCCTTCGACACCAAGGTGGGCCTGCTGGCGGAAATCGATGCCTACGCCCGCAGCCGGGACAGCAAGGTGGTGCAGGTGATGGCCTCGCTGATGGGCACCTGGCAGGCGGTCCGCATCCTGCGCGCCGGCGGCGGGGATGCCGCCGACATCCGGCCGCTGGTGCGGCTGAACGTGTCGGTGGTGGTGCAGGACGCCAACGGCCGGCGCGAATCCGGCGGCACCGGCATGGGCGGCCGCCTGACCTATGACGGGTTCCTGGAGGAAAGCACCTGGAAGGGCGCGGTGGACGAAGCGCTGCGCCAGGCGATGGTCAACCTGGAGGCCATCGAAGCCCCGGCCGGCGACATGCCGGTGGTTCTGGGCTCCGGCTGGCCGGGCATTCTGCTGCACGAAGCCATCGGCCACGGCCTGGAAGGGGACGGCAACCGCAAGGGCACCTCGTGCTTCTCGGCAGGGATCGGCAAGCGCATCGCCGCCCCGGGCGTGACCATCGTCGATGACGGCACCATCCCCGATCGCCGGGGGTCATTGACCATCGACGACGAAGGGACCCCGACCCGCCGCAACGTGATCATCGAAGACGGCATCCTGGTGGGCTATCTCCAGGACCGCCTGAACGCCCGCCTGATGGGCATGGACCCCACCGGCAACGGCCGCCGCCAGTCCCACGCCCACCCGCCGATCCCGCGCATGACCAACACTTTCATGCTGGGGGGCGACAAGGACCCCGAAGAAATCGTGGCGTCGGTGAAGAAGGGGCTGTATGCGGTCAACTTCGGCGGCGGCCAGGTGGACACCACCTCGGGCAAGTTCGTCTTCTCCGCCTCCGAAGCCTATCTGATCGAGGATGGCAAGATCGGTGCGCCGGTGAAGGGCGCAACCCTGATCGGCAACGGCCCCGACGCCCTGACCCGCGTGTCCATGATCGGCAACGACATGGCCCTGGACCCCGGAATCGGAACCTGCGGCAAGGACGGCCAGGGCGTGCCCGTGGGCGTCGGCCAGCCGACCCTGAAGCTCGACCGCATCACCGTTGGCGGAACGGCCGTCGCGGCCTAGGCGGCGGAACGGCCATCACGGCCTGAACGCCGGCAGCCGCTATAAGTGACAAGATCAAGAACAAGATCGAACGGACCATGAGCACCGAAACGACCGAGACCCTGCCGGAGGACCCCGGCCCCGCCTCTGGCACGACAGAGGCCGCCCCCCTGGACACCGCGCCCAGCGCCGGGCTGGTGATCATCGGCAACGAAATCCTGTCGGGCCGTACCCAGGACGCCAATACGGCGTTCCTGGGCCGGTCGCTGGCGGACATGGGCATCCGCCTGCTGGAAATCCGGGTGGTGCCCGATGTGCTGGACGCGGTGGTCGAGGCGGTGAACACCCTGCGGGAGCGCTATACCTACGTGTTCACCACGGGCGGCATCGGCCCGACCCATGACGACATCACCGCCGACTGCGTGGCCGCCGCCTTTGGCGTGCCGCTGCTGGAGGACCCCCGCGCCCTGGACCGGCTGCTGGCCCATTACGCCGATCCCAGCCAGTTGAACGCGGCCCGGCGGCGCATGGCCCGCATCCCCGAAGGGGCCGACTTGATCGACAATCCGGTCAGCGGCGCCCCGGGCTTTCGCATCGGCAACGTCCATGTGCTGGCCGGCGTGCCCAAGATCATGCAGGCCATGTTCGACGGCGTGAAGCATACCTTGGTGGGCGGCGCGCCGGTGCTGTCGGTGTCGGTTTCCGCCACCGTGCGCGAGGGCGATATGGCCGAGGAGCTGGGGGCCATCCAGGTGTCGTTCCCGGAAACGGACATCGGCAGCTACCCCTTCGCCAAGGGCAACCGAATCGGTGCCAGCGTGGTGATTCGCGGCACCAACCGGGATCAGCTGGCCGCCGCCGCCGACCAGGTGGCGGCGATGATGGAGGCGCTCGGAGAAACGCCAGAGATCACCTGGAACGCCGGAGGCGGCAGCGGGAACGGATGATCCGCGGCCGGACGGGCTGCGTATAGGGCATCAAGAACCGTATGGACCTGAAAAAAGGGACCCGCTCTTTGGATTTTGCGAACAATCAATGACGGCGACCGGCGATCCGGAGTAGGGGAAGGGCGCGTCGGAGATCGCCGCCGCAGTCAAGAAAGCCGACGAGCCATGGCACTCAATCGCTTGGAACGCACCGCCCTGACCTTCCTGCTCCGTCATCTGGTGGCCGGCCTGTTCGGCGCCTGCGTCTTCGGCGGCGCCCTGCTGGCGCTGGATGTGGGCAGCATCCGCAGCATGGCCTTCCAGAACGACGACGGCCTGCTGACCATCATCCTGCTGTTCTTCGGCCTGTTCGTTACCTTCGGCGGGGTGGCGATGGGTGTGGGGGTGATGAGCCTGGGCGAAGACAGCCACTAACCCCCCTCCTCTCGGCTACGCCCTCTTTACGGCACAATGTGCATGATGAGACGGCTATCCCGCGCAAATGGTATTGAGCCACACCTGCGCTTGTGGTTTCTTATGCGCCCTTCGCGGACGTGGCGGAATCGGTAGACGCAGCAGACTTAAAATCTGCCTTCCGAAAGGAAGTAGGGGTTCAAGTCCCCTCGTCCGCACCAGTCACGTCTCTCCCTAACCTGTTTTAGTTAAGGAAAGACGTGAATAGCCAGACCCTCAACAACCCCCAATACAGTCACCCGCCTTTTTCATCCCCACCCTTCTCCAGCACCCGTCTTTCCGGCGGCCATCGGTCGGCGAAGCAGAAAAACAGGTCTCGTGCCGGAACGTGTGGAAGGAGCCCGCCCCATGGCCCAAACGCCACACCCGGGACCGGACGACAGACCCGGATCGATCCTGTCGGCCTGGACAGCGCTGGAGGCCCTGTCTCCTCAGACTTTCGGATCGCCCCGGGATCTGGCCGACGGGGATCTGTCCCGGCTGGCGGACCTGACGCTGGCGCCCCTGCCCTGGATCGAAGGGCCACCACCGCCGAAGGACCACCGGCTGTACTATCGGATCACCCTGGGAGCGGTTCCCATGGGGCCGGCCACAGATGCGCTGATCCGGGCGTTCGGACGGGACGAAGAAGCGTCGACACATCAACGGAGCCGGGCAGCTATCGCCGAGGTGCTGGTGAACCAGGAAGGACATCTGGTTGACCCCAACGGCATCGCCATATCCAGCTTCCCCTGGGCGTTGCCCAAGGCCCTGCAACAGGATCTGAACCGCCTGGGCGAATGGCCGTATGCGGAACAAGGCCTGCTGACGGAGATGGCAAAGCGTCTGTCCCCCACCGACGGGCACACCGAGCCCCGGCCCCTGGATCTGCAAACTCTGACGGCAGCCTATGAATGGCTGGTCGAGGCCTGCGGCCTGCCCGCCGATCTGGTCGAGCCGGTGGCCTGGGCGGTCCGTATCCAGCAGCATGAAAAGGCCCGGACTCCGCCGGAAGCCTCGCTGCTCAACTCGTTTTTCCTGAAGGATCTGGCGTCCGCGAGAAGGCGTCTGACCGGCCGGGACGCGCCCGCCGGCCTGCGCCGCTACCTGGGGCTGGACGGCCCGGAGCGCACCGTTGACCTGCTGGCCGACCGCCAGGCCCTGGAAGAGGCCGTGGCCCCCGGCCTGACCCCTGCCGCCCGCTGGCCAAGCCCCGGCGGCCACCCCCTGGTGCTGCTGCAACAGGCCGCCGTCAATCTCGCCCGGTCCGAGCTGGCGACGAATGGCGGGCTGGTGGCGGTCAACGGCCCGCCAGGGACCGGCAAGACGACCCTGCTGCGCGATCTGGTCGCGGCTTGCGTGCTCGACCGCGCCGAAGCCATGGTGGCCTTCGACGACCCGGCCCGGGCCTTCGAGGACTCGGATCAGAAGGTCCACACCGGCGGCCAGGCCTATTTCCGGATCCATACCCTGGACCCGACACTGAAAGGCCACGAGGTTCTGGTTGCCTCCAGCAACAACAAGGCCGTCGAGAACATCAGCGGCGAACTGCCCGGTATCGGGGCGATCGGCCGCCCGCCCGCCGAAGCCGCCTATTTCAAGACGGTCAGCGACCGCCTGCACGGATCCGACTCCACCGGTCCCGAAGGGGCACCGGAAACCTGGGGCCTGATTGCCGCCGTCCTGGGCAATGCGCGGAACCGCTCGGCTTTCCTGCGGACCTTCTGGTGGGATCCGGATGCCGGGTTCAGCCTCTATCTGAAGGCCATTTACAGGACCAAAAAATACGCCGGAAAGAAAGAAGGGGCAGAGAATAGGGGGTTCCAGCCGGCGACGCCGGCGATCCTCGCCGCCGAACAGCCCCCCACTTCGCGGACAGCCGCCCTGGCGGCCTGGCAAACGGCCCGCCAGCGGCTGGTGGCCCTGAAGCAGCAGATAACCGAGGATCTGGCGGCGCTGGAAGAGGTCCGCCGACTGCACCGCCACCTGTCGGACAGCCGCCGGCAGCGGGACGAGGATGCGCGCTTGCTGGCAGAATGCCGAAGCCGGACCGCCGAAGCCGCCACGCGAACCGTAAACCGCCGGCTTGAGGCCGATGCCGCCCGCCGTCATCATGCGGATGCCTGCGGACGGGTGGACCTGCATCTTGCCGAAAAGCCGGCGCTGATGGGGCGCCTGTTGCGCAGCCCGGCCTGGGGCCTGTGGGAAGCCGCGCATCGCCTGCTGACCGACGAACAGACCCGCGCCCGAACCGCCCTGGCCGCGGCGGAAAAGGGCTTGTCGGACGCCGCCGCCGCCGAAATCGCCCTGGCGGCCAGACTGGCAGAGATCGAAACCCGGCTGGCCGCCCTGAACGAGACCCTGGAATACGGGGAAGCCTATCTGACCACCTGCCGGGATACGACGGGCGACCGCACGATCGATGCGACCGTCCTGCTGAGCGACCACGAAGAGATCAATCTGACCGCCCCCTGGCTACCCGATTCCCTGCATCGCAAGCGCGAGGACCTGTTCCTGGCCGCCATGGCCGTGCATCGGGCGTTTATCGGCGCCGCCGCTCAGCCGCTTTATCACAACCTTGGCGCCCTGATGGACATGTTCCAAAACGGCATGCCCCGGGATAGGGAAAAGCGCCGCCTGCTGGGGGATTTGTGGGCCTCGCTGTTCATGGTCATCCCCGTCGTCTCCACCACCTTCGCGTCGGTAGAGCGGATGCTGGGTCCGCTGCCGCCCGACAGCCTCGGCTGGCTGCTGGTGGACGAGGCCGGACAGGCCCTGCCCCAGGCCGCCGTCGGCGCCATCCTGCGCGCCAGGCGATCCATCCTGGTGGGCGATCCCCTTCAGATCCCGCCGGTGGTCACCTTGCCCCGGCGGCTGACCAAGGCGGTCTGCGACCACTTCGGCGTCGACGGGATGGTGTGGAGCGCACCGGATGCCTCGGCCCAGACCTTGGCCGATCAGGTCTCCCGCTATCAGGCGGAATTCGCAGCCGACCCGGACGTCCGCCGCGTCGGCCTGCCCCTGCTGGTCCATCGCCGCTGCCGGGAGCCGATGTTCGGCATCTCCAACCGCATCGCCTATGCCGGACAGATGGTGCACGCCCCCACCCTGCGCCCCGGCGTCACGGCCGCCCCGCCCGCGCCCCTCGGCCCGTCCTGCTGGTTCGACAGTGAAGGAGAGGCCGACTCGAAGTGGAGCCCGGCGGAGGGCGACATGGTGGCCCGCCTGCTGCGCCGCCTCGTCGACGCCGGCGAGCGCGACCCGGACGTGTTCCTGATCTCTCCGTTCCGCATCGTCGCCCAGGAGCTGCGCCGCCGGCTGGAACGGGAACGGGACCTCTTCGCCGCGATCGGCGTCAACGGCGGTGATTGGGTAAAGGACCGGATCGGCACCATCCATACCTTCCAGGGGCGCGAGGCGGGGACGGTTTTCCTGGTCCTGGGAGCACCGGCCGCCAACCAGACCGGCGCGCGGCAATGGGCCACGGGATCGCCGCATATCCTCAACGTCGCCGTCTCGCGGGCCAAGAACACGCTGTACGTGGTCGGCTCCCACGCCGCCTGGTCGGGGCTGGGCTATGCCCGGGAGCTGGCGATCCTGCCCGTCCATCAGATGCACGCGGTATGAAACACGAAAACGCCGCCGGCTCATCGGAACCGGCGGCGTTTTCCTTGCGGCACATGGCGCAGGGCGGATGCCCTATTCGCTGTCGTCCTCAAAGGCCCGCTTGCGACGGGACAGGATGATCGGCACCACCACCACCAGAATGGCCAGGCCATAGAGGATCAGGGCGTTGGTGTCGGAGAACAGCACCATCCAGTCACCGCCGGAGATCGACAGCGCCCGGCGCAGGTTGTCTTCGAACAGGCCGCCCAGCACGAAGCCCAGGATCACCGGCGCCAGCGAGAACTGCAGCTTGCGCAGGATCCAGCCGAACACCCCGAGCCCGATGATCATGTAGAGGTCGAAGGTGTTGCTGACCACCGAATAGACCCCGATGAAGGCCAGCACGGCAATCAGCGGCGTCAGGTAGTTCTGCGGAATGGTCAGCATGCGGGCGAACAGCCCCACCAGCGGCAGGTTGATCACCAGCAGGGCGATGTTGCCGATATACATTGACGCGATCAGGCCCCAGGCGATTTCCGGCCGGGTCTGGAACATCAGCGGCCCCGGCGTCACGTTGAACAGCAGCAGCGCGCCCAGCAGGATTGCCGTGGTCCCAGACCCGGGAATGCCCAGGGTCAGCATCGGCACCATGGCCCCGCCGGCCGCCCCGTTGTTCGCCGCTTCCGGCGCGGCCAGGCCCTTGGGGTTGCCGGTGCCGAAGGTGTCACCATCCTTGGCGATGCGCTTTTCCGTGCCATAGGCCACGGCCGATGCCACCGACGCCCCGGTGCCGGGCAGCACGCCGATGAAAAAGCCGATCAGCGACCCGCGCAGCACCGACCATTTGATCAGCATCAGGTCCTTCATCGACACGAATGACCGGCCGATGGGCAGCACCGACAGCTTGCCGGTCACCTGCTGTTCCACCAGATGAATCAGCTCGGCCATGCCGAACAGGCCGATCACCACCACCAGGAAGTCGATGCCGGCCAGCAGGTCGGGGATGCCGAAGTTGAAGCGGGCCACGCCGGTATTGGCATCGATGCCGATGGTCGCCAGCATCAGGCCGATCAGCGCCCCCAGCAGGGTCTTCACCGGGTTCTTGCCCACCAGCGACGACAGGCTGGCAAAGGCGAACACCATCAGGGCCACATAGTCGGACGGGTTGAACTTGACGGCAAAGGACGCCAGCAGCGGGCCGAACAGCGACATCAGCACCACCGCGAAGGTGCCGCCGCAGAAGGACGCCACCGCCGACAGGGACAGCGCCCGGCCGGCCTCGCCCTTCTTGGCCATGGGGTTGCCGTCCAGGGTGCTCATCACCGCGCCCGCATCACCGGGCACGTTGAGCAGGATCGAGGAGATGCGGCCGCCGTATTCGGCACCGTAATAGATGCCCGCCAGCAGGATCAGCGCCGATTCCGGCGGCAGGCCCAGGGTATAGGCGATGGGCAGCAGGATGGCGACGCCGTTGATCGGGCCGATCCCAGGCAGGGCGCCGATCAGCGTGCCGGCAAAGCAGCCGAGCATCACCAGCGCCAGGTTCATGGGAAGCAGGGCGACGCCGAAACCGTGCGACAGCCCCGTGATCACTTCGTTCATGGGTCCGTCCTCACATCAACGCGCGGAAAAGGCCGGGCGGCAGGTGCAGGTCCAGCAGGCTGGAGCCCACCAGAAAGCCGATCACCCCCGTGGCCAGACCGAACGACAGGGCCGGCACCGAACGGGCACCCAGCAGCCGGGACAAGACCGTGCAGAACAGGAAGGTGGCGATGATGAAGCCCAGGGGCTCGTACAGCGCGGCGTAGATCACCAGCAGCAGCACCAGGATCCCCAGGCGCACCGCCGTGTTCTTGGACAGATCCAGCGTCCGCACGTCGGGACGGGCCAACACCGCCAGGCAGCACAGGCCGGCCACCACAGACAGAATGCGCGGCCAGGATTCGGGACCCAGGGGATCGTACTGAAACGGTGCCTTGATGGCGGTAAAGGCGATCACGCCGTACCCGATGACCACCAACAGCACCACGCCGGAAAAGATCCGGTCGGCCATGGGAGTACCTCCGATAAGGAGAACATGGAGCACGCGAGGCGGCTCGAATTGCCCGGCCGGAGCTTTTCGCAGGGGGTATGGCGACAGGACAGGACGCCATACCCCACCTGGGAGGAGGGGGATGCGGAAAGCTCCGGCGCGGGTCCGCCGACGGGGATTCGAGAGGAGAGGGGGTGTCCCCGCCGGTCGGCAGCTTGTGGACCTTACTGGATCAGCCCGGCTTCACGCGCGATGGTGCGCATGCGCTCGATGCGGATCTTGACCAGCGAGGTCAGTTCATCACCGGCCACGTTCAGCGGCATCAGGCCCTTTTCTTCCTGCAGGGTCTTGAAGGCCGGATCGGCATAGGCCGCCTGGAACTTCTCGACCCAGGCATTGTAGGCGTCGTCGGAGACGTTCTTGCCCATGTAGAAGCCGCGCATGATCGTCCATTCGGCGTCGGCGTAGCCCTGCTCGGAGGTGGTCGGGATCTCGGCGAAAGGTTCGGGCAGGCGGCTCGGGGACATCACGGCCAGCATGCGCATGGTGCCCGCCCCCATCTGGGACACCATCTCGCCCACGTCGCCCATGTAGACTTCGATGCTGTTGCCCAGCAGACCGGCCTGGGCGTCGCCGCCGCCGTCGAACGCCACATAGCGCATGGAGCGCGGGTCCAAGCCGACGGACTTGAACAGCAGCGCCGCCTTCATCCAGTCCTGGGAGCCCACGGATCCGCCCGCGCCCACGACGATCTCGCCCGGCGCCTTCTTGAAGGCGTCCATCAGCTCGTCCAGGGTCTTGTAGGGGCTGTCCGCCCGCACCACCACGGCGCCATAATCGGCGCCGGCGGTGGCCACGAAGCGCACGTCGTCTTCCGTCCATTCGCCGAACTTGCCGGTGGCCAGGTTCAGCAGGGACCCGGACGACCAGGCCACGATGGCGTTGGGGTCATCGGTGCGGGTGGTGTTGAACTGGTTGATGGCCACGGCGCCGATGCCGCCGGGCATGAAGGTCACCTGGATCGGCGTTTCGAACTGGTCTTTCAGCCCCTGCTGCGCCACACGGCAGGTCAGGTCGAATCCACCACCGGGCTTGGCCGGGGCAACGCATTCGGGACGGTCGATCTCGGCGGCGAAAGCCGGGAACGACAGGGCCGTGGCGGACAGCAGCAGCGCAGCGGCCGCGGAAACGATCTTCATGAACTCCCTCCCTTGGGATATCGGTTTTGATGCTTGATCTTGCTATTTCACAGCCGGACGAAGGTCCCTCGCCAAGCTGTCAAGACGGTACTCGCGGGCGCTGACCGGGTCATGACGCCGGCCTGACCCCAGCCTGACTCCATCCTGACCGGATCCTGACACGCGAGGCTGAGGGCCTCCGGACGAAAACTGCTTTCATCCTCACCCAGCGGCGATGACGAGGGCGGACAGCTTTGTCGTTTGAGGAAGGGGGCGGGAGAGCTATCATTCCGCTCATGAGAGTATTGCTGATCGAGGATAACGATGACTTGGCCGAAGCCGTGGTGGAGCGGTTGACGGCGGAAGGCCACGCCATCGACCGGGAGGCCGACGGTGCGTTGGCCAACGATCTGCTGCGTCACAAGACCTTCGACCTGATCCTGCTGGACATCAATCTGCCCGGCCGCAACGGCTACGACATCCTGCGGTCCCTGCGAGCCCGGGGGGATTCGACGCCGGTGCTGGTGTTGACCGCGCGGTCGGAGATCGACGACCGGGTGGTCGGCCTGGATGCGGGGGCCGACGACTATCTGGTCAAGCCCTTCGACTTCCGCGAACTGTCGGCCCGCTGCCGGGTGCTGGCGCGGCGGCGCTCGGGCAGTGCCACCAACGACTTCCGGGCGGGCAATTTCACCTTCGACCGGGGGGCCAAGCGCGCCCTGGTCAACGGCCGGGACCTGGAGCTGCGGGCACGGGAAATCCAGCTGCTGGAGGTCTTCCTGGGCAATCTGGGCCGGGTGCTGACCAAGGAAGAACTGGCCGACAAGATCTACACCTTCGATGAAACCCCCAGCCTGAACGCCGTGGAGCAGGCGGTGACCCGCCTGCGCCGCCGCACCCAGGGGACCCCTTTCATGGTCAAGACCGCGCGCGGCCTGGGCTATATCGCCGATGTCGTCGAGGCCGATGTCGCCGAAACCTGACCGCCGCCACCGCTATTCCCTGCGCCGGCGCCTGCTGGTCCGCATGGCCACCGGGTTTGGCATCATCATCGGCATTTCGGTCATCGCCCTGTGGAGCTATGCCCGCAACGCCGCCAACGCCACCTATGACCTGCTGCTGAACGGCGCGGCCCTGGCCATCCAGGAACGCAGCTACGCCCCGGCCACCGGGCCATCGGTGGATATCCCCTATTCGGCGCTGGAGATGCTGGGGCTGGCCCCCGACGACCGGGTGTTCTACCGCATCTTCCTGGACACCGGCGTCACCCTGACCGGCGACCCCAAACTACCCCTGCCGCCGGACATGGCGCCATCGGACGAGGCCCGGTATTTCGACGCCCTGCACGAAGGCGAAATGGCCCGCTTCATCCTGCTGGGCCGGCGCATCCCCGGGCAGCGCTACGCCAAATGGATCATCGTCCAGGTGGGCCACACCCGGCTGGCCCGCAACGACCGGGAGTCCTCGCTGGTGACCAATGGCCTGGGGGCGCTGCTGCTGATCAGCGGTGTCGGTCTAGCCTTCGTCTGGCTGGGTATCAACCGGGCGCTGGCGCCGCTGACCGCCATCGAAGAGGACCTGCGCGCCCGCGAACCCGCCGACCTGACCCCGCTGGCCGCCATGCCCCCGCGCGAGGTGGAAAGCCTGATCAACTCCATCAACGGCTTCATCCAGCGGCTGGCGGTGAACAAGGAGCATACCCAGAACTTCATCGCCGACATGGCCCACCAGACACGCACTTCGCTGAGCGCCTTGCAGGGAATGCTGGATTCGGCGCAGCGCCAGACCGACCCCGCCCTGCTCGCCAACCGGCTGGACCGGGCGCGGGAGCAGACCAACCGCACCGTCCGCCTGACCAACCAGCTGCTGGCCCACGCCATGGTCATCCACCGGGCGGAAAACATGCCCCTGGCCACCATCGACCTGGTGCCGGTGGTGCGCGGCATCCTGGAAGAGACCCTGCGCCAGACCTTCACCCGCGACATCGAATACGGCCTGGACCTGGACGGCACACCCGGCGGCCGGGCCTGGATCGCCGGCGACCCGGTCAGCCTGCGCGAAGCCCTGCGCAACCTGCTGGACAACGCCGCCAAGCATGGCCCGGCGAGCAACCGCATCGACCTGTCCGTGACCGTGACACCAGCCCCGCCCGACGAGGGCGCGGGCAGCGAAGGGCGGGCCGGTACCGTCACCCTGAGCGTGGAAGACGCCGGCCCCGGGATTCCCGCCGATCAGCGGGACGCAGCCCTGGAACGCTTCCGGTCCCACGGCGCGACATCGGGATCCGGTCTGGGGCTGGCCATCGCCCGGGCCGTCGCCGTCGCCCATCACGGCACCATGACCCTGGGCGATTCCCGGCTGGGCGGGTTGCGGGTAGATCTGATCCTGCCCGAAAGCCAGGCCCCCGTTCCCCCCGAAACCGAGGACGGCAGCACCCCATGACCGCCATCCCCTCACGATTCGTCTTCCTGCTGCTTGGCCTCCTGGTCCTGGGGACACCCGGTCCCGTCCGGGCGCAGGCCCCGGTGCAGGTGGATATCTACAGTGCCACCGACGCCGAAGCCTTCCTGCCCCTGATCGAGGCTTTCGAGCGCCGACACCCGGACATCAAGGTCACCTATCGGGAATTCGACACCGCCGACCTGTTCGACCACGTGATGCGCCATCACGACGATCCGGACTTCCCCGCCGATATCATCATCAGCTCGGCGGCGGATCTGCAGATCAAGCTGGTCAACAAGGGAATGGCCCTGCGCTTCACCGGCCCCAGCGACGACGCCCTGCCCGCCTGGGCCTCGTGGCGGGACGAACTGCGGGGCTTCACCTTCGAACCCGCCGCCCTGGTCTACAACAAGGCCGCCTTCGCCGGCCGGCCGCTGCCCGAAACCCATTCGGAACTGGCCAGCATGATCCGCGACGATCCGGCGTTTTTCGACCACCGCATCGGCACCTTCGATGCCCGGCTGTCGGGTATCGGCTATCTGTTCGCCACCCAGGACGAGATCCAGGGCCAGAACGCCTCGCGGCTGGTGGAAAGCCTGGGGCGGGCCCGGGCCAGGCTGTTCTGCTGTTCCCAGCAGATGCTGAACGGCGTGGCCAGCGGTGAACTGGTGATGGCCTATAACGTCATCGGTTCTTACGCCCTGGGCCGGGCTGCGCAGGATCCCCGCATCGGCCTGCATTTCATGGCCGACTACACCCTGATCATGACCCGATCCGGCTTCGTGCTGCGCCGGTCGCCGGTGCGCGGGGCGGCAGTGGCGTTCCTAAGCTTTCTGCTGTCTCCGGAAGGCCAGTTCCTGATCGCTACCCGCTCTTCGCTGATTCCGCTAATGGAATCGGCGCGCCATCAGTCGGAAATCCTGGCCCTGACAAGCGGCCAGCGGCTGCCGCCCCTGCCCATCAAGCTGGGGCCGGGGCTGCTGGCCTTTCTCGACACCCTGAAGAAACGCAACTTCCTGGCCAACTGGGAAGCCTCGATCCACCCCTCCCGGCCCACGCCGTAAAACCGGCCGACGACGTACGCGATACGACGGGCCGAATACCCCGCGGCACATCCGGCCTCAGCTGCCGTAGCGGGTTTCCAGGGCGTCCCAGCGGTCCTTGTCCACCGAACGCTGGCGGGCTTCGAAGCTGGCGAGCAGGTGGGCGGCCTCGCCGATATGGCCGTGGGTCTTCAGGCTGCCCAGCACCGTTTCCATGGCCAGCACCGAGGCCTGCAAGGCCGCATTGGCATACAACACCACGGAAAAGCCCATCTCGGCCAGCTGGTCCCGGGGCAGCAGCGGCGTCTTGCCGCCGAACACCATGTTGGCCAGCTGGGGGACCGGTAGATTGCGGGCGATGGCCGCCAGTTCTTCAGCGCTGGTGGGGGCTTCGACGAAGGTCATGTCCGCGCCGGCCTCCACATAGGCCGCCGCCCGGTCGATGGCGGCTTCCAGCCCTTCGATGGCGCGCGCGTCGGTGCGCGCGATCACCAGGAAGTCCGCCGAATGACGGCTGTCCACGGCGGCCTTCACCTTGGCCGTCATTTCCTCCACCGGCACCACCTTCTTGCCGGCGAAATGGCCACAGCGCTTGGGGAACAGCTGGTCTTCGATCTGCACCGCCGAAGCCCCGGCCCGTTCGAAAGCCCGCACCGTGCGCACCATGTTCAGGGCGTTGCCGAAACCGGTGTCGCCATCGACGATCAACGGCGTTTCGGTGACGTCGGCGATCTCGGCCACTGTTTCGGCCATTTCGCTCATGGTTACCAGGCCGATGTCGGGCACCCCGAAGCGGGTGTTGGCCACCCCCGCCCCGGTCACGTACAGCGCCGCGAACCCCACGCTTTCCATCACCCGCGCCGCCAGGGCATTGGCCGCCCCGGGCACCAGAATGGCGTCGCGCTTTTCCACCGCAGCCCGCAAGGCCTTATGCTTCGCTTCGGACGACATGCCGCCGCTCCCCTTTATAGAACGCGTCCCAATGACACCCCATTGGCCGGCACGATAGGAGCCCAGCGGAAAATCTGTCAACAGATTATCCGATAATTCACGAATCAGGCGCCATAACCGTTATAATGAGGGGAATATGTCGACAAATCATGAAAGCAGCCCCCGATGAGCGATCCCCTGGACGATATCCCCCTGGTCGATCAGGTGGTGGACCGGCTGACCGCAGCGATCCTTGACGGCTCCCTGCCCCAGGGGGCGCATCTGAGCGAACCGAAGCTGGCCCGGGAACTGGGCACAAGCCGGGGTCCCCTGCGCGAGGCGATCCAGCGCCTGCAGGAACGCCGGCTGGTGACCCGCACCCCGCGCCAGGGCGCACGGGTAATCACCCTGTCGACGGATCTGCTGCGCGACCTGTTTGCCGTCCGCGAGGCCCTGGAAGGGGTGGCGGCACGCGAAGCGGCGCGGACCCTGACCGAGGCCGACGCGGAATCCCTGCATGCCCTGATCGCCCGCCACGCGCGGGTGCTGGCCGGCGAAGACGAAACGGACTACTCTCCGGCCAACGCCGACCAGGATTTCCACGTGGCCGTGGTCGCCTGTAGCCACAACAGCCTGCTCCAGGATCTGCTGACCAAGGAGTATTATCCCCTCCTCCGCCTGTTCCGGGCGCAGCACAAATGGGTGCACGGCCGGGCCATGCGGGCGCTGACCGAACACCGCCGCATTGTCGAGGCGATCACCGAACGGGACCCGGAGCTGGCCGAATACCTGATGCGCCGCCATATCGCCGCCGCGCGGTCCTCGGCCGAAACCGTGCTGTGACAGCGCCATCCCGAAACACACCGACCCGGAAAGAACCGCAAGACCCATGGCCCAGGACCGCAATGCCCCCATCCGCCGCCTCCTGCTGACCCATTTGATCGGCAGTCTGGCCGCCAGCCTGGTGGTCGGAATCGGCGTGCTGCTGCTGGATATAGGCGGGATTCGCAGCATGGCGGCGGGCACCAGCGACGGCCCGCTGTTCATCGCCCTGCTGTTCGTCGGCCTGATGTCCACCTTTGGGGCCATCGGCCTGGCGGTTGGCGTGATGGGACTGGGCAAAAAGTCTTCGGACTGACGGTATAGATCGAAAGGCCCCCTGCCTTACTGCGCCTTTCGAACCGCCGTCGAGTTTTGTAAAGTGGCCGCCCCATGCGCCCGAAAGGGAGGATCGGGATCAGCGAACCACCAGCAATACGGGGGCAATCCGGTGGGCCGAAACGCACTCGCACTTCAACAGGCCGCCCGGCTGCTGCTGGTCAGTGTTGTTGCCTCTCTGGTCTTCCTGGGGGTACAGTCCGCCTGGCTGTCCCAGGCCGCCACGGACGATTACCTGGACCTGCGCCAGCGCGTGGCCACCTCGCTGCAATCCAGTCTGGCCAAGGCCTTATGGAGCTTCGACGAGGAAACCGCCGGGGCCATCATCAGCGACATCGCCCGTTCCAACCCTATCCGCTCCATCCAGGTGACCGACAGCAACGGCGCGCTGTTCACGGCCGCCACAGCGCCGGAAAAAGCGGCACAGCAGGGCGGCCTCTGGGAAACCTATCTGGGCTGGCTGCTCGACCTCCATGCCGAGCAGAGCGTGCCGCTGAACTTCACCAGCCCCATCGATCCGCGATACCAGAGCGTGGTGGTCGGCTCTGCCCGGATCACCTACGACGACGCCTATTTCATCAGCACCGTCGCCGACCGCCTGCGCAACCAGGCCATCGGCATCCTGTTCATCGTCACCGTGGTGGCCCTGTCCACCAGCGTGGTCTTCCACTCCTTCGTCTCCCGCCCCATCGTCCGCACCTCTCATGCGCTGGAGGACGTGGATCCCGAAGATCCCTCCGGCAGGCGTCTGCCCATGCCACCGCAGCACCGCAACAACGAATTCGGCCGGATGATCGAGCGGTTCAACGGCCTGCTGCTGCGGCTAGCCCAGGTGCAGACCCAGCTGCGCCAGGTGGCCACGCGCGATGCCCTGACCGATCTGCCCAACCGCAGCCTGCTGCTGGAAATGATCGACGCCGCCATCGAGGACGGCGCCCGGACACAGGGGCATTGCGCGGTCATGTTCCTGGACCTGGACATGTTCAAGCACGTCAACGACAGCCTGGGCCACGGCATCGGCGATCAGGTGCTGAAGACCATCGGCCAGCGGCTGGACAGCGTGGTGCAGGGGTCGGGCACGGTGGGGCGGCTGGGCGGCGACGAATTCGTGGTGCTGATCAACAGCTATCAGGGATCGGAAGACCTGGCCCGCCTGGCCCGCCGGCTGATCTTTGCTGTGGCCACACCGGTGGACCAAGGCGGTACGGTGATCCACCCCAGCACGTCGGTGGGGATTGCCTGCTATCCCTCTGACGGGGACAACGGCACCGCCCTGTTGCGCAACGCCGATACCGCCATGTATGCCGCCAAGGCCCTGGGGCCGGGGCAATGGTCGTTCTTCGACCGTTCGATGACCGAGAATGCCCTGATCCGCCTGCGCACAGAAGCGTCCTTGCGCGAAGCGGTGGAAAACCAGGACTTCATCCTGCACTACCAGCCCAAGCTGGACCTGACCGACGGCCGGATCTATGGCTGCGAAGCCCTGGCCCGCTGGATGCTGCACGGCGAACTGGTGCCCCCCGGGCGTTTCATCCCCATCGCCGAGGAAACCGGCCTGATCTACGACATCGGCCTGTGGGTCCTGCGCGAGGCTCTGAGCGCGCAGAAGCGCTGGATCGAGACCCTGGGGCCGGTGACGGTGGCCGTCAACGTTTCCGCCCGCCAGTTAAAGGACGACCGGTTCCTGACCGACTTCATCCACATCGTCCGCGCCTATGGCGTCGATCCCACCCTGCTGGAAGTGGAGGTCACCGAAAGCTCGATCATGAGCCAGATCGACGTCCGCGCCCAGTTGCTGGGGGAAATCAAGGCCCTGGGAGTGAAGCTGGCGGTGGACGACTTCGGCACCGGCTATTCCTCGCTGGCCTATCTGAAGCTGCTGCCCCTGGACGTGCTGAAGATCGACCGCAGCTTCATCAATGACGTGCCCGAGGAAACCTCCATCCCGCGCATGATCATCGGTCTGGCCGAACAGCTCGGGCTGACCACCGTCGCCGAGGGAATCGAAACCACCGAACAGCTGGAATGGCTGAAGGCCAACGGGGCGGACAAAGTCCAGGGCTACCTGATCGGCCGCCCCCTGCCGGAACGGGAGTTCGTCGAGCTGGCGGTACGCAGCCAAAGCCAGCCGGTGCAGCCGGTCCTGATGCGTCAGGCCGGCGAGATGTCTTAGATGATGTCTTGGATCCGGGGATGAGAGGGAAGCCGAATCGCCGCGCGCTTATGCCTGAACACCGGGATCGAAACGGCGGCAGAAGCCCTCCACATCCGGAGAGCGGATCAGCTTGACGTTTTCACGGATCGTCTTCAGATCCCAATACCACCAGCGAATGCGCAGCAAAGCGTCGATAATCTCCGGGGAAAAACGGTAGCGGATGATTTTCGCCGGGTTGCCGCCGACGACGGCATAGGGAGGAACATTCTTGGTAACGACCGCCCGGGTGGCGACAACAGCACCATCCCCCACCGTGATCCCGGCCATAATCGACGAGGCCCGCCCCAGCCAGCAGTCATTGCCGATCACAATATTCCCCTTGCCGATCCCCGACCCGGGAGGTGCCCCTTCTGCCTCCGGCCAGTCAAAGGGATATGTGGAGACATGGTTCATGTTGTGATCGGCGCAGAGCATGAAATGCGAATCAGATCCGATCGATGAAAAACGACCGACCATCAGCATCCCCTTGGGGCTATCGGCCGGAGCATGATCGACTATAATGCAATTTCCCGCCAGATAGCTGTATTCGGCGATATAAATAACCGTCTTTCCTGCTTTATTCTTATATTCCCAAGGGGTATCCAAAGGGTCATGCGTTATATGCCAAGGCATGGCTAGGCCTTACTTTCACTCATTTGAGATCTACTACAATGCACCATTTGGAAACGGCCAGCCGTCAGGACCGGCCGTAGGTATCCTCGAAACGCACGATGTCGTCTTCACCCAGATAAGACCCGGACTGCACCTCGATCAGATGCAGGGGCAGTTTGCCAGGGTTTTCCAGGCGATGGGTCGTGCCCAGCGGGATATAGACCGACTGGTTTTCGTGCAGCAGCAGCACATCGTCCCCCCGGGTAACGCGCGCCGTACCGTTCACCACGATCCAATGTTCCGCGCGGTGATGATGCATCTGCAAGCTCAGCGACCCGCCCGGCTTCACGGTAATCAGCTTCACCTGATACCGCTCTCCCTGGTCGATGCTGCGGAAGCTGCCCCAGGGACGGTAGACGGTGGTGTGCACGTCGCCTTCGGTCCGTCCCTGGGCACCCAGGGTCTCGACGATGGCCTTGACGTCCTGGGCTTTGTCCTTCGAAGCCACCAGCACCGCATCCCCGGTGGACACCACCACCAGATCTTCCACCCCCACGGCGGCGACCAGTTTGTCTTCGCTGCGCAGGTAACAGTTCCGGGTGTCCGTCAGCAGCACATCGCCGGACAGATGGTTGCCGTCTGCGTCCTTCTCGCCGATGTCCCACAGGGCCGACCAGGCCCCCACATCCGACCAGCCCATGTCGACCGGCACCACCTTGGCGGCATCTGTCCGTTCCATGACCGCATAGTCGATGGAAACCGACGGGCAGGCGCCGAATGCTTCCGCATCCAGGCGCTGAAATTCCAGATCCGGCTTGGCCCCGGCGACAGCCTTGCGGCAGGCGGCCAGCATGGCCGGCTCGAACCGCTCCAGCTCTTCCAGATAGCGGTCGGCGCGGAACAGGAAGATGCCGGCGTTCCAGAAATAGGTGCCCTCGGCCAGATAGCCCTCGGCCGTCGCGCGGTCCGGCTTTTCGACGAAACGATCCACCGTCCGCACAGCACCGTCACCGGGTGCCTTGATATAGCCGTAGCCGGTTTCCGGTGCCGTCGGCGTGATGCCGAATGTCACCAGCCCGCCGTCCGCCGCCGCTTCGGCCGCGGTGTCGATGGCCGCCTTGAAGGTATCGGGTTTGGTGATCACATGGTCCGAAGGCATCACGAGCAGCAGGGCGGCAGGCGCTTCTTCGGCCAGCAGCAGCGCGGCAATGGCCACCGCGGGAGCGGTATTGCGGCCCGCTGGTTCCAGCACCAGGGCACGCGGCGTGACATTCAGTCCCCGCAGCTGCTCGGCGACGATAAAGCGATGCTCTTCGTTACACACCACCAGCGGCGGCGTGAAGGTCGCCCCGGATACACGGGCCACCGTGTCCTGAAGCATCGAGTGGTCACTGGCCAGGCACAGCAGTTGCTTCGGATACAACGCCCGCGACATGGGCCATAGGCGGGTTCCCTTCCCGCCGGAGAGAACCACAGGGGTTACCGTATGCTGAGCCATTGCGCCTTCCCGAACAAACCAGAATTCCCAGCCGACTTGTAGCCGAAGCGCGGCCGGGGAACCAACACTTTGTCACGGTTCCCGGTACCCATCTGGACGGCCGCCCGGACTTCGGAGCCAATTCCATCGAAACGGTTGACGCCGGTCCGGTTCCAGAGCACAAAGCCCGCCATGGACGCAGCATTCTTCTTCGCTCCCGAAGGGGAGCATCTCAACGGCACATTCTACGGTCGGCTGGCCGCCAACGACGGGCTGCTCGCAGCGCTCGCGCGTATGGGAAGCGGAAACCGCATCCATTGCGTGACTCCGAACCAGGCGGATCTACAGCCTCTGGCCCGCTTCCTGATGGAAAAGGGGGTGCAGAACAAGGAACTGATCCGCCTGCGCCAACTCAATCAGGACCTGCCTGCCCGCGGTCTCGGCACCATGATGCGCTTTGACCCCAACATCGGCCACACCGCCTGGATTCGGCGCGCGGACGGGGCGGATACGGACTTCAGCCTCTGCGGCCTGACCCATTCCCTGGTGGAAACCGACATCATGCGCTGGCTGGGCGAAGCCCTGATCACGCCACTGCGCCCCTGGGATGCCCTGGTCTGCACCACACGGGCCGCACAAAGCCTGGTGGCAAACGCCCTGGATCAATGGCGCCTGCATCTGGCCGAGCGGCTGGGCTTCTTCCCCCCGGCAGCCCGCAAGGCAGAACTGCACCTGCCCATCATTCCCCTGGGGATCGATGCTACCGCCTTCCTGCCCGGCCCGGACAAGGAAACCCGGCGCCAAGCCTGGCGCCGGCGGCTGGGACTGACCGAC
The DNA here is from genome assembly GCA_046233135.1 of Rhodospirillaceae bacterium Z3-40. Classification (GTDB taxonomy): domain Bacteria; phylum Pseudomonadota; class Alphaproteobacteria; order Rhodospirillales; family Rhodospirillaceae; genus JBJXHN01. Next base: position 437,987 of record JBJXHN010000002.1, on the reverse strand, counting down.
AAGGATGTGGCCGTACTGTTCTTCGGCCGCCTCAGCTATTTCGAGAAAGCCCATCCGGCTCCGCTGTATCTGGCCCTGGAAGAGGCCGTCAAACGAACCGGCAAAAAGCTGCATCTGGTCCAGTGCGGCCGCTTCCCGGAATCCGGCCACGCGGACCTGTATCGCACCACGGCTCAGGCCCTGATGCCCTCGGTGCCAATGCATCTTGTCGAAGGATCCGACCCGGACGCCACCGGCCTGTGGTTCGCGGCCGATATCTTTGCCTCTCTGTCGGACAACGTGCAGGAAACCTTCGGCCTGACTCCGGTGGAAGCCATGGCCGCAGGTCTGCCCGCCGTGGTATCCGACTGGGACGGCTATCGCGACACCGTGGTACACGGCGAGACGGGCTTCCGCATTGACAGCACCTGGCCCCGGCCCGACGAAGGGGGCTATTTCGTTCGCGAATATTACCTGACCGGCAACTACCACCGGTACCTGGGCAAGCTCAGCCAGCGCATGGCCGTGAACGTCCCCGCCGCAGCCGAAGCCTTCGCCCGTCTGGCCGAGGACGAAGGCCTGCGCCGCCGCATGGGTGACGCCGGCCGCCGGCGCGTGGCAGAGGTGTTCGACTGGCCGGTGATCGTGCGCGCCTATGAAACTCTGTTCGCCGAGCTCCGCTCCCGCCGGGACGCCGCCGTGGGCACCGAGCAGGCCACCGGACGCATGCGCTATTTCCCGGTCCTGCCCGACCCCTTCAAGATTTTCGGCGCATTCCCCACGTTCGCCGCAGAGGATTCCTGCCTTTTGCGGAAGCGCGACGGCTGGGAACCCCGCCTGCAGACAATCATGGCCGATCCGCTTTGCACCCGCGAGGCCCCGCAGATCCCTTACGATCAACTTCTTCCCTTCCTGAAGGATCTGCCGGCGGAAGGCAGCCTGGGCGCCGCGCTGGACCTGGGTCCGGCTGATCAGCGAACCAATCTGCGCCAGCTGTTCCTCTGGCTGGCCAAGATGGACGTGGTCACCCTGACCCGGCCGGAAACCTGATCCACCCGGACCGCGCCAGCGGCCCCGGCGCCGGCCCCAAAAGTCAGAGCACCTTGATATCCCTGACGCCATGAACGGGCACCCCGACAACGTCCAACCCCTGGGCCAGGACACCGTTCATCAGCGGGCAGACAAAAAACAACCCCCGGCAGGTCTGGCTGTCCCGGTTTTCCAGGGCATGGGCAACGGCCTTCAGATAAATCCCCGCCGAGCGGAACAGATAGACCCCTGCCGACGCTTCCCCCGAGATCACCACCTTTTCGATGGTCTCCACCACCTTGCCCCGGGCGTCCCGACGCACATACGAATAAAGCGGGCTGGTCGCCGGGAATGTCAGAAGGGCGCCGCCAACGGCAGGGTCCCCGAACACCGTGCCCACGGACCCGTCTTCTTCGAATAGAATATCGGCCAGATCGATGCAGACCGGCCCGACATCGTGAGCGACCGGTGCCAGACCGGCCAAAGCGGACAGTGCCGCCCCTTGCGTATAGCCGGATACGAACACCACCTGCGCTTCGGGAAACCACGCGGTCAAGGCTGAGTCGGCAAACCGCCGCGTGGCCGGCCCGTCGTGCAGAACGAAGGTGGTTTCCGCCGCCCGCGCCCGCCCTTCCCGCCACCACGACCGGCTTTCCAGCGCCTGCCGCAGCAACGGCCGGCCTTCCACCAAGCGTTCGGCCTTGACCGACCCGTCGGCCTGCTCGAAATCGGGGCCGGCCAAAGGGATAACAACCCTCATCACGCCATGTCCCCGTCGGGACCGTCCTGGGAATCCGGCGCCCCGATGTGGGTCAGATACGCTCGCAGGTCCTGTGGTGTCCCCAGCCCGTGCATGGCCGAACGGGGAATTTCATAAACCCCGATTTTGGCACCATTGAGAATCATGTAATTGTACACGGGACACGTATAGAACTCGTTATTGACCCTGTCATTCCTGACAATCATATCGACGGCAGCTTCGACCAGATCCCGTCCCCGGCGGAAGAAGTAGATACCCACCGTCGCCAGATCGGAAATCGGTTTTTTCTCTGCTACTTCCTGAACCAAACCATCTTCGGAAATCCGGGCAAACGACCATTTGGGGTCTCGTTCCTCATCCCGAAACACCAGGATAGAGCCGTCCAACTGCCGGTCCAGGGCGTCCTGAACAAAGGCGGTGACGGAAAAATCCACCAGTTGGTCCGAATTGGCGATCAGAACCGGATTTTCGGCCTCGAACTCCTTACGCGCCAGCATTGCGGTACACAGGGTGCCTTCGGTCAATGCGGCAACGAATGACACATGGATGCCACCGGCCACCAGCCGGCTGATGATCTTTTCCTGGCCGTCCAGGTGTTCCTGGCGGATCAGGACAACAGACCGGCTGCCTGCCGGACTGACGTTGTCCAGGACATGATCGATCATCGGCCGCCCATCCACATCGATGAATGGCTTCGGCCGCTTCCACCCCTGTTCGGCGAATCGGCTTCCCTGCCCGGCGGCCGGTACGATCACGGTGGTTCGCAGACGTTTGGCGAGGCCCTGTCCCCGCACAGCGACACTTAACTGCTGGTCAACAAAATCTTTGATTTTCTGCGGAGAATAAAAGCTGTGATAGACATCTGCCGCTATCGGAAACTGTGAAACCCGGCCACCCGCCAATAGAATCTGGTTCAGGGACGGCGCCACGAAAAAGCTGCCGTTCACATGATCGTCGGCGGCAATCGTGGCCATCGCCGCGTCGACAAAGGTCTGCGCCGTTCGGAAGTAGTAAATGCCAGCGATCGCATGACTGCTGATCACCGACTTTTCCGCCGCCTGGGTTACCATTCCTTCGTCATCCAGACGTACGTAAGACCACCGCGGATGAACCGACCGGAAGGTGACCACCCCCGCATCCACCGCTTCCTGCTGAAAACGGGCGAGAATCCCGGCGATATTGGCATCGATCACCTGATCGCCGTTGCAGATCACCAGCGGCCCGTCCATGTCCAGCGCGTCCACCGCCAGCAGACAGGAACATAGTGCCCCCTGCGTCGGTGCCGTCAACGAAATAACGGTCGCATCCTGTCCGGCTATCAGCCGGAGGGTCGCATCCAGGGAAAAGCGGACCGCATCTTCGCGCTGCACCAGAAACAGGAAATGCGCGTCAGGAACCGCCGCTTTCCAGGGTGCCACGGCCCGTTCGATCATCGTACTGCCGGCCACTTCGATCAGCGGCTTGGGAAAGTACGTCTCCTTCTGATCGAAGAAGGGAGAAGCCCCGGCGATCGGCATCAGGATCTGCATTTCAGTTGTCATTGCCGCGCGTCCCCTTCGGCGCTGTCGATCTCCGCTATACGGGTCCGAATGGCCTCAAGGGTCACATCCGACGGCTCTCCGACCACCATCACATGACCGCCACTGGCCCGCGCCGCAGCGATGCCATGGTCGTTGTCTTCCAGGATCAGGCATTCTTCCGGCGTCACGCCGAACGCCGTCATGGCCGTCAGATAGACTTCCGGGTCCGGCTTGGATCGGGTGACATCCTCGTTGGACAGCACGAGGTCCAGATGCGGGGCCAATCGTGCCAAGTTCATCATCAGCTCCACCGTATTGCGAATGGAGTTGGAACAAACCGCCTGACGATATCCGTCAGCCTTCAGCCGCGACAGCGCATTCTGATGAGCGAATGTGGGCTTGCAACGGGCATAGGCGATTTCCAGGGTATAGGCCTGCTTCAGATCATTGAGGAAGCCGTGCAAACCGACCGGCAAGCCCTTGGTCCGCGACAGCATTTCCAGCTTTCGCCGGGTCGGCAGGCCATCATAGGTGGCCAGATGCGCATTCCGCTCGATGGCCATGCCGAACTTTTCCAGGGCCCTGTTCAGGGCCTCGTAATGCCAGTCGCGCGCATCGATCAGCACGCCGTCCATATCGAACAGAATTGCCTTGATCATCGGCCGTCCTCGAAGAAACGCAAAGCCGCGTCGGGATAATCGGTACAGACAAGGACTCCGGGGGCAGAGGACGGACAAAGCGCTTCCCGCCACTCAGCCCATGCCGCCTCATGGGGGCGCCCGTGCAGTTCCGGCGACACCAGAGCCACCTGCTTGCCCGCCGCCAAAGCTTCGGACGCCCAGCCGGACGGGCTGTGCGAAATACCGAAACTATCCAGCCAGACACCCCGGCTTTCCACCGGAAGAGCCGGTGCCTCCTCGATATCACTGCGCCGGGTATACGTTTGCATGCCAGCCGCCAGATATCCCCGCATATCCGGCACGGACATGTCGAAGACGAAGTACCGGTCGATGCCGTGCGCGTCCAGAGCCGCCTTCAGGGGGCCGGCCAGTCCGTCGGCCTTGATGTTCAGCGCCAGCCAGCCCGTCGCCCCCAAACGAACGACCATCGCCAGAAACTCGTCCACGGTCATCGGCCCGTCTTCGAATCGCGGAGGATCATGGGAAATCACCAGCCCCCCGTTCAGATCCCGGATATCGGTTTCCACCCCGTATCCGGCAGCCAGGGCACGTTCCAGCGCCAGCACCGAGTTCTTCTCCGAAACCGTCGTCCAGTGCCCCCGGTGGGCGAGAATTCTATCCTTCATCGGGCTTGCCCCTGATCATTGCGGATGGCTTGCCGAGGCTCCCCGCAGGCTTGCCACGCGTGCCTCGAGTTCCCCCACCGGGCATCCCGCCCGCGAGAGCGCGTTCTTCAGATTGCTTTCGAAACTGTCGTTCCCCGGCACCAACCTGATGGCCCGGGTCAAGATTTCGATGGCCTCGTCATGCTGACCCGCGCGCGACAACAGGGTGCCGTAGAGATTGCAGCCGTCCGGATCTCCAGGGTCCACGCCATTGGCCAGGCGGAAAGCCTGAAACGCTTCGGCGGCATCGCCGGCCTCGAATCTGGCCACGCCGGCTTCCAGCAAGGCGCGCACCTCGATCCGTTCGAACTTTCCGTAGCGCGCGTCCCGATCCGGCATCGCCTTGACCAGCCCGTCCTTGAGGGACGTTTCCGCCTCCTCCTCTGCCGTCAAGCCGGCCAGCGGCTCGGGGAGAGCGGGCAGGGTTGCATGGGTCTTCCGCGCCCAAGCCAGCCATTCCGTGAAGGACGCGTCATAGATCCAGTTCCAGGTGAAGCGCTGCTTCCGATTGATATGCGCCAGATGCCGGAAAAACTGAACACCGTACCGATACGATGGAACACATATAAAATTCGATGAAATCAGTCTTTTCGAAAAATCCACAAGAAATGGAGAAATATGCCGACAGTCCTCCAAGGGAACATGGCGATACTTCTCCAGAAATTCTCGCAAGATATACTGCTCCGCTATCAGCAGAGTCCGATCCCGGGCAGATTTCCCAAATTTCGACAAATCACATTTGGACGGCAGAGGCTTGATATCAAAGATATCCAACAAATCATCACTGCGACCGAACCAGACAAAATCCTGCACTGTCAAAGAGAAAGAGCGCATCGGCGACCAGGCAGCCCCGGTCACCACCTTGCTGCGGGTCACCTGATCCGCCCCGCGGCAGGTCGCGAACAGCTCGAAATATTTCAGGAAGTCGTCATGAACCAGAGCCATGTCAGACCGCAGCTTCATGGCATAGGGCGTATCGACACGGCGTAGCCCGGCAAGGCTGGAGCACAAGTGGCGATTGATATTGCAGACCTTGAGCGCGTGAAATGCCTGCTGTTCCGCCGTCACCAGCCCGGCAATCTCCATCCCGCCCGGATCTGCATTGTACAGAACAGCCGCCACCGCCTCGCGAAGTGCCGGCGGCAGAACAGTTCCCTCCCAGGTGGAGAGAACGATCTTCGCCCCGGGCAGAATTCTGGCCACACTCCGGACACCCTGTTCGGTCAAGCCGGGATTGTAGGGTCCCTGGATGACCACGGTAATGTCGCCGGGCCGCAAACCGCGCAACGGAACACGGTCCAAGAGGGGCGGGAGAGGGAAGGGTTCCGAAGTCGACACGGATACCTCGGTCCTTTCGGCCGGTCAGAGCGGGATCAGAGGGCGAACTCAGGATGGGGACGGATCAGCAGACGGAAGGAAGCAGGCGCGTCAAAGGAACCCCTTGATCTCCTCGGGCGCCAAATAGCGACCCTGATCGTATAGCAGACCGAGGCGAACGTAGTCCCGCCGCATTTTCTGGACCGTCAGATGAACAATCCCCACCGGTTCGTATGGGACAAAAGGCTGGCGGGCAACGCCGTCGTCATCCAGGAACGGGGTGGCCAGGCCGCATTGCCAGTTGCAGAACGACGGCAGAATGGCCACCCGCCCAAGGGTATAGAGGGTTTCGTTGAAGGCCGCGTTCTCGATGATGTGAGAAAAGCTGTCCTTGGTCGCGGCCGTATGAAGGCCTTCGATAATCGCCGCTTCGTAGGCGTTCCAGAACGGGTCTCCGGCGGCGGCGCAGAACGATCCGGAATTGAAGCAGGCCTTGGTGCGGTATTTCTCCGCATGGGCATCCGTCCAGCCCAGCTTGTAGGCCTCGTCCACCTCGTTCAGGAAGGTCTTGTCCATCCAGTATCGGTTGTAGTAGGTGCGATCCACATCGCATGTGGCGGCAATGCGGCCCTGGCCGGCTTCGTGAAAATACATGTCCACCGCAGACCGGTCCTGCACCCACATATCGCTGTCCAGCCACAGGTAGTGGTCATGGCCGGGGAAGATGTCGGGGATGAACGACCGGGCGATATGGGTCCGCACATAATCCGGATAGCCGTCCGGGAAGGGGATTTCCTTGGTCGGCTTGGAGACCCCGTCCGTGTGGGCCGACAACCAGGCCAACTGCTCGGCCGTGCAGCCGGCGTCGATGAAATAGAGACTGTAATCGGCCCGCACACCCCGGGCCTCCAGACTGAGGATCAATCCCTTCGCCAGCGGGAAGTAGTTGGCGTCAGAAGAACTGACAATGGCCCGGCGCGCGGGCCTGGAGGTTACCGCCTTGTCCCGCCACAGCCGGTACTCGGCGCGCATGTCCTCTGCGTCCCGATGGCGGGCATTGCGCAAGAAAAGGTTCAGATTGAAGTGGCTCCACTCGTCGTTGGGATCCAGGCGCACGCACTGTTCATAGGCCTTGCGGGACAGATCCCGCCGCCCTTCGGTGAAAGCCACGCGGGCCAGCATCTGCCAGCAGGGAAGCAGATCAGGCGCCCCATCGGCGCAGGCGGAGAGCACGGCGCAGGCCTCGGCCGTGCGACCCATGCGTTCGAGCAGGAGCCCCTTTGCCACGGCCAGATCCGGCACCATTCCGGCGCCGCCGTCGCCATCGAGACCACTGCGTTCGAGGAGCGCCAAGCCGGCCCCGGGGAACCCTTTCAGACCCAGGGTGCGGACCAGCACATCGGCCAGCGCCACGTCCCCCAAAGCCGCCAGCACGCGGGCCAGCGGATCGATGACCGGCTGCAACAAGACCTGTGTCTTGGCGGGTGTCTTGGCGGCGGCATCCACCAGCGACCCCACGGCATTGCGCAGGTTGTTCGTCGCCGAGGCAAGCCCGGCCGGGTTCAGAGTGATGGCTTCGGCAATCAGCAGGGTCGCCCGCAGCGGATCACTGCCGCGCAGGGAAACGCCCATCAGGTGCAAGGCGTCGGTATTGCCCGGGTCAGCTTGCAGGACCTCGGTATAGATCCGTTGGGCCGCCGGCAAATCACCTTGCTGGTGCAGGTCAACCGCGGCCTGCAATCGCGCCTGAAGATCGGGCACCTGAACCTCCGTTCCGAAAAATGGGCGGGACGAAAAACGAGCGGCATACGAGACGCGAAACGGTCCCGGCATTCGCCCCGCACATAAAATCCGCCCCCTTATAACGGCTTGCCTCCGGTCGAGCCAGGACCCTCGGCCCCGGCGGGCGACGCGACGGATCGTATTATGGCCGTAGCCGCCCGATGCGAAAGCTGCCTTGGCAGGCGACCGACGGCACAAGACCCTTGCCCGACCTTCGCCCCACCCGCTAGATAGGTTCGCGTCATTGGGAGACCGTCTGATCATGAATCGCAAACAGCGCCGCTCCGCCAAGGCCGGACAGGCCCGCCTGCCGGAATTCAACCAGGGCTTCAACCTCGTCCAGAAGGGCGACGTCAAAGGGGCCCTGATGCTGTTCCGGAAGGCCGCCAAGCAACGCCCGGATGCCGACACCCTGGGCAACATCGGCTATTGCCTGCGCCAGCTGGGCCGCAACGACGAAGCCCTGGTGGAATACCGCAAGGCGCTGGCGGTCAATCCCGATCATGTCGCCACCATGACCAACCTGTGCAATATCCTTAACGATCAGGGAGACGTCGAGGCCGCGCTGGAGATAACGGAGCGGGCGATGGCCCTCGCCCCCGATGCCTATGCGGTTTTGATCAACCGTGGCAGCACGCTCCACACCGCCGGCCGGTACGACGACGCACAAGCGGTCCTGCGCAAGGCGGTCGCGCTCTATCCCGACAAGGCCGAAGGCCACAAGAACCTGGGCAATATCCTGCTGTTGAAGGGGGATCTGCCCGAAGGATTCCGCGAATACGAATGGCGGCTGCAATTCTCCGACGTCGCCCTGGCCCTGGACGGCACTGCTTTCTGCCCCCCCTGGACCGGCGAGGATGACCTGAACGGCAAGACCCTGCTGACCATCACCGAGCAGGGCATGGGCGACACCTTGCATTTCGTGCGCTACGCCGCTCTGGTGCGGGCACGGGGCGGGCAGATGATTCTAACCTGCCAACCGGCTTTCGAACGTCTGCTGAAGTTCTCCAATGCGGCGGACAGCCTGCTATGCAACGGCGATCCCGCGCCCAAGGCCGATTTCCACGCCCCGCTGCTGAGCCTGCCCCGCCTGTTCGGCACCTCCGTGGACACGATCCCGGCCGACGTGCCCTATCTGACGGCAGCGGCGGAGTGGAAAGCCGACTGGGAAACCCGGCTCACGCCCCGTTCCGGCAAGCCCCGGGTCGGCCTGGTCTGGTCGGGCAGCGCCACCCACAAGAACGATGCCAACCGGTCCATGCCCGCCGAGCTGCTGGACTCCCTTCTCGGTGACGCGCAGGTGGACTTCGTCAGCCTGCAGGTGGACATGCGCCCGGAACACGCCGCCGTGCTGGCCCGCCATCCCCATGTGCAGAACCCCGCCCCCCTGTTCCGCGATTACGCCGACACCGCCGGGACCATCGACAATCTGGACCTGGTGCTCAGCGTCGATACCTCGGTGGCCCACCTGGCCGGCGCCATGGGCAAGCCCACCTGGGTCATGCTGCCCTTCGTGCCCGACTGGCGCTGGATCATCGGCCGCGACGATACCCCCTGGTACCCAGAGATGCGCCTGTTCCGGCAGCAATCCGCCGGAGACTGGGGCGGCGTCATCGCCAGAGTGAAAGAAAGCCTTGCCGCCCTGACTTGACGAACGGTAGCGGTTTGGGTACCCGGAACGCTTCCCACCGGCCACCGTTGCGCGCTCGTGACACGTTTCCGTGATCACGATGATTGCCTCTCGGCGGCTTTCCCCCTATTAGAAGGCGCTTCGGGCGAATCCGCCCCTGCCGCATTGCTACAGTTGCTCGGAGAGGACCATGTCAGAAGATAAAGTCGCCCTGATCACCGGTGTCACTGGCCAGGATGGGGCCTATCTGGCGGAGCTGTTGCTCTCCAAGGGCTATACCGTTCACGGGATCAAGCGGCGGTCTTCCTCGTTCAACACGGGGCGGGTGGAGCACCTCTACCAGGACCCCCACGAAAGCGGCGTGCGCTTCACCATGCACTACGGGGACATGACGGACAGCACCAATCTGATCCGCCTGATCCAGCACGTCCAGCCGACCGAGATCTACAACCTCGCCGCCCAGTCCCATGTGCAGGTGAGCTTCGAGACCCCGGAATACACCGCCAACGCCGACGCTATCGGCGTGCTGCGTATCCTGGAAGCGATCCGTATCCTGGGCATGGAAAAGCGGACCCGCTTCTACCAGGCCTCCACCTCCGAACTGTACGGCAAGGTGCAGGAAACGCCGCAGAAGGAAACCACCCCCTTCTACCCGCGCAGCCCCTATGCCGCCGCCAAGCTGTATGGCTACTGGATCACGGTGAACTACCGTGAGGCCTATGACATGCATGCCTCCAACGGCATCCTGTTCAACCACGAAAGCCCGATTCGCGGCGAAACCTTCGTGACCCGCAAGATCACCCGCGCCGTGGCCCGCATCCATCAGGGCACCCAGGACGGCCTGTTCCTCGGCAACCTGGACGCCAAGCGCGACTGGGGCCACGCCAAGGACTATGTGGAAGGCATGTGGCGGATCCTGCAGCAGGACGAAGCCGACGATTACGTGCTGGCCACCGGCGAAACCCACAGCGTGCGGTCCTTCGTCGAGAAGTCCTTCGCGTTCGTCGGCCGCACCATCGAATGGAAGGGCGAAGGCCTGGAAGAAAAGGGTGTCGACACCACCACCGGCAAAACCGTGGTCCAGGTCGACCCCCGCTACTTCCGCCCCACCGAAGTGGACCTGCTGCTGGGTGATCCCACCAAGGCCAAGGAAAAGCTGGGCTGGACCCACAAGGCCACCCTGGATGATCTGGTCCGTGACATGATGGAAGCCGACCTGAAGGCCGCTGCGGCGGAATAAGGCCGACCCGGTTACAGCGGCGGGTGGGGAGCGGAGACGATCCGCGCCCCCCACCCGCCGCTTTTTCTTTGCCGGGCCGGCTCGGCACGCCAGACATTTGATTTCACGTCATATGATCCGATGCGAAGCGTGTTTTTCGGTTTCGCGCGCGTCCAAGTACGACCGCATTCACGCTGCCCTCTCCCCGTCGGCTCCATACCGAAAACGCAGACCCCCCCTCGCATTTAGCTGGTAGCCACTACAGACCATTTGTCGTACCTTAAATCCATACGGCGAGTCCGGTCAAACGCGCCCCGGGCGGACCCGCCCCATCCGGTGGTTACACCGGCTTCTTCCCCATTAGATCGACAAAAGCACCCCGGTTGTCCGCCCGGGTGTGGCCAATTCCAATGAAAGAGCGGACGGTCTGTCTCGGGGGGTTCCCAGCCATGTCCATCCTGTCCAACACCCGCATTGTGACTCGTCTTCTGGTCGGCTTCGGTGTACTGGCCGTGCTGACCGTCGTCCTCGGCCTGTCCGCGCTGAGCAATATGAACACGCTGGCCGGACTGACCGAGAAACTCTATCGCCATCCGCTCGCGGTCAGTAATGCGGTGCTGGAGGCCAATGCGGGCATCATTGCCATGCACCGCGCCATGAAGGACGTAGCGCTGGCCACCGACGACGACGCCATCAACGCCGCGCAGGCCGAGGTCTCCCGCTACGAAACCGAGGTGCTGGCCCAATTCGATATCATTCGCGAGCGGTTCCTAGGCGACAAGGCCTTGGTGGAAACCGCCCGCACCGCCATCGTCGACTGGCGGCCGATCCGCGACAACGTGATCGCCCTGATGCAGGCCGGCGAACGTGCCCAGGCGGCCATGATCACCAAGGGCCGCGGGGCGCAGCATGTGGCCCTGATCACCAAGTCCATGGACGCCCTGATCACCTTCGCCCGCAACAAGGCCATAGAATTCAACGCCGGCAGTCAGGCCGCCAAATCCGAAGCCACCACCGTGATGGTCGCCGTGATCACCGTGATCGTGCTGCTGGCCGGCGCCGTCGCCCTGATCATCACCCGCTCGATCACCCTGCCCCTGCGCAGCCTGGAAGGCGCGATGGGCCAGCTGGCCGGCGGCAACCTGGACACTGAAGTCCCCTTCAAGAACAACCGCAGCGAAATCGGCTCGATGGCCCGTTCCGTCGCCGTGTTCCGCGAAAACGGCCTGAAGATACGCGAGCTGAACGCCCAGACCAAGCGCTTGGAAATCGAAGCCGCCGAAGAACGCAGCCGCACTTTCCGGGGGCTGGCCGACGAGTTCGAAGGCAACGTGATGAGCATCGTCAACCTGCTGGGCAAGGCCTCGACCAAGATGCGTGGCGATGCCGCCCGCATGTCGACCAACGCCCAAAAGACCAGTCATCAGTCCCTGACCGTCGCCGCCGGCGCCCAGCAGGCCACCGCCTCGGCCGAAGCTGTCGCGGCCGCCGCCAATCAGCTGTCTGCCTCCATCGACGAGATCGCCCGCCAGGTACAGCGCGCCACCACCATCTCCGGCGAGGCCGTGGCCGCGACCAAACGGGCCGACGACATGGTCAAGGGTCTGGAAGAGGAAGCCCGCGGCATCGGTGAAGTGGTGGAACTGATCCATCAGATCGCCAGCCAGACCAACCTGCTGGCCCTGAATGCCACCATCGAAAGCGCCCGCGCCGGCGAGGCGGGCAAGGGCTTCGCCGTGGTCGCCAACGAAGTGAAGAGCCTCGCCAATCAGACCGCCAAGGCCACCGAAAACATCTCCAGCAAGATCAGCGCCGTGCAGGACAGCACCAGCGAAGCCGTCGCGGTGATCCGGGCCATCGGCTCGACCATCAGCCAGTTGAACGAGATCTCCTCCGGCATCAGCGCCGCCATCGAGGAACAGGACGCCGCCACCCGCGAGATCGCCCACAACGTGGAACAGACCGCCACCTCGGCCAAGGAAGTGTCCTCCAACATCGAACAGGTGAAAAGCGAAGCAGAGGAAACCGGCCGCGAAGCTGCCGAAGTGCTGGAGGAAGCCGGCATGGTGTCCAACGAAAGCAATTCGCTGAAGGAACGGGTGGGCGCTTTCCTGAGCCGGGTCCGCGCGATGTGATACCCACCGGCGATGGGTATCACCCATCGCCGGGAGGCAAGGCCGCGTGGTACCGCACACCTACGGCGGCATGACCGGCCGCCGCGCCATAAGGCGCGTAAAAGACTGCATAACGCAGCCGGCCGCTCATCCGCCAGGCATCACCGCCCGGACTATCCAGGCGAGCAGAGCCACCGCGCCGACGCCCGCCCCATAAAGCAGCAGGAACCAGCCCAGCCGGCGCCACCGGCCGGGCTGGCGCTGTTCCGGAGAGCCTGTGTCGCGATCAATGATAGCCTTCCCCCGCCGTCTTACCCCGGAACACCCAATAGGCATAAGCGGTGTAGCCCAGGATGACCGGCAGCAGCACCAGGGCACCGGGCAGCAGGAACGCCAGCGCAGCCGGGTCCGCGGCCACCTCGCGGAAGGTGTAGGCCGGAGGAATCAGGTAGGGATACTTGCTGATGGCAAACCCCCCGTAGCTGGCGGCGAACAGCCCCAGGCCGCAAAAGAAGGTGGTGCGCTCCCGCCGTTTGACGATGCTGGTGAACAGCAGCCAGGTCAGCCCCGCGACCGCCAGCGGCGCCGGGGCAGAATAAAGCACATGCGGCCAGGAAAACCAGCGGGCCGCCGCCGACGGGGCGACGAAGGGCGTGGCGATGCTGACCAGGACGATGGCCGCCACCGTCACCCCGCCGAAGCGGGCGGCGAAACGGAAGGCGCGCTCCCGCAGGTCCCCTTCCCCCTTCATGGCAAGCCACCCGGCGCCCTGCATGGCATAGCCGGCCACCACCGCCGCACCGGTCAGCAGGGTGAAGGGGGTCAGCCAGTCGAACCAGCCCCCGGCATAGGCCCCGTCGCGCACATAGATCCCCTGGATGAAGGCCCCCAGCATGATCCCCTGGCACAGGGCGGCAAGGGTGGAGCCGGCCCAGAAAGCGCTGGACCACACGGCCTTGCCCCGCGCGCTCACGGCCTTGAAGCGGAATTCGAAAGCCACGCCCCGGAAGATCAGAGCCAGCAGCATGGCGATCAGCGGCGCGTAAAAAGCGGTCAGCAGGATGGAATAGGCCTTGGGGAAGGCCGCAAACAGCCCGCCGCCCCCCAACACCAGCCACGTCTCGTTCCCGTCCCACACCGGGGCGATCGAATTCATCGCCACGTCCCGGTTCCGGTCCGAGCCCAGCCAGGGAAACAGGATCCCGATCCCCAGGTCGAAGCCGTCCAGGACCACGTAGAGAAAGACCGCAAGGGCGATCAGCAGGCCCCAGATCAACGCCAGATCAAACTCCATGATGCGCCTCCCGCTCCACACGCGTGACCGGCCGCGCCATCATCCGCAGCAGAAAAAGGGTACCGGTGCCGAAGACCACCAGATAGACCACCACGAAGGCGGCGAGAGAGGCCGCCACCCCCGGTGCGCCGATCGGCGAGACGCCCTCGGCGGTGCGCATCAGGCCGTAGACCAGCCAGGGCTGACGCCCCACCTCGGTGGTGATCCAGCCCGCCAGGATGGCCACGAAACCGGCCGGCCCCATGGCCAGGGCGAAGCGTTGCAGCAGGCGGTCCCGGACCAGCCGCCTCTTCCACAGGCTCCAGGCGCCCCACAGTCCCAGAACGCCCATCAGCAACCCCAGGCCGACCATCACCCGGAACGACCAGAAGACCACCATCATCGGCGGCCGGTCCTCCGGCGCCCAGCTGCTCAACCCCTTCAATTCACCGTCCAGGCTGTGGGTCAGGATCAGCGAACCGAGGTAGGGGACCTCAAGGGCGTAGCGGGTCACTTCGGCGTCGTCGTCGGGCAGGCCGAACAGGATCAGCGGGGCCGGAGCCTGGTCCTGCCAGTGGCCTTCCATGGCGGCGATCTTGGCGGGCTGATGCTCCAGGGTATTCAGGCCGTGCATGTCGCCCAGCAGGATCTGCACCGGTGCGGTCACCGCAATCATCCCCACGGCCATGGCAAACGCGGTGCGGGCCGCCTCCTCGCCCGCATCCTTCAGCAGGCGCCGGGCCGACGCCGCCCCGACCACCAGGGCGGTGGTCAGAAAAGCGGCCGTGACCATGTGCAGGAAGCGATAGGGGAAGGAGGGATTGAAAATGATCTCCAGCCAGTCATCGGGCCGAAAGGTTCCTTCCGGCGTCAGCCCGTAGCCGGCGGGGGTATGCATCCAGGAATTGGCCGCGAGGATCCAGAAGGCCGAGATCAGCGTGCCCACCGCCACCAGCAGGGTGGCCATGAAATGCAGCCGGGGGCCGACCCGGCCCAGGCCGAACAGCATCACCCCCAGGAATCCCGCTTCAAGGAAAAAGGCGGTCAGCACCTCGTAGCCCATCAGCGGCCCAAGGATGGAGCCTGTGGCTTCGGAGAACGGTCCCCAGTTGGTGCCGAAGGCATAGCTCATGACGATGCCCGAGACCACGCCCATGCCGAAGGTCAGGGCGAAGACCTTGGTCCAATGACGGAAGAGGTCGAGGTAGAGGCTTCGCCTGGTCCACAGCCACAGGCCTTCCAGCACCGCCAGAAAGCTGGCCAGGCCGATGGTGAAGGCCGGGAACAGGATGTGGAAGGAGATCGTGAAGGCGAACTGCAGCCGCGCCAGCAGCAGGGCCTCGTTTGCACCGTCTCCCATGAACCGCTCCGTTCCCTGTGGATCCCGTTGCCTGCACCCGATGCCCCGCCCCCGCCCAAAGTAGGGCGGTGGGCGGGCGAGGCAAGGGGCTCCGGGGCGTTCCCGGGAGATTCCGGTCAGGGTCAGGCCACAGAGACGGCGTCCTTCTCCCCGGCGCGACGGGCCTTGCGGCGGTCGAGCCAGCCTCGCAGGTTGCCGCGAAGCTGCAGCATGCAGGGCGTGACCACCAGGGTCAGCACGGTGGCGAACATCAGGCCGGAGACCACGGCAATGGCCAGCTGCGCCCACCACATCATTGACGGTGCCCCGATGCTGATATGACGGCTGATGAAGTCGATGTTCAGCTGGTAGACCATGGGCAGCAGCCCGAGCATGGTGGTGACCGTTGTCAGCAGCACCGGCCTCAGGCGCTGCGCCCCGGTGTGCAGGATGGCATCCCGCACCGTCGGATATTCCAGCTTCAGGCGGTCGAAGGTATCGATCAGCACGATGTTGTTGTTGACCACGATGCCGGCCAGGGCGATCACCCCGACCCCGCTCATGATGATGCCGAAGGGCTGGTCGAACAGCAGCAGCCCCAGCATGACGCCGATGGTCGACATGATCACCGCCGTCAGGATCAGGAAAGCGGAATAGAAGCTGTTGAACTGGGTGACCAGGATGATCGCCATGATGAACAGGGCGACTCCGAAGGCCTGCACCAGGAAGACTTCGGATTTGCGCTGCTCCTCGTCCTCGCCCTTGAAGCGCACGTCCACGGACGGGTCCAGGGGGTTGGCGGCGAACCAGGCACGCAGCTTTTCCACCTGATCGGCGGGCAGGATCCCGTCGGCCACATTGGCCTTCACGGTCATCACCCGGCGCAGGTCCACCCGCCGCAGTTCGCTGATCTTGGGCTCGGCGGCACGGTCGACGAACAGGCTGATCGGCACGTTGCCCTTGTCTGTGGTCACCCGCAGGCGGTCCAGCTGCTCGGCGGTGCGGTAGGCGTCGGGGTAGCGCACGACGATGTCCACCTCGTCATCCGCATCGTCGGGGCGATAGCTGGTCACCTTCAGGCCGTTGGTCACCAGCTTGACCATATTGCCCACCGCCCCGATGTCCGCCCCGAACTTGGCCGCCTGCGCCCGGTCCACCGACAGCCGCCATTCGATGCCCGGCACCGGGCGGGAATCCTCCACGTCGCGGAAGTTGCCCACGGTGTGGAAGCCTTCCAGCACATGGACCACCGCGTCGTCCAGCTTCTCCGGCTGGCGGGAAGACAGCTCCACCTGCACCGGCTTGCCGGTGGGCGGGCCGGCGTCCGGTTCTTCCGGCTCCACGGTCACCCCGGCCAGATGGGCGGAGCGGTCGCGGATTTCCTGAAGGATCGCCTTGGACGGCCGCCGGGCCTCCCAGTCCACATAGGTCACGCCGATGATGCCGATGATATCCTCGGCGGCGTCCTGGGGCGGGCGGTTGAAGGTGCGGGTATAGACCGTCTCCACCCCGTGCACATGCAGCACCTGCTCTTCCACCTGGCGCACCAGGGCGTCCTTCTCGTGGATCGACAGGTTGCCCCGGGCGTGCACCTTCACCTGGGCCTGTTCCGGCTCGACATAGGGGAAGAACTCCACGCCCTTGCCCAGGGCGCCATAGAGCATCTGGGCACCGATCAGGGCGACCACCGCCCCGGCCACCACCAGCCCCGGCCGCTTCAGGCAGGCGTCGAGCAGCCGGGCGTAGGCGCCGGTGATTCCCTTCAGGTCGCGCACGTCCGCATGGGTTTCCGCCGACAGGGCCTTCATCAGCTCGCTGTCGTCGCCATCGCCGGGCTTGCCGATCCAGCGCCCCAGCACCGGCACGAAAACCAGGGCCATCAGCAGCGAAGCGGTCAGGGTGGCCACCAGGGTGATCGGCAGGAATTTCATGAACTCGCCGACGGTGCCGCTCCAGAACAGCAGCGGCATGAAGGCGGCCAGGGTGGTGGCCGTCGAGGCGATCACCGGCCAAGCCATGCGCTTGGCCGCCATGCCATAGGCCCGGGAGGCCGGCTCGCCCTCGGCCATCTTGCGGTCGGCGTATTCGGTAACGACGATGGCGCCGTCCACCAGCATGCCCACCGCCAGGATCAGGGCGAACAGCACCACCACGTTCACCGTCAGCCCCATGGCATAGAGCACCAGAATCGCCAGCAGGAACGATCCGGGGATGGCAACCCCCACCAGGATTCCTGATCGCAACCCCATGGCCGCGACCACCACCACCATCACCAGCAGGATGGCGGCGATCACGCTGTTTTCGAGGTCGAACAGCATCTGGGCGATTTCTTCGGACTGGTCCTGGGTGAAGGCCACCTTGATGCCCGGCGGCCAGGCGGCCTGCTCCCGGGCGACCATGGCACGCACCTGGGCCACGGTGTCGATGACGTTCTCGCCGACCCGCTTCTTGATCTCCAGCGTCACCGCCTGGTGGCCGTTGGCCCGGGCGAACCCCTCAGGATCCTTGAAGGACCGGCGGATCTCCGACAGGTCACCCAGGGTCACCGCTGCCTGGCCGGACACCCGCACCGGCTGGTTCAGCATGTCTTCCAGGTTCTTGTAGACTCCCGGCACCTTGACCGAGAACCGCCCCTTGCCGGTATCTAGCGCCCCGGCCGCCACCAGCTGGTTGGAGCGGGCGATCATCGTCAACACTTCTTCCGCGCCCAGGCCGTAGCTTTCCACCCGCACCGGGTCGACGATAATTTCCACCTGCTCTTCCCGGTCGCCGCCGATGTCGGCTTCCAGCACCGACGGAATGGTCTCCAGGCTGTCGCGTAGGTCCCGGGCGGTGCGCACCAACGCCCGTTCGGGCACCTCGCCGGACAGGATGACGGTGATGATCGGAAACAGGGACAGGTTCACCTCGTTCACCGACGGCTCGTCCGTCTCGTCAGGCAGGTCGACCTTGGCGATATCGACCTTCTCCATCACGTCGCGCTTGGCTTCGTCGGCGTCGAACCCCGCTTCGAACTCCATCAGCACGTTGGCCCCGCCTTCATAGGCGGTGGAACGCATTTCCTTGACCCCCTCGACGGATTTCAGCTCCTGCTCCATGGGACGGATCAGCAGCCGCTCGGCATCTTCCGGCGAGATCCCCTGGTGGGTCATCGAGACATAGATGATGGGGATCGGGATGTCGGGACTGCTTTCCTTGGGGATCGACAGGAAGGCAACCGTGCCGGCCACCAGGATCAACACCAGCGTGGCCAGCACCGTCCGGCTGCGGTCCATGGCCGCATCGATCAGCTTCATCGGCCGGCTCCCTCATCCCCCGAGGGCGGACCCCCGGCAGCCGGTTCCCCCGACGCCGGCAGATCGGGCGGCGCGGCGGCGGCGGTCTCTTCCATCAGACGGCGGGATTGCTCGGCGATTTCCTCGCTGGTCATGGGCCGGACCCTGGCGCCTTCTTCCACAAAGGCTTGGCCGACGGTGATCAGGCGGATTTCGTCGGGAAGGCCAGAGATCCAGAAGCCGTCCGCCCCGTCCCCGGCGACGTTGGCCTTTTCGAACCGCACCAGGTCGTTTTCGTCGACGATCTTCACCCCGATGGCACCGTCCGCCCCCAGGGCGAGCACCGCCGGGCTGACCAGATGCACCTTCACCGGCTTCAGGGGCAGGCGCATCTCGGCGGTCATGCCCTGGGGGATGCGCCCGTCGGGGTTGGGCACGTCCACTTCCACCGGGAAGGTGCGGGTGTCGCTTTCGGCCACCGAGGACACGAAGGTCACCCGGCCTTCGGCCGCCGTGCCGTCCGCCAGGGTCACGGCCGCCGGTCCACCCACGGTCACCCGGCCCACATCCCGCTCGGTCAGATGGCCGACCACGGTGATGGGATCCAGGTCCACCAGCACCGCCAGGTCTTCGCCCTTCTGCACATAGTCCCCCTGCTCCACCAGATTATCCTGGAAAGAGCCGTTGAAGGGCGCGCGCACTTCGGTCCGCTGGAGATCCAGTTCCATGTCCGCCACCCGGCTGCGGGCCGCATCCAGATTGGCCTTGGCCTCGGCCAGCGAGGTGCGGGAGGTGATGTTGCTGCGCTGCAAATGGCGGGCGGCGGCATATTCCAGCTCCCGCTGGGCCAGCAGGGCCTTGGCCTCGTCCAGCTGGGTTTCGCGGGTGTTGATGGCCAGCCGCACCACCAGATCGCCGGCGGCCACGGTGTCGCCCTTGGCCGGCAGCACCGCATCCACCCGGCTGTCGGTCTCCGCCTTCAAGGTCACCTGGCGGTCGGCCATGGTCCGGCCGGTCACCACCAGATCGCGCGCCCGTTCCCGGGCGGTAGACACCTCCACCCGCACCTTGGGCAGCTCCGTTCCGGCAGTTTCGTCCGCGCGCAGGGCCGGCGGCGGCAGGGCGTCTTCGTCCATCGGTTCTTCGGTCAGCACGCCCGACGCCACCCATGCACCGGTCACTGCCACGATCAGCAGCGCCAGAAGGACGGAACGATTCATCAGTCTTCTCCACCGTCCGGCGTGGGGACGCCGGCCGGCCGGGGGAAAGGGAAACCACACACGCAAGGCCGCGAACCGGCCCGATCCGGCCGGCCTCAGGCCGGATCCCCATGCGCGAATACGGACATGACAATATCCACACCCTGGCCGGAACCCAATGACAGGATGCTTACAGCGGACACCTTCTTGCGCGGGACGTCCGGAACCGGAGAGGCCCATCCGGAACAAAACACCTTTGCCATCACCGCAAGACCGGCGCGAAACAGCCGAAAACGGGAATGTTTAACGCTCTCCGGGCATTAATGATCCCGGCGAGAGCCTGTCAATAGACCGAAGGGCTAGGCCGGGAATTGTCTTGCCCCCCTGCCGCAAACAGGCAACCATGCGGCCGTCCCGCTGCATAAAGCACACACCCGTCATTGGAAGCCGGCGCATGACCCTTGAAGTGATTACCGCTCGTCCGCAGCCCCCCGATCCCGCGCTGGCCGACCGTCCATCCCTGTTGTTTGTCCACGGCGCGTTCACCGGCGCCTGGTGCTGGGAAGAACACTTCCTGCCCTGGTTCGCCGCGCGCGGCTGGGAAGCCCGTGCCCTGTCCTTGCGCGGCCATGGCGGCAGCAGCGGGACAGAGGCCCTGGATCGCCATTCCCTGGCCGACTATGTGGACGACTTGGCCGCCGTGGCCGGCACCCTGGACCATCCGCCGATCCTGATCGGCCATTCCATGGGCGGCATGGTGGTACAGAAATACCTCGAACAGGCCGAAGCGGCGGCGGCGGTGCTGATGTGTTCCGTGCCCCCCACCGGGCTACTGACCGGGGCGGTGGCAATGTCCCTACGCTTCCCCGACATCTATTTGAATCTGTGGCGGCTGAACACCATGGGTCCCGGCGCGGCCAGCGCGCACAGCCTGGAAAAAGCCCTCTTCGCCCTGCCTCTGGAGCCCCATGTGGGCATGCGCTACTGGTCGATGATGCAGGCCGAATCGGCCCGCGCCGTCCTGGACCTGACTTGGCTGGACGTGCCGCGCACGCCGCTGCGTCCCGACCTGCCGGTGCTGGTGATGGGCAGCACCGACGACCCGTTCGTTTCCGCCAACGAAGCGGAGTTCACCGCCACCTATCACTCCGGCGATTTCGCCCTTATGGACAGTATCGGCCATGCCATGATGCTGGATCCGGCGTGGGAAAAGGCAGCCCTTCGTCTAGATACCTGGCTGCGGGAGGCTGCATTTTAAAGGCGCCATGTGCCGATACCCGGAGATCCGGGGTTTCTGATGGTCTGGCGGTGCAAATCGAGGTATTTCTGGACCGAGCGAAAACGCCGTGACTTTCGCCAAGTGTCCCTCGCCCCGCCAGCCCGTCCAGATCCGAGTGCGCTTCCTTGGCCCTTTCCACCTCGTTCCGTTCCTCCGACGATTTCGCCCCGGCCCTGCCGCCGGAAGCGCCGTTTGCGGTGATCGACATCGATGCCCCCCTTGCCGAGGCCCGGATCCTGGCCGTGGCGGGCGGCTTCGCGCGCCTGACCGGCCATTCGGAAGAAGCCGCCCTGTCCGGCGCCCTGTCACTGGCCGACCTGATCCACCCCGCCGACGTCCCCCGCCTGGGCCGCATGATCGCCGGACTGGATACGGAAACCCTGGCCGCAGCCACCAGCCACGGCGGCGCCCAGCGCCTGGGCTGCTTTCGCCAGCGCAATGGCGACGGCGCGGCCAGCTGGTTGCGGCTGGATATCAGCCTGTGCGGCCATGCCCGCTTGGCAGAGGATGCCGGCGATCCGCCAGCGGGCCGGCCCTGCCGCCGCCTGTACCTGTGGGACGCCAGCCAGGAGATGGAAGGCATCGCCGCCGGCGGCACCCTGGCCGACGGTGTCTTCGACGCCATCGAAGGGCCGCTTGCCCTGGTCGCCCTGGATGGCCGGTTCCTGCGCGCCAACATCGCCTTTCTGAACGCCCTGGACTATTCCCACGACGCGCTGCTGGAACTGCCCTGCGAATCCGTCGTCCATCCCGAAGACTGGGAGGCGCTGATCACCGCATCCCGCGCCCTGCGCGACGGATCGGAAGCGCGCATCCGCCTGACCGTGCGCGGCCTCGACCGGTCCGGCCGGCGGGTGCCCATGGAGACGGTGCTGACCCTGGTGGGGCCGCCCGGCGGCAGCGCCGAATGCCTGCTGCTTCAGGCCATCCCGATATCGCCCGGCGCCGCCTCTACCGGTGAAACGCATGGCCCGGGAACCGGCGCGACAACCGAAAACGGCACCGACGCTGACACACAGCCGTCCGACGCCGCAGCCCTGGACGCCCCGTTCCGCCGGGTGCTGGAAGCCCTGCCCGACGGGGTCGCCGTGGTGGTCGGCGACGAGATCCTGTACGCCAACCCTGCCATGCTCGCCCTCGCCGGCGAGGAAGAGGACGAAGACGGCACGGGAGACGGCAACCGGCTGCTGGGCAAAAGCCTGGAGAGCCTGCTGACCCCGGCCTATCGCACCGCCTGCCGCGCCCGCCTGCGCGGCGGAGGCGAGCCCTGGGAGATGACCGGACGGATGCTGCTGCGCGACAAGCGCACCTTGCCGGTCATCCTGCACGGCAATACCGCCCGTCGCAGCAGTGACGATTCCGCGCCGTCAGTCTGCGTGGTGACCATACAGGCCGTGCAGACCGGCGGGGTTATGCCGCTTCAGGACCGCCTGTATGCGGTGCTGGAACAGATGCCCATCAGCGTACTGATCACCGATACCCAGGGGCTGATCGAATACGTCAACCCGACCTTCCTGAAGTCCAAGGGCTACGCGGCGGACGAAGTCCTGGGCCTGACGCCGCGCATCCTGAAATCTGGGCAGATGGACAGCCGGGTCTATGCCCAGCTCTGGACCGACCTGAAATCGGGCCGGGTGTGGCGTGGCGAGTTCGAGAACCGACGCAAGGACGGCTCGCTGCTGTGGGAACGCACCACCGTCACGCCGCTGCGCGACGAACACGGGGTGGTCACCCACTACATGGCCGTCAACGAGGACGTCACCAAACGCAAGGCGGCGGAGACCCGAGTCTGGCATCAGGCCAACCACGACACCCTGACCGACCTGCCCAACCGGGTGCTGTTCCAGGACCGGCTGGCCCAGGCCGTGGCCTGGGCGCGGCGGCGGCACAATCAGGTGGCCGTGCTGTTCATCGACCTGGACCACTTCAAGACCGTCAACGACACCCTGGGCCACGGCGTCGGCGACGAGCTGCTGCGCCAGACCGCCGGGCGCTTGCGCGAATGCCTGCGCGACACCGACACCCTGGCCCGCCTGGGCGGTGACGAGTTCACCATCGTCCTGGTCCACGACGGCCGGGACCGGGACAACGCCCTGGTCGCCCAGCGCATCCTGGAAGCCCTGCGCAAGCCTTTCCTCGTCGGCGACGGAAAGGAAGTGCTGATCGGCGGGTCCATCGGCATCACCCTCTTCCCCCAGGACGCCCAGGACGTGGCCGGACTGGTACGCAACGCCGATACCGCCATGTATCGGGCGAAGGCGTCGGGGCGGAACACCTTCCGCTTCTTCACCGCAGACATGAACACCGAGATCCAGGCCCAGATCGACATGGAAAACGATCTGCGCCGGGCGGTGCGCGACATGGACCTGACGGTGTATTACCAGCCCGTGGTCGACAGCCGGACCCTGCAGGTGATGGGGGCCGAAGCCCTGGTGCGCTGGCCGCGCAGCGAAAATACCTTCGTGCCGCCCGCCCAGTTCATTCCCATCGCCGAAGAGCTGGGACTGATCGAGGAAATCGGCGGCTGGGTGCTGTGGAACGCCTGTACCCAGGCCCGTGCCTGGCAGGAAAAGCTTCGCCCGGGGTTCCGGATGGCCGTCAACGTCAGCTGGCGCCAGATCAAGGTGCCCGGATTCGAAGAACGGGTGCGCGAAGTGCTGGACGGCGTCGGACTGGCGCCCGAGTTCCTGGAGCTGGAGATCAACGAATCCCTGCTGCTGAACGACCCCAAGGGCGTCGCCCCGGTGCTGGCGGCGCTGGACAATCTGGGGGTCCAGCTGGCGGTGGACAATTTCGGCACCAGCCATTCCTCGATCAAGCACCTGCGACAGTATCCATTTTCGATCCTCAAACTGGACCGGTCCTGCGTCGCAGACGTGCTGACCAGCCACGAAGACGCCGTTCTGGTGGAAACCGCCACCTCCATGGCCCGCAAGCTGGGATTGCGCGTGGTGGCCGAAGGGGTGGAAACCGAAGAGCAGCTGGCTTTCCTGCGCGAAAATTATTGTGACCTGATTCAGGGTTTCCTGTTCGGCCCACCCTTGCCGCCGGACGAAATTATGAAGATGTTGTAGGTTCCAGAGCCTATCCCTTTGACCACCGCCGGACCCGCATCTGTGCTTGAATCCCTGGGCCTTTGGCTCGTTCCCCTCGGTGCTCTTGCGGGTGGCCTTGCCGGCTACCTGCTCCACCACCTTTGGCCCGCGCCCAAAGCCCCGGTCGAAGGCCCCCTTCCCCTGCCGGAACCGGTGTCCCTTCCGATGCCGGCGCCCGTGACCGCACCGGCAGAGGACGCCGTCCGGCCGGGACCGGAGCCAGTGCCCGAACGCGATCCCGACCCCGAACCGGCATCCGCCCCGCCCTCGCCGTTCCCCGCCGTTCCCTCGCCGCCCGTACCGGCGGCCCCGCCGCCCGCACCTCCGCCGCCACCGCCCGAACCACCGGGCAAGAACGAAGTCCTGCTGCCCCCGGCCCCTGTGGCCGATGCCGGAGCCGGGGCCTGGATCGACCATGCCAACGCCCTGATGCTGCACGACGCCACCGCCAAGGCCGGCAAGGCGCTGGCCCGCAGCCTGGATCTGTGCGCCGCCGCGGTGGAGGCAGGCAAGGGCGGCACGGTGGCCGAAACCCTGGCCACCGCCGGTGCCCTGGCTGCCCAGCTGGCCGACAAGGGGGCGCTGGCCCGCGCCCACGCCCTGGAAGGCACCCTGCGGGAAGCCCACGGGGACGCCGAGGGCGCCCACGGCCACTATCTGACGGCCTTGGAACTCTATGAAGGCCTGAACGACCGCAAGGGCATCGCCGCCCTGTGCGAGCTGCTGGCGAGAATCCACGTGCGCATCGACGACGCCGACGGGGCGGAGGCCTATTGGCGCTATGCCCTGTCGCTGCTGACCACCATGGGCGATCTGGCTGGCGAGGCACGGGTGATGGAGCGTCTGGCCGCCGTCGCGCAATATGCCGACGATCTGGAATCCGCCGAGGAACTGCTTCGCGAATCCGCGCGGCTGGAGGAAGCCCTGGGACAGACGGTGCGCGCGGCCACGGTCACCGCCGATCTCGCCCGGCTGGAAGAAGCCCGCACCCGGAAGGATGAAGCCAGGGGCCATTGGCAGCGGGCCGCCCGTCTGCTTGATCAGGCCGGCGAATCCGACAGCCTGCTGGCCCGCGAATGCCACAGCCATATCGACAGTCCCGACTCGGTTGAAGCCCCGCCCAAGGAATAAAGTCACTCTGCGGAGAATTAATGTCCGACCGACTTGGCCTGTTTGCGACTCAGGGGCTGATTTTCCCATACAAAAGAAATTTGCCCACCGCGGTAAGTCACACGGGCGTTGTTATTGCCCGAGGATAGACTGCAAGGCAGGTGTTACTCTGGTTATTGAAGGCTGAACAACCGAAAAAAAGGGTAACGGTTTTGGCCGAGACATGGGTTACAGGTCAAACCGGTTTCCGCCTTACAGTTTGGTGCGGGATCGCGATCCCGGACCGAAGGCTTCATCGAATCAGACTTCATGTTCTCGTCCAATTGCTTACAGCACACCCAGAGATGTAGACAGAACTGAAAAATCATCCTATGATTAGAAAATCAGCCCTACTCCTACGCACCATTCCCATGATGCCCTGAGACTCAGAAAAAAATGAAAAACAAACACAAACGCAAAAAAATTAAAGCAGTCTCATAAAAAAATCCCTTTTGGAGGTGAAATGCTGATAATATCGAAAAATCAATTTGACAATATAAGCAATGTATCGCACGAGAATACAAAGGCTAGACTTCTAAAAGAAATAATAGAATTTGGACCAGAAATTTCCAATATTGTTGGAATAGAAGCCATGAAGCGTTTTGTTGATTTTGGATGCAAAAAATCGAATGACCTTGGCTTCAACCGATATGGCACAACAAGACTTTACTTGCAACTAATGATGTCTTTTGGCAGCGGATTTGACAAAGACATACAATTGCCTTGGGCATCTTCTATAATTAGAGACAACCAAATCCCTGATCAAAAAATAAAGGCACAACGCCTTTGGCGATCAGCACATAATTACCGCCAAAAAATACTTGGAAACAATCTTGAACACATCCAAAAAGCACTTAAGAGAAGCCTACACTTTCTTGAATCTGTAGAAGAAGCATCCGGAAACGCAGAAAATTGGTTACCTTCACGCCTTAGATCTGCTTTTCCTCAAAAAGCCGATTATATTGGCCCAGATAAAATTCAATCATTGATAGAACTCGCTGAATTGCGTACCAGACACATTGAAGGAAACTCGACGAAAAATACATGCCTTTACGCAAGTTTTCTTTTTGCATTTGGTCAGCATGTTTTTGATGACCCACTGTACCCCTGGATATCCGACGCAATAAAAATGAATCGAAGAAACGACCGGGGGTTAGAGCGGTTGAGAAGGCGAACTAAAACGTATTTGTTGGAAATGTATAAAAATAGCTCAGGGGCACTTTGCAATGACATGGCGTAGGGAAACCAACCCAGAATCAGAATATAGCGCTAATGAACCAATCGAAAGCTCAGTTCTTCATTGCCCACAGTCGTCGAGCTGGCCAACACACACACCCGAACGATCCGAACAATACACTCCTGAAGAATACAAAAGACTCTGGGAAGAAAAAAATTGCCGCCCCATGACCATATCAGAGCTAGAAACTCTTGCAAGAGGCTGCATAGGAATTACAGCCGTTGAACTTGGACAAGCAAGCGGCTTACCAAACCCAGACTTAACCCATAGCTACTCAACCTTTGAACGAGCAAAGGAAGTCGCCAACAGCATGGCCGCCGAATGCAATAAATCTGGATCCGAGCCCATGATTTTCTCAAAACGCTTTTATTCATCTGGAAAATCCTATCTACCCGACCCCAAAACAGGGAGAGTAGATATGAGCATTTACGACTACAAGCCTAAGGAAGGTTTTACAAATTTTGACTACGGGTTTTATGATGAATCCTCTAACTCTTGGTGGCATGCAAACCATAAGGAGCCAGGCATGAAATTATACCGGAGCACACTAGAGCACTATTCGCGCCCACTGGCGGACTTCGACCAACAAATTTTTGTTGTAGCCTGCGGAAAACACTGAGATACTCTACCATTATTTTGAATTCAAGATTTTTACAATGGTTTTCATGACGAAATCCAAAAAACATATCTTTTTGCGATTTTTTAACAAATTTAATTTCCAAAATCCCATAGCGGTTTAAATCTTAGAGGGTAAGTTATTGTATTTTTCCAACAATAACATGAACTTGTAGAGATACGATTTGACCAATTTCTTTTTCGCCACTATCTGCTTCGGGAGAGGTTTGAGTGCGGGCAGTTGAATAGTTTTCCTTCTAAACCCAAGATGAAATGGACACAGAGCGATGGATGGTATAGTAGAGCTTGAAGGACAGGCGGTTGACGCCAAGGCTGGAGCCATTTTATTGTTGAATGACGAATCTATCGTCTACATAGACGGACTAGATTATTGGTCTGAGAAAATAATTGGGAAGTATATAGTGGTAACGGGACATTTAAGTCACGAAAAGCCTGTCCCAGGCGCGTCGACAACCCCCGATGGCGGAGCCACTCAAGGCGGGGACGGGAACGCTCTACGTGTTCTTAAAGACGCTCACTGGAGCGTTATAAAGTAAAGCCCATCCCAATGAACCTTGATCCGGAGATGAAGACGCCTCAGAAAAAATGGCCGGGTTCCCGCTTCAGAAACGCACCCACCCGTGCCTCAGTGATTATGCGCCAAACAGCAGGAACCTTTGCATCAGTGCTGGTCAGTCTCTTGTTCCCGCCGGCCCGGCGTCCCAGCCCAGGCGCCGGCGGATTTCGTCGGCCACCTCCTGGGCGGGATTGACCGGGGCGTAGGTCCAGTTCTCCGGCTCGGTGGCGGGGGTCAGGAGCCGGGCGATCCCCCGCTCCCGCAGCGAAGCGTGGAAGCGGGCGTGGATGTCCCGGGTGAAATCGGCCGGCGCATAGAGATACAACGGCTTGCAGGTGGCCGTGGCCTCGGTGCACATGGACACCGAATCACCCGTAGCCACCACCATGTCCGCCAGTCCCAGGTACCCGAAATAGGGATTGGGCCGCCCCGGTTCCCAGAGGAACACCTGATGGGGATCGCCGATGCGCGCGGCCAGGGCGCGCCGCCCGGCATCCGGGGTGCGGCGGCTGGTGGTCACCAGCAGGGTGCCGCCGGCCCGTCCGGCAAAATCCAGCAGGCTGTCGGCCAGAGCTTCCCCCCGCTCGGCCGTGAAGGTCCGCGACCCGGAATCGCCGCCCACCAGCACGGTGATCCACGGGCTGGGCAGCCGTGCCACATTGGCCCGCCAGCATTCCGCCTCTTCGGCCAGCCGCTCGGCGGTGACCCGGTGGGGGGCGCCGAGGATGCGCATGGTGTTGCCGCGATCCACGGCCTGATCATGGCCGAGCAGGGCCACCAGATCCAGATGGCTGCGAATCGGCCCCGGATCCATCACCTGGACGCAGAAGGTCTTCTGCCGGGATTGCTTCTTGATCCACAGGGCGACCAGGGCGGTGCGCCGGCCACAGGCAATGACCACGTCGGGCCAGGGCGCGTCCAGGGGCGACGATGCCACGCGATCGATGCCGGCCAGCGACGGTCCCGCCACCCGCCAATGCCGCAGGGTGCTTTCCAGGCGAAAGCTGGTTTTGTAAACGAGACGCTTGACGTCGAAGGGCGGTCCCAACCGCTCGGCCACGGCCGTCGACTGGTTGACGCTGCCCACCAGATGGTCGGCCAGCACCCATACGCTCTTACCCATGCGATTCCCTTGCTTTCATCCCGGACAGGCTCCCTTCCCGGCCGGTTACCAAACGCCTTCCAGCCACCCCATGACCAGACGCCGCGCCACGGCATCCATTCCGGGAAGCTTCGGCCCCGGTCCTTCCTGCCAGGTCTCGCGCATGGCCCGGACCTCGTCGCGGGTATACCAGGCCGCAGAGCGCAATTCCCGGGGATCGACGGTGATGCGGTCGTGCTTGGCCCGCGCAACGAAGGCCAGCATCAGATTGGACGGCCAGGGCCAGGGCTGGCTGGCCACGTAGCGCAGGCTGTCCACCTCCAGCCCGGTTTCCTCGTGGGTTTCGCGGATCACCGCGTCTTCCAGCGTCTCGCCCGGTTCAACGAAGCCGGCGATGGTGGAGATCATGCCCGATGGCCCCCGGCCATGGTCGGCCAGCAGGATCCGCCGGCGGTCCGGATCGGTGACCAGCATGATCACCACCGGATCGGTGCGCGGGAAATGCTGGGCGTTGCACTCCGGGTCGGAACAGCGGCGATGGCGGCCGCCGGCTTCGGTCACGCTGGGCTTGCCGCAGACCGCGCAGAACCGGTGGCGGGCATGCCAGTTGAACAGGGACTGGGCATGAACCAGCAACACCGCCAGCCCGCCGTCCAGCCCCACGGCAAAGGCCCGCAGGCCCAGATACCCTTCGCCCAGACTCAGGGACGGGCCGCTTTCGGCCCCCGTCTCCGATCCGGACGGCCCGTGCGCGCCGTCCAGGGCGGACAGATCCACGGCGAAAACCGGCGCCCCGTCCAGCCGGCCGAGATGCACCCATGGGCGATCCGCAGTCAGCCACGGGGCCACGATGTCAGCCGTCAGCATCAGGGGACGGGTGCCCCCGTCGCCCACGGCGAAGCGCCCTCGCCACCAGACCAGCCATCGCGCCAGCGGATCGCGGCCTAGGTGAGCCAGGCGGATATCGTCGAGATCCGTATCGGCACCGCGATCATGACGACTGTCGGTGTAGATGATCGGCGCCGTCAGCGCCGAAGGGAAAAGCGGTTCGGCCAAGGGTCGGCCCCCCTGTCTCGGAATCGGATAAACACTCGGACTCGGATGAGCCGGCAAAGCCGCGCGAACCGACGTCCGCGCACATGACGGGGGTAGGGATAGGCCTGTCCCCCCTGGCCTTGCAAGCAAGAAGACGGCATTGTCCGGTCCGGCCCCTCTGTAACAAGGTGTTTCGTGTCGGATCAGAACAACGCCCTTCTGGCAGACCTGCAATCGGCCCTCGATCAGGGGCGGTGGACGGACGGATTCGGCCTTTATGCGGCCGCCACGGCGCGGATGGATGGCCCCGGGCTGGCCGCCGTGCCGGATATCCACCTGCGGGGCCTGTCCCTCGCGCTGACCCTGAACAGGCAGGCCGAAGCCAACGCCCTGTTCGACCGCTATGCCTCGCTGCGCCCCGACGATCTGAACTTCGCGGTCAACGCCGCCAATATCTATCTGCGCCACGGCCGCAATACGGAAGCCGCACGGATCCTGGAATTCGTCACCCGCCGCCACCCACACGACGTTGCACCCTGGGACCTGCTGATCCGGGCCTATATCAACACCGGTCTGGTCACCAAGGCCCTGGATGCCAGCCTGCTGGGGGCGGCGCACACGGGCGATGCCCGGTTCCACATCAACGCCAGCTATTTCTATCACCAGCTCGACCAGCCTGCGGATGCCATCGCGGCGGTCAGGAAAGCCCTGATCCTGCGGCCTGACCTGCCGAACGGCTGGAGCATCCTGAGCATGCTGGACCTGATCGGGCGGCGCTTCGACCGGGCCCTGGCGGCCGGGCGCCGGGCGACGCGGTGCGCACCCGGTGACAAAACCGCCTGGATCCGGCGCGCCAATGCCGCCTTTTTCCTGGGACAGATCGAAGAGGCAATCACCGCCGCCGAAACAGGAACCGCCGGACCGGATCCCGTGCAACAGGATCTGTACCTGCTGACCTGTGCCTACCGGCTGCGCAAGCGCTATGCGGATGCAGGCCGGGTGGCCCGCCGTTGGCCCGTCGCCAAGATCCACGCCACTGCCCGGGCCTGGACGGGGGAACGACTGAACGGCGAGTGCCTGCTGCTGTTCCTGAACGAAGGGCTGGGCGACATGTTCATGTTCCTCGGCCTCGCCCATCGCGCCCGCGCCCATGGAGCCGGGGACATCCTGGTGGCTTGTCCCGAAAGCATGGTCCCGCTGACGTCCCGCTACACCGGCCCGGCACGGATCGTTTCCTACGACGCCGCACTGAAGGCCGCAGTGGACGTCCAGGCACCGCTGAACACCCTGATGCACTATCTGGTTTCGTCGGTCGATGATCTGGCCGACCGGCCAGCGCCCTATCTGTCTGCGGACCCGGACCGCATCGCCCGCTGGCAGGCCCTCTTGCCGCCCCCGGACTCCCACCGGAACCTGCGCATCGGTTTGCACTGGGCAGCCCACAGCGACAAGAAGGCCTTTTTGCCGCTGGAAGGCCGCAGCTTCCCCCTGGCTCAAGCGATGGGGATTGCCATGGATCCCCGGGTTCAGGCGATCACCCTTCAGGTGGGAGGAGACGCCGCCGAAGCGGATGCATATAAGGAAATCCTGTACCAACCGCCCGCCCTTGATGCCGAGGGCGGAGCCTTCATGGATACCGCCGCGATCATGGCCCACTGCGACCTGATCATCACCTGCTGCACGTCTGTCGCCCACCTCGCCGGCGCCCTCGGCCGTCCGGTCTGGGTGATCCTGAAAGACCAGCCAGAATGGCGATGGGGTCTGGCGGGAGACCGCATGGACTGGTACCCCACCATGCGGCTGTTCCGGCAGGCAGCTCCAGGAGACTGGCGGTCCGCCTTCCGCGTGGCCGAGGCAGCGCTGGAGGCCCACTTCTGCGAAGGGGCGCCGCTGATTCCGTGACCCTCCGCCCCGCCCCCGATATGAAGGATCTCCTCAGCCAATGCCGGCACGCCGCCGAGGCGGAACGCTGGGCCGATGCCTGGGCCTTGTTCGGCGCCGCCCTGCGGCTTTGCGAAAGCGATCTGCCGGAGGGAGAAAGCACCGTGCTGCTGGAAGGCATCTCCCTGGCGTTGCGGTCCGGCAACGAGGCGGCCGCGAATCAGTTGTACAACCGACGTCTGATTGCCGCACCGCAGGACGGTGCTTTTTTCATCAATGCTGGAAACCGCTATCTGCAACACGGCCGCCCGGCAAAAGCCGCCCGGATCCTGCGGCGCCTGCTGCCCCGCCATACGGATACCCACGCCCTGTGGGACCTGCTGGGTCAGGCCTATCTGGCCAGCGAGAACCTGCCCAAAGCCCTAGACACCTACATCGAATCGCTGGCTCATTTCGAAACGGAAGCCGCCTACGCCAATATCCTGTGGTGCTTCCAGCGACTGGATCAGCCCCGCGAGGTCCGGCTCTGGATCCGGCGCGCCCTGAGCCGGTTCCCGGGCAGCCCTCACCCCTGGACCGCCCTGAGCATCCTGCACGCCAAGCGCCTGGAGTTTCCAGAAGCCAGGGACGCGGCCGTCCGTGCCACCCGCTGCACCCCGGCCAACCAGACAGCCTGGATCCAGCGGGCAAATACCGAAGACCACTGTGGCGCCTTCGCGGCTGCCGAAACCTCCTTCCGCCGGGTCATGGCCATGCCGCCCGTCATTGTGCCGGTGCGCATGAACCTCGTGCAGCTGCTGAACCGACAGGGCCGCTATGCCGAAGCAAGTGACACCTTGCACGAAACACCGGACGAAGCCCCCCGCTGGCATCCCACGGCACGGCCATGGGTGGGGGATCCCCTGTCCGGCGAAAGCCTGCTCTTCTGGTCCGATCAGGGGCTGGGGGACCTGTTGATGTACCTGCGGCTCGCCCCCCTGGCCCTGGACCGGGGTGCAGGATCGGTTGCGGTTGCCTGCCCGGATCACATGCTCCCCCTTCTCTCGCGTTTTTCCGACCCTGCCGTCGCCGTCATATCGTTCAGGGAAGCGGAAGACCGGGGTTTCGCGGTCCAGGCCCCGCTCGGCCGCGCCCTGCCCTATATGGTCCGCACCGAGGCGGACCTGGGGGCCGCCAGAGTCCCCTACCTGTCCGCCGATCCGGCTCTGATTGCCCGCTGGGCGGACCGCCTGCCCCCCCCGGCGACAGGCCAACGGGTGCGGATCGGCCTGAACTGGCACGGCAATACCTGGACCAAGGATGTCGTCAATCACGGGGGGCGCAGCTTCGTCCTGACCCAGGCCGCCTCCATCCTGCACGACCCCCGGAGCCAGTGCATTTCCCTGCAGGCAGGCGAGGCCGCCGGACAGGCCCGCGGGATGGGCGATCACCTCGTCATCCCGGATGACCTGGACTCCGCTGGTGGCGCTTTCATGGACAGCGCGGCGATCATGACCGGGCTCGACCTGGTGATCACCTGCGACACCTCCATAGCCCATCTCGCCGGCGCCCTGGGCGTGCCGGTCTGGGTCCTGCTGAAGACCCGCCCGGAATGGCGGTTCGGCATAGCGGGACAGAGGATGCCCTGGTATCCGACCATGCGCCTGTTCCGGCAGGACCGGCCGGGAGACTGGCGATCGGCCTTCCGCAAGGTGGAAGCCGCCCTGGAGGCCCACCTGCGGGACGGAACCCCGCTGATCTAGATCTTCTCCCGGCCCCCGACGGATGGTATTCCGCCGTCAGAAGGGGCATCCTTACCCCGCCCTTTCCCGGCAGAGGTTCATGGTCTCCGATGTTCGCCCTCGTCTTTCCCGTCATCGCGCCGGTCCTGGTGGCTGCGGCCATCGGCTACACCTGGGCGCGCACCGGCCGGCCGTTCGATACGGATACGGTGTCCCAGCTGGCGATGAACGTCGGGGTTCCCCTGCTGATCATCGATACCCTGATGGGCGCGGACATCCGCATCGGCATGCTGGCCGACATGGCCCTGGCCGCCGTTCTGGTGCTGACCGGGGCCGGGCTGGCCGGTGCCCTGCTGCTGCGCCTGATGAAGCTGCCGGCTTCGGCCTTCCTGCCCAGCATGCTGTTCGGCAATACGGGCAATATGGCCCTGCCCCTTTGCCTGTTCGCCTTCGGCCCCGACGGCCTGGCCCTGGCAATCGGCTATTTCACCGCCACAGCCGTGGTCCAATATACCCTGTCCACGGCCATCAGCGCTGGGCAGGTGTCCTGGCGGCAGGTCACCCACAACACCATGCTGTGGGCCACGCTGCTGGCGCTTGCCCTGAAACTCAGCGGGGTGGTTCTGCCGGCGTGGATCGCCAATTCCGCCCACCTGATCGGGTCGCTGGCCGTTCCCCTGATGCTGCTGGCCCTGGGGGTGTCCCTGGCGCGGCTGCGCATTTCCAGCCTGGGCCGCAGCCTGTTCCTGGGCACCTTCAAGATCCTGCTGGGGGTCGGCCTGGGACTGCTGGCCGCCGAACTGCTGGAGCTGGAGGGCATGGCCCAGGGGGTGCTGCTGGTGCAAAGCGGCATGCCCGTTGCGGTCTTCAACTACCTGTTCGCGGTGCGCTACAACCGTCGTCCCGAGGAAGTGGCCGGGGTGGTGATCCTGTCCACCCTGGTCAGCTTTGCCAGCCTGCCCCTGCTGCTGTGGATCGCCATGGGCGATAGTGCCCTGCCGGCCGCTGCCGCGGCGGCGGGATAAAAAGGAAAGATCGTGTCCTCTTCCACCCCTTCCTATCTGCGGCAAGCTGCGGACAAAGCCCTACGGGACCAGCGCTGGTCCGATGCCTTTGGTCTGTTCGACCAGCTGTTCCAGGGCCGGCCAGAGCAACTCGATCTCGCCCTGCGCATGGTCGCCCTGAGCCTGCTGACCGAGCAGGAACAGGAAATCGACCGCATCCGCCGCACCCACGAGGCCGCCACCGGAGATCCGGTGCCGTTTCTGCTGAACCTTGGCAATCAGCTGGTTCAGCACGGACGGCATCGTCAGGCCATTCCGGTCCTGGCCCCCTTTACCCGATCCCATCCGTCCGTATACGCGGTCTGGGATCTGTATGGGCAGGCCTTGTTCCACTCTGGCGCCGTCCCGAAAGCGCTTGATGCCTATACAGCTGCCATGGAACACCTGCCCTCGGAAACGTTCGCGCTGAATATCACGCGCTGCTATCAGGAACTGGGCGAAGCGGAACTGGCCTATGAGGCCGCAGAGCGCGCCATCCGCTTTGCCCCTGGGTCATCCGGCGCTTGGTCGGCCTATTGTTCGGCGCTGATCGAGCGGGGCCAGCTGGCGAGCGCACTGCGCGCTGGCCGGCGGGCCGTGTTCTGCCAGCCCGAAAGCGTGCCCGCCCACATCAAGTGCGCCATCGCCGAGGAGCTGACGGAACCGCCCGAAATCACAATGGAACGCTACCGGACCCTCATACGCCTCGACCCAGCCTCCGTGGAATTCCCGCACCACCTGGCCACATCGTATCTGCGTTTGGGACAGGACGAAGCCGCCCGGGCCGTCTATCGCGCACCGCCCGGCCCCTGGCAGGATAGCAGCCCGCACCCATGCATCCCCGCCTGGCGCGGAGAGGCCCTGGAAGGCCGGACCCTTCTTCTGCTCGCCGACCGCGGGCGCGGCGATATGATCATGTTCGCCCAGCTGGCGGGGCAACTGGCCGCCGTGATTGACGGCCCCGTGATCCTGAACGCCCCCAGGGCAATGGTGCCCCTGCTATCCACCCTGCCCCCGCCGATCAGGGTCATCGACAAAGCCGCCTGCTTCAGTGAAACGGTCGATGTCCAGCTGCCGCTCAGCGCATTGCCATTCCATGGCCCGATCCTGCACCCTGCGGGCACGCCCTATCTGCAACCGGACCCTGAAAGAGTCCAATTCTGGAAGGACGCACTCCCGCCGCTGGGACCCGGCCAGAAAATGCAGATCGGCGTGATCTGGCAAGGTGGTAAGTCCATGGAGCGGAAACTCCTGCATAAACGTCGAAGCTTTCCGGTCACCCATCTCGCGGGGATTGTCTCAGATCCCCGCATTCGCACCATTTCCTTGCAACTGGATCATTTCGACCTGGACGGCAATGCGCTGATGACCAGCCATGTCATTCGCCTTGATGCCTTGGATGCCGGCGCCATCGCTTACCAGGATACGGCCGCCATCATGATGCATCTGGATCTGGTGATCACCTCGGACACATCAATCGCCCATCTGGCCGGCGCCCTGGGGCGGCCGACATGGGTGATGCTGAATGCCCGGGCAGACTGGCGGTACGGAACGGGGACGGATCACAGCCGGTGGTACAACAGCCACCGCCTATTCCGCCAGACTCGTCAGAACGATTGGCGCTCTGCCTTCCGTCAGGCCGAAGCGGCCCTGGAAACTCATTTCACGAAAAATACCCCCCTGGTATAGGACCAGGGGGGGTCCAGCATGAAGACAGGACGGTCGCGTAACGCGGCCCCCGAATCAGGCCGCCGGCGGCAAGGCCTTGATGGTGTTCTGCTGCTGCGCGTCGGTCAGCTTCTGGTTTTCCGCCCGGGCGGAGTCCAGATCACGCTTCAGGCTGCGCAGCTCCACGTCACGATCCCGCAGGCGGACCCGCAGCTTCGCACTGCCCAGCCAGACGAACAGACCTCCGATCACCAGGCCGATGGCCAGGGCGCCCAGAACCATCAGGAACAGCGGAATATCGATGCTGAAGGGTGTGGGCCACAGACTCAGCTTCACCGCTTCCCGGTTCTCCACCGCGAAGACGGCGCAGATGATGGCGATGGGTGCGAACAGCAGCCAGAAAAAAAAGCGTTTCACGGTCTAGTCGTCCTCCCCCCCGGGATCGGTTCCGCCGTTGAGCATTTCGCGCAACTGCTTCCCGGTCTTGAAGTAAGGAGCGGCCTTGGCATCCACGGAAACGGTTTCCCCGGTGCGTGGGTTGCGGCCCACGCGCGCGTCGCGGTGCTTTACGGAGAAAGCCCCGAAGCCTCGCAACTCGACCCGGTCCCCCCGGGCCAAGGCCTCGGCGATCTCGTCGAAAATCGTGGATACGATCCGCTCCACGTCACGCTGGTAGAGATGAGGATTCTTCTCCGCCAGCCGGGCGATCAGTTCGGATTTGGTCATGGAATGGCCGTGCCTCCCGCCAGCCCCCGGTCACTTGTCCCATGAAGCCTGCCAGAGCGCGTCGTGACCGTCAAGCAAGCTGCTCTTTTCTCAGCATTTTTTGACGCCAAAGCAAAAGGGCGCCCGCGAATGCGGACGCCCTTAGCCGATTTATGGGCAAATCCCCGGAGGGAAATCCCTTAATCGTCCTTCTTGTCGGCCTTTTCCTGGGCCTGCTTCAGAGCAGCGCCAAGGATATCGCCCAGCGAGGCGCCCGAATCGGTGGAACCGTATTCGGCCATCGCCTGCTTCTCTTCTTCCATCTCGCGCGCCTTGATCGACAAGGTCAGGCGGCGGTTGGACTTGTCGATGTTGGTCACCTTGGCATCGACCTTGTCGCCGACCGAGAACTTCTCGGGACGCTGGTCGTTGCGTTCGCGGGCCAGATCGGACTTGCGGATGAAGCCGGTGGCGCCGTTGACGTCCACTTCGATGCCGTTGTCCTGAACCATGGTCACCACGCAAGTCACCGTGCCGCCCTTGCGCAGGTCGGCGGTGGCTTCGCGGTAGGGATCTTCACCCAGCTGCTTGACGCCCAGCGAGATGCGTTCCTTTTCCACGTCGACGTCGAGCACCTTGGCCTGAACCACATCGCCCTTCTTGTAGTCCTTCACCGCTTCGTCGCCGCTGCGGCTCCAGTCCAGATCGGACAGGTGGATCATGCCGTCGATGTCGCCGGTCAGACCGATGAACAGACCGAATTCGGTGATGTTCTTGATCTCGCCTTCGACGGTGGTGCCCACCGGATGGGTTTCCAGGAACTCGGACCAGGGGTTGCCCATGGTCTGCTTCAGGCCCAGGCTGATGCGGCGCTTGTCCGGATCGACGTCCAGGATCATCACGTCGACTTCCTGGCTGGTGGAGACGATCTTGCCCGGATGGACGTTCTTCTTGGTCCAGGACATTTCGGACACGTGGACCAGACCTTCCACACCCGGCTCCAGCTCCACGAAGGCGCCGTAGTCGGTGATGTTGGTCACCCGGCCGGTGAACTTGGTGCCCACCGGGTACTTGGCGGCCACGCCTTCCCACGGATCGGCTTCCAGCTGCTTCATGCCCAGGCTGATGCGCTGGGTTTCCGGGTTGAAGCGGATCACCTGGACGTTGACGCTCTGGCCGATGGTCAGGGCTTCGGTCGGGTGGTTGATGCGCTTCCAGGAAATGTCGGTGACGTGCAGCAGGCCGTCCACACCGCCCAGGTCCACGAAGGCGCCGTAGTCGGTGATGTTCTTGACCACGCCTTCCAGCACCTGGCCTTCCTTCAGGCTTTCCATCAGGCGCCCGCGCTCTTCGGCGCGGGTTTCTTCCAGGACGGCCCGGCGGGACACGACGATGTTGCCGCGCGCGCGGTCCATCTTCAGGATCTGGAAGATCTGCGGCTGGCCCATCAGCGGGGTAATGTCACGCACCGGGCGGATGTCCACCTGGCTGCCCGGCAGGAAGGCAATCGCGCCGTTCAGGTCGACGGTGAAGCCGCCCTTGACCCGGCTGTGGATGAAGCCGCGCACGCGCTGGCTTTCATTGAAGGCCTTTTCCAGCTCGTTCCAGGCTTCTTCGCGGCGCGCCTTGTCACGCGACAAGACGATCAGGCCGTCCTTGTCTTCGTAGCGCTCGACGTAGACATCGACGGTGTCGCCGGGCTGCAGCTCGCTTTCTTCGCCGGCGCGGGCGAATTCACGCAGGGGCACCCGCCCCTCGGACTTCAAGCCCACGTCGACCAGGGCGAAATCGCCGGTCACGCGCAGCACGGTGCCGGTCAGCACCGACCCTTCGATAGACCCGTCCTTGCCGAGGGTTTCGTCGAGCAGGGCGGCGAAATCTTCCTCCATCGGAGGCATTTCAGAGGCTGCTTCAGCCATGTGTCAAATCTTCCTTTCGTATGGTCGATCATTTCCGGCCTGCCGGTTGAGTCCGGCGGTCTTTGTCGGAAAAGAATGGGGGGTACGCACGGGATCAGGCACTGCGGCGGCACGAGTCCCGTTGGAAAGCACCCTTCGCCCCCCTCGGTTTCCGCACCTGCATCTGCAAACAGCATAACGGTGCCAGACGAATACGCCCCCGGCGCCCGCCCCGGAAAGGGGCGGCCGCCGGACGTTTCCGTCGGCCCCGAGGGTCTAGCGACCGGCCTTATCGGCCAAAACGCCGAGCACGGTGTCCAGCACCTGGTCGGCGGTCATGCCGGAGGTATCGATAACGACCGCATCGTCGGCTGCAACCAACGGCGCCACGGCACGGGCACTGTCACGGGCGTCACGCTCCTGCATGTCGCGCAGAACGTCGGTTTCATTAACATCAAGGCCGGCGGCGCGCAACTCCTCGTAACGGCGTTTGGCCCGCACCTCGACTCCGGCAGTGACGAACAGCTTCAGGTCGGCATCGGGGCAAACCACAGTCCCGATGTCGCGGCCGTCCAGGACAGCGCCCCGGGCACCATCAGGCGGATGGCCGGCGAAGCGGCGCTGGAAGTCCAGCAGGGCCGCGCGCACGGGCGGAATGGCGGCCACCTTGCTGGCAGCCGTGCCGGCCTGATCGGTGGTCAGCGCCGGGTCTCCCAGGCCGGTCCAATCCAGGGCATGGGCCGCAGCGGTGGCGGCTTCCACATCCGCGGGGTCCTTGCCGGCCCGCACAACGGCCATGCCCACCGCACGGTAGAGCTTGCCCGTATCCAGATGGGCATATCCCAGACGCGCCGCCAGCCGGCGCGACAGAGTGCCCTTGCCCGACGCCGCCGGGCCGTCCACTGCGATGATCATAAGGTTTCCTCTAAGGCCGTTTCTTCGCTTCGTGTTCTTCGCGCCGTGACGGATGAGGCGCCTTACTCCACGCGGATATCCGCCCCCAGCCCGGTCATCAGCTCGACGAAGCCGGGGAAGCTGGTGGCGATGGCGCGTCCGTCATCGACCCGCACCGCGTCGTCGGCAACCAGACCGAGCACCAGGAAAGCCATGGCGATTCGGTGATCCAGCGCGACCGGCACCGTCGCCCCGCCCCGAGGCGGCTTGCCGTTGCCGTGAATGACCAGCGTATCCCCGTTCACCTCCACCGATGCGCCACAAGCCGCGAGGCCTTCGCTGACCGCAGCCAGACGGTCGCTTTCCTTCACACGCAGCTCGCCGAGGCCATGCATGTGACTGCTGCCCCGGGCGCAGGCTGCCGCTATGGCCAGGACCGGATACTCGTCGATCATCGACGGCGCCCGGGAGGCCGGCACCTCGACGGCAGACAGCGGACAGCCGCGCACTTCCAGGTCGGCCACCGGCTCTCCGGCTTCGGTGCGGGCGTTGTTGACCAGAATGTCGGCGCCCATTTCCCGCAGGGTTTCGATCAGACCGATTCTCGCCGGGTTCATGCCGACGCCGGGCAGGAGCACGTGGCTGTCGGGCACCAGGCAGGCCGCCACCAGCGGGAAGGCTGCCGAGGACGGGTCGGCGGGCACGATGATCTCCCGCCCCGTCAGTTCGGGCTGGCCGGTCAGGGTAATGGCCACGGCGTCGGGCGCCCCGTCCTCCGGCGCCGGCTCCACCGTCACCTCGACCCCGAAGTGGCGCAGCATCAGCTCCGTATGGTCGCGGGTGGGCACCGGTTCGATCACCGTTGTCTTGCCCGGGGTGTTGAGCCCGGCCAGCAGCACCGCCGACTTCACCTGGGCCGAGGGCACGGGCACCCGGTAGGTCACCGGCACGGGGGTCTGCGCCCCGGTCACGGCCATCGGCAGGCGGCCGCCGCTGCGCCCCATGAAGGTGGCGCCGAAAAGCGACAGGGGTTCGGTGACCCGGGCCATCGGCCGCTTGCGCAGGCTGGCATCGCCGGTCATCACCGCCGTCATGGGGTGGGTGGCGAGCAGCCCCATCAGCAGGCGCGCGCCGGTGCCGGCATTGCCCATGTCGATGACGTCCGCCGGTTCCGCCAGGGCGCCGAGGCCGGGGCCGCTGAGCACCCAGACCGACACACCGTCTTCCACCAGCCGTTCCACCCTGGCGCCCATGGCGCGCATGGCGGCCGCGGTGGCCAGCACGTCTTCGCCTTCCAGCAGACCAGTCACCCGGCTTTCCCCGACGGCCAGCCCCCCGAGCATCAGGGAGCGGTGGGAAATGGACTTGTCGCCGGGCACCACAGCAACGCCCCGCAGGGCGGCGGAGCGGTGACCGGACATGGGAACCGGACGATCCTGATGGGCTTGGGCCTGGTGGGCTTGGGCCTGATGGGATGGGGGCGTGGTCACGGGCGGGCTGCTCTTCTCGATCCAGGGGTGACGCGACACAGAAGCCGCGCGGGGCCGGAGGTCCGGGATGTCAGTCCCGTGAAACGCCGGAACCGGCGCGTCTTTAGCACATGCCCTCTCGCCTGGGTAGCCCAAGGGCGGCCATATCGCAGCGCACCCTTTATCTCCGGTGAATTTTTATTTTTGACAAGGGACCCAAGAGCATGGCAAATGCGCGACTTCCGGCGGGATGGCCCGGAGGGTCGGTCCGGCGGTGTCATCCAGCGTGCGTTCTGCCTGGGAGGGTTAGGAAGGTGGCCAAGCCGGAATGGGGAACCAAGCGTCTTTGCACAAGCTGCGGCGCCCGGTTCTACGATATGAAGCATGATCCGATCATTTGCCCGAAATGCGATGCGGTGGTGGAAGTCGATCTGCCGCCCAAGCCGCGCCGGGGATCGGCCGAGAAGAAGAAGCCGGCGCCCGTAGCCGCACCGGTACCCGAAGAAGACGATGTCGGGGATGACCTGGTCGACAACGACGACCTGGACAGTTCCGATGACGACGATGAAGACACCGACCTGATGGAGGATGCGTCCGATCTCGGGGAGGATGACGAGGACATGGCCGAGGTCATGGAACACGTCGAAAACGAAGACGACGACTGACATACGACTGACATCCCGGGACCCGTCCGGTTGCCCACCGGGCGGGTCCCGAAAAAATTTGCAGGAGGCGTTTTTTTCTCTTGCGCCCCCCGGAACCCGGGGGTAGTTTCCCGGGCCTCGGCGGAACACAACGGACCGCTGATCCCGACAGCGGAACAAGAAAAACACCGGATATTACCGGCGCTTTTCAAGTTACCGCGACCACGACGGGGCCGTAGCTCAGTTGGGAGAGCGCTACAATGGCATTGTAGAGGTCAGGGGTTCGATTCCCCTCGGCTCCACCAGTTCAGAAAAGCCCGCTTCGGTTCGCCGAGGCGGGCTTTTTGTTTGGC
The DNA here is from genome assembly GCA_046233135.1 of Rhodospirillaceae bacterium Z3-40. GTDB lineage: Bacteria > Pseudomonadota > Alphaproteobacteria > Rhodospirillales > Rhodospirillaceae > JBJXHN01. The sequence continues at coordinate 395,841 of JBJXHN010000002.1, read as the reverse complement.
CGTTTCAAGCATTGTGACGTGGCGAAGCAGCCCGAGAAGCGACAGAAACATTGCGAATACTGGAAGCGAATCGGCAAAAGACGACCGGATGCAGGCGGTGATCACATAATGCTTGCACGCCCCGAAAGCCGAGAGTAGTTTCCCGCACCTCGGCGCCACACACCAAACCGCCGATCCCGACAGCGGGACCAGAAAGCCGGCCCTTCCAGGCCTCTTTCCTGTCACCGCACCCACGATGGGGCCGTAGCTCAGTTGGGAGAGCGCTACAATGGCATTGTAGAGGTCAGGGGTTCGATTCCCCTCGGCTCCACCAGTTTCCCTATCTCACGGCAGGTCGCTTCGCGACCGCCTCCGATGGGGCGGGCTTCGCCCGGCACTCCGCAAGGGCACCGTGCAAACCACAGCCAGGGCCACCAGCACCGCCGCCCCCCATAGGGTCGCGGGCAGGCCGCCGACCTGGAACATCACCCCGGACATCAGCGTCCCGAACAGGCGCCCGCAAGCGTTGGCCATGTAATAGAACCCCACCGCCAGGGACACCCGGTCGCGATCCGCATAGGACACGATCAGCCAGCTGTGCACCGCCGAGTTCATGGCGAACACCGCCCCGAACACCGCCAGCCCCGCCACCAGAACCAGCCCGGCATCCGCCTCGGCCAGCAGCCCCGGCGTCATCAGCCCCGCCAGAACCCCCGTCACGGCCAGCAACCCCAGCACCCAGGCCAGGGCCGCCACCGCGCCCGCCCGCCGGTCGCGGGTGCCGCGCAGCAGCCGGGGGGCGCCCGCCTGGATGAAACCGTACCCGATCACCCACAGGGCCATGAAGCCACCCACCGTCTCGAAGCCCCAGCCCAGGCCGGCGCTGAGGAACAGCGGCACCCCCACCACGAACCAGATATCGCGCGAGGCAAACAGAAACACCCGGGCCGCCGAAAGCCAGTTGATCTCGCGAGAGGCGGCGAACAGGTCACGCCCGGTCACCTTGCCCTTGGCCCGCCCCAGATCCGCCCGCACCACCAGCAGGGACAGCACCAGAACCACCGCCAGACCACCGGCCATGACCCACAGGCCGTCCCGGAACCCCAATCCCTGCAGCAGCACCCCGCCAAGAAAGAAGCCAACGCCCTTCAGCGCGTTCTTCGACCCGGTCAGCAACGCCACCCAGCGGAACAGCGTCCCCTCCGCCCCCTCGGCAACCACGGTCTTGATCGCCGACTTGGACGACATCTTGGTCAGGTCCTTGGCCACCCCCGAAGCCGCCTGACAGGCCATCACATAGGCCACCGACAGCGCCGGCGCCCAGGCGGGATCGGTCAGGGACAGGGCGGACAGCGCCGCCACCTGCAAGGCCAGTCCGGCGAACAGAGTCAGCCGCAAACCGAAACGCGCACCAACCCAGCCCCCCACCGCGTTGGTCACGATCCCCATGGATTCGTAGAGCAGGAACAGAAAGGCAAGATCGATGGCGCTGTAGCCCAGACCATGGAAATGCAGCAGCACCAGCATGCGCAAGGCGCCGTCGGTCAAGGTGAAGCCCCAGTAGGCGGCCGTGACCGCCGCATACTGGCCGATACCGGACGCAGGACCGGCCCCGGAGCCGGAGCCGGCAGAGGCCCCGCCGCTCATCGGATCCCCGCCGCCATCATCCGCGCCAGATCGATCATGCGGTTCACATAGCCCCATTCGTTGTCGTACCAAGCGTAGATCTTCACCTGCCGCCGGTCGATGACCATGGTCGACGGCCCGTCGATCACCGCCGAGCGCGGATCCCCCCGGTAATCGGTGGACACCAGCGGCCGGTCCTCCACCCCCAGAACGGACGCCAGCGGCCCGCTTTCGGCGGCGCGAAACAGGGCGTTCACCTCCTCGGCGGTGGTGTCGCGGGCGACCTCGAACACCGCGTCGGTCAGCGAGGCATTGAGCAGGGGAACCCGCACCGCATGGCCGTTCAGCTTCCCCTTCAGCTCCGGATAGATCAGCGTGATCGCCGTCGCCGAGCCGGTGGTGGTGGGAACCAGCGCCTGCAAGGCGGACCGGGCGCGCCGCTTGTCCTTGTGGGGCGCATCCACCATCACCTGGGTGTTGGTCACGTCATGGATGGTGGTCATGGAGCCGTGGACGATCCCCAGCGATTCGTGGATGACCTTGACCACCGGTGCCAGGCAGTTGGTGGTACAGGAGGCCGCCGTGACAATGCGATGCACCGCCGGGTCGTAGAGAGCATGGTTGACCCCGTAGACCAGATTCAGCGCCGAACCATCCTTGACCGGCGCGCTGACCAGAACCGCCTTGATGCCATTGTCGAAATAGGCCTGCAAGGCCGGCCCGGTCAGAAACCTGCCGGAGCATTCCAGCACCAGGTCCACCGTCTCCCCATCCCAGGGGATCTCCGCCGGCGTCGGCGCGGCAGACCAGGCCAGACGGGTCCCGCCGATACTCAAGGAGTCCTCCGTGGCGCTGATCCCCCGGTCCCAGCGGCCGTGCACCGTGTCGAATTCCAGCAGATGCGCCAGGATATCCGGCGTCCCCTTGATCTCGTTCACCGCCACGAAGGACAGCTCCGGATCGCCCCATCCGGCGCGCAGGGCCAGCTTGCCCATGCGGCCGAACCCGTTGATGGCCACACGCACGGTCATGGCGTTGTCCTCCCCGCCGCATACCAAGTCTCTGTCCGTCGCACGATGGCGACGACACTCAGCATCACCGGCACCTCCACCAGCACCCCGACCACGGTGGCCAGTGCCGCGCCCGACTGGAAGCCGAACAGACCAATCGCCGTGGCCACCGCCAGTTCGAAGAAGTTGGACGCCCCGATCAGCGCCGACGGCCCGGCCACGCAATGGGCCTCGCCAAGCCGCCGGTTCAGCCAGTAGGCCAGGCCGGAGGTGAAATAGACCTGGATCAGGATCGGCACCGCCAGCAGGGCGATCACCATGGGCTCGTCCAGGATGCGCCCGCCCTGGAAGCCGAACAGCAGCACCAGGGTCGCCAGAAGCGCCGTCAGCGACACCGGCTCCAGCCGCGCCAGCACCGCCGCAAGCCTGGCCTCGCCGCCCCGGGCCAGCAGCAGGCGCCGCAGCCCCTGGGCCACCACCACCGGCACCAGGATGAACAGGGCCACCGACAGCATCAGCGTGTCCCAGGGCACGGCGATCGCCGTCATCCCCAGCAGCAGCCCGACGATGGGGGCGAAGGCAACGATCATGATGGTGTCGTTCAGAGCCACCTGGGTCAGGGTGAAGTGGGGCTCTCCCCGGCACAGATGGGACCAGACGAAGACCATCGCCGTGCAGGGCGCGGCAGCCAGGATGATCAGCCCGGCGATGTAGGACTCGATCTGATCGGCGGGCAGCCAGGGACGGAACAGCCCGGCGATGAACAGCCAGCCGAGCAGGGCCATGGAAAACGGCTTGATCGCCCAGTTGATGAACACCGTGACCGCCAGGCCGCGCCAGTGGCGGCGCACCTGATGCAGGGCCGCGAAGTCGATCTTCACCAGCATGGGAATGATCATCAGCCAGATCAGCACCGCCACGGGCAGGTTGACCCGGGCCACCTCCAGCCCGCCAACCACCTGAAACAGGCCCGGCAGCCAGTGGCCGAGCGCAATGCCGACCACGATGCACAGGGCCACCCACAGAGTCAGATAGCGGGCGAACAGCCCCAGCCCGGGCTGGCCGTCATCCGCGTCTTGGGACTCGGGTGCCTGTCCAGCGGCGGGGGCTCGGGCATCAACACGATCACGCAGCATGACTATCTCCCTCCCCCGGCAGGACGACGGGCAGCTGGCCGATCTGATCGAGCTTGCGCTGCAGGGTCAGGCGATCCAGCGCGGCCAGCGGCAAGGCGCATAACACCGTGATGCGGGCGGTGAGCATGCGGTAGACATCGGCGGTCAGCAGCGCCTGTTCCGCATCGTTGCCCTGGACCACCGTCGGGTCGGGGACCCCCCAGTGGGCGCTCATCGGCTGCCCCGGCCAGACAGGACACACTTCACCGGCGGCCTTGTCGCAAACGGTGAAGACGAAATCCAGCTCGGGCGCCTTTGGGCCGGCGAACTCCTCCCAGCCTTTGGACCGCAGGGCATCTGTCGGATAATTGTGCCGCCGCAACAGGGTCAGAACCACCGGATCCACATACCCCCGGGGATGACTGCCTGCACTGAACACCTGAAACCGGCCACTCCCTTCCCGCCGCAGGATGCTTTCCGCCATCTGACTGCGGGCAGAATTGCCCGTGCACAGGAACAGCACAGTGTAAACGCGATCGGAATTCGGAGTGGCACCGCTCATTTCTGGCATCCTTTCGGGTGTCCGGGGTATCGGTAATGTCGGAGTGGCCGGCGCCGAAGCCGGCAGGCAATGCTCCCGCCGCCCTTCGCAGCATCGGTCGGTCAAAAAGGCAATCAACGCCGTCAGCGCCGTATAATCTGCGGAATACAGCACCTGCCGCCCCGACCGCCGGCTCTCCACCAGTCCGGCCTGATGCAGATCCTTCAGATGAAAGGACAAGGCCGACGGGGCGATGCCCACGGCACCCGACAGGGCCGCAGCCGGCATCTCGCCAACCCGGGCCAGCAGCCGGAACAGATCCAGACGCGTTTCATGGGACAGGGCGGCAAAGCTCCGCGTCGCCTCGGCAGGGGTCAGGTCCGTCATCACGGCCTCTCATTTCAACAATCCTTGAAATAAGGAACCATGGATCGCAGGCGGAGTCACCTCCCTATTTCGACTTTCTTGGAAATTTAAAGAAAGGCCGGTATGCTGCGGCCATGAACACGCCCCCCCTTCCCCTGCGGCCCGTTACCGCAGCGCCGCCGCCGTCCGAGCCGGATCTGAAGGACATCGCCCGGTGCCTGGACGCCCTGGGCAATCCGACGCGTCTGGCGGTCTTTCGCCAGCTGGTGCGCCATGGGGACGAGGGGGTGGCGATGGGCGCGTTGCAGGAACGCACGGGCACGGCGCGGTCGACCCTGACCCATCATGTGCAGAAGCTGATGCATGTGGGGCTGGTCACCCAGGAGCGGCAGGGCACCACCCTGCTCTGCCGTCCGACGCTGGCGCGGATGCGCCACGTGCTGGGGTTCCTGCTGGATGAATGCTGTGCGGACCTGCCTGACTGCTGCCCGGGAGATGAGCCATGACCGCCGAGACCGCAACTGCCCCATGCCCTTCGTCCGCCCCCTCTCCCGGCCTGTCTTCGGGGACGTCTCCGGGACCGTCCCGGCAGCGCCCCGGGGTACTCCGGGCCTTGCGGCGCCGGCTCGCCCGCCTGGACCGGGTCGTCGTCGCCTTTGCGCTGATCACCCTGGCGGTGGCGGCCGTGGCGCCGGCACAAGCCTGGGGCGGTCTGGGGTTCACCCTGGACAGCCTGATTTCGGTCGCCCCCTATCTGCTGCTGTCGGTGGTCCTGGCCGCCTATGCCCAGGCCACCGATGCGGACGCCCTGATCGCCCGCGCTTTCCAGGGACGCGCCGGCACCATGGTGGTGATCGCCGCCCTGGCCGGCGGACTGTCGCCCTTCTGCTCATGCGGGGTGATCCCGCTGATCGCCGCGCTGATGGCCATGGGCGTGCCGCTGCCCGCGGTGATGGCCTTCTGGCTGGCCTCGCCGCTGATGGATCCGTCGATGTTCGCCCTGACCGTGGGCACCATCGGCCTGCCGTTTGCCCTGTTCAAGACAGCATCGGCGGTGGGCATCGGCCTGCTGGGCGGCTTCGGCAGCATGGCCCTGAGCCGCATCCCCGCCTTCGCCGCCCCCCTGCGGCCGGATGTCGCCCTGTGCGGCTGTTCGGGCAAGCAGGTGCGCACCGCCAAACCCGTCGTCTGGCGGTTCTGGACGGAGCGGGACCGCCGCACCGCCTTTGGCCGCTCCAGCCTGGCCACCACCCTGTTCCTGGGCAAATGGCTGGCCCTGGCCTTCTTCCTGGAAAGCCTGATGCTCGCCTGGGTGCCGGCGGAGCGGATCGCCGCCCTGGTGGGGTCGGACGGGGCGTGGTCGGTGCTGATCGCCACCGCCGTGGGCATTCCGGCTTATCTGAACGGCTATGCCGCCCTGCCCGTGGTCGGCGGGCTGATGAGCCAGGGAATGGCCCCGGGGGCAGCCATGGCCTTCCTGCTGGCCGGCGGCGTGACCTGCATCCCCGCCGCCGTGGGGATCTATGCCCTGGCCCGCCCGCCGGTGTTCCTGGCCTACCTGGGGTTCGCCCTGCTGGGAGCACTGACCTTTGGCCTGCTGTTCGGTCTGGTGGCCTGAGAGCGCCCGGAACACGAGTCGTTCACCGAAATTCACCCCGCTCGGCCGTTCTCCCCTTTCCGCTGCCATTCCGGGGGGTTAGCCTTTTGGCCGACGAGAATCGATTCGATTCGCAGACCACGGGGAGTGTCCGATGTTCCTGTCCTTGAAAGGCCGCCTGCGCCGGGCGGCCGCTGCCCTGTCCCTGCTTGCCGGCACCGCCGCCGTCTCTCTGTCCGCCGGCCCGGCGCCGGCCCAGGACGGCAGCGCCCCGGCCGAACCGGCGGTGACCATCGGCGCCCTGTATGACCTGAGCGGCAGCCAGTCGGGCCTGGACCGCCCCTCGGCCAACGGCGCCATGCTGGCCGTGCAGCAGGCCAACGACTCCGGCGAAGGGGTGCTGGGCCGCAAGGTGGCGCTGACCGTGGTCGACGGCCACAGCCAGGAGGACATGGTCTCACGCGGGGCGTCCTATCTGATCAGCTCGTTCCCGGATCTGGTCGGCATCATCGGCCTGTCGGACACCGACATGGCGCTGGCCGCCGCTCCCATCGCCGCCGAAGCCGGGCTGCCCTATCTGACCTCCGGCGCCACCGCCCCCAGCCTGCCCGGCGCCGCGCGGACCCTGTTCCTGGCCTGTTTCGGCGACAACGTGCAGGCCGCCCTGGCCGCCGAATGGCTGTACGGCACCCAAGAGGCCCGGACGGTTGCCATCCTGACCGATCCGCGCTCCACCTACACCCGGCTGCTGAGCGGCTATTTCACCACCCGCTTCACCGAACTGGGCGGTACCGTGGCCAGCAGCCAGGACGCGGAATCGGCCAAACAGGCCGACGTCGTCGCCACCGCCCTGGCGGCCCGGCCCGATGCGGTCTTCCTGTCGGCCAATGTGCCCGAAGACGCCATCAGCCTGATCACCGCCCTGCGGGACGGTGGCTTTTCCGGCCCGATCATCGGCGGCGACGGCCTGGACTTCGGCGAGGCCTGGACCGCCCGGCCGGATATCGCCGAGGTCTATTTCACCACCCACGCCGATGTCAGTGCCGAGTCGCAGGACCCACGCATCAAAGCCTTCCGCCGCGCCTATCGGGCCGCTTTCCCCGGCGAAACCCCCAGCGCCTTTTCCGCCCTGGGCTACGATGCCGCCGGCCTGCTGATGGATGCGGTCCGCCGCGCCGGCTCCACCGAACCCGCCGCCGTGCTCGACGCCCTGGCCGCCACCAGGGACTACCCGGGGCTGTCGGGCAGCATCTCGTTCGACGCCGGCAGTCGCATCCCCCGCAAGGCCGTCACCATCCTGGAAATCGTCGATGGCCACAGCACGTTCGTGGTACAAGAAGTGCCGAAAGGGATCCCCGCGCCGTGAGGCAACCGAGCGACGATGGGCTTGTCCCATCGTCGGGAGGCAAGGCCAAGAGGCCGCCGCGCCGAATGGCGCGTAAATGGGTGTATGCCGAATGGCGCGTAAAAGATCGCGTGCCGTATGAGCGCAATACGCCCAACGGGCGGTATTAAGAGGATTTTCTGCCATCGACGCCGAACCGTAACATCAGGCGTTGACTCCAAGGCGCGCGTGCGTATAGTGCGCCTTCCTCAGCGGGTCCCCGGGACCCGCCGATTTCATTTGATCCGAAGGGTGCAGCAGAGATGTTCGCGGTCATCAAGACGGGCGGCAAGCAATACAAAGTCGCCGAAAACGACGTTATCGAGATCGAAAAGCTGGAAGTGGAAGAAGGCGCTTCCGTGGATTTCGATCAGGTCCTGTGCGTTGGGGATAAATTCGGTACGCCCGTGGTTGATGGCGCCAAGGTCACCGGCGAGGTGGTCAGCCAGTTCCGCGGCGAGAAGATCATCGTCTTCAAGAAGAAGCGTCGCCAGAACTACCGCCGCAAGGCCGGCCATCGCCAGTACCTGACCAAGGTGCGTATCACCGGAATCGCCACCGCCTGAGGTCCCCTGTCCGGCTTCGGCCCCGCACCCCACCGGGGGACGGCGGGTAGACGAGGACGGATCATCGGCGGACCCGGGACCGGGTAATCGGTTCAGCAAGAAGCAGACGCGCCCTAGATAAGCAGGCGCGACAGACGCGACAGGAGAAGTCTTATGGCCCACAAAAAGGCAGGCGGCAGTTCCCGCAACGGCCGCGACTCCGAAGGCCGGCGCCTCGGGGTCAAGAAGTTTGGTGGCGAAGCCGTTCTCGCCGGCAACATCATCGTTCGCCAGCGCGGCACCAAGATGCACCCCGGCGACAACGTGGGCATGGGCAAGGATCACACCCTGTTCGCCACGGCGCCCGGCCACGTGCAGTTCAAGAAGGGCTACCGTCGCCGGACCTTCGTGTCCGTCGTCCCGGCTGCTGCGGAGTAAGCGAACCCGCTGCTCCGCCCGCCGGCGGCCAGGTTGCACTCGGATGTTGATGAAGGGGATGGCGGCGCCATCCCCTTTTTCGCTTGCTCAGGTTTTTTCGCGTCCTTTCAAGACTCAACGGTCCCAGCCATGAAGTTCCTCGACGAGGCCAAGATCTTCATCAAAAGCGGTAACGGCGGCAACGGCTGCGTCGGTTTCCGCCGCGAGAAGTATATCGAGTTCGGCGGCCCGGACGGCGGCAACGGCGGCCGGGGCGGGGACGTTGTGATCGAGGCGATGCCCAACCTGAACACCCTGATCGACTTCCGCTACCAGCAGCACTTCAAGGCGCAGCGGGGTCAGGACGGGGCCGGACGCGACCGCACCGGCAAGTCGGGCAAGCCCCTGATCATCCGCGTGCCCATCGGCACCCAGGTGCTGGCCGAGGACAAGGAAACCCTGCTCGCCGATCTGACCAAGGCGGGCCAGCGCATCGTGCTGGCCACCGGCGGAGACGGCGGCTTCGGCAACGCCCACTACAAGACCTCCACCAACCAGGCGCCGCGCCGGGCCGATCCCGGCTGGCCGGGGCAGGAGCTGTGGGTGTGGCTGCGGCTAAAGCTGATCGCCGACGCCGGTCTGGTGGGCCTGCCCAACGCCGGCAAATCGACCATGCTGGCCGCCGTGTCGCGCGCCCGGCCGAAAATCGCCGACTATCCCTTCACCACCCTGCATCCCAACCTGGGGGTGGTGCATCAGGATGGCCGCGATTTCGTGCTGGCCGACATCCCCGGCCTGATCGAAGGCGCCCACGAAGGCGCGGGCCTGGGCACCCGGTTCCTGGGACATATCGAACGCTGCGCCGTGCTGCTGCATCTGGTGGACGCCACCCAGGACGATCCGGTCGGCGCCTGGCGCACCGTGCGCGACGAGTTGATCGCCCATGGTCACGGGCTGGCCGCCAAGCCGGAAATGCTCGCCCTGTCGAAGATCGACGCCCTGGACGAAGACACCCTGGCCGAGAAAACCGCCGCCCTGGAAGAGGCCAGCGGCCGCACGCCGCTGGTCCTGTCCGCCGTGTCGGGCAAGGGACTGGCCGCCGTGCTGCATCAGATGGCCGACCATGTGGACCTGGCCCGTCAGGCCCGCCGAGAAGCCGAACGGAACAGCGACGACTCGGCCCTGACGGACGGCGGCGGATACGCAGAGGGAGACGAGATCGAGGAGGCTCCGCGACCGTCGGGCGCGGCGGGCAACGACCCGTTCACCCCGGGCGGCGGTCCGTCGCCCTGGACGCCCTGATCTGGAGGTCCAGACAGGGGCATCCTTCGTCCGTTCCCTTCTCCCATGATCCGAGATCGCGCCGATGGCCGCTCCCACCGTCTCTTCCGACACGGAGTCCGAGTCCCAGTCCCCCTTGCGGCCTGACGGCCCGCTGGCCGCCGCCCGCCGGGTGGTGATCAAGATCGGCTCCGCCCTGCTGGTCTCCGAGGAGACCGGCCACCTGCACCGCGCATGGCTGGAAGCGCTGGCCTCCGACGTGGCCGCCCTGCGCGCACGGGGGGTGGAGGTCATCCTGGTGTCTTCCGGGGCCATTGCCGTGGGGCGGCGCATGCTTGGCCTGCCGCCCGGCCGCATCCGGCTGGAGGAAAAGCAGGCCGCCGCCGCCGCCGGGCAGATCCGCCTGGCCCACGCCTATCAGGAGGTGATGGCCCGGCACGGCATCGCCGTGGCCCAGGTGCTGCTGACCCTGGACGACTCGGAAAACCGCCGGCGCTACCTCAATGCCCGCAACACCCTGGGCGCCCTGCTGCGGCTGGGCGCGATTCCGGTAATCAACGAGAACGACACCGTCACCACCCAGGAAATCCGCTTCGGCGACAACGACCGCCTGGCCGCCCGGGTGGCGCAGATGGCCAGCGCCGATGCCCTGGTGCTGCTGTCGGATATCGACGGCTTGTATACCGCCGACCCCAACAAGGACCCCGACGCCCGCTTCATCCCCGAAGTCACCGAATTGACCCCGGAGATCGAAGCCATGGCCGCCGGCGCCCTGACCCCCCATGGCACCGGCGGGATGGTGACCAAGCTGCTGGCCGCGCGCATCTGCATGGGGGCGGGCTGCGCCATGGCCATTGCCCGGGGTCACGGGCTGCACGCCCTGCGCACCCTGGCCGAAGGGGGGACCGCCACCTGGTTCCACCCGGGGCAGGAACCGGTGACCGCCCGCAAGCTGTGGATTCTCGGTTCGCTGAAGGCCGAAGGGGCGCTGGTGGTCGACGATGGCGCCGTGCGCGCCCTGGCCGCCGGTCGCTCCCTGCTGCCCGCCGGGGTGACCCGGGTGGACGGCCGGTTCCAGCGCGGTGCCGCCGTGCTGGTGCTGGATGCGGGCGGCCGGGTGCTGGGCAAGGGGCTGGTCGCCTATCCCGCCGACGAAGCCCGCCTGATTCGCGGCCACAAGAGCGGTGAAATCGAAGGCCTGCTCGGCTACCGTGGACGCAACGAGCTGATCCACCGCGACGATCTGGTGCTCGACGCCCCACCGGAAGCGAGCGCCGAAGACACCGACGCGGACAAGACCTGAAAAACCGGAGGACACCATGGACGCACGCGTCGATATTTCCGCGATGATGGATGACCTGGGCCGGCAGGCCCGGGCCGCTGGCCATGCGCTGTCCCAGTGCCCGCCGGAGCAGAAGACCGCCGGTCTGCACGCCGCCGCCCGCATCCTGCGCGAGCGCGAAGCGCAGTTGATCGAGGCCAACGCCAGGGACATGGCCGCCGCCGAGGAAAAGGGGCTGAGCAAGGCGATGCTCGATCGCCTGCTGCTGACCCCCGACCGTATCCGCGCCATGGCCGACGGCCTGGAAGCGGTGGCCGCCCTGGACGATCCCGTGGGCCAGGTGATCGCCGCCTGGGACCGTCCCAACGGCCTGCGCATCGCCCGGGTGCGGGTGCCGCTGGGAGTCGTCGGGGTGATCTATGAAAGCCGGCCCAATGTCACCGCCGACGCCGCCGCCCTGTGCCTGAAAGCGGGCAACGCGGTGATCCTGCGCGGCGGCTCGGAAAGCTTCCATTCCTCGACCGCCATCCACGCCGCCCTGCTGGAGGGCCTGTCCGAAGCCGGCCTGCCGCCCCGTGCGGTACAGATGGTGCCGACCACCGACCGGGCGGCCGTGGGCTGCCTGCTGACCATGACCGACTACGTGGATGTCATCGTGCCCCGGGGCGGCAAGGGTCTGGTGGCGCGGGTGAAGGCGGAAAGCAAAGTGCCGCTGTTCCAGCACCTGGAAGGCATCTGCCACACCTACGTCCATGCCGCTGCCGATCCGGACAAGGCGCTGGCCATCGTCCTGAACGCCAAGATGCGCCGCACGGGCATCTGTGGCGCCACCGAAACGGTGCTGGTGGACCGGGCCTTGACCGACAGCCTGCTGCCCCGTCTGGTGGCCGCGCTGATCGACGCCGGCTGCGAAGTCCGCGGCGACACCACGGTGCGCGCCAGCGACGCTCGGGTGGTGGCCGCCGGGGACGACGACTGGGATACGGAATACCTGGACGCCATCGTCTCCATCGCCGTGGTCGACGGGCTGGATCAGGCGCTGGAGCACATCGCCCGCCATTCCAGCCAGCATACCGAAGCCATCCTGACCGAGGACCAGGCCGCCGCCGACCGCTTCCTGGCGGCCGTGGACAGCGCCATCGTCATGCACAATGCCTCGACCCAGTTCGCCGACGGCGGAGAGTTCGGCATGGGGGCGGAGATCGGCATCTCTACCGGCCGCATGCATGCGCGCGGCCCGGTGGGCGTGGAACAGCTGACCACCTTCAAGTACCAGGTGCGCGGCACCGGCCAGACCCGGCCCTGAGCCGGGGTCCGGCCCGCCTGCCCCCCTGCCCTGATGCCCCGGTCCCGGCCTTCCGCCCGTTCCGCCGACCGCTTTCCCCGTCCCCCCAGTGCCTGGGGGGACGGGCGGGCCGGCTGCGTTGGGCTGCTGGGCGGATCGTTCAACCCCGCCCATGACGGTCACCGCCACATCAGCCAGTGTGCCCTGCGCCTGCTGGGACTGGATCAAGTGTGGTGGCTGGTCTCGCCACAGAATCCCCTGAAACCCCGCGCCGGCATGGCCCCGCTGGCCGACCGGCTGGCGTCCTGCCGGCGGGCGCAGGCGGGGGACCGGCGGATCCTGCCGGTGAGCCTGGAAAGCGGGCTGCGGTCGGCCTATACCGCCGACACCCTGGCCACCCTGCGCCGGCGCTTCCCCAACCTGCGGTTCGTGTGGCTGATGGGCGCCGACAATCTGGTGCAATTGCCCCGCTGGCACCGCTGGCGGGACATCGTGGATCGCACGCCCATTGCGGTCTTCGCCCGAGCCCCGTATTCTAAGGGAGCATTGGCCGGGCATGCGGCACGGCGCTACGCCCGCCACCGGCTGGCGCCCCACAGGGCGCACACGCTGGTGTCATCGGCGCCGCCCGTCTGGGTGTTTCTACCCATCCGGAAACATGCCGCTTCGGCCACAGCCCTGCGTGCCAGGGGATGGGGTGCGGCCTGGCGCGCCCAAACCGATGGAGAGGACAATAGCTAGCCTCCAAGCTTTGCCGACCGGACCGGAGCAGACGGCCGCGTTGGTGGAAACCACCCTCGACGAAGACAAGGCCGAGGATATCTGCGTCATCGATCTCGCAGGCAAGACCAGCTTCGCCGATACCATGGTGATCGCGTCCGGCCGTTCGGCCCGGCACGTCGGCGCCATGGCGGACCGCCTTATGGAGCGGCTGAAAGGCGAGGGCCTGTCCGTTGCCGTGGAAGGCACCACCCAATGCGACTGGGTGCTGCTGGATGCGGGCGACATCATCGTGCACCTGTTCCGACCGGAAGTCCGGGCGTTCTATCAGCTGGAAAAGATGTGGGGCCTGACGCCGCCGCAGCCGGCGGCCGTTTCCGCTGCCACGGCCACCGTCGAGCCTTTTCCGCAGCGCGTGAACGCGTGAAACGCCCGACTGCGTCGGACAGGGACGGGATCATGACCACGGCGGCAGGAAACCGCGTGCCGTGCGGTTGATGCTGGTCGCCGTGGGGCGCGCCCGGAAAGGTCCCGAGCGCGCCCTGTTCGAGGCCTATGCCAGCCGGATCACCGGCGGGCTCAGCGTGGCGGAAGTCGAGGAAAAGCGACCGCTGCCCGTGCCCGACCGCCGCAAGCGGGAAGCCGAGCTGCTGCTTGCCCAGGTACCGCCCGGCGCGGCGGTGATTGCCCTGGACGAACGCGGTGCGGCCTGGGACAGCGTGCGCCTGTCCACCGAGCTGGATGCCATGCGCCTGGATGCCCGACCCGCCGCCGCCTTTCTGATCGGCGGGGCGGACGGTCACGGGCCGGCGGTTCTGGAACGGGCGGACAAAAAGCTGTCGCTGGGGGCCATGACCTGGCCGCATATGCTGGTGCGCGGCATGCTGGCAGAGCAGTTGTACCGCGCCCAATGCATCTCCGCCGGCCATCCTTATCACCGGGCGTAGGAACCCTCTGCTTCTTTGATCCGTTCCAAGAGTTCTCTTATATAAACGCCAGATCCCTGAACATGCGCCGGGCGGAGGGGACCGCCCCGGGCGCCGGAAAACAGGACAGGAAACACCATGGACCAGGCCACCCGGGGCGAGCGCCCCCGTCCCGTCATACTGTGCATCCTTGATGGCTGGGGCCACCGGGGTCCGGCGGAAGACAACGCCATCTATCTGGCGAACACGCCCACCTGGGACCGCCTGATCTCCAGTTGCCCGACCGCGCTGATCGAAACCAGCGGCGGCAACGTCGGCCTGCCCGACGGCCAGATGGGCAATTCCGAAGTGGGCCACATGAATCTGGGTGCCGGCCGGGTGGTGATGCAGGACCTGCCGCGCCTGGATGCCGCCATCGCCGACGGCTCCTTCGCCGAGCGGCCGAATCTGGTGGCCTTCATCGAAGCTCTGAAGAAAAGCGGCGGCACGGCCCACCTGATGGGCCTGCTGTCCCCGGGCGGGGTGCATTCCCACCAGGACCACATGGCCGCAGCGGCCAAGATCATCCATGCCGCCGGCGTGCCGGTGAAGGTTCACGCCTTCCTGGACGGCCGCGACACCCCGCCCCGCTCGGCCGTGGGCTTTATCGAGACCTTCCGGAAGGCCGCCGGCGAGTCCGGCCCCATCGCCACCGTCAGCGGGCGTTTCTATGCCATGGACCGGGACAAGCGCTGGGACCGGGTGTCCCTGGCCTATGACTGCCTGGTCAACGGCAAGGGCGAAACGGCCGCCGATGCCGTCACCGCGGTCAAGCAGTTCTACGAGGCCAAGGACAAGGGTGACGAATTCGTGCTGCCCACGGTGATCGGCGACTACGCCGGCATCGCCGAGGGAGACGGGGTGTTCATGCTGAACTTCCGCGCCGACCGCGCCCGGGAAATCACCGCCGCCCTGCTGGATCCGACGTTCGACGGCTTCGAGCGCACCCCGCCGAAAACGGCAGCGGCCCTGGCGATGACCGAATATTCCAGCGACCACAACCGCTTCATGAGCGTGCTGTTCCCGCCCGACAGCCCGGCCAACATCTTCGGCCAGGTGGTGGCGGAGGCCGGCATGACCCAACTGCGCATCGCCGAAACCGAGAAATACGCCCACGTCACCTTTTTCTTCAATGGCGGCGAGGAAACCCAGTTCCCGGGTGAGGAGCGCATCCTGGTGCCCAGCCCCAAGGTGGCCACCTATGACGAGCAGCCGGAAATGTCGGCCTTCGACGTCACCGACAAGCTGATCGAGGCCATCGAAAGCGGACGCTTCGACACCGTCATCCTGAACTACGCCAACGGCGACATGGTCGGCCACACCGGCGATATCGACGCCGCCAAGAAAGCCGCCGAAGCGGTGGATCAGTGTCTGGCCCGTCTGGAAAAGGCGGTGATCGCCGCCGGCGGGGTGATGCTGATCACCGCCGACCACGGCAACGCCGAACAGATGCGCGACCCGGAGACCGGCGAACCCCACACCGCCCACACGGTTGGTGCGGTGGACGGCATCCTGGTCAACGGCCCGCAGGGCGCGACCCTGTCGAACGGCCGGCTGGCCGACGTCGCGCCGACCCTGCTGTCCCTGATGGGCCTGCCCCAGCCCGCCGAGATGACCGGTCACGTCCTGGTGTCCGTTGCCGAAGACGCCCCGCGCCAGGTGGCCGGTGGCGCCCGCTAAGGCCGCCCCGGTCCGGCATTCATCCTCTGCCACCGGCCGCGCCAGAGGTGCGGCCGGTGGCAAAGCGCGTTTCCTGTGCCCCTCCCCGGGGGCGGCTGTAATGCTAACCCTGGCCGCCATCCGTTTGGCCCCAATCCCATTGCCTCTGGTCCTTTTGGCTGCGGTCCTGAGTGCTCCGGCATACGCCGCCACCAAATCCCGGAACGACACCTCTGCCGCCGCCGACCCCAGGCACGAAGAGGATCTGCGCGCCCTGGAACAGCGGCTGGAGCGCGAACGCGCGGCCCACGATGCCCTGCGCGCCCGCGAAGCCGAGGTGGAAAACGAACTGGCCGCCCTGCGCACCAAGCTGGTGGCCGCCGCCGCCCGGGTGCAGGACTACGAAGAAACCCTGTCCGCCCTGGAAACCCGCCTGGCCGAACTGCGCAGCCAGGACACCAAGCTGCGCGATGCCCTGGCCCGGCGCGACGACCAGGTGGTGCAGGTGCTGACCGCCATCCAGCGGCTGGCCTGGCGCCCCACCGAAGCGCTGCTGGCCCAGCCGATGCCGCCGGCCGACACCGTGCGCAGCGCCATCCTGCTGCGCTCTGCCATCCCACGCATCGAACAGGACGCCAAGGACATCGTCGAGGAGCTGCGCCGGCTGCACGACATCGACGTGGCCATGCGGGCGCAACGGGCGCAAATCAAGGTCACCGGCGACCAGCTGCGGTCCGAACATGGCAGCCTGCGCGGGCTGATCGACGAGAAGCGCGCCCTGTCGCTCGAACTGGCTGCCCGCGACAAGGAAACCGCCGACCGCGTCGCCGCCATGGGCCGCGAGGCCAAGGACATGCGCGACCTGATCGCCCGGCTGGAAGAGGAGCGCAAGCGCCGCGCCGCCGAGGAAGAGGCCCGCCGTCTCGCCGCCGAAGCCGAAGCCCGGCGCATCGCCGCCGAACAGGCCGCCGCAGCCGAAGCCCGACGCCTTGCCGCCCTGGCCGAAGCCGCCAAACCCAAGCCCGACGCCCCGTCCAACGCCGCCGGTCTGCCTGACCCCACGGTCTCCGACAGGCCGGTGCAGACCGCCGCGGCCCAGCCTCCCGCACCTTCGCGCCCCCCGCCGGAGGTCGAGGAAAAAGCCTTCGAAGACGCACGCGGCGCCATGCCTTTCCCGGCGCGCGGCCATCTGGTCGGCCGCTATGGAGAGAAGACGGAATTGGGCGACACCCTGCGTGGATTACGGGTGGAAACCCGGTCCGGCGCCCAGGTGGTGGCCCCCCACGGCGGCACGGTCGCCTTCGCCGGCCCCTTTCGAGGATATGGCAATCTCTTGATCATTGAACATGGCGGGGGATATCATACCCTGCTGGCGGGCCTTGGGCGGATCGATGCCGTTGTAGGACAACGTCTTTCCGCCGGCGAACCTATCGGTGTGATGGCTGACGGGGCCTCTCCCACCCTCTACGTGGAACTGCGCCGGAAGGGACAGCCGATCAACCCCCTCCCCTGGCTCACGGCAAGCAAAGGCAACGCGAGCGGATGACCTGGAAGACTTGGATTTCTGCCGGCGTGATCGCGGGCACCGCATTCATGGCCGGCCACCTTTACACGGGTGTCGACGTGGCCGAGGCCCGGACGGAGGAGACCTACCAGCTCCTCGACCTGTTCGCCGACGTGTTCGAACGGGTCAAACGGGACTATGTGGAAGAGGTCGGGGACGAGGAACTGATCCAGGCGGCCATCAACGGCATGCTGACCTCGCTTGATCCCCATTCCGGGTATCTCGACCCCAGCCACTTCAAGGACATGCAGGTGCAGACCCGCGGCGAGTTCGGCGGGCTGGGCATCGAAGTGACCCTGGAAGAGGGCTTCATCAAGGTGGTTTCGCCCATCGATGACACCCCGGCCTTCGAAGCCGGCGTGCAGCCGGGCGACTTCATCACCCATCTGGACGGCGAAAGCGTTCTCGGCCTGTCGCTGTCCGACGCGGTGGAAAAGATGCGCGGCCCCGTGGGCACCGACATCAACATCACCATCCGCCGCGAAGGCGCCGAGCCGTTCGACCTGACCCTGACCCGCGATGTGATCACCATCCGCTCGGTGCGCTCGCGGCTGGAAGGCAATGTGGGCTACATCCGCATCACCTCGTTCAGCGAGCAGACCGAGGAAGGCCTGGTCAAGGCCATCGACAGCCTGAAGGAACAGTCCGACGGTGACGTGGACGGCTGGGTTCTGGATCTGCGCAACAACCCGGGCGGCCTGCTGGACCAGGCGATTGCCGTATCCGACGTGTTCCTGAACGAAGGCGAGATCGTCTCCACCCGGTCACGGGATGCCAGCGATACCCAGCGCTTCAGCGCCCGCCCCGGCGACCTGACAGACGGCCAGCCGGTGGTGGTGCTGATCAACGGCGGTTCGGCCTCGGCCAGCGAAATCGTCGCCGGCGCCCTGCATGACCAGCAGCGGGCGATCCTGGTGGGAACCCGCAGCTTCGGCAAGGGATCAGTGCAAACCATCATGCCCCTGCCCGGCCACGGGGCCATGCGCCTGACCACCGCGCGCTACTACACCCCCTCGGGCGTGTCGATCCAGGCCAAGGGCATCGAACCGGATATCGAGGTGGAACAGGCGCGAATCGAAGCGATGGAAGCCCGATCCCTGCGCAGCGAAGCCGACCTGCGCAACGCCCTGGATGTGGACCGCGACGGGACACCGGATTCCGAGCGGCAGGCCCCGCCCACCGTCCCCGCCCCTGCCACGGCCGACACGGCAGAAGGTGGAAAAGAACCTGCCATGGTCGATTACCAGCTGTCCCGGGCGCTGGATTTGATCCGCGGCCTTGCTCTTTATCACAACCGGACACCGGTTCATTAACCAATGGCCCCGCAGAATAGCGGGACAGTGGGCCGAACCAAGGTGTCCCGGGATTGGCTAGATCGAAGCGGAAGGTCCCGAAAGGCCTTCCGCTTTCGGCCGTTCGTCCCCCTGGATGAAAGGGTCGATCAATGAAGCTTTCGTCCCTTGGAAAAAAGGGCGGCAAAGGGAAGGGCAAGCCTGCGAAGAAGGGCACGTCCGGCAAATCCCGCAACGAGGAGGAAGACGCCTTCGCCATGATGCCGGAGGAAGCCTTCCACTTCGACGATGATGACGACCACATGAGCGACGACGGGGACGGAGCCATGCGTGGTGCCAGGGGTGGACGGACAGACGACGATGGGGATCTCGACGATCTCGTCGACGACGACATCGATCTGGACGACTTCTCCACCTTCGGCGGGGATGACGACGAGTCCGGCAAAAGCGGACTGAAAGGCCTGTTCAAGCGGACAAGGGACGAATTCACCGTCGACGACGCCGACGACCACTACTACGACGTTCGCGACGGAGGCGGCGAATCCCGAGGCCGCACCCTGATCATGGGTCTGGCCGCGCTGCTGCTCAGCGGCGGGCTGGTCGCCTTGTGGCTGGTGCTGAGCAGCGACAGCGACAGGGGTCCGACCATGACCCCCGACCGGGGCGACGACGCCAGCGGTCCCGTGGTCGTCCAGCCCATGCCCCGGGCGCCCGGCACCGGCCTGTTCCAGCCACCGGGAGCCGCCGGCGCAACCGATTCCGCACGTCAGGACAGCGCTGCCACGGTCGACGACACCACCCGATCCATAGAACGCCGCCCCTGGCTGACCGGAGACGCCACAGAGAGCGGCGCACCGGACGCCGGACAGGAGCCTGGGCAGGCGACCTTGCCCGGTCAGGCCACCGCTCCCGGGCAAGCGGCCACACCCGGCCAGGATCAGGCAACCACACCGGGGCAGGCAACCTTGCCCCGGCAACCCACCGCGTCCGGGCAAGCCTCCGCCCCCGGGCCGAGTGCCTCCACCAGCGACATGCCGGTGACGACCGGGGCGGGAGACGCGGGCAACGCCTCCACCGCAGAGGCTCCCCCGACTGCGGGGCCGCTGGCCAGGCTTCCGCAACAGCCGGCGCAGGCCGACGACGCGGCGTCCGGCGGCACACCGCCTGCGGAAACGCCGCCGCCGGTGGTGACCGTCGACGTGGAAACCGCCTTCAACCGGCCCCGGGGGGAAATCCTGCCGACCTCTCCGGTGGTGGCCATGCCCGATATTCCACCCTATCCGGTGGAAGAGGGCTACCGCCCCGGCCGCATGCCGCGCTTCGCCGACCTGCCACCGGTCGGGTCCTTCCAGGCGACACCGCTGCCCGACGCCCCCCTGACCGACCTGCTGCGACCGTCCGAACACGGGCTGCTGCCGGTGATCGCCCAGGACGGCCGGGTACCCTGGCGCACCTATGCCCGCCCCTTCAGCGGCGACCCCGCCCTGCCCCGGGTGGCGATCATCGTCACCGGCCTGGGCATGCGCGAACCGGCCACCCAGGCGGCTATCGCCCAGCTGCCGTCGGACGTGACGCTCGCCTTCGATCCCTATGCGGAAAACCTGGGAGTCTGGATCGGCCGCGCCCGTCAGGCCGGCCACGAGGTGCTGCTGGAAATGCCGGTGGAACCGCCGAATTTTCCGTCCACCGACCCCGGTCCACTGGCGATGATGTCGCTGCTTTCCGACCTGGAAAACCGCACCCGCCTGCACAGCGTCCTGGGACGGGCCGGCGGCTATGTGGGGCTGCTCGCGGAAAGTGCGGGCCGCTTTACCGATGATCCGCAGCGGCTGCGCCTGCTGCTGGAAGAAGTGCGCACCCGGGGTCTGCTGTATGTCCATCGCGGGGCGCCGGTGGCGGTGAACGGCAACAATGACATCCTGCCGCCGGTCAATCAGGTCGGTGCCACATTGGATGAAACGCCGTTCCAGCGAGCCATCGACACCCGCCTGGAATACCTGGAAGCCCTCGCGCGGGAGCAGGGCTACGCCATTGGGGTGGTCAGCGCCACACCGGTGGGCCTGTACCGGGTATCACGGTGGATCCAGACCCTGGCAGGCAAGAACCTCGCCCTCGGCCCCGCGTCCTCGGTGATGCTCAGCCCGGACAGCGGCAACGAACGGCGATAAATCAGTGCGCGGAAACGGGGGGCATAGAGCATGAGGGACCAAGGACGTGGCCGGTAAATACCGCAAGGGCGTGGGAATCATGCTGATCAACCGGGCGGGGCTCGTTTTTGTCGCCCAGCGGATCGACGTGCCGTTCGAGGCATGGCAGATGCCCCAGGGCGGCATCGATAAGGGCGAAGCCCCCCTGGACGCGGCCTTCCGCGAGATGGAAGAGGAAATCGGCACCGCCAGGGCCGAGGTGATCGGCGAAACCCCCGGCTGGCTGCGCTATGACCTGCCCGACGAGCTGCGGGCGAAGCTGTGGAAAGGCAAATACGTCGGCCAGAAGCAGAAGTGGTACGCCATGCGCTTCCTGGGAGACGACTCCGACATCACCCTGGAGACCGCCCACCCCGAATTCCGGGAGTGGAAGTGGGCACCGGTATCGGCGTTGACGGAGATGATCATCCCCTTCAAACGCCCCCTGTACGAACAGGTCGTCGCCGACCTGGCCGGGTTCGCGGTGCCAGTGGAGGGGTAATCTCCACCGGCACTCCGGACGCGTTTTTTACAGCGTCGGACAAAAAGGGGCGATTTGTTGTCCGGCGGATTACGCCGCGGCCCGGTCGTCCGCGACCGGATCTGCGGCTCCGGCCCCGGACAGGGTGGCGCGGCGCGCCAGCCGGGTCTCGGCGAAGTCGATCTTGCGTTTGACGTAGCGCCACATCAGCTTCCCGGTGATCGTCCCCACAATGCCTTGTGCCGGCAGCCCGGCCGCCTTCAGCACCATATGGGCGCAGCGCTGCACATGATGCCGGCGATAGCTGCGGAAAGCCCGCAGCGCATATTCCTCGTAAGCCCAAGCCCGGTCATAGGGCCTGTCCGAACTGTTGGCGCAGTGATAGGCGAATGCCAACTCATCATCCTCGGTCTCGCTGATACGCGACAACGCCACCATCAGACGGCGCAGGGTCGAAATCCGCTCCTGCTCCAGGAAGCGATCCAGGGTCACGCGGAACAGCTTGTAGTGCCGGAATTCGTCTCCGGCAACGCGGTGACAGATCGCCTTCAGCACCGGCTCTTCCGCCTGATCCCGCAAGGCGGAATAGAGGGAACTCGTGCCCGCCTCGACGATGCAGCGGGCCACCATCTCGCCGGATCGCGACCCCCGCACGCTGCCGTCCCCGTCCGTGGGAATCTGGTAGCCGTCGCGAAAAGCCTGAAGGGTCGAGATGTAGTCGAATGTGGGATCAGCCATTTCCGCCCAGCGCCCCAGCACCTCGCCGTGCTGTTCTTCCTCGCGCGCCCAGCGGTCCAGTTCCGCATGCAGCGCGGTGTCCCCCTCGAACACTGTTTTCAGATACCGGCTGTACAGCCCGCCATTGCTTTCTGTCAGTGCCGCAGCCTTGGCGATGCGCAGCAGGTCGGGATCAACCAGGCTGGCGTTGAAGGATGACCAGGGAATATCGTCCGGGGTCCAGAAGGGGCGGGGGGCGCTTTCCGTCATGAAGAGCCTTCTCCGGTACTATGGGAAGCGGAAACTGTGTCTCGATATCTGTGTCGATGGGGCGAGCGCCAAGGGGCGAAAGGGAAAAAGATCAACGGCTTCGCGCGAAAGCGAGCGCACGGAATCCCACATTAACGGCATTTGGCCTCAGCCCGTTCCCATTTCCGGCAACAGAGGCATGCTTTTTTGGGTGCACATGGGTGCTCTCGCCAGGGACGGCCGCCCTTTCTTCACCAGGGGTCCGGTCCGACGCCAACCGTGGTATGGAGGAGAAAGGAGAGCATAAAGGAGGGATCACCGTGCGCATCACCATCGGCCACAAGATCTTTGCCGCCGCGCTGGTCGTTCTGGTTCTGATGGCCGCCGTCGCCATCCATTCCGTCACCGCCATCGAGGAAATCGGCGAGGACCTGGATCTGGTGGCGACAAAACAGTTGCCCCTGACCGACCTGATCGGCGAAGTCAACGCCCAGGTTCTGGAACACGGCCTGCTGCTGCAACGGCTGTTCGCCTTGCCGCACGAATCCGCCAAGGCCCGCGCCCGGATCGCCGCCCTGGACGCCCGTATCGAAGAGGGTTTCGCGCGCGCTTATGCGATCCTGGAGCAGGAAAGGCAGGTCGAACACCCTCCGCCGGCCATCGACGCCTTGCAGAAGGCGGTGCGGGCGGTGGAAAAGGACTTCGAGACCTACGAAGCCAAGGGCCTTCATCTGCTAAACCTGCACGAACAGGGGCAGGAAGGCAGCTTCGCCGCCCTGATCCCCGAGTTCAACGCCCTGCAAAACGCCGTGGACGAAGAGATCAACGTTCTGCGCGCCCATATCGACGCCGAAGCCGGCATCGTCGTGGAGCGGGCGAACCACAGCCAGCGCGCCCTCCTCTATTTCAACGTTGCCCTGACGGGCCTCGCCGTGGTGCTCAGCCTGGCCACGGCCGCCTGGATCACCCTGCTGCTGGTGCGCAATATCCGCCATCTGGTGACCGGCGCCGATGAGGTGGCCAGCGGCAATCTGGACATTACGGTGCCCGAAGTCACCCGCGACGAGATCGGCACCCTGGCCCGCGCCTTCAATGCCATGATCGCCGACCTGCGCCTGAAAGAGCGGATCAAGGACACCTTCGGCAAATACCTGGACCCACGGATCGTGTCCCGTCTGATCGACAACCCCGACCTCGCCGAACTGGGGGGACGGCGCGAGGAAATGACGGTGATGTTCGTCGACCTGCAAGGGTACACCACCCTGTCCGAATCCCTGCCCCCCGCCGATCTGGTGGCCATGCTCAACCGCTTCCTGGGATTGGTCGCCGAGGAAGTGGCCGCCCGCAAGGGCGTGGTCAACGATTTCCTGGGCGATGCGGTGATGGCCTATTGGGGACCGCCGTTCACCGGCGCCGACGACCACGCCCCCCTGGCCTGCGACACGGCCCGGGCGATTCGCACCCGCTTCGACCGCTTCCGCGCCGAGGTCGCCGAGGACCTGGGCGACCGCCTGGCCGGCATGCCCATCGCCATGCGCATCGGCATTGCCACCGGCCATATGGTTGCGGGCAATATCGGATCGAAGAACAGCCGCAAATACTCGGTGGTCGGCGACCCGGTGAACCTCGGCGCCCGGCTGGAAAGCATCAACAAAGAATACGGCACCCGCGTCATGCTGTCGGAGCGCACCCACACCCTGGCCGGTGCGTCGCTGGCGGCCCGCGAAGTGGATCTGGTGCGGGTGAAGGGCAAGGCCCAGCCCACCCGCATCTACGAACTGCTGGCCGACGGGCAGCCCGCCTCAGACCGCTTCGCCGAGGGACTGACAGCTTACCGGCAGCAGCGCTGGGACGACGCCGAAGCCGCCTTCCGGACCTGCCTGACCGACGCACCGGACGACCCCGTGCCGCCGGTCTTCCTGGCCCGTGTCGCCGCCTTCCGCGCCGACCCGCCAGGGCCGGACTGGGACGGGGTATGGGGGTTCCTGACGAAGTGATACCCATCAACAATGAGATGAACTCATGTGTCGATTGTATTGTCTACAAGTGCCAGGCGGGCTTTTACGCGCCATAAAGCGCGGCGGCCGGTCATGCCGTAGGCGTGCGGCACCACGCGACCTTGCCTCCCGACAATGGGGCAAGCCCATTGTCGGTCGGTATGACCTATCGGGTGGAGCCGATCAGGGCCTTCAGCTGTGCCACCTCTTTCCCCCGCTGGCGCAGACGGGAGGAAAGAACGGTGATCAGCTTGCGGCTAACCAGGTCCAGGCTGGCCAGACGGCTTTCCAGTTCGCTGCCATCGATGACCAGCAGAGTCGTTGCTTCGACGGCGCGCGCCGTGGCCATGCGGGGCGCCCGGTCGATCAAAGCCATCTCGCCGACGATGTCGCCCGCCTTGGACAGGTCGAGCTGGGTTTCCCGGCCGTCCCCCCCCTTCTTGAGGATCTGCAAAACCCCGCCTTCCACCACATAGGCCTTGCCGTTGCTGGGATCGCCTTCCTTGAACAGGGTCTCCCCCGCCGCCAGCTTGACCCGCCGAGACCCGGCCGAGAATTTCGGGGCGACCACCCGCAGTCGCTTGTTCAGATCCTCTTCCACGCGGCGAAAGGCCGCCGTCGCGGCCTGAATGGTGGGATAGCGGTCAAGCTGCAGGGCTTCGACAAAGAAGGTCAGGTTCGGCCTGGTGGTCAGCACCTCGTCCTCCACCGGCTCCCCCCGGGAGTCGGGCATGTGATCCAGCAGCAGAGCCATGGTGCGCCCGAGGCAGCGGATATCTTCGGCCGTGGCGGTCTTGTCTTCCAGCATCGGCGTAATACGCTTGTCGTTGACCTGGGAAAAATAGCGCAGACGGCAGTCCAGATAGGTGTCCACCAGCACGTCCCCGTCCCGAGCCAGGCGGACGGATCCGGGAAGGAGGAAGCAGCCCGGGCGATTGTTGCTGTGATAGTACTCGACCACATAAAGCAGCGTGCGCAGGGCCTTGAAAAAGGCCATGGGATCCCGGGGAAGATCGTCGGCCGGCAAGGTCGACAGCGGCGCAATCTCGGAAAACGGGGTGACGATGTAAATCTTCGTCTCGTCTTCGTACTGATTGATCACATGGGTGATGCTGGGATGAACCACCCCTTCCGAATAGCTGGCGTCCGAGCGCAACCGGGTCAGCGGATAGGCCGCCGTGCCCCGGCGCTTGCTGTGACCGGTGATCTGAACCGCTGCACCGGTGAAGTGGTCGAAGGCATCGTAAATGATCCGCAAGGGATCATCCGCCTGCTTGCTCAGAAGCTTGTAGCGGCCCCCCGCCGCATTGAAGGCGATACGCGTATCCAACATGCCCCGTCGGTCCCTTCGCTGATCAGCCGGCCCCTCCCAGCGTTTGCCGGGAAAGGATCCTTGTCGTGATCATATCGGCATCGGGCAACGGCTTTCCACCCGACGCCACGAAGAAAGACCGAAGGGTAACTTCCAGCCCGGGGCGATGCGCCGGCAAGAAAAAACCCCTTCCGCATCCACGGAAGGGGTTTTCGGGAAGACGGTCGACGAGCGCCGTCTTCGGAACGCGTGCCGGAAGGATCAGCCCTTCTTGGCCTCGGCCAGCGCCTTGGCGTTGGCCAGCCCCTTGGCGGCTTCGGCTTTCGCTTCAGCCGTGTCGGCTTCCTTCATGCGGTCATCGGCTGCCTGAAGGCGCTTCTGAACCTCTTCGGCGGTGATCTCTTCCAGATCAACGGCTTCTTCGGCGAGGACAGTGCAGCGTTCTTCCGTGACTTCGACGAAACCGCCGGCCACGAAAATCCGCTTGGCCACCTTGCCACCGTTGTAGGTGCTGATCACACCGGGCCGGACGGTGGAGATCATCGGCGCATGCCGGGGCATTGCGCCGAAATCACCATCCGTACCGGGAACCACCACCATCTCCACAGCTTCGGAGACGAGCAGCTTTTCCGGCGAGACCAGTTCGAACTCGGTTGTCTCGGCCATCGACAGGGCCCCTTTTCGATCCGTGATGCCCAGACCTTACGCGGCTTGGGCGGCCATCTTCTTGGCCTTTTCGATGGCCTCGTCCATGTTGCCGACCATGTAGAACGCCTGTTCGGGCATGTGGTCGTATTCGCCTTCCACCAGACCCTTGAAGCCCTTGATGGTGTCTTCCAGGCTGACCAACTTGCCCGGGGACCCGGTGAACACTTCGGCCACATGGAACGGCTGGGACAGGAAGCGCTGGATCTTACGGGCACGGGCCACGACCAGCTTATCTTCTTCCGACAGTTCATCCATGCCCAGGATGGCGATGATATCCTGCAGGCCCTTGTAGGTCTGCAGAACGCGCTGCACTTCACGGGCAACCGTGTAGTGTTCCTGGCCGACCACATGCGGGTCGAGGGCGCGAGAGGTGGAGTCCAGCGGATCCACGGCCGGGTAGATGCCCAGCTCGGCGATCGAGCGGTTCAGGGTGGTGGTGGCATCCAGGTGGGCAAACGACGTGGCCGGCGCGGGGTCGGTCAAGTCATCGGCCGGCACGTAAATGGCCTGCACCGAGGTGATGGAGCCTTTCTTCGTGGAGGTGATGCGCTCCTGCAGGGCACCCATGTCGGTGGCCAGGGTCGGCTGATAGCCCACCGCCGAGGGGATACGACCCAGCAGAGCGGACACTTCCGAACCCGCCTGAGTGAAGCGGAAGATGTTGTCCACGAAGAACAGCACGTCCTGGCCTTCTTCGTCGCGGAAATATTCCGCCTGGGCCAGACCGGACAGGGCGACACGGGCACGGGCACCCGGGGGCTCGTTCATCTGACCGTAGACGAGAGCGGCCTTGGAGTTGGTGCCTTCCAGATCGATAACACCGGATTCGATCATTTCGTGGTAAAGGTCGTTCCCTTCACGGGTCCGCTCGCCCACGCCGGCGAACACGGAGTACCCGCCGTGGCCCTTGGCGATGTTGTTGATCAGTTCCATGATCAACACGGTCTTGCCCACGCCGGCGCCGCCGAACAGGCCGATCTTACCACCCTTGGTGTACGGCGCCAGAAGGTCGATGACCTTGATGCCCGTGACCAGGATTTCAGTGTCCGTGGACTGGTCCACGAATTCCGGGGCGGCCTTGTGGATGGGATAGCGCATCTTGGTGACCACCGGGCCACGCTCGTCCACCGGCTCGCCGATGACGTTCATGATGCGGCCCAGCACTTCCGGACCCACCGGAACGCTGATGGGTTCGCCGGTGGCCGTCACGGCCTGACCACGGGTCAGACCGTCGGTGCCGTCCATGGCAATGGTGCGCACGGTGCTTTCGCCCAGGTGCTGCGCCACTTCCAGGACCAGGCGCGTGCCGCCGTTGTCCGTCTCCAGCGCCGACAGAATCGCGGGCAGTTCGCCCTCGAACTTCACGTCCACGACGGCGCCCATAACCTGGGTGATCGTACCGACGTTGTTCTTCGCCATGGAATCTGCTCCTGAAATCTCTTGACTGCGTTCAGAGGGCCTCGGCACCGGAGATGATCTCGATCAGCTCCTTGGTGATCTGCGCCTGTCGCGTACGGTTGTAGGTGAGGGTCAGCTTGCGGATCATGTCGCCGGCGTTGCGGGTCGCGTTGTCCATGGCGGTCATCCGTGCGCCCTGCTCGGAAGCAAAGCTTTCCAGCATGGCGCGAAAGATCTGCATGGTGACGTTGGTCGGCAGCAGGTCCTTCAGGATCGCTTCTTCATCTGGCTCGTATTCGTACGTCGCCTTGGCGCCGGTCCCGTGCGGGTCGGCGGTGGCGTTGTCGTTCTCGGCCTTGGGAAGGGCGAACGGAATGATCTGCTGACGGGTGACGATCTGAGTGATCGCCGACTTGAACTCGTTGTAGACGATGGTGCACACATCGAACTCGCCCTTGTCGAACATGGCGAGGATATGCTGGGCCACCTTCTCCGCATCGGAGTAGACGATGCCCTTGCTTCCCTGGTCTTCGAAGGTAACCAGGATATCGTCCTTGAAGTCGCGCTTGAGCACATCGCGGCCCTTGCGGCCCACGCAGATGATCTTCACCTTCTTGCCCTGCGCGCGCAGGTCCAGCACCAGACGGCGCGTATCGCGCACGATGGAGCCGTTAAAGCCACCGCACAGACCACGGTTGGCGGTCATCGCGACCACCAGCTGGACGTCGTCCTTGCCCGTGCCGGCCAGCAAGGCGGGAGCTCCCGCCTGGCCGGCCACACTGGCAGCGACATTACCCAGCATGCGTTCCATGCGCTGCGCGAAGGGGCGGGCCGCCTCTGCGGATTCCTGCGCCTTTTTCAGACGCGAGGCAGCCACCATCTTCATCGCAGACGTGATCTTCTGGGTCGATTTGACCGAGTTGATCCGGTTTCTGAGTTCCTTGAGGCTGGCCATGGTTCCCTATGCCCTTTGGTTCAACAGGTTTCCCTAAAGGGTCGGGATCAGGCGGCGAACTTCTTGGAGAAGTCGTCCAGGAAGGACACCAGCTTCTGTTCCGTTTCCTTGGACAGCACCTTTTCGGTGCGGATCGCGTCCAGGATACCGGCGCCGGAGCTGCGCATCTCGTCCAGCATGGACTTCTCGAAGCGGCCGACCTCGTCAAGCTTCAGCTTGTCCAGGTAACCCTTGGTGCCGGCATAGATGGAGACCACCTGTTCTTCCACCGGCAGCGGGGAATACTGCGCTTGCTTCAGCAGTTCGGTCAGACGGGACCCACGGGCCAGCAGGCGCTGGGTCGCCGGATCCAGGTCCGACGCGAACTGGGCGAAGGCCGCCATTTCACGATACTGGGCCAGTTCCAGCTTGATCGAGCCGGCAACCTGCTTCATCGCCTTGATCTGCGCCGAGGAGCCCACGCGGGACACGGACAGACCGACGTTCACGGCCGGACGGATGCCTTTAAAGAACAGGTCCGTTTCCAGGAAGATCTGGCCATCGGTGATGGAGATCACGTTGGTCGGAATGTAGGCCGACACGTCGTTCGCCTGGGTTTCGATGACCGGCAGAGCGGTCAGAGACCCGGCGCCACAGTCGTCGTTCAGCTTCGCGGCGCGTTCCAGCAGACGGGAGTGCAGGTAGAACACGTCCCCGGGGAACGCTTCGCGGCCGGGCGGGCGACGCAGCAGCAGGGACATCTGGCGATAGGCGACGGCCTGCTTGGACAGATCGTCGTAAAAGATCACCGCATGCATGCCCTTGTCGCGGAAGAACTCGCCCATGGTGCAGCCGGTGTAGGGCGCCAGGAACTGCAGCGGAGCGGGTTCGGAAGCGGTGGCGGCAACGACGATGGTGTAGTCCAGGGCGCCATGCTCGGCCAGGGTCTTCACCACCTGGGCAACCGTAGAGCGCTTCTGACCGACGGCCACATAGATGCAGAACAGCTTTTCGCTGTCATCCTTGGCCTTATCGTTCACGTTCTTCTGGTTGAGGATGGTGTCCAGGATCACGGCGGTCTTGCCGGTCTGGCGGTCACCAATGATCAGTTCGCGCTGGCCGCGGCCGACGGGGATCAGGCTGTCGATCGCCTTCAGGCCCGTCTGCACCGGCTCGTGCACGGACTTCCGGGGGATGATGCCCGGGGCCTTCACGTCGGCGCGCTTGCGTTCCACGTCCGCCAGGGGACCCTTGCCGTCGATGGCGTTGCCCAGACCGTCGACCACGCGCCCCAGCAGGCCCATGCCGACCGGCACGTCCACGATGGACTTGGTGCGCTTGACGGTTTGCCCTTCCTTGATCTCCTGGTCGGAGCCAAAGATCACGACACCGACGTTGTCGCTTTCCAGGTTCAGGGCCATGCCCTTGACGCCATTGGCGAATTCAACCATCTCGCCGGCCTGGACGTTGTCCAGGCCGTGGATGCGGGCGATACCGTCACCGACGGCGAGAACCTGACCGACTTCAGCGGATTCGGCTTCGGTCCCGAAATTGGCGATCTGCTCCTTGAGGATCGCGGAGATTTCCGCGGCGCGGATTTCCATCACCCAACCCCTTTCATGGCGAGTTGCAAGCGTGTGAGCTTCGTGCGGAGAGTGCTGTCGACCATGCGCGAGCCGACGCGGACCACCAGGCCGCCGAGGACGGCGGGATCCACGGTCGCTTCGACGGCGACATCATTCCCCATGGCTTTTTTGAGAGCGGCTTTCAGGGCACCTTCCTGAGCCTGGGTCAGCGCCTTGGCCGAGGTGACGTGAGCCGTCACCTCCCCACGGCGCGCCGCGAGCTTCGCCAGGAAGCCGCGGATCATTCCCGGCAGAGCGAAGGCACGCCGATTGGACGCGACCAGCCCCAGGAAGTTCCGTGTGATTTCGTTCATCTCTGCCTTCGTGCCGAGAGCGGCGAGGGCATTCCCCTGGTCCGCACGGCCCAGCACGGGGCTGGAGATGAGACGGCGCAGATCGGCACTCTCGTCGATCATGCCCTTCAGGGTGCGGAGATCGGCCGCGACTTGATCAAGCGCGCCGCGGTCTTCCGCAAGCTCATAGAGCGCCGATGCATAGCGGTCGGCCAGCCCTGTAACTCCTGCCATATCGGATGACACGTGCAATAGCCCCAAGAAAAGTGTTCGAACGAATCACGCCGGATGGCGTAAATCATTGATCCACAAGGGGATAAACACCCCTAAAGAGGCGCTTCCCCCAAAGCGCGGAGGCTAGTTACCACACCCCGACAGGGCATGCAACACCGGGTGAACGACCCTGATCACCAGAAATGAGCGCAGAGCGGCCTTCCCCCAGGCCTCCGTCCCTTTCCGACCCCCCTTGATTCGGTGTGCCGGTGCGGAACGGCGCGGACTATAGAAAGGAATGGGGGTCCACGTCCACCTGAACCTTCACGGTTGTGGGCAAGTTCGCACGATCAAGCCACGCACGTACGACCGGTTGCACCCGAACACCGCGCAAAGCCTTGAGAAGCAGCCGATGGCGATGGCGTCCGCGCAGCAGGGCCAGGGGCGCCGGCGCCGGCCCCAGAACCTCCACGCCGTCGCCAAACGGCGCCGTCCTCCCCAACGCTGCCGCGGCCGCCGCCGCCTTGGCGCCGTCTTCCGATGACACGATCAGCGCCACCAGCCGGCCGAAAGGGGGCATGGAAAAGGCTTCGCGGCTTTCGGACTCGGCTTCGAGAAATTTCTGCCCGTCACCGGCGGCCAGCGCCGTCATCACCGGATGATCGGGCGCGGTGGTCTGCACCAGCACCGTCCCCGGGTGCTCCGCCCGCCCGGCGCGGCCGGCCACCTGGTGCAGCATCTGGTGGGTCCGCTCCGCGGCCCGCAGATCCCCGCCCTGAAGCCCCAGGTCCCCGTCCACCACCCCCACCAGGGTGATCAGGGGGAAGTGGTGCCCCTTGGCCATGATCTGGGTGCCGATGATCAGATCCACCGCATGATCGCGGATTCGCTCCGCCAGGGCTGCGGCTTCCTTGGGGCCGGTCAGGGTATCACTGGCGGCAATGGCCATGCGGGCATCGGGAAAGCGGTAGGCCGCTTCCTCGGCCAGCCGTTCCACCCCCGGGCCACAGGCCGCCAGGCTGTCTTCCGTCCCGCAAGCCGGGCAGGTGGGCGGCAGGGGCGCCTGATGCCCGCAGTGATGACAGCACAGCCGGCCGATCCGCCGGTGCTCCACCAGCCAGGCCGTGCAATTGGGACATTGAAAGCGGTGGCCGCATTTCCGGCACAGGGTCAGCGGCGCATAGCCCCGCCGGTTCAGGAACAGCAGCACCTGTTCCCCCCGGGCCAGGGTTTCGGTGGTGGCCTGGATCAGTGGCGGCGACAGCCAGCCCATCTGGGGCGGCGGCGCGCCTTCCGGCCGCGCTCCCCCTTGTCCGCCGTCCTCCGGCCACTTCTGCGGCGGGAACCGGCGGATATCGATGCACCGCACCGTCGGCATGGTCGCCGCCCCGTGGCGGTTGGGCAAGGTCACATGGGCATAGCGCCCGCGGGCGGCATTCTCCACCGTCTCCAGCGACGGCGTCGCCGACACCAGAATCGTGGGAATCGATTCGAGCCGGGCACGCACCACCGCCATGTCCCGGGCATGGTAGCAGACACCATCTTCCTGCTTGAACGCCGGATCATGTTCCTCGTCGACCACGATCAGCCCGAGGTCCGCATACGGCAGGAACAGCGCCGAACGCGCGCCCACCACCACCGAGGCGCGCCCCCGCGCCACGGCCCGCCAGGTGCGGCGCCGGGCGGCCTGGCCCATCTGGGAATGCCATTCCACCGGAGCCACACCAAAGCGCTTGGCGAATCGGCCCGGCCACTGGGCGGCCAGGGCGATTTCCGGCAGCAGCACCAGCACCTGCCGCCCCGCCGCCAGACAGGCGGCCACCGCCTCGAAATACACCTCGGTCTTGCCCGAGCCGGTCACCCCTTCCAGCAGGGTCACCGAATAGCCCGCCCCCACCTTGGCCGCCAGACTATCGGCGGCAGCGGTCTGGTCTTCCGACAGGGTGGGGCCGGGATGGCGGGGATCGGGGCGCGGCGGCGCCCATTCCCCGGACACCGATACCGGCTCCAGCAGGCCCGCCCCGGCCATGGCCTTGACCACCCCCGGCCCGACAGCGGCTTCGCGGGCCAGATCGGCGGCATAGAAGGGATAGTCCCCATGGCTATCCAGCACCGCCAGCACCCGGCGCCGCGCGGGGGTCAGGCGGGCTCCGGTATCATCGCGGGAGCCGTCGGCCAGACGATAGGCCACTCCCATGGCCGGCGCATCCAGCGCGGCACCGACGCTGATGGCCATGCGCAGCACCGCACCCGGGGGCTGCAAAGTATATTGTGCGACCCAGTCGACGAAATCGCGCAGGGGACCGGGCAAGGGCGGGCAATCGTAAAGCCCCAGAACGGCCTTCAGCTTTTCCGGCGCCACCTGCCCGGTGCCCGCCCCCCAGACCACGCCCACGCACTCCCGCCCGGCCAGGGGCACGTGCACCACGGTGCCGGGCGGCGCGTCGATCCCCGGCGGCAGCAGGTAATCATAGGCGCCAGCCAGGGGCAGGGGCAGCAGCACGGAAACCGTGGTCTCCATCCCGCCGAACAACGAGGCGGCGAAGGGGGTGGAAGGGGCGGAAGCCATGGGCTACACTCCGCCCCCGTCGCGCCGAAAACCCGAGGAATCAGGGGCTTCGGCCCCGGCGACACCGCGATGGGGTGGGGAGAAGACCATGAAGTTTTTCGTCGATACCGCCGACACCAACGAGATCAAGGATCTGGCCGCCACGGGCATGGTGGACGGGGTGACGACCAACCCGACCCTGGCCGCCAAGGCCGGCAAGAGTTTCCTGGGGCTGATCGAGGAGATCTGCGCCCTGGTCGATGGCCCGGTCAGCGCCGAGGTGACCGCCCTGGACGCCGAAACCATGCTGCGCGAAGGCCGCCGGCTGGCGGAAATCGCCCCGAACGTGACGGTCAAGCTGCCGCTGACGCCGGACGGGCTGAAGGCCTGCAAGGTGCTGTCGGGCGAAGGGACCATGGTCAACGTCACTCTGTGCTTTTCCGCGGCCCAGGCGCTGCTGGCGGCGAAGGCGGGAGCCACCTTCATTTCGCCCTTCGTCGGCCGGCTGGACGACCTGGGGCAGGAAGGGATGACGCTGATCGAGGAGATTGTCCAGATCTACGGCAACTATCCCGCCCTGACAACCGAGGTTCTGGTGGCCAGCGTGCGCCACCCGGTGCATGTGGTCCAGGCCGCCCGCATCGGTGCCGACGTCGCCACCCTGCCGCCCAAGGTGCTGCGCCAGCTTTATCAGCATCCGTTGACCGACAAGGGCTTGCAGGCCTTCCTGGAAGACTGGAAGACCTCCGGCCAGAGCATCCTGTAATGCAGGACGATCACAGG
Source organism: Rhodospirillaceae bacterium Z3-40 (assembly GCA_046233135.1). Lineage (GTDB taxonomy): Bacteria > Pseudomonadota > Alphaproteobacteria > Rhodospirillales > Rhodospirillaceae > JBJXHN01. Next base: position 361,769 of record JBJXHN010000002.1, on the reverse strand, counting down.
GGAGAGGACGCACCCATGGCCGACGCGGGGGACGCGAGGCCGGAGACACCGGCCGGCAGGCTGGCGGCGCTGGGAGAGGAAGAGGTGCTCGGCTATCTGCTGGAGCATCCCGATTTCCTGGTTGCCCATCCGGAAGTGCTGCTGACCTCCACGCCGCCCGCGCGTTTCGGCGAGGGCGACGACAAGGTGGTCGACATCCAGCAGGTGATGCTCAAGCGCCTGCAAACCGAAATGGCGGAATTGCAGGACTGTGCCGAACAGCTGATCCTGACCACCCGCAGCAACATGGCGACCCAGAAAGGCACGTTGCAGGCGGCGCTGGCGATCCTGGACAGCGAGGGCCTGGGGCCGCTGGTGCGCACGGTCAACGAAGACCTGCCCATGCTGCTGGACGTGGATGTCTGCGCCCTGCGGTTCGAACAGCCGGTGGCGCGCAAGGCCGCCGGGGTGCGCCCCCTGCCGGACGACGATGGCCTGGATCTGGCCACCCTGCCCGCCGGATTCGTCGACGACCTGTTCGGCGCGGAGGCCCAGGCGGTGCTGCGCCCCTCGGTGGACGCCGAAGCGGCGGTCTATGGGGATCTGGCCGGACTGGTGCGTTCCGACGCCCTGGTTCGGATCGATCCCGGCCACGGCATCCCCCCCGGCCTGCTGGCGCTGGCGGCGCGGGTGGAAGGCACTTTCGAGCCGGACATGGCCATGGACCTGCTGGTCTTCCTGGCCAAAGTCATGGAGAACTGCGTCAGGCGATGGACGCCCGAGACGACCTGACCCCGTCGGAGGGGACCGCCGTCGCTCCGGCGGCGCCCGCGCTGCCGCCGGGCACGCGGGGCGAGGACATCACGGCCGCCGTCCCCCTGATGGCCGGCGCAGACCTGCTGGCCGCCGTACGGGACTGGCTGAGCTGGATGGCCGGCGAGCGGCGGGCGAGTCGCCACACCCTGCTGGCCTATGCCCGCGACCTGGGGGGCTTCCTGTCCTTTCTGGCCCAATACCGGGGGGGGGCGCCGACGCTGGCGACGCTGGCCGACCTGCGCCCTGCCGACTTTCGCGCCTGGATGGCTGCCCGCACCGAAGACGGGATCTCCAAGGCCTCGCTGGCCCGGGCGCTGTCGACCCTGCGCAACCTCCACCGCTGGCTGGACCGCCAGGGGCTGGTGCACAACGTCGCCATCGACAGCATGCGCAATCCCCGCCAGTCCCAGCACGTGCCCAAGGCCCTGACCGAAGCCGAGGCCATGGAGGCGCTGAACACCGCCGGTGAATTGCAGGACGAACCCTGGCTGGCGAAGCGGGATCTGGCGCTGTTCACCCTGCTGTACGGCTGCGGCCTGCGGCTGGGGGAAGCTCTGGACCTCAATCGCTCGGACCTGCCCCGGGGCGATACCATGGTTATCACCGGCAAGGGCCGGAAGGAACGGCTGGTGCCGATCCTGCCCATCGTCATCGCCGCGCTGACCGACTACCTGGAATCCTGCCCCTACAGCGGCGGCGCGGAAACGCCGCTGTTCCTGGGCAGCCGGGGCAAGCGTCTGAATCCGGGGGTGGTGCAGCGGCAGATGCGGCGGCTGCGGGGATTGCTGGGGCTGCCCGAATCGGCCACGCCCCATGCCCTGCGCCACAGTTTCGCGACCCATCTGCTGTCCCAGGGGGGCGACCTGCGCACCATTCAGGAGCTGCTGGGCCACGCCAGCCTGTCCACCACCCAGCGCTACACCAAGGTGGACGCCGCCGGTCTCGCCCGCCTGCATGCGGCAGCGCATCCAAGGGCGCGGTAGGCGCGCCGCCCCAGGCTCAGGCGGCCGGTGGAGCAGAATGCTCTCTCATCAGATGCCGTCCCACCACCACCGCGATCACCCCGGCGGCAGCAAGCACCAGGATCCCCGAACCGGCCAGGGCGGGGAGCATGCTGCCGGCCACCGTGGCGATACCGCCGGCGATGGCCGGGCCGATCATCTGCCCCACACCAAAGGCTGCCGTCAGCAGGCCGATGCCGCGCTGGGGCGACTCGGGGGTGAGAATGCGGCCGAGCGCCATGGCCAGCCCGGCCACGCCCATGAAGGTCCCGCCGAACAGGCCGCCGGACAGCAGCACCGCCCAGGGCGCGCCCGACAGGCAGGGCACCAGGATCCCCACCCCCAGCAGCGCCATCGACAGCGCCCAGGCGATGCCGAAGCCGACCCTTGCCGCCACCAGGGACCACACAAGGCTGGACGGAAAGGTCGCCACCCCCACCAACACCCAGGCGCTGTTGCCCCATTGCCCGCCCAAGGTGTCGCCGGCGAGGCTGACCAGGAAGGTGCCGGAAACGATGTAACCGACGCCAAAGGCAAAATAGAGCCAGCCGACCAACGCCAGGGTCAGTCCCTGCGGCCTGTCGGCCGGCACGGGCGGTGGCGGGGCATGGGGCTCGGGGGCGGATGCCGGCGTGCTGACCTGCTTCAGGGTCGGCCAGACCAGCCAGCCGGCCATGCCGCCCAACACGCCAAGCGCAACCCAGCCGCCCTGCCAGCCCACCCAGGGCACCAGCAGCGGAGTCAGCACACCGGTCACCGCAATACCCACGCCGACACCGCCGAACAGCAGGCCGCCCCAACCGGACTTGCCGGCCACCGCCAGCCGCCCCAGCACCATCGCCGAGGCCAGGACGAAGGCCATCGCCCCGCCCAGCCCGGCAAGGAACCGCATCAGCGCATGCCAGGCCCCCGCCTCGGTCCCCGGCAGCAGCAGGGTGCCGAAAACACAGACCAGAAGGCTCAATCCCATGGCCCGCCGACGCCCCCCCACGACGCCACCGCCGGATTCGCCAACGCGCATGGCCGCCAGGGCACCGACCAGATACCCCAGATGATTGGCCGCCGCGAGCAGCCCGGCCCATAGATCGGAAAACCCCAGCGCCGCCTGCATGGGCGGCAACAACGGGGTATAGGCAAAGCGTCCGATGCCGTTGCTGACCGCCATGGCAACAATGCCGGCCAGCAGCACCCGAAAGGGGGAAAGGGTCCTCATGGTCAGCTCAGGGTACCATCAACAGCCACAAGAGGAAGAAGGCTTTTGGTATACCTTGAACGCGCGCCTCCTCCTCCCCAACGGACGTGGACGGGCGGCTATCCGTCGGTGGACCGGGTCACCGCTTCCCAGGCATCGATCTCGGTCCCCAGGTGCTTCAGCCGATCCCTGACGAGGCCGAGGGCATCGCTGCCCAGCAGCAGCTGGGGTGGTGGATTGTCGCATCCGGCCAGGTCGACAACCACCTGCGCCAGCTTGTCCGGATCCCCCGCCTGGTTGCCGCTTTTGCGGATACGGGCCTCGCGGATGGGATCGAACAGGCTGTCGTAGTCGGCCAGGCGCCGGGGCGTGCGAACCATGGACCGCCCCGCCCAGTCCGTGCGGAACGATCCCGGCGCCACGGCCGTCACCCGCACCCCGAAAGGCGCCAGCTCCGACCGCATCACCTCCGAGATTCCCTGCAAGGCGAACTTGCTGCCGCAATAGGCGGCGATGCCGGGCATGGTGATGAAACCGCCCATCGAGGTGATGTTGACGATCAAGCCGCTGCGCCGCTTGCGGAAAGAGGGGATCACGGCCTGAGCCATGGCAACGGCGCCGAAGACATTGACGTCGAATTGCCGCCGAACCTCGTCCAGCGGCGTTTCCTCCAGAATCCCTTCCTGGCCATAGCCCGCATTGTTGACCAGAACGTCCACCGGTCCGTGGTCCCGTTCCACCTGAGCCACCACATCGGGAATCGCCGCGAAGTCGGTCACGTCGAGACTGCAGGCGGCCGCCCGGTCCGGGTCCAGGGCGGTCACTTTCGCCGCCGCATCCGGGGACCGCACCGTCCCGATCACCCGATGCCCCGCCGCGACGGCCGCCCGGGCGATGGCGTATCCGAAGCCGGAGTTCGCGCCCGTAATCAGAAATGTCGTATCGATTGCCATGAAAAGTCCATCCGTCTCGCCCGCCCCGTCAAGGACGGGCTGTTGTGTTCCTCCTGCCAAATAATCTTCCGCCAGCACGCCCACTAGGGTAGTTCATGGACATTCCATGCCTATTCCTATAACAAGCCCCTATCATGACCGCCCATCCGATGGCCGGTATCGTCGCCGCGCTCCAGCGCCTGGCCCCCGGCGAAGGCTATACCGCCACACCGTTTCCCGGGCTGCGGATCCTGCGGTCCAGCGCCCCCTTGCGGGACATTCCCGTGCTGTACCGGCCAGGCGCGGTGTTCGTCTGCCAGGGTCGCAAGCGGGGATTCCTGGGGGACAAGGTCATCGTCTACGACGCCCGCCACTATCTGGCGGTATCCGTGCCGGTCCCCTTCCGCATGGAATCCGACGCCACGCCGGACAGGCCGCTGTTCGCGCTTTATCTGGACTTCGACCTGACCATCGCCGCCGACCTTCTGGTCGAGCTGGACGCCCTGGGCCTTGCCGAAGGGGGCGCCTCGGCCGGGCTGGCATCGACACCGATGGACGCGGACATCGTTGATACCCTGCGCCGGCTGATGTCCAGCCTGTCCGATCCCCGGGATCTGGCCATTCTGGGGCCGGCCCTGTCGCGGGAACTGCACTACCGGGTGCTGATCAGCGAACAGGGGGCGGCCATGCGCGCCGCCCTGTCCCACAAGGGACCGCTGGGCAAGATCGCCCGCGTCCTCCAGCATATCCAGGCCCATCACCCCCGGCCCCTGTCGGTCGCGGCCCTGGCCGCCGAGGCGGGGATGAGCGTGGCCGCCTTCCATGTGCATTTCCGGGAGACGACCCATACGTCGCCCATGCAATACGTCAAATCCGTGCGCCTGCACCGCGCCCGGCTTCTGGTGGCACAAAGCGGCATGACGGTTTCCGCCGCCGCAGCCACCGTCGGCTATGTCAGCACCTCCCAGTTCAGCCGGGACTTCAAACGTCTGTTCGGCCGTCCGCCGTCCGAGGAGACACGATGGGTGCGTGACCACCTGGGCGACGGCACGCCGGGCCGGTGAGAGCGACCTGCGTGGGACCGACCCCACGCCGTCCGGCAAAAGCAGATGGTCCCTCAGAGGGATTGCCGGCGCAGGAAAGCCGAAACCGCGTCGACCACCGCATCCGGCGCCTCCATCGGCGCCAGATGTCCGGTCGGCAGGTCGGCGTACTGCGCCCCGGCAATCCGCTCCGCCAGGTGCCGGGCATGGGCCGGTGGCACCATGTGATCATGGGTGCAGCCGAGAACCAGAGTCGGCGCGGCGATGTGGTCAAGCCGGTCCTCCACATCGATGGTCAGATCCAGCGCGGTCTGGCGGGCCATACCCTCCCAGTTCACTCCGGACAGGATATCCTCGACCGCCTGGCGAACGGCGGCCTCTCCCATGCCGGACAGGGCATCGGGGCTGAACCCGGTCAACAGGATCAGCCGGGCCATCGCCCGCCGGTCGGTGCGGATCAGATCCCGCCAGAGTTCGAATTCCAGCCTCAGCCGCGCATCCGCCCCCGAGGCCATGCCCGCCAGCAGCGTCAGGGAGGCGACCTTCTCAGGCTGGGTGCCGGCGATCTCGACAGCAACCCCGGCCCCCAGAGAATAGCCCATCAGATGAAAGCGCTCCGCCCCGGCGGCCTGGGCCGCTGCGATCACCTGGCCGGCCAGATAGGGCGTGGTGAGCGGGCGGCCGTCATCACGGGTGTCCCCGGAGCCCGCGTAATCGGGCCGGATGACGGTCCATTCCTGCGACAGGCGTCCGACCATCCCGTCCCAATTGCTGCGCGCGTCACCGCCCGTTCCATGGACGAGCACCAGCGCCGGGCCGGCGCCGTCCGTTCTGTAGGCCACCGTCGCCCCCTGATACGGGGTGGTGAAAAACGAGTCCCTGGCCCGGGCGGGGCGCGACATCGGGTCCCCCCCCAGCCCCAGCGCCGCCGCGCCCAGACCGCATGCCTTGAGGAAGCCCCGGCGGGTGCTGCCCGCCCGGCGCAATAGTCCGGAAACCGTGTCAATCATATCCGTCCGTCCTCTTGTCATCATTCACGACATGAGGGAAGCTAAAGTCTGACAGCGCTGTCAGGGTCAAGAAGGGAAAAGGAGGCACGATGCGCATCGGGGTTCTGTCGCGACGCACCGGCATCAGTGTGCGGATGCTGCGCTATTACGAAGCCGAAGGCCTGCTGACGCCGGCCCGGCAGATGTCGGGGTACCGGGAGTATGACGCCACCGATGAAGAGACGGTGCGCCGGATCCGCCTCCTGAGCGCGGCGGGACTGAAGCTGGACCTGATCCGCCGCTTCCTGCCATGCGTGACCAGCGACAAGCCGGACTTCCACCCCTGCCCCCAGTTGCTCGCCGCCATCGGGCAGGAAATCTCCGGGATCGATGCGCGCATCGCCAGCCTGTCGGAAAGCCGGCGGATCCTGGCGGGCTATCTGGACGCCATGACGGAGACGACGGAGGCGTCGGTCGCCGCAGAGGGATAGAGAGATACGCCCCCGCAACAAAAACGGGGCGCCCCGCAAGGAGCGCCCCGTTCCGATTCCAACCAACCCCGGACAAACGGGGCGGAAGGCTTAGTAGCGGTAGGCTTCCGGCTTGAACGGACCCTGAACCGCAACGCCGATGTATTCGGCCTGCTTGTCGTTCAGCACTTCCAGTTCGACACCCAGCTTGCCGAGGTGGAGCATGGCCACCTTTTCGTCCAGGTGCTTGGGCAGCACGTAGACCTGGTTGTCGTAGTTGGCCGCGTTGTGCCACAGCTCGATCTGCGCCATCACCTGGTTGGTGAAGCTGGCGGACATCACGAAGCTGGGGTGACCGGTGGCGCAGCCCAGGTTCACCAGACGGCCTTCGGCCAGAACGATGATGCGCTTGCCGTCGGGGAATTCCACTTCGTCGACCTGCGGCTTCACGTTCAGCCACTTGAAGTTCCGCAGGCCTTCGATCTGAATTTCACTGTCGAAGTGACCGATGTTGCAGACGATGGCGCGGTCCTTCATGGCCCGCATGTGGTCAACGGTGATCACGTCCACGTTGCCCGTGGTGGTGACGAAGATGTCGCCGCGCGGGGCCGCGCTGTTCATGGTCACCACTTCGTAGCCTTCCATCGCCGCCTGCAAGGCGCAGATCGGATCGATTTCGGTCACGACCACACGGCAGCCGGAGTTGCGCAGGGATTCGGCAGACCCCTTGCCCACATCGCCAAAGCCGGCGACCACGGCAACCTTGCCGGCCATCATCACGTCGGTGGCGCGGCGGATGCCGTCCACCAGGGATTCGCGGCAGCCGTACTTGTTGTCGAACTTGGACTTGGTCACCGAGTCGTTGACGTTGATGGCCGGCACCTTCAGCGTGCCCTTCTTCGCCATCTCGTACAGGCGGTGGACGCCGGTGGTGGTTTCTTCCGACAGACCCTTCACGTCCTTCAGCAGCTCGGGGTACTTGTCGTGCATCAGGGCGGTCAGATCGCCGCCGTCATCCAGGATCATGTTCGGACGCCAGCCGTCCGGACCCTCGATGGTCTGTTCGATGCACCACCAGAATTCCTCCTCGGTCATGCCCTTCCAGGCGAACACCGGGATTTCGGCGGCGGCAATCGCCGCAGCGGCCTGATCCTGGGTCGAGAAGATGTTGCACGAAGACCAACGCACCTCGGCGCCCAGCGCCGTCAGGGTTTCGATCAGAACCGCGGTCTGAATGGTCATGTGCAGGCAGCCGGCAATCCGCGCACCCTTCAGGGTCTGGCTCGGACCGTACTCCTCGCGCAGGGCCATCAGGCCCGGCATTTCGGTTTCCGCGATTTCGATCTCGTGACGGCCCCAGGCAGCCTGGCTGATGTCCTTGACCTTGAAGTCAGTGAAGGTCATGCGAATGCTCCGATTATCTTTGGGTAAACCAAACGCGTGCCGGCGCCCCCCGTTCGGGACCGCCCGCAACCGCTGGGACAGAACATAAAGATATCTTTATATGCTTATCAAGGCATTTCCTGGATCCGACGGCGCATGGGCCGGGGACGGCGCGAATTCCTTCGCGCCGTCAAGGCCTTATCCTGTTCGGAAAATGCGGACCCGACCGCCCGGATCGTCAGCTTGCGGTCAGCAGGGCGTCCGTTTCCACCGCGATTCGCGCCGCATCGGTCAATTCCATGATGCGGTGCGCCCCCCGCGCCAGACCGTGCATGGACAGCCTGCGGATGGTTTGCTTGACCCGGGGAATGCTGGGCGCGGCCATGGACAGCTCGCCGACCCCCAGGCCCAGCAGCACCGCCGCCAGCCGGGGATCGCCGGCCATTTCGCCGCAGACCGACACGGGAATGCGCGCCCGGTTGGCGGCTTCCACGCTGAACTGGATCAGCCGCAGCACCGCCGGATGCAGCGGGTTGTACAGGTGAGCCACCGCCTCGTCCGTGCGGTCGATGGCCAGGGTGTACTGGGTCAGGTCGTTGGTGCCTATGGCAAAGAAGTCCGCCTGCCAGGCCAGGGCATCGGCCGCCAGCGCCGCCCCCGGCACCTCGATCATCACGCCGACGGGCGGCAGGGGATCGGGCAGCGGATCCTTGGCCCGGCGCATGCGCCGCGCCACCCGGTCATAGACCTCGCGCACCGCCAGCAGTTCTTCGACGGTGCAGACCATGGGCAGCAGGATGCGCACGGGGCCGTGCACGGCCGCCCGCAGGATGGCCGACAACTGGGTTTCCAGCAGATCCGGCCGGCTGAGCGACAGGCGGATGGCCCGCAGCCCCAGCGCCGGATTCGGCGAGATCTTCACGCCGATGGACTCAGACAGCTTGTCGCCCCCCACGTCCAGGGTGCGGATGGTCACCGGCCGGCCGCCCATGCCCTTGACGATCTCGGTAAAGGCGGCCGCCTGCTCGTCCTCGGTGGGCAGGGTGCTGCCGCTCATATACAGGAACTCGGAGCGCAGCAGGCCCACGCCCTCGGCCCCCACCCGCAGGGCGCCGGGCACCTCGGCGGGCAGCTCGATATTGGCCAGCAGGGAAACCCGCACGCCGTCGCGCGTTTCCGCCGGCAGCCCCTTCAGCCGCCCCAGCAGCCGGCGGGAGCGCAGATAGTCCGCCCGCCGCTGGCGGAAGTCGGCCAGGGTTTCCTCGTCCGGATCCAGCACCACTTCGCCGGTGGTGCCGTCCAGGCAGACGGTATCGCCGTGCAGCGCATGGGGCATCAGCTCGGACACCGCCACCACCGCCGGCAGCCCCAGGGATCGGGCCATGATCGCCGTATGGGAATCCGCCCCGCCCGAGGACAGGGCAAGGCCGCGCACCTGCTTGGGATGCAGCATGGCGGTATCGGCCGGGCTCAGCTCGGCCGCCACGATCACCGCATTCTTTGGCAGCATGGTGAAGGGGCGGTAGGCATGGCGCACCAGGGCACGGATCAGGCGCCAGCCCACGTCGCGGATGTCGTCGATGCGGGCCGCCAGATAGGCGTCCTCCATCGCCGCGAAGGCCTCGGCCAGACCGTCCATTTCCCGCTGCACCGCCGCCTCGGCGTTGATGCGTTCGTCGGCGATGCGGCGTTCCACCCCCTGCAGCAGCCGCGATCCGCGCAGCATGTGCTGATGGGCATCCAGCAGGTAGCCCAGCTCCTCGCCCGCCGCGCCGGGCAGGGCGCTGGCCTTGCGGCGCAGGCCGTCGATCTGACGGCTGCCCCGGTCGGCGGCTTCGGCCAGACGCAGGCGTTCGTGGCTGATGCGGCTTTCCGGAATGCGATATTCGGGCACGGTGACCGTGCCGGAATCGTGCAGATGGATGGTGCCGATGGCGACGCCGGGTCCCACCGCCAGGCCGGACAGGCGATGGCAACGGGGATGGGCACGGGACTGCTTGGGCGAAGCGGCGACCGTGCGTTCAGTCGGCCTCATGGAACCCTTCCGCAATCAGCCCGCACAGGGCGTCCAGGGCCTTGTCGGCATCGTCACCGCTAGCGCGCAGCTCGATGGTGGTGCCCGGACCGGCCGCCAGCATCATCAAACCCATGATGGAGCGCCCCGGAACCTCCTGCCCCCGGTTGGAAACCCAGACCTCGGCAGAGAATTCGCAGGCGGTCTTGACGAACTTGGCGGCCGCGCGGGCGTGAAGACCCCGCTGGTTGACGATGGTGGCATCCCGCCGGACGGCGTTGGTGGTGGTCATCGGTTCTGGCGTTCCTGAAGTCGTTTCCCGGACGATGGTCTCTGCTCCCCGCCATCATCGTGCAATGCGCAGCTTCGCTTTTATGCGCAGCATTCTTTTTTATCGCGCGCGCCCGCTTTTTTTTTCGGGCTGGCCCCGGTTTACCCGGAGTCCGTTGTCTTGGGAAGACGTGCCGGTCTTTTTATCCGCCCTAATCCTGGGTCAGCAGACGCGAGGCAACATTGATATATTTCCGCCCCGCCTCCTGGGCGCTGGTGGCGGCCTGATCCAGGGACTGGGTATCCCGCACCGTGGCCAGACGGATCAGCATGGGCAGGTTGACCCCGGCAATCACCTCGATCCGCGCCTTTTCCATCACGGAAATCGCCAGATTCGACGGGGTGCCGCCGAACATGTCGGTCAGCAGGATGGCCCCGTCGCCCGTATCCACCTGTTCCACGCAGCGCAGGATATCGTCGCGCCGCTGTTCCATATCATCATCCGGGCCGATGCAGACCGCCGCGATCTGGGTCTGCTTGCCCATCACATGCTCGGTTGCGGCGATCAGCTCCTCCGCCAGACGGCCATGCGTTACCAATACCATGCCGATCATAAAGGACGTCCTTGCATCAACGGCTCCGGCTGGAGTTCCTGAGTCAAATCCCGGTGGCGCGCCTGGGCCCGAAAATCCCGGTCCACCAACCATGCCGCCAAACGCTCGGTCGTGTAAACCGACCTGTGGCGGCCACCGGTACAACCGATCGCCAGGGTAAGATAGCTTTTGCCCTCTGCCTGATAGCGAGGCAACAGGACAGACAGCATTCCGGTGAGTTTTTCGAAGAAGCTGTCGTAATCCTGGTCGGCGGCCACATAGTCCGCCACCGGACGATCCAGCCCGGTCATCGGCCGCAACACAGGATCATAATGCGGATTGCGCAAAAAACGCACATCGATCACCAGGTCCGCTTCACGCGGCAGGCCGTTGCGAAAGCCGAAGGAGGTGACGAAGACCGTCATCTCCCCGCTTTGGTCCAGGGCGAAATGGCCTTCCAGGATTCGCCGCAGATCCCCGGGCTTCATCTCGGTGGTATCCAGCAGCAGATCCGCCCGCGCCTTCAACGGTTCCAGCAGCCGCCGTTCCAGGGCGATACCGTCGTTCAGCGGCCGTTCGACAGCCAGCGGATGACGGCGCCGGGTTTCGGTATACCGGCGACCGAGCACCGCATCATCGCAGTCCACAAAGATCAACCGGGTGTCGAAACCGGCCGTCGCCACCAGGGTATCCAGCGCCGCCGACACGGCGGCCCCGTCGAACCCCCGGGTGCGGCTGTCGATGCCCAGCGCCATCGGCCGCTGACGCCCGCGCCCGGTCTCGGTCAGCCCGTCGATCAGATAGAGCGGCAGGTTGTCCACGGCCTCGTAGCCCAGGTCTTCCAGCGCCTTCAATGCGCTGGTCCGCCCGGCCCCGGACATGCCGGTGACCACGGCAAGCCGCCGCGGCGGGGCCTCGTCGGCCGCCTGAGAGGAAAGCTCGGTCATCGACAGGTCATCCACCCCCTGGACTCGCACAGTCGGCCCCACTATCCCCTTGGTGCAACGACAGGGCAAGGCGAACTTTTTGCGGTGCGGAGAGCGCCCAGGGATCAAGCCTCAGCCGCGCCACTGGGCATCCGGCCACCGTTGTCCGTTCCGGCTCGGGCAGGCGGGGCACCTCGGCGGCGGGACACAGGTCGATGACCAGGGCCAGCGGCACTGGCCCGGGCAGCGCCGCGACCGGCACGATCCCCACCCCGCGCACCTCCAGCAGTCCGGCCAGAGCGGGGGGCGCACACACGGTGGGGAGGCCGGAGTCGGCGGCAGCTTCCGTTACCACCACGCGGTCGTCGGCCACCAGCCGGAAGCCGAGGTCGAGCAGCCGCAGGGCCAGATCCGACTTCCCTGCCCCAGACGGCCCGCGCAGCAGCACCGCCAGACCGTTCAGGGCAACGGCCGTGCCGTGGAGGGTCGGCGGCAGGGGAGACTCGGTCATGGCGCACCGGGGGCTGCATCGGAGAGAAGGGACCGCATCAGTGAAACCGTATACACCGGCGAATTCAAGGAGATGACGCCGTCGCCCCCGGACCGTCGCGAAGGCTTGCCCCGGCCGGTGTCGCCGCATACCCTTTCGGACCGTCGCGCCGCCTCTTCCCATTTGGCGCGGCCTGCCCATATCCCGGGCTGGTTCCCGTGTCCCGCTCCTTTGATAGGCAATCCGGATTCCCCATGCCCGCTGCCGCCACCGCTCCGTCTGCCGCGTCCGCCCCCGTCATGGTGGAAGCCCACGGCCTGACCCTGACCTATGCCGGGGCTGACGGCCCCATCCATGCCCTGAAGGACGTGGACCTGACCGTGGAGACCGGGGATTTCGTGTCGCTGATCGGGCCATCGGGCTGCGGCAAGACCACCCTGCTGCGGGTCATCGCCGACCTGGAACAGCCCAGTGCCGGGACCATCCGTGTGGAAGGGGTCACCCCCCACGAAGCGCGGGAGCGGCGGCTGTACGGCTATGTGTTCCAGGCCCCGGCCCTGTTCCCCTGGCGCACCGTCGAACGCAACGTCACCCTGCCGCTGGAACTGGGCGGCATGGCCGCGGACGCGCGCCAGGCCCGCGCCCGGGAAACCCTTGCCCGGGTCGGGCTGGCCGGATTCGAACGCAAGTTTCCCTGGCAGCTGTCCGGGGGCATGCGTCAGCGGGTGTCCATCGCCCGGGCGCTGGCGCTGTCGCCCGATCTGCTGCTGATGGACGAGCCCTTCGGCGCCCTGGACGAAATCACCCGCCACGACCTGAACCAGCAGTTGACCGACCTCTGGCGGGAAACCGGCAAGACCTGTGTTTTCGTCACCCATTCGATTTCCGAAGCCGTCTTCTTGTCCACCAAGGTGGTGGTGATGACCCCCCGGCCGGGACGCATCGTCGATGTGGTCGATTGCCGCGGCCTGCCCCGGGACCGCACGGCCGCCCTGCGCGACAGCGCCGAATTCCGCCAGCTCGCCGCCCGGGTGCGCGCAGGCCTGAGGGCCGGCCATGACCACTGACGGCGCCCCCTCCTTCCATGCCGCATCCTCCCGTACCGCCGCCCTGTGGCACGGGATCCGGCACAACGGAGTGCCGGTGGCCGTCGTCTCCGCCGTGGTTCTGGTTCTGTGGATGGCGGCCGCCCTGATCGCCAACCAGGGACTGGTCTTGCAAGCCATGGAGCGCGCCGGCCAGGACTGGAGCCTGGGCGAGCGCATCGTGGCGGCCGCCACCCAGAAGCGTCCGGTGGTGCCCACCCCGGTCCAGGTGTTCGGCGCCTGGGCCGACGGCGTGTTCGGACACAACGTGACCAGCCCGCGCGGCCTGTTGATCCATACCGCCGTCACCGCCTCGTCGACGCTGGTGGGCTTTGCCTTCGGGTCGCTGCTCGGCCTGGTGATCGCCGTGGGGATCGTGCAGGTGCGGGTGCTGGAAGCCGGGCTGCTGCCCTGGGTGATCGCCAGCCAGACCATCCCCATCCTGGCCATCGCCCCGATGGTGGTGGTGGTGCTGGGCGCCGTCGGGCTGACCGGACTGGTGCCCAAGGCGGTGATCGCCATGTACCTGTGCTTCTTCCCGGTCACCGTGGGCATGGTCAAGGGCCTGCGGGCCGCCGATCCCCTGGCCATGGACCTGATGCGCACCTATGCCGCCACGCCGGGCCAGATCTTCTGGAAGCTGCGCTTTCCCGCCAGCCTGCCCTATCTGTTCGCCAGCATGCGGGTGGCCATCGCCGCCGCCCTGGTCGGCGCCATCGTCGGCGAGCTGCCCACCGGCGCCAACATGGGCCTGGGCGCGCGGCTGCTGGCCGGCAGCTACTACGGCCAGACCGTGCAGATGTGGGCCGCCCTGGTGATGGCCGCCGTGCTGTCGGTCACCCTGGTGTTCCTAGTCGGCCGGGTGGAATGGCTGGCCCGCAAGGCGATGGGAGGAGCGGCATGAGCCCCCCCTCCCGGATGTCGCGCCGCAGCACCCTGCTGGACGGACCGCGCGGGCCGATGGTGCTGGTGGTTGCCGGGCTGGTGGCCATGGCCGCCGCCCTGCGCGCCCTTGATCTGCCCGAAGGGGCGATGGCCGGCGGCCTGCCGGTCTGGGTTGCCGGCGCCATCGGCACCTTCGGCGTGGCCATGGCCCGGCTTGCCGAGCCGCCGGGCAAGGGCGTCCGGGTGCCACGCTGGCGACGGCTGGTGGTGCCCGCCCTGCTCGGCCTGCTGATGATTTTCCTGTGGGAGATCGCGGTGCGGGCCTTCGACGTGCCCGCCGTGCTGCTGCCCGCCCCTTCGGCCATCGGGGCGGCCTTTGCCGGGAACCTGCCGGTGCTGTGGGCGGATTTCGTCCAGACCGTGCTGAGAGGCGCGCTCAGCGGCTATATCGCCGGCTGCGCCATCGGCATCGGGCTGGCGCTGGTGGCCGACCGGGTGCCCTTCCTGGCGCGGGGCATGCTGCCGCTGGCCAGCATCGCCGGAGCCATGCCCATCGTCGGCATCGCGCCGATCATGGTCATGTGGTTCGGCTTCGACTGGCCGTCCAAGGCCGCCGTGGTGGTGGCGATGACCGTCTTCCCGATCCTGGTCAACACCCTGTCGGGCCTGCGCGCGGCCGAGACGGAGCAACTGGACCTGATGCGCTCCTACGCAGCCGGCTACGGGCCAACGCTGGTCAAGCTGCGGCTGCCGGCCGCCCTGCCGTTCATCTTCAACGGCCTGAAAATCAACTCCACGCTGGCCCTGATCGGCGCCATCGTCGCCGAGTTCTTCGGCACCCCCATCGTCGGCATGGGCTTCCGCATTTCCACCGAGGTGGCCCGCATGAACACCGACCTGGTCTGGGCGACCATCGCCGTCGCCGCCCTGGCCGGATCGGGATTTTATGGCCTGATTTCCCTGGCCGAACGGGCGCTGACCTTCTGGCACCCCAGCGCCCGCACCGGATGAGGTTTCCGGTCCTGGCCGTGTCGCCCTTCCCCGTTTCGCCCGTCCCCGTATCAAGGAGGCCCGTTTCCGATGATCCGCCCGACCTTCCTGCGCCCCCTGATCGCCGCTGCGGCCCTGGCCGCCTCGGCCGCCGCGCCGGCCCTGGCCGCCGATTCCCTGACGTTGCAGCTGAAGTGGCTGCCCCAGGCCCAGTTCGCCGGCTATTACGCCGCCAAGGCCCAGGGGTTCTATGACGATGCCGGCCTGGACGTGGAGATCCGCGCGGGTGGCCCGGACATCAACCCCAGCCAGGTGATCGCCGGCGGCGGCGCCGATGTGGTGGTCGACTGGATGCCCAGCGCGCTGGCCACCCGGGAAAAGGGCGTGCCGC
This sequence comes from Rhodospirillaceae bacterium Z3-40, assembly GCA_046233135.1. Taxonomy (GTDB): domain Bacteria; phylum Pseudomonadota; class Alphaproteobacteria; order Rhodospirillales; family Rhodospirillaceae; genus JBJXHN01. The sequence goes on along the minus strand of JBJXHN010000002.1, from coordinate 346,320 downwards.
TGGTCAACATCGCCCAGGTGTTCCAGAAGTCCGGCCTGATGCTGACCTGCCGCAAGGATTCCGGCATTACCAAGCCCGACGACTTCAAGGGCCAGACCATCGGCGTATGGTTCGGCGGCAACGAGTATCCGTTCCTGGCCTGGATGAGCAAGCTGGGCTTCTCCACCAGCGGCTCCGACCCCGATATCACCATCCTGAAGCAGGGGTTCAACGTGGATCCGATCCTGCAAAATCAGGCACCCTGCATCTCCACCGAGATCTATAACGAATACTGGCAGGTGGCGGACGGTGGCATTCCGCAGGACCAGTTGATCACCTTCAAATACGAGGACTACGGTGTCGCCACCCTGGAAGACGGCTTGTGGGTCCTGGAAGAGGACCTGGAAGACCCGGCCACGGTCGAAAAGCTGGGCCGCTTCGTGAAAGCCACCAACAAGGGCTGGGCCTGGGCGCTGGAGAACCAGGACGATGCCGTCGAACTAGTTCTGGAAAACGACATGACCGGCGCCCTGGAGGAAACCCACCAGCGCCGCATGCTGTCGGAAGTCGCTCATCTGGTGCAGGACGAAGCCCAACCGCTGGGTTTCCTGGATCCGGAAGCCTATCAGCGCACCGTCGACATCCTGCTGTCGGGCGAAAGCGATCCGGTGATCACCAAGGCCCCGGAACACGCCTGGACGCATGAGGTCTACGAGTTGTCCGTGACAGAGTAAGAATAGAACCGGATAGCAGCGTCTTCTCCTTCCGCAGTGCAGGGTCGCGTGTTTTTTCCGAAGGGTCGCTTGACAGGACGCGCCCCGCACGAAACCATACGGCCATCTCGCTACCCTGCGCTGCAAAGGAGTACCTTCATGTCCCGCAAACTCGCCATCGGCCTCGGTATCGGGGCTGTCGTTCTCGGGGGGATCGGCATCGGCGGCTACATGGTCATGAAGATCGGCATGGAGGAACAGGCCCGCCAGGCGGTCGAAGCCTTCGGCGCCACCTCCGGCGCCAGCGCCTCCTATAGCGGGATCGATGCCGACCCCCTGGCCCTGTCGGTGACCATCACGGATTTCGAAGCCGTCCTTCCGACCCTGATCACCGTCAGGGCAGGCCGGCTGACCGCCAGCGATTTCAAGCTGGACGGGGATCACCCCACCCACCTCGACCTGACCTTCGAAAGCCTGTTCATCGACGGGGAATCCCAGGCGAAGGCAGCGGGGCTGGCTCCGCCCCTGCCCTTCCGCACCGGCACTGCCGACCGATTGGCTTTCGACGACCTGGACTTGACCCGCCCCATGGACCTGCCAGCGGGACGGCTCAGCGGCAAGGCGGTCATCATGGACGCGATGACCTATACCTATGTGCTGCCGGGCGACTCCGAAGTGGCCGAAGCCACCTATGGCCATGCGGAGACGGGCGAGATCATCGATGGCGTCATGGAACGCTTGGAGATCACCGACTTTCGGCAGGCGCAGGGCGCCGGCTCCATGACCACCCGTCGCGTGGTCACCGGACCGATGGATATCTCTGCCTATTCCCGCATGATGACGGCGGGCGGCGAGGATCAGAACAGGCTGATGGCGCTGCTGGCGTCGCTTCCGGTCTCGATGTCCTTCGAAGACGCGGTGATCACGAATCCGAAGTTCCCCGAGCCGGTGCGGATCACCCGCATGGCCTATGATGACCTTGTGGCCGACCAGGGGGTCATCATGCGCGCCAGCGTCACCGTCGACGGCTACCAGCTGACACCCGAGGGCATGCCCGACGGAGCCGTTCGCCGGTCGCTGGAAGACCTGATGGCGCAAAGCGGGCAACCGTTCGTGTCGCTGGCCCTGGGCTGGAGACATTCGCTGGAGCCGGAGACGGGGGAAGCCGCCGTCGGCCCGCTCCATATCGGTCTTGGGGATGTCGGGTCGGTGACGGTATCGACGTCCCTGACGGGACTGACCGCCGAGGCATTGAACCATGCCCTGCGCGGGCAGAATGCCGCCGCGGAGGTGGGACAGTCGCTGCTGGTCCGGGACCTGAGCCTGCGGGTGGATCGCTCAATCGCCAGCCAGACGTTGCTGGAAGACGGCATGGCCGAGGACGGAGTGACGCCGGACGAGGTGGCGATGGAAGTGGAAAGCCAGGTGCGGGGCCTGCTGACTCAGGCCGCCGGTGCCGATGTGGCCGATGCGGCGGGAACGGCCATCGGAAACTGGCTGCGGGCGCCGGGCACGGTCTCGCTGTCGCTGAGCGCGACGGACGAGCCGATGCAAATCGGCATGGTCCCCCTGGCCTTCGCGATAGCGCCCAAGCGCCTGTTCGAAGCCTATGCGCTGACAGCGCGTTTCGACCCGAAGTGACGGAATGACGGGACGTGCCGACAGGGCGTGCCCTTTGCGCGCCCCATGATCTTTCTTATTGAGCCCCCCCGTCTCTTTCTCAACTTGCCCTAAGGCGTCTGCACCTGCACGGCGCCGTCGATCCCCGACGGGTCCAGCACCTTGTAGATCGTCCCGAAGGTTCCCTCGAAGAACAGGGTCTGGCGGAGGATGTGGTCCGCCGCCCGTCCGGCCTCGGCCAGCATGCTGGGGGGGACGTACAGCACCGCCTCGTCCGGCAGCACCATGTCCGCTTCCAGACGGGCGCGCTCCATCGCCTCCAGCAGGTTCAGGCGGTCCAGGCGGGCCTTGCCGCCAGCCCGACCCTCTCCGCCGCCGCCCAGGCTGAGCACGCGCACATCCGTCAGGTCCGCTTCCTCGCGGGTGCCGCCAGCGGCAGCGATGGCCATTAGCGCCGTTTGCGGGCGTGCCGTTTCCTGGACCCCGGGCTTCTGCACCTCGCCCAGCACATAGGTGCGCCAGCCCCGGTCACCCTCCAGCGTCAGGCTGACCCCGATGCGCAGGCCCGCCGCCTCGTAAGCCGCCTCGACGGCCCCTTCCGCCTCGGTCAGAAGCCGGCCGGCCACCGGCAAAGGGGCCAGCGCCGGCAAGGTCAGATGACCGTCGCGGGTCACCGCCACCGTCCGCGACGGACCGGCCCTGCTGTCCACCGTCGCCAGGAACCGCCCTTCTGCCGTCGCCGCCCGGGCCACCGCCAGGTCCACCCGCGGCCAGCGATAGAGTGCCCCGTACAGCCGCTCCAGCGCGGTCCGCAGATCGGCCACCGCCCGCCCCGCAGCCGGCAAGGCGCCGATCCCTGGCAAGGTGAGCCGGCCGTCCGGCTGGATGCGCTGGGTCAGGGGCTCCACGCCCTCGCCCCGGTCCTCGTTCCTGTCCTGGCTCCGGTCCTCGCCCAGCACGGCCACCCGCAGCACATCGCCCACCGCAAGGGTGTCATCCTCGGCCGGGGGCGCTGTCGGGCGGATATGGAACAGCAGCCCCACCGTATCCCCGGCCCGCAGGCGGCGTTCCGGCTGGTCCGCGCCGGGCTGGCCGTACAGGGTGCGTAGCACCGCCTGCCGGTCCGCCACCGGATCGCGCGGCGGCAGGGACACGTCCGGCTGCCGCCCCGGCATCGCGCAGCCCGCCAGCCCCGGCACCACCAGCGCCAGCAGAAGCACCAGGGAAAGACGAACCCAGAGCGAACGGACAGGGCGTGGCGGCAACAGCACGAACGGGAACCTCTCGGCAAGGGATCGGGCGACAGACGGCCCTACCATGCCACGGTCCCGGCCCGCTCCGCCATCACGCACACCCACAGCCCAACCCCGGCCTCGCGCTGCGGTCGCGGGCTTGCTACCCTGCGCCCCTTCGTTTCGTCTCCGGCCCCGGATCCCGATGCATCTGCTTGTCCACGATTACGGCGGCTACGCCTTTCCCCTGGAGCTGTCCCGCTGGCTGGCCGGCCAGGGGCATCGGGTCGCCCATCTGTATTCCCGCGACGCCGGCGCCCCCCAGGGCCGCATGGCCGCAACGGCCGACGATCCGACCGGTCTGTCCGTCACCGCCCTGGGCGAGGGCCGCCCCCTGCCCAAATACCAGTTGGCCCGCCGCTTGCTGCGAGAACGGGCCTACGGCCGCCGGCTCGCCGAGGCCGTGGCGCGCGAACGGCCGGACGCGGTCCTGTCGGCCAACACGCCGCCACTAATCCAGCGGCGGCTGCACCGCACCTGCCGACGGCTGGGCATCCCCCTGGTGTGGTGGCTGCAGGACATCTTCACTCCGGTGCTGGAAACCATGCTGCGGCGGACGCTGCCCGCTCCCTTCCGCCCGGCCGCCGGGATCGCCGCCGCCCTGTTCCGCCCCCTGGAGTTCGGCGCCCTGGCCCGGGCTGAGGCGGTGGTGGCGATCACCGAAGACTTCGTGCCCCTGCTCACCGCCGGCGGCGTGGCGGCGGAGCGGATCTCCGTCATCCCCAACTGGGCGCCCCTGTCCCCCCGCCCCGCCCCGGCGGACGCTGCGGCCTGGCGCACCGCCCACGGCATCGCACCGACAGGCGAGGAGACGGTGTTCCTTTACGCCGGCACCCTGGGACTGAAGCACAATCCCGCCCTGCTGGCCGACCTCGCCGCCCGTTTCGCCGGCCGGGCGCGGGTGGTGGTGGCCTCGCAAGGGGCCGGGCGGGCGTGGCTGGAGGCCCGCAAGGCGGACCGGGGAGAGGCGCTGAACGGTCTGCTGCTGCTGGATTACCAGCCGCCGGAACAGCTGCCGGCGATGCTCGCCGCCGCCGATGTGGCCGTGGCGATCCTGGAACCCTACGCCGGCGCGCTATCCGTGCCCTCGAAGGTGCTGACCTGCCTGGCCGCCGGCCGTCCCCTGCTCGCGTCCCTGCCCGGCACCAACCGCAGCGCCCGGGTGCTGCGGGAGGCGGAGGCCGGCGCCGTGGTCGAACCCACCGATACCGCCGCTTTCCTGGCCGCCGCCGAGGCCCTGTGGGCCGATGCGGAGGAGCGGGAGGCCGCCGGGCGGCGGGCGCGGGCCTATGCGGAGACCCATTTCGCCCCGGACCATGTCACCCCCCGGTTTATCGAGACTATCGGACTCGCGCGAGGACACAGATCATGAGCATTCGGGTCCACCTGATCGGCCTGGCAGCCGACCTGCGCGCCACCGGTCCGAAGCGGCTGGCCGAAGTGGCCGGGGCGACCCTGCTGGTGTCGCTGCTGGAAGGTACGGGCGTGGTCATGGTGGTGCCGGTGCTGCTGGCGCTGGCCGCCGGGCAACTGCCGGAAGCGGGGCCGCTGGCGGTACTGGGCGGAATTCCCCTGCCGCTGCTGCTGTGCGGGCTGGTGCTGGTCAGCGTCCTGCATGGCGCCACCACCCTGCTGCGCCACCGGCTGGCGACCCGGCTGCGGGCGGATCTGGTCGCCCGCCGTCAGGGAGAAATCGCCGATGTGCTGGGCGCCATGCGCTGGCCCGCCTTTCAGCGCCTGCGCCATGCGGATGCCCTGGCCGCCATGACCAACCATGTCACCCGCACCGGCATCGCGGTAGACCGGGCCATGGCCATCGGAACCGGCCTGGTCATCCTGTCCGCCCATGCCCTGCTGACCCTGTGGCTGTGCGGCTGGGCCGGACTGGCGGTGCTCGGCCTGGGGGGCAGCCTGTGGATCGTCGGCCTGCCCCTGATGCGCCGGACCCACCGCCTGGGCGGAGAGTCGGTCAAGGTGCTGTCCGCCTGGCATGGCGCGGCCGAAGCCTACCTGTCGGGCATGCGCGCCATCCGCGTCTTCGGCGCCGTGGACCGCCATCGCGCCCTTCTGCGGTCGGCTTCGCTGCAAGTGCGGGCGGCCCTGATCGCCGCCAACGGCCATGCCCACAAGCTGGCCACCATACAGCGGGTGGTGGGGGTTATGGTGATGGCATCGGCCCTGGCGTTGGCTCTGGGGCCGCTGGAGATGGAGGGGGCTCCCCTGATCACCCTGGCCGCCGTCGCCGCCCGCCTGCTGCCCCTGGTCCGCACGTTCAGCCAGGATCTGAACGCCCTGCTGGAACAGCTGCCGGCCCATGCCGCCGCCCGCCGCCTGATGGCCGAAGCCCGTGCCGCCTGCCCGCCCCCGGTCACGGACCCCCGCCCCCTGCCGGAATGGCATCGGGTGCGGCTGCACGACGTCACCGTCTCCCTGACCGACAGCGACAGCGGCCCCGACGCCCCCGCCATCGAGCGATTCCGCCTCGGCCCGCTGGACCTGACGCTGCCGGCGCGTGGGCTGACGGTAGTGGTCGGTCCCTCGGGCGCGGGGAAAAGCACCCTGGTGGATGTGCTGCTGGGCCTGCGCCTGCCCGATACGGGCATGGTCGAGGTGGGCGGTGTGCCCCTGACGGAAGCCCACCTGGCCGCCTGGCACCGCCAGACCGCCTTCGTGCCCCAAGACGTGCACCTGTTCAACGACACCATCCGCGCCAACCTGCTGTGGGGCATGGTTGGCGATGGCGAGGACATCCCCGAAGGCGCCCTGCGGCACGCCCTGGCCCAGGCCCACCTGACCGCCACCCTGGCGCGCTTCCCGGAGGGGCTGGACACCCTGGTCGGGGAACGGGGAGGCAACCTGTCGGGCGGAGAGCGCCAGCGCCTCGCCCTGGCTCGTGCCCTGCTGCGCCTTCCCCGGCTTCTGGTACTCGACGAGGCCACCAGCGCCCTGGATCCGGAAAGTGAACAGGCGGTCACCGCCGCCCTGGCCGACCTGCGGGATCGCATGACCGTATTCATGATCACCCATCGGCTCGATCTGGCGCGGGGGGCGGATCAGATCTGCGTGCTCGACCACGGCCGGCTGGCCGAAGCCGGCACCTGGGATGACCTGGCCAGCCGCCCCGACGGCCGGCTGGCCCGCATGCTGAACGGTGGTTAGGAGGCCGCAATCGCGTCCTCAGCCGGCACCTCCCGGTCGTCTTCCTCCTCGTCATAGATGGTGAAGGCATCCGGCAGACGGCCGAACTGCACCAGATTGCGCACGATCTCCAGATGGGCGTGGGACAGCCGCAGGGTCTCGGCGAGCAGCAGCCGGCCCTGGCTGCCCGGCTCCGCCCCGGCGGATGGCGCCAGGCGCACCCCCTCGGCCACCATCATGCCCGGGCGCAGGTCGGCAACCCGCACCGTGACCGTCCGCCGGGGCAGGAAACGCGGCCGTTCAGGCTGCTCCAGACAGGCCCGCACGTGCTTCAGCACCGCCGGATCATAGCGGGCCTTGTGCTCATCCAGCCGGGCGAAGTCGGCAGCCACCGGCAGCCGCCCCCGGGTCAGCGTCCACAGGTCGTTCAAGACCTTGAGGATGCGCGCCTCCAGCGGCAGTTCGGTACCCGGAGGACCATCCCCCGGCGCACCCGCGCCGTCCATGCCCCGGTTCTGCAACAGGACGAAGCGCGCCACCTTATCAAGCCGGGGGATGTTGCCGATGATGCCGGCCGCCGCCGCCGGGGCGCTTTCCAGCATATCCTCTTCCATCGGGTCGAGCGGCAGGCCCAGTTCGACCTTGGTCAGAGTTTCGGGCGGCAGGGACAGCAGGCCCAGCGGCGCCAGCATGGCCGCCAGCTCCAGCCTCCAGAAGCGCTGCACCCGCAGTTCCCGGGTCAATCGCCGCACCCAGTCGAGGATCTGGGCGGAACGGGCGAAGGCCTGGGGCGCGGCCATGGCCATCATGTCGGTCAGCACCTTCACGCTGCCCGCCAGGGTCTGTTCCAGCAGTTCGCGCTCTGCCATCACCAGTTGATGCTGGCGCAGGGCAGCGGACAGGCAGGCCTCCAGAATCTCCGGCGGACAGGGCTTGGTGAGGAAACGGAAAATGGCGCCGTCGTTGATGGCATCGATGGCCGTTTGCATGTCCGCATTGCCGGTCAGCATCAGCCGCACCGTGTCAGGCGCCCGTTCCCGGAACTGGCGCAGGGTCTCGATCCCGTCCAGCCCACGCATGCGCATGTCACACAGAATCACCGCCGGCGGTCCGTCGCGCTCCAGGGACTCCAGGGCCTGTTCCCCGCCCTCGACGAAGCGGGCATCGACCTTGCCCCGCAACAGGCGGCGCAGGCCCGACAGCAGGTTCACATCGTCATCCACCACCAGAACGGGTGCAGTCATGGGACGGTCTCCTCTTCCTGCGGCAGCCGCGCCTGCCAGTCCCGGAGGCCGGCCGGCAAGCCGAGCGCCGCCAGATAGCCCTCATCCAGCGGCAACGGCCCCCGCGCACCCGCGCTGCCGGGGGCGGCCCCCTGGCAACGGGACGGCGGGTCGAACAGCGGGACCAGGCTGCGTGCCACATGCACATAGGCCAGCAATCCCGGCCCCTGATAGACACAGGCCTTTGGGGTATCCTGATACAGAACGGCTTCGACCATATCGTCGTCGAACCCCCATAACCCCATCAGGTAGGCGCCGATTTCCGCACTGGTGCCCCCAAAGGCGGCCTGTTCGGCCTCGGCCAGGGGTGTCGTCCCCCCCTGCCCCAGCAGCGCCGGGTAGGTATCGGGATAGAGGTGAAGGAACATCATGCTGCCCAGCGGCGACAGCATGCCCGCCGTGAAACCCCGTGCCCCCATCTCCGCCGAACCGCCGAACTGGCGCACCAGGGTCTCGATCAGGGCCGCCCGCTCCAGAGCCACGTGGTTGAGGCGGGCGAGCAATGGCGACAGGCCACCCCCATCCCCCATCATCGACAGCAGGCCGGAGTTCAACGCCAACCCCCGCACCTTTTCGAACCCTAGCAGACGCACGGCGTGGAAGATGTCGTTGACCCGGCACACGAAGGAGAAATAGGCGGAGTTGGCCACCTTCAGGATGGTGGCCGTCATCGCCATGTCCTCGGCCAGGATACGAGCGACGGAATCCGCCGAGGCCTCCTCTCGCCGCATCTCGGTCACCAGCCGGGTGTAATGCTCCGGCAGGGTGGGCAGGCCATGGAGGCCGGCCACCGCCTCTCGCAGGCGGGGCGCGCCGAGGATCCCCCGCAGGGTGGCCACCCGCTCCATCAGATGAATGATCCGCTCAACCTCGCAAGGCTTGGCCAGGTAGATGTGGCTCGGCCCGGCGGTGCGCAGGATGGTTTCCTCCTCGGCAAAGCCCGACAGAATCACCCGCACGCTGCCCGGCCAGGTGCCTTCCACCCGCGACAGCAGCTCGGCCCCGTCCAGGTCCGGCATGCGCATGTCGGAAACAACCATATCCGCCGGCCGCTGCCCCAGCAGGGCCAGAGCCTGGCGCGCACCGGTGGCGAAGCGCATGTCCCAATGGTCCCTACAGCGGTACAGGGACCGCTTCAGGCCGTTCAGAATGTTGACTTCGTCATCGACGAACAGCACGGAAAGCTTGTCCGCGCCGGCCACGGTTTTGCTCGGAGAGCCCGCCAGTTCGAGAATCATGCCTCACCCTCCGTCCTTGTCTCGCCGGCCCCTGCCTCACCCGCACCGGGCACCGGCGGTCCGCCCACGGGCAAACGGACCAGAAAGCAGGCACCGACACCGTCCTCCTCGGACTCCGTCTCTGCCAGCGTTAGGGTGCCGCCATGGCGGCGACTGACCACGTCCAGACAGATGGACAGGCCCTGCCCCGTGCCCTGTCCCGGCGCCTTGGTGGTGAAGAAGGGATCGAAGATGCGATCCCGCGCCCCAGGCGGAATGCCGGGGCCGTTGTCGACCACGCGAATGGTGACCCAGCCGTCGGCATGGCGGGTGCGGATGGTGATATGGCCCGGCGCACCGTTGCCGGTTCCGCCCTCTGCCAGGGCCTGGGCGGCGTTGATGATCAGGTTCAGGAATACCTGGTTGATGTCAGCGGCAAAGCACAGCACCTGCGGCAGATCCGGGTCCAGGTCGGTACAGACGGTAGCCACATGCTTCCAGGTGTTGCGGCTGACCGTCAGGGTGCTGCGGATCGCCTCGTTCAGATCCGTCAGCGCCGGGGTTGAGGTGCCGGGGTGGGAGAAGTCCTTCATGGACCGCACGATGTGCGCCACCTGCCCGACCCCGTCCAGAGACTGTTTCACGGCTTCGGGCAGTTCGCTCAGCAGGTACTCCACATCCCGTTCCCGGACGATCCGCTCCAGCACGTCGCCCGGGGCTTCTGCCTGACCCGCGGTCCGGATCTCGGCGAAGACGGTGGCCAGGGTGGCCATGGCCTCTTTCAGGAAATGCAGATTGTCGCCGATATACTGGATCGGCGTGTTGATCTCGTGGGCGATCCCCGCCGCCAGCTGCCCGACCGTGGCCAGGCGGGATGCCTGAAGGGCCTCGCGCTGGGCGGTTTTCAGGGCATCGATGCAGCGGAAGGAAACAACGGCGGCGGTGGCGCTGTCCCCCGCCTGCCGCAGTTCCGACACTGAATAGGAAACGCTGATCCGGGCACCGCCTCCGGCAATATGGAAGACCGCATCTTCATCCGCAGCCGCCTTCCCCCCCCGCAGCACACCGGCCACGACCGTGTCGAAGAAATCCACCGGCCGACAGTCCCGCTCCAGGGTCAGCAGGACGCTCAGGGGGCGGGCAACGGCGGTCTCACATCCCAGCAGCCCCCGAGCCGCCCGATTGGCGAGACGGACCACGCCCCGCTCGTCGACCAGCAGAACGCCGATGACCAGGCTTTCGGTGATGGCCTTCAGATGCTCCTGCCCCTGCCGCAAGGCCCGTTCGCGGCGCGCCTGCCCGGCAATCGCCGCCATCTCTCCGCCGTCCGGACCGGGGGATTCGGCGAAGTGATCGGTGATGTCGCAGCGGGCATTGGCCCGCAGGTCGTTGATCAGGGCCAGCCGGGTCAGACGGCGCAAGGTAAAGGAGTTCTGGAAGTGACCGTAGTGGACCGGAAACAGTTCCACGAACGGATCAACGTGAATGCCTGGGCCGTCCGTATCGAAAAAAAAGACGCCGGTCAGGGTCTGGTTGATATTAACCCCGAACATTTCGCCGAAGGTGGAGAAGCCAGCCACCGGGCAGTTCCACAAGCCGTCCAGGCTGTCCAGCGCCTCGGTATTGCCGCAGCGACGCAACATGCAATCGTTCAGGATGCCGGTGATGGGGGCCGATTTCCCGCACAGGAATTCGGTGTAGTCGCGTCGGGTTTGTTCGCCGAAATCGGTGCGGTCCAGAAGATGCAGGCGGTCGCCGGTATTGATATCGCAGAAAAAGGCAACTTCTCCCGCCTCCCGGTCGATCCTGGATACCGCGCGGATGAACAGCTCGTCGTTCAGTTCGATGCCGAACGTATGGTCCCGCAGGTGGTCTTCCAGCGCGTCTTCCGCACATCCCATCAGCCGGGCCATGGCCGGGATGACCGGCTGGACTTCCAGCGTGCGGGGGTCGACCACGGTAGCCACGGTCCGGCGCTCCGCATCGGCCTTCAGCACGATCATCGATCCCTGGCCCTTGCGGAAGTTCATGCTGCGAAACGCGCCGTACCGCTTGCCCGGAGCCATCTTCAAGAAGGTCAGCAGCGCATGGTTTTCCAGCACCCGGCGCCCGTCGAACAACTGGGTCTGCCTGAAATCCGGCGTCCCGCCTGCCGAGCCGCCGATGAACAGGCACGGAAAACGCCCCAGGCGGTATACCGCCTCCATCAGGTCATTCTCCGCCCCCGACAGGCCGTCGACGAAGGTCAGGGCCAGGGTGTCGCGATGCTCGATGGGGAAAGGCAGCACGATCCCCGCCAGCGCATCCCGGATCGCCGCAAGCCGGCTGCTCCGGGGGCGTTCCTCCGGCCTGCCGCTGCGCCGGGCCTCGGTGTACAGAGGGACGGCATAGGTTCTTGCCTCGGCGATCAGGTCCCGGGAGAAGACCTGCACCACAACGGAATCCCAACTGGCGCCGGTCGGCTGATACAGGGGTTCGCCTTCCGCCACCTGGCACAATTCCCCGGCCGTGGTCACCGCCGTTACCGACACGTCGGGGCCGGCCAGGGCCTTCAGGGCCCGGCACACAGACCGGAAATTCAAATGGGGCGAGACAAACGCCAGGACCAGCGATGCCGGCTGGCCGGCGAACGAGAACAGGCCAACCGGCAGGTCCGCCAGATCCCCCCCGGTCCGCGCCACGCGAACCAATCCGGGGGCCGCCTTCGGCGTCCAGGGGAACCCCCCGCCAGCCGGCGCGGGACGAGGAAATCTTAATGCGGTCATGGCCCCTCCGACAGACTTTCGGGCTGGCGTAAGCACTCTTGAACGCGGAACGACACATCAAAAACACATTATATCGGATAGGCTACACCTCAATGTGCAATCTGTCTATATCATTAAGAATATAAACGCTAGAAACCGGCATTTTCATAAAAATTCACACAAAGCAATGACGCGCCAAGATTAACGCGGATGAAGAGATGTAAACGAAAAAACTTACGCATTCCGTGTATTAGAACCTGGACGCAAACCAGTATTCATGGGTATCGTTCGTTAAGGAGTGGCCCGGGGCCGATAGTCGCGGTGCCAAGACCGCTACCCTGCTATTGATTGGCCGAACGGATCTCATGCGTCGTTTTGCGTCGCACTGATAAGGTCCGGCGCCAGTGTGACCAGTACCAGCGCCAACCAGGATCAATGATGCCCGAATCCCCGTTGCCCAAAGTCCTGCCGCCAGCGTCATCTCAAGACGGCACGCAGCTTTCCTATGCCAATCAGTTGCAAATGACTTTGCGATGGGCATGGAGAATTGCGTGGCGCGGCAAGGCCATTATTCTGGGATGCTTGGCACTTGCTCTGATCCCTACAATCCTGCTGCTCCAGCAGGCCGTTCCCCGCTACACCGCCTCCACCAATATCGTCATTGAAGCGCCGGAGGCGGAAAATGCGTTGAGCGAACGCTTCGCCCCCTGGATGCGCATGACCGATTCCGTCATTCGGACCGAAGTCCGGATCGCCCGTTCTTCCGTCCTGGCAAAACGGGTGATCAAGGACCTGCGGCTCGACACCTACCCGGAATTCAATCCCTCGCTCCGCAAGGACCGGCCGATCACGGCCTATCTGTCGTGGCTGAACCCGATCCGGTGGCTGACCGCCCTGGCCAATCTGGGCGAGCAGAAAGAACCAGAGGACCTGAGCCCGGCTGGCATTGCCAGGCAGGAGCTCACGAAGGCGGACAGAATTGAGCGGGCGGTATTGGGTGCCTTCCAGCAGCGTCTGCAGGTGCAGAACGAACGCCAGTCCCACGTTCTGGTCATCAGCTTCACCAGCGAAAATGCGGCGATGGCTGCTGAAATCGCCAACGCGGTGGCGGATGCCTATGTGCTCGACCGGCTGGAAGCCAGCCTGGAAGATACCCGCAAGGTCACCCAATGGCTGGCCAGCCGTCTGGAATCGCTGCGCCAGGACGTGATCACCGCTGAAGAGGCCGCGGAAACCTATCGAACCACCCACAACCTGCGCAAACAGGGCGACCGCCAGAGCACGGTTATCGATCAGCAAATTTCGGAATTGAACTCCCGCCTGGTCATCGCCCGGGCGGAACTGAGCGAGAATGAAGCCCGGCAGGAACAAATTCATGCCCTTCGCCGCGCTGGCGGTTCCCTGGATTCCACCAGTGAAACCCTGAAATCGCAGCTGATCCAGAACCTGCGCCAGCAGGAAACGGAACTGATGCGGGAACTGTCGGAGGCTTCGAACAGGTACGGCCCCCGTCACCCCACCATGGTTGGCCTGAATGCCGACCTGGGCCAGTTGCGGGCACGTATCGCCCGCGAGATCGACAAGATCGGCACGTCGGTCGACAACGACGTGGCCCTGTCCCGTGCCTCCGTACGGTCCCTGGAACAGTCCCTGAGCAACTTGCGCGGCGAATCCGACGTGGCGGGTGAGGCAGCCGTCCGGCTTCGCGAGCTGGAACGCGAGGCGGAAGCCAGCCGGGATATCTATGAAGCCTTCCTGACCCGTTTCAAGCGCGGCACCGAGCAGGACGAGATCCAACGGGCCAATGCGCGGGTGATCTCCCCGGCCCTGACGCCGTCTGCTCCGTCCTATCCCCGCAAGCCGGTAACCCTGTCCGCCGTCACCTTCATGGCCCTGACGTTCGGTATCGCGCTGGTCTTCGTCCTCGACCGCCTGGACAACATGATCCGCTCGTCGGACGAAGCGGAAGAACTCACCGGCCTGCCGACCATTGCCCTGATCCCCAAATACCAAGGCCAGGTGAAAAGCCTGCTGACCGATGCGATCGAACACCCCCGATCCCATCTCGCGGATGCCGTTCGTAGCCTGCGCATCGCCCTGGATCTGAAGCCGCCGGCACGGCAAGCCCCGGGGGCGCGCATCATCGTCATTACCTCGTCCACCCCGAAGGAAGGCAAGACGTTTGCTGCGCTGAGCCTTGCTGCCATGTGCACCAAGACAGGCGAGCGGGTCCTGCTGATCGATGGGGACGTCCACCGCCCGAAACTTCACACCCTGGTGGACTGCCCCAACGAACAGGGCTTCGTCCAGTTGCTGACCGGCAGTGCCGATGTCCAGGATCTGGTCCTGCGAGACGTGGTTCCGGGCCTGGACTTCCTGCCCGCCGGCCAGTTGGAACACGTGGCCGACCTGATCAGCGAAAGTCGGGGAGCCAAGGTCCTGGATATGCTGAGCCCGCTGTATGACCGGATCATCATCGATACCGCTCCGGTTCTGGCGGTCGCCGACGTACGTGTGCTGGGACGGCTCGCCGATCACCTGATCTATCTGATCCGCTGGAACGCAACCCCGCGAGATGCGGTTCGCAATGGCATCAAGTTGCTGCGCGAAGCCGGCGTGCCCCTGCATGGCACCGTCCTGTCGCAGGTCAACCAGCGCAAGCATGCCCGCTACGCCTATGGTGACTACGGCCATTACTACGGCCGCTATCGGAGCTATTACGGTGACTGACGGAACAATGGCCACCGCGCCCGATACCCGTGCCCCTGTTGGTACCCCCGCCGGCGCCCCGCGAGGAGATGGAGCATTCACCCCCAGCCCGGCGCCGCCGCGCTCCCGCATGGCCAAGGGCGCTCTGGGTCCGATGCTGGTCGGGCTGATCGCCGGCGCCGTCCTGCTGGCGATGGGCATGCCGCGTCTGCTCGCTGCGCTGACAAGCCTTGAAGGCGAAGCCGTGGTCTGGGAAGTGTTTCACGCCCCCCTTCTCGGTACGCCTCCCCTGCCGGCGGACATCCTGGCCGAAGGGGCAGCCTCGCTAGCCGATGCCGCAAGTTGGAACACTTCCGGCGAGCGGGAAGCGAATAGGGGAGACCTGCTGTTCAGGCAGCTTCAGGCCATGCCCGCGTCCGACCCTGATCGGGCGGAGGTCTTGCAAAACGCCGTCGCGGCCCTGGAAGCCGGTCTGGCGGAGGCACCGGCCCAACCGGCCGCATGGGCGCAGCTGGCTTACCTTCGTGCCATCAGCGGTGACGCCGTCGCGGCAGCGAAAGCCTTGCGCCTGTCCCTCCTCAGCGGACCGGTGGCACCGGGTGTCCTGCCGTCCCGCCTGAAATTCGGCCTAGCCTTGCGCCCGACCTTTCCCAGCGCCATGGCCAGCGAGCTCGACGACCTTCTGAAGAGGCAAGTGCGGCTGCTATGGCTTACGGCCCCCCACGAACTGGTTCCGCTCAGCGCTTCGCAGCAGAGCGGTTCTCTTGTCAGGGAGGCCCTGGAAGACCTGACACCCGATGATCTTGATCTGTTCATTCAACACCAAAGCAGCCAATAAGTTATGGCATCGTCGGGAATTTCACTCGGCCAGACACGGCGGTGGGATCGGAAGCCGGGGCCGGCTCTCGATCGCTTTGCCGCCCCCCTTGCCCATGACGAGACGTATTGAAGGACTGGGCATGGCCGATCCCCAGCAACAAGGCCAAAAGAACCGCATTCGCGGGAATCTGGGCGCTAAAGTCGACGAGCCCGTGCACGCCCAGAAGAACGGTCACGGCCAAGGCGACAGCCGGATAGATCTGGTCCCGCCGCCGTCGGCGCAACCCTCGCAGGCATGTCCCCATAATCAGGGCGAAGACCGTGTAATAGAGCAGCGTCACCGGGATCCCCAGATCCATTCCGGCTTCCAGGTGGATATTGTGTGCGAATTCGAAGACCAGAGGCTCCACCATCGTAGCGTCCCGGTACAGACGAAACACCGGCTCGAAGGTACCGAGACCGAAACCGGTCCAGGGAGCATCCATCAGCGCCGTGGAGCCTACGGCATACAGGGCGGACCGCTGCTTCCCTTCCTCGAGGACCAGCAGCATACGGTCCAAGGTGTCGCCGCCGCTGATCATCATGGTCGAGCCACCAACGACCAAAAGGACAAAAATCGCCGCCAGTGCCACCCGTGGCCGCAGCACCTCTCCGGTCGTCAAGGCCAGAAGCAGCACGGCGACAGCAATCCCGGTGCTGGCAAAAGACGCCCGGGAATGAGCGAGCAAAAGGGCAGTTCCCACCACCATCGCCGCGGCCAGAAACGGCAGAGCGCGCGAGAACAGGCGCTGGGCACGGTCATAAACATGGTCCCCATGCCGCGGACGCAGACCATGGGCGAACAGGGCGACACTGCACACCACGCCAATACCGGCAAAGGCCCCGAAAGCGTTCCGGTTAACAAAGGTGGCCGTCAGGTCACCTTTGTACGCCCACTTGTCGAACCACAGTATGGTTTCCGATCCGGCAAAGAACACCGCCAGCCCGTAGATGGCGTAAACCAGAGTGGCCACGCAGATGGTGAGCAGGGCGATCCGCGCCCGGGCGCGGTCCCGACACAGCTGCACGGCCATCCAGAACACGCCACCGAAGGTCAACAACCGCATGATCCCCGTCCAGGTCCGCTCGGGATCCAGCGACAGCGCACCATTTCCGGCGGCCTCCACCGCCGCCGACGGCAGGCCACCATTCAGACGTTCCGCCCAAAGCGGGTGGTACCAGGATTGCGGCGTCAACCCCATCGCCTGAAGCATGGCCCACAGCAAGACCAGCGCGAACAGCGCGATCACCACCGCATACCGCCGCAACGGCGAAGCTGCCTGCGCCTTGCCCAAAGCGACCAGAAATGCCCAACAGACGCAAATCGCCCCGACACCCATCGCCAGCGCGCTCCAGGCCCAAGGCCGCTGGCTGGCGAACGGCAGCGGCGCCAGGACCACAAGAGCCATCAAGGCGATAAAGAGCCTGGTATTCGCTGTTTTTGGCATCGTCCGGATCCTGCGGCCAATAAGTGGGTCGGTCCGGATAGCACATGGTCCGCCACCGGTCTGTCAAGGACGCAAGACTTCTCCACACTCTCGTTCATGCGGTAAAATTCGCGCCGGCGTATGATACACACAACCATTCAATCAGACATGCATCCCGTTCCTGACCCTTGCGCACTTCATCACCGGATCTGATCATCGTGACCTCCGCCTGCCCGAAGCCCCTCCCGGACGATCCCTGCCGCCCCGACGACAAGGGTCCAGGCAAGAAGGTTCCACCCTATGGCATGATCCGGGGCGTCGCCGTGATTTCCGGGGATATCCTTGCCCTTGCCCTGGCTGCCGTTCTGGCGGCTTTCCCGGTGGTGCTGTTCAGCCAGCACCAGGCCGACATAACGGCCTGGCAACTGCTCGATCAAGAGGGGCCAAAACGGTTCCCCCAGCTCGTCGCTTTCAGTAGTATGCTACTGGTTTGGCTTCACTTACCCGGCCAGGCGGCCATTCATCAGCCGTTTTGGTTTGAATTTCGCAGGATTACGCTGGGCTGCGCGTTTACCCTCTTGGCCGATGGATTCCTGCAGTTCGCCATGAAAGTGGACTTCTCCCGCTTGTGGGTGGTTCACACATGGATACTGGCCATTGTTCTGCTATTGCTGACCCGCCGCCTGGTTCGCATGGGGCTTCGCCGTCTGTCCCTGTGGGCCGTCCCGGTGGTGGTGATCGGGACAGGACAGCGCCTGACCGAAACCCTGGTCTTTCTGGAAGACCAGGACGGCGTCAATTATCAGGTGACAGCGATTCTTGGCCCGGAAGAATTGCGCGGTTCATGGCCTGGTTCGTGGCGCACGCTCGTCACCCTTAATCATGCGAAAACTGTCATCCTGGCGCTGGACGGTGACGGACGGGAAGCCTGCGGCGACCTGATCCCATTGTTGGCACTGGAACGTGTGCCGTTCGTAGCCGTCCGATCCATGGGGGGACTGCCGGTGATCAGTGTGGAGCCACAGCATGCCGTAGGACATGATCTGCTGCTGCTATCCGGCCAGAGCCTGCTGGCCCACCCCCTGGGGTGGGCGGGAAAGGTGGCCATGGACTATCTGGGCGCCGTTATCCTGCTGCTCGTCGGTTCTCCGGCGATGCTGGCAATTGCCCTGTGGACCGGCTTGGACGGCCCGATCTTCTACCGCCAGTCCCGTGTCGGCCGACATGGCCGCCCCTTCAACTGCTACAAATTCCGGACCATGGTGCCCGATGCGGATCGTCGGCTGGCCGAAATGCTCGCCGCCGACTCCGCCCTGGCACAGGAATGGGCCGCCGACCACAAGCTACGCCATGATCCCCGTATCACTGCATTCGGCCGGTTTCTGCGCGCCTACAGTCTGGATGAACTGCCGCAGCTCTATAACGTGCTGCGCGGCGAGATGAGTCTGGTCGGCCCACGCCCGGTAACGACGGCCGAACTGGAGCGTTTCGGCAATGATTTGCCGTTCTACCTGGAAACCAAGCCGGGCCTCAGTGGTCTATGGCAAGTCAGCGGCCGCAGCACCTTGAATTATCACCGGAGAATCCAGTTGAATGCCTGGTACGTGAAGAATTGGTCTCCATGGATCGACGCTGTCATCCTTCTGCGGACCCTGGCCACGGTGATTCTGCGTCGCGGCGCCTGGTGAATACCCGCATTCCCTCCAGGGCCAGCCAGCCGCCAGACTGGCGCAAGGCCGATGGCATTCGAGAAACGAAGAGCCCGATAACCACAATGATCCACGTATTGCCCCGAACCGGCACCTCCAGCGATACTTCCTGGAAATCTGCGTCTCCGGAGATGTTATCTTGACGGCTCCCCTGGTCGACACACTCCAACGAACCATCACCGGTTTTCTGCGTCAGACCCGTATGTGCAGCAAGGTCGCCGGCGCACGGATACGAGGCAAGCGTTTCTATTGCCGGGCGTTGATCGGCAAATCCGATTACAACATCACCGTGAACGCCGACATATCGGTTTCCGGCAACTGCAACGACGCCTTTGGCCGAGGACGGTTGGGAAGCTTGCAGCACCAAGACCTGCGCTCTGTACTGACCGGCCCCGTCGCCCAACGGTTCAGGGAAGACCTTGCCCGCGGCCGCATGCCCATTCCACAATGCGGCGGCCGCCCCGAACTGGCCGTGGTCCCCCCTGCGCTCGCCAATGACCGCAGGAACGCCTATCAGCCCCCCATCGGGATACAACTGGAGACCATCTCCAGCTGCAACCTCCGCTGCATCGGCTGCGAATGGCAGGCCGCTCTTCTGGCCCAGGAGATCGCTTTTTCCATTGACGGCTGTGATCAGGCGTCGGCGGAAAAGTATCAAGCGGGCATGAGTTCCGAGGCCGCTTATGACAATATGCGGACCTTGGTTCAATTTCTCGACAAAGCGGGTTCGACAACGCCCATCGTCACCTGGAAATATGTTCTGCTCAACTGTCACCAACAGGAAGACAAGATCAAGATAAGGCGTGCCATTGCCATGGGTCCAAGCCGCCGGTGTGGACCGAATGGAGTTCGTCTTTACCGTGACCCCGCTCACCGGGGTTGCGTACGGTTACTTCCGGGATCGCTTCTGGAAAAAATTGGGTACCAGAAAGGGCGCCAGCCACTGGGTCGACCCCCGTCGACCGGAATGCGCACCCACAGACTTTCCGTAATTTAACCCGTTCCGCCCCAGCTTCCCTCCGACCGACACCGGACGTAAACCGATCATGTACCGCTCCTATCAGCCCCCGCCCCTCACCTGGGCCACCACATGGTTCGGCATCTCGCTTGCTACCTTTCTCGGTCAGATGATGACGGGTACGGATATTCTGTTTGCCACTGCCAGTCTGGCAATCTTCATATTCATCCCAGTGGTCTACAGGCTCTACTACCATCTCGACAATATCGGCGGCCTGATCTTGCTGGCAACATTCGGGAAACTGTTCCTTGTCTCGCAATGGCTGAAGATCCTGTTCTTCCAGGCTGCAGACACCAATTTGGACAGCCCGCACCAGACGGTGCTGCTCCTGCTGCTGGCGCTGATCTGCTTCTGGCTGGCCGGGCTGCTAATGTGGCCGTTCCTCGCTCACCGCGGAGGCCTGTTGCAATCGCCGCAAGACCCAAACTTCCTTTTAATCCTTAGCGCCGTAACCCTGACCGTAACCCTGCTGGCGCTCATTGCATGCCACTACTTGGGCCTCAGCAAGTTGGGAGACGGAGAGTATGAAAAGGGACGTGGCCTTGTGGCGCTGCTGTATGCCACTCAGCTGTCGCCACTGGCGGTCGCGGCACTGACCGCGAGAGCGGCGATTTTGTCCAACGGGCGGCGCTTCCTGGATGGGTTCGTGATCATAGCCTTGACGTTCACCGTCCTCCAGGGCGTCTGGGAAAACCTGCGGACGTCGATGATGGCAGGCGGTGTCGCATTTGCATGTACCTACCTGGCCTATGGCGGCCGCATCCGGGGGACCCATGTCACCCTGGTGATCGTCATGGGCATCGTCATGCAGATGTTCATTTTTCCGCTCATCGACATCCAAAGAGGCTTTTCCTCGGACCTGACCGCCATGGAGTTCTTGGAGCGCACCGCAATCGTGGCGACGGATATGCTCGACCCAAAAGCGCGAGCGGATCATGAGTACGTTCTGGAAGAAATCTACCTCAGCTGGTACACTCGCCTATATTATGGAGAACCCCAAGGCTTTCTTGACCGGTTCGCCCCCAATGCGGTGGATGAGACCATCACCCTGTTCCAGGGACAAAATCATTACGGCATGTCATACCTTATCTCACAAACATCCCACCTCATTCCGAATATAGTTCTCAACCCCCTCGGTTTTGAACATCCCGTCAACAGCGGGAAGCGCCTGGAGCTTGATGTATTCGGTCGGCATACCTTTATGAACTATGGCATGATAGCTGAATTGTACGCTTCAGCAGGGTATTTATTATTTGTTCCGGCAGCAGTTTTTATGATGGCATTTTATTTCACCGGCCTGCACGTTCTGTACGGTCCGATGCGCAATAATTACCTTTCTTCCTACGCCTTCTCTACCTGCTACTTCACATTTGCATCTGGAGACATGAAAGACGCTTTGCCACAACTTTCAGCCCAAGGCGTCCTCAACGTGCTATTCTTCCTTTTAATTCTAGCTCTGACAGGCAGACTACCTATGATTATAGGTAAGCGGACAAAGCACTCGATATAACGTAGCCCCATCAGACCCGCCCTGTAGGAACCTGTGGGCGGTGGGTCCTTCGGAAACCCACCACATTCCCGATTGCCGCAAGACCTTCACTACGAAAAAAGGCCCGGAAACCATGATGGGTTTCCGGGCCTTTTTTCGTATCGCCCCCTTTCCCCGGGCCAAGCCGGGAGAAGGGTTGGCAAGCCTTTTACTCGGCAGCTGCGGCCTGGGGCAGGTCCCAGACATCAGGCGCACCGTCCAGCCGCTTCAGCAGGGCTTCCTGCTGAGCTTTCATGGCTGCCGGCAGACGATCACCGAACTGCGCGAAGTAATCGCTCTGGGTGTTGACTTCGGTCTTCGCCTTGTCCTTATGGATCGCCATGATCTGGTAGAACTTCGCGGTTTCGAAGTCTTCCAGACCTTCCCAGCGCAGGTCCTGGCGCTTGGGGACGAAGCCGATCGGGCTTTCCACGGCATCGGCCTTGTCTTCGCAGCGGTCGATGATCCACTCCAGCGCACGCATGTTCTGACCGAAGCCCGGCCAGATGAACTTGCCGTTCTCGTCCTTGCGGAACCAGTTCACGCGGAAGATCTTCGGCAGCTTGTCGGCCGGGATCTTTTCGCCCATGTCCAGCCAGTGCCCCCAGTAGTCGGCCATGTTGTAGCCGCAGAACGGCAGCATGGCCATCGGGTCGCGGCGCATGCCAGCCTGGCCGTCCGCCGCCGCAGTGGCTTCGGAGCCCATGGTGGCAGCCAGATAGACACCGTGTTCCCAGCCGAAGGACTGGAACACCAGCGGGAAGTTGGTGGCCACGCGACCGCCGAAGATGAAGGCGCTGATCGGCACGCCGGCGGGGTTTTCCCAATCCGGATCGATGGACGGAGCCTGTTCGGCCGGGGCCGTGAAACGGGCGTTGGGGTGGGATGCCGGGGTCCCGCTGGCCGGGGTCCAGTCGTTGCCCTTCCAGTCGATCAGATGCGCCGGAGCTTCCTTGGTCATGCCTTCCCACCAAACGTCACCGTCGTCGGTCATGGCGACGTTGGTGAAGATGGAGTTCTTGGAGCAGGCAATCATGGCGTTCGGATTGGTATCCGAAGACGTGCCCGGAGCCACGCCGAAGTAGCCGGCTTCGGGGTTGATGGCACGCAGCTCGCCATCCGGTCCCGGCTTGATCCAGGCGATGTCGTCGCCGATGGTCGTCACCTTCCAGCCTTCGTAGCCGGCGGGCGGGATCAACATGGCAAAGTTGGTCTTGCCGCAGGCGCTGGGGAAGGCCCCGCCCACGTACTTCTTCTGACCGTCGGGGCTTTCGACGCCCAGGATCAGCATATGTTCGGCCAGCCAGCCTTCGTCGCGCGCCATGACGCTGGCAATGCGCAGGGCCAGACACTTCTTGCCGAGCAGGGCGTTGCCGCCGTAGCCGGATCCGAAGGACCAGATTTCCCGGGTTTCGGGGAAATGGACGATATAGCGGTTTTCCGGATTGCAGGGCCAGGCCACGTCGGCCTGACCATCGGCCAGCGGCATGCCGATGGAATGCAGGCAGGGAACGAATTCGCCGTCACCCAGCACGTCCAGCACCTTGGAGCCCATGCGGGTCATGATCCGCATGTTGACCGCCACATAAGGGGAGTCGGAGATTTCCACCCCGATATGGGCAATCGGGCTACCCAGCGGACCCATGGAGAAGGGAATGACGTACATCGTCCGCCCCTTCATGCAGCCGTCGAACAGGCCGTTCAGGGTGGAGCGCATGTCGGCCGGATCAGCCCAGTTGTTGGTCGGGCCGGCGTCGGCTTCGTTTTCGGAGCAAATGAAGGTGCGGTCTTCCACACGGGCGACGTCGCGGGGGTCGGAACGGCACAGATAGCTGTTCGGACGCTTGGCGTCGTTCAAGCGGATGAAGCTGCCACCATCAACCATCACCTGGCACAGGCGGTCGTATTCTTCCTGCGATCCATCGCACCAATAGACGTCGTCGGGTTTGCAGAGGGCCTTCACCTCCTCGACCCAGTCGAGGAGTTTCTTATTGGTGGTCGGGCTGGCGTTCATCTCTTCCTCCAGTTAAGAACTTTGTTTTGAGGCAACCCTAGCCGCCTCCGCCGCCGGGAGCAACCACAGGGCCGTGAAATCCGCATTGGCCCTGCAAGCTCTCCCGCTCAGATCGCGGAGGACGGAGGACCGGTATCCGCAGACCGGGCCTCCCGCGCCAGGGAAACGAGCATGCGGTGCACATCCTCGGGGCCGTTTGCCGGCTCTTGAAAGGACAGTCTGAGCACCTGCTCGTCACAGGCGATATCGCACCCATCCGCATCGCAGCCCACGAGTCGCCAGGGTCCCTCTCCCGTGGCGCCCAGCAGGCAGCGGGCATAGCGCGCCACTGCGTCGGCGTGATCATCGTTCATATGGGCCAGGATGCCCGCCTCGGCCGCCTTCAGCGC
Source organism: Rhodospirillaceae bacterium Z3-40 (assembly GCA_046233135.1). Classification (GTDB taxonomy): domain Bacteria; phylum Pseudomonadota; class Alphaproteobacteria; order Rhodospirillales; family Rhodospirillaceae; genus JBJXHN01. The sequence goes on along the minus strand of JBJXHN010000002.1, from coordinate 322,682 downwards.
CATGGCGGCCTCTTCCGGCACGGTCAGGCCGTCGGGGATCCACACGGCCCGGGCGAAGCCCCCCACATAGTGGGCGCGCTCCGGCGTCATGCGATAGATGGCGAAATCGCCGAAACCGGCGTACATCCCGGCCGCCGGGTGGCGAGCCAGGAAGCGGGCGCGGTCGGCAGGATCATCGCTGCGCTCCACCCGCCCCATCAGGGTGGCCCTGGCCACTTCCTGCGGATTGGCCGCTCCGCCACGCCCTTCCACCAGCAGGGAAGCGCGAGGATCGACCAAAAGGTTCCGGGTATGATCGGCCAGGGTCGACAACAGAAACAGCGGCGAACCGCCCTGATCCGTGGCCACCGTCACCAGGGACGCATAGGGTGCGCCGCCGTCCGCCATGGCGGTGGCGAGAGCACCCTTGCGGGCCTCGCGAAGCACCCGGCGGACGGCTGTCCGATGGGTGCGGGAAGGTTTGATAACCGGGGCTTCTGTCGTCATTCTGGTGCGATTATAAAGTACCGGATGGACCACCGAAACCCGCATGGGGGACACGGCAGCCGTGTTGGAGACGCGTTTGTACTTTTCTTGCGCCAGGAAGACGGCGTAGGGTGGGGGTCACCGGTGGTCCGAAGCGGGCCATCGGCGACTGGATGGAGACTATGGCACGCCGACGGCACCAAATGGAACCCTTGCTGAATCGCGCCCGCATCGAGCGGAGCGTGCAGGCAATGCTGTTCGCGGTCCTGCTCCAGGTCTTCCTGCCTTTCGGTCAGGCGTTGCCGGTCCCCTCATCCCAAGGGCCGCGCAATTTGGTGCTGTGCACCACCATGGGACTGCGCGTCATCCCCGCCGGTCCCATCGACAGCCAGCAACCGAAAGCCGGTGATCCCGGCACCTGTCCGGTCTGTCAGGCCGTCGCCTTCGGGGCGGCGTTGCTGCGCCCGCCTCCTGTGGCCATTCCGCTGCCCGGAGAGCTTGTGCTTGCCCAGACCGCCCTGCCGGAGATCACGGCACCCGCGTTCCAGCGCGGCTGGCAGCCTTTCCTGCCCCGGGGACCACCGGCGGCCTGACGCCGCCTCCGGCGACAAGCGCCGATTTCGGACCATGCCGTCCCCTTCAACAGGATTGATCAGGAGAGTCCCGATGCGACTCCGTTCCGTTGCGGCCACCGTGGCCGCCGCCCCGTTTGCCTTTGCCCTCGGGCTGACCCTTGCCACTGCCCCGTCCCTTGCCGCAGACGCTCTGACCGTCCATGACGCCTGGGCGCGCGCCACCCCCGGCCGCGCCGCCAACGGCGGTGGCTTCCTGGTGGTCGAGAACCCCGGCTCCACCGACGACGCCATCGTGTCCGCCTCTGCCCCCGTGGCCGAAACCGTGGAACTGCACACCCATGTTCATGACGGCACGGTGATGCGCATGCGTCAGGTGGACGAAATTCCCGTGCCCGCCGGCGGCGCAGCGACCCTGGAGCCCGGCGGCTACCACGTGATGTTCATCGGTCTGCACGCCCCCCTGGCCGAAGGCGACCGCTTCCCGGTGACCCTGACCTTCGAACACGCCGAGCCGGTCACCGTGGAGATGACCGTAAAGGCCGTCGGCGCCATGGGCAGCGGCCCCGGCATGAAACATGGCCACGGCCAAGGCCAAGGAACCATGCCACCCATGCCGAAGGCCCAGTAACCCCAGTGGACTTCGGGACTCCTCGCCCACACATCTTTCGGTGGGGGCGAGACCCCCGGGGGAACCCGCTCCCTCGTGATGTCTTTTTGATCGGACCGGGATGCGGCGTGGCAACATCGCCGGAAAAGAACCGGCTTATGGCGCCATTTTCGCCATAAAGCCGGGCCATCCACGGTATTCTTCTCCGAGCCGCCCGGGCCGGAGACTGGTTGGACCGGAGGGACCCTGACGTGACCCATTCCATCGCCCTTGTGGACGACGACCGCAACATCCTGACATCCGTCTCGCTGACGCTGGAGGCCGAAGGTTTCGCGGTCACCACCTACACCGACGGCGCAGAGGCCCTGCGCGGCCTGACCACCGACCCGACCGACCTCGCCATCCTCGACATCAAGATGCCGCGCATGGACGGCATGGAGCTGCTGCAGAAGCTGCGCGAGAAGTCGCGGATCCCGGTAATCTTCCTGACCTCCAAGGACGACGAGGTGGACGAGTTGCTGGGCCTGCGCATGGGGGCGGACGACTACATCAAGAAGCCCTTTTCCCAGCGCCTGCTGATCGAACGGATCCGTGCCATCCTGCGCCGGCTGGATCTGGCCAAGCAGTCCAGCGAACCGGATTCCCTGTCGGCCAACGCGATGGTGCGGGGCGATCTGGTGCTCGACCCCGACCGCCACCTGTGCACCTGGGGCGGACAGCCGGTGGACCTGACCGTGACCGAATTCCTGATCATCCAGTCCCTGGCCCAGCGGCCGGGCCATGTGAAAAGCCGCGACCAGCTGATCGATGCAGCCTATGGCGAACACATCTATGTGGACGACCGCACCATCGACAGCCATATCAAGCGGCTGCGCAAGAAGTTCCGCGAAGTGAACAAGGACTTCGCCGAGATCGAGACCCTGTACGGCGTCGGCTATCGCTATCGCGATCCGGCCACCGTCAAGGCCGGCTGAGGCGGGCGGCCGGCGTGCGCGCGGACCCCGAAGATCGCCGCTCCCACGGGGGACTGGGCCTGGAGAGCGGGCCGGCCCCGGCGGGCAGCGACCGCAAGAGCCGGCGGGGAAAGCGGGGCCGGGGCGGCGCACGCACCGGCTGGGGCGCCCATCACCAGGGCGGCACCCTGCGCTCGCCGCTGGCGCGGCGCATCCTGGCGGTCAACCTGCTGGCTCCCATCCTGCTGGCCGGCGGCTTCCTGTATCTGGACACCTACGAAGCCGCCCTGACCACATCGACCTTCCAGGCCCTGCGCACCGAAGGCGACCTGATCGCCGCGGCCATCGGCGAGGGCGCCGTGAACCTGGAGGTCAGCGTCGAAGGGCCGGTGGTGCGGGCCACCCACGGCATCAACCCCGACACCGCCCGCCAGATGGTGCGCCGCCTGGCCACCCTGGCCGACGTGCGAGCACGGCTGTTCGACGCCTCGGGCCGGCTGATCGCCGACTCCCGGCGGCTGGTGGGCTATGGCGGCATGGTCCAGGTGCTCGACCTGCCGCCGCCGGTGCGGGACGACGGGATCGTCATGAACACCCTGCGCCGCCTGTACGACATGCTGGCGCGCCCCTGGGGGGAAGAGGAAACCCTGCCCCAATATGTCGAGAAACCGATCCAGACCGCCGGCGACTATCCGGAGGTCGCCCGGGCGCTGAGCGACAGCGAGGCGGGGCAGGCCATGCGGCGGCGGCACATCCGCTCCCGCGTGCTGTCGGTGGCGGTGCCGGTGCAGTATTACAAGCAGGTGGTGGGCGCCATCATGGTCTCCCGCGGGGCGGAGGAGATCGAGGAAACCCTGTTCGAGATGCGGGTGGGGGTGCTGGAGATCTTCCTGGGCACCCTGGCCCTGACCATCATGCTGTCGCTGTACCTGGCCGGCACCATCGCCCGGCCGCTGCTGCGGCTGGCCCGCGCGGCGGACAACGTGCGGCGCGGCCAGGGCGGCCGCCAGCCGATCCCCGACCTGACCAACCGCCGGGACGAGCTGGGCGACCTGTCAGACGCCCTGATCGCCATGACCGAGGCGCTGTGGATGCGCATGGACGCCATCGAACGCTTCGCCGCCGATGTGGCCCACGAGATCAAGAACCCCCTGACCTCGCTGCGCAGTGCGGTGGAGACGGTGGCGCGCATCGACGACCCACATCAGCAGAAGCGGCTGATGGCGGTGATCGTCGACGACGTGCAGCGGCTGGACCGGCTGATCACCGACATCTCCGACGCCTCGCGGCTGGATGCCGAGCTGTCCCGCTCGGAAGCCCAGCCGGTGGCCATCCGGCCCATGCTGGAAATGCTCGCCGAGGTTCATGCGGCGGCGGCGGAAAAGCAGGGCAACGTGTCGATCATCGTCGAGGCCGACAGCAGCGATCCCATGCAGGTGCAGGGTGTGGAAGGGCGGCTGGTCCAGGTGTTCCGCAACCTGATCGGCAACGCGGTGTCCTTCAGCCCGCCCGACAGCACCATCCGGCTGCATATCCGCCGCCAGAAGGGCCAGGTGATCGCCACCGTCGACGACGAAGGGCCGGGCATCCCGCCGGGGAAGGAGAAGGACATCTTCAAGCGCTTCTATTCGGAGCGCCCCCAGGGCGAGAAATACGGCACACATTCCGGCTTGGGCCTGTCGATCAGCAAGCAGATCGTCGAGACCTTCGGCGGCACGGTCACCGCCGAAAACCGCCGGCCCGAAGGTGCCAAAGTGGCCGGCGCGCGGTTTACGGTGACGCTGCCGGCGGGGTAACCGTCTTCACTCCGGCCGCGCCTCCGAAGCTGGCCTTATGACGCCAACGGACGGTCGGGCACGACAGTCCCCTAAGTGGCACGCTGCCTTTTACGCACCATATGGCATGTCGGCTGGTCATGCCTTAGACGTGCGGTACTGCGCGGCTGGAATTATTTTCTCCCTCGCCTGGGGGATGGTGGCAATGAAAGCTTGTTCCGGGGTCCGCCCGAAACACCAACGCCTCTGGTGAGGCCGGCGCCGGTCTCGGCAACCTTGGCTTCCAGGGCCTTCAGCCACTTTTTCATGCTTTCCAGGTCATGGCGTTGCCAGACGCACTGGACTCCGAAGGGGGAGATGGACAGACCCCGCATTTTCAACTCATTGGAGACGCGCTGCTGTCCCCAGGACGGTTGCGGCGCGACATCTCTTGCAGCGCCACTTCGCCTCCTTTCTCATAGAGGTCCTTGAAGCGATAGAAGCTGTCCCGGGAATAGCCCATCATCTTGCAGACCTGGGACACGTTCCCAAGCGGCCTGGCCAGTTACAGATGGCAGACCTTGGCGCGAATGATTTTCTGGTCCTTTGTCATGGCGGATCTCTCCAGATGACCGCCAATCTATCCCACCGTCAGATTTAGTCTAAACTTTTACATATTACCGAGTTGCGGTTCGACCGGCTGAAGGTTCGGAAAACAGCCCAGCTTCATATGGCCTCCGGGCACGCCCATACGCAACGGAAAAGTCCTTCTGCTCAGTCATGATCAAGATGTCGCCAAAGAACCATGTGCTCACTTTCGTCAAACACATCGCCGTCCGCCCTGAAGCGGCCACCACCGACGTGGTGCAGCATTGCTGCGGTTTCCCAGTCCTTGGCAACATTGAGACGTGTTACCGCGAGGATGTGCAGGTTATAGCGATCCGCAAGCGCATCATCCACCAGGCGGCATTCCAGGTTCGCGATGCAGTCGGTAAGGAGCGGTGCACTGCCGTCCGTCCCTGCCCGGGTGGACAGGTCGAAGGTCCCGAATTTATCGATGTCCACCCCTGAACAGTTGCCGATCAGAGTTACGACACGGCTCATCGTGACACGCGGGACCGCGAGAACGCATCTGCCCGTTTCCAGCAGGGCGGAATGGCTGTGATCCCACGGCCCAATGACGCAGGCGACCAGCGGCGGATCGTGGCGGACCATCATGTGGAACCCCATCGTCATCACGTTCGGCCCGTCGGAACCATGCGTCGTCACCAACAAAACAGGACCCGGCTCGATCAGCCGAAAGCTCTGTCCCGGATTGATTTCCTTCATTGCGCTATCTCCAATGCTGAGCGGCGGCCAGCGCGGTGCGGCCGCCGCAAAATTTTACCAGCCCTGTTCGGTCGGCATGATGAACATCTCCGAAAGGTCCATCCGCTCGGGCGCCCTGAGCGCGAAAAGGATGGCCTCGGCAATGTCTTCCCCTTCCAGAAAGGTCATGCTGGCAGCGAGATCGTCCATCTGCTTGCGGTAGTCCGGATCGCTGATCTGGTCATAAAGCTCGGACTTGACCGCGCCCGGCTGCACGCTGGTGACCCGGATATTATGCTTGGGAGCCAGTTCCATCCGCATGCCGTCAGAAAGCGCCGCTACGGCCGCCTTGGTAGCACAGTAGACAGAGAGGCCAGGGAACACCTTGCGTCCCGCAATGGAGGACATGTTGAAAACATGGCCTGACTTCTGCGCGACCATCCGCGGCAGGACAGCGGCCGAGACGTTCAGGACACCTGAAACGTTCACATCGATCATGCGTTGCCATTCGTCTGTCTTGAAACCGTCGATGTCAGACAGCGGCATCAGGCCGGCGTTGTTGATCAGGATGTCGATCCGCCCATGAGCAGCGATCAGCTTCTCGGCAGCATCCTTGCAGGATGCCGGGTCAGTCACATCGGTTTCTAGCGCGATGGCGCGGCCACCGCTGCCCTCAATCTCCTTGACGAGCGCGTTCAGCCTGTCAATCCGACGTGCGGCAAGCCCGACGATCACGCCCTCCAAAGCAAGCTTGCGCGCGGTTGCCGCGCCGATGCCGCTTGATGCGCCCGTGATGAGTGCAACCCTGTCTTTGATATCCATGTCTTTTCTCCGTCATGGCCCCCTTTTGGGGAGGGGATGAGTAACGGGAAGAGAGATAGAGACTTTGCATGCGGCTTGCGTTCGCGCCCTTGTCTGAACTGTTGCGGTTTTGCCCAAAACTTACATGGTGCGATAAGCCGTGGGGCTCAGGCCGGTATAACGTCGAAAGACCTGTGCGAAATGCCCGGCGCTCTCGTATCCGACCGCCATGGCAATTTCGATCACAGGCAGCTTGGTTTCACGCAACAAAACTCTGGCTTTTTCGACCCGGTGCGACACGAACCAGCGCGAAGGTGGCTGGCCAGTCGTGTTGCGGAAGGCCCGGCTGAAGTGGGACCGGCTCATCTGGCAAAGATCCGCGATCACATCGAGGTCGAAACGCTCCGCGACATGCTCATCCATATGGGACAGAACACGGCGCAACAACCATTTGGGCAGCCTGGCGACGGGATGCCGCCGCACTGCGCCCTGTTCGGAGAAGTCGCGCAGCAAATGCACGCAGAGCCCCCGCGCTAGGCCCTGAATGAAGACTGCGTTACCCTCCGGCTTCTCCCGAAGCTCATCTGCCAGCGCCGAAAGGATGGCGGCGACCAGCGGATCATCCCCGGCCGACACATCCCTCATCCAGGTCGCCGAAAGAGTAAGGCCAAGCGATGTGGCTGCCTCCTCCATCAATGCTTGACCGAGATAGAGCTGCAGCACCTCGAACGGCCGGTTGTCCAAGGTGCGCCAGCGCATGCGATAAGGCTCTTCGGCATGGGTGAGGTAGAAGCTCCCCTCGCGCACGACAGCGCCACTCCACTCGCCATCGAGTTCGCGCTCCTCGACGAAGGCCTCGCCCGACAGGATATAGACCACAAGCGGTTCCGCGACGGCCGGAACGAGAACGTCGTCTTCGCTCGCAGGGCGCGAGAATATCTGGGCATCAATGTCGATCCAGGCCTCGCCGCTCCTTTGGGCGATTTTTCTGCCGGGCAGATGTTTTTCCAGCCCCATCCCGGAACTGCGCGATGTTTCCATGAAAAGAACTCCTAAATCGGACGCTGCCCGCCAGAGGCCGCCTATAACCTGGATAGGTCAAGCCCCTTACGGCCAATCTCTGAAATAGTGAATGACAATAGATAGTTACGTTAGAATGCGGAACGGGAGAAAATTTACTGGGGTCACGTCCCACCGAGTGGTGTAGGAGCGTTTTTCTGGGGATGATAGTGGGAAAGGCGTAGGTCTCCATCGTTGCGGTCCATTGGGCCGCGTGCTTGGCGTTCGTCCATCCTGATTTTTTTGCTCAATGGTAAGACAGGCCGCATCCGAAATGTCATGACTGTCGGAGGAACGGCATCTTTTCCCTCCTGCGGATTTCGATGGGATTTAGGCCATCTCGAACTTGGGCTCGGGCCTCGGCGCATTTTTCGCGGGCCTTGGCGAGGGCTACCGCCGGGTAGGCGCCAAGCCCCATTTCTCTGCGCCTGCCCTTCAAGGAAAAGCGGTTGATCCAGCTTTTTGCCGCACTTTTGGTGACCTGAAGATACAGGCCCCCGCCATCAGCGTGGTAGCCCTGAGCGGTTTTGGTTTCGACACCGCGCGCCGTGAGAATATGGAGACGTTTTGCCATAGTGATCGTCCTCGAAAGGTGGTGGGTAGCGAAGGGGTGATTCCTTCGTACCCATCACTTTACCCACCCGCACGATGAGGACAGGGGTGGGGTCCCCATGGACGACCAAAGACACAGAGGTCCAATTAATCCTAATCAAATCAGGATCTTGGAGCCCTCTGTGGACATCAGTAGAAGAAAAATTGGCGGAGGGAGTGGGATTCGAACCCACGATACGGTTTTGCCGTATACACACTTTCCAGGCGTGCGCCTTCGACCGCTCGGCCATCCCTCCGCAGACAGCCCGAAAACCCCTTCCGGGACCCGGTGCCGCCACCGTCGGGGAAATCCGCTATAGCGCTCCCGACAGGCGGCGCACATTAATGCGGTCCGACGAGGAATGCAACACCCCTTTTTAACAGGATGTTCACCGGTCACATTATAAAAATCATTGCAATGCAAGCCGCTTAAACGCAGAATCTGAACATCCCGTCCAAAAAAACCGACTAGAAGATTGGGAAAGCTATGATATTTGGACGTCTCCTCGGCTGGGTGATGGTTTGTATCGCCATCCTGATAGCCTCCGGCGAAGCCGTGCTCGCGCTCGGCACCGGGAGCTACGAAGGCTTGGCCACGCGGGAAGTCTGGGTGCTGCTGGCCGGCAATACGCCGACCTTCGGACCCGACGTCACGCAGGCCGGCTTCAAAGATATCCTCGTGCGCCTCCTCGACTGGCCCGCATGGGTCGTCATCGGCGGCATCGGGCTCACCGTCATTCTCGCCTGCCGCCCCCGGCGCCGGCGCGTCATGACGCGGACCCACCACTTCGTCTAAGCCCGAGAGCGCCCTTGGCGCTCTCGGTTCGTCTATTGCCTCGCGACAGCGGCGACAGGGTCCCGGCACCCCTCGGACGCCGGGACCCGCTGTGCCGCCCCTACACCGCCGGGACCGCCAGGCCGGCCGCGCGGGCCAGACGTGCGGCAATCGCCTCCGCCTGTTCATCCAGGCCATGCAGGCCGATCACCACCAGACGGCCTTCCCGGGCCTCTGCGGCCTTCCACGGGCGGTCGTAGTACCCCTGAAGCCGGCGGCCGACCCCCTGCACCAGATGCCGCATGGGCTTGCCCGGCACGTCCAGGACCCCTTTGATGCGCAGGATCCCGAAGGTCGCCACCACCTCCTCCAGCGCCCCCAGAAACGCCTTGGGATCCGCCACCGGCCCTACCGGCATCACCAGGCTGTCGAAATCATCGTGGTCATGCTCCGCGTCCCCGTCATGGTGCGAGGGGCGGGCGTCCAGGTCATCCTCGGCCCCGGCCATCAGGCCCAGCGCCACGGCCGGATCCACCTGCCCCCGGGTCGCAGGCACCATCCGCACCCCGGACCGCAACTGGCCTTCCAGCAGCGCCCGCAAGGCCTCCCGCTCCGCCTCGTCCAACAGATCGGCCTTGTTGGCAATCACCAGATCGGCACAAGCCAGCTGGTCGGAGAACACTTCCTCCAGCGGATTGTCGTGGTCCAGCGCCGGGTCGGCCGCCCTCTGAGCGGCCAGGGCGGCGGCGTCATCGGTGAAATCGCCGTCCAGCACCGCGCGGCCGTCAATCACCGTCACCACGCCGTCCACTGTCACCCGCGCCCGCACGTCCGGCCAATCGAACGCCCGGACCAGCGGCTTGGGCAGAGCCAGTCCGGACGTCTCGACAATGATGTGATCGGGGGGCTCGGCCCGCGCCAGCAGCGCTTCCATGGTCGGCAGGAACTCGTCGGCCACCGTGCAGCAGATGCAGCCGTTGGCCAGTTCGACGATATCGTCCTCGGCGCAGCCCGCCACGCCACAGGCGGCCAAGATATCCCGGTCCATGCCCACATCGCCGAATTCGTTGATGATCAGCGCGATGCGGCGGCCGTCGGCCCGTTCCATCAGGTGGCGGATCAGCGTCGTCTTGCCCGCCCCCAGGAAGCCGGTGATGACGGTGGCAGGGATCTTGCGGGGCGCGTGGCGAACGGTCATGGGTCCTCCGAAGGATGCTCTGGGGGAAGATGCTCGGGATCGGTGATGGGGGGCACGGAGACGTCCTTGATCGCCAGCCCGATGCCCGCAACACAATAGATAACCCGCTGCGCCCGGCTTGCCAGACGCTGGTTGGCGAAGCCCTGGACATCACGGAACCGGCGGCCCAGCGGCGTTTCCGGCACGATGCCCTGCCCCACCTCATTGCTGACCACCACCACCGGCGCCCGGGTGCCCGACAGAACGCTTTCGAAAGCATCCAGCGCCGGCTCCGGCGGCCGCTCGGCCAGGATCAGGTTGGACAGCCACAGGGTCAGACAGTCCACCAGCACCGGCCGCAGACCATCCGTCCCGGCCCGGGCCAGGGCCGCCGGCAGGGCCAGGGGCGCCTCCACAGTGTGCCAGACCGGCCCGCGCCGCAACCGGTGGACGGCGATGCGGTCCTCCATCTCGGAATCAAAGGCCTGCGCCGTGGCGATATAGGTCGCCTCGACCGCATGGGACAGGGTCAGCGCCTCCCCCCAGCGGCTTTTGCCTGACCGCGCCCCACCGAGAACCAGGGTCAGGGGGACCGGATCCGGCAGGGCGCCGATATCGAGGGATTGGGCACCGATCATGGCAGGACCGTGTTCACCGCCCCCACCCGCCAGCCCACCGGCGGTCCGGGGATGCGGTCGATGCGGGTCAGGGATTGGGGATCGATGGCTATGCGCAAAGCGGAATCCGGCGTCATGTCCAAGGCCTGGGCCAGGGCGGCGCGGATCGATCCGGCATGGGCCACCACCACCACGTCGCGGTCACCCAGCTTGGCGCTCCAGAAATCCACGGCCGCCGCCACCCGGCCGACCACATTGGCGAAGCTTTCCCCGCCCGGCGGCGCGTGGAAACCGGGAGACCGCCAGAAGGCCTCCAGCTCCAGATCCGGCGGGACCCTGCTGGACAGGGCGGACCAGGTGCGGCCCTGCCAGTCGCCGAAACTCTGTTCGGTAAAGGCGGGCTCTTCGTCGGCCACGGCGAGGCGGGCACCGGCGGCTTCGAGCGCATGGGCGGTCTGCTGCGCCCGCAGCAACGGCGAAACGATCAGCGACGCCCCCTGGGGCAGCCGCGCGGCCAGAGCCTCCAGGGCCGGAGCATCACTGGTGTCGCAGGGCGTGTCCAGCCGCCCCAAAATCCGCCCCTCCGGATCGGGCACCGGCGCATGGCGTATCCACCACCAACGTGTCATTCCCCCACCTCCCGTCAATTGATCATCCGGCTCATTCATCGTCGCTTATATCATCGCCGCCAGGGCCAGCAGCCCGGCCGTTTCGGCGCACAATCCCGCGGCCCCGGCCACATCGCCGGTCTGGCCGCCCAGTCCCCGCCAGGCCCGCCAGGCAACGACGGCGCCGGCCAGGGCGGCAGCGCCCACCATCGCCAGCGCCGCCCCCGGCGGCACCCCCAGGAACGCGCCCCCCACCGGCAGCAGCGCACAGAAGGCCAAGGCTCCCCGGGACCGCTCCCCCAGCGCGGCCCCCAGGCCATCCGTCCGCGCCGGCGGCATCAGGCCGGCCACCAGGCCACCAACCGCGCGTCCCAGGGCCGCGGCAATCACCACACCGGCGAAACAAGCCTCCCAGCCTTCCTCGCTGAGGCCTTCCGCCACAGGCGCCAGGGCCGAAGCCCGCAAGCCCACCGCCAGCACCACAGCCAGCACGCCAAAGGCACCGACCCGGCTGTCGCGCATGATGGTCAACGCCCGATCCCGGTCCCCGCGCCCGCCACCCAGACCATCGGCAAGGTCGGCAAGACCGTCCTCGTGCAGGGCGCCGGTCAGCAGGGCCATGCCGGCCAGCGCCAGGAAGGCGGCGGCCAGCGGCGGCACGCCCAGGAACCCCGCCCCGGCCAACAGGGCGGCACCGATCCCGCCAACCACCGCACCGGCCAGAGGAAAAGCCCACAGGCAACGGGCGAGCGGCGGCACCGGCGCCCCGAGGGGCACCGGCAGGCGGGTCAGGAAAACCAGGGCGTGGGCCAGTTCCCGCCCCCAGGCGCCCGGAAGCGAGCGAAAAGGGACCGCGGTCAAGAGGTGCATTCCACTCCAAAATGAACTATCCAAGCGTCCTGCAATACAGGACCGCGCCCGCCGCGCCAAGGGCCGCCCGCATCCGGCCGCCGATTCGCGCCCGGCTTTTTCGCCCTTGGTGCGGGGCCGTGGGCCCGCTCTTCCAGCCCCGGGCCGGCCCCCGGACATCCCCGTCGGGCCGCCAACCAGCAGGATCTTGTCCCGTGCCCTCCATCACCTCCCTCGACGATTTCCGCGCGCTCCTTGCCACCCTGCCCGGCCCCGACAGCGCCGCCCGCTCTACCGCCGAGGCCCGCGAGCCCCGGCTGACCAAGCCGCGCGGTGCCCTTGGCCGCCTGGAAGAGCTGGCCGCCTGGCTCGCCGCCTGGCAGGGCCGCCACCCCCCCGGCATGCAGGCCCCCATGGCCCATGTGTTCGCCGGCAACCACGGCGTGGCGGCGCTGGGGGTGTCGGCCTATCCGCCAGAGGTGACGGTGCAGATGGTGGCGAACTTCGAGGTCGGCGGCGCCGCCATCAATCAGCTGTGCCGCGCCTTCGGCATCCGCCTGGGGGTCACCGCCCTGGATCTGGACACCCCCACCCGCCCCTTCACCGAGGAACCGGCGATGACCGAGGCGGAGACGGTGGCCGCCCTCAACGCCGGGCTGGACCTGGATCTGGCCGGCGCCGACTGCCTGTGCCTGGGCGAAATGGGGATCGGCAATACCACCCCGGCGGCCGCCCTGTGCCTCGCCCTGTTCGGTGGCACGGCGGCGGACTGGGTGGGACCGGGCACCGGCGTGACCGGCGCCGCGCTGGAGGCCAAGCAGGCGGTGGTCGCCCGCGGCGTCGCCCTGCACGGCGACGGGGGCGGTGACGCGGATCCCCTGACCCTGCTGCGATGCCTGGGCGGGCGGGAACTGGCGGCCATCGCCGGCGCCATCGTCGCCGGCCGGCTTGCCCGGGTGCCGGTGGTCCTGGACGGCTTCATCGTCGGTGCCGCCGCCGCCGTGCTGCGCCAGACCCGCGCCGACGCCCTGGACCATTGCGTGCTGGCCCACCTCTCCCGCGAGCCCGGCCATCGCCGCCTTGCAGACGCCCTGGGGCTGGTCCCCCTGCTCAGCCTGGACCTGGCACTGGGCGAAGCATCGGGCGCGGCGCTGGCGGTACCACTTCTCAAAGGGGCCACCCAATGCCACATGGGTATGGCAACCTTCGACGAAGCCGGTGTCGCCGACAAGGAGTAAGCCATGCCGACCAGCGCCCCGATCAGCGCCCAATGGGACGAGCGGTTCTCAGGCCGCGGATACCTTTACGGCGTGGAACCCAACAGCTGGCTGATGAGCCAGCGGGAACGCCTGGAACCGGGCATGCGGATCCTGGCGGTGGGCGACGGAGAGGGGCGCAACGGCGTCTGGCTGGCCCAGCAGGGCATGGAGGTGATGAGCGTCGACGCCAGCCCCGTGGGGTTGCGCAAGGCAATGACCCTGGCCCTGAACCGGGGGGCGACGCTGATGACCCACTGCGCCGACCTGGTGACCTGGCAGTGGCCCTACGAAGCCTATGATGCGGTGGTCGCGGTGTTCCTGCACTTCTCGCCGATGGTGCGGCCGGCCATGCACGTGGCCATGACCGGCGCCCTGAAGCCCGACGGCCTGCTGCTGATGGAATGCTTCCGGCCCGAACAGCTGAGCATGGGCACGGGCGGCCCCCGGGACATCTCGATGCTCTACGACGCCGACACCCTGCGCGAGGATTTCACCGGTCTGCTGGATATCCAGGAGCTGAGCACCTGGGACGGTCCGCTCGATGAGGGCCGGGGACACCAGGGCGAGGCCCGCACGGTGCGTCTGGTGGGCCGGAAGATCAGTCCGCAGATCGAGTAGGAAGGCGGAGCCGTGGACGCGTTCACAGAGGCACTTTCGCCCCTTCGACAAAGCGGTCCCGGAAGTCGGTGAACGGCAGCGGCGGGGCGATCCAGTAGCCCTGGATGTGATCGCATTCCCGCTCCACCAGCCAGCAACGCTGTTCGTCCGTCTCCACCCCCTCGGCCAGAACCTCCATGCCCAGGGCATGGGCCAGCTTGATGATCGCCCGGACGATGGTGTCGCCGGAATCGTGCTCGCCCAGGGCGTGAACGAAGCTCTTGTCGATCTTCAGCACCGCCACCGGCAGGGTCGACAGATAGGACAGCGACGAATAGCCCGTGCCGAAATCGTCGATGGCCACTTTCGAGCCCATGGCGTTCAGGGCCTTGATGGTCGCCCTGGCGGCGTCGACATTGGAAATCAGGCTCTGCTCCGTCACCTCGAAGGCCAGCATCCCCGGCATCACCCCATGGGCAGCCAGGGTCGCGGCCGCCCGCTCCGCATAGGTCGGGTCCTCCAGCTCGGCCGCAGCCAGATTGATGGCCACCGGCACCGCCGCCGGACCCAGCTGGGCCAGCCGCTCCACCGCTTCTGCCAGCACGTGTTCCCCCAGGCGGGCGGACAGGCCGGCCGTGTCGATCAGCGGCAGGAATGCCCCCGGCGGCACCAGCCCCCGGGTGGGGTGGCGCCAGCGCACCAGCGCTTCCGCGCCCACCAGGGTCTTGCCGTCCATCGCCATCTGCGGCTGGAAATACAGTTCGAACTGATTGGAATCCAGGGCCTCGCGCAGTTCGGACAGGGTCCGCAGCCGCTCCACCGACGCCCGGGACAGGCTGTCATCGTAGAAGGACACGGTGTCCGACCCCGCCGCCAATGCGCGGCTCAAGGCCTCGTTGGCTTCCTCCAGCAGGGCGCATTTTCCCATGCCTTCCGGCGACAGACTGACGCCGATGGAGCAGGTCAGCCGCACCATGTTGCCGCCCAGGCGGAACGGCCGGGCCACCGCCTCGCGGATCCGGGCCAGCGGCTTGTCGAGACCGGAGAAACTGTGCAGATCGGTCAGCAGGACCAGGAAGTTGTCGCCGCCCAGGGATGCCACCGCATCCCCCGGCCGCACCACCTGTTCCAGGCGGCGGACCACGCGGCCCAGCACCTGGTCGCCGGTCTGGTAACCGAAGGCGTTGTTGATCGCCCCGAAACCGTTGATGTCCAGCTCCAGCACCCCCACCCGGCGGCCGACCCGGCGGCTGCGCTGCAAGGCGGTATTCAGCTCCCGCTCGAAAGCCAGACGGTTCGGGGCGCCGGTCACCGGCTCGTGGTGGCGGTAGTAATCCGTTTCCAGCGACGTGCGATGCAGGCGCGTCACGTCGGCGTGGCAGACCATCGCCCCCGGCCCCCAGGGGGTCCGCATGGGCCGGGCCGTCACCAGGTACCAATGCTCCCCCTCAAGGGTGGTGTAATGGTACTCCTGCCACAGACCCTCGCCGCGCCCGCCCAGAATGTCCCGCAGGCCGTCGGCCACCGCAATCCCGGGCAGGGAGGGACGGGACACGTCAGCCGGAGCGGACCCGTCCGGCGCTGCGGATGTCCCGGATGGCTCGGATGCCTGGGAAAGTTCGGGGACATCGGACATCATGCCGCTGGCCCGTTCGCCGGGCAGCCCCTCGCAGGCTTCCAGGAAATTGGTGCCAACCGTCGAGATCACCCCCGCCGACTGGGCAAAGGCCAGCCAGCCCTGGTTCGCCGCGCGGATAATGCCCCGGGAATCGATCACCACCGCATTCGCATGCAGCCCGTCCAACATGACTTGCAGACCGAAGTCTTCCGTTACGGTCATTTTCTCTTCCCGACCGGGATCCGGCGCCGCCCCCGTTGGTGCGGGCCCCCTCAATAGACTGGGGCTTCCTCCCAGCCCTGCCTAGGGGGCGGGATCGCGGAATCCGGGTGAGGTAAATTGGAATTATACTAAATAACTCCACAAACATCAGGATTAGAAGCGCAGACCTTCGCGGAC
Organism: Rhodospirillaceae bacterium Z3-40; assembly: GCA_046233135.1. Classification (GTDB taxonomy): domain Bacteria; phylum Pseudomonadota; class Alphaproteobacteria; order Rhodospirillales; family Rhodospirillaceae; genus JBJXHN01. The sequence goes on along the minus strand of JBJXHN010000002.1, from coordinate 306,670 downwards.
CTTGTCGACAGCGGAATCCACCCCTGAAAGGGGAGCCGACCCGCTGCCATACCCTTTGTCGCGCATGCACGAGGACAGGTAGCGCTTGAACAGCCGCTTGGCCTCGTAGGCGGCCATGGACTGGCCGTGGCTGGCCCCGCCGCCGAAACCGCCGGAGACATCCGTCCCGTGCACCGCTTCGGACCGCCGCAGCGCTTCGCGGTCCGCGTAGGCCCGGCACGCATCCAGGTCGCGATCCCGTTCGTCTTCGGTGACGCCGGGCTTCTGCCAGCGGTCGCTGCTGCTGCCCGAGCAAGCCGACACCCCGAGCAGGACCACGCCGAGAACGGCCAGCCACCGCACCGGAAGTGGCCGTCCGGTTCTGCTGGAAGACCGGCCGGCCGGGCCGGAGGCGCGACGAAAGAGGAACGGCATGGGCGGAGGCTCCTTGTGGATCGGGGTCCCCTCCCCCTATCATGCCCGCCCGGCCGCACCAAGAGGCCTTCCGCCCGGGATGCGGCTGCCATCCCCCGTCGGCCTGTTCGCCGTCCTGTAAAGTCCCGGCGCCAATCCCGGGAAACGTCCGTGAGAACCCCGTCATGACCGATCTGTTCCGCCTGTCCGCCGTCGAGGTGGTCCGCCAATTGCGACGCGGCGCCTTGTTCCCCGAAGATCTGATCGACGCCGCCCTGGCGCGCATCGGCGCCGTGGACGGCGCGGTCAATGCTCTGCCCACCCTGTGCGCGGACCGGGCGCGCCACCGGGCCGGGGAACTGGCTGGCGGACGCCTGCCCGTGGAACCCGACGCCCCGGGCTGGCTGGCCGGCTTGCCGGTGGTGATCAAGGACATGAACCCGGTCTCGGGCGTGCGCACCACCTTCGGCTCGCCCATCTACGCCGATCACGTGCCCACCCGCTCCGACATGATGGTCAGCACCCTGGAACGCCGGGGCGGTGTGGTGCTGGCCAAGTCCAACACCCCGGAATGGGCCGCCGGCGCCCATACCTTCAACGAAGTCTTCGGCGCCACCCGCAATCCCTGGAACACCGCTCTGTCCTGCGGCGGGTCTTCCGGCGGCTCGGCGGTGGCTCTGGCCACGGGCATGGCCTGGCTGGCCACCGGCTCGGACCTGGGCGGCTCGCTGCGCATTCCGGCGGCCTTCAACAATGTGGTCGGCCTGCGCCCCAGCCCCGGCCGGGTGCCCCAGGGTCCCCTGCCCGATCCCTTCAACCCGCTGTCCGTGGAAGGCCCGATGGCCCGTACGGTGGCCGACTGCGCCCTGCTGCTCGATGCCATGAGCGGCCCGGCGGAGGGCGATCCGCTGAGCGCCGACCTGCCCCCCGGCGGCACCTTCCTGGACGCGGCCCTGCGCCCGGAAACGCCGGCCCGGGTGGGCTTTTCCGGCAGCCTGGGGGTGGATCCGGTGACCCGGAGCCAGATCGACGCCGCCCAGGCCGCCGCCCTGCGCTTCGGCGATCTGGGCAGCGTGGTGGAGGACGCAGGCCTGGACCTGTCCGATGCCATAGAATGCTTCCAGACCCTGCGCGCGCTGTATTTCGCCACCTCCATGCACCGCATCCTGGAACGCCACCGCGCCCTGCTGAAGCCCGAAGTGGTGTGGAATATCGAGAAGGGCCTGTCCCTGACCGGAACCGAAATCGCCCGCGCCCAGTTCGTGCGCAGCCGCATCGTCCAGCGCATGACCCGCTTCTTCGAACGCTTCGACCTGCTGGCCACCCCGGCCACCGCCGTGCCGCCCTTCCCGCTGGAACAGCGGACGGTGGAGGAGATCGAGGGGCAGAAACTGAATACCTATATCGACTGGCTGGCCCTGACCTTCGCCATCACCCTGACCGGTTGCCCGGCCCTGTCGCTGCCCTGCGGCTTCACCGCCGACGGCCTGCCCATCGGCCTGCAACTGGTGGCCCCGCCCCGGAAAGAGGGCCGTCTGCTGGCCTATGCCGCCGCACTGGAGGGCCTGCTGGATCTGAAGACCGGCGATCCCATCGATCCCAGACCCCCCGCCTGAGGGAATTTCCGGCGAAAGACGGAAGAGAGAAAAAGCACCCCTGCGACCAAAAGGGGATCCCGGGACGGTTCGCCTATGGAAAACTTTGCGATACACTGCGCCGCACCATCCGAACGGCCGCCGGTCCCGGCAGGCTTTTTCAGAGTTGCAGACCCGTTCAACGCCAACTCCAAGGAGGCTCCATGAGCGCCGCCGATCTGATTCTCTACCATTTCGAAGACCTGTCCGTCGGCATGTCCGCCAATATCTCCAAGACCGTGACGGAAACCGACGTCTACACCTTCGCCGGCGTGTCCATGGACACCAACCCCGTTCACGTGAACGAGGAATACGCCAAGGACACCATGTTCAAGACCCGCATCGCCCATGGCGTCCTGTCGGCCAGCTTCATTTCGGCGGTGTTCGGCACCCGCCTGCCCGGGCCGGGCTGCATCTATGTCGGCCAGACCCTGAAGTTCAAGGCACCGGTGCGCATCGGCGACACCGTCAAGGCCTGCGTCGAGCTGACCAGCCTGGTGCCGGAAAAGAAGTTCGCCGTATTCCACACCTGGTGCGAGGTGAACGGCAAGGTGGTGCTGGATGGGGAAGCCACGCTGATGGTGCCCGCCAAGGCCGCCTGACCGCAGACGCCCATCGTGCAGATCCCTTTCGGGCGTACGGATATTTCCCCGCCCGGAAGGGAAATGGGCATTGCCTTCGGGCGGTGCAGAAACTACCTAATCCACAACGGTTTTCGCCCCTTATTCACCTGCCTGCCCGTTCCTGTTCCGACGGCCCCGGCACGACCCCGATACGTCCCATGACCTTCCCAGTGGCTGGCCCTGTGCCCGGTGCTTCGTCCACCTCCTATAGGCTTGCACGAGCGCTGGCCTGCCCCGATCCGGACCCTGCCGGTCTGAAAGCCCTGGCCGAAGAGATCACCGACTGGCCGGAGGCATTCAGGATCGTGCGGGAACAGGGGCTGTTCCGGTCGCTGGTCGATAACGCCGGCCTGTTGATCCGGGATCCCCAAACGGCCGCCAGCCTGCTGCAGATCCAGCACCACATCACCCGCCACAGCCTGCTGCTGGCGGCCGCCACCCACCGGCTGGATGCGGGCCTGAAGGCAGCCGGCGTCCGGGTCCTGCACATCAAGGGCGTCGCCTTCAGCCGCCAGGTCCACGGTACAGCCCAAAGCCGGGACCCGGGGGACATCGACATCCTGATTTCCCCCGACGACGTGGCCCGGACCGACCGGGTGGTCACCGCCCTGGGCTGGCGGCGGGAAGGGCCGCTGAACCTGGATGACCCCACCTGCCGGCGGTTCATCCTGCGCAGCACCAACGCCGCCCTTTATCGCCATCCCGACCCCCTGGTGCCGGAGCTGGACATTCATTGGCGCTGGCAACGGGTGAACGGGCTGCTGCCGGCGGACTTCCCCACCCTGTTCGCGCAGGCCGAACCGGTGGAGGTGGAAGGCGCCTCGATCCTGGCGCCGCCGATCCTCGACCACTGCCTGTTTGTCGCAATCCACGGCCTGCGCGGCGGATATTTCCGGCTGAAATGGATGGCCGACACCCTGGCCGCCCTGCACCGCCTGCGCGCGCCCGCCGACTGGCAACGGATGGTGGAACGGGCCGACGCCCTGGGCGCCCACAAAGGCCTGTCCCAGGCCGTGGCCGCCGCTGCCCGGTTTCACCCGGACGGCCTGACTCTAGAACAGAGCGCCTTTGCCGCCCCGGCGCCGCTGCGGCCGGACCTGCACAGCCGACGCCCCTCTCCGATCGCCGACATTCTTCTGGACGCGCGCCTCTGCCCCACCCCGGCCGTCGCCCTGCGGGACGTTCTGTGGACGCGCACCCTCTATCCCAGCGACATCGATCTGGCCCAGGCCCCCCCGGCCCTGCGGCATCTGCTGCCGATGATGGTGATCCGCGCCGGGTTGGTCGGCCGCCGCTTCTGGCGACGGCTCAGGGCACGCAAGGGCTGAACGAGCATTCTGCCTGGCCCGCAAATGGCATGCCGCCATTTGCGGGCGACGTGACCTGTCGCGTATCAGCCATCCGCCTCGACCATATGGGTCAGGTAGGGCGGACACTCCTGGCGCGATAGCTGCGAAGAAATGGACAGCCGCATCAGCCAACGGGATTCCGCGACCTGAATATGCTGCCGCAGCATCTCCGCCGCTCCTTCCACGTCGCCGGATATCAGGGCATCCACAATACCGGCATGTTCTTCCAGGGCTGCCGCGATCAGATTCATGGGAATGCCCAGAAACGGATCATCGAGGTAGCGGGTCGGCGCAAAAACGGCATGGGCCTGCTTCAAGGCCGCCAGCAGCTCCTGGTTCGGACAATACGACAGGAGGCCCTTGTGCAAATCGGCCTCGGTCCGGTCAAACGCCCCGCTTTCTATGGGGTCCTGGGCCAGGGCGGCGTCGATATTGTTGCGGGCCAAGACCAGCTCGTGCGGTGGGATCAGCGGCGCGGCTTTGATCAGGGCGACGGGCTCAAGGATTGTACGCAGTTCGAAAAGCTGGTGAATCCGCTCCGGCGTTGTCCGTTCGGCGACCCAGTGCCCTGCCTTGTCCTGGGATATCATGCCGACCCCGTGCATCCGCGACAGGACATCCCGCGACACGGTCCGGCTGACCCCGAAATGATCCGCCATTTCCTGATCGCTGATCTTCACCGAACCATAGAGGACCTGGATGCTGATCTGCTTCTCCACCTCGGCATACATCCGCTCCCACTGGCGGGGCACGGAGATCCGCACGGGTCCGAAGGTCGCGATGCGCCCTTCCACTCCGGGCTTCGCCTCTCCGACGACCCGATACCCCCGTCCCTGGGCAGGCTCGATAACGCCTTCCTGCTGCAGGTCTCCCAAAGCCCCGCGCACTGGGGACCGGCTGATGCCGAACGCTTTGGCGACCTGGGCTTCCAGCAGGCGCTCGCCCGGCTGAAGCTGGCCCTGGCGGATATAGGTCCGCAGCAAGACCAGCACCCGCTGTTTCAGGGACTCCCCATCTCCCTTGCCAGCCGAGGAGTCCCCATGGGATTTGGCGGAAGAGGGATCAGCCGGACCCGACACGCCCTCGTCCTTTCTGTTTCGCCTTGGATCAGGCATCTCACCCCCTCATCACGGCAGGCAGCCATGTCGCGATTTCCGGGAAGGCAATAAGCAGTGCGAGCGCGACCGCTTGCAACCCGATAAACGGCCACTGGGCATTGTAGATTTCGGTCATGGAGATATTCCTGGGCGCAACACCCTTGAGATAGACAGCGGCAGGGCCGAAGGGAGGCGTGAGATAGGACATCTGCATGCTCATGGCAAAGACGACCCCGAACCAGATCGGGTCATATCCCAGATCAACAACGATGGGCGTGAAAATCGGCATGGTCAGCAGACAGATGCCGATCCAGTCCATGAACATGCCCAGCACGAACAGGATCAGCATCATGAACAGGATGATGCCCAGGGGACCGATGGGCAGGCCGGAAATCATGCTGCTGACATAGGTCGAACCGCCCAGCAGATTGTAGGCACCGATCAAGGCCGTGGCGCCAAACACCACCCACATCAGCATGGCGCAAACCTTCAGCGTGCGCATGCAGGACTCCCGCACCAACGCCCAGGTCAGCTCTCCACGCACACCGGTCGAGACGAGGGCTCCGATCACGCCCATGCCAGCGGCTTCGGTGATCGACGCAATCCCGCTGTAGATACAGACCAGCACCCAGGCGGCAACCAGCACCGGCAGAATGGTCCCCTTGAGCAAGGCCAGCTTTTCCGACAGCGGGATCTCGATCTCCTCGGCCGACGGGCGGGGCGCCCGTTCGGGATGGCGGATCGCCACGGTCACCACATAGGCGATATAGAGCCCCGCCAGCATCAGCCCGGGCAGCAGCACCGCAACGAACAGATCGCCGATCGGGGCCTGCACGGTCAGACCATAGATGATGACCACCACACTGGGCGGGATCATCGTCCCCAGGGATCCGCCGGCACAGATCGTCCCGATCGCAAGCTTGCGGTCATACCCCCGCTTGAGCATTTCCGGCAGCGCCAGCAGGCCAAGCAGCACGATTTCACCGCCGATGATCCCGGACATGGCCGCAAGGATAACGCTCAACAACAGCGTCTGAATCGCAAGGCCCCCGCGCAGCCGGCCGGCCAGGACATACATCGCCCGGAACAGGTCCTTGGCGATCCCCGAGCGCTCCAGCACGGTGGCCATCATGACGAACATCGGCACGGCGACGTAGGCGTAGGTGGTCAACTCGCCCACCACCCGCGTCGCGGCAAGGGTCAGGCCATTGGGGCCGAATTGGGTGAGAACCAGAATGACGGCCATGGCCCCGGTGGAAAAGGCCAACGGGACGCCGATGGCCAGGGACCCCAGGATGCCGGCGATCAGGACAATCGTGATCAGACCAATGCTCATTGCCCCGAGCCCTCCGGCGTCCGATGGCCGCGGAACGCGCGGTACAGGCAGATCAACGCCATGGAAAACGAACACAGGAACAGGGCCGTTTTCAGGACAATCGGCATCGGCGAATTCCACGCCGATCCGCTTCGTTCCCCGAACAGCCACGCCATGGTCATGATTTTATAGGCCGAATAGGCCAGCAACCCGAGATACAGAGCGGAGACAAGATTGGCGAGCCGATCCAGAAACGCCCGGCCGCGCCGAGGAAGCGCGTCATAGACAAAGGAAATGCGGATATGCTCTTGGTTCTTCAGGACATAGACGCCTCCGACAAGGAAAGCGCAACTGCCCAGCATGATGGACAACTCATGGACCCAGATGGTGGGGGCGTTGAACAGGTATCGCATCGCAACTTCGAAACCTGTAATGGCGACAATGGCGGCATAGGCATAGCTGGCCCATTCGCCCGACGCGACGAGAGCGCGGATACGGCGGCGCATGGTTCCTCCCTGGGGCGGAGCCGCCGGCGGTCAGGACACCGGCGGCCGAAGATCACAGAAGATTGAGGTCTTTGAGCCAGTTGACCTGCGATTCGTAGATGGCCTGCGCACGGTCACTCTTCTCTCCCAGCGAAGCCCAGATCTTCTGAGCGGCCGCGCGGAATTTCCGGCGCTCTTCGTCAGACCACCGCACCAGGGTCAGGCCTTCGGCAGCGGCGTTGGCGACAACAGCCGCGTCGTCCGATTCGAAGGTCTGGATCATATCGATCGCCAGGATGCGCACCTCGTCTTCCAGAATGGCTTTCAGATCTTCGGGCAGGTCCTTCCAGACGTCGGCGTTGATCGACACGTCCCCCATCGGCACGGAGTGGATCCCGGGGTAGATTTCGTACTTGGCGATATCATGCAGCCCCATGGAATCGTTCATGGAGAGCGTCCCCCAGTCGGTCGCCGAGATGATCCCCTTGTCGAGCGAGGTATAAACCTCCGAGCCCGGCACGGTGACCGGAGAGGCGCCGATGGAACGGAACAACTCGGAAGATGGCCCTTCGGGCATGCGAATGCGCACCCCCTTGAAATCCTCCAGGGTGCGGATCTCGATCTTGGAGGGGATGGTCTCCGCCCCCCAGGCGACGGGGCCAATGAAATGGACACCATAGTTCGCATACAGATCCCGGGCCATCTGCAAGCCGTCCCGCTTGTAATACCACCCGATGAACTGGTAGGCGTTTTCGTACCCGGCATTCAGTTCACAGAGAAGACCGAAAGCCGGATCCAATCCAGAGGAATAGCAGGGGGTGTTGTACTGCATCTGGTACAAGCCCGTTCCGACAGCCTGAAGGCTTTCCGTATGCGGGACGAAGGTGTTGTTGGGCAGCACTTGAATATTGATGCGGCCGTCGGTGGCTAGCCGTACACGATCGGCGAATTTCTCGACGATCTTCTGGGGCGAGGAACCACCCGACCAGAATGTCTGCAAGCGCCAGTCGTACTCTGCGGCCCGGGCCGCAAACGGGGTCAGGGATACAGCCGCCACCACGGCCACCTTGAGGGCTTTCGAAATCATTCCGTTTCCTCCTGTTCGACACTCGATTCTCGGCGGTTGCTCCGCCTTGCGACCAAAGCCGCAGCCTTCTCCCTCCACGGAGGGAGCGGGAAGGCCGCAGCGATTCAGATCTGGATGGGGGAAGGCACGATGGTCTGCCGCTGCTCTCCAAGTCCGGCGATCCCCAGGGAGACCACGTCCCCGGCCTTGAGAAAAACCGGATCGGGCTTAATCCCCATGCCCACACCCGGCGGCGTGCCCGTCGCGATGACATCTCCGGGCATCAGGGTCATGTAGCGGCTGCAATAGGCGATGATCGCGTCGACACCGAAGATCATCGTGCGGGTGTTTCCCGCCTGCATGCGGGTCCCGTTGACGTCGAGCCACATGTCCAGAGTCTGGGGATCCGTCACCTCATCGGCCGTCACCAGCCAGGGACCGATGGGACCGAACGTATCGCATCCCTTGCCCTTGTCCCATTGGGAGCACTGCATCTGAAAGGCCCGCTCCGAAACGTCGTTCACCACGCAATATCCGGCGACATGATCGCGGGCATCGGCTTCGGACACGAAGCGGGCTTCCCGGCCGATGACAACCCCCAGCTCCACCTCCCAATCCAGCTTGGTGGAATGGGGCGGCTGGATCGTGTCGTCGTTGGGACCACACAGGGCCGACACCGCTTTCAGGAAAATGATCGGCTCAGTGGGAATCGCCATACCCGCTTCCGCCGCATGGTCGGAATAATTGAGGCCGATGCAGATGACCTTGGAAATGCCGGTCAGCGGCACCCCGAAACGCCCGACCGCCTCGACCACCGGCAGGCGTTCGACGTCAACCGACCGGATGGCCTGGAAGTAGGCGGGGGAAAAATCCGCAGCGCGAATGTCGCCAACCAGCGACGAGATGTCGCGCACGACACCTTCGGCGTCAAGAATGCACGGCTTTTCTTCGCCGGCAGGACCATAACGTCCAATTTTCATCACTCTCCATCCATCATGATCAGGATCGTTTCAAAAAGACGCGCGACAACCACCCGCTTCAACAGGCGGTTCCGCCGCCGTCGATCACCAGCGCCGCCCCGTTCAGGTGCCGGGCCTCATCCGATGCCAGGAAAAGAACCGGACCGGCCACGTCCCCAGGCTGGGCCGTCCGGGCCTGCGCAGCCCGGGTGATCACCCCTCCCGCCAAACCGGCCTTGGCATCAAGGCTGCGCAGCAGATCGGTTTCCACCGGCCCCGGCAGGACCGCATTCACCCGCACGCCCCGGTCCATGACCTCCAGCGCCGCGACCCGGGTCAGGCCGAGCACGGCGTGCTTGCTCGCGACATAGGCGGCCAGATTGGCCCGACCGCGAATCGCCGACGTCGAAGCGACATTCACCACCGCCCCCCGCCCGCGCTCCAGCATTCCGGGGAGGGCGTATTTCATCCCCAGGAAAACGCCTTTCGCATTCACGGCCATCACCCTGTCGAACGCGTCTTCGGGATACTCGGTCAGGGGAGCGACCGCCCCTTCGATGCCGGCACAGCTGACCAACACGTCTGGACCACCGAGGTCGGCGGTCACCCTGTTGATGACAGCCCGGACCTCAGCGGCTTCCCTGACGTCGGCACACAAGGAAAGCTCTTTCGCACCGACGGAGCGAAGTGCTTCCCGGGCATCGGAGAGCGCCGCATCGCAGCGGTCGACAAGCACCACCACCGCGCCAGCTTCCGCCAGCCGGACCGCCACCGCACGGCCGATACCACCTCCGGCACCCGTGATCAGGGCGACCCGCCCCCTCACGCATCCGCTCCGGCGCCAAACACCGTGCCCATTCACACCTCCCGCTTAATGATTGTTGAACACAATGTACATTTCATGCAAAACCCTGTCAACAGGACTAAAAATCCTTATAAACCAATAATATAAAGAGAAAATGACCAACACAGACCTTCCAACACCCCTTCATCATCAGACACTTTTCCCACTCCTTCGCCACACCAACAGGTACCGGGAACCAGGGCACATAGCGGGAATCTCCTCCAGCACCCCCCCTGCACAACAAGCCTGAGCGGCGATTTTCCCAACGAAACAGCCCAAAAGAGCATATCCGCCTTTTTTGCAGAGACATCCGCCACCTGCCCTACCAAACACCATTCGCCCAGGGATGATTTACCGGTTGCTCCCCATAAACGTTTTTCGTATACGTTAATCACTTTGAGGGACAAAACCCTGCGGTCAAGAAAAGGCGAGCAAATGCCCAAGATCACATGCGTGAGCGACCTCCAGCGCCTGGCGGAGCGGCGGGTTCCACGAATGTTCTATGATTACGTCGACTGCGGCTCGTGGACCGAAGCGACTTACCAAGCCAACAGCCGGGATTTTTCGCGGATCGACCTCCGCCAACGAGTGGCCCGCAATGTCGAGGACAGGACCACGGCGGCGACGATGCTCGGCCGGCCGGTGACGATGCCCCTCGCCCTGGCACCAACCGGTCTCGCGGGCATGCAGCATGCGGATGGGGAAATCCTGGCGGCCAGGGCCGCCGAGGCCTTCGGCATTCCCTTCACCCTGTCCACCGTCAGCATCTGTTCGCTGGAAGACGTGGCGGCCCATACCACCAGTCCCTTCTGGTTCCAGCTTTACATGATGAAGGACCGGGGATTCATCGCCGCCCTGATCGAGCGTGCCAAAGCGGCCTCCTGCTCCGCCCTCGTGCTGACCCTGGACCTTCAGATCCAAGGCCAGCGCCACAAGGACATCAAGAACGGCCTGTCGACCCCCCCGAAGCCGACCCTGACGAATCTGATCAACCTGGCCACAAAGCCGCGCTGGTGCCTGGGGATGCTGGGCACCCGCCGCCGGACGTTCGGCAACATCGTCGGCCATGCGCCCAATGTGAAGGACACCTCGTCCCTCGCGTCCTGGGTCTCGGAACAATTCGATCAGACCCTGTCCTGGCAGGATATCGAGTGGATCAGGACACGCTGGGATGGCCCCCTGATCCTGAAGGGCGTCATGGACCCGCGGGACGCGCGGGCGGCTGCGGACTCCGGGGCCTCGGCGATCGTGGTGTCAAACCACGGCGGCCGTCAGCTGGACGGTGCTCCGTCTTCCATATCCGTCCTGCCCCGCATCGCCGACGCGGTCGGCGAGTCCGTGGAGGTCCATGTCGATAGCGGCATCCGGTCCGGGCAGGACCTGTTCCGGGCGCTCGCCCTCGGTGCCAAGGCCGCCTATATCGGCCGCGCCTATCTCTACGGGCTGGGGGCCCTCGGGCAATACGGCGTCACCCGCTGCCTTGAGATGATCCACAAGGAACTCGACGTGACGATGGCCCTGTGCGGCGTCACCCGCATCGCTGACATCAGCCCGGAAAACCTTGAACGCCCCTGCCCCTGCGGCAGGCCCCGGGACAGCGATTGACCACATCGTCCGCCCTCGCGGCGGCCGGCCCGGACTGCCGGCCACTCCCCGCGACCGATGCGCCCAGACGAAGACCATTCCCAGAGACAGGAGGAAACATGTTCGGGAAGTACACGATGCACAAGAACGCCGGGGTGAGCCCCCATCACTCGCCAGCCTATCCCGTTGAATGGGAATGCGCGCTGCGCACCCTGGAAGTCATGACGCGGGTCGATCAGGACAAGGTCGCCCGCCTGCTGGCCGACACCCCCTTCGAGCTGGTCAACAACCGGGTGGCCTTCCGCTACATGCTGTCCCCCGGCCATACCCTGTCCCTGCATAACGGCGCGATGTTCGACCTGATGGTCACCGTCGCCGTGCGCTACAAGGACCTGTTCACCCAGACGCACATCTATATGTATTGCAGCGACCCCATGGGGATCGCCGCCGGCCGGGAAATCTTCGGCTACACCAAGAAGGACTGCACCTACGCCTTTGACGAAGCCGAGGATGGACGGATCTCCGGCTGGCTCGACCGGCGCGGCAACCGCCTGGCGGATTTCGCCTTCCTTCCCGATGCCGACGCGCCGGTGGTGCGGCTGGTCGACGGGGACGAACAGCCCGGCGGTGAAATCCATGTCCGCCGCCTTCCGCATCCCGAGAAGCCGGAACCCTGCTACGCCGATGTCGTCTATCGCCGGACGCCGCTGGAATACTCCAAGCCGATCCCAGGCCGCATCGACATGACCTTGCACGAGAGCGCCTTCGATCCCCTGACCGAGCTGAACGCAGAAATCCTTGGCGCCCACTTCATGGTGTCGGACGTCTATGGTGGCGGGTTCGGCGTGGAGGACCGGCGCCTTCTGGAACGCCTGATTCCCTGAACCCGTCGCCCCATCCCCTCAACCACCCCGGCGGGCCGGGCGGGATGCAGCCCGCCCGGCCCTGTTCGGTGCGGAGAACAAAACGATGCATGTGCTGGTCCCGGGCGGCGGCGGTTTCGTCGGCGCCCATCTCTGCGCCCATCTGCGATCAATGGACCACCGGGTGACGGCCACCGACATCCGATGGCCGGAGCGCCGCGCCGCCCTTCTCGAAGGCGTTACCTTTCACGAAGCGGCCGTCGACGACCGCCCCGCCATGATGCGGCTGGTCGCGGAAAGCGCCCCCGACATCATCATCCACCTCGCCTACGTGGTCGGGGATGCATCGGAACAACAGCCCCATCTGTCGGCCCGGGTCAACACCCTGGGGTTCATCAACTGCCTGGATGCGGCCCTGGCCGCCGGGGTCGGCCGGGTCATCTACGCCAGTTCGATCGGTGTCTACGGACCGTCCCAGGCCTTCTATGGCGACCGTCCCCTGACCGAAGACGACGAATGTCCCCTGAGCTGTCAGGCGACCACCTATGGTGCCTTGAAGGCCCTGAACGAATTCACCGCCCGCAAATATGCCGATCTGTTCGGGCTCTCCACCTGCGGCCTCCGCCTCAGCGTCGTCTTCGGGCCGGGCCGGGAGCACGGCTTCACCACCTGGACGTCGGACATCGCCGCCCGGCCGGCCGCCGGGCAGCCCGTGTCCATCCCGCTGCGCGCCGACCAGAAGACAAGCCTGATTTCCGTCTCCGACGTCTCCCGCCTGCTGGCCCGGACAGCAGAATGGCCGTTTCAGGGGGCCGTGATCCTGAATTCCGGGGGCCACACGCTGTCCTGCCGTGCCATCGCGGACATTGTGCAGCGCACCATTCCCGGCGCGGATATCCGCTTCGACGAGACCGCCCCGGACCAGCCCTTCGTCCACGATATCGACAACACCAGGATCCGCAGGACCCTGAACTTCCAGCTAGAAGATTTCCAGAAATCTCTCTTCGGAGTGTAACCCCTTACCGGGCAACGGTTCCCCGTCCCCCGAGGGACGCAGGCCGGGGAACCGCCCCTAACACCCCCAAAAATTATCCGACAAATAAACTTTAACCACGCCAAAATCAGGGACAAGAACCCCCTATGTTGCGGGCGCGAAAATCCACTTTTCTGACTTAGCTATTATAGTGCATCGCACATTAATCCCTTTGTTTTATGCGAAAAAATTACTAAGCCCTATTGTCGGTTTCCACGACTCTGTATATATCCGAGCTTACAACTCTGTAATAGGCATGCCATCAGGCGCTTGCCGGCCGGACCGGCAGGCGCCCGTGGGCGAGAATCGTTAATCTGGCAATACGGACCGTCTTGTCCGCAGGGCGGCCCCAGGGTTCGGGAGGGGATGCATGAGCCTGGAATGGAAGGCGAGAACGGGACGGGCGGCGGGCGCCCTGGTCCTGGCGGGCGGGATGGCCGCCCTGGCAGCGGGTTCGGCCCTGGCGGCCACTCCGGAACCCTGGCAGGTCTGGCACCAGCCGTCGGCTTCCCCGGTGATGGACGCCGTCGTCAAGCTGAACACGGAAATCACCTGGATCATGATCGCCGTCGTGGTCTTCGTGATGCTTCTGCTGGGCTATGTGATCCTGCGCTTCAATGCCAAGGCCAACCCGACGCCACGCCAGTTCCACCACAACGTGATGCTGGAAGTGGCCTGGACGCTTCTGCCGGTGATCATCCTGGTGGTCATCGCCGTTCCGTCGTTCAACCTGCTCTATTACATGGACCGCACGGCGGAAAGCGAGATGACCCTGAAGGTCGTCGGGCACCAGTGGTTCTGGTCCTATGAATATCCCGACCAGAAGGAAATCGCCTTCGACGCCTTCATGGTCCAGGAAGACGCCCTGGAAGAGGGGCAGACCCGCCTTCTATCCACCGACGCACCGGTGGTGCTGCCCGTGGACACCAACATCCGCATCCTGATCACCGCCGACGACGTGATCCACAGCTGGGCCATGCCCGCCATGGGGATCAAGACCGACGCCGTTCCCGGCCGGCTGAACGAAACCTGGGTGCGGATCGAAGAGGAAGGTACCTACTACGGCCAGTGTTCCGAATTGTGCGGGGTCTACCACGGCTTCATGCCCATTGAGATCCGCGCGATCTCCCGCGCCGATTTCGACGCCTGGGTGACCGCCACCGCCGAGGACTACGGCAATCCGGACGCGCCGGCCACGCAACTGGCCGGTCACGATCCCCTGCCGATCCCCGCCAGCGCACAGATGGTCGTCCCTGAACCGGTCACCGCCACCCAAGCCGACCCGCGCGCCGAGGATAAGACGGCCGCCAGCGGGCCACAGGACGGCACATCCGACCAGCGGCAAGACATCCTGGCCCAGAACTGACCGGGCCGGTCACGGGACAGACGACAAGAGGGATAAGCAAACCATGTCCGATACGGTCATTTCCCCCGGGGGCGGGGTTCACGAGGACAGCCGGGCCGGCGCCCATGCGCACGACCACCACGGCCCCACCGGCTGGCGCCGCTGGGTATTTTCCACCAACCACAAAGACATCGGGTCCATGTACCTGATCTTCGCCATCCTGGCGGGGCTGATCGGCGGCGGCATGTCGATGATCATCCGCTGGGAACTGGCGGAACCGGGCTTGCAGGTGCTGGGCGGCGATCACCAGCAGTACAATGTCTTCGTCACCGCCCACGGGCTGATCATGATCTTCTTCGTGGTCATGCCCGCCCTGATCGGCGGTTTCGGGAACTGGTTCGTCCCGCTGATGATCGGCGCGCCGGACATGGCCTTCCCGCGCATGAACAACATCAGCTTCTGGCTGCTGCCGCCGTCCTTCGCCCTGCTGCTGACCGCCGGTTTCATCGACGGCGGCACGGGCACGGGCTGGACCCTCTATCCCCCGCTATCGGGAAGCACGGCCCACGGCGGCAAGGCGGTGGATTTCGCCATCTTCGCCATGCACCTGGCCGGGGTGTCGTCGCTGCTGGGGGCCATCAACTTCCTGGTGACCATCTTCAACATGCGCGCCCCGGGCATGACCCTGCACCGCATGCCGCTGTTCGTCTGGGCGATGACGGTCACCGCCTTCCTGCTGCTGCTGTCCCTGCCGGTGCTGGCCGGGGCGATCACCATGCTGCTGACCGACCGCAACTTCGGCACCACCTTCTTCGATCCGGCCGGCGGCGGTGACCCGCTGCTGTTCCAGCACCTGTTCTGGTTCTTCGGCCATCCCGAGGTCTACATCATGATCCTGCCGGCCTTCGGGATCATCAGCCATATCGTCGCCACCTTCTCCCGCAAGCCCGTGTTCGGCTATCTGGGCATGGCCTACGCCATGGTTTCCATCGGCGTCATCGGCTTCATGGTCTGGGCCCACCACATGTATACGGTGGGCATGGACGTGGACACCCGGGCCTATTTCGTCGCCGCCACCATGGCCATCGGCGTGCCCACGGGCATCAAGGTGTTCAGCTGGATCGCCACCATGTGGGGCGGGTCCATCAAGTTCGAGACCCCGATGCTGTGGGCGGTCGGTTTCATCTTTCTGTTCACCGTCGGCGGTGTCACCGGCGTGGTGCTGGCCAATGCCGGCGTCGATATCGCCCTGCACGATACCTATTACGTCATCGCCCACTTCCACTACGTGCTGTCGCTGGGCGCGGTCTTCGCCATCTTCGCCGGCTTCTATTACTGGATCGGCAAGATCAGCGGCCGGCAGTACCCGGAAATCCTGGGCAAGATCCACTTCTGGATGACCTTCATCGGCGTCAACCTGACCTTCTTCCCCATGCACTTCCTGGGGCTGGCCGGCATGCCGCGCCGTATCCCCGACTATCCGGACGCCTTTGCCGGCTGGAACATGGTTGCCTCCATCGGCGCCTATATCGCCGGGCTCGGGGTGGTGCTGTTCCTTTACATCTGCTGGGTGACCCTGCGGTCCACCAAGCCGCTGCCCGCCAACTACTGGGGCGAAGGCGCGACCACCCTGGAGTGGACCGTGTCCTCGCCGCCGCCGGTGCATTGCTTCGAGGACCCGCCGCACATCGGCCCCGAAGAAGTGCACGGCAGCGGCCCCCACCGTCCGCAGCCGGCGGAGTAGCCTCCCCGCCGGCGCGGCACCCGGACCGCTGTCCTCCAGCACCGGTCCGGGTGCCGTCCCGATGATCCGCCGCCACCACTCATGCCCGCCCTCTTTACCCCCGCCCGCTTTACCCCCATCCGAGGTCAGCACCGAGGAAACGCCATGGCCCCCGTCAACGAGACCGTCGCCCGCAAGAACCGCCGTCTGGCGCTGATCTGCACCGGCTTCATCGGCGTGATGGTGGGCGTCGCCTTTGCCTCCGTCCCCGCCTACCGGCTGTTCTGCCAGGTCACCGGCTACGGCGGCACTCCGCAGATCGATACCACCGCGGCCGCCCCCGGCCAGGGCCATTCCGCCGCCGGGGACCCGGTCATGCAGGTTCTGTTCAACGCCGATACCAACCGCGACCTGCCCTGGGGCTTCAAGCCCCTGCAGCACGCCATCAAGATCCCGCTGGGGGAACAGGAACTGGCCTTCTTCCAGGCCACCAACGACAGCGACCGGCCGATCATCGGCACCGCCACCTTCAACGTCACGCCGCTGAAGGCAGCCCCCTATTTCGTCAAGATCGACTGCTTCTGCTTCACCGAACAGCGGCTGGAGCCGGGACAGACCATGGACATGCCGGTCAGCTTCTACGTGGACCCGGCAATCATGGAGGACGAGAACGTGCGCGAAGTGCGCACCATCACCCTGTCCTATACGTTTTTCGAAGACCACGACGCCGCCGAAAAGGCGGGCCTGCCCCAGCCGGAGGCCGCTCCCGACCACGGACGCAGCCAGCGGAACCAGGGGTCCTAGTGCACTGACACATTCAGATGATTCAGCGGTCAGTGCACGAGTTTGCCTGCACGACGCTTTCATTGAAGGAAACAACACCCGTCGGAGTTCGGGAGGAGGGATGGACCATGAGTGACGCCACCGTGCGCAAGCACCCCTTTCATATCATCGACCCCAGCCCCTGGCCGGCCGTGGGATCGCTCGCGGCCTTCGTGCTGGCGGTGGGCGCGGTCTTCTACATGCACGAAGACAGCACCTGGATGCTGCTGCTGGGGGTCGCCCTGGTGCTGCTGACCATGGCCGGCTGGTGGCACGACGTGATCCACGAATCCACCGTCGAGAAGGCCCACAATAAATTCGTGCGCCACGGCCTGAAGATGGGCTTCGCGATGTTCATCGCTTCCGAAGTCATGTTCTTCGTCGCCTTCTTCTGGGCCTTCTTCCACAACGCCCTGCTGATCAGCCCCGTGGTCGGCGACATCTGGCCGCCGGAGGGGATCGAACCCCTGCACGCCTGGGGCCTGCCGGCACTGAATACCCTGATCCTGGTGACCTCCGGCTTCGTGCTGATGTGGGCCAAAAAGGGCATGGAAAAGCGCAAGCAGAGTCAGCTGATCCTCGGCCTGGCCGTCACCGTCGGCCTGGGCTTCCTGTTCCTGGTGCTCCAGGTGGTGGAATACGGCGAGGCGGCCTTCGGCTTGTCGGACGGCATCTATCCGTCGGTGTTCTACCTGGCCACCGGCTTCCACGGCTTCCACGTCTTCGTCGGCGCCTGCTTTTTGACGGTGATGCTGGTGCGCGCCATCCGGGGCAGCTTCAACGCCGAACGCCATACGGGCTTCATGGCCGCAGAATGGTACTGGCACTTCGTCGACGTGGTGTGGATCTTCCTGTTCGTCTGGGTCTACTGGTGGGTCGGCGTCGGGCATTAGAGCATTGTGCGCAAAAGTGGGAACCGGTTTTGCGCGAAAACAATGCGAACAACAAAACCTAGAGCGGGATGACCGATTCCACGAAAACGTGTCCCGCTCTAACCAGCCCCTGAAACACCATCACCGGAAAAAGAAGCGGGGGCGCGACAGGATCGCGCCCCCTTTCTTATGCGGGCCGGTCGGCTGTGCTCAGAAGTCCATATCCCCCATGCCGCCCCCGGCCGGCATCGCCGGCTTGGCGGCGGGGATCTCGCCGACCATGGCCTCGGTGGTCACCAGCAGGCCGGCCACCGATGCGGCGTCCTGAAGGGCGCAGCGCACGACCTTGGTGGGATCGATGACGCCGGCCTTCACCAGATCCTCGTACGCACCGGTCTGGGCGTTATAGCCGAAGTTGGTGTCGGTGCTGTCCAGCAGCTTGCCGGCGACCACGGCGCCGTCCACACCGGCATTGATGGCGATCTGACGCACGGGGGCCTGCAAGGCCTTGCGCACGATCTCCACCCCCACCTTCTGGTCGCTGTTGGCCGTTTCGACGGCATCAAGGACCTTGGCGGCATAGAGCAGGGCCACGCCGCCGCCGGCGACGATCCCCTCTTCCACCGCCGCGCGGGTGGCGTGCAGGGCATCGTCCACCCGGTCCTTCTTTTCCTTCACTTCCACTTCGGTGGCACCGCCGACCTTGATCACCGCCACGCCGCCGGCCAGCTTGGCCAGACGTTCCTGAAGCTTCTCGCGGTCATAGTCGCTGGAGGTGCTGTCGATCTGCTGACGGATCTGGGCGCAGCGGGCCTGTATGTCGGCCTTCGCCCCGGCCCCGTCGACGATCGTGGTATCGTCCTTGGTGATCGACACCGACTTGGCGGTGCCGAGCATGTCCAGCGTGACGTTTTCCAGCTTGATGCCCAGGTCTTCGCTGATCACCTGACCGCCGGTCAGGATGGCGATGTCTTCCAGCATGGCCTTGCGGCGATCACCGAAGCCCGGCGCCTTCACCGACGCCACCTTCAGCCCCCCGCGCAGACGGTTCACCACCAGGGTGGCCAGAGCCTCGCCTTCCACATCCTCGGCGATGATCATCAGCGGGCGGCCGGACTGCACAACGCTTTCCAGCACCGGCAACAGGGGTTGCAGGCCCGACAGCTTCTTTTCGTGGATCAGGATGTAGGGATTGTCCAATTCCGCGACCATCTTTTCGGCATTGGTCACGAAATAGGGGGACAGGTAGCCCCGGTCGAACTGCATGCCTTCGACCACATCCAGTTCCGTCTCCAGGCCCTTGGCCTCCTCGACGGTGATGACCCCTTCGTTGCCGACCTTCTCCATGGCCTTGGCGATGATCCCACCCACCTCGGCATCGCCGTTGGCGGAGATGGTGCCCACCTGCGCCACCTCGGCATTGGATCCCACCTTGCGGGAGCGGGCCTTGACGTCCTCCACCACGGCCGTTACGGCCAGATCTATCCCGCGCTTCAGGTCCATCGGGTTCATGCCCGCCGCCACGGCCTTGGCGCCCTCGCGGACAATGGCCTGGGCCAGAACAGTGGCGGTGGTGGTGCCGTCACCGGCCAGATCGGCGGTCTTGGACGCCACTTCCTTCAGCATCTGGGCGCCCATGTTCTCGAACTTGTCCTTCAGTTCGATTTCCTTGGCGACAGAGACGCCGTCCTTGGTGATGCGCGGGGCACCGTAGCTTTTGTCCAGCACCACGTTGCGGCCCTTGGGACCCAGGGTCACCTTCACCGCATTGGCCAGGGTATCGACACCCCGGAGCAGCCGTTCGCGGGCGTCAGCGGCAAATTTCACGTCTTTGGCAGCCATTCGTCATCTCCTCCTTACCGGCCTGCCCGCTCACGCGGCCTTGCGCGCCGTTTCGGCGCTGTCGATCACACCCAGGATGTCCGATTCCTTCAGGATCAGGTAATCGGTGCCGTCGATCTTCACCTCTGTGCCGGCCCATTTGGCGAACAGCACCTGATCGCCAGCGGCCACGTCCAGCGGGGTCACCTTGCCGTCGGCGGCACGCTCCCCCGATCCCGTGGCGATCACCTCGCCGCGCATCGGCTTTTCCTTGGCGGTGTCGGGGATGATGATTCCGCCCTTGGTGCGTTCGTCCTCGTCCAGACGCTTCACCAGGACTCGGTCATGCAAAGGCTTGAAGCCCATGGATTTTCTCCTCGGTCATTCCTTGTTGCTAAGCAAATGACTCCCGGCCCCGATGCCCTTGTGATGGGCCACCGTCCGCCGGGCGATGCTGAGATAGTTGAAACGGAAATCCGGTCAAGAGAGCGTCATGATTTTTTTGGCAGCAGCCACCCGGAATGGCTGCTATTTCATTGTTTTTGCGTATTTTTCTTGTCAACCTTCGGACCCTGGTGGCACACTTTCGGGTCGGAGAGGAGGAAACATTATCCGCGCCGCCGGTCCCGACTCCGACGAACGGAGCAGCAGGCTGAAGCCGTCCGGCGGGCAAGAGACGAAGGGAGAACCCGCCCCATGACTCTTGATGGCAAAGCTATTGATGGCACATCCCTCGCCCCCGAAGCCGAGGGAGCGGACCGGAGGTCTGATTCGGATTTCATCCGCCAACTGGCCGACTATCGTCTGACCACGGCGAAGATCCTCTATCACATGCCCGATTATCCGAAACTGTTGCAAGAATACATCTGGCAGCAGCTAGACATTGCTCCACGTTTCCCTGAACTGCGGAAATTCCTGGATTTCTGGGACCGCGAGTTGGATGGCAAAGTCCATTCGGTTACCGTGGCGTCCGTCGGGCTGATCAAGCCCGCCGACTTTCGCGGCGTGGACGCCGTCCTGGTTCACTAGCCACCCCCACTTTTCCACTTGATGCCCCGGATATAAAGGCATACGAGCGCCGGACCGTTAACGGATACCGGCGCCGCCTGCCCCCGCCTGACCCCATACCGGGGAAATTTTTGCCACCTCGGCGGCACATCTTTCCGCTCAGCTTCCACTAAAACGGGAAAAGTCTACGCCAGGATGGTGGTTGCATGGCTATAAGGCCACAAAAATTAGGCCTAAAGTCTGTTTTTTCACTTCTGGTCTGGGCAATTTTTGCCGGTTCGTTAAGATTCGATTCACCACCCCGGCCGTACCGTCTGTTCCAAAGGTAACGGTGCCGGCCGGAGGTCGGCGCCCATCCCGTCCGACGACCGCACTTTCCGCCGCCTCGGGGTGGCACATCTGCTTCATTCGGGTGATGTGACCGTGAACAACGTCATGCAATTGGTCCGGAGCCTCGGCCCGGTCAAACTCGCCGCCATCGCCGCCGCCGGCATCGCGGTTATCGGCTTCATGATCTACGTGGCGACCCGCTTGTCGACCGCGCAGATGGAGCTGTTGTATGGCGACCTGCCACCCGGCGACGCCAAGCAGATCATGGCCCAGCTGGACGACCAGAACATTCCCTATCAGCTGGCGGACAACGGCCAGTCGATCATGGTGCCGTCCGACCAGGTGCTGCGGCTGCGCGTGCAGATGGCCGAAATGGCCCTGCCCACCGGCGCCACCGTCGGCTACGAGCTGTTCGACAACACCAGCGCCCTGGGCGCCACCCAGTTCACCCAGAACGTCAACATGATCCGCGCCCTGGAAGGCGAGCTGTCGCGCACCATCCGGTCCATCGACGGGGTGGAAGGCGCGCGCGTCCATCTGGTGCTGCCCAAGCGCGAACCCTTTACCCGCGATACCGTCGAACCCAGCGCTTCGGTCATTCTGCATCTGAAGGGCCGGCGGCTGCAGGAAGGCCAGGTGGTCGCCATCCAGAACCTGGTGGCCGCCGCCGTGGCCACCATGAAGCCCAGCCAGGTGTCGATCATCGATGAACGCGGCACCCTGCTGACCCGGGGCATGGAAGACGAAGGCCAGTTGCTGGCCCAGACCCAGGAACAGATGCGCCTGGAAGAGGAACGCCGCCTGGCCCGGTCCATCGAGACCCTGCTGGAACGCACCGTCGGCGCCGGCAAGGTGCGGGCCGAAGTGGTCGCGGAAATGGACTTCAACCGCGTGGTCACCAACCGCGAGACCTATGACCCCGACGGCCAGGTGGTGCGGTCCACCACCACGGTGGAAGAAAACGCCAACACCAACGAATCCGAACAGAACGTCACCGTTCAGCAAAACCTGCCGGAGGCGGATTTCGCCAACGCCGGCGGCCCGTCGGCCACCACCTCGGAAGCCCGGACCGAGGAAACGGTGAACTATGAAATCACCAAGGTGGTAACCAACGAGATCCGCGAGACCGGCATCATCAAGCGCCTGTCCGTGGCGGTGATGGTCGACGGCATCACCCAGACCGACGCCGACGGCAACGTCACCTGGGAGCCGCGCTCCGACGAGGAAATGCAGAAGATCAGCGCCCTGGTGCGCTCGGCGATGGGCTACAACCAGAACCGCGGCGACATGGTCGAAGTGGTCAACATGCAATTCGCCGATGTGGCCGAGCTGTTCGGCGAGACCGACAGCTGGCAGTTCATGGGCATGAGCAAGGAAGAGCTGTTCCGCCTGGGCGAAGGCCTGGGGATCGCCATCGTCGCCATCCTGGTCATTCTTCTGGTGGTCCGTCCGCTGGTGCAGCGCGCCTTCGAAAACCTGCCCTCGGGTGCCGAACAGGCCGGCGCCGGCCTGCTGACCGCCGACATGCCCGGCGCGCCGCAGCTGACCGGCCCGGGCGGCCAGCTGCAACCGGGCATGCTCGGTGTGCCCGACGAGCTGGAAGATGCAGAAGAACTGATCGATATCGACAAGGTGGAAGGCCGCGTGAAGGCTTCGTCCTTGCGCAAGATCGGCGAAATCGTCGACAAGCATCCCGAGGAAGCCTTGTCCATCCTGCGCAACTGGTTGTACCAGGAAGCCTAAGCGGGTTTCCCGCCTCACCCGACCCCTCGTGCCCCGGGGGGTCGGACGCCGGCACCACGCCGGCACCGTCCGTCAAGGGAGAGTTCGTCCGTGTCACGCATCAAGGAAGATTATCGCAGCCTGACCGGCCCCCAGAAGGCAGCCATCCTGATGCTGTCGCTGGGCGAGGACCATTCGGCCAAGCTGTTCTCCATGATGGACGACGAGGAGATCAAGGAACTCTCCCAGATCATGGCCAACCTGGGGACGGTGGGGTCGTCGGTGGTGGAGCGGCTGTTCGTCGACTTCGCCGACGCCATTTCCAACACCGGATCCCTGGTCGGGTCCTACGACACCACCGAACGCCTGCTGATGCGCTCCCTGTCCAAGGATCGCGTCGACGCCATCATGGAAGAAATCCGCGGCCCCGCCGGCCGCACCATGTGGGACAAGCTGGGCAATGTGAACGAGCAGGTGCTCGCCAACTACCTGAAGAACGAATATCCGCAGACCGTGGCGGTGGTGCTGTCGAAGATCAAGCCGGATCATGCGGCCCGGGTGCTGGGCCTGCTGCCGGAAAACTTCGCCATGGAAGTGATCATGCGCATGCTGCACATGGAAGCGGTGCAGAAGGAAGTGCTGGACGGGGTGGAAAAGACCCTGCGCACCGAATTCATGTCCAACCTGGCCCGCACCGCCCGCCGCGACGCGCACGAACTGATGGCCGACATCTTCAACAACCTGGACCGCAATGCCGAAAGCCGCTTCCTGACCGCCCTGGAAGAGCGCAACCGCGAGAGCGCGGAAAAGATCAAGCAGCTGATGTTCACCTTCGAAGACCTGAACCGCGTCGACGCCCAGGGGGTCCAGACCCTGCTGCGCCACGTGGAAAAGGACAAGCTGGCCATGGCCCTGAAGGGGTCGTCGGATTCCATCAAGGAAATGTTCTTCTCCAACATGTCCGAACGCGCCGGCAAGATGCTGCGCGAGGACATGGAAGCCATGGGTCCGGTGCGCCTGCGCGAGGTGGACGAGGCCCAGAACTCCATCGTCTCCCTTGCCAAGGAACTGGCCAACTCCGGCCAGATCGTGATTTCCGAAGGCAAGGAAGAGGACGAACTGATCTACTGATCCGGAGCGTCCCCGACCGATGGCAGAAATCCAGAAATTCCTGTTCGACCGCAGATTCGACGGCGGCGGGTCCCGCAAGGACTCCACCGGCCGCAGCCGCGCCGAACTGGAAGCCGAAGCCGAAGCGGCCCTGGCCGCCAACGAGCCGGAACAACCGGAGGAACCCCCTCCGCCACCGCCACCCATGTACACCGCCGCCCAGTTGGAAGCCGCCCGCGAGGAAGGCTACATCGCCGGCCACACCGCCGCCCTGGACGAAGCCTCGCAGGCATCGGAGCGCATGACGGCCCTGGCGTTGCAGGAGGTGGCCCACCGCCTGGACGGCTTGCAGGCACGCCACGATGTGGCACTGGACGCCATTTCCCGCGACGGCGCCCGGATGATCCTGGCGGTCTGCCGCAAGGTTCTGCCGGCCAGCGCCGAACAGGGCGCCCAGGAAGAGGTCATCCATCTGGTGGCCGAGTTGCTGCCCGACGTGCTGGATGCCCCGCGCCTGACCGTGCGCGTCAACCCCACCCTCGCCGACACCCTGCGCGACCGGCTGGGAGAGACGGTGGAAAACAGCGGCTACGAGGGCAAGCTGATCGTCCAGGGCGACGACCGGGTGCCGCCGTCGGACTGCCGGGTGGACTGGGGAGAAGGCGGCGTGGACCGGGACGTGCGCCGGACCTGGGAAGAAATCGAGACACTGATCGACCGTCACCTGGACGTGCCGGGATCTGAACAGTCATAGGGGTAAAAAGCCATGGCCGACGACAACGACTTCAACCTGACCGACCTGGACCCGAAAGGCAGCTCCAACATGGGTGGCGGCATGGACGACGACTTCTCTCCCCCGGAAATCCCGGACAAGCCACGCTCCGCCGCCGACCTGGAAGCGGTCTACGACATCCCCGTCCAGGTCTCCGCCGTGCTCGGCAAGGCCCACATGCAGGTCAACCAGCTTCTGAAGCTGGGCCGGGGCGCAGTGGTGGAACTGGACCGCAAAGTCGGCGAGGCCATCGACATCTACGTCAACAACCGCCTGGTCGCCCGTGGCGAAGTGGTGGTGGTGGAAGATCGTCTGGGCGTGACCATGACGGAAATCATCAAGTCCGACCGGACCTGACGCCGCGCCATGGCCGACCCTCGCGACCTTGAACCGGCGGCGACGCCCGCCCGCGCCCTGCCCGACCTGGCCACCGTGCTGGGCATCGGTGGGGCGCTGGCGCTAATCGTGCTCGCCCTGCTGCTGGGGGGCTCGCCGTCGTCCTTCATCGACCTGCCGGCGATCCTGGTGGTCGGTCTGGGCAGTCTGGCGGTAACCCTGGCGTCGTTCACGGTCCGCGATGTGGTGGTGACCGTCTCCATGCTCGGCCAGTCCCTGGGCAGCCCGGCCCGCACCCCGCGCGGCGCGGCGCTGCAGGTTCTGAGCCTGGCCGAATACGCGCGGCGGCACGGGGTTCTGAAAATGCAGGGGCAGATCCTCGACAGCCTGCGCGGCGATCCGTTCCTTTACAAGGCCCTGAGCCTGGTGGTGGACGGCCTGCCCGAAGGCGACGTGGAGGCCATCCTGACCCAGGACATCCATGCCCAGGACCAGCGGCTGGCCCGCGCCGGGGCAGTGCTGCGCCGGGCCGCCGAAGTGGCGCCGGCGATGGGGCTGATCGGCACGCTGATCGGTCTGGTGCAGATGCTGTCCAACCTGGACCAGCCAGAAGCCATCGGCCCGGGCATGGCCGTGGCCCTGCTGACCACCTTCTACGGCGCGATCCTGGGCAACGTGGTATTCCTGCCGCTGGCCGGCAAGCTGGAACGCAACGGGGCCGAAAGCACCCTGACCCATCGGATCTACATGGTCGGCGTCCTGTCCATCGCCCGCAAGGAAAACCCCCGCAGACTGGAAATGCTGCTGAACGCCGCCCTGCCGCCCTCGGCCCAGGTCACTTGGTACGACGAAGGAGCGGCGGTGTGAGAAATTTATATGCCTCACGGCAGTCCGCGACGCGGACGCCTTCCATCATCGCATTTCGTTCCTCACCCTCCACCCCTGACAGCTTGAAGGCGAGACCCCGTCCATGCGTTTGCTGATCATCGGATCCCTTGACGGCCAGGTGGGCGAGGCCAGCCGCATGGCCATGGACCGGGGCGCCAAGGTCAGCCAGGTGGGCGGAATCGACCAGGCGCTGACCTTCCTGCGCGAAGGCAAGGGCGCGGACCTGGCCATGGTCGACGTGCGTCTGGACGTCAACCGCCTGATCGCCGCCATGACCGAGGAACGCATGGCCACCCCCGTGGTGGCCTACGGCATCGGCACCGACACCCAGGCCGCCGTGCGGGCCATCAAGGCCGGGGCGAAGGAATTCATCCCCCTGCCGCCGGACCCGGAACTGATCGCCGCCGTGCTGGAGGCCGTGGCCGAGGAAAGCCACAGCCTGGTCTTCCGCGATCCGGCCATGGCCGCCGTGGTGAAAATGGCCGAGCAGGTGGCGCCTTCGGACGCCAGCGTGCTGATCAGCGGGGAATCGGGCACCGGCAAGGAAGTCATCGCCCGCCATCTCCATCGCAAGAGCCGGCGCGCCGGCGGCCGCTTTATCGCCGTCAACTGTGCCGCCATTCCCGAAGCCCTGCTGGAAAGCGAGCTGTTCGGTCACGAGAAGGGCGCCTTCACCGGCGCGGTGGCCCGCCGGTTGGGCAAGTTCGAGGAAGCCAGCGGCGGCACCCTGCTACTCGACGAAATCAGCGAAATGGACGTGCGGCTGCAAGCCAAGCTGCTGCGCGTGATCCAGGAACGCGAAATCGACCGGGTGGGCGGCAAGCAGCCGGTAAAGGTGGACGTGCGCATTCTGGCCACCACCAACCGCGACCTGGACGAGGAAGTCCGCGCCGGGCGCTTCCGGGAAGACCTGTATTTCCGCCTGAACGTCATCACCCTGGCCCTGCCCCCCCTGCGGCGGCGGCCCCAGGACGTGGATCTGCTGTCCGATCACTTCGCCAGGAAATTCGCCGAGATGAACGCCGTTCCCTTCCGTCCCATCGCCGAAGAAGCGCGCGCCGTCCTGCGCCGCCACGGCTGGCGGGGCAATGTGCGCGAACTGGAAAACACCATGCACCGCGCTGTGCTGCTGGCCTCCGGCGACGCCATCGGACCCGAAGCGATCATGCTGACCGGCAGCAACACCGTCGGCGAAGGCATGGCCCCCGCCGGCGGAACCGGAAGCGGCCATGGCCACGGCGGCGCGGCGGATGGGGATCCTAACGGCGGCGGAACCGCGACGCTTGTGGGCCGCACCGTGGCCGACGTGGAACGCGATCTGATTATCGACACGCTGAAGCATTGCCTGGGCAACCGCACCCATGCGGCCAACATCCTGGGCATATCCATCCGCACCCTGCGCAACAAGCTGAAGCAGTACACCGAGGAAGGCGTGGCCGTACCCGCGCCCGGTGCCGGAGACGCCGGGTCCTACTAGGGCACCCGGCCGGACACACCGATGAGGCACCCAGCGGCACCAAACGGAGAAGGCGGACGCCATGGCCGAGGATAGGGGAGGCGGAACCCCCGCCCTGACAAACGGCGGCGCGGCCCGCGCCGGTGGCGACACCGGCGGCGGCGGCGGTAGCGCGGCGGCTTTCGGGCAGCGGCTGGTCCGGCTGCTGACCAGCGGCGAGATCGGTCTGCCGCTGGGTCTGATCATGATCCTGGTGGTCCTGATCCTGCCCATGCCGCCCTGGCTGCTGGACGTCATGCTGGCAATGTCGCTGACGCTGGCGGTGCTGATCCTGATGACCGTGGTATTCATCAACAACGCTCTGGAATTCAACACCTTCCCCATGGTGCTGCTGATTACCACCATGTTGCGGCTGTCGCTGAACCTGGCCACCACCCGCCTGATCCTGGCCAACGGTCACGAGGGCACGGACGCCGCCGGGAACGTGATCGAGGCCTTCGGCGGCTTCATCATGGGGGGCAACTTCGTCATCGGGGTGATCGTCTTTTCGATCCTGGTGCTGGTGAACTTCATGGTGATCACCAAAGGTGCGACCCGTATCGCCGAAGTGACCGCCCGCTTCACCCTGGACGCCATGCCCGGCAAGCAGATGGCCATCGACGCCGACCTGTCTTCGGGCCTGATCGACGAGCAGCAAGCCAAGAACCGGCGCGAATCCCTGCAAAAGGAAAGCGACTTCTTCGGCGCCATGGACGGTGCATCCAAGTTCGTGCGCGGCGATGCGGTCGCCGGCCTGATCATCACCGCCATCAACGTCATCGGCGGCATGATCATCGGCATCGCCCAGAATGACATGAGCTTCTCGGAAGCCGCGGACACCTACACCCGCCTGACGGTGGGCGACGGTCTGGTCAGCCAGATTCCCGCCCTGGTGATCTCGGTGGCTGCCGGTGTCATGGTCTCCAAGGGCGGCCTGACCACCACGGCGGAAAGCGCCCTGGTGGACCAGTTCACCGCCTATCCCCGGGCGCTGGGCCTGTCGGCCTTCATGGCCGCGGCGCTCGCCGTCGTGCCGGGCACGCCGATGTTCCCCTTCCTGACGCTGGCACTTATCACCGGTGGGGCGGCCTGGTGGTTGGAGCGCCGGGCCAAGCAACGGGTGGCGGAAGAGGCCCGCATGGCCGAGGAAATGGCCAGCCAGGACGTGCCGACGGCCGAAGAGCCGATCTCGACGGCCCTGAAAATCGATCTGGTGCGCCTGGAACTGGGCTACGGCCTGCTGTCGCTGATCAACAGCGCCGCCAACCAGCGGCTGACCGACCAGATCAAGGCCCTGCGCCGGGCCCTGGCCACCGACATGGGCTTCGTCATGCCGCCGGTCCGCATCCAGGACAACATGCAGCTGGCCGCCAATACGTACAAGGTCTACATCAAGGAAGTGGAGGCCGGGGTCGGCGACCTGCGCCCCAACATGCTGCTGGTGATGGACCCCCGGGGCGAGGAAATCACCCTGGCCGGCGAAAAGACCCAGGAACCCACCTTCGGCTTGCAAGCGGTCTGGGTCGATCAGGTCAACCGGGAAGAGGCCATGTTCCGGGGCTACACGGTGGTCGATCCGCCGACGGTCATCACCACCCATATCACCGAGGTGGTGAAGGACAACATGGCCGAACTGCTGTCCTACGCCGAAACCCAGAAGCTGCTGGACGAACTGGACAAGGAACAGCAGAAGCTGATCGCCGACATGATCCCCAACCAGATCACCGTGTCGGGCGTGCAGCGGGTGCTTCAGAACCTGCTAGCCGAGCGGGTGTCGATCCGCGATCTGGCGACCATCCTGGAAGGCATCGCCGAGGCCTGCGGCGCCACGCGCAATCTGATGATGATCACCGAACACGTCCGCACCCGCCTGGCCCGCCAGTTGTCCGATGCCAACGTCAACGAAGAAGGCATCATCCAGCTGGTGACTCTGTCCCCGCAGTGGGAAGCCGCCTTCGCCGAAAGCCTGCTGGGCCAGGGCGAAGAACGCCAGTTGTCCATGGCACCGTCGCGGCTGCAGGAATTCATCGTCCAGACCCGGACCGTGTTCGAGCGATTCGCCATGCAGGGTGAAGCGCCCGTGCTGCTGACCAGCCCGCTGATCCGCCCCTATGTGCGATCCATCGTGGAACGGTTCCGTCCAATGACGGTTGTTATGAGCCAAAACGAAATCCACCCCAAGGCGAAAATCAAGACTCTGGGGCAGGTGTAGGACCCCGTCGGGCCGGCGGGCATACCCTACGCCCGCCCTTATCCCGATCCGCCAAAGAGCAAATTACCTTCGTAATACATACTTCAAGACAGATCCTGGAGAGCCAAAAGGGGGAATTGCCGGAAAGAGTCTGTGGAATCGCCATCTGTTAGGGGACATTTAAGGCGCCATCCCCTATCACTAGCTGTTATGAACGTGCGTCCGCTGCCCGTATCCCTCTTTTGGGGCAAGGGGCGGAGACCTGAATCGGGGACTGCCGCACTAAAATGCGTCTGAAGACCTATACCGCCGCCAGCATGGCCGAGGCCATGGCCCAGATCCGGGCGGAGCTGGGGGACGATGCGATCATCGTCTCTACCCAGCGCGCATCGGACGGCAATGGCGTGCGCGTAACGGCCGCCCAGGAAGGCGACCCGGTCGAAGATGATATTCATGAAGCCCTGACCGGCAGCCACCGCACCCCGGTGGGAGAGCGGGTGCGCGAAGCGCTGGAATTCCATGGCGCCCCGTCCCGCCTGACCGAGCTTCTGGTGAACCTGGCCGCCACCACCAGCGCCCGCGATGCGGTGGGGGCCTGTGCCGGCGCCCTGGATCAGGTCTTCCAGTTTGCTCCGCTGCCCCAGATCGCCGCCCCCCGGCCCCTGATGCTGGTCGGACCGCCGGGAACCGGCAAAACCATTGCCGTGGCCAAGCTCGCCGCCCGCGCCCGGCTCAACGGACATGCCGCCGGGGTGATAACCGCCGATTCGGTGCGGGCCGGAGCCCAGGAACAGCTGGCCGCCTTCACCCGCATTCTGCAAGTGGACCTGAAAAAGGCCCGGGGACCGGATTCCCTGGCCACCCTGGTACGCAACATGGCCCACCAATACGGGGTGATCTTCATCGACAGCCCCGGACTGAATCCCTTTTCGGAAGAGGATATGCACTTCCTGCGTGGCCTGACAGAAGCCGTGCCACTGGAATCCGTGCTGGTGCTGAACGCCGGCTGCGATCCGCTGGAAGCCATGGAGATCGCCGAGGCCTTCGCTGAAGTGGGCGCCTCGCGCATCCTCGCCACCCGATTGGACATGGCCCGCCGCCTGGGGGGCATTCTTGCCGCCGCCGAGGCCGGAGGCCTGGCCTTCGCCGATGTGTCGATCAATCCGCACGTGGCCAACGGGCTCTGCCCCATCAATCCGGTGTCCCTGGCCCGCCTGATCCTACCGCTCGATGCCCAGCATGCGGCAGAACCCAGTGCCCCGACCTCCGCCGACGGCTATTCCGACCGGGATGACCACTCTCCGCCCTTTTCTGAAGCTCTGTGAGCCGCGCCATGCCAACGACCTCAAGCCCGCCACAAGATTTTCCGACCATGGCCCCACGGCCATCCGGTCCGGCGGCGCGAAACCGAAACGTGATCGCCATCGCATCGGGCAAGGGCGGAGTCGGCAAGACCTGGTTCGCCATCACCCTGACCCATGCGTTGGCCAAGCGCGGCCAGCGGGTGCTGCTGTTCGACGGGGACCTGGGGCTGGCCAACGTGGATATCCAGCTGGGCCTGATGCCGGAACACGACCTGGGCAGCGTGATCGCCGGCAAACGCACCATGGCGCAGGCCTGTTCCACCTTCGAACCCGGCAATTTCCAGGTGGTCGCCGGCCGCTCCGGCTCCGGCAGCTTGGCCAATATTCCCATCGGCCGCCTGCAGGTGCTGGCCGAGGACCTGGTGCTGGTCAGCCAGGATTTCGACCGGGTGATCCTCGACCTCGGCGCGGGCGTGGATAAATCGGTCCGGCTGCTGTCGCGCACCGCCAATACCATCCTGGTGGTCACCTCCGACGAGCCCACCTCGCTGACCGACGCCTATGCCTTCATCAAGCTGACCGCCCTGGAGCGCAAGAACGCCGACATCCGCGTGGTGGTCAATGCCTGCAATTCCACCCGTGAGGGGGAACGCACCTACCAGACCCTGCTGAAAGCCTGCCAGGGATTCCTGAAGACCTCTCCGCCGCTGGCCGGGATCGTCCGCCGGGACACGCGGGTGCGGGAATCCATCCGCAACCAGATCCCGATTCTGACCCGCTACCCGAACAGCGAAGCGGCCATGGACGTGGAAGCCATCGCTGATAAACTGTTGCAGGGCTGATCCCCGCTCCGACAGCGCTGATCCGAGGCAGGGGCCGAGGCATAGGCCGCGGCAGGGGCAGGGACGAAGATCCCCGGTTCGTTCCCCCAGGAGGCCCCCAGGAGGCGCCCATGAGCCCCATCACGCCGCCCACGGCCGCCGCCCCCGCCCCCCTTCCCATGACCACCGCGCCCACGGCGACGGTCGCCAACGCCCCCGCCGCCCTGACCAACATGCCCGCCGGGTCCACGCTTGACGCCACCGTGCTCGCCACCCTGTCCCGGGGAGAGGCCCGCGTCAGCACCCAGGCCGGCACCTTCGTTCTGAAAACCCCCCTCGATCTGCCCCAGGGCGGCCAGCTGTCCCTGCAGCTGCTGTCCACCGTCAAGGGCCAGGCGGTGCTGAAGATGGCCGCCCTCAATGGCCGCTCCCTGACCGGTATCGGTCCCGCAGGCGGGGGCGCCGGAGGGGCACAGGGCACCCAGGCCACGCCGGGCAGCGCCGGCCCATCGGGCAGCACCGGCCGCCCCGGCGCCCCGGGTCCCGCGACGGCAGCGGGGCAGGCGGCCGGATCCCAGGGAGGCGATGCGGTGCGGCTTTCAGCGACCAGCAGCGGCCGGCCCCTGGGCATTCACGGCACCGTGGTTCGCGCCGTCGCCCAAGCTCAGCCCGCCGCCGGACAGACCGCCATACCCGCCCTGCCCGTGGGCAGCAGTCTGACCGTGCGGGTGGTGCAGATCGGCGCGCCGGCCGCAGGCACCGGACCCGGAACCATAGCGGGAGGCCCCGGACAGGCAGCGGGGCTCCACGGCGGCCCCTCTCCCGCGGGGGACGGCCTGGCCGGCGGACCGGGCGGGGCGGGGGCAAGGGGGTCCTTTGCCACGCCAACGGCACCACCGGGAGTGCCCCCGGCGGGACAAGGCGCCGCATCCGGCGGGCCTGCCGGCTCCGGCAACGGCCCCGGGCAGCCCGCCAATCCGTCCCAGGGCAGCGGGACCGGAGCAGCGCAAGGGGAGTCCCAGACCGGACCAGCCGGCCGCACCTCCCCGTTCACCGCGCCGCAGAACCGGACCGGAGCCGGGGCGGCTGCCACCCCGCCCGGCGCGCGGGCCGCCCAGGCAGCCCCTGCGCCACAGCTCCAGACACCGGCCCTGCCGCCCGGATCGGACAGCCTGGCCGGACGCACCCTGGCCGGAACCGTGGTCAGCAGCGGCGCCCGCGCCCATCCGGTGGTCCATACGGATGCCGGCCTGCTGGCCCTGCGCACCCGCCTGGACGCCCCTCCGGGCACGCCGCTGACGTTGCGGGTGATGGCCCCGCCGACTCCGCCGGCCTCCACCGCCGCACCTGCCGCCGGTCCCGCCACGGCCCTGCCCCCGGCCGGACCGCCACCGCTGACCCCGGGCGTGGGCTGGCCGGCGATGACCGAGGGGCTGGAGCTGCTGAACCGCACCGATCCCCAGGCAGCCGCCCAGTTGCGCAACGCCCTGCCCCAGCCCTCTCCCACTCTGGGAGCGGCGGTGACCAGCTTCATCGGCTCCATGCGCACCGGCGGCGACCCGGCCCGCTGGCCGGGGCAGGAGGCCATGAAGGTCCTGGAGCGCAGCGGCCGGCGGGGCAGCGAACTGGCCGGCCGCATCGGCAAGGATCTGCGGGACCTGGCCGGCCGGGTCCAGGAAAGCCCCAACGGCGAATGGCGGGGCTTTACGGTGCCCATGCTCGATGCGGGAACCATCGACCCCATCCGCGTCGTCCTGCGCCGCCCGCCCGATGATGCCGACGAAGAGGGGGAAAAGGGCGGCAAGGGCAAGAAGCAGGGACAGCGCTTCCTGATCGACCTGGAAATGTCGCGGCTGGGTCCCTTGCAGTTCGACGGCCTTTACAGCAAGGGCACCCGCAGTATCGATGTGGTGCTGCGCGGCCCGCGCCCGCTGGAGAAAGACCACCGCCGGGCCATCCAGGTCCTGTTCAACACCGCCATGCATCATATGGCCATGACCGGGGCCATAACTTTCGAAACCACCAGCGCCTTCGTCCGCCCCCTGCCGCCGGACGACCCCACCGCCCCGCCACCACCACCCGACCACGGCGGCACCGGCAGCGTGATCGCCTGACCGGCCCGCTCGGTCTCGCCGGCCGGGATCCGGAGGCGGGCCGCACAGGAAAGACAGCTTTGGCACTGGACAGGCTTGTTTTCCCCTTTCAGAGTCGGTGGTTGTCCCGGGTTGGCGAAGTGGGAGTCGCAACCCCGGGGCATGGTTTGGACACGGGGTCACGGCCGGTGGACAGGGCTCTCCTGCCCGCCCGCCGCCGTCGCAGCGGATCCGTTTTCCTGGGGGGGATGAGCGGGTCCGGATAGGGGATGGAACAATGAGTTTGATGGACGCGGATTCCTGGATCTCGCGGAGCTACTACGGCGGCGATCTGTCGCCCGACGCCGAACGGGCCTTGCACGAAGCCGCCCTGAGCTGGGATGACGAAGACTCCCTGGATGCCCATCTGGCCGCGGCCATGGCCGCCGCTCCCGGGCACATGGCCGTGCATCTGGCCCACTACAAGGCCTACTTCTATCGACAGCGCTGGCACGACGCCGCCCCGCACGCGCTGGCCATCCTCGCCCAGGTGGGCCAGCGGATGCGGGTCAGCCAGGACTGGCGGCGGGTCCGCCCCGCCGATGCCCCCTTCGAGTCGTTCGATTCCGATGCCCGGCTTTACGTCTTCTCCCTTGCCG
The DNA here is from genome assembly GCA_046233135.1 of Rhodospirillaceae bacterium Z3-40. GTDB lineage: Bacteria > Pseudomonadota > Alphaproteobacteria > Rhodospirillales > Rhodospirillaceae > JBJXHN01. Next base: position 272,134 of record JBJXHN010000002.1, on the reverse strand, counting down.
CCTACGGATTTGTGCTTGTACGAGCGGGGGATACCGGCGAAGGACGGACAGCGCTTCGCCAGGCTGCCCTTTTGGATATAAAGAACCAGACCGGCGCCCAGGCGATCCTCGATATTCTCGACCGGGGTCCGGAAGATGATGATGACGACGATGACGCCGGCAATGGCACCGGATCCTCCGCGTCCTCGTGTCACCGAGACTTCGACGCCCGCTGATCCCGTCAGCCGGGCGGCCCGGAAGAAAAGGTGGGAGACTCGATGACGCAAGTCCCGCCGGGTGGCGGGCCGGAGGCTTCGAAAGCATGGCCGCCCTGTCCATCGGACATGGGCGGTCACGATTATTTGCTTTGCGTCGTGAATTCCGCTGGTGTATAGGCGACTGTCCTGCTGGGATTTAGCCGACTCCCCCACCGAGGGAGGCAGCCAGCGGTGTTTTGTTCGGCGGGAAGGGGTTGGGCCGGCCTTTTCCCCCCGATGACCGGAATCGCGGACAAGGGGAATCGATGAGCAATATCCTGCGAGAGACCGTTACGGAAGTTCGTCACTGGACGGACACGCTGTTCAGCTTCAAGACCACCCGGGACCAGGGGTTCCGGTTCGAAAACGGCCAATTCACCATGCTCGGTCTGGAAGTGGACGGTCGGCCGCTGATGCGTGCGTACAGCATCGTCAGCGCCAATCACGAGGAAAACCTGGAGTTTTTCAGCATCAAGGTCCCCGACGGGCCGCTGACCTCGCGCCTTCAGGGGATCAAGCCGGGCGACACCATCCTGGTCAGCCGCAAGCCGACCGGTACCCTGGTGGTGGACAACCTGCTGCCGGGCAAGGTGCTGTGGCTGCTGGGCACGGGGACGGGCCTCGCGCCCTTCCTGTCCATCATCAAGGACCCGGAGGTCTATGACCGCTACGAGAAGGTGGTGCTGGTGCACGGCTGCCGCTTCGTGTCGGAACTGGCCTATATGCAGGAAATCACCGAGGACCTGCCCAACCACGAATACCTGGGGGAGTATGTCCGCGACAAGCTGGTCTACTACCCGACGGTCACGCGCGAGCCGTTCCGCAATCAGGGCCGGATCACCCACCTGATGGAAAGCAACCGCATCACCCAGGACCTGGAGCTGCCCGCGTTCAGTCCGGAAAACGACCGCATGATGCTGTGCGGCAGCCCGGACATGCTGAAGGACATGGTCCATATCCTGGAAGCCCACGGCTTCGAGGAAGGCGCCAACAACAAGCCCGGCCACTACGTCATCGAGAAGGCCTTCGTGGACAAGTAAGTCCCGAAGTTACGATAGACGATAGACCAAGGATGCCGGCGCCCTTCGGGGGGCCGGTTTTCTTTTTGGAACCAGGAGCGGGAAACGCGGGCGAATCAGGCGCCGTCTTCGGCGATATCCTCGTACCACAGCTCCGGGCGTTCCCGGATGAAGCGGGTCATCAGGGCCGCACAGTCCGGGTCGTCGATCAGATCCACCCGGACCCCGCGGTCCCGCAGAAACGGCAGGTGGCCTTCGAAGGTGCGGTTTTCGCCGACCACCACATGGGGGATGCCGAACTGGATGATGGTACCGGTGCACATCATGCAGGGAGCCAGGGTCGTATACAGCGTCACTCCGGCGTAGGAGCGGCGGCGGCCGGCTTTGCGCAGGCAGTCCATCTCGCCATGGGCGATGGGATCGCCCTCCTGGACGCGGCGGTTATGCCCGACCGCCAGCAACCGGCCGCCTTCCACCAGCGCCGCCCCGACGGGCACGCCCCCTTCCGCAAAACTTTTCGCCGCCTGCTCATAGGCCGCGCGCAGGAAGGTCGCGTGGTCCGGGGAATCGGACATGGTGGAAGGCTCCGGAACGGACTGGATTACTTGTTCGTGAAGGCCGGCTGGCGCTTCTCGACGAAAGCGGACATGCCTTCCTTCTGGTCTTCGGTGGCGAAGGTGGAATGGAACAGGCGGCGTTCGAAATGCACGCCCACGGTCATGGTGGTTTCATAGGCCGCGTTGACCGAATCCTTCACCAGCATGGCGATCGGCAGGGACATGTCGGCGATCTTTTCTGCCGTCTTGATGGCCTCTTCCCGCAGGTCGTCCACCGGAACAATGCGGCTGACCAGGCCGGCGCGTTCGGCTTCCTGGGCATCCATCATGCGGCCGGTCAGGCACATTTCCATGGCCTTGGACTTGCCGACGAAGCGGGTCAGCCGCTGGGTGCCGCCGGCGCCGGGCATGGTTCCGATGGTGATCTCCGGCTGGCCGAACTTCGCGTTGTCGGCGGCAATGATGAAATCGCACATCATGGCCACTTCACAGCCGCCGCCCAGGGCATAGCCGGCGACGGCGGCGATGATCGGCTTGCGGCAGGTGGTGATCCGCTCCCAGCCCTTGGTGATGAAGTCGGCCAGATAGACGTCCATATAGGACTTCGAGGCCATCTCCTTGATGTCCGCACCGGCAGCGAAGGCCTTGTCGCTGCCGGTCAGCACAACGGCGTGGATGTTCTCGTCCGCTTCGAATGCGTCCAGGGCACTGCCGAGATCGGCGATCAGCCCCGACGACAGCGCATTCATCGCCTTGGGCCGGTTCAACGTGATCACACCGACCTTGCCGTTGGTTTCCACAAGGATGTTCTCGTAGGCCATCAAGCCTGCTCCCTGCTGGTCGCCGCAATCCCTCGCGGCGGAGTGATGGGGTGTCCTTCGCCCGAGACATCGGCAAAGGACGTTTCCGGATTGGTCCCCGAAAGCCTCTCGGAGACAAGACATCGCCGCGCGCCGGACGGGGTTAATTCGCGTCCGGTGCCAGCGAAAAGCGAACCGTCAGGTTGGGAGGACGGCCGATGAAGTCAAGGGAAAGGGTCTCACCTTCCCGCTCCCAATGCTGGGGACCCCGGGACTGCCACCCCATCTGAGGCAAGGTTCGCGCGTAAAAGTCCGACACGGCCTGCGTGGTGACCCGGCCGGCCGCATAGGCCTCGACCAGACGGCCGCGCGGAGTCTCGAACACCATCCCGGCATCGGCCACCGGTCGCAGCCCGGGCATCAGCGGCACATCATCGGTCCCGTCCACATAGGACAGCCTGCCCGACGGCTCGGCCGCCTGCGCCGTGGCAATCGGAGAGAATGTCCCGGCCGTCGCGCCCACCGCCATCATCACGGCGGCTGCCAAAAACAGCCCCGGACCGGTCCCCGAAAGGGTCCGGAACAGGGCGGCGCGACGCGCGGGGGAAAAGGACGGTCGGACGGTCATGGACGGCACCCTACACCATCACCGCTGGCGACGGGGACAGAAAAAGGTGGACCGGCCGCTCTGCACCAGCCGCTGGATGCCTCCGGTGGCCGCCGGATCACAGGTGCACCCCGGGCAGGCCTCTCCTTCCCGGCCGTACACGGCGAACCCGTGCTGGAAATACCCCAGCGTGCCATCCGCCTGCCGATGGTCGCGCAAGGACGACCCGCCGGCAGCGATGGCCTCGGCCAGGACCGCCTTGATTGCCGCCACCAGCCGCTCCGCCCGGCCGCCGCTGATGCTTGCCGCCGTGCGCCGGGGCGACAGGCCGGAGCGGAACAGCGCCTCGCAGACATAGATATTGCCCAGTCCGGCCACCACCGCCTGATCCAGCAGCACCGCCTTGATCGGCGACAGCCGGCCGCCCATCCGCTCCACCAGCACCGGCGCGGTAAAGGCGGGGTCCAGGGGCTCCGGTCCCAGCCGGGCCAGCAGCGGATGGGTTTCCGGCGCCGTGCCGTCGGCCAGGGTGATCAGGCCGAAGCGGCGGGGGTCACGGAAGGTGATGCGCATGCCCTCTTCGGTGTCCAGAACCACATGGTCATGGGGACCGGGCGGCGGATGGCCGTCGATGGCACGGATGGTCATCGAACCGCTCATGCCCAGATGGACCAGCACCACCGGGCCGCCGTCGATGGCCAGCATCAGATATTTGGCCCGCCGCCCCAGCGCGGCGATGCGCCGGCCGGTCATCACCTGCACCAGCTCGGGCGGGATGGGCTGGCGCAGGGCGGCGCGGCGCACCTCCACACGGCGGAGGCGGCGGCCTTCCAGAACCGGCTGGAGACCCAGCCGGACGGTTTCCACTTCGGGCAATTCGGGCACGGACAGGAGTCTCCTGATCGGGGGGCGCAAGTTCGGCTGGCGCGCGAATTCGGCTTATACTAAGGTCCGCGCCATGACCCAGGAAACGGATACGACCCATTTCGGCTTTCGCACCGTCCGCACCTCGGAAAAGGCGGATCTGGTGCGCGGCGTCTTCGACGCCGTGGCTCCCCGCTATGACCTGATGAACGATCTGATGAGCGGCGGCATCCATCGGATCTGGAAGGACGTGTTCGTCGACTGGCTTGATCCCCGGCCGGGACGCCGGTACCTGGACGTGGCCGGCGGCACGGGCGATATCGCGTTGCGCATCCTGGACCGTGCCCGCCGCCGCCCGGGGGGCGACCGCGACCCCGCCGATGTCATCGTCTGCGACATCAACAACGAGATGCTGCGCGTCGGCCGCGACCGGGCAACCAACAAGGGACGGCTGACCGGCCTGTCCTGGGCCTGCGGCAATGCCGAAGCCCTGCCCCTGCCCGACAACAGCGTCGACGCCTATACCATCGCCTTTGGCCTGCGCAACGTCACCCATATCGATCAGGCCCTGGCCGAAGCCCGCCGGGTGCTGCGCCCGGGCGGCCGGTTCCTGTGCCTGGAGTTCAGCCAGGTGGTGCTGCCGCTGTTCGATCAGCTTTACGACCTCTATTCCTTCAAGGTGCTGCCGCTGATGGGCCGCTATGTGGCCCGGGACGAGGAGGCCTATCGCTACCTCGCCGAAAGCATCCGCCGCTTCCCGCCGCAGGATGCCCTGGCCAACCGCATGCATGCCGCCGGCCTGCGCCGGGCCACCTGGCGCAATCTGTCGGGTGGAATCGCGGCCATGCACAGCGCCTGGCGCGTCTGATCATGATCCACCACCTGCGCAATCTGGCGCGGCTGGTCACCATCGCCCGGGTGCTGGCTCGCCACGACGCCCTTTTTCCGCTGGAGAACCTGAAGATCGCCCGGCCGGCGGTGTGGATCGCCCGGCAGGTCTCCCGCCGCGACGTGCCCGGCCGCCCCGGCGAGCGCCTTGCCGCCGCCTTCGTCGAGCTGGGTCCCTCCTTCATCAAGTTCGGCCAGACCCTGTCCACCCGCGCCGATCTGCTGGGCGAGGAAGTGGCCGCCGACCTGTCCACCTTGCAAGACCGGCTGCCACCTTTCCCTATGGATGCGGTGCGCCAGACCATTGAAGACGCGTTCGACCAGCCGCTGGAAAGCCTGTTCAGCCGGTTCGACCCGACGCCGGTGGCCGCCGCTTCCATCGCCCAGGTCCACTTTGCCGAAACCACGCCCGACGCCGAGGGCATGACCCAGGAAGTGGCGGTCAAGGTGCTGCGGCCCGGGGTCGAAGAGGCCTTCTCGAAAGACGTCAAACTGCTGCACTGGGTGGCCCGCATGGTCGAGTTCGCCCAACCCCAGTTCCGCCGCCTGAAGCCGGTGGAGACCGCCCAGGCCTTCGAAGACTCCATGACCATCGAAATGGACCTGCGGTTCGAAGCCGCTGCGGCCTGCGAGATGGCGGAAAACTTCGTCGACAACCCGACCTTCCGGGTGCCGGCCATCGACTGGCAGCGCACCGCCCAGAGGGTGATGACCCAGGAACGCGTCCACGGCATCCCCGTGGGATCGGTGGAGGCCATGCGCGACGCCGGCGTCGACCCGCAAGAGGTAGTCCGCATCGCCGCCAACGCCTTTTTCAGCATGGTCTTCCGGGACGGCTTCTTCCACGCCGACCTGCATCCGGGGAACATGTTCGTCGATGCCGACGGTACGCTGATCGCGGTGGATTTCGGCATCATGGGCCGCATCGACCGCAAGACCCGCCGCTGCCTGGGCGAGATGCTGCTGGCCTTCCTGAACGGCGACTATCGCCGCGCCGCCGAAGTGCATTTTGAAGCCGGCTGGGTGCCGGCCGACAAGTCGGTGGATGCCTTCACCCAGGCCTGCCGCTCCATCGCCGAACCGATCATGGGCCGGCCGCTGAACGAGATCTCCATGGCCCGCCTGCTCGGCCAGCTGTTCCAGGTGACCGAAACCTTCGCCATGGAAGCCCAGCCCCAGTTGCTGATGCTGCAAAAGAGCATGCTGGTGACCGAGGGCGTGGGGCGCAAGCTGGCGCCGAACGTGAACATGTGGGAGCTGTCCCGCCCCCTGATCATCACCTGGATCACCGACAACCTGGGTCCCCAGGCGCGGGTGCGCGACGGGGCGGTCAACGTGGCCGACTCGGTATCCCGCATCCCCCGCCTCCTCGCCCATGCGGAAAATGCCGCGGAAAACCTGAGCAACGGCCTGAAGCTCCATCCGGACAGCCTGAAAGCCCTGCGCGGGGGCCGATCCTCGTTCAGCTCCAAGCTGCCCTGGGTGTTGGTCATCATTCTCGGGCTGCTGCTGACCTTCGGGTGAACCACCCGACCATTCATCAGGTCACCCAGCACACCCCAACACCCCAGGCCCGCACGGGCGGAGTGCTGCGGTGCACGAACTTTTCTTGCTTTTCCAACCAAGACCCTGTTGAATCCGCAGGAGTGTTTCGACTGAAAACATCACCGCCATCGGTGGAGAGGTTTTCCATCCCGCCGTTATGAACCCCGCCACCGTTGTCCCGGGACATGCCCCGCGGACAGCGAAGGTGGCTCCGTCATCGGACCCCAACGTGAACGGCAAACGTATAGTTCTGATCGTCTCCGGAGGCATCGCGGCCTACAAGGCCTGCGAGTTGGTCCGTCGCCTGCGGGATCGGGGGGCGCGGGTCCGCTGCGTGCTAACCGCCGGCGGTGCCCAGTTCATCACCCCGCTGACCCTGTCCGCCCTGTCCGAGGAAAAGGTCTACACCGATCTGTTCTCGCTGACCGACGAGGCGGAAATGGGGCATATCCGCCTGTCGCGGGAAGCCGATCTGGTGGTCGTCGCCCCGGCCAGCGCCGACCTGCTAGCCAAGATGGCGCATGGAATGGCCGATGACCTGGCCTCGACCCTGCTGCTGGCCACCGACAAGCCGGTGCTGGTCGCCCCGGCCATGAACCCGATGATGTGGAGCCACCCGGCCACCCGGGCCAACATGGCCACGCTGGAAGAGCGCGGCGTGACCCGGATCGGCCCCAATATCGGCGACACCGCCTGCGGCGAGGCCGGGCGCGGCCGCATGGCCGAAGTGGCGGAGATCGTCGATGCCATCGCCGGCAGAATCACCGCCACCGGGGATACCGCTTCAGCCAACGCGGACACCGGCGCCGGACCGCTGGCCGGCCGCCATGCCCTGGTCACCAGCGGCCCCACACACGAACCCATCGACCCCGTCCGCTATATCGCCAACCGCTCTTCCGGACGCCAGGGGCATGCCATCGCCGCCGCCCTGGCCGGCCTTGGCGCCCGGGTGACCCTGGTCACCGGCCCGACCCGGGAACCCGATCCCGCCAAGGTGACCGTGGTGCCCGTGACGTCCGCCCGGGACATGCTGGCCGCCTGTCGGGCCGCCCTGCCCGCCGACCTTGTGGTCTGCGCCGCGGCGGTGGCCGACTGGACCGTGGCCGACGCCCGGACCAGCAAGATCAAGAAGAAAGAAGGCGAAGCCGCCCCCACCCTGACCCTGGTGCCCAATCCGGACATCCTTGCCACCCTGTCCGCCGCTGGTGCCGAACGGCCAGCCCTGGTGATCGGCTTTGCGGCCGAGACCGACGACGTGGTGGACAATGCCGTGGCCAAGCGGAAGCGCAAGGGCTGTGACTGGATCGTCGCCAACGACGTTTCCGTCCGGGGCAACGGCGGGCGCGGAGATACCTTCGGCGGCTCGGTCAATACCGTTCATCTGGTGACCGACAGCGGCGTAGAGGACTGGCCGACCATGGACAAGACGGCCGTCGCCCGGCAACTGGTCCAGCGCATCGCCAACCACTTCGACGGCAAAACGCCTGATCACGACTCCGGCGTGGAAAGGACCGGTTCAGGAAGGATGATTTCATGAGCGGCATGCATCCCTTTTTCTCCCCAGACGTTATCAGCGGGGGCTTGGCGCCGGCGCATGCCCCGCTGTCCGGCGGAAGAAAGGACACCGCGCCATGATCCGGCTATCGAAGAAAATGCTGTTCGCGATAGAGGCGGTGCTCGACATCGCCTATCACGCGGGCGGAGAGCCGGTGCAAAGCCGCGAGATCACCCGTCGCCAAGGCATTCCCCGGCGCTATCTGGAACAGACCCTGCAGCATCTGGTGCGCAGCGGCATTCTGACCGGCGTGCGCGGTCCCAAGGGCGGCTATCGTCTGGCCCGGGAGCGCCGGCGCATCACCATCGCCGAAATCGTCCTGGTAGTGCGGGACCTGGAGGCCTCGGAAGACCCCACCGCCGACCTGCCCGGCTCGGAACTCGGCCGCTTCGTGGTGCGCCCCCTGTGGAACGAACTACGGGATCAGGTGATGGCCCAGCTGGACGGCCTGACTGTCGACGACCTGTGTACCCGCGCCTACCAGGGCGGCATCCCCAGTGAAGCCGAAAAGAACCTGGACTTCACCATTTGAGTGAGGCGGCCAAGGCACGGGAAATCACGGCCCCGGCTCAGCCAAGGCAATTTCGCGAGCATTGCCCTTTGACATCCGTTCCGGCCGATGCAAATACAAGAGGAACGGGTCTTAATGTACGTTTCTACACAAAAACAATGGGAAATGGGCCATGACCATGATTGATCAGCCTGCCGGGGTCGAATTCCGCGGCAAGATCTATGACAGCATCATCGACACCATCGGGGCCACGCCGCTGGTGCGGCTGCCGCGCTTCGCCGCCGAACGCAATGTGGTGGGCGACCTGATCGGCAAGTGCGAGTTTTTCAACCCGCTGGCCAGCGTCAAGGACCGCATCGGTGCGGCCATGATCGCCGCTGCCGAGGCCGACGGCCGCCTGAAGCCCGGTGCCACCCTGGTGGAACCCACCTCCGGCAACACGGGCATTGCACTGGCCTTCGTCTGCGCGGCCAAGGGCTATCGGCTGATCCTGACCATGCCGGAAAGCATGTCCATCGAACGCCGCAAGATGTTGACCCACCTGGGGGCTGAAATCGACCTGACCCCGGCGGCCAAGGGCATGAAGGGGGCCGTGGCCCGCGCCCAGGAACTGGTGGATTCCACCCCCGGCGCGGTGATGCTGCAGCAGTTCGACAACCCGGCCAATCCGGAGATCCACCGCAACACCACCGCCCAGGAAATCTGGCAGGATACCAAGGGCGACGTGGACATCATCATTTCCGGCGTCGGCACCGGCGGCACTGCCACGGGCATAGGCGAGGTTCTGAAGAAATACAAGCCCAGCGTTCAGGTGGTGGTGGTCGAGCCGGAAGACAGCCCGGTGATCAGCGGCGGCGCCCCCGGCCCGCACAAGATCCAGGGTATCGGCGCTGGCTTCATCCCGGGCAACCTGAACACCGACATCATCGACGAAGTGATCAAGGTGGCCAACGAAACGGCTTTCGCCACGGCCCGTGAAGTTGCCAAGCTGGAAGGCCTGCCGGCCGGCATTTCCTCCGGCGCCGCCCTCGCGGCCGCTGCGGAAGTGGGCCAACGGGCGGAAAACAAAGGCAAGACCATCGTCGCCATCCTGCCCAGCTTCGCCGAACGCTACCTGTCCACGCCGCTGTTCGAGCAGCCGTAAGCTTTTTTTGGACCCTCAGGCGCCGGGCGCCGCTTGTCGCGGCTTGGCTACGCTGCGTCCCGGGACGGTTCCGCCCCGGGGGCTCGCGTGATACGGATACCCGCCTTCGGCCCTGTCCGGAGGCGGGTATCCGTTTTGTAGGGACAAGGGAATGGACTTTACCGAAGAGCAGATCCAGCGTTACGCTCGCCACATCCTGCTGCCCCAGGTCGGCGGCATCGGACAGGCGCGGCTGGCCCAGGCCCGGGTCCTGATCGTCGGCGCCGGTGGCCTGGGCTCGCCCCTGGCCCTTTATCTGGCCGCCGCCGGGGTGGGAACCCTGGGGCTCGTCGACGCGGACACGGTGGATCTTTCCAACCTGCAACGGCAAATCCTGCACACAACCGACCGCCTGGGCACGCGCAAGGTCGAAAGTGCCGTCACGGCCCTGAAAGCCGTGAATCCGGAGGTGGTGGTGGACGCCCATCCGGTCCGCCTGACCGCAGACAACGCGCTGGACCTGATCAGCGGGTATGATCTGGTCGCCGACGGCAGCGACAATTTCCCCACCCGCTTCCTGATCAACGACGCCTGCCACTTCGCCCGCAAGACCCTGGTCAGCGCCGCCGTGCTGCGGTTCGACGGCCAGCTGTCCACCTATCGCACCCACCTGGGCGGCCCGTGCTATCGCTGCCTTTACCGGGAACCGCCGCCGCCCGACGATCAGGCCACCTGCGCCCAGGCCGGCGTGCTCGGGGCCGTGGTCGGCACCATGGGCAGCCTGCAAGCCACCGAGGTCCTGAAGGAAATCCTGGGGATCGGCCGGTCCATGGCCGGTGTGCTGCTGATCCACGACGCCCTGCAGGGCAGCTTCCGTGAGGTCCGCCTGAAGCCCGATCCGGACTGCCCGCTGTGCGGCAGCCATCCCGCCATCACCCACCTGGATCCGGCCACGGCTCCGCGCACCGAAGACGCCCATGGCTGAGGAGACCGCACCCCACATGGAAGCCGCCGCCCTCCCGTCTTCGGGCCTGTCAGTGATCGTGCTGTCGGAAACCTATCAGGCGGTGCATTACGCCCTGGTCCTGGCCAGCGCAGCGGCGGCGGTAAATCGCCCCGCCCGGCTGTTTTTCACCATGGGTGCCTGCAAGGCCCTGTGCACCGTGCCCGATCAGACCGGGGAGCCGGTATCCGACACGGAAGCCGGAGGAAACCGGGATGGAGCGGTTCCCTCCGGCCCCGGCTGGCATGCCCTGCGGCCGGAACCGGCGCATACCAGTGCGCGGGCGCAAGACGCCGCCTATGCCACCCGGGGCGTTGCCGATATGGAAACCCTGCTGGCGGCCTGTCGCGACCTGGGCGTAACCTTCCTGGTCTGCGAGGCCGGCCTGCGCGCGCTGGACCTGTCCGAGGCCCGGTTGCGTGAAGACCTGCCGCTGAGGATCGCGGGTGCGGTGACCTGGCTGACCGAAACTCCGCCGGGCGACCACACCTTGTCCCTATAATCGGAAGAGGAAACCGGACCTACCGTTCCCCGGGGCGCTTGCGGCTTTTCATCACAATGAAAACGCCCAGACCGACCGTAACGGCCAGGATCAATCCGATACCGCCCATTCCGTAGATGAACATTTCCTCGAAGGTCATCGCCTTCCCTCCCCGTTGCAGGAGCCTATAGCCCGCCACCGGGCGAGCCAATCCTTTGGGCAGACTGAGGCCGAACGAGCCGGACCGCATTGACAATACGCAAGACCCGGACAGGAATTCGGCCGCGGACCCCGAAGCGGATCATCACCAATACAACGTTGTCCCGAGAAGACCCGAGTGCCCCATGCCATCAGTCCCAGCGGAGCGCTGTTCTGCGCCCCCAGGAGACACAAGCCAGACCAGCGAAATCCTCTGACACAGAGATAAGCGCGATATTTTGAACTAAATACGAAATACATTAACATCCTTCACATTTGCGGACCTCCGCTTAAAATATCTTCACATTTCTTGGAGAACACTGACTGAATCCACTACACGTTCACCGAATGTTTACAATTTTAGGTTAGAAAAATCATATCGCGCCCCTAAAAATAGAGGGTGCTGCTGTTAGAGCCAGCCCAACCGAAGTTGGGTCATTATCCAGCACAGGAGAGTCCGGCGTGGAGTCGCATATCGGAGCCACTGTCAGCCTGCCGCCCGCCTTGCAGAACCGCAAGCAGGCGATCATCGCCCTCGCAACCCGTATCGAACAGGAAGGGCATCTCCCGGTCCTGCTCAAAGCGGAAGGACTGGACCCCCTTCCCGAAAAGGCCGGGCAGATTGTCCGGCGCAGAATACGATCTTTGCGTGCCACGGAACGCTTAGGCCCCTGGTGGATGCCCGACCACCAGAAACTGCACGCGCTGGCGCTTGCCTTATGGCGATCCCGCCAGCCTATTGTACAGAACCGGGTCATGTCTTAAGAGCATTCGGCTGTACGCCTTTGTCGAAGCATTACAAACTCTTGGTAAAAGCCTCCTTCTCTCCCACGGGGGCGGGAGGGGAGGTGGTTGCCTTCCTCGATGACCAGGAGTACCCATGGCAGGTAACTCCTTTCAGGAACCTTGTCCCTTGCCCAAATCCCGCGTCACTTCCATCAGCCCGATCCTCGCCGTGGCCGATGTTCGTATCAGCGTCGCCTTTTACGTAAAGCATCTCGCCTTCGAGAGAGTGTTCGTCATGGACGACTTCTCTTACGGCGTGGTGGAGCTGGATGGCCACACCATCCACTTTACCAAGGGCCAGGACGCCGCTGCGCTGAAAGCCACCCGGGCACGCGTGGCCATCTACATCGCGGTTCGGGATATCGAACCGCTGTGGCACCGGGTCTACCGCTCCAGCCCACCGACCAAGATCCGCAGCCTGGAAACCAAGCCCTGGGGCATGCGGGAATTCCACGTCATGGATCCCGACGGCTGCCTGATCCGCTTCGGTGAAGAGCTCGATTGAGCAGAAGGTTTTATGCCTCAGGGTCGTATAGGCCTCACGGCAGTCCGCTACGCGGACGCCTCCGGCGGGGCGGGCTTCGCGCGGCGCCCGGTCGGGCGCTTGAGATTGTATAGGCCTCACGGCAGTCCGCTGCGCGGACGCCTCACGTTACACGCGTGCCGACAGGGGCGCCCCCGATGACCGCCCTGTCCGGCTTAGTTCGTGCCCGGTGTCTCGATGGTCTCGTAGATCTCGTCGCTGGCGATGAGAATATCCACCGGCGGGTCGTAGCCGATGATTTCCGCCGTCTCCAGGTTCAAGGCGATCTTGGGCGGTGCGCTCCAGCGCTGATCCAGGTCGCGGGGCTTGGCGCCGTTGAAAATCTTGGCGATCACCTCGGCATGAAAACGCCCAACGTAGGAAAAGTCCGCCTGGGCCACGCTCATCAGGATCCCCCGCCGCACTTCCGAAGATCCCAGCATGGAGAAGCTGGGCACCTGAGCCGCGTTCAATTCCTCGACCACCCGAGGCAGGGAACCATCGGTCAGCCCCCGGTGTACGGTCACGTAAACCGCATCCGACTCCTTGGCCACTTCGGCATAGCAGGCTTCCAGCTTGGCTTTCACCGCCTCGTGCTCTTCATCGGAAAAGGGGGTGATGCAGCGCACGATATCGAACCCACGCTCCTTGGCCACCTGTTCCACCGCATCCACACCGCCGTAGGTCCGCCCTTCCACGGAATCGGTGTAGACGATCCCCAGCTTGGTGAAGCCGATGATATCGTGGAAAATTCGCACCTGCCGCTGATAGCGTTCCGGCTCTACCTTGGCGTGAAGGTTCTCCCGGCCGCTGTCATCCACCGACGCGACGATTCCCGCCCCCACCGGATCGCTGGCCGATCCCACCACCACGGCCGCCGTGATGCCGTCTGCCGCCAGGTCCTGGCCGGCCCAGGTGCCCATGGCGAACATCAGATCGATGTCCTGCTGTTCCCGCAACCGTTTCTGCACCGCATCGCGCACCGCCGGCCGCTGCGTATCATCGAAGTCACCCGGCGCGTAATAGGCATCGGGAACGAACGTCAGGTAATCGGAATGGGCATTCTCCGCCAGCCAGCGCCACAGAGCACCCGGCTCGTCGGGCAGATCGGCCGGTGGATTGGGAGCCTCCATCCAGCCCAGCTCCGACAGGCCGGCCAGCGTCTTCAGAAAAATCAGCTGGTAGTCGGGATACTGGCCCCCTTCCATGTAGCCCAGGCGCCATTTCTCGCCACCGGCCTTCAGCGTCGGGCCGGTCGGGACGTCCTTGCCCTTCTCCTGGGCCACCCCCATTACCGGGGCGCCGGCCACACCGACCAGCAGGACCAGCGCCACCACCATCATGCGCAGCAGCCTGCCGCCCCGGACAGGGGTCCGGAACGCACTGGTGAAAAGCGGGGTCTGAAGCCGCGCGGAACGCGGGCGTTGGGGGGCAATGGCCATGGGTCTCTCCTCCTCAGGTCCGCGCATCGACGGCCGCGCCGGTTTCGGTCCCGGCTTCGTCCGCATGCGAAGGGCCACGCCAGCGCAGGCATAGCATGGTGATATCATCCGATTGGTCGGCCTCGCCGGCGTGGCGGCGCACGTCGGCGAAAGTGGCGGCCAGCACGGTCTTGGCCGACGTCTCCGGCCCGCAGTCCTTCAGCACCGCGAACAGGCGTTCATCGCCATATTCGCCGCCATTCAGGTCCATCGCTTCGGTCACGCCGTCCGTATAGACGTAAATCGCCTCGCCCGGAGCCAGGGAGGTTTCCATGGGCAGATAGTCCAGCCCTTCCATCACCCCCAACGCCGGACCGCTGCGGCCTTCCAGGAAGTCCGGCCCGCCGACGCGCAGCATCACCGGCTTGTTGTGGCCGGCGTTGGCAAAGGCCAGATGGCCGGTTTGCGTGTCCAGAACCCCCAGAAACACGGTGACGAACATGCTGTTGGGGTTATCGACACTCAGCCATTCATTGGTGCGGCGCAGCACCTCGGCCGGTTGCCAGTCCTGTTCGGCCGCGCTTTTGATCAGGGTCTTGCTGACGGCCATGAACAGGGCGGCGGGCACCCCCTTGTCGGCCACGTCCCCCACCGTGAACACCAGCCGCCGGCCGTTGTCGACGAAGAAGAAGTCGAACAGGTCGCCGCCCACTTCCTTGGCCGAATCCAGCAAGGCGTGCAGGTCCAGTTCCGCCCGTTCCGGGAAGGGCGGGAAGATCTTGGGCAGCAGGCCGATCTGGATATCGCGGGCGATGGTCAGCTCGCTCTGGATCCGTTCCTTGGCCGCTGTGGTTTCCATCAGGTCACGGATGTTGTCGCGCAGGGCCTGTTCCATGAAGCCGAAGGCCTCGGCCAGGCGGGCGACCTCGTCGCCCCCCTTGCCCGCAGCCTCGCCGGCCTTGCCGCCCAGCCGCAGGTCGGCAAGCACCGAAGAAGCCTCCACCGGCTGGGTGAAGTCCTGTTGGGGCAGGGCCTTGGCATGACGCGTCAGGCGCTGCAGCGGCCGGCTGATGGCCGCAGCATAGGTCCAGCCAAGCATCAGGCTGACCACCATGACGGCGCCGAAGATCAGGCCCAGATGGGTGATCAGCTTGTCGGCCGGCGCATGGATCTCGTCCACCGGAGCGGTACTGACCATGAGCCAGTCCAGCGGCTTGAACCAAGCCACATAGGTTTCCATCGCCCCGGCCGCATCACCGGGAAAGTCCAGGCGCACCGGCTGGTGGGTATTTGCGGCGGCGTGCAGGGCGGCCAGCTGATCGGGCGGCAGGACCTCGGTCACCGTGGCCGCATCGGCCAGGGTACCGGCCTGCGCCGGCGGCGGCACCACCAGGCGGCCGTCGCCGGCGAAGACGAACACGTAACCGGTCTGCACCACCCTGACACCGGGCAGGGTTTCACGCAAAGTGCGTTCGATATCGGCCAGGGAGTGGGCGACATCCTCGCGCACCGTACTGACGTCCCCTTCGACCGCCAGATACCAGCCCCAGGGCTGATAGCGTTCGATATGGGCGAAGCGGTCCACCCGCGCGTCGGTGCTGTCGCTGTCCCGATAGGCGATGTCGATGGTCCCGTAAGCCGCCGCTTCCTCGCGCACCACCTGATCCAGGGTCCGCCCCTTGGCGTCCACCAGATTGGAGATATCCCGCCCTTCCATCGCCGGATCGGTGCTGGCCTGCACCACGCCGGCATCGTTGAACACCATGAAGCGGATATCCGCGGGCGGATCCAGGGACCGCAACCAGGACAACCCTTCCGACCGCGCGGCGCCGGCGCTCATGCGGCCTTCCAGCACGCTTTCGGTCAGCCGGTCGAAAGTGGTGTCCACAAGCCCGGCCAGGGCGGCCAGCTGGGCCTTGCTGGTGCGCACGGCCCGCACCTTGCCCTGCAGAAGGCTCTTGTAGCGACCACCGACATTGACTTCCAGCAGGTGAAGCACGTTCAGCGCCGACCGGTATTCGGCATCAACCAGCGCAGCCTTCACATCGCCCCGGGTGAAGCCCATGACGACGGCCGCTGACAACGCCATGATCAGGGCGATGGCCAGAAAGATCTTCGTACGCAGAGACCAGGACATGACGCCCGCTTTGCTGTTGCGGATGGCGGTTGCGGCGTTCAAATGCGCCGATCCGGCTCGGTACCGGAACGGTAAAACGTCCAACCACCATACCACAGACGTTCCCGGGGGGGAGACCCGTTCACACTTTCAAACGTTCCCGCACGAAACCCCACAAACCATCATCAAAACAGCTGGGATTCGCCCCCTTCGCGGGTTGCAATGCCGGCTTCGATCTGACCGTGAATGGTCGGCAACACCTGTTCCACATCCGTCACCACGGTAAACAGCGATTTCACGCCGTCCCGGGCAAAGCCCTGGGCGATGATCGAATCCACCATCGTCAGCAGCGGGTCCCAGTAGCCTTCCAGGTTCAGCAGGATGATCGGCTTGTTGTGCAGGGCCAGTTGCCGCCAGGTCAGGATCTCGAAGGTCTCGTCCAGGGTGCCCAGACCGCCGGGCAGGACACAGATCGCATCGGCCCGGTCGAACATCATGCGCTTCCGGGTGTGCATGGAATCCACCACATGGAGTTCCATCATGTCGTGATTGGGCAGTTCCACCCGCATCAGATGTTCCGGAATGATCCCCACCACCCGGCCCCCGGCGTCCAGGGCACCCCGGGCGGTGGCGCCCATCAGGCCCACGTCCCCGGCGCCAAAGACCAGGGTGATCCCTGCCTCGGCCAATCGGTGCCCCAGGGTATCGGCCGCAACCCGCATGGCCGGATTGATGCCGGGAGAACTGCCGCAAAACACGCACAGGGAACGAAGGGGAGACATCGAGGGGGGAACTCCAGAAAAAAAGGGGATGGGGCGGGGCGGGGACCCGCCAGAGAGAAAACGGGGAGCGCGCGGAGCAGCCGGAGACCACATCCGCCGCCGGTGCCCTTCGTTTAGCGCCCTTCGGGGGTGGCGGGCAACAGGTCAGCCTTGCCCCCGGCCACCACCCGATAGCCCGGCAGGCTGATCTGTACCGTGGTGCCGCTGCCTTCATCACTGGACAGGGTCAGCGCACCCCCGTGCAGTTCCACCAGCGCCCGCGCCAGCGGCAGGCCGAGACCAGCGCCGCTGCTGCCCCGGCGATAGACATTGCGGCCCTGATGAAAGGCCTTCAGCACCGTATCGCGCAGTTCCGGCGGCAGGCCCGGCCCGCGGTCCCGGAACGTGACCCGCACGCCGCCATGACTTTCGCGCACCAGGATGACTTCGGCCGCCGCGCCGGAGGGGCAGTATTTCAGGACATTGCCGGCGATGTGGGCGAAGGCCTGGATCAGCGCCTGCTCGTCCACCCGGATGGGTACCGGAGAGGAGGGGTAGCAGCGGCTCCACAGCCCGTCGACCGTGTCTTCGCCCCCGCCTTCCCGGTCGACGGCAACGGCCAGCGACCGGTCAAGCACCGTGCGAAGATCCACCACCGTTTCGGTCAGGCCGCGCGTGGCGGCTTCCAGCTCGGTCATGTCCAGCAGGTCGACAATCACCCGCAGCAGATGAGTGGCCGCTTGGCCGATGTCGCCGGCGTATTCCCGGACCCGGGCTTCATCCAGAAACGCCCCGCCCAGCTTCAGCAAGTCGGAAAAGCCGATGATGGCGTTCAGCGGTGTGCGCAGTTCGTGATTGAGGTTGGCCAGGAACAGCCGCTGGCCCCGGGCGGATTCCAGGGCCTGATCCCGGGCCGTGATCAGCGCCTCGCTGGTGCGCATCTCCCGGGTGCGGTTGCGGAAGGTCAGGATCAGATACTGAAAGCCTCCCTCGGCCCCCTGCACAAGGCTGAGGTTCGCCGCATCCACCTCCAGCCGCTGCGGCCCGTCCCGCTTGCTCCACCAGGTGATGGCCCGCAGGCAGCCCACGCGCATGCCCGCCAGATCCGCCGGCAGCCCCAGGTCGGCCAGCACGCTATCCAGCTCGCTGCCCGCCAGCCCTTCTCCTGTACGGTCGAACAGCACGCGAAAGGCCCGGTTCACCCCCATCACCCGGCCGCCTCGCACCTCGCCCGAGGCGTCCCGCCTCCGCCGCACCACCATCAGGCCGTCGGTCGAGGCATTCAGCGGATCGGGATCGCGGGTCCCGCTCAGATCCAGGGCACCGAAAATGGCCAGGGTTTCCCGGGCGCTTGGCAGCTGTTCGCCCAACCGGTCGGCAACGGCCTTCAATACCGCCTTGACCACCGGTCCCCAGGGGCGACAGCGCCCCCGCACCGTTTCCCGCCAGAGGGCGAAGGACCGGCGGGGAGACACGCTCTGGCGGAGATCATCGACCACCACCGGATGGTTGGGATCCCCTCCCCACAGAACGTCATGCACCTGCTCGCGCCGGAATACGGCCATCACCAGCGGCTCCGGCCCAGACCGCAGACAGATCCCCAGGATACCGCCGGCATAGCTTTCATCGGGCAGGCTGGCAAAGCCTTTGCCTTCCACCCTGTTTCCGCCGGCTCCGGTCCCGTCTTCTTCTCTCGCATCGCCATTCGCATCGGCTTGCAGGTCACCGAGGCAGTCGTAGGCCACCAGCACCCCCACCGGCTGGCGCCCCACCAGGATCAGGCAGCGGCGCAGCAGCATCGCAGACGGCGTTGCCCCCAGGCTGGCCACCGTGCCATCGGCAAGCAGCGCCATCCCGTCTGCCTGTCCGGCATCCAGCAGGCTGGGATCGCGGCGGATCAGTGCAGCCAAGGGCGACTGCCCCCGGGCAACGCTGAGATCCAGGGCGTGCACGAAAGCCTGGGCCCGCTGTTCGGCTTCCAGCACCTGCACCCGTTCGGCCTGGGTGATGCGCTGCGCGCCCCGCGCCGCCAGACGGCCGGCCGCCGCCCGCCGGTACCAGGGCATCAGCAGAGGGGTATAGTGGTGACAGGCTACCAGCCCCCACAACTTGCCATCGACAATGATGGTTGCGGTCAGGGTTGCCGCCACCCCCATGTTCCGCAGATACTCCAGATGGAAGCCCGAAACGCCCCTGGGGCCGGCCAGGGACAGGTCGATGGGCGCCGGATCCGGATCGGCCGCCGTGCGCACCAGACCGGACGTCACGCCGTTGACGTCGGCAATCATCCGCAGCAGGTTGACCGTATAGAGGCGGCGGGCCTGCGGCGGGATGTCACTGGCCGGGTAGCGCAGCCCGAGATAGGACACCAGATCGTCGCGCCGCGTTTCGGCGATCACCTCGCCCGACCAGTCGGGATGGAAGCGATAGACCATCACCCGGTCATAGCCTGTCACCGCCCCCACCGAGCGGGCCAGCTGGTCGGCCAGACGATAGAGATTGCCCTCGCCCCCCGCGTCCTCCAGCGCCGCGAGCACGACCTGTTCGGCCACGGCACAGGACGCGGAATCGGTTGCTAGATCACGCGGGACGGGTTCCAGTTCGATCACCGCGCGCCCCGCCATCCGCTGCCAGAACAGGCGGAACCGGCCGGCGGGCAGGTCTAGGACCTGGTCCACCCCCGGCGCGGTGCGGCGGGCCGCCGTCACCACCTGCTCCAGCACCTGGCAAGGCGCCGCCCCGCCCGTCTCCAGCACCGGCGGGCCACTCAGCCCCAGCAGCCGGGCGGTATTCTCGCTATGGGCCTGAAGCACCTGCAGCGCACTATCGAGCACCAGCAGACAGCCGTACCCCTGGACCTGCTCCAGCAGGTGAATGGGCTCGGCCTCGCAGACGCCGAAATCAAACTCCGGCTGCGTGGCGGGCATTATCGTCCAGCTCCCGATCGAACCACAGCTTCAGGGCGGCAAAGGTCCCCACGGCAGCCTGCACCATGGTCCTCCTGGCCGCTGGCGTGCGGTCCAGATTGCCCAGGGCGGCGGCCACCTGCTGCCAGCGCAGCCCCACATCCAGATCGGCGGACCCGAAGAAACGCACCGCCTCGCGCAAGGGCTCCGGCAATCCCTGGCGCATTCCCCGGGCGAGCACCTGTCCGCCCAGGCGTGACCCCTCCATCACATAAAGGATCCCGGCCGCAGAGGCCGCATTGTCGGCCCGGGGCATATCGTCTTCCAGGTCGCTTGTCGGACAAACCGGCGGCGGCAGGGCAAGTCCCCCGGCCCCTGCGCCAGCCCCGGCCAAATCCTTCAGATCCCGTTCGATCATCGGGCAGCGGGAAACCAGCGGCAGCCCGAGACCGGCCATCACTCCGGCCCAGGGGCCGGTCACCCGGCCGTCCACCACCCGGTGCACCGCCAGGAAGCGGACCAGGATCTCCGCATAATGGGACAGCGATAGCGATCCATCCGTCAGGCCGAAAAGAAACGGGTGCACGTGCAGGGCCTCGTGGTGCTCGGCGGTGGCAGCGCGCAGGGCTGCCATCAGCGGCGGCACCCCGGCGGAGTCGCCCTCCCCTGCCAGCCCTCCGGCCATTGCCCCACCCGGCCGCCCGGATTTCCCGGCGGCACGGAACGGAGGTTGTATCAGGATCAAACGGCTGGTCATCCTTGCATCCCCCACCATGGACGGCGCTCCGAAATCAGGGCCGGCCCGCCGTTTCGGCGTGGAAACCCTTCTTTGCGGTATGGCAATCCGCCGGGTGACGTGTACACTTTCCCGGTGCTTACTTGAAATATTGGCTCGGTTTTGACCGAAATCGAGCCACAACGAAAGTCTTCGCGCCCCATGCCCCTGAAAACGCCCCCTCGTACCGCCAAAAGCCTGTCCCTTTCCAAGGACCGGCGCGGGGTATGGGATGGGGCCATCAGGCAACTGAGAGGTCTGATCCCCGGCCCGGGCCTGCTGATCGCCGTGGGGCTGCTGGCCGGGGCCGCCGACCTCCCGGCCTTGGCGGACGATCCGACGCTGGCCGTCTCCCTGCTGTCCACCCGGGATGGCGACGGGCACTGCTTCGGCACTTTCCGGGTCGCCAACGGCCTGGGACGGGATCTACGCTATCTGGCGATGGATCTGGTGGTGCTGCGCGGAGAGACGGAGCCGGGCCGGCTGTTCGGCCTGGCCCTGCTGGGAGTACCGCAAAGAACGCCAAGCACCGTCGTCCTGCCGGTGGACGACCGCCCTTGTGCGGGGATTTCCCGCATCCTGATCACCCGGGTGACCGCCTGCCGCTTCGACGACGGGGACTCGGATGTCTGCGACAGCGCCCTGTCCGGCAGTTCGGAGACGGACATCCCCCTGCAACGGTAGATGCCTCCCCTAGTTTCCCACGCCGTCCGACCCCGCCCGCCCCTCAGGCCGCACCGAGAGCGAACCAGACACCGATGAACACCAGCACCAGCAGGGGCAGGCCGATCCAGGCCGGTACCAGCAGCGGAGCGCTACGCCCGGCCGGCACGGTCTTGCGGCCGGTGACCATGGGACGGATCAGGTTTTCCCGCTTGACCAGCAGATAGAAGAACACCGCCCCCACATGCAGGATGATGATCGCCAGCAGGCCGTTGAAGATCAGGTGGTGCAGACCGGTCAGGCTGTCGCTGGTGCCCTTGGAAACCAGGCTGGCCAGCGGCCCTTCGGTGAAGATGTCATCGTTGGCGAACAGGCCGGTGCCGGCTTGCACGGCCAGCAGCAGAAGCAGCGCCATCACCGACCAGCCGCCGGCCGGATTGTGCCCCAGCGTTTCGGTCTCCGCATGCTCCTTGCCGCCGCGCACCGAGGCGATATAGGCCATCACCTTGCGCGGGCCGGCGAGGAAGTCGGTGAACCGGGCAGTGCGGCTGCCCATCAGGCCCCACAGCACCCGGAAGATCACCAGGGCGACCACCGCCTGCCCGGCCAGCACATGACCCTGCATCGGCCCGATGATGAAAGCATCCGGCGATATCAGACCGACCGCCTGGCCGACCGAGGCGACTGCGCCGTGCAGGGCATTGGCACCGTCCTGCCATTCGGCAGAGACGTAGAGATAGGCCACCAGCGCCACCAGCGCCCAATGCACCAGCCGCACCGGCACATCCCACACGGCCACCGAGATCCGGGAGTCCCGCGCCCCCGCTTGCCCGTCGTTCATAGACACCTCCTTGCCCGGCTCACCAACCGGAGGGTAAGGTTTGCCGCGACCGCAGGAGGACTCCATCCAATGCGGATCGCGGCGAATAGCCCCTGGGTACCGCAGTGCAGCAGGTGATGGGACGAAGGTGGGTTATTTCGCGGTCCTCCACAACCCCCGGCGGGGAGTCTGTTCATCGAATAGGCTCTTTGGTGCGGGATACAGATCTTTCGCCCCATCTTTCTCCTTGCCGGATCATTCATACATGCTCGCCAGTTTTCTGCCGATTCTTCTGCCCCTGGGGGCCGCCATGGCCGGCGCGGGTGGCGCCGGGCTGATCGGCCTGCTGATGGGGCGCAACGCTGGCGGCGCCCGAATCGCCGGCATGGGAATCGGCCTGGGGCTCGCCACCGGCTGGCTGGTCAAGCGGGGATGGCCCATCGGTGCCTTTTCCGCCCTCGACTGGGCCGTGCTGATGACCCTGGCCGCCGCCCCCATGGGCGTGCTGATGGATTTCCTGTCCCCGCGCCGGTCCGTCCAGACCCTGGGGCTGGGCGCCTGGCTGGTCTGCCTGGCCGGGCTGCTGGTGGTGGCTTCGGAAACCGGGGCGCTGTCCCTCTCGCCGCTCTGGCTGCACCGATCCTGGGTCCTGCCGGTCATCGCCGGCCTGATGGCCCTGGGCTGGGTCATCGTCCTGCTGCGGCTGGACCGCCATCGCGGGACGTCGGCCCTTGGCACCCTGCTGGCCTTCGCCGCCGCCCTGACCCTGGCCGCCGTGGCCTGGGTCATCGACGCCTGGATGGCCTGCCATCTGTCCCTGTCGCTAGCCGCCGCCCTGGTCGGCTGGCTGATCTGGAATACCCTGGGGGGCTTTCCCTTCGCCGCCACGGCGGTGATCACCACGGCAGCCGGCCTGGGCGCCCTGGGCGGCGCCATGGCCTTGCAGACCCCTGCCGCCCTGCCCGGGGTGCTGATGGCGCTGCTGTGCCTGCTCGCCGACGGCACCGCCGCCCGCCTGCCCCTGCCGGGGGGGCGCCCGGGCAAGGTTCTGCGGCCCATCGCCACCTGGATCCTGGCCCTGATCCCCCTGCCCGCCGCCGTCGCCCTGACCCTGGTCGCCGCCGGCATGCCGGCGGGCTGACCAGCCGCGGCATCCGGGTACCGGCGCAAGCGGACGGGACCGGGTGAAGGACGGGTCCGCGACGCTTCACCCGACGGTGTAAAAGCCTTATATGTTGGGGATCCCCTTTTCCGGCCCGGAGCCCCCGACCCGTGACCTCCACCCAGAAATTCATCGGTGCCGGCCTCGCCGCCGGGGTGCTCATTGCCCTGATCGCCTGGCTTGCCTGGACCTTCGCTCCGGGCGGGGACCAGACCACCGCCCGGGCACCCGACACCGCCAGCCCCGCCCCGGCGGCGCCGGAGACTCCGGCAGCCCCGGGCACGACGCGGGACGCCGGCCCCGGCGCGGCCCCCGGCCCGGTGCCAGACGCCGCTACATCGGCGCTGACCGGCACCGCCGATGCCCTGGCCGAAACCGCTCCGCCCACCGAAAGCCCTGCCTTCGACGTGGTGCGGGTGGAAAGGGACGGCTCGCTGGTCGCCGCCGGCCGGGCCAAACCGGGGGCGGACGTCACGCTGTATTCCGGGGATGTCGCGGTGGCCGAGGGCAAGGCCAACAATCGGGGCGAGGTGGTTTTCGTCCCCGACCGCCCCCTGGACCCCGGCGACCACAGCCTGTCCCTGCGCGCCCGCCTGCCCGGCGGCACGGAGACCGAAGCCCAGGAAACGGTGGCCGTCCGCGTGCCGGAAAAGGGCAGCAACGAACCAGCCCTGGCGGTGGCAACGCCGACGACGCCTCCGGCCGACGGCCTGCCCGTCGCGTCGCGCGTTCTGCAAGGGCCGGCGCCGTCGCAAGGAAAGGGCAAGGCCGAACTGGCCATCGAAACCGTCGACTATACCGACAAGGGCAAGCTGGCCCTGGGCGGCACGGCACCACCGGATGCCACCATCCGCGCCTATCTGGACAACGCCCCGATCGGTGACGTGGCGGTCAACGACGAGAACCGGTGGGAATTGCAGGCCGGCGACGATATCGCCCCCGGCCGCTATACCCTGCGCGCCGATCAGGTGGCGCCGGACGGCAAGGTGACGGCGCGGGTGGAGATCCCCTTCTTCAAGCCCCGCTCCCTGCCCACGCCCGAAGACGGCGGCGTGCTGTTCGTGGTTCAGCCGGGCAACAATCTGTGGACCCTGGCCCGCAACGCCTATGGCGAGGGTACGGCCTATACCACCATCTACCAGGCCAACCAGGACCAGATCCGCGACCCCGACCTGATATACCCGGGACAGGTGTTCACCGTGCCCGATCCCGGCCAGGTGTCCGTCCGGCAGTAACCGCACCGCAAATGGGGGCCGAAGAGCGCCGGCTATCCCTTTTCGGCCAGCTTTTGCAGGCCGTTTGCGTGCAGCCCCTTGCCGGGGGCGGGCGTTTCCCTTACCGAAGTGTCATCCGAAACGGTGTCAGCCGGGGACCCCTGTCCCCGCCGCGCGGCCCGCGCGCGGCCAACGACCCGGACCATGAGATCAGGAGGCCCCGTGCGCCGCGTTTCCCTTGGATGGCAGGATTACCTGCTGCCCCCCATGCACCCCGAAGGCTGGCGGTTCGTCGGCCTGTTCGCTGCCATCACCCTGCTGCTCGCCGTCTTCGTCGCGACCTGGCTGGTGGTGCCCTGCGGTCTGGTCACCGTCTGGAGCTTCTACTTCTTCCGCCATCCGGTGCGGACCGTGCCCGAACGGGCCGGCCTGATCGTGTCGCCGGCCAGCGGCGTGGTGCAGATGGTCGGCCTGTGCGAGCCGCCCAAGGAGCTGGAGATGACCGGCGGCCCGCGCCAGCGCATCAGCGTGTTCATGAGCGTCTTCGACGTGCACGTGAACCGCTGCCCCATCGGCGGCACGGTGGCCAAGATCGCCTACTGCCCCGGCAAGTTCGTCAACGCCACCCTGGACAAGGCCAGCGAACATAACGAACGCAACGCGGTTCTGCTGAACCTTGACCCGCCCCCGGGCGTTCATCATCACGATGGTACCGCCGCCGACCCCCGGCAACTGGCCTTCGTGCAGATTGCCGGCCTGGTGGCACGGCGCATCCGCTGCGATATTGCCGAGGGCCAGAGCGTCGCCACCGGACAGACCATGGGGCTGATCCGCTTCGGATCCCGCCTCGACATCTATCTGCCGCCCGGCGTGGCCCCCCTGGTCGCCCCGGGGCAGGTGGCGATTTCCGGCGAGACGGTGCTGGCCGATCTCGCCTCCGATGAACCTGAACGGCCGGGAGTCCGACGCTGATGGTCCTGAAACCCCGAACCCGCCGCTTCGCCCGCCCCCGGCGCCGCACGCCGCGGCTGAAGGGGTTGTCGCTGAACACCATCATCCCCAACGTCATGACCCTGCTTGCGCTGTGCGCGGGGCTGACGTCGATCCGCTATGGCCTTCTCGGCCACTTCGAGAAGGCCATCTTCGCCATCATGCTGGCGGCCATCCTAGATGGCCTGGACGGGCGGGTGGCCCGGCTGCTGCACGGTACCAGCCAGTTCGGCGCCGAACTGGACAGCCTGTCGGACTTCGTCTGCTTCGGCGTCGCCCCGGCGATCCTGCTGTACCTGTGGAGCATGGATGCGGCCGGCGGCATCGGCTGGGCGCTGGTATTGTTATACGTGGTGTGCTGCGGCCTGCGGCTGGCGCGTTTCAACACCCAACTGATCGGGGAACGGGAACTGCCCGCCTGGGCCTATAACTACTTCACCGGCGTGCCCGCGCCGGCCGCCGCCTGGCTGGTGCTGCTGCCAATGATCCTGTCGTTCCAGGTGGCCCCGGGCTTCTTTTCCCGGCCGCCGGTGGTTGCGGTGTTCCTGGTGGGGGTGGCCATCCTGATGGTCAGCCGCGTGCCCACCTTCAGCTTCAAGAAGATCAAGGTGCCGCACAACTACGTGCTGCCCCTGATGCTGGCTATCGGCGCCCTGGCCGCCTTCCTGGTCACCAACCCCTGGCTGACCCTGGGCGTGGTCGGCCTGGGCTATATCGCCATCCTGCCCCTGGGCGTGCGGTCCTTCCACCGCCTGGAGCGGGAAGCCCGCGAAGTCGCCGAAGAACGGGAAGAGGCCGTCGATGGCGCCGGGCCGGCGGCACCGGAGTCCGACTCCCCGTCAGCCGACGCAGGGACCGACGCGGACGCCAAAGACAAACCCGTCGCCGCGCCCGAAACGCCCTCCGCCCCCTGACTACCCGCGGCCACGATATCCCTGCACGCCCTGGTCCGGGATCCATACCCCCGCCGGCGGCTCGCCCGTCTGATAGAACACATCGATGGGAATGCCGCCCCGGGGGTACCAGTAGCCGCCGATACGCAGCCACCGGGGGGCAAGGGTTTCCACCAGCCGCCGGCCGATGGAAACCGTGCAGGCTTCGTGGAAGGCCCCGTGGTTGCGGAAGGATCCCAGATAAAGCTTCAGGGACTTGCTTTCGACCAGCAGCCCCTCGGGCACGTAATCGATCACCAGATGGGCGAAGTCCGGCTGGCCGGTGATCGGGCACAGCGAGGTGAACTCCGGCGCGGTGAACCGCACCATATAGGGGACCCCCGGCTGGGGATTGGGGACGGTCTCCAGGGTCGCGGTTTCCGGCGACGCGGGCAGCTCGGTGGCCCCTCCCAACTGGGTCAGGCCGCTGTAGATAGTTTCCTCGGCCATCGGTCCTCATACTCCCCGTTTGTTGCCCCAAAGGATGACGTGCAGCTGCGGCAGCACCGTCGCCTCGTACCAGCGGTCCCGGGTCACCCGCTCCGCCAGCCAGCGCAGTCGCCCGGCCAGATGCTCCGGGTCCACGGGCACCCGGTCGTCTTCGCCCCGCGGCGGAGACGGGTTGCCCGGTTGCAGATAGACCGGCACGCCGGGCAGATGCATGGCGGCGATGCGGGCGAAGGCGTAATCGGCCTCGTCGAACACCACCACCTTCAGCACCACCCGGGGACCCTCTCCGGCCGCGAGACGACAGGCAGCCAGCGCATCCCAATCCACCCGCATGCCGCTGGACGGCGGCTTGGGACTAAGAGTGAGCACATCCAGGCCGGAGAACCAGGGTTGCGCCACCGACCCTTGCGTTTCCAGAGCGAAGCGGTAACCGGCTTCCTGCCCCGTCACCAGCAGGGGTTCGAAGGGTTGCAGGGCCGGATTGCCACCGGACAGCGAGACCATCACCGGCACGCCGCCGGACAGCCGCTCGATCTCGGCGAAAACGGCGGCCGGGGCCATGGGCAGCCAGTCACCGCGAAAGGCCGGGTCCACCGCATGCAGGGAATCGCACCAGGAACAGCGATAGTCACAGCCGCCGGTACGCACGAAGATGGTGGGCTGCCCGATCAGCACCCCTTCCCCCTGAATGGTGGGGCCGAAGATTTCGCAGATCCGCAGGGGGCGGACGGTCGGGTCGGCCGCATCGACACGGAAACCGAGGCTGGTCATGGCGCCGCTCCCGGCCGGTATTCGGCCCAGGTCTTGGGGGTTTCGCTGACCCGCACGGCCACCGTCTCCGGCCAGCGCGCATGGCACCAGTCATAGAAGTAGCGGGCGATCTGTTCGGCCGTCACGCCGTCGTCCCCCAGCACCTCGTTCAGATGGCGGTGGTCCAGGGTGTCGTCGATCAGGCTCTTCAGCGCCCCCAGCTCGCGATAATCCCGGACGAAGCCGACGCTGTTCAGGGACTCCGAGGCCAGTTCCACCGAGACCACGTAGTTATGGCCATGAAAGCGGGCGCAGGGGTGATCGTCGGGCAGCTGCTTCAGCTGGTGCGAGGCCGAGAAGTGGAATTCCTTGCAGATCCGGTACATCAGCTCCGTCCCGCGGCACGGGCCACGGCCTCCTGCCAGAAGTCCGGGTCGGCGTAAACCGTGGGATCGGCCACGCCGGCCAGATGAAAGGCTTCCCGCCGCTCCACGCAGGTGCCGCAGCGGCCGCAATGGACCGCTCCGCCCTTGTAGCACGACCAGGTATCGGCGAAGGGCACCCCCAGCCGGGCACCGTCCGTGACGATATCGGCCTTGGTGCGGCGAACATAGGGTGTGTGCAGCGCCACCTCGGCCATGCCGTCCAGGGCATGGGCCTGCATGGCGGCAAAGGCCTGGACGAACCCGGGACGGCAGTCGGGATAGATGAAATGGTCCCCCCCATGCACGGCGGCGGCAACCGCATCGGCCTTGCAGGCCGCCGCGACACCGAAGGCCACCGCCAGCATGATGGCGTTGCGGTTGGGAACCACGGTGATGCGCATGGTTTCTTCGGCGTAGTGCCCGTCGGGTACGTCCACCTGGTCGGTCAGGGCCGAACCGCCGAGCAGCTGCCCGACCGCCCGCAGATCCACCAGATGATGAGGCACGCCCAGACGGTCCGCACAGGCCTTGGCGAAGTCGGTTTCCTTGCGGTGGCGCTGGCCATAGTCGAAGGAAACGAGGCGCAGCAGCGCCGCTTCGTCCGCCACGCGATGCGCAAGCGTGACGGAATCCAATCCGCCAGAGCAGATCACAATCATTCGCATTGTCAGTGTCCTTGTTTTTACCGGGTAGGCTGCGACCGGGGTCCGCCACGCGGACCAAGGCGGGGGTGATAGAGCACCAAAGGCTCCGGTGCAAGGACAATTCCCCAGGGGAGGAAGCCCTTCGACAAGAAGGGAAAATCGGACCGAAGTGATCGCGGTCACATATTTTCCGAAAACAAAACACCTCCCCTGTGCATACCGTCACACCCAACACATCACCCCAGGTATATACCCGATACATCAAAATGAACTGGTCAGAACGGACCGACTAGCCTCAAGAATTGGAGCAGAACAATGGACAAGAACGGCACCGTCATTTTCTCCGGCCTGAACGGCGACGAAATCGTCGGCACCTTCTACAGAGACGTCCTGGAAGGCACCAAGGGAAACGACCGGATCGATGGCCTGAGCGGCAATGACTTTATCAACGGTGGCCTGGGCAACGACACCCTGTATGGCGGCGCCGGCAACGACGACCTGTACGGCGGAGATGGTGACGACGAGGTGAGGGGCGGAGATGGAAACGATTACCTGAACGGCGGCAAAGGCGAAAACTGGCTGTATGGTGGCGATGGCAACGACTACGTGATCGGCGGGGACGACCGCGACCGGCTGTATGGCGATAACGGAGATGACGTGATCGAAGCCGGTGGCGGGGATGATTCCCTGTACGGCGGCAATGGCAACGACCAGTTGGACGGCGGGGACGGCAATGACCGGATCCACACCGGCAACGGCAACAACACCGTCCGGGCCGGTCTGGGGCAGGACACCGTGTACGGCGGAGACGGCGCGGACACCTTGCACGGCAACGAAGGCAATGACGAGATTTTCGCCGGAGACGGCAACGATACCATCACCGGCGGGACCGGCAATGACAGCCTGTGGGGTGTCGGAGGCAACGACACCATCAACGGCGAAGACGGCGACGATTATCTGCACGGCGGCGCGGGGGATGATGCCCTGTACGGAGGGGCCGGTGGCGACGACCTGGACGGCTGGAACGGCGATGACGTGCTCTACGGCGAGGGAGGTATCGATTTCCTGGCCGGCGGAAACGGCAATGACTGGCTGTATGGCGGAGCGGACATGGACTCCCTTGAAGGCGGGTCTGGCAACGACTGGCTGTTCGGCGAGGAAGGGGACGACCTGCTGTACGGCGGCTGGGGGAATGACCTGCTCAGCGGCGGGGCCGGCAACGACCAGCTGATGGGCGAAGGCGACAGCGACCAGCTGTGGGGCATGGACGGCGACGACGTGCTGAGCGGCGGCAGCATGAACGATGAACTCTATGGTGGTTCCGGCAACGATATCCTGCGCGGCGACGGCGAAAGCGACCTGCTGGACGGCGAAGACGGCAACGACACCCTTTATGGCGGCGCGGGCTGGGATACGGTGCGCGGCGGAGCCGGTCGGGACACCCTGTACGGCGACGACGGCGTAGACACCATGGACGGCGGAGCGGACAATGACTGGCTGTATGGCGGCAACGACCGCGACATCATGAGTGGTGGCAGCGGCGTGGATGTGCTGTTCGGCGATAGCGGCAGCGACATCCTGAATGGCGGAGCCGACAGCGACTACCTGTTCGGCGGCACCGGAAACGACACCCTGAACGGCGACGGGGGCAATGACGCGCTCTACGGCGGCGACGGCAACGACCGGCTGACCGGGGGGCAGGGCAACGACAGCCTGCGCGGCCAGGACGGCAACGACTGGCTGGTCGCCGACGGCGGCAACGACCAGCTGTGGGGCGACGGCGGCTTCGATGTGTTCGCCATCGCCCGGGGGGCCGGTACGGTCACCATCCGCGACTTCACCGCAGGACAAGACGTGATCGACCTGCGGGCCTTCAACCTCAATCCGGCCACCTTCGACTTCGGCGGCGACGGCATGATCGGCAACAACGACACCTATTACACGCTCGGCGATGGCACCCGCCTGATCCTCGACAACGTGACTATCAACGACCTGGAGGCCAACGATTTCTGGCTGTGATCGGTAGAGGGGTCTGCTCGTTCCAGTCCGAACGCAATTGGCAGCACCGCCGGGGGACGCGAGTCCTCCGGTGCGTCGTTTCAAGCCACCAGCGGGGCGGCCTTGGCCCCGGCGGCGCGCAGCAGGTCGGCGGCGGACAGCTTCACCTGAAGCCCGCGCTGGCCGCCGTTCACGTAGACATAGGCCCGGGCCACCGCCGCCTCTTCCACCACCGTGGGCAGGCGCTTTTTCTGGCCGAAAGGGCTGACCCCGCCCACCTTGTAGCCGGTCATGCGCTCGGCGTCGGGCACGGGCATCATCTCCGCACTCTTGCCGCCGAAAGCCGCCGCCACCTTTTTCATGCTGGCTTCGCGGTCGGAGGGCAGGATGACGCAGGCCGGCTTGCCGTCCACCCGCACGATCAGCGTCTTCAGCACCCGCTCCGGCGACTCGCCCAGGGACTCGGCAGCCTGCATCCCGACACTGGCTGCCTTGGGATCGTAGTCATAAGTCACCGTTTCGAAGACGATACCCAGCTTCTGAAGAACACGGGTGGCAGGGGTGGCAAGGGCCATCGGAAAGGGGCTCCTGGATCAGAACGCGGAAACGCCGGACCATAGCACGCCAAAAAGGAAAGGCGCCGAAGGATCATCCCTCGGCGCCTTTCCTTGCCGGCTTTTTCCGGGGCCGGCCTCCCCTAAGGATAGCCGGATCGGAAGAAATCCTTAATGCAGCTTGCTCGACAGGCCTTCAATGGCATCGTCGATGAGCTTGTTGTGCTCGGCGGCGGCCATGGAGTCCTTCAGCAGGGCTTGCGCCGCTGCCATGGCCACATCCACCGCTTCGTTGCGGACTTCGGCCAGGGCCTGAGCCTCGGCCTGAGTGATGCGGTCGATGGCCTGCTGTTCGCGACGCTTGATGGACGCTTCCAGATCCGCTTCCGCCTTGGCTTTCAGCCGGTCGGCTTCGGCCTTGGCATGGGCGACGATCTGTTCGGCTTCCTTCATCGCGTCCCGCTGGCGCCGCTGGTAGTCGGCCAGGAGAGCCTGGGCGTCTTCCCGCAGCTTGCGGGCTTCGTCGATGCTGTTCTTGATGCCGGTGGACCGGTTGTCCAGAGCGCCGGTGATGGCCCCCTTCGCCTTGTAGATGATGAACGCCACCACCAGGATGAAGGCGACACCAACCCAGAAGGCCGGATCGGAAAAACCGGAGGCGTGATGGGCGGCATCCGCACCGTGCGCGGCGGCCTCGGCCCCGTGTTCGGCTGCTTGGGCGATGCTGATCATTACGATTTGCTCCCCATGCTGGCGTCAACGGCCGCAGAAGCCTTGCCACCATCCACGGTGATACCGGCGAGCTTGCTCACGGTTTCACCGGCCACGGCCGTGGCCACGTCGCGGATGTGGGACAGCGCCTCGGACTTGGCGTTGGCGATGCGCGTCTCACCGTCCTTGATCTGGGCGTTGATCCGCTGGCTGGCCTCGGCATTGCGCTTCTCCGCTTCGGCGGAGGCGGCGTCGGTCACAGCCTTGATCTCGTCATGGGCCTTGGCGCGGGCTTCGGCCAGGGCGGTTTCGTAAGCGGCGATGGCCGCTTCCGTCTCTTCCTTCAGCTTCTCAGCCGCCTCGAGATCGCCGTCGATCATCGACTGGCGCTTTTCCAGCACCTCGGCGATGCGCGGAATGGCATAGCGCACCATCACGAGATACAGCGCCACGAAGGTGACCACCAGCCAGAAGATCTGGGAGGGGAAGGACGTCGGGTCGAATTGGGGCATGAACTTAAGGCTCCCGCGTCGGGCGATGCGTCCGCGCAGGGCAGAGGCGACTGGAAAGTCCGGATCTGATCCGATCACCGGCTCCCTTTCTTCGACACCCGCTTCGCAAGACAGCGCCCCCGAAGAGAACGCCGCACACCAGGCAGGCAACGAAGGAAGGAACCCGTTACCGGGGCAGAGGGTCCGGTCCGGCCGTCCCACCCGCAGAGTCAGCAGGTCGGGACGGCCCCGGGATCACGATAGAGGCGATCCGGGGCCGCCCGGCCCGCGGTCGAAAGGTAGGTTGCGGTTCGCCGGATTTAGGCGGCGAACAGCAGGATCAGCGCGACGACCAGAGCGAACAGCGCGATAGCTTCGGTCACCGCGAAGCCGATCCAGCCGTAGAGTTCGACGTTCGCCTTGGCGGCCGGGTTGCGGCCGACGGTGGCAATCAGGTTCGCCCAGATGTTACCCACACCGATACCGGAACCAATCATGCCGATGGCGGCCAGGCCAGCGCCGATCATCTTCGCAGCTTCAGCTTCCATGGAAATACCCTTTCACTGTAGACCGTAGTGGTTGTTTGAGGATCGTAGAACCGGCCGCCATCAGTGCATGTTGATGGCGTCGTTCAAGTAGATGCAGGTCAGGATCGTGAAGACATAAGCCTGCAGTGCAGCGATGAAGAACTCCAGCACCGTGATGCCGAGGGTCACCGCAAAGGGCACCAGGCCACCCACGACGCCCAGCGCAATCACGAAGCCCGCCATGACCTTCAGCATGATGTGGCCCACGGTCATGTTGGCGAACAGTCGGACCGACAGGCTGAAGGGACGGGACAGATAGGAGATCACCTCGATCGGGATCAGGATCGGGGCCGTGGCAATGGGGGCACCATGCGGGAAGAACATGCGCAGGTAATGCGTCCCATGGCGGGCGAAACCGATCACCGTCACCGCGAGGAAGATGAACACCGCCAGCGTCGCGGTAACCGCAATGTGGCTGGTGAACGTGAAGCTGTAGGGGAACATGCCCAGCATGTTGCCCAGGAACACGAAGACGAACAGCGTGAAAATGAAGGGGAAATACTTCATCCCCTCGCGACCCACGTTGTCCCTGATCATGTTCGCGACGAATTCGTACAACAACTCCGCGACGCTTTGCAGACGGCCAGGCACGACGGACCGGTGTGCGGTCGCCACCCAGAAGAAGATGGTGGCCACAACAACGGCGATCGTCATGAACAGGGCGGAGTTGGTGAAGGAAATGTCGACGTTCGCCACCTCGATAGGCACCAGGGGCTTAATCGTGAACTGCTCAACCGGATTGGCCACCGTTCGTTTTCCCTTCGCTCTTAGACTGCCTCTGCTCCACCGCACGGCCCAGCCCGACAGCGTCGTCGAGACCCTTGACCACCCGATAGACATTCATAACCGCAGCCGCGCCCCCCAACAGAAGGAACACGACCATAAAGATCGGCATGGTCCCCAGCCACGAGTCCAACCCGTAACCGATGCCACACCCGACTGCCACTGTCGTGACCAGCTCAATGCTGATCCGCATGCCGATCCCGAGCCCGGACGGGCGCGCGGGACCCAAAGCCCCACGGCGGCCTTCATCCGACTCCGTGTCCGACCCGCTGCGCGCCTGACGCAACCGGGCCGAAAGATCGTCCAACGAGGGAGGCGGATTGTGATCCGTCATGCGCTCCAGAAGGCCCCCAAATACCCACATTTCGCGGATCCGATGATCCGGCGCAGAGACCTGTTGCGGAGCGACACCCTCCCTGCCGCAGCGAACAGTCCGAAAACCGCGCGGAAAATACGAGGCCGCCCCCACCCTGTCAAGGTAGAAACGCCCGGGACCCGACCACGCTGCGGTGCGCAAAACCAAGTAAATTGAGTGGGTTAGCAAAGAAAGACCAAAGCACCGGCGCAACCGAGGGGTCTTATCCGCCCAAATCGGCCCGAAACCGGCGATCGGAGCGGGGAAAACCGGCGGTCCGGTTGCTCCCCGCCCAACGCATTGAATTCAGATGAAATTCAATCAAAAACCATAGGGCTATTTTCGGAAATCCGCTTCCGGGATAACCCTAGGCGGGCAGCACACCCTCGCCGCCGTCGCGCAATTCGACGGCCTGCCCCAGGTTCACCGACACCAGGGTCGAGACCCCGCGTTCGGCCATGGTCACCCCGAACAGCCGGTCCATGCGGGCCATGGTCATGCGATGGTGGGTCACCACCAGAAAGCGGGTGCCGGTGATATCGGTCAGTTCCCGCAGCATCGAACAGAACCGGTCGACATTGGCGTCGTCCAGCGGCGCATCCACTTCGTCGAGCACACAAATCGGCGCTGGGTTGGTCAGGAACACCGCAAACAGCAGCGCCGTGGCTGTCAGGGCCTGCTCTCCGCCCGACAGCAGGGACAGCACCTGCAGCCGCTTGCCCGGCGGGCTGGCCATGATCTCCAGCCCCGCTTCCAGGGGATCATCGGACTCGACCATGGTCAAATGAGCCCGCCCGCCGCCGAAAAGCCGGGAAAACAGCACCCGGAAGTGCTTGTCCACCGCCTCGAAGGAGGCCAGCAGCCGGGCGCGGCCCTCCTTGTTCAGCTCGGCGATCCCCTGACGCAGGCGGCTGATAGCCGCCGTCAGGTCGTCCCGCTCCAGGCGCAGGGTGCCGATCTGCTCTTCCAGCTCCGCGGCTTCCTGCTCGGCGCGCAGGTTGACCGGCCCCATGGCATCGCGATCCCGGGTCAGCTTGGCCAGGCGGGTTTCCGCCTCCTCCCCGCTCGGCAGGTCGGCATCGCCGGGCAGTCCGGCCGTCTCGGCCAGCTTTTCCGGCGAGCAATCGAAGCGTTCGGAGACCGAGGCCGCCACCGCCCGGGTGCTGGCCTTGCCCTGATCAACCGCGCTTTCCGCCCGCACCCGGGATTCGCGGGCCTGAGCCTCGGCCTTTTCCGCATCCTTCAAGGCCCGGTCGGCCTCTGACAGGCGGCGCTCCGCCTTGGCGAGAGAATCGGCGGCCTCCTTGCGGGCGGCCTCTGCGGTGACCTGCTCGTCGGTCAGCGTACTCCGCGCAGCGGCGATCTCCTCCGGCCGGCCGGCCATCCCCTCCAGCGCTTCCCGCGCGGCGGCCGCGCGCTGGCCGAGTTCAGCGACCTGCTGGGCGGCCTGGGCACGGCGCCCTTCCCACCCCTTCATATCCTCGGCGATCGCTTTCAGCCGCCTGGCGCGGTCCTCCGCCTCGCGGAGCAGACGGTCCCGATCGGTGCGGGCCTCGACCAGCACCGCCCGTTTCTCGGCCACTTCGGCCTTGAGGTGGGCCGCAGCCTCGCGCAGATCGGCCCCGTCCCCCAGACCCTCCAGCCCCTCTTTCGCCGCGGCTTCGGCGGTACGGGCCTCTTCCAGATCCGCGTTGGCCTGGGTGAGGTTCTGATCGAGCCCGGCCAGACGGCTTTCCGCCGTCGCCGCCTTGCGCTCCAGGGCAGAGCGCTGATCCCGCGCCGCGTTCAGCGCCTGATCGGCCGCCCGGGCCTGATCCCGCGCCTTGCGCTCGGCCAGGGTCGCGTCTTCCATCGCCCCACGCGCCCGGGAAGCCGCCAGCCGGGCCTCTTCCGCCTGCGCATCGGCGCGGGTGATCTCTTCCTGAAGGGCGGTCAGGCGGTTGCGCGTTTCCAGCCGGGCCGCTGCCGCCCCAGCCCCGTCCTGCGCCCCCACATCCATCTCCAGTCCGTCCCAGCGCCAGAGGTTCCCCTTGCGGTCCACCAGCCGCTGGCCGGCCTTCAGCGCCGGCACCAGGACGCGGGCCGCCTCGGCATCGTCGACCACCGCCACCTGCCCCAGGCGGCGGGCCAGCGCCTCCGGCCCCGTCACCATCACCGACAGGGGCCGGGCGTCCGGCGGCAGGGGCGGCGCATCCTCCAGCGGCGGCAGGGCGGTCCAGCGCGCCGCCGCACGGGACTCCAACGAGGCGGAGAGGTCTTCCCCCAAGGCCGCCGCCAGGGCCTTTTCCGCCCCGCTTTCCACGGTCAGGTGATCAAGCACGGGAGGATGGCTGCCCTTCGGCGCCCCCCGGGTGAGCACGGATTCGAGCCCCCGGGCCTCGCTTTTCAGCCGGGTCGCCTCGCCTTCGGCGGCGCGGCGGGAGTCATCGGCGGTGCCCACCGCGCCTTGAGTCTCCTGCCGCGCCGCCTCGGCCGCCTCCAGTGCGGTTCGCGCAGCGTCGACAGCCGCCCGGGCCTGCTCCTCGGCCTCCCGCGCGGCGTTCCGGTCGGCTTCGGGCACCGCTTCGGCCGCCGCCCGGGCGCGCTGCCCGGCAAGATCCTCGGCCCGGCCGGCCAGACGCCGCACCCGCTGCACGGCGTCCTCCAGGGCACGACGGGCGGCATTGCGCCGGGCGTCCAGCTCGGCCACCGCCCGGGTGGTCTCGGTCATCTGCTGCTCGACGGCATTCACGGCCTCGTCGGCCGCCTCCAGCCGGACCTTGGCGGCCTCCTGGGCCTCGGCCTCGCCGGCGCAGGCGGCGTCCAGGCCCTCCCGCTCGCCGGACAGCCGGTCCAAAGCGGCGGCGGCATCCTGATCGCGGGTGGCTTCCCGGGCCATGTCCGCTTCCGCCTGGGTCAGGCGGGTCTCGTTTTCCTTGCGCGCCTGGGTGAGCTGGCGGTCTTCCGCCTCCAGCTGCTCCCGCGCCACCGCCAGCCGTTGCAGGCGGGCCGAGGCTTCGGCTTCGGCCTGCCGCAGGGGCTGGATCGATTCGGCGGCCTCGGCCTGCTCGCGGGTGGCAGCGGCGGTGATTTGCGCCTGGGTGGCCACGGACCGTTCCGCCGCTTCGAACGCCCGGCGGGCGGTATCCAGCGCGGTGATCGCCGCCACCCAACGCAGCCGCAGCACCATCGCCTCGGTCAGGCGAATCGATTCGGACAGTTCGCGATAACGCGCCGCCTGCTTGGCCTGGCGGCGCAACCCGGACAGCTGGCCGTCCAGGGCTGTCAGCACATCCTCCAGCCGGGCGAGGTTGCCTTCCGCCGCCCGCAGGCGCAGTTCGGCTTCGTGTCGGCGGGTATGCAGTCCGCCGATGCCGGCGGCCTCTTCCAGCAAGGCGCGGCGCTGGGCGGGCTTGGCGTTGATCAGCGCCCCCACCCGCCCCTGGGAGACCATGGCGGTCGAACGGGCGCCGGTGGCGGCATCGGCGAACAGCAGCTGAACGTCGCGTGCCCGCACTTCCTTGCCGTTGACCCGGTAGACGGAACCCGATCCCCGGTCGATCCGCCGGGTCACTTCCAGTTCCTCGGCCATGTTGAACATGGCCGGGGCCTTGCGGGCACGGTTGTCGAGGCTGATGGTGACCTCGGCCACATTGCGCGGCGGCCGGTTCTGGGTGCCGCCGAAGATGACGTCATCCATTTCCGTGCCGCGCATCTGCTTGGCCGAGGTTTCCCCCATCACCCAGCGCATGGCCTCGACCAGATTCGATTTCCCGCAGCCGTTCGGCCCGACCACCCCGGTCAGGCCAAGCTCGATCAGCAGGTCGGACTGCTCCACAAAGGATTTGAAGCCGACCAGGCGCAGGCGGGTGAACTGGACCAAGGCGGCGCCGGCCCTATTTGTTCAGCAGGGGGTCGATAACGGCGGCAAAGGCCTCCAGGGACTGGGCACCGACCACCGCCAGTTCGCCGTTGATGACGAACGACGGCGTGGAGTTGATGCCATAGGTCTGCGCCTTCTTCTCGTTTTCGAGAATTCCGTCGAAAATCGACTGGCTGTCCAGGCAGGCGGTAACCGCATTCTCGTCCATACCGGCCAGGGCGGCATAGCCCTGCAGGGCTTTCAGCGGATTTTCTGCCCCGCCCCATTCCCGCTGATTCTTGAACAAGGTCGCCTGCAAGGCGGGGAACACCTCTTCCGGGGCGCAGCGCAGGATCATCTCCGCCCCCAAAGCCAGCTGGCTGCCGAGCGTGTGATCCCGGAAGACCAGCCGCACCTTGCCGGTGTCGATGTATTTTTCCTTCAGCTCGGGAAACACCCGTTCATGGAAGTCGGCGCAATGGGGGCACAGCAGCGAGGAATACTCGATGATCTCCACCGGCGCGTCGGGATCGCCGAACACCCGTTCCTCGTAGGTCAGCACCGGATCGGCGGCAAGGGCGGCCCCCGCCCACATCACGGACGCGGCAACGGCGGAAAGGACGGGCAGGGCAAGGCGTCGAATCATGGTCACGGGGGGTCCCTTTCTGCAGGAAGAGGCGGGCCGGGATACCGATCCGGCCTGCCTGCGGTTATAGCGGTCCGAAACACCCTGGACCAGGGCCGTGGCAGGATCAGGGCAGGCGAACCGGGCAGAAAATGGGGTCACGGACGACCGGATCCGGTGCGCGCCCCCTTGCTTCCGCGCGGGCTTGTCCCCGGGTTTGCCCCCACACCTCCGCCGGTGCTCCCCCCGCCATTCCGGCGCCCGACCGCCTCTCCCAGCCGGCGCAGGGCGGCGCGCAGGGCATCGTCTTCCACCGTCTCCAGGGCCAGATCCAGCTCCTTCCGCCGCGCGTCGGACAGGGGCGGCGGAGTCTTGCGGCGGGGCACCTGGGGGCGCACCCCATGTCCCTGATGCACGGTAATCCGCGAGACCGCCCGGTAGCCCAGGGCACCGTTGATCCGTTCGATCAGCATCGGCATGCGGTGTTGCAGTTCCAGCGCCACCGCCCCGCCGTCGGCGGCCACATGAAGGGTGCCGCCCCCTCCGCCCCCGCCGCCGGTCCCGGCGGGATCCTGACGGGGCCGTTGCAGGCGCACCGGCCAGACCCGGGACGACAGCAACGGCCCGGCCACCTCCGGCCAATGCTTGAGCAGCGCATCCTCGGCCAGGCCCCGCCTGGCGAGATAGGGGCGGGCAGCCTTCAGGGCCACGGCGGACAGGGCCTTGGGTCCGCCCCCCCGCTTTTCGCCGGAGGCGGCTTCCTTGCCCTTCGGACCGCCTGAGGCCGCCGATTCGCCGGCAGGGTCTTTGGCCGTTTCCTTGCGCGCCCGCTTGCGTCCGGACGGGGTCTTGCCGGGCTCTTCCGCTTTGGCCATGGGCTCCTCATATGGGCCGGTGTTCGGGGGACGTCCCGGGGGCCGTCTTCGGGGTCTCTTCCCCTTGGACAGGATGCCCCCTCCACCCCCATGATAAGAGACGGCGCGGCTCCCGGTCGAGGGGGCGCCCGTTCCGTTGTGGTCTTCAGGAAGTCCCATGGCCCGCACCGCCGCCCCCGCTCCGGCCCTTTTTTCCGCCTCCTGCGATGACGACGCCGTCTGGCCGGCATCCTTTCCGCCCCCGGGAACCCTGTCGGACGGATTGCTGGCCTGGTACGACCGCGACGGCCGCAGCCTTCCCTGGCGCAGCCGGCCGGGATCGGCACCGGCCGATCCCTACCACGTGTGGCTGTCGGAAATCATGCTCCAGCAGACCACCGTCCAGGCCGTGATTCCCTATTTCCAGGACTTCCTCGCTCGCTGGCCGACGGTCACCGCCCTGGCCGAAGCGCCGGAGGAAGACGTGCTGGCCCGCTGGGCCGGGCTCGGCTACTACGCCCGCGCCCGCAACCTGATCAAATGCGCCCAGACCGTCGCCCAATGGCGGGAGGGGCATTTTCCCGATACCGAAGCCGAACTGCTGACCCTGCCCGGGGTGGGGGCCTATACGGCCGCCGCCATCGCCGCCATCGCCTTCGGCCGCTCCGCCGTGGTGGTCGACGGCAATGTGGAGCGGGTCATGGCCCGGCTGTTCAACGAGAGCGATCCCCTGCCCGCCGTGAAACCCCGCCTGAAGCTCCGCGCCGCCAGCCTGACGCCACCGGACAGGGCCGGCGACTATGCCCAGGGGGTGATGGACCTGGGGGCCACCCTGTGCACCCCCCGCAAGCCGGCCTGCGGCCTGTGCCCCTGGCGGGATCCCTGCCTGGGCCGGCGCGCCGGCACCGCCGAATCCCTGCCGGCCAAGGCGCCGAAAAAGGAAAAGCCCACCCGCCGGGGCGTGGCCTTCTGGATCACCCGGCCCGATGGCCGCGTGCTGCTGCGCCGCCGCCCGCCCGAAGGCCTGCTGGGGGGGATGATGGAAATCCCCTCCACCGACTGGAGCGAAGCCCCTCCGCCGCCGGCCGAAGAAGCCGCCCGCCTGGCGCCCCTGCCGCTGACCCGCTGGACCGCCCTGCCCGGCGCGGTCCGCCACACCTTCACCCACTTCCACCTGGAACTGACCCTGCTGGCCGGCGAAGCGCGCTTTTCCGACCACACCCGAGGGATCTGGGTGCCGCGCGAAGAGGTGCTGGACAAGGGCCTGCCCACGGTGATGGCGAAAATCGCCCGCCTCGCTCTTTCCCGCAAACGTGGGTCCTGAACGGCACGGGAGAGTCATGAACTCTTCAGCGCACCGTCTTTTGACGACAGCGCCAGCGCGTTCTACACTCAGCTGTCGAAAAAATCTCGTACCTACGCTGGCGCAGACCGGCGATCAGAAGAGGCATGGGTGAGGAAGCGTTCATTCACCCGGGCAGGACACCCGTCGAACCGGAAACGGAACGGCAGCGGGGATCGGCCCGACCCCTGTGCGTTGGGACGCTTTGCAGCCGCCTGGCCATCTGTTCGGACCGGCATCCTTTTCCGCAAGGTCTCCCTCGGCACGTGAATGACCGCGAGGGCACCGCCATGTCGACACATCCTGCTTTCCCCCCCGAATCCAATGGCTCTGTTCCGTCCGAAGACCTGTCATCCCTGACCATCACCCTGCGCGGCCGGGAATTGCCCGTGGCCGACGCCCTTAACCAGGGCCTGCTGTCGCGCAATCCCGCCACCGGGCGATTCGAGATGGGCCACGCCTATTCGAATTTGCGCCCGAAAGCATGAAGCACAAGCAGGGTAACGCCGGACCACGTACAGGTTGACGAATCGAGTTGGGATACGTAGCATTTTATACAAATCAATGGGGATACAGCCCATCCATACACCGACATCAGATCGGAGAGGGTCCCCGCCCGAGGGAAACAGAGACCGTACCGCCCCTACCCCCCTGCGTTCAGACTTCAAAAAAGGTTTCAGCGGATGACGAAACACACGCAGATTTCCGGGCATGCGGATCTGGAAGAAATATTATCGCTGCCCAGTGTCGACCTGAGCGGCCTGACCATCACCCTGCGGGGCCTGGAAATGCCGGTGGCAGACGCCCTGGCCCGGGGGTTGCTTCGCTGCGACCCGGAAACGGGCTGGTTCGACACGGGCAATGCCTATGCGGACTACCGGACCAGCCATGACCGCCAGATCCTGGAAAGCCGGCGTCGCAAATTCCTGCCGCCACCCCCAGTGACGGGCGGGGAGGAGACATGTCTGCCCTGCGCTTTCGCCGTCGCCTGACCCGCCTGTGGCCCCTTCCCCCGGGGCCGCAGCTTCCGGCCGATGCGAACGACCGCAT
This sequence comes from Rhodospirillaceae bacterium Z3-40, assembly GCA_046233135.1. GTDB lineage: Bacteria > Pseudomonadota > Alphaproteobacteria > Rhodospirillales > Rhodospirillaceae > JBJXHN01. The sequence continues at coordinate 230,218 of JBJXHN010000002.1, read as the reverse complement.
CCGGTGCTTCGGACCCCGTACTCTACGCCACAGGCTGCGGAGGCCAGGCTGCGGCAGCTTGCAGGCTGCGCCGGAAGTCCGCGGCGGCAACCGGGCGGCTCATCAGGAATCCCTGGATCACCCGGCACCCGCATTCACGCAGAATGCGGGCCTGTTCGGCCGTCTCCACCCCTTCGGCGACCACCTGCACGCCCAAGGCCCGGGCCAGAGTGACGATAGCGGTGACGATGGCCGCGTCCACGGGCGCCGTGGCCAGATCGCGGACAAAGGCCCGATCGATCTTCAGCACGTCCACCGGCAGGGTCTTCAGGGTGGCCAGCGACGAATAGCCGGTCCCGAAATCGTCGACGGCAACCCCGACCCCCATGGCCTTCAGCTGCTGCAAGGTTTCCGCCGCCTGGGTCACGTCTTCCATGATCAGGCTCTCGGTGACCTCCACCCGCAGCCGCGAGGCGGGCAGGCCGGCGTCGCGCAAGGCATCGGCGATATCGGCCACCAGGGTCGGGCTGCGGAACTGACGGACCGAAAGGTTGACCGACACCGGCGGCACGGGGACCGGTGAATCGGCCCCGGCGGTGCCCTCTGCCCCCTGCTGCCGCAGCAAGGCTTCCCAGGCGGCCGCCTCGCGCACCGCCTGACGCAGCACCAGGCTGCCCAGCGGACCGATCAGTCCGCTGTCCTCGGCCACCGGAATGAATCGGCCCGGCGAGATCACCCCTTCGTGCCGGTGCAGCCAGCGGGCCAGGGCCTCGGCCCCCACCACCCGGCCGCTGTCCAGGTCGGTCAGGGCCTGGAAGTAGACGGTGAATTCCCCGTCCTCCAGCCCCCGGCGCATGCTGTTCTCCAGGATCAGCCGCTCCACCGCCCGGCGGTTCATGTCGGAATCGAAGAAAGTCCAGCCGTTGCGGCCGGTGTTCTTCACCTGATGCAGGGCGGCATCGGCATTGCGCAACAGAACGTCCGGGGTACCGCCGTGCTCCGGGAACAGGGCCACGCCGATGCTGGCCGACAGATACTGGTTCTGGCCATACAGGGGCAGCGGCTGGGCCATCAGCGTCACCAGCGCCGCCGCCCGCTCGGCCACCGCGTCGCGGCTGGGCGGGTCGACCAGCATGATGGCGAACTCATCCCCGCCCAGGCGGGCCAGCACATCCTGCGACCCCAGGGTTTGTCCCAGCCGGGCAGCCGCCTCGGCCAGCAGGGTGTCGCCGGCATCGTGGCCCTGGGTTTCGTTGACCCGGGTGAAGTGGTCCAGATCGATCAGAATCAGGGCCAACGGACGCGCCGACAGCTCCGCCCGGTTCAGCCCGGTGCGCAGGCGGTCATACAGCAGGGTGCGGTTGGGCAGCCGGGTGACCGGATCGAAATGGGCCAGATCCTCAGCCCGCTGCTGGGCTGCCCGCAAAACCCCGAGATCGGAGAAGACGGCTATGGTCTGATCCCCCCGTCCCGCCCCGGACCCGCCCCCGGGTCCCCTCCCGATACCGGATCTCTTTCCAGCCTCGGCCAGGCGGGCCAGGGTCAGGCGGGCCGGAAACGGATCGCCGACCCGGCGCCGCAACCGCGTCTCGCCGCGCCAACAGCCGGTTTCCGCCAGGGCGGTCTTCATCGCCCGTTCCACCGGAGAGCCCGGTACTTCGGCCTGCAAGACATCAAGCTCGTGGCCCAGCAGGTCATCCTCGCGCCATTCCCCCAGGGTCAGGGCAGCGGTGTTGACCCGGATGATCCGCCCGGCGGCGTCACAGACCACCACCCCCTCGCCGATCTGGTCGAGCACCAGGGCATTCAAGGCTTCCGCCCGTTCGGCATCGGACAGGCGGGAGACGTCGTGCCCCAGAGCCACCACCCCCTCTACCCGGCCGGTGCAACTTTCTGTCAGAGGCATGATCCGCCACTGGTAGCGCCGCTTCTCCCCCCAGCCAATCTGGCTGTGTGCCTCCACCGGCAGGGGCTGGCTGCCGGCAAGGGCAGCCCGCGCCGCATCGCGGAAGGGGCGGTTGTCCAGCCCCGGGAACAAGGAATCCAGCGGCCGGCCCAGAGCCCTGTCCCGCTCCATCCCGGTCACCGCTTCGGCAACCGCATTGATTTCGGTGATCCGCCCATCCTTGTCGGCAACAATTATCGGCAGGCCGCTGCCCCGCAGGACGGCGAATCGGAACTGGTCCTTATGCACCACCGCGTCGGCCAGGGCCGACAGCGCCGCGCCGCCGGAATCCACCTCGCGCAGACCCCAGACCGTCCAGGGTTCGGGCAGGCTGCCCCGCGAAACGGCCGCGCCCCGCCGGCCCAGCGCTTCGATCGGCGGCACCAGCCAGTGCCAGGCCACCAGACCGCCGAAGGTCAGGGCCGCCAGCACGCCAAAACCGATAGCCCAGGCCACGCCGCGCACATCATCGGCCAGGGCGGCGGCGCGAACCCCGGTCAGGGCCATCACCACCTCCAGCTCCGGCAGCCCGCCCCCCACCGCCAGCGGCCGCCGCCGGACGTCAAAGGGCCTATCGGGCTGATCGTCGAAGGTCACCGTTCCCCGGTCGCCGACCAGCCCGCGCACGGTTCCCGGCATGGCCCGCGGGGCCGACAGCAGAACATTGCCCCGATAGCTGAGGGTCAGGCCGATCAGCCCGGCCCGGCGGCGCATTGCCTCGCCCAGGATCGGGTTGTCGACCAGCGATAGCCCGGCGATCAGCAGGCCGCTCATCAGGGGCTGCTGGGGCAGGCCATCCACCGGCAAGCCGTAGAGCAGCCACAGATCCCCCGCCGTCCCCAGGTCGCGCACGGTCCAGCGGTCGGGCACCACCGACATCGCCGCCTTGGGGTCCAGCCCGCCCGGCAGGGGCCAGGAACTCGCCGCCCAGCCCGCCCGGCCCAGGGGCATGGCGGCCAGCATGTCCACCGCCCCGGTTTCATCCAGCGCCTGCAGATCGCCCAGAGCCTTGACCGCCGCCGCCCGGTCCGCTTCGGACAGCGCCCGCACCAGGGCGGAATCGTGCACTCCCAGGGCAACGAAGCGGCGGGCTTCGGTCATATGCTGGCGCAGGGCCTCGGCGATCATCGACACCGCATGGTCGGCGGCGCGGTCCAGCACCCGTTCCGCCGCCCGCTGGCTGACGGCATGGGTCACCAGCCCGCCCACCAGGGACGCCCCCAGCAATCCGAGGAAAACAGCGGCAATCAGAACCGAGCGGACCGGCCGGCCGCCTTCCGCATAGGCACACCCCCGCCCGATCATCGGGCATCTCCCCAAGACACAGAAAATGGAATCGGCATCACCTGCGGCACCGTAGCCCCCCGGTCCGTCCGGTCGGCGACAACGGCCTCGGCCACCGCGCGCCCCAGCAGCCCACTGTCCACGGTTATGGTCAGGGTCCCGGAAACCGCCGGAACGGTGGAGGACACTTCCCCCGTCCCGTCCGTCGCCTCCATCACGGCGGGCGGCGCCTTCCAGCCGATCACCGTGACCGAATTCAGAGTGCGATCCCCGTTGCCCTTTCCCGGATGAGCCAGCACCTGAACCACCGCGCTGCCCAGACAGCGGCCCGTGGTGAACACCACCTGCGGCGGAGGGTCGAGGGCAGCCAGGGCTTCCAGGGCACGCCGCGTCCCCTGTTCCCCGTCCTTTGCATGACCGATAGCCACCGGCGCAGCGGCGCCGGCGCGGCGCATGCGGCCGAGATAGGCACTGAGGCGGCGCAGATGCCCGGGCGCGTGTCCGGCGATCACCGCATAGGCCGCCCCCGCGCCCTGCTGTGCCAGATGCTGTTCGGCGGCCAGAGCACCAGCCTGGGCATCGTCCGGTCCGGCGATCAGCAGCGGCGGCGCCCCCGCCCAGCTGCGCCGGGCCAGCGGCGCCCCGACCAGCACCACCCGGGGATGCCCCCGGGCGAGCAAGCGCCCCAACACCGCATCCATCCCCTGCATGTCCCGCCCCGTCACCAGATAGTCGGGCGCCGTGGCCAAAGCCGCCGCCAGGGCCTCGCCGGTTGTCGCGAAGAGCTCTCCCCCTTGTGCCTTGTCCGGTGCCGGCCGGCCGGCGCGATAGACCTGCACGCGCGCCGCCAGCCCGGTCGCGGCCAGCCGCTCGTCCAGGGCATCGATCATCTGCCGCCAGGACACCACATCACCCTCTTCCGGCGGCACCACCACGATTGTCACCGCAGCATCGGCACCATCGGCATCTTCCGGAAGCAGCGTGGCCGGCACCGGCGGTCCCTGCACGCGGTCGGTAAAGCGCGACAGCAGCAGGGCCTGCCGGGGGTTGTCCTCCAGAAACTGGTCCAGGGGCCACAGATCATGATCGAGGCCGCCGCGACTCCGGTCTTCCTGTCCCGGCCCCGCCGCTCCGGATCCCGGTGCCACCCGGCCGAGGGCTGGACCGGCCAGCGCGTAGTCGGCTTGCGCCCGGCTGCCCCCGGGACTTAGGCACGAAATCATGAACAAAAGAACGGCAGCCGAAAGAGGGGCACGCCTCTGCCACGCCATCATACCTCCTTCCGGCGCTCGCCGTTGACGAGGCACATCCTGTTCGGGACTCGGCTGCTATGCCTCCATTCTGTCAGTGCAGCGATAAAGCGCAACACTAATTCCATGACACCTTTGGGTGATCTCCCCCAAATGAGGGGTGGTCCATGTCGCCGTTTCATCGTATCGAACACAGGGTCACCCGGCGTTTCTCGGGGGGTCGGCCTGCCGCCCTCCCTGCTCCCCTGTTCCTTTCTTCCTCCTCCCTCCCTTTCTTCCTCCTCCAGGAGCCTCCGGTCCGCGATGCCTTCGTCCTCTCCCTTCTCGATTCCCCCGTTTCCCGGCGGCCGTCCGGTTTTCGGACTGACAGGCAAAAGCGGCAGCGGCAAGACCACGCTGATGGAAGCCCTGCTGGCCCTGTTCACCCACCGGGGCCTGACCGTTTCGACCATCAAGCACGGCCACCACGTGGCCCAGTTGGACGTCCCCGGCAAGGACAGCGACCGCCACCGCGCCGCCGGTGCCCATGAAACCCTGTTTTCCACGGTCAACGGATTCGCCCTGGTCCGCCCCAACCGGTCCGGCGAAGACCCCGCGCTGGAAAGCCTGCTCGCCCGCCTGTCGCCCGTGGATCTGGTGATGGTCGAAGGCTTCAAGCGGGAACCCATTCCCCGGCTGGAGGTCTTCCGCCCGGCTGCCGGCAAGGCCGCCCTGTATCCGGACGACCCGACGATCCTGGCGGTGGCCAGCGACACCCCGTACGGCCCCGGCTGGCCCGGCACACCGCCGCCCCGCCACCTGGATCTGAACGATCCCGCCACCATTGCCGCCTTCATCCTGGACACCATCGGCCTGTCGTGAAGACGGGCCGGGCAGGCACTTAGGTCCCGGTCCGACGGTCCTCTTGCACCATTCCGATGTCCCGGCCCGATACCCGAGTTGAATTGTCGTATTCCATATCCTTTCCAGCTTGCTCTCTGTCCGGGGGGCGGCCAAGGTAAAGCCTTGGTTTTCAATGCGGACAGGTGGCCAAGGTGGGTAAGGAACGAAAAGTCGAGGACGACGGTTCGCAACCGACCGCACCGTCGGGGTGGATGACCCGCCGGTATATCTTTGCCCTGTCGATGATCGCCGTGCTGGCCCTGTCGGCCTACACGGCCTTCGAGATGCTGGTAACGCAGCACGAAAAGACCCTGGCTGTCGTCAACGTCAGCGGCCGCCAACGCATGCTGTCCCAGCGCAGCGCCCTTTATGCCGAACGGCTGGTCCGCGAGACCTGCCCGATGACAACCGACCAATGCCTGCGCACCCTTGAAGAAGCCACGGCGCTGCTTGCCTCCTCTCACCTGGGACTGACCCGGGGCAGCGAAGCGATGGGCCTGCCCGAGGAGATGAGCGAAACCGTACGGGCCTTGTACTACGACGGCGCGCCCAGCCTCGACGACCGCATGCGGCGGTTCATCCAGGCCCTGCGCGTGATCGCCCAGGACCCCGCCGGCGACGCGGCGCAAGAGGCCTACACCCTGGTGGTTACGGAATCCTCCGGTCCCTTGTTGCAGTCGCTGGACGCCATGGTGCTGCAGTATCAGGTCGAAGGGGAAACCGCCTTCGACCGGCTGCACATGCTGGAAACCGGGGTTATGCTGCTGACCCTGATGACCCTGTTGCTGGAAGCCGCCCTGATCTTCCAGCCCATGGTCCGTCAGATCCGCCGTCAGTTCGACCAGCTGGGGCTGGTCACCAGTGCCCTGCGCCGCTCCCGCGATCACCTGGAAGACATGGTCAGCCAGCGCACCCGGGACATCGATCTGGCCCGGCAGGATGCCGAGCGGGCCAACCTGTCCAAATCCCGCTTCCTCGCCGCCGCCGGCCACGACCTGATGCAGCCCCTGGAGGCGGCGGTGATGTACACCGGCGTGCTCGGCCGCCAGATCGAGACTCCCAAGGGACAGAAAGCGGTGGCCGAACTGAAGAACGCCCATCAGGCGATGAACCGCCTGATCCGCTCGGTGCTGGAGATCTCCAAGCTGGAAGCCGGCGTGGTGCAACCGCAGACCGAACGGTTCGCCCTGAACGACCTGCTGGACCAGTTGGTTCGCGAATACCGGCCACGGGCGACGGAAAAGGACCTGGAACTGCGCCTGGTGCCCACCAGCGCGGTGGTGGAGACTGACCCGGCTCTGCTGGAACGGGTTCTGCGGAACCTGCTGTCCAATGCGGTGCGCTACACCCGCACCGGACGGGTGCTGGTGGGGGTGCGCCATGGCGCCTCGGCGGGGCTGCCGGCGCCGGTGGATGTCTCGGGGGCCGAAAACGATGCCGCGCGCTATTGGGGCGTGGCGGTGACGGTGGCCGACACCGGGCCGGGCATCCCGGCATCGGAAACCACCCGGATTTTCGAGGAATTCACCCAGCTGGATACCGACGACCGCGACCGCAGCGAAGGCCTGGGCCTGGGACTGGCCATCGTCGACCGCCTGTCCCGGCTGCTGGGGCTGCATGTTTCGGTGCAGTCGATCCCCGACCATGGCACGGCCTTCACCGTCCACCTGCCCCGCAAGGCCCCCCCCGCCCGCCCCCCGGCCACCGGGACGCTGCCGGAGCTGTCCTCTCCGGCGTGAGCCTCAAGCCCGCGCCGGCCTACCGGCGTATCAAGCCCGCGCCGGCCTACCGGCGACAAGCACAGCCGCCCCGCCCACCTGCCCGCGCTCGAAGTGAACACCATAGGCGGCGTCCAGCTGCGGCGAGTCCAGCACGGTCGCGGTCTGCGCATGCAAGACCCCGACACCGGCCGCCAGCAGCAGCAGCTGGTCGCAATAGCGCGCGGCCAGGGCCAGATCGTGCAGCACGATCAGCACGGTCCGCCCCCGCTGCCGGGCTTCGTCGGCCAGACAATCCATCACCGCCAGCTGATAGGCGGGATCCAGCGCGGCCACCGGCTCGTCTGCCAGCAGCACATCGGCCTCGGTCGCCAGGACGCGGGCCAGCAGCACCCGCGCCCGCTCACCGCCCGACAGGCTGGAAACCCGCCGCTCTGCCAGACGCAGCGTGTCGGTTTCCGCCATCACCCGTTCGACCACCGCCGCATCCGCCGATCCCGGCCCCGGGTGCTGCCAGGGTCCGAGATGGGGCAGCCGGCCCAGTTCGACCACCCGCCGCACTGACAGGGGCCAGGCGACCTCGGCGGACTGGGGCAGGTAGGCGATGCGGCGCGCGCGCTCCCGGGTACCCACCGGGGGCAGCGGCACCCCGCCCAGCCGCGCCAGCCCCCGGTGGGGCAGCACGCCGGCCAAGGCTGCCAGCAGGCTGGACTTGCCCGCGCCGTTGGGGCCGATAACCCCGGTCACCCTGCCGGCCGGCACCCGCGCGGAAAGCTCGGAAAGAACGACCCGGCCGCGCCGGGCCACGGTCAGACCGCTCAGTTCCAGCGTTCCCGCGCCGTGGCGTGAGATGTCGGTCATGGCATCCTCCGGCTGAGGGTCAGGACCAGAGCGAGGAAAAAGGGAGCACCGATCAGGGCGGTGACCACCCCCACCATCACCTCCTGATTGGTGGGCAACAGGCGGGCCACCGTATCGGCCCCGACCACCAGGGCCGCTCCGCCCAGGGCGCTGGGTCCCAGCAAGCGGCTGGGCTGATAGCCGACGAAGGGCCGCAGCATATGGGGCACCACCAGTCCGACGAAGGAAATGGCCCCGGACACCGACACCACCGCTCCCACCGTCAGCGCCGTCCCGATGATCACCCGGATGCGCAGGCGCGGCAGGTGGATCCCCAGGCTCTGGGCGGTGTCCTCTCCCAGGCTCAGGGCGTCCAGGCCCCGGGCGGACAGCCCCAGCACCACCGCACCAACGGCCACGAAGGGAAAAGCGAGGACCACCTGATCCATGGACCGGTCCTTCAGCGAGCCCAGCAGCCACAGCACCATCTCGCTGAGAGCATAGGGATTGGGTGCCAGATTCAGAGCCAGGGAGGTCAGCGACACCGCCAGACTGGACAGCGCGATCCCCCCCAGGATCAGCACCAGAGTTCCCCGGGTCCGCGCTGCAAGGACCAGCAGCACCGCCGTGGTCACCGCCGCGCCGACCATGGCCGAGAGCGGCAGCAGCCAGGCGGAGACACCCATCCAGCCGAAATGCAGGGCAATCACCGCCCCCAGCCCGGCACTGGACGACACCCCCAGCAATCCCGGCTCGGCCAGGGGATTGCGCAGCAACCCCTGCATCGCCGCGCCGGCCAGCCCAAGCCCCGCCCCCACCGTCATACCCAGCAGCAGGCGGGGCAGGCGCACCTCCCGGACGATCACCGCGACGGCGCTGTCCCCCCAGCCGGCCAGACCGCCGAGCACCTGGGCCGGAGTGAACGGCACATAGCCGATCATCAACCCGCCCAGCCCGGCCACCGCCAGCACGCTCAGCAGCAGCACCACCAGAAGCAGGGGGCTTCCCTCGATCATCCGGATCATCGGCGCGTCTCCCCGGCCGGAGAATCACCCAGAGCCCGCAGCCCGTCGGCGAGATGTTCGGCAGCCGCAGCGAGGATCCATCCGCCACAGACCCAGGTCGCGCCCGGCACCTCCACCCGGTCGATGCCCGCCGCGAGGTCGCGGAAGGCGGGATGGGTGCCAAAGCCCGTACTGGTGCCGGGCCGGACCCGGTCGAAGAAGCTGGTTACCAGCAGATCGGGCGGATCGATCAGTAGGTGTTCCAGGTCATAGCCGGCCCAGCCGCGCTTGCCCTGCTCCGTGGCCTGATTGCGCAGGCCCGCCCGGTCGAGGACGGCGGCGACGAAGGACCCCTCCGCCGCCGTCCCGCCGTCGGGCCGCAGATACAGGGTTCGCCGCCCCTCTCCCGGCACGTCCCGGCCGGCCCGGTCGATCCGCCGTTCCGTCGCGTCGGCCAGCGCCTCCCCTCGCGCCGGGTGCCCCAGGGCCGCCCCGACCCTGCGGGTCAGGGCGGCGATCTCCGTCAGGTCATCGAGCAGGGGCAGGGTCACCACCGTCACGCCGAAGCGCGCCATGAGCGCGGCGGTCTGATGGCTGCTCCAGCCGTCGCTGACCACCACGTCGACGCCCGCGTCCAGATACCCCTCGGCACTGGGGCGCATCAGGGGCAGCCCGGCAGCCCGATCCGCCAGCAGGGACAGGCCGGGCGTGCGGGCATCGGGGGACAGGGCAACGATCTGCGCCCGGTCCGCCAGCGCCAGCACGAACTGATCGGCGCAGACGGAGGCCGAGGCCACCCGGGGCAGCACACGCGCCGCCCCAGGGGTCGCACCGCTCTCCGCCGACGCCCCGGCGGACCAGAGCAGGCCGGCCAGGGCGCATGCCGCACCCCGGACCGGCCACCCAGTCCGCCCGAGAAAAGCGGCCACCATCCTCACCCTCCGCAAGGGAAGCCGTGGGCCTGCCGATCCAGAGGATCCGGGTCAAGCTCCAGATAGCGCTTGCGGAAGCTGTCCCACATGCTCAGGCGCTCCCAGGTGGGGTCCCGCTCCACCCGGTCGTTGGCCCCGAGGTAGGGATGGGGCAGGAAGACGGTCAGCTGGTTCTCGTCCTTGCCGTTGAACATCCGCAGTTGCCAGCTGCGCGGCGTCCCGTCGTCACGCAAGACCCGGATCATCTCGCAGCGGGCGGTACGACGCTGGTGGGCAAGCTCCTCGTCCACCGGCGAACGCGCCGCCCCCTTGTGCGGACCGATGCAGATGTGGAAGTGCCAGCTCCCGAAATCGACCGTGGCATAGCCGTCCATCAGGCCGATCCGCCGGGGCGCGTTGGGAGCGTGGATCTCGTAGACCGCCCCCTGCACCAGGGTGCCGAAGGCCACCTTGTCCCACCAGTTTTCGAACACCTCGGTCAGCAGGGCGAACAGGGCGGCTTCATCGGTGGCCATGGGGAAGATCTCCACCGTACCCACGCCGGGTTCGGTGGCCACGCGCGCTGTCGTCATCATCGTCATCTTGTCAGACTCCCTATTTCCCACAGGCCTCAGATCAGAACCGCACCGTCAGGCCGCCGTAGCCGGAAATGCCGGGCGTGCCGTAACCGACAGATTCCTCGTACTTCCGATCGAACAGATTCTCGATCCGGCCATGCAGTGTCACGTTGTCGCCGATATCCACCGACCCGCGCACATCGGCGGTCCAGAAAGCGTCCGCCGTGCCGTTGAAATCCGTGACCTGATCGCGATAGCGCAGACCGACGTTCACCATCGCTTCGGGCAGGAAGCGCCAGGTGACCGAGGCCGTCCCCTGATTGACCGGGCGTTCGTCCAAGCGCTTGTCCGTCGATGCATCCACCGCGTTCTGCCAGGTATAGGAGAGCGACAGGTCCAGGCTCTCCCACGGGCTGGCGGTCAGACCCAGTTCCACCCCCTGCACGAAGGTCTCGTTGATGTTCCCGTAACCGCCGCCGTATGGACAGCCGGCCTTGGCCGCCATGGCACTGGAAAAATCGATCTCGTTGGTGGTGGAGACCTGGAAATAGGTGGCATTGGCCGTCAGCAGGCGCTCCAGAAGGGTCTGATCGACGCCGATATCCCAGCCCCGGCTGCTTTCCGGCTCCAGGGTCGCCCGCCCGTAACAGGGGTCGTAGCGCTCGTAGAGCGACGGCGTCTGCCAGCCGGTGCCATAGCTGGCACGCACGGTGGTTCCCGTCTGTTCCACCGTATAGGCCGCCCCAAGGCGATAGGTGGCCTTGGTGCCGAAGGTTTCGTGGCTGTCCACGCGCAAGGTCGCGGACAGGTCCAGCCCCTCCAGCGGCGTCACCCCCAGGGTGGCGAACCCCCCGCCCCGCAAAAGGTCGTCGGCCATTTCAGGCGTCCAGGGCGCGAACCCCGGGGTATGCTGTTCCATGCGCTCGCTGGTCAGGTCTCCGCCCAGGTCCAGCGAAACCCTGTCGTTGATCGCCCAGCTGGCGAGATAGTCGGCACTGGTCTTGTCACCGTCGTAAGTATCCCCGGCCGTTCCCGTGCCCCAATAGGTGCGCGTGGTCGCCGCATCCGAAATGCCGAAGCGGTGGACCAGGGCGCCGTCGAACGTCTCCAGGGTGCCGGACAGGCGCAGGAACCGTTCCGTTTCGTCCCGGTGCCAGTCGTTGTCGCCATAAGACGCATCGTAGTTCAGGTCTTCGTCCAGGTATCGGCCGGTGAAGTCCAGACGGAAGCGGTCCGACACCTGATAGCCCAAACGCGCGCCCAGGGACCAGGCGGAGAACGGATCCTTTTCCGCCCCGCCGCGCCGCTCGTTGTAATCCGAATAGCCCTCGGCATGGTCCGCCGCCACGGACAAGCGGAAATCCACCGGCCCCTGCACTCCCGAGAGATTGGCGTGACCACGCTTGGTCCCGTAGCTGCCGTATTCGAACGACGCCTCGCCGGCCAGGGGATCGGTGGGCCGCCTGGTTTCGATGACGATCACGCCGCCACCGCTATCGGCCCCATAGCGGCCCGTCTGCGGCCCGCGCAGCACGTCGATCCGGGACACATCGCTCATCGTATGGGCGCTGATGGGATAGGAGGACTGGGAGCCGCTGGGATCACTGACCTCCACCCCGTCGATATAGACCCGCGTGTTGCGCGGCCCGAGGCCCCGGATGCTGATGGCCTTGGGCTGGCCGATGCCGCGCGCGGCCCCCAGAGTCACCCCGGGCATGCGGGTCAGGGCGTCATCGATCCGGCGCATCTGCTCCGTCTCGATGTCCTCGGCGGTCACCGTGGTGGCCGCCGTGGCCGTCAGGGCCTGGGGCACGCCCAGGGATGCCCCGCCAGTCGTCGGCGGGGCAGAGATAGTGATGGTCAGCAAAGCCCTGCCAGCCTGCTCCGTTTCATCCGCCCCCTCTTCCGCAACCAAATCCGCAGCCCATCCCGGGGTGGGGGTCAGAACGGCCAGGCAAGCGATAAACGAAAACCCCTGATACGACGTGGCCAGAAATCTGGCGATATGATGCGACACGAGTGCGCTCCCTCGAACCGGAGCGGCATGCCTCCCCCCTTCCCATCCCCGTCGAAATGGGACATAGCGAGCGCCCTGCCGTCCCCGAATGTTGACGACGGACGTCCCAATGCCTCTGGCATTTCCCTCCTGCCTGTCCGTTGGCGCACACGCCCGCGCACGCCTCGGACAGCCCGCGAGATCCCGCTCGGGCGGCCGCAAAATGCGCGCGCGAAAAGGACCCCGACAGGACGGACCCGCCTGTCAGCACTGATGTGGTTGTCGAATCGGAATGGGGTGCGTCTTGTCCCGAACCGGCCGGCAAGCCACGTTGACGTCTTTGCAGCGCGTCACGCAACGGCTTGCCCGCACCCTCGGCACACCCCGACCGCGGGTTTGGTGACGCTACAGCCGGCAGGTCTCCTGGCTCACGGGTCGTGAAGCGTACCGCCTTCCCAGCGCGAAACGGTTGGCGCTAGTGGCTTTTCGGTACGGCTCTCGCCGTTCACAGTTGCGGGGACAGCCACGGCTCAGGGCGCTCCAGCGGAGTCCGCCCTTTTCCGTTGTTCCCTTTTCATCCCCCGGCTTTTCGCCGTTAAGGGGAACCGACAGTGGTCAGGAAAGTAGTCGGACCCGGGATCAGCGTCAATGCCCATCCCGGGACGCCATCAGGCCCGGCCGCCCCCTGCTACCGGGGGCTGAGACCGCGGGCAAGTAGGACCGCCTGGGTGCGGTTGTCCACGTCCAGAGCCTTCAGAATGCCGGTGACATGAGTCTTCACCGTGCTGAGATTCAGCCCCAGACGGTTGCCAATCTCCATGTTGGAAAGGCCCTGGCTCATCAGCGCCAGAACCTCTCGCTGGCGGCGGGTCAGGCTGGTCAGGCGCGGGTCTTCCATCGCCATCCCCCCTTCCCCCCCGGCCGAAGACATGGCCGCCCCGGCGCCGATTCCCGGGGCGCCCTGGCCGGCCAATCCTCCCCCGAGGCCACCGCCGCCAAAGCCCCCGCTCCCCTCTCCGGTCAAGGCGCTGCCGGCGGTGACCAGCCGGGACGGCTGGGCGTGGGGATCCTCGTTGGACAGGCCGCTGACCTCGGCGGGGACATAGGTGCCGCCGCCGGCCACCAGCTTCAGCAGGGTGCCGATCAGCGCTTCGTCGGTGGACTTGGGAATGAAAGCCCGCACCCCCTGGCGCAGCACCGCGCGCATGTCGGCCACCGCTTCCATCATCGAGAACACCGCCACGGGAGTGGGGGCGGCCATTTCCACGATCCGGCGGATCTGCGACAGCCCCTCGTACCCCGGCATCTGCAGGTCCATCACCACCATATCCAGCGGCAGGCCCCCTTCCGCCCCCAGACGGGTTTCCAGCGCCGCGTAACCGCGCACTTCCTCGAACTCGATCTCGTCTTCCAGGTCCTGAAGCATGAACTTCAGGGCATTGCGAATGATCGAATGGTCGTCAGCCAATAGGACACGCATGCGTCTCTGTCTCGCTTTCGCCTGGCGGACGGTCGGCCTGCCACAGCATCAGGCGGAAAAAACGGGATCCGGTTTTCCGACTATCTGATGCTTGAACCGTATGGTTCCAGATCAAATGACCCGCGTCCAATCGATTCCGATTGCACCCGGTTTGACCTAGGGGGGGAGGTCCCATACCTGGAAGGAGGACGGCACCGTCTTAACCGTAAAGTGACCGATTTGTCCGCCGTTATACTGCCTTGGTGGCGCCCCGGGAACAGGAAAGCGCGAAACACCCTTGCCCGACCCGCAATCTCCATCGCCATAGCCAATGAAGTTTCGCCAATACATTCAGGATCTCGATAGCGCAGAGACCCGTTTTTTCTTCGCCGCCCGCCCGATCCCGGCATTTTCCCAAGGCCCGTCGCACCAATCCGATGACAATTCCATGACGACCGAGGGATAAAGGCCGACTCTGTCGGTCTTCGTCGCCGACAAGGGCGGTCGCGCCGCCCCGGAAAGCACCCCGCTCGGGCATACAGCCGGGACGCGTGGACAGGCACCCCCCGGAACGGTTAAATCCTTGAATTTTTATCGGGAATTCGACTGCTGCGCGCTGATCTGATCCGGAAATTCCGCCTATTTCGATCCGTTTCAAACCCGTATTGGCGGGGGAGATCACGGCGATCCGTGAGACAACGGGCCTTGATACACCAAAAATTCTTCAGTTTGAACCTTAAAAACGCACATTCCTTTCCTGATTATATAGGTCATTCAGCGGATGAGCGGCAGGTGGTGCGATACAGCGCGGCACTGTTCATCTTTGTGCACTGGAGCGATGCTATGCGCAGCCGTCACTGATTCTGCTCAGTGACTCCAACAGGCCGCGCAATACTGGTGTATTTCCACTACACCATTCTATTCGCTCGACTGAGATTTATTTGTGGCTGCCGCGTCGGCGAAGTACGGGACCGGATCCAACCGGTCTGTCCTTTCGAGCGGACCACGAGTGCGACAGCAACCAGGAGGACTTTGAATGTCCGAGACTTACATCTTTTCGTCTGAATCCGTGGGTGCCGGCCATCCGGACAAGCTGGCCGACAACATTTCGGACGCCGTGCTCGACGCCATTCTCGCGCAGGACAAGAACGCTCGCGTTGCCTGCGAAACCATGGTGAACACCGGCATGGCCATCCTGTCGGGCGAAATCACCACCACCGCCCAGGTGGATTATGCCGATGTGGCCCGCGAAACCATTCTCGACATCGGCTACGACGATCCGCGCATGGGCTACGACGGCAAGTCCGTGGCCGTGCTGGTGGCGCTGGACAAGCAGTCCCCGGACATCGCCCAGGGCGTGGACGAAGGGGCCGGCCTGCACCTGGACATGGGGGCTGGAGACCAGGGCCTGATGTTCGGCTTCGCCTGCCGCGAAACCGACGTGCTGATGCCCCTGCCGATCCAGCTGTCCCACCAGCTGACCGCCAGGCAGGCCGAGGTCCGCAAGAACGGCCGCCTGAAGTGGCTGCGCCCGGATGTGAAATCCCAGGTGTCCGTCCGCTACCAGGACAACAAGCCGGTGGCCATCGACACCATCGTCCTGTCCACCCAGCACGATGAAGACGTCTCCCACGAGAACCTGAAGGAAGCGGTGATCGAGGAAGTCGTGAAGCCGTGCCTGCCGGCCGAATACGCCAAGGACGACATCAAGTTCCACATCAACCCGACCGGCCGCTTCGTCATCGGCGGCCCGGTCGGTGACTGCGGCCTGACCGGCCGCAAGATCATCGTCGACACCTACGGCGGCATGGGCCGTCACGGCGGCGGCGCCTTCTCGGGCAAGGACCCCTCGAAGGTCGACCGCTCTGCAGCCTATGCCGCCCGCTACGTGGCCAAGAACATTGTTGCCTCCGGCCTGGCCGACACCTGCGAAGTCCAGATTGCCTACGCCATCGGCGTGGCCGAACCGGTCAGCGTGCATGTCAACACCTTCGGCACCGGCAAGGTCGCCCACGAGGTTCTGGAAGGCTTGGTGCGCGAGCACTTCGACCTGCGCCCGAAGGGCATCATCCAGATGCTCGACCTGCTGCGCCCGATCTACCGCCCGACCGCGTCCAACGGCCACTTCGGCCGGACCGGCGACGGCTTCCCCTGGGAAAAGACCGACAAAGCCCAGGCCCTGGCCGACGCCGCGGGCAAGGCCGCTGCGGAATAAGACGAAAGGCCGGCCGGCCCCGCGCCCGCGTGCCGGGGCCGGCTTCCCCTTCCACCCCTTTCTTCCTCCCCCGCAACCTCGACCACGAGAAGGCGACACATGTCACAGAACGAAGCCACTGCCCTACAAAACAGCGAACTGGTTGCCACCGAGCAGACCTACGGTGATAATCCGCTGGAAGTACGGGAAACCGACCAGTACCGGCAGGAATACGTTCAGTCCTTTGTCGGCAAGTGGGACCAGCTGATCGACTGGGATGCCCGGGCAGCGAGCGAAGGCCAGTTCTTCATCGACGTGCTGAAAAAGCGCGGCAAGGAAAAGGTCCTGGACGTGGCCTGCGGCACCGGCTTCCATTCGGTGCAGTTGAAGAAGGCCGGCTTCGACGTCACCAGCGCCGACGGCAACGCCGCCATGCTGGCGCAGGCCTTCGAGAACGGCAAGAAGCACCACATGATCCTGAAGACCGTTCAGGCCGACTGGCGCTGGCTGAACCGGGACATCCGGGGCAAGTACGACGCCATCATCTGCCTGGGCAACTCGTTTACCCACCTGTTCGATGAACACGACCGGCGCCGCGCCCTGGCCGAGTTCTACGCCGCCCTGAACCATGACGGCGTGCTGATCATCGACCAGCGCAATTACGATGCCATTCTGGACCACGGTTACAGCTCGCAGCACAAGTATTACTACTGCGGCGACCAGGTGGTGGCCGAGCCGGAATATGTCGACGAGGGTCTGGCCCGCTTCCGCTATTCCTTCCCCGACAAGTCCACCTATCAGCTGAACATGTTCCCGCTGCGCCGCAATTATCTGCGCCGGCTGATCAGCGACGCGGGCTTCATGGATATCCAGACCTATGGGGATTTCCAGGAAACCTTCCACGACAACGATCCCGATTTCTTTGTTCACGTCGCAGAAAAGGCCCATCCCGATGCCTGACACCACCGAATCCACGGCCAAGACCTGGGACGCCGTCACGGAAGTCGCGGAGTCCTACTACGACAGCGGTGATGCTGATCATTTCTACTATACGATCTGGGGCGGCGAAGACATCCACATCGGCCTCTATGACGAGACCGCCGATATCCGCGAAGCCAGCGCCCGCACGGTGGAGCGCATGGCCGGCATGCTCGACGGCCTGGGGCCGGACAGCACCGTGCTGGACATCGGATCGGGCTACGGCGGCGCCGCCCGCCACCTGGCCAAGACCTACGGCTGCAAGGTGCACTGCCTGAACATCAGCAAGGTTCAGAACGACACCAACACCCGCCTCAGCGCAGAACAGGGCCTGGCCGACAAGATCACCGTCGTGCATGGCAGCTTCGAAGACATCCCCGAACCGGACAGCACCTTCGACGTGGTCTGGTCCCAGGATGCCATTCTGCATTCCGGCAACCGCCGCAAGGTGCTGGAAGAAGCCCACCGGGTCCTGAAGCCCGGCGGCATCATGGTCTTCACCGACCCCATGCAGGCCGACGACGTGCCCGATGGCGTGCTGCAGCCCGTCTATGACCGCATCCACCTCAGCAACCTGGGGTCCTTCGGTTTCTACAAGACCGCTGCCGCCGAAATCGGGTTCTCGGAAGTGGGAATCGACGATCTGTCCAAGCAGCTGCCCACCCACTACGGCAATGTGGCGATCGAACTGAAGGCGAACTACGCGCGGCTGACCGAAAACGCCAGCAGCGCCTATCTCGACCGCATGCTGATCGGCCTGGACAACTGGGTGAAGGCCGGCAAGGCCGGGCACCTTACCTGGGGCATCCTGGCCTTCCGCAAGAAGTAATAGCCCTATCCTCTCGCGGTTCATGCGACACACCGGCCGCCTTTCCGCACGGAAAGGCGGCCGGTTTGCGTTTGGGGGGTCAGATGTCCTTGGAAACCCATCCTGCACCGCGCAGCCGAACTGAACAACGCCTGCGGTCCACCAGACTATCCACCAGCACCCTCCGGAGGCCGTCCGATCCACACGCAGGTCAGGTCATCGGGCAAGGATCGGGGTGCCCCGCTGTAGAACCAGCGCAGCAGGGCGGGCAGGTCACCGCGCCGCCCCTGGCCGCCCATGATCTCGGCGAACATGGCCTCCAGTCCCTCCTCTCCCCAGGGCAGGCCGTCGGGGCTCATCGGGGTTTCGTACAGAGCATCACTGTACAGCAGCAGGGAAGCCCCGGGGGGGAAGGGCATGCGGCGTTCCTCATGACGGGCATCGGCAACGATCCCCGCCGGCAGACCGGTCCCGTCCCCCACCCGCACCCGGTTTGCATCGGGCAACCACAGCATGGGCGGCGGGGCGGCAGCGGCGGCATAGCGCAGGCAGCCTTCGACCATATCCACGACCCCGTAGAACACCGTCGCAAACAGCTCCACCGGCAGCACGTCCGTCAGGAACGCGTTGATCGCCTTCAAAACGGCAGAGGGATCATCCGGCGGCACGGCCATGGTCTGAAGAAAGGTATGCAGCCGCATGGTCTGCAGGGCCGGCCCGGCACCATGGCCGGTGAAGTCCACCATCACCACCGCCACCCGGTGATCGTCCAGCTGCCGCAGCGCCCAGTAATCCCCGCCCAGTTCGCTACAGGGCGCGTAATGGGAGGCGATGGT
Source organism: Rhodospirillaceae bacterium Z3-40 (assembly GCA_046233135.1). GTDB lineage: Bacteria > Pseudomonadota > Alphaproteobacteria > Rhodospirillales > Rhodospirillaceae > JBJXHN01. The sequence goes on along the minus strand of JBJXHN010000002.1, from coordinate 211,556 downwards.
GCATCCCACGGATTGGGATACCGTCTTCACCAGATCGTCGGTGGGCAGCACCCCCAGCTGCACCGAGCGGGCGATCTGCAATTCCTTCTGGGTGCGATCGTGATAGGCCCGCAGGCTTTCCACCAGCGCCCCCTGGGCCAGCATCGCCCGGGCCAGTTCCACGAACAGCGGCCCGTCCACCGGCTTGGTGACGATCCGCGATGCTCCGGCCTTGAGGATACGGTTGCGTTCCTCCCGCGACTGGGCCGCCGTCACTGCCATGATCGGCAGGTCCTTGAAATGGGGATCGGCCCGCAGGGCCTTGATCACTTCCAGCCCGTCCATCTTCGGCATGCTCATGTCGAGCACCAGCAGGTTGGGCCGCAGGCGCCGGGTCATGTCCAGCGCCATGCGTCCGTTTTCCGCTTCTTCGAACCGGCTGCGGGTGGCGTCGGCCAGGAAAATGCGCAGAAAGGTCCGGGTGCTGATGTCATCGTCGGCCAGCAGAACCAGCCCTTCGTCCCCTTGCGGCAGGGCCAGGGCGGGCGCCAGGTGATAAAGGGCGATCAGGGACCGCCCGTCGTTCTCGTGCCGCAGCTCGTCGGAAAAGCGCGAAATCAGCGCAAGGCCCCGGCCGTGGCAGGCCGTTTCCTCGTCCATCGCCGTCCCAGCCTCGTCTTCCCGCTCGCAGGGGGTGTAGCCCGCCCCCTGGTCCGTGATGTGGATGGCGAAGGTCTCGCCATGCTGGGTCAGGTCCACCACCAGCACCCGCTCCGCCAGATCCGGCCGGGCCAGATGCGCTTCCACCGTTTCCCAGAAGGGCAGGTCGTAGTCGGACGGGGCTTCCAGACCCAGATTGCCGTGCAGGGCACCGTTGACCAGGGCTTCCTGCACCACCGTCCACAGATCATCGCGCCGGGGAGCCAGGGACGGGGCGGCAGCAAGCACCCAGGCCACCACCAGATCCGGCACCTCGCCGGACAGGGCCGTGCGGTTGCCCACCACCAGATGCCGCCCCGGCCGGCCCAGAGCGTCCATCGCCGCTTCCCGGGCGTGTTCGAGATCCCGCACCGACGAGTCGACGGCGACACGGGCATTCGTGCTCGCCACATCGGTTGGCGACTCGGCGGGAAAGAGCGCGATGGCCCCCTTCCCTTCATGGTTCCTTGGTGGGAAGGCGGTCATGGTCTATGGTTCCTCCTGATAAGGCTGTTGCCCCCCAGTACCCGAAACGAGGATCGCCTTATGGCCGACCAAGAAAACACAACCCGCATCAATTGCGGAGACACCACATGGTGCGACGACTGCGAAACCAACGAGAAGGCAACCACCAGCTTCGGTGCCAAAACCTCTTCGGTTCCGACTCAGGAAAAGAATGCCCTGGGCCGTTGCGACTTCTATTCCGGCCCCAAGCGGGAAGTCCGGCATATTAGAAGCCGATAAAACGCAGCCCCACGCTACGCTGGCCCGCCTCTCCCTGCCTTCAGCCGCAGGAAGCGGGACCGGAAGACAGATCTCTCAGCCCTGGATACTGAACATCTGCCCGAACCTTGCGGCGTCCATCAGCTTGCGCACCTGCCCGTCCGGGGCCACCCGCAAGGACGCCTGGGCGTCTTCCTTGGCGGCGGCCTGACGCAGCAGCAGCAGCAATCCCAGGCCCGCCGAATCGATGAACTCCAGACGGGTCAGGTCGAGCACCCAGGCCTTCGCGCCGGACTGGCTCATCCCCGTCAGAAGATCGCGGAAGGCCTGCTGATCATTGAAGGTCAGCCGTCCGGTCAAGGAGGCCGTGGCGGTTCCGCTACGCGTGTCGATGGAGCTTTGCATGGAGATGTCCGGGTCGCCTTGGATGCTTGAAGGGTTCGGGGGCAGTCAAGGTATCAGATGATACGAGTAAAGGTCTGAATTCTGTCGGACAGAACCTCCGACGGTTCCTCCAGGTCCTTGGCCGACCAGATCACCTGAATCGAAGAGGCATAGGACTGGGCAGAGGCCTGAACCACGTTGACCACGTTCTCCGACACCAGGTTGACCTCTTGGGACAACTGCTGGATCCGTTCCGAGATGGCGTTCTGGGCAACGGCCTGACGGTCGACCGCCTGGGAAATGCCGTCGTTCTCATCCATCAACTGGCCGCTGAGTTCGCGGATCCGGGTGATCTCCTCGACCGCCTGATCGGTGGTGTGCTGCACTTCGGCGATCTGCTTGACGATATCTTCGGTGGCTTTGGCCGTCTGGTTGGCCAGGGCCTTGACCTCGCCCGCGACCACGGCAAATCCCTTGCCCGCCTCGCCGGCGCGCGCGGCTTCGATGGTCGCGTTGAGCGCCAGAAGGTTGGTCTGGCTGGCGATGCTGGTGATCAGATCCACCACCGAGGTGATCTTGGCCGTCGCATCCGACAAGGACTGCATCTTCTCCGTCGCCGCGTTGGACCGTTCCACGGCCAAGGCCACGGCCTTGGAGGTATCGGCGATGCGTCCTGTGATCTCCCGCCCCACCCGGTCCAGGTCTTCGGTGGCTTCGGCCACACCGGCGACGTTCTCCGCCGACCGGGACGCCGCTTCGGACACGCTCAGCGACTTGCCAGTGGTGGTGTCGGTGCGTTTCACGGATTCATTGGCGGCCGTGTTGATCTCGCCGATCTTCTCGTTCACCACGGCGATGACCTGCTGCACCGAATCGACGATCTCCCGCGAGCCCCGGTTGACCTCGCCCATCCGTTCGATGGAGGCGTTGATCACGTCCGCCCCCCGGCCGAAGGCACCGGGCATGCCGTCCATCAGGATCTTGCGATAGAACTTGCGATCCGCAACGTAGTCCATCGACGCCGAAGACTCGCGGATAAAGGCATCGGTGCGGTCCACCAGGCGATTGATCGCCCGGAACAGCGGCGCGAGCTCGCCGTCTTCGTCGATCCGGGTGATTCGGGCCTCGAAGTCCCCGTCGGAAACCGCCTCGCACACGGCGATGGCCTTTTCCAGACTGGCCTTGCGGGACACCCCACCCTTGGAGAACAGGCTCATGCTTTACCCTCTCACCCCTGACGGTGCGTGCCGCCGGCTCACAAACTCAGGAAGTACTCGTTGGTTTCCATACCCCGCTGATCCAGCAGGCCCTTCAGATGCTTACCGGACGTCTCCAGGCCCTGCTTAGGATCCCGGGCTTCCAGCTCCATCGCTCGCAGGGTGCGGTACAGCGGAATGATGGTTTCGGTCAAAGCCGTCCGTTTCGGCGCCCGGCGGTTGGAATGGTAGCCGACGATTTGTCCGCTGGTGTCCCGCGACGGCGTCACGTGGGCGATCACCCAGTAGTGATCCCCGTTGCGCGACCGGTTCATCACATAGGCGAAGATCTCCCGCCCCGACCGGATGTGTTCCCAAAGCAGCTTGAAAATGCTCCGGGGCATCTGCGGATGCCGGATAATGTTATGAGGCTGGCCCAGAATCTCCCGCTCCGAATAATCGGCCAGCGTGAGGAAAAGATCATTGGCGTAAGTGATGCGCCCCTTGAGGTCTGTCTTCGAAACGATGATCTCGCCCGAATCAAACGTCCGTTCAACGCCGGTTAACGATACTGCGGGAGCGCTCATGACCCCGATTCCTACTAACAGTGGTGCGCACGGCTTACCGAGCCAGCCCGATTCCGTCAAGGGACCCAAGGCCCTTCGGGGCACACCTTGGTCGAAGCGCCTGCCACCACATATCTTTTCTGATATAAATCATGGGTATTTTTTGGCAGAGCGGTACCCGTGAAATCCGCAACCCCCCATCCATGGATCTCTCATCGAAACACAGCGGCGGAGAAAAGGGGTTCCGGGTCTCAAAAGCCCCGGAGCCATGTTCCCCGTCCGGGTCTCAGGAGCCCCGGCTTCATTTTCCTCGTCCGGGTCTCAGGAGCCCCGGCTTCATTTTCCTCGTCCGGATCTCAGGAGCCCCGGACTGTCCTCAAAAAGTTGTTCACCTGATCCCGCAGCACCTGCGCCTGATCGATCAGATCGTCCGATGCGCTGAGCAGTCCCCCGGCGGACTGGCCCGTATCCGCTGCTGCGTCGCGGACCTTGCCGATGGACGACGACACCACCGTGGTGGCCTGCGACGCCGCCTGGACGCTGCCCGCGATGCTGGCCGTGGACGCGCTCTGTTCCTCAACCGCCGAGGCGATGCCGGACGAGATTTCATTGACGTCGTTGATCGTCCCGACGATACGGCCGATGGCCGATACCACCTCGCGGGTCACGTCCTGCACCTCAACGATCCGGGTGGCGATCTCGTCGGTCGCCCGGGTGGTCTGGTTGGCGAGACTCTTCACTTCGTTGGCCACAACGGCGAAGCCCTTGCCCGCATCGCCGGCCCGCGCGGCCTCGATGGTGGCGTTGAGCGCCAGCAGGTTGGTCTGGCTGGCAATGTCGCTGATCAGCTGGATCACGCCGCCGATGCCATCGGCCTTGCTGGCCAGACCGTCAACGATGCCGTTGGTCAATTCCGCCTGCCGGGCCGCTTCCTGCGTCTTGCCCGCACTCAGGTCGATCTTTTCGCTGATCTCGGCGATGGATTGGGACAACTGGTGGGTGGCTTCCGACACCGAGTCCACCGCGTCTGCGGCCTCCGACGCGGAATGGGCAACGGTGGCCGAGCGGTCCGAGGTATCCGACGCGGTGCGATTCAGCCCCTCGGCGGCCTGTTTCACTTTCCGGGCCGAGGTGTTGACCGTATCCACCACCCCCTTCACCTGACTTTCGAACGACGCGGCCAGGGCGACCATTTCCGCGCGCTTCTGCTTCTCCGCCTCGCGGTCGGCATCGGCCTGACGCCGGCGCATGGCCTCGGCCTCAATGGCGTTGGCCTTGAACACGGCCACCGCACCGGTGATCTCGGCCACTTCGTCGCGTCCCCGGGCTTCGGGCAAGTCGGTGTTCAGGTTACCCCTGGCCAGATCCAGGGTCGCATCGGTCAGCCGGCGCAGGGGTCGCAGCGACGCGATGGCCCAAAGGGCGAAAACCACGCCAATGGCCAGGCAGACCGCCGTCGCTCCCAACATCAGCACCGAGAAATCGCTGGCCACCTGCCGGGCTTGGTCACCCACCGTCTGGCTTTGGGCTTCCTGGTAGTCGATGAAATGGTTTATGCGCTCCAGCCATTCAGTAAAGGCCGGACGGGCCTCTTCCAGCAGCAGGGCGCGGGCAGCGTCAAAGTCGCCGGCCCGCCGCAGTTCGATCACCCGGGTGATCAGCGGCATGGTGCGGCTTTCGGTCTCCTTGATGTCCGCAAGCAGCCCCCGTTCCGCAGCGGTGGTGCTGGCCTGATTGGACATCATGCGATCCAGCGGACCGGCCGCATCCGTGTAGAAGGCCTCCAGCCGCTTGATGTCGTTCAGGACCTCGGGCAGCGCGCTGTCATCGCGGATCAGCACCACATCGCGCACCGCAATGGCCCGGTCATGGACACTGCCCCGGAAGTTGATGGCATGACGTTGCTTCACGCCATTGACGTCATTGATTTCGTTGAAGCTGGCGTTAATAAACGAAACCTCGCTCACCCCCAGGATCGTCAGAAGACTGAGCAGCCCCAGAATCACCGCGTATCCGGTGATCACCCGGGTCTTGATCTTGGCATTGCGAACCACTGCGATCATGGGCACTCCCTCATCTTTACAAGACAGGAACGAGCCAGATCATCCGGTTCCTCCCGCCATTCCTTCGCCCGTTGCGGATCTTGGCATCCGGACCGGCGTCGAGGGATCGTAGCAGAGGAGGAAATAGAACATACATTAATCTTATTGCAAAATTTGACCCAGACACTCGATTACAAAGACCCTTTATTTCATTTGCGGTTCTTCTTTCGGACGCCCCCCGATCCCTGTGCCGGGGCGCGGGAATCGGGGCATCCGGTGGAAAACCAGGCGGCGGCTTCGGTATCCAGAAAGCGCCGCCCGGGGCAGCGCCCAGACTTCCACGGAGATGGCCGCGCCCTGCCCGTCGCCTCCGCCCGCTTCGCCATGCAACTGACCGAAGCGCTGAGCCGGGCAAGGGATGGGGAGTATCGGTAGGGGGAAGCCCCGGAGCAACGTCAGGTCTGAATTTGAATATGGAATCAAGACTGGCTATTCGCCAGCGCTGGAGTAACACCCTGTTCAGATCTATCTTGATGGTATACAGGGGCGCGCCCAGGCAACCACGCAAGGGGTGACGATAGGGGAAAAGGGGGGAGCAATCCCCAATTTCAGCGCATCATGACCACGGCTCGCCACATCGTCGCTCTGCTGAAGAGCCATATCGCCGGTGATGAGGACCACTTTCTCACCGTGGCGATGCAGTTGGCTGCCCACGAGGCCCGCCAGGGCCACGTCAGGCTGGCACAGGAAGTCCGCGACCTGATCGACCACGCCAAGGAAAAGAAAACGGCAGTCTCCGCCAAACACTCAGGCCCGGTACCGCTCATACAACCCAAAGGTGAACTGTCTAACCTGTTGACGGTCCGATATTCAGACGTGCGGCTGGCAAGCATGGTTCTCACCGGGGAGACTGAGGATCGCTTGCGTCGAACCCTGCTGGAGCAGACCCAACAGGCTGTTTTGCGGACCCATGGCCTGACGCCCCGGCGCAAGCTGCTCTTGGTCGGACCACCGGGAGCAGGGAAGACCATGACTGCGGCGGCTTTGGCCGGAGAACTTCACCTTCCCTTGTTCACTGTTGTCCTGGACAGCCTGATTTCCAAATTCATGGGCGATACCGCCGGAAAACTGCGCCTGGTCTTCGATGCCATGCGTATGACCCGCGGTGTTTATTTGTTCGACGAATTTGATGCCATCGGCGCCAAGCGCTCCAGCGAGAATGACGTGGGTGAAATTCGCCGAGTCCTCAATTCCTTTTTGCAATTCCTGGAGCTGGACGATAGTGATAGCCTGATTGTCTCGGCAACGAATTACCCGGACTTGCTGGACCGAGCGTTGTTCCGTCGTTTCGACGATGTGATTGAGTACGCCTTGCCTGACAGCGGGGTTCTGGAACGCCTGATGAAAAACCGGCTCGCCGCGTTTGAAGTCCCGCGCGTCGCCTGGGCCAAGGTCACTGAAGCGGCAAGCGGCCTCAGCCATGCCGAAGCGGCCCGCGCCTCTGACGAAGCCGCGAAGACAACGATCCTGGCCGGCAGCACCAAGATTACCACCCAGGCCCTTCTGGCCGCCGTAACAGAACGGCAAAGGGCGTCCCGCCATAACGAGTGAATTCCCGCCCATGGCCCTACCTCCCCGCACCCTGCCTCACCTCCGCGTGGAGGGACATGTAAAAACAGAGCCGTACACTTATCCGGGAGGGGGAACAAAGAAAGCTCCTCCCTATCGAGACCGCGAACAGCATGCGGCAGCTCTTTCCGCTGCGATTGATCAGGCAATCCGGGAGGCCCGCCTTGTGAAGGCAGAGCGAAATCCCGTCCTCGCCGAGGGGCAGCCGGGCTTCTACCTGCAAGTCTCCGTATCGCCCGGAGAAAGCGACGCAATCGACAAGCTCGGCAATCGCCAGAAGCAGATCGAAGTGGTTTCGGTTACGGAGGGCAGAGGCAGCCCCCCTTCCATCGAGGCAACGGTCTTCGTACCCACTAAGGCCGAAGACTATTATCAAAATAAGGTTACCCAATACCGCACCGAAGAGACTGACACCGGCAGACCCAAGAACGAAGCCCTTGTGGCCCGTATAGAGACCGTTCGCCTTGCGCCTCTCCGCGCCCTATTCACAGATCCTGAGAGGCACTTTCCTCCGCCTGGCCATGTGATCTGGTGGGAAGTGTGGCTGCGGCAGGGGACCCGAGAGAAATTCACCCATGTCGCTGACCGCCTGAATATTTCCCGAAAGGAACATGTGGTTTCCTTCAGGGAACGGGACGTGTTACTTGCCCTTGCCGACGAAGCCACCATGACCCGGGTTATCCGGAACTGCGATGCGGTGGCGGAGCTTCGGTTAGCCAAAGACACCCCAGCCCTGTTCCTTGGCATGGGCGGTGCCGAACAACGCGAATGGAGCGATGACCTCCTTGCCAGAGTCACCCCGCCTGACGGAAGAGCGCCGGCAGTGTGCTTGCTTGACAGTGGAGTAAACCGAGGACATCCGCTGGTCCGTGTCGCACTTGATCAATCCGATATGCATACCGTTAAACCCGCCTGGAACGTCGCGGATACCGCCGCGCAGTGGAATGGCCATGGTACCGCCATGTCCGGCATCGCCATGTATGGCGATCTACTCCCCCTGTTCGCTGGCACCCATTCCATTGATCTTCAGCACCGGCTCGAAAGCGTAAAAATTCTGCCGCCTAATGGACAGAACGACCCCGACCTCTATGGCGCGATCACCGCGGACGCTGTCACACTCGCAGAGAAACAAGCGCCCAACCGTCAAAGGGTTGTGTGCATGGCAGTGACCACGGCCAATCCAAGGTCAGGCCGCCCTTCTTCATGGTCAGCGGCAGTGGACAATCTCTGCTTCGAAGAGAATAGCCGGCGGCTGACAGTGCTATCGGCGGGTAACATTGACCCCAGTAAGGTGACCCCCGACACCTATCTGGACCAGAACGACGTGGAGCCGGTTGAGGACCCGGCACAGGCATGGAATGCGCTGACCGTTGGGGCCTACACCGAAAAGGCCAACATCATCGACCCAGCCTATGACGGCTGGCAGCCGGTTGCTGCACCGGGAGACCTGTCGCCCTGCTCGCGCACGTCGGTCAACTGGAGCAGGCAATGGCCCATCAAACCCGATGTTGTGTTTGAAGGCGGCAACTATGCCACAGATGGCTCCCAGTCCCCACAGCCTATCGACGACCTCCGTTTGCTCACCACCCATTGGCGCCCGAACATGCGGCTCCTTGATACAATTGGCGATACCAGCGGAGCCGCCGCCCTGGGGGCGAATCTGGCGGCGCGCATCATGGCCGCCCGGCCTGGGCTATGGTCTGAAACAGTGCGCGGATTGATCGTTCATTCAGCCGAATGGACCCCTGCGATGTGGTCGCGCATGGAAAAGTGTTCAAAAGCAGAACGTCATTCCCTGCTGCGCCGCTACGGCTATGGCGTGCCTGACTTCGATCGCGCCATTCTCAGCGCCAGCAACGACCTGACACTGCTGATCGAGGACGAGCTTTACCCCTTCGGCAAAAAACCGGAAAAAGCTCAGGTCACAGCGCGGGACATGAGATTGCACCAACTCCCCTGGCCTAAAGACGAATTGCTTGCCTTGGGTGAAGCACCCGTCCAATTCCGCGTCACACTATCCTATTTCATAGAACCCAACCCGGGTGAACGGGGCTGGACACGACGGCACCGTTACGCCTCCCACAATTTGCGCTTTGTCGTGAACCGGGCGGGCGAGCGGGTGGACGATTTTCGGCAAAGGATCAATAAGGCCGCGCGGGACGAGGAGGAGGGGAGTTCGACCTCGTCTCACCCAGGAGAAGATAATTGGCTGCTGGGCACCGCCCGGGATCGAGGCTCCCTTCATTCGGACTGGTGGTCAGGAACCGCTGCCGATCTCGCCGATCGCAACACTATCGGTATTTTCCCCGTTGGCGGCTGGTGGAAAGAAAAGCCGTTCCTAAAACGCTGGGATACGAAGGCAAGATATTCTTTGATTGTTACGCTCCGCGCCCCACAGTCCGCCGTTGACCTGTACACACCTGTTGCAAACCAAATCTCCATCTCCATTATGCTCGGCGAATAGCCGTCGCACCGGTACCAAGGCCGCTCCTCAAGCACTGCTCAAAACCGCATTTGGGTCCCCCAGAATCTTCTGCGGGTTGCCCTGGCACCCAAAAAACAATACCCCCGGAAGCGATCCGCTTCCGGGGGTACTGGCGTTCTTTGGCTGGGGAACCTGGATTCGAACCAGGACTGACGGAGTCAGAGTCCGCTGTTCTACCGTTAAACTATTCCCCACCAGGGAGGCGACGACGATCAAGGGCCGTCGTTGAGGGGCGGGCTTTTAGCATGGGATTGGTACCTTGCCAAGCCTTTTATGCCTCCTCTCCCGGAAGCGGACTTATTCCGGCCATCTGCGGCCTTCATGACAGGCCCCCCATGATACGAATGCAGAGAGCGGGCTTTCACCGATCCGCGCCCCCCGGTAAACTGGTCCTGGTCCCCTGAACGGAGGACCATGATGCAGACAACAGACGGTTCCGCCGTGACGAAAGGTTTGGTGTGAGTCCCATTTCTCTGGCCCCGGCTCCTCCCTTGCGCAGCCCCCGCCTTGGCGGCGGAGCGGTGGTTGCGGCACCGGTTTCGGCCTCGCCCTCCCTGCCCGGCATGGATGCTCCCCTGTTCGCCGCCCTTGACCTGGGGACGAACAACTGCCGCCTGCTCATCGCCCGCCCCACCAACGCCGGCTTCAAGGTTGTCGATTCCTTTTCCCGTATCACCCGTCTGGGCGAGGGTCTGCGCGCATCGGGCCGGCTGTCGCGGGGGGCCATGGACCGGACCGTCTCGGCCCTGAGCGTCTGTGCCCAGCGCATGTCCCGCCATCAGGTCCGGGTGTCGCGCTGCGTGGCCACCGCCGCCTGCCGCGCGGCCGAGAACGTCGCCGACTTCGCCTCCCGCGTCGAAAGCGAAACCGGCCTGGTGCTGGATATCATCCCGCCCGAGGAAGAGGCCCGGCTGGCGCTGGCCGGCTGTGCGCCGCTGCTGGAAACCGCCAAGCCCTACGCCCTGGTCTTCGACATCGGTGGCGGCTCGACCGAACTGACCCTGGTGCGCGTGCCCACCGATCCGGAGGCCGATCCCACCGTGATCGCGCTCGACAGCCTGCCGCTGGGCGTCGTCACCATGGCCGAGGCCGTGGGCGGCGGCCATCTGTCCGAACGCCTGCATGGCGATATCGTCCAGCATGTGGGCGAACGCCTGCGCCCCTTTGCCCTGGAAGCCGATCTGGGCCGGCTGGCCGCGCGCGGGGAACTGGCCCTGCTGGGCACCAGTGGCACCGTCACCACCATCGGCGCCGTCGCCCTGGGCCTGCACCGCTATGACCGGGGCCGGGTGGACGGCCTGCGCCTGCCCATCACCCAGGTGCGCGCCATCAGCGCCGACCTGCTGACCATGAGCCCCGCCGACCGCGCCGCCCATCCCTGCATCGGCCGCGACCGCGCCGATCTGGTGCTGGCCGGCTGCGCCATCCTGGAAGCCATCCTGCGCGCCGCCGAGGTGGACGGTCTGCGCGTCGCTGACCGGGGCATCCGCGAAGGGGTGCTGATGGACCTGATGGGCACCCCCGGCCCCGGCGAATTCTCCGACGAAACCTGCGGCGCCAGCGCGCCCACCGACATGCTGGGCGTCGACCGCGACCTGCCGCCCTGCGCCCGCACGGCGGCAACACGGGCGCCGGCCGCCCCCGCCTCTCCCGTTTCCGATTCCGTTCAAGGCGATCCCTCGCATGCCTCCTCGTAAAAGCTCCGGCAGCCGTGGCTCCATCCGTAGCGGCGCGCCGACCGGCGCCCGCGACCTGTCGGTCAAGGTCAAGACCGCCCGGGGACGCAAGCCGTCGTCCACCCGCTGGCTGCAACGCCAGCTCAACGACCCCTATGTGGCCGAAGCCCGGCGCCAGGGCTTGCGCTCCCGGGCCGCCTTCAAGCTGCTGGAACTGCACGACCGTTTCGACCTGCTGCGTCCCGGCCTGCGGGTGGTCGATCTGGGCGCCGCCCCCGGCGGCTGGACCCAGGTGGCCGTGCAGCGGGTGCGCGCCGGCCAGTCCGGCGGTGGCAAGGTGGTGGGCATGGATATCCTGGAATGGGAAGGGGTGGCCGGCGCCACCTGCCTGGTCCACGATTTCACCCTGGATGACGCTCCCGATCTGCTGAAGGACGCCCTGGCCGGACCGGCGGACTTGGTGATTTCCGACATGGCCGCGCCGACCACCGGCCACCGCAAGACCGACCACCTGCGGGTCATGGGCCTCGCCGAAATGGCCTGGGACTTCGCCGAAGAGGTGCTGGCGCCGGGCGGCGCCTTCGTCTGCAAGGTGTTCCAGGGGGGCACCGAAGGGGACCTGCTGGCCCGCATGAAGGCCTGCTGCACCACCATCAAGCACGCCAAGCCGCCGGCCAGCCGCGCCGAGTCGCCCGAGGTCTACGTGATCGCCCAGGGGTTCCGGGGGCGCCCGGAAGACCGCGAAAACGAAGACTGAGCAAGGTGCCGGGACCGATCCGACTTTTTCCCGCGAAGGATTCTTGCGAGAGGGCCGGCCGTGTGTATGATGGCGCGCTCCCGAGCGTCTTGTTGGAGCGCACCCCCATGGAAATCGCCGAAGCCCTTACCTTTGATGACGTGCTGCTGGTGCCTGCGGCCTCCGAGGTCCTGCCGGCCACCGCAAACACGCGCACCCGTCTGACCCGGCGGATCTCCCTGGGCATTCCGCTCGTCTCGTCGGCCATGGATACGGTTACCGAAAGCGAGATGGCCATTGTCATGGCCCAAAGCGGCGGCATCGGCGTGATCCACAAGAACCTGTCCATCGAGCAGCAGGCCGAAGAAGTCCGCAAGGTCAAGCGCTTCGAGTCGGGCATGGTGGTCAACCCGGTGACCATCGCCCCCGACCAGCCCCTGGGCGAGGCCCTGGCCCTGATGGCGGGCCACAAGATCTCCGGCATTCCGGTAACCGAGCGCGGCTCGGGCACCCTGGTCGGCATCCTGACCAACCGCGACGTCCGCTTCGCCGACAATCCCGCCGAGCCGGTCAGCAGCTTCATGACCAAGGACAACCTGATCACCGTCCGCGAGGGCGTCAATCAGAACGAAGCCCGCAAGCTGCTGCACAAGAACCGGATCGAAAAGCTGCTGGTGGTCGATTCCACCTACCGCTGCATCGGCCTGATCACGGTAAAGGATATCGAAAAGGCCCAGACCTACCCCAATGCCTGCAAGGACGAACAGGGCCGCTTGCGGGTCGCCGCCGCCACCGGCGTCGGTCCCGACGGCATCAAGCGGGCCGCCGCCCTGCTCGACGCCGGCGTTGACGTGGTGGTGGTCGACACCGCCCACGGCCACAGCCGGGGCGTCATCGACGCCGTGGCCGAGGTCAAGAAGCTGTCCAACGACACCCAGGTGATCGCCGGCAACGTGGCCACGCCCGAAGGCGCCCTGGCCCTGATCGACGCCGGGGCCGATGCCATCAAGGTGGGCATCGGCCCGGGATCCATCTGCACCACCCGGGTCGTCGCCGGCGTGGGCGTGCCCCAGTTCTCGGCCGTCAATGAAGTGGTCCAGGCGGTGCGCGACACCGGTGTGCCGGTGATCGCCGACGGCGGCATCAAGTATTCGGGCGACGTGGCCAAGGCCATCGCCGCCGGCGCCGACACGGTGATGATCGGATCCCTGCTGGCCGGCACCAGCGAAAGCCCGGGCGAAGTGTTCCTCTACCAGGGCCGGTCCTACAAGGCCTATCGCGGCATGGGCTCGCTGGGCGCCATGGCGCGCGGCTCCGCCGACCGCTATTTCCAGGAAGAGGTCAACGACAACCTGAAACTGGTGCCCGAGGGGATCGAAGGCCAGGTGCCCTACAAGGGACCTGCCGGCACGGTGATCCACCAGCTGATCGGTGGCCTGAAGGCGGCCATGGGCTACACCGGCAACGGAACCATCGAGGCCATGCAGCGGAACTGCCGCTTCCGCCGGATCACCGCCGCCGGCTTCCGGGAAAGCCACGTGCACGACGTGACGATCACCAAGGAAGCCCCGAACTACCGGGGCAACATGTGATCACCGCACCGCGCGTCCTCATCATGCGGACCGGCACCGGACGGAGATCTCTTCGATGACCCCCGCTGCCCGCATTCAATCGGCCATCGAACTGCTGGAGGCCATCGCCGCCAGCGACCGGCCGGCCGACGGCGTGGCCAGCGCCTTCCTGCGTGCCCGCCGCTTCATCGGGTCGAAGGACCGCAAGGCGATCACCACCCTGGTGTGGAGCGTGCTGCGCCACCGCGCCCGGCTGGCCTGGCGCCTGGCCGAGTCCGCCCTGCCCGACAGCGCCCGCGCCCTGGTGCTGGCTCACCTGCTGCTGGTGGACGGCCAAAGCATGGCCAACCTGCGCGGCCTGTTCGCCGGCAAGGAAGGCCATGGCCCTTCGGCGCTGAGCAGCGGCGAGGACAAAGCCCTGCAACGGCTGGCCGCCCGCCCGCTCGAAGGCGGCGACGTCCCCGACGCGGTGCGGCTGGAGGTGCCCGACTGGCTGCCCGAGGCCCTGAGCCCCGCCTTCGGTCCCGACACCGCCGCCGAACTGGCCGCCCTGCGCGACGAGGCCCCGCTGGACCTGCGGGTCAACCTGCTGAAGACCGACCGGGAGGCCGCCCGCGCCGCCCTGGCCGGCGAAGGCATCGCCGCCGTGCCCACGCCGCTCTCGCCCCAGGGCCTGCGGGTGGAAGGACGCCCGAACCTGGCCGCCACCAAGACCTTCCGCGATGGTCTGGTGGAGGTGCAGGACGAAGCATCACAGCTGGTGGCCCTGCTGTGCGGGGCGGCACCGGGGATGGCGGTGCTGGACCTGTGCGCCGGCGCCGGCGGCAAGACGCTCGCGCTGGCCGCCGTCATGGGGAACAAGGGATCGCTGGTAGCCACCGACACCTCCGCCGGTCGGCTGCTCCGCGCCAAGGACCGTCTGGCCCGCGCCGGGGTGCACAATGCCACCCGCAAGGTCCTGGACGGCGAGGGCAACAAGTGGCTGAAGCGGCGCAAGGGCAGCTTCGACGTGGTTCTGGTGGATGCCCCCTGTTCGGGAACGGGCACCTGGCGGCGCAATCCCGACTCCCGCTGGCGCCTGGGTCCCGACGCCCTGCCCGCCCTGGCCGCCGAGCAGGACGCCATCCTGGCCCGCGCCGCCGCCCTGGTAAGGCCCGGCGGGCGGCTGGTCTACGCCACCTGCTCCCTGCTGCCCCAGGAGAACGAAGACCGCATCGCGGCCTTCCTGAGCGTCCACGAGGACTATCGCACCGTACCGGTCGCCGACCTTTGGCCCGCCCTTGCCGACGACGAGGTTCCCTGTCCCTGCCCCGGCCCGTGGCTGCGCCTCAGCCCCGCGCGGCATGGCACCGATGGCTTCTTCACCGCTGTTCTGGAGCGCGCGACGGAGGCCTGACCCGTGACCCTGGATCTGGATGCCCAGCAGGATGCCCTTGACCTTTCGTGGGGGCGACGGCTGCTGGCATCCGGTCAGGCGGACGATGCCCTGCCCCTGGTGGACCGCGTCCTCGCCCGCTCTCCCGACAGCCTCGCCGCCTGGGACCTGCGGGCGCGACTCGCCCTGGTGCTGCGGGACGGAGCCCAGGCCGAGGCCACAGCCCGAGTCGTTCTGTCCCTGGATCCCGTCTCCCGGGATGCCCGCCTGATCCTCACCCGCGCCCTGCTTCTTCTGCATCGACCGGCAGAGGCCTTGCAAAGCGCGATCGCCTGCCTGCTGCGTGCACCGGACCTCATGCCAAGGGTCTGGCCCCTGGCCCGGCAAGCGGCCCATCAGGTTCAGGCCGAGCCTGGACAGGCGTCTGGGGACGTCCTGCTTCGGCTGGCCGTCCAGCGGCTGCTCTTGCGCTACCCCGACCGGGTAGAAGGCTGGAGTTGCCTGTCGGACGTGGAAACCGATTGGGATCGCCGCCGCGACGCCTTGGATCGCGCCCTGGCCCTGGCCCCCGACAACCTTCCCCTGGCCTGGAGCCGCTGCTTCGCCAGTCTCTCCCCCGCCTATGCCGATGAAACCGCGCTTCTGGCCGCCCGGACCGATTTTTCCACCCGGCTGGAGGCGCTGGTTCCCCGGGTCGCCGCCGCCTCGACAGAAACGATGGAAGAGCTTCGCCAGCGGGCAGAACGGGATAATCCCCTGCTGCTGGCCTTTCAGGGAGAAAACGACCGCGCCCTGATGACCCGATGGGGACAGCTGCTGACTCTGATCGCCGACCGGACCCTGGGACCGGCCCCCGCCCTGTCCCTTGGCAGTTCTGAGGACGATCCCTTGTCCGCATCGGCCTCCGCAGGGAAACGGCTGTCGGTAGGGATCGTCTCCGCCCTGTTCCACTACCACACCATTGCTCGGCTGCACCTGGGCTGGATCCGCCACCTGGACCGCAACGCCCTGCATGTGACCTGCTGGCAGGTGGGCACCCTGCGCGATCCAATGGTCGAAGCCGCCGCCGCCGCCGCCGATCGCTTCGTCTCTCTGCCCCATGACGGCCGTGCGGCGCGGGATGCCATCGCGGCAGCGGCACCCGACATCCTTATCTATCCGGAAGCTGAAATGGATCCGGTGGTACGCCTGCTGGCAGCCCAGCGCCTCGCTCCCTTGCAGGCGGTCAGTGCTTTCGGCCATCCCGTGACCACCGGCCTGCCCACCATTGATCTGTTCCTGTCCGCCGACGCGATGGAACCCCCAGACGCCGATGCCCACTATACGGAGCGACTGATCCGCCTGCCCGGCTTCGGCCTGTGCGTCGATCCGCCCGCACCACCCCAGTTCCCCGGTCCCGACGGACGAGACCGGGCCGCCTTCGGCCTGCCATCCGACCGCCCGGTGATCTTTGCCGCGCAGACCTGCCCGAAATTCCTGCCCCGCTACGACGCCCTGTTGCCGTCCATCGTCCTTCTGCGCCCCGACGTCCTGTTCGTGCTGATCGACAGAGGGGGGAGTCCGGTGTTCTGGCAGCGTCTGCGGACAGCATTCTCTGCTGCCGGTCTGGATCCGGACCATCACATGATCCGGCTGCCCATGGTGGACAGCGCCGGTTATGCGGCCCTGAACCGGGCCTGCGACCTGTTCCTGGACATTCCCGGCTGGTCGGGCGGCATGACCACCCTGGACGCCCTTGCCGCCGGCCTGCCCATAGCCACCTGGGCCGGCCCCCTGATGCGCGCGCGCCATACCGCCGCCATCCTCACCACCCTTGGGCTTCCCCAGTTGATCGCCCCGAGCGTGGGTGCCCTGCCGGCCCTGGTGGCCATCATGCTGGAAGATCTGCCACGATGGCGCGCCATCTTCCGAGAAGCCCTGCCCAACCTGTTCGGCAACAAATCAGCCGCGAAGGCGCTCGCAAAGATATTGCAGGACGAATACACCGTCCGACAAATTCCCCCTTAATACCTTGAAGAATATAATCCCCTGAAATAATTGCATGCTTTTCAAGCCGATTATTCTCTTCACCCCCCTGGACAAACAAAGAGCAGCATCCCCATGTCTATGACCTGAGCGTTTCTTCTGACTCTAACAAGGAGACAGACAATGGCAACGCAATCCATGGGTCACACCTATAATCCTGCCGCCCGCGCCCCACGCCAGAAAGGGGATGGGTCGGCGGAACTGATTGGTGTCTCCCTCGTCACCGGCCTTCTGACTCTGGCGTTGTTCTTCATCTGACCTCCGTCTTCCAAGACGGACTCGGTGTGAAGCCCTCCCCCAAGGAACGTCAGCCTGAACCGTGACATCATCAAAAAAGGGGTCCTAGATCGGACCCCTTTTCCTTTTGTCGGCTTCCACCCCTACAGCATCGAGCGGAAAAGTGGGCACCGGTTTTCCGGTCCACTCGATGCTTTAGGGGTGGAAGCCGCGCGTGCTCAGGCCCCGGGCAGATCGAACTTGACCCCCTGGGCAAGCGGCAGGGCACCGCTGTAGTTGATGGTGTTGGTCGCCCGGCGCATGTAGCTCTTCCAGGCATCCGAGCCGGATTCGCGCCCGCCGCCGGTTTCCTTCTCGCCGCCGAAAGCACCGCCGATCTCGGCGCCGCTAGGGCCGATGTTGACGTTGGCGATGCCGCAATCACTGCCCACCGCCGACAGGAACAGCTCCGCTTCCCGCAGATCGTTGGTGAAAATCGACGACGACAGCCCCTGCGGTACCCCGTTCTGCAAAGCAATCGCCTGCTCCAGAGTCTCGTAGCCCAGCACGTACAGGATGGGAGCGAAGGTCTCCGTCTCCACAATGGCGGTCTGGCCCGGCATGTCCACCACCGCCGGCCGGCGATAGGCGCCTCCCTCGCAATCCGCCACGGTCACCGCCGCACCACCGCGCACGGTACCGCCGTCCGCACGCGCCTGCGCCAGGGCCGCATCCATGCGCTCCGCCGCCGACGGACGGATCAGCGGCCCCACCAGGGTGCCGGCGTCAAGCGGGCTGCCCACGGAAATGCTGTCGTAGGCGGTGGCGATGCGCGCCACCAGGTCGGCACGCAGGCTTTCATGAACGATCACCCGGCGCAGGGTGGTGCAACGCTGGCCGGCGGTGCCGGCTGCCGAGAAGACGATCCCCCGGACGGCCAGATCCAGATCCGCAGAGGGCGCGACGATGGCGGCATTGTTGCCCCCAAGCTCCAGCAGGCAGCGGCCCAGCCGCGCCGCCACCACCGGCGCCACCCGCTTGCCCATGGCCGTGGAGCCGGTGGCACTGACCAGCGGCACCCGGGGATCCCCGGCCAGCGCCGCTCCCACCGCACCATCACCGATCACCACCTGCACCAGGCCGGCGGGCACCTGCGGATCCATTCCTTCGGCGGCGCGGGCCAGCAGGGCCTGGCAGGCCAGGGCCGCCAGCGGTGTCATTTCGGACGGCTTCCACACCACGCTGTTGCCGCAGACCAGGGCCAGGGTGGCGTTCCACGACCACACCGCCACGGGGAAGTTGAAGGCGGAGATCACCCCCACCACCCCCAGCGGATGCCAGGTTTCCATCATGCGGTGCCCGGCCCGCTCGCTGGCGATGGTCAGGCCATAGAGCTGGCGGGACAGGCCGACGGCGAAGTCGCAGATGTCGATCATCTCCTGCACCTCGCCCAGGCCTTCGGAGAGGATCTTGCCGGCCTCGATGGAAACCAGGCGCCCCAGCGCGTCCTTGTGCTGCCGCAATTGCTCGCCCAGACGCCGCACCAGTTCGCCACGCACCGGGGCGGGGACCGTGCGCCAGGCGCGGAAGGCGGCCTCGGCCCCGGTTACCACGGCCGGCACGGCTTCGGCCTGCAGGGAGGCGACCTCGGCAAGAGCCCCGCCGTCGATGGGCGAGGTCACCACCAGATCGCCGCCGGACAGGGCGGCGGCGGGCACCCCCATGGCGGCAAGAAGGTCAGCGGCGGTGGCGCGGAATTGGCTGTCCATGGCGAAGGAAACTCCAGGCGGGGGATAGGATTCGGGCGTCTGTCTTCTACCGCAGGCGACGGCAGCGCAAGGCAGCGGCTCGAACGCCGCGCTTCTAGTGCACTGACTCATTCAGATGATTCAGCGGTCAGTGCACTAGGACCTTGGTGATGCATCAACTTTCCAAACGGCGGCTGGCGCCGTCGTTTGGGTCGATGCACTAGCGCCGCTGCTTCAGGGCATTCAGCGTGGTGCGGGTGGAAATCGCCTGGGGATCCAGGTGGATTTCGATCAGCACCGGTCCGTCGGCGCAGGCCAGCGCCGTGTCGAACACCGGGCCGAATTCCTCGGTCCGGGTGACGGTCAGCCCCATGGCACCATGGGCGCGGGCCAGGGCGGCAAAGTCCGGATTGGGCAGCCTGGTGCCGCTGACCCGCCCGGGATAGGCCTTTTCCTGATGCATGCGGATGGTGCCGTACATGCCATTGTTGATCACCAGGAAGATGATCGGCAGGGCCTCGGCTACCGCCGTTGCCAGTTCCTGGCCGTTCATCAGGAAGCAGCCGTCGCCGCTGAACGAGATCACCGTGCGGTCCGGCGCGACCATCTTGGCCGCGATGGCGGCAGGGACCCCATAGCCCATGGAGCCGTTGCGCGGTGCGATCTGTGACGGATAGCGGTGGAAGCGATGAAAGCGCTGAGACCAACCCGAATAGTTGCCGGCCCCGGTGGTCAGGATGGCATCCGCCGGCAGGCGGGCTTCGATCATCGCCATCACCTGACCCATGTCCACCGCCCCGGGGCAGGGATCGGGCGCCAGGTTCTCTTCCCAGGCCGCACGGCAGGCGCCCGCCCAATCGGCCCAGGTTTCCCGCAAGCCCTCGTCCACCGGCAGGCGGTCGTGCAGGGCCTGAGCGAAGGGTTCCATGGCCGAGACGATGCCCAGCGCCGGCGCGAACACCCGGCCGATTTCCTCGGCGGCGGGGAAGACATGGATCAGGCGCTGGCGCGGACGGGGACTTTCGATCAGACTGTAGCCCTGGGTGGCCATCTCGCCCAGCCGGCTGCCGACGGCCAGGATCAGGTCGGCCTCGCGCACCCGCTGGGCCAGGCCTGGCGCCACCGAAGTGCCCAATTCGCCCACATAGCAGGCCCGGTCGTTGTCGACGATATCCTGGCAGCGGAAATCGGCGGCCACCGGCAGACCGGAGGCATCGGCCCAGTCGGCGAACAGGCGGGCGGCGAGCGGCGTCCAGGTGCTGCCCCCGACCACCGCCAGCGGCCGCTCGGCCTCTTGCAGCAAGGTCGCCAGGGCGGTCAGCGCCGACGGTTCGGGCGCCGGACGAGGGCTTTCGTGGGGCGACGGCTCCAGCGCCATGGCGGTTTCGCGCAGCACATCTTCCGGCAGCACCAGCACCGCCGGCCCCGGCCGGCCGCTGGTGGCGGCGGCCCAGGCACGGGCCACCATCTCGGGCAGGCGGGCGGCGTCGGTCACCTGCTCCGCCCATTTGGCCAAGGGGCGGTAGAAGGCCACCTGGTCGACTTCCTGAAATGCTTCCCGCCCCAGGAAATCGCGCCCCACCTGACCGATCAGCAGCAGCATGGGCGTGCCGTCCTGGAAGGCGGTGTGAACGCCGATGCTGGCGTTGCAGGATCCCGGCCCCCGGGTGACGAAGCAGATCCCCGGCCGCCCGGTCATCTTGCCGTGGGCTTCGGCCATATAGGCCGCCCCGCCTTCCTGCCGGCAGACCACCAGCCGCAGATCGGCCTTGCGGTCATAGGCGGCGTCCAGAAAGGCCAGATAGCTTTCGCCGGGCACGCAAAAGATCGTCTCGGCGCCCAGGGCAATCAGGCTGTCGGCCAGCAGAGCACCGCCTGTGCGCGGCGAAATGTCGGATGCGAAAAAGGACATGGGGGAAGAACCGGTTCAAGAGGGGGACGAGTGGCGCCGAATCGGCCCACAACACCTTAGAAGAAACCCGAAAAACTAGGAAGTGGGCGCCCCGGGTCCCGATTGGAAGATGCGTCGGCGATGACGGCTGCGCGGCAAGCCGAACGAAAAGGGCAGCTTGAGTATCTCCCACAGAATCAGCGCCAGCACCACGCCCCCCAGCGTGAACACCAGGCTGTGAAGATCGATGGGTATGGCGGGCTGGAAGCGGTCCGCCGTCGCCCGGGCGATGGCCCAGTCCGCATGGTTCAGGAACACGAACGGCCGATGCCACAGATCGGCGGTGGCGATGGCGTCGTGGGCTTCCTGAAGATGGGCGAGACGGGCCTGGGTGGTTTCGACAATGGGACGCATCGCCTCGGGCGCCGGACCGGCGGACGGCACCTCGGCATTTTCCAGGATGATGCGCAGGTTCAGGCGGGCCTCGTCCAGATGCCCGCCCAAGCGCTGCAGATACTGCTGCACGAAGGCCAGGGACTGCGAGGTCACCATCCCACCCGCCGCCGCGAGAACGCCGCCGGCCAGGCTATCGAGCTTGCGCAAGATCCAGCTCATCCAGGCTCCCTTGCACCCACCACATCACGCCACACCGCGCCGGCCGCCGTTTCCCAGAACGGCCGCCGGCAGGGAAAGTTCCCGAACGACGGGTCAGGCCACTCCCGGATCGCGGGTCAGCACTTCCAGACGGGCCGCCCGCAGCCGGTTGGCCATCACCGGCAGCACCCGGGCGAACAGTGCGTGCGCCAGTCGATCGTCCGTTTCCATCCGTTCGCGGATGGCCTTGGCATCGACAACCACGGCCCGGACCGGAGTCCGCGCGCTGGCGTCGAAAGCCCACATATAGGGCGGGATCAGCCAGGACCAACCCAGCATGTCGCCATCCATCAAACTTTCAATAACTTTCGGCCGCCCCAACCCGTGGCGAACTTCCACCGCAACCGCACCGTCCAGGATCAGGTAGAAGGCATCCGCCCCGGTCCCTTCGGCCAGAATGGTGCTGCCGGACTCGAAGCGGTCGATCCGGGATGCGGCGGCCAGCACCTCCAGCAAGTCGTCGGGCAGGCCATGCAGGAACGGATGACCGGCAAGCACCCCGGTCAGAGGCGTATCGTCAGAGATGGCCATGAGCCAGTCCTTTCCCTCAAAGGTCCAGGCCGCGTCCTCCCAAGACACGATCATTGGCAGGCATGAAACGGTCTGTGGCGGTCTTTTCCCCTTTCCACACCCGTCCATGCATTGGTAAAGCACAGGCAGCCCGAAGAAGGCCAGAAAAACCGCAACCGAAATGGGACTATACCCCGCAGACCGGAGGGCACCGCCTGTCCGGCGGCCACCCGACTCCGTCTCCTTATCCGATAGGATAGCCTTTTCATGCGCGTCGACCTGTTCGACTTCACCCTGCCGCCGGAGGCCATCGCCATCCGCCCGGCCGACCCCCGCGACTCCTCGCGTCTGTTGCGGGTCGGTCTGGACGGGACGGGGGACCTGACGGATCTGGGCGTGCGCGACCTGCCCGGGCTGCTGGCGCCGGGGGATGTGTTGGTGTTCAACGACACCCGCGTCATCCCCGCCCGCCTGGCCGGCACCATCGGCGACGGCAAGATCGAGGTCACCCTGCACAAGCGCGCGGGCGCAGACTCCTGGCATGTTTTCGGCCGCCCGGCCCGCAAGCTGAAGCCCGGCACCACCATCCTGTTTGCCGAGGGCTTCACCGCCACCGTGCGCGACCGGGGAGAGGGCGGCGAGGCGGTGCTGACCTTCGACCGGGGCGGGGCCGACCTGATGCGCGCCCTGGAAGCCCACGGCCACATGCCCCTGCCGCCCTATATCAAGCGGGCGGACGACGGCCGGGACCGCCACGACTATCAGACCGTCTATGCCCGCGCCGACGGCGCCGTGGCCGCCCCCACCGCCGGGCTGCATTTCACCCCGGCCCTGTTCAAGGCGCTGGAGGCGCGGGGCATCGCACGGGTGATGGTGACCCTGCATGTGGGCGCGGGCACCTTTCTGCCGGTCAAGGTGGACGACACCCGCGATCATCGCATGCATGCGGAAATCGGCGAGATCACGGCCGATGCCGCCGACACCCTGAACGCCGCCCGGGCCGCCGGGGGCAAGGTGGTCAGCGTCGGTACCACCTCGTTGCGCCTGCTGGAAAGCGCGGCGCGGCCCGATGGCCGCATCCCGCCGTTCACCGGGGAGACCGATATCTTCATCACCCCCGGCTACCGCTTCCGTGCGGTGGACCGGCTGATGACCAATTTCCACCTGCCGCGCTCCACGCTGTTCATGCTGGTCAGCGCCTTTGCCGGACTGGAGCGCATGCAGGCCGCCTATGCCCATGCCATCCGCACCGGCTACCGCTTCTATTCCTATGGCGATTCCAGCCTGCTCAGCCGAGACGACACGGTGACCGCTCCATGACCCACGCCACGCCTGCCGCCCCCTTTTCCTTCACCCTGACCCACACCGACGCCGCCGCCCGGCGGGGGTATTTCGACACCGCACACGGATCGGTGGACACCCCGGCCTTCATGCCCGTGGGCACCGCCGGCACCGTCAAGGCCATGATGCCCGAAAGCGTGGCCTCGACCGGGGCGCAGATCGTGCTGGGCAACACCTATCACCTGATGCTGCGGCCGGGGGCGGAGCGCATCGCCGCCCTGGGGGGCCTGCGCCGTTTCATGGCCTGGAACGGCCCGATCCTGACCGACAGCGGCGGGTTCCAGGTGATGTCCCTGTCCAAGCTGCGCACCCTGACCGAGGACGGGGTGACCTTCCAGTCCCATATCGACGGTAGCCGTCACCTGCTCAGCCCCGAACGGTCCATGGAAATCCAGCATCTGCTGGATGCCACCATCACCATGGCCTTCGACGAATGCCCGCCCTTCCCCGCCGAAAAGGCCGACACCGCCAGCAGCATGCGGCTGTCCATGCGCTGGGCCGAACGCTCCCGCACCGCCTTCGTGGAGCGGCCCGGCTATGCCCTGTTCGGCATCAACCAGGGCGGCGTCCACCCCGATCTGCGCGCCGAAAGCGCCGAAATCCTGCGGGCCATCGGCTTCGACGGCTACGCCGTGGGGGGGCTGGCCGTGGGCGAGCCCCAGGACGCCATGTTCGAAACCCTGGACGCCACCTGCCCCCTGCTGCCCACCGACAAGCCCCGCTACCTGATGGGGGTGGGACGGCCCGACGATATCGTCGGGGCCGTCGCCCGGGGCATCGACATGTTCGACTGCGTCATGCCCACCCGGTCGGGGCGCACCGCCCAGGCCTTCACCCGGCGCGGCACCCTGAACCTGCGCAATGCCCGCCATCGCGACGATTCCGGACCGCTGGATGCCGAGTGTTCCTGCCCGGCCTGCACGCGCTTCAGCCGCGCCTATCTGCATCACCTGATCCGCTCCGAAGAGATGCTGGGGCCGATGCTGCTGACCTGGCACAATGTGCAGTATTACCAGGACCTGATGGCCGCCATCCGCGCCGCCATCGAAACCGGTACCTTCCAGGTGTTCCAGGCCGCGTTCCACGAAGAACAGCAGGCCGGCGACACACCCCCCACATAAGGACCATGTGCGCCGCCCCGTCCCCCGCCCCCGCTCCGTCCCCGGCCGATCCCGACGCCTTCAGGCAGGCCCTGAAGGCGCAGGCCCGCGCCCTGGGCTTCACCACCTGCGCCGTTGCCCGGGCCATCCTGCCCGACGAAAAGCGCCGGGACCTTGCCGGTTATCTGGCCGAGGGCAGGCATGGCGCCATGGGCTGGATGGCCGAAACCGAAGCCCGGCGCGGCGATCCCCGGGCAATGTGGCCCGATGCGGTGACCGTCATCGCGCTCGGCCTGTCCTATGCGCCCAAGGGAGATCCCCGGATCCTGCTCGGCCACCCCGACCGGGGGGCGATCAGCACCTATGCCCGCAATCGCGACTACCATGACGTGGCCAAGGGCCGGGCCAAGATGCTCGCCCAATGGCTGGTCAGCCGGGCCGACTCCCCTTCGTCCGGCGGACGGCCGGAGGTCAAGGTGTTCGTCGACACCGCACCGGTGATGGAAAAGCCCTTGGCCCAGGCCGCCGGCCTGGGATGGCAGGGAAAGCACACCAATCTGGTCAGCCGCAGCGAAGGTTCCTGGCTGTTCCTGGCCGAGATCCTGACCACCCTGGCTCTGCCCCCCGACTCCCCGGAAAGCGATCACTGCGGATCCTGCCGCCGCTGCCTGGACAGCTGCCCGACCGGGGCACTGCCCGCGCCCTATCGAATCGACGCCCGGCGCTGCGTCAGCTATCTGACCATCGAACATCCAGGCCCCATTCCACGCGCCCTGCGGCCACTGATGGGCAACCGGATCTATGGCTGCGACGACTGTCTGGCCGTCTGTCCCTGGAACCGCTTCGCCCGTCCCACCGCCGAACCGGCCTTCCTGCCCCGGGCAGAGCTGACCGCCCCGCGCCTGGCCGACCTGTCCGCCTTGGACGACGCGGATTTCCGGATGGTGTTTTCCGGCAGCCCGATCAAGCGCATCCGGCGCAGCCGTTTCGTGCGCAACGTCCTGATCGCCCTGGGCAACAGCGGAGATACCGCCCTGGCCCCCGCGGCTGAAGCCCGCCTGACCGACCCCGACCCGCTGGTGCGGGGGGCCGCCGTCTGGGCTTATGGCCGGCTGGCCGGAGCCGCAGCCCTCGCAGCCCGCCGGGACGCCCTGCTGCCTGCCGAAACGGACCCGGAGGTGCGGGCGGAGTGGCTGGCCGATCGCCATTCCCCCGAACCGCCCTCCTGGCCCGAACCGCCCCGGTGAAACAACAAACGGACCCCCCTCCCGGTCCGGAAAATGGGCCGGATGGGGGGTCCGCTCGTCGATTCGCCAATCGCCGGAAGAGCCGGGATCAGCCGCTCTTCTCTCGCTCCCTGGAGGCCTCCCAGGGGGCACCTGCGGCGTCAGGCGCCGGTGGCCGCCTTGGCCTGCCGTTCAGGCAGGGTGGAGACCTCGGCGTCGGTCACGGTCTGCGCCGCCAGCGCCCGGGCAAGCTGGCTCAGGGCTTCCTGGTGGCGTTCGTTCTGGATCATCGCGAAGTTGCGGGCCAGCTCCAGGCACATGCGCTGGCGCGGGCTGAGGTCGCTTTCGCTCTGGCAGTCCAGACCTTCGAAGAAGTAATTGACGGGCACGTTCAGAACCTGGGCGATCTCGTAAAGACGCCCGGCGGAGATGCGATTGATCCCCCGTTCATACTTGTGAGCCTGCTGATAGGTCACGCCGATCATATCAGCCATCTGCTGCTGGGACAGGCCCAGCATGACACGCCGTTCGCGGATGCGCTTCCCCACATGCCGATCGGCGTCGCTCGCCCGGTTCGCGGCTTTGGGCGCACGTTCCTGCAGCATCTGCACGTTATCCATGATGCTTTGTATCCCCCTAAAAGTACACTTCCCCCAAAAACAACCAAGCTGCCGGATTCATGCCATCAGACTCCGCCCGGCTGTCCCTTCTTGCCTGGACTTTCCCGTTCGGCGATGGCCGGCTTCACTCCCGTAGGTAGCCAGTTGTTCATCGTATCGACCAAGTTAGGTACGCCGATTGGTCGATAATCGCAAGACCACAATCGATTGTTCCGGCCCCCATATAACTTTTCGGTTGAAAATTCGCCGCAACGCAAGAGAAACCCTGGGCCGAGCCATCCTCGACCCAACCAACGCCCGGGGCGATATACGCCCTGATCAGGCTTCGAAATCGACTCGGATGGGAATCCGATCAGAAACCAGGGTGCCGATTCCCCCCGGAGTCGCCTGGGCGGTTCCGGCACTGATCACGTCGCGGACAAAGCGATAGACGCTATGGCCGATCCGCCGGACCAGACCGGCCGTTCCACTGTCGCCCCCCTTGCCGTGATCCGCCACCGCCCGGTCCTGCCCCGTACCGGCCTGATCTCTCCCAGCCTGCTCCCGGGCAATCTGCTCCTGGGCAATCTGCTGGGTCATGTAGGCGACTTGACGGAAGGCATCGGCGCTGGCAGGCATGGCCGCGCCGGCCGTATCGACAATCGCGCCGTTTCCGGTGTCGGCGGGCGGCCGTGCCCCGGCCGGACGCCGCCGTTCGTCTTCGTCGGCGCGGCCCGCGCCCTGCCGCTGATCGGCGACCTTGCGGCCCCGCTCCGGCGCATCCCCGGCCGGCGGTATGCCGTCGGGGCGAAACGCCTCGGGTCGGGTGCCATCCGGACGAACAGAGCCCTCTCCGCCAGCGGACGCAGCCTGTCCACCTTTGGGAGTCCCTATCCCTCCGGGGATACTCCCGGCACCGGCAATCAGATCCTTTAGTGTCGTTCCCAGCCCTTGTACCAGGAGCATGGCGGTTTCCTCCGACCATGGCTCCTACCGAACATGGTCCGGCAGGAGACGCCCCCCTTTCCTGGGGGTAAACTCCTCAACCTTCGGGGCGCCTCTCCCGCGCTTCCCGCAACCTCTCCATAGG
Source organism: Rhodospirillaceae bacterium Z3-40 (assembly GCA_046233135.1). Lineage (GTDB taxonomy): Bacteria > Pseudomonadota > Alphaproteobacteria > Rhodospirillales > Rhodospirillaceae > JBJXHN01. The sequence goes on along the minus strand of JBJXHN010000002.1, from coordinate 184,095 downwards.
GGGGTCCGAACGCCCTCCTATGGAGAGACTTTACACTTTTTTAACCTTTGGGGAAAACTGTTCCTGGGACAATTCGCGGAATCTGTCTACTTGTCCTTGGATTCCATAAGCTTATCAAGCTTTTCCTGCATCGCGGCAATTTCGTCCTTCAAGGTCTTCACCTCCCGCTCGCCGGTGCCCTTGGCGGACTCGGCCCCTTTGCCGTCTTCGGCATGGAAGGGATTGAACATGCTCATCGCGTTCTCGAAGAACGCCATGTTCTGCTTGTTGATTTCCTCGAAGTTCTGGAAGGGGAACATGCCTTCCAAGGCGTTCTTCATCATGTGCCGCATCTGCTCTTCGTTCCGCGAGAACGACTGCATGGAGTAATCCAGATACTGCGGCACCAGGCCCCCCAGGCTGTCGCCGTAGAAGCCGATAAGCTGGCGCAGGAAACTGATGGGCAGCAGGTTCTGCCCCTTGGATTCCTCTTCGACGATGATCTGGGTCAGCACCGAGCGGGTGATGTCCTCTCCGGACTTCGCGTCATAGACGACGAAATCCGTGTTTTCCTTCACCATCTGGGCAAGGTGGTCCAGAGTCACATAGCTGCTGGTCGCCGTATTGTACAATCGGCGGTTAGCGTACTTCTTGATGATGATCGGGGCATCGCCCCCTTGGGCGGCTTTGTTCACCTTGGTCGTCATCCACCCTCACCCTTTCCGTGACCGGATCCTTTTGGGCGTTCGACGCACCGGATCGCAGCCTTTCGTACGCCTTTCCCGACGAAAGGCCCTTTTCCTTACAATGAAGCGGCTGTTTCGGCTTTGCAACACGGAATGACGCAGAAAGCGCCTGTGGATATCCCTGAATTATTTTATAACCCGCCACCGCCGGAATGGCCGGTGCTATGGGGCGTTTCGGGAGATACAGCCCCGGTTTCCTCTTGCGCGCAGCTCGGGTATGATCCGGCCCATGACCCAAAATGACACATCTTCCGGCCCCGGATCCCCGGGCGGGGGTCCGGATCTTGAGTCCCTGGCCCGCCGCTACATGGATATGTGGCAGAAGCAGGTCTCCACCGTCATGTCCGACCCCAAGCTGGCCGAGGCATTGGCCAAATCCATGGCCTTCGTGTCCGAAGCGGCCAAGACCGCCAGCGCCCACACAGCCAGGGCCGCCGACGAATTCGCGGCCAAGGCCGGGGGTGGGGGGGCGGGAGGCCCCGACACCCCATCCGGCACCGATGCCGACACCGCTTCCCCCGCCGCCCCTCAGCCGGAGGCCGAGGACGATGCCCCAGGACGCTCCCCCACCGCCGCCGCCGCCGGAACGGACGGGTCCCCGGCCGATGCTGCTGCACCTGGCCCTTCAGGGGACGATGTGGCTCGGATGGCCGAGCGGATTGACACCCTGGAACGCCGCCTCGCCATTCTGGAAACCGCCTTTGGCGGGCTCGCCGCCGCCGCCCGCGCCGCCGCCGCGGAACGGGCCGGAGCGGACGACCGAACCGGGGACAGGAACGGGGACGGCAGAAGCGGAAGCGGGGACCCCGGAGCCTGATCCCCTCCGCGCCCTGCTCCACGGCCCCCATGCGGGCGCTTTCCTGAGCGCCGTCGAGTCGGAAGCCAGCCGCCGCCTGGATGCCTTCCTTGCCGGAGTCGAGGCCTATCGCACCCACCCCTGGCACCGCCCGACCGATGCCCCGCCGGCCGTCTGGCAAAAGGGGACCACGGTCCTGCGGGACTACAAGGGCTTTCGCGACGCCCCCCCGGTGCTGCTGGTGCCGTCACTGATCAACCGGGCCTATGTGCTGGACCTGACCCCCAAACGCAGCCTGGCCCGCTTCCTGGCCGAACGGGGCCACCGGCCGTTCCTGGTGGACTGGACCAAACCGGGCGAGGAAGAGGCCACCTTCGGGCTCGATGCCTATATCACCGAGCGGCTGGAGCCGGCGCTGGACGCGGTCATCGAGCGCACCGGCCAGCGGCCGGCCGTGGTCGGCTACTGCATGGGCGGACTGCTGGCCCTGGCCCTGGCGGCGCGCCGGCCCGACCGGATCCGCGCCCTGGCCCTGCTGGCCACGCCCTGGGACTTCCATGCCCAGGATGCCGGCGTGCTCGGCCTGTCGCGCGCCCTGGCTCCGGCCATCGATTGCCTGGACGACGGATCCCCGGTCCCCACCGATCTGGTGCAACTGCCCTTCACCCTGCTCGATCCGCTGGGAATCGCCCGCAAATACGCCGGGTTCGCCGGCCTGCCCCGCCGCAGCGCCCGTGCCCGCGACTTCCTGGCCGTGGAGGACTGGCTGAACGACGGCGTCCCCCTCTCCGCGCCGCTGGCCAAGGATTGTCTGAGCCTTTGGTACGAACAAAACCACCCGGGGCACGGCGACTGGACGGTAGCGGGCACGCCGGTGCGCCCGGACACCGTTACCCAGCCGACCCTGGTGGTGATTCCCGACCGCGACCGCATCGTGCCCCCCGCCTCGGCTATTGCCCTGGCGAGCCGGCTGCCCGGGGCAACGATCCGCCACGTCCCCCTGGGCCACGTGGGCATGGTCACCGGACGCCAGGCGAGCGTGCGCGTATACCGCCCGCTGGCGGCGTGGCTAGCCCGTCAGGGGGCGCTTGGCAAGCCCCCGCGTCGCCGTCGGACAAGGTCGCCAAAAGGCTAAGCAATTTTCTTTATTTCAGAATGATTTCACGATGGTTTCACAAGGACGACACGTTGAACGGGAGCGCATTCCGCCGTATGGTACCAGCGCTGTCGGGTCCGAAGGGTGAGCCGGAACCGCCGTGAGGGGTGAACGAAAACGGCGGATCCGCGAGAGGAACCGGCAAGGGGTAACGAACGATATCGCCAGGATGCGGCGGCCACGGGCCGCCGGTCCGCAAGAGGAACTCGACGGATCGGGCCATCCGTGCCCGTCCCTGTCGCCAAGAGCCACATGGAGAAACAGTGACCATGACCGAGATCGTCATCGCCAGCGCCGCCCGCACCGCCATCGGAAGCTTCAGCGGGAGCCTGAGCGGCGTCCCGGCGTCCTACCTCGGCGAAACGGCCATCCGCGCCGCGCTGAGCCGGGCCAAGACCGAAGGGGCCGAAGTGGATGAAGTGGTTCTGGGCCAGATCCTCACCGCCGGCACCGGTCAGAACCCTGCCCGTCAGGCCGCGCTGAACGCCGGTGTCCCGCAGGACAAGACCGCCTATACCATCAACCAGGTTTGCGGGTCGGGCCTGCGCACCGTCGCCCTGGGCTACCAGGCGATACTGGCGGGCGATGCCGATGTGGTGGTCGCCGGCGGCCAGGAAAACATGAGCCAGTCGCCCCACTGCACCTACCTGCGGTCCGGCGTGAAGATGGGCCCGGCCGAACTGGTCGACACCATGATCAAGGACGGCCTGTGGTGCGCCTTCAACGGCTATCACATGGGCACCACCGCCGAGAACATCGCCACCAAGTGGCAATTGACCCGGGAAGAGCAGGACGAATTCGCCGTCGCCTCCCAGAACAAGGCCGAAGCCGCGATCAAGAGCGGCCGGTTCGCCGACGAAATCTGCCCGGTCACCATCAAGGGCCGCAAGGGCGACACCGTGGTGGATACGGATGAATTCCCCCGCATGGGCTGCACCATCGATGCCCTGGCCAAGCTGCGCCCGGCCTTCTCCAAGGACGGCACCGTGACCGCCGGCAACGCGTCGGGCATCAACGACGGCGCCGCCGCCGTGGTGCTGATGACCGCCGAAAACGCCGCCAAGCGCGGCATCACCCCGCTGGCCCGCATCGCCTCCTGGGCCACCGCCGGCGTCGATCCGGCGATCATGGGCACCGGTCCGATCCCGGCCTCCCGCAAGGCCCTGGAAAAGGCCGGCTGGTCCGTGGATGACCTGGACCTGATCGAAGCCAACGAAGCCTTCGCCGCCCAGGCCCTGTCGGTGAACAAGGACATGGGCTGGGATCCGGCCAAGGTGAACGTCAACGGCGGCGCCATCGCCCTGGGTCACCCCATCGGCGCGTCGGGCACCCGCGTGCTGGTCACCCTGCTGCATGAAATGGGCAAGCGCGACGCCAAGAAGGGCCTGGCCACCCTGTGCATCGGCGGCGGCATGGGCATCGCGCTCTGCGTCGAACGCTAAACGCCGGTCGCTAGCGACCGGACGTGACCCCGCCTGCCCCCGCGCCCGCCGCGGGGGTGGGACAGGGCGTGCCGACCCGATCAACCGGGGGATGGGGGATTGGGGGCTTTACACCGGCGCGCCTGTTATGCGTACACTTTCGCTCTGTTCGGCTGATCGGCCGTTCCAAACGAACCGTCTTGGCGGATCCGCCAGTCCAAGAACAGACGGCAACTCAAATTCAAGTATCGGAGGGTAGGAAATATGTCCCAGGGGCGTGTTGCACTTGTTACCGGTGGTACCCGCGGCATCGGCGCGGCCATTTCCGTCGGTCTGAAGGACGCCGGCTATCGCGTTGTCGCCAACTATGCCGGCAATGACGCTGCGGCGGAACGGTTCCACGAAGAAACCGGCATCACCGTCGCCAAGTTCGACGTGTCGAACTTCGACATGGTCAAGGACGCCATCGACAAGATCGCCGCCGACGTTGGTCCGGTGGAAGTGCTGGTCAACAACGCCGGCATCACCCGCGACGGCACCCTGCACCGCATGACGCCGGAACACTGGGAAGCGGTCATCAAGACCAACCTGTCTTCCTGCTACAACCTCAGCCGCTGCGTGATCGAATCCATGCGTGACCGGGGCTTCGGCCGCATCGTCAACATCGGATCCATCAACGGGCAGGCCGGCCAGTACGGTCAGGTGAACTACGCCGCCGCCAAGTCCGGCATCCACGGCTTCACCAAGGCCCTGGCGCAGGAAGGGGCGGCGAAGGGCATTACCGTCAACGCCATCGCCCCGGGCTATGTGGATACCGACATGGTGCGCGCCGTGCCGCACAACGTGCTGGAAAAGATCATCGCCAAGATCCCCATGGGCCGTCTGGGCCGTGCCACGGACATCGCTCGCGGCGTGCTGTTCCTGGTCGCAGACGACGCCGACTTCATCACCGGCGCGACGCTGTCGATCAACGGTGGTCAGCACATGTACTGATCGGGCTTCGGGACCGGGCGCCGGAGCGGAGACGCCATTGCTCTGCCCCGGCGCCTTCCTTCCCTCGCCGACCAGCCTCCGTTCCGGTTCGCCGGAGCGGGGGTTGTTTTTTTTGTACGGGAAATGTCACCTTCCTGGCGGTATATGCTTTGCGTCCCTTCCCCTTTCCGGTTCTGGATCCCCGCCCCATGAGCACATCTTCGCCCGTCACGCGCGCCACCCTGATCGGCAGCACGGCGGTGCTGATGTGGGGCACCCTGGCCCTGTTCACCACGTGGACGGGCCATGTGCCGCCCTTCCTGCTGACCGCGCTGTCCTTTTCCGTCGCCTTCTGCCTGATGGCCGGCAAATGGGTGCTGCGCGGCGAGCGGGCGCGCGACCATCTGCGCCAACCGGCCGGCGCCTGGGTGCTGGGGGTGGCCGGGCTGTTCGGCTACCACTTCTTCTATTTCATGGCCCTGCGCAACGCGCCGCCGGTGGAAGCGGGGCTGATCGCCTATCTGTGGCCCTTGCTGATCGTCGTCTTTTCCGCCCTGCTGCCCGGCGAGCGCCTGCGCTGGTTCCATCTGGCCGGAGCGGCCATGGGGCTTGCGGGCACGGTGCTGCTGGTCACCGACGGCGGCCGCGTCGCCTTCGAACCCGCCCACGCCGTCGGCCATCTGACGGCCCTGGTCTGCGCCCTGACCTGGTCGAGCTATTCGATCCTGTCGCGCCGCTTCGGCAGCGTACCGACGGATGCGGTGGGCTGGTTCTGCGGCGCCACGGCCCTGCTGGCCATCCCCTGCCACCTGCTGTTCGAAACCACGGTCTGGCCCCAGGGGTGGGAGTGGCTGGCGGTGCTGGCCCTGGGCCTGGGGCCGGTGGGGGCAGCCTTTTTCACCTGGGATCACGGGGTGAAGCACGGCGACATTCAGGTGCTTGGCGCGCTGAGCTACGGCGCGCCGCTGATCTCGACGATCCTGCTGATCGTGTTCGGCCAGGGGGAGGCAACGGCCCTGGTGGCCGGCGCCTGCCTGCTGATCGTCGGCGGCGCCCTGCTGGCCAGCCGGGAGATGCTGCGCCGGCGCCCCCGCGCGATCATGCCGCCCGATAGCGCGACCTGATCCGCACGCCTGACCGGCTCAGACACCCTCGTCGGGCACGCCGTCCGCCACGCCATCCCCCAGGCCCAGCGCCGCATACAGATCGGCCAGCGCCAGGGCTTCGTCGGCCTCTGCGGAAGCGGCCCGTTGCAGGCTGGAGGTCAGATCCCGCTGGGTATCAAGCACATCAAGGAAACTCGCCAGCCCCTGGCCGTAGAGCGCCCGGGCCTGGGCATCCGCCTGGCGGTTGGCCGCGACAGCGGAGCGCAGCGCCTGAAGCGCCGTCCGCGCCCCTGCCAGACGGTGTAGCGCCCCTTCCACCTCGGCCAGCGCATCCAGCAGGGTGGAACGATAGGCATAGGCGGCCTGAAGGGCCTGCTCCTCGGCCGCCGTCACCGCCGCCTCCCGCGCGCCGAAATCGAACAGCGGGATGTCCACCACCGCCCCCAGCGAGGCCAGCACGGTGGTGGCGATATCCCCCGTGCCGATCCCGGCGGCCGAGACGTTGAGCCGCCCGGGCAGGCTGAGGCTGGGATACAGCGCCGATTCAGCCACGCCAATCCCGGCGGTGGCATTGACCAGGGCTTCTTCGGCCGCGCGCAGGTCGGCGCGGTTGCGCAGCAGCTCGGCCGGGAGGCCCACCTCCGGTGCCGGGCCGGTCGTAGGGATCACCCCCGGCCCCCGCGACAGCCGGCCGTCCAGCGCCCCGGGCCGCAGCCCGGCCAGCACCGCCAGGGCATCCCGTTGCAGGCGGATATCCGTCTCCAGCGGAGCCACCTCGGCCTCCAGGCTGAACACCGCGGACGCCGCCCGGGCCTGATCCAGGTCCGGGGCCAGACCGGCATCCACTCGCCCCTGGACCAGACGCAAGGTATCGCGCTGAAGGGCCAGGCTGTCCCGGGCCAAAGCCAGCCGCTGCTGGGTACCCCGCAGCCCGACATAGGTGCGCACCACATCGGCCGCCGTTTCCGACCGCACCACCGCCGTTTCATAGGCCCGCTGCCGCCCCGTCGCCGCGGCTGCCTCTTCCGCCCGGGCTTGGCCGCCGAAAAGATCCAGCGTCCAGGACAGCACCCCGCCCACGCCCGCATTGCCCTCCGGCACGCCATTCTCGTTGGCGCCGGTGCCGTTGGTCACCCGTCCCCCCCGCATGGTGCGGCTGCTTTCCACCCCGGCATCCAGCGCGGCATCGAACCGGGGCAGACCATCGGATTCGGTCTGGATCAGCAGCGCCGCGGCCTCTCTCCGGCGGCTGCGGGCCACCTGGATATCCGGGTTGCCCGACAGGGCCAGGGCCACCAGGTCGCTGAGCACCGGATCGTTGAACCGTCCCCACCAGGCCTGCGCCACCGGAAGGGAGGCGGCACCAGCTGAGACGGACGTGAGATTGGGAGTGGGAGCGGAAGCGGGGGTCGGAGCCTCCTCCGGCACGCCACTCTCCACCGCCGTCAGCGCGGCGTAGGGCGCCTGCGGCTCGGCGGTGATGAAATTCGGCCGTTGATACTCCGGCCCCACCTTGGCCAGGCAGCCGCCCAGCCCCAGCGAGGCGACAAGGATACCGGCGATCCGCCAGGACCGGCGGGCCGCAACGGGGAAACACTGCACAGGGATCATTCGGCCGGCCTTCCGTCCGGTGGGGCAAGGTCTGCGGCAGCCAGCTCGCTGGCCAGGCGGTCGCCCGCATGGGCGCGCGGCTTGGCCAGGGGGGCGAGCAGGCGATAGAACACCGGCGTGAGAAACAGGGTGAAGACCGTGGCGAAGCCCAGGCCGCCGAACACCACCCAGCCGATGGCATTGCGGGCTTCCGCCCCGGGTCCGCCGGACAGGATCAGTGGCAGGCCGCCCAGCACCGTGGACAGCATGGTCATCATCACCGGCCGCAGGCGCACCCGCGCCGCTTCGCGCACGGCCGCCGCCACCTCCATGCCCTCGTCGCGCAGCTGGTCGGCAAATTCGACGATCAGAATACCATTCTTGGCCATCAGTCCCACCAGCATCACCAAGCCGATCTGGCTGTAGATGTTCAGCGAGGTGTCGGTGACTCCCAAAGCGAAAACCGCCGCCGCCAGACCGAAGGGCACGGTCAGTACCACCACCACCGCGCTGGTCAGGCTTTCGAACTGGGCCGCAAGCACCAGCAGCACCACCAGGACCGCAATGCCGAAGGTCACCGCGACATCGTGACTGGTTTCCTGCAAGGTCGCCGCATCCCCGCTCAGCCGCAGGCTGAACCCGGGCGGCAGCACATCCCGCGCCAGCGCCTGGACCTGCTCTGCCGCCTCGGCCAGGGTCAGGGTGCCGCTCAGGGTGCCGTCGACCATAATGGAGCGGCGCTGCCCCAGGCGGTCCAGCTGCCCCGCCACCCCCTCTTCCCGCAGCGAGATGAACGAGGACAGCGGCACCATGCGGCCGTCGCGGGCGGCGATGAACAGGTTGTTCAGGTCTTCCGGATCGTTGATGGCGCCGGACAGGGATTCCATGATGATCGGCACGGCCCGGTCATCCACGTTCAGCTCCGCCACCTCGTAGCCGTCGACCATCGCCCGCAAGGTATCGCGGATGCCTTCGACCGGCACCCCCAGATCCTCTGCCCGCCGCCGGTCCACCTGCACGGACAGCTGGGGCTGGGTCGGCTGATAGGACATGGACAGGTCGGTCAACTGGGGCATGCGCTCCCGGATCGCTGCGATCAGCGTGTCCGACGCCGCCGCGATAGCCGGATAGCTGGACCCCTGCACGGCGAATCGCAGGTCCCCCTGGTTGCCGCCCCGGATACTCAGGCTGTTGGAGGAAAACACCCGCGCCGTGGCGCCGGGAATGGTGCCGATGGCCGCCTGCAGTTCGGCAGCGATGGCGAACTGGCTGCGCGCCCGCTCGTCCCAATGGGCCAGGGGCGCAATGATGAACACCCGATTGGGGTCCCAGCGGCCGACGATGGTGTAGACGTTGCTGACCTCGCCCCGGTCTCGCAGAGGCTCCAGGGCGTCTTCGACGATCACTGCCTGGCGGTCCATGTAGTCCAGCCCCACCCCGTCCGGCCCTTGCATGGAAATCAGCAGCACCCCTCGGTCTTCCGGCGGCGTCAGTTCCTGGTCCAGGGCCATGAACACCCCCCAGGCCAGAGCCGATCCGGCCAGGGCCACGCCGATCACCAGCAGCGGCGCGGCCAGGGCGCGATCCAGCAGGAAGTAATAGAATCGGGCCAGCCCATCCCCCACCTTGGCCAGCCGCACGGACGGCGAGCCGCTGCCCAGGCCGTCGGCGGGCAGGCGGGCGGCGAACATCGGCACCATGGTCAACGCGACGAACGAGGACAGAGCCACCGAGATGGCCAGCACGAAGCCGAATTCGGTGAACAGCGGTCCCGCCGTGCCGGGCAGGAAGGCGATCGGCACGAAGACGGAGACCAGGGTGGCGGTGGTGGCGATCACCGCGAAAAACACCTGCCGCGTCCCCAGCACCGCCGCCGCCAGCGGCGGCAAGCCCAGGTGCCGGCGGCGCTGGATGTTTTCCAGTACGACGATGGCGTCATCGACGATCATCCCCGTGGCCAGCACCAGGGCCAGCAGGGTGAGGATGTTGATGGAAAAGCCCAGCAGCCAGATCGCCGCGACCGTCCCCACCAGGGCGACGGGAATGCTGACCGCCGGGATCAGGGTCGGCCGCAGTGCTCCCAGGAACAGGTAGAGAATGGCAACGACGATGACGACGGCCAGCAGCAGGCTGGTCAGCACCTCCTGCACCGAGCCGCGAATGAACAGGGCGTCGTCGGACGTCACGATCAGCCGGACGTCGGTCAGCCGCTGATTCACCCGCTCCACCGTCGCCCGGATCCCGTCGGAGATATTGATGGTATTGGACTGGGCCTGGCGGATGACATTGAGCCCCACCACCGTCTGGCCATCCAGCCGCACCAGGCTTTCGGGGTCGGCGGGGCCGTAGATCACCCGCGCCACATCCCCCAGCTTGACGCCGGGGGCCAGTTCCAGGCGGGCGATGTCCTCGGTTTCGGTGATCGAAGCATCGGCCCGCACGATCAGCAGCTGGTCCCCGGACTTGAAGCTGCCGGCGGGAACGTCGAAGCGTGCCTGCTCCAGCACGTCCGCCAGATCCTCCACCGACAGGCCGTAGCTGGCCAGCCGCAAGGGGTCCAGCAGCACCCGCAGAACCCGCTCCCGGTCACCGAACAGATCCACCGTGGCCACACCGGGCACGGCCGACAATTCGGCAGCCACATCGTCTTCGGCCAGGCGGGTCAGGGCATCGACCGACAGCTTGTCGCTGACCAGGGCCAGCCGCATCACCGCCGAAGCATCGGCGTCGGCCTTGACCACGGTGACGTTCTCCACCCCGTCGGGCAGCCGCCGTTCCGCCCCGGCCACCGCTTCGCGCACGTCGGCAGCAGCGGTGTTCAGGTCGACGGAGGGATCGAACTCCACCCGGACCCGCAGGTTGTTCTCTTCGCTGGCGCTGGAGATGGTGTGAATGCCGGTGACCCGGGCGACCGCCCCTTCCAGCACGCTGGTGGCCTGGGCATCCACCGTTTCCGGCGCCGCCCCCGGCCAATCCGCCCGCACGGTCACCACCGGCCGGTCCACATCGGGCAGTTCGCGGACCTCCACCCCGGCCAGGGCTCCCAGTCCGGCGATGATGATCAGCAGGTTCAGCACGGTGGTCAGCACCGGACGCCGCACGGCGAGGGACGGCAGGTCGTTCGCATCAGGCCCGCCGCTCATGACCGGTCTCCCACCGCGGAGGCTGCCGCCTGACCGCCGGGAGCCATGGAGACGGGACCCGCATCCGTCGTGCCGCCGACGGCCGGCACCGGATCGCTGATTTTCACCGGACGGCCTTCGCGCACCCGCTGCACGCCTTCGACCACCACCCGGTCGCCTTCGGCCAGATCGGCTTCGACGATCACCCAGGCGTTTTCCCGCCGCAGGATCTGGATCGCCACCCGTTCGGCCGTGTTGCCCTCGCCCAGGCGCCAGATATAGGCACCGTCACGGCTCCACAGCACCGCCACCTCGGGCACGGCAGGCAGGGTGCGGCCGGGCAGGGTCATGCTGATCGCAAACGACATGCCCGGCCGCAGCCGGTCCTCGGGATTGGGCACCCGGGCGCGCACCGACAGGGTGCGGGTGACCGGGTCGATGCGCGAACCCAGGGCATCCACGGACCCGGACAGGGCCACATCGGGCAGGCTCCAGGCGCTCAGGTGAAGGGGATCGCCCACGGCAATGGACTGGGCCACCGCCTCGGGCACTTCGAAATCGATGAACAGGGCGCTGCGGTCATCCAGCGTGGTCAGAACCGTGTCGGTGCCCACCCGGTCGCCGGGATCCACCTGGGCGATCCCCACCACGCCGGAGAAGGGCGCCAGGATGGTGCGATCGCGCAGGGCCACTTCGGCCCGGGCCAGGGCGATACGGGCGCGTTCAACCTCGGTGCGGGCGCTGTCCACCTCGCTGGCCGAAACCGCCCCCATGGGGGCGGTACGTTCATACCGCTTCAGCAGCTGACGGGCCTGTTCCACTTCCACCCGCGCCAGATCGACGGCAAGCCGTTCGTCCTCGTCGTCCAGGTGAACCAGTTCCGCCCCGGCTTCCACCGCCTGGCCGGCGCGGAAGGACACCCGGTCCACCTCCCCGGCCACCGAAGGGTAGACGGTGACGGACTGCACGGCCTGACCGGTGCCCACCGCTTCCACCCGCACCGAATTGCTGGACAGCTGCACGGCCGCCACCGTGACCGCCGCCGGCGGCCGCTGACCGCCGGCTTTCTTGCCGGCCGAATCGCCGCCCATCTGGGTGCTCCAGACCCACCAGCCCCCCGCCCCCACGGCGGCAAGGGCGGCAAGGATGAGAAGCTGGCGCACGATACTCATCGGAGTCGTCCTCGACAGGGGTCACAAGATCAGGGTCGGCGGCGCGGGAGGCCGCGCAGGGGACGGCAGGATGCGCACACCCCCTGTTTTCACATGGGGGAAGTCCTGACCGGTGTATACCGTCTGCGCCCGCTTTCCTTCTTAAATCTTCGTAATGGAGCGACATCAAGGCACGGACGGGCCGGACGTTCGAAAACCGCCCGCCGATAACGTCTTGGCAACCCATCGATGGCATAGTAGGGGATGAGGCAAAGAGCGCCTTTGGTATGTATGACCCTCCAGCCATCCGTCGCCGATGTCCAAGAGTCCGACCTTTTCAGATCCCCTGCTGCGGGCCGATCCAGCCCGCACCGCCCGCCCGCCCCGATCCCGGTCGGTGATTCGCGCGGTCCGGGAGGAGGCACGCCCGGACGCCCGGAGGCCCCGCGACGCCCTGGCCGAGGTGGATGCGGAGCTGGAGGGCAGCGGCACCGCCGCGCCCACGAATATTTTCGCCCGGGGTATGGCCTGGCTGGGCTGGCGGCGGCCCAAGACCCTGCGTCTGCTGGAGCTGCGCCGCGCCCACCGCCGGCAGGTTCAGACCGCCGAATCCCGGCGGGAACTGGCGACCCTAGTCCGCCGGCTGGAAGGCCGCCCGCTGAAAACGCTGATCTATGACCTGTCGGACCTGTCCGAAGCCCGGGTCCGCCACGGCGTGTCCCCCAAGGTCACCGACGAGGAACTGGCCCAGGCGCTGGAGCGGGAAATCCGCTTCATCGAAAGCCAGATGGCCTACCTCAACCGCTTTGCCATCCGTCGCCGGGTGCTGGCCGCCGTGCTGGTGCTGTCAGGGGGCGGCGCTTGGTGGCTTTTCGGCTGATGCCTTGTTCCTGGCCTCGGCTTCGGCCTGTTCTTCCTCCCGCGCGGCTTCGGCCGATTCGGCCGCTCCGGTGGCGGAGGGGTGATCGCTGAACGGATGGGCACCGTGCAGATGGGGCGCCGGGGCGGTATGGGGCAGGATGAACAGGCGGAACACCAGCGGCGCCAGCAACACCACCAGAACGATGCGGGCGAGGTGATGGCCGGAAACGAAGGCCGGGTCGAAGCCCATGGCCAGCCCCACCAGGGACATTTCCATCAGGCCGCCGGGCGCGAAGGCCAGGACGATCTCGCCCATGCCGACGCCGGTGGCCGCCGACAAGCCCAGGGCGATCACCACCACCAGCCCGATCATTAGAAGCCCGGTGCCGACGCCCACGGCCATATCCCGCAGCACCCGGCGCACCGGCAGGCCGGCGAAGCGGCAGCCGATGGCAGTGCCCAGCACCACCTGGGCGGCAGCGACCAGAACGGTGGGCGGTGAGGCGCGAGTCAGGCCGGCAAGGTGAGCGGCGATGCTCACCGCCATGGGGCCAAACAGCGCCCAGGCCGGCAGGCGCAGCAGACGGCCGAGCGCCATGCCCACCAGGGCGCAGCCGACCAGCAGCCCGCCGTCGGTCCGGCTCAGCGCGTCAAAGGAGACGACACCGCCGGACGGACCGCTGCCACCGGTGGTCTGCACCCCCTCGACGAACCGGAACCACAGGGGGATCACCATCACCGCCAGCAGAATGCGCAAGGAATGCATCAGCGAGACGGTACGCTCGTCCGCGCCGAACTGGGCGGACAGCAGCACCAGATCGTTCACACCCCCCGGCGCGCTGCTGAGAAAGGCGGTGCGGCGGTCGTAGCCGAACCCCTTTTCCAGCACCAGGGTGACTACGGCGGTGACGACGATCGCATAGATCAGCAGCCCCACCAGGGTCCAGACCCAGGCCCCCAGGCTGTCGATCACCGAAGGCGTGAAGGCCGCCCCCAGCATCACCCCCAGCACCGGGATCACCGCCATGCGCAGCTTTTTCGGCCCGATCAGGGCAACGCCGGACAGCGAGGCGATGGTGGTTGCCACCATCGACCCCATCATCCAGGCCAGGGGCATGTGAACCGTGTAGAACAGGTATCCGCCGGCCGCGCCGATCACCAGCGCCAGCAGCAGGCGGAGCGGCACGTGAGTCCGCAGGAAGGGAAGCAAGGGGGCCATGTCGGCGCAAGACATAGGCGCTTCCGCCCCACCGCGCCAGATACCGGAACGCGAACTGCTTTTAATTCTTTAAACGCGGGGTCAGCCCTTCAGGGCTTCATACCCCTCTGCGGCCATGCTGAAGGCGACCTCGGTGATGGTCGCTTCGGCAACGCCGTTGGCCACGAAAGGGTCTTCCAGGGCGAAGGCTTCCACGGCCGCCCGCTCCCCCCGGGCGAGGATCACCCCGCCCGTGCGCGGCACCTTGCGGCCGGATGCCACGAACAGGCCCGAGGCATAGCCCCGCTTCAGCCAGTCCATATGCCCTTCCACGTGGCCATCCACGGCGTCCAGCGGGGCGATATAGGTCAGAGAGATGATGAACACCGGCGGTCCTCCTGGTGCCTGGCTTCGGACAACAGACTCAAGCACCGAATTCCCGGGCGAAATCCCAATACAACTCGCGCGCCCTGGCGTACAGCGGGCCGGGCTGCAGGGCGCGGTCCTCGATCCGGGTGCAGGGGCCGACCTTGAAATAATTGCCGGTGGCGAACACCTCGTCGGCGGCCATCACGTCGGTGAAGTCGATCGCGCGTTCGACCACATCCACCCCGGCATCGCGCAGCAGGCCGATCACCCGCTGGCGGGTCAGGCCGTTGAGGAAGGTGCCGTTGATCTGTGGGGTGTGCACCTGACCGTCCTTGGCGATGAACAGGTTCGTATAGGCGAACTCGGCCACATTGCCGGCAGGGTCCAGGATCACGGCGGTGTCGAAGCCCTTGGCCTTGGCTTCGCCCACCGCCCGGCCGACGTTGGGATACAGGCAGCTGGCCTTGGCTTCCGTCGGCGCCTGATCCCGCGCAGGCCGGCGGAAACGGCTGAGGCAGGCGGAAAACCCCGTCGGCGGCGGCAGGGGGCTTTCCCAGATGTTCAGCAGGAACTGGGCGCTGTCCGGGTCAGGCACGATGAAGCCGCTGTCGGCATAGATCATCGGCGAGATATACAGCGCGGTGTCCCGCCCCCCATTGAAGCGGCGAATACCTTCCCAGGCGAGTTCGGTAATCTCCTCGCCGGTGATCGCCGGCTCCATGCCCATGATGCGGGCGGAGCGGACCACGCGGGCGCAATGGCGGTCCAGGTCCGGCGCCAGGCCTTCCATATAGCGGGCGCCGTCGAAAACCATGGAGCCCAGCCAGGTGGCATGGGTGCTGGGACCGAGAATCGGCGGATTGCCCTCCATCCAGTCGCCATCCTTGTAGACCAGCGCCCGACGGCTGGCCCCATGGGCCGCCTTTGCTTGGTGGGACATCGTTCCCCGCTCCCTCGGTTTCTTGCTTAGACCACGCGTCCGGATTTGGTCGCGGTTTTTCCGGACCAAGGATCCAACACAACACCAGAGTGCCACGATTAGGCATGGCAAGAGTAGCCGGGGCAAATCCATCCTGTCCACACTCCGTCGCCGGGGAAGAACAACGGGCGCGAAGCAGCGTACAGACCAAAGAATACAGGCCATGGGCGAGAAATATGCCGATCCCAGGGCGGACCCCTGGCATCCCGAAGCGCCTTGGTGTAAGCAGTCGGGCATGGAAAAGACCAAACACATCTATCACATCTGCGAGCGGCAGGCCTGGCAGGAGGCCGCCCGCAAGGGTGTCTACACCGGGTCGGCGATGGACAAGGCCGACGGCTTCATCCATGCCTCGACCGCCACCCAGGCGATGGAGTCGGCCGAGTTGCATTTCGCCGGCCGCGAGGGGCTGGTGCTGCTGATCATCGACGCCCGCCGGGTGCGCGGTGACGTGCGCTGGGAGCCGGTGGCGGCCCGGGGCGGTGACGCCTTCCCGCATATCTATGGCGAGATCCCCGTGGAAGCGATCGAAGGGGTCGAGCCCCTGGACCTGGATGGGGAAGGCAACCTGCTGTTCCCTTTCCTGCGCGAGGACTGACCCGCCGATGGCCGATGCCTACCGCCTGTTGTGGCCCCTGATTTCCCGCCTGGACGCCGAACGCGCCCACCGTCTGGCCCTGCGCGCCCTGTCGCTGGGACTGGTGCGGCAAGCCATGACCGGCGCCGGGGACGACTCCGGCGACGACGGCCTGCTGTCCTCCTCGGTTTGGGGCCGTCACTTTCCCAATCCGGTGGGACTGGCGGCGGGCTTCGACAAGAACGCCGAAGTGGCCGGGCCGCTTCTGGACCTGGGGTTCGGCTTCATCGAAGTGGGCAGCGTCACCCCCCGTCCCCAGCCGGGCAATCCCCGTCCCCGCCTGTTCCGCCTGACCGAGGACCGCGCGGTGATCAACCGCATGGGCTTCAACAACGCCGGGATCGAGGCCATGGCCGCCCGTCTGGCCCAGCCCCGGCGGCCGGGCATTGTCGGGGTGAACCTGGGCAAGAACAAGGAAACCCTGGACGCCGCGGCGGACTACGAAGCCGGCATCGACCGCCTGGCTCGTTTCGCCGACTATCTGGTGATCAACGTTTCCTCGCCCAACACGCCGGGCCTGCGCGCCCTGCAAAGCCGGGATGCGTTGGCCGAACTGGTCGGTCGCTGCCGTACCCGCCTGAACGAGGCCACCGACATGGATGGCCGCCCGCCGCTGCTGCTGAAGGTCGCGCCAGACCTGACCGACGAGGATATGGCCGATATCGCCTCGGTGGCGATGACCGGCGGGCTGGACGGGCTGATCTGCACCAACACCACCATCGACCGCCCCGCCGGCCTGAAAAGCGCCTTGGTGACCGAAACCGGCGGCCTGTCCGGCGCCCCCCTGAAGGCACCGGCCCTGGCGGTGCTGCGGCGGTTCCACACCCTGACCGGCGGACGCCTGCCGCTGATCGGGGTGGGCGGCATCGCCGACGGGAAAGATGCCTATGCCCGCATCCGCGCCGGGGCCAGCCTGGTACAGTTCTATTCGGCGATGGTCTACGGCGGCCCCGGGCTGATCCGGCGCATCACCGCCGAACTGGCCACCCTGCTGCGGCGGGACGGCTTCGCCTCCGTGGCCGACGCGGTCGGAGTCGACGGCCTGAAGGATGCCGTGAGCGCCAACGGCGCTGCGGATACGGCCGGAGCCTGACTCCCCGTTCTTCCCATTCCCCATCCCATCATTGCCGCCGCCCGAGGAGAGGTTTCGTGACTGCTCTCGTTCCCTGCCTGCCCGGTCTGTCCGCCCTGGCCGACCGTTACGACGCTTTTGTCCTGGACCTGTGGGGCGTGGTGCATGACGGCGTCACCGCCTATCCGGGCGCAACCGACGCCCTGGCGGCCCTGAAAGCGGCAGGCAAGCGCACGGTGCTCCTGACCAATGCCCCGCGCCGGGCCTGGTCGGTCCGGGATCTGATGGACGGCATGGGAATCACGCCGGACCTGTACGACGCGGTGATGACCTCCGGCGATGCAGTGAACAGGGAACTGATAGACCGCAAGGACCCGGCCTTCGCCGAACTGTCCGGCGGCTGCCTGCTGCTGGGACCGGACCGGGACCGCAGCTGCCTGGACGATACGGGGATGTCCTTCGCCGATACCCCGGAGACGGCCGGCTGGGTTCTGACCACCGGCCCCAAGGAGTTGACCGAGACCCTGGAAGACTACCGCCCGGCCCTGGACGCCTGCCTGGCCCGGGGCTTGCCGATGATCTGCGCCAACCCCGACACCTCGGTGATTCGCGAAGGCAAGCCGGTGATGTGCGCCGGGGCCATCGCCCAGGGGTACGAAGCGATGGGCGGTAAGGTGACCTATCGGGGCAAGCCGGACCCGGCGATCTATTCCCTGGCGCTGGAATTGCTGGACCTGCCGGCCGATGCCCGCGTGGCCTGCGTCGGCGACGGGCTGCATACGGATATTCCCGGTGCGATGGCGGCGGGGAAGGACCCGATCCTGGTCACCGGCGGCCTGAATATCATCCCCCTGGGCGTCGCCCATGGCAAGCCGGCCGACCCTGTGAAGGTGACCAGACTACTGACCGATCACGGCGTGCGGGCGGTGGCAGCGATTCCGGCCCTGCTGTGGTGAGCGGGCCGACAAACCCGAGACCGATGACCCATTCGCGTTAGGGGGGATCAAGTAACCTTGAATCGGTCATCCCGCTCTAATAGTAGGTGCCTTGGGCAAGACCGGAAGAAACAGACATCGCGGCCCACTCAATCGCTCGGCCAAGCGAACGATCAAATCCATCCGGTCATGCAAAATCGCAATGATCACCACGACCTCGGCCCACCGAGTGAAGAATATATAATGGCGACCACAATAATAAAAGGACACCTCGGGCAGCCCCTCGAACGGTCGCGTCACTGAGGTACCGTCAGCAATTCTTTGAAACGCAGCGAACAATGCGTCTTGGTATCTATCAGCCTGCGCCTCCCCCACCACTTATCACTTTCCATCCAGATTTCGAGCAGGTCCCTTTCTGCCGCAAGCGTCTACTGGTCGGGCGAGATCATAAAGTCTCATCGCGTATCCGACGCGCCCGCCGTTTGATGCTTTCTGCGGAAGCGCTCACGGTTTGCCCGCCTCTGACCTGCGCCAAACGCTCCGTCAGAAAATCACGCATCGCCCGTAGCGCTTCTTCCTCGCCCATGTGTGGCACGTCCGAGAAAGCACGACTCAGAACATAGTCCTTAATCGTTTGGCCATTGAACGCAGCAACTGCTTTCAGATGCTGGTGCTGCTGCTCTGATATTTCAATCGACAGACGCGGCATACACTTCATCCTACGAAGAGATCACACAAGAATGCCGAGAACAATATTGCAACATAACCTCATTTGTTGTCAAAATGGGCTGCGTCTCTCACCCCGTCCCGCCCCAAACGCAACCGGGGGAGCAGCCCGGCCGCTCCCCCGATTCTTGTCGTCTTCCGAAGACAGAGACGGAAACGCCGATCAGGCCTCTTCTTCCGCCGCCGCGGCCTTGCCACGCCCCTTGCCGCCGGTCGGCGCCGGGGTCGGGGCAGCATCCGACATGTCATCGCCCCCCTCGTCGTCGTTGGACGGACCGGAGATCATCGCTTCGGCGATCAGACCGGCCTGGGCACGGATCGCATTTTCGATCTCCTCGGCCATCGCCGGGTTTTCCCGCAGGAAGGTCTTGGCGTTTTCACGCCCCTGGCCGATTCGCGTCGAGTTGTAGGAGAACCAAGCCCCCGACTTCTCGACGATGTTGGCTTTCACCCCCAGGTCCAGCAGTTCGCCCATCTTGGAGACGCCCTCGCCGTACATGATGTCGAACTCGACCTGCTTGAACGGCGGCGCCACCTTGTTCTTCACCACCTTCACCCGGGTCTGGTTGCCCACCACCTCGTCCCGATCCTTGATCGACCCGATGCGGCGGATGTCCAGGCGGACCGAGGCGTAGAACTTCAGGGCGTTACCGCCGGTGGTGGTTTCCGGGCTGCCGAACATCACGCCGATCTTCATCCGGATCTGGTTGATGAAGATCACCAGCGTGTTGGAGCGGGACACCGTCGAGGTCAGCTTGCGCAGCGCCTGGCTCATCAGCCGGGCATGCAAGCCGACGTGGGAATCCCCCATCTCCCCTTCCAGTTCGGCGCGCGGCACCAGGGCCGCCACCGAATCGACCACCAGCACGTCAACAGCCCCCGAACGCACCAGGGTGTCGGAGATCTCCAGCGCCTGTTCGCCGGCATCGGGCTGGGAGACCAGCAGATCTTCCAGGTTCACCCCCAGCTTGCGGCCGTAGATCGGATCAAAGGCGTGTTCCGCATCGACAAAGGCGCAGGTGCCGCCGCGCTTCTGGGCCTCGGCGATCACATGCAGGGCCAGAGTCGTCTTGCCCGAGCTTTCCGGACCGTAGATTTCGATAATGCGGCCCCGCGGCAGGCCGCCAATGCCCAGAGCGATATCGAGCCCCAGGGATCCCGTGGAAATCGCTTCGATCTCCACCGGGTTTTCCTGCTGGCCCAACCGCATGATCGAGCCCTTGCCGAAGGAGCGCTCGATCTGGCTGAGCGCCGCTTCCAATGCCTTCTGCTTGTCCATCGTATCCTTGTCCACCAGACGCAACGCGCTTTGCGACATTTCGGGCCTCCGTTATCCCATGGCCGTTCCCGGCCGCGCAACCTTCGACAACGGTACACGCTTTGTTCTCACACGCAAGCGCTTTCTGAGAACATTGAGAGAACAAACTCCCTTGCTGCCGCCCCGATTAATCTTAAGCCATCACCTCTCGCACTTTTTCAGCGAGTTGCTTCAGGCTGAACGGCTTGGGCAGGAAATGGGTATCGGGCTGGTTGACCACATCCCCCCGGATCACATCTTCCGAATAGCCGGAGATAAGGATGATCTTCATATCCGGCCGATGTTCCCGCACCTTGCCGGCCAGGGTGCCCCCGTCCATGCCGGGCATCACCATGTCGGTGATCAGCAGATCGATATGCGCCCCGTCGCCCAGCAGCTCCAGGGCGCCTTCGCCGGTGCGGGCTTCCAGCACCGTATAGCCCTTGTTGCGCAGGGCGCGGGCACCGAACACGCGCACCGCATCCTCGTCTTCCACCAGCAGGATGGTTTCCTGGCCGGACAGGTCGCGGGCCGGCTCCTCCCCGCCCTCGCCGGCACCGGCCCCATTCCCGGCGCCCGGTCCCCCGGCCCCGTCGCCATGGGTCCGGCCGTCGCCGCCGTCGGGCAGGCTGACCAGAGTCGCCCCGCCGCGACCGGCCTGATCGGCCGGCGCCTCGTAGCGCGGCAGGTAGATGGTGAAGGTGGCCCCCTGCCCCAGGGCCGACTCGACAAAGATGAAGCCTTCGGTCTGGCGGACGATCCCGTAGACGGTGGAGAGCCCCAGACCGGTCCCCGCCCCGGCCGTTCCCTCGGCCTTCGTGGTGAAAAAGGGCTCGAACAGGCGGGCGAGGTTCTCGCGGCTGATGCCGGTGCCGGTGTCGGTGACATCGATGACCACATAGGTGCCCAGCGGCACTTCTTCCGCCCCCTGACGGACGGGCTGGTCGACGGATTCGCTGCGGGTGGCGATCGTCAGAACCCCGCCGTCGGGCATGGCGTCGCGGGCGTTGACCGCCAGGTTGATGATCACCTGATCGAACTGCCCCGGATCCACCTTGATGTAGCCCGGCTCCCGCCCGTGGGCCAGGCGCAGGCTGACCCGTTCCCCCAGCAGGCGCCGCAGCAGGTGGGACAGCTCGGCCAGGGCATCGGTGACGCTGAGCAGCCGGGGCCGCAGGGGCTGGCGACGGGAGAAGGCCAGCAACTGGCGCACCAGATTGGCCGCCCGGTTGGCGTTCTGCTTGATCTGCATGATGTCGGCGAAGCTGGGGTCGCCGATGCCGTGGCGCTGAAGCAGCAGATCGGCAAAGCCGATCATCGCCGTCAGCAGGTTGTTGAAGTCATGGGCCACCCCGCCGGCCAGCTGCCCCATGGCCTGCATCTTCTGAGCCTGGGCGAACTGCTGCTCCAGGCTTTTCTGCTCGGTGGTGTCGATCACATGGGCCACCACCCCGTCGGCCGGCGCCCCGGCCCCCGCCGGGCCGGTCATCGGCGTCAGATACAGCCCCACCGAGGTCTCCTTGCCACTGCTGCCCGCCCCTCCCGGCGCCAGACGCACGTCGGATTCGGCGCGGGGCACCCGACCACCGGCGACCCGGGCCACCTGCGAGGCCAGATCATCCTGGTCGGCAACGGCAAACAGCGCGGCAAAGGGACCGTCGATCACGGCGTCCCGTTCCCGTCCCATCATCAGCAGGAAGGCGGCGTTGCAGTCGGTGACCACCCCTTCCGGATCCAGCAGCGCCACTCCCACCGGCGCCGAGTCGAACAGCCATGGCCGGCGTCGCAGCCAGCCGCCCTCTCCCCCCACCGCTTCCGGCGCCTCGGGCAGGCGCAGCACCAGCGAACGGGTGCGGATCTGGCCGGCGTCGTCAAAAATCGCCTGCCGCACCTCGGCGACAAAGGGAACGTCATCCAGGGGCAGGAATCGGCGGCGGCCTTCCCAGGCACCGTCGGGCTCCGGCGGCCCTTCTTCCATCAGGTCATGCAGGGATCGGCCGTCCAGCTGGTCCGGCTCCGCCCCCAGCCATTGGGCGAACACCTGATTGACGTAGCGCAGCCGTCCTTCGCTGTCGGCGGAATAGACCCCGGCAGGCAGGAAATACAGAAAGTCGGCCAGTTCCTCGCGCTCGCGCAGCAACACGTCGTCGATGACCCGGCGGGCGGTCACGTCGCGGCAGCTCCACAGGCGGCTGCCCTTGGGTCCCGGAGAGACCATCACCCGCGCCCATTCCGGCTCTCCCGTCGGAGCGGAGGGATCGACCAGCGGCAGGTCCACCTCTTCCCGCAACCCCCGCGCCGCCGCTTCGGACAGGCGTTCCAGTGACTCCGCGCCGTTCAGATCACCATGCAGCATGCCTTCCAGGGCGACCAGTGGCCCCGGCCCGCCCCAGTCGATGCGGGCCGCACTGTTGGAGAAGCCGGCATTGCCGGCGGCGTCGGTCAGCAGGCGGGGGCCGTCTTCGTTATCCAGCAGCCATCCGGCGAAAACACCGGCCTGCCCCTGCGCCCGCCATTGGGCACAGCGCCGACTCAACGCCAGCAGCCCCCCCAGTGAAACGGCGGCGCCGGCCGCAGCCAGCCAGCCGGCCGGCGCCATGCCGCCGAGCGCCGCCCAGAGACCGCCTCCCCCGGCCATGGCCACACCAGCCGACAGGATCCAGACGGTCGGTTCGGTCCGCAAGCCGCTGCCCGGCCCGCCGCCGGAGCGCACGCCACCGAACCGCTTGCCGCCAACGTCCACCTCTCCGGTGCCCATCACGTCGCTGCGCGACCCGTTGCCCGACATCCCGTCCACGCTCAGCGATCCCGCTTGAACTTGTTTTTCAGACGCATCACGTAGCCGATGACCTCGGCCACCGCCTTGTAATGCTCGGGCGGAATTTCACGGTCCAGGTCCACCGCAGCATAGAGGCCGCGGGCAAGGGGCGGGTTTTCGACCACGGGCACATCGTTCTCCTCGGCCACGTCACGGATGCGATGGGCCACCTGGTCCACGCCCTTGGCCACCAGACGCGGGGCAGCCATTGTCTCCATATCGTACAGCAAGGCGACTGCATAGTGCGTCGGGTTCGTCACCACCACGCTGGCCGTCGGGACCTTGGACATCATCCGCTGCATCGCCCGCTGCATGCGCAACTGGCGGATCTTGTTCTTGATCAGCGGGTCCCCTTCGGCGTTCTTGCGTTCGTCCTTGACCTCCTGCTTGGTCATCTTCAGGTCTTCGGTGTGCTTGTACTTCTGATAGGCGAAGTCGGCTGCGGCGATCCCGCCGACCAGCACCACCACGATAATCAGCAGCAAAATCAGGATTTCGTGCAACTCGACCAGGGTCACCAGGATATCCTGGGCCATGAACCTTTCCGGATTCTCCAGCCTGGGTTCGATCACCACATAGGACACGACGGTCACCACCAGAACCTTGACCAGGCTCTTCACGGCTTCCATCACGGTGCGCGGAGAGAACAGGCGTTTCGCCCCGGATATGGGACTGATTTTCTTGAAGTCCGGCTTCAGTTTCTTGGGTGCCCACAGCAGGCCGAACTGACCGATGGCCCCGATCAGCGCCAGGGCGATGAACAGCGCCATCGGCGCCCCCAGAACGATGAGCAGATCGAGCAAAATCTGGGCCAGAACGTCCCGCAGGGTCTCTGCATCCATTCCGATGAATTGATGCGGCCGCTCCAGGAAAGGACGAATGGTCACGGTCAGCGTTTCCATGATCCAGGGCGCCAGGAACGCCACCAGGATCAGGCCGCCGGTCAGGGCGGCGAAGCTCTTGACCTCCTGGGATTGGGCAACGTTGCCGTCCTCTCGGGATTTTTCGAGCTTTTTACCCGTAGGGTCTTCTGTTTTCTCGTCCTTGTCGGGTTCTTCGGACATCGCCCGCCCCTATCTGCCGCCCGCGCGTTATCGAATGAACAAGGCCATGTAGCCTTCCTCAAAGTAGCTCAAAAAGCTCATCATCAGAAACGGCAAGGTCATCATCACCATCGCCAGACCAAGCAGGATCTGCATCGGCATGGCAATGAACATCACCTGCAACTGGGGCATCAGCCGGGCCATCACCCCCAGGATCACGTTGAAGACGATCTGATAGACGACGAACGGTGCTGCGAACTGCCAACCCAGCCGGAACGCTGAATCCAGCATCTGCGACAACATCGACGCCATATCCCCCACCAGCGGTGGCTGCCCCGGAGGAAACAGCTGGTAGCTGTCGATGATCGCCATGATCATCACGTGGTGCATCCCCATCACGAACAGCAAGACCATCGCCACGTCGGCCACGAAACTGGCGATCAACGATCCCTGTTGAGAAGTCGAAGCATCAAAAGCCTGGGCCATCATCAAGCCAGTGGAAAAGCCCATGATGGTGCCGGCGAACTGCAGCGCGGCGAGGAGAAACTGCCCGAACACGCCCAGGAAACTGCCGACCAGCACCTCCATCGCAATCATCAGCACGAGAACCGCGCCACTTTCGGGCATGGCCGGCAAGGTGGTGCCGATCGCCGAAACACTGACCACCGTTACCATGGTGGTGAAAAACACCTTCACCATAGTCGGAACGTAGGGTGCCGAAAGCCCGGGCATGAACATGAACGCCGTTCCCAGCCGGACAAAGACCAGCATGAAATGAAAGACGTTCTGTTCCAGAAATTGGGAAAGCACCCGCCGCGGCCCCTTCTACACCAGGTCCCGCAGCCTATTCGAGGCTGATGACAATATCCATCAATCGCTCGGTGAATGCGCTGATCTCGCGCACCATCCAGGGCAACAGCAGCAGCACGGCAACGAAAACCACCATGATCTTGGGCACGAAGACCAGGGTCATTTCCTGGATCTGGGTCAGGGTCTGAAAAAGCGCGATCACCAAGCCGATCGCCATGCCGACCATCAGAATCGGGCCGGCGATGGTGATCATGGTCAACACCGCGTCGCGGGCGACGTCAAGAATCTGGGCTTCATTCATGTCACATCCAACCGGGGCAATAAGCGATGGCCGCCAGCCGCCTTCCGGTCATGCCGCCCACCGCTTCCGCGCCGCCGGCCCCGGGGAGCAGATCCCCCGTCATCGCGGCGGACAGCACCCGTCAGATGGGCATGCGCAGGATGGTTTCGTAGGCAGACACCACTTTGTCCCGAACGGCCACGACGGTGTTCAGCGTCATTTCCGCATTGTTGACCGCCATCACCACATCGCGCAAGTCGGCCTTGCCTTCGATGGCGGCCATGCTCATCGCTTCGCTTTGGTGTTGGGCTTCGATCGACTCTTCGACCGCGCCACGCACCATGGATGCGAAGCTCTTGTCCGTCGCGGCGGCACCAGACATGGACCCGGCATCACTGACGGACCCCATGTTGGCCGCGTTGCGATAAGCGGAAACGGCACTTGCGAAATCAACGGCCATCAGTCTGTCCCCCGGTACAGAGCGTCTTCAACAGTGTCACGACAGCGTATCCGCCGCCTTATAATACCCGCCTCACCCCATACGGAGATCCGCATCAGTCCCGATCGGTCAGCGCAGCAGATCGATCGTGCCGTCCGTCATTTCCCGGGTCACCTTGATCACATTCAAGTTGGCCTCGTAACTGCGCTGGGCTTCCCGCATGTCCATCAATTCGACCATCGGGTTGACGTTGGCGGTGGTCACGTATCCGTCGGCGTCGGCCGCCGGATGACCGGGATCGTATTCCCGACCGAAGGGAGACATGTCTTCCCGGACCCGGCCGGTCTTCACCACGTCGGTGTCCAGTTCGCGGTCCATGACCGACTTGAAGCTGATCACCCGACGGCGGTACGGATCGGACCCCGCCGTTTCAGCAACCGAGTCGGCGTTGGACAGGTTCTGCGACACCACCCGCAGGCGTTCCGCCTGAGCTTTCAGGCCGAAAACAGCAATCCGGGAAACGACTTTCAGGTCATCCATAGCGGTTCACTCGTCTTCATGCGCAATGTTGCGGTAGCGGTCGGGCAACACCCGGGGCAATGCTCGAAATCTTTAACGTCCCTTGCCGATGGCGATGCGCAGCAGGTTGACGTTCTTCTTGAAGATCTCGCCGGCCAGTTTGTATTGGCTGGCGGTCCGACCCACGTTCACCATCTGCTCTTCCAGCACCACTTCGTTACCGTCGGGCGAGGACTCGTACGGATAGCGTTCGGTCCGGCTTTGATACGGCCCGGCTTCGGGCAGGGTGCTGGGCATATGGCCCGGCTGGGTCTGCGCCATGTCCACCCGGCTGGATTTGGAAAGCGCGAGGTTACGGAAATTCAGTTCCTTCAGGTCCTGCGCCTTGTAGTCCGGCGTATCGGCGTTGGCGATGTTCTGCGACAGCACCTTCTGGCGCTGGGCCGCCCAGTCCATACGATCCTTGGCCATCTGAAAGACTGTAAGTTTGTCCAGGCTCATCGCTTTATTCCCTGATCTCGGTGTCCGACGTGCCCCGTCCCGCCCCCATCCCTGGCGGCTGCGTTCCGACGGCGGCCCCGGCCAACGGACCCGCCCCCATTTCTGGGGTCTGGGCCGATCTTGCCAGCGCGCCCTTAAGAAAGCGTAAAGACCGGTTAACGCGGCGGGAAGCTTACCGCCTTCCTGTTAGCCTGCGCCAGATGCCATATGGCCGGATAGGCGGATGACGGAAGGCGAACACCCGCGCCCAGGATCCACCGCCGACTCTTTACCCTTTGTTAAGAGCGGTCGCGCGACAAAGAGAGAACAGGTCGGAGGAGGCAGCCCGCTTGGCTGAGGACAAGCCCGCGAAACGGCCGCTGGCCCCGAAGCTCGATCCGAGTGGTGGGAGCGGCGACCCCGCCGGCGCCAGAGAGCGCCTGGTGGCGGTGGCGCTCGACCATGATTTGTCCCGGGCGGAGTCGGCCCCCCGCGTGGTGGCCAGCGGCGAAGGCGCGGTCGCCGAGCAGATCCTGCAGATCGCCTTTGCCAGCGGCGTGAAGGTGCGCGAGGACGCCGACCTCGCCCGCCTGCTGACCGCCGTGGAAGTGGATGACGAAATCCCCGTCGAGGCCTTCGCCGCCGTTGCGGAGATCCTGGCCTATATCTATCGCGCCAACCGGCGCATGATCGACGGCGAGATCACCGATCCGGATATCCCTTCGGCCGCCCAAGCCACCCCACCCCCTCGGGAGCCCTGAACATGAGCCATCTTCAAGGTCCGGACGGCATCTCCCTGGAACTGGAGAAGATCGCCTCGGTGGTGGCCACGGCCCGGCGCCTGATCAATGACAAGCGCGCCGTCGACCTCAGCGCCCTGCAGACCAAGGCGGCGGTCGTCTGCCAGGCCGTCATCGCCCTGCCCCGCGAACAGGGACGGACCTTCCTGCCCGCGCTCGAGCAGCTGATGGAAAGCCTCGACGCGCTGGAAGCCGACCTGCGCCACCATTTCGCCCCCCTGCTGGATGCTGCCGACGCCGCCAACCACACCCCGGCCGGCGCCCGCAATGCGGCGGCAGCCTATGGCCGCACCGCCGGCCCGCGTCCGGCGCCCTCCCCCAAACGGACAGCCCCGGCCGCGCCCGCTGCGGTGGACAATGCCACCACGGATGCGGAAAAGGCAGTGGCGGAGAAAGGCGCAAATACCGGGGGCGGAGAAAGCCCGACGGCACCCCCTCCCCCCGACGAAGCGGACAAGGTATCCTCCAGCCCGTCGCGGGACGGGTCGAAGCCGACGGGCGCTGCCTGATCCCACTTTCCGGCCGCGTCCGGCCGTCCCTTTCCCGAAGGAGAGTCCGCCCGATGGATCTGGCGACCTACATGCAGTTCATCCTCGTCCTGATCCTCGTTCTGGGGATGATCCTGGCTGTCGTCTGGGTTCTGCGCCGACTGGGCGCCGGGGCTCTGCCGCTGGGGAGCAAGCGCGGCCGCCGGCGGCTGGGCATCGTTGAAGTCGCCGCCGTCGACCAGAAGCGGCGCCTGGTGCTGATCCGCCGCGACGACGTGGAGCACCTGGTGCTGACCGGCGGAGGTTCGGATGTGGTGATCGAAAGCCGCATCGCCACGTCCCCGGACGCACCCGAAGAGCCCCCGGTTTCCGGCCCCGCCCGGCAGCCCTTCGCCGCCATGCTGAACCGGTCGGATCGGTCCGAACCCGCGGCCGGCCCTTCCGGCCGAATCGACCCGCCGGTGGGTACCCCCGGGTCCAAATCCGAAACGGCGGCTGAGCCGGCTGCGCAGCCGCCGGCGGAAGACCCCCGCCCATGACCGGCATGCCGACCCTCACCGCCTCCGTGATCTCTGCACCGGGCCGCAGGCGATCCCGCAAGCGCCCCTGGGTCCTGGCGACCGCCGGCACCGCCCTGCTGGCGGTCACGGCACTGCTGGCCCTGGTCCCGGGCGCAGACGCCTGGGCACAGCAGGTGACCATCGATATCGGCGGAGAAGGTGGCGGATCGACCACCGGCCGCATCGTCCAGCTGGTGGGCTTGCTGACGGTGCTGAGCGTGGCGCCGGGGCTGCTGGTGATGGTCACCAGCTTCACCCGGATCGTGGTGGTCTTCGCCGTCCTGCGCCACGCCCTGGCCACCCAGACCGCCCCGCCCAACATGGTGCTGGTCAGCCTGGCCATGTTCATGACCTTTTTCATCATGGCGCCAACCCTCGAACAGGCCTGGGATGAAGGTCTGCGCCCGTTGATCGACGAGCAGATCGACGAGATGGAAGCCTTCGAACGCACGGCCCAGCCGTTCCGCCGGTTCATGCTGTCCCACGTGCGCGCCAAGGACCTGGAACTGTTCATGACCTTCAACAACGAAACCGCCCCTGAGCCGGAGCAGGTTTCGCTCCAGGCCCTGGTGCCGGCGTTTATGATCAGCGAGTTGCGCCGGGCGTTCGAAATCGGCTTTCTGATCTATCTGCCGTTCGTGGTGATCGACATGGTGATCGCCTCGGTCCTGATGTCCATGGGCATGATGATGCTGCCGCCCATGATGCTGGCGATGCCGTTCAAGCTGATCTTTTTCGTGCTGGTGGACGGCTGGTATCTGCTCGTCGGATCGCTGATGCAAAGCTTCGGCCCGCTTGGGGGAGGGTAGCCCCACCGGAGGCGCCCGGGGCGCCTCTCCCGCGTCTTTCATGAATTCCGTTTCAGACAGTTATGAGGGAAGCGGCGGCCGGAAACGGCCGCTGTCCGCTACCCGAGCCCGCCGGCTCCGGCAAGGCCATCGACGGGCTGGCGGGGTGGTTTACCGGCCGCGTTCGCATCGACCGCAATTTCACCGCCCCCGCCCGGGTCGGAGTTGCCGTGGTAACCTTCGAACCCGGCGCCCGCACCAACTGGCATACCCGCCCCCTGGGTCAGATCCTGCCGGTGACCAGTGGCGTGGGCTGGACCCAGTGCGAAGGGAGTCCCAAGACCGAGATCCGCCCCGGAGACCTGATCTGGTGCAACTGCGGCCGCCGCCATTGGCACGGCGCAACCGACACCACCGCCATGCAGCACGTGGCGATCAACGAATATCTGGACGGCAAGCCCGTGGACTGGAAGGAGCCGGTCTCCGACGCGCAATGCCTGGCCGCCCCGGTCGACAAGGGCTGAGCCTTTCTCCTCCGGCCCCGAGACTGAAACCGAGACCGGCCACTCATGTGCCGTACTCATGAACAGCTTCGAACTCCCCCGGGTAATCGTGGGTATCCCGTCACATTAGAGTGGGCTGACTGGCCGGTGCCTCTGGCCGTTCGACGGAACTTTAGATGACAGGGCCAAGCGGGTGATCCTGCAAGACACCTACACCCTGCCCAACGGCGTGCCGATCCCCAAGCTCGGGATAGGCACCTGGATGATCGCAAGGTCGCGTAGGCCGTGCGTGCAGCCGTGGACCTGGGCTACCGCAACATCGATACGGCACAGGCCTATCAGAACGAACGGGGCGTCGGCGAAGGCCTGCGCGCTTGTGGCGTTGCCCGCGACGAGCTGTTCGACTCCGCATCGGTCAAGCCGATGCTTAATCAGATCCTTGCCCATGTCAGCAACAGGCCCTTCGACCTGATCGACGATACGAAGGGCAGGGGCATGGTCGTGGAAGCCTATTCGCCCTTCGGTCACGGCCAGATCCTGACCAACGGCGAGATCGCCGCGATGGCCGCCAAATACGACGTCGGCATCCCGCAACTGTGCATCCGCTACTGCCTGCAACTGGGTCTGCTGCCCCTGCCGAAAACGGCGAATCCGGACCACATGCGCACCAAAGCTGCCGTGGACTTCGTGATTTCCGATTCGGACATGGATGCCCTGAAGAACGCCACGCCGATCAAGGACTACGGCGATGCCAGCGTTTTCCCGGTATACCGGAAGACCGCATGACGACCGCACCCCCACATCACCAATGAAAAACGGGAGAGCCGATGCCCTCCCGTTTTTCATATCTGCATACCAGCCTCGGCCGGCGGAGCGGATTTTAGTTCAGCGCACTCAGGCGTTCGTTCTTCAGGCGGGCACGATAGGCGGCAAGATAGCTGCGGAACTCTTCCGCCTGGGCCACCTTGGCGTTGACGGACGAGAAGTCGGGCACGCCGCGTTCCGTCGGGCTGGTGATCAGGTCGAAGGCTTCGAAATAGTCGGTACCGCGCATGGCCTCTTCGAAACGGCGGCGCAGCAAGGCCACCTGCGGATCGTCGCCGGCCAGGGTCAAAGCCGTCGCCCAATCCACCACCCGCATGGCGTCCCGCGCTTCCAGGGTCTGCCCGCGCACCGGCGTCGGCACCAGCTCGCTGATCGCCCGCGCCGCATCCGGCCAGTTCTGCGCCTTCCAGAAGATTTCCGCGCGCAACATCCGCGCATCTTCCGTCACATCCCCTTCCAGCAGGGCAATCGCCTCGTTGGGCCGGCCGACACCGGCCAGGGCCTGGGCCTTCAGGTGCGTCCGGTGCTGCACCTGCTCCGGCGGCAGGTCGGCCACACCATCGGTGGCATCCAGCGCGTTCAGGGCCATCTCCGGCTGTTCGTTCAGCAGCCGCACCAGGGCCAGCCGCGCGCCCACCCGGGAGCGGTCCTCGTTGGGATTCGTCAGCCGTTGATTGATCTGCCGGTCGAGCAGAGTCGCGGCCTGTTCCAACAGGTCCACCGCCACCAGCCGGTCGGCGAGCAGGCGGATCATCTCGTCGCCTTTGGTCCCGGCCGGGGTCAGCTCGCGGAATTCGTCATAAAGCGCGATGGCAGTGATCGGCGACAGGTTGTCCGCCCCGCCCTTCAGGTACAGGTCCTCGAAGATGCGGCCCATCTCCTCGGTCACCTCGCGCACGTCCGGACGGCCTTCGAAATAGGTGGCCGCCAGCTTCAGCAGCCGCAGCGACGCCCCGTAGTGCCCTTCGCCCAGATGCAGTTCGGCCAGGCGACGCAGCAGCGAGAATTCCCAATCATCCCCGCGCCAGGAGAAGCGCAGGCGCTCCAGCCCCTGGATCAGATCCGCAGCGGTGATGCGGTCCAGCTGGTATTCCAGCTCCAGCCGCTGCCGGCGGGCGAAGGGGGTCCATTTGGTGGAGTTCAGATCCTCCGCCTGCATATAGGCATCCAGGGCCGCCTCGTAGGCACCGCTGCTTTCCTGCAGCTGGCCTTCCAGGAAGGCCAAATGGGCCTTCTGGTGCAGGGTGTTGCTGTCCGCCGTCGCCGCTTCCAGGAAATTGTGGGCCGACAGATCGTTGGCGGCGGCAATGGCCGCTTCGGCAGCGGTCATGGCCAGGGGCACCTTCAGGTCGTCCGGATAGCCGCCAAGCACGCCGCCCGTGGTCTCCATGATCCCCGCCTGCACAGCCGGGTTGCCCATGTTGGCCAGCGCCGCAGAGCGCCAGAAGGCCGCTTCGTCCACATCCGCCAGACTGGGATGACCCAGATCCGCCACCGCCTCCTGCCAGCGGCCCATCAGGAACTCGCTGCCGCCGCGAATGGCGCGGAAGGTGGGCCGACCCTCGTAGTCCTCGCCGCCGTTCAGCAGGATGGTGCGCAGCACACCCAACGCCTCGGCCGCATAGCCGTTGGCGAAATAGAAGCGGGCCAGCTCCAGCCGGGCATCGTTGCGCCGCGTCGCCGGCGCCATGGACACCGCCGCCAGCATGTCCTGGCGCCGCGACAGATAGGGTGTCCCATCGTCGCCCCGCCAGCGGGACACGTCGAAGATATCCGACAGGCCGGTTTCGCCGCCCATGCGGGACAGGGCTTCCAGCCGGTCCGTGTCCCGGGACAGGCGCAGGCCGCCTTCCGCCGTGATTTCCACCCCCTGGCGGCTGGACCGTACGGTAACCCCCTGGCTGACCGGCTCCACCAGCACGCCCTGGGCGGTGACCGGCAGGGTCACGTCGGGATAGCCGCGCGCCGGGAAGATGCCGTTGCCCAGGGGAATCACCGGCACGACAATCAACTGGTCCCCCACTTCCGGATCGCGGAACTCCACCACGTTGCCCCCTTCCGCCACCGGCAGATAGAGCCGGGGACCGACGGGCGAGCGCGGCTGGGGCGTCACCTCGATGGGCCGTTCGGGCCGCAGGGGCTGGCGTTGCAGATCCATGATCCACAACAGCCCTTCGCGCCGGAAACTGGGGTTGAAGGCAGGATCGACGATGAACCGCACGGCCATCGCCCCCCGCCCGATGTCCACCTGCTCGGCGAATCGCACGGCCTCGCCGCCGGTCACCCGCAAGGCGCGGATGTCGGCTTCCTGATAGCGGTCGAAGACCACCCACAGATATCCCGCCCGGCGAAAGGCCGCCGCGGCGGTCGGCCGGTCCCACGAGAAGGACAGCGTGAACAGCTCCTGGGTATAGGGAATCGCCGGCTGGTCCTCGCCCCGTTCCCGCGCCTCTGCCAGGCGCTCGACGCCGGGAACCGGGCTGGGTGGTGCGGTCTCGCTGCCGCCGAAGACCGACGGCACCGCAGCGCGGCCCCGGGTTTCCTGGCTTGGCGGTTCGGGCGCCGGCACGGCCTGTTCAGGGGCGCGCTGCGCCTGCAACGGCGCGGGCACAGATTCACGGGGCGGCGGCGGATCGGTGGCATCCGACGGTTCCACCGCCGGCGCCTCCGGAGAGGCCTCGGGCGGAGTGGTGGGACGCACCGGCGGAATCACCGCCGGTGGCGGCGCCCGCTCGTCCGCGCGCAAGGTGGAATCGACGTCTGCCGGCGCGGCATGCCCGCCGGCCGGGACCTGTGCGGCCGGCGCTGGAGCCGGCGCAGGTGCGGCAGGGGCCGCCTGGGTCCGGGCCGAAGGCGCAGCCGGGGCGGGGGCGGGAGCGGGAGCGGGAGCGGGGGCAGCCGAGGGAGCGCCCCCCCCTTCCGGCGCCTGACGAGGCGGGGGCGGCGGAGGTACGGGTGTCGCCGGTGCCGTCGCCGTCTGGGGTGCAGCCGCCTCCCGGGCTGTGGCCTCTTCCCGCGCCGCCACGGCCTGGGCCGCTCCGTCGGGGATGGTCCCCAGCAGATCGACGGCCACCCGGGGACCACTGCGGAAATGCCGCACCCGGCCATCGGGCGGCAACGGCAGGCGCACCACCAGTCCGCCATTCTCCACGCCGGCCCGAACCCCCTTCATGCCGTCGGGCATGTCGGCGTTCAGGGCACCGGCGTTGATCCGCGCCGGGCGGTTGAACCGCACCACGGCCGCCCCGTCCTCGGTATCGACGCTGTAGTCGACATCGCGGGTCCAGTCGAATACCACGCGGAAGAAATCATCGTGCTCGCCGGTCCGAACACCCAGCAGCGGCGTGCCGCTTTCGGCACTGCGTGCGGGGGCAGGCGCGGGAGCCGGCCGTGTCTGGGCCTGGACCTGCGTCTGGCTGCGCGGCGGTGCCGATCCGCCGGTGGACGCCGGCGCCACGGGACCATCGACGCCGATGGGCGCCCCCAGCAGATCGACCACGGCGGCCGTTCCCGCCGTAAAAGTGCGCAGTCGGAAATCCCCCTTCAGCGGGAAACTGAGGGTGCGGCGGTCCCGGGAAATCCGGGCATCGGACACATGGCCGGGCAAGGCGGTCGGGACCACGCCCAACGCGGAGTCGACCGGACGGTCGAACTGAACCACCAGCGCGCCGCCCATGACGTCGGCGGTAAAGGCCACGGGCGTGCCCCAGTCGAAAACCACACGGCCGTAGTCCGCATGGGTGGCGGCCCGGATCTCCTGAGCCCGGCCGGCGGGGCTGTGCAGCACCAGCAAGGCCAGAGCCAGCATCAGCGCCTTGGCACCGAGGCGCATTTCTGATCGGCGGAAGATCGCGCGGCTCATTGCTCCGTCTCCCCGTGACCGAGCACATGGAGCACCAGACCGTCCTCCCCTTCCCCCGGATCGGCGAAGGTGACACTGCTGGTCAGCGGCCGTTCGTAGCCATTCCGTCGCAAGGCCTCGGCCGCATCGACGGCGCGGGCCAGGGCATCGCCCAGGCCATCCGCCGGCGCACCGGGCGCAACAACGCGGACCTGATTGTCCAAGCGGTCGAGCAATATGGCCAGCGACCCCAGAGCCACCGGATTATCCGGTGTTCCACCAAGCACGCCGGGCGGGGGCCGCACCACCACGTGGTCGTCGGCCAGGGTTACCGTGGACGCAGCCAGCGCCGGGTCACGGGCCAGGACATCATGCAGCACGCCGGCCAGATACTCCGGGCGGGCGGGCGCCACCGGCAGGTCGACGGCGCGAATGTTGCGTTCCGCCGGATCGGGCACGATTTCCGCGACAATCGGCGCCTCGCCGCGCGTGGACAGCATGCGGGCGATCTCGGCCAGAGCCTCGCGGTCCGGTTCGGCCATGGCGAACAGCAGCACGAAAAAGGCCAGCAGCAGCAGGATCAGATCGGCGAAGGTCACCAGCCAGATGCCATTGCCGGAATCCGACCCGGTCGCCGTGCCGGCGGAAACGGCCGCGATGTCGGCCCGAGGCGTCTGCGTCATGGCTTCGCTCCCGACGACGCGGCTGGATCGCCGTCTTCATCCCCCTGGATCACCGTCAGGCGCAGGGACAGGCGGTCCGCCGAGCCTTCGGTGATCCCGGCGGACAGCACATCAGCCGGCGCGCCCCGGGCATGCAGCGCCTGAGCCAGCGCCGCCGCCCGCTTGACCGCCAACCGGGTCGCCGCCATGGCGCCCGCATCCGGTCCGGAGTCCGGCGCCGGATCGGCCGACGCGCCGGGAACGGGCGCCCCCACCTCGACGGCAGGAACCAAGCCGATCACCGACAGGGTCATGCGCACCCCCGCCGGTGGCCGGGACAGGCCGGCGACGATACGGTCGAACAGGGCGTCGTGACCGGGCCGCAGGCGATCGGTCGCCGGCACGAACAGGGCGCGGGCAGGAAGGTCGGCCACCAGCAGGGATCCGGCACTCATCACCCGCACATCCACGGCCGGGATTTCCGCCTGAAACAGTGCGCCCATGTCGACCACCATCGACCGGGCGCCGCCCAGCACATCACCGCTGCGGCTGGGGAAGGCCGTTTCCAGGCTGGGTCCCTGCGGGCCGGCGAACGTGGCAGTCAGGCTGCCGACCACCGCCCGGGTGCGCGTTTCTTCCAGCGTCGACAGGCTGAACAGCACAACAAAAAAGCCCAGCAACACCAGATATAGCGACAGGAACAGAGACCGCGGCCCTCCCAGGCCTGCGTGGCTGTTGCTATCCAAAATCCGTGGCTGCATCGCCCATCCGATCCGCGCCGCGCACTCGATCCGAACGGTGCCCCGCCCGGCGAATGCCCCAATGCCCATGTCTCAGCCGTCGTCCCTTGTAAGACAGAGGGACTATGCGCTAGTTCCTTGATTCCATGCAAATCATTGTGGCGGGTTCACCGCTCCGCCGGGGATTTGCGCGCGAGCAGTCTATCCCCCAGGGCGTGAATGGTTCCTTAATCGCCGGCAACCGGCATCAGGTCCGCCTCAGAAATCCTTGAGCAGGGCATCAATGGCGCTCTGATCCATGGCGGCGGCCGCCTGGCCGGGGCCATTCAACAGGGCCTTGTCCCCATCCTGATCCCCCACCGCCGCCACCGAGGTCCGGAAGCGATTGAGGTCATCCCCCTCGGCACCATCGGCAATGCCCTTTGGCGCCCCTTTGTCGAAGGCGTTGACCAGGGCATCCACCCGTTCCTCGATGGACTTCAAGGTTCGCACAACCTTGGTAATGCGCTGCCCGGTGATGTCCTGGAACGTACAGGCTTCGTAGATGCGGGTGGTCACCCCCATCAGCACATCGGCCTGCTCCGGGGTCAGGGAATCCATCAGGCCGTCCAGGGCCTCGGCCGCATCCATGATCTCATGGGTGGCCGTTTCCGTGGACTGCACGATGGCATCCAACTCGTCTGCCGCCGTGGGCAGAAAGCGCTCCTGGATGTCACGAGGACGCAGGCTGGCCAGTTCGTTGCGCGCTGACTGAATGAAGCGGGCAAGCTCCCGCAACTCCTCGATCAGGCGCAGTTCCCCATCGGCGCCGCTGCTTTGGGAAATGTGCCCCCGCAGTCCTTCCAGCAGACTGTCGAGCAACTCCAGATCTTCAGGCCCCGCAGTACCATCCTGCAGGGCCTGAAGCAGGCGTTCGAGATCCGCTGACGGTGCGGAGACCTCGTTCGACATCGCAGCCGGGCTCCCGGCCTCGTCCTGATGGCGCGCATCCATGACCGTATTCCCTTCCTGGGAAACAGGAAGCATGCCCGGACCAAGCCTGCCTGAAGGAAAAACCTCAGAACTCGCCGAGCACACTCGTCATCTTGGTCTTCAGCGTTTCCGCGTTGAACGGCTTCACGATGTAGTTGGACACACCGGCCTCTTTCGCCGCGATCACGTTCTCCGACTTGGACTCGGCGGTGACCATGATGAACGGCATGCTCTTCAGCTTGGCGTCCGCGCGCACTTCCCGCAGCAGCTGAAGGCCGGTCATCGGCTCCATGTTCCAGTCGGAAATCACCAGACCATAGCCACCCTGGCTGCGCAGCATCTGCAACGCGGCGCTGCCGTCCATGGCTTCGTCGATATTGTTGAATCCGAGCTGACGCAGTAGGTTGCGAATAATTCGCAGCATCGTCTTGTAATCATCGACGATCAGAATCTTCATATTCTTGTCAACGGCCATGCGTCACCCCTAGTTTGGAAAACCCTCTCGCCCCGCGAGCTTTAGCCTCTGCCGCGCCGCAAGATCGAGACGAAATCACTTTCCGGGCATCTTCTTCAAGCGCGCCGGAACCGACGCCCGCCCCTAAATAGCTCAAAACGACGGCGAGGCAAAGGGGGCGTGCAGGAAAACGTTCCATGGAAATACCGCACCATTCCGCACCTGGTTCGGCAGATCCTGTCCCAGGGCTCAGCCTCCGGTCCCCTGATCGGGCATCGAGATCGGCTGTTGCTGGGACATTTCAATGGTTACAGCCCGGGCCTTGGCGGAATCCATCTCGGCCAGGATCGGCGCAGACGTCCGATCTTTCATCAACAGAAGCAGATTTACCAGCAACGGCATTTCCATATCGTTAAAGATTCGTGCCGCGTCTTTTGGTTTCATATTTCCGTAGATATTGACCAATTTGACGATTTTCTGACGTTCCGCTTCGTCCTGCTGCACCAGCAAGGACTGAATTGATTCCTCAAGAGACTTCAACTCGTTAATCTTGCGGTCGATTCGGCCTTCGGCGGCGGTCAGCATCGCCTCGCGCTGTTCCAGCTCCCGATCCCGGGCATCCAGCTGTTCGCGCCGCTCGGCCAGACGCTGCAGCAAATCGATCTCGGACTGGGTAAACGCTGCAGGATTGTCCCGGCCAGCCCCCATGGGCGGCAAGGCATCAGACTCGCCACCGCCCACCACGGGCTGCCCTTCTCCGGCGCCGCCTTCCGGCACCACGCCGTCTTCCGGCGGCGCAGCGGCTTCTGTGGCCTGGGCCAACTGCTGGCCGACGATTCCCCCGGCCCCGCCGGCATCGGTCCCGTCCGTCCGGGCCTGCGCCAGTTGCGGTCCGGTCAGCCCGGTCGCCGGAGAAACCGGCCTGCCGCCATCGGACGGACCTTCCTGAGCAATCGCCTGGGAATGGCCGACGGAAACGGAGACCGTTTCCATGGTCTCTTCGACGCCGGTCCAGACCTGCCCGATCCGCACCGACAGCATCAGCACGGCCAGGAAGATCAGCACGGGCAACAACCGTAGCCGGGGACCCTTATAGGATGCCGCCTTCGCCACCTTTTTCACCCTTCAATCCCTCCCTTCGAATCAACGCGCGGACTGCAGAGCGCGAAGCAGCTCGCGTTCCGCTTCAGACCGTTCGTCGTCGATCTGGAAGTCGTCTCCATCCCCGGCCGACGCAGCCCCGCCCGCCCGCGGAACAACAGGTTCCTGGCCGTCATCGTCGGTCAGACCGCCCAGGGGACCGCGATCGCGCATGGCCGTGCGATAGGCCTGACGCCCCCCGGCCGCAGCGGCACCCTGCCCCCCGCCACCCGCCCCGGCCGCCGCGGTGGGCGGCGCCAGGGGAGCGGAAGGCGATGCCACCGGCGCGGAAACGGGAGTCGCCT
The DNA here is from genome assembly GCA_046233135.1 of Rhodospirillaceae bacterium Z3-40. Taxonomy (GTDB): domain Bacteria; phylum Pseudomonadota; class Alphaproteobacteria; order Rhodospirillales; family Rhodospirillaceae; genus JBJXHN01. Next base: position 145,515 of record JBJXHN010000002.1, on the reverse strand, counting down.
GCCGGGATGATCCGCCGGCAGAGCCCCGGCTCTCCAGGCGCCGCTGTTCCTCGTCCCGGGTTTCGATGCCCCGGCGCGCCGCCGGCTCCCGGCGTTCGGCACGGGGTTCGGGCCGGCCTTCCGGCCGGCCCGGCGCTTCGGCCGAGGCCTTGGGTTCATTTCGGGCCTGACGCACCGCCTCTTCCAGGCGGGCGGCCATGGTGTCGGCCCGCTCGATCATGAAGGCGAGATCGTCCCGCAGCCCCTGGGCCTTTGCCACGTGGGAATCGAGCCGGCTGCCGGCGTCCTCCGCCGTCTTGCGCAGGCGCGGAATGCCAGCCTCGGCCCGGGCTGTGGCTTCGTTGAAGGTGGTGATCACCTTGACCATATCCTCGCGATTGCGCCGCAACTCCTTCAACTGGCGCGACAGCGTGATGGCGTAGCCGATGAAGGCGGCCAGCAGGATGGCGATGGTGATATCCAGGAGCAGCTGCCAGGGCATGGATCAGGTCTTCTGTCGGGGCGTCTTGGTATCGACGCGGATGGCAATGTTCTGTCCCTTGCGGCCCATTTTACCACTAAACATGGGCACGTCGCCGCAACGCAGGTGGACGGTGGATTCCGGTGTGGCGTTGAACATGATCTGCGACCCCACCTCAAGGTTCAGGATGCGGTTCAACGGCATCCAGACCTCGTCCAGGATAGCCTCCATCTGCACTTCCGTGGACCACATTTCCTCGGCCAGGTGGCTTTCCCAGATACTGTCTCGACCGAACTTTTCCCCCATGAACATCTGCAGCAGCAGTTCGCGCACCGGCTCCAGGGTGGCATAGGGGATCAGCAGGTCCAGGCGGCCGCCGCGATCTTCCATGTCGATGCGCAGCTTGGCCACGATCGCGGCATTGGACGGGCGGGAGATGGCCGCAAAGCGCGGGTTGGTCTCCAGCCGGTCGAAGCGAAAGGTGACTGGCGACAGCGGGTCGAAGGCGGCCGACAGATCGGCCAGCACCACGTGGACCAGCCGCTCCACCAGATTGCGTTCGATGGTCGTATAGGGACGCCCTTCGATCCGCATCGCCGCCGTCCCGCGGCGCCCCCCCAGCAACACATCGACGATCGAATAGATCATCGACGAATCGATGGTCAGCAGACCGTAGTTGTCCCATTCTTCGGCCTTGAACACCGACAGCATGGCCGGCAGGGGAATGGAGTTCAGGTAGTCGCCGAAACGGTAGGACTGGATGTTGTCCAGCGAGACTTCCACGTTGTCGCTGGTAAAGTTGCGCAGCGAGGTGGACATCATGCGGACCAGGCGGTCGAACACCACCTCCAGCATCGGCAGCCGTTCATAGGACACCAGCGCCGTGGACAGAATGGCCTGGATGCCCGACTTGTCGGTCCCCGCTTCCTCGGCTTCGTTGAAGCCCAGAAGGCTGTCGATTTCCTCCTGGTTCAGGACACGGGTATTGTCGCCGACGGGCAAGCCGTCCTCGCCGGTATCGTCGCCACCACCGCCACCGCCGGGTTCCTCGGCAAGCATGGCTTCCCATTCGTCGGCGACGGCATCACCGCCCCCTCCGCCACCGCCGGCATCATCACCGCCGCCGCCGGCGTCATCACCGCCGTCGTCGTCGCCCATCATGGCTTCCCATTCGGCCATCAGGGCGGCTTCGTCCTCGGCGGACACCTCTTTTTGAGGATCGTCTTCGGCCGGAGCCATGTGCTTTCCCGCTTTCCCGCTAGCGCACTGAACCATCCAAAAGATTCAGCGGTCAGTGCACGAGCCCTTTTGTTTATGCATCAACGATCCAAACTCCGGCAGGCGCCTTCGCCTGGGTCGATGCACGAGACCATTTGCGATCCCGACCCGCCTTCCCGCCCCGCTTTCAGACGGGACCGGCGCATGCGAGCCTTACTGGATCAGCATCTCCTTGAACAACACGTCCTGCACCTGCACCGGGGCCGCCGCGTTATTGACCCGGATCAGCAACTCTTCCTGGATGCGGTACATGCCGGCGGTGCCCTGAAGGTCCTCCAGCCGCAATTCCCGCAGGAAGGTGATGAAACTGTCCATGATCCGCGGCATCACTTCCTCGACGCGCAGCACGTCCTGCTGACTTCCCAGTTGCAGACTCAGCCGCATCTGGATGTAGGACCGGCGCCGGCCGCTGGTGTTCAGGTCGACCACGATCTGATCCAGATCGTAGAACACCGCCTGACCGGCGACACCCCCCCCTTCGCCCCCGTCGTGGGAGTCCGGCGCGGCCGATTCCTCGACGGCAGGCATATCCTCGGACCCGCCGAACATATCCAATATGGGGTCCATCAGCCCGGCGAAATAGGCACCGGCCACCCCGCCGATGATCAGCAGCAGCGGGAGCAGAATCAGAAGCAGCAGCTTCTTCTTCGACCCGCCGCCCTCGCCGTCATCCTCCATGGAAGAGTCGGCGTCATCATAGTCCTCTTCAAGATCGTCTTCGGCCATGCCCGCTTTCCATCACTCGCGTGGTGTTCGACCCACCCTCACCCTAATAACCGTTCCTTAAGAAGTCGTTGAGCGGTGCCGGGCACCCGGCGATTTTTGCCGCCCTGGAGCCGGTTCCTTCCTGCCGCCCGGTGGCGCCTTCCGACGGTCGATCCACAAAAAACCCTTCCATTTCAACGCTCCGAAATTTGGCACGGCGCCTGCATTGCTGTCCGGCAAACGGCGCGGCCAATTTGGCCCGCCAGGTGGAATAAACGGATAAACGGACCGCCGACGATGGAAAGCACCTCCTACATCGCACTGTCGCGTCAGATGGGCCTGTGGCGGGAGATGGACATTGTGGCCAACAACCTGGCCAACATGAACACCACCGGCTACAAGAACGAACAGATCCTGTTCTCCGAATACCTGGTGAACACCCGCGACACCGAGCGGCGCCTGCCGGAGAAGCTGGCTTATACCACCGATTTCGGCACCATGCGCGATCTGACCGAAGGCGCGATGGAAAGCACGGCCAACCCGCTGGATCTGGCGCTGGACGGCGAAGGCTATTTCGTCGTCGAAGGCCCCACCGGCCCGCTGTACACCCGCGCCGGCCGCTTCACCCTGACCGGGGACGGCATGCTGACGACGTCCGACGGCCTGCCCGTGCTGTCCACCGCCGGCACGCCGGTCATCGTCGCGCCGACCGAAACCGAACTGACCATTTCGAGCAGCGGCACGGTCTCGACCGAGAACGGGGTCATCGGCCAGTTGGACGTGGCGACCTTCGAGGACCAGCAGAGCCTGCTCAACGTCGGCGCCCAGCTTTTCGACGCTGCGGGACAAGAGCCCCAGGCCGCCGAGGGCACCCAGGTGCGCCAGGGTTTCCTGGAACGCTCCAACGTGGTGCCGGTGGTCGAAATGACCCGGATGATCGACATCCAGCGCTCTTACGAAGCAGCCAACAAACTTATTGAAACCGAGAACGAGCGCGTGACCGACGCGATGCGGACTCTTTCCGGTGCCAAGGCCTGACGGCCGGCCCGCCCAACCAGGACACGCGAAAGGACCTGACCCATGCGATCCCTGAACATCGGCGCGACCGGCATGCTGGCTCAGCAGACCAACGTGGAGGTCATCTCCAACAACATCGCCAACATGAACACCACCGCCTATACCCGCCGACGGGCGGAGTTTCATGACCTGCTGTACCAAAACCTGCGCCGGGCCGGCTCCGCGTCGTCGGATTCGGGCACCATCGTCCCCACCGGCGTGCAGCTGGGCCTGGGTGTGAAAACCGCCGCCGTCTACCGCATCACCGAGGTGGGCAGCGTGCTGAGCACCGACAACTCCCTGGACCTGGCGCTGGAAGGCAAGGGCTATTTCCAGATCGATCTGCCGTCGGGCGAAACCGCCTATACCCGCGACGGGTCCTTCCAGCTGTCCGCCGACGGCGAAGTGGTGACCCACGACGGGTATCGGGTGCAGGGCCTGTCGGCCATCCCGACCAACGCCGTGTCGATCACCGTCAACTCTTCGGGCGAAGTGCTCTACAAGGTGGACGGGACGTCCACCTTGCAGTCCGCCGGCCAGATCCAGACCGCGACCTTCGCCAACGAAGCCGGCCTGAACGCCATCGGCGACAACTACTTCCTGGAAACCGCCGCTTCGGGCACGCCGACCACCGGCACCCCGGGCAGCCCCGGCTTCGGCACGGTGCTTCAGGGCTTCCTGGAAACCTCCAACGTCAACGTGGTGTCGGAAATCACCGAACTGATCAGCGCCCAGCGCGCCTATGAAATGAACTCCAAGGTGATCACCACGTCCGACGAAATGATGTCCGCCGTTTCGCGGATGAAGTAAGGCCCGGCGGGGGCACCCACCATACGGGTGGCGCCCCCGAAGGCCCGAGGGAGACCTCTGATGACCGTTTGCTCCATTCCCCCTGTTTCCCGCCGCTCTCTGCGAGGCCGTGCTTTGGCCACCGGATCGGCCCTGGTGCTGCTGATGCTGGCCGGAAGCGGAGTTGCCGGAGCCTCGGAAGTTGCCGACCTCGACCCCCTCGACGCCCGAGTCTGGCGCGTCGCCGCCGCCCCGGCAGAATCTGCCGACCCGGCGGAGCTGGCTCTGGAAGCGGCCCCGGAACCCGAGCCCGAGACCGTGACCGAAGCGGCCCCCGACCCCGAAGCCCCGGCCGTCGAACAGACGGCGATGATCCCCGCCGAACTGAACCGCGCGGTGGACGTTGCCAGCGACACCCTGACCCTCGGCGATCTGTTCAGCGGCCTGCCGGCCGACTTGGTGGACGTGCCCGTGGCCCGGGCACCCCGCGCCGGCCGCTCGACCATTCTCAACGCCAACTGGCTGAACCGGATCGCCCAGAGCCATGATTTGGGCTGGCGTGCCCGCTCGCCGATGGAACAGGCGGTGGTCAGCCGCCCGGGCGAAAGCGTTCCCATGGCGATGATCACCGCCGCCCTGGAAGATGCCCTGGCCAACGCCGGTGCCGACCCGTCCATGGAAATGGACCTGACCACCAACCGTATTTCCCTGGTGGTGCCCACCAACAGCGACTTCATGCTGAATGTGCGCGACGTGCAGTACGATTCGCGCACCCACCGCTTCAGCGCCCGCATCGAAGTTCCCGACGGCGGCGTGGATACCGAACAGGTGCGCATCACCGGCCGCCTGCACGCCGTACAGGAAGTCCCGGTGCTGTCCCAGGCCGTGTCACGCAGCGGTGTCATCACCCCGCAGGACATCACCTTTGCCAGTCTGCGCAGCGACCAGTTGCCCCCCGATGTGGTGCTGGACCCCCAGCAGCTGGTCGGCATGGGCAGCCGCCAGACCCTTCGTCCCGGCGAGCCGATCCGCCAGCATCAGTTGATCGAGCCGGTGGTGGTGGCAAAGGGCAGCCTGGTGACCATGGTTCTGGAGGTGCCCGGCATGACGGTGACCGCCAAGGGCAGGGCCCTGGAAAACGCGGGCGCCGGCGATACCCTGCGCGTGATGAATGTGGCCTCGAACCAGACCGTGCTGGCGACCGTGGAAAGCGCCGGCCAGGTGACCATCAACACGGGGATGCTGCAATAGGGGGCCGTTCCGGATAACCGGCCCCGACAGACCGTTGCAGCTATCCGCCTTCCCGACGCAGGACCCGAAAAGAGGCCGCGCGGGAGCTGAGAGAAGACGAAAAGGATCGGATCGATGTTGACCTCTCCCTTGCCCCGCCGCGCCGCCAAGCTGGCCCTGGTGGCCATGACCGTTCTTGGCCTGAGCGCTTGCAACACCTTGCAGCGTCTGTCCGAAGTTGGCAGCGCCCCGTCCATGACCGAGGTGGAAAACCCGACCCTGCGCAAGGACTACCGCCCGGTCAGCATGCCCATGCCGGCCCCGGTGATCGCCGAACCCAATCCGAACAGCCTGTGGCGCCCGGGGGCGCGCGCCTTCTTCAAGGACCAGCGCGCCGGCGACGTGGGGGACATCCTGACGGTGCTGGTGAATATCCAAAGCGAACAGGCCTCGTTCAGCAACACCCTGGCCCGCTCCCGTTCCAACGACGAGAACGCCGGCCTGCCCAGCTTCCTGGGTTACGAAAGCAAGCTGAGCAGCTTCCTGCCCGACGAAGTGGACCCGGCCAACCTGATCGGATTCGGCAGCGACAGCGATCACACGGGCACCGGGTCCATCGCCCGTCAGGAAACGGTGAACATGCGGCTGGCCGCCGTGGTGCTGCAGATTCTGCCCAACGGCAATCTGGTGATCGGCGGTCGCCAGGAAGTGCGCGTGAACGGCGAACTGCGCGAGTTGACCGTGACCGGCGTGATCCGTCCGGAAGATATCAGCTCCGCCAACACCATCAGCTGGAGCCAGATCGCCGAAGCCCGCATCTCCTACGGCGGCCGGGGAACGGTCAGCGACATGGTGGAGCCGCGCTACGGCCAGCAGATTTACGACATCGTGTTCCCCTTCTAAGCGGGGGCGAACACCCAACCAATCCGGCTTCCGGAATGATCCGTCCGGAAGACACCTCAAGGGAGCGTCCGCGTGACGCTCCTTTTTTTTCACATTCTCCCATACGGCGAATACCGTGAAACAAAATGACAATTCTTCGGACTACAGTAGAATTTTCATTCTTGACCCATACTTCCTATGGTAGGCTTTCGAGACCGAACACCTTCGAGCCGTCTTCACGGGAAGCGGTTGACCATACGGCGGGACCATCTGTCCCCCGACCTGATTAGGGAGCGAGAATCATGGCAGGCGCACCTTCGTCCAATGGAAAGCTGCTGGAAGATGATGCCTATTCCCTGACCGAAGCCGCCGTGGCGATGTCGCGGGCGCTGGAGGAAGGGGACCAGGCGGGTCTGGCCGACGCGCTGGACGGCAATCTCCAGCTTTGGGTGGCGATTCGCACCCTGGTCAGCCAAGGCGACAACCCGTTGCCGAAGGAAGTGAAGGACAATCTGATCCAGCTGTCCCACTACACGGCGCAAAAGACGTTCGAAATGCGCGACGCCTTCGACGCGGATACGGTGGAATCCCTGATCAGCACCAACCTGCACATTTCCGAAGGCCTGCTGGAAGGCCGCTCCAGGCTGGACGGCTGAAGTCCGGAGGAATGGAATCCGACAAGCCGGACCGCCCTGACGGCAGGTCCGGCTTGTCCCGCTCTACCGCCAAAGAAAGTGCGAAGGCTGGCCTTCCCCGGCACCGCCATCACGGCCCTTGATCAGGCCCCGGACACCGCGGTCCGGTCAATACGGCCCCACCGCTCTCAATCGCTGCGGTGCGTCCGTTCCATGCGCTCGTGCTGTTCCTGGGCCTCCAGGGAGAGCGTGGCAATGGGCCGGGCTTCCAGGCGGCGCAGGCCGATGGGCTCCCCGGTTTCCTCGCAGTAACCGTAGCTGCCATCCTCCACCCGGTCCAGGGCGGCGTCGATTTTGCTGATCAGCTTGCGGGCACGGTCCCGGGTCCGCAGCTCCAGGGCCCGGTCCATTTCGGCCGAGGCGCGATCCGCCAGATCCGCTTCCTGCAAGCCGCCTTCCTGGAGACTCTCCAGGGTCTCCTCGGCTTCCCGCAGAAGTTCCGCCTTCCACTTCAAAAGCTTCTGGCGAAAATATTCGCGCTGACGCTCGTTCATGAAAGGTTCGTCGTCGGACGGTCTGTAGTCCGGCGGCAATGTTACGGCCATCCTGTCTATCCCACCCCGGATACTGCCAGAAATCCTTACCCGAACCCCGTACGCGGGGTCCGGCCAATGCGGCGGGAATATAGGGGGTAGGACATGACCCTGCAAGCCCGATACCGGCCGGAAGCCGGCCCGACACCGGATTGAAACCCGATTGATGCCAACGGGATGCCCGATGTCCAACCTCAACGGCGCGTGAACTTGGCCAGTTCCACTTCGGCGCGCAGCTCGATTTCATCCAGCACGGCAGCCAGCTGCGGGTCCACTCCCGTCGCCCGTTTGTCCCGCACCAGACGCGCCACCTGCACCAGCTTTTCCTTGGGAATCGCCCCGGTGACCAGCCCCACGCGCACCTCGTCGAGCATGTCGAGGATCTGCTCTCCCCGCCGCGCCTGATGCCGGCGCCGCTCCCGGTCGTCGGTCGCCGGGGCGCCGCCGACCTCCTGAAAGGCCAGCAGGGCGTTCACCCCCGTCAAGGGACCGGCTCCGCCAGCTTCCGCCGGCCCCCCAGCGTCCGCCGCATCGTCCACGGAGTCGCTGGTGGCGTCGCGAAGTTCCCGGCCGAAGGCCGCCTTGTCCGACTTGCCCGCCTTGTCGCTTTTGCGGACCGAGCTGGACGGGCCGTTACGGATACCACCGATCTTCATGGTTTCGTATCGCTTCCCAGTGCATGAAGGGGACCCACTGCGTTCCCCTTCCCTGATCCCCATATGAGGACGAGACCTGCGCGGATGCCACACCCGGCGGTGGATCCCCGAAAGGGAACCCGCTCCGCCGCCGTGCGGCGCGTCTTTACCAAGTGTAGCGGCCGGAACGCCAGGGGGCGATGGGAAAATCCGTCGGGGCAGTAGGCAATTTCTGCCCCACGACCAAGGACTTCCGGCCCGATGCTAAGAACCGCCGCCGCCGGAGAATCCAACGATTCCAATCCCCGGGCGGCACGGAAGGGTCGTGGCACGGTTCTCGCATGCTCTTCACCGGATTTCCAGGTCCCGCGTGGACCGGACATCCAGCCTCTTTCTTCCCGGGGTCCGGGACAACCGCCTGCCCGCAGGCGCTTCAGACAGACGATGGCCGCCATGATGACCGATCACATCGCCTCACCCGCTTCCAGCCGCCGGCCCGTGCCGCAGGGCTTGCCGCGTTTGGCCCTGGCCGGTCTTTTCACCGTGATGGTCGCCTTTCTGATGACTCTCCTGCCCACCGGACCGGCCGCTGCGGCAAGCCGCATCAAGGACGTCGCGGATTTCGAAGGGGTTCGCGAGAACCTGCTGATCGGCTATGGCCTGGTGGTCGGCCTTTCGGGAACCGGGGATGACCTGGGCGACGTTGCCTTCACCCGGGAATCCCTGATCGGCATGCTGGAACGCCTGGGCGTCAACAGCCGCGGCGGCGACCTGGACCCGGATAACGTGGCGGCGGTGATGGTCACCGCCAGCCTGCCGCCCTTCGCCCGCCAGGGGTCTCAGATTGATGTGCACATCAGCGCCCTGGGCACCGCCGAAAGCCTGCTGGGCGGAACCCTGCTGGTGACTCCGCTGATCGGCGCCGACGGCGAAATCTATGGCGTTGCGCAAGGCCAGGTGCAGGTGGGCGGCTTCTCCGCCCAGGGCAATGCCGAAACCGTGCAGAAGGGCGTGCCCACCGCCGGCCGCATCCCCAACGGGGCGACGGTGGAGCTGGAGGTCCCCTTCGACCTGCAATCCATGGACAGCGTCAAGCTGGGCCTGCGCAATCCTGATTTCACGACTGCGCGCCGCATCGCCCAGGCGATCAACGCCTTCATCGGCACCCGTCTGGCCACGGTGCTGGACCCGGCCACGGTGATGGTCCAGGTGGCCGGCCCCTATGCCAACGACGTGGTCGGACTGATGACCGACATCGAACAGCTGCGGGTGGAGCCCGATCAGGTGGCCCGCGTGGTCATCGACGAATCCACCGGCACCATCGTCATCGGCGATCAGGTACGCATCAACACCGTGGCCATCGCCCAGGGCAACCTGACGATTCGCATCACGGAAACGCCCCAGGTCTCCCAGCCGTCCCCCTTCAGCCAGACAGGCGAGACCACCACCGTGGACCGCACCCAGATCACGGTGGATGAAGGTGAAGACAACAAGCTGACGGTGGTCGACAGTGGCGTATCCCTGCAGGATCTGGTCAACAGCCTGAATGCGCTGGGCGTCGGTCCCCGCGACATGATCAGCATTCTCCAGGCCATCAAGGCCGCCGGAGCGTTGCAAGCCGAAATCGAGGTGCTGTGATGGATATGAGCTCGGTAACCGAACAGGGTCTGAATGCCATCGCCAACGGCAAGTCCAGCCAAGGGGCAGCCCAGGCCAACAGCCTGAGCAGCCTGATCCATAAAAAGGCCGACGGCTCGCTGGATCTGGAAAAGGCCCGGGCTACGGCCGAGGACTTCGAAAGCTTCTTCCTGTCCCAGATGCTGCAGCCGATGTTCGCGTCGGTCAAAACCAACGACCTGTTCGGCGGCGGCCATGCGGAAGATATGTGGCGGTCGATGATGGTTGACGAATACGGCAAGATGGTTGCCAAGAGCGGCGGCGTCGGCATTGCCGATGCCATGATGAGTCAATTGATCGCGAGCCAGGAGGCCTGACGCCATGACGACCGACGGTAACGGACCCTCCCGCCGAAGCTCGCCCTTCGCCCGCACCGCCCCGGCAACCGATACGCCGGCCCGGACAGGCGCGCCAGAGGAAGCCCCGCCCACCCGCCGCGCATCGCCGGTGACCGCAGCCGGCCCGACCGGCGGCTCCGCCGCCGGGTCCGGGCGCAGCTCACCCTTTGCCGCCCGCAGCGCCGCACCGAACACGACGCCGGGCGCGACGCCGGAAACACCGCCCCCTGCCGCTTCGGTAGCCCCGGCCCCCGTTCCACCGGCCAGAACGGCTGTTCCGCTCGCCGGACGGTCATCGGCAACCGGCCACCCCTCGGCCGAGGCGGCCCCACGGGCGCAGCGCTTCCAGCCCAAGCCTTTCGCCGACAAGCCCGGACGCCCGGAAAAGGCCGCTGCGGCCGCTCCGACTCCGGTGGACATGCCCAAGCCGCCGGAAGGCCTGGACACCAAGGTCGTCCACCTGATGGAAGCGATGAAGGACTTGTCCCATCTGTTGGCCGAAGAAAACGCGGCTCTGTCCCGGCATGATGTGGACGCGGTGCGGAATCTGGCGGAGCGGAAATTCCTGATGACCCGCTTCTACCGGGAAAAAATGGCCGCCATCTCCGAATCTCCCCGGGTGCTGACCAACCTGCCCGAAGAGAAGAAAGAGGTGGTGCGCCGCGCGGGCAATACGCTCCAGGCGCTGGCCAAGGAGAACGGCATGCGGCTGAAAGCCAATATCGAAGCCCACAACCGCTTCATGAAATCGATCGTCACGGCCGTGAAGGAACGGGAGCTGGAGAAAGCCACCTCCTATGCCCAGAGCGGCCGGGTGGAGGGCGACCCCACCCAGGCCTTCCGCAAGGCCGTGACGTTCAACGAGACGCTTTAGATCATATGGTTGGAGCATCAAGCGAACCGGAAAGCCGGTTCCCGCTTTTCCGCTCCACGCTCTAGGACTTGTCGATACCCCGCCCGAACCGGAAAGGTTGTTCGGGCGCCCCTCTCATCCAGGACGGACGACCATGAGCCTCAACCTCGCCCTGTCAGCCGGAATGAGCGGACTCCAGACAGCCCAAAAGGGTCTGGACGTCACGTCGCACAACATTTCGAATGTCAACACGGTCGGCTACACCCGGAAACAGTTCTCGCCGGAAAGCCGGGTGCTGGCCGGCTTCGGGGTTGGCGTGCAGAACGGCGGCATCCACCGGACGGTGGACGAGAATCTGCAGGCGGACCTGCGCAAGGAACAGGGGATCGAAGTCCGCGTCAGCACTTTCAACACCTATTACTCCCGCATGCAGGACCTGTTCGGACAGACCACGGACAACAACTCGATCAGCCATATGATCACCGATCTGGCCGCCGAGTTCGAAGGTCTTGCCCTGGAGCCCGATGAATCCACCCAGCAGCTGAGCACCGTGCGCGCGGCCGAAGATCTGGCCACCAAGCTGAATACCATCGGCGCCAAGCTTCAGGAAATGCGCAAGGACGCCGATCAGGACATCTCCACCGCCGTGTCGGAAGTGAACGATATCCTGTCGAACATCACCAACCTGAACGAACAGATCACCCTGGGGATCGCCACCGGCCGCGACGTCACCGACTTGCAAGACAAGCGCGATGTCGAACTGGCGAACCTGGAAAAGTACATGGACGTCACCAGCTTCGAACGGCAGGGCGGCGCACTGGTGGTCTATACCAAGGGGGGCACCCCCCTGGTGGATACGGAATCGGCCAGCCTGTCCCATGCGGCTGCGGCATCCCTCAGCCCCTGGGACAGCAACGGCGGCAACGACGTGCAGGGCATATATGTCCGGGGTGCGGATATCACCGAGGAAATCGGCGAAGGCCAGTTGAAGGCCCTGGTCGACCTGCGCGACACCACCCTGTCCGGCCTGCAGTCCCAGCTTGACGAACTGTCGGAGAAGGTCCGCACATCGTTGAACGAAGTACACAACCGGGGCACCAGCTATCCCACCCTGGCCAACACCTACGACGGGTCCCGCCGCTTCATCGATCCCGACACCCAGACCTTCAGCCTGAACGACGGCGACACGGTTCTGACGGTCTATAACGACGACGGCAGCGAAGCGGCCTCTACCACCCTGGACACCATCATGACCAACGCCTACGGCACCGGTCCCCACGCAAGCCGTGGTCCCTGGACCATCACCCAGGTGACCGAAAGCATTCAGGGCTGGCTGAACAGCAACGCCGCCGGCGATCCCGGGCTAACCACGGCAACAGCGGCCATCGATCCCGACACCGGGCAGTTCGACATCAACCTGAATTCCAATTCCCACGGCCTGGCCTTCCGCGACCAGATCAGCGGCACCACCGGAGCGGCCCGCGACGACATCACCGTCGGGTACGACGCCGATGGCGACGGATCGCAGGACCAGGAAGTGAAGGGCTTTTCCAACTTCTTCGGCCTGAATGATCTTTATGTCACCGGCACCCAGGACTGGATGTACGATTCGGCCGTGAAGTCGGAAACCTGGACGGCGAATACCAACGGTGTGTTGCAGTTCTACGATTCGTCCAATCCCCCCAGCGGCGGGGAGATCGGCATCCTGTCCGTCCAGTCCAACTGGACCCTGGAGGATATCGCCGACGCCATCAACACCAGCACCGACCTGTCCACCCGCTTCGAAGCCGAGATCGTGAAGGACGGTTCCGGCGTGCGCCTGCGCGTCAAGAACCTGGAGGGCGAGGACACCGTCATCACCCAACGGGGCGGCACCGGGCTGATGGATACCTTGGGCCTGGAAACCTCCAACTCCGGGAACGCCAATGCCCTGATGGTCAGCGAAACCATCACCAACGACCCGTCGCGCGTCTCGCGCGGGGCCTTGCTCTACAACTCCGATACGAGCGAATACTACGTCAGTGCCGGGGACAACACGGTGGCCAACGAAATGGCCGAATCCTTCCGGCAGAATCAGTCCTACGAAGCCGCCGGCGGGCTGACCACCGGGGCACGGACCCTGGCCGATTACGCTGCGCTGGTTCTGTCGCAGAACGCCAGCGAAGCGAACGAAGTCGAGATGGAGCTGGAATATCAATCCCAGCTGACCAGCACCCTGACCCTGAAGGTATCCGAGATCAGCGCGGTGAACATGGACGAGGAGTTATCCCAGCTGCTAGTCTGGGAGCAAATGTACAAGGCATCGGCCCGTGTGATCACCACGGCCAACGAGATGCTTGAAACCCTCACCAACATCATCAACTAAGCAGCTGACCGGAGGACACGATCATGGGCGTTTCGGTTAATCGGGTCGGCACCGCTGCGGAGCGTAGCGCGCTGGTTGCGCAAATTCTTACGGTTCAGAAGCGGCTGATGAACACCCAGATTCAGGTGAGCAGCGAGAAGAAGTCGCTGGACTACGCCGGGATCGAGTACGACTCCTTTCGCCTGGTGAACCTGGAAAACGAGGCGACACGGCTGGACCGGTATTCCGCGACCAACTCGGTCCAGGCCTCCCGACTGGCCACCATGAGCACCGTTTTGCAGTCGGTGGACGATACGGTGCGGGACTTCCGGTCCGAACTGTCCGCCTACTACCTCGACGATCCCAATGTAGAGGACGAAGGACAGATCGAGGCGATCCAGACCCGCGCGCTGGAAGCCTTGAAAAGCATGGAATACTACTTGAACACCTCGCACGACGGGCGGTTCCTGTTCGCCGGTGGCCGCACCGATACGGCGCCGGTATCCGTGCCCTATACCACCCTTGATGACTTCCAGTCTGTCTACGACGGGTCTACGGTGACCTTTCCCCAGTCCCGCGCCGCCCATGTGAACGACAGCAAGGTGGTGGGAGACCTGGACTTCAATCCCGCCGGGACCATCACTGCCGGGTCGAACTTGTTCGTGGAACAGAGCATCAACCAAGCGGCCGGCGGTGATTTGACCTTGAATGCCGCCAGCAATACCATCACGGCAGCGACCGGCGGGGCATTCTCCAATGTCAGCAATGGCGATGTGATTCGACTGGAGTCCACGCCACCCGGCCCGAATGACGGTTTCTACACGGTGAAAACAGTGGACGGGACGGGCACGGTACTGACTCTGGAAAGTTCACCGGTGGTAACAGACGAAGTGATTAATAGCGGGACAACGCCCTATACTGTAACCGTCCCATCCATTGCCCCGGGACCGATCACCGTTTCTGACGCGGGTGCCAATAGCCAAACCTATACGGTAACCGACATCTCTGCCGACGGCCAGACCCTGACCGTCACCCCCCCGCCCAACCTGACCCAGTCCACATCCGGTGTGACTGTGGCTCCAGAGAGCTACTACAAGGGGGACGAACTGTCCTACGAACACCGGATCAGCGACTACCGCACCATCGAGGTGGGGGTGAATGCCAAGGACCCGGCCTTTGAAAAGGCGATGCGGGCGATGGGGATCATTGCCCAGGGCGACCTGACCAACAATCCGGAACGGGTCGCGGAAGCCCTGGAATTGCTTTCGGATTCTCTTGACCACGACACTCTGGTCACTGACGAGATGACCAGCGACCTGACGCGGGTGGCCAAGACCATCGGTCTGAACGAAGCGACGGTGGACAAGGCGCTCGACGAACAGCGGGACTACCTGTCCTTCGTGCAGACCCGCATCACCGACCTGGAAAACGTCGATATGACTGAGGCCCTGGTGCGCCTGGCCGATGATGCCCAGTCGCTGGAAACCTCCTACACCACCTTCTCCCGCATCAGCCAGCTGACGCTGAACGATTACATCTGATACCAAAACGCATAAGCTCTCCAGACCCCCGCGCAGTCTTGCACTGCGCGGGGGTTTTCGTGTCCGCCAGGTGAGTCTGTCACCCTTCTTCATCGGAAATTTAAAAAGATTCCGTCAATGCATGCCAGAGCACTCCGCGCGTCCAGCCCATGGCGGCCGCACAAAAAGAGCAAATAGGCTGTAGCACGGAGCATTCAAATGCATGCTATTTGAGATGTTTGCATTTCTTTATACAATTTTTGTTTGAAAACCTCTTTTTATCAACAACACTTTTTACGAGACATATCCATGGTTAATAATCATGGAAAGAATTCATACACCATGAGGTAGAGTATGCCAAAAATCCTGAAAAGACTCTCTTGCCGTGTATCACGGCATCGTCATGCGACGTCTCGTCGCGCATCCAGCTTAATCGCGGCGCTTCTGATGCTTCCGGGTCTTGCGGCGTGTGTGCCGGAGCCTCCGCCGGCCGTCAGCACATCGCAGTTCAACTCAAACATGACGTCGTCCGAATACTGGGTCAATTGCGCAAACGAGGGCAATACCTGCAGTTTTCCGGGGATGGAAGGGATTGTCACCGTCCGCTACGGAAACCCAGGGAACTATCTTTTCGCATTTCTGGAAGGCATTGACAGCGTCAGCTGCACATCCACCGTCTTCAATGGCACGCCGAGTGGAGGTACCAACACATGCTCGTTCATCAACAAAGACCTTTTGTCCATTGAGCCGAACTCGGATGCAACGCACTGGGTTACCTGTGCCTCCGAGAACCAACCTTGCAACAATGTCGGTGCCGGTTTGCCTGACGGTCTGGTTTGGCTTCGCTTCGGAAATGACGATCAATGGCTCTACACCGTGGCGGAGACCGGCGAAACTCCGACATGTAGCGTGGGCGCTTTTGGGGGATACAATCCGCCCAGCCCCAGTAAGATATGCCAGTATGGCGGCCTGGTTTTCCCAGCCGCACCGCAGACGACAATTCCCAAGCAGTGCGCCACGGAACACAACGAATGTGATATTCCTCAAACGATGACGATGGTGAGTCGCTACGGTATCAATCAACCTGGACATAACTACTGGTTCAACAGGATTGAAATTGGTGGCGACTTCTCCTGCGACAATACGGAATTTGACGGAGACCCGCGCCCCGGAGCAAATAAGATTTGCTCTTTCACCCCGCTGGCAATTCCAAACGCCACAAGCGAAGGGCTGTGGAAGAGAATTGCATCTTGCACGAACTGCGACCATGAGGTGACCTATAGCCAAGGCACCGCAACCACTGACGAGTACTCGACGGCAAAGGAATGGGGCACCTCCGTATCCGCGTCCATCACGAGCAGTTTCAAGGTTTTCGGCAAGGGGGTCGAAGTCGGCGCGACCGCCTCTGCGGATTTCAGAAAATCCGCGGCCTTTGTAACCGCCCTTTCCCAGGAGTTCACGAGTTCGACCACGACGTCTTGCGTCAGCGATGATGCCGGGGTTCCCAGACAACTATACCAGTTCGGAACCGCAACGATGAATTCGTGCCTGGGAGACGGAACTTGCGCAGGCAAGACCATGACCAACGACTTCATGTGCATCCTGAACCCATATGCAGGGTATAGCGGCCCCAAATGCCTTCCCGGATATTGCAATCCGGACGACCCCCTCTGTGACACCTGCGCCTATCCCGAATAAGATGCGGATAGAGGGCTGAAGCCTTCGTCACCTCCTTCCCTTCGGGGATGGGGGGAACAAAATGAAGCGCACCTCATATCCGAGGCGCGCTTCATTTTTCGGAACACCCATCAGATAGGAGCGGATCGCTTACACCTGACGAACGCTGTCGATGTTCTCCAGGAACCAGGTGTAGGCGTGGGTCAGTCCGTCCTTCAGCGCCGTCGGCGGCTCCCAGCCCATGCCGCGCAGGCGGGAGCTGTTCATCAGCTTGCGGGGGCTGCCGTCCGGACGGGAGGTGTCGAAGACCAGCTTGCCCTGATACCCCACAACCTCGCTGACCGTTCGGGCGAATTCGGCGATGGAGACTTCGATCCCGCTGCCCATGTTCACATGAGGCTCGTCCGAATAGCCCTTCATCAGGAAGACGCAGGCATCGGCCAGATCGTCTACGTGCAGGAATTCCCGCAGCGGCGTGCCCGTGCCCCAGACCACCACCTCTTCTGCCCCGCTCAGCTTGGCTTCGTGGAAGCGGCGGATGAGGGCGGCCGGCACGTGGCTGTGTTCCGGATGGTAGTTGTCGCCGGGGCCGTACAGATTCGTCGGCATCGCCGAAATGTAATCCGCCCCGTACTGGCGGCGGTAGGCCTGACAGAGCTTGATGCCGGCGATCTTGGCAATGGCGTACCACTCGTTGGTGGGTTCCAGCGGGCCGGTCAGCAGCGCGTCTTCGGGGATCGGCTGGGGCGCCAGACGCGGATAGATGCAGGACGACCCCAGGAACAGCAGTTTCTGAACCCCCACCTTATGGGCGGCGTCGATAATGTTGACCTCGAGCTGCAAATTGTCGCGCAGGAATTCCACCGGCAGGGTGTTGTTGGCCTGGATGCCGCCCACCCGGGCCGCGGCCAGGAACACCGCGTCGGGACGGGTCTCGGCCACCCAATCTTCCACCTCGGCCTGACGAGTGAGGTCAAGCGCCTCGCGCCCTGCGGTCAGCACCTCGCAATTCTCCGAGGCCAGGCGACGGACGATGGCCGACCCGACCATGCCCCGATGGCCGGGGACCCATACCTTCTTGCCTTCAAGCGCGAAAATGCCGGAAACGGACACGGTGGTGTTCTCCTGCTGGCTGTGTCGGCCCTTCTTGGCTATTTTTGCCGCCGGGGTCAACCTCGCTCACGGGACATCGCTCCCGGGCGGGGCAACCCTATCCGGCCTCGCACCAGGAAGAAAGTCTGCGCATGCCCCTGACCGTCGAAAGCCTCGCGATCCCCGAGGTCAAGCTCATCACCCCCGTCAAGCACCAGGACCACCGAGGCTTTTTCTCGGAAAGCTGGAACGCGCGCACCCTGGCCGAGCACGGTATTTCCACCGCCTTCGTCCAGGACAACCACGCTTTTTCGGTGGCTCCGGGCACCATTCGCGGCCTGCATTTCCAAACCCCGCCCCACGGCCAGACCAAGCTAATCCGGGTCAGCCGGGGCGCAATTTTCGATGTGGCCGTGGATTTGCGCCGCAGCTCGCCGACCTACGGGCAGCATGTGACCGCCGTGCTCAGCGCCGAGAACTGGACACAGATCCTGATCCCGGAAGGCTTCGCCCACGGCCTGTGTACTCTGGAGCCGAATACGGAAGTGCTCTACAAGGTCGACGGCTACTTCGCGCCCGATAACGACAAGGGCGTGCGGTGGGACGATCCGGACCTGGGCGTCGTCTGGCCGGACTGCGCCGACCCCGAAACCCTGTCGGGCAAGGACAAGGTGCAACCGCTGTTCAAGGATATGCCGCCAGTCTTTCCCTAAAGTCCCCTTCCAGCCCCGCCAGCGATGTGGTTTGCTGCGCGGTAAATTTGACCGAGCGGGAGTGAAGCGCGTGAAAGTCCTGGTTACCGGCGGATGCGGTTTTATCGGCTCGGCGGTTGTCCGGCTGCTGATCAGCCAGGGGCACGGCGTGGTCAATCTGGACAAGATGACCTATGCCGCCACCGAAGGATCCGTCGCCCCCGTCGCCCACAGTCCGCTATATGCGTTCGAGAAGGCCGATATCTGCGATCCGGCCGCGCTGGACCGCATTTTCGCCGCCCATCGCCCCGATGCGGTGATGCATCTGGCGGCGGAGAGTCATGTGGACCGCTCCATCGACGGTCCGGCGGCCTTCATCGAAACCAATATCGTCGGCACATACCACCTGCTGCAAGCCGCCCGCCAGTATTGGAGCAGTCTGGATGCGGCGCAGCGGGCGGCCTTCCGCTTCCACCACGTCTCCACCGACGAAGTCTTCGGCACCCTGGGCGACGAGGGCAAATTCCGCGAAGACACCCCCTACGCCCCCAACTCACCCTATTCGGCCAGCAAGGCCGGATCCGACCATCTGGCCCGGGCTTGGTTCCACACCTATGGCCTGCCGGTGGTCGAATCCAATTGCTCCAACAACTACGGCCCCTATCAGTTTCCGGAAAAGCTGATCCCGCTGATGATCCTCAACGGGCTGGCGGGCAAGCCCCTGCCGGTCTACGGCAAGGGAGAAAACATCCGCGACTGGCTGCATGTGGAAGATCACGCCCGCGCCCTGGTGACCGTGCTGACCAAGGGCACCCCGGGGGAGAGCTACAATATCGGCGGCAATGCGGAGCGGCGGAACATCGACGTGGTCACCGTCATCTGCGACCTGCTCGACGAACTGGTCCCCGCCGACGCGCCGCGCCGGCCCCTGATCACCCACGTCACCGACCGGCCGGGCCACGATTTCCGCTACGCCATCGACGCCGGCAAGATCGCCCGGACCCTGGGATGGACACCGCAGGAAACGTTCGAAAGCGGCATGCGCCAGACCATCCGGTGGTATCTAGACAACGAAGCCTGGTGGGCGCCCCTGCGTGCCGGATACGGGGGCGAGCGCCTCGGCACCATGACGGCGGCCCAGAAAGCAGGATAAGCGCTATGACCGATCCTTCTCCCAACGTCCTCGTGCTCGGCACCGGCCAGGTGGGAACGGAGCTGATGCGCGCCGCCTGGCCCGCCGGGCTGCGGCCGGAGCAGCGGGGGCGCGACCGCCTGGATCTTGGCGACCGGGCCGCCATCGCCGCCGCTATCGCCGAGCGCCCCTGGACTTTCGTCGTCAATGCTGCGGCCTATACGGCTGTGGACAAGGCGGAAGCGGACGCGGAACCGGCTGAGGCGGTCAACCGCGACGCCCCCGCCGCCATGGCCGCGGCGTGCGCCAAAGCCGGCGTGCCCCTGCTGCATATCTCCACCGACTATGTCTTCGACGGCACCAAGGCCGGCCCCTATACGGAGGACGACCCGGTCGCCCCGCTCGGTGTCTACGGCACCAGCAAGGAAGCCGGAGAGCGGGCCATCCGCGCCGTCCTGGACCGCCACGTGATCCTGCGCACCGCCTGGGTCTTTTCCGCCCACGGGCACAACTTCGTGAAGACCATGCTGCGCCTGGCCGGCACCCATGACTCGCTGCGGGTGGTGGTCGATCAGCACGGCGGCCCCACCGCCGCCGCCGCGATTGCCGCCGCCATCGTCCGGGTGGCCGAGGCCGTGACGGTGGAGGGGCGGGACGATCTGTGGGGCACCTACCACTTCTGCGGCGCCCCGGCGACCACCTGGCACGGCCTGGCCGAAGCCGTCGTCGACGGGCAAAGCCCGGTCACCGGCCGCAAGCCGCCGGTGCGGGCGATCGCCACCGAAGAATATCCGACACCGGCAAAACGGCCGGCCAATTCCATCCTGGACTGCCGCCGGTTCGAAAGCGCCTTCGGCCTGCCCCAGCCCGACTGGCGGCAGGATCTGGCCGATGTCCTGGCCGAGCTGATGGCGGATCAAGCAGCACCCGCAAGCGCGGAAGGGGCAGAGCAATGAAGGGCATCATCCTGGCCGGGGGGTCGGGCACGCGCCTGTATCCCATGACCTATGTGGTCAGCAAGCAACTGCTGCCGGTCTATGACAAGCCAATGATCTATTACCCTCTGGCCACCCTGATGATGGCCGGTATCCGCGATATCCTGGTCATCACCACGCCCCAGGATTCCGCTCTGTTCCAGGCGCTGCTGAAGGACGGCAGCCAGTGGGGGCTGAACATCGCCTATGCGGCGCAGCCCCAGCCCAATGGCCTGGCCGAAGCCTTTCTAATCGGTGCCGATTTCGTCGGCAATGATCCCTGCGCGCTGATTCTGGGCGACAACATCTTCTTCGGCCACCGCTTCCAGGCCCTGTTGCAAACTGCGGCCGCTCAGACCGACGGCGCGACCGTCTTCGGCTATCGCGTTACCGATCCGGAACGCTATGGAGTCGTGGAATTCGACGGCGACGGCACGGCCGTGAGCATCGAGGAAAAGCCAGCCCAGCCGAAATCCAACTACGCCGTCACCGGCCTGTACTTCTACGACAGCCAGGTGGTCGACATCGCCCGCAGCATCACCCCATCGGCGCGGGGCGAACTGGAGATCACCGACGTCAACCGCCGCTACCTGGAGGCCGGCAGCCTGCGGGTGGAACGGCTGGCGCGCGGTTTCGCGTGGCTGGATACGGGCACCTACGAAAGCCTGATCGACGCCGCCGAATTCGTCCGCACCGTGGAGCGCCGCCAGGGGCTGAAGATCGCCTGTGTCGAGGAAATCGCCTGGCGCTTGGGCTTCATCTCGGCCGAGGATGTGCTGGCTCTCGCCCATCCCCTGGCCAAGACCAGCTATGGCGCCTATCTGCGGGGTATCGTCAAGGAAGGGTGAGCCGTCTCTTCTTCCGTCACCCTTCCAGGTCCTCCGGCAACGGGTCCTCGGACCCCGGCGGCAGGCGGCGCAGCACCAGCACCAGCAGCACGGCCGGCACCAGCGAGGAATACAGGGCGATCACCCCTTCGATCGGCAGGCCCAGCATCTCGGTATAGCCCTGCGCCCAGGCGACCACCTGGACGGGCATCTGCAACAAGCTGATCAGGGCGAGCACACCGCCTCCCCACCGCAAGGGGGAGCGTTCCCGGCGGGCAGCCACAAGGGCCACGACAAGGGGGCCGGCGAGTGTCGCCAGTATAATGAAAATCCAGTTCATCCGACTTTCTCTCTTAGGGGTGGGTCGGGGGGTGGTGCAGGGCGGCAGGGCACCATACAGGGGGTTGTTCCGGCGATCACCTCTATCACGCCGGGGCGCTTGTATTGCGCGGGACGGTCGGCTAGCCTGCCGCCGGTTTCAAGCCAGGGGCGAGCCCCAGGCAATAGCGTTGGAGAGCGAGATGGCGCGCGAATTCCGTATCGGCAACCACGTGATTGATCAGGACAGCGGCAAATCCTTCGTGATCGCCGAAATCGGCCACAATCACCAGGGTGAGCTGGAGAAGTGCAAGCAGATGTTCAAGGCCGCCGCCGATAACGGCGCCCATGCGGTCAAGCTGCAAAAGCGCGATAACCACGCGCTCTTCACCGACGAAATGTACAACAGCCCCTACAACAGCGAAAACGCCTATGCCCCCACCTACGGCGCGCACCGCGAGTTTCTGGAGTTCGGGCGCGATGAATACCTGGAACTGAAGAAGTACGCCGAAGAGCTGGGCATCGTTTTCTTCTCCACGGCCTTCGACATGCCGTCGGCGGACTTCCTGGAAGACATCGACATCACCGCCTACAAGATCGCCTCGGGCGATCTGACCAACACGCCGCTGCTGAAGTATGTGGCGTCCTTCGGCAAGCCGATGATCGTGTCGACCGGCGGCGGCGCCATGGACGACGTGCGGCGCGCCTACGAAACCATCATGCCGATCAACAAGAACCTCTGCATCATGCAGTGCACCTCGGGCTACCCGCCGGCCCACGAAGAGCTGAACCTGCGGGTGATCGAGACGTTCTACAACGAATTCCCCGACATCATCATCGGCTTCTCCTCCCATGATGCCGGCATCGCCATGCCGCTAGTCGGCTACATGCTGGGTGCGCGGATTTTCGAAAAGCACTTCACCCTGAACCGCACCTGGAAAGGCACGGACCAGGCCTTCTCGCTGGAACCGGGCGGCATCCGCCGCGTGGTCCGCGACCTGGAACGCACCCGGGTGTCCCTGGGCGACGGCATCAAGCGACCCTTCCCCAGCGAAGAAGCCCCGCTGTTCAAGATGGCCAAGAAGCTGGTCGCCGCCCGCGACCTGCCCGCCGGCACCGTCCTGACCGCCGCCGACATCACCTACAAGTGCCCCAACGACGGCATCCCGCCCTATCGCGTGGACGAGTTCATCGGCAAGGCCCTGGCCCAGCCGCTGAAGAAGGACGAAAACCTGACCTTCGAAGCCATCGGAGCGACGGATACGGCGGCCTGATCGGACCGCCAGCGGAGAAAAGGGCAAAAAGGGAATGACCGGCATACCTCCCGTCGGCGGATCGGCTGCACATACGGCCGGAGCGGATATCCTGAAGGACCGCATTCTGCGCCTGTGCCTGATGGTGTTCGATTTCGACGGCGTGTTTACCGACAACGCGGTTTATGTCCTGGAGGACGGCCGCGAATCGGTGCGCTGCAGCCGCCTCGACGGGTTCGGTCTGCGACGCCTGGAAGAATCCGGCGTCGAACCCCTGATCCTGTCCACGGAAAAGAACCCCGTGGTCCAGGCCCGCGCCAGAAAGCTGAAGATCAAGGCCCGCAACGGCCTGGATGACAAGCTGGCGGCCCTGCGAGAAGAGGTCGCCGCGCGCGGCCTTTCCCTCGACCAGGTGGGCTACGTGGGCAACGACATCAACGATCTGGACTGCCTGCGCGTGGTCGGCCTGCCCATGGTGGTGGCCGATTCCCATCCCGACGTCCTGGACGCCGGCCTCTACCGCACCCGTTGGCTGGGCGGCAACGGCGCGGTGCGGGAAGTCTGTGACATGGTGCACGCAGTCCGCACCAAAGCGACCCAAGCACAGCAGGAGACGGCGGCGTCATGACCCGCGACATGTTCGATCTGACCGGCCGCGTCATCGCGGTTACCGGCGGCCTGGGCCAGCTTGGCCACCAGTTCGCAACCAGCCTGCACGCCCGGGGCGCCAAGGTGGCCGTGCTCGACCTCACCAACGATGACGCTGCGGTGGAAAAGCGCTACGGCGCTAAAGCCGCCGCCAGTGACCGCCTGCTGTTCCTGGCCGCCGACATCACCTCTCGCGCATCCCTGGATGAGGCCCTGGCTGCGATCACCGACCGCTGGGAAGCGCCCCACGGCCTCGTCAACAACGCCGCCCTGGATTCCCCGCCCAACGCCCCGGCCGGCGAGAACGGCCCCTTCGAGACCTATCCCGAAGACAGCTGGGACCGGGTGATGGACGTCAACGTCAAGGGCACCATGCTGGCCTGCCAGGTGATGGGTGGGGCCATGGCCGAGGCGGGCCGCGGTTCCATCGTCAACGTGGCGTCCATCTACGGCATGGTTTCGCCGGACCAGAGCCTCTATCAATACCGCCGCGACCGGGGCGAGGTGTTCTTCAAGCCGGTGGCCTATTCGGCTTCCAAGTCCGCGCTCTATAACCTGACCCGCTACCTGGCAGTCTATTGGGGCGGGCGCGGCGTCCGGGTCAACACGGTGACTTTCGCCGGCGTCTTCAATAACCAGGAACAAGCCTTCCTGGACCGCTACAACGCCAAGGTCCCTCTGGGCCGCATGGCCGACGAAAGCGAATACAACGGCGCCGTGGTCTATCTGATGTCCGATGCCTCCGCCTATATGACCGGATCCAACATGGTCATCGACGGCGGCTTCACCGCCATGTAACCGGCGCCGGATGCGGCCGTGTCCTTCCGCAGATCCTGCCCGCTTCGAATCCCGCTTTCCCCTGGCCGATGGAGAACCGACGGTATGGCCCACAGCCTTTTCCCCAGCCTGATTCCCAACCTGATCGCCGGCGAGGACGTTCCGGCCCGGTCGGGCCAGACGGTCGAGGTCCTGGCCCCGCATACCGGTAAGGAAATCGCCACGCTCGCCCGGTCAGGCAAGGAAGACGTGGACGCCGCCGTCGCCGCGGCCAAGGCTGCCCAGCCTGCCTGGGCCGAAACCCCGGCGGTGCAGCGCGGCCATATCCTTCATCAGATCTGCAATGCCCTGGAAGCCCGCCAGAAGGACCTGGGCGAGATCGTCGCCCTGGAAGCCGGCAAGCGCCCCGGTGATGCCTTCGGCGAGGCCGGCGGTGCCATCCAGTGCGGCCGCTTCTTCGCCGGCGAGGGCCAGCGTCTGTTCGGCCGAACCATGACCAGCGGCGTGCCCAACAAGTACGCCATGACCGTGCGCCAGCCCTGCGGCGTGGCCGGCCTGATCATCGCCGCCAACACCCCCGCCCCGAATTTCGCCTGGAAGGTCTTCCCGGCGCTGATCTGCGGCAATGCGGTGGTGCTGAAGGCCGCCGAGGACACGCCGATCTCCGCCTGGTTCATGGCCAAGGTGTGCGAGGAAGCGGGCCTGCCCAAGGGCGTGCTGAACGTGGTCCACGGCCTGGGCGCCGAAGCCGGCCAGGCGCTGGTGGAGTCGGATATTCAGGTGATCAGCTTCACCGGCTCCACCCGGGTCGGCCGCATGATCGCCGAATCCGCCGGTCGCGACCTGAAGAAGGTCTCGCTGGAGCTGGGCGGCAAGAACCCGCTGGTGGTGTGCGACGATGCCGACCTGGACGAAGCGGTCAAGTGGAGCTGCCTGTCGGCCTTCTCCAACGCCGGTCAGCGCTGCGCCTCCGGCAGCCGCATCGTCGTCTTCGATTCGGTCTATGACGCCTTCATGGAAAAGTTCGTCGCCGCCGCCAAGGCTCTGAAAATGGGTGTCGAGCCCGATTGCGACCTGGGTCCGGTGATCAACGGCCGACAGCTGTCCAACATGCTCGGCGCCATCGAACGGGCCACCGCCGCCGGTGCCGTCGTGCGGGCCGGGGGCAAGCGCGCCGATACGCCCGACCTGAAGGACGGCTTCTACCTGGAGCCCACCATCATCGAAGGCCTGGGCGCGGACGACGAGATGTCCTGCACCGAACTGTTCGGCCCGCTGACCGCCGTCTACAAGGTCACCGATTTCGCCGAGGCCCTGGCGCTGGCCAACCGGTCGCCCTATGGCTTGACGGCCTGCATCCATACCCGCAGCTTCGACCGGGCCATGCAGTTCACCTACAAGGTCCAGGCCGGGGCTACGGTGGTCAACGGCGGGACCTTCGGCTCCGAACCGCACATGCCCTTCGGTGGCGTGAAGGCCTCGGGCAACGGCACCCGCGAACCCGGGACCGAAGCCCTGGACGTCTACAGCGAATTGAAGGACGTCTACCTGAACATCATGCCCGGCCGCCTGTAAGACCCCCTATGGAGACGTCCCCCGTGACCGACACACCGCCTTCCTACGATCCCACCATCGCCCAGATGTATACGGCGTTGAACTATCTGACGTCGGATCGGGACACCGCCGTGATCGTCGCCGACGTGATCACGCGCCAGGCGGCCACCGTCCATCCGGCCGGGAAGGAGGACCTGCGGGAGGTCACCATCGACGGCGTGGTCTACACCGTCGATGTGGGGGACCGATTCGGCCGCGCGTTCTTCTACGGCGACCGGCCGGAACGGGTGGATCTGGCTCTGTTCCTGGCCCTGTGCCCGGCCGGCGGGGAAATCTGGGACGTGGGCGCCAACTTCGGCCTATATGCCGCCGCCGCCGGGGTCAAGGCCGGCCCTGAATCCCGGGTCCACGCCTTCGAGCCGAACAAGGCTGTGCTGCGCCTGCTGGAACGCAATCTGGCCGCCAACGGGGTATCCGACCGCGCCACGGTGCACGATGTCGCCCTGTCCGACTACACCGGCACGGCCACTTTCTTCGAAGCCGAGGAAAGCGCCTTCAGTGGCTTGACCGATACCGGCCGCTCCAAGGTCAAGGAAGCCACCGAAGTGGCGGTCCGCCGCCTGGATGACCTGTGGCAGGCCGCCGGCGGCAAACCGATAGACCTGTTGAAGGTGGATGTGGAAGGCCACGAAGGCGCCGTGTTCTTCGGCGCCCGGGCCGCCCTGGCCGCGTCACCCCGAGTGGTGGTCCAGTTCGAGGTCAGCCAGAAGAACCTGGACACCGACCGCCGCAACCGCCTTGTAGACGCCTTGGCCGCCCTTGAAGACGAAGGGTTCGCCCTGTGGGTAGCAAGCCCTGGCGCCACCCACCTGAAAGCCGTCTCCGCACGCCAGGACCTTGCCGAAGGCACTGCAGAAGGCAACCTGTTCATGGTCCAGGCCGGTTCGGCCCGGGAAACGGCCATGAAATCGGCGGCCGATGCCATCCTGGGGCAAGTACCGGAACGCAGCGACGGTGAAAAGGCCCTGCTCGCCCTGCTGCCGATTTTGACCGGCCGCTACCGGGAAGCCGAAGAGCTGTATCGCGCCCTTCAAGTGGACGCGAAAACGACGCTGGAGCGCTATCACGGCGAACTCCAGCGGTATCGAGACCTTCAGACGGAAGCGGAAGACGCCCTCCGCCGTTCCTCCGAACGGGCCGACAGCCTGTCGCGCAAGGCCGACGACCTGACCGAACTGGCCCAGAACCTGTCCGGCAAGATCGAAAGTCAGGCCGGCACGATCCAAGAACTATCGAACATGATCCGAAACCTGACGCGCAAGAACGAGCGGCTGGATCACGAGATCCACCGGGTTTCCGACGCCCTGAGCGGGGCGCAGGCCGCGCAGGCGACCCGCCTGGCCGCCCGTCCGCTGGCAGCCCCGCCCCTGGCCGTCTCCGATATCGAGCGGGCCGAGGGGCTATCGGTCTTACTGACCGGCGAAGAAAGCGACACGATCGCCCGCCTGACGGAAACTCTGGCTGATGAAAGCCGGCCGCTCACCGTTGACCGTCTCGGTGCCGCTCCGATCGGTGCGGTTTCCTTGGCGGATGACCGGGGGCTGTTCGCACCGGCCGCCGGTCCCGACGCCTCCCTGACCGCCGCCGCCGCCGCCAACTACGGCACAGGACCGGTGCTGGTCGCCACGCCTGACGCCTCCCTAACCCGCGAGACAGTGGAAGCCGCCCTGCGCACCCTGTCCCAAGCCGCCGAAGGCTCGGTCCCCGCGGCCGTGGTACTGGCCGGCGGTTCGGCCTTGCTGGCATCCGCCCAGACCCTGCGCACCGGCCTGCCTGCCGGTTCGGCCCTGCCCCCAATGGTCGATGCCCTGGCCAGCCGGCTGACGGCGCTCGGGGTCCCTCTGCTCGGCGACCCGGTCTCGCAGGCCCCCACACCGATCCCCACCCTACCCACCGACGCCTTTGCCCTGCCCGCAATGCCGAAAATCGGCGCCATCGTGCTGGCCATGGGCCGCCGGCCGGCGATGGGAGCGGCCGCCTCTGCCGCACTGACCGCCTGCGAAGGACGCTGCACCGGCGTGGATGTGGTCGACTATCGTCCAGAACGCGACGGCGAGCCGGACCTGCCCAAAGGCGTAGGATATATCGCTCCGTCCGGTGCATCACCGCAGCTGCGCCACGGTCGGGCCATGGCTGCCGCCTTGTCGGTCTGCCAGGGTGATGTCGCCCTGATCATCGGCTCTACCAGCGTTGTCTGCCATCACGACATCCGCCGGGCCTTGATGCTCTGGCGCCAGGCTGCTGCCAAAGGTCAGGCGGTGGCTGGTGTATCCTTCGGTCTGGCGCCGATTTCCGGTCCTGCAGAAATCCATCACGAGCGCTATGCCGGTCGCCCCGTCCTGCGGGCGGGCCTGGTGTCGCTACCGGTGATTCGCGCCCTTGGCGCGGGGCATATCCTGGCCCTGGGATCCGGGTTCGAAGTCGACCTGTCGCTGCGCCTTCAACGCGCCGGTTTCTCCATTCTGGAGACCGGAGCCGATGCCCCCTGTTTCACCCAAGCCCCCCTGCCGCCATCGCCGCCGGAAGACCGGGTGGTTCTGGATCGCTTCTGGGGGCCACAAAGCTGAGCCCCGGATCCGCGACAAGGCCAAACAACGCACTGTAAAGCACCATACTCAAGGCGGGACTGTAGGCATAAGGCAACAGCATGCAAATCAGCATCGACACAATCAAGTCCCTGTCCGAAGCCGGCCGCTACCCCGAGGCTTATGAGATGAGCATGGCTTACCTTCGGCAGGACCCCACATCCGCCGAGGTCTGGTATCTGGCCGCCATTGCCGCCCGCCATACGGGCCGTATGGAGGAAGCCCGTACCTACAGTCGCCGGATGCTCATCCTGGCTCCGGATTTCCTGGGTGCACTCTATATCGCTTCAGTCTGTGCCCTAGACCATAACCAAGCGGAAGAGGCAGCGCTCTGGGGGCTACGGGCGGTGCGTAACAGACCGTCCTTCGAATCGGCGCGGGTCAATCTTCTGCTGGCCTATGAACGCCAGGGAAAGTTGCATGCAGCCCTGAAGGTGGCGTGGGACCTGGTGGCTCTCTATCCAGACAATGCCACTTATTGGTCCAATCTCTCCTTCATCTGCTACTCCCTGAAGCGCTGGAATGCTGCCGATCTTGCCGCCACCCGGTCTTTGCGTCTGACCCCTGGTTCCAGACAGGCATTGCGGGTATTTGCCCGATCCATGCTGGAACGGGGAGATGACTTGCGTGCGGAATGGGCGCTGGACCAATTGGACGAAACCGCCGGAGCCGCCGGCGAACAGTGCCTGATCAAGGGATTGCGCCAGGTTGTTCCCCAGGAAACCGAGGCCCGGGAGCATCGGACAATGCTGGGCACCGTGGTCATCCCCGCCTTCAAGGCCGAATCCTTTATCGTGCGCGCTTTGGACAGCGTAGAACGCTCCGCCACATTCTACCGCTACAAGACCGAGGAAATGGGCGCGCGCTTCCGCATCGTGGTGGTCGACGACGCGTCCCCTGATGGAACGGCCGAGGCCGTGCGCGCCTGGGGAAAGAATCAGAAAGGGCTGGAAGTCCTGACCCTGTCGGTCAATTGCAACCGGGGACAGGCCAGAGCGCGGAACATCGGCGCGGAACTGGCTGTCGGCGAGGCCCTGTGGTTCCTCGATTCCGACGACATGTTCCTGCCTTCCCATATGGCCACCTGCCTGCGCCTGCTGCGGGACAATCCGGATGTCGGAAGCGTAAAGACCGGCATGCTCCTGGATCTGGACATTCATCCGGACTGGCAGAAAAGCGTAGAATTCACGTGCCCCAGCAATCTTTGCGTCCGTCCGGAATGCTTCGCCCTGCTGGGTGGCTTCCCGGAGGAACAGCAAGCCCGCGCTCTTGAAGATGGGTTCTTTGCCGACCATCTCTCCTCGTTCTTCATGATGGGCATGAGCAGCGAGAAAACGATCTGGCATACCCAGCGGGAAGGCAATGCCTTCAGCGGACAGATTCAACGCTTCATGAAGCCCATGCATCAGGTCCGGCAAGAAGAGCGCGAGGATCAGACGAACGAACCGCGCTTCCCCGCCTCGTCGACCCAGAGCATCCGTCTCTTGCGGCGATTGGAACCGCTGCGCGAAAAGGCCGACTGGACTGGTCCGCCCATTCAGAAGGCCCATGGAACGTACTGTCGCCGGGTTTGATCCGAGGCAGCCGTCGCCCCCCCACCGCCTTGCCTTCCTTTTGATGAGGCGGCATCATGCCGCCTCTTTTTCATTCCCCTGGGAGAAGAGAATCAGTGATGAACGAGGATAACCTCTCCGGGGCCGTGGATCTTCTGAACAGCGGACGCCTTGAAGACGCCCTTGCCGCTGGCCTGAAGGTGCTTCACCCGACGTCTCCTTCTCCCCAGGCCGTGTTCCTGGTCGGCGAAACCCTGCGTCGCCTGGGCCGCGCGGCCGAGGCCGAACCCATGCTCGCCCGGGCCGCGAGCGCCATGGCAGACGCCGATCCCATGTATCGCCTTGGTCTTGCCCGTCTGGCCCTGGGGCGGGCCGGTGATGCCATCGAACCGTTGCATGGCGCCGTGAATAGGGATCCGGGCAATCTGCAGCATTGGTTCAATCTGGGTACTGCCCTGCATCAGGCCGGCCGACTGCTCGAAGCGGCGAACCTTTTTCAGCAAGCCGGAGAGCGGTTCCCGGACACCCCTGTCTGCCTTAAGAACGCTGGCGTTCTGTACCATCAGGCTGGAGAGACGGCCAAAGCGGAACAGATCTTTCGCGCTCTGGCCACAGCAGCTCCAGACAACCCGGAAGCCCTGTCCAATCTGGTGTCGATCCTGCTGGAGCAGAAACGCATGGACGCGGCCCTTGCCGCCGTCCGCGAGCATATCGCCCGGCAGCCGGAGCAACGGGACCTGGTACATACCCTGCTGAACACCCTACGTCTTGACGAAAAGTTCCAGGAAGCCCGGGATTTCTGCACCTTTGTTCTGGATTGCGCCCCGGGAAGCCCGGACATGCTCGACCAGATGGGGCTGATCGCCGGCGATCAGCATCGGATCGATGAATCCGTGCGATATCACCGGCAGTGCGTGGACGCCGCCCCGAACGACGCCAACTATGCCATGCACCTGGGAATGGCCTTGCGCCGGCAGCG
This sequence comes from Rhodospirillaceae bacterium Z3-40, assembly GCA_046233135.1. Classification (GTDB taxonomy): domain Bacteria; phylum Pseudomonadota; class Alphaproteobacteria; order Rhodospirillales; family Rhodospirillaceae; genus JBJXHN01. The sequence continues at coordinate 114,399 of JBJXHN010000002.1, read as the reverse complement.
GAACTTCGAAGAAGCCGAACAGTGCTTCCGCCGCTCTTTGAATCTGAACCCGGATCTGGAGGATGCCCACATCGGACTGGCCGCCCTTCTCCATGACAATGGTCGCCTGGACGAGGCCGTGGATGCCCTGGATGTCCTTGACAGCCGGCCGGGCAGAGAGGGCATCCCCAAGCGTAGCGCGGTCATCGCCGTCCTCGATTACTCCCCGGGTTCGCCCCATAACATCCGCACTCTTCTGGACGATCTGGCCGAATTCGATGGCGAGGTAATCTGCGTCTTCAATGGTGACCAGGTCTATGAGGACCTGCGCAACCACCCGCGCATCGACAAGTACAGCTATAACCGCCACAACGTGGGCGTCGGGCGGGCCTGGAACATCGGCATCAATCAGGCGGAAGGGGAGACCATTTTTATCCTCAACGCAGATTTGAAGCTGACCACTGCGGCCCTGGCGGACATGGAACGTTACCTGCTCAGCCTGCCTGATGCTCTGGTTGTGGGACCGAGTGGCGACTGGCTGGATCCCGTCACGGTAAAGGCTACCGAGCATGTATCCGGCCCCAAACTCACAGAACCGGTGGCCGTCGACCAGGTTTCCGGTCACTGCTTCGCCTTGCACGCCCATCGCCTGCATGACGAGGGCATTTCCTTCGATCCCCGCCTGTCCCCCTATTTCCTGGAAGAAGCAGACTTGGGCCTGAAGGCACGCAGCAGCGGATTGAAAGCCTATGTGGTGCCGGTCAGCGGAATAGAGCACGTCTGGGGTATCAGCCGCCGCGACCGCCCCATTCTGTGCTTCGGCCGACCGGTGAACCGCCTGCGCTGCATGGTTCGCAACACCCACCTGATCCGCCGCAAATACGCCCGCGACTGGCGGGCCGATCCCACCCGAGATCTGGAGGCCAATCCGTCATGACCGCTTCGACGCCCGCCAAGCGCCGCATCGTTTTCCAGTGGCCTATCTCTTCGTATTTCGGCTGGGGAGTCTATGGGCTGAATCTGGCGCTAAACGGGACCTCGCGCGCGCTGTCTCTGGTTTCGGCCACCCCGTTCCTGGATGAACGGGTCACCATCGATCCGATCCGCGCCTGGGCCTTGCGGGAGTTCGCCGTCGCCAGCCGGGGATTGACCGAAAACCTCCTGCCGCACGCCGGCAAGGTCATCGGTGCGGACTGCATGGTGCTCCACGCCCTGGGCAACCGCCTGGAATTTGCCGCCCTGGCAGCCCACAACGCGGTGATTACAGGCAATCCGACCATCGGCGTGATCTTCTTCGAAGACACGGATTTGGGCGACAATGCGGTGAACCGCGCCCGGGACTACCGTCTGATCATCGCCGGCTCTACGTGGAACGCCGAGGTCATGAAGGCCCAGGGCATCGAGAACGTGGCCGTCAGCCTGCAAGGGGTGGACACCACCCAGTTTCATCCCGCCCCCCGGGCCGGCTTCCTGGAAGCCCGGGGCCGTTTTGCCATCTTCTCGGGCGGCAAGCTGGAATATCGCAAGGGGCAGGACCTGGTGCTGAAGGCTTTCAAGGTGTTCCAGCAGCGCCATCCGGAAGCGGTCCTGGTCACCGCCTGGCACAGCCCCTGGTCCGTTGGCGTCGCCGGCGGCTTGACCGAGCAGGCCGGTCTGGCTCCTCTGCGCACTCGCGAGAACGGATCGGTGGATTCGGTGGCCTGGGCGGTGGACAACGGCATCCCAGCCGAATCCGTTGTCGATCTGGGCGCCCTGCCCAACGCCCTGATGCCGACCATCCTGCGCGAGATGGACGCGGCCGTCTTCCCCAACCGGGCCGAGGGCGGCACCAACCTGGTGGCCATGGAAACAATGGCCTGCGGCATTCCCACCATTCTGTCGGCCAACACCGGCCACCTGGACCTGATCGGAGACGACAACTGCTACCGGCTCGATCACCAGGGGGCTGTCGTCCCCGTCGGAGTCAACGGCACCGAGGGCTGGGGGGAAAGCAGCATCGACGAGATCCTCGGCCATCTCGAAACCATCTACCAGGACCGGGCGACCGCCCGGAAGCGGGGCTTCAAGGGCGCGGAAACCCTGTTGGGCCTGTCCTGGTCGAACCAGATCGCCCATCTGCTGAAGACCTTGGAGCCCCATCACGCGGATGCCGGGGCTGCCGCCTGACGTTGGAAACGGAAGCCGGCCTCATGCTCGCAATGCCTTGGAACCTGACGGAGATGCATGGCTGGGGGCTGCTCGGGGTCCACACGACCTTGTATCTGCTCGACAGGGGCCAACCGCCACTGCTGCTGGAAAAGCCGCTGCTGAACACCATGCGCCCGGCGGTCCGTGCCCGGATCGAGGCGCTGGTGCCCGCCTATCAGGCCGTCGCCGAGACGCTGCGGACCTATGGCGATCAGCCCGTAGAGGTGCAGGGGGTGACCATGCTACACGGCCTGGGCAACCGGATGGACGACCCCCGCGAATCCTGGCGGGGCCGACGGAACGTCGGTGTCATCGCTTTCGAGGATACCTTCTTTCCCGCCGAAGCGGTGGAGCGGGGCCGACGCTACGATTGCATCGTTACCCATTCCCGCTTCAACGTGCAGATGCTGCGAGATGCCGGCATGCCCGATGTGCGCCTGGCATGGCAGGGGGTGGAGCCGGAGGAAATTGCCGCCCGGCCACCCCGGCGGGGAGTCTACGGTGACCGCTTCGTCATTTTCTCCGGCGGCAAGCTCGAATACCGCAAGGGGCAGGATATCGTGCTGGAGGCCTTCCGCCGCTTCCGGCAGCGTCACCCGGAGGCCCTGCTGGTCACCGCCTGGCAGAACGCCTGGCCTGAAACGGCCCGCAGCATGCACCTCAGCCCCTGGTGCAAGGTTCCGCCAGAGATTCCGGCGGAAGGCCTGACCATCAATACCACCGCCTGGGCGCAGGCCAACGGCGTCCCGCCCGAAGCCTTCGTCGATCTGGGCTTTCTGGACAGGGGGCAGGTCATGGCCGCCCTGGCAGAAGCCGACGCCGCCGTCTTCCCCAACCGCTGTGAAGGGGCAACCAACCTAGTGGCCAACGAAGCCATGGCAGCAGGCATTCCGGTGGTCCTGGCGGCGAATACGGGCCAGTTGGACCTGATGATGCAGCCCGACACCTGCTATCCCCTTCTCAGCCAGACCCCGGTGCATTCAACCAACCCCAGTTTGCGCGGCTGGGCCGACAGCGACCCCGAAGAACTGGTGGAACAGCTGGAGGCGGTTTATACAGATCGTGAAGAGGCACGCCAACGAGCGGAACAGGCCAGCCATTGGATCTTGGCAAACCGCACTTGGCGCCTATTTGCCGAAGCATTCGTCACCGAGTGTGAACGCCCCTGACCTTCTCCTCCCTGTTCTTTTTTCCTCCTTTCGTTGTCGGGAACATCCCATGAAGATCCTGTTTTTCTGCTCTCCCGACGCCAACTATGTCCCCGACCTGCTGCTGCACGGCCTGCGCCGCCTTTTCGGACCGGACGTGGTGGACTGGCCGAGAAAAGACGGCCTTTATCGAGGGGAATTCAGCTGCCTGACCCCGGATCAGGCCGTCCCGGGGTTGATGGACGATGACGACGCCGTAGACCGCACCGACATCGATGCCAAGATCGACAGCGGTTATTTCACCCTGATTTTTGCCGACATCCGTTCCATTCGCCTGGAAAGAGATCGCATCAACCGCATCCTGGACCGCAAGACAATCCCACTGGCCTTTGTGGACGGAGAGGATCAGCCTTCGATGATCCGTCCGGGCAACTTTGCGGTCATGCAGCGGGAAACCGATGGCAGTGATCACACGATCCCCCTGCCCATGGCCATGCCGGTACAAGTGCTGGACTGGCTGGATCGCTACGCCGACCAGCCCAAAGAATACTCCGTCGGGTTTCTGGGGGCGCGGGCCAACTCTTCAGTGACCCGGGAACATATGCCTGACGAAGTGGCCCGGCTGTTCCCAGACCACATGATCCGTATGACAACAGTGCCCGACCCCGCCAACCCCAAGCCGGATGGGCGGCTTAGTCGAGATGAGTATTACCGGACTCTGCAAAAGTGCAAGATCGTGCTGAGCCTTCCCGGCGCCGGCTACGACACCTTCCGATACTGGGAGAATGCTGCCTGTTCCGGAGCCCACCTGGCGTACCGAACCCCTTTGCACATCCCCCACGACTTCCGGGAAGGACGCGAAATCGTGCGTTTCTCCACGGTCGGCGAATTGATTGGTGCCGTGGACGCACTGCTGCGTGATGAATCCCGAGCGCTTGAAATCGGTGCGCGATCACGGGCTTGGCTCCGCCGCTTCCACACCACCGAACGCCGGGCGGAATACGTCCTAAACCGCCTGAAACGCACCTTCTGGCCGCATCGCGAACCCTGGTGGACCTGGTCGGCGAACCGCCAGACCTGGACGCTGTAGACCCGGTTTCACGCCCCCGAAGCGGGATCCCTAACCGTCTTCGCCTGCCGGCCATCCCCCCGTCGCGGTCAGGGCCGCATCCAGCACCATGGATGCCGCCACGGCCACGTTCAGCGACCGCACGCCGGCGGCCATCGGGATGCGCACGGCTGCATCGGCCCGGTCGTGCACCGCATCGGGCACGCCGGCGCTTTCCCGCCCCAGCAGCAGCACGTCGTCCGGCCGCCAGGCGAAGGCGTGGTGGGGAGCGGTGGCACGGGTGCTGAGCAGGACCAGCCGCGCAGGCGGCGCCAGGGTCTCCAGAAAGGCCGTCCAGGACACATGGCGGGTCATGGTCGCCAGGTCCATATAGTCCATTCCGGCTCGCCGCAACTTTCGGTCGTCAAATACGAAGCCGCACGGCTCTATGATGTCGACCGCGACTCGAAGACAGGCACCCAGTCGCAGCAGGGTACCAGCGTTCTGTGGGATATCGGGCTGGTACAGGGCCAGACGCATCGACAGATTATCCAAAGCTTTGGCGACTCCCGGATGGGGGCCGACGACCGGCGGTCGGGTGCCTAAGGGGCACGTTTCCGCTTTTCAATATGCCGCATTTGTTTTATATCCGCGCCCGTCGCGTCGCAATGCAGCAGCCCGGAGCGCCTGCTTCGGGGGCGCGGCGTTGCCGGCCGACGATGGCGGCGCACCGCGCTGTCGAGGCGTTCGGCTTCGGAACGGCTTTCGCGATACCGGTGGATGGGGGTTGTCGGAAAGCGGGCCGGAACACGGGGGCAAGGCCATGACCTTGAATGGCGACATATGCCTGGGGCCAGACCACCTGCCTCGTTGTGCCTTCCGGCCAAAGAATCCGTTCTTTTGGAATGCTGTAGGGCAAGAGAGAGGATAGCAGGATGGCTCAGGCCGATACTCCCGCCGCGCCGTCGGACGGCGATCCGTCGCGTCGCGACTTTTTGGTTTATAGCTGCATCGGGGTTGGTGCGGTCGGGACGGCGCTTGCCGTCTGGCCGTTCATCGATTCCATGAATCCGGCGGCCGATACCCTGGCCGTGGCGACCACGGAAGTGGACATCTCGCCGATCGAGGAAGGCCAGGCTGTCACCGTTATGTGGCAGGGCAAGCCGGTATTCATCCGCCACCGCACGGCGGAAGAAATTGAAAGCGCGCGCTCGGTGGATATCGCCGAACTGCGCGACCCGCAGACCGACGAAGAGCGGGTCCAGAAGGCGGAATGGCTCGTGGAAATCGGGGTCTGTACCCACCTGGGTTGTATCCCCCTGGGGCAGAAGGAAGGCCAGCCGAAGGGTGACTTCGGCGGCTGGTTCTGCCCGTGCCACGGCTCGCACTACGATACGTCCGGGCGGATTCGCAAGGGTCCGGCACCGCTGAACCTCCCCATTCCGCCCTACGAGTTCCTGGACGACACCACCGTCCGGATCAACCAAGCGTAGTCAGGAGCCGCTGAAGCATGTACACGCCTCCGAACTGGAACAACAAGGCCGTCAAGTGGCTCGACGAGCGCATGCCGGTCGTCACCCTGATGCACAAGGAGCTGGTGGTTTATCCGGCCCCGAAAAACTTCAACTACTGGTGGAATTTCGGATCCCTGGCCGGCATTGCCCTGGTGATCATGGTCGCCACCGGTATTTTCCTGGCCATGAACTACACCGCCCATGTCAGCATGGCTTTCGACAGCGTCGAACGCATCATGCGTGACGTGAACTACGGCTGGCTGCTGCGCTACATCCACATGAATGGCGCCTCGATGTTCTTCATCGTGGTCTACATTCACATTTTCCGCGGTCTGTACTACGGGTCCTATAAGGCGCCGCGCGAAGTGCTGTGGTGGCTGGGCCTGGTGATCCTGCTGCTGATGATGGGCACCGCCTTCATGGGCTACGTGCTGCCCTGGGGTCAGATGTCCTTCTGGGGCGCGACCGTGATCACCAACCTGTTCAGCGCGATTCCGGTGGTAGGCGACTACATCGTTACCCTGCTGTGGGGTGGCTTCAGCGTCGGCAACCCGACCCTGAACCGTTTCTTCGCCCTGCACTACCTGCTGCCGTTCGTGATCTTCGCCGTTGTCTTCCTTCATCTGTGGGCGCTGCACCAGAAGAAGTCCAACAACCCGCTGGGCATCGACGTGAAGGGGCCGAACGATACCGTTCCGTTCCACCCGTACTACACCGTCAAGGACGCGTTCGGTCTGGGCATCTTCCTGATGGTCTTCGCCTACTTCGTGTTCTTCGCGCCGAACTTCTTCGGCGAGCCGGACAACTACATCCCGGCCAACCCGATGGTAACGCCGACCCACATCGTGCCGGAATGGTACTTCCTGCCGTTCTACGCCATCCTGCGGTCGATCCCCGACAAGCTGGGCGGCGTGCTGGCCATGTTCGGTGCCATCCTGGTGCTGTTCGTGCTGCCCTGGCTGGACACCTCCAAGGTCCGGTCGGCCACCTTCCGTCCACTGTACAAGTGGTTCTTCTGGCTGTTCCTGGCCGACTGCCTGGTGCTGGGCTACATCGGTGCCATGCCGGCGGAAGAGCCCTATGTAACCATCGGTCAGTTCGCCACCGCCTGGTACTTCCTCCACCTGCTGGTGGTGATGCCGCTGCTGGGTTGGTTCGAAAAGCCCAAGCCGCTGCCTGAGAGCATCAGCGCTGCGGTCACCGGCAAGCACTGACGGCGCGACACACGCAAGGAGATCGACGAGTTATGATGAAGATCGTCAAGACCGCTGCGGTCGCCGCCGCCATCGCTTTCGGCGCGACCGCCGGGCTGACCGCCACGGCGCAGGCCTCGGGCGACAGCATCGGTCCGGAACTGAAGAAGCAGGAATGGTCCTTCGACGGGATCTTCGGCCGCTTCGACAATGCCCAGCTGCAGCGCGGCTATCAGGTGTACAAGGAAGTGTGCGCAAACTGCCACGCCATGCACCTGGTGTCGTTCCGCAACCTGATGGACATCGGCTTCACCGAAGATCAGGTGAAGGAAATCGCCTCGGAATACGAGGTCGAGGATGGTCCGGATGACAACGGCGACATGTTCATGCGCGCCGCCATCCCGGCCGACCGCTTCCCCTCGCCGTTCCCCAACGAAAAGGCGGCGGCGGTTGCCAACGGTGGGGCGGTTCCGCCGGACCTGTCGCTGATGGCCAAGGCCCGCGTCGGCGGTCCGGACTACATCTACAGCCTGATGACCGGCTTCGCCTCCGACGTTCCCGGCGAACCGGCGGAATGGTGGGTCGAATACCAGGAAGAGCATGGCCACGAGCCGCATTTCAACGAGTCCAAGTGGTTCAACAACTACTTCCCGGGCTTTGCCATCTCGATGCCGCCGCAGCTGATGGACGACCTGGTGTCCTATGAAGACGGTACCCCGGCCACCGTGGATCAGATCGCCAAGGACGTCACCTCGTTCCTGACCTGGGCCGCCGAGCCGGAACTGAATGCCCGCAAATCCATGGGCATCAAGGTCCTGGCCTTCCTCGCCGTGCTGACCATCCTGCTGTACGCGCTGAAGAAGAGCCTGTGGCGGAACGTGGAGCACTAAGCTCTCCTGTTCCTTCTCACGAAAAAAACGCCGTCGGGGCACCCCGGCGGCGTTTTTCTTTGCCCTTTTTCCCACAGCCGTCCTTTGCAAGAGCGGCGGGCGGCCTGTATGGTTTCGCGCCTTTGACCACGTTTCGGTCGGGGCTGGCCAGGAAAGGATAGGGATGATGGCAGAGGGGCGCGCTCCGATTCTGGGGGTGATTGGCGGTTCGGGCGTTTACGATATTGACGGTCTGGAAGACGCGCGGTGGGAAACGGTGGAAAGCGCCTTCGGTACGCCGTCCGATCAGGTGTTGCGCGGCCGGCTGGATGGCCTGGAGATGGTCTTCCTGCCCCGCCACGGCCGGGGCCACGTCCATGCCCCCACCACCGTGCCCTATCGCGCCAATATCGATGCCCTGAAGCGCCTGGGCGTGACCGAAGTCCTGTCGGTGTCGGCTGTCGGGTCGCTGAAGGAGGAACTGCCGCCGGGCACCTTCGTGGTGGTGGACCAATTCATCGACCGCACCTTCGCCCGCGAGAAAAGCTTCTTCGGCGACGGTCTGGTGGCCCATGTCTCGCTGGCCCATCCGGTCAGCAGCTGGCTGTCCGAGCAGGTGGCCGATGCCCTGCTGGCCCTGGACATTCCCCACCAGGTAGGGGGCACCTATCTGTGCATGGAAGGTCCGCAGTTCTCCACCCTGGCCGAAAGCAAGCTGTATCGCAACTGGGGCTGTGACGTGATCGGCATGACCAACATGCCCGAAGCCAAGCTGGCCCGCGAGGCGGAGATTGCCTATGCGTCGGTGGCGATGGTCACCGATTACGACTGCTGGCACCCGGGCCACGACGCTGTCAGCGTGGAAGCGGTGATCAAGGTGCTGCGGGAAAACGCCGACAAGGCCCGGTCCCTGGTTCGCGCCATGCCCCAGCGGGTGAAGGACCGCCCCTGGCCGCTGCCCGACGGCAGCCACACGGCCCTGGACTGCGCCATCATCACCGCCCCGGACAAGCGCGATCCGGAAATGATCAAGGCCCTGTCGGCCGTCGCCGGCCGGGTGCTGGGCGGCTGATCCGGGATAAGAACAGGATTTGGGAAGAGGCCTTGGTTGCGCCCGCCTCCCAGGACAAGAGGGATCGAAGACATGAAGGTGAACGGGCAGCCCATGCGCACCATCTGGCCGGTGGACGACGGCCGGGCAGTGGAGATCATCGACCAGACCCGCCTGCCCCATGCCTTCGAGACCAAGCGTCTGGAAACCATGGACGCCGCCGCCCATGCCATCAAGGCCATGCTGGTGCGTGGCGCGCCGCTGATCGGCGCCACGGCGGCCTACGGCATGGCGCTGGCGATGCGGCAGGACCCGTCGGACGCCAACCGGCGGGCCGCGCATGACGCGCTCTATGCCACCCGGCCGACGGCGGTGAACCTGCGCTGGGCGCTGGAAGAGATGGCCGCCGTTCTGGACAATCTGCCGCCAGAGCGCCGGGCCGAGGCCGCCTTCCGCCGGGCCGCCGAGATCTGCGACGAAGACGTCGCCTTGTGCGACTCCATCGGCGAGCATGGCCTGACCATCATCCGCGATCTCTATGCGGCCAAGGGCGAGCCGGAGCGCTTCAACATCCTGACCCACTGCAACGCCGGCTGGCTGGCCACGGTGGACTGGGGCACGGCGCTGGCGCCGATCTACAAGGCCCATGATGCCGGCCTGCCGGTCCATGTGTGGGTGGACGAGACCCGGCCCCGCAACCAGGGGGCAAGCCTGACCGCCTGGGAACTGAACAGCCACGGCGTGCCGCATACGGTGATCCCGGACAACGCCGGGGGGCACCTGATGCAGCACGGGCAGGTGGACATGGCCATTGTCGGCACCGACCGCACCACGCGGACGGGGGATGTGTGCAACAAGATCGGCACCTATCTGAAGGCTCTGGCCGCCCATGACAACGGCGTGCCGTTCTATGTGGCCCTGCCCGGCCCGACCATCGACTGGACCGTGCACGACGGGGTGAAGGAGATCCCCATCGAAGAACGGGACGCCGGCGAGGTGACGCGGATCTGGGGCAAGACCGACGGCGGCGACCTGACCTGGGTGACCATCACGCCGGAGGGCAGCGGGGCGGCGAACCATGCCTTCGACGTGACGCCGGCGCGGCTGGTCACCGGCCTGATCACCGAGCGCGGCACCTGCGCGGCCAGCGAGGACGGCCTGAGCGGCCTGTATCCCGAAAAGGCAAAGGGAGCCTGAGACCGTGAGAGACATCCGCCTGCGCCACGCCGTGATCGACGCCGCCCGCCAGTTGACCACCACCGGACTGAACAAGGGTACGGCGGGGAACCTGTCGGTGCGCTGCGACGACGGTCTTCTGATCACGCCGTCGGGTATCGCGGCGGCCCAGCTGGGGCCGCAGGACATCGTCTACATGGAAGCGGACGGTTTCGTGGTGGGGGAGCGCAAGCCCTCCAGCGAATGGCGGTTTCACCTGGACATTCTGGCCGGCCGCCCGGATGTGGGGGCGGTGGTGCACACCCACGCCCCCTTCTGCACCGTCCTGGCCTGCCTGGAACGTCCGATTCCGGCCTTCCACTACATGGTGGCGGTGGCGGGGGGCACGGATATCCGCCTCGCACCCTATGCCACCTTCGGCACGGCGGAGCTGTCGGCCCATGCGCTGACCGCCATGGAAGGGCGGAACGCCTGCCTGCTGGCGCACCACGGCATGATCGCCGTGGGCAAGGACCTGCCCGGCGCCCTGAAGCTGGCGGTGGAAGTGGAGGAACTGGCGGAACAGTACTGGCGCTGCCTGCAGATCGCCGAGCCGGCGGTCCTGCCGGACGACGAGATGGCGCGGGTGCTGGAGAAGTTCAAAAGCTATGGCGCCAACGCCCAGAAGGCGGCAGCTGACTAAGCACCCGAGAAGTTTTCATGTGGGGGCGGTATGGGGCTATCGCTCTCAGCGTGGGGGGTGGCTGTGCCTCACGACAGTCGGCTGCGCGGACGCCTCCGGCGGGGCGGCCTGACCGGCCGGCGCGCAGTCGCGCGCTTGATAGTGCGCCCCGGCGCGCCCGACGGTCTGAACGCTGTTCTATCCCCCTCAACCACGGACACCTGCTGCTCCCCCACAGCCCGCGTAAGCGGGCGCGTGGGGGGCCATATAAAAAAACTAACCGCGCCACCCTGCCGGCCCAAGCGGTACGCAAACAATTCCTCGACATCCCCGGCCAACTCCTGCCACTGTGACGCGGTGTTCCGAGGGGAGTCCCGACAAGGGGCTGAGAGGCCGAAGGCCGGACGGAGCGGGGAGAAGACCGACAGGTTGTTTCACCGTTTCCTGACCGGTAGCGCGGCGACCCTGCGAACCTGATCCGGGTCATGCCGGCGAAGGGATGGAACGCGGGGTACCCGAAGCCCTGGAAGGCCTTTTTCCTCTCCACCGGGTCTCTTGCTTGCCCCGCCCCCCAGTCCGCCTTCCGTCGCCAGGCCCATCGTTGATCGCCTGAAGACGGAGAAAACGATGGCTGCTTCTTCCCTTACCCCTTCTTCCCAGACGTCCCCTGATACGCCCGCCCCGGCGGCCACCCTGGCCGAAGCCCGGGCGCCTTTCCCGGCGTCACGCAAGGTCTATGCGGCGCCGGAAGGCCGGCCCCATCTGGCCGTACCGTTCCGTGAAATCACCCTGTCCTCGCCCGACGAGCCGCCGGTGCGCGTGCCCGACACCTCCGGTCCCTACACCGATCCGGCGATCGACCTGACGGTGGGCCAGGGCCTGCCGCGCCCGCGCGCCACCTGGCAGAGCCCCGGCGAGGGGATCCGCACCCAGCTGGACGCAGCGCGGGCGGGCATCATCACCGACGAAATGGCCTTCGTCGCCTTGCGCGAAAACCTGGGCCGCACCGAACCGGCACCGGGCGCGGCGGAGCGCGTGGCCGGCGGCGAGTCCTTCGGCGCGGCCATCCCCGACCATATCACCGCCGAATTCGTGCGGGCCGAAGTGGCGGCAGGCCGGGCGGTGATTCCGGCCAACATCCGCCACCAGGAACTGGAACCGACCATCATCGGCCGCAATTTTCTGGTCAAGATCAACGCCAACATCGGCAACTCGGCGGTGACCTCGTCCATCGAAGAGGAAGTGGCCAAGCTGGTGTGGTCGATCCGTTGGGGCGCGGATACGGTGATGGACCTGTCCACGGGCAAGAACATCCACGAAACCCGGGAATGGATCATTCGCCACAGCCCGGTGCCCATCGGCACGGTGCCGCTGTATCAAGCGCTGGAAAAGGTCAACGGCGACCCCACCAAGCTGGACTGGAGCGTGTTTTCCGAAACCCTGCACGAACAGGCGGAACAGGGGGTGGACTATTTCACCATCCACGCCGGGATCCGCCTGGGTCATGTGCCGCTGACGGCGGGGCGCCGTACGGGGATCGTCAGCCGGGGCGGGTCGATCATGGCCAAGTGGTGCCTGGCCCATCACAAGGAAAGCTTCCTGTACGACCGCTTCGCCGACATCTGCGCGATCATGCGGCAGTACGACATCACCTTCTCGCTGGGGGATGGCCTGCGTCCGGGATCGGTGGCCGATGCCAACGATGCCGCCCAGTTCGCCGAGCTGGATACCCTGGGCGAACTGACCAAGGTCGCCTGGGATCACGGTTGCCAGGTGATGGTGGAAGGGCCGGGCCATGTGCCGATGCACAAGATCAAGGCCAACATGGACCGCCAGCTGGAAGTCTGCGGCGAGGCGCCGTTCTACACCCTCGGCCCCCTGACCACGGATATCGCGCCCGGGCATGACCACATCACCTCGGCCATCGGCGCGGCGATGATCGGCTGGTACGGCACGGCGATGCTGTGCTACGTCACGCCCAAGGAACATCTGGGCCTGCCCGACCGGGACGATGTGAAGCAGGGCGTTATCGCCTACAAGCTGGCGGCCCATGCTGCGGACATCGCCAAGGGCCATCCGGCCGCGCAGTTGCGTGATGATGCCCTGTCGAAGGCGCGGTTCGAATTCCGCTGGGCCGATCAGTTCAACCTGGGCCTGGATCCGGACGGGGCGCGGGCGTTCCACGACGAAACCCTGCCGCATGATGCGCACAAGACGGCGCATTTCTGTTCCATGTGCGGGCCGAAGTTCTGTTCGATGAAGATCAGCCACGAGCTGCGCGACGAGGCCGAAGCGGGCATGGCGGCTATGAGCGAAGCCTTCCGCGCCGCCGGCGGCGAAATCCAGGCCGACGAGGCGGCGCTGCGCGAAGCGGTGAAGGCCGTCGAAACGGTCGGGTGACTCAGCGGCCGCCCGACGGTGGGGAAACCCCATCGTCGGGCGGTATTTCTCAGTACTTCGACGGGACGTAGAGTTCCGGCGGCAGGACAGAGCGTTCGTATTCCGGATTGTACTTCCGGTCCGGCAGAACGACTTCCTCGTGTTCGACCTGTTCATAGGGGATCATCGACAGCAGGTGGTCGATGCAGTTCAGGCGTGCCCGCTTCTTGTCATTGCCCGGCACGATGTACCAGGGGGCCTCGGGGATGTTGGTGCGCTCCAGCATCTCTTCCTTGGCCTTGGTGTAATCTTCCCAGCGGACGCGGGATTGCAGATCCATCGGCGACAGCTTCCACTGCTTCAGCGGATCGTGGATCCGCATCAGGAAGCGCATCTGCTGTTCTTCATCGGTGATGGAGAACCAGTACTTGACCACCCGGATCCCCGACCGAACCAGCATGCGTTCGAATTCCGGCACGTCTTCGAAGAACTGTTCCACCTGGTCTTCGGACGCGAAGCCCATCACCCGTTCCACGCCAGCGCGGTTGTACCAGGACCGGTCGAACAGCACGATCTCGCCGGCGGCCGGCAGGTGGGGCACATAGCGCTGGAAGTACCACTGGCTTTTTTCCCGGTCGTTCGGGGCGGGCAGCGCGACGACACGGCAGACGCGGGGGTTCAGCCGCTGGGTAATGCGCTTGATGACACCGCCCTTGCCCGCCGAATCCCGCCCTTCGAACAGCACCACGATCTTTTCGCCGCTGTGCTGCACCCAGTCGTGCATCTTGATCAACTCGGACTGCAGATGCAGCAGCTTGCGGAAATAGTCCTTCCGCTCCAGGCTGGGCGGGTGGGCCTTTTCGTAGATCTTGCGGATTTCCAGGGACAGGGCGGGTTCGGAAATCTCCAGCTCGTAATCTTCGTCCAGGGTGTCGGCGAGTTCCGCTTCCAGCCAATCCATGTCCTTGGACTCCTCTTGTCCGTCCATACTCTTTCTCCGTTAGGGCTGCCGCTGCCGATGGCATGCGGGGCGTTCCCGGTTTCTACAGAAAGCTGATGCCACAGGCGCGTGACGGATTGATGACCTTGCCCCCGGCGGCATGGAAGGCGCGCGCCGGCCTGTCCGGTCAGGGGGCGCTGATCGCCGGGTCGGGTTCGGGGAACAGCACGTCCATGCGCTTCGACCGCCCGTTCGGCTGCACGATCCGCACATGGCCCCGGCTGAGCAGGCGCGGGTCGGAGACGCCGCAGGAATGGGCGATGATTTCGACTTCGTGGGTGATGACCCGGGCATAGGTGGCCACCCGGTCGATCTTGTGTTCGACCACCAGCCCGCGTTGCAGCTCCTTGCGATGGGTGGTGATGCCGGTGGGGCAGGTATTCTTGTTGCACTTCAGCGCCTGAATGCAGCCCAGCGAGAACATGAACCCGCGCGCCGAGGTCACGAAATCCGCACCGGCGCACAGCGCCCAGGCCACATCGGCCGGCGTGATCAGCTTGGCGCTGGCGATCAGGCGAATCCGCTCCTTCAGACCGTATTCGGCGCGGATATCGGCCATCCGGGGCAGGGCTTCGCGGATGGGCATGCCCACCAGATCGATCAGCGGGGCGGGGGCGGCACCGGTCCCGCCCTCGCCGCCGTCGATGGTGATGAAGTCCGGGGCGCACTCCATGCCGCGCTTGAGGATGGCGTTGAAGAATGGGCGGATGCCGTCGGCGGTGCCGATGCACATCTTCACCCCGGTCGGCTTTCCCGTCACCGCGCGCACCCGGACGATGAAGTCGATCAATTCGTCCCAGTCGTGCACTTCCGCATGGCGGTTGGGCGAGTAGCTGTCGTACCCCATGGGGATGCCGCGAATTTCGGCGATTTCCGGGGTGATCTTGTCGCCGGGCAGGATCCCGCCCTTGCCGGGTTTGGCGCCCTGGCTGAGCTTGATTTCGAACATCCGCACCTGATCATGGCCGGCGATCGTGCGCAGCTTGTCGTCGTCAAGATTGCCGTGTTCGTCGCGCACGCCGTACTTGGCGGTGCCGATCTGGAAGACGATGTCGCAGCCCCCTTCCAAGTGATAGGGGCTGAGGCCGCCTTCGCCGGTGTTCATCCAGATCCCGGCCTTCTTGGCGCCATGGGCCAGCGCCCGCACGGCGGGTTTGGAGATGGCGCCATAGCTCATGCCCGAGATGTTGAAGATGGATGGTGCGAAATAGGGTACCCGCGCCTGCGGCCCGATGACCAGCGGTGCCGCGGCAGAGGCTTCCTCGTCAAGCGGCGGGAAGGCGGAATTGGCGAAGATGGCGGTACCCGGGATCTCGATATTCCGGGTGGAGCCGAAGGCGACCATGTTCGAGATGCGGTCATCCGAAGCATGGGCGACCCAGTCGCGCTGTGCCCGATTGAAGGGATATTCCTCGCGGTCCATGGCAAAAAAGTACTGCCGGAAGAACTCGCCAAGCTTGGAGAACAGCGCCCGGAACCGCCCCAGCAGGGGATAGTTGCGCCGGATGGCATCGGTGCTTTCGTAGCGGTCGATAAAGAAGAGAATCACCCCGACGGCTGCCACGATTCCCACCGTGAAGACAAAGAGCAACTGAAGGAAAAACAGAATTCGTTCGAACAGATCCATCGCGGGCTGGGTCCTTGCGGCTTGGTCGTGGGGAATCGGAATGGGCAGCGGCAGAGGATTTCGCCTCGGACAGCGGGAGATGGCAAGGGATAGTTGGGAGACAAAGGTCCCCCCGCCGCCCCCGGGTCTCTAAAGTCTGGCCCCATGGCATCGCGCCATTGGCCCCAGGATGAGGAGCGCCCCTTGGATGCCTATCCCACTTTTTGCAGCCAGAAAGGCTTCAGACTTCAAAATCCGCAGTGGTATTGAAAAGCAATCAAAATCTACTATAGAGGGCAAATCCACCCTTGCCGTTCCCTTTTATCGGAAGCCGCACCGGCCTTCAATGACAGGTGACCCCTCAGCCGAAACTCTCTGTTTGGTTGTAAACCATGGGGTCCACACGAAGCGCCCGCAGGAAAGCACCCCGCGCCACGCTCGTAAAGGATTTGCCCCTGCGGGTTCCTCCTTGGCGGCGTGGCTTTCGCGGGGTGCCGGTTCCGGGGTGTTCGCATTTAACCCCCATTCCCATGCAAACACTGACACTTTCACCCCGGACCCAACAGAGTCCCGCCACGAAGCCCCTGGCGAATGCCATCATCCAGGGCAACAGCCTGGACACCATGCGAGCCATGCCGGCCGGCTGCGTGGACCTGATCGTGACCGATCCGCCCTTTTTGGTCTCCTACCGGGACCGGGATGGCCGCAGTATCGCCAATGATGATTCCAGGGATACCCGCTGGCTCTTCGACAGCAGCCGCGAGATGTTCCGGGTTCTGAAGAACAACGCATTTTGTGTTTCGTTCTGTGGTTGGCTTGAAACCGATGCTTTCTATACTGCCTGGAAGCAAGCCGGATTCCGGGTGGCGGGTCACTTCGTCTGGGCCAAGCCGTCCGCTTCCCGATGTCCTGACCGGGACCTATACCGGCAACCGGCTGCATCCGACCCAGAAACCCGTCGAGCTTTCCCCGGTCTACGCCGAAGCCGCGCGGAAACGGCTGGCGGCATAAACCGCCACCCCACATTCCAAAGGGAATCGGAATGCGGGTCCTCCCGCGACGCGGGAGCGCGCTATGCTCGCCCCATGACCATCGAGGACCTGCCGATGACCGACGCCTGGATCACCCGCACCTATCCCCACCTCTCGGATTCCATGGGCCGGGTGGCCTTGCTGGGGGAGATTCTGGAAATGGCCCGCGACCTATCCGACACACGGCGCGAGATCAGTGAGGCCGCACAGGACAACGAAAAGCTGGAGGCAATCTTCTCCCGCCGGGGCACCGTGGCCGAGATTGAAAAGGCGGAACAAGTAACGGCGCAATCCGTCGTGGATCTGCTGGCCAAGCTTTCGGAAAAGGACCTCCAGGATGGCCGCGACAAAGGCCTGATTTCCCCCGAGGACTACCGCGAAGCGCTGAAGGCGCAACGCACCATGGCCCTGTCCCGCAGCCGCGCCGAGGAGCGCGACCAGGACCGCGAGCGGGAGTAGCTAGTGATCAGAAAAATGTCCGCCCAATCAAAATCTATTTTCTTTCCTCTAAGGAGGCAGTATTAGGATCATAAGCATACCCCAGAATAGAACCGTCCTTGATTTTTTCGATCACTTCATCGATCACGAATAAGGGCACGAGAAACCATTCCCGAGGCACAACCGGCTGACCAAAACGATCAAATATTTCGATATCCATCCGGGCCGCGCCGAAAACGCGATGAATGAGGTTTTCCAACTTCACACGATTGATGTTGAACAGTTCATAGGTGGCGACGATTTCCACCTCCGCCATGAGAAAGGTCGGATCATGTTTCGCGTCGACGATACGACGCGCCACATCGCCCCCGGTCACACCAATCTTGTGGAGAACGTCGCGGTGAGCCGCGACCGTAGGGTGGTCTGACTTGCTCCGCAAAACATAGACGACACCGCTGGCTTCATCGCCATCCTCATTCCGGTCCGCA
This sequence comes from Rhodospirillaceae bacterium Z3-40, assembly GCA_046233135.1. Lineage (GTDB taxonomy): Bacteria > Pseudomonadota > Alphaproteobacteria > Rhodospirillales > Rhodospirillaceae > JBJXHN01. The sequence goes on along the minus strand of JBJXHN010000002.1, from coordinate 96,631 downwards.
AAGAGAGGTCCAGCCGACGCCTCCAGAACCCGCCGCCCCGCAGGATCTCTCTGAAGAGCCCTTTGGAGGGAGCGCATCAGCATATTGCTCTCGGTCCCGTTGTCGAAAATGACGCGAAGCCGCGCATCGGTGTAGCCATGCTCATTGGAGAAGGGCTCGTCCATGGCCGCCACATAAGCTTTCTGCCCTCCCAGGATATAGAAGCGTCCTGGGGCAATTTCGGATTTCCGCTCAAACTTCCGGGTCTCTCGCATCCCAGACGTCAGATCTTGCTGGATCCGGTCGAAAAGCGGCGCGAAGACGTCGAAATCATCGCATTTCTGCCGGCTTGCGACTTCCTCGGCGGCGCGTTTTTCCGCGACGGACCGGACATGCTTCAGGTCCGTGAGGCTGTTGGTCTCCTCATCGATACCCAGGCGGGCTAGGAGTTCATCATCGTCCAGCGCGTCAGGGATGTCCGCCGATGCGTCACCGTCGCCACAAAGAAGCCCCTGGTGATCTAGGGGCTCAAGCAGAGCCCGGCAGTCTTCCTGATCCCGCAGGCGATCGAGGCGCACGGCGTAAAGGCGTTCGAAGATATCGTGGTCCTCCCCGTGCCGGGGGACCCGGCCATGGGCTTCAACGAACCGTTGAATCTCCTCGAATCCGGCGATGACCCGCTCTTCCCGAGGGGTGCGGACTGAAGTCTTCTTGACCTCCGTCTCGACCCCGAGTTCAGAGAGAAGGGCGTCATCCTCGTCGGTAAAGTTCTTATTGGCCACGGGCGGACTCCGCCTTCATCCGCTGAAGGAAGGCGACACCCTCCGCCATGCGTTTTTCCCAGGCATCCGTCGCGGTGATCGAAGGGAGTCGCCCCCTTTCCAATTTGAACCTCAGCGCCCGTTTCGCGAGATCCCGGGCTTCCTCCATCGACAGACTCACCCGCTTGGCCCCGATAACGGCGGCGACCTGTTTCAGGCTCTCCTCGCTCATCGTCTTGGCGAGGATGGCGTAGGCTTCCCCAAAGGGGTTGATGCGGTCGATCAGGTCGATGTCCAGTTCCCGGACATCCATGGCGAATTTGCGAACACCTTGGACAAAAGCCGTGTTCGGTCCGCGCTCTCCGTCGTCTCCCCCCCGTTCAAGAGCCTCTTCCTTGGCCATTTGCGTCAGAGTCAGGGCGGCAATGGCATGTTGGCGCACCGCCTCCTGATCTTCGTCATCCAGTTCCGGATACTTATCCTTGATGATCTTGCCCAGGCGCAACTGGGTCAGTTCCTCTGGCACCAGTTCCGGGTCGAACAACCCCCTCTCGATGGCGGTCTTATCCTGGACGAAGGCCGCAACGACTTCGTTCAGATCCTGTTCGCAAATCCGCTGGGCCTCTTCACTCTTTGGCGGGACAAGACCCTTGATCTCGATCTGGAACTGGCCGCTGTCCTCGTTGAAGCCAACGTTGCACTGAGCCGGATCATAGCCCCCCTCGCCATAGTCAAACCCCTCGACCGGGCCACTATCGGGAGTCTTCGGCTTGAACTCGAAGCGGGGCGCGAGGACCTGCTCCATGAGAAGGCTGGCAGAGATGGCTTTCAGGGTATCATTCACCGCTTCCGTCACCGTCTCTTCCGAGGCATCCGGTTCAGCGATCAAATTGGTGAACCGGGCGCGGGTCTTCCCGGGGGCATCGCGGGTGGCCCGACCAATGATCTGGACGACCTCCGTCAGGCTTGAGCGATAACCGACGGTCAGGGCGTGTTCGCACCAGATCCAGTCGAACCCTTCCTTCGCCATACCCAGGGCGATAATGATGTCGACGTGATCCCGGTTGTTCTTCTGGGCGGGATCCTTCAGGGCGGCGGAAACCCTGTCCCGCTTGCCAGGATCATCATCCACCAGATCGGCAACCCGCAGAACGGTTCCACCCTCTGTCTTGATCAGCTGGAAGCCGGTGAGGGGATCGATACCTTGCCAATCCCCCAAGGCATCAATGATGAACTCCACTTCCTTGATCTTATCTTTCGTGCTTTCCCGGGAGTTGACGCTCGGAATGTGGACAATGGTTTTTTCAGACGGCTTCAACACCTTCAGGATATCGCCAACATAGGACCCGGAATAAAAGAAGTATCCGATATCCAGCTGCTTCAGGTGCTCGTAGCCATTGAGCTGTTCATAATAGGTATAGGTGACGGTATCGAACTTCGTTTCGTCTTCCGGACTCAAAACGGCCTCGGCATCGCCCCGGAAGTAGGATCCGGTCATCGCCACGATATGCACCTTGTCCCGAGCGATGAACTGGTTGAGGTGCAGTCCCAGCTTGTTATCCGGATTGGCGGAGACGTGGTGGAACTCGTCCACGGCAATCAAACAGTCGTCGAAAGCCTCCACCCCAAAACGATCCACGGCGAAGCGAAAGGTCGCGTGGGTGCAAACCAGCACCCGGTCGTCGCTGTTCAGGAACGCCTCGACGGAAGCGACCTTGCCGCCGTTATCGCCCCCCGGCGCGTTGCACAGGTTCCATTTAGGGACGACGGTCCAATCCGACCAGAATCCGAACTTGGTCAGGGGTTCGTCGTTGAAGCTCGAGCCGATGGACCTTTCCGGCACGACGATGATCGCCTTCCTCAGGCCTTGATTGTGCAGCTTATCCAGGGCGATGAACATCAGGGCACGGCTTTTCCCCGAGGCGGGCGGGGACTTGATCAGCAGGTACTGTTCCCCGCGCTTCTCGTAGGCGCGTTCCTGCATGGGCCGCATGCCCAGGACGTTGGACTTGGCCGATGCGCCATTGCGGGCATAGGTGACCGAGACGGAGGGGACGGATTTCCGGTCGGGGATCATGCCTTCGTCCTCCCTTTGCGTGCCTTCTGGCCGCTCTCGTTGGCAGTCATTTTTGTATAAAGCTCAAACAGTTTTTCCAGGCGCTCGGTATCGTTACGGAACCGGCGGCCGATATAGATGCGTTCGAGGACTTCATCGTTACGCTCGTGGGCCTCGCGAAGATCCGGGGGCATGGTGTCGGGATCGTAAAGGTCAGCTATGGTCGCGGGGAAATGGGCCTCGCGCACCAGAAGAATATCTTCGGCGCAACGGGTTAGGTCGGCAGCATTTTTTTCTGTAAGGTTTGGGATTGGAAAAGTGTTCCAGCCTAACGTATTTGAGTATGCAAAGTCAGTTCGAGTGCGGCCACATACAGCCCCAATCCATGTAATGTGCAGCTTAGAAGCAATGACCGAGAGAACCCAAAGTGGTCCATCAAATATACCAAAATTCTGACTACTAATAACTCCTTTTTCATCTATCAAGCCCACAGGAAGGAATTCTCTATTCTCGGATGTGATTCGAGGCAAAACAATAGTGTGATTCTTTGCCTCTCTCATTTCCCTAAATTGATGGGCGCGGTCTGCCATTTGTTTTGCACTAGAATCACGACTTGAAAGCCGAAGCTTCCTCACAGCATCTATACGCTCTGCAATAGACGGATAGGCCCGCGCTTCAGCGAGCTCTTTGTCGTTGATCCAGAGACAGTAAACCTGTTCTCCTCGAATGAAATCTGCCGACCCATAAATTCGGCGAAGAAACTTTGAGCTCACCCCTTCTGGGAGGTCGAGACGACTAACTGCATCTCCACTCATTCTTAGGTACCCACCATCCACCACCTTATTTCCGAAAATCATCTTTGGAATGTCTGAAATGGGTTTGCTAATTTTATTTACTATAATATTCGATGCGGCAATTAAATACGGGTTGATATTTATTGTTTTTTTCTCAGCCATCTGCCCATTTTCCGAGAGAGAAAATAATCTCTTTATTTTTCCAGAGTGATTGGAGATTCCAATAATGGCAACTGTTACTCCGGCATTGTGGCTCGCCAGATTGGCCCACTTGAAAGAAGTATGAGCAAAAGCTATTTCATGCTTAGTCTGAAAAATCAGCGGCCAAAGTATCGGCACTTGCTGGCCCTGGCAAATTGAGTTGGTAGACACGAACGCCGTCGCCGCATTAGTATGTGTGCCGTAATCTGCCGCTTTCATGAACCAACCTGCGACGTAATCAAGCGACTTCCAGCTTTTGATGCGCTGCCCAAATATGGCACCCAACTCTGCTTTCTGTTCCTCATTCTGCCATGTGGAACCGAGATAAGGGGGGTTGCCGCAGATGTATGTTTCTCCACCTTCATTCTCGAAGTCGATCTGCGCTTGATCGAGAGGTCTCCGAAACAGATCATCGCCTACTAGTTTCACGCCGGTCCCGGTCGGAGGGCAGACACTCAACCAGTCGAGCCGCATGGCGTTACCGCAGGTGATCCAGTTTTCCTTATTCAGCGGTAAGAACTCAGCTAGCGCTAGCTTTTTCCCACGATAGAGTAAATCACACTGAAATTCCGCGACAATAAGCGCAAGGCGCGCAATCTCAGCTGGAAAATTGCGCAACTCGATCCCACGAAAATTAGTCAGCGGAATCTCCGAGGCCTGACGGTCTTCGCTGCGTCGCTTGTTAATTTCGGCTTCGATCTCCCGCATCTGCTTATAGGCGATGACCAGGAAGTTTCCCGATCCACAAGCGGGATCGAAAACCCGGATTCGCGACATCCGCTTTCGAAGGTTCAGCAACATGCGGGGATTGCTCCCCGCTTCCTCCAGGCGCGCCCGAAGGTCGTCCAGGAACAGGGGGTTCAGCACCTTCAGGATGTTCGGGACGCTGGTGTAGTGCATGCCGAGAGAGCCGCGCTCTTCGTCCTCCGCCACAGCCTGGATCATCGATCCGAAGATATCCGGGTTGATCCTCTGCCAATCCAGCCCGCCGATGTGCAGCAGATAGGAGCGGGCGATCTTGCTGAAGCGGGGAACCTCCAGGTCCCCCGAGAACAGGCCGCCGTTCACGTAAGGGAAGACATCCGCCCACCGGGGCAGCTTGGCCGCCGCGCGGGCCGTCGCCGTGGACGGGGTATTCATGGCCCGGAAGATCTCGCCGATCACCTCATGGGTGTTGGAGGAGTCCCGGGCGCTCATCTGATCCACGGTCGCGGTGAACAGGCCGGAACCGTTGAAAATGTCCGTGTCCTCGGCAAAGAAGCAGAAGATCAGCCGGGCCATGAAATGGTTCATGTCCGGGCGGCGGTCTGCGGTGCCCCAATCCGGGTTGTCTCTCAAGAGTTCCACATACAGGCGGTTCAGCCGACTGGTCGCCCGGATATCAAAGGCGCTGTCCCGGATCTGTTTGACCGTGCTGATCCCCGCCAGGGGCAGGAAGAATCCAAAATGGTTCGGAAAATCCGCATAGGCGCAAGCGACCGTCTCATTGGAGATCAAGTCTTCCGCCTCGAAGGTATCGCCATCGGTGGCCAGGATGAACTTCGCCTTGGCCCGCGTGGTTGCCGGGCTGGCCTTCAGCGCCTCCAGGGTTCCGGTCACCTCGCCGGGGGCGCAGACCGCAATGTGGATGTTGTTGGTCTGAAGGACTCCGCCCAGATCCGACTTGTTGGAGTCCCCCTTCCGCAGGCGCTTGATTGTCGTTTCCTTGTTGCCGAAGGCGAGGAGGAAGTCGAAGGGAAAATCCTGGGCGTCAAACGGCTGTTCCGCGAGTTTGGAAATGGCCTCTTCGATCTCGACGGCGTTCATCGTCACTGCAACCTCGTTCTGGCAGGTATCCCAAATGGCGAACGGTACCTTTTAGGGATTCAAGGGAACCGCCGACCACAACGGTAGATGCGGGCACCTGTGCCCTGCTACCGCTTGGATATCCCTCTCGGCAATCCCCACCTGGGTTCGACCGGAGCCTAGAGGGATAATCGGTCCACGACAAGATTCATTAGAACGGATAAAAGCGTAACCATATGATATATCTCACATATATTTGCCCCGCTTTATTCTAAGGGCAGATATCGGGAGTATTGGAATCTAGGGGCAGAACGCATATCCCCGCCCATAGCGGGTCCGCAGGCTCCGCTGCAGCAGGGCGAGCCGCTTTCGCAGCTGTTTAGTGTAGCTTTCGACGATGGTCGGCTTGGCCGTCGTGCGGATCTTGCTCCAGTGGCTGTCAGGGAAGGCGTAGCAGGTCAACGTCTCGCCGATCCGCTCCTCTACCAGCTCCGCAGCCCTTGTCAGCTTCTGGCGCCGCAGCGCGGCGACGACGCTATCGGCTTTCTCCTGTGCCGCCTTGCGGTTCTCCTGCGCATGGATCGCCTTGAGCATATATGACACCTCCCGGACCTTGGTGGACGGTACGTGGCTGAAAACATTCCGGTAAAAATAAACCATGCACCGCTGCCACCGGGCGTCGGGCAGATGGTCGACGATGCTTTCCACCAGGCCGCGACAGGCGTCGGAGATGATCAGCTTCACCCCTGACAAGCCCCGGTCCACCAGGTGCCGGAGAAAGCCGCTCCAGCCCGACTTGTCCTCCTTGACGCCCGCGCAGATCCCCAGGATCTCCCGATAGCCCTCGGCATTGACCGCGCTGGCCACAAGCAGGGAGACGTTGCGCACCTCCCCGGCCCATGCCCTCGCCCTCCTGATCGCTCGCCATCGCTCGCTCTCCCTTCAGTAGTATAGATTTGGCCATAAAATCGGAAAGTGCGAAAATCTCTGTCCGTTATCCCGTTGGCGTGATAACCGAAGGTGGGCGGCGCCGTCACCTCCCCACCCCGGGGCTTTTGGAGCCCTACACCGAGACCCAGGCCCGCTTTGATCTGGTGGAAAGCCGCATGGCCTCGCTCCAACGCGGGCGGATGAAGCCGGATCGGGAGCAAGAACGGTAGCTGACTTCCTGCCATCGAAAATCAATCAAAGAAATCATCGTCTTCTTTCTTCAGCTCTAAGGTCTCAATAACGCGGCACCCCACATTGTGCCGTATCATCAACTTTGCCAGTGACTTTCCATCAATCAATACAATGCGCTTGCTTAACCTGCTGGCTGTGTCCTTGGCTTTTGGAGTGAATGCAGATGTCGTTACGAAAAGTCCCTTGGCTGCCCTGAAATCGTCCAAGCTGCCGAAAAAGTCGCGGATCGCGCCAGACCCGACGGTATTCCCGTCAGCATACCGCTTCGCCTGCACATAAATACGGTCAAGCCCCAAGGGGTCCTGGTCAATCACACCATCAACGCCCCCGTCACCGGACTTGCCAACAAGAGCCGTGCTGATATCAGCACCCGAGCCCCCGTACCCCATCGCGATCAAGAGATTAACCACCACCTTCTCGAAAAATGCCGGGGTCCCTGATCGCAGCCGCTGAAGCAGGGAATCTGCGAGCGCATCTTCGACTTCTTTATGGGCTTGCCGCATGATTTCATCCGGCGTGAGAATATCGCCGTCTTCACCCGGCGAAGATACAATGGCCTCCTGGGCTTCCGCCTCCGTCGACCCGTTGCGAAATTCCCGAAAGCCATCGAACTGATCAAGATACTTGACGGTGATGCGCTCCGGCGGATTGGCCAGAACCTTTCGGCCCTCTTCGGAAATCACGAAATGCGCCCGCCGCGTCAAATCGATCAGACCTGCTTTACCAAGGTAAGATTTCGCCCAATTCACCCGATTGGAGAAGGTCGTCTGCTTTCCCGAAGGCAACAACTGGAGCCGTTCCTCATCGGTCAAGCCCAGCTCTTCCGCCAGACGCTCCACCACATCACCGACCCGCACTTCCCCGCCCGCTGATGCCCGAAGGACCGGCAACATCAGCGTTTGAAAATCAGGTATAGCCACCGCCCCTTCCCCCTAGTCCAAGTCCCTGGCCCATTCCCCGGCCAAAGCTTCCGCCTGTTCCAACACCAGTTTCACGGCTCCCGCTTCCAGGTCGGGCGGATAGCCATATTTCTTGAGAATCTTCTTCACCAGCAGCCGAATGCGGGCGCGGGCCGCGTCGCTGTGCATCCAGTCCACCCCCGTTGACCCCCGAACGCCGGTGAGGAGTTCTTGGGCGATCACCGCGAGATTTTTATCCCCCATCACGTCCCGGGCGCTCTCATTGTCGGCGAGCGCCTGATAGAACGCCCATTCCTCCGGGGTCAGGCCCAGGGCCTCCCCTTTGGCATTGGCCGCTTTCAGGTCCTTGGCGAGTTGGATCAACTCCTCCAGCACCTGAACCGTGGTCAAGGCATTGTTGTGGTACCGGGCGATGGCCGCCTGGAGGCGGTCCGTAAAGGCGCGGGTTTCAACCACATTCGTTTTCAGGCGCGAGCGGATCTGACCATTGACCAGCTTTCGCAACGCTTCCAGGGCCAGATTCTTTTTGTCCATCCGCCGGACATCTTCCAGGAACGCGTCGGACAGGATGGAGATGTCCGGGCTGTCGAGCCCGGCAGCCTGCAAGATGTCCACGATTTCGGTGGAAACCACCGACCGGCTGATGATCTGCTGAACAGCGAGATCCTTTTCAGCCTGACTTTTCTTCTTCCCGCTGTCGTTCTTGGCCAGGGCTGCCCGCACCACCTGGAAGAAGCCGATTTCGTCGCGAAGACCCCGCGCCTCGTCGCTCGCCGCCGCGAGGGCAAAGGCCTTGGACAGGGCCACCACCGCGTCGGCATAGAGCCGCCACGCCGCCTTGCGGTCCTTATCGGTCTTGGCCCGTTCCGCCTCTTTCCGCTGGTACTCCAGAACCCATTCCATCGCCCCGGCGATGGTCGCCAGCCGCTCTTGCGGGGACCCCGAGACACCCGGCGCATAGTCGAAACCATGGAAGATCTCGCGGACCCTCTCATACTGTTCGAGCAGCGCCTCCACGGCCTCGGCCTCGTCGATCCCCGCCCGGTCCCGATCCCCCTCCGAATAGTCGGACAGGGCGTTCTTCAGGCTTTGGGCCAGACCGATGTAATCCACGATCAGGCCGCCAGGCTTGTCCTTGAAGACCCTGTTCACCCGGGCAATGGCCTGCATCAGCCCATGTCCCTTCATGGGCTTGTCCGCATACATCGTGTGCATGGGCGGGGCATCGAAGCCGGTCAGCCACATATCCCGGACGATGACCAGCTTCAAAGGATCATCGGCTTTGCGTGCCCGTTTCGCCAAAAGCTCTCGCCGTGCTTTCCCGCCCACATGCCGCTGCCATTCCTTGGGATCGCTGGCGGTGCCCGTCATCACGATCTTGAGAACGCCCGCGTTATCGTCGTCGCTGTCCCAGTCCGGCCGCAGTTTGATGATTTCGTCGTAAAGAGCCACACAGATACGGCGGCTCATGCAGACGATCATCCCCTTGCCGTCGCTCATCCCCACAAGGCGGGCCTCGAAATGCTGGACGATGTCCTGGGCAACCAGCTGCAACCGCTTCTCCGCCCCGACCAGAGCCTCAACCCGGCTCCACTTGCCTTTCAGTTTCTCGGCCTTGTCGGTTTCCTCGTCGTCGATCAGGGCGTCCACCTCGGCATCGATTTGGGGGACGTCCTCGGGGTCAAGGGCGATCCGCGCCAGACGGCTTTCGTAGTAGATGGGAACCGTGGCCCCATCCTCGACGGCCCGCTGGATATCGTAGATATCGATGTAATCCCCGAAGACGGCGGGGGTGTTCACATCACCGGACTCAATGGGTGTTCCGGTAAAGCCGATGAACGACGCGTTGGGCAGGGCATCCCGCAAATATTTGGCGTAGCCATACACCCGCTTGCCCGTCTCCTGCCGCAGCGTGGCCCGCAAACCGTATTGGCTGCGGTGGGCTTCGTCGGCAATGACGATCACATTGGAGCGGTCGGTGAGCAGCGGATGCGTGTCCCCGTCCTCGGGCAGGAATTTCTGAAGCGTGGTGAAAATCACCCCACCGGCAGGGACCGTCAGCAGGGTCCGCAGATTCGCCCGGTCCCCGGCTTGCTGGGGCGTCTGGCGAATCAAGTCCTTGCCGCCGCTGAATGTCCCGTAAAGCTGCTCGTCGAGATCATTGCGGTCGGTAATCACGACCAGGGTTGGATTGGCCATGGCCGGTTCGGCGATCACCCGCCCGGCATAGAAGGCCATCAGCAGGCTCTTGCCCGACCCCTGGGTATGCCAGATCACCCCCACCTTGCGGTTGCCGGTGGTGGCGCACGCTTCCAGGGTCTTGGTCACCGCATGACGGACCGCGTGGAACTGATGATACCCCGCAATCTTCTTGATCAGCCTGGAGCCGTCGCTGTCGAAGACCACATACCCCCGGAGAAATTCCAGGAGCCGCCGGGGTTCGAAAATGCCCGACAGCAGGGTTTCCAGCTCCGGAACCCCCTTGCCGATCACGGCGGTGCCATCGGTGGTCCGCCAGGGCATGAACCGGTCCTCGTCCGCCGTCAGCGAGCCGACCCGGGCCTGGAGACCATCGGATGTCACCAGAAACAGATTGGTCCGGAACAGGCTGGGAATCTCGGCCTTGTAGGTCTGGAGCTGCTGAAACGCCCCCTGGATGGTGGCGTTCTCGCTGCCCGGGTTCTTGAGTTCGATGACCCCCAGGGGCAATCCATTGACGAAGACCAGGACATCCGGACGGCGGTTATGTCCGCCTTCGATGATCGTTACCTGATTCACCGCCAGCCAGTCATTGGCCGAGGGATCGGAGACATCCACCAGGAAGGCCTTCTGCCCGGACACCGACCCGTCGGGCAACAGAACTTCCACATCCACGCCATCCGTGAGCATCAGGTGAAGACGGCGGTTTTCCTCGATCAGCGAGGGGGTCGCGGCATCGTGGACTTGCTTGATGACATCCTCGACCGCGTCTTCCGCCAAGGCCGGATTGATCCGCCGAATGGCGGACCGCAAGCGGTCTACGAGGATGACATCCCCATAGGAGCGCCGCTCGGGGGCCGGTCCGTCGGGAGCAATCTGGGGGCCGGGAAGCACCGCATACCCGAGGGCTTGCAGCCACTCCAGGGATAATTGCTCGATGGTGTCTTCCGTGATGATTGGCATGGCCCCCGCCTCCCCCTTGAGTTTCGCCTACACGGCCTCTTCGACGAGCGTCTCGGCGTCCCGCAAACGGAGTTCCCCGGACATCAGCTTCGGCAGAAGCAGGTCGCGAAGGGCGGCGAGGGTTTGGTTCTGCTCCAGTAAGATCAGAACTTGCTTGAAGTAGTCCCTGGCGTAGGCATCAAAGCGCTTACGTAAGGGTTCCGGAGGAACAATGGTGCGGAATTCTGAGAAGCTTCGCGTCGTTATCGTATCGAAAACAGAGCCATGGGCTGATTTGACAAGCGCATTCCGAAACGCTGCGAACCAGCAGTACAAATATATATCGTGGCCTCGTTTATCTCGGAGGGCATAACAGGTTTGGTTCATCGCCATATCTTGCCCAAACATGCAAAAGCGACCTGTTGTCGCTCCACGAGCCACTACGACCGTTGAAAACGCAGGGATAATTTTAGTAGAACTCTTCTCTAACCCGAGTTCTGTTATCGTTCTTTCAGTTGTTATGAGAAATGCATCAGAGCACTGGCTCACATCCTTGGCGCTTGCCCATTGGATAGGGCCATTCCAGTAATCTTCAACAGAAGTCTTTGGCGTGCCGCCGCTTAAAAGGTCCGCTGTTTCTAGGGGATTTCGCATACCCCATCCCCTCGGCACTCCATCCTCCCCGAAGGCATCGGGGAACTGGGCGGCGGTTTCCGCGTCCATGTAGGCGGGAGCGTTGCCCGCGACCTTGGCATGAACGGGATCGAAATCCACGAACCAAGACTTGAAGACAGCCTGAGCCATGGCCTCCAGCGTCTCATTCGTGCGGCGGTTCAGGTCGATCTTGTCGTCAAGCGCGCCCAGAAGGCCTGCAATACTGTCCTGCTCGCTGATACTTGGTAGAGGTACCTTCATCTTCCGAGCTGATCCAACATTGAAATGCTGCTGAACAGCCCCCACAAGATGAGAGTCAATATGATGCCCCGCAACTCCATTCACGAAGTAGGATAAAAATCTCGGCCGAATACGGTCACCGCATCTAATAATAACTAGATCAGAGCAGTTTGCTTCACCCAAATCCACAGGAACGACGGCGCATGCTCCAGGCTTTCCTGTTCTAACAATAACAACATCTCCTGGACGAAGCTTTGATTTCCTTAATTTTCTGTGAAATTCCCCAGAAATATACTTAACATCTTCAAGGTTAATTCTGAATGGCTCGACGTTCTGAGAGCGAAGAAATGGGACTCCCGTAGTAACGTACTCAGAGGCCATTGAGCCAACATGACCTACCGTCATCTCGACAGCGACATCTTCTAAAGAAACAAGCGGCCACAAAGTGCTCATCCCCGCAACTTCTCAAGTTGGAACGATATAAGGCCCTGAAGACTCACACTGTTGGAAAAGTGTTGATCCAGCTGGCTTCGTAATTCAGTAAACCGCTCCTCGAACGGAACATCATCCGCCTCAACCTCTGCCGCCCCCACATAGCGCCCAGGGGTCAGCACATGCCCATGTTCTCGGATCACCTTAAGGCTGACCGCTTTGCAAAAGCCCGGAATGTCTTCATACGCTCCTCGCCGCTCGATGGCCCCGGCCTCGCCGCGCCATGCATGGTAGGTATCGGCGATCCGCTGGATATCCTCGTCTGACAATTCTCGCCGCGTTCGGTCAACCAAGTGCCCCATCTGCCGGGCATCGATAAACAACACTTCGTTCTCCCGCCCCCGGAAGCCATTGCGCTTCTTGCTGCGGGTGAGGAACCACAGGCAGGCGGGAATCTGCGTGGAATAGAAAAGCTGTCCCGGCAGGGCGACCATGCAGTCCACGATATCCGCCTCGACCATGGCCTTGCGGATCTCTCCCTCGCCCGATTGCTGCGAGGACATGGAGCCGTTCGCCAGAACCACCCCCGCCGTCCCGCTCGGTTTCAAGTGATGAGCGATATGCTGGAGCCATGCGAAGTTGGCGTTACCAGCAGGAGGGATGCCGTACTGCCAGCGAACATCCTCGACCAGCCGGTCCCCGCCCCAGTCGGAGGAATTGAAGGGGGGATTGGCGAGGATGGTGTCGAACTTCATCGACTTGAATTCGTCGTTGTGAAACGAGCCTTCGTTGTTCCAGCGGATATCCGCGTCGATCCGTCGCACCGCCATGTTCATGCGGGCCAACCGCCAGGTCGTGTTGTTGTATTCCTGGCCATAGACGGCGATGTCCCCGATACGGCCGCCATGGTGGCGGAGAAACCTGTCGGACTGCACGAACATGCCGCCCGATCCGCAACAGGGGTCGTAGACCCGGCCTTTGAACGGCTCGACCATCTCGACCAGCAGCGAGACCACCGACCGGGGTGTGTAGAACTCCCCGCCCCGGCGGCCTTCGGCACCGGCGAAACCGTTGAGGAAATACTCATAGACCCGCCCGAACACGTCGCGCCCCTGGCTATCCTCCCCCGTCATGGTGAGCTTGGAGAAGACGTCAACCAGTTCCCCCAGCATGGTCTTGTTCAGGCTGGGGCGCCCGTAATCCTTGGGCAGCACCCCCTTGAGGCCCGGGTTAGCGGCTTCCAGGCCGCGCATGGCCTCATCAATCAAGGTTCCGATGGCGGGATGCTTGGCGTTGGCCTGAAGTTTTGACCAGCGGGAGGCCTCCGGCACAAAGAAAATATTAGCCGCGAGGTACTCGTCGATATCCTCCGGGTCGGAAAGCTCGTCTCTTTTCAGTTCGGCGTACTTAGCCTCGAAGGCTTCGCTAATGAATTTCAGGAAGATTAACCCCAAGGCGACATGCTTGTAGTCCGATGGTTCCATATTGCCGCGCATTTTGTCCGCTGCGGCCCACAGTTCCTTTTCAAACCCAACCGTCGCCCCATTGGACGATGCGCGTGGGGTACGTGCCATGGAAACAAATCCTCACTGAGATCAAAACAGCCTGAAGGTGAGCGAAACCCTACAACAAACGATAAGTCCCGTCCAAGCGGTGCGAAGGGGTGCCTCCGCACCCTGCGGACCGGTGGGGCAGGCATCCTACCGCAACCCTGACCCAATTCCCCATGAAAGATAGCCAACCCCACCACAGCGCCTTAAAGTTGTCGCCCCATAACCTGATCCCCGGTGCGGCGACTGGAGTTCGGTGGCTACCCGATGCCGTTCACGCGCCTGACCGACCTGATCAGCCTGATTCTCAGTCAGGCCGTCACCTTCCTCGGCATGGTCGACTACAAGTCCATCCACGCGGTGGTTCACAAGAACAACCCCGCCCGCTGGATGCTCTGGAGCGACCGCAAGCGGCTGCTCAATCCGTTCAACGGCGGCTTCCTGCTGGACGGCAAGGTCGGGCGGGTCTCGCGGCGCACCACCTACCGCTCCATCATCACGGCGGGTGGCATGGGGACCTTCCGCTTCCTGCTCTCCCTTTTCTATACCGAGCTGTGTTCGGCCCTGCTCAAGGAGCGCAAGGGGCGGTTGCCGGTCCTGCTGCTGCTGGAGGAATTCGCGCACCTGCGTATCCCCGGCTTCCCCACGTTCGCCGCCACCGCGCGGAAATACCGCGTCGGCTTCTGGCTGATCCTGCAATCCCTGTCCCAACTGGCGGCCAACTATGGGCAAGAGGATGCCCGCGCGATCCTGGAGAGCGTCGGCACGGAGAGCTATTTCGGAGGCATGGGCTTGGACACGGCGCAGAACCTGTCGGCGCGCCCGGGCATGGCCTTCCGGTTGAACTGGCTCGACCCGTCCGCCGGATTGCAGCAACGCCCGCTCATGCGGCCCGATGAGCTGATCCGCCTGCGGGACAATGAACTGCTGATCCTGTACGGCAACCGCGATCCCCTACGGATCCGGACCTTGCCTTTCTATCGGCGGTGGGACCTGCGCCGCCGGGCACGCATGCCGCCCCCCCCCGAAGTTCTGGATGTTCGCGATAGGCCTCTTCCAGGAGGCTTTCGATACAGGCCTCTTCCAACATCGGCTCGTCGGCCAGGGCTTCGCTCAGGCTCTCGCTGAGCGTATCCAGCTTGGCGGCGGCTTCATGAACGGTCGTCTCTATATAGGTACTCGTGCTCATAGGTCTAAATTACGACCAAGGGTCTTTGTATGCAACTGGCGACCCCGAACAGCTTTCCTGACAAGAAGGTATTGAGAGACACAGTCTCCGCCCCCCACATGAAAGAAAGCGGCTTTCCCAAAAAGACGCATTTCTGGGAAAGTTTTCTGTTCATCTTTCTCTCCTGTCTTCTACCGGGACGGCAGCGGATTTTTCCTTATTTCTCAATCGGATCATCGCCCCACAGGTCGTCGAACTTCCGGTCATCCAGCTCGGTATAGCAAACGGCGTGGGTGATGCAGCGGTGTCCGAGATAGTCCTGGATGCGGCGGTTGGCGTAGGGCGTCATGCGGGGTGGAGTACGGGCGGGGTGGGGCATCGAGACCTGAGCGATCCAGCCATCGACACCCTGCGCGAGGGAACGCAGCGGCACCTCGCCGACCGTGCGGCGGGGCGGGAGGCGGCGGCCTGACAACCGTCTGCTAAGATGAGCGGGAACAACACTTCTCCTGCTCCCTATGGCCCTGGACACCGCGATCCCGCGTGTCGGCATGGCGGCTCGTAAGGGCGGTCCCACGGCGGATCGCCATGCGAAGGCCAAGCCGTCGGAGGGTGTTGTTCAACCGCTCGTGGGGTTGCCCTTTCGGGTTCCCGGGCGGCTGCCGGGGGCGTGGGAGGTGACTCCCGCCGGCCTCATCGAGTGCGCTGGTGCGTACTGGCAGAGGGCGGTTCGATATCCGCTAACCTCCTTCGCCATGGACACATTGTCTGCGAGCGCATGCAGCGCAGAGCATCCTTGCCGGACCCTCGCCGATGCCCTGGCCGGCAGCGATCCGCATTCCCCCATGTGGTGGGTGCTGGTCGGAACGCTGGCCGTCTTCGCCGTCGCCCTGGTCGGCGGCATGGGGCTGATCGGCTTCATCGCCGATGACCTGCTCGCCGGTTGGACCGGAAGGCGTCCCTGCCTTCACTGCGGTCAGGGAGGCTGGCCGCCGGTCGTCTCGCTGCTGCTCATCGGAGGGACCATCGCCGTGATCGCCGGCGTACTGACGGCGTAGGTCCATTCTGACGGCGTGGATCCATCACTCCCGTGTTGAGCGAAGCCCCGGGCTTCAATACCATGGGCATCGTTTCAGAGGAGGAGCCCGTGAAAGTAGTTTCGGCCAACTTCGGATTTCTCGCCGCCCATGATCCGCAGTTGGTCCGCCTTGCGGTATTGGCGGAACGCTATTTCGCGGACGACCCAAATACCTGCCTGATAAAACTGCGGCAGTTTGCCGAGCTGATGGCCTTCACGATCGCGGCGCGAACGGCCCGCTATAGTGACCCGGCGAGGAATTTTAACGATGTCCTGCGCCAGTTGTCCCTTGACCGGGCTATCCCGCGAGAGGTCTCCAGCCTGTTCCATGCCCTCCGACACGCTGGCAATGCGGCGGCGCATGAGAACAGGGGCAATCACCGGGAGGCCCTGGTTGCCTTGAAGGTCGCACGACAACTCGGGATATGGTTCCACCGGACTTTCAAACAGGACTCGGCTTTTCAGCCCGGCCCCTTCGTTCCTCCGCCCGACCCCGCCAAGGCAACGACAGCCCTCCACGACGAGCTGAAACAGCTCAGGCAAAAGCTGGCGGAACAACAAACCGCAGCGGAAGCAGCCCAACGCCTCGCCGAGGAGGAGGCTCGCCGCCGGGAAACAGCGGAAGAACAAACCGTGCGGGAGGCCCAGGAACGGGCCGCATGGGAAGATCTCGCCAAAGAAGCCGAGAACAAGCGTGTGGAGACCGAGCACCGGCTCGCGGCCCTGCAAGCCGAGGCAGAGGCCAGACCCGCATCCGAGGTCCTTCACCTCATGGAGGTTGGGACGGAAGCCGCACAGTCCATCGACCTGGACGAAGCCGATACCCGTGTCCTCATCGACCAGCAGCTTCGGGACCGGGGATGGCACGCCGACAGCGAAACCCTGCGGTACGCGAAGGGCAGCCGCCCGGTGAAAGGAGAAGCCCTGGCCATCGCCGAGTGGCCGACACAATCAGGCCCAGCCGACTATGCCTTGTTCGTCGGGACCACCTGTATCGGTGTCGTGGAGGCCAAGCGGAAACGCAAGAATGTCTCTGCCGCCATTGATCAATCCGAACGCTATTCCCGGGACATCCTGCTGGAAGAGGGCGCCATCGCGGAAGGGGCGCCCTGGGGAAAATACAAAGTCCCCTTTGCTTTCGCCACGAACGGCCGCCCCTACCTGAAACAACTCGAAATCGGCAGCGGTATTTGGTTCCGAGACACACGGCAGGACACCAACCTCCGCCGGGCGTTGAACGGTTGGCCCACACCCGAGGGCTTGCTGGACCGCCTGGATGTCGATAAGGCCAAGGCCCATGCCGCGCTAAAGGCACAGCCCATCTCGTTTGCCTTCCCCCTCCGCCCCTACCAGAAAAAGGCTATTGAGACAGTCGAAGAGGCGCTGGAGAACGACAGGCGGACCATGCTGATCGCCATGGCGACAGGGACGGGTAAGACCAAACTGTCCATCGCCATGCTGTACCGGTTGCTGGAAGCCAAACGCTTCCGCCGCATTTGCTTCGTCGTGGACCGAAGCGCGCTTGGCAAGCAGGCCGCGACCGAGTTCTCCTCCACCAAGGTCGTCAGTGGCAAGACCTTCTCGGAAATCTTCGGCTTGAAATCCCTGGGCGAAGTGGCCCCGGAGGAAGAAACACGGGTCCATATCTGCACAATCCAAGGCCTTGTGAAGCGGGTGCTTTTTCAGGCAGATCCTTCGGAAGTACCGCCTATCGACCAATACGACCTGATGATCGTGGATGAATGCCACCGAGGCTACCTGCTCGACCGGGAACTGTCCGACCAGGATCTGGGGTTCCGCGACGAGATGGACTACATCTCAAAATACCGCAGAGTCCTGGAACATTTCGATGCCGTTAAAATCGGCCTGACGGCAACTCCCGCCTTGCACACCGTTGAGATCTTTGGTGACCCGGTTTTCACCTATTCCTACCGGGAAGCGGTGATCGACGGCTACCTGATCGACCAGGAACCCCCGATCCGTATCATCACGGAGCGAGCACGGGATGGCATCACCTTCGCCAAGGGCGAACAAGTCGAACTCCTGGAAACCAAGACCGGGGTCATCGACCTGTCTCATATGCCCGATGAAGTCTCCTTCGAGGTCGAGGCCTTTAACCGAAAGGTCATCACACCCGAATTCAATCGCGTGGTCGCAGAAGAGCTAACGCAACATATCGACCCCAGCCTTGACGGCAAGACCCTGGTGTTCGCGGTCAATGATGCCCATGCCGACTTGGTGGTCCAAATGCTCAAGGAAGCCTTCGCCGACACTTATGGAGAAATTGAAGACGGTGCGGTGAAGAAAATCACGGGCAGTGTGGACAAAGTTCAGGGCCTGATTCTCGCCTACCGCAACGATGCCTTTCCCAAAATCGCGGTGACCGTAGACCTGCTGACCACCGGGATTGATGTCCCCAGTATCACCAACCTCGTTTTCCTGCGCCGAGTGAACAGCCGCATTCTTTATGAGCAAATGATCGGGCGAGCAACCCGCCAGTGCCCGGCCATCGGCAAGGAAACCTTCCGCCTCTTCGATGCGGTGGACCTCTATCCCCATCTCCAAAGCCTGACGGCTATGAGACCAGTGGTGGTCAATCCGGCCATTTCGCTGACCCAGCTTTTCAAGGAACTGACAACAGCGGAAGACCCGGAACATCGGGAATCCATCCGTGGCCAGATCATTGTCAAAATGTCCCGGCGGATTAAAAAACTCCCCGACAAAGCCCGAGAGCAGTACAAGGCGGCGACAGGCGAACCCCCAGAAGAAACCCTCAAACGCTTGCGCTCCCAATCGGGAGACGAGGCGGCGGCATGGGCAAAAAGCCAGCCAGATATCGGCCCGATGCTCGATTGGCAGACCGACGGAGAGACCCCCCACTATATCCCTATTTCCAATCACCCGGATTCCGTGGTCGATGTCATCCGGGGAGAGGGGAAACCGGAAGATTTTCTGGAGGGCTTCAGTGCGTTCATCCAAAACAACGAAAACAAGATCGCCGCACTCACTCTGGTCGTGCAGCGCCCCCGAGAATTGACCCGGGAACAATTGCGCTCCCTGCGCCTGGAACTCGACCGCCAGGGATTCTCGGAAACCAAACTCCGCCGGGCGTGGCAAGATACGAAAAACGAGGATATCGCCGCCTCCATCATCGGCTTTATCCGCCAAGCGGCCCTGGGCGACCCACTTGTCCCCTATGCAACCCGCGTCCGGTCAGCTATGGAACGGATTCTGAGGAGCCGATCCTGGACCGATCCGCAACGCCGCTGGCTGGGTCGGATTGCCGATCAGATCGAACGGGAAATCATCGTGGACCGGGAGGCCCTGGACCAGGAACCGTTCAGTAAGGACGGCGGCTTCAAGCGTCTGGACAAACTGTTCGGAGGCGAGCTGGAAGCCATCCTTGGGGACATAAACGCGGAATTGTGGAGTGAGGCCGGGTGAGTACGGTAAAATCTAGGACCAGTGATATCGTCGCCAGACTCTGGCAAGAATGCGACACTCTCCAGTCCGCTGGTGTTTCCTACCACAACTATGTCACCGAGTTGACTTACCTGTTATTCCTCAAAATGCTGAAAGAGATTGAGCGGGAAGACCGCCTGCCTGATGGATACCACTGGTCCGACCTTCTTAAGCGAGAGGGTATGGGGCAATTGACCTATTATCGGAAATTGCTCTTGGCCCTCGGCGATCCTGAGACAACCAAGGACAAAATTATCCTTGCGATTTTCACCGATGCCCAGACCTACCTCCGCGAACCCCGAGACCTCAAACTTTTGACGACGGCCATCGACAAACTCGACTGGTTCTCGGCCCGCGAGGACGGACTGGGGAATCTCTACGAAGGCCTTTTGGAGAAAACCACCTCAGCCACCAAAACTAAGGCGGGGCAATATTTTACACCGCGCCCGCTGATTGACTGCATCGTCCGGCTGATCCAGCCCCAGCCCGGTGAGGTCGTCCAGGACCCGGCTGCCGGAACCGGGGGCTTCCTGATCGCCGCCGATGCCTATGTCAAAGCCCACACCGATGACCTCTATCAACTGACTGAACAGCAAAGCTATTTTCAGCGATACCATGCCTTTGTCGGCTACGAATGGGTCCCCGATACCCATCGGCTCTGTTTGATGAATTTGCTGCTCCACAACATCCTGGGACCCGTGGACTGCGAAAATACGCTCTCCCCGGCGGGCGAGGATCTGGGAAAAGCCAACATCATCCTGACCAACCCGCCCTTCAACAAACAGAAAGGTGGCGTCAGCCGCGCCGATTTCTCCATTACGGCAGGCGAGCGGGTCGGTCCCATGCCTTTCCTGGAGCACGTCATCCGCTCCCTGAAGCCCGGCGGGCGCGCCGCAGTGGTCATGCCTGACAGCATCCTTTTCGGCGATCACGCCGGGCTGAGGCTGCGCCAATATCTGATGGACCTCTGCGACCTGCACACCATCCTGCGTCTGCCGCGCGGTATCTTTTACGCCCAGGGCGTCAGTACCAATGTGCTGTTCTTCACCCGAGGCGCCAAGGACAAGGGCTGTACGGAACAGACCTGGATCTATGACCTCCGCAACAACATGCCCGCCTTCGGCAAAACCCGCCCATTAACCGTCGCGGATTTTTCGGACTTCGAGGCCGCCTATGGCGCGGATCCCCTCGGCAAGGCGGAACGGATCGACCAAGGCGAGGACGGCCGATTCCGGTGCTTCTCCCGGGCGGATCTGGCGGCGCGGGGGGATAACCTGGACATCTCCTGGCTCCGCGACACCGAGGCCGACGCCGAGGAGGGTCTGACCGAACCCGAGGACATCGCCGCCGCCATCATGCGCCATCTCCGCGCCGCCCTGACGGAAATGGAGGCGCTGGACGAGGAGCTGTCGGGTGGGGTGGTGGACGTTGACGACGACGCGGAGGCGGCGGAATGAGCGAGTTGCCGTCTGGATGGGTTTCCGCAAAGCTAGAAGAGGCAACATCCTATGTTCAAAGAGGTAAATCACCGAAATATGACGTAAAAAGCGACCTTCCGGTTGTAAATCAGAAGTGTATTAGATGGAGCGGAGTTGATACCACGCATCTCAAGTACGTTCATGAAAGCCAATGGCCTTCATGGGGAGAAGAAAGGTTTTTGCAGGCTGGAGATATTCTATGGAATTCCACCGGTACGGGAACGATTGGTCGTGCCGCAAAGTTTGAAGGTCTTCCCAGTTATGAGAGAGTTGTTGCGGATAGCCATGTTACGATTTTAAGAGCGAACAAAGCAATCACTCCATCATTTCTTCATTCATATATTCGGTCTAATTCTGTTCAGCATAAGATAGTGGATATGCAAAGCGGAAGTACGAACCAGGTAGAACTTTCGAAAGCTGAAATTCTAAATCTTACAATACCTCTCCCGCCTGTGAGAGAGCAACACCGCATCGTAGAGAAGGTAGACCGCTTACAAAGCCGCTTCACGCGTGCGCAGGACGAACTCGACCCCATCCCCCGGCTGATCGAACGCTACAAACAAGCAGTCCTCACCAAGGCGTTTCGCGGCGATTTGACAGGAGATTGGCGGTCTATTCGCAAGGATAGGTGCGGGTCTTTCGTCGAAGTTAAAGCTTCATGTTCTACAGATACTCGTCATCTTCCGAGTTCGTGGAGTGTTAGGAGGCTTGGAGATTTATTCCGCGTGTGTATTGGTGCGACTCCCGGTCGGCGAAATGACGATTATTGGAATGGGACCATTTCCTGGGTAAGTAGTGGCGAGGTTTCTTTTTGCCGAATAAAGGATACGAGAGAAAAAATTACTGAAAAAGGACTCCAAAACTCGTCTACGCAAATTCATCCTGTAGGCACCGTTTTGTTGGCCATGATTGGCCAGGGAAAGACTAGAGGGCAAGCCGCGATACTTGATGTTCCCGCTTGTAATAATCAGAATTCAGCGGCGATTATCGTTCCTGAAACTGATTATCCGCCTGAATATGTATATTACTATCTTATGATGATGTATCGTGAAACGCGAATGGCTGGCGTTGGCAGCGGTCAGTCGGCTTTGAATAAGGCAAGAGTAAAAAGTATTGAGATGCCAACACCCCCGCCAGAGGAAGCTCAGGCTGTTGTAAGTGCAATTGAAAAAGCTTTCTCATGGATTGAAAACATAACAAGTGACCTTGCTTTATCATCGAAGCTTGTTGCCAAACTGGATCAAGCCATCCTCACCAAGGCGTTTCGCGGGGAACTGGTGCCCCAGGATCCCAATGACGAACCGGCCGCCGTTCTCCTGGAGCGCATCCGAGCGGAACGGGCCAACCAGCCCAAACCCAGGCGCGGGCGAAAGAAGAAGAAGGAGACCCCGTCATGAGCCAAGCGATGTGGGGCCTCCACATGGCCGAGATCGCCGCCGACCTGCCCATCAAGCAGGGTTTCATCGGTATCGGCTGGTCAGAAATGGGCAATCTCGCCGATGTCCCCAAGAACCGCGAAGCTTTCAAGGCGCGTCTGGCCGAAGCCTATCCCTCGGAAAAGCCGGGGGCCGTGCCGGTCAAGGCCGGGGTGCTCTACCGCTTCGCCCATGACATGGCTGTCGGTGATGTGGTGGTCTATCCCTCCAAGCCCGACCGCATGGTCCACCTGGGCATCATCGAGGGCGACTACCTCTTCCGCCCCTCGGTGTTGGGCGGCTATCCCCACCTGCGCAAGGTCCGGTGGGTGCGTGCCGTGCCCCGCGCCGACTTTTCCCAGTCCGCGCTCCACGAAATCGGTTCGGCGATCACCCTCTTTCAGGTCTCCGCCCACGCCGACGAATTCCGCGCTGCCTTGGAAGGTCAGGCAACTGGGGCGGAGGATGTGGATGAAGACACCGCCGAAGATGTCTCCGTCCAGGTGGAGGAATCCACCGAAGACTTCATCATCAAGCGTCTAAAAACCAAGATGACGCCCTACGAATTCGAGAAATTCGTTGCGCACCTGCTGACCTGCATGGGCTATCACGCCCGCGTGACACAGCAGTCCTCGGATGGCGGCATCGACATCATCGCCCACAAGGACGAACTCGGCTTCGAACCGCCAATCATCAAGGTCCAGTGCAAACAGACGCTGGAGCCCATTGGTCGGCCCAAGGTGCAGGAACTCCATGGCGCCGTGGAGCAGGGGGAACACGGGTTGTTCGTCACCCTCGGCCCCTTCAGCGCTCAAGCCCGTGACTTCGAGCGGTCAAAGCCAAACCTTCGGCTGATCGATGGGAATGCCTTGATCGACCTCATTTATACACACTACGAGCAGTTTGAAACACGCTACAAGCTGCTGATGCCCTTGAAACGGACATACATTCCCGGCTCCGCTTTGACAGCAGTTGATTGATCCTATGAGCAAGCGCCCAAGGTCGCACGGGCGCTCACTGGACGGCATTCCGTTTCCAGAACACCCCGATCATCGGGCGAAGGACGGCTTCCCCGCCCGCATGGCATCCTTGCATCCCGTGCCATACCCCTCCGCATAGCCATCCATGAAATCCCGCATGTAGCGGTCTCGGTTGACGACGCTTTTCAGCAAGGGCGGACGCGGATTGCGGGAACGCCCGCGCTTCGCGGTAGTGTCCGGATTCTTTCGCGTTTCGTACTCGCCGAGGGTCCGGACACGCACCACATCCCGGAAACCAAGGTCGGCGATTTTCTCCGCCAGGACGGCCGCCACCCTCCCCGCAAAGACATCGTCGCGCACGATTGCGGAACTGCCGGACAGATCGATCCCGACAACGAGCGTCCGCGCCTCGGCTGGTGTCGCGAGTACCGCTGCCAAGAAAGGCAGCATTGACATTGTTTTCCTATTTTTTCGCCTCTCCCATGTCTATCGGACATATCTCCGGGCAAAAATTCGGAGATATACGGCATATTGAGCGCCAGGGCTTCCGTTGCCTCGATGGCTTCAGCCACACGCCGTAGGTCTCCGTCGCGATCCGGGATGATAGGGGGAGCCTCCATCCGATTGCGCTTCTTGCCATGGCGCGCCCCGGGAGCAGCATCATCGGCCTGCGGGTCAGGCAGAAGCAGGTCCCGCAGCGGGTTGAGGCCTGCATACCATGCCTCCTTGAGGTCGCCTTGGGCTTGGGTAACGACGGCTTCGCCCACCGCCCTAACGCCGAGAAAGGCCATGATCGCCGCCAGCTCCTCGGCACGCCTCGCGTTCTGATCAGCCCGGTCACAGAGATTCTGCCGGGCTATCCAGCAAGCAACGCCTTTGCGTCGGTCGGCAAACTGGTCCAACTGGGCCAGCGTAAATGTCCCGGCGATGGTCGTGACGATGAACACAGGCCAGAGACCGGCGAGGGAGAAAAACGACTCCTCTTCGGGAATGCTCCCCGCGTCGATACTTGGCTCTGGGGACGGCGTGCCGATGATCCCGATCACAATGTCTCCCGCTTCGAACTCGGCCATTTTGGCAGCGGCGCGTTGGAAAATGACATGGCCGAAGTGGGCAAGCAGGTAGAGCGCCAAGCCCCCACCGACCAGCATGATCAGCCAGCGCAAGAGCCGCGCCATACGCACAGAAGAAGGCGAATGGTTCGGGGCTCGCCCTCCAGTCTGGCCACTTGCAATGCGCTCGATCTCCCGGAGCGGGATCTTGAGCGCGACCGTAAGGAGCAAAGGCAATGCGCCTTTCAATACCGTAAGGCACACATCAAGAAGAGATTGCTCCCCATACTCGTTCATGAAAAGCGGCCGGAAAGTTTCATACGCGAAACTGGTATCCACCGCCAAAATGAGAACCAGTATGATCCGCGCCGACCAGACTTCTGTACGCGTTACGGCCAGTAAGTCCATTTGAGACTCGGCCATTTGCCGTAGTTCAGAGCGTTTGTAGCACCGCTCCATGTACGGCACCTCATCGAAGCCGGGCCAATTTTGCTCTGTTCCCTCTATCCTTTCCATGGTGGCCTCCCGAATGTATCCCAGGGGACTTCCTCGTCTGTTTGTTCCGGACGCACGCTGTCCTGCCGCAAGGCGGGATGGGCTCGGAGCGTTTCGTCGATCAACTGATCAAGCCGGTCCTGTTCGACCTGGGTCGCTCGATATTCCGTGCGGCAAGCCACGAGCTGTGCGCTCCACGCGAGCGCGGCCTTGCGCCCCACCATATCCATGACCGACTGCCGCAGCGGCAGGGCGCTCCACCCTTCGCGGACGGCCTGCGTCAATTCCCGCTGGTTCTGTGCGTCCCCCGGCGGATGAGGTCTTGCATCACGACCTCGCCCAAATGGGCAACATCCCGCGTGGCCTCTTCCGCGCTGCCTCGTCCAGGCCCGGTCATTCCCGATAACTCTATCGCGATACCACCTCCATACCTTGTGATGGATAACCCGGCCGTGCGCGGCATTCCGATCATACGGATAGCCGCTCCGCCGGATGCAGACTTTCATCTGCCCTGATACCGGGCCTCAGAGTTTAATATCCATCAAGATTTTTTCACACTATGTCGATTTTGTCTTCTTCGTGCGAGGGCACTGCGCCGCCGATGCGCCTCCCGAAGCTCCGCCCTCAAGGTCGCTGGCACCTGGATTCCGGACAGTGCAATTTCTCTGACCCGACACTCCAAAGTTCGGGCAAGCTTGGTTGCCTGTCGCAATTCTTCATCGCTCACCTCCTCCACAGACAAGCTATCGGATTTGGTGGGTATGATATCCGACACCTTGATTTGTCGCAGTCCACAATAATTCTTTACGGCCTTTAATAATTTATGATCAATCTTATCAAGCTGGAACTGATACAGCCTCCCTTCTGCCAGTTCTTCGCCCCACTCTTCCAGAAAAAAACTCAATGCATCTTGTGTCTTATCTGGACGATCGGCATACCGCCGATGCACTGAAAATCCGAATTCCTCCTCCGGCGATTTTTCTTTGCTTCCTCCAGAATCTCTTTCGGGCAACGCCATCAGAGGCTCCAAAGCCGATTGACCTTCCCCACCAAAGGTGTTGACGACCTCTTCTGCTCGCCATCGCCTCAGTTCGGGAGGAAGTCCCCTGTACTGGTCAACATTCATCATCCTTTGGAGCGCGAGAAAAACGAACTGGTCCCTAAATTCATCGCTATTCTCAACTAATTTTCCCAAAAAATACAGTGAAGCGTTCGATATATTATCACACAACTTGATATGAACGCGGCATAATTTTAGATATCCCGGGAACCGACAAATCGACAATTGAAAAACCATAATTGCAGCAGCGATCATATTTGCATGCGCTGACGCTCGCTCGCGCAGGATCGCCTCACTTACCTCAATGGGGCACTTGCAACCAGAGGCAATCTCAAAATATCCGCGCGGATTATTCGCCGATAGAACAAAAGTCTCTCCGCGTATGTACCCGCTTGCTCGGCACCTTGCTTCAAAAGCCTTCTGCTGTTGTGTTAACTGTTCCCACCAGCCTCTATTGACAGGATCATGGCAGTCTCACCAAACCTCCTATGCGATAAGATTTCCTTTCTCTTCAGCTGCCTTGACCGTTGCATCAATGGAAATCAAATCCTCACCGATATACCACTGAATAATGTCGTCATCGTATGTGCCAAAGAATCCCCAAGACCGGGTCTCTGATGCATCCATGTCGATAGGACGATACCGAACACCGTAAAAGCCTTGCTCAATATCCAAGACACCAAGGCAGCCAAGCAACCAGTCGAACGCCTCCTGCACCGCGTTAACCGGCTCAACGGGTCGCGCTTCCGAATGTCGCAATGAATTGGGTTTTGGATTTTTAGGGGACATCACTTCTTCAACCGCAGACCTGAAACGAGCATAGCAATACCGCGGCCGTCGCTGTCGGGGTGCCGGTCCCGGAGGCTATGGAAGGGGCCAGTTTAACAGGCCTACGCCCCGCAAAGGAATTGCCCCTGCGGGTTCCTCCTTGACGGAGCTTGTGGTCGGTCTGTTGCGGCAGCGCTTTACCCTCTGCCACCTTGGCCAAACCAGGGATTAAGCCTCTGCTATTTCGAACTTTTCCCGAAGACATTCATTCCTGACGTCAGGGGCTGAGTACTTACACCCTAAACTCCAGATCGGACCAAAACATATTGATCTATTAATATTAATTCCCCACCTAAATAGAGAAATTTCCCGAAAACTCTTTATCCAGGATTAACAGCAATGCCGACTGACTACCCTCTGTCACCAACAATAATCTCTGCGATAGTAAGTGGAGTTGTTGCCCTTCTTATATTTGCGATAAATCATAAGATGAAAAAAATAGAAATTTCCATCAAAGCGCACAATGTGGAAATCGCTGAGTATAGCACTCACCTTGCTCAACGCATGGCAGATCTAAAAGAAGTAGAATTATCAAACGCATCTGCACATAGAACTGCTGATGCGCTACTGCGGCGATATGAAACCCTCCGATCCGAAGTCGCCGAACTCAATGCCCTATTAACCCTTTTCTACAAGGAGAAGGAGCCAGCTCCAGATGAAACAAAGAGGCGAGCATTACTTTTATGCTCATCAATCTCTCACACAGTTACTCCAAAGGGCGCCTTTTGCGAAGAGTTCATCATTCAGCTGGGTCATATCAGAGAGTTCTTTTGTAAAGGCAGTGGATATTGGGAAAATCATGTTAATTTCATGACAAATTTCGATCTCAATTGCTGGCTTCTTGTAGATTCAGAATACAGTAGAATACTAAAAACACTAGAAACCGGACTATTGTCGGAAACACAGGAACTAACACCATACAAGTGTGAATACAAAGCAACGAGGACCTAGTATTTTCGAAAACCAATACTCAGTCATGCCAAAATCTTCCCCCGCAAAAAGCCCCCCATTGCGCCATCAGCGGTCGCCGCTTCTCCGCCATATCCGACCGCCAATAGGCCTGTTCCGCCTTGCTCCCCTGGGTGTGCGCGAGCGCGGCCTCGGCCAGTTCGCGGGGAGCTTGCGTGCAATCCGCTGCCCAGTCGCGGAAGGTCGAGCGGAAGCCGTGCACCGTGATGTCATCGCGCTTCATGCGGCGGAGCACCGCCGTCAGGGACATGTCCGACAGCATCTTCCCCGACTTCGCGCCGGGGAAAATCAGCCCCTCCGTCCCCCGCTTGGCGGCTTCCTTGAGGACAGCGACGGCTTGCGGCGACAAAGGCACCCGATGCTCCCGGGCGGCCTTCATCCGGTCCTCCGGAATCGTCCACAGCCCCGCATCCAGGTCGATTTCCGCCCAGGTCGCGCCGCGCACCTCGCCGGAGCGGGCCGCCGTCAGGATGGTGAAGCGCAGCGCCTCCGCCCCCACGCCCGGCTGCTCGGCGAGAGCCTGCCAGAAGGCGGGCATGTCCTTGTATGGAAGGGCCGGGTGGTGCTCCACCTTCCGCAGCTTGGCCCGCGCGGGCAGCATGTGAGAGAGGTTGCCCTTCCACAGAGCCGGATTTGCGCCCTCCCGGTACTCGCGCACCTTGGCCCAGTCGAGAACCGCCTCGATCCGGCCACGCACCCGGCTTGCCGTCTCGGGCTTTTCCGTCCAGATCGGTTCCAGCGCTTTCAGCACCAGCCCCACATCGATATCCGCCACCGGCAGTGCCCCGAACACCGGATAGGCGTATGCCGAGAGCGTCGCGCTCCATTGGGCACCGTGCTTGGGATTTTTCCAGGCGGCTTTGTGCGCCTCCACATAGCGCTCGGCGCATTCAGCGAAGGTGATCGACCGTGCCGCCTCCAGCCGGGCGGCCACCCGGCGGCGCTTCTTCGCCTCGATGGGGTCAATCCCCTCAAGGCGCATCTGGCGGCAGGCCCGGGCTTTCTCCCGCGCTTCGGCCAGACTCAGCGTGCTTGCGGACCCCAAGCCGTGGTCGCGCAACTTGCCCTCCGCCCGATAGCGGAAGATCCAGGATTTTGCCCCGGCCGCGCTGATTTGCAGATAGAGGCCGTCGCCGTCGTTCAGAAGGCCCCGTTTGCTGGCGCGTGCGATCTGGTGTGCGGTGAGTTTGCCCATGGCAGAAGGGTCCGGGATTCGAATTTCCTACCCATACTTCTACCCATACTCTACGCGCGAATAGCGGCGAACACAAGCGAACCCCGGCGCGCCGTGCCGGGGCCTTAATCGCTTGTTTTCCGCTAGTTTTCAGGCCCTTTCGGGCCACTAACCGGGAGAAAACTGGCGGAGAGGGTGGGATTCGAACCCACGGTCCCCTTACGAGGACAACGGTTTTCGAGACCGTCCCGTTCGACCACTCCGGCACCTCTCCGCAGGAAAATTTGTGGTCGCGGGCGGGGTGGACCCGCCGCTTGGGAGGGCGGGACACTACGGCAATCCATAGGGCGATGCAAGCCTGCTCATCATCGTCCGTCTACCTTCCCTTCACCTGTCACACCTCCGCGCCGTCAACCCACAAAAAAATCCGGTTTTTAACCCGCTTCGGTGTTGGCAACGGCGCGCGACTGGCGCAAGCTAAGCGGGAGATAATCCCATCACACAGCGTTCCCGGAGACACCCTCCATGTCCGGTTCGCGCCCCGGGTCCCCCCCATCCGCATGCGGCGGGGTTGCCTTGTCCGATGCGCCCCCGCGCGTCGCTCATGTGCTCGCCCCGATCCTGCCCACCGCCCTCCCGCATAACCTCTGGAATGACGGAGCAGACGAGGCGGCCGTGCCCAGTCTCAGCCTTGCCCGGGCGCTCGCGGCGCGGGGGCTCGGTGCCACCGTCTTCGCCGTTGGACTGCCCCAGGCGTCCGAACACCTCCCCCGGAAAATCCCGCCGGATCCGCCCGAAACCACATCAGGCGCGGAAACCGGCACCACCCTGTCCCTCCATCCCGACGGACTCGGCAAGCCCTGGCATCGCGCACCCGGACTCGGAGCTGCCCTCGCCCGCTGCCTGCCGTCCCTCGACCTCGTCCATATTCACGGACTGGCCGGCTGGCCGGCGTGGAAGGCCGTGCGGCTGTGCCGGCGGTTCGGGGTTCCCTATATCCTCTCCCCCTATGACAGCCCCGGGACGGCTCCGCCCTCAACCGCCACACTGCTGCTGCTGCGTGCCGCCCTGCAAGGGGCTGCCGCCATCCAGGTCCCCTCCGCCCGGGCCGTGCAGCATCTGCCCCTGCCCGAAGGCGCACCCGAGCCGACCATCATCCCCTTCGGCGCCCCGCCCGCCGCCCTGACCCGCCCCACGATCCTGCGGCCCAGTCTCCAGCCCCAACCCGGCGCGCCGGCAACCCTGCTCGTGCTCGCCCGCGACGCGCCGCTGCCCTGCCTGGAACTGGCCCTGATCGCCGTCGCCCGCCAGCGGGACCGCCAGGTGCCCGTGCGGCTGGTCATCGCCGATGCCACGCCCGCCGCCGAAGCCACCTTGCGCGGCATCGCCCAGCGTCTGAGCCTCGCCCCCGGCCGCCATCTGATCTTTACCGGCCCCACTCAGGGCGCGGCCAAATGGGCGCTGTTCGATACCGCCGACCTGGTCCTGATCCCCTGTTCCGGCTCCATCGGCAGCACCACGCTGCCCGGTGGCCTGCTCGAGGCGCTGGCCCGGCGGCGGCCGGTGCTGGTGTCGGAAAGGCTGCCCCTGGCCAACCGGCTGGTGCGCGCCGGCGCTGCCTGGACCTTTGCCGGAGACGGCACCACCCTGCCCCATGCCCTGGAAGACGCTGTGACCGCCCAGGCCCGCTGGGCCGCCGCCGGTACCGCCGGCCGCGCCATCGTCGAAGCCGACTATGCCTGGCCCGCCCTCGCCGCCCAGTGGGAAGTGCTCTACCGCAGCGTCGTCCGGAAGTCCTGAGCCCCCTTCCCGCCCTCAGTTTATATATCTCACGGCAGTTCGCTGCGCGAACGCCTCCGATGGGGCGGGCTTCGCCCGGCGGCCCGTCGGCCGCTGGCTCCCGCATTTGATTTATTTATCTCTCGGCAGTGCGCTGCGCGAACGCCTCCCATGGGGCGGGCTTCGCCCGGCGGCCCGTCGGCCCTCTTGCTGCGGATTTGAACTCCGCCCCGAACCCTCGCCTTTCCCCGGCCTCAGCCACCCTCTACCCTCGCGGAGCCGGAGCACGCTATGATGCGGCGCATCCGTCCGAAATCATCCGCCCCTACCGTCCCCTCAGGAGAGACAGCGCATGTGCGGCATCGCCGGCTTTCTGTTCACCCGCCTGCCCGCCTCCTGGACAGCCCACGCCCTGGGCACCGCCATGACCGACAGCCTGTTCCATCGCGGACCGGACGACGGCGCGGTCTGGACAGATCCTGAAGCCGGAGTGGTCCTTGGTCAGCGCAGGCTGGCAATCGTCGACCTGTCAGAGGCCGGCCACCAGCCCATGGCCTCTGCCAACGGCCGCTGGATGATCACCTACAACGGCGAAATCTATAACGCCGAGGACCTGCGCCAGGAACTGATTGCCGCCGGCGTCACCCGATACCGCGGCCATTCCGACACCGAAGTACTGCTGGAAGCCGTCGCCTTGTGGGGGGTCGAGGCTACCCTCAGCCGGCTGATCGGCATGTTCGCCATCGCCCTGTGGGACCGGCAGGAGCGCCGCCTGCATCTGATCCGCGACCGCCTGGGCATCAAACCCCTGTACTGGACCGTCACTCCGGACGGCAGTTTCCTGTTCGGCTCCACCCCCAAAGCCCTGCGCGCCCACCCCGCTTTCGCCGCCGCCCTCGATCCCGGCGCCCTGGCGGCCTATCTGCGCTATGCCTATGTGCCCACGCCCCATACCATCCACGCCGGCGTCCACAAGCAGCCGCCGGGCACCTGGCTGACCATCGCCCCCGGCGACCATGAGCCCGCAGGTCCGACCGCCTATTGGAGCCTAGACGCAGTGGCCGCCGCCGGACGGGCCGACCCGCTGACCGGCCTGTCCGATGACGGCGCCACCGATCAGCTGGAAGCCCTGCTGTCCGACGCGGTCAAACGCCGCATGATCGCCGACGTGCCCCTGGGAGCATTCCTCTCCGGCGGTGTGGACAGCTCCACCGTCGCGGCCCTGATGCAGAAGGCCAGCACCGGCCCGGTCCGCACCTTTACCATCGGATACGGCGCGGGCGGATACGGCGAGGGCGCCTATGACGAAGCCGCCCATGCCGAGGCCGTGGCCCGCCACCTGGGCACCGACCACACCACCCTGACCGTCACCCCGCAGCAGGCCCTGGATCTGATCCCCCGCCTGCCGGAGCACTGGGACGAACCCTTCGCCGACGCCAGCCAGATCCCCACCCTGCTGCTGTCGGAGCTGACTCGCCGCCATGTCACCGTCGCCCTGTCCGGCGACGGCGGGGACGAGCTGTTCGCCGGCTATGCCCGCCACGGCATTGCCGGCGACCTCTGGCCCCGGTTGGACAATATGCCCCGCTGGCTGCGGCGCGGGGCCGGCTCGGCGATCCGAACCCTGTCCCCGGGCGCCTGGCAGAGCATCTTCGACCTGCTGCCGCCGCGCCTGCGCCCCTTCGCCGCCGGCGACCGGCTGCACAAGCTGGCCGGACTGCTTGCCCTGCCGGACCTGGAGGCCGTCTACCGCTATCTGGTCAGCCAGTGGCAGAACCCGGCCAGCCTTATGCCCGGCGTCACCGAAGCCCGCCCCGGAGGCCTGTCCGATCGCACGGGCGCCGGTGACGCCGTGCCCATCGCATCGGACCCGGTCGCCTGGATGCAGTGGCAGGACCAGAAGACCTATCTGCCCGACGATATTCTGACCAAGGTGGACCGGGCCTCCATGGCCGTCGCCCTGGAAGCCCGCGTGCCGATTCTCGATCACCGGGTGGTGGAATGGTCCTGGCGGCTGCCGCCCCACCTGAAACAGCGGGACGGGCGCAGCAAGTGGCTGCTGCGCAGGGTACTGGACCGCCATGTGCCACGCCCCCTGATCGACCGTCCGAAGCAAGGCTTCGCCGTGCCGCTGGACGGCTGGCTGCGCGGCCCCTTGCGCGACTGGGCGGAAGACCTGCTGGATCCCCGGCGCCTGACGGAGTCGGGCCTGCTGAATGCGGAAACCGTCCGCCTGACCTGGACCGAGCACCTGTCCGGCCGACGCAATCATCAGTACCGGCTGTGGACCGTGCTGATGTTCGAGGCCTGGCGACGGCAGCTGTAAAAAACCGGGGCGGATCTGGCCGCCCCGGGTGAGAATATGGATCAGCCCACGACCTTGCGGAAGTAGGCGATGGTTTCCTTCAGGCCCTCTTCCAGGGGCACGCGCGGTTCCCAGTCCAGAACCGCCTTGGCCTGGGTGATATCGGGCCGGCGCTGCTTGGGATCATCCGGCGGCAAGGGCAGGTGAACCAGCTTGGACGTCGACCCGGTCAGACGCAGCACCGATTCGGCCAGTTCCAGCATGGTGTATTCGCCCGGATTGCCCAGGTTGATCGGCCCGGTGACCTCGTGGCCGGTGGCCATCAGACGGACAAAAGCTTCGATCAGATCCGAGACGTAGCAGAACGACCGGGTCTGCTGACCTTCGCCATAGATGGTGATGTCCTGACCGCGCAGGGCCTGGACAATGAAGTTGGACACCACCCGTCCGTCGTCCGGATGCATGCGCGGGCCGTAGGTGTTGAAGATCCGCCCCACCTTGATGTCCAGGTCATGCTGGCGGCGATAGTCGAAGAACAGGGTTTCCGCGCAGCGCTTGCCTTCGTCATAGCAGGAGCGCACGCCGATGGGATTCACGTGCCCCCAGTAGCCTTCGGGCTGCGGATGGACTTCCGGGTCGCCATAGACTTCAGAGGTG
Organism: Rhodospirillaceae bacterium Z3-40; assembly: GCA_046233135.1. Taxonomy (GTDB): domain Bacteria; phylum Pseudomonadota; class Alphaproteobacteria; order Rhodospirillales; family Rhodospirillaceae; genus JBJXHN01. The sequence continues at coordinate 63,036 of JBJXHN010000002.1, read as the reverse complement.
GAGGCCTGGAAGATCTTGGCCCGACAGCGCTTGGCCAGACCCAGCATGTTGATGGCCCCATGCACGCTGGTCTTGGTGGTCTGCACCGGATCATGCTGATAGTGAATCGGCGAGGCCGGGCAAGCCAGGTTGTAAATCTGATCCACCTCCACGTAGAGCGGGAAGGTCACGTCGTGACGCATCAGCTCGAAACGCTCGTGCCCGATCAGGTGGGACACGTTGGCGCGCCGCCCGGTGAAGAAGTTGTCGACACACAGCACGTCGTGCCCGGCTTCCACCAGCCGCTCGGACAAATGCGAGCCCAGGAAGCCGGCCCCGCCGGTGATCAGGACACGTGTGGTGGGGATCATCGAATGTCTTTCCCTCTTCTTATGCGGAGCGCCGGCACCCCCGGCCCCCGGTTCCTTCCGTATAGTGTCGGCTCTACAGCATCGAGCGGAAAAGTGGGCACCGGTTTTCCGGTGCGCAAGCGCGTCTTCGACTCCCGGCGGAACGCACGCCTTCGGCGTGACTCGAGGCTGTAACCATATGATTCTAGCTCAAAGTTCCTGCCGTAAATCGATGCAGATTGAAGGCAGTTTGATCTAGGCCAAGTCGTTTTTTGCGTCAGGCTTCGGCTGATCCGGCTCGCTCGGCAGCGATCAGCCGGCCGATCATCTCTTCGAAACGCACTTCCGCCTTCCAGCCCAGCAACCGGTCGGCTTTGGCTGCATCCCCGACGCTGACATCAATTTCCGACGGACGATACAGGGTCATATCCGTATCCACGTGATCCTGCCAGTCCATCCCCAGTTGCTGGAAAACGATGGAGACGAAGTCCTGCAGGCTGCGGGTTTCCCCGGTGGCAATCACGAAGTCCTGCGGATCGTCCAGCTGCAGCATGCGCCACATGGCATCCACGTATTCCGGCGCCCAGCCCCAGTCGCGGCGGATGCCGATGTTGCCCAGCTTCAACCGCTCGCCCGAGCCACCGGCAATGCGGATGGCCGTGCTGACGATCTTGCGGGTCACGAAGCGCGATGGCCGCAGCGGGCTTTCATGGTTGAACAGGATCCCGGAACAGGCATGCAGGTGATAGGCGTCCCGATAGTTGGCCACCGCCCAGAACGCCGCCGCCTTGGACATGGCATAGGGGCTGCGGGGATGGAACGGCGTTGTCTCGTCGGCCGGCGTCGGAGTGTTCCCGAAGCATTCCGACGACGCCGCATTATACATCCGTACCGGCAGCTGCAAAATCCGCAGGCATTCCAGGATGTTCAGCGTTCCCACCGAGTTGCTTTCGAAAGTCTCCACCGGCTGATTGAATGACAATCCGACCGACGTCTGCCCCGCGAGGTTATAAAGCTCCGTCGGCCGCACGCCCTGCAATACCGTCAGCACACTGCGAAAATCGCTGAGCACCATGGTGTGCAAGGTCACCTGGTCATAAACCCCCAGGCGCCGCAGGTTGCCGAAGGACGAGGTTTCGTGATCCCGCGACGTACCGTGCACCCGATAACCCTTATCCAGCAATAAGTTGGCCAGATAGGCGCCATCCTGGCCGCCGATGCCGAGGATCAATGCGATGGGACTGTCAGCCATGGGAGGCGGGCTTCCTTAGGACTAGGCTCTCGGGTGGTCCCGGCACACGGGTAGGTCCCGCGAGGACCGGGAGGGCGACAGATCGGAGGCGACGGCAGGAGCGGCCTCACCGCCCCCTACCGATACCCCCACAGGTCCAACAGAGCGCCGAACCGGGACTCGAACAGGTCGGCCAGATCACCGGTCAGCACCGTCCGGTGGCTGCCGATCTGACCTTTGAAAAAGGTACCAGCCCGGGGATTGAAAACGCTTTCGGCCGCTCTGTCGAGGTCCGCGTCCCCATCGCCCACATGGGCCATGATTGCCGCCAGGGTCGCACGCTGCCGTTCGGCACTGCCGCCCCCCGCCGCACCGATCAAATCTTCGAACCGCACCACAAGCACTTCCGGCCATTCCGCCCAGCCGTAGAAGGCCTCGAACTGGGTCAGAAAGGGCTCCGTCCCCCCCTCGCCGCGCAGCAGGAAACGCAGGATCCCCGGCAGATCGCGGTCGCCCAGACGCTCGACGATCTGCACCGGCTTCTTTTGCGACAGGGCATAGTTTCCGGCGCTGACAACCGCATCCCGCGGATCCCGCACCACGAACAGCGGCTTCACCTCTGCCGCTTGCAGCATGGCCCGGAATTCTGGGCGGGGCAGCAGGTGGCGGTGGAAGACCATCCCGGGTTTCATCGACGCGAGTTCGCCGGCAAATCCGTCCAGCACATCGGCCGGAAACGCCTCGCCGCGCGCCGGGTAGGCGTAGTTCACACCATCGAAGGCCTCGGCATAAGCCGCTTCCGCATACAGTTCCCCTTGCGGGAAATAGCGTTCATACCCCAGGCCATGGAACAGTGAGTACAGCAGGTTCTTGCCGCACTTGGGGATACTGGAAAAGAATACTTTCTGACGCATGATCTTCGTTTTTCCTCAACGACGCTTCGCCGGTCCCGGCGGCAGCGGCGGTCGTCACGCCCGTTTGGCAACAGAGGCAGCAGCGGACCCCGCCTCTCCCCGCGTTTCGGCCTCGGCAATATCCCAGTCCAGCTTCGGCCGCACCGGACCGGGCAAGGGACGAGGCAGGCAGCCCTTGGCGGACAACTCTTCGACGATCGGCTCCACGGTCTGGAACGACAGCAGCTGTTCGTACTTGAAATGCCGTTTGAAGGGGCTGATGTCGGGGCTGAACAGGGACACGGTCACCCCATGGGTGCCAATGTTCAACAGGTGGCTGGGAATCCAGGCTGTAGCGCTAAACCGCCCCGGCCGGTCGTAACGATAAGCTTCCGGGTCGCCTTTCGCCGGAATGGACACGAAAGCCAGGGTGCCTTCCGGTCCGATGATCTGGATGCCCGGCACATACAGTCCCGGCTTTGTAATGTCATAGGTCAGCCGCACCCCGACCTTGTCGCTGACCCGGTGCACCACGCCAGGCCGTCCCTTGGCGTCCACCACATCGGCTTCGACCAGGAAGGCTTCCGGCTGCACGCTGAAGGCCGCAGAGGTGCCGTCGCCCTCCGTCTCTCCGGCAGCGGCAGGCGCGGCGGCCGTCTCAGGGGCAGACGCAGCCTCGTCCCCGATCGCCTTTTCGGCAGCAGTATCCCCCGCAGCGCTGTCCTCGGATGCGGTTCCAGCCTTTTCTTCAGCCCCAGCCTCATCCCCGCTCCCGCCCTCGATTTCGGCGGGCTCCTCGACCGGCGCTTCCAGGGCAGGACGGGGACCACCCTTGAAAGAGGCCTGCACGTTCATCGCCGACTCGATGTAGGCCGCGGCCACTTCCTCCACATCGCCGTCCATGCGAACGGTGCCGCCATCAAGCCAGATGCAGCGGTCGCAGTAGCGAATCACCGCATCCATGCTATGCGACACGAAGAACAGGGTACGGCCGCCGGCAGTCATATCGCCGACCCGCTCCAGGCACTTGCGCTGGAATGCCATATCCCCGACTGCCAGCACCTCGTCCATCAGCAGGATATCCGGGTCCAGGTGGGCAGCAACGGAGAAGGCCAGGCGCATTTTCATGCCGCTGGAGTAGTTCTTTACCGGCGTATCGATGAACTTGGCCACTTCGGAAAAGGCGACGATGGCATCGAAGCGCTCGGCCACCTCGCCCTTGCTCAAGCCATAAAGAGAGGCGTTGAGGAACACGTTCTCCCGACCCGTCAGGTTATCGTTGAAGCCCGTGCCCACTTCCAGCAGCGAGGTCAGACGGCCCCGCACCCGGGCTTCCCCGACTGTCGGATAAACGACTCGCGACAGGATCTTCAGCAGCGTCGACTTGCCCGCACCGTTGCGGCCGATCACGCCGATGCGCTCCCCCCGGCCAACGGTAAAGGAGATGTCTTTCAATGCCCAGATATCGGTCTCGCCGGCCGGCTTCTCGACCGGCCGCATGGTCATCCGGCGCAGACTGTTGGTGACAAGCTGCGCCCAGAAGCCGGGCTGAGCGGATTGAGTGCCGAGGGGGTAGCGCTTGCCCAGCCCTTCGACAGTCACGACGGTTTCGGTCACGACGGTTTCGGTCATGGCTTACAGCTTGTCCACGAAGTGTTTTTCAGCGTGCTGGAACATCATCAGCCCGATCACGGCCAACGCTGCCGAGAAGCCCAGGGAATAGAACCACTCCCAAACTGGCCATTCGAAACCGTCGAACAGGGTAGAGCGGAACGCCAGAAGCGTCCCCACCATGGGGTTCATGGCATAGATCGGCTGCGCGTTGGGCGGCAGCATCTGCGGCGAATAGATCACCGGCGAGACGAACAGACCGATATACAGGGCGAAGGTCAGGAAGCGGTCCCAGTCGTTGCTCTGCAATCCCAGCGACGCGAAGATGCAGCCGGCTCCGAAAATCAGCAATTCCATCTGCAACAGAACAACCGGCAGCAGAAGCAGGCGCCAACCGGGATATTCCCCGAACAGCCCCATCATGAAGACCAGCGGTACCGTGGCGATGGAGAATGTGACCATGTTCGACAGAATCGCCGCAAGGGGGTTGATCACCCGGGGGTAATAAACCTTCTGCACCAGCCCCACATTCGTCTTCACCGACAGGGCCGTGTCCTTCACCGTCTCGGTAAAATGGAACCACAGGATCAGGCCGCCATAGACATACAAGGCATAGGGGATGTGCACCCCTGTCTTCGCTTCGGAGAGGTTTCGAAACAAGGCGAAGACGATCACCATCAGGACCGGCCGCGCCACCGCCCACACATAGGCAAGGTACTGCTGGTCGAATTCTAGCCGCAGTTGTCGCCGCACCATGGAATTGAGAAGGGTCCGATAGGCCCAAAGTTCCCGCAGATTGATCTCGGCGAACCGTTTCGGCGGCCGGATGACGATTTCCTGGCGCTTGGGTCCGGAGGCCCGAACGGTCTCGGGATTACTCATGAAAGACAGCCCTTTTTCGCAAGCGATCCCGACCGGCCCTTTCCATGCTCCGGCGACATCGGACGGCAGGGTATACCCTATCAAGGAGACCCTGTGTAGGGTTCAGGGCACAGACTGTCAGACGGGAACCGCGAACCACCAAATGGCGGCGGAAAACGGCATTTCCATACCGCCCGCACGAGGGTTACCGGGCAAAACTTTCGATTTCTCCCCTTTTGGGTCAGGGAGGTCTTGAATTTTCGCTCGCGCCCATGGGGACCGGCATGGCATAAAGCCGCGGCTGGATATGATCTGTACGATCTTGTCCTAGAGCATTTTCATTTACGACATACGGCGACACATGCTTCGGAAAATCGGTCACGCCTTGAAAAGGCGCCTGCTCTCGTCTGGGACCCCTCCTGCCCCCAATCCCGTCGGACCTCCCGTTCTCACCGCTCCGCCGGATCTGGTGCGCAAGGAACCCGAGCGCTGGAGCGCCTTTCTTGAGAAGGCCAAGGGCAAAAAGGTCCTGGTCGCCACCACCGTGACCGGTTTCGCCCACTGCAGCTCGCTGGAATCCACCTTGACCATGGCCCTGACCATGCGGGGTGCCCGGGTCCAGCATTTGCAATGCGACGGTGTGCTGAACGCCTGTCAGCGGGTGGAGCGGGCCGACATTCCCGATCCGACCACCATCATCGACTACAAGGTCGCCGATGTGGTCTGCCCGGGCTGCCAGCGCATGGGCGAACAGAACTTCGGTCCCTACGGCGTGCCCCGCCACACCTTGGGCAGCCTGCTGACCGAAGCCGACCGGGCGGAAGCCCGTTCCATCGCCAACGACACCCCCAGCGCGGATCTGGGAACCATCACTCTGGATGGCATGGCTGTGGGTGAACACGCCCGCGCCGGCGCCCTGCGCTATTTCGCGCGCGGCGACCTGGAAGGCCTGGAATACGGCGAGGCCGTTCAGCGTCGCTATCTGGAAGCCTCCGTCCTGGTGGTCCGCGCCGTACAGCGGCTGATCGACCAGGAAGGCTTCGATGTGGCGGTGTTCCACCACGGCATCTACGTGCCCCAGGGCATGGTCGGCGAAGCCGTCCGTTCCAAGGGCGTGCGGGTGGTCAACTGGAACCCGGCCTATCGCCGCAACACCTTCATCTTCAGCCATGACAACAGCTACCACCACACCATGCTCGACGAGCCGGTGGAGGCCTGGCGCTCCATGCCCTGGTCCGATGTCCAGGAAAACCAGATCATGGATTACCTGAAGAGCCGCTGGAAAGGCACCCGGGACTGGATCTGGTTCCACGAGAAGCCCGACGAGGACTTCACGGCCTACGCCCAAAGCGTCGGCCTGGACCTGAACAAGCCCATCATCGGCATGCTCAGCAACGTCATGTGGGACGCCCAGCTGCACTTCCACGCCAATGCGTTCGACACCATGCTGAGCTGGGCGGTGGAAACCATACGCTATTTTGCCGGACGGCCCGATGTGCAGCTGCTGCTGCGCATTCACCCCGCCGAGATCCGCGGAACCACGCCTTCTCAGCAGCCCTTGGCACCGGAGCTGTACAAGGTTTTCCCGGAGATGCCCCCCAATATCTTCATCGTCGACGCCGACAGCAATGTCAGCACCTATGCCGCCATGGAAGTCTGCAACTCCGTGGTCATCTTCGGCACCAAGACGGGGATAGAACTGACCAGCATGGGCATTCCTGTGGTGGTCGGCGGCGAAGCCTGGATCCGCAATAAGGGCCTGACCATGGACGCCAGTTCGGCAGAGGACTACTTCCGTCTGCTCGATCAGCTGCCCACCGCCGGACCGATGACCAAGGAACAGACGGCGCTGGCCCGACGCTACGCCTTCCACTTCTTCTTCCGCCGCATGATTCCGCTGCCGTTCATGATCCCCGGTACCAAGCGGGCCTATGAGGTCACACTGAATGGCCTGGACGACCTTGCGCCGGGACATTTCCCTGGTCTCGACGTCGTCTGCGACGGCATTCTTACCGGAAGTCCGTTCATTTACGAAGCCGAGCGGCTGGGCCTGCACGACGCCAAATGACCTGCGATCATCCCGAAGGGGGGGAGCCGTAGCAAGGGGCCCGCTGCGGCACGCAAACGAGGATACCGCCCATGGCAACGCCCATTGAGGCTTATATCGAGGGAGGACGCCTGCCATGGTCGGTGGGCTACTCCAAGTTCAAGAACCAGGTCCTGGACGAGGTGCTGCGGGACACGGCCCGCATGGAACTGTTCCGCACCGGCGCCAGGCTGCCCGAGGGCTACGGCCCCCGGCTGGACGAACGGGTGGTGGAATATCCCTGGGTGCTGTCCCGTCTGACCAAGGGGGACGGCTGGGTGGTGGACGCGGGGTCCACGTTCAATGCGCCGCTGATCCTCGACCTTCCCGACATGGAAGGCCGGAAGGTGATGATCTACACCTTCGACACCGACTACATCACCCTGCGGCCGCCGCTGTCCTATGTCTTCGGGGACCTGCGCTCGATGCTGCTGAAGGACGGGGCCGCCAGTTCCGTGGTCTGCATCTCCACCCTGGAGCACGTGGGCTTTAGCTACGAATTCAAGACATGGAACAAGAAGAACCCCTATCCCCATGCAGAGCCGAACTCGTTCGAGGATGCCATCCGCGAATTCAGCCGTGTGCTTGCGCCCGGCGGCCAGTTGCTGCTGACCGTGCCCTTTGGCACCTATGAAGACCACGGCTGGCTGCAGCAGTTCGACAAGGCCCGGGTGAAGCAAGTCAAACAGGCGTTCGGCGGGCATACGGCCAACGAGACCTATTACCGCTACACCGCCGACGGCTGGCAGGTCTCCACCGCCAACGAATGCGCCGACCTGGAATATTACAACATCCACGCCAGCGACGGCTTCGACGATGACTACGCTGCCGCTGCGCGCGCTGTGGTCTGCCTGGAACTGGTGAAGCCGGAGAAGGCGCCCGAAAGCGGTGGCCTGTTCGGTGGCCTGAAAAAGATCCTGGGCGGCTGACAGCCGCAGCCATTCCGACATCGGTTCTCAAGAAGCAATGCGGGCCGCCGTTGGAAACAACGGCGGCCCGCATTGTGTCCGGCACCGAAGGCCTGGTGCATCGATCCAAACGAAGGCGTCAGAGCCGAAGTTCGAAAAGTTGATCCATAGACAACGTCCTAGAGCGTTCTTCGCTCCCTTACGGTCGCTTCGTACGCTCTAGGATATTGGTTTTAAAGCAAATACGTCGTCGCGGACGATTCCGTCCGCTCGGGATTTGCTCTAGCTCACTGACCGCTAAAGCATCTGAATGGGTCAGTGCGCTAGTCCCCGGACATGTCTTTCGGGGGATCAGGTCAGGGCGGTGCGGGAGCGCGGCCCCGCGAACAGCCAGATCAGGAAGCCAATCAGCGGCAGTAGGATCAATAGTAGGATCCAAACCACCTTGCCTCCGGTAGAGGTGGTGGGACTATTCACCACATTCACCCCCGCCCAGATGTCCAAAGCCAGCAGGATCAGGCCGAAGAAGCCGAATTCAAGGCCCATGGGAAGTCTCCTTCTCGTTTGTCTCGTGCAACGGCGGCTCGATCAAACCGCGTTAAATCGGGATCGATTTAACGCGCGTATTTTGATCTCGAATCATATGGTTGGAGCATCAAGCGGGCCGGAGGATTGGTTTCCGCCTTTCCGCTTGATGCTCTATGCGGCCGTTACCACAAGCGGGTCGCCATGGCCTGCTGCTGGCTGACCGGGCTGGCCGCCATATGATCGGCCGCCACCGCATCCACCTGCACCCGGCGGTTCAGGGGTTCGCGCACGCCGTCAGCGGTGGCCACGGCCGGCTGGGATTCGCCTTCGGCATCCAGATCGATGCGCACCTCTCCGATCCGCAACCCCTGACGGGCCAGTTCGTTGCGCACGGCCTCGGCCCGGCGTTCGGACAGGGCCTGGTTATAATCCGCAGACCCGGAGCGGTCGGCGTGACCGGTGACGTTCATCACCACGTCATCCTTGTTGTCCAGGTTGGCCACCAGATCATCCAGCGCCATCTGGCCGTCGTCGCGGATATCGGCGCGGTCGAAGTCGAAGTAGATGGTGCTTTCGGCCAGGATCGCCCGTTCCCCCATCGCCTCGTGCAGGGCCTTCATCGCTTCTGAGAAATCCTGCTCGCAGCTTTTGATGTGCCAAGCCTGATGGCCTTCTTCGGTCTGCTCGACCCAGCAGTCATAAGTCACCTGGGCCTTGGCAGCGAGCTGGGGATAGGCCTGTCCGGCGTTCATGGCCAGGGCACCGATCAGTTCCGTCCGACCGGCCTGCAGGTCCTGCAGATCCGACGCGCTGTCGATGTCATAGGTGGTCGGGTCGGCAGCCTGCGGCGTGGTGCCGCGCAACGCCAGCTTGGCCTTGCCGGCGAAAATCTCGCCGTCGATGAAGTCGTACTGGTTTTCCGCCTCGAACAGGGCGAGCTTCTTGTACTCGTCGAACAGGGCGCCGTTGAAGCCCGGGCCACCGTGCGCCACGGTGGTCACCGTATCCAGGCCGTCGAACGGACCAGCATAATTGAAGCCTTTCTCGCTGGCGGCATGGGCCAGGGTGGGAAGAGCCAAGGCAAGGCAAGCGGCGGCCGTTGCCGGCACCAGGGTGCGAAGCCGGTTCATCGTCGTCTCCTTGATCGTGAAAGTCGGGTCGGCGGATCCACCTGGGGCTCGGATCGCGGAAAAGCGGATCTCGATCAGGCGAGATGCGTAAAGGCGGACTCCGCCGAGAACGAAATTAGTCCTGCAACTCTTCCTTCAGGTACCCGCCGGCCGCGCCGACCGCGCCACCCAAGGCCGCACCGCCGGCGAGACTGCCGCCGGTAATGGCAGCCCCGGCCGCCCCGACACCGGCACCGATGGCGCCACCGCTCAAAGCCGACTGCTGTTTGTTGTTCATGCCCGTGCAGGCGCTCAGCCCCAAAGTCACGGCCAGAACAGCTGCAATACCCATCGAACGCATAGGAACTCTCCTGTGGTCCAGTGTGAACAGGGCTCGGGGTTGAAACCACCTCAAAAGAGCCCGTTACTCCGTTAGAGCGCAATTGGTTAGGGGCTCATCACGCCCTCTTGCACCACAAACGCACCCCGGGACCTCAGGTTCCAGAATTTTTGCTTGACAGAAAATTGTCTATAGGGCGCCAGACCCCGCCGGCACGGCTGAAATGCCGCGTCCGGTGATCCCGGAAGCGGCGCCCGTCCCAGGCCCGCACGGTCACCGTCACCGCCGGCCCATGAGGATCAGCGTCGATGATGTTATAGGCGTTGGGCTCTCCCCGCAGACGGGTGGACAGCGCGCTGGCAGCATGGACGGCCACCGCATTCCAGGTCCGCGCTCCGGGAAGGGGAACACAGGCGGCCTGGCTGCGATGCCAATGGCCGCTGAGCATCAGATCGACCCGGGCCGGCGCCAGTTCACGCAAGGCCGCGCGGGTGTTGAACGCCCCTTTCGCCGCCGCGCCGCTCTCGGCCGCGTCGCTTCCCGCTTCGGCCACCGAACCATCCATGGCGATCAGGGGATGGTGGGTGACCAGCAACCGCAGACACTCCGCTGGCTGGGCTTCGAAAAGACGGGCCACGCTGCGGGCGCGGCGGGTGGAAATGCGGCCCATCGCCCAATCCCAGTGCATCACCGCCGGGCGGGATGTGGTGATGCCCGCCACCGCCAGCCGGCCGTCACTGAGAAAGGGGTTGGTATCATCGGTGATCAGGCGGCGGAAGCGGCGATGGGGTCCCAGAAATCGGCTGAACAGGTTCCAGGCCGGCACGTCGTGGTTCCCCGGCACCACCAGCACCGGCCGCAGCAAGCCATCCATGAACGCTTTGGCCTCGCGGAACTGGCTGTGCCGGGCGCGCTGGGTCAGATCTCCGCTGATGATCACCAGATCCGGGTCCTGTCCGGCGATCTCGGCTGTCATCGCCGTCACAACGGAGGCGTCTACCCGACCGAAATGGAGATCGGAGAGGTGGGCGACCCTAGGCATCGATCACCTCCGTCAGCATCAGGGGTGATGGAGAGGGATCATGAATCCGCCCGGCGGCCGCACGGGGCACCAGCACCGCCAGGGCCGCCACATGCTGGGTAATAATCACCGGTGTGCGCATCAAACGGACCTCTCCGTCAACGGTGGCGTGGATTTTCGGTCGGCGGCTATGGATGATCAGACGGTCGGCCTCCAGACATTCCAGCGCACTGTCGTGCCGCCAGTCGCCGATACCGACACCGATCAGCGTCCGCAGCAGTTGAAACAGATGCCGGTGCCGGGCCACATGCACCGACAGGGTCCCGTCGTTCAGATGATCCCGGGAGACGAGAAGCCCGGGCTCCTCGCTGTACTGGTTGTTGCCGACGGCCAGAGCGTAGGTCTGCACCGACTGGCGCGGCTGCCCGGGGCGTTCCAGCTGCAGCCGCTGGCGGGGACGGTGCTTGAACAAGCGAAAGGCCAGCCAACCTGCCCGCAGCCAGCCGACCAGGCTTTTCGCTCCGCGCTGCCGTTCCCGCATGCGGGTGATGGCCGGCAGGATGCCCATCACCGCCAGATTGAGAAACGGCAGATCGTTGATCCGCGGCATGTCGATCCGCCCCTGCACCCCCTCGATCAGGGCCTGGAGCGCCTGTTCCGGATCCAGCGGGATCAACAGGTCGCGGGCCACCAGATTCAGCGTGCCCAGCGGCAGGATCCCCAATGGCACCGAACGTCCGGTCAGGCGGTCGATGGCCGCAGCGATGGTGCCGTCCCCGCCACCGATCAGCAGGGCCAGCGGCGCCGGAGAAGCGGAGAGCACCCGTCCCAGAGCCTCGTCCACCCGGCGAGGAGAGACCACGTGCAAATCCGGTTCCAGGCCGGCGTCTTCCAGCTGCTGGCGCATGCGGGCCACCAGCGCCGACCCGTCCCGACCAAGCAGAGCTCCGGCCCGTTTGTTGAGAACCACGGCCACCCGCCGGTTTTCACGGAAATGGATCATTGCACGGCCGCCTTGAAGACGATGGACACCCGGGTTCCCCCCTCAGGCCGGGGTGCGGTGGCGATATGACCGCCCACCTGGCGGGCCAGGCCGCCCAGCAGGGTGCTGCCGATCCCGCCCGAGGCCATGGTGGAGCGGGTCGCGCCCTCGTCTCCATCCGCCTGGGGCACACCGATGCCGTCGTCCTCGACGGTCAGGCGGCAGACCGGCACGGGGCCGCTGGCCGGACCGCAAAAGGCCGCATCCTTGGCCAGGGTCCCATCCGGATCGCCGGGCGCCAGGGTTTCCAGGCGCACCCGGATGGTGCCGCGCCGCAAGTTGGGGAAGGCATGCTTGATGGCGTTGGTCAGGGCCTCGGTCATCATCAGCGACAGGGGAACGGCCTGGTCACTGGTCACCATCACCGGGCAAACGGACGTCTCCAGACGCAACCCTTTGCTGCTGCCGCCCAGGCCATCGAAGGTCAGCTGGGCCAGTTCACGGCTGAAGGAGCCCAGATCCACCAGCCGGGGATCGTCGGTCTCGTACAGGCTGCGATGGACGGTGGCCAGGGCGTTGATACGGGTCTGCGCCTGCATCAGCGCGTCACGTGCCTGCCCCTCCGGCAGCGCCCGGTGCTGCAGCGACAGCAGGCTGGAGACCACCTGAAGATTGTTCTTCACCCGGTGATGGATTTCCTTCAGCAGGATCTCCCGATGGGACAGGTTTTCCTCCAGCTCGTGTTCGCGGCTGCGGATAGTCGAAGCCATGCGCTCCATGGTGCCGCCCAGTTCCTGGATTTCCTGGGGCGCCCCGGCCAGGGACAAACGCACTTCGTAACCGCCGGCACCAAAGGCCCGGGCCGCCCGCCGCAACCGGCGCAGCCAGAACAGCACCAGCCGATCCAGGGCCACCCAGGCGACGCCGATGGTAAAGGCCAGCATGGCAAAGGGGCCGACCAGACGGTTGGCCAGATCGCGCCGCACCCAATCAAAGGCAGTTTCTTCCGGCATGCCGAACAGCAGCAGCACCTGCCCGCGCGGCAAAGGCAACAGGCCGTAATAGCGCTGGACACCATCGGCGCCCAGGGCTTCGAACACCACGGGGCGGGACGGGCTGGCCGCCGGATTGCGCAGCAAATCGGTGGCCGGCAGGAAGCCGGAATCCGGCCCTTCCAGGCGGGTATTCAGGGGGCGGCCGTCGGCGGTCAGCAGCATGGCATGGCCGGACAGGCCCGCCTCTTCCAGCAGGCTGCCGAAGGACAGATTGCCCAACGTGACCGTCAGGGCGATCACCCCCACCGGGCGGTTGGACTCTCCGACGATGGGCACGCCGACCACCAGGCCCGGGGCTTCATCGGTGGATTTCTGGGACTGGCTGCCCCGGGCGGGGCGCCCCTGGGTCATGATGGCGCGAAACCAGGGGCGGCCCGACACCACGGCCACGGGCTCCGCCCCCTGGTCGCCGGCCGCGCAGGTGATGGCCCCGCGTTCATCGGCGACGAGGATGGAATCGTACTCGGGAAACCGCTTCAAGGTGCGGTCGAGAATCGCGGCACACTCCCGCGTGGCATTGCGGATGGCCGGCTGTTCGGCCAGCGCCTTGCCCACCCGTTCGGCCCCCGCGATCACGTCACGCTCCAGACCGGCGGCGGCCACGGCCCGCTTGCTGATATCCGCCCGCACCTGGGCCACGTCGCTTTGAAAGGCGCTATAGGCGACAAACCCGGCGTAAAGGACGCCGGGTGTCAGGGCCAGAGTCAGCAGGACCAGTGCCTGCTGACGCAAGGGGGCGGAACGTCCCAGCACGCGGCTGAGTAGGCCCAGCAGGGTCCAGCCACGGCGACCGCCGTTTCCGGAAGGAAGCGGTGGTCCCGATGGTGGTGGTCGTATGCCCCCCTGCCCCGGCGCCCCGGCATCCGGCCGGGAGGCAGACGCCCTTGACTCCTTCGACGGGTGTCCCCCCACGCCCCCCTCCGGCATCATGATCTCACTTCAGGCCGAGAGATCGGTCCAGGCGCTCTTCGAACCCGCCCTTGGCCAACTCGGCGAAAGCGGCCCGGTCGGCGGTGACCGCGTCGTCATCAAGCAGGCTTCGCAGTTCGGCCCGACCCCGGGAGACCCTGCTTTTCATGGTTCCAACGGCGCAGCCGACGATCTCTGCCGCCTGGGCGTAATCGAAACCGCAGGCCCCCACAAGCACCAGGGATTCGCGCTGTTCTTCCGATAACTGGGTGAAGGCGCGCTTGAAATCTTCCAGATACAGGCCACTTTCCTGGGTTTCCGGTGCCCCGGCACGGACCAGGGCCTCGTCGTTGGATTTCTCCACCCGCCGCCACTTCCGCCGGAATTCCGAATAGAAGCAGTTGCGCACGATGGTGAAGACCCAGGCCCGGAAATTGGTTCCGGCGTGATAGCCGTCCCGATTGGCCAGCGCCCGGGTGGCCGCTTCCTGGGTCAGATCGTCGGCCAGGGCGCGGTCTTCAGTCAAGGAGCGGGCAAAGGCCCGCATATGCGGCAAAGATTCCGTCAGCAGCTTGTTGAACTGTGCCGGCGGCAGGGTGGTGCGGTCAGCGCGGGCTGCGGGTGTCTTGGTCGCGGGCGCTTCGGCCGCGTTGGCCTCCACCTCCGCCACATCCCTTCCCGCGCTCTCCGGCCCGACATCCCCGGCGTCGGGCCGGGGGTCGGACCTGTGATCGCTTTCCATGGAAACAGCCTCCAGATTGGAAGATCGCTCCGTCATCGGCCGGCACCGGACTGGTCGGCCCGTTCCACCGATGCGGCACTTCCGCCGTCACCGGTTCCGCCGCCGCTGCCCTCATCGGACTCGGCGAGACGGCGCAGCAGATCATCGAACTCGCTGGGAAGCGGCTCATCGACGACCGAATCATAGGCGCGGCGGAGGTAAGACCCCAGCCAGCGATCTTCGGCCGCGCTCGGCTGCCGCGCCGTCACCTCCGGGTCGGGAACGCGTTGCCGCGCTGCCCCCCCTTCACTTTCGGGCGCATACGCCAGTTTGCTTTTGAGTACAAAGTTCATGGTCCTCGCTCGTCAGCTCTCAAACCGGACCGGGGCGGGTATCCGGTTTCGATCACCGTTTGGATGGCGGTGAAAGGAACGCCATCCCGCTCAATCGGTTCCCGCCGCGACGCATTTCTTTTCAAAGCCGCGTCTTTTCATGGTCGGTGCGGGGAAAACCCTGGATGATCGGCTATATCCCACCCTCATCTTGGGTGCCGCTGCCCAGGTACAAGCCCTTATTCTTCTCTCTTCCCCATCAACGCCTGCCTTGAGCAACGGGTTCCGCCGCCCCACATGAATGCCACGGGGCGAAACCACTTTCACTATCGCAAGTATAGCGTGAAGAAGAAGGGGACCACCCATGACTGACCAGGCCGTTTCCCAGGCCATCGTGCAGCAGCTTCCGTTTTTGCGGCGCTATGCGCGCGCCCTGTGTGGCGACCAGACGGCGGGCGACGCCATTGTGCGGACTGTCCTGGAGGTGATCGTCAACGACCGCGGCGTCGTCAGCGCGGCCGATGACACGCGGGTTCAGCTGTATGGCCTGTTCCACAAGATCTGGCGTTCGGCAGGGGCCATCAGCAGCCTGCCCGAAGACGCCAATACGGAAATCCAGCGCCGGGTGGACAGCCTGCCGCCGACGGACCGTCAGGCCTTGCTGCTGACCGCCATGGAAGGGTTTTCCATCGGCGAGGCGGCCCGCATCCTTGATCTTGGCGAGGGAGAGACAGCGACCCTGGTGGATGCCGCCCGCACCACCATGGCCCAGCAGGACGCCACGGCGGTCCTGATCATCGAGGACGAACCGATCATCGGCCTGGATATCGCCAATATCGTCGAGAGCATGGGCCATCGGGTGGTTGGTGTTGCCACCACCCAAAGCGAGGCCGAAGATCTGGCCCGCGTGAAGCGGCCGGGCCTTGTGCTGGCCGATATCCAGCTCGCCGACGGCAGCTCGGGGATCGACGCCGCAAAGGGCATCCTGGAAGAGATGGACGTGCCGGTGGTTTTCATCACCGCCTATCCGGAACGCCTGCTGACCGGGCAACGGCCGGAACCCACCTATCTGGTGACCAAGCCCTTTGCAGCCGACACGGTGAAGGTAACCATCGCCCAGGCGCTGTTCTTCCGTCAGGCATCGCCGGTGGCTGCCTGATCCGTTGCCGGCATCGCATGACACGAAAAATTCCGGCCCGGAGCCCGCAGGGACTCCGGGCCGGCTTTTTCTGGTGAAATGCGATGATGTTTCGGCTCTGCACCTGTGCCGCCACCCGACCAAACCCGACTTACCGGATGCGGCGGAAGAAAAATTATCGTTTAATCGCAGCCTTCAAGTCCTTGCCTGGACGGAAGCGCACGGTGTACACCTCCTTGATCTCAACCGGTTCCCCACTTCGCGGATTGCGCCCCACCCAGCCGGCGCGGGTCGCTTTTTCGAAGGTGCCGAATCCCATGACCGACACCTTTTCCCCATCGGAGAGTCCATTGAGGATGGCATCAAGCAAGCAATCGACCGCTTTTGCCGCTTCCATCTTGGAAAGGCCCGCCTTTCCGGACACACGTGTGCGCAATTCATTCAACGTCATACTTCGTCCCTCCTTCCCCTCTGGCGGTCCATATTTGGCTTCCGCCGAGCGACGTTCAGACTGCATGATTAAGCAGTCAGGCTGTGCTGTCCCGGCCCCCCACGGCGATTGTGGGTTTATTGCTTCAACCCGGCGCGGTGGCCGGCTAAGATCCTATTCCACCTCTGTAAACTGCGTATGGGGGGCTGGCAAACCGACAGAAATGCCGGTAAACAAGTGTAAACTCTCCCTTCGGTGGCCGACGCACGGCCGCCCGGGAGGACAGGTTTCCCCGAACGAGCCCCGGCAGTTGCGGGTGAGGATGAGCCGATGACCCAGCGCACGCATATCCTGATCGTCGAGGATGAAGCGGTGACCCGTTCGTTGCTGTCCAAGACCTTCACGGCCGAAGGATTCCGCATCAGCACGGCGGCGGATGGCGCACAGATGCGCGCCGCCCTGCGCGGCGGGGATGTGGATCTGATGATCCTGGACGTGAACCTGCCCGACAGCAGCGGCTTCGATCTGGCCCGGGAGATCCGGGCGTCTTCGGACATGGGGATCATCATGCTGACCGCGCGATCAGAGGACGTGGACCGCATTGTCGGTCTGGAGATCGGTGCGGACGATTATCTGACCAAGCCCTTCAACCCGCGCGAACTGGCGGTACGGGCGCGCAATCTTCTGCGCCGCCTGCGGGGTCCGGCAACGGTGACCAGTGGCCGCCTGCGGCGCTTCAAGGATTGGACGCTGGACCTGGGCAAGCGACGCCTGATGGCGACAGACGGCAGCGTGACGGCTCTGACGCCGGGGGAGTTCGGCCTGCTGGCGACCCTGGTGGAACGGCCGGGCATTGCCCTGACCCGGGACCAGCTGATGGACGGCATGGGGGGATCGGAAACGGCGGTGACGGACCGCAGCGTCGACGTGCTGATCGGCCGGCTGCGCCGCAAGCTGGGGGATAACCCGAAGGCCCCGGACTACATTCTGACCGTTCCGGGCGTAGGGTATATGTTCGCGGAATCCGTCCAGGCGGCGTGAGACACATCACAGGCCTAATCTAAAAAAAACCGCCTTGAACATTCGACCCTTCTCAGGGCGGAGTCCATGTCGCCGACGTGCCCGATCCCATGTCTTCGGGAGCGGGCCGGGCCGCCAAACACAGCACATCATACGACCCCGCATAAAGGCTCCAGACGACCCCCACCGCCGCACCGGCCCAACACCCTGCATTACCGCTGACCGACCAACTGCGGGTGATGCTCATACAGATCCATGCGGCCATCGGCGCGGATCCGCACCAAGCGGTCCCCCTTGCTGAACATGGTGCCGCAGACATCTCCTTTGGTGCCCCAGGCGCACAGGTAGGCGTTGTCTTCGATGGTCCAGCGTTCGTCGAATTCGCCGGACAGGCCGGCCGGATGCTCCCACCGGGCGTGGGTCGTGCCGTCCGGGCTATAGGTCATGGTGATTTCCGCGCCACGGGGATGGTCGAAGGAGTAGGTCTGGCCTTCCACCAGATCCCGCAAGGCCAGGCCGGTAACCTGGCTGTAGCCCCGCTCCAGGGCCGTCTTCTCATGCTTTTCCATGGACGGTGTGTCGACCGTCGCGCCCGAGGCCAGCTCGCGTCCGGTTTCCGTCGCACCACTGTTGTCGGCTGCTACGCCGGCACCGGATGCTTCCTTGGTCGTCTGGCAGGCTCCCAGGGCCAGGCTCGTCAAAACCACAGCCACCACGGATACACCATATCGGGCCATTGCCGCCTCCTTTTCCACGTTCGTCCCACCCTACAGGTAAGGACGCGCGAGCGCGGTAAAAGGTTGCCAGCATCTTTGTCCCGGCCATCCCCCGGCCGCTGCGGTCAGCCCCGACGTCGCCGTCTTTTACCCCCGATCCCCCAACCGGCGGCCTTCCTCGACAGCGTCGGGCCACCCCAACAGCCCCTGAGGACGCATCACGAGTACGGCAGCCAGCAAACCGAACACCGCCACATCTCGCCATCCCATATCAAGATATGCCGTCCAGAGGGTTTCGACAGTGCCAACGATCACACCCCCCAGCACAGCACCGCGCGGCCGCCCCAGACCGCCGATCACAGCCGCCGCCAGAGCCTTGAAGCCCAGCATCGCCCCCATGTGAAAATTCGCCACCCCATAGCGCAGCATGATCATCGCCCCCACCGCACCGGCCAGTCCGCTGGCCAGCAGGAAAACCTGCGCCCACACCCGCCCCGGAGACACGCCGCACAGCGCGGCCATGCCCGGGTCCTGGGCCACCGCCCGCCAGTTCAGGGCGAACCGCCCTCGGCGCAGCAAAGGCACCAGCAGCAGAAGAAGAAGCACCGTGCCAAGGGTGGTCGCCAAAGGCACGACGCTCAATACCACCGCGAAACCATCCGCCCGGGCCAGGGTGATCACCGCCCCGGTCAGCGACGGCAGCAGCCGGTCATCGGCGCCCTCCGTCAGCCGGGCATATTCGCTCAACGCCAGGGCAGCTGCGAAAGAGGCGACCAGCACCGTCCGGGGGGACCGCGCCGCGACCGGTTGCAGCACCAGCCGGCGCACGGCCTCGCCATGGGCCACGGCGGCGAGAATGCCGATCGCAGCCGCGCCACCGACCACCAGCGCGCTGTCCAGCCCGGTCACCGCCCCCACGGCCGCCACACCGGAAAAGGCCGCCAGTGCCCCGATCATCGCCAACTCGCCGAAGACCAGAACGATCGACCGCCCGACCGCGTACAGCAGCGTATAAGCCACCGCCAGCAGCGCATAGAAACTGCCCAGCGCCACGGCGTTCAGGGCCTGCTGCACCAGATAGGCCGCCCTGGCAGGAATCTCGGGCACGGATACGGGATGCAGGGCCGCGTCCAGACGGGCGGCCTCGTCCGCCCCGGCCTGGGGGTCCCCCAGCCAGAAGCGCACCAGGAAATACCGCCGCATGTCCGACAGCGGCCCGCCGGGTTGCCGCAACAGCTCGGTCAGAACCAGCCGGGTCCGGTCGTATCCCCGTCCGGCGAAGCGGCAGGACAGGACGCGGGGCGTCGTCCCCGCGTCGTCCCGGCGCTGGTAGGACAGATGCACGCGGACCCCGCCGTCGGCACCGGCCGTGGCGTGCCGGTTGGTCAGGCGAGCCACCGTCCCCGGACCTTCCAGGGCGATCAGCGCGCGCAGACAATGGCTTTCCTGCTCCCGGTCCGAGGGACCGCAAGCGCTCAACGGCAACAGGAGCAGCAGGAAAAGAAGGCAGGCGGACAGGCGGAGACGGCGGCATGACTGCGCCATCTTCCGACCGGCCTATCAGCCCGGTGTGTCGCCACCCTCGGCCGGCGGCGGAGAAGCGGGCTCTTCGGCCATGCCGCCCGTCTCGGCACCCTCGGGCGAAAGGTCGTCCGCCAGGGAGATATGGCCCATGCCCGGCAGAGGCAGATAATCGGCCATGGTCGGCGCCTCGTCGGCGAAGCCGCAGGCGTCCATGCCGTCCCGCAAGCCCTTGCGGAAGGCCGGATCCTTGTCGATCTGCGCCGCGTCCACCTGCCAGCCGAACGCCACGCCGGGATAGAGCGAAGACCAGTTGCACCCCTTGGCGTAGCCCGCCTGATAGGTGGGTCCTTCCGCCGCTGGCGGATCCTGGGTGGCACAAGCCGCAAGGGCGGCCAGCGGCAGGGCCGCCAAGAAAACGCGAACGGGGCGCATGAAAGCCTCGGCTGAGAAAGAAGGGCAGGACAGAGCGGGATCACATCGACGGTTGTCCGACGGTGATCCCGTATGCTCGCCCCTGCGCCCCTTCAGAGCAAGGCTTTTTGCGCAAACAGCCCCTTTGCAGAAAAAGAACAAACAGAGTACAATTCAACATGTCCGCCGCACCATCGCGGCTTCATCGAGATTGGCCATGCCCCCTGCCCTCGCCCTGTCCCCCGAAGAGATGCTGCCTGCCCCGACGACCGGCCTTTGCCGCAGCTGTCTGGCCGAAGTGCTGGCGGGCGACGGCCCCTGCCCCGGCTGCGGTTCGGCCCGGGTACTGCGCCATGGGGCGCTGGGGCGGATGGATATCGCCCATATCGATTGCGACGCCTTCTATGCCTCGGTGGAGAAGCGGGACGATCCGTCGCTGCGGGACAAGCCGCTGATCGTCGGCCATCCCGGCGGCCGGGGAGTGGCCACCACGGCCTGCTACATCGCCCGGCGCAGCGGTGCGCGCTCGGCCATGCCCATGTTCAAATGCCTGGAACTCTGCCCCGATGCGGTGGTGATCAAGCCGGACATGGCGAAATACAAGGCCGTCAGCCGCCAGGTACGGGCAATCATGCTGGACGCCACCCACCGGCTGGAACCCCTGTCCCTGGACGAGGCCTATCTGGACCTGTCGGAAGGGGAGCACCGCTTCGCCCGGTCCCCGGCGCTGAGCCTGGCGGAAATCGCCTTGCGGGTGGAGCGGGAAGTGGGGATCACCGTGTCCATCGGCCTGTCGGCCAACCGCTTCCTCGCCAAGCTGGCCAGCGACATGAACAAGCCCAGCGGCTTTACGGTGATCAGCCCGGAGGAAGCCCCGGCCCTGCTCGCCCCCATGCCGGTAAGCCGCATCCACGGCGTCGGCCAGGTCACAGAACGGCGGCTCCAGGCCCTGGGGCTGGAGACCATCGGCGCCCTGCAAGCCCAGCCGGAAGCGATGCTGATCAGCCAGTTCGGCAAGTTCGGACGCGGCCTTTATGCCCATGCCTGGGGACGGGGCAGCCGCACCATCACCCCGGACCGGGATGCCAAAAGCCTGTCGGCGGAAACCACCTTCGACCGCGACCTCAGCCGGCTGGGTGACCTGGAAGGGCGCCTCGCTCCGCTGGCCGGGCGGGTGGCAGAGGCCCTGGCACGGCGGCAGGTGGCCGGCGGCACGGTGGTCCTGAAGCTCAAGACCCACGACTTCCGCATCCTCACCCGCCACCACAGGCTGGCCACCCCCACGGTGCGCCCCGACGTGATCCTGAGCGGCGCCCGCCATCTGCTTGCCCGGGAGGCCGACGGCCGCCGGTTCCGCCTGATCGGTGTCGGCGTCGCCGACCTGCGCCCCATCCGGGAAGCGGATCCGCCCGACCTGTTCGGCCCGCTGCTCTGAGCCTCAAAGCACTTCGGGCATATTGCTGACGCGCAGGCCAGCAAGGATGGCCAGAGCCTGTTCCAGGGCCTCCATGCTCGGTGCGCCCAGACACAGGCGGACGCCCATGGCCAGGGCCGGATCGACCACGGTGGCCAGCGGCGGGGTCAGGCGGACGCCGGCGGCCTCGGCCCGGCGGGCGAACCGCTCCGCCGCCGCCTCGGCCAGGGGCAGCCAGATATGAAAGGCGCCATGACCCTGCCGGCAGACCCCGGGCAGCAGGCGCCGCGCCAGGGTTGCCCGGGCGTTGGCCTCGGCCCGCAGCAAGGGAATCTGGGCATCGGCGGTGCCGTTGCGCAGCCATTCCAGCAGGATCGCCGCATGCAACGGTGCGGTGGTCCAGGTGGTGCCCTGGATCCCCCGGACACCGTCGGCCTCTCGCCCCCGGGGGGGGACCAGGGCGCCGACGCGCAGCAGAGCGGTCAGGGGTTTGGTGAAGCTGGTGATGTACCACACCCGCTCCGGATCCAGCCGGGCCAGGGTCGGCGGCGGTGTGGGGTCGAGCACGGCGTAGGCATCGTCCTCGATCACCTGGGCGCCATGACGGCGGCAGACGGCCAGCACCGCCCGGCGCCGTTCCTCGCCCATCGTCGCGGCGGTCGGGTTTTGCATCTGCGGCACCACATAGACCGCCGCCCCCGGATGGGCGGCGAGGGCACGATCCAGGGAGTCCGGCACCATGCCTTCGTCGTCCAGGGCCACACCAATCATCCGCCGGCCGAGCATGGCCGCCGCCGCGATGGCACCGGGGAAGGTCACGGCTTCGGCGATCAGCGGCTTGCCCGGGGCCGAGGCCATGGCGAACGCCACCGAGATCGCCTGCTGGGCACCGTTGGTCATCAACAGCCCCTCGGTCGGTGCCCCGGGACGCTGGCGCCGCAGCCAGGCCGCCGCCTCTGCCCGCAACGCTCCCCAGCCGGCGCAGGGGGGATAGGTGTTGGCATCGGGAAGGGCATTGCGGCGGCTGAGATCGGCAACCACGTCCGCCATGGCCGTCGCCGGCATCAGCGCTGGCGGCAGATTGAGGCTGAGATCGGCCACCAGTTCCTGCCGGGTGTCCGGCGCCTCCGGCCCCCGGGCGGCCAGATTGCGGTGGGACTCACTGACCTCGCCGCCACTGGACACAAAGGTGCCCCGGCCATGCTCACCCCGCACCAGCCCCCGGCCTTCCAGCTGGGCAAAGGCCTTGCCAACGGTCACCAGGCTGGTCTTCAGGCTTTCCGCGACCTGCCGCTGGGGCGGCAGACGGTCACCGGCCATCAACAGGCCCGACTCAATATCCTCGGCCACGGCGGCGGCAAGACGGTCCGGAAGGGATCCGGGACCGGGCGCTAGACGCGGCGCCCATGTGGATTGCAAACGCAAACGGCACGCTCCTGATCACGGCACGAAAATCATGCACCTGGGATAAAAGTGTCATAGATCACTATAACAATTGACACAAGAGGCGTCCACAAGTGTCATACTTTCCATCACGGTGTACCGGTGATGCACATGACACTTCCAAAAGTGTCCTACCATACGGAGGCTTTCATGGTCGAGACCCTGCTGCCCGTCGCCCTGTTCGCGTTCACCATGTCCGGCACCCCCGGTCCGAACAACGTGATGCTGACGGCCTCCGGCGCCAATTTCGGGTTTCGCCGGACGGTGCCGCATATTCTCGGCGTCTCCATCGGGTTTCCGATCATGATCATCGCCGTGGGTCTGGGTCTCGGCGGTCTGTTCCGCGAGGTACCGATGGTACACGACATCCTGGCCGTTGTCGGGTCGGCCTGGCTGATCTACCTCGCCTGGCGCATCGCCACCACCCTGCCGGCCGCCAAACAGCCGGCACCGAAAGACGACGGAACCGGCGATGACGCCCTCCGCGCGGAGGGTACGGGGCAGGACGGTACGGGCGGTACGGGCCATCGCCCGTCGCCGCGACCGATGCGCTTTGCCGAAGCCGCTGCTTTCCAGTGGGCCAATCCGAAAGCCTGGGTGATCACCTTCGGCGTTGTCGCCGCCTATACCACCGGCACCGGTTCGGCGCTGGGCGAAGCGATGCTGATCGGCGCCATCTTTCTGCCGATCACCCTGATGACCACCAGCGTGTGGACCGCCTTCGGCACCGCCATCGGCCGCGTGCTCGGCGACCGTCCTGCCGCCCACTGCTGGTTCAATCGAGGCATGGCCGCCCTGCTGGTGGCTTCCCTGGTCCCCGTTTTGACGGAGATAGGAACATGACGCATCAGACCCGCACCGTCTCCCCCGCCGCCACCGCTTCCCTGTCCCCGTCCTCTCTGCCCGACCTGTCCCCCTATCAGGCCCTGTTGCTGGATGCCTATGGCACCCTGATGCAGGATGTCGATCGCCTGACCGATCGCGCCGCCCTGCGCGCCATCTACCGGGACCGGGCCGCCCATCACCCCGCTGCCTTGTGCGATGACGACGCCCTGCCACTGCTGGATGCCGCCCTGTGGCGGATGCAGGACCGCTATAGCGACCCCACCTGGTGGGACCGTTTCCCCAGCCTGCGCTCTGTGCTGCGGGAAATCCGGCCCGACCTGACCGACGCCCAGGCCCTGCCCCTGGAAGAAGCCGTGGCCGAACAGGAAGTGGGCCGCATCGCCCCGGAAACGGCGGCGGCCCTTCATCGCCTGGCCGGACGCTTCCGGCTGATGCTGGTCAGCAACATCTGGGCACCCAAGGCCCGGTGGCTGCGGGCATTCCGCGAAGCCGGCGTCGACCACCTGTTCGAGGGAATGGTCTTTTCCTCGGATGGTCCGTGGGTGAAGCCCCATCCGATGCTGTTCCGCAAGGCCCTGGCCATCCTCGACCTGCCGCCCCGGGCCGCCGTGGTGGTGGGGGATGATCCGCTGCGCGACATGCACGGGGCGCGGCGGGCCGGCCTGGGCTGCATCATGGTGGGGCGGGCACGTCCCGAGCCTGGCGCCCTGGCCTGCGTGCCCGACATCACTCACCTGTGCGGCGGGCCGGTGGAGGTCTGATACGCGACCTGAACGTCGGGGTCCGGGACCGGGTGCGGATTATCCCGCGCTCGGGTCCGGTTCCCCATCCCTGCGGTCCGATGCGGCAGGCGCCCGGTTCGCATGTCCGTTGACGAAATCTTCCAGGTCCAGCTGGGTCACGCGCCACTCCCGCCCGAACTTCACCGCCCGCAATTCCATATCGCGGATCCACTGGCGCACGGTGGCTTCCTTGACCTTCAACAGGGCGGCGATCTCGTGGACCGTCAGCATGGGATGGCTGAGCATGGGCGGGCACTCACGACGTAACCGGACAAAACGGCAAGGCACCGCCAGGCGGATCGGTGCCTCTGTGGGTTTATATGCGTTTGTGGCGGCTGGTGATCAATGAAACCTTTCCCGCCTTCCGTTTTCCTCTTGATTTACATTCTCACGAAACCGATATGCCCAATTAGTAGGCGGCTGTCGATCCCTTTCTCGGCACGGTTCACCGGTCCGGATCGGATCGCCGGCGCAGCGCCGCACGGGACCTGCCCGATTCCCCGTGGCGGCGGTCTGGGCCACCATCGGTGCCAGCCCCCTGGCCCATGCGTCGGACGCCCACGCCCCCGGTTCGGTCACCCCCCCTCGGCCGAACCGGGGGCATATTTTTTTGCCGAACCAATAAGAAAGCCCCCGACCGAAGGTCCGGCGGGGGCTTTTGTCATCACCAGCGGACGGCGCCGGGCAGCGCCCTTCCCCTACCCCGCAAGCGACATGTGGTTATCGAATCGGGGACCAAAGGGATCGGCCGGACGGACGTCGGTTTCGGCCCCGTCCAGCCAGCTGCGGATGGCACCATCGCCGCCGGCGGTCAAAATCGCGCCATTCACCTGCATAGCAATCGGGCAGACATCCGGCACCTCGGCGGCCCACAGAAAGTCCCCAGACCGCGGATTCCAGGCCAGCACCGCGTTGCCGCGCGGGCAGGAGATCGCAGCGATTCGCCCCGCCGGGTCGATCACCACATCCCCGCTGTAGCCCCGAAGCCGGCCGGTGGCGAAAGCCGGCGGCAAGGGGGGCGTGACGGGCGCACTGCCGCGCCGGTGCACCAGCAGCAGCGGCCGTCCCGCTTCCGCCGGCCCTTCATCCTGCAAGGCCGCACAAACCAGCCCGTCGGCCGACACGGCAATGTGGCGGATACCGAGCTGGTGGCGCTCCGGCCCCAGGGTCACGGTTTCCTCCACCGTGCCGGTGTGGCTGTCCACGTACAGCAGGGCCGGTTTCATGGAGTCCAGGTTCAACTTTACCCGCCCCAGATCGGGATGGGTCAGCACCCCGCCCACGGCGACGCCCAGGGTGCGGCCGTCGGGCATGAAGCACAGACCGTGCAGCCCGAC
The DNA here is from genome assembly GCA_046233135.1 of Rhodospirillaceae bacterium Z3-40. Classification (GTDB taxonomy): domain Bacteria; phylum Pseudomonadota; class Alphaproteobacteria; order Rhodospirillales; family Rhodospirillaceae; genus JBJXHN01. Next base: position 37,059 of record JBJXHN010000002.1, on the reverse strand, counting down.
ACCGGCAGGGACCTCCCCCAGCCGCCGGCCGCTGTCCGCCAGATCCCAGACCCCGACCACGCCCCGTTCCTCGTCGAAGGCATTTTCGGTGGTATAGAGCCGGCGGCCATCGGGCGAAATCAGCCCGTGGCCCTGGAAATGGCGGCCTTCGGGCGGTTCCAGGTGCAAGAGCTTGCGGCCGTCGGCGGCATCGAAAATGGCCATCCAGAAGCCGGGCCGGCGGCCGACGGCAACGATCCGCCCCGCTGCGCCATGCCATAGAACCCCGTGCGCGCGGGTGGGAATCGGGGCCTGCCAGCGCTCAACCCCCTGGCCATCCAGACGGATCACGGCATAGGAACCCGAGGCCACCTCTCCGCTCATGATCATGTCCCGGCCCACGTCAGCGGCCGTGGCCGGGGTCATCGCGCCGGCCGGCCTGACGAACAGCGGCGCGCCGAGCGCGCCACCCGCCATTGTCCCGCCGATCAGGGACAACAGGGCACGGCGGGACAACCCGTCGGTCATCACCGGAGACGGGACCGCCGGGATCTTCCGATCATTCCTGGTCATCGGATCAGTCCCCATCCAGGCTGTTGAAGCCGACGATCAGCCCCACGGCCGGGGCGACCCGGGTGGCCAGCATGGCCTGCAGGCCGGCCAGACGGGCTTCGATATCTTCCACACGGAACCGGCGGCCGGGGTCGGAAACCATCTCGGACAGCGGGCCGTCCAGACGCCCCAGGCGGCGCAGCACCTCGTCCAGATCATCAGCCATGGCCTTGGCAATCGGCGCATCGGCCTTGGCCACGCTGGGCATCAGGCCGTCCTTGTACAGCGCCGCCGTGGTTTCCATGGTGGCCAGCGCAAGGGCCAGAGACACCCCGGTGCGCGGCGCTTCCACCCGACCCGGCCGCGCCATGTCCGCGCTTTCCCCCAGGGGCTGTTCCAGCTTCAGGTCCTTCACCAGGCTGAGGCCCTGGGAGATGCTGGCGACCAGCAGAGCCGCGACCTCGTTGACGCCGCCCAGCGGCCCGGTCCCGGCGGCTGACGTGGTGACCTTGGCTTCCCAGCCATCGCTCCCGCCCCATGCGGCGGCCATATCCCGGCCGATGGTGGTCAGGTTGTGACCGATGGCCCGGCCCAGGGCGCAGGCGGCCGCACCACGATCCCCTTCGGCGGTGAAGTCGCCCTCGGACAGCATATCCGACAGGGCGGGCAGGCCCTGCACGGCGACGCTGGTTTTCGGGAAGTTTTCCGGCGTCATCAGGTCGGGCTTGGGATGGCGCAGCAGGCCTTCCACCTGGCGTCCCATCACATTGCGGGTATCGGGCCAGAACTGGACCCGGGGCCGGTGATTGTCTTCTTCAATCGGGCCGAAGGTGAAGGGCTGGACGTGGGCCCAGGCCTCCTGCGCGGCGATCAGGGACTGGGTCAGCGCCTCGGCGGACTTCGGCGAGGCGGCGTCGCAATGCTGCCCCACCGCCCGCTCCAGATCGGCAGCGGCATCGGCGAAGGCACCATAGGCCGGCACTGCCACCTGAACGATGGCCGCCCCGACCCCCGGTCCGTCCAGGGGAACCGCCGCCGTCTCCTGGCCCTGCGCCGGTCCGGACGCCGCGAGGCTCAGCGCCAGAAGCCCCATCACCACCGCCGGCCGCAGGCGCAGCCCGCCGCCCGCCGCCCCGCCGGGCGGCGGACCCGGCGGCCCGCTCGCGGGGGCGGGGGCGGACGGGGCTGCCTGGGTGGGCGGGCGCTGAGTCATGATCGAACTCCGGCAGAAGACTTACAGGGAGGAAACAAAGGCGAGAAGAGCATCACGGTCGGCCTTGGACATCAAGCGGAAGGCTTCCTTCGCCGCCTCCGCCTCGCCGCCGTGCCACAGGATGGCTTCGGTCAGATTGCGTGCCCGGCCGTCATGCAGGAAATAGGTGTGGCCACTGACCACTTCGGTCAGTCCGATGCCCCACAGCGGCGCGGTCCGCCATTCGCTGCCGCTGGCCATGCCTTCCGGCCGGCCGTCGGCGAGGCCCTCGCCCATGTCGTGCAGCAGCAGGTCGGTGTAGGGCCAGATCACCTGACCGGCCAGGGCCGGTTCGTAGAAGTCGGCGCGCGTTTCGTGGCGGGCCACATGACAGCCACCGCACCCCGCGCCGTTGAACAGTGCCTTGCCGTCCAGCACCTCCGGCGCCGTGGCATCGCGGCGCTTGGGCACGGCCAGGTTCCGGGCATAGAAGGACACGAGCTCGGTCACTTCCGACGGCGCTTCCAGGCCTTCGTACTGGGGGTCCCCGCCATGCACGGCGGCCATGCACAGGGGCTGGTTTTCGGTGCAGTCGCCGGAATTGCGCGGTGCCAGACTGGTCGAGATGCCCATGTCACCGGCGAAGGCGTCCTGGCTCTGGGCATCGACGGTGGCGTTGCCCGCCTTCCAGCCGAAGCGGCCGATATCCACAGCCCCGGTCGCCGGATTCCACACCCGGTTCAGATGGCCGGAAATACCGTCGCCATCCGCATCGTCGGGATCGGCCAGGGCTTCCAGGCGGTCGGCGGGAATGGCTTCGAGCAGGCCCATGCCGATCATCTGCGGCGCCACGCGCGGCGACAGCATCACGTCGTCGGCCATGGGGCCGTAGCCCAGATCGGTCACCGTGTAGGTCGGCTTGCGAAGCTCCACCACCGTGCCGTCGCCCAGGGTGACGGGTACCGGCTCATAGGTGATGTGCATGCGCCCCTCGGCCGCATGGCCCTGAATGGCGAAATCCTGAAGCTGGCCGCCGTAGGTGGGCTCGGGGATCACATTGGCCCGATGGCTGTCCAACAGGGCGCGCTGCTCGTCGGTGCGCGGCGGCACGGACAGGCGCAGGAACATGGAAACAGCCGTGTCGTCGGGAAAATTGGCCGCCGGCGGATGGCCGCGGCCGTCCTTGATGTGGCACCGCTGGCAGGCCTTGGCGTTGAAGACCGGTCCCAGGCCGTCCGCCGCCTTGGTCGACGCCGGGGCAGAAACCCAAATGCGCTTGAAGAAGCCGTTCCCCACCTTGAAGGTCATTTCCTTCTCGAAAGGCAGGTTGGCCGAGGACTGGGAGAAGACGTCCCGGTTCCGACCGTGGGACGTGGTGGCCGCGCCGCCGGGATATTCCTCGCCCGGCTCCAGCAGGCTTTCCGCTGCCTGGGACGGGCTTTCCGCCTCTGTCCCCGCGGCATTGCCCGCCTCGGACCACAAAGCCACGGCGGCAGCGGTCAAACCGCCTGCGAAAACGGCAAACAGGCCGGCCCCCCGACCGACCCGAGCAAAAGACATCCCCTGAGTCATGCGCGTCGCACATCCTTTATCCGAGCGGCGGCCCCGGACGGACCCGGCGGGCGAGGCAGGTGCTTGCCTCGCCCACCGGCATCCGAAACCACCGGGTTGGTTACTGAGCCACGGTTTCCGGCGCGTCCAGGCTGTCGGAGCCTTCGAATTCGGCCGGCGGGATCTCCAGCGTGGCGATCACCTTTTCCAGGGTCTTGGTCTGGGCAACCAGGCTGTCGACGGCGGCCTGGATCTTGGCATTGCCGGCGTCGTTGCCCATGCCGAGCATCTGGTCATAGGCTTCGCCGCCCTTGGCGGTATCCACCAGCACCTGCATCGCGGCCTCGGTAGCCGCCAGATCGGCGGTCATCTTGGCGGCCAGCGACGGATCCTTGGCGGCGGTCATCTGCGCCAGGGACGGGCCTTCCACCTTCTCACCGTTCACACGGGCATAGGTGCCTTCCCAGACGTTGCGGATCCCCTTGGCATCGTAGTAGTGGCTGAAGTGGGTGTTGTCGCTGAAGCAATCATGCTCCTCTTCCGGATCATGCAGCATCAGGCCCAGCTTCATGCGCTCGCCGGCCAGTTCGCCGTAGGACAGGCTGCCCATGCCCATGACCATGGTGCGCAGACCGGCCCCCGTGCCGTCGCCCATCAGCGCCGTGCGGGCGGCACCGCCCTCGGCCCAGTTGGCGACCATTTCTTCCAGGTCGTCGATCAGCAGGTCGGACGCGGCGGTCAGATACTGGATCCGGCGTTCACAGTTGCCGCCGGTGCAGTTGGCCGGATCGAAATCGGTGGCGGGACGGTCGCCGGCGCCGGCTTCGGTGCCGTTCAGGTCCTGGCCCCACAGCAGGAATTCGATGGCGTGATAGCCGGTGGCCACGTTGGCTTCGATGCCGTCGACTTCGTGCAGCCCCTCGGCCAGCAGCTTCTTGTCGATGGTCGAGGCATCAATGGTGTTGCCCGACAGGGTCAGGGACGTGTTGGCGATCACGTTGACCTGGGCATAGGGGTTGGAATCCTGGTCGGCGCCGTACAGGTCACCGTCGACATAGTCGATCAGACCTTCATCGAGCGGCCAGGCGTTCACGCGGCCTTCCCATTCATCGACGATACCATTGCCGAAGCGATAGACTTCGGTCTGCTGATAGGGCACGCGCGCAGCAACCCAGGCTTCGCGGGCAGCGGCCAGGGTGTCGGCGGACGGATTGGCCACCAGGGCGTCGATCGCAGCGTCCAGCGCCTTGGCGGTGGTCAGCGAGTCTTCGTACCCCGCATGGGCGATGTCGGCATAGGTCTCCAGGACCTCTTCGGGCGACGGCGCAGCGGCCTGAACCGGCAGAGCCGCCCCGAAACCGAACGCGAGGGCGGTGCTCACCGCCAGGGTCGAACGTCGCAGAAACATCAATTACCCCCTCTGAGAGATTTGGATTGGGAACCGACGAAGCCTAACCGGCCCTACGCTGCGAATGCAAGTTATTGTCATTTTCATTCCGCAGGACGGAGGCCTCTTCAGTCCCATGGTTCCCTGTCTGAACCGCAGTCTTGATGTAGGTGCACATGCAACCGCTTCTGACACCCATTTGCAATAATAAACTGGATTTTTTTGGGGCTATGCCGGTTAAGCCCCCGCGTCCGGTCCGGGATTTAAACGGGAGGGGTGCCGTTTTTTCGCAGGACATCCCCCGCCAGGTAGAGGGAGCCGCAGATCAGAACTGTCGCGGGTTCCTCTGATCCGGATGCCATGCCGGCAAGAAGGTCCAGGGCCGTACTGACGTCGGGTGCCTGAAAGACCGAGTCGTACCCTTCTGACCCGGCCACGGCGGCCAGGGTCTCCGGGGGCAGGCCGGCGTCGGACTCGGGCACGGGCACGCAGACCAGCCGGCGCGCCAGCGGACGCAGCGCCGCCAGGAAACCGCCCGGGTCCTTGGTGTCGAGCATGCCGGCAATCAGGTCCAACGGTCCGCCCTCCGTCCGGCGGACCAGGGCGGCGGCCAGGGCACGGCCGGCGTGGGGATTGTGTCCGCCATCCAGCCACAGGGACCAGCCGGGAGGCAGCCGGGACGGCAGAGGCTCGCCCGGTGCCAGCCACTGCAGACGCGCCGGCCAATCCACCCGGGACAGAGCCGCACGGCGGGCGGCAACGGAGACGGCGAGCCCCGTCCGGGCTTCCAGGGCATCGAGCACCGCGAAGGCCTGGGCGGCATTGGCAATCTGATGGGGTCCGATCAGGCGCGGTGCAGGGTAGGGTTCCGCCGGCGCCGCGTCTGCACGCCGGAACCACCAGGTACCCGCGCCATCTTCCGTTTCTCCGTGGCTCCACTGATTGCCGCCCCAAGCCACCCTCACCCCCAGTGTCGCGGCGCGGGCAGCGATGGCGGCAGCGGCCTCCGGCCGCTGGGCGGCGACCACGGCGGGGGCTCCGGCCTTGAGGATCCCCGCCTTCTCCGCCGCCACGCCGGCCAGATCGGTACCCAGGAACTGGGCGTGATCCAGGTCCACGGGCGTAATCACCGAGACCGCCGGGTCGTCGATCACGTTGGTCGCATCCAGCCGCCCGCCCAGCCCCACCTCCAGCAGCAGGACATCGGCGGGCATGCGGGAGAAAGCCAGGAAGGCAGCGGCTGTGGTAACTTCAAAGAACGTGACGGGCTGGCCATCGTTGGCCGCCTCCACCTCTTCCAGCAAGGCGGTCAGTGCGTCATCGGTGATCAGCGTGCCGGCCAGGCGGATCCGCTCGCCGAAGCGCACCAGATGGGGAGAGGTATAGACATGCACCCGATGGCCGGCGGCCTCCAGCCCGGCGCGGGTGAAGGCCACCACCGAGCCCTTGCCGTTGGTGCCCGCCACATGGACCACCGGCGGCAGATGCCGTTCCGGATGGCCGAGCGCCGCCAGCAGGCGCTCCAGCCGCTCCAGGGACAGGTCGATGACCTTGGGGTGCAGCCGCATCAGGCGGGCCAGCACCGGATCCGGCCCCCAATCGGGGCCAGGGCCGGGGCCGATATCCCCACTGCGGTCGTGACCGGACATCGCCGACGTCAGACGTTACGCGTCGGGAGCCGGCGGCTGACGGGACGACGCGCCGTCGCCCTCGTCCTCTCCGGCCTCGCTACCGGCACGGGCGGCGCTTTCGGGCGCCCCGCCCGGCGAAGCGGCTGTTTTCCCCGCGTCGGCCGGACCGGTCAGACGCGGCGTCGTGCTCACAGCGCCAGCGCTTTCCCCGTCGCCGTCGCCATCCCCTTCCCCGCCCTCCAGGCCGGGGGGATCCAGGTGCATCAGCATGGACAGGACCCGGGCCAGGGTTTCCTTCAGCTTGACGCGCGGCACCACCATGTCGACCATACCGTGGTCGAGCAGGTATTCGGCGCGCTGGAAGCCGTCGGGCAGCTTTTCACGGATGGTCTGTTCAATCACCCGGGCGCCAGCAAAGCCGATCACCGCACCGGGTTCGGAAATCGCCACATCTCCCAGCATGGCGAACGAGGCGGTCACGCCCCCCGTGGTCGGGTCGGTCAGCAGCACGATATAGGGCAGGCCGGCTTCCTTGACCTTCTCCACCGCCACCGTGGTGCGGGCCATCTGCATCAGGGACAAAATGCCCTCCTGCATGCGCGCGCCGCCGGACGAGGGGATGACGATCAGCGGGCTTTGCTGCAGCACCGCCAGTTCGGCAGCAGCCACCAGCCCCTCGCCCACCGCCATGCCCATGGAACCGCCCATGAACTGGAAGTCGAAGGCCGCGACCACGGTGTTGATGCCTGCCAGCGCCCCATGCGCCACAAGAATGGCGTCCTTCTCGCCTGTCTTGGACTGGGCGTCCTTCAGGCGGTCGCCATAGCGCTTCAGATCGCGGAATTTCAGCGGATCTGCCGGGACCTTGGGCAGCTCTATAGTGGTGTACTGCCCGTCATCGAACATCAGGGCCAGGCGCTTGCGTACCGCCAGCCGCAGATGATGGCCGCAGTGGGTGCAGACCTGGTGAGCCTTCTCCAGCTCCTTGTGGAAGATCATGTGGCCGCAGGCCGGGCATTTCTGCCACAGGTTCTCGGGCACCTCCTTGGGGCCGACGAGACTACGGATCTTGGGCCGGACGAATTCGGTGAGCCAGTTCATGCGGGCGCGCTCTCCGGGATGGGCACAATGGTTGAAACGATGCGCGAAGCGGCGCCACCATAGCCGGGTTGCGCCGCCGAAGGAACCGCTCTCGCGCGGTCACCGCCAGCGCCCTGAAAAACCGAGGGAGTCGCGCCCCGGCGGCCCCGTTTCGAAGCCGCCGGGAGGGACCGTCGGCCGGTGTCAGTCGCTGTCCTTGGCCAGCCGCGCTTCCAGGGCATCGCAAACCGTGCGCACCACCTTCACCCGGGCGAAGCGCTTGTCATTGCCTTCCACCAGGGTCCAGGGAGCAACGCGGGTGGAGGTGCGTTCCACCATCTCGTTGATGGCTTCTTCATAGGCGGGCCACTGTTCGCGGTTCCGCCAGTCCTCGTCGGTCAGCTTCCAGCGCTTGTAGGGGATCTCCTCGCGGGCCTTGAAACGGGCCAGCTGTTCTTCCGGCGTGATGTGGATCCAGAATTTGCACAGCACCGTCCCGTGGGCGAGGATCTGTTCCTCGAACTCGCGAATTTCGGAATAGGCCCGGCGCCATTCGTTATCGGTGGCGAAGCCTTCCACCCGTTCCACCAGCACCCGGCCGTACCAGGAGCGATCGAAGATGGTCAGCCGCCCGGCGCGGGACAGGTGCCGCCAGAAACGCCACAGATAATGCTGGGCCTTTTCCTCGTCGGTCGGAGCGGCGATGGGCACCACCTGGTAATCGCGCGCATCCACCGCATGGGCCAGACGGCGGATGGCCCCGCCCTTGCCGGCGGCATCCCAGCCTTCGAAGACCAGCAGGGTGGACACGCCCTTCTTCTGGGCCTGGCGCATCAGCGCGTTCAGACGCCCCTGTTCGGCGGCCAGATCCTGCTGGTAGTCCTTCTTGGACAGGCTTTGCGACATGTCCAGGGCTTGCAGGATCGACGGCTGGGCGGCCTGCACCGCCTGCACCGCCGTGTCCACCGGATCGGCGCTGCCGGCTTCGTCGGAGGACGCCGGTACGGCCTGACGCACCGCCTGCCGGGCAGCGCGTTCGGTCAGATGCCGGCGGATGCCGTCACGCAGGCTGTTCAGCACCATCAGCGAGCGGTAGCGGTGATCCAACCCTTCGACGATCTGCCAGCGGGCATGGGCGAAGCTGGTCCGCTGGATCAGCCGTTCGGCGGCACCGATGAAGGAATCGTACATCTGCCAGTGCTTCCAGTCCTGGTCGGTCACCCGCCAGGCCTGCAACGGATCCTTTTCAAGGGCCTTCAAGCGCTTCTTCTGGGCTTCCTTGCCCAGATGCATCCAGAACTTCAGCACCAGGGCGCCATCGTCGGCCAGCATGCGTTCATAGGCCGCGACCCGCTCCATGCGCTCGTCGAACGCCCCCTGGGTCATCGCCCCCGTGGCGTGTTCCATGAACGAGCGGGAATACCAGCTGGACATGAACAGCCCGACCCGGCCCTTGGGCGGCAGGTCGCGCCAGAAACGCCAGAATTCCGGCCGCTCCCGCTCCTCGTCGGAGGGCTGGCCATAGGCGCGGGTGGTGATCCAGCGGGGATCCATCCACTCGTTGATCAGGTTGATGCTTTCGCTTTTGCCCGCCCCTTCGACACCGGCGAAAAGCACGATCACCGGGAAGTCGGCCTTCAACAGCTTCTGCTGCAACTCCAGCAAATCAGTGCGCAGCGGCGTCGCCAGCTGGTCGAATTCCTCCTTGGAAACCTTGCGGCCCAACTCTGCTGTCCGGAACATGCGGTCCCTCCCCCGGCATATTCATGAAAACGTCATGCGGAACAGGACACTATCCTCTATGCCAGGGATTGCAAGGGTCCATTCCCGCAAGAGCACTCAAGGACTGTCTCCGCCGTTGTTCTTGGGCTGGGATTTGCGCCGTAGCCTGTGCTAAGTTGCCGCGCGCACACGCGTCGGTCCCTTCGGATCCGTGCGGCGCTCTTTCTCTCGCTGGGGCTCCCGGCGCCTCCTTTTCCGGCCATTCCGGGCCGCCCCGGTGCTTGCCTTTACTCACCCCGCAGCCGTTCTGCGGCTGCCCCTGCCTGAGTCCTTCAGGCCAAGGTCCTACGGAGGAAATTGACTATGGCTGTTCGTGTTGCGATCAACGGTTTCGGCCGCATCGGCCGCCTCGTGCTGCGCGCGCTGGTGGAATCGGGCCGCACCGACGTGGAGATCGTCGCCATCAACGATTTGGGCTCGGCGGAAGCCAATGCCCACATGATCAAGTACGACTCGGTGCATGGCGTCCTCAACGCCGACGTGTCCGTTGACGGCGACGTGATGAAGATCGGCGACCGCACCATGAAGGTGCTGGCCGAGCGCGACCCCACCAAGCTGCCCTGGGGCGAGCTGGACGTGGACATCGTGGCCGAATGCACCGGCATCTTCACCGACAAGGACAAGGCCCAGGTGCACCTGACCGCCGGTGCCAAGCGCGTTCTGGTCTCCGCCCCGTCCAAGGGCGCCGACCTGACGGTGGTGCACGGCGTGAACACCGACAAGCTGACCAAGGATCACCTGGTGGTGTCCAACGCGTCCTGCACCACCAACTGCCTGGCGCCGGTCGCCTCGGTGCTGCATGACACCTTCGGCATCAACCACGGCTTCATGACCACCATCCACGCCTACACCGGCGACCAGCGGACGGTGGACACCCTGCACAAGGATCTGCGCCGCGCCCGTGCCGCGGCCGTGTCGATGATCCCGACCTCCACCGGTGCGGCCAAGGCCGTCGGCCTGGTGCTGCCCGAACTGGCCGGCAAGCTGGACGGCACCGCCATTCGCGTGCCGACCCCGAACGTCTCGGTGGTCGACCTGAAGGTGGTGCTGAACAAGGTCGCCACCGAAGAGGCGATCAATGCCGCCATGCAGGAAGCCGCGGACGGCAAGCTGAAGGGCGTGCTGGGCATCAACACGGCGCCGCTGGTCAGCGTCGACTTCAACCACAATGCCAACAGCTCCACCTTCGATTCTACCCAGACCAAGGTGATCGAGGGCACCTTCGCCCGCGTGCTGAGCTGGTACGACAACGAGTGGGGCTTCTCCAACCGCATGCTCGACACGGCGGTGGCGATGGGCAAGCTCATCTAAGGACCCTTGAACGGATCCGTCCGGTCCCGGCCGGCCCGGCGGCGCCCCGTCCGCAGCCTTTGCGGCAACGGGGTGTCGCCAGGCCGCCTCCCATGGAGGGGTGAGGTGGGGGCAAGGGGCCGGACGCCCGTTCAGGCGGATGATGGATTGGTCATAACAGAACAAGGCAGGGAAACGACCATGGCGGCTTTCAAGACGATCGACGACCTGGAGGTCCAGGGCAAACGCGTGCTGGTGCGCGCCGACCTGAACGTGCCGGTCAAGGACGGCAAAGTCACCGATACCACCCGCATCGACCGGTCCGCGGAAACCGTGCGCGCCCTGGCGGAACGCGGTGCCTGCGTGGTGATCTGTTCCCACTTCGGTCGCCCGAAGGGCAAGCGCGTGCCGGAAATGAGCCTGAAGCCGGTGGTGGAGCCCCTCTCCCACGCCCTGGGCGGCATGCCCGTGGCTTTCGCCGATGATTGCGTCGGCCCCGCCGCCGAGCTGGTGGTGAACGGCCTGGCCCCCGGCGAAGTGGCGCTGCTGGAAAACCTGCGCTTCCACGCCGAGGAGGAAGGCAACGATCCGGCCTTTGCCGAACAGCTGTCCGAGCTGTGCGATCTTTATGTGAACGACGCCTTTTCCTCGGCCCACCGCGCGCATGCCTCGACGGAATACATCGCGCGCCTGGTGCCCGCCGCGGCCGGCCGCCTGATGCAGGCGGAACTGGACGCCCTGGGCAAGGCCCTGGAAAAGCCCGAACGTCCGACCGCCGCCATCGTCGGCGGCGCCAAGGTTTCCACCAAGCTCGACCTGCTGGGCAACATGGTGGAGAAAGTGGACATGCTGATCATCGGCGGCGGCATGGCCAACACCTTCCTGTTCGCGGCCGGCACCGAAATCGGCAGCTCGCTGTGCGAAAAGGATATGGCCGACACAGCACGGCAGATCATGGAAAAGGCCGCCAAGGCCGGCTGCGAGATCGTCCTGCCCATCGACGCGGTGGTTTCCGGTGAATTCAAGGAAGGGGCCGCCAACGACGTGGTGGCCATCGATCAGGTTCCGGCCGACAAGATGATTCTGGACGTTGGTCCGGAAAGCGCCAAGGCAGTCGTGGCCAAGCTGTCGGGCTGCAAGACCCTGGTATGGAACGGTCCGATGGGCGCTTTCGAGATCAAGCCCTTCGACGCCGCGACCAACGCCGTGGCCCAGGAAGCGGCCCGCCTGACCAAGGACGGCACCCTGCTGACCGTGGCCGGTGGCGGCGATACGGTTTCGGCCCTGGCCAACGCCGGCGTGCTGGAAAGCTTCAGCTACGTCTCCACGGCCGGCGGCGCGTTCCTGGAATGGCTGGAAGGCAAGACCCTGCCCGGCGTCGCGGCGCTGGAAGACTGATCGGCGGCTGACACCGGCGGCGGCCTCGAAGCCGGCGCGCCCCCTCGACCCCGAGGGCGGCGCGCCGGCATTTCTATGCCGATACGCTTCTATGCCGATACGCTGGCCGCCATCTGAGCGTCCCGCCATTGCCGCCATTCCTCGGCGGTGATTTCCCAAAGCTCGGACATCAGGCGCCCACACACGTGGTCCGCTTCCGCCAGGCCGACCAGGCGCATGCCCATGCGCTCCGACAGGCGGCGGGAGCCCGTATTGCCGACCGCCTTCGGCACGCGCAGAACCGGTTGCCCCAGGCGTTCGAACCAGAAATCGGTGACCACCGTGCACGCCTCGGTCATGTAGCCCCGACCGCGCCAGGGCACGCCGAGCCAGAAGCCCCGGTTGCTGTCCTCTTCCAGGCTTAAATTAATCGCCCCGATCATCGGAGATCCCGCAGCGCCTTTCAGACGCAGGCTCCAATGCCATTCCCGGCGCTCGGCCATGGCCGGCAATGCACGCTTTTCAAGGAACACCCGCGCGCCATTGTCCGGAAAAGGCCAGGGGACCTGGGCGTCCAGGAAACGCACCACATCCCACTGGGGAAACAGGAGCTGGGTTTCCGGGGCATCGGCCAGGGTGGCGGGCCGCAGCAACAGACGCGGGGTTTCCATCTCCTCGGCCGGAGGCAAGGCGGTATCGTCACAGACTTCCGTCATGGCGGCAGCGTCCTCAGGCCCCCGCTCATCATGCCTGCTTGGCGTCGATCACGCTTTTCCGGATGGCCCGGGTCTTGGTGAACATGGCCTCCAAGGTGTCGCCCTCGCCATAGCGGATGGCGCGCTGCATGGCGGTCAGATCTTCGGTGAAGCGCTGCAACACCTCCAGCACCGCCTCCTTGTTGTTCAGGAACACGTCCCGCCACATCACCGGATCGGATGCGGCGATGCGGGTGAAGTCGCGGAACCCCCCGGCGGAGAACTTGATCACCTCGCGGGACAGGTGATCTTCCAGCTCGGACGCCGTGCCGACGATGGTATAGGCGATCAGATGCGGCAGATGGCTGGTGATGGCCAGCACCTTGTCGTGATGATCGGGTGTCATGAACTCCAGGATCATGCCGACCCGCCGCCACAGCTCGGCCACCTTGGCCACCGCCGCCTCGTCCGTCCCCTCGGGCGGGGTGAGGATACACCAGCGGCCCGGGAACAAGTCGGCGAAGCCGGCGTCCGGCCCGCTCTTTTCCGTACCCGCCACCGGATGGCCCGGCACCAGATGAACTCCGGCCGGCAGATGCGGCGCCATCTTCTCGACCACCGCCGCCTTGATCGAGCCGACATCGGAGACGATGGCCCCGGCCTTCAGGGACGGTGCGATCCGCTCCGCCACCGCGCCGCAGGCGCCCACGGGGGTGCAGACCACCACCAGGTCCGCGTCCCGCGCCACGACGGCCAGGTCGGTGTCGGCTTCATCGGCAATGCCCAGCTCAAGCACCCGGGCACAGACCTCGGGACTGGCATCGCCGGCCACCAGGGTGCCGGCCAGCCCTTCGCGCCGGATCGCCCGCGCCAGCGAGGAGCCAATGAGCCCCAGGCCGATCAGAGCAACGCGGTCAAACAGCGGTTCCGCCGCAGTCATGATGCCCCCTCTGTCGCCAGGAAAGCCGCCAGGGCCTCGGCACAGGCGGTCATTTCCGTGTCGCGGCCAATGGAGATGCGCAGGCTGTCGGGCAGGCCGTAGCCGCCGACCCGCCGCACGATGATCCCGTGGGCGCGCAGGAAGGTATCCGCCTCCGCCGCCGACGGTCCGTCGGGATTGGTGAAGGTGGCCAGGGCGAAGTTGCCCACCGAATCGGTGACTTGCAGCCCCAGGGCACGCAGCCGTTCCTGGGTCCATTCCAGCCACACGGTATTGTGGGCCACCGCCAGATCGGTGAAGGCGATGTCGGCAATCGCCGCCGCCCCCGCCGCCTGAGCCGGGCCGGAGACGTTGAACGGACTGCGCACCCGGTTCAGCACATCCACGATATGCGCCGGCGCATAGCACCAGCCAAGACGCACCCCGCCCAGGCCATGAATCTTGGAAAACGTGCGCAGCATCACCGTGTTGGGGTGGCTGTCCACCAGCATCTGGCCGTCGGTATAGTCGTTCCGGGTGACGAATTCCGAATAGGCCGCATCAATGGCCAGGATGATGTCGTCCCGCAGCCCTTCCCGCAGGCGCTTCAACTCATCGGCAGAAATGTAGGTGCCCGTTGGGTTGTTGGGGTTGGCGATGAAAACGATCCGGGTCGACGGCTGCACCGTTTCCAGAATCGCATCCACATCGGCCCGCAGACCGGTTTCCGGCGCGAACAGCGTCTCCACCCCCGCCGCCTTGGCATAGATGGCATACATCAGGAACCCGTGACGGGTCTGCACGATCGTGTCGCCCGGACCGGCGTAGGCCTTGCACAGCAGGCCGATCAGTTCGTCGGACCCTGCGCCGCAGACGATGCGGGCCGGATCCAGCCCCATGCGCTTGCCGATGGCCTCGCGCAGAGCCCCGCAGCCGCCGTCCGGATAGCGATGGATGTCCATGCTGGCCCGCGCCAGAGCCTCCCGCGCCTTCGGGCTGGCGCCCAGGGCGCCTTCGTTGGAGGACAGCTTGATCACCGTCTCGACGCCGGCGAGCTTGGATTCGCCCCCGGCATAGGGGGTGATATCCATGATACCGGGCCGAGGCTGGGGCAACCGCAGGTCTGACATGCCGACCACCTATTTCCTGAACAAGGGAGCGAATCACGACGGTCTCAAGGACCGGAGAAGCAGGGTCCGCCCGGAGACGGACGCTGGCGAAGGAGGGAGTGTCGCCGATCAGCCCTGGTGGAAGCCGACCGGCTGGGCGTAGCTGCCGACCACCACGGCCCGCCCGCCGACGGTGCCTTCCAGGCCCTCCAGGCGATGCAGACGCGGGTCATCCTGGGCAACGAAGCCCCATACCTCGACCAGGGTCAGGCGGGTGCCGTCGGCCAGGGGACGGACATCCATCACCCCGAGCGTGTCGAATCCGGCGTCCTCGAACGCCGTCACCAGGCTGGCCCGGCTGAGGTTGGGGCCGGAGTCCACGGCGATCAGGCCATGGTCCTCGCCGCCGCTGGGCTCGGGCTCCAGGCAGGCGACGCACAGGGCTTCCAGCCCGCCGCGATCGCCGGCAAAGAAGGGCAGCCGGCCGATCACCCGGGGCGTGCCGGACAGCTGGCTGAGCAGGCTGGGCCACCAGGCGATGGAGTCCTCGGCCTGGGGCAGGGGTAGAACCCCCACCGATGCCCGGCCTTCCCAGACCTCCTGCACCACCTGGCTGGCGGACTGGTGGATGGTCATGGGGGTATTGCTGCCGTACTGGTTGCGCGCCAGCTCGACAAAGCCGTGACCCCCGCGATCCGGCTGGATGCAGACGGCCATGGAATACGGACCCTGCATGGCGACGATGGCCGAAAAGATCTCCCGCCACAGGCGCACCACGACGGCCGAGGGGAACGCCCCCTGGTGCCGGCCCAGCAGGCGGCGCAGAACGGCGGCTTCCCGGCCCGGGCGCAGCAGGACCGGTCCCTGCCCGGCCTTGGCCGCGGCCACCATGCGCGCCATCTCCGCCCTGCGCATCAGCAGGTCGTGGATCTGATCGTCGATGATGTCGATTTCCTCGCGGAGGGCGTCGAGGGAGGGTGAGCTGTCAACCATGGTGCCTGAAGAGGGTCGTGGCGGAGTTTCGCGAAAGGTCGTAAGGTGTAGACCCAACAGCATACGAAATCAAAGAAAACGTTGACAGCGGGGGAGTCGGTTTTTAGCAATCACCCCTTGTCGTGACGGTATCGGAGCCGGTAACGGGAGCCGCCGGGCGGGTTCACCCCCACCCAACCCCCGCTGCCCGGCCCCCGGATCGTCCCGGCCATGCACCGCACCGGTTTCGGGATGCGGCGGGGTTTCGTACGCCTTTCCCCGGATCCCCTTACCTCATGGGAGACGCCTTGAATGGACGCCCAGACCGCGGCGGCCGTGCCGATCAACGAGGAAGTCACGCTGTGCACCGACCGGCCGCTGCGCCTGGATTGCGGCGCCGACCTCGGCCCCATTCGCGTTGCCTATCAGACCGCCGGCCGCCTGAACGAGACCCGCTCCAACGCCATCCTGATCTGCCATGCGCTGACCGGGGACCAGTACATGCTGGGCACCCACCCGATCACCGGCAAGCCGGGCTGGTGGGAGGATCTGGTCGGGCCGGGCAAGGTGATCGACACCAACCGCTGGTTCGTCCTCTGCAGCAACGTGCTAGGCGGCTGCCTGGGCACCACGGGGCCGAAAGACATCAACCCGGAGACCGGCAAGCCCTGGGGACTGACCTTCCCGGTGGTGACCATCCGCGACATGGTGCGCACCCAGGCGCTGCTGCTCGACTACCTGGGCATCGACAAACTGTTCAGCGTCGTCGGCGGCTCCATGGGGGCGATGCAGGTGCTGCAATGGACCGTGACGCTGCCCGAACGGGTGTTCTCCGCCGTGCCCATCGCCGGCTCCTGGCGCCATTCCGCCCAGAACATCGCCTTCCACGAGGTCGGACGCCAGGCGATCATGGCCGACCCGGACTGGTGCGGCGGGGATTACCTGAGCCAGGGCAAGGTGCCCACCCGCGGCCTGGCGGTGGCGCGGATGACCGCCCATATCACCTATCTGTCCGAACCTGCCCTGCACCGCAAATTCGGCCGGCGGCTGCAAAACAGCACCGCCGTTTCCTATTCCTACGGATTCGAGGCGGACTTCCAGGTGGAAAGCTACCTGCGCCACCAGGGATCCACCTTCGTGCAGCGGTTTGACGCCAACAGCTACCTGTATATCACCCGGGCCATGGACTACTTCGATCTGTCCCTGGAGTCGGAGGGGGGGCTGAGCGGCACCTTCCGGGGGACTCCGGTGCGCTATTGCGTCATCTCCTTCTCCAGCGACTGGCTGTTCCCCACCCAGGAAAGCCGGGCGGTAGTGCGCGCCCTGAACGCCGTGGCGGCCAATGTCAGCTTCGCCGAGGTGGAGACCGACAAGGGCCACGACGCCTTCCTGCTGGACGAGCCGGCCTTCCACGGCACCCTGGGCGGCTTCCTGGAAGGCGCGGCCGAGCACTGGGGCCTGCCGCGCGCCGAGGACCTGCATCCATGACCCCCGATCCCCGCACCGGATCCATCCGCTACGACCTGCAATTGATCGCCGAGATGGTCGACCCCGGCTCCCGGGTGCTGGATGTGGGCTGCGCCGAAGGGGACCTGCTGGCCTATCTGCAACGCACCAAGCAGGTGGACGGCCGGGGAATCGAGCTGTCCATGGCCGGCGTCCATGCCTCCGTCGCCCAGGGAGTGTCGGTGATTCAGGGGGACGCGGATACGGATCTGGACGATTATCCGGAAAACGTCTTCGACTACGTGATCCTGTCCCAGACCCTGCAAGCCACCCAGCGCCCGCGGCAGGTGCTGACAAACATGCTGCGAATCGGCCGGCATGCCATCGTCTCCTTCCCCAACTTCGGCCATTGGCGGTCGCGGCTGCATCTGCTGACCGGCGGACGCATGCCCATGGGTCCGTCCATGCCCTACGAGTGGTGGAACACGCCCAACATCCACCTGTGCACCATCGCCGATTTCCTGCTGCTCTGCCGGGACATGGGGATCCATGTGGACAAGGCCATCGCCCTGGACGACTCCGGTTATCGCCACCGCTTCGCCGGCGACGGGCCGCTGGCCAACGTGCTTGCCCATCAGGGCATCTTTCTGCTGCGCCGCCCCGGCGCGGAAACCCGGCCGGTCTGCCAGCCCGCCCGGAGCGATGACGGCTCCCGAAAGGACACTCCATGATCCGGCGCACCCGCAATATCCTGCTGACCGGCACGGCCCTGGCAGCCATCGGCGTCACCATGGGGGTGCTGGCCCTGTCGCGCTTCAGCGACAGCCCCTTCGCCCTGCTGTTCGAGCGGCGGGAACGGGTGGTGGTGGACCTGCCCCAGGGCATCGGCCGGGTGCTGCTGTCGCGGGTGCACCTGGAACCCTTCCTGGATAACCAGGCGCGCTGGCTGACGGTGCAGCGGGCCGGGCAGACGGTGGTGGAAACGCCCCTGTTCCCGCCCCGGGACGAAGCCTCGGCAATCACCGTGCGCTGGCACGACGGCACATCCGGTCAGGCCCCGGCCTTCCTGCATCTGGTCGAACCGGGCGGCGAAATCCTGGTGGATGTGGACAGCCCCGCCGTGGTGCGGGTGATCCGCACCGCCGTGGGACCGGTGCTGACCAGCCCGCGCGGCGACGCCCGGGTTGGCGCCATCATGACGCCCGACGGTACCGTACGGATGACCAACGGCCTGCCGGCCACCGACCTGCCGGTGGACGATCCGGGCATTGTTCTTGGGGTGATCCGGGAAGATGCCGACGGCCGGCTGAGCTTCGAGCCGGAAGAATAGATCTGCCGGATCCCGCAAGATCCGGGGTCAATAGGGGTCCAGCTCGGTATCCCAATAAAGAAAATCCCGCCAACTTTCGTGAAGGAAGTTTGGCGGGAAAGCGCGACCAACGTTGCGAAGGCGGTAACTCGAAGGCTCGGCGGGCCGGGTCAGAAGAGGCATGCCCGCCGCCCTGGGCGTTCGGTTCGCTTTGCGCATATTACATGGCCCGCAGGCCGCCACCACATTGTCCCAGGTGGTCATCCCCCCCTTGGAGCGGGGCACCACATGATCGAAGGTCAGATCATGGGCCGGCAGGCGAACACCGCAGTACTGGCAGGTGAAGCCGTCGCGCAGAAAAACGTTGAACCGGGTAAAAGCCGCTCGCCGCGCCGAGGGCACGTATTCCTTCAGCGATATCACGCTGGGCAGGCGCACCGTCAGGCTGGGCGAGTGCACCCGCTTGTCATATTCGCTGACCACGTTGACGCGGTCCATGAACACCGCCTTCACCGCTTCCTGCCAGGACCACAGAGACAGCGGGAAATAGCTGAGCGGCTGAAAATCAGCGTTCAGGACCAAAGCTGGGCATGCATCCGCAGAAATCCGCACCGGCCTGTCCCCTTACTACATATTGGGGTCGCGCACTGTGATGGTAGCTTGTACCTGAGCCGAGTCAATGCGGATAAAACAGTTCTGTGAAATTAGGGAGCCGCCTCTCCCCGTCTTGATTGTGCGTGCCACCGCCGGATACCGTCCTCAACCCTCGTCTTGCCGGAGTCGCTTTCGCCGTGCTGGTCACCCGCTTCGCCCCGTCCCCTACCGGCTATCTGCATCTGGGTCATGCGTTTTCTGCCCTGACCGCCCATGACCGCGCGCGCGCGGCGGGGGGGCGGTTCCTGCTGCGGCTGGAGGATATCGATCCCGGCCGCTGCCGCCCCGCCTTTTCCGACGCGATCCGGGAAGATCTGGCCTGGCTGGGGATCCGCTGGGACGCCCCGCCCCGGGTGCAAAGCGCGCATCTGGAGGACTATGCCGCCCCCCTGGCGCGGCTGGAGGCGACGGGACTGCTCTACCCCTGTTTCTGCACCCGCAAGGGCATCCAGGACGAGATCGCCGCCAGCCGCCATGCGCCCCACGGACCGGACGGCCCCCTGTACCCCGGCACCTGCCGGCGCCTGCCGGCCGAGGACCGCCGGCGCCGGCTCGACGCGGGGGAGGAATATGCCCTGCGGCTGGATATGACCGCCGCCTGCGCCCGGGTCGGGCGGCTGACCTGGCATGACGAGACCACGGGCAAGACGGAGGCGACGCCGGAGCAGTTCGGGGATGTGGTGCTGGCCCGCAAGGACGTGCCCACCAGCTATCACCTGGCGGCGGTGGCCGACGATGCCCGCCAGGGGGTGACCCTGGTGGTGCGCGGCCGCGACCTGTTCGAGGCCACCCATGTGCACCGGCTGCTCCAAGCGCTGCTGGACCTGCCGGTTCCCCTGTACGCCCATCACCGCCTGGTGACCGGGCCGGACGGGCGGCGCTATGCCAAGCGGGACCAGTCGGTAACCCTGCGTGCCTTGCGCGAGGCCGGACAGACCCCGCAGGATATTCGCGCTACCCTGGGCCTTTCCGCCCCGGCCTGAGCACCGGACCCGAGGACCGCGGCCCCGGAGGTCATGTCAGGGCAGGGGCAGGGTGCTGGAAAACTCGCTGGTGGCGTCGACCAGGGCGGCGCGGATGCCCGGCTCCAGCGCCGAATGGCCGGCGTCGGGGACCATGTGCAGGCGACTGCCCGGCCAGGCCCGGTGGAGTTCCCAGGCACTGATCGGCGGACAGATGATGTCGTAGCGCCCCTGGACGATGACGCAGGGCAGGTGGGAGATGCGGCGGATGCGGGTGATCAGCTCCCCTTCCTCCAGGAAACCGCCGTTCACCATGTAGTGGCATTCCAGCCGCGACAGCGCCAGTGCCGCCCGCCCGTCGCCGTCATCCCCTGGACGGGGCCGCAGGCGGGCGCAGGCGTCTTCATAGTTGCTCCACACCCGGGCGGCGGGCAGATGGGTGGCCGGATCCGGATGGGTCAGCCGGGTATAATAGGCCCTCAGGGGGTCGTCGCGCTCGGCGGAGGGCAGGAATTCCATGAAGGTGCGCGCCGCTTCCGGATAGAACCGCCCCATGCCGTTCAGGAACCAGTCCACTTCAAAGGCGCGGAACAGGAAGATGCCGCGCAGCACGAAGCCCAGGCAGCGCTGCGGATGGGCCTGACCATAGGCCAGGGCCAGCGTACTGCCCCAGGAGCCGCCGAACACCAGCCAGCGATCCACGCCCAGATGCTCGCGCAGCTGTTCCATGTCGGCAATCAAGGCCTGGGTGGTATTACCTTCGATGGCGGCGAAGGGACGGGAACGGCCGGAACCACGCTGATCAAGCAGGATGACGCGCCAGCGGGCGGGATCGAAATATCGCCTGCAGAAGGGGGCGGTGCCGGCCCCCGGGCCGCCATGGACGAAAATCACCGGAATCCCCTCCGGATTGCCGCCTTCTTCCCAATAAAGGACATGGGGAGCGTCGACCTTCAGACGGCCGGTGCGACGCGGTTCAATCGGGGGGTAAAGATCCGCGAGGGGATCCGGACTATTCATGAATAACTCCCTACCGGAAGAATGGGGCATCCGGATTTCGGAAGGCCGGAGACTGCGGGGACGAGGAATCGCCGCGCGGGCGACCCGGCGGACGGTCTTCCATACAGGATTCGGATCCGTCTTCACAATCCCCCACTCCTGGCCCCACCCTTGGTTCGGTCAATGGCCCCTCCAGAGCTTCCGGGTGGGTTATTGTTATCATGGGGCCGTTGCGCTCCGTCAGCCACCCCCGAACACGCACTCTTTTTCCCGCCCACGCCAGAGGGTCACGTTTTTGCGCCGCGAAATTCGTCATCACGGCGACAGGGATGGAGATGGTGAAATCGGTGCGCCAGGAGTCGCCGAAGTTCAGATAGACCGTCTTGCCGGCCCGCGCCGCATCCACCACGGTGCCTTCGACCAGTTGAAAGGTGCCGATATCGTCGGCCGCCTCGTGCGGTGTGCGAATGCGGTACCAGGGCAACGCCCAGATCCCCCGCCCCGCCGCCCGTGCCGCCCTCTCGCGGGCGTAGAGGGCACCGGCCAGGGCGTAATTGTCGGCGAAAGTGTACACTCGGGCCATCCCGGCCTCGACCATCGCCCCTTGCGCCCACACCCCGCCCGGTTCCGTCACCGGATGCGCCAGCACCCGGCCGTGACGGTCCCTGTCCGCTCCGCCACTCCGCAGCGTCACGGTACGGCCGAGAAGCAAGGTTTCCAGGGTCGCCTTGGCTTCGGGAGCCAGCGGCCAGGTCGGGAAGTTGGGACGGTCGAGGGGGAGCTTGGGGGCCTGAATACCGGTCAAACGGACCTGGCGGCCGTCATCCAGAACCACCGTATCCCCGTCAACCACAGAAGAAACGGTAGCCGTACCGATGGAAGAGAGGGAAGAAGGCAGATTTTCGGTCGCCTTGGCACAGTCCACAAAGGCTGCGGCCAAGAGAAATGTAAAACCGCTCCGAATATTGTCCCAGACAAGTCGTTTCCGCCCCTTGGAAGGCCGCACCAATTCCGAGGTCATGCGCTTCTCCCTATCCGGCGACGAGAACCATAAGACGCGTATCCATAGAAATTCATAAAAAACAATATTTTGAATCTCCAGAACAGAAACAAAGACAGTATAGAAATTCTTTAGCTACAGGAGAGACTCTTATGAGATCTACCACCTCAAAAACCTTTGCCCTTTCAGCCATCCTAGCCTTAACCACCCTCGTGGCGGGGTGCCAGGGAACCGCAAGTGGTTTCCATGTGGATGGCAAACGAATCGGTAGCGAGCCCGTCACCATGTCGACGTATACGCAGGACGAAGCGATCTTCCGCACCAACCTGGGGAACTTCCCGTTTGTTCTCTACAAACGGGTTTTCGAGGACAAGGCGAGCGGCAAGACCACGTTCTGCCTGGCGGGGAATTTTGAGGCGCCAACCACCGTTGAATCCCTGTTCGACGCCTTCAAGAAAAACGGTTACGTCGCCACGGGCAACACGGTGATCGCGGCCATCCCTTCGATTCCCACCGCTTCCGACATGGACATAACCTTGGGTCGGGCGAACGCCGCCTGCTTCGTAACGCCCCTGCGTTACTCTTCCAGCCGCAAGACCACCTCGCTCTTCCTGGCCGGGGGTCACGTGCGTCTGCGCGAGTAGACCCATCTGCTGTGAGGCATTCTTACATGCCCCACAAACGAAGGGGCTGACCCTTGCGGCTCAGCCCCTTCGTTTTTCATGACAGCGTCGCTCCCCCAGCCCGGACTTAAGATCAGGGAAGCGAAACCGGCAGGTCATTACGCCACGCGCAGCAGCTTTTCCAGCTTCTGGGCAGCGGCGTTGGAGTCGATGGCCTCGATCGCGGCCAGTTCACAGGTCAGGCGTTCCAGAGCCAGCTCATAGATCTGGCGTTCGGAATAGGACTGTTCCGGCTGGTTGGCGTTGCGATGCAGATCGCGGACCACTTCGGCGATGGAGATGGGATCGCCGGAGTTGATCTTGGCTTCGTATTCCTGGGCGCGGCGGCTCCACATGGTGCGCTTCACCTTCGCCTTGCCTTTCAGCGTGGTCAGCGCTGATTCCATCGCCTTCTTCGTAGACAGGCGACGCAGGCCGGAATTCTTCACCTTGGCCACCGGGATCCGCAGCTTCATCCGGTCACGGTCGAACGCGATCACCAGCAATTCCAGCGTCTGGCCGCCATAAGTCTGCTTTTCGATGTCGATGATCTGACCCACGCCATGGGTCGGGTAGACAACGTGATCACCAGGTACGAACTGAAGGTGGTTGGACATCTTGCTTCTTCTCTCCATTCAAGAACCGTCCGTGACGGATCAAAGAATCCGTCTGGCGAAGGGTTCCCGTGCTACGGCGACAGGGACGCCCGCGCGCCCACATCAGTGGTGGCGCGCAGAGGAGGACATCGCCCCCTTAATCCCCATAGGCCATCCTCGAGCGCGATCTTGTTCTGTTAGTCGAAGGCATAGGCGACGCACATAAATCCTCATTCCGACCCGGCCTTTCCTATGCCCGGGCTACGGACAGACATTCCATCGGCTGAACGGCACATCACTCCCTTCCGGGCCAGCGGCGATATCGCATGTGGCGTCATCGCATCGATCCTCGTCACGTCCGCCTCGCGTCGACGTTCATCATCCTGCCGGTGAAATCTGGCCGTTCCGTGACGACCTTGACCCCTCCACAGGCAGCCCCTGCGGGCACGTGATGCCCCCCCTTCGCGGATCGGCGCCATTCTCCGACCGGTCACCGGACCGGACCATGCCGGACATCCGTTCCCATAATGACGGGAAGTCCCCTGTCCTTTGGTCCCTCAACAAATGCGGTCGGCCATTCCTTGAGCCATCGGCCCTTAAAGTCCTGGATCCGGTCACCGGTCCCGTCGTAAGGTGCCTTTGGTTCCGAGAAGCGGCCTGTGCGCCGGGCCTTCGCCGGCATGCCATGACGCGTTCTGCGTCACATAGAAAAGCCCGCCACATGCTCGCGACGGACATGTGACGGATATCACACAATTCGAAAAAATTACAGGTCAAAGTCGGCGCGGCGACAATGCCGTGACGGCCCAAACGCCGCGCCGATCAAAGGCGACTCGGCTTATTCCGTGCCTTTTCCGGGATTTTCGCTAAGCAGCTTGGCCTTGTCGGCCTTGCCCCGCCACTCGTCAGCGTCGGCCGGTGCATCGCCCTTCCGGGTGATATTGGGCCACACTTCGGCAAATTTACGGTTGATATCCATCCATTCGGCAGCGGCCGGCTCCGAATCGGGCAGAATTGCTTCGGCCGGGCATTCCGGCTCGCACACACCGCAATCGATGCATTCATCCGGATGAATCACCAGAAAGTTTTCGCCTTCGTAGAAGCAATCCACCGGGCACACTTCCACGCAATCCTGGTACTTGCACCGGATGCAATTTTCCGTGACGACGTAAGGCATAGTTGTGGGGCTCCGTCCTTTTGCCTTGTAGGGGGAGAGGAAACAAAAAGGTTCGGAACGGCCGGCCCTGCCGTCCCGCCGCCATTCGGCAGGCGCGGCGACCATGCCCCTCCCGGCGGTCCTTTGCAACAGATAGCGTCACCCTGCCCGAAAGAAGGGCAGGTCCACCGAACAGTCAGGCAAGGCCGAGACGGGTCATGGCCTCCTTGCGGGCGTGTCCGCTGTCCCTGTCTTCCACATAAAGAAGACCGGCGATCCGGCGCATCATGTTGGCTTCCATATCGTGCAGTTCGCCGTCGGCATAAACCACTTCCCACAGCATTTCCATCAGGCCGATCCGTTCATGGTAATCGAAAGCGTCCTTCAGGGTCCGCGATTGCCGGTACCAGCCCACGGCCTCTTCATGCAGGGTCTCGGCATCGGCAATCATGGCGTCAGCCGCCGCGCCATCCAGATTGAAGCGATTGATCAGCAAAGTGCGGACATGGGCACGCTCGACATCATCGAAGTCGTTGTCCATGCTGGCGGCTTCAACCAGCAAAAAGGCGGCCGCTTCAGCGATATTGTCGGCTTCCGACGTTTTTTGGCCGCCCGTCTCGACACCGAACAAAGATCGCAATTTCTGGAACATCCGCTTCTCCCGCCCGTAAGATACCGATCAATACGTCGATCCGGCTGTATTTTTACCTGGGGCATGGCCCCTCTTCCATCAAGATATCCGCTACCAGGCTTGCACGCCCGCCGGAGGATTGCCACCATGGCATACCGCTCCATGCCCGTGATGTTCCCCCAAACCGCGGAAGGCGCCCAGATGACAATCCCATACGGCGAAGTACTCGGCCCTGGTCCATCGACAGGGACCAACGGCGCACACAGCCCGGACGACGAGCGACGACACGCCCCGGCCACCCTGCGCAACCGCCAGCCCCTGCTCGACGCCCTGCTGTCCCGCCTGCCGGAAGGCCGGATCCTGGAGATCGCCTGCGGCACCGGCGAGCATGCCGCCTATCTGGCCCCCCGCCTGCCCGGGCGTCACTGGCTGCCGACCGATCCCAACCGGGACGCCCTAGCCAGCACGGCGGCCTGGCTGGAAGCGGAGGGCGTGACCAACACCGCCCCACCCACCGCCCTGGACACAACCGCGCCCGTGGAACACTGGCCGGTCACCGATGTGGCAGCGATCCTGTGCATCAACATGATCCATATCGCCCCCTGGGGAGCCAGCGAGGGGCTGATGGCCGGGGCGCAGAGTGTCCTGCCGCCGGGTGGCACGCTGATCCTCTACGGCCCCTTCCAGCGCCACGGCGCCCATACCGCCCCCAGCAACATGGCTTTCGACGCCGGCCTGCGCGGCGAAAACCCGGAATGGGGAGTGCGCGACCTGGATCATCAGGTGGTGCCTCTGGCCGCCAGCCATGGCCTGTCCCTGGAAGAAATCGTCCCGATGCCCAGCAACAATCTGCTGGTGGTCTTCCGGAAGCCCGCCCGCTGAGCGCCAATCCCCCACCCGACATCGTGATGGAAGCCTGCCGGCGCCGGTGGCCCCGCAGCCGCCCCCTTGTCCGCCCCACAGCCGCACAGATCGCCGCCGTCGTCGCCCGGGCCGTCCCCGGCGCCACCATCAAGGCCGCCATCCCCTGGCCCGGTGGGCTGGCGAACACGACCATCCGCGTCACCCTGGTCCCACCCAAATCCGAAGGACCGGAGCACACGGTGTGCCTGCGCCTGTGGCAGCGGGCACCGGAGCAGATGGCAACGGAACGGGCGCTGCTGGACCGCCTGACGACGGACAGGTTTCCCGTTCCGCCCATCCTGGCATCAGGCGACAGGCTCGACGAGGAGCGGGAAGGGGAAGGGGACAAAAACGATCCGGTTCCGTGGGCCGTCTTCCCCTGGGTGGACGGGGTCCCCCTGGACCGGGCCGTCCCGCCCCTGTCCGATGCCCGCCGCCGGCAGGTGGGCGAGGCCGTCGGACGCACCCTGGCGCGAATCCACCACGTTCGTTTCCCCCGATGGGGCAGCCTGTCCCCGGCGCTGACGGTGCCTGAGCCGTTAGCCCTGGACGGAGCCGGACTCGCGGCCTTCCTGGAGCATTGCCTGGGCACCGGTCCCGGCGCGGAGAGGGTCGGGGACCAGCGGCGCACCTTCCTGCGGCGACTGGTGGAACGGGACGGGGATGCCCTGGTGGCCTGGGCGTCGCCCCCGTGCCTGACCCACGCCGACTTCGGCGGAACCAACATCCTGGTCACGCCCGAGCACACGATCGCGGCCGTTCTCGATTGGGAGTTCGCCTTCAGCGGCCATCCGGCCTTCGACCTGGGGAACCTGATGCGGCCGCCGCTCGGCGACCTTCCCGCCTTCGTGGAGGGGGTCGCGGCCGGGTACACCGCCGCCGGCCACAGGCTGCCGGAATGGTGGCAGGAGATCATCCTGTTCGCCGATCTGTTCGCCTGGACAGAGTTCCTCGCCCGGCCGGACTCCCCTGCGGTGGTTATCGCCGATGCCCTGGCGCGGCTGGACCTGACCCTGCATCGCCTGATGCCGGACGGCTAATCCTCGCCGATCAGCCGTTCCGTCTGCCGCCGTTCCTTCTTGGTGGGACGGCCGGTGCCTTTCAATCGATGGGCCGGCGTGCTGCCGTCCATCACCGGGTCCCGCAGACGCTCGGGCGGAGCGGGTTCCTCATAGAGGGTCTGAGCTTCCGGAGCCGGGCCACGCCGCTCGCCGGGCAGGCGGACGATCACCGTGCGCCGCACCGGCCCCATCAGCACGGTCAATTCATCCCCAGGCCGCACCAGGGTCGAGGGCTTGACCAGCGACTCCCCGCGCCGCTTCACATGCCCGGCGGCACAAAGCTTCTGGGCCAGCCCCCGGGTCTTGCAGAAGCGGGCGAACCACAGCCACTTGTCCAGACGCTGCCCGTCGCTCATGACGCCTCGCTCATCGTCACTCCCCCATCCCTCATCTTCGGATCATTGCCCCCAGGGCGGCGAAAGGGCTGTCGGGGTCCACGCGCGGAATCACCGGCCCCTTGGCCACGCCGCGCGGCCGCCGGGCGGGGCCGAACCGCCGCCGTCGGGGACGCAGGAACACCCCGCCATCTTCCAGACGCACCTTGTAGCCCAGGGCGTCCAGCACGCGGCCCCCGTCCTCCGGTCCCAGCCCCAGGGTCGACAGCAGATCCGCCGGCAACTGCGCCTCGGCCGCCGGACGCGGATCGGACCGGGGCGCAGGGGCCTTGACCCCGTCCGCAGACCCGGCCGGCGGCGATGGTTCGGTAACCGGCACCGGCTCAGCCACGGGCGCAGGCGCAGGCGCGAGCGCCTCTTCCGCTCCTGTCGCGGCTTTCCGGCCCTTGCGGCGGGACCGCTTCCGGCGCTCGCCTTCCGGCGGGGACGTATCTTCGGGCCGGGGGTCCGACTTGCCGGCCGCCTTGGAAGCCGACGCCGGCCCCCGCTCGCGGATCAGCTTGCGCACTTCGGCAGCGAAGCGTTCGATCATGTCCACACGGATCGCCAGCTGGCCGAACAACTGGAACCCCAGCACCTCCAGAAAGTCGCGGGGCGTTCCGGGGGGAATGGGAAAGGACACCCGCCCCGCCGGCGGCAGAGGCGGGGGAGTCCGGCGCCCCTGGGACACAGACCACAGCAGGGCGCGCAGCCGCTGGGCTTCCGGCTTCAGTAGGTCGGGCATGAACAGGTTCTGCAACCCCAGCCGCACGCCACGGCGGGCCAGGGCTTTACGGTCCGCTTCGGACAGGGCGCGCACCTGCGCGTCCACCGGTTCGCGCGGCAGGGTGCCGAAGGCTTCGGCCAGCTGAAAGGCCAGACCGCGCGCGGATCCCTTGAGGTCCGGCGCGCCCTCCAGCTCCCGCAGCACTTTCAGCCGGCGATCCAGGGTGGCGGACAGATAGCGCTCCAGCCGCGCCCGCACCCGCTCGGCCAGGGGGCCATCGAGCAGGCCGTCCGCGGGCAGAACGACCACGGGGGTCAGGGGCGAGGCGCCCTTGGCCAGGGTTGCCACCGGTGCATCCTCCCACAGCAGGCGACCGGTATCATCCAGATGGAAGGCATCATCCTCCGCCAGTTCCATCCGCCCGACCCGGGCGGCGATTTCCTGGCGCAACGCCTTCTGGGCGGCGTTCAGCACGGCCTTGTCGCCATGCCGGCCGCCGGTGCTTTCGGGATGGAAGGTCAGGCCGTGCAGATGACCGATGGCGTGGCCTTCCACCACCACCGCGCCGTCATCCTTGTCCACGGCGGCGAGCAGGGCTTCGCGGTCCCCCAGGCGGCGCATCAGGGTCGCCGTGCGGCGGTCGACGAAGCGCTGGGTCAGGCGGTCGTGCAGGGCGTCGGACAGTTTGTCCTCGATCGCGCGGGTGCGTTTCTGCCAGGACTCGGGGTCGGCAAGCCAGCCGTTCTGGTGCGCCACATAGGTCCAGACCCGGACGGCGGCGATGCGATCGACCAGCGCATGGATATCCCCGTCCACCCGGTCGATGCGGGTGACGTGGCCGTTCACGAAGTCCTCCGGCAGCACGCCCCGCGGGGTGGACAGGTGGCGATAGAGCTGGCCGAGCAGCCGCACATGGGTTTCCGCCCGCAGCTTGCGGAAGTCGGGCACCCGGCAGACATCCCACAGCAGCGCGACCTGCCGCCGGTCCCTGGCCCGGGACGCGATTTCGGGATCGCGGGCCAGGGTTTCCAGGGATGCGGTGTCATCCGCCCGGCGTGGCCGCATCAGCCCGTCGTCCGGCGGCGGCGCCCCCAACGAGGCCAGCAGGTGATCGATGCTGCGGAAATCCAGGTTGGTGTTGCGCCAGAAGATCTGTCGCTGGGGGGCGAAGGCGTGGCCTTCCACCCGGGTCACCACATCCTCGGCCGGGGCGTCGGCGTCAGCCGTGGTGCCAAAGGTGCCGTCGTTCATGTGACGCCCGGCGCGGCCGGCAATCTGGGCCACTTCCGGTGCGGTCAGGGCGCGGAAGCCATACCCGTCGAATTTCTTCATGGAGGCAAAGGCCACATGGCCCACATCCATGTTCAGCCCCATGCCGATGGCGTCCGTGGCCACCAGCCAGTCCACCTCGCCGGATTGGTACAGGTCCACCTGGGCGTTGCGGGTGCGCGGGCTCAGTGCCCCCATCACCACTGCCGCCCCGCCCCGCTGACGGCGGATCAGCTCGGCAATGGCGTAGACGTCGTCGGCGGAAAAGGCCACCACGGCAGAGCGCCGGGGCAGGCGGGTCAGCTTCTTGTGACCGGCGAAGGACAGCTGGGAGAAGCGGGGCCGGCTGTCGAAACCGCACCCGGGCACCAGGCGGCGGATCAGCGGCGCCATGGTTTCCGCCCCCAGGAACATGGTTTCCTGCTGCCCGCGCGCATGCAGCAGGCGGTCGGTGAACACGTGACCCCGGTCCGGATCGCCGCACAGCTGGATTTCATCGATGGCGATGAAGTCCACCCGGCGGTCGACGGGCATGCTTTCCACAGTGCAGATGAAATAGCGCGG
Source organism: Rhodospirillaceae bacterium Z3-40 (assembly GCA_046233135.1). GTDB lineage: Bacteria > Pseudomonadota > Alphaproteobacteria > Rhodospirillales > Rhodospirillaceae > JBJXHN01. The sequence continues at coordinate 7,230 of JBJXHN010000002.1, read as the reverse complement.
CCGCGCCGGCAGGATCTTTTCCTCGCCGGTGATCAGGGCAACGGCCGCCGGCCCCACGCGGCGCACGGCCTTGTCGTAGTTCTCGCGCGCGAGAAGACGCAAGGGAAAGCCGATCATGCCCGAGCCGTAGCCGAGCATGCGTTCCATCGCCAGATGGGTCTTGCCTGTATTGGTCGGCCCCAGCACGGCCGTCACCCGGGATCCCGGACTATCGGAAACCAATTGGCTGGGTACCTTTATGCGGTGAGGTGTGCCTGCGTCCGTCATGACAGACACACCGTCGCGCGCATGGCCCGGAATTGCAAGGCCGTCCTGATCGGGATCCGCATCAGCAGCGGAACCGGGTCGGCGGATCAGCAGGGTCCGGGGTCGGAAGGGGCGATCAGCCCGCCGCGACCTTCACGCCGTCCCGCTTCCGGTTGGAGTATTCCCGCAGTTGACGTTCCATCGAATCGAAGGCATCGCGGATCGCAATTCCCACATCTTCGTGCGCTTTCAACTCCGTGTTCTTGCCATGAGCGCTGGCGGACGTCAGTTCCTCGCCGGGCACGGTGACGTGCACATGCACGTGGAACGGCTCGCCGCGCTTATGCGTATTCGCCGTATTCTTGTGGTGGACTTCGATCACCACGCGACAACCGATAATACCGCTGTAGAACTGCTCCAGCTTCGCGACTTTTTCGCGGACTCGTTCTTCAACTGCATCAGAGTGGTCGAGACCGTGAAAGACGATCTGCAGGGGATTTTGCATGGAGCTCTCCCTGAACATTCCCATTTTAAGACGGACTCGCCCAACCAAGCGTACTCCTGAGTTTGGGTCAAGCCTGTTAGCGCGGGAATCGTGTTGCGAACAATGCGCGCAACAGGCTCGTGGGGAGAAGGCCCGGGATCAGGGCTTTGGCGGGGCGCGCCCACCCTTTCTATGGTGGGGTGGGCAACTCCAGTGTTCCATAGCCAGCCGTCCAAAGGTCTGTTTTTTTGGCATGCCCGAATAGGTGCGGTTGCATCGCTTTGATTTTTTTCTCATATGACGTCGGCCGAGGATGACCGTCCGGGGGTCGTGCATCCGTGGAAGAGCCGGGTTGCCTGCTGTGGGGAACCGCGACTCCGATACGGAAAGACGACGCCCATGGAAAACGGACCGTTCTCCGCGCCGCACCAATTTGATCAAACGCATGCATGGGGGTTGGGACCGCAATGTCAGAAGAAACGCTGTCCTTTCAGGCCGAAGTTTCGAAACTGCTCGATATCGTTGTTCACTCGCTTTACTCGGACCGCCAGATTTTTCTGCGCGAGCTGATTTCCAACGCATCGGACGCTTGCGACAAGCTGCGCTATGAGGCCTTGACGCATCCGACGCTGCTGGAGGGTGACGGCGACTTCAAGATTACCATCACCGTCGACAAGGACGCCGGCACGCTGACCATCGCCGACAACGGCATCGGCATGAACCGGGATGATCTGGTGGAGAACTTGGGCACCATCGCCCGGTCCGGAACCCAGACGTTCATGAACGCGGTGAAAAGCCAGGCCAAGACCGGCGACGTGTCGCTGATCGGCCAGTTCGGCGTCGGCTTCTATTCGGCCTTCATGGTCGCCACCAAAGTCCGGGTCGTTACCCGCCGCGCCGGGGAAACCCAGGGCTGGCAGTGGATCAGCGAAGGCACCGGCGAATACACCATCGCCGAAGCCGAAGACGCGTTGCGCGGAGCCTCGATCACCCTGCACCTGCGCGATGACGCCAAGGAGTTCCTGGAACCCTATCGCCTGCGCAACATCATCAAGACCTATTCCGACCACATCGCCATCCCCGTGGGCCTGATCGTGCCCAAGGACGAGAGCAAAAAGGCCGACGGCACGGATGGGGACGAGGGGGCCGCCGAACCGGAACGGGTGAACGAAGCCAGCGCCCTGTGGACCCGCCCGCGCGACCAGATCACCGTCGAGCAGTACACCGAATTCTACCGCCATGTGTCCCACGGCATGGACGAGCCCTGGCACACCCTGCATTTCAAGGCCGAAGGCATGCTGGAATACACCGGCCTGCTGTTCGTGCCCGGCGCCAAGCCGTTCGACCTGTTCACGCCCGAGCGCAAGACCCGGGTGAAGCTGTACGTCAACCGCGTGTTCATCACCGACGACTGCGACGAACTGCTGCCGGCTTGGCTGCGTTTCGTGCAAGGCGTGGTGGACAGTTCCGACCTGCCCCTGAACGTCAGCCGCGAGCTGCTGCAGAACGATCCGCGCCTGCGCAAGATCAAGAGCGGCCTGACCAAACGCCTGGTCGATGAGCTGGGCAAGCGCGCCCGGGACGACGAAGAGGCCTATCTGGCCTTCTGGGCCAACTTCGGCGCCGTGCTGAAGGAAGGCATCTACGAGGACTTCGAGCGCAAGACCGACCTGCTGAAGCTGACCCGCTTCCGCACCACACGCGGCGAGACACCGGTATCGCTGGAATCCTACAAGGAACGGATGGTCGAGGGGCAGAAGGCCATCTATTTCGTCACCGGTGACGACGCCGGCGCCCTGGCCCGCAGCCCGCAGGTGGAAGGCTTCGTGGCGCGCGGCATCGAAGTGCTGCTGCTGACCGACCCCATCGACGAATTCTGGCCCAATGCGGTCAGCGAGTTCGACGGCACGCCCCTGACCTCGGTCATGCAGGCCGGCAAGGACCTGGACGATATTCCGCTGAAGGACGGGGACGACGGCGACGCCGAAAAGCCCCAGCCCGCGTCGGAAGACCGCATCGACAGCTTGATCGGCGCCCTGAAGGGCTCGCTGGGCGATACGGTCAAGGATGTGCGCGTCTCCAACCGCCTGACCGACAGCCCGGTCTGCCTGGTGGTGGAAGACGGCGCCATGAGCCTGCATCTGGAACGGATGCTGCGTCAGGCGAACCAGGGCGGCGGCTACACCAGCCCCCGGGTACTGGAAATCAATCCACGCCACCGGCTGATCAAGGCCCTGGCCGAACAGGCCGCCGCCAGCCCCACCGACGCCGCCCTGGCCGATGCGGCCTATCTGCTGCTTGACCAGGCCCGCATCCTGGAAGGCGAGGCCCCCACCGATCCGGTGGCCTTCGCCCAGCGGATGACCAGCATGATGGGACGCGGCTTCCCTGCCACGTAAGCGCCCCGAACCGGCATTTTTCCGCCCTCCACCCCCTGGTCTTCGAAAAAATTCAGGGGGTGGAGTCGGAAACCGGTCCCGGCGGCCCCGTATAGCCGATCCGGATATGGCGCCACGCCCACGGGTCCGGTACAGTTCCCGACTGGAGAGCTGCCAGTAATAGGGGATGACTTGGGCGCGTCGTTTCTGACGGACAGCGGTTTGGATCGGGGCGGTTGGCGGATGCCGGTGGCCTTGCTGGCCGTGCTATGCCTGATCGCATCCTGGAACTATCTGCTTTTCCACACGGTGGCCGAGATCTTTTCGGTCATCGTCGCCATGATGCTGTTCGCCTTTGCCTGGGAAAGCCGCGCCCTGGCCCACAAGGCCGACATGGTGCAGGTGGTGTCCTGCGGCTTCTTCTGGGTCGGCCTGTTCGACCTGATCCATGCCCTGACCTACGACGGCATGAACCTGATCCCCGGGACGGAGGGAGGCAATGTCGCCACCCAGCTGTGGCTGGCGGGGCGGGCCGTCGAAGCCATCGTCTTTCTCATCGCCGTTTCCGATGTCCGCAGCAGACTGGATATCCGCGCCCTGTTCCTGGGCCTGGGCCTGCTGTCCCTGGCCATTCTCGCCGCCATTGCCACCGATCTGGCCCCGGCCGCCTTCATCCCCCAGCAGGGGCTGACCCTGTTCAAGGTCTTTTCCGAGGGGGTCCTGGTGGTCGCCATCGTCGTGGCCATCGTCCTGCTGCTGCGCCAGCGGAAGACTCTGTCGCCGGCGGAATGGCGTCCGCTGCTGCTGGTGATGGGCCTGACCACCGCGGCCGAGCTTTCCTTCACCTTGTACGAATCGGTTACGGACACCGAACTGATCATCGGTCACCTGCTGAAGGTGCTGTCGTTCTGGGTGCTCTATGCCGCCGTGGTGCGCGGAAATCTGTTGCGGCCGGTGCAGCGGCTGAATGCGGCGTTGCGGGAGCAGCAGGCCCTGGAAGAACGGCTGCGCGAGGAAAAGGCCCGGGCGGAACGCTATCTGGATGTGTCCGAAGCGCTGATCGTCGGCCTGGACCGCCAGGGTCGGGTGGCCCTGGTCAACCGCCAAGTCTGCCAGATGCTCGGGTACGAAGAAGCCGACCTGCTGGGAGCCGACTGGTTCGACATCGCCGTACCCCATGACCAGCGGGACCTAGTCCGCACCGTCTTTGCCAGCGTCATTTCCGGCAGCATGAACCCGGTCGAGCATTTCGAGAATGACGTGATGACCCAAAGCGGCGAGACGCGCCGGATGCTGTGGCACAACACGGTCACCCGCAATGCCTGGGGCGCCATCACCGGCACCTTGTCCAGCGGCCAGGACATCACCCGCCGCAAGGCGGCCGAGGATTCCCTGCGCGTCGCCAAGGAAGAGGCCGAGGCCGCCAACCGGGCCAAAAGCGAATTCCTGGCCAATATGAGCCACGAACTGCGCAACCCGCTGAATGCCATCATAGGCTTTTCCGAAGCCATCACCAGCGAGATGCTGGGTCCCATCGGCAACAAGCGCTACCACGAATACGCCCAGAACATCGGCGAATCGGGTCATCTGCTGCTCGACCTGATCAACGACGTGCTGGACGTGTCGGTGATCGAAGCGGGGCGCCTGGACCTGCATAACGACACCATCGACCCCGCCGCCAGCATCCAGGCTTGCCACCGCATGGTGCGGCACCGCGCCGAACAGCGGGACGTGAAAATCCATGTGGAACTGCCGGTGGGGGGCACCCCCCGCCTTGTTGCCGACGAACGGCGGGTGAAGCAGATGCTGGCCAACCTGTTGTCCAATGCCATCAAGTTCACCCCCGGCGGCGGAGCGGTGACCATCGGCATCCGGCGCAACAGCGCCGGCGCCCTGGGCCTGATGGTGCACGACACCGGCGTGGGCATGGACAGCAGCGATCTGGCCGTGGCCATGCAGCCCTTCGGGCGGCTGCATTCCAACACCATCGGCTACCAGGAGGGCACCGGCCTGGGCCTGCCCCTGGTGCGTGGGCTGATCGAAGCCCATGGCGGCTCCCTGGACATGGCCAGCACCCCGGGCAGCGGCACCATGGCCGTGATCTGGTTTCCCGCCCACCGGGTCATCGAAAGCGCCAGCGCGGCCTGAAGCTCCGCCGCTCCTCCCTCCTCTTCAAGCGCCGCGTGACGCGGCCCCGCCCGTTCCCTATCTTAACCCTGTCCGCCTCCTCCGGCGTTGCCGGAGAGATCGGTGATGCGGTGCCCCCTTCAGGAACGTTCGTCCATGCCCGAAACCCCTATTGTCATCATCGGCGGCGGCATCGCCGGCCTGTCCACAGCCCTGGCCTGTGCCGGAACCGCAGGCCGGAGCGCCCCCATCCTGGTCATCACCGCCGGGCCGCTGGGTCTGGGCGGCTCCACGGAATGGGCGCAGGGCGGCATAGCCGCCGCCGTCGGGGATGACGATACCCCGGCCCTGCACGGTGAAGACACCGTGGCCGTCGGCGGCGGGCTGACCGACCCGCTGGTGGCCCGCCACATCACCGGCGATGCCCCGGCCGCCATCTCTACTCTGGAACACTGGGGCGTGGTTTTTGACCGCAAGCAGGACGGCCGCTTCTCCCGGGGGCTGGAAGCCGGCCATTCGCGGCGCCGGGTGCTGCATGTGCATGGCGACCGGTCCGGCCTGATGATCCTGACCGCCCTGGCCGACCGCCTGCGCCGCACGCCGTCGATCCAGGTTCTGGAGCACACCACCGTGGTCGGCCTGTGCGGCGGGCCGGCGGGCGTGACCGGCGTTTCCCTGCGCCGCACCGGCCAGGACGGCTCCGGTTCCGGCTCCGTCGAGACCATCGCCGCCCGGGCGGTGATCCTGGCCACCGGCGGGCTGGGAGGTTTGTACGCCTCAACCACCAACCCGCTGACCTCCACCGGCGGCGGCCTGATCCTGGCGGCCCGGGCCGGGGCCGAATTGCGGGACATGGAATTCGTGCAGTTCCACCCAACCGCACTGGCTGTGGGGGCCGATCCCATGCCCCTGGCCTCTGAAGCGCTGCGGGGAGAGGGCGCCCGGCTGATCCGCGCCGACGGCACGCCGCTGATGGCCGCCTTATCGGGCGGAGACCTCGCCCCCCGGGACGTGGTCTCGCAAACGGTGGCGGCCGAGATCGGCAGGGGCGGCTCGGTGTTCCTGGACGCGCGGGAGGCCCTGGGCGCACGGTTCGCCGACCGCTTCCCCACTGTTTACGGCCATTGCCGCGATCACGGCCTGGATCCCGCCGTTTCCCCCATCCCCATCCGCCCGGCCACCCACTACCACATGGGCGGCGTAGCCGTGGACGACCATGGCCGCACCACCGTGCCGGGACTGTGGGCCTGCGGCGAAGTGTCCTCCACCGGCCTGCACGGCGCCAACCGGCTGGCCAGCAATTCGCTGATCGAAGCGGTGGTCACGGGACGCCGCATCGCCAGCGCACTGGCCGGTAGCGAAGCCGGCCGGGCCGCTACTGCAACAGCACCCGCTGCCCCGGCAGCCCCTGCCGGACTGTTGAGCGTCGGCCCGCGCGGCGCGGCCTCTACCAATCCCGCCGCCCCGCGCCCGCTGCGCGACATGATGGATCGGCAGGTGGGAGTGGTGCGCGATGCTGCCGGCCTGAGCGGCGCCCGGGACAGCCTGATCCGCATGGCCGAAGAGGCCGGCGGCTGGCCCGATGCGGCCCTGGCGGCTCTGCTGATCGTGCAGGCCGCGCTGGAGCGCCGGGAAAGCCGGGGCGCCCATCAACGCAGCGACTTCCCCGCTACGGCCGCCAAAGCGGTGTCTTCCCGCCTGACCCTGGCGGCCCTGGAGAACCGTCTGGCGCTGGCCACACCACCGCTCTGCGGCACCCATGGCTAGCGCTCTACAGCATCGAGCGGAAAAGTGGGCTCCGGTTTACCGGTGCGCAAACGCGTCTTCGAAACGCTCTCACGCTTGGCCCTGGGCCGCACCCGGAACCGCCATCCCCAGCGCCGACAGAGCTTTTGCGGCGATGCTGTCCGCATCCAGGCCGGCTTCGGCCTGCTGCTTGGCCGGGCTCGCGTGTTCGAAATAGCGATCGGGGATGGTCAGGGTGCGCACCCGCAG
>JBJXHN010000029.1:0-1201 GCA_046233135.1 Rhodospirillaceae bacterium Z3-40 | reverse complement strand
GCTGAAGACCCGGGAGACGACCCCGTTGCTGTCCGCATCCTGGCCATTGGAGGTCCAGGAAATGACGAAACCACCATCGGAGCGGACCGCGATCGACGGCTGGCTTTGGCTGCCGATGGTCGTGTCGTTGATGCGGAATTCACCCCCCAGGCTGGACCCGTCGGTGGCGTAGCGGTGGGCATAGATGCCATTATCACTTCCGTCCTGCCCCTGCGAGGTCCAGGCGAAGAGGATGGTACCATCAGCCAGTTCGGCGATCTGCGGATAGGTTTGATCGGCGTTCGTGTAGCCGTTGATCCGCATTTCGCCGCCGACCGGGACCCCGTCAGCGTCATAGCGCTGAGCAAAGATTCCGCGTCCGCTGCCATCCTGACTGCTGGTGAGGGACATCCAGGTGGCAATGAAGCCGCCGTCTGTAAGGGTGGTGATGGACGGGTAATTCTGGTCCCCGTCGCGGAAGCTGTTGACACGAAACTCATCGCCGTTCAGGGTCCCGTCAGCATGATAGCGCTGGCCAGCAAGCTCCTCACCATTACCCCATGCACTGGTGATCCACAGGATAACGTAGCTGCCATCGGGATAGGTTGCCACGCTGGGGCTGTACTGATCCCAGACTTGGCTGGAGTTTACTGAGAACTGACCCCCGAGTTTGTCCCCATTCCCATCAAACCGCTGGCCATACACCCCGGTGGCATTGCTGTCCGGCGCCTGCCAGACGGCAATGAAGCCGCCATCCGGAAGGGCCGCCACTTGGGCGTTGAGTTGGTTGTTCGTTGTGGTGGAGTTGACGAGGAACTCCTCTCCGAGGACGGTTCCCTGAGCGTCGTAGCGCCGTCCATAGACACCGTAACCGCTGCCGTCCTCACCTTTGGAGGACCACAGGACGACAAAGCCGCCGGTGGTCAGGCCGACCACCGTCGGATCGTACTGAGTGTCCGTCACATAGGTATTGACTTGGAACTCGCCGCCCACGGCGGTGCCGTCGGTATCATACCGCTGGCCGTAAACCCCGTAACCGCCACCATCCTGGCCGGCCGATTGCCAGACCACCACATGGCCCCCGTCCGTCAGGGTTGCCACGTCACTTGACGACTGGTCTCCCGCTTCCGTCGTATTGACGAGCGTTTCAGCGGACGCCTCCAGGGAGCCGGTGAGCCCGACCGTCTGGACGGTGCCGCTTTCCCAGTCACACCAGGTCTCG
>JBJXHN010000028.1:0-1423 GCA_046233135.1 Rhodospirillaceae bacterium Z3-40 | reverse complement strand
CAGGCGCTCTCCTACGGGGCGCTGAACCGGCGGGCGAACCGGCTGGCGCGGCGGCTGCGGACCCGGGGCCTGGGGGCGGAGGCGGTGGTGGCCGTGGCCCTGGAGCGGACCCCGGAGCTGATCATCGCCCTGCTGGCGGTGATGAAGGCGGGCGGGGCCTATCTGCCGCTGGACCCGGCCTATCCGTCGGCGCGTCTGTCCTGGATGCTGGCCGACAGCGGGGCGCCTCTGGTGCTGACCTCGACGGCGTTGCGCGACACCTTGCCCGAAACGGCGGCCGAGGTCTGGTGCCTGGACGACGACAGCGCGGCTGACACCGGCGTTGATGGGGACACGGATCCCGGTGTGGCGATCCGGCCGGAGGGTCTGGCCTATGTGCTCTACACCTCGGGATCGACGGGCCGGCCGAAGGGGGTGATGGTGCGCCATGGCGGTCTGTCGGCCTTCCTGGCGACCATGGCCGAGCGTCCGGGCTTGAGCGCGGCGGACCGGGTTCTGGCCCTGACCTCGCTGTCCTTCGACATCGCGGCCCTGGAGATCTGGGGACCGCTGATCCTGGGCGGGCGGGTCGTCCTGGCCGGGGAGGGGGCCTTGCGCGATCCGGCGCGCCTGGTGGCGCTGGTGGCCGAGGCCGGGGTGACGGTGGTTCAGGCGACGCCATCGGCCTGGCGTCTGCTGATCGGCGAGGACGGACGGCTGTGTCTGCCGCGCGGCTGCCGGGCGCTGAGCGGCGGCGAGGCCTTGCCGGAGGATCTGGCGCGGATCCTGGTGCGGGACGCGGCGGAGGCCTGGAACCTCTACGGCCCGACGGAAACGACGATCTGGTCGGCGCGGTGGCGTCTGGACCCGGCCGACCCCCGGCCGCTGCTGGGGGAGGCCATCGGCGGGACCCGCCTTCTGGTTCTGGACGACACCCTGGCGCCGCTGCCCGAGGGGGTGGCCGGGGAGCTGTGGATCGGCGGAGCGGGTTTGGCGCGGGGCTATCTCGGCCGCCCGGAGCTGACGGCGGAGCGCTTCCGCCCCGATCCCTTCGGCCCGCCGGGGGCGCGGCTGTACCGCACGGGCGATCTGGCGCGGCGGCGGGCGGACGGGGGGCTGGACTACCTGGGCCGGGCCGACGAGCAGGTGAAGATCCGCGGCCAGCGGATCGAGCCCGGCGAGATCGAAGCCCGGCTTCTGGCCCATCCGGCGGTGCGGGAAGCGGCCGTGGTGGCACGGCCGGGGCCGTCCGGGATGTGGCTGGTGGGCTATGTGGTGCCCGAGGGGCCTGTGGGAGACGAGGCGGTTCTGGCGGAGCGTCTGCGGACGGATCTGGCGGCGATCCTGCCCGACCCCATGGTGCCGTCGCGGTTCGTGGTGCTGGAGCGGATGCCGCTGACCCCGAACGACAAGCTGGACCGCAAGGCGCTGCCCGACCCCCGGC
>JBJXHN010000027.1:0-1540 GCA_046233135.1 Rhodospirillaceae bacterium Z3-40 | reverse complement strand
TGCCACCGCCGCGCAAGGCCTCGTCGACGGGATAGTTTTCATAGACCAGCAGGCTGTCGAACAGCGCCTGCCCGGGCACCCCCGCCCAGCGCTGGATATCGGCCAGCGGGGTGGCTTCATGCTCCCGCAGCGCCGCGTTGCTCGCCTGGAGCGCCCGCAGCCAGTCCCCCACCGCCGCGCCGGGGTCGGGAGCGACGAAGACCGGCAGGGTGTTGATGAACAGCCCCAGCATCTCTTCCGAGCCCGGCAACTCCGCCGGCCGCCCCGACACCGTCGCCCCGAAGCACACCCGCGCCTGCCCCGTCCAGCGCCCCAGCAGCACCGCCCAGGCCCCCTGCACCAGGGTGTTCAGCGTGATCCGCTCCGACCGCGCGAAAGCCCGCAGCCGCGCCGTCGCCGCCGCATCCAGACCCAGGCGCACCACCCCGTGACCGCCCCCGGCTCCGTCCTCCCCCGAGGGTTCCGGCGTGGCCACCGCCCCGGTCAGGCGGGTCGGTGCCTCGAAGCCCTGTAGCTGCCCGCGCCAGAATGCTTCTTCCGCCTGCCGGTCCCGGCCCGCCAGCCAGGCGATATGCGACCGGTACGGACCCGCCACCGGCGGCAGGCTCTCGCCGTGGTACAGCCGCAGAACCTCGGCGATCAGCCGCGTCGAGCTCCAGCCGTCCAGCAGAAGGTGATGGTGCGTCCAGATCACCCGCCACGACGGCGCCCCGTCTTCACGCTCTTCGTCCGCCCCCAGGCGCACCAGGCACAGCCGCTGCAACGGCGCCCGCGCCAGATCGAAGCCCTGCCGCCGCTCTTCCCGCGCCAGCGCCCGGGCATCCCCGCTCTCTTCGATGCGGATCGGCACCGGCGCGCGGCGCCGCACCACCTGCAACGGCCCGCCCGGAACGCCCCGCCACAGGAAGGCGCTGCGCAGGATCGTATGGCGCTCGCTGGCCCGCTGCCACGCCGAGGCGAAGCGGCCGGCGTCCAGCCCGTCCAGCGTCACCGCCACCTGATTGACGTAGACGCCGTCGCCTGAACCCTCCAGCGAGTGGAACAGCAGCCCCTGTTGCAGGGGCGACAGCGGATAGAGGTCTTCCACCGCCGCAGCCGCCGACCCCAGGCCCAACCCCAGGTCGTCCAGCTCCGTCTGGGAAAGGCCGGCCAGCGGCACGTCCGAGGGCGTCAGCCCCGCCGCCCCGCTGGCGCAATGGGCCAGCAGCTCCTTCAGCGCCCGTTCGTAGGCCGCCATCAGCCGCGCCACCGCCCCGGCCGGGAAGCGCTGCCGCCCGAAGGCCCAGCTCAGCGCCAGACGCCCGGACCGCACCCGGCCGTTGATCAGCAGCCAGTTGCCCAGCGGCGCCCCGGGATCCCGGGCCGCACCCGCCCCTTCCGGCGCCGGCCCCAGCAGCGCCGCCGCGCCCACGCCCGCATCGATCTGGCCAAGGTAGTTGAAGGTGATCCGCGGCGGCCGCGCGGCGGCCAGCGCGTCCCGCTGCTCCTCCGTGCCCAGCCGCCGCAGCAGGCCGTAGCCCAGGCCCCGGCGCGGCACCGC
>JBJXHN010000026.1:0-1590 GCA_046233135.1 Rhodospirillaceae bacterium Z3-40 | reverse complement strand
GCCGCCATCCGGCGGTGCGGGAGGCGGCCGTGATGGCCCGGCCCGGTCCGTCGGGGATGCGGCTTGTCGGCTACGTGGTGCCGGAGACGGCGGCTGAGAATGCCGGTCTGGCCGAAAGCTTGCGTGCCACGCTGGGGGCGGAGTTGCCCGACTACATGGTGCCGTCCCGGATCGTGGTGCTGGAGCGTCTGCCGCTGGGGCCGACGGGCAAGCTGGACCGCAAGGCGCTGCCGGAGCCGGAGGCCCCGCGCGGCGGCCTGCGGGCGCCGGAGAGTGCGGCGGAGATCGCCCTGGCCGGTCTGTGGGCCGGCCTGCTGGGCCTGGAGCGAGTGGGTCTGGAAGACAATTTCTTCGAACTGGGCGGGGATTCCATCGTCTGCCTGCAACTGGTCGGGCGGGCGCGTCAGGCCGGCTGGCTGATCGAGCCGCGCGACGTGTTCCAGCACCAGAGCCTGGAAGCCCTGGCCCGGGTGGCGCGGCCGCTGGCCGACGCCGGGGCGGCGGCGGCTTCGGATCAGGCGGCGGTGACGGGGGCGCTGTCCCTGCTGCCGATCCACCGGACCTTCTTCGAAGACTTCGGCCCGCTGAATCACTGGAACCAGGCGATGCTGCTTACCCCCCGCCAGTCCTTGGACTGGGAGCGGGTGGCGCAGGCGCTGACAGTCCTGGTCGCCCACCACGACGCCTTGCGCCTGCGGTTCGATCAGCAGTCCGACGGCGCCTGGGCGGCAGAGCATGGCCCGGCGGCAGAGGACATCCTCTGGCGGCGGGAGGCCAAGGATGCGGCGGCGCTGGAGGAAATCTGCGCGCAGGCCCAGCGGTCCCTGGATATTGCCGGCGGCCGGTTGACGCGGGCCGTCGGGGTGGATCTGGCCGGGGGCGGTCAGCGGCTGCTGCTGGTGATCCATCACCTGTCGGTGGACGGGGTGTCCTGGCGGGTGCTGCTGGAGGACCTGGAAATCCTCCTGGCGCAGCTGGAGCGGGGCGAGACCCCGGCCCTGCCGCCGAAGACCACCTCGGTCCAGGCCTGGGGGGCGCGTCTGGCCGCCGAGGCCGCAAGCCCGGAAACGGTGGCGGAACTGGCCCATTGGACGGCCCAGACCCTGGCGGACGATCTGGCCGGCGCCCATGCCGACGCCCCGCCGGAGCGGGGGGTGGACGCCGAGGAGCTGCGCCAGGAGTTCGACGCGGAGACCACCGCCGCCCTGCTGCGGGACGCGCCGGCGGCCTATCGGACGCAGATCAACGACCTGCTGCTGGCGGCGCTGGTGCGGGCGGTGGCCGAGTGGAACGGCCAGGAGGAGATCCTGGTGGAGCTGGAAGGCCACGGCCGGGAGGATGTGTTCGACGGGGTGGACCTGTCGCGGACGGTGGGGTGGTTCACCACCACCTTCCCGGTGCGTCTTGGGGGCACCGGGGCGGACTGGCCGGCTCTGATCCGCGGGGTGAAGGAACAGCTGCGCGCGGTGCCGCGCCGGGGCCTGGGCTACGGCCTGCTGCGGCGGCTGGGCACGGAGGAGCAGCGGGACGCGCTGGCCGCCGCGCGGCCGCCGCGGATCACCTTCAACTACCTTGGCCAGATCGATGCGG
>JBJXHN010000025.1:0-1790 GCA_046233135.1 Rhodospirillaceae bacterium Z3-40 | reverse complement strand
CGGGAGCATGAAGCCACCCCGCTGGCCGATATCCAGCGCTGGGCGGGGGTGCCCGGGCAGGCGCTGTTCGACAGCCTGCTGGTCTATGAAAACTATCCCGTCGACGAGGCCTTGCGCGGCGGTGGCAAGCTTGTATTCGGGGCACCCGAACGGGTGGCCACGACCAATTACCCCCTGACCATGGCGATCACCGCACACGAGACGGTGCATGTGGTCTTTACCTACGATACGACTGCGTTTGATCGCGAGACCATCGAACGATTGAGCGCGCATTTTCAGCGACTGGTGGAGAGTCTGGCGAATGGTGCCGGGTCTGCGCTTGGGGATCTGTCGCCGCTTCAGCCCATGGAGACGCAGCAACTCCTTTCCTGGGGAGGGCAGCCGGATCTTGCGGTTGGGACGGGTCTGCTGGAGCGGATCACGGCCCGGGCCGTGGACGATCCCGAGAAGACCGCCATCGTGCACGCCGGAGGACATCTGAGCTACGCCGCGCTGGTCGCGCAGGCGGACGCCCTGTCCCGGCGGTTGCGGACCCGGGGCGTGGGACCGGAGACCGTTGTCGCCGTGGCGCTGGAGCGCTCGCCGGCGCTGGTGGTCGCCGTGCTGGCGGTGCTGAAAGCCGGCGGGGCCTATCTGCCTCTGGATCCGGACTATCCGCAAACCCGCCTGGCCTGGATGCTGGCCGACAGCGGGGTGCCTCTGGTACTGACCTCGACGGTGTTGCGCGACACCTTGCCCGAAACGGCGGCCGAGGTCTGGTGCCTGGATCAGCCGCTGCCCGAAGCCGGCTGGTCCCAAGCCGACCGAAGGGAATACCCGCCGGGCGCCGGTGATCCCAATACTTTGGCGTATGTGATCTACACGTCGGGCTCGACCGGCCAGCCCAAGGGCGTTGGCACCAGCCATGCTGCGCTGGAAGCGCGTCTGGCCTGGATGCAGGCGGAGTATGCGCTCGGGTCCGATGAGACCGTAATGCACAAGGCGCCGTTCAGCTTCGACGTGGCGGTCTGGGAAATTCTATGGCCCTTGACGGTGGGCGCCCGGATCGCCCTGGCGGCACCCGGTGAGCATCGCGAGCCGAAGCGGCTGGTCGAGAGGATCCGGGCGTTCGGGGTGACCACCCTGCATTTCGTCCCGTCGCTTCTGACGCACTTTGTTGCCGAACCGGGGGCGGAGGGCTGCGATAGCCTGCGCCGCATCTTCTCCGGCGGCGAAGCCTTGACGCCGGATCTGGCGCGGCGTCTGCGAGATCGCTTTCCGGCGGCGCGCATCGATAACCGGTATGGTCCCACCGAGGCGGCCATCAACGCCCTGTTCTGGCGGTATCAAGGCGATGAGACGCGGATCGTGCCGATCGGGCGACCGTTGTCCGGGACCTCTGTCCGCATTCTCGACGGCACGCTGTCCCCCGTTCCGGCTGGCGTCCGGGGCGAGCTATACATCGGCGGCACGGGCCTGGCGCGGGGCTACCGGGGGCGCCCGGGGCTGACGGCGGAGCGGTTCATCCCCGATCCCTTCGGTCCGCCGGGTGCACGTCTGTACCGCACGGGCGACCTTGCCCGATGGCGGGCGGACGGCGTGGTCGAGTACCTGGGGCGGGCGGACGAACAGGTGAAGATCCGGGGCTTCCGCATCGAGCCGGGCGAGATCGAAGCCCGCCTGCGCCGCCATCCGGCGGTGCGGGAGGCGGCCGTGATGGCCCGGCCCGGTCCGTCGGGGATGCGGCTTGTCGGCTACGTGGTGCCGGAGACGGCGGCTGAGAATGCCGGTCTGGCCGAAAGCCTGCGTGC
>JBJXHN010000024.1:0-1876 GCA_046233135.1 Rhodospirillaceae bacterium Z3-40 | reverse complement strand
CCCGTCCTGGACCGCCTCGGTCGTCCCGAAGAGATCCGCAATCTGTCGCTGGCGGAGCTGGAAGCGCTGGCCAAGGACGTCCGGGCGGAGCTGATCGACGCCGTTTCGGTCACCGGCGGCCATCTGGGCGCCGGCCTCGGGGTGGTGGAGCTGAGCGTGGCCCTGCACCACGTCTACAACACCCCGGAAGACCGGCTGATCTGGGACGTGGGCCATCAGTGCTATCCCCACAAGATCCTCACCGGGCGGCGCGACCGCATCCGCACCCTGCGCAAGGAAGGCGGCCTGTCGGGCTTTACCCTGCGCAGCGAAAGCGTCTACGACCCCTTCGGTGCCGGTCATTCGTCCACCTCCATTTCCGCCGGCCTGGGCATGGCCGTGGGCAGCGCGCTGCGGGATGACCAGCCGCGCCATGTGGTCTCGGTGATCGGCGACGGCGCCATGAGCGCCGGCCAGGCCTACGAGGCGATGAACAACGCCGGGGCCATGAATGCCCGGCTGGTGGTTATTCTCAACGACAACGACATGTCCATCGCCCCGCCCGTCGGGGCCATGAGCGCCTATCTCTCCCGCCTGCTGTCGTCGAAAAGCTATCGCTCCATCCGCCATCTGGCCAAGGAAGTGGCCAGCCATCTGCCCGCCAGCCTGGAGCGCACGGCACGCCGGGCCGAGGAATACGCGCGGGGCATGGTCGCCGGCGGCGGCACCCTGTTCGAGGAACTGGGCTTCTATTACGTCGGCCCCATCGACGGCCACCGCCTGGACCATCTGGTGCCGGTGCTGCGCAACATCCGCGACGCCGGGGACGGCCCGGTGCTGATCCATTGCGTCACCCAGAAGGGCAAGGGCTACGCCCCGGCCGAGGAAGCCGCCGACAAGTACCACGGCGTGTCGCGCTTCAACGTGGTGACCGGGGTGCAGGACAAGCCCAAGCCCCAGGCGCCGAGCTACACCAGCGTCTTCGCCGGCGCCCTGGTGTCCGAGGCCGCCAAGGACCCGCGCGTGGTGGGGGTGACGGCGGCCATGCCCGGCGGCACGGGGATGGACAAGTTCGGTCTGGCCTATCCCGACCGCTGCTTCGACGTCGGCATCGCCGAGCAGCATGCGGTGACCTTCGGCGCCGGTCTGGCCTGCGAAGGCATGCGGCCCTTCGTGGCGATCTATTCCACCTTCCTGCAACGGGCCTATGACCAGGTGGTCCACGACGTGGCGATCCAGAACCTGCCGGTGCGCTTCGCCATCGACCGGGCGGGTTTCGTCGGCGCGGACGGCGCGACCCACCAGGGCGTGTTTGACATGGCCTATCTGTCCTGCCTGCCCAATATGACCGTGATGTGCGCCGCCGACGAAGTGGAGCTGGTGCGCATGGTTCGCACCGCCGTCGAGCACGACAGCGGCCCCATCGCCCTGCGCTATCCCCGGGGTGAAGGCCTGGGCCTGGAACTGCCGGACAATCCCGAACCGCTGGACATCGGCAAGGGCCGGGTGGTGCGAGAGGGCAAGGGCGTGGCCCTGCTGTCCATCGGCACGCGCCTTCAGGCCTGTCTTGAGGCCGCTGACCTGCTGGCGGCCCGGGGGCTGTCGGCGACGGTGGCCGATGCCCGCTTCGTCAAGCCGCTGGACACCGACCTGATCCGCCGCTTGGCCGAAACCCACGACGTGCTGTTGACGGTCGAGGAAGGGGCCAATGGCGGCTTCGGCGCCCACGTGCTGCATTTCCTGGCCGGCGAGGGCCTGCTGGACGGGGCGCTGCGGGTGCGCACCCTGACCATCCCCGATCGCTATTTCGAACACGCGAGCCCGGCCAAGCAGCAGGCCGAAGCCGGCCTGGATGCGGACAGCATCGCCGCAAAAGCTCTGTCGGCGCTGGGGATGG
>JBJXHN010000023.1:0-2114 GCA_046233135.1 Rhodospirillaceae bacterium Z3-40 | reverse complement strand
CTTGCGCCGCGATCGCGGGGACCACAGAGCTGCCGGCTGATACCGCCGGTCCCCGGCCCCAACCCGCCAGAACCGACCGTTCCGTGGGGTCGAGCAGGTCAAGCGCGCCGACGGGACGGGCCGGGTCGGCGGAGGCTTCGACCAGCACCCGTTGAAAGCGCGCGGCCAGATCCCGGGCACCGCGTTCGTCGAACAGATCGTCGGCGTATCTCAGACACCCCCGCAGCGTGCCGTCTTCGGCCTCCCAGGTGACCAGTTCCAGGTCAAAGCGGCAGAAACCGCTTTCCTCCTGCAGCAGCCGCACGTGCACGGCACCCGCAGGGCGGGGTGCGAAAAGCGCTCCGGTCGCGCCCTCGTGGGCGTAGGTCACCTGAAAGAAGGGTGTCTTCTCCCGGTGACGGTCGGGGTTCAGGGCATCGACCAGCCAGTCGAACGGCAGGTCGCGATGGGCCAGGGCGTCGAGTTCCTCCGCCTGCGCCGCGGCCAGCAGGGCGTCGAAGCTCCGGTCGGGGCGTACTGCCAGTCCGTGCACCTCCATGTTGACGAAAAAGCCGACCAGCCCTTGGGCTTCCAGCCGGTTCCGCCCGCTGGACGGTGCGCCGAAGGCAACCGCCCCACACCCCGTCAAGCGGTGCAAAAGCACCTGCAAACCGGTGCCCAGAACCGTGAAAAGCGTCGCGCCATGGCGGACGCCAAGGGCCTTCAAGCGCGCCGAAACCTCGGCGTCGAAGCCGAAGGAGACGCTGCACCCCCGACCGCTTGGCCGTGACGGACGCACCCCCTCTCCGGGCAAGGGCGCCGGATCCTCCAATGCCCGCAGACGATCCGTCCAGAAAGCCAGCTTGCGCGCGCCTTCCCCGGCCTCCAGCCACAGGCGCTCCCAGACCGCGCAATCGGCCGGCCGCCAGTCCAGGGGGGCCAGATCGGGCGCCAATCCTTCGCTCAGACACCCGTAGACCCGCGTGATCTCGTCACACAGCACCGTCGTCGACCAGCCGTCGAAGATGATGTGGTGCAGGGTCAGGCGCAGGAGATGCCGCCGGGTCTCCAGCCGCGTCAGACTGGCTTTCCAGGGAGACGCGGCGGTCAGGTCGAATGCTGTCGACCGGTCGGCCCGCGCCACTGCCGCAAGCCTTTCCTGCCGTGCGGTGTCGTCCAGACCTGCGATATCGTGCCATTCGAGCGCAATATCGGTGGCCGGGGCAACGGATTGGAAGACCTCTTCCCCCTCCTGCCCGAAAGTGGTGCGCAGGGACTCGTGCCGATCAGCCAGGAAGGCCAGGGTCCGCCGCAAGGCGTCCTCGTCAAGCGGCCCGTCCAGCTCCAGGGTCAGCGCGGTGTTGTAGGCCGGACTCTCGCGCTCCAGGTTCCACAGGAACCACAGCCGGCGCTGCGCGTGGGACGCGGGCGCCCGGTCAGGCGGGGCAAGGCCCGGCGGAATCGGCAGGCTGGCCGCGTCGATACCGGCGGCGGAGGCCCGCAGCAGGAAATCCCGACGCTTGTCGGCCGGCAGGGCGACGAAGCGGCGTGACAGAGCAAGCGCGTCTTCCGGGGTCATCCCTCGGCTCCTTCCAGTTCACTCAGCAGCGCATCCAACCGGCCGCCGTCATCGGCCGTGCGGTCGGCCTCCGCCTGAATACGGGGAAGAAGAGTCTCGATGGTCGGGCATTCGAAGACGTGACGCGGCACCGCCGGAAGCCCGAGATCGCGCCGAATGAGCGAGGTCAGGCGCAGAACCAGCAGGGAATCCCCGCCCAGCTCGAAGAAATTGTCTTCCAGCCCCACCCGCTCCAGGCCCAGCAGGCCGGCCCACAGACCGGCCAGGGCGATCTCCGCCGCACTCTCCGGCGCCCGCAGGCCGCCGCGCGAGGCCTCCGGCTCCGGCAGCGCCTTGCGGTCCAGCTTGCCCGTCGGCCCCAGCGGCAAACGCTCCAGCACCACGATCCGGGACGGCACCATGTAGTCGGGCAACTCCGCCCCCAGCGTGGCACGCAGGCTTTCGGCCAGACCGGCATTCTCAGCCGCCGTCTCCGGCACCACGTAGCCGACAAGCCGCATCCCCGACGGACCGGGCCGGGCCATCACGGCCGCCTCCCGCACCGCCGGATGGCGGC
>JBJXHN010000022.1:0-2268 GCA_046233135.1 Rhodospirillaceae bacterium Z3-40 | reverse complement strand
TGTCGTTCAGGGCGCTGGAGATATCCAGATCCACCGTCGCCATCGGCTGCTGGTCGCCGTCCCCGTCCCGCTGGCTCACCCCCTCGGCCGTGTCATCGACCACCAGGGTCGGCGCGTCGGCGTCGGGAGCCACATCCACGTCGATGGTGCCCGTGGTCACGGCCGTATCGCCGTTGGCTTCGGTCGCTGTCGCCGTGACGGTCAGGGTGAAGTTGTCGGCGCTGTCGTTCGGCGGCGTGATGGTCAGACCGTCCAGCTGATCACCGGTCAGGGTCCAGGTGCCGTCGCCATTATCGATCCCGGCGGACAGTTCGGCGCCGTCGGGCACACCGCTAATGGTCACCGACAAGGTTTCCGCCCCGCCGTCCGTATCGGCAAGGGCCGCGCTCAGATCCAGATCGATGGGCTGGTCTTCGGTGCCGGCGGCATCCTCGGTTTCCAGATCCGGGGCCTGGGCGACCACGCCCTCGACCGTCAGGGCCAGGCTGCCGTCGGCCGTATCGCCGTCGCCATCCACCAGGGTATAGCGGATGCTTTCATCGCCCAGGTCGGTGTCGAAATCGGCGGTGAAGCTATAATCGCCGCTGGTGAAGTCGAAGGTCAGCGTGCCACCGTTTTCCGTCTCCACGGTGATGCTGCCGTCGGTGACCGCGACCGGGTTGCCGGCCCCGTCGGTCACGGACCCCGTGTCCGGGTCGAAGGTATAGGTGGTGTCGCCCACGGTGATCGACTGCACATGGCCGAAGCCATCCGCACCGGTGTCGTCGTTGGCGGCCACGTTGCCGCTGGCCGTCACCGGGCCGTCGACCACCTTCACGCTGTCCGCATCGTCCACCACCGCCGGACCGTCATCGGTGATGGTCACGGTCAGGCTGCTCGACGCGGTGGAGCCGTCGCCGTCCGTGACGGTGAAGCCCACTTCGATCGGCAGGGCATCATCGGTCGCGCCGCCTTCGGCGTGATCCAGGGGCAGTTCCTGGGTGAAGCTGAAGCTGCGGGTCGTCGGGTCGATAGTCAGGGTAAAGACCGTATCCCCGTTGGCCAAGGTGCCGGTCATGCTCTGGCCGTCTTCAGCCACGGTCACGGTGACCGTCTCGCCGCCACTGGTCAGGGTCTGGCCGTCCAGCAGCCCATCCAGGGTGACCGTCGCGCCATCCGTATCCACACCGAAGTCATAGCTGAGCACGGCACTGCCCGAGGCGGAACCGCCATCCACGGCGGCTTCGTCGATGGACAAGGCGCCCTCGCCCGCTTCCGGCACGCTGTCGACCACCACCGGATTGCCCTCGGGATCGACGAATTCGACGGTTTCCCAGTTGCTGACCGTGATCCCCAGGTTGGGGAAGGTCATGGACGGGCCGCTGTCGGTGGTCGAATCGGAATTTTCGGCGATGAAGTCGCGCAGTTCTTCCAGCTCGCGCACCACATCCGGGTTGGCCAAGTCGTCTTCGGTGAGCACCACCCGCAGGGTGTCGGTGCCCACGCCGCCGTCGTAGACGTCGTTGCCCGCCCCTTCGATGTTGCTCCAGCTGTCGGAGATATTGGCGTCGTTGTAGTCCTGGTCGCTGTAGCTGAAGCGGATGTCTTCCCAGTTCTGGTTCCCGGGCTCGCCCTCGGTATCCGTCACCTGGGACTCGCCACCGGGGTTCAGGCTGGCGTCGGAGAACATTACCGAGCCGTTCAGCCCGCCGGACGTGGACAGCGGTTGTCCGGTATCGACGTCAACCGCCTCCCACGACCCGTCCGGCCGCTGCTGGAAGGTGACGTCCATGCCGTCGAAGATGCCGTTGTTCAGATTGCCGCCGTCGGGCAGCAGGAAGAAGCCCACCTCGTCGGGAGAATAGCCGTCGATCTGATAGGTGTCGCCGATCTCGCCATCCTGAATGCCGGCCCAGACAATGCGACCCACCGTCGGCTCGCCGTTCTCGCCGATGACATAATAGCCATAGGAGTTGTTGTAACCGGCGTCGACCCCACCCTCCAGGGTCAGGGTTAGCGAGGGCTCGCCGTCCCCGTCGGAGCGGGCAAAGATGCCGATATCATCACCCGCCCCGCCCATGACCGTGTCCACCCCGGCCCCGCCGGACAGCACGTCGTCGCCGTCATTACCATAGATGGTATCGTTGCCTTCGCCACCGTCGATGGTGTCGTTACCGGCAACGCCGTTGTCCAGGGTCACATCAATGGTGGCCGCCGCCGTCGTCGCCGTATCGCTCGGGCTCAGGCCTTCCGTGTCCACGTCCGTTGCGGTCGCCGTCACCGACAGCT
>JBJXHN010000021.1:0-2510 GCA_046233135.1 Rhodospirillaceae bacterium Z3-40 | reverse complement strand
GCTGAAGACCCGGGAGACGACCCCGTTGCTGTCCGCATCCTGGCCATTGGAGGTCCAGGAAATGACGAAACCACCATCGGAGCGGACCGCGATCGACGGTTGGCTTTGGCTGCCGATGGTCGTGTCGGTGATGCGGAATTCACCCCCCAGGCTGGACCCGTCGGCGGCGTAGCGGTGGGCATAGATGCCATTATCACTTCCGTCCTGCCCCTGCGAGGTCCAGGCGAAGAGGATGGTACCATCAGCCAGTTCGGCGATCTGCGGATAGGTCTGATCGGCGTTCGTATAGCCGTTGATCCGCATTTCGCCGCTGACCGGGACCCCGTCAGCGTCATAGCGCTGAGCAATGATTCCGCGTCCGCTGCCATCCTCACTGCTGGTATGGGACATCCAGGTGGCAATGAAGCCGCCATCGGCAAGGGTGGTGATGGACGGGTAGTTCTGGTCTCCGTCGCGGGAGCCAGTGAGATTAAACTCACCGCCGTTCAGGGTCCCGTCAGCATGATAGCGCTGGCCAAAAACCTCCTCACCGCGATCCCATTGACTGGTGATCCACAGGATAACGTAGCTGCCATCGGGATAGGTTGCCACGCTGGGGCTGTACTGATCCCAGACTTGGCTGGAGTTTACTGAGAACTGACCCCCGATTTTGTCCCCATGACCATCAAACCGCTGGCCATACACCCCGGTGGCGTTGCTGTCCGGCGCCTGCCAGACGGCAATGAAGCCGCCATCCGGCAGGGCCGCCACTTGGGCGTTGAGTTGGTTGTTCGTTGTGGTGGAGTTGACGAGGAACTCCTCTCCCAGGACGGTACCCTGAGCGTCGTAGCGCCGTCCATAGACACCGTAACCGCTGCCGTCCTCACCGTTGGAGGACCACAGGACGACAAAGCCGCCGGTGGTCAGGCCGACCACCGTCGGATCGTACTGAGTGTCCGTCACATAGGTATTGACTTGGAACTCGCCGCCCACGGCGGTGCCGCTGGCATCATACCGCTGGCCATAAACCCCGTAACCGCCACCATCCTGGCCGGCCGATTGCCAGACCACCACATGGCCCCCGTCCGTCAGGGTTGCCACGTCACTTGACGACTGGTCTCCCGCTTCCGTCGTATTGACGAGCGTTTCAGCGGACACCACCAGAGATGATGGCGTTCCTCCCTCTGTCACCGACAGGGCCACGCTCGCGGTATCGGTTCCGCCCCGCCCGTCGCTGACGGTGTAGATAAACGATCCTTCACCCGTGAAGCCCGGGTCGGCGGTGAAGACCACATCGCCATTGCTGTTGAGAGCAACGGTGCCGCCCACGGCATCGCTGACGGACTGGATGGTCAGGGTGTCCCCGTCCACATCGCTGTCGTTGGCCAACAGGGTTGCCGCCGAGATAAGCTGCGCTCCGGCGTTGGTCACCGCGACCGCATCGTCCACGGCCACCGGTGCGTCGTTTACTTCGTTGACCGTCAGCAGCACCGTGGCGGTCGCCGTACCCCCATGACCGTCGCTGATGGTGTAGTCGAAGCTGGCCGGACCGTCATAGCCCGCGTCGGGCGCGAAGGTGACCTGCCCGTCCGGGCCGAGCGCCACCGTGCCGCCCACGGCACCGGTCACACCGGTCACGGTCAGGGTGTCTCCGTCCGGGTCGCTGTCATTGGCAACCAGAGTGAGCGGATCGATGACCAGGGGGGTGTCTTCGAACGCTTCCAGGGCGTCGTCGACCGCTACCGGCGCCTGGTTGGCCACCAGGTAAACGATGCGATCGGCGAACTGCAGGCGCTCCACGCTGACGACCAGATCCGTGCCGTCCGATCCGTCCGTGCCGTTCAGGTCGCGAACCTGGACGGAGGTGGCCGACAGCATGGTGATCTCGTAGTCCGCATAGACACCGCTGAAGACGGCGGTGTCGGTGCCCGCGCCGCCCTTGATCGTATCGGTGCCGCTGCCGCCAGTCAGGATGTCGCTGCCCGAGCCCCCTTCAATCCGGTCATTGCCTGTGCCGCCGAGCAGGGTGTCGTTGCCCGCGCCGCCATAGAGCGCGTCATTGCCCGCGCCGCCGTCCATCAGAATAGCCGCATCGGCGCCATAGACGGTGTCGTTTCCGCCGGCGAGCGAGATCCCGGTGATGCCGTTGACGGTGGTATTGCGGAAGTCGAAGCTGTTCGAGGCATTGTCGGCGACGATGCCGACGTCGTTGCCCTCGATCACTTCGATGCTGCTGGAGGCTGAGAAGCCGGAGAGCACCAGATCCTCGGTGCCGTCATTGACCAGGGTGTCGGTGCCGGTGCCCCCAACCAGCACGTCATGGCGGGACTCGTCGCCCCGGGTCAGGATGGTGTCGTCGCCGGCACCGCCCTTGATCGTATCGGCGCCGCTGCCACCGTCGAGAACATCGTCCCCGCCGTTGCCTTCCAGGCGGTCATTGCCTGTGCCGCCGAGCAGGGTGTCGTTGCCCGCGCCGCCATAGAGCGCGTCATTGCCCGCGCCGCCGTCCATCAGAATAGCCGCATCGGCGC
>JBJXHN010000020.1:0-3079 GCA_046233135.1 Rhodospirillaceae bacterium Z3-40 | reverse complement strand
CCCCCGGTAGCCCCGCGCCAGGCCCGTGCCGCCGATGTATAGCTCGCCCCGGACGCCAGCCGGAACGGGGGACAGCGTGCCGTCCAGGATCCAGGCGCTCCGGTCCCCCACCGGCCGGCCGATGGGCACCCAGGTGCCCGGGCATTCGTCGGTCACGTCGGCCCTCCAGAGCAGGGGCGTCACAACGGTCTCGGTGGGGCCGTAGCCGTTGATCAGGGCGCGGGGCTTCAGGGCCGCCTTGACCCGGTCGAAGCCGGCCTTGGGCATGGCCTCACCCCCGAAGGCATAGAGCCACACCGGCGGCGGATCCCCCGCCCGTTCCGCTTCTTCGGCAACCGCGCGCATATAGGCCGGGGGGAAACCCGCGTTGGTCACCTCCTGTCGGCGGAGCACCGCCAGAGTCTCGGACGGTGACCAGAGCGTATCTCCCCGCAGCACCAGACTGGCGCCGCTGGTCAGGACCGTCCAAAGCCGTTCCTGCGCGCCATCGAAGGCCAGGGAAAGGAACAGGAGTTCGCGGGACTCCGGGGTGATGTCGTAAAGCGCCGCCGTCGCCCGGCAATGCATGGCGAAAGGAGCATGCTCGACGGCCACCCCTTTGGGCTCGCCGGTCGAGCCGGAGGTATAGATGAGATAGGCGAGGGTTTCGGGTCTCACCATCACCGCGCCCGCCCCGTCGTCTGCCACGTCGTCGAGATCCGGTCCGTCAAGCAGGACGACGGGCAGACCCGGCCCGCCTGGCAGATCGGGCCGGCTGGCCCTGTCCGTCAGCAGCAGCACGGGCGCGGCATCGGTGATGGCCTGCGCCAGACGCGCGGGCGGGTTCGCAGGATCCAGGGGCAGATAGCACCCGCCGGCCTTCAGCACGGCGATGAATGCGACAATGGTCTCGATCGTTCGTCCCGCGCACACGGCAACCCGGGCTTCCGGCCCCACGCCGCGCGCCCGCAGCGCGCGCGCCAGACGGTCGGCCCGGGCATGCAGCACGCCATAACTCACCTCCGTCTCACCGACGATCACCGCCGGCCGGTGCGGGGCACGCCCGGCCTGCCGGGCAAACGCCTCGTGCACCAAAAGCGTCTCGGCTGCCCCCTCGGTCTCGGGCGCAGCGGGGACGCTCCAGCGCGCCAGTTGCTCCCGCTCCTCGCCGCTCAGCAGATCGACCTCGGCAACCGGCCGGCTGTCCTCGGCGGCGATCGCCCGCAGCACTGCGACGAAATGCTCGGCCAGGCGGTCGATCGTCGCGGCTTCGAACAAGGCACTGGCATAGGAGAAGATCGCCGACAGACCGCCGTCCGCCCGGTCTTCCGTATCCAGGACCAGATCGAACTTCACCGGCGGCGCGGCCAGATCCCGATGCGCCACCGCCAGCCCGGCCGGCTGACCGGCGCCCTCGGGCCGGCCCCGCCGGTGGTTGCACATGACCTGGAACAGCGGCGTCTGGCTCAGGCTGCGCTGGGGCTCCAGCACATCGACCAGCCGTTCGAAGGGAAGGTCCTGGTGCTCCTGCGCTTCCAGCAGCCCTTCGCGCAGCCGCTCGGCGACGGTACCGACGGAATCCCGGCCTTCGACCACGCACCGCAGCACCACGGTGTTGATCAGCAAGCCGACCAGGGACTGGGTTTCCGGGCGCTCCCGTCCCGCCAGGGGAACACCGATGCGAATGTCGCGCTCCCCACTGTAGCGGTGGAGCAGCACCGCGAAAGCCGTCACCATCAGGACGAAAAGACTGGTCCCCTGCCGGCCGGCTGCCCGCCGCAGCGCTTCGGCCAATGCGGGATCAAGGGACCGCCTGACCTGCGCGCCCTGGTGATCGGGCAAAGCCGGACGCGGGTGATCGAAGGGCAGGTCCAGGCTCGCCCGCTCCTCCCCCAGCCGGTCCATCCAGTAAGCGAGCTGACGCTCTTCGCCGGCCTCCATCAGCACGCGCTGCCAGGCGGCCTGATCGCGCGGCCGGACGGTCAGGACGGGCAGTCGCGCCTCAACGCCTTGCCGCTCCGCATCATAAAGCGCCCAAAGGTCGGAAACGAGAACGCCCAAAGACCAGCCATCGGCGAGGATGTGATGCAGACAGAGCAGCAACACCGCTTCCGCGTCCCTCAAGCGCACCAGGGAAACACGCAGCGGCGGAGCGCCCTGGAGGTCGAAGGGTGTCTGGGCGTCCGCCTCGGCAAGGCGGTGCAGTTCGGCGTCCCTAGCATCCGCGTCAAGGGTGCGCAGATCATGCCGGATCATCGCGACCGGATGCTCGGCGAGCACGACCTGTTCGGGTTCCCCGTTCGCACCATCGCGGAAGATCGTCCGCAGTGCTTCGTGACGTCGAACCAGCGCGTTTACTGCGTGCTCCAGAGCCGCGTCATCCAGATCGCCGGACAGGGTCAGCGTCACCGGCATGGTATAGGCCGCGCTGTCCGGCTCCAGGCGCCAAAGGAACCACTGCCGGGCCTGAGCAAAGGACAGCGGTGCCGTTTCGCCGGCATGCCGCGGGATTGGCAGCGCGGACAGATCGACCCCTTTTTCCGTCAGTTGGCGGACGGCCTCGCGCCTCCGAGCCGGATCAAGGCGCGCCAGACGGTCGGCGATAGAGGCGAGCCGCTCGTCGCGGGAGGCTGCAGGATCAGTCATTATTCGCGAACTCCACATCATCCAGAACCGCCAGCAGTGCGGTGATATCGTCTTCGTTTTTTTCGGCTGAAGGCTTGGCCTCAAGCAGGGTTGCCAGGGCTGCGATGCTCGGCGCGTTCAGAAGCTCGCGCAGCGACAGCCTCAGCCCCAGATCACGCTCCATGGCCACGGTCAGTTGAATGGCGAGCAGAGAATCCCCGCCGCATTGGAAGAAGTTGTCGTGAACTCCGACGTGGTCGAGCCGCAGGAGGCGGCGCCAGATGGCGGCGATGGCGATTTCGCTGTCGCTGCGGGGCGGCGCATGGCTTTCCGTGGCGTCGGACATCTGCCGGGGGTCGGGCAGCGCCTTGCGGTCCAGCTTGTCGTTCGGGGTCAGCGGCATCCGCTCCAGCACCACGAACCGCGACGGCACCATGGGGTCGGGCAGGATCGCCGCCAGATCCGTCCGCAGACG
>JBJXHN010000001.1:0-1129967 GCA_046233135.1 Rhodospirillaceae bacterium Z3-40 | reverse complement strand
GCGCCACGGCGGCGCAATCGTTGCTGGAGCTGGCCTGGACGGTTGCCGACATGGACCGCGTCGATCCCGTGGCCCGGGCCGCGCGGGTGCTGGATGGGGCAGAGGCGGTCGCCGTCGCCAGTTGATCCCGATCAGGAAGAGGGAGGCGGGGGCGATGCCGGTTCCGGGATCGCCCCTTCTCTGCTGCCGGCGGGGCGGGCGGCGGAGGTGCGGGGCAAGGAGAGGGCCGTGCCGGGGCGGTCGAACAGGGCATCGGTGATGCCCGCACCGGCCCACATGGCGGCCAGGGCGGCCCAGGCTGTCAGGGACAGAACCGAGCCGCCGGTCACGCCGGCCCCGACCGCGCAGCCGCCGGCCAGCATGCCGCCGAAGCCCATCAGGGCGGCTCCGACCCCATAGCGCGTCATGCCGGTGGAGGCGTCGAAGGCCTGAACCTTGAAGGTGCCCGAGGTGACGGCGGAAAGCAGCGAGCCCAGGAACACGCCGGGCACCAGGCCGATGCCGAAGTTCGGCTCCACCGTCGGGCGGGTGATCAGGGCCATCAGGGTATCCGCCGAGGGGCCGGTGAAGGTGACCCCGACCACGGGAACGGGATCGAAGGCCGCCAGGGACAGCGCCTGGGTATAGGCCCAGGCCAGGGCGATGGCCGCTCCCACCCCGGCAGCGGCCGGGGCCAGGGGTAGGGCGGTGCGCGTTCGCCGCAGAACCACCAGTGCGAGGATCACCGTCGCAATGCCCAACACCAGGCCGGTGCCGTCGGGCACCAGCCGCGCGAGGTTCCGCATCTCCGGGCCGATAACCCACAGGCGGGACAGGGCTTCGCGCACCGGCGAAAGCACACCGGTCAGGCTGGCCTGGGCAACGACGGTGACCAGCAGGCCGCTGACCAGCGCGCGCATGTTGCCGGTGGCCGACAGCACCAGCAGACGGCTGGCACAGCCCCGCGCGAGGATCATGCCGCAGCCGAACAGTAGCCCGCCGATCAGCGCGCCGGACAGGGTGCCCGATGAGGAAATCTGGCGAATATTCTGGGGCCGCAGAAAACCGGCTGCGAGTTCGGACTGGGTGAGCAGCAGGGTCACGCCGAACACCACCAGCCAGATGGCCACTTTCGGCCCGATCGCCCCCCGCCAGAATTCCACCGTGGCAGCCCGCAGGCAGAACTGGCTGCGCTGGGCGCAGAAACCGAAGATCAGCCCGACGACAAAGCCGCCGACGCCGGCCTTTTCCATGTCCCCCAGGACATCGGACATGAACCACGCTTCCATGACACCCCCGGATTGGGTCGACTTCATCCCGTACGGCGGTATAGGCTACTCTTGGAACGGTCTCTTTACATAGAAAAAAATGAATGCGACTGTAGATCGCATCGGCATCCGATGAGGATTTGATCCGCGCAAGAAGGCCTGAAGGTCCTCGCCCGCACCGGGTGAACCAAGGCGCGGAGGGGAGGACGAAATGGAGATGTTCGCGGGGACCACGGTCCTGCTGGGCGGGCTCCTGGGCGGAATTCTTCTGGGGTTCGCCTCGCGGTGGGGACGTTTCTGCACCCTGGGTGCTTTGGAAGACGGCTGTTACGGCCATGACTTCCGGCGATTGCGGGCCTGGGCGCTGGCCATGGCCATGGGCATGGCCATCACCCACGGTGCCTGGTGGGCCGGGCTGGTGCCGATGGAGGAAAGCTTCGTCCTGTCGTCGGCCTTTTCCCCACTGGGGCTGGTGGTCGGCGGGATCATCTTCGGCTTCGGCATGGCGCTGACCGGCACCTGCCCCTTCGGCGTGCTGGCCCGGGTGGGCGGCGGCGACCTGCGGTCGGTGATTGTGCTGCTGGTGATCGCCGTGGCCGGATACGCCACCATGGTCGGTATCCTCAGCCCCTTGCGGATCGCCATCTTCGAACCCTGGACCCTGGTGCTCGGCGAGGCGGGGACCCAGCACATGGGCCTGCTTGCCTCGGAAATCCTCGGCCTGCCCGTGGCGGTGCCGCTGGTGCTGGGGGCCATTGCCGGGCTGCTGTGGTGGGCGCTGCGGGACGGGGAGTTCCGCCGGACCCCCCGCTACTGGATCTCCGGTCTGCTGGTTGGCCTGGCCATAGGCTCGGGCTTCGTGGTGACGGGGATGGTGGCTCAGCATGCCTTCGAGATCATTCCCATCAAGTCCCACACCTTCGTCGCGCCGACCGGACGGGCCTTGATGTTTGCCATGACCCGGTCCGCTGACGGCGTGGACTTCGGCGTGGCGGCCCTGGTCGGCGTCATCCTGGGGGCCTGGGCCACCACGCTGGCGCGGCGGACGTTCCGCTGGGAGGCCTGCGACGATGCTCGCGAACTGGGCCGGCATATGACCGGCGGCGCGCTGATGGGCGTGGGCGGGGTGCTGGCGGTGGGATGTTCGGTGGGACAGGGGCTGACGGCAGCCTCGGCCTTCGCCCTGTCCTCGCCGGTGGCGATTCTGGCCATGGCCCTGGGTGCGCGGGCCGGGCTGGGCTTTCTGGTGGAAGGCCGCTTGTTCCCCACCCTGACCGGGCGCTTCAAGTTCTAATCGGCGGTCTGCTTCCGGCAGAAGCGGTCGTAGAGTAGGCGGACGAAGGCTTCCGGTTCCCCCTCGACCAGATTGTAATAGACCTGCTTGCCGACGCGCCGCGTGGTGACCAGGTTGTCTTCCCGCAGCCGGCTGAGCTGCTGGGATACGGCAGGCTGGCGTTCGGACAGCAGCTGTTCCAGCTCGCCGACGCTGCGTTCGCGGATGGCCAGCCAGCACAGGATTTTCAGCCGCGCAGGGTGGGCCAGGGCTTTCAGGAGAGCCGCCGTTTCGTCGATGCCGTCAAGGCTGTCATCGTCCCCGTCAAAGGACGATGGTGGGTCCGCATCGATCGGGTCTGTCTCCATCCTGTTCACGTTGGCCGCCGTTCCTTGCCACGGGCCTTGCCACGGGACGCCCGTCCCCGCTTTCCCCTCGGGGAATAGCATCGCGGAGATTGTTCCGTCCAGAAGAAGGGGGGCGGGAATCCCGTGCTGGGTTTTTAGAACTCCAGATCGGCAGCCACGCTGTCCAGCCCGGCCTGAGCACAGGCCTGATCATCGGCCCCTGACGGAGCGCCGGACACCCCGATCCCGCCGACCAGGCTGCCCTGGGCGTTGACGACGATCCCGCCGCCCAGCATCAGGGCATTGGTGATCTGCCGCGCCCCGAAACTGGCCGCGCCCGGCTGGGTCGACTCCGACAGCTCCAGAGTTCCAGACCGGAACGACACCGCCGTCCAGGCCTTGCGCATGGCGGTGTCTGGTGTATGGGCGCCGGCCAACCGGTCGCGGACCATGGCCTGGGGCACCCCGAAGCGGTCGACCACGGTCACTGCCACCTGAAAGCCCTTCTCCCGACAGGCGGCGAGGGCGGCTGTGACGATGTCCATGGCCGTTTCCGGGGTCATGACCTTGACGTCATACAGGCGATCCTGGGCCTGAACCTGGACCGGCATGGCGGCTGCCAGCAGAACGCCGGCACATAGCAGCGGCACGGCGAGGGTTCGGGTGAGTGCGGTCATGCTGTCCTCTCTGTCGGGCCGGCCTTGGCGCGCGACCCTGTTGCTATTGGTTTTGATGTGACGGCGAGTCGTCTCCCCCGGACTCCGGGGAAAGCGTGGTGGCGATCATCTCGCTGAGCAGCGGCCAGATGAAATCATCGCCGGGAAAGCCTCGCAGGCGGGCCAGTTCCCGCCCGTTTTCGATCAGGATGAAGGTGGGGGTCAGACGCTCCCGGGGGATGGCGGCCAGCTCCGCCGGCCAGCCCCCGGCAATGTCGATGCGGCGGATCGGTACCCGGCGCCCTTCGTCCGTATGGGGCCAGGCGGGCAGGATGTCGCGGTGGACCTTGGCACACCATGGGCAGCCCGGCTGCTCGATCAGCAGCAGCTCTGCCGCCCTTGCCGGAAGCGGCGAAACCATGAACCAGATCAACGCTATGGTCAGAAGGCGCGAGGCCATCTGCGCGCGGGCCGAAGGCTCGGGTTTTGCGTATTGCTGCGCGTGCGTCATGGGCGTTTCTCGCTTCACTGGTTGGTTCACGATTGCCTCATATATAAAATCTTGCATACAATGGCAGCCTCAATCAAGAGCCGCGCCCCGCTGATCCGACCGGACGGCGAAAACAGGACAAGGCAGCGGCAGGGAGGACTTTCATGCTGGATGTCGGCCTTGGCGCCGCCTTGGCGGCCGGGATTCTGTCTTTCATCTCTCCATGCGTGCTGCCGATCGTGCCGCCCTATCTCGCCTATCTGGCGGGGGTGGGGTTTGACGATTTGCGCGCGGAGGGCACCCCCGCCGGCCAGGGCCGCCGGGTGGTCGTGGTGGCGGCGGCCTTTGTCGCCGGTTTCACCGTGGTCTTTGTCGCCCTGGGGGCCACGGCCAGCCTGATCGGCCAGACCCTGGCGCAGTATTTCGACGTGCTGTCGATCTTGGCGGGGATCCTGATCCTGGGCATGGGGCTGCACTTCGTCGGCCTGCTGCGAATTGGCCTGCTGTACCGGGATGCCCGCATCCAGGTGGAGCGGAAGCCCGCCGGGGTGATCGGGGCCTTCGTCATGGGGCTGGCGTTTGCCTTCGGCTGGACCCCCTGCGTCGGCCCGGTGCTGGCGGCGATCCTGTTCATCGCCGGCAGCAGTGACACGGCCTGGAGCGGAGCGGGGCTGCTGGTGGCCTATTCCATGGGCATCGGCCTGCCGTTCCTGCTGGCGGCAGCCTTCGCCGGCCGCTTCCTGGCCTGGGCGGCCCGGTTCCGGCGCCACCTGGGCACGGTCGAGAAGGTCATGGGCGGCTTCCTGATCATCACCGGGGCGCTGTTCATGACCGGGCAGATGAAGGAGATCTCCTTCTGGTTGCTCGAAGCATTTCCAATCTTCAACGAAATCGGATGAGGGAGGGGGCCATGGGATTTCCCTGGCGAATCTGTGTCGTGGTTGCCGGCCTGATGGTGGCGGCCCTGGGGCCGGGACCGGCGCTGGCAGCCGTCGGCGAGGACGGGCTGCACAAGGAGGACTGGTTCTCGCTGACCTTCAAGGACGTGCGCGAGGATATCGCGGCGGCGAAGGAGGCGGGGAAGCGCCTGGTGCTGGTCTTCGAACAGCGCGGCTGCATCTACTGCGCCAAGATGCACGAGACCATCCTGAGCGATCCGGAGGTCTCCGACTTTATCAAGGCCCACTACATGGTCGTCCAGTACAACCTGTTCGGCGACGAGGAAGTGGTTGATCTGGATGGTCAGGCGTTGACCGAGAAAACCGCCGCTCGGCGCTGGGGCGTGCTCTATACCCCGACCATGCTGTTCATGCCCGAAACCGCGCCCAAGGACGGTACGGTGGCCACGGCGGCCGTGGCCACCATGCCCGGAGCCTTCGGAAAGTGGACGTTTCTCAACATGTTTCGCTGGGTTTCGGAAAAGGGCTACGAGGGCGAAGAGCACTTCCAGAAGTACCACGCCCGCATCATCGAGGAGCTACGCGCCGCCGGCCGCTTGACGGACTGAAAACCCGACAGCCATGGTGCGATGCAAAATATTCAAAAAATCATATATCAAACTTGCCTTATGTATTCCGAGCAGGTAGCGTTGAGGCAAGGATAAAAAGCAGCGGCCGGCACAACGGCCTGCCATCTCAAGGGAGGACGTACGTTCCATGAGAATTCCGCACACCATGGCGGCCTGCTGTCTGGCCGTTCTGACCATCTCTCCGGCGCTGGCCGCCGGCGGGGCGGACGCCATTGCACCGGATAGCGTGGCCTTCGCCGACCAGACGGTGGCCGAGCCGGTGTCTGCAACGCCGGGGGATCCGAAACGGGGGGCGGAGGTCTTCGCCAGCCGGTCCTTGGGCAACTGCCTGGCCTGTCACGAGGTGACGGTACTGTCCGGTCAGTTGTTCCACGGCAACGTGGGACCCAGCCTGGACGGGGTTGCGGACCGCTGGTCCGTCCCGCAGCTGCGGGCCATCGTCGTCGACGCCAAGAAGGTGTTCGGGCCGGACTCCATGATGCCCGGCTTTTATTCGAACCATGTGGGGCTTCATGTCGACGAGGCCCATGCGGGCAAGACGATCCTGACCGCCGATCAGGTGGAGGACGTCGTCGCCTTCCTCACCACCCTCAAGGACTAGATCCCGGTTCCGTTAGGAGAAGTACCGATGACAGTGACCCGTCGCCAAGTCCTGGCGCTCGGCGCCGCAACCGCCGCCATCACGCTGGTCGGCATACCGGTGTCGACCGTTCTGGCCGCCGCTCCGGATATGGACGCGAAGATCAAGGAGTTCACCGGCGGCGCCACGCCGGGAGAGGGCAGAATCACTCTGAACGCCCCGGAAATCGCCGAGAACGGCAACACCGTGCCGGTCGCCGTTTCTGTCGACAGTCCGATGACCGCCGACGACCACGTGGCGTCGGTGATGATCCTGGCCGACGGCAATCCCTCGCCCGGCGTGGCGACCTTCCACTTCACGCCGATGTCGGGCGTGGCCGAGGCTTCCACCCGCATCCGTCTGGCCAAGACCCAGAACGTGGTTGCGGTGGCGCGGATGAGCGACGGCTCGACCTACATGGCCAGCAGCCAGGTCAAGGTGACCATCGGCGGCTGCGGCGGCTGATCCAGGAAAAGAATGGAGAATAAATCATGGCGAACGTGAAGCCGCGCGTAAAGGTGCCGAAGAAGGCCGCCAAGGGTGAAGTGGTCGTGATCAAGACCCTTATCAGCCACGAAATGGAATCCGGGCAGCGCAAGGACAAGCAGGGCAATCCCATCCCCCGCCAGATCCTGCATACCTTCAAATGCGAATTCAACGGACAGCCGGTGTTTTCCTGCGACTTGGAACCGGCGGTGTCGGCGAACCCGTATCTGGAATTCAGCGCCAAGGTGGATGAAAGCGGGACCTTTACTTTCACCTGGCTGGATGACGACGGCTCCACCTATTCCACGGACGCCGAGATTTCCGTGGCCTGAGGCTGACTCTCTCACAGGGAGAGATGCCGATGCCTAAAAAGGGGACAAACCCGGCTCGGCGCATGGGAACCATGGGGAGGAAGAACGTGAGCACCAAACACACGCATATTGGGCGCAATACCCTGGCCGGCTTTTCCGCCATGCTGCTGCTGGCCGGCGTCGCCGCCGCCCCTGTCCAGGCCGATCCGGTGGACGCCACCCTGTCCATCGACGGTCAGGAGATGATCACCCGGACCGCCGCCCCGCCGGGGCATCCTTTCGATGAAGTCCTGTCGGGCTGGTTGTTCCGAACCGAGGAAACTCGTGCCCTGGAAGAGGACTCCTTCCAGAACCCCGCCATGCTGGACGTGGATCGCGGCGCGGACCTGTGGGAGACCGTCGAGGGCACGGCCGGCAAGTCCTGCGCCTCCTGCCACGGCGATGCGTCGGAAAGCATGGCCGGCGTGGGCGCCCACTATCCCACTTGGGACGCCGATGCCAAGCGGCCGGTCAACATCGAATTGAAGATCAACAAGTGCCGGGAACAGAACATGGGAGCCGAGCCCTATAAGTTCGATGCCAAGGACCAGAAGGCCATGACCGCCTTCATCAAGTACCAGTCCCTGGGTCAGCCGGTGTCGGTGGACCTGAGCCAGGGGGACATGCAGGCCTGGTGGGACAAGGGCAAGGAACTGTATTACACCCGAACGGGACAGCTCAATCTCGCCTGCGGCTCCTGCCACGAGCAGTCCATGGGCAAGATGATCCGGGCCGATCACCTCAGCCAGGGGCAGGTCAACGGCTTCCCCACCTACCGGCTGAAGCAGCAGGGGCTGGTGTCCCTGCATAACCGCCTGCGGGGCTGCATCCGGGATACCCGGGCGGAGATCCCCAAGGCCTTCTCCGACGAGCTGATGGCCATCGAAGTCTATGTGACCTGGCGTGGCACCGGGCTGTCGGTGGAAACCCCCGCCGTCCGGCACTGAAACGGCTCCTTTCCGGCCGGGGGAGGAGCCCGTCCCCCGGTACCGATCCCGGCCGGAGCTTTTTCCTAGTGCACTGACACATTCAGACGATTCAGCGGTTAGTGCACTAAGCCCTTTGTTTATGCATCAACTTTCCAAACTTCGGCTGACGCCTCCGTTTGGGTCGATGCACTAGTTTTCAACGATGACATTGGTTCGCGACCCGCCGGGCGGGGCCGCGCAGGCGGCGGCATGTCCGCGCCCCGGTCCGAAGCCGTCCGAAGCGCTGGCCGCCGCGAGAGAGAAAGGGAGTTAACCGGCATGGTTTCGAGACGGGAATTCATGGTCGCCTCTGCCGCGTTGGCGGGGCTTGTCGGCACCAGTCTTTCGGGGACCTGGAGCCGGGCCGCCGCCCGCCAGTCCCTGACCGAGAATGACCTGCTGGGCGCCAAGCCCCTGGGCAACGTCACGCTGCTGCATATCACCGACCTGCATGCCCAGCTGATGCCGGTCTATTTCCGCGAGCCCTCGGTGAACCTGGGGGTGGGCGAGGTGGCCGGGCTGCCGCCCCATGTGACGGGTGCGGATTTCCTGGGCAAATACGGCATCACCGCCGGCTCTCCCCAGGCTTATGCCCTGACGTCGGAAGACTTCGCCAGTCTGGGCCGCACCTATGGCCGGATGGGCGGGGTCGACCGGATCGCGGCGATCGTCAAGCGGGTGCGGGGAGAACGGCCGGACGCCACCTTGTTCCTGGACGGCGGCGATACCTGGCAGGGCAGCTACACAGCCCAGGCCACCCAGGCCGACGACATGATCGAGGTCACCAACGCCCTGGGCATCGATGCCATGACCGCCCACTGGGAATTCACCTACGGCACGGAGCGGGTGAAGGAGCTGGTGGAAAAGCTGAATTTCCCCTTCCTCTGCGGCAATGTGTTCGACGCGGAATGGGACGAGCCGGCCTTCGAGTCCACCGCCTTCTTCGACCGGGGCGGCGCGCGGATCGCGGTGATCGGCCAGGCCTTCCCCTATACCCCCATCGCCAACCCACGCTGGATGATCCCCGACTGGAGCTTCGGCATCCGTGAAGAGCAGATGCAGGCGAATGTGGATGCCGCACGGGCGGATGGCGCCGATGTGGTGGTGGTGCTGTCCCACAACGGCTTTGACGTGGACCGCAAGATGGCCAGCCGGATCACGGGCATCGACGTCCTGCTGACCGGCCACACCCATGACGCCCTGCCCGACGTGGTGAAGGTGAACGAGACGCTGCTGGTGGCGTCGGGCTCCAACGGCAAGTTCGTCTCCCGGGTCGATCTGGACGTGGCCGACGGCAAGGTGAAGGACTTCCGCTACACCCTGATCCCGGTGTTTTCGGACGTCATCACCCCGGATGCGGACATGGCCGGGCTGGTGGAGCGCATCCGTGCCCCCCACGCCGCCGAGCTGTCCCGGGAACTGGCCCGGGCGGACACCCTGCTGTACCGGCGGGGCAACTTCAACGGCACGTTCGACGACCTGATCTGCGATGCCCTGCTGGCGGAACGGGATGCGGAAATCGCCCTGTCGCCTGGGTTCCGCTGGGGCACCTCCATCCTGCCGGGCCAGCCGATCACGGTGGAGGATATCCATAACGCCACGGCCATGACCTATCCGGCGGCCTATCGCAACACCATGACCGGCGAGACCCTGAAGGCGGTGCTGGAGGACGTGGCGGATAACCTGTTCAACCCCGACCCCTATTACCAGCAGGGCGGCGACATGGTGCGCGTCGGCGGCGTGAAATACGCCATCAACCCCTGGGAAGCCATGGGAAGCCGCATTTCCGACATGACCCTTGCCAACGGCGAGGCCATTGATCCGGCCCGGGAATACGTGGTCGCCGGCTGGGCCTCGGTCAACGAAGGGACCGAGGGACCGCCGATCTGGGACGTGGTGGAAAGCCATCTGCGCAACACCCCGGTGGTGGGACCGATGGGCGACACCACGGTGCGCATCAAGGGCAACGGGTAAGCCACCCGGCATGGGACGCATCGGCAAAGGCCGGCTTTTACGAAAAGAGGACGATATGGCGAAGCAAGACACATTGCGGCCCGCGCCCGACGCGGGCGCCCGGGCAACGTCGCGCCGGGGTCTGTTGCGCGGAACCCTGGCCGCCGGTGGAGCGGCGGCCGTCGGACTGATGGCCGGGCGGGCACGGGCGGCGGTACCGGCCGCTGCGCCGGATCCGGCGATCACCGAAGTTCAGGACTGGAACCGCTATCTGGGTGCGGGCGTGGATGCCGCCCCCTACGGCATGCCCTCGCCATTCGAGGCCGACGTGGTGCGGCGGAACGTGGCCTGGCTGACGGCGGATGCCACCTCGTCCATCAACTTCACCCCGCTGCATGCTCTGGACGGCATCATCACCCCCAACGGGGTGTGCTTCGAACGCCACCACGGCGGCGCGGCGGAGATCGATCCCGCCCAGCACCGGCTGATGATCAACGGCCTGGTGGACCGGCCGCTGGTGTTCACCATGGCCGATCTGATGCGCTTTCCCCGGGTCAACAAGGTGTTCTTCCTGGAATGTGCGGCCAACTCGGGCATGGAATGGCGGGGATCCCAGCTGAACGGCTGCCAGTTCACCCACGGCATGATCCACAACGTCATGTACACCGGCGTCCCGCTGCGGCTGCTGCTGGAGGAAGCCGGCGTCAAGACCACCGGTAAATGGGTGTTGGCCGAAGGGGCGGATGCGTCGGGCATGACCCGGTCCATTCCCATGGAAAAGGCGCTGGACGACTGCCTGGTGGCCTGGAAGATGAACGGCGAGGCCCTGCGCACCGAACAAGGCTATCCCGTCCGCCTGGTGGTGCCGGGCTGGGAAGGCAACATGTGGGTCAAATGGCTGCGCCGGCTGGAGGTCGGGGATATGCCCTGGCAGCAGCGGGAAGAGACCTCGAAGTACACGGACCTGCTGCCGAACGGAAAGGCGCGTCGGTTCACCTGGATGATGGACGTGAAGTCCGTCATCACCAACCCCAGCCCCCAAGCCCCCCTGACCCACGGCCGGGGCCGCACCATCATCACCGGCTTGGCCTGGTCGGGTATCGGCAAGATCGCCCGGGTGGACGTGACGCTGAACGGTGGCCGGGACTGGCATACCGCCCGCCTGGACGGTCCCAGCCTGTCGAAGTCCCTCCATCGCTTCTATTACGAATTCGACTGGGACGGTTCGGAGCTGCTGCTGCAATCCCGGGCCATCGACGAACAGGGCTTCGTCCAGCCGACCAAGAACGCGCTGCGCGCCAGCCGGGGCGAGAATTCGATCTACCACAACAACGGCATCCAAACCTGGCGGGTGCAGGCGGATGGAGTGACCGAGAATGTTGAAGTTTCCTAAGACATACACGGCCGCCGCTTTGGCTGTGCTGATTGCCGGACCCGCGTTTGCCGGGGAAATCGAGCGGCCGGAAGGCGGCTATGGCCTGGGGCGGGAAGCCTTGCCCGAGGAAATCGCCGCCTGGGATATCGACGTGCGCCCAGACGGCCTGGGCCTGCCCGAAGGCCGGGGCACTGTTGCCGAAGGCGAGGTGCTGTTCACCGACAATTGCGTCATGTGCCACGGCGACTTCGGCGAGGGCGTCGGCCGCTGGCCGATGCTGGCCGGCGGGCAGGGCACGCTGACGAACGAACGGCCGGAAAAGACCATCGGCTCCTACTGGCCCTATCTGTCAACGGTCTATGACTATGTGCGCCGCGCCATGCCCTTCGGCAACGCCCGGTCGCTGACCAATGACAACGTCTATGCCATCACCGCCTACCTGCTCTATCTCAACGACATCGTCGATGATGAGGAGTTCGAGCTGTCACGGGAGACCTTCACCGACGTCCACCTGCCCAACGAGGCCAACTTCATCGCCGACGACCGCTATGAAGAGCCCCATTGGAAAGCCGATGCCCAACCCTGTATGACCCATTGCGGCGACGGGCCGGCCAAGGTCACCATGCGGGCACGGATCCTGGACGTGACCCCGGACGGGGAGGGGGATTCCATCGAGTAAGGGGCTGGCGAGCAGGAGAACACGCGGATGGCGGAGATATCGCGGCGAAGGTTCGGGGGTTTTGCGGCTGCGGCGCTGGCGGCCGGGGGGCTGCGGCTTTCGCGACCGGCCGGCGCGGCGGCCAAGGCCCGGGTGGTGGTGCTGGGCGGCGGCGCGGGGGGGGCCACAGCCGCCCGCCATATCGCCGAGGGGGCGAGAGGGGCGGTGGACGTCACCCTGATCGACAGCGCCGGGCGCTATACCTCCTGCTTCTTCTCCAATCACTATTTCGGCGGGTTGCAGGCGCTGGATACCCTGGTTCACGACTACGACCATTTGCAGTCCCGCTTCGGCATCACCAAGGTCACGGCCCGGGCCGCAGCCGTTGACCGCGATGCCCGCTCCGTGGTGCTGGAAGACGGCAGCCGCGTGCCCTATGACCGCCTGATCCTGTCGCCGGGCATCGACATGATCTACGACTCCCTGCCCGGCTATTCGCGGGAAGCGGCCACGGTCGCGCCCCATGCCTGGAAGGGCGGCGACGGCCAGCTGGAGTTGCTGAAGGCCCGCCTGGACGCGGTGGAGGACGGGCAGACGGTGATCATGGTGCCACCGCCCCACCCCTATCGCTGCCCGCCGGCTCCCTACGAGCGGGTGTCGATGATGGCTCGCCTGTTCCAGGCCAGGGGGCTGCATGACACCCGGATCATCATTCTGGATCCCAAGACCACCTTCCCCAAGCAGTCCCTGTTCGACGAGGGCTGGCGCACCCACTATCCGGGCATGATCGAATGGTACGGCCCCGATGTGCATGGGGGCGTGATCGGGGTCGATGTGGCGGCGGGGGCGGTGGAGACGGACTTCGACACCTTCACCGGCGACCTTCTGACCCTGATCCCCGCCCAGCGCGCCGGGGTGGTCGCCGTGGACGCGGGACTGGCGGACGACAGCGGCTTCTGTCCGATCGCGGCGGAGAACATGCGCTCCACGGTGGATCCGGCGATCTTTGTGCTGGGGGATGCCTGTCGCGCCGGCGACATGCCGAAGGGCGCCTTCGCCGCCAGCAGCCAGGCCCGGGTGGTGGCCCAGGCGGTGCTGGCCGAACTGGCGGGCGCTGATCCGACCCCGGCCACCTTCGCCAACACCTGCTGGAGCCTGCTCGCGGAGAACGATGCGGTGAAGGAAGGCGCGCGCTACGCTCCCGCCTACGGCCGCATCACCACCACCCACCACTTCCTCAGTCAGCCGGGCGAGAGTGCCGCCGTGCGGCGCGGCAACTGCGACGAGGCCGCCGGCTGGTATGCCGCCATCGTCTCGGACATGTTCGGCTACGGGTAAGACCGGGGGCTCATCACGTCAGCGGAATGCCGTGCTTGCGCAGTTTGGCGTAAAGGTTGGTCCGTGACAGGCCGAGGCTGCGCGCGGCCTCGATCTTGTTGCCGCCGGCGTCCTGAAGCGCGGACAGGATCAGCGAGCGTTCCAGGTCGCTGACTGCCTCGGCAAGGGGGCGGCGCGGGGCGGCGGGCTCTGCCGGAGAGCGCGCCGCTGCCGGATCGGGAGCCGCCCGAAGGGGTGTGGTGCCGGGCAGGATGCCGGCCAGATCCTCGGCGGTGATATGGCGGCCGTCGGTACGCACGTAGACCTGTTCGATGACGTTGGCCAGTTCTCGCACGTTGCCGGGCCAGGGGTAGGCGCGCAGGGCCGCCAGGGCGCCGGGGGTGATGTCGCGCATCGGCTGGTCCAGCTTCATGGCCATGCGTTCGGAAAAGGGGAAGACCAGGGCCTCCAGATCCTCTTTCCGGTCGCGCAGGGTCGGCATGTGGATGGGGAAGACGTTCAGGCGGTAGTACAGGTCGGACCGGAAGTCGCCGTTTTTGACCATCTCGGCCAGGGGCTGGCTGGTTGCCGCAATCACCCGGACGTCAACCCGGATCACCTCGTTGGACCCCAGGGGCTCCACCTCGCCTTCCTGCAGGCAGCGCAGAAGCTTGGCCTGAAGGGCCAGCGGCATGTCGCCGATTTCGTCTAGGAACAGGGTTCCGCCGTGGGCCAGCTGGAACTTGCCGGGTCGGGGGCGGCGGCTGGCGCCGGTGAAGGCGCCCGGCGCGACGCCGAAGAATTCGGCTTCCAGCAGGTTTTCCGGGATCGCCGCCACGTTGGTGCCCACGAACGGCCGGTCCACGCGGTCCGAGGCGACGTGGATCGCATGGGCGGCCAGCTCCTTGCCCGTGCCCGTCTCGCCCAGCAGCAGAACCGGCGAGGTGATCTGCCCCGCCTTGCGGACCAGCCGCTTCACCTGGATCATCGCCGGGCTGAAGCCGATCAGGTTTTCCACCGTATATTTGGCGACCCTCCGGGCGGCCAGCTCCTTTTCCATGCGGTCCAGCCGGGATTGCAGCTTCTGAAAGCGGTCGGCAATGGGACGCAGGTAGGTCAGGCTGTTCTTCAGGGCAAAGGAAATGGCGCCGATGATCTCTCCGTCCTCGTCGCGCAGGGGCAGGCGGCTGACCAGCAGGGTGTGGTCTTCGAACTGGATGATGTCCAGCGGCGTGGCGCGGCCGGTTTCCACTACCTGGCGCATCTTGCTGTGGGGGATGACCCGTTCCACCGGATAGCCGACGATATCCGCCGAAGACCGGAAGCCCTGGTTGCGCACGTGTTCGACGTTGAACCACACATGCTTGTCATTGGACCAGACGATCCGCGCGTTCCGGTCAACCAGCAGGGCGCCGTCGATCAGCTCGTCGATCATCACCATCATGTCGCGCGCCGTCGCGAAGTGCTTTTCCGGATCCGACACCGGCATCCTCCCTTTTTTCGCTTGTTGTCAATTTTTAGAACACATGCTGTCAAAAAAATTGACGACTGAAAAGCTGGGATTTCCGGGGGGATGGCGGCCGGGACCGGATTTGACTGTTCGGAAAATTGACGGACCTTCCCGTGTCGGGCGGGGGGCTGTTTTCTAAGTCTCTGAATGCGCGTGATTTTTTTCTGTGGCACGGCCGTTGCTTGGAAGAGTGCCAACGAAAAATCACCGGGCGCAGCGGGAAGGGAACAGCGGCCGGATAACCAGGAGGGCTTCCATGGCCGCATCGCGTAAAAAAGTCATTATCACCTGTGCCTTGACCGGATCCGCCCACACTCCGACCATGTCCGACGCCTTGCCCTTGACGCCTGACGAGATCGTCGAGCAGGGCCTTGCGGCGGCGGAGGCCGGGGCGGCGATTCTGCATCTGCACGCCCGTGACCCCCGCACCGGGCAGCCCACCCCCGATCCCGCCGTTTTCCTGGAGTTCCTGCCGCGCCTGAAGCAGTCCACCGATGCGGTGCTGAACATCACCACCGGCGGATCGCTGCATATGACGGTGCAGGAGCGCCTGGCCGCCCCGCTGCGGGCCAGGCCGGAAATGTGCTCGCTGAACATGGGGTCGATGAACTTCGGCCTGTTTCCCATGGCCGACCAGTACAAGACCTGGAAGCACGACTGGGAAGAACCCTATCTGCGGGCCACCGATGATTTCATCTTCCGCAATACCTTCCGCGATATCGCCTACATCCTTCAGCACCTGGGCGAGGGCTGTGGCACCCGGTTCGAATTCGAATGCTACGACGTCGGGCACCTGTACAACCTTGCCCACTTCCTGGAGCGGGGGCTGGTGAAACCGCCGCTGTTCGTTCAGACGATCTTTGGCATCCTCGGCGGCATCGGCGCGGAGCCGGCCAATCTGGCTTTCATGCGCGAAACGGCAGACCGCCTGTTCGGCGATGCCTACGAGTGGTCGGTGCTGGCCGCCGGCCGGCATCAGATCCCCTTCACCACCATGGCTGCGGCCATGGGCGGCAACGTCCGGGTGGGGCTGGAGGACAGCCTCTATATCGCCAGGGGGCAGCTCGCGGCATCGAACGGCGATCAGGTGGCCAAGATCCGCCGGATCGTCGAGGACCTGTCGATGGAGATCGCGACCCCGGAAGAGGCGCGCGCCATGCTTGGCCTGAAGGGCGCCGACCAGGTGGCGTTCTAGATAACGCGAAATCGCGGTTCTTCGGTATTTTATCAAAGGGAATCATAGACGTATGGACAAGAAAAACGCGGTCGTCACCGGGTCGACCAGCGGGATCGGCCTGGCCACCGCCCGCCTGCTCGCACAGCAGGGCTGCAACGTGCTGCTCAACGGCTTCGGTGATCGCGAAGAGATCGAAGCGGCGCGGGCGGAGATCGCAACGGCCACCGGGGCCACGGTCGTCTATTCGGACGCGGACCTCAGCCGGGCCGAAGGAGCACGCGCGGTGATGGAACAGGCCGTCGCCGCCTTGGGGCCGGTGGACATCCTAGTCAACAACGCCGGTGTGCAGCATGTGGCCGCCGCGCACGAATTTCCCGAGGAGAAGTGGGACCTGCTGATCGCGGTCAACCTCAGCGCCGCCTTTCACACCATCAAGGCCGCGCTGCCGGCCATGCGGGCGCGGCGGTGGGGACGCATCGTCAACACCTCGTCGGTTCTCGGGCTGGTGGGGGCGCCGCACAAGCCTGCCTATGTGGCTTCCAAGCATGGCGTGATCGGCCTGACCAAATCCGTGGCCATCGAGGTGGCGCCATTCGGTATCACCTGCAACGCCGTCTGTCCCGGGACGGTGATGACGCCGATCATCGAACGGCAGATTGCTCAGCAGGCCCAGGTCACCGGCCTGCCCGAGAACGAAGTGCTGAAGGCGGTCTTCCTGGAAAAGATGCCCACCGGCGTGCCGGTGACGCCCCAGGAAGTGGCCGCCCTGATCGCCTTTTTGTGTTCCGACGGCGCGGCGTCGATCACCGGCGCCGCCATGGCCGTGGACGGGGGGTATTCGACCCACTGAGGACACCCCAAGACCTATCGTAAATCAAAGAAAAATACGAACAGCTGGAGGAAGCCATGAAGAAGACCATGATCGCTCTGGGCGCCGTTTCCGCCGCCCTCGGGTCCGTTTCCGCTGCCCATGCGGAGCCCTTGAAGATCGCGATTATCGAAAGCCTGTCGGGGTCCCAGACTTCGACGGGGCGGACCTATGCCACGGCGGTGAAATACGTGCTGGACAAG
The DNA here is from genome assembly GCA_046233135.1 of Rhodospirillaceae bacterium Z3-40. Classification (GTDB taxonomy): domain Bacteria; phylum Pseudomonadota; class Alphaproteobacteria; order Rhodospirillales; family Rhodospirillaceae; genus JBJXHN01. Next base: position 1,112,942 of record JBJXHN010000001.1, on the reverse strand, counting down.
GTCAACGCCGCCGGCGGGTTCAACGGCGAGCCCATCGTCATCACCGAATATGACAGCGGCGGCAACACCACCGGTGCCGCCGACAAGTTCAAGCAGGCGGTGGCCGACGGCGTGGATGTGGTGATCCAGGGATCGTCCTCGGCCATCGCCGGGCAGATCACCGAGGATGTGCGCAAGCACAACATCCGCAATCCCGGCGAGGAGATCCTGTACCTGAACATGGGAGCCGAGGCGCTGGAGCTGACCGGCGAGAAGTGCCACTTCCATGCCTTCCGCTTCACCACCACAGCCCCCATGCGGGTCGGCGCCCTGACCCGGGTGATGAAGGATGAAGGCACCCTGGGCACCCGGGTGTATTCCTTCAACCAGAACTATTCCTGGGGACAGGACATGCAGAACGCCATCGAAGCCGCCGCCGGCCCCATGGGCTACGAGGTGGTCGGCGAGGATCTGCACGAGGTCAACCGCATCCAGGATTTCGCCCCCTACGTGGTGAAGATCCAGAACGCGAAGCCTGATACGGTGATCACCGGCAACTGGTCCAACGACCTGCTGCTGCTGATGAAGGCGGCGGGGGATGCGGGGCTGAAGGTGCGCTTCGGGACAGCCTTCCTGGATCAGGTGGGCAATATCGCCAACGCCGGAGAGGTCGCCCTGGGCAGCTATGTGGCCCATCCGTTCAATATCGAGCTGACGGACGGTGCCATGGCCAAGGACTATCAGGCGGTCACCGGCCACCTGCCGGTCTATGTGGAACCGGGTACGGTCAACAGCATCACCATGTTCACCAAGGCGCTGGAAGCGGTGGATTTCGGCGGTGGGGACATCGATGTGAACGCCATCGGCCTGGCCCTGGAAAAAGTCAGCCTGGAGACGCCGGCAGGCACGCTGAGCATGCGCGCCGAAGACCACCAGGAGATCATGCCCGTGGTGGTGTCGAAGGTGGCCAAGGACGTGACCTATCCGGTGGACGGTACCGACATGGGCTTCAAGCCGGTCAAGGTGGTGCCGCCGGAGCAGGCGCTCTATCCCGTCCAGGACTCCTGCAAGATGAAGCGTCCGTCCTAAGCGCTTTTCCGTCCTTTCCCACCTTCCGGGGCCGGCCATTGCGGCCGGCCCCGTTCCCTCCTCCTCGGGCTCCTGCCGGAGCCGTCCGAGAAAGGGCCAACTGCGATGGAATTCTTGGTCATCTCGACCCTGAACGGCGTCATCTACGGGATGCTGCTGTTCATGGTATCGGCGGGACTGACGCTGATTTTCGGCATGATGGGCGTGCTGAATTTCGCCCATGCGTCCTTCTACATGCTGGGCGCCTATCTGGCCTACACCCTGTCGGGCCTGTTCAATTTCTGGGTCGGCCTGCTGGTTGCCCCGCTGCTGGTCGGGGTGACCGGCGTGCTGGTGGAACGCTATATGCTGCGGCGGGTCCACGCCCACGGCCATGGGCACGAGCTGCTGCTGACCTTCGGCATCGCCCTGATGATCGAAGAACTGGTGAAGCTGGTTTACGGCGATTTCCCGGTGGATTACGCCATGCCCGACGGCCTGAACTTCGCGGCCTTCACCCTGTTCGGCACCAACTATCCGTTCTATCGGCTGTTCATCGGCGCGGTGGCGCTGGTCATGTTCGCCGGCCTGCTGATCCTGCTGACCCGGACGCGCATCGGCATCATCGTGCGCGGTGCCGAGCGCCTGCCGAAAATGGCCGAGGCCCTGGGGCATAACGTCCCGATGGTCTTCATGGGGGTTTTCGGCACCGGCGCGGCCCTGGCCGGCCTGGGCGGTGCGGTGGCGGGCGCGTTCTTTCCCACCAACCCCAACATGGCTCTGGACCTGGGTGTCATCGTCTTCGTCGTGGTGGTGGTCGGGGGCCTGGGGTCGCTCGCGGGGTCGCTGGTGGCATCCCTGCTGATCGGCGTCTTCACCTCCTTTGCTGTCGGCCTGGACTGGTCTCTGGCCGGGGCGCTGTCGCTGGTCGGCCTGGGGGACTGGGCGCGGTCCGCCGGGGGGGTGCTGACCCTGTCCCTGTCGTCCGTTTCCGCCACCGTGCCGTTCCTGCTGATGCTCGTCGTGCTGCTGGTGCGCCCGGCCGGGCTGATGGGGTCGAAAGCGTGACGGACGAAGGGAAGAGCAACCGATGAAAAAACCGTCCTTCATGATCCTCGCTGCCGGCATCGGCGCCGGCGTCCTGCTGCTGGTGCTGCCGCCGCTGCTGGGTCTCGGCTGGCAGAATGCGCTGACCAACATGCTGATCGCCGCGCTGTTTGCCGTCGCCTTCAATCTGCTGATGGGGCAGGGGGGCATGCTGTCCTTCGGCCACGCGGCCTATTACGGGATCGGCGCCTTTGCCACCCTGCACCTGATGGCCGCCGTGGAAGACGGCCTGTCCTTTCCCACCGCCCTGCTGCCCCTGGCCGGCGGCGTGGCGGGGCTGCTGGCCGGAGCGGCGGCCGGGGTTTTCGCGACCCGGCGGTCGGGGGTCTATTTCTCGCTGGTCACCCTGGCGATGGCCGAGCTGCTGCACACCCTGGCGCCCCATTGGGCCGGCGTGTTCGGGGGCGAGTCCGGGATGTCGTCCATGCGCATGCCGTCCATGGGTCTGGGCTTCGGCAGCCAGATCGAGGTTTATTACGTCACCCTGGCCTGGGTTGTCGCCTGCATCGGCGGGCTGTGGGCCTATACCCGCACCCCCTTCGGCCGGCTGACCCTGGCCCTGAGGGACAACGAGCAGCGGGTGCGCTTCCTGGGCTATGACGCTCATCGGACCAAGGTTCTGGTCTTTGCCATTTCCGCCCTGTTTTCCGGGATCGCCGGCGGGCTGCTGGTGTTGAGCAACGAGACCGCCAACTACAACATCTTTTCCTCTCACGTGTCGGCGCAGGTGGTGCTGCACACTTTCGTCGGCGGATCCGGGGTGTTCCTGGGGCCGATTCTGGGGGCCGGCCTGCTGACCCTGTTCGGCTATCTGGTGTCGGAGATGACCCGCGCCTGGCTGCTGTACCAGGGGGCGGTGTTCGTCCTGGTCATGCTGTTCCTGCCCCAGGGCCTGGGCGGCGGGCTGGCCGACCTGTGGCGCAACCGTGCCCGCATTCCCTGGCGCCGGGCCGCGCCCTTCATCGGCACGTCGGTGGCCGGCGGGCTGGTAACGGCCGGCGGAGCGGTGTTCCTGGTGCAGATGCTGGAAGGCGTCTGCGGGGCCGCCTACCGCGCGGCGGTGGAGCGGACGGGCAGCTGGGAGCCGGTGGCGGTGCTGGGCGGGCAATGGGATCCGCTGGCGCCGGTCACCTGGCTGGTGCCGCTGGCGGCCGTCGGGTCGGGGCTGTTTCTGCTGGTCCGGGGCCGCCGTGCCCTGGCCGCTTTGGGGGAGGGATGAGCATGGCATCCGACGACATCGTGCTGCGCCTGCGGGGTCTGGAGAAGAACTTCGGCGGCCTGTCGATCATGCGTGGCGTCACCCTGGATGTGATCCGGGGAGAACGGCACGCGGTGATCGGCCCCAACGGGGCGGGCAAGTCGACCCTGTTCAACCTGATTTCCGGTGCCTTTCCGCCCTCGGCCGGGGAAATCCTGCTGAACGGCGCGCCGATCCAGGGGCTGGCCCCGGAAACCATCAACCGCCGGGGGCTCGCGCGGTCCTTTCAGATCACCAACATCTTCGGCCGGATGAGCGCCTTCGAGAACATGCGCATCGGCGTCATGGCCCGCCACGGGCTGCGCTTTGACCTGTTCCGCCCGATCGCCGCCCGCCGCCGGGTCAACGACGAGGCCATGGCCTTGCTGGAGCGGGTGCGCCTGGGGCACCGGGCGGACACGCCGGCCGCCGACCTGGCCTATTCGGAGCAGCGGTCCCTGGAGATCGGCATGACCCTGGCCACCGATCCTGACGTGATCCTGCTGGACGAACCCACTGCCGGCATGTCGCGGGAGGAAACCGCCTATGTGGTCGAACTGGTGCGCGAGGTCACCCGGGACCGGACCCTGCTGACCGTGGAGCATGACATGAGCGTGGTCTTCGGCGTCTGCGACCGCATTTCCGTGCTGGTCTACGGCGAGATCCTGGCCACCGGCACGCCCCGGGAAATCCGCGAGAACCCCCAGGTCCAGGAATCCTATCTGGGTGAGGAGGCCGCCTGATGCTGCTGCGCGTGAAAGACCTGCATGCCCATTACGGCAAAAGCCACGTGCTGCACGGGGTGTCTTTTGCGATGGAGGGGCCGGATATCGTCTGCCTGCTGGGCCGCAACGGGTCGGGCCGGTCCACCACCCTGAAGGCGATGATGGGATGGCTGCCGCCGACCGCCGGCACCGTGACCCTGCGGGGCGCGGAACTGGCGGGGCGGGCGGCCCACCAGGTGGCCCGGGCGGGTCTGGGCTATGTGCCCGAGGAGCGGCTGATCTTTCCCAACCTGACGGTGGAGGAAAACCTGCGCATGGGCATCCTGCCCGGGCAGGATGGGGCGCCCCGCTGGACCATGGAGGACATGTTCACCTACTTCCCGCGTCTGCGTGAACGGCGGGATCAGCGGGCGGGAGTGATGTCCGGCGGCGAGCAGCAGATGCTGACCATGTGCCGGACCCTGCTGGGCAACCCCCTGGTGATCCTGGTCGACGAGCCGACCGAAGGCCTCGCCCCCCGGATCGTGGATGTGGTGAGCGAGGTCATCCGCGATATCCACGACCGGGGCGTCGGCGTGCTGCTGGTGGAGCAGAAGATGAGCATGGCCCTGAAGGTAGCGCGTCGGGTCTTCGTGATGGGCCACGGCCAGGTGGTCTTCGACGGCTCGCCCGAGGACATGCGGGATCGGGCGGATATCCGTCGCGAGTGGCTGGAGGTGGCGTAGCGGTCCCTGATCAGGCCGCAGCCCCCAGGTCCAGGGCCAGCAGTGCGGTCTCCCGGTCCGGGGACCCGTCGCCGATGAAGCGGCGGGCCTCGGCGTCCAGGGCGGCCGCCACGTCGGCCCGACCCTTCTTTCCGGCTGCTCGTACTGCCTATGATGGTAAAAGAAGCCACTGCAAGCACCATGAGCGTCCCTTTCCCGGCGGGGCAGCCATGCGCCGGTCCGGTGAGGGCACCGTATTGAGAAAAATGCGGTTCTCCCGCTATATTCAATTCTTCTCATGATCGTTTGGCGTCGAGATGAACCGTGTGACCGGAACCGTGCTGAAGACCCTGCGGGCAAGTGGAAACACTTGCGCCGCCGGGCTGCTCGGTCTCCTGCTTCATCTGGTTTTCACCACGGCGCACCTGTCGGCGGAGGCTGCGGCGCTCGGCCATGGCGGAGCGACAGGCCGGCCGTTGGGCTTCCTGTCTCTCTGTACCGCCGCTGGCGTCGAGCTTCTGCCGCTATCGGGCGCGCCGGGAGAAGGGCAGGGCGGAGAAAGCTTTCAGCAGCACTGTCAGATCTGTGGATCGGCCGCCGTTTCCGCCGCAATCGACGGCGCGGCGACCGTTGTCTCTCTGGCGCCCTTTGTCGGGCGTTTCGGCCAGGGCCTCGACTACTCCTGCCACGAAGAGATCCCGCAGTCGGATCGCTTGCGCCACACGATCACCTGCCGGGGACCCCCTCTCGTTTCCGCGATTGCCTGAACCCACCGCAGATTAATCGCAATCCCGTCCCCCGGATGACTGCCGTTCGGGGCTGATCCCCTGCGTCCATCGACGGAAGACGCGGGATTGGTCCGGCACGTCTCGGCACCCGGGAGGCAAGAGAGGGAATACCTCGATGGACTCTATCGTCGATACGACGGTCATAGAGTTGTCGCGCTGGCAGTTCGCTGCGACAGCCCTGTATCATTTTCTGTTCGTTCCGCTAACCCTGGGGCTTTCCTGGATCCTGTTCATCATGGAGTCGGTCTATGTCATGACCGGCAAGGAGATCTACCGGGACATGACCCGCTTCTGGGGCAAGTTGTTCGGTATCAACTTCGCCTTGGGGGTCACGACCGGCCTGACCATGGAGTTTCAGTTCGGCACCAACTGGTCCTACTACTCGCATTACGTGGGCGACGTGTTCGGCGCGCCTCTGGCGATCGAGGGCCTGATGGCCTTTTTTCTGGAATCCACCTTTATCGGCCTGTTCTTCCTGGGCTGGGACAAGCTGTCCCGGCGGCAGCATCTGGCGGTGACTTTCTTCACCGCCCTGGGCTCGAACCTGTCGGCGCTGTGGATTCTGGTGGCCAATGGCTGGATGCAGAACCCGGTAGGCGCTGTCTTCTCCCCCGAAACCATGCGCATGGAGATGGAAAGCTTCTGGCAGGTGGTCTTCAACCCCGTCGCCCAGGTGAAGTTCGTCCACACGGTGGCCGCCGGCTATGTCACCGGTTCCATGTTCGTGCTGGGGATCAGTGCCTACTACATGCTGAAGGGGCGTGATCTGGCCTTTGCCAAGCGCTCCATGGCCATCGCTTCGGCTTTCGGGTTCGCTTCCATCCTTTCGGTGATCATCCTGGGGGACGAAAGCGGCTATGAACTGGGCGATGTCCAGAAGGTCAAGCTGGCCGCCATCGAGGCAGAGTGGGAAACCGCCCCGGCTCCGGCCGATTTCACCCTGTTCGGCTGGCCGGATGACGAGACGGAAACCACCAGATATGCGATCAGGATTCCCTACGCCCTGGGCCTGATCGCCACGCGGTCGACCACGGAACAGGTCACCGGCCTGGACGACCTGAAGGCCGAGCACGAGGCGCGCATCCGGTCGGGCATGCTGGCCTATGCGGATCTGGAGAAGATCCGGGCCGGCGACAACTCGCCGGAGACCCTGGCCCGGTTCGAGGAGCGGCGGGCGGACATCGGCTACGGTTTGCTGCTCAAGCCCTATACCGACGATGTCGCCAATGCCACCGACGCGCAGATCAGACAGGCGGCGGAGGACTCCATCCCCAAGGTCGCGCCGCTGTTCTGGACCTTCCGGCTGATGGTGGCGTTCGGCTTCCTGATGCTGGGGCTGATCGGGGCCACCTTCTATTTCACCATGCGCCGTACCATCAGCGAAAAGCGGTGGCTTCAGCGGGCATTGCTGTGGGCCATTCCGGTGCCCTGGCTGGCCTGCGAGATGGGATGGTTCGTCGCCGAATTCGGCCGCCAGCCCTGGGCTATCGGCGAGGTGCTGCCGACATCCCTGGCCGCTTCGTCCCTGACCGCCGGAGACCTGATTTTCAGCCTGACCGGCTTCATCGGCTTCTACACCTTCCTGCTGGTGATCGAGGTTTTCCTGATGGTCAAGTTCGCCCGCAAGGGACCGGCCTCCCTGGGGACCGGCCGCTATCACGGCGAAGTCGCCGGCGTCGCCTATCCCGCACCGGCCGAGTAAGGGAGGCCCCACAGATGCTTATCGAGTACGAAACCCTGAAGTTCGTCTGGTGGATCCTGGTCGGCGCCCTGCTGATCGGGTTCGCCATCACCGACGGCATGGATATGGGGGTGGGCAACCTGCTGCCTTTCCTCGGCAAGACCGACGAGGAGCGGCGGGTGATCATCAACACCGTCGGCCCCCACTGGGATGGCAACCAGGTCTGGCTGATCACCGCCGGAGGCGCCATTTTCGCCGCATGGCCTGCGGTCTATGCCGCCGCCTTCTCCGGTTTCTATATGGCCATGCTGCTGGTCCTGTTCGCCCTGTTCTTCCGGCCGGTGGGCTTCGATTACCGCTCCAAGATCGGGGACGCCCGCTGGCGCCGGGCCTGGGACTGGGGGCTGTTCGCCGGTGGGGCGATCCCGTCGATCATCTTCGGCGTGGCCTTCGGCAACCTGCTGCAAGGAGTACCTTTCCACCTGGACAGCTTCCTGCGCGCCCACTACGAGGGCGCGCTGCTGAGCGCCCTTTTGCCGTTGCTCAACCCCTTCGCCCTGCTGGCCGGGGTGATCAGCTTTGCCATGATCACCCTGCACGGGGGGATCTGGCTGCAGATGCGCACCGCCGAACCCGTGGCCTCCCGCGCCAAGGGGGCGGTGGTCCTGATGGGGGCGATCGCCGTTGTCGGCTTCGCTCTTGGGGGCGTCTGGGTGGCTCTGGGGATCGACGGCTACGCGATCATTTCCCAGCCCCCCCTTGATGCCTTGCCCAACCCGTTGGCCAAGGACGTGGTGGTGCAGCCCGGCGCCTGGCTGGCGATCTATTCCACCTATCCGGTGGCGCTGGCGGCACCGGTGGCGGGATTCGCGGGAATCATCCTGGCGGTGTTGCTGTCGCGCATGAACCGGCCCGGGATCGGCTTTGTCGCCAGTGCCGTGGGAATGACCGGGATCATCGGCACGGCGGGGCTGTCCATGTTCCCGTTCATCATGCCTTCCAGCACCGATCCGGCGTCCAGCCTGACCGTCTGGGACGCGCCGTCCAGCCACCTGACACTGACGGTGATGTTCTGGGCAGTGGTGATCTTTCTGCCGCTCGTCCTGTCCTACACGGTGTGGTGCTACGCCCGCATGTGGGGCCGGGTGTCGGTGGAGGAAATCACCCAGCGGGGCAATTCGGCCTATTAGAAGGCCAAGCAAGGAGAAACGGACGATGTGGTATTTCACCTGGATCCTGGGTCTGACGGCCGCGCTGTCCCTGGGAATCATCAACGCCCTGTGGTTCGAAGCCGAGGAAAGCGCCGTGCGGGAGGTGAAGCGCGCCCAAGGCTAGATCGGTGAAACACAGGTGCCGGGACGGGGCCGGCCACCGGACTCGTCCCGATGCCCTCTCCCCCTTTCCATTTTATTCCATGGAGCCCGCCCGTGAGCGCCGCGTCCCCGGCCGCCGCAACCGCCCTGAAGTCCCTTATGCGGGGAAAGGGGGCTTTTCCTGTCACGGCCGTTCTGCTGTCGTCCCTGGGGGGCGGGCTGCTGATCCTCCAGTCGTGGATCCTGGCCGATCTCGCCGCCGGGATCGTTTTCGGGCATGGGGAGCCAGCGGACCTATGGCCGGCGGTCGGGTTTCTGCTGGGGCTGTACGGATTGCGCGCCGCCCTGTCGGTGACGGCCGACCGCAGCGCCTTTGCCGTCGCCGGCCGGGTCAAGGACCGGGTGCGCGCAGATCTGCTGCACCACCTCCATGCCCTGGGACCCGTGGGTCTGGGCCGTCAGCGCAGCGGGGCGCTGGCCACCCTGCTGGTCGAGGGGGTGGAATCCCTGGACGGCTATGTGGCCCGGTTTCTGCCGGCCATGGCGCTGACCGCCGTCCTGCCCGTTGCCATCCTGGCCGTGACCCTGCCCATGGACTGGGTGACGGCGCTGATCATGGCCGGGACGGCGCCGCTGATCCCCCTGGCGATGATATTGATCGGCCGGGGAGCGGAGCGCATGAACCAGCGCCAATGGGCCACCCTGACCCGCATGAGCGCCCGCTTCCTTGATGCCGTTCAGGGGCTGACCACCCTGAAGCTGTTCAATGCTACCCGGCGTGAGGCGGAAACGGTGTCCAGCCTGTCGGAAAGCTATCGTCTGGAAACTATGCGTATCCTGCGCGTGGCCTTCCTGTCCTCTCTGGCGCTGGAGTTCCTGGCGACGGTGTCCATCGCCATGATCGCGGTGTTCATCGGCTTTCGCCTGCTGTGGGGGGATATGGAGTATCAGCGGGGATTGTTCCTGCTGCTGCTGGCTCCGGAATTCTACCTGCCGCTGCGGACCCTCGGCGCCCAGTACCATGGGCGCATGGAAGCCATCGGCGCGGTCGATGGCATGCTCCCCCTGTTGCGCGCCGCGCCGCCCGCCGTCTTTTCACCGCGGGGGGGCGGGACAGGAGCGGGGAGGCCGCTCGCCACCCCGCCGCGTCTGGTGTTCGACGCGGTCACGGCCCGCTATGGTGACGATCCGCCAGCCCTCGACGGACTGTCTCTGGAGATCGCTGCCGGAGAGACCATCGCCCTCGTCGGACCGAGTGGTGCGGGGAAGAGCACGGTGGCCAATTTGCTGCTGCGGTTCCTCGCCCCCTCGGACGGGAGAATCCTGGTTGACGGTCACCCGCTTGAGGACTGGGACCTGGAGCTCTGGCGACGGCGGATCGCCTGGGTGCCGCAACGGCCGCATCTGTTCCGGGGCACGGTCGCCGAGGCCATTGCCCTCGGTTCCCCCGGCTCTTCCCGCGACCAAGTGCGTGCAGCGGCCGAGAAGGCCGGCGTTCTTCCGTTCGTCGAGGCGCTGCCAAGGGGCTTCGAGACCCCGGTGGGCGAGCGCGGGACTCTGCTGTCCGGCGGCGAAGCGCGGCGGATCGCCATCGCCCGGGCGGTCTTACGCGATCCGGCGCTGGTTCTGCTCGACGAGCCCACCGCCAGCCTGGATGGGGAAACGGAAGCGGAGATCGCCGCCGCCCTGGCCCGCCTCGGGGAAGGGCGCACCGTCCTTTCCATTGCCCACCGCCTGCGCACCATAGAGGCCGCGGACCGGATCGTCGTCCTCGACCGGGGGCGGGGGATGGAGACCGGATGGCATGCTGATTTGCTGGCGGCCAACGGGCACTATGCCGCCCTGGTCCGGGCGATGACGGCCGAAATGATCCCGGAGGTCGTGGTATGAGGATCCTGCTGCGCCTGTTGTGGCTCTATCGTCCGTATTGGGGCTGGGCGTCGGGCGGGATCGTCCTGTCCCTGGCCGCCACGCTGTCCAGCGTGGCGCTGATGGCGGCGTCGGGGTGGTTCATCACCGCCATGGGATTGGCCGGGGTGGCGGGGGCCGCGATGAACTACTACACCCCTGCCGCCATCATCCGCGCCCTGGCCATGAGCCGGACCGGAGCCCGGTATCTGGAGCGGCTGGTCACGCACGAGGCCACCTTCCGCTTCCTCGGCGGACTGCGGCGGCAGGTTTTCGACCGCCTTGTCCCCCTCGCCCCCGCAGGGCTGGAGGATCTCCACGGCGCGGATGTGGCGGCCCGGCTGGTCGGCGATGTGGACCGCCTGCGGGACCTGTACCTGCGTGGCGTGGTGCCGGTGGTGGCCGGGGTGCTGGGGGCGCTGGCGTGTGTTGCCGTTACGGCGGCGATGTCCGGCGCCGTCGCCGGCCTGCTCGCTGTCGGGCTGATGGTGGCCGGCGGGGGCGGGTCCGCGCTGTCCTGGCTGCTGGGGCGTCGGGCAGCGCGGGAGAGCGTGGGGGCGACGGCAGCCCTTCATCGCCGGGCCGTGGATCAGATCCAGGGGCTGGCGGAGCTTCAGGCCTTCGGTGCGGATGAGGCGGAGACGGCGGCGTTTCTCGACGAGGCCCGGGGTCTGCGTGCCCATCAGGCCCGGGCCGATACCCTGGATGCGGTGGCCCGGGCCGCAACCGGTCTGCTTGCGAGCATGGCGCCCGTGGCCGTTCTGGTGCTCGGCGCGCCGATGGTCGCCGAGGGCAGCCTTGGCGGGGCGGATCTGATGCTGCTGGTGTTTCTCTGTCTCGCGAGCTTCGAGACCGTGGCACCCCTGCCGGCCGCATTCCGCGTCCTGCCGGAAACGCTGGCGTCGGCCCGCAGGCTGTTCACGTTGATCGACCGCAGCCCGCCGGAAGCGGCGCCCATTACCCGGCTCTCTCCGGTCGTGGCGTCTGCCGAACTGCTGGTGACCGATCTTGCGTTCTCCCATGCGGCGGGGCCGGCGGTGATCGACGGTCTGTCCCTGCGGGTTCGGGCGGGCGAGCGGGTGGCACTGGTCGGCCCCAGCGGCGCGGGGAAGAGCACCCTGGTTTCTCTGCTGACCGGCCTGAGGGTGCCGACACGGGGGACGGTCCGGGTGGCGGATCATGACCTGCGGGACGTGGAGCCCGAAACCTGGCGGAGCGCCTTTGCTGTCGCGCCGCAGGACGCCCGGCTGTTCACGGGCCGCTTGCGCGACAATCTGACTCTCGGTGCGCCGGAGGCTTCGGACGACGCTGTACGGCAGGCCTGCCGGATCGCCCAGCTGGACGACCTGCTGGCGCGGCTTCCCGATGGCCTGGACGGGTTCGTGGGCGAGGCGGGAACCACCGTGTCCGGCGGGGAGGCGCGGCGTGTCGGGCTGGCGCGGGCGCTGCTGAAACCGGCGCCGATCCTGATTCTGGACGAACCCACCGAAGGGCTGGACCCGGCCATGGAGCGGCGGTTCCTGGGGGCGCTGGACCAGGCGCTGGCCGGTCGGACCCTGATCCTGATCACCCACCGGCGGATCGAGGAAAGCCTGCTGGATCGCGTGGTCCTGCTGCCCGGGCGGTAAGGCGGGCCGGGCAGGGGCTCGGGCCTCAGGCGGGCTGAAGGTTGCTGCGAACCTGTGGCGGCAAGCCGGCGATGTTGGCGCGGCTCTGGCGCCAGTGCAGCATATGCTGGGTCGCTTTCATCGACAGGGCGCAGCGTTCGGCGACATCGGCGGTCATGGCTTCCGGCATCAGGCGCAGGACCTCCGGGGTGTTCACCACGTCGACCAGCAGCACCAGGCGTTCCTCGTCCGTGGGGTTTTCCACCTGATGGGGGAAGTTGAAGTCGCCGGTCCAGAAGGTTCCCGCCGGATAGGCCACCGCGTCGTCACCCAGCAGGGTGAAGGCGCCCGTTGGGGCGTGCAGGGGCATCAGCAGGCGGCTTTCCGGCATGTACGGGGACTGGGCCTCGAAATGCCAGGGCAGCACCCCGTGGGGGTGCAGGCGGATCACGCTGCTGCCCAGCACTGTCCAGCCGGTCCGCTCCAGCAGCGCGCGGACACTCGGTATGCGGTCCAGCGTGGGAGCCGGCGCGCCGACACCGCCAAGCCGCCCGCGCCTGATCAGTTGCAGATCGGACCAACTGCCGTCTTCATTCCGGAAACCGCGATACTCCGGCCCCGTGTCGGCCTCCAGGGTAGCGAATTCCGCCCGCATGGCCGGCAGGTCGGCGGCAAGGTCGAGGGGGGTATGCAGCATCAGGCCGCAGCCCCGGGCGACCTCCTGCCAGGGCTTGTCCCGGGTGCCGAGGTCGCAACGGGCCAGTTCCCGCAGGTGGTCGAGTGCGTCCATTCCCTGTCGTCCTTCCGGTTGGCTGCAATCTTCTGTGCGTTTTTCATGGGAACGCTATACCCAGAGGATAAACGTCTCTCCTATGGGTCGAAAAGGATAGTGTACGTGATGTGGCCGAAGAAACCCAGGGCCAGGTAAGGGTAAGGCCGGCCGGCAGGGTGCGAATGGCACTCATGAGCAACGTGCATGGGGGCTTTCCATTTTGTGCGCCTTATTCTGAAGCGCTGCCATCCCCACATCGTCGTTTGCCGGAAGGGGCCGGGACGGCGTCCGTCCGATCCGGGGCTCCATCGGCGCGTGCTTTCGGTGTTGAATTTCAGGTGACCCGGTCCGCTGGGGACTGGGACGAGGGATCGTTTCCACCACCATGACCTTGTCTTCTTCCGACTGCCGTCCGCCGGACGGAGCCGCAGGCGCGCCTTTGCCCGACCAGCGGCGGGCGGTGCTGACCATTGTTCTGGCCAGCTATCTGATGATCATCCTGGACATCTCCATCGTCATCACCGGCTTGCCCGATATCCGGGAAGGGTTGGGCTTTTCCGCCACGGGCCTGTCCTGGGTACAGAACGCCTATACCCTGTGTTTCGGTGGCTTTCTGATGCTCGGCGCGCGCATCGGCGACCTTTTGGGGCGCCGGCGGGTCTATCTCGCCGGATTGGTGCTGTTTACCGTGGCCTCGCTGGGGATCGGCTTGGCTCAGTCACCGGCGATGATGCTTGCCGCCCGGGCTATACAGGGGATCGGTGCGGCCGTGCTGGCGCCGACCACCCTGGCGCTGCTGTCCACCCATTTCCAGGACGGCGAGGAGCGCCACCGGGCGCTGGCCTACTACGCAGCCACGGCCGGCGTCGGGGCCAGCCTGGGTCTGGTGGTGGGCGGGATCTTTGCCGACTGGATCTCCTGGCGGGTCGGGTTCTTCATGAACGTTCCGGTGGGGATCGGCCTGTTCGTGGCAGCCAGCCGAATGTTGCAGGAAACGGAGCAGGGAGACGGACGCCTGGACCTGGTCGGGGCGTTCGTTTCGACTATCGGCATGGCATCACTGGTTTATGGCACGGTACGATCCGCATCGGTGGGGTGGGGGGACGTACGGACCCTGGGGGCTGTGGGGGGCGGGCTGGCTCTGCTAGTGGCGTTCTTGTGGAGCCAGCGAAACAGTCGGCAACCGTTGCTGCCGCTGCGTCTGCTGGCGGACCGGGTGCGTGCCGGGGCCTATGGGGCGCGGATGCTGTTTGTCGGCGCCATGGTCTCGTTCTTCTTCTTCAGCACCCAATACATGCAAGGCGTGTTGGGATTCGGCGCGCTGGAGGCCGGTTTGGGCTTTCTGCCGCTGACGGCGGTCAGTTTCGCAGCCTCCATGCAGCTGCCCAAGCTGACCCGCATCCTGGGCAACGGGCGGGTGCTGGTCATCGCCATGGGGGCCTGCTTTCTGGGCCTGCTGTGGATGGCCAGTGTCGGGCCGCACCACGGCTATGTCACCGCTTTGGCCCTACCGATGTTGCTGCTGGGCTTCGGCAACGGCATGGCTCTGGGGCCACTGACCGTGGCCGGGGTTCAGGGGGTGGAAAAGCGGGATGCCGGTGCAGCTTCGGGTATCGTCAACGTCGCCCATCAATTGGGCGGGACCATGGGGCTGGCGATTCTGGTGGTGGTTTTCGCTGCCGGCCGGCCGCAGGGGATGTCGGCCGCCGATACTCTGGCCGTACAGATCGCCCATACCTATCAGGGTGGGGCGGTGATGATGGCCCTGGGGCTGGCCGTGTCGGTGATGTTCGTCGCCCGGGCTTCCCCGCGCACCCGTTATCCGTGATGCTGTCAACGGATGGCGTGGCATGTTGACACCTTTGTGCTGACAGAGTGCGAGACTTCTCAAAGAAAAATGCCCTCCTTGGCAGGTGTGGCTGACCGTTTCTCCTGCCCGTCACGCTGGTCGTCACTACCCTGGCAGCCCCATCAACCGTGCCGGCGCGGCCAGAACCGCCGCCCGGGTCGTTTCATCCGGCACCCAGTCTTCCAGCCAGCGCAGGCAGGCGCCGTAGGTCTTGCCGGCCTCGTTCTGGGTCCAGGGCCAGTCGCTGCCCCACATCAGCCGCTTCGGCCCCAGCGCCTCAAGCAGCGCTTCCGCATAGGGCTGCACGTCTGCTCCGCAGCGGTAGGGGCCGGACAACTTCGCCCACACCGGCGCGCCTGCCCGTCCCTGGGCCAGGATCGCCTGAAAGCCCGCATCCGCCACGCCGTCCGCCGGGGCGGGCTTGCCGAAGTGGTCGATCACCACCGGCCCCCCGTGTTCCAGCAACACCGGCAACAGCCGGGCCACGTCCGGTCCTTCTGCCTGCACCTCGATATGCCAGCCTAGGCTGGCGATGCGGCGGGACAAGGTCTGCCAGGGAGCGGACAGGAGTGCCCCTGCTTCCCAGCCGATGATGTTGTAGCGCACCCCCACAACCCCCAGGGCAGCCATGTGGTCCAGCGTTTCGTCGTCCACATCCGGGTCCACCACCGCCACCCCGCGGTAGCGCGCCGGCCGCTCGGCGAGGGCGCGCAGCAGGGTGGTGTTGTCCGTCCCCAGAAAACTCGGCTGCACCAGCAGGGCATGGGTGATGCCGGCGGCGTCCAGTTCCGCCCGATAAGCCGGCTCCGGCCGGGGCACCGTCGGGGTGTAGCGCCGGAGTGCCGCCAACGGTCCGCCGACACCGAACACATGGGCATGGGCATCGATCTTCAGAAGCGCGGGGGCGGCGGAACGGTTCGGGGGCAGCATTGACATCGGTACTCAACTCTGGTTCTCTGGTTCTATAGAGAACTGAAGATAAGCAGCGAGCAGGGAGGAGGCAAGGCGCATGACGGGGACGACGGGAAATCAGTCCTCCGGTGAGGGTCATTTCGGCGACGGGGCGGTCAGTGATTCCCGCCTGCCGCTGTACCAGCGCCTGCGGGATGACATTCACGGACGGATTGTCGCCAATGGCTGGTCCGCCGATGATCCTTTGCCGTCGGAAAACGTGCTCGCCCGGGACTATGGCGTGGCCGTCGGCACCGCCCGCAAGGCGATAGAGACCCTGGTGGCCGAGGGCCTGCTGGTGCGTCGGCGCGGGCGGGGAACCTTCATCCGCCGGCCCGATTTCGCCTCGTCCCTGTTCCGGTTCTTCCGGGTGCGCACGGCCGACGGCACACCCCTGATACCTAGCGGCCAGGTGCTGGAACGCCGGGTGGAACCGGCTGGCGCGGAGGTTGCCAAACGCCTGCGCCTGCCCGAGGGCACGCCGGTGATCCACTTCCACCGCCTGCGCCTGATCGAAGGCAAGCCGTTGCTGGTGGAACTGATCTGGCTGCCTGAAGAGCCGTTCCGGCCGCTGCTGGACATCGCCGTCCCCGACTATCCCGACCTGATGTACCCGCTGTACGAACGCGCCTGCGGCCAGCTTGTCGCCCGCGCTGGAGAAGATCTGTGGGTGGATACGGCCGCCGAGGCGGAAGCGGGCCTGCTGGGCATAGATGCCGGCACGCCGGTGGTGCGCATCGGCCGGACGGCGAGCGGCTTCGATGCCGTGCCTCTGGAATGGCGCGTCTCCACCGGGACGGCGGCCAGCTTCCGCTATCACGTTGAGATCCGCTGATCCTTTGCCTGTCGACTAAACCGGGTCCGTCGGAATGCGGCGGATCAAATCAACAAACAAACCACTCTGGGAGAGTCTTCATGTCCAAGTTCACGACCCTGATGCGGGCCGCCGCGACCATCGGTGTTCTGTCCACGGCTGCCGCCGGTACCGCCATGGCCGAACCGCGCGAGGTGGCGATTGCCAGCCACGTGTCGGATCTGTCACCGCTGCATGCGCAATCGGTGCTGTTCGCCGAGAAGGTGGACGCACGGCTGCCCGGCCAGTTCACCTTCAACATCTATCCCAACGGCCAGCTGGGGAAGGAAAGCGCGCTGATCGACAATCTCCAGCTCGGGACCATGGAGATGATCAACGTCGCCTCCGGTGTGCTGAAGCTGGACGGCAAGCTGGGTCTGTTCGACCTGCCCTGGCTGTTCGACGACCGCGACCATGTGCGCCGCGCCATGGCCAGCGGCCTGGAAGAGGCCGTCCGCGACCGCATCGAAGAGGTTGCTTCGGTGAAGGTGGTCGGCGTCTATGAAAACGGCTTCCGCCACGTGATGAACTCCAGCAAGCCTATCGTCACCCCCGCCGATATGGACGGCATGAAGGTGCGCATCTCCGGCGGCACGTTCCGCCAGGACGTCTTTGCCTCCATGGGCGCGGTGCCGACCAAGGTGTCCTGGGGCGAGACCTTCACTGCCATGCAGATGGGGGTGGTCGACGGGGCGGAAGCGGCCGCTTACGGCTTCTACGGCCAGAAGATGTACGAGGTGCAGAAGTATCTGTCGCTGACCAAACATGTCTATACGCCGTCGTTCCTCATGGCCTCGGAATCCTTCTGGAACAGCCTGACCGACGAACAGAAAACCGTCTTTGCCGACGTCGGGCGCGAGATCACCGAGGAAAGCTACGACAAGGCCGCCGCCATGGAAGCCCAGTACATCGAGGACATGGGCAAGACCCTGGCGGTCAACGACATCGATCTGGCCGCCTTTCAGGCCAAGGTGTCGGGCGTGTCCGCCACCTACACCGATCAGTACGGTACCGACTGGCTGGAGCTGGTCGACAAGGCCCGCCAATAGGCGGGCCGAAAGGTGCATCGGTACCGTAGCGCAGCTCCGTCCATGGCCCGGTCGAGAAGAAGGAGGGCAAAGGCATGCGTATGCTGATCAACGGTTTGGACCGGCTGGTGTCCGTCGCCGTGGCCGTTCTTGTCATCGCTGCGGCTGTGGCGGTCTGCCTGAACGTATTTTACCGCTACGTCCTGGAGGCCGGTCTGGTCTGGGCGGACGAACTGCCCGGCTTCATGCTGGTGTGGATCGCCTTCCTGGGCGCCTATCTGGCCTATCGCGATGACGGCCATATCGCCTTCGACGCCTTTCTGAACAAGCTGCCGGAGATGGCGCGACGGGTGGCGCTGACAGTGATCGACCTGATGGTCGGGGGCTTCATGGTGCTGCTGGCCGTGCTGTCGGTGCGGATGATGGCGGTGGTGGGCGGCCGGCCCATTGAAACCCTGCCGGTTCCCCAGGGGGTATTCATGGCCGTTCTGCCCCTGTCCGCCGGCCTGATTGTGCTCGCTCTGTTGGCCCGTATCGTCGCCCGCTGGAGGTCCGCCCCGTGATCACCACCATCCTTGTCCTGCTGATCGGCCTCGTGCTGGTGGGCGTGCCCGTCGGGTTCGCCATCATGCTGACCGCCGGGGCCACCATGTGGCTGGCCGACATCAACCTGCTGACCTTTCCCGTGCAGCTGTTTTCCGGCTCCAACCGCATCATCCTGGTGGCCATCCCCCTGTTCATCCTGATGGGAGAGCTGATGGGGGCCACCTCCATCTCTCAGCGGCTGATCGATCTGGCCTCGGCGCTGGTGGGGTGGGTGCGGGGTGGACTGTCCCACATCAACGTGCTGACCTCGATGTTCATGGCCGAAATGAGCGGTTCGGCGGTGGCCGATGCGGCGGTCATGAGCAAAGTCTTCGTGCCGGAGATGGCCCGGCGCGGCTATCCTAGGGGCTTCGCTGCGGCGGTCACGGCGGCTTCGGCGACGCTGGGGATCATCATTCCGCCGTCCATTCCCATGGTTCTGTACGGGGTGACCACCAACACATCGATCAAGGACCTGTTCATCGCCGGGATCGTGCCAGGGCTGATGCTGGGCGGGGCGTTCATGGTGGTGTCCTACATCTTCGCCCTGCGCCAGGGCCATCCGCGCGAACAGCGGTTTTCGCCGCCGGCGCTGGGACAGGCGCTGAAACGGGCGCTGGTGCCCTTGCTGATCCCGGTGCTCGTGGTGGGCGGGCTGATCGCCGGCATCTACACCCCCACCGAGGCGGCGGGGATCGGCGTGTTCATCGCCCTGATCTTCGGGACGGTGATGTCCCGCGACCTGACCCGGAGCAAGCTGTTCGAGGTGCTGGTGTCCGCCGGCAAGCAGACGGCCGTGGTGATGATGATCATCGCCGGCTCGGCGGTGCTGGGTCAGGTGCTGGCCAACGAGCAGTTGCCGCAGAAGATCGCCGCCGGACTGGGCGGGCTGTCGGACGACTATGTGATCTCGCTGCTGCTGATCAACCTGTTCCTGCTGGCCCTGGGCATGGTGCTGCACGCCAGCGCGGCGATCATCGTTGTCGTGCCCCTGCTGATGCCGCTCGCCGCCAAGATGGGGGTGGATCCGGTGCACTTCGGGGTGATCGTCTGCCTGAACCTGGGGGTGGGGCAGCAAACGCCGCCCGTGGCCTCGGTCCTGTTGACGGTCTGTTCGGCCACCGGCCTGCGTATTGAACAGGTGATGACCTACATGAAGTGGTTCCTGGTGGCCATGGTGGCGGTCCTGATGCTGGTGACCTTCATCCCTTGGACCGCAGTCTGGTTCCGCTGAACGGGGGGCACGAAAAGGGCCGGACGCGGGGTATGACACCCCGCCTCCGGCCCTTTCATGTCGTCGGAGCCGCCATACGGGACCGGGGGACCCCGATCAGTGATGCGTGGCCACCCGGTCAGCCAGCAGGTCGGCCCAGCCGATCAGGCCCAGCAACTCCCGGTCTTCCGGGGCGCGGCCGCTGGCGGTAATGGTGGTCAGGTAATCAACGAACCTGCGCAGATCCTGCTCGTGCAGCGTTCCCTCCAACGGTAGCCATTGGCCCAGTTGCTCCCCCAGGGAACGGACGTCATCCAGACTGGCGTGATAGCCGTCATGAGACAGGGCTGCGTCGGCCTCGGCAGCTGCTGTGGCGATCCGCGTGAGTAGCCAGTGGTGCTGGCTGGTTCTTATCATTTGCGTATCCATGGGACCCTCCGCCTGGATGGGGGTCCCTCCCAGAACCCTCACCCCTGTTCCTGATCGTTTCTAGACAACGGGTCTAGACAACTGGAACGTTCGTGTAACTC
This sequence comes from Rhodospirillaceae bacterium Z3-40, assembly GCA_046233135.1. Lineage (GTDB taxonomy): Bacteria > Pseudomonadota > Alphaproteobacteria > Rhodospirillales > Rhodospirillaceae > JBJXHN01. The sequence continues at coordinate 1,093,044 of JBJXHN010000001.1, read as the reverse complement.
AAAAGTTCCGCTGTCCCGAACGATGATGTTTTTTTTCGCAGAGTGTGTAAATGCTCGAATCCTGTGCGGTGCCAAAAAAAAAGGGTGCTTAGCGCATCCGCCCCCCACGGACGCACGGGGGGCGGATCCGAACCGGGGTTCGTTTATTTCCCGATCATGACATCGGAAGCCTTGATCAGCACCGTCACATCGTCCCCGACGGCCAGGGCCAGATCCTTGACGGCGGCGTCGGTGATCGCCGACGTCACGGTCAGGCCACCGATATCCACCACAACCGTGGCGGCCACCTGACCTTCGGCCACCGAGACAACCTTACCCTTCAACTGATTGCGCGTACTGAGTTTCATCGTTTGATCTCTTTCGTTTTGAGGCGGCCCTGACCGGGTTGGGAAGGATTCGGGGGAGACGGGCAGGACGGTCACGGCAAGGGAAACGGGCGCCCGAGCGCAGAGGTGTGTGCCGCAAACGCTTGTGCACATTCATGCATAAGAAAGGGTGCGACAAGGGGCCGCCGATGTCAAAGGCAAAGGTTACCCATCCGCATCATCCAGGGGATGCGCGGCCGGTATTCGATCCTGTTTCGGATGTGGCCGGGCGGCTGAGCGGCGTCTCAGGCCTTCGACTCGGAGAAGCGGCAATCGTCGTGACTGGGATCCCCGGTGCTATCAGAGGTGGATTCCACAACCAGACTGCGCAGCAGGGTGATTTCTGCTGCGGCGGCTTCCGAGGCCTTGCGCTCCAGCTCCCGGTAGGCACTGACGACGGTTTCGCCCATGTCGGTCAGCGATGCGCCTCCACCCCCGGATCCGCCGAAGGCGGCGGCGACCAGGGGCTCCCTGAAGGCGCGGTTCAACTCGTCGATCATCATCCAGGCCTTGCGGTAGGACAGGCCCGTCTTGCGTGCTGCTCCGGAAATCGATCCGCATTCCCGCAAGGCTTCCAGCAGGTCGGCTTTTCCCGGCCCCATGGCCGCGAAGGAACAAAGCTTGAGACGAAGACGCAAGGGATCGCCTTGAGGCATGCGGCATCAATCCTGTTGGCTATTCGAGGAACAGACTTTCGTCCGAAAAGACAATGGGGTCTCCCGGAAGCCGATCAATCCCGCGTGATGGGAAAGATCTGTACCTTCACGTCCTGGGGCGGCGCGAAATAGGGGGCAGAGGTCACCAGCACCCGGCAGCCGGCCCGGGCATAAGCGCCGGCATTGCCCGCCTTGACCCCGCCGGCGGCGGCCAGAGTGATATGCTCCCGATGGCCGTGGTCGTGCAGCCAGATCGCCAGATCCAGGACCGCGTCAGGGGTGAAGCGTTCCAGCTGCAGCACTTCGGCCCCGGCGCGGACGGCGGCGTGGGCGTCGTCCATGGTGCTGACCTCGCATACCACCCGCTTCTCCGGGTTGGCCGCCCGCAGGTGTGACAGGTGAGAGGCCAGCTCGGTGGCGTCCAGGAAGGCCCGGTGTTCGGGGAAAACCAGCAGGGTTTCCGACAGACCCAGCCGGTGCATCGTGGCCCTGCCGGCCCGCACGGCCTTGGCCGCCAGGGTGCGGGCGCCGGGCGGGGCCTTGCGCGTGCAGGCCACGGTGACGCCCGGCACCGCAGCCTGGGCGGCCTGCCAGATCTCCATGGCGGCGGTGGAAATGCCCGAAGCGAATTCCATCAGCGTTTGCGACACCTTCCAGGCGGCAAGCAGGGCATCGGCCCGACCTTCCGCCTGAAGCAGCAGAGTCCCTTCGTCCACCTGCTGGCCCGACGCGCGGTACAGAGTGACCTCTGCGCAGCCGGCCAGCTGGCACAGGCGATAGGCTTCCTCGGCACCGCAAAGGGTCATTGGTCCCCGGGCGCTAAAGGTCATGCGGCCCCAGCGGTCGCCGATCCCCAGGCTGGTGGTGGTCAGGTCGCCATAGGGGATGTCCTCGGCCAGCAGGGCTTGCAGGGCGGCATCGGACAGGCAGGGCGGGGTGGGGCTGATCGCGGTCATCGGATGTCTCCGAAGGCAGGAGGACGGACGCATGCGGGTGAAGTCGCGGGTGAAGGTGGTGTAACAGAGGATGCTAATCCCCCAGGACGCGTGGGGGAAGATCGAAGGCGGGATGGCTGGGCCGCGAAAGGGGCTTGGGATCCCCGTTCACGGGGACGTGACTGCCGCGCTCTCTTGTTTCCCCCCGGGGCGGGCCTACACTCTGTGCAGGTTTTCAGGACCAGGAGGTCTCATGCGTGCCAATCTTCGTTCCCTGTTCGCCCCGCTGCTGCTTGCGGCCGGCGTGCTTCTTGTCGGGGGCTACGGGTCTGCCGGGGCGGAAGATGCGCCCGATCCAGCGGACTGGCCGGCGGTGGAAGCCGCCGCCCGGGGGCAGACCGTCTATTGGCACGCCTGGGGCGGAGAGCCGCGCATCAACGACTACATCGCCTGGGTGGGCGAGCAGGCGCAGGCGCGCTATGGCGTCACCCTGACCCACGTCAAGCTGACCGATACGGCCGAGGCGGTGGCCCGGGTGGTGGCGGAAAAGGCGGCCGGCAAGGACAGCGGCGGGGCTGTCGACCTGCTGTGGGTCAATGGCGAGAACTTCGCCGCCCTGAAGCGCCAGGGCCTGCTGTTCGGCCCCTGGGCGGAACAGCTGCCCAACTGGCGCTTTGTCGATGTCGCCGGCAAGCCCACGGTGCGCAGCGATTTCACCGTCCCCACCGAGGGGATGGAAGCCCCCTGGGGCATGGCCCAACTCGTCTTCTTCACCGACTCCGCCCGCCTGGAGACTCCGCCGACCTCGGTGGCCGCCCTGCTGGCGTGGGCGCGGAAAAATCCGGGTCGCTTCACCTTTCCCCAGCTGCCGGCCTATCTGGGCTCCACCGTCCTGAAGCAGGCGCTGTACGGGCTGATCCCGGATCCGACCGTACTGCAAGCTCCGGCCGGATCGGCGGAGCAGGTGGCCGAGGTGACGGCGCCGCTGTGGGACTGGCTGGATGCCCTGACCCCGCTGCTGTGGCGCCAGGGCAAGGCCTATCCCCAGAACGGCGCGGCGCTGCGCCGGCTGGTGAACGACGGAGAGGTGCTGATCGGTCTGGCCTTCGACCCCAGCGGCCCCAGCGCGGCCATCGCCAACTTCGAACTGCCGCCCACCACCCGCTCTTTCGTGTTCGACGGCGGCACCATCGGCAATACCCACTTCGTCGCCATCCCCTATAACGCCTCGGCCAAGGCCGGGGCGATGGTGGTGGCGAACCTGCTGCTGTCGCCGGAAGCCCAGGCCCGCAAGCAGGATCCGGCGGTCTGGGGCAGCTTCACCGTGCTCGACGTCGCCGGATTGCCGCCGGACGACAAGGCGCGCTTCGATGCCCTGGACCTGGGGCCGGCCACCCTGACCCCGGCCGAGCTGGGAGCGACCCTGCCCGAACCCCATCCGTCTTGGATGGAACGGATCGAAGAGATCTGGCAGCAGCGCTACGGCGTCGCCCGATAGGCCCGGCGAACGGGAGGGGCTGCATATGCTGCGCTGGGCACCCCGGATCACCCTGGTGGCCATGCTGGGGCCGACCCTGGCCGGGCTGGCCGCCACCCTGCTGCCCGCCTTTGGCTGGATGCCGGCGCTGGGCGGGCGGGGGATCGGTCTGGACCCCTGGCGCGCTCTGCTGGCCGAACCGGGGTTGGGGCGGTCGCTGTGGCTGTCCGCCAGCAGCGGTGTGCTGGCGACGGCGCTGGCGCTGGGGGTCGTCGTGCTGATCTTCGCCGGCTGGCAGGATACGCGGCTGTTCGGGCTGGTGCGGCGGGGGCTGTCGCCGCTGCTCTCGATCCCCCATGCGGCAGCGGCCTTCGGTCTGGCGTTTCTGATCGCGCCGTCGGGGTGGATTGCCCGGCTGCTTTCCCCCTGGGCCACCGGCTGGCAGGTGCCACCGGACCTGCTGATCGTCGGCGATCCCCTGGGCCTGAGTCTGGTCGCCGGGCTGGTGGTCAAGGAGGTGCCGTTCCTGTTCCTGATGACCCTGGCCGCCTTGGGTCAGGTGCCGTGCCGGCAGTCCCTGGCGGTGGCGCAAACCCTGGGGCACGGGCGGGTGTGGGGCTGGCTGGTCACCGTGTTCCCGCGCCTGTACCCGCAAATCCGCCTGCCGGTCTATGCGGTGCTGGCCTATTCCCTGTCGGTCGTGGATGTGGCGATGATCCTGGGACCGACCACGCCGCCCCCCCTGGCCGTGCGGGTGATCGGCTGGCTGCGCGATCCCGACCTGTCGCGGTGGTTCGTGGCCTCGGCCGGGGCCATGATGCAAGTGGGGCTGGTGGCCGGCGCCATTGCCCTTTGGGCGCTGGCCGAGCGGCTGGTGGCCCGCCTGGGCCGGATGATGATCAACGGCGGTTGGCGCGGGCTGTGGGCCGATCCGTTGCTGCGGCCGCTGGGCGCCCTGGGCGCCGGCGGCGCGGCGGGCGCGGCGGTGCTAGGGCTGCTGGGGCTGGCCGTTTGGTCGGTGGCCGGCTACTGGACCTTCCCCGATGCTCTGCCCGCAGGCTGGACCGCCCGGACCTGGCTGCGGGAGGCCGGGGGCCTGCCCGCCGTGGCCGGCACCACGGCCCTGCTGGCGCTGGCGGCCGCGGGGATAGCCCTGGTGCTGGCTCTGTGCTGTCTGGAAGCGGAGCAGCGCCACGGCCTGCGTCCCGGGCAGCGGGCGTTGTGGCTGCTCTATCTGCCGCTGATCGTGCCGCAGGTGGGGTTCCTGACCGGCCTGACCATGCTGCTGACCGCGCTGGGGCTCGACCGGTCGTGGGGGGCGCTGGTGGCCGGCCATCTGGTCTTTGTGCTGCCCTATGTCTTCCTGTCCCTCGCCGATCCCTACCGGGCCTGGGATGGCCGCTATGGGGTGACCGCCGCTGGATTGGGCGCCTCGCCGGACCGGGTGTTCTGGCGCCTGCGCCTGCCCATGCTGCTGGCACCGGTGCTGACCGCCGCGGCCGTGGGCTTCGCCGTGTCCGTCGGCCAGTATCTGCCGACCCTGCTGATCGGCGGCGGCCGCTTCGCCACCGTCACCACCGAGGCGGTGGCCCTGTCCTCCGGCGGGGACCGGCGGGCGATCGGCGTGTACGGGCTTGTTCAGATGCTGCTGCCCTTCGCGGGCTTCGTGCTGGCCCTGGCGGTGCCGGCCTTCCTGTTCCGCAATCGCGCGGCCCTGCGTCCGGGCGGGCAGGGGGGCGCCCATGGCTGAAGCCGGATACGACCCGAATGGCGCCACCGCCGGCTTGCGGCTGGAGCGGCTGGAGATCCGCCTGGACGGCCGTCCGCTGGTGTCCCTGGACCGGCGGGTGGCGCCGGGGGCGGTGATGACGGTGATGGGACCCAGCGGGTCGGGCAAGTCCACCCTGCTGGCGGTGATCACCGGCACCGTAGCGCCGGTGTTTGCCGTGTCCGGCCGGGTGGCGCTCAACGGCCGGGATCTGGACGGCGTGCCGCCCCACCGCCGCCGGGTGGGGATCCTGTTCCAGGACCCGATGCTGTTCCCCCACCTCAGCGTCGGTGGCAACCTGGCCTTCGCCCTGCCGCCCGCCGTAAAGGGGCGGGCGATGCGGCGGGACAGGATCGAGGCGGCCTTGCGGGATGCGGATCTCGCCGGATTTGCCGACCGGGACCCGGCCACCCTGTCCGGCGGCCAGCGGGCGCGGGTGGCGCTGATGCGGGTGCTGCTGGCTGCCCCCGATGCCCTGCTGCTGGACGAGCCCTTTTCCCGCCTTGATGCCGCCTTGCGGGCACAAATGCGGGCGTTCGTTTTCGAGCGGGTGCGCGCGCACGGCCTGCCGACGGTGATGGTCACCCACGACGCTGAGGACGCCGAGGCTCTCGGCGGTCCGGTGGTGGAACCGTTGTCGCCGAGGGCCTGAAACCGGCGGCCTCAAAAAAGAGTTTTTTTGAAACCTATCAAGCGACGGCCTCGTTGGTTTTATCGACCATGTCGCGAAACGGGAGGACCCACTCATGCAATGGACCGAAGTTCAAGGCAACTGGGAAGCCGCCAAGGGCCACGTACGTCAGTACTGGGGCAAAATGGGGGACGAGGACGTGGATATCGTCCAGGGCAGCCGGGACCGGCTGCGTGGTCGGATCCAGATGCTCTATGGCGTCGATGCGCAGGAAGCCGATCGGCAAATCGCCACCTGGCTTGGCTGCGACGGCCTGAGCTACCGCTGACCTTTCCCCCTTGTCCTTACCCCTACCCGATCCCTCTTCTTCCCCAATAGAGAAGGCTCCCTCCGGCCCGTTACCGCATCTCGGCGGCGGGCGGGAGGGAGCCAGGGCTTGATATATCAGTCATTTCTATATTAGTATTGACTTAATTATCAAGTTTCCGGGATCGGGACGCATGAGCACGCAGCAGATACGGCCTTACTGGCCACCCCTGGCCGCCGGCGTGGCGCTGGGGCTGGCCCTTCTCGCGACCTTTCTTATCACCGGCCACGGCCTGGGCGCTTCGGGGTTCTTCACCCGGGCGGCGGCGGCGGTGTCGGGCTGGCTCGCCCCCGAATGGGCGCGGGCCAATGCCTATTTCGGACCCTTCCTGACAGCAAACCCGCTGGCGGCCTGGATCTCGTGGGAGATTATCGGGGTGTTGATCGGCGCCGGCCTGGGCAGCCTGTCTGCCGGGCGCTTCCGTCCGGGTGTGGAGCGTGGACGCGGTGTGGGCAGCAGCACCCGGCTGGGTCATGCCTTCGCCGGCGGGGTGCTGGCGGGCTTCGGCGCCCGGCTGGCGCGGGGATGCACCTCGGGCCTTGGCCTGTCGGGCGGTGCCACCCTGGGGGTGGCCGGGTTCCTGTTCCTGATCGGTTTCTTCGCGGCGGGCTTTGCGGTCAGCCGCCTGATGCGAAAGGCCTGGCTGTGATGCTGCCCCTTTACGACAACGGCGCGGCCGCCGGTCTCTTTGCCGGCGTGCTGTTCGGATACATCCTGGAAGCCGCCGGGTTCGGCAGCCCGCGCAAGCTGACCGCCCAGTTCCGCCTGAGCGACTGGGCGGTGATCAAGGTCATGTTTACCGCCGTGGTGGTCTGCGCCATCGGCCTGTGGCTGGCCGAACTGGCGGGAGTGATGCGGTCGAACGGGGTCTTCGTGCCCACCGTCTATCTGTGGTCCATCGCCCTGGGCGGGTTGCTGATCGGTGCCGGCTTTGCGCTGGGCGGCTTCTGCCCCGGAACAGCAGCGGTGTCCCTGGCCTCTGGCCGGGGGGACGGGGCGGCTTTCGTGCTGGGCATGATGGCCGGAACGGCCGCTTTTGCCGCAGTCTTCGAACCGTTGGGCGGTTTCTACATGGCCGCACCCGGCCCTCAGGGCCAGACCCTGCCGCAGATGCTGGGCGTGCCGGAATGGGTGGTGCTCGCCGCCCTGGCCGGGGCCGGGGTCGGGGCCTTCAAGCTGGGCAACCACTTCGAAGCCAAGCTGGGCGGTCCCGTTACCGCCCGTGACGTGATGGAAGCGCCCGAAGGGGGGGCGGCCGTTTCCTCAGGACAACAATCCTCCCTTCACCGGACCATGGAGGCCTGAACCGTATGATTCGCACCCGTAAGACCCTGCTGGCCGCGCTGCCCGCCGCCGGCCTCGCGTTGGCCGGCACCGTGTCCCTGGATCCCGCCCAGCCGCGGGTGGATCTGGTTCCCGCTGCCCAGGCCGCCCCGGCCAATCCTTGCGCGCCTGTCGCCAATCCATGTGCGCCGGCCGCAGCCAACCCTTGCGCACCGGCCGTTGCGAACCCGTGCGCGCCGGCGGCGGCCAATCCCTGTGCGCCGTCCATGGCCAATCCCTGCGCTCCGGCCAAGGCGATGATGAAGGCCGCCGTGGATGCCGTGACCGGGGGGATGGACAAGGGCGCGGGCAATCCCTTCGATGTCGCCGCCGGCTGGACCCAGGCCCCCTATGGCGATGCCATGCCGGCGGTGGTGAAGAACTACCTGCGCGCCGCACCCTATGTGGGGACCGGCGGTCTGGTGGCCGATGAAGGTGGTATGGAAAAGCTTAAAGAGCTGGGCTTCAAGACGGTGGTTAACCTGAACACCCCCGAAGAAGGATCGGAGGCCGAGGGCAAGGCGGCGGAAGCGGCTGGTCTGGCCTATGTGAACCTGGCGGTGTCCGGCGGCGCTCCGGACGAGGCGGCCGTGAAGGCTTTCGCCGACCTGGTGGAGAATCCGGAAACCTATCCGGTGCTGCTGCACTGCCACTCGTCGAACCGGGTTGGGGCGATGTGGGCGCTGTATCGCGCCGGCGCCGGCGTGCCGGCGGAAATCGCCGTGCAGGAAGGTCGTACCGTAGGCCTGAAGCCTTCCCGGGAGCCTGCCGTGCGCGCCCGTCTGGGTCTACCTGCCGAGGGCTGATCCTTTCGACAGACTGGCGTTTGTATTGCCCCGGCCAACCTTGTCCCGTCATAAAATGGGGCAGGTTGGCTGGGGTTTCTTTTCCGGCTGCTTCGCAATCTGCAAATTTGCCGATGAGGGTTGCATAAAAGTGCAACACTTTCGCACGGGCCGTCCCGGATTGCACCAACGTCAATAGTGCGGAGGCGGCCGGTCGTCGGCGGGAGAGCGGTCGGCGATCCGTTCTTCCTGGCTGCGCAGTCGGCCGGCGAGATGGCGGTTTTCCAGGGCCAGCCGGTCGATGGTCCGGCCCTGTTCCGCCACCACGTCCGACAGCTCGTCGCACAGATGCTGGGCATGGGTCAGGCGGATCTCCAGATCCGTCAGCCGCCTCTCCAGATCACTGATATTTCTCGCGGAATCTTCGGTCATTTGCCCTTCAGCTCGGACTTGCTGTAGTTGCTGAAATGCCCTTCCTTGGCGGCCTGACGACGACCGGCGGCGATCATGCTTTTGGAATGGGCGTGGGGGGCGATGGTGCCCAGCATGCGGTCCAGATCCTGGCTGCCACAGGACGGACAGGCAGGCGTGTCATCCCGGCCAACCAGCTGCTCGAACTCGTTGGCACATCCCTTGCATTGATAGGAATACAGCGGCATGGCTCTTGCCCCTTTCTGTTCGGGATTACCCATACTCTCTGACATAGATCAGGCGGCACTATCCATCGCGCAGGTTCAGGGTGCAAGTCCGTATCCGAATTTCCATGCTGTAGTGCACAATGTGCGCAATTTGCTTGAAATGAGCACTTAGTGCGCATAGAATGGTAAACGTTTCCAAAGGGGGTGGTCCGGTCCCGGATCGCCTGGTTCCCATCAAAAAGAGGCCGCAGGATCACCGAATGGAAGAGGGGTGGTGGGTCGGTCCCAGGAGGTTGCCATGTCTTACATTGATACGACCATGGCCGAAGTGGCTTTGACCGGTGACCGTGGTGCGGCTTTTGCTGCCGATTATACGGCCCGGCTGGCGCGCAGCACCGAACAGGGCCTGCGGGCGACCCTGCCTTTGACGGCGGAAATGAATGCCGGTGCGGCTCGCGTGGTATGCGACGCCGAAGCGGCCAGCGATGCTGCCGAAGCGTTTGGACGCAGCCTGCAGCAGTTGATCGCGGAATGCACCCAGTTCCTGGCTGCCGTGCGCGAGGCGGATGTTTAGGGTCCCTTGAAAGTCGGGGCGCGGCGCGGCAAAGTGCCGCCCCATGATGCTGACCCCTCTGGCGCCGGCCGATATTCCGGCGCTGCTTATCTCATTTTGTGATGCCTGCCCCCCGGGCAGCCTCGCCCGAGCCTGTGCGGATCGGATCGCGGCCACCTGGGCGCTGGTGCATGGGCCGGGCCTGGCGCTGTCGGTGGACCCGGACCATCACGCTGCCGGGGTGGCGCTGGTGCGACGCTTTGGTCTGGGGGTGATTGACGGTCTGCCCCAGGGGGGCTTCACCTGGGATGGGGTGGCGGTGCGGGCGGATATGGAGCCCTCGGTGCTGATCCACGAGGTGGGCCACTGGCAGGTCTGCGCGCCGGCGCGGCGGGGGCTGAAGGATTTCGGCCTGGGTGCGGGGCCGGAGACGGGAGACAAGGGGGCAGCCGATGCCGCCATGTGCCTGTTTGGCGTCGCCCGGGAATACGAGGAGGCACTTGCCTCTCTGCTTGGGATCCTGTGGGAGGCGGAGCTGGATCAGCCCGCCGTGCTTGCCTTCCTGGAACAGAACTGGCTGGAAGGCGGGGCGGCACCGCACAATATCGCCCATTTCACGCGGGCCTTGGATGTCTTGCGCCGGATGGGCGTGATCGACGCCGCCGGCCATCCCACCACGGCCTTGCGCACGTGGGATGACGAGGTGGATCTGCTCACTCTTCCGGAAGATGCCGGACGGCTTGCGACGGTGTAAGCACCGGAAAGGGCAAGGCGTCGCGGACGTTCAGAAAATCGGAATCATTGCTGACCAGAACACAGCCCGCGACCATGGCAAGGGCGGCGAACTTGCGGTCATCCCTGTCGGGAACCTGAGGGAAGGCGTCGGGGTTGGTGGGCGCATCGATCCGGCCGGCACTGGAAAACAGGCCGGCCACCGGGGTCCAGCCGGTGAAGGGGATCCGGCGCAGCAGCTTTTCCGCTTCCCGCCGGGTGCTCTCGTTCCACACCAGCACGGCCCGCCCGTCACGGACCGCAGCCACCAGGCAGCCAGACGCGCTTGATGGCTTGAACGCAGCCGCGATCAAGATGTTGGTGTCCAGGATATATCGGAACGGAGAAGGGGAGGAGGGGGCTTCCGTCATAAGCCTGTCTGCGCCCACAAGCGTTGTGGTGCCGGAAGGAAGTTGGCATCCCCAACGGGACTCGAACCCGTGTCTTCACCGTGAAAGGGTGATGTCCTGGACCGCTAGACGATGGGGACGCCGTGGACAAGGTGGCTCGCACCACCCGTCTGAGGGAGCGGTTTTTATCCGATGCCCCGAGCCGAATCAAGCCTTTTCCGACACTTTTTTGACGGCACGCCTATAAAGGTGTCGGCGGTCATACAACAAATATGAGTATATTTATTCGTCTTGAGGGGGTGTTGTTGAATTTTGGTGATTTGGCCCAAAATGATACAGCCTTTTGGGGGATTCGCGATTTGCGACGAAATCCGCTGCAAATGGAGGCGCAGGGGGTCTCGCGCCCAATAGTGGTAGTCCGTTATGATTCTTGCAAAATATAAAATATGGGGTCTTTCTGCTCCTCGAAGTCCATCCGTTCCGTTGTGGCATGGGTCTTGCCCTTTGTTGCCGAGCACAGGGTCGCTCAACAAAGAAATCAAAAACGACCTGCCGTGATGAGAAGGATTGGGCGGATGAGAGTACGTGTCCTGATTTCCAGCGCCTTGGTGCTGCTGGCGGTGTTGTTGATTGGCACGGTCGTGACCCGGGTGGTCGAGGCCTGGTCTCACTTGGAAGCAGAGGATCGGGCGGAAGCCATCAACGGCGTGAGCAAGGCGCTGTTAGGAGCGGACGCGGCCTTCGTTCGAGAGGTGATGGCGGTCGAAGGGCTCGGTGAAGGCGGCGGCGAGGGATACACCACGGCCCAGCTGTCCGAAGCCCGGGCGGAGATGGACGCCCGTCTCTCCGAAGCGCGCCAGCACATCTCGGTCTATGGCTTCGGTGTTCTGGAGGGTGTGTCCGCGGCCGAAGGCGATCTCGTCGCGCTTCTGGCAAAGCTGCGGGCGGCCGGGCAGGCTTTGGTCACGGCTGCTGCCGAGGGACAGCCGGGGAAAGACGCCATCCATGAGTCCTGGGACGGGACCGTCGTGGCCTTTTCGGCGGCTCTGGCACAATTGCGGCGGACAGTCGAAGTCAACCTACCGGAGGAAGTCCCTTTCAGCGTCGTGGAAGCCTTTGCGCTGCGCGACAATCTGGCCGAGATCAGCAGTGCGTCGCTGCTGTTGCGCTCCATTGCCCTGGATGTGCTGTGGGAAGGCGAACGGCTTGGGCTCGCGGACTTCGAAACCATTGCGCGGAACCGCAGCCGGGCAGAAATCGGATGGCGCGCCGTAGACCGTGTTCTGGGAGCCTTGGACCCGGAATTTTCCGACACGCTGGTCCGCAGTCAGGCCCTGTATGAGAAGGACTTCGATGCCCTGTTGGACAAGGTTGTGCGGGGCCGCGAGGCCGGGTCCGGGTCCTCCACCGATGCGTCGACCTGGATTGCCGCCATTGATGCGCCGCTGAAAGCGTTGCGGGATGCCCAGAGCAGGACCGCTGCCAGCGTGGAACAATACCTGGACACCTGGGAAAGCGATCTGGTTACAGGCTTGATATGGGACGGCGTGTTGATGCTGGTGGCCCTGTTGGCTGTGGCGGGGGGTATTCTTGCCCTGGAACGGAAAGTGGTTCGCCCCATCGCCCTGGTGAATGCCAGTCTGACCCACCTGGCCCAAGGTGATGAAGACAGCGTCGGCGTGAAACCCGAAGGGCAGCTTGTCGAGATCCGCGAAATGATCCGCTCGCTCGACACCTTGCGGGAAACGGTGCATGTGGCGTTCCGTCGCGGCCAGATCCTTGAGGAAATGAACAACAACGTCATGCTCGCCGAAGGGGAGAACTTCGAAATCTCCTACATGAACCGGGGATGCATTGAGGTCCTGAAGACAATTGAACATCTGCTGCCCTGCAAGGTGGACGACATGCCCAGGCGGTCCATCGACATGTTCCATGCCAATCCGGAGCGGGTGCGCAAGATTTTGCGAGACCCCTCCAACCTGCCCTATGGCGCCCGGATCCAGCTGGGTCCGGAACATCTGCAACTGCGTGTATCCGCCGTGCGGAACAAGAAGGGCCAGTATGTGGGGCCGCTGCTGACCTGGACGATCGTCAGCGAGGAAGTGCGCCGGGCCGTCGACTTCGAACAGAAGGTCATCGGCATCTCGAAAGCCGTGGAGCAGGCGTCGGGCCAGCTGGAGCAGGCGGCAGCAGAAGTGCAGCAGAAGGCCGTGGAAACCAACGAACGCTCCACGGCGATTGCCTCTGCCTCGGTGGAAGCCAGTGCCAACGTGAATGCGGTCGCAGCCTCCACCGAGGAACTGGCTGCCTCGATTACCGAAATTCGCCGCCAGGTGGGTGAGGCCACCGGGGTGGCCGATGCGGCCGCGCTGGATATGGACCGGACCAACGACACCGTGGAAGGCCTGGCCAACGCGGCCCTGAAGATTGGCGAAGTGGTAGACCTGATTTCGACCATCGCCAGCCAGACCAATCTTCTGTCCCTGAATGCCACCATCGAAGCTGCCCGGGCCGGCGAAGCGGGCAAGGGCTTTGCGGTGGTCGCTGGTGAGGTCAAGGCCCTGGCGAATCAGACCGCCCGGGCGACGGAAGATATCCGCCGCCAGATCGAAGGCATGCAGCAGGCCTCTGGCGAGGCGGTGGATGCCATGCAGGGGATCACCGGGACGATCACCCGGATCGGCGAAATCACCCGCGCCGTGGCCAATGCCGTGGAACAGCAGACGGAGGCGACGGCAGAGATCAGCGCCAACATCCAGCAGGCCGCCATCGGTACGGCGGATGTGGACAGCAATATCTCGTCGGTCGCCGAAGCCACTCGGGAAAGCGGCACTCTGGCGGATTCGATGCTGTCCCAGGTGCGGGATATGGGCATACGCGCCCGGGACCTGGACCGAGCCGCCAGCGAGTTCCTGGCACGGCTGAACAAGGTGGCCTGATAAGGGGGCGTGCAGCACGGGGGTATGGCATTATCCTCGTATTGAAAAGCGGGGCGGTTCCCTTCGAGGAACTGCCCCGCTTTTCGTTTGGAAGAGTGGAAGACTGACCGGTCGTATCAAATTGCGAAAGCTACATGCATTGGGCTGCATTTCTGGCCCGGATTGCGGTGCCTTTTCGCCGGATTCGCGAAATGCAACAGGTTCTGACAACGCCTGGAATTCAGTAAAAACGTGGGATATTTCAGCTTAGCGACGGGAATCTTTTTGATTTTCTCTTGCGCAGGATGTTCTGGCTGAGCCGGAGAATGGCATTCACCCGTGGCATACGTCTTGCTGCGTTCGTAGGGATAGCTCCTTTGGGGGTATTCAATCCTCCAAAAAATCCTCCAGCAAGGGAAATGCCGGGCGATGAAAGTTCGTGTTCTGATCTCAAGTGTTATGGTTTTTGTCGCTTTACTGCTTGTGGGAGCGGTTCTTTTCCGTGTCGTGGATGCCGTTTCCCACTTGGTCATGGAAGAGCATGCCCAAGGCATCAATGATCTCAGCGAAGCCCTGCTGGGGGTGAACGGTGCGCTGGTTGGCGAAGTGATCGCCGTGGAAGGGATTGGCGAAGGCGGCGGCAGCGCCTTTACCGCCGCCCGCCTGGACGACATCCGGACCCAGGTGGATACTCGCCTGGGCCAGGCAATTGCCTTGCTGTCGGATATGGATGTCGATCGGCCGGATTTGGTGGCCGAGCGCCGGAGCGCGGTGGTCGACGCCGTTGCGGCCTTGCGGACGGCCGGGATGCGCTTGATCGCCGAAGCCGAGGGAAGAGGAGAACGGGAGGCCAGGCACGCCGCACATGAAGCCTGGGACAGTGCGGTGGTCCATGCCCAGCGGTCCCTGGCATCCCTGCGTCGTCTGATGGAGGTTCAACTGCCCGAGGCCGTGCCACAGAGCGTGGTCGAAGCCTTCTCTTTGCGCGACAGCATGGCCGAAGTGGGCATGGCGTCCGTGGCCCTGCGCTCTATCGCCCTGGATGTGCTGTGGGAACAGCGGACGCTGACCCGGGAAGATTTCGAGGCCATTGCCGCCAATCGTGCCTTGGCGGATATGGGCTGGCGGACGGTGGACAACCTGACCGCTTCGTTCGATGCGGACTTCGCCGGCCTGCTGGTGCTGGATCATGCCCTGTATGAGCAGGAATTCGACCAGCGGCTGGAGGCCCTTGTTCAGGGCTCCGTAACCGGCAGCGGCAGCAGGGCCGGAGAACCAATCACTGCTTCGGCGTGGATCGACGGCATTCAGGTTCCGATGACCGCGCTCGACACGGCCCGGGAGCGCACGGCGGCCCGCGTCCAGGGAATCCTGGGCGCCTGGAAGAGGGATCTCATCAGCGGACTGGTGGTCGATGGCGTGCTGGTCCTGCTGACCCTGATCGCCGTGGTCGGCGGGGTCATGGCCCTGGAATGGAAGGTGATCCGGCCCATCGGCAAGGTGAACGAGAGCCTGACCTGCCTGGCCAAGGGCGGGGAATGCGATATTGCGATCTCGGCAAAGGGACAGCTGGTGGAAATCGGCCAGATGGTGCGCGCGCTTCTGGCCTTGCGCGACACGGTACATCTGGTCTTCCGGCGCGGCCAGATCCTTGAAGAGATGAACAACAACGTGATGATGGCTGAAGGCGAGATGCTGAACATCACCTACATGAACAAGGGCTGTATCGAGATGCTGAAAAGTATCGAGCATCTGCTGCCCTGTAAGGTGGATGATATGCAAGGCCAGTCCATCGACATCTTCCACGGCAATTCAGGGCGCATCCGCAAGATGATGCAGGATCCTGCCAACCTGCCGTATTCCGCGCGGATCAAGCTGGGGCCTGAACATTTGCAGCTGCGCGTCACCGCCATCCGGAACCAGAAGGGGGACTACGTGGGGCCGCTGCTGACCTGGACCCTCGTCAGCGAGGAGGTGCGCCGGGCGGTCGACTTCGAACAGAAGGTCATTGGTATCGCCAAGTCGGTGGAACAGGCGTCCGGCGAGCTGGAAAAGGCGGCGGAAGTTGTCTCGCAGAAGACCCTGGAAACCAACGAGCGGTCCACGGCGATTGCTTCTGCTTCAGTGGAAGCCAGCGCCAACGTGAATGCGGTCGCTGCCTCCACCGAAGAGCTGGCCGCTTCCATAACGGAAATCCGCCGTCAGGTCACCGAGGCTACCGGCGTGGCCGATGCTGCCGCCCGGGACATGGATCGGACCAACGACACCGTGGAGGGGCTGGCCGACGCTGCCCAGAAGATCGGCGAGGTGGTGGAGCTGATTTCCACCATCGCCAGCCAGACCAACCTGCTGTCCCTGAACGCGTCCATCGAAGCGGCGCGGGCCGGAGAAGCGGGCAAGGGCTTTGCGGTGGTTGCCGGCGAGGTCAAGGCCCTGGCCAATCAGACCGCCCGGGCAACCGAGGAAATCCGTCAGCAGATCGAAGGTATGCAGCTGGCGTCCGGCGAGGCGGTGAACGCCATGCAGGGAATCTCCGGGACGATCAGCCGCATCGGCGAGATCACCCGCGCCGTGGCCAATGCGGTGGAGCAGCAGACGGAAGCGACAGCGGAAATCAGCGCCAACATTCAGCAGGCCGCCATAGGTACGGCGGATGTGGACAGCAACATCACCTCGGTAGCCGAAGCCAACCGGGAAAGCGGCGCCCTGGCGGATAGCATGCTGTCCCAGGTGCAGGAAATGGGGGTGCGTGCCCGGGATCTGGACCGCGCGGCCAGCGCGTTCTTGGCGCGGCTGAAGAAGGTCGCCTGAACAGGAGACGGCGGGCTGTGAGAACGAAAACGGGGCGGCTCCCCTCAAGGAACCGCCCCGCTTCGTTTTTCGGCGACAGGCAGACCGGACATTATCTCCAATCAGGCCGGGCCATGGCCTATGGGACGTAACCGGACATTCGCAGAAAGTGCCCCCCGGACCGATGCGGCCTGCTGCCGCCAGGTCGCAAAGGGAAATACTCTAACAGCCATCAAAGGACCGCCGTACTGGACGAACCGATGCTTACATGGCCTGCAGGTTGGCGGCGGCCATCTTGCCGTTACGCCCGCGTTCGAGCTCGAAGGACAGCTTCTGGCCTTCCTGCAGCCCGGTCATGCCGGCCCGCTGCACGGCGGTGATGTGCACGAACACATCGTTGCCGCCTTCATCCGGCTGGATGAAGCCATAGCCCTTCGTGGCGTTGAACCATTTCACGATGCCAGTGGACATGCGGTCGTCTCCCAATCTGGCGTTGCCGACGACGCCCCATGCGCCGTGGCCATCAAATGCACCTTTGGGAAACGCGTACCGGCAGTCTTTGGGGGGACTCGAATGCGGCCCAAGGATTCTTCGATTGGGAAGAACATGGGCGTGCGCCCCAATGTTGGCAAGGGAAATGTCAGGATTTGTGCGGGTCTCAGGACCCCTGACCGGGCAGTTGTGAGATAACGGCGGTAAAGCCTTCGAACTGGGGTGGACCAAGGTAGATGTCCCGAGTTGACGCCGCTCCGGCGTTCGCGTGCGCCTTGCGGAACTGCTCGGATTTGGTCCATCCGATGAAATTTTCCTCGGCCTGCCAGACGGTATGAGAGGCGTAAAGGGTGTGGTCTTCCGCCTCCGGTCCGCGCAGCAGGTGGAAGGAGACGAATCCCGGAACGGTCTCCAGATGGCTCTCCCGCTCCCGCCAGATGGTTTCGAAGGTTTCCTCTCCACCCTTGCGGATACGGAAGCGGTTCATTGCCACGTACATTCAGCCCTCCTGCCGGACATAGGGATTGGAACGCCGTTCGGCGCCGATGGTCGATGTGGGGCCATGGCCCGGAATGAAGGTGAGGTCGTCGCCCAGCGGAAACAACCGTTCCCGGATCGATCGGATCAGATCGGCGTGGTTTCCCCGGGGGAAATCGGTACGGCCGATAGATCCCCGGAACAGTACGTCGCCCACCTGGGCCAGACGCTCGCCGGCATGGACATAGACCACATGGCCGGGCGTATGGCCGGGGCAATGGACCACGTCCAGGGTCTGATTGCCGACGGTGACCGTATCGCCGTTTTCCAGCCAGCGGTCGGGCGTGAAGGGACGGCCTTCGGGAAAGCCGAACATGCGGGCCTGCTCGGCCATGCCTTCGGTCAGGAAGGCATCATCCTTGTGCGGCCCTTCCACCGGCAGCCCCAGGCGTTCCTGCAATTCGGCCACGCCGCCGGCATGATCCAGGTGGCCGTGGGTAACCAGCAGGCGTTCCAGGGTCACTCCGGCCTCGGCGACGGCGGCCAGCAGACGGTCGACGTCCCCACCGGGATCGACGATGGCGGCCGCCCGCGTTTCCGGGCACCAGATCAGGGTGGCGTTCTGCTGGAAGGGCGTCACGGGAATAATGGCTGCGCGCATGGGGCCTCTCGAACAAGGACGAAACGGTTGTCATCCGCATCATGCGCAGCCTCGGGGAAGGGGACAACACTGCTGTGTGCCCTGCGGCGAAGATGCTCGCCAGCCTTCATGGGATCGTCTTCACGGCACCGGAACAAAAGTGCCGCTTCCGGACGCCGGGAGACGGACCCGGTGGCCGGAAGCGGCACGGATGGCGATCAGATGGTGCCGATCGGTCCCGGCGGAGTGGTGCCGGTGTTCAGCAGGGCGCCCAGGGTCGGTTCGCTGCCCTGGCCACCCAGCATCAGCACGGCCAGACAGGCCAGGCTGACCAGGGCCAGGCCGACGCAGGTGCGGCAGCGGGCGGAAAACAGGCCGCGGGAAACAGAAGAGGAGGTGGAAGCGCTCATGGTGGCGGAGGTCATGATGGGGTCTCCTTTCTGGAAACACGTGTTGAAGCGTGTCTTTCTGAACGGGTGCGGCGTCAATCGCCGTCAACGAGGATCAATGTAGGGCGGGACGCGGTGAGCGGCTGTGACGGGAATCACCAATCAACAATTTTTTTCAATACCGCGACGAAATGCCAAAAAAAGCGGCGCGGTCCGAGGGGGCCGCGCCGGAAAGGCTCCATGAAGAAGGCACTGCTCTGCACTGCGTCTGGCCGGCTGCGACCGGCCGGTCCCGTCTTCTGCAAGGCGGCTGCGACCGCCGGACAGCAGGCGGGGAACCTCAGTTGCGGCTGGCGCCGAACAGGCGGGGCCGTGCGGACTGGCTGCCGTAGCCGACCGTGGCCGACTGGCCGCCCGCGGTGGAAACCGTAACTTCACCACCGTCCTTGGTTCCGGTGGCAGACCCGTCGACCCCATGGCCGCCAGCGGTGGTGACGCCGCCGGATACGGTGCCCGTGCCGTCGTCGTTCCTGGTCGCCTGACTGGCGGTGGTCATCGAATGGCCGCCGCCGGTGGTCACCGTGGACGATCCGCTCATGGCGCCGTCGGTGCGGGTGGCGGTGCGGGCACCGGTGGCCGAGTAGCCGCTGTTGGTGGTCACCGAACCGGTGCCGGTGGTGGTGTCACCGATGGTGGTACGGCGCCCCTGACCCTGGGCACCATAGCCCTGCGCCGTACCGACGCTGCCCGACCCCTGGGCGCTGCCCTTGCCCGCCATGCCCTGAACCGCGATGTCGGCGGACCGGCCGGTGGAGGTGGCCACATGGCCCGATGCGCTCGCCGCGCCGTTGCCGATGGTTGAGGTTGCGGTGCCGAAGGCGCTTTTGCCCCGGGTGCCGGTGCCCGAAAAGGTACTGGTGGCCGCATTGCCGGTGATCGCGCGGGTTCCCTGCACGGTGGTCCCGGCGTTCGGCCCCAGGGTGCGGGTGATGCTGCCGGCAGGCGCCTTGTTCCGTTCGAAAGCGGCGGCAGGCGTGGCGGTGGCGGTTATGGCCAGCGTCAGGCCGCAAGAAATCGTCAACGCCAGGGGCGTGTTGCTGCGGAAGAAAGGGCGGCGGGACACGGCGCGGCGCAGAGAGTGAGCCATGGGAGCAATCCTTGCTGTCGGTGTCTGGGGAGACGAAGCGTTCTGCCCCGTCGATGAAGAAAGCATGCACCCATAGCCCGACCGTCTCAGTGACGGTGGTCACGGAGCGGCGAAATCAGCGAAAAAAAGGAAGTGGTGACCAGCAGGCAGGAGAAAGGCCGCGCGGTTATTCCAGTGTGGCGGCGACCTGCGGTCCCACTTTTGCGATGATCTGGCGGAAGTGGGGAACGTCGTAGGTGCGGATGTGGTCGACGAGCCAGAAGACCAGGAAATCTTCCAGAAAGTCATTGAGATCCAACGATCCGTCCCGCAGCCTTGGCGTCATCCGGCCGAGGCTTTCCTGCAAGCTGGCGTGGGCTGCGTCATGCTGTACCGCGAACTCCGGATCCAGGCCGTCGATCTCGCTCCACAGCTGCTTTTCCGTCTGGAAATGATGATCGGACAGGGTCAGCAGTTCGGCTAAGGAGCGAACCAGGGCGGTCCGGTCGTTCTTCACGTCCGGCACATTCAACCGGTCCAGGAAACCCGCCAGCGCCCGGTGGTGGCTGTCGATCCGTTCTATCCCGACGGTCAGGTCTTCGGGCCAGGGATCGATGACCGAGGTGGTGATGTTGCGCAGGCAGGCCCAGTAGTCGCTGTCCTCCACCAGTTCATGTTCGAACAGCAGATCGATGACGCGGTCGCAGACGGCCATTGTCGGGGCTGGCGGGTCGTTTTCCAGGGTGCCGATCAGGGTATTCATGGTCGACAGCAGCGTGTGGTGGGTGTTCGCATGTTCCCGGGCGCGGGCATAGCCGGCCCCGCGCATGATTGCCTCCTCAACCGTGAAATGGCCGCTCACCTGTTCCAGGAAATCCCGCAGGTGACGGATCAATGCCGGTCGGTCGATGCCGTCGCGCAGGTGGGTTTCGATGGCCTTAAGGGACTCGGTGAGGGTGCGATGATCCTCGTCGATGATCGAGTTCCCGCTGGTCGGTATCCACATGGTCCCCCCGCTTCGCCCGTTCCTTGAAGGGAATGCCGGGCTTGTTCCACCTGCTCGCGGGGGCGCATTCTACATCAATTTCTCGTTTTATACAGACCTGATGTGATACCGGATCGTATTTGGAGGGCTTCACCTGCCTCCCCGTGGAGACCGGCCTCTGTTTTTCCCGTGGCGTATCGGGGTTTCCGGCCAATCCACATAGTCTGCTGGCTTGCGGCGCACCCAGTGCAGGAAGCGGTCCATATCCGGGTGGACGGACAGGCTGTCGGCGGTGGGGTGGGCGCGGGCCAGGGTCGCTTCGTCGAACAGGCGGTGGATCATGCGATGGCAGACCACATGGATCCAGTCCGCCTGTACCCCGCCCTCGGCACGGGGAATCCAGTGGTGGCGATCAACACTGGGGCCGGAAAGCATGGGCCGGCCACACAGCGGGCAGGGACCCAGCGGTGTGCCGGCGGGCAGCTTCATCCCCGGTCAATCCTTGTGTCGCGGCCTTCACCGCCGTCTCCCCGCTTCAACCGGCGCATCAGGAAGCGGGCGGGGTGGAGCATGGCCCGCACGTCTTCTTCCACCGGCAACGGCTGGCCAGTCATGGCGGCGGCAAGGAGGGCGGCGGCCAAGGGGGCGGTCTGGAACCCCCGGGATCCGAGGCCGCCAAGCATCCAAAGGCCCGGCGGAAAGGCCGCTGCGGCTTGCTCCGGGCTTGGCGCAGGGGCGAAGGGGCCATGGCGCAGGGCGGCGAAGGCGGCTTCGTAGGCAGCCGCATCGTGGACCGGGCCGACGAGCGGGCGGCGGTCCGGGGCGATACAGCGCAAGGAAACCCGATGCGTGGGCGTCAGCCCGGCCAGGGTCGCGGCCAGCGTCGGCAGACGCTCGGCCATTTCGATCAGGGCGCGGCTGTGGTCCTCCGGGCGGGCTGGGCTCCAGGAGGCCGTATCGGTGGCATCGGCAACTGGGGCATAGCTGGCACCGAGCACCCGGAGCGGCGGCGTACTCTCATCCAGACGCACTGCCGGCGTGACATAGCCGCCCCAGGTGACCGCATGGGGCATCGGCGGCGCGGCGGGGTCGGCGGGCAGGATGCTGATCTGGCCCCGGTTGGCTTCCAGGGGCAGGGCGGCATCGGGGAGCAGCGCCGGGGTCAGCGCACCGCCGGCCACCACCACGGCCGGTGCTTCTCCCAGCACGCTTCCATTGGCGGACAGCGCCTGCCACAGGCCTGTCGCGGTGTGATGCAGGCGGGCCACCGGAGCGTTGGTGCGGCGGGGCAGCGATCCGGCAAGGGCGGCACAGACCCGCGCGGGGCGCAGACAGGCGGCGGCCCCGATCATCAGGGCACTGCCGTCGGGTACGGCGTTTTCCGCCGGGACGAACGAGACGAGGTCTTCGGGGGTGGCCTGGCGCAGCAAGGCGGCGGGCCAGGGCAGGCGGTCGGCGATCTGGCCGTGGCGGCGGGCGGTGCGGGCATCGCCAGGCAGGGCGAGGATCCCGTCCGGCCCGATGAACAGGGGGCCTTCGGCGGTCTCGTTCAGAGCGGTGTAAAGGTGACGGGCATACAGGAAGGCGGCGGCATGAAAGCGGCCGTCGGCGCTGGGGGTGGCGGTCAGGCGTGGCATGAACAGCCCCACCGGATTGCCCGATGCGGCACTGGCCAGGGTTCCGGCGGCGTCCAGCAGGGTCGGGCGCAGGCCGGCGCGGTGCAAGGCGTGGGCGGCCGCGCAGCCGGCCACCCCGCCACCGATGACCAGGACGGCGTCTCCGGCAGACAACGGGGTGCCGAGGGGCAGCCAGGGCGGTGTTTCGTCGGGAAGACGCGGGGGCTGCGGGTTCCGGTCGGGGGCGAAGGTGGCTCGCAGGGCCTCGCGCTTGTGGCCGAAGCCCGGGACCTTGGCGACCGCGAAGCCGACAGCGCCAAGCCCGCGCCGCACGGCGCCAGCGGTGCTGAAGGAGGCCAGTCGCGTACCCGGCCCGCTGAGTGCGGCGATGCGCTCCAGCACCGGCGGCGCCCACATGGCCGGATTGCGCGAGGGCGCGAAACCGTCCAGGAACCAGGCATCCACCCGGCCGTTCAGGCCCGTCAGCATGGCGTCCACCGGTCCGTGCAGCAGGATCAGCCGCACCGCGCCGTCCTCGAAGTCCCGGGTGTGGCTGCCCGGTTGGGGCGGGGGCCAGGCGGCGTCCAGGGCGCGGACCAGATCGTCCGGCACACCGGCCGCGCGCAGGGCGCGTGTGGCATCGGCAGCGGGCAGGGGGTGGCCTTCCACGGATATGTAGCACAGGTGCGGCCGGGGGGCAGGGCTGTCCCGCCAGGCCATCCAGGCCGCGGCAAAGTTCAGTCCCGTGCCGAACCCCAGTTCTCCGATGGCATAGGCCGGCCGGTCCTGCCACGCGTCGGGCAGGCCGCAACCGTCCAGAAACACATGGCGCGTTTCAGCCAGGCCCGCCGCCGGGGCGTAATAGATGTCACCGTAGAGGTCCGATGACGGTGTGCCGTCGTCCGACCAGCGCAGGGGCGACTCGGAAAGCCGCCAGGCACTTTCATGGGGTCCCATTGTCATGACGCTTCTGCACGTACCTCATCTTTGCCGTGTTTGGTTCCGTCTCGAAAGAATTCCAGTTTATAGGAGGTGCGTACCGTCTTCGGCCGGGCACCTTTGGCGAGCCGGAAATGGTGATTATTAGTTGTCTTACCCCAAGGACTTACTCTTTTTACGATGTCCCTGTGTGAATCGCGGATTTCATTTCCCAAACAGTCTTCGTACAATCCGCCCGACCGGCCGGTCCACCGCGCGAGAGGGTATCCGCAAGGAGACCGGCGTCGGAGGTATGGCAGCGGGGCCGGCGTTTCGGTCCGGTTCTTGACCAGGGGACAGAAATCAACATGCGAATTTATATCACGGGTCCGGGGGCGCATCTTGCGTCCGCAGTTGATCATTCCCGTGGCGTCCAGCGGATGTGTGTGGCCCATGGTTTCGAGGCGGTCCTGCCCGGTGACGTGGCGGTGGACGAACGGGGCCTGAGCCCGCCGGCCACGGCCCAGGCGCGGTACCAGGAAACCAAGGCGCTGCTGTGCGCCTGTGATGGCGTGGTGGCGGACATTTCCCCCCTACGCGGCTGTTCCATGGACGCAGGCGTGGCTTTTGAAGTGGGATTTGCCGCCGCGCTGGGTATCCCCATTGTGGGATGGACGGACGACGACAGCGACTACCTGGATCGGGTCCTTGCCTGGTATCGGGGGCGTCTGACCCTGGAAGACGGCCGCTGGTTCGACCCCGATGGCCGAGAGGTGGAAGACTTCGGGCTGACGGACAGCATGATGGTCTGTCGCGCCCTGTCGGCGGTTACCTGCAGCTTCGATCAGGCCTTGCTGGCACTGAAAGGCTTGTTGCGTCCGCCGCTGGCCCGTCAGGCGTAACGCGGCCTGATCGGGGAGGGGGGCCGGGGCGACGGGGCGTACCGTTCAGCCGCTCCATTTGGCCTTCAGGTCCTCATGGTTCAGGGCGAACCAGAAGCCGGCCAGAAGGGTGGTGGCATTGACCGCCTTGAAGGCCTTGGTGTCGGCGATGAACTGCGCCGCGGGCATGGTCATGACGCGGATATCTTCGTGTTCCGCATCCAGCCCGTGGATGCCGCCGGCGCCGGAGCTGTCCACCTTGGCGGCGAACAGGCGGATGGTCTCGCTGGTGCAGCCGGGGCTGGCGGCATAAAGGCCCACTTCGATCAGGTCCTGCGCCACCAAGCCGCTTTCCTCGGTGATTTCGCGCAGGGCCACGTCGGCGGGGCTTTCGCCGTCCTCGATAATGCCGGCGACCACTTCGACCAGCCAGGGATGCAGGCCGGCGGCCAGGGCGCCGATGCGGAACTGTTCCACCAGCACCACGGCATCGGCGACCGGATCATACAGCAACACGGCCACCGCGTGGCCCCGCTCCAGGCATTCCCGGCGCACCGTGCCGCTCATGCCCCCGGCGTACATCTCGTGGCGCACTTCCCAGGCATCCAGGCGGAAATACGCCTGGGCGACCGTCTCGGTCTTCAGGACGTCGACTTTCTTCGGCTCGATCATGTGGAACGCTCTTAACAGATGGTAGAGGCGAGGGGGGCAGGAAATCGAAGGGCGGGCGGGCCAACGCTCAGCCGGCGGAGAGCAAACGGTCCACTTCGTCGGCCAGTTCCAGCACTTCTTCGGCGGCGCGGGTCCGGCGGTGGCTTTCCAGCACGCCCTTGCCCTCCAGCATGCTCGCGGCATAGGCGGTGCGGTTGCCCAGGCGGGCATCGGCGACGGGCAGGTCGTCGGCACGCAGCTTGCCTTCGATGATGTCCGGCAGGCGGCCACGCGGCGGCAGGCGATTGAGCACCACCAGCGCCCGGGTGCGCTCCTTGCGGGCCATGTCGATGGTCGGCTGGGTGGCCCACAGGTCCATGGGGCTGGGCTGGACGGGCAGCAGCAGGATATCGCCGGCCCGCACGGCGGCCTTGGCCTCCGTTTCCGCATGGGGTGGGGTGTCGACCAGCACATAGTCGAACTGGTTGCGCAGGCGGTCCAGCTCCGTGCCCAGGCGCCAGCCGGCGACGTCGGACAGATGCAGGCCGGTCTCTCCGGCCCCCATCGCCTCTTCGCGGACGGCGTGCCAGGCGGACAGGCTGCCCTGGGGATCGATGTCGACCACGGCCACGGAATGGCCCCTGTTCAGCCAGGCAACCGCCAGCTGGGCGACCACGGTGGTCTTTCCCGCCCCACCCTTCTGCTGGGCGATTGTCACGATACGCGCCGCCATGGACCTGTCCCTCCGCCGCCGTTTATTCGACTGTCCCGGGGCGCGAGGCTATGCCAGGGGCGTTGCGGATACCAGATGAAATCTGGGGTCGCGGCGGGTCCGGGTCCGGAAACCTCCACAACATCTGGTGGCTGGACCAGCCAACCGGCGGCCGTTGCCCGTACCGGAGGAGAGAAGCAGCCGCCGCGTTGCATCGGCGGCGGGCGTGAGCTACAAAGCACCCCGTGTCCCCGGGAGGTCAGATCTGCACGACCCCTCCCCGGGCGCCCCGTTTTCCCATCCGAGTCGGAGCATGTCATGGCCGCCTATCAGTACATCTATGTGATGAAGAACCTGTCCAAGGTGTATCCCGGGGGCCGCGAGATCCTGAAGGGATTATCCCTGTCCTTCCTGCCCGGGGCCAAGATCGGCGTGCTGGGTCCGAACGGGGCGGGTAAGTCGACGGTCCTGCGCATCATGGCCGGCCTGGACAAGGATATCGGCGGCGAGTCCTGGGCGGCCGACGGCGTCAAGGTGGGCTATCTGGCCCAGGAGCCGGAACTGAACCCCGAAAAGACGGTGATGGGCAACGTGCTGGAAGGCGTGCACGAGATCCAGAGCCTGCTGGAGCGCTTCGAAGAGGTCAGCGCCAAGTTCGCCGAAGTGGCCGACGACGATGAAATGAATGCCCTGATCGCCGAACAGGGCGAGTTGCAGGAAAAGATCGACGCCGTGGACGGCTGGGATCTTCAGCGCCAGGTGGAAATCGCCATGGACGCCCTGCGCTGCCCGCCGGCGGATGCGAATGTGACCAACCTGTCGGGCGGGGAAAAGCGCCGGGTGGCGCTGTGCCGCCTGCTGCTGTCCAAGCCCGACATGCTGCTGCTCGACGAACCGACCAACCACCTGGATGCGGAATCCGTGGGCTGGCTGGAACGCTTCCTGCACGAATATCCGGGCACCGTCGTGGCCATCACCCACGATCGCTACTTCCTGGACAACGTGGCCGGCTGGATTCTGGAAATCGACCGCGGCCGTGGCTTCCCCTACGAAGGCAATTATTCCACCTACCTGGAAGCCAAGGAAAAGCGCCTGGCCCAGGAAGCGAAGGAAGAAAGCGGCCGGCAGAAGACCATCGCCCGCGAACTGGAATGGATCAGGCAGTCCCCGAAGGCCCGCCAGTCCAAGAGCAAGGCGCGTATCACGGCCTATGAAAACCTGGTGGCCGAGGCCGGGCAGACCGGTCCCGATCAGTTGCAGATCGTCATCCCCGTGTCCGACCGCCTGGGCAACGTGGTGATCGAGGCCGAAGGGGTGCACAAGGGTTACGGCGACCGTCTGCTGATCGAAGATCTGTCCTTCCGCCTGCCGCCGGGCGGCATTGTCGGGGTGATCGGCGCCAACGGTGCCGGTAAGACCACCCTGTTCAAGATGATCACCGGCCGGGAACAGCCCGACCAGGGCGCCATCCGCGTCGGCGAGACGGTGAAGCTGGGCTATGTGGACCAGTCCCGCGACTCCCTGGACGGCAGCAAGACGGTCTGGGAAGAGATTTCCGACGGATTGGACGAACTGGAACTGGGCAAGCGCCGGATGTCCAGCCGCGCCTATGTGGGCGCCTTCAACTTCAAGGGCGGCGATCAGCAGAAGAAGGTGGGCCAGCTGTCGGGCGGGGAACGCAACCGGGTCCATCTGGCCAAGATGCTGAAGTCCGGCGCGAACGTCCTGCTGCTTGACGAACCGACCAACGACCTGGACGTGGAAACCCTGCGGGCTCTGGAAGAGGCGCTGCTGAACTACGCCGGCTGCGCGGTGGTGATCAGCCACGATCGCTGGTTCCTGGACCGCATCGCCACCCACATCCTGTCCTTCGAAGGCGACAGCCACGTGGAATGGTTCGAAGGCAACTTCGAATCCTATGAAGCGGACAAGAAGCGGCGTCTGGGTGCGGATGCAGACCAGCCGCACCGCATCAAGTACAAGCCGCTGAGCCGCTGAGCCGGCGTCCCGCCGTGCCTTTGCAAGCGACAGAGGGATCGTAGGAATGGAGGCCGCCACGCTGCTCGGGCTTGGCGGCCTTTTTCTGTCCGCCTTCGGGGCGGCGACGATCTTCCCCTTCCAAAGCGAGTTCGTCTTCGCCGGCATGCTGGCGGCGGGCGACTGGTCCGCGCTGTTGCTGGTGGTGGTGGCCAGCGTGGGGAACACGCTGGGCAGCTGTGTCAATTACGTGCTCGGCCAGTTCATAACCCGCTTCGAGGACCGCCGCTGGTTCCCAGCCAATCGCGCCCAACTGGCTCGCGCCGAGCGGTGGTATGACCGCTGGGGCAAGTGGTCCCTGCTGCTTGCCTGGACGCCATTTATCGGCGACCCGCTGACCGTGGTGGCCGGGGTGCTGCGCGTGCCGTTCTGGCAGTTCCTGGCCATCGTTGCCCTGTCCAAGACCGGCCGCTATGTGGTGCTGGCCGGGCTCGTGCCGGGAGGCTGGTGGGGGTAGGACCCCTTCCGATCCGAGACAAACTCAATTGAGTCGAGGGGACTGCCCCGTGGCTATGTAGCGGCGCAGTTTTGGAATCCTTCTTTCCACTCATCCGGCCTTGATATGTGGTGACGGCTCGCGGCAGCTCCGAAAAGTCGATCGATCTCGACGTCGAGAAGCGCAGCCAGTGCTTTTTTTCGTTGAACGCGGATCCTTTTTCCAGGTGGAAAATGAGATTTTTCGTCATCGACCGGTGGCGCCGAGAGCCATGTTCTGGCTTTCCTGGTCGGTTGTTCCTAATATATCTCCTTAAGGTCGTATATTAATGAAAGTAAATCAAAAAGTGTAAATAGGGTCTAGACAGAATCAATTGATGAAATGTATAGAAATAACGGTGGTTAAACTCAATCAAAGGAATATGATTCATGAAACATGCACCAGAAGAAGTGATCTCCGAGCTGGTCAGCAAGCCCAAGAATGAAATCTCAAATAAACCTGTAACAGTACGGAGCGACCCATATGCAATGAGTGCAAAGGCACCGGATGGAAAGCAAATGACGCCAGGTTGCTCGTATATCGGGTGTGGTTATGATGTCTTTGGGGAAAACGCCAATGCTAAAAATCTATTGGGAATGCCGGTTTTCGATTTTTCTTCCGCTGAATTTGTCCAGTCTCACGTGAATGAGTCCTGGGTGGTTCCAAAGGGTGTCTACGATTTTACTAGTAATATGATGAGGACTCAAAGTTTTTCAGGTAAGAATATCGAAGAATATCAAGCAAGTCTGTCCAAGGCTACCAAGTTGTCTGGAGGGTATAGCTTTTTCTCCGCGTCAATATCTTCCAGTTTCTCCAAGGAAATGTATGAGAGCAGTGAGCATGAGTATTCTCAGGTAGACCAGGAGTTCGAGCTTTGGTCCTTGAGAGTTGATGTGGAATCTATGTTGCCATATCTAAATACGGATATAAGGAAGTTTTTTGAGCAGCCGGACTTGAGAGCCCATGAAGTGATGAAATTCTATGAGCAGCATGGAGTTTACTTCCTTGCCAGTTTCAGTATGGGGGGCCGACTCAACGCGATTGCTTCAACAAAGAATACCTAT
This sequence comes from Rhodospirillaceae bacterium Z3-40, assembly GCA_046233135.1. GTDB lineage: Bacteria > Pseudomonadota > Alphaproteobacteria > Rhodospirillales > Rhodospirillaceae > JBJXHN01. The sequence goes on along the minus strand of JBJXHN010000001.1, from coordinate 1,064,254 downwards.
AGTGCTTCTGGGTATGATCTCGAAAAAGGCGCGGAACTTGGATTGAAGAACGCGACTGGTCAGCTCTCAAATGAAACTAAAAATAAGAATGCGGAGCAAATTGCAGCTTTTAGCAAGGACTCTAGTCAGAGTATTACTGCAATTGGTGGAGATCCAACCGTTTCTGGTAGTATTGATGAAGGGGACTATTTTGAAGAGTGGCGGAGCTCAATTCCCAGATATCCCGCTCTTATCTCCTTTGCAAAGGAAAATGCTCTGATCATGTTTTCAGAACTTGTTCAGTCTAGCAAAAACAAAGAGATGTTCGAGCTTGCTGCTCAAGAATACTTGGAAGAAAGGAGTAAAAAAGTCAAGTATTATTATGGCTACATAAACAGCATAATAATACAGCATGCAAGGAAGGACGGTGATGTTCCTCCGACGCCAAATGGGTACACAAAGATCTATCATGATCTGAATCATAAAGCCGGCGGCGACTATGTCTATGCCTATTTTCATCTTGAATGTCCGCCACAGGGGGCGACGTCTTTCGCCACACCTATCACGGATATCGACGTGATTTATGATAATGAAGTGGTACCAGAGGGGTATACAAAAATTGACACGAACCTCAATTATGGGACGGAAAAGGGGAAGCGCGTCTATCTTTGCTACAAGCTGGGGAAAGCGACGTCTGAGGGGGTGGCTGAGGGCATCGTTGATCTGACTGTCGTCGAGGGAGAAAATCAGGACTTGCATCCGCCTTATGGATATACGCTTCTTAAGAAAGATGTGAATAAAGGAGCGGGAGGACGTTATATTTACTTCGCTTACAAGAAATATTAAAGCCCACGGATGGTGTAGAGGTGATGTGTCCTTCGTAATGAGGGATTAATGGTTCTCAGGTGATCCACCAATCGAAAATCTGGTGGTTTGACACGTCAGTTTCGGATCGCTAGTGCACTGACTCATTCAGATGATTCAGCGGTCAGTGCACTAGTCCTTTGTTTATGCATCAACTTTCCAGACTTCGGCTGACGCCTCCGTTTGGGTCGATGCGCTAGGCTGTAGTAACTTTTTAACGAATAGGGATTCCCAGGAATCCCTATTTGTGATTCAAGACTGATTTTTGGGAGGTCGGTCTTGGAAGGCGAAATTCTACGCGACGATCAATGGGAACGCCTGAAACCCTATGTGCCCGGCGGTATGAAAGGCCGCCGAGGACCCCGGAGCAACGCGCGGCTTTTCTTCGACGCGCTCCTTTGGTTGGCTCGTTCCGGCGCCCGTTGGCGGGATCTCCCCGAGCGATTTGGCTCCTATGAGGCCGCGAAGCAGCGCTACTATCGGTGGGTCCGGGAAGGCGTCTTTGATCGGATCCTGGAAGGGATTTCCGACGATCCCGACTTCGAGTGGCTGGCGATTGATGCCACTGTCGTTCGCGCCCACGCTCAAGCCGCCGGATCGCGGCGAAAAAGGGGGGACCGGAAGCCCAGGCTCTCGGGCGATCCCGAGGTGGCTTCGGAACCAAGATCCACGCCGTCGTAGACGCCTTGGGGCTACCTGTCCGTTTTGAACTCGGCCCAGGACAGGAAAACGACATGGCCCCGGCGTGTGATCTCATCCGAGACTTGCCCGCCGAACAGGTTCTGGCCGACAGAGCTTATGACGCCAACAGCTTGATCGAACTCATCGAGAAGCAAGGCGGTGAAGCCGTTATCCCCCCGCGTCGCCACAGGAAAATACAACGCGAGACCAACTGGCTCGCTTTCAAGGAGCAATGGGGCGTCGAGGGCTTCTTCGCCAAACTCAAACAATGGCGTCGCATCGCCACCCGCTACGACAAGCTCGCGGCCAATTTCCTGGGCTTCGTAAAACTGGCCGCGATGATGCTCTGGTTGAAATAGTTAACTTGTCACTACAGCCTAGCAGCTCCCGGCCATCATTGCCCGCTCCCAGACGGGCACTACAAGACCGGGTACTCCAAGACTGGCCCCTATGAGGTGCTGGCCGGGATAGTGCCGCGGGCTGGGGGCAGTGACCCTTGCATTCCGATACGGATGCGATCGAAGACGCTGTCCCGGGCAAGGTTGAGGTGGTCAGTCGATATGCCCGTTTCTGCGCTTTTTTTATGAGTAACTGAAAACAAGCGTCTAGGGAGTACCAATAGATATTTCAAATAATTTTATAAAAATCCGATATATTAAAATTTATGACGAAACAGGCAGATATTTTTTTGAATGGTTAGTTAAGGAAAGAATTAGAGCATCTTGCCAATTCTATAAACATCCGCAACAAAACTTGACTCATCTAGACGTATTTCGAAGTGATTATGCTGTATAACAACAATCGAAGAGGGTAAACAGCAACTTATGGAGTGTTTGTTATGAAAAATGTGTTCCCTGATGCGAGACTTATGCGCGCTCGCAAGCCGAAGGGTGTGGTGTCGAACAAGCGTCTGGCTGTTCGGAGCAATGCTCAGGTAAAGAGCGCAACAGCGCCGAACGGTACGCCAATGACACCCGGCTGTACGCTTATTGGATGTGGTTATGATGTCTTCGGGGAAAATGCGACTGTCGACAGTCTTCTGGGGACACCTGTCTTCGATTTTTCGTCAGCCGAATTTGTGACATCAAATGTGAACACATCTTGGGTTGTTCCAAAGGGTGTCTATGACTACTCAAGTAGCAATATGGAGTTTCAGAACTTCTCAGGAATAAATATTGAACAGTATCAGTCGAGTTTGGCAGGGGCTACCAGCCTGTCTGGAAGGTATAAGTTCTTTTCCGGAGGAGTGACTTCTAATTTCTCTAAAAGCATGTACGAAAGTAGCAGTTACGAGTACTCTCAGGTTGACCAAAAATTTGAACTTTGGTCGTTCCAGGTTGAAGCGGCGTCTATGTTGCAATATTTACGCTCTGACATAAAAAAATTATTCGAGAAGCCGAACTTGACGGTTGATGAGGTGTGGCGTTTTTATGAGCAGCATGGGGTATATTTCCTTGCGGGCTTCAGCATGGGAGGGCGGCTCGACGGGATTGCATCTACGGAAGCCTCCTTTAGTGCTTCAGGGTATGATCTCTCCGTAAGTGCAGAACTTAACTTGCGGGCGTTGACCGGTCAGTTGTCCGCTTCCGCTCAGACTGAGTACTCGGAGCAAATCGTTGCTTTCAGTAAAGCGTCTGAGCAAGTTATTACAGCAATTGGCGGCGACCCAACGCTTGCTTTGGGTGTTCAGGATGGCGGATTCACGGCTTGGCAGCAGTCAATCTCCGAATATCCGGCTTTGATGTCCTTCATTCGAAATAATGCTCTGCTTCCATTCTCGGATCTTATCCAGTCCTCTACCAACAGATCTCTTTTCGAAAAGGTCTCTGAACAATATCTGGAGAGGCGGAGTCAGGAGCTTCAGTTATACTATGGGTATATCTCGAGTATCATAATACAATACGCGCGATACGATGGCGACGTTCCTGGTACGCCACCTGGCTATACAAAGATTCCGCAGGATTTGAATCAAACAGTCGGCGGAGATTATATGTATGCGTATTATCATCTCGAAACCCCGCCGCAAGGAGCGACATCGTTTGTCGCGCCCATTACGGATATCGATGTCATTTATAATGACGACAAGACCCCGGACGGGTATCATAAAATTAACATAGACCTCAATATGGGTGCTGGTGGTGCCTATATTTACCTCTGCTATAAGTTGGGGGAGCCGACTGCTGAAAGTGCGTTGAACGGCATCGTTGATCTCACCGTCATCGCCGGACCCAACTCAGACTTGAACCCACCTTACGGATATACCCTCGTAAAGAAGGATCTGAATGCAGGATCCGGGGGTGACTATGTGTACTTCGCCTACAAAAAGTACCCAAAGCAATAAGGTGTAGTATAAGGGGTCGATAAGCGCCACTGTTTCAGTGTCAATGTGGGTAATATGAAATAGCGGAGTTCCTCGCCCTTGATGGGAAGCGCCAGTGTTCCGGAGACGGACTGGCGCTTTCTGTTCCTGATGCTTGAAAGAGCGAATTCAAGCGATGGGCTGGTATACGTTTGCCTGAGACCGTCACATCCCTTCCAGAGAGGCGTCCGACAGCGACGCCACCCGGACAACCGTCAGGTCGGCGTAGGGGGGCGCGACGTCTTCGAAGGGAACCGCCTGGACAGGACCGTCGGCAGCGATATGCAGGTGGTCTCCCGCTTTGACCATGCCCTCTGCCAGCGCATCGCCGACAATCTGCAGCAGGGGGGCCGGATCGAAGGTGGAGCTGCGCACCATGACGGGTGTGATCGGCAGCCGGGCCGCCAGGACTTTGCCGCTTCCCAGCATCAGGGTCGCGACAAGCGGGTCGTCCTCTTCAAAACACGTGAGGCCCAGATAATGGGATGTCGCGGCGAGGCGCGCGCCGGTCAGCGGCAGGGCCGGTGGCGGAGCAGGGTCGGGCGTGCCCAAAGCCCGGTGCAGCTCAGTGGACGCCAGGGCGACATCGGGACAGTTCAAGTCCAGGGCAAGATCGCTGGTATATTTCCCGAGCCTCTGGAAGCGAGACGCGATGACCGCCCGGACCTTTGCGCTCTCCAGCAGGTCCCAGGCGGAGACGATGGTGTCCTCCACCCGGCGATGGGCGGCGAGCAGGTCCCGGGGCGCGTCGCCCCGTTTGGCCATGAGGCGGGCGGTGACCCAACGGATCCACAGCACGGCGTGCAGGTCTCCGTTGGCCGCGCACCATGCCTCGGCCTTGGCCAGTTGCTCCAGCGTGCGGCCGATCTCCTCGGGTCGGGCGGCGCGCTCGCTTTCCAGGATGCCGGCGCGGTTGATCAGAAGATCCACGCCGGTCACGGTCAGGGCGCCGCCGCCGGCTTTGCCGCCCAGGACCTGGTGGGCGTTCAGCCGCAGCTCTTCGCAGCTCCGGGACAGTTGGTCATAGTGCTCTTCCACGGGGATGTCCCGGCGGCCGGCCAGGGAGGTCAACGCGTCTATCCGGCTTTGGAAGGTGGCGAAGACGGCCTCGACCTCCACCAGCTTCTCGACGGAGGCATAGCGCTCGGTCATGGTTGTCCGCCAGTCGTCGATGGACTGCCGGATGGCGGGCAGGTCGCGGCTGGTGATGCGATCGATGGCATCGCCGTAATCGAAAGCCGCGGCGGGGTCGCGGGTGCGGACCTTGTAGGCGTTGACCAGCGGGGCGATGCGGTCGAGTTCGGGAGACCCTGCCCCTGTCGCCTGCCGGATGGCGTCGAACAGGGCCAGGGCTTCGCTGATCCGCAGGCGGCGGATCAGCGCTTCGACCTTAAGCAGGGCGATGGCGCGGGTCTGGTCCGGGTGGGGGCGGGCCTCCTCGGACGGTAGCCAGGCATCGACGAGGGCCAGGCAGCGATCCAGATTGCCGGTGACCAGATGCGCATAGGCGGTGTTCTTGACGAGGAAGGCAAGGATCAGGGTGGCCTTGTCCGCCTCTCCCCACAGTCTGGCGAGGCCGTTCTGGAACCACAGGGTGATCAGCGCTTCCCCCCAAAGCGCGGCGGCCCGGGGATCCGCCCCGCCGGCCATGGCGAAAATGGCGCGCAGGACACCCCCCAGCCGGACCCCGGCCTGGGACGAGCCCATGCTTTTCAGAACATCGGCCCGGTCTTCGGTGAGGCCGAAGTCGGGAAGGATCTGATCCATTCTCCTTCCGAGGCCGGACCCGGCCGTGAATACAAGCTGCTGCAGTTCGCTCAAGGTGACGTTTGTTGCGGGGGAGCCGTCCATCGTCGCGTTACCTCGGCGTGGCTGTTTGCGGGCGATCGGCGCCCCAGGTGAGTAGGGCGTCCAGGGCCGGGCACAGGGACTGGCCCCAGTCCGTGAGGCCATATTCGACCTTCGGCGGCACTTCCGGATACACGGTGCGTCTGACGATCCCGTCGGCTTCCATCTGGCGCAGCTGCTGGATCAGCATTTTTTGCGAGATATCCGGGATCGCCCGTTCGAGTTCGGAAAACCGCATGATCCGGCCGCCGAACAGGTGAAACAGGATCGTCAGCTTCCACCGCCCCTCGATCATTTTCAAGGCAGCCTCGACCCCCTGGGTGGCCGTTTCGCGCGTATACCCATGGGGCTTACTTTCCGGTGGGTACCCGACTTTTTTGTCTGTTCTTGTCATCGTTTCAGCTTAGCCATACCTCAGCTCCGCCACAACCGGAGACAAAATCATGGCGAATGTCCTGTCCGGGCCTGTCGAGGCCTATTTCAAGGCAATAACCCCCGTCGAAATCGCAGACTGTTTCACCAGCGATGCCGTTGTTACCGACGAACGCCGGACCCATCACGGCAGGGCGGAAATCCTGCAATGGCGGGAAGAGGTCGGCAAGATCAGTTTTCGACAGGATATCCTGTCGGCGATGCAGGATGAGCGGCAGGCGGAAGTGACCTGCCGGGTATCCGGTACCTTCAAGGGAAGCCCGGTGGACCTGACCTATCGGTTCGCCCTGTCCGACGGCAGAATTTCCCGGCTGGAGATCGCGTGATGGCCTTCGATCTGGAATTGGCCGGCAAGCGGGCGCTGGTTACGGGGGGCACGCGGGGTACGGGCGCGGCCGTCGCGGCCTTCCTTGCGGACCAGGGCGCACGCGTGATCGCCACCGCCCGTGCTGCGCCGGAGCGCCTTCCCCCGGCGGTGGATTTCGTCTCGGCGGACATCACGACGGCGGATGGCTGTGCGACGGTCTGTGCGGCCGTCCAGGAGCGGTTCGGGGGCCTGGATATCCTGGTGAACGTCCTGGGCGGGTCGAACGCGCCGGCGGGCGGGTTTGCCGCTTTGACCGATGCGGTCTGGGACGAAGAGATCTCCCGGAACCTCATGGCGGCGGTGCGGCTCGACCGGCACGTCCTTCCCGGCATGATCGGTCAGGGCGCCGGGGTTGTCGTTCACGTGACGTCGATCCAGCGGCAAATGCCGCTGCCGGATTCGACAACCGCCTATGCCGCCGCGAAGGCGGCGCTGTCCACCTATTCGAAAAGCCTGTCCAAGGAGGTTGGACCCAAGGGCGTGCGTGTCGTAAGGGTGTCGCCGGGCTGGATCGAAACGGACGCCGCCGTTGCCCTTGCCGATCGTCTGGGGGCCGATGCCGGTACGGACCGCGACGGGGGGAAGGAAATCATCATGCGGACCCTGGGTGGCATTCCCCTGGGGCGTCCGGCCCGCCCGACCGAAGTCGCCGAGCTTATCGGTTTCCTGTGTTCGGCGCGGGCCGGGGCCATCACCGGCAGCGAACACGTTATCGACGGGGGGACCGTGCCAGTGGCGTAGGTCGGGACCGGGTCCGGGACAGGACCCCGTCAAGGCGGGGTGTTCGCGAAAAGATGCCCGGCCATGAAGTCGATGAACACGCGAAGCTTCGGGGACAGATGACGGCTGGACGGCCAAAGAATGCGGAAGACGCCGCCGTCCAGCACGACATCCTCAAGCACGCTGATCAGCCTCCCTGCCGCCAGGGCGTCGCGCACGGCGAAATCGGGCAGGCAGGCTAGGCCGTGGCCGTGTTCGGCCATGTACAAAAGCGGTTCGATGGCGCTGGAGACGGCGGCGACGGGCAGGCCGTTGATCAAGGCGGCCTTCTCTTCGATCAGCGGCCATTCCTCCAGCCTGCCGGTGGTGGGATAGCGATGGAGCAGGCGGCGGCAGGACGCCAGGTCTGTTGCCGTCCGGGGCATGGCAGTCCCGCCCGGGCAATCGGGCGCCAGGACCAGCCTGTAGCGGAAACTGCCCAAGATCCGTGTCTTCAGGCGGGAGTCATCGGCGCTGCCCGTGCGGATCACGGTGTCGAAGCCTTCTTCGATCACGTCGACGATGCGGTCGGTGAAGTCCAGGTCGAGCCGGACATCCGGCCAGGCCCGCATGAACGCCGACAGGGTCGGCATCATCAGCATGCCCACCAAGGGCAGGCTGACGCGAAGGGTGCCGCTCGGCGCCGCCCGTGTCCGGGACAGCTCCAGTTCAGCGGCTTCCAGCTCGCTGAAGATGCGGCGGCATCGCTCCAGGAACAGGCTGCCCTCGGGCGTCAGCGTCACCGCGCGCGTGGAGCGGTGAAACAGCCGCACGCCAAGGCGGTCTTCCAGCCGCGCCACGGCTTTCCCCACCGCAGACGACGAGACGCCCAACTGGCGCCCGGCAACCGTAAAGCTGCGGGTTTCGGCTGCCTGAACAAAGACGTTGAGTGCGCTGAGGCTGTCCATCGGGATGGTCATGGTAGCGGACATATGAGTCCGAAGTGATCGGAATTACAGCCCATTTTTCCGCATTGGAGACCATGCCAGCTTTGGTGCCAGGCAAAACCCGTCAGGAGGTCTCTGATGACATCGTCTTTCCCTGCTGCCTTTTCCGTCGCTCCCCAGCCCACCGTTTTCATTGTCAATGTCATCCATGCCCACGACGGCAAGCAGGACGACGCCTTCCGAATCATCCGGGAGATCGTTCACTACGTCGCCGAACGCAAGGAAGGCTTTCTGTGGAGTTCTCTGGCCCGAAGTACGGACGGTCAAACCGTGGTGAATGTCGAAGCGATTTCCGGAACAGGGGATGTGAAGGCCTTTTTCTCCGACCCGGTTTTCGCCGCTAAGTTCAAGCGCCTGGATGAGGTTTCGACGTTCGAATTCCACACATATCAGGTGGATGATCTCGTCTTGCCGAAACGCGACGGAGATCCCGCACAGACCTTGCCGGCGGGAGGTGCCGCATGACCGGGGAGCGCATTGGAGCCGGGGTAGAAGAGGCCGCCGGAGCGGCCTCGTCCGCCACGCCGGCGCAGCTGCCCTGGGGAGGTTTGCTTGCTCTTTCCATGGCGGCGTTCATCACGATTCTGACCGAGGCCTTGCCCGCGGGATTGCTGCCGCAGATCGGAGCCGGCCTCGGCGTGTCCGAAGCGGCGGCTGGCCAGCTGGTGACCCTGTATGCCATCGGATCACTGGTGGCGGCGATCCCCCTGACGGCAGCAACCCAGGGTGTGCGCCGGCGTCCGCTGCTGCTGACCGCGATCATCGGCTTTCTTGTGGCCAATACGGTAACGGCGATCTCGGCGAGCTACAGCGTGACGCTGGTCGCCCGTTTTCTGGCGGGGGTCTCGGCGGGCGTACTGTGGGCGCTCGTGGCCGGCTATGCCGCGCGCATGGCGCCGGAGGCGCTCAAGGGGCGGGCGATTGCGGTGGCCATGGCGGGAACGCCCCTGGCCCTGTCGCTCGGCGTGCCGCTGGGAACGTTCCTGGGCGGGACGATCGGATGGCGGGCCTGCTTCGCCTTGATGAGCGGGTTGACCGTCCTCCTGATCGCGTGGGTCCTGCTCAAGGTGCCGGATTTTCCCGGAGAGCCGGCGCGGTCCCGGCGCAGCCTGGCAAGCGTGTTCATTCTGCCCGGCATCCGGTCGGTTCTCGTGGTCGTCCTGGCTTTCGTGCTTGCCCACAATATTCTGTACACCTACATCGCGCCGTTTCTCGGGGCGGCGGGCATGGCGGAGCGGACGGATCTGGTTCTTCTGGTCTTCGGTATCGCGTCGCTTGTCAGCATCTGGATTGTCGGTGTGCTGATCGACCGTCATTTGCGTGCCCTGACCTTGATCAGCACGCTTCTTTTCGGGGTTTCGGCGCTGGTGCTCTGGCTCGGGACCGACATGCCCGTGGCGATCTATGGTGCCGCCGGCCTGTGGGGGGTGGCCTTCGGGGGATGTGCCACCCTGTTCCAGACGGCGAGTGCCAAGACGGCCGGACCGGCAGCCGATCTCGCTCAATCCATGCTGGTGACCGCATGGAACACGGCAATCGCCGGCGGCGGGCTTGTGGGCGGGGTCCTGCTCGACCAGATCGGTGTCGGGGCCTTCGCGCCGAGCGTGATGATTTTGCTTGGGGTGACCTACGCCGTTGTCTTTGCCGCGCACCGCCACGGCTTTCCGCGCTGTCATCCGGCCTGAGCCGGCCTGAGATTGTATGGGAGGAGCGCGGTCGGCAAAAAAAAAGCCGGCCGAGTCCCCCCGCAATTTTCCCGTCTTTTGCGCTCGTTCTGCGGCGGGGGGATCGGCGGCCTTGCCAGGGAATCCAGCCAACACAAACGCCTTCATCCCCGCCGCACCCATACTCTTGCCTGAGGCGGCGCGGGCGTATACTGTCCGGCCTCTTTGTCGCCAGAACTTGCTCAGGAGACCCCACTCATGGCGGATGCCATCGACGATCCCGGCATGGACCCCGCCCCGCACATGCAGGGTGACGTGGGCGGTATCGCTGCCGACCACCTGCGGTCCTTTATCGAGCGCATCGAGCGGCTGGAAGAAGAAAAAGCCAACATTGCCAACGATATCAAGGAAGTCTATTCCGAGGCCAAGGGCACCGGTTTCGACACCAAGATCATGCGCAAGGTCGTCGCCCTGCGCAAAAAGGACAAGCACGAACTGGCCGAGGAAGAAGAACTCCTGGCCCTCTATCGCGCCGCCGTCGGGATCTGAAGCCAAAACGGCCGGAGCTGGGAACCCGCTCCGGCCGTTTTGCCGTTCCCCTCTGACGGGGCTGGGGTATTATGCCCCCGCGAAAACGAACACCTCGTCTGCCAGCAGGCCGATGCCGACGCTGTCCCCGGCGCTGATCGCCGGCAGATCGTGCACATGGGCCATCACCGCCATCTCACCGCCCGAGGCCGGGATCCCCAGCGTCACCTTGTTGATCCGCCCCAGCGGCCGGATGGAGATGACGCGGGCTTGCGGCTTGCCCTGCGCCGCTGCGCCGGTGCTCAGCACGAAGGCTTCGGGCCGCAGCATGCACAGCGCCGCACTGCCATCCGTCAGGTGGGGAGCGGGCAGGGGGCCAATGGGGGTTTCCGCCTGACCACCGCGCACCACGCCCGGCAGCTCGTTGATCTCGCCGAAGAAGCGGGCGGCGAAGGGGGTGGCCGGCCGGTGATAGAGGGTTGACGGCGGGCCGTATTGCACGATCACCCCCCGGTCCATCAGGGCGATGCGGTCGGCCATGAACATGGCTTCTTCCGGATCGTGAGTGACCATCACCGCCGCCACGCCATTTTCCTGCAACACCTGGAAGGTCTCTGCGCGGATCTGCTGGCGCAGGCGGGCGTCCAGGCCGCTGAAGGGCTCGTCCAGCAGCATCAGCCGGGGTTCAGGTGCCAGGGCGCGGGCCAGCGCCACCCGCTGCTGCTGCCCGCCCGACAGGGTGTGGGGGAAGGCGGCTTCGTAATCCGCCATGCCCACCATGGCCAGCTTGGCGCGGGCCTGGGCGCGTCGGGCGTCGGGCTTGAGGTGGCGGATGCCGAACATCACGTTGTCGATCACCGACAGGTGGGGGAACAGCGCGAAGTCCTGGAACAGAAAACCGATATGGCGCCGCTCCGGCGGCAGTTGGCGGGTCGCATCGGCCACCACCTGGCCACCCATCCGCACCTCGCCCTGCCAGGGGTGTTCCAGCCCGGCGGCGATACGCAGCGTTGTCGTCTTGCCGCAGCCCGAGGGGCCGAGCAGGCAGATCAGCTCGCCGGCTTGCAGCGACAGCGAGACATCCCGCACCACCGTGCGCTCGCCATACCCGTGAACGATATTGGCCAGTTCCAGGCTGGCGACCTCGGTATGCGGGGGAGTGCTCGCGGCCTGAGTCCGGGACTGAGAGTGCGACTGGGACGGGGTCGCAGAGGAAGGATACGCAGCGGTCACTGGGCGGGCTCTCCCTGGGGCTGGTGGACGAGAATGCCGGCGGCGGGGGCGTTGTCGTCATCTTCCACCGGGTGAGGGGCCCAGCTGCGGGCCTTGGAGATGGAACGCGACAGCACGATCACCGGCACCAGGCCGGCGATGACGATGGACAGAGCGGCCAAGGCGCTGGCTTCCAGCTGTTCGCTGGAGGCGAACTGGAAGACGAAGGTGGCCAGGGTGTCGAAGTTGAAGGGGCGCAGCAGCAGGGTTGCCGGCAACTCCTTCATCACGTCGACGAACACCAAGAGGGCGGCGGTCAGCAGGCTGCCCTTGACGATGGGCAGATGGACCCGCCACAGGCAGGTGCCCGGCGTGGCGCCCAGGGTGCGGGCGGCCATGTCCAGGCTGGGGCGCACCCGGCCCAGGCCGGCTTCGACCGTGCCGTAGCTTAGCGCCAGGAAGCGCACCACATAGGCGAAGATCAGGGCGAAGGTGGTCCCCGACAGCATCAGCCCCGTCGAGATGCCGAACCACGCGCGCATGGAGGCATCCACCGCGTTATCCAGGGCGCCGAAGGGCACCAGGATGCCGATGGCCAGCACGGTGCCGGGCACCGCATAGCCCAGGCTGGCCAGCCGCACGAACCACGTCAGGGTCTTGCCCCGGCCCAGCCGCACCGCATAGGCCAGGAACAGGCCGATGATCAGGGCGGCGACAGCGGCGGTGAAGGCCAGGGTCAGACTGTTGGCGGCGTATTGCACGAACTTCGGGGTCCAGCTTTCGCTGAATCGGTTGAGGGCGTGGCGGGCAAGAACCGAGGCCGGCACCACGAAGCCCAGCAGCACCGGCAGGGCGCAGGCCACCATGGCCAGCCAGCCCCGCCAGCCACTCAGCAGCGATCCCTCGACGGGCCGCATGCGGGTGCCGGAGTTCTGATAGGCCCTGTGGGCGCGCGACCGCCGCTCGGCCAGCAGCAGGCTGATGACGACTAGTAGAAGAACGCAGGCCACCTGGGCGCCGCCGGGCCGGTTGCCCATGATCAGCCATACATTGTACATGCCGGTGGTCAGGGTCTGGACGCTGAAGAAGGCCAGGGTGCCATAATCGTTCAGGGTTTCCATCAGCACCAGGGCGAGCCCCACGACGATGGAGGGCCGGGCCAGGGGCAGGGCGACCCGGTAGAAGCTTTGCCACGGGGTGCAGCCCAGGGTGCGGCTGACCTCCAGCGTGCAGATCGACTGCTCCAGAAAGGCGGAGCGGGCCAGCAGATAGACGTAGGGGTAGAGCACCAGGGTCATCATGGTAATCGCCCCGCCGACGCTGCGGATCTCCGGGAACCAGTAGTCGCGGGGAGACGTCCAGCCAAACAGGGCGCGCAAGGCCTGCTGCACCGGACCGGCATATTCCATCAGATCGGTGTAGACGAAGGCGATGATGAAGGCGGGCACGGCCATGGGGATCAGCAGCGCCCATTCGAAGATCCGCCGTCCCGGAAAGCGGTGCATGGTGACCAGCCAAGCCGTCCCGGTGCCGACGATAAACGTCCCCAGGCCGACGCCGATCATCAGCACGGCGGTGTTCTTCAGGTAGGTGGGCAGGACGGTGGCGGCAAGATGGGGCCAGATGTTGTCTTCGCCCGGTGTCAGGGCCATCCACAGCACCGCCAGCACGGGGGTGGCGACGATCAGCGCGGCCACGGCACTGCCCAAAGTCCAGGTCGACAGCCGCCCCCGTCGTTCTCCCTTCGCCAGGGCATCGGGTCCCGGACCGGGGCGGGCTGCGGCGGAAGGGGGCGGCGAGGAGGGAGCGGAGGCGGCGGCCATGGGCGGGTCCAAACTGGTCTGGGTACTTTAGGGCACGGCGACGGCGAAAACACAGGCGGCGGCGGTCCCGGTGGGGATCCGCCGCCCGATGGCATAACGCAAAGGACGCGTCCGCGCGGGAGGCCCTGAAAACGCCCCGCGCGGACGGTCCGAACCAGGCCCGGAGCGCTTACGGGCCTTCGTTAAAGCCGACTTCGTTGACCAGGCGCAAGGCCTCGTCGGCATGGGCGGCGACTTCCTGCAGCTCGATGGTATCGGCCGTGAAATCCCCCCAGGAGGCTACCATCTCCGACCGCGGCACGCCGTCCTTGATCGGATATTCGTGGTTGATCTCGGCGTAGAGATGCTGGGCTTCGTCTTCGGTCAGGAATTCGATCAGCTTCAGGGCGTTTTCCCGGTTGGGGGCGGCCTTGGTCAGGCTGACGCCAGAGATGTTGACGTGGGTGCCGTGACCGTTGAGGTCGGGAAAGACCATATAGGCGCTTTCGGCCCAGGCGCGCTGTTCCGGATCGTCCATCATGGCGCCCATGTAATAGGTGTTGGCCAGGGCGAGATCGCAGATGCCTTCCATGATCGCCTTGACCTGGGAGCGGTCATTGCCGCCGGGCTTCTGGGCGAGGTTGGCCTTGACGCCTTCCAGCCAGGTCCGCGCGGTATCGACGCCGTCATGGGCGATCATCGCGCCGAGCAGGCCGATGTTGTAGGAATGGTCGCCCGGCCGGGTGCAGATCTTGCCTTTGTAGGCCGGATCGGCGAGATCGTTGTAGCTGGTGATGGTGCCTGCCGGGATCCGGTCCTTGGAGGCATAGATGGCGCGGGCGCGGGTGGTCAGGGCGACCCATTTGTTTTCCGGATGGCGGAAGTGGGGGGGGATGTTGGCCTCGACCACATCGGACTCGAAGCCCTGGACCACATCGCCGTCCACCAGTTCGGTCAGGCGGGCGATATCGACGGTCAGCACGATATCGGCGGGGCTGTTGGCGCCCTCGGCCTGCAACCGCTCGACCAGGCCCTTGTCGGCGAAGACCACGTTGGTCTCGATCCCGGTTTCCTTGGTGAAGGCCTTCAGCATGGGTTCGATGAGGAACGGCTGGCGATAGCTGTAGATATTGACCTCTTCAACTGCCTGGGCGGACCCGGCGGCGAGGGTCATACCCCCGGCAAGGGACGCACCGAACAGGGCGACGGCCAGACGGGATCGCAAATGCATGGTCACGGGCTCCATCCTCATCCTCTTAAGGGCGACCGGTCTTGATCAAGGCGCCCAGGGGGTCGCGGGATTCACCTGGGGCATGGGTGAAAATGCGACTGAATTGCACGCACTTCAATGGTGGTAACGTAACTCTTTGTCGGGCGCAATGCCTTTCCGCTCGGACATGCGGGGTGCGAATGATAAGCACAAACGATAGCTTCCCACAATGCCATTGTGGGAAAGATAGGTCTGGTTTGCATCATTTTTACGGTAAGAGATTTAACCGTCCTGCGATTGCGGATTTTTCCCCGGCGGAGGAAGGTGGTTCGACGGGCCAGGGGGAGCATGGGGTTTTCCGGGCCGAATCGACGGGAGGGCAGGGCCATGGCGAAGACAGCGATTGGGGTGATGGGGCGGCGGTCTGCGATGCGGCTGCTGGTGGCGCTGGCCTCGGTACCGGCCCTGCTGCCGCTAGCCCGCCTGGCCCACGCGGCGGGGGAGAGCGCGGGGCTGTGGGTCTGCACGAACGCTGATTGCGACCCATACGTCTACGACCCGGCGGTGGGGGACCCGGACAACATCGCCGACGCGTCCCACCCGATCCCGCCGGGCACGCCGTTCGAAGACTTGCCGGAAAGTTGGATCTGCCCGTTGTGTGCTTCGCCGAAGAGTTGGTTTCGGGCGAAGGGGTAGGGTCAGGGCTGCTATCTATTAGGGTTTTGCGTATCCGGCACCCTCTCCACCCAGCCGCCGCGCAGCAGGGTCGCCGTCACGTCGTCGGTGCCGTGGCGGAGGACCCGCGCCTCTATCGCGTCGCCCAGCCAATGCCAATGCACCGCCTCCAGTACCACCGGCTGGTGTACCAGCGCCTTGCGCAGAAGCGCCGCTACC
Organism: Rhodospirillaceae bacterium Z3-40; assembly: GCA_046233135.1. Taxonomy (GTDB): domain Bacteria; phylum Pseudomonadota; class Alphaproteobacteria; order Rhodospirillales; family Rhodospirillaceae; genus JBJXHN01. The sequence continues at coordinate 1,048,708 of JBJXHN010000001.1, read as the reverse complement.
GCGCGGGCCTTTTCCCGGTCCGCCGGAGGCGTGATGCCCCGCAGATGGACGGTTACCTTCTTCCCTTTCTCCGCTGTCACAGGCAGCAAAACAATCACCGTGTCCGGAGCCAGCACCTCCAGAACCACGGCAGCGAGAGGACCGTCCGGGGCCGGATTCGGCCACAGATAGCCCGCAGCCACCCCGAATCCCAGGGCAGCCAGCAGCACAATGAGTCTCCACATGGCCGGAAAGAGCGGCCGGGAGCCAAAAGCAGCGATTTAACGAACGGGCCGGAAGCGCTCGCCGGCGTCATAGGCAGGGACACCCCCAGCCCGTCCGGCGCCGCCCTTAGCTCCCGGCGCTGACCTCCCCATCTCCGCGTGTCGCACGCGAAGGTGTAGGAATGAGGACGGGTAGGGTATAGTCACAGACAGCCGACATCCTTGTTGTCCTTCAACGTAGCTAAGGGTGTTCGGTAGGGGCATGTCGGTGGTGCAAACACCGGCATGTCCCGCTTCTTATCCGCCACAACGGGCGAACGCGGACAGAGTGTAGCGCGTATAGCGCATCATTGCACCTAAGAAGAGAGCGCAGGCCATGACGACCCCCCACCACCGGCCTCGCATCCCATCCCCGGACAGGCTATCCTGGTATGACCGACCGGACCGGGGGGTTGATGGCGTATGGGTCTGCTGGGCGAAGCCTTTCTTTTCATGATCGCCGCCGTGCTGCTGGTGCCTCTGTTCAAGGCGCTGGGGCTTGGGTCGGTGCTCGGCTATCTCACCGGCGGGATCCTTATCGGTCCCGCCGTGCTCGGGCTCGTGCATGACGTCGAGGAGACGCTGCATGTGGCCGAGTTGGGCGTCGTGCTGCTGCTGTTCCTGATCGGGCTGGAGCTGCAACCCTCGCGTCTGTGGACCCTGCGCAAGCCCATCTTCGGCATGGGCGGTGCCCAGGTCATCGGATCCGCCGCGCTGATCGCCGCCGCCGCCTGGGCCTTGGGCATGGTCTGGCAAGGGGCCATCGTTATCGGTGTCGCGCTGGCCCTGTCGTCCACCGCCTTCGGCTTGCAGATCCTGTCCGAGCGCGGGCATTTGCGTACCACCTATGGCCGCAATGCCTTCGCCATCCTGCTGTTCCAGGATCTGGCCGTGGTCCCCATCCTCGCCCTGCTGCCGCTGCTCGCGCCGACGGAGGGGGCGCCGCGCGGGTGGGTGGATGTGGTGATGTCCGTGGCCCTTGCGGTGGCCGTCATCGGCGGCACCATCGTCATCGGCCGGCTCGCGCTCAGCCGGGCGCTGTCGGTGATCGTCGGCACGCGCGTGCCCGAGCTGTTCACCGTCTCCGCCCTCGCCCTGGTCATGGGGGTGAGCCTGCTGATGGAGGCGTCGGGCCTGTCCATGGCCCTGGGCGCTTTCCTCGCCGGGGTGCTGCTGGCCGATTCCGAATACCGCCACGAGCTGGAAGCCACCATCGAGCCCTTCAAGGGCCTGCTGCTCGGCCTGTTCTTCCTGGCCGTCGGCATGACGGTGGACCTGAGCACCCTGGTCAACGCCCCGGGCACCGTGGCGGCGCTGGTGGCCGGGCTGCTGACGGTCAAGGGGCTGGTGCTCTATGGCATCGCCCGGTGGTTCTCCGCCTCGCCGCGCTCGGCCCTGTCGCTGGCGGCGCTGATGTCCCAGGGCGGAGAGTTCGGTTTCGTCATCTTCGGCCTCGCCCGCGTTGAAGGGATCATGGCGCCCGAGGATGCGGCGCTGATGCTGGTGGTGGTCACCGTGTCCATGGCGCTGACGCCGTTTCTGGTCTCGGCCAACACTTTGTTGCAGAACCGCCGCCCCAAGCCGCGGCAGGAGCCGGTCTACGACACCATTGTTCCGGACGAGGGCAACCGGGTGATCATCGCCGGTTTCGGCCGCTTCGGGCAGATCGTCGCACGCACCCTGCGCATGGCCGAGATCCCCTTCACCGCCCTGGAATCCGATTTCGAGCAGATCGGCTTCGTCCGCCGCTTCGGCAGTAAAGTCCACTACGGCGACCCGGCCCGGCCCGACCTGCTGCGCGCCGCCGGCATCGAACATGCCGAAGTCTTCGTCATCGCCGTCGAGGAACCGGAAAAAGCCCTGCGCATCGCCGAATATGTCCGTAAGCGCCATCCGCAAGTACGGCTGCTGGCCCGCGCCCGCAACCGCGCCCATGCCTACAAGCTGATGGAACTGGGGGTCTACAAGGTCTTCCGCGAGACCTACGGCTCGTCGTTGGAAATGGCTGAAGAGGTCTTCGTCGACCTGGGCTATGCGCCGGAGATGGCCAGGCGGGCCGTGCACACCTTCCGCGCCCACGATGAAGCGCTGATGGAAGAGCAGTATGTGGTGCGCGACGACGAAAAGGCGCTGATCGCCACCGCCCAGCAGGCCGCCGAGGAACTGCGGTCCCTGTTCGAGCAGGACCAGAACGACAAGGATGCCTGGGAACTGCAATTGCCGCCCCTGGAGCAACAGGGCGAAATCTGTCGCCTGCCGTCGCAGCCGGACGGAAAAGGCTCCGCCCCGCCCCCCGAACCCGCCGAGCAGCCCTGAGCCGGGGTTATTCGGGCAGCAGGTTGACCGGGCTGCTGGCGTCGGTGGTGGCATCATCGTCCGTTGCCGCACTGTCCGCGTCGCCGTCTCCCGGTTCGGTCATGCCCTCCAGCGGTTCAGGTTCGGTCATGCCGCCCAGCGGCATGGGGTCGGCCGTGGCGGCTTCATGCGGCGGCACCGGGGGCGGGGGGACGTTGGGGAAGCGCGCGCGGACGTCGGTAAAGGCTTCGACCATATTGGGATCCACACCGGCATCGTTGGCGGCCACCGTGCCCAGCGCCCGGCCGCCGCCCTGCGGCTTCACCAGAACCTCCACCCCGTTGTCCAGCATCTCGTAGCAGCGTTCGGGGGTCTGGTCCGGCACCGGGCCGGCCACCTGATACATGTAGATATAGCTGCGGCAGAACGTGGTGTCCTGCATGCGCCAGGAGCCCCAGCGCAGGCCCGCCGGCTCCATGACGAACAGGGCTCCGTCCGGCGAGAAATACCACACCGCCCCCAGCGGCCCGCGCGAGATGGTCAGGCTGCGGCCCGAGAGAGCAACGCCGGACAGGGCGGTTTCCTCCGTCACGGCGTCATCGGCAGGGGCTTCGGTCTCGGGAATGGCGTCGGTGGTCCCCTCCGGCGCGCCGTCTGCGGCCCGGGCGGGAGAGGCGAAGGAACCGTCCGGAGCCAGGCCCGCCGTCATCAGAATGGCAAGCACAGTGGCGCGGGTCAGGCGGGCGACAGCCTCGCGGACCGGCAGGACGGACATGGGCGACACCTCCAAGGGGGACCTGGGCAGAGAAACCAACAGCGGATTGACGGCACTCGAAACGGAACCGGCATGGTCTGGCCGGTACGAGGAGGGGGAGTGTAATCCGGGATGTGAAAAAAGGAAACGGCCGGCACCACCATGGGTGCCGGCCGCAGGTCCGAAGCGTTTGCGCTGTCAGCCGGTTCAGCCGATGGCGCCACCGCCCTTCTTGGTGATGAACACCACGGACGGACGGGGCGGCATGCCGTCCTGGAAGTCCGGCCAGCGTGTGGACGGGGTGGCGAAGGACGAGCCCTTGTCATCCCCCGGATGCTGCACGGCGACGAACAGGGTTTCGCCGTCGGGGGTGAAGCAGGGGCCGCACATTTCCGCACCCGTCGGGGTGGCGAAGAAGCGCTTGGTCAGGGCGCGACCGGCCCCGGCCACGTCGGCAGCCCACACGCCGTCGGCGATGCCCCGGCCCGGTGCCCCGTCGGTGGAGATCCACAGGCGGCCCTGGGGGTCGAAGGCCACGTTGTCCGGGCAGGACAGCCAGCCGTTTTCGCTGGTGGCTTCGTTGTAGGACGCGTTGTCTTCCGGAGTGGCCGGATTGCCGGCGCGCAGGAAGATGTTCCAGGTGAAGGTGTCGGCTTCATGTTCGGCCGCCGCCCCCTGGCCGCCGGCCGGGACCATCTCGATGATATGGCCGTTGATGTTCGGGCCGCGCGGGTTGGCCGCGTCGGTCTGATCGGCCTTGCGCTTGGTGTTGTTGGTCAGGGCCATGTAGATGGCGCCGGTCACCGGGTTGGGCTCCACGTCTTCCGGGCGGTCCATCGGCGTGGCGCCCAGCAGGTCGGCGGCGCGACGGGTCTCGATCATCACGTCGGCCTGGCTGTGGAAACCGTTTTCGGCGGTCAGCGGGCCTTCGCCATGCACCAGCGGCAGCCAGGTCAGGGTACCGTCGGCGTTGAACTTGCCGGCATACAGGGTGCCGTTGTCCAGCAGGTCGGCGTTGGCGGCGCGGTTTTCCATATCCACCTTGTCGGCGGAGATGAACTTGTAGACATAGTCGAAGCGCTCGTCATCCCCGGTGTAAACCGCCAGACGGCCGTCGTGGTTGATGATGGTGGTCGCACCTTCGTGCTTGAAACGGCCCAGGGCGGTGCGCTTCTTGGGGGTGGATTCTGGATCGTAGGGATCGAATTCCACCATCCAGCCGAAGCGGTTCGGCTCGTTGGGTTCCTTGGCCGTGTCGAAGCGGTCGTGGAAGCGGTGCCAGCCGTACCAGGGCTCGGCGGACAGGCCGTAGCGCTTGTAGTTGACCGCTTCGGATTCGGGCATCTCGGCGGCTTTGAAGTAGCCGTGGAAGTTTTCCTCGGCGATCAGAACGGTGCCCCAGGGGGTGGTGCCGCCGGCGCAGTTGTTGATGGTGCCGATGACCTTGGTGCCGGTGGGGTCGGCCTTGGTCTTCAGGCGGTCATGGCCGGCCGCCGGGCCGGACACCACCATTTCGGTGACCAGCGGGCTGATGCGGCGGTTATAGGGGCTGTTGGGAACCACCTTCCACAGACCGCCCTCGTTGATCACTTCCACCACGGTATGGCCATGGGCGGCCATTTCCACGTCGATCTGCGCCTGGGACATGCCGTCGATATCGTCGGGACCGACGCCGTCGAACATCAAGTGACGGTCGGTATACTCATGGTTGATGGTCAGCAGGCCATGCTTGGCGTTGTCCGACCCCTGCGGCAGCGGGAAGTAGCCGATGAAGTCGTTGTTGTAGCCGAACTGCTTCAACTGGCTTTCGGCGGACAGGGCGTTGACGTCGAATTCCGGCGCATCGTCCATCACCGGGTCACCCCAGCGGATCAGGATGCCGGCGTCGTAGCCGTCGGCCACGTGATGGGTTTCGTCAAGCACCTGGGCGACTTCGGGGAAGACCAGAGTGCTGGGGCTGACCTGGGCCTGGGCGGGGCGCACGGCCAGGCCGCCGGCAAAAGCCGGAATGACGGCGATAGCGGTCATGGCCCCGGCGGTGCGCAGAACGTCGCGCCGGCCGTAGCGGGCATCGATGACGTCGGTCAGCGTGACGTCGATATGGGGGTTGGACGGAATGTCGTCGGATTCCTCCATCGTACGCGGGCGGGAGGACGGAACGGCGGTGTCGTCGAAGCGATTGGTCATGGATGCCTCGTTATGGATGCCACGGTGTCGCGGGACGGACCCGGCGGGAGGACCGGATCCGGAGCGGCGGATCGGCGGGCAGGCGGGAGTGCCGGCGGGAACGGGGCGCGGCTGGCCGCACTATGACGTGCCGCCCGATTCGGGAAAACGGAGGGACGATGATCGTTTTCGGAAAGATTCATGACGGTCGATCAGTGACTTGCCGGTCTGTCTACTGTGCCAACAAACCCTTGGAAAATTTGCGGTATTTCGGCTGAATGGCTGTATGGACGGGGCGTGATCCCAAAAAAAGTGATATGCGGGTGATTATGAGATTGACTCGCAACAAATCGCCGCCTTAATAATGGGTCTATTCAGGGGACTGGGAGTGCAGATCCATGTACGTGTGCGTGTGTCATGCCTTGACTGATAAGCAGGTCCGCGAAGCCGCCCAGGGTGGTGTGAAGACGGCGGGCCAGATGTTCAAGCGTCACGGGGTCCGTCCGGTATGCGGCAAGTGTGTGGGCTGCATGAAGGAAGTGATGGGCGCCGTTCCTGCCGGCGGGCAGCGCGACAAGGTGGAGCACGTCTGACGGCCCCGGCAAGCGCCCGGTTACCGGCCCGATCCCCCGGGGCCGGGGCGGGATGCCTGTGGGAGCGGAACCGAACGAGCGAACGAAGCAAGCCTGTGAGCGGAGTGTACGAGTTTAAATAGCAAAACTGGAACAGAGATCCGGTTTATAAAAATTCAAAATTTTTCAGAATCTCGTTGGCAAAGTCCGTTTGTCGGACAATATTAACGGGACTGCTTAGCCGTGCCTGGCCGGCAGGGCCGTCAAGGGATGGCGCATCAAAGCAACCGTTTATATCCACGCCACGGGGGAGATTTTGTTACTATGAAAGGCGATAAGGAAATCATCAAGCACCTGAACAAGGTGCTGAAGAACGAGCTGACCGCCATCAACCAGTATTTCCTGCACGCCCGCATCATGCAGGACTGGGGCATGGAAAAGGCCGGCAAGCACGAATACAAGGAATCCATCGAAGAGATGGAACATGCCGACAAGCTGATCAAGCGCGTGCTGTTCCTGGAAGGCCTGCCTAACCTGCAGGACCTGGGCAAGCTGCTGATCGGCGAGGACATCAAGGAAATCCGCGCCAACGACCTGACCCTGGAACTGGCGGCCCGCACCGATGTGGTGGCCGGCATCGCGCTGTGTGAAAAGGAAAAGGACTACGTGTCCCGGGAAATCCTGGAAGAGATCCTGTCCGACACCGAAGAGCACATCGACTATCTGGAAACCGAACTGAGCCTGATCGAAAAGGTCGGCCTGCCGAACTACATCCAGAGCCAGATGGAACCCGGTGAATCCAACTCCGGCGCTGCCGGCTGATCGGTTCGACGAATCGCGGATCCTGATGGGTCCGAGAAGAAAAAGGGCGGTGCTCCGGGCGGGGCACCGCCCTTTTTCCTGTGGAACGGCCCCTGCGCGAACCCCAAGCGCCCATGAAATCCCCGGGAGGTTCGCGCAAGCCGTAACCTATTGAAAAGACCGTGTTCTTGAGGCGGGGAGGGGGTTGCCGGGGCCTTTGGAAGGGGTGCGGAGAGGAGGTTCGCGCAAGAGGGGTATTTTGCTCAACGATTGGAATGGGTTAAAGTGGGGGGAGTTCGCCTCCGTATGGGGGCGTGGATTGAAACGGTGCCCGATCCAGTTGTTATTCCCCGTGATAATGTTCGCCTCCGTATGGGGGCGTGGATTGAAACGCGGCCGATGTCCGGGATAACGACCTCAACCAACGTTCGCCTCCGTATGGGGGCGTGGATTGAAACGAAAACGTGACGGCAAAACTCGGCCTCGGCACCGGTTCGCCTCCGTATGGGGGCGTGGATTGAAACCTCGCGGATATGGTCGGAGATACCTTCGGTGCGCTGGTTCGCCTCCGTATGGGGGCGTGGGTTGAAACGTTGCGGTCTCGCGGGCCGCTGTCCTTGGTGATCGTTCGCTTCCATATGGGGCCGAGGACTGAAACGACGATGCGGTGTCCAACGGGTTGTATGAGCGGGTCGTTCGCCTCCGTATGGGGGGCCAAGGACGGAATCGGGATGTGGCAGGATTGTTCCGCCTGCGTGCCGGGCGGCCGCCCCTGACAAGACCGTAAAGTGAAGTCCGGCCGAAGGAGGGCCGCCAGGCACGGAGGGTTTCCCTGTCAGCCTCCACCCTCGCGTCGGCGGGGGAGGGGGGCTTCGGATGGGGCTGCCACCCGCCGTGTCGTGAAGATGTCCGCCAAGGCTGCTCCGGTCTCCGCCCGTTCCACCCGGCAGTGATGAACAAGCCCCCCCGGTGCCGTGCGGGCGGCGGTCAGGTGGATGGCCAGGGGCTCGCCCGGGTCGGCGTTGCCGTAGAAATAGACCTCGCGGGCGGTGGTGGTGGCGTGCAGGGCCTGGGGCGGAAACGCCTGCCATTCCGTGCGGTCGGCCAGGGCCACAAAGGTGGCGAAGTACAGGAAACCCGCACCGTTGAAATCAAGGCCCGGACAGGGTGTCGCCGTCAGCGTGGTCACCGGAGACGCGGTCCTGACCCCCAAACCCAGGCGCTCCGGCCCCCGGCCCCGGCGGAAGGCCGCCGCCCGCTCGGCCAGGGTGCGGGCTGGGTCGGCCGCAGAACCCGCCGCCACCCCCGCCGCCAGCTCCGGCAGGCCGGGGACGGCAACCCGGGCCACCGCGTGGTTGCCGCCGGACGCCCCGGTGCGGCGCACGAAGGTGGACACCAGGGTCACCACACCCATCTTCCGGCCATCGACGGACAGCCGGTGCCGGCTGGCCGTCTGCGTGCGGGACAGGCGGGACAGGGTGGAGCGGATCAGCAGCGGATCGTTCTCCCGCGCCTCCTCGAAACGGCCGGCCTCTATCGACAGGGCGCAGAAGGCCGCGTAGACCGGCGCCCCGTCCGTATCGCGGAAGTCTGGCGCGCCGTCGCTGCGACCGCCGCCGGCTGCGTGGGCCAGGGCCTGCCAGTGGCGGTGCCCCAGCTCCTTCAGCAGCCAGGATTCCGACAGGCCGGTGGCCGACAGATGGGGCATGCCCAGCACCACGACGGCGTCCCGTGGGGCAGAGAGCGCGTCACGCCCGGCGGCGGCATCGCGAAAGGTTCCGTCCATGGCTCCCTCCGTCACCCCAGCGCCGATGTCAGCGCTGCGTCGGAGGAGTCCGCGGCCGCGTGGGTCTCGGCGATGCGTTCGGCAAGGTGGGCGGCGTCGCGGGCGATGCCGGAAAAGCGGCCCGACCCCCAGGTGTGCAGCCAGGGCAGGCCGAGGAAATAGACGCCCGGCTCGCTGGTGATGCCGCGATGGTGGCGGGGGTGGCCGGCGCCGTTGAACACCGGCGCGTCCAGCCAGCGGAAGTCCGGTTGATAGCCGATGCACCAGACAATCGCGGTGATGCCGGCCGCTGCCAGATCCAGGGCCTCGGGCTCGTCCTGCGGCTCCCAGACCGGGGTGTAGACGCTGGGCGGCGGGGCGTCGATGCCGTTTTCGGCAATATGGGCGTCAATGGCGGCGTTGATGGAGTTGTAGACGGTGTCGGCGTCGTCCAGGGCGGCTTTCAGGGTCGGCCGGAAGGTGATCCGCCCGTCGGCGAAGCCGTCCAGCAGGCCATAGAGCGCCATGCCCTCCAGCGCGAACTTGCGCAGGTCGATGTCCCGCCCGCCGTCGCGCCCGGTGACATAGTGGTTGGTCTTGTCGCGCACGCCTTCGCGCAGGGGGTGGTTTTCGACCGGGATATCGTAATAGGCCATGTCGGCCAGCCAGCTGACCACGTCCCGCCCCCGGTAGAAGCGGGCGCAGCGCGGGGCGTCGCCCACCGCCAGATGCACCTTGCGGCCGGCGAGGTGCAGGTCCTCGGCGATCTGTGCCCCGGACTGGCCGGACCCCACCACCAGCACCGCGCCCTCGGGCAGGCTGGCGGGGTTGCGGTATTGCTCGGAATGGACCTGGGTGATGGCGGGGGGCAGGCGCTCGGCAAGGCGGGGGATGATCGGCACCGTATAGCCGCCAGACGCCGCGACCACCTGACCGGCGACGAAGGGGCCGGCCGACGTCTCCATGTCGAATGCGCCGTCGGCCCGGCGGGAGACGCGGGTGACGGACACCCCCTGGCGCAGCGGCGCGTTCACCTTGCGGCGGAAGCGGTCGAGGTAGTCCAGGATCTCGTCCCGCTTCATGAAACCGTCGGGGTCGTCGCCGTCATAGGGGTGGTCGGGCAGGGCGCATTGCCAGTTGGGGGTGACGAGGCAGAAGGACTCCCACCGCTTGTCGCGCCAGCTGTGCATGGGGGTGTTCTTTTCGAACACCAGATGATCGATGCCCTTCCGCTGCAAATAGTGGCTGAGCGACAGGCCGGCCTGGCCACCGCCGACGATGGCAACGGGGATATAGGGGGCGGGGGAGGTCATGGGATAAGATCCTTATATTGCGTTCCGGTGCCATGCGAATGCACGCCTTCGGCATGACGCGGGCTTCTTCGCGCCATAAGGCGCGGCGGCCGCTTGGGGGCGGGCTATTCCTGGAAGCTTTCGACGGTGACGCGGGCGTTTTCCTGATCCAGGAAGGGGCCGCAGCCGTCTTCGATCCGCGCCAGCTGATCGGCGGCGCTGGAGCAGGCGAAGCCGTATTTCTTGGCCACCCGGTCGCTGGCGATGGTCAGGGCCGTGCGGCTGCGGTCCAGGAAGTCGGCGACCGGATAGTCCGCGCCGACGGCGAAGTAATCCTTGATGATCAGCGACGGCGAATAGCAGCCTTCGGTACGGCCGTCGGGCCAGCGGATGGTGAAGCGCATCTCGGGCATGGGGGACCTCACGGGGGATAGGGTGGACAGGGCGTGATAGGTGGCCAAGTGGGCGGCGGCGGTGCGGCTCCAGCGGTGGGCGTCGATCACGGCTGTCCGGCCCTTGGACAGCCGGGCGCGGGTCTCCGGCCGCAGGGCCAGCACCATGGCGTCGGCGATGGTCTGCACCACCTGGGGCGCGCACCACAGCACCTGGTCGTCGCGGAAATGTTCGGTGAAGGGCGGGGTGCGGGCGGTGATCACCGGTGTGCCGCAGGCGATGGCCTCGATGGCCACCAGGCCGAAGCCTTCCTGGACCGAGGGGAAGACCAGCGCATCGGCCAGCCGATACAGGGCCGGCAACTCGTCCTGAGCCACCGGCCCGGCCAGCACCACGTGGCGCGCCACATCGGGCCGGGCATCGAGGGCGGCGCGGAAGGCGGCCTGATAGCCGTGGTGGTTCAGCAGCGACGCCCCGCCGGCGATCACCAGCCGGGCATCGGGCCGGCTTATCAGCACCTCGCCGAAAGCGCGCAGGATGTTCAGGGTGTTCTTGCGCGCCTCCACCCCGCCCACGGCCAGAAACAGGGGGGAGTCTTTATGTGCCTCACGGCAGTCCGCTTCGCGGACGCCTCCGGCGGGGCGCGCTGACCGCGCGGCGGCCGCTTGGCCTTGCCTCCCGTCCCGTAGGGGCGGTCGGGAATTTGCTTTTACCTCACGGCAGTCCGCTTCGCGGACGCCTCCGGCGGGGCGCGCTGACCGCGCGGCGGCCGCTTGGCCTTGCCTCCCGTCCCGTAGGGGCGGTCGGGGATTTGCTTTTACCTCACGGCAGTCCGCTTCGCGGATGCTGGCTCCCGGCGCGGCGGGATGCGCCGACAGCCCCAGCCGGAGCCGAAGGGCCGCGTCCCGGGCATCGGGGGTGGGGGAGAACAGGGCGGTGTCCACCCCGTTGCCGACCACCGTCGCCTCCACGTCGAAGTCCCGGGCCAGCACCGTCCGGCCCAGATCGCTGACAGCGAAATGGGCATCGGCCCGCAGGATCGACCGCGCCTGCAAGGCCATCACCCGGGTGTCGTCGAAGCTGTCCACATGGTGCACGGTGCGGGCGAAACCGGGGATCAGCCCCTGTGCCTTCAGGCTGGCCAGGGCATTGCTGGAAATACCGTCCTGAGCATGGAAAACGTCGAAGGCCCGGCGCTCCGGCGGGGTGAACCAGGCGATGATCTCGGCCATGCGGGTGCGCACCAGATCATAGGTGGAGGCATCCGCCAGAGGGGCGGCCGGCAGGGGCACGGTGTCCGCCCGGCTGGGGCGGTAGAAGCCCCGCCCGCCGGGGTCGGGGGCAAAGACCACCGGCCTATGGCCCAGGTCGAGCAGGGCTTCGGCCAGGAACAGGGCGTGGGCCACGCCGCCGCGCGGGTTGGTGGAATGGGTCAGCAGGGCGATCCGCAGCGGGTGGTCGCGTTCAGGACGGGCGCGTTCTGGGCGGGCGGGGGAGGGGATCATTGCGCCGCCTCCTGCCGCGCGCCGTCCCGGGGGCCGAGGCCGAGCAGCGGCGCGTCCGCCAGATCCCACAGCACCGCCGTTTCCGTGCCGTCGGTCAGCGAGACAGTGGATCCCTCGGTGATGGTGCCGATGGCCGCGGCGGCGATGGCGCGTTCGGTGAACAGGGCGCAGACGCTGTCCACATGGGCCGCCGGCACCGCCAGCAGGAAGCCGAAGCTGGGGAAGCTTTGCAGCCAGCGGTCCGCCGCCACGCCCGCGGGCATCGGGATACGGGGCAGATCCAGGGTGATGGCCACACCGGAACACTCCGCGAGCATGGCCGCCGTCCCCGCCAGCCCGGCCTGGCTGATGTCCTTGGCGGCACGGGCGAGGCCGCGTTCGGCGATCAGGGGCAGCAGCGCCAGATCGCCGCGCAGGCGCTCGGCCGGGGCATCGGTGGCGGCTTCCCAGTTGGCATAGGGCGCGCGGTAGCGGCCGCGCAGGTCGATGGCGGCCACCAGCCGGTCGCCGGGCCGGGCGTCGAAGCTGGTCAGAAGCGGACCCGCCCGTCCCACCACGGCGACGGACAGCTGGGGGCGGTCGGTGGACAGGTTGGTGTGGCCGCCGACGATGGGCACGCCATAGCGTTCCGCCGCGGCGCGCATGCCCGCCAGGATCTCGGCGGCCTGTTCGCCGCCGGCGGCCCACAGGGCGTCGACGATGGCGGTGGGGCGGCCGCCCATGGCCGCGATGTCCGACAGGTTGACCATCACCCCGCACCAGCCGGCAAACCAGGGGTCCCGGGCGACGAAGGCGTTCAGGAACCCCTCGATGGCCAGCAGGGTGTGACCGCTGCCGTCGGGGTCGGGCAGAGCGGCGCAGTCGTCGCCCACCGGCACCGCTCCCGATCCGCGCAGGCCCAGGCGGTGGGTGGCGGTGGCGATGTCGCGCTTGGCCACCACCCCGGGGCCGGCACGCAAGGTTGCGGCCAGGGCGGCGAGAGAGGGCCGGGGGGCGGGGGCGCTCATGCCGCCCTCCGCATGGCCAGGAAGCCGGTGTCCGGGGTGGTGAAGGGGGGATAGAAGCTCAGGTCCGCTTCCATGCGGTGGTGGGGATGACCGTGCAGGGTCACCTCGTCCTGGCTGTGCCAGTGCAGGCGGCGGAACAGGGGGACATTGCGGCTTTGCACATGGGCGAAGAAGCGCATGCAGCCCCGGGCGTGAGCGGAGGATACGGCCAGCCGGATCAGCGCCGCCCCCAAGGGTCCCACCCGCCGGTGATCGGCGGCCACGGCGAGGCGGGAGCCCCACCACTGGCCCGGTGCGTCTTCGTGGATGCGCACGGTGCCGACCACGGCGTCGGCGGCAACGCCGAGCATGGACAGGGCGACGATGGGGGTGGCGACGGCGTCGATGTCGTCGCGGTCGTCGGTGTCGAACAGCCCCTGCTCCCGGCAGAACACCGCGCGGCGCAGGGCCGCCGCGCCGGCCTGCTCCCAGGGAGCAGTGGCGTATTTGATCTGATATTCGGCCGACAGGAAGGGTTTGACCGGAATCAGGATCATGGCCGGGTTCCTTTCATCCGCTCCAGCGCCGACAGGGCCGAACAGGCGCCGCACTTGGCGCAGCCGGCCTTGACGTCGCCCGACCGCAAACCGGCGCCGGCGAGCTTGTCGGCCAGAGGCTCCAGGATCGATTGCATGAAGGCCGGCGACGGGGTGGGGTGGCTCTCCAGCGGTGTGCCGGAGATCGGCACGAAGGGCACCACGAAGGGATAGACTCCCATGTCGATCAGGGTGCTGCCCATCTCCAGGATCGCGTCCCGGCTGTCGCCCAGCCCGGCGAGGATGTAGGTGGACACCTGCCCCCGCCCGAAAACGGGCACGGCGGCGGCGAAGGCGGACAGGTAGCGGCTGACCGGGACCTGCGCCTTGCCGGGCATGATGCGGCTGCGCACCTCTTCGGTGACCGCTTCCAGGTGCATGCCCAGAGAGTCCGCTCCGGCGTCGTGCAGGCGCTGGAACCAGATGTCGTCGTCGGGGGGCTCGCACTGCACCTGGATGGGCAGATCGACGGCGGCCTTCACCGCGCGGACGCTGTCCACCAGGATCGATGCCCCGCGATCCTTGCCCGGCGGGGTGCCGGTGGTCATCACCATATGGCGCACGCCGTCCAGCTCCACCGCCGCCTTGGCCACTTCGGCAAGCTGGGCGGGGGTCTTGCGCTCGATGGTGCGGCCGGCGGCCAGGGAATCGCCGATGGCGCAGAACTGGCAGCTCTTGGTCCGGCTGGTGAAGCGCACGCAGGTTTGCAGCACGGTGGTGGCCAGCACGTCCCGGCCGTGCAGCACGGCGATCTTGGAATAGGGCACCCCGTCGGCGGTAACGCGGTCGTAGAACGCCGGGCGGTCGGGGAAGGTCACCGTTCCCACCGGCACCCCGTCACGCAGCACCCTGCCGTGGCCGGTGTCGTCCGGCGGCTCGACCACAAAGGGGCTGTGACTGGCGGACAGGGTATGCACCGGCACCATGATGGTGGTGCCGCCGACGGTCATCGCCTTGTGATCGGACGGCCCGGCCCCGCCGCGCCGGCTGGTGCCTTCGGCCGGCGGATCAGCGAGCCGGGTTCCGAAGGACTGCAACGCGTGGATCAGCGCTTCCGCCTCCATCGGTCCGGCCGAGGTCGCCGGGGACAGGGGCTTCGGAAGAACCGGCTTGGTCATCTGCGTCATGGGGCGTACTCCCGTCCGCATGGGAAAAGGCGTGGGGATGGCTGAGGGACCCGGGCGCCGTGGCCGGCCACAGGGGCCGGGCGGGCCGGTTGTCGAGGGTCAGGCTCAGCAGTTCGGGCCGGGCGTAATGTCCGACGGAATCCATCATCCGCTTGCGCTTGGTGATCAGGGCCATGTCCAGGTCGGCGACCAGCAGGCCTTCGCCCTCGGTCAGGGGCGGCACCACGGGGTTGCCTTCCGGCGCGATGATGGCGGTCATGCAGCCGCCGGTCAGGGTCTTGCGCAGGGTTTCGTCGGGGGTGATGGAGGCGATCTGGTCCGGATGCAGCCAGCCGGTGGCGTTGACCACGAAGCAGCCGCTTTCCAGGGCGTGATGGCGGATGGTCACTTCGATCTGGTCGGCAAAGATCGGTCCGACCAGCGATCCCGGGAACTGGGCGACGTGGATTTCCTCGTGCTGGGCCATCAGGGCGTAGCGGGCCAGCGGATTGTAGTGCTCCCAGCAGGCCAGCGCCCCGATCCGGCCGACGGCGGTCTGGGTCACCGACAGGCCGTCGCCGTTGCCCTGGCCCCAGATCATCCGTTCGTGGAAGGTCGGCGTGATCTTGCGGCGGCGCAGTTTCAGCACGCCATCGGCATCGAACAGCAGCTGGGTGTTATACAGCGAGCCGTGATCCCGTTCGTTGACGCCCAGCACCACGACCATGCCATGGCGGCGGGCGGCGGCGCCGACCGCCTCGGTCACCGGACCCGGGACGGCAACTGCCTCCTCGTACAGCCGCAGATGCTCCTTGCCCGACAGCACAGGCGGCAGGACGAACGAGAAGTAGGGGTACCAGGGCACGAAGGTTTCGGGGAAGACCAGCAGCTCCACCCCTTTCTCTCCGGCCTCGGCGATGGCGTTCAGGACCTTGGCCAGGGTCTTGTCCCGGCTGGTCAGGTCGGGGGCGATCTGGACCGCTGCGGCGCGGACGGTGCGGTGATCGGCCATGAAGACGGTTCCTTGCTACGGTAAGAATGGACGGCAGGCGCGGGCGGAAGAAGCGGTTGGGGGAGGCGGGGCCGCTCCCCCCGCCGGCGCCGGGGCCGTCGGTCCTTACAGGGTCCAGGTATCCAGGATGAAGGCGTTCTCCTTGCGGTGCAGGAGGACGATATCAAGCACATCCAGCGGGTTGATCGGGGTGATGCCGGGGATCAGCGCGCCTTCGCCATGGCCGTACAGGGCCTGCAGGGCGAAGCGGCAGGCATAGACCTTGCCGCCGTCTTCCAGGATCTTTTCGATGCGGGCATTGAAGTTCAGGTGGCCGGGGAAGGCCTCGTCCCCCAGCTTGGGGAAGCCGCGCTGCACCCCGAGGGTGACACCCGGCCCGTACAGCAGCACCGACGTGTCAAAGCCCTTCTGGATCAGGCGCGAGGTCTGAAGCAGGTTGACGAGACCGATCGAGCCCTCGAACGCCACGGTGTGGAAGGTTACCAGCGCCTTCTCTCCGGGCGCGGCCTGGACGTCCTCGAACACCTTGGTTTCGTAGTCGACGAGGAAATCGCCCTTCTGATTGGCGGGTCGGGTCACTGGGGGCATGAAACACCTCTTCCGTTGGGGTGGGGATGCGGTCCTGACTGGATCGCGGCACCGGACAGCGTTGCAACGCATGTGCCATTTATTGACTGCATTGAAATCCAATAATCTCGCCGTAGTGATGCAGTCAATTTTGCAGTCTTCGTGCTCAGAAAAAAGGCATATCGCTGCATAAAGTTTGGACTTAGGCTAAGAAAAGATCGCATAGAATTTATGGATATCATTGATTTTACTAAAAATATTAGATATTTTTAATTTTTAAAAATGGAATATAGTGCTTTTGGAGTCGACGACAGGGGGCGGTGGCGCCTTTCGGGTGAGCAGTCAATTCCTCAGTCTCCTTGTGGGATTGATTGTATGGCTTTCCCCTGGCGGCCTCCTGTGCAACACGATACAGTCAATCCGAATTTCGAACCGAAGAGTGCCATGTACGACTGGACCCCCGACCTCTCCCTTTCCGGAAAGCCCCGCTATCTCGCCCTTGCCGATCAGATCGCCAGCGATATCCAAAGCGGGGCGCTGGTGGCCGGGGACCGCTTGCCGCCCCAGCGCAAGCTGGCGCAGCGGCTGGGAATCGACTTCACCACCGTGGCGCGGGGCTATGTGGAGGCGCAGAAGCGCGGGCTGGTGGAATCCCGGACCGGGCAGGGCACCTTCGTCCTTCCCCCCGCACGGCCGGAGCCGGACCCTGTGTCCGCCGGGCGGCCGCGTCCGGATGCGGTTGATCTGTCCATGAATCTGCCTCCCGAACCGACGGACCCGGAGTTGCTGGGCCGCATGCGGCTGGGGTTGGAGGCGGTGGGCCGGGATCTGGTGGCCCTGCTGCGCTACCAGGGCTTCGGCGGTGGCCCGACGGACAAGGAGGCGGCCTCGCTGTGGCTGGGGCGGCGCGGGCTGGTGCCGGCGCAGGAACGCATCTTCATCACGCCGGGCGCCCATCCGGCGCTGCTGGGAATCCTCGGCATGCTGGCCAAGCCGGGGCAGGTTGTGCTGTGCGAGGGGATCACCTATCCCGGCGTCCGGTCCATCGCCGCCCAGCTCAATCTGTCGCTGATGGGGCTGCCGATGGATGGCCAGGGTATCCTGCCCGACGCCCTGTCGGCGGCCTGTTCCGACCTGTCGCCCAAGGCGCTGTACCTCAATCCCACCCTGCAGAACCCCACGACCCTGACCATGAGCCAGACCCGGCGGGAGGAAATCGCCGCCATCGCCCGGCGCTGGGGGGTGCCGATCATCGAAGACGACGCCTATGGGTTCATCCCCGCCCATGGTCCCGGACCGCTGGCGGTGATCGCGCCGGATATCACCTGGCACGTCGCCGGGCTGGCGAAGTGCCTGGGGGCCGGGTTGCGCGTGGCCTATGTGGTGGCCCCGGATGTGCGCTCGGGCTGGAATTTCGCCTCTGCTCTGCGGTCGGCGACGGTGATGGCCTCGCCGCTGACCGTGGCTCTGGCCACCCGCTGGATCGAGGACGGCACGGCCGACAGCCTGCTGCGCTTCATTCGCAAGGAAGCGCAGGCCCGCCAGGATATGGCGCGCGAGATCCTGCCGCCGGGCAGCTTCGTCGGCGAGCCCCTGGGCTTCAACATCTGGCTGCCCCTGCCGGAGGGCTGGACCCGCTCGGCCTTCATCGGCCACATGCGCTCCACCGGGATCGGCGTGGTGGCCAGCGATGCCTTCACCGTGCGCGGAGAGCCGCCGGAAGCGGTGCGCATGTGTTTCGGCGGACCGGCCTCCCGCGCGGCTGTCCAGCACGCCCTGGACTTCGCCGCCCACGCCCTGGAAGAGCTGCCGGAGATCGCCACGTCATTCCTGTAGCCCGCTAACCCGCTAATATGTCAAGGATGGCGAGTCGCTCCTGAACCGGAGGCTGTAGATCCGCTGGGGCGCAAATCGATGCGCGCTCTAATTTGATGTGAATCAATTATAAAATATTAGCAGTTGACTGGGAGAATCTCGACTGTCACGGTCGGAGTCGCACGGAAGAAGCGTGCGTTCACTCCCCTTAAGATCGAATTCGGCGCTCGATGAGGGTGCGTATGAGCAAGCTTATCTGGACACCTGCCTTTTCGGTGGGGCATAGAGCCTTGGATGATGATCACCGTCACCATCTTAGAGTGTTGCGGATGGCAGATGAGTCTTTTCAGGCCGATGGCTCGGTCGATCGGGTCATGGGGTACTTGGCGGCCTTTTTGAGCGGAATGGTCGACCATTGCCGCGAGGAAGAGGACGCGATGGTCGATTTGGGGTTCGTCCAGGTGGAAGAACATGAAGCTCTGCACACGCAGCTGATCGATGACCTGCGGCAGTTGGTCGCGATTGTCGGGCGGATGGGCGGCGGCGTGGTGGATCAGACCCTGCGTCAGATGTCCTATCTGACCCTGGACCACATCCTGCGGCACGATCTGGTGCTGCTGTCGTTCCTGCAAAACAGCGGGCGGATCTCTCCGCGCCTTGCCCTGGGGCACTGAGCGTCATGCTCCGTCTTGCCTCTTTCTCGCGGCTGATCGATATCTAGCGCGTCGGGTGGTCCATCCGATGCAAGAGACGCCGAGCGAAAGGGGAGCAGGCACCTATTATGCGTCATGAGAGTGGAAGTGAGCGGCCGGCTGTCAATGGGGCCGTGGACCCCGGCACGGCGTCCGGGATGTGGGGGCGGATCGGTCGTTTTGTGGAAGGGACGCTGTGCCAGCGGGTGATTACCCTTCTGATTATCGTCAACGGGATCACTCTGGGGCTGGAGACGTCGCCCACTGTCATGGAGGCCGTGGGCGGTGTGCTGCATGTGTTCGACAAGGCGGTGCTGGCGGTCTTCGTCTTTGAAATCGCCGGCAAGCTGGGCTATCGGCGGCTCGGCTTTTTCCGTGATGGCTGGAACGTCTTCGATTTCATCATTGTCGGCTTTGCGCTGGTCCCGGCCTCCGGCCCGCTGACGGTGCTGCGCGCCCTGCGTATTCTTCGGGTGCTGCGCCTGATCAGCGTGATCCCGCAGCTTCGCCGGGTGATCCAGGCGCTGCTCGGGGCGATTCCGGGTATGGTCAGCGTGGTGCTGATCATCATGCTGCTGTTCTATGTGGGGGCGGTGCTGTCCACCAAGCTGTTCGGCCCGAGCTTCCCGGAATGGTTCGGCACGATCGGTGCGTCCATGTACACCCTGTTCCAGGTGATGACCCTGGAAAGCTGGTCCATGGGGATCGTCCGCCCGGTGATGGAGGTCTATCCCAGCAGCTGGATCTTCTTCGTGCCGTTCATCATCATCACCAGCTTCGCCATTCTGAACCTGTTCATCGGGATCATCGTCGATGCCATGCAGACCGCCCATTCCGACGAGGCGGAAGCCCTGGCGGCGGAAGCGGCCAAGGATGCCTCGCCGCCTCAGGAGCGGATGCTGGCCCACCTGGAAGCCCTGCGGACAGAGGTCGCAGACCTGAAAGAGCGTCTGGATCAGAGGGGATAGAAACAAGCGAAAGAAGGGAGGCTTTTCGTCGATGACCATATCGCCGCGTGTGCATCTGATTACCCTGGGAGTGGCGGATATCGCCCGCTCCCGGGCCTTTTACGAGGCCCTGGGCTGGACGGCCGATCCGCTGTCCAACCCCCATGTGGCCTTTTTCCGCTGCGGGCCGGTGCTGCTGTCGCTGTACGGGCGGGACGCGCTGGCCAAGGACATGGGGCTGACCGAGCTGCCCCCGGCCGGCGCCATCACCCTGGCCCACAACGTCGCCACTGCTGAAGCGGTGGCGCCGGCGGTGGATGCCCTGGTGGCGGCCGGCGGGACCCTGCTGCGTGCGCCGGCAGAGGTGCCCTGGGGTGGTCTCGTGGCCTATGTGGCCGACCCGGACGGCCACCCGTGGGAGATCTGCTGGCTGGCCGGCGGCGGCTTTGCGGAAGACGGCAGCCTGGTCCTGGATGCGGCCGCGCCTGCCGCCTCATAGGGCGAACAGCAGCGGTTTCACGGCAAGGTAGGCCCCGAGGATCAGCAGGCCCCACAGAAACAGCGTGGCGAAATGCTCATGGGGCAGGCGGTGGCGCACCGCCCGCCCCAGCCGCATGCCCGCAAGTGCGGCGACGGTCGCCAGGATGGCGGCCGGCCCCTGGTTCCAGGACAGCCGGCCGTCCAGCCCCATGGTGCAGGCCAGGGCGACGCTGGACAGGGTGAACGACAACCCCAGCGCCTGTACCAGATGGTCCCGGGGCAGCCCCAGCGCTTGCAGGAACGGGGCGGAGGGGACGGAAAAGATGCCGGTGGCGGCGGTGACCGCTCCGGTAATCGCCCCCACGGCGGGCTTCAGCCAGCCTTCGGCCTTTTCAGGCACCCGGGGGCGGACGGCGGCGAGGCCGAGCATCGCATAGAGCGCCAGAACGATCCCCACCGCCGAAGAACCGAGGCCGCCCGCATTGTCCGGCAGCCAGCCCCGGCCCATCAGGGTGAAGGCGATCAGGCAGAGCAGGTACCATTTCAGGCGTTTCAGCAGCGCCAGCAGATGGCCGCCGGAGGCCATCTGCCAGACGTTGGTGACGAAGGCCGGCAACAGGGTGACGGCTGCGGCCTCCGCCGGGGAAAAGATCAGCACCAGCAGCCCCATGGCGATCAGCGGCAGCCCCATCCCGACGGTTCCCTTGACGGACCCGGCGACCAGAAACACGGCGGTGACGAGGAGAAGGGCGTTCATGGGGAAGGTGTGTCCTTAGGTTCTAGAAAAAGATTCTACTGCTATCGGCCCAGATAGGCCGGCGGGCGCCGGGCGATCCAGGCGTCCAGCCCTTCGCGCAGGTCGGCCGATGGTACCACACGGGCGAACTGTTCGGCTTCCATCAACAGGCCCTCGCTGATCGGGGCATTCAACCCCCGGGTAACGGCGCTGATGATGCTCCGCGCTGCCACGGGGGAGTGGCGCAGGATGCGTTCGGCCAGGGCGAAGGCCGCCGTCATCAGCTCCTCATGGGGCACCACCGCGTTAATCAGGCCCAGTTCATAGGCACGCCGGGGGGGGAACGGGTCGCCGGTCAGCAGCAGTTCCAGCGCCCGCTTGCGGCCGGCCAGGCGGGGCAGGCGCTGCGTACCGCCGAAGGTGGGGGGCATGCCCAGATTGATCTCCGGCTTGGCGAAGGCGGCACGGTCGCTGGCCACGGCGAGGTGGACGGCCTCGGTGATCTCGCATCCGCCGCCGTAAGCAATGCCGTTGACCGCCGCGATGATCGGCTTGGGGAAGGTCTCCATGCGGGTGGTCATGGACTGGCCCCGGCGGACGAAGGCCTTGTCGGCCTCCGCCGCGCCCTGGCGGATGCTTTCGGAAAATTCATGGATATCGCCGCCGGCCGAAAATGCCCGGTCGCCGGCCCCGGTCAGGATGACGGCACCAATGGCCGGATCATCCTCGATCCGATCGAGCAGGGCCATCAGCCGGTCGTTGGTCTCGTAGTTGAGCGCATTCAGTTTTTCCGGCCGGTTGAGGGTCAGAACCGCGACCTTGCCGGTGGCGGTGTAAAGCACGGGGTCTGCCATGGGGTTCGCTCCGTTGCGTTGCTTGGGGATACCCCCTGACCGTACGGGCGGCAGGCGCTTGTGTATACTCACTGGTCGGTATACATTGACGCCATGCCCCGGGATTCAAAAGCCACACGAGAGCGCATTGTCGACGCCGCCAGCCGCCTGTTCTATGCGGAGGGCATCCGCGCGGTCAGCGTGGATGCGGTCGCCGAGAAGGCCGGGGTGACCAAGCGCACCCTTTATTACCACTTCACCACCAAGGACGACCTGGTGGCGGCCTATCTGGAAAGCCGGGACCAGCCGAATCTGGCGCTGTTCGCCAAGTGGTATGCGGAGGCCGACGGCACGGTGGCAGAGAAGGTGGAGGCCATCTTCCTTGCCCTGGCCCGCAACGCGCGTCACCCCAAATGGAAAGGCTGCGGCTTTCTGCGCACAGCGGCGGAGCTGGCCAATATGCCCGGCCACCCGGCGATTCGCATCGGCTCGGCCCACAAGAAGGGCTTCGAGGCCTGGCTGGCGTCGGTGTTTACGGCAGCCGGATACGCGGGGGCGGAGATGCTGGCGCGGCAAGTGGTGCTGCTGATGGACGGGGCGTTCTCGACGATGCTCGTGCATCGCGATGCGGCCTATATGGAGGCTGCGGGCGCCGGCGCGCGGGCGCTGGTGGAGGGGAGCGTGATGATATCAGCCGCGCGGGGGCAGGAGGTGTGGGGTGCAACCGGGGCGCCTTAAAAAAAACTCTTCGTCTGAGATTGAATGTGATTTCATTAGACATCTATTTATGAGATCTGTAATGAAAAGTTTTCTATGTTTTTCGATATTTCCCATGGAAGCCAGGAACTGTGGTATTTTTGTTCAATCCACTAGCATACAGGAGACCGTATCTCCAACTTGGCAGTTTAACTCGTTTTGATATTTATTCCAATCAACTGGATCGTGTATGTTTTGATTCTCTCCTTGATTGTAATAATGATTATTTTGTATTTGGTTTGCTCTTTCTAGAGCTTCTTCTTTGTATAGAAGTACATCTTCTAGAGTCGATTCTGCAATTCCTCTTGTCCTATGATCTAGGGTTTGCGCGTATTGCTTAGCTATTTTCGCAGAATCGACAGCTTCATCTAATTTCATGCGTAATCCAGGTTTGGGATAACGTCTATTCCTTGTGTCGTCGACTATTTTGTTTGCAACCATGATGTGAAAATTAGCTAGTTCAAGGTGTGCTATTTTTTCTGCCCCCCTAGATGAGGCCGCCGACATGCAGCGTATCACTGTCTGTTTTAGTAGGGTTGTCGAGCTTGAGAATTTAGAGTATTCTTCGATCATCATTTGTCCAACACCTACGTACCCCATGGCATAGTCTTTCTCTGCTGAAGATATGTACCAATTTAAAGCTTCGTCGGATCGCCCTTCTTTACGATACGCTCTTCCAAGTTGATAAGAGAGCCGCCCAGAGTCCTCGGGGTGATTTCTTACTGCTTTTTCACAGGAGGGAATGGCGACAGATGCATTTAGCGACGCATAGGTGGTGCCCTGTCCCAGTTTGTATGGATCTAGTTCGTGGCTGGCCAGCCGGTCACACTCAGTCATCGGAGAAGGGTGGCCAGAGGGATTTGCTGGAGTGCATAAATTATGAATTTTCCAAAACCCAGAATTGCTTCCCGAATTCGATGGCTGGATAGTTTGCTTTAGGAATCCGGTCACTCCAGATATTCCACTTGCAATCTTTCCAGCTGTATTTCCGATAGTGTTGCATGATCCAGTAAAAAATATAGATAGAACTGATATCGATATATATATTGATTTCATTTTTCTAAGCCAGTTTGGTGATCCAGAATAGCTTCTGGACGTAGCTTAAATGCATTTTCAAAAAAAACAAACCTTTTAGGTGTGTCGTGTGGATTTTAGTTATTCCGGTTGCTTCGGGAAAAAACGAGATTTTAATGTATTGGGAAGAGTTTCGTAGAAAATAACAAATATTATTGTATAAATGTGTGGTTTTCTTAAAGTATTTTTTTTTAAAAATTAGATATGCCGCACCGCCACCGGCACGCCCCACTTCCCCTGCAAATACTCGACGACGAGCCGGCGGTGGCAATGGTGGGGTTTGTCTTCACTGCACAGCAGGCAGCTGTCGTGCAACTCCGCCGGCCGCAGCTGCTCTTCTATCCGCCGGGCGGCCATCAGGCCCAGGAACTGGTCCGCATAGGCCGGCCAGGCCACCGCACCCTTCTTGTAGCTGCTGAGCATAGCCTGTGTCGGGGCCAGCAGCGGCTGATGGACGTAGGTGATGCCGCACAGCTCCCGCAGGAAGTAGGCGAGGTCGCCGGCCTTGGCGAACCCCGCCAGCTGGGAGGTGTTGTTCAGCCGCACGTCCACCAGCGTCCGGGTCGGCGTGGCCCGCAGGCGGGCGAAGAAGTGCTCCGCCGTCGTCTTGGTGAAGCCGATGGTGGCCAGCGCCACCGGTTCGATGCCAACACCGCCCGTCATGCCCCTATTCCGCCGCCTCCCGGGTCGGGGCGGGGGTGAGGTAAGCCTCCATCAGCGCCGCCTCCCGGGCCTTGGTGGCGTCCACGTTGGCCTCCAGCACCGGGCCGAAGCCGCGCATGTCCAGCGGCAGGGCAGCGATCTCGGCGGCCAGGGCATGGTTGTCCGCCGTCAGACCCGTCAGCAGGGCCTCCAGCGTCGCTTCGTATTCGCCGATCAGGCGGCGCTGCATGCGGCGTTCCGCCGTCTTGCCGAAGATGTCGAGCGCCGTGCCGCGCAGCCCCTTCAGCCGCGCCAGCAGCCGGAAAGCGGTGAACACCCAGGGGCCGAAATCCCGCTTCTTCAGCCGTCCGGTGGTCGGGTCCTTCGCACTCATCAGCGGCGGGGCGAGGTGTACCGTCAGCTTCGGCGTGCCGGTGAACTGCTCCTTCAGCGCCGCCTGGAAGCGGCCGTCCGTATACAGCCGCGCCACCTCGTATTCGTCCTTGTAGGCCATCAGCTTGAACAGCGCGCGGGCGACGGCCTCACTCAGCGCCTCCCGCCCCGGTGCGGCCTTGCGCTCGGCGGTGCGGACGCGGTCCATCCAGTGGCTGTAGCGCGCCGCATAGGCCGCATTCTGGTAGTCGGTCAGGAAGGCCACCCGGCGGGAAATCGCCTCGTCCAGGTCCGCCGACGGGCGGTGGTGGTCGAGGGGGACGGCCGCATCGGAGATCAGCCGTTCCACGGCCGGAAAGTCATGGGCGGCGCGTCGGCCCCACAGGAAGGCCTGCTTGTTGGCCTCGATGGCCACGCCGTTCAGCTCGATGGCGCGTTCCAGGCTGGCCAGCGACAGCGGGATCAGGCCCTTCTGCCACGCATAGCCCATCATGAAGGGGTTGGTGGCGATGGAATCCCCCATCAGCGCCGTGGCGATCCGCGCGGCGTCCAGGAAGTGACTGGTGCGCGTGGTGCCGGAGATGGCGTCGCGCAGCTCCTGCGCGGGATAGACTTCGTCGGGGTTCTGGGTGAAGCCGGCGGTCATGGTGACGTGGGTGTTGATCACCGCGTCCGTCTGCCTGCGCCGCGCCTTGGCCAGCACGTCGAAGCCCGAGGCCGTCAGCCCGTCGCAGCCCAGCACCAGATTGGCGTTGCCCGCCGCGATGCGCACCGCGTGGATCTGGTCCTGACTGGCGCCCAGCCGCACGTGGGTGACCACCGCGCCGTTCTTCTGCGCCAGCCCCGTCTGATCCAGCACGGTTACCCCCCGGCCTTCCAGGTGGGCGGCCATGCCCAGCAGGGCGCCGATGGTCACCACGCCGGTACCGCCGATGCCGGTGACGACGATGGAATAGGGAGTGTCCAGCGACGGCAGCTCGGGGTCCGGCAGCACGGGGAAGGGCACGCTGCCCACACCGTCGGGCTTGCGGACCTGAACGCCGGAAACCGACACGAAGCTGGGGCAGAAACCCTTGACGCAGGAAAAGTCCTTGTTGCAGGCGGACTGGTCGATCACCCGCTTGCGGCCGAATTCGGTCTCCTGCGCCCCCACGGCGACGCAGTTGGACTGCTTGCCGCAATCGCCGCAGCCTTCGCAGACCAGGTCGTTGATGAAAACCCGGCGGTCCGGGTCGTCCATCAGACCCCGCTTGCGCCGCCGGCGCTTTTCCGCCGCGCAGGTCTGGTCGTAGATGATGGCCGTCACGCCCGGGTACTTGCGCAGGTCCCGCTGGATGCTGTCCAGCTCGTCGCGGTGCCTGACCGAAACGCCGGGGCCGAAATCGGTGCCGATGGGATACTTGTCGGGCTGGTCGCTGACCACGACGATCTTGGCCACCCCTTCGCCTTCCAGCTGGCGGGCGATCCCCGGCACGGTAATCGGGCCGTCCACGGGCTGGCCGCCGGTCATCGCCACCGCATCGTTGAACAGCACCTTGTAGGTGACATTGACCTTCGCTGCCACCGCCGCCCGGATGGCCAGGATGCCGGAGTGGAAATAGGTGCCGTCGCCCAGGTTGACGAAGACGTGGTTGTCCGTCGTAAACGGCGCCTGACCGATCCACGGCACCCCTTCGCCGCCCATCTGGCTGAAGGTCTTGGTGTTCCGCTCCGGCATCCAGGTGACCATGTAGTGGCAGCCGATGCCCGCCAGCGCCCGTGATCCCTCCGGCACGGTGGTGGAGGTGTTGTGAGGGCAGCCGGCGCAGTAGTAGGGCAGCCGCTTGGTGCCAACCTGCGGCACGGAGAGCAGCTTTTCCTTTTGCTCCAGCCATTGCAGGCGGTCACGGATCTTCTGGCTGGTCACATATTGTTCCACCCGGCCGGCGATGGCGCGGGCCACCTGGGCGGGAGTCAGCTCGCCGGCGCTGGGCAGCAGCCAGGCGCGGTTCTCGTCGAACTTGCCGACCACCCGGGGCCGTACGTCCTCGCGCCAGTTATACAGCTGTTCCTTCAACTGGTTTTCGACGACGGCGCGCTTTTCCTCGACCACCAGGATCTCGTCCAGACCCTCGGCAAAGGCGCGGACCCCTTCGCGCTCCAGCGGCCAGGGCATCCCCACCTTGTAGATGCGCAGGCCGATCTGGGCGGCCATGGCATCGTCGATGCCCAGATCCTCCAGCGCCTGGCGGACGTCGAGATAGGCCTTGCCGACGGTGACGATACCCAGGCGCGGATTGGGGCTGTCCAGCACCACCCGGTCGATGCGGTTGGCCCGGGCGAAGGCCAGCGCGGCATAAAGTTTGTGGCGCATCAGCCGGGCTTCCTGATCCAGCGGCGGATCGGGCCAGCGGATGTGCAGGCCGCCGGGCGGCATGTTGAAATCGGTCGGTGTGTGGAAAACCAGCCGGTCGGGGGCAATGAGGACGGAGGCGGAGCTGTCCAGGGTCTCGGCGATGGTTTTCATCCCCACCCAACAGCCGGAATAGCGGCTCATGGCCAGGCCGAACAGGCCGTAATCAATCAGTTCCTGGATGCCCGCCGGGTGCAGTACGGGGATCTGGGCGTCCATGAAGGTGTATTCGCATTGGTGCGCGGCGGTGGAGGACTTGGCCGCGTGGTCATCGCCGGCCAGCAGCAGCACACCCCCATGGGGGCTGGTGCCGGCGTTGTTGCCATGCTTGAACACGTCGCCGGAGCGGTCCACCCCCGGCCCCTTGCCGTACCAGATGGCAAAGACGCCGTCCTTGGTGGCGCCGGGGAACAGGTTGACCTGCTGGCTGCCCCAGACGGCCGTGGCGGCCAGGTCCTCGTTCACGCCGGGCTGGAAAACGATGTCTTCCCGCTTCAGATGCGTCCGGGCCTTCCACAGCTCCTTGTCGAATCCGCCGAGCGGCGAGCCGCGATAGCCGGAGATGAAGCCCCCGGTATTGAGCCCCGCCGCCCGGTCCCGTTGGCGCTGCATCAGCGACAGGCGCACCAGGGCGTGCACGCCCGTCATGTACGCCCGGCCTTCGGACAAGGTATACTTGTCCTCCAGGGTGGCAGAGAGGTTGATGGGGGTCTGGTGGGTCATCGGGCAGGCCTCCCGTTATGGTCCTGTTCCGGTGCCTTGGGGCACCGCTGTTTATGCCGTGGCCGGCTTCGTTGGGTGACCGGCCTGGGTCGGGGCGGGTCCTCGTGTCGGGACTTACCTGATAAAAGATTTAAGGTAAGGAATGCTGACCGACAATGCGCACCCTTGATTGAAACGCGAAAAGAAAGGAAACCCCTTCCGTTAGGGAGATATGGGCAAGGCTGTTGCGGGATAAGGGGGGCGGTTGGTTATTTTCCGTCCCGTCGGGTGCGGGCCACGCGCGCATTGACAGGCGGCGCCGTCTGGTCGAGACCTGTTGACGCGGGACCAGCGGCGGTCTTGCGGGCACTATGGGACCGGAGGGATCTTGATGAGCGTGACCTATACCGCCTTCGTGGTGCGGGAAGGGGAGGAGTATGTGGTGGTGTTTCCCGACATCCCCGGCTGCCTGACCCTGATCGACAGCCTGGACGAGGCGCAGGAGGCCGCCGCCGAGGCCCTGCCCAGCCACCTGGAGGCCCTGCGCGAGGAGGGCCTGGAGATCCCGCCCGCCACCCCCGTCGAGGCCTTCCGCCTGGACGACGAGGAATGCGCCGCGGTGGTTGAGGTCATCCAGGTGGAGATCGAGATATAGGACATGCGCGCCTCGCCCGGACGGCAGACCGGGAGAGGCGGAAACCAGAAAAACGGAAAGAGAACCGGGAGCAAGACGGAATGATCATCAAGAAGACGGCGGCCGATTTCGGCGCCATGAAGGGCGTGACGCCCATCCCCATGCTGACGGCCTACACCTGCCCGGTGGCCCGCGCCATCGAACAGGCCGGGGTGCCGGTGATCCTGGTGGGCGACACGGTGGGCATGGTGGAGATGGGCTTTGACAGCACCCGCGACGTGACCATTGCCCATATGGAGTACCATGTGGGCGCGGTGCGGCGGGGCGCGACGGCGACCCACATCATCGCCGACCTGCCGTATCTGACCGACCGGGACCCGGAAACGGCGCTGGAGAACGCCCGCCGTCTGATGGCCGCCGGGGCCGACAGCATCAAGCTGGAAGGGCCGAAGACGGACGTCATCGCCGCCCTGGTCGCCGAGGGCATGCCGGTGGTCGGCCACACAGGCCTGACACCGCAGACAGCGACCAACTTCAAGCGCGTCGGCACCAACGCCGAGGACGCCCGCCGCGTCTCCGACGACGCCCGCGCCATCGCCGAAGCCGGCGCCTTCATGGTGGTGCTGGAGCACATCCCCTACGACCTCGCCACCCGCATCACGGCGGACCTGCCGGTTCCGACCATCGGCATCGGCGCCGGCCCGGATTGCGACGGACAGGTGCTGGTGATCAACGACGCCCTGGGGCTGGGGGACTACTGGCCGCCGTTCTCCAAGCAGTACGCCCACGCCAGCCGCACCATCCTTCAGGTCGCCAAGGACTTCGCCCGCGAAGTGGAGGGGATGGAGTTCCCGAACAATATCATCCGCTTGACGGGGACGAAGGGGTAGGGGCAGCCAGCAAGGCTGGCGGCCCATCCGCGCCGCCAGCCTTGCGGTCCGTCACCTCCATGGCGTGCCCGGGAGAGAACCGGCCTCAGAGAAGCTGGATCTCCCCCGCCGGGTGGGTCAGGCGGATTGACGAG
Organism: Rhodospirillaceae bacterium Z3-40; assembly: GCA_046233135.1. Classification (GTDB taxonomy): domain Bacteria; phylum Pseudomonadota; class Alphaproteobacteria; order Rhodospirillales; family Rhodospirillaceae; genus JBJXHN01. The sequence continues at coordinate 1,019,536 of JBJXHN010000001.1, read as the reverse complement.
TAGCGGCACTGGCCCGACCGGCGCTGGAACACCGTCACCCCCAGCAGCCAGACGCGGACGATGTTTTTGGCCTCGCCGCCGATATGCGCCTGGTAGTCGGCGTAGACATCCTGCTCCTCGCCCAGCCAGGTGCCGATCTCGGCGGTGCCGCTGCGCACCACCTTGTGGGTCTCGATGGGCGTCCAGCGGGGCAGGGGGCAGCGGAAGACCTTGCCCACCGGCAGGCCCCGGCTCCAGATGTAGGTGAAGTCCTGGCCGTCGTCGAACTCCACGCCGATCGACAGGTAGTCATGGGTCGCCGGGCTGTCCTCCGGCTGGACGGACGGCAGCTCCTCGACGATCCAGCGCCAGGACAGGCGGGTGTCCGGCACCAGCGGAAGCGGCGTCTCATGGCGCAGGATGCCCACGGTCTTGTGGGACTGGCAGACGATCTCTCCGTTGCCGCCGTCGGAGAAAATCACCGGGCCGCCGCCGAACATGTACAGGTTCTCCCACCCCGCCGGCAGGGTCTTCGGGCTGGTCACCCGGGCCAGCTCCGCCCCGATCACCCCGCCCACATCGCCCCGGTCCGCCAGCCGCGCCAGCCCTTCCGCCGCCGATCCCTTCCACAGCAGGGCATAGCCGTAGAGGGCCACGTCGGCCTTGGCGTACTCTTCGTCGGGGACCCACAGGTCGCCGGCCTCGCTGGCCCATTCCCCGGCGGAACGGGCGATCTGCACCGGACCGTCCGCCGTCGCCGTCATCGTGCCGGTGTTGGCCATGGGATTGTAGATCGGCTGCCCCGCGCCGCTGCGGGCATGGAACACCACCCCGGGCTCGAACCACAGATCATACTCCCGCGACAGCCACATCCGCCCGCCGAGCAGGAAAGTGATCTGCTGCCCCTTGGTGGCCTCCAGCCCGGACTCGATCCACGGAAGATCGGCGCCGGTGATGTCGATCCGCCGATAGGCCACCAGCTCGGGCACATCGGCGGACGCCAGAAGCCCTTCCAAACCATCGAGGAAGCGCGTCCGGTCCAGAAAGCTTGCCGGCGTCGCCCCCGCCGGCCGGCTGAGCAGATGGGCCGCCAGCGGCACGGACAGGCCGGCGGCCGCCAGCTTGCGAAGAAAGTCCCGGCGGCCGGCGCCGGTGTCACCCGGCAGACCAGCCGAGGGGTCAAAACATGACAGGCACATAGATGATATCTCCCTGATATTACGGATTTACTCCGTTTTATGATACTTTATTACGATTGAGCCCCGTTGAGCGTTATAATATTTAGCAGGCCAGCCCGGGAGCCGCAGGCCATCTCCCGCTCCGGGGCAGGGGAAAACGGGCGGGAACGGGCAAATGCGTCAGACGGGCTTCACGCGGGCCAGCACCCTCGGGCCGATTGCCGAGGTCATCGCCGGCGCCGGCGGATCGGTCGAGCGGGTCTTCCAGCGCGTCGACCTGCCCAGCGGCCTGCTGGCCGAACCCGACAGCCTCGTGCCCCTGCGCGACCACTTCCGCCTGCTGAAAATCGCCGGGCGGGAGGTCCATGACGAGCTGTTCTCCGCCCGCCTCGGCCAGCAGGTGACCATCGGCCACCTGGGGGTCTACGGCAAATGGATCGCCCAGGCCCCAACCCTGCACGAGGGCCTGCTGCGCGCCAACACCAGCCTGCCCTATATGATGCAAAGCGCCACCAGCCTGGTGCTGCGGATCAGCGGCCGCCACGCCTGCTGGTCCTACGAGCTGGCCGACCCCGCCACCGACGGCCGCCAGCAGAACGAGGTCCTGGCGCTCTCCTTCATGGTCGAGGTGGTCCGCCAGTTCCTCGGCCGGCGCTGGGTCCCGGACATGGTCGTCGTCGCCGGCCCCGCCCCCCACGCGCGCGGCGCGCTGGAGCAGGTGCTGGCAACGGACGTGCTGTTCCAGGACACGGCGACGGCCAGCGCTATCGTCTTCGACGCCCCGCTGCTGGCCACCCTGAACCCCGCCGGCCCAACCCTGCCGGACGGCCTGGGCGGCGAGGACCTCCAGCGCATCTTCGACATCCCCCGCCAGGACGACGTGATCGGCACGGTTAGTGCCTTGATTGAATTGGAGAGTCTGGACCGCTATCCCACCCTGGCATGGGTCGCCCGCAAGATGGCGCTGTCCGACCGCAACCTGCAACGCCACCTGGGCAGCCGGCAGGGGAGCTTCGCCCAGCTGGTCCGCGTGGTGCTGCAAAAACGCGCCTTCCACCTGCTCGCCCGCACCGACCAGTCGGTGACCGAGATCGCGGTAACCCTGGGGTATTCCGATGCCGCGCACTTCAGCCGCGCCTTCCGCCGCTGGGCCGGCATGGCCCCGTCCCAGTGGCGGGCGGCGGCGCGGGCGGGGCGGGGGTGAGGATGGATCCCCGGGAGCACGGAAGGTCTGCGGCCCTCGCTCTCTTGCTCCTGCCCCTGTGGTGGATCTGGTGCGCGTTCGAGAGGGATCCGTCCACAGGGGCAAACGGGATCCTCCGGAGCGGCGCTCTGGTCGGAATTTGGCCGCCCGTTTGGCGAAAACCGCAGCATCCCGCCAGGGGGTCAGAGGCCGGATCGGGGTTTGCCGCCGCTTCGGCCGGCCTCGGAAACCCGCGCCGGGCCTGGGGTGAGACAGAAATCCCGTGAAGTGTAACAGTCGCCTTTCAATCCGGTCATTGAATGCGACTGTTTGTGTGCGGTAGGGCAAGGGGTTAGGGGAAACGGGGATGGTATTCACCCGGGAAAAGAGGTGTCGCGGTTGATACGGTATGTCCGAATTCTGTAACGGCGCCGGATCCCACCGGTCCGCCGGGGATCCCGGTGGATCCTTCCGGGGGCGCACGGTGGAGAAAAGGGGAAGGCCACGGGTATGCGAAGTGCCGGAGGGACTCGTCCCTCCGGACCTCCCATCGGGTTGGGAGGAAATCAATCTCACCGCGATATACGCGTTTTGCGGGTGGGGTTCTTGACTTTCGTAAAGAGAATTGTGCAATATGCGTTACGTGACCGGAGGCGACGCATGTCGGACAATATTAACGTAAGACTCCCCGAGGAGCTGCGACAGTTCGTTAAGGCGCAGACAAGCGGTGATGGCGTCTACGATCCCACAAGAGAATATATCCGTGACCTGATCCGGCGGGATTATGAGCGCTTGGAAAATATAAAATGGCAAAAGCTGAACAGTATCCTGCGCCCGGGACTGGAGGCCAGCGAGGATGACTTCGCCACCGTCACCCGCCAGGACGTGATAAGCGCTGCGAAAGCGCGAAAGCATGACGTTTAAGCTATCACCCCTCGCCCGGCGGCAGATTGAGGACATTTGGCTTTATACCGAGCGGAATTGGGGAGAGGCGCAGGCGGACACCTATGTGAATGGTCTGTTCGATCTTCTGGAGAGCCTGCCCAAGAAAAAGCACCTGTGGCGCGCCGTGCCCCATGACGCCCTGCACGGGGCGCTATGTGCGTCCTATCGGGAGCACGTCATCTTCTTCCGTCAGTTCCCCAGCCTGACACTTGGTGTCATTGCCGTCCTGCATCAGAGCCGGGATATCCCCAACCGCCTCAAAGAGCTTTTGTAACGGCTGCCCCGCCTGCGCCGCCGTTCAATGCGTCGCGCCGTTCTCCAGACACCGGGGCCAGATCTCAAATTGGATAGGGGTATTGAGCGGAGGCATTGACCAGGAATTGCCGGGTGCTACCATCGCAGATGCCAGGGATCGTGTTGAGCGAGTGGGGGTGGTGTGGGCGAGTCTTCGTGGTTGGATGTGGAATACGCCCTGGGAGTCTTGGGCGCGATTATAACGGCCTGGATTGCCTTTACAATTTACGTCGCACGGGAAATCGGGGATGCGGAGAAATGTGATAAGCAGCGGGAAGTCTATGAAAAAGGCCTGAACGTCGGGCGTTGGGAGCGCTATCGCGGTGCCCTTCAGGATCTGCTTGATCGCATTGATCATTTCTTTGGGTTCAGAAAACCGGATGAGCCTCCAAGCAACTTTCTGAAACCATGGTCGCGCTGTCTGCAAATTGCCTTCTTCTATCCACTGTTTTTCTTCGTCACTGCTTACGTCTTTGCCGGGCGGGGGGATCTGGGCGGCGTTGACATACTGGACGGTGACCTTCCAGCGTGGCGGCGCCTTGCTTTCACTGTCTGGATGTTCGTCACTTTTGGTTTTTTCTATATCGCGTTCAAAAAGGATTGGTTCGAAAGATTTGGCCGATACATTGCGGATGCCTTTCGAAAAGGGAATGGTAAAGTTTTAAAAAAGCCATCCATTGAGAAAGCTGTTCTGTGGCTCGTCGAGAATACAACTTTCGTTTTCGCTGGCGCTGTCGCGTTTGCTGGCGCTGGCGTTGGCGCGTTCGTTAGCGTTGGCGCTGGCGCTGGCGCTGGCGCTGGCGCTGACACTGCCGCTTTTGCTTTCGCTTTCGCTGGTGCTTTCGCTGACGCTGGCGTTGTCGCCGGCTTTGTCGTTGGCTTTGGCATTGTCGTCGTCTCTGGCACGGGCGCTGATGCTATTCTCTTCTTAAGTCTTTTTGTGCTGTTTCCGGCCGTCAATAGCCTGTTGGATTGGGTTTCCATCGTTGTGACGCGGGCCTTGATGCAAAAATGGGCTCGAGAAGGCGGATCTGTTCTATCTTCTCTTATATTGTATATATCTGGAACGTTTTTTGATATTATATTTGCGATCATTTGTATATTTGTCTTGTCTATTCTGCTTGCGGCAGCAGCTGTCGGTTTGAATTTTGCTCTCCAGGTGTTGTCTGGAAGCGAGGGGTTATCTTTCGACTGGATCGGAATGATGCAGTCGTTTCGGGATGATCCCTGGGGGGATGGTCTCATGGTCACGCTGATGCTGTTCTCCACCCTGGTGCCGAAGATTTTTCATCTGATGGCGGGGACAGCGGCCTGCTTTGTCATGCCCAATGTCCGGCGGGACTATGTCGTGCGGGCGCTTGCCGGTGGGCCGCCGGATGCGATGGGGCGGCTGAAGATCGGGTTTGTTGCCACTGCCGTTCCGGCCGTGTTTCTCGTGATGTGGACGATTGTGTTTGGGTTGCTGTTCCGGTTCTTTGTGCCGCTCTCCTGGGTTCATGCGGTGGCGGCGCGCATTCCGGGAGGGCCGCCGGAGTGGTTGGCGGGCTTGCCGGAGGAGGGGACGCTGCTGATCTGGTTGCCCTATAAGGCCGCCGAATGGACCTGGGTGGCGTTGGGTGGGGCCTTGCCCTGATGCCACCGCACGCGAAGGTGCTCTCTTCTGGGTGGCAATGACGCCTTATTCGCGATATACTCAACCCGCGTCCGCTCTTCGGGAGTGGGCAGAAGCGGGGCGAGACGGTGTGTCCGCACCATCCCGCCCCTACCACCAACCTTCCTACCTGAAAGGAAACCAAGGCTGATGGCTGTCCCAGAGTATACCCGACCGTTGGCGATTCCTACACCGTTGCGTGTATCCCGCAGCGACAGGAAGAAGCCGGCCGGAGGATAGGGCGGCGTCGGCGGACCGGGGTTGACCGGTTTGCCGACGGCTTGACCCCGGTCCGTTCGCCGCCGCCATCCTCCGGCCGGCCACCGCCTCCCATCCGGGAGGACGGGGCGGGTCCGAAACTGACACCGCCCCCGCATCACACCTCGATGCGGGGGCGGTGTCATGAGAGGGGGATGGGGAGCGACCTGGGCGCGCAGGACGAGCAGGTCAGGCGCCGCAGCACTTTTTGTGCTTCTTGCCGGATCCGCAAGGGCAGGGGTCGTTGCGACCGACCTTTTCCACCCGGCGCGGCGGATCCTTGGGATTGACCTCTCCGTCATGCACCATCCAGGCGCCGTCGTCCCGCCGCAAACGCGCCCGTTCGTGATGCACCCGGACCTGACCGTCGAGACGGAACTTGGCGATATACTCCACCTCCGTCACCGCGTCGTCGTCCGGCGCGGGGCGCACGGAGCGGACCTCCATGCCATGCCAGTCGGCTTCCTTGGCAATCCGGGCCGATTCCACAGGATCCAGCTCTGCCCGCACCGCCGGCGCCATGGTGTCGAACAGGAATTCCGTCTTCTCAACCACATAGGAGGTATAGCGGGCGCGAACCAGGGCCTCGGCGGTTTCCGCCGGCTGACCATCCAGGATGGGACCGCAACAGGCTTCGAAGTCCTTGCCGGATCCACATGGGCACCGTGACACGATTTATCCTCCGTGATTGAGACTGGGGCCGGACTATAGAGGGGGTGTGACCGAAAGGCGAGATCAAGCGGCCGGATCCCTCGCCGGATCCCTGGGGCAGAACCATCAAACGACACCGCCCCCGCATCAGGCCAATGCGGGGGCGGTGTTCGTCGCGGAAGAAAGCGGTGGTTACCAGCTTCCCGTGTTCTCCATGCTCGCCCAGGGTTCCTGGGGGGGCAGGGCGTCGCCCTTTTGCAGCAGCTCGATGGAGATGTTGTCGGGCGAGCGCACGAAGGCCATGTGGCCGTCGCGGGGCGGGCGGTTGATGGTCACGCCGCCGTCCATCAGCGTCTGGCAAGTGGCGTAGATGTCATCCACCCGGAAGGCCAGATGGCCGAAGTTGCGGCCGCCGGAGTACTCTTCCGGGTCCCAGTTGTAGGTCAGCTCCAAAAGCGGGCTTTGCGTCGCCTTGGCCTGATCCGTCTGGCCCGGCGCGGCGAGGAAGACCAGGGTGAAGCGGCCCTTCTCACTCTCCTTGCGGTTGACTTCCACAAGGCCGAGCTTGGTGCAGTAAAAATCGAGGGATTCCGCGATATCCGTTACGCGAACCATCGTGTGAAGGTATTCCATCGGAAACAGCTCCGTTGGTCAGAGACTGGGTGAGCAGCGTATGTGGGGTACAAACGCCGGAATTGAAAGGATGGGAGATCCGGGGCCTACTCGGCCATATAGGTCCGGGGCTTATTCAGCCATATAGATCCGGGGCCTACTCGGCCCACGCATCCTCCCCTTCCACCCAGGCGATGCGCAGGACGTTGGTGGTGCCCGGTGTGCCGAAGGGGACACCGGCGGTGACCACCACCCGCTCGCCCACCGTGGCGAAGCCGGCGCGGCGGGCGGCCACCGTGGCCTTTTCCACCATCTCGGTGAAGTTCGAGATGTCGCGCTCGATGATCGGATGCACCCCCCAGGTCAAGGCCATGCGCCGGGCGATGCGGGCATTGGCGGTCATGCAGATGATCGGCACCGTCGGCCGCTGCCGCGCCGCGCGCATGGTCGTCGAGCCCGAAGAGGTATAGGTGACCACCGCCGCCGCGCGGATGGTTTCCGCCACCTGACAGGCCGCCGCGCTGATCGCATCGGCGGCCGTGCCCTCCGGCGATTCCCGGCGGCTGGCGCGCAGGGTGTGGAAGAACTCGTCGGTTTCCACCTCCTGGATGATCTTGTCCATGATCGCCACGGTTTCCACCGGATACTGCCCCACGGCCGTTTCCGCCGACAGCATCACCGTGTCCGCACCGTCGTAGATCGCCGTCGCCACGTCCGACGCCTCGGCCCGCGTCGGGGTCGGGGCGCTGACCATGCTGTCGAGCATCTGGGTCGCCACAACCACCGGCTTGCCCGCCTGCCGGCAGGCCCGGATGATGCGCTTCTGCAGAACCGGCACCCGCTCCGGCGGCATCTCCACCCCCAGGTCCCCGCGCGCCACCATCACGGCATCCGACAGCTCGATGATCTCGTTCAGGTGATCGATGGCGCTGGGCTTTTCCAGCTTGCTGATCACCGCCGCCCGGCCGGCGATCAGCTTGCGGGCCTCGGCCACGTCTTCGGGCCGCTGCACGAAGCTCAGCCCCACCCAGTCCACCCCCAGTTCCATGCCGAACTGAAGGTCGCGGCGGTCCTTCGGCGTCAGGGCCGAAATCGGCAGCACCGCGTTGGGCACGTTCAGGCCCTTGTGGTCGGACAACGTGCCGCCGGTGATCACCCGGGTGGTCAGCACCGACTGGTCCGTCACCCCTTCCACCCGCAGGCGGATGCGGCCGTCGTCCAGCAGCAGGTCCGTCCCTTCCTCGACCGCCTTGAAGATCTCGGGATGGGGCAGCTGGACCCGGTCGACGGAGCCCAGGTCCGCCTCCATGTCCAGCTGGAAGATCGCCCCGGTTTCCAGCTTCACCTTGCCGTTCATGAACTCGCCGACCCGCAGCTTGGGTCCCTGCAAGTCCATCAGAATGCCGATGGGATGCCCCACCTTCTTTTCCAGGCCGCGGATCATGTCGTAGCGGCGGCGGTGTTCTTCATAGGCGCCGTGGCTGAAGTTCAGCCGCACCACATCGGCCCCGGCGCGCACCAGCGCCTCCAGGGTGCCCTCCGACGAGGTGGCCGGGCCGAGCGTGGTCAGGATTTTGGCGCAGCGTTGACGTCGCATCGTGCAAGTTCCCCCAGGGCTCTTCGGCCCTATTCGTGGATTCGTGGTCTGGAGTCGTGGTCTGATAGTGTAGTCGATTCAACGGGCATTTGCCATGTCACCAGGGCAAATGCCACAGTCTCGTCATGGAACGCGGACGCTGGCGTTTCAGCGTCCGGTGATGAGGATGGCTCTGAAATCGTTGACGTTTGTCAGGGTCGGGCCGCAGACGACCAGATCGTCCAGCCGCTCGAAGAAACTGTAGGCATCATTATCCGCCAAAAAAGCCGAGGCAGACAGTCCTTTCCGCGCCGCCCGCAGCAGCGTGGTCGGGGTGATCACGGCACCGGCGTTGTCCTCTGACCCGTCGATGCCGTCGGTGTCGCAGGAGATCGCCCAGATGTGATCCCGGTCGCCCAGGTGATGGGCCAGCGCCAGCAGGAATTCGGTGTTCGGTCCGCCCCGCCCGTCCCCTTGCAGGGTCACCGTCAGCTCGCCACCGGCCAGTAGCACGCAGGGCGCCCCCGCCGGATCGCCGTGGCGCAGACAGGACAGCGCGATCCCGCCCAGCACCCGGGCGGCCTCCCGCGCTTCCCCTTCCAGGGCATCGCCCAGGATCACCGGCGTGACGCCGGCCGCCCGGGCGACCTCGGCGGCGGCTTCCAGCATCTTGCGCGGCGTGGCGATGGTGGAATAGGCCGCCCGCCGGAAAATCGGGTCCCCCGGCTTGGGAGTCTCGCAGGCCGCCGAGCGCAAGTGCCGCATCACCACCGAGGGCTCGGTGATGCCATAGCGGGCGAGAATGTCCATGGCCTCGGCCGCCGTGGAAGGATCGGGGACGGTGGGGCCGGAGGCAATGATCGCCGGATCGTCGCCGGGCACGTCGGAGATCCCGAGTGTCACCACCCGCGCGCCCGTCGCCCCGGCGGCGGCGGCCAGCCGGCCGCCCTTGATCGCCGACAGATGCTTGCGCACCACGTTGATCTCGCCGATGTGTGCCCCGCAGCGCAGCAGGGCGGTGCTGACCGCCTGCTTGTCTTCCAGGTGCAGGGCCGGGTGGGGCAGGGAGAGCAGCGCCGAGCCGCCGCCCGACACCAGGCAGAGCAGCAGGTCGTCCGGCCCCAGGGATTGCGCCAGCTGCAGGATCTCGGCGGCCGCTTCGTGGCCGGCGACGTCGGGGACAGGATGGCCGGCCTCGACGATGCGGATGTGCCGGCAGGGCACCGCATGGCCGTAGCGGGTGACCACAAGCCCCTCCAGCGGGCCGCGCCAGCTGCTTTCCACCGCCAGCGCCATGGCGGCGGCAGCCTTGCCGGCGCCGACCACCACCGTGCGCCCCTTGGGCGGATCGGGCAGATAGGCCGGCACCAGAAGGGCCGGATCGGCTGCCGCGACGGCGGCATCGAACAGGGACTGCAAAAAGGCGCGGGGCTCTTGCATGGCGTGTGTCTCGACCGACAGCGCCGGGTTTGGCGCATCAATGTGTGATCGTCTTCCAGATCAAGTATTTAGGCTTCCATTGCCCCCTGTCCAGAGGGGCCATTGGATACCTCCCCCGTGCTTTCGTCGGGTCAGGGGGCTGTCCGGTCGGTTGAACCGGTCTGAATCGGCGTGGCGGGGGGCGGCATGCGGCTGCCCCGGCGGGCGAGGAAGATCCCCCCCAGGACAATGGCGCCGCCCAGCGCCTGGGTCCAGGCCAGGGGCTCGGACAGCAGCAGCCAGGCCAGCAGGGCGGCGGCCACCGGCTGCACCAGCAGGCTGACGGACCCGAAGCTGGCGGGCAGGTGGGCCAGGGAAAAGGCGATCATGCTCTGTCCGCCCACGTGGCTGACGCAGGCCAGCCCGAGCACCACCAGCCAGCCGTACAGGGTGGTGGGGATCAGGGGCTCGCCGGAGATCAGCACGATCACCAGCAGCGCAAGCGCCGTCCAGACGGTGCCCCAGGCCATCATCGTCGCGGTGGGGAAGCGGGCGCGCAGGCGGTTCACCGCCAGCAGATAGGCGCCGTACCACACGGCGGTGATCAGCCCCAGCACGTCGCCCAGGATCTCGTGTCCCGACCCGACGGTCAGGTTCTCGGCCATCAGGATCACCGCGCCGGCCAGGGCGATCAGCATGCCGATCAGGAAGGTCCGGGTGGCCGCGATGCGAAACAGCATCCAGGCCCCCAGGGTGACGAAGACGGGGGCGAAGTTGGCCAGCAGCGTTGAATTGGCCACGCTGGTATAGGCGATGGACCAGTGCCAGAAGGCCAGATCGCCGGCAAACAGCAGTCCGGGCAGGCTGAGCAGCATCATGTCGCGCAGGCCCTGGGGGCGGCTGACCAGACCGTCGCGGTTGCCGGTCTTCGCCCGCCCGCGCCGGTCCGCCAGCATCCAGATCCACAGCAGCGGCAGGGCGAGGAAAGCCCGCAGGAAGGCGGTGGCGGTGGGCGGAACCTCGGACAGGCGCACGAAGATGGGGGCAAAGGCAATGGCCATGGCGCCCGCGAACAGGATGGGCAGGGCGAAGCGCGCCAGGGGAACGGGCGAGGCGGTGCCTGGGCGAACGGGCATGGGGCGGTGGTTTCCTGCGGCGGAGGGCGGCGCGGCGGCCGGGTGGGGGAGATCCGGTCTTTGCGCACCACGGGCGAGGCTGGCGGGCGCGGGGCTGGCGGCGCGGTCGGAAAGACCCACATATGATCCCTGCGGCCCGCCTCTTTCAAGGGCGGCTTGCCGCATGGGTGTCCCGCGCCGGGGGGAGCCTCTCCCGTCGCCGGCCCCGTTCCCGTCCGTGTCGCCAACCACGAGGGTGCCCCCTATCCCATGCCCGACATGCCCCCTTCCGCCTCTGTTCCGCCGCTTCGGGAGTCCCCCTTGCTGGGACCGGAGGACCCGCCGCCGTTCACCGTGCTGAACCCGGACTCCACCCGGCCGGTGCTGTTCGTCTGCGACCATGCCGCCAACCGGGTGCCCGCCGCCCTGGATAACCTGGGCCTGACGGAGGCGCAGCGGCAGACCCATATCGGCTGGGACATCGGCGCCGAGGCCTTGACCCGTCTGCTGGCCGAGCGCTTCAAGGCCTGTGCGGTGCTGACCACCTATTCCCGGCTGGTGGTCGATTCCAACCGGGCGCCGGGCGATCCGGCGGCGATCCCGGTGGTGTCGGACGGCGTGCTGGTGCCCGGCAACCGTGACCTGGACGACGGGGCGGCGGAGCAGCGGACGGACGCGCTGTTCTGGCCCTATCACCATGCCATCGCCGACCGCATCGCCCACCTGTGGCGGCACGGCCCGCCGCCGGCGCTGGTGGCCATGCATACCTGCACGCCGGTGATGGACGGCTTCGAGCGGCCATGGCATTTCGGCTTGCTTTATAACCACGATGACCGCATGGCCCGGGCGATGCTGACCGCCCTGGCGGAGCGCGACCCGAGCCTGTGCCTGGGCGACAACCTGCCGTATTCGGGCAAGCAGGTGGGCTTCACGGTCAATACCCATGCGGAACCGGCGGGCCTGCCCAACCTGGGGGTGGAGGTGCGGCAGGATCTGGTGGGGGACCCGGCGGGGGTGGCCCACTGGGGCGGCCTGTTCGGCGACGCCCTGGAAAAGGTGCTGGCCGATCCGGACCTTTATGTCTGCCGGGTAAGCTGATCCGCCGGCGGAATTGGAGCGAGAAGGGGGGAGGTGTCATGAAGGGACCGGGATTTACGGTCGGGATCGAGGAAGAATACCTGCTGGTCGACAGGCAGACCCGCGACCTGGCCATCGACCCGCCGCCGGCGCTGATGGACGCCTTGCACGACGTCTTCGCCGACGGCGTCCACGGGGCGGTGGCGCCGGAATTCCTGCGATCGCAGGTGGAGGTGGGAACGAAGGTCTGCACCACGGTGCAGGAAGCGGCGGCGGCGCTGGGCTCCCTGCGTCTGACGCTGGCGGAGGTGGCCGGCGCGCACGGTTTGGCGCCGATGGCGGCATCGACCCATCCCTTCGCCCAATGGGACCGGCTGAAGCATACGGACAAGGAGCGCTATTCGGTCCTGGCCAATGATCTGCAGACGGTGGTGCGGCGGCTGGTGATCTGCGGCATGCATGTGCATGTGGGGATCGAGGACCCGGACCTGCGGCTGGACCTGATGAACCAGGTGACCTATTTCCTGCCCCATCTTCTGGCGCTGTCGACCAGTTCGCCGTTCTGGCGGGGGCAGGATTCCGGGCTGAAGTCCTATCGGGTCAGCGTGTTCAACGAACTGCCCCGCACCGGCCTGCCGGAGCCGTTCACCAGCTACACCGAATATCAGCGCCATGTGCAGATCCTGATCACCGCCGGTCTGATCGAGGATTCCACCAAGATCTGGTGGGACGTGCGGCCCAGCCATCGCTTTCCGACGCTGGAGATGCGCATCACCGACGTCTGCACCCGGCTGGAGGACGCGGTGTGCATCGCCGCCATCTTCGTCTGCCTGACGCGCATGCTCTATCGCCTGCGCCGCAGCAACCAGCGCTGGCGGCAGTACGCCCGCATGCTGGTGGCCGAAAACCGCTGGCGGGCGCAGCGCTATGGCCTGGATGCCGGGCTGGTGGACTTCGGCCGCGGCGAGGTGGTGGATTTCGACGATCTGGTGGAGGAAATCCTGGACCTGATCTCGCCGGACGCGGCGGCGCTGGGCTGCCAGCGGGAGGTGCTGCACGCGCGCGAGATCATCAAGCGCGGCACCAGCGCGCACAACCAGCTGCGGGTGTTCAAGGACGCCAAGGACGCCGGCGCCAACGATGCGGAGGCGCTGACGGCGGTGGTGGATGCGCTGGTGGCGGCAACCGTGGCGCATGGACCCGGGCCAGGGAAAGGGCCGGGAGAAGAGGCCGCGGCCTGATCAGGAGCCCGGGAGACGATGGACGAGGATGTTCGCGCGATTTGGGAGCACAACGCGTCCCTATGGACGCGCGCGGTCCGGGAGCGCCTGATCCCCAGCCGGCGCGCGGTGACGGACGGGGCGGTCCTGGCGGCGGTGACGGCGCTGCGGCCCCGGCGGCTGCTGGATGTGGGCTGTGGGGAAGGCTGGCTCTGCCGGGCCGTGGCAGAGGCTGTTCCGGATTGTGCGGTAACGGGTGTCGATGGCATCCGTGCCCTGGTGGAGGCGGCCCGGACGGCGGATCCTGGCGGCGACTACCACCTGATGACCTATGCGGATCTGGAAGCGGGAGCGCCGGGGCTGGAAGCGGGCTTCGACCTCGCGGTCTTCAACTACTGCCTGTTCGATATCCATGTGGCGCGGCTGCTGCGGGCGGTGGCGGATTTGCTGATGCCGGAACGGGGCCGGGTGGTGATCCAGACGGTTCACCCCGCGGCCCTGCCGGACGACGCGCCCTATGCCGATCATTGGCGCAAGGAGGACTTCCGCAGCCTGGAAAGCGGGACCTGGGCGGCGATGCCGTGGCTGGCGCGGACGGTGGGATCCTGGGTGACCGTGCTGGGCGAAGCGGGGTTGCGGCTGGAAACCCTGGAGGAACCGGCGCTTGAGCCGGGCGGCCGGCCGGTATCGCTGGTGATGACGGCACGGGAGGCGTAAGGAGAGGTCCAAGGGGGCGGCGTGTCCCCTTCGGGGCGGCTGTCGGAAGGCCGGGACCCTGAAATTGAGGGGATGCCAGACCGGGGTTGTCGAATTATCATCCCGGCGGCGCGGCGAATATGCTATTGGGGACGGCAATAACGCCCGGGCTTCTGATGCCATCGCTTGCGGCACAGCGAACCATCGGGCAGCTATCGGGTCGAGACACGGAAGGTATTTCCCTTGAAACGCCGTAATATAGCAGTTTGTTTGGTCTTTTTTGTCATATTCATGGGCCAGAAGCCCGTACAGCTTTTTCCTCTCACCGGTATCGGTTCTGGCGAATTTGCTCTGGTGCAGGAGGCGCAGGCCAAGAAGTTCGGGGGATCGTCCTTCCGGTCGTCTTCGCGGAGCAAATCCAGCTGGTCCCGCCCGGCGCCAAGCTTCCGCTCCGGCCCGTCCTCCTCTGGCGGGTACAAGGCGCCGAAAGCGGCCGCGCCCAAGGCCGCTCCTTCGGCGGCCAAACCGCCCGCTTCGGGCAAGGTGACCGCACCCAAGGCCCCGGCGGCACCGGCAGCGGTTGCAGCACCCAAGGCCGCCGCGCCTGCCGGCACCGGACCGACAGCGACCGGGGTGCGGGCGCCAAAGGCCCCCGGCTCTTCGGCAGCGGGGGCCGGTTCGGCTGCCGGGCAGGTCCGGACACCGGGCGCCGGTGCGCTGAACCTGGGGTCGGTTCCCCTGGGCAAGGCAGAGCGGGCGCAGGCGCGGGCGGCCTCGCTGAAGGCGGCGCAGGCGCGGCAGGCGACCGTGACCGCCACGCGCAACAGTGACGCCTACAAGGCCGCGACCGGCGGCAAGACCTATAAGCCCTCGGACGTGAAAGCGGCCCGGCGGGCTTTCCAGAACCGCTACCGGCCCAAATACGAGCGCGAGTACGAATTCCACTCCCATAACTATGGGGGCATGGGCGGCGCGTTCCTGGGGACCATGCTGCTGGGGACCGGGGTGGCGATGGCCATGAACCAGGACGAATCCCACCTGTGGTACGCCCTGTCCGAGTCCGATGAAACCCGGCAGTTCCTGGCCGATGCCCGGGCGGAGGCCTTGGCGAACGGCGATACGGAGCTGGTGCAGCGGATCGACCAGGTGGAGGCGGAAATCGCCCGCCTGAAAGCCGAAGGGGCGCCCCGCGAAACAGTCGCCCAGGCGCTGAAGGCCCTGGACATTCCGCCGGAAGCCGCCTTTGCCGACGACGTGCTGACCGGGGGGGCCGCACCGGCCATGGTGATGTCCACCGGCGGCACCGGGGGGATCTATGAGGCCCTGTGCGCCGGCCGGCCCGATGCGGGCTTTTCGGGCCTGAAGAAAACGGCGGAGGCCTATGGCATTTCCGTGGAGTGCATGGCCAGCGAAGGCGGGGATTCCAATCTGCGCCGCTATACCGAGGGGTTGACCCAGGTGTTCCCGGCCCAGGCCGACAACCTGTACGCCTATCAGCAGCAAGGCGTGGATTTCGGGGCCAACCAGTATGTTCTTTACCAGGAACCGTTCCTGTTCCTGACGGCCAAGAATTCGGACATCGATGCCCTGACCGATATCGACGAGACCACCACCATCTATGTGGTCGGGGGCGCGGCGGTTTCCTGGCAGGAACTGCGGGCCTTCGCCGCGGACGACACCTTCCTGGGCTTCGGCGGGAACCAGGACTATGCCAAGGCCCGGGTGGTGCCCGCGCATGACTGGGATACGGCCCTGCGCAAGACCCAGGATGACCCGAACGCCGTGCTGTTCATGGTCATGTCGGTGGAGGCGCCGCGTATCCAAAGCATCGACCGGCGCTTCGGAAGCACCCTGCGCCTTGTGCCGGTGGACGACGACCGCTTCCTGTCCATGACCGATCCGTCCGGTTCGCGCATCTATGCCAGCTGCGAGATCCCCGGCGACGCCCTGCCCAATCTGCAAGCCGGCTGGCTGTTCGGCACGGACGCGACCTCCACCCTGTGCACGGACGCCCTGCTGCTGGTCGATCCGGCCTGGGTCGCCGGCCAGGATCCCCTGGTGCGCGAGCAACTGGGCATGGCGGTGGTCGATATGCTGACCGAGCTGCCGGCCGTGGTGCACTGAACCGGAACGGATAACGAGCGGGATACCCCCCCATGAGTTCATTGCATCTTCTTGGCGGTCTGGCCAGGGACCTCGCGAAGGATGTCACGGAGCGCCTGAAGGGCACGCCCAGGCGCCGGGACGACGGGCTGCCGCTGGGGCTGCGGCACGGCGGCATGGTGAGCGTCTCGGACATCACCGGCCTTCTGCTGCCCGATGCCTTCAACATCCCCGCTGACATGGCCCGCGACCTGGGCTTCGATCCGCAATTCCTGGAAATCCTGGCGCTGAAAGCGGCACTGCCCCAGGGACCCCATGCCGTGCAAGGCTGGAGCCGCACCCCCTGGCATGGCCTGTGGCTGTACCGCTTCCACCTGTCCGACGACGCGGGCTTCCTGGAGGTTTGGACCGAAGCGGACGGCCTGACGGTGCTGGACGACGGCATCCGGTTTTTCAGCCTGCTGGCCGAAGAATTTCCGCTGGAGTGGAACGACTGGACCCCGGACCCGCAAGGCAGCACGGATATCTGGTGGATCGGCAATGCCGCCTATCCCCTGCCGGGGCTGTCCCTGGATGACGACGGGGACTGGGTGGCCTGGTCCTATCAGCGGATGTGGTCGCCGGGGGACACCGTGATCGCCCCCCGGGAGATGCGGGAGGAGGTCTGCCTCGACCCCTTCGAGGACGGGGCGAAGACGGTCATCCGCCACGAATGCATGCTCTATGCCCGGCGGTCGCCGCGCGTCACCGCCGCCCCGGACCGAGAGGACGGCGCGACGGAGGCCCTGGAATATCTCTTCCTGACGGCAGCGGAAACGTCAGACGGCAAGGGCGTGGAATTCTGGGCCGGGATCGGACTCAGCCCCGCTGACCTGACGATCATTTGACGGACCTCCGGCAAAGACCGGGCAATTGCTAACGGAAACGCAGGAAAACCAACATGTCGACTTTCTTCACCACCTTATTCGGTATCGGCAAGCGCGCGGTCAAGGATGCGGATCAGTCCCTGACCAAGGAACTGGTGGCCATCAATCCGGAGCGCGCCCTGCGGGCGGAGCTGGACAAGCGCAAGGCCGTTCTGGCCGAATGGCGGGACCGGCTGATCGACGCCAAGGCCGCCCTGGCCCAGGACGAGAAGGAAACCCGGGAAGCCAAGGAAAGCATGGAGGCGCACCTGGGCAACCTGCGCGCCCTGAAGGCCAAGCTGGCCGAAGCCCAGGCCGCCGGGGATGCGGATCTGGTGACGCGGATCACCGGGCTGGCGACGGCGGAGCGGGTGAAATACGACCAGGCCGTGGCGCTGCACGGGCGGGAAATCCAGGAAGACGCGGCCAAGCGCCTGACCGTGGAAAAGGTCCAGGCCGGCTATGACAAGGCGCAGGAGACGGTGGACGCCCTGGCCGATCAGATGGACCGGGCTCTGGACCGGCTGCGCCAGGCCAAGGCCGACCGGGATATCGCCGAGATGAACCAGGCCCTGGATGCCGAACTGGCCACCCTGGACGACCCCCTGGCCAAGTCCAACGTGGCCTTCGCCGCGATCAATGAAACCATCGGCGACTATGAAAAGGACGTGGAACGGGCGGATCTGGTGCAGCGGGAACGCGGACTGGCCCCCGACAGCCACGATGCCGAATTGCAGGCGCTGCTGAACGGCGACAAGGCGGCGAAGCCGGCCGACCCCTTCGCCGGCCTGTAAGCCCCGTTTCCTGCCCGTCTCCTGAAAGAGCCGGAAGGCGCGAGAGGGAACGCCATGCATCTGCTGACCCAGCTGCGGAAGATCTGGGAACGCTTCCTGCACACCGTCGATCTGCGGGTCCTGATGGTCCTGATCGCGATCTTCTATGGTGTGAGCTGGGGCATTTTCGTGCTCGGCGAAGGGGGGGACAGCCCCTTCGCCGATCCCGTCACCTGGTGGTACTACTTCTGGACCACGGCCAGCACCGTGGGGTATGGGGACCTCAGCCCCACCCGGCCGCTCACGCGCTTTTACGCCGGGCCGTTCTTCTGGTTCTCGCTGCTGCTGTTCGGTGCCCTGATCGCCGAACTGTCGTCGGTCATCGCCAAGTTCTACTCCAGACGGAAGAGGGGGCTCATGCCGTACACGGGTGAAGATCACGTGGTCATCATGGGCTACAGGGCGGATCTGACGGAACGCCTTGTTCAGGGGATCCTTGACGACCCCTTGTGGCCGTTCCGGTCTTTCGTTCTTGTCGACGCTCAATTGGACATGGTGCCCGATATTCCCGGCGCGGATGTTCACTTCGTGCGGGGCCGCTTCCACGATACGGAGACCTTGGAGAAGGCCCGTCTGGACAAGGCCCGGCGGATTGTCTGCTTCGACCGGGACGACGCGAATACGCTGGCTGCCGTTGCGGCCGTCCAGGCCCTTGGGCCAAAGGCGCATCTGGTGGTTTGTCTCGACCAGATGGATCAGGCCAAAACCATTCACTTCATCGCTCCGGATGCGGAATGCGTCATGGGGGGGATGACCGACATGGTCGTCCAGGCGATCCAGGATCCGGGTATGTCGCGCTTCCATATGCGGCTGCTCTCCAACCTGCACGGACAGGTCGCCAACCGTCTGAACCTGCCGGAAACGGCCGGGGAAATGGCCTACGGCGATTTGCTGGTGCGCTTCAAGCGCACCTACGACGCCACGCTGGTCGGGCTGGTTCCGGGAAAGGGATACATGGCCGACTTCCAGGAAAATCCGGCGTGGGACACGGTGGTGCGCGGCGGCATGGGCCTGTTCTACATCGCCCCCAGGCGCCTGGATAACGAGGTCGACTGGGCCGGTCTGATGGCTGGCGACTGACCCACTTATGGGAGGTCCGGAGGGACAAGTCCCTCCGGCACTTCACTAAAAAAAGAAAACAAGTGCAGGGGGACCAGCGGGTCCTACCCCGTCCCGAAGGGGACATCTAAAACAAGTGCAGGGGGACCAGCGGGTCCTACCCCGTCCCGAAGGGGACATCTAAAACAAGTGCAGGGGGACCAGCGGGTCCTACCCCGTCCCGAAGGGGACATCTAAAACAAGTGCAGGGGGACCAGCGGGTCCCCCTGACCCCCGATGGGGTTCAGGCCCCGATTTCCTCTCGCGGTGCCTTGCGGCGGGCCGGTTCCGCTTCGGCGGGCAGGTAGTCTTCGATGCGGACATCGTCGATCTGTTCGGGGCGCATGAAACGGTCGGCGTAGGTGCGGTAGACGCCCGCCCGCAGGAACAGCGTGAAGATCTCCGGATCCAGATGCCGGTCCTTGACCATGACGCTCATGATCCGCAAGGTTTCCGTCAGCGTCTTGCCCTTCTTGTAGGGCCGGTCGATGGCCGTCAGGGCCTCGAACACATCGGCGATGGCCATCATCCGCGCAACCGGGCTCATCTCGTCACCCCGCAGGCGGCGGGGGTAGCCGGTGCCGTCCATCTTTTCGTGGTGGCCGCCCGCAATCTCCGGCACCGCCCGCAGATGACGCGGGAAGGGCAGCTTGGACAGCATGATCACCGTCTGAACCATGTGCTCGTTGATCTTGTAGCGCTCCTCCGGCGTCAGCGTGCCGCGGGAGACGCACAGGTTCGCCAGCTCGCCCCGGTCATACAGCAGCTCGGGGATGTCCATGTGAATGCCCCAGGGGTTGGTCAGGCTGAAGAAATCGCTTTCCCGGCGCGGCAGGCGATGTTCCGGCTTGTCCGCCAGAAGCGGTTCCTCTGCCGGCAACGCCGGGGCGGGGACGACCGACTTGCGCTCCAGCTCGTCGTGGCCAAGGCCCAGGCGGTCGTCCAGGGTGCGCGTCCAGGTGCGCGCGCCGATGGCGCGCAGGCGCGCGATGGCCTCCGGCGCCAGGAACTCGCCACCGGTGTTGCATTGGGCGACAAAGGCGAAGTCGTCGTCCAGCGCCGCCAGGGCGGCATCACGCGTCGCTGCCAGGGCAACCTCGTCGGCGGACGGATCCTCGGCCCGGGCACGCCAGTAGGCGATCCAGGCATCGCGCTTCAGGACCTCGAACCGCGTCCGCACCTCGTGGATGCGGTCGTAGAGAGCCTCCAGCTTGGTGGCTTTGTCGATGACGAATTCCGGCGTGGTCACCTTGCCGCAATCGTGCAGCCACGAGGCGATCTGCACCGCCTCCCAGTCCTTTTCGGACAGCGAGAAGGCGGCGAACGGCCCCTTGGTGGCGTCACAGGCGGCTTGGGCGATCATCTGGGTCAGCTCGGGCACCCGGGCGCAATGGCCGCCGGTGTGCGGGCTCTTGGCGTCCACGGCGCCGGCGAGGACGGCGATGAACGCCTCGAACAGGCGCTTCTGGTCGGCGATCAGCCGCCGGGTTTCCAGCGTCACCGCCGAAGTGCCCGACAAGGCTTCGACAAAGCGGACCAAGGCGCCGTCCCGTTCCGTCGGCTGCACCAGCACCAGCAGCCCGACCAGGGCGCCGTCGCGGTCGCTCAAGGGCACGACCACCACGGCCGGCCGCAGGTCGTCGTGCAAGCCGTCGGGATTGCAGCCGATGGCCAGCCAGTCTTCGGGCGTGATGCATTCCGTGCGGGCACGGTGCAGGGTCAGGGCCGAGCAATAGGGCGCGGGCGGGGCGTCCAGGGCAAAGGGCGCGGGCATCAGCGACCCTTCGCCGGTTACCACGGTCGGCGTCAGGGACAGGCCGTCGTCGCTGATCAGGTAAAGCACCCCGTGGATGGCGCCCACCGTCTGCGCCGTCTGCTCCAGGATCTGGCGCATCAGGGAATCGAAGTCGGCCTCGCTGGTGATCAGGGCGCTGATCTGGGAGAACCGCCGGAGGGTATCGCGCATGCTGTCCATATCCGCGGCGAGGCGGTCCACTTCGATGATGTGGGTGACCGGCAGCCGCGATGGCGTGAAGTCGAAATTGCGCACGTCCCGCGCCTCGGCAGCCAGGGCCAGCAGGGGGCGCGCCACCTGCCGGGCGACCAGGGTGCCAAGCGGGATCGCCACCACCAGGATCAGGCCGAGGACAATGGCGGTCTGTACGGCACCGTCGCGCGCGGCGGCGAACAGTTCGAATTCGGGCACCGCGATGGCCAGGGTGTAAGGGCGGGCACCGTCCACGGGCAAGGACATCACCATGCCCTGATAGGCCACGCCGGCCTGCTCGAAAGCGGTGATCCCGGTGGAGAAGGAACGGGGAGGGGCAGTGCCGATCAGGGCGCGCAACGGGGCGTATTCGGGTTCGTCGAGCGTGGCCCGGATCAGCCGTCCCCGGCCGCGCTTGGACAGGCGGACCACCGTGTTGTGATCGGCATGGGCGATCAGCTTGCCGTCCGTGTCAACTAGGGCGATCTGGGTGTTCGGCGTCAGCTTCAGGGCCGCCAGCCAGCCGCTGAGGGCCTGGAGCGTAATGTCGATGCCGGCGACCGCATGGCTGCCGTTCACCCGCGCCAGGGTGGTTCCCACCTCGCCGGTGGAATAGAAAATGTAGGGCGGCGTCTTGATCTGCACCCCGTTGCGCTGCGCCGACAGGAACCAGGGGCGAAGGCGCGGGTCGTATTCCAGGTAGTCGGGCTTGTCGACCCGCCCCACTTCGTGCAGTTCCTTGGAATAGAAGAAGTAGGTGCCTTCCGGCGGGCCGTCTTCTCCGCGCGTGATGGCCTGCATCAGGTAGGCCGCCCCCTGCGGCGGCTGGAACAGCTCCTGGTCGGACTCCCGGTCCAGCTTGCGCATCAGAACGAACGACCCGTCCGGATAGCCGACGAAGGCCGCGCGGATGGTCGGTTCCCGCCGGATCATCCGCACCAGCATGCGCCGCCGCTCCACCCGTTCGCCGAGGGTGCGCGCTTCCATCAGTGGATCGCGGCTGAGCATTTCCACGGCCAGCTCCGCCGGCTTATAGGCCGCCAGCAAGCGGGCAGAGATCGTCGTCCCCCCGGCCAGCAACTGGCTGCGGGCCGCTTCTTCCAGCAATCGGGCGCTGTTCAGATAGGCCGCCGTGCCCAGGGCGCCACCAACGCCGATGACGAGAAGGGTAATGATGGTCGACAGGTGGACCATCAGCGAACGGCGGCGGTTGAAAAAGGCGGCCATTGTGTCTTCCTGAACGCGGTCGCGCCGAACGCACCGGCCGCCGGCAAGGGCACTGGACCGGCCGTCGTGCGGCGGATGGGCAAACGTCAGGGCAGGATGGCCGGGGCGCGCTTTTCTCCTACCCGAGTGTAGGAGAAAAGATACATCCATCCAGGCGGAATGTCGCGAAAATTGCCAACATATCCGCACCGCTTCTACTGCGGGTGTTTCCCGGTGCGTTTCCCGGGGAACGGTATTGACGTAACGCGGGGATGCGGCTTACGCCGCGCGGCGGTCTCCCCGTGGCGACCGGGAGCGGGCGAAAGAGGCGACCTGGGCGTCATGGCCCTTGATGTGGCTTTCCCACCAGTTGCCCAGAAGTCCCAGCATTTCCACCTTGGCCCGCGCCCCCAGGTCGCCGCCCCGGCCGTATTGGCCGAACAGGCGCTCCAGGCGGGTCAGGAACTGGCGGTGTTCGTCGCCGTGGGCACGCGCCTGGGCTTCCGGATAGCCGATCTTGCGCATGAAGGCCTCTTCCTCGCCGAAGTGCTTCTGGGAATAGCGGCGCAAGGTGGCAAAAGAGTCCTGGACGTCGGAGGAGTTGGCCTCTGACCGGGTCTTGATCGACAGGTCGTTGACCAGATCCATCAGGGCCTTGTGCTCTTCGTCGATCTTGGGGACGCCGAAGGCAAGATCTTCGCTCCACACCACCAAGTCGCCGCCTTCGGTGCCGGTGCCTTCGCGGGTTTCGCGCAGGAAGCGGGCGACTTCGTCCTTCAGGGTCTCGGCCTGGCGGCCCAGCCCCTGAGAGGTTTCGCGCATCTCCGAGGCTTCCTCGCGGGAGCGTTCGGCGCTCTGGCGGACCTCGGCGATGCTGGAGGAGACCGAGGCGGTACCCTGCGCGGCCTGTTCCACGTTGCGGGCGATTTCGTTGGTGGCGGCGTCCTGCTCTTCGACGGCGGCGGAGATGGAGGTGGAGATGTGGTCCATCTCCTCGATCACCCGGCTGACTTCGCCGATGGCGCTGACGCTGCGGCCGGTGGCTTCCTGCACGGCGGCGATCTGCTGGGTGATTTCCTCGGTGGCCTTGGACGTCTGGTTGGCCAGGGTCTTCACCTCGTTGGCCACCACGGCGAAGCCCTTGCCGGCCTCGCCGGCGCGCGCCGCCTCGATGGTGGCGTTCAGGGCCAGCAAGTTGGTCTGGCTGGCGATATCATGGATCAGCGACACGATATCGGTGATGGCCTGGACGCGGACTTCCAGGTCCCGGATACCGGTTTCGGCGACTTCGGTGCGCGACACGGCCTGACGGGCGACATCGGCGGACTGGCTGACCTGGCGGCCGATCTCGCGGATTGCCGAGGAGAGCTCTTCGGCGGCGGCGGCGACGGTCTCGACGTTGCTGGAGGCCTCGCTTGCGGCCTGGGTGACGGTGGCGGCCTGACGCATGGTCACGTCGGCGTCTTCGTCCATCTTCTTGGTGATGGTGCGCAAGGTGGCATCAGCGGCGGTCAGGCCGTCCAGGACCCGCATCATGGTCATTTCGAACATGCGGATCTGCTTTTCCAGATGCTGGCGCCGGGCTTCCTTTTCTTCCTGATCGCGGGCCTGTTCCTGCTGCATGCGCCGGGCGTCGATCATGTGGGTCTTGAAGACATGCACCGCCTCGGCCATGGAACCGATTTCATCCCCACGATGGGTGCCGGACACCGGGGCATCCAGGTCACCGTCGGCCAGCCGGCGCATGGTGCCGGTCATGGCCGAAACCGGGCCGGCGATGCGTCGGGCGATGATCACCGACAGGCTGGCCATCAGCACGATCACCACCACCACGACGCCGCCGACGGTGAACGCCTGGGCCATGAAGGCGTGCTGGACATCGTCCACGTAAATCCCGGTCCCCACGACCCATCCCCAGAGGGACAGCGCCTGCACATAGGTCACCTTGGGAAGGGGGGTGCCGCCGTCTTCACGGGGCCAGTGGTAGTGAACGAAGCCATTGCCCCGGGCACTCCGGGCCTGTTCGGCCATTTTGGCGAACAGGGCGACGCCGTTGGCGTCCTCGACCCCCAGCATCTCCTTCCCTTCCAGGTTCGGAGACACCGGATGCATCACTATGCGCCCCTGCGTATCGGTCAGGAAGAAATAGTCGGAACCGGTGTCGCCATAGCGCATGGGACGGATGATCGATTTGACCAGCGCCTTGCCGTCTTCCTCGGACAGGGTGCCCGCCTGCACACGGGAGATCACCTCTTCGGCCGAAGAGGTCACGCTTTGCACCAGCGCCTTCACCTGGTCCTCGCGATCCAGCATCATGGCTTGATGGAACTGGTACAGCGCGATCCCTGCCGTGACGAGAATGCCCATAAGGGACAGAATCACAAGGACAAGCAGCTTGCGGGCGATGGGCAGACGGTCCAGGAGAGAGAGCATGGCGGTAGACTTTCATCCGTACATAAGCGCAGCGTCCCGGAGGCCGGGATGCCCCAGGATTATGGATCTTCTTTTACCTTTGTGACTCAAAGTAGTTGATGCAGCGCCCTCCGCCAACAGGAAAAATAACCCATCGACAAAAGCTTGTAAGGTGCTTTGGAGGGATATTACTAACGGAATATAAGGGTTTTGTAATCCTTGTGGTAGCGAGAATATTTCTTCATGCATGTATAAGCTGTCATCTGGATTGCCGTGACTAAATCGATGCGAAGTCAAGTTGATTTTCGATAATATAACGAGAAGGTGCTGGGGCGGAAATTGTCGGGCAAATTGAGCATCCTGGAGGGGATTGATGGGTGATCCGGTTTGGGGTTCGGGGCGGTGCACTTGCGGGGCGGTCCGCTACGATTTGCAGGTCGTACCCATGTTCGTGCACTGCTGCCATTGCCGATGGTGCCAGCGGGAAAGTGGCGGGGCTTTCGCCCTGAATGCGCTGATTGAAACGGCGCATGTCCACCTGCAACGGGGGCGTCCCGACCTGGGGCTGATCCCGTCGGAAAGCGGCAGGGGGCAGAAGGTCGCGCGCTGTCCCGACTGCCGGGTGGCCCTGTGGAGCCACTATCCGGGTGCGGGAGAGGGCATCGCCTTTATCCGCGTCGGGACACTGGAAACGCCGGACAGGCTGCCACCGGATGTTCACATCTATACCGGCTCCAAACAGCCCTGGGTCATTCTGTCCCCGGGCGGAGCCCCGGCCTTTGCCGAATATTATGATCGGGAGCACCTGTGGCCGGCCGACAGCCTGACCCGGCGCAATGCCGTCGCGCATGTTTGGAGGTAAGAAGGGGGGAGCAGAGCTGTCCTGTGCCGGCCGGGCCGGCCTCAGGCGGCGTCCACTTCTTCGGCGGTGACATACAGGACCTTGGCCCCGCCCTGTTCCCGGGCGGTGGTCATGGCGCTGTCGGCCCGCTGGAAGCAGGCATCGAAGATCACGTCTTCCCGCACGAAGTGGGTCGCGCCAACCGAGATGACCGGCAGCGGCGAGACGTCTCCCAGTTCCTCGGCCCCGGCGCGCGCGAGGTCGATGCACATGCGTTCGGCCAGGATCATGCAGCCGTCATGTTCGGTTTCCGGTAGCATCACCGCGAACTGGGAGCCGCTGAGCCGCCCCACGTAGTCGGTGGTGCGCAGGGTCCGCAGGGCGGCGGCACCGACGGCGGCAAGCACGCCGTCGCCCCGGTCGGAACCGTGGCTTTCATTGATGGCCCGGATGTTGTCCACGCCCAGCGCCAGCACCGCCAGCGGCCGTTTGTAGCGGCGGGCGCGGCTGATTTCCTGGTCCGCCACGTCCATGAAATGCCGGCGGTTGAACACGGCGGTCAGCGCGTCGATGGTGGACAGCCGCATCACCTCGTCCTGGCTGGCCCGGAGACTGTCTTCGGTCATACGCAACAGTTCGCGAAGACGGGCCACCTCCGTCTTCAAACCATCAATCGTCTTTGCGTCCTGCTGGCTCATTGTCCGTGAGTGCTCCTGGTTGGGGCGAGGGGGGCGGAAAATGCCTGTAAACTGTACAGCCTCGCCTAAAACCGGTCCAGCCCCAGTCCATCGGGGCTTATTTCGGGGGTTTTGCCGCCGATCAGGTCGGCCACGAGGCGTCCCGATCCGCAGCTCATGGTCCATCCCAGGGTGCCGTGTCCGGTGTTCAGCCACAGGCCTTGGACCCCCGGGGCAGGGCCGATGATCGGGGCGGAATCGGGGGTCTTGGGGCGCAGGCCACACCAGGCCGGCGCCTGGTCGGTCACGCCGGCGCGGGGAAACAGGCGC
The DNA here is from genome assembly GCA_046233135.1 of Rhodospirillaceae bacterium Z3-40. Lineage (GTDB taxonomy): Bacteria > Pseudomonadota > Alphaproteobacteria > Rhodospirillales > Rhodospirillaceae > JBJXHN01. Next base: position 993,290 of record JBJXHN010000001.1, on the reverse strand, counting down.
CCGGTTTCCCGCCGGATGAGGGTGGCGCGGGCCTCTCGCAGGGTGGTGTTCCAGCCCGCCAGTTCCGCCGTACCGGCCGCCCTCAGGCGGTTTCCGAAGCGGGAGAAGACCATCTTCAGATCCTCGTCGGTGATCGAGACCGTCGGCGCCACCCCGTCCGGCGGGATGTCAACGGTAATTGAGTACCCTTTGGCCGGGTAGACGGGTATGCGCAGGCCGGCCGTGCGGGCGATCAGCGGGGAATAGCTGCCCAGCGCCAGCACGGTCGCGTCGGCGGTCAGGGTTCCCCGGTCGGTGCGGACGCCGCTCAGCCGGCCCTTGGCGGTTTCCAGGCCGGTCACCGCGACACCGCCGCGGAAGTCTGCGCCCAGAGCCGTGGCGCGCTCGGCCAGCTGAGTGGTGAAGCGGTGGGCGTCGCCGCTTTCATCGTCCGGAGCGTAGATCCCGCCGGTCAGCAGTGGGGCGGCATCGGCCAGCGCCGGTTCCAGGGCCACCACCTCGTCGACGCCGAGGGCCTTCTGATGCAGGCCCCAGGCCTCGGTGGTGCGCATGGCGGCCAGGCCCTTGTCGAGGCTGGAGCGGCTGCGATAGATCTTGATGATCCCTTGGGTGCGCAAGTCGTAGGACAGGTTTTCCGTGGCGCGCAGGGCCTTCAGCTGGTCGCGGCTGTACAGGGCGATGCGCACCGCGCGTTCCATGTTGCGGCGATAGGCCCCGGCGGTGCATTGGCCGAGGAACCGCAGGCCCCAGGCCCACAGGGCGGGATCCCAGCGGGTCCAGCGGAAAGCCAGGGGCGCATCGTCGCGGCCCATCCAGCGCAGGGCTTGCAGGGGGGTGCCGGGGGCGGCCCAGGGCTGGGTATGGCAGACGGAGATCTGGCCGCCGTTGGCGTAGCTGGTTTCCAGTCCCGGTCCCGGCTGGCGGTCCAGGACCGTCACGGCGTGGCCGTCGCGGGCCAGGAAATAGGCCGTGGCCGTTCCGATCAACCCGGCCCCGAGTACGAGAACCTTCACCCTGTCCTGCCTTTCAAATGCTCGCGGAGACGGGACCTTGCCCCCACATATCCCGTGGAATTCCTCCTGTACGACGAATTGGCCGCCCGGCCAAGTTAAATGGCGGCAACCGGCCCCAGTCAGGAACCATGCTCATGGTGAACCCGCTTTCGCCCCCGTCAGTCTGTCCGCCCCCGTCTGGCCGCCCGCCCGGGACCGCCCTCGCCGTGCTGGAGGTGGCGCAGATGGTCCGCGCCGATCAGGCGGCGATGGCCGCCGGCGTTTCCGGCCCCACCCTGATGGAGGCGGCCGGCTGGGCCGTCGCCCGGGCCATCCGCAGCCGCTGGACGCCCCGGCGGACGGTGGTGCTGTGCGGTCCCGGGAACAACGGCGGAGACGGCTTTGTCGTTGCCCGGCTGCTGGCCCTGCGCGGCTGGCCGGTGACCGTGATGCTGCTGGGAAACCGGGCGGCGTTGCGCGGCGATGCGGCCTGGGCGGCCTCGCGCTGGTCCGGGGCGGTGGAGCCGCTGTCCGTCGAGGGGCTGGCGTTGGAGGGAGGGGCGCGGACCGAGCTGGTGGTGGACGCCCTGTTCGGTGCCGGCCTCGCCCGGCCCATCGACGGCCTGCCCCGGGCGGTGCTGGAAACGGTGGCCGAGCGGCGGATTCCCTGCGTCGGCGTGGACATGCCCAGCGGCGTGGAGGGTGACACGGGGCAGGTGCTGGGCTTTGCCGCGCCCTGTGCCCTGACCGTCACCTTTTTCCGGCCCAAGCCGGGGCATCTGCTGTTCCCCGGCCGGGGACTGTGCGGCGTGGTCGACGTGGCCGATATCGGCATCCCGGCGACGGTGCTGGACGAAACCGTCGTCCCCGCCTGCTGGGTCAACGGGCCGGGGCTGTGGCGGTTGCCGGTGCCGGGCGCGGAGTCCCACAAATACCGGCGCGGCCACGCGGTGGTGCGCGGCGGCGACAGGCTGACCGGCGCGGCCCGGCTGGCCGCCCGGGCGGCGCGGCGGGCGGGGGTGGGGCTGCTGACCGTGGCGTCGGACCCGGCGGTGTCGATGCTCTATGCCGCCGATCAGCCCGGGGTGATGCCCTGGCGGCTGGGGCTGGACGGGGCCGGGGTGGATGGAGATTGGACGGACGTGCTGGCCGATCCGCGGCGCAATGCGGTGCTGGTCGGGCCGGGCGCCGGGCGCGGCGAGCGCACGGCCGCCGAAGCCCTGGCGGCGCTGGCGGCGCGCAAGGCGGTGGTTCTGGACGCCGACGCCTTGCCCAGCCTTGCCGGCCACCTGCCGGCCCTGCGGCAGGCCGGGCCGGGGCGGGCGGTGCTCACGCCCCATGACGGCGAATTCGCCGCCTTGTTCGGGGCGGACCTGGGCGAGGCGGCCGATCCCGCCCGGGGGCGGCTGTCGCGGGCGCGGGCGGCGGCGGCGGCCTGCGGCCAGGTGGTGGTGCTGAAGGGGGCCGATACGGTGGTGGCCGCCCCCGACGGCCGCGCGGCGATCATGACCGAGGCGCCGCCCTGGCTGGCCACCGGCGGGACGGGCGACGTGCTGGCCGGGCTGGTGCTCGGCCTGCTCGCCCAGGGCATGGCGGCATTCGAGGCGGCGGCGGCGGCGGTATGGCTGCACGGCAAGGCGGCGCAGCGGGTGGGGCCGGGCTTGATCGCCGAAGATCTGCCCGACGCCCTGCCGGCCGTGCTTGCGGAGGGCCTGGGGGCGGCCTTACCTCAGTAAGGGTGGTTGACCCGAAGCCGTGGAGGGTTTTTCCTGCCGGTGGACCAAGACGAAAAGTGTGGAGAAGGGGCCATGACGACCGATACGCGCGTGGAAACTCTGGACAAGGGGGCGGACAAGGCGGATGACGGCCTCGCCGTGACTTTGCCCGATCAGACGCCGGGCGAGGATGGTCCCTCCAGGGCGATGGTGCCGGCGACGGACCCCAAGGCCGTACCGCCGGCCCCGGCCACACCGGCTCCGGCGCCCGCGCCCGCTCCCGCCCCGGCGCCGGGTTTGCTGGCGCGGCTGACGACCCTGTGGCGGGATATCACCTGGGTGCGCGGGGCGCCGACCATGGAAACCCTCGGCCCGTCGCTGGCGGAGGCGGAGCTGGAGGCGGTGCGCCGGCAGCTCAATGACTGCCTGGAAGGCAAGGGGGGCGAGGTGTCCGCCCGCGCGCGCGCGGCGGCGCTGGGCCGGGCCTACCTGAACTTCAATGCCGAGGGCCGGCTGCGTTTCCTGACGCTTCTGGCCTGCGAGTTCGCCACCAACCACCAGGCCGTGGCCCTGGCGGCGGCGGAAATGAGCGCGGCCAACGCCACCGGCGACATGGCGCGGATGGAAGCGGCGGAAGAGGGGCTGCGCCAGGCGCTGGTCGCACCGCGGCGGGACTTGCTGACCCAGTTCAATGCCTTGCCGGAGGGCGTGAAGTTCCTGGTGGACATGCGGGCGGAACTGCTGCGCCACATCAAGGACCATCCGGAGCTGAAAGGGCTGGAGCGGGACCTGCGGGATCTGCTGCGCGGGTGGTTCGACGTCGGATTCCTCAATCTGGTGTCGCTGAGCTGGAACTCTCCGGCGGCGTTCCTGGAGAAGATCATCAGCTATGAGGCCGTCCACGCTATCCAGAGCTGGGAGGATTTGAAGAACCGCCTGGACCGGGACCGCCGCCTTTATGCTTTCGTGCACCCCCGGATGCCGCAGGAACCGTTGATTTTCGTCGAGGTGGCGCTGGTTAACGGCATCGCCGAGAACATCCACGACCTGCTGGACCTGGACGCCCCGGTGCTGGACCCGACGAAGGCGGATACGGCGATTTTCTATTCGATCACCAACGCCCAGTCGGGGCTGGCGGGGATCAGCTTCGGCAACTTCCTGATCAAGCGGGTGGTCGAGGAGCTGCGGCAGGAATTCCCGGGGCTGAAGACGTTCTCGACACTGTCGCCGGTGCCGGGCTTCCGCAAATGGCTGGACGCCCGCCTCGCCGAGGGGGATTCGGCCCTGCTGCTGCCGGCGGAACGCAAGGCGATGCGCGGGCTGACGGCCAACAAGGGCGGGGCGAAGGGCCTGCTGAAGGAATGGGTGAACGACGCCGGCTGGCTGGAGGACCCGAAGCGCGAAGAGGTGCTGAAGCCGGTGCTGATGCGGCTGTGCGCGCGCTATCTGGCCAAGGAGCAGCGCCCGGCCCGCAAGGAAGAGCACATGCCGGTCCGCGCGCTGGACCCGGTGGCGCACTTCCACCTGACCAACGGCGCGCGCATGGAACGCCTGAACTGGCGCGGTGACATCAGCCGCAAGGGGCTGGAGCAGAGCGCGGGGATGATGATCAACTACCTGTACAAGCTCGATGATATCGAGAAGAACCACGAGTCCTATCAGGACACGGGGACGGCGCCGATGTCGTCGGGGTTCCGGTCGCTGGTGAAGGGGTAGCGACACACACCAGGCTTCCATCGCCTGAGAAGCGCGCGGAATCAGATGATTCCGCGCGCTTTGCTTATGTGGCCCGATTCCTCCGGAGGCATTGCCGTCATCTGAGGAAAACAAAACCCCTTATGGGGATGAGTGCGTATAAAGCGCGGTTAACTGGTGCTTCTTGTAAATGCGTTCGAACAAATAAAATGTTATTCATTAAAATCGGACACAACTAATTAATTGCAATGTAATGTCATTAATTGTTGTTTGTTAATATTAAAATTGCACTTGATATCATCGGTTGAAGATTGAAAAAACTTCAATATCGACGTTTTAGTGTGTAAAAGGGTTTGGGTTGGTCGATGCGTTGGCTGGCCGAAAGTCATAGCTTGGGGGGAAATGGGATGAGCAGGGTAGAGGTTCGGGGTTTTAGTGTCGGTGGGGAAATCATTGTCGCCCTTGAAGACGGGGAAGATGGGCCGGTTGCTGTTACCGCTGACGGTGCTTGTTTGCCTTTGGATGTGGATGTCCTGATGACGGCCGCAGGAGGCGCGGGCCTGACCAGCGGGGACGCCCCTCAATTGGCGGAAATGGCGGCTGCCTTGGAAAGGCTCCCCTTGTACTGGAGAGAGCAGGATGGTCAACTTACGGCCATTACCGTCGGTGGCGGCGAAATTTCACAGTCTGCTGATCAGGTGCTGGGTGTTATTCAGCAAATGAACAGTGTTGAAACCCCGCTGGATTTGTTGAATGCCGCGTCTTCCGTGTCGGGCGCCAACGGTAGCACCCTTGGGAAGTTGGCCGGTAGTTTGGCAGACGGGATCGCCGGGAATATCGGCAGTGCGCTCGGCGGCATGATTATCGACATGATCTTTCCGCCAAAGCCGATGCAGAGTTATTTCGACGAACTGTACGACCGTATCGCCAAGCTGGTGAAGGAAGAAATTGCCGGGAACGAAATTGAGAAGATAAACGGTACGTTAGATGGGACACAGGCTTTCATCCGCAATGTCTATCTGCCGCGCAAGCAAGCCGGAGCCAAAAAGGCTGAACTGAGTTCCATGCTGCGGCCATATGTGGATGGGTTGTATCAGGGTGTCACTTACACCTTGTTGCAGGAACGCTTCCGAAAGCCTGGGTTTTCGGCCTTTCTGGTTGGGGCGTCCACGCATCTTGCTTTGATGCAGGAGCTTGCACTTGTGGATCCCGACGCTAAGCAGCCCCGGGCATCTTCGTTTGCTGAGTCCGTCAAAAAGCAAGCGGACGAATATTCCAAGGCAGCCGGACAGACTTGGGATGATATTAAAAGGGACAGGATCGCTCAAATCGAAGCAAAAGAAACCGGTTATCCCGTGCCTCCCGGTTCGGCCTTGAAAATGATCTTCAAGTATGGATGGATCATAGACAATGAATCCGGTGAGAAAATTTGGGAGACGGACAGTTCTCTGGTGTGGATTTTCTCTAAGAAAAGCACGCTGGAGAAAGCCCGGGAGGATGCGGTGAACGCGTTGTCGCAAGGGCTTGCCGGTGACGATGGGGTCGATACCCTTCTGGCGAACTGGGGAGCCGCCTACGACGCTTTGCCGGAGTAGGAGAGGCTTTGACATGAAGGGGAACTGAGTCGCCCGAAAGAGGGGTGGCGCTGGTTAACGGCATCGCCGAGAACATCCACGACCTGCTGGACCTGGACGCCCCGGTGCTGGACCCGACGAAGGCGGATACGGCGATTTTCTATTCGATCACCAACGCCCAGTCGGGGTTGGCGGGGATCAGCTTCGGCAACTTCCTGATCAAGCGGGTGGTCGAGGAGCTGCGGCAGGAATTCCCGGGGCTGAAGACGTTCTCGACGCTGTCGCCGGTGCCGGGCTTCCGCAAATGGCTGGACGCCCGCCTCGCCGAGGGGGATTCGGCCCTGCTGCTGCCGGCGGAACGCAAGGCGATGCGCGGGCTGACGGCCAACAAGGGGGGGCGAAGGGCCTGTTGAAGGAATGGGTGAACGACGCCGGCTGGCTGGAGGACCCGAAGCACGAAGAGGTGCTGAAGCCGGTGCTGATGCGGCTGTGCGCGCGCTATCTGGCCAAGGAGCAGCGCCCGGCCCGCAAGGAAGAGCACATGCGCGGTCCGCGCGCTGGACCCGGTGGCGCACTTCCACCTGACCAACGGCGCGCGCATGGAACGCCTGAACTGGCGCGGCGACATCAGCCGCAAGGGGCTGGAGCAGAGCGCGGGGATGATGATCAACTACCTGTACAAGCTCGATGATATCGAGAAGAACCACGAGTCCTATCAGGACACGGGGACGGCGCCGATGTCGTCGGGGTTCCGGTCGCTGGTGAAGGGGTAAGGGGCTTTATCTATCTGTATTGCACGATAGGCGCGCGGCAGGAGGCTTTCCGCGCGCCTATCGCTTTTTGGGATAAACTCGGCGCTGAGGTTGTTTCAGCGTTGATGTCGATAAAAAGTTTTATCAGGCTTATCTACTTCGATATTTCAGTTAAGTTTTCCATGAGAGTGGATTGGAGTATTAATAAGCGTGTATTTACGCTTGTAAATAGAGTTTTTTGTTCAGATGATGAATTTTATGCATGTGCTGATAAATTAAAGTTGCAGATTACATTCACAGTAGATAATTTATTAATTGTATTTTTTCCCGTAATGATTGAATATATGGAAGTGGTGTGGTCGAAATGCATGATTGGCCATGCATCGAAAACTTTCGGAGATCATGAAAGATGAAAAGGGTAGAGGTTCAGGGAATCTATGTCGCGGGGATGAGTATTGTTGCCATTGAAACCGGAGAAGGTGGTCCGGTTGCCGTTACCGCAGATGGGGAGCGCCTGTCTTTGGATGTGGATGTTCTGACGGCAATGAGCGGCGATGCTGACCTCGCGATTCAGGATGAAGGCCAAACTGCTCGCATTGCAGCCTCCGTAGCTAAGCTTCCTCTATACTGGCGGGAGAAGGATGGTGAGTTGACGGCGGTCACTGTCGGAGGGGATGAGATCTCTCAATCTGCCGAACCTATCCTGGCTGCCTTAGCAGGGGCTAACGGAACGCGGACGCCGTTGGATTACCTGAATATGCAGACTTCGGTCGCTGCTTCGAACGCTCTGTCCATTGGTGACTTGGCCGGTAGCTTGGGGAAGGGAGTGGCTGGTGCCATTGGCGGTCAGATCGGTAGTATGATCATTGATATGATCTTTCCGCCAAAGCCGATGCAAAGTTATTTCGATGAACTTTACGAACGCATTGCCAAGTTGGTGAAAGAAGAAATCGCCGGGAATGAGATCGACAAGATCAATGGTACTCTGGATGGCACGCAGGGGTACATCAGGAATATGTATCTGCCGCGAAAAAAGGCCGATGCAGAGAAAGATGAATTGCACTCTATGATTCGACCGTATGTGGATGGTCTGTACCAGAATGTGACATATACTCTGCTACAGGATCGGTTTCGGCGATCCGGATTCTCGGTTTTCCTGATTGGTGCGTCGACGCATCTTTCCTTAATTCAGGAAATGGCCCTCGTGGATTCCAAGGCCAAGCACCCTCGGGACTCATCATATGCCGAAACCGTCAAGAAGCAAATGGAAGAGTATGCAGATGCAGCTCAGAAAACATGGGAAGAAATAAAAAATAATAGGGAAGGACAGTTCGAAGTTAAGGATATGTATGCTCAAATTCCGCATTCTAGGTCGAGGGTTTTTGTCAAAGGTTGGATCGTCGATAATGAAACCGGAAGAACCGTGTGGGAAACAGATAGTTTGGTGTACTGGGTGTTCAACAGAAAGAAACTGGAGGCTGCCCAGAAAGCGGCAATAGACGAACTGTCTAAGCAACTCGCCGGTGATGATGGGGTTGATGCTCTGCTCGCGAACTGGAGAGCGGCCTACAACGCTTTGCCTGAAAAGTAGACGCATTGAACGGAGGGGGCTGGGGTTTGGTCATGCCGACAGACACGGGTAGACCTGCGATCTCGGCCCCTTTTCAGAGATGTAGGAATTGGGTTTGCTCAGATCACCCATACATCCCGCAGACCAGCTCCCGGAAGGCCTGCGCGGCCGGGGAGAGCGTGGTCCCGGCCGCCCAGACCACGCCGATCCGCCGGATCATCACCGGGTCCTCCAGCGGCCGCACCCGGTGGGGGGCGCGGCCCAGCACCGGCAGGGTCAGCAGGGGCAGCGCCCCCACCCCCAATCCCGCCGCCACCAACGCCCCCGCCGTCGCCAGGTGCGAGACCTCGAAGCGCGGGGTCAGCATCACACCCGCCTGGACCGCCGCCGCCTCCGACAGCGTCCGCACGCTGGTGCCCGGGGCCATCGCCACAAAGGGCTGGCGGATCAGCTCGGCCCAGCGGTAGGGGCGGTCCTCGGTCAGGTAATCGGCGCCGCCAATGGCCACGAAGCGGTCCTCCAGCAGCGGGCGGAAGGACAGGCCCTCCGTGCCCTCCGTCAGACCCGCCGCGAAGCCAAGGTCGGCCCGGCCCTCCAGCACCGCCGAGACAACACCGTCCGACAGCGCGTCGGTGATGTGGATGTCCACCTCCGGCCGCTGTTCCATGAATTTGGCGATGACGTCCGGCAACAGACCCGCCGTCACCGACGGCAGCCCGGCCAGGGTCACCCGGCCCCGTTCCGCCTCCAGATAGCCGCGATAGGCGGTCAGGGCGCTCTCGGTCTCGCTGAGAATCCGCTGGGCCACCCCGCGCAGGGTCTGGCCCTGGGGCGTCAGGCGGACATTGCGGGTGTCGCGGTCGAACAGCCGCGCCCCTAGCCGCGCCTCCGTCCGCGCGATCATCCGCGACAGGGCCGGCCCCGACAGCCCCACATCCTCGGCCGCCAAGCGGAAACTGCCCAGCTCGGCCACCCGCAGGAACACCTGCAACTCGAACAGATCTAGATTGATGCGTTTCATGCACTAAATAGTGAGACATTTGCACTTCATGCACAAGTCCCGACCCGTCATCCTTCAGGGCAGGGAAGGGCGGACGACTGCCCGCACCCGGAAACAACAACGTCCGGCCGGCGCGCCATAAGGTGCGGTGGAACAATCGCCGGTCGGCCCTGAACGAGGAAACGGTTTCATGGATCTGCGCAAGATGCTCCTGGGGGGCGCTGTCGCCACCCTTCTGTCCGGCCCCGCCGCCGCCGCCGATCAGCTGCTGATCGGCTCCACCTCCGCCTCGTCCAGCCACTACGGCTATTTCGTCGCCGTCGGCAAGGTGATCAATGATGCCGTCGAGGGCGTCGATGCCTCGGTGGTCGAGACCGGCGCGACCCTGGACAACCTGCGGCGCCTTCAGCGCGATCAGGTGGATATCGGCCTGGTCACCACCAACGTCGCCCAGCATGCCTATGCCGGCACCGCCGAGTTCGACGGCAAACAGATGGATCTGGGCCTGCTGTGGGTCTACACCGGTGCGCCGCAGAACGTGGTGGTGCGCAAGGACGCGGGTATCGACAGCCTGTCCGCCCTGGCCGGCAAGCGCTTCAATCCCGGTATTCGCGGCTCGGCCACCGAAGCCACCTCCGAAGCCGTCTTCGCCACCCTGGGCATCGAACCGGACTACGTGCGCGGCTCCACCTCCGACATCGTCGGCATGATCAAGGACAACCGGGTGCTCGGCTACGTGAAGTCCGGGGCGGGGCAGAAGCTGGATTCCTCGACCATCGATATCGCCACCTTCACCGACATCGCCGTGCTGTCCCTGACACCCGAGCAGCAGGAGACCCTGCGCGCCAAGATGCCCGACATCTCGGTGGTCGATATCCCCGCCGGCGCCGGCGAGGGCCTGCCCGCCTATAGCACCTGGAGCTTCGGTGTCGCCGCCGCCGCCAGCCCGAAGCTGGATGCGGAAACGGCCTATCGGATCGTCAAGGCGGTCAACGAGGACAAGACCGTGCAGGGCGCGGCCATGGCCTCGGTCAAGGGCGCGGATCTGGCGGCGCTGACCATGACCTACGGCACCACGCCCCTGCATCCGGGCGCGGCCCGCTATTATAAGGAAATCGGCGTCGATATCCCCGAACGCTTGATGCCTTCGGCACAATAGTACCGGCTTGCTTTGCAAGCCGTATTTCGTTCAATCGCCACGAGGGCTTTTACGCGCCATAAGGCGCGGCGGCTAGTCAGCCTTGCCAACCCGCGATTCTCGCGGGTTGGTCCTCACAAAGCCGTAAATAGACTTCGTCGCAAGGGATATCGTCCGATGCCGAAATGGCTTCCCACGGCCCTGGCGCTGGCCGTCGGCGGGTTCGTGCTCTACACCACCGCCGTCGGTCCCCTGGAGGGATTGATCCAGCGCGCCGTTTTCCTCGCTCTTGTCGTCTGCCTGGGGCTCGCGCTCTATCCCCTGGGGCAGGGCACCCGGTGGCGCCCCCTCGGGGTGGTGGTCGATCTGGCCGCCGCCGCCGTCACCCTCGTGGCCTGCGGCTATATCGTCGTGCATTACGACGAGATCATGACCACCCTGCCATGGGCCACGTCGCTGGACATGGTGCTGACCGCCGGTCTGGTGGTGGTGGTGCTGGAGCTGGGACGGCGGGCCGTGGGGCTTTTCTTCCCGATCCTGGTGGGGCTGGGCCTGGCCTATGCCCTGCTGGGGCATCTGCTGCCGTCGCCACTGGGCCATCGCGGGTTCGATGCGGCCTTTGTCACCGAAACCCTGTTCCTGGGTGACCTGGGGATCTGGGGGCTGCTGATGGGGGTGGCGGCGACGGTGATCTCCGCCTTCGTGCTGTTCGGCGCCATGCTGCTGCACACCGGCGGCGGGCAGGCGTTCATGGATCTCTCCATGCGCCTGGGCGGCCGCAGCCCGGGCGGGGCGGCCAAGGTCGCCACCATCGCTTCGGGCCTGTTCGGCATGGTCAGCGGCAGCGCGGTGGCCAATGTGGCCACCACCGGCAACCTGACCATCCCGATGATGAAGCGCCTGCGCTATCCCGCCCCCTTCGCCGCGGCGGTGGAGGCGGTGGCGTCCACCGGCGGCCAGATCGCCCCGCCGATCATGGGCGCGGCCGCCTTCGTCATGGCCGAGATCCTGGGGGTCAGCTACCTCACCGTCATGGTCGCGGCCATCCTGCCGGCCCTGCTGTTCTATCTGTCGGTTTTCGTCACCGTTCATGTGGTCGCCCTGCGCCGCAACCTCGCCACCGTTCCCGATTCCGAGCTGCCCGCCTGGCGCGACATCCTCACCTTCAGCCGCCTGCTGCCCATCGTCCTGGCCCTGGGTGGTCTGTTCGCGGGGATCTTCATGGGACGGTCCGTCGGCACCTCGGCCTTCTACGGCATCGTCGGCGCCGTGGCGGCCTTCGTGGTGACCAACGCCCGGCGCAAGACCCCGCGCGAGATGGGCGGCAGCCTGCTGGACGGCATCGCCGACGCCGGGCGGGGCCTGGTGATCATCGGCGTCATGCTGGCCGGGGCGCAGATCCTGGTCGCGATGATCAACCTGACGGGCATCGGCGTGGTGCTGTCGTCGCTGATCGTCGACCTGGCCGGGGATTCCATGGTGATGGTGGCGCTGATCGTCGCCGTCGTCTGCCTGATCATGGGCATGGGCCTGCCCACCACGGCGGCCTATGTGCTGGTCGCCGCCGTGCTCGCCCCGGCGATGACCGAGATGGGGGTGAACCCGCTGGCCGCCCATCTGTTCGTGTTCTATTACGCCACGATCTCCGTCATCACCCCGCCGGTCTGCATCGCCGTCTTCGTCGGCGCCGCCATCGCCAACACCCGCTGGCTGCCGGCGGCCGGAGAAGCGGTGCGCCTGGGTGCCATCACCTACGTCGTGCCGTTCCTGCTGCTGCTCTATCCCGGCATGGTCGGTCAGGGCGGCGCGCTGGCCATCCTCAACGCCGCCCTGACCGGGCTGGTCCTGGTGCTCGCCATCCCCACCCTGCTTGGCGGTCAGCCGTTGAGCGGCCGGCGGTGGTTGGATCTGCCGCTGTATGTGGTGATCATCGCCCTGGCCATGGTGCCCCATTGGGCCGCGCCCTTCGGCGCCCTGGCGCTGCTCGCCGGCGGTCTGTTCTGGCATCGCCGCAAGGGGCGGCCCGCCGCCGCGCCGGCTGCTGCCGACGCCGACGCCGACTCTGCCCGGGCGGTCCCTCAGCAACAAGGAACGGAAGCATGAAGCCCCTGCGCCTGGGAGCCGGCGCCGGCTTTTCCGGCGACCGCATCGATCCCGCCATCGATCTGGTGGCGCGCGGCGATCTGGATGTCCTGGTTTTCGAATGCCTGGCCGAACGCACCATCGCCCTGGCCCAGCAGGCCCGGCGCCGCGATCCGGACCTGGGCTATGATCCCCATCTGGGCGCGCGCATGGCCGCCGTGCTGCCGCTGTGCCGGGAAAAGGGGGTCCGCGTGGTCACCAACATGGGGGCGGCCAACCCCCTGGCGGCGGCCCGCAAGGTCCGCGACGTGGCCCGGGATCTGGGGCTGCACGGCCTGCGCATCGCGGCGGTGACCGGCGATGACGTGCTGGAGGGCGTGCGGGACGGCGACTTCCGGGTGATGGAAACCGGCGAACCCGTCTCGGCCTATCGGAACCGGCTGGTCTCGGCCAACGCCTACCTGGGCGCGGCCCCCATCGTCGAGGCCCTGGCCGGCGGCGCCGAGGTGGTGATCACCGGCCGGGCCGCCGATCCGGCCCTGTTCCTCGCGCCGCTGATCCACCATTTCGGCTGGCGGTTCGACGACTGGGACCGCCTGGGGGCGGGAACCGTGGTCGGCCACCTGCTGGAATGCGCCGGCCAGATCACCGGCGGCTATTTCGCCGACCCGGGGGTGAAGGACGTGGCCGGTCTGGCCCGCCTGGGCCTGCCCATCGGCATCGTGTCCGAGGACGGCAGCCTGGAGGTCACCAAGACCCCGGAGAGCGGAGGCCTGGTGTCCCCCGCCACCTGCAAGGAACAGCTGCTGTACGAAATTCACGACCCAGCCCGCTATTTCCAGCCCGACGTGCTGGCCGATTTCAGCGCCGTATCCGTCCATGACATCGGTCCCGACCGGGTGCGGGTGGCCGGCGGCAAAGGAGCGCCGCGCAGCGGGCTGCTCAAGGTCTCGCTGGGCTATGTGGACAGCTATGTGGGCGAGGGGCAGGTGACCTACGCCGGCCCCGGCGCCGTGGCCCGGGGCCGGCTGGCCCTGGAGATCGTCGCCGAACGCCTGCGGCTGACCGGCGTCCGCTGCCGGGAGACGCGCCAGGACCTGATCGGCCTGACCTCGGTGCTGGGCGAGGGGGGGGCCGCCGGTACCGGTGCCGGTGCGGCAGAGCCCTTCGAAGTCCGGGCGCGCTTCGCCGCCAGCACCGACACGATGGCCGACGCGGAACGCATCGCCCACGAAGTGGATGCCCTTTACATCAACGGACCGGCCGGCGGCGGCGGCATCAGCAAATCCGCCCGCGAGGTCATCGGCGTGGTGTCCATCCTGATCCCCGAAGACCTGGTGACCCCGGTCGTCCACCGCCTGGAGGCCTGATGCCGATGTCCGATGCTTCCTCTTCACCGGTCCGCCCGATGGTGCCGCTGCACGCCCTGGCCCATGCCCGGGCCGGCGACAAGGGCGATATTTCCAACATTTCCGTCATCGCCTACCGGCCGGAGGATTACCCCCTGCTGCTGCGCGAAGTGACGGCCGAGCGGGTGCGCGCCCATTTCACCGGCCTGGTGAGCGGAGAGGTGCGGCGCTACGAACTGCCGGCCCTGGCGGCCCTGAATTTCGTGATGGAGGGTGCGCTGGGCGGCGGGGTGACCCGCTCCCTGGCCCAGGATGCCCACGGCAAATGCCTGGGGCCGGCCCTGCTGGCGATGGAGATTCCCCTGTCCGAAGGGTAACCGGAGCGGTTATCGCTCCGGCCCGCGCAGGATCTCGTCCACCACCAGGGCGCCGAGGTCCTCCAGGATTTCCCGCTCCGGCGTGTTCAGGGGCGGGCGGGGCAGGATATCGATGACGCAAAGGGTGCCCAGGCGAAGGCCGTCGCCCACGTCCAGGGGCATGCCGGCGTAATAGCGGATAAAGGGAGCGCCGAGAACCAGCGGGTTTTCCGTGAACCGCCGGTCCTTGCGGGCGTCCAGAACCTCCATGATCCCGGCCGACTGGATGGTGTAGCCGCAAAAGGCCCAGGAGCGCGGGGTTTCCGTGACATCCACGCCGACCTTGGACTTGAACCACTGCCGCCGTTCATCCACCAGCGACACCAGGGCAATGGGAACGTCGAAGATGTTGCGGGCCAGACGGGTCAGGCGGTCGAACGCCGGATCCGGCGGGCTGTCCAGAACGCTCATCCTGCGCAGGGCCTCAAGGCGGCGCTGTTCATCGTCGTCGTCGGAATGGGAAGGGGTCATGGCACCATCCGAAGTGGAACGACAAGGCCCGGCCCCTCCGTCAGGGGGCCGGGCGTTGGTCACCCCGTCAAAGAGGATGTAGCCAGATTAAGCGTGTTTGCGCAGGGTATGCAAGAAATCCCCGACCCGGTTGGACAAGGTTTCCGACTGGCTGCTCAGCTCTCCGGCCGCGGCCAGCACTTCCTGGGCGGACCGGCCGGTCTGATCCGCCCCGTCGGTGACCGCCTGGATATTGCTGGAGACCTGGTGGGTGCCGCTGGCCGCTTCCTGGACGTTGCGGGCGATCTCCTGGGTGGCGGAGCCCTGCTGATCGATGGCGGCGGCGATAGCCGAGGCGATCTCGCTGATTTCGCTGATGGTTTCGCCGATCCCCTGGATGGCGCTGACGGCGTCGCGGGTGGCCCCCTGAACGGCGGAGATCTGGTTGCCGATCTCCTCGGTCGCGCGGCTGGTCTGGTTGGCGAGGCTCTTGACCTCGTTGGCGACGACGGCGAAGCCCTTGCCCGCATCGCCCGCCCGGGCGGCCTCGATGGTGGCATTGAGGGCGAGAAGATTGGTCTGGCTGGCGATGTCGTTGATCAGGCGGATGACCTCGCCGATCTTGTCGGCCGCGGCGGCCAGGCCGTTGACCAGTTCGTTGGCGCGCTGGGCCTCCTCCACCGCCCCCAGCGAGATGCGGGTGGATTCGCTGACCTGCCGGCTGATTTCCGAGATGGAGGCATGCAGCTCTTCCGACGCCGTGGCCACGGTCTGCACATTGGCAGACGCGGAATCCGCCGCCGCCGCCACTGTCCCGGCCTTGGTGGCGGTCTGCTCGGCGGTGGCGCTCATGGCCCGGGCGGTGGACTGCAGCTGGGTGGCCGCGCCGGCCACGACCTGTACCAGCTCGCGAATGCCGTTTTCGAAGGTGTCGGCCTTGGTGTCCACCTCGGCCCGCGCCTTTTCCCGCACCGCGCGGTTATAGCTGGAAATGGCGAGGTCCGCATCCAGGAACACGGCCTTGTTGATCGCCGACACCAGCTGGGCGGCCTGTTCGGGACGCTTGCGCCGGGCGGTCAGAACCATCGGGATGATCTTGTTGAGCACGAGGCAATAGCTGGCCAGATACCAGCGCGGCTCCAGCCCCACCTTTTCATGAACGCGGCCGATGGTGTCCAGGGCATCCACGTAGGAATCGTCGAAGCGGCCCTTGAAAACATATTCCAGCCAATGTTCCCGCTGGCGGCTGCGGGCATGCTCCAGCGAGCCGGGGCGCTTGAACATCCGCTCCGCCCCGGGCATGGACCGCACATTAATATAAAAGGACTCCAGGATCTCGTCGATCCGGGGGGCGATGATATCGCGGACCTCGCGCAGATGGGCGCAGGTATTGTCGTCTATTTGCAAAAAACGCAGACGTGTCGCGCGTTCATAAGTATCGGCCATGGCCCCTCGTCTCCTCTTAAAGGTCCGGACGTTTGGCCGTGCTGATGGTCTGCATGCCCCCTGTTCCAGAGCAGCGACAGCCACTCCTCCCCCCGCCGGGCTTCTTTTTCAGAGCACGGTTTTTTGTCTGTAACACGTGACGGTGGTCCCTTGGCCCATCGGCGCCAAGGTCAATGTCTGGTGTTGTAGGAGGTGGAATTTTTGGTGCCCCCCAGCACGATGGGGCGTACTCCTAACAAAATTACGGTTTTTATTCAACCAAGCTTAAAGGGATAGCTGTATAGGCCGTTTTGGATAATGGTTGAGCGCTTGGTTCAATGTATGCCGACGGCCGTTCGTGGGATGTGGGCCGGCGTTCTCGCGTACGTGGTGTTGTATCGGTCCTCCCCCAGCCCGGAGGGCGATAACGCCCCTTGCCAGGGACGTGCGCCTGTGGGATAACGCGCCCTTGCCGCCGGGGCAAGGCGGGCGTGGTGAAATTGGTAGACACGCCAGGTTTAGGTCCTGGTGGCTTCGGCCGTGGGGGTTCAAGTCCCTCCGCCCGCACCAGTCGTCGGTCGGCTTTTCCTTCGAACGTTCGGAGGTCCGGGTCCAGGGGCTGCTTGCTTTTCCTTTTGGGGAAAAGGCCTGCGCCGCCGGATCGTCCGGGCTCCTCTCCGGAGAGGGGAGGACGACCGGGGGACGACGCTCCCCCTCGGCATCTGTCCGCCTGTGTCGGTCCCGGGATTCCGGGATACGACGGGCAGGCATGTGTTTCCTTTCATGCCGCCAGGGATCACGGCGCCGCGTTCCGCGGGCCGTCTGGCGGATCAACCGCAGTTATGGCAAGGGCTTAAGAGATCCCGATGCAGGTCACCGAAACCGTCAACGACTCCCTTAAGCGGGAGTACAAAATCGTCATTCCCGCCACCGACCTTGAGGCCCGCACCACGAGTCGGCTGGAGGAGTTGAAGGGCCAGGTGAACATTCCGGGCTTCCGCCGCGGCAAGGTGCCGATGAGCATCATGCGCAAGCGGTTCGGTCAGAGCGTGCTGGGTGAGGTTCTGGAAAAGGCCGTCCAGGATTCCATGCAGAAGGTGATCGAGGACAACGCCCTGAAGCCGGCGCTGCAGCCCACCATCGACGTGAACGAAGCGTTCGAGCCCGGTGCCGATCTTGCCATCACCATGTCTCTGGAAGTTCTGCCCGAGGTCGGTGACGTGGACTTCGCGTCCATCACCCTGGAGCGGGAAACCACCCAGGTCGCCGACGAGAAGGTCGAGGAAGCCCTGGGCACCCTGGCCGAGCAGCGCAAGACCAACGAAGCGATCGAAGACGCCCGTCCGGCCGCGTCCGGCGACGTGGCCGTGATCGACTTCCTGGGCAAGCGCGACGGCGAACCGTTCGAAGGCGGTGCGGCGGAAGACTACGAGCTGGAACTGGGCTCGGGCGCCTTCATCCCCGGCTTCGAAGATCAGGTGATCGGCGTGTCCGTGGGTGAGGAAAAGGTCATCACCGTGACTTTCCCCGAAGATTATCCGGCCGAAGAGTTGGCGGGCAAGGACGTCACCTTCGACATCACCTTGAAGGGCCTGAAGGCCCCGGTGGTCCCGGCGCTGGACGACGAACTGGCCAAGACCTTCGGCAAGGACTCCCTGGAGGAGTTGCGTACCACGGTGCGCGAGGACCTGCAGAAGGAATACGACGAAGTGTCCCGCCAGAAGGTGAAGCGCAAGCTGCTCGACTCCCTGGCCGAGCGCTGCACCTTCGACGTGCCGCAGGGTCTGGTGGACGCCGAGTTCGAAGGCATCTGGCAGCAGCTGAGCCAGGCCAAGGAACAGGGCCAGCTGGACGAAGAAGATGCGGCCAAGTCGGAAGACGAACTGAAGACCGAATACCGGGGAATCGCCGAACGGCGCGTGCGCCTGGGCCTGCTGCTCGCCGACGTGGGCCAGAAGAACGAAATCAAGGTCAATCAGGAAGACCTGAACGCCGCGCTGATGCGTGAAATGCGGCGCTTCCCGGGTCAGGAAATGGCCGTGCTGAACTACTATCGCCAGAACACCCAGGCGATGGAACAGCTCCGCGCGCCGGTGTTCGAAGACAAGGTCTGCAACTTCATCATCGAGCTGGCGGCCGTCACCGACAAGCCGGTCTCGCCGGAAGAGCTGCTGGCCGACAGCGAGGAAGAAGAGGCCACCGCCTGATCGGGCGGCGGCGAGACCTCTTCGCGAGAAAACCTGTCGTGAAAAGGCCCGGTACCGCCCTGGTACCGGGCCTTTTCCATGGGGAGCGCCGGGGCCGGATGGCCGCGACTCCCGTCGCTTCGACGTCCTGCCGCACTTGCCGTGCACACCACCCTGGACAGGGTGGGGTAGGGCGGCCTATGTAAGGAAGCTAGGCTCTGTGCTTATGGCTGCCGTGCCGGTCTCCTCCACGGTGCGCGGCTCTCCCCTTCAGGGCCATTCTTTCGTCCGGTCCATGGGCCGGACATCCCTCCGCCAGTCCGGTCCTGGGGCCGGACATCCCTCTGATTGCCAAGGGACTGAGACAGATATGCGCGACCGCGATCCGATTGAAGTGCTGAACAACACGCTCGTACCCATGGTGGTCGAGCAGACGAACAGAGGGGAGCGTTCCTACGATATCTATTCGCGGCTGCTGAAAGAGCGCATCATTTTCCTGACCGGGCAGGTGCACGATGGTGTGTCCAGCCTGATCTGCGCCCAGCTGCTGTTCCTGGAATCCGAAAATCCGAACAAGGATATTTCGTTTTACATCAATTCCCCGGGTGGCGTGGTGACCAGTGGCATGGCCATCTACGATACCATGGAATACATCAAAAGCCCGGTATCGACCGTCTGCATCGGCCAGGCGGCGTCCATGGGTTCGCTGCTGCTGACCGCCGGCGAAGCGGGCAAGCGCTTTGCCACCCCCAACGCCCGGATCATGATCCACCAGCCCAGCGGCGGGTTCCAGGGCCAGGCCGCGGATATCGAAATCCAGGCCCGCGAAATCCTCGCCTTGCGGGAACGGCTGAACCGGGTCTATGTGAAGCATACCGGCAAGCCCCTGGAAGCCATCGAAAAGGCCATGGACCGCGACAACTACATGACCGCGGAAGAAGCCAAGACCTTCGGCCTGATCGACGAGGTGATCATCCGCCGCACCGACGCCCCCGGAGAAGAGGGCGACGGCAAGGGCGAGGGGGACAAGAGCTGAGGTTCCGGATAGCGGAGGTTCGGTGTGAAGCGTGGAACCGATGGCGGGGCACCCGCTCCCGCCATCGGTTTCGCGGAAAAGCCGGCGGCGAAGGGGACCGAAGGTCGGTCCGAGGCAATCCGTTCGGGCCGCCGGCTCGTATGACAGACGTTTTGCCATTGTGTCATCCTGGTTTCCACGGCTAACATGGCGGGAGTGTGGGGAGAGGGTCCGCTAGACGGGGTGCCGGCAACAGGGCCGGACCCGCGCAGACCGGCCGCGAGCCGCGGAAGACAGAGGGAGTATTTTCGGCATGTCGAAGTCTTCGGGCGGTGATTCAAAGAACACCCTCTACTGCTCGTTCTGCGGGAAGAGCCAGCACGAGGTCCGCAAACTGATCGCGGGACCCACCGTGTTCATCTGTGATGAATGCGTCGAATTGTGCATGGACATCATTCGCGAAGAGCATAAGACCAATCTGGTCAAATCGCGGGATGGCGTGCCGTCCCCGAAGGAAATTCAGAAGGTGCTGGACGATTACGTGATCGGCCAGCCCCACGCCAAGCGGGTGCTCTCCGTGGCGGTGCACAACCACTATAAACGATTGTCCCATGCCTCGAAGAACAGCGACGTGGAACTGGCCAAGTCCAACATCCTGCTGGTCGGCCCCACCGGTTGCGGCAAGACCCTGCTGGCCCAGACCCTGGCGCGCATTCTGGATGTGCCCTTCACCATGGCCGACGCCACCACGCTGACCGAAGCGGGCTATGTGGGCGAGGACGTGGAAAACATCATCCTGAAGCTGCTTCAGGCCTCGGACTACAATGTGGAGCGCGCCCAGCGCGGTATCGTCTACATCGACGAGATCGACAAGATCTCCCGCAAGTCCGACAACCCCTCCATCACCCGCGACGTGTCCGGGGAAGGGGTGCAGCAGGCCCTGCTGAAGATCATGGAAGGCACGGTGGCGTCCGTTCCGCCGCAGGGCGGGCGCAAGCATCCCCAGCAGGAATTCCTGCAGGTGGACACCACCAACATCCTGTTCATCTGCGGGGGGGCCTTCGCCGGCCTGGACAAGATCATTTCCCACCGGGGCAAGGGCTCGTCCATCGGCTTCGGGGCCGACGTTCGGGAACCGGAAAGCCGCCGCACCGGAGAAGTGCTGCGCGAGGTGGAGCCGGAAGATCTGCTGAAATACGGTCTGATCCCGGAATTCGTCGGCCGTCTGCCGGTGATCGCCACGCTGGAAGACCTGGACGAGGATGCCCTGGTGGACATCCTGACTTCGCCCAAGAACGCCCTGGTCAAGCAGTACCAGCGCCTGTTCGAGATGGAAAACACCCATCTGGAGTTCAAGGACGACGCCCTGCGCGCCATTTCCCAGAAGGCCATCGCCCGCAAGACCGGTGCGCGTGGCCTGCGGTCGATCATGGAAGGCATCCTGCTGGACACCATGTTCGACCTGCCGGGCATGGACGGGGTCGACGAGGTGGTGGTGAACAAGGAAGTGGTCGAAGGCCGCGCCAAGCCGCTGTTCATCTACTCCGACAAGGCGACCTCCGCCGAGGGTACCAGCGCCTGATCGCGAAGGCCGGGGGAAAGGCCGGGGGCCGGTGACGCCGCGATCCATCGGGATCATCGGCGCGGACCGGCCGGCCCCGACCCGAAAGGTCGGCGGCCCGCCCTGTGGGGTAGGGGGTGGCCGTCGGACTCTCAGGCTCACTTGACCGGTTCGATTGACGCGCTACATATAAAGAATTGGCGGTCCTTTCACTGCCACCCCGCCGCAGGCGTTCCAGTCAACGGTACGGCTGCTTCAAAAGCAGCGGCGCGGGATGGCAGGTAACCAAGGTCTGAAAGACTTGGAGGGGGGATTGGCCACGACCCGGCGGTCCGCGCCACGACTTGGGCGGTCGTCATCAGCCGAAAGAAAGGACTTCACGTGAGCACCACGGGATCCACCTCCATTCTCCCTGTTCTGCCCCTTCGGGACATTGTCGTCTTTCCGCATATGATCGTTCCGCTGTTCGTCGGCCGGGACAAGTCGGTCAAGGCGCTGGAAGACGTGATGCGGGAAGACAAGCAGATCCTGCTTGTGGCGCAGAAGAGTGCCTCCCAGGACGATCCGACCGGCGACGACATCTATGGCGTCGGCACGGTCTCCACGGTCCTGCAGCTGCTGCGGCTGCCCGACGGCACCGTGAAGGTCCTGGTGGAAGGCGGCCAGCGCGCGCGCATCCACAGCTATACCGAACGCGAGGACTTCTTCGAGGCGGAAGTCGAAACCCTGCCCGAGGACACCGGTGACCAGCAGGAGCTGGAAGCCCTGTCCCGTTCGGTGATCAATCAGTTCGAGCAGTACATCAAGCTCAACAAGAAGATCCCGCCGGAAGTGCTGGTGTCCATCAATCAGATCGAGGACCCGGGCAAGCTGGCCGATACGGTTGCCTCGCATCTGGTGCTGAAGATCGCCGACAAGCAGGAACTGCTGGAAACCGAAACGATCGCCGAGCGGCTGGAGCGCATCTATTCCTCGATGGAATCGGAAATCGGCGTTCTGCAGGTGGAAAAGAAGATCCGCTCCCGCGTCAAGCGGCAGATGGAGAAGACCCAGCGCGAGTACTACCTGAACGAACAGCTGAAGGCGATCCAGAAGGAACTGGGCGAAGGCGACGACGGCCGCGACGAGCTTCAGGAGCTGGAAGAGAAGATCAACGAGGTCAAGCTCACCAAGGAAGCCCACGAGAAAGCCATGGGCGAGCTGAAGAAGCTGCGCAACATGAGCCCCATGTCCGCCGAGGCCACGGTGGTGCGCAACTACCTCGACTGGATGGTCTCCATTCCGTGGAACAAGCGGACCCGGATCAAGAAGGACCTGAAGGTGGCCCAGAAGGTGCTCGATGACGAGCATTACGGGCTGGAGAAGGTCAAGGACCGCATTCTTGAATACCTCGCGGTGCAGCTGCGCACCCGGCAGTTGAAGGGGCCGATCCTCTGCCTCGTCGGACCGCCGGGGGTCGGCAAGACCTCGCTGGGCAAGTCCATCGCCAAGGCCACCGGGCGCAACTTCGTGCGCATGAGCCTGGGCGGCGTGCGGGATGAAAGCGAAATCCGGGGTCACCGGCGCACCTACATCGGCTCCATGCCCGGCAAGATCATCCAGGGCATGCGCAAGGCCAAGTCGTCCAACCCGTTCTTCCTGCTTGACGAGATCGACAAGCTGGGGGCCGACTGGCGGGGCGATCCGTCCTCGGCATTGCTGGAGGTGCTGGACCCCGAACAGAACAACACCTTCAACGACCACTATCTGGAGGTGGACTACGATCTGTCGGACGTGATGTTCATGACCACGGCCAACAGCCTGCGCATGCCGCAGCCGCTGCTGGACCGCATGGAGATCATCCGCCTGTCCGGCTACACCGAGGACGAAAAGGTCGAGATCGCCAAGCGTCACCTGATCCCCAAGCAGATCAAGGCCAACGGCCTGCGGCGGGGCGAATGGTCGATCTCCGACGATGCCCTGCGGGACCTGATCCGCTATTACACCCGCGAAGCCGGGGTGCGGAACCTGGAACGCGAACTGGCCAATCTGACCCGGAAGGCCACCAAGGAAATCCTGCTGAAGAAGGGCGCGAAGACCAAGATCGCCGTGACCCGCCGGACGCTGGAAAAATACGCCGGCGTGCGCAAGTTCCGCTACGGCGAGGCCGAACGGGAAGATCTGGTGGGCGTGACCACCGGCCTGGCCTGGACCGAGGTGGGGGGTGAGCTGCTGTCCATCGAAGCGGTGATGATGCCCGGCGGCAAGGGGGCGGTGACCCTGACCGGACAGCTGGGCGACGTGATGAAGGAAAGCGTGCAGGCCGCCCGGTCCTTCGTGCGGTCGCGCGCCGTCGGCTTCGGGATCAAGCCCACGTACTTCGAA
Organism: Rhodospirillaceae bacterium Z3-40; assembly: GCA_046233135.1. Classification (GTDB taxonomy): domain Bacteria; phylum Pseudomonadota; class Alphaproteobacteria; order Rhodospirillales; family Rhodospirillaceae; genus JBJXHN01. The sequence goes on along the minus strand of JBJXHN010000001.1, from coordinate 970,006 downwards.
AAGCGCGATGTGCACGTCCACGTGCCGGAAGGGGCAACGCCCAAGGACGGTCCGTCCGCCGGTGTGGCCATGGTCACGTCTATCGTGTCCTGCATGACCGGCATTCCGGTGCGCAAGGATGTGGCCATGACCGGGGAAATCACCCTGCGCGGTCGTGTCCTGCCCATCGGCGGTCTGAAGGAAAAGCTGCTGGCGGCCCTGCGCGGGGGAATCACCACGGTGCTGATCCCCAAGGACAACGAAAAGGACCTGGCCGAGATTCCCGACAACGTGAAACGCGGGCTGACCATCATCCCCGTGTCCCACGGCGAGGAAGTCCTGGGCCATGCCCTGACCGAAGCTTTGACGCCCATCGAATGGACGGAACCCGAGTCCGATGATGTGGATGCCAAGCCCGGAGCCGTTGCCGGAGAAGACGCCAAGGACACCGGAGACTCGGTGATCACGCACTAAACTTTTTGTCGGTATCGAGGAACGGACCCGTCGAAAGACTCGGCGGGTCCGTTTTCTTTGAGCTTGTATGCGAAATGTTGCGAAATTGTTGCGTTCAGATCCCGGCGAATGGGATGAGGGCCGGTGGAAGCCGCGCCACAGGAAGGCGGGAAAGCGCCTCAAACCCAGGAAAACCGGGGATTCGGCGATTGACGCCGTTAAATGGAGCGGTCTAGACTTCGCGCTACCCATAACAAGGTGCGTAGCGACGTTTCGCATCATCTGATCGTTAACGTGGAAAAAAGGGGTTGGCACGTGAATAAAAATGATCTCATTGCCGCCGTTGCCGAAAGCGCGGAGCTGTCCAAGGCTGACGCGGCAAAAGCCGTTGATGGTGTGTTCGAAGCCATCACCGACGCTCTGAAAGACGACCAGGAAGTCCGACTGGTGGGCTTCGGCACTTTTACGGTCGCCAAGCGTGCCGCGTCTGAAGGCCGCAACCCGCGGACCGGCGAAAAGATCAATATTCCTGAGTCCAAGCAGCCGAAGTTCAAGCCCGGCAAGGGTCTGAAGGACGCTGTGAACTAATCCAGTTTCGGATTCGCCGCGAAAGCGCATCGGTCGGACAGCCGTCCGATGCGCTGTTAGCGTGTCCACGACTCCTTTCCCCGCGTCACCGGCAGGCCGGACGCCGGGAAGGGAGCGCGGGGTCAACGAACCCGCTTTATTTTAGAGATATTTGAGTCTTTTTTGGGGCGGTTAGCTCAGCTGGAAGAGCACGTGGTTTACACCCACGGGGTCGGCGGTTCGAACCCGTCACCGCCCACCATTTTCCATATCTCACGGCAGGTCGCTTCGCGACCGCCTCCGATGGGGCGGGCTTCGCCCGGCGGCCGGTCGGCCGCGTGTGTCGGGTTCGGATTTTGTCCGTTCTCCTCCACCATTTTTCCTATCTCACGGTAGCCTTTCTTCGGCCAGGCAACCGCTCATCCGATGACGGGCGAGGGTGAAGGCGACGCTGGCCGCAACCAGCAAGACCAGGATCCCGCCATAAAGGTTGGCCACGGTCAGCAGATCCAGGTCGCGGGCCAGCGCGCCGGCCAGCATGGCAGGCAGGGCGTGGGCCAGATAGCTCTCCACATAGAAGGCCGCCATCAGACCGGCGCGCTCGTTGGGGGCGGCCAAGGGCATGAGTCTGCGGACGGCCCCCAGGAACCCGGCGCCGAACCCCACACCGGCGGTCACGGACCCGAGAACCAGAACCACCGGATATCCCGCATCGGCGCCGGCAAGAATCAGCGGGATGCCGATCAGCAAAAGGACGCTGCCGAACAGCAGAACACCGGTCGGCGACCGCCGGCGCACGAGCAGTATCGCGCCCGCGCCGCTCAGGGTCAGGGCGGCGACACTCAACCCGCCCAGCCAGGCGGAGGACGATCCGGTGACCCGGGCAATCAGCGACGGCATCAGGGACAGGTAGAAGCCCCCCAGAGCCCACAGAGCGCAGTTGATGGGGGTGACCGCCAGCAGCTCCGCCCGGGCGGCTTTCGGGACGCTGATGCTCGGCACCAGGGACCGCATGACACCCGGGCGTCCGGGAGAGGTTTCGGGCGTGCGCCAGGTCAGGCCAAGCTGGATAGCGAACAGGGCCAGCAAGATAAAAAAGACCAGATGCAGCGGCAGGGGAGCCAGCTGGGTCAGGGCCGTCGTCCCGAGGGCGCCCAGGGCCAGTCCGCTCATCGGAGCGAGGCTGTTGGTCAAGGCTCCGCGGTCCCGGTCCAGATCGATCAGTGCCGCCCCCAGGGCCGATGTGGCAAGCCCGGTGGCCACCCCCTGGAGCAGACGGGCGGCGATCAGCCATCCGGGTCCGGCGGCAGCCAGAAACAGGGCCATGGCGCCGATTTCAAGCACCAGCGCGAGGCTGATGACCGGCCGCCGCCCGATGTGATCGGACAGCGCCCCGGCAATGACCAGCGAAGACAGCAGCGCCAGGGCATAAACCCCGAAGATCACCGTCAGAAGCATGGGCGAGAACGACCAATGATCCTGATACAGCCTGTACAGCGGCGTGGGCGCGCCCGACGCCATGAGAAAACCGACCAAGGTCACCGAATGCACCAGCAGAGTCCGAGAGGCCGGCGCCGAGGGCGCCGCAGGGAGATCGGACATGGACAGACCCTTTTTCAAAAAGCTAAAAATGTGCGTTAGGGATTGTGAGGGGAAAGCGGTCTTAATGCAAATATTTTGCGTTAAAGCGGGGCCGGGGAGCAGGAAGGGCGGCTGAGGCGATGGGTGTGAAGAAGGGACCGCGACCGGGAGGACGCAGCGCGCGGGTTCAGGAGGCGGTGCATCGCGCCGTTCGGGAGATGGAGGCGGAGGCCGGGCGGGATGCCTTGACCGTACCGGCGGTGGCGGCCCGGGCGGGGGTGACGCCGTCGACGATCTATCGCCGGTGGGGCGACCTCGCCCAGCTGCTTTCGGACGTGGCGGTGGAGAACCTGCACCCCGATGGCCCGCCGCCGGACTGCGGCTCGTACCGGAGCGATCTGGAAGCCTGGCTGACGCAATACCTGGAAGAGATGTCATCCGACCCGGGACGGCGCATGCTGCGGGATGTGGCAGGCTGTTCCGATCCCCTCAACGCCGGGGAATGCGCGCGGCGGCTGAGCTGCCAGTTCGCGGTGATGGCGGAGCGGGCGCGGGCACGGGGAGAACGGGCGCTGCCCCACGCGGTTCTGCTCGACTTCGTGATCGCACCGCTGATCTATCGCATCCTGTTTTCCGCCGAAGTCCCGGACACGGCCGTGGCCTTGGCGCTGCTGGACCGCGCCTTGCGGGATCCCGACACCCTTGTGGTCCCCATGGCGGACCCCACCTGTCTGGTACCTGTTCGCGACGAATGACCACCAGGCAAGGAGCCCCCCCCATGCATCTTCAGGGGTCATGCCACTGCGGTGCCGTACGGTTTTCCCTGACCGCCTATGCGCCCGTGCCCTACATGCGCTGCTATTGCTCCATCTGCCGCAAGACGGCCGGGGCGGCGGGCTATGCCATCAACCTGGGTGGTCTGGCCGAGACCCTGACCGTGGACGGGGCGGAGGCGATCTCCGTCTTCCATGCCCTGATCGACGGCAAGGCCAGCCCGGCCGAACGGCGCTTCTGTGGCCGCTGCGGCACGGCGCTGTGGCTGTGGGATCCCCGCTGGCCGGAGCTGATCCACCCCCTGGCCGGTGCGATCGATACCCCCCTGCCGGTGCCGCCGGAAACGGTACACATCATGCTTGCCTCGAAACCCGCCTGGGTCCGTGCCGATATCGCGCCCGGCGATCAGGTCCATGACCACTATCCCCCGGAGTCCCTGGAAGAATGGCACCGCCGCCACGGCCTGTTGCAGCGTTGATCGCGTCGGAAGCGTAACGGCAGGACCGCTGTTACAGCCGATAGCTTTGCAAAATTTTTGTGAAGTCTGGAAAGCGGATTACCCTCCATGGTATTGTCCCGGCGGGCAAATCCGATTTTTTCGGCCTGCGTGCGTCTTGGCCGAAGGGGGGGCACGATCAAAGGGTGACGCGGTCAAATGGAGACCGGGCCGCAGCCAGGGGATGCCCGCGTGGGAAGGATCACCGTTTCCTTGGCAGGAGAGGCGGTGCAAGCAAGCAAACAGGGGGGACGTGGTATGCGGCTGGCCGTTGGAAACCGGGGTGCCGGTGTGGTTGCCCGTTGGGTGGGGCGGGGGCTCCTGGTATCCGGTCTGGCGCTGAGCACGCTGCCCGCCGTGGACGGCAACGGAGCCTTGTCCCTGGTCAGTCCGGCGATGGCCCAGACGCCCCGGAATGCCAGGGAAGCGCTGGTCGATCCCTTCCCCGACATGATCACCGAAGACGTGGCCGCCAAGGCGGCCAGCGCCGTGGCCATGTTCCAGGACCTGATCGCCCGCCGCGCCCCCCGGCTGGATAACGCCCGGCTGCTGGAAGCGACCCTGGAACGGCTGGCCGTGGACCGCACCGGCATCGATGTGCCGGCCCCCCCCGATATGACCGCCGCCCCGGACACCCTGGAGGCGGCCCAGGCCATGGTCGACCGCTGGACCCGCCGCTCGGAAGCCGTTGACGCGATCGTGTCCCTGGGCAAGGAACGCCTCGCCCGGCTGGACGAAATGCGCAACCTTTCCCTGCTGCTGGCCGATGAAGCCGACCTGCTGGCCCGGGCCGCCGCGGATGTGCGGCCGCTGATGGAGTCCCTGCTGGTGCGGCAGCGCGCGGGCGAGCTGGAGGCGGAGGACCTGCCCAAGCTGGACATGGCCCGTCTGGCGGCCGAACCGATGGCCCGGGAAAGCGCCGACTGGCGGCACGTGGCACAGCGGGCCGCCCTGGACAAGGCCCGGACGGAACGGGATGTGGCCGACGCCCAGGCCGAAGTGGCCGAGGATGCCGCCGACGTCGCCCGGGCGCAGCGGTGGCTTCAGGAAGCCACCACGCGGGCCAACCTGGTCAGCGCCATGGGGGACCAGCCGGTGGGCGAGCTGGTCGCCGATTTCATGGGGCAGGTGGCCGATTTCGACGGCATGTACAGTGATTTGTCCCGGGCCCTGGGGAAGGTGGAAGCCCAGTTCCGGGCCATTGAACGGGCGGAAACCGCGCTGTCCGAACTGGTGCCGCCAGAAGCCCCGCCCGTGGACCAGGGCGAGGGGGGCTCCGGGTTCCTGGCCCAGCGGGAAGAGGCGCGCCGCGCCGTCGCGCTGGCCGAAGCGGTGCTGGCCTATCGGGACGAGATGTGGAACGGCACCCGCGCCCTGCGCAGCCTGATCCGCGAGGCCCTGGACGGCATGGAGGACGTGAAGGGCCGCGTGGGGCCGGCGGTCAGTCAGGCGCTGACCCTGGATGTGCTGTCCCAGCTGCTGCAAGAGCGGTCGGAAAGCGCCGGGGTGACGGTGCCGGCCGAAGCGCAAGGGGACCGCTATGCCGCCCGCCTGACCCGCCTGCGGGAATCCGGGGCGACCCTGGCCGAACAGGAAACCGCGCTCGCCGCCCGGCTGGAGGAACTGGACGACGCCGTGACGGCCGGCTTTGCCGCCCGCTCCGAAGCCCGCCGCGCCCTGAACACCCACAAGCAGGTGCTGGCGCGGGAAGAGGAATGGACGGTCTTCATTCAGGACCTCCAGGACCTGGACGCGCCGGCCCTGATCCAGGCCTTCGAAGAGGCCAATGCGGCCTATCGGGAAAGCGCGGCCCAACTGCCGGCGATCGAACAGGCGGTGGACTCGCGGGCCGAGGCCCTGGCGGCGGCGCTGGAGGGCATCAAGGCCCAGGTGGATCCGGTGCAACTGACGGTGCGGGAGCAGCCGGAGGGCTTCTCCACCTGGCTGGCCGCGCAGAACCTGCGTATCGAAGCGCCGCCGGTCGATACCGCCGCGGCCGCCGCGGCCGCAGAGGGCGCCGCCGCCGCCACCGCAGAGGCGGAAAGCACGGGCGAGGAACACCATACATCATCAGCGGAGGGTGAAGCCGCTGCCACGGCCGCAACGCCCCAAGGCGAAGCGGCGACCCATGCCGCGGCGGACGCCGGCAGGGACGAACCGTCCCGGGCCGTGGTCTGGTTGCGGTCGCTGCGGGAATTGCGGGATGGCACCGTGGTGCGGCGGCGGACGTTCTATCAGGACGCCCAATCCCTGCGCATCGAGGTGGGGGGCGAACTGGACCAGATCCAGGCGGCCCTGACAGTCCAGAAGGACAACAGCCAGGCGGTTCTGGACAGTGCCCGGCGGGCCTGGGCGGCGGCGGCCCTGCTGCGCCGGCGTGTCCGCGAAGGGGGCATCGAAGACGCGGCGCTGCCCGAAGGCGTGGCCGACTGGACCAGCCGGGAAGCTCTGGAACGGGCCTCTTCGGTGAACGGCCGGGTGATGGCCGTTCTTGCCCAGCTGGACGGGCCGCGTGCCGAACTGGACAGCCTGAAGATCCTGGACGGCCTGATCAATCCGCTGGAAGACTGGCGGGAAACCCTCAGCCGCAATACGGAAGAATTGAGCGATTTCATTCGCTTGCGCGAGGTTTATGGGACCATCGCCGAATTCGATGCAATGGATCCGCTGCAACGGCGCCAGATCGAATCCGAGATCGCCGAGCGCATCGCCGCCGACCTGGGGTCGTACAAGGTTCTGTCCGACTATTTCGCGTCGTCCGAAACCAAGAACATCGATGAACTGTTGAACCGCTATTACGAGCGGCTCATCGTCAACGAACGGCGGGTGGAGAACCTCGGGGAGCGGCAAGGCATTCTCGTCAAGCTGTCGGAACAGACCCTGCAGACGCGGGAGCTGCTGCAGGGTCTGCGGGATGGTGTCGCCGAGGTCGTGACCCTGGCCGAACAGCGGCTGGCGGTGCAGACGGCCCTGGTGCAGGCGGCGCTGAACCCGTTGCAGGCCTCGGACATTCTGGCGACGGTCAACGAGCAGACGGGGGGCTCCCTGACGGCGGCGGACATTCCGCAGCTTCCCCACGGGGATGACGAGGAAAAGCTGCGCGAGGCGCGGAATGCCCTGATCAACGGACTGAACGGCGATTGGGCGCTGGCGTCGGGCTACGGCATGTGGCTGCGCGAGCTGGATATGATGATCGCTCCGCTGGGGGGGCTGGATCAGCGGGTGGAGGGATATCAGGACCTCAACGCCCGCCTGGATGCCACCCGCGACGATATCCAGCGCACCATCGGCCGCCTTGTGGGCTACTCGCCGAACGAACTGCAGCGGCTGGTGACCGACGGCGCCCTGGGCGACCGGGAACGCCAGCAACTGGCCATGGGGGAAATCGGGTCGCTGCGGGTCCAGCGGGAAAGCGCGCTGAAGGACAGCGCCCTGCTGTCCCTGGCGGCGCTGGTGATCATCCCCCTGGTGGGCCTGGCGGTGGTCCTTCTGGCGCGGATGGTCGGCAGCTTCATCGTCTCCCGCGCCGCCAAGCGGGAGGCAGAAGAGCCGGGCACCACCGAACGGGTGCGGACCCTGAACCGCATTCTGCAAACCATGATCACCTTTGGCGCGGTGGCCTTGTCGATCATCTACATGCTGCAATCGGTGAACATCGACGTGGGGCCGCTGATCGCCTCTTTGGGGATCTTCGGCCTGGCCCTGGCCTTCGGGGCGCAGTCGACCCTGAAAGACGTGTTCGCCGGCTTCTTCCTGCTGCTGGAAAAGCAATTGAACGTGGGCGACTGGGTGATCGTGAATGGGACCGTGGGCATGGTGGAAAGCATCGACCTGCGTCTGACAACTATTCGCGACTGGCAAAAGGGTGGTCTGAACTACATCAGCAACGGGGACATCTCCAGTGTGATGAACTGGTGCCGGGGCAGCGAAGACAACCCGATGATCAAGGGGCAGAAAAAGAACTCCGGTGTGGGGAATAGCTGGGTACGCTTCTATGTCACCTTTGATTCCGATCCGGAAAAAGTGGTGGCCATTCTTCGTGAACAGGCAGAACTTTTCAAAACAGACGAAGTGCATGGGCATAAGATCAACGATATCTGGGTCGATCCGGGGATCAACAAGATCCACCCCGACACCCGCTGCTTCGAATTCCGGGTGCTGCTGCTGGGCAATATCAGCATCTGGGGGGCGGGCCGGGCCTATCAGAACCGGGCGGTGAAGGCCCTGGTGGACGCCGGTATCTCCCTGCCGCAGGCGCGGATCAACGTCACCAACCTGCCGCCGATGGAGCTGCTGGCCTCGGGCCAGGGCATCGAAGCTCTGCCGGGGATTGAAGGCGCTGACAGGGACGGACCGGACATGGAACCGGGACCGGGACGATGACCGGCCCGGACAGGCCTGTGGGGCAAGGCAAGGCCCTGGCGCTGTGGACCTGCCCGCGGTCCGTGTCCACCGCCTTCGAGGTGATGATGATGGAGCGGGGCGACCTGCGGGTTTTTCACGAACCCTACGGCCCCTGCTATTACATGAGCGCGGACCGGTCCAGCGACCGCAAGGCCGACGAACCGGACCAGCCGGAGAACACCTACGCCCGGGTCACCGCCCGTCTGCTGGCGGCGGTGGCCGAGGGGCCGGTGTTCTTCAAGGACATGCCCTATTACGTGGAGCCGATCCTGGACGGGGCGCTGGTGGATCTGTTCCACAACACCATTCTGATCCGCGACCCGGCGCGGCTGCTGCCGTCGCTGTACAAGGCCTGGCCCGACTTCACCATGGCCGAGACCGGCTATCCGACGCTGCACCGCCTGGCCATGCTGGAAAAGGAGCGGTCGGGGCGGATGCCGGTGATCCTGGATGCCGGCGACCTGCTGGCGGACCCGGCGGGCATGGCGGAAGCCTACTGCACGGCCGTCGGCCTGCCGTTCCTGCCCCGGGCCTTGACCTGGGAAGCCAAGGAGCGGCCGGAGCTGAACTGGTGGGAAGGGGGCAGCTGGCACGGGGCGGTGTCCCAGTCCGTGGGCTTCACCGTGGACACCAGTGCGTCGGAGCCGCTGCCGGAAAGTTCGATGGCCAATGAAGCCGCACTGGTGCAGGAGGCCTACGCGATTTGCGCCCCGCTGTATCGCGAGCTGTACGAAAGCCGGCTGCGGGTTATATGTGATGTGACGACATTTACCTGACAGTTCGCGTCACACCGTACCCCGGCATGCTGGTGTACGGTGTCACCATACCGCACCCGGAAATGGGTTAGGATGAAGTCGCCAAACCTTGTCCAACACACGCAAGGAAAAGCGACATGACCACGATTTAGAAGGGTGCACGTGGGAAGGTGTCCCTGCTCGAATTGGTGCAGGACTTGGACAACGTCAGCAAAGCATGCAAAGTGATGGGATAGTCCCGTCAGCATTTTTACGAGGTCCGGCGGAATTATCAGACCGATGGAGCAGACGGACTGATTGACTGCCTGCCTTGCTCCAAAGGTCCCCATTCCCATCAGATGTAGAAGGCCGCTATCCTCCTGGCCATGCTCTGGAGCATCCTTGCCACGGCCCGGCGCGCGTTGCTCAAGCACTGGCGCCCCGTGCTGTCCAGGTCTCCTCTGGTGGGAAACGGAATCTGGGCTCGCCACAAGCTGCTGACCAAGCATGACGGGCTTCTTCGTCTGGAAAAGGCTACGGCAGACACTTCTGGATGAATATTTCCGCATTGAGGGACGGAAGACCTGATACGAGACCGTCAATGAGATGCAAAGTGCACTGGAAACCTATCTCGTTTACTACAACGAGAAACGCCCTTATCAGGGGCGCGGCATGAAGGGCCGTACGTCCCTGACAGCCTTCAAAGCTGGCATCCGGAAATCCGAGATGAAGGAGAAAGCACCGCCTGCCAAACCCGATCAAAGTGTGTTTAACGCCTCTTCTGCCGTGCGGTGTACTATCTGCACGGAGTTACTCCTGACTAACTGTGACGTTTGGTTGATGAAGCAACGCGTCACTGCATCGGGAAAAACATGAGAGTTGATTAAGTATATAAAATATTATATTCTAATTCTCGTTGAATACATAGGTGAGTTTAAATGAAAAATGCTCATCCAAGGTGTTAGCATATATTGTATGATTTTTTTCTTTTAAAAAGAAGCTGCCACCTCCGCAGCGGGCAAGGTCTGATATGAATTTCCCACTTTCTATGTTGAGTTTATTTTGATTTTCTATTTCTCTTGCCAAGGATTTTATAGTGTATTTAAAAATATTAAATTGATCTTCCATTCTTTGTAGTGATGGAATTTCACGATTTTCAATTTCCATGTTCGATGCATCTGGCTGAAACCATGGAAAGAAAAAACTGAAATAGACTATATTATTATTCATATACCCTATCTCAAAATAGTTATAGCTATGTGTGTAGATTTTACATTTATCGAAGGGGCAAAATGCAACGCTTTGCTCTTTTAGAGAGTATTTATTCTGTATGAAGTCAAACCAATTTCCGCTTATGCCAATATCATTAGTATCAATAAAATTCCAATTACTGTAAAGTTTCTGAAAGTCGTTTGATGATATTTTTGAAGTAGAATTGGCAACAATAGAAAGTAGCCCTTGGTCGAAGGCTGAGTTAATTTGATATTCTTCTTCAGGCTTAATGATGTTTATCCTATCGAAGTTTATTCTTCTACTTATTTCGTGTGGATGTGTATTATATTTTTCATTTAGTATTTCATTATTTATGTTTTTGACTTCGTTTACCGTCAAGAGCGGCGGGATAGCTGGCTTAATATCTGTTATATCTTCAAAATCAAAATAACCTGTGACACCTCCATCATCGCATGAGCGGTTTTGTTCGTAAAATATGTCAATGGCTGTCGCATATTGAGGAAGGCTTCTAAAATTTTTCATTCTTTTTGTTAATAACAAGTCTGAAAAAAATCTAGATGAAAATAAGATATTTGAGCCAATGTTCTGTTTTGCTATTTCAAGTTCAAATAAGGAACTGGAAGACAATGCTTTTTTAATTTTGCTTATTGCATAATTATCAGCTTGATTTTCTTTTATTTTAATCTCTTTTAATTTTGAAGCATTTATCACATCATCAAGAAAAGCTCCTGTTTCTTCGTCTTCTATATGTTTTAACTCATGGGATATTGGGGCAAAAAGTACAGAAGAAAGTGGGAATACAAGAGCTGCATGCATGGGAAAATCTTTTGGGGAGACATATTTATCGCTTAATATATACATAATTAATCCAGGAAAATATATGTTATATTTTTTCATAAAAACTGGATCGTTATGCTTTTTATGTACGATTATTTCCTCAAATAGAAATTCTCTGAATTCTTCTTTTTTGAGATCGCGATATGCACGTCCGTAGTCAATATTAATTTCTTTAAGATTACCTTTTAAAAACTCCCTTGTGTTCGCAAGTTGCCGTGTACGTAGTTGCTCTACGTTGGAGCGGATGAGGTTGGTGTTTGGTACTTTTTTCGATGATTCAATTTTTAGTATAAGTTCAGCGCTCGAAGAAATGCTCGCGTTTAGCAGCATTAAATCTATTAAGTTTTTGTCGGCAATAATGTACTTTCCGCCAACTGCAAGCATATTTTTTTCTGCAATTGATAAATAATTTGTTTCATTCCTTACGTATGGTGTATTTGTATCAATTAGTATTAGTGCAACTTCTTTTTTGTTTGGTTCTCTACTGACTACAATTTTTTTAAAATCATTGTCAACTTTAGACAGTACGGATAGCGCATCCTTTAGCAAATCATTGTATTCTGTGCTTATATTATTGCTTTCGATAGCATTTTTTATTTCCATTTCCAATGGATTTGTTGTGTGATTAAATAAAATTATTTTAAAAATCATTATAGATGCTATAGCTGCGACAGCTAAAGAGAGTATTTTTATTTTCATTTTACATTATCCTCTTTGTATATAATTGATGTTATATTCTCCCAAAAATACCCATTTTGGAAGCACAGAAGGCATACAATTGTATTTGATTTAATGTTGGCAATATCTGGGTAAAAGCCGCTTACAACAATAGGTGAGAGTATGCATGAACCGAGAATTGTGCGTTTTTCTAAAATTTCTCTAATAGAAATGTTATGGGAATTTGAAAGGGCACGAGGGATCGTAATTGATGAAAATATTCCTATAGCAGTAGACAGTATTATTATGATAAGAAACCACACGTCTTTAAGAAATATATCTATTTTCATAAACCCATATGGTGTTGATGCATTGTGCGAGTATATTGCATCTGTCGCAGTCGGTATTAATATTAATATTAATATTGAAGCAACAAAGCGTTTCATGGGATTTCAATTTCCATCTTATTTAATACGGGCGCTTTCTGTTTTTATTGCATTCTCTGATCTGATCTAGTTGCCACGTATTTGAAGCACTGGCGGCGTCATGATGCTAGTTTCGGATCGAACGATTGAAGAGGAAGCCTTTAGTCTGGCTTCCCGAAATCAAACAGCGCCCACCCCAGATGTCCTGCTTCCGCCGCCGTGATCCACACCTGGATGCCCGCGGCGATGCGGTCCAGGTCCTCGTCGGCGAACTCGTCGGTCAGGTCGGCGCGGCGGGCGTTCAGGGTCGCCAGAAGGCAGCGATAGTGGACGGCGATGTGGGGGGACAGGTCTTCGGCCGCCCGTACCGTCCAGCCGCGCGCTTCCGCCAGCCGGACATAGGCGTCCAGGGTCCCCATTTCCGTCAGCCCCAGACGGTCGAGCACCGGTTTCAAGGTCTCGGGCGGGCTGCCCGGGGTGCAGGTCAGGTCGGTGAACAGAACCCGACCCCCCGGACGCAGGACCCGGTCGATCTCGGCGAACACGGCCGCGCGATCGTTGGCGTGCACGAAAGCGTCCTGCGAGATCACCACGTCAAATGGCCCGAGGTCCGGCGGCAGGCTCTGGAAATCCCCTTCCAGCACGGTGACGGCGTCTTCCAGGCCGGCCTTGGCAGTGCGCTCCCGATTCTGGGCATTCTGGGTGGCGCTGAGGTTGACCACCGTGACGTGGCTGGGCAGGGCGGCGGCCACATAACGGTCCGCCGCACCATAGCCACCCCCCAGATCGAGAACCGCCAGACGCTCCCCCTCCGCCGGCCGGGGCATGCGGGAGACCAGCTCCCCGATGGTCCGGCGGCAGGCGGCCTGAAGGGTATCACCGGCGTCCCTGAACAGGCCGACGCCGATGAACAGATCGTCTTCGGCCCAGACCCGGTGATAGAAACGGTCGCTCAGCGCCCGGTCATAATGGGCGCGGGCGTGGGCGATGCTGTCCGTCGGCGCATCGGTCATCCCAGCCTCCACAGCCACACTTCGCGCGGGGACGAGGCGGGGTCGAAGGCATTGCCCAGCAGGTCGCCCCAGGTGTCCACCAGGGTGAAGCCCCGGCTGCGGAAGCTTTCCTTGGTCTCTTCGGTGTCGTAGAGCCGTTCGGCGCAATGGGCCACGCGGTTGTTGAAGACGCCGTCGCGGGCTTCGTACAGGTACCAGTCCTCTTCCCAATGGGTGGGGCAGGCCTTGTACTGGATCACGGTGACGACGGAGCCGTCGGCGCTGGTCACCACTTCCTGCTTTTCGTTCAGTTCGGCGATTTCCACGGCGTGGTTGGGCATTTCGGCCAGCAGCAGGCCGCCGGGCGCCATATGGGCCACGCAGCGGTCCAGGCAGCGTTCGAAAGCCGCATGGTCGGGCAGCACCACGAAAAAGGAGCTGAGCGCCAGGATCGCGTCGAATGTGTCGTCCAGGGCGAACGCCGTGGCATCCTGCTGGAAGAGGGCCAGCGTCGGATCCTTGGCGCGGGCCACGTCCAGCATCGCGGTGCTGACGTCGATCCCGGCGACGGTCAGGCCGGACTCTTTCAGCGGTTCCAGGTACAGGCCGGTGCCGCAGCCCAGTTCCAGAACGGATTTGGCGCCCAGGGCATGCAGCTTGTCGCGCACGAAGGGCACACGCTCGGCCGTTTGCGGGTAGATGAGGTCGTAGACGGGGCCGATCTCGTCGTAAATCGCCATGAAAAACTGTCCAGTCGGTTTTTGAATACAGGTCGGTCGCCCAAACGGAAGCCCGGCCCGCCGCGGGGGCCTGGCGGGCCGGGAGCATCCTGTCCGGTCTTAAGCGGTGAAATAGTCGCGCAGGCGGTCGATACCGTCGTTGTAGCGGCTCTGGCAGAAGCTGAGACGCAGGCCGTAGGGATAGCCGAAGTCGGTGCCCGGAACCGTGGAGACATGCACCTTCTTCAGGATATCCCGGGCCAGGTCCTTGGAATCCTCCATGCCGTGGCGCTTGATCCAGTCTTCGCAGTTCAGCACGGCGTAGAACCCGCCCTTGGGTTCCAGCGGCTGGCAGCCCGTGCCGTCCAGCTGGCTGCAGGTGTACTTGGCCCGCGCGGCGTAAACGGCGGTCAGCTCCTTGGGGCTGTCCGTGTCCTTCAGCGCTTCGATCATGCCCATCTGGGCCACCGGGTCACAGGTCAGCAGGGTGTGCTGCTGAACGATGCGCAGGGGCATGATCAGGGGTTCCGGCAGGATCGCATAGCCGACCCGCTTGGTGTACATCCGGAAACCTTTGGAGAAGCTGTTGGTGACGATATGGGTGTCCCGGTACTGGTCGATATAGGACAACGGGCAGCGGTATTCGCCTTCGAACACCACGTTGTTATAGATCTCGTCGTGGATGATGAAGGACCGGCCGGCGACGATCTGGTTGATGGTTTCCACCTCGTCGCGCGTCAGCAGGTTGCCCAGCGGGTTGCCCGGGCTGTTCAGAACCACCACTGCCGTGTCGTCGGGGGTGTAGGCCTTCCGGAACGACTCCACATCCAGCCGCATGGTCTGGGGATCGATGTCGTAGTAGGTGATCTCCCCCCCCGCCAGCACCGCACTGAGCAGGTACAGGCAGTAATAGGGCCGGGGCAGCAGGATTTTCTGGCCCGGCTTGCAGGTCACCTGGAAGATATTCCGGAAAATCGCCGAGGTGCCGACGTTGATGATGACTTGTTCCGGATCACTCTCGGCGCCGAAGTTGTCCCGGTAATAGTCCGAAACCGCGCTGCGCAACTCGGGCAGGCCCTGGGGGTAGACCAGGCGGGTGGTCTCCAGGTCATCGACCTTCTGCGAAAAAACGCGGCGAACGCCCTCGGGAACCGGCAGTTCGGAAATGCCGATGGTCATCTTGATGACGTCGTTGCCCGATTGGATCGCGGAATCCGCAAGCTCGTCCATGACGAACATCTGGAACTCAAGCGTGTCCTGCGGAAGAGACATGATCGAAAGCGACAAAACGTAACCCCTCCTCAATAGCATCCATAATCAATCACATTTTTCGGTTATATGGCATGAATCCGGGGTAGTAAAGGATCCGGCGGGGTGGTTGATGTCAGTTTTTTCGTTATTTCATAAATGTAGAGTTAGGTGAATGTGGGGTTATGTTGCGTAAAGGGTGCCCGAATGCCCCATTAGTCTTGGTTTGCCCGAATTGATATTTGAACGAAAAATTTAAGAAAAACAGTATGTTATCGCCTCAGGGTGGTGGCCTGTGCGCGGGCCGTGCGCTGACCGGCAAAGGGACGAAGGGTCGTAGACTTGGCGAGCCGAGATAGAAAAATGACGGTATGCGGGTGTTGCGCGCATACCGTCACGGGGTAGGAATTTCGCGTGCCTACAGCCGGACCTTGACGTAGCTGCCCGGCGCATCTTCGAGGGCGGGCAGGGCGCCCGCGCCGGGGAGTCGCGCCGGCACCTCGTCGCCGGCATGGGACTTGTTCCAGGCGCTCCAGTCCGGCCACCAGCTGCCTTCATGCGCCTTGGCGGCGGCCAGCCAGGCATCCGGATCCTTGTACTTCCGGCCGTTGGTCCAGTAGCCGTATTTGACCTTGGTGGGCGGATTGATCACTCCGGCGATATGGCCGCTGCCGGCGAGGACGAACTTGACCGGGCCGCTGTACAGGGCGGTGGCGCGGAAGGTGCTTTTCCACGGCGCGATATGGTCTTCCTTGGTGGAGAGCATATAGATCGGCGTCCTGATCTTGCGCAGGTCGATGGGGGTATCGAGCAGGCTGATCCCGCCCTGGTCCACCAGCCGGTTCTTTTCGTACATGTTGCGCAGATAGAAGGTGTGCATCATCGCCGGCATGCGCGTCGAATCGCTGTTCCAGTACAGCAGGTCGAAGGGCATGGGGTCGCGGCCCAGCAGGTAGTTGTTGATGAAGAACGACCAGATCAGGTCGTTGTCGCGCAGCATGTTGAAGGCGGTGGCCATATAGCGGCCGTCCAGGAAGCCTTCCTTGGCCATATGGGCATCCAGCTTGTCCAGCAGATGGGGTTCGATGAACACCCCCAGCTCGCCCGGCTCTTCGAAATCCACCATGGTGGTGAACAGGGTCGCCGCCTTGACCCGGTCGTCCCCGCGGGCGGCCAGGATGGCCAGCGTACAGGCGGTCAGGGTGCCGCCGATGCAATAGGCGGCCATGGTCACCTCGCGCTGGCCGGTGGCCCGTTCGATGGCGTCGAGCGCTTCCAGCGGGCCTTCGGCCACATAATCCTCGAAGGTCTTGTGGATGTGGCGCTTGTCGGGATTGACCCAGCTGATGACGAAGACCGTGTTGCCCTGATCCACCATGTACTTGAGCAGCGAGTTCTTCTCGGTCAGGTCCATGATGTAGAATTTGTTGATCCAGGGGGGCACCACCAGGATCGGCCGTTCGTTGACGGTTTCGGTGGTCGGCGCATACTGGATCAGCTGCATCAGGTCGTTCTGATAGACCACCTTGCCCGGGGTCACGGCGATATTGCGGCCCACTTCGAAGGCGTCGTCATCGGTCATGGCGATGCGCAGGCGGCCTTCGCCGCGCTCGAAATCGCGCAGCATGTTCTCGATGCCCTTCAGCAGGTTCTGTCCGCCGCTTTCCAGGGTCGCGCGGCGCACCACCGGGTTGGTGGCGGCGAAGTTGGAGGGGGACATGGCGTCCACCACCTGGCGCATGTAGAACTCGATGCGCTGGCGCAGGGGCTCGTCGATCCCTTCCACCTTGGACAGCGAGGTCATCATAAGGTTGGAGGTGATCAGGTAGGACTGTTTGATGTGGTCATAGAGCGGATCCTGGGTCCAGGTATCGTCCTTGAACCTCTTGTCGCCGGCTTCCGGTTCGGCGATCACCTGGCCATCGACGCCGCGCAGCCGGTTGGCGGTTGAGTCGCACAAGGTGATGAAATCCCGCCACCAGGTGGCCTGGGCATCCAGGAAGGGTTCCGGGTTCTCCAGGATCTTTTCGGCGAGATGGCGGAACGACTCCTGTACGGCGTCCGGGTCGGGGATCTCCAGGTCGTTCTTGGAGGTCATGCTGGCCATCGAGGCCGCCCAAAGCTTCTGGCTTTTTTCCGTCCAGTCGGCCCAGGCTTTCCAGGCCTCGGCGAACGTGGTTTCCGGGCGTTTGGAGGTCATGGTACGTGTATCCTCTCCGGCATCGTGCAAGGGGGTGGCCGGCGCTTGGACGCTCTTGGCCTGGGGGTTTTGGGGAAGGGACAGGAGCCGTTCCGGCCGCTCCGGCCGGGGGACCCCCTTCTAAAGAGGTATGCCCTTGATACGCGGGACCGGTTTTCCCGGGCCGCTGCCGTTCCCATATCCCGTGCGAACCTTCTTATCAGAAGCAGCCCCGTCGCGGCTGCCTGTCACCGAAATATAACGCCTCCGGGAGGCCGGATCCATCAGCCTCCGGGACGCCGGACCATTAAAGGGAGAGGACCCGTATGACCGTTAGCCCTGAAACCCACGCCGTCGGATTCGTCGGTCTCGGAATCATGGGGAAAAGCATGGCCCGCCATTTGATCCGGGCCGGCTACAGGCTGAACGCCTATACGCGGACCAAGGCGAAGATCGAGGACCTGCTGGCCGACGGCGCCCAATGGTGCGACAGCCCGGCGGCGGTGGCGGAAGCGTCCGGGGTGGTGATCACCATGGTCGGCTACCCCCACGACGTGGAAGAGGTCTATTTCGGCAAGGACGGCGCACCGGGGATCCTCGACAGCGCCAGGCCCGGCACCTTTCTGGTGGACATGACCACCTCGTCCCCCAGCCTTGCCCAGCGCATTGCCGAGGCGGCGGCGGCCAAGGGCTGCGCGGCGATCGATGCACCGGTGTCGGGCGGCGATGTGGGCGCGCGGGAAGCCCGCCTGACCATCATGTGCGGCGGCGAGGCCGACGCCTTCGAGGCGGTCAGGCCGGTGTTCGATATCATGGGCAAGACCGTTACCCTGCTGGGTCCGCCGGGGGCGGGGCAGCATACCAAGATGGCCAATCAGATGGTCATCGCCGCCACCATCCTGGGGGTGGCCGAAGCGCTGGCCTATGCCAAGGGCGCCGGCCTGGATCCCCAACAGGTGCTGTCGGCCATCGGGTCGGGTGCGGCGGGGGGCTTCCAGCTCAACACCCTGGGGCCGAAGATGGTGGCCGGCGATTTCGCCCCGGGCTTCTATGTGCACCATTTCCTGAAAGACATGGGCATCGCCGCCCAGGAGTCGGAGACCATGGGGCTGGACGCCAAGGCCCTGAAGCTGGCCATCGACCAGTTCACGGCCCTGGCGGACAAGCCGGGCGGCAAGGAGCTGGGCACCCACGGGATCTACACCCTTTACGACAAGGCGTAACGGTTTTCTTGCGGCGCATTCAGGCGGATCAACAACAAAGGTCAGGACGATCATGGACTTCACGGGGGAAACGACGATCCCGGCACCGATCCAGAAGGTGTGGGAAGGCATCAACGATCCGGAGATCCTCAAGCAGTGCATCGACGGCTGCGAGGTTCTGGACAAAACGTCGGATACGGAATTTTCCGGCAAGGTGAAGGTCAAGGTGGGGCCGGTGTCGGCCCGCTTTTCCGGCGACGTGACCCTGACCGATGTGGAGCCCCCCAAGGGCTGCACCCTGAACGTCAAGGGCAGCGGCGGCGCGGCCGGGTTCGCCAAGGGCAGCGCCCGGGTGGAGCTGACCGAAGAAGGACCGTCGGCCACCCGCCTGACCTACGCCGCCAAGGCCGAGGTGGGCGGCAAGCTGGCGAGCGTCGGCGCCCGCCTGGTGCGCGGCGTCGCCGACCGCACGGCGGCGGATTTCTTCCAGAAGTTCTCGGACATCGTCGGCGAAGGCAGCGCCCCGGAAGAGGTGCCCGCCACCGCCGCCGAAGAGGCCGCCGCCCCGGTGCAGGAACCCGAGGTTCCCCCGACGCCGGCGGCCCCCCCGCCGGCGCCGGCGGTGGCCGCCGCGGTGACTCCGGAACCGCCGCCGATCAAGCCGCAGGTGGTGAGCGCGTCCAAGGAGGAAAAGACCCGCATCCCCCTGAACGGCCAGACGATGACCATCGTGCTGACTTGGGGTACGGTGGTCGGCCTTGCGGCACTCGTGTTCCTATATAGCCTGATGAGGTAATGATGCGTGACGGCTCCATCCCCGGCGGCACCGGCACCGGACCCGAAGACCCCGGGCGGGAGCCGAAGAAGGACGGGAACAACGGCGGCGGAGAAGGGGGCGGCACGCCCCCGGATCCCGGCGATTATCGCAAGGGCACCAAGCCCCTGGTGATCCTGCTGTGGGTGGTGGGCGTGCTGGTGCTGGCCGGGACGATGGGGCTGGCGATCCGGGTGTCGAACACGCCACCGCCGCAGATGCCCGAGGTGACACAGCCCGATCCCTACCGCTGATCGTCCTGCCGCCATTCCAGGGTCAGCCCTTCCTTCCAGGCGAAGCGGGTCAGGTGGTCCTCGACGATGGATTTGATCTGGGCCAAGCCTTCGTCGGAGGCGCTGGCGCAGGTCACCGTCAGGCGGCCGTCGGCGGCGACCATGTGGCAGGTGCCGGGGGCGAACGCCACATGGCCGGTGGTCTCGGTCCATTCCGCCGTCACCTTGTGGCCGAAATGCTTGCACAGCTGGACGAGATAGCGGCCGGCCTTTTCGGTCACGACGGTGGCTTCGGCGCCATATTCCGCAGTCATCGGCTCCGGGTCCTTTCTGTTTCAAATGTGGTGGGGAAAATCGGGCGCGCCCTATCCGGCGGCCCGGTCGGCCAGAAGGATCGGCTGCCCCTGCGAGCAGCGTTCGATACGGGCCGAGACGCCGTAGGTGCGGTCCATCAGTGCCGGCGTGATGGTTTCCTCCGTCGGTCCCGCCGCCTGCAGCCGCCCGTTGGCCACCACCACCGCCTGATCGCAGAAGCGCAGGGCGAGGTTGATGTCGTGCAAGGCGATGACGCAGAGCGTCCCCGCTTCCTGCGCCAGGGAGCGCATCAGGGACAGGGCTTCGATCTCCCATTTCATGTCCAGCGCGCTGGTGGGTTCGTCCAGCAGCACCAGCGGCGTGCGCCGGGCAACCACTTGGGCCAGCCCCAGCAGCTGCCGCCGGCCACCCGAGAGGGCGCTGACCGGCGCCATCGCCTGGTCCCGCAAGCCGAGCAGCCCGAAGGTTTCGGCGATGCGCTGTTCAGCGGCGCCGGCGGACAGGTCCGGCGCGGCGGCGCGCAGGGCGCTCAGCGCGAATTCATAGGCCAGAAGGGCGCTGGGCTGGGGCGGCGTCTGGGGCACATAGCCGATGACCCGCGCCCGCCGGGTCGCCCCCAGCTCTCCCAGCGCCTCGCCGTTGAAATGGATGCGGCCCTGATGGCGCATCAGGCCGGCCAGGGCCTTCAGCAGGGTGGACTTGCCCGCCCCGTTGGGGCCGAGCAGGGCCACCAGCTGGCCCGGCGCAAGGGCGGGCAGGGTGATGTCGGCGAGCACGGAAGCCCGGCGGCCATAGCCGACGGACACCGCCGCCACGTCGAGGCCGCGAGAGGGGGAGGAACGGGTCATCGGCGCATCCTCCGGATGGTCACCAGGGCCAGGAAGGCGGGAATGCCGATCAGGGCGGTGACGATGCCCACGGGGACCAGCACGCCGGGCACGATCACCTTGGCGAAGACGGAGGCCAGGGACAGCAGCAGCCCGCCGGCCACCATCGCACCGGGCAGGTAGAAGCGGTGATCCTCTCCCAGCGCCATGCGGGCGATATGGGGCGCGACCAGGCCGATGAAGCCGATGGCGCCGACGAAGGACACGGCGGTGCCGGCCAGCAGGCTGGTGCGCAGCAAAGCACCGAGCCGCAGGCGGTGCACGGACAGCCCGGCACTGCGGGCCTGTTCGTCGCCGCTGCGCAGCAGGGTCATGGACCAGGCGCCGCGCAGGGCGAACAGGGCGCCGACGGCCAGCGCGCCGGCGACCACGGCCACGGCCGGCCAGGTGGCGCGGTTCAGGGTGCCCATGCTCCACAGCACGCTTTGCTGCACGTCCTCGGCATCGGCGACGAAGCGCAGCAGTTCCACCAGGGCCGCGCAGGTGAAGAGCAGGGCAATGCCGAACAGGATCACCGTTTCGGTGTTCGAGCCGAAGCGGATGGACAAGGCCAGCACCAGCAGGCCGGCCCCGGCGGCGAACAGGAAGGCGATGGCCGGCAGGGTCAGGATCGGCGGCACCAGGGGCAGGGAGACCTTGAACACGATGGCCAGGGTGGCCCCCAGGATGGCGGCAAAGGTGATGCCCAGGGTATGCGGGCTGGCCAGCGGGTTGTTCAGGGCCGTCTGGGTTTCCGCCCCGGCCAGGCCCAGGCAGGCCCCGGCGGTGAGCGCCAGCAGCGCCTGGGGCAGCCGCAGGTTCCACAGGATCACCTGTTCGGTGCGCGACAGGCTGTCGGGCTCCAGCAGGCCGTCGAGGATCGATCCCAGGCCCAGGCCCGCCGGCCCGGTGCTGAGATCCAGCAGCAGGGACAGCAGGGTGGCCCCGGCAGCGGCGACCAGCAGGACGACCCGGCGCCGGGTCAGCCGGCGATAGGCGCCGGCATAGTCGGGGCCGGTGTCGGGAAGGCTGAGGGCGGAGGGGCTCATGGACGGACTCCCACCGCATAGGTGCCGCTCAGGTCCACCGGCTTCACCTGTGCCAGCAGACGGTCCAGGGTCGCCTGGGGATCCAGATCGGCGAACAGCTCCGGATGCAGCCAGCGGGCGAAGACCTGCAGCGTATAGGCGTTGAAGGGGGTGTTGTAGAAATGGTGCCACAGGGCGTAGGCCCGGCCGTTGCGGACGGCGCTCAACTGGGCGACATCCGGCCGGTCCAGGGCCGCGACCAGGGTCTTGCGGCCCATATCCCGGGACACGCCGGGGCCGAGGACGATCCGGCCCGGCGCGGCCATGGCGCCGCTGACCGCCCCGATGGCGGTGCCCACATAGACGTCCGGATCGGCCATCAGCACCTGTTCCGGGTTGAGGCTGCCGGTGGGGCCGGGCAGCAGGGGGGTGGCGATGTTCTCGCCGCCCGCCGCCGTCACCAGATCGGCGAGCATCCCCTGGCCGATGGTGAAGCAGCAGGATTCCCCCAACCCGACCCGCAGTTCCATCACCACCGACGGCTTGGGGCCGTCATAGCCGGCCAGCCGGCCGGTGACGGCCGCCACATCCCGTTCGTAAGCGGCGGCGAAGGCCTCTCCTTCCCCGGGCAGGCCGAGCAGGGCGCCGAGCGCCCGCATGCTGGGGGCCGTGTGCTCCAGGGGGGCATTGCGGAAATCCAGGAAAACGACGGGAATGCCGGCAGCCTCCAGGGTGTCGAGCATCGCCTTGGAACTGGCCTGGGGACCGTGGCCGCTGATCCCGAAAATGGCCGCGTCGGGCTGCATCATCAGCGCGGTTTCCAGGTGGACGCTGTCCTCGGAGGTCTGGCCGAAGATCGGCGTGGTCTCCAGGGCCGGAAAAGCCTCGGCATAGCGGTGGAAGCCGGTGGGGTCGAACTGGCGGAACTCGTTGAGCATCCCCGCCACCCGGTCCAGCGGGTTGTCCGGCTGCAACAGGCTGATGGCGATCAGAAACCGGCCTTCCCCCAGCAGCAGCTTGCGGGCGGGCCGGTCAAGGTGGACGGTGCGTCCCAGGACATCGGTCACCTCCAGCGCCATCGCCGGCCGGCCCGGGCCGATCATAGCCGCCAGGATCAGGGCAAGCGCAAGGGCACGGGCCAGGGCAAGGGCAAGGGAACGGACATGGGGGCTGCGGCGTGATCGGAAAAACTGGTCCTGGTACGGGGCGCGGACATCGCGGCTCACCTTCACCCTCCTGCTTTTGTGGCTATCGGGCTAGAGTGACGCTATTGCTACTCAGTCGCAATAAAAAGATGCTTTGCGTGGAAGGCGAGGGGGTTTGCGGAAGGGGCGGGGGTCAGGTGGGCTCGGTTTCAGCGTCCGCGATTGCCTCCGGGGGCGGGGCGAAGGCACCATGGCGCGCCGGTTTGGCTGCCAAAGCTTTTTCAGCGTGCCACAGGTCGTACTGGTTCTGCATGTTCATCCAGACCTGGGCCGAGGTGCCGAAAACAGCGGCCAAGCGCAAGGCCATTTCGGAGCTGATGCCGATGTGTTCGTTCACGATCATCGATACGTGCTTGCGAGAGACATTGGTTGCTTCCGCCAGCGCTGAGATCGAAATGTTCCGCTCATCAAGGAAAAGCTCCTTGAGGATGGAGCCGGGGTGGATGGGGGCTCGGTTTATCGGAATCATAACATAATCTCCGACCATTTCTCTTGGTTTAGAAAGCGTTAGTGGTAGTCTTCGTAGTTCAGATCCTCAATACCATCGTCAGAGATGCGGAAAGTGATTCTGTAGTTTCCCGAAACTGACATCGCATATTCGCTGTTCCTACTTCCCCTCAGGCTATGAAATTTGAACATGCCTTGCAGATCGGCTAAGCCCGTAGCGTTTTCAAGAAACGTGAGAATACGGAGTATTTTCCTCTGATGCTGGGGGGATATCCGCGCCGAAACCCCCTCTATCCATAGTTCCTCAAGGCCAGGATGGGCAAAGCTCCGCAGCATAAAATTTCTCCCTTCGGGGAATTTTGCAACCGAAGGATATTCGATTGCATCTTCCACCTGAAGGGGAAAATCCCACTGTAACCAATATGGTTACAGTGGGATCTTCTGTCAACGCGAAGAGAAGGGCGCTACCGTCCGTTCTCCTCCACCAGGCCGGCGAACCAGGCGGCGCCGGCGGCGAGGATGCCGTCGTTGAAGTCGTACCGGGAGTTATGCAGCGACGGGGAATCCCCGTTGCCGATGAAGCCGTAAGCGCCCGGCTTCTCTTGCAGCATGTAGGAGAAATCCTCGGCGAACATGCGGGGGATCTGGGCCGGCGCCTTGGCCTCGCCCAGCACCCTGGCGGCCACGGCGCGGCCGAAATCGGCCTCGGCGGTGGTGTTGATGGTGGGGGGATAGCCGTCCACGTAGTCCATGTCGATCCGCACATCGTTGCTCAGCGCCACGCCGTCCAGCACCTGGGCGATCCGCGCCTTCATCAGGTCGCCGACGGCAGGCTCGAAGAAGCGGACGGTGCCGGTCAGCTTTGCCTCGTCGGGGGTGACGTTGAAGGTATCGCCGCCGTGGAAACAGGTGATCGAAATCACCGCCGTGTCCCGGGGCGCAACGTTGCGCGACACGATCTGCTGCAAGCCCATCACCGCCGCGCTGCCCGCCAGGATCGGGTCGCGGCCGATGTCCGGGGCGGCGGCATGGCCACCCTTGCCGGTGATGGTCACGAAGATCTCGTCCGCCGCGGCCATCACCGGACCGGGAGAAACGGAGATCGCCCCGGCCTCCAGTCCCGGCATGTTATGCAGGGCGTAGACCGAGCCCACGGGCCAGCGCAGGAACAGGCCGTCGTCGATCATCGCCCTGGCCCCGGCCAGGCCTTCTTCGGCAGGCTGGAAGACCAGCACGGCGGTGCCGGAGAAATTCCGGCTTTCCGCCAGATAGCGGGCGGCGCCGAGCAGCATGGTGGTGTGGCCGTCATGGCCGCAGGCGTGCATCACGCCGTCGTGGACGCTGCAATGGGGGAGGGCGTTGTGTTCGGTGATCGGCAGGGCGTCCATATCCGCCCGCAGGCCGATCAGCGGGCCGTCCCCGTTGCGGATCTCGGCCACCACACCGGTGCCGCCGACCCCCTCCGTCACCTTGTCCACCCCGAACCCGCGCAGCAGCTCGGCCACCTTTTTCGCCGTGCGATGCTCCTTGTAGGCCAGCTCCGGGTGGCGGTGGATGTCGTGCCGCCAGTCGGCCATCAAGGAAGTGAGCGGGGTCAAACTGTCCAGAAGAGACATGGCAGCATCCAGGTTGGGGAAGGCGGATCGTCCGCACCATCGTGATGTAAGGGATTCGCGAGGTGGGTGAAAGGGCGTGACAGCGGGTGTCGTCTTCAGGCCGGGCGGCGCCGTGGTTCGGGGCTGCCGCCCAGGGCCATGCGGCCCACCGCCAGGGCCTGTATCACCACCCCCACCGCAATCGGCACGGCATAGCCGCCCGAGGCTTCCACCAGCAGCCCCATGGCCCACTGGTAGGCAAAGGCGGCGGTGAAGACCAGCAGGTTCACCGCCGTGTTGACCCGGCCGCTCAGTCTGGCGTCGTAGAACTGCGTCAGGACGGCGTAGTTGAGGATCCCGGTGGTCCCGAAGAAACCGAACAGCACCCACAGGGGTTCCACCGCCCAATCCGCCGGCCCCCAGGCCAGCACGGCCTGGAGCAGCACGAAAATCCCCATGCCGGTCACGGCCACATGAAAGACCGGGATGCCGCGCCGCCCCAAACGGTCGGCAATGGCGCCCAGGCTGAGGAAGCCGGCGACCATGGCGGCCGCGACCCAGAACAGCAGACCTGCCGCCTCCCCCGGCGTGCGACCGGCCACGTCGGTCAGCCAGGGACCGGCCCACAGGCTCTGGATCGCCATCATCGATGCCTGGGTGGCCATGGTGGCCGGCGCCAGGCGCCAGAACACCGGCGCGGCGAACACCAGGCGCAGCCCGGCGATCGCCTTGCCCAGGGGCTCCGGATGGCCGTCCCGGCCGGTGGCCGGCACGGCCAGGATCACGGCCAGTCCCGTCAGCACCGACAGCCCGGCGCAGGCCAGGAAGACCGACCGCCACCCCAGCCAGGCGGCCAGGGCTTCCGCCGGAGCCGTGGCGGTCAGCGCCCCCAGGCCGCCGGCCGCCATCACCAGGCCGTTCAACAGGGGCAGGCGGGCCGGGGGAAACCACTGGGCCAGGGCCTTGAAGGCCGCCATCAGACATCCCGACACCCCCAGACCGATAACGAAGCGGGCCGTCATCAGGCCGGGCAGGCTGTCCGCCAGCCCGAAACCGGCCGCCCCCACCGTCGCCACCGCCAGCAGCACCGCCTGGACCCGGCGCGGGCCATAGCGGTCCAGCAGCAGGCCCAGCGGCAACTGGAACAGGGCGAAGGCGAGGAAATAGGCCCCGGCCAGAAGACCGAGGGCTCCCGGCTCCATTCCCAGATCGGTCACCATGACCGGGGCAAGCGCGGCGTTCACCGAGCGGAAGATGTAGGACAGGTAGTAGCCGAGGGCAAAGGGCAGGAAAACACGCAGGGCCAGGGCGGGGGCCAGGGTGGGAGCCGGCGTGGGGGGAGGGGAAGGGGAAGAGGGCGGGGTGGAGGATGACGGGGGCTTGGCGGAAGGGGGAACGGACATGAGGGAGTTCCTGGTGGGACGCGGACCCGGGACCGGGCGGACAGGACAGGGACGACGGCGGGCGGGGACCCCCCTGGTCTTTCTGGCGATCGACCCTAACATGGGAACGGGACGGGGAAACGCAACGCGTGGTCCTGGTACTAAAGGGCCAATTGTCTGTTGCGCTTCCCGCCCGGTTCGCCGATCCTTTTTGCTCAGCCAATACGGATGTATTGCCGATGACCATCGCCGCTTCGCCGCCTCGCCCATTCACGCCCATGGTGCCATTCACGCCGATGGTGGTTGTCGCCACCGATTTCGGTCTGTCCGGCCCCTATGTGGGACAGATGAAGGCGGTGCTGGCCGGCATGGCGCCGGGAGTCCCGGTGATCGACCTGTTCTCCGACCTGCCGCCGTTCCGGCCCGATCTGGCCGGCTATGTGCTTGCCGCGCATTTCGCCTGGTTCGGGCCGGGGGCGGTGTGCCTGGCGGTGGTCGACCCGGGCGTGGGAACGGATCGGGGGGCGGTCGCCCTGCGCTGGCGAACCCATACGGATCTGGGAAAGGGATGGCAGGCTGCGGTGGGGCCGGACAACGGTCTGCTCTGCCCGTTGCTGCGCCGGGCGCGGGCAACCGGGGCGGACGGGGTGGAGGCCTGGCGGCTGCCGGTCCCCGGAACGGCCAGTGCGTCCTTTCACGGCCGCGATATCTTTGCGCCGGCCGCTGCGATACTCGCCAAAGGCGAATCCCCGGACGGCGCAGAGATCATCGATCCCGCCCTGCTGGACCGTCCGGATTGGCCCGATGACCTGTGGAAGATTCTCTATATTGATCATTATGGCAACGCAATGACAGGGATCCGCGCGGAAAAACTGGCTGCGGAGGACGGCCTGTCCGTAAACGGCCAAATCCTTTGGCGGGCGAGGACTTTTGCCGACGTTCCGGCGGGTCGGCCGATGTGGTATGTGAACGCCAATGACTTGGTGGAAATTGCCGTTAACAAGGGGCGGGCGGATATCCATCTGGATCTAGTGCCCGGCGCATCTATTTGCCTTGAAAAGAGGAAAAAAGGGTAGGATGGGGCTCGGACAAGCGCTAAGATCGGCAAAACATAGGGTTGAGCGCATCAATCTCTCGGTCTTTGGATCCCGATCTGTGATCATCAGATCTTTGGGGGTCAAGGGTTTGTCGCGGGCCGGCGGGATTGGCAAAGGGTTTGGCGCTGATCAGGATTGCGAGTCGGCATGAGTTGCATGATCAGGTTTTGGGGCGTCCGGGGCAGCATCGCCTGTCCTTCCCCGCGGCATGTGGAATACGGCGGTAACACCAGTTGCGTCGAATTCGTCCTTGATGGCCGCCATGTGATTCTCGATGCCGGGACCGGGTTGCGGAACCTCGGCAATGACCCGGGCAATCGCACCGTGGATCATTTCGCGCTGCTGATGACCCACACCCACTGGGACCATATTTTCGGCTTTCCGTTCTTCTCGCCGGCCTTCAATCCGGGCATCAAGCTGGACATCTATGCCGGGCACCTGTCGGGCAACGGCGGTATTCAGAACCTTCTGGCCAGCCAGATGTCCGACCCCATGTTCCCGGTGCCGCTGGAAGCCCTGAACAGCCAGAAGACCTTCACGGACTTCGAAGCGGGCGAGTCCTTCACCCTGTTCGGCGACATCGCGGTGCGCACCGCCGCCCTGCGCCATCCCAACGGCGCAACGGGCTATCGGGTGGATTACAAGGGGCATAGCGTCTGCTACATCACCGACACCGAACATGTGCCCGGTGAACCGGATCAGAACATCCTGTCGCTGATCGAGGGGACGGATTACGTGATCTACGATTGCACCTACACCGACGCCGAATTCCCGGCCAAGGTGGGGTGGGGGCATTCCACCTGGCAGGAAGGCATGCGCCTGTGCCGCCAGGCCGGAGCCAAGCATCTGGTGATCTTCCACCACGACCCCGACCACGACGATATCTTCATGCGCGCCCTGGAACGGGAAGCGCAGCAGGCTTGGGACGGTGTCATGGTGGCCAAGGACAATATGGTCATCACCCTGGCGGATTGAGCCCGTCTCCGGCCGGATTCCCCGACCCGACCCGCCCCGACCTGCCCCGGACCATCCCCGAGAAAAGATAGGCCCTCCCCGGAGAAAAGGTCGTTTGCCTTTCGCCGGGAAAGTCCCAAAATGCGCCACCTTCTAAGGCCTATTCGGAGACAGGGCGATGCAGACCCATGACGTGCTGGTCTATGCCGGGACCATTCTGGTGGCGGCGGTGATTCCGGGGCCGGGGGTTCTCGCCCTGGTCGGCTGCACCCTGGGGCGGGGCATGCGGGCCGGCGCGGCCTATTGCATCGGGCTGCTGGCCGGAGATCTGATCTATCTGCTGCTGGCCGTCGGCGGGCTCGCGGCTCTGGCCAAGACCATGGGGCAGGCCTTTTTCCTCGTCAAACTGGCCGGTGCGGCCTGGCTGGTGTGGCTGGGGATCCAGGCCTGGCGCAGCGCGTCGCAGGCCCGGGGCATGGAGGTGGCGGCCCTGAAGGCACCACAGACCCGACGGTCGGCGATGCTGGGGCTGACGACCACGCTGGCCAATCCCAAAACCATCGTTTTCTACATGGGCATCATGCCGATGGTGGTGGATATGGCCCACCTGACCCTGCCCGATGTGGGCACGCTGGCGGTGGTGACGGTGATCATGCTGGTGCTGGCGCTGACACCCTATGTGGTGCTGGCCGGCCGTGCCCGGCATCTGTTCCGCAGCGCCAAGGCCACCAGACGTCTGGCCCGTGGCTCTGGCGCGATCCTGGTGGGGGCGGGGGCCGGCGTCGCGCTCAGCTGACGCCCCCGCCCGCCGGCGCCGTTTCTTTTCCTGAGGCGGCCCCGGACGGTTACTGCGCGGCCGTGGGCATGACGGAGGAGGGGGCGGGTTCCTGACTGCTGGAGAAGGTGGTGGAGGGGAACACCCGCACCGCGATTCGCCGGTTCAGTTCCTGGTTCAGCGGAATCGCCTGGCCTTCCGGCGTCCGGTTCGGGGCCTTGGGGGCGATATCCGCATAGGCCATGGCCACCATCCGCTCCTTGCGGATACCCACGTCGGCCATGAAGCGAACCACCCGGGTGGCCCGGTCGCCGGACAGCTCCCAGTTGGACGGATAGCGTTCGGTGTTGATGGGAATATCGTCGGTGTGGCCCTGCACTTCGATCTGAAAATTCTGGTAGCGGGGCTCGTTCAGGGTGGCGACGATCTGCTCCAGCACCGGGAAAGCCTCGGGGCGGATGTCGGCCGAGCCGGGCTGGTAGAAAGCCGAAGACGCGAATTCGATCACCAGACCCTGTTCGTCTTCGCCGATGCCGACAACATCTTCCACTTGCAGGGACTTGACCACTTCGGCGGTCTGGACGCGCAGGTCTTCGATCGGGGTGGTGACTTCGCGGTTGCCCACCCCTTCCTGAATGCCGGCCTTGACCTTTTCGAACAGAACCACGTCCACCTTGGAAATGGACACCAGCAGAATGAAGAAGGCCAGCAGAAGGGTGGTCATGTCGGCAAAGGTGGTGACCCAGGCGTCATCGTCGCTGCTGTTGTCTTCCTCGACCTGAAAGCGATTGTCTCGTTTCATCGACCGGATTCCGTTCCTGGGGTTTGCCGGACTGGGGACGGCCTGCGACCTGAGCCCCCTTTAATCCTTGCCACGCATCTTATCGATGCTGAAGTGGATCGTCGGGTCGAGATAGCTGTTCATGCGGTCCTGGATGTAGCGCGGGCTCTTGCGTTCCGCCAGCAGGGCCAGGCCTTCGGCCAGCAGGTAGTTGCGGAAGCGGATGATCTCCTCGCGCTGGCGAATTTTGGACGCGGCGGGCAGGAACACGAGACGGGCCAGCAGCACGCCGTAAAGGGTGGTCACCAGGGCGATGGCCAGACCGGGACCGAGTTTCGACGGGTCGTCGCCCATGCTGTCGAGCATGATGATCAGACCCACCAGGGTGCCGATCATGCCGAAGGCCGGCGCCGTGCCGCCCATGTTCTTCAGGATGTTGGCCTGAACCGTCTGGCGCCCGAACGTGGTTTCCACCGTGTTGGCGAGAATTTCCCGCACTTCCTGGCCGGTGTAGCCGCTGACCACCAGATCGATGCCGTAGCCGAGGAACCGGTCCTGCTTGCGGACCTTCGCGGCATCGGATTCCAGACCGGGCAGGCCGCTTTTCTGGATCACGTAGCCCCAGCGAATCACCCGGCCCACCTCGTGGGTCAGGATGGCGCGGCTGATCTCCACATTGAACAGGATCGATCCCATGACCCGGACCGACTGGATCACGTAGCGCGGTTCATAGGAGATGAAGGTCGCCGCCAGCGTCCCGCCGATCACCATGATGATGCTCGGCAGGTCGATGAACAGCAGATAATTGTCGGTGCTGAGGAAAACGGACAGAACAAACAGGCCGAAGCCAAACAGCACACCGAGGATCGTCGCGAGGGACATAGCCGGCAGAGCCCACCCATAGTTAACGTCGTCGTGCCAGGCTGGACGAGCCCTTTCGAGGCCGCGAACCCTGACTCGCCCCGCGCTTTCTTCCGGGGCTGCCGACACTGTGCCCTATCGTGATGCACAAACCGTTAATCGGCAAGCCCTTGCGGAACCCCAATTTCCCTCAGCTCCCCCCACCCCCTTTGATCGGTGGAGAGGGCGGTGTATGGTGGCAAGACACCGTGCCGCAGTCGGGCATATGGTATACAGAGCAAGGTATGAACCCGGCCAGCCGGGTCATCAAGCGGAACGCGAACGGAGCCGCCGCAAAGGGGGCCGTGCGTACAGGGGGTAGGGGTGAGTCGCATCGGCCAGGCCTTGTCGGCGGCAAAGGGGGCGTTTCGGCTTCCCAGGCCGCGCCATTTATGGAAAAGCACGCGTTTCTGGGCCTTCCTGCTGCTTTGCGGACTGGTGGTCCTGCGCATCGCCGATCCGGCGCCTGTGGAGTTCCTGCGGTCCAAGACCTTCGACTTCTACCAACGGATACAGCCGCGGGAGGTTGCCCCCAATCAGCGATTCGTCACCATCGTCGATCTGGACGACCGGTCGTTGCAGGAGGTGGGGCAATGGCCCTGGCCCCGGTCCGTCCTGGCCGAACTGGTGCGCCGCATCGCGGCGATGGGGCCGATCAACATCGGCTTCGATATCATCTTCCCGGAACCGGACCGCACCTCGCCGACCCGTTTGAGCGAGACGCTGGAGATCCAGGATCCGGAAATACGGGCAACCCTGTCCAAACTGCCCGATAACGACGAAATTTTCGCCGAAACCATCGCCAACAGCCGGGTGATCATGGGGATGGCCCCCAGCGTCAACACCAGCCAGGACCAATCCCTGGCCCCGCCGTCGTCCGTCGCCATCCTGGGCCACGATGTCCAAAGCTATCTGAAAGACCACCAGCGCATCCTGTATAACCTGCCGATGCTCGACGAGAAGGCGATGGGGCGCGGGGTGTTCATCGTCGAAGGAGAGCTGGACGGCATCGTCCGCCGGGTTCCCATGGCCGTCGAAGTGCTGGACGCCGAAAAGATCTATCCTTCCCTGTCGGCGGAAATGCTGAGAAACGCCGTCGGGGCGTCCAACCTGCTGCTGCGCGGCAAGCAGGCGGGAACGGAAACGGGGGTGCAGGACATGGTGCTGCGCGCCCGGGGACCCAACGGCCAGGTCCAGACCCTGACCCTGCCGCTGGACGAAGCGGGGCGGTTCCACGTCTATTTCTCCAAGCTCGATCAGGCCAAATACGTGTCGGCCGTCGACGTGCTGCGGGGCACGGCCTCGCCGTCGATGTTCCGCAACAAGTTCGTGATCCTTGGCACCTCCGCGGTGGGGCTGCTCGATATCAAGACCTCGCCGGTGGACAACTACCTGCCGGGGGTGGAGGTCCACGCCAACATCATCGAGAACGTCCTGACCGGCCAGATGCTGGACCGGCCGCGCAACGCCCTGGATCTGGAGGTTTACGGAACTCTGGGAGTCGGCCTGCTGCTGCTGATCCTGGTGCCGATGATCGGGGCCCGCTGGACCTTGGTGCTGCTGGTGGCGGCCGTGGCGGGGACCGGGGCGGCCTCGTTCATGCTGTTTACCCAGGAACTTCAGCTCTACGATCCCGTTTATCCATCGTTGTCGGCCATCGTGCTGTACATGTTCCTGACCTACGCCGGCTATGCCCGTGAGGAAGCGCAGCGGCGTCAGGTGCGCGACGCCTTCTCCCGGTACATGTCGCCGGCCCTGGTGGAGCGTCTGGCCGCCGACCCCTCCCGCCTGAAGCTGGGAGGGGAAATGCGGGAAATGACCCTGATGTTCTGCGACGTGCGCGGTTTCACCAGCATCTCCGAACTGTTCGATGCCGAGGGGCTGACCCGCCTGATCAACCGGTTCCTGACGCCCATGACCGATGTGATCCTGGAACGCCGGGGCACCATCGACAAGTACATGGGCGACTGCATCATGGCCTTCTGGAATGCGCCGCTGGATGACGGAGAGCATGCGGCCCATGCCTGCGCATCGGCCCTGAAGATGAAAGAGGGACTCGCCGCGCTGAACGAGGATCTGAAGCGTGAAGCCGACGAGGAAGGCCGAAAACACATCCCGCTGAACATCGGCATCGGGCTGAATACCGGCATGGTCTGCGTCGGGAACATGGGTTCCGATCAGCGGTTCGACTACTCCGTGCTGGGGGACAACGTTAACCTCGCGTCACGACTTGAAGGGCAGTCGAAGACCTATGGCGTCACGACGGTTGTGGGTGAAAACACCGCAAAACTCGTCCCGGAGTATGCGCTGCTGGAGCTTGATCTGATCCGGGTGAAGGGAAAGACCGTTCCTGTTCGGATTTTTGCCCTGCTCGGAGATGAAGAAGTGGCGGCGACGCCTGAATTTGCCGGGCTGCGGCAAGACCATGAGTTAATGCTTCAAGCCTATCGGGAACAAAGGTGGGAATCGGCGCGGGGCCATCTGGAAAAATGCCGGCAAGCCATGCCGGAATTGCAGACCGCCGGCCTTTATCATCTTTACGAAGAGCGCCTTGACGATTACGAACAAAACAGCCCGGGGGCCGATTGGGATGGCGTCTACGTGGCTTTGACAAAGTGACCGGGGGATCCGGCGGCCCGGTTTGGTTTCAGTTTCAGGGAAGCGTGCGCGCGCGATGACCATCGCATATATCAATCTGATCGGCGGCCTTGTCGCTGCTGGCGCAGTGCTCGTTGCGCTCGGCATCGTGCTGGTTATCTTCCGTCGGCACCGTCAGGTCGCCACCCGTGCCGGCGGGGGACCCGGTATCGGCGGGGGAGCCCATGCGGCCGTGCCACGCCGGGATCTTCACGCCTCGGCCGTGATCACCAGCCTGACCGACGGCCTGGTGACCATCGCCGACGACGGAACGGTGGTCGAGATGAACCCGGCGGCCGAACATATCTTCGGCGTGACGGCGGAAGCGCTGACCGGCCAGCCGGCAACGGTCATCCTGCCGACCCTGGCGGAGGTCGCCCCCTGTGCGCCCTGTGCGCCCGGCCTGGTGGAACGGGCGGGTACGGCCGAAGCCCAGGGGCGGTTCCCCCGCCCGGTGGCCAATGCCATGGGCGACATCGTGCTGCATGGCCGGCGGTCGGACGGCGGCTTCGTGCCCCTGACCCTGTCCCTGACCCAGGTGGTGACCAGTCGGGGCAGCTACACCATCGCCATGGTGCGCGACGTCACCGAACGGGTGCTGGCCGAGGAGATGGAGAGCATGATGCGCTCCATCGACAACCATCTTCTGCTGGGATCGAGCCAGGAAGACCTGAGCCGGGAACTCTGCGACCGGGTGGCCAAGCTGTTCGGTCTGCCGGTGGTGTGGATCGGCCTGCGGCGGTCCAATGGCATGATCGCCCTGACAGGCCGGGGCGGCCGGGCGTCGGAGTGCCTGTCCGCCGAGCCCGAGTGCTGGGACGACAGCCGGGATTCCGACAAGGACGATTGCGACGCGGATCGCGGGCCGGCGGCCCGGGCGCTGCGTTTCGGCCGCGCATGCCGGCTGGAGCCCCAGGAAACAGCTCCGGCCTGGGTGACGGCGGCGAAGGCGCGGGCGGTACTGGCGCTGCCGCTGTGGACTCAGAAGGAAGTGGTGGGGGTGATCTGCGTCGCCGGCGATCACGCCCAGGTGGACCAGCCCATGACCC
The DNA here is from genome assembly GCA_046233135.1 of Rhodospirillaceae bacterium Z3-40. Lineage (GTDB taxonomy): Bacteria > Pseudomonadota > Alphaproteobacteria > Rhodospirillales > Rhodospirillaceae > JBJXHN01. Next base: position 935,448 of record JBJXHN010000001.1, on the reverse strand, counting down.
TGCGCCGGCTGGAAACCCTGGCCGCCCGCCTGGGCGCGGCCTTTCAGACCTTGCAGGATCAGGCCTACCTGAAGCTTCAGTCGACGGCCATGGCCTCGGCGGCCAACGCCATTTTCATCACCGACGCCAAAGGCCGGATCGAATGGGTGAACCGGTCGTTCATCACCCTGACCGGCTATACCGAGGAAGAAGTGATCGGACGGCTGCCGTCGATCCTGAAATCCGGCGTGCAGGATAACGACGTCTATGCGGAACTGTGGGAGTCCATCACCCGGGGCCGGGTCTGGCGCGGCGAGATGGTGGAAAAGCGCAAGGACGGCCGCCGCTATGTGGTCGATCAGACGGTCACGCCGATCCTGGACGACCAGGGGAATGTCACCCACTACGTCGCCGTCCACGAGGATGTCACCGCCCGGAAAAAGGCCGAAGAGCGCATTCGCTATCTGTCGAACTACGACACCCTGACCCGTCTGCCCAACCGGGTGCTGTTCCGGGACCGCCTGTACCAGGCGGTGGTTCAGGCCCGGCGCAATCATACCGGGCTGGCGGTGATGTTCATCGACCTGGATCACTTTAACCGTGTAAACGATACCCTGGGTCATGCGTCCGGTGATCAGCTGCTGATGACCATCGCCAGCCGCATCAACGCCTCGGCCGAGGAAGCCGATACGGTGGCCCGGGTGGGCGGCGACGAGTTCGCGCTGATCCAGCCCAACATCAGCAGCGCCGATTCCGCCGCCGTGCTGGCGCGGCGCATCGCCGATGTGGTGCGCACGCCCGTCGACCTGGGCGGACAAGAGGTGCGGGTGGGGGCCAATGTGGGGATCGCCATGTATCCCCAGGACGGCACCGATCCCGACAACCTGATGAAGAATGCCGACATGGCCATGTACCGGGCCATCAAGTCGGAGGACGAGGATACCTGCTTCTTCTCCAGCGAGATGAACGCCGAAGCGGCCGTGCGGCTGGGTATCGAGGGCGACCTGCGCCGTGCCCTGATGGACGACGGCAGCGGCGAACTGTTCCTGAACTTCCAGCTGCAATACGGCATGGCCGACGGCCGCCCGGTGGGGGTCGAGACGCTGGTGCGCTGGAACCACCCGCGCCTGGGCCTGATCCCGCCGGGCCGCTTCATTCCGGTGGCCGAGGACAGCGGTCTGATCATCGAACTGGGCGATTATGTTCTGCGCGAAGCCCTGCGCTGTTACGCCGGGTGGCGCGCGGCCGGCGCGCCGGCGCTGACCATGGCGGTGAACATCAGTGCCGTGCAGTTCAAGCAGAAGGGGCTGGAAGAGCGGATTACGTCGCTGCTTGCCGACACCGGGGTCCCGCCCTGTGATCTGGAGCTGGAACTGACCGAAAGCATGCTGATGCAGGATGCCCAGGAAGCGGTACGCCTGCTCGGTTCCCTGTCCGAGCTGGGGGTGCGGCTGGCCATCGACGACTTCGGAACGGGCTATTCCTCGCTGAGCTATCTGAAGCAGTTCAAGGTGGACAAGCTGAAAGTGGACCAGAGCTTCGTCCGCCACCTGACCGAGGACAGCAACGACGCGGTGATCGCCCGGGCCATCATCAATCTGGGACACAGCCTGGGTCTGGAAGTGATCGCCGAAGGCGTGGAGACCGAAGCCCAGTACGACTATCTGAAGCGCGAAGGCTGCGACACGGTCCAGGGATATCTGCTGGCCCGGCCGGAAAGCGCGGACACCGTGCTGAAGACCCTTCTGGAAGGCAACTATCCCACCGTCCCGTCCGCCAGAGCGGAAGCCGTCCAAGGCTGATGCCTCTGTTCAACTTTGCGGCGTTAAGTTGAAATGTCGCTTGAGTTCGTGATCCAGGCATCCGATAACGATTGTGCTGCACTGCACATAATCGTGATGGAGGAGCCTCCCATGACCCTGCGACCCGAACCGACGGGATCCGACGCCCGCTGCCTTGGCGCTCTTGCGCTGGGGATCTTGATGCTGACCGCCGGCGGGATGGCGCAGGTCGCCCATGCCCAGGCGATTCCCCAGCTGTCCATCGCGGATGGCGAGATCACCGTGTCGGGGATCTCCTCGGGCGCCTATATGGCCAACCAGTACCATGTGGCCCATTCGGCCAGCGTGTCGGGCGCCGGTCTGGTGGCCGGCGGGCTGTACGGCTGTTCGGTCAGCGCGACCATGGGCAACAGGGTGATGGCCACGGCGACCCGCGCCCTGACCCAGTGCATGCACCAGACCGACCGGCTGGAAGGCGCGGCGCGGTTCATCGACTTCATCAGCGAATTCGACCGCAAGCACCTGATCGATCCGGTGGCGGGGCTGAAGGGGGACGTGGCCTATCTGTTCTCCGGCCGGGCCGATACCACCGTGGGCACCCGCGCCGTGGAGACGGCGGCCGAGGTGCTGACCCACTTCGGGGTGGAGACAACCCTGCTGACCCGGCTGCCCGATCCCCAGGGGCAGACCATGAAGGCCGGGCATTCCTTTGTCACCGTGGACCGGGGAAACCCCTGCGAGACCCAGGACATTCCGTACGTGAATGCCTGCGGCTATGATCAGGCCGGGGCCATCCTTTCCCTGGTGCTGCGCGAAACGCTGGTGCCGCCGTCTGAGGCCCCGGCGGGCAAGATGATGGCCTTTGATCAGGCGCCCTTCATTCCCGGCGGCAAGAAACCGCTGCATGTGAGCATGGGCGAGACGGCGTTTCTGTATGTGCCCGATGCCTGCACGGCGGCGGATGCCGGCTGCCGGCTGCATGTGGCCTTTCACGGCTGCCAGCAGTCCGACGACGTTCTGGGGCCGGACGAGAAATTCTACGAGATCACCGGCTATAACCGGTGGGCGGACACCAACCGGGTGGTGGTGCTCTATCCCCAGGCCCATCGCCTGAATATCGAAGACGGCTTTCTGCCGACGGAATTCAACCCCAAGGCCTGCTGGAACTGGTGGGGCTATGCCTACGACTCCTCGTTCCTGCTGAAGGCCGGCGCGCAGATCGGCGCGGTCAAGGCCATGGTGGACGCCCTGCAGGGGCGTTGATACCGACCTGCGTGGGTTAAAACCCACGCAGGTCGTATTTCGTTCAAACGCCACGAGGGCTTTTACGCGCCATAAGGCGCGGCGGCCGCTTGGCCTTGCCAACCTGCGTGGGTTGGGCACCCACACAGGTTGGTATGGAGAGGGCGTGTCCGGTGCAAGCGGTTCCCCAAGCCCGTCCCGGAGATGGGAAACGCTTGCCAAGGTGCACGCCAGCCGGTATATCCCCCGCCATACCACGCACGCGGGGAACGCGGCCGGGCGGGAGACATCCGCGCCGGTCGCTCCGGTGTCCCGGGATACCCTCGGGATCACATGCCCCGCGGAGGCTCAACCGGAAAAGAAGGACTGCGCCACCATGGCCCTCCCCACTTTTACCATGCGCCAGCTGATTGAAGCCGGCTGCCACTTCGGTCACAACACCCGCCGCTGGAACCCCAAGATGCAGCCGTATCTGTTCGGCGCGCGGGAAAACGTTCACATCATCGACCTGCAGCAGACCGTCCCCATGCTGTACCGCGCCATGCAGACGGTGCGGGACGTGGTGGCCAACGGTGGTCGCGTTCTGTTCGTCGGCACCAAGCGTCAGGCCCAGGAGCCCATCGCCGAAGCCGCCCGCCGCTGCGGTCAGTACTATGTGAACCACCGCTGGCTCGGCGGCATGCTGACCAACTGGAAGACCATCAGCCACTCCATCAAGCGCCTGCGCGAGCTGGAAGAGCGTTTCAACGCCGGTGACCTGCATGGTCTGACCAAGAAGGAACAGCTGAACCTGTCCCGCGAGCGGGAAAAGCTGGACCTGGCCTTGGGCGGCATCAAGGAAATGGGCGGCCTGCCTGACCTGCTGGTGATCATCGACACCGTCAAGGAAGACCTGGCCGTTGCCGAAGCCAAGCGCCTGGGCCTGCCCGTGGTGGCCGTGATCGACAGCAACTCCAATCCCGACAACATCACCTTCCCGATCCCCGGCAACGACGACGCCATCCGTGCCATCCAGACCTACTGCGAGCTGCTGAGCGGCGCCGCCCTGGACGGTCTGCAGGCCGAGATGACCGCCGCCGGCCATGACATCGGTGCCTCTGAAGAAGCGCCGGTGGAAGTCGGTCTGGAAGGCGAAGGCGAGCCGGCCGCGGAAGACGCGGCTCCGGCTCCGGCTGCGGAAGGCGAAGCGGCCCAGCCGTCCGCCTGAGGTTTCTGATCGCGGGAAGATGGCGGCGGCCCGTGAACCGGCGCCGCCATCTTTTTGCAACCCCACTGACTTGCATGATTGCGTATGATCCCCGGCGGCCTGGCTGCCGAGCGGGTCGACCACTGCACCACGGAGAGAGAAGACAATGGCCGAAATCACTGCCGCGCTCGTAAAGAGCCTGCGCGAATCGACCGGCGCAGGCATGATGGACTGCAAGAAGGCGCTCAACGAGACGGGCGGCGATATGGAGGCTGCGGTCGACTGGCTGCGCAAGAAGGGTCTGGCTGCCGCCGCCAAGAAGGCCGGCCGTACCGCCGCCGAAGGCCTGGTCGCCATTCTCGCCGACGGCCCCAAGGGTGCCGTGGTCGAAATGAACGCCGAAACCGACTTCGTCGCCCGCAACGATCAGTTCCAGGCGTTCGTGACCGCCCTGGCCCCGCTGGCGATCGAAGCCGACGGCGACCTGGACAAGATGAAGGCCCTGCCGTTCCCGGGCGGCGAAGGCCGCACGGTCGAGGAGCAGGTGACCCATCAGATCGCCACCATTGGCGAAAACATGAACCTGCGCCGCATCTCCGCCCTGTCGGTGGATCAGGGCGTGGTTGCCGCCTACATGCACAACGCGGTGAAGCCGGGTCTGGGCAAGATCGGTGTGCTGGTCGCCCTGAAGTCCGCCGCCGATCCGGCCAAGCTGGAAGACCTGGGCCGTCAGGTTGCCATGCATGTGGCCGCCGCGTCGCCGAAGTACGCCTTCATCTCCGAAGTGGACGCCGAAGCCCTGGACCGCGAGCGCTCGGTGCTGACCGAACAGGCGAAGGCCTCGGGCAAGCCGGACAACATCATCGAAAAGATGGTCGAAGGCCGCCTGCGCAAGTTCTATGAGGAAGTGGTGCTGGTCGAGCAGATCTTCGTCATGGACAACGAAACCAAGATCAGCAAGGTCCTGGAAAAGGCCGGCAAGGAGCTGGGCAGCCCGATCGAACTGGTCGGCTTTACCCGCTTCCAGCTGGGCGAAGGCATCGAGAAGGAAGAGTCCGACTTCGCGGCCGAGGTGGCCGCCCAGCTGGGCAACAAGTAAGGTCGACGGAATGGGCCGTCCCGATCCCGGGGCGGCCTTTTTTGTCGGCTTTGGGCTTTCCCGCCGGGGCTGGGGTCCTTATGATCCCGCAGGCCCCGGCGGTTTTCATGACCGGGGCACCGGCGGCCCGCCTGCCCGCGATCTCGGGATGCGGCCGGGCCGGTACTGAACCGGCCGGGACCGGGCGGCCGGACACGGAAGACACAGGGGACAGGGTGGTGAACACCGCGATCGCGCAGGCGCAGGAAACCGAGACGGACGGCACCGAATCCGACACCGGCACCGTCCCCTATCGTCGCGTCATGCTGAAGCTGTCCGGCGAAGGTCTGCTGGGCAAGGCCGAATACGGCCTGGATATGGAGATGGTGGACCGGGTCGCCCAGGAGGTGAAGGCCGTCCATGATGCCGGCATCCAGGTGTGCATGGTCATCGGCGGTGGCAACATCTTCCGCGGCGTGTCCTCTGCGGCGAAAGGTATGGACCGCACCAGTGCCGACTACATGGGCATGCTGGCCACGGTGATGAACGCGCTGGCCGTCCAGAACGCCCTGGAAAAGGCCGGGGTGCAGACCCGGGTGCAGTCGGCGATTCCCATGTCGATGGTCTGTGAACCCTACATCCGCCGCCGTGCCGTGCGGCATATGGAAAAGGGCCGGGTGGTGATCTTCGCCGCCGGCACCGGCAACCCCTTCTTCACCACCGATACCGCCGCCGCCCTGCGGGCGGTGGAAATGAACTGCGACGTGCTGTTGAAGGCCACCCAGGTGGACGGCGTCTATTCCGCCGACCCCAACAAGGACTCCAGCGCGACCCGGTTCGATCAGCTGACCTTCACCGATGTCCTGACCAAGGACTTGCGGGTGATGGATACCTCTGCCATTGCCCTGGCGCGGGACAATAACATCCCCATCATGGTGTTTTCGCTGCATAAGCCCGGCGCCTTCTCGGAAGTGCTGGCCGGGCGGGGCCTGTTCACCCTGATCAGCTGCGATCCGGTCGCCGGCTGATCCCGTTTTTCGCCCTTTTGATATGGTGTCGTGCAAGGAGTGACCGCCGTGGCCGACGAAGCCCCCAGTTTTAGTGATATCCGCAAGGATCTGAAGCACCGTATGGACAGCACCCTGGACGTGCTGAAGAAGGAATTCGGGGGTCTGCGGACGGGCCGGGCATCGACCAGCCTGCTCGATCCGGTGCAGGTGGAGGCCTATGGCCAGATCACGCCGCTGAACCAGATCGCGACGGTCAGCGTGCCCGAACCGCGCATGATCAGCGTCCAGGTCTGGGACCGGGGCATGAGCAAGGCCGTTGAAAAGGCCATCCGGGATGCCGGCCTGGGCCTGAACCCGGCCAATGACGGTCAGTTGATCCGCGTGCCGATCCCGCCGCTGAATGAAGAGCGTCGCACCGAACTGACCAAGGTCGCCGGCAAGTACGCCGAACAGGCTCGCGTCGCGGTGCGCAACGTTCGTCGCGATGGCATGGACCAGCTGAAGAAGCTGGAAAAGGACAACCAGATCAGTCAGGACGAACACAAGAAGTTCGGCGGTGAAGTCCAGACCCTGACCGACGAGGCGATCAAGAAGATCGACGAGACCTTGGCCCACAAGGAACAGGAGATCATGCAGGTCTGATGACCGCACACCCCTCCGATTCCGACGCCGCCGACGGCGTCCTGCCCAACCCGTTTCACGTGGCCGTCATCATGGACGGCAACGGGCGGTGGGCGCGTGCGCGCGGCCTGCCCAGAACGGCCGGGCACAAGCAGGGCGCCGAGGCGGTCCGTCGCGCCGTAGAGGCATCGACGGAACTGGGGATCACGCACCTGACCCTGTTCGGCTTCTCGTCCGAAAACTGGAAACGCCCGGAAGAAGAGGTCACCGACCTCATGGGCCTGTTGCGGCTGTACCTGCGGCGCGAGGTTCGGTCCCTGCACCGCAACGGCGTACGGCTGCGGGTGATCGGCCGGCGGAACCGCTTCGCCGATGACATCATCCGGCTGATCGAGGACGGCGAGAAGACCACCGGGGAAAACACCGCCCTGAACCTGACCATCGCCCTGAACTACGGCGGCCGGCAGGAACTGACGGATGCCGCCCGCGCCCTGGCGGCGGATGCGGCGGCAGGGCGGCTGGATCCGGGAGCGATCGACGAGGCGATGGTGTCGTCGCGGCTGTTCACCGCCGACCTGCCCGATCCGGACGTGCTGATCCGCACCAGCGGAGAGCAGCGCATCAGCAACTTCCTGCTGTGGCAACTGGCCTATGCGGAGCTGGTGTTTTCGCCGGTGCTGTGGCCCGATTTCGGACGCGAAGATCTTGCCGCCGCCGTTGCCGATTTCCGGCGCCGGGAACGGCGGTTCGGCGCCCTGGGGTCGTGACGCGACGACGCGCCGTCCATCCCGGAAGCCGAGGGCGGGCCGCCGCAGGCCCGCCGACCCGCGAACCCGTCCCCGAGTTGCCCCCCGAAAGGCCGTATCCGTGCTGAAGACCCGCATCCTGTCCGCCCTGGTGATGGCCCCGCCGGTTCTGGCCGCCGGCTGGGCGGGGGAACCCTGGTTCAACATCCTCGTGGCCCTGATCGGGGCCGGCATGGCCTGGGAGTGGACGGGACTCTGCCGCCGCCGGTTCGGGTGGACCGGAATGATGCTCGCCACGGTTCTGGCCGCGACGGCGGGGCTGGCCTCGATGCTGCCCCTGTGGATGCTGGCGGTGCTGGTGGCGGGCACCGGGCTGGTCTGGCGAACGGCCCGGGCGGAAGGCCGGTCGGTGGCCTGGCTGGCGGCCGGCGTGCTCTATCTCGGGGTGCCGCTGGTCGCCATGGTCTGGCTGCGGGCGGACGGGGGTTGGCAGACGCTGTTGTGGCTGCTGGCGGTGGTCTGGGGCACCGATATCGGCGCCTATGCCGCCGGACGGACCCTGGGCGGACCCCTGCTGCTGCCGCGAATCAGCCCCAAGAAGACCTGGTCCGGCCTGCTGGGCGGCATGGCCAGCGCGGCGCTGGCCAGCTGGGGCGTGCTGGCCCTGCTGGGCGGAGCGGCCGGTGGGGCGGGAAACGCGGTACCCCTGTGGGTCATCGGCCTTGCGCCGGTCCTGGCGGTGATCGCCCAGGCCGGCGATCTGTTTGAATCGTCAATCAAGCGTCGCTTCGACGTGAAGGATTCGAGTAACATCATCCCCGGCCACGGCGGCATTCTGGACCGCGTGGACGGCCTGCTCTCCACCGCACCGGTGGTGGCTCTGGTCGTCCTGGCCTACGGGGGCGGAATAGGAATGTGGCAATGAGCAGCGCAGTGGGTCGGAACTCCTCGGATAGCGCCCCGCGGCGCATCAGTATTCTCGGCGCGACGGGATCCATCGGCAAAAGCACCATCGACCTGCTGGAGCGGAACCGGGAGGCTTTCGACGTGGTGGCCCTGACCGCCAACGGCAACGCCGAGGCCCTGGCCGCCCAGGCGCGCGCCCTGAAGGCCGAGGTGGCCGTGGTGGCCGACCCGGAGGCCTATGGCGCCCTGAAGGATGCGCTGGCCGGGTCGGGAATCGAAGCGGCCGCGGGGCCGGACGCGGTGACCGAAGCCGCCGGGCGTCCCGCCGATCTGGTGATGGCGGCCATCGTTGGCGCCGCCGGTCTGGAGCCGACCCTGGCGGCGGTGGAAAACGGCCGCACGGTGGCACTGGCCAACAAGGAATGCCTGGTCTGCGCCGGCGACCTGTTCATGGCCGAGGTGGCCCGCACCGGTGCCACCCTGCTGCCGGTGGACAGCGAGCACAACGCCATCTTCCAGGTGTTCGAGGGCGAGCGCCGGGCGCAGATCGAAAAGATCATTCTGACCGCCTCCGGCGGACCGTTCCGCACCTGGACGCGGGAGGCCATGGCGGCGGCGACCCCGGAACAGGCGGTGGCCCATCCCAACTGGTCCATGGGGGCGAAGATCAGCGTGGACAGCGCCTCGATGTTCAACAAGGGCCTGGAATTCATCGAAGCGCACCATCTTTTTGCCATGCCGGCGGAGCAGATAGAGATTCTGGTCCATCCCCAGTCGGTTGTCCATTCCATGGTCGCCTATGCGGATGGCTCTGTCCTGGCGCAGCTGGGCTCGCCGGACATGCGCACGCCCATCGCCTACGCCCTGGCCTGGCCGGAGCGGATGGAAGCGCCGGTGCCGCGGCTGGATCTGGCTTCGGTGGCGCGGCTGGACTTCGAAGCGCCGGACGAGGGGCGCTTCCCCTCGCTGCGGGTGGTGCGGGAAGCCCTGCTGCGGGGCGGCGTGGCGCCGACGGTGATGAATGCGGCAAACGAAGTGGCCGTGGCCGCCTTCCTGGCCCGGCGGATCGGGTTCCTGGACATCCCGGCGGTGGTCGAGGAGTCCGTGGAGCGGGTGATGTGCGGCCCGCTCGGCAACCAGGCGGTGGACCGCCTGGGCGCGGTGCTGGATGTGGACGGCGAAGCCCGCCGCATCGCCGAGGAAGAAGTGATGCGCCGCCCCCGGGCCGCCGCCTGACAGCGGTGTCAGACCCAGATCCGGCGGCGGGGGGCTGCGCCGGAGCGGGACCGCCCGGGATGAGGAAATATCGGAGGAAGAAGCGACCGGCTGGCCCATATGCCCTGCGCGGGGTCGCGTTTTCCCCTATATGGTGTTACAAACACTGTCGGAGCCCCAGGCAGGGGCGAATAGGAAGTCCCCATGGATCTGTTGCAGACCGTTCTGTCCTTTCTCGTCGTTCTGACCGTTGTTGTGTTCGTGCACGAATTCGGTCACTTCATCATTGCCCGATGGGCCGGCGTGCGGGTGGAGGTGTTTTCCATCGGGTTCGGGCGAGAGCTGTTCGGCTTCTTTGACCGGTACGGAACGCGCTGGCGGTTCAGCGCCGTACCGCTGGGGGGCTACGTCAAGTTCTTCGGGGACGCCGACGCCACCAGCAGCACTCCGAACGACGAGGTGGAGACGCTGAGTCCCGAGGAGAAGGCGGTCTCCTTCCACCACAAGCCGCTGCACAAGCGCTTCGCCATCGTGGCCGCCGGTCCGATGTTCAACTTCCTGTTCGCCATCATCGTTTTCGCCGGGCTGTTCGTTGCCTATGGCCAGCCGAAATCGGCGCCGGTGCTGGATACGGTGATCGCCGGCAGCGCGGCCGAGGAAGCGGGCCTGATGCCCGGGGACCTGATCGTCTCCGTCGACGGCCAGATGATCGAAAGCTTTCAGGAAATCCGCCGGATCGTGCCCTTGTCCAACGGCGACCCGATGGACATCGTGGTCGAGCGGAATGGCCGCCGGATGACCATGGTGGCGACGCCGCATCTCGTGGAGATGGACGACGGCCTGGGCAACAAGGTGCAAACCGCCCAACTGGGGATCAGCGTCAGCCTGTCGCCCCAGGACGTGCAGCGCCTCAACCCGGTCGAAGCGGTGGGGGCGGCCGTGGGCCAGACCTGGCAGCTGACGTCGGACACGTTCACCTTCCTGGGGCAGATTCTCAGCGGCAACCGCTCGACCGACGAATTGGGGGGGCCGGTGCGGATCGCCCAGTTCTCCGGCAAGGCGGCAGAGCGCGGCCCGCTGGATCTGGTGATGTTCATTGCCCTGCTGTCGGTGAATCTGGGAATGATCAACCTGTTTCCGATCCCCATGCTCGACGGCGGGCATCTGCTGTTCTACACCATCGAAGCGTTGCGCGGCCGGCCGTTGACGGCGCGCGCGCAGGAATATGGGTTCCGGTTCGGGTTGGTTTTGGTGCTTGGTCTCATGATTTTCGCCACCTGGAACGATATCAGCCTTCTGAGTTGGTGAGCCATCTGGTAAAGACATTGCCGCAAGTATTTGACACAGTGGATTGACGAAAGCGCGAGGGGGTCAATTTGAAAGCCAGCGCCAGCCTTCTGGCCGCCGTTTTGGCCATCGGTGCCGCAGTGCTGTGGTCCCCGGTTCCGGCCGCAGCTCAGTTCCCGACCACGGTCTCGGGGGCGCCTTCCGGGCCGCCGATCGATCGCATTGCGATCGAGGGGACGCAGCGGATCGACCCGGATACGGTGCGGACCTATATGGTGGTGCGCGAAGGCGACCCGTATAATGCCGCGCGTGTCGACCAGTCCCTGAAGAACCTGTTCGAAACCGGGCTGTTCGCGGACGTCAGCATCCGCCGCCAGGGCAACGGCCTGATGGTGCAGGTGGTCGAAAATCCGATCATCAACCGCATCGCCTTCGAAGGGAATCGCCGTATCGACAACGAGCAGCTGGAAGCGGAAATCCAGCTGCGGCCCCGTGTCGTGTATACCCGGGCCAAAGTGCAGGAAGACGTTCAGCGGATTCTTGAACTGTATCGCCGCTCCGGACGCTTCGCCGTGTCGGTGGATCCCAAGGTGATCCGCCTGGACCAGAACCGTATCGATCTGGCGTTCGAAATCAACGAAGGGCCGTCGACGACGGTTCGCTCCATTTCCTTCGTTGGCAACAAGAAGTATAGCGATTCCGCCCTGCGCGAAGTGATCGAGACGTCGGAGGAGGCGTGGTATCGCTTCCTGTCTTCGTCGGATACCTATGATCCGGACCGTTTGACCTATGACCGGGAACTGCTGCGCCGGCATTACCTGTCCAACGGCTATGCGGATTTCCAGGTGAAATCGGCCATCGCCGAACTGTCGCCGGACAAGGAAAAGTTCTACATCACCTTTACGGTGGAAGAGGGGGACCGGTACCGCTTCGGCGAGGTCAACCTGACCACGACGCTGCAAGACCTGGATCCCGAAGCGCTGCGCGAACACCTGGAGATCGCGTCGGACGAGTGGTACGACGCCGATAACGTGGAAGACAGCGTCCAGAACCTGACCGATGCCGTCGGCTCCCTGGGCTATGCCTTCGTGGACGTGCGGCCGCGCATGGATCGCGACCGGGACAACCTGACCATCGACGTGACCTTCGACATCCAGGAAGGCCCCCGGGTGTTCGTCGAGCGCATCGATATCCAGGGCAACGTGCGGACCCGCGACGAGGTGATCCGCCGCGAATTCTCTCTGGCCGAAGGGGATGCCTTCAACGCCGCCAAGCTGCGCCGCTCCCGTCAGCGGGTGCAGGACCTGGGTTTCTTCGAGAAGGTGGACGTGACCAACGAACCGTCTCCGACGGCCCCCGACCGGACCGTGGTGAAGGTGGCCGTGGAAGAAAAATCCACTGGCGAAGTGTCCTTCGGCGTGGGCTGGTCGTCTTCCGTCGGCGCCATCATCGAAGTGGGCCTGCGGGAGCGGAACCTGCTGGGCCGGGGCCAGGACATGAAGGTCAGCGGCACGTGGGCGCAGCGCCGCAGCCAGCTGGACCTGTCATTTACCGAACCCTATTTCCTGGGGCGCCGGCTGCGGGCGGGCTTTGACCTTTATGCGGTGGAGCGGGATTACCAGGATGAAAGCTCCTACAACCGCCGGACCTTTGGCGGGGCGCTGCGTCTGGGCTATAACTACAACCAGAACCTGTCGCATGATTTCAAGTATACGGCTCAGTACGACCGGCTGTTCGATGTGGACGATGACGCGTCGCGCTACGTCAAGGACCAGCCGGCCCGCTCGGTGCTGTCGCAGGTCGGCCACGAGCTGGTCTATGACAAGCGGGACAGCAAGCTGGCGCCGTCCGAAGGGTACCTGCTGGCGGTATCGAACGACATCGCCGGTCTGGGGGGGACGGAATACTTCCTCCGCTCGGGTCTGCGCGGGGCCTATTACGTGCCCGTCGGCGAGATCATGGACTGGTCGGATGTCTGGGTGTTTTCCATCGGCGGGAAGGCCGGATACATCGTTGGCCTGAATGACGACGTGAACATCAACCAGCGTTACTTCATGGGTGGCGACAACCTGCGGGGCTTTGCCAGCGCCGGGGCCAGCCCCCGGGATTCGGCGACCGGCGACGCCCTGGGCGGCAACTGGATGCTGACCAGCACCGCCGAAATGCAGGTCCCCCTGGGCCTGCCCCAAGAACTGGGCCTGACCGGCCGCCTGTTCTCCGACGCCGGGCTTATCGGCCGTCCGGACTCCTTCGACGACTCGTCGATGGACGGCATGGAGACGCTGCGGCTTTCCATCGGTGCCGGTTTGACCTGGATCTCTCCCCTTGGTCCCATTTCCGTGGACTTCGGGTTCCCCGTTCTCAAGGAGGACTACGACGAGGTCGAGGTCTTCCGCCTAAGTTTCGGATCGAGGTTCTAATATGACACGTTACCGTTTCCTGCGGCTGCTGCGCGCGGCCGTGGTTGCTGCGGCCTGTGTGATGCCCGTGGCGGCCTGGGCGCAAAGCGACGCCGGTTTCCCCAACGCGGATGTCGGGGTCATCGACATGCAGGAAATCCTTGGACAAGCGAAGGCATCCCAGGCCGTGCAGGCCGAGCGGGACAAGTATGCCCAGCGCTACCAGCAGGAAATGGCCACCGAGGAACAGACCCTGCGGGAAACCCAGCAGGGGCTGGCCCTGGAAGGCAACCAGCAGTCCGAGGCCTTCCAGAAGAAGCGTCAGGAGTTCGAGCAGAAGGTCGCGGCCTTCCAGCGCAAGACCGCGCAATTGCGCCAGAACCTTGACCGGGCATTCCGCATGGCCATGTCCCAGGTGCAGGACAAGGTGGTCGAGAAGGCCAATGACGTCGCCGGAGAGCGCGGGATCAATCTGGTGCTTTACCGAACCCAGCTGCTGCTGTTCGATCCGCGCATGAGCATGACCGAGGAAGTGCTGAGCCGGGTGGACAGCGAGATGCCGACCGTGGCATTCCCGGACCCGGAAAAGCTGGGCGAGCCGGGCAAGCAGAAGTAAGCGGTCCGGCAATCTCGACCTATCTCGAAGTCGTGGTGTTCCCCCGGTGTTCAGGGCTTCAATCCCTGGACACCGGGGATCGATTTTTCGGGATATGTCGGATAAAAGAGCAACCGTCGTTCGGATGGTTCGAGCGGTCGGTATGACGTGGAGGGTGGGTGCCGACACCGGCACCTTATCGTGGATGTGGCCGCTGGATTGAAGTGGTTGATGAGCATGGGTCACGCCATCGGCGTGGGTTTCGCCTGATGCTCTGGGCGCCATCGCAAGGAAACAAGGGTAATGACTGATACGGTGCGGACCGAGCCGCAGGAGCTGGACCAGGCCCCGAACCCGCCGAAGGGAGAGGGGTATACGATTGATATCGCGCGGATCATTTCCATGATTCCGCACAGGTATCCGTTTCTTCTGGTGGACCGCCTTCTGGACGTGGTGCCCAACAACCGCGCTGTCGGTTTGAAGAACGTCACCATCAACGAACCCTTTTTCCAGGGCCACTTCCCCAACCAGCCGGTGATGCCCGGTGTTCTGATCATCGAGGCCATGGCCCAGACGGCGGCCGTGCTGGTGGTGGAGACCCTGGGCAAGGATGCCGAAGGCAAGATCGTCTATTTCATGATCGTCGAGAACGCCCGCTTCCGGAAGCCGGTGGGGCCGGGTGACCAGCTGTGCCTGGAAGTGTCGAAGATCCGCAATCGGGGCAACGTGTGGAAGTTCAAGGGCGAGGCCACGGTTGACGGCGTGGTCGTTGCCGAAGCCACCTTCGCGGCCATGATCATGGACGAAGAGACCTCCTGATCGACGACCGCCCCCAGCTGCCACCGCGCGTACGGAAGTGCTCTTGCCATGACTGACATTCATCCGACGGCCCTCGTGGACCCGAAGGCCACCCTTGGTGCGGGGGTTCGGATCGGCCCGTTCTGCACGGTCGGCCCGGACGTGACCCTGGGCGACGCGGTGGAACTGGTGTCCCATGTGGTGGTCGCCGGCGATACGACGATCGGTGCGAAGACCCGCATCTTTCCGTTCGCGACGATCGGCACCATCCCCCAGGACCTGAAGTTCCACGGCGAGAAGACCCGCCTGGAAATCGGCGAACGCAATACGATCCGGGAACATGTCACCATGAACCCGGGAACCGAAGGCGGCGGCGGCCTGACCCGTGTGGGCGACGGCTGTCTGTTCATGGTCGGCTGCCATGTCGCCCATGACTGCCTGCTGGGCAGCAATCTGATCATTGCCAACAACGTTCTGCTGGGCGGCCATATCACCATCGGCGATTTCGCCGTTCTGGGCGGCGGGGCTGCGGTGCACCAGTTCGTGCGCATCGGCCAGCATGCCATGATCGGCGGGGTTTCCGGCGTCGAGTTCGACGTGATCCCCTACGGTTCGGTGACCGGCAACCGGGCCAAGCTGGCGGGGCTGAACATCGTCGGCATGAAGCGCCGGGGCTTCACCCGCGACGATATTCACGCCCTGCGCAATGCCTATCGGATGCTGTTCGCCGAGGACGGGGACGCCATCTCCACCCGCATCGAAAAGGTGACCGAGACCTACCCGGACAGCGTGCCTGTGAAAGAGGTGATGGATTTCGTGCGGGCCGATTCCAAACGCGGCCTCTGCCGTCCCGCCGAGGCCGATGCTGCGGCCTGAGGGTCTGTCTCCGTCGTCGCATCCGGCCGCGGTGGACGCGACGGCCGCCCCGTTGGCCCTGATCGCCGGCGGCGGTGCCCTGCCGCGCATGGTCGCCGAGGCCTGCCGGGCCGCCGGCCGGCCCTTCGTCGTGGTGGGGCTGGAAGGGCAGGCCGACCCGGCCGACTGGCCGTCCGATATTCCCCAGCGCTGGTGCCGCCTGGGCGCGGCCGGAGCCACCGGGGAGGCTCTGCTGGCGCAGGGGTACCGGCACATCTGCATGGCCGGCCATGTCAAACGCCCCAGCCTGACCAGTCTGTGGCCGGACCGCCGAACGGCCCGCTTCCTCGCCCGCGTCGGTGCTGCGGCCCTGGGCGATGACGGTCTGCTGAAGGCGATCATCCGCGAGCTGGAATCGGCCGGTTTCACGGTGGTCGCGCCCCATACACTGCTGGCAGATCATGGCGATGCCCGGCCCGGGGTTCAGGGCATGGTCCAGCCCGATGCCCAGGCGTGGCGGGATCTGAAGCATGCCTTCCATATCGC
This sequence comes from Rhodospirillaceae bacterium Z3-40, assembly GCA_046233135.1. Classification (GTDB taxonomy): domain Bacteria; phylum Pseudomonadota; class Alphaproteobacteria; order Rhodospirillales; family Rhodospirillaceae; genus JBJXHN01. The sequence continues at coordinate 919,204 of JBJXHN010000001.1, read as the reverse complement.
CAAGGGCCTCGGTGCCCTGGACGTGGGGCAGGGGGCGGTGGTTCAGGCCGGCCTGGTGCTGGCGGTCGAGGCCATCGAAGGAACGGATGCCATGCTCGGCCGCTGTGCCGGCCTGGCACGGGACGGAGCGGGCGGCGTGCTGGTCAAGGTGTCCAAACCGAACCAGGACCGGCGGGCCGACCTGCCGGCCATGGGATCGGGCACCCTGCGCGCCGCCAAGGCGGCCGGCCTGCGCGGGGTCGGATATGAGGCCGATGGCGCCATCCTGCTGGACCGCCCCGCCATGGTGGCCCAGGCGGACAAGCTCGGCCTGTTCCTGGTCGGGCTGACCGGCGACGAACCGGTGCCGGCCGACGGGGAAGAGGGAGCAGACGGTGCCCACTGATGCCGCGTCCGAGGACCACCAGGGTCCCCTGATCTATATCATCACCGGCGAGCCGTCCGGCGACCAGCTGGGCGCCCATCTGATGGACGGCCTGCGCGAAGAGACCGCCGGCCGGGTCCGCTTCGCCGGGGTGGGCGGAGAGATGATGGAAGCCCGCGGCCTGCATAGCCAGGTGCCGCTGTCGGAAACGGCGGTGATGGGATTCCTGGAAGTGCTGCCCAGCGCCCGGCGGATCCTGCGCCGGGTCAAGGAGGTGGCGGCGCGCATCGAGGCGGACAAGCCGGCCCTGGTGGTGACGGTGGACTCCTGGGGATTCACGGGACGCATCCACAAGGCGCTGATGGCCACGGGCTCGACGATCCCACGGGTGCATTACGTCGCGCCCATGGTCTGGGTCTACAAGCCCGGCCGGGCGAAAACGGTGGCGGAGCGGGTGCACCATCTGCTGTGCCTGTGGCCCTTCGAACCGCCGTTGTTCGAGAAGGAAGGGCTGGCCGCCACCCATGTGGGCCATTCGGTCGTGGAAACCGGCGCCGGCCATGGGGATGGCGCGGCCTTCCGCAGCCGTCACGGTCTGGCCGAGAGCACACGGGTGCTGTGCGTGCTGCCGGGCAGCCGCCGCTTCGAGGTGGGCAAGCTGTTGCCGGTCTTCGGTGACGCGGTGCGCATTCTGGCGCGCGATCATCCCGACATGGCGGTAGTGATCCCGACGCTGGGGCACCTGGAGGAGACGGTGCGCAAGAAGACGGCCGACTGGCCGGTGCGGGTGATCGTCGTGCGGGGCGCGGCCGAGAAATATGACGCTTTCGCCGCCAGCCGCGCGGCCATCGCCGCGTCGGGCACGGTCAGTCTGGAGCTGTCGCTGTCCGGGCTGCCCCACCTCATCGCCTATCGGGTCAATGTCCTGACGGCGCTGATTTTCCGCATGCTGACCAAGCTGACCTATGCGGACCCGGTGAATATCCTGCTGAACCGCCCGGCGATCCCCGAATTGCTGCAATACGACTGCACCCCGGGGACGGTGGCGTCGGTTGCCGCCGACCTGCTGGACCGCAAGGATGTCCGCACCGAGCAGCAGGCCGCCATGGCCGAAGCCGCCCACGCCCTGGGGGCGGACGATCTGGCACCGGGGCGACGGGCGGCGCGGGTTCTCTTGGAGATGCTTTCGAAAACCCCCACTTGAGTGGCTGAGTATCTCGAGGGCACGCGCAGGCAGTGAATGCCCGGACACTGCCCGAGAGAATGACCAAGCCGAGAGGTGCCTATGGACACTGAGAGCAAGACGGGATGCGACGGCCGCTGCGCGGACCTGTCCGCGTTCACCTTTCAAATGGCCTTCCAGCCGGTGGTGGATGTTGAACAGCGGCGGATCCATGCCTATGAAGCCCTGGTGCGGGGAGAGAATGGGGAATCCGCCTGGTCCGTCCTGTCCAAGGTGACAGACGATACGCGCTATGCCTTCGATCAGGCCTGCCGGGTCAAGGCCATCGAGACGGCGGCGCGCCTGGAGATGGACCGGCGGCTGAACATCAACTTCATGCCCAATGCCGTCTATCACCCCGAAGCCTGCCTGCGCCTGACCCTGGAAGCCGCCCGGACCAATGAATTCCCGGCCGACCGGATCACCTTCGAGTTCACCGAGGACGAACGGGTGGTCAATCACGGCCATCTGCTGGGGATCGTCCGGACCTACAAGGCCCATGGTTTCAAGACGGCCCTGGATGACTTCGGCGCGGGCTATGCCGGCCTGTCCCTGCTCGCCGACTTCCAGCCGAACATCATCAAGATCGATCGCTGCCTGGTGACCAACATTCAGGGAGACGCGGCCCGTCAGGCGGTGGTGGCCGGGGTGTTGACCACCGCCGGGATGCTCGGCCTGTCAGTGGTCGCCGAAGGGGTCGAGCAGCTGGACGAGGTGGTGACCTTGCGGCGCATGGGCGTGCGCCTGTTCCAGGGCTATTATTTCGCCAAGCCTGTCCTCGGCACCCTGGTGCGCGACGACGATATCCGCTGGCCGGATCTTTAGGCCACCGGCCAGGATGCCGGCCGCTTTTTCTCACGGGGACGCGGGAGTCGGGGTAGCGATCTGGTGGGCGATCTGGCGGGATGCTGCGTCCCGCGCTCCGGCGGCGTACACCGGCAGCAAATCCCGCAGCGACAGGAAACGTCCGTCCGCACCGACGGTGGATAGGGTCGAGATGTCTCCCGCCCGGGCGTCAACGGGATTGAGCGGCGTCTGGCCGGCGTGGATCAAATAGGCCGCCCCGAACAGCATCAGGCAAAGAAGCACTGCCGCGCCGTATCCCGGCCGGCCCCGGGGGGCGCTGTCCCGGCGGTCACTTTCGGTCCCGAGCAGGCCGGGCAGGGCGCTCGCGGCGAGGATCAGGACCAGGGTGGCCTCTTCCACCCGGGGCATGGGCACCGGATCGTTCTGGATGATCGCCCACAGAGACCAAAGCATGGTCATCGCCCACAGCCCGGCGGTCAGCAAAACGCCCGACGCCCGTCTTTTAAGCACCAAAATCCCGGCAGCCACAAGGCCGATACCCGTAATAAGGTAATAGGACCCACCGTTCATCCCGCCTGCAAAATTTCCCGCTCCGAAGCACACCACGCCAAGCAGGCAAAGGCCGCCGCCGGCGGCGGTGCTCCAGGCGGTGGCGGCCCGCTGCACCCGGGCGGAGGACACGGTAAACGGGCGGTGAGACGGGGCGGTCGAGGCGGCGGGCGCGGGCATGACGAGCATCCTTCCGAGCGTTCCAGCACGAAGCCAGGATTGGCTAACCTTCTGAAAGATTGCCTATTTTATCAACCTCTCCGGCCGAGGGGCGGGCTGTGGTCGGTAAGCGGTTAACGCCGGGTCGTGCGCTGCGGTTGCAAGAAACATGGCTATTTCTTGTCGGGGACGGGACCCCGGCCGGACTTCCTGCCGGCGCCGACGAACGGGGCCGACTGCGCCTGGACAAATGGGCATATGCTCGGGTATTGAGGATTTGCCCTGCAGGATTTTGCTCATTCCCCGGGCAAAAGTTTACGGCCGTGCTCAGGTTTTAGGCGTATCGGGTCTGATTTTCATCACATTTTTTCGCCGTTGCCATTGTCAAATTTAGCCTGAGGCCAAGATATTCTGTGGTTTGGCTGGCGGAGGAGAAAACTTGCACGGTTCTTGCTCCATCAACCGCGCCAGAGGGCAGGGGGACATCGGTCACGCTGCCTGCGGAGCTGTTCGTCGAATGGCTCCATCCTTCTGTTTGCCTCGGTTAAGCCTTTCATTTACCAAGCCATCAATGGGGAGATCTTCGAATGGCGATTGCGAAACAGTTCGTTGCGACCACGGCCGGTGCTCTGGCGCTCGTTGCCGCCGCGGGAGTGGCGCATGCGGGTCCGACCATGGACGCGGTGAAGGAACGCGGCATGGTGCTGTGTGGCGTGTCCACCGGCCTGCCGGGGTTCTCCAACACCGATGACACCGGGGCTTGGACGGGGATCGACGTGGACGTCTGCCGGGCGGTGGCCGCCGCTGTCCTGGGCGATGCCGGCAAGGTCGAATACAAGCCGCTGACCGCCAAGGAGCGATTCACCGCTCTGCAATCCGGCGAAATCGACATCCTCTCGCGCAACACCACCTGGACCCTGACCCGTGACGGGTCGCTGGGCATCAACTTCGCCGGCGTGAACTACTACGACGGCCAGGGCTTCCTGGTGAAAAAGGATCTGGGCGTCTCCTCCGCCACCGAACTGGACGGCGCCAGCGTGTGCGTCCAGGGCGGCACCACCACCGAACTGAACCTGGCCGACTGGTTCCGCTTCAAGGGCATGGAATACAATTCGGTGGTGTTCGACACCTCCGAACAGACCGTGCAGGGCTTCGCGTCCGGCCGCTGCGACGTGCTGACCTCCGACCAGTCTCAGCTCTATGCCCTGCGCATCAAGCTGGATGATCCCTCCAGCGCCATGGTGCTGCCGGAAGTGATCTCCAAGGAGCCGCTGGGTCCGTCCGTGCGCCAGGGTGACGACGACTGGTTCAACGTGGTCAAGTGGACCATGTTCGCCCTGATCAACGCCGAGGAACTGGGCGTGACGTCGGCCAATGTGGAAGAGATGAAGGGCTCCGACAACCCGAACGTCCAGCGCCTGCTGGGGACCGATGGGGCCATGGGCGAAAAGATCGGCCTGTCCAACGAGTGGGCGGCCCTGGCCATTGCCCAGGTCGGCAACTACGGCGAAATGTTCGAACGCAACGTGGGGACCGGCAGCCCGCTGGAAATCTCGCGCGGTCTGAACGCCCTGTGGACCGACGGCGGCATCATGTACGCCCCGCCGATCCGTTAACCATCGACGGCGTCCTTCGCCGCGGCGCGGCGGTGGGGAAGGGATCCTCCGCCTTCCGTCACCGCCGGTCGCGGCGGCGGCCCGTTGATGACGGGCGCCTTTATTCGTAGTTCGGTTTCGACGTTCAGGACATCGCCATGGCTGAGCCTTCCAAGCCTGCCGTTCCGTCCAAGCCCGCGCCGTGGAACGACCCCAGTACACGGGCTATGGCCTTCCAGATCCTGGCCCTGGTCGCCCTCGCGTGGTTTTTCTGGACGCTGTTTCAGAACACCCTGTCCAACATGGAAAGCCGGGGGATCACCACCGGTTTCGGGTTTCTGGATGATACCGCCGGGTTCGGCATTCTCTTTTCTTTGATCGATTACAGCGAGACGGACACCTATGCCCGCACCTTCATGGTCGGGCTGCTGAACACGCTGCTGGTTTCCGTTGTCGGCATCTTTCTGGCGACCATTCTCGGCTTCCTGCTGGGGGTGGCGCGGTTGTCCAACAACTGGCTGATCGCCAAGATGTCGCTGGTCTACATCGAAGTGATCCGGAACGTTCCGCTGCTGCTGCAGATCTTTTTCTGGTATTTCGCCGTGCTGCGCGCCCTGCCGTCTCCGCGCGACAGCCTGTCCGCCGGCGAAAGCTTCTTCATCAACAACCGCGGCTTCTACATCCCCAGCCCGCACCTGGAACCGGCTTTCTGGGCGGTGGCCATCGCCTTTGTCCTCGGCGTGGCGGGCACGGTGGTGATGGTGCGCTGGGCCAACAAGCGCCAGGACGCCACCGGCGCCCAGTTCCCGAAAGGCCTTGTCGGCGCCGGCCTGGTGGTCGGCCTGCCGGTGCTGGTCTATCTGGTGCTGGGCGGGCCCGTGGCCTGGGAGCTGCCGGAACTGAAGGGCTTCAACTTCCGGGGCGGAACCCGGATCATCCCGGAATTCGTCGCCCTGCTGCTGGCCCTGACCCTGTACACGGCGGCCTTCATCGGCGAGACCGTGCGCGCGGGCATCCAGTCGGTGACCCACGGCCAGTCCGAAGCCGCCCATGCCCTGGGCCTGAGCAACGGCAAGACCTTGCGTCTGGTGGTCATTCCCCAGGCGATGCGGGTGATCATTCCGCCGCTGACCAGTCAGTACCTGAACCTGACCAAGAACTCCTCTCTGGCCACGGCGATCGGCTATCCCGATCTGGTGGCGGTGTTCATGGGCACGACGCTGAACCAGACCGGTCAGGCGGTGGAGATCGTGGCGATGACCATGGCGGTCTATCTGACCATCAGCCTGCTGATTTCCGCCGGCATGAACACCTATAACCGGGCCACGGCCCTGAAGGAGCGCTGAGGTCATGGTGAACACCCCCTCTTCCGCGTCCTCCGGGGCGCCGGCCGATACCTTCACCCCCATCCCGCCCCAGCCGCCGCCGGGCCGGGTGGCCGGCCCCGTCGCCTGGGTGCGGGACAACCTGCTGTCCTCGCCGTTGAACATCGCCCTGACGGTGGTGGGAATGGCGCTGGTGCTCTATCTGGTGCCGGGCGTCATCGACTGGGCCTTCCTGTCCGCAGACTGGGTGGGCAGTTCCACCGAAGACTGCACCGGCGAGGGTGCGTGCTGGGTCTTCATCGGCCAGCGGATGAACTTCTTCATCTACGGCTTCTATCCGGAGCCCGAACGCTGGCGGATCGATCTGGTCTTCCTGCTTGGCGCCCTGTTCCTGGTCGCTCTGCTGATGCCCAAGACACCGCGCAAGAACTGGATCGGGGCGGCGTTCCTGACCGTCTACCCGGTGATCGCCGGCTGCCTGATGATCGGCGGCGTGCTGGGGCTGGAGCCGGTGTCGACCAGCAAGTGGGGCGGCCTGTCGCTGACCCTGGTGCTGGCCTTCGTCGGCATCGTCGCGGCCCTGCCCATCGGCGTGCTGCTGGCCCTGGGGCGACGGTCGCAGATGCCGGTGATCCGGTCCATCTGCGTTATCTTCATCGAGGTGTGGCGCGGCGTTCCGCTGATCTCGGTGCTGTTCATGGCCTCGGTGATGCTGCCCCTGTTCCTGCCCGAAGGGGTGAACTTCGACAAGCTGCTGCGGGCGCTGATCGGCATCGTCATGTTCCAGTCGGCCTATATGGCCGAGGTGGTGCGCGGCGGCCTGCAGGCGATCCCCAAGGGACAGAGCGAGGCGGCGGCGGCGCTGGGCCTGGGCTACTGGCGGACGATGGGGCTGGTGATCCTGCCCCAGGCCCTGAAGCTGGTGATCCCGGGCATCGTCAATACCTTCATCGCCCTGTTCAAGGACACCACCCTGGTGCTGATCATCGGCCTGTTCGACATCCTGGCCACGGTGCAGGCGTCCATCGTCGACCCGTCGTGGAAGAATGTGGCGACCGAGGGCTATGTGTTCGCCGCCCTGTGCTTCTGGGTGTTCTGCTTCGGCATGTCCCAGTACAGCCAGGCGCTGGAGCGCAAGCTGCATACGGGACACAAGCGATGACCAAGCCTTTTCCAGAACCGACTTTTCGAGTCATGGAGTGATTTCCAGATGTCCGATACCGTGACAGCCGAGGCCCTTGCCGCCGGTCATCACCTGGAACACCAGGTGGGCCAGGACGTGATCATCGAGATCAGCGGCTTGAACAAGTGGTATGGCCCCTTCCATGTGCTGCGTGACATCAACCTGTCGGTCCACAAGGGCGAGCGGATCGTGATCTGCGGCCCGTCCGGATCGGGCAAGTCGACCACCATCCGCTGCATCAACCGGCTGGAGACCTTTCAGAAGGGCTCCATCGTCGTGGACGGGGTGACGCTGAATGACGACCTGAAGCGCATTGAAGCGGTGCGCACCGAGGTCGGGATGGTGTTCCAGCACTTCAATCTGTTCCCCCACCTGACGGTGCTGGAGAACTGCGTGCTGGCCCCGATCTGGGTGCGCAAGGAGCCCCGGCGCCAGGCCGAGGAACGGGCCATGGAACTGCTGGGCCGGGTGCGGATCCCCGACCAGGCGAAGAAGTATCCGGGCCAGCTTTCCGGCGGCCAGCAGCAGCGCGTGGCCATCGCCCGGTCGCTGTGCATGAACCCCAAGATCATGCTGTTCGACGAGCCGACCAGCGCCCTTGACCCGGAAATGATCAAGGAAGTGCTGGACGTGATGGTGGAACTGGCGGAATCAGGCATGACCATGCTGTGCGTGACCCACGAAATGGGCTTCGCCAAGACCGTGGCCGACCGGGTGATTTTCATGGACCAGGGCCAGATCGTCGAGCAGGGTCCGCCGGACTCCTTCTTCTCCAACCCCCGCAACGAACGGACCCAGCTGTTCCTCAGCCAGATCCTGGCGCATTGATCGCGACTCTTTGGGGTGATGCATCAAGGCACGCCGAAGGCATGCGGCCCGCCGGATGCCGGAGACGCGTTCGCTTCGGCCCGACTTTTCGGCGTGATACGCCGGGCATGCTTCGTCTGCGGCGGGCGAAAACCGCCGCCGCAGACAAGAGCTGGAAGCCGCGTGCCTATTCCGCCTTCAGGAAGTCGGCCACGTCCAGCAGCATGAACTCGTTGTCGTCCGCCCGGCCCTGTTCACGGCCGACGGAGAAGGGATAGTTGTTGTCGTTGGCCACGACGATGGTGGTCTCGTCCACCCGGTCCACATCCTCGATGGTGACGAAGGGGAAGGAGAAGACGCCGTCGATGGTGCCCCGGGGCGCAATGCCGTCCGGGTCCTTGATCGCCATCAAATCGATATAGGCAATCTTTTCTAGAACGCCATTCGCATCGGTGCGGGCGAGATCGATCAGGTAGATCCGCTTGAACTGAGCGGGCTTGTCCGACCAGCCTTCCCGGGGGTCGCCCTGGCCGTTGTCACGTTCGATGATCAGGCCGCGGGTGCCACCGATCAGGTTGAAGTCGCCGATGGCATGGCCCGCGTCTTCCAGCGGGTAGTAGCGCACGGCATCGCCCCAGCTGTTGCCGGCGGTGTCGAATTCGAACATGCGCAGCACGGGCTTGCCCGACACGATTTCCGGGCCGTTGGCCTTGGCGTCGTGCACCGGCTTTTCCAGCAGCGGATAGAGCGTGCTGCCGTCTTCGCCCAGGGCCATGCCTTCGTATCCGCCGGACCGCTTGGAGATCACGCTGTCCGGCAGGGAAGCGCCGGGGTTCGGGGTGGCAACGAAGGCATTGTCCGGACCCTGGATCAGCGTTCCGCCCGGTTCGGTGGCCAGCACCTGAAGCACATGGCCGGCCGCGTCCACCTGGATCAGCCAGGGGCCGAACTCGTCCCCCAGCCAGTAGGTGTCGCCGACGGGCTGGAGGGATTCGATGTCGAAATCCGCACCGGTCAGATACCGGCTGTCCGTGCCTTCGGTAACGATGGGGAAGGGCACGATCCGGTCGGGGTCGGACAGGGTGATGGTCTTGTCCACCACAACCCGCCCCGAGTCCCAGTCAACGCTGATCTCGTTGAACATCAGGATCACATCGGCGGAGTTGGCCTTGCTGCCGAAGCCGTTGTCGGTCAGCACCAGAAAGCGGTTGTCACCCAGCGAGCGGATGCCCGAAAAGCCCTGCACCGGCTGGCCGGGGAAGGGGCGGGACAGACCGGTGGCGGCATCGTGGATGGCATAGGGCGTTTCCACCCGCGCCCCCTTGGTGAAGCGGCCGGACAGCATGAACGACCGGGGCGCATCGGCGGGCGGCACCATGAAGGTTGCGGCGGGAAGCTGGGCGTGGGCCTTCAGAACGGCATCGCAGGCAACCGGTTCGGCAGCCCCGGCGGCAGACAGAGTCGCCAGTAAACCAAGGGCGGCGCCAAAAAGGGTCGAGCGCATGGGAAATCTCTCCTGGCAGAGATGAAAAAGAAGGCCGGAGAGTACCGGAGGCCAGAGACAATACCGTGTTGGTCTTGTGAATAGCTTGTGACTCTGTGGGTGTGCAGGGTCTATTTTGTTTGAGGGAATGTTCTGTATATATTTGTATTCTGTAAAATTAAGAGTTTTTTTTCTTAAAAGAGAGAGTTTTTTTAGCCTTTGCCCACAGTGCGTTGGTTGGCCTGGATGGTTTTCCGCCGGTGCCCGAGTCGGAGCGAAATCCGGGCACTTTCCATGGATGAGTATGCATACTTATATGCATGTATATGCATGCTTTTGATTGAAGAGGTGACTTCCCAGAGAAATGCCTGATTCGGGGGTGTTTTCGATCCTATTAATTGTATTGTATGTTTTTGTTTCTCGTTTTAATGCCGTCAAAAAGTCCATATTCAGAATATGGAGTTATGGATTTATCGACCATGGTATATATTTTCCCGGCGCTGGTGGGTGGCATGTCGGGTTGCGGAAACCCCACCGGCGGTTCGTCGGGGAGAACGCGCGATGGCACAGTCACAGTCGGCCGAAAGGTCTTTGCTGCAGCACAGAAGCATTCCATTCAAGGTGGGGGCCTTGGCGGCGGTATCCATTGTCGGGTTATGCCTATTCATAGCCGCGTATTTCACCGATTCCATAATCCTCAACGACTTACGCCACCAGGAAGAACAGGTGAACGCCCTTCAGCAAGCCTCTCAAAAGGCGGAAGTCGGGGTTCTGCGCATGCACCGGGCGGTGGCCGATTTCCTGTATACCCGGGATCCGGTCTATGTTGAGGCCTATAGCGCGCGGGTTGATGACGTGCAAAGCGCGCTGGGCGACATGGGGCAGCATGCGGTGGACCCGGTCGTTCGCGAAGCCTTGAGCGACCTGGCCGAAGGGGTCAGCCAGCATCAGACCCTGTTCGACCGCCTTGCGGCGTCCGTCGCGACCCTGGGCCATACGCAGGAAGACGGTCTGCGCGGCGCCATGCGTGGCGCGGTCCATGCGGTGGAAGACAAGCTGAAGGGCGCCGGCGCCGAGTCTCTGGTTGCCGATATGCTGATGCTGCGGCGGCATGAAAAGGACTTCCTGCTGCGCGGGGATGACTCCTATGTGCAGAAATTCGACGCCGTGATGACCACTTTCCGTCTGGGCCTCGCCAGCGCCCCGCTTCCGGACGCCGAGAAAGCGGCCATTGTCCCGCTGATGGACGCCTACGGGGAAAGCTTTCATCGCTATACGGTGGGGGCGGCAGCCGTGGTCCGGGAAACGGCGGACCTTGAAGCCCTCTTCGCCGTCATCGAACCACAATTTCTCGCCCTTTTCGAAACCGCTTCGGCCAAGCGGGAGCGCATCGGTCTTGCGTTTACCAGGGCCCAGCAGGCCTCGGAATGGATTCTGGGGATCGGGGCGGCGGTTCTGGTGGCCCTGCTGATCGTCATCAGCTGGTTCCTGGGGCGCGACATTTCCCGCCCCCTGGACAAGCTGACCGGTGCCATGGCCACCCTGGCCGAAGGAGATGTGACGGTCACGGTGCCCTATCGCGGGTGGAGCAAGGAAGTGGGGGCCATGGCCTCGGCCCTGCAGGTGTTCAAGGACAACGCGATCAAGCGCCTGACGCTTGAGGAAACCCAGCGGGAAGAACAGCGCGCCCGGGACGAGCGGATCCGGGCGGTGGACCAGCTGACCCGGAGTTTCGATGAGGCCGTGCGGCAGACCCTGGAGACCGTCGCATCGGCCACCGAAGCGCTGAACGAGGCGGCCGGGACCATGGGAGCGGTCGCCCAGTCCGCCTCTCGGGATGCCAGCTCGGCCGCCGTGGGATCGGAAGAAGCCTCGGCGAACGTGCAGACCGTGGCGGCCGCCGCCGAGGAACTGGCCGCCTCCATCGACGAGATCGGCCGCCAGGTGACCCAGTCGTCGGCCGTGACCCAAAAGGCCGTGGACGAAGCCGAAGAGACGGCCCGGACGGTCGAAAGCCTGGCCACCATGGCCGAGCAGATCGGCAATGTGGTCGGCATCATCTCCGACATCGCCGAGCAGACCAACCTGCTGGCCCTGAACGCCACGATCGAAGCCGCACGGGCCGGGGAGGCCGGCAAGGGATTCGCCGTCGTCGCCCACGAAGTCAAGCAACTGGCCGAGCAGACCGCCAAGGCAACCAGCGAGATCGGTGCCCAGGTGGGGCAGGTGCAGGCGGAAACCAAGGGCGCGGTGTCGGCGATCATGGCCGTGCAGTCGGTGATCCGCGAAGTGGATCAGATCTCTTCGGCCATTGCGTCGGCGATCGAGGAACAGCATGCGGCCACCGGGGAAATCACCCGCAATATCCAGCAGGCAGCCTCGGGCACGGACCAAGTCAACCGATCCATCGCCGGCGTCAGCGGTGCGGCCAGCTCGGCAGAGGATGCGTCGGGCATGGTGCAGGCCGCCGTGGACGATCTGCAGGACCAGTCCCGCACCCTGCGCGGTCAGGTGGATACGTTCCTGAACGCGGTACGGGCCGCGTAGGAGAAAGAGGCATTTCCGGATCAGGGTGGCGAAAAGCCGTCGGCAGAGCGATCAGGCCTTGCCGACGGCGGTCACCGCGAACGCTTCGTCTTCGCCGGGCGCGCTTTCTTCGACTTCCGGCTGCCAGCGCAGCAGGTGCGGCCGCTGGGTGAGGTGCTTGACGATATCCCGGTCGGCCATCACCAGATGCTTGACCACCCAATCCGCCAACAGATCATAGACGCGCGTCGCTTCCTTCCGGGTCGGAGAGGCGGCAAAACTCTGTCCAAGGTCATAGAGGCTGGAAGAGAAGCGCATGTGCTGCTCCCGATGCTCCTGATAAGCCGGAAAGTCGATCCGGTTCATCAGGCGCTCTTCCCGCTCGAAATGTTCGCGCGTGTAGCGAATGAGATTAAGCAAGCAATTGGCGATGCCGGATCCATCAAGGGGTTCGGCCGCCAAAAGCTCCTCCATTTCGTTTACGTGGGCAACCAGAGCCTTATGGTCGTCGTCGATCTCTTTGATCCCGATGGCCATTTGGTCACGCCAAACGAGCTTTCCCATCCCGGCTCCTGCCTGACAATTTTTTATAAATCGTTATTAATCATCTTTGAGAGTGTCGCCGGGACAGCGGAATGACAAGAATTTTTCCCTTTCTTTCCATTTCCCTCCGGTGGGCTCGGATAAGCCTTTGAGACAGAACCGGATTTGTTAGCATCTTATGCCATTGGATATACAACTTCCGAGGGATGGTCGCGGGGCGCCCTCAGCGCTGGCTGGTGGCGTCGCAGACTCGAGGGACGAAAGTATGGGCTTGGGCAATCACCTGGCCGGTCGCTTCCGGCCGCACGGCCATTTCGGATAAGTGGCGGCGCCAGGCGCGGGCGCCGGGCTCGCCATGGAACAGGCCCATGATGTGGCGGGTCAGCCGCTTGACCGGCTGCCCCTCGTGCACCAGCCGGTCGGCATAGGGTACCAGCTGGTCGGCGACGTCGTGGCGGTCGGGCAGGGGCAGGGTCGGGTCGCCCCGCAGCAGCCGGTCGGCCCCGGCCAGCATCCAGGGGGTTTCATAGGCCGCCCGGCCGATCATCACCCCATCCACCGTGCCCAGCAGGGCTTCCGCTTGCGCCAGCGAGGTGACGCCACCGTTCAGGATGATTTCGAGATGAGGGCGCTCGGCTTTCAGGCGCTGCACGACATCGTGGCGCAGGGGCGGGATCTCGCGGTTCTCCTTGGGGCTCAGGCCCTGAAGCCAGGCCTTGCGGGCGTGGACGATAAAGGTGGAACAGCCCGCCCTGGCCACGGTGTCGACGAAGGCCAGCAATTCGTCCCAGCTGTCCCGGTCATCGATGCCGATGCGGTGCTTCACGGTAACGGGCAGGGGGGTCGCAGCGCGCATGGCGGCGACGCAATCGGCGACCAGATCCGGTTCGGCCATCAGGCAGGCCCCGAAACGGCCGTTCTGCACCCGGTCGGAAGGGCAGCCCACATTCAGGTTGATCTCGGCAAACCCCCAGTCGCCGGCGATGCGCACGGAGCGGGCCAGCGCCTCGGGATCGCTGCCGCCCAGCTGCAGGGCCAGGGGCTGTTCCTCGGGGTCATGGGCCAGATGACGTGCGGGGTCGCCGAACAGCAGGGCGCCGGTGGTCACCATCTCGGTATAGAGCAGGGTGTCGCGAGTGATGCGGCGCAGGAACCAGCGGTCATGCCGGTCCGTCCAGTCCATCATCGGTGCGACGGACAGGCGGCGGTCCACCGCCGCAGCGCGGCCGGTGGCAGGGGTTGGGATCGGGTCTGTGGTCATGGACGCTAACAAAAGGGCATTCGCGCCGCCTGTCCAGTGGGATCCGACAGCCGGGGCCGGAAAATCGCCCTCTCGGCGCCGGACCGGGGACTCTCGCCTACGGTTCGAGAACGGCCAGCCCAAAACCGTCCCGGCCAAAGGCGTTGCCGTTGTACATCAGATAGACATGGCCCCGGTGACGGAACAGGTGGGGATAACAGGTCATGTCCGCGTCCCAGTCCTCCGGCCCCGTGGCGAGGGTCAGACGGGAATCGTCTCGGGTCCAGGTCCGCAAATCCGGGGAACGGGCATGACCAATGCGGTACCCCCGCTCGCGGTTGACCCGGAAATCCGAGGCGTGACGGTAGCAGAACAGCATGTGATAGCCATCCGCCAGAGAGATCACCGTGGGCATGGCCTGGCATTCATGGGCACCCAGGCGGTCGCTGATGATGGGAACGCCATCCTCCTTGGTCCAGTGGATGCCGTCCGCCGAGGTCGCATGTCCAATCTTGTAGACCCGGTCCGGCTCGGCATGGGTTGTCGGCGGCGTCCAGCCCTGGCCGAAGACATACCACATGTGGAATGTTTCCTCGAAAACCTGGACGAAGGGATCGACGACGATGCACGGCTCGTGCAGGGACGGCGCCAGCACCGGGCCGGCCCCGAGGCGCTGGAAGGTCTCGCCCCCGTCGGTGCTGAGCGCGAGGCCGATGGCCCCGTCCACCGGCACCGAGACGCGCCGGTCCACGCCGGAGGTGTAGCCGAATATCCGCTCGCCCCGGTGCAGGATGTTCATGGGAAAAATGCCGTGCTCGTCGAAGCTTCCCCGCTCTCCCAGGGGAATGACCGTGCCGGTCGAAACACCGAGAACCTGCGAGAAATCGTCGGAGAAATCCGCATAGGCGATATGGCCGAGGTATCCCCGATCCCCGTCCCGCTTGCGCGTGGTGAAGTAGACCCGGGGACCCTGGGGCCGGAGCAGAACCTGGGGCGCCTGGGAAAAGCCCTCGCAGCCCAGGGGCAGGGGGTGGTCCCGGGGATCGAAAATCTTGCCGAGCTTATGCCAGTGCATCGCCGTCTCCTTGCCCGCGCGTTCTTCCGGAGACTTAACGCGCTTCCCGCTTCGTGGCACTATCCATCCCGGATCTTTTAATGGAGATGGATGGGATAATGCGCGCCGGTGAAGAAAATTTTTACGTTGATCCCGCCACGGGATCCCCATTGGTTCTGGAAGATGCGGATACCCGCGGGAACGAAGTGATCGGAGGGACCCTGGTCGGCGCCACCGGCAACCGCTTTCCCATTCGCGACGGCATCCCGAATTTCGTCTATCCCTTCGACCTGCCCGAGGTCGACCGCAAGTCTCTCCAGCAGTCGGAGGAGCGGGCCGATGTCTATGACCAGTACATTCCCCTGACCTTCCAGACCTATGGCGTCGACGAGGCCAGAACCCGGGAAGCCATGGTCGACAAGCTGAACCTGAAACCCGGAGATCGCGTGCTGGAAGTCGGCGCCGGCAGCGGTCGGGATTCCGAGGTCATCGCCCGCCGCCTGGGTCCCGAGGGACGTCTTTATATCCAGGACATCTCCCCCACTTTTCTGGGACACAACATCGCGCGCATGAAGCGGATCGGCGCCAACGCCGAGCCGGCCCTGGCCAATGGCTATTACCTGCCCTTTCCGGACAACAGCTTCGATGCCTGTTTCCAGTTCGGCGGGATCAACGCCTTCGCCGATATCGGCCGCGCCTTCACCGAAATGGCCCGGGTGACCAAGCCCGGCGGCAAGGTGGTCGTGGGCGACGAATGCATGCCCCCCTGGCTGCGCCATACCGATTTTGCCCGGATCCTGATCAATTCCAACCCGGAATTCGCCTATCCCCTGCCTCTCGACAAGCTGCCGGTGGAGGCGCGGGAGACGACCATCCAGTGGATCATCGGCGGGGTGTTCTACCTCATCGATTTCGTGGTGGGGGTGGGCGAGCCGGACGCCGATTTCGACTTCCCCATTCCCGGCGTCCGGGGCGGCACCCACCGCACCCGCTACCATGGTCATCTGGAGGGCGTCACCCCCGAGGCCAAAAGGCTGGCCTACGAGGCCCGGGCCAAGACCGGCAAAAGCATGCACCAGTGGCTTGACGACGTGATCCGCGCCGCTGCCCGCCGGGACCTGGAGGGCTAACGCCATGGGCGCTCCTCCCCGTCACCCCTTGTTCGGGAAAGCCTGATCCATGGCCGGCACCCTGGTCTTTCCCTCGTCGGTCACCGCCGCCGTCGACTATGCCCGCGAGGCCGCCGCCCGGGGCGAACGGGTGGTCGGGGCCTCGTCCCTGCCCGGTGACGAGAACAAGGAGGCCTTTTCCGCTTGGGAATGGCTGCCTTCCATCCACGAACCCGCGTTTCCCGGGGCCGTCGCGGCCCTGGTCGCCCGCCATGACCTGACCCATGTCCACGCGCCCCTGACCGCCGTCCACGGGACACTGCAAGCCCTGATCGATACGGGCCGCCTGTCCCTGCAACTGGTGCGGCCCAATCCCATCGCCGAGCAGAACATCCGGATCCGTCAGGTCCTGGACCGGGCGGCGGACCTGCGGCGTTTCATCCTGAATGTCCAGGATGGACCTTCCCCGGACCTCTCCGTGGCCCGGGTGGCCGCCATCCTGCATTACGGTGACACCCTTTATGGGGAATGCTCGGACCTGAAGCTGGCGGCCCTGGTAGCGGTGGCCGCCGATGCGCCGAAGGGGGACGTGGTCGAAATCGGGACCCTGATGGGCAAGTCGGCCAGCGTTCTGGTCCTGGCCGCCCGGCTGTTCGCCATCGGTCCGGTCCTGACCGTGGATCCCTGGGCGCCGGCGAACGCCAAGCAGCACGACAGTCCCGCCCTGATCCAGGACCTGGTGGACCTGTGGGATTTCGAGCTGTTGCGCCAGGGCTATTTCCTGAACATGGTTCCCATCGCCGGAGCCGGCGGCGTCAATCACCTGCGCCTGCCCTCGACCGACGCGGTTCGCCTGTATGAATCGCAAGGCCGGGTCGAAACCCCGGAATTGGGGGCGACCGACTATTGCGGGCGGATTGCCGTGTTGCATATCGACGGCAATCATGACCTGGACGCCGTGCGCGCCGACTGGCGGGCCTGGGGGCGGCATGTGCCCCCGGGAGGATGGGTGGTCCTGGATGACTATTGCTGGCACCACGGCACGGGACCGCGCACAGTCGGCGACGCCATCCTGGCCGACGCCGAAGCCTGGGACCGGGCCTTCGTCTGCGCCGGGGCGCTGTTCATCCGCCTGGGGGGCGCCGCCGAAACGCAAAGGACATCCGGATGATCGTTGGCATCATGCAGCCGTATTTCCTGCCCTATTTCGAGCAGTTTCGACTGATGGCCGCTTGCGATCTGTGGGTTGTTTTCGATATTGCCCAGTTCACCCGCAAGTCCTGGATGACCCGGAACCGGATTCTGAACCGGGACAAGGGCGAGGCGTATATTTCGCTGCCCGTCCGCCATGCCGGGGGCATGGTTCCCGTGCGGGACGCTCTGGTCGACGAAGACCGCGATTGGCGCGGAATGCTGTTCGACCGCCTGCGTGTCTATGAGAAAGAGGCGCCGGAATACAGGGCGGTAACCGACTCCCTGGCCGATGCCCTGGCCGGACGCCATGGCACGGTCGCGGCGACCAATACGGCTTTGCTGCGCTGGGTGGCGAGGGAAATGGGGATCACGACGCCGATCGTTCCCTGCTCGGACCTGGACGTGGCCTTTCCGGAGCGATGTCAGCCGGGCGAGTGGGCCCTTCATATTTCCAAGGCGGTGAACGCCACCGAATACCGGAACCCCGCTGGCGGGAAGCACCTGTTCGACCCGGAGCTTTATGCCCGCAACGGATTGCGGCTGAGTTTCCACGAACATCGGCCCCGGACCTATCCGACCGGCAGCCTGACCTTCGTTCCTGATCTGTCCGTCGTCGACTGGATGATGTGGAACCCCCGCGACCGCCTTACGGAATGGCTGGCGGCGTGACCACCAGTTCGGCAACGCCAAAGCCGTCGCGGCCAATGCCGTTGCCGCAATAGAACATCCAGCGGCGGCCATCCATTTCCAGGAACTGGGTGGAGCAGACCATGTCCGAATCCCACGCGCCTTCGGTTCGGGAAAGGGTGCCGTCGTCCCCCAGCCGGTGCCAGCGTCGCAGGTCCGAGGACACCGCATGCCCCAGGCGATAGGCCCGGTCCCGGTCCTCGCGGAAGCCGGTGGCGTGGCGGTAGGCGAAAAAGGCATGCCACTGGTCCCCTATGGCTATGGGGCAAAGCAGGTCGTGGCATTCCGTGTCGCCCAGCACCGTCGGCATGAAGCCGGTCTCCCGATCCGTCCAGGTCAGGCCGTCGGCAGAGGTGGCATGGGCGTGGCGGCAGACGATTTCCGGCCCCCGCGCACCGTCGATCCAGCGGTCGCCGGTGACGTACCACATGTGCCATCGGCCTTCGAGGATCCGCACGATGGGGCTGTTGACCAGGAAGGGCTCGGTCAAGCCGATGTTAAGAACCGGCCCCGGACCCGCCCGGGTGAAGCTGTCGCCGCCATCATGGCTGATGGCCAGGCCAATGGCCGTGGTGAAGGGAACCGAAGCCTTGCGGGTCCAGCCGGTGTAATACATGTGGATCGCCGACCCGACCCGCAGGACGGAACTGGGCATGACGCCGAATTCGTCGAAGGTTCCGGTCTCCCCCAGGTCCAGGGCCGGACGGGGCGCGACGCCGACCACGCGCCGCAAATCCCGGCGGTCGAGGTCGACGTATCCGGGCCGGGCCACGTACATGCCCGCGCCATCGCGGGGCGGGCGGGTCGCGAAGTAGACCCGCACCGTCCGTTCATCCCGGACGAAAGGCGTCGGGCATTGGGCGAATTCCATCATCCAGGGGGCGACACCCTGGCGTGCCGGGTCGAAGACCTTGCCCAGGCGGTGCCAGTGGAAGGTCGGGTTCACGCGTCGTTTCCTTTGGTCCCCAGGGTCGCGAGGCGGGTGATCGACAGGAAACGCCGGCTGTCCAGGCGGAAGAGATCGGTATCCCGCTCCACGAACACGCTGCCCGCCGCGGCGCTTTTGGTCACCAGGGCGCCCGCGCCGATGATCGATTCCGCGCCGATCGACAGGTCGCCGCCGACGGTGGCGCCAAGGCCGAAGAAGCAGCGTTCGCCGATGCTCGCCTTTCCTCCCACGGTTCCTCCGGCGGCGAACCAGCAATGGCTGGCGATGGTGGCATGGTGGCCGATCAGGGTATTGTTCCACAGCCAGACATTATCGCCGATCCGCGCGCCGGGCTGGACACCCACGCTGTCGAGCAGCAGGCAGTTCTCGCCAATCTCCAGCCAGGGGCCGACATCCGCCCGGGCACTGACATAGCTGGCAAGGGCATAGCCCTTGGCCTTGGCCTCGGCGCATTTGTCGGCGCGGACCCGGTTGAGGGCGTGATAGCCCATGGCCACGAACATGCCGTATTGGTCGGGCGGGAAACGGGTTTCCACCTCTTCGAAGGCCACCACCGGCACGCCGGCCCGCGCCGCGAGAGCGGTGTCGCCGTTTCCAAGCCAGGCGCCATCGACGGTGAAGGCCACGACCTCGTGACAGCGATCCCGCGTCATGTGGTCACAGGCGACCTCTGCCATCATCCCCTGTCCAAAAATAACGATCTTTTTCATGATGATGTTCCTGAAGCGTGATCTGTGAGTATCAAGACCAAACGGTATCCGCCCGATCCCGGGTCAACGCGGTTCGACCCCGTGCGGGGCAAGGTCCGGAGCGCCCTGGAAGACGCGGGCCAGATAGGCCGCGTGGCGGGCCATCGTGAAATGCTCTTGGGCGAAGGCCAATCCGGCGGCCGCCACCCCGGCGAGATCAAGGTCCGCGACCGTCCCGGCGAGGCTCTGTCCCGGACTGTGGGGAAGGTAGTCGACGCCTGCGGTCAGAGTCTCCCTCAGCCGCGTGTTGACGTCGGTGACCAGGACCGCCCCGCTCATCAGGGTGTCGGCCACCCGCTCATGGGTGCCGTGGGGGATGACCGGATGGGTGTTGAGGACCATCCGTGACCGGGTCATGAGCGCGTGCATGGTCATGGCGTTCTGATAGCCGATCCACTCCACCTTCTCTCCGGCTTCGCCCAGGAGGTTGGTGTCGCCAAGGGCGACGATCCGGGTGAAGGGGCGACAATCGGCGAGGATGGCGCGGGTCATGTCCTCCCGCCGGTCCTGCCGGACGATGTCGTCCACGGCGCTGAGGATTTTGCAGACAAGCATGATGAACTGGTTCTGCTCTCCGCACCTTTCCCGGACCCCGTATCCGCAGGCCGCCGTCAGCACCTGGTCAAAAACAAGCAGGGGGTCCTCGGTCAGATTGCCGCGAATGGCCTCGTGGTAAGCCATGATCAGGTCACGATGCTCCGCACCGCACCAGCCGACCACGTCGGCGAGGCTCTTCCGTTGGCGGGTGAAGTTCATCGGGATCAAAAGATCAATCTCGCGATCCTCCCAGGGCAGGGGGACAAGAGCCTGCTGCGAGACATAGGTCTCCATCACCGAGAAGCGCTTTACCGCCGGGTTCAGCAGCCGGATCATGGCCTCGTAGGTCCGGTCCAGAAGAACCATCGTGGCGTTGCCCGAATGGAAGATCCGTTCCAGCATGAACATCTTGTAGGGCATGTCGGCGCACAGCATGAAGGAGCGCGCTCCGAAGAGGTCAAAAAGGGACGTGTCCCTGAAATGATTTGTTGCCGAGACACGCATGTCAGTGAAAAAATTGGAATAAACAACGGCGTTGCCGCCGGAAAGGGATTTTGCAAGGTCAGTGAATGCGCTGGGGCTCTTGAAGTCGATCAAGTCGATAGTATATCCCATTGCCAAGAATTCGAATTTCAAGTTTTTGAAATAGGACAGGGTTCCGCCATTGTTGTCACCGAGATTGGGGCAGGGCAGAATTATCTTATGCAAAATCGCTCTCCTCAAACACGTCTGTATTGCCAGTCAATATTGATCATGCTATCCGTGATTTTCACTTCACCCTTGGGGCGAGGTGTTGCATCTCTCGTTGTGCCTTGCCCCAATGCGCCTTGGCCCATTGTGCCTTGGGTAGTATCGGGAATAAGTATGAAAAATGGCTTTCACCCGGTGTCACGCGCGGGATCGAGGGCAGCCTGTCGTTGCTGGGCGTGTTGAAGGGGAGGATTGGAGAGTGCCGGGGTCCAAGAGATACGAAAGCCGCGACGTGCCGGTCATGCGGCCCTCTCTGCCGGTTCTGGAAGAGCTGGAGCCCTACCTGCGGGCGATCGAGCGGAACCGCTGGTATTCGAACTTCGGGCCATTGGTTGTCGAGCTTGAACAGCGCCTGGCGCTGGCCCTTGGGGGAGGAACGGGGGCGGTGGTGACCGCCAATAACGGAACGGCGGCCCTGACGGCGGCCCTGATGGCCTTGGAGGTGCCGCCGGGGGGGCTGGTCGCCGTACCCTCCTGGACCTTTTGCGCCTCGGCGCACGCGGTTCTTCTGGCCGGCTTGACGCCTTATCTGGTGGATGTTGACGGAAGCACCTGGGTCATGGGGCCGGATGCCGTGCGCGCGGCGATGACCCGGGAGTCCCTGTCCCTGGCGGCGGTGATGCCCGTCGTGCCCTTTGGCGCGCCCTTGGACGACAGGGAATGGAGACGCTTTCGTGCCGAAACGGGCATTCCGGTCCTGATCGACGCGGCAGCGGCTTTCGACACGTGGCGGGCAAGCGACATACCGGCCGCCATTTCCCTGCACGCGACCAAGACGCTGGGAGCCGGCGAGGGGGGGCTGGTGGTCAGCGCCGATCCGGCCTTCATCAAACGCGTGCGGCAGGCGCTCAACTTCGGCTTCCGGGACACGGCGACGGCTCAGGTTCCGGCCAGCAACGGCAAGATGTCCGAATACGCCGCCGCCGTTGCCTTGGCCGCGCTGGATGGATGGTCCGCCATCCGGGCCGATTGGTGCCGGGCCGCGGCCCTCTACGCGCCCTTGGCGGCCCGGCAGGATATTGTCACCCAAGCGGGATTTGGTCGGGATTGGGTCGGATCGGCCTTTGTTGTCCGTGTTCCGGGGCAGGATGGCCGAACCCTGGCCACCGCCCTGGCCGCCCGGGGAATCCAGACCCGCCTCTGGTGGCCCCTGGCCCTGTGTGACCACCCCGCCTTTGCCTCCTGCCCCGGGGACGCGGCACCCGTCGGGCGGCGGCTGGCCCGGGAATGCCTCGGCCTGCCCTATTACCGGGACGTGGCGCCGGAGGATGTGGCTTATGTTATCGCCGCTCTGGTCGAAGAGGTGTCCTGACGAGCGCCTGTGTCATGCGAACAGGTCCCGCACCGCCGGACGGCTGATCTTGCCGTTGGCGTTCTTGGGCAGGCTATCGAGAACCAGGATCCGGTCGGGCAGCATATAGGGGGGCAGGTGCTCTCCCAGGGCCTGCCGCGTCCGGTCGCCATCCAGGCCATCCTCCCCCGCCACCGCCGCCACGATGTGGCCAAAGGCCGAGCGGTCGCGGATGTAGGCCGCCGCCGCCTCGGTCACTCCGGGCAGGGCATATAGCGCCGCGTCGATCTCCTCCAATTCGATGCGATAGCCCATATGCTTGATTTGATTGTCTTTCCGTCCCTTGAACCAGAATAGCCCGGCGGCGTCGACACTGACCAGGTCGCCGGTGCGGTACATGATTTCCCCATGGGCGTCGTTCAGGGGATTGGGGGTGAAGGCCGCCGCCGTGCGATCCGGATCCCGCCAGTACCCCAGGCCCACCTGGGGACCGAGCAGACACAACTCGCCCACCGCGCCGGGGGGCACGGGGCGGTCGTCGCCATCCAGAACCAGGGTCGCGAAATTCGGCGCCATGCGTCCCAGGGGCGCGAGGCCGTCCATGTCCTCGAAATCAGCCGCAGTGATCGGATAGCTGGAGCATATGCAGGTGCATTCCGTCGGGCCGTAGACATTGACCAGCCGGGCATGGTCGCCCACCAGATCGTACAACTTGCGCATTTCCGGCTTGGGATAGCCTTCGCCCCCGAAGGCGATGAACCGCAGGCTGGGCATGCCGCCCTTGGGCAGGGCGCGCATGGTGGTCAGGAACATCAGCATTGACGGTACGGAGAACCAGACGGTACACGCCGCTTCCTCGACCTTGCGGACCAGGGTCCGGGCCTCGCGGGTTTCATCGCGGGTGAACGGGCAAAGGCAGGCGCCGGTCAGCAGGCTGGCGTAGATATCGAAGACGGAGTTGTCGAAGTACAGGGGATTGACGTTGGTCAGCCGGTCCTCGGCGGTCAGGTCATAGGTCTCCGCCGCCCAGCCCTGAAAGTTCAACAGGGCGGCGTGGCTGATCACCGCGCCCTTGGGAAAGCCCGTGGAGCCCGAGGTGAACATCAGATACGCCGGCGTCGCGCCGGTGGGCGCGGGCAGGTCCACGAGCCGGTCGGGCGCCACGGCGGCGAGGTCCGGGACGGGACCAAGGACCGCCACGTCCAGGATGCGCAGGGTCTCGGCAATGTCCGCCCCGGGGGCGGTGTCGGTCAGCAGGACCCTGGGCCGGCAGCGGTCGAGCACGCGTGACAGCCGCTCCGCCGGGCTGGTCCGGTCGAGGTTGACATAGGGCGCGCCGATGCGCAGGCAGGCGACCATGGCGGCATAGGCCAGGGGGGATTTCTCCAGCGACAGGGCGACCACCGATCCCCGCCCGACGCCCCGGGTCCGCAGAAGGCCGGCGGTCCGGGCGGCGAGGTCGTCCAGGGTGCCGTAGCTGACCGTCGTTCCATCGGAGAAGCGAAGGGCGGGCCGGTCGGCATGGCGGGCGACGATGGTATCGAACCGCTGGCCCGCGGAATGGATATAGCGGGGACCAGCGCCAAGCCAGGCGATGTTCCCGTTCAAGTCCCCTGGCGGATGGTCTATCATGGCGGCCCTTTCTGGTCCCGGGTGGCGTGTTCTTGCCCGTCCCTGGGTTTATATCACCCGGAGTCTAGGCATGAAAACGTTGCGAAGTGTTGTGGCGGAGGTCCTCCATGTCCCTGTGGAGAGCATCACGGACGAGACGGCCATGGGAACGGTTTCCCGCTGGGATTCCCTGAAGCACATGGAACTTATCATGGCCGTCGAGGACACCTTCGGCCTGACCTTCGATGGCGACGAGATCGCCACCATGACCTCCGTCCCGGCCATGGAAGCGCTGCTTCGCGCCAAGGGGCTGACGCCATGACCCGGGGCCTCGCCGGACTGCGGATCCTGGTCACCGGCGGGGTCGGCGGGTTGGGGCGGGCCATGGTCGAGCGCCTGACGGCCCAGGGCGCGACGGTGGCCGTTCTGGATCGCGACGGCGAGGGGCTGGCGGCCCTGCGGGCGGCCTTACCGTCGGTCCTGACCCAGGTCGTCGACCTGACGGACCCCGAGGCCACGGACACCGCCGTCGGCGCCGTGTTCGCCGATTTGGGCGGGCTTGATGTTCTGGTGAACAACGCTGGTGTCATCCGCAACGCGCCGCTGATCGATCCCCTGAACCGCGTGCCCCGGGCGCTGCGCCTGAGTCAATGGGACGAGGTCATCGCCACCAATCTGACGGCGGTCTACTCCGTCACCATGGCCGTTGCCGACCGCATGGTCCGCAAGCGCATTCGCGGGGTCATCGTGTCCATCGGATCGATTTCCGCCCGCGGCAACCCCGGACAGAGCGCCTATTCCGCCGCCAAGGCCGGTCTGGAGGCGCTGACCCTGACCTGGGCCAAGGAATTGGGTCCCTTGGGATTGCGCGCGGTCTGCGTCGCTCCGGGCTTCACCGACACCCCTTCGACCCATGCCGCCCTGTCGGAAGACAAGGTCGCCGAAGTGCGCGGCGAGGTGCCCCTGCGGCGCTTGGGCCGGGCCGACGAGGTCGCCCTGGCCGTTCAGCAGGTGATCGAGAACGGCTACGTCAACGGCGCCATCCTGCGGGTGGACGGTGGGCTGACCATGTGACCGGGGCGCGGGCGAAATCGATATCCATATCCATATCCTTAGCGTCCGAACCACCCCGTAGAGTTTCTCCTCCCTCCGGTTCCCAATACGTTCTGTCGTGATACCACAGGAGTGTGCCGCGAGCTGCGACGCTGGCGGCCGATCCTGCGTGGTCAGGATTCGGGGGTGCCTTCGGAGGAAGAAAGCCGGGTTGACAGGGGTGTTCTCTTTATGTTCCTATGTGAATAGGAACAAAACGGGAATATGGCGGATCCTCCGGGTCCGCTCCCGCTGCTCAAGGAGGCCCCGGCCATGCATTTCTCTCTGATCCTGCGAGAGTTCTCGGCTCTGATGGCGCTGTTCGCGACCCTATATCTATGGACGGTGGTTGGCGCGGCGATGCTGGCCTGACGCGAAGGCGCGCGGTTCGAGGGCCTGACGCGAAGGCGGGTGGTTCGAGGGCCTGACGCGAAGGCGGGTGGTTCGAGGGCCTGACGCGAAGGCGGGTGGTTCGAGGGCCTGACGCGAAGGCGGGCGGTTCGAGGGGCTCTCGGACCGGCGGGCTGTTGACCGGGATGCACGGGTCGGCCACCATTGAGGGAACAAACTCAGGGAAGCCGACCTGTCCCGTCGACGGGTGCCCCAACAATGTGGACCGCTGTGAAAAAAACGAAGATAGAGGCCGCCTGGAAAGGTCTCGCCGAATGCCGGGGGTGTGGAATCCGCGACCTCGCGCTGTTCGCCGACCTGGAGGAAGCGGACTTCAACCTGATCCACCTGCCGATCGAGGAACTGTTCTTCGACCCGGGGAGCCAGCTGTATGGCGAGGGCGAACCGGCCGGGGCGGTGTTTACCTTGCGGGTGGGGCTGATCAAGCTGGTGCAGTACCTGTCGGACGGCAGCCAGCGGATCGTGCGGCTGCTGCGCCCGGGAGACACCATCGGGCTGGAGGCGCTGCTGTCCGATGTCTATGAGCATACGGCGGTGGTGCTGCATTCGGCGCTGGTCTGCCGGATCCCGGCGGATGTGGTGCAACGGCTGAGCACCCAGACGCCCCGGCTGCACAACCAGCTGATGACCCGGTGGCATCGCAGCGTGCAGCAGGCGGATGCCTGGCTGACGGGGCTGTCCACCGGCAACGCCCGGGCACGGGTGGCGCGCCTGATGCTGCATCTGCCCCGGGAGGCTGACGACCAGGGGCAGGAGATCTGCGAGCTGTTCAGCCGCGAGGATCTGGGGGCCATGCTGGGGGTGACCACCGAAACGGCCAGCCGCATGATCGCCGACCTGAAGCGGTCCGGCGCGATTGCGGAGCGGGGGGTGAACCGCTTCGTTTGCGACGACACGGCCCTGCGCTCCGCCGCCGGGGAATAGGCGGGTAGGGGAGCAGGAAGGAAGAGGCTGGCGTCTCTGGCCCTCCCCTGTCCTATCTCTGGGCCATATAGGTGTCGCCGTAGATGAAGCCGTAGGCGGGGTAGCCACGACCGTAGCCGCCGACGCTGGGGTGCATGAAGCGCACCATGGTCCAGTCGTTGGCCGGGGAGACGTCGACGGCGGGCATGTCCTCGTAGATCAGGCCCCGCGTCTTGTCGTTCCATCCCCAGTTGGCGTGGCTGACCCGGATTTCCCGGTCGCCGACCAGACCGGTGACCACGGCCACATGGCCGCCGCGCAGCCGGTTGTCGGGCCGCAGGGTCAGCACCGCGCCCAGGGCCGGGCGGTTGCCCTGGGCATAGCGGCCGCGCGCCTGATCCCACCAGGTGTTGGCGTCGCCATGGATCTGCACCCCGGAAACATAGCGGGCATAGGGCACGCACCACACGAAGCCGCCGTCCGGATACTGCGGCACGGCCATGCGCTGATAGCCCCCGCCCGCGCCGCCGCCGCAGGCGGTCAGGGCCAGGGGCACGAGCAGGGCCAGGGCGGGCAGCCAGCGCGCCGCACGGCTGCGGGGAGCCGGAACGCGGGACGGCCGGGGGTGGGACAGGTGGGGCAGGGCTTGGTATGGCATGGGCGTGTCTCCGGGTCTTCCTGGGCGGGGCTATTCGCCCGTCCAGACGGGATCGCGCTTTTCCAGGAAGGCATCGATCCCTTCCTGGGCGTCCCGGGCGAGCATGTTGGTGGTCATCACCTCGCTGGCGTAGGCGTAGGCGTCTTCCAGCGGCATTTCGGCCTGGCGGTAGAAAGCTTCCTTGCCGATGGCCAGGGTCAGGGGCGACTTGCCGGCGATGGTCTGCGCCAGACTGTCCACGGCGTCGTCCAGCCCTTCGGCCGGCACCACCTGGTTGACCAGACCGTGGGCGAGGGCGTCGGCGGCGGAAATGGGATGGCCGGACAGCAGCATCTCCATGGCCTTCTTGTGCCCCACATTGCGGGACAGGGCGACCATGGGGGTGGAGCAGAACAGGCCGATATTGACCCCCGGCGTGGCGAAGCGGGCCTCTTCCGCCGCAATGGCGAGGTCGCAGGACGCCACCAGCTGGCATCCCGCCGCCGTGGCCATGGCGTGGACACGGGCGATCACCGGCTTGGGCAGGCGCACGATGGAGGTCATCAGCCTGGAGCACTGGGTGAAGAGCGCCTCGTAGGCGTCCCGCCCCGGATTGGCGCGCACTTCCCGCAGATCGTGGCCGGCGCAGAAGGCCGGGCCGTTGGCGGCGATCACCACCACCCGCACGGCGGCGTCGTCACGGGCGGCGTCCAGCGCACCCTGAAGCGCGGCCATCAGGCCGACGGACAGGGCATTGCGCGCCTTCGGCCGGTTGAGGGTCAGGCGCAGCACGCCTTCGGTGGTCTCGCTGAGCAGAATCGGCTGATCGTCCTGGGTCACGCGGTCTATCCTCCCTGGGGGGTTAGGGTTGAAGGCCCTTGTTCGACTGATTTTTCAACAATTTTTAGCGACTCGTTGATTCAATTGGATTTTGACTTGTTCCCCTTGCTTTTTCAAGGAAAAGACACATCTGCGCCCCATTCGGGTCCGTATCGGCCCCTTTTTCCCCTCCCCTGCCGCCGGAAGGGCGCTGCCATGTCCCGCATTACCCTGGAAGACTTCACCGCGATTCTGGATCGCGAACTGCCGATCGCCGACATGCTGGGCATCGTCGCCGAGGAGATTCGTCATGGAGAGGTGCTGCTGCGCATGCCCTACAAGCCGGAGCTGACCCGTCCCGGCGGCACGGTGTCCGGCCCGGCGATGATGGCGCTGGCGGATGTGGCGATGTATGCGGTGGTGCTGAGTCTGGTGGGGCGGGTGGAACTGGCGGTCACCACCAACCTGTCCATCAACTTCCTGCGCAAGCCCTCGGACCGCGATATCGTGGCGGTGGGCAAGTCACTGAAGGACGGCAAGCGCCTGACGGTGGCAGAGGTGGAGCTGTACAGCGTGCCCGGCGCCGGGCGGGCGGAGTGGGGGCGGGAGAACTGGGATCTGGTGGCCCATGTCACCGGCACCTATTCGATTCCACCCCTGGACCGGGCGGGGGCGGGGATAGGAGAGGGGGCAGGGGACGGGATGGGGGCGCCTCAGCCCTCGTCCTCGTAGCCTTCGGGGTGAGCGATCTTGAAGCGCTCGGGATCGTCGCCGGTCATTTGCAGGGAAATCTTGCCGGCGATGGTGTGCACCACCAGTTCCACCGCCCAGCTGCCGTCTTCCAGGCGGATCGGCGGACCCATGACCAGACCGGAGACGTCGAGCACGTCCATGCTCAGGCTGTGGTCGTCGCGAAACGAGATGGAAGCCACGGTGTGCACGGTCTGTCCCCTTCCGGTAACGGCGGCGCGTGCCTTGGTTCGCGGAGCGACGGGAGGGCGCGGCCGGTTGAACGCTGACAGTCAACTCCGGGCCGGTTTTCCCGTCAATAGGCTCTCCGCCGCGGCGCCGCGAAAACAGGGGGGCGGCGGGAGGCGGAAAAAGGACGCCATTCCGGAGGCTTAAAAGTGAGGTATTATGATACCAATTTTCTAATGCGTTGATTTTAATAGTGTTTTAGTGATTGACTTCTTTTCGTCTCCTGGCATACTCCGCGCCCACACCAACACCGGATGCGCTGGCCTGTCCCACTGGTCGGCGCATTATTGATTTGGCTGTCGCGGGACTGTTCCGGCGGCGGCCCAGAGCAAAAGAACGGATCCAATGAAGACCTATTCCGCGAAACCCAATGAGGTGGACAGGAAGTGGTACGTGATCGACGCCGAAGGTGTCGTTCTCGGTCGCCTGGCGGTGATCATTGCCGACCTGCTGCGCGGCAAGACCAAGCCGATGTACACCCCGCATATCGACACCGGTGACCATGTGGTCGTCATCAACGCCGAAAAGGTGAAGCTGACGGGTAACAAGGCCACCCAGGAACGCTTCTTCTGGCACACCGGTCACCCGGGCGGCATCAAGAGCCGCACCATGGGCCAGATCCTGACCGGCCGCCACCCCGAACGCGTGGTTGAAAAGGCTGTCGAACGCATGATGCCCCGTGGCCCCCTGGGCCGCGCGCAGTTCAAGAAGCTGCGTGTTTATGCCGGCACCGACCATCCGCACGATGCCCAGCAGCCGGAAGTGCTGGACGTGGCCGCCCTTAATCCGAAGAACAAGAGGAGCTTCTAAGCCATGTCCGAGGAGATCAAGTCCTTCGAAGATCTGAAGGAAGCGACCCGGGCGCCGGCTCAGGTTCAGGAACAGGCGACCCGCGAGGCGGTGAAGGACGAGTTCGGCCGCTCCTACGCCACCGGTCGTCGTAAGGAATCGGTTGCCCGTGTGTGGGTGAAGGCCGGCAGCGGCCGCATCACCGTCAACGGCCGCGAGCTGGACGCCTATTTCCCGCGCCCGGTTCTGCGCATGGTCATCAACCAGCCCTTCACGGTCACCAACACGTCCAACCAGTTCGACGTGGTCTGCACGGTGACCGGCGGTGGTCTGTCCGGTCAGGCCGGCGCGCTGCGTCACGGCATCAGCCGGGCGCTGACGCTGTTCAACCCGGAACTGCGTAAGCCGCTGAAGGCTCAGGGCTTCCTGACCCGTGACCCGCGTACCGTTGAACGTAAGAAGTACGGCCGCGCCAAGGCCCGTCGGAGCTTCCAGTTCTCCAAGCGCTGATCCGCGTCCGGGTCCTGTCCCGACTTCGGAACCCCGCCCTTCGAGGCGGGGTTCTTTTTTGGGCGATTGCGATTGATGCCCGCGTGCTGCCCAAGCGCCCTGCCAGACTGCCGAACCGACCGGCGACGGGATCACCCGTCGCCGGGGCGGCACGCGGATGCCGACGGGAGGGGGTTCCCCCCGTCAGGTCTGCCGTGATTCCGGGCGCCGCGAAAACACCCGGTTGATCAGCACGAAGAACACCGGGACGAAGAAGATTGTCAGGAACGTGCCGGTAATCGTGCCGAAAAATGTCGCGTAGCCAATGGCCGTCCGGGCACCGGACCCGGCCCCCGACGACAGAACCAGCGGAACGACCCCAAGACCGAAGGCCAGCGAGGTCATGAGGATTGGTCTGAAGCGCAGCCGGGCCGCCTCGCGCACGGCCTCGACGGCGGTTTCACCCAATGCGGCCATGCGTTCGCGCGCGAATTCGACGATCATGATGCCGTTCTTGCCGGTCAGGCCCACCACCGTCAGAAGACCCACCTGGAAATACACGCCGTTGGACTGGCCACCGACCGCAGCACCGATCAGCGCCCCCAGAATGCCGACCGGCATGGCCATCAGCACCGCCATCGGGATTGTCCAGCTCTCGTAGAGAGCCGCCAGGCAGAGGAACACGGCCGACAAGGCGAGGGCGTACAGGATCACCGCACCGGCACCGGCTTCCTTTTCCTCCAGGGACATGCCGGTCCAGACCAGCTTGAAGCCGGGCGGCAATTGATCGGCCAGGTCCTCCATCGCGGTGATGGCCTCGCCGGAGGTCAGGCCGTCAGCGGGAGATCCTTCGATGCCCATGGCGGGCAGGGCATTGTAGCGCGATACCTGCTGCGGGCCGAAGACCCACTCTTGCGTGGCGAAGGTCGAGAAGTCGACGAAGTCGCCGTTCATGTTCTGAACCCGCCAAAGGGCGAGATCTTCCGGCGCGGTCCGGGCGTCGGGCTCCCCTTGGACGTACACCCGCTTGACGCGACCTTCGTACAAGAAGTCATTGACGTAGTCGCTGGACCAGACCGTGGTCAGGAACGTGCCCACATCGGCCGCGGTCAGGCCAACCGCGCCGGCCTTGCCCCAGTCGATGTTCAAGCGGAACTGCGCGGCGTCCTCCACTCCGTTGGGGCGCACCGCCGTCAGGCGGGGATCCTGGCCGGCCAATCCGAGAAGCTGATTGCGGGCATCCAGCAGCTGTTCATGGGTCTGTCCGCCGCTGGCTTGCAAGAAGGCGTTGAACCCGTTCGAGTTCCCGAGTTCCAGAACGGCTGGCGGGACGATCGGAATGACCAGGGCTTCGCGAATGCCCCCCATCAAGGGACCGAAGGCCCGCCCGGCGATCGCCTGGGCGGAATCGTCGGGGCCGGGACGTTCCGCCCAATCCTTCAGTTTGACGAACATCATGCCCATGTTCTGCCCTTGTCCGGCGAACGAGAAGCCGCGAACCGAAAACGCCGAGACGATGTTGTCTTGCTCCGCCGCCATGTAATAGCTTTCGACTTTGCGCAAGACGGCTTCGGTCTGTTCCGACGTGGAGCCGGAGGGCAACTGAACGATGGTCATCAGCGTACCCTGGTCTTCGTCGGGCAGGAACGATGTCGGTGTCCGCTGGTAGAGCGCGATCATGCCGACGACGATCAGCCCATAGACGACGATCATTCGAAGAGGGCCGGCCGTTACCACTTTGACAAGCGACATGTAGCCGCCCGTCAGATGGCCGAAATTGCGTTCAAACCATCGTCCGAAACCACCACCAATCCGGCCGAGCAGTCCTTCCCTGCGCGCGTGGGCCTGGGGTTTCAGAATTGTTGCGCACAAGGCGGGGGTGAAAATCAGGGCGACCAGGACGGACAGCCCCATGGCCGAAACGATGGTCACGGCGAACTGCTTGTACATTTCCCCGGTGGCCCCCCCGAAAAAGGCCATGGGAACGAAGACCGCGGAAAGCACCATGGCGATGCCCACCAGGGCTCCGGATATCTCTGCCATGGATTTCTTGGTAGCTGCCTTGGGCTCCAGATTTTCGTCGTGCATCAAGCGTTCGACGTTTTCCACCACGACGATGGCGTCATCGACCAGCAGCCCGATTGCCAGCACCATGGCCAGCATGGTCAGCGTGTTAATGGAATACCCGAGAGCGGCCATGATGCCGAACGTGCCGAGGAGAACCACCGGAACAGCCAGGGTCGGAATGAGGGTGGCGCGAAAATTATGCAGGAAGAGGAGCATCACGAAGAACACGAGGACAATCGCCTCGATCAGCGTGTGCACGACGGATTCGATCGAGATCAGCACGAAGGGGGTCGTGTCATAGGGAATGACATAGCTCACCCCGGCAGGAAGGGCTTCGGCCAGTTCATCCATTTTGGCTTTGACCAGTTCCGCCGTCTCAAGCGCGTTCGCACCGGAGGCCAGCTGAACGGCCATGCCCGACGCGGGACTGCCGTTGTAAAAACCGGCGATCTCGTAGTTTTCGGTTCCCAATTCAGCCCTGGCGACGTCCCGCAACAGGACGAGACCACCATCGGTGTCGGCGCGGAGCACGATGCGTTCGAAATCTTCGGGCGTCCGGAGCAGGGATTGCGCCGTGATCGTGGCATTGAGGCGCTGTCCCTCCGGCGCGGGCATCGCGCCAAAGGCGCCCGCCGAGATCTGGGCGTTCTGCGCCCTGATGGCTGCGACGACCGTGGAGGGGGACAGATCGTAGTACTTCAGCTTTTGCGGATCGAGCCAGATCCGCATCGCGTATTCCGACCCGAAGACCTCGACCTTGCCGACACCGGCGAGGCGGGAAATCGGTTCCACGATATAGGAACTGAGATAGTCGGAGAGGTCGATATCCGTTCTGGAGCCGTCGTCCGAAACCAGCCCGATCACCATCAGATAGCCCGTGGCGGACTTTTCGACGGTCACGCCTTGGCGCAGCACCGTCTCCGGCAGACCGGCTTCGGCCTGCGCGAGCTTGTTCTGAACCTGGACCTGGGCAATATCCGGATCGGTTCCTAGAGAAAACGTCAGGGTGATGGACGCGCGACCCGTGGAGGTGGTGGATGAATCGATGTAGCGCAGCCCGTCAAGACCGGTCATTTCCTTTTCAATGATCTGCACGACCGTGTCGGCGACCGTTTCCGCCGAGGCACCAGGGTAGGTCGCGCCGATGACGATCGACGGGCCGGCGATCGACGGATACTGCGAGATGGGCAGGCGCAGGATCGACAGGATACCGGCCCCGATGACGACGATGGCGAGAACCCAAGCGAAGATGGGGCGATCGATAAAGAAACGGGCCATGGATCAGTTCCCTTCACCCTGCGGGATTGTCGCGGGCGCTGTCGCATCGGGGGCCTGTCCTTCTTCCGCAACGGCCTCCACCACGGTTCCGGGACCGACTTTCTGAAAACCCGACAGAATGACCTGGTCGCCTGTCTTCAGGCCGTCGGTGGTTATCCACCGATTATCGTCGGACCCGAGAACCTTAACCTGACGAACGGCGACCTTACCGTCTTCAACAACCCAGACATGCGTTCCCCCATGGGTGTCCCGCATCACGGCGTTCTGGGGCACCGGAACCGTATCGGGGATGGTATCCCGGGGCAGCTCCACTTCAACGTAGAGGCCGGGCAACACCTGGAAATCCGGATTGGGGAAGGTGATGCGCAACGTCACCATGCCTGTCGTCGGCTCCACCTGGGGT
Source organism: Rhodospirillaceae bacterium Z3-40 (assembly GCA_046233135.1). GTDB lineage: Bacteria > Pseudomonadota > Alphaproteobacteria > Rhodospirillales > Rhodospirillaceae > JBJXHN01. The sequence continues at coordinate 885,604 of JBJXHN010000001.1, read as the reverse complement.
TCCGCCGCCTGGAGGTAACCTTTATGGGCGAAGGTCGCGCCATTCGGCAGAAGCATCTTCAGTTCGGCTTTGCGGATGGCTTCGCTGGTGTTCGGCTGGGCATTCCAGCGCAGCAGTTCTGTCGCCGATTGGGTGACATCGACGTAGATGGGATCCAGGGTGCGTATGGTGGCCAAGGCGGTTGCCTGCTGTGCGCTGACAAGGGCGCCTGTCGTCGCCTGGGACAGGCCGATCACGCCCGAAATGGGCGCGCGCACGGTTGTGCGATCAAGATTGATCTCCGCCTGTTTCAGCTGTGCCTCGGCCAATTGAAGGGCGGCATCGGCGGCATTGCGGTTGGCGACCGCCTTGTCGCGGTTCGCTTCGGAGACGGCCCTGGTCCTGTAGAGTTCGTCGGCGCGGTTCGCTTCCAGGATCGTCAAATCGTAATTGGCCTGGGCCTGGGCGACTGTCGCCCGTGCGGCGGCCACCTCGGCGATGTAGGTCTCGTCCTCGATCTTGTAGAGCGGTTGGTCGACATGGACACTCATGCCCTCTTCAAACAGGCGCTCGCGAATAATACCCGAGACCTGCGGACGGACTTCCGCGATGGTCGAGGCCTTGATCCGGCCGGGCAGGCGCGAGGTCGGGGTGTAATCCTGGCTTTTCGCGGTGGTGATCACCACGGATGGTGCCGGCTGTTGCGCCTGTCCGGACGCGGCCGCCGCCGCGAGTGTCAGGATGACCGCTGACATGCCGAGGACGGGCTTCAGATTTGTTTTTATCATTGCTGGACCTTTTGTTCGATGTGCCCGCTGGGCCATGGGGCGAACCAGGCTAGATCAAACTGCCCAAAAATCCGCATCGATTTACGGCAGGGACTTTGATCTGGAATCATATAGTTACAGCATCGAGTCACGCCGAAGGCGTGCGTTCCGCCGGGAGTCGAAGATGCGCTTGCGCACCGGAAAACCGGGACCCACTTTTCCGCTCGATGCTGTAAGAGCGAGCCCCCTTTCCGGGAGGGTTCGCGCAGGAATTGGGTCTGCTCACGCAGGGTTTTTCTTTCTTTTGCGAATGGGCGGCCTCCAGGAGACCTTATTTACATACATTCTCAAATGTATGTAAATGGATTTTTGACGGTCGAAACCCACAAAACTCATTGGCAACTCGGACAGGTGACAAGTCCGGGTGCGGTGCGCTCAGGGCGAGAGGTCGAGCCCTTTCCGGAGGCAACCAATGGTCGGCGCGTAGAGGGGGTGCCTCGAAAAAAGAGAGGGCCTCGCCGAATCACCGGGGGCGGTCGCCCAGGTGCCGGGGAAGGAGTCGGCCGCATCGGGGAAGCCGGAAGCCAGTTCCATGAAAGGAAAGGACTTGGTCTCGGAATGTGTCGACTATCTACTTGGATTGGAAAGCCACTTCAAATGTCGCCCCTCTCCGTGTCGGGGTCGTTTCCTGCGACTGTGGAGGTTGTTTGTCTGGGGGGATGTTGCTCCCGGCGATGGTCCAGCCGTGGATCCGGACGATCTCTTGGCAGATGGCCAGCCCCAGGCCCGTTCCCCCCTCCTTGCCGCGCCAAAAGCGTTCGAACAGGTGGGGCAGGTGGCCGGGGGAGATGCCCGGCCCCTGGTCGCGAACCCGCAAAGACGTCGCCGTGCCATCGATGGTCACCACCCCGCCCGGCGGGGAATGGGTGATGGCGTTTTCCACCAGGTTCCGTAGCAGGACGAAGATCGCGTCCGCATCACCGGTCACCGTGGGGCGGTCCGCCGGGGGAAGCAGATCGATGGCCACGCCCGCAGACTCGGCCTGGCGGTCCAGGTATTCGGCGACGTCCAGGGCCACATCCCAGGGATCCATGGGGGCCAGGGTGTAGCTGGCGGGCTCCCGCAGCTCGGCGAGGTGCAGCAACTGTTGCACGTGGCGGGCCATCAGGTCGATGTCGCGCAGGATGATCTGGCGGGAGGGGAAGCTGTCTTCCATCTCGATCTGCCCGCGGATCAGGGCCAAGGGGGTTTTCAGTTCGTGGGCGGTGGTGGCGAGGAATTCCCGCTGGGTGCGGAAACCGTCCTCCAGCCGGTCCAGCGTCTGATTGAAAGCGTCGACCAGCGGGCGCAGGTCCGGCGGCAGGCCGTTGGCCGGAATGCGCTGGGTCAGGTTCGCCGGAGAGATCTGCCCGGCCGTCGCCGAAATCGCCCGCAAGGGACGCAGCATGTACTTGGGAATGGCGATGGCGGCCAGGGCGGTCACCAGCAGGCTCAGGCCGGCGGTGAGGAAGGTGAAGGACGACGGACTCCAGGCCCGCAGGAACACCTCGATCAGCCGGTCGCTGATGGCGACGCTCAGGCGGTGGGTCTCGGAGCCGTTCGGTCCCACCAGGAAGGATGTCGTCCGCCCCGGCCGGCCCCCCGGCGTGCCGGGCGGCGCAATGTCCGTAGGCAGAGGAGTCGGGATGCTCATAAGCACCTGGCCGGACATGTCGGTAACAGTGACAAGGACATCCTGGGGAAAGGCATTGCTGAACCAACTGAGATTTTTCTTGTCGGTATTCTTCCTCGGCCGGCCCGATTCATCCCAATGGATCCGTTCGGCGAAATCCTTGGCGGCGACGGCCACGAAATAAGAGTGCATGGGCTCCCACAGAATGGTCTTTTCCATGTATTCCATGCAGACGTGGAACAGGGGGAAGGTGGTCGCGAAGGCCAGCGTCAGCCGCAGGGGCAGGCTTATCCGGCTCCACAGGCGGGCCAGCGCCCTGGGGCGGCGCGCGCACTCAGTCATCCGCCGCCTCTGTGTACTCCAGGCGGAAGCCCTGTCCCCGGCTGTTGGTGACACGGGTGCGGGCGCCGATTGTGCGCAGTTTGCCGCGCAGGCGATGGATCGCCACATCCAGGGCATTGGGGGTGACGGCTTCGCTCAGGCCCCAGGCGGCGTGTTCCAGGCGGTGGCGGCGCACCATGGCGCCGTCGGCTTCGATCAGGCAGATCAGGATCTGGGTTTCGGCCGCCGCCAGCGGGACCTCTTGCTGGTGTCGCCGAAGGGCCTGGGTTTCCGGGCAGGCCTCGATATCCCCGAAACAATGAACCCGGGTGCGGACCATCGGCGGCCGCCGGGTGAGCGCCCGGGTGCGGGCCACCAGTTCTTCCATGGCGAAGGGCTTGGTCAAATAGTCGTCGGCGCCGGCATCCAGCCCCGTCACCCGGTCGTGAACGGCCCCCAGCGCGGTCAGGATCAGGCAGGGGGTGGCTGTCTGCCGGGAGCGCAAGCGCCGCAGCAGGTTCAGGCCATCCCCGTCGGGAAGGCCGCGGTCGAGGATCAGGGCGGCATAGTCATGGTCGCGCATGGCGCTCCAGGCCTGCTCGCTGTCCTCGAAATGGTCGACTTCCATGCCCACCCGGGACAGGCCCAGGGTGATGATGTCCGCCAGCCGGCGATTGTCCTCCACCAGAATGACGCGGGGCATGAATGCCTCCTTCAGTTCGCCTCCGCCCCGCCCGGCTCGGGTGCCTTCCTTTGCCGGGGCGGGGGCCGGCGCAAGGTCAGAAGCGGTAGGAAACACCCACATAGGTCATCGGCTGCACCGTGGCTTCGGTCAACGGGCTGTCCGCCGCATCCCCCAGCAGGAAGGACGTGCCGACCTTGCCGGTGATCATCCAGTGTTCGAACGGCGTGTAGACGGCGGTCAGCGACAGGTCCACATCCTTGATCCCCGCGTCGGCTTCGTAAGCCGTCAGGCCGTTGCCCCGGGCATTGGCCCGGGCCGCTTCCGTCGAGGATACGCCGAAAAAGGCATCCGTATAGTCCTTGTCCGCCCAGGTCACCGACGGACCCGCCGAAAGGCGCAGCGACGGCAGGGGGCGGGCCATCACGGCGGCATCCAGCGTGACCAGATTGCCCGAATCATCGCCGAAGCGGTGAAGGAAGGTCGCGGTGGTGGAGAAATGCGTAAGTCGGTATCCGACAAAGGCTTTGACCTCTGCCGCGCCATCGATGTCGTCCATGCCGTCGAGCCGGTCGATATCGTCGGTACTGCGGCCGAAATCATAGCTGACGTTGGCGCCCAGCTGGAACGGTCCGTCGGGGAAGGCTTCGACGGTCACGCCCTGGGGGAAGGACACGCTGAGATGCCCCCGGGCCAGCCCGTCCAGGGCGAGCATCGGGACGGGGCTGAAAGAGATCTCGTCGCTGCCCTCGTAGGCCGGCTTGACGGCCAGGCCGGCCCCCAGGGTCAGGGACGCCTTCTCTCCAAGCAGGCGTTGAACAAAACCCTGGTCATCATCGCCTTGAAGCGACGGCATTCTGGCCTGGGCCGGAGAGGCGAACAGAAGGGGGAAGGCGATCAGGGCGGCGGCCGGAGCGGTGATCCAGACGGTCATGGACATTCTCTCGCATCAGGGGTGAGGTCTCATGTCCCTGACCCTACTCTCCGGCGAATTACCCCATCCTTACGGGGTTCGTCAGAAACGCGCCGGCCGGCCGTCGACGTCCGCCAGCAGGGACAGGCAGGGCGCGGCCGTGGGATCGGCGAGGAGGGTGCTGGTCAGTTCGGCTTCCTTGGGGCTGCCGAACGCAAGGGTTTCGATGCGCGTCACATCAGCCTGATGTGCTGCTGACCGGCCGGCCTTCGAAAGCGCGAAGCCCGGACTTAAGCCGAGACAAGCTCCAACATGAACACCCGCGGAGAAGAACGAGAGTCCCCAGTGACCCCATACGGCAACGATAAGACGGCAAGGGGGGTGAAAGCACGCGCACGCCCCCTTACCGCGCGTCCTGCCGCACCTTGAACACAGGGGCCGGATAGGGCGAACGCGCCGCATCAAGCCGGGGGGATTCCTGAGCCTATGGGTGCCTATTCCACGGCTCGACGCAAAGCAATGGCTGTGGGAGATTACGGGAAAGTAAGAATCATTCTTAGAATGTGAGCTGGTAGTGACCCTGGCCGGAGCGCCGTGAACAGGAAACGGGATGATGGTGGCGATGGAGCGTTCCAGGTCAAGCGGGGCCAGGTCAAGCGGGGCCGGGCCAAGCGGGGCCGGGCCAAGCGGGGCCGGGTCAGCGGGTGTGGGGCATCTGACGGACGGGGCGGCCTTGCAGGTGAACAAGGAGACCGTCGCGGCGTTGCTGTCCCATGACCGGGGCTGGCGGGAGTCGGCGGTCACGGTTCCCGGCGGGCAGGCGGGGTTCCGCATGGCCCGGGTGACGCCGGGGATCAGTATCACGCGCAGCGACTGTACCCTGGCGGCACCGTTCCGGTCCGTCGTGGAACATGAAGGCGAGGTTTGCCTGCTGGCCATCGGACTGCGGGGCCGCAGCATGTTCGCCTACGACGCCGGCCGGTCGGATCATCTGGTCGAGGCCGGCGACATCTGGCTTTTCCGGACCAGCGACGCCCGGGTGATCCGCCATACCCCCGCCCATCCCCACGTCAGCATGGTGGCCCTGAAACTGGACGCGGCGCGCCTGGATCCGGTCATTGATGGCCTGCGCCCCTACTGGCGCGACCGGGGAACCCATGCCGTCCGGCTGGCCCATGGGCGGGATGCGAGGGGGCCGTTACAGGACCTTCTGGGGAACCCCCTTGACTCGGCCCTGGATCGTTTGAGGGCGGAAAGCCTGACGCTCGGACTGGCGGCGGACTGGCTGTCGCCCCTGCCCACCACCCGTGCCCGGGCCGACACGGGGCTGTCGCCCGCCGACCGCAAGGCCGTGGCGCGGGTCGCCGAAAGGGTGACAGCGGATCTGACCATGCCGCCGTCGCTCGAAGATCTTGCCGCGCTGGCAGGGATGACCCACGTGCGGCTCAACCGCTGCTTCAAGCAGGCCTACGGGGATACGGTTTTCGCCTGGTTGCGGGCCTACAGGCTGGACGTCGCGGCCCGGCTGCTGCGGGCCGGCGATGTCACGGTAACGGAGGTCGCCTTTCAGTGCGGCTTCAGCAGCTCCAGCCATCTTGCCGCCGCCTTCCGGCAGGCGTTCGGATGCGCGCCGACGGACTATAGCCGGTCCGGCTGAAGGCGCCGTTCGGCATCTGGCCGGATGTGGTTCGGCGGATGACGGACCGTCCGGGGGAAAGGGGGAACAATGAGCGGCCCCTTTTTATCCCTCACAGGATGTATTCCATGACCACCATTCCGACGTCCGGCGGCTCTCCCCGCAGTCCCCTTCCGGTGCTGGCGGGGCTGGTCTTCGCCAATGCCCTTGGACATACCTTTCTGCTCGTCATGATGCCCGGCCTTGGCCGGCAGCTCGGATTCAGTGATGCCCAGACGGGGCTCGCCGTCGGCTTGCCCCTGCTGATGCTCAGCCTGACCGGCCCGCTCTGGGGCATGGCGGCCGATCGGGTCGGGCGCCGCCCGGTGCTTGGTGTGGCCCTGATGGCGAGCGCGGTTTCGGCGCTGTGCCTGGCCCTGATCGTGTGGCAGCGGCTTGGGGGGGCTCTGTCTGTCGGCGGGGCGCTGGCGGGCATTCTCGGCGTGCGGGTGGTGCAGGGCATTTTCGGCGGCGGCCTGATGCCGGCCGCCCAGGCGATGCTTGCCGACGCCACGCCGCCGCACCGCAGGGCGGGGGCCATGGGGCTGATGGGGGCGGCGTTCGGGATCGGTTCCATCTGCGCGGCGGCTCTGACGTGGCGGATCGGATTGACCGGGGCGGTCACCGTATTGTGCGCCCTGGGCGGCGTGATGGCGTTTGCCGCCGTCGCGGCCATGGTCCTGCTTCCCGGGCATCCGTGGCGCGGACCGGATGCCCCGCCCCTTGCTGCGGCGACCGGTGCATCCGGGACCGGTCCTGCCCGGACCGTTCTGCCGGCCCTGGTGCGCGGCCTTTGGCCCTGTCTGGTGGTGACGGTGTTCGGGTTGCTGACCTACAGCCTGTTGCAGCAGGTGACCGTCCTGCGTTTGCAGGACGCCTTTGGTCTGCCGGCCAACGAGGCCGTGAAAACCGCCGGCGGGATCATGATGCTGGCCCTGGCCGCCATGGTCACCATGCAGGGCTGCGTGGGCCGGGTGTTGCGGTGGGGGCCGGCCCGTCTGTTGCGCCTGGGGGGCCTCCTGGCGCTCGCCGGCGGGGTGGCGGCAACCCTGGCGCCGACGGTGCCGGTGTTCGCGGTTTCCACGGCCCTGATCGGGGCGGGCCTGGGGCTGGTCATCCCGGGCAACCTTGCCAGCCTCAGCCTGCGCGCGGGCGACAGGGCGCAGGCGCGCGCGGCCGGGATCAACGCCATTGCCCAGGGGCTGGGCATGGGGCTGGGGCCGGTGGTCGGGGCCACCCTGGTGCCGCTGTCTCCCTTGGCGCCCCACGCCGCCGGGGCGGTCGCGCTGGCCATCCTGTGTCTGGTGGCCTTCCGCCGTCTGTGACCGGACACCGGCCGGCGTTCGCCAGATGATGACGGGCCGTTCGGCGGGTGGGCGCGGCGGTCAGGCCAGGGGGCTAGGGTCGTTCCCATCGTTCCTGTCACGGACCGTGGGTCCGTCCCAATCCCCGGAGAGATCGCCATGCCCCCGACCAGGCTGAAGCCGACATTGCTGATATCCGTATCCACCCTGTCCTTGATGGCCTGCGCGGTCTCGGCCCGGGCGGCGGATGACGACGGGGCGGATGCCGGGGCCATCCGGCTGGCTCCGGTCGTCGTGGACGCCCGGCTGTGGGAGGAAACGGAAGCCGCCGTTCCCGGGTCGGTGGAGGTGCTGACCGGAGCGCGGATCGACGCCCTTCCCGGAGAAACCCTGCGGGCGATCACCAAGGTCGCGCCCAATGTGGTGGTCGAGCAGAACACCGTGCAAACCCGGGTCGTTATCCGGGGGGTGACCACGGCGAATACGGCCCTGCAGGATCCGGTCGGCTATTTTGTCAACGACGTGGCCCTTCCGCACGGGGCCCAGCAGGCGCCGGCCCTGGTCGATGTGGAGCGTCTGGACGTGCTGAAGGGACCCCAGGGGACGCTTTACGGACGGAATACCGAGGCCGGGGCGGTCAAGGTCACCACCACCGGACCGACCTGGGACCCCTCCGGACGGGTGAGCCTCGCGCCGAGCCTGAGTGACGGCGCTGAAGGCTGGGCGCCGGGGATGACGGCCTCGGCCCGCCTGTCCGGTCCGCTGGTGGAAGACCGGGCGGCGGCCTCCCTGGCGGTGCGGGGGCAGCTGGACCGTGGCCCGTATCGCAATATCGCCTCGGGTCGCGATGACGGCGGGCGGACCAACGGTATCACTCTTTCGGGCGGCCTCGCCCTGTTGCCGGGCGAGGCGACCGATATTTCCCTCAAAAGCGTTTTCCAGCGCAAGACGGTCGGAAAGCAGCGGATGCGGTACCTGTCCGGTGCGTTCGCCACGGACGCTTTCACCACGAATTACAATACGGACGCCTGGGACAAGAGCACGTCGGCGGTGCAATCCTTGCGCGTCGATCATCGGTTCGATGCCGCCGACCTGACGGCGGTGACCGGCTGGACCCATTACCGCAGGGATTTCCAGATGGATCCGGACGGCAGCCCGCTGCCCGCCTTGCCCAGCCTGATGGATCATGGGGACGATGCCCTGTCGCAGGAAATCCGGCTGTCTTCCGCCGCGCCGGAAGGGTCCCTGCGGTGGCTGGGGGGATTGTATGCGTTCCGCGAATGGACGGACGTGGACTTCAGCATCGGGACCCCCCGCGTCACCCGGCAAACCAGCATCGAGCAGACAGGCGTCGCCGGCTTCGGTCAGGTGGAGGTTCCCGTGCTGGAGGGACTGCGGGTGACGGTGGGCAGCCGGCTGGAATGGGTCCATCAGGACGGAACACAGACATATACCTCGATGGCCGGTACCCGGCAGTACGGGAAGGATCTGCAATCCCTGACATTGCTACCCAAGGTGAGTCTGGCATACGACCTGAGGCCATCTACACTTTTATTTGCGTCCTATGCACGCGGATACCTGCCTGGCGGATATAATTATGGCATGGCAACCGGGGCGGATTCCCTGACCTATGAGTCCGAGGACAGCTGGACGGCGGAACTGGGCATCAAAAGCGGGTTCTTCAACGATCGCCTGACGGCCGGCCTGACGCTGTTCCATACCCGGATACGCGACAAGCAGATCATCGACCTGGAACCGGGGGGCACGCAATCCATCAGCAACGCGGCCAAGGCGGTGTCCTATGGCGTGGAAGCATCCGCCGACGCCGATCTTGGCGGGGGATGGCACACCTTCGGCAGCCTTGGTCTGCAACGCGCCGAGGCGACGTCGTATGCGACGTCCGAGATGGTCAACGGAACCCTGGTCGAGACGGATCTGTCCGGGAAACGGCTGCCCCTGGCGCCGGATGTCACCTACGCCGTGGGGGTCCGCTACGATCCCGGCGAGACGGGGTGGTTCGGGGAAGCCAGTGTCTCGGGATCGGGACGATCCTACTTCGACAGCAGGAACACGCTGAAGCAGCCGGCCCATGCCCTGGTGGATGCGGCCGTCGGCTATCGCTTCGGGGCCATGGACGTCAGCCTGTGGGCCAGGAATATCTTCGATGCCTCGGTCTACGGGGCGATGGTCTCGACCCCGAACGGCGTTCTGGCGGAAGATGAGACGCCCCGCCAGATCGGCTTGCAGGTGTCGATGTCATGGTAAAGGGGGCGATGTCTTCCGAAAACGCCGTGGCCACATCGGGTCCGGGGTGGCTGTTCGACCTGATCCAGGCGCCGTTGCGCTGGCAACTCCTGGAAACCGGCCTGCGGGAGGGGCTGTTCGACGCTTTGGAGACAGAGCAGTCCTCCGCCGACGTCGCCAGGGAAAAGGCGCTGGATGCGGGCCGGCTCGAAAGTGTTCTGGATGCCCTGACGGCAATGGGATTGCTGCACAAGCACAGGGGTCGGTTCGTTGTCGCGCCCGACATGCGGCCTTTCGTCACCTCGACCGGGGACAGGTCGGTCGTGGACATGCTGCTGACCCTTCCCCGCTTGCGGCACGGGTCCGTCGGCGATCTGCTGCGACAGGGTCCCGACGGCGAAAGCCCCATGCCGGATATGGCGGACGCGGCGTTCTGGGACGGGTCCGCCGCCAGTCTGCGGGCGTTTCACCGCGGGATGGGCGCGGACACGGTGCTGGGGGTGCTTCAGGCCCTGCCGGGATGGACGGCGTATCGGACCATGCTGGATCTGGGGGCCGGGTCGGATGTGCTGGCAACCGGGATCGTTCGGAACCGGCCCGAGATGATGGTCACCCTGTGCGACCTGCCCCCCCTGGCGGGCCGCTTTCAGACCCGGCGGACAGCGGAGGGCGGGGGGATCGGCGTTCTTGCCGGAGACTACAACACGCTGCCGCTGGGCGGTCCCTATGATCTGATTCTGGCCTCCATGACGCTGTATTACGCGCGGGACCTGCCGGACGTGCTGGGCCGCCTTCGGGCGGTGCTGAGGCCCGGCGGATGCGTCGTCAGCCTGCACGAAGCGCTGACGGAGGACGGAACCGGACCGGAAAGCCACGTGGTCGGCCGGCTGGTTCCGACCTTGCGCGGACAGAGCCGAAGCTTCAAGGCGGGGGAGATCGCCGGGGCGATGCGGGCGGCCGGATTCGACCGCATCACCGGGCAGCCCGTTCAGACACCCTTCGGGCTTCTCCGAGTCGATATCGGCTGGTCCCGGTCCGGCTGAGGACATCCTCGTATCCGGGGCCGGGGCCGGGGCCGGGCTGGGGCTTCGGGGCCGGCCTTCCTATTCGATCGCCGTCAGCAGTTTGCGCAGCAGAGCGATCATCTGTTCCATCTCCGCTTCGTCCAGGCCCTGGCGCAGGATCTGGTGGTCGCTTGCCAGAATGTCGGCCATGGCCGTTTCCGCCAGGGCCTTGCCCGCCGGGGTCAGGCCGACGGGACGGCTGCGGCGGTCGGAGCGGGGGGCGGGGCGGGTGATCAGCCCCCGGGTTTCCAATCCCGCCAGAACCTTGCTGAGCCCGCCGGAGCTGATGACGATGGCCTGGCACAGCTCGCCGGGCGGGCGGCGGTGGGGCGGCGGGCCGGCGCGCAGGGCCAGCAGGACTTCCAGCTCGGAAAAACCCAGACCATGGCGGCGCGCGCGCTGGACCGCGTTGGTCTGAATGTGGCCGGCCAACCGAAAAATGCGGATCATCAGCCGGCTGGCGGGGACCACGGCCTCTGGCCAGTGTACCGCCATGCCGTGCAGCACCTGCTCGGCGGAGTAGCGTGGTCCGGGCATCCTTACGCCAGCCTTTCCCAAGGGTTACCAAAATTTATCTTGCTGGGAAGATAAATTGGCTTCTACGCTTTTGGAAAGGATCAAATCGCCAGTGTCTCCTCCGCCCGGCCGTCTCCCTTTGGACGGCGCACTCTGTCGTGGGGGGCACCGGCCGGGTGAAAAGGACGGGCTGTGGCCTATGCGGGCTTTCGACGGGGTGTGGTGCTGCCACTGGCGCTGATGCTGGGAGCGTGCGACCTGGTGACCCCGGACCTGACCTTCACCGAGGACGCGGCGAAGGAGACGGGGGCGCTGACGGCGTGGTCCGCCATCCCCGAGGCCCGGCCCACCGCCACCCTGACCGACCTGATCGGCGCTCCGGCGCTGGATGCCCTGGTGAAGCAGGCGCTGGCGGCCAACCCGGGGCTGCAACAGACGCTGCTGACCCTGCGCATCCGTCAGGCGCAGATGCGCGAGACCCGGGCCGCCGAACGGCCGGTCGTCGAGGCCGGCTACAGCGCCCGAAAGACCGAGGACGTTCATTCCACCTACACCGGCACCCTGTCGGTCAGCTGGGAACTGGATCTGTGGCAGAAACTGGCCGACGCCACCGAGGCGGCGGGCAAGGACGTGGCCGAACAGGAGGCGCTGTATCAGTCCGCCCGCGACACGCTGGCCGCCGAGGTGATGCAGGCCTGGATCAGCCTGATCGCCGACCGCCGCGCCATCGCCATCGCCGAACGGCGCCTGGCCAGCCTGAGCCAGACCGAAGCTTTCATCCTTCAGCGCTACAGCAACGGCCTGGGCGATCTGGAGGACCTGGACACCGCCCGCAGCTCGGCCGCCAGCGCCCGGGCCAGCCTGGAAGAGGCGCGCGAGACCCTGGAACAGCAGCGGCGGTCCCTGCGGGAGATGCTGGGCCGCACCGCCGGCGACGAGGGTGTGACCGTGCCCGAGGTCTTTCCCGAGGTGATCGCCCCGCTGGCCGACGTGCCGTCGCAGACCCTGACCCGCCGGCCGGACCTGAAGGCGGCCTATGCGGCGATCGAGGCGGAAACCCTGCGCACCGATGTGGCCTACAAGGACCTGCTGCCCAGCATCAGCCTGAGCGCGACCCTGGAAGACATGGCCGAAGCCCCCACCGCCGCCCTGATGAGCGGGCCGGTGTGGTCGCTGCTGGGCCAGTTGACGGCACCGCTGTATCGCGGCGGAGCCTTGCGGGCTGCCGCCGAAGTGGCCGAACTGCAAACCGCCCAGGCCTATCAGGCCTATCGCGAGACCCTGGTGACCGCCGTGCGCGAGGTCGAGGATACCCTGGGCCAGGAACGCGCCCTGGCCAAACGCCAGGAGCACATCACCGAAGCCCTGGCCATCGCCCGGCGCACCCTGGAGCAGTACGAGGAGAAGTATCGCGCCGGTCTGGTGGATATCCTCGACCTGCTGTCGGTGCAGCAGTCGGTCTATGACCTGGAGGCCCAGTTGAACGATCTGATCCAGCAGCGGCTGAGCAACCGCGTGGATATGGGCCTGTCGCTGGGGCTGGGGGTGGAGGAATGAGCGGACGTTTGGGGCGGCTCGCGCGCTGGCTGCCGCTGACCGGCGCCTTCGCCGTCGTGGGGCTGGTGGTGGTCTATATCCTCTCGGCCAGTCAGGCCCAGACCGCCGGCCCGGGGCGGCCGCCGATGGGGGGGGCCGAAGAGGCCCCGCGCGCCGATGTCTCCGTGGTGACCGTGGAACCGGGGACCTACCGGGCGGAGATCTCCGGCTTCGGCGCGGCGCAGCCCCGCTATGCCCTGGAGCTGACCAGTCAGGTCAGCGGTCAGGTGACCGCCCTGGCCCCGGGGTTCGAGGCCGGGGCGACGGTGGCGGCCGGGCAGGTGCTGGCGACCCTGGAGGATTCCGCCTACGCCGCCACGGTGGCCGAGGCCGAATACACCCTGGCCAGCGCCCGTCAGACCCTGCTGGAGGAAGAGCGCGAACGCGCCCAGGCGCAGGCCGAATGGAAGGCGTCGGGCATTCGCGGCCAGCCCAAGTCGGAGCTGGTGCTGCGCGGCCCGCAGCTGGCCACCGCCCAGGCGTCGGTCCGGCAGGCGGAAGCGGCCCTGGCCAGCGCCCGCAAGGACCTGGAGCGCACCACGCTGACAGCCCCTTTCGATGCCGTGGTGGTGTCCCGCGCCATCGCCCCGGGCAGCTATATCCAGGCCGGCGGAACGGTGGCCACGCTTTACAGCACCGACCGGGTGGACGTGACCCTGGCCCTGCCGCCCGGTGACTGGCAATCGCTGCCCGACGCCCGGGCGCTGGCCACGGGCTCCTGGGCCGTGACCCTTTTCGGCGTCGATGGCGGCGGGACCTGGAGCGGCTACGTGCTGCGCGCCGACCGCCATGTTTCCGACGAAACCCGCCTGCGAAGTCTGGTGGTGGCGGTGGATGCCCCGCTGGAACAGACACCGCCGTTGCTGCCCGGAACCTTTGTCGAGGCGCGGCTGGACGGGCAGGCGGTGGCGGGGCTGTGGTCGCTGCCCGGCTCCGCGCTCAGCCAGAACGGCGAGATCTGGTATGTGGCCGATGATGGCACCCTGGCCACGTTCCCTGCTGAACCGCTGTTCCGCCGGGGAGACGCCTTGTTCATCCGCCCGCCCGGGGAGCTGGCCGCCACGGCGCGCCGGGTCGTGGTCCATCCGCTGACCAGCTATACCCCCGGCATGGCCGTGAACCCGGTCGAGCGTGGGGAGAGCGGCCGATGAGCAGCAGCCGGACCGATACGGGCCTGATCCCCTGGTTCGCGCGCAATCCGGTGGCGGCCAACCTGCTGATGGTGCTGGTGATTGCCCTGGGGGTGATGACGGCGGGGTCCCTGCGCAAGGAAGCCTTCCCCAGCATGGAGCCGAGCAGCCTCAGCATTTCCGTCTCCTACGACAGCGGGTCGGCCGACCTGTCGGAGGAAGGCGTGGCGATGAAGATCGAAGAGGCGCTGGAAGGCATCTCCGGCATCGATACGGTCACCAGCACGTCCACCGACAGGTCCGTGTCGGTGACGGTCACGAAGGTGGACGGCTATGACCTGGATGTGCTGCTGCGCGATGTGAAGGCGGCGGTGGATGGCATCTCCACCTTTCCCGCCGACGCCAAGAACCCGGTGATCTCCAAGGCCCGGCGGGAAGAACATGCGCTGACCTTGCAGCTCTACGGGGACGCGGACCGGCGGACCTTGCAGCACCTGGCCGATGCCCTGAAGACCGACCTGCTGAGCAAGGCCAATATCAGCAGCGTCAGCATCAGCGGCAAGCTGGATCCCCAAATGGTGATCGAGGTGGACGAAGGCCGGCTCCAGGCCCTGGGGCTGTCGCTGTCGGATGTGGAAGCCGCGGTGAACGCCGGGTCGTCGGACACCATGACGGCGGTGCTGCGCAACAGGGACGTCTACCTGCAACTGAAGGCCTCGGAGCAGGCCGACACCCGCGAGACCTTCCGCGACATCCCGCTGGTCACGGTGGCGGACGGCACGATCATCCGGCTGGGAGACGTGGCCTCGGTGCGGGATACCTTCGACGACAGCACGGCGGTGCTGTCGCGCTTCAACGACCACAGCAGCATCGGCCTGGAGGTGATCACCACCGGTCAGGAGGATATCACCGACAGTGTGGACGCGGCGCTGGCGGTGGCCGGGCAGTGGCAGGCAAGCGGCCGGCTGCCCCAGTCCGTGCATCTGGCCACCTGGCACGACCGCAGCGACTCCATCCGCGCGCGCCTGGACCTGCTGGTCAGCAACGCGATGATGGGGATCGGCTTCGTCTTCCTGCTGCTGGCGGTGTTCCTGAACCTGACAGTGGCCTTCTGGGTGGCCATGGGCCTGCCGTTCATCTTTTTCGGCACCCTGTTTTTCATGGGGGACGGTCTCGCCGGCCTGTCGCTGAACGAGTTCACCACTTTCGGCTTCATCATGGCGCTGGGCATTGTCGTGGATGATGCGGTGGTGGTGGGGGAAAGCGTGTACGCGGTGCGCTCCCGCGACGGCGACACGCTGAGCAACACCATCCGGGGGACGCTGATCGTGGCCGTGCCCACCCTGTTCGGGGTGTTCACCACGGTGGCGGCCTTCGCCGCCCTGGCCCAGATCCGGGGCGGGCTGGGGCAGTTGTATGCCCAGTTCGCGGTGATCGTGGCCATCTGCCTGGTCCTGTCCATCCTGGAATCCAAGCTGATCCTGCCGGCCCACCTGGCCCACCTCAAGACCCACAAGGCCCCGGGCGGCCGGGGGCCGGCGCGCTGGTGGCGGGCGGTGCAGCACGGGGCCGACAGCGGCCTGGGCTGGGTGACGGAGCGGCTGTACCGCCCGGTCATCGGCTGGGCCTTGCAGTACCGCTATGCCGTGGTGGTGCTGTTCCTGGCCCTGTTCCTGCTGGTGATCACCCTGCCGATGACCGGCGGCTTGCGGATCAGCTTCTTCCCCGCTATCCCCGGGGATACGGTGCGGGCGGTCCTGACCATGCAAAGCGACGCCAGCTTCGGCCAGACCCATGCCGCCCTGCGGCTGCTGGAGGCCAGGGCCCATGAAACCGACGTGGCGCTGCGGGGCGGGGAGGGGGGCGACCGGCCCACGGAGAGGCCCACGGGGATCAAGCATTTGCAGCTGACCTCGTCGGGGGATCAGGCGGGGCGGATGACCATCGAGCTGGCCCCGGACGCGCCCTATACCATCAACGCTTTCACCCGGGAATGGCGGACCCGGTCGGGCCTGCCCGAGGGGGTGCGGACCCTGAGCATCCAGAACGCGCCGCAGATGGTCGATGCCTTGCGGATCGAGCTGCGGGCGGACAGCGACGACACCCTGCTGGCGGCAGGACGGGCGTTGCAGGAGCACTTGGCGGCGATCCCGGCGGTCAGCGGCCTGGAGGAGAACCTGAGCCCCGGCCAGCCCCAATTGCGCCTGGAGCTGACCGCCCAGGGGCGGGCGCTGGGCCTGTCCACCGATGACCTGGCCTTGCAGGTGCTGCAGGCGTTCAGCGGCCGGGTGGTGCAGCGGTTCCAGCGGAACCAGGACGAGGTGGAGGTGAAGGTCCGCTACCCCGAGGAGGCCCGCCAGAATCCGGCGGACGTGCTGTCGGCGCGGGTGCGGACGGCGGACGGGGTGGTGCTGCCGCTGTCCGCGGTGGCCAAGGTGACCTATGGCTATACCCGCCAGTCGGTGACGCGGATCGACAGCAAGCGGGCGGTCTATCTGTCGGCGGATGTGGACAAGGATGTGCTGTCGTCCACGGCCCTGGTGGCGCAGTTGAAGGCGGATGTGGCCCCCCGGCTGCTGCGCAGCTATCCCGACCTGGATATCCACTTCGCCGGCGAGGCCGAGGAACAGGCGGAAACGGAATCCTCCATGGAACAGGTGTTCCTGATTGCCATGCTGGTGATCTACATGCTGCTGGCGATTCCGCTGAAATCCTATGTGCAGCCGGTGCTGATCATGACGGCGATCCCGTTCGGCATCGTCGGGGCGATGCTGGGGCATCTGGTGCACGGCATGCCGCTGACCATCCTGTCGCTGAACGGCATCATCGCCCTGAGCGGGGTGGTGGTGAATGACAGCCTGCTGCTGACCGCGCGGTTCAACGACCTGCGCGGCGAAGGCCTGACGGTGGTCGAGGCCATTAGCGAAGCCTGCCGCAGCCGCCTGCGGGCGGTGCTGCTGACCTCGCTGACCACGGCGGCCGGGCTGCTGCCGCTGCTGGCCGAGACCTCGTTGCAGGCGCAGTTCCTGATTCCGGCGGCGGTGTCGCTGGCCTACGGCATCATGTTCGCCACCGTGATCACCCTGATCCTGATCCCCAGCCTGCTGATGATCACCCATGATGTGGCGACGGGAGTGGGGCGGGTGGCAAAGGTTACTCGAGATACTGAGTAGCAAGGGAAGCAGGGAGTATCTAGAGGGGCTCGTGCACTGCCACACTCAAAATATTCATCGGTCAGTGCGCGAGCTCTCTGTTTATACATAAACTTTCCAAATTTCGGCTGATGCTTCCTTTTGGAATGATGCATTAGCTCGGCTATGAGCCGAGTAGAATGTTACTTTCTGCAATATACTTATTTTCGTAAGGCGTTCCCATTTATCTGTTATCGAATTTTTCTCGGCAAGATAGCCAGAATATATCGATGGTGTTGCATGAGAATAAGTCGGTCACCTTATAAAATACCAGCGATACATTCTGTCGTCTTTTGACTTGCCATTTTTATCGGAGCCAGGTAGGCAGAGAGTGCATGCTGTGGTATTCCTCCTTCGTATGCTAGCCGTGCAATATCCCTGGCTGCATCCTTTGCAAGCTTGCAATCTCCAAAGTTCGCTTCGGAAACCATCCAGTCGATAACCACGTTTATTTCAACTTGGGTGCTTGCAACTGATGAGAAATTTCTGACGATATCTCGCGCTTGACTATATGTTCTTCGCCCTTCCTCGCGGTTCTGAATTTCGCTGGGCACGAACAGGGCTCGCGCATTGATGCGTAAAGCTTCCGCCTCTACAGCGCGATTATCGCCAGCGGCAGCAATAGCGCGTTTCGCATAGTTTAAAGCAAGTTTGGCATTTGCGAGGTTAAGATGTTCAGATGATAGAAGGAAATAGCTTCCTGCGTCAATGAGGTTTTCTGTTTCGTTATATTCCAGATCTGAAATAACTTTATCTGTGTACGCAAGTAGAGCAATCTTTTCTGGATTGCTGTTCTGGGAGATGTAGATGGCTGCTTCCGGGTTGGTAGAAAAAGCTGATGCCGACATTGCATTAATTTCGGTCAAGCGTCGGATCGTCGCTCTGACTTGAGCTACAGCATCAGCCTTTTCCTTTTCTCTTTTGATGATAAAGGTGTCGTATAGCCCGTGAGTGCCGGCAATAAGTGAGATAATAAGGGCAATCCCGGACATATATGTGACAATAGGTCCTGTGAAGAAGTTGCTTCCTGAGGTATCTTCTTTCATGTCGTTAACCTATATTATAACGCCGAGTTGATATGCGGTTTGGCGAATATTTTGGGCACGGGCAGGTCCTGGAGGATGTGTGCTGAGCAGCATGTTATTAGGATTAGGGATCTGTTGGCTGAACCAAGCTACCGCCTGTTGCAAAGAGATGATATTTCCATATTGGCACATTACTTGGGTTGCGAAGGAGTCGGCTTGCAGCTCCATCGTCTGGGACATCCATGAGCGTGTCAGCGGGTTGGCTGCCTGCATGAAAAATTGCTGATTGATATGATTTAAGCATGCATGTCCGTATTCATGTGCTTCAAAGAAGGCACTTAGATAAGGACCAGCTTGTGACACTATAACAGGATTGTACAGTATGACGAGTCCGTTTGGGCTGTACTGTGGCATATACGTAATGAAAGCTATGTCTGGTAGACCTGGAAATGGATATTTAGGCGTTATTAAGCAAGATTGTGAAAGTGCTTTGTCTGGGAAAACTGCAGCACTCAAGATAGATGCTACCGCAGATGCAATGAAGGTTCGCCTTTTCACTGTTCCCTCCCGCAATATTTAAATTCCATGGGGGCTCTGCTGTCGGCGTGCTTGCTTGGTCACTTTGCATCTATAAGCTTTTATAAATCTATCTTAGATTAAGAATTTACAAAATGCAATCCTTTAAAGTGAGCTGAAAGGTTCGTTTTGCTGGGTCAAACTCCATAACTTTCGCTGATATACAACTTTTAGTTATATTATAAATTATAGGTTAAAGAGGTTGTGTTATTCTTTTGACTTATCGAGTCTGTAAATGCCTTTGTCTATTTTTAGTGGGTCCTTTTTTCTGTGGGAACGCGGGGGTCTGGTTACGCAATGCGCTGCGGACAGTAGAAGTGTTAACATGCCGGCTCACAATAAAAAGCGTGCCCGACGCAGTGAGTTGTCAGTCTTACCACGGCCACACCAGCCAATAATCACTCACTTTTCAGTGGCAATGCTCAGTATTTTGCGATGCACTTCTTTAGTGTTTGATTCCGCAGGGGTGGGCATTAGCGGGACAAGCCGGTGCTAAAGAAGCGCGGCGGTTCCCGGACGGGGAGGAGGAGGCAGCGTCCGGGAAGCCGCCGCGAAGGGGCGGTGGGATCCGAGGGATGATCAGGCCCCGACCGCCTTCAGCTTGCCGTCAACGAAAGCCTTGGCGCGCGGCACGTCCGCTTCGTCCAGGTGTTCGATGATCAGCGGGATGTTGGGATGCAACTCGCTCAGGCGCTTCAGGTAGAGGTCATAGTTCAGCGACCCCAGCCCCGGTGCGGGCAGTTCCACCGCGCCCGCGCCCCGGAACGTATGGGCTTCCGACGCGTCGATGTGGGCGTGTTTCTCCACCGTGTTTTCCGCCCGCTTGCAGTCCTTGGCGTGGGCAATGCGGATGCGGTCGCCGAGCGCATCGAACATGGCGTTCAGCGTCGCGTCCACATGGTTGATCGTCACGTCGTCGAAGTAGTTGGTGGGGTCCATCAGCAAGCCCAGCCCGGGGTGCCGCAGGTCGGCGAACAGCCGCAAGACTTCGGCCACCGAGCCCACCACGTTGTTGACGTAGTTTTCCACCAGGAACACCGCCCCGTGGTCATAGGCGACCTGGGCAAGGTCGGCGATGACCTCCAGAGCCTCGGCGTAGCCTTCCGGGGTCTTGTTGCGCGGGTGGTGAACCCAGTCGCTGTCGGGCGCGAAGGTGCCGGTTTCCGAGATCACGTAGGGCGTGCCCAGGTCACGGGCGTGGCGGATGATCTCCTTCAGGGCATCCACCCGCCGTTTCCGTTCCGCCGGGTCCGGATGGACGATGTTGGTATAGCCGGAAATGGCGCAGATCGGCAGGTTGGCGCCCCGGAAGGCGTCGCGCACGGTGTGGCATTTCGCCGCCGTGAGGGTGCCCGGCGTGAAGTCCATGTCCTTGAAGGCCAGATCCAGCTGTACGGTGCTGAAGCCGTGTCCTTTCAGCTTGGAAATCACGGTGGCCAGATCATAGGGGAAATAGCCGCTGAAGATGCCAACGGGGATCATCGTCGTTACTCCCTTCGGGACGGGTGCTCGAACACAGGGCCGGGTCAGCCGGCGAGCGCCGTCATGATTTCAGTGAGGGGAACCGTCCGTTCCTCTTCGATGGAGCGGTAGCAGGCTTCCACGCAGGCCAGGGTCTTCAGGTTGTCCCGGCCGGAAATTT
This sequence comes from Rhodospirillaceae bacterium Z3-40, assembly GCA_046233135.1. Classification (GTDB taxonomy): domain Bacteria; phylum Pseudomonadota; class Alphaproteobacteria; order Rhodospirillales; family Rhodospirillaceae; genus JBJXHN01. The sequence continues at coordinate 865,307 of JBJXHN010000001.1, read as the reverse complement.
CAGGCGTCGTGCCGCTTTCCACCGCCCGAAGCAGCTGGGCCATGGTGCCGGCGAAGGCATCGGGGAACCACACCCGGTCCCAGGTGGGCGTGATCCAGCCCCGGGGCGCCTTGCGCGACGTGAAGGTCAGCGTGCTCGGCACCAGGACCGGGAACTTCGGCCAATTGATGGTGCCCTGGGCCAGACCGTCGGTGCCGACCACCCGCCACTTGATGTAGATGTCCGGCTCCACCCCCTCGCCGGGCCAGGCCCAGACGTCGTCCAGGCTGCTGGCCATGAAGTCGTCGGCGTACTTGAAGGTGTACTGCGAAATGCCGTCCCGGTGCGGGAAGAGGGTGCGCGGGTCCTGGCGGGTTACCGCCGTCACCTTTTCCGGATCGCCGAACAGGTAGCGGAAGCTGTCGATATGGTGGATCCCCATGTTCAGGATCTCGATGCGGTCGTACTTGCGCAAGAAATCCTGCCAGTGGGGGATCGCCCGCATCTCGATGGTCGCCAGCACCCGGTCGCCCAGGAAGCCCTGGTCCATCAGGCTTTTCAGAGCGCGGATGGAAGGGTCGTAGCGCATGTTGGAGTTGACCCCCAGCGGCAGGCCGGCCGCCTCGCACAGGGTCACCATCTCTTGCGCTTCTTTCAGGTTCATCGCCAGCGGCTTCTGGCAGAGTACGCCGCGCAGGTGCGATGTCTGGGTCACCGCCTCGCGGATGATCGCCAGCTGCTGGTCGGGCGGAACGGCGATGTCGAGGATTTCCACCTCCGGATCGCGCACCACCTCCTGCCAGGTGTCGTAGACCTTGGGGATGGAGCGCACCGCCGCCACCTCCTCGGCCTGCGCCCGGTCGAGCGAGGCGATGGCGTGGGGCGTGAAGCCGGCGGCACCATAGGCCACCAGGTGGCAGTCGCGCATGATGAACCCGGCGCCGATGCAGCCGATGCGGAAGTCCCTGCGCGCGGGCAGCACGGGGTCGATGGCCAGATCGAGACCGGTCAGAAGAGCCTTGTTCATGGCAGCCTCCCTCCTCACGCCGGCAGGGACGGGACAATGCCGTCCTGCATCATGCGGCGCCGTTCTTCGTATGCCGGCAGGATCCGGGTGTTGGACTCCGGCGTGAACCACGCAAAGGGATCGGTGCTGGCGATCAGGGCGATATTGGCCCACGGATTGAACGAGCCGGAGCGGATGATCACCTTGGCGCGGGCGGCGTAGTCCTGGCACAGGGCCTCGTGCGTCGTGCCGATGAAGGACGCCCCGGCACCGGTATAGATCGTCTGCAACGCCGCATAGAGGTCCGGATTGCGGTCGCGGACGTCCGTGGCGAAATGCACCTCCTCGACAAAGATCTCCTGGCGAAGGACGCGCAGAATGTCCAGAACATCGGGAAGGCCCTCGTAGAAGCCCAGGTCGATGCGGTTGGCACCGGCGGGAATGGGGAAACCGGCGTCGGTCACCAGGACGATGTCGGTGTGGCCCAGCGTGGCCAGGGATCGGGCCAGCTCGGGATGGAGGATTCTGTTCGGTCTCATAATTCCGTCCTCCTGCTTGGGGAAGCATGGGAGAGGGGGAACGGGCCTTGCCTTCGGATCACCGCTGTCGGGCATGCGCGGCAAGGCCCGGGCGTTGGCGCGGGACGTCAGGCCGGCAGGGTCAGGAAGTGATCCACCTGGGCACGGGTGTGGTACGACGGCACCGTTTCCCAGCGGGTGCAGCACAGCGCGGCCACGGCGGCGGCGAAGCGGGCGGCGTCGCGCAGGGGCTTGCCTTCCGACAGGGCGACGGCCAGTGAGGCGTTGAAGCTGTCGCCCGCCCCGTTGCTGTCCACCACCTCCACCAGGAACGGCTTGACGGTGAACGAACCCTCGCGGTCGAACCCGGCCACGCCGGCCTCGCCCAGGGTCATCACCACCGCGCCACAGCCGGTTTCCAGCAGCTTCGCGGCAATGTCGCCATGGGAGAGCCCGTCTTCCGGCGGCAGGCCCAGGGCCACCCGGGCCTCGGTTTCGTTGGGGGTGAGGATATCGACCATCGACAGGTCGCGGCCGGCCAGTTCCTGCGCCGGGGCCGGATTGAGGATGGTGCGCGCGCCGGCGGCCTTGGCCTTTTCCAGCCCGTAAAGGGCCGTATCCAGAGGAATTTCCAGCTGGGCGAGGGCGACGGACGCGCGGTCGATCTGCGCCTGGGCGGCGTCCACATCGGCGCGGCCGAACAGGGCATTGGCGCCCATGTCGACGACGATGATGTTATGGCCGCCGTCGTCCTTGACGATGAAGCCCGCGCCGGTGGGCTTGTCGGGACTGACCCGCAAGCCGTCGGTGGCGACGCCCTCGGCATCCATCAGCTCCTGGAATTCCTGGCCGAAGGTGTCGTCTCCGACCACGCCCACATAGTCCACCTGGGCACCCAGGCGGGCGGCCTGGACAGCCATATCCGACCCCTTGCCGCCAAAGGTCTGGCGGAAGTCCCGGCCCAGCAGGGTTTCCCCCACCGTCGGAATGCGTGTGGCCGTCATGACCAATGCTTTGGCATAGCTGCCGAATATCACGATGGACATGATTTTCCTCCTGCGTCCCATGCCGGACGCTTCTATGCGGCGCCGGTCTTCTGGGAAAGGTTTGGTCCTTGCGGCTATCTACTAGTAGATATCAGTAGGCGTTGATGTCGCCCGTCAGGCCTTCGAGGATCGCCGGGCCGGAGCTGGTGCCGACCAGTTCTGCGCCGGCGGCGAACAGGGCTTCCATCTTCTCGCGCGTGTTGACCTTGCCCGAGACCTTGACGCGGCAGGGGGCGGAGATGTTGGCTTTCAGGATCGCCACGTCTTCGGTGGTGGCCGCGCAACCGCCCTTGCCCCAGCCGCTGGATTGCTTGACCCAGTCGATTCCGGCGTCGGAGGACAGGCGGGCGACCCTGGCCTTCATGGCGGCGTCGCTGATATAGCCGAACTCCAGCATGGCCTTGATCTTCATGCCTTCCTCGTGGGCGACCCGGGCCATTTCCTTCAGTTCGGTGAAATAGCCGTCTTCGTCACCGCCCAGGATCAGGCCGGGGTTGGGGGGGAAGTCGAATTCGTCCGCGCCTTCGCGGGCCAGCTCGCGCACCACGGCCAGCTTCATGGCCAGGGTGTCGTTGGCCATGGGGAAATTGACGGTGGAGGCCACCTTGACCCCCGTGCCCTTCAGGGCTTCCTTGGCCAGGCTGACCCAGCAGGGACCGACCATGGCGGCGTCGAAGCCGTATTCGGCACAGGTGGCCACATGGGCCAGCAATGCGGCGCGGGTCAGGTCGGGATTGACGTTTGTGTATTGGATGGCTTTCGCGACCTGGGTCTTGTCCGTGAAGTCGATCATCGCCGCCACTCCGTTCTGAATGAGTACGGTGTGGACTCTACCACCGGGGTGTTTTGCTGGGCATGGGGGCGCCTCCCAATCACATGGACAGGAGTCTCAAAGCCGATCAGGGGAGTCGGGGCGTGGCGCGCCGATCGGGACGGGCAGGGGATCAGAAGGTCGGGGGCGTGTTGACCCACAGGATCCGCGTGACCGTGTCGCACAGATTGCGATAGCTGTGGGGCAGTTCGGAGGGGAAATAGAAGGAATCTCCGGCTTCGAGGCGGTAGGGCTCGCCGTTCACCAGCAATTCGACCACGCCATCCAGCACATAGCCCACTTCCTCGCCGCTATGGGTGATGTCGCCACCGCTTTCCGCACCGGGTTCCAGCACGTGAATGTTGGCGTCCAGCAGGATGTCGGGATAGGTGGGGGTCAGCCGTTCCACCAGGATCGCCGGGTCGTCCTGAGAGGGGCGCACGCGCACCGATGACCGCTCGCCCTTGCGCAGCAGGCACAGACCCCGCGGCCGCGTCTCGCTGAACAGATGAACGATCGAGGTGCCCAGCGCCGAGGTGATGCGGTGGAGCGTATGCAGCGACGGCGTCGCGTTGTCCGTCTCGATCTTGGACAGCATGGAGGGCGAACAGCCGACAACCGCCGCAAGCGCCTTGAGCGTCATTTTCTTGCGCCGGCGCGCCGCACGCAGGCGTGCCCCGAGATCCTCAAGAGGGGGAAGCCCAGAATCGATGGTCGTATCTCCCTGATGTGGAAGGGGGAATGTCCTTCGCCCCGATTCTGCATCACACCGTCACCCGCCAGGGTGTCGGCAGGCGGGGGATTATACTGATCCCTGGTACTCCGCCAAGCCTTCTGCCTGAAGAGCAGGCCGCGGGCAGAAATTTTTTGAGATGCCCAATTTATGGGCAATTCTCTCTCAGGAGCCTTGTTTTCAACGAGAACAGGTGCTCGTTCCCTGAACACCCCAGCCTCTCGGCCGGCTATCAGCGGCCTGCTTGCGGGCTGCCGGTCCCGAAAGAAGTTGAATGTGGTTCAATTTTTCTGAAGGCTAGAGGGGTGCAGCGGCTTATCCGACAGCGCCGCCCCGCGCACGCGCTTTTCTCGAACCAGAGGGAACCACAATCATGAGCATTTCTTCCCGGCGATCCGTCGGTCTTGCGCTTGCCGCCTCTCTCGCGCTTGGCACGGCGGCTGCCCCCGCCCTTGCGAAGGATACCGTGAAGGTCGGCTTTATCGGTCCGCTGACCGGCGGCGTTTCCGCCATCGGCGTTGGTGGACGGAACTCGGCGGAACTGGCCGTGAAGCTGCGCAACGCCGACGCGGACGCCAAGTACGCCTATGAACTGGTTGCCCTGGATGACGAGTGCAAGCCCAACGCCGGGGTGCAGGTGGCCACGAAGCTTGCCGCGTCCCGCGACGTGGCGGGCGCGGTCACCCACTATTGCTCGGCGGTGGCCATGGGCACGGTGGGCATCTACCACAAGTTCGGCATGCCGGCGATCGTCTGGGGCGCGGTGCTGCCGGACATCACCTACGGCAACGACTTTTCCGAGATCCATCGCGTCAACGGCACGATGATCAACCAGAACGAAGCCGCCGCCAAGTTCATGACCGACAAGGGCTACAAGACCTGGGTGGTGCTGCATGACACCACCGACTACGGCAAGGGCCACAACACCTATTTCACCAAGTACCTGACCGAGGACGGCGGTGAAATCCTCGGGACCTTCGGTGTCACGCCCGATCAGCAGGATTTCACCGCCGAGCTGACCAAGGTGAAGGAACTGGATCCCGACGTGGTCTATTTCGGCGGGCTGACGCCACTGGGGGTGCGCATTCGCCAGCAGATGGACAAGCTGGGCATCGACGCCCAGTTCCAGGGCGCGTCGGGGATCAAGTCGGATTCCTACATCGAAGGCCTGGGCAACGACCTGGCCGAGGGAACCCTGTCCTTCCTGGAAGGCGCACCGGTCGAAAAGCTGCCCGGCGGCCAGTACTTCCAGACCGAATATGAAAAGGCCGGCTATTCCGAAGATGCTGAAGCCTATGGCCCGTTCGCCTTTGCCGCGATGAACCTGCTTCTCGATGCGGTCGAGGCCGAAGGACCGGACCGCAAGGCGGTCACCGGCTACCTTGCGAACGTCGTCGATCACGAGTCCATCACGGGGCCGATCACCTTCGACGACCACGGGCAGAACACCGTGGCGCTGATCACCCCCTATGTGGTGCAGGACGGCGCCTGGGTGGTCTGGGAAGACAGCGCCTATGCGGCCGGCCAGCGCGCGTTGACCAAATAAGCAGGCCGAGGACGCAGATTTGATCAGGTGGCGCGCCGGTTCGGCCCTGTCCGGTCCGGCGCACCGCCTCCCGTTTTCCCCCCGCGGAGATCATTTTCGATGGATATCGGCCTGATCGGTCAGTATGTCGCGAATGGCATCATGCTCGGCACCATGTATGCGCTGGTTGCCGTCGGATTCACGCTGTTCTTCGGCGTTCTGGACGTTATTCAGTTTTCCCATGGCGATGTGCTGATGCTGGGGTCGTTCGCCGGCTTCACGGCCTATCTCGGCAGCGATCTGGTCGGTATCTCCAACCCCTGGATTCAGCTGTTTCTCATCCTTGTGGTGGCGATCGCCTTTACCGCCCTGGTCGGAGCCGTCATCGCCAAATATCTGGTGCTGCCGCTGAAATCGGCGCCACCGCTGAATATCCTGCTGGTGACCCTGATGCTGGGCACCGCCGTGCGGGAAGCGGTGCGGCTGTTCTATCCCGACGGTTCCAATCCCAAGCCGTTTCCGGCCCTGCTGCCCACCTCGTCAACGCAGATCGGCAATTTCACCCTGCGGACGGACAGTGTCCTGCTGGCCGGCACCGGACTGGCGCTGATCATCGGGCTGAACCTGCTGATCAACCGCTCCCGCCTTGGCCTGGCGATCCGCGCGGTGTCGCAGGACGAGGAAACGGCGCGCACCATGGGCATCAACTACACCGCCATCGTGCTGGTGACCTTTGCCATCGGCACCGGCGTGGCCGCCTTCGCCGGCATCATGAACGGCCTCTACTACAACGAAATCAACTTCGGCATGGGCCTGCTGCTCGGCCTGATCGGCTTTTCCTCGGCCATCGTCGGGGGGCTGGGGAACCTGTACGGGGCGATCCTTGGCGGCTTCCTGTTCGCCGCCCTGCAAACCCTGGGCGCCGTGGCCCTGCCGTTCGCCAGCGCCTACAAGGACGTGTTCGCCTTCGGCGTGGTGATCGCCATCATGGCCTGGAAGCCGACGGGGCTGATCGCCGAACGCACCAGTGATCGGGTATGAGCATGGAGAACCTTTCGAAAACGCGGCCGGGCGCAGGCTGGTCCGGCCTGCCGCCGCTCGGCGTCGGGCTGCTGGTGGTGGTCCTCGTCTCGCTGTACGGATATGCCTTCCTGCGCGTGGAATCCCAGACCGCCGTGCTGGCGATGGTCGCCCTGGCCGTCGTCGCCGGGATCGGTTTCGGCCGGACGGGCGCGGGGCGTGTGCTGAACCGGGCGATGGCCGACCATGGTCCGACCATGAACGGGGCCATTCTCGCCGGACTGGTCGCGGTGATTGTCCTGCTGAGCGAGGACCACTTCGCGCTTCTGATGCTGACCACCACGCTGCTGTATCTGACGGTGGCGCTGGGCCTGAACATCCAGTTCGGCTACACGGGGATGGTCAATTTCGCCGGCGCGGCCTTCTTCGGGATCGGGGCCTATACCTCGGCCGTGATGACCGCGCATACGCCGGTGCCGCCGATCCTGATCCTGCTGTGCGGCGGCGCGATGGCGGCCCTGATCGGCTTCGTGCTGCTGATCCCGGTGCTGCGCACGCGCGGCCACTATTCGGCGGTGGTCACCATCGCCTTCTCGGTGCTGTTCACCACCTTCCTGCAAGTGAACGATGTGCTGGGCGGGCCTCAGGGCCTGATGGTCGGGTCGATGACGCTGCTGGGCTGGGATTTCAACAACGGTCCCGTGATCGGCGACGCCGAGATGTCGTTCTACGTCAATTATGCGCTGGTGGGGACGGTGCTGGCGGCGCTGGCCTTCCTGCTGACCCGGCGCCTGGAGCGGTCCTGGCTCGGCCTGACGCTGGACTCGGTGCGTCTGGACGAGACGGCGTCGGCCTGCTTCGGCATCAGCGTGAACGGGGCGAAGACCCTGGCCTTCACCTTCGGCAACGTTCTGGCCGGCGTGGCCGGGGCGCTGTACGGCATGATGATTTCCTTCATCGCCCCGGCGAGCTTTTCCTTCTCCGACAGCCTGATGATGGTGGCCATCGTGCTTCTGGGCGGTGTGGGCAGTCCCTGGGGGACGGTGCTGGCGGCGGCGATCGTCGTGCTGCTGCCGGAAAAGCTGCAGGTGCTTCAGGAATACCGGTTCCTGCTGTTCTCGGTGATGGTGATCGCCGTTCTGTTGTTCCGCCCGGAAGGCCTGATCCCGCGCGGGGTCCGGACGTTCGTGCCCGGCTGGAGGGCGTCGCGATGAGCCAGGATCTTCTCGTCTTCCAGGACCTGGGCAAACGCTTCGGCGGGGTGACGGCGCTGGATTCCTTTTCCATGCGCGTCGGCCAGGGGGAAATCCTGGGGCTGATCGGCCCCAACGGATCGGGCAAGACCACCAGCTTCAATATCGTCACCGGCATCTATGCGCCCAGCCAGGGAAGCATCACCTTCGACGGGCGGGACATCACCGGCCTGTCGGCGCGCCAGGTGTACGAAGCGGGGATCGCGCGGACCTTCCAGCGGTCGCGGCTGTGCCTGCCCCTGTCGATCTTCGATAACATCATGATCGGCGACAGCAAAAGCCTGCCCAAGGGCCTGTGGTTCAACCTGATCAACCGCAAGGCCTTCCGGCGGACCTTCGAGGAAGGGTTCGAGCGGGCTCGCGCCCTGGTGGCGACCTTTTCCTCCGATCTTGCCGACAAGATGTTCGAACCGGTCGGCGCCCTGCCGATGATCGAACGCCGCCGGATCGAGATCTGCCGCGCCCTGATCAGCAATCCCAAGCTGCTGCTTCTGGACGAGCCCTCGGCGGGGATGACCCACGACGAAACCAACCAGCTGATGGACGACATTCTGGACGTGCGCGGCCGGTCGGCGGATCTGTCGGTGATCATCATCGAGCACGAAATGGGGGTGATCGAGCGCATCACCGACCACTGCGTCGTGCTCAGCTACGGCAAGAAAATCAGCGAAGGCACCTATGCCGAGATCGCCGCCGATCCGGAGGTCCAGCGCGCCTATCTGGGGGTGGAGTGAAAACCGTGACCGCCATCGCCATTGAAAATGTCTACACCGCCTACGACAAGGCCGATGTGCTGCTTGACGTCTCACTGGCCGTCGAAGAGGGAACGATCACCTGCCTGCTGGGCTCCAACGGGGCGGGAAAGACGACCCTGATCCGCTCCATCCTCGGTCTGACGCCGCCCCGGGCGGGTGTGATCCGCATCGGGGAGGTGGACATCGCCGGCCTGCCCACGCATCAGGTCATCGCCCACGGCATCGCCTGCATTCCCGAAGGCCGGCGCATGTTCCCCAAGCTGACGGTGACCGAGAACCTGCGGCTTGGCGCCTATCAGGTGCGCGACGAGGCCACCATCCGCGAGCGCATGGAGCGGGTTTTCGAAACCTTTCCCCGCATCGCCGAACGCCGGGACCAGCTGGCCGGCACCATGTCGGGCGGGGAGCAGGCGATGGTGTCCATCGGGCGCGGCCTGATGGGCGGGCCGAAAACCCTGCTGATCGACGAGCCGTCCCTTGGCCTGTCGCCGCTCTATGTGAAAGAGAACTTCAAGATCATCGAGCGCATCCGCGACCAGGGCATCACCGTCTTCCTGGTCGAGCAGAACGTCCGCCAGACCCTGGCGATTGCCGACTACGGCTATGTCCTGTCCGGTGGCCGGCTGGTCGCCAAGGGAACGGCAACGGAGCTGCAAAACGACAAGGAAGTCCATGCGGCCTATTTCGGCTGAGCTTTGAGTTTCCCCTACAAGTCTGGAGTACTGGTGAGATGACGGATCCAGTTGATGTCGTGTCGGAGATGCGCGCACTTGATGTCGTGTCTGAGACGCGCGCACTTGATGTCGTGTCGCTGACGCGGGCGCTGGTTGCCTTTGACACGATCAACCCGCCCGGTCAGGAAGAAGCCTGCGCCTTGTATCTGAAAGACCTGCTCGACAAGGCGGGCTTCACCACCGAGCTGATCCCCATGGGGCCGGGCCGCGCCAATCTCGTCGCCCATCTGGGGCGGACCGACCAGTGCCTGTGCTTCACCGGACATATGGATACGGTCCCCCTGGGCGCCCGGCCCTGGAGCACCGATCCCCACGGCGGGGAGATCGTTGACGGCCGGCTTTACGGGCGGGGCACGACGGATATGAAGGGCGGGATCGCCGCCTTCGTGGTGGCCTGCCTGGAAGAGGCCGAACGGATCCGCGAGTCCGGCGGCGTGCGGCTGGTGATCACGGCGGGCGAGGAAACCGGCGGGGACGGGGCCGTGGTGATCGCGGAGTCCGGCAAGCTGGGCACCGCCTCGGCGCTGGTGGTTGCCGAACCGACGTCCAACGTCGCCTATGTGGGCCACAAGGGGGCCTATTGGCTGAAGGTGCGGACCAGCGGCATCACGGCCCACGGGTCGATGCCCGAACGCGGCGTGAATGCCATCGGCAAGGCCGCCCGGGTCGTCGAGCGGCTGATGGCCTATGATTTCGGGAACCAGCCCCATCCGGAACTTGGCGCGGCGACCCTGAACGTCGGCACCATTCATGGCGGGCTGAACGTCAATTCTGTACCCGATAGGGCGGAAATCGGCGTGGATATCCGCACCATCCCCGGGCTGGATCACGAGGACCTGCGGGCCTCGCTGGCCGACTGGCTGGGCGAGGACGCGGACATTGAACCCTTCGTCGACCTGCCCGCCCTGTGGGGGGATCCGGATCATCCGTGGCTGCGCCAGGCCATCGGCTGTGCCTGTTCCATCACCGGCCATCAGCCGGCCTCGGGCGAACCGCGCACGGCGACCTATTTTACCGACGCATCGATCCTGACGCCGGCTTTCGGGGGTATTCCGACGGTGGTTCTGGGACCCGGCGAGCCGGGACTGGCGCATCAGACCGATGAATACTGCCGGGTGGACCGGCTGAATGAAGCGGTGGAGATCTATCGCGCGCTGATCCGCGAGACAGAAATCGTGTAGCGTCTGGCGACAGAGGACTTCAGGGGTGCTCCATTTCGCGGAAGCGGGTCGGGGGCACCCCCACATGCTTGCGGAAGTCGCGGGAGAAGTGCAGGGGGTCGGCATAGCCCACCTTGCGCGCCACCTCGGCCACCGGATCCTCGGACTCCAGCAGGCGGCGCTTGGCCTGGGCGATGCGGAAGCCGCGCAGCCAGCCCAGCGGCGTCTGGCCGAAGGCGGCCTTGAACAGGCGGAACAGGTGGGACTTGCTGACCCGGCAGTGGTCGGCAAAGCGGTCGATGTCCCAATCCTCGTTGTAATGGATATGGATCTCGGCCATCAGCCGGGCGAGGCCGGGGTGGCCGGTCACCTGGGGTTCCAGAAGACGGCTGCTGCGGCTTTCCACCAGATGCTCCATCAGCGTCGAGACCAGCCGGTCGCAGGCGGCGTTGGCGACCATGGACGTGGGGCTGACGTGGCTGAGCACCGCTTCGAACAGGTCGCGGACCTCGCGCGGGCGGGGAAAGCGGAAGACCGGATCGGGCTGCACGGACAGAACCGCCATCAGCCGGTCCAGGTTGGCGCCTTCCACCCGCATCCACAGGATCTCCCACGGGTCGGCGGGGGCGGGGGAATGGGCATGGGGCCATTGCACCGGCAGCCACACCACCTCGCCGGCGCAAACCCGATGAACGGCGCCGTCCACCTTCACCGCCCCGCCGCCGGACAGGCAGAACAGGAACTCGTGTCCCGGAACGGACTGGCGATCGACCCCGTACCGGGGGCCGGTGCGGATGTGGCCGGCCCGCAGGATGTGATAGGTGAACAGCCCCGCCCAGGCATTGTGGCCCGAGTAGTAGGACTGAAGGATCTGCTGCGGCTGGGGCGGGACGGGCACGGTCGGGGCACCGGATCGGGGGAAGGGGCGGTTGAGACGGGCCTATGGAACCCAACCGCCCGACCGCCGTCAATCCCAACCACCCCGCCACCCCACCCAACCAACCACCAGACCCGCGCCCGAGCGGCCGTCCAGATGTCGGGTGATTTGTTGAAAGTGATTATCATTCCTGATACCGTCCGGTCGCTTTACCGCCCGTTCGGGTTCCTAACCTATCAGGAAAGTGCTTCCGGATGACCTCTTGGCCCGCCAAACTCGGTTCCCTGTTCCGGGACCACAGCCGGCATCTTGTCGCCCTGGCCACCCGGCGGGTGGGGGATCGGGAGGTGGCGGCGGAACTGGTGCAGGACATCTACACGCGCCTGCTCCAGGCCGGCCACACCGGCGACCGAGAGGGGGACACCAAGGTGCTGTACACTTCGCTGCGCCATGCCCTGATCGACCACCGGCGGCGCAGCATCGGCCGGGGCGCGGCGCTGGAACAGATCCTGCCGGTGCAATTGGGGCTGGGGGAGGTGACCTCGCCGGAGGGACAGGTGCTGGCGCGCGAAGCGTTGTCCGCCCTGGACGAAGCCCTGCTGGAACTCAGCCCGAAAGCGCGGGAGATGTTTCTGCTGCACCGGGTGGACGGCGTGTCCAACGCCCAGCTGGCCGATCGCTTCGGGATTTCCGTCAGCGCGGTGGAAAAGCAGCTCGCCCGGGTCATGCGCCATTGCCAGGACCGGCTGGCCGGCCATATGGATCACCGCTGAGCGGATCTCTGCCGACTGGCCCCGGGATGCCGGCATTGGCCGGGGACGCCCAGTCTGGTAGCAATGGGGGCGACGCAAACCCCGCAGGCTGTCCATGAACAACGATCCGGAACCATCGCAGGAACAGAAGGACGCTGCGGCCCTGTGGCAGGCCAAGCGGGCGGGGGGCTCCATGTCTGCCGCCGACGAACGGGCTTTCCAGGGCTGGCTTGATGCGGACCGGGGCAACCGGCTGGCCTTCGACCAGATCCGCGTGCTGTGGGCGCGCCTGGAAGCACCGTCGCAACGGCTGGCCGCCGACCGGTCCGGAAGATGGGGCGCACGGTTTGCGGCCCGCTGGCGGTCCGGGCGGATCGCGGCGGGGGTCGCGGCCGTGCTTCTGCTGGCCGTTGTCTGGGGGCTGGCGCCGGACCTGATGCGGGGATGGGGGGGCGATGTGGTCTCCGGCCCCGCTCTGGTGACCGAAGCCCCGCTGCCGGATGGTTCCGTCGCCTATCTGGCCGCAGGCAGTGCGCTGGATGTGGATTTCGCCGGCGGCGGACGGGCGGTCACGCTGGTACGGGGACAGGCCCTGTTCGACGTGCGGCATCGCAACGGCGACCCGTTCACGGTGGCGGCCGGATCGGCGCGGATCCAGGTGGTCGGCACCCGCTTTTCCGTCGATCTTCTGCCCAGCCGAACGGTTGTCGGCGTGGAAGAGGGCGCCGTGCAGGTTCATGGAGACGCCGGCGCACCGGGCGTGCTGCTGCACCCCGATCAGCAGGTGTCCGTGGATGACGGGCGGGTCGGTGCGGTGGCGGGGCTGCCGGCCGGCCAGGCGTCGGCCTGGCTGACCGGGCGGTTGAGTGTCCAGGCCGTTCCCTTCACCGATCTGGCCGCGATGCTGGAGCGGTCGGCGCGGGGGCGGATCCTGGTCCTGGACTCCGTCGGGGGCCGGACGGTGTCGGGTACCTTCCCGCTGGATGATGTTCCGGGGTCGCTGGAGACCGCCGCCGCCGCGGTGCGGGCCGAGGTGCTGCACCTGTCGCCCTGGCTGACGGTGGTTTATTAACCCTGAACGGCGCGGGTTAAAACCCACGCGGTTCGTATTTCGTTCAAGCGCCACGAGGGCTTTTACGCGCCATAAGGCGCGGCGGCCACTTGGCCTTGCCAACCTGCATGGGTTGGCACCCACCCAGGTTGGTTTACCCCCTTCGCACGGCAATCCGCCGAGAAAAATACGCACCCATGTGAGGGACGGGTGACGCCAACCGTTTGTCTTTGGTGAGCAGGGAGAGCCTGCCGGAACCAAGGTCATCGCGGGAGGGAAACAGCGTATGCCGTCGGGTCACCTTAGACGATCGTCTCAGTCCGTTTTTGCCGCCGTTCTGCTGGCGGCGGTCAGCCAGGGGGTCCTGATCTCCGTCGCGGCCCCCGCCGCTGCCCAGCAGGCCCGGGATGCCGAGCAACGCTACAGCTTCGATATCCGCACCCGCTCCCTGGCCGAGGGGATTGCCGAGATCGGCTCGGTTTCCGGCTGGCGCATCGCCTATGCCGCAACCCTTCCGCCGCTGTCCGGCGAACGGGTTGTGGCAGGCACGCTGTCCGTTCCCCAGGCGCTGGAGCGTCTTCTGGCCGATACGGGCCTGATGCCGCGCCGCACCGGCGACCGGGCGGTGGTGGTCGAGCCGGTGGCCCCCGGCGATGGCGCGACCCTGCTCAACCCGATCCGCGTGGAACAGGCCCGCCCGGCCGATGCGGTGCCCCCCGCCTATGCCGGCGGAATGGTGGCCAGCGGCGGCCGGCTGGGGATGCTGGGCAACCGCGACGGGATGGATGCCCCGGTCAGCGTCACCAGCTACACCAGCCAATATGTGGAGGACCGCCAGGCACAAACCATCGCCGACGTGGTCAAGACCGATCCGTCGGTCCGGACGCTCAGCAGCACTGGCGGCATGCTGGATTCCTACTCCATCCGGGGCTTTCCCATGAATACGGGCAACTCGGGCGAGGTGGCCCTGAACGGGACGTTCGGGGTGGCGCCGAACTACCGCGCCCTGGCCAACTTTGCCGAGCGGATCGAGGTGCTGAAGGGACCCAGTGCCCTGCTGAACGGCATGGCACCGAACAGCGGCGTGGGCGGGGTGATCAACATCGTGCCCAAGCGCGCCGAGGAAATCGACCGCACCCGGGCCAGCCTGGACTACAGCCCCGGCGCCCAGGCCGGCGGGTCGCTGGACGTCAGCCGGCGGTTCGGGCCGGACGACGCCTTCGGCATCCGGGTGAATGCCGCGCTGTCCGACGGCGATACGCCGCTGGACAACCAGACCAGCTTTTCCGGCCTGGGATCCATCGCCCTGGACTATACGGGCGAGGATCTGCGCGCCACCCTGGACATGATCTATCAGCGCCAGGACCTGGACGCGCCCTCGCGTGAGTTGATGGTGGTGCCGGGCATTTCCATGCCCGACGCACCCAATGGCCGCCGCAACGTCACCCAGTCGTGGGAATGGTCCGAGACGTCCGACTTTTCCGGCCTGTTCCATGCGGAATACGACGTTACCGACGCGATCACCGTTTTCGGCAGCGTCGGGGGCGGGCGGACCTCCGTCGATCGCCTGTTCGGCTATCCGCAGATCCAGAACGACGCCGGGGACACGCTGGATTCCTCGTCCTACATGCGCTTCCAGGTGGACCGCCTGACCGCCGATGCCGGGGTGCGCGGAACCTTCGAAACCGGCGATATCGGACATGCGGTATCGCTGCAGGCCGGGCATTACAACGATATCTTCCGGCGGGGCGCGGTCTATGCCAGCCAGTCGGTATCCTCGAACATCTACAATCCCCTCGCCGCGGATCCGATCGCCGTGGCCGCACCGGCGACCCGGCCCAAGATCTCGGAAACCCAGCTGCGCAGCATCGCCCTGGCCGACACCCTGTCGTTCTTCGATGACCGGGTGCTGCTGACCGTGGGCGGGCGCTATCAGACCATCACGTCGGACAACTTCACGGCCGCCGGCGCGGTGTCGTCGTCCTACGACGAAAGCGTGCTGACGCCCATGGTCGGTCTGGTGGTCAAGCCGTGGGAGACTGTTTCCTTCTACGGCAATTACATCGAAGGCCTCAGCAAGGGGGACGTGGCGCCCAATTCGGCCAGCAACGCCGGCGAGGCCTTGAGCCCCTATGTGGCCAAGCAGATCGAAGCCGGGGTGAAGGTCGATATCGGCGACATCGGCGCGACCCTCGGTCTGTTCCAGATCACCAAGCCCTTCGGCCAGGTCGATGGTGGCCGCTACACCAGCGGCGGCGAGCAGCGCAATCGCGGCCTGGAGTTGAATGTCTTCGGCAAGGTCACCCCCGAGATCCGGGTGCTGGCCGGGATGATGCTGCTGGACGCGGAGATCACCGATACGGCCACGGCTTCCCAGAAGGGGAATACGCCGGTGGGCGTGCCGTCGTTCCAGGCCAATCTGACCGCGGAGTGGGATACCCCCTTCGTCCCCGGCCTGACCCTGTCGGGCACGGTGGTTCATACCGGCAGCCAGTATGTGGATGCCGGCAACTCCCAGGAAATTCCGGACTGGACCACCCTCGACCTGGGCGTGCGCTACAAGACGGAACTGGTCGATACCCCGGTGACGGTGCGGGCGACGGTTCAGAACGTGTTTGACACCGGCTATTGGGCCAGCGTCAACAGCTGGGGCATGGTGGCCCAGGGGGCGCCCCGGACGGCCCTGCTGTCGATCAGCGCCGATTTCTAGGTGGTCGCGCGCGTCTGGCTTCGGCGGGCGGGCAGGGACGGCGGCGCAGGCCCCGATCCCGCCGCCCGGCGGATCCGTATCCTCTTTGTCGTCCAGTTCATCTCCATGGGCGCCATGGAGATGAGCGGGCCGTTCTGGCCGGTGTATCTGCGGACACTGCCGGCCGGCGGTATCCCCGCCGGCATGGCGGACGTGGCGGTCTATGTGGGGCCGATGCTCGGCATCCTGCTGACCAGCACGATGTGGGGCCGGCTGGGCGACCGCCACGGGCACCGGCTGATGATGCTGCGCGCCCTGTTCGGGCTGATGGCCACCCAGGCGGCGCTGGCCTTCGCCAGTGACGTGGCGAGCATCCTGGTCTTGCGCTTCCTGCAAGGGGCCTGCGCCGGCTACATCGCCCCGGCCCAGGCCTATGGCGCCGGCGTGGTGCCGGCCGACCGGCGGGGCCGGCTGTTCGCCCTGTTGCAGGTGGCCACCAACGTGGGGTCGCTCGGCGGGGCGGTTCTTGGCGGGATGATCCTGGACCATGCGGCCTTCGCCTGGATCAACGGCGCGGCAGCGGTGCTTTGTGCCGGCTGTCTCGCGGCGGTGTGGGCGCTGCTTCCCGACGTTCGCCCCGGTCCGGCGCCGGTGCCGTCTCCGGCCTCGTCTCCCGGGGGCGAGGGCCGGAGGCGACGGGGGATCGGGCCGGTTGCGGCCGGGGTGGCCCCGGTGCTGGCGATCCTGGGGCTGGCGCTGCTGGCCCGCATGGTCACCCAGGCGCCCTTCTCCCGCTATGTGACCGGGAGCTTCGGTGCGGACAACTGGCTGGTCGGGCTGTGCTATGGCCTGCTGGCGCTGGGGTTCGTCCTGACGGCGTCCGGCTGGGCGCGCCACTGCGCCGGACGGTCCGCGCCGGCCGTGCTGGCCCGGGTGTGCTGGGTGCTGGCCGGCTGCGCCCTGGTGACCGCGCTGGCGGGCATGGTGACGTCGGTGATGGCGTTCGCGGCGCTTTACCTGGTCTGGGGAAGCCTGCTGGCGGCGACGACCCCGGTGCTGACGGCCCTGTTGTCCGGAATGACCGGTGCCGGTGACCAGGGGCGGGTGCTGGGACTGGCGCAGGGAACGGGGCAGGCGGCGTCCATCACCGGCATCGTCCTGGGCGGCTGGATCGGTCAGGGGAGCGGGCTGAGCCACACCTATGCCGTGGTCGCCGGGCTCTACGGCCTGACGCTGATTGTGGCGCTGCTGGTGTGGCTGGTGTGGGCCGCCGGAACCCGCAAGGACCATATTTCGAAGGCGGAAAAGGAGGGGCGTGCGTGATCCGCAGGGCAATCGGATATTGCAGAAGCCCGGGCAGGGGCCTGGTGCTTCTTCTGGCCATGGTGGTGCTGGCACCGGCGGCGATGACCGGGCCGGCCCGGGCGGCCGACCCGCCGCAGAAGGTGACGATCACCGATGTCGCCGGCCGGGAGGTGACGGTGCGGCGGCCGGTGCGGCGGGTGGTGCTGGGGGAGGGGCGGCAGCTTTACCTTGTCGCCATCCTGGACCGGGAGAACCCGGCCCGGCGCATCGTCGGCTGGCGCAACGACCTGATGGAGGCCGATCCCGGGACCTATGCGGCCTACCGGGCGCGGTTTCCGGACTTTGATGCCATCCCCGCCTTTTCCGGCCTGGAACAGAGCCTGATCGACGTGGAAACCACCATCCGGCAGGCCCCGGATGTGGTTTTCCTCAATCTGGAGAGCCGCCGGGCCATCGAGGAAGGGCAGTATGTGGACGCCCTGGCCCGTCTGGGGATCCCCGTGGTCTATGTCGACTTCCGCCATGATCCGGAAGCCAATACCGACCGCTCCATCCGTTTGATCGGCACGCTGTTCGCCAAGGAAGCCGAAGCGGAAGCCTTTATCGACTTCCGACGCGCGCAACTCGCGCGGGTGACGGAGCGTCTGGCCGGAGCGCCGGAGGTGAAACGGCCCCGGGTGTTCCTGGACCGGGCCGGGGGCTTTTATGACGACTGCTGCCATACCTTCGGCGACGGCAATTTCGGCGCGATGGTGGAGATGGCCGGTGGTACCAACATCGCCAGCCCTTTCCTGCCGGGGACCTTCGGCCAGCTCAATCCGGAACAGGTGATCGCCTCTGACCCCGAACAGGTGATCGTCACCAGCGCGTCCTGGGAAGCCTACATGCCCGGGGGGCGATGGGTCCCCGTGGGGCCGGGCGGGCAGGACAACGAGATCCGGCGCAAGCTGGCGCTGTATCCGGAGCGGCCGGCCTATACGGGCACGACGGCGCGCCGGACCGGGGCATTCCATGCGGTCTGGCACCAGTTCTACAACAGCCCCTACCAGGTCGTGGCCGTCCAGCAGATGGCCAAGTGGTTCCATCCGGACCTGTTCGCGGACCTGGATCCGGAGGCCACCTTCAAGGCCCTGCATGACCGCTTCCTGCCGGTTCCCTATCAGCCGGGCTATTTCGGCTCGCTGGAGTCATCACCATGACCGCCCCTTTGACAGAAGCCGCCGCCGGATCCGTGACGGGCGGGCAGTTCTATCGGCATCGGGTCCGGCGCAACGGATGGATCCTGGCCGGGCTGGCCCTGGCCCTGGGGATCAGCGTCGGCCTGGATCTGGCCACCGGCCCCGCGCGCTATGCCCTGTCCGAGGTGGTCCGTGCCCTGGTGACCCCGGGCGCCGTGCCGGATCCGGTGGCGGTGGTCATCTGGTCCGTCCGCATGCCCGTGGCGGTGATGGCCGTGGTGGTGGGGGCGGCCCTGTCCGTGGCCGGGGCGCAGATGCAGACCATCCTGAACAACCCCCTGGCCAGCCCGTTCACCCTGGGCATTTCGGCGGCCGCCGGGTTCGGGGCAGCGCTGGCCCTGGCGTTCGGCATCGCGGTTCTGCCGGCGGCCGTCGATGTCATGGTGCCGCTGAATGCCTTTCTGCTGGCCATGGGGACGGCGCTGCTGATCCATCTGTTCGGCATGCGGCGCGGGGTCAGTGTCCAGTCCATCGTGCTGCTGGGGATCGCCCTGGTCTTCAGCTTCAACGCCCTGCTGGCGCTCGTGCAGTTTCTGGCCTCGGCGGAAGCGCTGACGGCGGTGGTGTTCTGGACCATGGGCAGTCTGGCCAAGGCCACCTGGCCCAAGGTGGCCCTGACCGCCCTGTGTCTTGCGGTGGTGCTGCCGGTGTTCGTCCGCCGGGCCTGGGCCTTGACGGCGATGCGGCTGGGGGACGACAAGGCAGCCAGTTTCGGCGTGAAGGTGGGCCGGCTGCGGCTGGAAACCCTGCTGCTGGTCAGCCTGCTTTCGGCCATTCCCGTTGCCTTTGTCGGGACCATCGGCTTCGTCGGTCTGGTGGGACCCCATATCGCCCGGTTGCTGATTGGCGAGGACCAGCGGTTCTTCCTGCCGGCCTCGGCCCTGGCCGGTGCGCTGCTGCTGTCGGCCAGTTCGGTGGCCGGCAAGCTGATCCTGCCCGGGACGCTGCTGCCCATCGGGATCGTCACCTCGCTGGTGGGGATTCCCTTCTTCCTGTCCCTGGTGCTGACCAACGCGAGGAAGCCATGGTGAGCCTGCGATTGCACGGCGTCGGTGCGGCCTATGGCCGGCGTGCCATCCTGTCGGACATCTCCATCCCCACCGTCCGGGGCGGGGACGTGGTGGCCGTTGTCGGCCCCAACGCGGCGGGGAAATCCACCCTGTTCAAACGCATGGCCGGCCTGCTGCCCGGCCCCGGGGGGGTGGTGCTGGACGCAGGGAAGGCCGGCGGCGGGGCGGGCAGCGGGGCGGCGGGTCGCGGGGGCAGGGGTGGCATCTGCTACATGCCCCAGGACACGGCGGCCAATGCGGTGCTCAGCGTCTACGAGTCCGTGCTGGTCGCGCGGATGCAGGGCGCGGCCTGGCGGGTCGCCGACGCCGATGCTCGCGCGGTCGAAGGGGCGCTGGACGCCCTGGGCATCCAGGGGCTGGCCACCCGCTCCATCGGCGAATTGAGCGGCGGCCAGCGGCAGGTGGTCTGCATCGCCCAGGCCCTGGTGCGGGATCCCGCCGTCCTGCTGATGGACGAGCCGACCTCCGCCCTGGACCTGAGCCGCAAGGTGGAGGTGCTGGCGTTGATGCGGGCCATGGCCAGGGCGCGGGGGATGATCCTGTTCCTGGCCCTGCACGACCTGAACGACGTGCTGCGCTATGCGGACGCCGCCATGGTCCTGGCCGGCGGCGGGCTGGCGGCCTTCGGACCCTGTGGCGACGTCCTCACCGCCGAGCTGCTGCGCGGCGTCTACGGGGTGGATGCGCGGCTGGAACGCTGCTCCCGGGGCGTTCCCCATGTGCTGGTGGACGGGGTCAGCCGGCCGCAAGCCGGCGTTTAAGGAAATCCCGCAGGTCCCGTTCCACCCGCCGCTGAAGAGAGACGTAGACGAAGGCCATGTTGGTGCGTTCCCGGATCATCGGGCCGGGGAAGGGCAGGTAGGTCAGCTCCCGGCTGCCGAAGGAGGGGCTGGCCGTGCCCACCTGCCAGTCGGTGCGCAGGGACAGGTCCACCAGCTTCAGGGCCGGCCCGCCGTCCGGGTCCTCCAGCTCCAGCGGAACCCCGGCCAGGCGCAGATAGGCCGCCTTGTCCGCAGCGGTGCGGAAGCCGTCGATGAACTGGGCGGACAGCACCTGAAGCTCGGCCGCCTCATCCTCCGGCTCCATGTGGGAATGGAGGTGCATCGGCGGCGCATGGTCGTGGTTATGGCCGGGGCCGTGGGGGTGGGCATGCCCGTGGTCATGGGGGTGGAGATGTCCGTGATCGTTGGGGTGGAGATGCCCGTGATCGTGGGTGTGCCCGTGGTCGTGGCTATGGCTGTGCTTAATCATCGCGACCCCACCGCTTGCCGGAGAACTCGCCATGGGGGATGGTGACGGGCTTGTCGATATGGCCCTTGTGCTTGCCCATCACGCCGGCGGACACCATCGATCCCAGCACATCGACGATCACCCGCGTCCCCATCAGGGCGGTGATGTCGGAGGTGTCATAGGGCGGAGAGACCTCGACCAGTTCCATCCCGCACAGACCCTCGGCGGCGATCTTCGACGCCAGGGCCAGGGCTTCGCGGGGCAGGAAGCCGCCGGGTTCCGGCCAGCCGGTGCCGGGCACGAAACCGCAGTCGATGCAGTCGATGTCGAAGGACAGATAGACCATGTCCACGTCCTTCCAGGCCAGCTCCAGGGCGATTTCCGCCGTCTTGTCGATGCCCAGCTTTTCCACGTCGCCCATGGTGATGATGTTGGTTTCCCGCTCGCGGGCCACCTTCACCGCCTCGCGCGGCACCTGCCAGCCGCCGATACCGATCTGCACCAGGTTGCGCGGGCTGACGTTGGGCAGGTTGGTGGCGTGGAACCACGGCGTGGTGTGCATGCGCTCGTCCAGGTCCTTTTCCTGGATGTCCGCGTGGCGGTCGAAGTGGACGATGCCGATCCGCTTGGAGGTGCATTCGGCGATGCCCCGCACCGTGGGAAAGCCGATGGAATGGTCCCCGCCCAGGATGATCGGCATGGAGCCGCTGGAAAACACATGGGAACAGGCCCGGCTGATCTGGTCGAAGGTCTTTTCCAGGTTGGCCGGGATGGTGAAGATGTCCCCCGCATCGCACAGGGTCATCTGTTCGCGCAGATCCACCCCCAGTTCGTAGTTGTAGGGGGTGTACAGGGCCGAGATCTTGCGGATCCCCTGGGGTCCGAAACGGGTGCCGGGGCGGTAGGTGGTGCCGCCATCGAACGGCGCGCCCAGCACCGTCACGTCATAGTCCCCGACCTCGGTCACGTCCTCGGCGTAAGGGGCTTTCAGGAAGGTGTTGATGCCGGCGTAGTGGGGCAGCTCGCCACGGGCGAAGGTGGGGATGGAGCGGTCTTCGATGCTGTCCGCCCCGGTTAGGCCCATGCGCAGGGCCCAGCGGCGTTCCTTGTCCCAGCCGCCGCCGGGGATGTGCTCTTCGGCGCGCATGGACTTCCAGCCCTGGAGCTGGGACAGGTCGGGGTGATGAAAGCGCGTGTCGCGCGGCATGCCCAGAAGAGGGGACCGGGAATGGGAAAACGCCGACCGGCGCCCGTCAAACCGCGTGGGGAACATCACTGGATCTCCTTGGAAAGTGCGGCCGTCAACCCGGCCGCCTGATAGGGGACGCCGCCGTTGCGGGCGTCGAAGTCATAGGTGATGGTGGCGCCGAAGGCCTCCGGGTCCTGGGGATCCCAGCGGGGCTTGTCGAAGACGAGAACCCGGTCGCCCAGCTTGAAGCCCTCTTGCAGGTCATGGGTGACCATGAACACGGTCAGCGCCTCTTCCGCCCGCAATTCCTGAAGGAAGGCATGCATGGACAGCCGGGTGCCCGGGTCCAGGGCGCCGAACGGTTCATCCAGCAGCAGCACCCGGGGCCGGCCCACCAGGGCCTGGGCGATGGCCAGCCGCTGCTGCATGCCACCCGACAGGGCGGCCGGATAGGCATCGGCCATATGACCCAGGCCGACCCGGGCCAGCACGCCGTCCGCCCGCTCCGCCGCCTGCCGGCGGGCCTTGCCCCAGAACCGGCCGGTCAGGCGGCCCATCGTACCGCCGGAGGAGGCGAATTCCTCGGCGGCGATCAGATTGGCGCGGACGGTCATATGGGGAAAGACGCTGTAGCGCTGGAACACCACGCCCCGGTCCCGGCCCGGCTCCACGGCCGGGGGCGCGCCGGCGATGCGGATCTCGCCCCGGGTCGGCCGCTCCTGGGCCAGCAGCAGGCGCAGGAAGGTGGACTTGCCGCAGCCCGAGGCCCCGACGATGGAGACGAAGGCGCCTTCCTCCACCTCCAGACTGACCCGTTCCAGGATCGGCCGGCCATCGTAGGTGTGGAACAGATTGCGGATGCTCACGAAGCTCATAGTCCGTCCTCCCCGCCGGCGGCGCCGGCCCAGGGGAACGCCTTGCGGGACAGCACCCGCAGCGCCCAGTCGATGACGAAGGCCAGCAAGGTGATCCAGACCACGTAGGGCAGGATCACATCCATGGCGAGATACCGGCGCACCAGAAAGATGCGGTAGCCCAATCCCTCGGTCGCGGCGATGGCCTCGGCGGCGATCAGGAACAGCCAGGCCGGCCCCAGCGCCAGGCGGGTGGACTGGATCAGCCGGGGCAGCACCTGGGGCAGGGCGACCCTGACGGCGATCACCCAGGACGAGGCCCCCAGGGTCTGCGCCTTGACGATCTGTTCTTCCGGGATCTCCAGCGCCCGCTGGGCGAGGTCGCGGATCAGGAAAGGGGTGACGCCGATGGCGATCAGCGCCACCTTCGACAGCTCCCCCAGACCGAAGACGATGAACAGGATCGGCAGGATCGCCAGCGGCGGGATCAGCGACAGGGTGGCGACGAAGGGGGCGAGGGCGGCACGCACCACGGGCAGCAGCCCGATCAGCAGGCCGACCCCCAGCCCCAGCGCCACGGCAATGCCCATCCCCAGGCCCAGCCGTTCCAGGCTGGCGGCGGTATCCGCCCACAGCAGGATGTCGCCGGAGCGCTTGTCCTGTTCGGTCGCCAGCCGGGCCGCCGTTTCCAGGATCTGGGGGACGGCGGGCAGCAGCTTGTCCGACGGGTTGTCCGCCAGCCGCACCGCCGAGCCGGTCATATAGGCCAGCAACAGCAGCACGAAGGGGACGATGGCAAGGACGACCGCCACGGGGCGGGCAGGCTTTCGGTTGATCAGGCGCATGGGACAGCGCTCCTGAGCCGGGGCCTCGGGATGGGGGAGAGAACGGAAGGCGGCGCGGTTACAGGGCGCCGTCAGCCGCCATTTTCATGTAGGTGGTGTCGTAGCGGAACTTGACGTTGTTCGCGTCGCCAGTGGTGCTGCCGTCCGGATAGGCGACGCCGATGAAGTCCGCGCTGGGCGCGCCTTCGCCCAGAATCCCGTGGTCGAACAGGAAGGTGGCCACATAGCCCATGGTCGCCTTGATATCCGCGCTTTCGGTGAAAGAGACGGCCTTGGCGGGGTCATAGAACATCTCGGTGGTCGCCAGCTGGGCATCATAGCCGGCGAGATCGGTGCCGGCGGCGTCCGCCATCGCCGTGCGCGCCGCCACACCGTCCGGCGAGTCCGAGGCCATCAGCGCCATGGTTTCATACCAGGCCCCGGCCAGGGCCTTGCCGAACGCCGGGTTGTCCGCCAGGGTTTCGGTGTTGACCACCATCAGGTCGATGATCTCGCCGGGGATGTCGCTGCTGTCGAAGACCTTGGTGACGTCGGGCATCTCCATGATCGTCGATACCAGCGGATTCCAGGTCACGGCGGCCTGCACGTCCGGGGTGGCGAAGGCGGCGACCATGTCGGCATCGGAGGTGTTGACCACCGTCAGGTCGCGCTCGGCCAGACCCGCGCCGTCCAGCGCCCGGGCCAGCAGATAGTGGGACACCGACAGCTCCACCAGATTGACCGGCTTGCCCTTCAGCGAGGCCACGTCGCCCTCGCCCTTGATCAGGATGGCGTCGTTGCCGTTGGAGAAGTCGCCGACGATCAGCGCCGTGGTGTCCACCCCGCCGCCCGACGGAATGGAAAGGGTGTCCATGTTGGTGGCGGAAACGCCATCGAACGCACCGGCCGTATATTGGTTGATGGATTCGATGTAGTCGTTAATCTGCACGATCTCCACATCGATGCCGTACTTTTCGGCCCATTTGTCCATGATGCCGCTGTCGGCCATGTAGCCCCAGGGCATCCAGCCCACATAGATGGACCAGGCGACCTTGAAGCTGGTCTTTTCCTCGGCGGCCGCAGGGGCAGCGGCCATGGTTGCGGCGGTTCCGGCGAGCGCACCGGCGAGCAGGATGGTTTTGAAGCTGGGGCGGGTCATGCTGTCGTCCTCTTCCTGTCTGGCTGTCGGAACGGCAACCGGGCGGACGACATAAGGAAGCCGACGCGACCGATCGCGTTGTTGGCCTCCCGGGCTTTTATCCCTCCGTGTGTCCGGCCCTTGTACGCGGGTGGGCCGGATGAAGACTCTCGGACCAGTCACCGGGGGAAGGCATGCCTTTTTGACCCGCCGGTCGGAACCCTAGTCTTCTGCCCGTCACGATATCAAGAAATGTGCCACCGTGCCAGTTGGGTATCAGGGTGTTGAAAGCACGATGGTTTTGCCGGAATTCCCCGGCGGCGGGCGCATGGCGAAACTGCCTTGAAATTAGTCGATTGCCTGGAATGTGTGTTCATATATTAGGCGGTATGGTGGCGTTGAAATGGGCATTTTCTCTGTAAGGATTTTCGCTTAGCCTCTTAGATCAAACGGCCTTAAATCTGCATCGATTTATGGCAGGCACTTTGATCTAGAATCATATAGTTACAGCATCGAGTGAACCGGAAAACCGGTGCCCACTTTTCCGCTCGATGCTGTAGGCAGGCAACTGAAAAGGGGAATGGAGCATGACCTGGATTCTGGCGTTGACGGCGATTTTGGGGGCGTTGCTGGTCGGGGCGGTCAGTCCGGGACCGAGTTTCGTGCAGGTGGCGCGGGTATCCGTCGCCGGCGGGCGGGCAGAGGGGATCGCCACGGCCGTGGGGATGGGGGTCGGCGCGGCCTTCTTCGGTGTCATCGCGCTGCTCGGCCTGCACGGCGTGCTCGCACAGGTGCCGTGGCTGTACATGATCCTCAAGGTCGCCGGCGGCCTGTATCTGCTGCACCTCGCCTGGGGCCTGTTCCGGGGCGCCCGCCAGCCCCTGTCCGTGACCGTCGAGGACGGGCGGCACAGGCGGGGTCTGGTGAAGACCTTCCTGATCGGTCTGTCGGTTCAGCTGTCCAATCCGAAGATCGCCCTGGTCTTCGCCGGGGTTTTCGCGGCCCTGATGCCCTCGGACACGCCGCCGGCCTGGGTGTTCTTCGTTCTGCCGCCGCTGATCCTGATTCAGGAAACGGCCTGGTATGCGATCGTCGCCGCCGTCTTCTCCAGCCCCCGGCCCCGCGCGGCCTATCTGCGGGCCAAGATGTGGATTGATGGAGCAGCCGGAACGGCCATGGCCGCGCTGGGCCTGCGGCTGATCTGGGAAGCCGTGCGCGGGAAGTGAGGCGCGGGTGTCGTGCACTGACACAATCAGATGATCCAGCAAAGTGCCACCAATATTCCCAAACTGAAATCCTCTAAAGTTGTAGCGCTACTATAAAGTTTGCAAAAACTAGTTACAACTTTCGGATTTATTTTCTCCACATATCATAAAGGCGATGATATCTTCCCGGGTTGGGGTAAGGGAAAACAGGGGGAGGATGAGTCGTGGCCAATATTCGTTTACGAGACTGTCATTCTCCAGAATATTTACCTCAGTCGATGTCAGAATTCTGGGATTTCGCCGGCTTGCCAGAGTTACGGGAGCGCTGTGAGCGTTTGTCCAAAGAAGATGTTCCTCTACTGATCCTTGGAGAAACGGGATCTGGAAAATCCACTCTGGCGCATTGGATTCATTTTTCTTCTGCTCGTGCCAACTCACCATTTGCGGTAAGGGGATGCGGCAGTTTTCACGATAACACTTTTGTCGCTACACTGTTCGGCTATGAAAAAGGAGCCTACACCGGGGCGGACCGCCGCGATGACGGTCTGCTGCGAGGGTGCGATGGGGGGACCCTGGTCCTTGATGACATCGACACGCTGACAATGGAATCGCAGGCCCGTCTGTTGAATTTCCTGGATCAACAGTTGGTGTCCCCTCTCGGCGCACCGAATAACGTTTATCCTGTGAACGTGAGGATTATTGCGACCTCTAACCGGTGTCTTCCCGACTTGATCAAGGTCGGGCAGTTTCGCGAAGATCTATACTATCGCTTGGCGACATTCCGCATAAGAATACCGCCTTTGGCAGTAAGGCCGGCGGATATCGGTCGCTTTGTCAGAAAGTTCGAAGGGGAACTTTCTCAAGAATACCCCTCTTTGTGCCCAAATCGCCGGCTTGATGCCGGATCGGTGCGCTTCTTGACGCTGCTGCAGTGGCCCGGAAACCTGCGTGCATTGCGGAGTGTCATATATCAAACCCTCAGCTACACGCCGGCGCGTCGGGCCGGGCCTATCGGCGTGTGGGAGATCTTCGACCTTCTGAGCGATCAGGATATCGCCGGCGCGCAGGTCGAAGAGCTGCGCAAGCGCATGCAGCACGATTGCCAGCTGCTTCTTGAGATCTTGCGGTGTGCAAACTGGAATGTATCCCATGCGGCGAAAATTGCGGGACTCTCCAGAACGGCGATCTACAACCAGATGAAGAAGAATGGGTGGAGCCAGGAAGGAGACTGTTAACCTGCCATAGGGGAGCGCATTCAGGTTGACAGTTTTTGATTGCCTATTTCGAATAGAATCATTGGAATACAATCGGATGGGGTTTGGCATGTAAAGTGCTACGTCAGGGCTGGATCTGGTGTCAGTGGAAGGCCTATGACGATCATGCAAGACATGTCACTCCCCACAGTGCTCCCGTGCATGATGTATTCCGTGCGGCGGGGTCTCGGTCGCGCGGCCCTGGCGTGCTTCCTCCTCCTGGCCTTCGTGTCCGGAGCCGGTGCCCAAAGCGCATCGACGGTGGATGTGGGGCGCATTCCTCCCATTGATCTTTTTGTCTATGCGGATCAATCAGGATCCGCATACAAAAGTATCAATGGTATAAGGCCGGCGGATCAGTTGGCCGATATGATACGTCAGGCTATCGACAGCAAGTTGGCGCCCGGAGATTCCCGGACGGTGCTGAGTGGCAGCGGTCGCTTCTACCTGTATGGCTTCGGAGAAAACAACCCTGCCGGTGAATTGGCCAACGACTGCAGCGATGATGTTCAGGTGCTGGCCTCAGGTCTCGGGGCTGGAGAGAGAGGGCAGATCGACGAGGCGCTGTCCGAATACGCCAGCCAGGATCCCGGGAATCAGGCGACAAACTTTATCTGTTTGATGGAGAGTATCGCGGCCAACCAGGATATTGTGGCCGCAGGGGATCGTGGGCGTCAGGCCATTGTTCTGATTGCCAGCGATTTCCTTCATGATCAATTCAATATGGCGGAAATTAAAGAGGTCGAGACGGGCGATCGCCGGGCGCTGCTCGCGAATGGAAATATTCTTGCCGGAAAAGGTATCTGCGACCTTCAAAAAGTCTATGCCCAGGGAATTCTGCCAGAGGATCTGGCCACGGAGCTCCAGAATGTTGCGAAAATTGGGCAGGAGACCACTTATCCTCCCCTTTACGCGACCCTGTACCTCAAGTTGACCGCCGAGAATTTCTCCAATCCAAATGGAGACTATGCCGGCTGTGCCATAGAGACCGCGAACAGTGGCCAATTCGTCACTATGTTCGAAAGCGCGATCCGGGCCGAGCACTTCCGATTTGAAGATGCGGCGCTGTTTGGCCAGCAGTTCATCGAAAAGATGATCTCCCGCATAGCTCCAAGCCTCCGGATCGCCAGCGCGGACATCAAGCCGATCTCGAACAACGTCTTCGAGATCCGGGGAGAAATCGAAAACCCCTCGGCCTTTCCTGCCCGCGTCCAAGGTCTATCGGTATCAGCGCTGGGACAGCAAGCGGATGTGGCGTCCTTCCCGGGTGGCGAGTTGCGGGTTGCCGCGAACAGTTCCCTTCCGTTCGGGCCAATTCTTGCGACATTTCTTGCGCCGGTGTCGGTGGCAAGCCTGGATGTCTCTCTGGAATACAACTCACCAAACAACGACGCCTTGCAGGTGACGAAAGCATCTCCGTGGCCTGTGAACTCCGAAATGGATTTGGAACTGTCCGTGGAAAAGGCCGTTCAGCCACCCGGGGCGCCGGCCAAATTTCCTCTGACCTTAACCAATAACGGATCGGATACCTGGATCATCACGAGTGTGATGATTGGCGAAAATAGCCCGGGAACGAATGCCGGCCGCGAAAGTGGCGGCCTGAACGTGGTCCAAGCAGGGGGAGTCCCGGTCCGTCAGGAGGTTCTCGTCCCCAACACCTTGCTTGGTGCACTGAAGGACGGTCGCCTGAAAGTCTTCGTCACTGTCCGCTCGTCCCGCCTTCCCGCCAGTAGCGGAAGCAACACGCTGGAGGCCAGCGTCCCTCCACCGGGGCCTGTCAACAAGCCCGAAGTGGTGACCGCTGTTATGCATTTCCGTAACAGTCAGGACAATGAGCCGAAGCTGGAAGTATCCATTAGAAATAAAAACGACTTTGACCTACATCTGGAGGCTTTGGTCTTCGAAGATGAAAATGGTGAATCAGTGGGGAAGTTAACGATTCCATCAAACAGGTCCATTGTCGAAGCGAATGCGGCAAGTTACCTTATGTCGTTTGACGATATGTTTCTGAAAGAAATCGGAATCTATAGGGAAATAATCCGGCATCTACGGGAGGCTAGGGATCTGCGTGTGTATGCCGTGGATGAGCGAATCCCGGACGATGAGCAGGATTCGTGGGCAAAGGTGGTACCGAGATTTGATGACCCGCAGCGCGTCGTCTGCCCGAGTGAAGGGGATCCGACCAGCTATGAATGGACGTTGCCGGCCAATACATCCGGCCGCCTTATTCTGCGGGTTCGCGACAACCTGGGCGCGGAAATCCTTCCGCCAATCGAAGGCTATCGGGTGTCCAATGGGATCACCACCCGGATGCAGCCCGAGGGATGGCGCAGCGATGGCTGGACCCGGCGTGGCGCGGGCAACCAACAAGCCGATGTTGCGATCTCTTTCGATGATCCGGACATGCGCGACCTGCGCTACGAATCCCGGGGAAACCTGACAATCGATCTGCTGACGGGCATGGAAGAGCCGATCTGTAGCGGACCAATCTCTGTGCCTGCTTTTGAAGCGGGGGACCCCGAGATCTTCAGGGTCGATGATGACTCGTGGAAGCTTGTCGGGTCAGACACCGGAGATGATCAGCTTCTTGAGTTTCTTGTCTACCACAACAGCAGAACAAGTTTGCAACGACTTGAAGAAGTGAGGGTTCTGCATAGCAACGAGGCAGGGCGCGGGGCGAACGTCAACTTCGAATTCGTCAATGAAGATTCCTCAGGTTCCGCATATTTCTATCCGGGCATTCGCAGCGGGCGGAAGGTCCGGATCAATCTCACGCAAATGGGGTATTCGGAGCAGGATCTTGGTGATCTTCGGCTTCGCTTGTTCTCTTATCATGATCTCGCGCAAGAAACCGACCCGGCACCGATTTCGGTCCGACTGAAAGCGCCGGTCGTCCTCATCTCCAATCAGGAATGGCGTGACGACGAGGCCGTCCTGTCTCTGAACGTCCGCATCGAAGGGCCGTACAGTGTCAAAAGAATGTTCATTTTCGGCAAGAATACCCCGGATCGTCCTGTTCGTGTGGAAGGAGATAAGCTCGAATTACATTTCAACGAGCAACCAATTCAACTGAGATCCGGTCGAGAGCAACAGGTTACGGCAAGCCTGCCCGAAGCCATGCAGCTTCAGGAACTGCCGTCGAGAATTCTGTCGCAAGACTACCTCTATGCGTGTGTGCCGATCGCGAACAGCGCGGACTGTTCGGGGTGGGAGCGCCTTCCGCCGCTGCCCAGGACGCGGCTGATGGTATCCGTCCGCGAAGCACCCCGGCAAACGGGCGGAATTGGCTATGACGCGCTGGATCGGGTGATGCGGTTTTCCTTGCGGAATTCGGGACCCTATCTGGATGTGATCAATGGTGTGAGATTCTATACGACCCGCGGCGGGGAAATAGAGGAGCGCCTGCCATCCCCCTTTTCGCTCCGGCCCGGCGAAGCCCGTTCCGTCGAAATGAATCTTTCCGAGCTGGTGCAGCAGTTCCTTCTTGAAGCTGTGGAATTTCAATTCTCCGTGCAGACCAGGCAAGGCTCCGGAGACACCAGGTTCGACGGCATAGCTGACCCCCCTCAGATCTCTGTCGAGAAATTCGAAGTGAGTCAGTTGGATTACGTAGTGCAGTCATTGTACAACGTAATTGGATCAATTTCCGGTTTCGATAGTAAAAAATACCAGCCTGTCGCCACCGGTCAAGTGACGGTAGAAAGAGTTGCCGGGCAGCTTAATGGCTATGACCTCAGGCTGGGTCTTTCCAAATCAGAAGGCAACTTCATATCTGACAAAAATCAAACAGTTCCGGTCCAGCAGGAGGGCGGGACTCAGAGGTCTTTTTCAACGAACTTCGCCATAGGTCTTACGGACGAAGATCTGTCCGCCCTGTCCTATGTGCAGGCAATATTGCGTTACTCTACCTCTGATAAAGTAGCCGATAAGAAGAGGGTTGAGGTCAGAGGGGACGATGATCCAACCTGGATGGCAAAGATAATGTATTTTGCCATAGCCTTGTCTCTTGTCGTGTTCTTTGGTGGTATTTTTGCTTTCAAGAAGGTTCGGCATTACAGGAGTTTCCTGATCGCTTTTGTCGTTTCCGCGACACCTGTGCTGGGATCTCTCCTCGGCATGGCATACAAGCTGCATCCAGGTGCAAATCCAGCATTCTCCGGTATTGTTGATGTGATGATTAATTCAGCGGCCGTATTCTTCAGCTTCTTTTTCGTCATGGTTGCCCCTTTCTTCAAGAAAATGACCAGGATTCTAAGCTCCTTAGGGTTCGATATTGACCAGTATAGACTGTATCCCTATCAGAGCTTTGACAGGATTATGTATAATCGGGTCCGTTTCGCTGGGATACTGCTCTTGTTCTTATCGATCGGTATTGCTGTCTTTAATTCCGGAGAGTTTCTCAGGACGCCGGATGTCTGTTCACCCTCGTATGATATCAAGATTTCAAGTGGGGAGGCTTGTCAGTGATGGATGGCGCCGAGTTCAACGGAAATAAGGTCGAATACGAACGCCTCCTTCTCGTCGGGCTGGGGGGGAGCGGTATCCGCGCGGTGCGGACGGCGCTTTTGTATGGGCAGAGGCCCGGACCCGGGATCCCCCCGATTGATGAAGCGCTTGCCGAGAGCTTGGAGCGACGGCATGTGGTCGCCGTCGGCATTGATACGGATTCTGATGAATTCAAGGAAATTCAGGTAAAGCCGGCCGCCTTTCCTCAAGCCATTCGGGTGGGGATGGACAAGGCGGCGCTGCGCAGCTATCCGCCAATCGATCACCTGGTGTCAATTCAGCGCAATGATATGGACGAGGCCATCATGATGGCCAAGAAAATGCAGCGTCACTCTGACGAAAACCGCCCCCCAGCGGTCGGAGATGCTTATGACGCGGCAAAGTTGATCAGTGAATTCCTGGCGATTTCAGAGCGCCAGTACGACACCCTCCTCGCGGCCGGCGAGGAGGTGACGCAGGGCGCGGGGCAGCTCCGCTCCTTGGGGCGGATCGGATTTCTGTGCGGGATGGAGACGATATATGCCTCCCTTGGACAAGCGCTTCGCGACATAGGCTATAACCAGGGGGGATATGGGCTGCGTATCGCCCTGTTTTCTTCTCTCGCGGGGGGGACGGGATCCGGGATGTTCCTGGATGTCGCGATCATGCTGCGCCGGCTGCTTGCCCCGAAGGCGTCCTTGTCAGGGTTCTTCCTTCTTCCCGAAATCTTCTCTGCGGCAAGCGATCTCGATCGCATCTGGCCGAATTGCTATGCCGCGTTGAAAGAACTGTCCATTCTTGCGCGCCCTCAGAACGTGGAGCCCATTCGGCTTAACTATCGCATGGGAGGAGAAAACAATAGAGTTGTCATCCAAAGGGGTGATCCGCCGATTTTCGAAGATGTATATCTCTTCGACGACACGGCCATGCTGGTGGACGGAGAGGTCGATCCGGACCTAAGGCGCGACGCGGAAATATATGCTGCGTCCAGGGCGATGGTTGATGTCGCTCTTGCTTTGAACCGCCGCGATATCACTTCGGTAAATAAAAACAAGCAAAACCGGCTTGTCGGTCATGCCCGGGGGAGCGCCGATACGCGGCGTGTCTATCATGCTGCGCGGGCCTGGCCGCTTTTACCCCAAGGTACGGGGCATTTGGCTTGTACGCTGTTTCTGGTGGCGGGTAAGGATTGCATCCTCGACCCGCTTCAAAGGTTGGAGCTTCATGAGCGTCTGCCGGTTGCTTTGACCGGAATCGAGCAACTGAGAACCTTCCTTCTTGGCAATTGGGAAAGCTCTTCTACCGAAGAAGGGCAGTATAGAGATGTGTGGCGGCAATCTCTTGAAGACTTCCTTCGTCCGGTTAAAAATATGGCAGAGGGGAAGGATGACGATTTTTTAAGGGGCATGGAGAGAAGTATCGATCACGAAAAGTTGCTCAAGGGGCTTGAGTTAAGGCTAGGGGCAGAGATATTCGGTGTCATAAAAAAATGGATCCAATTGATAGAAAAAGAGGATGAGGAAAGCCACGCCAAGCTCAAAGCGGATTCTGCAGTGAAATCATCACTGGTATTCTGTGAAATATTTAAAAAGCTGATCGTGGAGGATGCGCTAAAAGACGTTTTCCAGTTTCTGGATGTGACTCTTCATCGCATGCAGGCCGAGAAATCCTTTTTGTCGAAGGAGGTTTATAATCGACTGCGAGATTTTAGGGCAGATGTTGAGAAAAGAGCCAGGCGTCTTGACCCGGACGAAGATGTGTCTAGTGTAGCTAGTCTGAAAGACTGCTTTGTTTCAATAGAAGCGCCTGACGAATTTTACAAGCAAAGAGTGACGTTCGACGCATATTATGGAGATAAAAAAGAGTACGCAAGTAAATTAAGAAAGTTTGCTGCTCCTGGTCCGTTAAGGAAGGATATTCGTAGCATAGCGACGCATATAGATGCTGAAATAAGAAAGGTAATACTTGGAAGCGAGGTGAAGGAAACCTCTGACCAAATGAAATCTACTGTTCGGGAGCGTGCCGTTGATACATTCATGACGGAACTTCTGAAGAGTACTCTGGGGTGGCGGGTTGAGCAGGTTCTTAGAGAGTCTGAAAAAAATGAACGCGTTGCTGTCGAAGTTCTGAGTAACTATAAGAGTGTATTGAAGGAAGTGTACGCTCGATATGATGTCACCTATTCTCCGGAAGAGGTTTCGAGATTCTATGTGATTATCGAGCCAATTTATCGACTGATTGAGGAATTGCGCATCATCGATGATCCAGAGAACGAGCATGGATCCATGTTCCGTGAGAAGAAGGAACTCATCGTTCACGACATTTCCGACGCATTAAGCAACGCGTCTTTCCGGAGTTATGCTTCGTATATGACGCCTGAAGACATCATCCGGGGGCTGACAGATAAATTCTTCGATCGGGATTTCAACAAAGACGACCCGCGGCATCTTGTGTCAGCAATCGCGAAAGTATTGAGCACGATTGGTATTGGTAATGTAAAGAACCAGATTTCTTCGATTAATTTTAGTGCCCATGAGGTTCTTGATGTCGCCCGGGATTTCGCCGAGTTATGTCAAATATTCATTGATGTCTGCCTGCGGCAGCCGGAGTTCGAATTGTCCCGTTTGGGGGGGGAAGCGGGTATTCGTGAGGCTGCGGCGAAGTGCGAGGTCAGGACCTTTGTGACGAGCCGCTCCCCAGGGGAACTCGCCGCGCATCATGTGACCGTGGCGCTGCCATATATCGGCAAGAATAACCTGAACGTCGAGGTCGGATCCAAGAAGGTAATCCGGCGGGCCGTGCGGATGGAGTTGCAATCTGAGCCGATCATTGCTTCCTATCGCTCCAGGCAGCCGGTTATCGTCAATGAAGTACGGTATAACGCGGGATATCAGATCGCACGTATTGAGAAATATCATCGCTTTTACAAAGAGATATCTGAGAATCACAGACAGCTTTACCATGTTTTGCTTGGTGCTGACCGGTTCCCGGACATAGGTTTCGATGAAGCCATCGTACGCCCCTCGGGCTTTGGAAACGGCTGGTCCTGCCAGAAGCATGGCGAGGGTGACTTTGAGATTAGCGGTGATGAACTGGCCTGCCCCCGTTGCATGGATGAATATCGGCGGGGCTTCCGTCGCTATATGGATGTCAGCCGACAATCCGATGATTTGGAATTGATTGTTCCTGGAACGGAGCACTGGGAAGAGGGGCCTTTGGTTATCCCACCCATTTTGCAGGGCCAGTTCTGGAATGGGCCTCGCGACAACGAACGGGCCTATGAGCGGGGACGGGAGGGCAGCTTTGAAGGCTTGCTGAGGGACAGTCGTCTCGCGTCCGAATTGCCGCATTCCAAGCGCAAGGACAAGAAAAACGACCATCGCGTTTTCCCCGCGATTTTCAATGAAGAGACCAATTGCTGGGAGTGGGCGAGGAGAGATCCCTATCCGGTTGGCCAATTCTCCATGTACCAGAATACCTTGGAGCATTTCTTCGAGTGCTTCCATTGCGGCTATCCGTTGCCTGTTCCCCAGGATGCTGAGCGTCACCTGCCGCAGGAATGTCCGCGATGCCGGAGAAAAGTGGAACATTGCCACGCATGCTCGGGAGCGACCGGGTTTTACTTTTCGCCAAGCGAAGAAAGCAAGGGTGGGAAGAAGATCTGCCCGAGCTGCCGGAACGACATGGCCTCCAGCGAGGATGAAGATCGTGCCGATCCAGACCACTCCGATCATGATGATATCTATTGGGCGGGCGTCGGGCCGAAGAAGCCGTGGTCGTCCGGGGACCCCGGCACCCAACAGGGAGGGCAGGGCGGTGATGGTGGATCTCCAGATACCCCGAACGATGGGGCGAATTGATGAGGCGGCCGTATCGCACATTCAATCGGGGGGTTAAGGAACCAGCCTTTTGTCCGAACCCCTTCGGATGCGTTGCCGGGGCGGAGCCTTGGGAAAGACGTCGCGAGTTTTACCAGCATCGCGGCGGAGGCCATGCTCATTGTTCAGCCTGTCACACCCTTTCAAATTATAAATATCCTGCCTTGATGCACTACAGTGAGCTATACGATCGGGTTCAACACTGTCCGGTCTGTCATTGGCTGTTTGGAACAGTCAACTCATCAGGTTTGAAGAGATATATTTTGTTCCCGGAATTTGACGAATGGGCAAAGGGGTGGATGCTTAATTACGCCGGCCTTCCGATAAAGCCGGTCTCATGCCCTGTCTGCGGGTTCGAAGCGACACGTGTCTTCAATATATTGAAGGCAGTGGGCTATGGGGCTCATGGCGATACGGAAAAAAATGGCAGTGTATCTAAAAAATCTAATCTTGATAGGGACGTGTTGGCTGTAATGTTTGATGTGTTGCGGCTAATGAAGGGGAATGTTCGAAAGGAAGTGGCGGCTGGTTATATTCGTCGTGAAATTATTGGTCATGATTTAAGTCTGGTTCGCTATGATGCCATTTTTGACCTCCTTAAGCAGATAACGGGAGAAAATTCTCGATCCAGCAGTGTTCTGATGTCGAAGCTGGACGATATGTTCCTTGAGTTGCGGCACTATCAAATGAAGACATCGTGGCAGTGCTCAAGTAAAGGCTATCGTTGAGGGCATTCTTTTTTCCCTGAAAATTGCCTGACAGCATGAAGGTCTGACCGGGTCCATCACGTCACCCGCAGATAGGACATCATCCCGGTTTCCTGGTGTTCGATGATGTGGCAGTGGAACATCCAGTCCCCGGGGTTGTCGGCGACGAAGGCGATGCGGGTGCGTTCGCGGGGCGGCAGCATCACCGTGTCCGCCCGGTGCGGCGGCAGGTCGATCTTGTCCTGGGACAGCACCATGAAGCTGTGCCCGTGCATGTGGATCGGGTGGAACTGCTTGGAGATGTTGGCCAGCTCGAACACATAGGTCTGCCCGCGCTGCAATGTGGCGATCGGCGGCGGCAGCTGATCCACCGTCGCCACGCCCTGGGGCCAGGCGGTCTGGTTGATCGTCCAGAAGGTCTGGCTGGCCGAACACATGCTGAAGCCTTCGTCCGACAGTTTGGCACTGACCGACCCGAGCGGAGAAGAGGCGAACTCGAAGGGCAGGCCGATGGCGTTGTCTAGGTCCGGGGCCGCCATGGCCGGAGCCGCGAGCGGCGCGGGATCAAAAGGACCGCTGCGCCGGTTCTTGCCCTCGGCGATCAGATGGGCCAGCGTCAGGGGCTCGGCCCGGCGCATGTCCATGACCTCGACCACGCCGCCGTCTGCCGGCGTGCGGATGACCATATCCACCCGCTGCGCCGGCCCGAGGATCATGTACTTGGAGCGGAAAGGCGTGACGCCGCAGCCGTCGATGGCCACCACGGCCGCATCGGCCTGGGCACCCCGAATGCCGACACCGACGATGCGGGTGGCATCGACATTGAGGATGCGCAGCCGCACGTCCGCCCCGGCGGGAACGGGGATGCGTGGATTGATCGCGCCGTTGGCGCTGCGCACCTGGCCGAACGTGCCGGCCCGGGCCGCTCCCTGCTCCGTGTAGAAGTCCGCGAAATCGTCGCCGGCTTCGGTGAGGTTCCAGTCCTTCAGCAGGATCACTTCGTCAGCGTCATAGGGCTCGGTCTCGTCGCCCTCGACGATCAGCACGCCGGCGAGCCCCCGGCCCAGCGTGGTCACCGTGTCGCAGTGGGAATGGAAGAAGAACGTCCCCGGATCCGGTGGCGTAAAGCGATAGGTGAACGGCTCGCCGGCGGGAATGGGGGGCTGGGTGATCAGGGGGACGCCGTCCTGGGCATTGGGAATGCGCAGGCCGTGCCAGTGGACGGTGAGGTAGGCCTCCGTCGGCAGGGCATTGGCCACCCTGGCTTCCAGCGTGTCGCCCAAGCGCATGCGGATGACCGGAATGCCCTCGTCGCTGAAAGTCCACATGGGCAGGGCGCGGCCACCGAAACAGGGCAGGGCGGTGGGGCGCTGGGTGGCGGTGAAGTCCACCTTGACCACCTTGTCGGACAGCGCCCTGGCTTCCGGTCCCAGCGGCCGGCCATAGGAGGCGCGGAAGGTGGCGCTGGACAGGGCGGCGGCACCGAGAAGGGTTGCCCCGCCAGCCAGGAGTCCGCGACGGGTGATCAGGGGTCCGCCTTGGGTCATCGTTTCGTCCTCCGTCCACACACCATCCGAAAAGGTCTGAAGGCCGCACCTTAAAGGGCCGGGAAGGACCGGGGGAAGCGGATTTTGGGCACCCAGAATGACAGCAGCAAGGATCGGGTGGGCGCCGTGCCGCCCCATGCCTCAGTCTGGCTGCTATCACGTCCCCATCGGAGAACGATCCATGCAGTTGAAGGACAAAGTGGCCCTGATCACGGGCGCCAGCAGTGGTATCGGCGCGGCCGCTGCCGCCCTTTTCGCGGCCGAAGGTGCCGCCGTGGTGCTGGCCGCCCGGCGAGAATCCCTGCTTCAGGACCTGGCAACACATATTCGCGGGGCCGGCGGACGGGTGGAAATCCTGGCCGGCGACATCCGGGACGGAGCCTATCATCAGGCCCTGGTCGCCCTGGCGGCCAAGCGGTTCGGCGGCCTGGACATCGCCTTCAACAACGCCGGGATCCTGGGCACGCTGGGTCCCCTGCCGGAGATGACGCCGGAAACCTGGGAGACGGTGATGGCCACCAATCTGACAGGCGCCTTCCTGGGGGCCAAGGCCCAGCTGCCGGCCCTGCATGCCCGGGGCGGCGGCTCGCTGATCTTTACTTCAAGCTTCGTCGGTCACACCATCGGGCTGCCGGGCATGGCGGCCTATGCGGCGAGCAAGGCCGGTCTGATCGGCCTGACCCAGGTGCTGGCCGTCGAGCACGGGGCGGCGGGGGTCCGGGTGAACGCCCTGCTGCCCGGCGGCACGCGGACGCCGATGGCCGGTGAGGATCCGGCGGTTCTGGAAACGGTGGCCGGCTTTCATGCCCTGAAGCGCCTGGCCGCGCCGGAAGAAATCGCCCGGGCCGCGCTGTTCCTGGCGTCCGATCAGGCGTCGTTCGTGACCGGAACGGCCTTCACCGCCGACGGCGGCAATTCGATCACCAAGGCATAACGCCGCCTGCCGCCCCGCCATTGACCATTGAAAAAGGCGGTCCC
This sequence comes from Rhodospirillaceae bacterium Z3-40, assembly GCA_046233135.1. GTDB lineage: Bacteria > Pseudomonadota > Alphaproteobacteria > Rhodospirillales > Rhodospirillaceae > JBJXHN01. The sequence continues at coordinate 826,497 of JBJXHN010000001.1, read as the reverse complement.
GCCAAGGAGGCCGCCTTTTCCGATCCAGTGGCCTGCGTCCCGACCGGGCGGGGCGCAGGCGAAGCGTTGGATCAGCGCTTTTCCATGGCCACGAAATCGCGCTTGACCGAACCCGTGAACAGCTGGCGGGGACGACCGATCCGCTGGTCCGGATCCTCGATCATTTCCTTCCACTGGCTGATCCAGCCCACCGTGCGCGCCAGGGCGAACAGGCAGGTGAACATGGAGACCGGAATACCCATGGCACGGAAGATGATGCCCGAGTAGAAATCGACGTTCGGGTACAGCTTCTTCTCGATGAAGTATTCGTCTTCCAGAGCGTACTTTTCGAGGCGCATGGCGATTTCGAGCAGCGGCTCGTCCTGCACGCCCAGCTCTTCCAGCACTTCGTGGCAGGTCTGAGCCATGATCTTGGCGCGCGGGTCGTAGTTCTTGTAGACGCGGTGACCGAAGCCCATCAGACGGAACGGATCGTTCTTGTCCTTGGCCTTGGCGACGAACTTGTCCACGTTGTCCGGGGTGCCGATTTCGGTCAGCATCTTCAGCACCGCTTCGTTCGCACCACCGTGCGCCGGACCCCACAGAGAGGCGATGCCGGCGGCGATACAGGCAAACGGGTTGGCGCCCGAAGAACCGGCCAGACGGACGGTCGAGGTCGACGCGTTCTGTTCGTGGTCGGCGTGCAGGATCAGGATGCGGTCCATGGCACGGGCCAGAACCGGGCTGACCTTGTATTCCTCGCACGGGGTCGCGAACATCATGTACAGGAAGTTTTCCGCGTAGGTCAGGTCGTTGCGCGGGTACATGAAGGGCTGACCCTGGGAGTACTTGTAGGCCCAGGCGGCAATCGTCGGCATCTTCGCGACCAGACGGTGCTGGGCGATCATGCGCTGCATCGGATCGGCGATGTTGGTGCTGTCGTGGTAGAAGGCGGACAGGGCGCCAACCACGCCGCACATGATGGCCATCGGGTGGGCATCGCGGCGGAAGCCGTCGTAGAAACGATGAATCTGCTCATGAACCATCGTGTGGTAGGTGATGGTCTTTTCGAACTCGGTCTTCTCCGCCGCGTTCGGCAGCTCGCCACGCAGCAGCAGATAGCAGACTTCCATGAAGTCGCAGTTTTCGGCAAGATCGTCGATGGCATACCCGCGATGAAGCAGGACGCCGGCGTCGCCGTCGATATAGGTGATCGACGAGGAGCACGAACCAGTGGACGTGTAGCCCGGGTCGTAAGTGAACATGCCGGTATCGGCGTAGAATTTCCGAATGTCCACGACGTCGGGACCGGTGGAGCCCTTCAGTACCGGAAAGTCATAAGACTTGCCGGTACGGTTGTCGGTCATCGTCACCGAATCTTTGGTGTCCGTCATAGGCGTGATCCCCCATGGTTAAGCGGGTTGTCGAAATTTGTTTCGGAACCGGTTCGCCCCGGCCTCACGGTTGGGCGAACAATACACGAAAACCTTCCGCAACAAGCGGCTTTTCTTTCGGGAAAGTTCTCCTTGGACTCTACGCGGTCCTGGCGTCTGCGATACGGGCCAACGTTTCCGTTTTCCCGAGGATCTCCATCACTTCAAAAATGGGCGGTGATACCGTTGTTCCGGTCACCGCCGCTCTTATTGGCTGGGCGACCTTGCCCAGCTTGAGGCCCTTGTCCTCGGACAAGAGCCGGGCATCTTCTTCCAGGGCCTCGCGGCTCCAGGTCTCCAGGGCGGTCAGCCGGGCTTCCACCTCGGCCAGCACGTCCTTGCCTTCGTCCGACAGGGCCTTGGCCGCCTTGTCGTCGATGGGCAGCGGGCGGGGCGCCGCATAGACCTTGGCCATGTCGGTCAGGTCGATCAGCGTCTTGGCCCGTTCCTTCAGGCCCGCCATTCCCTTCAGCAGCCGGTCCCGCATCACCGCATCCGCCGGCACATCCAGCAGGGAAGCGAGTCGCGGGGCCACCAGATCGGTCAGGGCGGCGTCATCCCCGTGGCGCATGTAATGGCCGTTCAGGGCGGTCAGCTTGGTCATGTCGAAGCGGGCCGGCGAGCGGCCCACGCCGCCCAGGTCGAACCACGCGATCGCCTGATCGGTGGAGAAGATCTCGTCATCTCCATGGGCCCAGCCCAGGCGAACCAGATAGTTGCGCATGGCTTCGGGCAGGAAGCCCATGTCGCGGTAGGCTTCGGCCCCCAGGGCGCCGTGCCGCTTGGACAGCTTGGCGCCATCGGGGCCGTGAATGAGCGGAATGTGGGCGAAGACCGGCGGGGTCCAGCCCAGTGCCTTGTAGAGCTGGGTTTGCCGGAAAGCGTTGGTCAAATGGTCGTCCCCACGGATGACGTGGGTAACCCCCATGTCGTGATCGTCGACGACCACCGCAAGCATATACGTGGGCGAACCGTCCTTGCGCAGCAGGATCATGTCGTCCAGCTGGTTGTTGGAAACGGTGACATCCCCTTGAACCAGATCGGAAATCTTCTCTTCACCCTGACGCGGGGCCTTGAAGCGGATCACCGGCTCCACGCCTTCGGGGGCTTCGGAGGGATCCCGGTCGCGCCAGCGCCCGTCATAGCCGGGCGGCAGGCCCTTGGCCTTCTGCTCTTCGCGCATGGCCGCCAGTTCTTCGGCGGAGCAATAGCAGCGGTAGGCCAGGCCGGCGTCCAGCAACTGATAGGCGGCTTCGGCATGGCGCTCGGCACGGGCAAACTGGAATGTGGGCTCGTCGTCCCAATCCAGGCCCAGCCAGGTCAGGCCATCGAAAATGGCCTCCACCGCTTCGGGCGTGGAGCGTTTGCGGTCCGTATCCTCGATGCGCAGCAGGAACTTTCCGCCGTGATGGCGGGCGAAAAGCCAGTTGAACAGCGCCGTGCGGGCACCGCCGATGTGCAGGAATCCGGTGGGCGAGGGGGCGAAACGAGTCACAACGGTCATGACGTGGGCCAGTCTCCTATGACGGCAAACGCGAAGGCGGCCGATGATGCCGCGAAAACAAGGCTTTAGAGGTCCCGGAACAACCGCCTTCAGGGGGGTGCGGCGGTGGCCCGAAGGGGCCGATTGGCACGTCCGGGCGGGAGTGTGTAGCATATCAGGTGTCGCAGTGCATCAAAGGAGCGTCACCCCGTGTCCGATGGGGCATTTCCCAGCCTAGCCGGCTCTTGGGATCCGCCAGAGGAGGCCCCGCCGGGCCTGCTGGTCCGCCTGCTGGGGGCGGAGCGGGGGCGCTGGATTCTCTGGCTGCCGGTTTTTCTCGGATTCGGGGTCGCGGTCTATTTCGCGCTGCCGGCCGAACCGCCCGCCTGGCTGGCACCGGCCGGCCTTGCCGCGCTGGCCTTCGTGCTGCCGGGCCTGCGGGATCGCGAACTGCTGCCCGCCCTGGCCCGGGTCCTGGTCGCCCTGCTGCTGGGGCTGACCGTCGCCCAGGCCTGGAGCCAGAGCGTCGCCGCCCCGGTGATCGGGCAGCGCCTCGGCCCGCTGACCGTGGAAGGCCGCATCCGCACGGTCGAACCCCAGGACGAGGGCTGGCGGCTGGTGCTCGACCGTCTGGTGGTGGAGGGGCTGGCGGAAGACGGCACGCCGGAGCGGGTGCGGCTGCGGCTTTATCCGGACGAGGCGCTGCCCGGCGGCCCCATGCCGGGCCAGCGGATCCGCCTGTCGGCCATGCTGATGCCACCGCCGGCCCCCGTCGCGCCGGGCGCCTTCGATTTCGCCCGCGGCCTGTGGTTCGACCGCATCGGCGGCGTCGGCTATGCCCTCGGCCCCATGCAGGCCGTGGCGCCGCCAGCGGGGGATGACAGCGCCGACAGTCCGGCGGAAATGGCGCGTCAGGGGGTGGAGCGTCTGCGCACCATTGTGACACGGCGGCTTCTTCAAGCCGCAGGTGTGACCCGGCGGCTTCTTCAAGCCGAAGATGTGACCCGGTGGCCGCTTCAGGCGGCAGGGGCGGAGGAGGGACCGGGCGGGGCATTGGCGGCGGCCCTGATCACCGGTGAACGGCGCAGCGTGCCCGAAGACGTGCAGGACGCCTTGCGTGCCTCCGGCCTTGCGCATCTGCTGGCGATCTCCGGCCTGCACATGTCGATGGTCGGCGGATTGCTGTTCCTGCTGGTGCGCGGCGGGCTGGCATTGTGGCCCCGGGCGGCGCTGGCCTGGCCGATCAAGAAGGTGGCGGCCGTCGCGGCCCTGGGGGGCATCGCCGGCTATCTGCTGCTGTCCGGCGGCGGCGTGCCGGCCCAGCGGGCCTTTGTCATGACCGGGCTGGTGCTGCTGGCCGTGCTGGCCGACCGGACGGCGATCTCCATGCGCACCGTGGCCCTGGCCGCCGGAGCGGTGCTGCTGCTGCGGCCGGAAAGCCTGCTCGGTCCCAGCTTCCAGATGAGCTTCGCCGCCGTCATCGCCCTGGTCGCCACCTATGAAAGCCTGTGGCCGCGTCTGGGGCAGTGGCGGGCGCAGGCCGGGGGTGGTCCGGCGCGGGCGGGGGTGGTCTATCTGGCAACCCTGGTGGTGACCACCCTGGTGGCGGGATTCGCGACCATGCCGTTCGCGGCCTTCCATTTCCACAAGATCGCCCTGTACGGTCTGGTGGCCAATGTGGCCGCCGTCCCGGTCATGGGCTTCTGGATCATGCCCTGGTGCCTGGCCGCCCTGGCCCTGATGCCCCTGGGGCTGGAAAGCTGGGCGCTGGTGCCGCTGTCCTGGGGACTGGATTGGGTGGTGCTGGTGGCCCGGACCGTGGCCGGCTGGCCCGGCGCGGTGATGGCCGTGCCCGCCGGACCGGGATGGACCCTGGGGCTGGTGGCGGTGGGGGGCCTTTGGCTGTGCCTGTGGCGGCGGTCCTGGCGCTGGGCCGGGGTCGCGGGGCTGGTGGTCGGCACGGCCGTGCCCTGGCTTGTCGCCCAGCCGGATCTTCTGGTCAGCCGGGACGGGGCCTTGCTGGCCGCCCGCGCCGCCGATGGCGGGCTGCTGTTCTCGACCGAGCGCAAGGGCGCCTTTTCCCGCGAGCTGTGGGCCGAAGCCCACGGACCCGATGGCGGCCTGTTCCCGGACGGGGGGGAAACGGCCGATGGCCGGCTGTCCTGCGACCGTCAGGGCTGCCTGTATCGGCTGAACGGGCGGCTTCTGGCCTTGCCGCACACCCTGGCGGCCTTGATGGAGGATGCGCCGCTGGCCGATGGGGTGATCGCCGGCGACCTGAGCGCGCCACCGCTGCCCGGGGCGGCCATCGTGATTGATCGGACGTCGCTGGCGCGCAGTGGCGCCGTGGCGCTATGGATCGCCACGGACGGCACCGTCACCACCCGCACCGTTGCCGACGCGGTGGGGGACCGGCCGTGGTCCCGGTATTAGCAAGAGGCGTCAGGTGGAGGACACGGCCCGGGCGGCCTGGTCATAAATGCCCGACAGGCCGCGCAGCAGGGTGGCCGTTTCGCTGAGTTCCTCGCCATCGGCTTCCATGGAGCGGATGGTGTCGACCAGACAGCGTTCCCGCAGGTCGCGGTATTCCTGGCAGGTCCGGGCACCCTGTTCGGTGGTGCGGTAGAACTTTTCCTTCCCCCGCCGTTCGCTTTCCACCAAACCCGCCTTCATCAGCTTCTTAAGGGTGTAATTTACCGTATGCTGATCTTCTATGTTGAGAACGAAGCATATGTCAGATAGACGCTTGGCGCGTTTTCGGTGATTGCAGTTGTGCAGCACCAGGACGTCCAGGGGGCTGAAATCGGTGAAGCCGACGGCCCCCATGCAGCGGGTCATCCAGCGGCTGAAGGCGTTGAAGGCGACGATCAGCCCGTATTCGTACTCGCTGAGCCGCCAGGCCTCGGTGGAGGCCAGATGTTCGGACGACACGATCATCGGTCCTGCGGCCCCGGGCATCGGTCCTGCGGCCCCGGGCATCGGGCGGCGCATGGCGTCCAGCGGATCGGTTGGCTCTTCGGGAGAGCCGGCAGAGGGCTGGGGGATGTCCCGGGGCTCGTCGCTCATGCTTGAAAGTCCTTGCGGCTTGGGGTCATCCGGACATCTGGTTGGGCAGCCAGACGGCGACATCGGGGAACAGGGTCAGCAGGACCAGCGCCACGATCATCAGCAGGAAAAAGGGCAGGGCCGCCCACGCGATACTCAGCATGTTCCGGTTGGTCAAGGATTGGATGACGAAAAGATTGAAGCCGACCGGCGGCGTGATCTGCGACATCTCCACCACAATCACCAGGAAAATGCCGAACCAGATGGTGTCGATGCCCGCCGCCTCGATCATCGGCTGGATGATGGAGGTGGTCAGCACGACGATGGAAATACCGTCCAGAAAGCAGCCCATGACGATGAAGAAAACCGTCAGCGCCGCAAGCAGGGCATAGGGCGACAGCTCCATGGATCCGATCCACTGCGCCAGTCCCGATGGGATGCCCGTGAACCCCATGGCCAGGGTCAGGAAGCTGGCACCGGCCAGAATGAAGCCGATCATGCACGAGGTGCGGGTGGCCGCCAGCAGGCCGTCCATGAAGGTCGCCCGGGTCAGGTCGCCGGAGATGGCGGACAGCACCAGCGCCAGGAAAACGCCCACGGCCGCCGCGTCGGTCGGGCTGGCGATCCCGGCATAGATCGATCCGATGACCCCGGCGATCAGCAGAACCACGGGCGCCAGACGGGGCAAGGTGCGGATGCGGTCCCCCCAGGTGTAGGGCCGGTCCAGCGGCGGCACGGCCCTGGGGTTGATCAGGGTCCACAGGATGACGAAACCGACGAACAGCGCCATCAGCATCAGACCGGGCAGGATGCCCGCCATGAACAGCCGGGCGATGGATTGTTCGGTGGCGACGCCATAGACGATGAGGATGATCGACGGCGGGATCAGCAAGCCCAGGGTGGCCGATCCGGCCAGGGTCCCCAGCACCATGTTCCGGCCATAGCCCCGGCTCGTCAGTTCGGGAATGGACATCTTGCCCACCGTCGCCGCCGTGGCCGCGGAAGACCCGGAGACGGCGGCGAAAATGCCGCAGCCGAAAATGTTCACATGCAGCAGGCGCCCGGGCAGATGGGCCATCCAGGGAACCAGCCCTTCGAACAGATCGTCGGACAGGCGGGAGCGGAACAGGATCTCTCCCATCCAGATGAACAACGGCAGGGCGGCCAGGGACCAGGCGTTGATGCTGCCCCAGATGGTCGAGGCCATCAGCGGCCCCCAGGGCGCGCCGGAGAACAGGCCCAGGCCGACCACGCCGACGCCGACAAGCGCCAGCGAAACCCAAAGCCCCAAACCCAGGAACAGGAACAGGACCAGGCCGAGACTCAGGGAAGCTTGCAGAAGCGGATCCATCTCAGGCCTCCCGCGTCACGTCGTCGGGGCCGGCCAGGCGGGTGGCGGCGGTCTCCCCGCCCCGCAGCAGGGTAACCAGGGTATCGAGCAGGCCGATGGTGAACAGGCTGGCCCCCAGGGCCATGGTCGATTGGGGCAGAAACAGCGGGACGCTGACCAGGCCGGTGGAGGTGTCGCCGTAGGACCAGCTTTCCCAGACCAGCGCCCAGCTGTACCAGGACAGCGCCGCCGACAGGGCCAGGGCCACGGCGGTCGACAGAATGTCCGCGGCGCGCTTCAGCGGCGCGGGCAGACCCTGCAGCACCAGGCCGACGCGGATATGCGCCCCCTCGCGGAAGGCATGGGCCAGGGCGAGAAAGACGCCGCCGACCAGGAAGAAGCCGGCGAAATCGGCGTAGGAGGGGATGACGAACCCCCGGTAGCTGCCGGTAACGGCATGGACGATGGTGTCGAGCAGATTGGCCCCCACCTGCCCGAGGACGACAAGCAGGATGGCGACCAGACAGAGGGCGCCAAGGTAACCACTGAGCTGATACAGGCGGTCAAGAAATCCACGCATGGGGCGTCCCTTTCGATGGGGGGCGGCCGGAAAAGAAGAAGGGCGTGGCCGGTCAGCCACGCCCTTTTGTCTTGGCGTTACTTCTTGTAGGCGTCGATGATCGCCTGACCGTCGGCGCCGGCGCTTTCGAGCCATTCAGCGGTCATGGTCTCGCCCGCTTCCACGAAGGCCGCCTTCAGGTCGGCAGAAGGGTCGCCGATGGTGATCCCGTTGTCGGCCAGGATCTTGATCTTGGCGTCGGTTTCCGCCTTGCTCATCTCCAGGCCCCGGGCCTCTGCCGCGGCGGCGGCGTCCAGGACCGCCTTCTGCACCTCCGGCGACAGGCCGTCGAAGGCGCGGGCGTTCACCACCACGATGTTCTTCGGCACCCAGGCGCGGATGTCATAGTAATGGTCCAGGAAGTCCCAGGCCTTGGAATTGGCCCCGGTGGACGGCGAAGTGATCATCGCCTTGAGGATCCCCAGCGAGAACGCCTGCGGGATATCGGGGACCTCCACCTGGGTGGGAACGGTGCCCAGAAGCTGGCCCAGCCGTTCCAGCGACGCGTTGTAGGCCCGCATCTTCACGCCCTTCAGAGCCTCGGCACTGTCCACCGGCCCCTTGGTATAGAGACCCTGGGGCGGCCAGGGCACGGCATACAGAACCTTCAGTCGCTCCTTGGCCAGCTTTTCTTCGATCACCGGACGGGAGGCGGCCCAGAGCTTTTCGGCATCTTCGTAGCTGGTGGCCAGGAAGGGCAGGGAATCCACGGCGAAGACCGGGTCTTCGTTGGCCAGACGAGACAGGAAGAACTCGCCGATGGGTACGGTGCCGCTGCGGACCGCGTTCTTGATCTCCGGATGCTTGATCAGGGATCCGGCGCTGTCGACGATGATCTTCAGGTCCCCGTTGGTCGCCTTGTCCACGTCTTCGGCGAACTGGCGGATATTCTGGGTGTGGAAGGTCGCATCCGGATAGGGCGTCGGCATATGCCATTCCTCCGCCATCGCCGAAGCGGCGCCGAGAGAAAACGCCAAGGCCGCCGAAACCGCCAGGGTGCGCAAGTGAGCCATCGTCAAATCTCCCAAACCAGGTCTGTTGCCACGGCGGACCCCCAACGGTCGCGCCTCACCCAAGAAACATCGACATAACGTTGACAAATTGTCAATGTCTTTTCAAAATGCCGTCACATTCGTTGGAACCAGGGAGGATGCCTTGCCCTTTCCCGTCTTCCGCCCGCTTGGCGATACGGCCTTTACCATCGACCTCGCCGAGGACATGGGAGAGGAAGCGACCCTGCGTGTCGCCCGCGTGACCCATCTTCTGCGCACCGCCGCCGACGCCGGGCGCCTGCCCGGGCTGGTGGAAGTGGTGCGGGCCTTGCGGTCGGTGACTGTCCACTACGACCCCCGGCAGGTCCGCCGGACCGCCATGGAAGCCGCCACGCGGCAGGCCCTGGCCGACACGGGCGATGCGGAAGGCGGGAAGGAGCGCCTTTGGCGCCTTCCGGCCTGCTACGAGGCGCAGCGGGCGCCGGATCTGGAGGACGCGGCGCGCACCCTCGGGCTGTCGGTGGCGGAGCTGGTGGACCGCCATGTGGGCGCGGTTTTCCGGGTTCACATGATCGGCTTCCTGCCGGGATTCCCTTTCATGGGGGATGTGCCGGAGGGGCTGCGTCTGCCCCGCCGCAAGGAGCCCCGGACCCGGGTACCGGCCGGATCGGTGGCGATCGCCGACCGCATGACGGCGGTCTATCCCTGGGAAAGTCCGGGCGGCTGGACGCTGATCGGCTATTGCCCGGTACCGCTGTTCTCGGCGGACTGGCCCCGCCCGGCGCTGTTGCGCGCCGCCGACCGGGTGCGCTTCGAACCGGTGTCCGCTGCCGAAGCCGATACCCTGGCGGCCGACTATGCCGCCGGACGGCGTGATCCCCAGACCCTGGGGGAGGAGACGGGCCGATGAGTGGACGTCATACAAGCGGACGGCATGACGAGGACGGGCAGGCCCGAGGCCGGCTGGAGGTCGTTGCCCCGGGTGCCATGACCACTGTCCAGGACCTGGGACGCGCCGGCTACCGCAGCCAGGGCGTCCCGCTGGCCGGGGTGCTTGATCGCAGTGCCCTGCGGCTGGTCAACGGGCTGCTGGGCAATGACCCCGGGGAGGCGGGCCTGGAGGTTCGCCTGACCGGCCCCCGGTTGCGGGCGCTGGACGGCGCCGTTCGTCTGGCTTTGGGAGGCGGAGTCGCGGCCAGGGTGGACAGGGGCGAGGGGGAGGCGGCCGCCGAGGTGCCCCCCTGGACCACGCTTACCCTGCACCCCGGAGAGACCGTGGAGATCCGCCTGGTTGACGGCGCCATGGTCGGGATCATCGGCATCGGCGGCGGACTGGATCTGCCACCGGTGATGGGCAGCCGCGCCACCTATGTCCGTGCCGGCATCGGCGGGGTCGAGGGGCGGGGACTGGTGGCCGGGGATATCCTGCGCATCCGGTCCGGTGCCGGGGCGGCCGGGGCGGCCAGAACGGAACGACGGCTGGCGGCGCCGTTCGTCGCGGGCGGCGGCCCGATCCGGGTGATGCCCGGCCCCCAGGAGGACCACTTCACGCGGGCGGCGATGGAAACCTTTGTCTCCGCCGAATACGTCGTGACCAAGGAGATGGACCGCATGGGGATCCGCCTGTCCGGACCGGCCCTGGCCCACGCGCCGGACAAGGGCGCGGATATCCTGTCGGAAGGCATGGTGCCGGGCTGCATTCAGGTGCCGGGCAACGGCCTGCCGATCCTGGTGCTCGCCGATGGCCAGACGGTGGGCGGCTATCCCAAGCTGGGCGTGGTCATCTCGGCGGATCTGCCCCGCCTTGCTGCGGTCCGGCCGGGAGATGTCCTGCGTTTCCTGGCCGTGACGCCGGAGGACGCCGAAGCCGCCCTGGATGCCCTGGACGCGCGGATCGAGAGCGCGCTGGCCTCGGCCACCGAAGCAACGGTGGCCGGCAACGAGCCGGATCTGGACGCGCTGTGGCACTGTAACCTTATCGACGGCGTCGTCGATATGACCCGCCCCGATCACTTTCCCGGACATCTGGAGGGGGACCCGTCATGCGCCTGAACCTGAATGCCGACATGGGCGAAAGCACCGGCGACAAAATCGTGGGGGACGATGCGTCGCTGCTGGCCATCGTCGGGACGGCCAATGTGGCCTGCGGCTTCCACGGCGGCGATCCGCAGGTCATCCGGCGGACCGTGGCCCTGGCCCGGCAGAACGGGGTGAGCATCGGCGCCCATCCGTCCTTTCCCGACCGGGAAGGATTCGGCCGGCGCTTCATGGCCATGCCCCCGGCGGAGCTGGAGGCGGTGCTGCTCTACCAGCTTGCCGCCCTGGACGGCATGGCCCGGGTCGAGGGCCATGCGCTCAGTCACGTGAAGCCCCATGGCGCCCTGAACAACGCCGCCTGCGAGGATGCGGAACTGGCGGCATTGATCGCCCGGACCGTGGCGCTGTTCAACAGGGATCTGATTCTGCTGGCACCGGCCCTGTCAGCGCTGGAAACCGCCGGGCGTGCGGCGGGGCTGCGGGTGGGGATGGAAGCCTTCGCCGACCGCGCCTATACCGAACGCGGCACGCTGGTGCCCAGAAGCGAGCCCGGGGCCATGGTGGAGGGGGCCGAGGCTACCCTGGCGCATGTCTCGGCGATGCTGGACGCCGGCGGCCTGGTAACCCGCGAAGGCAAGGTTCTGCCAACGGATATCCACAGCATCTGCGTGCATGGGGACGGCCCGGACGCCGTTAGCGTGGCCCGGCAGTTGCGTGATGGCCTGACCGCCCGCGGGGTGACGCTCGCGCCCCTGGACCGGATCGTCGGCTAGATCAAACTGCCTTAAATCTGCATCGATTTACGGCAGGTACTTTGATCTAGAATCATATAGTTACAGTATCAAGTGGACCGGAAAACCGGTACCCACTTTTCCTCTTGAGACTGTAGCGGAAATCTCTTCGGTATGAAAGGAATGGCGCGCGCGCGCCATTCCGATTGTCTTCCCCGATCCGGTAAGGGATCAGAAGAAGGCGCCGGTCAGGGTGCGGTATGACGACGCACCGGAGGCCGTGTTGGCGTAAGCCTGCTGGGTCATCTTGGCCAGAAGGCTGACGGTCTGTTCGGTGCCGGTTTCGTCTTCGTCATCATCCGTGGAGCCGGCAGAGGCGGTGGAGTCTTCCTCATCGGAATCGTCCGCTTCCTCCAGAGCCTCCAGCAGGGTGGCGATGGTATCATCCTCGTCGTCGTCATCGGAGTCGGAGGCCATGCCCCCACCGGGCGGCGGGCCAGACGGCGGCGGAGGCGGCGGGGCGGCTTCCATCTCGGACTGGGTGACTTCCCCGTCACCGTCCGCATCCATCTGGGCAAACATGTCTTCAATGGATGGGCCATTCTTGCCGCTCGGCAAATTTTGCCTACCTTGAAGCATCTCCTCCAAGGTCAGCCCACCGCTGCTGTCGGTATCCGCCGACTGGAAGCGTTGAGCGCGCAATTCGCTGAGTTCCGCCATCGACAGGCCGCTATAGGAGCCTTCGATGTTCATTCTTCCTCTCCTTCTTCACAAATTCCGGCCCCGATCCGGGCCGCACCAGGTGAACCGCTTCCTGGCACGAAAAAGGCATGCAAGAGGAGGAGCGGGGTATGTTTCAAATGCGCGTTTGAAAATGGAAGCGGGGAGGGAAAGGAGCGGAATGAGCCGGACCAAGACAGGCCGTGGAGATACCAAGGACCGGATTTTGGAAGCTGCCATCAGCGTTTTTTCGGCCCGGGGCTACCATGGTGCGACGGTGCAGATGATTGTCTTCGCCGCCGATGTGAACCAGGCGGCGGTGAATTACCACTTCGGCGGCAAGGCCCGGCTGTACGAAGAGGTGATGCGCACCGTGGCGCACCGTCTGATCGGGCAACGGGAAGAAGCCTTCGAGGCCTGGCAGGCGGCTGATGACCCGCTAAGGACAATGGTGCTGGATCTGTTGCGTCAGACCACCGCAGATGTCGAAGAGCGCCAGCGGCTGGGTCGTCTGTTCGCCTGGGAAAGCCTGGACCCCAGCGGCGTGCCGGAAGTGGCTCCCCGGGTCCTGATGGATGGATTATTCCAGGCCGTGCGCAATGTGGTGATGAAGGAAACCGGCGCGTCGGCCAATGATCCGGGGCTGGACCTGGATGCGCTGTGGGTGCTGGGGCAATGCACCTTCTTCGGCCGGGACCATCCGCCCCGGGATCATCTGACCCCGATCCCTTTGGAAGAGGAAGACGCCTTCACCGAAATGGTGGCGCGCCGCATCGTGCCGAGGATTCGCGCCGGGCTGCGGATGACCGGGGCGGCTTAGATCAAACTGCCTTAAATCTGCATCGATTTACGGCAGGTATTTTTATTTAGAATCATATAGTTATAGCATCGAGTCACGCCGAAGGCGTGCGTTCCGCCGGGAGTCGAAGACGCGCTTGCGCACCGGAAAACCGGTATCCACTTTTCGGCTCGATGCTGTAGCCGGCCACAGCCATCATTCGCCCAAGGTGGCTGTGCCGGTGGTGCGCGCCGTTGCGGGTGCCAGTGGACCGGCTCTAGATCAAACTGCCTTAAATCTGCATCGATTTACGGCAGGCACTTTGATCTAGAATCATATGGTTACAGCATCGAGTGGACCGGAAAACCGGTGCCCACTTTTCCGCTCGATGCTGTAGGCCGGTCCGCGTGGCGACCGGATCAATCGGCGTTGAGATTAACCTTGGTCAGATCCAGTTCCAGCTCCACCACGTCATCATCGATGATGCCGATCCGCTTGAAGCCCAGGTTCTCGCAGAATTTCAGCATACGCTGGTTGTCGCGCAGCACCTGGCCGACCATGGTCCGGGTCCGGCGTTCCTGGCAGTAGCGGATGATCTTCTTCATCAGGGCCTTGCCGAGACCCGATCCCTTCAGGTCCGACCGCACCACCACGCTGAATTCCGTGGCCTCGTTGTCCGGATCGGTGACGGCGCGAACGACCCCCATGGTCTGCTTCTCGCCCTTTTCCTCCAGCTCGGCGATGAAGGCCATTTCGCGGGCATAGTCGATCTGGGTCAGGCGGGCCATCTGGTCGTGGGGCAGTTCCTTGACCAGACCGAAAAAGCGGAAGCGGATGTCTTCGGGCGTCAGCTTGCTGACGAAGGCATAGTGCTGCGGTTCGTCTTCCGGCCGGATCGGCCGCATCAGCACCACCCGCCCGTCGTTCATGCGGAAGCTTTCTTCCAGCTGCTTGGGATAGGCACGAATGGCGAAGCGGTGCGGCCCCTTGGTCTTGCCCGGTTCCAGGCGGACCCGGGCATCCACGGCCAGGACCCCCTTGCTGTCGGCGAACATGGGGTTGATCTCCAGTTCGACGATCTCGGGGATGTCGATCATCATCTGGGCGATCTGGATCAGGGTCAGGCAGATGCTGTCCAGGTCGGCCGCCGGCCGGTCCCGATAGCCCTGCAGCAGACGGTAGATGCGCGTGCGTTCGATCATGTCGCGGGCCAGCGCCATGTTCAGCGGCGGCAGGGCCACGGACCTGTCGCCGATCACCTCGACCGCCGTCCCGCCCTGGCCGAACAGGATCACCGGGCCGAAAATGGGGTCGGTGGTGGCCCCGACAATCAGCTCGTATGCCCCGGGACGGCGCGCCATGCGCTGCACGGTAAAGCCTTCCAGCTCCACATCCGGATAGGTCTCGCTGACCCGGCGCAGCATGTCTTCGGCGGCGCGGCGCACGTCTTCGGGGGTTTCCAGGTCCAGCATCACCCCGCCCACGTCCGACTTGTGGGTGATGGCGCTGGACAGGATCTTCAGGGCGCAGGGACCCTTCATCCGGGCAGCCAGCTGTTCGGCTTCCTGGGCGGTGTGGGCGATGTGGGTTTCCACAGTGGGAATGCCGTAGGCCGCGAAGATCGCCTTGGCCTCCGGCTCGTTCATCAGCAGGTGGCCCTTTTCGATGGCCAGATCGACGATCATGCGGGCGGAATTGACGTTGGCGCTGAATTCCGTGGGCATGCTGGGAGGCGTTTCCATCAGCATGTCCTGGTTGCGCCGGTAGTCCACCATGTGCATGAAGCCCTGCACCGCCTCGTCGGGGGTGGTGTAGGTGGGAATCTGCGCATCCGAGAACAGGTGGCGGGCCTCCTGCACCGAATCGCCGCCCACCCAGCAGGTGAACAGGCTTGCCGAGCGGCGCTTCCTGGAAACCTCCACCACCGCAGACGCCACCTGCGAGGCCGGTGTGAAGGCGCTGGGCGCATGCATCACCAGAACCGCGTCCACTTCGCGGGCATCCAGCAGCACCTCCAGCGCCGCGGCATAGCGGTCGCCGGGGGCGTGGCCGCCCACGTTGACGGGGTTGCCGCGCGCCCAGGGGGCGGGGATCAGGGCGTCCAGCTTGGCCAGCGTGGCCTCTTCCAGCTGAGCCAGACGGCCGCCGCGCTGGGTCAGTTCATCCACGGCCATCACGCCGAAGCCGCCGCCGTTGGTCAGAATTGCCAGCTTCTCGCCGCGCATGGCCGGCCGGCGGGAGTGGGCGATGGTTTCCACCGCGCTGAACAGCTCTTCCAGGGAATAGGCGCGCAGCATGCCCGCGCGCTTGAAGGCGATGTCGTGAATGGCGTCGGACCCCGCCAGATTCCCGGTATGCGAGGCCGCTGCCTTCGCCCCCTCGGCACTGCGTCCGGACTTGATGACGATGACCGGCTTGTTGCGTGCCGCAGACCGGGCAGCGGACATGAACTTCCGGGCATCGGTCAGGGTTTCGATATACAGCAGGATGGCCCGCACTTCCGGCTGGCCGCCCAGGTAGTCGATGGCATCGCCGAAGTCGATATCCGCCTTGTCCCCCAGCGACACGAAGTGGGAAAAGCCGATCTCGCGATCCGTTGCCCAGTCGAGCACCGAGGTGCACAGCGCGCCGGACTGGCTGATGAAGGCCACCTTGCCGGGCAGGGCGGAGCGGTGCGCGAAAGAGGCGTTGAGCCCCAGGCCGGGAACCAGCAGGCCGACGCTGTTGGGACCCAGCACCCGCATCATCGACTTGCGGGCCGAATCGAGCATCACCTGCTGAAGGGACTTGCCGTTGGCCAGGCGCTTGGCGAACAGGCCGTCGCTCATGACGATAGAGGCCCTGGTGCCCAGGGCGCCGAGGGACTCGATCATCTCCGGCACCGTTTCGGCCGGCGTGCAGATCACCGCCATGTCCGGGGCCACGGGCAGGCTTTGCACGTCCGGATAGGCCAGCACCCCCGCCACCGCCTGATACTTGGCATTGACCGGCATGATCGGCCCGGTGAAGCCGGCCGCCAAAAGGTTGCGCATGATCAGATAGCCCACGGTGTTGGGCTGATTGGACGCCCCGATCACCGCCACCGACTTGGGCGCAAAGAGGGATGAAAGGTTGCGCACGCTCATGGGGCTGACTCCCGGCCGGCATTTTGGGTGGGTCGGAAGGTGGCCCAAGTGACCGCACGGCGCAAGGGGAGATGGTTCGCGGTTTTCCCCGCTCCCGCCTTTCCACCGTGCGGTCAGGGCCTGAAACCGCCGGATTTTTCCGCCTTACTCCGGCAGAAACAGCGCTCCGGCAAACAGGGCTTTCAGGGTGCGCAGGAAGACGGCGGTGACGATCACCGTGGTCAGGATCAGCAATCCCCAGGATATGGCGGTCATGGCGCTGTGATCCATGGCCTGGCAGAAGCCCAGGCAGGCGATGGTCACGGCGGCCATGGGGAAGGTGAAAGCCCACCAGGACACGGCGAAGGGCAGCTTCCGGTACTGGCGGGCAAGCGACAGGTTCAGCAGCGTCAGGAACAGGGCGCCATAGACCAGGATGCGGGTGAAGGTATCCACGGCTCCTCCGGTCAGCGCCATGTAGGACACCGCGCCCACGGCCGGCGGGGCGATCAGGATGAACAGGGTGGGCACCAGCTTGGCCGGCATCGGAGGGTGAAATACGACGCGGTAGAAGACGATGGTGAACAGCAGCACCCAGAAGATCAGGCCGATGGCGAAAAAGAACCAGGACAGCTCGTGAAAGCCCAGCCTGGCGCCGGCCACCGGCACCAGAATGTTGCCCACCACCGGGATGAACCAGGCCGGGGTGATGGCGGTGATCGGGTGGTTCCGGGTCAGCCAGCGCCCCATCAGATTGACCGTCGCCAGCAGATGCAGGCTGAGCCCAACCCCCCAAAGGCCCAGGGCCAAGCCGCTGCCCAGGGGCAGGGCGGCGATGGCCAGCAGCAGCAGGCTGATGCTGAAGGCGGGGAAGAAGTTGCTGCGGACCGGATGCTGGAATTCGGCCCGCACCTCGTCGAAATGACGCAGGGCTTTCAGCGCATAAAGCAGGGTCACGGCGACAAAGATCGCCGTGGCCAGGGCCAGGATGGAGTCGCTGACCAGGGCCGGCACATGCAGCACCTCGTGGGCCTTGCGCCAGGCCAGCCCCAGACCGGTGGTGCCCATCACCACGGCGAACAGCGGCACGGGCACATGCATCAGCCAGGATGCGGATACGCCGTCTCCGGAATGCGGAGACGGCGGGGCAGGGGGCGAAACAGCGGTATGCGTGGTCGATGCGGTGGTCATGGCGTCGCGGTCTCCGGAACGGCGTGGGGGGCGCTGATCGGTCGCATTTATATATTAGATTAACAGAATGTACCTGCCGATCTGCAAAAACCGGAACCCAGGCGCGCAAAAAAGGCACAGGAATGGAAAAAGGCGGCTTCCCGAAGGAAACCGCCTTTTTTCTCTTTGGCTCCGGAGGAGGGATTCGAACCCCCGACCAATCGGTTAACAGCCGATTGCTCTACCGCTGAGCTACTCCGGATCAGGAGTACCGTTATGGAGGCCGGAGCCGGAATCGAACCGACGTAGAGGGATTTGCAGTCCCTTGCATGACCACTCTGCCATCCGGCCAATTCCGACGATGCTTCTGGAAGCCAGGGGCAACCCCCTGAAATCCTTGGTCATCGACCGGTCCCACCGCCTTCGCTGTCCCTTCAGGAAGGGGCCTCGTCAGCGGCGAGGGCGGCTTTATACGGCAGGGTTTTGGGGTGGTCAAGCGGTCTTTGTGCAGAAAATGCGACGGACCGCGATTTCTTTTTCTCCCTCTTCCGGACAGCGCCGGGTCCCGGTGATGCTTGCCGGCGGCCGAAAGGGCGGAATGGGGCGTGTCCGGCCGGCCGGGCCGGGCCGGGCCGAACAAGGCCGGACGGGAAGTGAGGGATAAGGGGTGGCGCGCCCGTTGCCAGACGGGTGTGCGCCCGCTATAACCCGCCCATTCGGAAAGACAGCCATCGGCGAGGGGCCGCAATGGATTACAGCATCGCACGCAAGAACATGGTCGAGAATCAGATCCGCACCAACCGGGTGACGGACCCGTTGGTCGTCCAGGCCATGGCGGACGTCCCCCGTGAAGTGTTCGTGCCCAAGGCGTTCAAGGGCGTGGCCTATGTGGACGAAGATCTCGCGCTCGGCGGCGGCCGTTTCCTGCTGGAACCGCTGAACATGGCCCGCCTGCTGCAGGTGGCCGAGATCCAGGAAACCGACGTGGTCCTGGATGTGGGCTGCGGCACCGGCTATTCGGCGGCGGTGCTGGCCAAAATGGCATCGACCGTGGTGGCGCTGGAAAGCGACGAGGCCATGGCCGAAAAGGCGACGGCCAATCTCAGCGAACTCGGTCTGGAGAACGCCGTGGTGGTCTCCGGCCCCCTGCGTGAAGGCTACGCCAAGCAGGCGCCCTATGACGTGATCTTCGTCAACGGCGCCATTCCCCGCGTGCCGGAAGGCTTGCGTGCCCAACTGGCCGATGGCGGCCGTCTGGTCGCCGTGGTGATGGAGCAGGGGTCGGGCCGTGTCAGTGTCACCTCCCGTCACGGCGATGCCTTTGGCCACACCATCGCGTTCGACGGCAATTCGCCGATTCTGAAGGGCTTCGAACCCGAAAGCAGCTTCGTCTTCTGATTCCTGGACGAAATGCAACAATCCGGCCCACTAAAGTGGGAAAGCTCCGGGCGGGAGACTTCGGCCGCCCGGAGTAGAATTGCTGGACCCTGTATTACTGGACCAGCCGACGTGAGTCCGTATAGCGACAGCGTGTTGTTCGGGCCACAGTCACTCGTTAGCTTCCCATATCCTTGAAGAACGGCGGAAAAACCGTTGCTCCGGTTGGGCGATGGTGGTTTTCTTGCATCGGGCTACCCACATTTGGGCGGGCAGGCCAGCGCCGATGCCCGGTGCTCCCTTTGGTTTAAGCTCTTCAAGGACGTGACGATGAAATATCCGATGTCGACTGCCATGGCCGCGCTTTTGATCGCCGGTGCCGGCTGGGCGGTACCGGCCTCCGCCGAAACGTTTGAAGAGGCCCTGATCTCTGCCTATCAGACGAATCCGCAGTTGCAGGCCCGCCGCGCCTTTTTGCGCGCGACCGACGAACAGGTGCCCCAGGCCTTGTCGAACTGGCGGCCGACGGTCTCGGTGGATGCGTCGCTGGCCTACAATCTTCAGGACAACATCCCCGACTTCACGGCGGGCGAAGGGGTGGTGAAGACCACGCCGGGGTCTGTCGAACTGTCCGTGACCCAGAATATCTTCCGGGGCTTGCGCACCCTGGCCCAGACCGATCAGGCGGAAGCCAGCGTGAAGGCGGAGCGGGCGACCGTGATGTCGGTGGAACAGACGGTGCTGATCAACGCCGCGCGCGCCTATCTGAACGTGCTGCGGGACGAGGCCGTGGCCGACCTGAACGCCAACAACGAACAGGTCCTGCGCCGCCAGTTGCAAGCGGCCCAGGACCGATTCCGGGTGGGCGAAATCACCCGCACCGACGTGTCCCAGGCCGACAGCCGCCTGGCCGGCGCCACCGCTGACCGCCTGCAGGCGGAAAACCAGGTGGAAATCAGCCGCGCGGCCTATGAGGAAGCGATCGGCCATCCGCCGGTCAACCTGACCATGCCCACGCTGTCGGTGCAGCTGCCGCAGACTCGGGACGATGCTTCGGCGATGGCCCAGGCGAAGAACCCGGATATCACGGCCGCCCGCTATTCCTGGGAAGCATCCCAGGCGTCGATCCGTGACGTGAAGGGGCAGCTGCTGCCGACCCTGGCGGCCTTCGCTTCGGGTACCTTTGCGTACGAGTCGTCCCTGGACGACCAGAAAACCCTGTCCGCGCAGGTCGGCCTGTCCCTGACCGTGCCGTTGTACCAGGCCGGTTCGGTCTACTCGCAGATTCGCGAAGCCAAGCATCTGGCGGGCCGGGCCAAGCTGGACATCGACGACACCCGCGACGGCGTGGCGCAGACCATGACCGAAGCCTGGGAAAACCTGCAGTCCGCCCGCGCCCGGGTGGCAGCCTATGAATCCCAGATCGAAGCGGCGACCATCGCCCTGGAAGGGGTGCAGCGGGAAGCCCAGGTCGGGTCGCGGACCGTGCTGGACGTGCTGGACGCCGAACAGGAACTGCTGACCGCCCGGGTTAACCTGGTGCGGGCGCAGAACGACGAAGCGGTCAGCACCTATGAAGTGATGGTGGCCCTGGGGAACATGACGGCGCAGGACCTGGGTCTGAACACGCCGATCTATGATCCCACGGCCCACTACAACGATGTTCGCGGCCAATGGATCGGTGGCAACGACATGGCGGACTCGGACGCGGCCATGCAGCCGGAAGACCCGGTGGCCGGCTCCGCCGGCCCGGTGGCGACCCCGGTCAGCACGAACCCGACCTCGGAATGATCCGGCGGCGATGGAGTCCCCGAGGTTCGCGGGGGCTTCGAACCGGTCTGGATTGAGCCTGGGCAACAAAAAAACGGACCCGATTGCGGGTCCGTTTTTCATGTGGGACAATAACGACTCAGGGTAACGGATTGTTTACCCGATGGAATTTATGGTAGCTCCGTTAATGGATGCACAGACAGGCCCGGCGAGTCCAAGACAATGAGTGATCAAAACTCCCAGCAGGAACCCTCTATGGAGGATATCCTGGCCTCCATCCGGAAGATTCTTTCGGAGGATGAGGAGGCGGAGAAGGCTGCCGAGCCGGAACCGGAACCCGAGCCGGAACCGGAGCCGGAGCCCGAACCAGAGCCCGAGCCGGAACCGTTCTATGAACCGGAGCCCGAGCCGGAGCCTGAACCTGAGCCCGAATACGACGTCCTGGAACTCGACGACGAGGAAGAAGATGTTCTGGTCCTCGACGACTATGTGGAGGAAGAGCCCGAGGACGATCTGCTCGAACTGACGGATGCGATGATGCTTCCGGAGCCCGAGCCGGAACCGGAGCCCGAACCCGAACCCGAACCGTTCTACGAACCGGAGCCCGAGCCGGAACCCGAGCCGGAACCGGTTTTCATGCCCGAGCCGGACACGGATCGCATCATCTCTCCGCCGACCGAGCTGGCGGCGGGGGATTTCCTGGCCGGTCTGGCGGCGGCTTTGGGGCGGGAACGCAATGTGGGCGTTGGTACGCCGGGGATCACCCTGGAGGACATCGTCCGCGAGATCCTGCGCCAGCTGCTGAAGGAATGGCTGGACCAGAACCTGCCGCAGATGACGGAACGGCTGGTGCAGAAGGAAATCGACCGGCTGGTGCACCGCATCGACAAGCTCTAGATCAAACCACCTTAGACCTCCATCGAGTTACGACAGGCATTTTAATCTAGAATCATATGGTTACAGCATCGAGTCACGCCGAAGGCGTGCGTTCCGCCGGGAGTCGGAGACGCGCTGGCGCACCGGAAAACCGGTGCCCACTTTTCCGCTTGATGCAGTAGAAGCCGGTTGTATCAGAGGCTTGCCCCTGCGTTTCCGTAGCGGGAATTGCCGAGATCCGGCACTTTTCCTCCAAACCAGCAGAAGCCGCTCTTGGCGATGGTCTGATCCGGACGAAAATTCTTTTTCTCACGGACGGATAATTCATTGTTATTATTGAGTTTTCCAGAAAACTCGATCGGAGGCGGGACGACGCAGGCTCCCGTCCCAAGCCCAAGAGGCACGATGGTATGTTAAGATTTGCGGATAACCACAATTTTAAGGTGCTTTCTTTGGTGTATCATACTTCTGAAGGTTCCGCTTCGGTGGCGCCTTTGGAAAGAAAATTCTTTCCGATCAGCAATGCAACTGAACACTCAGAGGAGGTTTTGAACATGAAAGTCGAAAATCTCGAAATCGACGAGATCGACCGGGACGTCACGGAAGATGATGCCGATCTCCTGGTGGAATCGGTTGACGAAATTGTCAAGGAAGACAATCTTCCCTGATATTTCAGGATTGGAGGGTGTTATCACCCTCCAATTCCGACTATTAAAATTTTATATAAAGAATGGGGATTCAGCAAATGTCCGTTGATGTTTTGTTGGTAAATCCACCGTATCGGCTTGTGCCCCCATTCACTTACGATCAATACGAACAGATAGATCCTCCCCGGAATCTTGCCATACTCGCTGCTTGGCTGGAGAAGCGCGGCATATCTGTGGCCATTCTCGATGCCACCATTCTCGAAATGTCCTTCGAGGACATGGAACGCGAGATTCGTCGGCTGGAGCCTCGCGTGGTGGGAATAACGAACCGTTCCACATCGACATTCCCGATGGTGGAAAGGACCGCAGGTCTGGTGAAAGCGATTGATCCCGCCCGTCCGGTCGTGGTCGGCGGAACCTATGTGTCCTGGATGCCCCTGGAGGCCATTCGGAGATGCGACGATATTGATTATCTCGTCGTTGGAGAAGGCGACAGGCAAGGGCCGGAGCTGTTCGAATGCCTTTTGAGCGGACGGTCCCCCGATGGCATTCCAGGCCTTGTCCTGAGAGATCGCGCGGACCCGGACAGGGTCCGTCAGACCCCGCCCGCACCCGTGGTCGAGACTCTGGCCGAAGTGCCCTTTCCCGCCTACCACCTCGTCCCCTTGGAGAAATACGTGGCGCGGGGGGAGCGGTATATTCTCTCTCTCACGCGAGGATGCGTTTTTCGGTGCGAATACTGTACGTCATCATTTGAACGGGGGCGCGTTCGATTTCACGCTATCCCCGACCTGATCGCGGAAGTGACTTGGGCCTATGGTCAGGGATTTCGGTATTTCTATTTCTACGACGATATCCTGACGGTGGATCGAAAGAGGGCCGTGACCCTATGCGAGGCGTTGATCGCCACCAACCTTCCCATCAAATGGCACTGTCTGACCCGCACCGAATACGTGGACGCTGATCTGCTCGCCTTGATGGCGCGGGCCGGATGCGATCGGATCGCCTATGGAGTTGAGAGCGCGAGCGAGTCAAACCTCGCGATGTTCCAGCGTAAATCCCGGAACATGCGAAGCGCTTTTGATATGACCAAGGCGGCTGGCATCCGATCTATCGCTTTCGCTGTCTTTGGCATGCCCGGCGAAACCCTGGCTGATCAACTCAAGACGATCCGTATGCTCAAGGAACTTGGCCCGGACATGGTCCGCGACTTCACCTACAAGCCCTACCCAGGAACCCCCCACTATGCTGAACCGGAACGATGGGGGATCCACATCACTGACCGCGACTATGTTCGCTGGTCTCAGCAGGACGAACCCATCCACCACACGGATCTCCTCAATGAAGACGAAATCATAGAAGTTCGTGTTCTTTGCAGTTACATTTTTAGGGGGAATGGAAAGGTCGCATCAGGGCCGAAGTTTCGCCGCAAAAAGAAAATTGTTCTTGTCAAAACGCCAGATGGCGGACTCATTTATAATGGACACAAGAAAGAAGAAGAGCGTCGGGTCGATTTATACCTCAATTGCCTAAAAGTAACTGAGTTATATTTTGAAGTTATGTTGCATTGCGATGGCTATCATACCATTGAAGAGATTTCACAAAAAATGGAGAGACTATTCGGTCATGAGCGAGAAATCGCGCGCCGGAAGGTCGAGAAGGTTCTTCAACACGCGGAATCCCTAGGCATGCTGACTCTCATGCCCGCCTTTCTTCCGGAGGATTCCTCGGACTCAGCCTTTGCCGCGGTCGATCCCACACGCATTCCGGCGGAGGACCGGATCCTTGCCAATCCCGACCTTGACCGCGCGTCAATGGCCCAACGCTAGAGCGTTCTTTGCTCCCTTACGGTCGCTTCGTACGCTCTAGGATATTGGGTTTAAAGCAAATACGTCGTCGCGGACGATTCCGTCCGCTCGGGATTTTCTCTCGTGCCCTGACGCATTCGGATGGTTCATCGGTCAGAGCGCTAGATCAAACTGCCTTAAATCAGCATCGATTTACGGCAGGCACTTTGATCTAGAATCATATGGTTGGAGCATCGAGTGGAGCGGAAAACCGGTTCCCACTTTTCCGCTCGATGCTCTAGAACATTGTTTATGCATCAACTTTCCAAACTTCGGCTGACGCCTTCGTTTGGGTCGATGCACTCGTGCACTGAACCTTCTGGCTCCGTCGACGCACTGTGAAACTCACCGACCACGCAATAAGTCTTCTTAGAGGAGATGTCGGAGATGAGTGAAAGCTGGATCAATACATTGAGAGCGGTGGTTTATCCCTCCCATTGTGATGCCATGGGGCACCTGACCATCAAGGAATACATGGGGTTCTTCGACCAGGCCGAATGGCATTGTTTCGCGGCAATCGGCTTTGATCCGGCCTGGATCAAGGATCGCTGCATGGGCTGGGCCGATGTGCATCATGAGGTGGATTACAAAGGGGAACTGCTGGCCGGGGCCTTGGTGACCGGAGAAAGCCGGATCCTGCGGATCGGTGCCAAATCCCTCACCACGGGCCATCGCCTGATGAACGCCACGAGCGGAGAGGTCTGTGCGACCCTTCAGGCGGTGACCGTTCAATATGATCTAGCCCGACGGTGTGCCATCCCCCTGGCGGAGGAGGTCCGGGCCGCGGCCTCGCGGCTCCTGGACGGTGCCCCGGCGGAAAGCGGGCACTGAGGCGATGACCTCTGAGACGATGCGCCCCGAGACCACGCACTCACCTGCGGCCGGTCCGCCCCATTCCGGCCTGTGGCTGGTTGGTCTGGCCGCAATGCTGTGGGGGACCGGCGGGGCGGTGGCCAAGCAACTTTTTCTGATATCAGCCCTAGACCCCATGGAAGTGGGGTTCTATCGGTTGGCCATCGCTGTACCAGCTCTGCTTCTCTTTGGCGGTCTGTGGCGGCGAAGGTCCAGGCTTCGCGTGGGGCGCGCTCATGTCTGGCCGATCGTCGGCCTCGCCCTGGCGACCGCGTTGTATCAGTTGGCGTACTACAATGCCGTCGATCTGGCGGGCGTCACCGTCGCTACCGTGATTACGATTTGCATGGCGCCCCCCCTGGTGGCGGTCAGCTCCGGGTACTTTCTTACCGAGGCGGTCGGGCGCCGGACCCAGCTTGCCATGGGCGTGACGATCGGTGGCACGGCGCTTCTAATCGGTTGGCCCGGATCCTCTGAAAAGGCCGCCGCCGCCGTTATCGATGGGTCGCTCCTGG
Source organism: Rhodospirillaceae bacterium Z3-40 (assembly GCA_046233135.1). GTDB lineage: Bacteria > Pseudomonadota > Alphaproteobacteria > Rhodospirillales > Rhodospirillaceae > JBJXHN01. Next base: position 801,192 of record JBJXHN010000001.1, on the reverse strand, counting down.
CTCTTTGCGCCGCGGCGAGCTATGCGGCGATGGTCTTGCTCAGCCGTCGCCTGGCCCCTCACCATGATCCCTATCAACTGATCATTCTCGGCTTTGGCGGAGGGGCCGTCATTCTCCTGCCTGTTTTCATCATACAAGGACCCACTCCGTTGCCCTCTCTCGAAGCTGCGGGGTTGCTGTTGTTTCTCGGAGCCGTTCCGACCGCCGTTGCCTATGTGTTCTTTTTTATTGGGATGCGAAGCGCGCCAGCCGCCGCGTCTAGCGTGATCAGTCTGCTGGAACCCCTGGTAGCGACTCTGCTGGGCCTCGTCGTCTTTTACGAAAAAATCGGCGCCGCCGGCTCGGTGGGGATAGGTCTTATGGTTTCCGGCCTGTTGATCCTCGGGGGAAACCCGTCGGGGCGACGCGGAAAGGGATGTGTTGACAGGGACGTGGTGGGGACCCGCTCCCCGTCCGCCAGGGAACCGGAATGACCGGGTCCGCCCCGCCTGCCTGGGATGCTCACGTGTGTCTTCCCCTGGATGACAGCGGAGACCCGGCAGTCCTGGACGCCCATTGGCGCGCGGGATTTCGGTTCACTTCGATCAACGTGGGGATGGATATGACGTCAAAGGCTGAGGTCATGGCCGTTCTGGCACGCTTTCATCGTCGTCTGGCCGCCCTGTCCGACCGTTTTATCCTGGCCAGGACCTTGTCCGACCTATCCACCGCGGAGGCAAGCGGCCGTCTCGCGGTCGCGTTCGATCTCGAAGGCGCTGGACCACTCGAAGGAAATCCCCGCCTGGTCCACCGATTCGCCGCCCTGGGTGTTCGACAGATGAACCTGATCTACAATCGGCAGAATGCGGTGGGTGGCGGTTGCCATGATGGCGACGATCCGGGCCTGTCACCCCATGGAAAAGAGATCATCCGGGAGATGGAGTCCGCTGGCGTGGTCCTGGATCTCTCCCATGCAGGAGAACGGACGAGCATGGACATGCTGGGGTGGACCGAAAGGCCCGTTGTCTTTTCCCACACCAACGTCCGGCGCCTTCACGACCATCCGCGCAACCTGACGGACTGCCAAATTGACGCTTGCGCGGCGGTTGGTGGCGTAATCGGCGTGACCGCCCATGGGCTTCTTATCGGGCAAAGCGATGATCCTGCCCGGACGGTATTTGACCATTTGGATTATCTGGTGTCTCGCGTGGGCTCCTCTAGCGTAGGACTGGGATTGGACTACTGCTACGATACGGGGTTAGAGTCTTTGCCCGCGAGTATTGACCTGGAGTATTGGTGGCCCAGTGTGTGGGGGTATTCCGACCCCTCGCTTGTTCCGGCTCCTCCTGATCTGTTGGGAGCGCTCTTGCGATTGATGCGGGCTCATGGCTATACGGCCAAGGATATCGCGGCGATAGCAGGTGGCAATTTTCGTCGGATCGCCGATACGGTCTGGCCCAGGGTCTCGGGGTGAGGCAGCCGCATGACGTTTTGTTGTATGCCAAACAAAAGCCGGTCTTGGGGACCAGCAGGTCCCCAAGAGACTCTTTCTTTTTGAAAAGAGCCGGCGGGAATCAGTCCTGGCCGGCCTGCTTGCGCAGAAGGAAGCGCTGGATTTTTCCACTCGGTGTCTTGGGCAGTTCCGCCAGGAACTCGATGTCTCGTGGATAAGCATGGGCGGCGAGTCGCTGCTTGACGAGCGTTTGCAACTCCTCTTTCAGGGCGTCGGTGCCGTCAACACCTGGTTTGAGGACGACGCAGGCTTTGACGCGTTCCGTGCGTTCCGGATCGGGGATGCCGATGACCGCGGTTTCCGCAACGGACTCGTGTTCGATCAAGGCGCTTTCCACGTCGAAAGGACCGATCCGATACCCGGAAGACGTGATGATATCATCCGAGCGGCCGATGAAGCTGAAACTGCCGTCCTCGTTGGTTTCGACCGTATCTCCGGTCAGATGCCAGCCGTCCCGCAACGACGTCGTACCTTGCTGCCAGTACCCCTGGAACCACATGCTGGGCGAAGACGGCGCGTGGACGGCCAGGGTTCCGGGGACGTGCGGCGGCAAAACGGCCAGCGTGTCTTCGTCCAGGGCCGCCAGCGAAAAGCCCGGTAGCGGCAAGCCGGCCGACCCGGGCACCACGTCGTGCTTGAGGCCATGATGATTGCACACGACCATACCGATCTCTGTCTGGCCGTAGTGGTCCATGATCGGCGCGCCCAGCACCCGGTCGAACCAGCGGATAACCTCGGGGTTGAGAGGTTCCCCGGCCGATGAGACGACCCGAAGGCATCCCTTCACCGCTGCAGCAGCGGAGTCCCCGGCTTTAATCATCAGCCGGAAGGCGGTCGGGGATCCGGCGAAATTGTTGATGTTGAGATCGCGAATGACCTGATAGGTGCCGTCCACGGTGAAGGGGCCATCGTATAGCGTGGTTGTCTGTCCCATCAGCAAGGGACCCGTCACCGCGTAATACAAACCGTAAGCCCATCCCGGATCGGCGATATTCCAATACCGGTCCCCTGGCCGCAGGTCGATGGAGAAACGCATGTATTCGGCGAAGGACACCAGCGCTTTCAAGGGGACGGAGACCCCTTTGGGCAGGCCTGTGGTGCCCGAGGTGAACATCATCAGGAACGCGTCCTGTGCCGTGCGCGGCACAGGGTCGAAACGGTCGGAGGCCGTTGCCATGAGGGCCTGAAAGTCCTGATCCCCCTCCCGGGGGGCGGCGGTGGACATGATGGGCGGGCAGGTCTCAACGGTCTCCAGTTTCGCGCGGTTCACCGGATCGGTCACGATCAGCTTGGCCTCGGAGGCGGCCAACCTGTACTCGATAGCCTTCGGACCAAAGGCGGTGAACAGCGTCTGATAAACGGCGCCGGCCCGCCAGGTTCCGAGAATCACGGTCAGCAGGTCAGGCACCCGGGGCAACAAGCCGGCGACCCGGTCTCCGGGTTGCACGCCCAGGTCTGTCAGGACGTTGGCGAAGCGGGCGGCCCGCTCCTTCAATGTCGCGAAGGTTACGGAGTCGCGTTCCCCGCCCTGGCCATACCAGTGCAGGGCGACCTTTTCCAAATCGTCGGCATGGCGGTCACAGCATTCTATGCATGCGTTAACGGACTCTTGTAGGTTTCCAGCGAGGGATTCCGCAGAGAAGGCGGCAAAATCGAATCCAGAAACATAGTCGGCGTAATCCAGGGGGGAGTCTGTTATCTGTTGCACTTGGATTTTCCTCTCAAAATGTTTCTATGTTCTTGATGGGCCGGCAGGCTGGCGTGCGCCGGGCAGAATGACCTTGGCCTTGGAACGCCCGCTGCCGGCCCGGAACCTGCGGCGCGACCCCGGAGGCCGGCCGCAGCCGTTTCGCCCTAAAAGACCACGGCAAGCCGTAGCTGCCCGACGATATCTGTCTGGTAGCCGCCTTCCACCCCAACATCGTGGCCGACCATGCCTTGAAGTTGTGTGCTGGGGGTGATGAAGGTGCTGGCAAAGGCCCGCAACTGGTCCCGGCGGGTCTTCAAGCCGGTATAGACACCGTTTTGATAGGACTTGCCGCCAAACGAGCCCGAATAGCCGAAGGACAGCGCACTCTCGGGTGTGACCTGATAGCGGATGTAGGTCTGAAGCTGTGCCGAGGGGTCTTGCTCGTAGTGAATGCCGTCTTTGGAATGGTCGGCGGCAATGGCAATATCGGCAATGCCGTCAAAGTAAAAGCCGCCCCCCAAACCCTGAACGATGCCGACCTGCGGGGTGACGGTCCAGGTTCCACTACCCATGGTGACCCGGTTGGCCTCGAACGCACCGGTGGGTGTCGTCAGGAACGTGGACAGCCCGAGGGTCGTGCCGGTCGCTTCTTGTGACGTGAGCGGGTACCAGGTCGCCCCAAATGTGAAGTCGCTGATGCCGTCGGTCGTCTTCTGGTCTCGGCCGTTTACACGGGCGTCATGGAATGTGGCCACGGCCATGTAGGCGTTGGTCGAAAATTTCTGCTCGCCGATCGTGAAGAAGTGCAACCCGCGCAACAAGGCGAAGGACGAAGCCAGTTTTGAGTCCGGAACCTTGCCGGTTCCATCAAGCTTCAGCGTTCCGGCCGATGACGACTGAAGGTAGAGCGCCGCCACCGTCGTTCCGTCCCCCAGCCAGGCATAGTCGTTCGGAGATCCGTCGATCGCGTAAGACGGGGCGGTGGTGGCGAATACGGCAAGGCTCGATACAACGGCGACTCTTGAGAAGGACATTTTTTACTCCCTGTTCATTGATTTTTATTGGCTGGCGTCAGCCAAGGTGTGCCGTCCTTGTGGACAGCTTTTCCTGCCTCATGTGTCCCTGATCATCAGGATTCATACGGTTTAGAGGGCAAAATTATTGCCTCTATTTGTTGTCTTTATTTTGGATGAAACCCTGCATGGACAGTAAGGGTGTTGCGGTGTCTTGCTTTCGTCAGAGATGGTGCGATGTAATTTTTTTATATCCAAGAATTTTTCGTGCTTTGACTTGCACACGAGAGAACGATGTCTTAACCAAAGGTCCCGCAGGCCTCATCGGCCCCGTCGAAGGCGACCTTTTTCGCCGAGGACGGGTGAAATGCCGGTGGTTTCAAGAGTCTTCCCTGACAGTAAAGCGCCAGGGGTCACGGCCAGAGGATACTGCTGTGAAACATGATTGGGAGGGCGCCAATGCATCCGTCTACGGAGCAGAAATTGTGGATGTATAAAAAGATGTTTGAGAGCCGTCATTTCGAAGGCCTCATAAAACCGGCGTATCTTGAAGGCAAGCAACCGGTCTTCAACATGGCCAAGGGGCCGCTGCCCGGCGAGATGCATCTGTCCGATGGGCAGGAGCCTTGCGCTGTGGGTGTTTGCGCGCACCTGCGGACGAGCGATTCCGTGACCGCCACGCATCGTCCCCACCATATCGCCATCGCCAAGGGTGTGGACCTGACGGGCATGGCATCGGAAATCTTCGGGCGCGCCGACGGCCTGGCAGGCGGTCGGGGGGGGCATATGCACCTTTTCGACCCGAAGGTAAATTTTTGCTGCTCGGGGATTATCGCGCAGGGCATGGGGCCGGCGGTCGGCGCGGCCCTGGCGGCGAAGATGCAGGGACGGGATGACGTGGCCGTGGCCTTCATCGGTGAAGGCGCGGCCAATCAGGGGGCGTTTCACGAGACCCTGAATCTGGCCGCTGTCTGGCGGGTTCCGGTCGTTTTTGTCATCGAAGACAACGCCTATGGCATTTCGGTATCCAAGCGCGCGGCCACCGCCGTCGAACGGAACGCCGACCGGGCGGCGGCCTATGGCATGCCGGGGGTCTTCGTTCCCGACAATGATCCTGACGCGGTGTTTGCGGCCGCGGGGGAGGCCATCGGCCGGGCACGACGGGGCGACGGCCCGAGCCTGCTCGAAATCGAGACCACACGCCTGGAAGGGCATTTCATGGGCGATGCCGAGGCCTACCGACCGGCGGGAGAAAAGGACGCCCTGGTGGCCCGGGATCCCATCGTGCGCTATCGCGGCCGCCTGGAAGAGCAGGGGGTGGACGCCGCGACGCTTGACGAGATCGAGCAAGCGGCCCGCGAACGGGTCGCCGCCGCCTTCGCGCATGCCCGCAGCGCCCCCGCTCCCAAGCCCGAAGATGCCTTTACCGCTGTCTTTGCATGAAGGACACCAGCATGGAAAAAAAACGCAAGCTGACCATTGCCAAGGCCATGGCGGAAGCCGTCGCCCAGGCCATGCGCGGCGACCGGAATGTGGTCGTCATGGGCGAGGACATCGCCAGGATGGGCGGTGTCTTTGGGAACACGCAGGGCCTGCTGGACGAATTCGGCGCCGACAGGGTGCGCGACACCCCGATTTCCGAAACCGCGTTCATCGGCACGGCGGTCGGCATGGCGGCGGCCGGCATGCGTCCGGTCGTCGAGCTGATGTTTGTGGATTTCTTCGGGGTCTGCATGGATGCCATCTACAACCTGGCCGCCAAGCAGAGCTATTTCTCCGGCGGAAACGTTACCTGCCCGATGGTCCTGATGACGTCTGTCGGCGGCGGGTATGGCGATGCCGGCCAGCACTCCCAGGCGCTTTACGCCACCTTTGGCCACCTGCCGGGCCTGAAGGTCGTCATTCCGTCCAACGCTTATGATGCCAAGGGGATGATGGCGGCGGCCATCGCCGATCCCAATCCGGTGATCTTTATGTACCACAAAGCCCTTCAGGGCATGGGGTGGCTCGGAACGGTTCAACGCTCCATCACCCACGTGCCGGAAGCCCCTTACACGGTACCCCTGGACCGCGCCGCCGTCGTCCGCGCCGGCCGGGATGTGACTCTGGTCGGCCTGGGGCAGACCGTTCATCTGGCCCTGGATGCGGCCGAAACCCTCTCGGCACAGGGGATCGAGGCGGAGGTCGTGGACCTGCGCGCCATCGCGCCCCTGGACCGGGAAACGGTCCTGGGGTCGGTCGGAAAGACCGGCGCGGTGATCAGCATCGATGATGACTACACCAGCTACGGGATCGGCGCGGAGATCCTCGCAACCGTCGCCGAGGCCGACGGTCTGCGGCTAAAAGCCCCGCCCCGGCGGATCTCCTATCCCGACATTCCCGTTCCTTTCGCTCCCGAGATGGAGCATTTCGTCCTCCCCAACGCGGAGAAGATCGTGACAGCAGCGCATTCCATCCTGAAGGCCGGTGCCCATGTCTGAGGTTCTCATCCCCGATACCTGCTGGGACGACGATAGCGAAGGCTCCATCGCCACCTGGTATTTCGACGACGGTGACACCGTCCAGGCCGGAGACATCATCTGCGACGTCATGAACGAGAAGGTCTCGACGGCGATCGAGGCGCCGGCTGCGGGGGTCCTGACCATCCTTGTGCCGGCCGAACAGCCGGTCGGCAAGGGTGCGGTCATCGCCCGCATCACGTCCTGAAGCCGCCGGGGACCGACGACATGACCAAACCGAATTCCCCTGGCGGGGAGCCGTTGCGCGCTGTGCGAAAGATCATCGCCCAGCGCATGATGGACTCCCTTCAGAGCACCGCCCAGCTGACCTATCACGGTGATGCCGACGTCACGGCCCTGATGGCGCGGCGCCACACCTGGAAGGCCGGTGGTCAGGCGATCGGCCTGGAAGACTGCCTCCTCAAGGCCCTCGCGGGGACTTTGGCGGCCTTCCCCGACTTCAACGGCGTCTCCGACCCCGGGTCTGTGACGCGGCTGGAGTCCATTGATGTGTCGATCGCCATTTCTACACCGGCCGGACTGATGACACCCGTTCTCAAAGACCTCGGCGCGTTGCCCCTGTCCCAGATCGCCGAACGCCGCCGGGCGCTGGTCGACCGGACCCTGGCGGGCGACCTCGCCGTCTCGGAAATGAAGGGCGGCAGCATCACGCTGTCCAACCTGGGGCATACGCGGGTGCGCTATTTCACGCCGATTCTGAATGCCGGCCAGATCGCCTTGCTTGGTGTCGGCCGTCTGACAGACGCGTTGGTACCAGGACCCGACGGGCAACCGGTTCCAGTGCGCGTGCTCCCGCTTTCGTTGACGGCCGACCACCGCATCGTTGACGGAGAGCCGGCCGGCCGGTTCCTGACGGCGCTCTGCGAGAGGCTCGAAGCGCTTGACAGGGATGGCTGACCCGGCCCGGATCCGCCGGTTCGGGCATGGACAGGGACTGGCCTGGGAGCAGGCCCGCTTCGATGCGATGACGGAGCAGCATGCTCCGGGAGGCGAGGTGCTCTTCTGGCAACAGCCGTCCTGTCTTGTCCTGCCGGCGCACTGGCAGACGCGCCCGGGGATGGGGGCGGCCGTCGCCAGCGCGTCGGCCGCCGGTTGGCCGGTCCTGTACCGGTCAACCGGCGGATCCTGTGTCTTTCATGGAGACCAGGTGCTGTGCATTTCCCAGATCACTGTCACCCCTTCCCGTCAGACCGGTATTGACGCGGTTTATACCGCCTTTGCCGGGACGTTGATTGCCGCGGCCACGCGCCTTGGTCTTCCGGGCTGCCGCACCGGTGTGGCCCCTGACGCGCCGTGCGACGGCCGGTACAACCTTCTGGTCGGGGATCGCAAACTGGCGGGTCTGGCCATGCGCCGCCGGATGCGCGGTGGCCGGACGATCTCCCTGGTTCACGCCTGTCTTTGGTTGTCCGGGCCGGTGCGACCGGGCCTGGAGGCCGTCGGCGCCTTGGAGCGGCATCTCGGCCTTCCCGGAGACTACCAGGAAACGGCGATCATCACGCTCGCGGAAGCCTTGGGAGGGTGCGAGGCACCGGCCCCCCTCGCCATGGCCTGGGTCCGGGCCATGACATCCGGGTCATAAGGGCCGGGGGGCGTTTCTGGCATCGTCGGGAGGTAAGCCCCCGCGGCCGTCGCACCTTATGGTGCGGAGAGGGCGAACGCTTGCCTCCGGCGAGACGCCGAAGGCAATACGTTCTCAGGCGGTCTTACAGGGTGAGCAATCGGGTGAAGCCACCGTCAATCACCAGCGACTCTCCAGTGATGTAGCCGGCCGCGTCGCTGACCAGGAACAGCATCGCCCGGGCTATGTCTTCTGGTGCCCCAACCCTTTTTAGGGCAACGGTGCTGGACAAGGCCTTCCGGAGCTCCTGTTGCCGGCCCGGTGCCAGCCCTTCCTCGGCCCGCCGCAGCATGGGGGTGTCGATTAACCCGGGGTGCACGGTGTTCACGCGGATCCCATGGCACGCCAGATCGTTGGCGGCGGCCCGGGCGAGCCCCAGAACCCCCATCTTACTGGTGGTATAGGGGCTGGTGTTGCCGAAAGCCCGCAAGCCGTTGACCGAGGAGGTGATGACGATGCCGCCCCCGCGTTCCGTCATCCGTGCGGCGAAAACCTGGAGGCCATCGAAGACGGCCCGCACATTGACCCGCAGAACCCGATCGAAATCCGCCGGGTCGATGTCGAGGAGCGATGCCATGGGGCCATCCATGCCGGCATTCAGCACGGCACAGTCTATTCGTTCGAAGCGGTCAATTGCCAAGGCTGCCGCGCGATCCAGAACCGCGCGATCGGTCACGTCGCCCGGCAGGGGCGCGAAAGCCCCGCCAAGCTCCCCGGACATCCTTTCAAGGGTCTGCGCGTCGAGATCGATACCGACGACACGGGCCCCCGCCTCGATGAATATCCGGGTCGCCGCAGCACCGATTCCGCTGGCCGCGCCAGTTACGATCGCGGTCTTGCCTGCAAGGGAGATCATTCCAAACTCCTGTGGTCATCCGGTACGGCGGACCCGGGGACAGGCCCCTCTCGACGGAGGGACCTCCCCCGGACCGTTCCGGCCATGTGGGCCGCCACCGGCTTTGGTGGCGGAGGGGCGGGCGTCAGGCGTCGACGGTGAACGAGACCGGTTCCGATGTCCCCTGGGCCACATCGCTGAGAAGTTTGGCGTCGAGAATTTGAGCGACTCCCCCATCGGCGTCGGTGAAGGCAATCGGACCATAGCCGATGAACAGCAGTTCCGTTTCGACGTCGACGTTGGTGTCGGCGTGGACGGCGCCGAGAGGCTCGTACCCCCAGTCCCCGGCCCTGGCGACACTGTCCTTGTACTTGAGCGCCCCCTTCAGCATGAGGAACTCTCCGGCGCCCAGGTGATAGTGCCCGGAGAAGCACCCGCCCGCGTCGAGGCGCAGGATGATGGAGAATTGCCCGGTTTCCGGGCTGACCCGCAGCAGGCGGTAGTAGGCCCCCGCGCCCAGGCTGTGCCAGGGGAGGGACTCCGTGTTCCAGAGAAGTTCTTCAGTCTGGTGCATAGATATGCTCCTTGGATGTTTCTCGTTTTCTTGTGTTGGCGGCTGATGGTCGCCCGGTGCCGCTGTTGCGGCATGATATGACCCTGTAAACGGGCTGATCTCTAGCCGGCAACATTTCCAGAGCCGGCTTCCGAGCAGGAAACCACGTCTTTTGTGGGAGAATTTTCGGACCTTTCAGGCCTAAAAACTCTCTCTTTTTTTGCTATATTTTACCAAGTGCGAGGGGGTTGCTTGACTGAAGGAGACGTCACCCTTCTCCTCCGGCGCACCAACTGCCCACGGTGTTTTACGGTTGGCGAAACTGCCTATACCGTATGGGCAATAAAAATATTGTCTGGGAGGACATCATGACCCTGAGAGACTGTGGGCATCCGGGCGTTCCGTCCGGAGCCATTCGGATGGAAAACGTGAGTTTCGATGCCTTTTGCGAGCAGCTTTGTGCTGTCCACTCGAACTGGGAGCTTTCCCGGCCGGCCGAGACGGCGATGAACGCACGGTTTTTTAACAACGCCGTCGGGGGGGTCGGTTTTACCGATGTCGCCCTTGGCTTCAGCCTTTCCGGCCACCGCACGACCAGGCAGATACGACGGATGACGGATTCGTTCTATGGCGTCATCCTGATGCTCGCGGGAGAGCACAGGCTGCGACAAGGCGACAATGAGGTGACCTTGGGGCCGGGGGATTTATCGGTCTGGGATGCGTCACGCCCGGCGGAATTCAGTGCCCGGGGACCGGTCCGCCAGATTTCCGTCCTGATTCCGCGCGCCAAGCTCAACCTTTATGCCTCGACGATCGAGGATGTCTGCGCCCAGCGGATCGACGGCCACTCCGGCCTGGGGCTTTTGCTGGCCTCGCATCTTCAGACTCTGGGGGAGGTTCTGCCGTCCGCCGACGCCGCGACGTGCGCCAGAGCCGAGGCGGCGACCCTTGATCTGATCAATGCGGCGATCCGGCCGGAAACCGCCGGCGCTTACAAATCCTCCATCCACCGGACCATGCTGCACCGTATCCAGGACTATATGATCAGCAATCTTCATGATCCGGGTTTGTCGCCGAAATCGATCGCCGATGCCTTTCGAATCAGCCCCCGCTATCTGCATAAACTGTTCGAAGCGTCCGAACACACCGTGTCGGAATGGCTTCTCCACCGTCGTCTCCTCGCGTGCCGCGCCTCTTTTCAGGATCCGGCTTTGAACCACATGACGATTACGGAAATCGCTTTCAGCGTCGGCTTCAACAGCGCACCGTATTTCTCCCGTGTTTACCGGCAAGCGTTTGGAACAACTCCGACCGCCACCCGGGCCGCACAGAGTCCGGAAGAGTCGGCCCCGGCCGCCGGCGTGATGCGCCAGAACACGCGCTTCATCCGACAGGGGGCGAGGGCGTGACCCAAGCGGTCTTCTGATCGACCGGTGTGTCTGGGCCGAGGTGTGATGGTGGGCGGCCGCATCAGCACGGGGCTGGTGCGGCCGCCCATTGACAACAGCTCGTCCCCCTCATGAGATCTCATCCGGACCTGTCGCGGCGGGAACGGACCCGGATGGGGCCTTTGCATTGGTTTCCTAAAATGCCTAGGATGTGCGCCCCCTCGCGGGCGCCTTTTTGCTGCCTTGTGCGGGAAATTCGCGTACATCCTACTGCCGAGATCCACCCCAATCCCTGATGAAGAAGGACCGGTCCTGCCATGCTGGACAAGACGTACGATGCCGCCGCGGTCGAGCAACGCCTGTATGCTGCCTGGGAGCAGAGCGGCGTATTCGCCTGCGACCCGACGGTATCGGACCGGCCCTACACCATCATGATGCCGCCGCCGAATGTCACCGGCTCGCTGCACATGGGCCACGCCCTGACCTTCACGCTGCAGGATGCGTTGGTGCGCTACTACCGCATGACCGGCCGTGATGCGCTTTGGCAGCCGGGGACAGACCATGCCGGCATCGCCACCCAGATGGTGGTCGAACGGCAGCTGGGCGAACAGGGCGTCACCCGCCACGACCTGGGCCGCGAGGCCTTCGTCGACAAGGTGTGGGAATGGAAGGCCGAATCCGGCGGCACCATCCAGCGGCAGCTGCGGCGCCTGGGGGCCTCGCCGGACTGGCCGCGGGAGCGCTTCACCATGGACGACGGCCTGTCCAAGGCCGTCCGCAAGGTCTTCGTCACCTTGCACAAACAGGGCCTGATCTATCGCGACAAGCGTCTGGTCAACTGGGACCCCAAGCTGCACACCGCGATTTCCGACCTGGAAGTGGAACAGCGGGAGACGGTGGGCAAGCTGTGGTACTTCAAGTATCCGGTGGAAGGGCAGCCCGGCCAGTTCGTCACGGTGGCCACCACCCGGCCGGAAACCATGCTGGGCGATACCGGCGTGGCGGTTCATGCGGAAGACGAGCGCTACAAGGACCTGATCGGCAAGAACGTGATCCTGCCGATTGTCGAGCGGGCGATTCCCATCGTTGCCGACGAACACGCCGACCCGGAAAAGGGCTCCGGCGCGGTGAAGATCACGCCGGCCCACGATTTCAACGACTTCGAGGTCGGGCGCCGGCATAACCTGCCGATGATCAACGTCCTGGATCTGAACGCGCATCTGAACGAAAACGTGCCGGCCGAGTACCAGGGCATGGACCGCTTCGCCGCCCGCGACGCCATCGTCGCGCGGATGGACGAGCTGGGCCTGCTGGAAAAGATCGAAGACAACCCGATGACCCAGCCCTATGGCGACCGGTCCGGCGTTGTCATCGAACCCTGGCTGACCGACCAGTGGTTCGTCGATGCCGCGACCCTGGCCAAAGAGCCGGTGAAGGCGGTGGAAGAGGGCCGCACCCGCTTCGTGCCGAAGAACTGGGAAAACGTGTTCTTCGAATGGATGCGCAACATCCAGCCCTGGTGCATTTCCCGGCAGATCTGGTGGGGCCATCAGGTTCCGGCCTGGTATGGCCCGGACGGCCATATCTTTGTCGAGGAAACCGAAGCGGAGGCCATCGCCGCAGCCAAGGCGCATTACGGCAGCGACACGGTGGAGCTGACCCAGGATACGGACGTGCTGGACACCTGGTTCTCGTCCGCGCTGTGGCCGTTTTCCACCCTGGGCTGGCCGGACGAAACGCCGGAACTGGCGCGCTATTACCCCGGTGACGTGCTGGTCACCGGCTTCGACATCATTTTCTTCTGGGTCGCCCGGATGATGATGATGGGCCACCACTTCATGGGGGATGTGCCGTTCCGCGACGTCTACATCCACGCCCTGGTCCGCGATGAGAAGGGCCAGAAGATGTCGAAGTCGAAAGGCAACGTCATCGATCCGCTGGATCTGATCGGCAGCTACGGCACCGACGCCCTGCGCTTCACCCTGGTGGCCATGGCCGCCCAGGGCCGCGACATCAAGATGAGCGAAAGCCGGGTCGCCGGGTACCGCAACTTCTGCACCAAGCTGTGGAATGCGGCGCGCTTCTGCCAGATGAACGAATGCCTGCCCGACCCCGCCTTCGATCCGGCCAAGGTGACGTCCACCCTGAACCGCTGGATCGCCGCCCGGGCCGAGGAAACGGCGGTGAAAGTGGGCGAGGCGGTCGAGGCCTATCGCTTCAACGACGCGGCCACGGTGGCCTATCAATTCGTCTGGAACACCTTCTGCGACTGGTACCTGGAAATGGCCAAGCCGATCCTGACGGGCAACAGCTCGGAATCGGATCAGGCGGAGACCCGCAAGACGGCGGCCTGGGTGCTGGACCAGATCCTGCACATCCTGCATCCCTTCACCCCCTTCATCACCGAGGAGCTGTGGGGCGAGATCACCCCGCGCAATCAGATGCTTGTGAGTTCGGCCTGGCCCAAGCCCGTGGGTCTGGCCTCGCCGGAAGCCGAAGCGGAAATGGACTGGGTGGTCGGCCTGGTCAGCGCCGTGCGCAGTGTGCGGTCGGAAATGAACGTGCCGCCGGGTGCACGGATTCCGCTCCGGCTGAAGGACGCTTCGGCGGAAACGCTGGCGCGGCTGGAAACCCATATGCCGCTGGTCCTGAGCCTCGCGCGTCTGGAAAGCGTGGAGCCGACGGACACGGCGCCGGCCAAGGGCGCGGCCCAGTTCGTGGTGGGCGAGGCAACGGCCATTCTGCCGCTGGAAGGGGTTATCGACCTCGACCAGGAACGGGCGCGCCTGTCCAAGGAGCTGAAGAAGCTGGAAGGCGAAGTGACCAAGATCGAGAAGAAGCTGGGCAACGCCGGCTTCCTGGCAAAAGCGCCGGAAGAGGTGGTGGAAGAACAGCGGGAACGACTGGCGGACTACCAGAGCCAGCAGACGAAGGTGAAGGACGCGCTGGCGCAGATCGGATAGCACCGACAGGGGCTCGGGGCCAAGGCCCCGAGCGGGTTTGGGCGGCAGCCCAAGAAAAAAGGGCGGAGGGTCAACACCTCCCGCCCATTTTTTCAATCGAAACAGACGTTACGCATGCGCTGCGATCAATTCCGCCAGCGCCTTTTCCTCGTCAGCGGAGAGATCCACCAGCGGTGCCCGCACCGGCCCGGCGTCAAAACCGCCCAGCCGGACCCCGGCCTTGATGGCGGAGACGGCATATCCCTTCTGCCGGTCGCGAATGGCCATGAAGGGATAGAAGAAGCTGCGCAGAATGCCGGTGGTGGTCTCGGAATCGCCGGCGCGCAGGGCGGTGTAGAATTTCATGGCCAGGGCGGGCACGAAATTGAACACGGCCGAGGAATAGGTGGTTAAACCGGCTCCCAGATAGGCTTCGGCGAACAGCTCGGCGGTGGGCATGCCGCCCAGGTAGGTCAGGCGGTCGCCCATCCTGGCGGTAATCTGCCGCACCAACCCGATGTTGCCCGACCCGTCCTTGAAGCCGATGAGGTTGGGGCAGGCATCGCACAGGCGGGCGACGGTGTCGGGCTGATAGACGGCGTTGTCGCGGCCGTAAATCATCACGCCGATGTCAACGGCATCGCAGATGGCCTTGGCATGGGCATAAAGGCCGTCCTGGGGCGCATCGATCAGGTAGTGGGGCAGCACCAGCAGGCCGTCCGCACCGGCCTTTTCGGCCGCGCGGGCCAGATCGACGGCCATGGCGGTGCCGTAGCCGCAGCCGGCGACAATGGGCGTGCCCCTGGACGCGGCCTTGGCGGCGGCGACGATCTCGGGCACTTCGGCCGGGGCGAGGGAGAAGAACTCACCCGTACCGCCGGCGGCGAACAGGGCGGTGGCGCCGAACCCGGCCAGCCAGTCGATATGCTTCTGGTAGGGCTCGCGGTTGAAGGCACCGTCGGCGCCGAAAGGGGTGACGGGGAAGGACAGGAGGCCGGCGCCCAGCGCGGCTTTCAGATCGGTGGGAGTCATGGAGGGAGTCCTATCGGTTCGATACGGAATGGGGGCTCAGGAAGAGGAAAGGGAGCGTCGGCGCCGGTCCTTCAGCCGGGGCAGACCTTCCATCAGGATGATGAACAGCACGGACAGGCCGATGAAGAACAGGCTGTCGGGGCTGGTCAGGAAGATCATCGGATCCCCGTCGTTGAGGCTGAGGCTGCGCCGCAGGGTGCGCTCCAGATCCGGGGCCAGGATGAAGCCCAGCAGCAGCGACACCACCGGATAGCCGCCCCGCCGCAGCAGGTAGGCCAGCAGGCCGAAGATGGCGGCCAGGACCATCTGGAAGACGGAGTAGGTGGCCACATAGCTGCCCACCAGGGCGACCACGGCGATGCCGGCATACAGGATGCCCCGGGGAATGCTGACGATGCGGATGAACAGCGGGCCGAGCAGGTAAAGGGTCAGCGGGATCAGCACCAGGGCGCTGATCAGCAGGGAGACGAACATCGGCGCGATCAGGTTGCCCTGGGTCTCCACCAGCTTGATGCCCGGCTGGAGGCCGTTGATCACCATCACGCCTAGCACGATGGCCGTGGTGGGATCCCCGGGAATGCCGAACATCAGCATCGGAACGAAGGCCCCGCCGCACATGGCGTTGTTGGCCGATTCCGCCGACGCCAGCCCCAGGCGGCTGCCCTCGCCGAACATCTCTTCCGGCCGCGCGCCGCGCTTGGCTTCGGCATAGGCGACGAAGGCGGCCATGGACCCGCCGACACCGGGCAGAATGCCGATGCCGTAGCCGATCAGCGCGGCTTTCAGGTAGCTGAACAGGCCGATCTGGCGGACTTCCGACCAGGGGGGGATGAAATCCTTGCGGCGCAAGGTGCGGGCCGTTTCCCGCAGCTTTTCCGCCGACAGGGCCGGGCCGTGCTCGCCCATCTGCACCATCAGCTCGGCGATGGCGAAGACGCCGATGATCACCGGCATCATGTCGATGCCTTCCACCAGCAAGCCGGTGCCGTAGTTGAAGCGGGGAACGGGCTGCATCACGTCGATGCCGATCGTCGAGATCATCATCCCCAGCGCGGTGGTCAGGATTGCCTTTGGGGCGTCGTCGCGCTGCACCAGAACGATCACCACAAGGGCGAACAGCACCAGGGAGAACTTGCCCGGCGTGCGGATCAGCAAGGTGGCCTCGGCGGCCAGAGGCATCAGCAGGATCAGCAGCAAGGCGCCCACCGTGCCGCCGATCATGGAGCCCAGGGCCGCATGGCCGAGCGCGTTGGCGCCCTTGCCCCGGCGCATCAGGGCGTTGCCCTCGATCGCGGTCATCATCGACGACGGGGCGCCGGGAATGTTGATGGTGGTGGCGGTGATCGACCCGGCATACATCCCCGACATGAAGATGGAGGCACACATGATCAGCGCCGGCACCACGTCGATGGAATAGGTGATCGGCAGCAGCAGGGCGATGGCCAGCACCGAGGTCAGCCCCGGCACGGCGCCGAAGAAGGTGCCGATCAGAAAGCCACCGACCATGAAGGCGAGGTTGGCGGGCTGCAGAACCTGACCGAAGCCGCCGCCGATGGTTGCCAGCAGATCCATCACAGGCCTCCCTGCTGCAGCACGGGCAGCAACTCGGGAAACAGCGGCAGGCGGGCGCCGAAGGCCAGCATGAACAGGCCGTAGCTGCCCAGGGTGATCGCCAGCGCCATGCCGGCCCGGCGCAGCAGCCGGCCTTGGGCGTAGCTGAACAGGGTCAGAATCGCGTAACCCAGCCCGAAGGTGGTCAGCAGGAAGCCGAGGGGCTTGAACAGGGCGATGTAAAGCAGGATCGCCCCGAGCAGCAGATAGGGCTTCACGGCGTCCCGAAACCGCTGGGCAGGGACCGGGGGAGCGGGTGCGGAGGCGGGACCGGCGTCGGAGGCCGCGGCGGGGCGCCGCCATGCGCGGCCGATGATCACGGCGACGCAGCCCAGGGCGATGATAACCAGCAGGATGGGCAGGAAGCGGGGGCCGACGATCCCTTCATCGAACTGGGAGCGTATCTGGGGAATGCCCACCCCGTAGAGGATGGCCAGGCCCCCCAGCGCCGCCGGCAGGGCGGCACTGCGAAGCGTCGATCGCTTTCGCATCATGATGGGGTCTCCGGATACTCGGGCCGGGCCGGCCGCGCGCGTGGGGAAAAGGCGCGGCCGGCCCTTGGCCTTGCCTCCCGACAATGGGCCAAGCCCATGGTCGGTCGGTGTTACTTGTTGATCACGCCCTGGGCGACGAGGGCGTCCAACTCGCCCGTAATGGCCGTCGCCGTGGAGGTTGCCCAGTCGGTCACGGAGTCCGACCCCAGCCAGTTCGGCGTCACACCGACCTGGGCCAGCCAGCTCTGGAACGCGTCGCTTTCATAGGCGGCCTTGTAGGCGCCTTCGATCTTGGCGGCCACGTCATCGGGCAGGCCGGCCGGCGCGGCGATCAGGATGAAGCTGCCCATGCGCAGGTCCAGCCCTTCGGACGCGGCGGTGGGAACAGTGGTGTAGGTGGGGTTCTGGGTGTCGGTGAATTCCACCACGCCCTTGGCCTTGCCGTCGTCCAGCAGCGAGGAGAAATCCCCCAGGCTGGTGGCGACGATCGGAACCTCGCCGTTCAGCATGGCTTCCTTCTGGCCGGCCGCCCCGCCGGGATAGGCGATCAGCTTGAAGTCCGTGCCGGTTTCCTTCTGGAACTGCAAGGCGGTCAGGTGCAGGCGCGACCCGATGTTCTGAATGCCGATCTTCACCTTGCCCGGCTTGTCCTTGGCCGCCTGGATGACGTCGGCCAGGGTGTCGTAGCCGGAGCCTTCGGACACGATCAGGGCGTCGGGCTCGCTGGTCACCCGGGCGATCAGGTGCAGGCGGTCCATGGAATAGCTGGGCAGCAGGCCCTGCCA
Organism: Rhodospirillaceae bacterium Z3-40; assembly: GCA_046233135.1. GTDB lineage: Bacteria > Pseudomonadota > Alphaproteobacteria > Rhodospirillales > Rhodospirillaceae > JBJXHN01. The sequence goes on along the minus strand of JBJXHN010000001.1, from coordinate 783,217 downwards.
CGGCACGGTGACGACACTGTCATAGGTCAGCGCGCCGATGGTATAGCCGTCCGGCTTTTCGCCCATCAGCTGGGACACGCCGGTGGCGCTGACACCGCCTTCGATGTTTTCCACATAGATGGTGCCGCCGATTTCCTTTTCGGCAATGGACGACAGCTTGCGCACGATGCCGTCGGTGCCGCCCCCCGCGCCCCAGGGCACGATCATGCGGATGTCCTTGTCGGGGAAGGCCGCAAACGCGGACGAGGCGACCATGGTGAAGGCGGCACCGGCCGCCAGAACCTTCCAGAAAGCAGTCATACAATCCTCCCTTTTATCATTGGGCCGGCAGGGGAAGGCGGAGAGGGCGCCCGGATCGCTTCCGTCCGGGTGAGCCAGCCTTGTCCGCCTGGGCCGCCGTTGCGATCCCCCGTGCCGGGTGATCTCGCAGGGATGTTGTATTACTTATTTTCGAGGGCTGTCAAATTTATATTACTAGATTTTCCCGCCCCGCCGGGCGAGGTGGCGATAGCGCTCCAGGGAGCCATGCAAGTGGGCCTTCATGGCCTTGGCCGCGCCGTCGGGATCGCGGCCTTCGATGGCGTGGACGATGGCTTCGTGTTCCAGCTCCAGCTGGGTCATATAGGCGCGGTAGGCCTCGGATTCCCGCTGGATGGCCAGGTTGTTGCGGGGGATGGTGCGCCGGCCGAGCTGCTGGAGGAACCTGACGAACGAGGGGTTGTTGGTGGCCTGGGCGATGCCCTGGTGGAAGGCGAAGTCCTCGGTCTCCAGCTCCTCGCCCCGGGCGATCTTGCCGGCGAAGCGCAGGTGCAGATCGTGGATCATCTCGATCTGGCTGTTGGAGGCCCGCTGCGCGGCCAGGCGGGCGGCTTCGATCTCCACCGAAGAACGCAGTTCCAGATCGTCGATCACTTCCGAGGCCCGCTGCGGCGCCTCGTCGCCGAACAGAGCGGGGGAACGGTCTTCGTCCTCGCCCTTGCCGGCCACGAAGACGCCGCTGCCCCGCCGGGAGATCACCAGCCCGGCGGCCCGCAGACCGGCAATCGCTTCGCGCACCACGGTGCGGCTGACGCCGTACTGTTCGCCCAGGGCATTTTCCGTCGGAAGCTTCTCTCCCAGGGCGTAGGTGCCCGTGGCGATCCCCTTGCGCAGGTCCCGCTCGATCTCTTCGGCCAGATAGCCGCCCGGGCCGGCCGCACTGCCTTTGGTTTGCGTCATGGTCGTTCCGGTCCTCTGCGATGCAATTCTGGATCTTATCCTAGAGATAAATTTGTACCATTCAAACTGGCCTCGGGCAAAAATTTATCATACAACATGGCGCAGGATGTTTCAGCTGACTGACAAAAGAGGATGCGTCATGAGCGTCACCCCCCACGGAAAGCACCTGATCGCCGGTGCGTGGATCGCCAATGAGGAGACTTTCGACTCCGCACCGGCCAGCGGCCCGGCCCACGCCTTTTCCATCGGCACGCCGGCCCATGTGGACCAGGCCTGCGCGGCGGCGGAGGAGGCCTTCTGGTCCTACGGCCAGGCAGCGCGGGAAGACCGGGCGGCCTTTCTGACCGCCATCGCCGAGGAAATCGAGGCCCGGGGCGAGGCCATCACCGACATCGGCACCCGGGAAACCGGCCTGCCGGCCGCGCGGCTGCAAGGGGAGCGGGGGCGGACGACGGGTCAGCTGCGGCTGTTCGCCGAGCTGATCCGGGGCACGGACTATCTGGACCTGCGCCACGATGCGGCCTTGCCCGACCGTCAGCCCCTGCCGCGCCCGGACCTGCGGCTGATGCAGCGGCCGGTGGGGCCGGTGGCGGTCTTCGGCGCGTCGAATTTCCCGCTGGCGTTCTCGACCGCCGGCGGCGATACGGCGGCGGCCCTGGCGGCGGGCTGCCCGGTGGTGGTCAAGGGCCACTCCGCCCATCCCGGCACCGGCGAGATCGTCGCCGAGGCCATCCATGCGGCCATCGCCCGCTGCGGCGTGCATCCCGGCGTCTTCTCGATGGTGCAGGGGGGATCCCAGGCGGTGGGGCAGGCGCTGGTGCAGCACCCGCTGATCAAGGCGGTGGGCTTCACCGGCTCGCTGTGGGGTGGCCGGGCGCTATTCGACCTCTGCGCCCGGCGGCCGGAGCCGATCCCGTTCTTTGGCGAACTGGGCTCGGTGAACCCGATGTTCCTGCTGCCGGCGGCCCTGAGCGCACGGGGGGACGAACTGGCCTCGGGCTGGGCGGGGTCGCTGACCATGGGAGCGGGGCAGTTCTGCACCAATCCGGGCATCGCCGTGGTGATCGACGGGCCGGACGCCACGGCCTTTCTGGACGGCGCAGCGGCGGCCCTAGGGGCGGTGGCGGCACAGACCATGCTGACCGACGGCATCGCCCGGGCCTACCGCGACGGCCGGGCGCGCATCGCCGGGCTTGAGGGGGTGGCGGAGGTGCTGGGCAGCGCCTGCGAGGCGCGGGAGGCAACACCGGCCCTGTTCACGGCGACGGGCAAGGCGTGGCTGGCCCACGCGGACCTGGGCGAAGAGGTCTTCGGTCCGCTGGGGGTGGTGATCCGGGTGGCGGACGCGGCGGAAATGCTGGCGGTGGCGCGCTCGCTGAAGGGGCAGCTGACCTGCACGCTGCATATGGACGCCGAGGATACGGCGCTGGCGCGGAGTCTGATGCCGGTGCTGGAACGCAAGGCGGGCCGGGTGCTGGCCAATGGCTTCCCGACCGGGGTGGAGGTCTGCGACGCGATGGTCCACGGGGGACCCTATCCGGCGTCAACGAATTTTGGCGCGACCTCGGTGGGGACGCTGTCGATCCGGCGGTTCCTGCGGCCGGTGTGTTATCAGAATTTGCCGGAGGGGGTGTTGCCGGTTGAGTTGGGGTGAGGGCGGAGGGGCTTTAAACGTATGGGCAGAGATTCGTCATTGCATAGATAACCCTAGATTGCAGGAAACGTACAAGCTAGCGGTAAAATTTCCTCGGTAAATGTATTTATTGTCAGGGGCTTAGCATCACATTCATGCTCCTGACAATTTTTTCCTACGCTCTCCTTCAAAAAAATAAATATACTGTGTGGTTGGTGATTTTTTTACTTTTAGTGTCCGCAGGTTTTAGTTTATAATTATAGAAATAAATTATTGATGAATGACAATCTCAAATAAAAATGATAGAAATTACTTTTAAACACTGTGCTACCGCATGGGTAGAAAAATGGATTTTTGGGGGCTGCTTAGCATCCGTTTGTTGAATTTGCGGGAAAAGGCACCACATGGATTTATGGCGTATTGCTCAATCATAGGAGAGGGCGATGTTAAAATTTAGTGGAATAACGTCTAAATATTTTCTTGGCACCGGAGTATCGTTGATTTTGTCCTTTTCGTGCGCTCGGGCCGAAAATGATTTGTCTTTTGAGTTTTTCGTGAAGTCTGCATTAGCAGCTAATGGAGTTTATTCAACATATATAGAAAAGCCAAAAAGCAATGATATTATGGATAATTCTATTGATAAGCTTAAATTAATAATATCTAAGCAGAATGATATCATTAGGGATTTGGAATTTATTGGGTTTTCCGTTAAGAAATCTGTTGAGGAATCTTTTAAGAAAAAAGACTTAGTACAGTTGGATGGCTTTATTAAAAAGTTGAAATACTATCAAAGTGTAGGTAAGATTTCGTGGAAAGATATTTCATCTTCCGTTTCGGAAGGGAATGTCTTGGCATCAAAGTTTGGTTTGTATGAAGATTATGTGGTCTTTCCATTTTTTGCCGTGGCGGCAGGGGCTCAATTGTCCATGTTGCAGTTAGCGGGTGCGAAACCGGCTGAGATATTGACTGCAGTAGCGCAGCAGCGGCGATCATTAGCCCGATGGGCAACGTTAGATGTTACTCTTGGTGCAAACATTACTCTCGCAGAGCGAGATGATAAGGTGGTTGTTCAGTCGACGCGTTATGAATATTGGGAGAATGAAGATATAGTAATCCGACCTGGAGATATTTTAGAGTCAATTGATGGATATAGTGTTGAATTCGATGGGGATTTCTCTGTAGTTGATCATTTTAATAATAGTAATGAAATAAGAAAAAATATAGTGATAATTAGAGATGGTAAAAAAATTCAATATTCATTTAAATCAGAATATTTTATTAAAATAAATGATCCATTAACTAAATTGGAGAAAGATTTATATCAAGAATTTGATAAATTAAATGAATTCATTAAACTAATGAATAGTTTTAAAGGTCATGATCTATTATTAGCAGAGGTTATTGATATAGTAAATAATAAATCAAGTGGAGTTTCGTATGCATATAGATTTGATGGTATCGGAAAAGATAGGAGCGTAGATAGTTCTTATTATACAGAAAATATTAATGTTTGTCGTCCGGGAAAGGCAGACAAGGATGGTGAGTGCTGGGTGTCTGGGAGGTATGGGAGTTATAAAGATAATACTTCTTTTGCATATCTTGCTGTATCGGATGATCTTGGTGTTTCTACAGGATGCCTTTCTCGAAATATGAGTGATTCGAATTACATTAGGCAAAGTAGAAATGTTTCTATATCAATGGCTAATAAAAAGAAAAAATGCCTAGATGATTATTTTGAAAATATAATCCGTAATCATGATGAAGCTCTAAAAAGGGTAGAAAATTTGATTGAGCTGCATGATTCAATCCGATCTATGATTAGGCATCTTGATATGATTAAGTTGTCGTTGTCACGATAATTGTTAATCACTAGACATTTTTGTATGTATTCTCATGGAGCATATCGAGGTTTGTGGGTTATGGATAGTGTGAAGAGGGGGTATGAAATGCGGATGGGTCGTCGGTTTCTATTAAATATTTTCGGTGCGTGGACCCTCAGGCTTGGGGTGCCCTTGTCTTTTCCAGTCGGAGAGGCGGCGGCGCAGGGGTTGGGGTTTGATTTTTTCGGACTGATTTCTCGAGTGGTTGGTCTGACTAACCTAGGGTTCCGTGGGCTCAACCTACTTAATGGGGACGGGGGGCTAGTGAAGATCAAGAATTTGTCGGAGCAAATCTTGGTGCAATCTGAAGAGATTGCGCGCGCAATCCAATCTATGGATGTTGTGATTGACGAGGCAGTAAGAGAGGCATTTTTTGAGAACGAGATGCGTAACTTATGGGCTGAGTTTGATGATTTTATGATTTTGACCGCTAGAGGTGGAGAGCATTGGCACAACGCGGCATTTGAGGAGAAGGTCAAGCGACTCGAGTTGCTCGGTCGGAATATTTATAAATCAGGTGTTTTTGTATTTCCTCAATATATGGTGTGTAAGTCTATATCGTATTATATATATGATATGATTCAAATTGATCGTATGTATAAAGTATCGTGTATTAGAGAGATTGTGGATGATATAAATATATGGCTGGAGACAGATTCTTGTAATCTTTTGACAAGGTATAATGATATGTTTAGGAAGAAATCACTTCATATTCTTGCGCAAAAATATTCTATAAAATATTATTGTGTCGGATGGGCGGCATTCAAGAAACGGAATTATTACGAATTAAGCAAGCTGTACCTGAGAGTATCAAGTGATGAATCTAGTAAGGTCATAGTTTCACCTGTTGTTCATGAGGGGGTAGTTGTTTTAAGTGACATTGATAGCTTTCCTGAGCATTGGAAATTTATTTCTTCTTCTGAAGATGGAGATATTTTATATAGCGATCTAGACTTTGATGAGTGGATGCTTCAGTACATAGTGCCAATTTCAAGTGGTACAAAAATTGGATCTTTTGTTGTGGGAAATACGGATGCGGATGAGTCCGTTCGGAGATGGATTAATAGTGTTTTTGGTCAGTCTATCCAAATAGCTATTGATAGCTTTGTAAGTGATTATACAAAAAACGAAGATCTTTTTCGTGATTTAGAGAAGTTTTTGATAGGTATTGAAGAGGTTCGGCATAGTCTTATTCAAAAGGCTTTGGCGTTAGATTCCTCATTTTCAATTAATGAGAAAAAATATTCACGAAATCTTCCTGTATAAAAAACCGCAATTACAATAAATTATTTATCAAATTGACTATTGTAGTCTCTTGGGTTACCATCTTAAGTTCTGTTGCTTCATCTTGGCCCCGTTATGGGGCGAAGAACGGTTTCGGCTGCAGAGCCTTCTGGGAGTCATGTGAGCTTCCAAGTGAATAATCTCACCAGATAGAATAATCTTAGCGCTGATTTCCTCCCACAAAACACAAAAAAGGCCCACCCCCTTGCTTTTCCTTGATTTTGAAGCTGCCTGGTCGGTTTACCGCTCGGCGGAGGCGTGGATGCCGGCGATTCCCGAACCGCCCGAAAGCGGCGAGCCCCAGCGGATCAATGGGGTTATGGAGATCGCCGCCGGCTATGACCTGATCATCCTGGATGCCTACGGGGTGCTGCACGAAGGAGATGAGGCCTTCCCCTGGGCGGTCGAAGCGCTGGAGGCTCTGCGGGATGCGCGGCGGCGGATCTGCGTCGTCACCAATGACGTCACCCACGACCCCGCCGAAGTGGCCGCCCGGCTGACCGCCCGCCGGCTGCCGGTGGAGGCCGGGGAGGTGGTCTCCGGCCGCTCCCTGCTGCCCGATGTGCTGCGTGCCCATGGGGACGGAGCGGGCTATGCGGTGCTCGGCACCCATCCGGAAGCCGTCATCGCCCAGTTCCCCAAGGCCCGGGCCGGATCCTTCGCCATGGACGATCTGGACGACGCCAAGGGCTTCATCCTGGTGGATACCAACAGCTGGACGACCCAAGAGCCGGAATGGGCGCTGATGAACAGCCTGCGCCGCCATCCCCGCCCCCTGGTGGTCTGCAATCCCGACGTCACCTGCCCGTTTCAGGGCAAGCTGTCCTATGAACCCGGCTATTTCGCCTTCCGCCTGCTCGCCGGCCAGCCAGAGGTACAGGTGTGCTTCCTCGGCAAGCCCTATCCGGCGATCTACGATCTGGTCTGCCGCCGTTTCCCCGGTATCGCCCGGTCGCGCATGCTCGCCGTCGGCGACAGCCCGCATACGGATGTGCTTGGCGCCCGGGGGGCGGGGATGAAGGCTCTCCTAGTAGAAAGCGGCCTGCTGAAGGGGCAGCCGTGCCCGCTGCCCATCCTCCCCGACTACATCGCCCCCACCCTGTGAAGGTCAGGCCGTTGTCTCGCCGGTAAAGAAACCTTCCAGCTCGGCGAAGCCGATGGCCTGATCGGAAAAGCGGAAGGTCTCTGCCGAGCGCATTTCCCGGGCGGCCTCGACAAAGGCGCCGAAGGCCCGGCGGGCGAGGGCGGAGCCGGTGCTGATCCGCTTGACGCCCGCCGCCGCCAGCTCGGTCACGCTGAAGGTCGCGCCGGGCATGCCCATGACCACGTTCACCGGCTTGGAAACGGCGGCGCAGACCGTGCGGATGCTGTCCAGATCCGGCAGCCCCGGCGCGTAGAGGACATCGGCACCGGCGGCTTCGAAGGCCTGAAGGCGCCGGATGGTGTCGTCCAGATCCGGCCGGCCCCACAGGAAATTCTCGCACCGCGCCGTCAGCACGAAGTCGGCGGGCAGGCTGCGGCAGGCCTCTGCCGCCGCGGCAATGCGCTCCACCGCCAGGGAGGCGTCGAAGATCGGCGCGCGGCGGTCGCCGGTGTGGTCTTCCAGAGAGCAGCCCGCCAGCCCGACAGCGGCGGCGGCGCGCACGGTTTCGGCCGCGCTGTCCGGGCTGTCGCCGAACCCCTTTTCCAGGTCGGCGGAAACGGGCAGGGGGGTGGCGGCGATCAGGGTCCGGCAATGGTCCAGCGCCTGATCCCGCGAGACCTGCCCCTCTGCCACCCCCAGGGAGAAGGCCAGACCGGCACTGGTGGTGGCCAGGGCGCGGAAGCCCATGGCATGGAGAATCCGCGCCGTGCCCACATCCCAGGGATTGGGAAGCACGAAGGCGCCCGGTGCCTCGTGCAATTGCCGGAATTGGGTGCCTTGATCCGTCATCGCCATGCCTCCGTCGAACCCTTTCAAGGGCAGCGACTATGGCATGGCGATGGGAACAAATAAAGAACGTTTTGTCGAAGGGAGGGACCCGCCTCAGGTCGCCGAGCGGCGGATATCTTCAGCCACGGACGTGACCTTTTGGGACACGGCGTCGATATCCTGGGCGGTGCGGGCGATCTGATGCGAAATCTCGTCGGTCGCGCTGCTCTGCTGGCTCACCGAGTGAGAGATGGTATCCATGCTTTCCTGCGATTCGCGGATCACCTTGCCGATTCGTCCGATGGCGGCGGACATGGCCCGGGTGGCCTCCTGAAGGGTGGTCACCTGGGCACCGATCTCGCCCGTTGCCTTGGACGTCTGGTTGGCCAGGGTCTTGACCTCGTTGGCCACCACGGCAAAGCCCTTGCCCGCTTCGCCGGCGCGCGCCGCCTCGATGGTGGCGTTCAGGGCCAGCAGGTTGGTCTGGCTGGCGATGTCTTCAATCAGGGTGACGACATCGTTGATGCGGTCGGCCGCCGTCATCAGGTTGTTGGCCGTGGCTTCCGTCTGGTCGGCTTCCTGGGCAGCATTGCGCGAGGACTCGGCGGCAATGGCGATCTGGCTGGTGATCTCGGCCACGGATGCGGACAGCTCTTCCGACGCAGCCCCCACCGCCCGGGCGGTGTCGGCGACCGAATCCGTGTCGCGCTGGATGTCCGCGGCCAGCATGTCGGCCAGTTGCTCGAAGCTTTCCTTGCGATGCGCCTCTTCGATCCGCCGGCTTTCCTGGGCATCGATCTCGTCGGTCACGTCGATCAGCGAGCCGCAGGCGCGCAGCGGATTGCCCTGCTTGTCCCGGGCGACGCCGCCGACGGCGCGGAACCAGCGGTAGTCACCGTTCTTGGTGCGCAGGCGGTAGCGGACGTCATAGCCGGTGCGGCCGGAGCGGTCGTTCAGGCAGGCACCAAAGGCGTTGAAGGTGGGGTCGGTGTCTTCCGGGTGCAGGCGGTTGGCCCAGGACCCGACCACATCGGGGAAGCCCTTGCGGTCTTCGGGATCAAAGCCCACCAGCCGGCGGAATTCCTCCGACCAGCGCCATTGGCTTTTTTCATGCATCGGGTCGCCCTGATAAATGGAGGCGTCCCACAGGCCGACTCCAAGGTGGCGGCCCATCAGCTTGAAGCGTTCCTCGTCGTTTTTCTGTTCATGCACGTCGATCAGCGCACCGCAGGCCCGCTGGGGGACGCCCTGGGCATCGCGGACGACACCGCCGACGGCACGGAACCAGCGGTAATCGCCGTCCTTGCACTTCAGGCGGTAGATGACGTCATAACCCGTGCGGCCGCTGCGGTCGGACAGGCAGGCGCCAAAGGCGGTCAGAGTGGCGTCCTTGTCTTCCGTGTGGAGTCGGTCGCTCCAGGCCGTCACCACATCGGGGAAGCCCGCCGTATCGGTCGGGTCAAAGCCAAGAAGTCTGCGGAACTCGCCGGACCAGCGCCATTTGCTCATGGCATGCATGGGGTCGCCCCCAACCATCTGGGCATCCCAAAGCCCAACACCCGCGTGGGTAAGAAGAACGCGCAACCATCCCGCTTCTTCTTGGGCTACAGTATCTTGGCGCGAGAACAACATGTCGTTTCATCCCAGTGATTATTTTCGTACATGCGAAAGGGGATGTAATCTAACATATGTATACGACGAATGCGAACCCTGGTTTCGCCGATCAGCCGAATTTTTCGAATATAGAACCGTCTTATAGTTGTGTTTTATGAGGAATGTTTCATATACAGCCAATAATGAGTAGATAGCTTTTTATGGATTCTGCCATGTTCTTTGGCTATGGCTCCTTCACCGGAATGGGGCGCCTGAAGGCGGCATAAAGGCGTAAGGATGGCTGCCGGTGCGTTGTTTGGGAGTAAGGGCCATGTTACTGGTAATCCTGTTGCTCGCCTCAATCGCGTTTATCATATTCGCGACGGCGAAACTGAAACTGCATGCCTTTCTGGCCCTCCTGATAACTGCCTTCGGCTTCGGCATCCTGTCGGGCATGCCGCTGGACGAGGTGGTCAAATCCGTCAATGCGGGCTTCGGGGGGACCATTGGCTATATCGGGATCGTCATTCTGTTCGGTACCATCATCGGGGTGTTCCTGGAACGATCCGGGGGAGCCTTCCGTCTGGCCGAGTCGATCCTGAAAAAGACAGGCGAGCGCAATGCGCCGCTGGCCATGACGATCATGGGATTCACCGTCTCTATCCCGGTGTTCTGCGATAGCGGCTTCGTGATCCTGTCCTCGCTGACCAAGGCCATTGCCCGCAAATCGGGGATCAGCCTCGCTGCCGTGGCCATCGCGCTGAGCCTCGGCCTCTATGCCTCGCACACCATGGTGCCGCCGACGCCCGGACCGGTCGCCGCTGCGGGCATTCTGGAAGCGGATCTGGGTCTGGTCATCATCTTCGGCCTGATTATCGCCGGTATCGCCGCCCTGGCCGGCTGGCTGTTTTCCATCACCGTCGCCGCCAAGGTCCCCGTCGAGCCCTATGCCCCCGGTGAAGTGCCCGACGCGGCGGCCCTGAAGGGCGAAGACGGCGGCCCCAGCGCCGGCAAGGCGGTGCTGCCGATCCTGCTGCCCATCGTGCTGATCGTGCTGCGGTCCGTGGCCGAACTGCCGTCCCATCCCTTCGGCGAAGGGGTTGTCCTGACCCTGCTGTCCTTCCTCGGCCAGCCGGTGGTTGCCCTGGGGATCGGCGTGGCACTTGCCCTGCTGCTGCCGAAACGCCTGGACCGGGACATGCTGTCGAGCACCGGCTGGGTCGGCAAGGCGGTGGTGGATGCGGCGATCATCATCATCATCACCGGCTCCGGCGGGGCTTTCGGCAAGGTGCTGCAGAATTCCGGCATCGCCGGGGTGATCGGCGACTCCCTGTCCAGCATTCATCTGGGGCTCGCGCTGCCGTTCATCATCGCCGCCGGCATCAAGACCGCCCAGGGCTCCAGCACCGTGTCGATCATCACCACCTCGGGCATCATGGCGCCGTTGCTGGTGCCCCTGGGGCTGGATGGCGAGATGGCGCGTGCCCTGGTGGTCATCGCCATCGGTGCCGGGGCCATGGTGGTGTCGCACGCCAACGACAGCTTCTTCTGGGTGGTCACGCAGTTCTCCAACATGGACGCCAAGACCGGCTACCGGTTGCAGACCGTGGGAACCGCTTTCGAAGGGCTGGTGGCCGCTGCGGCGGTGTGGATCGCCGGAGCCCTGCTGATCTGAGCTGATCCGGTTCGCTTCGGCGCACCACAGGCCGCGACTGCGGCCCGGGCGGTCAGCCCGCCCCGCCGGAGGCGTCCGCGCAGCGGGCTGCCGTGAGGCAAATAAAAGGCCGGGCAAGACGAAATGATCGCGTCTCCACCTCCGGTTCGATAGGGTGCTGCTCCCCGGGAAGGCCTGCCTTTCCGGGGAGTGGTCGTTCAGGACGAAAGGAACAAGGCCATGAAGGTCGTCATCGCACCGGATTCGTTCAAGGAAAGCCTGTCGTCCCTGGAGGTGGCCACGCATATCGCCGCCGGCTTCCGTCAGATCTTCCCCGACGCGGACTATGTCACCGTGCCCGTCGCCGACGGGGGCGAAGGCACCGTGGAGGCCCTGGTGGACGCCACCGGCGGCAACCATTGCACCGCGCGTGTCACCGGTCCTATGGGCGCGCCCGTGGACGCCGGTTACGGCCTTGGTGGCGACGGTAAGACGGCGGTGATCGAAATGGCGGCGTCCAGCGGCCTGATGCTGGTGCCCCGCGCCGAGCGGGATCCCCGCAAGGCCACCACCCGGGGCGTGGGCGAGCTGATCCTCGCGGCGCTGGGGCGGGGCGCGCGCCACCTGATCCTGGGGATCGGCGGCAGTGCCACCAACGATGGCGGCGCGGGCATGGCCCAGGCCCTGGGGATCCGTCTGCTGGATGAGGCCGGAGCCGAGATCGGACCGGGCGGCGGCGCCCTGGCCGGTCTGGCGCGGATCGATGCCTCCGGCCTGGATCCCCGCCTGAAGGAATGCCGGATCGAGGTGGCCTGCGATGTGGACAACCCGCTGACCGGTCCGGACGGGGCCTCGGCGGTGTTCGGGCCGCAGAAGGGGGCGACGCCGGACATGGTGCGGCAGCTGGACGCCAATCTGGCCCACTTCGCCGACTGCCTGAAGCGGGATCTGGGGGCGGATGTGGCCGGGCTGGCCGGCGGCGGGGCGGCCGGCGGCCTGGGAGCCGGCCTGGTGGCCTTCCTGGGGGCGCATCTGAACCCGGGGGTGGATATCGTCCTGCGCGCCGCCGGCCTGGAGCGGCACCTGGCGGACGCCGATCTGGTGATCACCGGGGAAGGACGCATGGACAGCCAGACCATCCACGGCAAAACCCCCATCGGGGTCGCCCGGCTGGCCAAGCGTCACGGCAAGCCGGTGATCGCCATTGCCGGCGGTCTGGCCGCCGATGTGGCGGTCGTGCACGATCACGGGATCGAGGCGGTGTTCAGCGTCCTCTGCCGCCCCTGCGCGGTGGAAGAGGCCTTGGCCGAAGCCACCGAAAACCTCCAGCGGACCGCCCGCAACGTGGCGGCCGTGCTGAAGGCCGGGCAAGGAATGAAGGGGTAAGGACTATCTACTAGGAGACGACAGCCCCACGGCTTCGGCGGCGCGGGACAAGGCGTCTGTGAACATCGGCGCCGTCAGCCGGCCGGTGTTCTGGTTGTAGCGGGAACAGTGGTAGCTGTCGGTCAGGATCAGGCCGCCGGGCAGGGGGTGTTGGGCGCCGTGGGCGAAGGGGGCGTCCTTCATCCTGATCCCGAGGGTCCGCAGCACGGCGTCATGGGCCACCTTGCCCAGGGCGAACAGCCCGCGCAGCCCCGGCATGGCGCCGATCTCGTCCACCAGAAACGGGCGGCAGGTTTTCTGTTCGGCCGGGGTCGGCTTGTTTTCCGGCGGCACGCAGCGCACCGCATTGGTCACCCGGACAGAGATCAGGCGGAAGCCGTCGTCCACCCGCTGGCCGTAGGTGCCTTCCGCCAGTCCCAGGGCCTGCAACGAACCGTAGAGCAGGTCGCCGGCGAAATCGCCCGTGAACGGGCGGCCGGTGCGGTTGGCGCCGCGCAGGCCGGGAGCCAGGCCGACCACCAGCAGCGGGGCATCCAGGGGACCGAAAGACGGCACCGGGGCGTTATGCCAGTCGGCATGGTCCTGGCGCAGCTCGTTCCGCCAGGTGGCCAGGCGCGGACAGAGCGGGCAGTCGCGGCCGGGAGGGGTGTGAACGGTCGCGGGAGAACCGGCCGGCGCCGAGGACACGGACGAACCGTCGACAGCCGCTCCGGCATCCCGGAGCGGCTGGCCGGTGGTGGGCGCAGGCGCAGGCGTCATAGCAGGTCTTCGATCCCGCCGTCGCCTTCGTAGTCGTCATCGTCATCGGCCTGCTGCGGCGGCGGTTCCGGACGGTTGTTGGGCCGGTTGTTGTTATTGTCGTCGCGGTGCACCGGAGCGCGGGAGATGCTGGGTTCCAGTTCCTGCAACTCGATGAAGCTGTCGGCCTGGCGTCGCAGTTCGTCGGCGACCATCGGCGGCTGGGAACGCACGGTGCTGACCACGGTAACCCGCAGCCCCTTGCGCTGGATCGCTTCCACCAGCCGGCGGAAATCGCCGTCGCCGGAAAACAGGACGATATGGTCCATATGCGGGGCCATCTCCATCACGTCGATGGCCAGCTCGATATCCATATTCCCCTTGATCTTGCGCCGTCCGGCCGCGTCGGTGAACTCCTTGGTCGGCTTGGTGACCATGGTGTAACCATTGTAGTCCAACCAATCCACCAAAGGTCGGATGGGCGAATACTCCTGGTCTTCAACCAGGGCCGTGTAGTAAAACGCCCGGATCAAACGCCCTTTCGCCGCAAATAACTCAAGCAGGCGCTTGTAATCGATGTCGAATCCCAGAGAGCGGGCGGCCGCGTAGAGGTTCGAGCCGTCGATGAACAGCCCGATACGTTCCTGGGGATAAAAGATCATGTCATCCTCGTCAGAAATAAGCTTGGAATATCTCGCTTCGGAAAATTGACCGCCGCTATCCGGCAACCCAAAAATTCCACTCAAATAAGTAAGCTGAATGCATGGTTCTCGCAAGCAGTTCCAAGGGAGACGGGATGTGATTTTCGTGGCATTGGGGTCGAACTTGGCCGGACCGGCGGGAATCCCCCATAAAACCTGTGAAAAGGCTATAGAAGAATTGCAAGAAGAAGGCCTTGCCATTCTTGCGCGTTCGCCCTGGTATCGCACCCGGCCAGTTCCGGCCTCGGATCAGCCTGATTTTATCAATGGAATCATACAGGTAGAGAGTGATCTTGATCCATTGTCTTTGCTTTTGTTGCTCCACCGGATTGAAGAAAAACACGCAAGGATCCGGACCATTCCCAATGCGGCACGGACCTTGGATCTGGATTTGATTGACTGGAAAGGAAAAATAAGGGGATCGGATCCGATCCTTCCTCATCCCCGTGCGCACGAGCGGGCATTTGTTCTTTTGCCACTGCGGGATATCTGTCCGATGTGGCGGCATCCGACTCTCGGGCTCGGGATCGACGCGCTGATCGCCCGCCTGCCACCGGATCAACTGGCGGAACGTCTGGCAGAATAACGGGTTGCGCCTGATTCTTTCGTGCCAAGAAGAGCAACGTCGGTTGACAGGGCGCGGTTCCCCCCGGACCCTTGCCGGCGGGATCGGGAGAAGCCGGAAAGGGGCACCGCCATGGGAGGAACAAAAAGCGACGATTCGACGGGGAGTTCGGGGGCGGAGGTGACCATTCCCGCCGATTTGGCGGGGGCCGTGGCGGCTGCCTGCCGGCTCAACAGGATCGAGTCGCAAGACCTGGTGGAGCGCGCGCTGCGCAGCTATCTGCGATCTGACGGTCTGTGCGAGGCGGTTTTCCAGAATGCGCCGCTTTGCGGCCTGATGGAGGGGATCTACCGGGCGGGAACCAGCCTGCGCGACCTGCTCCAGCATGGGGATTTCGGTCTGGGCACCTTCAACGACCTGGATGGCGAAATGGTGCTGCTGGACGGCCGGTTCTACCAACTGCGGGCGGACGGCAAGGCCTATCGGCCCGATCCGGATTGCCTGACCCCCTTTGCCACTGTCACCCGCTTCTCGCCCTTCATCACCGAAACGGTGGCCGGTCCCCTGGATTACACGGCCCTGCGCGGCCTGCTGGAAGGGCTGCTGCCGTCGGAGAATTCGCTTTATGCCGTGCGGGTAGACGGTGCGTTCGATCATGTGCGGGTGCGCTCCGTGCCGCCCCAGCCGGAAGGGCGGCCGCTGGTGGAGGTGGCCCGGGAGCAGACCGAATTCACCGTCGACTCGCTGTCGGGAACGCTTGCCGGCTTCTGGTTTCCGTCCTTCCTGGAAGGGGTGAATGTGCCGGGCTGGCATCTGCACTTCCTGGATTCCGAACGCGCCTGGGGCGGGCATCTGCTGGAATGCGGCGCCCGGGATCTGACCGTGTCGCTGCAGCACGTGCCGCGCCTGTCCATGGATCTGCCGGTGACCCTGGATTTCATGACCACCCGCTTCGGCACCCGCGACCTCGCCGCCGAAATTGCCGAGGCGGAGCGGGGCCGCTAGCTAGGCCAAGGTCAGGCATGCTGTTGCAATAGGCAGCTGATCGCTCTATATACATCGATCCCCCCTGGGTGCCGTTGCATGCCGGGGGTCTTGGTTTGCAAAGCCTGGAGGGGTCATGGCCCGCGTTACTGTCGAGGACTGCGTCCTTCGCATTCCCAACCGCTTCGAACTGGTTCTGGCCGCCGGCCAGCGCGCCCGCGACATTTCGGCCGGTTCGCCGCTGACCGTCGACCGCGACAACGACAAGAATCCCGTCGTTGCCCTGCGGGAAATTGCCGACCGCACCGTTGATACGGATGCGCTGAGGGAAGCCGTCGTTCAGGGTCTTCAGAAGCACGTCGAAATTGACGAGCCCGAGGAAGACGATTTCGACGCCATGGCCATCGACCGGGAAATCGCCCAGCAGACCGGCCCGGCCAACGAAAGCGAAGAGCTGTCGGAAGACGTTCTGTCGGTCCAGGGCGAGGACGACGGCGATCTGGGTTCCATGGATTTCAGCGACAACATCGATGAGGACGGCGACGGCCCCATCGACGAGGTGGACGAAGACTGACGATTCCGACCGGTATGGGGAAGGGGGCATGGACGACAGCGTCCGCCGCAAGGGTCCCCCCTTCCTTCGTTCCCGGTTCCGTCGCGTCCGCCCGGTTCCGACGCGTCCGATTGCAGTTGACCGGATGGCGATTCTCACCCCACATCATGATAAACCTCTTCCTTGAGAAGCAAGGGATGGGGGGTGAGGGGGTGTCGCCGGCATGATGCGTCAGTTCGAGTTGGTCGAGAAGGTCTGTTCCTATGATCCCAGTGCGGACGAGGACCTTCTCAACCGCGCCTATGTCTATGCCATGCGCATGCATGGTTCGCAGAAGCGGGCATCGGGCGACCCCTATTTCTCCCACCCCATCGACGTCGCGGGCATCCTGACCCGCTACAAGCTGGATTCCGCCTCGATCGTGACGGCCCTGCTGCATGATACCATCGAGGATACGGAAGCCACGCTGGACGATATCCGCGACCTGTTCGGCACCGAGGTGGCGCGGCTGGTCGACGGCGTCACCAAGCTGACCCGGCTGCAACTGCAATCCGACCGCACCAAACAGGCGGAGAACTTCCGCAAGCTGCTGCTGGCCATGAGCGAGGACATCCGTGTCCTGATGGTCAAGCTGGCCGACCGCCTGCACAACATGCGGACGTTGCATTTCATCAACAAACCCGAGAAGCGGGCGCGAATCGCGCTTGAAACCATGGAGATCTACGCCCCCCTGGCCGAGCGAATCGGCATGGCGGAGATCAAGGACGAACTGGAAGATCTGGCCTTCCGGGAACTCCATCCGGATGCCAAGGAAAGCATCGAACAGCGTCTGGCCTTCCTGCGGGCCGAGGGCGGCGAAGCCGTGCCCAAGGTCATCGCCCAACTGGTGACGACCCTGAAGGAACATGGCCTGGAAGCGGAGGTGACCGGGCGGGAAAAGTCGCCCTACAGTATCTGGAAGAAAATGCAGCGCAAGAACATCTCGTTCGAGCAGCTGTCCGATATCATGGCCTTCCGCATTTTGGTGGATAACCTGGAGCAGTGCTATCAGGCCCTGGGGATTATTCATGCCGGCTATCCCATGGTGCCGGATCGTTTCAAGGATTACATCTCCACACCGAAGACCAACGGCTATCGTTCCATCCATACGGCGGTGATCGGGCCGGAACGGCTGCGCATCGAAATCCAGATCCGCACGCGAGAGATGCACGAGGTCTGCGAACTGGGGGTGGCGGCCCACTGGTCCTATAAGCAGGGCACCATCAACCTGGACTGCCGCCAGTACCGCTGGCTGCGCGAGCTGCTGGAAATCCTGGAGCATGCCGCGTCGCCGGAAGAGTTTCTGGAACACACCAAGCTGGAAATGTTCAGCGACCAAGTGTTCTGCTTCTCTCCCAAGGGTGACCTGATCGGCCTGCCGAGCGGGGCGACGCCGGTGGATTTCGCCTATGCGGTGCATACGGAAGTGGGCAACCGCGCCGTGGCCGCCAAGGTCAACGGCCGCCTGGTGCCCCTGCGCACCGTGCTGAAAAATGGCGATCAGGTGGAAATCTCCACCAGCAAGGCGCAGACGCCGTCGCCGGAATGGGAACGCTTCGTCGCCACCGGCAAGGCGCGTGCCCAGATCCGCCGTTTCGTGCGGTCCCAGCGGCGCGACCAGTATCTGGAGCTTGGCCGGCAGATGCTGGCCCGAGCCTTCCGCACCGAAGGCTACGAGATGACCGAAAAGGGCCTGGACGGGGTCCTGAAGAAGTTCCGGCAGAACACCGTCGATGACCTGGTGGTCGAAGTGGGCGAGGGCCATATCACCGCCCGCGAAGTGGTGCAGGCGGTCTATCCGGGCATCAAGATGCTGCCCAAGCTGGCCAATGTGGTCAACTTCGCCCGCGCCCGCCGCTCCAAGCAAAGCGACGAGGGCAGCGGCGGGCGCATGCATATCCGGGGCCTTATCCCCGGCATGGCCCTGCACTACGCCAAATGCTGCCACCCGCTGCCCGGCGACCGGATCGTCGGAATTGTCACCACCGGCAAGGGCGTGACCATCCATACGATTGACTGTGACCAGCTGGAGGCCCTGGCCGACCAGCCGGAACGGTGGCTGGACCTGGCCTTTGATGATCAGGATACAAAGGGCAAGATCCACGTTGGTCGGGTCAAAGTGGTGGTGGCCAACGAGCCCGGCAGCCTGGGGTCCCTGACCACGGTGATCGCCAAGAACCTGGGAAACATCACCAATCTGAAGATCACCAACCGCAGCCAGGACTTTTTCGACATGATCGTGGACGTGGAGGTTCAGGATGTTCGCCATCTGACGAATATCATTGCCGCATTGCGGGCGACCCCGGCCATCAATTTTGTCGAAAGGTCCCGCCATTAGGCCTTGGGTTTGCCGTCTTTAGGAGATAAGCATGACATCGGCCCGGGGCCGCAAACGATACAGGCGGAAGGCCGGAGACCGTGTTCGGGGGGCGAATACGGATCGCCGGAAAGACCTTCGCCGGAGGAAATGACAGGCAGGGGCCGAAGACAGGAACATGCTATTCCAGCGGCGGATCAAGCCAGGGGTCTTGGCCCGGGTGAGGGGCTTCATACTGCCCCGCACGGGCTGGCGACGCGCGGCACGTTACATGGGCCATCGCGTGGCCCGGCTCCCCGGAACCCCGGCATCCATCGCCGCAGGCTTCGCCTGTGGTGCGGCCGCCTCGTTTACCCCTTTGGTGGGCTTCCATTTTCTGCTGGCCGCTTTGCTGGCCTGGGTGTCGCGGGGCAATCTGATCGCTTCGGCCATCGGGACGGTGGTCGGCAATCCCTGGACCTTCCCCTTCATCTGGGTCGCCACCTTCGAGATCGGCTGCATGATGACGGGGGGCGACGGCAATGGCGCGACCGTCAACTTCGCCTTTTTCTTCCAGTCCCTCTGGCATTCGGTCGTGGAACTGGACCTGCGCTATTTCGTATCCAACGTCCTGCCCATCTGGGTGCCCATGCTGCTGGGATCCCTGCCGCTGGGGCTGCTGGCGTTCTGCATCACCTATTGGCCGGTGAAGCGGGCGGTCGCGGGCTATCAGCGCGCCCGCGTCGCCGCCCGCCACCGCAAGGCCCTGGAACGGGTGGAGCGCCGCCAGCGTCAGGTCGATGAGGCCCAGGCCGAGGAGCAGCTGGCCGAGGCACTGGCCAGCCGGCCCCGGGGCGATCTGGGGCATGTGCGGGATGACTGTCCTTCGTCCCGGTCTGCTGATACCTTTCCCCCGGGTGCGTCGAAGATGACCGACCCCGAGGCGCTGATTCCGACACCGCGAAAGGCCAGTTCATGATGTCCGCTGCCACCGTTCTCCGCCTGGGCGTGAATATCGACCACGTGGCGACCATCCGTAACGCGCGCGGCGGCGACCACCCCGACCCGGTCCGCGCCGCACGGATCGCCGCCGCCGCCGGGGCGGACGGCATCACGGCCCATCTGCGCGAGGACCGGCGCCATATCTCGGACGCCGATATCGACCGCCTGTCCCGGGAAATCGACCTGCCGCTAAACCTGGAAATGGCCGCGACCGAGGAGATGCTGGCCATCGCCCTGCGCCATCGCCCCCACGCGGCCTGCATCGTGCCCGAAAAGCGCGAGGAGCGGACCACCGAAGGCGGATTGGAGGTGGCCGGGGCCATGGATGCGCTGCGCCCCGTCATCGCCCGCCTGGGCGACGCGGGGATCCGCGTGTCGCTGTTCATCGAACCCGATCCGCGCCAGCTGGATGCGGCCCGGACCCTGGGCGCCCCGGTGGTCGAGCTGCATACGGGAGCCTATTGCGATGCGCCGGCCGGCGAGGCGCGGGAGGCGCAACTGACCCGTCTGGTCACCGCCGCGGCCCACGGCGCGGAGATCGGGCTGGAGGTTCATGCCGGCCACGGCTTGACCTACGACACCGTCGAACCGGTGGCCGCCATCCCGGCGTTGGCGGAATTGAACATCGGCCACTTCCTGATCGGCGAGGCCATCTTCGGCGGGCTCGACCAGGCCGTGCGGCGCATGCGCATGCACATGGACAAGGCGCGGGCGGAGGGGGCGGCGGCCTGATCCGAAAGGGCGGCCGGCGGGCAAGGGAGGCCGCTCAACCGCATCTTGGGGCCGTAAACGCTTGACATTGGGGGCCACCCTTGGCTTGATCGGGGCACCGGTCAGGCAATCTCGCTCTGGCCGCCACAAAGCGCTTTTTTTTCAATGCTTTCGAGAGATTTTTCGATGAACAAGAAAAAGAGCGGTGGCCTCGGCGAGACCATCAAGACGATCGTCTATGCCTTTCTCATTGCTATCGTCATTCGGACTTTTGCCTACGAGCCGTTCCGTATTCCCTCCGGGTCGATGATCCCCACCCTTCTGGTGGGCGATTACCTGTTCGTTTCGAAGTTTTCCTATGGCTATTCCCAGTATTCCTTTCCGCTGGCGTTGATTCCGTTTTCCGGCCGTGTCGGCTTCACGGAGCCGGAACGAGGTGACGTGGTGGTGTTCAAGGAGCCGCAGGACACGACCGTCGACTTCATCAAGCGGGTCATCGGCCTGCCGGGCGATACGGTTCAGGTGATCAACGGCATCCTGCACATCAACGGCGAGCCGGTGGAACGCCAGCGTATGGAAGACTACGTGCAGCGCGATCCCTCGGGCAGCGTGCTGCGGCAAACCCAGTATTCGGAAACCCTGCCCAACGGTGTGACCCACCCGATCCTGGAAATTCACGGGGATACCTATTTCCTGGATAACACCCGGCCTTTCAAAGTCCCTGAAGGTCACTATTTCATGATGGGGGACAACCGCGACAGCTCGCAGGACAGCCGCGCCCAGGTGGGCTTCGTCCAGGCCGAGAATCTGGTGGGCCGGGCGGAATTCATCTTCTTCTCCCACGACGGCTCCGCCGCCCTGTGGGAAATCTGGAAGTGGCCTTCGGCCATCCGCTGGGACCGCTTCTTCAAAGGCATCGATTGAGGACGGCCGACATATGACCGCTGGGGGCGCTGATCACTCCGGTGCTCTGGAAGCGGCTTTGGGACACCGCTTCTCCGACCCGGCCCTGCTGCGGCAGGCCCTGACCCACCGGTCCCTGGAAGGCAAGCCGAGCTATGAGCGGCTGGAATTCCTGGGGGACCGGGTGCTGGGCCTGACGGTGGCCGAAATGCTCTATACCACCTATCCCGACGAAGTGGAGGGGGCTTTGGCCCGCCGCCATGCCGCGCTGGTCCGCCAGGATACGGTGGCCCGCGTGGCCGAGCGTCTGGGTCTGGACCGCCACATGGAGCTGGCTCCCGGCGAGGCCGACCTGGGCAGCCAGTCCAATCCCAGCCTGCTGTGCGACGTGGGAGAGGCGGTGATCGGCGCGCTGTATCTGGACGCCGGCTGGGACAAGGCCCGGGCCTTCGTGCGGGATCAGTGGAAACCGCTGATGGCCGAGGACCTGACCCCGCCCAAGGACGCCAAGACCGGCTTGCAGGAATGGGCGCAGGCCCGGGGCCTGCCGTTGCCGCGCTATCATATCGTCAATCGCGATGGCCCGGCCCACAAGCCGGTGTTCACCATCTCCGTCACCGTCGAGGGGCAGGGGAGCGAACAGGCCACCGGAACTTCCAAACGGCTGGCCGAGCAGACTGCCGCCGCCGCCCTTCTGACCCGACTGGACAGCCAATGAGTGCCGCAGAACCCCCGATCCCCGACGACGAAGACGACCTGCCCCCCATCGGGGTCGCTGAAGGCGACGACGTCAATGAAGACGATGCCGACTTCGACGACGATGATTTCGACGACGACTTCGACGACGACGGCGACGGCGAGGATGAGGGCGAAGACGCGGATGGCGAGGGCGCCCCGGCCGGTCCCGAAGGCGAGAGCCGCTGCGGCTTCGTCGCGGTCATCGGCGCGCCCAACGCGGGCAAGAGCACCCTGGTCAACCAGATGGTCGGGGTGAAGGTCACCATCGTCTCGCGCAAGGTCCAGACCACCCGCAGCCGGGTGCGCGGCATTGCCCTGCACGGGGCCTCGCAGGTGGTGTTCATCGACACGCCGGGGATCTTCCAGCCGCGCAAGCGCTTCGACCGGGCCATGGTGGCCGCCGCCTGGGAAGGGGCGGTGGAAAGCGATCTCGCGCTGCTGGTGGTGGATTGCCAGAAAGGCCTGGACGAGGACGTGGAGCGAATCCTCGCCCAGTTGAAGGAGACGTCGAAGCCCGCGATCCTGGCCCTGAACAAGGTGGATGCCATCGACCGGCCCAAGCTGCTGGAACTGGCGGCGGCCTTTGATGCGGCTCATGCTTTCGACAGGGTGTTCATGATTTCTGCCCTCAACGGCAGCGGCTGCCAGGATCTGCTGGCCTATCTCGCCGGCCAGGCGCCCATGGGGCCGTGGATGTTCCCGGAAGACGAGGTGTCGGATCTGCCCCAGCGCCTGCTGGCCGCCGAAATCACCCGGGAGAAGATCTTCGACCGGCTGCACCAGGAACTGCCCTATGCGCTGGCGGTGCATACGGAATCCTGGCAGGAGCGCAAGGACGGGTCGGTGCGGATCGAACAGGTGATCTTCGTCGGCCGCGAAAGCCAGCGGGCCATCGTTCTGGGCAAGGGCGGCAGCCAGGTGAAAGCCCTGGGTCAGGCCGCGCGCGAAGAGTTAACGGAAATTTTGGACCGGCCGGTGCATCTTTTCCTGCATGTGAAAGTCAATACGCGGCTGTGGGACGACCGCGAGCATTACACCGAATGGGGCCTGGATTACGACGCCTGACGCGCCGGTCCGCCCTGGTGCGGCGTGGCTCCGGCAATCCCCGTAGTCCGGAACAGCGGCAGGGGGCGGACAGTGAGCACGACGGTAAACCTATGGTCCATCGTCTTCTTGTGGGCCGGCGTGGCCCAGCTCGCGGTGATCAGCGGACGCTGGCGGACCCGTATTCCCCAGTGGGCCGCCGCCATTGCCGTGTTCGGCGGCATCCTCTGTCTCGCCGCCGGGCTGGCCATGCTGATCATCTGATCTGCGCCGCCGCCCGGCTCCGCGCCCATCCCCCGTCGGCGGGGAGGGTGCGGTGATCGAGTGGGAGGACCGGGCGATCCTGCTGGGCGCGCGCGCCCATGGCGAGGACGCGGCCATTCTGTCCCTGCTGACCCTGACCCGGGGCCGCCACGCCGGCCTGGTGCGCGGCGCGCGTGGCCGCCGGCTGCGGGGCGCGCTGGAGCCGGGCACGGTTGTCGATGTCCATTGGAAGGCCCGGCTGGAAGACCATCTGGGCACCCTGTCCCTGGAGCCCCTGGCCAGTGTCGCCGGCGGGCTGATGGGCGACCGGGACCGGCTGGCGGCCCTGTCGGCCGCCTGCGCGCTGGCCGAAGCCGTCTTGCCGGAGCGCGAGCCCCACGGTCCGCTGTTCCAGGGGCTGCTGAGCCTGATCGACGCGCTGGCCCACGAGCCGGAGCGACTGGTCTGGGCCGGGGCCTATGCCCGCTGGGAACTGGCCCTGCTGACGGAAATGGGCTTCGGCCTTGATCTGAGCTGCTGTGCGGCCACGGGAGTGACGGAGGATCTGACCCATGTTTCGCCGCGCAGTGGCCGGGCGGTCAGCCGTGCCGCCGCCCAACCCTATCTGAACCGCCTGCTGCCCCTGCCGGCCTTCCTGCCCGATCCGGACCCGGAAGCCCGGCCCGCCGGCGCCGGAGAGGTGGCGGCGGCGACCCGCCTGACCGGCCACTTTCTGGACGCCCATCTGCTGCATCCCCACGGCCGGCGGATTCCCGCTGCGCGTCAACGATTCCTTGACCGTCTGGCCCTGTGGGATACCATATGTGGTGATCCCTGAGTCTTACAGCCTTCTCCTTCCTCCACCGGACCCGAAGCACCGTATCCCATGAGCAAAACCCCGGCCGCCAAGCCGTCGGAGATTGAACCGATTCCCCTGTCCAAGGCGCTGTCCGAGCGCTATTTGGCCTATGCCCTGTCGACCATCGTGTCGCGGTCGCTGCCCGATGTGCGCGACGGGCTGAAGCCGGTGCACCGGCGCCTGCTGTATGCGATGCGCATGCTGCGGCTGGACCCGACGGGGGGCTTCAAGAAGTGCGCCCGCGTGGTCGGGGATGTGATCGGTAAGTATCACCCGCACGGCGACGCGGCGGTCTATGAGGCCCTGGTGCGTCTGGCCCAGGACTTCGCCGTCCGCTATCCGCTGGTGGAAGGGCAGGGGAACTTCGGCAATATCGACGGCGATAACGCGGCGGCCATGCGGTACACGGAATCCCGCCTGACCACCGTCGCCACGGCCCTGATGGAAGGGCTTGACGAAGATGCAGTGGATTTGCGGGCCACCTACGACGGCGAGGAAGAAGAGCCGGTGGTGATGCCGGCCGCCTTCCCCAACCTGCTGGCCAACGGGTCTTCGGGGATCGCGGTGGGCATGGCCACCAATATTCCGCCCCACAATGTGGCCGAACTGTGCGATGCCCTGCTGCATCTGATCAAGAAGCCCGACTGCCCGCCCGATGCCTTGCTGGAATGGGTAAGGGGGCCGGATTTCCCCACCGGCGGCGTGCTGACCGAAAGCGCAGAAGCGATCCGCGAGGCCTATGCCACCGGGCGCGGGGCGATGCGGGTGCGCGCAAGGTGGGAGAAAGAGGCCCTGTCCCACGGCCTGTATCAGATCGTGGTGACGGAAATCCCCTACCAGATCCAGAAGGCCAAGCTGGTTGAACGCATCGCCGAGCTGATCAACAGCCGCAAGCTGCCGATTCTGGCCGACGTGCGCGACGAAAGCACCGACGACGTGCGGCTGGTGCTGGAGCCGCGCGCGCGCACCGTCGATGCCGACATGCTGATGGAGCAGCTGTTTCGGCAGACCGACCTTGAAACCCGCTTCAACCTGAACCTCAACGTGCTCGACGCCGACTGCACGCCGCGGGTGATGAGCCTGAAGGAGGCCCTGCAAGCCTTCCTCGATCACCGGCTGGTGGTTCTGGGGCGGCGCTCCCGACATCGCCTGGGCAAGATCATCCATCGGCTGGAGGTGCTGGACGGCTACCTGATCGCCTTCCTGAACCTCGACGAGGTGATCCGGATCATCCGCGAGGAGGACGAGCCCAAGGCCGAGCTGATGCGCACCTTCGACCTGACCGACGTGCAGGCGGAAGCGATCCTGAACCTGCGCCTGCGCTCTTTGCGCCGGCTGGAGGAAATGGAGCTGCGCAAGGAACATGCGGACCTGACGGCGGAGAAGGAGCAGCTGGAAGGGCTGCTGGCCGACGAAGGCAAGCAGTGGTCGGCCATCGCCAAGCAGATCCGCGAGATCCGCAAGGTCTACGGCCCGGAAACCCCGCTGGGCAAGCGCCGGACCGAGATCGGATCGGCGCCGACGGCGGTGGTGGTGCCCATCGAAGCGATGGTGGAGCGGGAACCGATTACCGTGCTGCTGTCGTCCAAGGGGTGGATCAGGGCGCTGCGCGGCCATCAGGATGCCGGGGAGGACACCAAGTTCAAGGACGGCGATTCCCTGCTGCTCAGCCTGCACGCCCAGACCACGGACAAGCTGGTGATCCTGGACTCGGCGGGGCGGTTCTACACCCTGGCCTGTGACCGGCTGCCGCGCGGCCGGGGGTTCGGGGAGCCGATCCGCCTGATGGTCGATCTGCCCAACGAGGCGGATATCGTGTCCGTGCGGGTGCACGATCCGGAGCGGCGCCTGTTGCTGGTGACCCAGACCGGGCGTGGCTTCCAGGTGGACGAGAAGGATGTGCTGGCCCAGACCAAGGCGGGCAAGCAGGTGCTGACCGTTTCCGACGGCGACCGGGCGGCCCTGTGCGCGGTGGTGGCCGGCGACCATCTGGCCATTGTCGGCACCAACCGAAAGTTGCTGATCTTCCCGCTGGACCAGATCCCGGTGATGACCCGGGGCAAGGGCCTGCAACTGCAGCGCTACAAGGAAGGCAAGCTGGCGGATGCCAAGACCTTCGTGCTGGAAAGCGGCCTGACCTGGAAATCCGGAGAGCGCACCCGAACGGAAACCGACCTGCGCCCCTGGTTGGCCACCCGCGCCCAGGTGGGGCGCCTGCCGCCCACCGGTTTCCCGCGCACCAACTCCTTTGGTGACGGGACGGTGTGACTCAGAACTTTCGGATGACGAATGCGGGCGAGCAGTGGACTATGGTGCAGCGCCCCCTTCCTTGAAGAGGCCCTGTCGTGGAGACCACTCGATTACCCCCCGTCCTTGTGACGGCGTTATCCCTTGTTCTCGGGACCCTTGCCCTTGTCTGGGGATTTGTTTCGTCCGCCGGCGCTACCCTTGCCGCCGAAACCGGGACGACTTTTGTCGCCCGGATCGGCCATCTGGAATCGCCCGATCAGGCCCGGCACGAGGTGCTGGCCCAGGTGGCGCGGCAGGTGGCCGAACAGACCGGCGGGGCGGTGAGCTTCATGCTTTATCCCTCCGGTCAGCTGGGCACCCAGGCGGATATGCTGGATGCGGTGCAGAAGGGATCGCTGGAGGCCACCGTGGCGCCGGCCGCATTCGCCAGCAAGGTCAATCCGGCCTGCGGGATCCTGGACCTGCCCGGTGCGGTGCCGTCCGATCCGGCGGCAGCGGCGGCCATACGGCAGGGGGCTTTCGGGCGTGCGGTGCTGCAAACCTTCGACCAGCGCGGCCTGCACGGGGTGGCCCTGTGGCCCAACGGGCGCAAGCACTTCACCGCCAATGTGGAACTGGACGGCTGGAAGGATTTCCAGGGGCGGCGCTTTCGGGTGATGAATTCGCCTATTCTGATCGCCCAGGTCCAGGCGCTGGGGGCCACCGCCGTGCCCCTGCCGTTCCGGGAGGTGAAGCAGGCCCTGCACGACAAAGCGGTCGACGGCCAGGAAAACCCGCTGGATACCATCCTGAACATGGGCTTCTACGAAGACCAGGTGGGGCTGTTGCTGTCCGATCATGCAGGCCTTGAAGATGTGGTGTTGTTCAATCCGGCCTGGTGGAATTCCTTGCCCGAGACGTGGCGGCAGGTGATCGTCCGCGCTTTTGAAGACGCCGCCCCGCTGCTGGAGCAGCGCAAGGCCGCAGAGGCGGCCCAAGCCCTGGACGCGCTGAAAAAGGTCGGTCTGGTGATCCGGGATATGACCCCGGAACGGCGGCACCAGTTCCGCACCCGTTTGCGCCCCTCCGCCGAGGCTGCCTATCTGGATACGGCGGGGCAGGAAGGGGCCGTGCTGCTGCGCATGCTGATGGAAGCCGAAATGGTGCCGTAAACGGCGCTGTCTTGCCGCGACCCGGTCAACCCGACAAAATCCTGGACAGACCGCAAATCCCCGCTCTATACCCGATATTGCGAATGAATTGCATTTTCGGGCGACCTCTTCTGGGCGCCATGGGTTCTTTTTCTTCCCTGATGCGGGGTGCTGGTAACGACATGACCTCGAAAAGCGAGGAAATAGCGGCGCTTTATGCGACGGAGCACGACCGGCTGGAACGGCAGATATCGCGTCGGGTCGGCTGCCGGAGCACGGCGGGTGATCTGGTGCAGGATATCTTCCTGCGCCTTTGGGAACGCGCCATCGACTGGAAGGGGGATTCGGCGGCCTACCTCAGCCGCTGCGCCCGCAATGCTGCCATCGATCACATCCGCGCCGAGAGGACCCGGGCGGAGGCGCTGGGCGGCATTCTGCCAGTCCAGGTGGGTGTCGCCCCGGCGGCGGCGGACGACCTGGTCGCCGCGCGTCAGGCTGTCCGGTCCATGGATCAGGCGCTTGCGGCCCTGCCCAGGAAAACCCGCCATGTCTTCTTTCTGAACCGCATCCACGGGCGCAGTTTCGCCGAGATCGCCATGGCCATGGGGATGTCCAAGCGGGCGGTGGAAAAACATATGGCACGGGCCGTCCGGGCTTGTTCCGAGGCCGCAGGGCGGGGAACGGCCCCCGATCACCGATGACCGCCGCCGATAGCCAGGGCCAGCCGCAGCGGACGGACAGCGAGATCCGCGAGGAAGCCCGAACCCTGTTCGTCTCCCTGCTCGACACGCCCTCTGCCCGGCGCCGCGCGGCCGTGGAGACGTGGCGCGCGGCCGATCCCGCCCATGATCAGGCGTACCGGGCCGTGGAAGCCGCGTGGACGGAGGCGGAGACCCCGGCCCTGCGGCTGGCGGCGGAAGAAGCCGACGAGCTGGCCGGCTATCTGGCGGTGATGGACAAGGCCCGGCGGGAGAAGAAGGCTTTCCGGGGCCTCAGTGCGCTCAGCATCCTGCTGGTTCTGTTGCTGGCGGGGGCCACCTGGCTGGAACGGCCCAATCTGCTTCAGGATCTCGCCGCCGACCACGTGACCGAGCGGGGGGAGCGCCGGAGCCTGACCTTGTCGGACGGATCCACCGTGCTGCTGGATGCGGATAGTGCCCTGCTGGTGGAAGAAGACCACCCGGGTGAACGGCGGGTGCGGCTGCTGCGCGGCGCGGCCTTCTTCGAGGTGGCGCATTCGGATGAACCCTTCGTCGTTGCCGCCGCCGGGGGAGAGGTGCGCGTGCTCGGGACCCGGTTCGATGTGCGGCTGGTGGACGATGGCGGTGTGGTCACGCTGGAGCGCGGCAGTGTTGCGGTTTCCGCCGGTCCGGCGGGCGGCCATGTGCCCCCGACGGTCATTGTCCCCGGCCAGCAGGTGGCGTTCGGCCCGAATGGGATCCGCCAGGTGGAGACGGTCAATCTGGACGACGCCCTGGCCTGGCACGGCGGTCGCTACGTCTTCTACCGCGCACCCCTGGCCCGGGTGATCCGCGAAGTGGAACGCTACCGCCCCGGCCGCATCGTCATCACCACCGACACTCTGGCAGCGGTGCGGGTGACCGGCAGTTTCCCGCTGGCTGACACGGAAGCCGCCCTGGCCTCGTTGCAGGCCAGCGTGGGATTCAAGATGACCACCCTGGCAGGCCGGCTGACGGTGATTTCATCCCCTTAACGACCCAATAGGTGAGATGGGTTATTAGATTTCTTCAAAAAAGTGCGCTAACGGGGTTCGGTGACGGCCTCTTTCATCCGTGAAGGAAAGGAGAGCACGACAGGGAGAAGGCGATGACGCCGCCCGTGCTCGCGGAAATTCATGGGCAAGAGGGCGACGAGGAATGAAGAGATATGGGATGCGCGGGGCGGGATATCTGCTGATGGCCGCGCTTCTGGCGACCACGAGCAGCGTTTCCATTTCCGTGGCGCAGGCGCAAGCCCAGGCGGCGGACCAGCGCTTTACGTTTGATATCCCGGCCAAACCCGTCCCCCAGGCGGTCAACGACATCGGCCGGATCACCGGCCTGTCGGTGGTTTTCCGGGAGACCCGGGCGATCACCGCCACCGGTGGGCCGGTGCAAGGCGAGATGACCGCCGTCGAAGCGCTGGAAACGGTGCTGAACGGCTCGGGACTGACCTTCCGTTTCAGCAATCCCACCACCGTCCAGGTCTTCGACCCGGCCACCGGCGTCGAGGAAACCACGGTCTTGCAGCCGATTACCGTGGAGGGGCAGGGGGAAACCGCCTTGGGTCCGGTCACCGGCATTGTCGCCCGCCAGAGCGCGACGGCCACCAAGACCGACACGCCGATCCTGAAAACCCCCCAGACCATCAACGTGGTGGGGCGGGAACAGATGGAGCGCCAGGGCGCGCGGCAGGTGCGCGAGGTGCTGCGCTACACGCCCGGCGTCACCGCCGATGTGCGGGGCGACATCTCCCGCTTCGACCAGATCTATTTCCGGGGCTTCGGCGCCCCCACCGACAGCTTCCAGTACCTGGACGGCCTGCGGCTGCCCCGCGCCAGCACCGGGTACCTGATCCCCCAGGCGGAAGCCTACTCCCTGGAGCGGGTGGAGGTCCTGAAGGGGCCGGCGTCGGTGCTTTACGGCCAGACGCCGCTGGGCGGGATCGTCAACATGGTCACCAAGCGGCCGACCGAGGAGACCTTCCACGAGGTGGAATTCGTTACCGGCAGCAATGACCTGCTGCAGGCGGGCTTCGATACCGGCGGACCGGTGGACGACGACGGCACGGTGCTCTACCGCATCTCGGGCATGGGCAAGATGTCCGATACCTCGGTCCAGATGACGGAAGAGGAGCGGATCTCCATTGCGCCCTCCATCACCTGGCGGCCGAATGCGGGCACTTCGCTGACCGTGCTGGGCCACTATCAGCGGGACCCCGAGGGCGGGTATTACGGGGTTCTGCCGTCCAGCGGCACCATCCTGCCCAATCCCTATGGGGCGATCCCCCGGGACTTCTTCGACGGCTCCCCCAATTTCGAGGAGTTCGACCGCACCCAGGTCGGCCTGGGCTACGACTTCCGCCACGACTTCGGCGACGGCTGGCGCCTGCATCAGAACCTGCGCTATCTGCACATGACCCTGGACTCCGCCAGCGTCTATTCCTCGGGCTTCCAGGCCGATAACCGCACCCTGAACCGCTACGCCCTGTGGTCGGAAGAGCAGATGGACGCGGTCAACGTGGACACCAATATCCACAAGGACTTCGCCACCGGCCCGCTGGGCCACGGCGTGATTGCCGGGGTCGACTACCAGTGGAGCAACTGGCAGCAGGTCCAGGGGTTCGGCGCGGCGCCCGGCCTGGATGTCCTTGATCCCGACTACGACCAGCCGATCACCCGCCCGGCGGCCTATACCAGCGCGGATCTGGTGCAGAACCTGGTGGGGATCTACGGCCAGGATCAGGTCACCTTCGGTAACCTCAGTGTGCTGCTGGGGGGCCGGGTCGATATCGCCAATATCACCAACGACAACCTGCTGGCCGGCAGCCATACCGACGAAACCATCGCCAAGTTCACCTGGCGGGCGGGGCTGGTCTATGCCTTCGATAATGGCATTGCCCCCTATGCCAGCTATTCCACCTCGTTCGATCCGACGGTGACCGCCAACGCCTATGGCGACCCCTTCGAACCCACCACCGGCGAGCAGTACGAGGTGGGGGTGAAGTATCAGCCTCCGGGGATGGACGCCCTGTTCACTCTGTCCGCCTTCCAGCTGACCAAGCAGAATGTGCTGACCCAGGATCCCGCCTCGGTGATGCCCAACGCCTATGTGCAAAGCGGCGAGGTGCGGTCCAGAGGCCTGGAGTTCGAAGCCAAGCTCAGCCCCATCGACGGTTTGAACCTGATCGGCGGCGTGTCCTGGGTGGATCCGGAAGTGACGGAGAGCAACGGGACCGACCTGGGCAAGCGGCCGGTATCCGTCGCCCGCCTGACCGGGTCGGCCTGGGCGGACTACACCGTGCAGGACGGGCCGGCGAAGGGGATCGGTCTGGGTGCGGGTGTGCGCTATGTGGGCGAGACCTACGCCGATCCGGCCAACACCCAGAAGGTCCCCGGCTACGTGGTGGCCGATGCGACCCTGCGCTACGACTTCGCCAACATCGCCCCCCAGGTCGCGGGGCTGAGCGCGGCGGTCAATGTCTCCAACCTGTTCGACAAGACCACCTACACCTGCAACGCCCCCAATTTCTGTAACTACGGCCAGGGGCGGACGGTCGTCGGCACCCTGAAGTACCGGTGGTAGGGGCGTGAGCCGCGTCTCATCGGAGGCCTGGCGCGTCGGGGATCGCCCCGGCGCGCGGGCCGGGCGCCGCCGGATCCTGCTGGCCGTCGGGTGCCTGTATATGGCTTTCGGGCTGATGACCGCCCTGCTGCAAGGAGGCCTGCCGCCGATCCTGCGGGCGCGGGGGATGACCATGGAAGGCATCGCGCTGACCTTCGCCCTGTACCTGCCCATCGGGCTGTCGTTCCTGTGGGCGCCGATGGTGGATCGCTGGGCCTGGCCGTTCCTGTCCCGGCGGATCGGCTGGATCGTCGCCGCCCAGGCCGTCGCGGTCGCCGGACTGCTGGTGGTGGCCGGCATGGAAGCGGCGGCCCTGGACGCCCTGTTCGCTGTCGGCCTGGTGGTCGCCCTGGCGGTGGCCACCATGGATCTGGCCCTGGACGCCCTGGTGGTCGAGACCACGGGTCCGGAGATGAAACCGCTCGCCGCCGCCCTGAAGCTGGCCGCCCTGTCCTCCGGCGCCATGATCGGCGGCGGGGTGTTCGTCGGCCTGCTGACCCATATCGGCTGGGCGGCCACTTTCGGTCTGGTGGCGGCCCTGATGGCGGTGGCCGTGGTGCCCGTTCTGGGGCTGGGCGCGGAGGACCGCGCCGCCGCCGGCAAAAGCCGCCAGGAGCCCGGGGATACGCCCGGATCCGTGCGGGTGTTCCGTATCGCCCGGCGGCCGGACATGCTGGCCCGGCTGGCGGTTCTGGTGCTGATCGCCGCTGTCATCTTCCCCCTGTCGGCATTGAACCGGGTGATGCTGGTGGACCTGGGCGTCTCGCTGGAGCGGATCGGCTGGCTGGTCGGCACGGTCCAGCCCATGGGGCTGCTGGCCGTGTCGCTGGCGTCCGCGCCGCTGATCCGCCGTCTGGGCAGCCGGGGCGCCTTCGCCGCCTTTTCCGCCCTGTGCCTGATCTGTCTGGGGCTGATGGGGGCGGGATACCGCCTGGACATCCCGGATATGGCCATCGTCGGAGCCATCGGTACCGCCGGCGGCGTCGGCGGGATGTTCGTCGTCCTCGCCGCCCTGATGCTGGTGTGGGCCGAGGGCGACGAGGTCGCCACCACCTATGCCGTGCTGTTCAGCGGCAGCCGGCTTGCCGGCATCGTCGCCACCGTGCTGGCCGGCGGTCTGGTCGCCGGTCTCGACTGGGTCACGTTCTATGCCCTCGGTGCGGTGGCGCTGGTCGGGGTGACCCTGCTGCTGCTTGTGGGCCTGCGCCCCTGGGGCGAGGGCCGGCCCCCGTTTTCCGACCAGTCCCCCCCTTCAGACATGTCCCGATCAGGAGAGACCGCGTGACCGCCATATCCTTTGCCGCACCGCTGCCCGACACCGCCCTGGTGGATATCAGCGAGTGGCCCATCGCCTTTGCCCGCTTCCCGGAACTGGACGAGCCGGACCGGGTGGCGCGCATGCTGACCTCGCTGGACCGCATTCTGGATCAACGGCGTCCTTTCGTGATGGTCTGGACCCCCGCCAGCCACGACCACGACGACGAACCCCACGAAGACGAAAAGCAGTCCACCATCTGGCTGAAGCGCCGCAAGGGCGACCTTCAGACCTTCTGCAAGGGCTATGTCTACATCACCACCGATCCTGACTTGCGCGCGCTGCTGACCGGCCGCTTCAGGACGATCGAGACGCTGCTGCCCTTCCCCAAGGAACTGGCCGACGATCGGGACGAGGCGCTGCGGAAAGCCCGGGGGTTCCTTCAGCCATGACC
This sequence comes from Rhodospirillaceae bacterium Z3-40, assembly GCA_046233135.1. Lineage (GTDB taxonomy): Bacteria > Pseudomonadota > Alphaproteobacteria > Rhodospirillales > Rhodospirillaceae > JBJXHN01. The sequence goes on along the minus strand of JBJXHN010000001.1, from coordinate 749,849 downwards.
GGCATGGCGGCGGAAGAAACCCGGAAGAGAACCCTTGATCTCCGGCCGCTGTTCTTCGAGGCCTTCGTCTGTTCGCTGGCCATGATGTCGTTCGTGGCGCTGATCGGCCCCATCGCCCGGGCCTGCGGCCTTGCGCCCTGGCAGGCGGGGAGCGTGATGACCGTGGGCGGGCTGGCCTGGATGCTCGCCGCGTCCGTCTGGGGGGCGGCCAGCGACCGGCGGGGACGGCGACCGGTGATGCTGACGGGGCTGGCGGGCTTTTGCCTGTGCACCCTGGCGCTGAGTGCCCTGGTGGGGCTGGCCCTGGCCGATCCCATGCCGGCGGGGGTGGTTTTCGCCGGGCTGGTGGCCTTGCGGGCGCTGGACGGGGCGTTCTATGCCGCCGTCCCGGTGACCGGCGCGGCCCTGGTCGCCGATCACCTGCCGCCGGCGCAGCGGGTGGGCGCCCTGGCCGGGCTGGGGGCGGCGAGCGGGCTGGGCATGGTCGCCGGCCCCGGGCTGGTGGGGCTGCTGGCTGGATACGGTCTGGCCCTGCCGCTGCTGGTGACGGCCGCCGCTCCGCTGGTGGCCCTGGCCGTGCTGTGGCGCTGGCTGCCCCGCGCCGCGCCGCCGGCGGCGTCCGGGGGGCCTCGGCTGTCCCTGCGGGACCGGCGGGTGCGGCGGCCGGTGGTGTTGGCCTTCGCCGCGATGCTGTGTGTCGCCATCGCCCAGGTCAGCGTCGGATTCTTCGCCCTGGATCGTCTGGGACTGGAACCGGCCGCCGCCGGTCAGGCCGCCGGGATCGCGCTGACGGTGGTCGGGGTGGCCCTGATCGCCGCCCAGATCCTGCTGCGCCGCCTGTCCTGGTCGCCGGAACGGCTGGTGGGGACCGGCGGGCTGGTGGCGGCGGCCGGGTTCGCCTCGGTCATGATCGCCGACACCCGGGGGGCGCTGTGGGCCGGCTATTTCGTGGCCGCCTGGGGCATGGGGTGGGTGTTCCCCTCCGTCTCCGCCCTGGCGGCCAATGCGGTCGAGGCGCGCGAGCAGGGGGCGGTGGCGGGGCTGATCGGGTCGGCCCACGGCCTGGGCATGATCCTGGGACCGGTGCTGGGAACAGCGGTCTATGGCCTGGACGGTCGGGCGCCCTATGTCCTGATCGCGGTCATTCTGGCGGTCGCCGGGGTGGCGGCAAGCGGACCGTTTGGCCGTCGGCGGATGCGGCCCGCCGGCTGACCCTTCGTCAACCGCCTGCGCCCCGGCCGGCGGTTATCCGGCCAGCTGGGTGCTGATCCACCAGGTGGTGCCGCCGCTGTCGCGGATGCCGCCGCGCTTGTCTTCGTCGTCGTGCTGCTCCGGGGCCTGGACCGAGGTGGCCCCGGCGGCGATGGCCTTGGCGTAGGTGGCATCCACATCGGCGACGTAGATGTGCACATGGGCGGCGTGCGGTTCCGTGCCCTCCGGCGGGTCGGCGAGCATGATGACGCTGTCGTCCAGGCCGATTTCCGCATGCATCACGGTGCCGTCGGGCCGCTGGTAGTGCCGCAGCTCCATGGCATCGAAGACCGTTTCCAGGAAACGGATCGTTTCCGCCGCCCCGTTCACCACGAGGTAGGGGGAAACAGACGTGTAGCCTTCAGGCTTGTAGGAGGTCATGCGCGCCCGTTCCGTGCGGTTGCTGAGAAAGGAAAGGCCCGACCGGGGAGAAGGATGTCCGGCCCCGGGCGCATGAAACATGTTTCAACCGATCGGGTCCAATATTTTATTTTTAAGTGATTTTTACGCAGGAATCCTGCGGCTGCTCTTTTGTTCTCTGTGTCTCAGGAGACCGCGCAGGACCGGGGGTTGATCACGGCCCGGGCATCGGGGCCGAAGATGGCCATGCCGTCCTCTTCCGTTCCGTCCGGATTGCGCCAGCGGGCATAGGCGCGCGCGCCCGTGATTTCCTCGCCGGTGACCAGGGTGGGGCCGAGGGGGCCGCGCTCGTTGGCGTCGTCCACGTCGATGCTGAAGGTCACGGATTCCCTGGGGCGCAGGGCGTCGAAGGTCAGGGTCAGGCGCCGGCCGCCGTCCTCGGGGGCGGAGACCGCCGCGACCCGGGCGGCGCCGTCGACCAGCCGGAACGGCTGGGACGTGCTGGCCCCGAGCCCGCCCGGCTCCGTGTCGAACATCAGGCCGGCGGCCGACCCGTCCAGGTCCAGGGTCAGGCGGTGCAGGGTGATCAGGCAGGTGGAGGTGTTCTCGATCCGGAACAGATCCTCCGGCGCGGCTTCCTGATACCGGACCACCACGTCGGCGGCCGGGGTGTCGGCAAAAGCCGGCATGGCCACCGGGACGAGGCCGGCGATCAAAGCGGCGGCCAGACACAACGGGATCAGCGGAACGAAGGTCATGGCACGACTTCCGCGCATGGGGTGATAGGCGTTACGTCGGTCCTGCCGCCCGCCCGGTCAAGACCCGGATGCCGGTTCCATACGCGTGACCAGGGCGCTGTCCGTCAGATCCTCCGGGGTCAGGAAGGTGATTTTCTCCGGCGGTGTTTCCATGGCGGTGATCCAGATCGCCGGATCGACACCCCAGTCCCGCAAGCGGTCCATGATGACGGCGTTCAGGCTTTGGATATCCAGGATCGCCCGGTCTGCGCTGGCGGGCAGGGGGGAGCCGGGGGCGAAGGCCGGCTGATGCAGGCCGATCCAGGCGCTGTCGGCACCGATTCGCTCCACCCCGCCGGCCAGGACCAGCGGGCAGGCAGAGGCGCACAGGCCATTGGGCGGCACCTGGGTTTCCAGTCCGGCGTCCCGGACCAGCCGTCCCATCTCCAGCGCGTCGCTGACCGATCCGCCGCCGGAGTTCAGCACCACCCGCACGGCCGTCCGGCCCTCGTCGTCCAGGTAGCGGCGCAGTTCTTCGGCGGTGCCCTGGGCGATGGCGCCATTGGCGACGACAAAGGGGGCGGCCTCGCCGCGCAGGGTGAAGGTCATGCGGGCCGCCCGGGGCTGGGCCAGGGGCGTGCCGTCGGGCAGGACGATGGGATCCTGCTGCGGCCCCTGGGGCAGCATGCCGGGGTCGTAGGGCCGGGTGCGATCGCCGGGTTCCGGACGGGGCAGGGGGGCGGGCACGGCAATGGGGCGGTCGGGGGAGACCTCCTCCGGCCTGTCGGCATCCGGACGGCCGATGCCGGCCAGATCGAGCAGCAGAAACAGGACCAGACCGCCGGCCATGCCGTTGCGCAGCCACAGCAGCACCCGGGTGGCGAGGATCGTGCCCCGGTCCGGTCCGGTTTCATCCCCTTCCCGGTCCCGCTCCGGAAGATCGGGCGTGGCGGATGACGGTGCCGTCATCACGGCCGCTCGTCCGGGGAGCGGGGCGTTTTCAGGTTGTTCATGGCTGTCCGCACGCTGTTCAGGGACAGGCCGTCGGCCTTGTCTTCCAGCCGCTTCAGGGCGTCCAGGGCCTGGGTCAGCTCGTGCAGGGTCATGGTTTCCTCGACCGCGCGCGGGGCGTCGGCGCGGCGGATGGCGCCCTGAACGATGGCGATGATCAGCACCAGAACCCCGGGCATCAGGTCGATGGAAATCGCTCCGGCCCAGCTGGGCACGAAGTCTTCGGCATAGAGCAGCACCGCCTCGGCGGTGGACAGCGGGGTGAAGCGCAGGGGCTCCACGGGCGGGCGCTGAAGGATTTCATCGGCGGCGTCGGCCAGGGTGCCGCTTTGCTGGGCAATGGCCTCTTCCACCTCGGCAATCACATCCTGCTGGCGGGTGCGCAGGGCGGCATCGACGCCATCGGGGACGGGGCGGATGAAGTTGCGGGTCAGGTCTTCGGCGGCACGGCGCAGGGCCGGGGCGATGGAGGTCTGTTCCAGCGCGGTCACCACGCCGGCCAGCAGCACGGCCTGTTCGGCAAAGTCCACGGACCGCGCATCGACCGAGGCCTTGCCGGCCACCAGCCGCCGCATGGTGGTGAGGTGGGCGATTCCCTGGCGATAGAGGCTGTCCACGTCTTCGCGCGATTCCCGGATGCGCTGGGACAGGTCGCGCAACTGTCCCTGCATCTGGCTGAGCAGTTCCACCACCGTACCGCTGCCCCGTGTGCCGGTCAGGCTGCCCCCGGCGCGCTCCTGGGCGGCGAGGCCTTCGAAGCGGCTGGCGGCCAGTTCGATATCGGGCAGCAGGGATTGGGCGGCGAGGGCGTTTTCGTGGGCCTGCTCCAGGCGCTGCTGGCTGTCTTCCACCGCCTGGGCCAGGTGCTGTTCGATGGCTGCCGAGCCGGCCAGGGCGGCGGCGTTCAGCCAGCTGGACATGGCGATAATGGCCAGCGACCCCAAGGCCATGGCCGCCAGCATGCCCGCCTTTTCACCCGGATGGCGCAACAGGGGGAAAAACCGCAGGATATAGGTCCAGAACAGGAAGATGCCGACGGACACGGCGAAGCTGTAGATCGCCGCCGCGCCGAAGGACAGCAAGCCGCCGTCGCCGTCCAGCAGGCCGCGCACGCCGATGTACGTATAGACGCCGCTGGCCATGGCCAGAATGGCCAGTCCGGCGGCGGTCATGGTCTCCAGCGCGGAAACGCCGGCCTTCAGGTCACGACTCATGCTCGGTCACGGTCCTTTGCCTGAAAAATCATATCATATATATAGCGTTACTCTGGCGGGAGATGCGAAATTGGCCGGGCGTGTCATGCTGCTTTCCATCAGGTGGCCCGGATACGGGTCATGAAATCATTGAATTCACGCCGCAACTGGTCGGCCTGTTGTGACAGATCTTCGACGGCCCCCAGGACGAGCATCGCGGCCTGATCCGTTTCCGTCGTGGCTTCGGAAACCCGGCTGACGTTGCTGACCACCGCGCAGGTTCCCGTTGCGGCTTCCTGAAGGTTGATGGCGATCCGGCGGGTCGCGGTATCCTGTTGGGTCATGGCGGCGCTGACCGCCAGGCTGATTTCCTCGACCTTCTGAACGATCTCCCCAACCTGATGCAGCGATGTGACCGAATCCTGGGTCGCCTGCTGGATGGCACCGATATGGGCGGTGATCTCGTCGGTGGCCCTGGCGGTCTGACTGGCCAGGTTCTTGACCTCGCCGGCCACCACGGAGAAACCCTTGCCGGCCTCGCCGGCGCGTGCCGCCTCAATGGTGGCATTGAGCGCCAGCAGGTTGGTCTGGCCGGCAATGGTGCTGATCATCTTGACGATGTCGCCGATCTGATCGACAGCCTCCACCAGCCCCTGCACCTGCCGGTCGGTGGTCCCCACCACCTCCACCGCCTGTTCGGTGATCTGGCTGGTCATTCCGGCCCGCTTGCGGATGTCGGAAATGGACGACGACAGTTCTTCGCCGGCCTGGGCGGCCGCCTGGACGTTGTGCGACGAGGTGTCGGTGGCGGCAGCGGCGATGCGGACCTGTTCCGATGTCTGATGGGAAATGCCGATCATCGCCTCGGCAGTGTCGCGCAAGGCACTCGTCGAGCGGGCCAGACCCTCCAGAATGCCGGCCACCTGCTGATCCAGCGCGACCAGCAAACCTTCTACCACCTCCTGCCGCCGTGCCCGCTCGGCGGCGGTTCGGTCGCGATCAGCCTGGAGCTGGGCATTTGCCTGACCGTGCTCGCGGAACACCAACACGGCGCGTGCCATGTGGCCAATCTCATCGCCGTGATCGACATGCGGCACGTCGGTATGCCACATGCCCTTGGCCAACGCAGCCATGGCCTCGGTCAAACGGCGGGCGGGGAGGGAGATGCCATGGCTCAGACGCCAGGCCACGAGGCCGCCGAGAACCAGGCAGACGAGACCAATGCCAACGGTCCATAGGGTCAGACGATTGACGTCGGCCAGAATGCTGGCTTCCGGCACAGCCACCAGGAAGGCCCAGGTCTGGTCAGCCGCAGCGAAATGGATCGGTACGATGCGGACGTAATACGGTTTCCCGTTCTGGGAAACCATGCCGTCGAAAGATTTTCCCGCAGCCATGGCAGCCACCGCGGCTTCAGGCAACTCGCTTGCCAGCTGCGATGTCCTGGTGGGATCTGGATGGGCAATGTACTTGCCCTGTGGCGAGAGAATGGCGGTAAAACCGTCGCCATAGGGTTTGATGTCGCGCACCAGATCCGACAGGCGGTCAAGCGTCAAGTCGATACCGGCGACACCGATCACGGCATTGTCCTTGATGATGGGGAAGGCCGCCGTGGTCATGGTCTTGTTGGTATATGTGTCCAGATAGGGTTCGACCACCGCCTCTTTTCGGGATTCAGCAGCAACGCGGTAATAATCGTTGCTGGCCACGTCGGCAAAATCTTCGCCGTCGAAATTGGGTTCGATCCCCTTCTCGCCCCGGACCCACATCAGGCTGACACGGCCTGTCGTAAGCAGTCCCAGGTGCTCGTTCCCGCTATTGCCCGCGTACTCGGCGTCCTTGCCGTCGAAGGCATTGTCGGCCATGTCCACCCAAGCGGTGGCATAAAGGTCGTTATGAGCGACGGCCAGGGCGAGATAGCGGTCGAGGGTGCGGCGGTCGAAAGAACCGGATTGCTGTTCGGCCAGAACCAGCGAAGCGATGCCGCGGGCCGTTTCCACGGCAGCGGTAATGCTGACGGTAATATCGGCGCCGTAATGGGTGGCGATCTCGTGGGTCAGGGCGATGGCATTGTCATGGTCGGTCTTGCGGCCGAGCCAGAGAGCCGAGCTGATAATGGCGGCGGCGCTGAATATCAGAATACCCAGAGTGCTGACAATAATTTTGCCCTTCAGGCTTTTGGTAACACGCCCCATTCAGTCCACTCCGCCATTTCATGAATGTTCTGCCAAAAAGTGCAGTATCACCGGGCTTTCTATTCAAAAAGCTCGTGACATTCTATGCTCGGGTTTTCCGGCCCTAAGCTTATTCAATTCCCGGGGGATGCCTCTTAGCGTTCATCACCTCGTGATGGGCGCATGCGATTTCTTGAAATATTTGATTGGTCCGCGGAAAATTGCTGTGACCGGCATCACTTTGACCATTTTATAAAATGGTCCTTGCGGACGTCTCCAGCCGGGATGGACAGCACGATGAACCAGCATCGCTACAGGGCCGGGGACTGATACTCGCCGGGCTTTCCTGCCCTTGTTCGATATGGACAAAGAACGGCGCCCCTGTGCGGGAGCGCCGTTCTGTCCGGTATCCAGGGGTATGGCGGTCCGGATCAGTCGAAAACCACCGTCGGCAGCCAGGTGGCGATTTCCGGGAACAGGGCAATCAGCCCCAGGCCCACCAGCTGGATCAGGATGTAGGGGAAGACGCCCTTGTAGATCTGCATGGTCTTCACCGACGGCGGCGCGACACCGCGCAGATAGAACAGCGCGAAGCCGAAAGGCGGTGTCAGGAACGACGTTTGCAGGTTCATGGCGATCATCACGCCCAGCCACACCGGGTTCAGGTCCATCTGCAGCAGGATCGGGCCGACGATGGGCACGACCACGAAGATGATTTCGATGAAGTCCAGGAAGAAGCCCAGAACGAACATCACCAGCATCACCACCAGCATGGCGCCGAAAGCACCGCCGGGCAGGTTGGACAGGAACTCGTGCACCATCGCTTCGCCGCCCAGGCCGCGGAAGACCAGCGAGAACAGGCCGGCGCCGACGATGATGATGAAGACCATGGAGCTGATTTCCATGGTCGACTTGCTGACATCGAACAGCACGCCGATGGCCTTGACCCGCATCAGGGCGACGGCCGTGCCCCAGGCCACCGCCAGCATGGCCAGGGTGGCGATGACGATGGCGATCATGTCGCCGGTGGGGATCTCGTCCCGGGCAACGCGCAGGTCGGCCACCCGCACCATCACCAGGATCACCAGCACGCCGATGCCCGCCACATAGATCGGCAAGGGATTCTTGCCTTCCTGCCGCATGCCGGCCAGCAGTACCGCACCGATGGCGCCGACAGCGGCGGCCTCGGTGGGGGTGGCGACACCGGTGAGAATGGAGCCGAGCACGGCCACGATCAGCACCACCGGCGGCACCAGGGCCTTGATCAGGTGGCTGGCCAGGGCGCCGCCGCCCTGAAGCTGGGGATCGGCTTCGATGGGGGGGGCGGCCTTGGGACGGAAAATGGCCACCAGAACCACATAGGCCATGTACAGGCCGACCAGCATCAGGCCGGGCAGCAGGGCGCCGGCGAACAGGTCGCCGACGCTGACCGGATCCGGCGACCAGTTGCCGATGGCCCGCTGGGCATCCTGATAGGCGTTGGAGATCTGGTCCCCCAGCAGCACCAGCACGATGGACGGCGGAATGATCTGCCCCAGCGTGCCCGACGCGCAGATGGTGCCGCAGGCCAGCGACGGGTCGTAGCCCCGGCGCAGCATGGTGGGCAGGGACAGCAGGCCCATGGTCACCACCGTGGCCCCGACGATCCCCGTGGAGGCCGCCAGCAGGGCGCCGACCAGGCAGACCGACAGACCCAGGCCGCCGCGCAGGGAGCCGAACAGGCGGCCCATGCTTTCCAGCAGTTCTTCGGCCACCTTGGAACGTTCCAGCATCACCCCCATGAAGACGAACAGGGGCACGGCGATCAGCACCTCGTTGGTCATGGTGCCGAATATGCGCTGGGGCATGGCGCCCAGGAACGACATGTCAAAAGCGCCGATGGCCGCCCCGACCAGGCCGAACAGCAGGGCCGACCCCCCGAGGGTGAAAGCCACCGGGAAGCCCGCCAGCAGGAACCCGCAGGTGCTGGCAAACATCAGAAGGGCATAGATTTCCTTGCCGAGCATGCTCATTGGGCGGCCTCCCCATGGGCGGTATCAACGGGGAAGCGGTCACCATATCCGGCCATGATCAGCAGGGACCGGGCAATCGCCGAGAGGCCTTGCAGGATCATCAGGACGGCAAAGACGATGATCACCGACTTCAACAGATAGATCCCCTGGATGCCGCTGGTTTCCTTGGAGCCTTCGAAGACGCTCCAGGAATTGGCGACGTAATCGCGGGACACGATGATGATCATGACGCTGAAGGGGATCAGGAAGAAGGCGCTGCCCAGCAGGTCCACCAGTGCCTTCCGGCGCCGGCTGGCTTCGCGATAGAAGACATCGACCCGCACATGGCCGTCCATCAGAAATGTATAGCCCGCCCCCACCATGAACAGCAGGGCGTGCATGTACATGATGCTTTCCTGCATCCAGATGAAGCCCAGTCCGTAGACGTATCGCAACAGGACGATGACAAACTGAAACACGACCATGATGATGGCCAGCCAGGCCGTCGTCTTGCCGATCACAGTATTCAACCCGTCGAAGATACGGGTCAGGCGGTACAGGAACTCCACCGGGGGCCTCCAAGGCCGCGTTCCACGCGGCGTCTCCACTGGGCCGCGCGGATTGCGCGGCATATTGCGACAGGGCCGCGCCAAGGGCCGGGCGGCGGCATCATGATCAGGGGATGTCCGTGCCCCGAAGGCGCGGTCGCCGAAACAGACGGTGCCGTGGCCGATCCCTGGCGGTCGGTCACGGAAAAAAGGTCGCCGACACTAGATCAAACTGCCTTAAATCTCCATCGATTTACGGCAGGCACTTTGATCTACAATCATATAGTACAACATCGAGTGGGCCGGAAAACCGGTGCCCACTTTTCCGCTCGATGCTGTAGATCATCCCAGCAGGCCCGAAAAGAGCCGGTGCAAGCGAAAAATCCGAATAATCGACCGCTTTTCACAGGCCGGAACGAGCTCGGCGGACCCGAAGGTCCGCCGAGACGTCGTCTTAGTATTCGTAGGGAAGGGAACGCGCGTTCCAGTAGGCCTGATCGGAGATCTTGGCCCAGCCCATCGCCTTTTCGCGGAAGGCAAGGAAGCTGTCGAAGACCTTCTGGGTCATGGGATCTTCGGACGCCACCTGACGGACCACTTCACCGGACACGCGGCCGATTTCCTGCAACACCTCGTCGGGGAACTTGCGCAGCTGGACGCCGTGTTCGTTGATCAGGGTGGTCAGGGCATCGCCGTTGCGGGCGTTGAATTCGGCCAGGCCATAGTCGTTCTCGGCGGTGGTGGCCGCCTCGATGATGGCCTTGTCCTCGTCGGAAAGGCTGTTCCACACGTCGGTGTTGATGCCGGCGGAAATGGTGGTGCCGGGCTCGTGGAAGCCGGGGTAGTAGTAGAACTTGGCGACCTTGTAGAAACCAAAGGCCAGATCGTTCCACGGACCCACCCATTCGGTGGCGTCGATGGCGCCGGACTGCAAGGACGGGAAGATTTCGCCGCCGGGCAGGGCCACGGCGGTGGCACCCAGGCCGCGCAGCACTTCGCCGCCCAGGCCGGGCATGCGGATCTTCAGGCCCTTGTAGTCTTCCAGGCTGTTGATTTCCTTGTTGAACCAACCGCCCATCTGGACGCCCGTATTGTTGGTCATGAAGGATTTGACGTTGAAGCCCGCCGCCAATTCGTCCCACAGGGCCTGGCCGCCGGCGTGATGGATCCAGGCGCTCATTTCCGTCGCGGTCAGGCCGAAGGGCACGGCGGCGAAGAAGTTGAAGGCCTTGGACTTGCCCTGCCAGTAGTATTCGGCGCCATGGTACATCTCGGCGGTCCCGCTGGACACGGCATCGAAGGCTTCGAACGCCGGCACCAGTTCACCGGCGGCGAAGACCTTGACGGTCAGGCGGCCGCCGGTCATGGCGGTGATGCGCTTGGCCAGACGTTCGGCGCTGGTTCCCAGGCCGGGGAAGTTCTTGGGCCAGGTCGTCACCAATTTCAGTTCGCGCACATCCTGCGCGATGGCCGGCGCCGGGAAGGCGGACGTCGTGGCGGCGGCGGCAACGGCGCCGGTGGCGGCTGCCCCGGTCAGGAACTGACGGCGTTTCATGGATGGAGCTCTCCCTTGAGATACAGTGTAGGCGCGTGTTGTTGATTTCTCCGGTTCCGTCCCCTCCCGATCCATAAGGGAAGGAAAGGGCAGGGCGGTCCCGGTTCTTCCGCCGGTTCATACCCGAACCTTTGCGGTCTGGGGCATATATGGGAGGTCGCCATAGGCTTACAACGGCCCGGCCCATGCCCGATTGAACAGCATGGTTAAAAGGATTCGACGACGGTGAAAAGGGGGGAATCAGGCCGGAGGGTGCTGCGGCAACCAGCCGTTCGGCCCGAACTCTTCCAGCGGCTGGAAGCGCTGCTTGTAGGCCATTTTCGGGCTGGAGGCGATCCAATACCCCAAATAGACGTAATCCAGCTCTCGCCGCAGGGTTTCCTCGATCATCCACAGGATCATGAAGGTGCCCATGGAGCGGCGGTGGGTCTGGCTGGTGTCGAAGAAGGAATAGACCGCCGAAAGGCCGTCGGACAGGTGGTCGAGCAGGCAGCCGGCCACCAGCATGCCCTGGGCATCCCGGAATTCGACGATGGAGGTGGAAATCGGGCTGTCCTCGACCATCGAGCGGTAATCGAAGAAGCCCATCAGCGCCATGTCGCTTTCGGTGTGGCGAGTCTGCTGGTACTGGGCGAACAGATGGAACTGTTCCACCGTCGCGCGGGCGGGAACGAACGTGGCGGTCAGGTCGAGATTGGCGTCCCGGATGCGGCGGAAGGTACGGCGCCACTGGAATTCCCCGGCGCGGATTCGCACCGGCACGCAGGCGGAACACCCGGGGCAGACGGGGGCGTAGGCGATGGTGTGGCTGCGGCGGAAACCGGCCCGGGACAAGGATTCATGCAGGCGCTCGGAGTCCGATCCCGTCAAGTCGGTCACCACCTTCCGCTCCAGCCGGCCTTCGAGGTAGGGGCACGGCATCGGTGCGGTGGTGAAAAAGAAGTGGGGACGGTTCAGCGGTCCCTGGTCCATTCAGTGCTCTGCCCTTGTTCCGCGCCTTCCGACCCGGCCCACCGGTGGAAAGCCAACCTGTATACAGTAGCCTGCCGCGCGATCCCGGAAAACCCTGCATTCATGCAGACGGCATACTTCGCGATGTCATGGAGCCCCACGGATATCCTAATGGGCGCGGTTCAGGACGACAGTCCCGGCCAGGTAGTCGTGCAGACCCCGCCGTTGGGGATTGGTGAAGACCACCAGAACAATCAGCCAGCCGGTCATGCCCCCCAGCACATAGAAGGTCGCGGCATTGATCAGGGCCTGTCCGAAGGAAGGCTTCCCGCCGTCCATCGACTTGACTTCCAGCCCCATCAGGCGCTGCCCCACCGTCGATGACCAGGGACCGGAGACCATCAGGGTGTGATAGGTGATTGGCACCAGCCCCAGAATGGCCGAGGCCAGGGGCGCCAGCAGTCCCAGGGAGGCCACGCTGAAGATCCATAGAATCAGAGCGATCGGCAGCAGCGTCGCGCCGACGCACAGCATATCGATGAGGAAGGCGAAAAACCGCTTCATGGTCAGGGCGTCATAGGCCCCGGGGTCATCGAACGGGTCTGGCACGCCGGTGCCGCCGCCGCGGGATCGGGTACCGCCCCCGTCCCAGGAGCGCCGCTGGTCGCCGCGGTCCCTTTGGTCGCCCGCATCTGCGCGCCAGATGCCGTCTCCATCCTTGGGGAGTTTCAGCGGGGGCAGGTCTGACATGCGCAAGGCTCCGTCATGGATAGAGAGGGTATCGGTCGCCGCTGATATGGGGCCTGACGGTCGCATCTGTCAAAGGACGGGCCGGATCAGGTGATATCGATATCGACCAGAACGGTCCCGCTGATCAGGGACAGCAGGCGGACTTCGCTGCCCGCGACGGTTCCGTCTCCGTCGTCGGTGACCGCGAACAGACCGCTGTTCGTGCCGTCGCTGGCAATGACCAGCATGGTGTTGGTCGATCCGGTCACCAGATTGCCCAGGGCGGTCCGGAAGGCCTGAAAGCCTTCGTCTGTCAGGCTGGTTACCGTCGTGGACAGGGCCACCGCCTCGTCGGTGGTGGCGTCCGCTTCGCCGGAGGCGCGAACCGTGGCGGTGACGGTGCCGCTGCCATCCCGATCCACGGCGGTCAGCAAATCCCCGGTGATCGCCAGCTTGTCGTTCCCCGTGTGGAAATTGACTATCCTGTCATAGGACGTGTTGATGCCTGCGGCAGAGCCGTCGGTGATGCTGGAATACACGATACGGTCGGAATTGGCGCCAGACTGGAGCGCGATGCTGTCGCCGCCGTATCCGCCGGTGACGGTGAGTGCCCCGCCGGCGGAGACGACCACGTCGCTGGCGGCCCCGCCGATCAGGCTTTCGATATTCGAAACCGTCAGCGTGTTGCCGCGGTCTCCCAACGTGATGACATCGGTGCCGTCACCGCCGATCAGGGTTTCCAGAGCCGTCAGGATCATGGTGTTGCCCGCCGCCCCCAGGGTAAGGGAGTCGTTGCCGCCGCCGCCGATGACGGTCTCGACGTTGGACATCGCCATGGTGTTGCCCCGGTCACCCAGGTTGATCCAGTCGCCGCCGGTTCCCCCCGTCAGGGTTTCGATGGCGGCCAGGATCGTGGTGTTGCCCATGTCGCCAAGGGTGACATGGTCGCCGGCATCCCCGCCGATCAGGGTTTCCACCTCTGACATCACCAGCGTGTTGCCCCGGTCGCCCAGGTTGATCCAGTCCCCGCCGCTGCCGCCGGTCAGGGTTTCCACCGCGGCCACCGCAATGGTGTTTCCGGAACCGCCCAGGGTCATGTGGTCTTCGGCGGTGCCACCGATCACCACGTCAACGCGGGAAACCGAGATCGTCGCTCCGCTGTTGGCGAGGTTGAGCCAGTCGCGGCCTTCGGCCCCGATGATGCTTTCCACCTCGGACACCGTCATCGTATTGCCCCGCGCGCCCAGGCGGACATAGTCGGTGCCGGTGCCGCCGGTCAGGGTTTCCAGGGCGGTCAGGATGATGGTGGTCCCGCCATTGTCCAGGTGGATGCTATCGAGCCCGAAGGTCCCGCCGATCAGCGTTTCGATGCCGGCGATCGTTGTCGTGTTGCCCCGGTCCCCCAGATAGATCCACTCTCCGCCGGTTCCGCCGATCAGGGTTTCGACGGCTGCCATGGTTATGCTGTTGCCGCCGTTCAGCAAGGTCACGTGGTCGGTGCCGGTGCCGCCGACCAGGATGTCGACATTGCGGATGGTGGTGGTTGCCCCCTCGTTTCCCAGGGTGACCCAGTCGGTCGCGGTGCCGCCGACCACGGTTTCGATGCCCCGGAGGGTTACCGTGGCGCCCGCGTTCATCAACTGAATGACGTCGCTTCCCACGCTGCCGGTCACGGTTTCCACGTCGGCGACCGTAAGGGTTTCGCCGGCCAGGAGCAGTGTGACGGCATCGACGGTGCTGCCGCCGACAATGGTCTCGATCCCATGCACCGCGATGGAGACGCCCCGGTCCCCCAGCCTGACCCAATCCGCCCCGGAGCCGCCTGTCAGGGTTTCGATCGCGGCCAGGATCAGGGTGTTGCCGCCATTCCGCAAAGCGATGATATCGCTGCCGCTGCCGCCGACCAGGGTTTCGACGAGCCCCAGGATCGTGGTGTTGCCACCGTTGCCGAGTGTCACCCAGTCGCTGCCGGTGCTGCCGGAAATCTGTTCGATACCGGAGAGGACCAATCCGGAACTGCTGTTCAGAAGGGTCACCACATCCGTGCCGGTGCCGCCGATCAGGGTTTCGATCGACGACAGGCTGAGGGTATTGCCGCCGTTCAGCAGGGTGATGGCGTCGTGGCTTCCACCGCCGGTCAGCACGTCGAGGCCGGAAACAGCCATGGTGCTGCCCAGGTCACCCAGGGTGATCACGTCCGTTCCCGTGCCGCCGGCAAGGGTTTCCAGGCCCACCAGGCGCACGGTGTTTCCGGCGTTCAGCAGAGTCACCGCGTCGATGCTGCCACCGCCGATCAGGGTATCGACCGCACCGATGCTGATGGTGGAGCCCCTGTCGCCCAGGGTCACCCAGTCGCTGCCCGTCCCCCCCACCAGGGTTTCCAGGCCGACCACAGACACCGTATTGCCGCCGTTCAGCAAGGTTATGACGTCGGTCCCGGTCCCCCCGATCAGGGTTTCGACCGCACGGAAGGCCGTCGTGTTGCCGCCATTGCCTAGGGACAGGGCGTCCCCGCCGGCGCCACCGGTCACGGTGTCGAGGCCCGTGACCTCGATCGTGTTGCCGGAGTCCGACAGGGCGATGACGTCCGTTCCCGTTCCGCCGGCAAGGGTCTCCACGCCGGAGAGGGCGGTGGTATTGCCACCATTCGCCAGGAAAAGGACATCGCTGCCCTGGCCGCCGGTCAGGGAGTCAATGCCCGACAAGAGCATCGTGTTGCCGGTGTTCGCCAGGGTGACGATGTCGGTGCCGGTGCCGCCCACGACGGTTTCTATGGCGCTGAGGACGATGGAGCTGCCGGCGTTGGTCAGCGTCACGAGGTCCGCCCCGGTCCCGCCGGTCAGGGTCTCGATATCGGCGATGAAGACCGAGTTGCCGCCGTTCGCCAGGCTGATGACATCGGTGCCGGTGCCGCCGGTCAGGGTCTCGATATGGGCGATGAAAGCCGTCGTGCCGGAATTGGACAGGGAAATCACGTCCGTGCCCGTACCACCGGTCACGGTGTCGCCGGATGACAGGGTGTAGGTCGCGGTCGTGCCGCTGTTGGCTATGGTGATGAGAGAACCAGACATCCGGGCGCGGCCCCCTAAATGTGCGCTTTCGTGCCTCGTCCGGCGGGATTGGCCAAACCCGGGCGCGGTCGATCTTTACTTCCTGATCGGCCCGATCTTATCGAGGGTAAATAGGAGGGGCAAGGTATCGCATGGTGTGGAGTGACCACTAAAGCTGGAAATTTTTCCAAGCATAAAAAACTTTCGTACTGTTAACTGAAAAATATGAATATCTCGAATTTGGATTTTGAGAGGGTGCGGCAATGGATTGCTTGGACTTACAGCTGACCCGTGCCGGGCACGGTCAGGATGCTGGGCATCGGCTCGCGATCTGTTTCGCCTGCCGGACCTTCGTTGTCCGCGGCTGACCCGCCGGAGAACAACTCGCGGTCGCGCAGCAGGGTGATGGTGATGCGGCGGTTGGTCGGGTCCGCCGGATTTTCCGGCAGCAGGGGTTCGGTGGCGGCCTTGCCCACCACCCGGTCGACCCGTGATTCCGCGAGACCGCTGTCCATCAGCACCCGTCGGCTGGCCAGGGCCCGGTCGGCGGACAGCTCCCAGTTGCCGTAGCCCGTGGGATCGGGGAAGGGGATGTTGTCGGTGTGTCCGGCAATCGAAACCTTGTTGGGCAGATCCTTGACCGCCGTGGCCACCAGTCCCAGGATCTTGCGGGTGTAATCCATCATGCGGGCAGACCCGCTGGGGAACATGGGTAGCCCTTCCTGATCGATCAGCTGGATGCGCAGGCCTTCCGGGGTGTTGTCCACCAGCAGGCTGTCCTTCACGGCCTCCAGCGACGGGACGGACTGGATCGCCTGGCGCAGTTCCTGGGCCGTGCGCTCGAATTCCTCCTGCTGGGCCTTTTCCTGGGCGGCGGCCAGGGCCTCTTCGGTGGGTTCGCCGCCGGCTTCCACGCCCAGGCGGCCCAAGGCATCCATGTCGCCTTCGCCCGGTTCACCGTCCGGATCGCCCCGCAGGGGAATGTCGCCCAGGGTTTCGGACTCGTCGATTCCTTCGTTGGCGTCGGTATAGTCGCTGCCGCCGGCGCCGATGGTCGGCGGGGGCAGGGTCAATTGCACGGACGGAGAGCCCGAATTGGACTGGCTGGCCCCTTCGCCCAGCACCTGACCGCCCAGGATACCGCCGGCCCCGCTGGGGTTCATGGAAACGGCGGTGGGGGCGAAGTAGTTGGAGATGCCTTCCAGCTGCTCTTCGGTCACCGAGTTCAGCAGCCACAGCAGCAGGAAGAAGGCCATCATCGCCGTCACGAAGTCGGCATAGGCCACCTTCCAGGCACCACCATGGTGGGCATGGCCGCCTTTCTTGACCCGTTTGATGATGACCGGTTGATCTGCCACGTGCTGCCGTCCGCTTCCTGCCGTCTAGAAGGCCCGGAGCGCCCTGATCTGCGAAGCGCTCGCCCCCCGATTAGTCGGAAAGGTTGGTGATCGTCTCTTCCACCTCGGCGAAGGACGGCCGCACGCTCGGCGGCAGCGTCTTGCGCGCGAATTCGATGGAAACCTGCGGTGCGTACCCCTGCATATGGGCGAGGAGTCCCGCCTTCATGCAATTCAGGTACTGCGTATCGGAGTCGTAGGCGTTGGCGATGGCCCGGCCGTAGGGGGCGAAGAAACCGTAGGAGAACAGCACCCCGGAGAAAGTCCCCACCAGGGCCGCGCCGATCAGGTGACCCAGAACTTCCGGCGGCTCGGTGATCGAGCCCATGGTGTGGATCACGCCCAGCACGGCGGCCACGATCCCCAGGGCGGGCATGCCGTCGGCCATGTTGACCACCGCCGCCGCGATGGCGTGGTTTTCGTTGTGGTGGGCTTCGATCTCGGCGTCGATGATGGTCTCCACCTCGTGCGCGTTGTTCGTGCCCAACGTCAACAGGCGCAGATAATCGCAAAGAAATTCGACGGAATGATGATCATTGGAAAAGGCGGGAAACTTTTGGAAAATAGGGCTTTCCTCCGGCTTCTCGATATGGCTTTCAAGGGCCAGATCACCTTTGGTCTTAGCCAGCCGGAACAGGGAGTAGAGCAGCGACAGCAGTTCCAGATAGCTCCCACGATTATGCTTCGGTCCACGCAGCATGGGACCGAGGGCCTTGATCGTCTGGGAAAGCTGGCTTCTGGAACTGCCGATAATATAGGCGCCGAATGCGGCACCGAAAATGATCAGGAACTCGAACGGCTGCCACAGCACGCCCAGGTGACCGCCGCCACCCATATAGCCCGCGAAGACGCTCGCGATCACGACGATCGTGCCAACGATAATGAGCATGGCTTCTCCCTACCCGACCAGCTGGCCCGAATGCGCATTCGGCCCCACCGGAGCCACCAAGCCACTGACCGCCCCCTTGGTACCGTGGGGCGCGCCGTTTCACCAGTATAAAAAACGTATTGTCAGAGGGTTGACGTTCGCTTTCCGGTGCACGACTCATACGGTTCCCCCTGCGCTTTGGATTGGCGCGGGTCATCCGAACGGGTATACCCGTCTTCCAAGCTTCAGGAGGCAAGCCGCATGGCCGTTGATGATCGTTCCTTCCGCAAGGCGTTGAGTTGTTTCGCGTCTGGCGTCACGGTGGTGACCACCCTTGATGCCGAGAGCAAGCCGGTCGGCGTGACGGTCAGTGCGTTCACCTCGCTGTCGCTGACGCCGCCGATGGTGCTGTTTTGCCTGGGTAAATCGATGGCGCGAGCGGATGCTTTCGCCAGCGGGCAGGTCAGCATTTCCGTGCTTGCCGAAGGTCAGCAGGATCTGTCGATTCGTTTTGCCGCCAGGGGGACGGACAAGTTCGCGGACCTCGAAACGGATACAGCCCCGGGCGGCGTGCCCGCCCCCAAGGATGTTCTGGCCCGTCTGGATTGCACTGTCCATGAGGTTGTCGAAGGGGGGGACCACCTGATCGTGATCTGCGAGGTGGTGGACCTGCATGCTCAGACCGGCGGCCAGCCGTTGATTTATTTCCGTGGCCAGTACAGTGCCATCGGCAACACCGCGGTCTGATGCCGCATAGCACCCTTGCAAGCCAGGCGTCCGTTTTCGATTCGCAATGAGCGGCCCGAGGCGGCCGCCCTGACCCCTTAGATCAAACTGCCTTAAATCTGCATCGATTGACGGCAGGCACTTTGATCGAGAATCATATAGTTACGGCATCGAGTCACGCCGAAGGCGTGCGTTCCGCCAAACCGGAAAACCGGTGCCCACTTTTCCGCTCGATGCTGCAGTCACCGGCTCAGCGCATGGACGGTTCCAGGATCAGCCGGTGGCCTTGGGGATCGACGGTGCCGTCCAGGGTCAGCAGCATTCCGTCCTGCCACAGCGCCAGCTGATCGGCATAGTGTGGCGAAAAGACCTGGCCAGACTGCCCGGTGGCGAGGACGAAGCCGGAGCGGTCCAGGTTCTCCAGATCCATCACCGTCCGCAGGCCCGCACCGTGGACGTGTTCGAAGCGGTCGTCACCGGTCATGGAGAAGGTGCCCCGGGACAGGGTGAAGTTATCCCCGCCCGTGGGAACCCTGAACCCGCTGACGGATCCGAGGCCGGGTATCCAGGAAAACAGCAGATGCCCGAAACGGGCCCGGTGCATCTCTCCCCATGCGTGATTCAGGGGATCGTCCCCGTCCAGACGGGTCCGCAAATCCGCCATGGCGGTTTCCAGGGCCTGTCCCGCCACACGGCTGCACGGCTCCTTGTCGTCCGGAGTGGTGACGTCGTCGCACCAGGACGGATCCTCGTCGAACACCCGCAACAGCAGGTCCACATCAAGCCGGTTCCAATGGGCGAACAGGGGACCCATTTCGTCGGCGAACAGACCCCGGGGCAGGGTGCTCAGCCAGGCGGCCATCAGCAGGGGTTCGGTGCGCGGGGCGGCCATGTCGGCCTTCCACGACGGATTGCGCAGCCGGACCAGGGCACGGCCGGCATCGCTTTCCGGCGGCAGATGCGCGGCATCAGCCAGGGCGATCAGCCGCGGCAGCAGGCGTTCCACAGCAACGGAGACCGTATCCATCTGATACAGCTGCATATCCGCCACCGTCAGATCGGAGGCACGGGCCAGGATACGGTCGATGCGGGTGGCGCGGTCCTCTCCCGGCCAGGCATCGGTCAGGTAGTAGGGATAATCGTCCGGGGCAATGCGGCTGTTGGTGTTGAAGACATAGCCCCGCTTCGGATTGATCTCGCTGGGCAGGGTCTGGAAGGGGATGAAGCGGTCCCACCGCCAGTCCGCCGCCCACCCGGGCGTCGGGGTCAGACCCGTCGGCTTGGGCCGGATGGGCACCAATCCCGGGGAATAGCGGGCGATATCGCCATAGATGGTGCCCACGGTGATGTTCTGCTGCGGCGCCTGGAAGCGGGCCAGAGCGCGTTCCAGCTGCTCCAGGGAGCGGGCGCGGTTGATGTGGAACAGGGCATCGGCGGTGCTGTCCTCGGGCCGCAGGGCGGTGGCCTGCAAGGCCAGCATCTGGTGATCCCCCACCAGGCGCGGGATCAACCGGGCACTGCCGCCCAGCGCCGCATCCGAAATGATCGGGCCGTGGCGGGTGCTGCGGACCGTCAGGGGCACATCATCCCCGAAACGGACCTTGATGATCTCCTGCCGCTGGGCGATCGGCACCGGACCGGCCTCGGTCGCCACCTCCCCCGGACCTTCCAGCCGTTCCAGATACAGATCCATGGTGTCGGAGTGGGTGGTGGTGAAGCCCCAGGCCAGCGCGTTGTTGCGGCCGATGGACAGGAAGGGGACGCCGGGCGCGGTGGCGCCGGCCAGGATGCGGGTCGGCAGTTCCAGACGCACCAGATACCACTGGATCGGCACCTGGAAGCCGAGATGGGGATCGTTGGCCAGCAGCGGCTTGCCGGAGGCGGTGCGGTCCCCGGAGACCGCCCAGGCGTTGGAGGCCAGGCGCGGCATAAGCTCTGCGGGCATGCTGTCCAGCACGGCTTGGGAGAGATCCGCCGTCTCTCCCGACGGGACCCCGGCCAGGGCCGGCCACAACTGGCGCATCTGGTCCGCCGTCAGCCGCTTGAACAGGGCGGCCCGCAGCAGCTCCTCGGTCCAGTCGCCCGACAGCCACAGGGCCATCAGCCGCCCCCAGACCAGGCTGTCCACCGGCGTCCAGGGTTCGGGTTCGTGCACCAGCAGCTGGAATTCGAGGGGCAGGGGATCGGGGCGTTCCCGGATCCAGGCATTGACGCCCGCGCTGTAGGCCTCCAGCACGGCCCGGGAGTCCGCCGGCATTTCCCGCCAGGTTTCCGTGGCCAGGTGATAGAGGCCGAGCGTGCGGACAAAGCGGTCGATGGCCACGCCGGGGGCGCCGATCAGCTCGGCCATGCGCCCCGCACCCAGGCGGCGCATGCTTTCCATCTGCCAAAGCCGGTCCTGCGCGTGGACCCAGCCGAGGGCGAAATAGCCGTCATGTTCGCTGGTCGCGCGGATCGTGGGGATGCCGTAACGGTCCCGGTCGATGGTGACCGAGGCGATCACCGTTTGTGGCCGAACCCGGCTGTCCGGCCCCTGGGGCAACTGGCCGGCAACGGGCAGGGCGATGGTGCCATCGATCGTGGGAAGCGCCCGCCAGCTGGTGATCACCAGCCCGGCGCCCAGGAAAACGATCAGGAGCAGCAGGATCACGATTCCGCGCCCCAGCCAGAGGAGGAGAGTTTTGCCGGCGCGGATGATCGGAGGCTCCTGTGGGGCAAAGGGCAAATCGGATCGCCGGGCCTGGAGGCTGACAGCCCCTGACCCGGAGCACTCTGGGCGGACCACTCTACCGGTCGTCCGGCGGGGAAACAACGGCGGCTGTCCCGATGACATGCGCAGGCGGTTGACGGACCGGCCGCTTCCGGCAACTGTTGGCGCCCCGCCGTGTCCACGAGGATCCCCCTTGCGCCCCTATCCCCGCCGCCTGTCACGCTTTCTTCTGGTGTCCGCCCTGCTGTGCGGAACGGCCCTGGCCGGTCTGTCCGGCCATGCGGCACCCGTACGGGCGGCGACTCTGAAGGCAGCGCATGCCTATTCCACGGGGCTGGAGGAGGTGCGCAACCGCATGATGGACGTGCTGGCCCGCAGCCTGGAGCGGCAAAGCGGGTCGTTGCGCCTGAAGATCTATCCGCAGGGCCGCTTGTTTTCCGAAGACCAGCTGTGGCCGGGCCTGACCGACGGAACCCTGGAACTGGCCCTGATGCCGCTGAGCCGTCTGGCCGGCATCGATCCTGTGTTCGCCCTGCCGTCCCTGCCCGGGCTGGAACCGGGCGAGGCGAGCTATTACGGCATGGCGAACAGCCCGCTGATGACCCGGGTGAAGACGCGGCTGGCCGACTTCGGGGTCCGGGTGCTGGCCGATCTGTGGGTTCCCGGCGTGCTGGTCAGCGACGGGGATTGCCGCCGCCTGCCCCGGGATCTGGAAGGGCGGGATCTGGCGCAGAACGGGCAGGGGCTGGCGGTCGCGGCCTCGGCCCGTCCCGTGGAGGCGCGGGCCGCCGGACCGGACAGCGCGCTGGCGCAGCTGGCCGACGGCCGGGCCGATGTGGCAGCGGTGACGGTGATCGCCCTGTCGAGTGACAATCCGCAGTTCCGGGACCTGACATCGGTCTGCGTCACCCGCCCGGGGGACCTGGCGATCTGGTACGACTACCAGCCGGTGCTGATGGCGGACCGGGCCTGGATGGGATTGAGTGCCGCCCAGCAGGATGCCTTGCGGATCTCCGCCGATGAAGCGGTGGCCTATGCCCGGGAGGCCCTGCGCCGCCGGGTGGAGGGGCTGGCCGGGCGGCTGGCCGGCTGGGAGATGGACTCCGAACCGGTGGATCGGACGGCCTGGGAGGCCTGGAGCCTGCGGACCAGCGCCCGCCTGGACGGGGTGGTGGACCGCCCGGTCATCGTCGAGGCCCCCCCGCCGCTGCAGGCGGAGGGGCAAGCGAAGCCCGACGCGGCCCCGCAGAAAACGCCGGCCGCCGCGCCGATCGTGCCGCTGGAAGGCACCGCAGAAGCCGGGACCGGCGGGGATAAGCCCCTCAGCGTCGCCCTGCCGCCCGGGCAGGCGGAAGGGGAGGCGGCTCCGGCCGCCGAAACAGTTCCTGAAGCGGCGGCTCCGGCCGTCGAAGAGCCGTCCGCGCCGCCTGCGCCGGAGCCGGTTCCGGCCAAAACCTACCCGGTGGTGATTCCCGAACCGCCGTCCACACCGTTTCCCTACACGCCAGGAGGGGTCCGTTGATGACACCAGTCGCCGATGCCGTCGCATGCTTGCGGATGGAGGGCTTCCGCCGCATGACCTATCAGCTGTGGCAGCAGGATCCTGCGGCGCCAGCAGCGGTGTGTGTCCATGGCCTGACGCGTAATGGCCGGGATTTCGACGCCCTGGCGGCGCGGCTGGCTGCGCATCACCGGGTGTTCTGCCCCGATGTCCTGGGGCGCGGTCGAAGCGACCGCCTGACCAACCCCGAAGGCTATACCAACCCGGACTATGCCGGGGATATGGTGCCGTTGATCGCCCGTACCGGTGCGGCAGAGGTGGATTGGGTCGGCACGTCCATGGGCGGGCTGATCGGCATGATCCTGGCAGCCTTGCCGAATTCGCCGATCCGCCGGCTGGTGATCAACGACGTGGGGCCGGAGATCCCCAAGGCAGCGATGGCCCGCATCCGCGACTACGTGGGCTACGACCCTGCCTACGGGACGCTGGAGGAGCTGGAAGCGCATCTGCGCAAGGTCCATGCGCCCTTCGGCCCCCTGACCGATGCCGAATGGCGGGCGATGGCCGAGCACGGCCATTGGCGGGACGGGGAGGGCAAGTACCACCTGGCCTGTGACCCGGCGATTTCGGTGCCGCTGAAGTCCGCGCCGCTGGAGGCGGTGGACCTGTGGCCGCTGTGGGATGCCATCCGCTGCCCGGTGCTGCTGCTGCGCGGTGCGGAGTCAGACCTGCTGCGGCCCGACACGGCGGAGCGGATGAAGCACCGGGGGCCGCGCTGCGAGGTGGTCGAATTCGCCGGCGTGGGCCATGCCCCGGCGCTCAATGCCGCAGATCAGATCGACGCGGTGGTGGAGTTTTTGACGGAATAGGCGGTCGATCCCCCGAGGTGGGGCGAGACACTGTCCCGTCCAGACCAACCGGGCTGCGAGGCTGCCCCGGGCCTTGCGGCATGCGTGGAGGCCTTGACCGGTCCGGTCGGGCACCTCCTTGACCGGTCCGGTCGGGCACCTCAATGACCGGTCCGGTCAGACACCTCCTTGACCGGTCCGGTCAGACACCTCCTTGACCGGTCCGGTCAGACGGCTCAATTTTTTCAGGCGATGAAATTGGCACTTAAGTGCTAGTCCTATAGAGCCATATCGGTACTTCCAAGACGCGCGCCATTATGTTCAACCTTATACTGTCTGCAGCGGGCTCATGATGGGCTGGCAGCCGGCGGATATTGTTCATTTTCTGCTGGTTTTTTGGGCGGATTGTTTGTAAGGGGCATTGCTGTGCTGTTTTTTCGTTCACTCGGCCCCGCTGTTGCCCGCACCCCGCCGTTGGAAGCCGTCCGCGCCGGTATCGGCGTCTGTGCGGGGCTGGGCCTGAGCGGATTGCTTCTTCTGTCCCCGGCCGTGGATTTTACGCTCGGGCTTTATTTGGTTGCGCCATTCGGTGCGAGCTCCGTTCTTCTGTTCGCCGTGCCGAATAGTCCGCTTGCTCAGCCTTGGTCGGCAATCGTCGGAAATACGGTCGCGGCAATCGTTGGTGTTGCGGTCTGTCTTTTTGTTGGCGATCCGACGCTTCGGATTGCCTTGGCCGTCGGGCTGGCGACGTGTGCGATCATTCTGTGCCGCGCGGTCCATCCCCCGGCAGGCGCCGTCGCGATGACGGCCGCCATGAATCCGGAAGCCGTGGCTCATCTCGGCTTCTGGTTCGCGTTGATGCCGATAGCCGTCGGGACCTCTGTCCTGGTGGTGTTCGCCGCTCTCTATGCCCGCCTTACTGGCCGCCACTACCCGTTCCGCCAGTTCGAGGAGGTGAACCGGCATGGGACACACGATCCTGATCCGATGGTTCGACTCGGGCTCACGGAGCGTGAGCTGTCCGGTATCCTGGAACGCTATCGCCAGTCTTTCAATTTGGGGGTCGAAGACCTCGCCCGATTGATCGGTGCTGCCGAGCTTCAGGCGGCGAGCCATCGAACAGAACCCGCAAGGGCATCGGATATCATGTCGCGGAATCTCGTCACCGTTGACCCTGCCACGTCTTTGGAGAAGGTCGCGAAGCTGTTCAAGACTCACAGATTTACATCGTTGCCTGTTGTCGAGCCGGATGGACGTTTCCTCGGCGTCATCTTTCAGATCCACCTTATTGCCGGAACATGGACGGGCGAAGTGCGGCGGGGGGTGTTCCGGAACGCAAGCCGATCCCTGCGCGCTGGCGATATCATGACCGAGCACGTTCCCCCGGTGATGCCCACAACCCCCATCAGTGCCCTTCTTCCGATGATGGCCGACGGCGACGTTGATGCCGTCCCGGTGCTGGACAAGGGCAAGATCGTCGGCATCGTTACGCGGACGGACTTCATCACGGCTCTGGCTCGCAAAAGTATTTATGAATTCTGAATTCGAAATAAGAAGAAATCGAAAGTAAATCCGTCACAAACAGCCCGGCGATTCCCGAGGGTGGTGCGTCAGGCGGTGGGCGAGTGGTGAGATATCTTCCCAAAAAAAATGGCACTTTAGACGTTGACCGTGTGTGGGAATGGTACCATAGTTCCGGTACTAAAGACCTATTCAATGGGCGCACGCGGGGGACTCCATGTCCGAATGCAACCTTGGAAGACGCGATCTGTTCGGTCTGGCATCGCGCATCAGAGCTGCCTTTCAACCAGATGCCGAAGCCGAAGCCGCCGTCGTCCTGCGCCCGCCTTGGGCCGCAGCGGAAGCGGACTTTTCAGCGCTTTGCGACGGATGCGGACGATGTGTCGAGGCTTGTCCGGCGGGGATCCTTGAGGGGGATCTGGCCGGTGGACCCCGGGTCTCGTTCGCTCGGGAGGGCTGTGATTTCTGCGGGGCGTGCGTGGGGGCCTGTCCCACCGGCGCCCTGGATCGCGCCGCACACCGGTCGGGCGCCGCTCCCTGGCAGGTGAGGACCAGGATGGGGCCGGGCTGCCTGGTGTCTTCCGGCGTCATCTGCCGGACCTGCGGCGAGGCCTGTCCGTCGCTTGCCATTCATTTCCCACTGAAAGTCGGGTCCCCGTCCGCCCCCGAAATCAATGCGGAAGCCTGTTCCGGTTGCGGCCAGTGCGTCGCCCCCTGTCCGACCAGCGCCATTTCCGTGGAGGGCCGGGCGCCCTCGCGGCCGTCCTGAGGGAGATCGCGCCATGCGCACCGCCCGTTTCGAGAAACAAGACCGGCAGGGACCGGTGTACGGAGGCCTCGTCAACATCTGTGGTGTGGCTGTGCATGCCTTGCCCGAAAAGGCCCGGGGCGTGGAGGCCGCTCTGCGCCGCCTGCCGGGGGTCGAGGTCCACGCGGCGGCGGACGATGGCCGTTTCATCCTGACGGTGGAGGACACGCCCACCATGCTGGCCAGTGCCATCATCAACGACATGGGCCTGATGCCCGGCGTGGCGAATGTTTCCCTTGTCTATCACCACTTTGAACAACCCGAGGCCCTGAACCGGCCGGTCGAAGGGGGGATCACCCGATGACATTCACCCGTCGAGATTTCATCAAGGCCAATGCGGTCGCGGCGACAGCGGCGGCCGTGGGCATCACACTTCCGGTTTCCGCCTCCCGCCCGGCCGAGGCGGCCGTTTCCGGGGACATATCCTGGGACAAGGGGGTCTGCCGGTTCTGCGGCACCGGCTGCGGCGTCCTGATCGGCACCAAGGAAGGGCGGATCGTGGCGACCCAGGGAGACCCGGACGCACCGGTCAACCGGGGCCTGAACTGCATCAAGGGCTATTTCCTGTCGAAGATCATGTATGGCGCCGATCGTCTGACCCAGCCGATGCTGCGGATGACCGACGGCGTTTTCGACAAGGAGGGCGACTTCCACCCGATATCCTGGGATCAGGCCTTCGACATCATGGCCGAGAAGTGGAAAGCCACCCTGAAGGAAAAGGGGCCGACGGCCGTGGGCATGTTCGGATCCGGCCAATGGACCGTGTGGGAAGGCTATGCGGCCTCCAAGCTGATGAAGGCCGGTTTCCGCTCCAACAACATCGATCCCAACGCGCGTCACTGCATGGCCTCGGCCGTCGCGGGGTTCATCCGCACCTTCGGCATCGACGAGCCCATGGGGTGCTACGATGACCTGGAGCATGCCGACGCCTTCGTGCTTTGGGGCTCCAACATGGCGGAGATGCACCCCATTCTGTGGTCGCGCCTGACCGACCGCCGCCTGACTCATGAAGGCTGCAAGGTGGCGGTTCTGTCGACATTCGAGCATCGAAGCTTCGAACTGGCCGACCTTCCCATCATCTTCACGCCTCAGTCCGATCTCGCCATCCTCAACTTCATCGCCAATCACATCATCCAGACCGGTCGGGTGGACGAGGCCTTCGTGGCCGACCACATCAATTTCGCCAAGGGAGCGGCGGACATCGGGTATGGCCTGCGGCCCGACAACCCGTTGGAAAAAGCCGCCGCCAACGCCGACAAGGTGGGGGCGTCGGACCCCATCGATTTCGAGGCCTACAAGGTCTTCGTCGCCGAATACACGGTCGAGCGCGCCGCCGAAATCTCGGGCGTGCCCATCGACAAGCTGCTGGACCTGGCCGAGCTGTATGCTGATCCGGCCATCAAGGTCGTCAGCTACTGGACGATGGGCTTCAACCAGCATACCCGGGGGACCTGGGCGAACAACCTTGTCTACAACATCCACCTGCTGACGGGGAAGATCTCCAAGCCCGGGTGTGGCCCCTTCTCGCTGACCGGCCAGCCCAGCGCCTGCGGAACGGCCCGGGAAGTGGGGACCTTCGCCCACCGGCTGCCCGCCGACCTGGTGGTGGCCAACCCCGAGCACCGGGCGACGGCCGAACGGATCTGGAAACTGCCCGACGGCACCATCCCCGCCAAGCCCGGCTATCACGCGGTCTTGCAGAACCGCATGCTGAAAGACGGCAAGCTCAATTGCTATTGGGTCCAGTGCAACAACAACATGCAAGCCGCGGCGAACATGAACGAGGAAGGCTTTCCGGGGTATCGGAACCCGGAGAACTTCATCGTCGTCTCCGACCCCTATCCCACGGTCACCGCGCTGTCCGCGGATCTGATCCTTCCGACCGCCATGTGGGCCGAGAAGGAAGGCGCCTATGGCAACGCCGAGCGGCGGACCCAGTTCTGGCGGCAGCAGGTGGCTCCCCCGGGCGGAGCCCGTTCCGACCTGTGGCAGCTGGTCGAGTTTTCCAAACGTTTCACCGTCGAAGAGGTCTGGCCGGAAGAGCTGATCGCGCAGATGCCGGAATACCGGGGCAAGACCCTGTATGATGTGCTCTATGCCAACGGCCAGGTGGATGCCTTCCCGCTGTCGGACATCCAGGAAGGCTATGGGAACCAGGAAGCCGGGGACTTCGGCTTCTACATCCAGAAAGGCCTGTTCGAGGAATACGCCTCCTTTGGCCGGGGGCATGGTCACGATCTGGCGGCGTTCGACCAGTACCATCAGGCGCGCGGCCTGCGCTGGCCGGTGGTGGACGGCAAGGAAACCCTCTGGCGGTTCCGGGCGGGCTATGACCCCTATGTGGAAGCCGGCGCGGATGTGCGGTTCTATGGCAAGCCCGACGGCCGGGCGGTGATTTTCGCCCTGCCGTACGAGCCACCGGCCGAAGTGCCCGATGCCGACTATGACCTGTGGCTCTCGACGGGACGGGTGCTGGAGCATTGGCATTCCGGCTCCATGACCCGCCGGGTGCCCGAACTCCACCGTGCCTTCCCCAGCGCCGTGGTGTTCATGCACCCGCTGGATGCCCGCGCACGCGGATTGCGCCGGGGGCAGACCGTGAAGGTGGTCAGCCGGCGCGGCGAGATCACGACGACGGTGGAAACCCGGGGACGGAACAAGCCCCCCCAGGGGCTGGTCTTTGTTCCCTGGTTCGACGAAAGCCAGCTGGTCAACAAGCTCACCCTGGACGCGACCTGCCCGATCTCCAAGGAGACGGACTACAAGAAGTGCGCGGTCAAGGTGATTCCGGCCTGACCCGGACCGCTGGACCTCGGAGGCGATGATGGATCACATCGCGACAGACCCGTCCCAGACCAATGTCCGCAAGCCGCTGGACCGCCGCCGTTTCCTGGCGGGCGTGGCAAAGGGCGCCTGCGCGGCGACCCTTACGGCCATGGGGCTTTCGGCCATGGCCGGCGGCGCGGCGCGGTCCCGGGCGGCCACCGCCCTGCGGCCGCCCGGTGCCCTGGCCGAAGAGGATTTCCTCGGGGCCTGCGCCCGCTGTGGCCTGTGTGTCCGGGCCTGTCCCTATGACACCCTGGTGCTGGCCGACCTGGCGGACGTGGCGGCCATGGGCACCCCCTATTTCATCGCGCGCGATGTCCCGTGCGAGATGTGCGAGGACATTCCCTGCGTCGCGGCCTGTCCCACCGGCGCGCTGGCCCCCGATCTGACGAGCATCGATGACGCCCGCATGGGGGTGGCGGTGCTGACCGGGACCGAAAGCTGCCTGAATCTGCTCGGCTTGCGGTGTGACGTCTGCTACCGGGTCTGCCCGCTGATCGACGAGGCGATCACCCTGGAGCGTTCCCACAACGCCCGGACCGACCGACACGCCGTCTTCACCCCCACCGTGCATGCCGAATTCTGCACCGGCTGCGGCAAGTGCGAGAAGTCATGCGTCCTGGAAGCGGCTGCCATCCGGGTCCTGCCGCGGGAGAACGCGCTGGGCCGCATCGGCGACCACTACCGTCTCGGCTGGGAAGAGAAGCGCGCCCATGGCGAGTCCCTGATCCGCGATATCATCGATCTGCCGGACCGGGGCTATGACGGATCGGCGGTTCCTCCCATGCCCTCGGCGGATATCGCCCCTGACGGCGGGCTGAAGGGATTCAAGCCATGAACGCGCCACCGTCCACCCAATCGCTTGCGGATCGCCGCCATCCGTCCGCCCGGGCCGTCGCGGTCAAGGGCTGGTGGGCCGCCAACGGCTGGTTGGTTGCCCGCCGCTGTGTCCAGGCGCTTGCCGTTGGCCTGTTCGCCAGTGGCCCTCTGTTCGGCTTCTGGGTCATGCGCGGAACTCTGGGGGCCTCCACCTTTCTGGACACGGTGCCCTTCACCGACGTGACCGTCGCCGTCCAGGCCCTGGTGGCGGGGCAGGCATTGGGGGCGACCGGCCTGCTTGGGGCCGGGCTGCTGCTGGTGCTGTATGGCGCGGTGAACGGGCGGCTGTTCTGTTCGTGGATCTGCCCGGTCAATCCGGTCACCGACGTCGCCCATTGGCTGCGGGACCGCCTGCCGCTGTCCGGCGAGGGGACACGCATCGGCCGGAATACGCGGCGCTGGATTCTGGGGGGAGTGCTGGTGGCCTCCATGGTCTCCGGCTCCATCGCCTGGGAGCTGCTGAACCCGGTGACCGCCCTGCATCGCGTGCTTGTCTTCGGGTCCGCCGCCGGGGCGGGGGCCGCTTGGCTGCTGATCGCCGGCGTTTTTCTGTTCGATCTGGTGATCTCGCCACGGGGCTGGTGCGGGACGCTCTGCCCTGTCGGCGCCATGCAGGCGCTGGTCGGCAAAGGGGCGATCCTGCGGGTTTCCGCGCGCCGCCGCAGCGCCTGCGACGACTGCCGGGCCTGCTATCTGGTGTGCCCGGAGCCCCAGGTCATCGCACCGGCGCTGAAAGGGGCGGACAAGGGGCTGGGACCGGTGATCGCCGATTCCGCCTGTACGATGTGCGGCCGTTGCGCCGATGTCTGCCCGGAACGGGTTTTCGTTTTTACCCACCGCTTCGACGGTCGCGAAGAACCGGCCGCCACGCGCGACGCTCAAGGGGAGTAACCACCGTGACACGGTTCACCATGAAGACCTTCAGACTGGCGGTTGCGACGGCCGCCCTTCTGCTCGGCGCCGTCACCGTTCCCGCCCAGGATGTTTCGGCCCAGGAGCTTCAGTCCCTGCGCGGGACGGTGGGGGTCGATGAAGCCGATCCGGCGCCGGAAATCCACGGTGTGATCGAGGATCGGGATTTCGGGCGGGCCTACCGCCAGCAACCGCCCCTGATTCCTCACCGGATCGACAAGTACGAGATCGACCTGAAGGTCAATCAGTGCCTGGGTTGCCATGCCTGGCCCTATACCCAGGATTCCGGAGCGCCGAAGCTCAGCGAGACGCATTTTACCGACCGCGACGGCCATCCCACGGATGACGTTGCCAAGCGCCGCTGGTTCTGCACGCAGTGCCATGTGCCCCAGGTCGATGCGCCGGCCCTTGTCGACAACACCTTTTTGAACGCAGTGGGCGAATAGCCGCGCCGGCAGGGAGACAGCCATGTCCAGCCAAGACAAAGCGAACATCATCAAACGGCTGTGGCGCTGGTTCTGGCGACCGGCGGGCATGATCAGCCTGGGGTTTCTGCTGATCATCGGCTTCGTGGGGGGAATCCTGTTCTGGGGCGGCTTCCATACCGCCCTGGAGGTAACCAATACCGAGACCTTCTGCATCAGCTGCCACGAGATGCGTGAAAACGTGTATGCCGAATACGTCGGAAGCGTGCACGACACCAATGCATCCGGCGTGCGGGCGACCTGCCCGGACTGCCATGTTCCCCGGCCATGGTTCTACAAGATCAAACGCAAGATCCAGGCCTCCAACGAAGTCCTGCACAAAGTCCTGGGCAGTATCGACACCCGGGAGAAATTCGAGGCCAAGCGCCTGCAGCTCGCAACGAACGTCTGGGTCTCGATGAAAGAGTCCGACAGCCGCGAATGCCGCAACTGCCACAACTTCCTGTCCATGGATATCTCTCTGCAGCCAAAGCGGGCGCGCGACGCCCACCAGCGGGCCGAGACCGAGGGCGGGACGTGTATCGACTGCCACAAGGGAATCGCCCACGAGCTTCCGGAAGGCGCGCTGGAGCGTGCCCGGGACCTGGACTTGGGCTGGGGTGCTTCCGCCGGAGAGGGCGCGGGGCAATGAGCCGGCTTTGAGCGGACGTCTCCGCGAAGACCGGGTGATATGGATCATCCGGTCTTCGCATCGACGGTGGTCTCCTCGGGAAAACGGTACGGATGCGGTGTCCGTGATCAGCCCTCTTTAAGAATCGTCGCGGCTTCCTTGGCGGCATAGGTCAGCACCGCATCCGCCCCGCCGCGCTTGAAGGCCATCAGGGTTTCCATCACCACGGCGTCGTTGTTCAGCCAGCCGCGCAGGCTGGCGGCCTTCAACATCGCGTATTCGCCGCTGACCTGATAGGCGAGGGTGGGAACGGCGAAGGTGTCCTTGACACGGCGGATGATGTCCAGATAAGGCAGGCCGGGCTTGACCATCACCATATCCGCGCCTTCCTGAAGGTCCATCGCCACTTCGCGCAGGGCCTCGTCGGTATTGGCGCAGTTCATCTGATAGGTCTTCTTGTCGCCCTTCAGTGCCCCGCTGCTGCCCAGCGCGTCCCTGAACGGCCCGTAATAGGCGCTGGCATACTTGGCGGCATAGGAGCAGATCTGCACGTGGGCGTAGCCCGCGCCGTCCAGGGTATCGCGGATGGCGGCCACGCGGCCGTCCATCATGTCCGAGGGGCCGATGATGTCGCAGCCTGCCTGCGCTTGCACCAGAGCCTGACGGCAGAGCGCTTCCACCGTTTCGTCGTTCAGGATCTCGCCGTTGCGGACCAGGCCGTCGTGGCCGTCCGAATTGAACGGATCCAGGGCGACGTCGCACAGGATGCCGATGTCCTTCACCTGTTCCTTCACCGCGCGCACCGCCCGGCAGACCAGGTTGTCCGGATTGGCCGCCTCGCGGGCGTCGGTGGTCTTCAGGGCCGGATCAATACAGGGGAAGATGGCGATCGCCGGAATCCCCAGGTCGCGGGCCTCGGCCACCGCCTCGACCAGCAGGTCGATGGTCAGACGGTCCACCCCGGGCAGGCTTTCCACCGGCGTGCGGGTGTTTTCGCCGTCGATGACGAAGCACGGCCAGATGAAGTCGTCGGCACTCAGGCGGTTTTCGGCGACCAGGCGCCGGGACCAGTCGTCCCGGCGCGGGCGGCGCAGGCGGGTGCGGGGATAGGTCCCGACCGTCGTGGGGAACAGGGTGCTCACGCGGCCTCCAGGGCTTGCTTGAGGTCGGCCAGGATATCGTCGATATGCTCGATACCGATGGCCAGACGGACGTAGCCTTCGGTCACGCCGGACGTGATCTGATCCTCCACGGACAGCTGGCTGTGGGTGGTGGTGGCCGGGTGGATGGCGAGGCTGCGGGCGTCGCCGATATTGGCCACGTGATAGAACATCTTCAGCGCTTCGATGAAGCGGCGGCCGGCTTCCAGCCCGCCGGTCAGTTCGAAGCCCAGCAGGGCGCCGTTCCCGCCCTGCAGGGTGGCGTCGCGGCGCCGGGCTGCCTCGCCGGTCTGAAGGCTGGGGTGGATCACCTTGGACACCTTCGGGTGATCCTTCAGGAAGGCCGCCACCTTGTCGGCATTCTCGCAGTGGGCACGCATGCGCAGCGGCATGGTCTCCAGGCCCTGGATCAGCTGAAAGGCGTTGAAGGGCGACATGGCCGCGCCGACATCCCGCAGCAGAATCACCCGCATGCGGATGATATAGGCGATGGGACCCAGCGGCTTCACCGCTTCCGTCCAGACCGCGCCGTGATAGCTGGGGTCGGGTTCGTTCAGCAGGGGGAAGCGGTCCTTGTGGGCTTCCCAGTCGAAGTTGCCGCCGTCGATCACCATGCCGCCGATGCTGGTGCCATGGCCGCCGATGTATTTGGTGGTCGAATACATCACCACCGCGGCCCCCAGCTGAAGCGGGCGGCAGAGGGTGGGGGCGGCGGTGTTGTCGACGATCAGCGGAATGCCCATCTCGCGGCCGATGGCGGCCACCTCGGCAATGGGGAATACCTGCAGCTTCGGATTCGGCAGGGTTTCGGCATACCAGCAGCGGGTCTTGTCATCGCTGGCGCGACGGAAGGCTTCCGGATCGGCCGGATCGACGAAGCGCGCCTCGATCCCCATCTGCTTCATGGTGTTGGCAAACAGGTTCCAGGTCCCGCCATACAGATCGGTGGAGGTGACGAAGTTGTCCCCCGCCTGGCAGAGGTTGAGGATGCAGAAGGTGCTCGCCGCCTGACCCGAGGCCACCGCCAGACCCGCCACGCCCCCTTCCAGGGCCGCGATCCGCTGTTCCAGCGCATCACAGGTGGGGTTCATGATGCGGCTGTAGATGTTGCCCAGCTCTTTCAGGGCAAACAGGTTCGACGCATGTTCGGTGTCGCGGAACTGGTAGCTGGTGGTCTGATAGATCGGCACGGCCACCGCACCGGTCGCGTCGTCGGAGCGGTAGCCGGCGTGCAGGACTAGGGTCTCTGGATGGGTGCTCTCGATGGCCATGACCGTCTGATTCCTTAAATGCGGGAGAGAGGTGAGGAGCAAGTCGTCTCCGGAACCCGTAGACATGCCGGTCCTGGCGGCGGAATCAAGCCTTTTCCTCAACGAATTCATGCTGCAGCGCAAGATGGCGGAGTCGGACGTGGACCGATTGTTATCCTTTACGTAAACGTCAATTTGACCTTTTCACACGGGTTCTCCACCCGATATGATCCGGACCAACGACAAAGAATGATGATCAAGACCCTGGGAGGACAACCATGGATTTTCGCCTGGCCGAGGAACAGGTGCAGTTCCAGGACGTGGCCCGTGGCTTCGCCGAAACCGAGATGAAGCCCCACGCGGCCCATTGGGACGAGGAAAAGATCTTTCCGGAGGCGACCTTGCGGGACGCGGCCGCGCTTGGGTTCGGCGGCATCTACACCCGGGACGATGTGGGCGGATCGGGCCTGACCCGTCTGGACGCGGCCGTGATTTTCGAGGAACTGGCCCGCGCCTGCCCTTCTACGGCGGCCTATATCTCCATCCACAACATGTGCTGCTGGATGATCGACAAGTACGGTGCGGAAGAGCAGCGCCAGCGCTGGCTTCCGCAGCTGGTGACCATGGAGCATTTCGCCAGCTACTGCCTGACCGAGCCGGGCGCCGGGTCCGATGCCGCGTCCCTGAAAACCCGCGCGGTGCGGGATGGCGACTCCTATGTGCTGACGGGCGAGAAAGCCTTTATCTCCGGCGGCGGGCGCAGTGACATCTATGTGGTCATGGCCCGCACGGGCGAAGACGGACCGCGCGGCATCTCCACCTTCGTTGTGGAAGCCGGGACCGAGGGGCTGTCCTTCGGGGCGCAGGAAAAGAAGATGGGCTGGAACAGCCAGCCGACGGCGGCCGTGCGCTTCGACGGCCTGCGGGTGCCGGCCGAGAACCGCATCGGCGAGGAAGGCATGGGCTTCCGCATCGCCATGGCCGGCCTGGACGGCGGCCGGCTGAACATCGGCGCCTGTTCCCTGGGCGGGGCCCGGGGGGCGCTGGAAGCGGCGCTGACCTATGTCAAGGACCGCAAGCAGTTCGGCAAGGCCATCGCCGATTTCCAGGCGACCCAGTTCACCCTGGCCGACATGGCCACCGAGCTGGAAGCCGCCCGCCTGCTGCTGCACAAGGCCGCCAGCCTGCTCGATGCCGGCGATTCTCAGGCCACGGCCTATTGCGCCATGGCCAAGCGCCTGGCCACCGATACCGGCTTCGCCGTCTGCGATCGGGCCCTTCAGCTGCACGGCGGCTATGGCTACATCAAGGAATACCCGGTGGAGCGCATCCTGCGGGACCTGCGGGTTCACCGGATCCTGGAAGGCACCAACGAGATCATGCGGGTCATCGTCGGGCGCCGTCTGGTCAGCGAATAGGCGGCGGCGTCCCGTCTTCGGGCCGTCTTCCCGCCATCCGTTCATGGAACACCTATATCCCAGCCGAAGGAGACCCCATGTCCGAGCTCAGCGACATCCTGACCGAAACCCGGGCGGGAACGGGCCATATCCTGCTGAACCGTCCGAAGGCGCTGAATGCCCTGACGTTGGACAAGATCCGGGTGATGGACCCGGCCCTGCGCGCCTGGGCCGCCGATCCGACCATCCGTCTGGTCACCGTGGCCGGGGCGGGGGAGAAAGCCTTTTGCGCCGGTGGCGATATCCGCGCGCTCTGTGATGCCGCCACCGCCAACGACGCCGCCGCGCTGGATGCCTTCTTCAGCGAGGAATACCGCCTGAACCGGCTGATCAAGACCTATCCGAAACCCTACATCGCCTTCCTGGACGGGATCACCATGGGCGGTGGCGTCGGTATTTCGGTGCATGGCCCGTTCCGGGTCGCCACGGAACACACCCTGTTCGCCATGCCCGAAACCGGTATCGGCATGTTCCCGGATGTGGGCGGGACCGACTTCCTGCCCCGGCTGGCCGATGGCCTGGGTATCTATCTGGCGCTGACCGGCGCCCGGCTGAAGGCGGCGGATGCGGTGGCGGCGGGGGTCTGCACCCATTACATCCCCAGCGACCGCATCGCGGCGGTGGAAACCGCGCTGGCCGATCCGTCCGTTACCGACGGGGCGGCGGTGGACGCGGTCTTGCGCCGTTTCGCCGACGATCCCGGTCCGGCCCCGCTGGAGGCCCATCGGGATGTCATCAAGCGCTGCTTCGACGGCGCCGGGACGGTGCAAGGGGTGCTGGAGGCCCTGGCCGCCGACGGATCCGACTGGGCGCTGAAGACCCGTGATATCATCCTGTCCAAGTCGCCGATGCTGTCGGTGGTGACCCTGAAGCAGATGCAGCTGGGGGCGACGCTGGCCTTTGACGACTGCATGCGCCTGGAATACCGCCTGGCATCCCGGGTCACGCGCCTGCCGGACTTCGCCGAAGGGGTGCGCGCGGCGCTGATCGACAAGGACAACGCCCCCCGCTGGACCCCGGATACGCTGGCGGCGGTGGACATGGCAGCCGTCGAGGCCCTGTTCGGCCCCCGTGAGGATGCCGAGCTGTCGTTCGAATAAAAGCCGATAACAAACTGAAAACTCGGGAGGAAATTGCTATGGCGAAGATCGCTTTTGTCGGTCTGGGCAATATGGGCGGGCCGATGGCCGCCAATCTGGTGAAGGCCGGCCATGCGGTGACGGCGTTCGACCTGTCGCCCGCCGCCCTGGAGGCCGCCAAGAAAGCCGGCGCCACCACGGCCGCGACGGCCGGTGACGCGGCCGCCGGGGCCGACGTGGTGGTCAGCATGCTGCCGGCGGGCAAGCATGTGCGCGGGGTTTACATGGGCGAGGACGGCGTGATCGCGCGGGCGGCCAAGGGGACCCTGCTGATCGATTGCTCGACCATCGACGTCGACAGCGCCCGGGCGGTGTCCGAAGCCGCGACGGCGGCCGGGATGCCGATGGTCGATGCGCCGGTGTCCGGCGGCGTGGGCGGGGCAGAGGCGGGGACCCTGACCTTCATGGTTGGCGGCCCTGACGACGCCTTTGCCAAGGCCGAGCCGATTCTGCAGGCCATGGGCAAGACCATCGTCCATGCCGGCGGTCCGGGGAACGGGCAGGCGGCCAAGATCTGCAACAACATGCTGCTCGGCATTTCCATGATCGGCACCTGCGAGGCCTTCATGCTGGCCAAGCGCCTGGGTCTGGATGCCCAGAAGCTGTTCGATATCAGCTCCAAGGCGTCGGGCCAGTGCTGGTCCATGACCACCTATTGCCCGGTGCCCGGCCCGGTGCCGACCGCGCCGTCCAACCGTGATTATCAGCCCGGCTTCGCCGCGGCGATGATGCTGAAGGACCTGAAGCTGGCGGTGGAAGCCGCCAGTGGCGCCGATGCCGCCACCCCCCTTGGCGCGGCGGCCGAAGCGTTGTATTCCCTGTATTGCAATGCCGGTCACGGAGGACAGGATTTCTCCGGCATCATCAAGATGATCGACGGTCAGGCCTGAAGCGGGCCGGCCGGCGCGTGAACTCCCGAGGAAGACCCGATGGCCGCTTCCGGCCCCACAGATGACACCCTGCCCACGCCGCGAGAGGTCTATTATGAAATCCGCCGCGTGGGCACCTATGTGCGGGTGGCCGCCATCGACGGCGATACCGGCATTGAAGCCGTGATCGCCGGGCCGGCCTCGGTCAGTGTTCAGGTGCTGCGGGGGAATGCCTATAGGAAACTCCGCTACCTGCTTGGCAAGCAACAGAAAGTCAAGCGGCCCGGCGAGCCGCGCAGCGGCTGGGACCTGTGAACCATTTCGCCTGGGTAACGCGTTGTTTACTCCCTTTTGGCATCCTGTTCCGAACAGAGATATACGGAATGGGGCAGCGGAAATGGTCAGGACAACCCATGGAGGATCACGGCGCGGGCGTCTGGCTCTGTCGCTGACGGCCGCACTGGCCCTTGGTGCCTGCGCCACCGGCGCCGGCGATGGTGCGGGGGGCAGCCCGGACAGCAAGCCCCTGTCCCAGGGGCCGGGGGCCGCCAACAGCAGTATGCCCACCCGGGCACAGATGCAGGCCCAGGAGGCGTCGGGCATGGATCCGGCGCCCTTGCCGGTTTATCGGGTGGGGGACACCTTTACCTTCGACCAGCCCGACGAGGTCTGGACCATCACCGGCTTCGACGATCACGGCCGGCTGGTCTGGCGGTCCAGCCTGGGGGCGGAGCGGGTGTCGAGCATTGATCCCATTCTGCCCAGCCTGCGCCATGTGGCACCCGACGGGCGGAGCGTGACCCGCATCATCAATCGATCCAATGAACTGTTCCCCTTGCGGATCGGTGCCCAGGCCAGCTTCACCGAAGCCGCGGGCATGGACGAACCACCCTACAGCCAGACCTTCGACTGGTCCTGCGCGGTGCCGGACGCCAAGATGGTCAGCGTACCGGCCGGATCGTTCCGTACCTATCAGGTGGATTGCAACCGCAGCGACGGGCTGAGTGTCACCAGCTTCTACGCCCCGGCAGTGGGATATGTGGTGCGGCGGGAAATCACCATGAATGGCCAGCGGACCGATACGCGTCAGCTGGCAGCCTATGACACCGGTTCGGGCATGTCCTCCGGTCCCGAAAACGCGCCGCTGTCTGAACCGCCGGTGGCCGGCGAACGGCCGGCCGCACCCGCCCTGGCGCAAGGACAGCCGGCCGCACAGGCGCAGCCGGATATGTCGCCCACTGCGCATACGGACGTCCGGGAGGCTCCGGCGGCGACGATGCCGCCGCCGATGGCCCGCCGGCCCGCCGCCCCGGCGACGACGGCCACGCCCGCCCGCCCGGCGGCCCCTCCTTCCACGGCCGCCGCCACCACCACGGGAAGTCAGACCTATGTGCCGGCGGGCAGCCTGATGATCCAGCTTGCTGCCTTCCGAGCCGAAGAGAATGCCCGGACCGGCTGGACCAAGCTGGAAGCCCAGTATCCGCAGCTGCTCTCCGGCCTGCGTCCGGCGATCCAGCAGGTGGAGATCCCGGGCAAGGGGACGTTCTGGCGGTTGTTCGCCGGACCGGTGGACCAGGCGCGGGCGGATGCGATCTGCCATGGCATGGCCGAACTGCAAAATCACTGCAAAGTGGTGGCCGCACCCTGATTGCGCCCCTATATGCGGATCAGTTCGGCAGCCGCCCGGCATGAGGGGCGGCTTGCCCGGATCAAATGGTTGGAGCATCAGGGAAACCGGAACACCGGTTGCCGTTTTTCCGGGAGATGCTGCGAGGGGAAGGGCAGGGAAACGGTATGCGGCGGACGAACCTGATACTCATGGGCTTTTCCGGGATCCTTGTGGTGCTGCTGGTTATCGGCGCCGTGTGGGGCCGGTCGGCGCTGTCGGAGCAGGAACGGCTGGTGGACTACCTGATGGCCGACGTGGAGCGGTTGCAGAAGGAAGTGGAGCTGCTGTCCGGTGAAAGCGCGGACCTCGCCGCCGAGATGGACGACCTGCGCGCCGAAAAGGCCGTGGCCGACGAAGCCCTTGCCGCAACACAGAAAACCCTGAAAGACGTCCGCCGCAATGTCACCGAGGAAATGGTCCCACGGGAGGTCAACAGCACCGCCGATTTCCCCATCGAACGCGGCATGGCGAAGAACGACGAATCCGTCGCCGATTTCGCCAAGCGGGAAGGGACATCGGTAGAGGTGTTAAAGGCGCTCAATCCCTGGCTGGATCCCAAGCAACCCCTGAAGCGCTTTCAGGCCCTGTGGCTGCCGAAGGGTAAGAGCTGACAAGCGCTTCGTAAATTCCTTGTTTTTCAAATCGTTCTAACGGGCTGCCATCGGCGGCCCGTTTTTTTTTGGGGCGGGCACGAGAAAAAATATGGACTAAACCGTCTAGTTTACTCTTGCGCATCGGCGGGCCGACACATAGCTTCACATCCATGGTGGACGCGGCAGTCCATTTTATGGTGCCGCGACAAAATGGACGCTCAGGAGGCGGAAGGCATGCGCAAGCCGGTGCTATTGGTGATTGGGGCGGCGGCTCTGGTCGGGGCGGGGAGTTACGGCTGGAATTGGTATTCCAACGGTCGTTTCCTTGAGGAAACGGACAACGCGACGGTCCGCAGCGACGTGGTGACGGTGGCGCCGAAGGTGCCGGGGTATGTCGCCCAGCTGCCGGTGACCGATAACCAGCGGGTTTCTCGCGGCGATGTGCTGATGGTCATCGACACCGCCGACTACCGGGCATCCGTGGCCAAGGCCGATGCGGCGTTGCAGGCGTCCCGGGCGTCGGTGACCGTGGTCGACCGGCAGATGGCCCTGGCCCGCAGCCAGGTGCACGAGGCCGAGGCCGCGCTGGAATCCGCCCAGGCCGACCTGACCCGCACGTCCGAGGATCTGGCCCGCTATGAAACCCTGAACAAGCGTCAGTTCGCGTCCACCCAGACCTATCAGGCCGCCCAGGCCGACCATCGCAAGGCCGAGGCGGCGGTGCGCCAGGCCAAGGCCGCCGTGGAAACCAGCATGGGGCAGCTTGATCTGCTCGCCGCCGAGCGCGCCCAGGCCGAGGCCACCGTGGCCCAGTCCGAAGCCGCCCTGGAAGAGGCGCGGATCGCCCTGGACAACACCCGGGTGATCGCCGCCACCGATGGCGTCATCGGCAATCTGGGGGTCGAGGCCGGGCAGTACATCGCCGCCGGGCGGCAGGCGATGAGCCTGGTACCGGTGGACGAGGTCTATGTGGTCGCCAACTTCAAGGAAACCCAGCTGGAGCATATGACGGCCGGCCAGGCCGTGGATATCCACGTGGATGCCTATCCCGACCGTACCTTCGCCGGCGTGGTCGACAGTGTCTCTCCGGGGAGCGGAGCGGTGTTCAGCCTGCTGCCGCCGGACAATGCGACGGGCAATTACACCAAGATCGTTCAGCGCGTGCCGGTGAAAATCCGCCTGGTCGACGGAACGCCGACCGATGCCCTGCTGGTGCCGGGCATGTCGGTGATCGCTTCCGTTGACACCCGCACCGGCCATGGGACCGGAAGCGATATGGCCGACGGGGCAGGCACAAATACCCTGACCACCCGCACCGCCTTCATTCCCGAGAGCGGCATCCGGCCCGACAGCGGCATCCGGGGCAGTGATGCCGGCCGCCAGACGGCCACCGTGCCCGTCGCCGCCAACCAAGAAAATTGACCGGCCCGGTCTTTCATCCGGTTCGGTAACGGAGTTCCCCCAGAATGAGCAGCGCGGCAACAGAGGCACCCGATCCTTCCGCATCCTCCGGCGCCCCCGCACCGTCCGGTTCCGCTCCGGCGGCGGGGCAGGGCGGGGGTGCGGCCGGGGTGCAGCATCATTTCGGTATCGGTGCCCGGATCGGCTTCCTGGCCATGGTCGTGGGCATGTTCATGGCGATCCTGGACATTCAGATCGTTGCCGCCTCGCTGTTCGAGATCCAGGCCGGTCTCGCCGCCAGCGCCGATGAAATCGTCTGGGTGCAGAACGCCTATCTGATCGCCGAGGTGATCATGATCCCCCTGTCGGGCTATCTGGCCCGGGCACTGGGGACGCGATGGACCTTCGTGCTGTCCGCCGGCGGGTTCACCCTGGCCAGCTTCGCCTGTGCCATGTCCACCTCCATCGACCAGATGATCGTGGCGCGCATCGTCCAGGGCTTTGTCGGCGGTGCGATGATCCCGCTGGTCTTTGCCTCGGCCTACAGCATCTTTCCCCGTAACAAGCAGGCTGGCGTCACCGTGGTGATCGGACTGGTGGCCACCGTGGCCCCGACCATCGGCCCCACTCTGGGCGGCTTCCTCAGCCAGACCTTCTCGTGGGAATGGCTGTTCCTGATCAACGTCGCCCCCGGTGTGGTGGTGACCTTTCTGGTCTGGCTGCTGATCGACGTGGACGAACCCCAGCCCGAACTGATCCGGACCCTGGATATCTGGGGACTGGTCCTGATGGGCCTGTTCCTGGGCAGCCTGGACTTCGTGCTGGAAGAAGGCGCGCGGAACGACTGGTTTGACGACCATCTGGTGTCGCTGTTCTCTGCCGTGGCGGTGGTGGCCGGGATCGGTTTCTTCTGGCGGACCCTGACCGCCCGTAATCCGATTGTCGACCTGACGGCCTTCAAGGACCGCAACTTCGCCACCGGTTGCCTGTTCAGCTTCGTGCTGGGGATCTCGCTGTATGGCCTGGTCTATCTTCAGCCCCAATTCCTGATCCGCGTGCGGGATCTGAACGCATTGCAGGTGGGCGAGATCATGTTCGTCACCGGTCTGGCCCAGTTTCTGTCCGCGCCCCTGGCCGGCGGTCTGTCGCGCAAGGTGGATCCGCGCATCATGCTGACCATCGGCTTCACCCTGATCGGCATTTCGAACCTCATGCTGACCGACCTGACCGCCGACTGGGACTATAACCAGCTGATTTTGCCGCAGATCCTGCGGGGGATCGGCTTCATGTTCGGGATCATTCCGGTCAATGTCCTGGCGCTGGGAACCCTGCCCAAGGACAAGCTGAAGAACGCGTCGGGCCTGTACAACCTGATGCGGAATCTGGGCGGGGCCTTCGGGCTGGCAGCGATCAATACGGTGATCCTCCAGCGGACCAACTTCCACTGGTCGCGCCTGGCCGAGTCCGTCAATCCGGTGCGGCCGGAGGTTCAGGAGCGGCTGGACACGCTGTCCGCTTACTTCGCCGAGCAGATGCCCAACGCGGATTCCCAGGCCGTCGCCATCAAAAGCATCGGCCAGACCGTGATGCATCAGGCCACGACGATGACCTTCATCGATGTGTTCTGGATCATGGCCCTGGTGGTCACGGGCGCTATCGCAGTTGTGTTTCTGGCCAAGAAACCGGACCATGGTCCGGCCGGAGCGCACTAAAGTCGCCGGGCAGTCGTTTACGGGCGAATGCCGAAAGCCGATATGAAAGGCCGATGCAAAGGCCTCAGGACAAGGGAAAGAGCTGTTCCGTGAGCGTTTCAACCTCCCCCCAAGTGGCTGAAGAGCCCCGGTCCACCCCCGCCCGCCCCCCCGGCACCCTGGCGAAGCGGGCCGCGACCCCAAGCCGCGGGCGCCGGCCCGACCCCCGCAAGCGGGAATCGATCATCGAGGCGGCGGCGGATCTGTTCGTGGCCCATGGCTATGCCATCACCATGGACGCCATCGCCGCCGCGGCCGGAGTGTCGAAACAGACCATCTACAACCTTTTTTCCAATAAGGACGACCTGTTCACGGCGGTCATCACCAACCGTACCGAGGGCCTGCTGGCCCCCCTGTCCCGCCCCGATCCCGACGCCGGCCCCGAAACGGTCCTGCTGGAAGTGGGGCAGCAGTTCCTGTCCCTGGTGGCCGGCGCTCCGGGCATGTGTGTGCAGCGCATGATCATCATGAGCGGTTGCGACCCCAAGCCGGTGAAGAATTTCTATGAAACCGGCCCGCGCCGGGTGCTGTCCGTGCTTGCGGCCTATCT
Source organism: Rhodospirillaceae bacterium Z3-40 (assembly GCA_046233135.1). Lineage (GTDB taxonomy): Bacteria > Pseudomonadota > Alphaproteobacteria > Rhodospirillales > Rhodospirillaceae > JBJXHN01. Next base: position 706,369 of record JBJXHN010000001.1, on the reverse strand, counting down.
TCAGCAGGAATGCGACCGGGGACGGTTGCGCCTCGATGACCCGGAATTGGCGGCCGAAGCCTTCCTGGGCATGCTGAACGGCCATATCCAGACCCGAAGCCTGCTCGGAATACAGACGGATTGGGATCCGGAGTATTTGAGCCGGAAGGCTAATTTCGCTGTCGACACATTTTTGCGGGCCTACGGCCAGGGGCGCTGAGCCTCTCGGGCGGGCGGAAAACGACTCGGGGACAGCTATCGTCCCGAGTGCAATGCAAAATCGCAAGCGGAACCCCGCATTCTCGCTGAACTTTTCGATTTTGCACGGTCTTTTCTCAATTCATGCTAACCTTACATATGGGGCGGTCGAGGCACTAATTATATCCTTTTGGGGAGGGTACCATGTCTGCCGTCATTAATACCGCCTATTCGGATATGGACGATCGCGAACGTCAACGGGCCTATCGTCGATTTGTTGACGATGTGTCCAAAGCCATTCGTACGGCCAATCGGGAAATCATCCACGCCCGCATTCCGGCTTTGGATCGGGAGCAGTTCTATCGCATGGCCGTGGCGCTGGCGCAGATGCGGGCCAGCTACCTGGACGCCGTGGTGCATATGAACTGGGAGGGCGGCACCGAATCGCTTGCCACCCTGAAGGCGCGCCGCGCCATGTATGAAGAAGCCCGCGCGGGGTTCGAAGCGTTGGAACACGCTATCGAAAACGGTTACATCGAACTGGATGAATAATCCTTCGGAAAGGCGGGCTGGCGACAGAACCAGCATGTTGCGTCGCACCCAAAGTTTGCGGCGCAACATGCTGGTTTTCTTGTGTATTTTGCGATTCCGCCATAGTGCGGACCCCGGGAGGGGCCTATATTGGAGGGCATAAAACCCAAGAATTAAGGGAGGACTGTCCCATGCCCCATCGCACCTTGCATGAGGTGTTATCCCCCTTGCCCCCGGTCAGCATGTCTCCGCTGGCCACCGTGCGGGATGCGGCCCGCGCCATGTCGGAACGCCACGTCGGGTCGGTCCTGGTGGAAGAAGGCGGCAGCCTTTGCGGGATCTTCACCGAACGGGACGTGCTTGACCGGGTGATCTCGCCGGGGCTGGACCCGGAAAGGGTGCACCTCAGTCAGGTCATGACGGCCGATCCGGCAACGGTCTGCGCCACCGCCACCATCACCCAGGCCTTGCACGTGATGCGCGAAGGCAAGCTGCGGCACCTGCCGGTGACGGGGCCTGACGGCACCATCCTTGGGATCGTGTCCATGCGCGACTTCGTCAGCGAAGACATTCGCGAATGCGATCACGAAATCGAAATGCAGGAAATCCTGTTCGAACGGATCGGCTGATAACAGGTCCGGCGCATTCCACTTGCCGGCTCACGCGCCCTATCCCTTGGCGGGTGGGCCGGTTGTGGTTCAGCGCCCGGCCTTCACCGGCGTCTTGTCCCACTCTGCGGGCGGCGGGAAGGTGCCTTGCCACAGGCCCATGCGCTCCCGCTTGGCGTGCTCCAGGGCGTCGGCGTAGAGGGCGGCGCCCTTGCCCGGTTGCGGCAGCGCCCATCCCAGATAGACCAAGGTGCGGTTCAGTTCCCGCCCGCCGACGGTACAGACGGCGAGGATGGAACCGTCCTGCGCTTTCGCACCGGCGTCCGGCACGCAGATGACCTCCCGCTTCTTGGTCAGTTCCAGCATCACATAGGCCGCCCAGCGGCCGCAGTCCCAGGGCTTGTCGGCCGGGGTGGTGCACATTTGCGTGGCCGGCGGCGCCTCGATCATGGCCAGGGTCACGGCCGTGCCGCCGGCGCAGGCGCCGTAGCTGCGCTTGCCGTTGACGAAGATATGCCCCGCATCGGTGATGCAGGCCGGTCCCCGGACGCTTTCCACCGCGCCGCCGCTTTGTGCCGGCGCAAGCGCGGGAACCAATGCCAAGCCGACGGCGATCAGGGCACCCAGCGCCGGTAAGGGAAGCGCAAAGCTCATGCGCTGGTCGCCTCTTGATCGGGTCATGGCATCCTCCCCATTTCCGTGGCGGTTGTTCCGCAGTATACCATGTCGCGAGGGCAGCGCCGCGCGCTGATCCACCCTCCTTTGTGCCTGTATGGCCTTTGGTTGCCTTTCGGGGGAAGGGCCGCCCCGGTGCCGTTTTGTGTCCTGCCCCCGCCTGATGGAGCGTTGATGAATCCGAAACAAGCCAAGGCCGCCCATCAGGGTGGACGGGTGACGCTGATGCATCGCTTGCGTACCTACTTCTTCGCCGGTGTCCTGGTGACCGCCCCCGTGGGGATCACGCTGTTTGTCGCCTGGGCCTTCATCGAATTCGTCGACAAGCAGGTTTCGGCCATGCTGCCCGCGACCATGCGCCTGGACTTCCCCTTCCCGGGGCTGGGGCTGCTGGTGATCATGATCCTGCTGACGGCCATCGGGGCGATGACGGCGGGCGTGGTCGGGCGGATGATCGTGCGCTGGGGCGAGCACCTGTTGCAGCGGGTGCCGGTGGTGCGCAACATCCACAGCGCCCTGAAGCAGATCATGGAAACCATCCTGGCCCAGCAGTCCAACGCCTTCCGGCAGGTGGTGCTGGTGGAGTATCCGCGCCGGGGTATCTGGGCGCTGGCCTTCATCACCGGGGTGACCAAGGGCGAAGTGCAGAACCTGACGGAAAACGAATGCATCAACGTTTTCCTGCCCACGACCCCCAACCCCACCAGCGGCTTCCTGCTGTTCGTGCCGCGCGAGGATCTGGTGGTGCTGGACATGAGCGTGGAAGAGGGCATCAAGATGGTCATTTCCGGCGGCATCGTCACGCCGCCCGACCGCCGCCCCGCCGAAGTCCAGAAGGTGCCCCTGGTTGCCGCCGCGCCGGAAGACCCGTTGCCGGCCAGCTATCGCGGCAAGGCGTCGTCCGAAAACGGCCTGAAGGCGCCTATCCGGATCGAAGAGTCAGAACCGCCGCATCCCGTTCAAACAGATAAAGTAGCGTCCTGAGCGCCTGCCCCCGCGCCGTCTGCAGCTCCGGATCCGTTTCCACCACCATCGCCGCATCGGCCCGCGCGGTGGCCACCAGGTCACCGTGCACCCCCACATCGGCCAGCTTGAAGCCGGGCAGGCCGCTTTGGCGGGTGCCCAGGACCTCGCCGGCGCCGCGCAGGTCCAGGTCCCGTTCGGCGATGACAAAGCCGTCTTCGGTGTCGCGCATGATCTTCAGCCGCTCCCGCGCCACCTGACCCAGGGGCGGGCTGTAGAGCAGCAGGCAAGTGCTTTTGCCCGTGCCGCGACCGATCCGTCCACGCAGCTGGTGCAACTGGGCGAGTCCGAAACGTTCCGCGTGTTCAATCACCATGATGCGGGCGGTGGGCACATTCACCCCCACCTCGATCACCGTGGTGGCCACCAGCACGTCCAGCTCGGATCCGGCGAAGGCTTCCATCACCGCATCCTTCTCCGGCCCCTTCAGGCGGCCGTGCACCAGCCCCACGCGCGGCCCCAGGGCGTCGCGCAGGTGGGCATGGCGGGCTTCGGCGGCGGCCAGTTCGGTGGTGCCGTCCTCGCTTTCCTCGATCACCGGGCAGACCCAGTAGACCTTGGAACCCTGGGCCACGGCCCGGGCCACGGCGGCCACGCAATCGTCCAGCCGCTCGACGGGCAGGGCACGGGTATCCACCGGCTCGCGGCCCGGCGGCTTTTCGTCCAGGCGGGAGACGTCCATGTCGCCGTAGTGGGTGAGGGTCAGAGTGCGCGGGATCGGCGTGGCGGTCATCACCAGCACATCCACCGCCCGGCCCTTGCGCGACAGCGCCAGCCGCTGGTGCACGCCGAACCGGTGCTGTTCATCGACCACCGCCAGGGCAAGATCGGCGAAGGCCACGTCGTTCTGGAACAGGGCGTGGGTGCCGATCAGCAAGGGCAGGGCGCCGCTCGCCACGTCGTCGAGGATCGCCTGCCGGGCCTTGCCCTTGTCGCGGCCGGTCAGCAGGCCGATGCGCACGCCGGCGGCCGCGCACAGGGGGGCCAGGGTCTCCAGGTGCTGGCGGGCGAGGATTTCCGTCGGCGCCATCAGGCAGGCCTGCGCGCCGCTTTCCACAGCCGTCAGCAAGGCGAGCAGGGCCACCACGGTCTTGCCGCTGCCCACGTCCCCCTGAAGCAGGCGCAGCATGCGCTTCTCGGCGGCAAGATCGGCCGCGATTTCCCGGGTCGCGCGCTGCTGCGCTCCGGTCAGGGAAAAGGGCAGCGCGGCCAGGACCTTGGTCGTCAGCGAGCCGTCGCCCTTGATCGCCCGGCCGTGGGCCTCTCGCGTGGCCTTGCGCACCAGCAGCAGGGCGAGCTGGCTGGCCAGCAACTCGTCATAGGCCAGGCGGCGGCGGGCCGGGGATTCGGTGGTCAGGTCGCCGGCCTCGATCGGGCGATGGACGGTTTCCATCGCCTCCTTCCAGTCGGGCCAGGCTTCCCGGTCCTTGTGGGGGCCGTCCAGCCATTCCGGCAGAGCGGGCAGGGAGGCCAGGACCTGATCGGTCAGCCGCACCATCACCCGGTTCACCACCCCGGCGGTCAGGGGGTAGACCGGCTCCACCCGCCGGATCGAGTCGGCCTCGTCCGGCTTCACCACATGCTCCGGGTGGGGCATCTGGAGCATGTCGTTCCAGGATTCCACCCGGCCGCTGATCACCACCGTCTCACCCGGCGGTAACAGGGTCTGCATGAACTTGGGACCGGCGCGGAAATAGATCAGCGCGATCTCTCCCGTATCGTCGTGGCACATCACCCGATAGGGCGCGCGCGAGGCCGGCGGCGGCTTGCGGTGTTCCCCCACCACCACCGTCAGGGTGGCGATCTGGCCGGGCAAGGCCTCGGCCAGCTTCGGGGAATAGCGGCGGTCGACCCGGCCGGTGGGCAGGTGCCACAGCAGGTTGACCGCCTTGTCACCATCGATCAGGCGCTTGACCAGGGGGGCCAGAGCCTTGCCGATGCCCTTCAGGCTGTCGAGAGAACGGAACAGGGGATTGAGGGCGCTGGGGCGCATGGGATAAACGGTCGATGCATCGGTGGCTGACAAAACGGGGCGAGAAGGCCTATATAACCGACCTCCCGTGTGATGACGACAGCAAGGACCACGTCTGCCATGGATCTCGCGAGCCTGGACGTCCGCCGCAAGCGCACCCTCTACCGCGCCCAGCATCGCGGCATGAAAGAGGCCGACATCTTCATCGGCCGTTTCGCCCAGGAACATCTGGCGACCATGGCCGATGACCAGCTTGACCGGTTCGAAGCCCTGCTGGAAGAACACGACGCCGATATCATGGATTGGATCATGGGCCGCCAGCCGACGCCGGAGCCGTATCGCACCGACGTCATGGAGATGCTGCAGGCCTTCAAGCTGCACCCGTAGGCCCTTGAAAAATTTACTCGAGTCGCTAACGGCCGACGCCCGTATCACGGCATCCGGCCTCCCGGAAGGGCTGGATGCCCTGGTTCTTGGCGCGCTGGCCGAGCACTGCGCTCCCATGCCCGTTTTCCATGTGGCGCGCGACGATGTCCGGCTCGCCCGGCTGTCCGACCTGCTGGCCAGCACCCACCCGGAGGTGGAGGTGCTGGAGATCCCGGCCTGGGACTGCGTTCCCTATGACCGCGTCTCGCCGAATGTGGAGATCGTCGCCCGCCGGCTCGACAGCCTCTGCCGGCTGGCGGAAGGAGCTGCGCCCGGCGGCAGGGGACGGGTGGTTCTGACCACCGTGGCGGCGGCGCTGCAACGGGTGCCCCCCCGCGAGGTGCTGGCCCGGGGCGCTTTCACCATGGCGGTGAACGCGCCGCTGGACATGGAAGACCTGATGGCCCATCTGGCCCGCCATGGCTATGGCCGGGCGGAACAGGTGATGGAGCCCGGCGAATACGCCGTGCGCGGGGGCATCGTCGACATCTTCCCGCCCGGCGCCGACGAGCCCGTGCGCCTGGACCTGTTCGGCGACGAACTGGACAGTCTGCGCCGTTTCGATCCGGTCTCCCAACGGACCACGGGCACCCTGGACACGCTGATTCTGCGGCCCATGAGCGAAACGGTTCTGGACAAGGAGTCCATCGCCCGCTTCCGCTCCGCCTACCGCGAGCTGTTCGGCCAGCCCAGCCGGGACGACGCCCTGTACGAGGCCATTTCCGCCGGCCAGAGCTTTCTGGGCATGGAACACTGGCTGCCGCTGTTCCACGATGGCATGGACACCCTGTTCGCCTATGTGCCCGAGGGGCCGGTGACCCTGGATTCCGGGCTGGATGCGGCGATGCAGTCCCGGCTGGACCAGATCCACGAGTATTTCGAGGCCCGCCTGTCCGTTTCCCAGGCCGAAAACGCCGGGCGGGATGGCGGCATGGTCTACAATCCGCTGACTCCGGATCGTCTGTTTCTCGATACGGTCGAGTTCGAGCGTCATGTGGCCCCGCGTCCCGGCGGGGCCTTCAGCCCCTATGCCGCGCCCGACGTGGGGGGCATGGTGCCGGTGGTGGATGCCAAGGGCCGCCCCGGCCACGACTTCGCCGACATCCGCGCCCGGGCCGGCGCCAATATCTACGAAGCGGTGGTCGAACATGTGAACGGCCTGCGCGGCGCGGGGATGCAGGTGCTGCTGGCCTCGGCCTCGCTGACCGCGCGGGACCGGCTGGCCGGCCTGCTGCGGGAACATGGCCTGAGCCCGGTGGTCACTGCCGAAAGCTGGGCCGAGGCCATGGAGCGGGCGCCCAAGGCCACGGTGGTGCTGGCCCTGGGCCTGGAACGGGGGTTCGAGGGACCGGGACTGGCGGTGATCTCGGAAACCGACGTGCTCGGCGACCGCATGTCCCGGCCGGTGCGCAAGCGCAAACTGGGCGACAAGTTCATCCCCGATGTCGGCGCCCTGGCCGACGGCGACCTGGTGGTCCATGTGGAACACGGCATCGGCCGGTACGAGGGGCTGGAAACCCTGACCGCCGGCGGGGCTCCACACGACTGTCTGCGCATCGCCTATGCGGACAACAACCGTCTGTATGTGCCGGTGGAAAACATCGAAGTGCTGAGCCGGTATGGCTCGGAGCAGGCGGGGGTGCAGCTGGACAAGCTGGGCGGCGTGGCCTGGCAGGCCCGCAAGGCCAAGCTGAAGCAGCGCATCCGTGATATGGCGGAAAAGCTGATCCAGGTGGCCGCCGCCCGCCATCTGCGGCCCGGAGCGGTGATCCAGTCCCAGGAGGGGCTCTACGACGAATTCGCCGCCCGTTTCCCCTATGCGGAGACCGACGACCAGCTGCGCGCCATCGCCGAGACCCTGGACGACATGGCCTCGGGCAAGCCCATGGACCGGCTGATCTGTGGCGACGTGGGCTTCGGCAAGACCGAAGTGGCCCTGCGGGCGGCCTTCGCCGTCGCCCTGACGGGGCGTCAGGTGGCGGTGGTGGTGCCCACGACCCTGCTGGCCCGTCAGCACTACCTGACCTTCCGGGAACGCTTCCAGGGCCTGCCGGTGCGGGTCGGCCAGCTGTCGCGGCTGGTGACCGGCAAGGACGCCAAGCTGATCAAGGACGAGATGACCAAGGGCACCGTCGACATCGTCGTCGGCACCCATGCCCTGCTCGCCAAGTCGATCAGCTTCAAGGACCTGGGCCTGCTGATCGTCGATGAGGAACAGCACTTCGGCGTCGCCCACAAGGAACGGCTGAAGCAGCTGCGCGCCGATGTGCACGTGCTGACCCTGACCGCCACGCCGATCCCGCGGACCCTGCAACTCGCCCTGACCGGGGTGCGGGAGATGAGCATCATCGCCACCCCGCCGGTGGACCGTCTGGCCGTCCGCACCTTCGTGCTGCCCTTCGACCCGGTGGTGGTGCGCGAAGCGATCCTGCGGGAGCGCTATCGCGGCGGTCAGTGCTTCTACGTTTGCCCGCGCCTGAACGACATCGACCAGGTGATGGACCGCCTGAAGGCCCTGGTGCCCGAAGTGCGGGCGGTGGTCGCCCACGGCCAGATGGCCGCGACGCGCCTGGAGGAGGTGATGACCGCTTTCGCCGAGGGCGAATACGACGTGCTGGTGGCCACCAACATCGTCGAAAGCGGCCTGGACATGCCGCGCGTCAACACCATCATCATCCACCGCGCCGACATGTTCGGCCTCGCCCAGCTGTATCAGCTGCGCGGCCGGGTGGGGCGGTCGCGGGCGCGGGGCTATGCCTATCTGACCCTGCCCCCGGGCCGGACGCTGACCAAGGCGGCGGAGAAGCGGCTGGACGTGATGCAGACCCTGGATACCCTGGGGGCAGGCTTCACGCTGGCCAGTCACGACCTGGATATTCGCGGGGCCGGCAACCTGCTGGGCGACGAGCAGTCGGGCCACATCAAGGAAGTGGGCATCGAGCTGTACCAGCAGCTGCTGGAAGAAGCCGTGGCTGCGGCCCGGGAAGGGCAGGGCCTGGACGAGGGGGCCAGCGAATGGTCGCCGCAGATTCAGCTGGGCACACCGATCCTGATCCCCGACAGCTATGTGAAGGATCTGAACCTGCGGCTGGGGCTCTATCGCCGCATCGCCGGATTGGCAGACGAGGCGGAAGTGGAGGATATGGCCGGCGAGATGATCGACCGCTTCGGCCCCCTGCCGCCGGAAGTGGAGAACCTGCTGAAGGTGGTGACCATCAAGGTCCATTGCCGGATGGCCAATGCGGAAAAGGTCGATGCCGGACCCAAGGGCGCGGTGATCGCCTTCCGCAACAACGAATTCCCCAACCCCGCCGGTCTGGTGCGCTTCATCAGCCAGCAGGTGGCCAGCGTCAAGCTGCGGCCGGATCACAAGCTGGTGGTGCGCCGGGATTGGGAAGTGGCGCCCAAGCGAATCGAAGGACTGGGCAGCCTGATGAAGACGCTGTCGAAAATCGCCAGAGGAGACGGCGGTTAGAAGGCGGCCGTCAACCGAGGCGTTCGGGAGGAGGACCCCGGCAGCAACACGCCGGAACACCGCGAGCACCGCACAGCAAAAACGGCGATGAGGGGACCCTCATCGCCGTTTTGATTTGGTCCGGGGGATCCTTTCGGCCCCCCCCGGGAACAAGCAGGCGCAGGTGTTAGCTGGCGATCGTCCATTCGGACAGAACGCCGTCCTGTACGATGGCGCCACCGGTGCGGGTGCTGGTTTCAACGGTCCAGATGGCCACGGTGCCGTCGTTGGAGTTGCGCAGCAAGATATCGTCGGAGCCGTTGCCATCGAAGTCGGTGGCGTCGGCGATTTCCCAGTTGTCGGACAGCGGGCTGTCGGCGTTGATGATGCCCGAACCCAGGCGGCTGGTGCCGTTCATCAGCCAGTTGGCTACGCGGCCGTCGGTGTGACGCCACAGGATATCCGTGGTGCCGTTGCCGTCGAAGTCACCGGTGGTGGCCAGGGTCCAGTTGCTGTCCACCGTTTCCTGGACAACCGCCCCCAAGGTCCGGGTCGCACCGTCCATCAGCCACACGGCAACCAGACCGGTGGAGGTGTTGCGCCACAGGATGTCACCGTCCAGATCGCCATCGAAGTCACCCATGCCGGCAATTGTCCAGTCGGGGTTGACTCCGCGCTGGATAACCTGCTGGGTGCCCAGCGCCAGACCGGATTCCATGAAGGCCACGGACACATCACCGTTGACGTCATGGAGGATGATATCGTCCATTCCGTCGCCGTTCAGGTCACCGGAACCGGCGATGCTGGTCGAACTGGCAATGCCGCCGCCGCTGGAGGTCGAGATGGCAGAGGTGGCGCGGGAGAGGCCGTCCATCGACCAGACCGCCAGATCGCCGGTGGAAATCCGGCGGAACAGGATGTCGGTCCGGCCGTTGGCGTCGTAGTCACCGGTATCCACCACATCCCAGGCCGGATTGACGGTGTTCTGAATGGCAGAGGCACCGATGCGGCTGAAGCCCTGCATGCTCCAGATCGCGATTTCGCGAGTGCTGGAGTTGAACCACAGCATGTCGGCGTAACCGTCGCCGTTGAAGTCGTTGCGGTTCGCCAGGGGGCTGAGCCAGGGGTTGTCCGGCTGGCCGTTGCGGACACTGAAGGTCCAGACGCCGGTCCGGCCGGTGTTGCCCACCAGGGAGTCCAGACGCAGCATGTTGGACTGGCTGCCGGACATGTTCAGTTCGTAGTAGTTGCTGCCATCACCGGCCGACCAGCCGGCGCGGGCCACGGTACCGCCCAGACCATTGCTGCCGCCGGACGCGTCGCCCGTGGTCCAGTTGATGCTTTCGTAGCGGAATGCCATGTCGAAATCGGTGCTGTTCACACGCGAGATTTGCAGCTGGAAAGCATTCACCAGGCTGTTGTCGGCGTAGTAGAAGCCGACGTCGTCCCAAGTTATTGTAATGACGTCATTGATCGTGTCGAAATCATAGTAAACGAGGTTCGTTCCACGGGAGTTGCCACCGTACGTCGTATATGACGTGCCACCTCGGGTGTCGACGTCGGCGAAATACGGCGCGATGATCGGGTTTCTTGTGTTGCCGGTAATACCGTACGGCGTGTAGGTGCTCTGGCCGGAGTTGAAAGTAACGTTGCCGTTGTTGTTGACGTACATGCTGGTGTAGTTCGTGCCGAAGAAGTTCAGGCCCGCACTAAACACAGACGTCAGGTCAATCCGGGTGTAAGAGTCGTCGTTGCGGGTCAGAGAGTTCTCGCCAAAACCGGCAGAGCCACCCAAACCGTTCACTAAGCTGTTGCTTCGAGAAAAGTAGTAAGACATCTCGGATTCCTCTTCGCTTTCCACGCCAATGACTGCCTCATCGCCTTCGGACACGAGGGCTTCTTTCGCTGGCTTCCAGTCTGCAACCGCACTCATACCTTAAATCAGGTAAGAGGTCGCTTGTTCCGCTCCGAAACCCTAGATGGAATGATAGGCACGAGTCAAGAAGAAGAGATTCTCTATCCTTGTTCCAGGGTATTTTATACTTATTATACACGATAGTTAACATAAGTTACCGGTCTATATTTTAAAATAATACTAGGTGTATTGGTGTGTATAGATCTTCTGATTTGTATGTTGTCTGTGTTATCCGACCGCTCACAGGGATGCTTGTCTTGCGGGGGGTATTGTGGTGTTTCTGGGGAGATGCGACTTTGGTTTGTATGTTTGTGCACTTTTTGGTGGATATAACACTTGTGGTGAAGGGGTTTTACGGTGGGTCAATGCCTCTTTTAGTCGTTAAGAGCCAAAAGTATAAATTCAATAAAATTCATCATCATCCTGAAGTAGCTAAAACGAGTGGGCGCACCGCAAAATCAAGGGGTGTCCAGTCAGGCGAACTTTGATACAACCCTTTATAAGGGAGAGCGAGGCGAGGGAAACTCTCCAGACAATGTTTGCGCTGAGGGTGAGAGGTCTGCCATGTCCGTAGGTGTTACGTTTGCTGATGGTGTCGGTTCCGTGGGGTATGTTTCGAACACGTTGCGAATTGAGCTGGTGCAATTTGATGCGGCCAGTTCGCCGGATGACACGCAGCCGAAGCGGTCTCCTTGCCACAAGCTGGTGTTGACAGATGCGGCTTTTATGGAGCTGCTGACAGCCCTTCACCAGACGCACCAGCGTCTCTTGAACATGCGTGGGGAGAACGCCGGCAAGGGCGGGGATCCGGAGAAGGCGGTCGGTACCCAGCCCGACTCGGCGGAAAAAAGTGTTCCGGTGTCGCCCAATTTCCCCGAAGTGTAAGGTGCGGTCAGGGATCAGGTTATGGCACCCCAAGGTGAACACCTTCCGGAGATCAGCACAGGCCTGATCTGTCTGGTTTTTTGCGCCAGCCGCCATGGTGTGGATCTGTCCCAGCAGGATCTGACCCACACCTATGGCCTGGGGTCGAAGGAGGCGACGCCCGATCATTTGCGGAAGATCGCGGGTGATCAGGGTTTTTCTGCCCGATGGAAGCGGCTGACGACGGCCGAATTCGTCAACCTGAAGGAGGTTTTCCCGGTAATCGCCCGGCTGTCCAACGACCGGTTCGTCGTTGTGGTCGGTGTCCGGCGCGCCGGGGAAGATGGCAGCGGTATGGAAATCGGCGTGATCGATCCCATGACCGGCAAGCCCGAGTTGCTGACCTTGAGCCGGGAGCGGTTCGAAGCGGCGTGGAGCGGCGAGGTGATGCTGCTGCGCCCCAAAACCCTCTCGACGCTGTCCCGCCGGCGTTTTGATCTGGCGTGGTTCATCCCGGAACTGATCCTTCAGAAGGCGCAGTTCCGGGATGTCGCCATCGCTTCCGTGCTGATGCACCTGTTCGCCCTGGCCATCCCCATTTTCTTTCAGCTGGTCATCGACAAAGTGCTGGTGCATCAGGTCGAGGCAACGCTGATTTCACTGACCGTCGGTGTGCTGATCGCCATTTCGTTCGATGGCATTCTCAGTTTCCTGCGCCGCTATCTGCTGCTGTTCGCCACAAACAAGATCGACATCCGGGTTGCCAGCCAGACCTTTGGTCATTTGAGCCGCCTGCCCATCGACTTTTTCGAACGCGCGCCGACCGGCGTTCTGGTCAAGCACATGCAGCAGGCGGAGAAGATCCGCAACTTCCTGACCGGCAACCTGTTCCTGACCATCCTGGATTCGCTGGCGCTGTTCGTCTTCATTCCGATCATGCTGATGTACAGTCCGGCCCTGACCTTGCTGGTGCTCGGGTTCACGGGGGTTACCGCGGCGATCATCTTCTTCATGATCGGCCCGCTGCGCCGCAAGCTGACGGCCCTTTACCAGGCAGAGGGGCAGCGCCAGTCAATGCTGGTCGAAGCGATCAGCGGCATGCGCACCATCAAGTCCCTGGCCCTGGAACCGCAGCAGCGGGAAAAATGGGAAAACCGCTCCGCCGATACGGTCGATCAGAACTATGCCGTCGGGCGCTTCTCTGCCGCTGCGGAAGAGATCACGCAATGGCTGCAAAAAGCCTTGTCCGTGGCCATTATCGGGTTCGGAGCCTATCAGGTGTTCGAAGGCGACCTGACCATCGGTGCGCTGATCGCCTTCAATATGGTCGCCGGCCGGGTGGCCAACCCCCTGCAACGCCTCGTCGGCCTGGTTCATGTCTATCAGGAAACGGCGCTGGCGACCGAAATGCTGGGGCAGATCATGAACTCTCCGCCGGAGCGGGCGCGGGAGCACCGCGGCATGCGCATGAACAACCTGCGGGGTACCATCCAGTTCGAAAAGGTCAGCTTCGGCTATGCCGGCAGCGAGCGGCTGATCCTGGATCACGTGGACTTCAATGTCCCGGCCGGGACCATCTTCGGCATCGTCGGGCGGTCCGGATCGGGAAAGACCACCATCACCAGGCTGATGCAGGGGATGTACAGCACGGGCCAGGGGGTGGTGCGTATCGACGGTCAGGACTGCCGGGAAATCGACCTGGAATATCTGCGCAGCAATATCGGCGTGGTCCTTCAGGACAGTTTCATCTTCAAGGGAACGGTCCGGGAAAACATCGGCATGGGCAAGGTCGGTGCGTCGTTCGAGGAAATTGCCGATGCCGCGAAGCTGGCCGGTGCCATGGAGTTTATCGAGCGGCTGCCGCGCGGCTTCGATACCCTGCTGGAAGAGAACGGCAACAACCTTTCCGGCGGCCAGAAGCAGCGCCTGGCCATCGCCCGGGCTTTGGTGCGCAAACCTCGCATTCTGATCCTGGACGAAGCAACCAGTGCCCTTGACCCGGAAAGCGAGGCGCTGATTCAGGAAAACCTGAAGAAGATCGCCAGAGGCCGCACGCTGATCATCATTTCCCACCGCCTCATGTCGTTGACGGAAGCCGACTCGATCCTGGTGCTGGAGCAGGGGCAGCGGGTCGGCATCGGCACGCATCAGCAATTGTTGAAGGATTGCGCGCTCTATCAAATGCTGTGGCGCCAGCAGATGAGAGGGTTTGCACCAGCAGCGCCGGCTAAGCCGGAAATGGGGACCGTGTGATGAGAGACGCTCAGAGGGAACCCGTAGAAACTGCTCAAGACGACAGGAATAGAGTGTCGCAAACTCCGAAGGAAGAAAGCGCCGATTCTGAAGCGGTGACCCCGGCCGGCAAGGAACAGCCGGCCGAGGAGGCTGCGCCCTCCCGGCCCGAGGACCCCGTTCCGGACGACGGGGACCCCGCCGCGCCCCCGCCGGCCGTTCCGGACGACGGAGCGGCGGAGGAGAAGGCCGCGCCGTTCAAGAACGAGGTGGGTCCCATCCTTCGGCGGATGGGGTGGACCCGGGTCAACGAAAACCGCAGCCTGGACTGGAACGCCACGCTGCGGGATCCGGATGTCGTTGCCTATCAGCCGCCGGCCCTGGCCGTTGAAAACCGGCCTTTGCCGTTTTATGCCCGGGCGATGGTCTATCTGATTCTGATGATCGTTGTCGTCGGACTGACCTGGGCATCCCTGGCCACCATGGACATGACCGTCATGGCCCGGGGCCGCGTGGTGACCGACCGGCCATCCATCACGCTGCAGCCGCTGGAAACCACGGTAATTCGCGAAATCAACGTCACCATCGGGGATCGCGTCAAGGCCGGCGAGGTGGTGGCCGCCCTGGATCCCACGTTTTCCACGGCGGACCTGACCAGCCTTCGGGAGCAGAAAGCGAGCTTGCAGGCCCAGCATGACCGGGTGCGGGCGGAACTGATGGACGACGGGTACGCGCCCGAAGGTCCGCTGGATGACTACACCCTGATTCAGCGGACGGTGTTCGAGAACCATCAGGCCAATCTGGCGGCGGAGCGCCAGGCCGTTCAGGCGGAAATCGATGCCCTGGCGGCCAAGATCCTGCAGCTTGAAGAGGATCTGGGGCACTACCGCGAACAGCTTGAAACCGTGACCGAGCATGAAAACATGTACCGCACCCTGGAGCGGGAAGGGGTGGGGTCCCGGGTCAACTTGCTGGACGCCCGGCGCATCCGCCAGGAAGTGGAACGGCAGATCGACGCAACGGTCAACGAAATCTCCGCCGCCATGGAAGACCAGAAGCGGGCCCGCGCGAAATTCGCCGCGACGGTAACCGGCAACAAGAAGGATCTGGCCGACGAGTTGATGGACGTGCGCAGCCGCCTGGCCAATGTGGACGAGGAAATCACCAAGGCACAGCGTCGCCAGGACATGGTCACCTTGCGGGCACCGGTGGATTCGCGTGTGGTCAGTGTGACCGATTATTCGGTCGGGTCGGTCCTGCGCACGGCCGAACCGGTGGTCAGTCTGGTGCCCGATACGGCGAAGTTCGAGGCGCTGGTTCAGATCCCGGCCGAGGACATTCGCGGAATCGAAGTGGGCTCGCCGGTGCGGCTGAAGCTGGATGCCTTTCCGTTCCAGAAATTCGGCATCGTCAACGGCGAGATCACGGCGATCAGTGCGGATGCGGAAGTGCCCGACAATCGCGGTGCCGTCGCTCCGCCAGAAAGTGGCCGAAGTGGCGGCAGCAAAGGCCAGGGCGCTTTCTATCGGGCACGGGTTTCCATGAATCAGGATACCGCCGACGACCGCATTTCCATCATGCCCGGGATGGGGGTGAATGCCGAAATCCGGGTTGGGGAACGAACGGTCTTGTCCTACTTCCTGTATCCGATCCTGCGCACCATGGACGAAAGCTTCCAGGACCGTTAGGTCTCTCCCTCAGGCCAATCTCGCTTGAACAGGTGAAAAAAACAGCCACGCATTTCTTGCGCGCTCTTTCCGTCAGGAAAGAGCGCGTATATCGTTGGTGGCCGATGACCTGAACGAAAAATCTGCATAAGTCTTCGCATTGGCGGACGGTTTCGGGTAATCTCCCGCATCCTGTACAAAAGGATAGGTGGAGGCATGGCCGAAAGCTGGGAAGGGGGGCAGGATGAACCGGAGCGGCGCCCGATGTCGGCGTGGCTGCATCCGGTTGTCTGGGGGCTCGTGAGCATCCTGCTGCTGAGCCCTGTCGGGGCCTATGTCATCTGGCTGGCCTGGGAAGCCGACCAGCGGGCCATCCGGGCGTCTGTCCTGTCCGATCTGGCCCAGGTGCGGGCGACTCTGGAGGGGCGGATAACGTCCAGCTTTTCCCTGACCAAGGGCATGGAAGCCCTGTTTTCCGTCCAGGGCGATATTTCCGACAGCCAGTTCCACCGCCTGTCCGCCGAGTTGCTGCGAGAGCATCCGGTGGTGCGGAACATCGGGTTGGCCCGGGGAACGGTTCTGTCCGCCCTGTATCCCGCCGAGGGGAACCAAGCCGCCATCGGGGTGGATTATCGCGACATCCCGAACCAGTGGCCGGCCGTACGGCGGACCATCGAACAACGGCGGAGCACCATTGTCGGACCGCTGGACCTGATCCAGGGGGGGCGGGCGATTATTCAGCGCACGCCCGTATTTGCCGCTGTGACGGCGCCAGAAGGTGGGACGGAGCCGCGGTTCCTGGGGCTGATCAGCATGGTACTGGACCTGGAGCGGTTGTTTGGTGATCTGTTTCAATCCAATACGCGCTCGCTGACCATCGCCGGGCGCACCGCCGTGGACGAAGACGCCGGTGGCAAGCCTCTGTTCGGGGATCAGGCGCTGTTCGAGCGGGAACGGAATGCGGTGCTGTTGCCGCTGGCGTTGCCCATCGGGGAATGGGTGCTGGCCGCAGTGCCGAAAGGCGGCTGGCAGGCCCCCGAGGACTCTCCCGTAGCCATCGTTGAAACGGTGGTCTTCTTCTCGCTGGTGGGGGTGGGGGCGGCTGTGACCACCCTGTCTTTTGGTGCGCGCGCCAGGGACAGCGCTTTGGCGGACGCTCGGGGATATGCCGCGACGGTTCAGGCGATGATTCGCGATGCGCCGGACGCCATGCTGTTCGTCGACCGGCAGGGGGTGATCGTTCGCGCCAACAATCAGGCCTGTACGCTGTTCCGCTGGCCGTTGGAACATCTGATCGGGTCTCCCATCAGTGCCTTGGTCCCTCGCGGCAGCGCCGATGGAGAGGCGGCATTCGATCACAACAAGCTGATGGAGGACTTCTTCAGACGGCCGAGCACCCGTCGCATGCGGTCCGGTCGCGTGGTTTCCGCCCTGACCGCCGACGGCAGCCGGGTGCCCGTCGAGGTGACCTTGGGGCAAACCGGGCGAGGAGACAACCTGCTTGTTTCGGCCACGATCCGCGACGTTTCGGATCAGGTGGCCATGGAAGAAGCCCGTCAGCGGGCGGAAGACATGTTGAAGCAGGCTCTCGACTCCATCGCCGAAGGCTTTGTTGTTTATGATGAAAATGATCGGTTGCTGATCTGCAACGAAGCCTACAAGCGGATCTATTCCATCTCGGCGCCGGTCATGACCCCGGGCCGTACGTTCGAGGAGATCGTGCGCTATGGCGTCAGAGGCGGGCAGTACCCGGCTGCCGGTGCGTCGGAGGCCACGCGGGAAGCCTTTGTCCAGGACAGGCTTCGGAGCCATCGGACACCCGATGGGCCGATCCTGCAACTGACCAACGACGGCCGCTGGATCCGTATCGAAGAACACCGGACCGAACAGGGGCTTCTGGTTGGCCTGCGCAGTGACGTGACCGCCCTGAAGCTGGCGCAGATCGCTCTGGAAGAAAGCGAAAGCCGGCTGCGGGGCCTTCTGGATACCAGTCCCATCGGGGTGCTGCTCAGTCACCTGGACGGCCGTCCGGTCTACGCCAATGCCCGTTTCCTGGACCTGCTCGGCCTTACCGAAGTGCATCTGGCCGATTTGATGTTACCGGACCTGTGCGTGGACGAGGAAGAGGCCGAGACCCTGCGCCAGCTGCTGTCCCGCTCCTGGACCGTGTCCGACCGGCCGGTCCGGCTGCGGCGGACGGATGGCAGCCATGTCTGGGTGCTGGTCACCGCCTCGCCCGCTGCCTTCCACGAGGAAGGCGGGCGGGTGATCTGGATTTACGACATCACGGAACGCATCCGTATCGAAGAGGACCTGGCGGCCCAGCGCACCCGGGCCGAAGAGGCCACCCGCCTGAAAAGCGCTTTCCTTGCCACCGTCAGTCACGAGCTGCGCACGCCCATGACCGGCATCCTGGGATTGGCGGACCTGCTGCTGTCCGGCGCCCTGCCCCCCCGCGAACTGGCCCATGCCGAGCGCCTGAAGGGAACGGCGGACCACTTGCTGGTGCTGCTGAACGACATTCTCGATTTCTCGAAGATCGAGGCAGGGCAATTGACCCTGGAAGAGATCTCCTTCTCTCCTGCCATGGTTCTGGAAGATGTGCGCCGGGTCATGGGGGTGGCGGCCGAGGCCAAGGGGCTCGGGTTTACGGTGGAAAGCGGCGGCGACCTGGCCTCTGCCCTGGTCGGGGATCCGACGCGGGTGCGTCAGATCCTCCTGAACCTGTCTGCGAATGCCGTCAAGTTTACGGATAAGGGCTCTGTGCGGTTACGGTTGCGAACTCGACCGGTGGACGGCGGGTTGATCCGGCTGGACGTCTCTGTCGACGATACCGGAATCGGCATTCCGGAGGACCGGCTGGCGCAATTGTTTACACCTTTCGTTCAAGCGGACGCGTCGATTAACCGAAGATTCGGCGGGACGGGGCTGGGGCTGGCCATCAGCCGCCGCCTGACCGAGATGATGGGCGGGGAAATCCGCGCCGAAAGCGTGGTCGGCATGGGCAGCCGCTTCTGGCTGACCCTGACCTTGCCCGCGGGAGATCCCAGCGACGTGGTGGAGATGGGGCCGAGCTGTGCATTGCCGTCCCGCTACGACCGCACGCCGCTGAATTCCGGGATGCCGCCGGCCCGGGTGTTGCTGGCGGAAGATACAGAGACGGTGCGTCTGGTGATCACCGAGGCCCTGTCCCGCTTCGGTCACCGGGTCACCGCCGTCACCGACGGCCGCAAGGCCGTGGACATGGTGAAGCAGCAGACCTTTGATGTGGTGCTGATGGATCTGCACATGCCCGATATGGACGGGTTCACCGCCGCCAAGACCATCCGGGGTCTGCCCGGGCGGGAGGCGACCATTCCCATCATCGCCCTGTCCGCCGATATTCCGGCGATGCATGCCAAATTGCGGGAGGACGGGCTCTTTACCGACTTCCTCGACAAGCCGGTGGATTGGCGTCGCCTGAATGCGGCGATCATGGCTACGTTCGACCTGTCGGGACGGATCGGCTCCGGTCTGACCGGTGCGGCTCCCTGTGGTCCCACGGAACCCGGCCAGCCGCCGGCCCCAGCCCCATCGCCCCCTTCCGATAACGCCGAAGCCGACTTGGCGGACGGGGATGGGATCGATACTCTGCCGATCCTGGATCTGGAGCGGATCGGCAACCTTCTGGAGGCCGTGGGGGTGGACAAGACGGCCATGCTGCTGGAGTCGGTGATCAAAAACCTTCTCAAGACCTTCGGCGGCATCCAGGCCGCGCTGGACGGCAAGCCGGCGGAAGCGGTGCGGGCCAGCGCACATGCCCTGAAAGGGCTGACACGGCAATTCGGCCTTGTCCGGCTGGGCGAGTACGCCGAACGTATTGAAACGGAGGCCCGTTCGGGTCACCTTGAAGCGGCGGGGCAAATCACGGCCAGACTGGAGCCTTTGATTCCCCTGGCCATAGAACACATGACGGCGACTCTGGCGGAGATGCGCAGCCGCGGGGCGGTTTCGCAGTCCGGTTCGGACGGTACGGAGGGCAGACAGGGTGACGAATAAGCGGCCACATCGCATCTTCGTGGTGGACGACATGCTGCCCAACGCCCTGCTGGCCGCCGCCACGCTTGAAACCCTTGCCGATGTCGAATGCGTCATCTACGAGGATCCCAGCGAAGCCCTGGACGCCGTGCTGGCAGAGCCGCCCGATCTCATCATCCTTGACTATCTGATGCCCGGGCTTGACGGCCTGGGATTCCTGAAGCGGTTTCGGGAAGAACGGCCGGACGAGTTCGTGCCGATCATCATGGTGACCGGGGATCAGGACCGGGCGGTCCTGACCGGGGCGCTTGATGCCGGGGCCACGGATTTCCTGCGCAAGCCCTTCGACGATACGGAGCTGAAAGCCCGGGTCCGCAACCTGCTGGCCCTGCGCGCCGACCGGCTGGCCCTCAGCGAGGCCAATGCCAAGCTGTTCAAGCTGGCCACCACGGACCCCCTGACCGATACCCTGAACCGCCGGGCCTTTCTGGAACGCGCGACCATGGAGCTGGAACGCGTGGTGCGCTACGGGCCGCCGCTGTCCATGCTGATGCTCGATATCGACCACTTCAAACGGATCAACGACACCTACGGCCACGCCGTCGGGGACGAGGCCCTGCGCCTGTGTTCCCGGACGATGAAGGAGCTGCTGCGCACCGTCGATGTGGTAGGGCGGATGGGCGGAGAGGAATTCGCCATCATGCTGCCCGATACCGACCCGGGATCGGCCCGCACGGTCGCGCAGCGGCTGGTCAGCGGACTGGCCCAATGCCGGGTGCGGCTGGATAGCGGAGAGATGATCTCGTTCACCGTCAGCGTGGGGGGGGCGGATATGGGGTCATCGGGCAAAGGCCATGGCACCACCCCCGATAACCTGCTGAAGGCGGCCGATGCGGCCCTGTACGAGGCCAAGACCGGGGGGCGGAACCAGGCGCGCTTCGCCGCGCTGGCGGCAGGTTGATGTCACTGTTCAAAACAAGAGCCATTTCAAGGGTTTGTCCAAGGCTGTCCGGGGTTTTCCGGGGTTGCCGGGCAGGGGGGCATCTGCTAAGTTTCCGCTCCGCGTCGTAACCGGACCGAGCCCCATGATGTCGTGGGTCGGCTGCGGTGATCATGCGGCATATCGTGGCTGAACCGCCTTTCGACTGTTCACCGTCCGGCTTGCCGCCTGCGTCTCCGTTTACCCGGCCCGGCTTCGTTACCCTTGCTGCGGTCTCCCCCGTCGCGGGGAAAGCCCTGTCCCAACGGAATATCCGCTTTGAGCACCGATAGTCCCACGCCTTTCGATACCGATATCTCGCCCGTCTCCATCGAAGACGAAATGAAGCGCAGCTATCTGGATTACGCGATGAGCGTGATCGTCAGCCGCGCCCTGCCGGATGTGCGCGACGGCCTGAAGCCGGTGCACCGGCGTATCCTCTATTCGATGAAAGAAAACGGATACGAGTACAACAAACCCTATCGCAAGTCGGCCCGCATCGTCGGGGACGTCATGGGGAAGTACCACCCCCACGGCGACCAGGCGATTTACGATGCCATGGTGCGTATGGCCCAGGGCTTTTCCATGCGTCTGCCGCTGGTGGACGGGCAGGGCAACTTCGGGTCCATGGACGGCGACAAGGCCGCGGCCATGCGTTACACCGAAGCCCGCCTGGCCAAGGCCGCCCACAGCCTGCTGGATGATATCGACAAGGAAACGGTCGATTTCCAAGCCAACTATGACGAGACCTCGCGGGAACCGGTGGTGCTGCCTGCCCGCTTCCCCAACCTGCTGGTCAACGGTGCCGGCGGTATCGCCGTGGGCATGGCGACCAACATTCCGCCCCATAACCTGGGCGAAGTGATCGACGCCTGCTGTGCGCTGATCGACAATCCCACCATCGACACCACCGAGCTGCTGGAACTGGTTCCGGGTCCGGATTTTCCCACCGGCGGGGTGATCCTGGGCAAGGCGGGCATCCGCGCGGCCTATATGACCGGGCGCGGGTCGGTGGTGATGCGCGGCAAGGTTCATTTCGAAGATGCCGCCCACGGCCGCACGGCCATCGTGGTGACCGAGGTCCCCTATCAGGTCAACAAGGCCTCGATGGTGGAAAAGATCGCCGAGCTGGTGCGCGAAAAGAAGATCGAGGGCATCGCCGACATCCGCGACGAAAGCGACCGGCGCGGCGTGCGGGTGGTCGTGGAAGTGCGGCGGGATGCGGTGCCCGATGTGGTGCTGGCCCAGCTTTATCGCTTCACGCCGCTGCAAAGCACCTTTGGCGTCAACATGCTGGCCCTGAACCAGGGCAAGCCCGAAATGCTGCCGCTGCGGTCGATTCTGGAAGCCTTCATCGCCTTCCGGGAAGAGGTGATCCGCAAGCGCACCATCTATGAACTGGGCAAGGCGCGCGAGCGGGCGCATGTGTTGGCCGGTCTGGCCGTGGCGGTGGAGAACCTGGATCCGGTGATCGCCCTGATCCGTGCCGCGCCCGATCCCCAGACCGCCCGCGACCAGCTGATGACCCGTGCCTGGCCGGCCGGCGACGTGGCGCCCTATATCGCCCTGCTCGACGAACCGGGCCGGGCGGTGGTCGACGGTTACTACTCCCTTTCCGAAACCCAGGCCCGAGCCATCCTGGACCTGCGCCTGCACCGCCTGACCGGGCTGGAGCGGGACAAGATCTTCGGTGAGTTGAAGGAACTGGCCGACCGGATCGAGGAATTCCTGCTGATCCTGCGCTCCCGCGAGCGTCTGTACGAGATCATGCGCGCCGAACTGGTGGACATGCGCGAGGCCTATGCCGATCCGCGCCGCACCGCCCTTGAAGACGCCGAGTTCGAGCATGACATCGAAGACCTGATCGCCCGCGAGGACATGGTGGTGACGGTGACCAACACCGGCTACATCAAGCGGGTGCCGCTGACCACCTATCGGGCCCAGCGGCGGGGCGGCAAGGGCCGTTCCGGTATGGCAACGCGGCAGGAAGATTTCGTTACCACCATTTTCGTGGCCAATACCCATGCGCCGCTGCTGTTCTTCTCCACCGACGGCATGGTCTACAAGCTCAAGGTCTATCGCCTGCCGCTGGGGACACCCCAGGCGCTGGGCAAGGCCCTGGTCAACCTGCTGCCGCTTGGCGAAGGCGAGCGCATCACCACCGTGATGCCGCTGCCGGAGGACGAGGACGCCTGGGGCAGCCTGGACGTGATGTTCGCCACGGAAAGCGGCAATGTGCGCCGCAACCGCCTGTCGGACTTCACCAACGTGCTGGCCAACGGCAAGATCGCCATGAAGCTGGACACCGGCGATCACCTGATCAACGTGCGCCCCTGCACCGACCAGGACGACGTGCTGCTGACCACCTGGGGGGGCAAGGCCATCCGCTTCACCGTCGGGGATGTGCGGGTCTTTGCCGGCCGCACCTCCACCGGGGTGCGCGGCATCAAGCTGATGGGCGAGGACCGGGTGATCTCCATGTCCATCCTCCGCCACGTCGAGGCCAGCGCGGAAACCCGGGCAGCCTATCTGAAGCAGGCCGGCGCCTTGCGCCGGGCCATCGGCGAAGGGGACGACGACAGCACTCTGGACGCCGAACCCGGGCAGCTGACGCCCGAGGACTTCGAACGCCTGGGCGCGGCCGAGGAATTCATCCTGACGGTCACCGAAAAGGGCTATGGCAAGCGCACCAGCGCCTATGAATACCGGGTATCGGGCCGGGGCGGGCAGGGGATCGCCAATATCGAGATGAGTGAGCGGAACGGGCAGGTTGCGGCCGCTTTCCCGATCGGCGACCATGATCAGGTGATGCTGATCACCAATGCCGGGCAGCTGATCCGCATGCCGGTGCACGACGTGCGGATCGCCGGACGCAAGACCCAAGGGGTCACGCTGTTCCGGACGGGGGCTGATGAACATGTGGTATCCGTTGCCCACCTGACAGAGGTGAACGGCAACGGGGAGGACGGACCGGAAGAGGATTCGGGGTCGGGGGACCCGGAGACCGGCGGTCCGGATGCACCTCCTGACGCAACCCCCGACGGCGCTGCGATCGAGGGGCAAGAGGGCGATGGCAACGAAGACTGAACGGCGAGGGGTTTATCCCGGCACCTTCGATCCGGTCACCAATGGCCACCTGGACATCATCAGCCGCGCAACGCGGCTGGTGGACTGTTTGACGGTGGGTGTCGCGGTGAATGCCGGCAAGGGGCCGCTGTTTTCGCTGGAGGAACGGGTGTCCATGGTCCGCGCTGCGGTGGACGCCCTGCCCACCAACGGCACGCGGATCGAAGTGGTGCCTTTTTCCAACCTGCTGATGGACTTCGCGGTCTCCCACAATGCGTCAATGATCGTGCGGGGATTGCGGGCTGTTTCGGATTTCGAGTACGAGTTTCAGATGTGCGGGATGAATTCGCGGCTGAATCCGTCGGTGGAGACGGTGTTTCTGATGGCCTCTGAGCGCTGCCAGTTCATATCCTCGCGCTTCGTGAAGGAGATCGGTCGCCTGGGCGGGGACATATCGGGTTTCGTTCCCGGCCTTGTGCGCGACCGTCTGTTGGACCGTTTCCAGGAAGATGACGCCGAGGCGTGAACCTTCCCCGACCAAGGAGCGTCTTGAGATGCGCCGATTTTTCTTTGCCGTCCTGACGGCTGCACTGCTGATGATGGGATCTGTCATGACCGAGACTGCCAAGGCCGCCGACCCCGAGAACACCCTTTACATGGATTTGAAGGATGGCCGGGTGGTCATCGAGCTGCGTCCCGATCTGGCGCCCCGCCATGTGGAGCGCATCAAGACCCTGGTGCGGGAGGGCTTTTACGACGGCACCCCGTTCCATCGCGTGATCGACGGCTTCATGGTGCAGGGCGGCGACCCCACCGGCACGGGCACGGGCGGGTCGCGCTATCCGGACCTGCCGGCGGAATTCAGCGCGCCGAGCAAGGCCCGTCACCTGGAAGGCGTGACCTCGATGGCCCGCACGTCGGACCCGGACAGCGCCAACAGCCAGTTCTTCATCATGCTGGCCCCGTCGCCGCACCTGGATGGCCAGTACACCATCTGGGGTCAGGTGGTCCAAGGCATGGAATTCGTGCACAAGATCAAGAAGGGCAGCCAGTTTTCCAACGGCAAGGTGGACGATCCCGACAAGATCATCCGCGTGCAGGTGGCGGCTGACGCCGACAAATAGGACCCTGATGCAGGCCTCCGGATCGCGGGCCGGCTTCCTGAAGAGGAAGCCGGCCCGTTTCCGTTTGGGAAGGAGCGCAGCGCCATGGCGACGGGGGAGGGATCCGGGCCTGGACCTGGAGACGGCCGGGCCTATGGCCAGGGGCTGGCGCGGGGGGTGGCACGGCTGATGGAGACCATGGACCGGGCGGCGCTGGTCGAGGTTACCCTGTCCAACGGCCGTCGGGCGGATGTGATGGCGGTGGACGCCAGGGGCGGCGTGACCATTGTCGAGGTGAAGTCTTCGCTGGCCGATTTCCTGTCCGACGGCAAATGGCCGGACTACCGGGATTTCTGCGACGCGCTGTTCTTCGCCGTTCCTGCGGATTTCCCGCTGGAGCGCCTGCCCGACGACTGCGGCCTGATCCTCTGCGACCGCTGGGGCGGCGAGGTGGTGCGGGAGGCGCCTGTGATGCCGCTGTCGGGGGCGCGTCGCAAGGCGGTGCTGATCCGCTTCGGCCGCCTGGCCGCCAGCCGTCTGCGGCGTCTGGAAGATCCGGGACCCCTGGGGCTGACGGAAGACGGGGGGTGAGCTGGGTCGGGCAATTTTCTCGGCAAAGGACGGTTGACCGGAGGGGGCGAGGACACTATTTTGCGGCCTTCCCGGTGCGGGCCCGTAGCTCAGTTGGTAGAGCAGCTGACTTTTAATCAGCGGGTCACAGGTTCGAATCCTGTCGGGCTCACCAGTGAAAACGGCCGCTAGCTCAATGAGTTAGCGGCCTTTCTTTTCGCCTCACGGCAGGAACGTATAGGGAGCTGTCAGATTCTTTTTTCGCTGACTGTCAGACTTTTTCACCGGCGTTCCCTGCTTGTTCCGCTGAAAGGCGCCGTGCGAACGCCGTTCGCGCCATTTTTTTGGTGCGAATTTGATAGCGGTCCAGGACCCCTTCGACGCTCAATCGGCTGTGTCCGGAGATGGCCGCGAGCCTGATGCCAGCAATCTACGCATCCAATCTCCATAAGAGATATTTCGCTTGCGCATCGTACTCCGCGTTGGTGATTATCGCGTACTCTTCACCATCGAAGACGGCTTGGTTTCTATCATGGTCGTTCATAAAGTCCGCAACCGGAGAGAAGTCTATGACTGACCCCAAACCGAAGAGTAAAAGCGAAACCGTCACTCTCACCGCTGGGGAATACAATGCCCTCCTTGAGCGCCTGGAAGACCTTCAGGACTTGCTTGCCCTGAAGGAGGCTGAGGGGAGCGAGCGCGTCCCCGACGCCATTGCGAAGCGCCTATTGATCGACGGAGACAACCCGGTGAGAGTCTGGCGGGAGTACCGAGGTTTGACACAAGCCGCCCTGTCCGAGAAAAGCGGTGTCCGGCAGGGGTACCTTTCCGAAATCGAAAGCGGCAAGAAACCGGGATCGGTGGACGCCTATAAAGCCCTGGCTCGCGCGCTCGGCGTGGACGTGGACGACTTGTTGGTTTGATTCCGCATCCCCGGGAAGTCCGGGGCGGTTCAGGTTCGCCTCCGTACGGGGGCGTGGATTGAAACTTGCAAACGAACCGGAGGACGCCCGCGAACATCTGGTTCGCCTCCGTATGAGGGCGTGGACCGGTTCCACGCCCCCCGTCCTCTCGCCAAGGCGTTCCCCTCAGCGGCGGCCTCCTCCCTGCTTCCTTCCAAAAAAACGTCGCCAGACCACCAGCAAAGACTTTCAGTTGCAATTCCTTGGTGTAAACTTCCCCACCTCATAGGGTTTACTGGTGCCGAGGAGGGGAGTCTTGGGGGAATCCTTTTACGCTCATAGCGGAGACGGCTGTGGCCGGGGGACGGGCGCGTCCGATCCGGAACCTCTCGACAAGCATCTTGCCGAGGTCGCGGCGCTGGCGGAGCGCTTCGCCGACGCCTTCGGGGCCGGCGCCTGGGGCCGCGCCGTGGGCTATCTTCATGACGCGGGGAAATATCGCCGCTCCTTCCAGCGATACCTGAACAAACAGGGTCCCTCGCCCAATCATGCTTCCGCCGGGGCGGCCCTGGCGGTGGAGCGGTACGGGGTGTTGTTCGGAACGTTGCTGGGCATGGTGTCCTCCGCCCACCATGCCGGCCTGCCCGATGGCCTGGAAGAGGCCAGCTTCGAACATCGCCTGAAAGACGGGGCGGCGGTCCTGCTCGATGATCTGGATGCCGCCGCCCGCGCCCTGCCGCTGCCGTCCAACCCGCCGCCTCTGCCGCCCTGCGGTCTCCACCCCAAGGACGGGTTCGGAACGGCCTTTTTCCTGCGCATGCTGTTTTCCGCCCTCTGTGACGCCGACTTTCTGGCCACCGAGGCCTTCTGCAACCCCGCCCAGGCCCGCGCGCGGGCCGAGGAACGGAACACTACGTCCCTGGGCGCCCTGTCCGCCGCCCTGGATGGCCATCTGGCCGGTCTGGCGGCCAAAACCACCGCCGAACCGTCGCTGGCCGCGGCGCGGCGCGAGATCCTGGACGCCTGCCGCGCCGCCGCCGGCGATCCGCCGGGCGTGTTCTCCCTGACCGTGCCCACCGGCGGCGGCAAGACCTTGTCGTCCCTGTCCTTCGCCCTGCGCCACGCCATCGAACACGGGCTGCGCCGGGTGGTCTATGTCATCCCCTATACCTCCATCATCGAACAGACCGCCGACGTCTTCCGTGCCGCCCTTGGTCCGGAGCTGAAGAACGCGGTTCTAGAACACCACTCGGCCGCCCCGATCCCCAAGGGGGACGAGCCCATCGGCCCCCATCGGCTGCGTCTGACCCAGGAGAACTGGGACGCGCCGATCATCGTCACCACGGCGGTGCAGTTCTTCGAAAGTCTCTATGCCGACCGGCCGTCGCGCTGCCGCAAGCTGCACAATCTGGCCAAGGCGGTGGTGGTACTGGACGAGGTGCAGTCCCTGCCGCTGGCCCGGCTGACCCCGTGCGTGGCCGCCCTGGAGCGTTTGCGGCGGGATTGCGGGACGACCCTGCTGCTGTGCACGGCCACCCAGCCGGACCTGTCCGCCGGCGTGCTGGGCGCCACCTTGCCATCCCCCCGGGAGATCATCGCCGACAGGTCCGCCCTGTATGCCCGCCTGACGCGGGTGAAGACGGAACAGGCCGGCAAGCTGTCCGACGCGGAGCTGGTCGCGCGGCTGCGGGAGGAGCCCCAGGCCCTGTGCATTGTCGATAACCGCGCCCATGCGGCGGCGCTTTACGCGGCTCTGGCCGGCGACGAGGACGCGCCGGAGGATCTGTGGCACCTCAGTGCCACCCTGTGCCCGGCCGACCGCCGGCGGATCCTCGCGACCGTGCGGCAGCGGCTGAATGACGGCCTGCCGGTGACCCTGGTCAGCACCCAGGTGGTCGAGGCCGGCGTGGACATCGACTTCCCCGTGGTCTACCGGGCCATGACCGGGATCGACTCCCTGGCCCAGGCCGCCGGCCGCTGCAATCGGGAAGGCAAGAGGACGGACGGGGGCCGCTTCGTCGTCTTCGACCATGACCGCAAGCTGTGGCTGCCCGATCTGGAGAAACGCCGGTCCCTCGGCCGGCCTTTTGTCGAGGACGGCGGGGATCCTCTCGATCCCGGACGGGTGATGCGCTACTTCGCCGCGCTGCATACCGTCTCGGACACGGACGCGAAACAGGTGCTGACTTGCTTCAAGGCGCCGGCCGTCAAAGCCGAAACCTGGGAATTTCGCGAGGCCGCCCGAAACATGCGGCTGATCGACGAGGACACGGTTCCGGTCATCGTTCCTGTGGAGGGCGCGGCCGCGCTGTGCGAGCGGCTGACGGCGGCGGCACGGGGCGGCTTTCCCCCGGCTTTGCGGGACCTGCGGGCGCTTCAGCAGGTCAGTGTGTCGGTCTACCGCACCATGTTCACCGAATTGGACAAGTGGGGGGCTGTCGGGCGATTGGGGCCGGGCGGGGCCTTCAACCGCCTTGTGGACGACTCGCTCTATCACCGGCGGCTGGGCCTGATGCGCCCGGAGAGCGAAAAACGCTTTGAAGACAACATATTGTAATTTTTTGATTGAGGGTAGTCAAGTAGCGAACCCAAAAGAGAATTTATCTCGCAATAGATGTAGAAATGCACATCATTGCGTGGGTTGAAACTCTTTCGGGTTGGCGATTCCGCTGCTCCCGAACCGGCAGCGCGGGCGGGACCTCGTCTCGCCCGCGCCTTCTCTCCGCACGGGAGGACCGTCCATGTCGCACAAGATCCGGGTCAAGGTTTGGGGGGACTACGCCCTGTTCAGCCGGCCGGAGTTCAAGACGGAGCGGGCATCGTACGACGTTCTGACGCCCTCGGCCGCCCGCGGGATTGTGGAATCCATTCACTGGAAGCCGGCGATCCGCTGGGTCGTTGACCGCATTTTCGTCCGCAAGCCCATTCGTTTCGAGACCGTCCGCCGCAACGAGGTGTCGGGCAAGGCGCCCTATACTTTGGCACGCCGGGCCGCCAAGGGGGAAGGTCCGCCGCCCTATCTGATCGCCGAAGAGGACCGCCAGCAGCGAGCCGCCCTGGTGCTGCGCGACGTGGAATACATCATCGACGCCCATTTCGAGATGACCGCCAAAGCCGGCGCCGAAGACACCCCGGCCAAACACCTGGAGATGACCACCCGCCGCATCAAAAAGGGCCAGTGCACCTATCAGCCCAGCCTCGGCACCCGGGAGTTCACCGCTTTTTTCGGCCCGGTGGAGGACGATGAGCTGGACACCATCCCCAATGGATTGCTCGGCGAGCGGGATCTGGGCTGGATGCTGCACGACATCGACTTCACCGATGCCATGACCCCCCATTTCTTCCACGCCGTGCTGGTGGACGGGGTGCTGGATGTGCCCCCGTTCCAGCCCCGGGGGAGGGTGGCGTCATGATCCTGTCGGCGCTGAACTCGGCCTATCGCCGCCTGTCGGCCGAAGACGGGCCGGACGCCTTGCCCCCCTTCGGCTTCGCGGTGGCCAAGGTCGCCGGTGCGGTGATGCTGGACGGGCAGGGGCGGTTCCTCGACCTGCTGGACCTGCGCAGCACGGAGGGCAAGCGGCTGGTGCCCCAGTTGATGGCCGTGCCGCAGCCTCCGCAGCGGCCGGGAAAGGGTGTGTCTAGCGGCTTCCTGTACGACAACGGCGGCTACCTGCTGGGCTACGACGGCAAGGACAAGCCCGAGCGGGTCCGGGAGAAGTTCACCGCCTGCCGTGACCGGCATCAGGCGATCCTGGGGGGCGTGGATGACCCCCTGGCCCGCGCCGTGCTCGCCCATTTCGCCCGCTGGGATGCGGATACCGCGGCGGAGCGACTGGCGGGCAAGGAAGAGCTGGCGGGCAACTGGCTGGTCTTTCTGATCCTGGACGCGGCCGTCGGCAGCCAGCGCTATGCCCACGAGGCCCCCGCCCTGCGCGACGCCTGGGCACGCCACGCCGCCGCCGCCGCCGAGGGCGCGACCGAGGGGCAATGTCTGGTCACCGGCGAGACGGGTCCCATCGCCCGCCTGCACCCGCCCATCAAGGGGGTGGGGAAGGCGAAGGGCGGCGGGGCGCCTCTGGTGTCGTTCAACATCGCCGCGTCCACCTCCTACGGCAAGGACCAGAGCTTCAACGCCCCGGTGGGAGAAGTGGCGGCCTTCGGCTACACCACCGCCCTGAACCACCTGCTGCGGCCGGATGTCGGGCAGGTGCTGACCATCGGCGACACCACCGTGGTGGTCTGGGCGGAACGGGCGTCCAAGGCGGAAGCCCTGGTGCCGGCGCTGCTGGAACCGTCCATGGATGTGTGGTCCCAGACAGCGGCCGAGGACGAGGGAGAGAGCCACGCCCGGGTCCGGGCCGGGGACCTGCGGGCGATGCTGGCCGACATGCGCAAGGGCCTGGAGGTCACCGATCCCGACCTTCTGGCCGACGAGGAGGTGGCCTTTCACGTGCTTGGCCTCTCCCTGAATGTGGCGCGGCTGTCCGTGCGCATCTGGGACGTGGCCACGGTGGCGGAGATGCTGACGCGCCTGCGCGACCACCACCATGATCTGGCGCTGGTGGTGGACCACCCCAAACGGCCGCTGTGCCCCTCGCTATGGATCCTGGCCCAGGAAACCCGGCCGAAGGACGGTGACGGCAAGGCGCGGGGGGCCAATTCCCTGGACAGCATGCGCAAGCTGCACGGCGACATCGCCCGGGCCGTGCTGACCGGCCAGCCCTATCCGCGCACTATCCCGGCGCTGCTGATGGCGCGCTTCCGCGCCGACGGGCATGTGACCCACCCGCGCGCCGCCCTGCTGAAAGCCGAATACAACCGCCGCCGGCGTCTGGCCGGCCATCCGGAGGAGATGATTCCCATGGCCCTCGATCGCGGCCGTACCGAGGTCGGCTATTGCCTCGGCCGCCTGTTTTCCGTGCTGGAACATCTGCAAAACGCGGCCCATGGCGGGTCCGTCAATGCGGGGATCGGGCAGAAATTCCTGTCCTCTGCCTCGGCCACGCCCCAGACGGTCTTTCCCCACCTGCTGCGGCTGAAGGGGGCGCATCTGAAGAAGGTGGCCCGCGAACGCCGGGGGCGGGACCGCTGGTACGAAGGGTTGTTCGACGAGATCCTCGAAGCGGTGGAAAGCTTCCCGGCCACGCTGTCGCCGGATCAGCAGGGGCTGTTCTTTGTCGGCTACTACCACCAGCGCCAGGATCTGTTCCGCAGCAAGAGCAAGGACGATCCGGCCGCCGCGCCCGACGAAAACCCTGAAGCCGAAGAAATCACCGCCGCCGATTGATCCGCGCGCCGACCGCATTGTCCCGAAGGGGGAAAGATCATGACCGTTCTGAGCAACCGTATCGAGTTCGTTTATTACTTCGACGTCACCAACGGCAATCCCAACGGCGACCCGGACATGGGCAACATGCCCCGCGTCGATCCGGCGACCCAGAAGGGGCTGGTGACCGATGTCTGCCTGAAGCGCAAGATCCGCAACTTCGTGACGCTGGCGAAGCCGGAGGAGGCGGGGTACGACATCTATGTCCGCGAGCGCGCGGTGCTGAACGAGCAGAACCGCCGGGCCTATGACGCGCTTGGGCTGGAGAGCGTGTCTAAGAAGCTGCCCAAGAAAAGCGACGATGCCGAGGCCGTGACCAAGTGGATGTGCGGCAATTTCTTCGACATCCGGGCCTTCGGCGCGGTGATGACCACCGAGGTCAACTGCGGGCAGGTGCGCGGCCCGGTGCAGATCACCTTCGCCCAGAGCGTGGAGCCGATCCAGCCCCAACCGATCAGCATCACCCGCATGGCGGTGACGACAACGGCCGAAGCGGAAAAGCAGTCCGGCGACAACCGGACCATGGGAGAAAAATACATTGTTCCCTATGCGCTGTACCGGACCCAGGGGTTCCTGTCGCCCCATTTCGCCGGCGGCCCGCGCGGTACGGGGTTCTCGGAAGAGGATCTGGAGTTGCTGTGGCAGGCGCTGACCTACATGTTCGACCATGATCATTCGGCGGCGCGGGGGATGATGAGCGCCCGTCGCCTGATCGCCTTCCGCCACGACAGCGCGCTGGGCAACGCCCCGGCCCACAAGCTGCTGGAGCTGGTGAAGGCCGCCCCGTCGGAAACCCGGACCCCGGACACCCCGGCCCGGACCTTTGACGACTACACCATCACCTTCGACGAAGCCGGCGTTCCGCCGGGCGTCACGGCCCAAGTGATCCTGTAGGGGACGTGGTCGGGTAGGTGGACGATCTGTGAAACATAAGCCGAGTTGACTTAAAGGAGTCTAGGTGCAAATTTAGTGCATTTTTGCACCTAGATCTTGTGTCCGGAAGAGCGTGTCGTGTCCCTCAGATCCTGGTGGGGCTAAGTGATATGAATTATTGTTGGTCGCGGCTTTTTCTTGTATTTTTTGATAGATTTTTATTTCTATATGGTCTGTTCTGGGTGCTTTCCATCGGAAACAATCTCATCTATTACTTCCCATTTCCACACCACTCCTAACTGGGCTTTTAACTCGTCTTCTGCGCCAATGCGGCCAGAATAGATTCCAACGAGTTGAGTCATTTTTCCACCAGTGTCTGAGGGCATCATTTGTAACGTCCCATCAGCCATCAATGCACTGCCATATTGTCGGCAGAGCACCGGTGCGCCGGACATTCCCTCCCGAGAAGCTTTGTCTACAAGCATTTTCGGTAATCCTCCGATAGACACCTCAGGTTCTGTAGCTATGCTCGCACGCTTCCAAATTGGCCGGCCCTCGCCACTCAGGCCGCGTGGAAATCCAAGAATAAAAAGATCAACTCCAGGAGCAAGTAAGAGTCCTGGGGTGGTTGGTAGGCTGTTTAATGGCTTTACAATATCTTGGGTCTGCGATGGCAGAAGTAGTGCTGCAACATCAATATTTCGTCCGTACGCTGAATGCTCTATCCATATAGGTGAATTATTTTTATCACTTATTTGTAGTTTTTCTTGTTTCCCATCAGGGGATGGTATTCTAATGTTATTAGGGATTCCAGAGTTTTTCTTGTCCAGAGGCTGTCCATTGGATGCGTCCCGGCCACTTAATACATGCCAGTTAGTTATTAGCCATATATTTTCATTTTTTTTGTAGAAAAAACCCGTAGCTGCATTGCCAAGTATCTGGTCATTGAAATATGTTTTTATAAGCAATACATTTTCAGAGTATGAATCCATAGAAAATATCCTCAGCTTTGTGTTTCTTTATGTATTTGACTGTTCTGGATGGCTATCTTATTGCTTGTTATTATTGAATGTTTTTCCTTTATGGAGAGGTGGTGATGACATTTGTTTTCAGAAGAGATATCGCCTGAAAAATTGTCCCCGTCTATAGATTCGCTAGACGCCCCATAACCGGATGCAGAGGGAGCGTGTTTTGGTTAATTCGGCCTCAAACCCCTTCGTCGAGGCCCAGGTCCAGGGCGGTCACGCTGTGTGTCAGGGCGCCGCTGGAGATCACGTCCACCCCCGTCGCCGCGATGTCGCGCACTCGCTCCAAGGTAATGCCGCCCGAGGCCTCGGCAAGGGCGCGCTTGTCGATCAGGCGCACCGCTTCCGCCATCGTCTCCAGGTCCATGTTGTCCAGAAGGATCACGTCCGGACCCTCCGGCAGGGCCAGCCGGACCTGCTCCAGGGTGTCGGCTTCCACCTCGACCTTCACCAGATGTCCCACCGCCGCGCGGGCCCGGCGGATGGCCTCGGCGATGCCGCCGGCCACCGCGATGTGGTTGTCCTTGATCAGCACCGCGTCATCCAGGCCATAACGGTGCGACGATCCGCCGCCGGCCAGAACCGCCGCCTTCTCCAGCATGCGCAGGCCCGGCGTCGTCTTCCGCGTGCAGGTGATCCGCACCGGATAGTCCGCCACCGCATCCACCAGGGTCGCCGTCGCCGTCGCGATGCCCGACAGGTGACAGATCAGGTTCAAGGCCACCCGTTCCGACGACAGAATGGACCGCGCCGGCCCGCTGACCCGCAGCACCGGGGTGTTCGGCCCCACCCGCGCGCCCTCTGCCACCAGCGCCGCAGTCTCGACCGTCGGGTCCAGAAGGCTGAAGGACTGCGCCGCCGCCTCCAGACCCGCGATCGTGCCCGCCTGGCGCGCCACAATCGCACCCGTGAACCGCGCGTCTTCCGGAATCACCGCCATCGTCGTGATGTCACCGGCCCGGCCAAGATCCTCCTGCAACGCCGCGCGAATCAGAGGTTCCAGAAGGAGAGGGGGAAGGCTCATGGGATGTCCTTTTTTGGGCAATACAAAAAGGGAAGGGCTGGGGGACCAGCGGGTCCCCCAGTCCCCGAATGGGGACAGAACAACACGTGCTGGGGGATCTTGGGTCCCCCAGTCCCCGAATGGGGACAAAACAACAAGGGCTGGGGGACCAGCGGGGTCCCCAGTCCCCGAATGGGGACAAAACAACACGTGCTGGGGGACCAGCGGGTCCCCCAGACCCCCTGTTACTGGATGGCGAGCATGCGGTCCACCGAACGGCGCGCCGCCGCGGCAACCGCCGGGTCAATCTCGATCTCCGGCGACAGCGTCTCCAGACTCTCCCGGATCTTCGCAAGCGTAATGCGCTTCATGTGCGGACACAGATTGCACGGGCGGATGAACGCCACATCCGGTACATCCGCCGCCACGTTGTCGCTCATCGAACATTCCGTCACCAGCAACACCTTCGCCGGACGCTTCTGGCGCACATAGTCCGCCATCTGTGCCGTCGACCCCGCGAAATCCGCCGCCTCGATCACGTCTTCCGGGCATTCCGGATGGGCAATAACCTCGATCCCTTCATGACGCTCCCGGAAATCGCGGATCTCGTCCCCCGTAAAGCGCTCGTGCACCTCGCAGGCGCCGTTCCAGGGGATGATCTCCACAGAGGTCTGGCTGGCGACATAGGCGGCCAGATACCGGTCGGGGATCATGATCACCTTGGGAACCCCCAGGGATTCAACAACCTTCACCGCATTGCCCGAGGTGCAGCAGATGTCCGATTCCGCCTTCACCGCCGCCGAGGTGTTCACGTAAGTGACCACCGGCACCCCCGGATGCGCCGCCTTCAGCGCCCGCACATCCGCCGGCGTGATGCTTTCCGCCAGCGAACATCCCGCCGCCAGATCCGGCATCAGAACCCGCTTGCCCGGATTCACCAGCTTGGCCGTCTCCGCCATGAAATGGACGCCGGCCAGCACGATCACATCCGCATCGCTGTCCGCCGCCTGACGCGCCAGCGCCAGCGAATCCCCAACGATGTCCGACACCCCGTGAAAGATATCGGGAGTCTGGTAATTATGAGCCAGAACAACGGCATTGCGCTCTTTCTTCAAGCGCTGGATCGCCACGATCTCCGGCACCAGAAGCTCCCATTCCGCAGCGGGAATGATGTGGCGCAGGCGGTTTTGCAGGACCGTCAGGTCCCCGTCCATGAATCCCATGCTCCCTCCTTATGCTCAGATTGAGCATTTCGGGTGTACAAAAAATGCTCACTCTGAGCATATGTGGACAATCCTAATACTCAATATGAGCATTAGGGGGTTCCGAGAAATGCGGGCACCGCCCGCCTGACCCCTTATGCACCATATGAGCATAAGGGTTGGCAAGGGAAAAATGCAGGGGCTCGACGAAAGGGGGAGGCGCCGTCCCGGGGATCAGCAGCCGGGAACGGGGCGGCCCTTGACCCGCAGGCCGGGGGCGGGGCGTTCCCAGGTGACGGCCTTGCGGAACCGCACCAGCCGCGCCGGCCGGCCGCCGGTGTTCAGGTCGACGGCGCCGGTATCCTCCACCAGCTCCTGATGCTCCACCAGCCGGCGGAAATTCTGCTTGTGCAGCCGCACGCCCGACAGCGCCTCGGCGGTGCGCTGCAATTGAAGCAGGGTGAATTCGGGCGGCATCAGCTCGAACAGCACCGGGCGGTATTTGATCTTGCCGCGCAGGCGGCTGATCGCCGTGGCCAGGATCCGCCGGTGGTCGGCGGCCATCGGCCGGCCCCAGAGCGCCGGCGCGGCGACGTCGCAGGAGACAACGCCGGCATCGGCGAAGGCCTCGGGCACCAGACGGGCCTCGTACAGCAGCTCGTAGCGCTCCAGCGCCCGTTCCTCGTCCCATCCCGCCGCACCGTCATGGCCGAAGGCCAGCGCCAGCCGCTCCTTGCGGGCGGTCCTCAGGGGACCGCGCGGCGTGCGGGCGACCCAGTCCTGCAGGGCCTCGATCAGGGCGTCCTGCGCCTGGCCCTCGCCGTCGCGCCAGTCCTCCCAGGGGAAGAAGGCGTACCACGGCAGCCACAGCGCCGCGCCACCCGGCGGGGCGGTGGGCGGCTCCGCACTGCGCACCAGCGCCAGATAGGCCAGGGACAGGGCCCGCCGGCCGTGCTCCAGCCCCGATCCGGTCAGGGTGCGGGCGCGATCCCCGAAGGTATAGAGCTGCTCCACGTAGCCGAGCGTCAGGCCGGTCTGCTGCTCCACCCAGGCCCGCAGGCCGGTTTGCAGGGTGCGGTGTTCGGGCCGCAGCGGGCCGGAGGGCAGCCAGTCCGCATCCTCGCCCGCCGCCCGCACCACCAGGGTCTGCGGCCCGGCGGCGCCCATGGAGATGATCACCGCCGTCAGATCGACGGTGACATCGCTGGGTCCGCTGCCGGATGCGGGATGGGGCGCCGCGTCCGGCGGAGCGGTCGGAGGGAGAGAGGACGCCACGGCGGCTTCGTCCGGATCAGGACAGGAACGACGGACCGGCCCCGCCACCGGGGGTGTCATCGGACGGCGGCGCGCCGCCCCCGTCGTCCGCATCCCCGCTGTCGACGGTCGCCATGACCTCGTCTTCCACTTCCAGGGTGCGCAGGATCAGGTCCAGGGCCGCATTCACCGCCGCATGGCGGACATCGGCGCGGTCGCCGGCAAAGGTATGGCGGCGCAGGCTGACCAGCCCGTCGGACAGGGCGCAGGCCATATGCACCAGCCCCACGGGCTTTTCCTTGGACCCCCCGCCGGGGCCGGCAATGCCGGTGATCGACACCGCGATGGTGGCCTGGGAGTTGGCCAGCGCCCCTTCAGCCATCGCCCGGGCCACTTCCGGGCTGACCGCACCATGGGCTTCCAGCATCTCTTCAGGCACGCCCAGCATCTGGGTCTTGGCCTCGTTGGTGTAGGTGACGAACCCCCGGTCCACCACGTCGCTGCTGCCCGCAATCCCGGTCAGGGCGGCCATGACCATGCCGCCGGTGCAGGATTCGGCCGTGGCAAGAATCAATCCCTTGGCCCGGCAGGCGGACAGGGCGGCATCGGCGCTGTCCAGGAAGTCGGCGGGGAAGGGGTGTTTGGTGGGGGGCAAGGAAACGTCTCCCGTCAGATCAGAAATCGTGTGGCCAGCGCCATTGCTGCCATTGAGTATAGGGCCGCGATGCCGTCGTCCAGCATCACGCCGAATCCGCCGTGCACTTTCCGGTCCGCCAGGCAGGCCGGCCAGGGCTTGAGGATGTCCGCGATCCGGAACAGCAGGAACCCGAGGCCATAGGCGATCGGGTCCAGCGGAGCGAATACCAGAGTCAGCCACTGGCCCGAAACCTCGTCGATGACGATGCGGCGCGGATCGTTCTCTCCCGACCGCCGGACATGGGCTTCGGATGCCAGGGTCCCGATGACGAAGGTCACCAGCGCTCCGGCCGCCAGGACCCAGGGGCCGCCCCACCAGGCCAGCGCCCAGGCGAAGGGTAGGGCACCCAGACTGCCGGCTGTACCCGGGGCGATCGGGGACAGGCCTGTCCCGAACCAAGTGGTTATAGCCAAAAGCGGCCAGGGGACTGGCCGTTTGGCAGGGGCGTCCCTGTCCATTCCGGAGGGTGTCGATTCGGGCTGTATTGGGTGCCGACAATCGGTATGTGTCATCGGGGATCTTCGGCTAAAGGGTCGGGACGATTAGAAATTCACATTTCTTATTGTAACACGGCCGAGGCGCGAATAAGAACCCTCCGACGTCGCCATGACCGGCAGGGCACGGTTTCGGTAGTGGTATGGCGTTGTTAACGGGTCCGGGTCATACTGATCTCCCTCTTGTCTGGTACGCCTTTGGGGGATGTTGGCAAAGGATCCGGTAAAAAAGGAACCGGTTGCAAGCATCGGTTGGTGTGATGGTAAACTGATACCGCCTTTTTGGTGGACCCGATCCTTCCGCTCCACGGATGGCAGGAAGGCCGGGATCGATATTTTTGAGGAACGGGAGTGCCCATGTCGGAATTCGACCCTCAGGAGCTGAACCTGTCCCGCTTCCAACGTCAGGTCCGCCGGATTTTCCCGGAACGGCGCCTGATGCTGCGGAGTGAAGGGACGATCCGGCAAGTCACCTTGACCAGCACCTATCAGGTGGGGCTGACGCTGGTGGCCATCGCCTTCTTCGGCTGGGTGGCCTATGCGACGGCGGCCCTGGTGTGGATGGATGACATCATCGCCGCCAAGGACGAACGGATCCTGGATGCGCGCGACGCCTACAAGTCGCTGCTCGCCGAGGTCAGCGTCTATAAGGAGAAGGTGGCCGAGGTCACGCGCGGGCTGCGCAGCAACCATGCGCAGTTCAGCCGCCTTGTGGGCAGCGAGGGCGCGGAGGAGGGCGACGTGAAGGTGCCCCTGGCGTCCGAAACCCTGGCAGAGGCCGGTACGGCGGACTTCCTCGCGGAACAGCGCCGGGCGGACCGGGAGCGGCTCACCCTGATGGCCCAGCTGGAACTGCTGGAACAGGGGATGGACGACCTGTCCCAGGCGCGCCTGCTGCTGACCGACTTCGACGGCATCGAGCTGGAAATGCGCAAGGTGGTGCTTCAGCGGGATCTGGCGCTGTCGGAGAATCAGGAACTGTCCAGCCGCGTGAAGTCGCTGGAAGACCAGATGCTGGACATGGAACAGGCCCAGGTGATGCTGGTGGAGCGCTTCGGTGAAATGGCGCAGGAGAAGATCAGCGCGCTGGAGGTCGACCTGAAGGCGACGGGGCTGAACATCAATGCGCTGATCGACCGCAAGAAGCAGCAGGTCGACAATTTCGGTCAGGGTGGTCCGTTCCTGCCCATCGAATTGCCGGAGATCGCCGACGAGGGCTTCGATCAGTCCCTGGCGACCCTGAACGACCAGCTTGACCGCTGGGGCAGTCTGAACGAGTTGGTGCTGCATTTGCCGCTGGCCACGCCGCTCAGCGATTTTACGCTGACATCCCGGTTCGGCGTGCGGCGGGACCCCGTGAACGGCCGGATGTCCCGGCATGAAGGGCTGGATATGGCGGCCGGCATGGGGACGGAGATCCATGCCACGGGTCCGGGAAAGGTTGTTTACGCTGGCTGGCGGGGACGCTATGGTCGGGTGGTGGAAATTGACCATGGCATGGGTCTGGTGACCCGTTACGCCCATATGCGCTCGATGAATGTGACGGTCGGGCAGACCGTGAAGCGTATGGATGTGGTCGGCGCCGTCGGCAATAGCGGACGCAGCACGGGCGCACACCTGCATTACGAAGTGCGGGTCAACGGAAAACCGCGTAACCCCGCGGTGTTTTTGAAGGCAGGAAAGAATGTTTTCGAAGGCTAGTTCGAAACAGGCCGCGGCGGAGGCCAAGAAGGATATGTCCAACGTCTCTCAGAACAGCGCGCCGGAACGCTCCGTTCCGTCGATTATCAGCGCCGATCTGACGATCACCGGCGATCTCAGCAGCAATGGCGAGATCCAGGTGGACGGCAAGATTGAAGGTGATATCCGTTGTGCCTCTTTGATCATCGGCATTTCCGGGTCTGTCACGGGCGAAGTCAATGCTGACAGCGTGCGCATGCACGGGTCGGTCAACGGTCAGGTGAACGCCAAGTCCGTGTTCCTGGCCAGCACCGCCCGCATGGTTGGCGATATCACCCATGAAAGCCTGGCGATCGAGCCCGGTGCCTTCATGGAAGGTCACTGCCGCCGCATGGTTCAGCCGCCGGCTCCCAGCTCTTCGGACCTGGCCATCGCCGATGGCCGCAAGGACTCCCGGAAGATGGGCGGCGACAGCGCCAAGCTGGACGTGGCCCCGGCCTCCTGACCGGGTCCCCTTGCCAGAGGCCGGTCCGGGCTTATAGATCAAACTGCCTTAAATCTGCATCGATTTACGGCAGGCACTTTGATCTAGAAACATGTAGGTACAGTATCGAGTCACGCTGACGGCGTGCGCTCCCCCGGTAGTCGAAGACGCGCTGGCGCATCACGGATACTGTAGACGGAAACGCGAGACAAAAAGGGGCGGGGACCTGACGGTACCCGCCCCGTTCTTCGCTTGAGTCTGCCGAGGCGGCTGCTACATCGCCTTATCGCTGATACCTTTGATCCCGGCGTCGTAGATCCCGCCGATCACCTCTGCGGCTTCGGCTTCGGAGGCACCCTTGGCGTCGAAATGGCCCGTCCAGGTGATCCTGGAGCCCTCACCGTCGGCGGTGACCGCGATGGTGGACTGGTAGTTGGCCACCGGCAGCGGGCTTTCGACGATGGTATAGGTGTAATCCATCTTGGCGTCGTCGCGGGCGACCTGCTCCTCCACGATCTCGCCGCCGCCGTTCAGGGCCAGCAGGCGCCGGGGCTTGCCCTCCACTTCGGACAAGGTGCAGGTGGCCACGGCGGGATGCCAGTCACCGATGCCGCAAAAGCCGCCGAT
This sequence comes from Rhodospirillaceae bacterium Z3-40, assembly GCA_046233135.1. Taxonomy (GTDB): domain Bacteria; phylum Pseudomonadota; class Alphaproteobacteria; order Rhodospirillales; family Rhodospirillaceae; genus JBJXHN01. Next base: position 665,523 of record JBJXHN010000001.1, on the reverse strand, counting down.
GGCTTCCCACACCTTGGCCGGAGGGGCGGCCACGTCGGCGGATTTTGAGACATCGACGGCCAGAGCCGGCGTGCTGGCCAGGGTCGTGAACAGGATCGTGGACAGAAGACGCTTCATTGCTATCGTTTCCTCCCTGCGGGGCCGCGCGGGAAAGGGCTCCGGCGCGGGCGGGTATGCACGCTTCGAGCTTAGCAGAGCCGTTTTCCGCCTTCCGTCATCCTTTCGTACGGCTCTCCGGCGCAGGGGGGGCGGAGTGCCGTCTGTCCCGGTTCCGCAACGGTTACGCGATTCCCATCAGGAAGCGATCCAGCACCGGGACCACCTCTTCCTCCGCCAGGGTCGGGGTGTGGCCGGCGCCGTCGACCGTCAGCGTTTCAAGGCCGGGATGTGCCCGGGCCATGGCTGCCAGGGTGTGCGGGCTCAGCAAGGGCGAGTTGCCGCCCCGGACCGCCAGCACCGGCAGCCGCCGCAGCGTGCCGAACAGCGGCCACAGGTCGGGCAGGGCACCCATGCGCTTCAGCGGCTCCACCAGCCGTACGTCCCAGTCGAAGTGCAGCCGCCCGTCCGCGCCCCGGCGATAGGTGTTGCGGGCCACCGCCTCCCAGTCGCCGGGAGTCCGCAGGCCGAGGTCCGGGATCATCGCCCGCAGGGCGGCCACGGCGTCCGGCCAGTCGGTGACCGGGCGGTCCTTTTCGATATAGCCGATGATTTGCGACAGGCCCCCGGTTTCGATCACCGGTCCCACGTCGTTCAGCACCGCTCCGGCCAGGGTGGTCGGCTGGCTCGCCCCCAGGCCCATGGCCAGAAGTCCGCCCAGCGAGGTGCCCACCACCACCACCCGATGCAGCCCCAGGGCGGCGATGATCTGCCGGACGTCGTCCAGATTGGCTTCCGCCGTATAGGCCTCCGCCCGGTCCGCATAGTCCGACAGGCCCCGTCCCCGGTAGTCCGGGCGGATGATCCGCCGCCGGTCCTTCAGGCGCTCCACAAGGGCCTGAAAATCCTTGCCGTTGCGGGTCAATCCGGACAGGCAAAGGATCGCCGGCGCCTGCGCGGAGGCTTCGACGGGGCCGTCATCCCGCACCGCCAGACGCTGGCCGTCGCGGTTGGCGACCCAGTGCAGACGATCGCACTCCAACGTGTCGGGCAAAGGAAAGGGGGAAGCCGGCATGGCAGCGGTCCGGCCTCAGGCAGGGGACCCGACGCCCAGCAGAGCGGGCAGGCCGGTCAGATCGGGCAGGATGCGCGCCGGCCCGGCGGGCAGACGCTCCACCGGCTTGCTCTGGCGGTTCACCCACACGGCCGTGAAGCCGAAGGCTGCCGAACCGGCCACGTCCCAGCCGTTGGAGGACAGGAAGGTGATACGCTCCTTTGGCACCTCCAGCCGGTCGCACGCCAGCTGGTAGACGCTGGGGTGCGGCTTGAAGACACCCACGTCCTCCACCGACAGCACGGCGTCCAGCGCCCCGGCGATGCCGGCCGCCCGCACGGCCGCGTCCAGCATGCCCGGCGAGCCGTTGGACAGGATCGCCAGCCGCAGCCCCGCCGCGCGCAGGGCGCTCAGGACCGCCGGCACCTCCGGAAAGGCCGGCAGGGTCATGTAAAGGTCCATCAGGCGCGTGCGCAGCGCCGTGTCCACATCGATGCCGGTGGCCGCCGCGGCGTAGTCCAGGGCGTCGCGGGTGACATCCAGGAAGTCCGCATGGCGCCCCATCAGGGCGCGCAGCCAGCTGTATTCCAGCTGCTTGGCCCGCCAGATGTCGGAAAAGGCCTGCCACCGCTCCCCCAGGTCCGCGGCGCAGTCGCGAGCGGCGGCGTTGACGTCCAGCAGGGTGCCGTAGGCATCGAACACCACGGCCCCGGGGGTGGGCAGGGCGTCGTCGGGGGAGGCGGGGGACATCGTTCGGGCTCTCCTGCCGTGATTTATTTAGCGGGTGACATCCTTCGTCAAGGTACCGGCAGGGATGGTCTGGCCCAGGCGCAGGCGATAGACCATGGTGCCCTCCAGCACCCGTTGCACATAGTTCCGTGTCTCCCGGAAGGGAATGGATTCGATCCAGTCGACGGCGTCGGTCAGGGGACCGTGGCGAACCCGGTCGTTGTCCCGCGCCCACTGCCGCGGCCGTCCGGGGCCGGCGTTGTAGCCGGCGATGGACATCACATAGGACCCGCCGAAGTCGCGCACCAGCTGGCCCAGATAGCGGCTGCCCAGGCGCATGTTGAGGTGGGGATCGGCGGTCAGGTGGCCGAGGTTCAGGGCCACGTTTTCCTGCCGCGCCACCAGCTTGGCGGTGTTGGGCATCAGCTGCATCAGGCCCAGGGCCCCGGCCGGGCTGCGGGCGTTGGCGTCGAAGTTGCTTTCCTGGCGGATGATGCCGAGGATCAGCGCCGGCTCCAGCCCGTGCTGCTGCCCCAGGGCCTGCACCCGTTCCTTGACGCCGGCGGGCAGGGGGTAGCCGGCTTCCACCAGCAAGGTGCCGTCCAGCGAGGCGCGGCGGGAGAAGAACACCGCCTCGCCGGTCAGGCCGGCTTTCAGGGGAATGTCGGCGATCAGCTTGCGCGCGCCGGGGGAGTCATATTGCCGTTCCAGTTCCAGCAGGAAGGACAGCATATCCTGATCGCGGCGGATCTGCGCCAGCCGGCTGGCCACGGCAACCAGCGGATCACCGGAGATGGCGATCTTGTCCGCTTCCGTCGGCGTGACATCCTGCTTGGGGAAGTATTTGGACAGCGGCTCGCCCATGGCTTCGATGGCCAACTGGCCGTAGAAGGTGGCGGGGAACTCGGCGGCTTTGGCGTACCAGGCCTTGGCCTTGTCCGCCTGACCTGCCGCAGCGGCGGCCCGGCCGGACCAGTAGGCCCCCCGGCTGCGGCTGATGGGGGTGGAGACGCCGTTGTACAGGGCCTCGAAATGGCCGAGGGCCACCTGCGGCTTGTTCAGGTTGCGCAGGGCGATCCAGCCCGCGTACCACTCCCCTTCGGCGAAGGCCAGGCCCTCGTCATGCTCGTGGCTCTTGGCCAGCGCGAAGGCGGCGGAGACCTCTCCCCGGTCCAGGGCGTCGCGCAGCAGGATGGCGCGTTCCCACCACCAGCGGTCTTCACGCCCCACGGTATCGCCCTTGTTCAACAGCAGCTCGATGGCGCTGACGTCCAGGCCGGCCTTGCGGCGCCAGCGCACCCGTTCGAACACCAGCCCCGGATCGCCCTGCCGGGCGGCCGGCACCTTGGCCACGGCGGCGTCCGCGTTGCCCTGGCCGCTGCCCAGGATGATACGGGCCTCGATCAGCGCCCGGTCGGCGCCGGACAGGCGGGGCAGCAGGCGCCGCGCGTCCTCGTAATCCTGATCCCAGACCAGACGGTCGGCGCGCGCCAGATGGTCTTCCGCCCGCAGCAGCGAGCCCATGTCCTTCAGGAAGGCGGTTTCCCGGCCGGAGGACAGGTCCGCCTCCACCCAGGCTTCGCGGGCCAGCCGGGTGGCCTCGCCCCTGTTGCCGGTGGCGAGCAGGGCGCGGGCGTAGACCGCCTTGCCCAGGCCGGACTGCGGCGGAAACTTCTGGAAGAAGGCCACGGCAGACTGGTTGGGATAGGGGTTGGAATACATCTCGTCTTCGGTAATCCGCTGGATCACCGAGGCGAGCGGCCAGGTGCTGTGGCGTTCGAGAAAGGCCAGGCGGTCGCCGATGCTGGGCGAGCCGGGGCCGGTGGTGCGCATATGGCGCCAGGCCAGGGCGTCCAGCAGCCGCTTGTCCTTGGCCGAGGCGGCAAGGCCATAGGCTTCCGGCCAGCGCGCGGCATCGCCGGCGGCAAAGGCGGCGGTATAGGTGGCGGCATCAGCGGCCGAAAGCGGGCCATCGGCAGCGCGTAGCGGGCGGGGGTCAACCGCCAGCAGCAGTGCCAGTCCCAGGACCAGATGGGGCAGGCGGGTCAGGTGCGGCACGAGATTGTCCCTCATCATTACGGCTTGGGCGGCTTGGGGGGCGGCTGGGGGCGACTGGTGGTTGTCAGGCGGCTGCGAAATGGTCAGGCCGAGCCCCACTGTGGGGGTATTCTTTGGGCGCCGCAAGTCTTGCGGTGGGCGCGGGGTGTGGTACAAAGACCGGTTCATGGTCCGGGGTTTCTCCGGACCCATTCCAAACAGCGGAGAGGACGATGTTTCAAGGCTCCATAACCGCGCTGATCACCCCGTTCCGGGACGGGGTTGTGGATGAGCGTGCGTTCCAGGATTTCGTGGCCTGGCAGATCGCCGAGGGCTCGAATGGCGTGGTGCCCATGGGGACCACCGGCGAATCGCCGACCCTGAGCCATTCCGAGCACAAACGCGTGGTGGAGCTGTGCATCGAAGTCGCCAAAGGCAAAGTGCCGGTGATCGCCGGTGCGGGCTCCAACAGCACGGCCGAAGCCATGGACTTCACCCGCCATGCCAAGAGCGCGGGGGCCGATGCGGTCCTGGTGGTCACGCCCTATTACAACAAGCCGACCCAGGAAGGCCTGTTCCAGCATTACAAGGCGGTGGCCGAGGCGGCCGACGGCCTGCCGGTGATCATCTACAACATCCCCGGCCGTTCGGTGGTCGACATGTCCGTCGATACCATGGCGCGTCTGGCCGAGACCTGCCCGAACATCGTCGGCGTGAAGGATGCCACCAACGATCTGGCCCGCCCCCTGCGGACGCGGCTGCGGATCGGCGAGTCCTTCTGCCAGCTGTCCGGCGAGGACGGCACGGCGGCGGCCTTCCTGGCCCAGGGCGGCCATGGCTGCATCTCGGTGACCTCCAACGTGGCGCCGAAGCTGTGTTCGCAGATGCAGGCGGCGTGGCGGGCCGGGGATCTGGCCACCTTCGTCACCCTGCGCGACCGGCTGATGCCGCTGCATGACGCGATGTTCGTGGAGACCAGCCCGGGTCCGGTGAAATACGCCGCGAGCCTGCTGGGCCTCTGCACCCCCGAAACCCGGCTGCCGATGGTTCCGGTGTCGAAAGAGACCGAGCAGGCGGTCTCTGCGGCGCTGGCCAAAGCCGGCCTGCTGAGCTGATCGGCATTCAGGCATGGCCAAAGAAAAATCCGGTAACCAGTTGATTTCCCATGGCCGCGTGGCGGAGAACCGCCGCGCGCGCCATGAATATGACATCATGGAAACGCTGGAAGCGGGGATCATGCTGCAGGGGACGGAGGTGAAATCCCTGCGCACCGGCCGGGCCAATATCGCGGAAAGCTATGCGGGTCCGAAGGACGGGGAGCTGTATCTGTTCAATGCCTACATCCCCGACTGGACGCCGGGGGTGAAGGCCTTCGCCCATGAAACCCGCCGTGCGCGCAAGCTGCTGGTGCATCGCCGCGAGGCGCAGAAGCTGATCGGCGCGGTCACCAAGGACGGCATGACCCTGGTGCCGTTGTTCCTGTACTTCAACGACCGGGGGATCGCCAAGATCCAGCTGGGTCTGGCCAAGGGCCGCAAGGCGCATGACAAGCGCCACGCGATCAAGGAGCGGGAATGGAACCGCGACAAGGCCCGCCTGCTCCGCGACAAGGGCTAACACCAACCTGCGTGGGTTTTAACCCGCGCAGGTTGGCAAGGCCGACTGGCCGCCGCGCCTTATGGCGCGTAAAAGGCCGCGTGCCGCTTGAACGCAATACGAACTGCGTGGGTTTTAACCCGCGCAGTTCGGTATTACCGGGGTCTGGGGGACCAGTCCCCCAGGTCTTAAGTGCTGGAGGGACTAGTCCCTCCAGACCTCCCATGAGTTTGTCACGTGAGGAGAAAGCCGATGCGGAAGCGGATCAAAGGCCTGTTGGGCGCGGTATTGCTGGCCGCGGCGAGCGGCGGCGGCGCGATGGCGGCCGAGCCGGGCGCGCACGCCTTTTCCTTCCCCTCCATTGACGGCGGCACCTTGCCCCTGGCGGCCTGGAAGGGCCATCCGGTGCTAGTGGTGAACACGGCGAGCCGCTGCGGCTTCACCCCGCAATACGAAGGCCTTCAGGCGCTGTGGGAGCGGTTCCGGGAGCGGGGTCTGGTGGTGCTGGGCGTGCCGTCCAACGACTTCGGCGGCCAGGAGCCGGGATCGGCCACCGAAATCAAGGACTTCTGCGAGACCACCTTCGCGGTGGACTTCCCCCTGGCCGACAAGACGACGGTGGTGGGGCCGACGGCGCATCCCTTCTACGCCTGGGCGCGGGACAGTCGCCCGGATCTTCCGGCCCCGAACTGGAACTTCCACAAGTACCTGATCGCGCCGGACGGATCGATCGCGGCCGCATTCTCTACGGCCGTGGAACCCCTCGCCCCGCAGATCGTCGGTGCGGTTGAGGAATTGGTTGGCGCTCCGTAAGGAGGCGCCGGCGGCAGCTTTAGCGGACTTTTTGCTTTTCGAACGCGGATTGCTTTCATACCCTTGAGGCCCTGTGGGGAGTCTTGGGGGGCGGGCGATGCGTGTTCTGACTGCTTTGGCGGCGACGGCTGTCCTGGCCTGGGGCGGTCCGGCTGGGGCGGAGGTGCCGAAGGAGGCACTGGAGCCGGGGGTGTGCAGCTGCTTGGAGAGTTCCGACGGGGCGGACCTGCTGAAGGAGTGCCAGCTGTTCAAGGCCGCCGGAGACCCCTTCCCGGTCGCGAGTTGCACAGGCATCGACGTGGAAATCATGGTCCGGGAGGAGGCGTGGACGATTCTCCTGAATCAGGAGGGCGGCTGCAATCCTTGTAAGGCCGGCGCCGAGCATGATCCGGACTGGAACGGTATCCGGGGCGTTCCTGACGGTGCACCAGCCGGTGAAAACCAATGAGCGAGGACACTGGCAATCTGTCCGTCGGGGATCTGGTGACCCTTGGCGGCTTTGTACTGACGGTCAAGGCCGCCTGGATCTTTATTGCCGGGTGGGGCTACGCCAACACCTACGCAGACATCTTTGGTCTGCCAATGCTGCTGGCGGATACGCCTCGGGACTTCTTCATGATGTATGGCCTGATGACGGCCAATCACTTTCTGCTATGGGTGGTTTTGGCGATCATCACCCTGCTGGCGATCTTGCGCTTCACCCGGCGTTTTGCGCTGGGGTGGCGGACGATCATCCTGCTGGTCTGCGTGCTCGGCCTGTTTCGCCTGGCCCCGGAAGCGGGAGAAGACGCCGCCAAGGCCGACGTGGCCGCCTATGAAGCGGACGGCTACCGGAAGTTCGCCAAGGTGCAGTTGGTGCTGAAGGAGCCCCGGGAATTCGGGGATGCCAAGCTGGTGAAACGGCTTCAAGGAGGCTGCACCAAGCTGTTGCTGGCCCGGAAGGACCACGTTTACCTGATTACTCCCTTAACAAAACGCCCACAACAGACGCTGCCAACGGATGTGGTGCCCTGGAAAGAAATCCGTTTCCTGCGCATGACCCAGGATCGCGAGAGCTGCGAAAAGTGACGGAGACCGGAATGCGGACGATGGTGCGGGTGATCGGGGTTGTGCTGATGCTGGCGATGACTGGTGCCGGCGTGGGATCGGCCGCAGAGGATAGCGCCGAGGCGCAGTGGGAAGCGCTGAATGGGCAGGTTGTTCAAGCATACCAGGAGGGCAAATACCAAGACGGTATTGCACTGGCGGAACAAGCTCTGGCGTTGGCAAGAGAGGCTTTCGGACCCGAGCATCCGGATACGCTGACCAGCATGAACAATCTGGCTTTGCTGTATCAGAGCCAGGGCCGTTATGGGGATGCGGAACCGCTTTACGCGGAGACGCTGGCGGTCCGTCGTCGTGTGCTAGGTCCCGAGCATCCGTCTACGCTGACCAGTATGAACAATCTGGCGGCTCTGTATGATGACCAGGGACGTTATGGGGATGCGGAACCGCTTTACGCGGAGACGCTGGTGGTCCGTAGTCGAGTGCTTGGTCCCGAGCATCCGGATACGCTGGCCAGCATGAACAATCTGGCTTTTCTGTACAAGGCCCAGGGCCGTTATGGGGATGCGGAACCGCTTTATGCGGAGACGCTGGCGGTCCGTCGTCGTGTGCTAGGTCCTGAGCATCCGGATACGCTGACCAGCATGAACAATCTGGCTTTGCTGTATCAGAGCCAGGGCCGTTATGGGGATGCGGAACCGCTTTACGCGGAGACGCTGGCGGCCTTTCGCAGTGTGCTTGGCCCCGAGCATCCGGATACGCTGACCAGCATGAACAATCTGGCTTTTCTGTATGAGAGCCAGGGCCGTTATAGGGAAGCGGAACCGCTCTGCGCGGAGACGCTTGCGATCAGTCGTCGTGTGCTTGGTCCCGAGCATCCGGATACGCTGACCAGCATGAACAATCTGGCGACTCTGTATGGAAGCCAGGGCCGTTATGGGGATGCGGAACCGCTTTACGCGGAGACGCTGGCGGTCCGTCGCCGTGTGCTTGGTCCTGAGCATCCGGATACGCTGATCAGCATGATCAGTCTGGCTTTTCTGTATGAGAGCCAGGGCCGTTATGGGGATGCGGAACCGCTTTACACGGAGACGCTGGCGGCCTTTCGCAGTGTGCTTGGTCCCGAGCATCCGTCTACGCTGACCAGCATGAACAATCTGGCGAGTCTGTATCACAGCCAGGGCCGTTATGGGGATGCGGAACCGCTCTACGTGGAGACACTCGCGGTCCGTCGTCGAGTGCTTGGTCCCGAGCATCCGTCTACGCTGACCAGCATGAACAATCTGGCGAGTCTGTATCACAGCCAGGGCCGTTATGGGGATGCGGAACCGCTTTACGCGGAGACGCTGGCGGTCCATCGTCGAGTGCTTGGTCCCGAGCATCCGTCTACGCTGACCAGCATGAACAATCTGGCTTTGCTGTATCAGAGCCAGGGCCGTTATGGGGATGCGGAACCGCTTTACGCGGAGACGCTGGCGGTCCGTCGTCGAGTGCTTGGTCCCGAGCATCCGGATACGCTGACCAGCATGAACAATCTGGCTTTGCTGTATCAGAGCCAGGGCCGTTATGGGGATGCGGAACCGCTTTACGCGGAGACGCTGTCGGTCCATCGTCGAGTGCTTGGTCCCAAGCATCCGTCTACGCTGACCAGCATGAACAATCTGGCTCTTCTGTATAGTCACCTGGGACGTTATGAGGATGCGAAACCGCTTTTTGCTGAGACGCTGTCTGTCAGTCGTCGAGTGCTTGGTCCCGAGCATCCGGATACAATGTTATATGCCACGAATATGATCGTATCGTTCAGTACCCAAGGCAAATACGATCAAGCGGTGGACCTCCTTCGCCAAATGGAGCCCAACGTTCTGGCGTGGCTGCATCAGGAGCTTTACGCCACCGAAGCCGTCGGCACGAAGCGGCTGGCGGTGAATTCTCAGCGCTCCTTCCAATCCTTCGCTTTGTCTCTTGCCCTGGCAGTCCCAGACAATGCCGAAGCGCGTCGGGTGGCGGCATCCGCTGTTCTGCGTTTCAAAAGTCTTCAGGAAGAAGAAGAAGGGTGGCTGGCCCGAATCGGGCGGCGGGGAAGAGATCCCCGTATCCTGGAAAAGGTTGAGGCTATCGAAGGTTTGCGCACTCGACTGTCCCATGCGGCAGCGCAAGGGGATCCGGCGCCCCTCATCCGCGACCTGGAGCAAACTGAGCTAGCCCTCGGCAAGATCAGCAGGGACTATGAGCAGCATCTTCAGGTGCGCAAGGCCAATCTCCGGGATCTGCAAGGCCTTCTAGGGCAGACCCAAGCCCTCGTTGACCTGTGGAAGTTCCAGCCCGTCGACTTCGGGGAGCGGATCCTTGCCGCTCCCCACTACGCCGCCATCATCCATCTCGGTGCCCGGGATCCTCAGGTGGTGGACCTGGGGCCGGCGTCGGAGATCGACGCTCTGGCCCTCGATCCCAACGCTGGCCGTCAACTCTATGACCGCGTCATCGCCCCCCTGCTTCCCTTCCTCGACGGTGCCACGTCGGTGGCCATTGCGCCGGATGGCCAGCTCTCCCTGGTCAACCTGCCCACACTGCCGGATGCGGAGGGGCGGCCCTGGGGGGCGACGATGCCCGTTTCCGTCATCCAGACCGGGCGCGACCTCCTCTGGCCGCAGACGGACCGGCCGGCGCGGGGGCTGCTGGCGCTTGGGGATATCGACTATGGCGCCGCGCCGGCGACCCTTCAGTCCGCGTCTGCGGGCGATGTAACGCAGCCAATCGTATACGACCCCTTACCGGCCACCTCCAAGGAAGTGGCGGATATCCACTTCCGCTACCGCAACGCCCGCAAGGTCGAGAACAGCCCCGCCCCCTGGACCGGTACCGAAGCCTCCGAAGCGGCGCTGAGGACCCTCGAAACACCACCCCGGGTGCTCCACCTCGCAACCCATGGCGTCTTCCAGTCCGGAGCCCCAACAACCGGCGGGGAGAGCCGGCCCATGCTCCGCGCCTGGGTCGCCCTGGCCGGCGCCAATGCGGCCGGGGCGGCCAATGACAACGCCGCCGACGGCCTGCTTTACGCCATCGAGGCCCAGGGGCTGAACCTGGAGGGCACCGAGCTGGTGGTGCTCTCGGCCTGTGAGACCGGGCAGGGGGTGGTGGAAGACGGCGAAGGAGTCTATGGTCTTGTAAGGGCCTTTCGGACTGCCGGTGCGGCAAACGTGCTGATGGCCCTGCGTCCCGTAAATGACAGCGATGCGGCCGATTTCATGACCCGCTTCTATCATCACTGGCTCCAGGACAACGTTTCCCTCGCCGAGGCCTTCCGCCAGACCCAGCGCGATTACATCGACGGGAAGGCCAGCGGGGACTGGACGGCCTTTGTCCTGATCGGCACCGGCCGGCCATGGCGGTCCTGAAAGGACTTGCCGGTGTCGCCGTCGGAGCCCTGATCATCATCGGCTTCCTCGGGGCCAGGACGGATTCCGCGGGGCTGGTTCGTATCGCTGCGGACCGGATCGAAACCGCCAAACGCTTCGGCGCCAGCGACGGGGTTCTCAAACCCCTGCGACAGCATGCCTATCTCATTGCCCGGCACACCCTGGGACCCGATCACCGCCGGACCGTGGAAGCCCAACTGGCCCTCGGGTTCCTGTATTTGCGGACCGGTCAGGATGCCCGGGCACTGCCCCTGGTGAAGGATGCCTATCCGTGGGTCCGGGGGGCCTTCGGACCGACGGACTCCTATACCCGTCAGGTCGCCAATGTGCTCCTGCGGCTTTCGCCCGGCTTCGCGGACCCCGCAGAGCGGATCGGCTTCCTGTCCACCACCCTGGCGGACTGCCTGGCCCTGGGTCCGGACGGCTGTGACGAGAGCGAGACGATCCGGCGGTCCCTGATCGAGGCCTATCTGGCCACCCGGCAGGACACCCGGGCCATCGCGGCTCTGGAGCAGGCCATCGCCCATGTGCGCCCGGGCGGGGATCCGGCGATGGTCCGGCAGCGCCGCGCCTGGATGGAGCAGCGGGCCGTGCTGCTGGAGGAGCAGGGGCGCTATGCCGAGGCGCAGGCGGCCAATGCCGGGATCCTCGCGGCCGACCCCCAGGCGCTGGAAGCGGCAATCCGCCAGGCCGGGTTGCTCGCCAAGGACGGGAAGGCGGACGACGCAGTGCGCGCCTATGCCGACCTGCTCCCGGCCGTGCCGGCGGCGCGGGCGCCGGCGGTGATAACGGCCATGGCCGATCTCCACCGCCGCGCCGGCCGGCAGGACGAAGCCGCCGCCCTGTACGAAACCGCCATCGAAGACAGCCGGAACCCCATGAGGGGCGGGCGGCTGGACAGCGCGGCGGTGGATGCCCTGATCGGTCTGGCCGCCATCCATGACGCCCGGGGAGAGGTCGAACAGGCCGAAGCCCTGCTGACCCGTACCCAGGAGGCCGTGCGGCTGGATAGCATGGGGCCGGAGGTGGGACGGGCCGCGACGGCCCGGGCCTTTTTCCTGCTGCGCCAGGATCGCGCGGGCGAAGCCCTGGGAATCCTCGATCAGGCCAGTGCCAGTCTGGCGGATGATCCCCGGGACGGCCTGCGCGCTCTGGCCATTCTGGCCACCTACCGGCGGGGAAACGGCCGCACCGAAGAGGCCGACGACCTGTATCAAAGGCTGAATTCTACGGCCCGGCAAGAACGCCCGGGGGCGGAGGCGCCGTTGTTCGGCCTCTCCCTGGCCATGCTGGCCCATCGGGCGGCCGGCCGGCGTCCGGGCGAGGCCCGGCTGTCCCTGGCCACCCTGGCCGATATGGCCTATCCCCCCATGCCGCGCTTCGTGACCCTCGGAAATGGGGCGGAGGACGGCGGGCGCCTGTCCCCGGGGACTTTGCCGTCGGACATGGTGGCCCTGTCGGCCGCGCTTTCCCTCGCGCTGGCCTATCCGGACCAGATGGAGGTGCAGCGCGATGCCGCCACCGTCGTTCTGCGGCTGAAGGGCAGGGACACGGAAGAGGCCGCCTGGCGGCAACGGCTGGCCGGCCTCGCTCCGGGGGCGGAGGTCAGGGCAGCGCTGAGCGACATCGCCCAGGCGCGGCAGCGGATCGCGCGGGCGCCGCAGGAACCGAAAACCGATACCGCCGGGATCCGCCGGACCGTTCTGGAACCGGCCGACGCCCTGCTGGGCGACTTTCAGCCCGGCTATCGCCATGTGGTCGCGGGGCGACGGGCGGCGCTGGCCGATCTGATGGCCGCCCTGGCCGCGCGCAAGGGCGTTCTGGTGGAGGTCGTGCGCTTCCATCCGCTGGACTTCGAGACCCTGGTCTTTCAGGTGCCCCACTATGCCGTCGTCCTGACCAGCGGTTCCCGGCCCCCCCGGGTGCTGGATCTGGGGCCGGAGGACACGATGAAAAGCCTGATCTGGGCCCAGGCCATTGATCCGCAGGCGCAACGGTCCCTTCATAACCGCATCATCGCCCCGATCATGGCCTATGCCAGCGACGGGACGGAAGCCGTTGTGCTGGCCATGCCCGAGGGACCCCTGGCCTCGGTGGCGCTGGAGGCGCTTCCGGGCGCGGACGGGCGGCCCTGGGCGGCCCGGGTGGCCGTTTCCCGGACCCGCACCGGCCGCGACCTGTTGCCGGGGGACCCGGCGCGTCCGGACACGGGGCGGGGAGGCTTCGTGGCGATCCCCCGGCCGGCGGTGGCCGGGCTGACGGATCCGCCCCGGATGCTGCATATCACCGGCAGCCGGGGCGGCATGCTGCGGGAGTCCGACGTGCTGACCCTGCCCCTGGACGGCACGGAGCTGGTGGTTCTGTCTTCCTGCGAAACGGGGTGGGAGCGGGTGGTGGACCGGTGCGGGGTCAAGGGGCTGACCCAGGCCTTCCGCACCGCCGGTGCGGCCAACGTTCTGCTGCCCTTGCGCCCGGTGACCGCAGAGACCGGAGAGGCGTTCCTGAAACGCCTGGAAACGCACCTGACCGGGGACGGAGCGGCGGTGTCCATCGTCGAGGCCCTGCACCGCACCCGGCTGGACCATATCGAAGGCCGGGCAGACGGGGACTGGTCCGCCTTCGTCCTGATCGGCAGCGGTCCTTGATCCATCCATCCATCCATCCATCCGCCCGCCGGCCCGCCGGCCCTCCGTCGCACGGCTTGTGCGTCCGATGCTTGCCTGTTTGATTGTTATGTTATAACATACAGTCCAATCGTTTGCTCCCGGGAGGATCGGCATGAGCACGGACGGCGCATTCCAGCGCGGCGGCAAGGTTCCGGTGACCCTGGTGGCCGGCTTCTTCGGCAGTGGAAAGACGACTCTGCTGCGTCACGTGATCGCCCAGCCCGGGTTTGAGGAGACGGCACTGGTGTTTCCGGACGCGGGGGCCGTGGTGGTCGGCGACCGGATCCTGGAGGTGCCGGAGGGCGACGGGCAGGGGATGTCAGCGGCCAGTGATTGCCCCTGCTGCCGTGACCGCAGCGGGGTTGTTCACACCCTGCGTGCCCTTTTCCGGATGCGGGCAGAGGGGGCGGTTCCGTCCTTTCCGCGCATCCTGGTGGAACTGGACGGCCTGACCACGCCCCAGGCGGTGCTGGAGGCGATCCTGTGCGATCCCGAAACGGCCGCGCGGGTGATCCTGGACGGGGTCGTTACCCTGGTGGACGGCGAAAGCGGCGGCGAGACCCTGGGGCGCTTTCCCCTGGCGGAACGGCAGGTGGCCGGGGCCGACCGCCTGCTGATCAGCAAGACCGACCTGGCCGGCCCGGCGGAGCGCCATGGGCTGATCAATCGCCTGCGCGGCCTGAACCATGCGGCACCGATGATCAAGGTGGCGTGGGGCGTGGTGGATCTGGAGCGCGTGTTTTCCGGCCGGCCGGCCGCGATGTTCTGACCAAAGGGGATGTCTGAAGGGGACAATAAGGAAAGGGCCAGGGGACCGGCGGGTCCCCCGGACCCCCCATTAATGGCACCAGTCTTGGCCGTCGCCCTCTTCCGTGAGGTGGCCATTCAGCCACATGACGCCGCCCACGCTCCACCAATGGCCCGACCGGTCTCCGGCATGGAACGCTTGCGCTTCTACGGGATCCCCGGGAACGACCTCCGACAGGACCAGGTCGCCCCTGGCCAGCAAAGCCTGTAGATGCCGGCGGGATGCCTTGGCGGCAGCGCGCTCGACGGCGCAGGCGCCCTCCATCCTCGGGGCGGCATAGCCGCGCAGCCGGACGCGGACGATCTTCTCCTTCTCAAGCGGTGGGTCTATACGCACGTCCAGCGTCGCGCCATCCAGCACGCGCAGGACCGTGGCGTGATACACGCCGTCGGGCAAAGGGGCCTCTGCCCATACGGCTCCGCTCGCCGCCGCAAGGAACACTGCGGCGGCAAAGCAGAACGGTTTCATCATGATCATGGACCGGCAAGAAGCGCCGGCCGGAGGAGGCGGCGAACGGGCCGGGTCAAGGAACCGACAGCCGAAGGACGCCGGGCAAGGCCCGGCCCGCCGGCGCCGCCCTATCCTCCGGCCGGACCCTCCCCATCTCCGCGTGCTACACGCAGTGGTGTGGAAATTCCTGACGGTGATATATACTTGGCCACATCCATCATCCTTGCTTGGTTTCAACGTGGAAGGGTGGTGGTAGGGACGGGTCGGTGTTGGTCGCACCGGCTCGTCCCGCTAAGTGCCCGCCAAGGGGCGGACGCATCGCCAGTTTATCGCGGTTCTGGGCGAGTTGCCATCATAAATAGAGCTGTCGGGAAAACTCACAGGGGGTCCGGGGGACCCGCTGGTCCCCCGGCACTTAAAGAAAAAACAAGTGCCGGAGGGACTTGTCCCTCCAGACCTCCCGTTAGATATGAGGCTCTTCAACGCCTTCGCGGAACAGCTGGAGCATGGGGCGGGCCCATTCGTGGTCGCCGAAGGTGCGGCAGGCCAGCTGCGCGGCCGGCGCCCACTGGTCGTCATGCAGGACCACAAGGCCGGAGGTGGTGGAATACAGCAGGCTGCCGGCCACCCCGGGATGTTCGGCGATGGCCGCGCGGATCGCATCGAGCATGTTGAACGAGACGACGTCGTGGCAGAGGAGGAGGCCGCCCGGTGCCATCATCGGCAGGAAGGTCCGCACCTCCGCCAGCAGATGCGGGGCGTTATGCTGGTCATCCAAAAGCACCAGATCCAGCGGCGCTCCATCGAACTGATCCGCAACCACCTGTCCCACATCCTCCGGGGCGCGGCCGCGGACCACGGTCAGGGGCAGGCCCTCGCGGGCAGCAATGGCATTGGAGCGGTCGATCCAGTCGCTGGTAAACGCGTCGCCGCCCAGTTCCAGGCAGACCACCCGGGCATCCGGCCCCGCCAGCATGGACATCAGAAAGCTGGAAAAGCCGAAGGAATTGCCCGTGGCGAACAGGCGCTTTGGCTGCCAGTCCCCGCCCAGCAGGCATTCGAAGAAGTAGACTTCCTTCATCGAAATGCCCAGGTCACCCGTGGCGCTGTCGTTGGCATCGAACAGAAAGGTGAACTCGGACAGACGGTTCTGGCTCATCGCCGCGTCTATGCCGCTGGCGATGGTGAAGCCTTCGCGGGCATACAAGTCCACCAGGCGGGGCAGAACCGGCCCCCGGCGGGGTGGAAAGGCGGCATCAGGCATGGGGTGAGGTCTCCCGGGGTTTTCGTGGATTCAAGGTATTCGAGCTGCCCGCATCGGGCAACTTTGGCCGCCATGAAATTTCAGGCCGGGTCGCTTTCGGGCCGCACATACGGCTGAAAAACCCCACGGACCTTCCTTCTTTCCTTGGGGGGGGCTGATCGGCTACTCTCCGACCCCAACATACCCAAAAAAGCCCCCGAGAAACAAAAGGTCCAAGACGATGGCTGAATACCGTTCCCGCACCTCCACCCATGGCCGCAACATGGCTGGCGCGCGTGGCCTGTGGCGCGCCACCGGCATGAAGGACGAGGATTTCGGCAAGCCCATTATCGCCATCGCCAATTCCTTCACCCAGTTCGTTCCCGGCCACGTCCACCTGAAGGATCTGGGGCAGCTGGTGGCCCGCGAGGTGGAAGCCGCCGGTGGTGTGGCCAAGGAATTCAACACCATCGCCGTGGATGACGGCATCGCCATGGGCCACGACGGCATGCTCTACAGCCTGCCGTCGCGGGAACTGATCGCCGATGCGGTCGAATATATGGTCAACGCCCACTGCGCCGATGCTCTGGTCTGCATCTCCAACTGCGACAAGATCACCCCGGGCATGCTGATGGCCAGCCTGCGCCTGAACATCCCCACCGTCTTCGTCTCCGGCGGACCGATGGAAGCCGGCAAGGTGATCCTGGGCGACACCGAAAAGGCCGTGGATCTGATCGATGCCATGGTGGTCGCCGGCGACAGCCGGGTGTCAGACGCCGACGTGGAAGCCTACGAACGCTCCGCCTGCCCCACCTGCGGGTCCTGCTCGGGCATGTTCACCGCCAACTCCATGAACTGCCTGACCGAGGCGCTGGGACTGGCCCTGCCGGGCAACGGCTCGACCCTGGCCACCCACGCCAACCGCCGCGCCCTGTTCGAACAGGCCGGCCGCACGGCGGTGGACCTGTGCCGCCGCTTCTATACCGAGGACGACCAGAGCGTCCTGCCGCGCAATGTCGCCTGCTTCGAAGCCTTCGAGAACGCCATGTCCCTGGACATCGCCATGGGCGGGTCCACCAACACCGTGCTGCACCTGCTGGCCGCGGCCCAGGAAGCCGAGGTGCCGTTCACCATGGCCGATATCGACCGGCTGTCGCGCAAGGTGCCCCATCTGTGCAAGGTGGCCCCGTCTACGCCGGATGTGCATATGGAAGACGTCCACCGTGCCGGCGGCATCATGGGCATCCTGGGCGAACTGTCCCGGGCCGGCCTGCTGAACGAAAACACCCCCACCGTCCACAGCCCCACCATCGGCGACGCGCTGGCGCTGTGGGACGTCAAGCGGACCGATGAACAGGTGGTCCACGACTTCTTCCGCGCCGCCCCCGGCGGGGTGCGCACCACCGAGCCGTTTTCCACGGACCGGGTCTATGACAGCCTGGACCTGGACCGCGAAAACGGCGTGATCCGGGATGCCGCGCACGCGATCAACAAGGACGGCGGTCTGGCGGTTCTGGTGGGCAACATCGCCCCCAATGGCTGTATCGTGAAGACCGCCGGCGTCGATGCCTCCATCATGACCTTCACCGGCACGGCCCTGGTCTGCGAAAGCCAGGAAGAGGCCGTGGCCCGCATCCTGGGCGGCGAGGTCCAGGAAGGCCATGTGGTCATCGTGCGCTATGAAGGCCCGAAAGGCGGTCCGGGCATGCAGGAAATGCTCTACCCCACCAGCTATCTGAAGTCGCGGGGGCTGGGCAAGTCCTGCGCCCTGCTGACCGACGGCCGCTTCTCGGGCGGATCCTCGGGCCTGTCGATCGGCCACGTGTCGCCCGAAGCCGCCGCCGGCGGTCCCATCGGTCTGGTGGAAGAGGGCGATACCATCCTGATCGATATCCCCAACCGGTCCATCAACGTTCAGGTCTCCGACGACGTGCTGGCCGAACGCCAGGCGGCGATGGACGCCAAGGGAAAGGACGCCTGGCGTCCGGTGAAGCCGCGCCCTCGCAAGGTGTCGACGGCTCTGCGCGCCTACGCTGCGCTGACCACCAGCGCCGATCGGGGCGCCGTGCGCGACGTTTCCCAAGTGGAATAACACGGACGGAGAGGACGCCGAAGGGGATGGCTCTTCGGCGTCCTTAGATCAAACTGCCTTAAATCAGCATCGATTTATGGCAGGCAATTTGATCTAAAAACATATAGCTAGGGCATCGAGTCACGCCGAAGGCGTGCGTTCCGCCGGGAGTCGAAGACGCGCTTGCGCACCGGAAAACCGGTTGTTCGCTTCGCGCTCCCTTCGGCCCCCACTTTTCCGCTCGATGCTCTAGGGCCGTTGGTTACGGATCGCAGGGGGGCGGGACGGCAGCCTCGGACTCATTCGGATCCGCACCGGTTTCTCGTCCCAGTTTCACGGCTCCCAGTGTAACGAACCACAGCAATGCGGCATTCACGAAACAGATTAAGACTTCAAGCGCTCCGAGCACCGGCAGTAGCTTTCTCGCCGCATTGGATGGTGAGCCGCCGTTCCAAAGGACCGTTCCGATAAACAGCGAGAGCGCGTTAACCGCAGTTGCCGACAGCACCAAATTAAGCAAGAGTCTGGAATGGTCACGGATGTATGGTTTTGCGTCTGGGGGAATGGGCCGTGTGCACAAAATAATGACTGATACAATGATTGTCATTGTTATTAATCGATAGGCCGCCGGAGTATTTGCGTCTGGAATGGAGAGAGTAGAAATTAAGTATAGAAAAAACAAAAAATAAGCAGATCGTATTCTCTTTGAATGTTTGCTCCTGGCTGGAATGATGATGTCCATTGCAATGGAGTCCTGCTCAGAGGTAAGGGGTGGTAGATTCCCTATTGGCTTTCAGAAAAAAAGCCCGGGCAAATTGCACCCGGGCTCCTTTTTTGTCACGCAATAGGGCCTGATTGGCTCTTACGACGCCAGGGTCAGGGAGTTCACATCCGCCGATCCGACCGTGGCCGAGGTGAAGGCGCTGCCGTCCATGAACCAGACGCTGACTTCGTTGGTGGAGGTATCGCGCCAGGCGATATCCACCTTGCCGCTGCCGTCGTAGTCCCCGAACCCGGCGAAGTCCATGGTCGACGAAATGGCGTTGGACAGAAGGTGCCCCGTGGACGTGGAACCGTTCATCAGCCAGTTGACCACCATGTTGGTTTCGGAATTCTTCCACAGCAGATCTTCGCGGCCATCGCCGTTAAAGTCGGCGGCGCCCAGCAGGGTCCAGTTGCTGCCGATGTTGCCCATGGCCGATCCGGATATGCCTGAAGAACTGGTCGCCCACTGAACCACATCGCCGGTGGAGGAGTTGCGGAACAGGATATCGTCGGTGCCGCTGGCGTCGAAATCGTGGAAGCCGATCACGTCCCAGGTGGTGCCCGGGTTGCCGAGGTAGGCGCTGGAAGACACACTGTTGCCGGTCAGGTTCCACTGGACGATGTCGCCGGTCACGCTGTTCTTGAACAGCATGTCCGACGTGCCGTCGCCGTTCATGTCGCCGATCCCCTGGGTCACCCAGGTGGATTCCAGCGACCCCAGGGTGCCCGACCCGGCCAGGGACGTGCGGTTTCCGCCCATGTAGATCTCGATGGTGCCAGCGCTTTCGTTGCGCACGAACAGGTCCTGAAGGGTATCGTTGTTCGAATCCCCATGGCCCAGGTAGCTGCGGACGCCGGAGTTCATGTCGATGCCGACACTGGTTTCCGAGAAGGTGAACGAGCCGGTGGAGGTGCGGAACGCCAGGCCGGACGTGCTTTGATACAGCACCACGTAATCCATCTGACCCGAACCGTCATAGGCCGTGGACGAGGTGCTGTTTGAGGCGAATTCCATCACCGAGGTGTCGATCACCTGCTGGCCGGCGGTGAAGGATCCCAGGGTGGTCGCAACCGAGGCCGAAGTGGTGCCTTCCGGGATGTACCAGATCTGGTCCTGGCTGTTGGTCGCGGAGTTGCTGCGCCAGTAGAAATCCGAGCGGCCGTCGCCGTTGAAATCGCTGAGCCAGGATTTGCTCAGCTCGGTCTGGGAATAGATGGTGACGTCGGAGAACTGGAAGGTTTCGACATCATAGACGTAGTTGGTTTCGTCGCGACCGGAGACCTGATCGTTGATGACAAAATGCGTACCAACCCGGGTGATCAGGTAGTCTTCCCGATTGCCCTGAAGAACAATCGTATCCGTACCGTCTCCACCCTGAATAGTGTCAGTCCCGCCAAGCGGGGTGAAGGTGTCGCTGCTGGACGTGCCCGTCAGAGTTTCGCTGGAACTCGTCCCGGTAAAGGTGGCCATCAGATCCTCCTGAGATTTCCAAGCCTATGGGACCTCAAGTTAGGAGGTCATGAGGAAATAAGCAATCTACAATAATAGGTGTATCCTAGTTGTCGGCAAGCGCGCGCTTGATCCGTTTGGGTGTAGCGTGCTGCAGAAATATACAGATCAGTAGCACTATACTACCAATGCACATCCAAAAAGCCATATTGTCCCTAGGCTGCCCGGCCTTGCGGCGGGCATCACCGGCGATTTTTCACTGATGGAAACGTTTGCAGTATTTTGTACTGCTGTCGGGACCCCGAGGCCTGGAGCCTCGGGGTTTTTTCAACGGGGCAGGCCGTACCTTGTCTCGCGAGTTACGTAACCAGGGTGTAGGAGTTCACATCCGCCGATCCGACGGTAGCAGGGGTAAAGGTGCTGCCGTCCATGAACCAGACGCTGACTTCGTTGGTGGAGGTATCGCGCCAGGCGATATCCACCTTGCCGCTGCCGTCGTAGTCCCCGAAGCCCGCGAAGTCCAAGGTCGACGAAATAGCGTTGGACAGAAGGTGCCCCGTGGAGGTGGAGCCGTCCATCAGCCAGTTCACGACCATGTTGGTTTCGGAATTCTTCCACAGCAGATCCTCGCGGCCGTCGCCGTTGAAGTCCGCCGCCCCCAGCAGGGTCCAGTTGTCGCCGATATTGCCCATGGCTGATCCGGTCACGCCTGACGCACTGGTGGCCCATTGCACCACGTCGCCGGTCGACGAGTTGCGAAACAGGATGTCATCCGTGCCGCTGCCGTCGAAATCGTAAAAGCCGATCACGTCCCAGGTGGTGCCCGGAGCGCCCAGGTAGGCGCTGGATGATACGTTGATGCCGTCAAGGTTCCATTGAACGATGCCGCCGGTCGCACTGTTCTTGAACAGCATGTCCGCCGTGCCGTCGCCGTTCATATCGCCGATCCCCTGGGTCACCCAGTTGGAATCCAGGGAACCCAAGGTGCCGGAGCCCCCAAGGGTGCCTCGGTCGCCACCTCTGTAGACCTCGATGGTTCCGGCGGTCTCATTGCGGATGAACAGGTCCTGGAGCGTGTCGTTATTCGCATCTCCATGCCCCAGATACGTCCGGATACCGGAGGTCATGTCGATGCCGACCAAATCTCGCGAAAAGCTGAAGGATCCGCCGGACGTGCGCCAGGACAGGCCGTCAATGCTTTGATATAGAACCACATAGTCCATCTGTCCCGTGCCGTCGTAGGCAACCGAATTCCCGTAGTCCGACGCGAATTCCATGACCGACGTGTCGATGAGGGTCTGGCCGGAAGACGTCAGGGAATCCGGCGTCGCAGCGACGGTCGCCACCGTCGTCCCTTCCGGGATGTACCAGATCTGATCCTGGCCGTTGGCTGACGACGTGCTGCGCCAAAAGAAATCGGAGCGGCCATCGCCGTTGAAATCGCTGAGCCAGGATTTGGTCAGTGCGGTCTGGGAACGGATGGTGACATCCGCAAACTGAAACGTTTCAACGTCGTAGACGTAATTGGTTTCATCCCGGCCGGACGTCTGGTCGTTGATCAGGAAATATTCGCCAACGCGCGTGATCAGATAGTCTTCGCGGTTGCCGCGAAAGATAACCGTGTCCGTGCCTTCGCCCCCCTGGATCGTATCCGTTCCGCCAAGCGGGGAGAAGGTATCGTCACTGGACGTGCCCGTGAAGGTTTCGCTGGCGCTCGTCCCCGTAAAGGTGGTCATCACAGTCTCCTGAGGTTGGCTATCGAAAGCGTCCTCAGACTGGGGTTTGATGGCGCAACAATCAATCTATGCAGAAAGATGTATTCTCCAGATCGGTATTCGCGTACTTGCCCTGTCTGAGTAAGGCCTATGTGTATTTTAAATCTTCCTTTCAATTCTTAAACGTCCAGCCGCACCCAAACTGGTGTGTGATCGCTCGGCTTTTCCTTGTTGCGGGGGGTCCGGTCGACGCCGGCGGCCTCCAGCCGGTCTGCGGCGGCGGGGGAGAGCAGCAGGTGGTCGATGCGCAGGCCGTTGTCCTTTTGCCAGGCTCCGGCCTGGTAGTCCCAGAAGGTGTAGACTCCCGGAGCCGACGTGGTGGCGCGCAAGGCATCGGTCCACCCGTTGTGAAGCAGGGCGCGGAACCGCTGACGGCTTTCCGGGCGGCACAGGGCATCGTTGGCAAAGCCCGCGGGATCGTAGACATCATCGTCCGTGGGGCAGATGTTGTAATCGCCGCCCAGGATGATCGGCCGCTCCGGTTCGCCGCGCAGCAGGGTGGCGGCATGGGCGATCAGGCGGTCCATCCAGGCCAGCTTGTAGTCGAACTTGCGCGGGTCATCGACCGGATTGCCGTTGGGCAGGTACAGGCCGCCGACACGGAAGCGGTTGTCGATCAGAGCCTGGACATAGCGGGCCTGTTCGTCTTCCTCTGCCGTGGCGCCGGGCAGGCGGACGGTGATCTCGGTCATCGGCAGGCGCGACAGGATGGCCACGCCGTTATAGGCCTTCTGTCCGTGCACGGCGACCTGATATCCCAATGCCTCGACCTCTTGCGCCGGAAAGGCGTCGTCCTGACATTTAAGTTCCTGGAGCAAGGCAACATCGGGTTTCGCCGTCTCCAGCCAATCGAGAAGATGGGCGAGGCGCGCCTTGACGCTGTTAACGTTCCAGGTGGCGATGGTCACCATTGTGAATTCTCTCCTCGCGATATCGGGATCGGGGCGGTCGGGAAAGCCGGCCCGGTCGGAAAAACGGCCGGCTGGTCTTAGCATGTCCGGACAGGGTCTGGCGACGGCGCCGCGGTCTTTTTCGCGCCTTTGGGGCGGGGCCGCATTGGGGATCCTGCTGCTTCTGGCGGAGGTGGCCCCGGTCCGCGCCGCATCCTGCCCGCCCGCTGAAGACCCGGCGAAGCTGACCCTGAACAGCACCTTCGGTCCGGTGCAGTACGATTTCTCCCGCTCCCGGGACGGCATCGCACAGCTGCTGCGGCGCACCGGTCTGTCGGCCCTGGGCGGGCAGGCGGTCGGGCTGACCAATACGGAGTTCCAGTTCCGCTACAGCATCGGCTTTCGGGTCCAGCAGGTGGACCGCAACCGGTATTGCGGCACCCTGACCAACCTGGATCTCGAGATCGGCTATGGCACCGTGACGGTTTACGTGAACAGCGCCTATCCCCCCGGCAGCTGTGCCCGGCGGGTGACCCTGGATCATGAAAAGGAGCATGTGGCCCTGTACCGCGAGGGTTTTGAACGCTTTGTTCCCGAGCTGAAGCGCCATGCAGAGGCCTTCACGGCCAGCGCGCGGCCGGTCCTGTTCGCCACTCAGGGATCGATCAAGGCCCACTTCGAGCAGCAGTTCAATGCCCATCTGAGGCCGCTGATCGAACGGTTCAATCAGCGTCAGGAACGCGCCAATCTGGCGATCGACACGCGGGACAACTACCGCCGGACACAGGCCCTTTGCGAGACCTGGTGACCGGCCGGACGGAGAAGTTCGCGTGCTTCCCCCTTGTATGCACTGCGGGAAAGAGCGATTTTTAAGAAACAGGTTCCCCCAAACCGAAAAGGATGCCACGCGCCGTGACCCGGGCTTCCGATCCCACCGATCCCGACGTGTCTTCCCAGGCGTCTGCGCCGGAGAAGCTGGAGCGGCCGCCGCTGCCGCCCGACGACGAAGCGCCCCTGCTGCTGGACCGGGCCTCGATCGCCGCCGGTGCCTTGCAGGACATGATCGCGCGCTCCGGCCTTGCCGACACCTTGCTGTCAGATGAGGATCATGCCGACTCCATCGCCTCCCTCCTCGCCGAGCACCCGGCCGGCAAGGATGTGTGGGTGTTCGGGTACGGCTCGCTGATCTGGAACCCGGCCTTTCGCTTTGTCGAACGCCATCTGGCGGTGGTGCATGGCTGGCATCGCCAGTTCTGCATCGGCACGCCGCTGGGGCGGGGCAGCCCCGATTGCCCCGGTCTGGTGCTGGGGCTGGATCGCAGCGGGGCCTGCAAGGGCGTGGCCTATCGCATCGCGGCCGAGGCGGTGGCCGACGAATTGCCGGTGATCTGGCGGCGGGAAATGGTGACGGGGTCCTATATCCCGCGCTGGGCCGATGCCCATCTGGCCGATACCGACGGCCTGATTCATGACACCGTGAAAACCATCATCTTCACGGTGAACCGGGACGCGGCAAACTACGAGGGGCGGCTGGAGGATGCCGAGGTCGCCGACCGCATCGCCCGGGCGCGCGGGCAACTGGGGCCGAACCGGGACTATCTGGATCAGACGGTGGCCAGCCTGCATGCCGAAGGGATCGACGACAGCTATCTGCACCGCATCTGGCACCACATCGCCGAAAGCGAACGCACCGGATGACCGGACGACGCGGGTAAATGAACGAAGCGGGTAGGGGAGGCGTTGTCGAGAGGACCTCCCCCGCCCGGGCGTTTACATGGAAAAGCTGGTGCCGCAGCCGCAGGTGCTGGTGGCGTTCGGATTGGTCACCGAGAACGCGGCCGCCATCAGGCTTTCGGTGTAATCGATCTGCGAGCCCTTCAGGAGGTCGAGCGAGGCTTCGTCGATGACCACGGCCACGCCGTGCTGACGGAACACCCGGTCTTCGTCGGTGACCACCCGTTCCAGGTCGAACTGGTAGGAAAAACCGGAGCAGCCGCCGCCGTTCACCATGACCCGCAGCATCAGGTCCGGGTCCTTTTCCGCTTCCATCAGGGCGCGGATTCGGGCCGCAGCGGATTCCGTGATGGCAAAGTCCGGCCCGGTGACCGGGGCCGCATCCAACGTCGCTTGGTCGCTCATAGGTGACTGTTCCCTGTCGATAGATAACCGTCGATGGAGGGGGATTAAGACAAAGATAGGCCCCGTCGCTTCGCGGCGCAATCACCGCCGTGCGGGAAGACCGCCTGGGGCCACACAAAATAAACAATAATCCGCCCCAAGGCGATTGCTTGGGGACCGGACGGGCGGTACCTTGCCCGGCATGACCGTCTGGACCCCCACCATGATGCCACCGCTGTCCCCGATCGCCAGCGATCCCCGGCAAACGCGCGGCCGTCTCCATCCGGAGCCGGAGGCCGAAGCGCGGACCGTGCATCAGCGTGACCGGGACCGCATCATCCATTGCGCCGCCTTCCGCCGCCTGAAATACAAGACCCAGGTCTTCATCTATAACGACGGCGAGAACTACCGTACCCGGCTGACCCACAGCCTGGAAGTGGCGCAGATCGCCCGGTCGATCAGCCGTTCCATGGGGCTGAACGAGGATCTGGCCGAAGCCCTGGCCCTGGCCCACGACCTGGGGCACACCTGTTTCGGTCACGCCGGCGAGGACGCGCTGAAGGATTGCATGGCCGAATACGACGGCTTCGATCACAATGCGCAGTCTCTGCGGATTGTTACCAAGCTGGAACGGCGCTATGCCGACTTTGACGGTCTCAACCTGACCTGGGAAACCCTGGAAGGTCTGGTCAAGCACAACGGCCCCCTGGTCAGCGCGCCCCTGCTCGCCGACGGGGGCGAGGCGGCAGGGCTGCCGGCCGCCATCGTCGAATATGCGCAGCGCCATGATCTGGAGCTGCATACCTATGCCGGCCCGGAAGCCCAGGTGGCGGCACTGGCGGATGATATTGCCTACAACGCTCATGATATCGATGACGGCATTCGCGCCGGGCTGTTTGATGTCAATGCCCTGCTGGACGTGCCCCTGGTGGGGCCGATCCTGGGGGATGTGATGGCCCGCTGGCCGGGGCTGGAGCGCTCCCGCCTGGTGCATGAGACGGTCCGCCGGCTGATCCATGCCATGGTGGAGGATCTGCGCCTGGAAACCACCCGGCGGCTGGAGACCCTGAAGCCGGACAGCGCGGCGGATGTGCGGGCCATGGACCGGCCGCTGGTGGCCTTTTCCGACGCCATGGCCGAGAACGACAAAGCCTTCAAGGGGTTCCTGTTCCCCAACGTTTATCGCCACTACCGGGTGAACCGGATGACCAGCAAGGCCCGGCGGGTCGTGCGGGATCTGTTCACGCTGCTGGTCGCCGAACCCCGCTGCCTGCCCATGGACTGGCAGCAGCGGGCGGACGGTCCGCGCAGCCCGCGCACGGCCCGGCTGGTGTGCGATTACATCGCCGGCATGACCGATCGTTTCGCCATCGACGAGCATGCCAGATTGTTTGATCCATCGGTGAAACCATGAACGTTTTCAAAGAATTAAAGTCTGTCGTTGAATCCTGCCTGCACGCCCTTCAGGCGGCCGGAACCTTGCCGGGCGGTCTGAGCTTCGAGCGGGTGGCCGTGGAGCCGCCGCGTGATCCGTCCCATGGCGATATGGCGACCAATGCAGCCATGGTCCTGGCCAAGCCGGCCGGCCTGAAGCCGCGCGATCTGGCCCAGGCCCTGGCCGAACGGCTGGCGGCGGCGGACGGGATTCTGTCGGCCGAGGTGGCCGGTCCCGGGTTCATCAACCTGCGTCTGGACCCGGCCCTGTGGCTGTCGGCCCTGAAGGCGATCCTGGTCACCGGGCCGTCTGTCGGTGCATCCGACATGGGGGCCGGACGGAAGGTCAACGTCGAGTTCGTCTCCGCCAACCCCACCGGCCCCATGCACGTCGGCCATGCCCGGGGGGCGGTGGTCGGGGATGCCCTGTGCGCGCTGCTGGTCAAGGCCGGCTATGACGTGACCCGGGAGTACTACATCAACGATGCCGGCGCCCAGGTGAACGCTCTGGCCCGGGCTGTCCACGCCCGTTACCTGATGGCCCGGGGCCGCCTGACCGAGGAGGCCTTTGCCGCTATGCTCGCGGCCAAGGAGGTGGAATATGGCGGTGACTATCTGGTCCCCCTGGGGCGGGAGATCGCCGACCAGGACGGAGACCGCTGGGAAGAGGCCCCGGAGGAAGAATGGCTGGTGCCGTTCCGGGAGCGGGCCATTACCAGCATGATGGCGCTGATCCGCGAGGATCTGGATGCGCTGGGCGTGCGCTTCGACGTTTTCACCTCGGAACGCGCTCTGGTGGATGCCGGCGCCGTTCAGGCGATGATCACCGAGCTGGAAGGCCGCGATCTGGTCTATACCGGCGTTCTGGAACCGCCCAAGGGCAAGGTGCCGGAAGACTGGGAGCCCCGGCCCCAGATGCTGTTCCGCTCCACCGCCTATGGTGACGAGGTCGACCGGCCGCTGCGCAAGTCCGACGGCTCGTGGACCTATTTCGCCAGCGACATCGCCTGCCACCACGACAAATTCGTCCGTGGTTTCAACGAGATGATCGACATCTTCGGGGCCGATCACGGCGGCTATGTCAAGCGCATGCAGGCCGCCGTGCGGGCGGTGTCCAACGACGCGGCGTCTCTGGATGTCAAGCTGTGCCAGCTGGTGAAGGTGCTGAAGAACGGCGAGCCGGTGAAAATGTCCAAGCGGGCCGGCAACTTCATCACCTTGCGCGAGGTTGTGGATGAAGTGGGCAAGGATGTGACCCGCTTCATCATGCTGACCCGCAAGAACGATGCCTCCCTGGATTTCGATTACGCCCGCGTGACGGAAAAAACCCGGGAAAATCCGGTGTTTTACGTGCAATATGCTCATGCCCGCAGTTATTCGGTCCTGCGCCACGCCGCCGAAACGTTCCCGGGCCGCGACCTGAGCGCCGCGGCCCTGGCCGAGGGGGCAGCCCTGGACCTGCTGGCGGCGGGCGAGGAGGAAATGGCCGTGATCCGGCTTCTGGCCGGCTGGCCTCGCCTGGTGGAAAGCGCGGCAGAGGCGCACGAACCCCATCGTGTTGCCTTCTACCTTGCCGAGGTGGCGGCCGCTTTCCACAGCCTGTGGAACCGTGGAAACGATGATGCCGAATTGCGGTTCCTGTTGCCGGATGATGAAGCCACCACCCTGGCGCGGCTCGCGCTTGTCCGGGGTGTGGCGACGGTGATAGCGTCTGGGCTGGATATTTTCGGTGTCGAACCGCTGGAGGAGATGCGCTGATGGCGATCAAGCGCCAGAGACCCGATGGTGAAGAAGAAGACATCGATCTCGATGATCAGCTCCTGAGCCTCCTGCCGGAAGAATTGCGGGATGACGACGACTTCCTCGACGATGACGACGACGAGGAAGACGAGGGCGGCCGTGGCAGCATCATGGCCATCGTCTTCGGCATTCTGTTCGGGTTGCTTGTGGCCGGCGGGGCTGCCTGGTACCTGATGGCCGGGCCGGATTCCGGTGACATGGCGGATGGCGAGGATGCCAACCTGCCCACCGTGGCCGCCGACGGCGAAGGCTACAAGGACCGGCCGGAAGATCCCGGCGGCATGCAGGTGGATAACCAGGACAAGCTGGTCTACGGCCGCATCGACGATACCACCCAGGCCGGAGAGCAGGCGCAGGTGGAATCCCTTCTGCCGGAACCGGAACAACCCATGGCGCCGCCCGAACCGGTGCAGGGCGCCATGCCCCATGACTCCGGCTCGTCCGTGGCCTCTTCGACCAATCCGATACCGCGGACGTCGCCGATGCAGGGCGGGGCTGCCGCGCGCGGGCAGACCGGCGCCATGCCCATGCCGCCCGCACCACCGGCCGCGCCGTCGACGAATGGCGCGATGTTGACCGGAGAAGAAGGCACCCCGGCACCGTCTGCGGCCAGCGAGCCGCCGCCCGCGCCCCCTGCGGCACCCGTGCCCCTGGTTCCGGGGCCGCGCTCCACCGCCGCCGCGCCGCCGCCGGCCGTGCCCGCGCCCGCGCCATCGCAGGCACAGGCCCCGGCACGCGCACCGGAACCGCCCAAAGCGCAAGCCCAGGCACCCGCTCCGGCTCCGGCGCCCGCTCCGGCCCCGCGACCGGCGCAGCAGCAGGCTGCCGCCGCAACGGCTCCGGCCAGCTCCGGCCGGTACCAGATCCAGCTGGCCGCCCTGCGCTCCGGCGAGGGCGCGGAGCAGGCCTGGAACGAGATCAAGACCAAGCATGCGGATGTGCTCGGGTCCTTGACCCACGAGGTCGTCCGCGCCGATCTGGGGGATAAGGGGATCTATTACCGCCTGCGGGTGGGGCCGTTCTCTGCCAAGGACGCGGCCTCGACCGTGTGTGAAACCCTCAAGCAACGCAATCAGGGTTGTATCGTTGTCCGCTGATCTACCGCGTGCGGCCATCCTCGGGGTCTCGGGCACTGTCCTGACCCCCTGGGAGCAGGCCTTTTTCGCAGAAACCCGGCCGTTCGGGTTCATCCTGTTCGGCCGGAACATCGAAAGCCCGGAGCAGGTCGCTGCCCTGACGGCGGCCATGCGCGACAGCGTCGGGCGGGCCGATGCCCCGGTCCTGGTGGACCAGGAAGGCGGCCGCGTGCAGCGCCTGGGGCCGCCCCATTGGCGCAAGATGCCGCCCTGGGGCGTGTTCGGCGCGCTCTATGCCCGGGATGCCTTGCGGGCCGTGCGGGCGGCCAAGGTCAACGCCCGCCTGATGGCCCATGAACTGGCGGCCGTCGGGATCGACACCAACTGCCTGCCGGTGCTGGACGTTCCCCAGCCCGGAGCGGACGGTGTCATCGGCGACCGGGCGTTCAGCGCCGACCTGGGCTGCGTGATCGAGCTGGGCAAGGCGGTGGTCGAGGGGCTGCTGTCCGGCGGCGTCTATCCGGTCATCAAGCATCTGCCGGGTCACGGCCGGGCCCCGGCGGACAGCCATCTGTCCCTGCCCAGGGTCGGGGCGTCGCTGGACGCGCTGGACAAGGTGGATTTCGCCGCCTTCCGCGCTTTCGGGGATGCGGCCTTCGGCATGACCGCCCATGTGGTCTATGACGCGCTTGATCCGGGTCGTCCGGCCACCCTGTCGCCGGTGGTGATTGAAGACTGTATTCGCAAGTCTTTGGGGTTCAGGGGCTTGCTGATGTCCGATGACCTGTCGATGAAGGCCCTGGACGGCCCGTTCGAGGCGCGCACCCGCGCGGCTCTGGAGGCGGGCTGCGATCTGGTGCTGCATTGCAATGGCGACCGGGTGGAGATGGAGGCGGTGATGCGCGTGGCCAAGGCTTTGGATCTACCGGCTCTCGACCGCTGGAAGGCCGCGCGGGCGACGCGGATGCCCCCCGATCCGGGGTATGATCCGAAAGCTGCCGAGGCCCTTCTGGCGGAGCTGCTGGGATAATGGGCGACTTCGATCTCGCCGGCATTCTGTTCGAGGTGGGCACCTGGCTGCCGGCCTTGCTCTTCGCCATCACCCTGCACGAGGCCGCGCACGGCTTTGCCGCCTGGAAGCTGGGCGATCCCACGGCACGCAACCTGGGGCGGCTGACGCTCAACCCCATCCGCCACGTTGATCGTTTCGGTACCCTGGTGCTGCCAGGCCTTTTGTTCCTGATGCAGGCGCCGTTCCTGTTCGGCTGGGCCAAGCCGGTGCCGGTCGACTACCGCAACCTGTCCAACCCCCGCAAGGATATGGCCTGGGTGGCCATCGCCGGGCCGGCGATGAACATCGCCCTGGCGCTGATTTCCGCCCTGCTGCTGCATATCATGTTCCTGACCACCGGTGACCTGGGTGGCTTCGTCGGGACCATGCTGCAGAAGTCCGTGCTGATCAATTGCGTGCTGGCGGTGTTCAACATGATCCCGCTGCCGCCGCTGGACGGCGGGCGGGTTCTGGTCGGCCTGCTGCCCCTGCGCCCGGCGATGTGGATGGCCCGTCTGGAGCGGCTGGGCATGCTGATCCTGATCGGTGTGCTGTTCCTGATCCCGCTTGCGCTCGGCCAGCTGGGGGTGACCTTCGATCCGTTCGGCTGGGTGATCGGTCCGGCCGTGCGGGCGGTGATGGTGGCGGTCTTTACCGCCGTCGGGATCCCGATGTGATTTCCAAGCCGCCGTCCGACGATCTGCCCCGGGCGGACGCCGAAGACGGCGGAACCGCCGAAACTGCTCCGTCCGATGCCCCTACGGCGTTCGAGGAAGATGCGGTCTCGGGCGGGTCGGCGCGGCTGGTGTCCCTGGTTCTGGACCTGGACGGCTTCGAAGGCCCCATCGACATTCTGCTAACCCTGGCGCGGGACCAGAAGGTGGATCTGGCCCGCATCTCCATCCTTCAACTGGCCGAGCAATATCTGGCCTTCATCGCCAAGGCCCGCCAGTTCGCCTTGGAACTGGCGGCGGATTACCTGGTGATGGCCGCCTGGCTGGCCTTTCTGAAATCCCGCCTGCTGCTGCCCCCCGAACCGAGCAGCGAAGAGGAACCCAGCGGCGAGGAGATGGCCGCCGCCCTGCAATTCCAGCTGCAACGGCTGGAAGCCATGCAGGAAGCCGGACGCGCCCTGACCGACCGTCCCCGGCTGGGGCGGGAGATCTTCGGCCGGGGCGCGCCGGAGGGGCTGTCCACCGTCACCCGGCCGGTCTACAGGGACACCCTGTACGACCTGTTGCGGGCCTATGGCCGCATCAAGAAACGGCAGGAACGGCCCCGTACCCTGCAAATCGAGGCATTCGAGCTGTATAGCGTCGATGACGCCATCGCCCGCATCAATTCCATGCTGGGCAAGGTGCTGGACTGGACGACGCTGAAGGACTTTCTGCCGCCGGGGCTGAAGGACCCGCTGGTCCGCCGGTCGGCCATCGCCGCCACTTTCGTCGCCACCCTGGAGATGGCCAAGCAGGGAAAGTTGCAGGTGCGTCAGGACGGCGGCGCCTATTCGCCCATTTACGTGCGGCCGCAATCGGGGTAATCCGGCCGTCATGAGCAAACGGGCATCCAGGCGATCCGCCGCCAAACCGGCCACCGCTGGTTCGCCGTCTCCTATGACCGAGGGGGCCGGGCCGGCCGAAGGCGAGGGGGACGGGACCGACTTCCAGCAACTGCGCGTGCTGGAAGCCTTGCTGTTTGCCGCCCCGGCCCCGCTGAGCGAAAAGGATCTGGCCCAGCGCCTGCCCGAAGGGACGCCGGTCAAGGCCCTGCTGCGCACCCTGGCCAGCCACTATGAAAAGCGAGGCGTGGTTCTGACACAGCGCGGAGACGGCTGGGCGTTCCGGACGGCCGCCGACCTTGCCGGCGTGCTGAAGGTCGAAGCCGCCGAGCTGCGGCGCCTGTCCCGCGCGGCCATCGAAACCATGGCCATCATCGCCTACCACCAGCCGGTGACCCGGGCGGATATCGAAGAGATCCGCGGTGTGGCCTTGTCCAAGGGCACCCTGGATCTGCTGCTGGAAGCCGGGTGGATCCGTCCGCGCGGCCGCCGTCAGGCGCCGGGACGCCCGCTGACCTGGGGGACCACGGATGGATTCCTCGATCACTTCGGTCTGGCCAGCCTGGAAGCCTTGCCGGGGGTGGAGGAGCTGAAGGCCGCCGGCCTGCTCGACAGCCGTCCCGCCCTGGCGGCCTATGGGGCCCGGGCGAACGACGACGGCGTGCTGGAGGACGTGGACGAGGATGGCACCCTGACCGGCCAGCCCGGCCGCGGAGAGACCCGCCAACTCGACCTGCTGCGCCGAGAACCCGCCGATCCGCCGCCCGATGAGGAGGACGAGGACGGGGAAGAGGGCGCGACAGGGGAAAATGGGAGCGAAAACACTGCTGGGGATACATGAGAAAGGCGGGAAGACGCCCTTGATTCCGCAAACATTTGACGACAGATGGGAGCGGCGTTGCGGCGGCCGGACGTTTCCGCGATAATCCGCCAACCCCGGTGAGCCACGCGCCGCCAGATCGATCCAACGGAGGGTAAAGTGGGTTTTTCAAGCATTTGGCATTGGATTATCGTCTTGGTGGTAATCCTGCTTCTGTTCGGTGCCGGCAAGATTCCCCGGCTGATGGGGGACGTCGCGAAGGGGGTCAAGGCCTTCAAGAAGGGCATGGCCGACGACGACGAGCCGGCGACCACGGAACGCAAGGCCATCGACGAAAAGTCCGGCACCTCCACCGTCGAGGCACCGGCACCGAGCCGGGAAGACGCCTCCAAGGGCTGACCTCTCCGCAAACCCGGCCCGCGTCCCCCTGACCGGTTCCGCCATCGCGCGGACCGGCCGGGCAGGGACGGCGGGCCGGTTCCGGTGACCCCCGTCCTCGGGTTGCCGCTCCAATTGGCCTTTGTTTGGTTTGGCAGGCGTCCATGTTCGATCTCGGCTGGTCCGAGATGGCGGTTATCGCCGTCCTCGCCCTTATCGTCATCGGTCCGAAGGATCTGCCCAAGGTGTTGCGCACCGTGGGCAAATGGGTTCGGACCATTCGCTCGCTGGGGGGAGAGTTCCAGCGGCAGATGGATGATGTCATGCGTGAAAGCGGAGCCGACGATGTGCGCCGCCAGATCCGCGACTTCTCCCGCGAGGATCTTGGCAAGAAGATCGATCGCACCATCGATCCCGACGGCAAGCTGACCGACGAACTGCGCCGGTCTCCCGGAGCCAGGCCGGCCCCGCCCGCCAAGGACCCGGCGCCCGCCGCCGGGACGGACGAGAGCAAGCCGCTGGCGCCTGCCGCCGATCTCGACGCGCAGGCCCGGGCCAATGCGGCCTCCACCCCGTCGGTGGCACCCGCGCCGTCGCCGGCCGCCCCGACGGCGCCGGACGTCGCCGCACCGGCGACCACACCGGACGTCGCCGCACCGGCGACCACACCAGCTTCCGGGGGCCAAGAGGCCGCCACCCCACCGAAGAACGGGTAATCCATGGCCGCAGGGACCGACCCCCAGCAAGAAGAAGACCTTGACGACAAGAAAATGCCGCTGCTCGAACATCTGGTCGAGCTGCGCACCCGTCTGCTATGGACGGTTCTGGTCTTCATCGTCGCCTTTTTCGTCTGCTTTGCCGTGCATCGGGAAATCTACAATTTCCTGATCGAACCGCTGGCCCAGATCATGGATCGGGTCGGGGGCTCCAAGCGCATGATCTACACGGCCCTGACGGAGGCCTTCTTTACCTACGTCAAGGTGGCGGCCTTCGCCGCGATCATCGTGACCTTTCCGGTGTTCGCAACCCAGCTGTGGATGTTCGTGGCTCCGGGCCTGTACAAGAACGAGAAAAAGGCCTTCCTGCCCTTTTTGGTCATCAGCCCGATCCTGTTCGTGATCGGCGGGGCGATGGTCTATTACCTGGTCATGCCGATGGCCTGGGAGTTTCTGCTGGGATTCCAGACGACGCGAGCAGAAACCGTTCTGCCGATCGAGCTGGAAGCCAAGGTCGGAGAATACCTGGGGCTGGTGATGAAGCTGATCCTGGCCTTCGGGTTCAGCTTCCAGATGCCCGTGGCGCTGACCCTGATGGCCCGGGTCGGTCTGGTGCGGTCCACCTCGCTGGCCAAGGCCCGCAAATACGCCGTGGTCGGCGTTTTCGTGATGGCCGCCGTGATCACTCCGCCGGACGTGATCAGCCAGCTGCTGCTGGCCCTGCCCATGCTCGTGCTGTACGAAATCTCGATCATCGCCGCCCGGTCGGTGGAAAAGAGCCGGGGCGACGACGATGACGACGACCTGGACGATGACGACGACGATCCTCCGCCCGGCGGCTCGGGCGGGTCCGGTGGCGGCTCTGGTGGGTCTGGCGGGACGTCCGCGCCGGCGGGCGAGGCGGCAGCGCCGGCGATTGCGGCGGCGACGGCCGCCGTGGCCGCCGATAGTGCCACTGGGGCCGACACGGACTCGTCGGAGACGGACTCCGAGGAAGAGGACGGAGACGATGACGGGAACGACGGCGATGATGATGCTGTAGAAGAAACCGACTGGAATCATCGCTCCTGACTGGTATGTATCCGTGCGGTGCCGTGGTCTCCCGCGCTCCGGGGGGCCGCGCTGCCGTCTGCCCTTGCTGACCCCATCATTTCTTGCCACTTCGATTTTGGACGAGACTCATGCATGACTTGAAAGCGGTTCGGGACAATCCGGAAGCCTTTGACGCGGGCCTGGCCCGCCGGGGCGCCGCTCCGCAATCCGCCGCAATCCTTGATCTCGACGGCACCCGCCGGGCAGCGCAAACGGCGCTGAACGAGATACAGTCCCAGCGCAATGCCGCGTCCAAGCAGATCGGCCAGGTCAAGAAGTCCGGCGGCGATGCCCAGCCGCTGATGGACGAGGTCGCCCGGCTGAAAACCGCCATGGCCGAAACCGAAGAGCAGATGAAAGCCGCCGAGGAGGCGCTGGATGCCCTGCTGAAGGGCTTGCCCAACATTCCCGATGCCGCTGTTCCCGACGGTCCGGACGAAAGCGCCAATGTGGAAGTGCGGCGCTGGGGCGTGCCGCGCGCCTTCGATTTCGAGCCCAGGGACCATGTCGACCTGGGCGAAGGCCTGGGCCTGATGGATTTCGAGACGGCCGCCAAACTGTCCGGGGCCCGCTTCGTGATCCTCAAGGGCGGTCTGGCCCGGCTGGAACGGGCGCTGGCCCAGTTCATGCTGGACCTGCACACCCGGGAGCACGGCTACACCGAGATGCTGACCCCGGTTCTGGTGCGTGACGCGGCCCTTGAAGGCACGGGGCAGCTGCCCAAGTTCGCCGACGACCTGTTCCGCCTGCGCGAGGACTTCTGGCTGATCCCCACCGCCGAAGTGACCCTGACCAACACGGTGGCCGCCGAGATCCTGGACCCGGCGCGCCTGCCCATCCGCATGACCGCCTTCACCCAGTGCTTCCGCGCCGAAGCCGGCGCGGCGGGCAAGGACACCCGGGGCATGATCCGCCAGCATCAGTTCGAGAAGGTGGAGATGGTCTCCGTCGTCCATCCCGACGACTCCGATAAGGAGCTGGAGCGGATGACCGGCTGTGCGGAGGCGGTGTTGCAGAAGCTGGAGCTGCCCTATCGGGTGATGGCGCTGTGTGCCGGCGACATGGGCTTTTCCGCCCGCCGCACCTATGATCTGGAAGTCTGGCTGCCGGGTCAGCAGAAGTATCGGGAAATCAGCTCCTGTTCCACCACCGGTGACTTCCAGGCGCGGCGCATGAACGCCCGCTTCCGGCCGGACGGCGAGAAGGGCACCCGGTTCCTGCACACCCTGAACGGCTCCGGCCTGGCGGTGGGCCGCACCCTGGTGGCGGTGCTGGAAACCTATCAGAATGAGGACGGCTCGGTGACCATTCCGGCCGTGCTGAAGCCCTATATGGGCGGACTGGATCGACTGGAGGCCTGATGTTTCCCGCTCTGACCGACCTGAGATCGGCACGTATTCTGCTGTCCAACGACGACGGCATCGATGCGCCGGGCCTGGCTTTGCTGGAAAAGATCGCCCGCGAGCTGTCCGATGACGTCTGGGTGGTGGCGCCGCAGACAGAACAGTCCGGGGCCGGGCATGCCCTGACCATCCACGATCCCCTGCGCTTTCGCCAGCATGACGAAAAGCGCTTTTCCGTGCGCGGGACGCCGACCGATTGCGTGCTGGTGGCCGTCAACCATCTGCTGAAGGGCCGCAAGCCGGATCTGGTGCTGTCGGGCATCAACAGCGGTGGCAATCTGGGCGAAGACGTCATCTATTCGGGCACCGTAGCGGCGGCCATGGAAGGCACATTGCTGGGCCTGCGGGCCGTCGCCCTGTCCCAGGTGTTCGATGACCGGGCCGACCCCGGTCCCTGGGCCGTGGCCGAGCGCTGGGCGCCGGAGATTATCCGCAAGGTTGTCAGCCGGCCTTGGAGCCGGAATGTGATGGTCAATGTGAACTTCCCGGACTGGGATGCGGAACGGATCACCGGCATCGCGGTGACCCGCCAGGGCAAGCGCAAGCTGGGAGACGAGATCATCGAGCGCAACGATCCGCGCAACCGTGCCTATCTGTGGATCGGCGCCGCCCGCAACGAAGACCGCCTGACCGCCGGAACGGATGTCGAAGCGGCCGCCCGGGGGGCGGTGTCGGTGACGCCGCTGTGTGTCGACCTGACCGACAAGCCCACCATCGACTCGCTGTCGGAGGTATTTTGACCGCCACCCGCATGACGCCCGGCCGGCTGATCTCCGAACTGCGCAAGGCCGGCGTGACCGACAGTGCCATCGCCAACGCCCTGGAGACCATCCCCAGGGAACGTTTCGTCTCGACGGCCCTGGCGGGCAACGCCTGGGAAAACGCCGCCCTGCCCATCGGCTGCGGCCAGACCATCAGCCAGCCCCTGGTGGTCGGGCTGATGACCCAGGCCCTTCAGGTCAGCGATCGCCACAAGGTGCTGGAGGTGGGGACAGGGTCGGGCTATCAGGCCGCCGTGCTGTCCCGCCTGTGCCGCCGGGTCTATACCATCGAACGTCATGCCCCCCTGCTGCGACAGGCGGAGGGGCGTTTCGCCGCCCTGCATATCCGCAATATCACCACGCTGGAAGGGGATGGCCACCGTGGCTGGCCGGAACAGGCACCGTTCGACCGTATCCTGGTCACGGCGGCGGCGGCCGACATCCCCCGGGCGTTGTGCGATCAGCTGGTGCCCGACGGCCTGATGGTGCTGCCCGTGGGACCCGAAGGCGGGGTGCAGGAAGTGGTGCGGGTGCGGCACAAGGGGACCCATATCCAGACCGAAACCCTGTTCCCGGTGCGCTTCGTGCCCATGGTGGAAGGGCTGCCTCCCCGGGAAAGTATCGGCTCCTGAGGCCGGGAAGGGGAGGGCTGCCATTTGCCACATTGAGTGCGGCCGGTACCCCACCTATAGTGTCCCCATGAATCGCGCGGATGGCATTATGGTTTCTCCCGCCCCGGTCTCCACCCCTCGGAGCCGGCGAGGGGCCATTGGTTTCGCTCTGCTGCTTCTGGTCGTGATGCTTGGCGGGCTGTTGTCCGCCTGCTCCAGCGGCCGCAAGGCGCCGGGACAGGGCTTCACCACCACGGCCAGCCAGGTCTATACGGTCCAGCGCGGGGATACGGTCTACGGCATCTCCCGCCGCTTCGGCGTGCCGATGCGCGAGATCATCTCCACCAACGGGCTCGCCCCGCCTTTCACCCTGTTGGTCGGCCAGGTGCTGCGCCTGCCGGGGCAGGCGGTGCATGTGGTGGCACGGGGGGATACGGTCTATGGCATTGCCCGGCGCTACGGCGTCGACATGATCGACCTGGCGCGGCTGAACGGCATCGGCGCGAACTACGTGATCCATGTGGGGCAAAGCCTGCAATTGCCCGGCGGTCCCACGCCCCCCGCGTCTGCCCCCATGCCGTCGTCCACGCCGGTCTATACGCCTCCTCCGGTGACGCCGGCGCCCACGGTGGTGGCCTCAGCGCCAGACCCTGTCACGGCGCCCTCATCCCCATCCACGGGAGGCCATCCGTCCTACACGCCGACGCCACCGGTCGGCACCCCGGGGAACCCGACGGAGGAAGGGGATCGCATCACCGTCCCGGCCCGTCCCGTGACGGCGGGAGGCGAAACCCTTCCGACTCCTCCGCCGGCGAGCAAGCCGGTCCAGTCGGCGGTGGCATCGGGATCGGATGCGGCCCCCCAGGCCAGCCCGGCCGCCGTTTCTTCGACACAGGCTGCCCAGGCGCCGGTTCCGGCGCCGCCGCCCCGGGCCGGCCGTTTCGCCTGGCCGGTACAGGGAGGCGGATCGGTGATCGCGCGCTTCGGTCCGGCGGGCGGGGGACAGCACAACGACGGCATCAATATCGCCGCATCCCGGGGGACCAGCGTGCTGGCGGCGGAAAACGGCGTGGTGGCCTATGCGGGCAACGAGATCAGAGGGTTCGGCAATTTGCTTCTGATCAAGCATGACGGTGGCTGGATGACCGCCTATGGCCACAATGACAGCCTGCTGGTGCGGCGCGGGGATGTGGTCCAGCGGGGTCAGGTCATCGCCAAGGTGGGTGATTCCGGCGGTGCCCAGCAGACGCAGCTTCACTTCGAAGTGCGCCGGAGCGGCCGGCCGGTGAACCCGGAAGAGCACCTGTCGACCCAGTCGGCGGCACTGGTCCGCTGAGGCGGCGCTGTCCGCGACCCCATACCCCTGTATGCGCTGTCCCGTCCCTGCGTGCGGACGGTAAGATTTCCTGCAATCCACCCATGATTGTGATGCAGGATGTAATCCTATGATCTATATGGATATTTATCTATACAAATTGGCCGTTTGGTGCCAACTTCACATAAAATTGAATTGAAACGATTGCGACCAAAGCTCCTTGAGGCGTACTGTGTGCGGCAACCGACACGATGCCTGGGGAGGGGTCAGCGATGAAAAATCTGTCGATAGGGCAAAAAATCGCTGTTCTTGTTGGGGTCTTCATTCTTGCCGTCGGCACTGGTCTGGTGACCGGCGCATGGCAGATGCGTACCCTGTCCGAAATCAGAGCCATGCGCCAGACCGCCGAGGAATCCGGCCGGTCCAGCCTGGCCCTTGCCGAAGCCGCAGAGCAGATGCGGGCCGCCTCGCTGCTTCTGGTGGAAACGCAAAAGCCGGATACGCGTGACCAGTTCGCGGCCGCGCTGGCCTCGGCGCGCGGGTCCCTGGGCGAACTGCCCGACGGCACCGTGCGGGATGGACTGACAGCGAATATCGGGGGGGCCGAACAGGCCTTTGGCGCGGCCTATCAGGCGGTCGACCATCTGGGCTTCACCGAGGACCAGGGTCTGCGCGGACAGCTTCGGGACGCCGTTCACGCCGTGGAAGAGCGGTTGAACAAGGTGGTCGACATGGCCATCGGCACCAAGCTGGAAGCCGCCAACGCCATGCTCATCAAGATGCTGATGATGCGGCGCCATGAAAAGGATTACATGCTGCGCGGGGACCGGGAGAAGTACCTGTCCCGGATCACTGACCGTCAGGCCGAATTCCTGACCATCCTGGCCTCTGCTCCGATGCTGGATGCGGAGAAGGAGACCCTGACCAGTTTGCTGGCCGACTATGTGGCCGGTGTGACGGCCTATGCCGACGGCGTGGATGCGCTGGCAGACGCGACGGCCCACCTGAACGGCCTGATCGACGATCTGACCGCCGGGGCTCATGCGGCCGCTTCCGCCGCCCAGACGGAATGGGTGGCGGCCAATGGCGATGAACAGGCCGCGTTTGAAACCTTCTCCCTGGCCGTTGGAGGCGGGGCTGTCGCGGTGATCGGTCTGCTGGTGGTGGTCGGCGCCGCCGTGGGGCGGCAGATCGCCGGCCCCATCAAAACCATGGCGCAATGCGTTGATGATCTGGCGGCTGACCGCATGGGGGCGGCGGTTCCTTTCCAGGACCGGCGGGACGAGGTGGGGCAGATGGCCCGGGCACTGAATGTACTTCACCGGGAAGTGGAAGAAGCCTTCCGTCTGCGCCAGATGGTCGAAGGCCAGGCGACGTCGGTGCTGCTGCTCGACACTGCCGGGCGGATCGCCTTTGCCAACGCCGCCATGCGGGCGCTCTTGCGGCGGGCCGGGCAGGGGCTGCGGGTGGCCGAGGATCAGATGGTCGGCCGGACCATTGCCCAGGTTCATGGCGAGGGAGCGGCCCTGGAAAGCGCTCTGGACGCCGGTGGCGGCAAGCCGTCCCGGACCACCATGGGGACTCTCCCGTTGGCGGTCATTCCCCAGCCGATCACCGATTCCCATGGCGCGCCGGCCGGAACCATGGTCGTGGTGGCCGACAAGACGGCCCAGGAGGACCTGATCCGGGCCTTCGACAGCTCCATCAAGCAGGTGGCGCAAGCGATTGCGGATACGGCGGAAATGGTCCGGACAGAGATCGAAACCGTCGCCGGAGGGGCGGCCGATGCCCGGTCCCGCGCCGAAGAGGCCGGCAGTGGGGCGCGGGAGTCCCTGAGCAACGTGGAAACCGTGGCCAGCGCCACCCACCAGCTGACGGCTTCGATCTCCGAGATCGGCCGCAGCGTCACGCGCGCCACGGATCTGGCCCAGGCCGCCGTCAGCCAGGCAGAGGCCACCGACCATGTGGTTGCCGGCCTGTCTGAAGGGGCGGACCGGATCGGCGCGGTGGTGGAACTGATCAGCAGTATTGCCGACCAGACCAACCTGCTGGCGTTGAACGCGACCATCGAAGCCGCCCGGGCGGGAGAAGCCGGCAAGGGCTTCTCCGTGGTGGCCGGCGAGGTCAAGACCCTGGCCAACCAGACAGCCAAAGCCACGGAAGAAATCGCTACCCAGATCAACGGCTTGCGGGCTTCTACCGGTGAAGCTGTGGGGGCGATCCGCGCCATTGGGGACGCGATCCAGGAGATTTCCGAAACCGTTGGCATCATCGCGGCGGCTATGGAGCAGCAGGGATCGGCGACCCGGGAAATCGGCCAGGCGGTCGAGGCCGCGGCCGGTACCTCCGGTGCCGTGGCCACTTCCATGGATGGCACGATCTCGATCACCGAGGTGCTGAACCGGGCCACCGAACGCCTGTCCACCTCGGCGCGGACGCTGTCGGAGCAGTCGAACACCCTGGACACCCAGGTCGGCCAGTTCCTTCAGACGATCAGCCGCTAACAGTCATCCGGCGTCGGCTCCGCCCATCTGATCAGGCGGCCACCTGGCGGCCGCTGGATGTCAGGAAAGACTGAACGGTCTCAGTTGCTTCAGGAGACAGCTCGAAGGTGACGTGAAGCCCGGCGGAATCCCGGCCGACCACGGTGAAGGGCAGGATCTTCGACAAGCCGTCGACCTCGATCTCTCCTTGCGTACACGACGTCTGGGGGAGGGCGCCGACCACCAGGGCGCCGCCGACGGACATGTTGCGCAGCTTGACCTCGATATTCCTATCAGCACAGCGAATACGCGCCTTGCTGTCCAGATCGAACCGTTCCGCCCGGCGCCGGTTCACTTCGTCGGTAGAGGTCCGGACCACGCGGATCAGCACCTGCCGCAAGGCGTGGATGCTCTCGGCCACGGTATCGGAGATGCCGCGCATTTCCTGGGCCGCGTCGCCGGTGCCGTCGGCCTGCTGCGCCACCATGCCGATATCGCCGGCTACGCTTTCGGCGGCGCGCGCCGTCTCGCTGACGGTTTCGGCGATCAGGCGGGTTTCATGGTTCTGCTGATCCACCGCCTCGACCACCACCCTGGCCGTGCTGTCCAGGCTGCTGATGACATCGCCGATATCGCCAACAGCCGAGACGGCACGGTCCGTGGCGGCCTTGATCTCGCCGATGGTGCGGGCGATCTCCTCGGTGGCCTTGGCGGTCTGGTTGGCGAGGGTCTTGACCTCTCCGGCCACCACCGCGAAGCCCTTGCCGGCTTCCCCGGCCCGGGCGGCTTCGATGGTGGCGTTCAGGGCGAGCAGGTTGGTCTGCTCGGCAATGCCGCCGATCAGCCTGGCCATCTCGTCGACACGGCCCACGGCGTCGGCGAGGTTGCCGATGGTGCGGGTGGCCTCATCCCCCTTGGCAACGGCCTGGCTTGTCACATCGGTGGTACTGCCCACCCGCCTGGCGATGTCGGCAATGGAACTCGACAGGCGGTCCGCCGCCGCCGCCACGTCCTGGGTCCGCGACAAGGCATCGTCCATGGTCAGGGCGGCGCCACCGGCGTTTTCCCGCATGGACAGGGCGGTTTCCGCCATGCCCTCGGCACGGGCGCAAAGCTGGCCGGTCTGGGCGGCCACTTTGTCCACCGCTTCGCGGGTTTCCCGCTCCACCCGTTCGGCCATCGACTCCAGCGACTTGATGCGCTCCTGAGTCGCGCGCTCGCGCTCGGCTTCCTGGGCACCGCGCAGCCGGGCCGCGTCGGCGCTGTATTCCTTCAGCACCTCGATGCTCTTGGCCATGCGGCCGATCTCGTCCTGCCGGTCCTGGTGGGGCACCAGGGTGGACAGTCTGCCCTCGGCCAGAACGGAAACGACTTTTTCCAGCTGTCCCAGGGGCTTGGTGATCAACCCTCGGACCATGAAGAAACTCAGCAGGGCCACCGCAATGGCCACCAGGGCAGCGATCTTGAACAGCAGATCCACTTCCCCGGCAGCGTCCCGCAAGTCCACCAGGCCGTCACCGAGGCTGGAGAAGGTTTCGACGGAGGTGTCATCCACCTGTTCACGCAGGGCGGCCATTTCCGCGGCGATGGCATCCCCCTGTTCGTTGAAGGTGTCCATCCGGCGCAGCGCGCCTTCGGTCTGGCCGGCGATGAACAGCCGGGCCATCAGGTGGCCGGTCTCCATGAAGCTTTTCAGGGCCGCTTCTACCCGGTTGGCCGTGTCGGCCAGTTCGGGGCGCTGAAGGATGTCGGCGATGTCGCGGACGGATTCCAGGGCGGCGGTGACGTCCGCGCCGTGCTCCTGAGCATGCTCCAGCACCGCCTTGTCCCTGGTCGCGGCCGCCGAGGTATAGAGCTGCATGACGACGGTGGTGTTGTAGCGGGCCTCGGCGATGGCCCGCTCCAGGGGCGTGATCGCGGCGATCACGCTGTCCGCAGAAACCTGGATGCCGTCGATGGCGGTTTGCTGGCGGCCCTGGATGCGCACGTTGTCGAGCACCGCGACAATCAGCACAACAACCACAAGCAGAAAGGCCACGCTGACCTTTACCGAGATCGGCAGATCCTTGATCATCTTCATGGAGCGGAATCCCCTGGCCCAAACCGCCACGTGCGGCTGTATGTCCGAAATGTTTAGTTCAGGCCGCGGAGGATGCAGACTTTATGGGGTTATTTCAAGCTTCCGTCCTTGCCGGCCGGCAATTTCCTGAATGAACTGCCAGGCCGTCCGGCCAGACCGGCTGCCGCGTGTCACCGACCATTCCTTGGCTTCCCGCTTCAGGCTGTTCTCGTCGCCCTCCAGGCCATAGGCCTTGGCATAGCCCAGGATCATCGAGAAATACGTCTCTTGGTCCACATTGTGGAAGCCGAGCCACAAACCGAAGCGGTCGGAAAGGGAGACTTTTTCTTCCACGGCCTCGCTGGCATGGATGGCCGTGGACTGCTCGTTTTCGACCATTTCACGGGACAGCAGATGGCGGCGGTTGGAGGTGGCATAGAACAGCACGTTGTCCGGCCGGCCCTCGATGCCGCCTTCCAGAACCGCCTTCAGCGACTTGTAGCTGGTATCGCCGCTGTCGAAGGACAGATCGTCGCAGAACAGCAGGCAGGGGCGGCCGCTGTCGGCGAGGATGGTCAACAGAACGGGCAGGGTGGGGATGTCCTCGCGGTGGATCTCCACCAGGGCCAGCCGGCGCAGGCCTTCGGCATCCAGAGCGTCGTTGACGTCGGCATGGACGGCCTTGACCAGCGAACTTTTGCCCGTACCCCGCGCGCCCCACAGCAGCGCGTTGTTGGCCGGCAGACCCCGGGCGAAGCGCAGGGTGTTGTCGCGCAGGGTCGCCACCTGCCGATCGATGCCGCACAGCAGGTCCAGGGGGATGCGGTTGACCTTGCGCACCGGATCCAGGTGGCTGGAGGCGGCAATCCACACGAAGGCGTCCGCCGCGCCCAGGTCGCGGGGCGGGGTGGCGGGCGGCGCCAGGCGCTCCAGCGCCTCGGCGATGCGGGTCAGCACCGAAAGGGTATCGGGGGCGGCGAACGGCGAGGGAGAGGATGGGTCTGTCATGATCTTCCGCTTGGCTGTGGGGGAACCCATATGACGGGCGGAGTTGGCGGGATAGAGCCGCTTGGATAGTCCGGGCCGATGGGTGTTTGCAAGCCTGCCCGCGCCTGGGTATAGTCCGCCTCTCTCCGGGTGGGGACGGTCCGTCCCGTCCCCGGTTACCCCTTGACCGAAGCAACCCGGATCACAACGGAACACCGCGAGGACATCCATGCTTATTTCCCCGGCCTATGCGCAGGGTGCCCCCGGCGGCGCCATGGAAGGCCTGCAGGCTTTTCTGCCGCTCATTCTGATTTTCGTTATCTTCTACTTCCTGCTGATCCGTCCGCAGCAGCGGAAGATGAAGGAACACAAGGCCATGCTTGCCGCCGTGCGGCGCG
Organism: Rhodospirillaceae bacterium Z3-40; assembly: GCA_046233135.1. GTDB lineage: Bacteria > Pseudomonadota > Alphaproteobacteria > Rhodospirillales > Rhodospirillaceae > JBJXHN01. The sequence goes on along the minus strand of JBJXHN010000001.1, from coordinate 620,560 downwards.
GTGACCGCATCGTCACCGGCGGCGGCATGATCGGCACCGTGGTCAAGGTGGTCAACGACACCGAATTGTCTGTCGAAGTGGCCGACAACATCCGCGTCCGCGTGATGCGCGACATGGTCGCCAGCGTGCTGTCCAAGAGCGAGCCGGCCGAATCCGACAAGCCCGCCAACGATTCCGGTGCGGCCGAGGGCAAGCCCGAAAGCGGTGGTGCCTCTTCCAAGCTGAAGAGCCTGCTGGGCGGCAAGAAGGGCTAAAAGGGCACATCCGACGCCCGCCTTTCGCCTGTAACGCGTCCGCCCGCCCCGAAGGAGGACTCCCGGATCAAGGATCCTGGAGTCTCGCGGCGGGCGGGCGCGGCCTGATCTCTTCGGAGCCCCGATCTCTTCGGAAGCCTGTCCATGACCCTGTATTTCGGAAAGTGGAAAAGCGCGCTGGTGATCCTGGTATCACTGGCGGGGATTTTCTTCACCGCCCCCAACTTCATGCGCGACCGCGCCGACACCTTCCCGGACTGGATGCAGCCGATCACCCTCGGCCTCGACCTCCAGGGGGGCTCCTACCTGCTGATGCAGGTCGAGGTGGACGCCCTGGTGCGGGAACAGCTGGAAGCCATTGTCGAGGATGTGCGCGCCACCCTGCGCGCTGAACGCATCCGCTATCGCGGGCTGGGGAGCGCCAACGGGGCCGTGACGGTGACCATCCTGGAGGACAGCGAGCGGCCGGAAGCCTTGCGCCTGATCCGCCAGCTCGATCCCCAGACCACCTCGGAAATGAATGAGGACGGCACCATTACGGTTGCCTTCACCGAAGATGCTGTGCGGGAGAAGCGCAGCCAGGCGGTGGAACAGTCCATCGAGATCGTGCGCCGCCGCGTGGATGAGACCGGCACCCGCGAGCCGACCATTCAGCGGCAGGGCGAGGATCGGATCATCGTCGAACTGCCCGGCATCGATGATCCGGAGCGCGTGAAGGCGCTGATCGGCCGGACCGCCAAGCTGTCGTTCCATATTCTCGACGAAAGCGTTTCTCCCGAAGACGCCGTGCGCGGCCGCATCCCGCCCGGCTCCCGCCTGCTGCCCAATGCGGAAGCGGGGCAGCCCGGCCAGCCGGAAAGCTTCGTCGTCCGCCGCAAGGTGGAGCTGAGCGGCGATCGTCTGGTGGGGGCATCGACCACCTTCCAGGACGGCCAGCCGGTGGTCAGCTTCCGTTTCGACACCGTCGGCGGCCGGCGCTTCGGCGACATCACCACCGAAAACGAAGGCCGATTCCTGGCCATCATCCTCGACAACACCGTGATCAGCGCGCCGCGCATCCGCGAACCCATCCTGGGCGGCAGCGGCATCATTTCCGGCTCGTTCACCACCCAGGAAGCCCAGGATCTGGCGTTGCTTCTGCGCGCCGGGGCCCTGCCGGCGCCACTGACGGTGCTGGAGGAACGGACCGTGGGTCCGGGCCTGGGCGCCGACAGTATTGCTGCCGGCGAGCTGGCGAGCATCCTCGGTCTGGCCGCCGTGGTGGTCTTCATGGTGGTGGGCTACGGCCTGTTCGGCCTGTTCGCCAACCTTGCCCTGATGGTCAACATCTGTCTGCTGCTGGGGGTTCTGGGGCTGCTGGGGGCAACCTTGACGCTGCCCGGTATCGCCGGTATCGCCCTGACCATCGGCATGGCGGTGGACGCCAACGTGCTGATCTTCGAACGCATCCGAGAGGAGGCGCGGACGGGGCGGACCTTGATGAACGGCATCCAGTCGGGCTTCCAGAACGCCCTGTCGGCGATCCTGGATGCCAATATCACCACGCTGTTCGCAGCCGCCCTGCTGTTCTACTTCGGCTCCGGCCCGGTGCGCGGCTTTGCCGTGACCCTGTCCGTGGGGGTGCTGACGTCCATGTTCACCGCGATCATGGTGACCCGCTTCATCATCACCCAGTGGCTGCGTCGTGCACGCCCGAAAGCCCTGCCGATCTGAGGTCCTGACATGTTGCGTCCGATTAAATTCATCCCCGAGGACACGCAGATCGATTTCCTGTCGCGCCGGAAGATCCTGGCCGTCGTTTCCATCGTGTTCCTGCTGTCCTGCGTCGCCTCTCTCGGCGTGCGGGGTCTCAACTTCGGCATCGATTTCTCCGGCGGCCTGATGGTCGAGGTTCGGATGCCCGAGCCGGTGTCCATGAGCGACTACCGGGCCAAGCTCAACAATCTCGGTCTGGGCGATGTCTCCCTGACCAACTTCGGCGAGGATGCCCGCAACCTGCTGATCCGCGTTCCCGAGCAGGAAGGCGGCGAGGGGGCCAATCAGGCCGCCCTGCGTGCCGTGCGGAGCGTGCTGGGGGAGGAGAGCTCCGGCGTCGAGTACCGCCGCACCGAGCTGGTGGGGCCCAAGGTTGGCGACGAACTGGTGGAAGCCGGCGCGATGGCCATGGGGCTGTCGATCCTGATCATTGCCGCCTACATCTGGTTCCGCTTCGAATGGCAGTACGCCGTGGGCGGCATCATCGCCCTGGTCCATGACATCGTGGCGGTGATCGGCTTCTATTCCCTGTTCGGGGTTCAATTCGACCTGACCAGCGTGGCCGCCGTGCTGACCGTGGCCGGTTATTCCATCAACGATACGGTGGTTATTTTCGACCGTGTCCGCGAGGAACTGCGGCGCTACAAGAAGCTGGAGTTGCGGGATGTTCTGAACCTGGCGATCAACAAAACCCTGTCGCGGACCATCCTGACCTCGCTGACCACTCTGCTGGCTGTGGGCTTCCTGGCGGCCTTCGGCGGGGACGTGCTGCGCGGGTTCAGTCTGGCGCTGCTGTTCGGGATCGTGCTGGGCACCTATTCAACGATCTACGTGGCCGTGCCGTCGCTGATCCTGTTCCAGTTCCGCCGCAGCGGTGAAGACGACGAAGCCGAAGAGGGTGACGGAGACGGCGACGACGAGATCGGTGGCGCTGCCGGCAAAGGCCGCGCCAAGGCCCGGAAGGCGAAGGCTCCAGCCTTGCCGCACGAAGGCGAAGATCCGGAATCCCTGAGTGGCGAGCAACTGGCGGCCCGGGCTGCGGCAGCGGAAAAGGCGGCGGCCGAGCCCGCTCCGGACGAGGGCGCGGCGCAGAAGCGCCCGACGCCGGGCAAGGTCACCGGCAAGGCGCGCAAGCCGAAACCGAAGCGCCAATAAAAGCCGAAGAGATCCCCGTCCCTCCGGAACAGACCGGTCCCCTGCCTGGACAGACCGGTCCCCTGGCCCCACATGAGGGCGATCCGGGGGACGGATGGAGTGGGGGCAAGGTGAAGGTGGTCTTATGGAACTGAAGATGGAAATCCCCGCCAGCCGCCGGGTGGTAGAAGCCTATGGCGACGGCGGTTTCCGGGTCACCGGTGAACATTACCGGGGGTCCCTTCTGGTGACACCCGAGGAAGTGATCGCCTGGCCCGTGGAGGCCATGGAGCATCTGACGGTGGAAACCCTCGGCCCCCTGCTGGAACGCTCCGAAAGCCTGGACATCGTCCTGGTGGGGTGCGGCGAGCGGATGTCCCTGCTGCCCAAGGCGGTGCGGGAGGCGCTGAGCGGGGCCTCTCTGGCGCCGGAACCGATGGATACGGGCGCGGCCTGCCGGACCTATAACGTGCTGGTGCAGGAAGAACGCCGCGTGGCGGCGCTGCTGATCGCGGTTTAAGGGGGAGGGGGCAAAAAAGGGAAAATGCCTCCGGCGGCCGGGGACCAGCGGGTCCCCGGACCCCAGTGAAGAACGAGGATTGTCAAGGATCGCAGATCCTTAACCCGGCGGAGCCATCATTGCCGCAGAGCGGCAAATCCGCCCCCAAAATCCGTCAGACTTCCCGAACCATCAGAATCGCACGCCGGGCACTCAGGCGCGGGTGGTGCGGCAGGTCGATGTGATCGGTGGCGACGAACTTGAACTCCTCATAGAGCTGGATGGCCGGACGGTTGGTGGACCAGACCCACAGGCTGGCCCGCTTCCGCCCTTCGGCCCCGGCCATGCCCAGCCCCTCGGCGACCAGACGGCGGCCGATATCACGGCGGCGGTGGTCTTCCAGCACGGCCATGGCGTTGATCAGCATGCTGCCGGGGTCCCGCAGGTTCATCAGCGGGGCCACATGGGTCAGCCGGTCTGCCGGCAGCATGTCCAGCTGCAGCTCGTCCCGCCGTTCGGTGGGGAAGGCGTTGACCATGCCCAGAATCTGCCCGCCGTTGCCTGTCGCGACCCGCACTTCCGGCCAGCCCAGGGGGCTGTCGCCGGCTTCGATCAGGTGGGTCAGCACGTCGACGGCCCCCATCTCGGGGATCAGGTCGTCGAGCAGAAATTCATAGAGGCCGCCGCCTGCGGTAACCAGAAGCCGGGCAATGGCCTGCGCGTCTTCGGCCGTGGCGTCGCGGACGGTGAGTGTGTCGGTGGTGGTGGTCATGGTGTTTCCTCCCCCTTTATCAGGTCCCGGGTCTTCGTTGGGGCGCGGTCCCGGGCGGGGTCGTCAGAAGGAGTGCAATCGATATCCCGCGCCGGGAAATCCACTGCAATCCGATACCCTTAGATCAAACTGCCTTAAATCTGCATCGATTTATGGCAGGCAATTTGATCTAGAATCATATGGTTGGAGCATCGAGTGGACCGGAAAACCGGTTCCCACTTTTCCGCTCGATGCTCTAAGAATCGCACGGCCGGGCAGCAAATACAAGAAAAGCCCCTCCGCGTGGGCGGAGGGGCTCGTCTGCCGGAAGGTCGGTTGACCCCCGAAGCCCGGATCAGGCGGCGGCCAGATTGGCGGCCACGAAGTCCCAGTTCACCAGGTTATCCAGAACGGCCTGAACGAAGTCCGGGCGACGGTTCTGGTAATCCAGGTAGTAGGCGTGTTCCCACACGTCGACGGTCAGCAGGGCGGTCTGGCCATGCACCATCGGATTTTCCGCATTGGGGGTCTTGGTGATCTTCAGGCTGCCGCCTTCGGCCACCAGCCAGGCCCAGCCGGAGCCGAACTGACCCACGGCGGCGTCCTTGAACGCCGCCTTGAACGCGTCCAGGGATCCGAAGGCGGCTTCGATGCCGCTTTTCAGGTCGCCGCTGGGCTCACTGGCCGTGGCGGCCGGGCGCATGCAGTTCCAGAAGAAGGTATGGTTCCACACCTGGGCGCTGTTGTTGAACAGAGGGGCATCCTTGCCGAACGACCCCTTGATCACCTCTTCCAGGGACTGGGAAGCCATCGGCGTGTCTTTGACAAGATCGTTCAGCTTGGTGACATAAGCATTGTGGTGCTTGCCGTGATGGAACTCCAGCGTCTGGGCGGAGATGAACGGCGCCAGAGCGTCCTGGGCATACGGAAGGGGCGGCAGTTCAAAGGCCATAAGGTTTGCTCCTGATGAGATTGGGGGACCCTGGGAATGTGGGTCCGAAGCGAGGGTGCCCATGATTTATGATTCTCCCCCACCCTTGTGAAGTGCCTTGGGTGCAAAAAGGTCCCATCCGACCGTATTCGTCCAGTCTCTGTCCCGGCTCCGCCGACGGGAATCCCCAGGGCAATTGGGATTTGAGCCCGGGCGCCGGCCGTGCCATACGGGGGCCGTTGCCCATGCCCGCTTGCTGAAGAAAGCCCCTCTGATGTCCGATTCCGCCGCCGTTCCTCCCGTCACGGCCAGAGACGCCGGACTGTCCGCCGTGGCCCGCGATGTGCGCGACCACGACCCCAACCGGTTCCAGACCGTCCTGTTCGCACCGTCCGGGAAACGGGAAGCCCTGTTCGCCCTCTATGCCCTGAACATCGAATTGTCACGCATAGCCGAAACGGTTTCCGAACCCCTGATCGGCCAAATGCGTCTGCAATGGTGGGCAGATGCCTTGACGGCCCTGTGCGGCGAGGGGGGGAGGGTGCCCGAAGGCCACCCGGTGACCGATGCCCTGGTCGATGTTCTGGCGCCGGAGACCGCCAAAGCCCGTTTCGGCGGGCCGCCGCCGCTGCATGAGTTGCTGGTGATGATCGACGCCCGCCAGCTGGACCTGGAACAGGCCCCCTTCGCCGATCTGGAGGCCATGGAGCGCTACGCGGCGGAGACCGCCGGGTGCCTATCCTGGCTGGCCGCCCGCCTTCTGGGGGCGCCGGAGGGCCTGGAAAGGGCCGCCCGGGCCAGTGGAACGGCCTGGGGTCTGCTCGGTCTGGTGCGCAGCCTGCCTTTCCAGGCCGCCGAGGGACGGATGTGCCTGCCATCGCAGTTTGTGGATGGGAACAGCATCTCGGTTGAGCAACTTTCCAACCCGGAATCCGAGGCGACTCCGGCAGGTGCAATCCTGGAAATTGTAGAGCTAGCAGAAAACCTTTTTAGGGAGAGTAAATTGTTCCGGGGCCGCATGGACCCCGTTTGGATGTCGCCATTTCTGCTCAATCGGCTGGCAAAACCCTATTTGCGACAGCTGCGGACGACCAACGGTAAGCTTCACGATCCCGTTTTGCATACAATTCACCGTAAACCGGTGGATTTGTTCCTGTCCGCCCTCTTCTGTCGCCTATGACCTACGATAGGGGAGGGGGACAGGTGCATGGAAGGTATTGACTTTTGTCTAGGTCTGCATTTATCCCGCATTTTCAACAACTTCACTGGAATCCAGCGGTATTCCGTTAACAAAGTCTGAAAAAAAGTTAATGATCTCAAATCCTTGTCAAGCGCTAAGCAAAAGCGTATAGTGTTATCAATGATTCGGGAAAGGACTGGACCACAAAGAAGATTCGGCCCGACTCGGATTTTTTGGGAAGAGGACACAGATCATGAAATACCCCCGATGCACCTTCGGGCAGCACATTGCTGCGGTGCTGACCGTCGTCGTGCTGTCCCTCGCCCTGACCGGTTTGGTAGATGTGGTGAACCAGCAATTTGATTTTTCGGCGGGCCTGGAAGCCCCTCGGGCTCAGGATTTGGGTGGTATCACGGCGCCTTCCGATGCGGGGTGGGGTCGTGCCGTTCTGAGCATCGGCGGCATGCGCTGATGCCATCGCGCTTCTCCCTGGATCAGTCCGCGGGGGAGGGGATGGGTTGAATGCTAACTATAACGGTTCCAAACGGAAACGCCCGGCCTCCCGAGAGGGACGCGCCGGGCGCTGCATTTTGGGGCTATGGTGTATTGCTGTTTTATTCTGCTGAGGCGCTTTGCGCCGCCTGCTCCTTCTGGGCGGCCTTTGCGGCGGCTTCGGCGGCCTTGGCCGCTGCCTCTTCGGCCTCCCGGGCCGCAAGGACGGCCGACCGGGCGGCGAGGCTTTCCATATCCTCCGCCTTCCAGGGGCTGTCCTGGATCAGCCAGCCGTCCAGGGCTGACAGGGCTCGGGCGGATTGGCGGATCTTGCGTTCCCGGCCCTTGGGAACGCGGGGGCGGCCACCGGGCTTCAGCACCACCGGATCGGGCGGCGGAAGCAAACCAAAGTTGATATTCATCGGCTGAAAGGTTTCGGCTTCGGCACCACCCGTAATATGGTTCAAAAGGGCGCCCATCGCGGTGACCGCCGGCGGCCCCTGCCAGCCGAGATCCAGCAGCTCGGCGGCCCAGAACCGGCCGGCCAGCAGCCCCACAGCGGCACTTTCCACATACCCCTCGCAGCCGGTGATCTGACCCGCGAAACGAATATGCGGTGCTGTCTTCAAACGCAGTTTTTCGTCCAGAAGCTTGGGAGAGTTCAGGAAGGTGTTGCGGTGGATGCCGCCCAGGCGGGCGAATTCCGCCTTTTCCAGACCGGGGATGGTGCGGAAGACCCGCACCTGCTCGCCGTGCTTCAGCTTGGTCTGGAAGCCGACCATGTTGTAGAGGGTGCCCAGCTTGTTGTCCTGGCGCAGCTGGACGATGGCATAGCAGCGCTTGTCGGGCTGGTTGGGATTGGTCAGCCCCACCGGCTTCATCGGGCCGTAGGCCAGGGTTTCCCGGCCCCGTTCGGCCATCACCTCGACGGGCAGGCAGCCATCGAAATAGGGCGTGCCTTCCCATTCCTTGAAGGTGGTTTTCTCGGCCGCCAGCAGGGTGTCGATGAAGGCGTGGTACCGGACTTCGTCCATCGGGCAGTTGATGTAGTCCTTGCCGCTGCCCTTGTCGTAGCGCGACTGGTACCAGGCGATATCGAAATCGATGCTGTCCGTATGGATGATCGGCGCAATGGCATCGAAGAAGGCCAGGCTGTCTTCGCCCGTGGCGGTGCGAATGCTCTCGGCCAGGGGATCGCTGGTCAGCGGGCCGCTGGCCACCAGCACCGGGCCGCTGTCCGGGCCGGGCAGGGCGGTGATCTCGCCGCGTTCGACGGAGATCAGGGGGTGGCCCTCCAGCGCGGTCTGGACAGCGGCGGAGAAGGCCTCCCGGTCCACGGCCAGGGCCCCCCCGGCGGGAACCGCATGGGTATCCGCCATGCCCAGGATCAGCGAGCCGGCCCGGCGCATTTCCTCGTGCAGCAGGCCGACGGCATTGTTCTTCGGATCATCGGAGCGCAACGAGTTGGAGCACACGAGTTCGGCCAGCCCGTCACCCTGGTGGGCGGGGGTCGGGCGCTCGGGGCGCATTTCGTGCAGGGTGACGGCGATACCGGCCCGGGCTGCCTGCCAGGCCGCTTCGCAGCCCGCCAGACCGCCGCCGATAATGGTCAGGCGTTTGTCGGTCATGGCCAACACTTAGGCCAGACAGGCCGCTGAGTCCATGGGGCATGGCGTGGTGCCGAAGAGGCCCCCGATATCGGGGGCGTGCAAGGCCGGAAACAGGGTCGAAATGAGGGGTTGACCTTGACAGAAGGGCGGCCGTGGGCCTTTATGCGCGCGCAATTATGGCGCACGACCTGCACAGGAAGCGGATCCCGCTTCGGACCCGGGGGCGCCATGGGGATCAGCCACGCGACGGGGGGAGGCGAACGCCATGGACGGCAAGGAACCGCTACCGATTCAATGGACATTCCTGCTTGTCGTCTTCGTCCTGTTCTCCATCATTTTCGTCATCCGCAACCTGCCGCGTCTGATGGCGCGGGTGCCCTTCGTCCGGCCCGCCGATCTGAAGGAGCGGATGGACAAAGGGGACGACCTGCTGGTGCTGGATGTGCGCACCGCCCCTGAATTTGAGGGTGGCCATGTGCGCGGGGCCCTGAACCTGCCGGTGCAGGACCTGGGCACCCGTCTGGGGGAGATCAACAAGGATGAGCTGGAGGCCCTGAAGGCCACGCCGGTGTTCATCATGTGCGCTTCGGGCAGTCGCGCCGCTCAAGCCGCCCGCATCCTCAAAAACGCCGGCTTCAGCGACCTGACGGTGGTTGATGGCGGTTACAACAAGTGGTGCAGGCAGAAGCTGCCAACAACTTGATTCGACGACTTATTCGGGGGATTATCACAACCATGTCCACGACCTCTAAGCGTTCCTTCTGGGTCATCGGCGGCGAATATGCCGATACCTCTTTTTCCTCTCTGGTCGATGGCGCCAAGGAAGAGCGGTACGGCCCCTTCAGCGAGGCCGGCGCCCATGAATGCTGGCGCGCCCTGACCGGCAAAAGCGTCGATGACGCGATGGTCCGCTATATCGTGGTCGCCGACGAGCAGGAAGCCTCCAGCCAGTTCCACGTGGTGGGCGGAGAATATTCCGGCACCGACTTCAAGACCATGGCCGGCGGCAAGGCGCTGGAAGTTTACGGTCCCTTCGCCAAGGACGAGGCAAAGACCTTCTGGCGGGGCATCACCAGCCAGACCATCGACAGCGCCCTCCATCGTTACGATATCGTCAGCACCGAGGAGATCGACGATTTTAAGGCGCGCGTCGAAGGCTAAGAAGCACCCGAAAGCCCGCCCGGCGGCCGTCCGCAAGAAGCCGCCTGCCCCCAGGGTGGCGGCTCCGGAGGACGACTCCGACGGGCCGCTGGCGGCCTTTACCTATGATCCTCCCACGCCCCGGGCCGCCGGACCGTCCGGTGGTGGTGGCGGGGGATCAAGCTGGCTGGACGACCCGCCCGAACCCGAACCCACCGGCCTTGCCGGACCTGTTGATCTGCCGGACCTGTCGGACGATCCCCCATTCGACAGTGCTGCGGACAGCAGGCCGGGTCCCAGGCCCGGAGCCACCCACCGGCCATCCGGCGGCGGCAAGGCCCCTCCGGCACGGGGCAAGGGCCGGCGTACCGCCCCGCCTCCGCCCCCTGCCGCCGCGCCGGCCCTCCCGTCCCGGCCGGTGGACCGGCCGACGGCCGAGGAACGGGCGGACTATGTGGTCATGACACTGGAGAACTTCATCCGCGACCATCGGGCCAAAAGCCTGTCGGGGATGAAGGTTTCCGATTGGAAGAACGCAGCCCATACGGCGGTGGTGGAAGCCCTGGTGGAGGCGGAGGAGACTCACGCCCGCGATACCCTTTACCTGAGCCGCTGGATCCTGATCGGGACCGCAACGGTGGTCAGCATCGGCTTCTGGGCGGCGGTGTATTCCATCGACCGGGACTACGGCCCGGTGGCCAGCGTACTGCTGGGATTCCTGATCTTTTCGTTCCTGATTCTCGCCGCCGAAGGGCTGCTGCGCCGGGCCGTCCGCCATCTGCGCGCCAACAGCCGCAAGAAGCGGTGGGGTCAGATCAGATCGTTTGAAGGCCGGATCAAGCGCTTACGGAATGATCTTGATAACACTTTGAAGGATCTGGAGGAGGTCAGCGAGGAAGCGGCCACGCTGCGCAAGAAGCTCCATAGCGGGCGAAAGAGGAAATAGCCGCCGGTGTCTCGCACGGCGGATCGTCAGCTTTTTGTTGCCTGACGGGTGCGCGGCCGTTATGGTTCGGCCCGTCATTGGGGAGTAGCCGCCCTCGGGTTTCAGAGGGGGATGCGTCAACAAACTTGGGTTCCGCGGAATCCATGGCGCGTTCGGCCGACAGGCTTGGCAAGACCTTTGGCTTCGACCGTTTTCCCGGGGGGCCGGGTGGGACGGCGAGCCAATGGTTGTGTCCGCCCGGCCCCGATGGATTTCCAGATGGACGCTTTCCTTGTTTCCGCCGGGGTGGTCGCGATCGCCGAGATCGGCGACAAGACCCAGCTTTTGGCCCTGGTCCTGGCCGCGCGCTTCCGCAAGCCGGTGCCGATCATCTTCGGCATCCTGATCGCCACCCTGGCCAACCACGGTCTGGCCGCCGGGGTTGGTGCGGCTGTGGCCGCCTGGCTGGGCGGGGATGTGCTGCGATGGATTCTCGGGGTGTCGTTCCTGGCCATGGCTGCCTGGACCCTGGTTCCCGACACGGTGGACGACGAGGATGTGAAGACGAAGCGGCGTTTCGGCCCGTTCGTGGCGACCCTGATCGCCTTCTTCCTGCTGGAAATCGGCGACAAGACCCAGGTGGCGACCGTTGCCCTTGCCGCGCAGTTCCAGGATTTGCTGCTGGTCACCGCCGGCACCACGGCGGGCATGATGCTGACCAACGTACCGGCGGTCCTGCTGGGCGAAGTGGCCGCCACCCGCATTCCCCTGCGTCTGGTTCACACGGTTGCGGCGGGACTGTTCGCGGTGATGGGGATCCTGGCCCTGACCAATGCCGGCGATTTCTTCTGAGGGACCGGTCCGGGGCAGGGATCAGACTTGCCAGGGGGGCGTGCGGAAGGCGGTCACCAGGAAATCCACGAACAGGCGGGTACGGGGCAACAGATCCCGTTCCGGCAGATAGACGGCGTGGATGGCCGCCTCGTCCCGGGCCTGATAGGGCTCCAGCAGGGGCACCAGGGCGCCCCGGCGGATGGCCGGCAGGGCCATGTGCTCGGCCAGCCGCATGATTCCCACCCCGGCCAGGCACAGATCGAACAGGGACAGGCCGTTGCTGCTGCGGAAGTTCCCCTGGATCGGCAGCGCCCGGGTCCGGCCGCTTTCGGGGTCGATGAAGGGCCAGCGATTCAGGTGGTCCAGCGGTCCTTGCCATTCCAGACAATTGTGATCGAGCAGCGCGTCGGGCGTTTGCGGCGTGCCATGCGCGTCCAGATAGGCCGGCGCGGCGACGACGACCCGTTGCAGGCCGCAGATCCGCCGGCTGAGCAGGGTGGAATCCGTCAGCCGCCCCATGCGGATGGCCACGTCCACGTTGTCTTCGATCAGGTTGCTCAAGGCATCGGTCAGGGTCAGGTGCAGCTTGATGTCCGGATGGGTTTCCAGGAAACGGGGAACCAGGGGCACCACCTGATCCATGCCGAAGCCCAAAGAGGCGCTGACCCGCAGGTCTCCAACCGGCGCGGAGCGACCGGTGACCAGGGCGGCTTCGGCCTCGTCCACCTCCAGCAGGATCCGGCTGCAGCTTTCCAGATATCGCTGGCCCTCGGCGGTGACGCGGCTGCCCCGGGTGGAGCGGTGAAGCAGGGTCACCCCCAGTCGCCGTTCCAGCCCCGCGACCACCTGGCTGACGAAAGGCTGGCTGACCCCCAGTACATGGGCGGCGGCCGTGAAGCCGCCGGCGTCCACCACGGCGCGAAAGACCCGCATTTCCAGCAGACGGTCGTCCTTCATTCCCCGTTCAGTATCCTGATATCGCCAGTCGGATAAACAGACTAACGCCTCACATCCCCCCTTTCCAGTCCGCAGGCGGAGTCCTATGGTGCGGCGTCAGGTTCCTTTTGATCGAGGACACATGTCGCACCCTCTCTTTGCCAGCCTGCGGACGGATAGACCGATCCGTGCCGCCTGCCTCGGATGGGCCATGGCGCTGGCCTTGGCACCCGTGGCGACGCTGGGCGCCGGAACGCACGCCGCGCAGGCCCACCCCCATGTGTGGATCGACGCCGACGCCGGACTGTCCGTGGTCGAGGGCAAGCTGTCGGCCCTGTCCATCACGTGGACCTTCGACGAATTCTACTCCGCCTACAGCGTTGAGGACATGGACGGCGACGGCGACGGCAAACCCGATCAGCCGGCGATGGATGCCATGATCGATCAGGCGATGGGCGACCTGGAACCCTGGCGCTATTTCACCGATTTGCGGCTGGACGGCCTGAAGGTGGCCTTCGGTCCACCGGAAGCGGTGTCCGCCACATTCGAAGGCGGCCGCATGGCCTATGCCTTCACCCTGCCCGTGGCGGATCCCATCCCGCTGGACCGGTCGGAGGGCATTACCCTGCGGCTCTACGATCCCTCTTTCTATATCGATGTCGGTCTGTCCGACACCACCGAAGGGGGCACCGGCCCCGGCGCGTTCTGGAAGACGGACGCGCCCGCCGGCTGCACCCTTAGCGAAGAGAACCCGGAAGGGTTCCGTGAAACCACCATTGCCGATACCCTGGCCATCGCCGAAGAGGTTCAACCCGGCGAGGAAGGCCTTGGCGCCGCCTACGCCCAGACCATCCGGATTCATTGCTCATGACCCGTCCCGACGCCGACCGAGACTCCAAGCCCGACGCTGTATCGATGCGGCGATGGATGCCTTTGGCTCTGGGGACCGGTCTCCTTTTGCTGCTCGCCGGCGGCGTGATGGGGGCCGAAGGGCTGGGACAGGACTGGCTGGCGGGGCTGGTGACCGAGGTGCGGGCGCAGCAGCAGGCCTGGCACCGGGATTTGACCGCCGCCGTGCGTGGTTTGGGGGACGGCTACGGGCTGGCGGCTACCTGGGCACTGATCGCGGCGTCCTTTGCCTATGGGGTGTTTCATGCCGCCGGCCCGGGCCATGGCAAGGCGGTGATCGCCGCCTATGCGGTGGCTTCGCCGCACAAGCTGCGGCGGGCGCTGTGGCTGTCCTTCGCCGCCGCCATGGTCCAGGCAACGACGGCGGTGCTCCTGGTGGGGGGCGCGCTGCTGCTGATCCGGGGGGCGACCCGCTGGTCCACCATGGCCGCCGAACGCTGGCTGGAGCCGGCGAGCTATGCCGCCATCGCGGTCCTTGGAGCCTGGGTGGTCCTGCGCGGGCTAAGGATGGCGTGGAAGATGGGGGCCTGGAAGACGGGCAGGGCGGCCAGCAACGCCGCCCACCAGCATGATCACCATCACGGCCACCACGGCCACGATCACCACAGCCACGACCATCATCATGACGATCCCCACCCTCACGGCGAGGATCATGCCTGCTGCGGCCATGCGCACGGCCCGACGGCGGCGCAGGTGGCACGGCTGGACAGCTGGCGCAGCGTCGCGGCCCTGGCCGTGGCCATCGGCATCCGCCCGTGCTCCGGGGCCCTGATGGTGCTGGTGGTGGCGCATGGCCTGGGTCTGTGGATGGCCGGGGTGATGAGTACCTATGCCATGGGACTGGGCACGGCCCTGACGGTGGCCGTGATCGCCGCCGGCGCCCGTGCCGCCCGCCTGCCGCTGGCCGCCGTGGCCAGCCGGCTTCCGGTCAGCCCGGCGCTGCTGGGGTCGCTGGGGGCGGTCCTGGCCGGCGGCGTGATTCTGGCGCTCGGGGCGGTGCTGCTGTTCGCGGCGGTCACGGCACCGGTGCACCCCCTGCTGGGACGGTGATTCAAGCTAGTGCATCGACCCAACCGAAGGCGTCAGCCGCAGTTTGGAAAGTTGATGCATAAACAAAGGGCTAAGGCACTAACCGCTGAGTCTTTTGAATGGGTCAGTGCACTAGCGCCAGAACGGCTTCTTCCGCTCCCGGTCCACGGCATCGCGCGTCAGCCCCACGTCGTGCAGCTGTCGGTCATCAAGCCATTGCAGCTCGCGCCGCATCCGCCACCGCCGCAGCCAGCGACGGCACAGATGCATGGCACATCGGGCCAGAGTCCAGACACGGGTGCTGCGGGTCGCAAGGGAAGGGGCATTTCGGTCCACGGGTCACCTCCGGGAAATGGGTGACCGGTTCTAGCCGCTGCCGATGCGGGGATGTTTCGGCCGGGACCGAACTGTTGCCGACGGACGGAAGGCCGGGTCTCTGCTAGACTTCGGCCCATGTCGAACTTTGCGTCGGGAAATACCATCGCCGAGGTCGCGGCCCTGATCGGGGACACCGCGCGGGCCAACATGTTGTCGGCATTGATGGGCGGCATGGCTCTGACGGCCGGGGAACTGGCGGACCACGCCGGTGTCACCCCGCAGACCACCAGCGGCCATCTGGCCAGGCTTCAGGATGCCCGGCTGGTGGTGCAGGAGAAGCAGGGGCGCCACCGCTATTATCGCCTGGCCTCGCCGGAGGTGGCCGAGGCGATGCAGGCGCTGATGGCCGTCGCGGCGGCCGGCCCGGTCCGGCATCGTCCCGTGGGGCCGCGAGACGAAGCGCTTCGCCTCGCCCGCACCTGCTATGACCATCTGGCCGGACGCCTGGCCCTGGCGCTCGCGGACGGCTTTCAGGCGGCGGGCTACATCGATCTTGCCGACGGGGCCGCCCGGGTCACCGGAGAGGGCGAGCACTTCTTCCAGGACTTCGGCATCGATCTGGCCCGCGCCAGCCGGTCAAGACGGCCGCTCTGCCGTACCTGCCTGGACTGGAGCGAGCGACGTCCGCATCTGGCCGGCTGGCTGGGGAAAGAACTGCTGGCACGGTTGCGGACCCTGCAATGGGTGGTCCCGGTGCCGGACAGCCGCGCCCTGTCCATTCCCCGGCCCGGGGAAGTCAAGCTTGTCCAGACCCTGAACCTGCCGGCCGACTGGCGCCGGACCTCTGTCGATCCGGCGCCGCTCACATAGAGCATCCAACGGAAAAGGCGGGCGGGCGGCGGGACCGCTGACCTCAGTCGAACATGTCCGGGGCGGTGGCCAGCAACTGGTCCCAGATGGTCTGGAAATGCAGCCAGCCGATGTATTCACTGCCCACGTGCTCGCGGCTGTAGTCGGCGCGGTCCGGCTTGACCAGGATCGGCTTGTGGCCGGTGGCATCGATCATCAGCTGCTGCTGGCAGCAGCGCTCCAGGGCGATGAACCAGAACGCAGCGGACTCAATGCTGTGCCGGCTGGCGGTCAGCAGGCCGTGGTTCTGGTGAATGGCCGCCTTCACCCCCTTGAAGGCCTTGGCGACGTTGGACCCCGCGTGGTTTTCCACGGCCACCGCCCCGGCCTCGTCGCCGATGATCACGTGGTCGTTGTAGAAGGCGCAGGCGTCCTGGGTGATCGGCTCGATGGGCCGGCCAAGGGCGGCGAAGGCCGTGCCGTAGACCGTGTGGGCGTGGCACATGGCAATGATATCAGGATGTTCCTCATGCACATTGGCGTGCAGCACGAAGCCGGCCCGGTTCACCGCATAGTCGCCTTCGACCACCCGGCCTTGATGGTCCACCAGGATCAGGTTGGACAACCGCACCTGGCTGAAGTGGATGGCCATGGGGTTGGTCCAATACAGCTCCGGCCGTTCCGGGTCGCGCACGGTCAGGTGGCCGGCGAAGCCGTAGTCGAAACCTTGCAGATCGAAGGCGCGACAGGCCGCCACCAGCCGTTCCTTGCGGTGCCGCCGCTCGTCCTCGACCGAGGCGAAGGTGGGAATCTCCGGGAACTTCAGTCCCGGCTGCTCCGGCTGATAGATGGAAATGCGATTGCCCAGGTAAACCATGGTGTTCCTCCGTTGATGCCGAACCGCGTCGGTTCGTGTCGCCGACGTCAGGCCTCGGGTGCCGTGTGGTCTCTATGGAACAAAAGGTACGGAGGAAGGCAGGGGGCAACAATATGCTCACCGCGATAACTTTTATTGCCCCAGGTGATAGAAATTACCCATAAATAATTCAAAGGATAAAGGGACCGTTACTTTTGTCCGGTTTTTTGACTCCGCCGTCCGCCGGCTGTCCCCTCGTTTTCCCCTTCGATCAGGCACAGCAGCAGGCCGGACAGAGCAGCCCTCTGGTCTGGATCCAGGGCGGCGAGGGCGCGTTCCTGGGCGGTCACATAGTCGGTCAGCATCCCGTCGATGACCGCTTTTCCCGCATCGGTCAGGCACACCAACTGCGCCCGGCGATCCGTCGGATGCGGGCGACGCTCGATAAAGCCGGCCTTCTGCAAGCGGTCCAGGCGAAAGGTCATGCCGCCGGAACTGATCATGGTGGACCGGTACAGCTCCGTCGGTGTCAGGGCATAGGGCGCGCCGGACCGGCGCAGAGTGGCCAGCACATCGAATTCCCCCTGCTTCAGGCCATGGGCCGCGAAGACCGGTTCGATATGCCGGTTCATGACCAGCTGCGCCGCCTCCGCCAGGCGGCCCATCACCACCATGGGATCCAGGGGGAGACCGGGAATTTCCCGCTGCCACTGCTGGCGGGCATTTTCGGCTCGATCCATCACATCCTCTTGTATCTTGACGTTAAGATACTTATTGATTAGCTATAATGCCGTTGAAGCGGACCTCCATGCAAGTCATAGAGTGTCTGGCCGTGCCTTCTTCGGAAATCCCTGGATCGTCGAGGCGGATGTCCCCCATGCCTGGTCTCTCATTTTCTGCGCTATCGGATCGCGCCAACGCCATGGTGCTGTTGCTGGTGGTCGGCTGCCTTCTGGCCTCTGCGGCGATCTTCGCCAAGGCGGCCCCCTTGTTCGGCTGGCCGCCCCTGGCCCTGCTGCAGTGGTCGATGCTGGGGGGAGCGGTGTTACAGGGGGCAACCAACGGCGCCTTCCGGGACCACTCCCTGCGCACGGTTCCGGTTCTGGCCTATTCGGCGGGGTCGGGGGTGCTCTATGCGGTGCCCAATGCCCTGGGGTTCGGGGCGGCCCAGCATGTGGGGGCTGGCTTTGTGGCGCTATGCTTCGCCTTTCCCCTGGTGGTCACCTACGGCCTGGCTCTGGCGTTCCGGCTGGAGCGGGTGCAGACCCTGCGCCTGGCCGGTGTGATTTCCGGCGTGATCGGGGCAGCGCTGCTGGCGCTCAGCCGGGGGGTGCTGGGGGATGTGGGCGGATTCGGCGGAAGCGCGGAGCAGATATCCGTCTGGGCAATTGCGGCCCTGTCCGCGCCGGTGATCCTGGCGGTGGGCAACATCTACCGCACCCGCTTCTGGCCGGAAGGGGCGACGCCGTCCCACCTGTCGACGGCGATGATGGGCTTCGGCTTCCTGTGCATGGTGGGGATCAATCTGGCGTTCGGCCAAAGCATGTGGCCGACCGTGCTGGCCTTTGACGCCTTCATCCTGCTGATCAGCCAGATGTTCATCTTCGCCATCACCTACGACCTGTTCTTCCGCCTGCAAAAGCTGGCCGGGCCGGTCTACCTGTCGCAGATCGGCTCGGTGGCGGCGGTGGTCGGCGTCGCCCTGGCCTTCGTCATCTTCGGCGAGGTCCCGGGCGTGGCGCAACTGGTTGCCGCCCTGTTCGTCGCCGCGGGCGTCTGGCTGGTCAGCAAGCGCAATGCGAAGTGGATCTGAGGCGGCGGGTCATCCCTTGATCCGTGCCGGGTTGCCGACCACGGTGGTGCCGGCCGGCACGTCCCGGGTGACCACCGCGCCGGCGCCGATCAGGGCGTCGTCACCGACGGTGACGCCGGGCAGGATGATCGCTCCGCCGCCGATCCAGACGTTGGCGCCGATGGTGATCGGCCGCCCGAACTCCAGCATCTCTGCCCGCGCGGCCGGATCGCGTGGATGGTCGGCGGTGAGGATCTGCACCCCCGGGCCAATCTGCGTGCCATCGCCGATGGTCACCCGCACCACGTCCAGCACAACGCAGTTGAAGTTCATGAACACCCCGGCCCCCAGGTGGATGTTGTAGCCGTAGTCGCAGAAGAAGGGCGGCCGGATATTCACCCCCTCGCCGACACTGCCCAGCATCTCCGCCAACAGATCCTGCCGCTCAGGCTGGGAGAGGGTGTGGGAGCGGTTGTAGTGGTCCATCCAGGCGGAAATCACCTTGTTATCCGCCTGCAACTCCGGATCCGTCGCGCGATAGAGCGCGCCGGCCAGCATCTTTTCCTTTTCGCTGCGGGTGTCGGGCATGGACGTTTTCGTTGTCACGGAGGAGGTTCCCGGGCTGGATGCAGAAATGGGGGCAAAAGAGGCCGTCGGACCAAGGGCGCGCGCTTTCAGGCCGCCCGCTGGCGTCGCACACAGGCGCTGAGATCCCGCAAATGGATGCTCCAGCCGGCGGTGTGATCGGCGATCAACGCGTCGATGCGCTCTTCGGGCAGGGAGTCCCAGCCGCTGTGTTCCAAGCGCAACAAAGTGCGGCCATCGGCGGGTTCACTCAGGGCAATCTCCACCACGGTCGCCGCCGGCCAGTCCGCGTTCTTCCAGGACAGGACCATGCGGCCGGGCGGCTCCCAATGGGTGATGGTACCGGTGGTCACCATCTCGTCGCCCTCGGCCTCCTGCCAGACCTCGCGGAAGGCGCCGCCGGGTCCGGGATCCAGGGTCACGTCCGGACCGAACCACTCCAGGATGGCCGCCGGATCGGTCAGCACATTCCACACCGTTGGCGGCGGTGCCGGGATCGTCAGGCTGACCGCCAGGTGAAAACGCCCGGTCTCGATGTCCATGATGGTGTCCTTGATCCTTGCGAGAGGACGGTTGATTGAGGGTGAGGGGCGGGCCGGGAGGTCAGGCCCGCTTCAGGTCACGGAGTTCCAGATAGGGCTTCAGGTAGTGGCCGGTGTGGCTTTCCGGCGTCGCCGCCACCTCTTCCGGGGTGCCATGGGCGACGATACGGCCGCCGCCGTCCCCGCCTTCCGGCCCCAGGTCAAGGATATGGTCAGCCGTCTTGATGACTTCCAGGTTGTGTTCGATCACCAGCACCGTATTTCCCTGATCGACCAGCGTATGCAGCACCTCCAGCAGTTTCCGCACGTCCTCGAAATGCAGTCCCGTGGTGGGCTCGTCGAGGATATAGAGGGTGCGGCCCGTGGCCCGGCGGGACAGCTCCTTGGACAGCTTCACCCGCTGCGCCTCGCCGCCCGACAGGGTCGTGGCCTGCTGGCCCAGGGTGATGTAGTCCAGCCCGACCTTGGACAGCAGCTCCATCTTGTCGCGCACCGCCGGCACGGCCTTGAAGAAGTCCTTGGCTTCTTCCACTGTCATATCAAGGACATCGGCGATGGACTTACCCTTGAACCTGACCTCCAGCGTCTCCCGGTTATAGCGCTTTCCCTTGCAGGAATCGCAGGTGACGTAGACGTCGGGCAGGAAGTGCATCTCGATCTTGATGACCCCGTCGCCCTGGCAGGCTTCGCAGCGACCGCCCTTGACGTTGAAACTGAAGCGGCCGGGCTTGTAGCCCCGTTCCTTGGCTTCCGGCAGGCCGGCGAACCACTCGCGGATGGGAGTGAAGGCACCGGTATACGTCGCCGGGTTGGACCGGGGCGTGCGGCCGATGGGGGACTGGTCGATATCGACGATCTTGTCGATATGCTCCACCCCCTCCAGCCGGTCATGGGCGCCGGGCAGGTCCCGGGCGCCGTGGAGCTGGCGGGCCAGGGCCTTGTACAGGGTCTCGATGATCAGGGTCGACTTGCCGCCGCCGGATACGCCGGTGATGCAGGTGAACGTCCCCAGCGGAATGTGGGCGTCCACGCCGTGCAGATTGTTGGCCGACGCGCCGAGCACCGAGACGGTGCGACCGTCCCCGGCTCTGCGGACTGCGGGCAGGGGAACGGTCTGCTTGCCCGTCAGGTACTGGCCGGTCAGCGAGGCGGGGTGGGCCATCACCTCTTCGGGTGTGCCCTCGGCAACCACCGTGCCGCCGTGAACGCCGGCGCCCGGTCCCATGTCCACCAGATAGTCGGCGCTGCGGATGGCGTCTTCGTCATGTTCCACGACGATCACCGTATTGCCGATGTCGCGCAGGCGCCGCAGGGTGGCCAGCAGGCGGTCGTTGTCCCGCTGATGCAGGCCGATGGACGGCTCGTCGAGCACGTAGAGCACCCCGGTCAGGCCCGACCCGATCTGGCTGGCCAGACGGATGCGCTGGCTTTCGCCGCCGGACAGGGTACCCGACGTGCGCGACAGGGTCAGATAGTCCAGGCCGACGTTGCCCAGGAACCCCAGGCGCTCGTTGATTTCCCGCAGGATGCGCCGGGCGATTTCCTGATGCTGGGACCGCAGCTGGGGTTCCAGCCCGTCGAACCAGTCCCGGGCCTCGCCGATGGACAACTCGGAGATCTCGCCGATGTGCTTGCCGACGATCTTCACCGCCAGGGCCTCGGGCTTCAGGCGATAGCCGGTGCAGGCCTCGCAGGGGGCGCTGGCCTGATACTTGGACAGCTCCTCGCGGATCCAGGCGCTGTCCGTCTCCTTCCAGCGGCGGGAGATGTTGGGGATGACCCCCTCGAACGGCTTGGCGGTCTTGTAGCTGCGGGTGCCGTCATCGAAGGAGAGCGGGATTACCGCCTTGCCGCTGCCGTGCAGCAGGGTTTCGCGCAGCTCTTCGGGCAGGTCGCGCCAGGGGGTGTCCATGCCGCAGTCGTAATGCCGGGAGACGCTTTCCAGCGCCTGGGCATAATAGGGCGAGGGCGGATTGCTGTTCGACCAGGGCGCAAGGGCGCCCTGCCGCAGGGTCTTGGTGGGGTCGGGCACCACCATGGCCGGGTCGAAGTACAGGGTCACCCCCAGGCCGTCGCAGGTGGGGCAGGCGCCGAAGGGGTTGTTGAAGGAGAACAGGCGCGGCTCCACCTCGTCGATGGTGAAGCCGGACACCGGGCAGGCGAAGCGGGCGGAGAAGGTGTGGCGCTCGCCAGTCCTGGCGTCTTCGGCGAAGACCAGGCCGTCGGCCAGCTCCAGCGCTGTTTCCAGGCTGTCCGCGAGGCGGCTTTCCAGGCCTTCGCGGACGGCCAGGCGGTCCACCACCACCTCGATATCGTGCTTCACCTTCTTGTTGAGGGGCGGCACCGCGTCGATCTCGTGGATCTCTCCGTCCACCTTGACCCGCTGGAAGCCGCGCTTGCGGAGCTCCAGCAGTTCCTTCTTGTACTCCCCCTTGCGGCCGCGAACGATGGGGGCCAGCAGATAGAGGCGGGTGCCCTCGCCCAGCGCCATGACGCGGTCGACCATCTGGCTGACCGTCTGGCTTTCGATGGGCAGGCCCGTCGCCGGGGAATGAGGGATACCGATGCGCGCCCATAGCAGGCGCATGTAATCGTGCACCTCCGTCACCGTGCCCACCGTGGAGCGCGGGTTTTTGGAAGTGGTCTTCTGCTCAATGGAAATGGCCGGCGATAACCCCTCGATGGAGTCGACGTCCGGCTTCTGCATCAGTTCCAGGAACTGGCGGGCATAGGCCGACAGGCTTTCCACATATCGGCGCTGGCCCTCGGCATAGATGGTATCGAAGGCCAGCGAGGACTTGCCTGAACCGGACAGACCGGTGATCACCACCAGCTTGTCCCGGGGCAGGGCGACGTCTATGCTCTTCAGGTTGTGTTCTCGCGCTCCGCGCACGCGTATTTCGTGAGTGCTCATCAGCCTCTTCCATGGACGGCATCAGCGGCCGGATTCCGACCCTGATACTTAGCGTGCGGCGTGACGGATTGCACGCCCCTCTGAACATCCTGTCGCCATCGGGAAACACGGACTCCCCAAGACCGGTTTGTCCCTTCCCCCGGGGTGCATTTGCCCGCGGGGCACAGGCTGCACGGAGTCGCGTTCTTTTCGTGCGCTCGCCTACTCATTCCGGAAACTATCGAACTGAAAACGCTTGTATTTTGGCCTGAGCGTCCATCAGAGAAAGTGAATATGTCGGGAATATTGCATTCGCTGGCAGGGCTGGTGTATCTCCGCTGATAAGGGATACTTGACGTAAGGGTTAGGGATAGCCACGTTCGACCCTTAGCCGATCACGGATCGGTACCGGAGGGTTCAGTCAGCGGATCGCGCGACGATCCGCGTCACAGGCAGTCGCCGGCCCGAGGCGGGAAGGGGGTAGGGTGGCCTACTTTGTACAGCAGCTTATCAACGGGCTAACGCTCGGGGCCATCTACGGCCTCATCGCCATCGGCTATACGATGGTTTACGGCATCATCGGCATGATCAACTTCGCCCATGGCGAGATTTATATGATCGGTGCCTTTTTGACGATCATCACCTATCTGGTGCTTGGGGACCTCGGCATGGCCTGGGTGCCCATGGCGCTGATCATCATGCTGGTGATTTCCATGCTGTTCACCTCGGCCTATGGCTGGACGGTGGAGCGGCTGGCCTATCGCCCCTTGCGCGGATCTTTCCGCTTGGCGCCGCTGATTTCGGCCATTGGCATGTCGATCGCTTTGCAGAACTACGTCCAGATCACCCAGGGCGCGCGGGTCAAGCCGATCCAGCCGATCATCCAGGGCGGACTGGAGGTGTTCACCGAAAATGATTTCACGGTGACCCTCAGTTACCTGCAAATCTTCATCTGGATCCTGACCATCGCCCTGATGGTTCTGTTTACCTGGGTGATCACCCGGACCTCCCTGGGGCGGCAGCAGCGGGCCTGCGAGCAGGACCGGCGCATGGCCGCCCTGGTCGGGGTGAACGTGGACCGCACCATCTCGCTGACCTTCGTCATGGGGGCAGCCCTTGCGGCGGTGGCGGGGCTGATCACCACCCTCTATTACGGAGTGATTGATTTCTACGTCGGCTTCCTGGCGGGCATGAAGGCCTTTACGGCCGCGGTGCTCGGGGGGATCGGATCGCTGCCCGGAGCCATGCTGGGCGGGCTGCTGATCGGCCTGATCGAGTCCATGTGGTCAGCCTATTTCACCATTGAATACAAGGATGTGGCGGCCTTTGGTATCCTCGTCCTCGTGCTGATCTTCAAGCCCACGGGCTTCCTCGGTAAACCGGAAGTGGAGAAGGTCTGATGGGAGCACCCGCCTCTGACGCTCTGCCGCAGGGCCGGGCCTCCTGGCTCGACCCCGTGGCCCTGATCAAGGAAGCGCTGATCACCGCGGCCCTGGCTGCGGCGCTGTTCCTGCCCTTCATCGCCATGCATGCCGAAAGCACCAGCACCGGCCTGGAGATGCAGTATCGGTTCGTCGACTGGCTGTGGTTCGTGCTGGCGGCCTTCGCCGGACGGATCCTGCTGATCCTCTGGCGGGAAAATCCGGCCAACAAGAGGACCCTGGACGGCCTGACCCAGGCCTATGTCATGCCGGTCGGCGGCTTCTTCCGCCGCAATATGGTGACCATCGGTCTGGTCGCCCTGGTGCTGGCGGTGATCTTCCCGATCAGCCCCATGGGCAACCGCTATTACGTCGATGTGGCCACCACCTGGATGATCTACATCATGCTGGGGTGGGGGCTGAACATCGTGGTGGGCCTGGCCGGCCTGCTGGATCTCGGGTACGTGGCCTTCTACGCCGTGGGGGCCTATTCCTACGCCCTGCTGTCCACCACCTTCGGCTGGTCCTTCTGGATCTGCCTGCCGCTGGCCGGCGTGTTCGCCGCCTTTTTCGGGGTGATCCTGGGCTTTCCGGTGCTGCGGCTGCGGGGGGACTATCTGGCCATCGTCACCCTGGGTTTCGGCGAGATCATCCGGATCATCCTGCTGAACTGGTATCAGGTCACCAACGGCCCGGACGGCGTGTCCGGCATCGAACGCCCCAGCTTCTTCGGCCTGGAGTTCTCCCGGAACGCGGCAGAAGGAGCGACCACCTTCCACGAATTCTTCGGCATCGACTATTCCTCGACGCACCGGGTGATCTTCCTGTTCTACCTGATCCTGGCGCTGGCGGTGCTGACAAACCTGTTCACGCAGCGGATCCGCAAGCTGCCGGTGGGGCGGGCATGGGAAGCCCTGCGCGAAGATGAAATCGCCTGCCGGTCCCTGGGCATCAACCCGACCAACGTGAAGCTGTCGGCCTTTGCGCTGGGGGCCATGTTCGGTGGCTTCGCCGGGTCGTTCTTTGCCACCCGCCAGGGCTTCATCAGCCCGGAAAGCTTCACCTTCATCGAAAGTGCGGTGATCCTGGCCATCGTCGTGCTGGGCGGCATGGGCAGCCAGATCGGGGTGGTGATCGCCGCCTTCTTCCTGGTGGTCTTGCCAGAAGTGTTCCGCGAGTTCGACCAGTACCGCATGTTCTTCTTCGGGTCGGCGATGGTGGCCGTGATGGTCTGGCGGCCGCGGGGCCTGCTGGCCTACCGCGATCCCACCATCAGTTTCGAGAAGGAGAGGGGCGTGGTCCAGAAACGGGAAGAGGAGGCCACGCCATGAGCCTCGCCACCAAGATTATCCCGGGGGTGGAGGGCTCCACCACCCTGCCCACCGATACCGGGGCCGATCGCTCGGTCCTGCTGGATGTGGAGCATCTGACCATGCGGTTCGGTGGCCTGATTGCCATCGATGACCTCAGCTTCACCGCCCGCAATCGCGAGATCACCTCGATCATCGGTCCGAACGGGGCGGGCAAGACCACGGTGTTCAACTGCCTGACCGGGTTCTACAAGCCCACCGTCGGCCGGCTGACCCTGCACCATCCGGTCAAGCGCAAGACCTACTACCTGGAACGGATGGAAGGCTTTCGGGTGGCCCAGAAGGCCGACGTGGCCCGGACCTTCCAGAACATCCGGCTGTTCAGCCAGATGTCGGTGCTGGAAAACCTGATCGTCGCCCAGCACAACGTGCTGCAAAAGGCCTCCATGTTCGCCGTCGCCGGCCTGCTGCGCCTGGGGCGCTACACCCGGGCGGAAAAGGCGGCGGTGGATAAGGCGGCCTATTGGCTCGACAAGGTCGGTCTGTCCGACCACGCCGACTGGGACGCCGGCAACCTGCCCTATGGGGCCCAGCGCCGGCTGGAGATCGCCCGGGCCATGTGCACCGATCCGGTGGTGCTGTGCCTCGACGAGCCGGCGGCCGGCCTCAATCCCCGGGAATCGGCCGAACTGAACGAGCTGCTGGTGATGATCCGCGACGAACACGGCATCGGCCTGCTGCTGATCGAACACGACATGAGCGTGGTGATGGAAATCTCCGACCATATCGTGGTGCTCGACCACGGGGCCAAGATCAGCGATGGCGATCCGGAGGCCGTGCGCAACGACCCCGCCGTGATCAAGGCCTACCTGGGCGAGGACGAAGACGAGGAACTGCCGCCCGAGGTGGCCCAAGACCTGGATCAGGAAGGGGAGGGTCCCGCCCATGGCTGACAGTGCCACCGCCACCCGGCCCCCTGCCGACGGGGCGACGGGGACGCCGATGCTGACGGTCGAGGCCGTCCACACCTTCTATGGCCAGATCGAGGCCCTGAAGGGTGTGTCCGTGGATATCCGGCCCGGCGAGATCGTCACCCTGATCGGCTCCAACGGGGCGGGAAAGACCACCCTGCTGAACACCATCTGCGGCGATGCCAAGGCCAAGATCGGGCGGGTGATGTTCGAAGGCGAGGATATCACCACGCTCTCCACTGACCGGATCGTGCGCATGGGAATCGCGCACTCGCCGGAAGGGCGGCGCATCTTTCCGCGCATGAGTGTTTATGAAAACCTTCAGATGGGGGCCCTGGTCGCCGATCCCCAGCATTTTGATGCGGATCTGAAAAAGGTCTACACCCTGTTCCCGCGTCTGGAAGAGCGCGCCGACCAGCGCGGCGGCACGCTTTCGGGCGGCGAGCAGCAGATGCTGGCCATCGGCCGGGCCCTGATGAGCCGGCCCCGTCTGCTGCTGCTTGACGAGCCGTCGCTGGGCCTCGCGCCGCTGGTGGTCCGGCAGATCTTCGACGCCATCCGCGAGGTCAACCGCACCCAGGGCATGACCATCTTCCTGGTGGAACAGAATGCCTTCCACGCCCTGAAGCTGGCCCACCGGGCCTATGTGATGGTCAACGGGGTGGTGCAGATGTCCGGGACGGGGGCGGAGTTGCTGGCCAATCCGGAAATCCGTTCGGCCTATCTGGAAGGGGGGCACTGACCGATGGAAACCGTTCTCGGATCCTCGCTGCTCACGTTCCTGGTTTTCACGGTGCTGATCGTCGGCTGGACGGCGTTCATGACCGGCCAGGCCCTGGCCGGCACCTGGCGGCCGTCCTGGCAGGCCTATCCTTATGCCATCCTGCTGGGACTGGCCAACCGGTTCTTCGTTTATGCCCTGTTCGGTGGAGAGCTCTTGTCTTTCAGTGGCTTTCTTATCGGAACGGTCGTGTTACTGATCATTTGCCTTTCAGCTTACCGGCTGACTCAGGTGCGCAAGATGGTCGGCCAGTACCCCTGGCTGTACGAACGCACCGGACTGTTCGGCTGGCGGGAAAAGGCCGGGGGGGCCTGATCGCCCCACGGCGACCCCTGGTCTTCATGGCGGAGCATGCCCATGTTCCGCTTCAGGCTTTCCTGCGGCCCCGCCCGGGGGCTGCGTCCTGGGCGGTCCGGATTCACCGGAGCCCGCCCGGACTTCCGGTTCTCGCGTCCACTTGATCAAGGGAGAGTGGTTCTCATGTCTACGTTCAAGACCGGTCTGCTGGCTGCCACGGCGGCCTTCGCTCTTGGTATCGGCAGTGCCCAGGCCGAAATCATCATCGCCACGGCCGGCCCGATGACGGGTCAGTACGCCAGCTTCGGCGAGCAGATGCAAAAGGGCGCCGAAATGGCGGTCAAGGACCTGAACGCCAAGGGCGGCGTGCTCGGCGAAATGCTGGAGCTGAAGGTCGGTGACGACGCGTGCGATCCGAAGCAGGCCGTGGCCGTGGCCAACCAGTTCGTCAACGACGGCGTGGTGTTCGTGGCCGGCCACTTCTGCTCCGGTTCCTCGATCCCGGCCTCTGCGGTGTACAACGAGGAAGGCATCATCCAGATTTCCCCGGCCTCGACCAACCCGAAGCTGACCGAACAGGGTTTCGAGAACGTCTTCCGCACCTGCGGTCGTGATGACCAGCAGGGCGTGATCGCCGGCACCTTCCTGTCCGAAGAGTTTGGTGACAAGAACATCGCCATCCTTCACGACAAGACGGCTTACGGCAAGGGCCTGGCCGACGAAACCAAGAAGGTGCTGAACGACGCCGGCAAGCAGGAAATCCTGTACGAAGCGATCACCGCCGGTGAAAAGGACTATTCGGCCCTGGTCACCAAGCTGAAGAACGAAGGCGTGGACGTGATCTATCTGGGCGGCTATCACACCGAAGCCGGCCTGATCGTCCGTCAGGCCAAGGAACAGGGCATGGATGTGCGCCTGGTGTCCGGTGACGCCCTGGTGTCGAGCGAGTTCGCCTCGATCGCCGGCCCTGCCGGTGACGGCACCCTGTTCACCTTCAGCCCCGACCCCCGGAAGAACCCGGTGGCCGCGGAAGTGGTGAAGGAATTCGATGCCACCGGCTACAACCCGGAAGGCTACACCCTGTACACCTACGGCGCCATCCAGGCCTGGGCGCAGGCCGTGGAAGCCGCCGGTGAGGTCGACTATGACGGCGT
Source organism: Rhodospirillaceae bacterium Z3-40 (assembly GCA_046233135.1). Lineage (GTDB taxonomy): Bacteria > Pseudomonadota > Alphaproteobacteria > Rhodospirillales > Rhodospirillaceae > JBJXHN01. The sequence goes on along the minus strand of JBJXHN010000001.1, from coordinate 592,412 downwards.
GATCAAGGCCCTGAAGGCCAATGAAGCGGAAACCGTTCTGGGGACCATCGGCTTCGACGACAAGGGCGACGTGACGGCGCCGGGCTACGTCTTCTACGAATGGGATGGCGGCGAATACGACTACTTCAAGAAGTAAGTCCCAGATCGGATTTGGGTCTGGCCGGGGTCCGGGGGCAGGGTGCTCCCGGACCCCGGCTGCTTTTCCCCCGCCGGCCGATGCCGGGGGGTTTCCTTTTTGGCGGCACCCGTTAAAGTGGGCGCCGCATTTTCGACAAGGACACTGAGGACACCATGGCTGGGTCGGTTAACAAGGTCATTCTGATTGGCAACCTGGGTCGGGACCCGGAAACCCGTTCCTTCCAGAACGGCGGCAAGGTGACCAACCTGCGCATCGCCACGTCGGAAACCTGGAACGACCGGGCGTCCGGCGAACGGCGCGAACGGACGGAATGGCACAGCGTCGCCATCTTCGGTCCGCTGGCCGACATCGCCGAACGCTATCTGCGCAAGGGCTCGAAGGTTTACCTCTGCGGCAAGCTCCAAACCCGCAAGTGGCAGGACCAGTCCGGCCAGGACCGCTACAGCACCGAAGTGGTGCTGCAGGGACCGCAGGCGGAAATGGCCATGCTCGACAGTCCGGGTGGCGGTGGCGGTGGCGGGGGCCGTAGCGGCGGCGGCCAGGGTGGCGGCTACGGCGGCGGTGGTGGCGGTGGCTACGATCAAGACCCCGGCTATGGGGGGGATTACGGCGGCGGCTACGGTGGCGGCGGCCAGGGCGGAGGCTGGGATACCGGGCCGGGTCCGTCCCGGGGTCCGGGCGGCAGCGGCCAGGGTGGCGGTAGCGGTCCGGCCGATCTGGACGACGAAATTCCGTTCTAGGTCCCTCTGATAGCGTGGCTTCATGTTTCCGCGAAAGCGATACCGCTTTCGCGGGAATTTCTTTTTGGGGGGACGACAGGCTCTTTCCGCAGTGTCTGATATCCCCCCAACGGTACGCGCCCGGGGCGCAGCCGGGGAACCAACCGACCTCCAGAGTATTATACGAATCCGTTGATGACAGAATGTGACCGCAGGCGGTCCAGCCTGGCAGGCCGTGGCTTTGAATAACCCAATGGCAAATTCATATGTATATTTTATAGGGAAATTTTTGTAGAAAATTGCTCAAGGGTTGATTATTCGTCTTTGGCTGTAAAAATGGTCCGGTTTTCTGGGGCCTGTTGCCCGGATCTCGCGGAGCACTGCGGACTGTACAAGGGGAGAGTGGCATGGCTGAAACGGTGTACTCGGGTGTCGATAGCATCACCCTGTCTGGAAATCGCTCGGAATACCTGATTACAGTGCAGGATGGCGAGCGGATATACCTTGAGGATACGGTGGACGGTCGGGATGGAACGGTTGTCGCCTATGACGTGGGGTCTTTCGAATTCGCCGACTTTACGATCAACTCCCAACTGGCTTTGATGAATATCGGAACCGGTAGCTATAATGCGAACAGCCGGTCCGATTTTTACTGGCGGTATGTGGGAAGCGATACGTCAGCTACCGATCTGGTCTGGGAAGTCGAAAGCGGGAATGTCTTTGCCTCATTGATCAATAGTCCAACCAGTTTGACGTCGACCGCGGGTGTATCGATTATCGATACATCCTTCTACAACCACTCCTCAGCCAATGCGGTCGGCGAGCCGACGGACCTGATGGCCGATTACGTGGTCGTCATGGCTTCTTCCAGTGAAGGAATTCAGTTCCGGGCTGCCGGCACGGCAGACGACAGCGCCGCTTCGACCTACAGCGTGGACATGTCCAGTGCGAGCTATGTCGGCCATGGGGATTTTGATGGCGACAATCGGGAAGATATTTTCATCAGTGTTCCCACGGGCACGGACTCAAAATTCCTCTATGTCTATTCCGGTGACACAGCCACGACGGGTGGCGATCGCACTCAGATAAACGGGCTTCCGCTCGGGAATGAATGGAATGTTCTCGGAATCGGCGACATGAATGAAGACGGTAAAGCGGATATATTGTTTCGCCACAGGGAAAACGGAATTATTGTGCAGTGGTTTTATCAAAGTTCACAAGGCGTGCCGTATGAAATGAACCGTGGTAATCCAGGAGACAACTGGGTGGTCCTGGGGATGCAGGATTTCGACGGCAATGGCACCGACGACATCCTGTTCCGGAACTCCGCCACAAAAGATGTTGTGCAGTGGGCAACCTTTGTTGGCAGCTCAAGAAGTTTCGGGGACATCAGCGGTTCCTATATCGGGACGGTCGATGACAGCTGGGAGCTGTTGGGCGGGGCGGACTTCGACGGATCGGGCAGCGAGGATCTGCTCTGGCGCCACAGCACGACCGGCATGGTGGTGAACTGGCTGATGGACGGCAGCAATTCCACCGGGAATCTCCTGTCCACCTCCACGGAAGATACCATGGAACTTGAAGGGTTCGGCGACTACAACGGCGACGGTCGCGCCGATATCGCCTGGCGGGACTCCTCCAGCAATCTGGTGACGGTCTGGTACATGGACGGCGGCACGGCCACGTCGTCGGTCGTGGGGGCGATCGACAACAACTACGTGCTGGTGACGTGATCGAGCTCGCTAAAGGACGATGGGGCAGGGGGATCCTGCCCCATCGTTCCGTCCGGACTCAGACGCCGTTGGTCACGGGAACGGCCACCTGGGTTTCCAGGGCCAGATCGACCATACGCAGGAAAATCGCCGGTTCCTGGGCCCCGGCAATCGCATACATCCCGTTGAACACGAACCCCGGCACGCCGGTCATGCCCATGGCGTGTGCCCGGCTGTTTTCCGCGTGAATGGCCTGAACATCCATCTCGGTGGCGAGGTGGTCCCGCACCCGGGCCGGGTCCATGCCCTGATCGGCGCCCACGTCTGCCAGGACGTCAACATCACCGATATCCCGGCCTTCCATGAAATAGGCCTGGAACAGCGCCTCAATTAGCGTGTCCTGCTGCACCGGATCCCGGGACAGCCGCACCAGCCGGTGGGCGTCGATGGTGTTGGGGGTACGGCGGATCAGATCGAACCGGAAGTTGATGCCCACCATGCGTCCCGCACTTTCGGCAGCTTCCAGCATGCGCCGGGCCCGCTGAGGACCGCCGAACTTGCGTTCCACGTAGACCCGCCGGTCCATGCCCTGGCGCGGCATGTCCGGGTTCAGGAGAAACGGCCGCCAGGAACGGTGAGGGCGGATCTCCGGCCGTTCCTCCAGCGCACGTTCCAACCGGCGCTTGCCAATGAAGCACCAGGGACAGGCGGCGTCGAAGACGACCTGGACATCCATGCCAGCGGCCCTTTGCCTTTTTCCGATCCCTCGGACATAAACCCACCATCGCCGCCCGTCAATGATCCACCCGGCATTTGCCCGGCGATTTTAAACGTGTCCGTGCTCCACCCTTCGGAAGGCCCACTTATGTCCCGTTTTGCCTTGTCCTTTCGCTCTCTGTTGCCCGCCGCGGAGACCCTGGGTGCGCTCGGTGGCAAAGCACCAAGGGTCCTGGCCTCTCCCTGGGGCATGACGCTGGCCGTCGGCGTGCTGCTGGGGCTGCACCTCGCTCTTCATGCCTGGGTCTATACCGGCTTGCCCCGGGACGAGCTGGAAAGCGTATTCTGGGGGCAGGGCTGGGCGCTGGGCTACGATCGCCAGCAGCCCCCCCTCCACAACTGGATCGCCCTGGCCTTGCAAGAGATCCTGGGGGCGTCTCCGGCCGTCTATGGCCTGATCCGTGAGGTCCAGATCGCCCTGTCCCTCTGGCTGGTCTGGCTGATAGCCCGGGAGGCCAGCGGCGGTGACCGCTTCGCCGGCGGAGTCGCGGTTCTGGGCCTGCTGGCCAGCGTGCTGTTCGGCATGCAGATGATGATCAATCTGACCCATAGCCTGACTTTGGTTACAGCCACCCTGTTCACCTTGTGGACCCTGGTGCGGCTGGGCAGACCCGGTGCCGGGCCGCTCAGCTGGGTGCTGGTGGGGGTGGCGCTGGGGCTGGGGGCCTTGTCGAAGTACAGCTTCGCCCTGTTCGCCCTGGCGCTTCTGGCGGCCGCCATGACCCATCCGGTGCTGCGGGGGCGGATCGTCCAATGGCGGCACACCCTTCCGGCTCTGGCCATTCCCCTGGTGATGGCGGGGCCCCATCTGGTCTGGCAGCTGACCCGGCCGCGCACCCTGACCGACGATATGCCCGAACTGGTCGGCGCGCCCGGCGGAGACGGGGGGACGGATCTGCTCTCCCGGCTGACGGCCCACGGCGTGGATATCCTGCGCAATGCCTGGGCCGACCCGGTGGTCGGGGCCGGCACCGTGCTGCTGCTGGCCGCCGTGCTGGCGCCGGCGATCCTGCCGGTCAAGCGTTGGCGGGGAGATCAACCGCTCCCGGAGTCGGCGCCGGAGGATCCCGGCCGGCCCTGGCGGCGTTTCCTGTGGGTTTACATGATCGTGGCGTTCGCTCTTGCCTCGATGGTGGTGCTGGCCTTCGGCGGCACCCGGCTGCGGGAGCACTACCTGATGCCCGCCGCCCTGGCCGTACCCTTGTGGACGGCCCTGCGTCTCTCTGCCATCCGCCCGCCCGAGCCCCAGCGCCGCCGGTTCGCCCTCGGCCTGACTCTCACGGCCACGCTGATCGGCGGGGGCGTGCTGGTCAACCAAGCCCTGCTCCGCAGCGCCTATTGCGACCGCTGCCTGACGGAGCGCCCGGTCGGGGCGATGGTGGACGACGTGCGGGCCGCGGGCTTCGAAGGCGGTACCATCGTTGCCAGCCAGCTTGACTGGGGATCCAACCTGCTCGGAGCGTTTCCCGGTAGTGCCTTGCAATGGACCGAAGAACCCGACCACCGCCCCCTGCCGCCGGAAGCGACGGCCGGTACCGGGTGCCTTCTCCTAGTAGATCCGCGCCGGCCGGAGGAGTCCTGGGCCGCGATCCGTCGCCACCTGATCGAGCGCTTGGGAGGGGATGCGGCGGCTTTGCCGGAGTCCCCAGACGCGCTGACCGAAATGCGCCATCCGGTTCGCGGCCCGCTGGACTTGGTGGATCCAATGTCGATGATCTTCACCGTTTATCCCGAAGGGCTTGGGTCCTGTTCCTGATCCGGGGGTGCAAGGGTGGCGAGGGCGCCGACCCCCTCGGTCAAGGCGTCCGGGGAAAGGCCGGCAAAGCCCAGCAGCATGCCTGACCTGGGGGGACCACGAAAGAAGGGTGCGACGGTCTGCACCCCGATCCCCGCGTCTCGCGCCCGGGTTGCCCAGGCTTCCATGGCGGCGACGGACAGGCCGGGGAACCAGGCCACCAGATGGGTGCCGGCCTGATCGCCGGTCACCGCCACCCGGTTCCCGAAGGTGGCCGCCAAAGCATCCACCAGAGCCTGCCGGCGGGCGGCATATTGCCCGCGCCGGCGGCGCAGCAGGCGATCGAAGGCACCGCATTCGAAAAACAGGGCCAGTGCCCGCTGTTCCAAGGCCGGGCCGTGGCGGTCGGCAAGACGGCGGGCATCGCGCAGTAGGGGGAACAGGGGGGCCGGTACGGACAGGAAGCCAAGTCTCAGGGACGGGAACAAAGCCTTTGAAAACCCGCCCACATGGATCACCCGACCGTCCTGGTCCGCGCCGGCCAGGGCCATGACCGGCGGGCCGCTGTAGCGGAACTCCCGGTCGTAGTCGTCTTCCAGCACCCAGGCTCCCGCCGCCCTGGCCCAGGCCAGCAGGTCCAGCCGGCGCCGCAAGGGCGTGACCACCCCGGTGGGAAACTGGTGAGAGGGGGTGACGCAAACCAGGCGAACGTCGGCCGCCGGCAACAGCGCCGGATCCAACCCCTGATCATCCACCGGCACGGGCAGCAGATGATATCCCTGCGCTTCCAGACTGCCGGCCAAGCCGTTGTATGCAGGGTCTTCCGCCGCCACCCGGTCGCCGGGATCGGCGATCACGCGCAACGCCAGATCCAGCCCCTGCTGGGACCCGTTGACGATGATCACCTCCCGGCTCCTGGGGTCGATCCCCCGGGTGCGCCGCAAGTGATCGGCCAGGATCCCCCGAAGGGCCGGGTCGCCGGCCGGGTCCTGGTAGCCGAGCCTGTCCGGGCCGCGCCTGCCCCGGTCCAGAGCGGCCAGCACGCAACGGCGCCAGGCCGCGGCAGGAAACGCCTCCAGATCCGGATGGCCATAGCGGAAATCGATCCGCAAAGCCCGCCCGGGACCAGCGGGAAGGGACAGAGGACCGCCGAGCCCGCCCCCGCTGAGGCGGCGGCCATAGGTGGACAGGGGGGCGGCCAGTGGAGCGGCGGCCGGGACGGTGCCGGGCGTTTCTTCCGCCGGCAATGGTGCCGCTACAGGGCTGGCGGGGGATCCGGCGTCCTGAGGCGGCGGCAGGGCGGCTGCGATGCGGTGGGCCGAGCCTCCGCGGGCCTCCACATAGCCTTCCGCCTTCAACTGGTCATAGGCGGCGATCACCGTATTGCGGGCACAGCCCAGGTCCCTGGCCAGCCGGCGGGTGGCGGGCAGGGCGGTGCCCGGCGTCATCAGCCCCTGCAATACCTGCCGGCGGAGGGCTTCGGCGAGGCGCAGGTGAAGGGGACCGTCGCCATCCAGAGACAAAATTGGTTCCATCAAAAGCCTCCAAAGTGGCTCTTTCAACGACCACTTTTCCAGCCTACACCAATCCGACCCCGGCAACGGGATTTCGTTGCGAAAAGCCGATCAACCATGCATCGCCTTGCAGGGAGAGTCCGCCCATGTCTGCGTCCATGTCTGAGCCTATGTCCGCGTCCGAACCCTCTTCATCCCTTGAAGGGCCGCTGACCCGCCTGAAGCGCCATCCGGAACGGGGCTCTCACGAGCGGGCCGCTATCGAGGCCCTGCTCGACGGGGAAAGCCTCGCCCATGTGGCCTTCGCCACTCCCCAGGGTCCGGCCTGTATCCCCATGGTCTATGGGCGGATCGGCAATACCTTGTATCTGCACGGTTCGCCGGCGGCGCGGATGGCCCTGGCGGGGCGCAGTGGCCCCATGCCCATGTGTCTGACCGTGACCCGTCTGGACGGCATCGTGGTGGCCCGCAGCGCCTTCCATCACTCGTTGAACTACCGCTCGGTCATGGTGATGGGGGCGGCGACGCTGGTGGACGATCCGGTGGAGAAGGAAGCGGCCCTGGCCCGGATCACCGACGCCGTCCTGCCCCGGCGCTGGGACGAATGCCGGCCGATGACCGAGAAGGAGCTGAAGGGTACCGCCGTTCTGGCCCTGCCGCTGGATCAAGCATCCCTGAAGGTACGGGATGGCGCTCCCGTTGATGATCCGGAAGACTTGGGGAGCGACATCTGGGCCGGGGTCATTCCCATCGGGGTTCGAATCGGAGAGCCGCAAGCAGCCAAGGATGTTCCGGCCGGCGCCACTCTGCCTGTTGGGCTTCAGACCTTACGGGAGTCTTGCGGGGATTGAGGCTGGCCGGCCCACCATTTTGGTGAGACCGGGAAAACTTGAGTGGTGTAGGGGACTACCAAAAACGGTATAATAGGAGGTGGATCCGCAAACGTCTTTTGGGGACTATCGGGAGTGGTGACCGGGCATGGCCGATCCGGCACAGACAGATGGAGCAAAAGGACGAGAGGCGAGGCGCAGGCGGGAAACCGGCTCGGTGTCCGCGTGGTTCGCCCTGGCTGGAGGCCTGACCGTCACGGCCGCGGTGACTCTGTGGCATGCGGCCTTGCTGCGGGATACGGCCTTTGACACGTTCGATAGTCAGATTTCCCACATCCGCCACCACATCCAGCATGAATTGCGCCTGACCCTGGATGCGGCCGAGGTCGTGGCCGCCAATCAACTGAGCGGCAGCCTCAATGCCCCCGCCACGTTCCAGGTTTTCATCCGCGAGGCCCATGTCCTGGAATCGTACCGGGGGATCACCTCCATTGCCTGGGCACCCAAGGTCGCCGCTGGTCAGCTGGACGCTTTCGCCCGGCTGGTGGCCGCAGACCGGAGCCGGGCGCAGTTGGGCTATGCACCTTTCAACGCCGATCCGCAGGCGCCGCAAGACGGAGAGAGCGGGGAAAGCGGTCTCGGTACGGATCTGGCGTTCCCGATCCTCGATTACGCGCCCCTGGTGGGCTTCGAGCACTTGTCGGGATTCGATCTTTGGCGGGACCCGGTTCTTCAAAGGGCCGCACAGGTGGCCATCGACAGCGGGGTCTCCCGGCTGTCGACACCGCAGCCGGCGCGGTCGGTCGACGGCGCCTGGGAAACGGTTGCCCTTACCCCCGTGTATGCCCGCACCGCCCCCCGGGCCACCCAGGCGCAGCGGCGGGATGCGGTCCTGGGTGTTGTCGCCACCCATATTTCCTTTGCCCCCATGTACAGGGGCCTGAGTCCGCTGGTATCCGTGCCTGGCGATAATGTGTCGGTGGTTCTGGTGGACGGCCAGACCCGCCAGCTCGTATTCGCCGACACCACCGCCCGGCGCAGCGGCTTCGCCGATCAGATCGTCGAGCGTCCGGATGAAATTCCCCCGCCGCGCAACTCCCTGCTGCCGCGCCACTATGCCCTGTCGTTCGAAGTGGCCGGGCGTTGGTTCCTGCTGCATGGTCAGCCGGCGGACAGCAGCGCCTATCAATGGCTGCTGGTTCAGGCCCTGGTGCCTTTCGGTTTGGGGTCAATGGCTTCGCTGATCCTGTTCGCCTTCGTGCTGAATCAGCGGGATCGGCGACAGGAGGCGGAGCAGGGTCTGGAGCAGTTCTTCGAATTGCCCGAACACCTGATGTGCATCATCGACCGCAACAACGACTTCCGCCGGATGAACCGCAGCTGGATGCGGGTGCTTGGTTACAAGGCGGACGATCTGGTCGGGATGGAAGCCATTGCCCTGGTCCATCCGGAGGATCGGGAGGAAACCCTGCTGGCCCTGGAGCGGGTGCGTGCCGGCCTGGGGTTGAGCGATTTTACCAACCGCATGCGCGATTCCGATGGCCGGTACCGCTGGCTGTCGTGGACGGCGACCTATATGCCCGGACCCAATGATATCTACGCCAGCGCCCAGGATGTTACCGAACGCCGGGTCCGCGACGCGGCCCGGGAGTCGGCCCGGGAAGAGCTGGAACGCCGCGTGGCCGAGCGGACCGAGGAACTGCTGACCGCGAAGGAACAGGCGGAATTGGCCAACCAGGCCAAAAGCGAGTTCCTCGCCAATATGAGTCACGAACTGCGGACCCCGCTGAACGCCATTCTCGGCTATTCCGATGCCATGTGCCTGGGGGTTCACGGACCCCTGGCCAATGCGCACTATCAGGAATATGCCGCCAACATCCTGGAAAGCGGCCAGCATTTGCTCAGCCTGATTTCCGATATTCTGGATCTGACCAAGGTGGAGGCCGGCAAGCTGCAGGTCTCGGAAGAAGGGGTCGAGATGGTCGCCTGCACCGCTTCGGTCATGCGCCTGATGCGGCAGCGGGCGGAGCAGCAGAGCGTGACCCTGCGCAGCGAACTGGACGGCCCCGACCCGATCGTGGTGCATGGAGATCCCTTGCGCATCAAGCAGATCCTGCTCAATCTTCTGTCCAATGCGATCAAGTTCACCCCCTCTGGCGGCGAAGTGGTGATCCTGGCCGAACGGACTGCGGATGGCGGCCTGGTGCTGTCGGTGCGGGATTCCGGGATCGGCATGACTCCGGAGGAAATGGAACTGGCCCTGACCCCCTTCGGTCAGGTGGATACCAACCCCTATGTGCGGGGGCAGGAAGGCACGGGGCTGGGGCTGCCCATCGCCAAGCGTCTGGCTGAATTGCACGGTGCGACGCTTGGCCTGAACAGCACGCCGGGAATCGGTACGGTCGTCTCGATCCATTTCCCGGCCAATCGTTGCAAGGCCGGCCAGATGGCACCCAGCTATCAGGTGTAGGACCTCGTGCGCTGACACGTTCAGACGATTCAGCGGTCAGTGCACTACGACATTGTTTTATGCATCAACTTTCCAAACTTCGGCTGACGCCTTCGTTTGGGGCGAAGCACGAGGCGCATTTCCGGTGCGCCGCTGCCGAACACCGCTCCCGCCGGCGGACAGAAGCGCTTATATTGGTGGTGCCCGCCGTTTGGGCCTTCTCTGTAACCCTTCCGTTGAAAAGACCTTTCCCCGCCCATGCTCGTTGATCTCGATGCCGTTACCGCCATCCTGCGGGACGTGGTGGACACCGAAGTTCTGCCGCGTTTCAGAAACCTGACCGAACAGGATATCCGCGCCAAAACCGGCCCCGACGATCTGGTGACCGAAGCCGACATACAGGCTGAGATCCAGTTGACCGCACGCCTGGCCGACCTCCTGCCCGGTTCGGTGGTGGTGGGAGAGGAAGCGGTGCATGCGGATCCGTCGGTTCTGAACCGGTTGTCCGGCGAGTCCCCGGTCTGGGTCATCGATCCCGTGGACGGTACAGCCAATTTCTCCCGTGGAGATCCGGTGTTCGGCTGCATCCTTGCACTGGTGCACAAAGGGCGGACCGTTGCCGGCTGGATCGACCATTGCGTCGAGCGCAGCACCACGGTGGCGGAACTGGGAGGGGGATGCTATCGGGACGGCACGCGCCTGACCATCACCGCGCGACCCGACAAGCCGATGGCCAGCCTGACCGGCTGCGCCGGCGGGCGCCCCTTGCTGACGACGCTGGCCCCGAAGGTGGCCAAGGTGGGACGCGTGGGGTCGGCGGCCCATGCCTATCTGGCGTTGGTGTCTCAGCGCGCCGATTTCGCGGTGTTCACCCGCCTGAAGCCCTGGGACCACGCCGCCGGGATCATGATGCATGCCGAGGCGGGGGGCTATTCCGCCCTGCTGGACGGTCGCCCCTATGCTCCCACCATGCGGGAGGGCACGCCTCTGATGGCCAGCGACGCCGAAAGCTGGGAGCGCCTGGCCGCCGTGCTGACGGCGTTCCGGTAAGAATGTCTAGCCGGCACTAGGAGCCAGGGGGGCGATGATGTCTTCCCGATAGACCTGCGCCCAGCTCGTCATGGATTGTTCCACCCATGTGCGGCACAGGGTGCGGGTGGCCTCCCGGTCCCATGTCAGTGCGTCTTCCAGTGCGTCTGACCAAGCCTGAATATCCAGGGTTTTCAAGGCAATGCCATCCTTTCCCGGAGCGCTGACGAAGCGACCGGTTCCCCTTTGACGGCCGGAAACCAGCACGGGCAAACCGCAGGCCTTGGCCTCCACCACCACATTGCCGAAGGTTTCGGATTCGCTGGGGAACAGGAAGACATCGGCCGAGGCAAGGACGCGGGCCATGTCCTGCTGAGGCAGGACGCCGGGCAAGCGCACGTCATCCTCACCCAGCAGAGCGCGGATCTCGTTCATATCGGCACCCGCCCCCAGTACGACCAGTTTGACGGGCGTGCCCTTGGTTTTGATCAGGTGGTGAACCGCCCGGGCGGCAATCATGACATTTTTACTGCCGTCCACCCGCCCGGCATAGACGGCCACGGACTGGCCGTCCTTCAAGTCGAAGCGCTCGTTCAGCCAGGCCCTGTCCCCGACATCGGGGTGGAACAGATCCAGCTCGATGCCCCGGCGGAGGGTATGGCACGGCATGGCGCTGAAGGTGCTTTGGACCAGGGCCTGTTCCGCCGGGCGGGAAACGAAAACGCCCCGACAGCCCTTCAGGACCTCCAGCAGGCCATCTCGCGCCGAGCGGGCCAGTTTCTCCGCCAGACCGAAGCGGTAGCTCAGCACATTCCCCAGGCGCCGTCCGGCGAGCTTTCGCAGAATCTGCGGAGCATAGGTGCGGGTCAGGGTTTCCACATCGGTGTGAATGGAATGGTAGCGGGGAATATTGCGGTCCCGGCAGACCTTGGCGGCCGTTCGGCCGAAGGAGAAGTGATCGGTCGATATCACCAGATCGAAGCCTCCCAGCAGACGGGCGAGGCCGGGATGGAAACCCGCCAGATCCGTATGGCCGGCACCGCTGTCCATGAAGCGGAAGCGACCGGTGCTGATCCGGGGGGGCAGGGTGTGGATGCGCGAGACATCTGTTACGGGGATGATCTCGTCTTTGGACCCCAGGAAAAAGACGGTCAGGTCGACGCCGTCGGATGCCGGAGCAACCCGCAGGAACTTTTCCCAGATCTTGACGTGACCTCCTGCCTTTTCATCGTGGAACAGGGTGACCAGGACCGCGACCCGTCTGCGGGACGCCGGGTTGATAAGGGGATCCATACTTTTCTCGTGACCGGTGGGGCTGGCGGCTTCCCGTTTGGTTTGCCATTGCAGGTCCGGTCGCACAAGCCCGGGAATGTCCGTTTGCCACCGCCCTCGGGCCGGGCTTTCGGTTTCTGCAGTTTCGATGACGCGCATAACGAGTGTATCAGGCGCCACGTCACCTGACCGTGCCAGCACGGGATTGCTCAGCACGCCGCTGACCAGATAATCCCGGGCGTTCAGGAAGTGCGGCGGAATCCACACGGTCGAGCGATAGGCTCCCCGGAGAAAGGCTGGCCGCTCATCGCGTTTCGGATACAGACCGACGAAAGCCAGGGTTCCATCCTCCCGCGCGCTGACCTTGATCGCCGGCTCCACATCGTCGTAGGGATCGCCGATGTCGAAAGCCAGTTCCACGCCAATATCTTCATCAAGCTCGAACACATCCTTGGTGCGTCCGTTCCGGTCGCGAAGGCAGAACTCCTTGATGACATTCGGTTTGTCGACGACCAGCGGAGAGGCGTTTTCCGTACCTACCGGCCCCGAGGTATCATCCTGAACAGACCTGTACATGGAGAACTGCCGTGCCGGATCCCGTTGATCGCCGATGCGAACGGACTGACGGCACACCATGTCATACAGCTCGTACTCCCAATCGTAGACCTTGCGCAGATAGGCCGGATCCAACCCGCTGTCCTTGCGGCTCTTCCCGACAGACCGTCCGACGTTTTTCCTGGGGACACTTGATATGCTCAAGTTGTCGTGCCGCCCGAGTGCTCCCATCCATTCGTCGACGCGATCTGTGTCGCCGATAAACATGAAATTCTTCAGAACATCGGCAGGATCGTGGGTCTTGAAGACATAACGATAACTGCAATTATGCCGATTGTAGCAGAAGTCCTCTATGCTAAGCTTGGTGTTTCCACGCTCAAGTTCATGGTAGTAATAAGAAATTGCTTGTTTTGCCGGGTCGCGAACAAACGTGAAAACCTTCATATCCTGGTTTTCAACAATTGTCGGAATCGTCTCCAGCAAAGACAATGGCGTCCCAATAATACGGGCATCAAAATGCCCGGAAATCAAACCATCCGGATTCTCCCTTAAAAAGGAAGTTAGCTCATTGGCGCCTTCCTCCCTGATGCGGAAGTATGCCGTTCCGCTTGCGGTTAGTGTACTGGCGATAGATGTGCCAGCTGTTTTCGGAATATGAAAAAAAATTAGCATCTTTCTCCCCAGCTTCAGAATGGGGATTTTAAGGATAAATCATGATATTGGAAGTTAATTAAGTTTAATGTGGCTCGTTCGCCTCAATTCCCTGCATTCTGTGGGACCGTAGAGTCATGGGCATGCTGGTGAAACGAGTGATGCGGCGCCAGCATCCCCGTAAGCTCCATGACCTGCGGTCAGTGCACTAGTCCTTTGTTTATGCATCAACTTTCCAGACTTCGGCTGACGCCTCCGTTTGGGTCGATGCACTAGGGCTGGCGGCTTCGATCAAATTCTATGTAGGGCAGGGCGGAGTCCATTCCGTCAACCGTCCAGTCGTACACCCGAAAGTTTTTGTACCCTCGGGATCCTCTCTTTTGGGGATTACCGCGAACGGGCAGGGCATCGGAAACAACGCGGAATTTCCCGCTGAAGCTCAGCCCCGAGTCCCGGATCTGGGATTTTTGCGTGGGTGTCATGGCGGCGCCGCGCACCACCATCTTGGAGCCGTCTGTCTGGATCGTCACGATGGCGTTGTTGCGGCGCAGGAAAGTGAACTCGTCCTTATCGCTCAGGCGGCCACTGGTCTCGTAGTAGACCCTGAAGCGCCCGGGCTGGATCACCTCGATGGTCTTGAAGGCGCTGTCCCGGCTGAGATCCCGCTGCAGGACCTCCATTTTCTCAAGGATCTGGTCATCGGTCAGGGTTCCGGCCCGCAGGTCCTTGATCATGGGAACCCAGACCATGTCCCCCTTGTAGGTGACCGCATAACTGCCGTCCCTCCCGACCCGCACTTCGGACAGAAAACGGTCGGGCAGCCAGCAGGCGGACACCGCCAGGGCCAGCAGGCCAGCGGCCAGCAGCGAGAGCCGCAAGCGGATGGGACGGTGCGGTCTGCTCAGGCTGTTTCCGAGGAACCGTCCGGCCGTTCCTGCTGGCCCCGTTCGATGCGTTTCGCCTCCTGCCATAGCGCTTCCATATCGTCCAAAGTGACATCTTGCGGGGCCTGCCCCTGTTCGGCAAGGCGCGTTTCCACATGGCGGAAGCGCCGTTCGAACTTGGCGTTGGCATGACGCAGTGCGGTTTCCGGATCCACCTTCAGTTTACGCGCCAACTGGGCCACCACGAACAGCAAATCGCCCATTTCCTCGGCCACCCGGGCCGGGTCGCCCCCGCCGTCCAGTTGCCGTTCTTCCTGCAACTCGCCGATTTCCTCGTCGACCTTGTTCAGGACGGCGTCCACATCAGGCCAGTCGAAGCCGACGCGGGCCACCCGGTTGCCCAGCTTGACCGCGCGGGTCATGGCCGGCAGGTTGGCCGTCAGGTCGTCCAGCACGCTGGGCTGCCGTCCCTCGGCCCGGGCCTTGGCGGCCCGCTCCTCGGCCTTCTGGGTTTCCCACACCGCCGTCTGGGCATCGGCGTCGGCCACGGACATGTCGCCGAAGACGTGGGGGTGACGGACAATCAGCTTTTCGGTGATGCCCTCGACCACTGTGTCAAAGGTGAACAGGCCTTCCTCGCTGGCCATCTGGGCATGGAAGACCACCTGCAGCAGCAGGTCACCCAGTTCGCCGCGGAACTCGTCCATGGCGCCCCGTTCCACGGCGTCGGCCACCTCGTAGGCTTCCTCGATGGTATGGGGCACGATGGTGGCAAAGGTCTGTTCCAGGTCCCAGGGGCAGCCGCCGTCGGGATCGCGCAATTGCGCCATCACCGACAGCAGGCGGTCGATGGAACGGTATCCGCCGCCGCTCACGACGCGGCTCCGTCCATGTCCGGCGTGGCCGGGACACCGGCTTGGCTCCGGATGAAGGCGGGCAGGGCGAAGGCCCCCAGGTGTACGTCCGGCGCATAGTAGCGGAAGGTCAGGGCGGCTTCGCGCACGCGCCGACTCAGATCCTCGACAGGCGGCAGGCGGCGGGCGCCGTCGTCACTGGCCCAGCCCAGGCACATGTGTCCGCCCACATAGGTGGGAACGGTGATCGCGTAGAAGGTGGCGGTATCGAAGGAATTGGCCAGGTTGCGCTGAACCTTGGTCAGCTCTTCGGGCTGGACGAAGGGGACGCCCGCCTGCACCACGAGAATGCCGCCGGGGGTCAGGCAGCGCTTGCAATCGGCGTAGAAGTCGGCGGTGAACAGGCCTTCCGCCGGCCCCATGGGGTCGGTGGAGTCGACGATGATCACATCGAAGCGGTCGGTGGTCTCCTTGACGAAGGCAATGCCGTCGGCAATCACCAGATTGGTGCGCGGGTCATCGAAGGCGCCGTCGGACAGGGTGGGCAGATACTTCTTGCTCATCTCCACGACCGCGCCGTCGATTTCCACCATGGTCACCCGGTCCAGGGCCTGGTGGCGCAGGCATTCCCGCAAGGTGCCGCCGTCGCCGCCGCCGATGATCAGCGCTTCCTTGGCGGCACCATGGCCGAACAGGGGCACGTGGGCGATCATCTCGTGATAAATGAACTCATCCCGCTGGGTCAGCTGAATAACCCCGTCCAGGGCCATCACCCGGCCGAAGCTTTCGTTTTCGAAGATCACCAGGTCCTGTAGCTCCGTCTGCTCGCGGAACAGGATCTCGCCCATCCGGAAGGTCTGCTGCCAGGAAGCGTGGAGGGTCTCGCGGAACCAGGAGTCATCCATGGGGGCGGTCGTCCTTTATAGCTGTAGGAAGGGCCGGGAAGGGCGCCGGGCAAGCCCTGACGCTCCGGTGAAAGAAAGGGGATCCGGCCCGTCGGACCGGTGGGCTGTTCCATTGACGTGCCATAGAAAAACCCAACTGTGCCCCTTGTGCAACGGCCGCTTGGCGAAAATATGGGGGTCTCGAAGAAGGGGATAAATTTCACTTGCATCACGAAGCCGTGGGCCTCATTGTCCGCGCCCACGCACTTCCCGGTGAGGGAAGGCGTTGCTCTTCGGTTAGACATACTAAGTGAGGGTTGTTCTAGAAAAACAACGCCCTTCGGGTTCAACGCTGGTTAGAGGGAGACGAAATCATGCGTCATTCTTCCCCCCAATTGGCGGTGAATACTGAAGCGGAGGCCCGCGAAGCCCGAGCAGAGGTAAGATCCGTTCCGTCCGTCACTCTTAAGGCCGTCGAAGGTGGCCAGACCTCTAGTGACGAAAATCTGGACCATTTCATCACAGAGAATGGTCTGTGCTTCGCGGGAAGGCACATCATCTTAGACCTTTGGAATGCCAAAGGGCTGGATGATATCGACCTGATCGAGCGCGCCATGCGCAAGGCGGTCGATGTGGCTGGAGCCACCCTTCTCCACATCCATTTGCATCATTTCACGCCCAATGGCGGGGTGTCCGGGGTTGCTGTGCTGGCGGAAAGCCACATCAGTATCCACACCTGGCCGGAACGGGACTACGCGGCTTTGGACATCTTCATGTGTGGGGATGCCGTGCCGTCGAAAGCCGTTTCCGTGTTCCGGGAGGCTTTTGCCGCCGGCCACGCCAGCGTGAACGAGCACAAACGCGGCATCGTCTGATCCTCTGAACCCCATCCCGTCCCGCCGAACGGTCGGGGACGGAGACTTTTCGCACCTGCGTGTCCGCCGTTGCGCGTGTCGGGATGGGATCAGCGTATCTGTCTGCCAAAAAAACCGGTGCCTGTCCGCCGGTGACTTCTTGCGACCGGGGGGTGAGCCAGGGTGCTCCCCCGGGATTGTTGGAGGTGCCCGTAGATGCACAACCATGCTTTCCGCGCGGAGGTTGACTCCGCCCGCCCCCTCTCCCGACGATGGGACGAGGCCCAGCCGCTCAGCCACCAGATTTCCAGCCATGGCCCGGCGCTCAGCCTGGTCCCCAGCGAACCCCGCTGGGTTGGCCCCGGATTGACGGAAAAGCAGGCCGCGTTCCTGGCAGACCGCCCGGAATCCCCGTGCCTGGTGATCGACCTGGATGTGGTCGAGCACAATTATCGGACTCTCGCCACGGCGCTGCCGCAGGCGGATGTGTATTATGCGGTCAAGGCCAACCCGGCCGCGCCGCTGGTGTCGCGCATTGCCGGCCTGGGGTCGAACTTCGACTGCGCCAGCCTGCCGGAGATTGATCTGTGCCTGGGTCTGGGTGTGTCCGCCGACCGCCTGTCCTTTGGCAATACCATCAAGAAGTCTTCGGACATCGCCGCCGCCTATGATCGCGGTGTGCGCCTGTTCGCCTTCGACGCCGAAGAAGAGCTGGAAAAGATCGCCGAGCATGCGCCCGGTTCCCAGGTCTTCTGCCGCCTGTTCGTCGACAACGTCGGTGCCGAATGGCCGCTGTCGCGCAAGTTCGGCTGCTCCGAACAGATGGCCGGCGATCTGCTGCGCATGGCCGCGACCAGGGGCCTCGACCCGCAGGGTGTGTCTTTCCACGTCGGGTCTCAGCAGTGTGACCTGGGTCAGTGGGATGTGGCCCTGACCGTGGCTGCGCGCATCTTCCGCCGTCTGGCCGATGAAGACGGTCTGAAGCTGACTCTGGTGAACCTGGGTGGCGGTCTGCCGACCCCCTATGGCAAGGCCATCTACTCGGTCTTCGACTGGGGCCGCGCGCTCGGCGCGGCGATCACCCGCCACTTCGGCGACAGCTGGCCACGTGTGATCATCGAGCCGGGCCGCTACATGGGGGGCAACGCCGGCATTCTGGAAACCGAAGTGGTCCTGGTGTCTCGCAAGGGCCTCGCCGGGGACGACCGCCGCTGGGTCTATCTGGATGTGGGCCGTTTCTCCGGCCTTGCGGAAACCGAAGGGGAAGCCATTCGCTATCCCATCGTCACCGACAAGGACGGCGAAGAAACCGCGCCGGTGATCCTGGCCGGCCCGACCTGCGACAGCGTGGATATCCTCTACGACAAGGCCGGCTACCGCCTGCCGCTGTCCCTGCGGTCCGGGGACCGTCTGCGCCTGCTGGCGACGGGGGCCTATACCACCTCCTACGCCTCGGTCGGTTTCAATGGCTTCGCACCGTTGAAGGCCCACTACCTGTAAGCTGCTGACTTGCGGAAGGGTGTAAGGATACCAATGCCTTACACCCTAGTGCATCGACCCAAACGGAGGCGTCAGCCGAAGTCTGGAAAGTTGATGCATAAACAAAGGGCTAGTGCACTGACCACTGAGTCATCTGAATGAGTCAGTGCACTAGATTCTGTTCGCGATCAACCGTGATCCTCCGGCTCGCCCACCCAGGCGTGGGCCGGAGGTACGGCGTTTGCGCACCTGTTCCGTGCCGATGCCGCATAGGCCGCCTGCCGCAGGACATTGATCGAGCCCAGCGGAGCGTGGGCGGACAGGGCGTTCCAGGGACTGAACGCCAAACTCTCGCCCAGAGGGATGGTTGCGGCCACGTCCTGCGGCGGAATCTCCAGGACTCCGACTTGCCGGATCGGGCTTTTCCAGGCCACGCGCGCGTCCTCTATGGGGTCGCTGTCGAAGGTCCGGGGCTGAACACAAACCTCAAAACGGATCGGTCCCGCTTCCAGGGCTGCTTGCAGCCGGGCGCAGAAGTCCTTGCCCCGCGTCGGAGATCTGGCCTTGGCCGCGGCATCCGGACGCACCACCACCTTCATCGCATCCTCACCCAGGCGATAGGGAGTCACGCTATAATAGGAGGTCTGGGCCAGGTCATGCCCTAGCAGATGGCGCAATCCCGACTGGTTCAGAAAAGCCAGATACCGCCAGCGGATACGCCAGGGCCAAAGGCTGGGCATCAGATAGCGCGGCGCCAGGACGGACAGCAGGGAGATCCGCCGGATCCCGCCCAGGGCGCGGAACAGGTTCAAGGCTTCAGCCGCATCCCGGGCGGGGCCGACGGGCTCGCTCATCAGCACGAAATCGTGCTGTCCCGGCGGAGCGCCCTCGCAGACGTCGCCCGGGACCCCGTTCAGCTTGATCGCCAGCCCGCGTATATCCGGGTGGTCATCGCGGCCGAAAAAGGAATTGGAAAAGCGGGTCAGGGCAGGATAGGTGCCAGCCCGGGCAAACAGGCCGTGCCGCAGGACTGGATCGTCCGGCGGGTCGATCCGCAGCGTTCCGCGCAGGCAGGCGTGGGTCTTGGCATGAAACTGGCGGGGCAGGGTGCCGTCGGCGCGGGGATTCTGGAAGGTTCGCTCGCAGATCGCCAGCAATTCTTCACGGTCGGCGGAAGAGATCGGGCAGCCTGATGGGGACGGGGACAGGGGCGTCATAGGGCATATCCCAGCTTTTCGAGACCCGGCGCGCAGGCTTTGGTCAGGGCCGCCTGCTGCGCGTCCGGCAGATCCCGGAAGCGGGAGCGGGCAGGGCGGGGAATGGCCGAAACCTCGTTCAGCCAGGCTTCGTCCTCCAGGGACGGGGCGATGAAACGGATCAGGGAGCGCAGCTGCTCCCTGGGGGCCGCCTGGACGTCCTCGAAGCGCACGTTCAGCAACTGATGCTTCGGCAGGTCGGCGAAACACTCGAGGCCGACCGTGATCAGGTCGCTCCAGAAGGCGCCGAAATCCTCCAGGCGCGGCAGCGCGGCGGTTTTCTTGCTGTCCAGCAGCCGGAAGGTCAGGTTTTGCAGCACCACGTCCAATGGCCTCCCCCTCGTGGCGCGAAAGCTGCGCCGCACGTCGATGCCCAACCGCCGGCAGCGCAGGATCGCCCCCACCAGGACCTTGAAATTGTGGTGGCGGCTCATGGACATGGCTGTGTCTCGCCCGTCCCGGTAGACGTGAATCACGCGGGCTTCCGGGAACATCCGGATCAGCTTGGCGGCATGCATCAAGGTGCCGCCGGAGCGTTCCACCCACACGCTTTTTCCCAGCTTGCCGGCCAGATCGTCGAACAATGCCCGATAGTGGTTGCCTAGCGGCATATGCGGACGGGCTCGGATCAGCGGCTCCAGCTCGTCCAGCAAGGCTTCGGGCTTGTCCGAAAGGTGGGGCAGGGTGACGGCCATGATCGGCGGCATGGTTTCCGGGCGGTAGCGTGCCCCCGGCGCGTCATGGCGGTACAGGCACTCGTCGACCAGCTCGCCGTCCTTCAGCATGGCATGCAGCCCGGGGCTCTGCCGTGTCAGGGTGCGCCACATGCGTTCCCCATCCGGGCGGTTCCAGGCGAAGCCGTCCTGCCCCAGGGGAACGAAAAACTCCGACAGGCTGAGAACCCGGGGGTGACGGTTCAGCAGGTCGGAGATCATGGTCGAGCCGCAGCGCCCCGTGCTGAGGATCAGGACGGGCGGGATCGTCAGCCCGCGCGGCGATGAGGGGGAAAGCGAGGGAGGAGAAGAGGGAAAGCCGCTCACAGCTGTTCATCCTTTTCCGCGTGGACATGTTCGGGCATGCGATAGCGGATCCCCTCTTCCGTATAGAGCGATACATCCAGCATAGTCTGGAACTGGCTGGCCCGACGCCGGGCGCCCAGGGTCGGGGCCATCCCGAACAGGATCCGCTCCGCCCCGTTTTTCAGCCGCAAGGCTGCCAGGGTGCCGGTGGTGGTCATTTTCGGATAATTCAGCTGGTCGGCCAGGGGATCGCCGATCATGGCCCGCGAGATGCGATAGATCCTGCGCGCCAGTCGCTTCCTGGGACCCGGCTTGGCAATCCCGGCGACGATCGGGGCGGAGTTGATCAGGCCATTGGCGAGGATCTTGGATTCAAGGGTCGGTGGCGGCTCGCACATGCCGCCGACCCTTTGCAGATGCAGGGCTTCGGCCATGCTGGTCGACAGCAGGTCCTCCGGCACTCCCATCAGATGGCCGGCATACCGCCAGATCATCATGAAGGAATCCTGTTCCTCCGGCGACAGGGTGACCCCCAGCATGGCCGCGCGCTTCAGCAGCAAGCCCGAGAAGGCGGCTGTGGCATAGGCCATATGGGCGGTGCTGATGGGCACGCCCCAGGCTGCCTCGTCCCATTCCTCTGCCCGGGCCAGCAGCTGGCGCACCCGGGCATGGACCAGGCGAATGCGCACCGACAGTTTCCAGCCGTCCCCTTGCCGGTCCAATCCACCGGGGAGGAAGATCTCCACCAGTTGGCGGTTGTTCTGCTTCAGCCTGCGAACCCCCTGATCGACGATGCGGCCGGTGATGCAGAATGACTGGCTGATCAGCGTGGAAAACCCTTCGATCAGCACGGCGGCGACAAAGGCGCCGATGAACATCTCCGAGTTCCGGTGAAAGGCGCGGCAGCCGGGCAGGACCCGGTTTTCATCGAACCAGGCAGGAACCGGATCGATATCGGCGAAAAAGGAGCGAACGATCTCCGGCGCCTCGCCCAGTCCGGAAGGGCCGATATCGATCCCTTGCTGGATCCACTCCCGGCTTTTTGCCGGGCCGTGCCGGGACAGTTCGGCAACCACCGCATCGGCTTCGGGATCCCCGACCCGGGTGGTTGCCACATAGCGGTCGGCCAGGGCGCGATCGACGAGAACCGCTCGTCCATGTCCCTCGCGGTAGGCGTCGGGTATGTCGGCAGGGTCCATCGGCATGGGCTCGGACTTGATCGACGGGAACATTCGCACGCGGCTTACTCCTGCTCCTGCACACCACAATACTCACAAGAAAACCTAGCACGAAACCGGCCAAATCCAACATCTATACCCAGGCTTTTTGGAACATATACACAATTTTCATAAGGTATTTTTCTTATTTATGTCTAATGCTCACCGAGTGAGAAGCCGTTATTTTCCTAACTACACCTATTTGACGTTGCCGAGGGTTTTTCGGGAAAGGGCAGGGGAGCAGGAACGCGCCTGAAGCAGTCCATTCGCATGGCCTCACGGCCTCCCACCTTGGTGCCGATTCGCCCGCCTTCGCTGACTCTGCCGCAGCATCTCCCACCCGCTCTAAGCGGCTTCAGGTGACAGAAGCACCTTTTGGTATATACATCTGGACAGTCTATATGGACGCTTCCGGGTGACCCGGCGATCCCTTCCGGCGCGAACGCCGTTAAGCCGACCCTTGCGAAGGACTGCAGAAACCTTGCCTTTCAAGACCGGGGGCTGGTGGCTGCGTGCAGAGGGATAACCTTCAAAATGCTGTGGGTCACTCTCATTCCCCCTGAAAAAATATGTTGCATACGATCGACAACGCGAGGATGCTGCATGGTATATACATACTAATGGACTATATCCGTTTGGTGTGTAAGCGGTGATAGCCTGTTGCAAAGGCTGGATTCTGGGTGTGGTTATTCCTCCACTCCATCGCATGAACCAGCCCGACTACTGGAGGATACGGGAATGTTGGATGCTTCACCGGCGGTCTTCGTGGCGGAACGGTCCGATATGCAACAGTTCTTCGGGCTGGATGAAGCAGCGCTTTCCAGGCTTCGGGCCGTTGGTCAGAAGATGGCGCCGCGTCTTCCCGAATTTCTGGGTGCCTTTTACGATCATGTGGGTGACATTCCGACCCTGGCGTCCCTGATCGCCAGCGCCGGCGGTGTGGATCGCCTGAAAAAGGCCCAGGCCGCCCATTGGCTCGCCATGTTCGAGTCCGTGACCAGCCCCGAGTTCAAGGCGCGGACAGAACGGATCGGCGCGGCCCATGAACGGATCGGCCTCAGCCCCGAATGGTATCTGGGCGGCTATCTGCGCATGGCCGAAAGCATGATCGGGGCGATCCTGGAAAGCCACCGCAAGCCTGCCGATGCCCATGCCGACATCGCCGCCCTGCTGCGTGGCCTGCTGTTCGACATGTCCATGTCGCTGGACGCCTATGTGCGCCTGGGGGCGGTCAATGCGGTGAAAAACGAGATCCTGACGATCTCGGACATGCTGGAGCGGGAGGCCACCAATACGGTCGGCGAGATCGCCCACAAGGCCGCCCGTTTCAACCAGATCGCCCGCCAGGTGGCCCAGCGCTCCCAGGATCTGGAGACCATCGTGTCCGAACTGGCCGAAACGGCGGAGAAGGTCAGCGGCGAGGTCCAGACCATTGCGTCCTCGGCCACTGAAATGGAAACCAGCGCCA
The DNA here is from genome assembly GCA_046233135.1 of Rhodospirillaceae bacterium Z3-40. GTDB lineage: Bacteria > Pseudomonadota > Alphaproteobacteria > Rhodospirillales > Rhodospirillaceae > JBJXHN01. The sequence continues at coordinate 569,115 of JBJXHN010000001.1, read as the reverse complement.
CCACCATCGGCACCCACATGAGCCACGCCGCCAAGATCTCCGAAAGTGTGGGTGCCCGGGCGAAGGATGCCCAGGCATCGGTGGAGCGGCTGGAGGAGGCGGCTTCTCAGATCGCCAATGTGGTGAAGCTGATCCGCACGATTGCTTCTCAGACCAAGCTTTTGTCCCTGAATGCCACCATCGAGGCGGCGCGGGCAGGGGAGGCCGGGAAAGGCTTCGCCGTGGTGGCCGGAGAGGTAAAAACCCTCGCCGCCCAGACCGAAGCGAGCATTGCCGATGTTTCCGCCCAGGTCGAAGCCATCCGCAACGGCACGGCCTCCACGGTGGACACCATAGGCCAGGTGGGGACGGCCATCGGCTCGATGGACGAGGCGGCCGATGAGATCCGCCACGCCACCAGCGAACAGCAGGCTGCTTCCAGCGAGATTGCCCGCTGCATGGCCGGCGCGGCCGACGGCGCCACGTCGCTGGCCGGTCGCATGGGCGAAATCGCCCGGCAGGCGGTGGAGAACAATACCGCGGCCTTGACCTTGGCGGACATGTCCGGGGCACTGAACAGTGACATGGTGATGCTGCGGGACCGGATCATGGGGATCGTCGGCACCTCCACGGTGAAATCCGATCACATCCGGGTACCGGTGGCCATGGATGCGGAGCTGGTACTGTCCGGAGGCCGGCGCACCCCCCAGAAGATTGTCGATTTGTCCCTGGCTGGCGCGCTTATCCGCCCCCGCAGCGGCCACCAGCCGGAAAAGCTGCCCATGGGCACGCCGATCACCCTGGATTTCCCCAAGGTCGGGCAGATCGCCGCCCAGGCCCTGATGCCTTCCAGCGGAGCACTGCATATCCAGTTCCTGCCTCTGCCGGCCACCCAGGAAAGCCTTCTCCGGGCACTTCTGGTGGACCACAAGGACCGGGATGACCAGATGGCCGGTCTTTGCCAGGCGGCGGCACGGGATATCGAAGGGGCCTTCAAGACGGCCCTGAAGAGCGGCCGTATCACCGAGGCCGCCCTGTTCGACGAGTCATACCGGCCGATCCCGGACACCAATCCACCGCAAGTGCTGACCGCCTTTACAGACTTCACCGACAGCGTCCTGCCGGCGATCCAGGAACGGACGATGCAGCAGGATCCGTCGATCGTCTTCTGCGCGGCTTTGGACCGGAACGCGTATCTGCCGACCCACAACACCCCGTACAGCAAGCCGCAAAAGCCGGGAGATGTCGCCTGGAATATGGCCAACAGTCGCAATCGCCGCATCTTCGACGACAGGGCAGGGCTGCTGGCCGCTCATAACCGCTCTCCGGCCTTTTTCCAGACATACGATCGCGACATGGGCGGCGGCCGGATCGTTTTCCTCAAGGAAGTGGATGTGCCGATCACCGTGAACAACAGGCATTGGGGGAACTTACGCTTGGCCTACAAGGGATAGGGACAAAGCCTTCTGCCGGAACCGGGGAAGGGAAAGGGCGGGGAGCGGAACTTTTCAGCCTCTGCCCTTTCCCTGCGAGGCCGACCTGTCTCATATAGGGTTCGGGGCAGTGCTTTTCCTCCATTCCAACGGAGGCGAACTGTGGATAAGGCTATGACTCTTTGGACAAAGAGGTCCATTCGCGACGGTGCTGTCTGCCTGGCCATCAGCGGTCTTGCGCTGGCGTTGTTTGCGCGCTTCGATTTCTTCGAACGTGTCGAGGAATGGTCACGCACGCACGAAACCTATGAACTGGACGAAGTGATCCTTTTTTCGCCAATTTTGGCGCTGCTTCTGGCTTGGTTCGTTGTTCGCCGTTTGCAGGAAATGAGGCAGCTTTTCCTGGAATATCAACGGGAGAAGGAGAGGGCAGAGGAGGCGGACCGTGTCAAGACGCGCTTTCTGGCTCACATGAGCCATGAACTGCGAACGCCGCTGAACGCCATTATCGGCTGTTCCGAAGTGATGCGCCGCGAGGTATTCGGGCCGATAACCAACCGAAAATACAAGGATTATACCCGAGACATTCACCTTTCAGGCCTGATGATGCTGGAGATGGTTGAGGATCTGCTGGATCTGTCGCGGATTGAAGCTGGCGACTTGGTTCTGACCCCGGAAACCGTAGATCTGGCGACCGAGATCGCCTTTGCCCGTGACGTCACGGAAGCCCAGGCGGATTCCCGGGGCGTTCTGGTGGTGATCGACGGGCCGCCGGTGCGCGTGGTGACGGACCGTCGGCGCTTGCGGCAGATCCTGATTCATCTGATCGGCAACGGCATCAAACATAACCATAGGGCAGGGCGCGTTACGGTCAGCACCCTTGCCCTGCCCGATGGCGGTGCCGGGTTGCGGATCGTTGACACCGGCCCGGGCATGACTGAGGAGCAGATCCGGGACGCCCTGGTTCTGGGCGGCGTTTCCGACAGAGATCACCGCATCGCCCGTTTGCCGGCCCAGGGCGCGGGGCTCGGGCTGCCGTTGAAGGCTGCGCTGGTTTCGGCCCTGGGCGGCACGCTGGAGATCCATAGCGCGCCAGCCCAAGGCAGCCGGGTGATCATCTTGCTGCCCGATCTGATCGGGAGCGACGGCACCGGCATGGACGATCAGCGCCAGGACAATAGCGGGCAGGGACAGGACGCTGGGAAGCTCGATATCCCGCCCACATCCATGAGAAAGGTCATTTAGATCAGAAGCTTAGCTCCGGCTGGGTGCTTCCTATTGTCGCATAATGTATACTTTCAACTAAAGACCCGTTTACTTGTGCGGCTTTCGTTTCCGCGGGGGAAAGCACCATTAATGCGAGAAGGGCAGGGATCGCCGCGTGGCGAAGAAGGCGCTCTAAGCTCGCGACCATCCATGCAGCGTTGGGGTCCCGTTCTGCCTGCCATCTGGTCAAGTCCAGGGCGGCTTGATCGTCAGGAACTCCCGCCAAATCAGCGAGCTTTTTCATTGTTCCAGCGCTCGGAGGGCTTTTCCCTGCCCGCATTTGGGAAACGGTCGGGGGCTTAATTCCTAGGGCGCGAGCAAGTTTTGCGTCTGACGGTAGGCCGGCGCGGGTCTTCGCTGCATCGCAATACCAGTTGAAATCTCTCATCTTTCCCGGTCCTTGTCCGTCCAGCGTCTCTTCGCCTGCTGGGTATAGTGTTAGACATACGTCTTATATCCCCTATTGACAAGGCGATAGACGCGCGTGTAATGCACTCCAGGTCGATAGATGTATATCTATCATTCTGCGTCCACAGCGGACGAGAAGGGAGGGCAGGGGTATGCCAAGGCCACGCAAGGACGGTTTAGAAGGGGAAATTAATACGACATATCATGAAGTTATCCGGTTCATGCGCTGGTCTCTAATAATCATATGGGCGGGTTGGTTATTTGCTTTCACGTCAGTACCGTTTTTCGCCCTATTGGCATTCAATGACGGGTATTTAGGCTTCAAATGTAAGAGTTTAGACGAGAATAACCGATGGTGCACACTTGCTGTTGATGGTCCTCCAGAACTTTCCGCTCTGGAGGACCAACAGTGAGCATACTACTTTGTCTTGCGGCCAGGAGACGGTTCATACCTCTTGGCGATCTTGTGGGTGATCACAATGATGATTGCTGCGAGAATCACCCCGGTAATGCCATGGGTGACAATGATTTTCAGCCCGCCTTGAGCTTGGTTGAGGATTCCGCCGATGGGTGTGGCGGCTTTCTCCGTGGATACGGGCATTGTTGTAACGGCTCTCATCGCCATGATCATGGAGACTGCAACAGCACCACCTCCAAGGATACGGCCGCATATCCGTATGAGTTGCGCGAACATGGAACCCCCCTAATTGTTATATTTTCAATAAACAGTCTAGGGGAGTCGAGAGGGGCCGTCATGCGCTTATCAAAGCGTGTAGCGGCCTCTTTTTGTTGTTGATGAGTCGCTAGGATTGTGGGGAGAGGGATGATGCCAAGGCCGCGTAAAGACGGGACGCTGCAACTCGGGTTACCCCTCATGACCCAGTCCGAGAAGGTGGAAGCCCGGGCCTATTTCGAGGCCAGCACAGGGCGGCACCTGGGCCGGCACCGGCGGCGCCGGGATCAGCTTGGTATCAATGACAAGCCGCGTGGACGGATCGCCGAGGCGGAAGCCCGGGGCCGGGACAAAGCATCCAGACATCTCCCCGTATCCGAGTAGGGCACGGGGTTTTTTGCGTCGGTTCGGCGCGCTGGCCACCCCCTCACCTAATAGGGGGGTGGCGTTCTACCAGGGGGAGAGTGGAAATGGGATCGAAGGTACCTTACGGCTCCGAGCAGGAAAGACCCTTGAGCAACGTTGCGAAATCCCTCTGGGAAGGGCTTTGGCAAAAGGTGATCGATCCATTCGACCCACGGGTAATCATGCCGACCGACGATCAGGATATCAACGGACTCCTCTCGGACAGTTTGGGGGCTTATGGAAAGGTCTTGGCATACGGTTTGGATACCTTGGAGGAAGCCTTCTCGGTGCAAATTTGCTCCGGGGTCCTGGATCAATTCGAGAAGGCCAAGGCAGCGGCTTCCCACCTCAGCGAAGAAGCACGACGAAAGACCCCTGTGCTGCTCACGGTGGGGGGCGAGGACTGGCAGGTATCGCCCATGGGCGCCAAGGGCGGTGTTCGCTTCTGGCTCACGACGGATTGGTGCCAGGTTAAAATCCGACCCGGGCAGTCGTGGGGGGTGTCAATCAGGTACAGCTCGGAAGCGCTTTGGAGCTATGGACCCGATGAGCTGGTGGCCCGTGCCCGGCTGTGGTTGTCCCGGGTTGTCGAAGCAATGCCCATCACGCCGGAAGAGGACTGGACCCGGGTGTCAGAGGTTCACTTCGCGACAGATATCTATTCCGAGACGTTTTCGGACGAAATGGGTCCCGAGCTTTGGGAATCGGTCGTCGCTCCGGCCGGTGTGAAGGCGTTTCCGATCGGCGATTGTTCGAAGCTAACCGATGCGGAAATAAAGCAGCGTATTCAATCGTCTATGGAAGAGCGACCCCAGGATTTCTTCGCAGCTGTCAGGGCCGGCATGACCACGGAAAGCCTGTCGTGTTTCGCTGCCGGGGGCAAGATGCAGACGTTGACCGTGGGCTACCGGAAGCCCTGTGAAATCCAGGTCTATGACAAGGGACGGGAGATCCGTGAAGCCAGTGGCAAAGAATGGATGCTCGATCTCTGGGAGCGCACCGGGTATTGGGCGCGCCCGGACGATGGCGCGACACCGAAGGATGTCTGGCGCATAGAGGTCCGCTTGCGCGGCGACTGGATGCGGGATCGTGGTGTTGTCACCTATCGGGATTGGTTGGAGCGCAGGAAATATCTGCTGGTGGAGGCGCTTTCCTCCCGGCGCCTGACGCGACCAAATGCCGACAGCAATAGATCCCGCTGGCCAGCCCATGAAATGTGGCAACTGGTCGCCGCTGTCATTGGATATTGCGACAAATTGGCGCCACTGGGGCGCCGATTTCTAGATACCGCGAAGCAGCGCGGAAGACAAATGATCCAACAGGCTGTTGGTTGCATTCGCGCCGCAGTTGTTGTTCTCACTGGTGACTACTGCAATAGTGAGTTCCGCAGAATTTTGAATGGATCGACGGATGAAGATTTGACAATCCTAGGCATAAAAAGTCATGACCTGAAGCAGGAAGCAAAGATTTCTGAGCTAATAGAGCGATATCGGTATATACCTCGCTGTAGTCATATGTGAACAATCCCAGTTAATACCAATCCACGTACGGTATTAAAAGCCATTTTACCGCCACGTGTGGATAGCAGTACTTTCCTTTTCGTTGAAAGGTAGCGTCGTACGCGAAAAAAGCGAGACGCGGCAGAAAAGGAGTCAAAGCGGTGGATGGAATCAAGGTCGAAGTGAAGAATCCTGAGTGTTTCCGTAAAGCAGGGAACTCCCAGAAGACGGGAAAGCCGTATGAATTTGTGGAGCAAGAGGGGTGGGTGCACCTGCCCAACGAACCGTATCCGGTGAAATGTCGGTTTACGCTGCCGGATGAACGGCAGGGCTCCCCTTATCCTCCTGGGACGTATTCCATCGATCTTGGCAAGTGCCTCACCGTCGGGCGCTTCGACGCTCTCCACCTCTCCAACCGCCTGTATCTTGTGGCGTTTCAGCCTGCCCGTTCGGCCGCACCCCGGTCTGTCGCGGCTGGCGCATAGGCCATGTTCGTCTGCCAGACCCTTTCCCAGGTTGAGACAAGCACCTGTGAAGTATGGGTGGACTTATCAGACGTCGCAGCCGATTGGTCTTCCATTGGTCTGACAAATGAATCAATGACGGCTGCGTTCGCATGGGGCTTCGGTACCGTTACCGTTTTTGCCCTGTTGGGCTGGGCTATTCAGGTAGTCCGGCGTGTTATCCGTCTTTCATTTGAGGAGGAAGTAGAACGATGAAACGTACTCTCAAACTGGGCGTGACGCTCGGTGTTCTCGGTGTGATGACCAACACCGCAGCGGCGCAGACCGCTACGCCGGTGGGGGACATGCTCAGCGGAATCGACACCACGACCATTGCATCCGAAGTCGGTGTCTGGGGCGCAGCGGCCGTTGGCGTGTTCCTGGCCATCGCTGCCATCCCGCTGGCCAAGCGGCTTCTGTCGGCCGTCATGGGCCGCTAACCGGCAATCAGAAAGGAACCGGCCATGGTGGTGACTGCAACTGTGGCCCTGACTGCGGCGCTCATCGCTTTAATCGGAGCGGTTTGCGCCGCTTTTTTCTGGTGGGGGCTGTTGGGTAGGTGATATGAAGTATCAATACTTTAAACACTTTCTTCTTTCAGTAATATTTACCGCTTCCATGCAAAACTCGGCATTAGCGGAATTCATTGATTATTGCACAAGAGAATCAGACGGAAAAACATTGGAAATTTTTGCATATCAAGGAACTGGCTATTCATATCAAGACTGCCGTGAAGCTGGAGGCGCATTCGTAAGGGTTGATGATATAGCATACTGCGGAACCTATACTTACATATACGAATTCTGTGGTGCTGAATATGTAAATAATAATCCATATCCTGGTAGCAGGGTAACAACTTGTCCATCTGGAAAGAAAATATATTTCGGTACGTGCCCGGAAGATTGCCCTTCGGATAAATATGGGCACCCACCGGTTATGCAATCGACTGGTGAATATATGAAACTTGGCTCTGTTTGTAGTGATAAATGCCCATCTGGTGCTGAAATATACCCAAATATAGCAATAACTCAAGGTGAGTACTACGTTTCAAACGGCTGCAATCAACCCGGTAGTGGTGTCAGTATTGATTTAGGGAATGGTACTACACCAGGATCAACCACAACTCCATGGATGTGCACTTGGGAAGCCCCAGAAGTTAAATGGCGAGAGGCTCAATTTGTTGGGAGTAAAGTGATACCTGGGGAGTTTTATGCGCCGCGGGTATTGACAGGTGAGGTTTGCGTACCTGGTGATGCACCAATAAGTTTGGAAATGGGACCAGAACCTTGCCAATTGAATGAAGATAGGTGGTATTTCACAGGTGAGTGCGATCATATGTGCGATGAAGGTGTAATATTTGATGTAAAAACAGGTGGGTGCTATATAGATAATGGAGAATGTGACGAATATTTTTTATGGGAAGTATATTGGCAACAATGCGTTGCATTTTCTGGGCTTACCACTCAGGGAACATATATTCCAGCATCATGGAACGCTGCCAGAAATCCGAACTCTGGCAGTGGGTCTGGTTCAGGTTCTAACGACACAGGGTCGGATACAGGCTCAGGCTCCGATACTGACAATACAGGTGGTGATGGCGAGGGAGACGGCGCAGACGCAGGTAATAGTGGTGGCGGTGGCGGCGGTTCTTCCGGTAATGACGATGAGGAAGATTTTGTTATTTCCGGCGACCTGACTCCCGCGATAAATCGGCCCTCGATATCATCAAGCGATCTCTATACATGTTTGTATTGCGATAGAAATATTAGCGATCTCATTTCTGAAGCAAAGAATTCAATTCAAGGAACTGAGATATATGATAAAACCATTGGGTGGTTCAATCTTCCTTCTCGTGAAGTAGAAAACATATGCTGGACGGTCGATCTTCCATTTTTTGAGGCACAGCAAATGTGTCCGAGGGAAGAAATTTGGTCTTTACTTCGTTATTTTCTGTATGCAATCTCAACTATGACGGCAGTTGCTTTATCTATTCGTGGTTTGATGGGTCATCACTAAGGAGCCGGTGATATGGACTTGTGGACACCAATTGAAGAATTTTGGGATAATTTTGTGTTGTGGATAGAAGGTCTGGCCGATTGGTTTCTATCTATTGTCACATCATTATTCGGAGCGGGATCAGATTGGTTGCATGACTTTATCTATGGAACATTGTCCAGCCTGTTTCAATCCGTGCTTTCCACAATATCCGATATCAGTTTCAATATACCGACACTTGCCGATCTTCTGAGCAATGCCCCACCTGAAACGCAGGCGATGCTATGGGCTTTGGATCTCGGTACCTGCATCAATATCGTTGGAGCAGGATTCATTGTTCGGTTTGTTCTGGCAGCAGTCCGTCCAGGCTTTTGGGTGAACTGACGTGGGTATTTACATCCTTGAAGGCCCACCGAGGTCCGGCAAGTCGTATTCAGCGGTGGTTGAACATATAATTCCTGCGCTATGCAAGGGGAGGGCGGTTGTCACCGACATTCCTCTGAACGTTGCCGAGCTGAATAGGATAACCAGACAGGATTGCGATGAGCTGGTTTTTGTCCTCACCCAAAATCAGCTCGGCCGCCGGCCCTTTTCTCAAATCGAAGATCTTTGGCCAGATTGGGAAAGGCAAATTGACGGAGGCACGGAAAAGCCTCTGATAGTGGTCGATGAGGCTCATGAAGTATTTCCAGCGACCGGAAAATCCTCTGGTATGCCCGCCGAAGTAGCCCAGTGGTTTGCGATGCATGGACATCATGGCTTTGATGTCGTTGTAATATCCCAAGACCACATGCTGCTTGCTCTTGATATTCGGCGTCGCGTCGAAATGCGATGGAAATTCAAGAAGCTTTCTGCACTTGGATCAAAGACCGGTTATGCTGAGTTGGTATATGAAGGCCAATCAAAGCAGCCGATGAGCCGGGCGCGCAAGAAATATAAGAAAAAATATTATCCTGCATACAAGTCTTTTACCGGTGGCGGGGCTCCGAGTCAGAAAAAAATAACGCCAATATGGATGAATTTTAAGGTGTTCTCATTGTCTATTGGCCTTCTATTATGCATTTTGTTCATTATGTCTCGTGGCGGTCCATCCGTCGACATTGGCATGGGGAGTAGCAGGGAGCATCCCATACCAGCTGTTGGTCCAAGACCTGACCTGGAAACGGGCGATATAGACCGGAATCTGCCCAACGACCTGTCTGTTATTGAAGAAATGCGGCAATTAAAATCTTCCATCAACTTATTAGAAACTCAAATCTTATTTAAGAAATCAGAACTTGAAATGGAGCTTGTTGAAAAAAGCAGGTGTGGATACGGCCGGACTCAAGGTGGGCAAGGTGGCTCTGGTCTCTTTTCTGAAGGTGGGGGAGGTAATATAGGTGATTGTGTTCTTGAACAACGACCAAAACCGCCCCCTTCACATTTGTTTGCGGGTGCAAATGTCAGAATTGGAATGATGGCGTATGCTGCTGGTAGTAAGGAGAAGCCGGAAATTGAATTGGTTATCAAGCGAGGTGATCTTGAAAAGAGGTATGACTCAAAACAACTTTATGCACTTGGTTGGTCTTTTAAGTTCGTTCGAGACTGTTTGATTTCCGTTCATGGCCCATGGGTTGGAGCTTTGAATTGCACAGGTATCGATATTCCAGAATAATCTATAGTGTTCTATATATGAAGGTTTTTATTCAACCTCCTCGGAAGAGGGTAGGGGGCCTTTTTTCCTTTAATTAATTGACCAAAAAATTCCTTTTTGGTCTTGCCCCCTGGCGAAGGCGGGGGTGCGGATGTCAAGGGCTCGGTCAGCCGGAGGGGTATCGCCCGGTTTGCGAAGCAAATTGGGGATCCCGGCTGACCGACGCGGGCTTGCCCGCGCTTGGCCCTTGACAGGAGCAGGGGGCTGCGCCCCCTTCTTGCGCGCGTCTGCGCGCGATTATCTCTGACCGTCCGGATTTCTGGTGTCGGTGCTCAGTCGTGCGAGCGCTGGTCGGCCGGTCAAGCGAAGCGCGGCCGGCCAGCGCGAGGGCCTGCTAGGCCTCTCGCTTGGGCGTCCTGAAGGTCTTGGTGATGATTCTAGAGACGCTTCCCGGGTGCAGCCCTGTCCGGTCTGCGATCTCGTGGTTTGTTAGGCCACGGGCTGCCAATTTGGCGACCAGGGCGTGTCGCTGTTCCGTAGCCTTCTTGTCCTGATCCCGGCACCATTTCCGCCAGTACCACACGACGGTCTCAATGGGCGCTCCGGAATCACGGGCCACGTGGACGCGCGCTGCGTCCAGGCCATATCCTCGGGCCAGGTAAGAGGCGACGAGGTCGGGCAGGGCGGACAGAGCATCCAAGTGAGCTTGTGAGCGGGCTTTGATCGCCTCGAACTCATCGAGTTCCTCAGCCCGGATCCGGTATTGACGGGCACGCTGCTCCAGATGCTCCGCGATTGCCCGGAGCTGCTTGCTCGTGCACAGGACGTATACCGGATCATCCGCATTATTCATCCGCGTAAAATATATCTTTGGTTGTACGGCTGGCAAGATCTCCGGATTAACAGGGTAAGGACAGGCTTCAACAAGCTGGGTTGGGATCGCGTTCCGTGAAAAGCTGTTTTAACAATGCCTTAAGGCTGGTCCTACTCCGTGAAAAGCTGTTTTAACAATGCCTTAAGGCTGGTCCTACGACGTCGAATTGTCGCATAATGTATATTATGAATACAAATGACGGGGATGCGCGGACGCGCTGGTTCCTTTGTAGCTGGGGAGTGGATGGTAATAAGAATAATTCTCGTTACCATCCATGCATCGACCTCAATACGTCCTGAGCCACGGTGGTCAGGAACTGCTCGTCTCCAACGAAAGATGTGGTGACAAATTCGAATAAATCCCCATTGGCGCTTTCCACCGCCAAAAAGATTTGCTCTTTTTTCCGGTACAACAAAGCCGGTGCCGTCCGGTTACCATAGGCGATAGAGCGCTCATCGATATAAGCTTCCTCCATGCTCATGGTCAGATGTCCGTATACCAGACCAAGCCCGTATCCGGATTTAGGGTATTTATAGATAGCAGCTCTGTGGCCGTTGCTGGGGTCCGTAAGTACACGAACACACCCCAATCCGGCTGAGGCAGGACAGGGCAGGTCGTCATAGGCGATCCTAAGCGATTGTTGTTGTGACAGACTGACCGGCCGATAGGAATATTAAAGTGCCGACCGTAGCGACATATTTCATGCTGCCCCCCTGCCCTACAGGACCCCCCACAACAAAAACAAAACGAATGGGGAACGGCAAACCGCTCAGGCGGTTTTCTCTCCGGCCATCTCCAAGGCAGCCTGGATGGTCGAGGCGTAGCTCACCAAAGGCTCCCGCAAGCCATGAACCACAAGATGGCGCTGCACGTCAGCCGAAGCCCCGCTGAGGATCACCCGCACGTTCCGTCGCTGAGCCTTGTGAGCCAAGCTTTCTACCGTATTAGCGGCTGTGGAGTCCAGGAACGGGACGGCGCTGAAATCGACGATCAATACCCGGTGGGTATCGGCGATATTGTCCAGAACGGCGCCGATCGACGCCGCCGCCCCGAAGAAAAATACCCCGGAAATGCGATAGATGACCACATCCCGGTCACCAGCGGATGCGCCGTCATAGGGCGTGCGGCTGTCCACCGGGCCATCCGGCTGGTCTTCGGTGACGAAGGGAACCGTAAGGGGCGCGTGAGCCGTCTGCACCCGGGCCGCCAGGGACATGCGGTGGATGAACAGAACGGACCCAAGGGCAAACCCCACCACGATGGCTTCCGTCAGATCCCGGAACACGGTCAGCAGGAAGGTGGTGACCAATACGGCCGCATCTCCCCGGGACGCCTTGATCAGTGTGGCGAAAGCCTGCTTTTCCACCATGTTCCAGGCGACGATGGCCAGAACCCCGGCCAGGGCCGCCAGAGGGATATAGCTGGCCAGGGGCGCTGCCACCAGGATGAAGGCCAGCAAGACCAGCGAATGAACCATGCCAGCCACGGGACCATGAGCCCCTGCCCTGACATTGGTCGCCGTCCGGGCAATCGTCCCGGTAACGCAGATGCCGCCGAACAGGCCCGAAGCGACATTGGCCGCCCCCTGGGCCACCAGCTCGCAATTGGACCGGTGCCGCCGGCCGGTCATGCCATCCGCAACCACGGCCGACAGCAGCGATTCAATGGAGCCAAGCAAGGCAAAGGCGATGGCATTGGGCAGCACTGCCAGCACCTTCTCTGCCGTCACCTCCGGCAGGGACGGCATGGGCAGGCCCATGGGAATGCCACCGAAACGGCTGCCGATGGTGGCGACGGGCAGGTCCAGCACCGCCGTCACCACCGCCGCGCCGGCAACCATCATCAACAGACCCGGCCATTGGGGGCGCACGCGCTTCACCACCAGGATTCCGGCGATGGTGACACCGGCCACGGCCAAGGTCACCGGGCGGACTGTGGGCAGGCTGGCGCTGAGCACCACCAGCTTGTCCAGCAGGGGGCCGGGTTCCGGGCCAGCCAGATCCAGACCCAGCAGATCCTTGATCTGGCTGGCGAAAATGATCACGGCAATACCCGCCGTAAAGCCGACGGTCACCGGGTAGGGGATGAACTTGATGTAGGTTCCCAGACGAAAGACGCCCACCAGCAGCAGGATCAGGCCGGACAGGATGGTGGCGATCATCAGCCCGTCCATACCGTGGGCCTGGACCGTCCCGGCAACCATGACGATGAAGGCCCCCGCCGGCCCGCCGATCTGGAAGCGGCTGCCCCCCAGGGCGGAAACCAGGAATCCGCCGATAATCGCCGTATAGAGCCCCTGTGCGGGCGATGCGCCCGAGGCGATGGCGATGGCCATGGACAGGGGCAGCGCAACAATGGCCACCGTCAGGCCGGCCATCACATCCGCCTTCAATTGGACCGCTCCATAGCCTTCGCGCAGGACCGTCACCAGCTTGGGGGTGAACAGCTCAGCGAAGGTGGGACCCGACGGCTGCGGTTGCCCATGGGTATGCCCCTGAACCAGGTCCGTCATCGAAATACCGCCCTTCCCTTCTCGCATAAATATCTACTAGGAGATCCGGCTTTCCTTTAAAATCAATCGGCTTTCCCAGTTACGTATGATCCGCCCTTTCGGCGGGAATGCCTCGCCATCGGCCGCCTTCCCCGGCCTTCCCCGGCCTTCGTCAGCCGGCGTCGATCACCATGCCGTCATAGGCGGGTTCGATACCGGCCGGCAGGGTCTTGCGCAGCGTATCGTAATCCATCCCGGTACCCAGGTGAGTCAGAATTGTGCGGTGCGGTTGGAGGCGCTCCACCCAGGACAGGACGGTGGACAGACTGGCATGCGTGGGATGTCTGGGATTCGTGGTGATGCAGCCAACCACCCAGGTATCCACCCCCTCCAGCACAGAAAATGCCGCGTCGTCCAGGGCGACCACGTCAGTGGAATAGGCGATGGGGCCGAACCGCAGGCCCAGCGTCTGGCAATAGCCGTGATCCTGGGAGAAAGCCAAACAGTCTAAGTCCTTGACCCGAAACGGTCCGGACGCCACCTCGTGGCACTCCAGCAGGGGCTTGTAGATTAGATTAGCATCGCTGCGCAGGGGAGTGAATACATAGCTGAAACGGGTCCGCAGTTCCGCCATGCACGTGGGATCGGCCCAGACGGGAATGGACGCATTCATCGCCCTGTTGATTTCCCGCAGGTCATCGATCCCCATCACGTGATCCGCATGGGCGTGGGTATAGACCACCCCGTCCAGATGCCGGACCCCCGCGTCCAGCAACTGGGCACGCATGTCCGGCGAGGTATCCACCAGCACCCGGGTGGTGCCCTGCCCCGTCGCCGGATCGACAGCATCCACCAGAACCGAAGAGCGCCGGCGGCGATTCCTCGGCTGCGCCGGATCGCATTCGCCCCAGCCGCTGGAGATCGCCGGCACACCGCCGGCACTGCCGCAGCCCAGAATGGTCAGCCGCCTCGTGGCCATGCCCACGGTCACTCCTTCAAGATCCCTCGGTCTTCATCAATGCTTAAGCCGACGGCCGGGTGGCCTTGGTGAACAGACGGAAGAAATTCTCCGTCGTGGCTTCCGCCAGATCCTCCGGCGAGACGCCCTTGACCTCTGCCACCTTGGCGGCCGTGTAGGCGGTGTAGGCCGGTTCGTTGCGCTTCCCCCGCTTGGGAACCGGCGACAGATACGGCGCGTCAGTCTCTACTAGGAGACGGTCCAGAGGCACATCGGCGATGGCATCGCGGACGCCTTGAGCCTTCGGGAAGGTCACGATACCGGACATCGAGATATAAAGGCCAAATTCAATAGCTAAATCAGCGAGTTCTTTGCTTCCGCTAAAACAATGGATGAGGCCTGGAAAAACCCCTTTCTTCATCTCATCACGAAGGATATCAATGGTTTCCACGTCAGCGCTGCGCGTATGGATGATGACCGGAAGGGAAGTCTCTCTCGCCGCTTGGATATGGGCGCGGAAGCTGACTTCCTGTTCGGCCCGCGGGCTGTGCTCGTAGAAGAAGTCCAGCCCCGTCTCTCCCAGGCCGATCACTTTCGGACGGTCGGCCAGGCGGATCAGGGTCGCCGCATCGGTTTCCGGCTCCGATGCCGCTTCATGCGGATGAATGCCCACGGTGCACCAGACGTCGTCGTAGGCTTCGGCGACGGCATGGACCTGTTCGAATTTGGTCACATGGGTGCAGATGGTCAGCATGGTGCCGATCCCCGCTTCGCGGGCCCGGGCGACCATGGCGTCCCGGTCCTCGACGAAATCGGGGAAATCCAGGTGGCAGTGGCTGTCCACAAGCATGGGCATCATCGACATGGGTAAAGGGCTCTCTACAAAACACAAGCGCATGGGAGACGCGATCAGGAGGCCGCCGGTTCCTCTTCCACGAAACGGGGGAAGACGCCTTGCGGCTTGGGCAGGCTCAGGCCCGGTTCCAAGCGCACGTCAGCGGCCAGAGCCTCGAAGGTCCGGGCCTCGGCGCCCTGCCCCACCTGCTCCAGCATACGGGCGGTGGACTCCGGCATCACCGGTTGCAGCAGGATGGCCAGCCGCCGGATGACTTCGGCCAGCACATACAGCACCGTGCCCATGCGTGGCGGATCGGTCTTGCGCAGTGCCCAGGGCGCCTGCCGGTCCACATAGCCGTTGGCCGCCCGCACCACCACCCAGATGGCTTCCAGGGCGTCGTGGAAGGCCTGGCGGTCCATGGCGCTGCGCACCTGATCCAGCAGATCGGTAGCGGCCCCCAACAGCGCGTTGTCGTCTTCCGAGAAGGCTTCCGGCGCAGGCACGGTGCCGCCACAGTTCTTGGCGATCATCGACAGCACCCGCTGGGCCAGATTGCCCAGATCGTTGGCCAACTCGCCGTTCATGCGGTTCTTCATGGCCTGATGCGAGAAATCCCCATCGTTGCCGAAGGGCACTTCCCGCATCATGAAGTAGCGCACCTGATCCAGGCCATAGGTCTCGATCAGCGCCACCGGATCGATGACATTGCCCAGCGACTTGGAGATTTTCTGCCCCTCGTTGGTCCACCAGCCGTGCGCGAACACGCGCTTGGGCGGTTCCAGGCCGGCGGCCATCAGGAAGGCCGGCCAATAGACCGCATGGAAGCGCAGGATATCCTTGCCTACCATATGCAGGCTGGCCGGCCAGAACCTGGCGTATTCGCCATCCTGGTCCGGATAGCCCACGGCGGTGATGTAGTTGGTCAGCGCGTCCATCCACACATACATCACATGGGCATCGTCACCGGGCACCGGCACGCCCCACGAGAAGGTGGTGCGCGAGACCGACAGATCCAGCAGCCCGCCCTCGACGAAGCGGATCACCTCGTTCCGGCGACTGTCCGGGGCGATGAAATCCGGATTGGCCTTGTAGAACTCCAGCAGCGGCTCGGCCCATTTGGACAGGCGGAAGAAGTAGCTGGGTTCCTCCACCCACTCCACCGGGGCGCCGGTCGGGGCCACAAAGCTGCCGTCGGGCTGGCGGGTCAGTTCGCTTTCGGCGTAGTAGGCCTCGTCGCGGACCGCATACCAGCCCTTGTAGGCATCCAGATAGATCTCGCCCTTCTCCAGCAGGATCGACCACAAGTGCTGGCAGGCGGCCTTGTGGCGGGCTTCCGTGGTGCGGATGAAATCGTCGTTGCTGAAGTTCATCGCCTCGGCCAGCGCCCGGAAGTTGGCGGAAACCTCGTCGGTGAACCCCTGGGGAGCCTTGCCCTGGGCCTGGGCCGACTTTTCCACCTTCTGGCCGTGCTCATCGGTGCCGGTCAGGAACTTCACGTCGTAGCCGTCCAGCCGCTTGAAGCGGGCCAGCACGTCGCAGGCCGTGGTGGTGTAGGCGTGGCCGATATGGGGCCGATCATTCACATAGTAGATCGGCGTGGTGATGTAGAAACAGGGCTTCGGCCCGGCCATGATGGAACTCTCCCGGGATAAAAGGGCTTAACGGATCGGATGGCACGCCATGGGTCAGGCGCGCGCAGCAGTCGGTGTTGCGGACCGGTTCCCGTGGCGCGGACCCCACCCCCTGGCTTGTTGCCGCGTCAGGCGCGAGCCACGGCCCGTTCCGCCTCGAAAAAGGCGCTGAGAACGGTCTGCTTGCGGTCCATGTGCACCGCCCTGGCACGGGCGAACAGATCGCAAACCTTTTCCCATACCTCGACCCACCGATCAAGGGGGGCTGCGGCCAGCAGGCGTCTGGCACAGGCCGCCTCTCCCGGCAAACCGGGCGTATCGCCCTCGGAAAACGCACCGTGTGCTCCGCCCATGGCCCCGGCCCGCACCATGCGCGCCAGCCACCACGGCAGCAGGGTGCCCAGGGCTTCCCAGGCCTGATCATCCCGGGCGGCCTGGTCCCCAAGGGCATGGAGGCGGGCCACATCGCAGCGGGGCAGGTCGGCCAGCAGGGCCAGCATGTCCCGGCAGACCGCCAGCCCTCCCTGCTCCGCCAGCGCCAGCGCCCGGCCGATGCTGCCTTCCGCCAGCCCGACCAGGGCCTGACGATCCGCCGGAGCCAGATCCGGCAGGTGGCGGTTCAGCAGCTGATCCACCGCCGCATCGGGCAAGGGCGTCAGCGGCAGCCGGCGGCAGCGCGAGCGGATGGTGGGCAGCAGACGGGCCGGATTGTGGCTGACCAGCAGCATCAGGGCACGGCCGGGCGGCTCTTCCAGGTTCTTCAGCAAGGCGTTGGCGGCATTGCGGTTCATCATCTCCGCCTCGTCGACGATGACCACCCGCCAGCCGCCTTCGCTGGGGGTCATGGCCATATAGGTGGACAGGCCGCGGACGTCCCCGACAACGATCTCGCCCTTGCGCTTGCCTGTCTTCTCGTCGGCGATGGCGCGCTCGATCACCCGCAGATCACCGTGGGATCCCGCGATCACCCGGCGAACGGTGGGATGCTCCGCATCCAACCCCAGGCCGGCACCCGGGGCCAGAGCCACGGGCAGGGCCTCTTCGCCGAAGAGCCCTCCTCCACCCTCCCCGTCCCCGCGTGGGGCTTGACCCGACAGCCGTTCCAGACCGCCGGAAAGGACGAAGCGGGCGAAGCGATAGGCCAGGGTCGCCTTGCCGATGCCTTGAGGACCGGAAATCAGCCAGGCATGGGCCACCCGGCCGGCAGCGCAGGTCTCCAGGATTTCCTGTTCCGCCGCCTCGTGCCCCAGCAGGTCCAGGGTTTCGCGGGGATGGGGAAGCGACAGGGGCAGATCGGCGGCGGCCATGGGTCAGAAGGGCCTTTTTCCTATTCACGAGGGCCGAAGGCGCCGGCAGCGCTCAGCGGATCGCGCAGGGCGTCGATCACGGCGGCCAGGATGGCGCTTTCAACGGCTTCGGGCGTGCCGGAGGCATCGATCACCCGGCAGCGGTCGGCATTGGCGTGGGCGATTTCCAGGAATCCCTTGCGCAGGCGCTCGTGGAAGGCCGTGCCCATGCGTTCATAGCGGTCCTCCCCCCCTCCCCGCTTGCCGGCCCGGGCCAGCCCGACGTCCACCGGCAGATCCAGGATCAGGGTCAGGGCCGGCTGAAAACCGTCGGTCACAAGCCGGTGCAGCCGACGCAGGGTCTCGCCGGGCAGGCCAAGGCCATAGCCCTGATAGGCCGCCGTGGAATCCGCAAAACGATCACTGATCACCCAGGTCCCGCGCACCAGCGCCGGCCAGACGGTTTCCACCAGATGGGTCCGCCGGGCTGCCGCATGAAGCAGAGCTTCAGCCAGGGGATCCCAGCGGCCGGTCTCGCCCTCCACCAGCAAACGCCGGATGGCTTCCGCCCCCGGCGCCCCGCCCGGCTCCCGGGTGGTGATCACCGGCAGGCCGCGCGCTTCAAGCGCAGCAGCCAGCCGTTTGACTTGCGTGGTCTTCCCGGTGCCCTCGCCCCCTTCCAGGGTGATGAAGCGGCCCGCGACGCGGGGGTGCACGCTATTGAGCCTTGGCAGCGGACTCTTCCGCGCCGTCCTTGCGGTCGTCTTCCAGCAGAGCGTCCGGCGCGGCCTGCTCGGCCAGACCGAAGAGCGCATTCTTGGCAGCGGCAAACAGGCGGCCGATCAGGGACAGCTCTTCCACATCCCGGGCCGCAGAGAGCGGATATTCCAGGGTCTCCATGTCGGGACCGGAGATCAGCAGCTTGGCGATCACATCCCCCTGGTGGATCGGCGCGGGGATGGGGCCTTCATAGACGGCCTTGACCGTCATGTCGCGGCGGGCGGTGCGCGGCAGGGTCACCTTCAGGGTTTCCGTCGACACCAGCGGCACCGTGTCCACGTCGCCCATCCACACCTCGGCCTCGCTGATCGGAGCGCCGGCTTCCAGCAGGGTGACGTTCTCGAAGTTCCGGAACGCCCAGCCCATCAGCCGCTCCGCCTCTTCGGACCGCTCCTTGGTGCTGTCCAGGCCGTTGATGACCATGATCACCCGCCGGCCGGCCTGCTCGGCAGAGGCGGTCAGGCCGTATCCGGCGATGCTGGTGTGGCCGGTCTTCAAGCCGTCTGCCCCCATGTTCTTGTACAGCAGGGGGTTGCGGTTGTGCTGGGTGATGCCGTTGAAGCTGAATTCGGTTTCGGAGTAGATCCGGTAGTACTCCGGGAAGTCGTCGATGATGCGGCGGGCCAGATGGGCCAGATCCCGGGCCGTCATGTAGTGGTTGGGATCGGGCAGCCCGGTGGCATTGACGAAGTGGCTGTTGGTCATCCCCAGCTCTTCCGCCCGGCGGTTCATGGCATCGGCAAAGGACGCTTCGTCCCCCCGCAGGTTTTCCGCCACCACGATGCAAGCATCGTTGCCCGACTGGATGATGATCCCTTTCAGCAGCTGCTCCACCGTGGCCGTGGATCCGGGTTCCAGGAACATGGTGGACCCGCCGCTGGCCGCGCCGCCCTTGCGCCAGGCGTTTTCACTGACGGTCATGGTGTCGTCGAGCGAAAGCGACCCTTCCTTCAGCCGCTCGAAGACCATGTAGGCGGTCATCAGCTTGCTCATGGACGACGGCGGCATCTGGACATCGGCATCCTTGGCCAGCATGGCCGTGCCGGTCTCGTAATCCAGCAGAAGAGCCTGACGGGCCTTGGTCTCGAAAGCCTGCGCCGACCCGGCGCTCCAGACCACCATCAGGGCGCCGCACAGGACACCGGCGTACCGGCCGAGGGGGAACATCACGAGGTGCCACTCCGTTTTAAAAGTTCCGGATAACCCTTTAGTGGAAAACGACTTTTATTAGCCACTTAATCCATTACATGAAGGGCTAGTCCGATACGATCCGCGCATTGGGATAGCCCGAACGCTGGGTGATCTGCAAGGCTTGTATCGCTGCGCCGTTGTCCACATAGGGACCGAGACGCACCCGGTAAAGCACCCGATCCCCTTGGCGAACAGGGGCGACCACAGCGGGACCGAAGGTGGACGCCTGCGCCCGAAGCCCTTCGGCATTGGCCATATTGGCGAAGGCGCCGATCTGCACCCAGTTCTGCGCCAGGCCGCCTGTGCCCACCCGATGGGGCGAGGGTGCGGACGATGCCACCTGTGTTGCCGCGCCATAGGCGACAGGGGTCAGAAAGGCTTCACGCGTACCGCCGGCCGGCACCTCCCAGGTCCTGTTGAAGCCGGCATTCACGGCAGCGGTAACGCCGGACCGGATGGTGGTCCGCGCCGCGGCCACGGCTGCGGACTGGGCATCATCCCGGCTGTCCGGGCTACCCGACGCGCCGGACGCATAGACGCGCCGCTGCACATAGGGTGTATCGCCACCGCCGGCATCCCGCTTGGCCTGGATGCTTTCGTCAGCCAGGATGCTGACGCGCACCCGGGCCGTGCCCTGCCCTTCGAACCCCAAAGCCCGGGCGGCAGCGCGGGAAACGTCCAGGATCCGCTCCTTGGAGAACGGCCCCCGGTCGTTGATCCGCAGCTTGATGGTGCGGCCATTGGCCAAGTTGGTCACGCGCACCCAACTGGGCATGGGCAGGGTACGATGGGCACCCGACAGGGAGTTCATGTCGAAGGTTTCCCCGTTCGCGGTCTGCTTGCCGTGAAACTTGGGACCATACCAGGAGGCCGTTCCCACTTCCTGGTACGCGTAGTCCTCCTTGGGGTAGTACTGCCGGCCGTTGATCACATAGGGATTGCCAACCTTGTACTGTCCGCTCCCGGAGGCATTGCCCCCCTTGCCGAACTGCTTGGCCGTGTGCACGATCGCCGTGGTTTCCGTACAGGCCCCCAGGGCCAGGGAAGCCGCCAGGACGCCGGCGGTCATCAGCAGGGAAGCGCGGGTCATTGTCCCATGTCCTCCATTGTCCTCATCAAGTCTGTCGGTCCCTTCCGCTGGTCGGCGATGGTCATGCCGTCAGCGTCCCAGGTTGCGTCATCGCCCCGCCGCTCGCAAGCGATCCAGCAAGGCGGCGTTGGCATAACCGTCGGCGGGCAATCCCGCGGCGGTCTGGAAGGAACGGATGGCCTCGCGGGTTTGCGAGCCGACCATACCGTCGGGCGTTCCGGCATCGTGCCCCAGCCCGTTCAGCAGGGTCTGGATCTCCTCCACCTCGCTGGTGCGCAGGGGGCGATCGTTCGCCGGGGCAGCGGCTACCAGTGGTCCTTCTCCGGCGATGCGGTCGGCAAGATGCCCGACCGCCAGCGCATACAGCTGCGAGCGGTTCCAGTGCAGGATGGAGAAGTAGTTGTCATAGACCAGGAAGGCCGGCCCCTGATGGCCGGCGGGCAGGATGATCGCCCCGGTCATGCCGTCCGGTGTCGGCAGCGGACCGCCATCGGTCCGGGTTACACCCATCTTCGCCCAGTCGCTGAGGGGCAGCCGGTTGTTCACACCGGTCCGGCCATAATCGAAGGGGCGCGGCAGCCGCACTTCCCGCCCCCAGGTCTGGTCATGCTTCCACTCAAGATCGTGCAGATACCGCGCGGCCGAGCTCAGGGCGTCGGGCAGGCTGGTCCACACGTTGATATGACCGTTACCGTCTCCATCCGCCGCATGGGCGCGGAAGGTGGACGGCATGAACTGCATCTGCCCCATGGCCCCGGCCCAGGAGCCGATCATGGCGTCGCGCGTGACGTGACCGTCCTGAATAATGCGCAGGGCATCGAGCAACTGCGCCTTGAAGAACGCGGCGCGTCGCCCGTCCCAGGCCAGGGTGGCCAGGGTGTCGATGACGTTGAAGCCCCCGAGATTGTTGCCGAAGTTGGTCTCAAGACCCCAGAAGGCAACCAGGAAGCGCGGCTGCACGCCCCATTGGGCGCCGATCTGGTCGAACAGGGCCTTGTTCTTCGCATACATTTCCCGGCCCAGGGCGATCCGGCTGTCTGGGACGGCGTTCTTGAAATAGCCGCCGAAGGTCAGGTTGAACTCCGGCTGACGGCTGTCCAGCTCCAGGGCGCGCGGCTGCACCGTGGCGGGATTGAGGGCAGCAGCCACCACGGCCGGGGCAATGCCGGCCGCGACGGCCTCGGCCTTCATGGTTTCCTTCCAGGCCTCGAAAGGCACGGCCGCAGCGGGTTCCCGCGTGGCGCAGGCCATGAGGCCGGCAGCCATCAGGCCGACGGACAGGGGGCGGAGGAGGCGGCGCGCCGTGGGGCGGATATGCCCCCGCATCGGATAGAACAGGGATTTCCCCATAGGTGAACGCTCTTTCAAGTTCCGGAACGTCTGGATCTTGTGCCATAGAGCGACGGCGATGTCCACGCCTGGGGGTCTTTCCTGAAAAAACCTTTAAGAACAGTTGACATCCCCCCACCTGACCCGCTACCGAGCATGCCTGAAGGATGGGTGGCCGAGTGGTTGAAGGCAGCGGTCTTGAAAACCGCCAGGCGGGGAACCGTCTCGTGGGTTCGAATCCCACCCCATCCGCCACCACCCCTTTTGGGGGTGATAATTGATCTAACATCCTGAATACGATAGACATTTTCGGGTTTAAAAAGCCCTTTTCGCGGCTGTATGAGAGTCGGTCGGAGAAGGCGATTTTGAGCATGACCCGGCGGCCCTCGATGGACCCGTTTTCCCAGTGCTTACAAGGGTTTGCCAGAAGGCCAAGGGTGAGTTTAAAAACTTCGTTGAAACCGCGCCGTTTTCCGGTCTTGGCCTCCAGTTTCTCCACCGTCACGAGGCGCTCGCGTTCGAGTTCGTCAATGCGTTGCTCGTAGCGGACGATGACGCTGGGATTGGTGGCCTCCACGATCCGGTCCAGCAAGGCCGCCGACTGCTTTTCCAGTTCGGTCACGCGGCGACGTAAACCCTCCTTCATCTCTTGGAGGCGGGCCGTTTGCTGGTCCCATGCACGGCGGAACAGGTCGAGGGTCAGCGCACGCATCTTGGCCGAGGGGCGGGCCGAGGTCAGCAGGCTTTCAAAGCGGCCCTCGATATCGGCGCGGCGGATGGATTTGTAATAGCTGGCGCATGCCTTGTTGTAGCACATGTAGTACGGGTGCTTGTGACCGGTCTTGCTCTTCGACCAACAGGCCGTGAGCGGCTTCCCGCAATCGGCGCAGTCCACGAATCCCCGCAACGGAAAATCCGTCGCGAGGTCGGCGCGGGCCGGACCTTTCTCCTTGCCCTGTAAGCGCTCCTGAATGCGCTCGAAGGTCTCCAAGGACACCAACCCTTCATGACGGGCGCGACGCAGCGACACGCCCCATTCCGGGCGTTCCAGATAACCCGCGTAGAGAAGGCGGGTCAGGATGCGGTTGACGGCTTCATTGGTGACCGTGCCGAAGCGGGTCCTGGGAAAGTCCGGCTGGCTTTCAAAGAAGCGTTTGACATCGGCCTGTGTCTGAAACCGCTCCCCCGCGTACCCCTCCATTCCCTCGCGGATGATCGCGGCCAGCGGTTCGTCGGGGATCAGCATTTTGCCTTGCCCTTCGGCTTTTTCGTAGCGGTAGCCCGGCGGACAGGAAAACGTCCAATAGCCGTTCAACAGCCGCGCCCGCTGGCGGTTATGGACCTGTTCGGCGTTCTTCTGGCGCTGATGCTGGGAAACGGAGGCCAGCAGGTTCTCAACCAGAATGGAATCGGAATCCTGCCCGAACTCGATTGAGGGGCTTTCCAGCCGCCCCCCGGCGTCCGTGATGGCGCTGCGCAAATCAAGGTGGGTTTTGATGTCGCGGGCAAGGCGGCTGATATCGTCGATAATGACCACCGTCTGTCCCGTGCGCTTATTGGCACGGAGAAAGGACAGCATGCCCTGCATGCCGGGCCGGTCCATCACCCCGCCGGATATGGCCTCGTCCTTGAAAGTGGCGATTGCCGCGTATCCCTTGACGCGGGCGAACTCCTTGCAGCGGGTTTCCTGTGAGACGATGCCGTGCCCTTTGGAGACCTGCGCGGCGCTGGAGACACGGCAATAGATGACGGCGCTTTGCTCTTTTACAGTTCCCAGGCTCATGACAGCACGTCCTTTCCGCCGCGCGCGGCCTCATTCAGTATGGTTTTAAGGGTTGCAGCGTCCCATTGTACGCCTGTTTCTCCCGGCAATTCCGGGACGGAGCCGTTTTCAGAAAGTTGTACACAGGGCTTTTCCGGTCCCGGCGCGAGATCAAGGCCCAGCGAGACACATTCAACGATGATCGACCAATAGAGGGTGAGGAACTCCCGCATTTGCTCCTCGGTGATTTCCTCGCCTTCAAAGTGGTGGAAGTAGTCCCGTGGATTGAAGGCGTTCGGAAGGGGGCGCTGTTTTTCGGTGTCCGATGTCATGGCGAAGGGTCTCCCGCGCGTTCCGGAAACTCGTCCGGAGCGCCTTGAAATGAATTGCGTTGAATTACGGTGCGAGGGCGGCGGAAATCGCGCGGGGGAAAGCCCGGCCCACCGAAGCGCCCTTGGAAAAGAAGACGCACTTCGCACACGTTTGTTCTCCTTATGTTCTATTTTTGCGTGTATGTCAAGAATTCGGACACTCATGTATTCCCCTCTCCCTTGTCACCCGCACCGATAAACAAGGTCTCGCCCTGCTATGCTGGTTTCGGCGTAATCCATGCCGAGGTCCCGGGCGATGGCGTCGTAGTCGAGGTAGAATTGCAGGCGCTCCGGGATATCACCAAACAGCCTCTCCTCAATGAAATGCTCGGCTAGTTCTCGGAGACTGGCGGCATGGTATACATCGAGGTCAATGTTATAGGGGGTGTCGGCGACCCGACCTTCATCATAGCCACACTCTTCAACGGCAATAATGAAGCGAAACTTTTCCTCCTCGTTCCATTCCCCGGCTTTATCCAGAAACGCCCCGACGTTGGCCTGATTGAGCCCCCAGGCGCGCGCAAGGGCGGCATCGATCTCGTCCCCGTCGATGAATTGAATTTCGAACTCCTCGACCGGGTCGCCGTGTTCGTTTCGGAGCGCGGCGGCATTCGTCCGGTAGTCCTCCAGGGTGTCGAAAAAGAAGCCCGTGGCGGTGATATCGTAGGGCTGGGCATGGAGTGTTATTGTCATTGTTCCCGTCTCCTTGGTTTTGGGGTTGTAGCTGCTGCTGCAACCCTGCTTCCGGCGAGGATGGAGATGGGAGGGGCAAGGAAAATCGATGCCGCTGGCGCGGGCGCACAAGCCGTAGGCGCGGAGCCACGGGCGGCGTCTATTTTCCTTGTGGGGAGAAAGAGGCAAGGCCTCTTGGCTTCCCCGACAACGAATAATGGGAAGGGCGTAGCGCCTCACCGGACCTGCGTGAGGGAACTAACGTGATATTTTTCGTCCATACTGTGTTAGGTAAGCCTAACAGTCGCCGGTGCAGCCAAGGCGAACGCCTGGAGATTTCGTCTTACGAACTTGTGAACTCGCTGGCGGGTAAACAGCGCGCATGGCTGATACAGTCCGAATAACCGGTAAAAAATCACCTGCCAGTATCGACGAGAGAGTTATCATTAGAAGCACCAATGTAAAACTAGTACTTCGACTAAGCGAAGGTTTCTGCCGGAGTTTAGAGAGTTAATACACAAACAAATGCCTAATGCGCTGGTTGGTGAATATTTAACTGAGTCTGGTAACTATATGTATGTTACTTGGTCTTCTTGGAAGAGTTTTCGATTTATAAGTTCTTTTCCCGCTGATTTCGCATCGCTAGAAAACAGCAGAATTCTCAAATTTACTTCAGCTCTTGAAAAACAGACATAAGCTAGCTTCTCTGTCAATTCTTTTTGCCTTTCCGTCGGTTCTCCGGCAACGCCAGGAGTTAAAACTTTCGAAAAACTGTATGCATTCCATGCAGCTTCAATGTCATCGATCATTACCAGCACATTTTCGTACTCTTCACCTTTGGCACCATGTTGAGTGCTAAAGGGAGAATTTTCATCTAGGAAATCAATGTATTTTTCCAATTCATTCGTTCTAAGTTCAAAAAATTCATCAGCCAGCCAATCACCTTTCTCGCGTTGGTGATCGTCGTTATTGGAATCGAAGCACTCGCGTGGCTCACGATTGAGTTGGTAAGAAAGGCGCTCTGAAATTGAATATATCGCGTTTTCACTACAATACTCTAGAATTTTTCTCAGAGTTTGTTCCTGCCACATCTTAGCGAGTTCCTCAGATCGTAATGAAGCTTTCTCAAGCATAATCTTTAAGGACTTGTTTTTATTTTTTCCATCATCATCAAAAGCAGGGCTAATCCTGCGAAGCGTCTCAATGGTTTTTTTGGCATCGTTAGCTTTGAAGGACTCGACTAGTTGATAAATACCGTCGACGAAAGGCTTGAGTAGATAGTGCGTACCGTCTTCGTATTCGGTTTGAGATCTGGAAGAAGAGTATAGTCCGGTAAATAATTTATGAAGAGAAACAAAACCCATCCTGCGCGCAATCATTTGCCTAGCAAGAAAAAGTCGCTTCATTGATCCAAGTTCCGTCCAGCCCCAATCATTGATCGCGCTCCTAAACATCTGGGTAACATTATCGAGCTGTTCGTCCGTGTACGTCTTTCGAGGACCTTCTGGGATCGGCGCTTGCGCCACGGTTATTAAAACGCTTCCTTTTACGCCCGCATTTTTCCCTCCGGGCACTTGTCGCAAGTCAGTTCTGAAATTGTTGAGCAGGTCGATCACCGATGTGGAACATCGAAAATTCTCTTCTTTAGGAATCTGAACGGAGCCTGTTGGTCCGGAAAAATTTCCGGCCCGCTTGTCGTAGATTTGTTGCATCGGATCACCAAAATACCCGATCAACGGCAACCCTTCTCGCGCACATACGGCATTCAAAGCACTTACCACTTGTGGAAATGTGTCTTGCGCTTCGTCCACAAAAATATAAGGGTATTTGAAACCAAGCCCTTTTTGTAAAACTGGCTTGTTGGATATCAAATACGCAGCAACGTCGATAACGTCATCATGGTTCAAAATACACTTTGAATAATCGCTAACAGCTGTTTCTTCATAAATCACTCGTGGATTTTCTTTTAACGCGCCTAACTCGAATTCAAGTCTTTCCAATTTTCTTCTCGCACTCTGAGCTCTTTGAGAATTGCCCCCATTGTCATCGTTGCGGGCCTTTTCCATGTGTTGAGGAATAATCGCTTCGGAAAGCGCTTCCCGAATTGCGTCCTGAAATCTAACAATTTCCCCCCATAAGAAACCATGAAGGGTTGATACGTAAAAAAGTTCGTCGAAGCCCAGACGGGATGAAATCACACCCACCGCTCGATTTGTATATGTAATGCATAAAACACGCTGTCCGTTCTTTCGAAGCTCTTTGCCGCGCGTTTCCTGAATTCTCTTTAGGCCTTCAACCAGAGAAGTCGTCTTTCCCGAACCTGCGCCTGCGATGACCGAAAATGAAGTCTCGTTTTCAATACATTCGGCGATTCTCTTATCTGCTTCTGTCGGTTTCAGCTTTGTGGTCATTCACCAACTCCCGTGTGTTGAGGGAGGCTCCTTTCCAACCAAAGGAGTCCTTCGGCAATGTATAGGGGAACATTCCACAAATTAATCTCTTTAGCATCTGGAGGGCTTCCTTCGCCATGATGCGGCGGCGGTTCATAAGCGAGGATGTCCATCGCGAATTCGGTTTTTTTGAAGGTGGAACTTTTTATGCGTTCCCAAACGTCTAGCTGCAGGGCTGCGGGGTCGTCTGGAAATTCAATCCCTATGCTCAAACCATTCGGGCTAAAATGATCGAGATTTTCATAGACAAAAGCTTCTTCAAGAGTTCTTCCATGTAGGCTGCATTCTTTTCCCTTGTATTTGATAGAAACAGGCTTCTGATAAGCAATAAACCGAGTTCCATTCGCTTGCGAACATTCCTCTAACGTCTTTTTGGAGAGCGCAGATATACTTGTTTCACCGAAGAAATAGGCGAGCGTCGCGTTTGAAGAAACTGCGCCATTCTTATTCGCGGGGCAACTTTTTCGATTGTCGTTTGGATCTACCGAGTCGATGTCCGTAATCACCAGATACGGTATTTCCAAGAACTCTAGCAAACCAGCAAACCGCATTCCATATGCGCCACCGACCTCTAATACGGTTAAATATTTTCTGTTTAGCGCCTTCGCCGCTAGATCAATCATCCTGGGCAGCAGGAGGTTTTCTGCCGCACCTTCAACGAGAATTGCTGCATCGGAAAAAAACAAATCACAGTGAGTCAACCGAAGATACTTCTTAAGGAATTCAAGCGCCTCCTCAGCTGAAACCCTCTGTTCAGCAATATCAATCGGTTCAGGTTGGAATTGACGCAAGTTATGCACTGTTGTCCCTTGGAAAACTAAGCCACTTCCATTGTCATGAACTGATCTACGGCGAAAATACCTGATTTTTGAAAAGTCCACCGTATCCAAAATATGGGAAGAATGTGTGGTAATCGTGAGTTGCGGCTTGGATTCTCCTTCAGGCGTACCATCGGTAAGCACGTCCCACATCTGACGAATAAAAGTTTGCTGAACTTGGGCATGCAAATGAACTTCGGGCTCTTCAATGAAAATCATCTGACATAAGGGGCGATTTTCGTCGGTGGCGAGCCATTGCCTAAAGTAATGATCAATTTGAATTACCATGAATACGAGATTTTTGAAGCCAAGTCCGTTATAAGCCTCCGGAAGCTCATGTTTTGTACTAGAATCAACATAATAAAGCTCCGTGTTTCCTCGAAGCGCAACCTCCGAACTGAGTGTGGAGACAACCTTCATCGCACGATCGCTATCGGTAGGAAGACCTAACCCTCCAATCATTTTCATCAGTGGTTCGAAGCGCTGGCGATAATGGTTTGTCAGATTTTCGTTATTCTGCTCAATGACGGCAATCGCTTCTTCCGCAAGCTCAGCCTGCTCAAGGTTGCGCCGATAATATGTGGCAAAAGCTTCCGACAGTTTGTTGCTTCTCGTAGCATTCTCGTCATCAATGTTCCGTTGGGCGTCGACGAAGTCCACGCGGAGGAGAGATGCGAGGATCTTTTTTCCGTCTTTGGGGTCAATTGGCGTTGCCACAGCCCCACATTCGCTACGCTCCAGCGAGAAAATATGGAGGCTAAAATGCTTTCTAAGGTTTCCCTCGGAATCAAGAAAATAGCTTAAGGTGCGTTTGCGGCTCCCATCTTCTCGCTTGGGGAAAGTCCGATCATACGCTTTCCAAATTTCATCGGCGTCATTCACTGCGAACGCACAGCGCATTCCAATTTCTGAGAAATCCGATGAAAGGCTAGTAGCCAAAGCGAATACACGTCCAAAAGCGACGGAATTCGGATCAACTTGAAACCAAAGATCGAGTTCTATAGAAGGTAGGGTAAAATCTAGTTCTGGTGAATATTCGTCAATCAGCGATATGCAACTTACAGAAAAATCGTGAATTTTGAATTCGCGATTACCAAGAAAGCTTCGCATTGCAGCAGTTGCCGAGGTCTTACCACTGTTATTGGGACCAACAAAGACGGTCTCTTTGTCCTCAAAATCGATTTGGACATCTTTTAATCGTCGAAAATTTTTGATTGAAATATTTTGTAAGCGCATGCCGCACCTCTCATCCCTTTAAGATAGCATTCAGAAAACACCATTGAAAGAAATATGTACGAGAAATATCTGTTTAAAGTTGTTGAAATTTCCGATCTATCGTCGATGCCCCGGATGGGTCTAACCCGCTTAGGGTCTGGTGCAGGTGAAAAGGCGCATCTTCAAGCCCCGCGAATTGTTCAATGGCGATACGGTTCGCTGGCGTGGGAACGGGTTCACCTGAGCGCGTCACAAGCAGGGGGGTGGCAACGGGGGGCGGCACGCCCCCCTCCCGAGGGAGCACGGCGACCGAGCCCTTTTGGTGCTGTGTACTACACAGCACACAACTTGCGCGCAGCGGTCTTTCTCCTTTTTCGGGGTTTGGTGTTCGTGTCTGGGTTTTCGTGAGACGGAGCGTGAGACACACGGACAGTGCAGCAAGATACGGTGCATGTGATACAGCTAAAGCATGTATATGCGCATGGTCTGCGCAGGTCGGCGCGACACAGGACCTGCCCGCGTTTATCCGTATCCGGGTCGAACATCGTCACTGCCGCAGAAGGGTTGGCCCTTGGCCATATCGACGAAGGAAGGCTTCACATGGCGGTTGCAAAAAAGTAATTAGACGGCTTAGGCTGGCTTTAAGGCGCTGGCTTGGAAGATTTCGGGTCCCTCCTGAGCCTGAATTGCTCATCAATCCGTCGAGCAATGTCAGCTGCGTGATCCATTTCTTCTGGAGTAACAGCGGGCTCATCGTATGTATATTCCTGTGGCCGTCGACAACCATCATCCATTCTTCTCATGTCTTCCCGTACACGCCGAATAACATCCCAGGATAATCCTTCCTGATCCGAGGAATGTTTGCAATCTTTTGGTGAAGTCTGTTGTTCAGATTCTATCTGAAAAATTCTCCTCACTATCCCAATAAAATTAAATCTATCACTCATTGTTCCTAATTCCTAACGGGAGCTTCGTATGAAACATATCTTATCTCAGAAAATCGATACCATTATAACTATAGCTCTTTTATTTGTTGCTATATCGGGTGGAACTCTATTCGAAGATAATATCTTATATCTTTTTTACACATGTATAATAGTGATTATTTCTTTAATAGTCTATGATTATGCGAAATATTTTTTCTATAAAGAGTTTATGATCCCAGATGTTGACTGGTTGTACAGTACGAATCGGCGACATTGGGTCAGGAATCTTATGATGGTGGAGGAGAGTGTAAGTAACGATGCGATTATTTACATAATAACAGATAATTTATATTTGGATACAGAAAATAAAGAAACTGTAAGGATGGTATCTGACAATCTAAAAAGAAATGTGATTTATATATTTATTACATCAGATTCCGAAAAAAATAAAAAATGCGTCTGTGAACTGGCGGAATTGCATGCCCGATCTGAAAACAGATCCATTGTAACTGTTTCAGAGAATCTTATGCGAGCACGCACTTTGGGCAACGTCATGATAATAAGCGACCCCAAAAAAGGAGGCCTTGGCGCATACATGCAATTGCCAGTGGGAGGAGAAAGTTGGTGGATAAAACTAGATGAAGATCGCACGAATCAAGCCTTTGATAATATACAAGGTTTTTTGAGAGATTCTGCAACGCGAGTTAGAGATGGCTTTGATCCGCTGGTCCGATTCGGACGTAGTTCTGGTGACAGGCGGTAACTTCTTGCCGTGAGAACGCTTGTATTTACTGCTTTTCGAGACTTCGGACGAAACGCTCCAAGGCGGCAAGGTCGGTGGCGAGGGCGTCGAGTTGGTCCCGCATGCCCCATATGGTGGCGAGGGCTTTTGCCGCCCCTTCGTCCGGGTCCTGTTGGTCGTTATCGGTCATTGCGTCTCCTTTCGTCGTTTCCCGGTCATGAATGCCGTACCTTGGGCGGGCGTCCGGCCCGTGCCGTTTCCGCTGATGCGCGCGCCCGCGCGACAATGCGGGAGACGGTCGAACGCGAAACGCCGAACATGTCGCCGACTTTATCCATGGTCAGGTTCCCCTCCGCATACAGGGCACGGAGAGAGTCAATCTCGGCGGCGGTGAGCTTATCGGGGCGACCGAGGTGCGCCCCCCGCGCCCGCGCTGCGTCGAGCCCGGCGATTGTCCGTTCGCGGATCATGGCGCGTTCAAGTTCCGCGAAGGCGCTGTTGATCTGATAGACGAAGCGCCCCATTGGCGTGGTTGTGTCGATCCGCTCGGTCAGGGCGACGAAGTCAACCCCGTTCACTTCAAGGTCTTCAAGAAACATCAGGGCATGAGAGAGGGAGCGGAAGGCCCGGTCCATTTTCCATACGACGAACATATCGCCGGGGCGTAATTTTCCGAACAATTCCTCCAAAGCGGGGCGGCGCCGGGCGACGGCGGAAATGCCGTCGTCGACAAAAATCTCGTCACATCCGAACCCCTCCAGCGCGCGGCGCTGAAGATCGAGGTTTTGATCAACCGTCGAAACCCTTGCGTACCCAAGCTTTTTTGGAGGTTCAGCCGGTGCGGACGCTGTCCGTGCCGCTTTTTCCGCCGCCATGACCCCGGCCTCCCTTTTCGCGGAGAATGTCCGAATTTTATCCGAAAAATCAGACCTGTAGCGCGTGCAAAAACGATCCTTTTTGTCCATTAAAAAATTTCCCCGAGAGGTTGTGTGTGTGCGTGATCTAAGTTGCTGAATATAAACGATTCACAATTTTTACGCTGCGTTTAAGAAGTAAAGTCTCAATAACCATCCCTTATGATACATCTGTTCAAGGTCGAAGCAAGTGTAACTTTTGAAAAAGTTCGGCACTTACGGAAACGAAAGTGAAGAAAAAGTCGAATTATTGCCGCTTTTTCTGCTTCGAAGAGCAAAAATGGCAAGGGAGTATATGCCATGGCAAGGATACAAGAGACATCGCAGTTTTCATTTGGCCGCGCGGCGCGCGGGTTGTTGACAGCCGCCGCTTTGATCCCCGCCGTTCTCGGTGCCGGACCCGCGCTGGCGCAGCAGGCAATGTCCGTGGCGGATTTTCTGAATCTCCCAGACGCGAGGCAGGCGGATTTATCTGGTGACTGGATTGGTCAAAGGGCGGTTCAAATCGCCCAACCGGCCTCTCCCCTGGCAAACTGCCTTATCGACGCTTTCACGCGCCCGTCTGTGGAGCTCACGCTCAAGGATGGGCGGAAGATTTCCACAACGCCGGGGTCGTACCGGTTCAGCAAACTCATTAAGACTGCCAGTGACAAAGACGCGGAGAGATATGACGCTCATGCTATCGCGAATCTCGCCGTCGATCAGATCGCTAGAGGTGGATGCGCCGGGCGGTCGCCCGTTGCGTCAACCGCACAGGCGGGAGAGCCACCAGCCCTGAAGCACGGCGGCTAGGCGTTTTACTCTATCCCATTGAGAAAACCTGAGGATCGACCTTGACCATGACGGTCGCGTCCGCCTCTGGGGTTAAGCCCTCAGCATTGGCCAGTTGCGCCTCACCCATGAAATTCGGTGTCAGGGGTATGACGCCATTCAGACCGACCGGCTCCCCGGCTTGGGCAACAACAGGTTCCAGTATCTCTGTCGTGGAAGCAAAATCATCTTCAAGCGGCATAAGGGCGGCATCATTTAATTCGGCCAGCATCATATCTTGGCTCTCAATGCTATTTGCTTCTGCCTGAGCCTCTTCATGAGACATGGCATCATCCGCCAAATCATCTTGTGGTCTGATATTTTTGACGGCAGCTTTTTCCTGCTCAAGATCACCCGGGCGCACACGATGAGCTTCAACACCCGCATCAATATGTGCCTGCATAGCCGCCGGGTCGTGGGCGTGCTCCGGATTCGCCAGAACAGCCATTTGCGCCCAGTAAAGGCGCTCTTCCGGTGACAGGCTGGGGTCGGTCGCTTTCTGTCTTGCCAGGGCAAATAATTCCCCTTGCGACAGTTTCACCGGTTGGCCGTCCACCATCAAATTCACTTCGTCATTGTGGTGTGGCAAGCCGCTCGTGTCGCCGTCCGGCAAACCGGCGAGAAGATAAGCCGTCATCCGGTCGTGGTAATCGCGGGCGTTTTTCTTTTGTCCCTCGGCATTCCGGCCTTTGGCGGAAGCGCCTATGCCGGTGCTTTCGCTGTATTCGCGGGTCCTGATTTCTTCTTGGCGCTGATCGCCGGTCAACCCGGAGCGGGCCGTAATCCCGAACGGCGCAAGGTCCGGATCAGGCGTTTCGGATTCAGAGTTTTCGGATTCGGGTCCGTCAATGTCGGGGTGTTTCATTTCCGCACTTTCCGGTTCGGCGGACGGTTTGACAGGCGGCGTGACGGGATTGAGGGTCCGGGTGAATGCAACCGGCCCGGCCCCATCCAGCGCCGCGCCTGTAAAGGCTTCCCACGGCCCCGGAACAGCCGGTTCCGGTATCTCCGTACCGGACAATGTTTCCTGAATTTCCCCCTGAATCCCCATGTCTGTCTCACCGCCATCCACGTCTTTTATTCTTTGACTTGCCTCTTATTATATGATGTATTCGTTAAAAGATCGTTATTATGGAAAATATATAAAGTTTGTGACAAATTGTATGTAATTATGCACAATGCATTGATATTATTTATATTTCTTGTCTTTTTGTGAGATTTTCCGGTTTTCTGATTTATAATATTTGCAAAAAAATCTGATAAAATTATTTCTTCATTATTTGGAGATATCTGCTTTCTGGTGATATCATCTTTATCCTATGCCTAGTGAATCGCCCTCTTCTCTTATTCCTTTTGAACGGATCGCCGCTGATATCTATTTTATCCGGGGCGAAAAGGTTATGCTGGATTTCGATCTGGCCGCCCTCTACGGCGTGGAAACCAAAGCCCTGAATCAGGCGGTCAACCGCAATCAGGACCGCTTTCCTCCGCATTTCATGTTCCAGCTCACGAAGGATGAGCTGGAAGAATGGAGGTCACAAATCGTGACCTCCAATCCGTCCGCGCGGATGGGACTGCGGCGCCCGCCCCATGCCTTCACGGAACACGGAGCCTTGATGTTGTCGAGCGTTTTACGGGGCGCGAACGCGGCGCGGGTCGGGATCGCCATCGTGGAAGCCTTCGTCCGCCTGCGGGAAATGCTGGCGACCCATGAAGACGTGTTACGCAAGATCGAGGAACACGACCAGAAAATCGCCAGCCTCTATGAGCATGTGGAGAGAATCCTGAAACTCCCGGCCCCGGGTAAAAAACCAATCGGCTACATATGGCCCAAAAACGGCGATGAGTGAGAAAAGCCCGGCCTCTTCACCGACGGACCCCGGCGGCAACGCCGGAGACATCTCGAACCGGGCGCTTCGGGAGGCCATCGACGCCTCTCCTTTTCCCACCTTCGCCATGCTCGCCGGGGTAACCGGCTGCACGGTCGGCCAACTGAATTATCTCCTCACCCGCCAAGCCACGCCCCTCCGAGAAGACGGCACCGTCAAACCACATGTGGCGGCGCTCGCCGCTGTTCTGGGCAAGCCACTCGCCGCGCTGTTTCCCCATGCCGGAGATACGGTCAGGGAGGCGGACCTTGGGGAAGACGCGCTCCACGCCGTGCAGGAAGCCCTCGGACGCATGCCGGATACCCTGAAGCCGGGACTTACCCCCGATGAAACGAGGCCCGTCTTCACACTCTCCATCGCCATCACCAATACGACGCTTTCAGAGGCCATGAAAGGCAAGGGACCGGACCTTGAAAAGGCGCTCGGTGATCGTGGCCTCATCCCCCGGGACGTGGAGGCGCTTGAAGCCTGTCAGGTTTCGCCGTTCGACGGCACGGGCAATCTGACACGGACGGCGCGCGCCACCGCCGAAGCCCTCGGCATCCCCGCATCCGTTCTCTTCCCGCCGGATTGTCCGGTTCTGACGCGCGCGGTGAAGACGTTCACGGTACCGCTTGATCCCGCGCGGGCCAACCGGTGCCTCGCTCCCATTCAGACGCCAAGCGTGGCGCTCGACCCGCTCACGGACCGTCTCGCGGCCAAGGCGCGGCGTGACCGGGAGGCCGCGAAGCTGGTGGACCCGACAGAGGCCCGGGACCGTGTCCGCGAGGCGGATAAAGGGCTGCATATGGATGTGAAGCGAAGGACACGGAGTCTTCCGGCGCTGGAGCGCGGCCTTCTGGTGCTCTATCACCTGCGATGCCTGAACGTGGCGGAAATCGCCGACCGTCTCGGCCTGGAGCCGGGCATCGTGCGGGCGAGGCTCAAAACAGCCACCGCCGCGTTTCCTTCACGGGTCTATCTCGACGCCCTGAGCATGGCGCTTGCCAAGGACGCCGACCGCTATATCGCGGCGCTTGAGACGGCGCTCAACGGTCAGGAAACGCCCTGAATACCGCCGCAGGGAAGACGCGGCGGTTCTATGAGAGGAAAAAGTCCGGCGATTTCGGGAAGTAAAAAACTGTTAAATTACACAAAATACATATCATTTGACTAAAGTGTATTTTTAATTTACATTGGGCATATGAGTTGGGATTCAGAAGATGAAAAAGCGTATGAGTTAGAGCGTGTGCTTCGTGAGTATGACGTTTCCGACCATTTGTCCCATTTCGACTTACGCGCGATAGTACGTGAAATTGAACGGCGCGGCATCTTTTCCAAAACTCCTACGGTCGGAACAAGTCCGAAACTTTCTTGAGGCTTTCATACAGTGTTGGCTTATTTAATCTGTCCCGCATATCTTGGATATACGGTTCGCAAGTATCATATGTCTTATACATTCCTGTTTTTATTTGCATCTCTATTGTTGTTCTATCAATATCCTTCCTTAGATAAGCAACTGATATGAGTTCAAAATAGGAAAGGAGGCGATCTACTTCCAGCATGTTTTTCTCTCTATCCTTTTCATTGTCAAAAAGAAGATTGGGATCAAACTTTTTTCCATCTCTCATCAGCGAGTTAATATAATGATACGCTGAAAATATATTTACATTAGCAAATTTGAATTGGAGCAAATCGATTGTATGTTGAATTTTTTCCGCTCTGTAGGCTTGTCGGGCCATGTAAGCCCCTACAGCCACGGCTACACAAACGGATGCAACAGGACTAAAATCTATAAGCAATTGAAGCCACTGCGGATACTCAGCGCACGTTGCCATGCCCACCCCTGATCGCATTGGTTGCTATAACGTTGCTTTACATATTATTCAGTTTTCCGCCAATCGATCAAGATGCTGCCCGTCAGATGTCTTTTTTCTAACGAGCATGCTTACTCATGACCCCCAAAGGGACACACTTCCTAAAACTGGGGAAGAATACCCTCATCCTGGGAAGGATGGTCTCCTCCTCCTCCTCCAGACTTCGTGGGAGAAAGCATAGAATTTGCGATCCGTGCCCGGAGTCCTCATGCCCGATGTTCCCAAGGATTGATGAGCGAAACACCGCATGCGGCGAAGTCCCCGTCGCGGGTGGCGATCTCCGCGCCGTGAACCTGGGCGATGGCGGCGATCATGCCGTCCTGCACGGCCAGCGGACGCCCCATCCGCTCTCTCCGGCTCACCATGGCGGCATAGGAGGGCGCGGCGGATGCGTCGAAGCTCAGAATCCGTCCCCGGAAATCCTCGGCGAACATCGCGCCGATCTGTTCGGCCAGAGCGGTCTTGCGCCGGCCGTCCGGGAGACGCTCCACGCCGAACAGCATTTCCGCGACGGAGATGCTGGTCACATGGAAGACCCCGGCGGGCTGTGTCGCGAACCAGTGCAACACGGCGGGCGCGGGCGTGGACCGGATAAGCTCGGAAAGAACGTTGGTGTCCAGGATGATCATCAGTCGTCCAGACGCGGCGGCTCCCGCCCTTGACCACGGGATGGCAGGTCGAGGTCCGCGCCCCCCAGCGGCACGAAGCGGTCACGGATGGCCTGGACAAGCTCCGCGCCCGTCGGCTGGGTTTCCGTTTCCAGCGCCGTCTGGAGAATGCTGCGCGCTTCCGCCTCCATGGACCGGCCATTGAACGCGGCACGGCGCCGCAGCCGCTCCTTGAGGGCGGGATCAAAGCGCCGGATGCTCAATGACGCCATGGCGGATGTGTCCGTGTCTATTCTATCCATGCGTTTATTGTAGTCAGTGAGGGCAGTGATGTCAAATTGAGGGCAGGCCGCGCGCTCCCCCTCACCGTTCCGGCGTGGGCTCCTGCCCCCGGGAGCGGCGACGGCGACGCGGACGCTCCGAGGGATCGCGCAACCGTTTCAAACGCGTCTCGGGCGTCGCGGCCCGCGCGAAGGCGTCCCTGGGGGTTCGCGGAACGGCCTCTTCCCGGTCGCCTTGGTCGAAAGTAGGCGCGAGGGCATTCCGGACCCGGCAGGCGTCGCGGCGCAGGTCCCGGAACAGGGTGGCATAGGCGGACCGGGTTTCGGCGATATCCCGCTGGATCACTTGCCGCTCCGTATGCTGCGCTTCGATCAGGGCGTCCTTCTGGCGGCGGTCCCGCAACGCGGCGGCTTGGGCGTCCCGTTCGTTCCGGGCAACCATGCGGGCATGGGTCCCCGTCAGACGGCTCCACAGTCCGCGCAAGCCCTTATGGAGGCGTGCGGCGCGGGTCCGGGCCTCCGCCTCCCGGCGGGCGGCCTGCCCCCTGGCGGGGGCCTCTCTCAGGGCGCGGTGCCGTGTCACCATGTCCCGTCGCTCGGTTTCCAGCGGCTTCAGGGATTGCGTCATCCGCTCCCGCGCCTCGACCAGAAGCTGGCGGTGTCCGGCGGTCATGGCCTCGGACAGGCGGGCCTTGGTTTCTTCCACGCCGGGGAGGTCGCCGGGCTCGCCCAGTCTGGCGCGCAAATCCTTGGTCTTGCGCCCCGTGTAACGGGACAGGGACAGCACCTCGCCCTCGGTGGTGACGGCGACGAAGCCGCGACGGTCGCCCCGCGCGAGGCTCATGCCGCGCTCTTCCAGGGCCAGCGCGAAGGCCGCGCGGCCATCGGACACCGCCCAGCACTCTTGCACTTCGGACTTCAGGTCGCGGGCATCCCGCCCCAGGCGTTTCGCCTGTTGCCATTCGGCGAGCGAGAAATTGCGCGGGTCGCGTTCCTTGCTGTTCATCAGGCCGCGCGGCATGGTCCAGTCGTGTTCCAGAAAAAGCTCCCGGCTGATGTTCCGCAGCTTGCTCTTGTAGTGGGAGAGGTTCCGCGCGGTCATGGTCCCGGCGTCGATGCGGGACCAGACGCAATGGGCGTGGCGGCGGCCTTCCTTCTCATGGAAGATCACCACGCGCGGATGCCCGCCCAGGCCGGTGCGCGCCTCGATCCGGTCCAGCGCGTCCTCGAAGACGGCGATGGGAACGGACGCCGAGGGCGGCGGGCTCAGGGACAGAGAGAACAGGAAATTCTTGCAGCGGGTCCCCATGCTGACGGCCTGGGCCTCCTTGAAGGCGCCCGTCACGTCCTCGGACACGAAGCCGCGCAGGTCGTGGACCTCCACATGCTCGTTGTCATGGGTGTTGAGGAGATGCGCGGCCAGTTGTTTCGCGCCGCCCCGTTCGCTGGCCTTCAGGATCATGATCAGCGCTCCCGGATGCCCAGGGCGGCCATGAGTTCGGATTTCATGGTGGTGATGTCGGCGCAGGCTTGGGTCAGGGCCGCCTCCGTCTCCGCCGTCACCGGTAGCGTTCCCCGCCGGGCGGCCCGCGCGAGTGTTCCGAGGGAGGCGGACAGGGAGGACTGCCCCAGGAGCGCGAGTGCCCGCGCCATGGCGGTCCGGTCACCCCGGGCGCGCGGGGAAGGGGCTACGGAAGAATCCGCGAACAGCCGGTCGCGGATGAATTCCCCGAGTGCCCGCGTCCCGGCCATCTTCTTCAGCCGGGCGCGTTCGTCGAAACTCAGGCGCAGGGAGAACGGCGCGGGCGCTTTCGGTTTCCGCGCCTCGGGTGCTGTTTCCTCGGACTTTTTGGAGAATGGTGTCACAACGGCGCGGCTCATGGCTCGAACCTCCGCGCCCTGCGGTCGGTCTTCCTGGTGGTCTCCTTTTCGAGGGCTTGGAGCACCTCCTCGCATTTGGACAATTCATCGAACACACTGTTCAGAGGAATGCTTCCGGAGGTTGTCGCCGTGTCGTTATTAGGTGTTTCTTCGTCTGTCCCATTGGCGGTTTTGGGGTTTGAACCCTCTCCCACTCCCTCCGCCATTCTTTCTATCTCACGGCAGTTCGCTTCGCGGACGCCTCCGACGGGGCGGGCTTCGCCCGGCGGCCAGTCGGCCGCTTGCTCCGGGTTTGGACTTCGTCCCACCTCCTCCGCCATCATCCTGTTCGCAGGTGTGCGCGAAACGCTATAATTTCCTTGCTAAACAGACAGTTTGACCCTGCGTTTCGTTCGGCGGGGTTCGTGAATGTGCGCCCTCATTCGCGAAACAAGTATGGGTACAGGTATGGGTACGGTTCGGAGGGGCGAGGGCGCGGCAGCCATGGAACGCTGACCGCACAGACCGTACGGCACGCCACGGGGCGGGGTCTCTTCGGTGATGGCGGCGGACTCTATCTGCAAATTCGCTCCTCGGGGGCGCGGTCATGGGTCTTTCGCTATCGGGTCGGTAACCGCCTCCGCGATCACGGTTTGGGGTCGGCGGCCACGCTCAGCCTCGCGGAGGCGCGGAAGAAGGCGCGCAGCTGTCGGCAGATGCGGCTTGATGGCCCTGACCCCATCGAGGAAAAGAAACGGCAGCGTATCGCCGCCCAGCTCGAAGCCGCGCGTGCCATCCACTTCCGCGACTGTGCGCCGAGGCCTTCATCACCGCACACGAAGCGGGATGGCGGAACCCGAAGCACGCAGCGCAATGGCGCGCGACTTTGGCCGCCTATGTCTATCCGGTCTTTGGGCATCTGCCTGTGGCCGATGTGGATGTCCGGCTGGTGATGCGCGCCCTCGCCCCCATCTGGACCGACAAGACCGAAACTGCCACGCGGGTGCGTGGACGGATCGAGAAGCGGCCTAATAACGGCCCGCCGCCCTGTCGAGCGCTGGAACCGATTGCATAAGGCTCATAATCGCGGGACAGGTGCGCCTGTGCTTAAAGAGGCTTTCGCAAGTACAAGGCAATATGTCGGTTGTCACCCGGACACAAGCTGAGATCCAGACCCAATAGTGCCAGCCGCATACTGGCTGAACGAGCCACCATCCATAAACCAAACGACTACGTCGCTGGTAGCGCTATCGCGCCAAACGACATCTGCTTTTCCATCGCCGTTGTAGTCGCCGATCCCCTGAAACGTTTTCGTCGAATCAAGACTCTCGGTCAGCAGTTGCCCTGATGATGTGCTTCCATCCATCAGCCAGTCAACCACCATATTGGTTTCCACATTCTTCCAAAGAAGATCTTCCCGGCCATCACCGTTGAAGTCGCCGACACCCTGCAATTCCCAATTATTGCCTACATTGCCGAAGATGGATCCGGTTATTCCTTCCGCAAATGTAGCCCATTGCACCACATCGCCAGTGATGTTGTTGCGGAACAGGATATCATCCGTTCCATTGCCGTCGAAGTCGTGGAATCCTGTTATATCCCAGGTGGTGCCAGGGTTGCCAAGATACGCACTAGAGATCAGCTCCCCGCCATCCAGGTTCCACTGCACTATATCGCCGGTATTGGCATTGCGGAACAGGAGATCGGCGTTTCCATCACCATTCATGTCCCCGATACCCTGGGTTTCCCACCACTCTTCAATGCCGGAAACCACAGTCCGCTCTATGGCATTTCCGCCAGAAAGTGCGTTTGTCAGGACCTCAATTTGTTGATTGGCGCCGCTATTCAACCTGAACAGAATGTCCTCGCGTCCATCATTGTTGAAATCGCCTACACCTGAATAGGTTCTGTCCCCTGTTGTCGTATTAAGATTTGCCCGCCAACTGGCAAATTCCCATTCATTCTGATGCCGGTAAAAGCTATAGGCATCCATCCCCCACCCAGATCGGCTCCCGATATTTACAATATCCTTTACGCCATTTCCACCATAGTCATCATTAACGGTGAAATCTCCGTCGTTAAGGTCATTATATAAAAAATCAATTGAGATAATGGCTTGGTATCCAGAGGGGTCTCCAAAGCTATTCGTGCTCCAAGTCGTTTCTGT
Source organism: Rhodospirillaceae bacterium Z3-40 (assembly GCA_046233135.1). Classification (GTDB taxonomy): domain Bacteria; phylum Pseudomonadota; class Alphaproteobacteria; order Rhodospirillales; family Rhodospirillaceae; genus JBJXHN01. The sequence goes on along the minus strand of JBJXHN010000001.1, from coordinate 527,512 downwards.
CGAACCCGTCGCCTCGTCATAGCTCCATATTTGAATTCCTCCAGATTCAACCCAATAAAAATCAGACTGTCCATCGCCGTTGAAGTCGCTCAACCACGTCTTGGTCAATTGGTTGGTGGCCTTGACGGTGAAGTCCGCGAATTGGAAGTATTCAACCTCGCTCACCGTGTCCGTTTGATCACGGCCAGAGACCGTGTCGTTGATTGTGAAGGTATTTCCGGCGCGGGTGATCACATAATCTTCCCGGTTCCCCTGGTAGACAACGGTGTCGATCCCCTCACCACCGACGATCGTGTCATTTCCTAGCAGTCCGGTAAGGGTATCGTCACTCGATGATCCGGCAAGCGACTCCGATTCTGCCGTACCCGTATAGGTAGCCACCGCTATGTTCCTTTCAATTGAAGGTGTTTTTCTTTCTTGGATAATTTCCGAATGAATGGCTGCGGAAAACGTTTCACCATATCCAGCCTGTAACACCATCCATGCGTCCAGTAATTTAATCGAGCGCAATCTGCCAGCAAGTTAGAAATATTCAGGCTCGGCAATGCCTCCGCCCCTCTATAAGCCAATAGCTATATTGCAAAACTATGTGCAGACTTAAGTTTGAGATCATATCAATTGAGGGAAGAACGAACTCGGCATCAGGAATAGACATATCCCACCACCGGATGAATCTGATCAAATTGTCATCAAACACCACCCAAAAAAAGAAACCGGCTGGACGAACCCTCGCTCGTCCAGCCGGCCGATAAAGAAAGGAGAAGCCTGATGATCAGACCTTTTCCCAAGCGTCAGCCTTGAAGGTAGCGATGGCCGGCGCGCCAGCCATGGGTCCCAGGTACTTGCAGGACTGGAATTCGACAGGAATGGCGGTCCCCAGGATCAGGCCGGTGATCGCGTAGGTCTGCCCCGCTTCCAGGCCCAGCGGGGCGGCGTAGACCGTCAAGTTCGCTTCCGGCGTCGGGCCTGTGTAGGTAGCCATCCCGGCAATGTGGTTATATCCGGAAATGTGGGTGTTGTAGATCGATATAGGCGAGGTTGACATACCGTGCTCTCCCTAAGTGATCAGTAGCGCAGGCATGGTGGCGCCCGTCGGCCGCTGACGCGGAGCACAGGGCGTCCTGCCCTTCCCAAGAGATGGGTCGCACGGAATGCTATTATAGGTTCTTAGAAAAATCAATGACACTTATGTGGTGTTCCCCTAAACCAGAATATAATACCTCCTGAAAAGTTTTCTCCCTTTTTTGTCCCCTACACGCTGTCGTCGGACGTAAGGACCATGCCAGCACCTTGCGCCAGACGCTCTATCCGCGCGCGACGCAGCATCTGTCGGACAAACCGCGCTTTGCGCATGATCTCGAGTGTCTCTGGCGTAGCTCCATCCATGGAGACAACGATCGCCTGACTGCGCCCCAAATGCTGTCAGCGCCATGGGGCGCGTCCACAGATTCCCATCCCCCGTTGGCGGCCTTCAGGCGGCCATACCGGTTGCCGTATTCTTCCGACAGGTCGGACAGGGTTACACCTGCAAGCTTGATACGGGAATATGGATTTATAAGGAAAACGGGCGCCCCTTGCTTCCGCCGGCCCCCCGGATCGGCGCCGGCCCTTCCAGGGGGACACCATACTGTCCGCACCCGACAATGGAAAGCATCGGGTCCGGCGGGCAGCCGCCGTCAGCAAGCCTGAAGTGAGATTATTGGGCCGAGATCAGGGGGCGTAGAGATCCCGATCACGAGCATAGGCTTCCCGGTAGATTTCGAGCAGGCGTTTCGCCTCCCCATTGATCTCCGCGTGCTGTTCCAGGGCCATGGTCACAAAGACCGAGAAGGTCAGAGCCTCCGCCTTGCCCCGAAAGCCGTGGGTTCCGGCGATGGCCTCCAAGGTATCGTGAACGAACTTCCGCGCCATGACATTCAGTTGACGCTTGACCATTTTGTTCTTCGCCCGCCAGCGATTTTGACTCTGCGTTGTCGACATTGTGCCGCCTCCCTCCTGGAAGGCTCATCATACCCCGCTTGTGTAGGGATATCTACTAGGAGATCTCCTAGTAGATTAGTTTTTGGGCACCGTCCCGTCACCCCGGGACTCCCCGGCCCAACGCCCTCACTCGGGCATCACCAAGAGTGCATTACACATTTAATTCTGATTCTGAGATAGTGTTATAACAATTATAAAAAGTGTTTTACAGAAAGCGTGGGTGAGTCAGAAGTGTTATACTCGCTGCTTAGGCTACTAGTAGATATTCCGCAGAGAAATGCAGAAAATATTTCTGCAACGCCCATTGCCGTTGGTGGGCAGGGCCGGCGGACATCGAGCTTTCAAAATCCGTCGAAAAAGCGCATACCTGAGGGATGGTTTTCCCGGTTCAGCAGGGTCTGCGGTCCCTGGCCGCCGAAGCGGCGCTCCCTATCCTTTCCGAAAAACCCCTTCTTTCAGTAAGATACCCATTCGCGAACACAATATGTGGGGTGTTACGTGAGGCGTAACACCTGCTTTCCGCAGTGTTGACAGTTGGCAACCTCGGAAATCTCCACCGGCCGGCAATTCCCGTTCCGCCCCTCCCCCCGCAAAACAAAGCCGACGTGGAGGGGGTCTCCACGTCGGCTTTGTTTCTCACCCAATAAGGCCGAAAAATTCGGGCACCGAAGCGCCCTATTCGTCGTCCGGAACCCGAAATTTCTGATCCAGCCGACCGGCATCCGCCGGGTCCAGTCGGACCTCCACATGGGCATGTTCCTCGTCATCCTCGCGGCGGATCACCTCGCCCCGACGATAAAGCCAGGACAGCGTCTTGCCGTCGGATAGCGGAATGGCCAGCGACAGCAGCAGGCGGCTTTCGGCCAGACGGGCATCGATGCGGGCCAGCAGGGCGTCCAGCCCCTCCCCCGTCACCGCCGACACCGTCAGCAGATCCGGGTTGCCGGCTGCTTCTGCGGCCAGCGCCTCGCGGCCTTCGGGCTCCAGGAGATCGACCTTGTTCAAGGCTTCGAGGAGCCCCCGCTCAAGGGCTTCTTCCATCTCCATTTCCGTCAGAACCGTTTCCACGTCGGCTTTCTGGGCCTCGGCATCCGGCTGGGACACGTCGCGCACATGGACGATGACGTCTGCGGCCTTCACCTCTTCCAGGGTAGCCCGGAAGGCGGCGACCAGTTCGTGCGGCAGGTCTGAAACGAAGCCCACCGTGTCGGACAGGATCACCTTGCGGCCCGACGGCAGCTCCAGCGCCCGCATGGTGGGGTCCAGGGTGGCGAACAGCATATCCTTGGCCAGCACGCCACCGGCCGTGACCCGGTTGAACAGGGTGGATTTGCCCGCGTTGGTGTACCCCACCAGCGCCACCACCGGATAGGGCACCCGCTGGCGGGCGGAGCGATGCAGGCCGCGCGTGCGGCGCACCTCTTCCAGATCCCGGCGCAACTTGGCGATGCGCTCGCCGATCAGGCGGCGGTCCAGCTCGATCTGGGTTTCTCCGGGTCCCCCCAGGAAGCCCACACCGCCGCGTTGGCGTTCCAGGTGGGTCCAGCTGCGAACAAGGCGGGATCGCTGATAGGACAGATGGGCCAGCTCAACCTGCATCTGACCTTCGGCCGTGCGCGCCCGTTCACCGAAGATCTCAAGGATCAAGCCGGTGCGGTCGATGACCTTGCAGGACCAGGCGCGTTCCAGGTTGCGTTGCTGAATGGGCGCGAGCTGGCAATCCACGACGGCCACCTCCACCTCTTCGGCGGCGATGATGCCGGCAAGGCGCTCCACCGCCCCACCCCCCAGCCAGGTGGCCGGTGTGACGCGGGAAACGGGCACCGTTTCAGTGACCAGGATGTCAAGGTCGATGGCCTGGGCGAGACCGATGGCTTCGGCCAGACGGGACTCCGGCGATCGGGCCTCGGGGGTGCCCTTTCGCTGGAACGGATGCAGCACGGCCGCTTTTGAAGCGGCCGGCCGCTCATACTCGAAACCGGTTGTGACCAATAGGGATCAGGCCTCTGCCTCTTCCTTGGCCGGCTCGAACAACTGGATGGGTGAGGACGGCATGATCGTCGAAATCGCGTGCTTGTAGACCAGCTGCGTGTGGCCATCCCGCCGCAGCAGCAGCGAGAAATTGTCAAACCACGTGACGATGCCCTGAAGCTTCACGCCATTAACCAAGAAAATCGTGACCGGCGCTTTGTTCTTACGAATATGATTCAGGAAGACATCCTGAACGTTTTGGTTTTTTTCTGCTGGCATCACGATGCCCCTTCTTGCCTGTTATTGTCCCAGAGGGAATTGGGCGCATGGTTTTGTTAAATTGCGCCAAGCCTTCGCGGCTGCCCCCACGTCCAGAGTTTCGCGGCCCCCCATTCGCAGTCGTCCGACCGGACACCCTCACCGGTCCACTCGAACCCACCCCGGTAACGGGGCGGCGAAACTCTCTCCGCCCCTGGTTACCACGGCCTGGAAGCCTTGAAAACCTAGACGTGGGGAAGTAGCCCCATAAAGTCCAGACAATCTTTCGCATAGGCGGCCGGCGGTGCTTCGGTGAATTCGCCGGGAGCGGGCGCCTCCGGCCGTACCAGAACCGGGCGGCAGCCCGTGGCGAGGGCGCATTCCAGATCCACCCCGGTATCGCCGACGAACCAGACCTCCGGACCGGCGGCCAGGCCGGATGGCTCCAGGGCCATATGCACCGGGTCGGGCGCCGGCTTGTCCCTGGGCGCATCCCCCGCGCCGACCACAGCCCCGAAATAGCCGCCCCATCCCAGGGCTTCCACCTCGGTGCGCAAAAAGGCGCCGGTTTTGTTGGATACCACCGCAAGATAGAGCCCCCGCTCCCGCAATCCCTGCAGCATGGCCTCTGCCCCATCCAGGGCAGTCAGCATCTCCAGGTGACGGGCACGGAATGCGGCGTAGAAGATGTCCCGCGCCTCCTCCCACCGTTCCTTGAACAGGGTCGGGAAGGCGTCGCGCATGGACAGCCCCACCCGCGCCCGCGTCTCCTCGTAGGTCCAGGGCGTATGCCCCATAGCCCCGAAGGTTTCCGTCAGCGCGACATGAATACAGGGCCAGCTGTCGACGAGCGTGTTGTCCCAGTCAAAGATCAGCGCGCGCGGTGCGATGCTTTCCGGTACAGGGTCCATCATCGCCTCAGGCGCCATACCACGCCGGCCCGTCCAGGCTGTCGAGAAAGCTCAGATAGCCTTTCCGCAGGATCTCGGCCGTGGTGCCCGGGTGGCCGTTGGCGATCACCGCATCATCCACCTGCACCACCGGCATGCAGAAGTTGTTCGACGAGCTGATGAACACCTCCCGTGCCGCCTTGGCTTCCTCCAGCGAGAAGGCCCGTTCCTCCACCTTGATTCCGGCGGCCTTGGCCAGGGATAGGATGCGCTGGCGGGTGATGCCGCCCAGGATGTTGTCGGTCAGCGGCCGGGTGACCAGGGTGCCTTCGGCATCCACGATCCAGGCGTTGGACGACGATCCCTCGGTCACCATGCCATCGGCGTTGACCAGCAGCGCTTCATAGCCGCCGGCCAGCCGGGCGGCCTGCTTGGCCATGACGTTGGGCAGCAGAACGACGGATTTGATGTCGCAGCGGCCCCAGCGGATGTCCGGATGGCTGACCACCTTGACCCCGGCCAGCATCTGCGGCCCCTTGGCCGACAGCCCGTGCTTGGCGGTGAGCACCAAGGCCGGCGGCACTTCGGCCGGGTCGGGATAGGGGTGATTGCGCGGGCTGACCCCACGGGTCACCTGCATATAGACGATCCCGTCCCGCACCCGGTTGCGCCGCACCACCTCGCGGGTGACGACGACCAGGGCCTTGCGCGGCATGGGATAGGGGATCTCCAACTCCCGCAGCGAGCGGTCCAGCCGGTCCAGGTGGCCGTCCAGGTCGATGGGCCGGCCTTTCCACAGCCCGATCACCTCGTAGACCCCATCGGCGAACTGGTATCCCCGATCCTCCACATGAACGAACGCTTCGCGGTGGGGGACATAACGGCCATTCACATAGGCAACGCGCGACATGCATCGCTCCTTTTTTTACGGAACCCTCAGGCGCCGGGCGCCGCTTATCGCGGCTTGGCTACGCTACGCTGCGCTTCGCGGGGCCTCAATGGCCCACTTTCGCCTGCGGCGAAAGAGAACAGGAGAACAGCTGCGCGCCTTGAGCCGCGCCATAAAGGTTAGAAGAACTCCAGGCGGACGGAGAACATCTTTTCCACTTTCTTGATGGCGTTGGCGCTGGCGAACAGGATCACCCGGTCCCCGGACTGGATAACGGTGTTGCCGCGCGGGCTGATCACTTCCTCCCCCCGGACAACCGCCCCCAGCAAAACGCCGGTGGGCAGGTTGACGTCCTTCAGCGGCTTGCCCACCAGCGGCGAGGTCTCCAGCGCGTCGGCTTCGATCAGTTCGCCAAAGCCTTCGTGCAGGCTGTGCACGCTATGGATTCGGCCCCGCCGGACGTGCTGAAGGATCTTCGAAACGGTAATCGTGCGCGGGTTCACCACCACATCCACCCCCAGCGTGCTGACCAGGGTGTTGTAGGTGGCCTTGTTGATCAGGGTGATCGCCCGCTGGCTGCCATAGCGCTTGGCCAGCAGAGAGGCCAGGATGTTGGTCTCGTCGTCGTTGGTGACGGCGATGACGGCCTCGGTCTGGGAGATCCCGGCTTCGTCCAGAATTTCCGGGTCCAGCACATCGCCGTTCAGTACCATGGTGCGTCCCAGGGTCTTGGCCACCATGCGGGCCCGTTCGGCGTTCACCTCGATGATCTTGGCCGTCACCTGGGGGAAGTCCCGGTCCAGGGTCTGGCCGAGGAACAGGCCGATGTTGCCGCCGCCCAGCACCAGGATGCGCCGGGCTTCCCGCTCTTCGTGGCCGAAAGCGGCAAGGGCGCGGGAGGTCTGATCGGAGGCCACGACGAAATAGACCTCGTCTCCGGCCAGCATCTGGTCCTCGGCGCTGGGCACCATGGCCCGGTCCTGCCGGACGATGCCGACAACGACGATCGCCAGTTCGGGGAACAGCTGGGTCAGCTGGCGCAGCGGCGTGTTCACCACCGGCGTATCCTGGGTACAGCGCACGCCCATCAGCCGCACCCGGTCGCCGGCCAGGGGAATCACGTCCATGGCCCCGGGCACCTGAAGGCGCCGGGTCACGGCCCGCGCCACCTCGATCTCCGGCGAGATGATCACGTCGATGGGCATGTGATCGCGCGAGAACAGATTGGCCCAGATCGGCTGAAGGTAGTTCTGGTTCCGCACCCGGGCGATCTTGGTCGGCACGTTGAACAGGGAATGGGCCACCTGACAGGCCACCATGTTCACTTCGTCCGCATGGGTCACGGCGATCAGCATGTCGGCATCTTCGGCGCCGGCCTGTTCCAGAACGCCGGGATGGGAGGCATAGCCCACGAAAGCCTGGACATCCAGGGTATCGGCAATGGAGCGGATCAGTTCCGGCCGCTGGTCAATGACGGTGATGTCGTTGTTTTCCGCCGCCAGATACCGGGCGATGGAAAAACCCACCTGGCCCGCGCCGCAAATGATGACTTTCATGAAATCCCCCTGGTCCCCGGACCCCCGGGGCCTGCGTGTGTTTCATGGGCACCCGTCGTCACGGATCACGAGACGCAGACAAGCCGAGACCGAAGGGTATCAGGCCTTTGTCCGGTCCCGCTGCTCCGCCCCGCCCACCCCCAGGCTCTTCAGTTTGCGATGCAGGGCGGACCGCTCCATGCCGACGAACTCGGCGGTCTTGGAGACGTTGCCGCCGAACCGGGTGACCTGGGCGATCAGATAATCCCGCTCGAACATCTCCCGAGCGTCGCGCAAAGGCAAGGTCATGATTTCGCCGGAGCGGTCAAGGCGCAGGGAATCCGGTGCCACCGCATTGATCTCGCCGGGCAGCATATCGGCGCGGATGGGATCCCCCGCCTCTCCCGGCGCCATGATCAGCAGCCAGTCGATCACGTTGCGCAGCTGGCGGACGTTGCCCGGCCAGTCATAGGACTGCAAGGCCGCCAGGGCATCATCGCCGACCGGACGTGGCGCCATGCCGGCAGAGGCCGCACCCCGGGCCATGAAATGGTCCACCAGGGCCGGGATATCCCCCCGGCGATCCCGCAGGGCCGGCAGTTTGATGGGGACCACGTTCAGCCGGTAGTACAGGTCCTCCCGGAACCGGCCGGCCATCATTTCGGCCTGAAGGTCCTTGTTCGTGCTGGCGATGACACGGACATCCACATGGATGCGCCGGTTGCCGCCCACCCGTTCGAAACTCTGATCCTGCAAGATGCGCACGATCTTGCCCTGGGTTTCCAGGGGCATGTCGGCGACCTCGTCCAGCAGCAGCGTGCCACCGTCGGCCTGTTCATACAGGCCGATCCGCCGCGGCCCTTCGCCGCCATCGCTACCGGCTTCGGTGCCCAGCAGCTCCACTTCCATGCGGTCCGGGTGCATGGCCGCGCAATTGACCACCACCAGACGCCGTGCCGCCCGGGCGGAGCGTTCGTGGATCATGCGGGCGACCACTTCCTTGCCGGTGCCCGGCGGGCCACTGATCAGCACCCGCGAGCCCGTAGGCGCCACCTTGTTCACCGCCTGGGAGATCTGGATCACCGCCGGAGAGGCGCCGATCAGGTCGGTTTCCGGCCCGGCCCGCATGCGCAGCTCGGCATTTTCGCGGCGCAGCTGGGCGGTTTCGATGGCGCGCTGGATGATCAGCAGCAGCCGGTCCGCCTTGAAGGGCTTTTCGATGAAGTCGTAGGCGCCCTGCTTGATGGCGGCCACGGCGGTCTCGATGGTGCCATGACCACTGATCATCACCACCGGCAGGTGGGGATGATCATGACGCACCTGTTCCAGCACGCCCAGCCCATCCAGGCGGGAGCCTTCCATCCAAATGTCGAGGATGACGACGTCGGGCAGACGCTCGTCTATGGTCTTGAAGGCACTGTCGGCGTCTACGGCCTCGCGGGTCGTATAGCCTTCATCCTCCAGAATGCCCGAGAGCATCATGCGGATGTCGTCTTCATCGTCGACGATCAGAATGTCATGGGCCATGGCAGCTGCAGCTCGGGATCACGGATCTGACGGGGCCGCCGGCGGCGATCCCGAAGGGACTGGGGTCTGGTCCGACGCGTCCGACCCGGGGTCGGTTGCGGCTGTCGAGCCGGACTCCTGTAGCAAGGGCAGGGTGAAGGAAATACGGGCGCCCCCTTCGGGACCATCCTGAAGTAGCAGATCGCCGCCGTGGTCTTCCAGGATTTTCTTGACGATAGCCAACCCAAGGCCTGTCCCTTTCTGCCGGGTGGTCACGTAGGGTTCGGTCAACCGGGACCGTTCCACCTCGGCGGGAAGGCCTCGCCCATTATCAAGGATACAGACCTCCGCCCGGCCTCCGGTCGCACCCGGTCCCCTATCCGAACCGGAGGATACATCCTCCGTGCCCAGCCGGCTCAGGATGACCCGAATATGGCCCCGGGGCAAAGGCGGATCGCCGGGCTTGGGCTTTGGCCGGCCTTCTATGGCTTCTATGGCGTTCTTCAGCAGGTTGGTCAGAGCCTGGGACACCTGCCGGCTGTCGCAGGCCACGCGCACCGGCCCGTCTTCCGGCAAATCGGTGTCGAAGGTAACCCCGCCATAGGCCGTCCGCTGAAGGAAGACGGCCTGCGTCACCAGTTCGGTCAGGTTGGTCGGGTGGATCTCGGGGGCGGGCATGCGGGCGAACGCGCTGAACTCGTCCACCATCTGGCCGATATCCCCGACGTGGCGGACGATGGTGTCCGTACAGCGCACGAACGTTTCCGGATCGTCCTGAATCTGCTTCAGGTATCGCCGCTTCAGCCGTTCGGCGGACAGCTGGATGGGGGTCAGCGGGTTCTTGATCTCGTGGGCAATGCGCCGCGCCACATCGGCCCAGGCGGCCTTGCGCTGGGCCGACAGCAGCTCGGTAATATCGTCAAAGGTAAAGACGTAGCCGGTGATGGCGTCCAGCGACCGTTCCGCCGTCACCCGCACCAGCAGGGTGCGCATGGCCTGCCCGGTCTTCAGCTCCACTTCCCGCTCCACCGGGCGGTCCGGCCGGGCTTGCAGCTTTTCCAGCATCTCGCCGAATTCGGGGACCAGATCGGCGATCGGCCGGCCGATGTATCCCTTCAGGTCCCGCCCCAGCAGCGCCTTGGCGGAGGGGTTGGGCAGGTTCACCCGTCCCTCCACATCCAGCCCCAGCACTCCGGCGGACACCCCGGACAGCACGGTTTCGGTGAACCGCCGGCGCTCGTCCAGCTCTTCATTGGCGGCGATCAGGCTGCGCTGCTGGCTTTCCAGACGGGCGGTCATGCGGTTGAAGGCGCGCCCCAGCGAGGCCACTTCGTCGCTGGCGGCAATCTCGCGCACCCGCACGGCCAGATCCCCTTCCCGCACCTTCTCGGCGGCATCGATCAGGTCCATGATCGGCTTGGCCAGCCGGTTGGCGATGGTCAGCCCCACCCAGATGGCGGCAAGCAACATCAGCACCGACACGACGATAAAGGTCAGGAAATACAGGATCTGCAGCTGGGCGCTTTGATCCTGGAAATGCCGGTATTCTTCCACCGCGGCCGAAGCGCTGGCGATATGACGCTGGACCTTGGGATCCACCAGCCGGCCGACATACAGGAAGGTGCCGGGCGCAGCCAACTGGACCAGGGCCCGCAAGCGATCGTTGGCGCTGCCGGGGATGACCACCACGTCTCCCTGCTGTGCCTGTTCCAGGGCGTAGGCGGGCACCTGCTCGAACTGCATGGAAAAGGTATAGCCCGCACGGCCGATGACCGTGCCGTTGGCGGTGAAGACGACCACTTCCGAAAGGTTACGAAGCACGGACTGGGTGGCGAGAACCTGATTCAGCACCTGGGAACTGGGCATCCGGCGCCATTCCCGGTTCAGGTCGTTGGCCATCAGGGCCGCATCGCCGCTGATCGCATTCATATGCGCTTCCAGGTAGGCCTCGGCGACCTCCTGGCTTTCGTTGATGGCCGTCGAGACCTTTTCGTCGAACCAGGACTGGAAGCTCAGCTGAAAGGCCAGAGCCGAAAAGATGGCCAGAAGGATGGCCGGGGTGATGGCCACGACGCTGAACAGCATCGCCAGACGCGATTGCAACCGTGACCCCGCCCCGCCCCGTCTTCGAGCGGTATACAGCCGCACGGCGGACCGGGTGATCAGCCCGCCCAGGGCCAGCAGCACCACCAGATCCACATTCAGCAGAACCCAGATGGCCGTGCGGTTCGGTTCGGGATTGGACAGCAGGAAGAAGGTGGCCCCGCCGCTGATCAGGGCGAGCACCGCCAGCCCAACGGCCAGCCGCCGGGACAGCCGCACCCGCCGGGCCCAGATGCCCACCCGCATCAGCATGCGGTTGCTGGTCAGCCCCACTCTCTGCCGCTTTCGGACCATGGAGCTACTTCACACCCCGCACGACCTGGATGTCCAGGTCCCGGATCTTCTTGCGCAGGGTATTGCGGTTGACCCCCAGCAACTGGGCGGCCCGGATCTGATTGCCGCGCGTGGCTTCCAGGCACAGGGTAATCAACGGCCGTTCCACCTCGCGGCTGATGCGGTCGTACAGGCCCGGCGGCGGCAGTCCGTCACCATGGGCAGCGAAGTACTGGCGCAGGTGACGGTCCACCTTGGCCGACAGCCCCTCGTTGGCGTCTTCCGTCTCGGTCATCATCACCGGGGCGGCGACGGACAGCTCGGCCTCGATCACATCCAGGCCGATAACCTCCTGGGAATAAAGGGCAGCCAGCCGGCGCACCATGTTTTCCAGTTCGCGCACGTTGCCCGGCCAGCGGTGCCGCTTCAACCGCTCCATCGCAGCCCCGTCCAGCATCTTGGCCGGCAGGCCGTCGCTTTCGGCCGTCAGCTGAAGAAAATGGCGGGTCAGTTCGGGAATGTCCTCGCTGCGTTCCCGCAGCGGAGGAAGGCGCAGGGGAACCACGTTGAGGCGATAGTACAAATCCTCGCGGAACAGCCCCTGGCGGATCAGCTGGCGCAGGTCCCGGTGGGTGGCGGCGATGATCCGCACGTTGGCGCGGATGGTTTGCCGGCCACCGACGGTGGTATATTCGCTTTCCTGAAGCACGCGCAGCAGGCGGGTCTGGGCCTCGGGCGGCATGTCGCCGATTTCATCGAGGAACAGCGTCCCGCCATCGGCCTGCTCGAACTTCCCGGCGGATCGGGTATGGGCCCCGGTGAAGGCGCCCTTTTCGTGGCCGAACAGCTCGCTTTCGATCAGCTCCCTGGGGATCGCGGCCATGTTGACCGCCAGGAACGGCCCCTTCCGCCGCTTGCCATAGTCGTGCAGGGCCCGGGCCACCAGTTCCTTGCCGGTGCCGGACTCCCCGGTGATCATCACCGTCAGGTCGGTGTTCATCAACCGCGCCAGGGTGCGATAGATCTCCTGCATCGCCGGCGACCGGCCGATCAGGGGCAGGCGTTCGTCGTCTTCCTCCTCCGGCGGCGGCGCGGTGCCGGCCGGGGTGCGCGGCAGGGACAGGGCCCGCCGCACCACCGCCACCACTTCGGTCAGGTCGAAGGGCTTGGGCAGGTATTCGAAGGCCCCCCGCTCCGTCGCCTTCACGGCGGTCAGCAGGGTATTCTGGGCGCTCATCACCACGATCCGCATGTCGGGACGGATCTTCTTGATGCGCGGGATCAGGTCCAGGCCATTCTCGTCGGGCATGATGACATCGGTGATCACCAGGTCGCCCTGGCCGTCCGCCACCCAGTTCCAAAGGGTCGAGGCGGTGCCCGTGCTGCGCACCTCATACCCGGCCCGGGTCAGGGCCTGTCCCAGGACCGTACGGATCCCCCTGTCGTCGTCGGCGACAAGAATTGTAGACATCTCAAATGCTTCCCAGCTGTTGCTGCGATGGCCTCTCAGGGCGAGGATGAACGCCGGTTACCGCGCCATCGGAAGGATGACCGTAAATACCGTGCGACCGGGCAGGCTGTCGAATTCGATGATCCCGCCGTGGTCGTTGATGATCTTGGCCACCAGGGGCAGGCCGAGGCCGCTGCCTTTCGGCTTGGTGGAAACGAACGGATCGAACAGGTTGCCGCGCAGGTCTTCCGGGATCCCGTCCGGGCCGTTGTCCCGCACGCTGATCACCAGGGGCAGATCCATCACCTGCCCGCCCGGCACCCGCAGCCGCAAGCCGTGCTGATAGGCGGTGGACAGCACGATCTCGCCGGATCCGTCGTGGCTGACCGCTTCGGCCGCGTTCTTGATCAGGTTCAGGAAGACCTGCACCAGCTGGTCCCGGTTGCCCAGGACCGGCGGCAGCGAGGGGTCATAGTGCTCGACGATCCGCAGGGACTTGGCGAACCCGTTCTCCGCCACCATTCGCACATGTTCAAGAACCCGGTGAATGTTCACCGCCTCCCGGTCCAAAGGGCGGTTGTCGGAGAACACCTCCATCCGGTCGACCAGGGCGACGATGCGATCGGTTTCGTCCAGGATCAGCCGCAGCAACCCGCTGTCATCGTCTGGCAGGCTCTGTTCCAGCAGCTGCGCCGCACCGCGAATGCCCGACAGGGGATTCTTCACCTCGTGGGCCAGCAGGGCGGCCATGGCGGTGACCGACCGCGCGGCGTTGCGGTGGCTCATCTGCTGGCCGATCTTCAGGGCCATGGACAGTTCGTGCAGCGAGACCACCACCCAGTCCGGCCGCTCCAGCAGCGGCGAACACCGCACGGTGATGGTGCGCGGGCCGGTGCGCGGCGTGTCGATATGGACCCCGTATTCGGACACGGTGGAATGTTCGCGCCGCACCTGGGCGATCAGGCTGAAGATCGGGTTGTCGGCGGGGACCAGTTCGGCCAGGGGCAGACCCTGCAGGTGCGGCAGGGTGCTTTCGAACAGCTGTTCGGCCGCTCCGTTCACGAACTGAACGGCGTTGCCTTCATCCACCACGATCACGGCCGAGGCGATGGCGTTGAGCACCGTGCCGGGATCGATTTGCGGGGATTGCGGGCGTTTGCGGAAAGGCGTCAGGCGAACCATCAGGCTGCGGCCTCCCAGTGGGGCGCGGGGGGCGACATCTGCCGTGCCCGGGCCAAGGTTTCCGTAAGCAGGGCGCGGGCCGCGCCGGCATCGTCCAGCGCCATCCAGGCCGCGCGGAAGGCGGCTCCGTCGGGCAACCAGGCGGCGTACCATCCCATGTGCTTGCGGGAAATACGCAGGCCGCGATGGAGTCCGTGATGCTCCAGCAGCCCTTCGAAATGTTCGGCGACGGCGTCCAGCCGCTGCGTCCACGGCGGCGTTTCGACCCGGTCCGCCCCCTCCGCCATTGCCCGGGCGATCATGCCCGGCAGCCAGGGCGCACCCTGGGCCGCGCGGCCGATCATCACGCCGTCGCAGCCGGAAACGGCCATCATCCGGCGCGCATCCGCCAGGGAGCGGACATCGCCATTGCCGATAACCGGGATGGAGACCGCCCGCTTCACCGCCCCCAGGGCCGCCCAGTCGGCCTTGCCACCGTAGACCTGTGCCCGAGTCCGTCCGTGCACGGTCACCTGACGGGCACCGGCCTGTTCGGCCACCCGGGCCAGTTCGGCCGCATTGTGGGACCCGGCATCCCAGCCCAGACGCATTTTGACACTGACCGGCAGGGACACGGCGCGAACGACCGCCTCGATCAGCCGGCCGGCCAGCGGCAGGTCGCGCATCAGCGCCGCGCCGGCCAGACCGCCGCCGGTCACTTTTTTCATCGGACAGCCCATGTTGATGTCGATCCAGGCCGCGCCCGCATCGGCGTTCCAGCGGGCGGCGTCGGCCATCACCTCGGGATCCCGGCCGGCGATCTGGACCAGAAAGGGCGCACCGTCCCCATCGGGCGTGCACATGGCCTCCGTCCGTCCCCGTCCGGCCATCAACTCGCGGCTGGCGATCATTTCGGAAAACGCCAGGCGACAGCCGAACCGACGGGCCAGCCGGCGGAACGGCCCGTCCGTCACACCGGCCATCGGCGCAAGCATCACCACCGCTGGGTCAATGGGGGACGCAGGGTCAATGGGGGGGGCCAGGGGAACCGACCCTATGGTTACCGGCATACAGCCCATCCTTCAGTCATCTTGGCTGACCAAAGTTTAGGCAACTGCACAGAGATCGACAACCACTGTTCAGCGAAAGCACAAAAACACGTTTTCATATTTGGGATACATACCACTGGGGGAGTGGGGCCTGAGCGCCCAATTTTTAGCCAGGGTCAGGCCAACAAAACTTCGGTGACGAATTTCACCCCCGGGAACCCCAGGGTCAAGAGCAGATAGGCCAGCAACACTCCCCGCGCTGCCACACTGCCCCGCACCCCCCATCGCCCGCGCGCGACTAGAAGGAGGCCAATCACAAGGAACGCCAGGATTGAGAGCAGCGTCTTGTGTTCCAACTCCAGCAGCACCCCGGTTTCGTAGTATTGCACGGCCATGCCGGTGGCCAGACCGATGCCCAAAACCACTTCGCTGGCGGTCAGCAGGGCGAATCCGAGGGCGTCGGCTTCCCGGGCGGCCGGCAGGCGGCGGGTCAGGTGCGTGGGCCGTTTGGCCTTCAGGGCCCGTTCCTGAAGAAAGGCGGCCAGGCTGGCCACGGCGGCCAGGGTCAGCAAAGCATAGGTGACCACGGCCACGACGATATGGACCAGCACCCAGACGGGCGGGGCGTCCTCGGCGAGTCGGGGTCCCTGGGCGGATCCCCAGACCGTCGCCATCACCGCCAGGGCGACCGCATAGGGCATCAACAACGGTGTCAGGCGCCAGGCCGGGACCCGGGTCAGGCACAGGGCCGTGAACAGGGCCAGCGTGACGCCGATGCTGATCCACAGGGTGGTGGCGAACCCGCTCTGCCAGAAGCCGGAGGCCAGGGAGGGCCCGAAGGCAACGGCCAGGGTGGCGAGCGCGGCCAGGGCGACGGCGACAATACCCGGCCGCCGCGATCCATCCGGATCACGCAAGGGGCTGAGCGCTGCGGGTATCATCGCCACGACGGCCAGCATATGAACGGTCAGCGACGTTTGCATGGAGGGACTATAGCGCTGCGATGCAACGGAAAACAATCTCGCCCGTGCGCAGCCGACAAAGTATGGTGCCGCAGGCTTCCGTCAGTGCGAAGCCAACCGACAGCAATTCATCAGCAGGAGCAGGGGTATGGGCAAGGTCGCCGTCTTGATTGTCGCCGCCGGACGGGGACACCGCTTCGGGGCGGAACTGCCCAAGCAATATCTTTCCCTCGACGGCCGGCCCCTTCTGCGCCACAGCCTCGCGCGCTTCAGCGCCCATCCCGACGTGGCCCTGGTCCGGGCGGTGATCCACCCCGACGACCGCCCGCTCTACGACGGAGCGGCCAAGGGACTAGCGACCCTGCTGGAGCCGGTTCCCGGCGGGGCAGAGCGTCAGGATTCGGTGCGCGAGGGGCTGGAAAGCCTGGTGGCCGATGCTCCCGACAAGGTGCTGATCCACGACGGGGCCCGCCCCCTGCCCGACCCCGGTCTGATCGACCGGGTGATCGCCGCCCTGGACGACCACGCCGGCGCCATCCCCGCCCTGCCCGTCGCCGATACCCTGAAGCGGGGGGTGGACGGCCTGATTTCCGGCACCGTCGACCGCACCGGCCTGTTCCGCGCCCAGACACCCCAGGGCTTCCGCTTCCGGGAGCTGCTGGACGCCCATCGGGCCGCGAAGGGCCAGCAGCTGACCGATGACGCCGCCGTTCTGGAAGCCGCCGGCGGCACCGTCGCCCTGGTGCCGGGCAGCGAGGACAATTTCAAGGTCACCACACCCGAAGACATGGCCCGTGCCGAGCGGCTGTTCGGCGGTGCCGGCGGCTCCGCTCTGGGACTGCGGGTGGGCAGCGGATTTGACGTGCACAAGTTCGAGGAAGGGGACCATGTCACCCTCTGTGGCCTGAAGGTGCCCCATACCCACGGACTGGAGGGGCATTCGGACGCGGATGTGGGGCTGCACGCCCTGACCGACGCCATCCTGGGCACCATCAACGCCGGCGATATCGGCCGCCACTTCCCGCCGACGGACATGCGATGGAAGGGCGCGCCCTCCGACCTGTTCCTGCGCCATGCGGGCAGCCTGGTGACGGCGCTGGGCGGGCGCATCCTCAACGTCGACCTGACCCTGATCTGCGAACGCCCGAAAATCGGTCCCTACCGCGCGGCCATGTCCGCCCGGATCGCCGAGATCCTGGGGCTGCCGGCCGGTCAGGTCGCGGTCAAGGCAACCACCACCGAAGGCCTGGGCTTCACCGGCCGCCGCGAAGGCATCGCCGCCCAGGCAACGGCCCTGGTGCACGTGCCCTATTGAGAACGAACTCAGGTTGAGACCGGGATCAGGCGCCTGCCAGCCGAGTGCCCTGCCCGCCTACCCTTCGGCGGCCAGGGCCTTGCGGGTCCAGTCTTCCAGGCTGTCGGGATCGTCGAAGACCTCTTCCGGTGCTGAATAATATTTGCCGACGGTCACCGTCTTTCCTTGCTTTTCGTAGCGGAAAGGCTCGGAGCCGCGGGCTTCCAGCTCGGCGCGCAGGGCGTCGTCCACCCGGAAATAGAGCGTGCCCTTGATCACTAGGGCGAAGGGCTGGCCATGGGCGGTGAATTGCCAGCCGCCGAACAGGCGCTTGACCTCCACCGGCGCCAGCGCGCCCATCTGATCTTCCAGCATTGCAACCAGTTCGGGCTTGGGCGCCGGGGCCATGAGGGATGGTCCTTTTCCACGGGCTCAGCGGGTGGTCTCGGTGATCCAGCTCAGGAAACCCGCATCGCCGCCGGTGATCGGCAGGGTGATGATACAGGGGGTGTCATAGCTGTGCAGGGCGCGGACCGTCTCCGTCAGGACGGCGAGTCGGTCCTCTTCCGTCTTGGCGAGGAAGGCGATTTCCCCATCATCCTGCACTTTGCCGTCCCACCAGTAGAGCGACCGGATGGGACCGAGAATGTTCACGCAGGCGGCCAGTCTGGCTTCCACCAGGGCCTTGCCGATGGCCAGGGCCTCCTCTTCCGAACCGGCGGTCATATAAACCAGGCACTGCGTCATGGACTCCTCCCCGATGAACTCCGTACCATCCGCCTCCAAGGATGGGCATGGGGACGGAAGGGAGCAAGACCATGGGCGAGGCACGGGCGAACAAGACGACGGAGCCCCCCGAATCCGCTCTCGACATGTCCGATGAAACCGGGGCTTCCGCGCCCGCGAAACGGGGCCGGCGCAAGGATCTGCCGACCGAAGCCCAAGGGCGCTGGCTGCGCCGGGGCCTGGAGCAGCCGGGCGGCAAATTGCCGCTGTTCGACGAGTACGGCCGCCGGGTGGACGGGCGAATCGTCCGCGCCTGCCTTGAGAAAGGATGGGCCGAGCCCTGGTTCGTCAATCCGCTGAAACCCGACTGGCAGGTCTGCAAGCTGACCGATGCGGGGCGTCAAGCCGTCGGGGAATAACCGGAGCATTCCCCCGGTATCGCGGCGGCATCCCCCCGCTCCAGCCACGCCATCACCCGTTCTGCCGCCTCCTCCACCCCCGTCGCGTCAGGCGGGACCGGGCGGGGTTGCGCGAGAAGCGCATCCAGCGGGCCGGCGATGCGGCCGGCCCGCAGGTCCTCCACCGGGATTTCCGCCGCCGCCGTGTGGCGGTGCAGCCAGGGCAGCAGGTGGGGCACCTCCGGCCAGTCCGGCCGGTCCACATACAGCACCGGCCGGCCGGCACAGGCGCATTCTGTGACCATGCCGTAGCCGGGCTTGGTCAGCACCGCATCGGCCGAGGCCAGAACCCGCCCGAACGGCCAGCCCAGGGCGTGCAGGTCCACGCTCCGGGGATGCCGGGCGGCCTGCCCCGAATGGACCGCCAGCCGCCAGCGTCCCAGGTCCTGCGGCCAGCAGCCGATATCCAGGCCCGAGTCCACGCCGCCGAAGGACATCACCACCACCCGCTCCTCCTCCGCCAATCCCATGGCGGCGGCCAGGGCGGCGCGGTCCCCCTGGGCGACGGTGGCCACCGGCCCCACCGGGCGGTGGTTCGGCAAGGCAGTCATGGGCATGGACGGTTCCGCGCACAGGGTCTCCCGCACCGATCCGTAGGCCGCTGCCATATCCGCCAGAACGGCCGCCATCCCCGGCTGGTCCCCCAGCAGGGTCTCGCTCAGTCCATGCCATTCCAGGGGCGCGAAGGCCAGGGCCGGGATGCCCAGCCGGGCCGCGCCGGCCAGCGGGGCATAGGCGATGTTGGACAGCACCAGGTCGGGCCGATGTGCCGCAATCCGCCCCGCGGCAGCCTCGACCACCCGCTCCCATTCCCCGTGCAAGGCCGTATAGCGGGCGGCCGAGGCGGCAAGGTCGATGGACGTGGCGCTGTGCATCACGAAACCGAAATCCGGTGTCTCCGGCACCAGGGTGTAGTCGTCGATAAACCGGTCCCCCAGCCGCTCCAGCCGCGCCGTGGTCTCGATGGTTACCCGCAAGGCCGGACAGCGGCGGCGCAAGGCCTTCAGCACCACCCCGGTCATGGACGCATGGCCCAATCCGTGGGGCGAGATGGCGACATAGAGGTGGGGGGCGGAGGATATGGGGACGGAAGACACGGCGGCTGCTGACCCTCGGACCGGCGGTGCGCTGGACATGACGCTGCCGATATAGCAGACCGGGACGCCCGCGTCAGGCAGACAGGCGCAACGCCGGTGCCGCACCGCTCAGAGCGCCGAAGGCCTGGGCGGCGGCCGAAATGGCCTGGATCGCCTGGCCATAGGCGGCGATCCCCCGCCTGTCGGCCGCCGAGGGGCCGGTGTTCGGGCTGCGGTCGCCGCTCTCCGACGGATCGGCCAGGGCACCGGGCGGCCCCTCGGCGTTCTCGGCACGCTGTTCTTCCTCGTCTTCCCGCTTCTGGCGGTTCAGGTCCACCTGGGCCTGGGCCTTGGTGGCATCGGCCTGGGCCGCCACCTGCCGGTCCTGGGGCGAGGGTTCGGCCGGGGCCAGGGCAGCGGCTTTCACCTGCTCCATCTTGCGGATGGTGTCTTCCGGGTCGTTTTCCGGCGTGGCGTCGATCTTCACTTCGCCGCTGACCGCATATTGCCGGCCATCCGGCCCCCGCGTGTATTCGAACGTGGGCGGGCTGGCCAGGGGGCCGCCCACGGTCTTGTGCGCCGCTTCGTGCTGGCGCACCTCTGCATCCCGCTGCTTGAGGTCGCGAACCTGGGCTTCCTGCTCGTCCGTCAGATCCTGGGCAGACCCGCTTTCAGCGCTGGCGGTGGCTGTGGTGCTGGCGCTGGTGTCGTCCCCCTGCCCCGGCCCCTGCCCCTGCGCATCCTGGGAGCCGGCCCCGGAGTCCGCGATGAAGGCTTCGAACGAGGCACGCGACAGAAGCCCGCCGAGGGCGACCCGCGCAGCATCGGAGGACGGTGCAGTGCGGGGCTGCGCCTGGGGCTCGCCAACGGAGCGGGAGTCCGCAACAGGGACCCGAAGCCGCACGGCCGGCAGCCGGCGCGACAAAGAGGCGACAGCAATGGTCGATGTGTCCACGGCGGACAGCATGGCGACCTCGTTTTCCTACCTCGGGTTGGCTTTCGTCCCCGCCGGTGGTCCTTGCCGAAGGCGCCCGGACGGGATGTCACCTCTTTACGCTACGAAAGGATTCCCACGCCCGCAATCTCCGATCCCCCGCCTCACGCCCTTGTGAGGAAAGACGGAAAGGCGCCCTCAGGGATCGGATAGCGCCAGAGCCTTGGTTTCGGCAGCCAGGTGGTCGGCGATGGCGTCGAAGACCGGTTGCAGATCGTCATGCCGCACGCCGGAGACGAACGGTCCGCCAACAATGCGCACCATCGGTCCGTAATCACAGCGACCCATGCAGGCCAGGGGCCGCACGGTCACGGACAGCCCCCTGGCGCGGGCGGCGGCTTGCAAGGCCGGCACCAGTCCGGCACCGCCATGGCCGATGCACGATGCCCCGTGCACACCCCGATCCCGCTGGCAAACCACCACCGTCACCGCCTCCGGCTGCCGGTCCGACGATGGCTCGGCGCGTTGCAGAAGACCGCTCGGATCCGTATCAGGAGATATGACGACCAAAAGGATCGTGCCTTTCCGAAGAGGTACCAGGGAAAGGATAGTAGGCCACGGGAAAGCGAGGGGATTCAAACATAAACTTTTTAAAGGCTCAGCCCCGGGCACAAAAGGCCATAGCCCCGGAAGGGCCCGCCAGGGAGGAGGAAAACGGGCGGTTCCGGGGCTGGAGGCAACCGGCGGAGAGGTCACTGGAATAAGCCGGCAAGAGCTATAGTGCCCTCTTCCTTACTAGCATACTAGCAACCTCTTCGCTGAACAGGGTTGCCGAGAATGCATGCTTCCATCTTGAATTGCCAAATGGCCATGCGATCATCCTTGGAGAGAGTGCCGCAGGATAATCGGGTCGGTCAGGGCTCGTATCCCCCGCCCCCGCCCCCGCCCACCAGGGCCTGGGCCTGGCGCAGGCTGAGGTCGGGGCGGATGGCGCGCAGAACGGCCACGGCACGGTCACGACCTGTCAGATCGCCTTTCCGGGAGGCGGCGGAAGCCGTCGCCGAAGGGATTCGTGTGGGGGCGGAATGATCCGTTTGCGAGTCGACGGCCCGGCCGCTGTCCCCACTGGCGAAGGCGCAAGGCTGCCCACTCAGTCGGCGCATGGTCTTGCGCACCACCTGTTCCAGCCCTTCGTGATCCAGCATGCGATCTACCCGCTCCACTCTCGGCTACCCCTGCAGCAGCCCCGATTGCGGATAGACCATACCGCCCGGACTCTGAACAAAGCCTTGATGGCTTTCAGTTCGGGTGACGGTCCTCTGGTCCCATCCTTTCGATGGTTTGGGTTATATCCCGCCAGATGTCCGCACCGGTTGTATCCCCGGCATTGTCCATGCGGCGGGCGACAGCTGAAGCCCGACGGCTGGCGTCATCGCCGTAAAGATCCAGGTACAGGGCCGCCACGCGCGCGGCGTGGGCATTATCCGGTCCGCTCATGGGTATTGCTCCGCTCGGCTGGAAACCACTCACTGCTGCCAAAAGTGTCCCGAATTCCAACGGGCTCTGACGGACTAACAGGTGATTTTAACTCTCAAGCCCAACGGTGAGCCGCTTTTCCCGTTTGTGCAAGACGGGAGAAGACGGATTTGGAAAAGTTCGCACCAAATACACATGCAAATGCGTCGGCATTCGCAGAAACATGGGGACTGGCGCCACCGCGATATGAATGGATATAACCACCCGCCAGATCCCTGTCCGGGACCCGGTCCCCCAGAAAGGGGGACTGATATGGTGGAAAGCATTTGGTCGGAGCGGCGGGATTCGAACCCACGACCCCTTGACCCCCAGTCAAGTGCGCTACCAGACTGCGCCACGCTCCGACCGATGCTTGCCGTCCCGAGAACCGGGAGGCTGGGGGACGAGGTGCCGATCAGCACCCCGCGAGAGGCGCGCACTATAGCCAGGGGTCCCCGACCTAGCAAGAACGAAAGTGCGCTTTTTTCTGCCGGTGAGGAGGTTTTTTTCACCCCCCCCTCCGACCGGCGCTCGGGGGGAATTGGCCTCAGATTTCCACCAAAGACCTCCGCACGCCCTGCGGCGCCCGCCGAGGGTCAAAGCCCGAAGATTTGAGTGCCAGAAGGATCAGAGCCCGGCTTGCCGCAGGATCCGCTGCATATCCAGCAGGTCCTGGAGAATGCCTTCCAGCTCCATACGCTGCTGCTCGCCGATTGCGGGCGGCGGCGGAGGTGGCGGGGCGGGCTGGGGTCCGGGTGCCCGCGGTCCCGCCCGCACAAAAGGCGCGGGCGGCGGTTCGGCGGCAGGTGAAGGGTGGGTCGCCATCGTTGATGCCGGTGCCGGAACAGGCGCCTTTGGCGGCGGCGGAGGAGCGGCCTGCGCCGTCACCGGGGGCAGATCAGGACGTTCCGCCTGAACAACCACCTCTTCCGGCTCGTCGAACGCCTCCGGCGCGCCTGGCTCATCCGGATCGAAGCCGGAACCGGCGCCCTGCCCGTCTTCGTTTCCGTCCTCGGCCTCGTCGTAAACATCGTCGTCGCCGAGCACCAGCGTCTCGCTGTCGTCCTCGTCCTCGAAGGACGGGGCGTCAGGGATCGCTTCGTCCAGGACCGGCGCCGTCTCGGGTTCCGGTTCGGGCTCCGGCTCCGGCTCCGGCTCCGGCTCCGGCGGCGCTTCGGCTTGGGCTGGCGGTTCTGGTCCGGCCTTGTCCGGTGCATCGAGCCCCAGGCGTTCCCGCCCGCCGTCCGTCTGGGCGACGATGGCCTTGACGCCGTTTTCGCGCAGCAGCTTCTGCGCACCCTTGATGGTATAGCCGTCGTTATACAGCAGGTCGCGGATCGCGGCCAGCAGGGCCACATCCTCGGGGCGGTAGTAGCGGCGCCCGCCGCCCCGCTTCATCGGCCGAATCTGGCTGAACTTGGTTTCCCAGAACCGCAAGACATGCTGCGGCACGCCCAGATCGGTCGAGACCTCGCTGATGGTGCGAAAAGCCGCGTCGGACTTGCCCGAGGAGCGGCGACCGCTCTCGGACTCGTCATCGGACCCGTTGGCTTGCGCCTGTCCCGTCACGGTGCCGTCCCGGCCGATTCAGCCTGAAGACCGGCCGGCCCGTCATTGATGCGGCTTTTCAAAAGCTGAGAGGGCCGGAAAACCAGCACCCGACGGGGGAGAATCGGAACTTCCTCGCCGGTCTTGGGGTTTCGGCCCACGCGTTCACCCTTTTCGCGAACAGAGAAGCTGCCAAAGCTTGAAATCTTGACAGTTTCTCCGGCCACCAGGGCCTCGGACATCTCGTTCAAAACCATTTCCAGCAAATCCGCCGACTCATTCCGAGACAGCCCGACTTCCTGGTACACGGCTTCGCTCAACTGTGCCCGGGTAATGGTCTTTCCGGCCATGGTGCCGCTCCCTGTGTTCCACAAAGGGGAATCATTGCGGGAATTACGGTACGTGACCCGGCAAAAACCGTCAATATCAAAGCGTTGTCGGAGACATCAAAGAACGGGGGTCAAGTCTGCCCCGCAACACGCGGAACCGCATTCTTCCTGGGGCGACTCCTCCGGCTCCCTACATGCGGACCAGGGCCGCCCCCCAGGTGAATCCGCCACCCATGGCTTCCAGGACCACCAGATCGCCCTGGCGGATTCGCCCGTCCGCCCGCGCCTCGGCCAGGGCCAGCGGCACCGACGCGGCAGAGGTGTTGGCGTGGTGGGCGATGGTCGAAATCACCTTGGCCGGGTCCAGCCCCAGCTTTTTGGCGGTCCCGTCCAGGATGCGCTGGTTGGCCTGATGGGGTACCACCCAGTCCACATCGGCGGCACTGACGCCGTTGGCGCTCAGGGCTTCCTGAACCGCGTCGTGCAGATTGACCACGGCGTGGCGGAAGACCTCGCGGCCCTGCATGCGCAGGCATCCCACTGTGCCGGTGCTCGATGGACCGCCATCCACATACAGAAGTTGGTTGTGGCGTCCATCCGCATGCAGATGGGTGGACAGGATTCCCCGGTCGGCGACGGTGCCCGTCCCCTCTTCGGCGGTCAGCAGCACCGCCCCGGCTCCATCGCCGAACAGCACGCAGGTGCCCCGGTCTTCGAAGTCGAGGATGCGGGAAAAGGTCTCCGCCCCGATCACCAGGGCGCATCTGCTCTGGCCGGCCTTGATGAAATTGTCGGCCACCGAAAGGGCGTACAGAAAGCCGGAGCACACCGCCTGGACGTCAAAGGCGATGGTGCCGGGCGTCACCCCCAGCATGGCCTGCACGCGGGTGGCGGTGGACGGGAACGTCTGGTCAGGGGTGGCCGTGGCCAGGACGATCAGGTCTACCTCCGCCGCATCCCGCCCGGCATCGGCCAGGGCAGCCCGGGCGGCGGCGGTGGCGATGTCGGAGGTCATCTCGCCGTCGGCGACGAAGCGGCGTTCCAGGATACCGGTGCGGGCGCGGATCCACTCGTCGGAGGTCTCCACCCGCTCTGCCAGGTCTGCGTTGGTGACCACATTGGCCGGTAGGTGCGCGCCACAGCCCGCGATCACCGAACGCCGCATGCTCTTGATCCTTCCGTCGCTCAAATGGCTTGGGCGGCGGCCTGGGTCTGGGGCATCTGGACCTTGGCGAACTCGCCCTTGATGGACTCGTTGAAGCCCTGCTTGATCAGGTCCACCGCCACACCGATGGCGTTGGCGAACCCCAGGGCATCCGTGCCCCCGTGGCTTTTCACGGCGATGCCGTTCAGGCCCAGGAACATCGCCCCGTTGTACCGACGGGGATCGGTCTTGTTGCGGACCTTCAGCAGGGCCGGGCGCGCCAGAAGATAGCCCACCTTGGACAGCAACGAGCTGGAAAAGGCGTTGCGCAGGAACTGGCTGTACAGCCGGGCTGTTCCTTCCGCCGTTTTCAGCGCGGTATTGCCGGTGAACCCGTCCGTAACGATCACGTCCACCGTCCCCTTGCCGATATCATCCCCTTCCACGAAGCCGTAGAAGTTGATCGGCAGGGTGGAATTGGCCAGGACGGTGTGGGCTTCGCGCACCACCTCGGTCCCCTTGCCCGCTTCCGAGCCGATGTTCAGGATCCCCACGCTGGGGCGTTCCAGCGCCAGAACCGTGCGGGCGAACACCTCTCCCATGATGGCGAATTCCACCAGGTTGTTGGCGTTGCATTCCGCATTGGCCCCAAGATCCAGCATGACGCTTTCGGCATGCAGGGTCGGCATCACCGTGGCGATGGCCGGCCGGTCGATCCCGGGCAAGGTGCGCAGGATCAGCTTGGCCATGGCCATGAAAGCCCCGGTATTGCCGGCACTGACAACCCCGGCCGCCTCGCCCTTCTTCACGGCTTCGATGGACAGCCACAAAGAGGACTTCCGGCCGTTGCGCACGGCCTGACTGGGCTTGTCGTCGTTGGAGACGGCATGATCCGTATGGGCCACGGTGCAGATGTCGGCCAACTGGCTGTCACCCGCGATCGCGGGTTCCAGCTTCGCTTCATCCCCGAACAGCACATAGCGTACCTCGGGAAATCGCTTCCGGGCCATCCGCACCCCGGCCAACACCATATCGGGGGCGTTATCGCCCCCCATGGCGTCCAGCGCAATGGTGATGGGTTTAGTCACCGTGCAGATCCGCTGCGGTCATCGGGGGAGCAGCCGTGCGGACGTCAGGCGGCAGCTTCGGCGACCACTTCACGGCCATCATACTGGCCGCAAGCCGGGCACACGTGGTGCGGCCGCTTCATTTCGCCACAGTTGGAGCATTCACCATAAGCGGCCGTCTTCAGGCCGTCATGGGACCGCCGCATGTTGCGACGGGATTTGGAGGTCTTTTTCTTGGGAACAGCCATGGTGCAAGTCTCTTCAATGGGACGGACCCGGAACGGTGCGCCGGGGCCACAAGAGCGTGGTTGTTTATACAAAAACGCAGGGCGGGGCAAGCCTTGCGGGCCATGCGCCCCCACTTTTTCCGTGTATCCGCTTACGCCTTCCGTCTGACCCTATTTTTTCCGCAGGGCCGCCAGGACAGCAAAGGGATTATTGCCACCGGAAGCCGTCTCTTCCCCCGCGCTATCCGCCCCCTTCCCGTCCGCGGCACGCCCCTTGGGGCCGTCCTCGGGCGGCGGGTCGAATCGGGCACCGGGTGCCCGGGGGAAGGGGTCCAGGCCAAGGGCCAGGACTTCGGTGGCGACAACCCCCAGATCCACCATACCATGCTCGATGGGGTCCGGGGGATCATCGTCTTCCACTTCAAGATGAATTTCCTTGGCGCCGGCCAGCCGGTCGTCCTCTCCCGGGCCGAACATCCAGCTTACGGGTTCGTCCAGGGTCTGCGGCACCGGGTCCAGGGTCACCACGCAGGCCTGCTCCACCTCGGCGGTCAGGCGCGCGGTCAGGCGCAGGATCGGCCCGCCGGCGACGGGCGCGAGCGTGCCTTCCAGGGCCAGGGCGCGCACCGCCAGCAGCTTGAAGGCCCGGGCGATGGCGGCGCATTCCTCGTCGCTCGCCGCCAGCTTGATATAGCGGCCGCCGTTGGGCACGCTCAGGGCCTCGTAGGGGCGGGAGAAGGGCGGCGGCGGGAGATCCCGGCCCCCCTGCCCGTCCGCCCCGAGGTCTTCGCCCTGCGGCGCGTCCCCGGGCGTGATCTCCGGATCGAAATCGTGGGCGGTCTTTTTGCGGCTCATGCCCCTTCTCCTTCTGCCGTCGGGGCGGCGTTTGCGGGCGCCGCGTCCGACTGTACGGGGCCGAAGGCAAGCTTGCCGGCCAGCAGATCGGCATCGGGCCAGGCCACCAGGGCTTCGGCCTCCCGACGGATATAGGCCGCGAGGCCGGCGACGGCCATGGGGTCGGGCGCCCCGTCGCGATAAATATTCTGCCGCAGCGCCTCGTCCAGGGTGCCGTCACGCAATCCGGCCTCGTAGGCCCCGGCGCGGCCGTAGTAGGCCTTGGCCATTTTCTTGACGTGCTTGCCGACGCTCAGGTCCCCCACGCCCATTTCCCGCAGATTGCGGTCCATGTCTTCGAACATGATGTCGAAGACCGCCTGGGCCAGGCGGGCGGCGGGGCTGTGACGATCGCTGTCCTGGCCCGGCACGGCCGACAGGCGGCGCAGCACCAGGGCGGCATGGATCACCACCATGTCGAAGCGCCCGTCGACGGTATCGGGCACGCCCAGGCGCTCGTAGAACACCGGCACCCGGGCCTGGGCGACGATGGCATTATACAGGGAGAGGGCAGCCTTCTTTTCGGCGGCCCTGGTCCGCGAGAACAAACCAAACGGCATTGCGACGGCACCGGCAGATCAGTTGGAAACACGAGAGCCCCCACCATGGCCTCCCCGGCGGACCTTGGCAATGCCGTCTTTCTTTCTTGTGGGGGGGGGCTTGGTCCCCTCGCCGGCGGCTGTCCCGCTTTCTTGCGGGGCGCAACAAGAACGGACGGCCCGGGATCCCCCGGACCGTCCCGTCCTCACATACTGGCAGAATGACCTGTCCCGGTCGTTAACCGAACAGGGCGTAGAGGTCGTAGCCGGTCATCGTGTTATCGACCACGAATTCCACATGGTCGGTATCCGGCTCGAACCAGCCGGCGAGACTGACGTAGTTTTCGAAGTTGGTATCGAGCGCATCGACAATCACCAGGTCGGTTCCATTCTGGTAGAACTGCAAGGTGTTGATGTCGGCATTTTCGAAGATCAGCACGTCACTGCCGCCGGTATCGGTGACCTGGGTCAGACCATCATTGTCATGGAAGAACCAGTCATCCCCGAGCCCGCCATCCATCAGGCTGATCCCGGACGTCATATCGTAGATAGTATCATCCCCCGCACCACCGTAGGCGATGTTGTCCCCGCCGTTCAGATAGATGGTGTCGTTCCCGGCATCGCCATAAATGGTGTCGGTGCCGGCACCGGCGTAGATGGTGTCGTCATCATCACCGCCGCTGATGACATCGTCCCCGGCATCGCCATAGAGCAAATCGTTTCCGGCACCCCCGGTCAGTTCATCGGCCCCGTCACCACCGGATAGACCATCCGCGCCATCCCCGCCGCTGAGGGTATCCGCGCCGGTTCCGCCAATCAGGGTGTCAACCCCGACGCCGCCGTCCAACGTGTCATCTCCGTCGCCGCCAGACAGATAGTCATTGTCTTCATTGCCGTAGAGGGTGTCATTCCCGGCTTCGCCGTACAACTGGTCGCTTCCCTGGTTACCACTCAAGTCGTCGTTCCCGGCCCCACCAAACAGGGTATCGATCCCCAGGCCGCCGTCCAGGTCATCGTTTCCAATTCCGCCGTCCAGGTAGTCGTTTCCGGCCCCACCATGCAACCAGTCATTGTCTCCTTCTCCAAACAAGACATCGTTGCCGTCATCGCCGAAGAGAGAGTCGTTTCCCCATCCCCCTTGAAGCTCGTCATTTCCATCGTAACCGTAAAGATCGTCAGCACCCCATCCGCCTACCAGAGTATCTGCACCAATACCACCAAAGAGAGAGTCGTCGCCGTCTTCACCCAAAAGGAGATCGTTTCCTTCTTGACCGAAGAGGCTGTCATTGCCATAGCCGCCAGTGATCGTGTCAGCTGCTGCGGTTCCATTGAGGAAGTCATCACCGCTAGTGCCATTTATTATTGCCACAACACACTCCATTGCTAAGAGGTTTCAAACAGGCATACCCTCTTTAGCTGTTATTGATCTCTATTCCAGCCAAGACGGGATAACCACAATTAATAAGTGCCATATGACACACGGAAAGTAAAGCGGTCAATCAAATAAATTCACAGTCATTACAAAAAAAAAACTGCAATGCCCTTAAATAAAACTATCATTTGATAAGCAAAAATGGAATACGCAGCAGAAAAATGGGCTCTGGCACGTGGTAAAAACGGCCAGTTCCGAAAAACGGCCCCGGTGCCTTCCGGGACTGTTGCATTTCATTTTTCCGGTATTCCAGGGATTCTCGGCAGCCATTCCGGTAAGGGATGCTTTTCCGCAAGCCCCCCGGTCCTCAGGGTCCTCAGGGACCTATCCGGACGTCGAGACCTTACCAATCGGCTACGACGTCCGGGAAGAGGCTGCGGTTCGGCATACGCCCGTCGCGGGGGCGCCGAACCAAGCCGGCCACAGGCTGCACGGGGATCCTATGAGGCCGAAGCCTCATTGTCTTCTGTCGAGTTGCTCCCGCCGCCAGTGCTCTCGTCCTCAGCGGCTCCGCTCGCCGGCTGGTCTGCGACCGAAGTCTGTCCAGACTTGGACATCATATCCCCGAAGCTCCCATAGCGGGCCTCCAGGGCTGCCATTCGCTTCAAAGCGTCCGCCTTGCGGGCCTCCCGGTCCCCCGAATTTTGGGCCTCCGTCGTTGCCTCCATGGCATCCCACTCTGCCTGCAAAGCATCTCGTTCCGCGATCAGGCCGTCCAGTGGGGCTTTCCCCATTTCAATGGCATCTTTCAAACGGCTCAACATGGATCGGCGTTGTTCCTCGGTTCTCGGTACCCCCGTTTCATTGGCCCAGACCGACCCATCGTCTTTCAGGATATAGGTCTTGTTGGTGGCCTCATCCGCGAAGATGACGTTATAGCCGGACATCTTGGATTTCCCGTGGGCACGGGCAATCTTCAGGGCCTCTTCCTTGGCCGCGCCAGTCAGTTCCACGGCCGGGGTGGCCTCTGTGTTCAGCAGTTTTTCGTATTCTTCCTGATTTTTCTCAAGATTGTCCTGCGCCTGACGGCGGGAGTCGATTTCCCGGTTGAGTTCATGCAGACGCTTGAGTGTGTTCGCCTTCTCTTCCGCCATCAAGTTCTGGTACTTTGACCAGTCTTTTTCACCCTTTCCCGTATCCCAAAACCCGACAGACTCAAATTTGGCGGCGAGGTATTCCTTCGCTTCCTGGGACAGGGTGACCAAGGTTGCTCCTTCAAGGCGCCTGACTCCACCGTCCTTTCCAGAGGCGGTCGCCTCCTCGCGCCCGTCCGCCCCGCTCCCGGCGGCCCGGCTGTCTCTCAACCGCGCGGCCTGATTGTAAAGTGCTTGCTTGGCTTGGCTGAGCACGCCATCGGTAGCATTGGTCACGGATTTGCCCTCCTGGTTTCCTGTGTAATTGAGGGAACTTCTGATCCCACACACCCTAGGTTAGCGTCATTTCCCTAAAAGGCAACAGATGACCTTCCTTTTCAACCGGTCTTTCTATTTACCCAGGGGTTAGATGATATGGCTGGTTGTCTAAGGCTCCCGCGTCCCCCAGCCGGCGGCCATCGGACCTCATCAGCGGCCTTTCCGGACGTCGAGGCTTTTACGACGGGCCACAACATCCGAAAAAAGGCGGCGATCCGGCTTTCGCCTGCAGGGGGAGCGCAGAACCTGCCCTGCCACGGGCCGCAGGTCCTAGTGCACAGACATATTCAGATGATTCAGCGGTCGGTGCACTAGGACTTTGTTTATGCATCAACTTTCCAAACTTCGGCTGACACCTTCGTTTGGGTCGATGCACTAGGAGGCCAAAGCCTCTTTGTCACCGGTTGGGGTGGCCCCGCCGCCGGTATTCTCGCCCTCGGCGGACCCATTAGCCGGCTGGTCGGCAGCCGAAGTCTGTCCAGACTTGGACATCATATCCCCGAAGCTCCCATAGCGGGCCTCCAGGTCCGCCAATCGTTCCTTAGCGTCCGCCTTTCGGGCCTCCATCGTTGCCTCTGCGTCCCCCCGTTTCGCCTGCATATCCGCTCGCAGGGCATCCTTCTCAGCTTGCAATACGTCCACCTCTGCCTGCAGGGCATCCCGCTCCGCAATCATGTCATCCAGAGGCGCTTCCGCCCTGTCGATCATTTCTTTCAGATGCCCCAACATGATCCGGCGCTCTTCCTGCGTTTTCGGCACACCCGTTTCGTTGGCCCAGACCGACCCATCGTCCTTCAGGATATAGGTCTTGTTGGTTGCCTCATCCGCGAAGACCACGCTATAGCCAGAAATTTTGGATCTCCCGTGAGCACGGGCAATCTTCAGGGCCTCTTCCTTGGCCGCGCCGGTCAGTTCCACGGCCGGGGTAACCTCGGCGTTAAGCGCCTTTTCGTAGTATGCCCGGGTCTCATCGATATTTTCGCGTGCGTGGCGGCTAAGCTTGATTTCCATGTTGAGCTTGATCAGACGGTAGCTTTTTTCGCTATATTCTTCCATGGATGATGACAGGTCTTCCAAGGCTGACTCCCCCGGAGCCTCCAGCCCGGCAGCCACCAGCCCGGCAGCCTCCATTTTAGCGGAAAGGTATTGTTGCGCTTCCTCGGACAGGGTGATCAAGGTCGCCTCCTCGCGGCGCCTGGCGCCGCCGTCCTTCCCGGACGCGGTCGTCGCCGCGCGCCCGTCCGCTCCGCTGCGGGCGGCCCCCCGGCTCTCTCTCGACTGGGTGTAAAGCGCGTGTTTGGCCTGGCTCGGCACGCCTTCGGTCGCATTGGCCACGGATTTGCCCTCCTGGTTTCCGGTGTGCTTGCGGGACCTTCTGATCCCACACGCCCCAGGTTAGCAACACCTCCTATGAAGGCAAATAAAACCCACGCTTTTCAACCGGACTTTCTGTTTACCCAATGGTTAGATGATATGGAGTTTCGTCTAAGGTTCCCGCGCCACCCCTTCCCGTCGGGGGTCGGCGCCACCCAGCAGGTGGCCACCGGTCCACTGGATGCCCTGAAGGCCGCTGGTCTGATCTACCTGTTTCACCTGATGGCCCATTGCCGTCAGGGCGTCGGCCAGGGCCTCCATGCCCGGGCGGCCGGCTTCCAGCTCGGTGGTTGCGCCGTTGCGATTGGCGATATTGGGCAGCTCGATGGCCTGCTGCACATCCAGCCCCCAGTCGAGCACGCCGATCACCACCTTGGCCACATAGGGAATGATCCGGCTGCCTCCCGGCGAGCCGATGGCCAGCACCGGGTTCCCCTGCCCGTCCAGCACCAGCGTCGGCGCCATGGAGCTGCGCGGCCGCTTGCCCGGCGCGACGGCGTTGGCGACCGGCAGGCCGTCCATTTCCGGCAGGAACGAGAAGTCGGTGAGCTGGTTGTTGAGCAGGAAGCCCCCCGCCATCTGGCCCGATCCGAAGGCGGTTTCGATGCTGGTGGTCATAGACACCACCAGACCATTGGCATCGGCCACGACGATGTGCGAGGTCCCGGGCTTCTCCCGCGACGCATCGTCGCCCCAGCGGGTGCCGTCCCGGCGCGGCGGGTTGCCGGCGGCCACGGGCGTGTCCTGGGCTTTGGCGGGATCCAGGGCCTGGGCGCGCAGGGTCATGTAGCCGGGGTCGAGCAGGCCGGCCACCGGCACGTCCACGAAATCCGCATCGGCGAGATAGCGGCCCCGGTCGGCGAAGGCCAGCTTGCCGGCCTCGGCGAACAGATGCCAGGCCGCCGGCCGCTGGGGTCCCAGGGCGGCCATATCCACGTGGGACAGCAGGCCGAGGATCTGCCCGATGGTCGTGGCGCCGGAGCTGGGCGGCCCCATGCCGCAGACCTGATAGCCGCGATAGGGCGCACAGACCGCCGGGCGGCGCTTGGCCTCGTAGCCCGCCAGGTCGGCCATGGACATGCGGCCAGGGTTGGTGGGGTGGCTCTGCACGGCGGTGACGATCGCGCGGGCCATCTCGCCGGTATAGAAGGCCTCCGGCCCGCCTTCGGCGATGGCGTTCAGGCTGCGGGCATAGTCCGCGTTGATCAGCCGGCTCCCCGCCGCCAGGGGCGCGTCGCCGGGAAAGTACAGCGCCGCCGTGACCGGGTTGCGCTTCAGCCGGTCCGCATGGGCCTCCAGCGAGGTCACCATGCGGGGCGAGACCGCGAACCCTTCGGCGGCAAGGTCGATGGCCGGCTGGAAGAGGGCTTTCCAGGGCAGCGTTCCGTGATCCTGATGGGCCAGGGCCAGCATGCGCAGCAGCCCCGGCACGCCGACGGACCGGCCGCCTTCGACCGCCTGCCAGAAGCCCATGGGGTCTCCGGAGTCGTCCAGGAACAGGTCCGGCCCGGCCGCGGCCGGCGCGGTTTCGCGCCCGTCATAGGTGACCGGATCGGTGCCCGCGCCATCTTGTAGGATCAGGAACGCGCCGCCGCCGATGCCCGAGCTTTGGGGCTCGACAAGGCCCAGCACCATCTGGATGGCGATCAGCGCATCCACCGCCGACCCGCCATCGCGCAGGATCGTCAGGCCGGCCTCCACCGCCAGGGGATTGGCGGCGCTGACCATGGCAGCCTGTGCCGTGGCGGCCGGCTGCGCCTGCCAGCCCGAGCCCACTTCGGGGGCATCGGCCGGTGTCTGGGCGAGAGCGACAGGCCCAAGGGCCAGCAGGCCGAAGAGGGCGGCAACGGAGACGGAAAGACGGCGCATATGCAGGATCCCTTTCGTCCTTGGGCCGGCCTGGGCTAGGATGCGGCCGACCATGGGGCAGGTGGGTTGCCGCCGGTTTCCGTCAAGACCTTCGCCCGGACCTGTCCGGGGGAAACGTGGAACCGGGGAACACCCAGCCCGACAGTGTGTGAGGAAGCGGAATGACGGATCGGCGAGCACGGCAGCGCAGCGGGATGCGGGGATGGACGGCGGTGGCCCTGGTGGGGGCGGCGCTGGCCCTGGGAGCCTGCGAGGGCGACATGTACGCCCGCGGCAACCAGCCCAAGCCGTCGGACCTGTCCCAGCTTCAGCCCGGGCGCAGCTCGCGGTCGGATGTCCAGGCGCTGCTGGGGTCGCCCTCGGCGACCTCGATGTTCGGTGGCGAGACCTGGTACTACATCAGCGCCCTCACCCAGCAGTACGCCTTCTTCCCGCGCGAGGAGATGGAACGCGAGGTGGTCGCCATCCGCTTCGACGATCGCGGCATGATCGAGGACATGCGGACCCTGACCAAGGCCGACGGCAACGATATCGCCGTCAGTGGCCGGGAAACGCCGACCCGGGGCAACGAACTGTCGATCGTTCAGGAGCTGTTCGGCAACATCGGCCGCTTCTCCACCGGGGACAACGACGACGGCAGCCCGGGCCAGAATTAGCCGTCAACAGCCGCACCTGACAGGCTTTGAGCAGGCGAAAGGCGCCCCGGTTGCCGTTCCGGGGCGCCTTTGCCTGTCCAGCGGGAGGGCGGGGGCGGATCCCCCTGCCCTTTTGGTGCCTGCGCGTCCGGTGGATTCCGGACGCGATCTTTTTCTGGTTTTAGTTCGGTTGAGGCGCCCAACGCCTTCTTAATGCGCCATGAAGGCCAGCAGCAGCAGGGCGACGATGTTGGTGATCTTGATCATGGGGTTCACGGCCGGGCCGGCCGTATCCTTGTACGGATCGCCCACGGTGTCGCCGGTGACCGCCGCCTTGTGGGCGTCGGACCCCTTGCCGCCGTGGTTGCCGTCTTCGATGTACTTCTTGGCGTTATCCCAGGCCCCGCCGCCGGCGGTCATGGAAATGGCGACGAACAGCCCGGTGACGATGACCCCCAGCAGCATGGCCCCCACGGCCGACAGGCCGGCGGACTTGCCGGCGATCAGGCCGATCACCGCATAGAGCACCAGCGGCGCCAGCACCGGCAGCAGCGAGGGGATGATCATCTCCTTGATCGCCGCCTTGGTCAGCATGTCCACGCAGCGGCCGTATTCGGGCTTGCCGGTGCCTTCCATGATGCCCGGGATTTCCCGGAACTGGCGGCGCACCTCTTCCACCACGCTGCCGGCGGCGCGACCGACGGCGGTCATGCCCATGGCGCCGAACATGAACGGCAACAGGCCGCCCAGGAACAGCCCCACCACCACGAAGGGGTTGGACAGCGAGAAGTTCACCGCCACGTCGGCGAAGGCCGGGTAGTCGGCGGGGTTGGCGTGGAAAAAGGCGATGTCCTCGGTATAGGCGGCGAACAGCACCAGCGCGCCCAGGCCGGCCGAGCCGATGGCATAGCCCTTGGTGACGGCCTTGGTGGTGTTGCCCACGGCGTCCAGGGCATCGGTGGTGTTGCGCACGCTTTCTTCCAGGTCGGCCATTTCGGCGATGCCGCCGGCGTTATCGGTCACCGGACCATAGGCATCCAGGGCCACGACCATGCCCGCAAGCGCCAGCATGGCGGTCACGGCGATGGCGATGCCCAGCAGGCCGGCCAGCAGGTAGGTCACCACGATGGTGGCGCAGATCAGCAGCGCCGGCAGGGCGGTGGCTTCCATGGACACGGCCAGCCCCTGGATGACGTTGGTGGCATGGCCGGTGGTCGAGGCGCGGGCCACGGACTTCACCGGGCGATAGTCGGTGCCGGTGTAGTATTCGGTGACCCAGATGATCAGCCCGGTCAGGATCAGGCCGGACACGGCGCACAGGTACAGCGACGCGCCGCTGTAGTGCTGGCCGTTGGCCGCCGGGATCTCGCCGAAGCCGGGCAGCCAGGCGGTGACGATGGCAATCCCGATCAGCGACAGGCCGGCGGCGGCCCAGAAGCCCTTGTACAGGGCGCCCATGATGTTCTGCTTGGACCCCAGCTTGACGAAGTAGGTGCCGGCGATCGAGGTCAGGATGCACACCGCCCCGATGGCCAGGGGATAGGCCATCATCTCGGTCGCCATGCCCGCGCCGCCGAAGAAGATCGACGACAGCACCATGGTGGCGACCACGGTCACGGCATAGGTTTCGAACAGGTCGGCGGCCATGCCCGCGCAGTCGCCGACGTTATCGCCCACGTTATCGGCGATGACGGCGGGGTTGCGGGGGTCGTCTTCGGGGATGCCGGCTTCCACCTTGCCGACCAGATCGGCGCCCACGTCCGCGCCCTTGGTGAAGATGCCGCCGCCCAGACGGGCGAAGATGGAAATCAGCGAGGCCCCGAAGCCCAGCGCCACCAGGGGATCGACCAGCCCCCGGCCCTCGGCGCCGAAGCCCAGCAGGATGACGTAATAGACGCCCACGGCCAGCAGCGCGAGGCCGGCCACCAGCATGCCGGTGACGGCGCCGGACTTGAAGGCGATGTCCAGGCCACGGGCCAGGCCGGAGCGGGCGCCGTCGGCGACTCGGACGTTGGCGCGCACGGAAACGTGCATGCCCACATAGCCCGCGGCGCCGGAGCAGGCCGCCCCGATCAGAAAGCCGATTGCAACGGAAAAGCCCAAAGAAATCAGCAGGATCACGGCAACAACGGCACCGACGATGGCAATCGTGCGGTACTGCCGGCCCAGATAGGCCCGGGCGCCTTCCTGAACGGCGCCGGAGATTTCCTGCATGCGATCGGTGCCGGCGGATGCCGCCATGATCTCGCGGATGGTGATCGCGCCGTACGCCAGGGCCGCGAGCCCCGAAGCGATGACGAACAAGTAGATTCCAGCCATAGTGGTCTACGGTCCCTCCCTTGTCGTTGAAGCCGGCTCGGCGATTGCCCCCGCTGAACAGCGTCCGGCGTCAGAGATCCGCGCTAAAGGCCCCAAAGTTCACAGGGACTCTCTTGGCGGCCCCAGAAGCCTGCCAGAACAGTGGGCAAAGGGCAACCAAGACGCGGGGATGTTGCGCTGCCACACGCGTCTTTTACGCATCTGTCATGCGCGGAGCGGCCGTGAATTGGGGGATTTCCCGGGGTCGGCCCGCCGGGTCCCGATCGGTCTCATGGCTTTTTTTGAAAAAATATGTCGAACCGTGTCACAGCCTGGCCGCCCCGGTCGTCTTGTCCTGTGTTGACCCATTTCCGACCAGGAGACACGCCTTATGACTCCCCGATTTGATTACTTCAAAGCCGCACCGACCACCATGAAGGGCATGCTGGCCCTGGAACAGGCGGTGCGCACCTCCGGCCTGGAATACAGCCTGATCGAGCTGGTGAAGACCAGGGCCTCGCAGATCAACGGCTGCGCCTTTTGCCTGCACATGCATACCCGCGACGCCCGGGCGGCCGGCGAGCGGGAAGAGCGGCTGCACCTGCTGGTGGCCTGGCGCGAGTCGTCCTATTTCACCCCCCGGGAGCAGGCGGCCCTGGCCTGGACCGAAGCCCTGACCAGACTGGCGGACGGTCCGCCGGCGGACCATCTGTACGATGCCCTGTCCGCCCAGTTCACCGAGGAGGAAATGACCAACCTGACCCTGCTGATCGGCGCCATCAACGTCTGGAACCGCATCGCCGTGGGCTTCCACAGCGCCCATCCCGAGGCCTGGAGCCCGGCCGATGCGGCCTGAGGACGGCCCCCTGGGCGGTCCCTTGACCGCTCCCGCCCCTCTCCCCGTCCCGGCGCAATCCGCCGGGGCGGACGGGCTGGCGCTGTTCGAATCCGAACGGCGGCGGCTGACCGGTCTGGCCTATCGCCTGCTGGGGTCGATGGCGGATGCGGAAGACGTGGTGCAGGACGCCTGGCTGCGCTGGCGGCGGGTGGAGGCGGCGACCATCGCCCAGCCCCGCGCCTATCTCTCGGCCGTGGTCACCCGCCTTGGCCTTGACCGCCTGAAGCAGCTGCGGCGCCGGCGCGAGGTCTATGTGGGACCCTGGCTGCCCGAACCGGTGCTGACGGAGGTGGGCGTGGGTGAAGACGCGCCCCTGGCCGGCGACATCACTTTCGCGCTGATGCTGGCGCTGGAGCGTCTGTCGCCGCTGGAGCGGGCGGCGTTCCTGCTGCATGACGTCTTCGAGATGGATTTCCCGACCATCGCCGCGACCCTGGAGCGGGAGGAAGCGGCCTGTCGCCAGCTCGCCAGCCGCGCCCGCACCCATTTGCGGGCCGAGCGCCCGCGCTACGCCGTTCCCCCCGACGCCGCCGATGCGGTGGCCGAGGCTTTCTTCACGGCGATCCGCGAGGGCGACGCGGCGGCGCTGGGCCGGCTGCTGGCGGAAGACGCGCGGCTGCACACGGACGGCGGCGGCCGGGTGACGGCGGCCCTGCGGGTGGTGCGCGGCAGCGACCGGATCGCCCGCTTCTTCGCCGGGCTGGTGCGCAAGCGGATGGCCGTGCCGCCGGTGTGGCGACGCAAGGTGACCCTGAACGGCCTGCCCGCCCTGCTGACCGAGGACCCCGCCGGCACCCGCCAGGCCACGGCCGTGGAGGTCGCCGACGGCCGGGTCCGGGCGATCTATGTGGTGCGCAATCCGGACAAGCTGGCGCGGCTGTGGGCGGCGGCCTCACCGGGGACCTGAGGCCGCATCCGCCCAGCCGCCGCGCAGCAGGGTGGCGGCGACGTCGTCGGCGCCATGGCGGAACACCTGCGCCTCCATGGCCTCGCCGGCGCGGGTCCAGCGGATGGCCTCCAGAAGCACCGGCCGGCCGACCAGCGCCTTCGACAGCAGCGCGGTCACCACCCGCAGCCGCTCCTGCTCCGTCGGGGCCGCAACGCCGCGCAGGCGGACGGTCACCCTTTTTCCCTCCATCCCGTACAGGGGCAAGTGAACCGTCAGCGTGTCCGGAGCAGGCACCTCCAGCACCACGGCAAGGAGGGGATCCTCCGGGGCCGGAAACAGCCACAGAGATCCCACGACCACCCCGAGAGCCAGGGCAGCCAGCATGACAAACGCTTTTCCCATGACCGGAAGACCGGCCGGGGAGCTGACGACAGCGCATATAACGACCGGACCGGAGACGCCCGCCGGCTTGGGAGACAGAGACCGCCCCCGGCCCGCCCGGCGCCGCCCTCAGCCCCCGGCCTGTGCCTCCTCTCCGCGTGTCGCACGCGAAGGTGTAGGAATCAAGTCCGGTGGGGTATAGTCACGGATAGCCGACATCCTTCTGTTCCTTTCAGCTGGAAAGGGTGTTCGGTCAGGGGCATGTCGGTGGTTCCAAGCACCGGCATGCCCCGCTTTCCTCCGCCACAACGGGCGGACGCAGCCCCAGTGTAGCGCGTATAGCGAACCATTGCACCCAGGAAGAGAGCCGGGGTGTGCGGGAGTTTGGCTTGGGGTGGGGATTCGGGCGATGCGAAGGGCTCAGTCCGCCTCGGCGGCTGCGATCCGGGCCGCGAGGGCGTCGCGTTGGGCTTGGGCCTTGGCGCGGGCGGGCTCGTCGCGCATGACGGTGTTGACCGCGATGACCTCGTCCCAGATGGTAAGGGCATCTTGAAGTTGACCAAACTGAGCCAGGAAATCGGCGACGATGGGGCCAAAGAAGGAAATGCCATGGGCATCCGTAAGCCTTCGAAGCGCGTAGTAGGAAGCCAGGAGGTTGGAGGAGAATGTATCGAAATCCTCTTGCGTCTTGATCCCCTTTCGGAGAAAAGCGAGCGCTATCTTCCCCTGGGTCAGGGCCGCAGAGTGAACATCGCGCAGGCGCTGGTAAACCGGGAACTCATCCTCCCGGCGGATGCGCAGAGCCTCGTCAAAATCACCCAGCGCCTCAAGACCATCGGCGATCTTCCCCTGGGTCACCGCCGCTTCGCGGACATCGCCCAGACGCTCGAAGACAGGGAGTTCGACTTCCCGGCGGATGCGCAGAGCCTCGTCAAGATCACCCCGTGCCAAAAGAACGTCCGCGATCTTCCCCTGGGTCACCGCCGCTGAGCGCACATCGCCCAGACGCTCGAAGACAGGGAGTTCAACTTCCCGGCGGATACGCAGGGCCTCGTCCAGATCGCCCCGTGCCGCAAAAACGCCCGCGATCTTGCCCTGGGTCACCGCCGTTGAACGGACATCGCCCAGACGCTCGAAGACCGGTAGGATAACCTCCCGATAGGTGCGCAGGGCCTCGTCAAGATCCCCCCGCGCCGCCAAAACGTCCGCGATCTTGCCCTGAGTCACCACCTCTAGGTGCACATCGCCCAGACGCTCGAAGACCGGTAGGATAACCTCCCGATAGGTGCGCAGGGCCTCGTCCAAATCGCCCCGCACCGACAGAACGTCCGCGATCTTCCCGTGGGTCACTGCCGCTGAGCGCACATCGCCCAAACGCTCGGAGACCGGTAACTGAACCTCCCGCCGGATGCGCAGGGCCTCGTCAAGGTCGCCCCGCGCCTCAAGAACGTCCGCGATCTTCCCCTGGGTCACCGCCGCTGAGCGGACATCGCCCAGACGCTCGAAGACCGGTAACTGAACCTCCCGGCGGATGCGCAGAGCCTCGTCAAGATCCCCCCGCGCCGCAAAAACGTCCGCGATCTGCCCCTGGACCACTGTTGCTTGCTCGACTTCACCAAGACGTTCGAAGACCGGAAGGATAACCTCTCGGCGGATGCGCAGGGCCTCGTCCAGATCGCCCCGCGCATAAAGAACGTCCGCGATCTGCCCCTGGATCACCGCCGCTGAGCGGACATCGCCAAGACGCACGTAGACCGGAAGTTCTACCTCCCGGCGGATGCGCAGGGCCTCGTCCAGATCGCCCCGCGCATAAAGAACGTCCGCACGCACTCCGGCAAAGAGGGCTGCGGTTCGATCATCCAGGGAGGGCAGCGTTTTCGAAGAATCATTGAACAGGTCTACGGCCTGCGAGTCCCCGATGCGTTGCGCGTATGTCAAAGCCCATAACAAGGCATTCGGGCTTGGTGACAGGGCCTGATCCCGCCCTTCCCCTGGCCGCAAAGCCTCTTTCAGCAACGCCACGCCGGTTCCGACGTCCTCGCCCATCTGGGTTCTGTGGCCAAAGAAAACCGCGCCTTCCGCCGCCCTCAGGAATATCTCCTCAGCCCCCTCCCCGGCCCGGCACGCCATATCCGCCAGCTCCCAGCTCCGGCGATCCGCGAAAACATCACCGTCCTCATCGCTCCACGCCTTCGCCACGGCGGCAACGCATGCGCGAGCGATGGATGTTCGCTTTTCCTCCGCCTCAAATAGCGGGAACAGGGGGCGGGCGAGGCGGTCGAGGATCACCTCGTCTTCCGGTCCCGTCAGCAGACCGAGCGCCCGCAGGCGATCCAGGGCCGCCTCCGGACCGGCAACGCCCACAGACGCGCCAGCCAGATGCATTACCGCCAGCGGGACACCATGCTGAAAAGTGGCGCAGGCCTGCATCTGGCTCCCCTGGTCGTCGGACAGGACGGCACGGTAGGTCTTTAGGGCCAGGGTGTTGAAGAAGGTGCCGATGTCCTCGGTGTCCGGGACCGTCCCCGTCTCCAGGTAGGTTTCCACGGCCTCTATGGCGCGGTCGGCAACCGCCGGCTCGGTCCAGACCGGGCGGCTGAGGCGGGCCTGAAGGCCGGGGTTGCCGCCGGATGCCCGGACCGCGCGGGTCAGAAGCGTCGCCAGATCCTTCGGCGGCACGGTGTCCCCCTGCCCCACCTTGCGCTGCTCGGCGCGGGTCAGCTTCTGCTGCTCCCGCTCCGTCATGTGTTCCAGCGGTTCGATCCGCAGTTTCTCGGCCCAATCTCCGTCTGGGCCGGGCAAGGCGGGGCGGTAGCGGCTGGTGAACAGCAGGCGGGCCGGGGTGGTGCGAACCCGCGGATCATCAAAAGCAGCGATAACGGCAGTCAGAGTCTCGCGCAAGGCATCAGTCTTTGCCGGCACGCCGCCTTCGCCGGTGACCAGAGGCGCCAGGGCGCTTTCCAGGTCATCAATCACCAGGATCACCGGCTTCTCTGGGGGCGCTCCGGTCAGCAGGTGGATCAGAGCGTCCTTCAGCCGCTCCGGATGGTCCACCAGTTCCGGCAGCCAGTGGTCTTTCAGACGCTCCACACTATCCGGCGATACCGCCTTCAAAACCTGCTCTAAAATGCTCTCTGCTTCGTAATTCCCGTGGACCACCACCGGTTCATGGGCTCCGAAGCTGTGGAGCACCCGGGCCACCAGACTGGACTTGCCCAGCCGCCCGGTTCCCAGCACCAGTAAACCCGCTTCTGCGGCAGGCTTCTTCAGGAAGCGCAGCACCCTTTGCACCGGGCGGCGGCGGCCGACGAAGACACCATAGGGCGCCACCTCCACGTTCCCCATGAAAGCCTTGCCATAGGCCGCCGGCTTCAGAGTTGGCCGCAAAGGCGCGCCGGGCCGGCACAGGGGTTCGCCGCCGGAGGGACCCAGCCAGACCCGAGCGAGGTGCCAGTGCTGGCCGCCCTCCTCTCCATCCTTGTCTTTCAGCAGCCGCAGCAGCTCTGACCGCGCATGGGCTGCTGCCCGTGCCGACGGTATGCCTTGGGCCAGATGTTCGTAAAAGACGCGGGCAAATATCGATGCGTCCCGGTCCTGCACGCTTCCGTCCCAGCCCAGGACGACCGGTGCGTCCGCTTCGATCAGGTCAATCGCCAGGGGTGCCCCGGCATGCCCCTGTTCCGCCGTTCGGCAGGCAGAGAGGAACAGCAGCGGCGGCCAGTCCTTTCCCAACACCTTGGCGATTCCCTTCGCCGTCGCCGGCGCCAGTCGGCCGAACGAATCTTCCAGGCACAGAAAGGCGATACCGTCTTCCGTGATGTCGCCGTGGCAGGAAAGGTGGACCACCTCCACCGGATGATCCTGGATGAGCCGCGCGCCCAACTGGTCCAGCGCCCCGGTTTCCTCGACAAGCAAGTGAACGGCATGGTCCGTTGCCTCGGCGATGGAGGTCTCTTCAGCCTCGAAATCCAGCGCTTTCGGACCCCTGGGGGCAGCGGCCATGAACAGCAGGCGCAGGTCGCCATGATCCGGGGCAGGCCCGGGTAAACCGGCCGGGCGCAGGCGGCGGGCGACCTCCAGCGGGCGGGTCGGGTTATAGGCCAGGGGGCCGTGGTCCGGCGTCGTCAGCACTTCCCAAGGCACATCCAGGAACGCCCGGGCCAAATCCCCGTCTTGAGCCGGAGTGGCCGTCAGGGTCAGAACGCGGGGACCTTCGCCCGCGTCGTCCAGCACGGCATCGGCCAGCCCCTTGTCCGCCAGCCAGCCGTAAACCGCCCGGCCAATATCTTCGAAGACAGCGGCGCGAGAATGGCCAAATTGCACCTGGTGCAGCTGGGTATCGTACTCTTCCGCCCAGCCGGTGAAGGCCGCCACATCGGCCTCTGTCAGTGGCCGTTGATCCAGGCGCCGCCCGTCGGCGTCCCGCAGAACCAGATCCCCCGTCTTCAATCCGCAACTCGGCCATGTCCCGACCCCACCTCTATGCCCTGGGATGTAAGGGTATGGGCTGTAGGGGAAAATTGCCACCGCTCCCTTGTATCCGGCGCGCCAAAGAGGCACCTTCCTTCTCAACAGTTGAAAAAGAACGCCGCAAAAGAAACTCTAATTTCGAGGAGCGAAATGCACACCGGTTTCAGCAAGGACAGCCTTCAGGCCTTCAAGGACGCCCGTCGCGACGGCCCCGTTCACATGCTCAATCTGATCCGCCTGAAGGAAACCGCCCGCTATTCCGACGGCCGCACGGTCAGCGGCGCCGAGGCCTATCGGGATTACATGCGCCTGACCGGCCCGTTGCTGGGCAAGGTCGGCGGCCGGGTGGTCTGGCGCGGGGATTTCGAGATGATGATGGTCGGGCCGGCTGACGAACGCTGGGATCTGTGCTTCATCGCCGAATATCCCGATGTCGACGCCTTCCTGCGCCTGATGGACGACCCCGCCTATCGCCAGGCCCTGCCCCATCGTCAGGCCGCCGTGGCCGACAGCCGGCTGGTGCGCCTTGATCCCCGGACATAGCGTCGGGGGATACCCCTTGCCTCAGCGTTCGAAATAGCCCTGGACGAGGACATCCTTGACCAGGGTCGGGTCGATGGTTCGATGGGCCAGCACAAGCATCCTGTCGGCGATCGCCGGCAGGTCGAGGGTGTCGTTTTTCTGCAGCTGCTGGGGCACCAGGATCATCAGTTCACGGAACATCTCGCCGTGCAGCTTGTGGCCGGCGGTGTTCATCTCCAGGGCCCGTTCCGGATCGACCTGGAGGCGGAAGCGCAGGTTGACGCGGCGTTGCAGACGGCCGTCCCGGATGATGGGGATCTCGAACGGCTTCATGGACAGCAGATAGGGGGGCGGTCCCAAGCGGTCCACCACCGTGGCTTCCCGGGGGGTGTCGTCCGGCTTGCCGTCCAGCATGGCCTTCAAACCGATGAAATCCGGCAGGAACCCGAAATAGATGGCGCCGCCCACACTGCCGCCGCCGACCAGCACCACGGCCAGAATGATCACGCCAAAGCGGATAACTTTCTTGATCATGCCTTTCATGCGTGGCTGTACCCCCGTCGTTCAACGGCCATCTCGCCGCCCGCGCCGTCCAGCACCCGCACCACCGCGACCTCGCCATCCCAGGGCGCGACCACCCGGCCCACGGCGGTGACCGGCACGCCGACGGCCTCGGCCGCGGCGCGGATGGCGCTATCGGCGGCCTCGGTGGCCGGGGCGGTGAACAGCAACTCGTAGTCGTCGCCGCCCCCCAGCACCAGCGCGAACCGGTCCGGGTCATCGGCGATCACCGTCGCCGCCGCATCCGACAGCGGCAGGGCCTGCGCCTCGATCTCCATGCCCACGTGCGAGGCGGCGCAGATATGGGCCGCGTCCCCGCA
This sequence comes from Rhodospirillaceae bacterium Z3-40, assembly GCA_046233135.1. Classification (GTDB taxonomy): domain Bacteria; phylum Pseudomonadota; class Alphaproteobacteria; order Rhodospirillales; family Rhodospirillaceae; genus JBJXHN01. The sequence goes on along the minus strand of JBJXHN010000001.1, from coordinate 482,673 downwards.
CAGGCCGTCGGAGATGTCCATACAGGCATGCACAAGCCCGCTCGCCCCCAGCGCCTGCCCCAGGGCCACGCGTGGCTGCGGCACCTGATAGCGGCCGGCCAGCGGCTCGCTCCATTGGGGTTCCAGGCCCAGCAATTCGCCCTGGCGCACCAGCAGGCCCAGGGCGCCGTCGCCCAGGGTGCCGGACACCCAGACCCGGTCCCCCACCTGCGCCGCCCCGCGCTTCAGGGCCCGCCCCGGCTCCACCCGGCCGAGGATGGTCACCGAGAAGCTGGTGGGACCGGGGGTCGAAACGGTATCACCCCCCAGCAGCATCAGACCAAAGGCCGCCAGGTCCTCTTTCAGGCCGGCGGCGAAGCGGTCCATCCAGGCATCGTCGGCCTGGGCGGACAGGATGGCGGTCAGCAGCACCCCCACCGGCGTCGCGCCCATGGCCGCCAGGTCGGACAGGTTCACCCGCAAGGCCTTGCGGGCCACCGTTTCCGGCGGGTCCGTGGCCAGGAAATGGACCCCGGAGACCACGGCGTCAACACTCAGCACCAGCTCGCCCAGGCCGGCTGTCGGCAGCAGGGCGGCGTCGTCGGACAGGTCGAGGGATTCCGGCGCGTTCGCCGCCAGCGGCGCGAACAGGCCCCGGATCAGGGCGAATTCCCCCTGGCGCGGCATGGGCTCTCCCCTCTCTTCGCGTGGCTTCGCGGTGGTGACAGGTGGACGGGTGGACGGGCGGGGTCAGGTAAAGGATTCGGGCCGGGCGCTGCGCGCCGTGCGGTCCAGAATCGCCGTCACCAGCCCCGGTTCGGCGCCCGTATAGAACGCCCAGGCGATATCGCCGTACTCGCGGATCGCCACCTTCGCCGGCGTGCGGCTGCGTTCCAGGATCTCGTAGATGCCGGCGCGCAGGATAGCGCGCAGCACCGCTTCCAGCCGGTCCCACGGCCAGTCGGCGGACAGCGAGGCCCGGATGACCCCGTCCACCCGGTCGCGCTCCGCATGGGCGCCCCGCACCAGGAAGGCGAACAGTTCGCCGTCCGGGGCCTCCAGGGCTTCCATCTCCTCGGTCGGGTCGAAGATGCCTTCGGGATCGGGCACGTCCACCAGGGCGAGGCCGCCCACATGGCCTTCCATGAAGTCGCGGACAACCACTTCGACGCGGGCGTCTTCGCTGATATCCAGCAGATACAGGGCCTGCACGGCAGACAGGCGGGCAGAACTGGTGCGGCGTTGCCGGGCGGCACGCTTCTCGCGGTCCGCCTCGGTCAGGGGGGTCTTGGAGGCCATGCCTCGCCTTACTCCGTTTCGAGAACTCTATACCAAAATACGAACCGCTCCCCCGATCCGATGACCCGGAGGAGCGATCCTGCCAGAAGATCCGGACCCGCAAGGGCCGGCCGGACCCGAATGCCCCGGGCCTTACAGGCCCAGTTCGCGTTTCACCTGCATCATGCGCAGACACGCCTGCGCCGCCCGGCCGCCGGCATTGCCGCTGTCGGGATCGGCGAAGTCCATCGCCTGGGACTGGGTGGTGCAGTGGATCAGGCCATTTCCGATGGCCAGCGAGTACTGCAGGGCAAGGTCCTTCATCCCCTGCAGGCACACCCGGTAGAGGTTTTCCGACCCGTCCAGGTCCCCGTTGATGGCACACCCCAGCACCACATAGCCGGCAAAACGGTTATCCGTCGCCCGCAGCTCCATGGCGCGGATGGCATAACGGATGACCGGCAGGGTTTCCAATAATCCGGGCACTAAGACGCGCTTGAACCCCGCACCTTCGGCGGTCAGGGTCTGGACCGCCCCGCGCACAAGGCTGTCGGTGATGTCGTCGTAGACCCGGGCCTCGACGATCAGGATCCGTGGGCCACCGGCCATGGTCGATCACTGCTCCCTTTGCTGGACAGTCCACCGTCTGGTCAGGTGATCGACCACTGGTCCACCACCTTCAACCCGTATCCATCCAAGGCGATAATATGCTTGGGCGTGTTGGACAAGAGAATCATGTCGCGAATGCCCAAATCCAACAGAATTTGTGCTCCGACGCCGTAATCCACCAGCCGGTCGTGGGCGCCGGGGCCATCCTGCACCCGGGCTTCCACCTTCTCCGACAGCGCAGTGGGGCGCGGTTCGCGGATCAGCACCACCACGCCCCGGCCTTCCCTGGCGATGCGGTTCATGGCCTTGGCCAGGTGGTCGCTGCGGCCGCTGTCGGCATCGCCCAGCACGTCATCCAGCACGTTCAGGGCGTGCATGCGCACCGGCACCGGGCCGGGGGCGCTCAGGTCGCCCTTCACCAGGGCGATGTGCTCGCCATAGGTCACTGTCGAGACATACAGGCTCATCCGCCAGTCGCCGCCGTGGACCGAGTGGAAATCGGTCTCCATCTCGCGGCGGACCAGCCGTTCCTTGGTGCGGCGCCAGGCGATCAGGTCGGCGATGGTGCCCACCTTCAGGCCGTGTTCCTGGGCGAAGCGCACCAGGTCGGGCATGCGGGCCATGGTGCCGTCGTCGTTCATGATCTCGCAGATCACCCCGGCCGGCGACAGGCCGGCCAGCCGGGCCACGTCCACCGAGGCCTCCGTGTGGCCGGCGCGCACCAGCACGCCGCCGTCCTGCGCCATCAGCGGGAACACATGGCCGGGCGTGGCCAGATCGCCGCGTCCCCGGGTGGGATCGATGGCCACCTGCACCGTGCGGGCCCGGTCGGCCGCCGAAATGCCGGTGGTGATTCCTTCCCGCGCCTCGATGCTGACCGTGAAGGCCGTACCGTGGCGCGAGGAGTTCTGCTGGGGCATCAGCGGCAGGCCCAGGGCCTCGCAGCGCTGCTGGGTCATCGCCAGGCAGATCAGCCCCCGGCCGTGCTTGGCCATGAAGTTGATCGCTTCGGGCGTGGCCATCTGGGCAGGGATCACCAGATCGCCTTCGTTCTCCCGGTCTTCGTCATCGACCAGGATGAACATGCGACCCTCGCGGGCGTCCTCGATAATTTCTTCCGGCGTCGCCAGATACTCGCGGTAGGGCATGACAGAATCAATCGTCCGGGTTCATCAGGCGGGCAACATAGCGCGCCAACATGTCGATTTCCATGTTCACGCGGCTGCCCGGTTCATAAGTGCCAAACGTGGTGACCGACGACGTATGGGGGATGATGTTGATGCCGAATTCGGCCCCCTTGACCTCGTTGACGGTCAGCGAAACGCCGTCCAGGGCCACCGACCCTTTCGGCGCGACGTACTTCTTCAGGTCCTCCGGCGCGCGGAAGACGAAGCGCAGGCTTTCCCCTTCCGGCGTGATCGACACCACCTCGGCGACCCCGTCCACATGGCCGGAGACGATATGGCCGCCCAGTTCGTCCCCCAGGGAGAGGGCCCGCTCGAAATTGACCTTGCTGCCCTCGCTCCAGCATCCCAGGGTGGTCTTGGACAGGGTCTCGGCAGAGGCCTGGACGGCGAACCAGTCCGGTCCCTTGTCGATCACCGTCAGGCAGACGCCGTTGCAGGCGATAGAGGCGCCGATATCCACCGTCCCCATGTCATAGGCGGTGGCGAATTCAAAGCGGGTGTCTCCCGTCCGCTCGATGCGGCGGACAGTGCCCAGGTCGTTGACGATTCCCGTGAACATGGCCGTTCGGTCTCCTCGCAGTCTTCTTGGTTGGGCGTGCTTGAAATGCTGTCGTGGGGCGGTGCCGGCAAGGGCGCGAGGGGCGCGCCCGGTTCAGCCTGCCGGCGCCGCCGGGTCGGGGACCCAATGGGGGGAGAGCAACGGATCGGGCTGCACGGCGTATTCGGCGGCCAGATCGGCGCCGACACGTCGCAAGCCGTGGCACGAGAAATGCGCGGCCCGGGGCAATTGGTCAACCCCGAAAGACCCCACGGCCGCCATTCCGTCGCCGCCGATCACCATCGGCGCCTGAAACCACAGCAGCCGGTCCACCTGTCCGGCGTCAAGAAAACTCGCCGCCAGCCGCCCGCCGCCTTCCACCAGCAGCCGGGTGAGTCCCCGCTGGCCGAGCGCGAGCAGGGCGGCCTTTATGTCCGGCGGTCCGCCCGCTTTCGACAGGGCCACAGGCAGCACCACGGCCCCGGCCGCTTCCAGCGCCGCCTTGCGCAGCGGGTCGGCTTCGGGAGCGCAGATCACCCACAGGGGCACCTCTCGCGCGCTGCCGGCCAGGGCGCCATCCACCGGCAGGCGCAGCGTGCTGTCGAAAACCACCCGCACCGGAGAGCGATCCTCCAGCCCCGGCAGGCGGCAGGTCAGCAGCGGGTCGTCGGCCAGGGCGGTGCCGATCCCCACGGCTATGGCATCGTGATCCACCCGCGCCATGTGGCCCAGGGCGCGGGCCGGCGCGCCGGTGATCCACTGGCTGTGGCCGGTCCGGGTGGCAATGCGGCCGTCCAGGCTGGCCGCGCTTTTCAGCGTGACCATCGGCCGGCCGAAGCGGCGGTGCAGCAGGAAGCCCCGGTTGACCTCCCGCGCGTCCTGCTCCAGCAGGCCCACGGATACGGCAATCCCGGCATCGCGCAGCCGCGCGAACCCCCGGCCGGAGACCCGGAGGTCCGGATCGCCCATGGCCGCCACCACCCGCGCCACCCCGGCATCGATCAGGGCGTCGGCGCAGGGCGGGGTCTTGCCGGTATGGCTACAGGGTTCCAGGGTGACATAGGCGGTCGCGCCCCGGGCCAGCGCCCCGGCCCGGGCGAGGGCTTCGGTTTCCGCATGGGGCCGGCCGCCCGGCTGGGTCCAGCCGCGCCCGACCACCCGGCCGTCCCGCACCAGCAGGCAGCCCACCGCCGGGTTCGGCCAGACCTGGCCGAGACCGCGGCGGGCCAGAGACAGGGCACCGGCCATCCAGGCCACGTCGCGTTCCCGATCCTGGCCCCGATCCCCGACGCTGCCGTCGAAACCGGTCACTCCGTCAGACCACCCAAGGTCTCAACAAAGTCCTCGAAGTCTTTGGCTTCACGGAAATTTCTGTAAACCGAGGCAAAGCGGACATAGGCCACGGGATCAAGATTGGCCAGGGAATCCATGACCATCTCGCCGATCACTTTCGAGTGGATTTCCGACTCGCCGGAGCTTTCCAGGCGGCGCTGGATGCCGCTGACAATGCGCTCTATCCGGTCTTCGTCCACCGGGCGCTTCCGGCAGGCGATGCGGATCGACCGGGAGAGTTTCTCCCGATCGAACGGTGCACGGTGACCGGTCTTCTTGACCACCACCAGATCGCGGAGCTGAACCCGCTCGAACGTCGTGAAACGGGCACCACAGGCGGGGCAGAGACGGCGCCGACGGATGGCACTGTTGTCCTCCGTCGGGCGCGAATCCTTCACCTGCGTATCATTATTGCCGCAGAACGGGCAGCGCATATGCGGGTCTCCATCCCCTCAACATCAAGCTGAGGGATAGTTATAGCCCACCATATATGGGAAAGCGACCGCAAAGGGCGCTGACCTTGGCGCGAACCTCGGATTCCACGGCGCTGTTGTCCTCCCGGTTGGCCGCCAGACCGTCCAGAACCTCGACGATCATCCGGCCGACGTCCTTGAACTCTTCGGTTCCGAAGCCGCGGGTGGTGGCCGCCGGGGTGCCGACGCGGATCCCCGACGTCACCGCCGGCTTTTCCGGGTCGAACGGAATGCCGTTCTTGTTGCAGGTGATGCCGGCGTTTTCCAGACTGCGCTCGACGATATTGCCGGTCAGGCCCTTGGGGCGCAGATCCACCAGCATCAGGTGGGTGTCGGTGCCGCCGGCAACGATGTCCAGGCCACCGGCTCCCAGGGTATCGGCCAGCACCTTGGCGTTATCCACCACGGCCTGGGCATAGGCCTTGAACTCGGGCTTCAGCGCCTCGCCGAAGGCCACGGCCTTGGCGGCGATGACGTGCATCAGCGGGCCACCCTGCAGACCGGGGAAGACGGCGGAGTTGAACTTCTTGCCCAGATCCGGGTTGTTGGTCAGGATCAGGCCGCCGCGCGGACCGCGCAGGGTCTTGTGGGTGGTGCTGGTCACCACATCGGCATAGGGCAGCGGGCTGGGATGCACCCCGGCGGCCACCAGGCCGGCGAAGTGGGCCATGTCCACCATCAGATAAGCACCGACCTTGTCGGCGATCTCGCGGAACTTGGCGAAGTCGATGATGCGCGGATAGGCAGAACCGCCGGCGATGATCATCTTGGGCTTATGTTCCAGCGCCAGGCTTTCCACTTCATCGAAGTCGATCTGGGCGTCCTGCCGGCGCACGCCGTACTGAACGGCATTGAACCACTTGCCGGACAGGGCCGGCGGGGCCCCGTGGGTCAGGTGGCCACCAGCGGCCAGGGACATGCCCAGGATCGTCTCGCCCGGCTTGACCAGGGCCAGCATCACCGAACCGTTGGCCTGTGCGCCGGAATGAGGCTGGACGTTGGCGTAGTCACAGCCGAACAGCTCCTTGACCCGGGCCAGGGCCAGTTCCTCGGCAATGTCCACCTGCTCGCAGCCACCATAGTACCGCTTGCCCGGATAGCCTTCGGCGTACTTGTTGGTCAGCACGGATCCCTGCGCTTCCAGCACCGCCTTGCTGACGATGTTTTCCGACGCGATCAGCTCGATCTGATCCTGCTGGCGCTGCAGTTCGCCCGTCAGGGCCTCGTAAAGGGCCGGATCGGCCTCGGCGAGCGCGGTGGTGAAAAAGCCTTGGTGAAACGTCTGGGTCATATCTTACCTTCGTTCGTCGTTCGCCGAAATTTACTCTGGACGAAAGGCTGTAATACTTATCGTCCAGACCCTTTCCGGCATCATGTCGCGGAAACGGGCTTAAGGGGAAGCGGGTGTATCGACCGGGGCGCTCATCTTCTCCACACGGCGGGCGTGGCGCCCCCCCTCGAAGGGGGTGTTCAGGAAGATGGATACGATGTCCTTGGCCACTTCGGGTCCGGTGGTGCGTCCACCAAGCACCAAAACATTGGCATCATTGTGTTCCCGGCACAGACGGGCCCCGAAAGCATCGTGGATCAACGCCGCCCGGATGGCCGGGTAGCGGTTGATGGCAATGCTCATGCCGATGCCGGTGCCGCAGAGCAACACGCCACGCGCGGCCTTGCCGGCCATGATCGCCTCCGCCATGGCGCGGGCATAGTCCGGATAGTCCACGGACTGAGTGCCGTGGGTCCCCAGATCCAATATGGCTAGACCGAGTCCTTGCAGTTGACCGGCCACCATTTCCTTCAGATCAATGCCGCCATGATCGGAAGCCAGCGCCACAACCGTGGCGGCCTCCTGCTTGTCGTCGCTCATAATCATCCTTAAAAGCCGTTTCCGATCAAGGCATTAGCTTATTCGCTCAAATCTTTTCAAAGAATTTGTCCGAATAAGCCAAGGCCCGCTCCTTCCGACGAAGGAACGGCGCAGCCCGTGCGCAGGGTTTAACACAGGGCGCTCCGGTTGCCAATGAGGCACCCTGATTTCCGCCCAATTGAAAGCAGCCCCCCTTACTATTTTATAGGTGTGCTATTCATCGCTACCCATCGCCGAATGCTCGGACGAGTCCAACCAAGATCAGGTATCCGCTGTCAATCCGCCCCCCACAGCATAGCCTTTTTATTCCACCCTGACGGACAGCCTTAATAGAAAATACTTGGAATTTGCATTCTATGAATTGACAGGTCTGGTCGCATCAGGCACATAGTAGTCGCAACGAGCCTTTACATGCGCCATATCCCCTATTTCACGGCTTAAAGATTCGGGTGATTTGAGGGGTACGAGCCCGGTTACGGGAAGCAATAACGAAGAGAAAGCGCAAGATGGAAGACGAGAAAGATACGTTGACTACGGATGAGCTGCTCAAGCTGGCAGTGGATGTGGTTTCGGCTTACGTTAGCAAGAATCCGATGCCTGCCGCGCAGATACCCGAGCTAATTCAGACGACCTACTCCTCGCTGGCCGGCCTGGAAAGCCCGAATAGCGAAGCAAAGGCAGAAGCGCCGAAGCCGGCTGTACCTGTCAAGAAATCCATTCACCCCGATTACATCGTCTGCCTCGAAGACGGCAAGAAGCTGAAAATGCTGAAACGCCATCTTCGTACTAATTACAACATGACCCCGGAGGAATACCGGGCGAAATGGAATCTGGCAGCCGACTATCCGATGGTGGCCCCGAATTACGCCCAGCAGCGTTCGGAGTTCGCCAAGAAAATCGGACTTGGCCGCAAAGCCGGCAAGTAAGGATCGGGCGACCGGTCGACGCCTCACCTCATCGGAAGCCTTGCTCTATCCCGGCCGGGAGCGGGAAGGCTTCCTTTGAGGCGGATCGTACGGTAGTCCTTGTGCGGGTATGACGTCGCATTCGACGCGGTTCGCAGCATTCCCAGTCAGCGGGCTTTTTGGGAGCCCCTCCGCATTCTGACTTTCCCTTGGGGAAAGTCAGAAACTATACTCCGTTTTGCGATATGCCTACTGACCAAGGCAAAAGGTCAACTGCGGAACAGGGGGATTTCCCCTGTTCATGTGTGAGAGCGACCGACAATGGGCTTGACCCATTGTCGGGAGGCAAGGCCGCGTGGTGCCGCACGCCTACGGCATGACCGGCCGTCGCGCCTTATGGCGCGTAAAAGGCTGCGTGCCACTTGAACGCAATATGTCCGACAAAAAGTCAATCTTTTGGTTGGACAGTATGAGGTCACGCAGTCTTATACGGTGGGGTATCACCCATCGTCCCTTTGGCAAGCAGACGCCCTACCCTTCTTCAAGGTTCCGAACATCTTCGGACACGGGGGCGCAATTCTGATCCCGGACAATCTGGCGCCATTGGGCCCGCTCCAGCGGATCGCGGGCCGAAGCCAGGTTCGATCGTATGCGGGCGCAGGCGATCTCCCGCTCATGGGCATTGTTGCCGCCATTGACGGCATACTCGATGGCATAAGGCGCGGAAAGAACCGAAACACATCCCCCGGTCAGCACACTGCCTCCCAGGACGATGGCGACCGCCACCAGGGGTCCCTTCGTCACGCTCCCCGGCGGGAGGCGATGACACATCGTTACCAGCGCGGCTCCCAACTGCATGGCACGGCCTCCCTTCATCATTGGAGGAACGAACAATCCCGGCCGTTTTGTTTCACCGGAATCAGTACTGACTATCCGAACAGGGCGTCGATATCGTCCTGGGACAGCGCGGCAGCTTCCAGCTGCGGGCCTTCCACCAGATCATCGCTTTCATGCCATTCGATGTCCTGCGGCAGCGGCAGTTCCGAGAACGCCTCGACCCCCCAGGTTTCGATGATCTTCTTGATCCGGGTTTCAATGAACTCCAGGGTTTTCACAACCTTGGTGATGCGCTGACCGGTGATGTCCTGGAAGTTGCAGGACTCAATAATCGTGAAAACCTCGTTGGAGATGGTGTGAATATAGGGCGCCAATTCATCTTCTTCGCCACAGGTCTCCAACATGCGCATCGTCTGGTCGTTGATCCGCTCGGCAGCGTCGAGGATGCCATGGGTGGCCCGCTCGGTCGCCCCGACGATCGCGTCCAGTTCAGTCGTGGCCTTGAGGACGCGGTCATTGGATTCGTCGGCCATGGGGTGACGAATTTCCGCAATCTCCCGCTTGGCGGCGGCCAATGAGCGAATCATCCGGGCGATTTCAATGCGCAGCAACTGCGCCTCGTCGGCATCACCGGGGGGTTGGGCCGGTCCGCCGCCCATCTGCCCCTTCATGCGATTGATATCTTTCCGCAGAGCCTGGATTTCGGTCATCAGGGCTGTCAGCAGGGCACTGCTGGGACCCTGAGCCCCATTACCCGGCGCGCCACCAGTTGCGCCCGCGCCTTCCTGCGGGGGCGGTTCAGGGGCATCCAGGCCCAACGCGTGGGCCATGGCCTGACGCTGCAGGGTTCGCTCGATCGCGAAAGTGCGACGTGGGCGCCGTTCGGCCATGCTTCTTCCCCTTCCCAGTCTGCCACCCCGGCCCTTCAGAGGCCCTTACGTGCCATCCTCGCCGAAGCATAGACCGAACGCAATAACAGAGCCTTAACCAAAAGACCATCCCTTTGCCGGTTGTTCCCGTCCCTACTCGCTTTTTTCCGCTCGGCATACGATGGCGGCGGGGTCCGGCAGGTGGCTGCCCAGGGTCGCGGGATCCATCGGCGCGTCGGCAGCGGCCACCGCCAGCAGCCAGTCACGGAAAATCCGCACCCGGTCCAGGGACTCGTACTCCTCCGGGTAAACCACGTAGTAGGACGGAGCCAAGGGCAGGGTCAGGGCAAATGGCGCCACCAGCCGCCCCGCCGCCAGATCCGCCCGGGCAAGGGCAACCCGCCCCAGGGTCACCCCGACCCCGTCGATCGCCGCTGCCAAAGCCATGTCCGGCTGGCCGAAGCGGGGACCGCGCGTCACGTCCACCCCCTCTACCCCAGCGGCGGTCAGCCATGTCTGCCAGGTGGGTGCCGTCGGATCGAAAAGCTGGCCGCTATCATCGTGCAGCAGCACATGATTTTGCAGATCGCCGGGAACACGGATCGGCTTGTCCCCGGACGCCAGGGACGGGGCGCACAAGGGTACGAGGCTGTCATCCATCAGCTTGTGGGAGCGGCAGCCCGCATAGCGGCCAAGGCCGAAGCGCAAGGCGATGTCAAATCCGTCCCGCTGGAAATCGGCCAGTGCCATCGACGCACTCATGCGCACGTCCAGCTCCGGATGCGTCGCATACAGGTTCTGAAGCCTGGGGATCAGCCACTTGGCCGCCAGAGACGGGGCGACGGATACGGAAAGAACGTCCGGCCCCCCGCCCCGCTCCACCTCGGCGACGGCCTCGGCCAGCAAATCGAAGGCGCGGCTGGACGGACCCAGCAGCCGTTCGCCCGCCGGCGTCAACGCGACGGAGCGGTTCAAGCGGCGGAACAACAGAGTCCCCAACTGGCTTTCCAGCCCCTTGATCTGATGGCTGATGGCCGCTGCCGTCACGTGCAGTTCGTCGGCTGCCTTGGCGAAGCTCAAATGGCGGGCCGCGGCCTCGAACGCACGCAGACTGTTGAGTGGCGGAAGCCGTCGTCCCATCAGCCGTTCTCCCTCTTTTCCCGGAATAGTTCCCTTCAGCACCGCCATGAGAAACACTCGTTTGTGCGCAGGCGGTCTTTTCCCCAGCTTAACCTGTATCAACATCGGCGAAAGCCTCTCTGAGGTGAGAAATCCTCAGTCTCAGCCCTTGTTTTTCTCGGCAATTGGAAAGGACGGTGTCATGCGGATGCAGGAATATGGTCGTAAGGACTATGCCCTTTATTACGCCCGGGCACATCACGAGCGGTCTGCCGAGATCAGGCGGGTCTTCCGCTGGATCCTGCGCGTCCTGCCCCGCCTCCTCGGACGTGGGGGCGCAAACAGGCCGCAAGTGGACCGGCTGCCCCGGTCGGTTCGCGGATAGGCAGGAACGGGCGCCGAAGGCCTGCAAATACCAGTCTCGAAAACCCCGTATAATACTCGGAGAAAAATTGCCCAATACTGAGCTCTCCGGTCAAGGATTTTCCGAAATCCACCGTCTGAACGAGAGGGCCGGAAGAACCCAAAGGCTAAGGAGAAGCTGGTATTCTACCTCGGCTTCAGTGTACTGTTTCACGAAACAAATCTGTATCGCCGTTGAACCCGGGAACAGGGGGAACGGAACGCTCGGATGCGGGGATCGCCGGCTAAGTCCAATGGGCGGCGGGCGAGATCGGGAAACATGGGACAGTACAATCGGGATACGGAGCGGCGGATTCAGGAAAGCCTGGAGGTCCTGGATCATGGCTTTGCCATTTTCGACGAGGACCTGTGCCTTGTCGTATGCAACAGGCGCTATACGGAAGTTCTCGACTTTCCGGAGTCACTGGGGGCACCGGGAACGAGCATTGCCGAGCACTTCCGCTATAACGCCAGGCGCGGCGAGTATGGCGCCGGCCCGGTCGAGGACCTGGTGAAAGACCGGATGAACCTTTGCCGCCGTTTCGAGCCCCATCGCTTCGAGCGGGTCCGCAAGGACGGCACGGTGATCGAGGTGACCGGCCACCCCCTGCCCTCTGGCGGTTTCGTGTCCACGTTCCGCGACATTACCGACTACCGACGCTTCAGCGACCAGCAGATGGATGAACTGGCGATCCTGCAGCCGATGCTGGAAGTCATCCCCATTCCGCTGTTCTACAAGGATTCCCGGGGCCGCTACCTGGGCTGCAATGACCATTTCAGCCGGCTGTTCCGCCGGGATCGACAGGACCTGCTGGGCCGTACCATCACCGCCCTGAGCAGCGACCCTGTGGCCCTGGCCCCGCATCAGGCGGCGGACAACGCGCTGATGAATGGCAGCCACAGCGAGATCTACGAGGCGTCGGTTCGGGGCGCGGACGGTGTCCGGCGCCAGGTCGTGGTACACAAGGCGGCCTTCTACCGCCCCGACGGCACCCCGGGCGGCGTTGTCGGGGTCCTGCTGGACGTGACCCGCCGGGCAGAGATGGAAGCCGAATTGCGCCGTATCAGCGAGGGCCTGGAGCGGGAGGTGGAACGCCGCACCCTCGCCCTGACCGACGCGATCCGCGAGGCCGAAGCCGCGAACCGCGCCAAAAGCGAATTCCTTGCCAACATGAGCCACGAACTGCGCACGCCGTTGAATGTCATCATCGGCTTCACCGAAGCCATGCAGCAGCTGATATTCGGCCCTTTGGGCGACGACCGCTATACCGACTACCTGCACCATGTCCACGGAGCCGCAGAGCACCTGCGCAAGCTGGTGGACGACGTGCTTGATCTGGCGAAAATCGAGTCCGGAAAGATGGACATGGACTGCGCGTCCGTCTCGGCCATGGACGCCCTGCTGCCGTTCGCCGAGACCCTGGGGCCGATGGCGCGCAAGCAGGGGAACACTCTGACCTTCGACATTCCGCCCGGCATGCCGCCCCTTCACACCGACCCCGTCAGATTTAAACAGATACTTTTAAATCTTCTCGGAAATGCCTGTAAATTCACAAAAAATGGATCTGTGAAGGTTCACGTGCGCCCCCGGGGTGCCTGTTGTGCCACGATCGACATCACCGATACGGGCGTCGGCATGTCCAGCGAGATCCTGGACCGGGTCTTTCAGCCTTTCGAACAGGGAAATGCGGTGCTGGCCCGCAGCTTCGGCGGATCCGGCCTGGGGCTGGTGATCACCCGGCGCCTGTGCGACGCCATGGGGATCAAGCTGTCGCTGGAAAGCGTCCCGGACCACGGGACCACGGTAACCCTGACCGTGCCCCTGAACCTGTCCCCAGTGCCGGAAACACCGGCGGCCGAGCATCAGTAACGGTAGGAGACGCTGACGGAACCGTAGACATCCGGTCCGTCCTGCCCGACGAACTCCGGCGACCGGATGATCTGGGTGTAGGTCAGGCGCAGATCGTCCCACGACAGGACGAGCCCGGCCTGAAGATCGCCGACCAAGGGGATTTTTTCCACGTCGGGACTATCCCCGAAGGTGTTGCCGTCCAGGAAGATGTTACGGGCGATGGCGCGTCCTTCCACTCCGGCGAACAGATAACCATCCAGGCCATCCGCCTTGGGAAACCAGGTGGAACCGGGCAGGCTGGGTCGGATGCGCGGTGGTCCGAAATCCTTCGGCGGGTCGCCGAAGCCCAGCCGCAGGGTTGCCCCCGCCGCCCCATAGGTATAGACGTTGCCCAGCGCGCCGCCTACGTGGGGAGCCACATCCACTGTCAGCGCTCCCAGATCGGCCTTCCAGGCATCGCGCCATTTCCGCTCGTACAGCAGCACGGCCCCGGGTTCATTGTGCAGCTGGTGGTCCCATCCTTCGGCCGTTGAGACGCCGATGATGCGGTGGAACGTGTTCTGCACCTCCTCGCCCATTGCGGCCGGCCCCACCACCCCCAGGTTCAGGGCCAGCCGGTCCATGCGGGCGCCGGATTCCGCAATATAGCCCAGGCCGACATAGGTCCAGGCGGCATAGGGACGGTCGGCGGGATCAGGGTCGTTCCGGCTGGTATCCTGGGGCGTGAAGATGCTTTGTCCGATTTCGACGCCCCAGCGGGAGATCGCATCAGCGTCCAGCACCTGCGAGCCGCTCCCCACCTTGCGCGACCACTCCGGAACGTCCCTGGGGGCGGACAGCCAGGTCATGCGGGTGCCATGGGTATAATGGCGGTCGGTGACGCCGAAGCGGTCATTCTCCAACTGAATGGAAACGGTGGCGGCATCCTCGTCCGCGCCGGCGATCCAGGCGTCCCGATAGCCCTCCGTGACAGCCTTCCTCTCCGCCTTCGGCTCCTTCGCCTCGCCGCCGGCCGCCTCTTGTGGCGTTTGTGCCATGACTGGGGCCGCAACGCCCCCCGAAGCCAATCCGCATATCAAGGCGGCCGAAATCAGCAACGGCAGGCGAAAAGACGGGACCATGGCAACTCCCTTGGGCGTATCTCTTGTACAATCGACCCCCACCAACGCCCTGTGGCCCTTAGAGTTCCATGGTAAAGACGCATTTTTTCGCAGGAAATACGCCCCCGCGGTTCACCCCACCGGCTGATCCGTCAATCCTGGGCCTTGGCCAGATACCGGCGCAGGCTGTCCAGCCCGTTGACCTTGCGTGGTTCGGTCAGGATTCGATCGATCACGCCATACAGCTTGGCGCCATCCAAGGGTTTCACCAGATAGCCGTCCACCTGGAGCTTCTGCGCCACGGTCACGAAGTTGGCATCGGCATGGCTGGTCAGCATGATGGTGGGAATGTGGGTCAGTCGGGTTTCCCGGACACAGTGAATAAAATCAAAGCCATTCATCGGCTTCATGTTGATATCGCAAATGATCAGCGTCGGATCGAATTCCCGCAGGACCTTCAATCCTTCCGTTCCGTCGCCGGCCTCGGCGATCTGGCGGATACCGAACTTGGCCAGATACCCTTTCACCATTTGCCGCACGAAGGGCTGGTCATCCACGACCATCACCTTCACCTTTCCGTATTCAACAACTCTACTCTCATTATTCGACATCGGCGTGATCCCCGAAGTTACTGTCTGTCTTCTGGCCTGCGATTTCGTATCGGCGTGTCGTCTGTGCTCATCGGCGGAGTGGATCTCGGGCACGCATCCGGATCAAAGCGCATCCACCTCCGCCGAGACTTCGTGGAAGGCGGCGGGCACTTCTTCGGCAAGGCGGCGGGCGCTTTCGATATCACCGCGCTTCACGGCCTCTTCCACCGCCGCACACAGGGCACCCAGTGCCCGGGCTCCGGCCGTGTTGGCCGCCCCCTTGGCCGCATGCAACGGCGCCTTGGCCGCTTCCGTATCCCCCACCGCCAGGGCGGCCCTGGCTTCGTCGAACAAGGGGGAGACGCTGGTCAGGAAATCCCGCAGCATGGTCCGCGCCTCGTCGGTAATGGAGCCGAAGATGAACAGCATCGGCTCCAGATCCAGCACGGCGGGTCCGTCGGAGACCGCGGCAGCCTTGGACTTGCCCTTCGCTGTGCTGCCGGCCTTCGCCTTGCTCCGCGCCCGTGTCTTGCGGCCGGCAGGCGGCATTTCGGCGGCATCGGCAACCACGCCCTCGACTGCGGCCTCGGCCTCCAGTTCCTCCGCTTCATCGTCCTGGTCCGGCCGCCGCCGCAGGGCGTGGCCATTGGGCAGCCACTCCGTCAGCGCCGCTTCCAGGCGGATCGGATCGATGGGCTTGGACAGGCAGGCGTTCATGCCGGCGGCAAAGCAGCGGTCGACGGTTTCCTGCAACACATCGGCGCTGAGGGCGATGATCGGCAGCCGCGCGTCGCCCAGGCTCTTCTCGTGCGCCCGATAGGCATCGACCAGGGCGAAGCCGTCCATGACCGGCATTTGCAGGTCGGTCAGCAGCAGCCCGTGGCCGCTGGCCACCGGGCCGCCCTCGGCGGTCAGCCATTCCAGGGCCTGCTGGCCATCGGCGACGATATCATGGGCATAGCCCAGGCGATCCAGGAAACGGCTGAGAACGATCTGGTTGGTTTCGTTGTCCTCGGCCACAAGCACGATGGCCTGGGCGGCCTGGGCCTCGTGGCGGGCCGGTGCCTGCCAGATTTCCGGCATATCCGTCCGCGTCTTGTCCGCGGCGGTCAGGGCATCCGGGTCCCGGCGCCCGGACAGCACGGCGACGGTGCGATGGAACATCTCGCGATGGACCGGCTTGTTCACCGTGGCGTGGACGTCGCTGGTCTTTGACAGGGTGGTACCAGTGGGCGCCGGGGTGTTCAGCAACAGAATGCGCGGCGGCGTGTCTGGCGCCATCTGGCGCAGGATGTCCAGCAGGGCGGCGCGGTCGTTGGGCGGGATGGAATCATCGATCACCGCCACGTCGGCCGGCGTTTCGAAGTCGACCATTTCCGCGCCCCAGGCTTCACAATACCGGGCGAGCACGCGGCCGGTGGTCTCCCCGGCGCAGGCAATCACGATCTTGATGCCCGACAGGTCCGCCGGCGTCATATCCGGCCGGGTTTCCTCGTCCGGAGGGGCGATCGGCAGGGTAATGCGGAACCAGAACGTCGATCCCTGCCCTTCCCGGCTGATCACGCCGATGCGACCGCCCATCATCTCCACCAGGCGGGCGGCGATGGAGAGCCCCAGGCCGGTCCCGCCGAAGCGCCGTGTCGTGGAGTCATCGGCCTGGGAATAGGCCTTGAACAGGCGGTCCTGCTGTTCCGGCGTCATGCCGATGCCGGTATCGGTGACATCGATGCGCAAGGTGGCCGTACCGTCCGGCACCTCTTCGCCATCGCTGTCCTTCTGCCGCTCCGCCCCATGCCGTTCCAGCCCGACGCGGATCAGCACATGGCCACCTTCGGTGAACTTGATGGCATTGCCGGCGAGGTTCAGCAGCACCTGCCGCAGGCGGGTCGGGTCCCCCACCAGCCAGCTGTCCAGCGCGGGATCGACCCAGGCAACGAACTCCAGGTCCTTTTCCCGGGCGCGCGGGCTCAGCAGATCGCAAACCGTTTCCACCACCCGGGAGAAGCGGAAGGGCACCGCTTCCAGCCGCAGCATCCCGGCTTCGATCTTCGAGGAATCCAGGATGTCGTTCAGAATCGTCAGCAGGGTTTCGCCGGAATCCCGGCACAGGGTGACCAGGAACCGTTCCTGTTCGCCCAGATCCATGCCGGTCAGCAGGTCCAGCGCCGACAGCACCCCGTTCATCGGGGTGCGGATCTCGTGGCTCATCGAGGCGAGGAAGGAGCTTTTGGCCCGGGCATGGCGCAGGGCCTCGTTCCGCGCCTCCCGCAGTTCTTCCTCGGCGATCTTGCGGTCGCTGATGTCGTTGGCGCCGACCAGAACGCAGGTCTCGCCGTCCATCTCGATCAGCTGGCCGGTCAGCAGCACCCACAGGCTTTCGCCGTATTCGGTGGACAGCCGAACCTCGTAATCGTCCACATATCCGCCGTGGTTCAAACGCTGGGCGAAGTCTGCCCAGGCATCGGCCCCGAACAGCTCGGCCACCGTCCGCTCCTTGCCGCCATGGCGCAGGAACTGGGGTACCGTGGCCTGACCGAACACCTCGGACGCGCGGCGGTTGATGCGCAGCAGCCGGCCATCCTGCCGCCGGCACAGGATCAGCCAGGCCGGTGCCACTTCGAAGATCTGCAGCGCCTGGGTTTCCAGGATCTTGCGGTCGGTGATGTCGTTCAGGCCCAGCACCAGGCAATCCTCGCCGAACCAGTTCAGCCGCTGGCCGGACAGCAGGACCCAAAGGGTTTCCCCATAGAGGGTCGTCACCTGGGCTTCCAGGTCCTGCACGAAGCCCTGGCGGTGCATCGTGGTCATGAACTGGCGACGGGTGTGGGGACCGATGAAATCGTCCAGCACCCGGCTGTCCCCGCCCCGACCGCCGCTGCGGCCGACAGGATAGGGGAAGATCTCGCTGGCCCGGGGGTTGATGCGCAACACCGAGCGGTCATGCTCGTGCACCAGCAGCATGGGGAACGGCGCAGTGCGGAAGATCTGCGCCAGGGTGTCCTGCGCCAGATGCAGCGGCCGGGTGTCGGTCACCACCAGGGCCTCAGTCCCGCCGGGCAGGGTCAGCCGGGAGACGCTGACCGGCTTGCCGTGGGGGGCCAGCACCAGCGGCAAGGGAGCCCCCCCCACCGGAGGCAGCCCGACCCAACCGTCCATACCGACCAAGGACTGCAACAGCATCACGGCCTCCGTCCCCGGCGCGAGCAGGGAGGGCGGGCATTGCAACAGATCAACGAGCCCCTCGTCCACGGCCGTGATCCGGCCACGGCCATCCAGAAGGATCAGCCCGCACGGCGGCTGACCACCCGGGGATATCGCGGAGGCCGAAGAGGCGTAGGGGGAAGGACCATTCATCACATCTTTACCTGTCCGAGCGTACCTGCCTGCGCACCACATCGAGCGCAGCGTTCCGAGACATGCTCTTGGCCGTACCCCCCCGCCGCACCGCTGTCAGGCGAATATTTTTTGACAGAGTGACCAGATGGACTTGGCGCCGCAATTAATTTGTCATTCTGGGGATACTTAAAATTTTATATAAAAATTACTCAATTTTTATTCTCTCCCGAACACAAATGAACATTCAGAATAAACCGACCTTGGAATCGCCAAAAAACACCCAATGAAGCCTACTTTTTAATAAATACCTTTTATGTTGATCATGGAATGTAGCGAATAATTGGATATATTTTTAATTAATATTTTGATTTGAGTTATCTGTAGATGGCGATCGCAATTTACACATAGTATCGCGAATAGAGAATGCGGCTTGTCGAGAGAATTTCTTGGGCTGCATATCTTATCTGGTCATCCGACTGGCTGTCACTCAACGTTGAAAAACCTGACAAGGAGCAACACGACCGCGGACATCCGGACGGACAAGTTGGTAACTGATTGTTGGAACCCGGCGGCGCCAATCCCCCTTCCCGCTGAAAGGAAACAGATGTCGATCGGGCAAGGAAAACACAGACCATTAGCTGTATAAAAGCCGCATCAAAAATATCATGGAGGGCATACTCACCAAATCACCTTCATGGGATGTCGGCGGAGGGATGGTTTCCGTAGCGGAAATCGCGGCACCGGCCCCCCCGCAATCCGGAGCGGCGCCACCCGAACGAGCGATGCCGCCTTCGACTCGACAGGGCGCGGACAGGTCCCTGAAACAGGGGACGATTGATCTGATCGTTTCGACCCCATACCCTTCAGGCAGGCTATCGGCATCGACGGAGGACAGACGGTCATGCCCCCACGCGAACTTCTGAGAGATGCGACCGGTTTGATGGAACGCGTCCAGCCGTTTCTCGTCGTCGGTGCCATCAAGTCGGGGACCACCTGGGTTCAGCTGCTGCTGGATGCCCATCCCGAAATCTCCTGTCGTGGTGAAGGGCATGTGCTCAGCCACCTCAAGGGGCCGTTCCAGGAAATTCTCAGCCGCTATAACCGGCTGCTGATCGAAAAGAACACGAAGGTCTTTCCCACCCTGCCCGACTATCCCTTGCTGGACCGCGAACAGGCCCTGGCCTTGTTGCGGGCCGTCCAGCTGCTGCAATATTCCCGGATTGCCGACATGAAGGGACCGCAGGTCCGTGCGGTGGGCGACAAGACCCCCGATTATGCGGCCCAGTTGCCCCTGATACACGAGATGCTGCCCGAAGCCCGCATCATCCACGTGGTGCGCGATGGCCGGGACGCTGCCGTGTCCGCCTGGCATCACAACATGCGCCTGACCCCGGAATGGGCCATCGAGACCTATGGCACCGTGGACGGTTTCGCCCTGTTCTTCGCCGACGTCTGGGTGAATCATGCCGGAGCGGCGGAGACCTTTGCCGCAGCTCATCCCGATCTTTGCCTGACGGTGCGCTACGAAGCCCTGAAGACCCGGCCGGCGGACGAGTTGACCCGCATCCTCTCCTTCCTCGACATCACCGCTCCTGAAGAAACGATCGCCGCCTGCCTGGCGGCCACCCGTTTCGAAACCTTGAGCGGCGGCCGCAAGCCCGGAGATGATGACGGCTCATCTCTCTTCCGCAAGGGCGTGGTTGGCGACCACGCGTCGGCCCTGAAAGCTTCCACCATCGCCGGATTCGGCCAGAAAGCCGGCTCCCTGCTCCGCCAGCTGGGGTACGCGCCCTGAACAACGCCGCGATACCAAGCTGAAGGGGGCTCACGCCTTGCCCCCTTCCATATTTGACGAACGGAAGCAGGCCCGTCAGATCGGCGGAATGATTCGCACGGACCAGTAGCTGTTGAGCATCCGCGTGAGCTGGCGGACAATCATCGTATTCGGCGTCAAGGGCAACGATGCTTCCGGTCGGTGGTCGAGGACAAAATCGTCCGGATAGGCGAACAGGCAGAACAGGCCGTAAAGATCGAACGGTGAAAACTCCAGCTTTTCGGTCATGCAGACCGAACAGATCGCGTTCAGCCAGTCCATTCCCGATTTTTCCGTCACATGATGCAGCAAAGCGGCCAGGCGCCGCTTTTCCATCACCATATAGGACGAGCCGAAGGACAAGGGGAAAACCCAGTCCGGATCGAGCAGCTGCCTGTTCAGAATGCGGGCATCCTCGTCCACATGGGGGAAAATATTGAAAAGGGTTTTTTCTCCCTGGAACAGACTTTGCGGGTTGCTGAGAAAGCAGTTTCCGTAAAGGACGAGGAACCGTTCTCTCGGCATGTATTGAAAAGCCTTCAAGACGATCAGGCCCCGCCGCAATCTCCGCACGAAATCTCCGTCCGGTCCGGATAGCCATTTCTCTGGGAGGGATACGAGCCCGTCAGGATGAATACCTTTCAGCCCTTTGTCGCCGTGCCGGGCGCTCAGGTCTTCCACGTCCTCGGTAATAATAACCATCTGCCCAATCTTGTCTTCGAGCACCTCAAGGGTCACCTTGAGCGTCTGATCCAGATAATAGGTATCCGACGGCCTGGCGAGAACCAGAAGATCCATACTCATGCCAGGGCCTTTTCGTAGACGTGGAAGGACAGGGTGCGGTAGTGCGCCTTGTGCTGTTCGGCCAGGGTTTCGAATTCCGGCAAACGGTCCGGTTCGAACGCCCGGTTGTTCCAGTATTGCAGCAGGAATTCTTGCTTGTGATGGAGCAGGCAATACACGCCGTAGGTTTCGAAATCAGCGAAGAAGCTGATGGATGCGCCGGGTCGCCGCCCCTCGCGCACGATGGCTTCGTGCCAAGGCAGGCCCGTATGCCATTCGATGAGCTGGCGCAGTTCTTTCAGGTATTGGCGACGATAGATCATTCCATGGGCAATGGACGACATGGGAAAGCGCCAGCCAATCCCCATCACATTGTGATAGGCCGTGTGATAGGGATGATAGAACTCGTTTGACATCAGCATGATCGTCTTGCCCTGGTAGAAATAGGACCAGGGGCGGATCAGAACGGTGTCGCAATCATGGACCAGCATGTATTCGGTGTCGCAGCACTGGTCCGCCGACAGGGTCAGCAACTGCTTCAAGGCCCAGCCGGAGCGGTTGACGCCATTGATATGCAGGTCGATGTCCTTGGTGGTGGTCGGAGCGATGGTGTTCTCGTCGCGAAAATGGCAGCCCAGGGCCTCGGCGGCGGCACGCATGTCCGGCAGATCGGGCGCGACGCAAAAGATCTTGCGGATGGGATCCCGGAGATTGCGACGAAGCCCGTCGACGCAATAGGGCAGACAGGGCAGGTCCTTGGGCAGACAGGTCAAAAAGACGTCGATTTCAGGCATCTGGCATGTCCAGGCGGAGAGCGGAAGCCGCACCGCTGGCGCGACCGGCCAAATGACATAGCACTGGTTCGGCCGGGTGTCACGCGGGCGGGCGACCCGCCCCGCCGGCCGCCTCTAGCAGAAGGCGGCCGGGCGAGACAGTGTGGAGGGAAACGACCCCGAACCGGACCAACCGGCCGGAGGGATGACGAGCGGCGCCATGACGAGCGGGCCGGGCACAGAGCCCTCAGGCGCACGGGTTCCTTGGGCATGAGCCGTCAAGCCCCCTGCCCGGCCCACCGGCGCCGCCCGTTCACCCTCCGGCCGACATCACCCGACCCCCGCGTGTCGCACGCGATGGTGTAGGAAACGCGAACAGTAGGCTATAGTGCGTGACAGCCATTCCCTTGTTGTCCTTCTGCAGTGGCAAGGTGAGTGGTGAGGGGCGTGTCGGTGTTACGAGCACCGGCGCGCCCCGCTTTCTGTCCGCCCCAAGAGGCAGACGCGGCGCCATGATAGCGCGTATAGATAAGGGATGCACGCTGAAAGGAGAGAGCGGAGGAAGAATCGAGGCTGGACCGGCAATCCTGGACTGTATATGACGGGGCATGCGGGAGAGATTGGCGGGGGTGTCGGGTGTGACAGCGGCTGAAGGGTCCGAGGGAACCAGTGCCCTCGAAGTGCTCCGGGACTCAATCACGGAGGCGGCGACCCGGGCGCGGGGGCTATGGCTGGGCTATATCGCCCTGATGACCTATCTGGCGATCTCCATCGGCGCGGTGACGCACCGGGATTTGCTGTTCGAAAGCCCGGTCCGGCTGCCGGTGCTGAATGTGGACCTGCCGCTGCTGGGGTTCTTTGCGGTGGCGCCGCTGTTCTTCCTGATCAACCACTTCTATCTGCTGCTGATCCTGTTCGGACTGAGCAAGCGGATCCAACGTTTCAACGCGGCGGTCAACGAAGCCAGACTCCCCACTGACGCCGAAGACCTGGAGCGCTGGCGCCTGCCCTCCTTCGTCATCGTCCAGATGCTGGCCGGCGTGAAGGAGGATCGGACATGGGGCAGCTTGTCAGGCTTCTTCCTGTGGATGATCGCCTGGATCACCCTGGTGGTTCTGCCGGTGGGGTTGATCCTGGGGTTCCAGCTCCAGTTCCTGCCCTATCATCACCAAGGCATCACCTGGCTGCACCGGATCATCCTGGCGCTGGACCTCGCGGCGCTGTGGCTCTTCTGGCCGGCGATCCGGCATGGCCAATGGACACGCTTGCGGGGAAGCGCGTGGCGTTGGGGGACTGCCGTGCTTCTGGTGCCGCTGTCCTGGGGCGTGCTGACGTTTCCGGGGGAGGTCATGGATTGCGGACCGAGATGTCATTGGACTACGTATGAGAATAGCTGGCTAGGAGAAGGAAAAAGGGCAATTTTTTTTGCGCTGCCCATTCACCGCACGCTGTCCCTGCCTGACGAGCAACTGATTGATCTCGCGGAATTTGACAAGATTAGAACACGCCACAAGACGTTCGATAAGGATCTGGAGCCGTGGAAAATGAGCCGGACGCTCTCGCTGCGAGAGCGCGATTTAAAAGGGGCAAACTTCGATAGATCGGACCTTCGTAATTCTGATATGCACAATGCCGCCTTACAAGGTGCGTCTCTAGAAGGAAGCAACCTTCAGGGGGTACTCCTGGAACGTGCTGACCTCAGAGGTGCATCTTTGATGAATTCTAATCTCAAAGGTGCATCCCTGGAGCGCACTAGACTTCAGGGTGCAAATTTGAGCTTCACCATAATTCAGGATGCATACCTATTCGGAGGGAACTTTCAGGGCGCATCTTTAAAAAATGCCGCCCTTCAGGGCGCCATCACGACAGGAGCTCAGCTACAGGGCGCTTCCCTGGATTTTTCAAACCTTCAGGGCGCATCCCTGAATTTCGCCAAACTTCAGGGCGCTTCCTTGGAAAGTGCCGACCTTCAGGGCGCGTCACTTTTCGCAGCCAGCCTTCTGGGCGCTTCCCTGAATAATGCTAACCTCCAAGGCGCGCATCTCAGGAATGCCGACCTACAGGGAGCGTCCCTTGACGGAACCAGCCTAAAGGGCGCATCTCTGGAATACGCACACCTTCAGGGCGCAACCTTATTCAGAACAAACGTGAGCAATACAACCCTCTCGCACACCTCCCTATGGAGGACGATGGGGTCGCCACAATTCGACCCAACGACGCCGCCCTGGGCAAATGATCTAGACACCGATGCAATTCCTCAGGAAGAGCTCACGAGATTTGTAGAGAGATCAATTGACAATATCGAATCAAGAGAAACGATAAAAAAAATTAATGAATCCTTAAAAGTCTTATTTCTGAAAAGTAAAGACCTTACATACGAGCATTCTTTTCTCGACCCCGACGCCACATTCCCACAGATAGCAGTTGAAAAATATACAGTAAACTTAAAAAACTATCTTGTTGAGCTCGCTTGCGCACCAAGCGGCTCCCCCTATGTCACCAAGGGCCTCACCTCAAGCAATCAGCCAGTAGCAAACCCGATGGCAAAGTTGGATCGTGACACCATTCTTTCCTTCTTCAGATCCACTTTCGCCCGGTCCATTCTCACCGCCGTCGAAACCATGGATCCAGCCTGCCCCGGTATCAACGGGTTGGATAGCGTCTCTCTAGAATCCCTCCGAGAATGGGCATCCCAATCGCCCTCAATCCGCTAGGCCCCCCCAAATCCCGGACAGCGTAATTATCGCGAGAAGCTTCAACGTATTCCCATAATAGTCTTCGTCCGATAGCTGGACGGCACCCAACGCCGACCACAGCGCATCCATCCAAGCCTGATCCGTTTTCGGATGACCGCTCCCGGTCACCGCAGCCGCTGCGAACATGGCGATGAAGGCCACCGAGCCCCTATCCTGACCGCCCGGAACGCTGCCGTCCATCCTGGAGGTCGTCGCGATCCTGAGCGGGTCTCTGCCGGTCTCCGCGATCCCAAGCCTTCCGACAGATCCCCGCCGCGTCTCCGCCGGACCTGGCGGAGGCGGCGAATGTCCTCAGTCACTTTTCAATCCACGCCCCCATACGGAGGCTCCCCCCATTTTAACCCATTCCATTTGTTGAGGAAAATAGGCCTCTTGCGCGAACCTCCCCGCCGGACCGCCTCCCGCGCAGTTGTATCCACACGCATCGCGATGAGATCATTTATAAATCAACACCTTATCGCTTGCGCGAACCTCCCGGGGATTCCGTGTGCCCTTGGGGTTCGCGCAGGCCGAAACGCCCTTCCTCCCCAGCCGGCCATAGTCACAAGGAATGCCGGTTCTCCTATCATGCGCCGGGATCGAAAGGATCCGTCAGACGGGATCCGCGACGCCTTACTTACGGCTCATGACCTTCCCCCCAAAGCCCCGACAGCGCCATCATCGCCAGAAGCTTCAACGTATTCCCGTAATAGTCTTCGTCGGGCAGCGGAATAGCGACCAACGCCGCCCATAACCGATCCATCCAGGCCTGATCCGCGTCCGGATGACCGCTCCCGGCCACCGCAGCCGCTGCGAACATGGCGATGAAGGCCGCCGAGCCCCTGTCCTGACCGTCAGGAACACTGCCGTCAAGCCTGTAGGTCGTCGCAATCCTGAGCGGGTCGCCGCCGGTCTTCCGCTGGATCCACCCGTTGATGGTCCTGAGGTGCGCTGCCGCCCGCAGTTCGCGGGTGTCCAGGAAATCCAGGGCCAGCCGCCAGGGGAAGCGCAAGGCGTTCCAGGAGAACTGGCCGTCCCCCTCGCCTTCCAGAAAATTGCTTCCGGCCGGTCGCGGAGGCGCTGGAAGGCCGGTCAGGAAGTCCGGCACCAGGCCGGTACTCGGGGCGAACCGCAGGGCAATATCTCCCCAGACCGCATACCCGCGATCCCGGATCTTCCGCCAGATCCCCGCCGTATCGACGCCGGACTTGGCGAAGGCGGCGAAGGTCGCCGGCATGAAGTCCGATGACCGCGAGGCCCCGCCGTACTCCCCATCCGTCGCCCAATCCCCCAGGCGCATCGTGCCGCCGAGCGTACTCTCGTTCAGAAGGATCGCGTATTGGGCGGTGTTGAAGGCGTCCCAATACCCGCCCCACCGTTGGTCGGCGAGGAGCAGGGCGAGCGCGATATCCAGATCCCCGTCGGTCGCCGAGGAGTCTCCTCCGTCAGGGGCATCCCGGCAGTCGCGCGTCTGGTTCCAGGCCATCAGCCCGGGGTCCGAGGCCGCCGGGTGGGCCTGATAGAAGGCCAGCATGCCATCGAACAGGCGCCGGGCCGCCGGGTCCCGGTCCGCCATCAGGACAAGGGCCAGCATGCCGTATCCATGGGCTTCGGAAACGGTCAGGGTTTCTTGCGCACTGCCGCCCCAGGTCGGCTTGTCGTCACCGGATGTGTCAACATAGGCGCCTCCACAGCCCTCGGCCAGATAGACCGCTTTCCAGTCCGCCCAGAACGCATCCAGCCGCGCCAACCGCTCCGCCCGGGGTTCCGACGGGAAATAGGGGGCGGCAGAGCTGACGGATACCGGCAGCAGAAAAAGCAGGAGGACCGAGGCGATCAGACGAAGCATATGCGCAAACAGGCGATAGACCCGCCTGCCCTTTCAGGTATCCGTCAGATCGAGACGGCGCTCTATGCGATCCAAGCGTTCCCTCATCCGGTCAAGGGCGTGCCGGTCGTCCACCTGATCGATGAAGGACTGCGCCTGATCTCTGGCGGTTCGCGCAATGGCTGTCTCTATGCCTGAGAGGCGGCGGATCATTTCTCCGTCTCTCTCCCGCGCTGCGGCTTGTTCTGCCTGAATCGCTTTCAGATGCTCAAGCACAAGATTTGTCGGATCGCCGCTCATAGGCCTCACCCTCCCGAAATATCCAGGTGGGTATTGATCCTGGTTATTTCGTCCTGGAGACGATCCATCTGCATTTGTAGATGCGCGATTATTTCCGCATCCCCAGCCTGATCCCGCCGGACACCGGTGATTGCCGTCTCGATGCGGGTCAGGCGGGATTTCACGTCCGTCATATCCTCGTGGAGACGTTTGCTATCGGCGCGAAGCGCTCGAAAATTCTCGAGCATCAGATCTTGCAGAACGGCATTGGTCATTCGGCGTCGCACTCCCGATCACAGCACAGGATTATACGTGCCTTTCGGCGTCCAAACAACTATGAATGACAACCACAACCCCATTGGGGGTCAGGGGGACCCGCTGGTCCCCCTGCACTTGTTTGATTTGTCCCCCTTCGGGGACGGGGGCACCCGCTGGTCCCCCTGCACTTGTTTCCCTTGTTCCCTTCGGGAACATTTCAAGAGTTGGAGGGGCTTAGCCCCTCCAAACCTCCCGCTAGACGCCCTCGTCCAGCGGCTTGTGCTGATCGGCCCAGTCCGCAGCGCCCTTGCCGTACAGCGCCACGGCCCGCTTTTCGAATGAACTGATCATCAAGCGCACCGCTTCCGAGAACAACGGTCCCATCAACTTGCGCAGCATCATCGACTTGAACTCGAAGTCCACATAGAAGTCGATCAGGCAGCCGCCCCGGCCGTCATCCTCGAAATGCCAGTGGTTGTTCAGGTACTTGAACGGACCTTCCGTATAGGTCACGTCAATCTTGTCCTTCGGCGACAGCGCGACCCGCGACGTAAACTGCTCGCGGATCATCTTGAAGCCGATCACCAAGTCCGCCGACAGCAACAGGCCGTCGTTCTCCCGCTTCTTGATCCGGGCGGCCAGGCACCAGGGCAGGAACTCGGGATAGCGTTCGATGTCGGCCACAAGGTCGTACATCTGCTCGGGCGTATAGGGAAGCGGACGCTTCTCGGCATGGGTGGGCACGCGTCTACTCCGCCGCCGGAGAGGTCGCCTGCCGCGCCGCGCGCAGGGCCGCGAAATCGCGGTCGGCGTGGTGCGACGAACGGGTCAGCGGCGTCGAAGCCACCATCAGGAAGCCCTTCCCCCGGGCAACCCGTGCGTATTCCTCGAATTCCTCCGGCGTTACGAAGCGGTCCACCGCCGCATGCTTCAGGGTCGGCTGAAGGTATTGCCCGATGGTGATGAAATCCACGCCCGCGGAGCGCATGTCGTCCATGACCTGCAACACTTCCTCCCGGGTTTCGCCCAAGCCGACCATGATGCCGGACTTGGTGAACAGGGTGGGATCCTGCTCCTTCACCCGGTCCAGCAGGCGCAGGGAGTGGTAGTAGCGCGCCCCGGGACGGATCGCGGTGTACAGCCGGGGAACCGTTTCCAGGTTATGGTTGAACACGTCCGGCCGGGCGGCAACCACCGTTTCCAGACCGCCGGGCTTCTTCTGGAAGTCGGGGGTCAGGACCTCGATGGAGCACTGGGGCCGGCGTTCGCGGACCAGATTGATGCAGTCGGCGAACTGCTGCCCGCCGCCGTCGGCCAGATCATCGCGGTCCACGGAGGTGATGACCACGTGGGCCAGCTCCATGGATTCGACGGATTCAGCCAGATGTCTGGGCTCGTCCGGGTCCACCGCCCCGGGCCGGCCGGTGCGCACGTTGCAGAAGGCGCAGGCCCGGGTGCAGATGTCGCCGAGGATCATGAAGGTGGCGTGGCGCCGCTTCCAGCACTCCCCGATGTTCGGGCAGGCCGCTTCCTCGCAGACGGTGAACAGGTTCTTGGAGCGCATCAGCTTGCGGACCTCCGCCGCCTCGCTGGAGACGGGGGCCTTGACGCGGATCCAATCGGGCTTGCGCGGCGACGGATTGTCCGGCCGCCGCGCCTTTTCCGGATGTCGAACGATCTTCTGGGTGTCTGTCATGGTTCCCTAGAAATGGATGGCCCGGCCGTAAGCGTCAAGCACGGATTCGTGCATCATCTCCGACAGGGTGGGGTGCGGGAAGACGGTGTGCATCAAATCTTCCTCGGTGGTCTCCAGGGTCTTGGCCACCGTATAGCCCTGGATCAGCTCCGTCACTTCGGCGCCGATCATGTGGGCGCCCAGAAGCTCGCCGGTCTTGGCGTCGAACACCGTCTTGATCATGCCTTCGGGCTCGCCCAGCGCAATCGCCTTGCCGTTGCCGACAAAGGGGAAGCGCCCGACCTTCACCTGATAGCCCTGTTCCTTCGCCTTGGCCTCGGTCAGGCCGACGCTGGCGATCTGCGGATGGCAGTAGGTGCAGCCCGGGATCTTGGTCACGTCCATGGGATGCAAACCCTTGGTGCCGGCGATCAGTTCCGCCACCATCACGCCTTCGTGGCTAGCCTTGTGGGCGAGCCAGGGCGGCGCGGTCAGGTCGCCGATGGCCCAGATGCCGGGCTCGTCGGTCTTGCACCACTTGTCGGTCACCACGTGGGTCTTTTCCACCTTCACCTTGGTGGCTTCCAGGCCGATGTTTTCCACGTTGCCGACAATGCCGACGGCCGAGATCACCCGGTCGACGGTCATTTCCTGGCTCTTGCCGTCCTTGCCTTCCAGGGTCGCAGTCACGGAATCCTTGCCCTTCTTCAGGGCCTTCACCGTGGTGCCGGCAAGGATCTTCATGCCCTGCTTTTCGAAGGTCTTCTTGGCCATGGCGCTGATTTCCTCGTCCTCCACCGGGAGGATGCGGTCCATCACCTCGACCACCGTCACCGACACGCCGCATTCATTGTAGAAGCTGGCGAATTCGATGCCGATGGCGCCCGAGCCGATGACCAGCAGCGACTTCGGCATGGCTTCGGGCACCATGGCTTCGCGGGAGGTCCAGACCAGCTTGCCGTCGGGCTCCAGGCCCGGCAGGGCGCGGGGGCGGGCCCCGGTAGCCAGGATGATGTCCTTGGCCTTGACCTCGGCAACCAGCTTGCCGTCCTTCTCCACTGTCAGCCGGCCGCCGCCCTTCAGGGTGCCGTGGCCGTCCAGGACGGTAACCTTGTTCTTCTTCAGCAGATGACCGACGCCGCCCGCCAGCTGCTTGGCCACGCCGCGGGAGCGCTTGACGACGGCGTCCAGGTCCACCGAGGCGTCTGGGATCTTCAGGCCGTAGCTTTTGGCATGCTTGGCGTTGCGCAGCACTTCGGCGCTGCGCAGCAGGGCCTTGGTGGGGATGCAGCCCCAGTTGAGGCAGATGCCCCCCAGGTGTTCGCGTTCGACGACGGCGGTCTTCAGGCCCAGCTGGGCGGCGCGGATGGCGGCAACGTAGCCCCCGGGACCGGCGCCCAGAACCACAACGTCGTAGGATTGTTCAGCCATGGGTCTCTCTCCCCCGTGCTGGCGATGATGGAAAGAATGGGGGGTCTGGGGGGTCCGCTGACCCCCCGGCACTTTTTTTCCTTAAGTGCTGGAGGGACTTGTCCCTCCAGACCTCCCATTGGTTTTTTTAGCGTTAAAGCATCATCGCCATGGGATCTTCGATCAGCTTCTTGAAGGCGGCGAGGAATTCGGCGCCCACCGCGCCGTCCACCACCCGGTGGTCGACGGACAGGGTGCAACTCATCACCGTGGCGATGGACAGCGCGCCGTCCTTCACCACCGGCCGCTGCTCGCCCGCGCCGACGGCCAGGATGCAGCCCTGCGGCGGGTTGATGATGGCCGAGAATTCGCGGATGCCGAACATGCCCAGGTTGGAGATGGAGAAGCCCCCGCCCTGGAATTCCTCCGGCTTCAGCTTGCCGTCGCGGGCGCGCTTGGCCAGGTCCTTCATGTCGTTGGAAATGGTCGACAGGCCCTTCTGGTCGGCGTTGAAGATGATCGGGGTGATCAGCCCGCCATCGGTCGCCACCGCCACCGAGATATCCACGGTGTCGAATTGGAGAATGGCGTCGTCGGTCCACATCGCATTCGCCGCCGGCACCTGGCGCAGGGCCAGGGCAGAGGCCTTGATGATCAGGTCGTTGACCGACAGCTTGTAGTCCTGCTTCATCTTTTCGGCCCGCGCGTTCAGGCTCTTGCGCAGGTCCAGCAGGGCATCCAGCTCGCAATCGATGGTCAGGTAGAAATGCGGCACCGTCTGCTTGGCTTCTGTCAGGCGGCGGGCAATGACCTTGCGCATCGAGCTGTTGGGCAGGGTCGTGACCTTCTGGTTCGGCATCGGCTGAGGCTGGGCGGGCGCCTTGGCCGCCGGTGCCGCCGCCGCAGCAGCCGGAGCCGCCGCAGGCGCGGCAGCCGGAGCCCCGGCCTTGCCCGTGCCGTCCTTCAGGGCCTGTTCGATGTCGCGCTTGACCACGCGGCCGTGGGGACCGCTGCCGGTGATCGCCGACAGGTCCAGGCCTTCCTGAGAGGCCATGCGGCGGGCCAGCGGGCTGGCGAACACCCGCTTGCCACCGGACGCCGGAGCCGGCGCGGCGGATGGCGTGGCCGGTGTCGGCGTGGCAGCGGCCGCCTTTTCCTCGGCGGATTCCTGGGCGGCAGCCGGGGCCGGAGCGGCAGCACCGCCGCCACCCGAGGCCTGGGCCACCGCATCGGCCAGGGCGCTGTCGTCCTCGCCCTCTTCCAGCAGGATGCCGATGGGCTGGTTGACCTTCACGCCGGCGGTGCCGGCCTCCACCAGGATCTTGCCGAGGACGCCTTCATCGGCGGCCTCGTATTCCATGGTGGCCTTGTCGGTTTCGATTTCGGCGATCACGTCGCCGGCGGAAATGGTGTCGCCTTCGGCCTTCAGCCACTTGGCGAGAGTGCCCTCCTCCATCGTCGGGGAGAGAGCGGGCATCAGAATCTGGATGGGCATGGGGTTTCGTCCCTTTCGTCGTGCCGTTTCGTCCCCGGGGATCAGTCGCGGTAGCAGACCGACTTGGCGGCCTTCACCACACCTTCGGGCGTGGGCAAGGCCAGCTTTTCCAGGTTGGCGGCATAAGGCATGGGGACATCCTCGCCGGCCACCCGCGCCACCGGCGCGTCCAGCCAGTCAAAGGCGTTTTCCATGATCATCATGCCCAGTTCGGAGCCGATGCCGGCGAAGGGCCAGCCTTCTTCCACCGACACGCAGCGGTTGGTCTTCTGCACCGACTTCAGGATCGTTTCCGTGTCCAGCGGGCGCAGGGTGCGCAGGTTGATCACCTCGGCATCGATGCCTTCGGAGGCCAGGACCTCGGCGGCTTCCAGGGCAAGGCCGACCATGCGCGAGAAGGCCACGATGGTCACGTCCTTGCCGGCCCGCTCGATCTTCGCCTTGCCGATGGGCAGCACGAAGTCTTCGTCATCGGGCACATCGAAGCTCTGGCCGTAGAGGATTTCGTGTTCCAGGAAGATGATCGGGTTGGGGTCGCGGATGGCGGCCTTCAACAGGCCCTTGGCATCCGCCGCCGACCAGGGCGCGATGACCTTCAGGCCCGGGCAGTGGGCGTACCAGCTGGCGTAGCACTGGCTGTGCTGGGCCGCAACGCGGGAGGCCGCACCGTTGGGACCGCGGAAGACGATCGAACAGCCCATCTGACCGCCGGCCATGTACAGGGTCTTGGCCGCAGAGTTGATGATCTGGTCGATGGCCTGCATGGCGAAGTTGAAGGTCATGAACTCGACCACCGGCTTCAGGCCCCGGAAACCGGCACCGACGGCCAGGCCGGCGAAGCCCATCTCGGTGATCGGCGTGTCGATCACCCGCTTGTCGCCGAACTCGTCCAGCAGCCCCTGGGACACCTTATAGGCCCCCTGGTACTGGGCCACTTCCTCGCCGAGCAGGAAGACGTCCGGATCGGCGCGCATTTCCTCGGCCATGGCGTCGCGCAGGGCTTCGCGGACAGAGATTTTGGTGAACTTGTCGTACTGCTTTTCTTCCTGCATCCCCGCTTCAGCGTCGGATCCGGCGGTCAGCGGCGAGCCCGACGGCGCCGGATCGCGCTGAGGCTCGGACGGAGAGGCGGCTGGTGCTTCGGTCACCGAGGGGCTGGCGCCGGCGCTGACCGCCTTGTCGAGGTCGTCGGCGCTTTCGCCTTCTTCCAGCAACAGGCCGATGGGCTGGTTGACGGCCACGTTCTCGGTCCCCTCGGGCACCAGGATCTTGCCGAGGGTCCCTTCCTCGACGGCTTCGAATTCCATGGTGGCCTTATCGGTTTCGATTTCGGCGATCACGTCGCCGGCGGAAATGGCGTCGCCTTCCGCTTTCAGCCATTTGGCGAGTTTGCCCTCCGTCATCGTCGGAGAGAGGGCGGGCATCAGGATCTGGATGGGCATGTCATCGGAACTCCGGAAAGCGTCGGCCTGAGGCCTCTGCGAGCATTTCTGCTTCAGGCCTCTACGAGCACGTCGGTGTACAGCTCGCTGGGATCGGGTTCGGGGCTGTTCTGGGCGAATTCAGCCGCTTCGCTGACCACCGCCTTGACCTCCTTGTCGATCTCTTTCAGCGCCGCCTCGTCCATGATGCTGTCGTCCAGGATCTTCTTGCGAAGCTGGTCGATGGGATCGCTTTCCG
Source organism: Rhodospirillaceae bacterium Z3-40 (assembly GCA_046233135.1). Classification (GTDB taxonomy): domain Bacteria; phylum Pseudomonadota; class Alphaproteobacteria; order Rhodospirillales; family Rhodospirillaceae; genus JBJXHN01. The sequence goes on along the minus strand of JBJXHN010000001.1, from coordinate 449,668 downwards.
AGCGCATCTTGCTGACTTCTTCCTTCGACCGGTACTTGGCCGGATCGGACATGGAATGCCCCCGGTACCGGTAGGTCTTCAGTTCCATGACGAAGGGTCCTTCGCCATTGCGCACCTTGTCGACCACCTCCAGGCCGGCATCGCGCACCGCCAGCACGTCCATGCCGTTGACCGAGATGCCCGGAATGCTGAAGGCCTCGCCGCGCTTGGTCAGTTCCTTGGTCGAGCTGGCACGCTCCACCGACGTGCCCATGCCGTACTTGTTGTTCTCGATCACATAGACCACCGGCAGCTTCCACAGGGCGGCCATGTTGAAGCTTTCGTAGACCTGCCCCTGGTTGATCGCGCCGTCGCCGCAGTAGCAGAAGCAGACGCCGCCGTCTTCCCGGTACTTGTGGGCAAAGCCCAGGCCGGTGCCCAGCGGCACCTGGGCGCCGACGATGCCATGTCCCCCGAAGAACCCCTTCTCCTTCGAGAACATATGCATGGAGCCACCCTTCCCCTTGGAGTAGCCCCCGCGGCGGCCGGTCAGCTCGGCCATCACGCCCTTGGGATCCATGCCCGTGGCCAGCATGTGGCCGTGGTCACGATAGCTGGTGATCACGGAATCCCCGGAATCGGCACAGGCCTGCAAACCGACGACAACGGCTTCCTGGCCGATGTACAGGTGGCAGAATCCGCCGATCAGTCCCATGCCATACAGTTGACCGGCCTTCTCTTCGAAGCGCCGGATCAGCAGCATGTCTTTGTAGAACTGGGTGATTTCTTCCGGAGTTGCGGACGCGTTAGAGGCGTTCGCCCCCCGCGACTTGCGTCGGGTGGTGGCCATAATTCCTCCCCAAGTGACGGCCGGTCGATCTCGATGGGAGACCGCTTGGTGCCTTTGAACTGAAAGTATGACTTTCCCGTTCGGTTGCAAGGGAAAAGCCTGCTAACCCATTGTATTGCAATGCACAAATTAGAATTAACTGTATTCTGGTTAATTGATTGAAAAATTGATTGTTTTGCCGATTTTCCGTTCTTCGCACCCGCACGGAGTGCGCGGGAAAAATGCGCTGACGCACAGGACTTTTGCATCGTGGAAAGCAATCAAGCGACTCCGCACCCGGGTTACGGACCGTTCAATAAAGAATCCCGATGAAAGAAAAGCGATAGGAAAGGCAGAGGAAAACCACCCGGTCCGGGTCCCCGCGCCCCGCCTGCCCTACTCCGCCACCACTCCGGCCACGCGCGCGCGCGTCGCGGGCAGGCCATAGCCGGCGGCCGCATGGGTGACGATGGTATCCAGTTCGGCATAGCGGGCGGTCCACCCCAGTTCCGTCCGGATAAGGGCCGGATCGGCCACCAAGGCGGCCACATCGCCAGGACGCCGGGGCACCCAGTGGGTGGGCAAAGGCTGTCCGGTCAGCGCCTCGACCGCGCGAACCACGTCGCGGACCGAATGCCCCCGTCCGGTTCCCACATTGACCGTCAGGGGCGCGCCACCCTCCAGCAGCCTGCGGGTCGCCAGCACATGGGCCGTGGCCAGGTCGGAAACGTGGATATAGTCGCGCACGCAGGTGCCGTCGGGAGTGGGATAGTCGTCACCGCAGATCATCAGGTGGGGCCGCAGACCGGCTGCGGTTTCCAGAGCCAGGGGGATGAGGTGGGTTTCCGGAGAATGGGCTTCCCGCAGGTCCCCGTCCGGATCGGCTCCGGCGGCATTGAAATACCGCAGGCTGGCATGGCGCACGGTCCCGGCCGCACACATATCCTCCAGCATCTGCTCAACCATCAGCTTACTGCGACCATAGGGGGTCGTGGGGATCAGAGGGTGACTTTCCGAGATCGGCAGGGCCACCGGCTCCCCATAGACGGCGGCGGAGGACGAGAAGACCAGGATATCGACCCCGTGACGCTCCATCACCGTCATCAGGGTCAGCACGCCGGCCACGTTGTTCGCGTAGAAGGCCAGGGGTTCGATGACGGAGCGGGCGCTTTCGATGAAGCCGGCGAAGCAGATCACCGCCACCGGCCTGTGGGCCGCGAAAACGGCGGACAGCCTGGCCTCGTCGTTCAGGCTACCGTCTTCCAGCGGTCCCCAGCGCACCGCATCCCTGTGGCCGTTGGACAAGTCGTCATACACCACCGGCCGGAACCCGGCCCCGGCCAGCGCCTTGCTGGTATGGCTGCCGACGAACCCCGCACCACCGACCACCAGGATAGAGGGACTGCCCATATGTCCGCCCTCGCTCCCCACAGCAAACCCCGCGCAACCGAGCAATTTCTTCGACACCCCGCCGGGACGGGTGTCGCATGCAACGAACCGGGCGGGTAAGACGGCCACGAAACAACCCGCTCCGGTTACTGTAGGGGAGCGGGTTCCTCGGGATCAAGGAGTATAACCATTTCGTCAGGTCGGGCGACGTTAAGCATGCGTCGCGCCTGCTCATCCAGCAGATCCCGGTCCAGGCTTTTGGGCGACAGGCGGTCAACGCGCGCTTGCAGGGTGTCCATTTCCTGGGTGCGCAAGGCCAGGAGTTGCTCCGCGTCCGCGATCTCGTTATGCAGTCGCCACCAGGCCAGCAGGCCGTGGTCGCCCTGCAGCGCGTGGTACCCGAAGTAGACCACGGCGAGCAGGCCGACCAGCGAGCCCAGGAAGCCCCGGAGACGGTGCTTGTTATGAGATGTAAACGGGTGCATGGCGGCATAGGATCACGAGGGAAGTCCGCCGTCAAGCACAAACGACTCGGCAAAAGGTTAACAAATTCAATATATTGCGGTTTTATCTTAAAGTTGATGCGAGACAAGGCGCGTACCACACAAAGGATAGTGTGCGCGAAGGTGCCTGCCCCCGAGACCATGATATGAAACGTTAACGCCCTCCCCCGCAGGCCGCACGGAGACGAGGAAAGATGATCCAGGGATTTACCGTCCAGACCGGCCGCCTGATCCCGCTGAAGGCGCCGCTGCACAGCCTGAACGAAGTGATTTGGTTCGATCTGGTCGACCCCACAAGCCGGGAAGTCGGCCAGGTGGAAGCCGCATTGGGGTTCGAAATCCCGTCGCGGGAAGAGATGGAGGAGATCGAGGTTTCCTCGCGCCTTTATACGGAAAACGGGGCAATCTTCATGACCGCCACCCTGCTGACCCGGGCGGAGACGGAGGAACCGGCGACACCGGCGGTGACCTTCGTGCTGGTGGCCGACAAGCTTGTGACCTTGCGCTACGACACGCCCCGCGCCTTCCAGACCTTTCCCACCCAGGCCGCAAGGTCCGCCGTGGCCGGACCGTCGGCCATGACTCTGCTGGTGGCGCTTCTGGAAGCCATCGTCGACCGCATGGCCGACAATCTGGAACGGGTGGGACGGGAAATCGACGGCCTCTCCAAGGACGTGTTCGACCAGGCCACCCCCGGGGTCCAGGACAGCGGCCGGTCCGGAAGCAGCGGTGGCGGGCGCAGCCGTCCCCGCTCGACCAATTTCCAGCGGATCCTGAAGCAGGTGGGGCGCAAGGGCGATCTTCTTGGGGATGCCCGGGTCAGTCTGGTCAGCCTGCAACGCCTCAGCGGCTTCTTGGCGCAGCAGGCGATGGCTCACAAGGCCGCGAACAAGGAAACCCGGGCCCGCATCAAGACCCTGTCGCGGGATATCGCCAGCTTGATCGACCATGCAAGCTTTCTCGCGTCGAAGATCACCTTCCTGCTGGACGCCACGCTGGGCATGATCAATATAGAACAGAACGGCATCATCAAGCTGTTCAGCGTTATGGCCGTGATCTTCCTGCCGCCGACCCTGGTCGCCTCCATCTACGGCATGAACTTCGCCCATATGCCGGAACTGCAATGGCACCTGGGCTACCCGCTGGCGCTGCTGCTGATGGTGGTGTCGGCCATCCTGCCCTACAAGCTGTTCAAGCGCTGGGGGTGGCTGTAATCGGCCCTATCCGCCACCTGGATCTCTGTCAATATTATATGAACGCCTTTCCCGCGTCCGCCTTCCCATTTAGATTGCTTCTTGATTGAACCTTCCGAGCCAGCCTGCGATGGGATGGCAAAGCACGGCAAAGGAGGAACGGGCCATGCGCCGCACCGTCAAATGGCTTCTCGGAACGGCGGTTCTCCTGCCATTGGCCGTGGCGATCCTGTTTTTGGCGACGGGTGAGAGGGCAAGCCGGGGTGAACGCGAAGACGGCCGGCCGCCCTCTCCCTACGCTCCCCGGGAGGTCGCGATCCGCCTTGCCGATCCATCCGACGCCCGGCGTCTCGGCTGGTCCCCCGACGGGTTGAACACGCTGTTCGACTTTGCCTCCCGGCTGAGCGCGGACACCTTTCTGATCCGGACGGGCGGCGAAATGGTGGGTATCCTGGGGCAGCCGGATCAGCCCCACCACATCCATTCCATGCGCAAGGCCTTGCTGAGCGCGGTTCTCGGACAGCATGTGGGCACCGGCCCCGGTCAGGTGCCGCTTGCGGCGACCCTCGCGGATCTCGGCATTGACGATGCGCCCCACCCTTTGACCGCCCTGCAAAAGCAGGCGACGGTGCTCGACCTTCTGCAAAGCCGATCCGGGGTCAATCATGGGGCGGCGGCTGAAGGCGGCCTGACCGCCGACAAGGACCGCCGGCTGGGCACCCGGGAAAATCCCCCGGGCACGGTGTGGGCCTACAACAACTGGGACTACAACGTCCTGACAACCATTCTGGAGCAGCGGACGGGACGATCCGTGGCCGCCCTGTTCACGGACGGCCTTGCCCGGCCGCTCGGTCTGCAAGATGTCACACCGGACTCCGCCTTCACCCTTGATGCCCCGGACCTGTCCCGGCACGGGGCGGCCATGTTCCGCTTGTCCGGCCGCGATCTCGCTGCGATTGGACAGCTGTATCTGGATGATGGCCGTGCAGACGGCCGCCAGATCCTCCCCCCGGACTGGGTCGCGCGCATCCGGACGGACGCGGTGGAGACCGGCATCCCCGGCATGCGGGCTGGTCACGGTGATTTGTGGTGGCTGCCGGACAGCGAAACCGGGCTGCCCGAAGGCACCTTCTTCGCCTGGGGCCTGGGTCAACAGGCGCTGATCGTCATTCCGGCCTGGGACACGGTGATCGTCCATCAGTCAGATACAATGGAATTCATCGACCGCTGGAACGCTTCGCAAAAGGAGGGAGCGGATGGCGATACCGCCCTGGAGCAGATCGCCCTTCAGTGCCTGAAGCGGGATGCCCTGGAAATACCCTTCTGCAAGGAAGACCGCTTCACCACGCGCAAGGAATTCGACCGCCTGATCGCCATGATCGTTCAGGCCCGTGCGGCCCAATAGGCAGGACCGACCCCCGACCAAGGGATTGGGGTTGACACAGCCCCCTTCACAACGAAGGTATGGAAGTCTGGAGTGGGTGCCCAGATCGTCGCAGAACGTCACTGAACGTCACCTCGCCTCTTCGGGGAGCTCGCACCGTCTCATGCTCGCCTCAATTCAGCATACCGCCCACCGTTCCGCCCTGTCCCTGGGCATTGCCGGCAGTTCATCGGATTTGCGCCGCCAGATCCGCATCGGCCTGCAAATGAACGGGTTCACCAATCTCACCACGATGAACAGCATTGCCGAGCTGCGCGAAGCTCTGGACCAGACCGCGTTCGATGGCGTGGTCTTCGCCGAGCTGGAGGTGCGGGGCGCCATGCTTGACGCCGTGCGCGCCATCCGCGGCGGGGCGACCAAATCCACCCCCTTCACCACCGTTGCCGTCTTCATCCCGCATCTGACCTACGACGATGCGCTGGAGGTCATCTATTCCGGTGCCGATGACCTGATTTGCGGCCCGCTGCAGGTGGGCACCGTGGTCGAGCGGTTGGAAGCCAAGGCCCGTTCCCGCAAGGACTTCATCGTCTCCTTCGGCTACATCGGTCCGGAGCACGAAGCCATCAAACCTCTCGCGGGGCCGGAAGCCACCCGCATCGTGCCGCCCAACTATCTGCGGGAGATCATGGAAAAGGGCCGGGTCTCCGACCTGCGCCAGGACGCTATCGACCAGGTCATCCGCGCCGCCCGCATCAACCGCCTGGGGGTGGATATCTCCGCCATCGCCAATGCCGTGGAAGATCTGACTATTCCGCCCGCACCGCCGGCGCTGGAACGCATCTCCCGCCTGTGCAACGACGGCTGGGTGATGAGTGGCGACGAGCATATGGACACCATCCGCCACCTGCTGGGCTCCATCAAGACCGTCTGCGAAAGCCTGCTGACCGGAGGAGCATCAGCCCATGCGATCTCCCAGGAGATGCGCATTCTCTCCCTGCTGGCCAAGGCGCTGCGGGTCGCCTATGTGGACAGCGAGGCCACCCGCAAGGCCGCCCCCGGCATCCGCACAGCCATCATTACCCGCTACGGCCAGGACGCCGTCGATCCCCTTGCTGCTCCCCCCCGTGATGCCGCAGGCCATCTGCCGCCCAGGCCCTCCGCCGGGGCGGGCGGTGTCGCCGGCGCAGGGGACGAGCGGGCGGATGGTAAGGCGGCCGACGGTACGCCCTCGTCCCCCGCGTCTCACGCCGGGCCGCCAGAAGAAACCGGAAATCCGGACACCGCCCGCGACGAAGCCGTGCCTCCGGCCCCGGAGCCGGGCAGCCTGTTCCACATCCCCCCCGGCGCCGACTATGCCGAGGCCGTCCAGGCTTTCCTGCTGAGCATGATTGCCGTTCAGTTCGGCCGGTATCGCCTGCGCGCGGCCCATCCCGTCGGCGCCTTCTTTGCCCAGCCCTCTTTCATCGACGAACTGCAAGACGTCACCGACGCACTGCTTCTGCCGGCCATGCTCAAACTGCGCTCGATCACCCGGTGGGCCACCTGGACTTTCAGCGGGACCTGGGAACCGATGCTGCTGGTCCGGCGCCTGTGCACCGATGAACCGCTGATGCGGCAGGCCTGGACCATGGCCGTCGAAGACGCCATGGACGTAGCCGGGGTTGCCGAGATCTTGGACGGTCAGGAGAAGACCGCTTTCCGCTGGCTGCGCTTTCCCGGTCTGGACCCGCGCAAGGCCGCCATGGCGACGGTCACCGAACTGCTGTTCCTCGACCCCGCCCAATTGGACAAGACCGCCAACCAGGTCCGGCGCCAGGCCCTCGGCATCCTGAAGCACGAAGACCCTTACGACTGCTATCTCCGCAACGCCACAGCCCATCTGCCCCACGGCAGCGACGAGGTGGCGGCCAAGGCCCTTGCCATTCGGGTTCTGGACGACCACACGGCTTTCAGCGAGAAAGGCATTGCCCTGACCTGCCAGACAGCCCGGGAACAGAGCTGCGGGCTGGCCGAATGCCGGGATCACCCAGGCCCGCTGGGCAGCGGCTGGGTACCCTGATCCTGTAACCGCGGATCGACAGAACCAACCAGCTGCTACACGCTCCCCAGCCTGATGCTGATCGGCCAGACCACATTCACGGTGCTGGCCGGATCCCCCCACAACGCCGCCGCATCAGCCTTGAACCGCTCGATCATGGCCCCTTGTCCGGCGTCCCGCGCCCGTTTGGTCGCGGACCACGTTCCCACGTAGCCCAGCAGGGCGTCCAAGGGCCAGGACCGCTCGATCTGGCAGGCCGGTGGCTCCACAGGGTCGAAAGGAAAGGGCAGGTCTGCGTATCCGTTCTCCACATGGCGGCGCTCGGCCGGCCAGTAGGGGCGCAGTTCCTCCCAATAGAAGTGGTCGAATCGGTCCCTGGCCGGCCCGCTCAGCCGGGTCACCCCATAGGTGATCAGGGCCAGTAAGGCCCCGGGCAGGGACACCCGCCGCACCTCGGCATAGAACGCCGGCAGGTCGAACCAATGGGCTGCCTGGGCGACAGTGGTCAGGGCAACCGTGCCGTTGGCCGCACTGATGGCATCACACGGCTCGACGGCATAGCGGACGCCGGGATGCCGGGTCGCGGCTTCTATCTGGCTGGCGCTGACATCTGTGGCCAGCACCTGATTGAAATGATCCGCCAGCAGGCAGGCCAGCTGCCCCGTTCCGCATCCCACGTCCAGGGCCAGCCCCCGTTCCGGCGCCAGGGCCGCCAGCTTGGCCGCCAGATCATCGGGATAGCTGGGACGGTACCGGGCATAGGCCGCGCCGTCTTGCTGAAAATGGCCGGTGGTCATGGCGTTCCTAGTACATCGACCCAAACGAAAGCGTCAGCCGCAGTTTGGAAAGTTGATGCATAAACAAAGTTCTAGGGCACTGACCGCTGGATCATCCGAATGTGACAGCGCACTAGTAGCGCATCCGCGCCCGGGCCTGGACACGCGGACCGATGGCATTCAGGGTCAGGGCCGCCTCTTCGAACTTGGGCGGACCCAGGACCACCTTGGCATCACGGGAAAAGCCGAAACCTTCCAACGGCACGCCCAGGAACCCCTGATCGAATTTGCCGTTGTCGTTTTCGTCATGGAAAAAGGCAATGGCATAGGTTCCCTCGGGCAGGGACCGGAAGATGGCCCGGGCGACACCGTGGTGGATTTCCACTTCCCGGATCTCCGACCAGCCGCTTCCCTTGGGGAATCGTTCCGCCTGATCGTAAAGGGCCACACGCACGCGGCCGTCGTCGGACCGCACGTCCGTGATCGTCAACTCCAGCGTCACCGCCGGAACCGTGGCGCTGGCCGGAACACCCGCACCCAGCGCAAAGGCCACCGCCAGGCCCAGCAGGCCCGCTGTCACCGCTCTCCGCATTGTCCGGGTCCTCCACAAAAAACGAAACCATGCGGACACTGCCGCACTGCACAGCGGATATCATCGGACGGCCCTGTGGTTCAATCCAAAATGCGCAATATCAGCTATGAATTTGATGCAAATACCGGCTGGCGACCCAGGCCTGCCCCAAACTGACCGCCTGATCCCCCGGGACCAGGGCTGTCGCCCGCAACACCTTGATTCCCTTACTCTCTAAGACCGGTACCAACAGACCGCTCATCACCCGATTGTAGAAACAGCCTCCTCCCAGTGCGACGGTCCGAACGCCGGTCCGGTTTACGGCGGCCACAACCCATTCCGCGAGCGCGGCGGACAGGGTGCCGTGAAACAGATTTGCCCCCGATTCCCGCCTCTCCCCCGCCTCGTCGTGTGCCCTCGGCAGATCAGCCAGGGCCGCGAGCAGTGGGTGCATGTCGAGGATATCGCATCCATTTCCGTCCCTCTGCCGTATCCATCCGTTGTCCATCACCCGGGGAGAAACGGCCAGAGCCTCCAGAGCCATGGGGGCCTGCCCCTCAAAGGAGCTGACAGGATGCACGTCCAGCAGGCCGCAGGCGGCATCGAACAGCCGGCCGCCGCTGGACGTCAGCGGGGCATTCAATCCGCGCTCCAGCACCTGCCCCAGCCGCGCCGCAGCCGGCTGATCGGGCCAGCGGCCGGCGATCTCCCCTCCCCGTCCCAAGGCGTGCAGGGCCGCGGCCCCCATGCGCCAGGGCTCCCGAGCGGCCACGTCGCCTCCCGGCTGGGTCAACGGCGACAGATGCCCCAGACGCTCCATGGTCGCGCCCCGGATCAGCAGCAGCTCCCCACCCCAGGCCGCCCGGTCGGGACCGAGGCCAAAGCCGTCAAGCACCAGGCCGAGGCAAGGCTCGTCTACCCCATGCTCGGCCGCAAGCGCTCCGACGTGGGCGTGATGGTGCTGCACGGCCAGGGTCGGCAGACCCAGTGCGAGAGCCGCACGGGTGGAGGGAAAATCCGGGTGGAGATCATGGGCCACCAGCGCCGGCGATGCGGACGCCCGATCCAGGAAAGCCTTGAGCGTTTCCTCGAACGCGCGAACACTCTCGGCCGTGTCGAGATGGCCCACGTCGGCAGACACCAGGGCCTGCCCGCCGTCGATCAGGGTGACCGTCGACTTCAGAAAAGCCCCGACACCAAGAACGGGCGGACCATTATGGGACACCGGCAGGGTCAGGGCGACGGGTGCGACCTTCACCCCTGGTCCTCCCGGCCTCCACCGTAAGTCCCCTGGGCGGGCGGCGCTTCCACCTTGCCGTAGCCGCAATCGCATTTGCTCGAAGCCTGGAGCAGCCGCATGGTCCAGCCGTCTCCGAAGGCGGCGCGGTTCCAGCGGAACGTGGCGCCACAGCGCTGGCAGGTCTGGTCGGGGGGTGGCGCCTGCCGGGCTTCGTTGCGCCGCAACTGCCCGGCCACGGCAACCCGGGCCGCCGTCTTGGGGTCCACATGCCCCGGGGATTTTTCCGTCATTCGGTCATCTTCCGTCTTCCGCCCCTTCCCGCTGCCGCTTCAGCCCGCATCAGCCGTCGGCGTTGATCCGGGCGATCAGCTCGGCGCGGACCTCTTCGGCCTTGTCGTTGGCCACCTGACATGTCCCCGCCGCCATATGCCCGCCCCCGCCGTATTCCAGCATCAGGGCACCGACGTTGGTCTTGGACGAACGGTCGAGAATGGATTTACCCACGGCAAACACGGTGTTCTGCTGGTCCTTGCCCCACATCACATGCATCGACATCTGAATTTGCGGGAACAGGGCATACACCAGAAACCGGTTGGCGGCATAAATGGTTTCCTGGTCCCGCAGGTCCAGAACACCCAGATTGCCGTGCACCTGGGTATTGGCAGTGATCTGGTGTTCCGCCTTTTCCTTGTGCTCCAGGTACAGATGGACGCGTTCTTCGACATCCGGCAGGCGCAGGATCTCGTCGATGGGGTGATGGCGGCAGTAGACCACCAGATCCATCATCAACTGGTAGTTGGAAATGGTGAAAGTCCTGAACCGCCCCAAACCGGTACGCGGGTCCATGATGAAGTTCAGCAAGGTCCAGCCATCGGGCGCCAGGATGTCCTCTTCCGAATATTGGGCGGAATCGGCCTTGTCGACGGCGGCCATCATGTCTTCGCTGATGCCGGCGAACCGTGCTTCTCCACCGAAATGGTTATAGACCACCCGGGCAGCGGACGGGGCCGCGGCATCAATGATGTGGTTGTCCCTGGCCCCCACCCGCACCGTCTCGGACAAATGGTGGTCGAAACACATGTGGACGCCGTCCACATAAGGCAGGTTGGTCGTTATGTCGCCGGGACCAATATCGATGATGCCGTCTTGCATGTCTTTGGGATGGACGAATTTGATCCCGTCGATCATGTCCAGCTCGCGCAGCAGCACCGCTGCGACCAAGCCATCGAAGTCCGACCGTGTGACCAGCCGAAACCGTTGTTCCTCCATGCCCCCGAGCCCTCGTGGTTGGTTCTTACCGACAGGCAGACTACCGTGGGATCAACGCCCCCACAATCTTTCATCGCCCCCGTCCGGCCACATTGAAAACGCCGTAGAGGTAGAGCACAATTGCTAGATTAAAAAAGTTCCGGTAATGGCATGACCTTCCATCGGAGCCTGGTGTACCGATGACCGGAACGGATCGGCGGAACCGGGAGAAACCCGGATGGAATATGACGCGTACCGTGCGATAGCCGGGCGCATTTCGGGGCGAGAGGGTGAAGGCGTGTGGCATCTAGGACGCGGCCATTTCCGCAAAAATGGCATCGAGCCAAATGATCGGTTCGTCAAGACAGATGGCAAATTCAAGACGATCTGGGTGGTTACTCAGATCGTCGAGTTCAAGAATATTCCGCCCCACGCCCGCATGATCCAGCAGGGCGATACCAGTCGCGGATACCGGACCATTTCAACCGAAGTGCTGGTGGATCCCGCGTTCTACCAGCGCCTTCCTCCCCGGCCGGCTCCGGATTGAACCGGCAGGCCTCGCCCCTTCAGGCCCCATGCAGTGCCTGAAGGATCGTTCGCGAAAAGCGCGCTTCGGCGCTACCCGTTCAGGGGAACGGGGTCTCCCGGATACACGGTCATCACCGTATACATGGTCGACGGCACCTGACTGACCGGATCGCGCACCTGCTTGCGGGCCAGCAGATCGGGCCGGAGGTGGCTGTGCGGACCTGCGGGTGTCGCGCCGTCGGCCGGCGGGATGGGGGACCAGGCCTCGACGCGTCCCAGCCGGGTCAGGGCGATGCGATGGGGACTGGCTTCCTCGATCGCTTGCAGAACGGGACTGCCGTCCTCCAGCACCGATTCCCCGACCTGGGCACGCAGCAGGCCCAGCAGTGCCGGATCCTCCACCCGCACGCAGTAATCGATATGCGGCAGGGCCAGCCCCAGATCGAACAGCACGCCCTGGCGGTCGCCTGTGCGCAAGGCTTCGGTATCCTGGCCGATCTCGGTCAGCACCCGGCGCCCGGACATGGCCGCCTTGCGGGTATAAAGGCACAGGTCCAGGCGGGTAACCATCTCCGGCGCCTCTTCCGGCGCGCCCTGGCCGATCACCTTGATCTTCTGGGTGGCGTGATCCAGCACCACGCGGACGCCGCCGTTGGCGCTGATGGCATCGCCGCCGTATTCCCACAGCCGGGCCGTGACGGGCGAGCCGTCCAGGTGATTGAACTCCACCAGAGCGCCGGGCACGCCCACGGTCCAGGTGGCCTTCGGGTCATCCAGCGAGGCCAGCACCATGCGGTCGATCGTCGCCACCGAATGTCCCAGGACCGGCGCCCCCCGCCCCTCTTCGGCCCGCCGCTGGGGCAGGGCGCGGAAAACGGCCAGTTTGTCTTCCGGAAGGTAGTCCGGCCAGTTGGCAATTTCCTCGGCGGTGCGCAGACAACCCACGCACAAACTGCCGTCCTGAGTCATCTTGCAGATGCCGACGCAGGGGGATGGCATGGCGCCCATGATGGCCGTTCCTTTTATCTTTGACAGCATAAACCGGTGAAAGGACGCGGATCATACCGCGAACGCGAAACGAATAGCATCCCGGTGATATGGCCTTTTGAGCATTCGATGCAATGAGTTCGTGCTATGGTCCTTTGGACGCGGTATGCCCAGGAACGGGATGTCGGCCCGCGCGGGATGGCAAGGCCCCCGTCCCAGTCTCCTATGGGACCCCAGTCTCCTATGGGACCAAGGTCCTATTCGCGTCGGACCTGTCCGCCGGGGTACCGCCACCCTATCTTCAGACCCATCTTCACGACTCCCCCTCACAGCAGCATTGGACAGCCCCCAGCCATGGATATCCGCGACGGTTTCCTGGGAACCATTGGACAGACCCCTCTCATCCGCCTTTCCTGGCCCTCTGAAAAGACGGGGCGGGAGATCCTTGCCAAGGCCGAGTTCATGAACCCCGGCGGCTCGGTAAAGGACCGGGCCGCGCTGGCCCTGGTCCGGGATGCCATGGACCGGGGGGCACTGAAGCCGGGCGGACTGATCGTCGAGGGTACGGCCGGCAACACCGGCATCGGCCTTACCCTGGTTGGCCAGGCGCTGGGCTGCCGCACCGTCATCGTCATGCCCGAAACCCAAAGCCAGGAGAAGAAGGACGCGCTGCGCCTGTGCGGCGCCGATCTGCGCCTGGTGCCGGCGGTGCCCTATGCCGATCCCCGCAATTACGTCCGCTATTCCGAGACCTTGGCCGGGGAACTGGGGGGCTTTTGGGCCAACCAGTTCGACAACCGCGCCAACCGCGAAGGCCATCGCCTGAGCACGGGGCCGGAGATCCTGGACCAGAGCGGTGGCGCGCTGGATGCCTTCACCTGTGCGGTGGGCACCGGCGGCACCCTGGCCGGCGTGGCGATGGCGCTGAAAGCGGCCGATCCGAAAATCCGAGTGGTGCTAGCCGATCCTCATGGCTCGGCGCTGCACGCCTGGATCACGACCGGCGCCCTGGCGTCCGAGGGGACCTCGATCACCGAAGGCATCGGCCAGGGCCGGGTGACCGAGAACCTGCGCGACGCCCCCATCGACGACGCCGTGCGCATCGGCGATCCGGAAGCGCTGGAGGTGGTCTACAACCTGCTGACCCGCGACGGCCTGCTGGTCGGCGGCTCCTCGGGGGTCAACGTGGCTGCGGCGATGAAGGTGGCCGAAAGCCTGCCGCCGGGGTCGCGGGTGGTGACCATCCTGTGCGACGGGGGGCAGCGCTATCAAAGCAAACTTTTCAATCCGGCGTTCCTGCGCGATAAAAACCTGCCCGTGCCGCCCTGGTTGGACTGATATCCGGCAAGGCGGACGCCGCCCCTCTTCTCGTCCTGCCCTTCTCTGTCGCAGGCCCCTTCATTGAAACGTCCAAGACGCTTCCCCGATCAAGAACGACAAGGACAAGGATCCGCAATGACCTACGCCAATCCCGACGCCCTGGTCTCCCCCGAATGGCTGCAGGCCCATCTGGGCATGCCGGACCTGCGCATCGTCGATGCCAGCTGGTTTCTGCCCACCGAAGGCCGCACGGCGGAGTCCGAATACGAGAAGTGCCATATTCCGGGCGCGGTGTTCTTCGACATCGACCGCATTGCCGACCGCAACACCACCCTGCCCCACATGGTGCCCTCGCCGGTGGCTTTTTCCTCTGCCTGCCGCGAGCTTGGCCTGGGCGACGGCCTGAAGATCGTGATTTACGACCGCGCCGGCGGCGGCTGCGCGGCGGCCCGGGCGTGGTGGATGTTCCGGCTGTTCGGCCACAAGGACGTGGCGGTGCTGGACGGTGGCCTGGGCGCCTGGCTGGCCGAAGAGCGGCCGGTGGACGACCTGCCCCGCCCGCCGGGCCGGCGCCACTTCACCCCTCGCATGAACAGCACCCTGCTGCGCGACGCGGCGGCGGTGCATGCCAACATCGGCAGCAAGGCCGAACAGCTAGTGGATGCCCGCGCGGCGGACCGCTTCGGCGGTTCGGTGCCGGAACCGCGCCCGGTGCCGCGCACGGGCCACATTCCCGGCAGCCTGAACCTGCCCTTCCCCGAGCTGATGGATCCCGAAACCAAGCGGATGAAGGATGCCGACGGCATCAGGGCAACCTTCGACAGGGCCGGTGTGGACCTGTCCAAACCGATAATCGCCACCTGCGGCTCCGGCGTCACCGCCTGCTTCCTGGCGCTGGGCGCGTTCCTGGTGGGCAAGGAAGACGTGGCGGTCTACGACGGCTCCTGGACCGAATGGGCCGAGATCTCCACCTATCCGGTGGAGCGGAGCTAAGCGGAGCGGCCTAGCGCACTGGCCCATTCATAATGATTCGGCGGTCAGTGCACGAGGGATTTGTTTACGCATCCACTTTCCAAACTCCGGCTAACGCCTCCGTTTGGATCGATGCACTAGCCGTACCATCCCCGTTCCGTCCCGGCAGCGATACGGACCTGCCGGGACGGGACTCCCGCTGGTATCCTCGGCCAAAAAAGGCATGGCTTGGCCAAACAGGGATATGGTTCGTAGGGTTGTAGTACTCCTTTGTTGGTAACTGGGGTCGTGATATTATCGAAGACGGCATACCAGACCGTCCTGTTCCTCGTCACGATACCAGCCGGCCCCTCCTCGATCTCCAGAATGGCACGTAGCACGGACCGTCATTCATCAACGGGTCGGGAGACCAATGGCGTCGGCACTACCTATTCGGACAGACCATGCACTCGAAATCGCTGTTGCTTCTCCTCGGGTTTATTTTCCTATCGGCAATTCTCCCGCAGTCCACCCGAGCGGCTCCTCCCCCGGACCCGGACCTCGAGTGGTTGACCCCGGAAGAGCGTCAGTGGCTGCGGGACCATCCCGTTGTCCGGGCCGCCAATCAAAAGGATTGGGCTCCCATGGACTTTCTGGGCGATGGTCAGCCGCGCGGCTATTCCATCGATCTCATCAAGCTTCTGGAAAAGAAACTGGGCATCAGGGTAGAGTTCTCAAGCGGCCACTCGTGGCAAGAACTCCAAGAGCTTCTCAGAAAACGCCAGATTGATATTCTTCCCGCAGCAATAAAAAATGACAGAAGTGCAAAACACACCAATTATACAACACCTTACTATAAACAGGGCTATGTCCTGATATCCCGGCATGCGGATCCCATTCGCAAACCGGAGCAATTGTCTGGAAAATCGCTTGCCCTTGCCGGGGCATGGACAATCAACGAAAACGTTTTAAAAAGCGCCCTGCATGGCGATCATCACAGGGTTGAGCGTGATTCCCCAGAAAATCAGCTTCTCGCCGTCAATAATCACGAGGCCGATGCGGCGATCCTCTCCAGGCCCATGGCCGACTACTATCTCAATGCCCTGTTCCTGCCCAACTTGGTGGTCTCTCATACTTTCGAAGACGTTAACGACCCCGGCATCGCGATCGGCATCCGGTCAGACTGGCCGCTCCTGCGCGATATTCTCGACAAGGCCCTGGATCGGACAACACCGGAGGAAAAGCATGCGCTGGCTGCTGCCTGGCTTCAGGTGGACGACCCGTCGGATACTCACGCGAACACCCCTGCTGCCGAACAAGAGCCAACTTCTCAAGCCTGGCTGACGACGGAGGAACGGCAGTGGCTGAAAGATCACCCGGTTATCCGCATCGCCAATGAAGAAGACTGGGCTCCCATGGATTTCGTGGTCGACGGCAAGCCTCAGGGATACTCCATCGACCTGATGCGACTGATCGAAGAAAGGCTCGGCATTAATTTCGCCTTCATCAACGGCTATTCCTGGAAAGAATTGGTCGAGCTGCTCAGAAAACGGGAACTCGATGTTCTTCCCGTAGCGGGCGTAAATGAGGAGCGGAAAAAATTCGCGCTATTTACCGATTTCTACTTTAACATGTCCTATGTCCTGGTTACCCGGGATGACAATCCGATCCGTGCGCCAGAGGACTTTGTCGGAAAGACTCTTGTTCTGCAAAAAGGCGCGATGATGAACAAGACTTTGCCGGCCAATCCGCATTATGCCGGCTACAAGATCATCACCAGGGCAGCGATCGAAGACTCCTTGATGGCGGTGCGAAGCGGTGAAGCCGACGCGGCCGTCATGTCCTTTGCAAACGCCGGCTACGCCTTGAAAACGCTCTATTTTCCCAATCTCGCTATCTCCTACACACTGACCGGCATGAATGATAACGGCCTGGCAGCCGCCGTCAGATCGGATTGGCCCCTGTTGCGCGACATTCTCGACAAGACGATCGCTCAGATCTCGCCGGCGGAATTGAAAGCTTTGGAAACGCGCTGGTTCCACATTGGCGCCTCCGCTGAGGAAGGGCAGCAGCCCGGCGGCACACCCAGTGAAACAACCGAATCCTCGCCCCGATGGGCCGCCCCGACCAGCGCCAATGGAACCGGTGTGATAGACCTGACGCGGGAGCAGAGGCAGTATCTGAGCGACCTGGGTGTCCTTCGCCTGTGCATCGACCCGGACTGGCGTCCCTTCGAATGGCTCGATGCCCGCAGCGAACACCAGGGCCTGTCAGCCGACTTTGTCGACATTTTCGCCCGGCGTATCGGCATCAAATTCAATTTGGTTCCGACCGCCTCCTGGGCCGAATCTCTCGAACGGGTCAAGAACCGGGACTGTGATGTTCTTCCCCTGGCCATGGAAACGGTGGACCGAAAGGCCTACCTCGACTTCACCATCCCGTATGTCTTTTCACCCTTGGTGGCCGTGACCCGAAACGACACCGACATTCCGGAGAATCTGGACCAGTGGACCGGCCAGCCGGTCGGCATCATCGACAGCTATTCCTTTGCCGAGATCCTGAAGGATCAGTATCCATCGCTCATTCTTGTTCCCGTAAAAAGCACGGCCGACGCCTATCGGAAAGTGGCCTCCGGGGAACTGGCGGCCTTTTTTACGGACAGGATCAGCGCCAGCTACCAGCTCCTTACCGGCGACATGTCACAGGATCTGAAAATCGGCCGCCAGTTCCCTTGGGACTGGACGTTGAGCATGGGGGTCCGCAACGACCAGCCGGAGCTGCTGGCCATTCTGGACAGCGCGGTTTCCAGCCTGGGCGTTCAGGAAAAGAAGAAAATTCTCGATAAGTGGCTGGCGATCCGGCTGGAAAAGGAAACCGACTACGCCCTGATCTGGCGGATCCTGGCGATCGCGCTTCTCGCTGCAGCGGTGATCATCGCCTGGGTCATGTACCTTGTCCGCCTGAACCGCCGTATCCGGAATTTGAATGACGGCTTGAATGCGTCGCTGGACGAAAGCCATCGGGCAAAAATGGCCCTGGAGACCGCCAATGGGGAACTGGAAGACGCCAATCGGGAATTGCGGGTAGCCAACCAGAACATTCTCGACAGCTTGCGGTATGCCAGCCGCATCCAACGTGCGGTGCTCTCCAACTCGGCCGACGTTGCCAAGGCGATACCGGACCACTTTACGCTCTGGGAGCCCCTCAACATCGTCGGCGGCGACGTCTATTGGTTCCAGCAATGGGGCAACGGCTATCTCGTGATCCTGGCGGATTGTACCGGCCACGGCGTTCCCGGCGCGTTCATGACGCTGATCACCAATGGTGCCCTCAGGCAGGCGCTCAACAGCACCGCTCCCGGAGATTGCGGTGGCCTGATGGCCGAAGCCCATCGCTTGATCAAAAGCGGATTAGGGCAGGAGACGGTGGAGAAAGGGGCGTCGGACGACGGATTGGAAATGGGCGTTGTCTACCTGCCCTTTTCCCAGACCGATCACGTGATCTATTCCGGTGCGCGTTTTTCGCTTTTCGTCGTCGATCCACCCGGCCGGCCCTCCGACAGAACGACCGGATGTCGGGTGCGGGAGCTGAAGGGCGATCGAATGGGCATCGGATACCGCCGTATCCCCTGGCAAATCGAGTTTACGAACCATATGGTCCCGATCAGCGCCGATACCGGCCTGATCATGGCGTCGGACGGCTTGATCGATCAAATCGGGGGTCCAAAACGGCGGTCCTTTGGCAAAAAGCGGTTGGTCGGTCTGCTCGAAACCCTCGGGGGCGAGCCGATGCCCCGTATCGGTGTCGAGATTGCAGAACAGCTCCGCCTATACCAGGGGAATGAATCCCGCCGGGATGACCTCTCCGCCATCGGCTTGCGCTCCCCATTGCGCTGAGGGGCCATGTGCGCGCCCGCCCCCCTCTGCGATCCCACCCGACCAGCCCAACTCATTCCGCCATCGCCCGCAGACCAGGAGGAGTCGGGTGCGAAACAAAGCCGGCCTTTAGATAAAAACTCACCTATAATCCAGACAACTTCTTACTGCTTGTTTTTGCCTGACCTCTCCTCCTCTATCCCGTTGAGTCTGTTCAACTAAACGGTCGGAAATGTTTCCGACCGTTACTGAGACATGCCCGGAAGGCATGGCTGCTTCCCTTCAAGCAATAACCTCCACGTTTCTTTGCACTGGCCTTAAACCAAGCCATACTATATATACCTTGTGACGTCATGAACACCTGTTAATCGATATCAACATATCCCTTTCGTTTAAGATGACTAGAGCATTAGTCTTAGAAAAGACCGCATTTTATAAAAATAAAGCTGCAATGGTCTACTAATATAGCCAAGAGATAGGCCTTCATTTTTTAAAATGGATATCGTAGGATCTTCGTAATTCAATGATGGTTAACAGCGCCGGGCCTTGATGCCCAGGAGGCAACACAATGACCTTCCCGTTCTCCACAAAGCATGGCCGTTACCTTCTGGCTGCAGGGCTGTTGGTGGTTGCTATGGGCCTGTCGGTCAACGCGGCGGCGGTGAGTGAAAACGCAACAACTTCTGTCCCCCAACAACAGGCTTCCTTGCCGCAGGACATCGGTTTGGTCTGCACGACAGTACACGAAGCCCTTGGGCAGCGCCTGGTGGTCAAGGCCTCCGAACCCGGTGTCGAATGGAAAGCCTGCACGGCCACATGCTCTTTCCAGCGCAGTGATCAACGGGAAGGGTCGCTGACCTGTGACAATGAACTTGTTCCTCCTGGTGTGTCCTGGCGGGTCTGTTCCGCCTTGTATACGGATGCCATCACCGTGACCGGCTTCAGCTGGGAATGCGTCAACGATACTTGAACAACGACTTTATTGAGCAGCCGCTTCGAAGGCTCAAGACCGACCACCGGGCGACGGAGATCCCTCCGCCGCCCGGTGGGCGTTTTGGGGTCGGATCAATTTAAATGACGATATTTCTAGGAATATGGTTATATTTAGAGGAAGACGCGTCACGGTGTGGCGCTTCGATCTCGGACCATTTCTCGAACGGGGGTGTCATGACCAGCGAGTCCTATTTCAAGGCCGTCGCCGAAGATTGGGATACGATGCGCACCGGTTTTTTCTCGACCGGTCTACGGGACAAGGCCTATCAGGTGGCCGGCGTCCGCCAGGGAACGGTTGCGGCCGACCTGGGCGCGGGAACCGGCTTCATCTCCGAAGGCCTGGTGGAGCGGGGCGTGGCGGTCATCGCCATAGACGCCGTTCAGGAGATGCTGGACGTATTGAACCGCAAACTCGGCACCAGCAACCTGATCACCACCCTGCAGGGCGAGGCACAGGCCCTGCCGCTGAGCGATGGAGCGGTGGACTACACCTTCGCCAACATGTACCTGCACCATGTCGAGGACCCGGGTGCGGCAATCAAGGAGATGTTCCGGGTCACCCGGCCGGGCGGGATGTCGGTGATCACCGACCTGGACGCCCACAGCCACGATTTCCTGCGCACCGAGCACAATGATCGCTGGATGGGCTTCGACCGCAGCGCCATCGCCCGCTGGTATACCGAGGCGGGGTTCACCGATGTCGCCGTGGATTGCGTCGGCGAGACCTGCGAGTCCACCTCGGAATGCGGCGGAGACGCGGCCGCCATCAGCGTCTTCGTCGCGTCGGGCCGCAAGCCGGCCTGACCGCCGCCATCGGGTTCCAGACCCCGGAAACGGAAAAAAGCGGTGCCTCCAACGCCGGAGGCACCGCCTTTCTTATCGTCCCTTCGAAGACGATCCGAAGGTTAGAGCAAATCCCGAGCGGACGGAATCGTCCGCGACGACGTATTTGCTTTAAAACCAATATCCTAGTGCATCGACCCAAACGAAGGCATCAGCCGAAGTTTGGAAAGTTGATGCATAAACAAAGTCCTAGTGCACTGACCGCTGAATTATCTGAATGTGTTAGTGCACTAGACCGTACGAAGCGACCGTAAACGCTCTAGCCGCGCAGAATGTCCTTGCCGGCATACAGCGCGATCGGACCCAGGCCTTCTTCGATGCGGATCAGCTGGTTGTACTTGGCCAGCCGGTCGGAGCGGGACAGGGAACCGGTCTTGATCTGACCGCAGTTGGTGGCCACGGCGATGTCGGCGATGGTGGCGTCTTCGGTTTCACCGGAGCGGTGGGACAGGACGGCGGTGTAGCCGGCCTTGTGGGCCATCTCGACCGCTTCCAGGGTTTCCGACAGGGTGCCGATCTGGTTAACCTTCACCAGGATGGAGTTGGCGATACCCTTTTCGATGCCCTGGGCCAGACGCTCGGGGTTGGTCACGAACAGATCATCCCCCACCAACTGCACCTTGGTGCCCAGGCGTTCGGTCAGCAGTTCCCAGCCTTCCCAGTCGTCTTCGGCGCAGCCGTCTTCGATGGACAGGATCGGGTAGGCGTTGCACAGCTTTTCGTAATAGTCGACGATGCCCGCGCCATCCAGGGTCTTGCCTTCGCCTTCCAGTACGTACTTGCCGTCCTTGAAGAACTCGCTGGACGCCGCATCCAGGGCCAGCATCACGTCTTCACCGGGCTTCAGGCCGGCGGCTTCGATGGCCCCCATGATGAAGGTCAGAGCTTCGTCGGCACTGGCCAGGTTGGGGGCGAAGCCGCCTTCGTCGCCGACATTGGTGCCATGGCCGGCGCTCTTCAGCTTCTTCTTCAGGGCATGGAACACCTCGGCGCCCATGCGGATGCCGTCGGCCACCGTGGGGGCGCTGACGGGCATGATCATGAATTCCTGGATGTCGATGGGATTGTCGGCATGCTGGCCGCCGTTGATGATGTTCATCATCGGCACCGGCAGCACATGGGCGCGCGCGCCGCCGATATAGCGGTAGAGCGGCAGTTCGGCGTTCTCGGCCGCCGCCTTGGCCACCGCCAGCGAAACCCCGAGAATGGCGTTGGCGCCCAGACGCCCCTTGTTCGGGGTGCCGTCCAGGTCGATCATGGTGTGGTCGATCAGCAGCTGCTCTTCGGCGTCCAGGCCGACAAGGGCGCTGAACAGTTCGCCATTCACGGACTCGACGGCGCGCAGCACGCCCTTGCCCAGGAAGCGGCTGTCGTCGCCGTCCCGCAGTTCGACGGCTTCATGCACCCCCGTGGAGGCCCCCGACGGCACGGCCGCCCGGCCGAAGGCACCGCTTTCCAGCAGCACGTCCACTTCCACCGTAGGATTGCCGCGGGAATCCAGAATTTCCCGGGCATGGATATCGACGATCTCGGCCATCAGTTTCACTCCAGAAAGTCAGATGGTTATGGGATTTGCTTTGGCGAAGGCGTCCAGGTCACGCAGCAGGGTCACCAGCCCCGGCATGTCCCGCAGGGGAACCATGTTGGGTCCGTCAGATGGGGCGTTGTCCGGATCCGGGTGGGTTTCCATGAACACCCCGGCCACGCCCACCGCCACGGCGGCACGGGCGATCACCGGGACGAACTCCCGCTGGCCACCGGACGAGCCGCCACGGCCACCGGGCTGCTGCACCGAATGGGTGGCATCGATCACCACCGGACAGCCGGTATCCCGCGCCATGGTCGGCAGGCCGCGCATGTCCGTCACCAGGGTGTTATAGCCGAACGAGGTGCCCCGTTCGGTCAGAATCACCTTGCCGTTGCCCGTGCTGTCCACCTTGTCGGCGACGTTCTTCATGTCCCAGGGGGCGAGGAACTGGCCCTTCTTGACGTTGATCACCGCCCCGGTCTGGCCGGCGGCCAGCAGCAGGTCGGTCTGGCGGCACAGGAACGCCGGGATCTGCAGGATATCGACGATCTCGGCCACCGGCGCGCACTGGCCGGCGTCGTGCACATCCGTGAGGACTGGCAGTCCCAGGCTCTCCCTGATCTCGGAAAAGACGGCAAGCGCCTTGTCGAGCCCCAAACCGCGCTTGCCCGAAAGGCTGGTCCGATTGGCCTTGTCGAAGCTGGTCTTGTAGACCAGCGGCACCCCCGCCGCGCCGCAGATTTCCTTCAGCGCGGTGGCCGTTTCCAACGCGTGCTCGCGGCTTTCCATCTGGCAGGGGCCGGCGATGAGCACCAGCGGCAGGTCGTTGCCGAAGGTCACCGATCCCGCAGTGACGTGCCGGGTGCCGGGGGAGAGGGTCATCCGTAAGGGCTCCTTGCGGCGGTGGTCGTCCCCGATGCGGTGAAGGCCGGCCGGCCTCAACACGCCCGAGGCTGGCTTCCGGTTCTAGACCAGACGCGACTGCGTGACCGCCGCCTGAATGAAAGACGTGAACAGGGGATGGGGGTCGAACGGCTTGGACTTCAATTCCGGATGGAACTGAACGCCGATGAACCACGGGTGATCGGGCAGCTCGACGATTTCCGGCAGCAGTCCGTCCGGCGACAGGCCGGAGAAATGCAGGCCGGCTTCTTCCAGCTGCTCCTTGTAGTTGACGTTGACTTCGTAGCGGTGCCGGTGGCGTTCGTGGATCAGCGAGCGGCCGTAGATATCGGCCACCTTGGAGCCCTCGGCCAGACGGCAGTCGTAGGCACCCAGCCGCATGGTGCCGCCCAGGTCGTCGGACAGACCGCGCTGGACCCGCTGGTTGCCCTGCATCCATTCGGTCATCAGGCCCACCAGCGGGATCGCCGGGTTGCCGAATTCGGAAGAGCCGGCCCCGCTCAGGCCGGCGACGTTGCGGGCGAATTCGATGGTCGCCATCTGCATGCCGAAGCAGATGCCGAAGTAGGGTACGTCGCGCAGGCGGGCGAACTTGGCCGCTTCCACCTTGCCTTCGGCCCCGCGCTCGCCGAAGCCGCCCGGCACCAGGATGCCGTGCACCCCATCCAGATACGAAACGGCGTTTTCCCGCTCGAAGATCTCGCTGTCCATCCAGGACAGATTGACCTTCACGTTATTGGCGATGCCGCCGTGCACCAGGGCTTCGGCCAGGGACTTGTAGCTGTCGATCAGGCTGGTGTACTTGCCGACAACGGCGATGGTCACCTCGCCTTCCGGATTGCGCACCCGGTCGACGATGCCGTGCCAGCGCGACAGGTCGGGCTCGCGGGTGTCGTCGATGCGGAAGTGGTGACACACCTGGGTGTCCAGTCCCTGCGCGTGATAGCTGACCGGCACCTGATAGATGGTGTCCACGTCCAGGGCCGGAATCACCGCTTCCCGCCGCACGTTGCAGAACAGGGCGATCTTGTTGCGCTCGGCTTCCGGAATCGGCCGGTCGGCGCGGCACATCAGCAGGTCGGGCTGTATCCCGACCCCCAGCAGTTCCTTCACCGAATGCTGGGTCGGTTTGGTCTTCAGCTCGCCGGCCGAGGGGATGTAGGGCAGCAGCGTCAGGTGAATGATCATGCTGCGCTCCGCCCCCATCTCGTTGCGGAGCTGGCGGATCGCTTCCAGGAAGGGCAGGCTTTCGATGTCCCCCACCGTGCCGCCGATTTCGCACAGGACGAAATCCTCACCCTGCAGGTCGGCGACCACGAAGTCCTTGATGGCATCGGTGACGTGGGGAATCACCTGCACGGTCTTGCCCAGGTAATCGCCGCGACGTTCCTTGGCGATCACGTCCGAATAGATCCGGCCGGTGGTCACGTTGTCGCTGCGGCGTGCGGGCACACCGGAAAAGCGTTCGTAGTGGCCCAGATCCAGGTCCGTCTCCGCCCCGTCATCGGTGACGAAGACTTCCCCATGCTGGGTCGGGCTCATGGTACCCGGATCCACGTTGAGATAGGGATCCAGCTTGCGCAGGCGGACCTTCCAGCCCCGCGACTGGAGCAGAGCCGCCAGGGAGGCCGAAGCCAGCCCCTTGCCGAGGGACGACACCACGCCGCCCGTGATGAAAATAAAGCGGGTCGTCATCGCCGCACGCCAACTCTCATGGTTCGCCAAACCCACACGGGACTATCCTCCGCAGCGAGCCGCCGAAGCAACACTAGGAAAAACCCAACCGATGTCCCGGGCCGCCCCTCGGCGCCCGGGATCACCGCCGAAATAAAGTCCCTGGCCGTCACCGGCCGTCTGGCACCCGATGCCGCAGCCCGGGTGCCCGAACCGTCAACGCGAGACCGGAGCGCTGGGTTCGCCGTCACCACCGACGGAAGCCGAGGGTGCGTCGTCGTCCGCCGGCGACACCGGCTCCGCGCCCGCCGGCGCCATCGGCTCCGCGCCCGCCGGCGCGACGGGCTCCGAGCTGACGGGAGCGGACGGCTCGTCCGTGCTGAGGGGGGCAGCCGGTTCGGCCGGAACGTTGACGCCCGGCGCCTGGTCTTCCGCGGCCTCGGGGGCGGGACCGTCCAGCACCGAACTGCTGGCTTCCCGGTCCTGGGTGGCGAGAATCGCCAGCAGCAGGCTGGTGGCCATGAACGCGGCCGCCAGGATACCGGTGGTCCGGGTCAGCAGGTTGCCGGCCGCCCGACCGGTCATCAGACCGCCACCCCCGCCGCCGCCGCCGATCCCCAGCGCGCCGCCTTCGGACCGCTGCAGAAGGATCACCGCCACCATGGCGATGGCGATCAACAGGTGAATGACGAGAATGACCGTAATCATGGAAATCCCAAATCCCGAGGCAGACCCGCCAAGCGGGGCGAGTCCATTGAAGACAATACGCAAAACGGCGCGCACCGCGTGGCCGGGAGGACATCCCTAGCCAGTCCGATACGCTCCGTATGTATCCGCCGGCGCGGTCCTGTCACAAGGCCGCGCCTGGGCGTCCTTTTAGACCCTGACCGCCCCCTTGGCTAGACCAAATACGGGGCGGTCTCGGGTCCGGTCCGGTAGGGCGCCGGTTCAGCTGGCCGAGGCGGCTTGGGCAATGGCCCAGAAATCGTCGGCCTTCAGGCTGGCACCGCCGACCAGGGCGCCGTCCACATGGTCCAGCGCCAGGATGTCCTTGGCGTTGTCGGGCTTCACCGACCCGCCGTAGAGCACCCGCATCTGGTCGGCCTCTTCGGCGCCCAGGCGGGCGATCAGGTCGTCGCGGATGGCCGCATGGACCTTGCCCACGTCATCGATGGTCGGAGTCCGCCCGGTGCCGATGGCCCAGACCGGTTCGTAGGCGATCACCGTATTGGCCGCCGTGGCGCCTTCGGGCAAGGAGCCGGCGATCTGGCCGGAGACCACGGACAGGGTCTCGCCGGCATCGCGCTGGGCTTCGGTTTCGCCGACGCAGATCACGGCGATCAGGCCGGCCCCGTGGGCGGCCAGGGCCTTGGACTGGACCACGGCATCGCTTTCGCCATGGTCGGCACGGCGTTCGGAATGACCGACGATGACGAACTGGCAGCCGGCATCGGCCAGCATCGCCGCCGCGATATCACCGGTGTGGGCGCCCTTTTCCTTGGGGTGGCAGTCCTGACCGCCGACGGCGATCCCGGACCCGGCCACCGCCCCGACCACCGTGGTGATGGTGGTGAAGGGCGGGCAGATCAGCATGTCGAACAGCGTCCCGCCGGCCTTGTTCAGGCGCTGTGCGAGATCCCGGGCAAGGGCCTGGCCCTCCCCCTTCAGACCGTTCATTTTCCAGTTACCGGCGATCAGCGGACGGCGCGTGCTCATGGGCAGGCATTCCCTGTGCTGGAGAGTAATGTGACTAACAAAGGAGTTCGGGACGAACGAGGATTGGCCCTGCGAGCCCGGGCATGGATCCGGCTTCGCAAGGACAAGGAGATCCCTTCCCTAGCACACATGCCCCGCGCTGTCCAAGGACAGGGGCGTTGCCGGCTCCTCAGTGATTGCCTCTCTCTGGTGCCATGCCTATCCTGCCCGACACATCCCCTCATCCCCCGGAAAGGAGATCCCATGGACCGCGCGGACCGCGCCGACCGTCTCAAATACGCCCTGTTCCTGGGGCAAGGGCCGGTGATCGAGCGCCTGCTGACCGAGGATCCGACCCTCGCGGTGGACAATCCGGGCATGCTATGCGCCCTCTACGATGCCGAGGAAGTGGCCGCCCTGCTGGCCGAGGACCCGGAAGCGGCGACCCTGCCGGTCGGGGTGCGGACGCCGATTCTCCACCTCGCCTTCTCCCGCTATCACCAGGTCGCGCCGGAACGCGCGGCCGATGCCCTTGCGGTGGCCGAAGCCCTGGTCGTCCACGGGGCGGACGTCAACGACAGCTACGCCCCCGACCCCGGCACCGACCATCGACTGTCGGCGCTTTACGGCGCCCTGGGCCACGCAGGCAACCTGCCCCTGGCCGCCTGGCTGCTGGAGCATGGCGCCGACCCCAACGACAACGAGTCTCTCTACCACGCCGCCGAGCTGGGCCATGCGGACGGATTGCGCCTGCTGCTGCGCCATGGTGCCCGGCCGGCGGGGACCAATGCCCTGGCCCGGGTGCTGGACTTCGACCTGTTCGAGGGCGCGGCCCTGCTGCTGGACCATGGCGCCGACCCCAACGAGGACGTGGCCGATCACCCGAGCGGCGAACCGCCGGTGGTCATTCCCGCCCTGCATCAGGCCGCCCGGCGTGGCCGCGACGCCCGCTTCGCCCACCTGCTGCTGAAGCACGGCGCCGATCCGACCGCCCGCTGGGAAGGCCACAGCGCCTATGGGATGGCGCGGATCTACGGCAACGCCAGCTTTGCCGAGGCCCTGGAGCAGGCCGGCCATGCGACACCGCTCGGGCCGGCGGAAATCCTGCTGGCCGCCTGCGCCGACGGCACGGTTCCGCCCGATCGCCCGCTTGCGTCGATGGCGCTGGGGCCGGAAGAGGCGCAGGTCCTCAACCGGATCATCGTCGACCCCGGCCGGCTGGACCATGCCCGGCGACTCGTCGCCGCCGGCCTGGAGCCCAACCTGACCGACGAGCTGGAAATGCCGGCCCTGCACCACGCCGGATGGTCCGGCCTGCCCGAAGCCCTGTCCTGGCTGCTGACCCTCAACCCGCTCTTGAGTCACGTCAACGGCTATGGCGGCGATCTGCTGCACACCATCATGCACGGGTCGGAGAACGCGCCCAAAGGCCTGGCCGGGCAGGACCACGCGGCCTGCGCCAGGGCCGCGCTGGACGCCGGCATGGTCCTGCGCCCCAGCCACCTGCGCGGCATCGCCGCCGATCCGGTGATGGCCGTGCTGCATGCCTGGGCGGAAGATCATCCCGGCAGCATTGCCGAAGAAGGCTGAGCACCCTTTACCTTCCCATGCCGCCACGCCCCCCGGACAGACCGGTTGCGGGGGGTGGGGCGCATCCTTATGATGCGCTCCGCCCTTGCCTTTTCGCGCCGCTCGGCCCTTATCTCCCGGCGAGGGCGGCCTTCCGGTCGTTCAGACAGACAGCGTTCCCCGACAGACGGATACCCCCATGCTTGATGTGATGCGTAGAGGCTCCAAGACCTGGGTTGCCAAGGCCCTGATGCTCCTCCTGGTGCTGAGTTTCGGGATCTGGGGGATCGCCGGATATACCTCCGGCGTCGGCAGCACCGCCGCCGTGACCGTCGGCGAGACCGAGGTGGGCGTGGACGCCGTGGTTCAGCAGTTCCGCCAGGACCTGGCCAACCTGCGTCGCCGGGGCATGGATCTGACGCCGCAGCAGGCCCTTCAGATGGGCTTGCTGGGCCGCACCCTGCGGGGGATCGTCGACGAAGCCGTGCTGAAGGAAGCGGTCCGCCGCTATGGCCTGACCGTCTCCGACGACACCCTGCGCGCAGAGATCCACAAGGACCCCCGCTTCCTGGATGAACAGGGCCGCTTCGACCGTCAGCGCATGCGCGACGTGCTGGCCCGCAATCAGCTGAGCGAAGACCAGTATGTGGAACTGCGCCGGGGCGACATGGCCCGGGCCGCCTTGCTCGACCCCGTTGTCGGCTCCGCTGCCGCACCGAAGGCCGTGGTCGACCGCCTCGCCGCCTATCAGTCCGAACGCCGCACCGGCACCCTGCTGCGGGTCAATGCCAACGCCCTGACCCTGGACGACGCAACGCCCGACGACGAGGCGCTGAAAGCCACCTACGACGCCAACCTGCCCCAGTTCACCGCGCCCCAGTACCGCACCTTCAGCACCCTGGTGGTGACCACCGAGGACGTGATGGACGAAGTGACGGTGCCGGAAGAGGACATCAAGGCTCAATACGACGCCAATCCGGACTTCTACACCGCGGCCGAAACCCGCACCGTGACCCAGGCCCTGTTCCCGGATGAAGACACCGCCGCCAAGGCCAGAGCCATGATCGACGACGGCGCCACTCTGGCCGAGGCCACCAGTGCCGTCGGCGGCACCGGTCCGGTGGCCATGGGGGCGATCACCCGCGAAAGCCTGCCCGCACCCCTGCCCGATACCATCTTTGCCCAGCCCGTCGGTCCTGTCGGCACGCCGGTGCAAAGTGCGCTGGGCTGGCACCTGTTCCAGGTCTCCGCCAAGGACGAGGGCGGCACCAAGCCGCTGGAAGAGGTCCATGACGAAATCCGCCAGTCCCTGGCCGCCGACAAGGCGCTGGACGCCCTCTATGCCCTGTCCGCCCAGGTGGAAGACACCCTGGCCGGCGGCGCGACGCTGGAGGAAGCGGCAGAAGGCGTGGGCCTGACCACCCTGAGCGGGACCGTCGATCAGCAGGGCACCACGCCCGACGGCTCGCCGATGACCGGCCTGCCCGCCGGCGAAGATTTCCTGACCGACCTGTTCGCCCAGGAAACCGGTGTCGCCGGAGCGCTCGGCGAGTTCGACAACGGCTTCTACCTGACCCGGGTCGACGAGGTCATTCCCCCGGCCGCCAAGCCGCTGGAAGAGGTCCGCAGCGCCGTGGTCGCCCTGTGGCAGGCCGGGCGCCGCCAGGAAGCGGCCGCCGCGCTGGCCGCCGATCTGGCGGAGAAGGCCAACGAAGGCACCACCCTGCCCGCTCTGGCCGAGGAAAGCCCGGCGGTCACGCTGGAAACCGTCGGCCCGGTCAACCGCACCGGCCAGGGCAGCGCCGAGCAGACCGTGCCCCGGCCGGTGATCCAGGCTCTGTTCGCCACGGAAAAGGGCAAGATCACCACCGTTGCCCTGCCCGACGGCGGCGAAGCGGTTCTCCGGGTGTCCTCGGTCACCGCCCCCGCCGCCGATCTGGCGCAGCGGGAAAAGAGCGACATCGCCCAGGTGCTCCGTCAGGCCTACGGCGCCGACCTGTCGAGCCAGTACACCCAGGCGATGGCCGACGCCATCGGCGTAGAGATCAACGAGGGCCTTCTCGCCCGTGCTTTCGACGAGCAGAACTGACATGGCCCTGAACCCCTTCCCGCCCTTGGACGCCGACTTCATCGCCAAGTACGACGCCGGACAAGCCCAGGTGGTCGCCACCCAGCTGGTGGCCGACCTGGAAACACCGGTTTCGGCTTTCCTGAAGCTGGCCGACGGGCAGCCCTATTCGTTCCTGCTCGATTCCGTTCACCAGGGCACCAACCGCGACCGCTATTCGATCATCGGCCTGAAGCCCGACCTGCTGTGGCGCTGCCGGGGGGGACAGGCGGCGATCAACCGGTCCGTGCTGTCCGGCGGCAGCGATTTCGTCGCCGACGGTCCGGCCCTGGACAGCCTGCGCCGGCTGGTGGCCGAAAACCGCATCGACCTGCCCGAGGGGATTCTGTCGGAGCTGCCGCCCATGGCCGGCATGCTGGCGGGGTACATGGGCTATGACATGGTGCGTCTGGCCGAACCGACGGTGCCCGACACCAATCCGGACCCGCTGGACGTGCCGGATTCCGTGTTCATGCGGCCGACGCTGACCGCCATCTTCGACAACGTGAAGCACTCCCTGACCCTGATCACGCCGGTGCGGCCGCAGGCCGACCGGGGGGCCGACGCGGCCTATCGGGATGCGCAGGAGCGGCTGACGGCGGCGATCAACGACATGTTCCGCGCCCTGCCCTACGGCCGGGAAACGCAGAACGCCGATGCGGTGCAGCCGGAACCCGAAGCCTCGCTGTCGCCCGAGGCCTATATGGAGATGGTCACCAAGGCCAAGGACTACATCATGGCCGGCGACATTTTCCAGGTGGTGCTGAGCCAGCGGCTGACCGTGCCCTTCGCGCTGCCGCCCTTCGCCCTGTACCGCGCCCTGCGGCGGACCAATCCGTCGCCCTACATGTTCTATCTGAACGTCGGCGATTACCAGCTGGTGGGGGCGAGCCCGGAGATCCTGGTGCGCCTGAAGGACGATACGGTGACCATCCGCCCCATCGCCGGCACCCGCAAGCGCGGGGCCACGCCGCGAGAAGACCAGGAGCTGGCCGCCGATCTGCTGGCCGACCCCAAGGAGCTGTCGGAACACCTGATGCTGCTGGATCTGGGCCGCAACGATGTCGGCCGGGTCACCAAGGTCGGCACGGTGGAGGTCAAGGACGACGAGAAGATGTTCGTGGAGTTCTACAGCCACGTCATGCACATCGTCAGCAATGTCACCGGCACCATCGACGAGAAGTACGACGCCATCGACGCTCTTCTCGCCGGCTTCCCGGCCGGCACGGTTTCCGGCGCGCCCAAGGTGCGGGCGATGGAGATCATCGACGAACTGGAACCCCTGCGCCGCAGTTTCTATGCCGGGACGGTGGGATACTTCGCGGCCAACGGCACGATGGATACCTGCATCGCCCTGCGCACCTGCATGGTCAAGGACGGCAAGCTGCATGTCCAGGCCGGCGCGGGCATCGTCGCCGACAGTGTGCCGGAGAAAGAACACGAAGAGTGCATGAACAAGGCCAAGGCCGTGATCGCTGCGGCCCGCCTTGCGGTCAGCTACGCGGGGCGGTAACAGGGCGGTGCCGAGAAGCCGTGGACTCCCCGACGGTGCGGCGATGGATTCGGCCGGCAATCTGTGGAGTGCAGGCGTTTCCGCGGGTGTCCTCAAGGTGTTTTCACCCGAGGGTAACCCCCTCGCCAGCTATCCGGTCCCGATACCCAAGCCGACCATGCCCTGTTTCTCTGGTCCGGACAGGCGCACCCTTTCTCTCACCAGCCATCGCGTCGTGGGCGAAGCCGCACGGACCGCCAACCCGCAATCCGGCGGTGTTTTTGACATGCTGACCGACACAAAAGGCGCACCCGTTGCGCGCTTGGCCGATGACGAAAATACCCCAGTACAGGTATGTTTCCGGGCTGCATTTCCTATCTGAACGTGCATGGTGTATCGATAGTATTTTAAATTTTTTAATAGAAAAACTTGTCTTCCAGCAAAAGCCTCCGCTAGATTCGCGATATTGGTATTCGAATACGTCCACCGTGGTATCCCCTTGCCGCACATTTCCATGCGCGATCAGTAATACACTTGCGCTTCTTCTGCCGGACGGCCGTCGGCAGTGCCTCTGCGTCTCCTGAGTACTGGTTTTCCAAGCAATCTCAGCCGTTCGCCCCAACGGAGGAAACAGGTCATGTCGTCCGATACATCCAATTCGTCTTCATCATCTTCCTCGTCTTCCTCGTCTTCCTCGTCGTCCGGGTCCGGCACGTCGAGCAGCAGTTCATCGAGCAGCAGCACGCCCAGCGCTCCCCCGATCCTGGGGCTCGCGGCCGATGTCGCGCAGCCCAGTGTCTACGCCTATCCCGGCGAGCCCATTCGGCCCGACGAGATGCGGGTGACCATTGTCGGCTCCGGCATGGGCAATCTGGTACGCCGCCGCCAGTCGTCCTGTTCGATCTTCGTCGAGCTGGGCAATGGAGACAGCTTCGTCTTCGACATCGGCATC
The DNA here is from genome assembly GCA_046233135.1 of Rhodospirillaceae bacterium Z3-40. Classification (GTDB taxonomy): domain Bacteria; phylum Pseudomonadota; class Alphaproteobacteria; order Rhodospirillales; family Rhodospirillaceae; genus JBJXHN01. The sequence goes on along the minus strand of JBJXHN010000001.1, from coordinate 417,101 downwards.
GGCGCGCTGCTCAACTACAATTCGCTGATGATCCCCTACAGCAACATGACCAATGTGTTCCTCAGCCATCTGCATATGGACCACATGACGGACCTGACGGCGCTCTACACCTTTGGCCCCAGCGGCGCCCGCTACACGCCGCTGAACATCTGGGGTCCGTCGGGCCAGACGCCGGAGCTGGGCCTGAATGCCTCCATCGAGGGCATGAAGAAGATGTGCCACTGGCACACCACCAGCTTTGCCGCCAGCCAGCCCATCGACCAGAGCTATGTGATCAACACCCACGAGCTGGACTTCCGCGCCAACCCCGGCATCGCCTATCAGCAGAACGGAGTGACCATCACCCACTGGCCGGCCCTGCATGTGATCGACGGCGCCATCAGCTACCGCCTGGACTGGAACGGCCTGTCCTTCGTCTGGTCGGGGGACACCGAGCCCAACCACTTCTTCACCAAGCATGCGGCCGGCGCCGACCTGATCATGCACGAAACCTTCCCGACCATGCGCCGCTTTGAACAGGTCTGGCCGGACACCCAGCAGTCCTATCTGGGCAACCTCAGCACCTCGCACACCAGCGCCACCTGCCTGGGCAAGGTGCTGTCGCTGACCAACCCGCGCATGGGGGTGACCAATCACTGCGTGGTCGATGAACAGGAACTGACGGCCCTGATTTCGGACGTGCGGATCAACTGGAAGGGCGCCTACCAGATCGGCTACGACTTCCTGGTCTTCAATGTCACCAAGGAAGACATCCTGGTCCGCAAGTCGGCGATCAATGAAAACTCCTGGGGCACCAAGATCGGAACGCCGGTGGAAACCAGCGCGCCCTTGAACAGCGCGAATTTCCGCTCGCCGGAGATCTTCGACCGGAACATCAAGGACTGCTTCCCACCGGGGTATGTCCCGCCCGTGCCGCCGTCTTCGGACAGTTCCGGCAGTTCGTCCGACAGCAGCAGCTCCTGATTTTCCTCGCGCCGGATCGCAGGGGAAACCCGCAACGTTCCTCCGCGATCCGGTCCGTGCCCGGTCCGGCCCTGGCCTTCTCTACCTACGGGGGTTTCCGTGGATCCGCAGCAGCCTTCGCGCATTCCCGTCACCATCATCGGCGGCTTTCTGGGGTCCGGAAAGACCACCCTTCTCAACCATCTGATCACCAACGCCAACGGCCGGCGCTTCGCCGTGGTCGTCAACGACTTCGGCGCGGTGAATATCGACTCCCGTCTGGTGCTGTCGGTGGAGGGGGAAACCATCGCCCTGACCAACGGCTGCATCTGCTGCGTCATCCGCGAAGACCTGATCGAGGCCGTGCTGAAGCTCTGCGCGACAGAAACGCCGCCCGACCACATCATCATCGAGACCAGCGGCGTGTCCAAACCCCTGTCCGTGGTGGAGTCCTTCTTCCGGCCAGAGGTGCAGAAGTACGTGGACGTCCAGGCCATCATCACCCTGCTGGATGCCGATCAGGCCCTGGATGAAACCGGCACCTATGCCGACTTGGCCTATGCCCACGTCGCCCTGGCCGACATCGTGGTGATCAACAAGGTGGATCTGGTGCCCCCCGCCCGCCTGACCGAGGTACGGGCGAAGGTGGAGCATATCGTCCCCCGCGCCCGTATCTTCCAGACCACCTTCGGCGCCCTGCCCGTCGCCGCCCTGTTCGATCAGGACTTCGCGACCGCCGCCCGGGACGCCAGTCATGGGCATGACCATGGGCATGACAACGGACACGATCATGCCGGCGACCACCTGAAGGCCTTTGCCAGCTGGACCTATCGGGACGGGGAAAAGCGCTTCTGTTTCGACGCCATGCAGCGCGTCGTGGAGCACCTGCCCAAGGGCATCTTCCGCGCCAAGGGTCTGGTGCGCCTGGACCTGCCGACGGGGGAATACGGAGTGCTTCAGGTCACCGGCCGGCGTGGTCGCCTTCAGCTGACCACTCCTCCCCCGGGCCAGCCCGAGGTGGAAACGGAGATCGTCTTTATCGGACACCCCGACACCACGTCCGAGGCCGATATCCGCGCCCATGTGGACGGCGCCTGGGATGCGGCGAACGATCCCCACGCGCCGGGCAGCATCGTATCCGACCTGCGCGCCTTCACGGTGGGCTTCATTTAGCCCGTCGCGGGAGGGGGAACCACCGGGATCCGTGCGCGCGAGGCCCGGACTCCCGGTCGTTTCCGTCAAAAAATAATCTTAAGCAGCCTTCACGCCATTGAAGTCGAAGCCGGCCTCTTCCACCGCATCCTTCACGGCGCTGTCGTTGTCATATCCGTCCACGGTCACTTCACCGGTATCCAGGGTAATGGATACGGTGGCGGAGGCATCCAGACCCTTGATGGCCTTTTCCACGCTGCTCGCGCAGCCGCCGCAGGTCATGCCACCCACCAGATACGTCTTGCTCATCGGTCGACATCCTCTTTCTTGGTGTATCAATATTTCCCATAAGCGCCCGACACCGCCGAAGGGGTGGCTTCGGCCACCGCCGCAGAGCGCGGCTGGGCCAGGGCGCTGATCGGAACCAGGGTAAAGCCCTTTTTCGCCAGCGTCGGCAGCCATTTCCGCAAGGCCGCTATGGTCGCGTCCTTGGGGTGGCCGATGCCCACGGCCGTCCCGTGTTCCCGCGCCACGCTCTCCAGCTCCTTCAACTGGCGCATCACCGCCCCTTCCTCGGGCGTGTTGTCCAGGAAGACGTTGCGGCCCACATGGGGCACGCCGGCGTTGTCGGCAACCGCCAGCCCGACGGACTGGGCCGAGGTCACGGAATCCAGCCACATCAGGCCCCGCCGCTTCAGTTCCGCCATCACCACCGCCATGCCCTTGGGGTCAGAGGTGAAGCGGCTGCCCATGTGGTTGTTGATCCCCACATGGCCCCGCCCCCGGTCCAGCGCGGTCCGCAACTTGGACAGGATCCGGTCAGCGGAATACTCCACCTTCAGCACGTCCGGTCCAGGATCGATGGTGCGGCTTTTGGGCTCCATCGGCATATGCAGCAACAGTTCGTGCCCCCGGTTGTGGCCGGCCGCCATCTGCCGCCGCAAGTCGCGGGCATAGGTCAGATAGGACAGGGTCAGGGGTCCAGGGAGCGCATGCAGCTGGTTCGTACGCCCCTGGTCGAGCCCCAGATCGTCGATCACCACGGCAATGGCAGGACCGCGCCAGGGGGTCGTGGGCACCGCATTGGCGCGCCAGGGCGGCAGGCTGCCGGTCCATTCCGGCAGGGGCGCCACGTCCAGGGCCGGCGGCAGGGCGGCCACCACCGCCTCCACATCCGCCTTCTTGGCTTCGGGGGTATGCACCACCGTGTCCTGCGGCAGCGGTTCTTCCATCACGAAGCCCGGCCCGTTGCCTTCCATCAGGTCCCGGAAGGCTTCCGGCAGAGCGGCGATCCGCGCCTTCTCCTCGGCCGGCTCATCCACCGGCGGCGGGACGCGGATCGGCAGGGGCGCATCGGCCATCAGCGGCTGGGGGGCCGTCACGTCGGGGACGGCTGCCGGCGACAGGACCGGCGGAGGCGTCAGGATCGATGCCGGCACCGGCGCACGCTCCGGCACCGTTTCGCGTACCATCTCGGGGTTCGGCTGCCGTTGCGGCGCGGGGTCCGGCTGGGGGTCCGGCGGTGGCGGCACCGTTACGGGCTCGACGGCCGCGACCTGCGGGGCCGGCGCGGGAGCCACCGCCTCTGCTGGCGGGCCTTCCGGCATCTGAGAAGATTTTTCCCTTTCAGGATAAACCGTTATCGGCTCTTTCTGAAGTATCGAAGGAATATTTTGTTGCGGTTGCGGATTGGCAACGACCGGCATGTTTTCCAAGGGAACCGGCTCCGGTTCCGGCAAACGTGGCGGCAGGGCGGCGACCTTGGGCGCCGGATCCATGTCCACCTCGGGCAAGGGCTGCGACCGGGACCGGGAGACGGTGGGCAACGGGGGCGGGGCGTATTGCCCCAGCGGGTCGGGCCGGCGGACGAAGCTGGTGCCGCCATAGGTTTCCGGCGCCTGGGGCGCCCCATGCAAAGCCACGCCCCCACGCGGTGGCGGGGCCTCTTCGCCCAGGAACACGGCCATGGAAACGCCAATGGCTATACCCGCCACCAGGGTGCCCCCGGCAAGCGTCATCAAGGCGCGCGGCGACAGCCCGGCCACCACCAGCGCGAAACGATCCAAGAGACCTCTGCGGTCCCGACCCGGCAACACGATCACCTATCCTCTAATACCGAGCGACGACGAGGCTCACTCGTCGTTGGGACGCCAGCGCCGCAACAGCAACGAACTACCCACCACCGAAACGCTCGACATGGCCATGGCCGCACCGGCGATCATCGGATTGAGCAGCCCGCTCGCCGCCAAGGGCAGGGCGACCAGGTTGTAAACGAAGGCCCAGAACAGATTCTGCCGGATCTTGCCATAAGTTGCACGACTGATCGACAACGCAGCAGGCAATAATCCCGGATCGCCCCGCATCAGCGTTATACCGGCGGTCTCCATCGCCACATCCGTGCCCGTCCCCATGGCGATCCCCACGTCCGCGGCCGCCAGGGCCGGGGCGTCGTTCACCCCGTCGCCAACCATCGCCACCATGCGGCCTTCCTTGCGCAGGGCCTGGACGGCCTCGGCCTTATGGTCGGGTAACACCTCGGCCCGGACATCGTCGATCCCCAGGCGCGCGGCCACGGCCTCGGCGACCCGGCGAGAGTCTCCCGTCAGCATCACCGGCCGCACGTCCATGGCCTTCAGCCGCGCCACCGCCTTGGCCGCCGTATCACGCAACGGGTCGGCGACGGCCAGAAGGCCCAGCACCCGCTTCGCCTCTCCCCCGTCGGCCACCCAGATGACGCCGGCGCCTTCGGCCTCCAGGGCGCTGGCCTGCGCCTCAATCGCTTCCGTAACGATCCCCTCTTCCCGCAGAAAACGGGGCGAACCGAGCAGCACCGACCGCCCGGCCACCCGGGCCGAGACACCTTTACCGGCCACCGAGCGGAAGTCCTCGAACGGCGGCACTTCCAGCCCCTTGTCGGCGGCGGCATCGCGCACCGCGCGCGCCAGGGGGTGGCCGCTTCCCTGTTGCACGGCGGCGGCGGCGGCCAGCAGGCCGTCTTCGCTTTCACCATCGGCCAGGGGCAGGATCCGGGTCACCTGCGGCCGGCCGTGGGTCAGGGTGCCGGTCTTGTCGAATGCGATGGCCGTGGCCCGGTGGGCGTGTTCCAGGGCAGCGGCGTCCTTGACCAGAATACCGTGGCGGGCGGCGACGCCCGTACCCACCATGATCGCCGTCGGCGTCGCAAGGCCCAGGGCGCAGGGGCAGGCCACCACAAGCACGCTGATGCCCGCAACGATGGCCGTCTCCAGCGCGCCGCCGAACAGCCACCAGCCGGCGAAGGCCAGTACGGCGATGGTCACCACGGCGGGCACGAAGACGGCGGCCACCTTGTCGACCATGGCCTGAACCGGCGCCTTGCTGGCCTGGGCGTTCTCCACCAGCCGGATGATGCGCGACAGCGTCGCGTCCTTCCCCGCCGCTTCGACCGTCAGGCGCACCAGCCCTTCGCCGTTCACGGAACCGCCGATCATGCGGTCCCCCGGCCCCCGGGCCACCGGCAGGCTTTCGCCGGTGACCAGGCTTTCGTCCGCGTCCGTCTCGCCCCACAGGATGGTGCCATCCACCGGCACCGCCTCACCCGGGCGGACCAGCACCACATCGCCGGTCTTCAGGCTGCCGACGGAGACGTCTTCGACCACCCCGCCGTCCCGCTCCACATGGGCGAGGTCGGGACGCAGCTTCATCAGGGCGCGGATGGCCGAGGCCGCACTGCCCTTGGCCCGGGCCTCCAGCCACTTGCCGAGCATGACCAGGGTGATGACCACGGCCGCGCCTTCGAAATACAGCCCCTGCCCGGCCGTATCCGCCGCCACCCGCCAGACCGACAGGCCATAAGCGGCCGAGGATCCCAGGGCCACCAGCACATCCATGTTGCCCGCACCGGCCCGCAGCGCCTTCCAGGCCCCCTTGTAGAACCGGGCGCCGGCGACGAACTGCACCGGTGTGGCCAGCAGCAGCTGTCCCCAAGGAGGGATGCGCCCCGGCAGGCCGGTCATATGGGCCACCATGTCCCATATCAGCGGCATGGTCAGCACGGCAGCCAGGGTGAACAGCAGCAGTTCCGTCCGGTCCCCCCTGGCGGCGGCGCCTTCCACACCGGGGCCGTCCTCGCGCAGGGGCTCGGCACCGAAGCCGGCCTTGTTCACCGCCGCGATCAACGCGTCCGTTCGCTCAGCGCCGCCGGCCACCTCGATGAAGGCCTTTTCCGTGGCCAGGTTCACGCGCGCCTCGCGCACGCCCTGGACCTTGCCCAGCACCCGCTCCAGCCGGCTTGAGCAGGCTGCGCAGGTCATGCCGCTGATCGCCAGTTCGACGGTCTGTTCCGGCGCCGGGGCCGCAGTCGAAATAGTCGCTGTCTTCCCCTTGGCGGGGCGCTCCAGGGTATCCATGGGGCAGGGTCCTTTTTTGCCTTGGTTCCGGAGCCGCATTCCCCGGGATTCACCGCATCAGGCATCGGTCTTGGCTGTCGCGGTGCTTGACGGGTCGCGGACGGCCCGGCACTCTGAGCGCCCGTGTCCGCGACGTTTCGGGCCACCCGAACCACCTGTCGGGCCTGTTTCCGCCTAAGCCCTCGATAATCTAGGGGCGCTCCCAGGGTAATCGCAATGTTCCTGCTGATCGATAATTACGACAGCTTCACCTATAATCTATGGCACTACCTCGGGCAGTTGGGCGCCCAGGTGGAGGTTCGGCGCAATGATGCGCTGAGCGTGGACGACGCGATGGCCATGCGGCCGGAGGGCATTATTCTCTCTCCCGGTCCCTGCGATCCCGACCGCGCGGGCATCTGCCTGCCCCTGACCCATCGGGCGGCCGCCGAAGGCATGCCGATCATGGGGGTCTGCCTGGGCCATCAGACCATCGGCCAGTCCTTCGGCGGCAGCGTCGTCCGCGCGCCGGCGCCGATGCATGGCAAGGTCAGCCATATCGCACACGGCGGCGGAGGCGTCTTCACCGGCCTGCCCAAGCCGCTGCGGGCCACCCGCTACCATTCCCTCATCGTCGCCCGGGCAGATCTGCCGGACTGCCTGGAGGTCACCGCCTGGACCGATGACGGCCTGATCATGGGCCTGGGGCACCGCACCCTGCCGATCCAGGGGGTCCAGTTCCATCCGGAAAGCATCGAGACCGAAAGCGGCCACGATCTGCTGAACAACTTCCTGACCATGGCCCGCGCCGCCTAGGCCGGGTCCGGTCCATCCCCTTGTCCCGATCCTTCGCCGACCCGTCCGTTACCAGCCGGAGCAGAACCGACCCATGGCCGCCCCAGACCTGACCGACATGAAAGCCCTGATCGCCATGGCCGCCACCGGGCGGCCGCTGGGAGAGCAGGACGCCGCCAGAGCCTTCGAGGCCATCATGTCCGGTAACGCCACGCCAGCGCAGATGGGGGCCTTTCTGATGGCCCTGCGGGTGCGCGGCGAGACCGTGGAGGAAATCACCGGTGCCGCCCGGGTGATGCGCGCCAAGGCCACCCGGATCAAGGCCCCGGACGATGCCATCGACGTGGTCGGGACCGGTGGAGATGCGGCGGGGACCTATAATATTTCCACCGGTGCCGCCATCGTCACCGCGGCGTGCGGGGTGACCGTGGCCAAGCACGGCAACCGTGCGGCCTCGTCCAAAAGCGGGTCGGCCGACGTGCTGGGGGCGCTGGGCGTCAACCTTGATGCCCCCATGGCCGCCATCGAGAAGAGCATCGCCGAAGCCGGCATCGGCTTCATGTTCGCGCAGCGCCACCACAGCGCCATGAAGCATGTGGCGCCGGTGCGCGGCGAGCTGGGCACGCGGACCATCTTCAACCTGCTCGGACCCCTGGCCAACCCGGCCGGAGCGAAGCGGGAGCTGATGGGTGTCTATGCCGCGGAATGGGTGGAACCCCTGGCCGAGGTGCTGGGCCGCCTGGGCGCGGAACGGGCCTGGGTTGTGCATGGCAGCGACGGCCTGGACGAGATCACCACCACCGGCCCCACGTCGGTGGCCGAATTCCGCGCCGGCTTGGTCCGCACCTTCACCATCACGCCGGAAGATGCCGGCCTGTCACGTGCCACGCCGGCCGACCTGAAGGGCGGCGATCCGGAAACCAATGCGGCGGTGATCCGCGCCATGCTGGGCGGAGAAAGCGGCGCCTATCGCGACATCGTCGTGCTCAATGCCGGGGCGGCCCTGGTGGTGGCCGGCAAGGCGGAGACCCTGGCCGAGGGAGCCGCCAAAGCGGCCGCCGCCATTGACGACGGCAAGGCCCTGAAGACCCTGGAACACATGGTTCGCATCACCAACGAAGCCGTTCCCGGCGATGCGGGGGAGGCATGAGCGACGTTCTCGCCAAGATCACAGCCACCACCCGCGAAACGGTGGCCGGCCGCAAGGCCGCCATCTCCGAAGCCGATCTGCGCGCCCGCGCCGCCGATGCCGCCCCACCGCGCGGTTTCGCCCGGGCGCTGGCCTCCAAGGTCGATGCCGGCGGCTACGGCCTGATCGCCGAGATCAAGAAGGCCTCTCCGTCGGCCGGCCTGATCCGGCCGGACTTCGACCCGGCGGGTCTGGCCCGGGCCTATGCGGCGGCCGGCGCGGCCTGCCTGTCCGTGCTCACCGACGAGCCCTATTTCCAGGGTCATGAAGACTACCTCGTGGCGGCGCGGGATGCCGTCCCCCTGCCCGTCCTGCGCAAGGACTTCATGATCGACCCCTGGCAGATCATCGAAGCCCGGGCCATGGGCGCGGATGCGATCCTTCTGATCCTCGCCTGCCTGCCCGACTCCCTGGCCCGCGAGATGGAAGAGGCCGCCCACGCCCTGGGCATGGATGTTCTGGCAGAGGTGCACGACGGCGAAGAACTGGATCGGGCGCTGGGCTGCCTGACAACGCCTTTGATCGGAGTAAACAACCGCAATCTGAAGACCCTGGTGACGGAGATCAGCACCACCGAGGCCCTTGCGGCCCGGGTGCCGGAGGGTCGCACCCTGGTCAGCGAAAGCGGCCTGCGCACCCGGGCCGACCTGGACCGCATGGCCGCCGCCGGCGCCCGCCGCTTCCTGATCGGTGAACACTTCATGCGCCAGGCGGATGTGGAAGCCGCCGTCCGCGCCGTGCTGGAAGGCTGAGGCAAGACCGGAGGAACCCCGGTTCCTCCGCGCGCGCGGCCTCTTGAGCACCACCCCGCCGACGCGGATCCCGAGAGTACGAGTCGCGCGGTACCGCCAGGGTTCGTCCCCCACCTGCCCCCCTCGCCGTGCTGTGTCCGGCAAATCCGAGTTCGCGCTCTCATTTGACCCGCAAATGCGCGGCACCGCGCCCGAGTTCCCGCAAGGCGAACCCGCATCGGTCGTAGTTCCCCCACCCCTCCCGCGATTCACGCCTTGACCGGCAGCGAGAACCAAAGTAGAACTTTCTGACGATATTCACGTTTGGTTCTCGGCAATACGGCTCTTGTCACCCTCGGGAATGCCCGAATGGGAAGCGTCTTTTTACCCTGAAAACCGATAAATCGGGAAAAGGGCTATAGCCGTTTTACGGGGAATCAGATCCCTCTCGTGGAGGCCGCTTCTCGGCTTCCGTCCCGTTCCTTCGGCCTCGGCGGGCGGTCCATGCCTGTCCGTCCAACAGGAGTCCGCGCCCTCATGTTGACCCGCAAGCAGTTCCTGCTTCTCCAGTTCATCGACCAGCGCCTGAAGGAAACCGGAGTTTCCCCCTCCTTCGATGAAATGAAGGACGCCTTGTCCCTGAAGTCCAAGTCGGGCATTCACCGCCTGATCAAGGGGTTGGAGGAACGGGGTTTTCTGCGGCGATTGCCCCACCGGGCCCGGGCGCTGGAGATCCTGCGCCTGCCCGATGCCATGGCCGCAGCTGACGCGGCGGAGAACGACGACGAAGCGGCGACGCAGGCCGGGGAACCGGCGGCGGGACTGGCCGAAGCCGCCACCGCCGCTCCCCCCCCGTCGGCGGCCCCACTCTCTGGCGCCCCGCCCCGGCCCGGGTTTTCTCCGAAGGTGATCGAAGGGGACTTCGCCCCCTGCCTGCCCAGCGCCCAGGTGGACGAGGCGGCGGCGGCCGAGGCGGTCAGCCTGCCCCTGGTGGGCAAGATCGCGGCGGGCAATCCCATAGATGCCATCACCGACCCCTCCGAATTCATCTCGGTTCCGGCAGCGATGGTCCGTGGCGGCGAGCATTTCGCCCTGACGGTCGAAGGGGACTCGATGATCGAGGCGGGCATTCTAGACGGCGATATCGCGCTGTGCCGCCGCTGCGATACTGCGGACAACGGAATCATCGTGGTCGCCCTGGTGGACGGCGAGGAGGCGACCCTGAAGCGCCTGCGCCGCAAGGGGGCCTCCATCGCCCTGGAACCGGCCAACGCGCGCTATGAAACCCGTATTTTTGGCCCTGACCGGGTCAGCATCCAGGGGCGACTGGTGGGATTGATGCGGTTATATTGAAAGGGATCCTGCTGGCCGATACCCTCCCGAGAGGAACGGCATGTCCCTTGATAGCCTTTATGATCGCGTTCACGACGACACCCTGCGTCGCAAGCTGATCACGCGCCGGGGCGGGCAGCTGCATGCCTTCACCGGGATCATGCCGGCCCGCTGCGCCGTTGTGATCATCGACGCCGTCCACTGTTTCCTGGCGCCGTTGCCGGAGGAGGAGCGCTCTCGCTGCGTCGCTGCCATGGCCGCCCTGGCGGCGGCGGCGCGGACGGGTGGAGCGTTCGTGGCCTGGGTGCGCCCCCTGCCGCCGAAAGCCTGGCGATCGGCCGCAGCGGCCATGGATCTGCTGGGGTCGGAGGCCTTCGCCCGCTACGAAGCCGATCTGGCTCCGGATGCACCCGGCCAGGCCTTCTGCCCGTCCCTCGGTGTCCAGGAGGAAGACGGCATCTTCGACAAAAGCGGCTTCAGCGCGTTTTACCCCGGCAACAGCCTGCTGCCGGAAATCCTGGAATTTGCCCGGATCGACACCATCATTCTTGCCGGCGTGCTGACGGAGACGTGTGTGACCGCTTCGGCTCGGGATGCCTTTGAAGGCGGCTACCGGGTCATTGTCTGCGCCGACGCTTGCGGATCCGGCTCGCCTGAGACCGCTACGGCCAGCCTGCGGGGGCTGGCACGCACCCACGGGGATATCCGCAGTCTGCCTGAGCTGCAGGCCGCCCTGGCTGCCCCCAGCTCAGGTTAAAGGGTCAGCAGCACTCGTTCTCAATCTTTTCCAGAATGGCCAAGCCTTCCTCGTCCTCATATTCCTCGAACAGCTCATACAGGATCCCGACGCGGGCGCAGACCAGACACAGGCCGTCGAACTTGCGTTCGTGCAGGTTCTCGGCCGCCATGATCTCAGCGCGGAATTTTTCCCAGAAGGCGTTGGTCTTGGCAGGATCATCGATCAGCAGGAACATCCGTTCCAGCAGGCGCGCCGTATCGCTTTCGCACGTGATCCCCCTGAAGGTGGTATAGCGCCTGGGCATGGCGGAAGTGTCGGGGACCTCGGGGGAAGAGGCGGCCTGGGCGGTGGACTGGTCCATGGGGACAACCCTCTTTGCGACGTGAAGAACTGGACGTGTGTATGCCGCACTCCCTGGGGGGCCTTCAATCGCGGGCGCACCATGCGCGTTCCCGCCGCACGAACGGTATCTGGGCTGCTTAAACGGCAAGCAGCTCCTTCAGCAGCTGCACGCGATTTCGGCTGACCGGCACCACATGCCCGTCCGGCTCGGCCATCACCAGTTCGGCCATGGCATCCCGCCGACGGAAGGCGCCCACATGACGCAGGTTCACCAGATAGGAGCGATGGGCGCGGAAAAAGGCGCCCGGATCCAGCCGCCGCTCCAGCTCGGCGAGCGGCATGGGGCAGAAATGGTCCCCTGTCGCCGTCCACAGCCGGCTGTAATGGCCGTCGGCCTGGACATAGGCCACCGTTCCGGGATCCAGGAACACGGTGATCGACCCGCTTTCCACCGGCAGCTTCAGCAGATAACGCCCCATGGTCCCGCCACCGATGCCACCGCCCAGCGCGGCCCGAGGCCCCGGGTCCTGCCCCCCGCCTTCTTCCAGCCCATGCAGGACCACCGCATAGCCGTCCTCCGGCGCGCCCATGGGACAGACGCGCACATGCAAGGTCCGGCCGGGAAAGGGCACCATCAGCGAGGCGGCGGACTGCCGGGCACTGCGCGCCTGCGACAACAGCAGCGCTACCTTCTCCCGCGCATCGGAATCATGCATGGCCAGCAGGGACCGCCCGATCAGCGCCGCCCCGTCCGCCCCCAGCAAGCCGGCCGCAGAGGGCGACACCGCCCGCACCACCAGGTCCTTGTCCAGAGTGATAACGCCGATGTCGGTGGTCTTCAGGCGATAGGCGAAGTCGGTCACGCAGGCCCCCATGAATGGCGCCGCGCATGATGGAACCAGACCGGCCCTTGCGTAAAGACCTGTTTGGGATAAACGGAATAGTGGCCTTAACCGCCGCCGCCGCTTACCGCCGACCGCCGGGCTTCCTGTTCCCGCAGCCGCAGCCATCGGCTGCCCTGGCTGCGGCAGCGGTCGCGCAGATGGTCCAGCGCCCCGGCGACGGAACATCCGGCATGGGACAGCAGAAGGTCGCACCCGGTCCGCCGCAGTCGCGCCGCCCCGACGGCATCAGCCGCCCCGGCAAAAACGAACTGGCAGTCCGCCAGCACCCCCGCACGCTCCCCTTCCCGGCCGGCAAAGTCGTGCACCCCCTCGCGATGAACCCCTTCCTCGGAGACATCGTAAACCATCAGGCTGGGCGCCAGCCATGGGTCCCCGTCGATATGCGCCAGATCCGTCGTCGCAAAGGCCACCCGCATCGCCGCCTCCTTCCCCGCTCTCCGTGGGCCGCTAACTTATGCATTTCTATATATAGCGACTCTGCCGAAAGGGCGCGGCCTTGTCAACCGGGGCGATCAGGGATGAAGGAGAGAGAAATCAGACCTCGCGAACTTCCAGCACGCCGGGGACATCGCGCAGGGCGGCCAGGGTTTCGGCGCGCAGGGCGAACCCGTCGTCCAGGCTGAATTCCACCTCGCGGTCGCCCAGGTCGGCGACCAGGGTGATCCGGCGGCTGCCGGTGCCGTCCCTGGCGATGATATCGCGGATGCGGCTGACCGGGTGGGTGTCCTTGAAGGTCACCTTGATCTGCCGGGCAGCGCGGGCGACGGCCTCGTCCAGCAGGGTCACCCGCTGCACGTTCAGCTTGATATCGTCCCCTTCCAGCCGCGCATCGGCATTGACCAGCAGGGGCTTGCCGGTATCCATCAGGTCCCGGGACGCGGCCAGCACTTCGGAAAACAGCATGCCCTCGATCATGCCCGTGGCGTCGGAGAATTCGGCGAAGGCGTACTTGCTGCCGGTCTTGCCCCGCCGTTCCTTGCGCGCCCCCGGGGTCACGGCCAGCTTCACCGCCGAATTGCCGCCGTTGCGCAAGTGCGCCACCAGCCCGTCGATGGGGATCGCCTGCAGGCGCTCCAGGCTGTCGCCGTAGATATCCAGCGGGTGGGCCGACAGATAGAAGCCCATGGCCTCCTTTTCCTTCATCAGCCGCTCGGTCACCGACCAGGGCTCGACGGTCTTGAATTTCATCGGCGGTTCGGCGCCCGTGTTGCCGCCGCCGAACATGCTGATCTGATCCGACGCCCGGTCCTCGGCGGCGGCCTGGGCGTTGATCATCAGCACGTCCACATTGCCCAGCAGCTTCGCCCGGTCCTCGTCCAGGCAATCCAGGGCACCGGCCTTGATCAGGTTTTCCAGCAGCCGCCGGTTCACCACCCGGCTGTCCAGGCGGCGGGCGAAGTCGGCCAGGGACTTGAAGGGACCGTTGGTCTCGCGCTCGTCCACGAGGGCCTGCATGGCGGACTCGCCGACGTTCTTCAGGGCCCCCAGCGCATAGCGCACCGCTCCGTCCTGCACGTCGAAGCGCGGCATAGAGGTATTCACGTCCGGCGGCAGCAGCGTGATCTTCAGCCGCTTCAGCTCGCCCTTCATGGCGGCGAGCTTGTCGGTGTTGTGCATATCATAGGTCATGGTCGCGGCCATGAACTCGGGCGCGTAATTGGCTTTCAGATAAGCGGTCTGATAGGCCACCAGCGCATAGCAGGCCGCATGCGACTTGTTGAAGCCATAGCCGGCGAACTTGGCGATCTGGTCGAAGACCTCGCTGGCCTTGGCCTCCTTGGTGCCCCGGGCAGCGGCCCCCTCAACGAACAGGGCGCGCTGCTTGTCCATTTCCTCCTTGATCTTCTTGCCCATGGCGCGGCGCAGCAGGTCGGCGCCGCCAAGGGAGTAGCCGGCCATGATCTGCGCGGCCTGCATCACCTGTTCCTGGTAGATCATGATCCCGTAGGTTTCCTTCAGGATCGGCTCCAGGTCCGGGTGGAGGTAGATCACCTCCTCTTCGCCCTTCTTGCGACGGATGTAGCTGGGGATGTTGTCCATCGGCCCCGGGCGATACAGGGCCACGACGGCGATGATGTCTTCCAGGCTGTCGGGCTTCATGTTGCGCAGCACGTCGCGCATGCCCGTGCTTTCCAGCTGGAACACCCCGGCCGTTTCCCCCCGGCCGAGAATGTCGTAGGACGGCCGGTCATCCAGCGGCAGGGCCCCCAGATCCACCTTGATGTTGCGCTTTGCCAGCAGCTTGACGGCGGTCACCAGCACCGTCAGGGTCTTCAGGCCCAGGAAGTCGAACTTCACCAGGCCGGCCTGTTCGACCCATTTCATGTTGAACTGGGTGACCGGCATGTCCGAATTGGGGTCTCGGTAGAGCGGCACCAGGGAGTCCAGCGAGCGATCCCCGATCACCACCCCGGCAGCGTGGGTGGAGGCATGGCTGTACAGCCCCTCCAGCTTCATGCCGATATCCAGCATCTGGGCCACCTGCTCTTCCTCGTCGCGCAGGGCCTGAAGCTGGGGTTCGCCGTCGATCGCCTCTTTCAGGGTTACCGGCGCGGCGGGGTTGTTGGGCACCATCTTGCAGATCTTATCGACAAAGCCGAGCGGCATTTGCAGCACCCGCCCCACCGAGCGCAGCACCGCACGGGCCTGCAGCTTTCCGAAGGTGATGATCTGCGCCACTTTGTCGTAGCCGTATTCCTTCTGCACATAGCGGATCACCTCTTCCCGGCGGTCCTGGCAGAAGTCGATATCGAAGTCGGGCATGCTGACGCGTTCCGGGTTCAGGAAACGTTCGAACAGCAGGCCGAAGCGCAGGGGATCCAGGTCGGTGATGGTCAGCGCCCAGGCGACGCAAGACCCCGCCCCCGATCCACGTCCCGGCCCCACCGGAATGTCGTTGTCCTTCGCCCACTGGATAAAGTCGGCCACGATCAGGAAGTAGCCGGGGAACCCCATCTTCACGATCACGTCCAGTTCATAGTCCAGACGGTCGCGATAGGGTTTGGCGACGGCCTCCCGCTCATCGTCGTTCATGCCGTCCTTGTACACATGTTTCCACAGGCGCTTTTCCAGGCAGTCTTCGGCCATCTTGCGCAGGGCATCGGCCTCGCTCTGGTCGCCGGCGGCGGGGCTGTGGGGCAGGATCGGCTTGCGGCGCTCGCTCATCACCCCGCAGCGGCGGGCGATGACCAGGGTGTTGTCCAGCGCCTCGGGCAGGTCGGCGAACAGGGCACGCATTTCCGCCGCCGTCTTGAAATAGTGCTCCGGCGTCAGGCGGCGGCGGTCGTCCTGGGCCAGCACGGCCTTTTGCGACATGCAGATCAGCACGTCGTGGGCCTCGAACATCGCCTTGTCGGGATAGAAGCATTCGTTGGTGGCCACCAGGGGCACATCCAGGTCGTAGGCCAGATCGATCAGCGCCGGCTCGATCCGGTCTTCGTCGGGCATGCCGTGGCGTTGCAGTTCCACATAGACCCGGTCGCCGAAGGCGGCCTTGTGCCGCTCCAGCATCGCCTTTGCCTCGGCCTTGCGATCCGCCAGCAGCAGGCGCCCCAAGGGGCCGCCCGTGGCCCCGGTCAGCAGGATCAGCCCTTCGTTCAGCGCCTCGACAGCCGCCATGGGCACCTGGGCCACTTCGCCGGCGCTGGTTTCCAGGAAGGCCTTGGAGACCAGCTTCATCAGGTTGCCGTAACCGGTTTCGTTCTGGGCGAGCAGGACGATCTGATCGGGGTCGGGCGCGCGCAGGTCGCGGGCGGCACCGAAGCCCTGGGCCGCCTTGTCCTCGTTGCGCACCGCCAGTTGCACGCCAATGATCGGCTGCACCCCGGAATCCGCGCAGGTCACGGAAAA
Source organism: Rhodospirillaceae bacterium Z3-40 (assembly GCA_046233135.1). Classification (GTDB taxonomy): domain Bacteria; phylum Pseudomonadota; class Alphaproteobacteria; order Rhodospirillales; family Rhodospirillaceae; genus JBJXHN01. The sequence continues at coordinate 400,758 of JBJXHN010000001.1, read as the reverse complement.
CTCCAGCCCGCCGAACAGGTTCCCGGTGTCGGTGATGGCCACCGCAGGCATGCCCGCGCCGGCCACCATCTTGACCAGGGTCTTGATGGGGATGGCGCCTTCGGACATGGACAGCGCGGTGTGCACCCGCAGGTGCACGAAGCCCTCGCTCCAGTCGGGAGCGGCGGGGGGATCGGAAGCGGGGGAGGAAGCTGGCTCGGTCATGGGCCGGAGAGTGCCATGACGGGGGGAGGCCCGTCGACCGGATTCAGGCCTCCCCGCCGCCGGCCGTCCCGGCCGGGGTTACGCACTCTTCTTCTGCACGATCTCGTTCATCTCGGCGGCCACCCTGGCGACGCTCTGGACGGCCTCCGCCACGGCCTTGATGGTCTCGGCGTTGGCCTGAGAGGCGGTGCTGATTTCGTGCACGGTGCCGGCCATCTGCTGGATCGCGCCGGACGCGCGGGTGATATTGCCGGCGGATTCATCGCTGCCGTGGCTGGCCTGGGCGAGGCTGCTGGTCACCTGTTCCGTTGCCGTGGTCTGTTCGTCGATGGCCCCGCTGATTTCCAGCACCTTGCCGGAGACGGTGGCGATCATCTCGTTGACCTTGTCGATGGCGGTGACGGCGCGACCGGAGATCTGCTGCATTTCCAGGATACGCGAGGCGATTTCCTCGGCGGCCTTGGCGCTCTGGTTGGCCAGGGTCTTGACCTCGCCGGCGACGACGGCAAAGCCCTTGCCCATTTCCCCGGCCCGCGCGGCCTCGATGGTGGCGTTCAGGGCCAGCAGGTTGGTCTGGTCGGCCACATCCTTGATCAGCTTGGTGACCTCGCCGGTTTCGGTGGCATAGGCGCCGAGCTGGTTCATGATCTCCGCCGCTTCGTTGGCGAGCGTCGAAGCCTCCTGAGCCAGCCTGTTCCCGTCCTCCGAGTTGCCGGCGATGCGGTCGATGGAGGTGCGCGTTCCTTCCATGGCGCTGGTGACGCCCTTCAGGTTGCCCGACATCTGCTCGGCCACCCCGGCCACGCCGGAGAAGCGCCGCGAGGTGTCTTCCATTCCCGCCGCCAGGGACGAGGCCTGGGACGACGTCTGCGCCACCGCCGCCGAGATCCGCGCCACGTCGCTCGACAGGCTTTCGGAGTTGGAATGGAGCGAGGAGGCGTGGGACGTGATGCGCGCCAGCAGCTGATTCAGCGCCTCCTTTTCCGAAACGTCGAAGACCACTTCCACATGTCCCGCCGGCTTGCCCGACAAGTCGTTGAGGTAGTGGGAGGTGACGGTGAAATCCCGATCCCACTGATGGAACCTGGTTTCCTTCTGTCCCCGGCGCAGGCAGGTCACGCCGCAGTCCTGGGTCTTGCAGATATTGGCGCCCCAGTTGCTGCACGGCTGGCCGGCGATGTCGCCCCGGCTTTTGTTCAACAGGCCTTCGACCACCTTGTTGACGAAGGTCCATTTCATGTCGAGGTCGGTGACCGACAGCGGCAGCGGCACGGCATCGAGGATGGATTCGTACCAGTGGGCCTTTTCCTGCCAGACGTGATCCAGGCGGAAGACCACCCCCATCGCGGCGATGAGCACGGCAATGCCGATGATCGGCAGGTAAACGGTCGAGGGGATCAGGATCGCCGCCCCGTTGACCAGAATGCCGATGGCAATCAGCGTTATGGAGATCGCCTTCAAGGAATTACTGCCTGCACCCATAACCGCGCCCTCCCCCATGGCGCCCCCTGCCCCGCGCAAAGGGAAACAAGCAATTTTATAGTGTATAGCCACCTTTTTGCACAGGAATAATATAACCTTTCGACAGCCTCAAGGCAGATCGGCGAGGCCGTGGGTCAGCAGGTCCTCCCACGTCGCCGGCCGCACCTGATCGGCCAGCAGGGCGAGGATTTCAGAGACGTGGGCATGGAAATCGAGCATGAGCTTGTATTCCATGAAGTCCGTATCACTGAACGCCGCCCCGCCCTGTTCCTTCAATTCGGCGTCCGTCTCGGCGAATTCATCCCGCCAGTGATAGGCATAGGCCCGACGCTTGCGGCCTTTGTTGATCTCCACACCGTCCAGCTGGATCAGCCGGATGTGTTTCAGGAAGGCTGATCCGTCGCGCCGCTGGTGGTTCCAGATCGCGAAGAGTTCATTCATGCAGTAGGGCGAGCGAAGGTAGGCGTCGCTCAAGACGATAAAAACCCGCTCGCCGCCGCCCAGGGCCTTCATGAACTGGGAAATGCTGTCTCCGGGGGAACAGGCATCGCGATCCCGGGTGATATGAATTCCCCTGCGCGAGGCTTCGGCGCAGAGGCGATCCACAGCCTGTTCTCTTTCCCGACCAGCAGGGGACCCGTCGCCCCACTTATAGGAGACATAGACCTTCCGACTATCCGGCGGATTGCGCTCCACAACATATTGCGCTTCCGGCTGCTGCTCCTCTTCCGGCCGGGGATGGCGGCGGACGGGCGTCCCGCTGCGCTCGGAGGTCAGGCCGAGGATGTGTTCCTGCTTTGAAACCGCCTTGGTCAGGCGTTCCAGCAATTTCCCCGCGCGACCGCCTTGGGTCCGGAGGTGCAGGACGGCGCCACCGTCCTCTTCCGGCACGCATCTCAGCAGGGCGCGGCTGCGGGACGTGGCTTCGTAGACATAAACCCCGTCTTTCCAATAGACGGCCGAATCCCGGGCTTCCGACCCGACGGCGGACAGCACTGCTCGCACCAGCCCTGGATGGAGGAAGGGATAGCGGAAGCGGACCTCCTCCCCGGCATCCTCCTCCCGCCAGCGGTCGGCAATCTCTGTCTCCACCGCCGACCAATCGGGCAGAAGATCCGGGGCGATGTATTCATGCTGACCATTTTCCCAATCATACCGGTGGACGAAACAGATCCCGCAGGCCTGCATCATACCCAGAAAGACATTCTGCTCTGCCTTAGACGACTCTTGCCAGACCAACCGCCCCAGTAGGGCACGGGTGAAACGCCCGCGCGTCTTCAACAAATGGGGATAACAGTCCGTGCGGTTGAAGACCGCGTAGATGGCATCCAATGCCCAGGCCTGATCCAGAATGATCTGGTTATCAAACAGCCCCTCCCGGTAGAACACCAGGCCGATGTTGTTGAGATACCGGAGAAGTTCCAGCGGGTTGCTCACCCCGCCTTCCCGGGCACAGATTTCTTCGAACTGCGCCATGGATAAGGTGCGGTGCCGCCGATCCGCAGGTGCGCGGTCTGCGTCCACCTCCCGCATTTGCTCCAACTGCACCTGGACCCGGACCCGCCCCTTGCCGATGGTCGCGTTTCCTTCGTCCTGCAGGAGGGTTTGCACGGCTTCCCGAAGGGCTTCCTCAAGCGCCGCCTTGCCCCGATTGGTCTTGGGGCTGACCTGAAGGATCTTTTTATAGCCTTCGAACCCATCCAGCAGGGATGGATCAAGGGGACGTTCGTCACTATGGCTGTCGCATTGGGTCTGCACCACCAGAAGCGGGACCTTTGGTCCGGCACTCTGCCGCACGGTGGCCAGCCAATAGGACAGAGGGTGGTTCCGGAATTCCAGACCCTGATGGGTATAAACCTCCGTATCTTCCGTTTCCGCCGACCAGACGACGATGGCTATGGCATGGCTCTTGAGAAACAGAGCATGGGCACCGTGATAAATATCCTGCCCCCCGAAATCCCACTGGGAAAGCCGCAGATCGGGAACTGTATCCGCCACAGCGTCCATTCTGGTGGAATGGATGGCAATGCCGTGGGTCGAATCCCACGCCGGATCGAACACTTCCCCTCTCATCCAACGGCAAAGCTGCGTCTTCCCCGCCTTGCCGTTTCCTACGACCATCACCTTGGCGTCGGACACTTGCTCCACGCCGCTATCAAGATCATCAATATGCGCCCGGATTGCCGGAAGTACATTATTGTCAGGGCTTTCATATGAAAATATACATTTTGGCAGCCCCTCTATTTTTGCGTTATGCGCGACAACATAACGAAGAGAATTCTTCCTCCACAAAGAATGAGAAACGTCACGCACAAAAGACCCATTCAAATACAAAATATGCAAATCAAGCAATAAAGAAATTGGATTTATATCAACATTAAAAATATTATTTAAACGTACATTCTCAATATTTATACAATCAGATAGAGGATGTATATCGCGGATATTTGTGCTTGAACAATCAACATATTCAAGATTACTCAATACAGATAGTGGATAAAGTTCAGTTATCTGGATCTTCGAGCAGTTCAGCTTTCTAAGCTCTCCCAAAGCTGACAGAGGAGTAAGATCAGCAACCCGGGTGTCTGAACAGCTCAGCTCTCTAAGCCCTCCCAAAGCGGACAGAGGAGAAAGATCGGCGACCTCGGTCAGTGAGCAGTCCAACTCTCTAAGTCGCCCCAAGACTGATAGAGGAAAAAGGTCCACAATCTGGGTCTGTGAGCAGTTTAACTTTCTAAGCTCTCCTAAGACAGATAGAGGAGAAAGGTCGGCGACCTCGGTCAGTGAGCAGTCCAACTCTCTAAGTCGCCCCAAGACTGATAGAGGAAAAAGGTCCACAATCTGGGTCTGTGAGCAGTTTAACTTTCTAAGCTCTCCTAAGACAGATAGAGGAGAAAGGTCGGCGACCTCAGTCTGTGAGCAGTCCAACTCTCTAAGTCGCCCCAAGACTGATAGAGGAAAAAGGTCCACAATCTGGGTCTGTGAGCAATTTAATTTCCTAAGCTTCCCCAAGGCGGACAGGGGAGAAAGGTCTGAAACCCGGGTAGATGAACAGTTCAGCTTTCTAAGCTCTCCCAAGACAGATAGAGGAGAAAGATCCGCAACCTGGGTGTCTGAACAGCTCAGTTCTCTGAGCTCTCCCAAAGCTGACAAAGGCGAAAGGTCCGCTACCTGGGTACGTGAACAGTCCAGCTCTCTAAGCTCTTCCAAAAACGACAAAGGCGAAACGTCCGCTACCTGGGTATGTGAACAGCTCATCTCTCTAAGCCCTCCCAAAGCGGACAGAGGAGAAAGGTCCACAACCTGGGTGAATGCACAATTCAATTCTCTAAGATTCTCCAATGCCGACAAAGGAGAAAGATCTGCAACTGGGCTGAGGGAGCACCATAACTTTCTGAGCTCTCGCAAGGCCAGCAGCGGCGAGAGGTTGCCAACTGAAGTAAACGAAATAGTCAACTCTCTTAAGTCATTCAATGCAGACAGTGGAGATAGGTCACTCACCTCCACGAAAAATAAACTTATAACCCTCAGATTCTTTAGGATCGCGATCTCCCTCGGGATCCGTCTCAACATTCGAAGAGTGGAAGCACCACTTTCGTTTGCTCCACTCAAATCCAACCGCCCAGTCTTCTCCACCGCCTCCTTCTCAATCAGGCGGACGGCTTCGGTGTAAGCGAGGGCGGCAAGCTCTTCGGGATTCTGTGTCATAAGACCGGCTATACCACACCCGGTTGCCGGGCGTTAGCGCGAACCGCACCCTCCCCGCGCCCCACACCGCCCATACGAAAACCCCCCGCCAGTCTCCCGGCAGGGGGTTCCGTTAGGCCTTCATGCGAGCGTCCCCGTCAGGGAACGCGCAGCCCGGTGATCACACCGCCACTTTCTCGGCGACGTCCGAGAATTCGGCGATCTGGTCGAAGTTCATGTAGCGGTAGATGTCGGCGGCCTTGGCGTTGACCACCGTCACCTGCTCCAGATACTCGGCCGGGGTGGGGATCTTGCCCATCAGGGCGCAGACGGCGGCCAGCTCGGCGGAACCCAGGTAGACGCGGGTGTCGATGCCCAGACGGTTCGGGAAGTTGCGGGTGCTGGTCGACATCGCCGTCGAGCCCTTGCGGATCTGCGCCTGGTTGCCCATGCACAGCGAACAGCCCGGCATTTCCATCCGCGCGCCCGACTTGCCGAGAACGCTGTAATAGCCTTCCTCGTTCAGGACCATCGCGTCCATCTTGGTCGGCGGGGCGATCCACAGGCGGGTCGGGATGTCGCTCTTGCCTTCCAGGACCTTACCGGCGGCCCGGAAGTGGCCGATGTTGGTCATGCAGGAGCCGATGAACACTTCGTCGATGGTGTCGCCGGCGACCTCGGACAGCAGCTTCACGTCGTCCGGGTCGTTCGGGCAGGCGACGATCGGTTCCTTGATGTCGGCCAGATCGATTTCGATCACGGCGGCATATTCGGCGTCGGCATCCGGCTCCAGCAGGGTCGGGTTAGCCAGCCAGGCTTCCATCGACTTGATGCGACGGCCCAGGGTGCGGGCGTCTTCATAGCCGTTGGCGATCATCCACTTCATCAGGACGATGTTCGAGTTCATGTACTCGATGATCGGGTCCTTGCTCAGACGCACCGTGCAGGCCGCGGCGGAGCGTTCGGCCGAGGCATCGGACAGTTCGAACGCCTGTTCCACCTTCAGGTCCGGCAGGCCTTCGATTTCCAGGATGCGGCCGGAGAAGATGTTCTTCTTGCCCTTCTTCTCCACCGTCAGCAGGCCGTCGCGGATGGCATAGAGCGGAATGGCATTGACCAGATCCCGCAAGGTGACGCCCGGCTGCATGGTGCCCTTGAAGCGCACCAGCACCGATTCCGGCATGTCCAGCGGCATCACGCCGGTGGCGCCGGCGAAGGCGACCAGACCGGACCCGGCCGGGAAGGAAATGCCGATTGGGAAGCGGGTGTGGGAATCGCCGCCGGTGCCCACGGTGTCGGGCAGCAGCAGGCGGTTCAGCCAGGAGTGGATCACCCCGTCGCCCGGACGCAGCGCAACGCCGCCACGGGTGGAGATGAAGTCCGGCAGCTCGCGGTGGGTCTTGACGTCCACCAGCTTCGGATAAGCCGCCGTATGGCAGAAGGACTGCATCACCAGATCGGCCGAGAAGCCCAGGCAGGCCAGATCCTTCAGCTCGTCCCGGGTCATCGGGCCGGTGGTGTCCTGGCTGCCGACAGTGGTCATCTTCGGCTCGCAGTAGGTGCCCGGGCGGATGCCCTGACCTTCCGGCAGGCCACAGGCGCGGCCGACCATCTTCTGCGCCAGCGAGAAGCCCTTGCCGCTGTCGGCCGGATCAACCGGCAGGCGGAACAGGGTGGAGGGCGCGAGGCCCAGCGCTTCGCGGGCCTTGGTGGTCAGGCCACGGCCGATGATCAGCGGAATACGGCCGCCGGCGCGCACTTCGTCGAAGATCACGTCGGACTTCACGGTGAACTCGGCGATCACCTTGCCGTCCTTCAGGGCCTTGCCTTCATAGGGCCGCAGCTCGATGACGTCGCCCATGTCCATCTGGTCGACGTCCAGCTCGATCGGCAGGGCGCCGGCGTCTTCCATGGTGTTGTAGAAGATCGGGGCGATCTTGGAGCCCAGGCAGACACCGCCGAAGCGCTTGTTGGGCACGTAGGGAATGTCCTCGCCGGTCCACCACAGCACAGAGTTGGTCGCGGACTTGCGCGAAGACCCGGTGCCGACCACGTCCCCCACATAGGCGACCAGGTTGCCCCGCGCCTTCAGGTCTTGCAGATGCTTGATCGGACCGCGCACGCCGGCTTCTTCGGGCTCGATGCCCGGGCGGGGGTTCTTGAGCATGGCCAGGGCGTGCAGCGGAATGTCCGGGCGGCTCCAGGCGTCGGGGGCCGGGGACAGGTCGTCGGTGTTGGTTTCGCCGGTGACCTTGAACACGGTCAGGGTCAGGCTTTCCGGCACTTCCGGGCGGCTGGTGAACCACTCGGCGTCGGCCCAGGACTGCATCACCGCCTTGGCGTTGGCGCTGCCCTTGTCGGCCAGTTCCTTGACGTCGTGGAAGTAATCGAACACCAGAAGGGTCTTCTTCAGACCCTCGGCGGCGATGGTGCCCACGTCGGCATCATCCAGCAGCTCGATCAGCGGCTTGATGTTGAAGCCACCCAGCATGGTGCCCAGCAGCTCGGTCGCCTGCTTGCGGTCGATCAGACCACAAGAGACGGTGCCCTTGGCGACGTCGGCCAGGAAGGCGGCCTTGATCTTGGCGGCATCGTCCACGCCAGCCGGCACGCGGTGGGTGAGCAGCTCCACCAGGGTCTGCTCCTCGCCCTTCGGCGGGTTTTGCAGAAGGGCGATCAGCTCTTCCGTCTGCTCGGCCGACAGGGGCAGGGGCGGAATCCCCAGGGCGGAACGCTCGGCGACATGCTGGTTATAGGATTCAAGCACGGACAGCCACTCCTTGGTTCGTTGTTATCAGGGAGCGTGGGGGGAACAAGACAGCTCCAGCGACATCCTTGATGGAACCGCCACGGTATAACCCGGCGGCGATTTTGCGTGGGTCTTACGCGGCAAGCGAGGCTTCCGTCAATGTTTTATGGTAACCCCGATATCAGGCAAGACCACACCCGGCCACCGGGCAAACCGGCTCGGCGGCGTCTTTCCCTGGCCAATTCCCGCCTCCGCGACCTCTGCGGGGCGTCTGTGCCGTCGATCAGGAAACAGCATATAGCACACCCCGAACCCGCCGTCAGCGGGAACCGATTCCCCTCCCTCCGATACATCCCTGGGGCGCACCTCTACCACCAGCGGGCGCAGCGACTCCCTGGCTGGTCCCCGCCTTGCGCCAGCCGGACGGGAGTGAGACACTGGCATTCGCATCCATCGGAGGAAACGGGGGTCTTGACGTGGTGACTTTCGGCATTCCGGGACACGCAGGCCGGAAGCCCGACCCGCAGGACAGGATCGGGGCCGGAGACGGTCAGCCGCGCCTGGAGTCCCCCGCCGTCGACCCGGCCACCCTGTCCGACGACCGCCTGGCCACCATGGCCGAAGCCTGCGACCATCTGCAAGAGGTGCATCGCGTGCTGGCGAAAAGCCGCACGTCGGTGGTTGCCGAGATCCTGCGCGGCCATGATCCCTTCACCGAATGGGACCACTATCCGCCCGGCGACGTGTACGACCGGGACAGCCACGGCCAGTATTACTACCACGCCCATCCGCCGGGCCGGCGGACCACCCTGTGGGGGCCGGAACACGGGCACTTTCACACCTTCCTGCGCCCCCCTGGCATTCCCGCGGGCGTCCACCCCCTGCCCCTGCCCGATCAGGCCGCGCGGGCCGGCGAAACCGGGGCCGTATCCCACCTGATCGGCATCTCCATGACGCCCCAGGGCCTGCCCATCCGGCTGTTCACCACCAACCGCTGGGTCACCGGCGAGGTCTGGTATCCCGCCGCCGCCGTCGCGGCCATGCTCGACCCGTTCGAAATCGATCAGGTCCACCCCAGCTGGCCGGTCAATGTGTGGGTTACAGCGATGATCCGGCTCTATCGGCCGCTGATCGTCCATCTGGTGGAGGCCCGGGACCGCACCCTGGCCGACTGGACCACCCGGCATCCGGGCCGCAATGCCTATGAGGACCGGGACCTGGAACTGACCAGCGTGGCCTCCATCGATCTTGACAGTCGGATCAAGGCCGTCCGGGCGGAGGTTGTGCGGCGCGGGGGTTAGAAATCCTCTCCATCATCACCGGCGATCTGGTCCATGGCCTCTTCATTCTGGCGCACCATGATGCTCAGCAACTGGGCGATGCGGGCCAGCAGGGCCATGATCGCCGCCGCGGCCAGGGCACTGGCAACAACGATCACGGCACCGGAGATCCCGGCCATGCCGTGGGGCATCATCCCCGACACCGCCGCTTCGGTCGCGGTGGCGTCGGCCATCGGAGCGTGGGTCAGCATCCCGATGCCCGCAAATGCCCCCGCCGCCGCCACCAGCAGGGCGAGAACATAGACCACGATGTGCATGACTGACCGCCTTTCACGCCATATGACATTTAGGTGAGGGGGATCATACCCTTCGAATCCCCGTCAGACAATCGTACCGAGGTCGAAAACGTCTTCGATCTTCGGTCGCGATTTATTGGAATTAAAGCGTTTTTTACTGTTCGACCCCACCACCGCCGGGTGCACCGGGGTCCTCCACGGGATCGTCGGGCAGCATGCGCAGGACCCGTTGAGGGAAGGGAATATCGATCCCTTCTGCGCGGAAGCGGCGATCCACGGCCATGCGCAAATCGCTGGCGATGATCAGCTTGTTGATCACGTTCGCCGTATAGCCCCGCATCTCGAACATCAGCGCGTATTCACCGAAGTCCTGCATGATCACGAAAGGCGCCGGCAGGGCCAGGATCTGCGGATGGGCGCGCAGGATCTCCATCAGCAGATCGTGCACCCGCCGGGTATCCGTGCCGAAGGCCACCCGCACCTTGACGTCCACCCGCCCCAGCCGGTCGCGGTGGGTCATGTTGGTGAACGGCTGCGAAAGGATCTCGGCATTCGGCATGATCACCGACGCCATGGTCCAGGTTTCGATCTCCGTCGCCCGGAAGCTGATGCGCTTCACGAAGCCTTCGCTGCCGTTGATGTCCACCCAGTCGCCCACCTTGATCGGACGTTCCACCAGAATGATAAGACCGGACACGAAATTGTTGACGATATTCTGTAAACCGAAACCGATCCCGACCGACAGGGCACCGGCGATCAGGGCGATATTGGTCAGGTCCACCCCCACCGCCGCCACCGCCAGCATGGCGGCGATGACCACCCCCAGATAGCCCAGACCGGCCGTCAGGGAATGGCGCACGCCCGGGTCCATGCGGGTATGGCTGAACACCCGGCGCTGCAAGGTGCCCTGGATGATGCGGGTCACCGTCATGGCGAACAGGAAGACGGCGATGGCCAGCACGATATCGACGACACTGATGGTCACCGAACCGATCGACACCCCCGTCAGCAGCGCCACACCGCCGGCGATCACCTCCTGCGGGGGCACCTCCCAGATCGGGGCGATCAGGCCCAGCACCAGGACCGCCAGCACGGGGTCGAGCACCGCCCGCAGCCAGAAACGCACCCGCTTCAGGGTAGAACGGGTATAGCCTACCCGTTCCGTCAGCAGCCGCCAGTCCACCACCAGGCCGATGACATCGCGGATCATGCCGCGCAGCACCAGGGCGAAGCCGATCACCGCCCCGGTGGCCAGCAGGCGCTTGATGACGAATTCGCCCAGCTCGCCATAGCCCACCAGGGGGGCCGCCATCCCCCCCATGGTCAGCAGAATCACCGCCAGCCGCAGCAGCAGCAGCAGGCCCCGCGCAGCCGACTCTCCGGCCCGGGTGTCGACGTCGTCCGACGCACTGTCGTTGCCGTCCGCATCCGCGGATGGCGCGTCGTCGTCGTCCTCTTCCTGGGCGGCCTTGTAGGGCTCGTCCCACAGGTCCCGGCGGGTGAGGTAGAGGATGAAGAGCCCCTCGACCAGAGTGATCAGGGCCGAAAAGACCGCGTTGCCTTCGGGTGTCGGCTGAACGTGAACCGACACCTGCTGGACAAAGATGTCGAAGGCGAAAACCGCCCCCAGCAGGGTCATCGCCCGGGTCAGCCGCCGGGCATCCCGGTCGTCATGGCCGGTCAGCCGCCATTCGTACATGCCCGGCGCCAGGGCGGCGCGGGCGAAGGAGCCGATCATGATGATGAACAGCAATCCGGTCAGGCCGCTCAGCACCACGGTGCGGAACAGGCTGGAGGCATCCCAGTTGGTCACCGCCCAGACGATCACCCCGCCCAGCAGCAGCCCCGGCACCACCCCGTTCGCCGCGCCCTCGGCCAGGGCCCCGCCCACACGGCGGGCATAGCCGGGCGGGTCGCCGCCCTCGCGCCGGCCGAAGCGCCGCAGCATGGCCCAGCGCACCGTGAAGCCCACCACGCCGGCCAGCAGCGCCCACAGAGTCGCCACCCCCAGCACCTGACCGCGCACGTCGTCGAAGTCGCGGCTGGCCACCCACTCGAAAGGCGAGGCGATCACCCGCCCCGTGCCATGCAGGATGTCGGGCACGCCGATGGCCAGGACATCGGGCATCCACGGCAAGGGCGTGGGGCGCAGCAGGGTTTCCACCAGGCTCGCCCGCCGCTGGGCGACGATGCGTTCCAGCAGCTGGTTCGCGCGGGTGATGGTCAGATCCGCTTCCGCCTTGCGGGCCCGCCAGGTGGAGATGTCGCCCTGATACTGTTCCCGCTGCACCCGGATTTCCGGCGGCTCGTCCGCCTCGTGGCCGGCTTCGGGCGGGGGACCCAGCGCCTCCAGCAAGCCTTCGGACGTCGCCAGCCCCTCTTCAGCCCGGGCGCGCGCCTGCTCGGCTGCGGCGCGGGTATCGCGGACCTTGGCGGACAGTGCCCCCATGTCCCCGGGCTCCAGCGCCCCTTGCGCCCGGATCAGGGCCTGTTCCACCAGATCCAGACTGCGGGTCCAGGCCTGCACATCGGCGACCTCGGCGGCTCCGTTACCGCCCTTGGCGGATCCGCCCTGCGCCATGGCCACGGAAAACCCGCCCGGTCCCGGCCCGGCGAACAGGCCGGCAGCGACAAGAAGCAGCGCAAGCAAACGGCAACAAAGGGACGATCGCAGTCTCACGACGGTCCCCCTGCGCCCCCTTCATCCGCGCCCGCGGCGCCGGCGCGCCCTTCCCGGGCAAGACGCTCGGCCAGCCTGGGCAGGCGGCCGTCAGCCTCCAGATCCTCGGCCGCGACCGCGATCCGGCGGCGCCAGTTGGGATGTTCGTCCAGGGTGCCGGGCAGGTTGGCCTGCTCCCATTCCCCCAGCACGTCTTCGATCTGCACCAGCTCCAGCAGGCTGGGGGTGCGGGCCAGCCAGGCGTAGACGGACTCCACCAGCTCCGGCGGCGGATAGAAGGGGTCATCCAGGTGGGTCATGGGCAGGCCGGCGGCGGCCAGGGCCTCGTGAATGCGCGGCCGATCGTAATGGCGGCCCATGCTCTCGGCGTCCTTGATCTCCTGGGTGGCGAACAGGTCCAGGTCATGCTTCCAGGCAAGATCCCGGCCGTTCCAGAAACCGCAAAGGGTGGGCAGATCGTGGGTCGACCCGGCCACCGCCGCCAGACGCGGATAGTCCTCCGGCGGCAGCATGCCGGCATCCTCGGTGCGTTCGAAAAAGAACAGGCGATAGGACAGGATACCCTCGGCGGTCATGCGGTCGCGGAAGCCTTCCGGCACCGTGCCCAGATCCTCGCCGACCACCAGACAGCGGTTGCGCCAACTCTCGATGGCCAGCACCGCCACCAGGGCGTCGAAGGGCATGCGCAGATAGATCCCTTCCCGCCCCTCGAAGCCATGGGGGATGCAGAACAGCCGCATCAGCCCCAGCACGTGGTCCATGCGCAGGGCCCCGGCATGGCGCATATTGGCGCGGATCATCTCGGCAAAGGGCTGGAAGCCGGCGTCGGCCAGTCGTTCCGGATGAAACGGCGGAAAGCCCCAGTTCTGGCCCCGCGCGTTCAGGGGATCGGGCGGGGCTCCCACGGCCAGACCGCCCACCAGCATGTCCTTCCAGATCCAGGCATCGGCACCGGTGGGGTCGCTGCCCAGCGCAAGGTCGCGATAGAGGCCGATCGCCTGCCCCGACCGTGCCGCGGTTTCGGCCACCTGGGCGAGCTGGCGGTCCGCCTCGAACTGGCACCACAGATGGAAACCCACCCGGTCCTCATGGGCCGCAGCGAAAGCGCGCACGGCCTCGCCGGCCGGGTCCTGCAACTCTTCCGGCCAGTCCCGCCAGGACCAGCCGGCGTCCACATGGGCCTCGGCAATGGCTTCGAAGACAGCGAAGCGGCGCAGCGGCGCCCCACCGGCCTCCACAAACGCCGCATGGGCCTTGCCCCGGGCCGTCCGCCGCCCCTGGTGACGGGCAACAAAGGACGCGTACAGCGCCTCCAGCGCCGGCCATTTACGGGCGGCCACGCCGGCATAGTCGATCAGCCCGGGTGCCCGCAGCGCATCCAGCCCCACACCGGCATCCAGAGCCGCCGGGCATTCCGGATACTCGGGCACCTGGGGGATGGCGATATACAGCGGGTTGAGGAACAGCCGGGTGTTGGGCGAATAGGGGCTGCAATGCAGGGGCCGGGCGGGGAACAGGGCATGCAGCGGATTGACCCCGACAAAAGCGCCCCCCTGCCGGCCCACGGTGCGAGCCAGGGCGCCCAGCGCGGCGAAGTCGCCCATCCCCCAGTCGTCCCGCCCGCGCAGGCCATGCACCTGCACCGACAGCCCCCACAGGCGCGGCCCCGCCTGGGCATCGTCCGCCCCGTCCGGCAGCCAGCAGCGCACGGGCGCGCACAGCAGCGGAGCTTCCGCCCCCAAACCATCGGCCAGTTCAATGCGCAGGCGGTGATAGCCCGGCTTGGGCGCCAGCGGAATGGCCAGCCGGCAGCGGCGGCGGCCTTCCGGTCCCTCGTCCACCACCTCCAGCGAGTCCAGCAGGAAGGTGCCGTCGGCCGGAGCCGCCCCGCTCCCCTCTTCCAGCAGCAGCCGCCAGCGGGCTTGGCCGGCGGCATCGGCCGGCAGGACCATGCTCACGCTGATGGGGGTACCGTCCAGGCGATGGACGATGCAGCGGGGCAGCGCCCGGTCCCAGGGCGCGAACACCAGCCGGTCGAGGGTTTCCGACGCCGCCTCGTCGGTCGCGGCGTCCAGGCCCAGCGCGGCCAGGGCAGCACGCCGGCTGGGGTCCGGTGCCGTGGTCCAGGACCCGAAGGCGTCGTGGTAGGCCGAAACGATTCCCGCGACCTCACTCAGTCGTTCGAGAACCGGTCGGTCGTCCTGCGCGGCCTGCGGGTTGTCCATGAGATCCCCCTATGATTCGCTTCTGCGACGGATAGTTTTCCGGCCAGGGCATTTCCTGGCCATTGCTGGAGGGTGCCGGGTCTTCCCGGCGCAGGATGATCAGCGAGCGGTCGACCATGTCGTACTTGCCGCCGTCGGCGATGGACACATCCGTTCCCGCGCCGGGCCGGGCCGTGTCCAGCAGCAGCGTCCACCGCCACGCCGCCCCCAGCGTGGGCATGCGCATGGTCATGGGCTCCTCGCCGGCGTTCATGGCGATCAGGAAGCTCATGTCCCCTTCCGGCTCGCCCCGTTCGGTGACGAAGTATTCCCCGGCCTCGCCGCGCAGCAGGAACGCCAGATAGCGTTCGTTGCCGTCCGCCCAGTCGGCTGCGGTCTCCCGTTCCCGGCCATCGGCGGTGAACCAGCAGATGTCCTTGATATCGGTGCCGCGCAAGGTGGTGCCGTGGAAGAACCGGGTGCGGCGGAAGATGATGTGCTGGCGCCGCAGGGAAATCAGCCAGCGCACCAGTTGGGTCAGGGCTTGGCCATCCTCGTCGATCCCCGTCCAGTCGATCCACGAGATCGCGTTGTCCTGGCAGTACGGGTTGTTGTTGCCCCGCTGGGACCGGGCGAATTCGTCGCCGGCCACCATCATCGGCACCCCCTGGGACAGCAGCAGGGTCGCCAGCATGTTGCGGCACTGCCGCAGGCGCAGGGCGTGGATATCCGGGTCGTCGCTCGGCCCCTCCACCCCGTAGTTGCGGGCGTAGTTGGCGTCCGTGCCATCGCGGTTATCCTCGCCGTTGGCCAGGTTGTGCTTCTGTTCGTAGGCGTTCAGGTCGGCCAGGGTGAAGCCGTCGTGGGCGGTGATGAAGTTGATGGACGCCCAGGGGCTGCGTCCGCGCCGGGCGAACAGATCCGACGAACCGGTCAGCCGGGTTGCCAGTTCGGCCACCTGCCCGCCGTCACCGCGCCAGAACCGGCGGGCGGTATCGCGGTAGCGGTCGTTCCACTCGGCCATGCCCGGCGGGAAGCCGCCCAGGCGATAGCCGCCGTCGCCCACATCCCAGGGCTCGGCGATCAGCTTGACGCGGGACAGGGCCGGGTCCTGCCGCAGCGCTTCCAGAAAGCCCGCATGGGGGTCGAAGGCGCCATGGTCGCGGGCCAGGGTGGTGGCCAGGTCGAAGCGGAAGCCGTCGACCCGCATTTCCTCCACCCAGTAGCGCAGGGAATCCATGACCATCTGCAACACCCGGGGATGACGCAGATTCAAGGAATTCCCGCAGCCGGTGCTGTCCTCGTAGAAGCGCTTGTTGTTGGGGTCGAGCCGGTAATAGCTGGCGTTGTCGATGCCCCGGAAGGACAGGGTCGGCCCCAAGTGATTGCCTTCGGCGGTGTGGTTATAGACCACATCCAGGATCACCTCGATCCCCGCATCATGCATCACCTGCACGAAGGTCTTGAACTCCCCCAGCTTTCCCGACGCCAGATAGGCCGGATGGGGAGCAAAGAAGCCCAGCGAGTTGTAGCCCCAGTAATTGACCAGCCGCTTCTTCACCAGAAAGCGGTCATGGACGAAGGCGTGGATCGGCAACAGCTCGATCGCCGAAATCCCCAGGCCCTTCAGGTAGTCAACCACGGCCTTGGTGGACATGCCCGAAAAGGTGCCGCGCAGGCTGTCGGGCACGTCTGGATGGCGCATGGTAAAGCCACGCACGTGCAGCTCGTAAATGATGCTGTCCTGCCACGGGGTCTCGATGCGCCGGCCGGGGTCGCCCCAGGTGTGGGCGGTGTCGACCACCACGCATTTTGGCATGAAGGGGCCGTTGTCCCGCTCGTCCCGGGTCAGATCCTCGTCCCCCCGACCGTCCCGGAAGCGATAGCCGAAGTGGGTATCCGACCACGTCAGCATGCCGTCCCACGCCCGGGCGTAGGGGTCCAGCACCAGCTTGAAGGGATTGAAGCGATGGCCGGCGCCGGGGTCATAGGGGCCGTGGACACGGAACGCATAGCGCTGCCCCGGCCGCAAGTCGGGGAAGTAGCCGTGCCAGACCTCGTCGCTGTATTCAGGCAAGGACACCCGGCCGGTTTCCCGGCCGGTGTTGTCGAACAGACAGACCTCCACCCGCTCCGCATGTTCGGAGAAGACGGCGATATTCACCCCCCGGCCGTCCCAGGTGGCTCCCAAAGGATAGGGCCGCCCGGGCCAGACGCGAGGGTTCTTTTGCGGCATGGGTCTATTCGGCTCCGTCCGGTTCGGGCAGGGTCCACCCCACCAGCCGGGCCATCCCGTTGATCGGGATATGCAGCCAGGCCGGCCGGTTGGCGGCTTCATAGACCACTTCATAAAGGGCTTTTTCAAGCGTGAACAGGGCCAGCAACCCGTTCAGCGCGTCTTCTTCCTGGGGCACGGACGGGCAGTCCACCACCCCGATACCGTAGCCGGTCATAAAGGCCTGCAAGGTCTCGACCTCCCAGCGGTTGGCCAGAGCTTCCAGATCGACGCGGCAGCCCGGGTTGTTGGTGCGATAGGCATCGATGGCCGCCCAGGCGGCGTAGTTGAACGACCGCACCATGCCCGCCACGTCCTTCAGTGGGCATTGCTTGGCCCGCCGCTCGGCGACCGCCCGCACCGGTTCGCCTTCGAAGTCCAGGATGTGGAAGTCGTCGCGCACCACCACCACCTGCCCCAGATGCAGGTCGCCGTGATAGCGGGTCTTCACCATCCCTTCGGGCAGGTCCAGGGGCGCGTCGATCAGCGCCTCCACCGCCTTCCAATCTTCCAGCATGCCCTTGACCCGGCCGGCCATGGGACCGGGCAGACCCGGCAAGGCACGCACCAGCGCGGCCCGGGCCTTGTCCGCCTGCGCCCGCACCTGACCACGCCAGGTTTCCAGGTCGCTTTCGCTCACCGGTTCGGGAACGAAGGCCGGATCATCCGTATCCTTCCTGGCGAAGGCCTGATGCAGCTCGGCGATGCGCTGGCCCAGGGTGCCGATCAGCTGGGTATACAGGCCATGACGATCCCCTTCCGGCTCTTCGTCGGTCAACTCCTCGCTGTTGGCCAGCAGGTCCCGGTCTTCCAGATACCGGATCAGATAGTCCTGGGTGTATTCCCAGCCCTCGCCCTGATTGCGCACGAAGCCTTGAAGCACGGCCAGCGCCGTCGGCGTGCCGTCCTCGGCCACCAGTTCCATGGAGCCGAGCAGCGGCGGAGCATTGGTAAAGCCCGCCACGTCAGTCAGGAAGCGGCCGATCTCGATCTCCGGATGGGTGCCGGGCTCCAGACGGCGGTAGATCTTCAGCACCATGTCGTCTCCGACGAGCATGGAGGTATTCGACTGCTCCCGCCCCAGACGGCGGATTTCCTCGACCGCCGGGACGTCCAGAGCTTCCAGCGCATTGGTGTGGCTGAACACCAGCTTGCCGCCGTCGGAGGCCCCGGTTTCCAACGAATCGCGCATCGCCCGCACCACGGCGGCCGTATAGGCTTCCCCGGCCATGGCATCGTGCAGGGCGCCGATGCGGTTAAACTGGCGCACCCGGGCCAGGGTGAAGGGCAGCAGGCCTTGCAGCGGATCCTCGTCCTTGGTTTCCCAGGCGATATCCAAGGGCAGCTGATAGGTCTGGTCGGGAACGGTGCTGTCGGTGAAGGCGGCCCGGCAGACCGCCACCAGCCAGCCGCTGCCCGGACCCGGCAGCACCGCATGGGCGGCCATGGTCACTTCGGCCACATCGTGATCCTTGCCGGCGAACCAGCGCTGGTTGGGCAGGAAGGCAGGCAGGATATCCCGCTGCATCTCCCGCGCCACGCCGCTTTGCACCAGAGAGAGTAGGCCCTGGGTGAGCACCAGGGTGTTCAGTTCCGGCATCGCCTGCACATAGGGTTCGTGCCAGGCCGGCGGATTGACCGCATCGGTCAGCTGGAACCAGTAGAAGCCATAGGCCGGCAGGGTGATGAAGTAGTTGAGTTCGCCAATGGGCGGGAAGCTGCTGTGCCCGATCAGTTCCACCGGCACCCGGCCGATGTATTCCTTCAGGTCCAGTTCGACGGGCTGGGACGCGCGGGACAGGTTGGCCACGCACAGAATGGTCTCGCCGTCGTATTCCCGCAGATAGGCCAGAACCTTGCGGTTCCCCGGATAAAGGAACCGCAGCACCCCGCGGCCGAAGGACCGGTGGCGCTTGCGCACGCTGATCAGGCGGCGCATCCAGTTGAGCAGGCTGGAGGAACTGCGGCTCTGCGCCTCCACGTTCACCGCATCGAAGCCGTAGAGCGGGTCCATGATCGCCGGCAGATACAGGCTGGCGGGATCGGCCCGGGAAAAGCCGCCATTGCGGTCGGGCGACCATTGCATGGGGGTGCGCACACCATCCCGGTCACCCAGGAAGATGTTGTCGCCCATGCCGATCTCGTCCCCGTAATAGACGATGGGGGTGCCGGGCATGGACATCAGCAGGCTGTTCAGCAGCTCGATCTTGCGGCGGTCGTTTTCCAGCAGCGGCGCCAGGCGTCGGCGGATGCCCACGTTGATCCGCGCGCGGAGATCATGGGCATAGAAGTTGTACATGTAGTCGCGCTCGCGATCCGACACCATTTCCAGCGTCAGTTCGTCGTGATTGCGCAGGAAAATCGCCCACTGGGATTCTTCCGGGATTTCCGGTGTCTGGCGCATGATGTCGGTGATCGGGTGGCGGTCTTCCTGGGCCACGGCCATGTACATGCGCGGCATCACCGGGAAGTGGAAGGCCATATGGCATTCCGGCCCGTCGTCGCCGCCGAAGTATTCGCGCACGTCCTCCGGCCACTGGTTGGCCTCGGCCAGCAGCATGCGGCCTTCGTAGTGCTCGTCCAGCCAGGCGCGCAGACGGCGCAGCACGGCGTGGGTTTCCGGGAGATTTTCGTTATTGGTGCCTTCGCGCTCCACCAGATAGGGGATGGCGTCCAGCCGCATGCCGTCGACGCCGCAGTCCAGCCAGTACTGCATCACCTTGGTGATTTCATCGAAGACCCGGGGATTGTCCCAGTTCAGGTCGGGCTGGTGGCTGAAGAAGCGGTGCCAGTAGTAGGCCTGGGCCACGGGGTCCCAGGCCCAGTTCGACGTCTCCGTATCCGTGAAGATGATCCGGGTTTCCTGGTAGCGCTGGTCGCTGTCGCTCCAGACATACATATCCCGGGCCTTGCTGCCGGGCTTGGCGGTGCGGGCTTTCTGGAACCAGGCGTGCTGATCGCTGGTGTGGTTGATGACCAGCTCGGTAATCACCTTCAGGCCGCGGTCATGGGCCGCCTTGACCAGCTTGCGGAAGTCGCGCATCGATCCGTACTGGGGATTGACCGCCTTGTAGTCGCCGATGTCATAGCCGTCATCGCGCAGCGGCGACGGATAGAACGGCAGCAGCCAGACGGCCGTAACCCCCAGGTCCGACAGATAGTCCAGCTTTTCCGTCAAGCCGGCGAAATCACCGAAGCCGTCTCCGTTGTGATCGAAGAAGGCCTTGACGTGCAGCTGATAGATAATGGCGTCCTTGTACCAGAGCGGATCAGAGTCCATGACCGTTTTGCCTTCCGGGGCGGCTTTTTCAACGCACCGCCCTCCTGCCTGAATAAAAACCGGAACGAAATCGCCGAAGACGCACGGGCACCCGTTACAGCGGGGTCACCCGGAAGATGGCGGCGGGATTGGTGTGGGGATCGAAGAACCAGTGATGCGGGCTGCCGGTCCAGGGCAGATCGGTGCCGGTCAGCAGCTCTTCAACGCGGAAGCCCTGCCCCTCGGCGATGCCCATCTCGGCCAGCGGGAACCACAGCATGCCTTCCTGCGATGCAAAGGGATCGAGGTTGACCGCTACCAGGATGATGTTGGACCGGTCCTCGGTCATCTTGCCGTAGAACAGGATGTGGTCGTTGTCCGCGCGATAGAAGCGCAGGTTGGTGAATTCGTGCAGGGCCGGGTTCTCGTTGCGGACCCAGTTCACCATGGCGATCAGGTCCTTGATGTTCCCGGGCCGGTCCCAATCCCAGACCTTGAAGTCGTACTTTTCCGAGTGGTTGTATTCTTCCTTGCCCGGGACGGCGTCGTTTTCGCACAGCTCGAAGCCGTTATAGATGCCGTAGACGCTGGAAAGCGTCGCGGCCAGCACCAGCCGCTGCATGAAGGCCGGGCGGCCGCCGGTCTGCAGGTGGACGGGCAGGATATCGGGCGTGTTGGCGAAGAAGTTGACCCGCATGTATTCGGCGCAATCACTCTGGGTCAGTTCTTCCAGGTATTCGGTCAACTCTTCCTTGCCCGTCCGCCAGGTGAAGTAGCTGTAGGACTGGGTGAAGCCGACCTTGGCCAGCATCTTCATCACTGGCGGCCGGGTGAAGGCTTCGGACAGGAAGATGCATTCCGGATGCTCGGCCTTCAGTTGGCCGATCACCCATTCCCAGAAAGGGATCGGCTTGGTGTGCGGGTTGTCCACGCGGAAGGTGGTCACCCCCTGGTCCACCCAGAACTTGAAGACACTCAGCAGTTCGTCCCACAGGGCCTTCTGGTGCGGTCCCCAGAATTCCACATTGACGATATCCTGGTATTTCTTCGGCGGGTTTTCCGCGTACTTGATGGTGCCGTCGGGGCGGAAGCGGAACCATTCCGGATGCTCGGCGATCCAGGGGTGGTCCGGCGCGCACTGCACGGCGATGTCCAGCACCACATCCATGCCGAACTCGTTGGCCCGCTGCACCAGGGCGCGGAAGTCCTCCAGGGTGCCCAGCTCGGGATGGACCGCCTTGTGGCCGCCCTCGTCCGAGCCGATGGCATAGGGGCTGCCCGGATCGTTGGGACCGGCGGTCAGGGTGTTGTTCGGTCCCTTGCGATGCTTGCGGCCGATGGGGTGGATGGGCACGAAGTACAGGGTGTCGAAGCCCATGGAGCGCACTTCGGGCAGGCGCGCCATGCAGTCGCGGAACGTGCCCCACGTGCCCGGCTCCGTGCCCTGGCTGCGGGGGAACATCTCGTACCAGGCGGCAAAGCGCGCCCGCACCGGATCGACGATGGCCTCGAACACCGGCTCCTGGGTCACGGCGGCCGAGCGGTCGGGCCAGCGGTGCATGGCCGCATTCACCCCTTCGCTCAGCAGCATCGAGGCCCGCGCCCCGCCGCCGTCCATGTCCGCCACCTGGGAGGCCATGTGACTCAGAAAGTCCCGGTCCTCCCCCTGCGCCCGGTCCATGGCCTGCTGCACCAGGGTCAGGCCTTCCTGGGTTTCCAGAAGCACATCCACGCCGGCGTCCCGCTTCAGAGTCACTTCGTGATGCCAGCTGCCCCAGTCGTCGGCCCAGGCTTCCACGGCGTATTCCACCCGCCCCATCTCGGTCAGGGTGAACGTGCCCTCCCAGATGGCGAGGCCGGGGTTGGTCTGTTCCAGCGGCTCTTCGTGCCAGGTATCGGCGCCCTTGAGCCGCCATTTGACGACGGCGGAAAGCTTGCCGTGTCCTTCGCGGAAAATGGTGGCAGAGACGGCAACGGTGTCCCCCACCACGCGCTTGATGGGATAGCGGCCGTCATCCACCCGGGGGGTGATATCTTCGATGACGATGGCGCGGCTGACGGTGGTCGGCAGAGTGTCGGCAATCCGGGAAGGCATGGGTGTGTGCGTCCGTGCGTGGTTGTTGAACCCGGGGCGAAGGCCAGCAGGACCGGAAGCGGTCCGCCGAAAAGACGTGCGGCGGAGACGCCCCGCGCCAGTGGCGGCACAGGGCAAGCAACACAGGAGGCAGGCGGTGGCAAGCGGACGAGGACCCGCCAAGGACGGTGATCCCCGCAAAAGCCCCCGCGATTATAAAGGAGGTATTCACAGGGCTGCCGCACCGCAAGACCTTAATCGCCCTTCCCTGCCCTTCCCGGCCACCTTTCACCCGCCGGAAACACCCGACGGCCAAATGGCTGCCGGGGCATCGCGGGGAGCGACTCCAGGGCATAACGCCCGTCGAACGGATTGGCCGCATGCCCCGGGCCAATTCGTGGAAAATATCGATGGAGAAATAATCCCGCCCAGGAAGAGAGAGACTCGCCCGGCGACTCGCCAAGGACTCGTTTCAGGATATCGGAGGGCAGATAGTATAGGGCAACAGGATCGCCCGGTCCACCCCGTTCCCATATCTTGTGGCATTCATAGAGGCTTCACACAAAAAATCGGTGACAAAGATGGGGGTCCGTGCCTAGGCTTTTGTCATATCGGGATGGCGATCCACTCAGGGAGCGAGGCCTCGGATGCAAGCACAGCGCGCATATATCCGACTCCAGGCAGTCACCGCGCCTCCCGGAGTCTCCCTTCCCCCGGCACCCTGCTTTCCCGCACCCGGGATCGCATCGGTGCCTTCCCGCCGCCTCCGGCCACGCCATCCGTCTTCGGGTGGCGTTTTTTGTTGGCCGCGGGCTGCACGACCGACCATCCTTTACCTGAGGAGAGGCCGTCATGGGTAAGCGTACCCGCGCCACCGCCGCTGCTATCCGGACCGAGATGGAAGAAACCCGGGCTGCGCCCGTTCACCCGCTGGGCGTGGGCTGGGATCCCATCGATGCCCGTCGCGACCAGAGCTACAAGCGCAAGGTTCGTCCCCACAACCTGAACCAGGAACGCCTGCTGGAGGCCCTGGCGGCCCACAGCCTGACGGTCGCCCTGGGGCCGGCGGGCACGGGCAAGACCTATCTGGCCATCGCCGCGGCGGTGGAGGCCCTGGAAGCGGGGGAAGTGGACCGCATCGTCCTGTCGCGGCCGGCGGTGGAGGCCGGAGAGAACCTGGGCTACCTGCCCGGCACGCTGGAAGACAAGCTGCTGCCCTATCTCCGCCCTCTCTACGACGCCCTGTCCGATCGGCTGGGTGGCAAGCGGCTGAAAGCGCTTCTGGCCGACGCGACCATTGAAATCGCCCCTATCGCCTATATGCGCGGGCGGACCCTGAACAACTGTTTCGTGGTGATCGACGAGGCACAGAACTGCACCTACGGCCAGATCAAGATGCTGCTGACGCGTCTGGGCTGGCATTCGCGGATGGTGATCACCGGGGATCCGGATCAATCCGACCTGCTGCCCGGCGTCTCCGGCCTGGCCGAGGTGGCCCACCGCCTGGAAGCGATCGAGGAAATCGCCGTCATCCGCCTGACCGACAAGGACGTGGTGCGGCATCCCCTGGTGGCCTGCATGCTGCAAATGCTGTAGGCGACCCTCCCCCGCGCGGCCGGCCCTCCTCCTCCATCAGCCGGCCGCGCCGGGGGCTTTTTCAGGATGCTCCGCAGCACTTCTTGTACTTCTTGCCCGATCCGCAGGGACAGGGATCGTTCCGCCCGACGACCGCCACCCCACCGGGCTCTGCAGCGGGAAGCACGACGGGCCGCAGCGGCAAGGCGGGCTCCTCGGGCAGCGCCTTGACGTAGACCCAGCGCCCCTTTTCCCGGGTGAACTGGGATTTTTCCCGCAGCACCCGCTCTTCCCCCTGATAGAGAAAGCGCGCCTCGAAGGTGACGGTGCCGGTGGTATCGTCCGGGCCGCCGTCGGTTGTCTCCAGCACCGCCAGCCCCACCCATTGCACCGGGTCGCTCTTATCCGCCCCGACCGTCTTGCGCAGCCGCGCGGCACTGGTCCGCTTGAGGTAGGCATGCTGGCCCCGGGCATAGGCACTGTAGCGGGACCGCATCAACGCTTCGGCCGTCGGCGCAGGCGCCCCGCCGATCAGCGGGCCACAACAGACGTTAAAGCGGAGAGAGGAGCCACAGGGGCACCCCCCTGAGAAATCATCGTCAACACCCAATTTTGAGCCCCCAGACTGTCACCTATGCCCGTCCACGATAGAGCGATTGTCATAGGCCGGATACCACGACCTTCCCTATTCGTACAAAGGGGGGAACTCCAAGTTTGTCGTCATAAAGTCAATACAATGACCAACGCCCTCAACAACCTTGGCAAACCACACCTCATGGCCGGTGTGCTTCCAGTCTCTAAATCCACCCACGTTACACTTGATGCGATAATCCATCTGCCCTGGCAGCCTATGAAATTCTATTGCGTTATTAGACACACACAATTGTCCATTTGAGCATATTTTTCGGATATTCGAGGCCACTTTTATTTCAAACGACTTATTTACACCAAAGCCTATTCTATCTTCGATAAGTCGAACATCAACGCTGAACGATTTCACGCCACAGTCTTCTACCCCACTTATTACGGTCGGCATAAATACGGTTTCAGTTCTGTTGACCAGAAAATCCTGATAGATAGCATCCTGCATATATCGGACACGGTTCATGTCCTCAGCTTCTATAGAATAATCTCCATTACCCGCCTTTTTTCCGAAAAAAATTATAATATCGCCCCACCCCTCACCAATGAATGCGTAATCTTCTTCTTTCATATGGGCGGCGCTTGCCGCAGTTACCCCCCGCAGTCTTCCTTCAGTATACCGTTTTTCATTCTCATTCAAATTACGTTTTAAATCATATACACCCTTTCCGCAATAATGCGGCATGATCATGCGAGCCAGGAAATCCATTCTTGCCGATCTTTGTACAAGAATGACCGCGATGGCCGCGTAAAGATGATGAGACCCTTCATATTTCTCGATAATATGAGCATTGCTGTTGCTCCCAGGAGAGACAATAAAGGGTATGGCCAGCTCCTGCCTGCGGATATAAGGAATAAACTTCTCAGGAATCCTCGCCTTAAAAGAGGGTTCGAAGTCCTTATTATTTCCGGGATGGAAGTATGGTAGCATAGATCGAAACAATGGCCGGCACGGCTCTAATGCTATCAAATCATAGCGGCCGAGAACCGGTTGATAACGACCAGACCACGAATCAATGCCTCTAGAATGCGCATTGTTCGCAGACCGAATGCTTTTGTCAGTCCACTGACTCTCTTCCGACATTCGAATCAACAAAAAATCGTCATTGTCTGACGAGGCAATCTCTTTCAACGAGTTGGGGTCACTCAGTGGCCCGGACAACAAAAATCTACTAATGTTAAAAAGCCTTAAGCCAAAGCCATTAGAAGAAATCTCTCCCAAGCTTACATCGTGAGATTTCTTTTCATCACACAAAACAGCCCTCATCGTTCGTAATATATATTCAATCTTTTCGTCTCTATTCATTTGTACATTTGTTTTTGTATATTTTCTCATTTCATCACAAGTAATCTCACTCCTGTGAAGCATTAGGAAGCCTAACAATTCAACCAAACTATCTCCAAAGACATCTCTAGGATTGTCAAAATTATCAAATTCCTCGTGAAGAATACCCTCCAATTCAGCAAGTTTATATCCTTCAAACTTATTAATTACATTATCAATCAGAGCAGTGGATGCGTTTCCGACGTCAGATACTCTTTTATTTGTACCAGAAAACCTCCATTCATAAAACTCTGACGGTAAGTTATTTGAATTAACAGAATGTATAGCTTTCGACGGTACGTTTTCAACAAGATTTCTCAAACATTTAATTTTGACTTTATCATGGGGATCTCCCAAAAGCAGCATTTCAACTTGACTTAAATCGCATATTATATTTTTTATCAAACTCCAAACACCACTAACTTTTTGGGAAAGGTTCTCCCTCCCATCATTTGCAGGACCCTCAAGCCAAACTATAAGTCTATCTAACAGATTTTTCCTAATTTGAGGGTCACCCTTCGAGGTCAGGTAAGGGTTCTGACGCGCACACTCGACCACCCGGATGGCCACCGCCGATCGATCCCGCGCAGATCGCGTTTCAGAGAATGCCAGTTCCAGCCCAACCTGATACAACTCCTTCCCCATTGCCGTGGAGTGATGGATATACCCAAGCCAGGGACGCTTCCACTCATACAAAGTCCGATTTCCAACCCGATCTCCTAGAAAATCGACAGAGGAAATTACAGATGATTGCCAACATATATCCTCTATGCAACGAAACAGAGGCACCTTGTAAAGATAATCATCGACAATATTACTCAGGACGCGCGTTGACTTCCCTTTTTTGTACCCTTGATGATCAAACACATACTCATCATCAAACATAACAACAATATCGTGAAGCTCCTTTTCACTGCATGAAAATCCATCTTTCCCCAAAACACTTCCGACTGCACCACTCAATTTTCTATGATGCCTCGTTTTCATATTAATCATTTCTTCAAACAAGAATCTACGTATTCTCATCTTTAGAGGTTTTTGGTGCCGGAATCGATTATCAATACCTGTATCTTCCCGCCATCTCGATTTAAAAATATGAGAAAAATTGAACTTTCTAGCCTTAACGCTTGGCATATACGCGTTCTGGGAATAAATATAGTCTCTGTACCTCCACTCTTTTACATATTCAGAGAATGGGCTACATTTTACGGCCTCGACAAGAGTTATTGCAACTTTATCCCAGATATATGCACTATCAACTCTTTCATACAAATCTTCGACAACATGCATATATAAATCTCGACAAATACTTTTCACGCCTTCCGTGAGAAGCTTTCCGTAAGGATTATTCTCAGCTCCGGTCTCTATTGATCGCGCATACTCTGCCGCAACCATCAAGCGGTAGAACCAAGAAGGCTGCACGATCAACGTTGACACGTCGTATGGCAGCACAGGCTTTCCAGAGTAAGCAAGCTCTATGTCTGGATCTCCCTTAATAATTTCAAACAATATATCCAGATCTTTCCCCACCAGTTCCATAAACAAAGGATAAATGTATGAGTATCCGGAGACAGAAGTTGCTACTACATCCGTAGATATTTCAAAAACATCATCATCAACATTTGACGAGAACTGAGCAGGCGCCATTTTCGGAATAATTTCTCCTCTTATTTCTGAAAATATTTTATAAATACCTCGCGTAAGGCGTTTAAAGTTATCATCTCTTGTGTCTGACAATGGCTGACGCAGGTTTTCATAGCGATCCCGAATGACCACGTTTGCCACTTCATGCGCCAATACCGGTTGCAAGTCCGGCCTATCAGGCATGAAAAACGATGATGAGACAAAATAAGTCGTAGATATTTTTTTCTCATCATTAAATATTTCATCTATAATTAAGCTTGTCTTCTGAACATTTGCTGCAAAATCATGCGCCCAATTGTGCATCACTCTCTCGGTCGTCATGGTAACTGGCACCGGAGAAGCCGCGAAGTCAAGAAGTAACTCAATATCTCTCTTTAACTCTATACTTCTATCTGCCAAATAATTTATGAAGAATCCTTGATCCCTTCTTCTATCGACAGTCGGCCTAGGATCCCCATGTAGGGAAAGATCCATTGTTCTTTCTAATTGATCTTGAAGAACACCGACATGTTGCAAATAACCCCTTAATTTTCCAAGTGAAACGGATCGCGTAAGGTAAAACCTTGATATTATAGAACGTCGCTCTTTAATGCTCATATTACCATGAGAGCGACACCCAATAAAATATTCATACGCTGACTTCACAACATATATCTTATCTTGAAGTATTTTAGATTTTATATCCTGGAGAGATCTTAGCATATGATAGTATCTTCTACCATCGGCGCTCCAGTAACCGCTATGAGATATTGTCCCTATCTTTTTCATTATTCTACGCGTTAAATCTTGCCTCCATTTCAAATTTGCATATTTTGACCACGTGCTATGATTTCCAATATTTACTCCATCATCACTCAGGTTTCCGTTTAACTCCGTAAAATCAATGACCCAACACCATACCAGCCTTTCAATACCTTTCTGATCAATTTGCATTTTATGAAATAATTTAGACCAGCTATTCTCTGGATCGTTACCATCACCGCCAGCAGCGTCATTGTATCCACCCCAGATATATGACTCTTCGTACCGAAGCGCTTCGTATAAAATCGGTGTTCTCAAATTCTGTATTATATTCATCTGCATTTGTCTGATTTCTAGGAGAACCAAATCTATTCGTTCAATAGCATCAACTAGAGCGCAATGCGTTAATATTTCTGATGCTTCTGGCCGCTGCGTCATAAGCCTACCCCGACGAAAACCGTTGAGACCTCTATCCGCTTTGCAGCACTTGCAAAGCCACTAAATAGGTTACCAAAAACGCTGTCTGGACCAAAGCCAGACTTCTAAGAAGCCATTTGCTCACAGATCCGCTTTCTGACCATAGAAAGACCTGAAAAACCTCATGATCAAGGTTCTTCGGGAAAAAGACAAAATTTCCGCTGAAAAACTGGGTCTTAAAGTTCCCAATACTTCTATATTCCCTTAGTATAAAATATACTGAATATATTATCCAAGTAGAAATAGCGTATAAATAACAACTTTTTTCTATATAAACAGAATCATAAAATGCTATTGTATAAAATAGAAGCGACAGATAGCTAGCCCACACTGGGTAGCAAAAATTAATGAACCATTTAACAAGACCATAATCGTAGTCGGGATCAGAACCTTTCGCACCACCTTCTTGTTCACTACCCTCCTTCTTTTGCCTGGAAGAGGTCATGTTAAATCCACTATGGAACATTAGAAAATTTGCAAGATCGTTTATTGTTAGTGAATAATTTGGTAGCTTTTTATAAAAAATCTCTGACCCATAATAATTCAACGGCGATACGATATTTCTGATAAACAAGAACAAGAATCTTGAGTTATTCCGGACATAAGACCCTGGCACAACAAACACTGAGTTATGCAAAAACTCAACCGTACTCACATACTTTTCGTTCGATTTTGTAGTGGAAAAAAAATTCTCTTTCCCCCTGAAAACTTCAACTCTAATGACAAAGAATAATATTACTGGTACTACAATGATAGGAAATAGCCCGATTAGAAGAACCTCAGTGAACCCCTTGATGATCATCAAACGCTGACTTTCATCAGCAACATAATTGGATAGAAATGAGACAAAAAACGGAAGAAATGTCAATGTATAAACAAAGATGCTCGCTGATGCAGCTGCTAATGGCACCATCACATGTGAATACTGTGATTTTCCACCAGAATTCGAAGCATCAAAATTTCGTTTTAAGAAGAAAGTTATTGATAGTTTAGGAACCTGCCAGACAACAAAAGAGGGAACGTCATCTTTATACGAAAATCGATTTCTTAAATCATAAATTAACCGCCTGAAACTCGATTTCCACACATATAATTTAAAACATCTTTTCAGAAAGAGCATAGATGAGAATACATATTTCCTTCTAAATTTACGAGAAAATATAAATAATGCGCTTCCGCCGATTATTGCCTCAACTATCGGCAAGAGCATTAAAAGTTGAACAACTATTTGCCTTACGATGAAGAAGGAAATTAGCGCTATTTCGTAGACTAACTTAATTATGAAAATCATTCACCTCTCCATTTCGCACCACTTCATTCCAAGAGAGATACTAACATTCAGAAAACATTTATGGCGTATAAGAAACTGATGCCGCCCTATGCTGTTTCCCAAGGCTGGACACCAGACCGCCCTTCGCGCCACCGCAAATGGCCCATGCGCTTCAGACCGCGCGCTTCAAACCATCAAGCGGAAAGAACGCTGAAGGGAATGCACTGCGAGAAACCCGAAAGACTTGGTACCACCCAACCAAGCCAACCTGACCTGTCAGGCACCCCGTGAATGCAACGGGGTGACCACAATGGGTATAATGGCTTCCGAACTTCAACCAGAAAAAACACCCACTGGACGTCGTTCTCTCGAATCTCTTGAAACACTCGATTTATTGGGTGTTGTCACGAGAGTTGCATTGGCAACAAATCTGGGATCATTTTTTACATTGCCTTTTAAATTTTTAATGAGTTCATCAAGTTTTTCGTTATAACGCTTATTCCTCTCCGCGTCTTCCTCCACTTCTACCGAAGAAGCGGCCGACCGATCTGATGGATTTCTCATCACGCGCACCCTTGAGCTGGTTGGAAGAGCAAAATGCCTACATAAATCGTGTAGACATTAGGTGGGTTGCTTGGTAGGAAGCTTAGGTATTCAGATGCCAAACTGGTAAACGCCTCAGAGTCTAGAGCTATTCTCAAATTAGAGAGACGGAGAGCCAAACGCTAGCCGGAGTGACATAAAAAATCAATCCCGTCCGAATATGGCACATAATGCCTTCCGCACAAACATCCATGAATTGATTTAGGTGCTATGAAAATCGCTCATTTAGCGCATAATCTGACCCAGCGTGCTTTTTTCACAACTCTGCTCCGTGCAATATGCAGGAGAAGGCTATTCCCAAGAAGGGACTCGACGGAGCGGCCGGCATCCACCTTCCGTTTCATAACACCAACAAAACACATTCAAATCCGCATCCCTTTCCGCGAAAAGACCCCGTAGCGACATGTACCCGCTCTTCACTTCCGTGTCATTTTGAGCCAGTGGCGAGCAGTCGTGCATGAGGGGTAACAAAATTTCTTGTCGGTCAGCAACGCTGAACAACCAATAGGATTATTTTTGTCAAAATAATCTAATAAGGGTTTTCTCTGTGGAAGATAAAACCATTCCCACGTTTATGGTCAATGGAAATGGCTCTATCCCCACGAAGATAGAGGCTCAGGAAAAAACCTTCACCTGAACCAGAGCGCGATCTTACTTCGGCAGCTCGCCCTGCACGCCTTCCACATACCAGTCCATGGTCAGCAGCGCTTCGTCGGACAGGGTTTCGCCCTCGGGCACCTTGACCGCGCCGCTCTGGTCCTTGATCGGGCCATCGAAGGGACGGACGGTGCCGTCGATGATCCGCTGGCGGGCGTCTTCGGCCAGGGCCACCACGTCTTCGGGCAGCTCCTTGTTGTATTCGCTGATGTGGACCATGTCGCTCGCCAGGCCACCCCAGGTGTTTTCGGTCGTCCAGGTGCCGTCCTTCACCGCCTGGACCCGGGCGATATAGTAGTCGTTCCAGTTATCGACAATCGCCGTCAGATGGGCATGCGGCCCGAAGCGGCTCATTTCCGATGCCTGACCGAAGGCATAGACGCCCTTCTCCTCGGCCACCTGCACCGGGGCCGGGCTGTCGGTATGCTGGGTGATCACGTCCGCGCCCTGGGCGATCAGGGTTTCGGCGGCTTCCCGCTCGCGGCCCGGGTCGTACCAGGAGTTGATCCAGATCACCTTCACCTCGGCCTCCGGATTGACGCTGCGCAGGCCCAGGGTGAAGGCGTTGATGCCGCGCACCACTTCCGGGATCGGCACGGCGGCCACATAACCGACAACGCCCGACTTGCTCATCATGCCGGCGATCTTGCCGATCACATAGCGGCCTTCATAGAAGCGCGCGGCGTAGACGGACATGTTATCCGCCGTCTTGTAGCCCGTGGCGTGTTCGAATTTCACGTCCGGGAACTGGTTGGCCACCTTCAGCGTCGGGTTCATGAAGCCGAACGACGTGGTGAAAACGATGTCGAACCCATTGGCGGCATACTGGCGGATCACCCGTTCCGCATCCGCGCCCTCCTGGACGCTTTCCACATAGGAGGTCTCGACGGACTCGCCGAAGTGTTCGGCGACGGCCTTGCGGCCCTGATCGTGCTGATAGGACCAGCCGTGATCACCCACCGGGCCGACATAGATGAAGCCCACCTTGGTCGGATCCTCGGCCAGAGCCGGTGTCGCGGCGGCCAGGCCGGCGGCCACGAAGGCGGCTCCGGCAGCGAGGCGAAGGGAAGACATGGTCACGGCGCAGACTCCTTTCTCGGAAAACAGCCCAAAGAGGCGACGGAACAGCGCCCCACCGATATGCAGCGGGGGCGATCAGGTTTCGGGGCGGAACACCTTGCCGATGCAGGCCGGGGCATTGAGGCGGATCCGCATCGCATCGCGCGAGATCAGCACCAGCACCAGCACCGTGGCCAGGTAGGGCAGCATCGACAGCAGGTGCGACGGCACGGTGATGCCGAAGCCCTGAGCATGCAACTGCACGATGGTCACCCCGCCGAACAGATAGGCGCCCACCAGCACCCGCCAAGGTTTCCAGGTGGCGAAAACCACCAGCGCCAGCGCGATCCAACCGCGCCCGGCGGACATGTTCTCCACCCACATCGGCGTATAGACCAGCGACAGATAGGCCCCGGCCAGCCCCGCCATGGCACCGCCGAACAGCACCGCCCGGTAGCGGGTGGCGATGACATCGTGGCCGATGGCATGGGCGGCATCATGGTTATCCCCCACCGCCCGCAGCACCAGCCCGCCCCGGCTGCGGTTGAGGAACCAGGCCACGCCGGCCACCAGGGCAAAGCTGACATAGACCAGCGGATCCTGGCCGAACAGCAGCGGGCCGATCAGGGGAATATCGGACAGCCCCGGAATCGACACCGGGGCCAGGGCACCCAGCGGCGTTCCCACCAGATCCCGGCCGACAAAGGCGGACAGGCCGACGCCGAAAATGGTCAGGGCCAGCCCGGTGGCCACCTGGTTGGACAGCAGCGACAGGGTCAGCACGCCGAACAGCAGCGCCATCAGCAGCCCCGCCGCCATCGCCGCCAGCAGCCCCAGCAGCGGCGAGCCCGTGGCCACCGCCGTGCCGAAGGCGGCCACCGCCCCCACCAGCATCATTCCTTCCACGCCAAGGTTCAGCACCCCGGACTTCTCGGTCACCAGTTCCCCGACCGCCGCGATGGCCAGGGGCGTCGCGGCACGGGCCATGGCGGTCAGCACCGCCGCGAGGGCCTCAGTTTCCATGCATCCCTCCCGCACCGAAGCCCCAGCGCACCCGGTATCTGATCAAGACGTCCGCCCCCAACAGGAAGAACAGGGTCACCCCCTGAAACACACCGGTGACAGCCAACGGCAACCCCAGCATCATCTGCACCGTCTCGCCGCCCAGATAGGTCAGGGCCATGAACAGGGCCGCCAGCGCGATCCCCACCGGATGCAGCCGCCCCAGAAAGGCAACGATGATGGCCGTAAAGCCGTATCCTGGCGAGACCTTCGGCTGGAGCTGGCCGATGGGACCGGCCACCTCCAGCACGCCGGCCAGCCCCGCCGCCCCGCCCGACAGCAGCAGCGACAGCCAGATGATGCGGTTCTGGCTGAAACCGGCGTAGGCGCCGGCCTTGGGAGCCAGCCCCATCACCCGCACCTGGAAGCCCAGGAACGTGTGCGACAGCAGGACCCAGACCCCGGCCACCGCCAGCAGAGCCAGCGGAATTCCCAGGTGCATCCGCGTGCCGTCCAGCAGCAGCGGCACGGTGGCGGCCGCCGAGAACATCTCGCTTTGGGGAAAATTGAACCCGGCCGGGTCTTTCCAGGGGCCGTGCACCAGAAAGCCCAGGAACAGATCGGCCACATAGGTCAGCATCAGGCTGGTCAGGATCTCGTTGGCGTGAAAGCGGGTGCGTAACGCCGCCGGCACCGCCGCCCAGACCATTCCCCCCATCGCCCCGGCCACCAGCATCAGCGGCAGCAGCAGCGGGCTGTTCCAGTCGTTGAGCGCAAGCCCGACCCCGCCGCCGGCAATGGCCCCGAAGATGAACTGCCCCTCAGCCCCGATGTTCCAGACGCTGCCCCGGAACCCCACCGCCAGCCCGACGGCGATCAGCGCCAGCGGCGCGGCTTTCACACCCAGTTCGGTCAGGCCATACACCGAATGGATCGGCTGGATGAAAAAGCCGTACAGCGCCCGCAGCGGATCGGTCCCCAGCGAGGCGAACAACGCCGCCCCGAACACCAGTGTCAGGCCCACCGCCAGCAACGGCGCCCCCCAAACCCATACAGGCGAGGGATGGGCACGGGGCTCCAGCGTCACCGGCAGACGCCAGGGGCGCATCCGGCGCGCGGAAGACATCGTCTTCACGGTCTCGGGCGCACTCATGGGCGGCGATCCCCATCCGAGGTCAGCCCCGCCTGTCCCGCCTCCCGATGGGCGCGGGGATGGGGCATGGGGCCGTCGTCGGGTTCCTTCACAGGGTCGGCCGCTTCCTCGAACAGCCCGCCCATCAGCAGGCCCACCTGCTCCAGCGAGACCTCATGGGCCGGCAGGGCCGCGGACAGGCGGCCGGCGCACATCACGGCGATGCGGTCGGAGATGGTGAACAGCTCGTCCAGATCCTGGCTGATCACCAGGATCCCCGCCCCTTCGTCCCGCAGATCGAGCAGCGCCCGATGAATGGCCGCCGCCGCCCCGGCGTCCACACCCCAGGTGGGATGGCTGGCCACCAGCAGACGGGGCTTCTGCATCATCTCCCGCCCGATAATGAACTTCTGCAGGTTGCCGCCGGACAGGGACCGGGCCACGGACCGCGCCCCGCCGCCGGCGACGACACCGAAGGCGTCGATAATCCGGCCGGCAAGACCGCTGGCACCACGGTGGTCCACGAACCCCCGACGCACCAGCTGCCCATGGCGGTAGCTGCTGAGCAGGGCATTATCGGCCAGGGACAGCTCGGGCACCGTCCCCCGGCCCAGGCGTTCTTCCGGCACCACGGCAAGGCCGATGTCCCGGCGTTCCCGGGGTCCCAGGTGACCGACGGCGCGGCCCTGGATGCGCACGGCTTCGCCCCGGGCAGCGGGGCGCTCGCCGGACAGGGCGGCCATCAGGGTGTTCTGGCCGTTGCCCGCCACCCCGGCGATCCCCAGGATCTCGCCGGCCGTCACCTTCAGCGACACGTCCTTCAGGTCCGTGCCGAAAGGACTGTCGGCGGCCATGGTCAGGTGGTCGACCACCAGCCGCACCTCGCCCAGGCCCGGGCCGGCACGGCGCTCCACGGCGGCCAGTTCGTCGCCGATCATCAGCCGCGCCAGATCGCGCGAGGTCGCGTCGCGCGGATCACAGGCCGCCACCACCTTGCCGGCACGCAGCACGGTGGCACGGTGGCAAAGGGCGCGGATCTCGTCGAGCTTGTGAGAGATGTACAGGATGGTGCAGCCCTCCGCCACCAGCCGGCGCAGGGTGTCGAACAGGGTGTCGGCCTCCTGCGGCGTCAGCACGCTGGTCGGCTCGTCCATGATCAGCAGGCGCGGATTTTGCAGCAGGCAGCGCACGATCTCCACCCGCTGACGCTCGCCCACCGACAGGTCCTGGACGATGCGGTCGGGATCGATCAGCAGGCCATAGCGTTCGGAGACCGCGCGGATCCGCCCGGCCAGGGCAGCGGGCTTTTCCGGCCGGTCCATGGCCAGGGCGACGTTTTCCAGCACGCTCAGGGAATCGAACAGCGAAAAGTGCTGGAACACCATGCCGATCCCCAGCGCCCGGGCTTCGGCCGGGCTGGCGATGGACACCGGCCGGCCTTCCCAGGCGATGGAACCGGCATCGGCCCGCAAGACGCCATAGACGATCTTGACCAGGGTGCTTTTGCCCGCGCCGTTTTCCCCCAACAGGGCGTGGATCTCGCCCTGAGCCAGGTCGAGGTCAATGCCGGCGTTGGCGACAATGCCGGGGAACGCCTTGGTCACCCCCCGCAGCGACAAGCGCATGGCGGCTGGCGGCGCAGAGGGCGGAGCGGCGGCGGAAGCGGACGCGGGGGAAGTGTCCTGCATGCACGAACCAGAATGGGGGTGAATGAACGGGGCACCAAAAAACCGAAGCGACGTTTATCCCACAGGTACCCCCGCCCTGACCACCCGGGAATGGCGTGATCGACGCCATTCCCGGAAACGCCCTGCCCAAGGTCCGTGCAATGGCCGGGAATAGCCGGATCCGGCGGTGGAAAGAACGTCCTGCGGACCCTAGATGAAAGGGGAACCCGACGCCGCAAACCACGCAGGAGCCTGCCGTCCCATGTCCGCCCATCCGACATCTCCCGAAGACAGCCTCACCCCGGCCGCCCCCGGGGAGCGCAGCGACGACGAATGGCGCAACACCCTGACCCACGAGCAGTACCGCGTGCTGCGCAAGCATGGCACGGAGATCGCGTTCACCAGTCCGCTGAACCAGGAAAAGCGAACCGGTACCTTCACCTGCGCCGGCTGCGGCCACCCCCTGTTCGCGTCGGAAACCAAATATGAAAGCGGCAGCGGCTGGCCCAGCTTCTATCAGCCGATCACCCAGGATGCCGTGGCAACCAGTACGGATTACAAGATGATCCTGCCCCGGACCGAGGTCCATTGCGCCAATTGCGGCGGCCACCTGGGCCATGTGTTCGACGACGGCCCGGCCCCGACCGGCCTGCGCTACTGCATGAACGGAATCGCCCTTGGCTTCGATCCGGATGACGCTGAAGAACCGGCCGAAGACAGCGCAGGTTGAGCCTCGCGCATATCCCGCCGATCCGATCTGACAGGAACGCCCCCGCTCCACCCCCCGGAGCGGGGGCGTCTGCGTCTCGGCCGGAAAAATATTAATTTTTCCACGCCCCTATCCCCGAGGAGAAAGAGGGCGGAAATACAACGTGGAAAATTGGCTCCGAATCATATAGCGATATACTTAAGATTGAATCGTGGACGGCGGATCCATCCATATGGAGGGGCTCATGAGCAACCGTGGTTTGAACATCACGAAAAAATTGTTGGTTGCCAGTTCCCTGGTCGTCATTGTCGGCTTGCTCGCCGGAGCCTTGGCCCTGGGGAACCAGGTTGCCAGAGCAACGGAAGCTCTGGCCCTGCGCGAAGGCCGGGCCATCGGCCAAAGCATCGCGGAAAAAGTAAAAGCTCGTATGGATAGGGGCATGGCATTGGCCGCCACGCTGGCCGATACCTTCGCCGCTCTGAAAGCAGAAGAGCAGGTCGACCGGGACTCTTTGAGCGAGATTTTGCGGATGACCATGGTCGGCCATCCCTCATTGGCCGGAGTCTGGGCAGGATATGAAGAAAATGCGCTGGATGGCCGCGATGCGGATTTTAAGAACAAAGACAGCGATGACACGGGTCGATACCTGACATATTGGTACGACTTCAAGGACAGCAAAGGACTTACCAAGCACTATCTGAGTGCTTATGATCATTCGGGTCCTGGGGGTTACTTCTACACCGTTCCATTTAAAACAAATGCTCCATTTGTAACCGAGCCCACCACTTATGATATCGAAGGCAAGATCGTTTTCCTCGCCTCGCTGGCCGTCCCAATCCGAGAGAATGGCAAGGCCATCGGCGTCATGGGAGTCGATCTCCAGCTTGGGGATATCTGGAATACCTTGTCGGATATCCACCCTCTGGGGACCGGGTCAATCCACGTGATTTCCAATGACGGTCGCTGGGTCGCCTATCCGGATCCGGCCGTCCAGGGCAAACCTGCGGCAGACACCCTGCCCTTCCTGTCAGACGTTCTGGACGCAATCCGTGCCGGCAGAGCAACGGAACTCACCACCAGCGGCACCTATGGAAATGACGACTATATCCACCTTTTCCTTCCGATCACTTTGGGGCAAACAGCGACACCCTGGTCGGTCATGGTCAACCTGCCTCTCTCCAAGATCACGGAAGATGCTGACGCCCTCCGG
This sequence comes from Rhodospirillaceae bacterium Z3-40, assembly GCA_046233135.1. Lineage (GTDB taxonomy): Bacteria > Pseudomonadota > Alphaproteobacteria > Rhodospirillales > Rhodospirillaceae > JBJXHN01. Next base: position 362,856 of record JBJXHN010000001.1, on the reverse strand, counting down.
TTATCCATCGCCATAGGCGGCCTGCTTCTTCTCGTGACGCTTGTGGCAGCGCTCGGCCTGATCGGACGGAACCTGATCACCCATCCCATGGCCCAGTTGACCAATGCTGTCGAAGCCATCGACAGAGGCGAAAGCACGGTGGCCATCCACGGCCAGGACCGCGGCGATGAAGTGGGCGCGATCGCCAGAGCCCTGGAAAACTTCAAGCAGAATTTGGACCGCATGCGGACCCTGGAAAAGGAAAAGCTGGACTCTGAACGCCGCGCCAGCGAGGAACGGCATGTCCACCGCACGCAATTGGCCGACAGTTTCGAGAATTCCGTGGGGACGGTGATTGCGTCTGTTTCGACCATGGCCAATCGCATGCGCGACACCGCCGTATCGATGACCGATCAGGCAAGCGCGGTGAGCGGCCAGGCCAGCGACGTCTCTCACGCGGCAGAAGCCGCAAGCAGCAACGTGGCCACCGTGGCCACCGCGACGGAAGAGCTGTCCGCCTCGGTCCGGGAAATCGGTCAGCAGGTACACAGGTCTTCGGATATCGCCCGCGATGCCGTAACTCAGGCCCAGCAGGCCAAGGACCGGGTCTCCGGCCTGGCCGAAACGTCGAACCGTATCGGTGAAGTGGTGACCCTGATCAGCGATATCGCCAGCCAAACCAACCTGCTCGCTCTGAACGCCACCATCGAGGCGGCGCGTGCCGGAGACATGGGCAAAGGATTCGCCGTGGTCGCCAATGAAGTCAAAAGCCTGGCGAACCAGACCGCCCGGGCAACCGACGAGATCGCCGCCCAGATTGCGGGCATCCAGGGAGAAACCACAGAAAGCGTGACCGCGATGACGGCCATCGCCGATACCATCGGACGGATCAGCGAGATTTCCGGGGCCATTGCTTCGGCTGTCGAAGAGCAGGGGGCCGCCACCCGCGAAATCGCCCAAAGCGTCCAACAAGCGGCAGAAGGAACACAGCGGGTCTCGAAAACCATCACGGCTGTCAATGCCGCCGCTGCGAACAGCCGATCTTCGGCAGAGGGCATGCGCGATGCGTCAAGCTCTCTGGCTGCGGAAGCCGAGGATTTGCGCACCCAGGTCGCCGCGTTCCTACAGTCGATCAGGCGTTAGAGCATTGTGTGCAAAAGTGGGAACCGGTTTTGCGCGAAGACAATGCGACAAAACAAAAACTTGGAGCGGGATGGCCGATTCCACGAAACCTCATCCCGCTCCAAGGTCCGAACGCGGAACCACCTACTGGCGCACCATCTCCACCACCCGGCCGTCCTGAAGGGTGACGATGCGGTCCATGCGCCGGGCGAGATCCGGATTGTGGGTGGCGATCAGCGCCGCCAGCCCTTCGCCTCGGACCATCGACAGCAATTCATTGAAAACGCCGTCAGAGGTATGGGGATCCAGGTTGCCCGTCGGTTCGTCAGCCAGCAGCAGACGCGGACCGTTGGCCAGAGCACGGGCAATGGCCACCCGCTGCTGCTCCCCACCCGACAGCTGACCGGGACGGTGAGATGCCCGTTCCGCCAGACCCATGCGGTTCAGCAGTTCCATTCCCCGCTGTTCCGCCGCCTTGCGGCCCTTGCGGGCGATCATTTGCGGGATCACCACGTTTTCCAGGGCGCTGAACTCGGGCAGCAGGTGGTGGTACTGGTAGACGAAGCCCAGATGCTCCCGCCGCAACCGGGTGCGGTCCTGGTCCGACAGCCGGCCCGCTTCCACCCCGGCCAGGGCGACGGTGCCCTCGTCGGGCTTTTCCAGCAGGCCGCAGATTTGTAGCAAGGTGGACTTGCCCGCGCCTGATGGCCCGACCAGGGCAACGATCTCGCCGGCGGCGACGGTCATCGCTGCTCCGCACAGCACGTCCAGGGTCTCGCGGCCCTGGCGGAACCGCCGCACCACGCCGCCCAAAGAAAGGGCCACGGCCTTCTGTCCACCGACGTCATTCATTGCGCAGGGCCTCCACGGGATCGGTGCGGGCCGCACGCCAAGCGGGATAAAGCGTCGCGGCGAAGGAAAGGCCCAAGGCCATCAGCACCACCGACAGGGTCTCGTTGGGGTCCATCTCGGCGGGCATGGTGGCGAGGAAATAGATCTCCGCACTGAACAGCTCTGTGCCGGTCAGGGCTTGCAGAGCCTGGCGGATGGCTTCGATGTTGTCGCAGAAGACCACGCCCAGCCCGAATCCCAGCCCGGTGCCGATCAGTCCCACACTGGCGCCGGCCAGGAAGAAGATGCGCATGACCGCCCCCCTGCTCGCCCCCATGGTCCGCAGGATGGCGATGTCGCGCCCTTTGTCCTTCACCAGCATGATCAGGCCGCTGATGATGTTGAAGGCTGCGACCAGAATGATCAGGGTCAGGATCAGGAACATCACGTTGCGCTCCACCTGAAGCGCATTGAAGAAAGTCTGGTTGGTCTGCCGCCAGTCCAGCAGGCGGATACCTCCACCCAGCGGCATGCTGGCGATACGGGTGGCGATATCGTCCACCCGATCGGGGCGGGCCAGCACCACATCCAGATGGTTCACCGCATCGGCCGGCACCTGGAAATAGGTCTGCGCGGCCTCCAGCGGCAGATAGACGAAGCTGCTGTCGTATTCGCTCATGCCGATGGAGAAGATCGCCCGCACCGTATAGGAGCGCACCCGTGGCACGGTGCCGATGGCGCTGACCCGCCCCTTCGGCGACACCAGGGTCAGCTTGTCCCCCAGGTGCAGGCCGAAATTGGACGCCATGCGCGATCCGATCATCACCGCGTCCGGTCCCTGCAAGTCCGTCAGTTCGCCATAGATCACGGCATCCGCCAGCCGGGGCCGCTGCGCCAACGCCTCGGGCGTCACGCCGCGCACCAGCGCACCGGCGGACGTGCCATTGGCGGTGGCCATCACCTGGCCCTCCACCGTCGGCGTCACGGTCACCACGCCGTCCAGCCCGGCCACCTTGTCGGCGACCACTTGATAGTCGCGAAACACGCTCTCGGCGCTGCGAATGGACAGGTGACCGTTGACACCGAAAATCCGGTCCATCAAGTCGATGCGGAAGCCGTTCATCACCGCCATGACGATGATCAGCGTGGCCACGCCCAGCGCGATGCCCACCAGGGAGAACCCGGCGATCACCGAGACGAAGCCTTCCTTGCGCCGCGCCCGCAGGTACCGCAGCGCCATCATGCGTTCGAAAGCGTTGAACATCATGGCCGTGCCAGCCCGGTGCGGGCCAGCCCTTGCAGCTTCTCCGACGCCGTGAACAGATCCTTCAGCCCGCTGCCTGGAACCGGCGTGGGATCATACCCCACCAGCAGCTGAATGGCCTGGGCGGTTTCCGCTCCGGCGATCTGCTCGACCAGGGCCAGGGCGGCATCCATGCCGGCAGCCGCGCCGTTGGTGGTGATCAGGTTGCCCGAGGTCACCATCCGCTTGCGCACCACCTTGGCGCCATATCCCGCCAGGTTTTCCAGGGCCCGCCAGTGGGTGGTCGCTTCTCGTCCCTGCAACAGCCCCGCCCCGCCCAGGATCAGCGAACCGGTGCTGACCGACAGCACCGCGCGGGCCGTCGCGCAGACCTTGCGCAGCCAGTGCTGCACCACCGGATCCTCGGCCAGGGCGTCCGCGCCCGGACCGCCGGGCACCACGATGATATCCGGCGCCGTCACCTTGGTCAGGCCGTAGTTGGCCCGCAGCGCCAGCGACATGCCCCGAGAGCGCACCAGACCGGGCTCGATGCCCACGGTGAAGACACGGGCACGCGGCATTTTACCGAGAATGTCGAAGGGACCGATGGCGTCAAGCGGCGTCAGGTCGTCATACAGGAACAGGGCAATATCCATCCAAACCACCTTCCCCGGAAGGGTCGGCCCCCGAACGATGATCGGGAGGACATGCGGCCCCCCCGTACAAGGACCTTATAGGAAACAAAAAAGGCAGGAATGGGAGGGAGGCCGCGGCTCACGCCTCCCCTCCCGGAAAGGAGCCGGCTACGCGTCGCCCAGCAGCTTGGCCATGGCGCTTTCGACCGACAGTTCCTCGCGCTCGCCGGTGGCACGGTTTTTCAGTTCCACCAGGCCCTTGGCGACACCCTTGGGACCGACGATCAGTTGCCAGGGCAGACCGATCAGATCCATATCGGCGAACTTGGCCCCCGCGCGTTCCTCGCGGTCGTCATACAGCACGTCCAGGCCGGCATCCTGCAGGTTGCGATAAAGGTCTTCGCAGGCGCCGTCGGTCGCGGCATCGCCGGACTTCAGGTTGATCAGTCCCACCGCATAGGGCGCCACCTCTTCCGGCCAGATGATGCCGTTCTCGTCATGGCTGGCTTCGATGATGCCGCCCACCAGACGCGACACGCCGATGCCGTAGGATCCCATGAACACCGGCGCCACACTGCCGTCCTGGGTGGTCACCGTGGCGCCCATGGGATCGGAATACTTGGTGCCGAAGTGGAAGATGTGGCCGACTTCAATGCCGCGCGCTTCCACCAGCGCGCCATCGGGCACGCCGTGGCCGCTGGCATCGTGCATTTCGTCGGTGGCGGCATACAGGCTAGTCCAGTCGTCGACGATGGGCTGCAAGTCGCTGTCGTAATCCACATCCGCCGGCACCGCCTTGTCGAGCAGGGCCTTGTGGCAGAACACCGCGCTTTCCCCGGTTTCGGCCAGGATAATGAACTCGTGGCTCAGCTTGCCGCCGATGGGGCCGGTGTCGGCGGCCATCGGGATGGCCTTCAGACCCATGCGGGCGTAGGTGCGCAGATAGGCAACGAACATCTTGTTATAGGCATGCCGCGCATCTTCGTAGGTCAGGTCGAAGGAATAGGCGTCCTTCATCAGGAATTCCCGGCCGCGCATCACGCCGAAGCGGGGGCGCACCTCGTCGCGGAACTTCCAGTGAATCTGGTAAAGGTTCTGCGGCAGGTTCTTGTAGCTCTTGACGTTATTGCGGAAGATGTCCGTCACCACTTCTTCGTGGGTCGGCCCATAGAGCATGGCGCGTTCGTGCCGGTCGGTGATGCGCAGCATCTCCTTGCCATAGTCGTCGTACCGCCCGCTTTCCTTCCACAGGTCCGCCGACTGAATGGTCGGCATCAGGATTTCCTGGGCACCGGCCCGGTTCTGCTCCTCCCGCACGATGTTTTCGATGCGGCGCAGGACCTTCAGGCCCAGCGGCAGCCAGTTGTAGATACCCGCCGTGTGCTGGCGGATCATGCCGGCCCGCAGCATCAGGCGATGCGACACGATCTGGGCTTCGGCGGGGTTATCCCTCAGGGTGGGCAGGAAGCTGCGGGACAGGCGCATGGATGTCCTCGGAGGCAAGAGTCAAATAAAGGGTGAAAGGCGGGGTTTCGGGCACGACGGCACCGGCGCGGAAGAATTTCGCGTCGGCACTCTAACCCCAACCGGCAGCGACGGAAACAACGCTCTTCATCGAAGCGGAGTATTCCTTGTCGTCCTCACCCCAAAGGCAGCTACCCCTTACCGTCCGGCCGCTTGTTGACGACAGGCGGCGGCCAGGCGGGCCTCCTCGCTGCTGCCCAGGGGCCGGCCGTTCAGGGTGAACCGGTTGGACGCCGCGTCATAGCGCAAGGTCCCCAAAGAGACGCTGGGGTTCTGCAAGGCCTCGGGGGCCGTACTGCCGCTTGCGGCGAAGGGATCGATGGCCAAATCCATGACGAAGCCCTTTTCGATCGATCCGGTGATGGCCGACCAGTCTTCCATATCCGCCGGGGCCACCGCATTGCCCCGAACATCCACGCCGGGGGTATAGGCCACGCCCGGGTCTGGCACATGGGCCACCGCCCGTCGGCATATCCGGGGATCCACCCGCACCACGGTGGACCCGGTCCGGCCCGGAGCGACTCCCTGGCCCGGGGAAGCCCCCGAGTCGCCCGTCTGACCGCCAAATGGATTGGGAGCACCGCCCTCGACCGCCCCTGCACCCGTTGCGGCCACCAGCCCAACAAAGGTGCAGATCATACCGAGAAAGCGATGAATTGCTTGTATACAAGGCATCTCACCACCCCCTACCAGAGGTTATCTGCACACTATATAATCAGAAATCCCCCCTCTTCATCCAGGGAAACGCTGCTGGGGGAAAATTTAATCAGATTGCCCAATCAATACCCATACTAGCATATTAGACGAAAAGATTGGCAGTATTACGCGAAAAGCCGCAATGCAAATTTTGCGTGACTCGCGTCACTGAAATGCGTAAGGTCCCTCACGCTTAAAAAAGGGACACAGCAAATGGTTTCACCAGATGTTGCGGCCTGAGTTTAGGGAGGCGACCGTCCGCCAAAGCGTTTTGGATCCCGAAAAAACGGTCACAGAACCGTGGGATCTCAAGAACAATAAAATAACAATAACAATAAATTGAAGATTTACTAAACCCCCGGGTCCCACCCGCCTTACGCGAAACAGGGGATCTCGGGGCAGCGTTTCCGGATCCGAAAGTCTTGCAGCAAATGCATACCTATCGGTTCGGGCGTGTCACGGTTTGTTGCAAATGCGAACAAACCGCTGAAAAAACCAATAGCCTAATCGGCAGGCACGCGGCACAAGGGAGGGCAAGACCGGATCTCGGTCTTGCCTTTAATTTGTGCGTTTGTTTGTGCCTCACGGCAGTCCGCTGCGCGGACGCCTCCGGCGGGGCGGCCTGACCGGCCGGCGTCCGGTCGGACGCTTGGGGTGTTTGTGCCTCACGGCAGTCCGCTGCGCCCCCTCCCCACTCACCGCAGCGCTTTCCCCAGGAACGCCAGCAGCCGCGGGTCGGCGCCATAGGCCACATTGACGCGGATGGCCCCGCCGTGCTGCGCCGCCTCCCCTTCCCGCCCCGGCCGGAAGACCCGACCCGGCGCCAGGAAGATGCTTTGCACCGCCGCCTGCTGGCATAACGCCACCTCGTCCACATGGGCCGGCAGCTGCCCCCACAGATAGAACCCGGGCACCCTTCCCGTCTCGACCTCCAGCCCCGCACCGATCAGGGCGCTCAACGCCTCGGCGTGGGCGCTTTCCACCCGCGCCTTCAGCCGCCGCAGGTGCCGCAGGTACTGTCCGCTCTGGATCAGGTTGAAGACAAACGCCTCCACATAGTCCGAGCTGGTCACTGTCGTCAGCATCTTCAGGTCGCGCAACGCCCGCACCAGCGCCGGATCCCCGGCCACATAGCCACAGCGCAGGCTCGCCGACAGGGTCTTGGAGAAGGTCCCCACATACAACACCCTCCCCAACTGTCCCAGGGCCGCCAGCCGGGGTAGGGCCGGCTGCACGATATCGGCAAAAGCGTCGTTCTCCACGATCAGCGTCCCCCACCGCTCCGCCGCTTGGAGCAGTTCGAACGCCACCGGCGGCGACAGGGAACTGCCCGTGGGATTGTGCGCCTGGGACTGGGTGAAAAAGATCTTCGGCCGCAGCGCCGCAAGCTTTTCCGTCAGATCCTCCAGATCCGGTCCATCCGGATTCCGCCGCACCCCGACGCAGCGGACCTTCGCCAGCGTCAGCTTGCCGAACAGCGGATAATATCCCGGATCATCCACCAGCACCGTGTCCCCGGGTTCCAGGATGTGGCGGATGATCAAATCATGGGCATGGTTCGCCCCATGGGTCAGCAACAGGCCGTCCGGCTCCACGGTGATCGACCGGTCCAGCAGCATGCCCCGCAACCGGTCCCGCAGCGGTCCGTATCCCGCCGCACTGCCATACCCCATATCCGCCGGTACCGAACCCAGCACCTTGTTGCCGGAGAAATAGCGCCGTAGCTCCGACCCCTCGGTCCACGACGCCGGCGGCCGGCCATCGCCGGGACGCAGCTCGTAATGCTTTTCCAGCTGTTCCCGCAACAGAGACACCAAATCCACCGCCGCCGCCACGTGGGCCGCCGGTGGTCCGCCCGTGGGGGGCAGAGTCAGGGAAACGTAAAAGCCCGACCCCCGCCGCGCCTCGATCAATCCCTGCGCCACCAGACGGTCGTAAACCTCGGCCATCGTGTTCTTTGAAATGCCGTGATCGACGGCGGCGCGACGCACCGACGGCAAGCGCTCCCCCGCCCGCCAGGTGCCCGAAAGAAGGCTGGAACGCACGGCTTCGACGACGTCCTCAACCCGACTGTGTCTCTTTGCCATGAAAACTGACCCAGTTTTTTATTGGGACAGTCATGCGCATTTAGCCCCTAACTGTCCCTTGATTGTCCGGCGGATCATAGGACAATACTCCCAGGTGTCCAAGCACGAGATACCATAGGGAGAAAACATGGAAAGGCAGGACTCGTCGGGTGCGCCCCTGCGCAGCTCGCGGCTGGAAGGCTATCGCAACATGACCCCGGCCGAGCGGCTCGCCACCCTGGCCGACGCCACGGCCCTGGCCTCCGAAGACGCCAGGGCGCTGGGCGAAACCGGCGCGCTGGACATCACCCGCGCAAATGGCATGGTGGAAAACGTTATCGGCACATTCCAGCTGCCGCTCGGCATCGCCACCAATTTCACCATCAACGGCCGGGACGTCCTGATCCCCATGGCCGTGGAAGAGCCTTCGGTGGTTGCCGCTGCGTCCTATATGGCGCGCATCGCCCGCGATCACGGCGGGTTCGAGACCTCCACCTCCGCCCCCATGATGCGCGCCCAGGTGCAGGTGCTCGGCCTGACCGATCCGCACGGCGCCCGTATCAAGCTTCTGTCCGCCCGCGACCGTATCCTCGACCTGGCCAACAGCCGCGACGCCTTCCTGGTCCAGCTGGGCGGCGGCTGCAAGGATATCGAAATCCACGTCTTCCCCCAGACCGCCCGGGGCGCGATGGTGGTCCTTCATCTCCTAGTAGACGTCCGGGACGCCATGGGCGCCAACGCCGTGAACACCATGGCCGAAGCCGTGGCGCCGCTGGTGGAAGAGCTGACCGGGGGCCGCGTGCGCCTGCGCATCCTGTCCAACCTGGCCGACCTGCGTCTGGCCCGTGCCCGGGTGCGGGTGCCCGAAGCCGCGCTGGCGACCAAGGACTTCTCCGGCAAGCGCATGATCGACGGCATCCTGGACGCCCACGAACTGGCGGTGATCGATCCCTACCGCGCGGCCACCCACAACAAGGGCATCATGAACGGCATCGATCCGGTGGTTGTCGCCACCGGCAACGACTGGCGGGCCATCGAGGCCGGCGCCCATGCCTATGCGGCACGCTCGGGCAGCTATACCTCGCTGTCCAGCTGGGAAGTGGACACCGACGGCTGCCTTGTCGGCGCCATCGAACTGCCCATGGCCGTGGGTATCGTCGGCGGGGCCACCAAGACCCATCCGGCCGCCCAGGCTGCCTTGCGGGTGATGGGCGTGGACAATGCCCAGGACCTGGGCGAGATCATCGCCGCCGTCGGCCTGGCCCAGAACATGGCCGCCCTGCGCGCCCTGGCCACCGAGGGCATCCAGCGCGGCCACATGGCCCTGCACGCCCGCAACATCGCCATCGTCGCCGGCGCGTCGGGCCGCGAGATCGACTTGGTCGCCGCCGAGTTGGTGAAAGCCTCCGACGTGCGTACAGACCGGGCGAAGGAAATCCTGGCCACCCTGCGACAGGAAGCCGACGCCTAGTCTTTTCCAAACCGTCCTAACGGGTGTGCCGGGCCTGCCCCGGCGCACCCCCATAATCAAATCCGGGACCCGATCAAAGGTCCGACCCAAAGGGAGAAACTGAGAAATGTCCTTCAAGCTGTCTCGCCGGTCCCTGTTGCAGATGTCTGCCGCCGCCGCTGCCGTGGCTGCCGCCGGTCCGCTGTCCGCCCCTGCCATCGCCCAGGGCGCCAAGGTGCGCTGGCGCATGCAGGCCCTGTGGGATGGCGGCACGACGCCGCAGCAGTACGAAGAAATGTTCGTCAAGAAGGTCGCCGAGAAGACCGGTGGCGACTTCGAAATCCAGCTGTTCTCTGCCGGCCAGATCGTTCCGCCGGCCCAGGCCTTCGACGCCGTGCGCGGCGGCGCCTTCCAGCTGATGAAAACCTTCGACGGCTACGAGGCCGGCAAGATTCCCGCCCTGGCCTTCACCAGCACCATCCCCTTCGGCTTCCCGGAATCCGACCAGTATGTGGCCTGGTTCCTGGAGCACGGCGGCCTGGACATGGCCCGCGAGGCCTATGCCCCCGCCGGCCTGCACTACATCGCTCCCATGGTCTATGATCAGGAACCGATCCATTCCAAGGTGAAGATCGAAACCGTGGCCGACTTCGCCGACAAGAAGGGCCGGTTCGTCGGTCTGGCCTCCGCCGTGATGGGCGGGTTCGGCGTTGCCGTTTCTCCGCTGCCCACCAGCGAAGTCTATTCCGCCCTGGACAAGGGCCTGATCGACATCGCCGACCGCGGCGACCTGCAAGCCAACCTGGATGCCGGCTTGGCGGAAGTGGCCAAATACATCATCCTGCCCGGTGTGCATCAGCCGACCACCGCCACGTCCTATGTGGCCAACAGCGGTGCCTTCAACCAGCTTCCCGACGACTTCAAGACGGTGCTGTTCGACACCGCCCGCGAGGTGTCCGACGCCTATCAGGCCGCCAAGACCGAAAGCGACAAGACCGCCCTCGCCGCCTTCAAGGACCAGGGTGTCGAGGTGCTGACCCTGGCTGAGGACGACGTGACGCAGGCCCGCAGCAAGGCCGTCACCCTGTGGCAGGACGCCACCAAGGGCAATGATCTGGCCGTCAAGGTGCTGGACTCCCAGACCGCCCTGATGACGGAGCTTGGCCTCCTCGGGTAACGGTCGGGCTGACGCCAATCGAGACCGCACGGCGGAAGGAAGGCCCTCTCCTTTCTCCTTTCCGCCCCCTTCCTTCTGCCGTGCGCCCGTTTGACGCTACCCCGGGTCCCGTGTACCCGGGCCGGATCGCCGAAGGACCGTTCCATGCCCCCACCCGTCGCCGGGTTCGTTGGCGCAATCACGCGCCTGAACCACCTGCTGTTCAAGGGCGCGAGCCTGCTCTTGCTGCTCATGGTGCCGCTGATGCTGTTCGCGGTCACCGCCCGTTACCTGTTCAATCATCCCGCCGATTGGGCGCTGGAGCTGGCCACCCTGCTGTTCGGCCCGTTCTTCCTGCTGGGCGGCCCCTATCTGCTGCATACCGGCGGGCATGTGAACCTGGATCTGGCACGCCGTGCCGTACCGCCCTGGGCCAACCGGCTGTTCGACCTGATCAATTATCCCATGGTCGCGGTCTTTGCCGGCATTCTGCTGTATTACGCCTGGCCCTTCGCCCTGTCCTCGTGGGAGATGGGGGAGACCTCGTTCTCTTCCTGGAACCCGCCGGTGTGGCCGGTGAAGTTCGTCATTCCCGCCGCCCTGGTGCTGCTGGGCCTTCAGGCCGTGGCCGAGTGGCTGCGGGTGCTGTGCGGCGAGCAGGCCGGAGCGGGGACCGGCGCCGGTTCCGCCCATGACGCGGAGGAGGTTCTGTGAGCTCCACCGCGATCCTGATCCTGATGTTCGGCGGGTTGACGCTGTTTCTGTTGACCGGCCTTCCCGTCGCCTTCGTCCTGGGCGGCCTGTCCGTTCTGTTCACCGTTCTGCTGTGGGATCCCAACGCGTTGATCGTGTTGATCCTGCAGATTTTCGACACCATGCGCTCCGAAGCGCTGATGGCGATCCCGCTGTACATCTTCATGGCCGTGATCCTGCAGCGCTCCGGCGTGATCGAGGACCTTTACCGCGCCATGGAACTGTGGTTCGGCCGCCTGCGCGGCGGGCTGGCCATCGGCACGGTAGTGATCTGCGTGGTGATGGCCGCCATGACCGGCGTGGTCGGTGCCGCCGTCACCGCCATGGGCATTCTGGCCCTGCCGGAGATGCTGCGCCGGGGCTACAACGCCCAGCTCGCCACGGGGACCATCTGCGCGTCCGGCACCCTGGGGATCCTGATCCCGCCGTCGATCCTGACCATCGTCTACTCCGTGACCGCCCAGGTCTCCATCGGGAAAATGCTTATCGCCGGCATTGTCCCGGGTGCCCTGCTGGCCGGCCTGTATATCCTCTATGTGCTCGGCGTGTCCTGGCTGCGCCCCGATCACGCCCCCCGCCCCGAAGGCATGGGCGACGTTCCCCTGCGCCAGAAGCTCGCATCCCTGAAGACCCTGATCCTGCCGTCGCTGATCATCGTCATGGTGCTGGGGTCGATCTTCTTCGGTATCGCCACGCCGACCGAGGCGGCCGCCGTGGGCGTGTTCGGTGCCGGTCTGGCCGCCGCCCTGCGCCGCCATCTGTCCTTCACCCTGCTGCGGGACAGTGCCGGCACCACCCTGAAGGCAACGGCGATGATCCTGTGGATCACCATCGGCGCCAAGGCCTACGTGTCGATCTTCACCAGCCTGGGCGGGGCGGACGCCCTGCTGTCCACCATCGAATCCCTGTCGCTCAGCCCCACCATGGTGCTGGCGGTGATGATCCTGATCCTGGTGTTCCTGGGGACGGTGCTGGATGAAATCGGCATCATCCTGCTGACCGTGCCGGTGTTCCTGCCGGTGGTGCGCCATCTGGGCTTCGACGAGATCTGGTTCGGCGTGATCTACGCCCTGACCATCCAGATGGGCTATATCAGCCCCCCCTTCGGCTACACACTGTTCTATATCAAGAGCACCCTGCCCGCTTCGATCAGCATGGGGGCCGTCTATCGCGGCATCATCCCCTTCTTCCTGCTGCAATTCGTCGGGCTGCTGATCTGTCTCGCCTTCCCGGGCCTCACGACCTTCCTCCCGGCCTTGATGGGGCGATAGAGTATCGAGCGAAAAAAGCGGGGGCCGAAGGGAACGCGAAGCGGAAGTCGAAGCCCCGGAGCGGCGCCTGTCCGCCGGATGGCATGGATCGCCACCCGGCGGGTAGACCCCATAAGACGGACGGCCGCATTGACCCCGTCCACACCGCCCCCTACTGTCTTGCGATGAGCACACACCGCACCACCGGCCACGTCTTCATCGCCACCAGTCTGGATGGCTATATCGCCGGTCCGGGCGACGATCTGCACTGGCTCGACGCCTACGCCGGCGCCGGAGAGGACACCGGTTACGAGGCTTTCATGGCCTCGGTTGACGGCCTGATCATGGGCCGCCGGACCTTTGAAACCGTCCTGGGGTTCGGCGACTGGCCCTACCAAAAGCCGGTGGTGGTTCTCAGCCGAAGCCTGTCCGCCGCAGACCTTCCCGCCAGCCTTGGCGACAAGATCATTCTGTCGGCCCGTGCCCCGGCCGAGGTCCTGGACGACGTCGGTGCCCTGGGCTGGCGCCGGGCCTACGTGGACGGGGGCGCCGTGATCAGCGCCTTCCTGAAAGCCGGGTTGATCCAGGAGATGGTGATCACCCGCGTCCCCATGATCCTAGGCGGCGGCATCCCCCTGTTCTCCGGCGGCGAGGGACCCCGGCCCCTCCGCCACCTGGACACCCGGGCCTTCCCCTCCGGTCTTGTCCAGTCCCGCTACACCCTTCCGGGCACTACCGGATAAGCGGAACGCGGCTTGTTCCCTATTCGAACGCCACTTCCGTCACCCGGCCCTGCCAGAAGGGGTAGACTTCTCCGTCAGCGGCGCGGGCGATGGTGAAGGCGAAGGGCACACGCACCCCGTCCACCAGGCGGTAATCCCCCCGCTCCGCCCACTCACCCGAGCCGTGGTAGGGGGTGTCCAGATCCCCGTCCTCCTCTGCCTCGAAGCGGATCAGGGCGCCGTCGGGGGCGAAGGTGGCCACAAGGCTCGCCTCCAGCCCGCCGGCCGACACCACCGCCCGGGCGTGGTCCGCATCGATCGCTTCCCAGCGCACGGGTCCTCCCGGCAGCAGGGCCATGGGGTCCATCGGGCTTTCCAGCAGCCAGCGGCGGATGGATGACCGTTTCAGGGCCTCCGACCCCGGCTGCTCCATCATGGTGATCAGGGACAGCACGCGGGCTTCCATGTGCATCTGCCCTTCGGCAAAGGCATCCCAGAAACGCACCCACAGACCCGGCCCCACAGGGGTCCTGGCGGAAAACATCAGCGCCGGCGTGCCGGTGGCGATCACCTGTTCGGCGGTGGCCGGAGCGAACGCCGTCTGGAGCGGTCGCCGGAAGTCCCCCTTCATGCGATAGCGCAGAACCGCCGGCGGCGGGGTGGAGGGATCAGCGGCGGCGACAGGCAACGCAAAGCGCAGATAGGCCTGCACCGGATCCGGCAGGTGCGCAACGGCAGCGGTATCCCACCGGGGCGGCGGCAGGGCGTGCCCCAGGTCCGCCACCCGGTCCCGGTGGTCTTCAAGCCCGGCTTCCGTGCGCCACGCCCCGATCCCCACCACGGCCGCCAGACCGGCCACCGCCAGGATCGCACCCCCGACACCCCACAGACTCAGACGCTTGGTCTTGGTCATATCCCCGGCTCCTTCTGGGGTCAGCGGCCAAGGGGGCGCGGCGCGCCCAGGGCCAGGATCAGATCCACGGTCTCGGTCAACAGGCGATCCCCGTCGGAGTCGCGCGTCGGTGCCCGGTTCTGCGCCACCAGGGTGGCCGCGCCATGCACCGTTGACCACAGCAGGAACGCCACCCGGTCCGCATCCTGGCCCCCAAACCAGCCCTCCCGCTGGGCGCCGGCCACCCCGGCCCGCAGAAACCCCAGGGCCCTGGCCCCGATATCCCCGGTGAAGGGATCGCCGGCCAGCGCCGGCAGCGGCGGCGGGTCGAACATCAGGCGATAGAGCGCGGGGTTTTCGCGGGCGAACCGCAGATAGGCCAATCCCCCGTCCCGCAGGCGGCGCACCGCATCCCCTTGCGCCTGCTCTCCCACCGTCAGCTTCAAGGCGTAGAGGCGGCGAAAGCCCTCGTCATGGACCGCGCGCAGCAGGGCGTCCTTGTTGCGGAAATGGGTGTAGAGCGCCGGCGCCTTGCACCCCACTGCGGCGGCGACCCGGGCCAGGGTCAAGGCCTCCGGCCCGCCCTGCTCCAGCAGCGAGATTGAGGTCTCCACCGCCAGGCGGGGAATGTCGAGAGCGTCGCTCTTCCGGGGTCGGGCCATGGTGCACCTGCCAGTTAACCGAATATCATTAATTTAATGATATTCGGTTAACTGGCAAGAAAAATCTGCTAGAAGGGTACTTTGCTATGTTATAACATAACATTCCTAGTTCTGTTACGGAGAAGTCCCCCGTGCCTGATGTTCTGAGCCGGAGCGCACCGGTCCTCGCCACCGAGGACCCCCAGGCCCTCGATCATATCCACACGTCCGGGACATCGCTGGTGCTCTGGCGACGCACCCTGCCGTCTTTCATCCTGACATGGCTGGAGGCCTTGCCGGTGGCTGCCCTGCCGACGGGCCGCGTTCGGGTGACGCCCGACCTCACCGGATCTGCCTTGCAGGCCATGGCCGACCGGGCGGAAACGCCCCAGGCGGCGGAATGCGGATGGTTGCTGGCCGATATCGAGATCCTGGTGGCCGCCTTCGCGCGCGTGAGCCGGTCGCCGCAGGTCGACCTGCGGCTGGAAGCGATCTCCCACGACGCCTGCTGGCGGTTCCACCGGGATTTCGTTCCCTACCGCCTGGTGACCACCTACCGGGGGCCGGGCACGCAATGGGTCGGGCCAGACGACAGCGACGCCGCCCTGCGCGACCAGAAAGCCTATGCCGGCGCCCTCCAAACGCTGCCGGCCGGCCATGTGGCCCTGTTCAAGGGCGCCCTTTCCGCGGACGGCGGGGTCGTTCATCGCTCGCCCCCCATGACGGCCAGCGGGAAGACCCGCCTCTTCCTGTGCCTGAACAAGCCGTCGGAGGCCTCGCCCGATCTCTATCGGTCGGGGGCAGATATTCAACCGGGTCTGGAGCGAGACAACGCGCCGAAGGGGCGGCGCGGACCATAGGCCGCCGCCGCCTCCACGTGCGTCATGCGGCCCGGGCTGGCCGGGAGCGGCGGAAGTCGAACAGCGCCACACCCAGGATCACCGCCGTTCCGGCGAGGTTGGAGGCAAACCCCGGCAGCAGGATCACCGCCGCTGCGCCCCCCAGCACCAGGCGCAGGGGCAAGCCCAGGGGATGGAACAGATGCCCGGTCTGGGCGGCGGAAAAGGCGACGATGGCTGCCATCAGGAACGGCAGATAGGCCAGCGCATCCAGCACGCCGGTATCCCGGGTGCCGATCAGGATCTCCGGATGGTAGATCCAGGCGATGGGCAGGATGAAGCCGACGGCCGCGAGGCGCAGCGCGGTCAGGGCAAGCACCAGCGGGTTCTCCTTGGCGATGGCCGCCGCCGCGAACACCGCCAGCGCCACCGGCGGCGTGATCGCCGACAGCACCGCGTAGTAGAACACGAACATGTGCGCCCCCAGCTTGGACACCCCAAGCTCCATGATCGCCGGCCCGGCCACGAAGATCACCATCAGATAGGACGCCGCCGTCGGCAGCCCCATGCCCAGGACGATGGAGCACAAAGCCGCCAGGATCAGCGCCGCCATAAGGTTCTGGTCCCCCAGGGCGGTGATTTCCTGGTTCAGCTTGATGCCCAATCCCGTGGAGGTCAGGGCGGCGATCACCACACCGATGGCGGCACAGGACACCATGACCGACAGGCCGTCCCGCCCGGAATCCACCAGAAACGCCGGCCAGTCCCGCAGCCCCAGCCGGGTGGCCGGCAGGATCATCGCCACGGCCAGGATCACCCCGCTGGATACCAGGCCCGCATAGGTGGCCGGGTACCCGGAAAACAGCAGGGCCAGCAGCGTCCCGAACCCCAGCACCAGCACCGCCGCGCGGCTGCGCATGGCGCTGTCCCAGGTGGGTGCCTCGCCTTCTTCCATCAGGTCCATATCCAGACGGGCGGCTTCCAGGCCCACGGACACGGACAGCGAAAACAGATACAGCAGCGCCGGCACGATCGCGGCCAGCATGATGGTGATGTACGGAATCCCGGTGACGTCCGACATGATGAAGGCACCGACCCCCATCACCGGCGGCATGATCTGGCCGACGCAGGACGCGGTTGCCTCCACCCCGCCCGCGAACCGGCCCGAATAGCCGGCACGGCGCATCATCGGAATGGTCAGCACCCCCGTCGACGCCACGTTGGCCGGGGCCGACCCGTTGATCGACCCGAACAGGGCCGAGGCAACGATCGCGCATTGTGCCGGCCCGGAGCGACGCTTGCGCGTCAGCATCATGGCGATGTCATTGAAGAACTGGCCGGCACCGGTCATCCGCAGGGCAACGCCCAAGACAACGAAGACCAGAACCACATCCACCACCGACCCCAGGGCGACGCCGAAAATGCCCCGGTATCCATAAAATATTTCTAGAACGCGCCTCACCGAGAACGGCCGGTGCTCCAGAATGCCGGGCATGAAATGTCCGAAGAACAGGTAGATGACGGCCGCCAGCACCACCGAGGTCAGCAGCCACCCTTCGACCCGATGCGCCCCCGCCAGCACCACCAGCGACCCGACACCATAGCACCACAGGTCCCAGCGGTTCGGCAGGCCCTCCCGGCTGGAGGCAATCGCATCATATTGATCGGTGTAATAGGCATAGGCGAAGGTCGCCCCGGCGATCAGGACGATGTTGATAAGCAGATCGACCCGAAGCCGCCGGCCATCGCTGTCCTTCAGCATCGGGCGCAGGCAGAAGACGGCGATAAGCCCAAGCCAGAGCACGGTGCCGTACTGCACCGGAGACGGGAAGCGCCCGGCAAGTTCGGTATAGATGATGAACACCGGAATCAGCGCCGAAGCGACCAGTCCCAGTGCCTGGAAAGCGGCAAAAGCCGGACGGTCGTCGACCGCGTCCGGTAGCAGATCCCCCAGGATCGTCCGCGCGAGGACAGCCATGGTGCCCGCTCCTCCTTTCGGATGCATTTTTTTCCGGCCGGTCCCGCAGGCGGGCAGCGCCACCCCGGTTCCGGTCCGAAGCGGCGGGGTGCCCCTGTGCACCCCGCCGGAAACGCGGCGTATTGAACGCGGACTACAGGCGGCCAATTTCCTTGTAGTAGCGGGCGGCACCCGGGTGCAGATCAGCGGACAGGGACTGCAAGGCATCGTCCAGGGTAACCAGCGACAGGGCGGCGGACGTGCCGTTCACCTTTTCGATGTTCTCCCACAGCGCCTTGGTCAGGGCATAGACGGTCTCTTCATCCACACCGTCCCGGACCATGATCTGCCAGGGGAAGGTCCAGAAATAGGCATCTTCGGCCACGACGCGCCCTTCATAGGCTTTCTCGATCGCGGCGGCGGGAACTTTCTTGTAGACGTAATACTGGCCGTTGGAGATCGTCTCCTGGAAATCCGTCAGCGTGGAAGGATCCGGCGAGATGAAGCGCAGCGTCTGCTGACGGGACGCATTGTCGATCACAGCGGTGGGGATTGATCCCCAGACAAGCGTGGCATCCATCGTGCCGGCGGCCATCTGTTCCAGGGCCGGTCCGTATTCGATGGATTGCGCGTCGACCTCGCCCTCGATGCCATGCACGCCGAACAGAACGGTCGTCACCTTGCCGGCATTGCCGCCCGGACGGCCGATCCCGACCGTGTGACCGGCGAAGTCGGTAAACTTGCGGATATCTCCATCGGCCTTGGCCACGTACTGCGCCATGCCCACAGGCATGGCCAGGATCGCTTTCATGCCCGCATAGCCTTCGCGCAGGTCTTCCGGGTCTTCCTTGTAGGCCCCGGTGCCGGCCAGCGCGTCCAGATAATGCGGCGCGCCCACACCGACGATATCCACTTCGCCAAGGGACGTCTTCCGCATGCCCGCAACCGTGCCGTTTTCAACGACGGTCATGGATACCCCGGCGTCCCGGGCGATGCCGGACCACACCACGCCCAGCTGATAATCGTCCGACGTCGGCGAAACACCGCTGAAAACAATGTCCTGCGCCATCGCCGTCGTCGTGGCCAAAGACAGGGCTGCGGACAAGGCAAGCGTTTGCAATGAACGTTTCACGAGATATCCTCCCATCAGGATCGTTCCGTTCACCAGAACGATGTTGTGCATACCGGAACTGTATGCTACATGCTGGGCTCAATGTCAATCTGGCCGGACTCACAAGCTGCCAACTGGTCGATCCATGGATCGGCAGGTCGCGGTCCTCGCGCCATCGGTCTTGCCACCGAGACGGCATCGTAAAATCGGGTCCAATCGAAGGAACGGTCCATGTCACTTTATCCCCCGCCCACCCTTCTCCAAGCCGACGCCTGGACGACCGTCCCGGATGAGTTCCGGGTCCGTGACACGTCGCCGGCCTGGGCGGCGGCGAACAAGCCGGGCAAGAAGGTGGACTGCTTCCTGGAAGGGCCGAGTTTCGACCGCCAAGGCAATCTGTGGGTCACCGACATTCCCTACGGCCGCATCTTCCGCATCGCGCCGGATGGTGCCTGGACCCTGATGGCCCAGTATGACGGTTGGCCAAATGGCCTGAAGATTCACAAGGATGGCAGCGTCTGGATCGCCGACTACAAACAGGGGATCCTGAAGCTGGATCCCGTGAGCGGGCAGCTGGAAACGGTGGTGTCCCACCGCCATTCCGAACACTTCAGGGGCTGCAACGATCTGATCTTCGACAGCCACGGCCGGCTGTATTTCACCGATCAGGGGCAAAGCGGGATGCACATGCCCAACGGGCGGGTCTATCGCTATGACCCGGCGACGGAGCGTCTGGACCTGCTGATCGACACCGGCCAAAGCCCCAACGGCCTGGTGCTGAACGAACACGAAGACGTGCTGTATGTGGCGATGACCCGGGGCAACAGTGTCTGGCGCTTGCCCCTGATGGCCGACGGCACGGTTTCCAAGGTCGGGGTCTTTCTTCAGATCTCCGGCGGCCTGTCCGGTCCGGATGGTATGGCCCTGGATGAAAGCGGTGGCGTGTGGGTGGCCCATGCCGGCAATGGCTGCGTCTGGGGCTTCTCGCGGATGGGCGAACCGCTGTGGCGGGTGAAAAGCCCGACCGGCGGCCTGACCACCACCAACATCGCCTTCGGTGGCCCGGAGAACAAAGTTCTCTACATCACGGAATCGGACACCGGGACGATCCTGCGCATCACCACGGCCTGTGCCGGTCGGCCGATGTATTCGCACCACTGCTGAAACATTCAAGCCGGCGGACAAAACAAAATCGGGTCCGGAGAGAATCTCCGGACCCGACTGCAAAACGGGGACGGCCCCGAAAAATCAGGCCTGCTCCAGCTCCACGAGGGTGCCGTTAAAGTCCTTCGGATGCAGGAACAGAACCGGCTTGTTGTGGGCGCCGATCTTCGGTTCCCCGTTGCCCAGCACGCGCTTGCCTTCGGCGACCATGCGGTCGCGGGCGACCAGGATATCGTCCACCTCGTAGCAGACGTGATGAATGCCGCCGGTCGGATTCTTGTCCAGGAAACCCTGGATCGGCGAGCCTTCGCCCAGCGGGTGGAGCAGTTCGATCTTGGTGTTCGGCAGTTCGACGAAGATCACCGTCACGCCGTGGTCGGGCTGCGGCACGGGGTCGGAGACCTTTGCGCCCAGCACGCCGCCATAGGTGGCCGCAGCGGCTTCCAGATCGGGAACGGCGATGGCGACATGGTTCAAGCGGCCGATCATGACACGGATACTCCTGGTCTTGATGAATGATGATTGGCATGGGTCTTGGGTGCACGCACTATACCGTGCCCCGTCCGCCAGTCACACCCGGAAGCGTCACACCCGGATGATATGAATGTCGGTCACCGGACGGCGGCCCTGGGTCTGCTTGAACTGCCGACGGACCACCAGACGGGCCGCCTCTGCCGTCGCGCCGTCGTCGCGCCGCTGCCCGGGCGTCAGCTTGGCCACACCCCGCGACACGGCATCGGACAGATCGGCCAGATCTTCCGCATCGTCTTCGGGATCGAGCAGGCCGCGGGCGGTCAGTTGCGGTGGCGCCAGCAACTTTCCCCTGTGGTCCAAGACCAGCGAAACCACCACAGCCCCGTTGAAGCCCATGCGGCGGCGTTCGCGCACCAGTTCGCTGTCCAGCGGAATCAGCCGGTCGCCATCCAGCGCCAGACGGCCCGTCGGCACCATGCCCACCACTTCCGCCGGGCCGGGGGCCAGGCGCAGCACCGCCCCATTGGTGATGGTCGGGGCCATCGTCACCCCCGACGCGTGGGCCTCGGCAGCCTGCTCGGCCAGATGCACCGCTTCGCCATGCACCGGCACCACCACCTGCGGCCGGGTCATCGCATATAGCGCCTTGACCTCCTCCGCGCCGGGGTGGCCGGACACGTGGACGAAGGCGTCCTTCGAGGTGACCAGCCGGACCCCCAGGGTCACCAACTGGTTCTGCACAGCGAAGATCGCTCGTTCGTTCCCCGGGATAACGCGGGACGAAAAGATCACCACATCCCCCTGCCCCAGCGTCACATGGGGATGGGAATCAAAGGCGATGCGGCGCAGCGCCGCGCGCGGCTCCCCCTGGCTGCCGGTGCACAGATAGACCACCTTGTCGGCGGGCAGGAAGGATCCCTCCTCGTCGGTCAGGAAGCGCGGGCAGTCTTGCAGATAGCCGCAAGCCTTGGCCGTATCGTACATGCGGTACAGCGAACGGCCGACCAGGGCCACTTCCCGGCCATTGGCATGGGCAGCCACGGCAATGCTTTCCATCCGCGCCACGTTCGATGCGAAGCAAGCCACGGCAATGCGCCCGGTGAACTGGGCGAACAGCTCGGTCAACGACCGCCGCACATCCCCTTCCGAACCGGAATGGCCCTTGGTGAAGATATTGGTGGAATCGCTGACCAGGGCCGTCACGCCCTCGTCTCCCAACGCACGCAGCCGCGCCTCGTCGGCCGGCGGCCCCACCAGCGGCTCCGGATCCAGCTTCCAGTCCGCCGTGTGCAGGACCATCCCGGCCGGGGTGCGGATCACCACATGGTTGGGTTCTGGGATGGAATGGGTGGTGCCCACCATCTCGATATCGAACGGCCCGATGGAAAAGCGGCTGCCCAAAGGCACCTCGTGCAGCGGCACGTCGCCGATCAGATCCTCTTCCCGCAGCTTGTGGCGCAGAAACTCGGCGGTGAAGGGCGTGGCATAGACCGGCGCCTCCAGCCAGGGCCACAGATAGCTGACCGCCCCCACATGGTCTTCATGGCCATGGGTGATGACGATCCCGACCAGATCGTGTTTGCGCTCCTCGATGAAGGACGGATCGGCCATGATCACGTCCACACCCGGGGTGCTGTCGTTGCCGAAGGTGATGCCCAGATCGACCATCAACCACTTGCCACCATAGGCGTAGAGGTTGAGGTTCATTCCGATCTCGCCGGTGCCTCCCAGCGGTACGAAATACAACGCGTCCTTTTCGAACCGCGGCGGATTGGGGTGATCGGACGCGCTTTGAGCCATCAGCAACAACTATCCTTTAAAAAAAGAGGAGGTTTTCCAAAGACCTGGGGATATGTTCGACCGCGACATGCGTTCCCAGGGGGATGAATCAGGCGTTCAGCCGGTGAATAATCAGAAGTCCCCTGAGCGTCAGGTCGGCGTCGATGTGCTCGATAACATCGGTCGCTTCTGCGAAGAGCGGCGCCAGTCCCCCCGTGGCCACCACCGTCATCGTCGAGCCGAACTCCTCGGATATGCGCTTTACAAGCCCTTCAATCAAGCCGACATAGCCCAAGTAAATGCCGGATTTCATCGCAGGGACGGTCGCCTTGCCGATCACGCTCTTCGGACGACCGACCGCCACGCGCGGAAGTTGTGCAGAGGCCATGTGCAGGGCTTCAAGAGAGAGATTGACCCCTGGGGCAATGGCGCCGCCGCAGTAGTTGCCCTCTCCATCCACCACGTCGAAGGTGGTGGCGGTGCCGAAGTCGATGATGATCAGTGGCCCGCCATAGGTGCGATGGGCCGCCACTGCGTTGACCAGACGGTCCGCCCCCACTTCGTCCGGATGATCCAACAGGACTTGCACGCCCAGATTAACATCCGGTTCGCCGACCACCATCGGGGCCACATTGAAATAGCGATGCGATAACAGACGCAGATTGAACACCGTGGCCGGCACCACGGACGCCACGATGCAGGCGTCCACATCCTTCGGCCCCAGGCCATTCAGCCCCATCAACTGCAGCAGCCAGACCGCCATTTCATCGGCGGTGCGGTTGGCATTGGTCGCCGCCCGCCATTCACCGCGCAATCTGTCCCCGTCGAAAATCGCGAACACAGTATTGGTGTTGCCGGAATCGATAGCGAGCAACATGGGTCAGGAATCCACACGCGTTTTGGGGAAAGACGCCGTCGTTTCGGGCGCAGCGGCGGCCCCCTGCGCCAATCCGGGCAGGAACACATCGCCGGCCAATATCGTGCGGCTGATGCCGTCCTGCTGCTCAAGGATCAGGCCACCCTGGTCGTCCAACCCCCTGAAGACTCCAGACAGGGTGCCGTCGGCCAGACGCACCTCGATGGGATGGCCGATGCCCAGCGCCCGATGCAACCAGGCTTCGCGCACGGGAGCGAACCCTTCCCGGCGCCAAACGGCGACCCAGTGGGCCATGCGCGCGGCGATGGCTTCCAGCAGGGAGGCCACGGGCTGGGCGCAGTCCATATCCGCCAGAGCAACGGCCGGATACAGCGCGCCAATCACCGGGGCGGTAGCCACATTGACGCCGATGCCCAGGATCAGCCAAGCCGGGCCACCCGACGGATCCTCGACAGTCTCCAGCAGCATGCCCGAAACCTTGCCGCCATGGCAGAGAATGTCGTTCGGCCACTTGCAGCGCGGATCCGCCAGGGGGCACAGCACCTCGATCCCCTCTGCCAGGGCGATGGCAGCGACGAAGGACAGCTGGGCCGACTGGCCGAAGGGCCGCAAGGCCCGCAGGATGTAGCTGTGGTACAAATTACCGGGCGGGCTTTCCCAAGCCCGCCCGCGCCGCCCCCGTCCCGTCTGCTGTTCGCCGGCCCACACAATGGTGCCGTCCCGGGCAGACCCGGCAGAGATCAGCGCGCGGGCTTCATCATTGGTACTGCCCACGGCGGGCCGGGCATCAAGCACCCAGCCCGGCGGGAGGCGGATGGCCGATGTGTCCATCGCGCCCCCTCCCCCTTAGTGCCCGACCGGCGTGGCGCTGGACGCGTGCGCCTCGGCAGCCGGGATCAGGGTGGACGCCGCATGGTCGGCCGGATCGATGATCAGGCCTGGCGCCAGGAAGAACAGCAGGGTCACCAGGGTGGACACCAGCAGCACGCCTTTCATGGTCGCGCCGGACAGGCGGTCCAGCGGTTCCTGGACCTCGTCGAAGTACATGATCTTGATGATGCGCAGGTAGTAGAAGGCCCCCACGACGCTGGACAGCACACCGATCACCGCCAGGGTGTACAGGCCTGCGTTCACCGCCGACATGAAGACATAGAACTTGCCGAAGAAACCGGCCATCGGCGGCACACCGGCCATGGAGAACATGAAGATCGCCATGGAGACGGCCATCAGCGGGTTGGTCTTGGACAGACCCGCCAGATCGGAAATGCCTTCCACCGGGCGTCCCTTCTGACGCATGGCCAGAATGATCGTGAAGGTGCCCAGGTTCATGAACAGGTAGATGGCCAGATAGACCAGCACCCCGCGGACACCTTCCTGGCTGCCCGCCGCCAGACCGACCAGGGCATACCCCACGTGGCCGATGGAGCTGTAGGCCATCAGGCGCTTGATGTTGGTCTGGCCGATGGCGGCGAAGGCCCCCAGGATCATCGACAGCGCGCTGATCAGGATGATCACCTGCTGCCACTGATGCATCACCGCACCGAACGGGTCGAGCATGACGCGGGCGAACAGGGCCAGGGCGGCGATCTTCGGAGCGATGGCGAAGAAGGCGGTCACCGGGGTCGGCGCGCCTTCATAGACGTCGGGGGTCCACATGTGGAAGGGCACGGCGGAGACCTTGAAGGCCAGACCGGCGACCACGAAGATGATGCCCACCAGCGTGCCGGTGGACGCCTGGCCGCTGACCACGGCCGTGGCCAGGCCGTCAAAGGCGATCGTGCCGGCGAAGCCGTAGACCATGGACATGCCATAGAGCAGCAGGCCCGAGGCCAGGGAGCCCAGGACGAAGTACTTCAGGCCGGCTTCGGTGGAGCGCGCATCGTCGCGACGATAGGCGGCGACCACGTACAGCGCCAAGCTCTGCAGTTCCAGGCCCATGTACAGCGCCAGCAGGTTGTTCGCCGAGATCATCATCATCATGCCGATGGTGGCGAACAGGATCAGGATCGGGAACTCGAAGCGCCCCTCACCTTCCTTGCGCATCCAGGACAGGCCCAGAATCAGGGTCAGGATGGTTCCCAGCAGCACCAGAACCTTGGCGAAGCGGGCAAACCCGTCGTCGATGAACAGGCCCCCCAGACCCGTGCCACCCTCGGCCCCGCCGGGACCCAGGATGACCAGGATTCCGGCGATGACCATGGCAACGATCGCCAGCCAGCCCACCAGACCGGTGGTGTCTCCCTTCCGGAAGACCCCCAGCATCAGCAGGGCAAGGGCGACGACCGCCAGAAAGATCTCCGGCACGGCGGGCGCGAAGAGGATTGTATCAGCCATAACGAACAGTCCCTTTCCCGGTCCGTCAGCGCTGGGCCACGGAAACGGCGGCCTCGGGCAGGTGGCCCGCGGCGGCAAGTGCAGTCTGGTAGTTGTCGATCAGCGACGCGACAGAGGCATGCATGAAGTCCAGGAACACACCGGGGTACACGCCCATCCACAGGGTCAGGATCACCAGCGGCGCAAACACCGCGATCTCCCGGGGGCTGAGGTCGAGCATACCCTTCAGGTCTTCCTTTTCCAGCTTGCCGAAGATCACCCTGCGGTACAGGAACAGCATGTAGGCGGCCCCCAGGATAACGCCCGTGGCGATGAACAGGGCCACCCAGGTGTTCACCTGGAACACACCCAGCATGATCATGAATTCGCCGACGAACCCGGCCGTGCCCGGCAGACCGACAGAGGCCATCATGAACAGCATGAACACCACCGCATAGCGGGGCATGTTGCTGGCCAGACCGCCGTAGCGGCCGATCTCGCGGGTATGCAGCCGGTCATAGACCACACCGACGCACAGGAACAGCGCACCGGAGACCACCCCGTGGGACAGCATCTGATAGATGGCGCCTTCCACGGACTGCTGGGTCATCGCGAAGATGCCGGCGGTCACGAAGGCCATGTGGGCGATGGAGCTGTAGGCGATCAGCTTCTTCATGTCCTCCTGCACCAGCGCCACAAGTGAGGTGTAGATCACCGCGACGATCGACAGGACATAGATCATCGGCGCGAAGTCGGCGGAGGCAACGGGCAGCATGGGCACGGAGAAGCGCAGGAAGCCGTAAGCCCCCATCTTCAGCAGCACGCCGGCCAGAATGACCGAGCCGGCGGTCGGGGCTTCCACGTGGGCGTCGGGCAGCCAGGTATGGACCGGCCACATCGGCACCTTCACCGCGAAGCTGGCAAACAGGGCCAGCCACAGCCACGTCTGCATGGCGATCGGGAAATCGTAGCTCAGCAGGGTCGGAATGTCGGTTGTGCCCGCCTCCAGGTACATCGCCAGCAGGGCGATCAGCATCAGCACCGAGCCCGCCAGGGTGTACAGGAAGAACTTGAAGGCCGCATAGACCCGGCGCGCACCGCCCCAAACCCCGATGATCAGGAACATCGGGATCAGCACACCTTCGAAGAAGATGTAGAACAGCACGTAGTCAAGGGCGCAGAACATGCCGACCATCATCGTTTCAAGGATGAGGAAGGCCATCATGTATTCCTTGACCCGCTTCTGGATCGCATTCCAGCTCGCGAGGATACACAGCGGCGTCAGCAGGGTAGACAGCAGGACGAAGAGCACCGAAATGCCGTCCACGCCCATGTGGTAGTTGATCGCGTAGCCCTTCAGCCATTCCACCTGTTCCACGAACTGGAACCCGGCGTTGGCGGTGTCGAAACCGAACCAGAGAACGATGACCGAGAGGCCGAAGTTGAACCCCGTCGTCCACAGGGCGACGTTGCGGGAGTTGCGGGCGACAAGCGCGTCGTCTCCCCGCACGATGAAGATGAAACCGGCACCCACCAAAGGCAGAAAGGTGATGACCGACAGCCAAGGAATGTTGTTCATCTCAGCCTCTCTTAGTGGGCGGTGACGATGTACCAGGTGACGATACCCGCCACACCGATGATCATCGCGAACGCGTAGTGATAGACGAAGCCGGTCTGCACCTTGCCGAACCGCGCGGCGATGGAGCGGCTGGCAGCAGCGATCCCGTCGGGACCGACCGCGTCGATCACCGCACCGTCACCCCCCTTCCAGAAGCCGCGTCCCAGGCTGAATGCGGGCTTGACGAAGATCTTGTCGAACAGCTCGTCGAAGTACCACTTGTTGAGCAGGAACTGATAGACGCCCGGATTGAGATCGGCCAGCAGCTTCGGAATGCGGGGCTTCTTGCTGTAGAACAGCCAGCCCGTGAAGATCCCGCCCGCCGTCACCACCAGCGGCAGCAGCTTCACCCACAGCGGCACGTGGTGGGCATGTTCGGTGACGTCGTCGTGACCCTGGGCGATCGAAGCGCCCCAGAACTCGAAGCGGCCTTCCCCGATGAAGTGGTCCGCCCCCAGCCAGCCGGCCGTGATGGCACCGGCGGCCAGCACGAACAGCGGCAGCGTCATCACCTTCGGGCTTTCGTGGACATGCGCCATCACATGTTCGTCCGCGCGCGGCGTGCCGTGGAAGGTCATGATGATCAGGCGGGTGGAGTAGAAGGCGGTCAGGCTGGCCGCCGCGATCCCCAGCCAGAAGGCGTAGGTTCCAACCCCGGAGTGGGCGGCGTAGGCCACTTCCAGGATCATGTCCTTGGAGAAGAAGCCGGCGAAGGGCGGCAGCCCCATCAGGGCGATCGAGCCGATCCACATCATCGCGTAGGTGACCGGCACCATCTTCCAGATCCCGCCCATGCGGCGCATGTCCTGTTCATCGGACATGGCATGGATCACCGAACCGGCGCCCAGGAACAGCAGGGCCTTGAAGAAGGCGTGGGTCATCAGGTGGAAGATACCGGTGCCGAAGGCGCCGACGCCCAGGGCAAAGAACATGTAGCCGAGCTGGGAGCAGGTGGAATAGGCGATCACCCGCTTGATGTCGTTCTGCACGCAGCCGACCGTGGCGGCGAAGAACGCCGTCGTGGCGCCGATGATGGTGACGATGGCCATGGCCGTGTCCGACATGACGAACAGCGGGCTCATGCGGGCCACCATGAACACCCCGGCGGTCACCATGGTCGCGGCGTGGATCAGCGCGGACACCGGCGTCGGGCCTTCCATGGCGTCCGGCAGCCAGGTGTGCAGGCCCAGCTGGGCGGATTTGCCCATGGCACCGATGAACAGCAGGACGCAGATGATGGTCATCGCATGCCATTCGACGCCGAAGAACACCACCGTGGCATCCGCCAACTGCGGCGCGGCGGCGAAGATCGGGTCGAAGGCGACCGAACCGGTCAGGAAGAAGACACCGAAGATCCCCAGCGAAAACCCGAAGTCGCCCACGCGGTTGACCACGAAAGCCTTGATCGCGGCGGCGTTGGCGCTCGGCTTTTCATACCAGAAGCCGATCAGCAGATAGGAGGCGAGACCAACCCCTTCCCAGCCGAAGAACATCTGCACCAGGTTGTCCGCCGTCACCAGCATCAGCATCATGAAGGTGAACAGCGACAGATAGGCCATGAAGCGCGGCACGCTCGGATCGTGGTGCATGTATCCGATGGAATAGACGTGCACCATGAAAGAGATCGTGGTGACAACGATCAGCATGACCGCCGACAGGGTGTCGATGCGCAGCGCCCAGTCGAAGGCCAGATCGCCCGAGATCACCCAGTGGAACAGGGTCACCGTGGTGGTGTTGCCGCCCAGCGCGGTATCGAAGAAAACGATCCAGCTGAGCAGCGCGGAGATCCCCAGACCCCCGCAGGTCAGCAGCTGCGCCCCACGGTCACCAAGGGCATGGCGACCGAACCCGGCGATGATCGACGCCAGAAGTGGCAGGAAGACAATGGCGGTATAGATCATGGTCCCGGCCCTAGCCCTTCATCTGGTTGATGTCTTCGACTTCGATGGACCCGCGATTGCGGAAGAAGACGACCACGATGGCCAGCCCGATCCCCGCCTCGGCCGCAGCGACGGTGAGGATGAACATGGAGAACAGCTGCCCCACCATGTCCTGCAGGTGCGCGGAGAAGGCGACCATGTTGATGTTGACCGCAAGAAGCATCAGCTCGATGGACATCATGATGATGACCACGTTCTTACGGTTCGCGAAGATGCCGAAAACGCCCAGCGTGAACAGAATGGCCGCAACGGTCAGGTAATGGGCGAGCGTGATCTCCATTACGAAATCCCCTTGCCGGTGTGGACCTTATTGAGCTTCAGGGTCTTCGCTTTCTGACGGTTGACCTGCTCGGCGATGTTCTGGCGGCGGACGCGCGGGTTGGTGCGGTGGGTCAGCATGATCGACCCGATCATGGCCACCAGCAGCACCAGACCGGCGGCCTGGAAGAGGTAGATGTAATCGGTGTAGAGCACCGCCCCGAGCGCCTGGGTGTTCGGCACCGCCGACGGATCGGGGGTCGGAACGGCCCGGTTGGCCATGGCGTCGGGCGCCAGGATCCAGCCGCCGGCCAGCACCGCGATCTCGGCGAAGAGAACCACCGCCAGCGCCGCCCCGATGGGCAGGTAGTGCAGGAACCCTTCCCGGAGCTTCAGGTAATTGATGTCGAGCATCATCACCACGAAGAGGAAGAGCACGGCGACCGCGCCCACATAGACCACGACCACCACCATGGCGACGAACTCCGCCCCCATGAGCAGGAACAGGCCCGCCGAATTGACGAAGGCCAGGATCAGCCAGAGCACGGAGTGCACCGGGTTCCTGGAGATCACCACCATCAGGGCGGAAATCACCATGATGGCGGCGAACATGTAGAAAATCAGGGCCTGTACGATCATGCGTCCCCCTTCCCGGCCATGCCGAGAGTGCGTGGCGTCCCCATCCCGGCCAGGCCGGGAGTGCGTGGCGTCAGTGTGGTCGAACCAAACGTGGTCATAACGTGCTTCCCGGAAGCCCCCGGACTGAACCGCCCGGCGGCGCTAGAAGTTAGTCTTGCCCCCCTCAGGACACCGGCGCGCTCCGCAACTCCCTCCCCTGCCCTCGGACGGATCGGGGAAGGCGGGCGCGCCGGCCGAAACGGTCGCTCGGCGTCAGCGGTACGGTGCGTCTTTCTGCAGCCGCATCGCCAGTTCCTGTTCCCACCGATCCCCGTTCGCGAGCAGCTTGTCCTTGTTGTAGAGCAGCTCTTCGCGGGTTTCCGTGGCAAATTCGAAGTTCGGGCCTTCGACGATGGCGTCCACCGGGCAGGCTTCCTCGCAGAAACCGCAGTAGATGCACTTCGTCATGTCGATGTCGTAGCGGGTCGTGCGACGGCTATTGTCCGTACGCGGCTCGGCCTCAATGGTGATGGCCTGGGCCGGACAGATGGCTTCGCACAACTTACAGGCGATGCAGCGCTCTTCCCCGTTGGGGTAGCGGCGCAGGGCGTGCTCTCCGCGGAAGCGCGGGGACAGGTACCCCTTCTGATAGGGGTAGTTCAGCGTCACCTTCGGCTTCAGCATATAGCGGAAGGTCAACGCCATGCCCTGCACCAGCTCCCAGAGCGTGAAGGAGCGGACGAGATTGGCAAGGGAAGACATGTCTTTCGTGACCTCCTCGACTTAGTTCGGCAGCAGGTCGAAACCGACCAGCACCCCACCAGTGATCACCACCCACAGCAGGGAGGCGGGCAGGAACACCTTCCACCCCAGGCGCATCAGCTGGTCATAGCGGTAGCGCGGGAAGGTGGCACGGGACCACAGGAAGATGAACAGCACGGCGGCGATCTTCAGGAAGAACCAGATGATGCCCGGGATCCAGTTGAACGGCGCGATATCGATCGGCGGCAGCCAGCCCCCCAGGAACAGGATCACGGCCATGCCGCTCATCAGGATCATGTTCGCGTATTCACCCAGGAAGAACAGGGCGAAGGGCATGGCCGAATATTCGACGTTGTACCCGGCCACCAGTTCCGCTTCCGCTTCCGGAAGGTCGAACGGGGCGCGGTTGGTTTCCGCCAGGATCGACACCAGGAACATGATGAACATCGGGAAGTGCGGAATGAAGTACCACACCCCTTCGGCCTGGGCCTGCACGATGTCCGACAGGTTCATGGAGCCGGCGGACATGATCACCGCGACGATGATCAGGCCCATGGCCACTTCATAGGACACCATCTGTGCCGCGGACCGCAGCCCGCCCAGAAAGGCGTACTTCGAGTTGGACGCCCAGCCGGCCATGATGATGCCGTAGACCCCGAGGCCGGACACGGCGAACAGGTAGAGGATGCCGACGTTGATGTCGGCCATCACCCATCCGTCAGCGAAGGGAATCACCGCCCAGGCGATCAGCGCCAGGATGAAGGTCAGCATCGGTGCCAGCAGGAACACAGCCCGGCTGCTTCCGGTGGGGATGATCGTTTCCTTCAGGAACAGCTTCACGCCATCGGCCATCGGCTGAAGCAGGCCGAACGGCCCGACCACGTTCGGCCCCTTGCGCATCTGCATGGCCCCGATCACCTTGCGCTCGGCAAAGGTCAGATAGGCCACGGCCACAAGCATCGGCACGGTGATGGCGACGGCCTGAAGGACGATGATCAGTGCCGGCCAGAGATAGGTCGCCCAAAATTCAGCCATCGGTACCCGTCCGCGTCTGGTTGCCGTTGATGAAGACCTCGGTGCACTCGGCCATGGTGCGCGACGCACGGCTGACCGGGCAGGTCATGTAGTAGTTGGACACCGCATAGGTGAACGGCGCCGTGTCCACCGGGCCTTCGGCGCCGAAGGCGCCCCAGGCGGCGGGGGTGACCGTGTCGACGGCGGCGAAGACCGGATTGATCTCGGCCATCCGGGCGCGCACCTCGTCCAGCGTGTTCAGCGGCAGGGTCTTGTCCAGGGCCGCCGACAGGGCGCGGATGATCTTCCAATCCTCCTTCGCCTCCCCCGGGGGGAAGGCGGCCTGACGGGTCCGCTGCACCCGGCCTTCCGTATTCACAAAGGTGCCGCTCTTTTCCGTATAGGCCGCGCCGGGCAGGATCACATCGGCCCGGTGCGCGCCGGCATCGCCGTTGTGCCCCTGGTAGATGACGAAGGCCTTGCCCAGGCGGTCCATCGGCAGTTCGTCGGCGCCCAGCAGGTAGACCGCCTCGACCGCACCGCTCTGGCACCCCGACAGGATGCCGTCCAGGTCCTTGCCGTCCGCGCCGGGCACGAAACCCAGATCCAGGGCGCCCACCCGCGCGGCGGCGGTGTGGAGTACATTGAAGCCATTCCAGTCTTCGGACACCGCGCCCACCCCTTCGGCGAGCTTGCGGGCCGCAGCCAGGATGGCCGCACCGTCGGGACGGCGCAGGGCGCCCATGCCGACAACGATCATCGGCCGTTCGGCGGCCTTCAGCACCTCGGCGAAGGCATTCCGGCCTTCGACGACATCCATCAGCACGGACGGGTCGGAGCCCAGCTCTTCCACCGGATAGGCCAGATCTTTCACCGCGCCGATGCGGCCGATCTTGAAACCGCCGGCCAGGTAGCGCTTACGGATCCGGGCGTTGAGCACCGGGGCTTCCCAGCGCGGGTCGGATCCGACCAGCAGCAGGGCGTCCGCCTGCTCGATGCCTTCGATGGTGGTGTTGAACAGCCAGCCGGCCCGCGAACCGGACGCGTCCAGTTTCGCACCGTCCTGGCGGCAATCCAGGTTGGCAGACCCCAAAGCGCCCATCAGATCCTTCAGGGCGGTCATGGCCTCGGCATCGGCCTGATCGCCGGCGATGGCGGCGATCTTGCTGCCATCCAGTCCGGCCAGCTTCTGGGCGATGGCCGTAAAGGCCTGTTCCCAGCTGGCCGGCTGAAGCTTGCCGTCGACCCGCACATAGGGCGTGTCCAGGCGCTGATGGCGCAGACCGTCAATCGCGTGGCGGGACTTGTCGGCCAGCCATTCTTCGTTCACCGCCTCGTTGAGACGCGGCAAAACGCGCATCACCTGGCCGGAGCGGGCGTCCAGGCGGACGTTGCTGCCAACGGCATCCAGGACATCGATGCTTTCGGTCTTGCGCAGCTCCCAGGGGCGGGCGACGAAGGCGTAAGGCGCGCTGGTCAGCGCCCCCACCGGGCACAGGTCGACCACGTTGCCCGACATTTCGCTGGGCAGGGCTTCCTGAAGATAGGTGGTGATTTCCGCATGCTCACCGCGGCTGATCATGCCCAGCTCGGGCACGCCGGCCACTTCGGTGGAGAAGCGGACGCAGCGGGTGCAGTGAATGCAGCGGGTCATCGCCGTCTTGATCAGCGGACCCATGTTCTTTTCGGCGACGGCCCGCTTGTGCTCGATGTAGCGGGAATGGTCCGACCCGAAGGTCATTGCCTGATCCTGAAGATCGCATTCCCCGCCCTGGTCGCAGATCGGGCAGTCCAGCGGGTGGTTGATCAGCAGAAATTCCATCACGCCCCGGCGGGCGTTCACGGCCATGGGAGAGTTGGTCTTGACCTCCATGCCCTCGCCCACCGGCATGGCGCAGGAGGCGGCCGGCTTCGGCGGTCCCGGCTTGACCTCAACCAGACACATGCGGCAGTTGCCCGCGATGGACAGCCGCTCGTGGTAGCAGAACCGCGGGATTTCGATCCCGATGCTTTCCGCGGCCTGAAGGATCGTGGTGCCGTTCGGGACCTCGACCTCGATGCCGTCGATTGTCAGCTTGGGCATGGTGTTCCCCTGACCCCTCTTGCTTGCTTACTCGGCCGCGGCCGCCTGACCGGCGGCCGGCGTGGCCGCCTTGCGCTCGGCGATACGTTTTTCCAGTTCAGGACGGTAGTGTCGGATCAGGCCCTGCACCGGCCAGGCCGCCGCATCGCCCAGGGCGCAAATGGTGTGCCCTTCGATCTGGCGGGTGACCTGCTCCAGCACGTCGATCTCTTCGACCGATGCCCGGCCATCCACCAGACGGTCCATGACCCGCCACAGCCAGCCCGTGCCTTCCCGGCAGGGCGTGCACTGACCGCAACTTTCATGCATGTAGAAGCGCGACAGCCGGGCGATCAGCTTCACGATGTCGGTGGACTTGTCCATGACCATGACGGCCGCCGTGCCCAGACCGGACTTGACCGCCTTCAGGCTGTCGAAATCCATCAGCACGTCGTCGCAGATTTCCTTGGGCAGCACCGGCACCGAGGACCCGCCGGGAATGACGGCCATCAGGTTGTCCCAGCCGCCGCGCACCCCGCCCGCATGCTTTTCGATCAGTTCCTTGAGCGGAATGCCCATGGCTTCTTCGACGTTGCAGGGGTTGTTGACGTGGCCGGAGATGCAGAACACCTTGGTCCCGGTGTTGTTTTCCCGGCCGATGCCGGCAAACCAGGCCCCGCCGCGCCGCAGGATGGTCGGCGCCACGGCAATGCTTTCCACGTTGTTCACGGTGGTCGGGCAGCCCCAGACGCCGACGCCGGCCGGGAACGGCGGCTTCAGGCGCGGCTGGCCCTTCTTGCCCTCCAGCGACTGGATCAGGGCGGTTTCTTCACCACAAATGTAGGCGCCGGCGCCCCGGTGGACGTAAACCTCGAACGCCCAGCCCGTCCCGCAGGCATTGGGGCCGAGCAGGCCGGCTTCGCGCGCTTCGTCGATGGCGGCGTCCAGGACATTGGCTTCCTGAACGAATTCGCCACGGATGTAGATATAGGCGGCGTGGGCCTGCATGGCGAAACCGGCGATCAGGCAGCCTTCGATCAGCTTGTGCGGATCGTTGCGCATCATATCCCGGTCCTTGCAGGTCCCGGGCTCGCCTTCGTCGGCATTGACCACCAGGTAGTGCGGGCGGTCCCCCACTTCCTTGGGCATGAACGACCACTTCAGGCCGGTCGGGAACCCGGCGCCGCCCCGGCCCCGCAGACCGGAGGCCTTCATCTCGTCGATGATCCAGTCCCGGCCCTTTTCGATCAGCGCCTTGGTGTTGTCCCAGTCACCCCGCTTCCGGGCGGCGGCCAACCGCCAGTCCTGGAAGCCGTAGAGGTTCGTGAAAATGCGGTCCTTATCCTGGAGCATGGTCATTGGCCTCCCTGGGCGCCCTGCTGGGGCACCATGTCCTTGAGGGTGGTCGGTCCGCCCTGGGGCGCGGAACACTGGCGACCGATCTGCGATCCCGGCTTCGGCGCTTCGCCACGCTTCATCGCCTGGATCATCGCCCGGGTGTTCTCGTAGGTCAGGTCTTCGTAGTAGTGGTCGCCGATCTGCAGCATCGGGGCGTTCACGCAGGCGCCCAGGCATTCCGCCTCGGCCACCGAGAACATGCCGTCGTCGCTGGTATCCCCTGGCTCCAGGCCCAGTTCGTCCTTCAGGGCGCGCAGGATCTCGTCGGAGCCGCGCAGCCAGCAGGGAACGTTGGTGCAGACCTCCACATGATGCTTCCCGACCGGGGAGAGCTTGTACATCGTGTAGAAGGTCGCCACTTCCCACACCCGCATGCGCGGGGTGCCGGTGATCTCGGCCACCGTCTCGATGGCGGCCTGGGTCACCCAGCCTTCCTGACGCTGGGCCAGATCGAGCAGCGGCATGACGGCGCTGCGGCGGCCCGCCGCCGGATACTTCGACTGGATCTTCTTCACCTGCTCCATATTCTCCGGAGTGAAGGCGAAGGTCGCGGGCTGTTGAACGTCGTTGTGCGCGCTCATCGGTCGATTTCTCCGAACACCACGTCGATGGAGCCGATATTGGCCACCACGTCGGCCAGCATGTGGCCGCGGCTCAGCAGGTCCAGGCCCTGCAGGTGCACATAGCCCGGCGAGCGGATCTTGCAGCGATACGGACGGTTGGTGCCATCGCTGACCAGATACACGGCGAATTCCCCGGTCGCAGCTTCCACCGCGCTGTAGGTTTCGCCGGCAGGCACCTTGAAGCCCTCGGTGTAGAGCTTGAAGTGGTGGATCAGGGCTTCCATCGACCCCTTCATTTCCGCCCGCTTCGGCGGCGTCACCTTGTTGTCCTCGGCCTTGACCGGACCATCGGGCATCTTTTCAATGCACTGGCGGATGATCTTCAGGCTTTCCCGCTGCTCGGCCATACGCACCAGATAGCGGTCGTAGCAGTCGCCGTGACTACCCGTCGGGATGTCGAAGTCCATTTCGGCGTAGGCGTCGTAAGGCTGGGACTTGCGCAGATCCCACGGCACGCCGCACCCCCGCAGAACCGGACCCGTGAAGCCCCAGTCCAGCGCCTGTTCCACGCTGACCTTGCCGATGTCGACGGTCCGCTGCTTGAAGATGCGGTTCTCGTCGAGCAGGGTTTCCACATCGTCCAGGTACTTGGCGTACTGGTCGCAGAACTTGTACATGTCCTCCAGCAGGTCGGGCGGCACGTCCCGCGCCACGCCGCCCGGGCGGAACCAGGCCGCGTGCATGCGCGCGCCCGAAGCCCGTTCGGAGAACTCGACCATGTGTTCCCGTTCCTCGAAGCCATACAGCAGGGGCGTCATGGCACCGACGTCCAGGGCCATCGAGGTGGTGTTCATCACGTGGTTGATCAGGCGCGTCAGTTCGGAGAACAGCACCCGCAGGTACTGGCCGCGTCGCGGCACCTCGATCCCCAGCAGCTTTTCCACGCCCAGCACATAGGCGTGTTCCTGGTTCAGCGGGCACGCATAGTCCAGACGGTCGAAGTAGGGCAGCGCCTGCACGTAGGTCTTGTGCTCGATCAGCTTTTCCGTGCCGCGATGCAGCAGACCGATATGCGGATCGGCCCGTTCGATCATCTCGCCGGACAGCTCCAGCACCAGACGCAGCACACCGTGAGCCGCAGGGTGCTGCGGCCCGAAGTTCATGGTGTAGGACTTGATTTCGCTCTGGGCCATGTTACGCCGTCCCTTCCGCCTTTTCGTCGCCGGGGAGCACCCGCTTCAACTGCTGATCCAGGCCTTCCCAGGGGCTGAGGAAATCGAAGGTCCGGAAATCCTGGCTCAGCCGAACCGGTTCGTAGACCACCCGCTTCTGTTCCTCGTCGTAGCGCAGTTCCTTGTACCCGGTCAGGGGGAAGTCCTTGCGCTGGGCGTGCCCTTCGAACCCGTAGTCCGACAGGATGCGCCGCAGGTCCGGGTGGTCGGAGAAGAAGATCCCGTACATGTCCCAGGCTTCCCGCTCGAACCAGCCGGCCGTGGAGAACACGCCGGTCACCGACGGCACCGGCGTGTCTTCCGACGCCGAAACCTTCACGCGGATGCGCTGGTTATGCTTCATGGACAGCAGGTTGTAGACCACCTCGAAGCGTTCTTCCCGATCCGGGTAGTCGACGCCGCACAGGTCCACCAACTGCTTGAACAGGCATGCGGAATCATCCCGCAGGTACGTCAGCACCTTCACCACCGACTGGCGCTGCACGATCACCTGCAATTCGTCCTTGGCCATCTCCACGCGGATCACGTCGGTGGCGAGGGCCGCCTCTACCTGAGCCCCAAGCTCTTTGAGGCTCTCGATTTTTTCCTCGACTGGGCTGGTCATCTGCGCACGCCGCTCCGTTGATGTCCGAATGCCTAGGCCAACAGGTCCGGGAGCCCCGCCCCCGAACCCAAATCCCGGGGGATCACCGGTACAGGGTGCCGGTACGCTTGATCTTCTTCTGCAGCTGCATCACGCCGTAAAGCAGCGCTTCCGCCGTCGGCGGGCAGCCCGGAACGTAGACGTCCACCGGCACGATGCGGTCACAGCCACGCACCACCGAATAGCTGTAGTGGTAGTAGCCGCCACCGTTGGCGCACGACCCCATGGAAATCACCCAGCGGGGTTCGGCCATCTGGTCGTAAACCTTGCGCAGGGCCGGGGCCATCTTGTTGCACAGCGTGCCGGCGACGATCATCACATCGGACTGGCGGGGGCTGGGGCGGAAGACGACGCCGAAGCGGTCAAGGTCATAGCGGGCGCAGGCGCACTGGATCATCTCCAGGGCGCAGCAGGCCAGACCGAAGGTCATCGGCCACATGGAGCCGGTGCGCGCCCAGTTCACCAGGTTGTCCACATTGGCGAGGACGAAACCCTTTTCCTGAAGCTCGCCCTGCACCTTGCCCAGGATCACGTCCTGGTCGGCACCGGGGGGGACGGGCTGGCCCGCCCCCATGGCCGGGGTCGCGTTGGGGTTGGAGATCACTCCCATTCCAAAGCTCCCTTTCTCCACTCGTAAATGAACCCGATGGTCAGCACCCCAAGGAACACCATCATCGACCAGAAGCCGAACATGCCGATACTGCCCAGGCTGACCGCCCAGGGAAACAGAAAGGCCACTTCAAGGTCGAAGATGATGAACAGGATAGCCACCAGGTAGAACCGCACCTGGAACTTGCTGCGGGCATCATCGAAGGCTTCGAAACCGCATTCGTATGCGGAATCTTTCTCGCTGTCCGGTCGATGCTGAGCGATCACATAGGACGCACCGATCGCAATCACGGAGACTGCCGTCGCGATCCCGATGAAGATCAGGACGGGCAAATACTCCAGGAGCATGTCTTCCATGCGAACGCTCCTCTGCACAAATGTAGATGAGGTGGGCCGCCCTCGGGGGCGCCGGATCCTCGCCAGGAATGGCGGTGATGTAGCCCAGCGGTTCCGGCCAAGTCAAGTCGCGCTGCGGCGCAAACGCCCTTGACTCGCAAAAGATCTTCACGCGCCACCCCGGCGCCCCGACCGCCGTTCCACCCTTGGGACCATGCCCCTGGCACCCCATGCCGCCGGGTCCACAGTCTTCATCGAACCGGCTGCCCCGTCACCCCCATGGGGGATAAGGCGCTGGGTTCACTATGGTATCAAACGCTTAGCGCAGGTTCTTACGGCGCGCAGTCAACATTTTCATCACCCCTGCCCTGTCCCCGCCATGGGGTGCCCGGGGACCGCCCGAAAAGCGAACCGGCGGCACGCCGGTCGCTCCTGGCGTGCCGCCGGCCCTCCCTGTACCAACGGCTGAAATACGGATGACCCCCGGTTACACGGCCGGGGTGTACCGGAGTCACTGTATCAGTGGCGACAGCATCCCGAGAACGACAGCCGCCAACATGGCTGAACGGATCCAGGTCGTCATGATCATCCCTCCGCCCTTTCTGTGGCACACGCCGGGAAGATTGCTTTTGGCCCCGGACACCGCCGACCCGCCCGGCTTCGGGCGTGGTCCTCTCCTCTGGCGGCGAACGGGATTGGCCCCGGACGCGATGGAAAGTTTTTCACCAAATCACTCAGGCTTTCAACCCTTTGTGAACGGGGGTTTCGACTCCAGCGCGACCGGCCGGGAAACGGCGTATTTTCATTCGTTTACATTGCCCGTTCGCAAGACCTCGCGACTGTTCGCAGAGTACCCCACCAAGTTATAGGGACTCGGATTCTAGGCGACTCCGAGGAAGGCGTTCTGCGACCTTGGGACAGTTGCATTCTTCCAGGGTAACCGTCACACTAAGTTCTCAGAAAAACAAAAAAACATGCCGCGCCAGAGAGCCCAGACGTTCACAGACAACAAGGCCGCCAAAGGCCCGTGAACGTAAAAAAAGTGGTCCCGCGGAAGCCCTTAGGGAGGACAGAAGAGTGATTGTATCGAATGCCGCATCCCTTGCGGTCCGTGACGCTGACGGACTGAGCGCGACGGCATCGGGAGAGACCCAGCCCGATGCCAATACCCTGACACGGGTGCTGGTCAGCGTCCTGCAACGGGTTGAGCACGTTTCCATCGAGCTGGCCGATGTGGCCGGCGACATCGACGCCATGACCAAATTCGTCCAGCGCCAGGAAGAATTGTTCGGTCAGCTCGTGACCCTGGCCCGGGAAGTCCAGCAGGCCATCGACCGGATTGACGGAGCGGGCCAGTCAACCAACTCGGTGACCAAGGAAGCGGCCGACAGCATGTCCCGCTCCGCGGACACCTTAAATGCCGCCCTGGCCAATATCGAGGGCCTGACCTCGGCGGTCACGGCCATCGGCGAGCGGCTGTCTTCGGTCGAACAATCGCTTGAGGGGGTCAACAAGTCGTCCATGACCATCCGGTCCGTGGCGCAGCAAACCAACCTTCTGGCGCTCAATGCCACGATCGAGGCAGCCCATGCCGGCGATGCGGGACGCGGGTTCGCCATCGTCGCCGGAGAGGTGAAGAACCTGGCCGGACAGTCCCAAAGCGCGGCGTCGGGCATTCAAAGCACCATCAACGACCTGTCGGAAAATCTGCACGAGCTGATCGAGACCAGTTCCTCCATTGCGGATAATGCCCGCGAAGCGAACTCGGGTATTGCGGTGATCACCGATGCCGTGAACGGCTTTCGCGGATCGATCACCACGGTGGACACCCACGTGGACGAAATCGCCGGTGCCACGGCGTCCACCAAGGACCATTGCACGGAAATCGTGCGGGAGATCAACCAGGCGGCCGAAGGTGTTTCCGAAACCAGCCGGCAGCTGGGGGCGGCGGACAAGCGGGTTCATTCCCTGGTGTCCATGGGCGAAGAGCTGATTGCGGCGATTCTCGAAAGCGGGGTGAAAACGCCCGATTCCAAGTTCATCGAGGCCGTCCGCGTCGGCGCCCGGCGCATTTCAGAGGCCTTCGAAGAGGGGCTGCGCAGCGGTGCCATCACCATGGATGCCCTGTTCAGCGAGCGCTACACGCCGATTCCCGACACAAATCCGCAGCAGTTTATGGCTCCCTTCACCAGCTTCACCGACCGGGTCCTGCCAGCAATTCAAGAGCCGCTGCTGGAACTGGACGACAATGTGGTGTTCTGTGCACCAGTGGATCGCAACGCCTATCTGCCGACCCATAACCGCAAGTTCTCTCAGCCCCAGGGCAAGGACCCGGTCTGGAACAA
This sequence comes from Rhodospirillaceae bacterium Z3-40, assembly GCA_046233135.1. Lineage (GTDB taxonomy): Bacteria > Pseudomonadota > Alphaproteobacteria > Rhodospirillales > Rhodospirillaceae > JBJXHN01. The sequence goes on along the minus strand of JBJXHN010000001.1, from coordinate 321,984 downwards.
CGCCAACTGCCGCAACCGCCGCATGTTCAACGACCGCACCGGCCTTGCCGCGGGGCGCAACACCCGCCCCTTCCTGGTGCAGACCTACCGCCGGGACATGGGCGGCGGCACCTTCATCATGATGAAGGACGCCAGCGCGCCGATTGTCGTTCGGGGGCGGCATTGGGGCGGATTGCGCATGGGGTATCGGCAGTAATCGTCGTCCGGCTGTGGCAAACTCCGGGACCCGGGGCCGGGGACGCCGCCGATGGCGCGGTCCCGGCCCTCTTTCGCCGCATCCCGCCGCCGCCAACCGAGCCCCGCCTTTGACCCAGAACAGCTCTTCCCTGGAAGCCTTCCTGGCCGCCGCCGACAGCGCCATTCGCGCCGGCCGCGTCCAAGCCGCCCGCGAGGCCCTTGACCAGGCCGAGTCCCTTGGTCCCGACGATCCCCGGCCACCTTTTCTCGCCGCGACGCTGGCAAGCGGGCTGGGAGACGATGGAACGGCGGCCGATCGGTATCGCGAGGCCTTGCGGCGCGCCCCCGGTTTTTCCCCGGCCCGCTTCAATCTTGCCAACCGGCTGCTGGCCATCGCCACACCGGAAGCCCTGGCCGAAGCCGTGACGCACTTCGCTCACCTTGCCGAGAACGGCCCGCCCCCCGGGATCACCGCCGCGGCGGTGGCCGTCAACCACGCCTGGACCTTGCGGGCAGCCGGCAATCCGACCGCCGCCCTTTCCGTCCTGCGCGCCGCCACCGGCGCGGATGCCCCCGCCGACGCGTCCACCGCCCGGGCCAAATCCGTGCTCGGCATTCTGTTGCAGGACCAGGGTGAGGACGCCGAGGCCCTGGAGACCCTGGGGGCCGCCTATGTCGCCGGAGCGCGGGATGGAGAGACGGCCTGGCGGTTGGGGCGCGCCCATCTGTCCCGGGGACGTCCGGAAGACGCGCTCGACCCGCTGCGCGCTGCCGTCGCCGCCGAACCGGGTATCCGGGCCTTCCGCGAAGACCTCAGTCAGGCGCTGTACGGCCAGGGATTGTGGGAGGAAGCGGACGACGCTCTCGCCCGAACCCCGGATGCGGATGAGGATCCCGGCTTTCTGCTGCGACGGGCGCTGATGCTGCCGCTGATGCCCGCCGACGCCGCCGCCATCGATGCCTTGCGGCAGCGGCAATTGAGCCTGTTCGCCCGGGCCGAAACGCTTGGGGCAACGGGTCAGGCGCCCGATGATGCCCTGGCGCGGGTTGGGATGACGAACTTCTACCTCGCCTACCATGGCCGGAATGACCGCGCTCATCAGCAGGCCTTCTCCCGGGCGGTCGCCGCCTGCTGGCCCGGCACGGCCTTCGAAGACCCGACGGTGGCGCGGCGGCGGACCCGGATCGGCCGGCGGGGTCGGATTCGGCTGGGGATCGTTTTGTCCTATTGGGGCAACAGCACCATGACTCTGCTGAACGAAGGCCTGTTGGCCGGGCTGGACCCCGCGCGGTTCGAGATCACCGCGTTCTCCCCGGGACCCGCCGCCGCCCGTCCACCCGGGATACCCGCCGGCATGGCCGTCCTGCCCCTGGGGCCGGACCTTCCCTCTGCCCGTGCCGCGATCATGGCCTTCGCCCCCGACGTGCTGCATTTCGTCGAGCTGGGCATGACTCCGCAAACCTGGTTTCTCGCCTTCAGCCGGCTGGCACCGGTGCAAACGGTGACCTACGGCCACCCGGACACCACCGGCATCCCCACCGTCGACGCCTTCCTGTCCGCCGCGCCCCCCTTCGAATCCCCCGAGTCCCCCGGCAGGGACAGCAGCTATAGCGAGCGCCTGGTGCCCCTGCCCTGGCTGCCCACCCGCTATCGCCGGCCGGAGCCTCCCCCCGCCCTGGCTCGTGCGGCGTATGGCCTGCCCGCAGACAAGCGCCTGTACCTCTGTCCCCAATCGCTGTTCAAGGTGCATCCGGACATGGACGCGCCGCTCGCGGCCCTGCTGCGACGGGATCCGAGGGGACGTCTGGTGCTGATCGCCGAAGCCGATACGCCCCTGCACCGCGCCCTGCTGGCCCGCTGGCAGCGGGCGGGGATGGATATCGACCGGGTCATCCTTCTGCCACGCCAGTCCCGCGCCCGGTTCCTCGCCCTGCATCGGCTGTGCGACGCCGTGCTCGACACCTTCCACTTCAGCGCCGGCAACAGCGCCCTGGAGGCTTTTGCGATGGGCGTTCCCGTGGTGCATCTGCCCGGCGCCCATCTGCGCGGCCGGCTGACCCTGGGATACCTGAACACCATGGGTCTGGCCGAGTCTGCGGCCACCTCACCGGAGGACTATGTGGAGAAAGCGCTGGCCCACGCGGATGGAAACGGGCCGGCGGATCTGGCCGCGCGGGCGGCTGTCCTGTTCGAGCGGCAGGACGCCGTTGATGGATTTTCCGAAGCCGTTGCCGCCCTCGCCGCCGACGCCGCACGACTCTAAGCAGCCGGACGCCGCACCAGGCGCCACCCGGCCCGACCGGCCAGGCTGGCGATGACCACCACCGCCCCGACCAGGGCCAGATCCCCGGGGTATTCCCCCAGGACCGCCCACACCAGGATCGGCCCCAGCACGGTTTCCAGCAGCAAGATCAATCCCACTTCGGCGGCCGGCAGGGTGCGGGGGCCGGCGAACAGCAAACTGAAGGACAGCGGCACCACCACCGCACTGTTCAACACGATCCAGATCCATTGACCGGCAGCGGCGGGGGCATGGAAGCCGCCGGACATGACCAGACCGGCCATGGCGGTGAAAAACATCCCGAGCGCACTGGCCGCCGCCACCGGCACCTGAGGATGCGCCCGCAGGATGGTCAGCCCCGTCCCCATGCCGAACGCCACACCAGAGGCGACGATCATCCCCAGAAAACGCCCGGACCCCAGATCCTCCAGCCCCACCAGCCCCAGGCCGGCGAGGCAGCCGGCCATGGCCACCGCCGTTTCCGGGGCCAACCGCTCCCCCAAGGTCAGGCGCGAGACAATGGCCGCGACGATCGGCACGCACGCCACCACCACCAGCACACTGGTGACCGTGGTCATCATCAACGCCGAAACGAAGCACAGGGAACCGAGGGAAAAGCAGGCCGCAAATGCCACACCGGGCCAGCCGATACGCCGCGCCATCGTTGGCAAGGCACCTTTACCCACCTCGCCGCTGATGACCAGCCACGAGAGCAGCACGGCAACGGCGATCAGGCCGCGCCAAACCATCAGCGCGAACGGCTCCATATCCGACAGGCGGATCAGCAGGGTATCGGGCACGAGAACAAGCGCCCCGGCGATGGTCAGCAACAGACCGCGCCGATGGGCTTCAGGGGTGGGGGATGTCATGACCGCCTTCTAGCGCGATTGCCCGACGCAGGAAAGCGGTTTCCGCCCTCCGATCCCAGACCTTACCGGGCCGCACCTCCCGCGGTCGGGGGTATCTGCGTCCCTTCGCCCACGGTCATCTGCACTTCCCGCCAGCCGATCACCCCCGTACCCGGGCGTTCGATGGTGGCGATCCCGGTATAGGTCCCGGCTTGCCAGGGGGTATCCCCACCGCGCTTCTTGCCGACGAAGCCGAACCACTGCACCCAGCCCTTCTTGTCGAAGGATTTCTGGCTTTCGGCAAAGGGCACCCGGTCCGGAGTCAGGATTTCCAGACGCAGCACATCGCCCCGCTCCACCCCGAACAGATCCACATAGAGCAGCAAGGCATCCGCGTTCTCGGAAAAGGTCTGCTGATCAAAGGCGCCGGAGCGAACCTCCAGCGCGGTCGTCTTGCGGTCCGCGAAGCCCAGGTTGTAGACGACGACCGGCTTGTAGGCCAAAGCCTCCCGCGCTTCGGGGGACCACAGCCCCTGGCCGCTGCCGCCACAGCCGGCGTCCTGTTCCTGGCCGGTGAAGGGATCCACCACCGTGCCGTTCTTGCGCAAGGTCATGTGGATATGGGGGTGCTCGGTCTTGCCGGACAGGCCGACCATGCCGATCACCTCGCCCCGCTTCACGTCGTCGCCCTTGGCCACGCGCACACTACCCATCCGCATGTGGCAGTACTGGGTGCTCCAGCCTCCGGCATGTTCGATCATGACCCCGTTGCCGCACTCCACGCCGTCGATATCGGGGGCATTATCGGCCCGCGAGTTGATGTCGGGAATCTTGTCGCGCATACCGACAACCCGGCCCGGAGCGCTCGCCAAGACCGCGACACCGTCGGCGGCGCCCATGGTGCCGACGCCGATATCGACCCCCTTGTGGCCTTCATAGCTGACCCCGCCACAGACGTAGTCTTTCACGCCCGCCCCCGGATCCACATCCAGATAGGATGTCACCCAACAGGTCTTGCCGACGGCACAATCAATCGGCAGGTCCAGGGTGATCGTGTCGTCCAGCAGCACCTGCGCATCGGCACTGCCCACGGCCCCGGCGGCCATCAGCGCCACCACACCGAAACCACGCGCCCATCGAAGCACCCGGGGGAGAGTCGAGGAAAGCGGCGCACTCATAGCTGGGGATCCTGTTTGCTTCAACGTCCGATCAGGTGGTGCGACACAATGCCCGAACCGGTCGCGCCGGGGAACCCCCATACAGACCGGACCGTCCGGCCAGCGGCGATCAGTGCACGGCGGCCCTGGTCTTGTCCTTGCGGCGGAACAGGTTGACGTGGGGCAGCGGGTGGAAGTCCTTGATATCCAGGGACGGCCGGCCGAACAGATATCCCTGCACATAATCGCAACCGCATTCTCGCACGAACATCAGCGTCTCCGGACTGTCCACCATCTCGGCGATGGTCTTCACCCCCAGGCGGCGGCAGAGTTCGGTCAACGCGGTCAGGAACGCCTTTCCCTTCGGTCCCTTCTGGGCATTGGAAATGGCGCTGCCGTCAATCTTCACCACATCCACTTCCAGCGCCGACAGATACTGGAAGCTGGCCGCCCCGGCCCCGAAGTCGTCCAGGCACACCGGGTAGCCCAGTCCCCGCAGGGCCTGGATAAAGCCATTGGCCTGCTCCAGGTCGTTCATGCGGGCGGATTCCGTGATCTCGAACAACAGCTTGTCCCGCGCCCATTCGTTCTGCCGCAGCAGGCTCAGCAGACCCTTGACGTAGCTTTCCATGCCGATGGAGAAGCCGGAGATATTCAGCGCCACCTTGTATTCAGATGAGTTCCGCGGTTTGGTCGACAGCCATTCCAGCACCTTGCGGGCCATGGCCAAGTCGAACTCGTGGATCATCCCCGTTTCTTCCGCGAAGCTGATGTAGCGGAAAGGGCTTTCGTGCGGGCGGTTTTCGCGGAACCGACACAGGGCTTCGTAATGGTGGATCTTGCCGGTTTTGGCACTGATGATCGGCTGCAGCGCCACGGCAAAGCGGCCCGATGCCACCACCTGCTTGAACCCCGCCACCTCGGTGATCCCCTGGGCCACCAGCTGGGAGATGTTGGTGGACAGGTTGCGAATGGAAAAACCGTGACCTTCCACCTGCTTGTACTGGTTCATGGCATACATCAAGCCCTTGGCGAGATCTTCCTCGCCGATGGCTTCCGCGCCGGCCATGTCCAGGATCGCCGTTTCCACCGTCACACCCTTACCCTCGGGATCATGGATGCGGGCGATTTCCGACAGCTCCCGTTCCAGGGTGGTGATATCCGCATGGGCGTCGTGAACCAGGCTGTACCGGCCGTCGGCAATCTGGGTGGCGCTGTCGGAATCCAGCGCCACCGCCCGCAGGCTGGTCCCGACGGAGCGCAGCAGGCCCAGGGTCCGCATGTCGTCCATGCGGTCGCGCAGCGCATCGAAGTCGCGCATATGAACGACGCTGACTCCGACCTTGCGGCCGCTCTGATGCATGTGGCGGATGCGGCGGCTGGCGGATTCCGTGAAGGCTTCCGGGCTCAGCAGGCCCGTCACCGAATCCCGGCTGTAGGCATCCAGCGCCGTTTCCGCCGAGCGGGCGCGCATGCGCAGGGCCAGATAGCAGTGGTGATCCAGGGTGTATCCGGCCATTTCCATGGGCAGGGGCAGGCCATGCGGCCGGGCCACCCGCACCACTTCCCCATCGATGCGCCCCCGGTTCCACACCATGCGCAGGCACTGGGCGACCAGCGGCTGATCTTCCGGCACCACCAGAGAGATCAGCTTCATCCCCACCACTTCGTGCTGGGAACGGCCGGTGAAGGCATCGAAGGCGCCGGCCCCGAAGACCACCACACCCTTTTCGTCCACCTGCATGACCAGATCCGACCAGCAGAAGGCCAAAGCCGCGAAGCGGTCGCGGTCGTTGCGCGGCGCGACCTTGCGGCTGCTCAGGCCGGGCGACGCCGAGACCGACCGGGAATTTCCGGCCGCCGAAGATTTTGGAGGCGCAGTCAAATCTTTCATTCCGCTGCCCCCTCCACGGACGGGGCCTGCTCCTTCGCCTGTCGGCGCAGAATGAACTTCTGGATCTTGCCCGTGGTGGTCTTGGGCAGCGGCCCGATTTCCACCTCGCGCGGGCATTTGTAGTGGGCCAGGTGCTCGCGACAGAAGGCGATCAGCTCCTCGGCGGTCACCGTTGCCCCGTCCCCCAATTCCACGAAGGCCTTGGGGGTCTCGCCCCACTTTTCGTCAGGCTTGGCCACCACGGCGGCAGCCACCACATCCGGATGACGGTGCAGCACGCCTTCCACTTCGATGGACGAAATGTTCTCGCCACCGGAGATGATGATGTCCTTGGAGCGGTCACGCAGCTGGATATAGCCGTCGGGGTGCACCACCCCCAGGTCCCCGGTGCGGAACCAGCCGCCGGCGAAGCTCTCTTCCGTCGCTTTGGGGTTCTTCAGGTAGCCCTTCATGGTGATGTTGCCCCGGAACATCACCTCGCCCATGGTCTCGCCGTCGGCGGGAACCGGCTCCATGGTTTCCGGATTGGCCACCATCAGGCCTTCCTGCACCACGTAGCGCACCCCCTGGCGGGACTTGAGGGTTGCCTGCTCTCCCATATCCAGGGTGTTCCAGTCGTCCTTCCAGACGCACACAACGGCGGGACCGTAGACTTCGGTCAGGCCATAGACGTGGGTGACGTTGAAGCCGTCCGCCTGCATGCGTGCCAATACCGTCGCCGGCGGCGGGGCGGCGGCTGTCATCACCTGGACCGTAACGGGCAGCGGGCGCCGGTCTTCGGCCTTGGCATTGATCAGGAAGCCGAGCACGATCGGGGCACCGCAGAAATGGGTCACCCCTTCGTCGGCGATGGCGTCGAAGATCCCCTTGGCGGTCACCCGGCGCAGGCACACGTTGGTGCCCATGTTTGCCGCCATCGTCCAGGGAAAGCACCAGCCGTTGCAATGGAACATCGGCAGGGTCCACAGATAGGTGCAATACTGCGGCATGCTCCAGGTGACGATATTGGACAGCGCGTTCAGATAGGCCCCGCGATGGTGATAGACCACGCCCTTGGGATTGCCGGTCGTGCCGGAGGTGTAGTTCAGCGTGATGGCATCCCATTCGTCTTCCGGCCACCGCCAGGCGAAGTCGGGATCACCGCCGGCAAGGAAGGACTCATAGTCCGTTTCCCCCAGGGGCTCGCCGGGGCCGGTGTATTCGCTGTCCAGGATATCGATCACCGCCAGCGGCCGTTCCACGAGCGGCAGGGCCTCCTTCACCGTGGCCGAGAATTCCCGGTCGGCGAGCAGGATCTTGGCTTCACCATGGTTGAGGATGAAGGCCACTTCCTCGGCATTCAGGCGGACGTTCAGGGCGTTCAGCACGCCGCCGGTCATCGGCACGCCATAATGGGCTTCGTACAGCTCGGGCGTATTGGCCCCCATCACCGCCACCGTATCACCGGGACCGATGCCGCGGGCGGCCAGTGCGGACGCCAGCCGCTTCGACCGGGCCTCGGTCTCTTTCCAGGTATAGCGCCGCTGGCCATGGACGACAGAGGGACGATCCGGCACAACCAGGGCCGCTCTTTCGAGGAACTGCAGGGGAGTCAGCGGCACGTGGTTGGCGGCGGAGCGCTCCAGGCCTGAGGCGTAAGGCGATCCAATCGGTGCGGACATCTTTTCGGTCTCCCCTACTACAGTACTTTTTGTACGGCTTTAACGGCTCTTGGTCTGTTCCTTGCGACGGGGCCGGAGCGCTCGTTACGGAAAGCCGGCGACTCGTCGTTGTATCAGTCGTATACCCGCCCGCGAAACCCATCAATGGCGGCCACCCGCCAACTTTACAGGAAATTCCGCCGCTGTGACCCTCGCCTTTCGCCCAGCCCTGCTGTATGCCGGCCTCTACGCAACGATGTTCGCGGTCATCGGGACAATGTTGCCCTACTGGCCGGTATGGCTGTCGGGGCGATCCCTGGACGCCCCGGCGATCGGCCTTGTAATCGGTGCCACCCAGTGGTCCAAAGTGGTTATCAATCCCATCGCGGGGTCTTTGGCCGACCGCACCGGCAAGCGCCGGGGACTGATGATGGGGCTGGCAATCCTGTCCTTCCTTTGTTTCGCCGCCCTGACCGTCACCGACGGATTCTGGCTGCTGTTCCTGTTCAGCGCCCTCGCCTCCAGCCTTTTTGCCTCGCTGATGCCCCTTTCGGAGGTGCTGACCCTGCGGGCGGCTCGCGACTCGGGGCTTGATTACGGCCGGATTCGGCTGTGGGGATCGATCAGTTTCGTACTCATGGCCCTGGGAGTCGGTCCATTGGTCGGCTGGCTGGGCACAGAGACAGTCATTTGGACTATCCTATTCGTCGTGGCCTGCACCATTGCCCTACTTCCCGCCCTGCCCGCTCCACCGGTTCCTCCTGCCCCGAAGGCAGACGGGGGGCTGCGCCAGCTGAGTCGCAACCGGCCCTATCTGCTGATGCTCGCCGCGGCCGGGTTCAGCCAGGCGAGTCACGCCGTCTACTACGGCTTCTCCTCGCTGCACTGGCTGGACGCCGGGCTGTCGGAAACCATGGTGGGACTGCTGTGGGCTATCGGTGTGGTGGCAGAGATCCTGCTGTTCGCCTTCGGCAAGGCGGTGCTGGCCCGCATCGGTCCGGCCTGGCTGCTGATGCTGGGGGCCGCATCCGGCCTGATTCGCTGGCCGCTGATGGCCCTGACCAGCGATCCGCTGATCCTGGCCGCCGTACAGCTGCTGCACGCCGGCACCTTCGGCGCTGCCCACCTGGGGGCCATGTACCTGCTGTCGCGAACCATTGCCCCGGAGCTGTCCGGCCGCGCCCAGGCGCTGTATTCCTCCGTCAGCATGGGGGCGCTGGTCGGCATTGCCGTAGTGCTGGCCGGCCCCCTGTACGCCGCCCTGGGCGCCTGGGCTTTCCTGACCAGCGCCCTGTGGTCGGCGGTGGGCTGTGTCGCCGCCTGGAAACTGCTACGCTCCGGTGAGATCCGCGAGGTCGTTCCATTCTAAAACGACAGAAGCCCCATTCCTGCCGGAACGGGGCTTCTGTCGACTGCTCGGCCATCCCGAATCCGCCGGTCAGGCGGCGTCCTCGTCCTTGGACCGGCTTGAATTCACATAGGCGATGGAGGCGTGCTCCCCGCAGTAGGGCTTGCCCATCAGGCTGGGTTTGCCGCAGAAGTGGAACCCGGGCTCGCGCGGATCGCCGATCGGCCAGCGGCACGTATGGGCCGACAGGTCGACCACCGACCGAATCTTGGGATCGGGCTTGGTTTCCTTCTTTGTCCGCTTGATGGGCGACGGCCGGCCCTTCAGCCCCAGGCGATGGGCCTTGCCCACCACGGCGTTCTTCGACACCCCCAGCGCCTTGCCGATTTCCCCCGTCGTCAGGCCATCGGCCCAAAGTTGTTTCAGCTGTTCGACTTTTTCATCGGTCCACACGGTGCCACCCCGTTCCCTTCAACCGCTTGGCGCGGACAGACCGCCCTCCTCCCGCAATTCGGGATCCGCATGCCGGCATCCAGCCGGGCGGCCCCTCAGGCGGACAAGCGTCCTCCTCTGCCTCTTCCCATAGGGACTCTGCCCTATTTCCGTCATCAAGGACGCATGATAGCGGAATTTGCATGTCCGTTGGGCAAAAAAAGGCAGCATCAAGGCCGACCATCCGGGCATGCCAATCCCGCGGCGTTCCGAGATCCCCATCCCCCGGCCTTTCGCGCATAGCGAAAAGATGTGTGTCGGGGCTTCCACTGCTTAAAATTCGACACAAAACTTCTACACACCGCCCCTGAAGGTAGGCTTTTTATGTATTGCCTCCCCGAGGGCTGGCTTTTTATAGAGACCACGGGCCACCGAACGGAGCCTCCCATCAGAAGGATGGAGTCCGGCCCCGACGATCGGTTCGGACCAAAAAAAAGGCCGCGCACGTGGCGCGGCCCGAGTTTAGGGAGGAAACGTCCAAGAAAGGCAGCATAACTTCACCGAAGTGAATGGACCGTCATGCTGCGCTGCAAAATATCGCTCTCCAGAGGTCGGATGTAAAGCCCTTTTTCAAGGGATTCAGCACGGATTTTGGGGAACTCGAAAAATTGTGCGGCGCAACAATCACTTGGCGGTCGAAACACGATTCAGGGCGCGGGACCAAGATACCGCTCCATAAGCACGTAGCCGGTGAGAGCCTGCCGATCTTCGAGAAAAGGGTGATCGGACTCGATCTCCTACGGCATAGACAGAAAGTCATATACGGTTTTCAAAAGGCCAGCCTGGACCGTAAAAGCGCGTTTTACCGTCATTTTCGGTTCGCCAAGAGGCTCCTTCGCTGGCACTGTGAGCGCACCGACGCGGGGAGACCGCTCGCCTTTCGATGAGGCGGATGGCTGTCGGACAGGAACAAGGGGATGTAAGTCGGATGTCGTTGATCAAGTGGTCGGATAAAATGAGCGTGGGCAATGCGGCCCTAGACAAAGACCACCAGAAGCTCCTGACCATCCTCAACAAGGCCCACGGCGTGATGCGGGGCAAATTGGATCGCAGCCTGCTGAACAGCATCCTCAGCGAGCTGGACCACTACACCGAATACCATTTCGAGATGGAAGAGCGCCTGATGCGCATGTCCGGTTACGAGGGGCTGGAAGCCCATCGCGACCAGCACGCCGGTCTGCGCCAGCGGGTCAAGGCCTTCTCCGAGCGATTCAATCGGGATCCGGAGAATTTTCCAGTCATTGAAATGTTCGACTTCCTCTCGGACTGGATGATGCGGCATATCCTGCGCGAGGACATGAAGCTCGGCAAAGCCCTGCAAGAAGCCCGCCAGCGCAAGAAAGCTCCCAAGACCGAAGAATAGGACGGCCCCGGACACCTCGGCGCATCCGGGCCGACGCCGCCGTAAACCCATACAAGCGACAGAGGCGAGGTCTGCTCCCTACCCCCTGGGGGCCTTCGGCTTTGCCGTCTCTTCGGTTTCGGGGAAGCGGAGTCGGCCCGGTTCGGGAGCACGCAAGGGCGCGCATTCCCGCAAGCTGGCGAGACTCCGCCGGGTCAGCACCTGATACTCACGGGTTTCAGCCTGTTTCCAGGCGATCTCCTCGTCGGTCAGAGGGCGGATCACCCGCCCCGGCACACCGGCCACCAGGGTGCGCGGCGGCACGTGAAAGCCTGCCTTGATGAAGCACATGGCCGCGATGATGGCCGACTCCCCAACCACCGCGCCGTCCATCACCACTGCATTCATGCCGACCAGGGCATCCCGGCCGATCTTGCAGCCGTGCAACACGGCCCCGTGGCCGATATGGCCGCCCTCGCCCACCACCGTATCGGTGCCGGCGTAGCCGTGCATGGTGCAGTTGTCCTGCAGATTTGCGCCCGGCTCCAGGACCAGACGGCCGAAGTCCCCGCGCATCACCGCGCTGGGAGCCACATAGCATCCCTGGCTGATGATCACATCCCCGATCAGCACCGCTTCGGGGTGGACGTAGGCTCCGGGGTCCACGACAGGGCGTAGACCATCGATCTCGTAGACGGGCACCAGGTGTCCTCTCGTCGATTTCTGTCATTCTATGGAGGGGCAGAGGCGGACTCTGGCCGAGCCGCCCCGGCGCGGTCCAGACCGGGGCGGCCTGATATCAGTGGGGCGGCAGCTTGACCAACGTGCACCAGAACTGTTCGATCCCGCGCACCACTTCGATGAACTGATCGAAGTCCACCGGCTTGACGATGTAGCAGTTGGCGTGCAGTTCGTAGCTGCGCATGATGTCCGCCTCGGCCTGTGACGTGGTCAGGACGATCACCGGAATGCGCTTCAGGTCAGGATCTTCCTTCAGTTCCGCCAGAACCTCCCGCCCGTCCTTGCGCGGCAGGTTCAGGTCCAGCAGCACCAGGCTGGGCCGGGGAACCCCGGCGTACTGGGGCTCCCTCCGCAGGAAGGCCATGGCCTCGATCCCGTCCTGCACCACGTGCAGCTGGGTGGGCAGCCCTCCTTCCTTGAACGCTTCGGACGCCAGGCGGGCATCGCCCGGATTGTCTTCGACCAGCAAGATGTCCATCGTTTCCCAGCCTTCATCCATTATTTCGGCCCAATTCTTGGGGGCGTTCCGCCACCCCGTCCGCAGCCGGCACCGTTTCCGGCCGGCCGGCCCGGCGCCAGACACTGCGTCCTGCCCGCTTTGCAGCATACATCGCTTCGTCCGCCGCCCTCATCACCGTATCCGCATCCGTTCCATCGTCGGGACACAAGGCGATGCCGACGCTGCCTGAAACGGGAATGGTCGCCCCCTGTACCGTATAGGGTTCGGCGAGGGCGTCCACCACCTTCGTCGCCACGGTCTCCGCATCTTCGGCGGTCCGCACTTCCGACAGCAGCACCGTGAACTCGTCGCCCCCCAGCCGCGCCACCTCGTCCGAGGACCGCACGGCCCGGCGGAGGCGGCGGGCCACTTCCTTCAGCAGGACATCTCCCGCCTCGTGCCCCATGTCGTCGTTGACCTTCTTGAAGCCGTCCAGATCGACGAACAGCACGCAGAACAGCCGCCCGTACCGGACCGCCCGTTCGATACCCGATACCAGCAGCCGCTGGAACAGCGCCCGGTTCACCAGCCCGGTCAGCGGATCCGTGGTGGCCTGGCGCACCAGTTCCTCTTCGGCCCGGCGGCGGAAGGTGACGTCGGAAAACACCCCCACATAGCCCGCCACCCCGCCGGAGGGATCCAGCACCGTGTTCAGCCGCACCCACTCCGGATAGATCTCACCGTTGCGGCGGCGGTTCCAGACCTCGCCTTCCCAGGCGCCCTTGGCCTTCAGGTCGGCCCACAGGGCCTTGTAGAAGTCCTCGTCATGGACATCGGAGCGCAGAACGCCGGCTTCCCGGCCCACCACTTCGTCTTCCGCATAGCCGGTGACGTCTAGAAAAGCCGGATTGACCCGCACCACGACACCCCGGGAGTCCGTCACGATCATGCCCGTATCGGCGTTCCCGAAGGCCGCCTCGGCCAGCACCATGCGGCGGCGGATCCGCTCCCGCTCCATGGCATAAAGGATGGAACGGCGCAGCACCTCTCCGTCGCCCTTGCCCTTCACCAGATAGTCCTGGGCGCCCTGCCCGACGGCCTTCAGGGCCACTTCCGCGTCATCCAGGCCGGACAGGACCACCACCGGCGTGTCATCGGTGATTCCCCGCACGGCCTTCAGCGTCTCGATCCCCCGGCTGTCGGGCAGAAACAGGTCGAGCAGCACCGCATCGACCGCCTGCGTCTTCAGGATGGACAGCGCATCGGCCAAGGTCGGGGCCACGCGGACGGTGAAGCGCATGTCCAGCTCGTCGGCGAGCTGGATCTCGATCAGGCGGCTATCCCCCGGATTATCCTCGACCACCAGAACTTCGATTGCACGCTCGAAGAGCATCAAGCCCGTCCTCTCACCCCATCCCGCCCCATCCGACATTCGGTCCGATCAGGGGATGCCCGAAACGGCCCGCCCGGTCAAGTGATCCGCTTTTTTCTGCTTTCCCAAACATTCCGAAACCATGCCCTAAAGGACCAAAAATTCTAGACACAAAGTCCCATCACTCCCAGTCCACTCATTAAAAAAATGGTTAACTTGCCAGACAATGGCGAATACGGGCTTTTATCATCGAAATTATCCCATTTCACCGGGGTGACAGAGGCGTCATGGGTAAGAGGTTGCATCTGGGGGGTAACATCCCTATTCTATTCGACGGTTTTTCATTGATTTGGGGGGCGACCCGCGTGGGTCACGACAACCCGAGCAAGACCATGTGGAGGACCTCCTTTCGGGTTTCATCCCGAATAGACTTTCGGGTACAATCCCGAATGATCTTGAGGCCACCACCGCCCCGGCCCGCTCTTGGGCCGGAACCGAAGACCCTGCCCGCCCCCCTCTGCCGGAGGGATGCCGGAACGGAGCGGCCCCGCTGTGGCGGGGATCGTGCATCCCGAACCCTGGTACGGGCATTAGTCTCTTTCGGGCTGCCTGACACGGCGCCCTGCTCCCCCCGACGCAGTTACTCATCACAGACGGAAGCGAACTGAAAGCATGTGCGGAATTTGCGGCGAAGTGCGATTCGACGGCAGCTTGGCTTCAACGGTGGCGGTCTCCGCCATGATGGACACCATGGCCCCGCGCGGCCCCGACAGTGCCGGGGCGTGGGGCCAGGGGTCGGCGGCCTTCGGCCACCGGCGGCTGAAAATCATCGACCTTTCCGAAAACGCCCAGCAGCCCATGGTCGATTCCGCCCTGGGCCTGACCATTGCCTTCAACGGCTGCATCTACAATTACAAGGAGCTACGGAAAGAGCTTGAAGGAGCTGGATATTCCTTCTTCTCCCACGGTGATACGGAAGTCATCCTGAAGGCCTATCACCACTGGGGCGCGGATTGCGTCCAGCATTTCCATGGCATGTTTGCCTTTGCCATCCGCGAGCGTGACAGCGGCCGACTGGTGATGGCGCGCGACCGGCTGGGCATCAAGCCACTGTACATTTCCGAACAGGGCAGCCGGCTGCGCTTTGCCTCGTCGCTGCCGGCGATCCTGGCGGCCGGGGATGTGGACACCTCCATCGATCCCCAGGCGCTGCACCACTACATGACCTTCCACGCGGTGGTGCCGGCCCCCATGACCATCCTGCGCGGTGTGCGCAAGGTGCCGCCGGCCACCGTGGTGACCTTCGAACCGGATGGCCGGCGCACCGAACAGACCTATTGGACCCTGACCGTGGAGGCGGACCCGGCCGACGCCAATCTGACCGAGGCGGATTGGGAAGAGCGGGTGATGGAGTCCCTCCGCACCGCCGTGAAACGCCGGCTGGTCGCCGATGTTCCGGTGGGCGTGCTGCTGTCGGGCGGTCTCGATTCCAGCCTGATCACCGGCCTGCTGGCCGAAGCCGGTCAGACGGGCCTGCAAACCTTCTCGGTGGGGTTCGAAGCGGCGGGCGGCGAGAAGGGCGACGAGTTCCAGTACTCGGACATCGTCGCCGAGCGCTTCGCCACCGAACATCACCGCATCTTCGTGCCCTCGGCCAAGCTGCTTGATACCCTGCCCCGCACCTTCCAGGCCATGAACGAGCCCATGGTGTCCTATGACAACGTCGGCTTCTTCCTGCTGTCCCAGGAGGTTGCCAGGCATGTGAAGGTGGTGCAAAGCGGCCAGGGCGCCGACGAGGTCTTCGGCGGCTATCACTGGTACCCACCGTTGCTGAACAGCACCGATCCGGTGAAGGATTACGCCAAGGTCTTCTGCGACCAGAGCCACGAAGCCCTGGGCGGGGCGCTGATGCCCGACATGATGAGCCAGGACTTCAGCCTGTCCTTCATCGCCGAGCATTTCGGACGCCCCGGTGCATCGCGCCCGGTGGACAAGGCGCTGCGCATGGACACCACCATCATGCTGGTGGACGACCCGGTGAAGCGGGTGGACAGCATGACCATGGCCTGGGGCCTGGAAGCCCGGGTGCCTTTCCTCGACCACGAACTGGTGGAACTGGCCGGCCGCGTTCCCGCCGAACTGAAAGTGCGCGACGAGGGCAAGTGGATTCTGAAGGAAGGCGCGCGCAAGGTGATCCCCAACGAGGTCATCGACCGTCCCAAGGGCTACTTCCCGGTGCCGGCCCTGAAATACATCGAAGGGCCGTACCTGGAGATGGTGCGCGATACCCTGGACAGCACCGTCGCCCGCCAGCGCGGCATCTTCCAGCGTCCCTATGTGGACATGCTGCTGTCGGCGCCGAAGGAGCACATTACGCCGCTGCGGGGCTCCCGGCTCTGGCAGGTCGCCCTTTTGGAACTCTGGCTGCAGACCCACGGAGTGTAGGCGATGAGCGAGGAAAAAGCCGAGGCCATCCCCTTTCCCAGCAAGCATTTCAGCGACATGGCGTCACTGAGGACCTGGGGCGATCTTCCCGGCGCCGCCCGGCGCCAGATGAAGGACAACGTGATCCTGGACTGCGGCTGGGGGCGGCTGATTTTCGGCCAGACCTTCCGCGACGGGCAGACCATTGCCGACGCCCTGCGCGACGAGCGGCCCGGACGGCGGGATATCGCCATCTATCTGCGCGATCCCCACGTGGTGCTGTCGCTGGCCCCGCAGGAACTGTTCCTGGACCCCAGCCATACCTTCCGGCTGTGGTTCAAGGATTACGAGAAGCGCGCCGATACGGGGCCGTCGCCTTATACCGTGCGGTTTGTCGAGAACCTGTCGGACGAGGATTCCGCCGAACGGATCTACCGCTCCCGCGGCATGGTCCCGCCCTACAAGGGCTTCATCTGGCGCAACCGCAATGCCCCGACCCTGACCTATCTGGTGGCCGAGGATAACGCCTCCAAGGCCGTGGTCGGCGTGGTCACCGGGGTGGACCACAAGCACGCCATCAATGATCCGGACAACGGGTCCAGCCTGTGGGCTCTGGCCGTCGACCCCCAATGTCAGCTGCCCGGTGTAGGCGAGACCCTGGTCCGCCGCCTGGCCGAGCACTACCAGGCACGCGGACGGGACTTCATGGACCTGTCGGTGATGCACGACAACGACCAGGCCATCGCCCTCTATCAGAAGCTGGGCTTCGTGCAGGTGCCGGTGTTCGTGCTGAAGAACAAGAACAGCATCAACGAGAAGCTGTTCATCGGCCCGGCCTACGACACCGGCCTCAACCCCTATGCCCGCATCATCACCGAAGAGGCGCGGCGGCGCGGCATTCATGTGGACGTGGTGGATGCCGAGGCCGGTTATTTCACCCTGACCTTCGGCGGCCGGTCGATCACCTGCCGGGAAAGCCTGTCGGAGATGACCAGCGCCGTCGCCATGAGCCGCTGCGACGACAAGCAGGTCACCCGCCGACTGCTGGAAACCGCCGGCCTCAGCGTCCCCGACCAGATCGCCGTCACCGATGACGACACCGCCCAGGTCTTCCTGGCCCAGCACGGGTCGGTGGTGGTCAAGCCGGCGCGCGGCGAGCAGGGCAAGGGGATCAGCGTCGATGTCACCGGCGCCGATGAACTGCGCAACGCCATCGACGCGGCCCGGGCCTTCTGCGACACGGTCATCCTGGAGCAGTTCGTGAAGGGCGACGACCTGCGCATCATCGTCATCGACTTCAAGGTGGTGGCCGCCGCCGTGCGCAAGCCGCCCCGGATCACCGGGGACGGCCGCCATACCATCCGAGACATGATCGAAAAGCTCAGCCGGCGCCGCGCGGCGGCTACGGGGGGCGAGAGCACCATTCCGCTGGATGCGGAAACCGAGCGGGTGGTGCGCCTGGCCGGATACGAAATGGATCAGGTGCTGCCGGAAAGCCATATGCTGGCGGTGCGCAAGACCGCCAACCTGCATACGGGGGGCACAATCCATGACGTGACGGACCGATTGCACCGGGCGCTGGTTGACTCTGCGGTGCGGGCAGCCCAGGTGCTGGATATCCCAGTCGTTGGTTTAGACTTTCTGGTACCTTCGGTTACGGGACCGGACCATGTTATCATCGAAGCCAACGAAAGACCCGGTCTGGCCAACCACGAACCGCAACCAACGGCCGAGCGGTTCATTGACCTGCTGTTCCCCCAAACGCGGTTCGCCCCGCCAGCAGAACAACGGATGGATACGTGAATACCCAAGCCCCTCCCCCCAAGAACGTCCTCGGTGAAGGCATGGAGCCCCAGGTGGGGCACAAGAAAACGCCCATCGACACCGACTATCTCCAGCGGGTGCTGAAGCGCCTGCTGGAAACCCCCAGTCCGTCGGGCCTGACGGACGGGATCGTCCATGTGGTGTCCGAGGAGCTGGAGCAGCTGGGGATCACTTATGAACTGACCCGCCGTGGCGCCATCCGGGCAAACCTGCCCGGTGTGCGCTACAGCCCCGACCGGGCGATCATCAGCCACCTGGACACCCTGGGGGCCATGGTGAAGGGCCTGAAGAGCAACGGCCGGCTGGAAGTCGTGCCCATCGGCTACTGGTCGGCGCGCATGGCCGAAGGGGCGCGGGTTACCATCTATTCTGACGGACCGCGCCTGTTCCGCGGCTCCATCCTGCCGCTGAAGGCTTCCGGCCACGTCTACAACACAGAGATCGACACCCAGCCCTGCGCCTGGTCCAACGTCGAAGTCCGTCTGGACGAGGTGGTGCATAACCGCGACGATCTGGTGCACCTGGGCATCAACGTGGGGGATCACATCTCCATCGATCCCCAGCCGGAGTTCTGCGACAACGGCTTCATCATCTCCCGTCACCTGGATGACAAGGCCGGCGTTGCCGCCGCCCTGGCCGCGGCCAAGGCAATCAACGAGACCAACGCCCGCCTGCCCGTGGACTGCCACCTGCTGTTCACCATCTCGGAAGAGGTGGGCGTGGGGGCTTCGCACATCCTGCATGGGGACGTGGCCGAGATGGTGTCCATCGACAACGGCACCATCGCCCCGGGTCAGAACACCAGCGAATTTGGCGTCACCATCGCCATGCAGGACAGCAGCGGTCCCTTCGACTGGCACCTGACCCACAAGCTGATCGACCTGTCCATTTCCAACGGCATCGAACACAGCCGCGATGTTTTCCGCTATTACCGGTCCGATGCGGCCAGCGCCCTGGAAGCGGGCAACGACATCCGCACGGCCCTGATCTGCTTCGCCTGCGACGCGTCCCACGGCTACGAGCGCACCCATATCCGCTCGCTGACCGCCCTGGCCCAGTTGCTGGCGGAATATATGCAGTCGGACCCGCTGTTCCGCCGCGACACCCGGGCCATCGGCCCGATCAGCGACTTCCCCGACCCGCAGCTCCAAGGGGGCGGCGAAACACCGACCTGATCCCGCCTCGCCTTCGACTTTATCGCCGCACCACGGCTACGAAGCTCCGCACGTTGCCTTCCCCCAGGCAGCTGATTTCCAGAAACACCGAGGCCGGACCACCGGTCTCGGGCCGGGGCAGCTGACAGGGCAAGCTGACCTGGGTGGCCTGTCCCTGAACGAGGGGCGCCAGCGCCTGAACCAGATCGGCGTTGGAGGTTCCGATCAGCACACTGGTCAATGGCCGGCCCGTCACCTCCGACAACGGCCGGCCGATCGCGGCCGAGAACGCCGGCGAGGCAAAGGAAAGCACCATTTCCACCCCATCGAAGACCAGCAGTTCTTCGCGCCCGTAGCCGGCCAGGAAATCCAGTCGGGCCACTTGCGACTCATAAGCCCGGCGCCGGGACAGGTCGCGCACAGCGCCGCAGAACCGGGGCTGGCCATGGGCTTCGAAACGGTTGAGGGTCAGGTGGATGGGGAACAGGCTGCCGTCGGAGCGGCGGCCCTGCAGCTCCCGCGTTGACCCCACGAGCGACCCGACGCCGGACTCCAGGTAGCGGGCCATGTAGGCGTGGTGCTGCTCGGCCAGGCTGGTGGGCATCAGCATGCCCACGTCCCGGCCGATAGCGTCAGAGGCCGCACAGCCGAACTGGCGCTCGGCCGCGCTGTTGAACAGCAGGATGGTGCCCTTGCTGTCGGTCACCACCACGGCGTCCTGAACCGTTTCCAGGATCACGGTCAGTTCGGCGCGCAAGTCGAAGTTGGACCGGCCGAGGGCCTGTAGGTCGGTCATGTCTTCCCGGACCACCCGCGCCACCTCGCCCACCGCGTCGGTGCGGGTGACCAGGGCCATGAAGTCCTTGTCCTGATCGAGTGGGGTCCCCTCCGGCTGGCTGCGCATCCGTCGCAGGATATCCGCCAGCCGGGTCACCTGGGTTTCGGTTCCGCTGATCTGTCGCCGCAGCCACAGAGTCCCGGACCAGCCGAGCATCAGCAGGGCGCAAGCCACCAGCAGCACGCCGGGGACCAATGCCGGATCAAACCCGGGCTGGGGGACCACGGCGACGGCCCAGCCGATCTCCTGACTCCGCTGTCCTTCCAGCAGCAGGGGGCGGGCGGCGATCCAGGCGCCCCGATGGCTCCCTTCTTCGCCTTCCAGCACGACGGACAGGGCAACGGGTGGGGCATTCCCGGCCCCGGCCAGCAGCTTGCGGGCCAGGGCGGGGAACTCGACCGGGAAGGCCGGCGCCTCGCCGAATTCCCCCTGGTAGGCATTGGACAGCAGCGGATGGACCAGATAATGCCCCTCCGCATCCACCACATAGAGCAGCGGATCGTCAGCGACGGCGCTGGCGACGGTGCTGCGCATGGTTTCGAACACCGGCCGCAGATCGATCCCGAGGACAACGATGCCGGTTTCCAGCCCGGCCACTTTCTGCTGGCGAGTGACCGGCAGCCGGACGCCGCCATACAGCACGGGCTGTACCGGCATCCGCAGCACCCCGCCATCCCGCAGCAGCCGGGGCGGCATCAGGACGATGGCCTGATCGGCGACGGCGGTCTGACGCACCACATCCTCCAGTCCCATGGTGGACCAGGGCACCGGCAAGGGTCCGGGCTTTTCAAGTTCGGTGGCACTGATGGCCCCCCCGAACAGAACGCCGGGTTGGGCTTCGCGGGCAATCCGGATCAGATCCTGGGTGATCATGTCGGGGTACAGGCGCCGTGCGGCACGGATCAGGCTGAGATCCCCCCTCAGCCGCTCAGCGACGCCGGCCACGCCTTCGACCATGGCGGCAACGGCGGCCTCCCCTTTCCGGCGTTGCAGGGCGTCGATGTAATGACCGGCCAGCCAGATCCCTGCGAGAGTCATGACGGCGATCACGGCGACAAGAATACCCACGTACCCTAAAGTAAACGCCGTCCCGGTGGCCGCCAATGCGTTTGGCTGTTCGTCCGGTTCTGGCTCCATGGACAGCACCTTTAACCCTTACTTGTCAACCACCGGTCCTGTTAAGGAGACGAGAGGGACCTTGGCAATCGGCCGCGCCCGAATAAGCACCGCACGATTGTCTATAGAATGGTTTGTCTATTCTCGCAAGCACCCTGGGGAAATCCCTTGTTTTGGCGATCCCCGCCCCGGATCTCCCCTTCAGGCGGTGTCCGTCGCGTGCAGTATACGCTCGTTTCCCCCAAAATACTTGCCCTGACCCGGCTAGCGAAAACCACAAAGTTGAAAAGGCCACACCAAGGGATCGAGCGCAGGGAAACACTGCACTCGACTCGCTTTGCCAAAGCACCGCGGCCGATGCGGGTCAGGATGGCCGTGAAAAATACACCTTTCGCAATCAGTCTTATCCGGGGCCGGGGTCGGCTAATCCTCCACACCATGGTACGCTGAAGGCTGATCGACCAGAAAATTATGATGAATGCGGGGGAAAACTCATGACACGACCCGGATACTGCGCCGCCCTCGTCTTGCTTTTCTCGGCCGCGACAGGGGCGACGCAGGCCGCCGATGTCACCCTGACCGCCGAGGTCTGGGTTGACAACTGGTACGCCTTTTATGCCAACGGCGAAAAGGTGGCCGAGGACAGCACGCCCTACCGCACCGAACGCTCGTTCAACGCCGACCGTTTCACCTTCACGGCAACCACACCGCTTACACTGGCTTTTGAATTCCGCGATTTCATGCAGGACGACACCGGGCTGGAGTACATCGGCAGCCGGCGTCAGCAGATGGGCGACGGTGGCGCCATCGCCCAGTTCACCGACGACGCGACCGGCCGGGTCGTGGCCGTGACCGACCGGTCCTGGGCCTGCACCGTTATCCATCACGCCCCTGACGATCCGGCCTGCGCCCGCGAGCGGAACCCCCGTCCTGGCCGGGGCGCCTGTACAGGCACCATCTCGGCTGCCCCGGCGGGCTGGGCCGCACCGGGCCTCGACACCCGCTCCTGGCCCCCCGCCACCGAGCATTCCGCGCGGGAGGTCAGGCCCAAGGATGGCTACGACCGGGTTCGCTGGACTGGTGCTGCCCGGCTGATCTGGGGGCCGGACCTGCACCGGGACAACATCGTGCTGTGCCGGCTGACCCTCGGCGAATAGGAGGACGGATCCATGCGCGCCCTCTTCGCCCTCTGCGCCGCACTGCTGATCGCATCCGTGGCCCGGGCGCATGACATCGGCCACGTCACGGTGCCCGATTGCGCCTGCGATGCGGCCTGCTTCACCGACGAGGTGTCCAATCTGACCTGCGATGAGCGGGACTTCCGGTTCAACAGTCGCGGCCTGCCCGATAGCACCCACACCCTGATGCGGGGGATCACCGGATCCAATCAGCAGTTCCCCACGGCCCACGACCTGACGTTCCGGATTATCCGCGATCCCCGGCTGGCCGCGAACCCCACACCGACCCGGGCTGGTCCCATCGGCGTAGCGGTCAATGGGGTGCCGATCTTCGATCCCTCCACCCAGGGGCCGGTCCAAGCGGCAACCGGCAAGCCGGTCAGTGCCGCTGCCGCCGGAGAATTGGACGTCTGCGGCGGCCATGCGGGGCGGGGCGACGACTACCACTACCACCGTGCTCCCAATTGCCTGATCGAGGACCTGGGGCGCTCTGCCATAGACGACCTGAACCGCCCCATCGGCTTCGCCGCCGACGGCTTTCCGATCCTGGCGCTCGGCTGGTTCGATCCGGCCAATGACATCGAAGACCGTCTCGATCCCTGCCGGGGAGCATCAGATACCCGGGGCCGGTATTTCTATAATGTCGAGCACGGCGGAGATTACGCGGTGCTGACCTGCTTTTCAGGCACCGAGCGCGGCTTCGCCCGGGATAACACCCCATTCCGGCGGGATGCCTCCGGCCGGGTGATCATCGGCCTGCCCATTCATTTCACCATCGCCCGCGCCTATGACCAGACCGTGGGCGGCAGCTCCTGCCACGTCATGACCGGCACCTTGCGCGATGAGCAGGTGTTGCCCGCCAGCGGCAGCGCCACCCGTATCCGCCCTACGGAGGGCGCCGTCTTTTACTGCGATCCGGGCTGTTACGGCCATTTCGTGGAGGTCCGGAAGTCCGGCCGGGGCGGACGCACCGTGACCTTCGACCTGGAAACTGGGACCTGTCCGGCCGGCTTCGTTCCAGCGACAGACAACGCCTTTCTCGCCTTTCACCGGGCCGGAGCCGAACTGATCCACGAATCCGACCGCCAGCCCGCCCCCAGATCCGCCCCCAGATCCGCCAACGGCCCGGGGCCACGGGACGGGAAAGGTCCGCCACCGCCACCGCCCCATCGGGGGCGTGAGCGCGGCGAACTGCCGTGAGATAGAAAAATGGTGCGCCTTGGCGGAGACACTTCCAACCCGACGCACCAAAGGCCGCGACTGCGGCCCGACCGGTCAGGCCGCCCCGCCGGAGGCGCGTGCGAAGCACGCTGCCGTGAGGCATATAAAGTGGTGCGCCCTGCAGGATTCGAACCTGCGACCTGCGGCTTAGAAGGCCGATGCTCTATCCAGCTGAGCTAAGGGCGCTGGAGCGTGAAATGCATGAAACCCGGGAGGCCGGCCCTATGCGCCGCCCTCCCCGAACAGGTGGTATGAAGGTCAGGAGACCTTGCCGTAGGCGAAGTTGGCGGCGTAGCTCTTTGGTCGCAGGGTGCGGCTCTTCGGCTCCACAACGCGGAACCTGTAGCCCTTGCGCTTGGCATAGGATTCCGCCTCGCGACGGTCGGCGAAGTACAGCTTCAGTTGGCTGTTCATGTCGCCCGACCCGGCCCAGCCCATCAGGCCATCCAGCTTTTTGCCCTCGGCCTGGTCGAATTCCAGAACCCAACGCTTGGTATTCGCGCGCCCCGACTGCATCGCCGTCTTGGACGGCTGGTAGATGACAACACTGGTCGTCATGGTCCGCAACTCCTGGTCACCAAAGGCCGATCGACGTCATGAATTCGGCGCAGGATCTGGTCGGGGCGAGAGGATTCGAACCTCCGGCATCCAGCTCCCAAAGCTGGCGCTCTACCTGGCTGAGCTACGCCCCGCTGTCCCGCGATTAGGCGGGAAACCTACGGGATGCCGCAAGGGAGTGCAACACTGGAGTGAGGACCCCAAGCGCTATTTTTTGCAAATGCGCGCAAAGGGTAACCCAAGCACTCCCGCCACATTTCCACCGGCCTGCAAGAGGTTCCATCCCCGGCCCAAACACTCCGGACCGCGATGCTCTACCGTGCCCCGCCCGATACCGGATCACCGCCCAGCAAAGGGTGCAAAACACGGTCGCCGGGGTCGATGGACAGCAACTTTGCCGTGCCTGCATTGACTTCCAGGACGCCCCGCGTCGGCTCCGGAGCCATGATATGCTCCAGGCTCTGGGGGGTCGTGCTGTGGGCGATGTGGATAATCCGCCCCTCGCCGTCCAGAAAGAACATGTCCAGAGGCACCAGCGTGTTCTTCATCCACATCGCCCGGTCCCCCGCCTCTTCCCAGACAAACAGCATCGCCGCATCCGCCGCCAGGCTTTCCCGATACATCAACCCCAAAGCCCGCTGGCGCGGCGTGGTCGCGATCTCGGCGACAAAGGGGATGCGTCGGCCGTCGTCGGTCTGCACCGTCACCGTGCCTTTCGGGAACAGATCGTCCGGGATCGCGCGCTGGCCCGCCCCCTGGCCTTGCGCCTGCACGGCCCCCGGCGCCAGTCCCAGCCCCCCGACGACCAAGAGTAAGAAAAAAATACGGATAAAATTTTTCCTAAATGAGCGGCAAATATTCATCACAAACACCCCATTAAAATCACCCAGCGAACTACTTTTATACTTGACCACCCCTACCTCCAATCTTATTCTCTGGGTGTTCGCAAGGAACGAACACCAGATCAGCTGGGAAACGCCCCCGACTGCCCCCTTGTTTCCCAGCGAGATGAACGCCGCGCGGTTCGCCGCGCGGCGTTTGTCGTCGGGGGATCCAGCCGGGGCACCGGAGTCCGCTTTCTTCTCTGCGCAACACGCGAACAGCCGTGACGCTATCGCCGAACTATGTCAGTTTTCGGGACCGGGCGCACCAAAGCCCCCTCCCATCCGCGACCATAACCGACCGTCAGCCCCCTTGCCCCAAATCCCTTCCATACCGTCGCAGACGGGACCGGCCGTTCACCTGCGGGTGGACTGGCTGGATTATGGCAGTGACCGCCTGTTCGAAGGCCTGGACTGCCATTGGCCGGCCGGTCAGTGGACCTGCCTGCTCGGCCCCAGCGGCGTGGGCAAAAGCACCCTGCTGCGTCTTGCCGCCGGCTTGCCCACGGGTGGCGCCAGCGGGCCGGACACGAAAGTGACCTGCGGCGAAGGCCTGCCGCTGGACGGCCGTTTCGCCCATATGGCCCAGCACGATGGCCTGCTGCCCTGGCTCAGCGTCCTAGACAACGTGCTGATCGGCCCGCGCCTGCGCGGTGCCGTCCCGCCCGAGGCCAGGGAGCGCGCCAGAGAGCTGCTCGCCGCTGTCGGCCTCGCGGACCGGGCCGGGGACCGGCCGGAAGCCCTGTCCGGCGGCATGCGCCAGCGCACGGCCCTGGTCCGCACCCTGGTGGAGGATCGCCCCATTGTGCTGATGGACGAGCCCTTCAGTGCCCTGGATCCTCCCACGCGCCTGCGGCTGGGCGATCTTGCCGCCGGGCTGCTGACCGGCCGCACCGTCATCCTGGTCACCCACGATCCGCTGGAAGCCTTGCGCCTGGGTCACAGGGTGGAGGTTCTGGCCGGACGCCCCGCCCGTCCCGGCGCGCCGCTCATCCCCGACGGTCTTCCGCCCCGCTCCATTCAGGATCCTGCCGTCCGCGACGCCCACGCCCGCCTGCTCGCCGATCTGGCCGAGGCCGTGCAATGAGTCCTGAAACGCCCCGACGCCCCCTTGGTGTCTCCCTCGCCCCCCTGTTCCGGGCCGGGATCAGCGCTGCCGTACTGGTCGCCCTGTGGCACGGTCTTTATCTGCTGGCCGGTGCACGGCCCTACATCCTTCCCTCGCCCTGGCAGACCGCCGAGACGCTGGTGGCCCGCTGGCCGCAGATTGCCGGCCATGCGGGGATCACGATTCTGGAAGTCGGCCTTGGCCTGATCATCGGCGCCCTGATGGGCACCCTGGCCGCCTTGGCCATCACCGCCTCCGCTCCCATGCGGCGGTGGCTGCTGCCGCTGCTGGTGGCCAGTCAGGCCGTGCCGGTCTTTGCCATCGCACCGCTGCTGGTGCTGTGGCTGGGCTATGGTCTGGCGAGCAAAGTGGCGATGGCGACGCTGATCATCTTCTTCCCCGTCACCTCGGCGTTCCTGGACGGCTTGCGGCGCACCGATCCGGCCTGGCTGGATATGGCGCAGTGCATGAATGCCCGGCCAACCGCCACCCTGTGGCGCATCCGCCTGCCCGCGGCCCTGCCCGCGCTTGCCTCCGGCCTGCGGGTTGCCACGGCGGTGGCACCGATCGGCGCGGTGGTCGGAGAGTGGGTGGGGTCCTCGGCCGGTCTCGGGTACCTGATGCTGCACGCCAACGCCCGCATGCAGGTGGATCTGATGTTCGCCGCCCTCTTGGTTCTGGCCGTCTTTGCTATCACTCTTTATACGGTCGTGGATTGGGGGCTGCGCAGGATGCTACCTTGGCAGCCGGATCGCCTGCCCGATCCCCGGCCATGACCTTGGCCCGCAGGAATGCCATTATTCGGACGCATTGCCCGATAGACTTGTTTCCGGACCAGAGAGCCCGCCCCCGGGCGCCGACAGAGGACACCGCCCCATGCCCTTTCCGATGACCCGTCGTTCCGCCCTCTATACGCTTGGTGCTGCGGCGACCCTTCTGGCCGCCCCGCCCCTCCTGCCTGCCGGGACCGCCCGGGCCCAGGAGACCAAGACCTCCGGCGATGGCGAGCCGCTGACCGTGCTGCTCGACTGGTTCGTCAATCCCGACCACGGGCCGCTGATCGTCGCCAAGCAGAAGGGCTGGTTCCAGGAAGCGGGTCTGGCCGTCAACCTGGTCGCCCCGGCCGACCCGAACGACCCGCCCAAGCTGATCGCCGCAGGCAAGGCAGAGGTGGCCATCGGCTATCAGCCCCAGTTGCACATGCAGGTCAACGAGGGCCTGCCTCTGGTGCGCTTCGGCACCCTGGTGGCGACGCCGCTGAATTCCGTGGTGGCGCTGAAGGACGGGCCGATCAAATCCCTGGCCGACCTGAAGGGGCGCAAGGTGGGCTTTTCCGTCGGCGGGTTCGAAGACGCCCTGCTGGGCGCCATGCTGAAGTCCGCCGACCTGACGCTCGACGACATCACCCTGGTCAACGTCAACTTCTCGCTATCGCCGGCGGTGATTTCCGGGCAGGTGGACGCCGTTGTCGGCGCCTTCCGCAACTTCGAACTCAACCAGATGGAAATCGTCGGTCAGGAAGGCGTGGCCTTCTACCCCGAAGAGCACGGCGTGCCGGCCTATGACGAACTGATCTTCCTGACTCACAAGGACCTGGAAGCCGATCCCCGTCTGGTGACCTTCCTGGAGGTGGTGGAACGCGCCGCCCATTGGATGGTCAATCACCCAGAAGACTCGTGGGACGTGTTCCGCGCCTCCAGCCCGGACCTGGACGATGACCTCAACGCCAAGGCCTGGGTGGACACCCTGCCCCGCTTTGCCATGATGCCTGCAGCCCTGGATATCAACCGCTATCGCCGCTTCGCCGCCTTCCTGCGGGACGCCGGCCTGGTGGGGCCGGAGCTGCCGGCCGTGGAAACCTATACGACCGTGGTCAGCCGGGCCGGGTAATCCCGGTCAGCCTGCCGGTGAAACCGTGATCAGTTCGGCCTCCTGAAGACGAGCGAGCAGGAAAAGCACATCCTGCTCAATCTCAACCGAATCACCCTCGTACGCCTCAGTCAGGTCAGCGCACAGATCGGCAATGGTCACCGGGGCTTCCAGGCGTTTCCAAATATCGGTCCCGATACCGTCCAACCCGTAATACTTGCCGGTATCGATATTCATCAGAACCGCTTCGCCATCCACTTCGGTTCCCAACTGATCCTTCACTTGCTGAACCGTATCCGTCAACTGTAGCGCCCGCTCGGCCAAAATGCAGTTCCCCCGATATCGTATCGACTGTCGGCGACGGCGGCTCCACACCCTTGCCCGAAACCGCCATGTGATGTACCACTATCCCATGTTGTGCGGACAAAATATTGCACATCACGAAAAAGTAAACCCATTACCGACAGGATCAAAGCCCGTGCCCCCCCCTCCGAAAGAATTCTCCTTTTGGCAACGGTTTCGGCGGGTACCAGCCAGGGAACGCCGCCTTGCGGCGGAAGCGGCCTTCGCCGTTCTGGCGGCCAACGCAGTGCTTCGCCTCCTGCCCGCCAGGGCCGTTCTCGGCCCGGTGGGCGCTGTGGGTTCCGGGGCCTCGCCTGACCAAACGCCGTCTGGCGACCAGGCCGCGCTCGCCGACGATCTGGCCCGGGCGGTGGGAAGAGCGGGACGGTGCCTCCCGCTTCCCAGTACCTGCCTGATGCAAGCCATCGCCCTGAAATGGATGATGCGGCGCAGAGGCTTGGCATGCTCTTTGGTGCTCGGGGTCGGAAAACGCCCCCGACTCAGCGCCCACGCCTGGATCGAATTCGATCACCGGATTATTCTGGGCGGATCCGAGGCTCGTAAATTCCGACCCATCGCCCGTACCGTTCCCTTTTCATTGAACACGCCAACCTCATGACTGACAGAACCCTGGCCACCTGGCGCATCCGAAGCGAAATTCCGCTCCCGGAAACCCTTCCATGGTCCGGCCCGGACGACCATCCGGTGGATGTGGATATCGTCCTGGGAGAAACGCCGGAAACCCTGGACGAGTGCATCCGAGAGACCCCGGTCAGCATCGTGGGACGGGACGGTCGGTACATTTTCACGCTCCCCAGGGTTGCTCGATACTTTGTCGAGGAAGGGCGGCGCATTACCGTAACGCCTCGGCAGGATCCTGCCGCTCCGGATGTGCGCCTGTTTCTCCACACCAACTGCCTCTCCGTCCTGGGGATGCAACGGGGGTATCTTGCCCTGCACGGCGCGGCGGTGGAGAAGGACGGGCAGGCGTTCGTTTTCCTGGGTCAGTCCGGGCTGGGAAAATCAACCCTGGCCGCCGCCCTCTGCCGGGAAGGCTACCGGTTGCTGGCCGAGGATATCTGTCTGTTCACCGTTCCGGATGCCGATGGAAGCCCGCCACTGATCCTGCCGACCCACCCGTCCATCCGGCTGTGGAGCGATGCCCTGCACAATTTCGGGACGGACCCCGCGACCCTTGTGCGCAGCCGGGAAGGAAAGAACAAATACCACCTGACAAAACCGGACTGGTTTTGCCCCGATCCGGTTCCATTGCGTGCGTTGTTTCTCCTGAAGTCAGTGCCCCATTCTACGGAGCCTTCCGTGTCCTGCTTGACGGGATCCCGCCCCGTAGGCCTGATCTGCCAATATGTGCTGCGGGCCTGGGTGGCCCGGGCGTTGAAGCTGGAGCCGTCCGCCTTTCAAATGGCGATCCAACTTACCCGAAAAAGGATGGTGCACTCGGTCAGCTTCCCGGTCGACCTCAGCGCTCTCGGTCCGTCAGCGAGGGATATTCTTGCCCCCTTCCTGAACAGCGACAGCCATGAATAACCACCCGGAACCCCTGCCGAGCATCTGGCTGGCGTCTTACCCGAAATCGGGAAACACCTGGATACGCCTCACGTTGAGGGCCTTGATAAAGTGGCCCGATGTATCCCTTTCAACGCTTACAAACGGATTCTTACACGGCGGTGCTTTTTGGTTCTGGAGACAGTTCGACGTTGATCCATCAGATTTGCTTCCGAATGAACGCAACAGCCTGCGCCCCTGGATCTTTGAACAGCACCGCCTCCTGTCGAAAAGACCGCTGCTCATAAAGACCCATGAACAACCCGTCATGCCGGACGGTTTCCCCTTGTTCGATTTCGGCACGCCTCATCTTGTCGTCTACCTGTACCGCGACCCTCGGGATGTCGCCGTTTCATATGCGCGTTTCATGAACAAAAGTATTGATAAAATCATCACTTTGATGAATGACCCAAACGGATATATAGGAATTGAAAGCGGCTCCAACATGGGGCAGGCCGCTCAATATCTCGGAACATGGTCGGACCATTGCCGGACGTGGCTTGACCAGCCCGGCATCAACGTTCT
Source organism: Rhodospirillaceae bacterium Z3-40 (assembly GCA_046233135.1). Classification (GTDB taxonomy): domain Bacteria; phylum Pseudomonadota; class Alphaproteobacteria; order Rhodospirillales; family Rhodospirillaceae; genus JBJXHN01. The sequence continues at coordinate 291,648 of JBJXHN010000001.1, read as the reverse complement.
GCCACTGTCCTACGAAGAACGACTGGCGAACCCGGAAAAAACGGTGCGGCGGGTGCTGGAGGCTGCTGGGCTAACCTACGACGAAGACAGGATTAAGGGCGCCCTGTCCGCCACTCAATTCGACGTTCTGCAGAAGCAGGAAGCCGAGATGCCGACGTATCTGGAGGGCGCGGCAGTTCCCTTTTTTCATACGGGCCGCAGCGGAACCTGGCGAGAGCATCTGTCGTCTGAACAAGCGCGTCGGATAGAGAGCCAGCATGGCGAGGTCATGGCGCGCCTTGGCTACCTGTGACGGTTTCCGTGCGGCCGTCCCTAGATCAAACTGCCTTAAATCAGCATCGATTTACGGCAGGCATTTTGATCTAGAATCATATAGTTAAAGCGTCGAGTCACGCCGAAGGCGTGCGTTCCGCCGGGAGTCGAAGACGCGCTTGCGCACCGGAAAACCGGTTGTTCGCTTCGCGCTCCCTTCGGCCCCCACTTTTCCGCTCGATACTCTAATCGCCTTTGTGCGCCCAACAGATGAATTGTGCCATATGCAGTGCGTTCTGGAGCCCGGAGCCGAAACACCGGTCTGTCTTGGTAAGCATCTCCTCCATCGAGGCCGGCCAGTGATCCAGGACCGCGCGGATGCGCTTCATATCGAAAACGTCCTGGACCATCGGATCCCGGTGAACGGCGTCATAAACCTCTTCGAAGATCGCCCTTTGCCCATTCGTCCCGTGCCAACGCAGCACTTGAGCGGACGGAGTGGTCAGCTCTGCCCCCAAGTTCGTAAGATCCAGCCTGTCCGCGGCGACCCTCTCCGCCAGCCAACGGGCGCGTCCGCCGGACATATATTGTTCGAGAGGAACAGCAGCACAAAACTCCACCATCCGTCGGTCCAACAACGGACTCACTTCAAAAACACCATCCCTCAGCAAGCATGGAGTGTAATACAGTGGCATGGCGTCCAATATACCCAGCAACGCTGTCTGGTAAAACCGGGGATCGTGATTGCGCATGCTTCCATACGCATTCACCCCCTGCCTTTTCAACTCTTCGTGAACCGAAAGCTGGGCAAAAACAGCCGGGTTGACGGGAAAGAAGCGGAGCAGCGGCGGCCAGCCGAATTCCCCGCGAAGCGCATTGCCCAAACGGCGCATCGGCATGGGGAGAAAGCCGCGCAGCACATAGTGCCACAGTCCGCGCCACGGTCCCGGCCAGCGCTTATTGTTGTTGCGGGACAAGGCCGCCCCCTCGCGTACGACCTCGGCCCAAGCCCCTTGCCGCGCCAACATTCCCAGGCGGCGGATGCCATTGTGTGTCAGGGTCAGATTCCCGCCACCGCCGCCCAGAAGCACCCGAATTCCCAGCCGGGCCGCCTCCTGCCGTCCCCTGTCGTACCAGCCGAAATTGGGTGCGTGGACAACTGGCATACCAGCCTGATCGAACCACCCCTCCGGATCGTCCCACAGGCTGTTGCGTTCCTGCCTCACATGAACCGCGTGGTGAGTCGCATTCGGCCAACGGGAAGCCGTCTCCGCAGCGATCAGAGGCTCACGCGCGCTAGGAACCGAATAGCCTGCCTCCGGGTCGATCCCTATTGTCAAAGCTGTCACGGGTTTCTCCGGGAATTCACGAACAGCCGTCGCCATGACCAGCGAAGAATCATAGCCGGAGGTCAGCCAGCCCCCGATCGGGCCATCCGCTCGGCACGCGTCTTTGACGCACCGCCCCAGGACATCACGCGCAGCTTCGACATAGGCGTCGTCGGAACCCAGCCGCAATTTCTTCTCCGGATCCAGGTGCCAGAAGACCTCGCACGCCTGCCGGCCGCTGGCATCGATCCTCATCATCGTACCCACGGGTACGGTCTGGACACCGGCCAAAGCCGTCTCGTTGATCCCGGGCATTCTCAGCATCATGCTGGCCAGCATATCCGGGTTGGCCCGGCGGGGAAGCCCGGGCACACGGGACAACAACGCTAGCGATGACGATACCAATATTCGATCTGGCAGCGTATGGATGCAATATCCATAGCTCCCTATCCCCCGGGCCAGATATAAAGCCCGTTCTGCCCGGTCAAACAAGGCGAGCGCATAGCCACCTTCCAACCGCGGCAAGGTGGCCGTCCCCCAGCGCTCCCAGGCCAGCATCACCAGGGCCGCATCCGGGATACCCTGCGCCTTGTCCAGCCCCAAGGCCGCCGCAAGATCGGACCGCGCACCCAAGTAAAAATCACCTGCCAGAACGAAACGGCCGCCCCCGCCAATCACAGGCTGGGCGTCCAAAGCATCTTCCGGCGTCACCGGAACAGGACGGCATGCCAGACGCAGGCCGTCCCCGGTCCAAGTCCGGATCTGACCACCGCGTGGCAAGGTCCCCATCAGAGCGTCGAGATCATAGTCCCCGGGTGGTAAGGCTACGTTTTCCGACCCGGGGATCAGAAACTCCAAAAAGAACATTCCAAGTCCCTTTAGAAATCTACAGAAACAACACACCCTGTAGATTCAAAAATTTTTTAGGTCATGCCTATATCTCTAACGCGCACACAGTAAGCACACCTTCAATATTCAGAGGGCGCATGGCACTTACCGGCGAGGGCAGCCCACAAACGCCGCCCCCCAAACCCTTCAAGACCCAACAAACCCATGAGGGTCCGAAGGCCTGATCCAATGTCAAGAGAACGCCGCGCCCTATAGAATCACGCCAAAGCGCTGCGCCCGCCCACTTTGCTTACGAGAAGTTGTTACCAACATAGAGCCCCCCCCCCGACGGCGAGCCGTCATCCGAACCATTGTCACCTGCCCAAGTATCGCTCGCAATTGTAATTTCCTTCAAGCTCGGCTTTTGCCACTTGGCTTTCCCCGACGGTCCCGCCGGAGCACCCTCGGACGTGATCTCTGGGTTTTCGATAAGGTTCATCAGCGTCCTCCATCTATCTTGTAGGGCATATTCCGGAACGAACCATCACTGCACCATGCCGCAACAGGTAACCGCACCGGACCAGTCTGCCGGCCTATTCTACACACGTTTCGCCACCCCTGCAGCAAAAGCGCATACATCCAGTGCGACTGCCGACAATCCACCCAAAACCGCACCAGAACTCGGAAAGCGTGTTTTGTCTTTCCATCTATACCATAGCCACATTGAGGTTGTCGAGCAGGCATATCTTGAAGCCGAACATAGGGAAGCGCACACCGGCGTTACCCATTAAATATTATTTACATTGATTTACTGAACTCCGACAAAACGGACCCGAACACCCCTTTTAACCTCTCGCTTATTCAAGACCGATTCGCCCACGCAGACATAGATGCAACGACCTCCAAAACAATCTGAGATACCAATCACCAATCCATACGAGTGCAAACCTAGACATCTAAGCCTAAAGTCGATCCCAAAACAGAACCCTTAAACCCATTTATGCAGCGCGATATTCCTCTTTTAATTGTTTTCTACGCCAATCTTCCGGTGTGTACGGTTTATATTTTACTCCTCGGTCGCACGGACAGATAATCCGACTCTCCGTCCCGGGCAATGGGAGTGGGCACGATGAGATCAAGAACTGTGCCAGAGTGCTCAATTCAATTTTTGAGAATATGTACACGCCGCCTCAGAACGAAGCATCAAGACACTACATAACTGCCATCCTGAAATGAGGTACTTTGATCTGACATGCATAGACTCCCATTTTAGAAGATATCACCGCTGAGTACATTGCAACGTGACGAAAAAGGCCCTTATTCAGTTATAAAAATTGTACTTTATCAACAGAAACCACCATCAAGGCAACCTGGAAAGGGATCAATGCCAAACACTCAAAAACTTATCACACCAGACAGAACAACCCCCTGTAGTTTTTGGCACAATCTGGAAGATTGGTCGGTCGCCAGATCCCGATGAACACCGAGCTTCCTCAACCTGCTTAGCCGGACTCGAAAGCGACCTCACACACGTCATCGCACCACCTCGCCTCCCACTCCTGCACCACAACAAGTAGGCTCCCATGGAACAGTTGGAATTTCTCAGAACGGCAACCATCGATATTTTTGAGCCCCTGGTGAATTCGGCTTTTTACATAAGGAAAGAATTATTTAATACCCCATTAAACGAAGATATCTCCTTTATACTAGAAAAGGCTGAAAAACTTAAACAACATCCATACCCCAACAAAGTCCGCGATAGTTTTAGCTTGATATTTACGGGACCACTGAACACCCTTCTGCCGCAAGGCACATACCCCATTAACAATGAAAAGCTGGAAGAATTTCCATTATTCATCGTACCCTTGGGGGACAAGGATGGGAAAATGTACTATCAGGCGATATTAAACTAAAAATCATATGAACAACTATTTTCCGGCAAAAAACTTGCCGAATTCCTATCAAGTCAGGATGTGATTCGATGTTCAAAGTTGCAGATCTTCCTAACGGGGTTCGACTTCGGATGAGCCAGAGGGGTGACCGCTCGTTCGACCGTCAGCTTCACGATGCAAACCGGCAAGACCTCGCGTTGATAAATGGCGACCGCGACTTCGTCCAGTCCTTGGTGGACATGCAATATCGGGCGCGGGACAGCTCTTACGAAGCGGCCTACCCCAACGCCTATCACTACATCATCGAAAAGAGCGGACAAGCGGTCGGACGCCTGCTGCTGGACTTCGGACCCGCCGAAGTTCGCGTCATCGACCTGTCCATCCATCCCGGCTACCAAGGCCTGGGAGTCGGAACAACCGTTTTGACAGCGTTGCAAAACGTTGCGGCTCAGGTCTCCAGCCCGATCGCCCTGGCCGTTCGGCGTGACAATGGCGTGGCCCTCCACGTCTATACGTCCCTGGGCTTTGTCCTCGACGCCGACAACGATCCTTTCGCCATGCACCTTTTGTTGAGATGGGAGCCGACGCGGGACCTCATGGAAACCCGTATTTTCATGCCAGAAGGCAGGAGCCCTCCCTCCGACAAAAAAGTTCATACCGAATCACCTAAAGGCACCACAAACGACCAATAACAAAAAAAGCCGACTCGTTGACGCGAGCTCCTCTGTTCGGTCAATGCAACTTTACCAATATTTTCGAGCCACTCACGCGAATCGGGAGATTGAGTAATGGCTGAACCGTATATCAGCGAAATCAGGATGGTAGGCTTCAACTTTGCCCCCAAAGATTGGGCCGCCTGCGACGGACAACTTCTACCTATCAGCGAGCATCCCCCCGTCTATGCCCTGCTAGGCACCAACTTCGGCGGCAACGGCACCACCAATTTCGCCGTTCCGCAGTTGCAGGGCCGAACTCCGATCGGGTGGGGCACCACCAAGTATTACACCGCCTTCAGCTACGCGATCGGAAATTCCGGCGGTGTCACGGCTGTTACCCTGACCGAGGCGGAGATGCCCTATCACCGGCACACCGTCCGTGCTTCTTCGACACCCGCCAACCTGTTCGTGAATGCCGGTGGTGCCAATCTGGCTACGGCGACCGCGAATGACGGCTACGCGTCGACATTGACGGCGGCCACTCTCATAGACAGCACAATTTCGGATGTTGGTGGTGGGCAAGGCCACTCCAACATCCAGCCCTACACCTCTGTTTTGTTCTGCATCGCGCTGGCGGGCCAGTTCCCGCCCCGCAACTAATCAAATTTCCGCCAGGAGGACACTTTCAATGGCAGATCCATTTCTCGGTGCGATGTCCATGTACGCCAGCCCCCACGTTCTTCCCCTGAACTGGGCGGATTGCAACGGGCAGTTGATGACCGTGGTTCAGAATGAAGGGCTCTTCTCTCTTCTCAGCAACATGTACGGCGGCGACGGTCGCAGCAACTTCGCCCTGCCGGAAATGCGCGGCCGGATTCCCGTGCACCGGAACGTCTCGGGCTTCCCCGCCGGCATTCCCTGCCAGCAGGGACAGATGGCCGGCGTGGAAACCATTACGCTGGATATCAATCAGATACCGTCCCACAACCACTCATTCCAGGTCACCACAGGCGAGGCGACTACGGATGTCCCCGCGGACAACTACATAGCAAAATCAACCCTTTACACGATTACGCCGATATTAGACCCAGATGCCTTGGCGACCAACACAATATCAACGACGGGCGAAACCGGCGCCCACGACAACATTATGCCGGCTCAGGTGATCCGCTTCATAATCGCGCTGAAAGGAACGTATCCGCCGAGGAACTAGTGCATCGACCCAAACGAAGGCGTCAGCCGAAGTTTGGAAAGTTGACGCATAAACGGTTTCCTAGTGCGCTGACCAATCAATCATCTGAATGTGCCTTTGCACTAGGTGCGCCCGTCCCTCTGCACATGACAGTATTAACTGTACGTTTCTGAAAGGAATGCGCTATGGATGCCTATATTGCCGAGATTCGCGCTTTCGCGTGCAACTACGCCCCGCAAGGCTGGGCGATATGCGATGGGTCAATCTGGGAGATCGACGACAACACGGCCCTGTTCGCCCTGATCGGCTGCGCTTATGGCGGAGACTGCCGTACGACGATGGGCCTTCCCAACCTCCAGGGTCGTGCGCCCATGCACTACGGCACGGGTCCGGGCCTGACGCCTCGGGTCATGACCGAGCTGGTCGGCGCTCCGATAGTCGCCCTGAACTACACTCAACTGCCGGCGCATAGCCATACCATGTACTCCCGCCGCTCCACAAACCTCATCGATACCCAAGCTGATTCCTGGCTGAGCCGCCGTGGCGATGGGGACGCACCAACCATCTACCTGAATCCTGGCGATGACAATCTCGTCAATATGCACAAAGACGTTCTGACCTATAGCGGAACGTCAACGGCCCATGAGAACCGTCAGCCGTATCTGGCGCTGACCTTTTGCATCAATATGGACGGCACGTTCCCGCCGCGCAATTGATGCCGGCTTCCGGTCCGGAGGGGCGGCCCGGTGCCGTTCACTCCGGCCTTTGATCCGGCAGAGAAAAGGCGGCACACCGCCTGCGATGGCTCGGTGTGCCGCTCCTTCCGACAAACTTAAGCGGAGCAATCGTTCATGAGCAAGATTCTTACCCGCGAAGATTTCGCGGACAAAATCGGTCAGAAATTCACACTCATGCAGGCCGACTTCGAAGTGGCAGAACTCGGTGACATCACCCTTGAGCTCACGGCCTGCGACGCCATGAAGGACCAGGAGTTCGAGGGGAAGAAGCGGTCGCCCTTTTCCCTGACCCTGAAAGGTCCGGAAAGCCCTTGCTTTCCGCAGGGCTATCAGTCTTTCACGCATGACGCCATGGGCACCGTCAAGCTGTTCCTGCTGCCCCTGGGTCCCCAGGACGGCGCGATGATGTACAAGGTCATCTACACCTGAAACAGGTCAAGACGCCCCCTATCCCGGCGGCGGCCCTTCCGCCGTCGGGCTTTTCCGCTCCCCCGCCTCTTTACCCCGCGCTCCCGGCCCTTATCTGAGGACTGGGTCTCCGGCGGTATCGGAACGCACCATGTTGGGTCCAAGCGGGCTTGCCGCCCAATCGGACGGCCTTTATAGTCCGCCCGCCGACGACGGTCCGTACGGCCTTAAGGAGATGGATCCGGGCATGAACCCGGACGACATGCAACGGTCCTGCCACCACCTATTCGCTTCGGAACAGGGGCGAACGCCACGGTCGCGGGTATAACGAGGGAGGAGCTGCGGTGAGAGTGGTGATCGCGCTGAGCGCGATATTGGCCATCCTGTGGCTGATGCTGTCCGGCTACTGGTACGATCCGCTGCTACTCGGCCTGGGCGTGGTCTCCATTGCCATCGTCGTCGGCATGAGCCGGCGGATGCGCATCATCGACACGGAATCCGTCCCCGTTCACATCATGGGCCGCTTCTTCGCCTACCTGCCCTGGCTGGTCTGGCAGGTGGTGCTGTCCAACATCAACGTGGCCAAGGTGATCCTGTCGCCCAGGCTGCCCATCTCCCCGACGCTGGGATCCGTGGCCTGCACCCAGGAAACAGATCTGGGCCAGGCGATCTACGCCAACTCCATCACGCTGACGCCCGGCACCATCTCGATGGACGTGGCCGATCAGGGAATCCTGGTGCACGCGCTGGAAAGGGGCGGCTTCACCGACCTGGAAGGCGGCGACATGGATCGTCGGGTTACCCGCATCGAACGGGGAGGCAAGGCCTGATGTTCATCGCCGCGTCCGTTGCCATTCTCGTCACCATGGCGATTGCGCTTGCTCGCGCCTTTCTCGGGCCGACGGTCTATGACCGCATCCTGGGGGTCAACATGGTCGGCACGAAGATCGTGCTGCTGATTGCCGTCATCGGCTTTCTGACCGACCGTCCGGACTTCACGGATATCGCCCTGCTGTATGCCCTGATCAACTTCGTGGGCGTCATCGCGGTGATGAAATTTCACAAGTATTCGAACCTGGCCGGCCCGCCGTCGGAGCGGGATGATTTCGCCGACCTTTGACCCCTTCACGCCAATGGACGGATTGATACGCCCATGGAGCTGATCCTCGACTTTTTGAGCTGGGTCTGCATCGTGATCGGCGGGATTTTCCTGCTGATCGGCGGCATCGGTATCCACCGCATGCCCGATGTCTATACCCGCATGCATGCCGCCAGCATCAGTGAAACCATGGGGGCGGGGCTGCTCCTGGCCGGCATGATGATCCAGGCCGGCCTGACCCTGGTGACCATCAAGCTGGGCCTGATCCTGCTGTTCCTGATGCTGACCGGCCCGGTGGCCACCCATGCCCTGGCCGGGTCGGCCATGACGTCGGGTCTGCGGCCGAAGCTGGCCGAGGACCGCACCAACGGTGCATTCACCGGCCCCATGTCCCGTCTGGCGGCCGGTGGCGAGGGTAGCCCGAACCCGGATATTATCGGGGAGAACCACCGATGAGCGGCGCCGAGCTTTGGATCGACATCCTGCTGTTCGCCTTCCTGGCCGCGACGGCGCTGGCGATGCTGCGGGTTCATTCCCTGTTCGCCATGGCCATGCTGTCGGGTATTTTCAGTCTGCTGTCGGCCGGCCTGTTCACGGTGATGGATGCCGTTGACGTCGCCTTTACCGAAGCCGCCGTCGGCGCTGGGATCTCCACCGTTCTGTTCCTGGGCACCCTGGCCCTGACCTCGTCGCGGGAAAAGATTCCTCACGGCATCAATCTGCCGGCTCTGGCCGCCGTGCTGGTGACCGGGTTGGTGCTGGTCTACGGCACCCTGGACATGCCGGCGTTCGGCGATCCCCGGGCCCCGGCCAACGTCCATCTGTCCGACCGCTATATCGAGGACAGTGCCGAGGAAGTCGGGCCGCCCAACATCGTCACCAGCGTGTTGGCCAGCTATCGCGGTTTCGATACCCTGGGCGAGACCACGGTGGTCTTCACGGCCGCCGCCGTCGTGCTGGCGCTGATCGGCAGCGGGATGATCCTGCGCCGCCCCGCCCGCACGGACGAGAACGATGCCGTGACAAGGACCACGACGACCGCGCAAGGGGACAAACCGACCAAGGGAGATGTGGGCTGATGCGGCATCATTCCGTCCTGCGGACCAGCACCAAGATCCTGATTCCGCCAATCATGCTGTTTGCCCTTTACGTGCAGTTCCATGGAGACTACGGACCGGGCGGCGGCTTCCAGGCGGGGGTGATCTTCGCCGTCGCCGTCATTCTCTACGCCCTTGTTTTCGGCCTGGATAATGCGAAACGGGTGGCCCCGCCACGGGTCTGCATCTTCATGTCCGGCCTTGGCGTGCTGATCTACGCCGGGGTCGGCGTCGCGACCATGCTGATGGGGGGCAACTACCTGGATTACAACGTCCTGCTCCATGACCACCTGCATGCCCAGCACCTGGGCATCCTGCTGGTGGAACTGGGGGTCGGCGTCACGGTGGCGGCGGTGATGATTACCATCTTCTTCGCCTTCGCCGGGAGGGGACGGCCATGACCTGGGAGCATCCGGCGAACCTGTATAACTACTGGCTGGTTATCGTCCTGATGATGATCGGCTTCTATATCGTCATGGCGCGCAGCAATCTGGTGAAAAAGGTTGTGGGGCTGAACATCTTTCAGACATCGGTGTTCATGCTCTACATCTCCGTCGGCGTGGTGGAGAACGGCACCGCCCCGATCCTGGATGCCGCTTTCACGGTCTATTCCAATCCCCTGCCCAGCGTGCTGATCCTCACCGCCATTGTGGTCGGCGTCGCCACCACGGCGGTGGGGCTGGCCCTGATCCTGCGGATCAAGGAGGCCTACGGCACCATCGAAGAAGACATGCTGGTGGATGTGGAGCAGAAAGAGCGGGCGGAAGAACTGGATCTCGCCCCGCTTGCGGCAATGCCCGGTGGGCCTGACAGCCATGCCGCTGTCCCTGCCGGTTCCACCACCGGCTCCAGGTCCCGGACGTCGCCCTCGCCCCAGGCCTCTCAGGGGAACACCTCTTCATGATCGCCAGCCAGCTTCCCGCCCTTCAGGTCGTCATTCCCCTGGTGGCCGCGCCGCTGTGCCTGATACTGCGCAAATCCGCGCTGTGCTGGGGCTGGGCGGTCTTCGTCTCCATCCTGACCGCAATGGTCTCGGTGGCCCTGCTGCTCGATGTCGGCGCGACCGGCGACCTGCGCTACCACCTGGGTGGCTGGGCACCGCCCTGGGGTATCGAATACCGCGTCGATCCGCTGACCACCCTGGTGCTATGCCTCGTGGCCGGCATGGGGGCGCTGGTGCTGCTCTATGCCCGGGCCAGTGTCGAAGTGGAGGTGCCCAGGCAGCGCCATGCGCTGTTCTACACCCTTTACCTGCTGTGCCTGACCGGCCTGCTGGGCATGGTGATCACCGGAGATGCCTTCAACGTCTTCGTGTTCCTGGAGATTTCGTCCCTGTCGACCTATGGCCTGGTGGCCATGGGCAAGGACCGGCGGGCGCTGACGGCGGCCTTCCGCTATCTGGTGCTGGGCACGGTCGGGGCGACCTTCTACGTCATCGGCGTCGGCCTGCTCTATGCCATGACCGGCACCCTGAACATGGACGATCTGGCGACCCGGCTGGCGCCGGTGGCCGATACCCGCACGGTGCTGGCGGCCGTGGGCTTCCTGGCCGTGGGCCTGTCGCTGAAGCTCGCCCTGTTCCCGCTGCACAAGTGGCTGCCGCCGGCCTATACCTACGCTCCCAGTGTGGTGACCGCCTTCCTGGCCTCGACGGCCACCAAGGTATCACTGTACGTGCTGATCCGGCTGTTCCTCGACGTTCTGGCCCCGGCCTTCTCGCAAAGTTCCGCCCTGCCCGCGCCGCTGACCAAGGGCGACGTGGTGATGGTCCTGGCGCTGTTCGGTATGTTCAGCGGATCCTTCGTCGCCATTTTCCAGGCCAACGCCAAGCGTATCTTCGCCTATTCCTCGGTGGCGCAGATCGGCTACATGGTGCTGGGCGTCTCCATGATGTCGGTGACCGGGATCGCCGCCGGGCTGGTGCACATGTGGAACCACGCCATCATCAAGGCCACTCTGTTCCTGGCCCTGGGCTGCATCGCCCTGCGCATCGGCACCGTGCGGGTCGAAGACATGGCCGGCATTGCCAAGCGCATGCCCTGGACCATGGCGGCCTTCGTGGTCGGCGGACTGTCGCTGATCGGCGTCCCGGCGACGGCCGGGTTCGTCAGCAAGTGGCTGCTGCTGCAAGGCGCGTTCGAAAAGGGCTGGTGGTGGGCGGCCCTGCTGATCGCCGTGTCTTCCCTGCTGGCGGTCATGTACGTGTGGAAGGTGGTCGAAGTGGCCTATTTCCGCCCCCGCCCGGACAGTGCCCCGGCCGTGTCCGAAGCGCCGCTGAGCATGCTGGTGCCCCTGTGGGTGATCACCCTGGCCAACGTCTGGTTCGGCCTGAATACGGAATGGAGCGTGACCTTGGCTGAGAATGCGGCACGCATGCTTCTGGGGGCGGGAGGCCAGCCATGACCGAGCTGCTGTGGATCGTCGCCACGCCGCTGATCGGCGCCCTGCTGATCAAGGCCTTCGACCGCCAGCCCAATATGCGGGAAACGGCGAGCATCCTGACCGCCGTCGCCACCTTCCTTCAGGTGGTCCCCCTGGTCGGCCCGGTGCTGGACGGGGAGCGGCCGGCGCTGACCGTGCTGCAGGTGATGGACGGCGTGCCCCTGGCCTTCGAGCTGGAACCGCTGGGCATGCTGTTCGCGCTGATCGCCTCGTTCCTGTGGATCGTCGCGACGCTTTATTCCATCGGCTACATGCGCGGGAACAAGGAGCCGCATCAGACGCGGTTCTTCATCTGCTTCGCACTGTCGATCGCGTTCACCCTGGGAATCGCCTTTTCCGGCAACCTGTTCACCCTGTTCCTGTTCTATGAAGCCCTGACCCTGGCCACCTATCCGCTGGTCACCCACAAGGGCAACCGCGAGGCGGTGAAGGCGGGACGGGTCTATCTGGGCATCCTCATTTCCACCTCCATCGGCTTCCTGCTGGTGGGGATCCTGTGGACCTACTCGCTGACCGGCTCGCTGGACTTCACCCCGGGCGGCCTGCTGGCCGGCAAGATCGACGGACCGTTCGTCCCGCTGATGCTGGCGCTGTACATGTACGGCATCGGCAAGGCGGCCCTGATGCCCATCCATCGCTGGCTGCCCGCCGCGATGGTCGCCCCCACCCCGGTATCGGCGCTGCTGCATGCGGTGGCGGTGGTGAAGGCCGGGGTGTTCACGGTGGTCAAGGTCATCGTCTATGTCTTCGGGCTGGACCTGCTGGTGGAAGCGCCCTGGACCGACTGGCTGCTCTACGTTTCCGGCGCCACCATCCTGATCGCCTCGGTCGTGGCCCTGATGCAGGACAATCTGAAGCGCCGCCTGGCCTATTCGACGGTCAGCCAGCTCAGCTATGTCACCATGGCCGCGGCCATCCTGGCACCACTGTCGGTGACGGGCGCGGCGATGCATATCGCGGCCCATGCCTTCGGCAAGATCACCCTGTTCTTCGCGGCCGGATCCATCTACACCGCCGCCCACAAAGACAAGATCAGCCAGCTGGACGGGATCGGCCGGCGCATGCCCTGGACCATGACCGCCTTTGCCATCGGCTCGTTCTCGATGATCGGCGTGCCCCCCACCGTGGGCTTCCTGTCCAAGTGGTACATGCTGTCGGGCGCCTATCAGATGGAACAGTGGGTGGCGATCGGCGTCATCGTCTGTTCCACCCTGCTGAACGCCGCCTATTTCCTGCCCATCGTCTACGCCGCCTTCCTGAAGCCCGAAAAGTCCTCCGCCCATGGCGAGGATGATCACGGGCACGAACAGGAAGACGGGCACGGCCATGGCGAGGCGCCGCTCCCAATCGTCGTTGCCCTGTGCGTGACGGCGGCGGGGACGATCATCCTGTTCTTCCTGCCCCAGCTGCCCCTGGAGCTGGCCAAGGATCTGGTATCCCTGGCCCCCGTCGCAACCGGAGCCCCGCAATGACCCAGGCCCCGCATACTCCCCAGCCCCCGGCGCCCCACAGCCCTGATGCCGCTGACCGCATGGCGGGTCCGGTCGTGCCGGCCTCGCCCGATCAGGTGCCCCGGGTTCCGGTGTCCGACGATGCCGCCGCCGTTTCGGCCGGCACGCGCAAAGGCCTGCTCATGGTCGGCTCGGTGGTGGTGCTGCTGTCCCTGGTGGCCGAAGCGGTGGTGGAGATGCATCCCCACTTCGGTTTCGACGGCATTTTCGGGTTCCACGCGGTCTTTTCCATTGCCGCCTGTCTGGCGCTGCTGGTGCTGAGCAAGGTGCTGGCCGTGTTCGTGAAGCGGAAGGACACCTACTATGACAATTGAAGCCCTTCCGCCGGCCCTGATCATGATCCTGGGCGGCCTGGTGCTGCCCTTCGTCTCCGAACGCAGCCGCCAGCCGCTGGTGGTGTTCCTACCGATGGTGACCCTGTGGGCGGTCTGGCAGATCCCCGACGGGGTGATGGCCATCGTTCCCTTCCTCGACTACCACCTTCAGCCGGTCGAAGGGGATGCGGCCGGGCGGCTGTTCGCCTCGGTCTTCGCCCTGGCCGGCCTGGTGGGCGGCCTGTTCGCCTTGCGCCAGAAATCCGTGCTGGAGCTGTCGTCGGCCCTGGTCTATGCCGGGGGGGCGATCGGCTGTTCCTTTGCCGGCGACCTGATCACCCTGTTCGTCTTTTGGGAAATCATGGCCCTGGCCTCAACGGGCGTGATCTGGTCGTCCGATCAGCCCAATGCCCGCACCGCCGGTTTCCGCTATATTCTGGTGCACCTGTTCGGTGGCGTGGTGCTGATGGCGGGCATCACCGCCCAGGTGCTGACCACCGGCACCGTCGATTTCTATCCCATGGAGCTGGGCACGCCCGCGACCTGGCTGATCCTGATCGGCGTGCTGGTCAACGCCGGTGCCCCGCCCTTCTCCGGCTGGATCGCCGACGCCTATCCCGAAGGCTCCTATTCCGGCAGCGTATTCCTGTCGGCCTTTACCACCAAGACTGCCGTGCTGGTGCTGTGGAAGGGGTTCCCGGGGACAGAGCTGCTGATCTGGGTTGGCATGGCCATGGTGATCTACGGGATCATCTATGCCTTGCAGGAAAACGACATGCGCCGCCTGCTCAGCTATTCCATCGTCAACCAGGTGGGGTTCATGGTCTGCGGCATCGGCATCGGCACGGACCTGGCGCTGAACGGCGCGGTGGCCCATGCCTTCGCCCATATTCTCTACAAGGCCGTGCTGCTGATGAGCGCCGGGTCGGTGATGATGATGACCGGCGGTCTGCGCAAGGGCTCGGACCTGGGGGGGCTGTTCAGGTCGATGCCGGTCACGGCGATCTGCGGCATCATCGGCGCGCTGTCGATCTCTGCCGTGCCGCTGACCAGCGGCTTCGTCAGCAAGTCGCTGATCACCGCGGCGGCGGCGGAGTCCCACCTGCTGCTGCCCTGGATTGTGCTGGAAGCGGCCAGCGCGGCGGCGTTCCTGTACGTCGGCCTGCGCTTCCCCTGGTTCACCTTCTTCGACAGGGACAGCGGCTTGCGCCCCAGCGAACCGCCCCTGACCATGCGCATGGCCATGATCATCACCGCCGGGCTGTGCGTGGTGCTGGGCGTGTTCCCGCAGCCCCTGTATGCCCTGTTGCCCTATGACGTGGACTTCTCGCCCTATTCCGGTAGCAAGCTGGTGATCCAGGTGCAGTTGCTGGCCTTCGCCGCCGTGGTATTTTTCGCCACCCTGGCGCTGACCCGTCCCAAGAACACCATCAGCCTGGATTTCGATTGGTTCTACCGGTCCTTTCTGGGTCAGGTGGCGCGGGAATTCCGCATCAAGGGCGGGGCCGTACGCACCGATCTGCTGGGCATCGCCCAGGGGGGAATCCGCGGGCTGATCAACTTTGTGCTGCACACCCATGGCCCCGCAGGCGCCATGGGACGGCCCTGGTCGATCAGCGCAAGCGTCCTTTCGGTCGCCGCCCTGCTCTGCTTGTACCTATTGTTGTATTATCTATAGCTAAAACCCGACGTTTTTGACCCAAAACCCTTGATTCCGCAGCGCATCAAGGGAGATTTCCGTTGCACGGGTACGGGCGTGAGATGGTATGGTCTGTCCACCCGGTGGGATCCGGGCAGCCATGCCAACGACGCATGGCGCCCCTAAAACGAAAAACAACTGCATCGATATATTCCGAGGAGAGGAAAGAATGCGCACTCTGATCACTGCGCTGGGCGCGGCCACTGTTGTCATGGGCACGGCCTTCGCCGCTCAGGCCGAGCCGATCACGATCAAGTTTTCTCACGTGGTTGCCGAGAACACCCCGAAGGGTATCGGCGCCAACCACTTCAAGGCCTGCGCCGAGGAAAAGCTGCCGGGCAAGGTGTCCGTCGAAGTTTACCCCGGTTCTCAGCTGTTCAACGACGACAACGTTCTCGAAGCCATGCTGCTGGGTGACGTACACCTAGCGGCGCCGTCGCTGTCGAAGTTCAACAAGTACACCGCCCAGCTGAACATCTTCGATCTGCCGTTCCTGTTCGACGACCTGGACGCCGCCGAGCGCTTCCAGCAGTCCGAAGCCGGCCAGGGCCTGCTGACATCCATGGAAGACAAGGGCATTCTGGGTCTGGGCTACTGGCACAATGGCATGAAGCAGCTGTCTGCCAACGTGCCGCTGCGCAAACCCGAAGACGCCGCCGGCAAGAAGTTCCGCATTCAGTCGTCCGACGTTCTGGCCGCTCAGTTCGAAGCCGTCGACGCCGTGCCGCTGAAGAAGCCCTTCTCCGAAGTCTTCATGCTGCTGCAGACCAATGCCATCGACGGTCAGGAAAACACCTGGTCGAACACCTACTCCCAGAAGTACTTTGAAGTTCAGGACTACATCACCGAGTCCAACCACGGCCTGCTTGACTACCTGCTGGTGACCAGCGCCGAATTCTGGAACGGCCTGCCCGACGATATCCGTCCGGTGCTGGACGACTGCATCGCCGAAGCCACCAAGACGGCCAACGATGCCGCCGGCGCCAAGGCCATGGAAGACCGGCAGAAGATCATCGACACCGGCGCTGCCGAGGTCATCACCCTGACCAAGGAAGAAAAGGCCGCCTGGCGTGAAGCCATGCAGCCGGTGTGGAAGCAGTTCGAGGACGAAATCGGCGCTGATCTGATCAAGGCTGCCAACTCGGCCAACGAAGGGTCCTGATCCCTTTGGGGATCGATCAGGCCCTTTCCTTCTGGGGAAAAGGTAAGAGCGCCTTGAAGAGTTCAGGCCTCATAAAAGGCGCGGAGGAGGGAGTCATCTCCCTCCTCCTCGTCGTTACCACCCTCCTCGTCTTCGTGGAGGTGGTACTTCGCTATGTGTTCAACACCGGGGTCTCGTGGATTCAGGAAACCACGCTGCTTCTCGCCGGCTGGATGGTGCTTTTCGGCATGTCTTATGGCGTGAAGGTGGGTAGCCATATCGGCGTGGACGCTTTCGTGCGTCTGCTGAAGCCCGGTGCGCGACGCATTGTCACCCTTCTGGCCATCGCGCTTTGCCTGCTGTACTGCGGGCTGTTCATTTCCGGGGCGTGGACCTACATCTCCAAGCTGTACAAGATCGGTATCGAGATGCAGGATATTCCGCTGCCGAAGTGGGCGGCTTTTTCCGTGCTGCTGCTGGGCTTCGTCATGCTGGTGGTTCGCTTTGCGGAACTCGGCCTTGCCGTGGCCAAGGGCACGGTGGACGGCTTCAGCTTGGCCGACGAGGCCAAGGAAGCCCTGGAGCTGCAAAAGAAGAATGAAGCGGAGGGCCAGTCATGACTGCGGCTGCTCTGTTCATCCTGCTGTTTCTGTTCATGTTCATGGGCATGCCTATCGCCGTTGCGCTGGGTCTGTCCTCGATCACCACGATCCTTCTTTTCACCAACGACACCCTCGCGTCGGTGGCCCTGAAGCTGTTCGAGGCGACAACGGCCCACTACACGCTTCTGGCCATTCCGTTCTTCATCCTCTCCTCGCAATTCCTGTCGACGGGTGGGGTGGCGCGGCGTCTGATCCGCTTCGCCATCGCCGTTGTCGGCGGAATCCGGGGCGGCATGGCGATGGCCAGTGTCATGGCCTGCATGCTGTTCGCCGCCGTGTCCGGGTCGTCTCCGGCCACCGTGGCGGCCATCGGCGGCATTGTCATCGGCGGCATGGTCAAGGCGGGCTTTCCCAAAAGCTTTGCTGCGGGCGTGATCGCCAATGCCGGCACCCTGGGCATCCTGATCCCGCCCAGCATCGTCATGCTGGTGTATTCGGCGGCGACGGAAGTTTCGGCGGCCCGCATGTTCATGGCCGGCGTCGTGCCGGGCATCGGCATCGGCCTGGTGCTGATGGTGGCGATCTACATCTTTGCGCGCGTCAAGAACATGCCGCGCCAGCCCTTCGCCGGCATGGGCGAGGTCTGGGAGTCCGGGGTTGCGGCTTCGGGCGGCCTGTTCATGATCCTGCTGGTTCTGGGGATCATCTACGGCGGCGTGGCGAGCCCGACCGAAGCGGCGGCGGTTTCTGCCGTTTACGCCTATCTGATCGCGGTCTTCATCTACCGCGACATGGGGCCGCTGAAAGGCACGGCGGGCAAGGATGGCGGCAAGGTTTCGATTGTCGACTGGCTGATGGTCATTCCCAAGTCGGCCTTTGACAAGGAAGTCCGTCATGTGGTGCTGGATGCGGCCAAGGTCTCCATCATGCTGCTGTTCATCATCGCCAATGCGATGCTGTTCGCCCATGTGCTGACCACCGCCCAGATCCCGCAGACGCTTGCTGCGTCGATCAGCGATCTGGGGCTGCCGCCCTGGGGCTTCCTGATCGTCGTCAACATCCTGCTGCTGATCGCCGGCAACTTCATGGAGCCGTCGGCCATCCTGCTGATCATGGCGCCGATCCTGCTTCCCATCGCCTTGACCCTGGGCATCGACCCGGTGCACCTGGGCATCGTGATGGTGGTGAACATGGAAATCGGCATGATCACTCCGCCGGTGGGCCTGAACCTGTTCGTCACCGCCGGGATCACCAACCAGTCGATCCTGTGGGTCGTGCGCGCGGCGCTGCCGTGGCTGCTGATCCTGCTGGCTTGCCTGATCGTGATCACCTACGTTCCGGAAATCTCGCTGTTCGTGCCCAATCTTCTGATGGGCCAGCCGATGTACTGATCGGGCGTATCAAGACGATCCACCGGAAGGGCGGGTGGAGGGATTTCCCTCCCCCGCCCTTTTCTTGTTCCGCCGGGATTTCAATCATCCTCGAAATACCCCTGATCCGCGCCCCGGTGGCAGGCGGGGCAGTTCGACCTGGTCACCACGTCTGGCCGCTCCCAGACGTCTGGACGGAAGCGGTGTTCCCTCAGGAAGGCCGGATTTTCGGTGATCCGCTGCGGCGCGCCGCCCGGCTCCACCCAGCGCATGTAGGACCGTGAGAGCCCGCTGCGCTCCCTGTCCCCGGCATGGGCCGTCAGCCAGTCGGTGATGGCCGCCGTATCCTCCGGGCTCAGGCTGGCGTCCTCGCCGAAATGATCGCTCAGCCCTTCCATCATCACCTGCCAGGACCGTGCCGGCAGGAAGCCGGCCGGAAAGGCCATATGGCAGCTGCCGCATTCCTTCCTCACCAGGGGATCGGTCACCGGCGGAATCCATTCGTCCCGATCCGCCCGGGCCGGCCCTGCGGCCAGCCCCAGCCCGATCGCCAGCCCGGCAGCCGCAAGGGGCAGCAGGCCGGCCGTGCGCTTTCGCCCGATCATCTCACTGCTCCATCATGAAGGTGATGTAGTCGCCCTTTTCCACCGCCGTGCACGCGCGGTTGAGGACCGATCCGCAGTCCCGGCGGAACTGCTTCTCCACCCGGTCCGCATCGGTGAAGCGGTCCGGCTGTGCGGATACCGCCACCGGATCGATTGGCCGCCCGGTCTTGGCGTTGCGCCCCACCGTGCGCGGATCGTCCCCGTGGCAGGCGGTGCACGCCGGTGTGCGAGCATCCCCGCCGGTCCAGACCTTGCGGAAGAAAGCCTCTCCCCGCGCGGCGGAAAAGCCTGTGAAAGCGCCATCCTCGGCCCGGGCCTGGGCGGCATATCTCTCCAGCAGGGCCGCACGGTCTGCCGCATCCCCGGCCCACGCCGGGCCGGCGGACGCCGCATTTCCCAGAGCGCACAGGGCTGCGCCAATGACCAGACTCTGTTTCCAGAATTTCATTCTACATCTCATCTCACACCTCCTTCGGCGGTTGCCGGCTTCCGGGACCGGGGCCGGCCGGTGGCGAGCCGCCGCCATAGGGCCGTCACCCACCGCTTGCCGCCGTACATCACGAGGATGAAGGCGATATGACCGAACACGACCCACAGGGACGCGTTGGACAAACCTTCATGCAGATCTTCCACGGCCGTGACCCAATGGGCCGCCATGCCGCTGACCGCCGCCCCGCCCACCAGGACCAGCAGGGCCAGGGCGATCAGTGCGAACAGGGGATTGCGCCCCCGGCCGCCGGTGTCACGCCAGGTGCGCAGGGCACCCGCCGGCCGGGGCAGCCGCCATGGGACCTTGCGGGCGACCAGCCCAACGGCCAGGCGCAGACCGATGGCGCCCAGAACCGTGTAGCCGGCCACCTGATGCAGCATGTACAGGTCCTCGACGTCGGCGGTCAGCCAGGCGACGAGGAAACCGCCAGATACCGCCGCGTGCCACAGGTGCATGGACGTCATTGGCCAGCGCCGGCGCAGGCGGGAAAGGCGGCTGTCAGTCATCGTCGTTGTCCTCCCCACCGATCTGGAACCACCGGCCGTGTTCCCGTGCGCCATGCCCGTCCCGGCGACCGTCGCGATGGTGGCCCCAGGTGCGGTCGCCGTCGTGGCTCCGATAGCCATTACCGGGTCCGGGGCCGGTTCCAGTGCCAGGACCATTTGCGCAGCCGAGGCGGGGACAGCCGGTGGACCCCGGAGCGCCGGCCATCGGCAGGTAGCCGTTGCCCGCGCCCTGGGTGCCGGTTGCGGCGGTCTGGTGTGTGTCGGCCGGCCCGCTGCCCAGGGCAGATGCCACGGCGGGCGGCAGGCCGGTGGTGCTGTCCGCCCAGGCGATGCCGATACCGGCAATCACCACCGAGGCGGCAAGCCCCTGCAGGATCATCTTGAGGATCATCGATCTTCTCCTTCAGAACGATTTCATGTCCTCAAGTCTGGCAGGGCTTTCCTGAACGGTAGCTGAAGGCCACACTGTCCCGGCTCCGTCGTTCAGCCGCCGTTCATGTTCCGGGTCTAAGCTGAGGCCATGCGCACGTTCCGAACCCTGACTGTCGCTTTGCTGCTCGCCATGCTCGGCGCGATCCCGATCGTCCCGGCGCAGGCCGGAAACGGCTATCGGCATCACGGCGACCATGACAAGGACCACGACCGCGCCCGCCGCGCCTTCCGCCAGGGTGATATCCTGCCGCTGGCCGACCTGCTCGCCCGCTCTGGCGTGGAGGACAAGGGCCGCCTGATCGAGGTGGAGCTGGAAGACGAACACGGCCGCATGATCTATGAACTCAAGCTGCTGACACCGGAGGGACGGGTGCTGGAGTACCTGTTCGATGCCCGCTCCGGCCATCTGCTGAAGGTGGAGGGAGAGGACGATTGAGGATCCTGGTGGTCGAGGACGAACCCCGCCTGACCTTGCACCTGGAAAAGGCGCTGACGGCGGCGGGCTATGCGGTGGACACCGCCTATGACGGCCCCAGCGCGCACCTGCTGGGAGAGACAGAAGACTACGACGCCGTGGTGCTGGACCTGGGGCTGCCGGGGATGGATGGGGTGACCGTGCTGAAGCGCTGGCGGAACGCCGGGCGCACCATGCCCGTTCTGGTGCTGACCGCCCGGGACGGCTGGGCGGAGAAGGTGAAGGGGCTGGACGCCGGCGCCGACGACTACCTGACCAAGCCGTTCAATACCGAAGAGCTGCTGGCCCGCCTACGTGCCCTGATGCGCCGCAACACCGGCCATGCCCAGCCCGTGCTGCGGGCCGGCGACGTGGAGCTGGACCCCCGCACCTCCACGGTGCGCAAGGGCGGGGCCGATGTCGTGCTGACCGCCCATGAATTCCGGGTCCTGTCCTACCTGATGCACCACCAGGGCAAGGTGGTCAGCCGGGCGGAGCTGACCGAACACATCTATGCCCAGGATTTCGACCGGGACAGCAACACCATCGAGGTTTTCGTCGGCCGCCTGCGCCGCAAGCTGGGTACGGCCCTGATCGAAACCCAGCGCGGCCTGGGCTACCGGGTTCCGGAAGAATGACACCGCCCGGCGCCCCACCCGCGCCCGCACCACCGGCGGCGCCTGCGGTCCGTCCCGCGTCCCTGTGGCTGCGCATGGGAGTGGGGGCGGTGCTGTGGATCACCTTGGCCCTGACGTCGGGTGCCTGGGTGCTGGTGGAGCTGTTTCGCGCCCATGTGGTGGACCAGACCCAGCAGCGGCTGGTGACCGACATGGACCAGGTGATCGCCTCTCTGGTGGTCGATACCGACGGCAGCCTGTTTCTCGACCGGGAGCCCAGCGACCCGCGCTTCCACACCCCCTTCTCCGGCCTGTACTGGCAGGTGGGCGAGGCCCCTGCCCCCGTATTGCGCTCCCGTTCGCTGTGGGATGATGCCCTGCCCCTGCCCGTCGACACCGTGGCAGGCGGGGAAATCCACCTGCACCGCATTCCCGGCCCCCGCGACACCACTCTGCTGACCGCAGAACGCCAGATCCGCCTGCCCGACCTGCCCGGTCCGGTGCGTGTGGCGGTGGCCCTGGACGCCGAAGAGGTCGCCGCCGCCGTACGGCGCTTCACCGCCGATCTCGCCCTGGCCTCTCTGGCGTTGGGCTGTGCCCTGATCGCGGCGGCGCTGCTGCAGGTGTTCGGTGTGCTGCGCCCGTTCAGCCGCCTGCGCCTGCGGGTCCTGGACGTGCGGCGTGGCGCGGCGGAGCGGGTGGAAGGCACCTTCCCCACCGAAGTCACCCCCTTGGTGGACGACCTGAACACCCTGCTCGACCATCGCCGGGAAGCGGTGGAGCGGGCCCGCCGGCAGGCCGGTGATCTCGCCCACGGCCTGAAGACGCCGCTGGCGGTGATCGATGTGGAAGCCCAGGATCTGGCCCTGCGCGGCGAGACCGAAGCCGCAGCGGTGATCCGGGAGCAGGTGGACGCCATGCGACGCCAGGTGGAAACCAACCTCGCCCGCGCGCGGGCGGCGGCGATGCACCGGTTGCCCGGCGCCCTGACCCCGGTGGCCGACGCCCTCGCCCCGCTTGCGTCCGCCATTGCGCGGCTGCACGGCAAGACTTTCGAAGTCGAGGTACCCGCCGCCCTGCGCTTTCACGGGGATGCCCAGGATCTTCAGGAAATGGCCGGCACCCTGCTGGACAACGCCGGCAAGTGGGCGGTGAGACGGGTGGTGCTTCGGGCTTCTGTGACGCCCCAAGGCCGGCTGGAAATCCGCATCGACGATGACGGGCCGGGCCTGCCCGACAGCCAGCACGATGCCGTTTTCGACCGCGGCACCCGGCTGGACGAGGCCAAGCCCGGCACCGGCCTGGGCCTTGGCATCGCCCGGGATCTGGCGGAGCTGTACGGCGGGTCGGTATCCCTGGCCACCGCGCCGGACGGGGGGTGCCGCGCCGTCCTGGACCTGCCGGGAGAAGCGGACGACCCGGCCGTCCGGAGTGGCGGGTCTATGCGGTCACGGTGATGGGTCTGGATTTACCAGCCCCTGTCCCCATGCGACCAGAGCGCCCGTCGCTCCCTCACGGGCGCCACGCACACGCTATAATTCGGTGGCTTCGGAGAGGGCGGTCTCGCAGATCTCGACGAAGCGGCGGGCGCGGACATTCATTTCATAGTCTTTCATGCATTTCCGATGCCCCGCCAGTGCGATGCGATCCAACGCCTCGGGATCGTCCATCAGGCGGAGGATGGCCGCGATGGTTTCCTCAGGTGTTTCCAGACAAAGGCATTCGACGCCGTTTTCAAACACGCGGTTGCCGGAAATGCCACTGTCGATGACCAGGCTTCCCACGCCCGTCGCTTCGAAGTCGCGCATGTTGATGCCGTCCGGGCTGGCCGTATCGATCAGGATATTCAGGGTCATGCGCCCGTTCCGCAGCGCCCGGTACATATCCAAGCCATAGACACCGGGCTGTTGCAGCGCGGCCAACACCGGGAATTCACGGACATCGCTGTCGCAATAGAAACCGACACGCAAGCCTTCTGCCGCCAATCGGGGCAATATAGCGGCCAGAAAGGCGCGACGTTTTCGGTGCAAACCGCCGGCCTGACCGGAGAAGACGATGTCATGGGTAATGTCGCGGGGGCCGAGACTGTTGTTGATCCAGGCCGGGTGTCCGGGAAAATAGGAAGCCACCCTTTCAGCACCACGGGCTTTGCAGATGGCGCGGAAGGCATCGTCGCTGGTCAACATTAAGTCATACGCGGAAAAGTCCACCGAAAGGGCCGTCGGCGCCGCCCGCCAGCCAAGGCACAGAGGCGGGCGCCAGGACAGCCCGTTGATGAACGCGCTATCGCAATAGACCGGATCCGTGGCGTATAGCACATCGGGGCGGAAGGATTCGATCTGAAGGGCGACGATATCCCGGAGAGAGCGCAGAGAGTCGATCTGTTCCTGGCTTGCGTTTTCCATCAGCCACGTAATCTGTGACTGCTGACAATTCGCAATACATGTCAGCACCTCATGACCGAGAGCCGGCAGGTAGGGGGTGATCATATGGCCTGCGGAAAAGGCGCCAAGCATCAGCCGCTCGATTTGTTCCCCATACCGCAGGCTCGCTGTCGTCGGATCGTTCTGAAACTGATCCAGAAACGAACTGTAAAACGTCTCGACTTGAAGAACGCGCATGGGTGCCATTTCCCTGATGTCGTCGACCGGCTCTCACCGGAGTGCAACTGAGACGCCGACGACACTACAAGTAGTGCGCCAATTCCCTGCTATAATAGTCCAGCGTGCGGCGAACTCCCTCTGCGAAATCCACCCGGGGATTCCATCCCGTTTTCTTGGAAAAAGCAGTATAGTCCGAATAGTAATCGCCAACATCGATCTTTTTCCGGTCTTCCGGATAATCACGGGTAACGAAAATATCCTTTTTGCCTGCCACCCGCTCGATCACTTGAGCCGTCTCCAGCAGGGTGAGAACTTCGCGTCCACCGACATTGTAGACGGCTCCCCGATGGTCAGGTTCCACCGCCGCAGCCAAAAGGGCGTCGATCGCGTCATCGGCATAGGTGTAGTCACGCTTTTGTTCTCCACCCCAGACCTCGAAGCTGTCTCCTTCCAGCAGGCGGCGAAACCAGATGCCCAGGAAGGTCTGCCGGGCATCCTTGACGCGCATACGCGGTCCATAGGTGTTGGTCAGGCGTAGAACGGTGGTGGGCAGACCATATACTTCGCTGTAGAGGCGGTAATAGAACTCCCCGGCCATTTTATTGATACCATTGACATCCACAGGGCGGATGGGATGGCGTTCATCCACCGGCAGGTATTCTGGGCGTCCATAAATTTGCCGGGTCGAGGCATACACCAGTTTGGCTTCCGGTGCGTATTCACGGCAAATTTCCAACAGGGAGAGCTGGGCAACAGCGTTGATTTCCAAATCCGTAAACGGGTCGGTCATGGAATCCATGTGACTGGTCTGACCCGCCAGACTGAAAATATGATCCATATTCCGCACAAGGTAGGGAAGACTGTGGCGGTCGCGGACATCGGAGATGTTAACCGTCACCCGTCCCTCCAGCCCGGCGATATTCCGCATGTTGCCCCCGTACAGGGGGTTCATGCTGTCTACCAGGGTCACCCGGGCACCCAAATCGACCAGGCGATGGGCCAGATTGGAGCCGATGAATCCAAGACCACCAATGATCAGGACGTTTCGGTTTTCGAAGTCATCGTGGAAATCCTGGAAGTCCGCGGCGAGCGGTGGGGCAGTATTTGTCATGGCTTGATCCCTTCCATGAATAGGGAATCCGGTTTCCGGACGCACCCGCTGGCATCCGCGTCCAAACGAAACCGCGTGAAGCCGGGGAAAGCGGACTCCATGGAGTCAACCACCCGAATGTCCGCCAGCCCCACCCGCGCCATCAAACGCCCCAGAGAAAAGCGATCATACATCCACTGGTGCACTTCCCCTGCCTGGCGGAAGCGGGCGACCTCTTCTGCCGGGACCACCCGCCGAGGAGGCGCTGGGGGAAGGCGACCGGCCCTGGCCGCCCCAATGTAGTTTTCCGCGATGCCCCCGACCCTCTCGATCACAAAGCTCTCTACGCCCGGAGGTGTCTCCCGCCAGAAGCGGGCCATTTCCCCGCCGCTTTCCGTCCGGGACATTTGGTCGACCAATTCGATCATCATCCAGTCATAGCGGAGTTCCGCCTGCTTATCCCCTTCCAGCGCCCCGGCCAGGGATTCCAGATACAGGCGGCAGATGGTTTCCAGATCCGGGATCGCCACCCGCAGGATGCCGCCGGTTTTCAGAAGCCGGACGCAATCGGCAAGAAAAGGCTCGGCGCGCCAACCGGGCAAATGCTCCAGAACATGAGAGTGATAGACCAGATCGAACACGCCGTCGGGGAAAGGAAGACCTTCCAGGATATCATAAGCCATCACGCCCGGATGTTGGCTTTGGATGTCGACATTGACCCAAGCCGGGTGAAAATGGTTCCCACAGCCCACGTTCAGCATACAGGGACGCTCTCCGGTCATCGCGTCCACCGGCGCACAGACCAGAGTTCTTGTCTCGGTCCGTTCCCCCAGAACGGGGCCGAGGTCATAGTCGATGCTCGGGGCGATCCCGACGACCGCAAGCCCTGCCTCCGCCAACATGCGGCGCAACTCGGCCTCGCTCAGGATGACCTCGACCACAGGCCCCCCATAGGCCTCCTTGCCCAGGTATACGGGGCCGCCGCCTCGGCGCAGAACGGCGGTGTGCAGGATGACGTAGCGGCGCGCGACCCGGGCGGCTTCACGGATCGCATCCCGAAAGTCCAGGATATGCATCAGCGAAACGCCATTGAACACGATATCGAACGACTTGTTCGGGTAGGGCAATTTGGTGGCGTCTGCGACAGCGAAGTTTCCCTGGGGGTCCTGTTGCCGGGCCAGGGCGATCATGGCCGGGGAATAGTCAATGCCTTGGTAATCAACGCCACCGGGGACAAGATGTTCGAAGACCGTGCGGTAATAGCCACTGCCACATCCGACGTCGAGAAGGCTGGGGTGGGCAAGCTTGAGAGCGCTGACGGCTTCAGCCGCGACAGCCAGATCGCGCCGAGGCGTGCGCCGCTTCATTTCGGCGATCAGATTGGCATAGGCCCGGGCCTGGGTTTGGGCGACGCTATCCCGGTGCCACCCATCGGCGGCCCCCGCCTCGACGGTCTGACGGGCTTCGCTTTCCGTCAGGCGCCAATATCCGCCACCAAGGGCCTCCCCCGGAAAAGGCACCTTGCCCAGAACGGCTTCCGCCTGGGGTGGCTCGAAACCTTTTTCATTCGAAATATTTCGAATTTTCGTGTGCTCAAAACGGATCGTCTCCGAGGTCGCCGTAATCCACGCGCGAAGGTCGTCCAGGATATTCAGATACGGCATGTACAACTGGGCCAGCACCTCCTCCGCAAGGGTCGAGTACAGAGCCCACTTGCCGTTCTCATTCTTGGAGAGATGATGAAAGTGCCAGAAGATCACAAGGATCCCATTGACGTAAGCGCGCGGCGGCATACCGTCACGGTGTTCGAAGGCGAAGGATGTATGCTCATCAACATTCCACGGCGCGGCATTGATGCCCGCATGATCCAAAATGCATAAGCTGGAGTATTCAGCGGGCCATTTATCCAGATACTTCTGGTCGGCGAACCGGTCACCTTCCAACCGGTCGTAACACCACTCCAGGCAATCAGCCCGGTAATCCTCCAGGCAACGGCGCCCTTCCGTGTCGTTTCTCCAGGAGACCCACCCCACATTGAAGCGGCCGAACTGCTCCAAGCCGACATTTTTCGGCAAGAAACGGTGGGGCGTGATGGCGATGGAGGCCTCGCCTATTTCCTGGAAAACCGCTTCCGGATCCTCGAAAAAAAACAGGTCCGCATCGAGGTATGTGATTATGTCCACCCCGGGGGTTGTCTTCAGCAGAAACAGCGGAAAGCACGGCGTGCAGGTGAAGTAGTACTCCACGAGGGAGCGATCGGCCCGACAAGCCAGCAACTCGGGATCGAAGTCTTCCAGCGCGGCAAGGGAGGTCACGGAAATGGTCGGATCGCCCAGATCCTCAAGGAAGACTTTGCACTTCTCGTCAAGAGCAAGTATATGGAAACGTGCCCACGGCCCAAATCGCCGAATACTATTAATCAAGGCCAACCCCTTATCCAGGTAGCGATGATCAAAATAAGTACAATAATGCCGAATGCGCATATCAATTACCTCAATTAAGCGAAAAACTCTTTGAGAAGAGCGGCAATTCGATCGACCTCTTCATTCTCCAATCCCGGAAACATGGGAAGACTGAGAATCTGGTCCGCGAACTGTTCCGTCACTGGCAGGGAGGCATCCGCAAAGGCGGCATAGGCCGGGTGCCGGTGAACGGGAACCGGGTAATGGATGGCCGTGGCCACGCCATGATCCCGAAGGAATTGGGCGAGACGGTCCCGTTCCGGCGACTTCACCACATATTGGTGATAGACGGGGTCCACATGCGCCGGGACAACCAGCGGCGCGACGGGAAGCCCATCAAGGGCGTGATCATAGCGTTGGGCGATTTCCCTCCGCCGGGCATTGCGGGCGTCCAGCCGCCGCAGCAGCACCCCCAACAGGGCGGCCTGCAAAGGATCCATACGGGAATTCAAGCCTTCGACTTCGCTCAGGCGCTCGGCGTTCCAGCCGTATTGGCGAAGCGCCCGGATCCGATCGGCCTCGCCGGCGTCGTCGGACACCACCATGCCCGCATCACCGATAGCGCCCAAGTTCTTCGTGGGATAGAAGCTGAAGGCCCCGGCGTTTCCAAGACTCCCCGCTCGCCGCCCCTGGAACCTGGCCCCATGGGCCTGGGCACAATCCTCCACCAGCCGAACACCCCGGGTTTGGCACCAAACGGACAGGCGATCCATGGCGACCATGGCCCCATAAAGGTGGACGGCCACCACCGCGGCGAGGGGCTTGTTCGCCGTTCGCCGCTCCAGGTCGTCCAGATCCATCAGGCCCGTATCCGGATCGATATCAATGAAGAGGGGCAACGCCCCGGCCCGTCGGATGGCGGCCACGGTGGGGACCGCGGTCATGGACACCACGGCCACGGTATCCCCGGAGCCAACGCCAACGGCGCGCAGAGCGATTTCAAGGGCATCGGTCCCGTTGGCGACCCCGATGGCGTGGCGAACATCGCAATAGGTGGCGAAAGCCGTTTCGAAAGCGGCAACTTCCGGACCCAAGATATAGAACCCCGAATCAAGGACCCTTGCCATGGCGAGATTCAGCGCGGCACGATCCTCGTCGACGATCACCTTTGGGGCGTTTTGGGGAATCATTGCCAGGTCAGATCCATTCATCAAGGCAGCCAATACGGGCTCCGTGTCGCGACACGTCGGATCAGGGGAAGAGATATGGAAGTATGAACTTTACCTCGCAGACACTGCCGATCGCGGCGGGTGTCCGAAGGCGGAGGTATCCGATACCACGGTGTCGGGGTTAAGTTTTCCTTCGCTATGGGGATGGTGTCAATGAAGGTCTGTCCCGGGGTGGGGCCACACCTCGTGAAGACATCTCCGGACTGGCGTTGGGCGGTGCCCGGATCGTGGCGGAGCGGGCGCGCCGGCATGCCGGAACGGCGTATCTATGCGGTCACGGTGATGGTCTTCGTGGCCAGCCCCATGATCGTGACATTCTGCGCCGCCACCACGGTCACCGTCAGGCTGGTCTTGCCGTCCGGCAGGGCGGGCGCGGTATAGACACAGGTGGCATCGGTTCCCGAAGGCACGAAGTTCCCCGCCGGACCATCATCCGTATAGGCGCTCCAGATCGCGTCCGTTCCCTTGATCGACGGTCCGGCTTGCAGCAGGGTCAAGGTCAGCGGTTCGTTCTGGGAGACCGTATCCCCGCCCGACAGGGCCATGTTCACGGCCAGCGGCGCGATGGTGATCGCCGCTTCATAGGCTTCGGGCTGGCTGGACAGAGAGATGGTGCCGCTTTGCGCCGATGTGACCGTGGGAACCGTCAGCAGGAAACGGCCCCGGCTGCTGTCGGGCGAGTCCGTGATGGTGGCGCCGGACAGCGTGTCGGAAAGCTGGAAATCGCCGGCTTTCAGGCCGGGGATCAGAGCGCCCGACCCATCCACCACATCGATCGGCATACTGCTGCCCGATGCGACAGAGGCCTGCTGCGGCACCACCATCGGCGGCTGGGCCTTTGCGTCGGTATTGTTGATGGTAATTTCCGCGAAGCCCAGGATGGTTTTCTGGGTGTCCGCATCGGTCGCCGTGACGCTCAGCTTGATCAGCGTCCCGGTCGGGGCGGTGGCGTCGGCGGTATAGGTGATCACGTTGCCGCTGACCGAGGCCGTGCCCCGGGGCGGCCTGGGGCTTCTGTTCAAGATGACCGACGGCGTGGCCGCCAGATCCTGGAAGCGGACATTGGACAGGCTGGTCACGGTCAGCTGAATCGCTTCGCCGGCATTGAGCTGGGTCGACGCGGGCGTGACCGCCAGGGCGGCGGCCGTGTTCGCCCCCACCAGCAGATCCGTCGGCGCCCCCACCTGCTGCAACAGGGGGCCGCCTTCCTCGTCGAACAGCAGGCAGGCGGTGGCAAAGGGTGCAACCCCCTGGAAGGGCATGTTGTCCAGCGTATCCTGAAGCCGGTGCTGCATCGGTCCGACCAGAAAATCGTTGATGGCGGCGTTCATATCCCCCTCGTCCGGGTTCCACACCCCGCTGACGATGGTTTGCAGGTTGGACACGGTCGCAGTGCCAGTGCCGAAGGTGGAGGTAATCTTGATCGTGCTGCCATCGATGGTAATCGGGGCCTCCATTGTATACTCTATAAAGATGTTACAACGAAATTCCCCGTCATCCTCCGGCAACCACCAGTACTCCCGAAAATCCTGCACGAAATAGGGCCGCCATTGGACGCTAAGAGCTTGCATATTCGGGATGAAAGACAAGTTCAACGCTTGGACGTTGTTATTTGTGGCAGTGAAAGAGACCACCAGATCGGCCTGATTATCATCGTCGTCGGCGGACTGGATTGTCAGGTCCACATCATCCCGTGTGACGTTATGATCGTCATAGGAGACTTTGCCGAAGTTGATGCTCCCCTGGGTCGCATAGGCCTTGCGTCTCTGATCGGCGCCGGACGCCACTCCGCCGGTCGTCATCTGGACTCCGAATTGAGACAAGGCGCCGGTCACGCTTTGCGCGATGACATCGGCGAAGGTTTGTGAAGAGATATCGATGGCCACCTGGATATCATCGGACAGGGGATAGACGGCCAACGGTCCCGTTCCCCCTTTGTTTCCGTTTGATTCAACAAAGAAGACCGCCGCGCCAGTACCGTCCCGCGGGTTCTTCTGGAAGCGGACCGCAAAGGACTTCGGCACCAGCAGGGCATTGGCCCCGTCGATATTGCCGTTCACCTGCCCCAGCGGAGCCCGGCCGTTTTCCCGCAGGAAGTTGGTGGTCATGGCGGCTTCGAAGCCCGTCAGGTCCCCCATGCCGGTGGTCAGGCCGCTGCTGTTGGTGCTCCACTGCCCGTTGCTCAGATCGAGATAGGCCCGGCCGTTCTGGGCCGTGCTGATGTCCGTGTTCAGGGCCGCCATGGTGCAGGTGCCGCTGAGGACTGGCGGGGTCATCGCCATATGCACCGAATATTGCGGTGCCCCGTTGCTGTCCGTTACGAACAGCATTCCGCCGTACAGGGGATCCAGCGCGCTATAGGCCTGGGCCTGCCCCTGACCCACGTCTTCGACGAACGACAGGAACGGCTTGGTCATGGTCAGTCCGAGATAGACCTGTCGGCCGCCGGCCCCCGTATAGGTCCCGCCGACCAGCCCCGCCCCGATGGTCGGCCCCGAAACGAGGCTCAGCATGGAGTTCAGGAAGTCCGAGCGGACGGCAATGGTGGCATCCCAGCCGTGGGTATTCGGCCCATGACTGGCCACATCCGCCATCAGGGCGGCGAAGTCATACGTCATGATCAGCCCTCCACCGCTTTGGC
The DNA here is from genome assembly GCA_046233135.1 of Rhodospirillaceae bacterium Z3-40. Taxonomy (GTDB): domain Bacteria; phylum Pseudomonadota; class Alphaproteobacteria; order Rhodospirillales; family Rhodospirillaceae; genus JBJXHN01. Next base: position 260,011 of record JBJXHN010000001.1, on the reverse strand, counting down.
CGTCGTGGTCGTATCGTTGTCCAGACAGGCCACGAGAACCATGAGGATGCCGCCGCCCAGATAGTTGGCCAGATCGCAGATCACCACGATCTCCTTGCGCTGCAGCGAGGCGTAGTAGGCATCGATGTTCAGCTTCAGGACAAAGGTGAACAGTGTCGTCACCGACCGTACGATACCCAGCGCCGATTTCAGCTTGGGCTGGCTTCCCAGGTCACACAGGGTCTCGATCAGCTTGTACAGCTGGAAGACCCCGTTCATGTAGTTGGCCACCTTGGCCGCCTTCTTCTTGTCCTCGTCGGTAATGTCCACGGTGGTGAACTTCCAGACCAGATAGTCGGCCCCGATCAGCACGGCGACAAGGGTCGCACCGATGCAGAAGACTTCGGCCATGCCGGCATCACTGCCGACGATATCGTCAATGGTCTGGCGATAGGTGGACAGGGCAAACTCGACCGCCGTGAAGGCCAGCGAGATGTTGCCGTAAAGCTGGTTGACCTCGCTGCCCAGTTCGCCGTTATCGACGATGTAGTTGGGGATCACCGAGATCGCGACCAGGACCCCGCCGATGATCCCGTACACATCCACACCCGATCCCGCACCCGGCCCGGCGCCCGCACCATGCCCCGTGCCGATGAGTGCGGTGGACGCCGGGGCCATGGGACCCTTGGCCGTTGGTCCCTTGCCCGGGGCAGCCGCAGCCAGGGCGTCGGCGCTGCCATAGGGCTGATTGAGGTCGCCGTCCTTGAAGGGGACCGCATTGGCATCCCCCACGACGATCTTGAAGATGATCGTCGACGGCACGGCCAGAAGCAGGCAGCCGAGGCCGGCCAGCGACAGGGTGTCTTGTCCCCGGGTGTCCACCAGGCTGCAAATGAAGTCCCAGATATCCTGGATGAAGTCGGGAACCGGCAGGGCTTCTTGCAGGAAATCGACGAAGAAAGTCAGCAGGGCATCGGCCAGATCCAGGATCGCCGCAACCACGCCGGAGGTGAAGTCGATGGTGGCGTCGATCAGCCCTTCCAGCACCTCCAGGAACGCGGCCAGACTGGCCTTGAACATGTCCGTCACGTTCGGTGACCCGCCGGCCGCCGTTTTGATGACCGTTTCCATCTTGGTGAAGGCCGTTGCCAGATCCGTGTCCGCCGCGGCCAGGGCGTTCTTCAGATCGGCGACGGCCTGGCTGACATCTGCCGATGCGGTGAAGGTGGTGGTGGCGGTATTGATCGGCCCGCCGCTGGTCACCTTGGCCTGCACGAAGTTGTGATGGGGGTTGTTGGTGAAATCCGACTGCTGCACCCCGGTCGATCCGGCCGGTTGAGACGGGGAATTGGGCTGCTGCATGTTCGGCATGGATCCGATCTGGTTGGTCTCGGGATCCCCGCCCAGGTCCGTGATCAATCCGTCCAGCTTGGTGTCCACCACGGTCTTCAACGTGGTGAAGAAGTCCTGCTCCTTGCTCTTCAACGCCTGGACGATGCCGGAGAACTTGGCCGGCAGGGCGGCCAGGCCGCTTTCCAGGGCCACCTTGGTGTCCCACATGGCCTGGAAGTCCAGCAGCGCCTTCAGCCATTCATAGAATGCCTCGATATCCTGGACGATGGAGGTGATGACGCTGGCCACGACCTTTGCGGCATCCTCGACGGCCTTAACCACCGCATCGAAGCCCGCGACCACCGCACCGGCGATCTTCAGCGTGAACGAGATCACCGACGTCACCGTATCCACGACCACATTGGCCAGTTCGGAAAAGCCTTTTTCGATGGAATGCCAGACGTCGCCGGCGAACTGCTCCACGTCGCCCCACAGGTCGGAGAAGGACGGCCAGCCGAGCATTTCCCTGTCCTGCTGCGTGGGGCTGCCAGGGGGCGTGAAGCTGCCCGATCCGCTCGGCTGCGACTGGCCGGTGCCCATCTTGGCCGCCGAGATGATCACCGAACTGGCCTGGGGCGCGACCGCGCCGCCGCCGCTGACGAACGAGACACCCGACCCCGTCAGGGCCTTGCCGTCGGCGGCGAACGGGGGCTTGGGCTGATCCTTGTTCAGCGTCCCCTGGCCCGACAGGTACATCTGAACCGGCCGGCCCGCATTGACCGTCAGGTCTGGCGTGTCCTTCAGCCGGCCGGTGGTGTCCGGGATATGGATGGACAGGTCGCTTGATGAAATCCCGGTGTCGTTCAACATGGTCACGGTCAGCCGGCCGTCGGGACCCGTCGTCACCTGGGCGCCCAGATTGCTGGCCGCATTGCCGATCGCATAGACCTGCCCGTTGACCTCCACATCGACAATGATGTCGTCGGTCCCCGTGGACAGGGTCACCGCACTGTTGGACAGCGGACCGGCGTTGTCGTCGGTAATCAGGAATTCGGTGCGCAGGGTGCGGGTCTTGCTGCTCAGCTTTTCGTCGGTCTGCACCGGATGGACCCGCCACCGCCCGGTCATCGTCGGCTTGGAGAACAGGGCGATCTCGCCCGTTGCCCCGGTGGTGAAGACGGTCACCGCTTCTGAGCCGAAAACCTCTCCCCGCACCGCAAGCTGGGCCTGACCAAGCTGGATCAACGGCGTCCAGTTGGGATAGGACACCCCGCTGCCGCTATCCAGCAGCCAGGATCCATAGCCCGTGTCCTCCTGCGCCAGATAGAATTGCTGCCGCAGCAAATAGGTCCGCTGATTGGAATCCGTGATCAGCAGCTGGAACTGGTCGATATAGGCCCGGTTGGTCCCGTCGTAGACCTGAACACAGGAATCCGTCACCCGGGCGTTGTCGGGCAGCGAGATCTTCGGGACCGCCACCGCCGTCACCGGACCGTTCTTGTCGCAGGTATAGATCACTCCGCTGCTGTCGGCGATCATGTACAGGGCTTCACCGGCGGACAGATAGGCCATGACGACGGCATCGGCGTTGGCCACAGTCATCTTGCTGTCGCTGCTGACGGCCCCGCTTTCCTGAAGATTGCCGGTATAGGTATAGGCCACCCCGCCGCTGACCACCGCCAGGTGCCAGGCCAGGGTTTCGTCGTCGACGGTCATCTTGTAGGAGCCCGCCGCCAGCGGCTGATCCAGGGTATAGCGCTGTACCGTCAGGCTGCCGCCCTTGTCGGCGGTGCCGACCACCAGATCACTGGCCCCCGCCTTGCCATAGACCACCAGGCTGCCGATCCCGGTCGCCCCCAGCGTATGGGTGGTCTGCAACTCCACCGGCAGACCGGCGCCGGCATCGACCAGGCTGTCCGGGCCGATGGTCCAGGTGGACCCGTCCGCCCCCAGGGTCATGCCGTAGAATCCCTGGTCATCCACATAGAAGCCCCGGACCAGAACCGTGCCGCTTTCCTGGGAGGTGCCGGAGGCAACGGCGACGGGGACGATCTGGTCTCCGTCCTTCAGGATCGGCTGGCTGACCCAGCCCCGCCGTGCGGTGGTGCTGCGCTTGACATGCGTCAGGTAAACCGGCGACCCACCGCCCGTCTCGACCTTTTTCCGCTCCGCCCCGGCTTCCTGCGCCGTATCGCGGATGGCGATGGCTTCCATGCAGGCGCTCGCGTGCCCCTTCAGGCTCTGGTTGATGAAGACTCCGATGCTGGACGCCTTGCTGACATCCAGGGCAATGCTGGAGCTAACAGTGATGTCTTCTCCAAGAACCGAATTCGCTGATACAGGCATGTCAGGCCACCCTTCCTTAGCCGGCAGGAAACCGGTAAGTAAATTGCAAGAACGGATGGACAAAAGGCTTGTGCAAACGTCAGTTGCTGTCAACAAGACATTCGATACATAGACGAAATAACCACATCCTCCGGAACTTGAAAAACAATTTATAGAAGTATTTTGGCAACCATCAGGGTAAACGGCTAAGACAGAGCGGCGCTATTCGAAGGCCGGCAATTCCGGCAAATCCGACCAAAAAACCCGGATAAATCCGTTAACATTCGCGTTGACATAGCGTTACAAAGCAATTTTTGCGCGCACCCGCAGTCAGAGAAGATTCCCCGGCCACCGCATGACGACGCTGCCGAAGCGCGCTCCTTTTTGCAGCGGCATTGACCGCGCGCCTATTCCGATTCGCGATTCATCCTCCCATCTCCCCCACGCCCAGCGCCTTGATCCGCGAGGCCAGCGTGGTCGGCTTCATGCCCAGCAGAGCCGCGGCCCCACCGGGTCCGGACACTTTGCCGCCCGTCGTTTCCAGGGCCAGGGCGATATTGTCGCGTTCCAGGGCCTTCATCTCGGCCGCCGTCAGCATGCGGCGCTCTCCAGACACCGGCCCCGGCCCGGCAGCCGAGAACGCCGGCGGGGAGGCGGCGGCCAAGCTGGGGCCGGCTGTGGCCGGCAGATCGATGCACAGCTTGCCGTGGCGGGCGAGGATCGCCGCCCGTTCGATGACGTTTTCCAGCTCCCGCACGTTGCCCGGCCAGTCATAGCGGCACAGCTGCTGCACATTGCCCTGGGTCAGGGTCGGCGCCCTGGCGATGTTCAGCTTGCGGCAGACCCGTTTCAGAAAATGGGCGGCCAGCAGAGGGATATCCTCTCTCCGCCGCCGCAGAGGCACGGATTCAATGGGGAAGACGTTCAGGCGGAAATACAGATCCTCGCGGAAACGGCCGGCTTCCACCTCTTCGCGCAGCCGGCGGTTGGTGGCGGCGATGATCCGCACATCCACCTGCCGGGTGGTTTCCTGCCCGACCCGCTCCAGCACCTTTTCCTGCAACACCCGCAGCAGCTTGCCTTGAAGCTCCAGGGGGATTTCCCCGACCTCGTCCAGGAACAGGGTGCCGCCGTTGGCCAGTTCGAACCGGCCCGCACGGTCCCGGGTGGCGCCGGTGAAGGCCCCGCGCACATGGCCGAAGAACTCGCTTTCGAACAGCTCTCTGGGAATCGCTGCGCAGTTGACCCGGATCAGCGGGCGTTGGCGGCGGGGGCTGGCTTCGTGCAGCGCCCGGGCCACCAGTTCCTTGCCGGTGCCGGATTCCCCGGTGATCAGAACCCCGGCTTCCGTCGGCCCGACCACCGCGATCTGGTCCAGCAGGGTCAGGATCGCCGCACTCTGGCCGATGATCTCGTGATGGTTATTCTCGGTACGGATTTCCTCCTGCAGATAGGCGTTCTCCATCTCCAGCCGCTGGCGCAGGTGGTCCACCTCCTGCAGGGCCGAGCGCAGGCGCTCTTCGGCTTCCTTGCGCTGGGTGACGTCGCGAAAGACGATCACCGCGCCGATCAGCCGCCCGTGGTCGCGCAGGGGGGTGCTGGTGTATTCCACCCGGATCGGCCGGCCGTCCTTGCGCCAGAACACTTCGTCCTCCACCCGGTGCACGGCGCCGTCCTTGAAGGCGGCATAGATCGGACAGTCCGCATGGGGGTAGTGCCTGCCGTCCAGGTGACGATAGTGGATGACGTCGTGCATCCCCTTGCCCACCAGATCCTCGGCCGCCCAGCCCAGCATGCGCTCCGCCGCCGGGTTGACGAAGGTGGTGGTGCCATCGGCATTGACGCCGTAGATCCCCTCTCCGGCCGCGCGCAACAGCAGCTGGTTTTCCCGTTCCATATCCTGAAAAAAGCGCTGGGCCAGCCGCCATTCGGCGATCCCGCCGCGCAGGTAGGCATCCGCATCGGCCTGGGCCGCCGTCCTTTCCCGCGCGTCCAGGTCATACAGGGTCACCAGGATCACCGGGTCGGCCGCGTCGGCCGCCGTTATCCTGCTGCCCACGCATTCCACACGAAGATCCCGCCCCTGCCCCTGTCGTGGCACCAGGGCGCGGGTGCGGGCCAGGCCCTTCACCAGCACCGCTTCGGTAAACACGATCAAGGCCGGCATCTGCCCGGGATAAAGGGCCGTCGCCGCCCGCCGGCACAGATCCTCTTCCGGCTCGCCCAGCAGATCCACCGCCGCACCATTGGCGGCCAGCACCCGGTCTCCTTGCGGCGCGATCACCAGCATGGCATCCGCCGCCGCCCGGAAAGCCGCCGACAGCACCGCAGGCTCCGCCACCGGCCCCAAGGGTCCCGGCGGGATGGCAAGACGACCGTCCACCAGATCAATCCTCCGACCCATCGCTAGAATACGAAAAATCGTAAACACTCTCCCGAAATTTCGTCAACTCCGAAATTTCGTAAACTCCCGATTTCCCAGAAGGCGTATTAACCCCTTGTCTTCACGCCTTTATTCCCGCCCGGACCATTGGCACGCTGATTGCCATAGTCGGGTATCCCCTGCGGTTCGGGGACCACAACGACTTTCATCACCAAGGGGTGGGACATGAGCATCAAAAGCCTGGGCAACCCGTTTTCCTCCGAGACCGACCTGCGCCACGGGCGCGATTGCGGCTGTGCATCCTGCCGGCCAACGGCGTCGGCCACCTCATCCAAGGCCAGAGCTGCGGCCGCTGACGACGCGCTCTCCAACGAGGACATGCTGGACCGGGCCATCGAAAGCGCGGTGGTGCGTTCCGTCTTCGGCCATAATGAATTCAGCCGCCGCGGCTTCGCCCGGATGCTCGGCGCCGGGACCCTGGCTGCTGCGGTCGGTGCGGCCATCCCGCTGGACAAGGCCAAGGCGGCGATCAAGGACAGCCTGGGCACGCCGGAAAAGAGCGACCTGAAGGTGGGCTTCGTGCCGATCACCTGCGCCACGCCAATCATCATGGCCCACCCCATGGGCTTTTACGAACGCTACGGCCTGAACGTGGAAGTGATCAAGACCGCCGGCTGGGCGGTGGCGCGGGACAAGTCGCTGAACAAGGAATACGACGCCTCGCACATGCTGACCCCGATGCCGCTGGCCATCACCATGGGTGCGGGGTCGACGGCCGAACCCTTCCTGATGCCGGCGGTGGAAAACATCAACGGCCAGGCCATCGTGCTGCACGTGGATCATCTGGACAAGCGCGACCCCAAGCAATGGAAGGGGTTCAAGTTCGGCGTACCCTTCGACTTCTCCATGCACAATTTCCTTCTGCGCTACTACGTGGCGGAACACGGCCTGGACCCGGACAAGGACATCCAGATCCGCGTGGTGCCGCCGCCGGAGATGGTCGCCAACCTGCGCGCCGGCAATCTGGACGGCTACCTCTCCCCCGACCCCTTCAACCAGCGGGCCGTCTGGGAAAAGGTGGGCTTCATTCACACCCTGACCAAGGACATCTGGGAAGGCCATCCCTGCTGCGCCTTCTCCTGCTCCGCCGCCTTCGCCGAGGAAAACCCCAACACCTATGGCGCTCTGCTGAAAGCCATCGTCGACGCCACCGCCTATGCGGCCAAGCACGAGAACCGCAAGGAAATCTCGGAAGCCATTGCGCCGGCCAACTACCTGAACCAGCCGGTGCCGGTGATCGAGCAGGTGCTGACCGGCTATTACGCCGACGGCCTGGGCAACGTGAAGAATGTCCCCGACCGCATCGATTTCGATCCGTTCCCCTGGCATTCCATGGGCGTTTGGATTCTGACCCAGATGAAGCGTTGGGGCTATGTGGAAGGCGACATCGACTACAAGGGCATCGCCGAGCAGGTCTACCTCGCCTCCGATTGCCGCAAGATCATGAAGGACCTGGGGTACGAAGCCCCGGCGGAGACCTACAAGACCCACACGATCATGGGCAAGACCTTCGACCCGGCCGAACCGGACGCCTATGTGAACAGCTTCGCCATCGGCCGGGGGGCCTAGGGCGATGACCCTTTCCCTGCGAATGCGCGCCACGTTGCTGACGGTGGTCTTCCTGGCTGCGTTCCTGGGGCTGTGGCAGGCGTCTTACAAGGCGCCCGCCGACAGCGGGGAACTCAGTGAGTACGAGAAGCTGATGGGGGCGGCCAGCGAACAGGCCCGCGTGCCACCGCCGTCCGAAATCATCGCCCACGCGTGGGAGGAGTTGCGCAACCCCTTCTACGACGCCGGCCCCAATGACAAGGGCATCGGCATCCAGATCGGCTATTCCCTGCAACGGGTGCTGATCGGCTATTGCGCAGCGGCAGCTATCGCCATTCCGCTGGGCTTCCTGATCGGCATGTCGCCGTTGATGTATCGGGCACTCGACCCCTTCATCCAGGTGCTGAAGCCGATTTCGCCCCTCGCCTGGATGCCGCTGGCCCTGTTCATCATCCAGGACAGCCAGGCTTCGGCGATCTTCGTGATCTTCATCTGTTCCATCTGGCCGATGCTGATCAACACCGCCTTCGGCGTCGCCGGGGTGCGCAAGGACTGGGTCAACGTCGCCCGCACCCACGAACTGGGACCCCTGCGGACCGCCGTCACCGTCATCCTGCCCGCCGCCGCCCCGACCATCCTCACCGGCATGCGCATTTCCATCGGCATCGCCTGGCTGGTGATCGTCGCGGCCGAGATGCTCGTGGGCGGAACGGGCATCGGCTACTACGTCTGGAACGAGTGGAACAACCTGGACCTGACCAGCGTGATCTTCTCCATCCTGCTGATCGGCGTGGTGGGCATGTTGCTGGACGCCGGTCTGGCCGCCGTCTCCCGGATGGTCAGTTACGCCGATTAGAAAGGACTCCCTCATGTCCCACGCCTTCCTGGAAATCCAGAACCTCACCAAGACCTACCCCTCGGCCAAGGGCGATCCGCTGACCGTCTTCAAGGACGTTTCGCTGCGGGTGGAAAAGGGCGAGTTCGTCTGCATCATCGGCCATTCCGGCTGCGGCAAATCTACCATCCTGAACGTGCTGGCCGGGCTGGAAACCGCGTCGAAGGGCGCGGTGATCATGGACGGCAAGGAAGTCGCCGGCCCCAGCCTGGATCGGGGTGTCGTCTTCCAGAACTACAGCCTGCTGCCCTGGCTGTCGGCCCTGAAGAACGTCACTTTCGCCGTCCGTGCCCGCAATCCAAAATGGAGCAAGGACCAAGTCCTGAAGCACAGCTACACCTATCTGGAAATGGTGGGCCTGACCGGCGGAGCCGAACACCGCAAGCCGTTCCAGCTGTCCGGCGGCATGCGCCAGCGGGTCAGCATCGCCCGGGCCTTCGCCATCCAGCCCAAGCTGCTGCTGATGGACGAGCCTTTCGGCGCCCTGGACGCCCTGACCCGGGGATCGATCCAGGACGAACTGGTGCGCATCTGGGGCGGTACCGGGCAGACCGTGTTCATGATCACCCACGACGTGGACGAAGCCATCCTGCTTGCCGACCGCATCCTGTTGATGACCAACGGCCCCAACGCCCGCATCGCCGAGGCCGTGACCGTCGACATCCCCCGACCCCGGGGCCGGGCCGAGATCATCCACAACCCAGCCTACTACGCCATCCGCAACCATCTGGTGGAGTTCCTGACCCACCGGTCCAAGGAGCTGGCCGGAACGCCACCGCCGGGTGACGGCGGCAGAGACAACCAGCCGTCCAAGGCTGGGGAAAACAGCCAGCCCCGGGTGGTGCGCCTCGCCCCGGCGAAACCTGCTGCGGTTCCCACCGCAGCGACCCCACCATCCGGAGCCGGCCTTCAAATGCGGGTTGCCCAATAGACCACGCCCCGGCCGCCCCTGCCCCTATCGCATTGACCTTATTTATGACGAGGGAGAGCCCCCATGACTGACACGCTTATCAACCGCGCAACGGTTACGGAAAAGATCATCGCCACCAAGCTGGCCCAGGACCTGAAATGGGCGGACGTCGCGGCCAAGATCGGCAAGTCCAAGGAATGGACCACCTGCGCCCTTCTCGGCCAGATGCAGATGAGCGCAGCCGAAGCCGCCACCGCTGCCGAAATCTTCAGCCTGACCCCGGAAGAGGCCAAGTGGCTGACCACCTGCCCCTATCGCGGCGGTCTGGGCCAGACCGTGCCGACCGATGCCCTGCTCTACCGCTTCTACGAGCTGATCCAGGTCTACGGCCCGTCGATCAAGGCCCTGATCGAGGAAGAATTCGGCGACGGCATCATGTCCGCCATCGATTTCTCCATGGACATCTCGCGCCAGGAAGACCCGAAGGGCGACCGGGTGGTCGTGGTGCTGAACGGCAAGTTCCTGCCCTACAAGGGTTACTGATCCCCCACAAGCCCCGGACGACCCGCGTGGACGGAAAAGGCTAAAGAACGGGCCGGCGCGTTGAACGCCGGCCCGCTTTCCGTTCGCACAGCACCGAAAAGACTGCCATCACCACCATCCCGCCGGCCGTCAGCCCCAGGGTCCACAGCACCATCCCCGCTCCGCCACCATATCCCTGTCCCGCCAGCCCGGCGGACAGCAGCAGCAGGCCCCAGCCCGCCAGCCGCCGAACGGCGCGGCGCAGCACCCCCCGGTCCGGCAAGAGCCGGCAGTAGCGTTGTGCCGCCAGCCCCAGGCACAGCAATCCCAGCGTTTCCACGCTCAGCACGATCAGACCACCCATCATCGATCCCCTCTGCGGCCGGCCAGGCGGGCAAGGCCGGCCGCGCATACCGCAAGGCCCAGGCACCCCAGATCCACCGCCGCGAACACCGGATCGGAATCCCCAAGGCTGCCCGGCAAGCCCCTGCCGGTGGTCAGGGCGCTGGCCACCGGCACCGCCGCCAGCAGCAGAGCCAGCAGCCCCCATCCATCCCTCCAGGCTTTCCGGCGAGGCCTCAGGAATCCCCATAATCCCACCGCCAGCCACACCAGGAAGAAGCCACCCGTCACTTCCCAGGCCGCCCGTCCGGGCATGGCGGGGGGCAGCAGGCGGTTGGCCAGCAGCAATCCCGCCACCCCCGCCGGCAGACCGGCCAGGGCAGCGATGTTCAACCGCTCCACCCACCACAGGCCGGAAAAGGCCCGGACCGGACCCGGATCGCCGGTGCGCCGGCGCTTGCGCACCCAGAACACCAGCCCCGTCGCCATGACCCCCGTCCCCGCCAGCCCGGCCAGCACCAGCAGGCCCCGGCTCACCGGATCGGCGAAGCGGGCGACGTGCAGGCCATAGGCCACCCGGCGCGCCTCCGCCGCCCCGCCGCCGCCGGGCTCGGTCGACAGCATCGCGCCGCTCGGCCCGTCAAAGCGCAAGGTGGCATCGCGGAAGGAGACGGACGCCTCGTCCGCCCGACGCAGAATCACCACCGCCGCCGCATCGCCGGGATGGAAGACCTCGATCCGCCCCACCGGCCGGCCGTCCCACCGGTCTTCGGCAGCCCGCACCATCGGCGCCAGGGGGGCCAGGGCAGCCGGATATCCCGCCGCCGGCCCGATGGCGGCGCGCTGGCCGGTGGCCTCGTAGAACACCCCGGTCCGGTCCCCATAGGCCGCTTCCAGGCCCCAGGGCAGATACAAGGTCATCAGGGTGACCAGGCCGGAATAGGCGATCACCAGATGGAACGGCAGGGCCAGCACCCCCAGGGCGTTGTGGCCGTCCAGCCAGCTCCGCTGGCCGCGCCCGGGGCGGAAGGTGAACAGCTCGGCCAGCAGCTTGCGGTGGATGATGACTCCGCTGACCAGGGCCGCCAGCATGGCCATGGTGCACAGCCCGACGACCAGCCGCCCCCACACCGACGGCATCAGCAGATCGAAATGGAAGTAGTACAGGCTGTCCGCGCCCAGGGTCTCGCGCGCCTGCACCGGCTGGTCGCCGCCGGGCATCAGCATCACCCGGCCGAAGGCGGGCCGATGGCTCCTGGCCGCCACCGCAGGATCGCGCCAGAACACCGCGTGCACCAGAGGATCGCGGGCGGTCGGTCCCTCGATCATCCAGCGGGCCGCATCGGGGGCCTCTCGATGCAGATAGCGGGCGGCCCCGGCCACCGCCCGGGCATGGGAAACGGCGGTGGCGGGCGGGGATACCTCTGGCCGCATCCAGCGGGACAGCTCCGGCCGCAGGTAGCTCAGGGTGCCCGTCAGGAAGATGGCGAACAGCAGCCATCCCACCACCAGCCCGGACCACGTGTGCAGCCAGGCCATGGACGCCCGCAACGTCCCCTTCACGCTGCCCCCGCCAGCCGGACGAGGCCGGCCAGGGCGATCACGATCCCCGCCGCACCGCCCAGCCCACCCCACATCCGCGCCACGGAGGCCGCCGCGCAGGCCCACAGGATCGCCCCGAGCCAGACCGGAAAGCCCAGCATCATCCCCGCCACCGCAGCCTCTGCCCGGGCCGGCCCGCCGGGAAAGGCCAGCGGCAGGGCGACGGCGACGAGACTGGCAAGGCCATACCCGCCGGCCACCGCCCCCGCCATCCGGGCCGGCACGGACAGGCGCACCGCCGCAGCCATGCCGCTACCATTCATAGCTCAGCCGCGCCATCACCGTCCGCCCGACGCCGTAATAGCAGCGCGCGGCGTTGAGGCAGGACGCCACATACTCCTTGTCGGCCAGGTTCTGCGCATTCACCCGCAGCTCCGCCCCCTTCATCTGCGGCAGCAGGTTGCCCATGGCGTAGGAGATGGTGGCATCGAACAGGGTGACGGCCGGCACGTCAAAGCTGTTGGCCGTATCGCCGACCGTGCTGCCCACATACCGCACCCCGCCGCCGACCCCGAGCCCGGCCAGCGCACCCGAGGTGAAGGTGTAATCGCTCCACAGGGCGGCGGAGTGGCGGGGAACGCCGGTCAGCCGGTTGCCTTCGTCGCCATCGTTGCTCTGGGTCACGGTCTGGTCGAGGAAGGTATAGGACGCCGTGACGTTCCACCCGGCCAAGGGCGTCGCCACCGCCTCCAGTTCCACCCCGCGCGACCGCACTTCGCCGGTCTGCACGCTGAAGCCCGGGTTGGCGGTATCGCTGGTCAGCACGTTCTTCTGGGTCAGGTGAAAACCGGTCAGGGTGATAAAAGCCTCCACCCCCGGCGGCTGATACTTCAGGCCGATTTCATATTGCGTGCCGGTGGTCGGGTCGAAGCTGTCGCCGTTGACGTCGGTGCCGCTGGAGGGTTCGAAGGATTCCGAATAGCTGAAATAGGGCGTCAGGCCGAAATCGAAGGCGTAGCCCAGCCCGGCCCGTCCGGTGAAGGCCTGGGCGTTGCTGTTGGTGTTGATCCCGGTCAGGCGGTTTTCCACCTCGCCGAAAGCCCAGTCGTAGCGCCCCGCCAGGTTCAGCAGCCAGCCGTCATAGGACATCTGATCCTGGGCATAGAGGCCGATCTGGTCGCTGCGGGTCTTCAGGTTCTGATAGACCGGCGGTTCGGCGATCTCCACCCCGTAGACCGGCGCGAACAAATCCAGGGTCGGCGCCGCCGCGAAGCGGCGGGTGGTATCGCTGATGGTGCGTTGCAGGTCCGCCCCCATCAGCAGGGTGTGGTCCACCGGACCGGTGCCGAAATCCGCCTGGGCTTGCGTATCCAGCGCATAGGCATTGGCATGTTCCAGCGCCCCGAAGGCCGTGCGGTTCAGGGTGCGGCCGTCCGCCTGCAACGACGCGGCATAGACCGACTCCATATCCAGCTCGTTGCGGGTATAGCGGCCGTTCTGCCGCACCTGCCAGACCGGAGAGAAGCGGTGTTCGGCCTCGTAGCCCACCGCATACAGGGTGCGGTCCCATTCGTCATAGTTGGGATCGCCCGTGAACAGACTGCGCGCGATCTTGCCGTTGGGATTGTCGTACAGGCTGCCGGCAGCAGGAACGTATTTGACGAAGCCGCCGTCGAAATCATCATGCTGGAAGGTGGTCAGCAGCACCACCCGGGTATCCGGATCCGGCTCCCACGACAGGCTGGGGGCCACGGCCTGGCGCGTCTTGCCGGTGTAATCGGTCTGGGCATCGCCATCCGACAGCAACCCCGCCACCCGGAAGGCCATCGTGCCGTCTTCGGAGAACGGGCCGCCGATATCCCCGGCCACGCCCCAGGTATCGAACGAACCGCCTTCCGCCTGGACCCGCCCCTGCCATTGGTCGGGCGGGCGCTTGGAGACATGGTTGACCACCCCGCCCGGCTGGTTCTGGCCATACAGCACCGACGCCGGGCCGCGCACCACGTCCACCCGCTCCAGCAGGAAGGGATCGATGCCCGACACCGCGTAGTTGGTGCCCCGCATGCGCAGGCCGTTCCAATATTCGTTGTCGGAAGCCCCGGCTGTCCCTGCCCCTCCGAACCCCCGGATGGCGATGTTGTCTCCCCCCAGGCCGGAAGAGTCTCCCCGGGTGCCGGTGGTCACCCCGGCCGAATACCCCAGGGCCTCGCCGACCGAACGGACGCCCCGGGTGTCCATGGACTGCCGGGTGACAACCGATATGGACTGGGTGGTCTCGATCAGCGGCGTGTCCGTCTTGGTGCCTGCCATGCTGCGATGGGCAACGACGCCATCCACCGGCCCCAGGGCGGTTTCCGACGCACCGGCAACGGTAATCGGACTGAGCAGGGTAGAACTGCCGTCCGGATCGACGGCGGACAGGGTCACCGTGGACGCATCCGTCCAGCGATGCAGCACGCCCGTACCGTCCAGCAGCCGGGCCATTGCCTGATCCAGAGTCAGCGTTCCCTGCGCCCCGGGCGACATCACCCCGCGCACCACATCGCCGCTGGTGGAAACCTGCACCCCCGCCTGCTGGCCGAACGCCGCCAGGGCCTGGGCCAGGGGCTGGGCGGGGATGGCAAAGGCCTGCACCCGGTCCGCCTGCGCCTGTTGCGCCACCGTCGGCGGCGCGGCGAAGACGGGCGACGCCAGCCCCACGGACCCGCTGCCCAGCGCCGTCGTCGCCGCCAGCAGCGCGATCAGCCGCCGCACCCCGCCGCCGTTCGCCGCCCGATCGCGCCGGCTTTCGATCCCTCGCCCCCACATCATCACTGTCATGCTCCTTGTCGTGCCCATGGGCGGAGCCGCGGTCTTTCCCGTGCCGCGCTCTCGCCTTCCGAAGGGAGCGACGACGCGACGCCAAAGGATCTTCAGAGGGAATTTCCCCGAGCGCCGAGAAATGGGTGACAAGAGGGGATAAACACCGGACGGCGGCCGGACCGTCCGGCGCTCAGCGGCTGAGAATGACCAGCCAGGGGGTAAGGCGGTAGACCTCCGCGCCATGGGCGCTGGCGACCGCCCGCAAGGCGGCCATGGGGTCGGCCAGACTGTAGACACCGGTCAGCGGCGCTGCGGACAGCCCGTCGCCATGAAGCAGCACCGTCCCGCCCAAATATCGCTCGATCTGCCCGACCACCTCGGCGACCGGGCGGTCGTTGACCACCAGTTGCCCGTCCACCCAGGCCGCCGTCAGTCCCGGCGGCTGCGTGCCGCGGACCAGCCTGCCCTGGCCGGTGGTTTCCACCCAATCCCCGGGGATCAGATCCACGAAGGGGGCCTCTTCCCGCCGCACGTCCACCCGCACCCGGCCTTCCCGCACGGCCACGCGGGTCTCCCCGCGGCTGAGGTCCACTTCGAACCGGGTGCCCAGCACCTGGCAGTCCAATGCGGCGGTTTTCACGACAAAGGGCCGGTTCCGGTTGGGAGTGACCTGGAAGAACGCGGTGCCGCGACGCAGGGTGATTTCCCGCCGGTCCACGGTCATGGCCACATCGATGGCGCTGTCCGGACCCAGAACCACCGTAGAGCCGTCTTCCAGGGTGACCATCCGCCGTTCCGTGGCAGGCGAGGCCAGATCGGCAGGATCCAGCATCGGCCCCACCATCGGCCCCACCACCAGGACCAGCAGCAGCGCGGCCATGGCGATCAGCCCGGCCCGGGCCTTTCCCCCGACCAAGACGCGGCGTGGCCGTCGCCGTTGCCGTGACAGGGGCAACGGCTGGTCGGCGCCGGAGCCCTGCTCTTCCTCTCGCCAATGATCGGCAAAGGCCGGCGGGGTCAGGCCCATCACGGTATAGGTGCGCCGCATTTCCGCCCATTCCCGCGCATGGTCCGGACTGGCCCCATGCCAGGCGGCGAAGGCATCAC
The DNA here is from genome assembly GCA_046233135.1 of Rhodospirillaceae bacterium Z3-40. Lineage (GTDB taxonomy): Bacteria > Pseudomonadota > Alphaproteobacteria > Rhodospirillales > Rhodospirillaceae > JBJXHN01. The sequence continues at coordinate 244,264 of JBJXHN010000001.1, read as the reverse complement.
GCAAAGCCTGATCCTCCGGCCGGTCAAGCAGGGCAACCATCCACTCGGCCGCCGTCCTTGGGGGCAAAGCGGAGTCTGGCGGGGCGTGGTGTCGGGACATGCCGGTCATCCGATGATGGTCTTCGAAAGGACAACCCTTCCGCAAGGAATGACGATTGGCGGCACGGAATTTTCAGCCCGAAATGGAATCGTCATGCGCGAAACAGCCGGCGGCGGCAATGGTCCAGCCCCTGGACCACCAGTCCATGGGCCGTTCCCACCGATACGCCCAGGTGGCCGGCGATGTCCTGGAAGGTCCAGCCGGCGAAGCGATGCAGCTCCAGCGCCAGGCGGGTGCGATCGGGCAGCTCGGCCATGGCGTCGCGCATCAGGCGGATCTCGTCGCGGGACACGGCGTGGGCCTCCGGTGAGGGCCGATCCTCGGCCAGGTCATCAAGCATGGCCGCGCCATCGCCCACCATGCGCGCCCGGTCCCGCATCAGACGGCGCCGGACATCCAGCGCCAGATTGCGGACGATGCGGTACAGATAGGCCACGGGTTCCATCGGCGTGCCGGCCCCGGCGGCCGCGTCGAACCGCAGATAGGCTTCCTGCACCACATCTTCCGCATGGCCGCGATCCCCGAGGATACGGCTCGCGAATTTGACCAATGCGCCGCGATGGGCGGTGTACAGCGCCAGAGTATCGTCGGATTCACCCCGCATGGGCTGTCCAGCCACCCCTTCGACCTCATCCGTTTTTAACAATGAGACACATTCGCATCCAGTTGGTCTATCCCGGATCAGGGGGATTGGCAAGAGAGCGGGAGGCACAGGCGCCCCCACGCCCTCTCTCTCCGCTGCTCGGCGCAGAGAGAATCCCTCAAAAAATACATACCTTTTAATATATACATTTCCCGCCAATCCTTGTACCGTGAGAGTCACACTCAAGCCTCGGACACCGCCGCGAAAGGACCGCTCCACCGGCCCCACCCCGGGGGGCAGGAGGGACCGTTGCGTCCAGCCTTCCATTTCGCGCCCTCCCTCGCCCATGCGGACCTGAAGGCGCTGATTGCCCGGGTCAGGGCCGGGTGCCGCACCGGCGGATACCCCCTGTTCCACAACGCAATGCTTGTGGGGATACCATGGTGACTGCTCAACAATCCTCCGATCATGTGATGGCCGTGCTGTGCGATCTGGCCTTCACCATCGGCGAAGCGGACGACGTCAGCGGCGTGCTGGCCGGGGCGCTTCAGAAACTGCTGTACCACACCGGTTTCGCCGTCGGTCTGGCGGTGCGCCCCCTGCCCCCGGCCACGGAAGCCGGCGTCACCACGGGCGACGGAAGGGAAAACGACGAAGCTGCCGTGCTGGCCTTGGACGCCGTCATCGGCGACGCCGCCCTGAACGGCCGGCTGACCGGGTCGGACGGGCGCACGACCGTTGCCCTGCCTCCGGCCCTGCTGCCCGACCACCCCACCGCGACCACGGACGCGTCCACTGTCGGCCAGGTGGAAACCCGGCAGACCATGGGCGCGGCCATCAGCCTGCCCGTGCCCGGCTACGGCCACATCCTGCTGCTGTCGCCGGGCATGGCCAATCCGCTTCCCGCCCTGCTGAATGCCCTGCCGCCGGCACTGGCCCGCATGGGTGCCAAGATCGATCATCTGCGTCATCGCGAAGCCTTGACCGAATCCCGGCTGCGCATCCTGTCCGAAGTGGTGGAACAAAACCCGGCGAGCATCGTCATCACCGACCCCGAACGCATGGACCGCATCATCCGCCAGACCATCGATGCCTTCACCGAAGCCACCCTCCACACCGACCCCTACACCGCCGGCCATGAAGTCCGGGTGACCCACCTGTGCCAGCGCCTCGGCGAGCGGCTGGGTCTGGACTCCTTCCGCCGCACGGGACTGGAGATCTCGGCGCGCTGCCACGACATCGGCCAGATCAAGGTACCGGCCGAAATCCTGCTGCGGCCGCGCGCCCTGACCCCCATCGAGTTCAAGTTCGTCAAGCTGCACGCCACCGTCGGATGGGAAATCCTGCGATCCATCGACTTCCCCTGGCCGGTGGCCGAGATCGTCCATCAGCACCACGAGAACATGGACGGTACGGGCTATCCCCAGGGATTGACCGGAGAGAGCATCCTGCTGGAAGCCCGCATCCTGCGGGTGGCAGACTTGACCGAATCCCTGGCCTCCCACCGGCCGTTCCGTCAGGCCTATACCCCCGATAAGGTGACGGCCCACCTGCGGCGAAACCGCGGCACCATCCTGGATGCAGCCGTCACCGATGCCTGTCTGGCCGAGCTGGAAAGCGGTTACGAATTTCCTCCGCCGGACCTGAACCGGCCGGGACAATCCTGCCAGCCGCGGCTGGTCGTGAACCGGGACACGGAGCGGGCGATCATATGAACCGCTATCTCGCCGCCTTCACCGAAGCCCTGCATGCCCAGGTAAAGGATCCCACCGGGTGGCACCGGGTTTTTGTAAAAGACGTTGCGGGAATCTACCAATTCGCCGACACCAGCTTCGCCGCCGACAGCGGACAGACCCCCGAGGCCATGATCGGCCGGACGGACGACCAGTTCTACCCGCCCGACCTCGTGCGCCGCTATCGCGCCGATGACCTGCGGGTCATGGCATCGGGAACGTCTGTCTGCGTCGAAGAACCCTACATCGTCGACGGCGAGCGGCGCATCGTGCGCACCAGCAAGGCCCCGGTCCTCGGTCACAATGCCGAGGTGGTGGGCATCCTGGGCATCATCGCCGACGTCACCGCCGACGTGGAGGCCGAACGCAGGGCGCGCCAGCAAGCGCGGATGCTGAAGGAAGGCGAGCGCCTGGCCCGCTTCGGCAGCTGGCTCTACAATTACGCCGATGACACGCTGGAGGTCTCGGACGGCTTCCGCCGCTGCTTCCCGGCCATGGGCGACGGACCGGAGGTCCCGCTCGCCGATTTCCTGGCCCATGTGGTGCCCGACGACCGGGACCGGGCGGCCGCCCTGTTCGCGCCCGGCCATCCCGGCAGAACGGAACGCGTCGAATGCCGCATTCTGTCGGACGCCGCCGCCGCCCCCCGCACCATGATCCTGCGTGGCCGCACCGAATTCCGCGAAGAAAAAGGCCGTCCGGTGCCCGACTTCGCCATGGGTGCCGCCCACGACGTGACGGACCTGCGAACCCGGGAACGGGACCTGCAACGGCTGACCTGGATGATGGGGGCCATCACGGACTCCCACGCTGCAGTGATCCGCGCCCGCACCGAAGCGGCCCTGATGGAAGGGGTCTGCAAGGCCCTGACGAAAGATGATGTGTTCGCCCTGGCCTGGATCGGTGTCCCCCGGGACACCCCGGATCGGGATATCGAGGTGGTCGCTTCGGCGGGCAAGGCCTCGTCCTACCTGGACGGCCTGCGGGTGTCCTGGGGGGACGGCCCCTATGGCAACGGGCCGTCGGGCCAGGCTGTGCGCTTCGGCAGGACGCAGGTGGTGGACGACGTCGGCGACGCTCCGCTTTTCATCGCCTGGCTGGAAAGCGCGCGGGCCGTGGAGATCGCCTCGCTGATCGCCCTGCCGATCCGGGTCGGCCGGACCGTGGATGCGGTGATGGCGGTCTATTCGACCGAGCAATCCGCCTTCGGCCCGCAGGAAATCGCCCTGCTGGAGCGCTTCGCCACCGATGTGGGCGTGGGCATCGAGATCCGCCGCAACCGCCGGGCCATCGAAGAGGCCCGCCGCACCTCCGAAGCCCATGCCGCCCGGGTGCGCCAGGCCATGGTGCAGACCATCGACGCCCTGTCCTCCACCCTCGAAGCCCGCGATCCCTACACGGCCGGCCATCAGCGGCGGGTGGCGGAAATGGCCGCGACCATCGCCGAGATCATGGGCCTGGACACCTTCCGCATCGACGGCATCCGGCTGGCCGGTCTGGTCCACGACATCGGGAAGATCAACATTCCCTTGCAGATCCTGTGTACCCCGGCACGGCTGACGGCTTTGGAGTTCGAGCTGATCAAGACCCATCCGGAGGAAGGGTATACAATCCTGAAAGACCTGGACCTGCCCTGGCCCATCGCCGACATCGTGCGCCAGCACCATGAATATCTGGACGGGTCGGGCTATCCCGGCGGGCTGCGCGGGGATCAGATCTTGCAGGACGCCCGCATCCTGACGGTCGCGGATATCCTTGAATCCATGTCCTCCGCCCGCCCCTACCGCCCCCCCCTGGGCCTGCCGGCCGCCCTGGCCGAAATCAAGCGTCTGCGCGGCTCCAAGCTGGACCCGGACGTTGTGGATGCCGCCCTCTCCCACTTCGACCCCGGCGGCCTCGAAACAGGGGATATCCGACACGAAGAGGGCATCGCGCCATAAGACGCGGCGGCCCCTGCCGCTTGCCACCAAAAACGACACCCCTCAACTTTTGCGGATTAAATTTTCAGCATCCTGCCATAAAGACAGGCAGGGCGCCGCCCATTTTTGTGCACAAGAACCCTACTCAAATCCAATTTTGTACACTAAAACTGCCAGCCGGACATCGATGGCACACATTTTGCGTCGCAACATGCCGCGCACCACCCGGCGCGCTGTCCCCCTCTTGCCACTCCTATGGAGGCTTGCCTTGGAACGACGCAAATTTCTCACCGGCTCCGCCCTGGCCGCCACGGCCACCCTCGCCGCGCCCGCCATCGTCAAGGCGCAGCAGGGTTTTTCGTGGAAGATGACGAATGCCTACGGCCCCGGCTCGCCCTTCTATGTGGAAGGCCCGGGCAGCCCGACCGATTTCTGCAAGAAGGTGGAAGCGCTGTCCCAAGGCCGCCTGAAGATCCAGCATTTCGCCGCCGGCGAGCTGATTCCGGCCCTGGAGGGCTTTGATGCCGTGCGCAACGGCGTGGTCGAGATGAATGCGGCCAACGCCTATTTCTGGGCCGGCAAGATTCCCGCTGCCCAGTATTTCACCACCGTGCCCTTCGGCATGGACGTGAAGGGCACCAATGCCTGGCTGTACAATGGCGGCGGCCTGGAGCTGTGGCACGAGCTGTACGAGCCGCTGGGCATGCTGGCCTTCCCCATGGGCAACACCGGGGTTCAGATGACCGGCTGGTTCCGCAAGGAACTGAAGGCCATCGAGGATTTCTCCGGCCTGAAGATGCGCATCCCCGGTCTGGCGGGCAAGGTCTACGCCAAGCTGGGCGTCAACGTACAGCTGCTGCCCGGCGGCGAGATCTTCCCCGCCCTGGAACGCGGGGTCATCGATGCCGCCGAATTCGTCGGTCCCTTCCAGGATCGCCGCCTGGGCCTGCAAAAGGCCGCGAAGTACTACTACACCACCGGCTGGCACGAACCGAACAATGTTACCGAACTGCTGATCAACAAGGCCGCATGGGAAACCCTGCCGGCGGACCTTCAGGAAATCGTCAAGGTCGCGGCCATGGCCTGCAACCTGGAAAGCAACGCCTGGTGCGACGCCACCAACGCCGAAGCGATGAAGGATCTGGTCGACAATTTCGGTGTGATCGCCCAGCCCCTGCCCGACGCCATCGTCGACAAGCTGCGCGAGGTCACCAAGGAGACCCTGGAAGAAGGCGCCGCCGCCGACGCCCAGACCCGCAAGGTCCACGATGCCTACATGGCCTTCAAGGACCAGTACGGTGCCTGGGCGGCGGATTCCGTCAAGCCCCTGCTGCCGGCGCTTTACCAGTAATGAGCCGGATGATGATCCGACTGGCGGACGAAGCGGAACGCTTCGTCCGCGCCATCGGCAACGCCTTGGCCTGGACCGGGCTGGCGATGGTGCTGGTCGTCGCCTTCAATGTTTGCGCGCGCTACCTCTTTTCCTTCGGCTCCGTGGCCATGCAAGAGGTGGAATGGCATCTGATGGCCGTGGGCGCCCTGTTCGGCATGCCCTATGCCCTGAACCGTGGAGAGGAAGTGCGGGTCGATGTGCTCTACGCCCACTTCCCGCCGGCCGCGCGCCGGTGGGTGGATGGACTGGGCGCCCTGCTTCTGACCGCCGCATCGGTTTATGTGGTCTGGCTGGCCATCGGCTTCGTCGACCAGGCCTACGCGCTGAACGAAGGCTCCCCCGATCCCGGCGGCCTGCCCGCCCGCTGGCTGCTCAAGGCCGCGATACCGGCCGCCTTTGCGCTGCTGGCGCTGCAATCCCTCGCCACCGTCCTTCGCATCGTCACCGGCTCTGCCCGGACCCCCGGTGCGGACACCGTCTCTCGGGAGACCTGATCGCCATGCCGGTCAACGAAATGCTCGCGCTCGGGATGATCGGCGCGTTCTTCATCCTGCTTCTGCTGGGGCTGCCGGTGCCCATCTGCCTGGCGGTATCCGGTTTCGTCTTCGGGTATTTCGGCTTCGGAGACATGCTGTTCTCGCTGCTGCCCGCCCGCATCTTCGGCGTTGCCACCAACTACACCCTGCTCGCCCTGCCCCTGTTCATCTTCATGGGCATCATGCTGGAACGCTCCAAGATTGCCGAGGACCTGCTCGACGTCATCGGGCTGGCCATGGGCGGCCTGCGCGGCGGCATGGCGCTCGCCATCGTCCTGGTCGGCGTGCTGATGGGGGCGGCATCTGGCGTTGTCGGCGCGACCGTCGTCACCGTCGGCCTGATCGCCCTGAACCCGCTGATCCGGCGCGGCTACGACAAGGGGCTGGCGGCCGGGGTGATCTGCGCGTCGGGCACCTTGGGGCAGATCATTCCGCCCAGTCTGGTGCTGATCCTGCTGGCCGACATCATGGGCGAGTCCGTCGGCACCCTGTTCGCCGCCGCCCTGATCCCCGGCCTGATGCTGTCCGGGCTGTTCATCGTCTATATCCTGCTGCTCGGCGTCTTCCTGCCCGACAGCGTACCCGCCCTGCCTGTCGAGGAACGCCGGGCGATTTCCCGCAGGGATCTCGCCAAGCGGTTCTTCAAGGTCGTGGTGCCGCCGCTGGCGCTGGTGTTCCTGGTGCTGGGCTCGATCATCGGCGGGGTCGCCGCCCCGACAGAGGCCGCCGCCATGGGGGCTTTCGGGTCGATCCTTCTTGCCCTGTTTTCCGGCCGGCTCAACCGCCAGGTCCTGACCGAGGTGGTGCGCGGGTCCTTCGGCACCAGCGCCATGGTGTTCTTCATCCTGGTCTTCGCCCAGGTGTTTTCCCTGTCCTTCCGGGGATTGGGTGGCGAACGGCTGGTTCAGGATGCCTTTGCCTTCGTGCCCGGCGGTCTGGACGGGCAGATCCTGTTCCTGATGGTGCTGCTGTTCATCCTCGGCTTCTTCCTGGAATGGATCGAGATTTCCTACATCGCCCTGCCCCTGTTCCTGCCGGTGCTGCACCAGTCCGGGGTGGATCTGGCGTGGATTGCCATCCTGGTGGCGGTCAATCTCCAGACCTCCTTCCTGACCCCACCCTTCGGCTGGGCACTGTTCTTCCTGAAGGGCGTGGCTCCACCGGCCCTGAAGACATCCCACATTTATCGCGGCGTGTTGCCTTTCATCGGGCTGCAACTTGTGGGATTGGTTCTGGTGTATCTGTTCCCGTCGCTCACTCTGTGGCTGCCGAACGCCATCGGCTGGTAAGAAGGAGACGTCTACAATGCTGCATTCTGCGGCAGGCATGAACGGTTGCGTCACCGCGCCCCATCTGGCCGCCGCCCTGGCCGGGCGCGATGTCCTGGCGCAGGGGGGGACCGCCATCGAAGCCATGGTGGCCGCCGCCGCCACCATCGCCGTCGTCTATCCCCACATGAATTCCATCGGGGGGGACGGCTTCTGGATCATCCAGGAGCCGGGCAAGGCGCCCCTCGGCATCTCCGCCTGTGGTCGCGCGGCGGCGCTGGCCACGGTGGAGTTCTACGCCGGCCACGGCCATACGGACGCCCTTCCCGCCCGGGGGCCGCTGGCCGCCCTGACCGTCCCCGGCACCATCGCCGGCTGGATCAAGGCGCTGGCGCTGGTCCCCGAAAGCCGCCGCCTGCCGCTGCCCGCCCTGCTCGCCGCCGCCGAAGCCTACGCACGGAACGGGACGGTGGTGACCGGCAATCAGGCCGACTGCGTCACCGCCAAGATCGACGGCTTGCGGGATGTGCCGGGTTTCGCCGACATCCATCTGCCCAACGGTGAACCACCTGTCGAACGCAGCCTTTTCAAGCAGCCCGCGCTTGCCGAGACCTTCGCCACCCTGGCCCGGGACGGGCTGGACAGCTATTACCGGGGGCCTCTGGCCAAGACGCACGCGGCGTTCCTGGAAGCCACCGGCTCTCCCCTGCGGCTGGAGGACTTCACGGCCTTCGAGGCTGAGCTGGTCACGCCGCTGTCGACCAAGCTATCGGTGGGCACCATCTTCAACATGCCGCCGCCCACCCAGGGTGTATCATCGCTGATGATCCTGGCGCTGTTCGATCGCCTGGGGGTGACGGCGGCGGAAGGCTTCGACCACATTCACGGCCTGGTGGAAGCCACCAAGCGCGCCTTCATCCTGCGCAATGCCGGGCTTGGGGACCCGGACTTCATGACCACCCCGGCCGAAGCCTGGCTGGAGGCCGAGCGCCTGGGCACGCTGGCCGCCAGCGTCGACCGCAACGTCGCCCTGCCCTGGCCCCACGAGGCCAAGGCCGGCGACACCATCTGGATGGGCGCGGCCGACCGCGAAGGCCGGGTGGTCAGCTTCATTCAAAGCGTCTTCTGGGAATACGGATCGGGCCTGACCTGCCCGGACACCGGGGTGGTCTTCCAGAACCGGGGGGCGGGGTTCTCCCTGGCGCCCGGGCCGAACCAGCTGGGGCCGCGCCGCCGGCCGTTCCATACCCTGAACCCCGCGCTCGCCCACCTGGACGACGGCCGCATCATGGCCTACGGCACCATGGGCGGCGAGGGCCAGCCGCAGACCCAGGCGGCGCTGTTCTCCCGCTACGCCCTGTTCGGCCAGCCGCTGCAACAGGCGGTCACCGCCCCGCGCTGGTTGCTGGGCCGCACCTGGGGGGATGCCACCACCTCGCTGAAGCTGGAAGACCGCTTCGATCCGGCCTTGCTGGCTGCCTTGCGCGCGGCCGGTCACGAGATCGAGATGATTCCGGCCTTCTCGGACCTCGCCGGGCATGCGGGAGCCGTTGTGCGCCACCCTTCCGGTGTCATAGAAGGCGCCGGGGACCCGCGCGCCGACGGGGCGGCCGTGGCATATTGACCAAAAAATGGGGTGGGGAGGCGGAGCGACCATGACCAACGCCGCTAAAGGCAAACGGGCGGTTCACAGCGAGCTGATCGCCGAACAGGTGGAAAAGGAAATCGTCGCCGGCGCCCTGCCCGCCGGCGCCAAGCTGGACGAAGCGGCCATCGCCGCCCGCTTCGGCGTCTCCCGCACCCCTGTCCGCGAAGCCTTCATGACCCTGGTGTCCCGCGCCCTGGCCGAACGCGTGCCTTACAAAGGCGTGGTGGTCTGCGACCTGTCCTATGAACGCATCGAGGGCATGTTCGAAGCCATGGGCGAGATCGAGGGCCTGTGCGGCCGGCTCGCCGCCGGCCGCATGACGGCGAGCGAGCGTGTGGAGCTTCAGGACCTGCACAAGGCGATGACGGCGCTGGCCCGCTCGGACCGCTTCGAGGCCTATCAGCGGGCCAACAGCGAGCTGCACGACATGATCTACCGCGGCACCCACAACAACGACCTGATCGAAATCGCCGGCGGCATGCGGGTGAAACTGGCCCCCTTCCGCCGCTCCCAGCTGCTCAGCCGGGAGCGGGCCGAGCAATCGAACGCCGAGCACCAGGAAATCGTCGAAGCCTTGATCGAACGCGACGGCATCACCGCCGAACGTCGCCTGCGGCTGCACCTGCTCAGCTCCGCCCGCACCTATCTGGCGGCCCTGACCGCGCGGTCCGGCGCCCGCGAACCGCAGGGGTCGTAGCACCGTCCGCCATTTCTTATCGTACCGTCCCCCTACCCTCTCTCCCAAGAAGACAAAGGCATGCGCAGATGAGGCTTCCCAAGGTCGACAAGTTCGTTCTCGCCCTGGCTGCCGCCGTGATCCTGGCCATCGTCTGGCCGGATGGCGGCAGGACCGGCGGACTGCTGCAATGGCAATACATCACGACCTATGGTGTCTGCGGCATTTTCTTCCTGTATGGCCTGACCCTGGAACCGGCCCGGATGCGGCGCGGCCTGACCCGGTGGAAAGCGCATATCCTGGTGGTGCTGGTCACCTTCGCCCTGTTCCCGCTGGTGGTGCTGGCGGGGCTGACCCTGGCCCCGGACCTGTTCCCCGAAGCGGTGGACACCGGCTTCTTCTACGTTGCCGCCCTGCCCTCCACCGTCTCCTCGTCGGTGGCCATGGTCTCGCTGGCGCGGGGGGACGTGCCGGTGGCGATCTTCAATGCCACGCTCTCCAGCATCCTCGGGGTCTTCCTGACACCGGCGCTGATGGCCTGGTACCTGCACTCCAGCGGGGCCGAAACCTCCCTGCTGCCGACCATCCTGAAGATCGTCTATCTGGTGCTGCTGCCGATCATCGTCGGCCAGGTTTCCCGCCGCTGGCTGGCCGGCTGGGCGCAGCGCCACGGGTCGAAGATCAAGCTGGCGGACCGGGCGATCATCCTGTCCATCGTCTATGGCGCGTTCTCGGATTCCGTCTCGGCGGGGATCTGGCAGCAGCACGATACCCTGGTGGTGATTGAAATCGCCGTGCTGGCGGTGGGGCTGTTCGCCGTGATCTATGGCCTGACCCTGCTGCTGACCCGCGTCGTCCGCCTGCCGCGAGAGGAACGGATCGCGGTGCTGTTCTGCGGCTCCAAGAAGTCGCTGGCCACAGGGGTGCCGCTGGCGCCGATCATCTTCGCCGGGCGCGGGGATATCGGCCTGATCATCCTGCCGATCATGCTGTTCCACTTCTTCCAACTGCTGATCGTCAGCGTGCTCGCCGCCCGCTATCAGCGCGACGAGGATCCGGTGGAGGAAGCGGCATAACCCGCCAGCCTGTTGCCCGCCATCCAGTACAGCCCGGCGGCGGCCACGCCGAACACCTGGATGGCGATCAGGGCGACCCGCAGGGATGACCCTTCGCCATCGGCCGCCATGGTGCTGATCCAGCCGACGATGGCCGGGCCGAGGCCCAGGCCGACCACGGTCATCAGAAACACCAGCAGGGCCGAGGCGACGGGGCGCTGGGCGGGGGTTACGATCTCGTGCAGCAGCGAGATCATCGGCGCCACGTTGACCAGCGTCAGGGTCGCGGGGATCAGGAAGGCGGCGATAAAGACCGCGTTCACGTCGGACAGGATGAACACCATCACGAAGGGCTTCATCGCGGCGACGGCGATCGCCGGCCCCCAGGCGAGCCAGGCGGGGTTGCGCAGCGCCGCCGTCGACAGGATCCGGCTGGCGACGACGGTTCCGGCGATGGCCAGCAGGCTGCCGCTGCACACCAGGGCGGCGGCCTGCAGCGGGCTGAAGCCGTGTTCGCGCATGATGAAGGCCGGGAACCAGGATACCGCGCCGGACAGGGTGATCTGGTTGACCACCGTGGCGGTCAGGGCCAGCAGAACCACCGGGTTGCTGATGATCCGCGCGATGACCGCCAGCAGGGCCGAGCGTTCCGCCGACCAGCGCGACGGCGCGCCGTCCGCCACCGCCGGCCGCTCGGGTTCGGGGACGAGGAACAGCAGCAGCCCCGGCACCATGCCGATGATCCCGGCGGTGACCATCGCCGTCCGCCATCCCCAATGCAGACCGACCACGCCGCCGATCAGCACCGCAAGCACCTCGCCGATCGGCGGCCCGGCCATGAACTTGCCGAACACCTTCAGCCGGCCTTCGGCCTTGGCCCCATCGGACAGGATGGAATGGGATCCCGGCAGGGACCCCGCCTCGCCCACCGCCACGGCGGCGCGGGTGATCAGCAGCTGCCAGAAGGTCACGGCAAACCCGCAGGCCACGGTCATCGCGCCCCACAGCAGGGCGGAGAGGGCGATGATATTGCGCCGGTTGCCGGTGGCCGCCCAGATGCCGGCCGGAATGGTCACCAGGGCGTAGACCACGGCGAACGCCGGCCCGGACAGCAGCCCGGCCTGAAGATCGCTGAGGTTCAGATCGACCCGAATGGGTTCGAGCAGCAGACTGACAATCTGCCGATCCAGGTAATTCACGGCATAGATCGCCAGCAACAGCCAGAACGTGGAACGCATCCCGTCGCCTCGAACACCGCCCAGGGAGGCTGCTACATAAAGCGTCGCTGCCGTTCACTCAACAGTCATATGGCTCCGTCGCTCGTTCAGGGGATGTTTCGCGGCCTTTCGCTTGACGAAGCCGGGCTTGGTTATCAAGAAAGGGAATGAACATACGGCCATGGCCCCTGTTCCTTGCCCCGGAGTCCGTTGGGCGTCTTCTGCGTCGGCCGCACCCGTTTGCGTTCCTGCCGGTTCTGGCTTAATAGCTTGAAAATCCAGAGAACGGGGCCACCTTCTTGCGGAAGCGGGATCATTGGCGATGGCGGCTCAGGCGCTGTGGCGCACGCCCGTCCTTGGTGCTGGAGAGGTATATTCATGGCTCGCGACATTAACCTTGGGAATATCGACCTCAATCTTCTTATCGTTTTCGAGGCGATTTATTCCGCCGGCAGCGTAACCCGGGCGGCACAGAAGCTGAACATGACTCAGCCGACGCTGAGCAACGCCCTGGCGCGGCTGCGCCAGCAGATCGGCGATCCGCTGTTTCAGCGCACGGACAAGGGCGTGGCGCCGACGCCGTTTGCGGACAATTTCATCTCTCCGGTGCGTCAGGCGCTGTCGATCCTGCGCGAAGGCGTCTCGATCAACCGCGACTTCGACCCGACCAGTGCCACACGGATTTTCCGCGTGGCACTGAACGACTTCACGGTGATCTCGCTGATGCCGGCCTTGCTGGACGAGGTGGTCAGGCATGCGCCGGGGATCAAGCTGGTGGTCTTGGGGCACACGACCAACGCCCCGCTGGACGCCCTGCTGACCGGCGAGGCGGATCTGGTCGTGGACACCTTTCCCCAGGACGTTCAGGGCGTGGATCTGGAACCGATCCACATTCCGGCCGCCAAGGTGGTTGTTCGCCGCGACCACCCGCACATCCGGGGCTCGATCACCAAGGAGCAGTATTGCGCGGCCGCCCATGTGGGCCTTCTGATGGAAGATCAGATGCGCAAGACGGTAGAGGCCGGCCTTCTGCTCCAGGGGGTGCGGCGGCGGATGGTCTGCGAGGTGACGAACTGCCTTCAGATTCCGGCACTGGTTGCGGCGACGGATCTGGTGAGCATGCTGCCGAGCCTCTACGCCCGCCATGCGGCGCGGTATTACGGCCTCCAGGTGCTGACCCCGCCCTTCCGCCTGGCCCTGACGCGCGGCCAGATCGCCACGCTGTCGGAGAAGTCGTCGGACACGGGGCTAGCCTGGCTCCGCCAACGCCTCCTCCACGCCGCCCGCCGCGAAGCGGTTGATGAGAGTTGGGAGGATGACCGGGGGTAGGGCTGGAGAAACCCCCTCAGCCCCCAACGCCCCCTTTCGCTGTCCCCCGTCCCGCCTTGCTCCAGGACAGCGCCGTGATCACCCCCCGCAGTTCCGCCAGCCCCTTCATGCGGCCGATCAGCGAATACCCCGGGTGCGCCCCGCGTTCCGCGTCGGTCAGCAAGTCGTGGCCGTGGTCCGGGCGGAAGGGGATCTCGGTGTCCTCCCGGCCCTCTTCCCGGCGGCGGGCCTCCTCCTCCAGCAGGACCGAAATCAGCGCCACCATGTCCGTGCCACCGTCCAGGTGGGCGGCTTCCTCGAAGCTGCCGGACTTGTCGGCGTCGTGGCGGACGTTGCGCAGATGAGAGAAGTGGATCCGGTCGGCGAACCGTGCGGCGATCTGCGGCAGGTCATTGTCCGGCCCCGCCCCCAGCGAGCCCGCGCACAGGGTCAATCCGTTGGACCGCGCGTCCACCGCATCCATCACCCAGGCGATGTCCTCTTCGTTCGACACGATGCGCGGCAGGCCCAGGATGTCGCGCGGCGGGTCGTCCGGATGAATGCACAGCCGCATCCCCAGCTCTTCGGCCGTCGGCACCACCTCTTCCAGGAAGCGCTTCAACGTCGCCCGCAAGGCCGCCCGGTCAAAGCCCACGTAGCGTTCCAGGGCCTTGCGCAGGCCCGCCACATCATAGCGGGCATAGGCCCCGGGCAGACCAGCCATGATCGAGCGCAGCAGGACCGCCCGGTCGTCCTCCGTCGACGCCTTGAACCACGCGGCCGCACGGTCCACCACCTCGGGCGGGTAGTCGTCGGCGGCCCCCTTGCGGCCCAGCATGTGGATCTCGAAGGCGGCCATGCGCGGGGCATCGAAGCGAAGGCAGGATCCGCCCCGGGCCACCGGCGCGGCCAGATCCGTACGGGTCCAGTCCAGCAGCGGCATGAAGTTGTAGCAGATGGTCTTCACGCCCTCGGCCGCCAGGTTGGCCATGGACTGGCGGTAGTTCGCAAACAGTGGCGCCAGATCCCCTTCGCCCAGCTTGATATCCTCGTGGACCGGCAGGCTTTCCACCATCACCCACTCGAAGCCGGCCTCGGTGATGCGGCGGTTGCGCTCGGCGATCACCGGGCGCTCCCACACCTCGCCATAGGGAATTTCGTGCAGGGCGGTGACGATCCCCGTCGCCCCGGTCTGGGCAATCTCCGACAGGCTGACCTTGTCCAGGTCCCCGTACCAGCGCCAGCTTTCCTTCATGACAATTCCTCCACGGCGCGCCGCGCGCCCACAGTCAACAACCGCCCATAGGCCGCCCGCACCCCGGGTTCCAGCACCGCCGCCAGATCTTCCGGGAACACCGCCCGCAGGCCCAGCAGCGCGCTCGCCTTGTCCGCGCCCTCGGCGCTGTCGGACAGACGCCGCAGCGCGTCGGCCAGGGGATCCTTCACGTCGATGGGCTTGCCCGCCTCGTCCACGCCGCCGACGTAGCGCATCCAGGCCGCCACCGCCAAGGTCAGCAGAGGCGTGGGCCGCCTCTCCGCCACGTTCTCCCGCAACGTTCCGAGGATGCGCTGGGGCAGCTTCTGGCTGCCGTCCATGGCGATCTGCCAGGTGCGGTGCCGGATCGACGGGTTCTCGTAGCGGGTGAACAGCGCCCGGGCATAGGCCTCCAGGTCCTCACCCGGCGGCGGAGCCAGCACGGGCAGGATTTCTTCGGCCCACAAGCGCTTCACATAGCGGGCGAAGACCGGGTCAGCCACCGTCTCGGCAATGGTCTCGTGCCCCGCCAGATAGCCCAGGTAGGCCAGCGCGGAATGGGTGCCGTTCAGGCACCGCAGCTTCATGTGCTCATAGGGCGTGACGTCGTCCACCAGGGTGACGCCCACAGCTCCCAGATCGGGCCGGTCGCCGTCCACGAAGGTGTCCTCGACCACCCATTGGCGGAAGGGTTCGTGCATCACCGGCGCGGCGTCATAGGCGCCAATCAGGCCTGCCGTCGCCTCGATATCCTCCGGCTTGGTGGCCGGCACGATGCGATCGACCATGGTCGACGGAAAGCGGCCCTCCGCCTCGATCCAGCCGGCCAGGGCGGGATCGATCTCGCGGGCCAGCTGCAGCACCAGGCCGCGCACCAGCCGGCCGTTTTCAGGCAGGTTGTCGCAGGTCAACACCGTGAACGGCCGCAGCCCGGCGGCCCAGCGGGCCTCCAGCGCCCGCACCAGGAAACCCGGCGCGGACAGCGGCCTGGCATGGGCGATGTCATGCACGATGTCCGGATGGGCCTTGTTCAGCCGGCCCGTCGCCGGTTCGTGGCAGTAGCCCTTCTCGGTGACGGTCAGCGAGACGATCCGGACCTTCGGGTCGGCCATCAGCGCCAGCACCCTGGCCGGATCGTCGCGGGCCACCAGCACGTCTTCGATGACCTCGACCGTGCGCGGCCGGGTGCCGTCCGGCCCCAGCTCCACCGCCGTATAGGCCCAGCCCTGGGACAGCAGCTTCTCGCGCATGGTCGGCGATTGCAGGGAAACCCCGACAATGCCCCAGTCGCCGCCGGACGCCTGCATGGCCTCGGCGATGTACAGGGCACCATGGGCGCGGAAGAAGGCCCCCAGGCCAAGGTGGACGATCCCGACGGCGGGATGCGGACCGGCGGACCGGGTCAGCCGCAAAGGAGTGCTAGAAAGCAAGCCAACCCCCATCAACATTGAGCACGGCGCCATGGATATAGCGCGCGGCCGGAGAACACAGGAACGCCGTCGCCCCGCCGATATCCTCTGCCTCGCCCCAGCGGCCCGCCGGAATGCGGCTCAGGATCGACTCATAGCGCTTGGTATCGTTGCGCAGGGCCTCGGTGTTGTTGGTGATGATGTAGCCCGGCGCCACGGCGTTGACGTTCACGCCCTTCGACGCCCATTCGTTGGCCAGGGTCTTGGTGATCCCCGCCACCCCGTGCTTCGACGCCGTATAGGCCGGCACGCGGATGCCGCCCTGGAAGCTGAGCAGAGAGGCGATATTGACCACCGCCCCCCGGCCGCCGGTGGCGAAGATTTCCTTGGCGAAGGCCTGGGTGGTGAAGAACACCGCTTTCAGATTGACGTTCAGCACCGCGTCCCAGTCATCTTCGGGGAAATCCACGCTGTCGTGGCGGCGGATGATGCCCGCGTTATTGACCAGGATCGTATAGCCCTGGCCGGCGAACACCCCCTGCCCCGCCATGGGATCGGCGAAGTCCAGCGGCAAATAGCTGCCGTTCCCGCCCACGGCCGCGATCTTCTCCAGGGTTTCGTCGCAGTCCCGACGGCCGGCGCAGACCACATCCGCGCCCTGGGTGGCCAGGGTCACGGCGACGGCCTGGCCGATCCCCGTGTTGGCCCCGGTCACCAGGGCCCGCTGGCCGCTGAGGTCGAACAGAGCGCTCATCGCAGATCCCCTGGCTGAACGAAGTCCATGTCCGTGTAATCCACGTTGTCCCCGGCCATCGCCCAGACGAAGGTGTAGCTTTCCGTCCCCGCGCCGCTGTGCAGCGACCAGGGCGGAGAGACGGCCACCTCTTCATTGGCGATCATCAGGTGGCGGGTCTGGGTCGGCTCGCCCATCAGATGGACCACCCGGCCTTCCGGCGACAGGTTGAAATACATGTAGACTTCGATCCGCCGCTCGTGGGTATGGGCCGGCATGGTGTTCCAGACCGATCCGTCCTCCAGCGTCGTGTACCCCAGCACCAACTGGCAGCTTTCCATCACCTGCGGATGAATGAACTGGTTGATGGTGCGCTTGTTGGAGGTTTCCACCGAACCCAGCTTGACCTCCTTGCTGTCGGCAAGGCGGATCAGGCGGTTGGGATAGGTCATATGCGCCGGGGCGGAGGTCAGGTAGAACCGGCCCTGGCCGCCGAAGGTGACCGGACCGGCACCCTTGCCGAGATAGAGCACGTCGCCGCGTTCCAGGGTCCAGGTCTCGTCCCCGACGGCGACGGTGCCGGTATCGCCGACATTGACCACCCCCAGTTCGCGGCGGTCGAGGAAGCTGGGCGTGCCGGTTTCCTTCACCTGATCCAGGATCAGGCTGCCCCCGGCGGGCACGGCGGCCCCCAAGACGAAGCGTTCGTAGTGGGTGTAGACCAAATTGATCTGGCCGTCGGCGAACAGCCCCTGGGCAAGGAAATGCTTGCGAAGGGCTTCGGTGTCCATGCCGCGGGCGTGGTCGGCATGGACTGCGTAGCGGGTTTCGACATTCAGCATATCAGGGCCTCTCACAGGAAGTCGTCACGTCGGGGGGTGAAGGTATCGATCAGCATGCCCGCTTCCAGGCAGCGGCAACCGTGTTCGGAATTGGACGGCACGATCAGACTGTCGCCCGGGACCAGTTCCCGCTCCGTCCCGTCCACGAAAAACAGGAAGCGGCCGGAGCGGACGAAGGTGGATTGCACATGGGGGTGGCGGTGCAGCGCCCCTTCCGCGTCCTTCTGGAAGTCGAAGGCCACCACCATCAGCTCATCCCGCTCGGCCAGAACCTGGCGGGTCACTCCGGGGTCGGTGGCGACGACGGGATAGGACCTCATGGGAAAACCTCCGTTGGAAAGCGGGCGAAGGGGGCGGACTCTGCCGCCCCCGACGCGGTCAGTGGAACAGCGCTGGCACGGCCAGTCAGTGGAACAGCGCTGGCACGGCCAGCGACAGGGCCGGGATGTAGGTCACCAGCATCAGGGTGGCGAAAGCGGCCAGGTAGAACGGGCCGATGGTCCGCACCGCCTGCCACACCGTGATCTTGCCCACCGCGCAGCCGACGAACAGCACCGAGCCCACCGGCGGCGTGCACAGGCCGATCCCCAGGTTCAGGATCAGGATGACGCCGAAGTGCACCGGATCGATGCCGAAAGCCTCGGCCACCGGCAGGAAGATGGGCGTGGTGATGACAATCAGCGGCGACATGTCCATGAACGTGCCCAAGATCAGCAGCACCACGTTGATCAACATCATGATGACCAGCGGGTTGTCCGAAATCTGGCGCATGAAGTTCACCAGATCGGCCGGCACGTGCAGATAGGCCAGCAGCCAGCCGAACGAGGCCGCGCAGCCGATCACCATCAGCACCATCGCCGTGGTCCGCACCGCCGCCATGGCCGCCCCGACGAAGCCTTGCCAATCCAGGGTGCGATAGACCAGCACCGTCACCAGGATGGCGTAGACCGCCGCGATGCAGGAGCTTTCCGAAGCGGTGAATACGCCCGACCGCACGCCGCCGAAGATGATGCCGATCAGCATGATGCCCGGGATGGCGCCGATGAACAGGCTGCGCACCATCCGCCAGCCCTGGAAGCGGTCGATGGGGTAGTTGCGCTTCTTGGCCACGTACCAGGCCGCCATCATCAGCGACAGCGCCAGGATCGCACCGGGCAGGATGCCGGCGGTGAACAGGTCGGCGATGGAAATCTTCCCGCCCGCCGAGATCGAATAGATGATCATGTTGTGCGACGGCGGGATCATCAGCGCGATGATCGCGGCCGTCACGGTGATGTTCACGCCGTAATCGACGTCGTAGCCCCGTTCCTTCATCTGCGGGATCATCAGCCCGCCGATGGCCGAGGCATCCGCCGCCGCCGATCCGGAAATGCCGCCGAACAGCAGGGATGCGGTGATGTTGACCTGCCCCAGGCCTCCCCGGAAGTGCCCGACGAGAGACCCCGCAAGGGCGACCAGCCGCCGGGCGATGTCGCCGCGCACCATCAGTTCGCCGGCGAAGATGAAGAAGGGGATGGCCATCAGGGCGAAGACCGAGACGCCGGAATTCAGGCGCTGGAACACCACCACCGGCGGCAGGCCCAGGTACATGATGGTGGCCAGACTGGCCATGCCCAGGCAGAAGGCGACCGGGGTGCCGATGATCAGCAGGAACGTGAACGTTCCAAAGAGAATCCACAGTTCCATGATCAATCCTCCTCCAGGTCCGTTTCGCCGAACCGGGCGGTAGGCAGACCAGCCGCACGACGGGCCAGGCGTTCAAGGGCGAAGATGACCAGCAGCGCCCCGCCGCCGACAATGGGAATGAAGTCGAACGCGCCGGAAATCCCCAGGGACGGCAGCTTGTTGTGCATCGTCCGTTCCGCCAGCGCGGTGCCGAACCAGACCATGCAGCCGCCAAAGAAGACGACCACGCAGTCGGATACCGAATACAGCTTCAGCTTCACCTTATCGGACAGGAAGTACAGCAAGACGTCGAAGGACAGATGGTAGCCTTCACGGATGCCCACGGCCGCGCCCAGGAAAATGAACCAGCCCATCATCATGACGGACGCGGGCTCTGACCAGGTCAGGCTGTCGTTCAGGATGTAGCGGAAGAAGACCTGGGCAGCGATGGCGGCCGTCATCAAGACGAGGCCGGCCACCGAAATCCAGAGCGCGACACGGGCGATCCACTTCATCGCGCGCGCCACCTGCAACATTACGTCCCGCATGAGACCCCTCCACTGCAGGAGCGGAGCGCACCCCGGACCGGATACCGGGGTGCGTTCCACAATACCGGGTCCCTATTCGGTCGCCTGAATCCGCGCGACCAAATCCTTCAGCTTGTCCGAGGTCACGTACTTTTCGTAGACCGGCTTCATTGCTTCGATGAAGGGGGTCTTGTCGATGTCGGTGATCACTTCCACACCGGCTTCCCGCACCTTGGCTTCCGAGGCTTCTTCCCGTTCCCGCCACAGCTTGCGCATCACCGGCACGGAATCCTTGGCAGCCTGACGCACGGCGGCCTTGTCTTCGTCGCTCAGCTTGTCCCAGCTGACCTTCGACATGACCAGGACTTCCGGTACGATCAGATGCTGATCAAGGGTGTAGTACTTGGCGACTTCGAAATGGCCGGAGCTTTCATAGGACGGCCAGTTGTTTTCGGCGCCGTCGATAACCCCGGTCTGGATCGAGGAGTACACTTCGCCATAGGGCATCGGGGTGGCGTTGGCGCCCACCGCCGAAACCATGTCGACAAACAGGTCCGATTGCATCACCCGGAACTTCATGCCCTTCAGATCGGCCATGGAAGTGATCGGATGTTCACTATTGTAGAAGCTGCGCGACCCGCCGTCATAGAAGGCCAGGCCGATCAGGTCATGCGGTTCGAAGGCCGCCAGGATGTCCTCGCCGATCGGGCCGTCCATCACCTTGTGCATGTGGTCGACGGACCGGAAGATATAGGGCAGCGACGGGACCTGGGTTTCTTCGATGATGTTGTTGAAGGGGCCCAGGCTGACGCGGTTCAGGTCGATCACGCCGAACTGGGTCTGTTCGATGGAGTCCTTTTCTTCACCAAGCTGGGCGGAATGGAAAACTTCGACGCAGAGGTGTCCGTTCGTACGTTCCTCCAGCATTTTCCCCATTTCCTTCACCGCTTCCACGGTCGGGTAGCCGTCGGGGTGGGTGTCGGAAGACCGAAGGGTGATTTCGCAGGCTTGCGCGACGGTCATCATCGCGGCGCTCGCCAGCAACGCGGCAGCGAAAGTCTTGTACATGGACATGATTTTTTATTCCTCCCGGAGAGATACGGGTGATCAGAGCCGATAGGCTTTCTTGACCAGCCCATAGCTGAGGTCCTGGATGACCTCGAACGCCTCATCCTCCGCCAGCCGCCCGGAGGCGACCAGGGTGGCGAGGTATGCACTATCCA
This sequence comes from Rhodospirillaceae bacterium Z3-40, assembly GCA_046233135.1. GTDB lineage: Bacteria > Pseudomonadota > Alphaproteobacteria > Rhodospirillales > Rhodospirillaceae > JBJXHN01. Next base: position 223,174 of record JBJXHN010000001.1, on the reverse strand, counting down.
CGCGCCGGGCCACGTCGTGGCGGGCGGGGATCGAGCAAAAGGCGCGGGTGTCGTCGTTGAAACCGACGGTGTTATAGAAACCCGCTGTTTCGGTGGCCGCTTCCCGGAACCGGCGCATGCCTTCCGGGCTGTCGAAGAACCACCAGGGCGGACCAAGCCGCAGCACCGGATAGGCGCCCGCCAGGGGGGCCAGCTCCCGGGATACCGAGGTCTCGTCCAGCGTGAACAGGATGACGGTCAGCCGGGGATCCGTCCCCACCGCCCCCAGCAGCGGGCGCAGCGCCCGCACGTAATCCGTCGGCGACGGAATGTCGAAGCCCTTGTCCCGGCCGAAGCGCGCGAACACCGACGATGAATGGTTGCGCGTGCTGCCCGGGTGGATCTGCAGCACCAGGCCGTCCTCGATGCTCATCCGCGCCATTTCGGTCAGCATCTGGCCACGGAAGGCATCGGCCTCGTCTGCCGAGCAGGTGCCGGCCAGGGCCTTGGCGAACAGGCGGGCGGCCTCGTCCTGCGACAGATCCTCCGTCCGCGCGGTCGCATGGCCATGGTCGGTGGACGTCGCGCCGAACGCCTTGAAATACGCACGGCGCTTGCGGTGGGCATCCAGATACCCCGGCCAGGTCGCCGTATCTTCGCCGGTCAGCTCGCCCAGCCTGGCCACATTGGCGGCGAAGCCTTCGAACTCCGGGTCGACCACCGGGTCGGGGCGATAGGCGGTGATCACCCGGCCGCCCCAGTCGCTCTCGCGGATCATCTTGTGCCAGCGCAGGTCGTCCAGCGGGCTTTCCGTGGTGGCCAGGGCTTCGATCCCGAAGCGGTCGAACAGCGCGCGCGGCAGGAAGTCCGGACGCGTCAGGCAGTCGGCGATGTGGTCATAGGCCGCATCGGCCGTCTTCTCCGACAGCCGTTCCGTCCAGCCGAAAACCTCGGTGAAGGCGTGGCTCAGCCACATCCACGACGGCGTGCCGCGCAGCAGATAGAAGTTCTTGGCGAACAGTCGCCAGATCTTGCGCCCGTCGGTTTCCACCGCACCGCCGTCGGCCCGCGGCACCCCCAGATCCTCCAGCGCCACGCCCTGGGAATAGAGCATGCGGAACACGTAGTGGTCGGGCGTCACGAACAGCTGGGCGGGGTCGGGGAACGGGGCGTTCTCGGCGAACCACCGGGGGTCGGTATGCCCGTGGGGGCTGATGATCGGCAGGTCCTTCACGGTGGCATAGAGCGCCCGCCCGAGCGCACGGGCAGGCTCCGCCAACGGAAGCAGGCGATCCGGATGCAGGTCCATTTTCACTCCCCTCGGCGGCGGCCGCCGATGCATTCTTGTTAAAACGGCTTTTCCAGCCCCATCTTGTAGCCTAATATGCTAGTCGGCATTCCACGGATATGTCAAGGAGGGACCCGTGACCAACGACAGTTTCCTCAGTCGCATGAGCCCGGACCTCATCGACCGGCCATCGGTCACCGATCAGGTGTTCGAGGAGCTTTATCACCGGGTCATTTCGCTTGAGATGTTGCCGGGAACGAAGACGTCCGAAACCGAGGTGGCCAAGGCCCTCGGGGTCTCTCGCCAGCCGGTGCGGGATGCGTTCTACCGCCTATCCAAGGCCGGTTTCCTGGTAATCCGGCCGCAGCGGGCGACCACGGTCAGCATGATTTCCGAGCGCGCCGTGCGGCAGGCCCGCTTTATCCGCACCGCCCTGGAGGTGGAGACGACTCGGGTCGCCTGCGAGACCCTGAAGGACGCCGACATCGACGCCCTTCAGGCCATCCTCGACCGCCAGCAGGCGGCCCTGGACCAGGGCGACAAGATGGGCTTTCACGAGCTGGACGACCTGTTCCACCGGCAGATCTGCGAACGGGCCGGCGTGGGCTACGTCTGGCAGTTGATCCAGGAGCACAAGGCCCATATGGACCGGGTCCGCTTCCTCTCGCTCTCCTTCGCCGGACGCCGGGCCTACGATGACCACACGTCGTTCTTCTCGGCCCTGCGGGAACGGAACGCGGATCTCGCCGTGGAGCGCATGCGCATGCACCTGATCACCATCCTGGAGCATTTCCCCCGCATTCGCGCCGAGAACGGGGAATACTTCGAGGACGAGGAGTAATCCCCTTCCCTCCCCGTCCCGCACACCGGAAGAGTTGCCATGGCCCGCTTTCTGAAGATCCATCCCGACGACACCGTCGCCGTCGCCCTGGAGCCGCTGCCAGAGGGCACGGTTCTGGACGGTCTCGACGTCACGGTGACCGACGCCATTCCGCAGGGGCACAAGGTGGCCCTGGTCGCCCATGCGCTCGGGGATCGGGTGTTCAAGTACGGCGGGGTGATCGGCAAGGCCACCGCCCCCATTGCGCCGGGTGCCCATATCCACACCCACAACATCGCCACCACCCTGGGCCGGATCGACGATTACGCCTATGCCGGCCCTGTGGCGGACAGCGCGGCCACGCCGGTTTCCGACACGGCCGGCCCCCTCACCTTCCCGGCCTACAAGCGGGCGAATGGCGAGATCGGCATTCGCAACGATATCTGGATCATCCCGCTGGTCGGCTGCATCAACGGCCTGGCCCGCAACGTCGCCCGCCAGTTCGAACGCGCCACCAGCCTGCCCGACGGCGGTCAGGTGCTGGTGCTGGAGCACCCCTACGGCTGCTCCCAGCTCGGCGACGACCTGGGGCGCACCCGGGCGCTGCTGCGTGCCCTGGCGGTGCACCCCAATGCCGGGGGCGTGCTGGTGATGGGTCTGGGCTGCGAGAACAACAACCGCCGCCTGTTCGAAGAGGGCTTCGCCCACCCCGATCCGTGCCGCCTGCGCTATCTCGTCACCCAGGAGGTCGGCGACGAGACCGAAGCGGCGCTGGAGGCGCTATCCGCCCTGGCCGAGGTCATGAAAGGCGACCATCGGGAGCCGGTGGGTGTGGAGCACCTGCGGGTCGGGCTGAAGTGCGGCGGCTCCGACGGCTTTTCCGGCATCACCGCCAATCCCCTGCTGGGCGCCTTTTCCGACTGGCTCTGCGCCCGGGGCGGTGCGACGGTGCTGACCGAAGTGCCGGAGATGTTCGGCGCCGAGCACCTGCTGATGGAGCGTGCCGAAAGCCGTGACGTGTTCGACGCCACCGTCCGGCTGATCAACGACTTCAAGGACTATTTCGAGGACCACGGCCAGCCGATCTATGAGAACCCCTCGCCGGGGAACAAGGCCGGGGGGATCAGCACGCTGGAAGAGAAGTCCCTGGGCTGCACCCAGAAGGCCGGTCGCGCCCCGGTGCGCGACGTGATCCGCTATGCCGGGCGGATCCGCAAGCCGGGCCTGACCCTGCTGGAAGCGCCGGGCAATGACGGCGTAGCGGTCACGGCCTTGGCGGCGGCGGGCTGTCACCTGGAGCTGTTCACCACGGGCCGGGGGACGCCGCTGGGCGGCATCGTGCCGACCCTGAAGATCGCCACCAACACGCCGCTGTACGAAAAGAAGCCGCACTGGATGGACTTCAACGCCGGACCCATCGCTGATGGCTCGACCCGTGTGGAAGACCTGCTGCCGGCCTTCATCGAGACCATCCTGTCCGTCGCCGGCGGCGCCCAGGCCCGCAACGAGCGCAACGGCGTCCACGACGTGGTGATCTTCAAGGATGGGGTGACGCTGTAAAAACTAATGGGAGGTCTGGAGGGTCTGAGACCCTCCAGCACTTCACTTGTTTAAGTGCTGGGGGACCAGCGGGTCCCTCCCCCGTCCCCGAAGGGGGACAAGACAAAACAAGTGCTGGGGGACCAGCGGGTCCCCCAGGCCCCCAATTAGTTTGGCCGCGCCTCCGGCCGGGCGAACATGGCGCGGAACCGCAAGAGGATCACCTGTGCCCCGGCCAAGAGACGGTCTTTCCGAGACCCCTGGTTCTGCGTCAAATAGAACGCGAACAGCCGCGCCAGGTGCTTTGGCCGGAAGTAGAATTTGATGTACATCTCCCGCTGCTTCTTGACCAGGAGGTCCTTGGTCAGGCCATGGGGGACGAAGACCGGGTTATACTGGGAAAACTGGGACCAGTCCGTCTTGTCGAGCGTGCCGTACTTCTCCGCCTCGTCGTACTGCTGGGTGCCCGGGAACGGCGTATTGATCGCCGTCATGATCAGGTCGAGGGGGACCTTGCACGCATAGTCGATGGTGCGGTCGATGGTTTCCACCGTTTCGGTCGGATGGCCGATGATGAAAAAGCCCCGGGTCAGGATCCCCAGTTCCCGGCACCAGCCGAGCACCTGCTCCGTCCGCTCCAGCGACAACCCCTTGCGGATCACCTTGAGGATCGCCGGATCCCCCGACTCGATCCCGAAGGCGATGCTCCAGCAGCCGTTGTCGCGCAGGTACTTCAGGAACTCGTAATTCACGCTGCCGATCCGGGCCATGCAGGTCCAGTGCAGCGACAGCCCCTCTGCCCGCATCATGTCGAACAGATCATAGATGCGCTGCCGGTCGAGCAGGAAGTTGTCGTCGAGAAAATCCACCTCGCGGATCTGGTAGCGCGCCATCAGATCCTTGATTTCGGCGAAGATATTCTGCGCCGACCGCTTGCGATAGGTCTTCCCCAGGGAGGTGGCGCAGAAGGTGCATTTGCTGGGACAGCCCCGCGAGGTAATCATGCTCAGCAGGGGCTTGGCCTTGTGCATGAACAGCGGCGGCCGATAGATTCCCACGTCGTCGATGAGATCGAAAGCGGGGAACGGCAGGATATCCAGGTCCTCGATCAGCGCGCGGTCCCCGGTGAAATGCGGCTGCCCGGCCGCGTCCCGATAGACGACCCCCGGGATCTGGGCCAGCGGCTCCCCTTTGGTCAGGGCATCGAGCATCTCAACGGCGGTGATTTCCCCCTCGCCGACCACCCCATAATCGAACGCGGGGCAGGACATCGCGTGCTCCCAGTTCGAGGTGATATGCCGCCCCCCCAGGATCGTCACGATATGGGGGAACTCCCGCTTGACCAGCTGCGCCAGCGCGACGGCCTTGGGATAGAGCACGGTGGTGGCGCTGATGCCGACATAGGCCGGGTCCGAGACGCGGATTTCCTCGATGATCTGATCCTGCGTCAGCTTGGTGGCCTGGGCGTCGGTAACGGCCACCGGATAACCGTGCTCGCGGATATAGCCGGCGAGATAGTAGATCCCCAGGGGCACATGCTCCCCATCGATCATGTCGCCGACCGGCGTCGAATACGCTTCCTCGTTGGAAAGGAAGGGCAGAAACAGATGGATCTTGGTGTTCACCGCGAATGATCCCAACTTGCATCGCCTGAAAAAGAGACCAAATTGTACCAGAGATTGCCAGTAACTCGAGCGTCGAAAAGCTACCTTTTGCAAACACCCCCACCCTTTCGGATATTGATCGGCCCCCGAAAGCACAACGGCCGCCCCGGATCGGGGCGGCCGTGTGTTTGTGCCGATACGGACCGAAGGATATTCCGGCCGGCAGCATCCCCGTTGCACGCAACGGTGTAGGATTCACCGAAGGTGGGATATACTCTGGGATAACCATCAGCCTTGTTGTCCTTTGCTGAGGAAGGTTGGTGGTAGAGGTGGTCACATTGAGAAGCTTGTTGAAAGAAGACTATTTCAGGAACAACCAGGAAATATCTTAACTTTTCAACCCATGGGAAGCTCTTCACCACTCGGCACCACCATGTGAAGCCCTTGACACCTTGACGCGCTCCTCAATAATGACGAGACATCCCTTGCCTCGCAGTCACCTGTATCGAAGCCACCAAGTTTCATCAAGTTTGGCTGAATGAAACGGTTTTGATCATTCAGATGACGTCCGGTCAAAGAGTTGAATCAGAAGGAGCATAACCAACAAAGCGCTCCGAAAAAATGACGTCCGACAAATAAGGAAAATCTGCATGGTTAATAATAAAATTCAACATTAACAAAAGGAAACCAGAATGAAAAATGAAGAAAATTCAGAAGAACAACTTCCCCATGAAATGTTGAACAATATTCATCAGGAAGAAATTGAGAATGTAGAAAAAAAATCAAAATCATTGGATGCTTATAAAATATCCTTACTTTTACTTATATTAGCATCTCTATCGATACAAATATCATCAATCATTTTTAACGGAAAATACTTTGGATTAATTAGTGAAATTGATGGAAAAATCATTGAAAGTGAAAACAATCTTCGAGAATCACAAAACCTTCTAAACGAAGCAACTAACCAACTAGCAATATCAAACAAGTCTCTTTCAGATACGCGAAATGAAATTGAAAAATCCGGATGGAAGTTAGACGAACTACTAAAAAGAGAAGCCATTTACTCAAATACAGTGGAAAATAAAATTGGAGCAATCAAATTACTAGAGTCTGTAAAGCCACAGATTGAATTGTCAGCACTTTTCTTCGATAACAACCCGAGATATGCAACAATTGCGCTCTGTCTCTACAACAGGGGCGAGTTCCGCTCAGCATACAGACTAGATAGTTTTAAAGTTTATTCTCTCGATAGAAGCGGAAACCCAGCCTACGAAGTTAATATCGAAAATATGGATGAAAATCGAATCAGCGGCGAGATTCTTTCCAACCAAAAAATAGAAAGGCGCATAAACTTTCGGACAATAAATTTTAATCGCCAAAAAAATTCCTTTCTAATAAAAACTTACATGAAAGTTGAAGCAGATAAAAAGATCAGTGATATTATAAAAAACACGGTCTCAGACACAGGTATATACGCTTCTGAAAACTTCTTCCAACATTCAGTTTGGTTTGGTTATTATTTTACACATCCAGGCCCAAAGAGATATTACTCCGACAGCAATGTCAACACATGCTATCAGTCGTTCTAGGCAAAGTCACTGGAGCATCGAGCGGAAAAGTGGGGGCCGAAGGGAGCGCGAAGCGAACAACCGGTTTTCCGGTGCGCAATCGCGTCTTCGACTCCCGACGGAACGCACGCCTTCGGCGTGACTCGATGCCCTAACTATATGTTTTTAGATCAAATTGCCTGCCATAAATCGATGCAGATTTAAGGCAGTTTGATCTATTGCCAGAATGAAATTCCTATTCTTGAGTATGTTCAGCAAAAAACGGCGAGACATGCTTTCCCCTCACCGGGGCGGATTCTTCGGGTCCCCTTCCCGTGCCACGAACACCTGGCAGTTCGAATAGCCGTCATTGAAGAAGTGGTACGTCACATCCGGCTCGCTCATGCCGGTGGGGTCGTAGAGGTTCCAGTTCTGCTTGGCGATCCCCGTCATCGTATGACGGCCGGAGTTCTTCTCCCCCACATAGCCGATGTACAGGTTCACCTTCTTGCGCTGGTTGAACATGTTGCGGCGGCAGAGGGACGACAGCTCCTTGCTCATCGTCCCCACGTCCTGGAACGGCGCCTTGGCCACGCCATAACGCTGGGTCTTGTCAAACGCCGCCGCCGGGCTCGCCGCCATCAGCGCACTCAGCCCCACGGCCCCGCTCCATGCCGCCAGCCGCCGCAAGCGCAGCCGCATCCGTTCCGTCGTTCCTGCTATCACCTTGTCCTCCCTTCGTCGCCGAAGGTCGATGTCCTAGTGCACTGACTCATTCAGATGATTCAGCGGTCAGTGCACTAGTACTTTGTTTATGCATCAACTTTCCAGACTTCGGCTGACGCCTCCGTTTGGGTCGATGTCCTAGGGCGCCTTGCCGATCCGCGACAAGACGACCAAGACCACCACCAGGGCCACACCGGCCAGATGCACCATCAGCGCCCCATGGGGCCAGAGCAGCAGGGCCGTGGCCACCGCCAGCAGCCCTCGCGAGATCCAGCCCACCGGTCCTTCCAGACCACCCTGGAACACTCCGGCAAAGGCGTACACCCCGAAAATGGCGAAAATGAAGATTTCCAGCACCTCCAGCGGCGGACCGCCAATGAAATTGGTGTAGGCGAACAGGAACGGCACGATGTATAGGCCCTTGGCGATCTTCCAGGATTCGAACCCGGTCGCCATCGGTTTCGATCCGGCTATCGAAGCGGCGGCGAAACTGCACAGACAGACCGGCGGCGTCACGTTGCTGTCCTGCGACAGCCAGAAGATGATCAGATGCGCCGACAGCAGGGTGTACATCAACACCTCCGCCGACAGGCTCTGCTCCACCAGGGTGCCGACGAAGTCCGGCGGCAGCTGCGCAAGGATCGCCTGGGCCTCCGCCGGCGACATCGGGCCGGCCAGGGCCTGTCCCACCTCGGGCAGCAGGGCGCCCACCAGCATGCGCGCCTGTTCGGGCAGGTCGCCGGCGACGATCAAGTCGACGAACTGGGCGTTGACCATCAGGTCCTTGATCGCCGGCGCCGACAGGGTGGCGAGGATGATATAGGCCGCCGTCACCGGCAGTCCCATGCCCAGCACCAGCGAGGCCAGGGCCACCAGCAGCAAGGTCACCGCCAGGCTGCCCCCCGCCCAGTCCTGGATCATGATCGAAAAGGTATTGCCGATCCCCGTGGTCGACAGCACGTTGACCACCAGACCCACCGTCACCAGCAGCACCGCCAGGGCGGCCGTGTTGCGCGCGCCCAGCACCAGGGCGTCGAGCACCGCGCGCAGGCCCATGCGGTTGCGCGACAGCCACGAGGCGACCACCACCGACACCGTGGCGATGCCGGCCGCATAGGTCGGCGTGAAGCCGTCGATCAGCAGCCACACCAGCACGACGATGGGCAGCAGGAAGTGCCAGCCGCCGGCCAGCACGGTACGCAGGCGCGGGGTCTCCTCGCCGTCCGCATCCAGGGGCTGGAGGCCCAGGCGTTTGGCCTCGATGCGCACATAAAAGGCCACCGAGAGGAAATAGAGCATCGCCGGCAGCACCGAGACGCCGATGATGGTCAGATAGCTGATCTGGGTCAGGTTCTGCATCACGAAGGCGCCCGCCCCCATGATCGGCGGCATCAGCTGCCCGCCGGTCGAGGCCGCCGCCTCCACCCCCGCCGCGAACTTGGGCTTGTAGCCGGCCTTGCGCATCAGCGGGATGGTGATGACCCCGGTGGACACCGTATTGGCCACCGCCGAGCCGGAAATCGACCCCATCATCCCCGATCCCAGCACCGCCACCAGCCCCGGCCCGCCAATGAAGCGCCCGGCCGCGCAGCGCGCCAGATCGATGATGAAATCCCCCGCGCCGGAGCGCAGCAGAAACGCCCCGAACAGGATGAACATGGTGACGTAGGAAAAGGAAATCCGCGAAATCGGTCCGAACATGCCGTCGGAGCCGAAGAAGCTGCGGAATAGCATGGTCTCCAGGGTCAGCCCCGGGAACTGGAACACGCCCCCCAGATACTGCCCCCACCAGACGACGTAAGTGAACGAGATCACCACCAGACAGGGGATCAGCCACCCCGTGGTCCGCCGGGTCATCTCCATGGCCACCAGAATGGCGGTGATGGTCACCACCCAGTCCCAGGTGTCGAACCGCACGCCCCGCTGATACAGCGCGTCTTCGTACAGGAACAGATAGATCACGCAGGCGATGGCCAGCAGGCCCAGCACCACGTCGATGCCCAGCACCAGCGTCCGCGTTCCGGCGGAGCGGCTGTGCACCATGGGATAGATCAGCGTGGCCAGCATGGCAAAGCTGGCAAAGTGCAGCCCGGCAAACCGCAGCTCCGCCATCGTCCCCCAGACATTGAGGTAGATGTGCATGGCCGCCACCACGATGGCCAGCCCGTAGATCACCCAGCCGAGCGGCCCGCTGTCGTCCCGCAGGACCATGGCGGTTTCGCCCTGCTCCGTTTTCGGTTCGTCGTCATCCACAGACGAACCCGGCCCGGCCGGCTGCCCGGATGGGGTCATGCTGCCTCCTTGCGTCAAAGAATCACCCCTGACCGCCCCGGCCTCCCTCGCAGGAGGGACGCCAGGGCAGCCAAACGCCGTGCCCCGCGCTTACCGGGGCTTCAGGCGGTCGGGGATGGTCACCCCGGATTCCTCGTAGTACTTGGCCGCACCGGCATGCAGCGGCGCGGGCAGGCCGGCGATGGCGCTTTCGATCTTCATCGCCTTGGTCGCCGGATGGATACCTTGCAGGAAGGGCAGGTTTTCATAGGTGGTCTTGGTGATCTTGTAGACCGCGTCTTCCGACAGGTCGGCGCGACAGGCCAGGAAGTTGGGCTGGGCGATGGTGTTGATGGGCTTGGTCTGGCCGGGATAAGTTTCGGCCGGGATTTCGAAACGGGTCCACAGGTCCAGGCCGCCGTTGGCCTTTTCCATCTGCTCGTCGGTGAAGTCCATGATCACCAGTTCGTCGCCCATGGCCGCATAGGCCTGGGTGATCGCCCCCACCGGCGGCCCGGCGGGGATGTTGAAGCCGTCGATGGTGCCGTTCTGCATGGCCTCGGCACTGGGGGTATAGCCCAGATAGGCCAGATCGAAGTCCGCATCCGGGTCATAGCCCAGGTTGCCCAGGATGGTGCGGCCCGACCCTTCGGTGCCCGAATTCTTGGCACCGATGGAGAACTTGCGGCCTTTCAGCTTGTCCATGTCGGAAATGGTGCCGGTATCGGCCAGCGAGGCGCGGATGCTGAAATGTTCCACGTTCTGCCAGAGCATGGTGACGGAGCGCATCCACTCCTGCTTGCCTTCCTCGGCCAGCGGGCCGGAGCCGGTCCAGGCCCAGGCGCCGTACAAGCCCTGAAGAATGGCGAACTGTGCCTGGTCTTCCCGCAGCAGCTTGACGTTCTCCCCCGACCCGGCAGAGGTGATGGCCGACAGCGAGATCTTTTCCTTGGGCTGAAGCTTGACCTTGGTCAGCGTCGCCAGCGCGACCCCGACCGGGTAATAGGTGCCGCCGGTGGTGGCGGTGGCCATGATGAAGTTCTGCTCTTCCTGAGCGCTCGCGCGCCGCGCGCCACCCAGCGCCAGAGTGCCGGTCAGGGCCGCCGTGCCGGCCAGCATGCCGCGCCGTGTGATCAGAAACGCCATGGGTTGTATCCTTCCTGTCCGAGGGGGCCCTGATGCGATGCCCGGGCCGTTTTGTGTCGTCTTGATGCCACCTGTTTGGGCGGGATGAGGCGACATATGGGCCTTCGTTATCAGTTTTCCAGCATGGGTAATGTCCGGAAACGCGTCCTGCCCGTCCCGCAAATTCCCGTGACAGCCCCCACCCTGCCACCCCATATCGATTGCGCACCCACCACCCCGGAAGGCCCTTGCCATGTTCCGTTCCCTGTCCCGCATCTTCGCTCTGCTGGCCTTGCTGCTGCCAACCGCCGCACTCGCCGCCGAGCCGCTTCCGCTGCCGGCCTTCACCGCCCCGCTGGCGGCGGACAATCCCCTGGTCGGGCGGATTTTCGACGGTGCGACGGGGGCCGAAGTGCCCTTGCCGGAGGCCCTGGAGCGCCTGGAAGCCGCACCCTATGTGGTGCTGGGGGAACGGCACGATAATCCGGATCACCACGCCCTTCAGGCCTATGCGGTCGCGGCCATGGCCGCCGCCGGGCGCCGTCCGGCCGTGGTGTGGGAGATGGTGGACATCGGCCAGCAGGCGGACCTGGATGCCTTCCTCGCCGGCGACCCCGCCTCTCCCGACGGACTGGCGGACGTGCTGGCCTGGGAAGACCGGGGCTGGCCGGCCTTCGCCGATTACGCCCCGATCTTCGGGGCGGCGCTGGCCGCCGGCCTGCCCCTGCGCGCCGGCAACCTGACCCGGGAGCAGGTGATGAGCATCGCCCGTGGCGGCAACGATGCCCTGCCGGAGGCAGAGCGCCAGGCCCTGTCCCTGCACGTCCCCTTCCCCGCCGCTCTGGCCGAGGATCTGAGCGCAGTGCTCAAGGCCAGCCACTGCGACATGCTACCCGACGAGAGCATTCCGGCCATGCTGCTGGCCCAGCGCGCCCGCGACGGCGCCCTGGCCCGGGGCATGCTGGACGCCACCGGCATCGGCGAGCGCGGTGACGGCGCCGTACTGATCACCGGCAGCGGTCACGGCCGCCGCGACCGGGCGGTGCCCTGGGTGCTGGAACAGGCCGGCGTGGACGGAAGCGAGGTGGTCTCCGTCGCCTTCGTCGAGGCGGAAGACGGCGTGACCGACCCCGCGGCCTACGAAGAGGCCCGGGGCATCGGGGGAGCCATGGCGCGCGCACCTTATGATCTGCTGTGGTTCACGCCCCGCGTCGACCGGGGCGACCCCTGCGCCGCCTTCAAGGACCGGACGTGAGGGGGGCGCAACGCCCCCTCCGCTCCTGCGTCCCCTACTCCCCTGGGGCTGCCTCGGCCACGCCGCCGGCGCGGGCGGTCTTTTCCGACCAGATGTCCGGTTCCACACCGCTTTCCAGGAAACCCGGGTGGGCTTCGGCATGGAAGACCGGGGTGGCCCCGGCCTTGACCTGGGCCAGGTAGTCCTTCGTCAGATAGACCACCTTGCTGGACAGCCAGACGATGGCGATCAGGTTGACCGTGGCCATCAGACCCATCGAGGCATCGGCGGCGTTGAACACCGTCGCCACGCTTTCATAGGCCCCCCAGACCACCAGCACCAGCACGCCGCAGCGCAACACCGTCAGCCCCGCCTTGTTGCCGACACCCAGGAAGACCATGGCGTTCTCCGCATAGGAGTAGTTGGCGACGATGGAGGTGAAGGCGAAGAACAGGATCGCCAGGGTGATGAAATAGGGACCGAAAGCGCCAATGTGGGCCTGCATCGCCTCTTGCGTCAGCGGCGTGCCCGTCAGCTCCCCGCCCGGCTCGTAGATCCCGGACAGCAGGATCATCAGCGCCGTCGCGGTGCAGATCACCAGGGTGTCGATGAACACCCCCAATGCCTGAACGAAGCCCTGGCTGGACGGATGGTGCGGATCGGGCGTGGCCGTTGCCGCCACGTTGGGGGCAGAGCCCATCCCCGCCTCGTTGGAGAACAGCCCGCGCTTGATGCCGTTCATCGCCGCCGCCATCACGCCGCCGGTGACGCCGCCGGCCGCCTGCTCGAAACCGAACGCGTGGCTGATGATGGTACCGATCATCTCGGGCACGCTGCCGATGTTCATCACCAGCACCAGCAGCGCCACCAGCACATAGACCCCGGCCATGAAGGGAACAACCGCCTCGGCAAAGCGGGCGATGGACCGCAGGCCGCCGAAGATCACCACTCCCGCCGCCACGGCAAGCGCCAGGCCGGTCGCCAGGGTCGGCACGCCCAGGGAGTTTTCCACCGCCGAAGCAATGGAGTTGGCCTGTACCGCGTTGAAGACCAGTCCGAACGACAGGATCAGACAAACCGAGAAGACATAGCCCAGCGCCGGCATCTTCATGCCCCGCGCCATGTAGAAGGCAGGACCGCCCCGATACTGCCCCTGGTCATCCTTGACCTTGTACAGCTGGGCGAGGGTACTTTCCGCATAGGCGGTAGCCATGCCGACGATGGCCACCATCCACATCCAGAAAATCGCCCCCGGCCCGCCCAGCGACAGGGCGACGGCCACGCCGGCCAGATTGCCCGTCCCCACCCGCGACGCCAGCGAGGTGCACAAGGCCTGAAACGGGCTGATCCCGCTTTTGTCGCTGGTTCTGGCCCCCAGGATGGCCTTGAAGAAGAGTGGAAAATGTCTGAATTGAAGAAAAGCGAGGCGGATGGTGAAGAAAACGCCGACGGCCAGCAGGCCGTAAATCAGAATATATCCCCAGAAAATCGTGTTCAGTACGTCGATAACAGCATCCATCGTCAGCTCCAATCCCTCTAAACCACCTAGCACACTGACTCATTCAGATGATTCAGCGGTCAGTGCACCAGGACATTGTTTATGCATCAACTTTCCAAACTGCAGCTGATGCCTTCGTTTGGGTCGATGCACTAGGATAAAGGCGAAAGCCTCCGTGTCTCCCCGGCAGGGGAAGCCGGACCGGCCCTGGATCCACCCTGTGTCGAACGTTTCCGCGTCTCGATCGCCGGCCGCACCCGCGACGGGAATAGAGGTCGGCCGTTTTTATCATACGGTTGTGAAACTGTGCCCGAGATCCCGGGACGGCGCAATATAGTCCTACGGCTGCACTAGGTTTTCCCCGGACCCCGGAATCCCCCGGATATTGGGGCCTTTTCGCGCCACAGGTTACGAACGATGGCCGGTATTCCCCTGAAGAGCACCTTCTTTTTTCCAACCACTATGCTATGAAGATGCCGCCATCTCGTTATTATTCCGGAAGCGGAGAGTTATCATGTTCCTGAAGCGCGCGGTCATCCTGTCGGGCCTTCTGGCCCTTTCTGCAACCCCGGCCCTGGCCGAGGATCTGACCTTCAAGCTGATCAACCATTCCGATGCGAATGTGGACGGCTTTTACGTCTCGCATTCCGGTACCAATGATTGGGAAGAGAACCTGCTGTCCGGTGGCTATCTTGCCCCGGGCTACGAGGTCGACGTGATGATCAACGACGGCCGCCGCACCTGCACTTACGACATCCGTGTGGAATTCGACGACAAGAGCGCGGTCGAAGACTACGAAATGGACCTGTGCGATCTGGGCGAATACACCGTGGAGTAAAGGTGCCTTCAGCCGAGGCGGCGGCGGAACAACACCGCCGCCCCGGCCAGGGTGCACAGCGCGATCACGGCCATGGGCCATAGGCTGTCCATGGCCACGTCCATGGGAACATCTTTCAGGAAAACCCCGCGCAGCACCACCATCATGTGCCGCAGCGGATTGATCCAGGTGGCTGTTTGCAGCCACGCGGGCATGTTCTCGATGGGGGTGGCGAAGCCCGACAGGATGATCGCCGGCACCAGGAACAGAAACGCGCCGACAATCGCCTGCTGCTGGGTCTTCACCAGCGACGAGATGAACAGCCCCACCCCGATCACCGCCAGCAGGAACACCACCAGCGCGCCGTACAGCAGCCAGACGGCGCCGGTGAACGGCACCTCGAACCACCACAGCGCGGCGCCGACGATGATGCTGCCTTCCACCAGGCCGATCACCAGGGCCGGCACGGTCTTGCCAACCAGAATCTCGAAGGGGCGCAAGGGGGTGACCAGCAGCTGTTCGAAGGTTCCCAGCTCCCGTTCCCGGGCGACCGACAGGGCGGTGACCACCAGGGCCACCACCATGGTCAGCACCCCCACAAGTCCCGGCACGATCACCCAGTGGCTGTCCCCGTTGGGATTGAACCACATGCGCCGGACCACCAGCGACGGCACGCCGGGCCAGTCGTGGGTTTCCGCCCACTGCACACTGAACGTATCGATCACCTCGGTCACATAGCCCTGGATGATCTGGGCAGTGTTGGACATGCGCCCGTCCAGGACCAGCCCCACCGCCACCGGCGGTCCGGTGCGCAGGGTCACCGAAAAATCCGCCCCCAGATGCAGGCCCGCCATCGCCTCCTTGTTCTCCACCATGCCCACCAGGCGCTCCGGGTCCTCCACGGGCGGCAGTGTCTCGAAGGTGGGGGAACCGGCGAAAGCGGCGATCAGCGCCCGGCTTTCCGTCGTATGGGCGTCATCCAGCACCGCCAGGGTCACCTTCGGCACATCGAAGGTGGCGGCATAGGAAAACACGAACAGCTGCACCAGCGGCGGTACAATGACCACGAAACGGGCCTTCGGGTCCCGAAACAGCGTAAGCAGTTCCTTGATGATCAGGCTGAGCAATCTGCGTCCCATCTCATGGACCCTCCTCATCAACCCCCGCTCCTTTTTCAATCCAGCCGCTTGCGGGTCAGCCGCACGGCCACCGCCAGCAGGCCGCCGGCGATCAGCCCCAGGCCCAGCAGATCGGGCAGGATGACCGGCCATACCGTGCCGGCCAGGAACAGGGTCTGCAAACTGCTGACGAAGTACCGCGCCGGCACCAGATAGGTCAGCGCCTGGACGGCCGGCGGCATGGCATCGATCTGAAACACGAACCCCGACAGCATGAACGCCGGCAGGAAAGCCGCGACGATGGCGATCTGGCCGGCGGCGAACTGGTTGCGGGTCATCAGCGAAATCAGCAGCCCCATGGCCAGCGCTCCGGTCAGGAATACCATCCCCACCAGCACCAGCACCGCGACGCTGCCTCGGAACGGCACGTCGAACAGGGTCACCGCCAGCCCCACCGACAGCGCCATCCCCCCCATCCCGAGCACGAAATAGGGCAGCAGCTTGCCGGTCAGAATCTCGGTCACGGTGACCCGGGTCGCCATCAGGCTTTCCATGGTGCCCCGCTCCCACTCCCGCGCCACCACCAGCGCCGTCAGCAGGGTGCCGATCAGCGCCATGATGATGGCGATCAGGCCGGGGATCAGGAAGTTGCGGCTGCGCAGTTCCGGGTTATAGCGCACATGGCCTTCCACCGAGACCGGCCGCACCAGCGCCCGTCCCTGCCGCGTCGCCTCCTGGGCCAGCCAGGTGGTCCAGGCGCCCTGCACATAGCCGTCCACCAGCCGGGCGGTATTGGCGTCCGACCCGTCCAGCAGCACCTGCACCGGTGCCTGTCCGCCCCCCCGGTAGTCGGCGGAAAAGCGCGGCCCCAGGACGACGATGCCCCGCACCGTGCCGTCCGTCAGCAGGGGCTTGGCGGCGGGAACGGAGCGCATCTCGGTCACGCGGAAATAGGGGGAATTGGCCAGGGTCGCAGCGAAGGCGGCGGTGTCCGGCGTCGGGTTGTCCACCACCACCGCCAGCCGGATGTCCGTGGCATCCAATGATACCCCATAACCGAACAGGAACAGCAGCACCAGCGGCAGCACGAAAGCGATGGCAAGGCTGGACGGATCGCGCAGCACCTGCACGGATTCCTTGCGCACCAGCGCCACCGTCCGCCGCAGCCCCGCCCGGCGACCCGATCCGGGCGCAGAGGATACCATTGCCGGGGTGCTGGTCATGCCCCCCTCCCGGTCGCCTGTCGCGACTCCGACGTGTCAGCGCCGACGTAGGCGATGAACGCGTCCTCCAGCGTCGGGTCCGGGCGGGTGGGGGTGCGGTGGGCGGCCTTCAGTTCTTCCGGCGATCCCAGGGCGATCAACCGCCCTGCGTGCATCAGCGCCACCCGGTCGCAATATTCCGCTTCGTCCAGGAAGTGGGTGGTCACCATCACCGTTACGCCCCCTTCCGCCAAGCCATTGATATGACGCCAGAACTCCCGGCGGGTCAGCGGATCGACACCGGATGTTGGTTCGTCGAGGAACAGGATCTGCGGCCCGTGCAGGACCGCGCAGGCCAAGGCCAACCGCTGTTTGAGCCCCAGCGGCAGGGCCGCCACCGTGCGATCAAGGGCGCCATTCAGATGCAACCCGTCGGCTAGCTGTGCTGTCGCTTGGCGCAAAACCCCCCGCCCCAGGCCGTATACCCCACCGAAGAAGGCAATATTCTGCCGTCCGGTAAGGTTTTCGTACAGGGAGAACTTTTGCGCGACATAGCCAATCCTGGCTCGTGCCTGAGCCCGTACATGCCCCAGGTCCAGCCCCGCCACCCGCGCCAGCCCCGACGAGGCCGGCAACAAGCCGCAGAGCATGCGGAAGGTGGTGGACTTGCCCGCCCCGTTGGGTCCCAGCAGTCCGAACACTTCTCCCCGACCCACCGAAAAGCTCACCCGGTCGGCGGCGACGAAGCGGCCGAAGACCCGGGTCAGGTTCTTCACCTCGATCACCGCGTCTGCCCCGCCCACTCCGTCCCGGTCAGCGTGCGGCTGCAGATCCAGGCGCACCACCGGCCGGCCCGCTCCCGCCCCCACCCCCGGATCCCGGGCCTGCAAGGCGACGAAAGCGTCTTCCAGCCGCGGCGGCACCACCTCCACCCGCGCCTCCGGCTCGCCCAGGGCGGCGCCGTCGGGAAGGGCGGCGGGGCTGTCCAGCACCAGCCGCAGGGCCGGCCCCTGGATCAGCGCATCCACCACGCCGGGCAAGCCATTGGCTCGCCGCTGCACCCGCCGCCGGTCGCCGCGCAGGTCACGCACCAGGACCGTCCGCCCCGCAACCTGCGCCGCCAGATCGGCCGGCGGACCGAAGAAGCGCAGCCGGCCGTCCTCCAGCAGGATCACCGCGCCGCAGCGCTCCGCCTCGTCCAGATAGCCCGTACTCCAGACCACGGCCGTGTGCTCGTCGATCAGCGCCTGCACCATGGCCCACAGGTCCCGGCGAGAGATCGGGTCCACCCCCACGGTCGGCTCGTCCAGCAGCAGCACCCGGGGCTTGCGGATCAGCACGCAGGCCAGCCCCAGCTTCTGCTTCATCCCGCCCGACAGCTTGCCGGCCAGCCGCCCCGTGAACGGCGCCAGACCGGTGAAGGCCAGCAGCCGGTCGAAGGTCCCGACCCGCTCCGCCGGGGGCAGGTCCTGAAGATCCGCATGCAGCAGCAGGTTTTCGTGGACGCTCAACTCTTCATACAGCCCGAACCGCTGGGGCATGTAGCCCAGCAGGGCGCGGGCCTCTTCCGGGGCCGTCATGGTGTCGTAGCCGCCCAGGCGCACCGCCCCGCCGTCGGGCGCCAGCAATCCGGCCATCAGCCGCAGCAGCGTGGTCTTGCCCGCGCCGTCCGCGCCGATCAGCGCCGTCACCCGGCCCGGATGGATATCAAGCGCCACACCCTCCAGCGCCGTCACCGCGCCGAAGCGCCGGGTCAGGTCCCGGACCCGCACCAGGGGCCCGGTCCCGTCCCCGTTTCCGCCGCTGTTTCCTGGCGCACCCATGGCCCGCGCCTCAGGGCAGCAGGACGGTGACGGGCATGCCTTGGCGCAGCAGAGCGTCGGGGGTGTCGATCACCACATGGAAACGGAACACCAGATCCGTGCGCAGGCCTTCCACCTGCACGGTCTTGGGCGTGAATTCGGCGATGGGCGCCACATAGCCCACCTGGCCTTCATAGGGCTGATCGGGCCGGGTATCGGTGACCACCCGCACCGCCGTCCCCGGCTGCACCCGTCCCAGCATCGGTTCGGGCACGAAAGCCCGCACCCACACCGGTGCGGTCCTGGCGATGGTCAGCACGGTGGTGCCGGGCGACAGCACCGATCCCGGCTCCCGCACCCGGCTCATCACCACGCCGTCGGCCGGGGCGGTCAGCGCGGTATCTTCCAGCCGCCGCGCCGCCAGATCCCGCAGGGACCGAGTCTCGGCCACCTGCGCCCGGGCGGCGGCGATGTCCTCGGCCCGCTCGCCGGCCTGAAGCAGGGCCAGACGCTCTTCGGCCGCACGCTGGCGGCTGGTCGCCACATCCAGCGCGGCCCGGGCGTCATCCAGGTTGCGCTGGGCGCTGGCCCGGGTGCGCACCAACTCTTCCTGCCGCGTGAATTCCTGGCGGGCGAAGACCACCTGAGCCTCTGCCGCCGCCACGTCGGCCTGCGCCTCGGCGATTTCCTGCGGCCGCGCGCCGGCTTCCAGCTTGGCCAGAACTTGCTGCTGCGCCGCCAGCCGGCCTTCGGCGATGCCCAGGGCGTCTTCGAAATAGCCGCGCTCCAGATGGGCCAGTGGCTGGCCTGCGGTCACCGCATCGCCTTCTTCGACCAGCAGGTCAGCCAGACGGCCTTCGACGGTGAAGCCCATGTCCACCTGCCGCACCTCGACGGTGCCATACAGGGACGGCATCTCCTCCGCCCCGCCCCGGGACAGCAGCACGACACCGCCCCCGATCACGAGAACGGCGGCGAGGCCGGCGATTGCGGCTTTGGGAAAGGTCGTCATGGCGGGGCTCCTCCGGTCGGGGCGTGCCGGACCCCCTTATGGTAATCCCGTCCGCCGGGTTTCCCCCGCGCAAAGACCGCAGGAAAGATATACGGGAAAGTGCCAGAGGGGCAGCGGAGAGGTCTCCCCAGCATTGTCCCATATGTAGAGAATGCCTGTTTGAAGGTGGCATATCTGGTGTATGGTGACCTGACACTGTGCATCACCGGTACGAGTCGGATATACCCATCAGCAAGAAGGGCAAACCCATGAAACGCGTGACGGTCACTGTCGATCCGGTCGACTATGAGGCCCTGGATCCGCTTGTCCGGGACAGTGATGTCAGCGCATCGTGGCTGTTCCGGCGCTCAATGCGTGAGCTTCCTGATCGGTACAGAGAAGACCGCAGGATCAAAGTGCGCCCCGGCCGGAAGGTCGCCTGATGACTGTGCTGTCTCCTACGCACCAAGCGTCTCTGCCGGGAATATGCCCTGTTACTGACGCCGTGGCGGAACTTGCCGCTGCAGGTATTGAGCATCGCGGCGCCATCTATACCAAGCGCGAAGTAGTCGAGTTCATTCTCGATCTTGCCGGGTACGAAGCTGGACGCACGCTCTACCAGTACCGCTTGCTCGAACCGTCATTCGGTGACGGTGATTTTCTGGAGACCGTCATTGAGCGTCTGCTTGAAAGCTGGCGCAGGGCCGGGAGGCCCGGTGATCCCGTGGAAGCGCTCGTTCCCTGCATTCGCGGGGTTGAGCTGCACGCCTCATCATTTGAGGACACGCGCGGTAAGGTAATCGCACAGCTAGAACAGGCTGGACTTGCCGCCGACGCTGCCAGGCAGCTTGCCGATGCGTGGCTGATGCAAGGCGATTTCCTGCTGGCCGACCTGCCCGAGCCCTTCGATTTCGTCATCGGCAATCCACCCTATGTGCGGCAGGAACTCATTCCCGCCGCTCTGATCGCAGAATACCGCCAGCGGTACCGCACGGTGTTCGACCGGGCGGACATCTATATTCCGTTCGTCGAACGATCGCTGAGCCTGTTGGGCAAGGGGGGAACCCTCGGCTTTATTTGCCCCGACCGCTGGATGAAAAACCGCTATGGTGGCCCGCTACGCCAGATGGTCGCCGACGGTTACCACCTCAAAGCCTATGTCGATATGACCGACACGGCAGCTTTTCATGCTGAGGTTATCGCTTATCCCGCGATTACCATCATCACCAGGGAGAAGCCCGGCAAGACGCGGATTGCACACCGTCCGGCAATCGACAAGTCGGTACTGGACGATCTGGCGCGGCGCCTGTTGTCTGCCGATCTGCCGCCGTCTGACGGTCCCGTCAAGGAAATGGCCAATGTGGCGGCCGGTACCCAGCCATGGATTCTGGAATCCCCGGACCAGCTTATGTTGATCCGCCGGCTGGAGCGGGACTACCCGGCAATCGAGGATGCGGGCTGCAAGATCGGTATCGGTGTGGCCACCGGTGCCGACAAAGCGTTCATTGGTCCCTTCGACGAACTGGACGTTGAAGACGACCGCAAGCTGCCGCTTGCAATGACCCGTGATATCGACAGCGGCGAGGTGAAATGGCGCGGTCTGGGCGTTGTCAATCCGTTTGCCGATGCCGGCGGGCTTGTGGCGCTGGATGCTTATCCGCGGCTCAAAACCTACCTTGAAGCGCGCCGGGACCAGATCGCCGGACGGCATATCGCAAAGAAGGCGCCGGCCAATTGGTACAGGACAATCGACCGGATTTATCCGGCACTTGCAGACCGGCCGAAGTTGCTCATCCCGGACATCAAGGGCGACGCGCACATCGTCTATGAGGACGGACGCCTTTACCCGCACCACAATCTCTATTTCATCATCTCGGACGAATGGGATCTGCGAGCACTGCAGGCAGTCTTGCGCTCTGGCATCGCCAAGCTCTTCGTGTCGATCTATGCGACCCGCATGCGGGGCGGCTATTTGCGGTTTCAGGCACAGTATCTGCGGCGTATCCGCCTGCCGCATTGGCAGGGTGTGTCTGCCGCACTCAAAGGTGAACTCATCGATGCGGCAGGGCGTCGGGACGAAGAGGCCTGTAATAGGGCAGTTGCCAAGCTCTACGGTCTGTCAAATCAAGAATGGGCCGCGATCGGCGATAACGGCGAGTCCTGACTTTGCCGGGATATTTCCGCCCGACCAAGCTGTGGGACTTGCTGGTCATAAATGAAGGCCGGCTGATCGCCGCGCTTGAATTCAAGAGTCAGGTCGGTCCGTCGTTCGGCAACAATTTCAATAACCGCTCCGAGGAAGCGATCGGCACCGCGCATGACGTGTGGACGGCCTACAGGGAGGGTGCCTTTGGCGAGCAGACGCGGCCTTTTGTCGGCTGGCTGATGTTGCTCGAGGACGCACCGGCATCGCGTTCACCCGTCCGTGAGTCCTCGCCCCACTTCCCGGTGTTCAAGGAATTCCAGGACGCCTCCTATGCCGAGCGCTATAATATCCTATGCCGCAAACTGGTGCAGGAGCAGCTTTATACGACGGCTTCGATCCTGACTTCGCCGCGCACAGCGTCCGATGATGGAGCCTGTTCGGAACTCAGCGACATGACGGGCTTGAGAACATTCGTCACCGAACTGGCGGGCCATGTGGCAGCAGAGGCAGCGCGCGCATGAATTGAGGTCGCTATAACAGAGGGGACCCCGAAAAATCGGACCGGACACTCCATGCTCCCCCAGCACTCGCTTGTTTTGTCCCCCTTCGGGGACGGGTTTCTTTTGTCCCCCTTCGGGGACGGGAAGACCCCGCTGGTCCCCCGGCACGTGTTTCCTCGTGGTCACTCACTCGACTTCTGCGGCATCAGCGACTGGATCCACGAACTGAAGGCATCGGGGTTTCGGGTTTGCATCCACACGGTTCCGGGGCCGGTGAATTCCATCACCAGCCCTTCGCCCGTGGTGGCGCCGGAAACCATGCGGGAGAACAGGCCGCCCCGGCCGGGCCGGCTGGCGAAGCGGGTTTGCATGGTCATGCCGTCTTCGAACGCCACCATATGGCCGCTATCGACCACGTATTGCTCTCCAGGGGTCAGGGTGCGGCTGTAGATGGCGCCGAAGCTGGCCAGGAACACCGTTCCCGAGCCTGCGGTACGCAGGAAGAACAGCCCTTCGCCCCCCAGCAGGCTTTTCAGTCCGCCCCAGCCGGTTTGCACCGTCAGGCCGGGGCTACAGGCGAGGTAGCTGCCCGACTGGATCACCAGCGGCCGGCTGCCGACGTCGACAGCAGCGATATCGCCGGGCACGGCCGGGGCCAGGGCCAGGTGGCCGGGGCCGTCGGTGGCGGTGACGGAGGTGATGAAGAATGTCTCTCCGCCCAGGGTGGCGCGGGATGCGGCGCTGAGAGCCCGGCCGAAAAAGCTGCTGCCCTGGTCGCCGTTCATGCGGGCTTCCAGGTCCAGGGTCGCGGACATGCTGACCATCGCCCCGGACTCACAGACCACCATTTCCCCCTGCTCCAGATCCATGGACAGCAGGGAAAAAGCCGGCCCGAACTTGATCTCGTAGTGCACGCGCGTGTCTCCTGAAACAGGGGGGGAGCGAAACAGGCGCCGGAGCCGCTGTCAGCCCGGCTTGCCCTTCTTAGGCATCCAGGGCATCACGTTGACCGGCCGGCCGGTGTGGCTGCGCATGACGCGGGGGCGGACGACGGATTCCACCGGCGCAGCATCCAGGACCCTGGCCGCCTTGCGCGCGGCCCCGTCCTTGTCCTCGGCGCCGCCCGGGGCCTTTTCCGGGCGGATGGAGCCATAGAAGGCGACCATGGAGTCCAGGGTGATGACGCAGCGGGGCTCGTCCTTGTAGGCGTCGGCATAGGGGGGGTGCTTGCGGATGACGTTGGTCAGGTGGCCGGCGGAATGCTGGCCGAAGCGGCGCCAGATGCTGTCCAGGAAGTGGGTGGCCTTTTCGGGCATCTTGACCATGGAAATCCACGGCCGTTCGTTTTCGAAGGCGCGGTAGACGTTGGGCTCCACGGGTCCCTGATCCTCGGCGACGAAGACTGCGGGCATCAGCAGCTGGCCGTTGTTGGCCACGGCATAGTAGGCCTGGGCGAGGAACATCAGGCGGTGCATCTTGCCCGGCTGGAGGTATTCGCCCTCGTTCAGGGCGTTGTCGAGAAACCAGTTTGCCACGTCGAACGTGGAATCGACCAAGGGCGGACGCATCGGCGGGATATCCTGCGACGGCTTTCCTGAAGGAGATGTTTTTGCAGCGCTCGGGCATCCGAGTATGCAGTCCAAACGTTCAGGAGTTCTTGACGACCTTTTCCCCGGCCAGCACCCTCCTACCCGGATCGCGCCAGCCAGAGCCCCCAAGATAGCGCAGCCGGAGCCGCTTCGAAATGCCCACCCGTTTTGCTTTTTGGGTCCTCCGTCGCCGGACCCCGCGATGACCCGCCGCCGCCGCATCCTGACCGGTGCCGGTATCGCGCTGGGCCTGCCGGTACTGCTGCTCGCCGGCCTGATCGCCTTTCGCCTGCCGCTGCTGACCCGGGCCGTGCCCTATGGCCTGGACGCCGCCGGGCTGGGGCCGGGCAGCGCGACCGTGGCCGTGCTCGACACCGATCATCTGGAGATGCGCGATATCCGTCTGGCCGGTGGCGCCATCACGCTCGACCGCCTGACCGCGACCTGGACCCTGGAGGGACTACTGGACGGCCATGTGGACCGGGTGACGCTGGACGGCGCCCAAACCCGGGGCCTGACGCGGGACGGCCAGCTGCATTTCCCCTTGCTGGAGGCCCTGGCCGGCGAAGCCGACCCGTCCGCGCCGACTGCGGTTCTGCCGGTGCTGCCCTTCTCCCAGCTGGTGGTCCGCGACAGCAGCCTTGCCCTGGAGACCCCGGCCGGGCCGGTCACCCTGACCGTCACCGGCACCCTGGACCCGGACGCGGCGGATGACAAGGACGGCGGCCACGCCCTGCACCTGACTGGCGCCATCACCGGCCCGCTGGCCACCGGCACCCTGGCGGCAGAGGGGGTGTTGGGCGCCGATGGCCAGCCCCGGCGGATGGACGGCTCCGTCACCCTGTCCACCGAAACCCTGTCCCTGCCGGGCCTCGCCGGGCAGATCCGGGCAGACGGCGCGCTGGAAGCGCGCTACGACGGCGGCCGGCTGACGGTCACCACCAATGACACGCGGGTGCGAGTCGCCGCCCCGGACCCGGCCCTGACCACGCGCCTGACCGCCGGCCTGCCCCCCGCCCTGCTCCCGGCCCTGCGTCCCTTGGCGGAGGGTCCGTTCAGCCTGTCCCTGACCGCCGGGCCGGACGGGGCGCCGGCCACGGTGATCCTGGATGCCCTGCCGAACGGCCCGGTTCGCTTCAGCGGCTCGGCTCTGCTCACCGCCCCGGCGCTGCGCCTGGACGCCGCCGGCACCATGGCCAGCCCCGCCGCCAGCGTGCCACTGGAGGCACAGGCGATCACGGGCGAGGGTCGCCTGACCCTGACCGCCGAGGCCCTGACCCTGCCCGGTCTGGTGGACGGGCTGAGCGGCACCCTGCGCGCGACCGTCACCGGCACGGCGGACGGCGCCATTGATGTCACCCTGCCCGCACCGGCGCGTCTGTCCGTCGCCGCCCTGCCCGCCTTGCCGCCGTGGCTCGCGCCCCATCTGCCGGGGCCGCTGTCCGCCAGCCTGGGTGATGCGGCCGACGCCGCCCGTCCGCCCACCCGCCTGCACCGCAGCGCCGACGGCCGGCTGAGCGGCGATCTCGCCCTGTCCCTGGCGACGCCGGAGGGCGCCCGCGCCGCCGTCATCCTGCGCGGGGCAGAAGCCACGCCGGAGGCCCCGGTTCCGGCGTTGACGGCGCAGGACCTGCTGCTGACGATAGAGGGCGTGGACCGCATCGGCCTGCAAGGGGGCCGCGTGGCCCTGCTGCTGAACGGGGTGCGGGCCACGCCGGACAGTGCGGAAGCCCATGCGGCCCTGACCGCCAGCGCCAGGGAGCTGGACGAGGCCGGAGTGCTGCTCGCCGCGCCGGCCGTGGTGGCCGACGGTCGGGTGGGATGGACGGCCGAGGCGGGGCTGACGGTGGCCGGGGCCTCCGCCACCCTGACCGCCACGGACTTCGGCGGCTTCGGCGCCACGCTGGCGAACCCGGCCCTGCACCTGACCGGCCATGGCCACCTGCCCTCCGGCGGCCGCGCCCCCGGCGGTGCCGACGGTCCCCGGATCAGCCTGGAGACCCTGTCGGCCGAGGTGGCCGGCGGGCGGCTTGCTCCCGGCGTGGACCTGGACGAGCCCCTGTCCCTGGTGCTGACCGAACCCATCGTGCTGAGTCCCGGCACCTCCGGGGCTTGGCTGGAAGCGCCGGTGGCCTTGTCCCCTGACGCCCTGCGCATCACCCTGGACGGGGAGCCGGTGGTGCTGGATCCCGGGCCGATGCGCCTGGACGCCCACTGGCCGCCGACGCCGGAGCGGCCGTTGCGGCTGAGGACGTCGGGGGGAAGCCTCAACGGCTATGGCATCCGGCTGGAGGATCTGGCGGTCGAAGCCACCCTGTCGCCGGCAGGGCCGGAAGCGCGGGTGACCGGCGCGCTGTGGTCTTTGCCGGAAGAGGACCCCGCCGCTGCCCGCCGTCAGCCGACCCGCCCCTTCAGCCTGTCCGCCACCCTGGGACCGCCGGACACGCCGGAGGCCGAGCGCCTGCCTGTGGCACTGTCGCTGCGCGGGGCGCAGGGACGGGTGGATGCCAGCCTCAGCGGCTCGATCTCCCGCACCGGGGATGATGCGCAGCTGACCCTGAAGGCCAAGCCGATCACGCTGGGGGTGGGCAAGGTGCTGCCGGAGAGCCTGCACACCGCGCTGACCGGGGCGGTGGAGTCCATCACCGGCACCGTGGCCGCCCAGGGCTCCCTGCGCTACCGGGATGGCCGCCTGAGTCCGTCCATCGACCTGATGCTGCGCAACGTCAATGCCACCGTCCAGGGCATTCCCCTGACCGATATCAACACCGTCCTGCCGATCCGTTCCCTGACTCCGCCGGCCAGCGGTACGGCAGAGGTGAGCATCGGCAGCGTCGATATCGGCTTGCCGGTCACCGATATCCTGGCCAGCTATCGTCTCGCCGGACCCAGCATCCTGAAGCTGGACCAGGCGACCCTGTCGCTCGGCTCCGGGCGGCTGACCACGGAGGACGTGACCATCCCGCTGTCTGGCGGCGAGATGCTGATTCCGCTGGCCGTGGACAAGATCGATCTGGCCGCCGTGGCCGCCCTGACCAGCCTGAAGGGGCTGTCCGCCCAGGGCACCGTCAGCGGCCGTATTCCCTTGCGGGTCACGCCCCAGGGCGCGCTGTGGGTGGACACCGCGACCCTGACCAGCGACGGCCCGGGGGTCATCGCCTACAGCCCGCCCTCGGACCCGGAGACTCTGGCCAGCGGCAATGCCGGGGTGCTGCTGGCGCTTCAGGTGCTGGAGCAGCTGAAATACGACACCCTGACTGTTTCCCTGAACGGCGACACGGACGGCACGCTGAAGGTGGGGCTGTCCATCGAGGGGCACAATCCGGACGTCTACGACGGCTACCCCATCGCCTTCAACCTGACCCTGACCGGGGCGCTGGGCGAGTTGGTGCGGCAGAACGTGCGCGCCTATACCATCCCCGACCGGATCCAAGGCAACATCGATACGTTTCTTGAACACCTGGGTGTGACGCCACCCGCGACAGGCGGGCAATAAAGCACTGTGCGCAAAAGTGGGGGCCGGTTTTGCGCGAAAACAATGCGACAAAACAAAAACCTGGAGCGGATGGCCGATTCCACGAGAACGCGTCCCGTTCCAAGGGCGCGGCGCCTCCGGAAAGTCACAATTTCCTGGCGTCCTTATTCTTGTCATTCCGGCACGTCCGGCGGAGAATGCACCGCCCGGCCGTCGGGCCACCGTACCGGCGACGCATGAAGGGAGAGACCGCAGCGTGAAGGCATTCCTATCCCCTACCCTGGCCCGGCCCCGTGGCTGGCCTGCGCCCCGATCCGGCAGCCTTCGCCTGGCGGTGGCATCCGCCGTGGTGGCGGCGCTTGCCGGGGCCTGCACGCCGACAGTGCGGGTAGAGGCCCCGAAAGACCCGATCCGCATCGATCTGAATGTGAACATCCAGCAGGATGTGCGCATCCGCCTGGAAAAGAGCGTCGAACAGATTCATGAAAACAATCCGGACATCTTCTAATCCCGCCTCCCGGCTGACGGCCTCTGCCCTGGCCATCGCCCTGGGTCTTGCCGCCTGGGCGGCAGGACCGGGCCTGAGCGGCGTTGCCCCGGCTTTCGCGGTCAGCCTGGACCAGGCCCGCGCGGCCGGTCAGGTGTGCGAGGCTCCCGACGGATTGCTGCGCGCCACGGGCGGTGGCGGCGACGTGCAGTCGCTGGTCTCGCAGGTCAATGCGGAACGAATGCAGATCTATCAGCAGTCGGCGCAAAAGGAAGGCGTGCCGATCGCCCAGATCCAGGCCGTCAGCGGCGCCAAACTGCGCGGCCGCTACACCCCGTGCCCCTGATGGCATCAGCGGTCAAAGTGATCCGCAACAAGTGACCGGGAGCACCGGACGAAAAGCCGGTCCCCACCACGCCGCCCAACGGCTCCAAAAAAAAGGCCCCCTTCGGGGCCAGCCACCTCCTGCGGCGTCAGCGTCAGCCGCTTTTTCCGCCGCCCATGGGCAGCACCTCGGCAGCCATTCGGGCGGTGGCGTCGGTCTTGCTTGCCACACCGAGCTTGCGGAACAGCGACTTCACCTGGGCCTGCACCGTCCAGGGACTGCGCTCCAGCACATCGGCCATGCCCTGGGTGTTCGTGACCCCGGACAACATCACGCAGGCCAGCCGGGCTTCGGCGGCGGTCAGGCGATAGACGGCGATCAGCTGGGCAATCACCTGCGGATCGTGCGCTTCGGCCCGGGCACGGGGGACCTGGATCACCACCTGTCCGTCCGTCCCCGGCACGCGGCTGAAATAGGCCACCAAAGGCGTTTGCCCCGGCCGGCCATCCTCCAGCGAGCACACGAGGGGCGGCAGGGCAACGGTGTCCTGATCCTGCCCCGGTCCCGTCATCATCGGCACGGCCAGGGTGTCGGCCATATCCCGGCACCGGCTGAAACACGCTGCGAACCGCCGCTCCAACGAAGGTGTGCTGCTGCGTAACCGGCGATCAGCGCCGCGCACAAGACACAGTCCCTCGGCCAGGAGCGTTTGCCCCGGCTGATTGGCGTAGAGGAGGGTGCGGTCACCCGAACAAACGAAAATCGCTGCTGCAGATGCCTCCGCGACGGTCTGGAACGCCCCATGAAGGTGCTGAGAGCCGCCTTCTATAAATCCATCCATTCGAACTCTGATACCGCCCTAGGAAATCCCAACAGCTAATCTGGCCGGATTAAAGCGAAAGATCATCCCCCGTTTGGGGGATGTAGCCGATTGCTCGAATAAAGGGCGAATGTGACAACCCTTGGAAAGAAAGAGCCGCGCAGCTTGCCGCTTCCAAGGCAATTCCAGATCTGAAACTATAACGATGATGCTGGCTCACCCTTCCCTTGGAGCAAACGACCTCTTCTTCCGGCTATACCAGCCAAAGAACAAACGACCATTTTCCGAGGGATTGATAAGGTATACAGATACCACCTGTACCTGCTCAGCCGGTAATATCGACGGCCTCTTGCAGCATCTCATCCTGGGTCTTCAGCGTTGCCAAAGACGCCTTGTAGGCCTGCCCGGCCCGCGAGGTTTCCAGCAAAGATGCGGTTTCATCCACGTTCGGCATGACTTGCGGTTCACCATCGGCGGAGACATCGGCAACCGGCACATAGGCCGGATCGATGGGATTGATCACCGCGCGAGTCCCGCCGGTCGCGAGGCTGGATTGGGATACGCTTTGGGGGGTATAGCCCGTGTAGTCGGGCGCGCTTGCCGTCGGCTGCCGAGCACCCGACCGCTGATTGACGATGTTGTTCGCCGCCACGCCCTGACGGGTTTCAGCAGCCAACAAACCGGATAACGATGCGTCGATACCGTTGATCAATTTTCGGATCCTCCTGCGTCCGATCCGTTCTGGATCGCCATACCCATGTCTTGCCTGTCTCGCGAAATCCCGGCGCCGCTCCCGGCGGATCTCTCTGCGGCAACCGGAAGACGATCAATAATACCGATTAACCGTATTGCCGATCAGCTTTTCTCCGGCGAACCGGGCGGCAACCACGCGTACATTGGTTTCGTAGATATCGGTGGCGAATCGGCTGCCGTCCACCTCGGGCAAGCGCGCCTGACTGGGGGTGGTGACTTCAAAGCCCGACCGCATCTCAAACATAGCCCGGGTAAAGGTATTGCTGGTGCGCACGGTGCCGAATCGGACACCGTCTTCCGTATCGCTGCCATAGGGGGCCTGATGCTGATCGAAGCCCTGGCCGCCACCGTAATCGTCCTGGTTCCGCAGACCGTGTTCCTCGGAACCGGCGCCGGCAGAGGACTGAATGGAAACGATGGGCGCAAAGGCCTGGGGGCTGCCGGACGCACGGATGCCATCGCCCATCCGCGCCGTGGCGGAAGAGGCGGCAACCGTTGGCGTTCCTGTCACCTTTGTCGTGGTGACCGACATGATCCCGTCCTTTCCAAAGACCGTTCAGCCCGGGACACCGCGTCCCGCACTCTCGTCCCTTCGCATGCCTGTGACATAGCGCACGCCCATAACAAAGCGTACACCACTCAACACCCGTCCAGGACCCCACTGTCGGATGCCGGAAGGCCGAATCGTCTTTCGGCCTTGTGTGCCGGAGAGGCTGAGTCCAGCCAAGCCAATCCTGGCCGACCCCTCGAACGCCAGCACCGGCCGGCGTTCGCAACGTCCCAAGTTCCCTCGTTATTCCGGTCCTTTCTCCCGGATCTTTCGGGAAAAGGATGAGACAACCAGACTAACGGGCACACCACTGCATACCAATATACGCCTGAGAGCCCCTGAATCCCAGGGGATTCGAGATAAATCCCGATTGTTCGACCCGGACATCCACTCGCGGGACGCAGCCATGTCCGGCGGCGCCGGCCGGCGGCCCGGTTTCCCTTGAACCCGGACGCCCGGATGCCCAGAGTCCGGATCCCTGATTCAATTCATAGACCAGGAGACCTTTTCGTCATGGCTCACGTTCTGCGCATCGCCCTGTCCTGCACCGACCGGACCGGATTGGTCGCCGATTTCTGCGGGCGGCTGTTCGACCTCGGCGCCGATTTCGGCGACACCGCCTTCGCCACCTTGGGCGGCCGCGCGGAATTCACCGTGGTCTGCGACATTCCCGACGGCACCTCGGCCGGCGAAGTGGACGCAGCCCTGCGCTCCCTGCCCGACATGGCGTCGCCCAAGGCCATTCTTTCCGTGGCTGAAGCCGATGGTCCGGACAGTACGCCCGACGAAGACCGGATCAGCCATCGCGTGACCGTGTCCGGCGGCAACCGGCCGGGGCTGCTGACCCGCATGGCCGAAGCCTTCGGCGATTATGGCGCCAATATCCGGCGCATGGACAGCCGCGTCGTGCGGGAAGGGGAAACCCTGCACTACGTCATCCGCTTCGACGTGCAGGTTCCGGACGAAAAGGAACAGGTCTGCCTCGCGACGATCAAGAACACCGCCGAGGAACTGGGCCTGACCTGCCTGCTCGAAACCGTGTGATTTGGGGAGGATCGGAGAAATCCGAAAGGAAAGCCGCCACGCGTTCGTGAACGCGGCCCGGAGCGGGCGGCGGGAGGACGCGCCCCGAATGTGTGCCTTCCGCCGCCCTGCGGCGACCAAGTCCCGAGGGGTTCCCTTGATCGCTGCAAGGAAAATGCTACGCCCCCGACGGTCTTGCGGGTAATGTCCATTTCCCGCGCCAGCCCTGCAAGACTGACACATTGCCGCCCGCCGCTCCGGCGCCACGGCCGCGTCCCCCCTTCCCCCGGCCCTGCGGCTTGAGCGGACGGATGATCAGACCTCGGTGGCTTCCCAGCTTTGGCGCTTGCGATACAGGGTACTGGGGCTCACCCGCAGCAAGGCGGCGGCCCGCGGGATATTGCCTTCGCAGGCGGCGATGGCATCCTCGATGGCGCGCTTCTCCACCTCCCACAGCGGGCGGATGTCTTCCATACGCAGCGGGCCGGCCCCCTGCCCCTCTGCCGCCAGTGCGCCGCTGGCGGCGGCACTCCCGCCGGCTCCGGCCGTTTGCGCCACCGGTTCGGGAATATCGCCGGCCTGGGCCAGGCCGGGCGGCAGCATCGACAGCGTGATCTCCGGCCCTTCGTTCAACACGATGATATTGCGCAGCACATTGATCAGCTGGCGCACATTGCCGGGCCATTCATAGGCCGCCATGGCCGCGGCGGCGGCGGCGCTGAAGCGCTGAAAGGTTTTCCGTTCTTCCGCATTGATCCGGCGCAGGTAGGTATCGGCGATCTCCAGCACATCCCCTTCCCGCTCCCGCAAGGCCGGCATCCGCACCGGGATCACATGCAGGCGGTAATAAAGATCCTCGCGGAACCGCCCGGCCTGCACCTCCGCCAGGGGGTCGCGGTTGGTGGCGCAGACGATGCGCACATCCACAGTCGTCGACTTGTCGCCGCCGACCTTCCGCACCACGCCGGTCTGCAAGAAGCGCAGCAGCTTGGTTTGCAGGTTGGGGTCCATCTCGCAGATTTCATCCAGAAACAGCGTGCCTCCATCCGCCGCCTGCGCCGCCCCGTCGCGGTCCGACACCGCCCCGGTAAAGGCCCCCTTCACATGGCCGAAGATCTCGCTTTCCATCAGATCCTTGGGGATCGCCCCACAGTTCAGCGGCACAAAGGGCTTGGCCGCCCGTGGGCTGCTGCGGTGCAGGGCCTCGGCCGCCAGCTCCTTGCCCGTGCCGCTTTCCCCGGTGACGAAGACCGTGGCCGTGCTCGACGCCGACGCCTCGATCACCCGATAGACACGCTGCATCGCCGCCGACGATCCGACGAAGCCGGCAAAGGCGGTGATCCCCAGATCCTTGCGCAGGGTCTCCACTTCGCGGGACAGCACCAGCCGGTCCATGGCATTGCGCAGGGTGATCCGCAGCCGGTCGGCCTGGAACGGCTTGACCAGAAAGTCGTCCGCCCCCGCCTGCATCGCCTCGACCGCCAGATTGATCGACGCGTTGGAGGTGATCATGACCACGCTGGTCGGGACCTGCCGGTTGCGCACCTGACGCAGGATGTCCATACCATCCATGTCCGGCAGGCGGATATCCAGCAACAGCAGATCGGGCGGCTCCTGGGCCAGGGCCGCCAGGGCCTCCGCTCCCGTTTCGACATGGGTCACATCCCACGACTCATTGGCCAGCATCGTCAGGTACGAGCGGGCTTGAGCCAGGGTATCTTCGACGAGAAGGATGCGGGGGCGTCTATTGCTTTTCATGAGGAAGAGAGTAGCGCACCCTGATCTCGCCAACCAGCCTGTTCGCGTGGCACCTGCGGCGGCTTTTGCTGATCGCTGCACTCGCACATACGGATCGTGTTCCCGTCGGTTCGGCATGGAACACGGACGCTAAAGGCGCTCCCCTTGCCGACCGCCGTTTCCAGCTGGATGGTGCCGCACAGCGAACTGGTGACGATATTCCAGACGATGGGCAGGCCCAGCCCGCTGCCGCCATGGCCCCGGCGGGTGGTGTAAAAGGGTTCGAACACCCGCCCCGCCACGTCGGCGGGCATGCCGCATCCGTCGTCGGCCACCACCAGGGTCACGCATGTGCGCTCCCCATCCTCCGCCCCCGCGCCCGAACCGGACGAAGGCATCGGAACCGCCTGGACGGACAGGGTGACGGAGCCGTTCTGGCCCGGGGTGAAGGCATGGTCCACCGCGTTCAGGACCAGATTGGTCACCACTTGGGACCAGGCGCCGGGGAAACTGTCCAGGATGACCGTTTCCGGGCAATCCAGCCGCACGGAGACGGGCGTATTGCGCAGGCGCGGGGCCAGGCTGGTCAGCACGTCGCGGATATAGGCCCCAAGATCGAAGGTCCGCCGTTCTTCGCTGGCTTGGTCCACGGCCACGCGCTTGAAGCTGGCGATCAGCCCCGCCGCGCGCTCCAGGTTCGACATCAGCAGGGTCGACGAACCGCTGGCCAGATCCAGATAGCGGTCCAGATCGCTGCGCTTCAACTGGCCGCCCTCCACCCGTTCCTGGAAAGTCCGGGTGCGTTCGGCAAGCAGGGACGCCGCCGTCATCGCCGTGCCGACGGGAGTATTGATCTCGTGCGCCACCCCGGCCACCAGTTGCCCGAGAGAGGCCATCTTTTCCGCCTCCACCAGCTGATCCTGGGCGGCCCGCAGGTTGGCGACGGCCTTTTCCGCCTGTTCCTTGGCGGCCCGCAAGGCCTCCTCGCCGGCCCGGCGTTCAGTGGTGTCGTGCAGCCCCACCAGCAGGCAGTCCCGCCCGCGCCAGCGCAGGCGCGTGGCCTGCATGGTGGCCCAGAACACCTGACCGTCCATGGTGCGGAAGGGACACTCCAGCCCTTCCACCCGGCCGTCCCGCTGCAGCATGGTGGCGAAGCGCCGCCGGTCGCCGGACCGGGCGTAGAACAGGTTGGCGTCGCGGCCGCGCACGGCATCGCGCCCCACTCCCAGCCGCTCTTCCAGGCGCCGGTTGACCATCAGGATATCGCTGCCCGGCAGGGCCAGCAGGGCCATGGGCACCGGGGCCGCCTCGAACATCTCGCCCAGGGCCGCTTCGGCCTGCTTGCGGCGGGTGATGTCGATGCTGGTGAAAACGAAGCTGCCCCCGGCGGTGGTGCTGCCCCGGAATTCCAGGGTCCGGCCGTCGCTCAACGGCACCTCGTCGATGATCTCCCGCCCGGCCGCCAACCGGCTGATCGCCCGCGAGGCGACCCGATGGGCATCAATGGGCGCGCGCAGGCCCGACTCCACCGTATGGCGAACCAGCGTCTCCAGACTGGTGCCCACATGCAGCACCGTCGAAGGCACCTGCCACAGCTCGGCGAAGCTGGAGTTGAACAGGATCGCCCGGGCATCGGAGTCGAACAGGCACAGGCCGCCGGGCATGGCCTCGATCACCGACCGCAGCAGCGCCGTTTCGCTGGCCTGCACCCGGCGCTTTTCCTCCGGTTCCGTCAGGTCGCAAACCAGGGTGCAGAAGGCCGGCGTCCCATCGATCATCATCACCCGGGTGGACAGCGACGCCCACAGCGGCGTGCCGTCGGTCCGTTTCAGCCGCACCCGGTGGTTCCGCAGCCCCCCCTGTTCGATCAGGGTGGCGGTGACCCGGTGGCGGTCCTGGAAATCTTCGTAAAGGGTAGCCGCATCGCGGCCGATCATCTCCGTCTCCGACAGCCGCCAGAGATCCAGGGCCAAGTGGTTGGCCGCGATCACCTGCCCCGACGGCCGCACCACCACGCACGGAGCGGGCATCAGGTCCAGGGTCTGGAGCATCGCGGTGCCATCCGGGTGGGGACGGCTCTGGTCGTCGGGCCAGCACACCGGGGCAAGGGGCGGAGGCCCGCCCCCCGTCGCTCCATCAACCCGGCGGGCCGCATGCCCCACCGGCAGCACCGCCGACGGGCCGGCCGTTATGGTGGCGGTCGGATGCGCCTTCACCGTCGCAGGCGACGGGGCCGCCGCACTCTCCGTCACCGGTGAGGCGGTCATCCGGTTGCGCAGGAACACCATCAGCAAGGCAGCACCAGCGCCAAGGGGCACCGCCCAGAACGCAGGATCCGAGATCATCGGTGGACGGCTCCTTCCCTAGACCGTTAACCACCCCGCGTCCGCAGCCTCCCCTTCAGGGGATAGGTTTTATTGTGCATGCGGATCACGTAACGCAACAAGAGTACCAAATGAGTTTTACCATAGGCAATTTACCAAAAGGCCTAGCGGTTTTCCGCAGGTCATAGCCCTTCGCCTCCCCTGCCGCCCGGTCGGGCCTTGCGGCGCGTGACGGTCGCCCCTGGACAGGGACCCTGGCCGTCCCATATCCCATGCCACGTCCCCCGTTCCGGTATCGTCCACCCGGCCCCGCCGCTCCGGCCGTGAAGGAGAACATCCCGTGCGTCTTCAGTTGCAGACCTGGCAGGAGGTTGCCAGCTATCTCACCCGCCATCACGGCGTCATCATTCCCATCGGGTCGACGGAGCAGCATGGCCCGACGGGCCTGATCGGCACCGATGCCATCACCGCCGAGGTGATCGCCCAACGCGCTGGCGAGGAGATGGGGATCCTGGTTGCGCCGACCATTCCCGTAGGCATGGCCCATCACCACATGGCCTTCGCCGGATCCATGACCCTGCGGCCATCCACCCTGATCGCCCTGGTCCGGGATCAGGTGCTGAGCCTGGCAGCCCATGGCTTCCGCCGCTTCCTGTTCGTCAACGGCCATGGCGGCAACATCCCGGCCGTCCAGTCCGCCTTCTACGAAATCTACGAGGAACAGCGCGTGACCCGGGGCGAAGACGCTCCGTCGCTGGCCTGCCATCTGTGCAACTGGTTCACCGCCAAGCCCGTGCATGAACTGGCGGCCAGGCACTTCGGCGATGCGGAAGGCGGCCATGCCACCCCCAGCGAAGTGGCGGTGACCCAATACGCCTATCCCGAGGCCATCAAGACCGCCCCCCTCAGCCCGACCATCGCCCCGTCGGGCCGCTTCACCGACAGCCGCGACTTCCGCCAGCGCTTCCCGGACGGCCGCATCGGCTCCAATCCCGGGCTCGCCACACCCGAGCTGGGGGCGGATTTCGTCCGCGTGGCGGTGGATCACATCGTCGCCACCTACACCGACTTCCTGAATACCTGATAGCCTTCCTTCCCCCGAGGACCGCCCATGACCGACGCCCCCCTGATCTATCCGGACGCCCTGCTGCGCCACGTCCTTGCCACCACCCGCACCATTGCCATGGTGGGTGCCTCTTCCAACTGGAACCGGCCCAGCTATTTCGTGATGAAATACCTGCAAGACAAAGGCTTCCGGGTCATTCCGGTGAATCCGGGTCAGGCCGGCAAGGACATCCTGGGCGAGACCGTCTATGCCACGCTGGCCGACATCCCCGACCCCTTCGACATGGTGGATATCTTCCGCAATGCCGACGCCGCCGGGGCCATCGTCGACGAGGCCATCGCCCTGAAGGCCGACAAGGGCATCCGCACCGTCTGGATGCAGCTGAGCGTCCGCAACGACGGGGCGGCGGACCGGGGGGACAAGGCCGGGCTGACGGTGATCATGGACCGCTGCCCCAAGATCGAATTCGGCCGGCTGGGCGGAGAATTGTCCTGGCAGGGGGTCAACACCGGGCTGATCAGCAACAAGCCTCACCGGGCGCCGGGCACGGAGCGCCGCCGGGTGCCGCCCCCGCCCCCAAAGGATGCCGCCGAAGCCGCGCCCCGCGCCTTCGGGTTCGAGACCCGGGCCGTGCACGCCGGGGCCGCGCCCGACCCCACAACCGGCGCCCGCTCCACGCCCATCTACCAGACCACGTCCTATGTGTTCGACGACGTGGACCACGCCGCCAACCTGTTCAACCTTCACACCTTCGGCTATATCTATTCCCGCCTGACCAACCCGACGGTCAGCGTGCTGGAAGAACGGGTGGCCAGCCTGGAAGGGGGCCGGGCGGCCGTCTGCTGCGCCTCGGGCCACGCCGCGCAGTTCCTGACCTTCTTCACCCTGCTGGAGCCGGGCGACCATATCGTCGCCTCGCGCAACCTGTATGGCGGGTCGCTGACCCAGCTGGGGGTGTCGTTCAAGAAGCTGGGCTGGCACGTCACCTTCGTTGACCCCACCGATCCGGCCAATTTCCGCAGCGCGATTCAGGAGAACACCAAGGCCCTGTTCCTGGAAGCCCTGGCCAACCCCGGCGGGGTGATCGTCGACCTGGAAGCGGTGGCCACCGTCGCCCATGATGCCGGGCTGCCGCTGATCGTCGACAACACCATGGCCACGCCCATGCTGTGCCGGCCCTTTGAATGGGGCGCGGACCTGGTGGTGCATTCGACCACCAAGTTCCTGTCCGGCCACGGCAATGCGGTGGGCGGTGCGGTGGTGGAAAGCGGCCGGTTCGACTGGTCGGCCAGCGACAAATTCCCCTCGCTCAGCCAGCCTGAGCCGGCCTATCACGGGCTGACCTTCCACGAAACCTTCGGTGACTTTGCCTTCACCACCAAGGCCCGGGCCGTGGCCTTGCGGGACTTCGGCCCGGCCCTGTCGCCGATGAACGCCTATCTGACCATCATGGGCATTGAAACCCTGCCCCTGCGCATGGAACGCCATGTGGCCAATGCCCGGGAGGTCGCGGACTTCCTGTCCGGCCATCCCCAGGTGGCGTGGGTCAGCTACGCCGGTCTGGCCGACAGTCCCTATAAAGCGATGCAGGAAAAATACCTGCCCAAGGGTCCCGGGTCGGTCTTTACCTTCGGTGTGCGCGGCGGGTTCGAAGCCGGGGTCAGGCTGGTGGAAAGCGTGGAGCTGTTCAGCCATCTGGCCAATATCGGCGACACCCGCAGCCTGATCCTGCATCCGGCCAGCACCACCCATCGCCAGCTGACGGACGAGCAGCGTCTGGCCGCCGGAGCCGGCGACGACGTGATTCGCTTGTCGGTGGGAATCGAAACGGCAGCCGACTTGATCGCTGATCTGGATCAGGCCCTGACGCGTACTGCGTCGTAAGTCGAGCTGACGCGTACTGCGTCGTGACTCAGGCTGACGCCTGAAGCGTCATGGCACCGCCCCGTCAGAGCCGGTCCTCACGGCCATGTGGCCACCAGCCGACGTCCGGACCACGCTCTCGGGACCCACAGGATCTTCCGGTGTCCCGTGGTCCGGGATGTCCCGGCCGGGTATCGCTATTCTTCCCCCGTCTCGTCGTCTTCACCCGCCAAACCGTCACTGGCCAAACCGTCACTGGCCAAACCTTCACCGGAATGATCCTTGGTCCGCCGGCGCCCCTTTCCGACGCTGTCCAGCAGGGCCAGGAAGCAATCGCGCACCCGCATCGGCTGCGCATTGAACAGGCGCACCAGCACCAGGGTTTCCGCCCGTTCCTTCGGCCGTTCGAAAGGATCGTCGGCCAGAGCCACCAGAGGAGCAAGCTGCGGACGATCGACCCGGAGACGGGCGACTTCGTCGATGTCTTCGAAGAAGTAGTCGATGGTCACGCCCAACGCCTTGCCCACCTGCCACAGGCGGCTGGCGGAGACACGGTTCTTCCCCCGTTCGTATTTCTGCACCTGCTGAAACGTGACACCAATAGCCTCGGCCAGACGCATCTGGGACATGCCAAGCACTTCCCGCCGCCGCCGGAGCCGCCGCCCGACCTCCACATCGATGAGGTCCGGTGATCTCTCCAGGGTTTCCATTTTTTGACGACCTCCAAGTTAATCAGCACCAGATAATCGGGGCAGCCGCCGCACCAACTACCCGACCCTGCGATTATCAAATTTTACAGGGTATGACATAGGAATTTAAGTGAGGAATATGTATTGGTCGCCACACAAATTTCCTTT
This sequence comes from Rhodospirillaceae bacterium Z3-40, assembly GCA_046233135.1. Classification (GTDB taxonomy): domain Bacteria; phylum Pseudomonadota; class Alphaproteobacteria; order Rhodospirillales; family Rhodospirillaceae; genus JBJXHN01. The sequence goes on along the minus strand of JBJXHN010000001.1, from coordinate 184,095 downwards.
GGATGCAAACAAGAAGCGAATCACGCCAAAAAATGAAAATTAATTCGCAAAACACGAAATACCCAACGCTTTCCCGCACATCCCTTCACCAACTTTTCTGCGGTATGCTATGGACAGATTAACCCCCGCCTGATAGCAAGCGCAACAGCATGCACTTTATTGTAGACTCCCAGTTTACTCATAGCTTGCTGAACGTGGAACTTCACCGTCCTTTCCGAGATGTTGAGAATGTCGGCGGTTTCCTGACTGGTCTTGCCCCGGCAGGCCCAAACCAGCACTTCGCTTTCCCGGTCTGTCAGAACGGGCCTGCCGCGTCCGTCTTCTCTCGTCCCGCCGGCGCCGCGCAAATGCAACATCCGTTCGTGATAGGACAAGGCGATGAGCCGCAGCCAATGCCGCTCCGGCGCTCCGCTCGGCGGACCTTCTCCGATGAAGCTGAACAGGGCGGAATCCACCATGCCCGACCCCAGCATGGCATGAGAGGGGATGACATAGCCGTCGTCGAAGCCGAAATCCTTGGCCACCGTGGCCAAGCGGGACACCTGTGGCTTCACGCCTTTGCGCCGCTCCAGCCCCCGCTGGTAGGCGGGGCAGTCGGTCCAGCGAAAGGGCACGGTGGTCGCCGCGGCCTGACGCAGCACCGGATCAATCCCGGCAAACCTTTGTTCGATATAGCAGCGCACGAACGACGGATCGGCGGTGCTGGAGAAGTAGGGGATCTGTTCATCGCCCAGCGGCAGCCGGGTGATCTCGGCGTAGGTTACAGCCAGGAAACCGGCATGCTCCGCCAGCCGGGGCAGCAGCCCTTCCAGCTCGCTCACCGCCTCGCAGCCCGAGATGGATCCGAGAACGTCCTCCAGCACCTTGTTCATGGGATCTCCCCAGTCGCCTTCGCCGATATCCTGAAGCAGGACCGGAAGGGTGGCCACCCACCCGTTCCGCAAGAAAGACCAATGACCCTTTTGCCTCTTCCGTCCGGCCGGGGGAATCGGCACACTATCCTACCTGAGTTGGTTTTATCCGCGATTCGGCAATTTTCCAGCGAAGGGCTTCGCCTGGGGATTGCCTCTTAAGCAGCCGGCACGTATCCCGCCAAGTCTCCTATAGCTCATCGAAGCCATAGGCCCGTTGCCCGCTCCGGAAGAAGGGCATTGTCATCCAGCCGCGCTGAATCCGCAGGCTGTCAATTCCCGGTAGTTAATTATTTGTTTTAGTTGTCTTATTTCAGTCGAATCGAAATCGCTTTGCTGATTTGCGCGCAAAAGGAAGATCGCCATGCCCATTGACCTTTTCGGTTGCACTGGAGACCCTCATCTTTTCACCCTATACTCGTTCAAATAGCTGCCCTAATGGACAGGCATTCGGACAGGAGGATCCGACGGCCGTCCGCCCCGCCTTCTCCGGGGCGCCGATCCCGGCGCCATCCGTCTGCAACAGTCCACGGTGCTCCGCCATGTCCCAAGAGACCACGCCGCCTTTCGCAGCCTCCCTTGCCGTGCTGCCCGAAGACGCAGCCCGTGACCGTCTGGCCACTCTCATCTCCGAAGCCCGCGACCTTGCCCGCCTGCTGGATTACGCCGAGGTGGCTTTCCTGCTGGAGACCACCACCATGGCCCTTCCGCCCGAAGGCGACGGCCTGAGCATCGACGCCCTGTCCGAAGAGGATTTCCAGGAGATGGAAAAGAAGCGGGACACGGACCGCTCCGCCGCGCTTCTCGCCCGTTTCGGCCTGATTCAGCAGCCTCGAAGCTAACCGCATCCCGTAGCGCCCTATTCCGCCGGCTGGGGCGCCCGCCCGGTGGCAGGGTCGACGGCAGGGCCGACGACGACAGGGGCCGCCGCGCCCGGGCCGCTCGGCTCGGCGCGGCGTTCTCCGGGCAGGAACAGCAGGGCGATGCACACCATGGCAGCCAGCCCCGCAAGCAGCAGATACAGGGTTCCCAGTCCGCCAGCGCTGCCGTGCATGATCGACACCAGCGGCACGCCCAGGCCGCTCACGCCGAACGCCAGAATGAACTTCAGCCCATAGGCCGTGGACCGCCAGGCAGCCGGTGTATACCGGGCCATCAGGGTGTTTTCCGCCGGCAGGGCGCCGATATTGCCCATCACCGACAGCAGCATGGCCAGCGCAAGCGGCAGTCCGGCCGCGGCGGAAACCAGGCACAGGGCCGGAACCTGGATCACGTACATCCCCACATAGACCCATTTCAGCGGAAAGCGGTCCGTCAGGATGCCCGCCCCCACCTGCAATGCGCCGGCGACCGCGTAAATGATGGCGATGGCCGTCCCGATCCCCGTGGTACCCGCCCCGAACAAACCGCCCAGCCGCTCCTCGAACAGCTTGGGCATGGACGCCTGGGTTGCCTGATAGATCAAGCCGCCACACAGCATGACGCCGACGATCACCATGAAGACCCGGACCGTATCGGCGCGCGAGGGAACCGGGTCGTCCTTGCGGTCGACTGCCTCGCCGTCTTCGATCCAGCCCCGGGCCAGGGCAGCCAGGAACAGCAGGCCGGTCGCCATGCACAGGATGCCGGGCAGCATCATCGCCGCCCGCCAGCCGAAGGCATCGATCACCGCTCCCGCACCGACGGCCCCCAGGGCCGGCCCGAAACCGCCGAAGGCTCCGTTAAGGCCGAAAGCCTTGCCCCGGTTGACCGCCGTGCGCGCCAGCCAGCCGATCCCCACGGGATGGTAGATGGACCCGAACAGGCCGAGCACGGTCAGGGCGATGCCCATCTCCAGCGGGCTGCCGGCCAGGCCGGCCCAGATGCTGGCCGCGCCCGTTCCCAGGAAGAAGATGGCCAGCATGCCCGGCACCGACCACCGGTCCGCCAGCCACCCCGCAGCCGGAGCGGCCAGACCGAACATCAGCTTGCCGGCGAAGATCAGTGCCAGTGCCTGTTCATAGGGCACGTCGAAGGCCAGCGGCAGAGCCAGAGCGACCACATAGAAGGTGGGTTCGAACACATGGGAAAAGGCATGCCCGACGCAGGAGAACCCCACTGCCAGCCGCCGTCCGCCTTCCGATGTCATATCCATCCCCTCTTCATCGCTCGCACAGCTCCGCCCCCGGCCGCATTCCGCGTGAGGCGCGAAGAGCCCTTATACGCCGAACATCATACGTTGAGCAGCAGGTATTCCCGTTCCCAGCTGGAAATCACGTGCTGATAGGCGTCCCACTCCGCCCATTTGACCGAGGTAAAAACCCGGACGAAGTCCGCGCCGATGACCTCGTGGATCAGCCTCGCGCGGCCGAAGCGATCCAGGGCATCCGGCAGGTGGCGGGGCAGGTTGTGGGCTCGGGTATAGGCACTGCCGGTTATCGGGGCGGTTGGCTCCTGGTGCTCGGTCATGCCCAGCCAGCCGCAGGCCAGCGAGGCGGCAAAGGCCAGATAGGGGTTGGCGTCCGCGCCTGACAGCCGGTTTTCCACCCGCCGGCCGCTGGGGTCCGAATGGGGCACCCGCAGGGATACGGTGCGGTTGTCATGCCCCCAGTGCATGTTGATCGGCGCATCCTGGTCGGGCACCAGCCGCCGATAGCTGTTCACATTGGGCGCCAGCATCAGCATTACCTGGGGCAGATGCTTCTGCAATCCACCGATATGCCAGCGGAACAGGTCCGTGTCGCCCCCGTCTGTCTCGGCGAAAATATTGCGGCCGGTCTCGGCGTCGACCACCGACTGGTGCAGGTGCATGGCGCTGCCCGGCTGCCCTTCCAGCGGCTTGGCCATGAAAGTGGCGTAGACGCCATGGCGCACGGCGGCCTGACGCACGGTCCGCTTGAACAGGAACACCTGGTCGGCCAGATCCAGCGGGTCGCCGTGATTGAAGTTGATCTCCATCTGCGCCGAACCGCTTTCGTGGTGCAGCGTGTCCACATCCAGGCCCTGGGCCTCGGCGTGGTCATAGATCTCCTCGAACAGGGGATCGAATTCGTTGACCGCATCGATGCCATAAGCCTGCCGCCCGATCTCCGCCCGCCCGGAGCGTCCGATGGGGGGCTCCAGCGGATAGTCGGGATCGTCGTTCTGACGCACCAGATAGAATTCCAGTTCCGGCGCCACAATCGGCTTCCAGTTCCGCTGCGAATAGCGTTCTAGAACTCTCTTCAAGACCTGTCGCGGGGCGGCTTCGACCAGCGTTCCGTCGCGATAGTAGCAGTCGTTGATGACCTGCCCCGTGGGTTCCTGGTACCAGGGGACGATCCGTGCCGTTGCCGGGTCGGGACGCAGATACATATCGTTGTCGGCGATATCGATGGGGTCGTCTTCCGGATACTCGCCGGTCACCGTCTGTACGAAGACGGATTCCGGCAGCCGCAGGCCCCGGTCCCGCAGCCCCGATACGAACTTGTGGGCCGGCAGGATCTTGCCCCTGGCGATACCCGACATGTCGGGAACCAAGCATTCCACTTCCGTGATCCCACGTTCGCGAATCCACTGCCCCAATTCATCTATGGTCAAATCATTCATGGTTCACCGCTTTCCGGTCACACAAAGGACACCGATGCACGCAATATTCACTGCGGCCATTTAAGGAATGCAAAGTTACCCCGTATATTTCAGATTTGCCTTATTACCGGCCTTGCGCTCAGCCCGAGGAGCGGCGTAACCTTGGATCGTCTCCGTTCAGGATAATGTACACACTTGGACGGGGAAGCTCCTCCTCCCCTTTGGCCACGTTGGGATCGGCCCATGCAACTAGTGACCCTTATCGGCATCACCGTGGCAATCGCCCTGGTGATCGTGCTGATGGGCGCGCTTGTCAACTACATGTCCTCTTTGGTCAAGAACGCCTACCAGATCAAGGTCGAGCTGCGAAACGATATGGAAACTGCGCTCAAGGCGATCCAGGACGACGTCGAAAAGCGTGGCAAGTGGCTGAAGCGGGACATGGTCGAGGAAACGGGCCGGATCAAAGACGCCCTGGAATCCATGAACGAGACCCGGTTCGGCGAACTGCGAGAGGGGCTGAAAGAAATGGTCGCCGAGGTCCAGACCGCCCATGCGGCGCAGACCCAGGTTCTGACGGGCCGGATCGCCGAACTGGAAGGCCGAATCGCCGAACTGGAGCAGGAAACCGCCACCCGGCGCGACATCGCGCGCCGCGTCCGCGAATCGAAGCAAGGGGAAGCCGCCCCGCCGACAAACGGGTCTACATCCGAAAAGACTAAGCCTGTTTCTCAGGGAGACCCCTCCCCCATCCCGGCGCCTCAGGCCCAGGCCGTCACCGACGCCAGCGTCTGAGCAACCTTTTTTCCGCGATTTTGCGTGTTTCGTGTGTGGCTCCCCTGACCCTTTTGCTGTAGGTTGGTTCCAGACAACGCATGTCAACCAATGAGTCGCTTTCATTAACGGGTTGAAAAATAGCCTAGAACTGATACATCCTCGGCGCGCCGGGAGATCGCCGAAATAGTGTGATCGCTCCCTGCCCATTGGGTATACACTCGATGGGGCGCTTACCTTCCGCGACGGTCACGCGCGGACTCGTTTTCAATGCCTCAGGCGACGTCGTGCATGCGGCGTTCCGACGGGACGACGATGGATAGGCCGGGCACGGAGTTGACGATGGCGGCAAGAGCAGCAAGAACAGCCAGATCGGGTCGATCGGCCAAACCGGCAACACCGGCCAAGCCGAAAGAGAAAGAGGTCGACAGCGACGAACTGGTCAAACGGCGGGAGCAGTTCGCTCGCTACCGTATTCAGCGCAAAAAGCTGGAAGAAGAACGCCGTCGGAAACGACGCAAGGAGATGATACGGAACATCAAACTGTTCTTCTTCGTTTCCGGAATCATCGTGTCCGCCATCGCGGCCTTCGTTCTGTTTAACGGCGCCTGGACCATCGTCGACCCTATCCTGAATCGCGGATGACACTTTTTTTATCGGTCATACGGGGCATTTGCGCAGTCACGCAACCAAAGAGAACATACTCCATGCCTCTTTGGAATCGGATGCCGCAACGTCCCCGCAGTCGGCCAGGATCGGGCGCCGGAGCGACTCCGGACAAATTATTCGGGGATCGCATCAATCAAACGGCTGGCGACGTGGTCCCCTCCCATAACTTTGCACTTTGAAGATCGCCTTCTGAATACTGGCTCCGGTTGTGGCGGACTGGTATGCTCTCGGCCGGATTAGGTCAAGCCGGGTAAGAGGCAGTTCTCATTTCATCAGGGGTCTTGGATCTAATTCCAAAATATTGAAGCGATTTGTTGGCCGACACACGCCCCCCCTGTTTCCCGCAGATCGCTTGTTGGAGGGACCGACCATGGGCATTGCTGCCGTTTGGACGAAGCGCTACGCAACCGGTGTCAGGGTCATCGACGAAGATCACCGTGGCCTGTTCGATCTGCTGGCGGTGATCGACGAACTGGCTGGCCGCAAGTCCTCGAACCAGGACGTCGCCGGCGCGATTCAGGCCCTGTCCCTCTATACCGCAGACCATTTCGAACGCGAAGAGCGCTTCATGCGCCGCGCCCACTATCCGAAATACGATGAACACAAGAAGATCCACGATGACTTCCGCGCCCTGGTGGTCGGTCTGTGCACCATTCACCGGGAAAACCCCGAAGGCATCGACCTGAAAAAGGTCTCGGGCTTCCTGACGCAATGGATTGCCCAGCACATCCTGACCCGCGATATGGAATACATTCCGTTCCTGAACGGAACCGCCCCCGAAGACTCCTTTCGTCCCCCCGAAGAGGTCAAACAGAAGCTGTCGAGCATCACCCTTCAGGTTCCCGAAGGCCGCGAAGCCGCTGTGTCCCGCTTCGCGGCCCTGCTGGTCGAGGGAGACAAGGTCGGAGAGATGCTGGTCCAGGCCCTGGATGCCAACGACCGCGCCAGGGAAAAAAAGACCCTGAACAAGGCCAGGAAATTGTTCTGCCTGGATGTGTAATTCAATTTGTCGTGACTACTCTTGTAATGATCCGACGATAGGTATACCTTCTGCCGTAACAGAGTCGCATATGGCCACCCGAAAGAGGCGGGTTTACAAACATTTACAGTTATTCGCCTTTTTTTGCACTCTTGATTGATCGGCGTGAGACGCATAGAAAAACCTGGGGCTTTGGGGAAATCTTGGTGCGGTGGTACGGTCGACCGTCCAGGGATGAGTGAAGGCTAGCGGAACGTCCATGGATATCGGAACGATCATCGGCATCATCGCCGGCACGACGGTGATCCTTATCGCCATCATGCTGGGATCGGGCTTCGGCATTTTCGTCAACGTGCCGTCGCTTCTGATCGTGGTCGGGGGCACGATGGCGGTGACACTGATCAAGTGGTCGCTGTCCGACGTGATGGTGGCCCTGAAGACCGGCATCCGGATTGCCTTCAAATCCACCAAAAGCGACCCGGAATACCTGGTCAACACGGCCATCGAAATGGCCACGGCGGTGCGCAAGAACGGCCTGCGCGCCCTGGAAAGCTACAAGGTCGACAACGACATCTTCCAGCGGGGCATCGGACTGTGCGCCGATGGCCATGGCTCCGAGGTCATTCGCGAAACCCTGATGAAAGAGGTCAACCTCACCATTCTCCGCCAGGAGAAGGGGGAGAAGATGTTCCGCGGGATCGGCGATTCGGCCCCGGCGTTCGGCATGCTGGGCACCCTCGTGGGTCTGGTGCAGATGCTGTCGAACATGAGCGACGTGAACACCATCGGGCCCGCCATGGCGGTGGCCATGCTGACCACCTTCTATGGCGCGCTGATTGCCAACCTCGTCGCCCTGCCCATCGCCGAAAAGCTGGCCGAGAAAACGGAACAGGATCGGGTCAACCTGGACCTGATCATGGAAAGCGTGCTGCAGATCCACGCCAACCAGAACCCCATGGTGCTGGCGGAAATGCTGCAGATCTACCTGCCCTCCGGCGGCGCCGGCGGCGGCGGTGGCGGTGGCGGCAAGGCCAAGAAGGGCAAGGGCAAGCGCTAAGGGCGCTTCTTTCCCTTTTTTCCGAAACATAACGACATTTGGACGAGGATATCGACGGCAATGGCGGTAAAGGCTCCAGCGGGCGCCCCCATGTGGATGACGACCTTCGCGGACCTGATGAGTCTGCTGCTGACCTTTTTCATCCTGCTGCTGTCGTTTGCCGAGCTGGACATCGTGAAATACCGCCAGCTGGCCGGTGCGCTGTCGGAAGCCTTCGGCATTGCCAAAGAAGACAAGATGTCCGGCATGATCGAAATGGACGGCGTTCTGGGGCGCAAGCAATCGGCCAACAAGGACCCCACCCACCAGTCCATGCCCGACTTCCGCGAATTGCGCCCGGAAAGCGAAGCGCAGGTGGAAGAGACCGCGGAAACCGTGGAAGCCGGCGGCAAGATGCCCACCCTGTCCCAGGAAGAGCTGGAACAGCAGCAAGAGGTCATCAAGCAGCGCAAGACCCGCGAGCTGTACGACAAGCTGACCACCGAACTGGCGACCGAGATCAAGGACAGCGGCATCCAGGTGGAACGCCAGGGGGACGAGGTTGTGATCCGCTTCCCCAGCGACATCTCCTTCCCGTCGGGGTCGGGGGCGCTGACGTTCCGGTTCGAACAGATCATCGACCGCCTGATGCCGGCGCTGACCAGCACCAATGGCGAGATCTTCGTGTCCGGCCATACGGATAATGTGCCCCTGTCGGGCGGCGGCCAGTTCCAGTCCAACTGGGACCTGTCAGCGGCCCGCGCCACCAGCGTGGTGCACCGAATCCTGGAACACAATATCGACGCGCGCCGGATCACCATCCAGGGCTATGGCGACAGCCGCCCCATTGCGGCCAACGACTCCCCGGAAGGGCGGTCGGAAAACCGCCGGGTGGAGATTTCCATCATCTCTGCCGACCCCACCATCGACGCCATGGGCAACGAGATCCCGCCGCCCGAACAGGCCCCGGCCCAATCCCCGGGCGGCTCGCAACCCTGATCTGGCGCCGCCGCGATCAGAGGCGGGGCATGCCCGGCGGCCGCAATTGCTTTTTCTGTGCGGCGATGCGGAACGGCGCGTTGGCCGCCCCGTAGCCCGTGTAGCCGCCCCGCCGTTCGACGATTTCGAAGAACTTCCCTTCGCCGAAGGTGGGGCCGTAGAGCTGGAAATACTCCCCTTCCCCATCCCGGTCATACAGAACGTTGGAGCGGCGCAGGCGCTCCAGCAACGCGTCATCAAGCCCCAGGCGGGCATCAAGATCGTCGTAGTAGTTGGGGCTGATGGACAGCGGGGTGAATCCGGCACGGACCAGGGCATCGGCGGTGGCGAAAATATCGCTGGTGCTGAAGGCCAGATGCTGGACGCCCGACCCGAAGCTGTCGGCGATGAAATGACCGGCCAGGGTCCGGTGGTTCTCCGCCCCGTTCAGGGTCACGCGCAGGGTCCCGGCATCGTTCTCGATCACCTGGCTGAGCACCAGACCGGAAGGGTCGGTGACATAGGTCAGCGGCGTCTTGCGGGCCTGGAAGATGGCCGTATGGAACAACAGCCAGGTCAGCATTTCCTTGTGGTTGACCGTATGGGCGATGTGATCGACGGTCTTCAGCCCGCAGTCCACCAGCGGGGCCGCCTCTTCCATCCCGGCCACGGGGGTGAACTCGATGTCCCAGACCCGGGCCATGTCGCCTTTGCCGTCCAGGAAATAGATCAGTCCGCCACCGACGCCGCGAATGGCGGGAATGGCCAGCTCGCCCGGCCCCACCGGCTGCGCGAACGGTTCCGCCCCCAGGGACTTGGCCCGCGCCATGGCGGCCCCGGCATCGGGCACATGCAGGCCGATGGCGCAAACCGAAGCCCCATGCGCCAGATAGGCGGCGTAGGCAAAGCCTTCCTGCTGGGTATTGATCACCACATTGATCGCTCCCTGTCGCCAGACCGTCACTTCCTTGCTGATGTGGCGGGCGGCGGGGGCGAAGCCGAAGGTGGAGAGAAGGCGGCCCAGCTGCTCCGCCTCGCCCTTGCCGGCGGCGAATTCGATGAAGGCGATGCCCTCGACCGCCACCGGATCGGGCAGCATCGGCGCGGCCCCGGCCGGTTCCCGCCGCCGCACCTGATCAAGCACGTTGACCAGCGAACGCTGGCCGTCGACAGCGATGGATTTGGGCGATCCGGCGCGGAACTGGTCGTTGAAGATCTCCAGCGACAGCACCCCGTCATAGCCGGTGGCCAGCGCGGCGGCCAGGAAGTCCGTGACCGGCAGGTCCCCTTCGCCGGGCATGTTGCGGTAATGACGGCTCCAGTGATGCAGGTCCATGGGCATGTTCGGGGCGTCGGCCAGCTGCACCAGGAAAATGCGGTCGCCCGGAATGCCACGGATGGTTTCTACCGGCGCGCCCTTGGCCAGGGTGTGGAAGCTGTCGAGGATCAGGCCGACGTTGGGGTGATCGGTCCGGCGCACCACGTCCCAGGCGTCGCGATGGTCGGCCACGTGGCGGCCCCATCCCAGGGCCTCATACCCCAGCCGCAGCCCGCGTCTGGCGGCCCGCTCGCCGAGGGCGTGGAAGTCCTCGGCGGCACGGTCGATCCCGCCCAGCGCCAGGGGCGAGGTGTTGGAGCAGACCAGCATCAGGTCCGTGCCCAGGTCCTGCATCACGTCGAACTTGCGTTCCGCCCGGTCGAAGGCGCGCTGGCGCTGGGGGTCCGGCATGCCTTCGAAATCGCGAAAGGGCTGGAACAGGAAGATCTCCAGCCCCTGATCCCGGGCCATGGCCGCCACCTCCTTGGGCGTGGCGTCGTAGGTCAGGAAATCGGCCTCGAAGATCTCCACCCCGTCGAACCCGGCGGCGGCGATGGCCGCCAGCTTCTCGGCAAGATCGCCACTGATGGAGACGGTCGCGATACTGGTCTTCATGCCCGGTTCCTCTTCATCCTTCGCAGCGCCCATCCCCACGCGGGGGTCTGGGATACCAGCAGCAGCACGAAGGCCATGCTCAACACCAGAGAGATGGGATGGGAAACGAACTCCCACAGGAAGGTCCCGATATCCCCCCTTGCGCCCATCATCGCCCGGCGATAGTTGGAATCCATCATCGGGCCGAGGATCACCCCCAGGATGACCGGCCCCACTTCGAAACCATAGATCTTCAGGAAGTAGCCGAACACGCCGAACAGCAGCATCCAGTAGATATCCACCGGATTGTTCTGAATGGCATAGGTTCCCACCGCCGACAGCACGATGATCAGGGGGATCAGCACCGCCTTGGGGCATTCGATGATCTTGGTGAAGATGCGGATGCCGGTCAGGCCGAAAATCAGCAGGAACACGTTGGCCAGCGCCAGATTGCCGACGGTAAACCAGAACAGATGGGGGGTTTCCGTCAGCAGCAGCGGGCCGGGCTTCAGGCCGTGGATGAACAGGGCGCCAATGATCACCGCCGTCACCGCATCCCCCGGAATGCCCAGGGTCAGCATGGGCACGAAGGCGCCGCCCACCGCCGCATTGTTCGCCGCTTCCGGCGCCACCAGCCCTTCCTTCGCCCCCTGGCCGAAGGGCACCTCGGGCTTTTTGGTGCTGCGCTTGGCGTGGTCATAGGCCAGCAGGGCGGCGATATCCCCGCCCGCCCCCGGCAGTGCCCCGATGATGGTACCGATGGCCGAAGACCGCATGGCCAGCGAGAAGTGGCGTTTCACGTCCCGCAGACGGGGAATGATCCGGTCGATGCGCTGCTTGATCGCCGGTAAATGCAAGGCGTGCAGCTGAACGAAGGCCTCTGCCACGCCGAAGAAGCCGATCATCGCCGCCACATAGGGGATGCCGCCCATCAGCGAGACGGAGCCGAAGGTGAACCGCCCCTCCGCCGTCATCGGGTCCAGCCCGACCATGCCGATCAGCACCCCCAGCGCACCGGAAAAGACCCCCTTGGCGAAGCTCTCGCCGGACAGGGTGCCGACCAGCAGGATGCCGATCAGCCCCAGCAGCAGATAGTCCCGCGAGTTGAACATCAGGGCAAAACTGGAGATCGCCGGGGCGAACAGGGCCAGGGCGATGATGCCGACGAAGCCGCCCAGCACGGACATCACGGTGGTCAGGCCGATGGCCTCGCCCGCCGCCCCGCGCTTGGCCATGGGATAGCCTTCCAGCGCGGTGGCGATGGCGCTGGGCGCCCCGGGGATATTCAGCAGGATCGCCGTGCGCGAGCCGCCATAGACTCCGCCCATGTACACCCCGCAGATCACCGCCAGGGCGTCGTTGACGTCCCACTTGAAGGTGAACGAGATGAGAATGGACGCCGCCATGGTCACCGACAGCCCGGGAATGGCCCCGATATAGACCCCGGCGAAGGTGCCCGCCGCCGTCAGGAACAGCAGCCAGGGATCGAACCAGGTGGTCGTCAGAAAGCCGAGAGCCTCCATCATCTCAGAACAGCCCCCGCAGCAGGCTGCCCTGGGGCAGAACCACCTGGAACACCACCCGGAACAGCAGATGGATCACCGCCACCATGGCGCCGGTCAGCACCAGCGAAACCCACACCGGCTTGCGCCACAGATACTGAATGGCGACGAACAGAAAAAGGCAGGACGCGACGACAAACCCCGCCCACGGCAAGGCCAGCATATAGGCCAGGATTATCCCGAACAGCACCCGCTGGCGCATCGGCAGCACGTCGCGGAAGAAGGCGCCCGCCCCCCTGTCGTCCACATCGTCGGGCCTGGGGCGGCGCAGGGTGGCGCGCAGGATGACCAGGGCCGACAGAACCATGGCGCCGGCGGCCAGCATGGGAAAGACCCCCGGCGTCGCCATGCCGGAGAAACCGGATATCCCCACGGCCTCCCACAAAGCCGCCCCGCCCAGGGCGACCAGGAAGAGGGTGAAGACGACCTCGCCCGGCCGGCGCGTGCGGTCCGTCTGCATGAGCGTACTCCAGATCCCGGAATGATTCCTTTTTCGGCCGGCGTTCAAGGATACCGGTCCGTTGTATCCCCCCCGCCCCCGGCGCATCACCGGCACCGGGGACGGGGGGACCATGGTCGGGCTGATATCTGCTTACGGACGAGGAATACCCAGCTCTTCCGGGCTGACCTTGGCCGCGCCCGTATCCTGCAGCACCCAGGCCGTGACCTGCTGCCACTTGGTCAGGAAGGCCTCGGCTTCGGCACCGGAGATATCCATGACCACATTGCCCTTGTTCTTCATCAGGGTCAGGAAGTTCTCGCTTTTGGCAGCCTTGTGGAAGGCCTCGTCGAGCACGGCCTTGACCTCGTCGGGCGTGTCCTTCTTGACGAAGACGCCGTAGAACGGACCCCAGGGCAGGAACTTGGCCATCTCCGGCAGGGCATCGGTGATCGCCGGGACGTCGGGCATGGCATCCACCGGTTCGGTATTGACGACGGCCAGGGCGCGGATGGCCCCCGACTTCACATGTTCCGCCGCCGCCGAGATGCCGGCGGGCATGAAGTCCACCTCGTTGCCCATCATCGCGGTCAGGCCCGGGCCTTCGCCGTCGAAGGGAATGGCGATCACGTCAAAATCCGCAGAATTCTTGATCAGCGCACCGATGGTGCTGGGCAGCCCGCCCGGCCCGGTGGAGCCCATCTTGATCGCCCCCGGGTTGGCCTGGATGTCGGCCATCAGGTCCTGCATGGTCTGGTACTTGGAGTCCGCCGGCACGGTGACCACCGCAACGCCGCGCCCCAGGATGTTGATCGGATAGAAGGACGCATAGTCCAGCTTGGATAGGCCCATGACCGGATGCAGCTGGGGGTTTTCCGCGCCATACAGGATCGTATAGCCGTCCGACGGCGCCGCATTCACATAGGCCGTGGAAATCGCTCCGGCCCCGCCCGACTTGTTCAGCACGACGATGGGCTTGCCGATGGCCTCTTCGGCGGCGGGGTTGACGGCGCGGGCGACCGTATCGGTGGCCCCGCCGGCACCCCACATGACCACCCCCAGCAATTCCCGTTCCGGATAGCCGTCCGCCGCCGCAACGCCGGTCATCATCAACAAGGCGGCAGCCGCCCGCGAAAGTCCCTTGATCATTCCTTGCTTCCTCCATTGGCGGTTGGCCCGCCTTTCCGGCGCCCCGATGGGCGCCAGGGTGACTGATGCGCGATCCCCCCGGGCCTCGCCGCGACGGGCGGCGGGCCGGAGGGGGGGCATACAGTGCCTTTCAGGAGGAAATACCGCAAATACCAATATGCGCGCGGTTTATAACCTTTCGCTATTGCTGCGCCGCAGCACGCGGAATAGAGGAATGGCCCACTCTATTCCCCGTTCCAGGGCATGATCGGCACGGAACTGACCGAATGCTTGGGCGATCCTTCAATCAGCTTGTCGCTGATCACGAGATAGATCAGCACGTTGCGCTTTTCGTCGAGAAAGCGGTTGACCCGCATCCGCTTGAACAGGATGGACCGGCGTTCGGAGAAGACGGTTTCGCCCGGCTCGAAATCCTCGACGATCTCGATGGGGCCGACCTGGCGGCAGGCGATGGAGCTGTCGGACGGGTCTTCGGCCAGCCCGACCATCCCCTTCAGCCCGCCGGTCTTCGGCCGGGTCAGGTGGCAGGTGACGCCTTTCACCTTGGGATCATCGAAGGCCTCGATACAGATCTTGTGATCCGGCCCCAGCATCTTGAAGACCGTGGAGACGCAGCCGATCTCCTCTGCCTGCGCCGCGCCGGCCATGCCTGCCATCATCATCAGCACCCCGGCCACCACGCCAAGCCTCATCCGCCCCGTCATCATCCGCTCCATCGCTTTTCGGTTTCCCATTGACCGGCCGCACCCTACCAGAGGCCCCTATCCGCCGGAAGGCACCCGATCTACCATACCGTCTTCACCGCCTCTGACACCGGCGCAAGGGAGACGACGCAAAGGCCATGGCGGACTGGACGGCCATTGAATGGTGTGTGGAGGGCGCCCGCCCCACAGCGGCGATTCCGGCCACCTGGAATCCGGTCATGGGCTGCAGCCGGGCCACGGACGGCTGCAAGCACTGCTACGCCGCGCGCATCGCCTATCGCTTCGGGGCGCGGGGCAACGGCCCCTATGCCGGACTGGCCGAGCTGGACGGTGAGGGCATCCCCCGCTTCAACGGCACCCTGCGGGTTCGCCCCCACGAGATCCGCAAGGCCCTGGGCTGGAAGAAGCGCCGGTTCGTCTTCCTCGGCTCCCTGACCGACCTGGGCCACCCCGCCCTGGCCCCCGACGACCTGCGCGCGGTGCTGTCGGTGGTGGCGCGGCGGCCGCTGCATACCTTCGTGATGTTTACCAAGCGGCCGGACGTGCTGCGCGACCGCCTGGCCGATCCGGCCCTGTCCGCGCCCCTGGCAGCCCTGGCCGGTGCCTGGCCCATGCCCAACTACTGGGTGGCGGCGTCCACCTGCGCACCGTCGGACGAGTGGATGATCCCGGCGCTGCTGGCGGTGCCCGCTGCCCGCCTGGGCCTGAGCTGCGAGCCGCTGCTCGGCCCCCTGTCGATCCGATCGGGCTTTCCGGAAACGGGGCGGCGACTGGACTTCATCCTGACCGGCGCGGAATCCGGTCCCAACCGCCGGCCCATGTCCGAAGCCTGGGTAAGGACCCTGCGCGAGGAAGCCAAGGCCGCCGGCGCCCCCTTTTTCTACAAACAGGCCGTGGTAGACGGCCGTCTGGTTACACTCCCCACGCTCGATGGACGGCAGTGGACCGAGCTATGGGTGTAAGATCCCATGTATCCTTCAATTTCCGGCCCCGAAGCCGGTCCTTCTCCTGTACAGTCTTCCCTATTGCCATACCGCAGATCAACGAAACCACAAAGACGACGGGGGAGAGCGAGCGGATGATTTCTGTCCAGGCAGCAGGCAGCACCCGATGGGCCGCCATTGGGGCGGTCCTTCTGGGACTGAGTATTACACCCGAGGCCCTGGCGGCCGATCCGGTGGGCCAGATCAAGACCCTGACCGGCACCGCCTCCATCCAGCGCAGCGGGGATCAGGTGGCGGCGGCACCGGGGGTGTCCGTCTATGCCAACGACACCTTGAAGACCGGGGCCGAGTCCAGCCTGGGGGTGACCTTCATCGATAACGCCACCCTGTCCCTGGGGCCGGATGCAGACCTGCTGATCGACAAATACGTCTACGATCCGGCCGATTCCAACATGGCCTTCCTGGCGTCGCTGCGGAACGGCACCCTGGCGCTGATCTCCGGCGACATCGTCCACAACGCGCCGGACCACGCCGCCATCGCCACCCCCTCGGCGACCATCGGCATCCGGGGCACCCGGTTCGTCGTCCGCGTGGAGGGTGAGCAATGAACCGCCACCGCCGTTTCTCACGGACCGCCCTGCCCGTCCTCGCCGCCGGTCTGGCGCTGCTGCTGTCCGCCTGCGCCGGCCCCGACGGCCATTCGCCCTGGGATGTGGAGGCCGCACGCGGTCTGCCCAATGCCGGCGGCGCCTTCGACCGGGCCTTGCAGGCGGGCTATGCCGACCTCGCCGCGGCCGAACTGGCGGAACTGGACTGGTCGGACGCCAGGGGCTTCGTCGCCCTGACCCGCTCCGCCGCAGCCGCCGAACGCCCGGAGCCGGACCAGGTGAAAAACCGCTCCCTGCCCGAAGCCACCATCGCCGAGCTTGAGGCATCGCGGGCAACGCTGATGGAGCTGCATGCGCGCGGTGCCCGGGCCCTGGCGCCCGACCATGCGGCACGGGCGCAGATCCAGTTCGATTGCTGGATGCAGGAGCAAGAAGAGGACATCCCCACCCAGGCCGACGAAGTCGCCGCCTGCCGCGCGGGTTTTCTGGACGCGGTCGAAGCGGTCAAAAGCCGCCTGGGCTCCGACGTGGTCGCCCTGCTGGAGGATCTGGACGGCGGCGTGGGCCGGGTGGTCATCACCCCCCGGGGCGCCACCGGCACGGGGCCGGTTTCCCTGGAGACCGCCAATCAGGCGACGGCGGTGGCCGAACAGGGCGCGGCTCCCGACGAACCGTTCGCGCTCAGCGACCAGGATGTGCGCGAAATCTGGAGCAAGGCCCTGGACGCCCAGCCCATCCCGCCGGAGCGGTTCCAGCTTTACTTCACCAGCGGCGGCACGGAGCTGACGCCGGAGTCCGAAGCCCTGCTGCCGGCCATTGCCGACGACGCCTCCCGCCGCCCGGTCCACGAGATCGAGGTTCTGGGCCACACCGACCGGGTGGGACCGGCCGGCGCCAACGCCCGCCTGTCCGCCCGCCGGGCCGAGGCGATCAAGGGGCTGCTGGTGGGCCAGGGATTCGCGGCGGATGCCATCTCCACCCGCGGCTTCGGCGAGAGCCTGCCCCTGGTGCGGACGCCCGACAACGTGGCGGAACCGAAGAACCGGCGGGTTGAGGTGATCGTGCGGTAACTCCATCCTGTGTGGGTGACAGCGAAAGACGAACCCCGTGGGCTTTAACCCGCCCAGTTCTGCATAAGATTCTGCATAAGATGAAGAAAGCGTGAGGGAGGCGGATCCCGGAGGTTGTCCGCTTCCCGCACCGCTCATCGCTCCGCCGCCCGCATCCCCGCGAGCGTCGGCATGGCGGCGCGGATGATCTCGATGAAGCGGCGCAGTTTCGCCGGGTAGTGGCGCGCCTGAGGATAGGCCAGATACACCGGCAGCGGCTCCGCCCGCCAGTCCGGGGCCAGATGCACCAGCCGCCCCTGGGCGATGTCATCGGCCACCACCCAGGCCGAGATCACCGCCGCCCCCAGCCCCGCCAGCACACCGTTGCGCAGCGCATACAGGCTGTCCGTGCTCAGGCGCGGACGGATGGGGAAGTGCAGCGACTGCTCGTCCTCCCGATTGGTCAATGAAACCTCTGTCCGGTAAAACGTCCGCAGCGCCAGCCAGGGCAGCCTGTGAAGCCCGTCCGGGTGATCCGGCGGCGGCGCCCCCTCCCCCCACAGTCCCGGACGGGCGACGACGATCCGGGGCACCTCGGCGAGGCGCAGGGCCACCACCGACGGGTCCTCCACCGCCCCCACCTTGATCGCGCAATCCACCCCCTCGGCGATGAAATCCGGGAAGCGGTCATACAGCAGCCATTCCACAGACACGGCGGGATAGCGCCGCAGATACGCCCCCAGGGGCACCATCAGATGTTCCTGGCCGAAGGCGTGGGGCGCGACCACCCGCAGCCGGCCGCGCGGCTCATCCTTGGTGCCCCGCAGGTCGGATTCCAGCGCGTCCCAGCCGTCCAGCAGGTCCTTTGCCCCGTCGAAGCAGCGGCTGCCCTCCTCGGTCAGCGTCATGCCGTGGGTGGAGCGCCGCAATAGCCGCACCCCCAAGGCCCGTTCCAGCGTCTGCAGCCGGCGGCTGACCGTCGGCTGGCTGGTTCCCAGCGTCTCTGCCGCTGCCGACAAGCTCCCTGCCTCGACGATGCGGACGAAGGTGTGAAGCAGCGCCATACGGTCGGCGGAATAATGAACCGGTTCTTGCATACGCTAACTGTATAACCAATTTACGCCCAAGACCACTACAGCCGCGGCCGGTCCAGGGATATCTCTCTTGCAACATCGTTTCCCGAGGGGATCTCCCATGTCACGCATTCAAGACTCGCATAACCCGGCGGCGGCGGCCGCCCTGGACGGCCCGGACGACCTGACCGGGGTGTTCACCGAGCCGACCGACGACACCGCCTCCCAGACCGATGCCGGGCCATCCACCGGTCTGGTCCTGCTGCTGGCAACCGGCGCCGGCTTCAGCGTCGCGTCCCTGTACTACAGCCAGCCGATCCTGGGGATTCTGGGGCCGGAGACCGGCGCCGGGGCGCAGGCCGTCGGCATGCTGCCAATGCTTGCCCAGTTGGGTTATGCTCTGGGAATCCTGCTGCTCACCCCTCTCGGCGACCGCTTCGACCGCCGCCGCATCATCCTGCTGAAGGGCGCGCTGCTCACCGCCACCCTGGTCTTCAGCGGCCTGGCACCGGGCATCGAGACCCTGCTGGCGGCCAGCCTGATGATCGGCCTGACGGCCACCGTCGCCCAGGACATCGTGCCCAGCGCCGCCGCCCTGGCGCCGGATCACCATCGCGGCCGCATCGTCGGTCGGGTCATGACCGGCCTGCTGCTGGGCATCCTGCTGTCCCGCGTGGTCAGCGGCGTCGTTGCCGAGCAGTTCGGCTGGCGGGTGGTCTATCTGGCCGCCGCGGCCACCATGGCCCTGTTCTGCGTCGCGGCCTGGAAGGGACTGCCCCGTTTCGCACCCACCACCACCATGGGCTATGGCGGGCTGATGGGGTCCATGGCAGAGCTGTGGATGCGCCACCGCCCCCTGCGCCGGGCGGCCGTGGCACAGGGACTGCTGGCCATGGCGTTCAGCGCCTTCTGGTCGACCCTGGCGATCATGCTGCACACCGACTTCGGCATGGGGGCCGCCGTGGCCGGCTCCTTCGGCCTGGCGGGGGCTGCCGGTGCCCTGGCCGCCCCCCTGGCGGGCAGCCTGTCGGACAAGCGCGGGCCGGAGATGGTCACCCGCCTGGGCGCCGCCCTGGCCGCCGTGTCCTTCGCCGCCATGGCCCTGATGCCGCTGCTGCCCCAGGACGGTCGTCTGGTGCTTCTGGTGCTCAGCGCCATCGGCTTCGACTTCGGCATGCAGGCGACCCTGATCGCCCATCAGACCATCGTCTTCGGTGTCGAGCCCCCGGCCCGCAGCCGTCTGAACGCCCTGCTGTTCACCGGCATGTTCATCGGCATGGCGTCGGGCGCCGGCCTGGGCAGCCTGGCCCTGGCGCACTGGCAGTGGCAGGGCGTGGTGGTGCTGACCTCCCTGGCCGCGCTCGCCGCCCTGGCGGTGCGGATGCTGCCCGGCGGCCGCAGGTAATCCGGCGTCCCTTTCCGCCCGAGGGCCAGACCGGAACAGAAAAACGCCCGGTTCGACCAATCGAACCGGGCGTTCCTTCTAGATGGGGCGAGTAGACGGGTTTGAACCGACGACCTCACGGACCACAACCGTGCGCTCTGACCAGCTGAGCTATACCCGCCATCGAGAGGACGCAGCTTATACGACCCATTCCGGGGGGTCGTCAAGCGCCCCGTTGAAGGTTTTTGACATATTTTTATCGCGCCCCCTATTCGCCCCCCATCGAGACCCCGAAGTGGCCGGCCAGACGGCGCAGGGCTTCGTCCAGGGCGGCGTCTTCCTTGGCGAAGCAGAAGCGGGCGAAATGCGCAGGCGCGGAGCCCTGGTCGGCATAGAACGCGCTGACCGGCACCGCCGCCACTCCTGCTTCGGTGGTGATATGGCGGCAGAATTCGGCGTCGGTGCCCGTGAATCCCAGGGCGGAGAAGTCGGTGGTGACGAAATAGGTGCCCGCGCACTCCAGGATGCCGAAGCCGATCCTCGCCAGTCCACCGGCCAGCCGGTCGCGCCGCGCCTGCATGTCCGCCGCCAGGCCGGAGAAGTAGGTGTCGGGCTTGCCCAGCCCTTCCGCCACCGCCGCCTGAAGGGGGGTCGGCGTGGTGAAGGTGATGAACTGGTGGGTCTTGGCGATTGGTCCCAGCAACGCCGGCGCGGCCACCACGTAGCCCACCTTCCAGTTGGTGATCGAAAAGGTCTTGCCCGCCGAGCCGATGCGCACCGTGCGCTCGCGCATGCCCGGCAAGGTCATCAGCGGCACATGGGGGCGGCCGTCAAAGGTCAGGTGTTCATAGACCTCGTCGCAGACCGCGTAGGCGTCGTGGCGCTGCACCAGGTCGGCGATGAAGGCCAGTTCGTCCACATCGAAGACCTTGCCGCAGGGGTTCATCGGCGAATTGACAATGATCAGCTTGGTGCGCGGTGAAAAGGCCTCGGCCAGGGCCTCCAGGGGCAGCGCCCAGTCCGGCGGCTGAAGGCGAACCATTTTCGGAATGCCGCCGGCGCGGCGGACGATAGGCAGGTAGCTGTCGTACAGGGGTTCGATCAGCACCACCTCGTCGCCCGGCTCGATCAGGCCGAAGAGACAGTCCGCCAGCGCCTCCGTCGCGCCCGAGGTCACCATCACCTCGCTCTGCCAATCCAGATCCAGTCCGTAGAAGCGCTGGTCATGGGCCGCCACCGCCTGACGCAGGGCCGGGATCCCCATCATCGGCGGATACTGATGAGGGCCGGCCTGAACCGCACGTGCGGCCGCATCCAGCACGTCCCGGGGCTCCAGCCCTTCCGGGAACCCCTGCCCCAGATTGACCGCTCCATGGTCCTGCGCCAACTGGGACATCACCGTGAAAATCGTGGTGCCGAGCCCGCTGAACACGCTGTTGGCTGCCTTCATGGCCTCCCTACTCCCTGTGGTTTTCCGCCCCGGCACGGTCACCGGAGGTGTGTTGTTTCGGGCCGGACGGTCCCTCGCCCCCCGGTCCGGCCACCCCTCTGCGGGGCGCAAAATGCACCGAGTCCCCGGGGCACTCCGGTCCGCTCCAACGATAACCGGGCCAGGGCTGCAAAGCATGCCCAAAATTTAATCAAAATGCCCGTCGCTTGGGCGGGAATACCCCTTTGTCCGCTGCGCTGCGGGGGTTGGAAAGAAGGCGCGCATCAAACACTTAAGCCGCCATTGAACATCTGGCATGCGGCGTGATAAGCACTACGCAGCGCTTGTTCCGAGCGTGCACCCACCCCCATAGCCGGAGTAACCGGATTTCATGAAAAAGATTGAAGCGATCATCAAGCCCTTCAAGCTCGATGAGGTGAAGGAGGCGCTGCACGAGATCGGCCTGCAGGGCATTACCGTTACCGAGGCGAAAGGGTTTGGCCGTCAGAAGGGCCATACCGAGCTTTATCGTGGCGCGGAATACGTGGTCGACTTCCTGCCGAAGGTAAAGATCGAACTGGTGATCGAGGATGGCCTCGTCGAACGGGCGATCGAGGCAATTCAGCAGGCTGCCCAGACCGGGCGGATCGGCGACGGCAAGATCTTCGTCTACGCGATCGAGGAAGCGGTGCGGATCCGCACCGGCGAACGCGGCGGCGACGCCATCTAGGGCTGACGCTCCGACGGCCTCCTTCGGCCTTCGTTCCCTTGCCGGCCACCCCGCACAGGGGCAGCTCCGGCGACCGGCGGACAGGGCTTGGGCGACCACAGGACGCGTATGAAGAAGTTCTGCCACCATTCCGGGCTCTTGGGCGTTATTGCACGCCAAATTCCCGGGGCGGGGGGTGGATCGCCAAAGCACCGGCATAGTCACCCGGCGGACATTTCGACCGGGGGCAGGGTGCCGGAGCAGACGGCATCGGATCGGTTTGCCCGCACCATTTGGGTTGCGGACGACCGTGTGAGTTCAGGTGACTGACAACTGGGAAGGAATGTCATGTCCGACGCGAAAACCGTTCTCGAAATGATTAAGGAAAACGACGTCAAGTTCGTCGATTTCCGTTTCACCGATCCCAAGGGCAAGTGGCAGCACACCGCCCAGTACGTGACCACCATCGACGAAGAAAGCCTTGAAGAAGGCATCATGTTCGACGGTTCGTCCATCGCCGGCTGGAAGGAAATCAACGAGTCCGACATGATCCTGAAGCCGGATCTGGCGTCGGCGGTGATGGATCCGTTCTCTGCCCAGCCGCAGCTGATCCTGATCTGCGACGTGATCGAGCCGTCCACCGGCCAGCTGTACGAACGCTGCCCGCGGTCGGTCGCCAAGAAGGCCCTGGCCTACATGGCGTCGGCCGGCATCGGTGACACCGCCTACTTCGGCCCGGAAGCCGAATTCTTCGTGTTTGACGACGTGCGCTTCAGCGTCGACATGAACAAGGTCTCCTACGAGATCGACAGCGAAGAAGGCCCCTACGTCACCGGCAAGATCTTCGAAGAAGGCAACTACGGCCACCGTCCGTCGGTCAAGGGCGGCTACTTCCCGGTTCCGCCGGTGGACAGCGCCCAGGACCTGCGCGCCGAGATGGTTTCCACCATGGCCGAAATGGGCATGCCGGTGGAAAAGCATCACCACGAAGTGGCGCCTTCCCAGCATGAACTCGGCACCCGGTTCAACACGCTGATCGAAGCTGCCGACGACATGCAGAAGTACAAGTATGTCGTTCACATGGTCGCCCATGCCTATGGCAAGACCGCGACCTTCATGCCCAAGCCGATTGCCGGTGACAACGGATCGGGCATGCATGTCCACCAGTCCATCTGGAAGGACGGCAAGCCGATGTTCGCCGGGTCCGGCTATGCCGACCTGTCCGAAACGGCGCTGTACTACATTGGCGGCATCATCAAGCATGCCAAGGCGCTGAACGCCTTCACCAACCCGTCCACCAACTCCTACAAGCGCCTGATCCCCGGCTTCGAAGCCCCGGTGCTGCTGGCCTACTCGGCCCGCAACCGTTCCGCTTCCTGCCGCATCCCCTACGTGGCGAGCCCGAAAGGCAAGCGCGTGGAAGTGCGCTTCCCGGACGCCTCGGCCAACCCGTATCTGGCCTTCGCCGCCATGATGATGGCCGGCCTGGACGGTATCGAGAACAAGATCCATCCGGGCGACCCGATGGACAAGAACCTGTACGACCTGCCGCCGGACGAGCTGGCCAACGTGCCGACCGTCTCCGGCAGCCTGCGGGAAGCCCTTGAATCCCTGAAGGCCGACCACGACTTCCTGACCAAGGGTGGCGTGTTCACCGAAGACATGATCGAAGGCTATCTGGCGCTGAAGTGGGAAGAAGTGTACAACTTCGAACACGCTCCGCACCCGATCGAATACAAGATGTACTACTCCTGCTAATCGCGGGACCGGTCATCGCGTTCGTTTGGAAGGGTGGCGCTCCGTTGGGGCGCCACCTTTTCTTTTGGTGCCGCCCCTCGCCGCCGTTACTCTTCGTCACGGCACGCCCTGACCGCTGCGCGCAGCACACCATAATCGACGATCATATCCGGCCAGGCGGCATCGGCTGACGCCACTTCCATCTCCCCGGCCACACGGGCCTGGACGTCGGGGGCGTAGTCGACCACCGGCGGACAAACCGCCGCCGGGTCAGAACCTGCCGTCGCGCAGCCGGCGAGCAGCATCCCGACGGGTATGAGCGGCATAAACAAGCGCATCTCGTTGCCTCCTCAGACTATCGGCCGTGGTTTTCATCTGATCGGCCCTTTCCGCCGCACGGCCGGCGGAAAACACCTTCAAGAGCACAGCCCCCACCGCCGCGGCGATGGCCAGGCCGGCCAGCACCTTGGCTTTCAGGGGTCCGAGAAAGGCAAGCATGGGTCAGGTCTCCGCATTGTCGGACTCTTGGTGGCGCTTGCGCAGAAACTGCAGGGCCACCCCTCAGAAAAATGTCAAATCGACATCACGCAAGAGCAACGAAGAGATGCCTGGCGGATGGGGTCCGCTGTTTGATGACAAACCCGTCTTCAGAGGTGTCCACCCAATCAAGGGTGTGCCCAAAGCCATAAGTGGTATTCAGCGTCATGACCCGCTCGACCCCCGGGGCTGTCGTGGGTGTCATGGCGTCGGTCATGCCCGAGATATACCAGTCCCCAGCCGCGTCCAGGCTCTTGACGAGAAGAAAGCGAGGGCGGAATTGCAAGCCGGCGATGGTCGCATTTCCAGAGGCGTCCGTGGTGAAATCACCCACCTTCGACATCCCCTCCCGGCTGGCAAACATCATGCAGAAATACCGATGCTCGGCCCCATTGACTTTCGGACTGGCCCCGACAGAGAAAGCGGTTGCCGTCGGCTCTTCCCCCCAGATGCCGGGCTCTTCCCAAGCGGCATCCGACGTCTCAAGCTCCAGAACATGGGAGGCAGTCAACGCCGCGCTATACACGACCCACTGCTGTATATCTGTAAAATTTGCCACCAGGATCAGTTCAGGCGCACTTTCCAGGAAGTGTGGAATATCCCTTGCCGCACCCGTTCCCTGGTATATTTGGGAGAAAAAGACCCCCGGGTGGTGATGGAAGCCTGCGACTTCATACCCGTGGCCTTCCATCACCAAGCTACCGCGGGGGAGCAACCCACCCGATGCCACATTGTAAACCCAGGTATTATGGTCATATATTCCATTCCAATCGGGCCGGCATGGAAAACCTAGCTGGCTGACGACACCCAGTTCAGGCGACGTCAGTTGCATCGCAAGCGGATACTGGGGCGTTCTCCACAGGCAGACATGCGGCATAAAGCCCAGATCTGCGAGGAAATTGTCGTGTTCCCTCATATAGCTGCGCGCCAGGTAGACTTGCTCCGGAACATCGAGAGCGGCAGAACCGCTCGCCCGGATCGCCATATACAAATGCTTGACTGGCTCACCATAAACCGGGTGGGTCTCCACCCCCGTGCGGAATCCTCCCGGCATCGGCTCGGCAAGCGGCAACATTCCTCCACCGGCGTCAAAGTAAAGCTGCATGCTAAGGCCTTTACTGTAACTCAGGCTGCCGAAAGTGGACGAACAAAAATATGCTTGCACATCCCCTGTGTTTGTCCACAGCACAGTCTGGACAGGAAAGCCCACATCGATCTCTCTTTCCTGCCCCTCAACTCTGTCGAAGGAGCCAAAACGAATCAGACTGGAAGGAGCCTCATTATCCGCCCAAACATACAGGATATACTTCCCGGCCATCAGGGTATAAGTCAATGTGACGGTTGACCCTGAAACATGGATAATATTTTCTCCCCATGGGGCACCCCACTGGAGCATCTGGCTGCCGGTCGGCATACCCTTCTGCCATATCCACCAAACCTGATTATCGGCATGATGCATTGCCTTCAGCCAGACCATGCCAATCGTGCCGAGAGACGGCAAATCGACCACATAACCACCTGCGACGTGGTCGATTTCGACAATCTTGAAAAACCCGTCTGCCTCTTTAAAGGTTTGGACTTGGTACAACTCGTCGACCGCATTCACCGTGTCGCCGACACCGATAGAAAGACCACCATTGCTCCAACCATCAAACAACTCCGGCCCATCCTGCTCCCCAAGCCAATTGTTAAACGAAAGGTACTTGTCAGGACCCCTGACAGAATCCAAAACGATCCACGATCTTACAGCGAAAACACTTTTTATGATCGTAAGAACCCTGTCCCCTTCACGATACGGCATGTTTGTTCGAACGCGCTGCGGTTCTCCAGTACCGTAGTAACTGGTGGCCGCATAGACGTTTTCCACATCGTGCTTATAGACCTTGTAGCCATCGTCGGTGGTCAGCAGAACCGGCCCGAAGGTCACCGCCGTGGTGAAGGAAACGACGTCGGACCACGCTGACACCAGACCGGTGGCCGACCGGTAGCGGACCCGCAGGTAATAGGTCGTGGCCTCGGTCAGCGGCGGACCCTGGATCTGCACCTTGTTCGAGGCATTCCCCATGGTCGACCAGACCAGATCCGTCAGCCCGGCGTCGGCATACAGCTGCCAGTCGGTATCCTGGTGGGGGTGCTCGCCGTCCTTCATTTCACCGGGCAGGACATCGTAGGGGCTGGCGACGAAAAAGGGCTCGTCCTCCACATTGACCTGCCCGTCGCCATGGCTGGTGATCGACGGGGTGTCCACGAAAAGGCTGCGGTAGAAGAAGGAATAATCCGCGTCCACCCCCCCTGCCTGAAGCGTGCCGACATAGGTGGTGCGATCGACCATGGGCTCTGCTGATGGGCGCACCAGCACCGTGGTCCCATTCTCCGCCTCGGCGACAGGTTGCCAGGTAACGCCGTCATCCACAGACAGCACCACATCCCCCAGGGCCTGTACCCGGGCCGGACCGAAGCCGGCGGGATAGCCGTTCACCGTGAAACTGGCCATGCCGGTGTAGATATCCGGCTCTGAAAGGGAAATCGCGTCGGGGCGCGGTTCCAAGGCATAGCGGAAATATTCCACCGTTGAACCGTCCGAGGACAACCGGTATCCCGCAAGGCGATGGGCGCTATCGCCGGCTGGAAGGGTATTGTTCTCCCCCATCCCGACCAGATCAGTCCAGACCTCTCCCGTCCATCCCCGGAAGCGGCCGGATGTCGTGTTGAAATAGAGCATGCCGGGGACCAGGGCAGCCCCTGACCCGGACCCGAGCGGCTCGTCGGCCAGTGCCCCGAGATAGCGGGCTTTCAGGGATTCCCAGGCCGCCGTCGCGGCACCGCCGGAAACCTCCGCCCCGCCTCGTGCGGCAAGCGCCGCATCTCGCGCCTCTTCGGCGGCAGTCTGGTCTGCCAATGCAACATCCCGGGCATTTACACTTTCGGCCAGGACACCGTCTGCCGCCCCGCCTGCGAGTTCGGCAGCCAGGGCAGCGGCTTGCGCGTCAGCCGACGCCACCGCCGCCCCACTCTGTTCCCTCACCGCAGCATCCGCCAGCAGGGCAAGATCACGCGCACTCTGCGGCCAGTTGCTTTTATAGCCCCGGCCCCCCAGCCCGCCCGGATTGGTCTGAGCGTCGTAGGGGTCTTTGTTCAGATCTGTTGCCCGCGCCAGCGCCGCACTTTCGTCTTGGGTCAATGCCATCTCAGTCATTCCTTGAATCCGCGCCCTGGGCGCTTCGCTTCACCACCGGCTTCTCCGCCATGACCAAAGTATGGAGCGCCC
The DNA here is from genome assembly GCA_046233135.1 of Rhodospirillaceae bacterium Z3-40. Classification (GTDB taxonomy): domain Bacteria; phylum Pseudomonadota; class Alphaproteobacteria; order Rhodospirillales; family Rhodospirillaceae; genus JBJXHN01. The sequence continues at coordinate 156,698 of JBJXHN010000001.1, read as the reverse complement.
CAAGACACTGACCTATCGACATCATCAAAACCACAAGAATCCCTGAGGGAACCCATGGTCCGGAGATCCGACCTCGCCGGGGACGCTCTCCGGATGGCGGCGGAAGCTTGCCTTTCCCGGCCCGGCTCAGGGCCAGCCGGCTCCCATCAGGTCCGCATGAAGCGCCAGAGTGGTTTCCGGCGTGGCCCCTGCCTGTTTCACATGTCCGCTCAGCAGGATGGTAATTTCTTCTTCTCTGGCAAAACAGGCGCCGATATGGGCCGTCAAGGCCACGCTGATGCCTTCCAGCGCACACCGCGTCATGTCGACCCATCCATCCATCGCTTTCCACCGCATCGACCAGGTGCCGTCGCCATGCTCGGCGTCATAGGCCCGCGCCACCGGAAGGCTGGCCGTAATGGATTGGCAGCCCTCCGCATCGCTGTGATAGCGGTGACCGTCATAGTCGACTCCTCCCCCCTGCTTCATCCGCCGGAACAGGGCGACCTCACCACTCAATTGTTCGGCAAAGGCCTCCAATGACGACGGCGCGACAGCACCGTCCACGGCCACCCAGGACGCGTTGACCCAAGGCCGGAAGACTTCCGGAACACACACCCACTCCGCCTCGGAATGATATCGTCCCGCCGGATCGATATGCGTGACCTCGGCGACCCGACCATTATTCGAACGTACCCACATACCTTTTTCTCCTACGCCGCGTTATGAGGATAGCTTCGTCCAGGCCCCCAGATGATACGGACACCTCCGTTGCCACCGCGGCCCGGGGCATAAGGCGTTCCATAGGCAGAACCGCCACCGCCACCGCCACACAACCCGCCGATCCCGCCGGAATATGGCTCGCCGGTTCCATGGCTGCCTCCCGAGCCGCCTCCATCGGGGTATAGGCCATCGGCCCCCTGACCGTACAAACCGACACCGCCGCCGCCACGTCCGGTCCCCTGCGTATTTCCATAACCAGCGGCACCACCGCCATTGGACCCGCCCTGCCCCGGGCTGCCTCCGGGTCCACCGTATCCGGCGGCACCACAGCCAATCGCGGACCCGCCCGCGCTCCCGCCGGTTCCAACCGCGCCCGTAATCCCGGCGGCGATGCTGCCGCCACCGCCGACCCCGCCCGTTCCACCGGAAGATCCACCGTAGGCCGTCGCATATCCGCCAATGCTTGAGGATTGTCCGCTGGAATCAACGGATGCCGGGCAGATGCCCACCGTGACGGGGATGATCTGGCCGGGGCTAACAGGCACATTGCTGATCCAGACCGATCCGCCGCCTCCGCCACCGGAAGGGTGACGTCCGCCATAGCCGCCTGCGCCGACGACGAAGCCGGAAATGGATGTCACCTTATCCGGCACCACCCAGTTGGTGACCCCGGGCGGGAAGACGATCTCACCAGCAACCTCGATCGTCCAACTGACCACATTCGACCAGTCGGACCACCCCAGCACATTCCCCTTCTGCCGTACGCGCGCATACACGACCGTCCCCATTGGCAGCGGCGAGCCGGAGGGAATGGTGTGACTCAGCAGATCCCCCACAGCGCCGCTGTCATACAGGATTTCCGAGAAGCCAGAATCGGCCGCCACTTGATAGTGTGTGGCGACATGGGTATCGGACCCAATGCTGACGCTGAAACCGGATACGGTCATCGTCGGCGCTCGCGGGACGTTGGTTGCGCCGCCGACGGGACTGAGCAGTGTCGGTGCGGTCGGCAGCACCAGCACCGTGAAAGCGCTCTGCTCAGACCATTCCGACCAGCCATAGGTCACACCCTGGTAGGACGCCCGAACGTAGACGGTCGCCCCCATGTCCAGGGTGACATCTGGCGAAACGGACGTCACCGGTCCCAGCGTGCCGCTGTCATACAAGACGGTTGCATACGGATCATCGCCGATCAGCTGCACCCGTGTCGCCAGGTGAATGTCCGTATCCGTGGCCGTGAACGGCGACAGGGTGATGGCCGGGGTTTGGGAGATATTGACCGCCCCGGCGGCGGGGCTGGTGACGGTGGGAGGGTAAACCCAGTTGAACATGTCTGCCGTGGTAAACGACGCCGCCCCCCAAAGCGACACAAGCCCCGTGGTCGACCGGTAGCGGACCCGGACATGATAGGTGGTGGACTCACTTAGCGCCGGCCCCTGAACCTCTCGCTTGTTCACTGCATCGGCCAGGGAAGACCACAGCAGATGCGTGAACGAAGCATCGGAATACAGCTCCCAATCCGTGTCCTGGTGGGGATTGGCCGTATCCTGCTGATCGGTCGGCATCACGTCATAGGCGCTGGCGGTAAAAACCGGTTCATCCTGGATATCGGTTGCTCCGTCCGCCGGACCGGTGATCGACGGGGTAAAGATGAACAGGCTTTGGTAGGGGAAGGCGTAGGCGACTTCGGCGCCGCCGACCTGCAAGGTCCCGCGATAGGTCTCTCCATCCACGAGGGCGGGCACTGTGGGGCGCAGCAGCAGGGTGGTTCCGTTCTCCGCCTCGCTCAGGGTGCCCCAACTCGCACCGTTATCCACCGACACTTCGATCCCGCCCAGAGTCTGGACACGGGCCGGGCCGAATCCCGCCGGGTAGCCGCTGATGGTGCAACTCGTCTGCCCGGTGACCACATCATATGGGGTCAGGACCAGGGCATCGGGTCGGGGTTCGGGCGCGAAATGAATGAATTCCACGGTCGAACCATCGGCGGAAAGGCGATATCCCGCTCCCAGGTGCGCGGCAGAGCCTGCGGGCAAACGATCGGCGTCGCCGGCCCCGACCAGATCCTGCCAGGCCGTTCCCGTCCATCCCCGGAAGACCCCCAGGGTCGGATTGAAGTACAAGGCCCCGGGCACCAGAGAGGCCCCAGAGTTGCCCGCCAGGGGATCGGACGATGCCGCCCCCAGATAGCGTGCTTCCACAGCCTCACGCGCCGTTCCTGCCTCCGCTTCGGCCGCCTCCGCCGCGCTTTGAGCCGCCTGCGCTTCATCGCGCACCGCCGTGGTCGCTGCCTGGGCGGCGATCACCGTGTCGCGCGCCGCTTCACCCGCGGCCAAGGCCGCCTCCGACAAGGCCTGCGCCGCTTCCGCTGTGACCTTCGCGGCTTCGGCCGCGGCCGAGGATGCCACTCCGGCCGTCACTTCCCGCGCCACGGCCCCGGCCAGAATGGCGGTGTCGTTCATGCCCCGGGGCCAGTTGATCTTGTACCCCTCTCCGGCCAGACCGCCGGGATTACTCTGTTCGTCGTACCGCACGCCGTTCAATTCGGCGGCCCGTGCTCGGGCAGCCAGTTCTTCATCCGTCAACGCCACGTCCTAGCCTCCTCAATCTGCCCCAGGAATTCCTGGCCGATATGGACTCTCAGACCTCCGCCATTAATGGCAATACGACATTATAATGCCTTTTTGCCATCATCACGCAAGCCCTTTGTGTCCACCCGCGCGGATGACTATCCTGGCGGACAGGCTGTCCGCTCAATTTCCTCCCGTTGTTCAAAGGCTTCCGGGGATGACGACCACCGACCTGCTGATCATTGCCGCCGGGGTTTTTCTGTACGCCCTGTTCTCGCGCAAGGGAGAATCCGGCTCCGTGACCGGGCCGATGATGTTCACCGCCTTCGGCCTGCTGATCGGCGGCGAGGGGCTGGGGCTGGTGCATCTGTCGGTGGACAATGCGGTGATCGACCGGCTGGCACAGGTGACCTTGGTTCTGGCGCTGTTCACCGATGCGGCGCGGATTGACGTAACCCGGCTGAACGCGGAACACAGCCTGCCCATCCGGCTGCTGGGGATCGGCCTGCCGCTGACCATGCTTCTGGGGACGGTGGTGGCCTGGATTCTGTTTCCGGGAATGGGCCTGTGGCCGGCGGCGGTGCTGGGGGTGATCCTGGCGCCGACGGATGCCGCCCTGGGACAGGCGGTGGTGGCCAATCCCCAGGTGCCGCAGCGGATCCGCCAGGGATTGAACGTGGAAAGCGGCCTGAACGACGGCCTGGCCTTCCCTGTCCTGCTGATCGTGCTGTCCCTGGCCATCGAAACCCACGAAGGTCGGGACGCCGGAGACTGGGGGCTGTTCGTGCTGCAACAGGTAACCCTTGGACCGCTGGCCGGGCTGGCAATCGGCGTGGCGGGGGCGCGAGCCGTCGAGTTCTGTGTGGGGCGGGACTGGATGAACCAGGTGTTTTTGCAGATCTCGGTCCTGTGCCTGGCCCTGCTGGCCTATGCGGGGGCAGAGGCGGTGGGAGGCAATGGCTATATCGGCGCCTTCGCCGCCGGCATGGCGGTGGCCAGCCGGTCGCGGCACATCCTCGATGCGGTGGAAGACTTCGGCGAGACCGAGGGGCAGTTGCTGAACCTGATCGTCTTCCTGCTGTTCGGCGCCCTGATGCTGCCCGCCGCCTTCACCACGGTGACCTGGAGCCACGTGCTCTATGCGGTTCTGTCATTGACGGTGATCCGCATGGGGCCGGTGGCGCTCAGCCTGATCGGCATGGACCTGCGGCCGGTGACGGTGGGCTTCATCGCCTGGTTCGGGCCACGGGGGCTGGCCTCCATCCTCTATCTGCTGCTGGTGATGGAGGACGGGGCCGCCCTGTCCGGCATGACGGACCTGACGGCCTGCATCCTGCTGACGGTGGGGCTCAGCGTGCTGCTGCACGGGGCGACGGCGGCACCCTTCGCCCGCGCCTATGCGGGGGCGCTGGCGGTGGGGCGGGCGCCGCCCCGGACGGTGCCGCAATGGCCGGAACACCGCCCGGTCTTCCCCTTCCCCACCCGCCTGAAACCCTGGCGACGGCGGCGGAAGCCGGATCAGGCAGGGTAACCTAATGGTTCAAATCTGACGCTTCGAACCACTGGGTTTTTGGCTGATGGATCAACTTTTCAAAACATTTAAGTGGCTTATGGGATTGCCGGCCTTTCCCAAGGCGGGACTCAAACGCTTCACCTGCCCCGCCACACTATATCAATCCAAATTAAATCAGAATCGATTCAATGTGGATCAGATAGCAAACTTCGCCACAATGCAAAAACCGCCGGATGACTACAGACCATACGGTCCAATCGGCGTCGGGAAATCGGACGTATATCGACAAGCTCCGACCATGTACAAAACATCCGAACAGTAACCGTGGATACCATGTGGATATCCGGTACTTCCGCCAAACATCATATTTCCACTACCGTTTGTCGGTAGATCTGCAGAGGTGGCAGCACCCAGCAAGACGCCATTCCTGAACAGATAAGTGACGCCTCCAGCCCTGCCGTACCCGATATGGACCCACTTATTCTGCTCTGCCAGCAATCCGGCTGGTACCGTCATGTTATGCCCCCTCAGGGAACCGTCCACGTAGTACAACTCCCAGCCGTTCGCCTGCACTCTTGTACTAATGAGCGATTGATGCCAACGTACATTCGCTGCCTGAAAATAAAACCACCCCTCAAACCAATATTCACTTCCTATATAAGATCCACCATTTTCCACAACAAGACCAGAGTATGTGTCTGGTGCATCCGCAAGCCTGATACTTGTAGAATGCCACGGCAATCTGACCGAAGACTCCAATCTAGTCTGACCGACGCCTGTCACGGATAATTGTGAGTTCCCATCATTCACCATTGCAGTCGCACCGACGACACCTTGTCCCGTAGCGGCCACCAAAACCTTCGACCACAACAGAGTTCCATCCGTGGCAGGTTGGTACTGGCTTGGCGATTTAAAAAATGGTCCTAAATTCCCACCGGCCATCAGGAGGCCTCCTCCAAAGTCACAGTAACATTGATTGTATTCGCCGCAGAGGCACGCCCTTGCAGGACTCCATTTGTCGGCAGGGATAACATCTTGCTTACACACTCTTTGGGATTACCCCGTTGAACCGCCCCACTCTCTACCAAGTAAAAGTAATTTGCTCCATCAAACCAGCGAATATCAATGCTTGCTGCTGACGACGATGCATTACAGACACTAATGCTACCGATATTTGCTACCACCACCCCCTCTGCTACAGCATAGATTTGATTCCATGACGTTCCCAAAACAGCACCGACGCTTTTCTGAACACGAGTCATTATTCAACCTCCAAAAAGCCAATTTTTACTCAAGCCCGCTGTATCATCTTCCGAATTGTCGGCAGGCAAATCACCGATCTCGAATCCAGTCCCTGTGCTATTCACAACCAGAATGCGCCCGGCGTCGGATGCGGTCAGAATCGGCAGGGAGACACTTGCCACAGCCGCCTGCGCGGCGTCCCGTGCAGCTTCCGCCCCTTCTTTGGCCTCGCCCGCAACGGCTGCGAAAGCTTCAGCGTCTCCCAGCAGGGCGGTCATCGATGCCTCAGCATCGGCCTTGATCGTGTAGGTCGCCGCCCGGGCTGCTTCCGCACCGTTTCGCGCCTCTTCTGCGGAAGCGATGGAACCAGCCATGTCCATCACCTCCCGAACCACCGCTCCCACCAAAGTCGCCGTGTCGTTCAACCCCTTCGGCCAATTGGTCTTGTACCCCTCCCCGGCCAAACCGCCGGGGTTGGTCTGCGCGTCATAGCGCCCGCCGTTCAACCGGACTGCCCGCGCTTGCGCAGCCATCTCTTCCTGCGTCAATGCCACGTCCGTACCTCCTCATCTCCGAGCCGCATAGGCCTTTGAATTCGCAGACGAATGAACATTCAGTGCATCGCCTAAAATCATTTCTAATGACAAAAAGACATTATAACAAGCAAAAAAACACCCGTGCGTCCCATGACGTCATTTCCAGACGCCACCGCTCAAACCACCAAACGATTTCAGTTAGCTAACCACCCTCACAGCATCCCGCTCCACCCGTTCGACCTGTCCGGCGCGGGCCACATAGGCCGCCAGGTCGGCCGCCGGCAGGGCCTTGCTGTACAGCCACCCCTGGGCCAGGGGCACCCCGAGCGCGCGCAGGACCGCCGCTTCGTTTTCCGTCTCCACCCCTTCGGCGATCACGCGGAGGTCGTGGGAATGGGCGATGTCGACGATCTGCGGCAGCAGGCTGGCATGGATCGCCCGTTCGCGGATCGCCTGGACGAAACCCCGGTCGATCTTCAGTTCCGTGAAGGGCAGCGACCGCAAGGCCGCCAGGCTGGAATAGCCGGTGCCGAAATCGTCCACCGCGATGCCGTGCCCCCGGTCGTGCAGCCGCTCCAGGACCACCCGGCCGGAGGTCTCGTCGGCCAGGCGGCGTTCGGTCAGTTCGATCACCACCTGTTCCGGCCGGATGCCCTTGCTCAGAAGGTGGGTCTCCAGATCCCGTTCCAGCATCCCCGCCGTCAGGTCTTCGGCCGCGATGTTCAGGCACAGCGTAAAGTCCGGATGGGCGCGCAGAAAGCCCGTCAGCTCCCGCCCCGCCAGCCGGATCACCCGGGCGGTGAGCTGGTGGATCAGGCCGTGTTCCTCGGCCATCGGCACGAAGACGTCCGGCGGCACCGGCCTGCCCCGTTCGTCGGTCCAGCGCACCAGCGCCTCGGCGCCGACGCAGCGGGTGGTTTGCAGGTCGATGATCGGCTGGTAGACCAGGGTCAGCCCGTCATCCCGCCGCAAGGCCCGGCGCAGCTGACGCAGCAGCATGCGGTGGGCGCTGATCGCCCGGGCGGCCACCAGCCCCGCCGCCCATCCCCCGGCCAGACCACCCAGCAGGATCATCGTCAGGGTGAAGGCCTCGTTGGCGGTGACCCGGCCCCAAGGCCGCATCATATGCACGCACAGATCCCCGCCGGCCTCGCAGGCCGTTGCCTCCAGCCCCTCGCCGTCCGGCCACACGCCCGGCGTCCGCTGGAGGATGTAGTCCTTGTCCGAGGCCCCGTCCCGCAGGGTCACCCACGCCACGCCGGGCATCTTCAGGTCCAGGACCGGACGATGGGGGATGGCATTGAAGCGTCCGACCCGCAGGATCACCGCCGTCTCCCGCAGATCGGTGATCAGTACGGGGGCGTCGATGTAGATATCCATCCCGTCGGCCGTGCGCATCTGCGGCACGCCCTCGTCCATCGGCTGGTCCAGCATGCCCAGGCCGGTGGTGCAGACCATCTCGCCGGGGCGGTAAGCGCCGATGTCCTTGATGCGGCCCGACTGGAAGACCTCATAGCGCATGTCGCGCAGCATCTCCGGCGAGCATAGCGGCTCCTCCACCGCGTTCAGGCGCTGAAGAACCGCTTCGCTTTCCGCGAAAATCCCTTGCCACTGGCCGAGAATATGGGCGGCATTGCCGGTCATGTCCCCCCGGGCAATGAGGGCGAAGAGGAACAGGCCACCGGCGACCAAGGCGGTCGCCACCGCCCCGCCGACCGCGAGCGCCGGCTGCGGGAGGGAGAGGATGGCCGGAAGAAGAGATCGTTCCGATTTCAGCGCCATGACGTTCCGCTCATCTCCCGCCCCGGACCATCGCTCTTACCGCCCCGGCGTTTCCGTCGCGAAGAACGGGAAGCGCATCCCGTCCTCCTCCGGCAGGAAGTCGCGCAGGAAATCGTCGTCGAACGCGATCCCTTCGCCGGCCGGAACATGGGATTCCAGGCATTGGCCTATCCGGTCCATGGCCACCACCAGCACCCCTTCGATCCAGTTCAGGCAATCCTGACCGGAAACGGCGCTGGGCATGGTCGATAGCGGCAGCGTCTTGATCTCGTTGTTGATCCGGTTGAAGGCGTCCTTGGTGGTGCCGCGAATGGTCAGCGCCCATTCCCCGGGCGAGGTAAAGCTGACCTCGATCTGCGCCATCAGCGGCTCTTCCGCCGTCAGATCCTTCACCGTGAACCGACGCACCATCGGGCCGGATGCCGGCCCGCCGTCTCCAGGGATGCTCATGGTCATTTTCCGCTTCCGCCGCCACCGCCAAGCCGACACCGCCCATGCAGCATAGGCGCGACGCGCGTAAAAGTGGATAGCGGAATCGCATGGATGCGCACCCTTGAAGCCACGAGAGCGGAATGCGATGACGTGGCCACCGCCCGGGACCCGACGAGAAACAGGGGCCTCCGCGGCGCGAAGCCCCCTGTTCCCGTCGTCCCGGTCCCGGTGGACGGCCGTCCCCTTTAAGAGGCCTTCTGGATTTCCGTCAGGAACTGCCGCACGGAGACTTCCATCCGCGACGATTCCTCGGTCATCATCGCCGCCACGGACAGCACTTCGGTGGCCTGACGGCCGGACTCCTCGGCGGCTTCGTTCACACCGTTGATATTGTTGACCACTTCGTCCGTACCGGCGGCCGCCTGGGCAACGCTGCGGGCGATGTCCTGGGTGGCGGCGGCCTGTTCTTCCATGGCGGCGGCGATGGCGGCAGAGACCTCCTCCACCGTGCTGACCACCTTGGCGACCTGACCGATTTCCTTCACCGCGGAGTCCGACGCATCCTGGATCGCCTGGATTTGCGAGCGGATTTCCTCCGTCGCCCGGGCGGTCTGGTTGGCCAGGGCCTTCACTTCGTTGGCGACGACGGCGAAGCCCTTGCCCGCATCCCCGGCCCGGGCGGCCTCGATGGTCGCGTTCAGGGCCAGCAGGTTGGTCTGCTCGGCGATATCGGTGATCAGCTTGACCACTTCGCCGATGGTGGCGGCCCCGGCGGACAGGGTTTCCATCACCGGCGCGGCGCGGCGGGTGGCTTCGCTGGCTTCCATGGCGCTGGTGCTGGCCCGCTGGGTCTGGACGCTGATGTCCTGCACCGACGCGGTCAGTTCCTCGGTCGCCGCCGCCACGTTCTGCACGCTCGCCCCGGCCTGACCGGCGGCGACATTCACCGCAGAGGCCTGGCGTTCGGTTTCCTCGGCCACGCTGCTCATCTGCTCGGCCGTGCCGCGCATGCGGCTGGCTTCGTCCGACAGCTTGCCCAGGATGGTCTGCGCGTCGCCCTTGAAGGAGTCGATCAGCGCCCGCACTTTCTCTGCCCGCGCCAGCTTCTCGTCGGTGGCCTTGGTCTGCTCGGCCACCAGACGGGCGTTCTCTTGCAGGCTTTCCTTGAACACCTGGACGGTCTTGGCCATCTGACCCACTTCGTCCGTGCGGTCGGTGTTGGGAATGGCGGTGTTCAGATCCCCCCGGCTGAGGTTCAGCATCGCGGTGTCCAGGGCCATGACCGGCGTGGCGATGGCGCGGGCGAGCACCTGCCAGGCCAGAACCGACAGCAGCGTCGCCACCAGACCGCAGCCGATCGACAGCCAGATGCCGACCTGGAAGTCGTTCAGCAGAGCGGTTTCGGCATCATGCACGGTGTCCAGACCCAGGTCTGTCAGGGCTCCGGCGTGCTCCGTGACCTCGTTCAGGAACGCCGTGCCGGCCCCGACCGCTTCCATCACCCGGGCTTCATCCACGGTCATCGGGTTGCGCATCAGGGTGATCTGGCGGTTGGCGCTCTTCTCCTGCCAACTGTTGACTTCCGCCTTCAGGCTGTCGAGCTGAGCGCGCCCCTCCCCGTCGGGAAAGTGTTGAAGCAGCGCGTTATAGTAGGTATCGAATGCCGTCACCTGGGCGTTGTACCGGTCGATGTTGCGCAGGTCGCCCGACAGCAGCAGCCCCCGCACGGCCAGCAGCTGGCCGGTCGCAGCCGTGGTCAGTTCGCTGACCAGCCGGTTGATTTCGGTCACCCCGAGGGCGTCCACGGTCTGGTCTTCGGCGCGATGCAAGGTGGTGGTGATCAGCGTGCCGCTGATGGCGGTAACCAGGACGACGATACCGAAAGCGGTCAGCAGCTTCCTGGAGATTTTGGCGTTATTGATCCACGACATGAGCTTCGCTCCCCTCACCCGGCCACGTTCTGCGCCGCGCGGCGCGCCAGTTCCGTCAGATTGATCTCGGCGGTGACGGCACCCACCTTGGCGCCGGTTCCGTCGACCAGCGTCATGCTGACCTGCGCCCGCCACGTCCCCGTCCCTTCGTGATATTCGGGGGCGTCGACAAAGACCGCGTCGGAGGCGACGTCATATGTTTTCTGAAACTTCGCCTCATCCCCCTGCCAGTAGTCGGACGTGACACTGCTTTGGCCCGCATTCAGGCCCTTGGCACTGAAGATGAACAGTTCGGTGTATTTGCCGACCGAGCCGGCCTGAATGCGCAGCAGGTACATGGACAGCGGATTGGACAGCACGCCGCCGATCATCGGCTGATCGTCGCTTTTGGTTTCTGCCCGCCACTGCTTGTCCAGGGCATCGATGCCGCCAAGGTCCAGGCCCTGCTGTTCGGCGTTCATGGCCGCCAGGGTGATCTGCACCACCGGGGTAGATGCCCACTGGCGGATCTCCTCGATCAACGCCGGGCGGATCAGAGAGGTCGGCGGAGCCGGCGGCGGTTCCGCCAGCACCGGGCCAGTAAACAGGAAAGCCCCTACCCCGATCGCCGAGACGAAAGAAAGGAACCTTTTCGAAAGAAACACGAAAGCGGTCGTTTCGCGATGGAGGTTCTGCTTGGTCATGTGATCTTACCCCGTCTCAGCAATTGGCTACCAAAAGCAGCGAATTGACCCTGCACACACCTTTCTTTTGCTCCCTACGGTTAAAACCGCAGGGCACCACCCCATAAGCTGTGCATAGGCCGTGCCAATTCACTTGAGAATTGATTGCATTCCGGATGACATCCGGATTCATCGACCATTTCTGTTATGACGAGAGGATTTTCCCGAGATCACTACGGTTTCGCAATCATCCGGCCGTATAACCCCATGACGTCAGTTGATATCGGAGATATACGGACGGATAGATGTGACGGACATCACATTACCGCAAATGGGGTCAATGACTTCGCGGGATTCGCAAAATGCGAATACACAATGCAAAACGGGACAGCCACCGGCAGGTGTATAGACCTGGTTGTCTCATGATTTCGAATGAAAGAAGTTATAGAAAAGGCCGCAACGCAACAGCGCTTTCCTCTTGCTTCGCCGCATCTCGCAGGCGTTGCATATCATTGATATAAATCCTGTCGGATGTCCATGTAATCAGGCCCTCTTGCGACAGGCGGCGCAATGTCTTGTTGGTATGAACCAGCGACAGCCCCAGGGAGTCGGCCAGATGGCTTTGGGTGAGGGGACAATGGAAATCATTGCCTTGAACCAGCCCCAGGGGCTGTAGCCGATCGTGCAGGAACAGGATCAGATAGGCCATGCGCTCCACTGCCGTCCTCCGGCCCAGGGACAGCAGATGGGAATCCAGGAACCGTTCCTCGCGCGCACACAGCCAGGTCAGGTCGAAGCCCAGGTTCGGCTGTTCCCGGTACAGCTCCATCACCTTTTCCCGGGGAAAGCAGCACAGGGTCATATCCGTCAACGCCTGAACGGAATGTTCCATCACGTCGAACAACGAGACCTGCAGCCCCAGCAGATCGCCGGGCAGGGCCACGTTGACGATCTGCCGCCGGCCATCGGGCAGCAGCTTGAAGCGGATCGCCCAGCCGCTACGCACGGTATAAAGGAAAGGGGAGCTTTGCCCCTCTTCCAGCAGGGTGGCGCCGGCCTCGACGGACAGGCCACCGTTGCGGAAATCCTTTACGAAGGCCATTTCCTCGGCGCTGAAGGCGCGAGTCGCCTCAAGATCCCGCAGCCAGCAGGCATCACAAGGGTGCCCCTTCGACCGGGCCGTCGGTTGCCCCAGTGCCGAACGTGTACTTTCCGCCAGATCCTTGGGCGCGGGTGCCATGTTGTTCCCTCCACGGTGTCATGATCCGCCACCCGCATAACGCTCCGCGCGGTCTATTCGCTCCCTTATGTCCTAGTTTAATGACAGGCGCGGATTTTCGGGCTCTTATCGCATTTCGTGGCAGTGGCTTCGGACGAGATTCACGCCATTTGCCCTACTTGGCTTTGAGAGCCCCACTTAGCCCTGAAAGAAGGTCCCTTATGACCCCAGATTTTGGCCCTGTCCTCGTCGTTGAAGACGACGCGGTAATCGGCATGGACGTCCAGGCGACCCTGAACGACATGGGATTTCCCACCGTGCACCTGGCGGAAACCGCCCGGGAAGCCCTGGATATCCTGGAGCAGGCGCCGGTCATGCTGGCGTTGCTCGATGTGCTGCTGCGCGAAGGCAACAGCTTTCCCATCGCCGAAACCCTGGCGATGCGCGGTGTCCCTTTCCTGATGGTCACCGCCTATGATGAACTGGACGCCGAAAATGTCGGCGGCCAAGTGCCCGAATGCGTCGCCCGGGCGCCCCGGATCGGCAAGCCCTATGCCTCCGCCCATCTGCACGCGGCGATCGTTGCCCTGGTCACCAGCGTCCCCGCCCGGGCGCTGTAACCCCGTCCCTCTCCGCCTCCGGCGCCGTCCACCATTTCATATCTCACGGCAGGTCGCTTCGCGACCGCCTCCGATGGGGCGGGCTTCGCCCGGCGGCCGGTCGGCCGCTTGTGTCGGGTTCGGACTTGATCCGTTCCCCTCCAGTCCCCGTCAGGCCACCACGTTCCGGGGGGTTCCGGCAACGAAGGCCTCCAGGCCGCCGATCAGCTGATCGGCAAGCGCCTGCATGGCCTCGGTGCTGGCCCAGGCCACGTGGGGGGTGACGATGACGTTGGGCATATCCAACACCCCCATCAGCGGGTGGTCCTTCGGCGGCGGTTCGGGGAAGGCCACATCGATGCCGGCCCCGGCCACCTGCCCCTCTCGCAGGGCGCGGGCCAGCGCCGCATCGTCAATCAGGCCACCCCGGCCGGTGTTGATGACCAGCGGCTTGCGGCCCATGGCGCGGAATTCCGCCTCGCCCAGCAGGCCCCGGGTTTCCGGCGTCAGCGGGCAATGCAGGGTCAGCACGTCCGCCGTGGCCACCACCTCTTCAAACGGCGTGTGGGGCGGGCGGACGGTGGCGGCGGCCATGCCCTTGCGGCCCGCCAGCACCACATCCATCCCCAGCGTCCGACCGATCTCGGCCACGCGGCCGCCCAGGCTGCCACTGCCGATCACCCCCAGGCGGCTGCCTGCCAGGTCGGTGATGGGGTGATCGAAGAAACAGAACTGGCCGCTGTCCTGCCACCGCCCCCGCGCCACCGAATCCCGATAGGCAAGCAAGGAACGGCGCAGGGCGAAGATCAGCGCGAAGGTATGTTCCGGCACCGTCGTCGTCGCATAGCCCCGGATGTTGCACACGGTGATCCCAAGTTCGCGGCAGGCTTCCAGGTCCACCACATCGGTACCCGTCGCCGCCACGGCGATCAGCTTCACCGAAGGCACTGCCTTCAGCACGTCGCGGGTCAGACGCACCTTGTTGGTGATAACGATGGTCGGCCCGTCGGCCAGACGGCGCGGCACCTCTTCCGGAGCGGTGGCGTCCCACTGCCGCCAGGTGTGGGGAAACGCGGGGGCGCGCAAGGTGACATGAGGGGCGATGGTCGCCCGGTCGAGGAACACGACGGACTGCACGGGGGGGATCTCCTTCACTTCGGGTCCCGCAAAGATGGCATGGGAACGAAGGGATACAAGCCCTGCCCGCTCCCCCTGAAGCCCCGGCCTACAGCCCCAGCCGCCGCCGCATCGCCTGGTCCTCCACCGACGCGGAAACCGCCTCCACACCCATGCCGATCAGGCCGCGCAGGCCGGGGAAGCGTTTCTGTCCCACCTCCCGCAGTTGCATCTTCTCCCGCTCCGCATAGGCGCTCAGAGTGTCCACCCGGTCGACAAGCCCGATCTCCACCGCTTCCATGCCCAGCCAGACGTCGCCGTTGAACAGGCTGTCGTCGTTGTCGGGCAAGGCGTGGCCCTGGGCGGCGCGGCGCTTGCGCACGGTGGCGATGAAATGGGCGTGCAGGCGGGATTGCAGGGATTCCAGCCAGGCCACGTCCTCGTCCTTGCGCGGAGAAAACGCGTCCAGCCGCACCTTGTTCTCGCCGGCGGCCACCACGCGGCGTTCCACCCCCAGTTTCTCCAGCGTCTCGACAAAGCCGAAGCCGGCGCTGACCACGCCGATGGACCCGATCAGCGAGGCCGGGGCCACACGGATCTCGTCCCCCGCCAGGGCCAGCCAGTATCCGCCGGACGCGGCCACATCTTCGACAAAGGTGACCACCCGCTTGTTGTGCTTGTCCGCGCGCCGGCGGATATGATCGCAGATCAGCTCCGACTGGGTGGGCGAGCCACCGGGGGAGTCGATGACCAGGGCCACCTGATCCCCGGCCTCGAAGACCTTGTCGATCAGCGGCCGCACGCCCGACAGCGACAGGTCGCGCCCCCGCGATCCGATGGTTCCGGACAGGCGCAGCACCGCCAGGGTTTTCCGTTTGCCGCACAGCCGCTTAATGAAGGTCATGGGTCTCTGCCGTCTCCGCCCGCCTCAGTAATCGAACTTGTAGTAGACCCCCACCTCGCCGTCTCCCGAGGCCCCGGCCTTGGTTTCGACGGAGAAGTCGTCGGTCAGTTCCACCTGCACTTCCACGGCGCTGCTGCCGGGATCCAGCCCCTGCTCGACCCCCACATAGACGCCGTCGGCGATATAGGCGCCGGCCTCCACCGTGCTGCCCGTCCCGGCTTCGGAATCGCCGCCCAGGCGCAGCACGTCCAGCCCGACGGCGGACCGCAGCCGGTCGGTGAAGCCGGGGCCGCTGCTGCCCAGGCCGGCCAGGTTGGCGGCCACCTCGGCAAGTTGCACGGCCTCGAACGGGGTCAGCTGGCCAGACGTCTTGCCGAACATCACCTGGGAAATCACCTCGTCTTCCGGCAGCATCGGTTCCGAAGAAAAGCTGATGTCCATGGCCGAAACCGGCCCCTCAACGTTGACCAGGGCGATGATATCGCCGGTATCGTGAGCCAGAACGATGTCCAGGATGGGATCGATGCGCCGCCCGCCGTCGAAGCGCACGACGCCGGTGCGCAGCAGGAAGGTCTTGCCCATGGCCTCCACGCTGCTGCGCTTGGCGGTCAGAGAGCCGACCACGCTCGGCTGATCCGCCGTGCCGGAGACCTTCAGGGATCCCGACCACTCCATGTCCACGCCCTGCCCGCGCACGGTCACCGGACCGGGCAGGTTGACGGTGAGGTCCAGGTCGATGGGCAAGGCCGGCGCAGCGTCGGCCCGCGCCTTCGCCCGCACCTCCAGCGCCCTTTCAACCGACTGTTCCTGGCCGGGTTGCCCCACTTCGACCACCTCCAGTTCCGGCACGCTGGCGCGCATGGTATCGACCAGCAGCACATCGACCTTGCGGGTGGTCACCGTCCCACGCACCGCCATGCCGTCGCCGCCCATCTCAAGGCTCATGTCCGCATCCAGGCTGGCGGTCACATCGTCCCGCCGCACCAGGGTGGCGTTGGTGATATTGACCTGCACGTCGCCCACGGGTGTCGTCAGATCCGCAAGGTTGACCGTCCCGGCCACCTTCAGCGAGCCGTCCGACCCGTCGGTGCCGGTGAGCCGGAGTCTCAACTGTTGATCGGCGCCGACATCGGCCTGCAGGCGCAAATCCTCCAGCACTGTGCCATGTTCCAGATTTTCATAGCGCACGCCGTCCATGGCCACCCGGCCGGTGACATTGGGATTGGCCACCGTGCCGCCGATGGTCACCGCCACGTCGGCCGGACCGGTCAGGCGGTGGCCGACCATGGGCACGAACTGCCACACCCCCTCGATCGGTCCGGACCAGGTCACCCGGCCCGACAGCGCCCCGCCCTCCGTCAGCGCCGGCACGCCGTCCGCCCCGAAGCGCAGGGGCAGCACCACCGACGCCATGGCGGGGGTTCCGCCGAAATCGCCCACCCGGGCCTCCACGGCCAGTCCGCCCCGGGGCTGGATCTGGCCGTCCACGTCCAGGCTCAGGGGCACGCCCGGCACCGCCGTGGCATCGATGCGCGGCGCCCGCAACTGGAAGCCGCCCTGCGGCCCGCTTCTCGGTCCCTTCAGCGTCACATCCAGGGCAATCGCGCCGGTCAGCCCGGCATCGGGGGCAAAGGGCTCGATCAGGGTCAAAGGCAGCTGGCGGATGGCCAATGCGAGATCATATCCGCCTCCCGGCACCAGCCCGCCGGTCAGTTCCAGCGAGCCGTCTTCGATGCCCAGCAGCAGCCGGTCCACCTTGGCCCCGCCCCCGGCCAGGGACAGGGTCGCCGGCCGCCCCAGCCGAATGTCCTTGTCCGCCAGATCCACGGTCAGGGTGGTCAGCGTCACCGTCGGCCCGGCCCCGGCCCCGGCCAGGGCCACCTTTGCGTCCACCGCCACATCCAGCGGCTTGGTCACCGGATCGCCGCCGGGATCGGAGCCCAGCGCCAATGCGCCGTTCAGACGGGTGGTGATGCCCAGGGCCTCCAGCCCGCCCTTCGCCGCCACCGTCAGGCGGCTCCACAATACCGGCGCGGCGGATCCCTGCCCGCTGGCCACCGTCAAATCCATGCGGGGCGCCGCGAAGGGATCGGCAACAGATCCCTTGACCGTCACCCGCCCCAGGCTCGGCGACCCCTGCCCGGCCATCGCCAGGCGCGGGGCCGTCAGGTCCACCCGAATGGTCTGGGCCTGCGCGCCCTCCGGCGGATCGAAGCCCACCGTTCCCGACAGCGCCCCGGTCATCGGCGGGCCACCAACCGCCGCCAGCACCCCCAGATCGGGCATCGACAGGGTCACCGTCCCGTCCATCACCGGGCTGCCGTCGGCCGGCAGATCCACCCGGGTTTCCAGCGCCACGGTGGCCTCGGCCAGGGTCAGGCCGGCATCCCACACATCGATCCCGGCATAGCCCGCATCCATGGCGAAAGGCACATGGCCGGTCAGCGGCACGCCGCCCACTTGCCCGCTGAGATCGACAAGGCCGGCGGGACCGCTGGTCAGGGTGCCGACCATGGCCGTAACGGCCAGATCGTCGGCGGTGATGCCCCCGGCCACCAGCCGGTCGGCGCGCACCGAGGCAGAGACGGTGGGATCGGCCACCGGCCCGCTCAACCGCACCGACAGCTGTGGCGCGCCGGACATGTCCGGTGCCAGCAGGCCCAGATCGGCGAGCGCCGCATGCAGGCTCGCGTCCACGTCGCCATCCGCGGACAGACGCCCGCTGCCGTCCAGGGTGGCGCCGGCCGCGGTCAGGGTCAGGGTCTCCAGCAGCAGGCCGCCGTCGTCGCCCTGGGTCACCCGGCCTTCCAGCCGGGGTGACGGTCCCAGCAGGGAGTCGGCCGGACCGCCGGCGTCGATGGACAGGTCCCGGGCCGCCAGCGACAGGTCCGCCGAGCCCGACGGCGGGTTCAGATGCGCTCCGTCCGCCGCCACAAGCAGGTCCACCGCCCCGGTCATCGGCCGGCCGAGCGCCTCGCCCACCGTTTCCAGATCGGTAAGGGTGACCGTCACCCGGGTGCCGTCCAGGGTCATCGCCTCCAGCCCCACGGACGCCGTGGCCTCCAGGCGGATCGCCTGCCCGGCCAGGGTCAGGCTGTCCAGCCGCACGGTCCGGAAATCCGTGTCGGTCCGCACCACCGCATCCAGCTGCGGCGCCCCGCCCAGGATCGCGTCGGCCTCCGGTCCCGCAGCGGCCAGGCTCAGCCCCCGGGGCCGCACCTTGGCCACCAGCCGCATGGCGCCGTCGCCCGCGTCGTCGTCCGGTGTCACCGCAGCCTCCAGGTCCAGGTGGTCCAGGGTCACGGTGCCGGGCATGTCCAGGCCGTCCAGGGTCAGGCTCACCGCCCCTTCCGGCGCGCTTACGGTGCCCTGGACCGTCGCCCCCAGATGGGCCTGGGACAGGAGGAGATCGGGCACGAATGCGGCAATCGGGGCGGCGGACAGAAGGTCGGCGCGCGCGGTCAGGTCCAGGGCGCCATCCGCCCCCATCCCGCCGCTGGCGGCCAGCCCCCAGGCCCCGGCGCCCACATCCACCCGGTTCAGGGTGATGCCGCCGTCTTCGCCATAGATCACGTCGGTGACCACGGAGACCGGCCCGCCGGTGACCGCCGCGACCTCCGCCGGGGCGTCGGGGCCGGCGGTGAAGGTCAGGTCCGTTGTCAGGCCGATGGGGCCACCCTCCACCGGCAGGGCCAGGGTCAGCCCGCCATCGATGGTCGCCAGCCCCTGGGCCTCTGCCCGCAGGATGCCGGCCCAGCTTTCCAGGGGACCACTGCCCGTCAGCGAGACCGCAACTGGCGGCGTGCCGGGCAGCCCGGCCAGGGATGCCACCAACCCGCCGGCCGGTTCCTCTACCGTCAGGTCCAGATCCAGCGCCAGGGGCGCCCCGCCGGCCGTGGCCTCCAGTGCGATGGTACTGGCCACGCCGTCGGTCCGGACGATGGTCAGGGCCGCGCGGGTGGCGTTGTCGGCCGTCGGGCTCAGGGTGCCGGTGATATCCAGCCCCGCGTCCACGCCGGCCAGTGCCGCCCCCAGATGCAGGCCCCGGATCTCCAGCCGGTCCAGTTCCAGCAGCCCCAGCAGGCGCGGGTCGAAGGCCCCGCCCTCCGACGGGGCCTCTTCCTCCTCGGCCGAGGGCGGCAGGGTGGGGGCGCGGACCACGTCGATCCGCTGCCCCTCGACCACCTCGACCACCACCTTGCCGCCCAGCAGGGCCAGGGGATCCCAGGCCACCACCAGGGTTTCGGCGGTCAGCCACACGCCGTCCGGATCGGACAACTGCACGCCGTGCAGGCTCAGCCGTTCGGGCAGCGGCCCGTCCAGCGCGTCCACGGCCAGTCCCAGGCCGGCGGGGTCGTTGACCGCGTCGACGAGGGTGTCCTTCAGCCAGGCAAGACCGGCATCGGTGCGGCCGATCAGCACCACGGCCCCGACCACCAGCAGCACCAGCGCCAGCAGAACGCCGCCGGTCCAGACAAGCACCCGCCGCAACAGACGCCTCGGACGCCGGCCGCCGGACCGCCGGACCGGCCCGGTGTCCGGGGCGGAGGGCGGAGGGGATTGGTCGGTGTCGGTCATCTCAGAAGGCCTGTCCCAGGCTGATGTAGAACTGGAAGAAATCGTCCGCGTCCCGGGGGTTCAGCGGCGTGGCGAAGTCCGCCCGGATCGGGCCGAAGTCGGTGTAGTAGCGGAACCCGAGGCCGGCGGCCCAGCGGATCGGATCCTCGAAGTCGGGCCAGGGCTCCGTCCCCACATACCCGCCCTCGACGAAGGGCACGACGCCGATGGAATCCACCACCTTGATCCGCGCCTCGAACCCCACTTCCACCGCCGAGCGGCCGCCGGTGGGATCGTCGTTCTGATCCAGCGGCCCCAGCAGGTCGTGGGCATAGCCGCGCACCGATCCGCCGCCGCCGGCATACAAGCGATGGTTCACCGGCACATCTTCCAGCGCCGCCCCTTGCAAGGACGCCAGCCGGAAGCGTTCGGCAAAGACCACCCGGTTGTCATAGATACCCTGATAGGCCGATCCCCGGCTTTCCAGGGTCATGAAGGTCTGGTTGGCCTGGTCCACCAGCCCGGTCCAGGGCACGAAGGACAGAGCCAGCCGCGTGCCTTCCGTGGGGTCGAGCAGATTATCGGTGTCATCCCGCTGGGCCGACAGGGGCAGGCCGAAGATCTGGTGGTCGGTCTTGGAATCCTGTCCGTCCCCGTCCAGGTCGGCGGTTTCGGTCAGCGAGGCGTATTCGAAGGCCAGACCGCCGGACACGGTCCAGTGCTCCCACATCTTCCGTTCGATGCCAATGGCCGCTTCGCCCACCAGCCCCTTGTAGGCATTCTGATCCTCGCGGGAGCCGCTGGCGTTCATGGTCAGCTGCTGGTGATCGCCGAAGAAATAGGGTTTGACGAAGGACAGGTCCACCGACTGTTCCGACTGGGCCAGCACCGCATCGGCCCGGAAGCGTTCGCCTTCGCCCAGGAAATTGCGGTGCTCCCAGCGGGCATTGATCCCGGGTCCGGTATCGGTGGCATAGCTCGCCCCCACCGCCAAGGTCCGGGGGGCGGCTTCGGTCACGGTCAGATGCAGGGGAATGCGGCCGTCCGGCCCCACGGTGCTGCCCGGTCCCAGGTCGATGGTGGCGAACAGCCGGCTGTTGGACAGCCGCTTGCGATAGGCGCGCACCTGACGGATATCGTAGCGGTCTCCGGCGGTCCATGGGATCATGTTCTGGACATAGGATTCCCGCACGTCCTCCAGTCCGCTGACCTGGAGCGGGCCGAAACGGGCCGGCGGGCCGGGGTCGACCAGAAAGGTCACCGTCATCGTTCGCGTCGCGTGATTGACCACCACCTGCCGGTCGGTCACCTTGGCCAGCGGCCGCCCCTGTTCCTCCAGTTGGTCTTCCAGCCGCTTGGAGGCATCCAGCACCACCGACGCCTCCGCCGGCGCGCCTTTGGTCAGGCCGATGCTGTCCGGCGTGACCGACAGACCATCGCGGTCCGGCTCCCCCATCCACTGAATGGTGATCCTGTCCAAGGTATAAATGGGGCCGGGTTCGGCGCGCACCTTGATCAGGGCAGTGCCTTCCGCCTGTTCGGCGGGCACCACGGTGGTTCGAATCTCCGGCCGGTAATAGCCCCACGCGCGCAAGGCACTGGCGAAGCGGTCGCTGTCCTGATCCACCCGCCGCTGCAAGGCGAGTTGGGAAAACGGCGGCTCGTTCTGCAAGGCGGCAAGCTGAGAGACGGCCCGCAGGCGGTCGGCCAGTCCGTCGTCCTGCGGCTCATCCCCGTCACCGCCGCGCGCGGCGGCGCTTTCCGTCCCGCTCGGCAAGGCCTCCGCCTGCCCGGGAACGGTGATTTCCAGAATGTAGGGTATGCGCGCTTCGTCGCTGTCGACCGCAGCCGCTGGCGGCGTGCCGGCCGGTGCGGTCTCTTCGGCAGCCAAAGCCGGCGCGACGGACAAGGCGACAGGTCCCAGGGTACCCGCCCCCAGGACCACGGCCCCGGCGACGGATACCACCCGGCTTACGGTTGTCCCCATGCCGGCCACGCGCAGATCCCCCTTCCTCAATCCATCCCATGGTCTAGATGCACATGGCATTCCCCGCCGGAATACGCAACACACCGCCGTCTCCTGGCGCGGGAAAACCCTTCTTTATTCAGCCGATAGAAGATTTACCCCACCGGTTACGGCCATCCGGCGTCAAGACAGAATGATCCGTTGCAGAACCATGGTCGGCGTCATCCACTGGTCCGGCCGGTTGTACGCGCCGGCGAACAGGACGACCACCAATTTCATCGCCGGGATGACATACAGCCGCTGCCCTCCGTTGCCCATGGCGGACAGGGTAAAGCGGCTTCCGTCCGCCCCGCCGGCCACCGGCTGGTCCGACAGATACCAGAAATGGCTGTAACCCAAGCCGTACGTGGTGGCGGCCTGGCGCTCCGCACAGCGGTCGAGCCAGCCTTTCGGCACCACCGTCCGGCCGTCCCACTGCCCGCCCGCCAGGATCATCTCACCGATCCTCGCCAGCCCGGGCGCCGTCAGCCGCAACCCGGACGCCGCGGACAGCACTCCGTCACTGCCGCCGCTCCATTCGCTATCGCCGATCCCCAGGGGGGCGAACAGGTGTCGCGCGGCGAAGGCATCCAGGCGCAGCCCCGATCCCCGTTCGATCAACGCCCCGATCAGCGCCGTACATCCGCCGTTGTAGATCCAGCGCGCACCCGGCTCGGCGACAATCGGCCGGTCCAGGACGAAGCGGTAGCGGTCCTCGGCCATCTCCATGGCGATTTCGCTGTTGCGCGGATCGGAATAGGGCAGATCTTCGTCCCACTCCGTCCCCAGGGTCATGTTCAAGGCATGACTGATTCGCCAGGCCGCCCGGCTCGGGTCGGCCGCCAGATCGGGATACTCGGGGAAAGCCTCCAGCAACGGCGCGTCCGGTTCTGGCACCACCCCCTGGTCCAGCGCGATCCCGTACAGAAGGCTCACCATGCTTTTGGTCACCGACCGCAGGTCATGCAGGGTGGTGCGGTCGAAGGCCACTTGGCCCAGCGGCTGGCCCCAGGCGTTGTCCTCGCCGGTAAAATATCGTTCTAGAATCACCTTCCCGTCCCGCAGAGCCAGGATTCCGTGCAGGTCGGAGAGCAGCCCGGCCCGCCGGCCGAGGTCGATCCGCTCCGCCATATCGGCGGGAACCGGCGCCTCGGCGCCGCCTGTTCCGCCGCCTTGCGCCAAAGCCGCCATAGTGGTCATCCCCAGCAAGCCGCCGGCCGCCACCTGAAGGGCGGACCGGCGTGTCAGATCGAAAGTCATTCCGGCCCCCTGCCCTATTCGGCGGCGGAAGACGCGAGAGAGGCATTCACCGTCTCCAGCGCCCTTTCGAAGCGGTCCATCATCTGGTCCACCTCCGCCTCGGTGATGATCAGCGGCGGGCAGAAGGAGATGATGTCGCCGGCCATCGCGCGGATGATCAGCCCTTCGGCCTGACAGGCGGCCGCCACCGCCGGCCCCACGCCCCGACCGGGCGCGAAGGAAGTCTTGGAGGCCTTGTCCGCCACCAGTTCCAGCGCCCCCACCAGGCCGACGCCCCGCACCTCGCCCACCAGCGGATGGTCGGCCAGGGCACGCAGGCGCGATTGCAGGCGGACGCCCACCGTCGCGGCATGGGCGAACAGGTCCCGTTCTTCGTAGATGGTCAGCGCCTCCAGAGCCACCGCCGCCGCCACCGGATGGGCGGAATAGGTGTAGCCGTGGCCAAAGCTGCCGATCTCGCCGGAGCCGTCGCGCAGGGGGCCGTAGACCCGTTCATTGACCATCACCGCCGAGATGGGCAGGAACGCCGCCGACAGCGCCTTGGCGCAGGACAGGATATCGGGGCGGATACCGAAGGTCTGGCTGCCCCAGAAGTTGCCCGTGCGCCCGAAGCCGCAGATCACTTCATCGGCGACCATCAGGATGTCATAACGGTCCAGCACCTCCTGGATCGCTTCGAAATAGCCGGCGGGGGGGACGATCACCCCGCCCGCCCCCATCACCGGTTCGGCGATGAAGGCGGCCACGGTATCGGGTCCCTCGGCCTGGATCAGCGCGTCCAGGCTGGCGGCGAGACGGGCACTGAACGCCTCTTCGCTCTCGCCCGGTTCCGCACCACGCCAATAGTGCGGGCAGTCGGTGTGCAGGATGCCGTCGATGGGCAGGTCGAAGTACTTGTGGTTCAGCGGCAGCCCGGTCAGGCTCGCCGAGGCCAGCGTTACCCCGTGATAGGCCCGCTGGCGGGCGATGATCTTCTTCTTCTCCGGCCGGCCCAGGGCATTGTTCATATAGCGCACCATCTTGATGACGGTGTCGTTGGCTTCGGATCCGGAGTTGGCGAAGAACACCTTGCTCATCGGCACGGGGGCCACGTCCACCAGGCGTTCGGCCAGGCGGATCCCCGGGGCGTGGGATTTGTGGCCGAACATGTGGTAGAAGGGCAGCTCGGTCATCTGCCGGGTGGCCGCTTCGGTCAGGCGGGGTTCGCTAAAGCCCAGGGCGGCGCACCACAGCCCGGCCATGCCTTCGATATAGCCCTTGCCCTCTTCGTCGAAGACTTCGACCCCCTCGCCGCGCACGACGACGAAGGGACCGGTCTCCTCGTGTTTGACGAGGTTGGTATAGGGGTGAAGGACGGCACGCAGGTCGGCGTCCCGCAGGGTATTGGACGGCATGTCTGAGGCTCCATAAGCCGGGGGAAAACTGTACTCCGGCCCAGGATACCAGAGCTGCGATCAAACGGCCTGCTGGTTTTCGCGGGCCTGGGTCAGCGCCGCGTTCAGATCGTTTTCGCAGGCTTCGAGCCGGCCCTGAGCCTCCCGGCGCGCGCGCTGGCCTTCCTCGAACAGGGTCAGGCTTTCCTCGATCGTGGCCACCAGGGACGCATTGGCCCGCTCCACCGCCTCCACGTCCACCACGCCGCGCTCCACCTCGCGGCGAATGTCGGCGTTGGACTGCTGCAGCATCTCGGCATTCTTTTGCAGCATTTCGCTGGTCAGGTCGGTGACCTGGCTGACCGCCTTGCCGGCTTCGGCGGCGCGGGCGATGGTGACGGCCTGGGCCACCTGCTGCTTCCACAGCGGGATGGTCATGGACACGGCGGTCTGGATCTTGGCGATCAGGTTCTTGTCATTGTCCTGCACCAGCCGCACCGTCGGCATGCTCTGCAAGACGATCTGGCGGGTCAGCCGCAGATCGTGCAGGCGCCGTTCGAAGGTGTTCCGCGCACTGACCATATCCGCATAGGTCTGTTTGGCCAGGGCATCCGCCGAGGCCTCGGCCGCCGCCTTTTCGCCGGGTAGGATATCTTCGTCGAGGCGGCGCAGCTGTTCGTCGCCGGCGGCGATATACAGGTCCAGCTCAGAAAACGCCGCCTTGGCCGCATCATACAGGTGATCCAGGGCGATGATGTCGCGCATCAGCACGCCCATGTGCTTTTCCAGATCCAGGCGCACCGCCTCGATCTGGTGGGACACGGTTTCGTAGCGCTGGATGGCTTTGGCCACCGGCGTCACCGCCCCCAGCAGGCGCATGAAAAAGCCCGGCTTCGATCCGCCCTTCAGGTCGGACAGGTCGAAGCCGCGGATTTGCAGCACCACGTCGTTCAGGCGCTCGCCGGTGGGGCCGATGTCCTTGTTGCGGACCCCCTGGATGATCTTTTCCGACACGCCCGTCAGTTCGTTCTGCGCCTGGATGCCATAGGACAGCACCGCGTGGGTGTCGGTGATCGTCAGCCCGCCGAGCAGGCCATCCATGCGCGCCTTCAACGCGGCCGGGGCGGCGGCGTAGGCGTCGGGCTGCTCGGCCGGCGGCGGAGCGGTGGGCGACGGGACGGCAGGACTGGTCATCTCGGGGTCTCTCCTGGCATCAGGCGTTGCGTTCGGTGGACATGCGGTGCTGCAGGCTTTCGATCTCCACGCTCAGATCGAAGACCTCGCGGTCCACCAGGGCGCGGATCTGCTTTTCAAAAGTCTCCTCCATCCGCATCAGGAACCCGCGATAGCCCTCTTCCAGCTTGGGCGTGGCGGCGATGCGGTGGGTGTCGGCATAGCGTTCCGAGATCTCGGCGGCGGGAATCATGTACAGGTGCACGAAGCGGGCGGCCTCGCCGATTTTCGCCGGATTGTCCTTCAGATAGGCGACGACGCGAGTGGCTAAGGCTTCCAGGTGGTCCAGCCGTTCAGACAGTTCCGGACAGGGGATATCCACATTGGCCTGGCGGATGCGGCGGATGGCCCCTTCGGCCAGGCTCATGGTCTCCGTATCCCGCTGATCGCGCTGGGCGGTCAGCCATTCGTCCCGGCCGTCGGACCCGGGTTCGGGCAAGGGCGGATCGGTACCGATCATCAGGCGCGTCCCGCCATACGAGATCAACCCCACCACCAAGGCACCGAACGGACTATGGCCGCCCTGGTAAAAGACGGTCAGCATGGCTCCGGCGGACAGCAGTCCGCTGATCAACTCCTTCACCGGCAGCAGGCGCACCGGCCGGATTTTCTTCGATCGGGGGTTTTCCGTCCGGCTCATGCGTCCCCTTCCCCCGACGTCCCGTGGCGGGGCTTGTGGCGTTCCCGGATCCAGCCGCTGGGCGGCCCGGCCGGGCTGCGGATGGCGCTGGGGTCGGTGGTCCGGCAGTAGTCCAGGCGCCACGACGCCTTGGTGGCGGGCAGCAGGATGCGTTCATGCCGGAAGACCGCATACAGCCGCGCCCGGTTGATGCCCAGCCGCTTGCGCAGGCTATCCAGCGTCTCGCCCAGGTGATCCTCGAAGGGGAACAGATGCAGGTTGGTGCAGGGCTGGCGCCGCCCTTCCCGCACCCCCAGCTCGAAGGCCACCAGGTGGTCGTTGGTAAAGCGATAGACCTTGGGGTAAAGGACGTTGGAGGCCCATTTGAACAGCGAGACATGCCAGTCCCGCAGCGCCGGGTCGGCGCCCATGGTAAAGCCGATCACAAAGGCCTCGTCCTGCACCCGCATGCCCCGGCCCAGCAGGATGTGCACCGCGTCGTGGCGCTCCAGCGAGATGGCGCCGGGCAGATGCAGCGGCGACGTCGGGTTTTCCAGCAGACGGATGATCCAGGGAATGGCCATGGCTCCGGCGCCGCCGGCGGATTTCATGGTTTCCAGCACCGCCCCCAGGGTCCAGTGACCATTGTCGAGCCCCGGAGTCCACTCGTGCCATTTCAGGCGCTCCGGGCTGTCGTATCTCAGCTTGGACATGGGCTATCCCTTACCGTCAGCGGCTCAGGTAGATATCAACGCGCGACTGTCGCCGGCGCCATTCCGCATCGCTTTCCCCGTCCTTCCGATCGGTCGGCTCGGCCGAGCCCACGTATTCCATGACGAGCCGGCCAGGCAACACGCCGGCCTTGATCAGACGGCCGTACACCAGATCGGCCCGCTGCCGGCTCAGGTCCAGGTTCGCGGCCTCGTCGCCGCCGGCTCCCGTATGGCCGACCACCCTGGCCTTGACCAGGGGATTGGCGTCCAGGGCATCGGCGATGCTTTCGATCTTGTCGCCGAACGCCCCTTCCGGCTCGACCCCCCGGATGAAGGTGATGGTTGCCTCGTGGAGCTTGCCCTCATCCATCATCTGCACATGGACCAGCACGTAAACCCAGATGAAAAGCACGATTTGCAGGCCCAGGAGCCGCCGCCCCCAGCGGGCGAGACGCTGCATCAGGGTCATCGGCCGCCCTCCGGCGCCGAGCCCGCGCCGGATCCGGCCGCCTCACCCGTGGGCGTGAAGGTCCCCACGTCGAAATCCTCGCTTTCCGCCAGCACCTGGTCCAGCCCCCGGGTCAGCCCGTCCGTATCCATGGCCGCCACATAGATCAGGCGGCCGGGCAGGTTCAGCGGGTGATCCTCGCCGATACAGAAGCCGATGGTGTGCAGGGTGATCGGTGCCTTCAGGATATCACCGACGGCCAGATACATCTCTTGCGGATCGCCGGCCAGACCGTCCGTCACCACGACGATGCGATAGTCCCCGTACCCCCGCTGACGGATGGCCTGCCGCCGCAGTTCGGTCACCGCATATTGCAGCGCCTGGCCCAGGGGCGTGCCGCCGCCCGGAGTCAGCCCTTCGATCGCCTCGCGCACCACCGCGTCGTCGTCGTCGGTCAGTTCGGAATAGATCTTCGCGCCCCGTTCGTCGAACAGGATCAGGCCCAGGTTGACGCCTTGAGCCGGCACCTTGTCCAGAAAGGACAGGATCGCCCCCCGCGCCGCATCCGCCTTGGGCTTGCCGTCGGAACAGCCCACGTCGGCCATGCTGCCCGATCCGTCGACAATCAGATAGAGGTTCCCGTCCATCAGGTTGTCGTCGGCCACAGGGGCGGGAATATCGTCGGGTGCCATATACTCCGACGGCACCCCCCAGTCCGCAAAGGCCGCGACCCGATCGAAGTCTTCTGGCGGCAGAATATCGTCGATATGCAGCTCCGGCTCCGTTTCGTCCTGAGCGGGAGCTGTGGCCGTTGTGGTGGAGGCCGGGGCCGGCTGTTCCACATCCCCCGTCCCACCCAGGTAGGCGATAAAGGCCAGACCGAAGACGATGGGCAGGACAATCCGTATCGCCTTCCGATCACCGGATTTCGTTCCGAATGTACGCCTGCGCGCCATGATCGCTTCCCCCGCTCAGTCCAGAGGCACGAAGGCGTTCGCCTCGGCCTCCACATTCACGATGCGGAAGACCACGCGCATGTTTGAATACCATTCCTCTTCGGTCTGCGGCGCGCATGGGTCCGGGCCGCAGATCCCGGTTTTCGGATCCTCCAGCCCGCGGCCGACGGTGACGAACTGAGATCGGTCGAGCCAGATGCCGTTAGCCTCCGCCGCCGCGATCACCGCATCGCGCACACTCTGGGCGCGGGAGACGGACAAGTTCCGCGCGCTTTGGACGATGCGGTTCAGCACCAGGTCCCCTTCGCCCTTTTTCTTGGCCCGCAGATAGCCCAGCGGATCGGCGTGGCCTTCCACCGTGATCACCGCCCCGCCATAGGTGGTGGCCAGTTCGGCGACGCGAGAGAACGCCTCGCCATAGGCGGTGCGGTCGAAGGTTTGCTGGTTGGGGCGGAAGTTGACTTCGAACGCGAACAGGGTGGCATCATCCATGGTGCCCTGCGCCTGGCGGCGGGTCACCACCTGGGCGGCCTCTTTCTCGTTGAACCGCGCCTGTTCCACCCCGCCCGTATTGCTCAGCCCCTCGGCCAGGGCCTCCATCGGCCAGCCCGCCCACCCCAGGGCGTGACGTTCGGCCACCAGCCCCAGGCCGGCGAAGCTGTCCTGCACCTCGGTTACCAGGGTGTCGTAGCGGCGCGGATAGCTGGGATCGGTGAAGAAGGTCCCCTGCCCCGACCATCCCACGGTTTCGGCATCCCCCCACAGGGCTTCGGCATCGGCCACCGCGCCACTATCGTCCAGCAGGATCCGCGCCGTCGCGGTCAGCAGCTCCGCCTTGGCCTGCCCGCCGGCTTTCAGAATGGCCCGGGTTTCCTCTTCCGCCTTCAGCAGGGCGGAAACGAATGCCTGCACCTGTTCGCGGTTGGCCTCCAGATAGTCGGCGCGCACGAAATACAGGTCGGCGATAATGCGGTTGGCGGTTTTGGTGGACAGCAGGGTCCGCGCGCCCTTCACGCTGTTTTCCGCCCCCGTGCCGACACCGCTGCTGGTCAGGGCCAGGGCATCGGGCAGGATGACCATCGCCGCGTCCACCGCGTCATCTTCCAGCAACGCCGCCGCCGGGGTGGAGCCGGCGGGACCGACCAGATCGGTGGTCCATTTCAGGGTGACATCGTTCAGCGACAGCCCGGCATCGCGCAGGATTCGGGCCAGATAGTCCACATGCGGACCGGCCTGTTGCAGGGCGATGGTCTTGCCGGCCAGATCTTCCGGCTTCGTGATGCCCGGCTTGACCACCATGGCATCGCCGCCGGCCGACCAGCTGTGCTGATAGATGGCCACCATGCGGCTTTCCGCCTTGGCCTCCGTCACGTCGGCGGCCAGGCTGGCCATGCCCAGGGTGGCCCGCAGGAAGGGCGTGTCGCAGCGCATATAGGCGCGCACCTGCTCGGTGAAATCATCTTCCCGCGTCAGGGAGATATCCAGCCCGGCCCGGTCGAACAGGGATCCGTCGCGGGTTTTGCCATCATCCCCGGCGGCATGGATGGTCACCATATCCGCCCCCCAGGTGATCACCGGCACGCTCAGACTGTCCATGGCGCGACAGGCCCGGCTGTCCTCGCGGATCAGCTGGCCCAGCGGCCTGCCGTCCGCGTAGTCCACCGCCCGGGCCGGCATGCTGCCGGCGGCGATGGTCCCTGCGATCACGGCGACCGCCAGCACGGCGATCCGCAGCCGGTCCTTCGCTCGTAGCCCCGTCATCGGCACAGCTCCCCCTTCGCCTCTTCGGTCACAGTCTCTGCCATCACGATAAACCCTTACCCCCTATGCGGGAACGGCGGGGCGCAGGGTAGCCGGGTTCGCGGTCATATTCCACCTTGCGAGCCGGGCCTTTACCGCCGCCGCCCCCGGCGCGTCTTCGAAACTGCCGCCGGGAACGGCCAGATCTTCATCGGACAGGCCGACATGCAGGCGGGTCAGGCTGGGCAGCCCGCCGGCGGTCAGGGCGAGCAGCAGGGTTTCCACCTCCTCCAGGGTCGGCGGTCTGTACGCACCGTCGCGGAAGGCGCTGAGCAGCCGGTCCTCGGCCGTCACAAAGGTGGGGTTCAGGTGCATGGTGATGGAAATGCCATGGCGCGCCGCCAGCGCCTCCAGCCAGCGCACGCCCCCGGTGATATCGGCGTCGGCCTCCGCGGTGTCCCAGCCGGGCATGGGCCGGTACATGAAGTAGGCCCGCAGGCTGCCGCCCATGTGCGACAGGTTGCGGCACAGGCGGTCCAGGGTCTCGTTCCGCAAGCCTTTCCGGTAGACCTTGTTGCGGGTCGTTTCGTCGAAGACCTCGACCCCCACGGCCAGCTCGACGGCGCCGGTGAAACCCGCCTCGTCCAGGGTTTCCCGGACCATCAGCACCTCTTCCGTCTTCACCACCTCCGCCCGGGTTTCGAAGCAGAGCTTGGCGAGATTGGGAAACAGCGTCGGGGCGACAGCGCAGAAATACAGCACCACAGAAAAGGGGAAAGCATCGCGATCGAAGGTGGAGCCGTTGTTGGACAGGACCACTTCGGTGATCCGGTCCCCCTCTCCCCGTGCGGTCACGGCGCCGAAAATGGCGTCCAGATCGCGAAAAAAGGCGGTCGGCAGCGGCGGATCGCCCTCGGCGGTGGGCAGGGCGCAGCCCAGGCACATGCCCCAGCCGCAGGGTCTGCCGTGCAGCACGGCGAACAGGCCGAGCCCCTGGCCGGCCGCTTCATAGGTCCACGTTTGATACGACATGCCACTTCCCCCAAACCGGCCGACGCAATCATCCGGGACTCTACAGCATCGAGCGGAAAAGTGGGCACCGGCTTTCCGCTCGATACTCTACCATTTGATCTGGGCTGAGGGACCGACAAGATCAAACCACGTTATATCGCCATCGATTGAACGCGGATAATTCGATCCAGGGCAAGAAAACCGAAGGGGGGAGCGGATGGATCCGCTCCCCCCTGGGATTACCGACGAACTCCGGCGGTCTTCAAGTGATGAGCCCGGCGGAAAGCAGTTTCCAGTCGACGTTGTCGCCGTTCTGACCGTGTCTCCACCAAACGCAAAATACCCGCTGCAACGAATACAACCATGAAAAGCTCGATCATCTTGATCCTCGAAAATCGCACACGCCCCGCGCAGCGTGAGTCCGCTACGCTTTTGTTTGTTGGCATTCGTTTCGTGATGCAGACCTAAGTATCGTCCCGGCCTACGCAGGCATTTTAAGCAATTTTTTACGGTTACGGCAAGCGCCTAGGGGTTTCCCGCAGGGAAAGCTATACTTTAGGATCCAAAAACCATTGAAAATCGCCAAAACATTACCTCCCTATGCGCGGCCACCGCGCCAATACATCCTCTGCGGACTCCCGTTCCAGCGCTCTACGCTGGACCGGAGGTTGTCCATCCAATGTAAACGGAAGTAATAACTCGTTTAGGCCAAAATCTGCTTTTTCAAGAAACTTCCTGTCTCGCGCGTGGTGCGTTGAGGCCGCCTCGGTTGACCTCAAGACCGGTTCGACACAACAATCGACCGATTCGAAAATGGTTGCCCACTCTGCCTGCGTCTTTTGCGCGAAAACCCGAGTCAGCTCTGCAATTAAATCTACCTGTGGCAGCAGATCCCGGTGTCGATCAATCAGATCGGGGCAACTCAGGGCCGCACAGAAGGCCGACCAGAATTTGGACTCGATGGGCGCCACGGCCATGTGCCGGCCGTCGGCGCACCGGTAGCAGCGATAGAATCCGGCGCCACCGCTCAGCAGGTCTTCCCCCGGCGCCACCGGCAACCCCTGGCCGGCCAGGGTCAGGCCGGCGCTGTTCATCAGCATGGCGGTGTCGTACAGCGACATGTCGATCCGCGCTCCCCGGCCGGTGCGCAGGCGGCGCAACAGGCCGGTCTGCACGGCGATCACGGCCGCCAAGGCGGCGGCGTGGTCGGCCAGCGGCGGAAAGGGAATCGCCGGGCCGCTCTCCGTTCCCGTCTGGGACAGCATGCCCGACAGGGCCAGATAGGTCAGGTCATGCCCGGCCCGCTGGCGCCATGGCCCCGTCTGGCCGAAGCCCGACAGCTGCACATGCACCAGACCGGGGTTCAGGCTGCGCAACGCCTCCGGCCCCAGCCCCAGGCGGTCGAGCGCGCCGGGGCGGAAGCTTTCCACCAGCACGTGGCTGCGTTGCAGGATGTCACGGGCATGCGCCAGCCCCTGCGGATCCTTCAGATCCAGGGTCACCACCGCCTTGTTGCGGTTCATGGCCGTATACAGGCTGCTGACCCCGTCCGGACCCGCCGGGCCGAAATGGCGCATGGGGTCGCCGCCGGGGGCTTCGATCTTCACCACCTCGGCTCCCAGGTCGGCCAGCAGCAGGCAGGCGAAGGGTCCGGGGATGTACTGTCCCAGATCCACCACCCGCATATCCTTCAACGCATCGGCCAGCATGGTCCGCCCCCTCTCCGCTTCCCGCCCCCCGGTCCGTCCGCTGCCGCCGATGGCAGGAGCGTCAGCCGAGCAGCAGCTTGTCGTCGTCCAGATCCTCGCCCCGGCTGCGGGCGAACTGGGCCAGCAGCCCGTCCACCCCCATGGCGTCGCGTTCCGCGCCCGACACGTCCAGCACCACCTTGCCTTCGTGCAGCATGATTGTGCGGTCCCCGTGGGCCAGGGCCTGCTTCATGGAGTGGGTGACCATCAGGGTGGTCAGCCGCTGTTCGCGGACCAGCGCATCGGTCAGGCCCAGCACGAAGGACGCCGTGCGCGGATCCAGCGCGGCGGTATGTTCATCCAGCAGCAGAATGCGCATCGGCGCCAGGGTGGCCATCAGCAGGCTGACCGCCTGGCGCTGGCCGCCGGACAGCAGGCCCATGCGGTCGGCCAGCCGCTCTTCCAGCCCCAGGCCGAGACGGGCCAGGTGGTCCCGCAGCTGTCCCCGCTCGCCCCGCTTCAGGGCGGCTCTCAGGCCGCGGCGGCCGCCCCGGCGCAGCGCCAGGGCCATGTTCTCTTCGACCGTCAGACGTTCGCAGGTGCCGGCAAGCGGGTCCTGAAACACCCGGGCCACGAGGCTTGCCCGGCGGTGGGCGGGCCAGCCCGTGACCTCCTCCCCGCCGATGAGGATGCGCCCGGATTCGACCGGCACCTCTCCGGACAGGGCGTTGAGCAGGGTGCTCTTGCCCGCCCCGTTGGAGCCGATGACGGTCACCCATTGGCCATCGGGGATATGCAGATCCAATCCGCGCAGGGCCGGGTTCTCCAGCGGCGTGCCGGCATTGAAGGTGACCTTCAGGTTTTCCAGCGCGATCATGCGGCCGCTCCCCCGCCTTTGATGCCCTTGTTCCCCAGCATACGCTTGATCCGGCCCCGCCAGCGGGGCAGCACCATGGCCAGGGCCACCAGGACGGCGGTGATCAGGTTGAGGTCCTGGGCTTTCAGGCCGATGAAGTCCACATTCAGCGCCACAGCGACCGCCAGCCGGTACAGGATGGCCCCGACCACGCAGGCCACCGTCGCCCACAGCACGGAGCGGGTCGGCATCACCGCTTCGCCCAGGATGACCGAGGCCAGGCCGATGATGATCATGCCCACGCCCATGGAGATGTCCGCCCCGCCCTGGGACTGGGCGAACAGGGCGCCGGCCAGCCCCACCAGGCCGTTGCTGATCATCATGCCGACGATGATCGCCGTCCCCGTGGCCACCCCCTGGGCACGGGCCATGCGGGGGTTGGCCCCCGTCGCCCGCATGGCCAGGCCGGCCCGCGAAGCCAGGAACAGGTTCACCAGCACCAGCGCGAGCAGGACCACCCCGACCAGTACGGCCGGGATCATCCACATGCGCGGCGGCATGCCCGCCCCCTCGACCGACGAAAAGACGGTGGGTTCCATCAGCAGCGCCGTGTTGGGTTTGCCCATCACCCGCAGGTTCACCGAATACAGGGCGATCATGGTCAAGATGGACGACAGCAGATGCAGGATATGCAGCCGCACGTTCAGCAGAGCCGTCACCGCTCCGGCACAGGCCCCGGCAGCGATGGCCAGCAGCGTGGCCAGCAGCGGCGGCCAGCCGGCGACGATCAAGGTCGCCGCAACGGCGCCGCCCAGCGGAAAGCTGCCGTCAACGGTCAGGTCCGGAAACTCCAGCACCCGGAAGGACAGGTAGACGGCAATCGCCACCAGACCGAAAATGAGGCCGCTTTCCACGGCCCCCAGAAACGCGACCAGACTCACGCGCGCTGTTCCTTGTGATTCCCGCCGGCCCGGCCTGCCCGCCGTTCGGGAACGCAAGCAGTGGGAGAAGCGGCCTTTGAGTCGATAGACTTTTTACTCGATGACCTTGGCCGCTTCGGCGACCATGTCTTCGGGCAGGGTCAGACCCATGCGCGTGGCCATGGCGGGGTTCACGAACAGTTCGGTCTTGTCCACCATGCGCACCGGCAGGCTGCGCGCTTCTTTCCCGGCCAGGATCTCGGCCACCATATCGCCAGTCTGCCGGCCCAGGTCATAATAGTTGAAGCCGACGGCCGCCACCGCGCCGCGCTCCACCGAGGCGGTATCGCCGGCGAACACCGGCAACTGATTGTCGATGCCCACCTTGACCACCGCTTCCAGCGCCGACACCACCGTGTTGTCGGTGGGGATATAGACGGCGTCCACCTCGCCGACCAGCCGGCGGGCGGCGTCCAGCACGTCAGTGGAGCGCGGGGCGGTGGCCTCCACCAAGGTCACGCCCTGGGCTTCGGCGACGGCCTTCAGGGTTTCCACCAGGGTCACCGAATTGGCTTCGCCGGCGTTATAGATCACCCCCAGCCGCGTCATCCCCGGCAGGGCACGACGGATCATCGCCAGATGCCGGTCGAGGGGCAGCATGTCGCTGGTACCGGTGATCGGACCGCCCGGATCCTCCAGGCTGCGCACCAGCTTGGCGCCCACCGGATCGGTAACGGCAGAGAACACCACCGGAATCTCGCCGGCCGACGCCGCTGCGGTCTGGGCCGAGGGCGTGGCAATGGCAACGATCACGTCCGGGGCCATGCCGATGAACTTCTTGGCGACCTGGGCGGCCGTGGTCACGCTGCCCTGGGCGCTTTCATAGGTCCAGGTCAGGTTTTCCCCTTCCTTCCAGCCCCGTTCGGCCAGAACGTCGTGGACACCTTGACGGGCTGCGTCGAGGGCAGGATGTTCCACGATCTGGGTGATGGCCACATGCTTCATGCCGGCCGCATCATCCGCAGCACGAGCCGGCAGGGCGGTGGCCGCCGTCATGGAAAGGCAGCCCGCCAGCAAAAGGGGGAGAAGGCGCATGGGGAACTCCGGATCAACGAGGATGCACGAAGGGTGCACCCAGGCAGCCGTTATGGTCAAGCTCTTGCCGCCTCCGGGACAGGGCCGCCGTCATGGCCGCTAAGCCCGGCCGCTACGGCCGCCGCCCCGGGGCGGCAAAACGCAAGGCCGCCGCCGCACCGGGACCGGAGACCACCCTGTCCGTGACCGCCCTGGGCGATCGCGGGGACGGCATCGCCGCAGAGGCCGCCGGGGGTCCCTTCTACATCCCTGGCGCTTTGCCCGGCGAAACCGTGACCGCCCGTCCCGGCGCCCGCAAGGGCGATGGCCGCGCCGCCGATCTGGTTTCCATCCAGGGTCCGTCCGCCGACCGGGTCCCGCCGCCCTGCCCCCATGCCGCCGACTGCGGCGGCTGTGATTTGCAGCATCTGGCCCCCGCCGCGCTGTCCGCGTGGAAACGGGACAAGGTGCTGCGCGCCCTTGCCCACCGGGGGCTGCCCCTGGAAGGGGACATTCCGGTCGCCGACACCCTCTCCCTGCCCGCCGGTTCCCGCCGCCGCCTGACCGTCGGCCTGCGGGGCCGGGCGCGAGAGGCCGTGATCGGCTTTCGCGCCCGGGAAAGCCACCGGCTGGTGGATGCCCCCGGCTGCCTGCTGCCCTCGCCGGCCCTGCGCGCGGCCCTGACCGCCCTGCGGCAGGCCGCGCCGGGATTCCTCGCGCCCGCCGCCGAAGCCGAGGCCACGCTGCTGGAGACGGAAGCCGGCGTGGACATGATCCTGCGCCTGCCCGGCCCGCCGGATCTGGCGGCCCGCGAATCCCTCGCCGCCTTTGCCGACGGGGCGGACCTCGCCCGCCTCTCCCTTTCGACAGGAGAAGATGGCGGCCTGATCGAGCCCGTCGCCGCCCGCCGTGCGCCCCGCCTCTCCTTCGGCGGGCATGGCGTGGTGCCGCCGCCCGGCGCCTTCACCCAGCCCGGACCGGACGGGGAAGCGGCCCTGATCCGCCTGGTGCTGGACGGGATTGCCGACCTGCCCGCCGATGCCCCCGTGGCCGATCTCTACTGCGGCCTGGGCACCTTCGCCCTGCCCCTGGCGGGCGGCGGGACCCGCCCGGTGTGGGCCGTGGACGGCGACAGCCCGGCCCTGCGGGCACTGGAGGCCACCCGCCTGCCGGGTTTGCGCTGCACCGCCCGCGATCTCGCCAAGGCCCCGCCCAAACCCAAGGAGCTGGCCGGTCTTTCCGCCGTTGTCTTCGACCCGCCCCGAACCGGCGCCAAGGCCGTCGCCGAAGCGCTTGCGGCGAGCGGACCGGCCCGGGTCATCGGCGTGTCCTGCAATCCCGCCACCTTCGCCCGAGACGCGCGCATCCTGTGCGACGAGGGCTATCGTCTGGTCCGGGTCGCGCCGGTCGATCAGTTCCCCTGGTCCCACCATGTGGAGGTGGTCGGCGTCTTCACCCGCTGACCACCCGGAAAAGGCTTGATCCGGCCACGCCAAACGCTAGCTTTGTCGAATGACCGCGTCGGGAGAGCATCGCGTGACCAAGGCCTTCATTTCCTATTCCCACAAGGATACCGAGTTCTGGCACCAGTTAGAGCCACACCTGCACCTTTTAAAATACGGCGAACTTTTGGAAACTTGGATCGACAGTATGCTCCTCCCAGGAGACGAGTTCGATGATAGGATTGCACATCATCTAGATGATGCGGACATTATAATTTTTCTCGTAAGTTCTGATTTCGCTGCGTCGCGTTACTGTCGTGAAGTTGAGTTGCCACGCGCTCTGGCAAGGCAGAAAGCTGGTTTAGCACGAATCGTGCCTATTATTGTGCGGCGCTGCCTTTGGAGAAAAACACCTCTCGGTATTTTCACTGCCCTTCCGAAAGACGGACAATCCATCAAATCATTTGATGACAGAGACGAAGCCTATACCTACATAACTGAACAGCTTGAACTATTAATCCTGAAGCTCAACGAAGATAAACAAGACCAAAACATTAGCGCAATCCTCAACGGACAAACCCTCCCTGCCCATCCTAAGCAGGAGCCGCAGACCTTCACCTATATCGAAAAGTTGGAGTTCATCCGGGGAACTTACCGGAAAATAACCGAACTTTTTGACCGAAGTGCTGACAGATATACAACTTGCCGATCAACCGAGATCTCGAAGAACGCCATCCATATCCATGTGGACCGGCATAAACAATCTGCGGTCACATTAAAGCTTTCATTCCCTCCAGGCGCCTTCAGCATTCTGTTTGTCGAATTGCTGGGTGATGGCGACATCGAAAGCTTCGTCGAGCCTTATCATTTGGAAAACGACGATCACCAGCTGTTCTTCCGCACAGAACAGACGACAAGCGGTGAGAATTACCAGATCTACCAGACACCCGATGAACTGGCGCGCAATCTCTGGAGCCGGGTGAACTCCCTGTAAAAGGCTCACGCCTGTTCCGGGTTGGCCGCAAAAGCCTTCAGGGCAGCGCGGGCGCCGTCAATCGCCTCGTCCAGGGCCGGACCCAGACGCCGGGCGACCTCCGGATCCTGGCTCGCCTGCTCGATGGCCAGACAGATGGCCGCCGCCCGCTTGGCCCCGAACTGCCCGGACACGCCCTTCAGGGCATGGGCCTTGGCGCGGATATCCTCCGCATCGTTCTCCGACAGCGCCCCCGCCACCGCCTTGCGATGGCGATCCAGGTTGCCGATGACCGACGTCAGCAGGGGCGCGAAGCGGGCTTTCCCGACCTGGGCAATCAGTCCCTCCACCACCGACGGATCATGGACCGGCTCGCCCAGGAACGACAGGTCCTCGGGCGAGGCGGCCGGAGCCTCCCCGCCGCCGGTCGACGCCGTTGTGGGCTCGCTGCCGCTGTCGAGCATCATCGAGGTCCCGGTGCCGGGCGCCTTGTTCACCAGGGTCTGGATGACCTCTTCCAGGCGTCCCCAGTCAACGGGTTTGGTTAGCAGTTCCGTCAGCCCGGCGGCCATGTAGCGCTCCCGGTCTTCCGGCCGCGCGTCGGCGGTCAGGGCAACGATGGGCGCCCGGGCACAGGGACCGTCGCCCTTGCGGATCTCTCGCGTTGCCGTCGGACCATCCATTTCGGGCATCTGCATATCCATCAGGATCAGGTCGAAGGGCGCGACCTCTGCCACCTCCACCGCCGCCCGGCCGTCGGCCACCGCCTCGACCGCATGCCCGTGGCGGCGCAGCACCGTTTCGATCAGCAGGCGGTTGGTCTCGTTATCCTCCGCCAGCAGGATGCGGTAGCCGGACGAGATGACCGCCTCGTCGTTCACCGGGACCATGGACTCCAGGCCATCCAGAGAGACCACCTCTTCGGGATCCCCTTCCGGCAGGTCCACTGTCACCCGGAACCGCGCGCCCTGTCCCACGGTGCTGTCCACGGCGACCGTGCCGCCCATCAGTTCGATCAGGCGCTTGCAGATGGTCAGCCCCAGACCGGTTCCGCCGAAGCGGCGCGTGGTGGACAGATCGGCCTGGGAGAACGGCGTGAACAGCCGCCCCTTCTGGTCTTCGGACAGCCCGATGCCCGTGTCCGTCACCATCAGCTCCAGACGGTGGCGCCCTTCCCCGTCTGCCGGCGCACAAGCGATGGCCACGGTCACCTGGCCCTTTTCGGTGAACTTCACCGCGTTGCTGACCAGATTGAACAGCACCTGCCGCAGACGCATCGGATCGCCCCGCAGGACGGGCAGGTCGTCGTCCACCCCTTCGGTGGTCAGCCGCAGGCCCTTTTCCGACGCCTTGGGCTGGAACAGGCCGATCACGTCGCTGACCAGGACCCCGGGCGCGAAGTCCAGAACCTCCAGGGTCAGTTGCCCGGCTTCGATCTTCGAAACGTCCAGCACGTCGTTCAGCAAGCCCAGCAGCGTCCGCGCCGACCGCATCAGGATACGGGCGAAGCGTTCCTGCTCCTCGGTCAGCTGGGATGACAGCAGCAGTTCGCCCATGCCCAGCACGCCGGTCATGGGGGTGCGGATTTCGTGGCTCATCACCGCCAGGAACTGGGACTTGGCGCGGTCGGCCGCCTCGGCCTTTTCCTTCGCTTCCTCCAGCGCCTGTTCATAAGCCCGCATCTCGGTGATATCGGTATGGGTGGCCACCAGACGCACCGCCCGGCCGGTGTGGTCGCGCAGCGCCCGGCCGCGGTCGAGGATCCACACCCACTGGCCGTTTTCGTGACGCATTCGGTGGACGTTGCGGTACAGGGGCGTATGGCCGGCCAGATGCTGCTTCATGTCCGCCAGGGCTGCCGACAGGTCGTTGGGATGGACCCGTTCGGTCCATTCGGACAATGTGCTGCCCAGATCGTCCTCGGCCAGCCCCAGCATTTCCTTCCAGCGCGACGAATAATAGACCTCGTCGGTCAGCAGGTCCCAGTCCCAGATGCCGTCGTTGGTGCCGCGCATGGCCAGATCGAACCGTTCCTGGACCCGCAGCAGGTCTTCCCGCGAGACTTCCAGCCGCCGGGCCAGCTCGGCCATTTCCTGGGCCTGCCGCTCCAGCTTGGCGTTGGCTTCGGCCATCTCCAGCTCGCGCACCTTGATCTCGGTGACATCCATGCAGGCGCCGCGGAAGCCGGTCAGGCGCCCGTGCTCGTCCAGCGTGGGGACCCCGGAGAACCGCTGCCACGACACTTCCCCGCCGTGGCGCAGCACCCGGCATTCCAGGTTGGAAAACGGCGCGCGGCCTTCGGCATTGGCCGTGAGCAGAGACCGGATGCTGGCGCGGTCGCGCGGATCGATCAGGCTGAAAAGCACATCCCCCAGCAGGTTCACCGCGTCCCGCCCCAGTTGCGCATGCGCCCGGCCGGAGACATAGGTGAAGGTGAACTGGGGATCCACCTCGTAGATCAGCTCGCCGACGGAATCCGCCACGTCGCGGAAGCGTTTCTCGCTGGCCCGCAGGGCCGCTTCGTTGCGCCGGCGCACGGTGATGTCGCGCACCACCGCCAGCACCGCCTGCCGTTCGTCCACATCGAAGCGCACCCCCCGGATCTCCGCCCGGAAGACGCTGCCGCCGGGGCCGGCCAGATCCACTTCGATCATATGATCCCCGGCCACGCCGACGGTGGTCAGGAAGCTGTTGATCCCTTCCGCGTCCCGGCCGCTGGTGCGGTCCTTCAGCGACAGTCCGCCCACGTCCTCCACCGTCGCGCCGATCATGCGCAAGCCGGCCTGATTGCCGTCCAGGATGGTGCCGGCGGTGTTCAGCACCAG
The DNA here is from genome assembly GCA_046233135.1 of Rhodospirillaceae bacterium Z3-40. Classification (GTDB taxonomy): domain Bacteria; phylum Pseudomonadota; class Alphaproteobacteria; order Rhodospirillales; family Rhodospirillaceae; genus JBJXHN01. Next base: position 115,797 of record JBJXHN010000001.1, on the reverse strand, counting down.
CAGGCCGTCGGCCACGCCATCGAACATGGCGCGGTAGCGGCGCTCGCTGGCCCGCAGCGCGTCTTCCGCCCGCCGCCGGTCCGTCACATCGCGATAGAACCAGACCCGCCCCCAGGGCCTGGCGCCCTCGTCCCCCAAACCCCGGGAGAAGCGCTCGAACACCCGGCCGTTCAGCAGACGCACCTCGACCCCGTCTTCGGCCAGCGTGGGGTCGTTGATCTGCGTATACAGGGTTCCCTTGAAGACCTCCGGGTCCTTCAGGAAGGGCGACATCAGGGCATGCACTTCCAGGCCGTCGCCCCGCGTCATCGCATCCTCGGGCATGTCCCACAGATCCAGGAAGCGCTGGTTCCACGAGACGATCCGCCCTTCCAGATCAATGGCAAGAATGCCGTCCGGCGAGGTTTGCTGCTGGGCGGACAGCAATGTATTGCGCAACGAGATTTCCGCCATCCACGCCCGGCGCCGGGCCAGCTGGCGCAGCACCGCATAGGTCAGCGCACCGTCACCCAGCAGCAGCAAGACCACCAGTCCGGCGGCCAGCACCATGGAGTCCGTCCAGCCGGCCAGAGCCTGCTCCAGGGCCACGGTGACATAGATGACCATCGGATATTCGCCAACCCGCCGTCGAGTATAGACCCGCTCCAGGCCATCGATCGGCGAAACCAGAAGGCCCGATACCCGGGAGCCCACGGGCACTTCGGACCGTCGCAGGACGTCCAGCACCTGCCCCGTGGCATTGCCCGGATCAGGCACCCGCAGCATCAGATAGCCGTCCGTGTGAGCCAGGGCCACCGACGCCTGATCGCTTTCCAGGATCGAGGCAAAGGCCGCGGCGAACTGTCCCAGGTCGACGATGACCACCGCCAGAGGGCTGAAGGCCGTCGGGCCGGCAGCCATATCCGTGCCGCTGCGTTCCTCTTCCCCTTCCCCCACCCCGGCGGCATGAGCGACGGCAAAGGCCCAGCGGCCCGGCAATGCCGGCGACAGGAAGGGCCGGCTGACGACGATGGGCAGTTCCCGGCTCTGGACGATCAAATCATCCAGCACGGGCTTGGGCAGGGCGCGGGAAATGCGCCGCGTGATCCGGGGTCCCCCTTCGTCAGTCGCCGTCACGACCACCAGATCAAGCACCAGAGGATTGGTTTCCCAGTGCTCCCGCAAGGTATCCGGCGCGTCCCCCTCTCCGTCCTCTTCTTCCTGGTCCTCCAGCAAGTTCATTTCCAGGACGATGTCCTCGAACGCTACCAGGGCCTGCTGGGTATAGGCTTCGTAGGTCAGGGACAGGCTGCGGGTCAGGTCTTCTTCCCGCTGGATCGCCGCCTGGCGGCTGTTGGACGCATAGAGCCCGACCAGCACGCACAGCAGAAAAGCGAATCCGACCCCGGCGGCCAGAACCCACTGACTGGCCATGGAACCGTTCGCGCCCGGCCCCTGATTGGCGGACACCTGAACGGTTGAGGAGGAGGATGAAGATGGGCCGGATGTGGACATTAGGAATCCCGAAACCGCCGAGCGCAACCGGTCCGTCCGGGATGATCAGCCCCGAACACCTCTCTCAACCGGCCTGATCGTCGACGCCTTGACCATGACACTGCCCGGCACCACCCAGCCCCGGATGAAGGAGGCATCAACAGGAACCGCGCAAACGCAGAAAAACAAAGGCAGGATGCCCTGTGGACATCCTGCCTGCAAGCACGGTGTTCAACCACCTTGGACCGAATGACCCGAAAGGTTACACAATCCCGTCCAATGGCAACCCGATCCCGAACTGGTCGGCATCGTTACCGGGAGATATCCTCCTTGGTATCGTCAGAGGACCCGTCGTCCTTCGATGCGGTATCCTCCCCATCGTCTTCCACTGCTTCGGCCTTGCCTTTGGAGGGAAGGTCGAAGAACGCGAAGTCCGGCTTGTCGTCCTTGACGCCCACCTTGACGCGACCGCCATGGACCAGCTTGCCGAACAGCAGTTCCTCGGCCAGCGGCTTCTTGATGTTTTCCTGGATGACCCGGGCCAGCGGGCGGGCACCCATGCGGCGGTCGTAGCCCTTGTCGGCCAGCCAGACCCGCGCCTTGTCGGTCAGTTCGATGGTCACATTGCGGTCGGCCAGCTGGGCCTCCAGCTCCATGATGAACTTGTCGACCACCATGCCGACCACGTCGGTGGGCAGGTTGGCGAAGGGAATGACCGCATCTAGGCGGTTGCGGAACTCCGGCGAGAAGGTGCGTTCGATTTCCTCCACGTCGTCGCCCTCGCGCACATCCCGGTTGAAGCCGATGGCGTTCTTGGCCAGGGCCTGGGCACCCGCATTGGTCGTCAGGATGACGATGACATTGCGGAAGTCCACGGTCTTGCCGTTGTGGTCGGTCAGCTTGCCGTGGTCCATGATCTGCAGCAAGACGTTGAACAGGTCCGGATGGGCCTTTTCGATTTCGTCAAGCAGCAGCACGCAGTGCGGATGCTGGTCGATGGCGTCGGTCAGCAGGCCACCCTGATCGAAGCCCACGTAGCCCGGGGGCGCACCGATCAGGCGGGACACCGAGTGGCGCTCCATGTACTCGGACATATCGAAGCGCACCAGTTCGATGCCCAGGATGCGGGCCAGCTGGCGGGCCACTTCGGTCTTGCCGACGCCGGTGGGGCCGCTGAACAGATAGTTGCCGATGGGCTTGGTGGGTTCGCGCAGCCCTGCCCGTGCCAGCTTGATGGCGCTGGACAGGGTCTCGATCGCGCCGTCCTGACCGAAGACCATGGTCTTGAGATCGCGTTCCAGGGTCCGCAGGGTTTCCTGGTCATCCCGCGACACGCTCTTGGGCGGGATGCGGGCGATCTTGGCCACGATATCCTCGATATCCTTCACCGACACCGTCTTCCGCCGCTTGCTTTCCGGTAGAAGCATGCGCGCCGCACCGACTTCGTCGATCACGTCGATGGCCTTGTCGGGAAGCTTGCGGTCGTTGATGTACTTGTTCGCCAGTTCCACGGCAGCCCGCAGGGCATCCATGGTGTAGCGGACCTTGTGGTGCTCCTCGTAGTAGGACTTGATGCCCCGGATGATCTTGACCGTGTCTTCGACGCTGGGTTCGCTGACGTCGATCTTCTGGAACCGGCGCACCAGTGCGCGGTCCTTTTCGAAGTGATTGCGGAATTCCTTGTAGGTGGTAGAGCCGATGCAGCGCAGCGCCCCCTGGGCCAGGGCCGGCTTCAGCAGGTTCGACGCATCCATCGACCCGCCGGAGGTGGCCCCGGCGCCGATCACGGTGTGGATTTCATCGATAAACAGGACCGCCCCGTCAAAGGCTTCCAGTTCACCCACCACCGCCTTCAGCCGCTCCTCGAAGTCGCCGCGATAGCGGGTACCGGCCAGCAGCGCCCCCATGTCGAGCGCGAAGATGGTGGCGTCGTGCAGCACCTCGGGCACTTCCTTGTGCACGATGCGACGCGCCAGGCCTTCGACGATGGCGGTCTTGCCGACCCCGGGATCACCAACCAGCAACGGGTTGTTCTTGTTGCGGCGGCACAGGATCTGAATGGTGCGTTCCACCTCCATGTCGCGGCCGATCAGGGCATCGATCTTGCCCTCCTTGGCCTTCTCGTTGAGGTTCACGCAATAGGCGTCCAAGGCCTCCTGACCCTTTTTCACGACGTCCTCGCTCTTCGAATCCTCATCGGCGCCGCGCGGATTGCGGGCCTGATTGTGGCCGGGAGCCTTGGCGATGCCGTGGGAGATGTAGTTCACGGCGTCCAGGCGGGTCATATCCTGCATCTGCAGGAAATAGACCGCATGGCTTTCCCGTTCGGAGAACAGCGCCACCAGGATATTCGCCCCGGTTACCTGCTCGCGGCCGGAGGACTGCACGTGGATAGCCGCACGCTGTACCACGCGCTGGAAGCCCGCCGTGGGTTTGGGGTCGCCCTCCGGCGCCGCCACCACAAGGCCGCTCAGTTCGTGATCGATGAATTCCGTGAGTTGCTGCCGCAGCTTGTCGATGTCGACGGAACAGGCTTTCAGGACCGCCACCGCGTCCTGGTCCTCCGTCAAGGCGAACAGCAAATGCTCAAGGGTTGCGTACTCGTGCCGCCGTTGGGAGGCCAGGGCCAACGCCCGGTGGAGAGTCTGTTCGAGATTGCGCGACAGCATGCCCGCTCCTTCCTTGCCTGCCCCTCGCCAAGGCACCCCGGCGGTCCTGTCGTCATGGTCCCGCCTTGTACGTTTCCAGGTTCCCCTGGCGTCAAAGCCCCCCACAGGGCCTTCGCGAAAAGGACTAATCGATGCGGATCAACCGGCTACCCGTACGCCGGGCAACACCGGCCAAACTAAAACCCTGCAACTCCCTGCCTTAACCCTTATACCGAACCCTTTTTCTTACTATTTTGATATGGTTTCTGGGACCAGCCCTTTCCAGAGGCCAAACGCATCCGGCCTTCATTTTTTCGTAATCACAGTTTTACTCTGTGATTATTCCTTCTCCAGCGTGCATTGCAGAGGATGCTGCGAGCGCCGCGCGAGGTCCATGACCTGACTGACCTTGGTTTCGGCGACTTCGTAGGTGAACACGCCGCACAGGCCCACGCCCTTCTGATGGACATGCAGCATGATGCGGGTGGCTTCCTCGTGATTCTTGCTGAAAAAGCGCTCCAAGACATGCACGACGAATTCCATCGGCGTGTAATCGTCGTTGAGCATCAGCACCTTGTACATGGATGGCTTCTTGGTTTTGGGCTTGGCCTTGACCACAACGCCCGTACCCGGCTGGTTGCCCGGAGGTCCATCCCCCTCCTGCCCCATCCGAGCGCCCATTCGCGGTGAATTGTCCGTGACCATGCCTGCCCTAAACCTTCCGTCTAACCAGAATGATACATACCCCGGCAAGTTCGTCTCGCTCTCGCCGCCCCTCATCGTTCAAGGTGAGGGTGCGGCGGCAGCCCCGTCAACCGCCTCTTCGTCCTTTCCCCGAGGACCTGCTCCGCCCCCATTGCAAGAGTGCCCGATGAAACCAGGCAGCGGAACAGGCGGCGGGGACACGGGGAAGCCGGAACGCCCCTTCGCCCCCCTTCGTATCATATTGGTAAAAATAGCCTGTGATAAAGAGCCAATCTCAGGGGAACACGGTCCAGCGGATCCGCACAAAACAAAGGCTTCCCGTGGGTTTTCACCCGACGGGAAGCCTTTGTATCGCGGGGTGGCGACCGGCCGGGAAAATACCTGGCCGGTCATCCTGCCCTGCCCCGTCCACCCCGCCGGAACCCTCATCTCGCCGGGATGGTGGGAGTCTGCGTCAGCGGACCTTACTTCGCCGAAAACCCCTGGGACATCAGGGACATCGTCGCTTCGGCCTGCTTCACGATCGGCGCCATGGCCGCTTCCATCATCGCCTGGGACGTCGCCGCGACGTCACCGGCGAAGCCGTTGGCGGTTTCCACGGCCTTGGTGACATAGGCAGACTGCAGCTCGATAGCCTGCTGGGGCTCGGTCACATCCATCAGGCGCTTGGTCAGGGACAGACCGTCCTCGGTCACGGTGCGGGAATATTCGAAGCCCAGAATGGCCAGATCCTGACCGCCCTTCACCAGGATGGCGCTGCTTTCGCCCACCGCTTCCATGGTCTTGCGGCAGAGCCCCAGGGCTTCGTCTGCCTGTTTGCGCAGATCGTCGCCGGCCTTCTCGGCCGCCGCAACCTGTTCCTTCGACAGGCTGACCGCCTTTTCATAGGTGTTGCTGGCCACCTCGGTCCCGGCCTTGACCACATTTTCGACCACGGCCTTGCCGGTTTCCGCGGCCTGGGCACCAGCCTTCACCACATCTTCGACGGCTGCCTTGCCGGCGGCCAGCGCCTCTTCCGGATGGGGCATGACAACGGGATCGACGGCCGGGAACAGAACCGGATCAGCAGCCTTGGGCGCCACGGCAGCCGCCGCCGGAGCAACCACTTCGGCCGGAATCGGAGCCGGAGCGGCCTCGGCAGCCTGCGGGGCGGCGGGCTCCTCGACCTTCGGGGTTGCGGCGGCGGCGGCCTTGGAGGCCGCCGGCTTGACCGCGGCGGACGGGCGAGTCGTGGACCGGCCCGCCGGCTTGGCAGCAGCAGGCCTGGATCCGCGGGTGGTAGGGGTGGTGGCCATGATGTCTCTTGCTCCTCGCCTTAAGATGCATCCGCCCTTTTCAACGGGATCCGCAGGGGTAACCCCGCCGGGCGACGATGGTCTGGGATGCGCTGGACGCGCCTCATCAAAAACCCGAAGGCTTGCGCCGCACTGCGGGCACAACAACCGACGCGACCGACGCGATCATCTTTCCGGGACCCCTGCCCTGGAACAGCAAACCCCTTCAGGCGTGCCCCCATTAGCCGTGATCGCCGCGCGCCATGCTGCATCGCAACAAAGCGACTATGATCCGCGCTATGCCTCATGTCAACGGTTCGTTGCGGTGCAATGAAAACCCTCGATACATCCTTTTGGCCAAGCCCTGAACACGCTAAGGCAATGGCACGGCGGGAATCCCCTCGATGCCCGTCGGACCGGCTGTCAGAACGAACCGGTACTGCTCTCGGCGCTTCTGCTCGAAACTCCCCGGCGGGGCGGGCTTCCAGGTGGCAAAGGACACACCGGTGGGGTCCATTTCCCGCAGCACTCCGGCGAAAGCCAGATCCTCCCAAACCGGATCCCGGCGGGTCCAGGCATCGAATTTCACCTCTCCCCCGTCACAACCGACAACCACCCAATAGAAGTCATCGCTTTCAAGCCGGTCACTCCCGGTGCGCAAGCCCGTCGCCCCATCGGCAGCCAGGGCGCCGGCAAGCCTTTCCACATCCGATTCGGACAGGGCCGCCACCTGCGACGTACCCCGCCAGGGGTTCAGCAGGTCTTCGAAGCTGGACACCGAGGCCAGACGCAGCATGTCTTCCTCGCCGAATACCAGCCCATCCAGCGTTCCCGAGCCATCGGGCGCGATCCGCAGCTCGTAGACCCGCACCTGCTCGGAATAGACGGCGTTCAGGACCATGCGCCACCGGTCCGGTGCCCCGGCGATACAGGCCTTGCGGATATCATCCCCGTTCAGGAAAGAATACCAGGTGACTTTCCGAACCAGGGGATTGCCGACCGACCCCTGACTGGCGCATCCTCCGGCGACGAGTCCGGCCGCAAGCACAACGGTTGACACCCATTTAATTCTTGACATTTTCCCTCCGGTCTGATCCTAAAACTTGCATTAACCAATCTCTCAAGTCCGCGTTAATAAGTCAGAAAGGTATTGGATTTTTTTCCAATCGACCATGGACAGCGAATCGGGAATGCCGTATTCTCGGCATAATTTTTCCGCAATCAGCGCTATGGGGTCGTGATGGACACTCAGTTTGCCAGCTTAGCCTCCGCGCGCCCGATGGTGGTGCGTTCCGCGATCCGCCCCGCGCGGGGGCCATTTTCCGACCCCGGGCGCGCCGCCCGCGTGCCGACCATCCGGGGCGCAAATGGCATGATGATGGCACTGGCCGTTGTCCTGACCCTGTGCTTCGCCGTGACGGCGGCTCCGGCCCACGCCGGCTATGCTTCCATCGTCGTCGACGCGGGGACCGGCAAGGTCCTGCATGCCAGCAACGCCGATACGCGGAACTATCCGGCATCCCTGACCAAGATGATGACCTTGTATTTGTTGTTCGAAGCGCTGGAAGAGGGCAAGCTGAAAACGACCGACCGCATCAAGGTTTCCTCCACCGCCGCCGGCCAGCCGCCGTCCAAGCTGGGCCTGAAGCCCGGTACCGGCCTGCTGGTGGAACATGCGATCAAGGCTTTGGTGACCAAGTCCGCCAACGACGTGGCCGTGGTCGTTGCCGAGGCTTTGGGCGGGACACAAGACAAGTTCGCCGAGGCGATGACCCGCAAGGCCCGCGAACTGGGCATGACCCGCACCACGTTCCGCAACGCCTCCGGCCTGCCCAACAACGGCCAGATGTCCACCGCGCGGGACATGGCGGTGCTGAGCATGGCGCTGATCAAGCACTTCCCCCAGTACTACCCCTATTTCGCCACCACGTCCTTCCGCTTCGGCAACCGCACCATCCGCACCCACAACCATGTGGTCACCCAGTACAGGGGTGCTGACGGCCTGAAGACCGGCTATATCCGCGCGTCGGGCTTCAACGTCGCCAGTTCGGCCGTGCGCAACGGCCAGCGGCTGATCGCCGTGGTTTTCGGTGGCCGCACGGCGCGCAGCCGCGACAAGCACATGATGGAACTGCTGGACGAGGGCTTCGGCAAGCTCGCTGTGGCCGCCGCGCCCATTCCCCCGGCGCCGGGTCCGAAGCCGGCGGCCGTGGCCGATGCGGGCGGTGCTGCAGAGACGCGCGCCCAGGACGTCGCCTATGCTGCCGGCGACCAGCAGGAACTGCCGCAGGACATGGGCTCGGCCGACGACGCCCCCCTGCCCGCGCCGCCCAAGCCCATCGCCGATGCGACCGGAGAGTGGAAAGATATCCAGCAGGTGGCCATGGTCACCTCCTCCGGCGACCCTCTGCCCTTGGTCAAGCCCGGCAGCACCACCGCCGCAGCCGCTCCGCCGGTGAAGGGCAGCTGGGGTGTCCAGGTCGGCGCCTACAGCCATGAAACTGCCGCTCAAAAGGCGGCCGAGGCGGGGGCGGAGATGATTCGCGCGGCCACCGGCCGTCCCGTGGCGGCCCGAGTGCTGCCCCACAAGGCCACCCACAGCACCCTCTATCGCGCCCGGGTGCTGGGGTTGCTGGACGAGAAGCAGGCACAATCCGTTTGCGCCTCGCTGAAAAGCCAGAACCGCAGTTGTCTCGTTGTTCTGCCGTCCGGCAGCAGCATGGCCCTGCGCTAGGCTGTCGGTCGGCGTCCCGACCCATATAGCCTTGCCCCGGTTTTCAAGCCCTGACCGCGCTGTCGCCCGACACCCTGCTACAGCAGGCCCTGGCTCTTCAGGCCCGGGCCTGCGACTCTCTTGACTTGGCACCGATGCGCGAGGCGGCCGGCCTGTTCGAGCAGGCCGCCGCCCTGGCCGGCGGCGATCCCGTGGCCACCCATCTTTCCGCCCGCGCCCGGCTGATCCTGGGGCAGAAGGCCCGGGCAGAAGGGCTTTTGCGGGCAGCCCTGGGTCTCCATCCTGACAATGCGATCCTTTCTTCCGCACTGGGTACCTGCCTGCTGCGTCAGGGCCGCCTCGCCGAAGCGACGCCCCTGGTCGCCCCGGTTATCGAAGAGTGGAGCGCTCCGTGGCGCAAACGCTTGTCCCTGCCAGCGCTGTGGTCCGGGGGAGCGCTGGACCCGGGCAGCAGGGTTCTTGTGATTTCCGACGGCGGCTTCGGCGATCTGTTTCAGAACCTGCGCTTCCTGCCTGCCCTGCGCGCCAGGGGTACGGAACCGACCCTGGCCGTTCCCGACAGAGTGGTGAATCTGATTGCCGGGACCGCGCTCGCCGGGGTCCGTGTCACCGGCCTGTCAGCGCTGGACGGCCCTTACGACTGCACAATGTCTCTTTCCACGTTGCCGTTCCGGCTGAAGATTTCCGGATGGGACGGGCTGAGTGCCTGTTCACCCACCAATGACACCTTGCTTTCCGTCCCTTCCGGCCCCCCGCCCGAACCCGGCGGCACCGAAGCCGGCCTGATCGACCGGGTCCGCCGTCATACCGGCCCGCGCATCGGTCTTGTGTGGTCCGGTGCCCAGGGTCAGGCGGAGACGCCGGGGCCGAACGGTCGCCCGGACCCATTCACGGCGCGTCCCACCCGCCTTGCGGACTGGGCCGGCCTGGCCGCAGTTCCGGATGTGCTCGTGGTCTCCCTGCAAGGCGGCCCCAAAGCGGCCGAGGCCCTGTCTCCTCCCCCCGGTCTCACCCTGTGCGGCACGCCGGCGGATGGCCTGCCGGAACACGGCCTGCCATACCCGGCCGCGGCACACCTGCTTCCCCACCTCGATCTGCTCCTGACCATTGATACGGGGATGATGCATCTGGCCGGCGCCCTGGGCTGTCCGGTGTGGGGCCGCCTCCCCGTCCATCCGGATTGGCGCTGGGACGCGCCCGGAAACGGAGCGACCCTGTGGTATCCCAGCCTGCGCCTGGTCCGCGACCGCCCCGCCGACAGCGCGAAAGGGATCCCGGCGCGCAATGCCGTTGATGTTCTGGTCTCAGCCGTTGCCACAGGCATTCCGCCCGCTGGCGATCCGGATGAAGCACCGATCCGCTAGGAGCCGGTCCGGCATAGCCGGACCTCAGTCCCGCAGTGGAGCCGGTCCGGCATAGCCGGACCTCAGTCCCGTAGTGGAGCCGGTCCGGCATAGCCGGACCTTAGTCCCGTAGTGGAGCCGGTCCGGCATAGCCGGACCTCCGGGCAGCGATCTCTTCCGCGCGGCGGGCCTGATGGTCACGCAAGGTGGGCAGGACAGCGGCCTGCTCCGGCTGCATCCGGTCATTGGCCAGGGCGCCCGGCGCCAGGGCGAATTTGGCCCGCTGGCCATCAAAGGCATTCCCGGCCCGAACCGTATGCACCACCGTTTCCAGCTCGATCCCCCGGGTGATGAAATTGGCCATCAGGCTATCGCACCAGAAGACGTCCTCGACCCGTAACGCCTTGAATTCCGGTTCTTCGTGGAAGCCTCCCACGAAATCGTGACAGGCCCGCCAGACCGCCGTGTTGAAGACCACGGTCACCCGCAGGGCATGGCGCCATTCCGGATGCAGCGGCGAGTCCACGGCGATATCGGTCTTGACCAGCCCGGCTTCCGGATGGCGCAGCAACTCGCTGATGCAGGCTCCCACATGGGGCGGCAGGAAGCGGTCGTCGGCATCCAGGAACAGCAGGATCTCGCCCCGCGCCGCCGCAACCCCCGCATTGCGCGCCGGGCCGGCCCCGCGATTGACGCGGCTGCGCACACCCCGCACCCGTCCGTCGGCGGCCATCAGCCGCCCGATCTCCGCCCAGGTGCCGTCGGTGGAGCCGTCGTCGGAGACCACCACCTCCACCGCCCCCTGCCCGAGGGCGGGCAGGGCGGCGGCGGCGGCATCGATACTGGCCAAAGCGCTGTCCACGGCGCCTGCCAGCACATCGGCGCCGTTGAAGGCGGGGATGATCACCGACGCCAGAACTGAGCCATCACCGTTGACCACGCCGCGATCAGTCTTCTGAGTCGTCATCGAGCATATCGAGAAAATCGACGGCATCCCCGATTGTCGCCGGCCCGAATTTGCCGATCACACGCCCCAGGCCGCCGACCCCGAAATCCCGGGTAATATCCCGCATGGTCAACACCCCATCGGCGTCGTAGTCGTAAAGACTGACCAATGTGGCCGCCACCGGCACCGCTCCGACCATGGACTCCAGGGCGACGTCCACCGCGCCGCGGCCGCTTACGCTTCGGTCCACACCATCCCTTGCCATGGCGAGAAACCGCAGGCCTCGCACCAGGCGGCTGACTTCGGCGCGGGACAGACGCCCGTCCCGGGTCGCGTCCACCGTATCGAAGGCACTTTGGACGCACGACTGCACATTGGCGCCACACCCGGCCGCCACCTTATCAAGCGCCTGATACACCCCCATCGCTTCTTTCAAAAAGGCCGGAGCACCTTCGGGCACACCGTCGCAAGCCCCGAGGACCATCTTGTCCCAATCAGCGGTTCCGCCGGCCGTCGGTTCCGGCGGGGCCGCCGCCGGGCCGGTCGTGGCATAGATTTCCAGATTCCCTTCGACCAGCCGCTGCCAGGTGGTCCGCCCCCCGGCTGGCCGTTCCGTATTCCGGAACCACCCTCCGTCAACCGATTCCTTCTCGCCATAGGGAACCAGGGCCGTGCGTTCCGGTGACAGCACCAGCACGCCTCCGCTGCCGATCACCTGCATGACACCCGGTTCGGCGCAGCTGCCTTCCGCCCAAAATCCCAGGTGCTCCGCCGGCACCGTAACGGATGCCTTTTCCGGCACAGCGTCTTGTGACAGCCCCGGTCCGGTCCCCACCAGCAGGCTGCCCAGCAGACTTCCCGCTGCGGCTAGCGTCTTCACTCCCCTCATGGCCTTGGTCCTTCCACCCGGCTGCCTGTTTGCTGCCCCCCGGCAGTCTGTTCCCCGCATAATAGCTTGAAGGAACGAGCGAATTCCACAATCAGTCGAGGCTGGACCGGCCCTGGCGCGCTTTTTCCATTCCGTCCTCCACGCCGTCCAGCCGGACCAGAGCCCTGTCGGCTTTCAGGTTGGCCCGCGCCGCCCGGGCCAGGACATCGTCGACTTTCCCGACCTCCCCCCGGACCCGGGCCAGTTCGGCGTCGCGCATCACGTCCGCATAGGCCTGCGTGGCATCCCCCAGGTCCACCAGGGTGGCATTCAGCAACTGGGACAGCGCACTCAACGACGGCCGGGCCGGATCGGTATAGGGGATCGACCCGATCATGCCGTCCAGCCGCTGCCGCAGGGCCTGCGCCGTTCCCAGCGCCTGAAGCACGGTGAGCCGCTTGTCCCTGGACTCATCATGGACCTGACCGAGCACCACCAGCGCCGTCTCCGGATCCAGGCTGGAAAGGCTGCCGGTCCGGGCGCTCGCGACCGGTGGCGGCGACGGGGCTGGGGCAGTCCCCGCCGGCCGCCGGGAAGACGGAGGGGGCGGACCAGGCGGGCTGGCTTCAGACGGCCGGTCCGGTTGTCCCACCCCGCTCTCCCTGGCCCTGATCCCCCTCCCGTCATTACTTCCCGCACCCTGTCGGTGGGCGTAGGCGCGCAAACCGGCGGCCAGTTGCAACATGGCCAGACGGGTCCGCTGAAAGGCCTCCTCCAGCGCCCACAGGTATTCCAGGTCGGTCCCGGTCACATGCATGGCCCGGGGATCGGCCAGATTGTTGGCCACCTCCGTCAGCCGCTCCAGGGCGGCGACCACATCGCCGTTGACATGCGCCCCGGCATTGGCCTGGACCTGCCCCTGCTCCAGGGCGCGCGCGACGCGCTCGGTCAGGCGCTGGTGGGCATCGGACAGCACGGCGGATTCCGCCTGAGCCGGCCGAGTCCAGCTCCCTGCCGAAAGCAGCACGACCGCCGCCCCGAACAGGGCGACGGTCGCGATGAATCTTCCGCGGATGCAAGTCCGGAAACACCGGGGCGTTCCTTGCCGAGCCAACAGTCCCCTCCTCTCTCGGGTTCCGCCGGCTCCTGAGCGCCCCGGGTCCGGAAGCCCCTTTAGACGCGGAAGTATTTGGCCTGCGGATGTAGCAGAACGATAGCCGAAGTCGACTGTTCGGGCACCAGTTCATCTTCGTCGGACAGGCTGAGGCCGATGCGATCCGCGCCCAGCAGGTCCAGCAGCAGATGCTGGTCCCCCAGGTTCGGACAGGCCGGATAGCCGAAGGAATAACGGGAGCCCCGGTACTCCTGCTTGATCAGCCGTTCGATGTCGCGTGCGTCCTCGGCCGCGAAGCCCATGTCGGCCCGCACCCGCTTGTGGACATATTCCGCCAGCGCCTCGGCCGTCTCCACCGAAATGCCGTGCAGGTACAGATAGTCCTTGTAGCGGTTATCGCTGAACCACTCGTGCGCCACTTCCGACGCCCGGGCACCCACGGTCACGGCCTGCAGGCCGATCACGTCGCGCTCGCCGCTGTCCCGGTCACGAATGAAGTCGGCCAGGCACAGCCCGCCCTCGCCCTTCTGTCGTGGCAGGTTGAAACGGCCCACTTCGGTGTCGCCATCTTCCTCGAACAGAACAATGGCGTCGCCTTCCGAAGCCGCTTTCCAGAAGCCATAGACCGCCCGGGGCTGAAGGATCTCTTCCTGCGCGCATTTCTTCATCAGGTCGAACATTTGCGGCCGCAATTCCTGGGCCGCCCAATCCTTCCATTCCGCCCGGGTCTTGCCGGACTTCCGGAAGCCCCATTGGAATTGGTACAGGGTGGTTTCGTTGATGTAGGGCACCAGGGTCTTCAGCGAGATGCCTTCCACCACCTTGGCCCCCCAGAAGGGCGGCGTGGGAACCACGTAGTCCTTGTGCAGCTCGGCCCGGCGCAGCTTGATCTCGTCGGCGTCCACCGGACGCTCGCCGATCTTGCGCACACCGTCCGAGGCCTGTTCGGCGCTCATCTCGTCGTTGGCAGGCGCCTGGGCCTTGGCCTTGTTCTTGCGCGACGGCTTGTTGGCCTGCTTCTCGGCCAGTTCGGCCAGCATGGCATCGAAGCCGCCGTCAACCACCTTGGCCATCAGGTTCAGGCCGTCGAAGGCATCGCGGGCATAGGCCACCCGCCCCGTACCCCCGCCGCCGGCATAGGCGCGGACGCAATCGTCTTCCACGAACTGGCGGGTCAGGGCGGCGCCGCCCAGGAAGACGGGCACGTCCCAGCCTTCCCGGCCCATTTCCTCCAGGTTGTCCTTCATGATCACCGTAGACTTCACCAGCAGGCCCGACATGCCGATGGCGTCGGCCTTGTGTTCCTTGGCGGCGGCCAGGATGCTTTGCAGCGGCTGCTTGATGCCGATGTTGACCACCTTGTAGCCGTTGTTGCTGAGGATGATGTCCACCAGGTTCTTGCCGATGTCGTGCACATCGCCCTTCACCGTGGCCAGCACGATGATGCCCTTCTCCTGGCCCTCCACCTTTTCCATGTGGGGTTCCAGCACGGCCACGGCGGCCTTCATCGTCTCGGCGGACTGCAGCACGAACGGCAGCTGCATCTTGCCCGACCCGAACAGCTCGCCGACCACCTTCATGCCGTCCAGCAGCAGGTTGTTGATGATCTCCAGCGGCGCATAGGTCTTCATCGCCTCGGCCAGATCTTCGTCCAGCCCCTTGCGGTCGCCGTCGACGATGCGCTGCTTCAGGCGCTCTTCGACGCTGGCCGGGCGTACCTTTTCCTTCTTCGCTTCGGTCCGGTCCTCGAACAGGGCGATGAAGGCGTGCAGCGGATCCTTGCCCGGCTCGCGGCGGTCGAGGATCAGATCCTTGGCCGCTTCGACTTCTTCCTCGGGGATGGTGTGCAGGGCGGCGATCTTGGAGACGTGGACGATGGCCCCGGTCATGCCGGCCTTCACCGCCATGTCCAGGAACACCGAGTTCAGCACGTGGCGCGCCACCGGCTTCAGGCCGAAGGAAATGTTCGACAACCCCAGGATGATCTGGGTGTCGGGCAGTTCCTTGGACAGCCGCTCGATCGCCGACAGGGTTTCGAGGCCCAGCTTGCGGTCGTCCTCGTTGCCGGTGCAGATGGTAAAGGTCAGCGGATCGAACATCAGGTCGGCCGCCGGTAGGCCGTGCTGATTCACCGCGAAGTCATACAGGCGATGGGCGATGCGCAGCTTGTTCTCCGCATCCTTGGCCATGCCTTCTTCGTCGATGGTCAGCGCGATGACCGAAGCGCCGTACTTGCGGGCCAGGGCGATGCGCTCGGCGGCCTTTTCCTCGCCGTCCTCGAAGTTGATCGAGTTGATGATGGCCTTGCCGCCGTACAGCTTCAGGGCCGCTTCGATCACCGGGGTCTCGGTGGAATCGATCACCAGCGGAGCCGTCACGCCACCCCGCAGGCGGGTGATCACCTCGGTGATGTCGGCGGTCTCGTCCCGGCCGACGAAGGCGGTGCAGACATCCAGGGTATGGCTGCCTTCCTTCACCTGGTCGCGGGCGATGCCGACGATGGAGTCCCAGTCTTCGGCGTCCTGGAGGTCGCGGAATTTCTTGGAGCCGTTGGCATTGCAGCGCTCGCCGATGGACAGGAAGGCGTTTTCCTGGCGCAGCGGCACCGACGAATACAACGACGCCACCGACGGCACCCAGACCGACGTGCGGGCCTTGGACGTCGGACGATCACCGGCGCCGATCTCGCGCAGCATGGCGTCGACGGCGGCGATATGCTCGGGCGTGGTGCCGCAGCAGCCGCCGACCATGTTCACCCCGTCCTCTTCGATGAAGCGGCGGTGCCAGTTGGCCAGTTCGGACGGCCCCAGCGGATAGTGGGTCTTGCCGTCCAGCAGCTCCGGCAGGCCGGCGTTGGGCTGCAACGAGATCAGATGGGGCCAGTTTTCCGACAGCCAGCGCACGTGGTCGCTCATTTCCTGCGGACCGGTGGCGCAGTTCAGGCCCAGGCTGTCCACGCCCAGAGCGTGGGCCACCGTCGCCGCCGCGCCGATATCCGCCCCCACCAGCATGGTGCCGGTGGTTTCCACGGTCACCTGCAGCATGATCGGCACGTCCCGGCCGATCGCCAGCCGGGCCATCTTGGCGCCATTGATGGCGGCCTTGAACTGCAGGGGATCCTGGCAGGTCTCGATCAGGATGGCATCCACACCGCCATCGATCAGGCCCTTGCACTGGGCGAAGAAAGCCTGTTCCAGCGGGTCATAGGCGATATGGCCCAGACTCGGCAGCTTGGTGCCCGGACCGACGGATCCCAGCACGAACCGGGTGCGGCCGTCGCCGAAGCTTTCGGCGGCTTCCCGGGCGATTTCGGCGGCGGCCTTGTTGATCTCGTGGGTCTTGTCGCCCAGCTCGAACTCGTCGAGCGTGATCGACGAGCCGCCGAAGCTGTTGGTTTCCACGCAATCGGCGCCGGCGGCGAAATAGCGGGTGTGGATCTCGCGCACCACGTCCGGGCGGGACAGGTTCAGCACTTCGGTGCAGTTTTCCCGGCCCCAGAAGTCACCGTCCACCGACAGGTCCATGGCCTGGACAAGGCTGCCCATGCCGCCGTCGCACAATAGGACGCGGTTCCGGAAATGGTCGTAAAAGGTGTTCATGCAGGGGCTCCCTCGGTCGCCTTGGGCTTGTCCTGTTCGGGGGTCACAGCCGGTGCCGGGCGCACGCCCAGCATGTGGCAGATGGCAAAGACCAGATCGGCCTTGTTCAACGTGTAGAAGTGGAAGTGCTGCACGCCGTCGGCGGCCAGCGCCCGGCACTGCTCCGCGGCCAGGGTGGCGGCCACCAGCTTGCGGGTCTCCGGATCGTCATCGAGGCCTTCGAACAGCTCGTGCATCCACTTGGGCACGCTCGCTCCGCAGGCGCCGGAGAAGCGCACCGTGGTGGCGAAGTTGGTCACCGGCAGAATGCCCGGCACCACCGGCAGAGTGATGCCGGCCGCCAGCACCCGGTCCATGAAGCGGCGGTAATGGTCGATATCGAAGAAATACTGGCTGATGGCCCGTGTCGCCCCGGCGTCGATCTTGCGCTTCAGGTTGTCCAGATCGTCCTGGGCGCTCTTCGCCTGGGGATGGGTTTCGGGATAGGCGGCAACGCTGATCTCGAAATCCGCCACGTCCCGCAGACCCTTCACCAGATCCACCGCATAGGCATAGCCGCCCGGGGTCGGGGTGTAGGTGCCGCCCATTTCCGGCGGGTCACCGCGCAGGGCGACGATATGCTTCACCCCGGCGTCCCAATAGGCCCTGGCCACCTCGTTGACTTCGTCCCGGGTGGCGTCGACGCAGGTCAGATGGGCTGCCGGAGCCAGGCCGGTTTCCTTGCGGATACGCGCCACCGTATCGTGCGTCCGCGACCGGGTCGACCCGCCGGCCCCATAGGTCACGGATACGAAAGCGGGGTTCAGGGGCTCAAGCCGCTTCACGCTGGACCACAGGGTCTCCTGCATCTTTTCCGTCTTGGGCGGAAAAAACTCGAAAGAGACGCTGATGTCGTCGCGGCCACGAAATGGGGCGGCGACGACGGGCTTGGCTTCGGATGTCACGGTCAACTCCCTTCGGATACGGGTTGCGCGGCGGCCAGGGGGGCACGTTCGGCCACCCACACGCACACGGACAATACGGGACCCGGCAGGTCCAGGGTTTCCAGGGGCTTCAGGCCCGCATCCCGGAACCAGCCGGCCATTTCCGCCCGGGAAAAGCCCAGGCGGCGGTGATTATGCTGTTCGCGCAGGTCCTCGCGATCGTGGGGTGCCAGATCGGCCACCGCCAGCCGGCCGCCCGGGCGCAGCACCCGTGCGGCCTCGGCGATCACCGCACCGGGGTCTTCGGCATAGTGCAGCACCTGATGGACGGCCACCGCGTCGAAGCTGTCGGCGGCAAACGGCAGCTGATACATGTCCCCCTGGCGCACATGGGCGTTGCGCACATCGGCGCGATCCAGATTGGCCCGCGCCACCGCCAGCATCTCGCGGGACATGTCCACGCCCACGCAGCGGTCGGCGTGGCTGGCCATCACCTCCAGCACCCGCCCGGTGCCCGTGCCCATGTCCAGGAAGTCCCCCAGCGGAGCCGGCGCCAGCTTGGCCGGAAGCAAGGTTTCCACCTGGGTGTCGGTGCCGTGCAGCGCACGCAGCTCGTCCCACTGCTGGGCGTTGGCCCGGAAGTATTCCGCTGCCGCCTCCGCCCGCTCTGTCCGAATGCCTTGAAGCCGGCCCCGGTCCAGGTCCAGGTCCGGATCGGCCTCGGGCAACATGCGGACGATGGACCGCGCCACCTCCGCCCCCGGACCGTTCTGCGCCACGCGATAGAACACCCACGCCCCCTCCCGGAAGCGCTCCAGCAAGCCGGATTCGCACATCACCTTCAGATGACGCGACACCCGGGGCTGGCTGATCCCCAGAATCCGCACCAGATCCGACACCGTCAGGTCGCCTTGGGCGCACAGCGCCAGCAGGCGCAGCCTGGTCGGCTCCGCTGCGGCCCTCAGCCCGGACAGGACGGTTTCCACGGTCGGTCTTCTCCCCTACGCTTTCGCACCGATCGGCCGGACCACCACGGCCCGCCCCGGATCGGCGCAGTCGAAGACAGTGCGTATGTTGATATAAACATATCTTTATATCAAGACCCGATCCGTAGGAATTCGTCAATTCGCCCATAACGACCCGCCGCCGCTGGAAAATCGCCGGGCCGTGTGGTACGGCATGGGGCCATCACCATTGCCGTTTCGGGGAGGACCACCGTAATGATTCGCCGTTTCCTGACACCCTTTGTGGTGCTGATGCTTTTTGGTGCCGGCCTGGCGCTGGTGCCACTCGGCACCGGAACGGCACGGGCGCTCAGCCTTCCGTCCGAGCCGGGCGCCTTCGTGACGGAACTCAGCCGCCACGCCATCGAAGACATCCTGAAGGCCGACATCGACAAGGATGAGCGGCTGAAGCGCTTTGAAACCCTGCTCGACGAAGCTTTCGACCTGCCACGCATCGCCCGCTTCGTCGTGGGTGGGGCGGCCTGGAAGCGCGCCTCCGAAGCCGAACAGACGGAATTCCAAAGCCTGTTCCGCGAGCTGAACGTGATCAACTGGGGCTCCCGTTTCGACGAATACGGCGGCCAGACCATCACCGTTGTCAACACCACGTCCCGCGAGGCCAATAACGGCGTGACCCTTCACGAGGTGACCACCTCGATCGGCAGTGCCGGCGACGAGCCGCTACAAGTCATCTGGGTTCTGCGGGAAATCGACGGGCAACTGGGTGTCATCGACCTGAAGGTCGAAGGCGTCAGCATGGCCCTGACCTTTCAAAGCGAGTACAAGGCCGTCCTCAAGAATACCGGCAGCATGACGGGACTGAACGAAGTCATTGCCCAGAAAATTGCGGACCTCAACGCCAAAAACTAATCACGATCACAATTTGCATCAAAGCGTCCCGGGACTCCGAAGTCCAGGGGCGCTTTTGTTTGATATCGACCGACGATGGGCTTGACCCATTGTCGGGAGCCAAGGCCGCCTGGCGCTTGAACGCAATACAATCGACAAACGAGGTCTTCTTATTGTCGATTGGCATGGGGTGAAGGACGGAAGGACGAAAGCGGATGGACGACATAGTTGCAGTCATTCTGGCGGCGCGAGATCGCCGGGACTGGGACGAAGTCCTGGTGCAGGCGGAGCGCCTCCGCGCCGCAGAACCCGAAAACTTCTTCGCGATGAAATTCGCCAGCATCGCCTTGCTGAATACGGGAAAAACAGCGGAAGGAGCCACACGCCTGCTCGAATGCCTCAAACGGCATCCCGACGACCCGGAAGTTCAAATCAACTATGGCCGGGCTTTATATTTCTCCCAGGAATACGCTTCGTCTATTCAAGTATTAATAAAATTTACCAGCAGCCACCCGCAACATAAATTGGGATGGGAAACCCTCGGCCTCGCATACTATCGAAGCGGGCATTACGCAAAAGCACTGGACATATTCCTGATGGCAGCACACAATTTCGACAATGATCCGAATTTTATGATCAATGCTGGACAGTGCTATAACATCCTTAAACAATATGATGATGCGGAAATCACATACAAACGTGCACTGGTATTGGATCCGGGAAACATTTGGGGATGGCTAAATCTTGGCAGCATTCTACTCAACCGTTTCGAGTTCGACAGATCGGTAACGGCTTCCCGCAGAGCAGTACGGCTGGATCCAAACAGTGCCACGACTCAATTTAATTTTGCTGTCAGCCTGGAAGGACAAGGAAGTATTACAAGCGCCATTCCGATCTATGCGGACGCTTTACGCCTGAGCCCGGACTCGCCCGACATGCGGGCCAACCTCATGTTCGGGTTCATGAAGATTGGCAAATTCGCCCTCGGCCGTCGTGTCTTCCACCACTCCCTGCTCAGCTGGCGCAACGCCATATTCAACGATCTGCCGGGATGGGGCGGCAATCAGCTGAACGGTCAGCGCCTTGTTCTTTATGAAGACCAGGGGCTTGGCGATTCCATCATGTATGTCCGCCTGGCCACCAAGGCTTATCAATTGGGGGCAGGAAGCGTCCATTTGGCCTGTCGCCCGGCCATGCTGCCCCTATTGTCTTCTCTCCCCGGTGTCGATGGTGCTTTCACCATAGAAGAGTGCGTACCAGAGAATTTTGATTGCCAGGCGCCGATGGCGTCCATGATGTTCTACTATCCGACCACACCGGAAGACTTGGGGGCGGAGACCGTCCCCTACCTGTCCGTGTCCGCCGAGCGCATTGCCCGGTGGCAGGCCGCCTTGCCGCCCCGGGAACCCGGACACCGGCTGCGGGTGGGGGTGAACTGGCAGGGTCAGGTTCTGATCGAAAAGACGCCATGGTACGAGGGCCGCAGCATCGCACCGGCCCAGCTGTCCGAAATATTCCTGCGCGACGACATCCAGCCCATCTGCCTGCAAAAGGACCAAGTCGGCGAAACACTCGGGTCCCTGGAAAGCGCCCGGCGTCTCGTCATTCCCAAGGGGATGGACAGCGGTGGAGACGGCGCCTTCCTGGACACCGCGGCAGTGATGGCCCATTGCGATCTGGTCATCACGACGGACACGGCGGTCGCCCATCTGGCCGGCGCGCTGGGCCGCCCCACCTGGGTGCTGCTGACCGCCAATCCGGAGTGGCGCTGGGGCGTGCAGGGCGAGCGTATGCCCTGGTATCCGACCATGCGCCTGTTCCGCCAGCCCAGGCGGGGCGACTGGCACAGCGTGATGCGTGCCGTCGATGCCGCCCTGACCGCCCACGTGCGCGACGGGGACCCGCTGATCCCCGTCCCGTAGCCTCCTCGCGGTTGCCGGTGTTTACCGCAGATCCTCCGGCAGCAGCGCGTCGGGAATGTTCTGGTAGCACACCGGCCGCAGAAACCGCCGGATCGACAGCGTTCCCACCGACGTGGCCCCAAAGTTTGTCGATGCCGGATAGGGGCCGCCATGCACCATGGCGTCGCAGACCTCCACCCCCGTTGGAAAGCCGTTGGCCAGCACCCTGCCCGCCTTGCGTTCGAGAACCGGCAGCAGGGCGCGGGCCAGATCCTCGTCGCCGGGATCCAGGTGCAGGGTCGCCGTCAGCTGTCCGGCCAGGGAACGGGCGATCTCGACCATTTCCGCCCCGTCTCCGACGGTCACCACCAGTCCCAGCGGCCCGAAGACCTCCTCGGCCAGGGACGGATTGGCCAGCCAGTCCCGAGCGGTGACGGCGAACAGGAACGGCGTCGCCTCCCGGGCGCCCGGCTCGGTGGTCAGCACGCCACGCAGGCAGGCCGATTCAGCCATATGGGCCGCGCCGCGCCGATAGGCCTCGGCGATCCCGTCGGTCAGCATGGTCTGGGGGGCACTCTGCGCCAGGGCGTCGCGCGCGGCTTCGGTAAAGTCTTCGGCCTGGCTTTCCAGAACCACGGCGATCCCGGGGTTGGTGCAGAACTGGCCGGCCCCCATGGTCAGGGACGCCGCCCAGCCCCGCCCCAGATCGCCGGCCCGGGCTTGCGCCGCGGACGGCAGCACGAACATGGGATTGACCGAGCCCAGCTCGCCGAAGAAGGGGATGGGATCGGGCCGCCGGGCGCACAGGTCGAACAGCGCCCGGCCGCCGGCCAGGGAGCCGGTGAAGCCCACCGCCCGGATCAGCGGATGCTGCACCAGGCTTTCCCCGACCGCACGGGTCCCGCCCTGGATCAGACTGAACACGCCGCCCGGCAGATCGTGCTTGCGGATGGCCTCGGCGATGGCTTCGGCGACGATCTCGCCGGTTCCCGGATGGGCACCGTGCCCCTTCACCACCACCGGGCAACCGGCGGCCAGCGCGGCGGCGGTGTCGCCGCCGGCCGTGGAGAAGGCCAGCGGGAAGTTGGAGGCGCCAAAGACCGCCACCGGCCCGATCGGCCGCTGCACAAGCCGCAAGTCCGGGCGAGGCAGGGGCGCGCGGTCCGGCAGCGCCGGATCATGTCGGCGATCCAGATAGGCTCCGTCGCGAATATGGCTGGCGAACAGGCGCAGCTGGCCCGTGGTGCGGCCGCGCTCGCCTTGCAGGCGGCCTTCCGGCAATCCCGTTTCGGACGTACCGATCCAGGTGATGGCCTCGGCGCGGGCGTCGATCTCGTCGGCGATGGTTTCCAGAAAGGCCGCGCGGGCATCCCGCGATGTCTGCCCGTAGACGTCGAAGGCCTCTTCCGCCGCCCGGCAGGCGCGGTCGACGAGATCGGGCGTGCCGACCGGGTAGTCGAAGGCCGGGCCGTGGGCAGGGGTGGAGCGGAAGGTCTCGTCTCCGGCGGTCCAGGCGCCGGCGATCAGATGCTTGCCCCGGGGGGTGAAGGTCATTGATTCTCTCCCGTATTCCAATCGATCAGCGGCCGGTCCTGGCGCGCCAGGCTTCGTATTTCCGCTGGTTTTCGTCCTTGGTGCAGGGGTAAAGCCCGATGATGGTCTCCCCGCTTTCCACCTCGCTCAGGACGAAATCCTCATAGCTTTCCATGCCGGTGCACTCCTCGGCGATCTCCTCGGCCAGATGGGCGGGGATCACCATCACGCCGTCGCGATCTCCGACGACGACATCACCGGGGAAGACCGCCACATCGCCGCAGCCGATGGGCACATTGATATCCAGGGCTTCGTGCAGGGTCAGGTTGGTCGGTGCGCTGGCCCCGGCCGCATAGGCCGGCATGTCCAGCTGGCCGATCCCATGGGCGTCGCGCAGACCGCCGTCGGTGACCACCCCGGCGCAGCCGCGTTTGGCCATGCGGGTGATGAGGATCGATCCGGCCGTGGCCGCCCGAGCGTCCTTGCGCCCGTCCATAACCAGCACCCAGCCGGGCGGACAGCTCTCCACGGCGACACGCTGGGGGTGCTCCGGATCGCGGAAGACGGTGATCGGATTGCGGTCCTCCCGCGCCGGGATGTAGCGCAGGGTGAAGGCCTGCCCGACCATGTTGATGTCCTTGGGCTGCACCGGGGTGACGCCCTGGATGAACTGGTTGCGCAGACCCCGCTTGAACAGGGCGGTGGCGATGGAGGCCGTCGACACCGCCGACAGCTTGGCCCGGGTTTCGTCGGAAAGGATGTAGTCGCTTGTCATGGCCTGTCCTCAGAAAATATCCGGCTCGCCGGCGGGGCGGCCGAAGGAGGTTTCCAGAAAATCGAAATCGCAGCCCTTGTCGGCCTGGGTCACGTGACGCAGGAACATGTAGCCCCACCCCCGTTCGAACCGGGGTGATGGCGGGGTCCAGGCGGCGCGGCGGCGCTCCAGCTCGGCCTCGTCCACCAGCATGTCCAGGCGGCGGTTGGGCAGATCCAGGCGCACCGTATCGCCCGTGCGCAGCAGGGCCAGCGGCCCGCCCACATGGGCTTCGGGCGCCGCATGCAGGATGCAGGCGCCATAGGAGGTGCCGGACATCCGCGCGTCCGACAGCCGCAGCATGTCGCGGTGCCCCTGCTTGATCAGTGCCTTGGGGATCGGCAGCATGCCCCATTCCGGGAAGCCCGGACCGCCCTGGGGGCCGGCGTTGCGCAGCACCATCACGTGGTCGGGCGTCACCTCAAGGGTTTCGTCGTCCACGGCTGCCTTCATCTCCGGATAGCTGTCGAAGACCAGGGCCGGCCCCTCGTGCACATGGAAACGCGGATCGCAGGCGGCGGGCTTGATCACCGCTCCGTCCGGGCACAGGTTGCCGCGCAGCACGGCCAGCGAGCCTTCGTGGTAGACCGGGTCGGCCAGGGTGCGGATGACGTCCTCGTTGTAGACAACCGCGCCGGCCAGATTTTCCCCCAGAGTCTTGCCGGAGACTGTCAGAACCGACGTATCCAGCAGGCTGTCCATCCGCTTCATCAACGCCCGCAGGCCGCCGGCGTAGTAGAAGTCCTCCATCAGGTAGCCTTTCCCCGCCGGCCGCACATTGGCGATCAGCGGCGTGGTCCGGCCGATGGCGTCGAGGTCATCCAGGGTCAGCGGCACGCCGGCGCGGCGGGCCATGGCGATCAGATGAACCACGGCGTTGGTCGAGCAGCCCACGGCCATGGCCACGGTGGCGGCGTTGCGCACGGCTCCCGGGGTCACGATGGCGTCGGGCGTCAGGTCGTCCCAGACCATCTCGACGATACGGCGGCCGCTTTCCGCGCCAAGACGCTTGTGGGAACTGTCGACGGCGGGGATGGAGGACGCCCCGGGCAGGGTCAGCCCCAGGGCTTCGGCCAGGGCCATCATGGTCGCCGCCGTGCCCATGGTCATGCAGGTCCCCGCCGAGCGGGCGATACCGGCCTGGATGCCGCTCCACTGGGCATCGGTGACGGTGCCGGCCCGCCGCTCGTCCCAGTATTTCCAGGCGTCGGACCCCGATCCCAGGGTTTCGCCGGCGTAGTTGCCGTTCAGCATGGGGCCGGCTGGCAGGAAGATCATCGGCACCCCGGCCGACAGTGCCCCCATCACCAGCCCCGGCGTGGTCTTGTCGCAGCCGCCCATCAGCACCACCCCGTCCAGGGGGTGGGCACGGATCATCTCTTCCGTCTCCATCGCCAGCATGTTGCGATAGAGCATGGAGGTCGGCTTGGTGAAGCTTTCGTCCACCGACAGGGCGGGCATGCGCACCGCCAGCCCGCCGGCCTGGGCCACCCCCCGGCGCACGTCTTCCACCCGTTCGGGGAAGTGGGCGTGGCAGGTGTTCAGTTCCGACCAGGTATCCAGGATACCGATCAGCGGACGGCCGATGAAGTCTTCCTCGGCATAGCCCAGCTGCATCATCCGGGAGCGATGCCCGAAACTGCGCAGGTCGTCGGGCGCGAACCAGCGGGCGGACCGCAGGTCCTCGTATCGTTTCTTGCTCATGGGTTCTTATCCGGTGAAAGCGAAGATCAGCCAGGTCACGAAGATCGTGAACACCGCTCCGGCGACTTCGGGCCAGTTGCCGAAGTCGTGGTGGTCGCGCTGTTCCTCGGCCGCATAGTCGGTGGCGGGGAGGTCTTCTTCCTGGCGGGACAGATCGCGGTCTTCCATGGCTCCCTCCTCAATCCATCAGCGACGGCAGCCACAGGGCCAGGTCCGGGAAGAACAGCACCAGGAACAGACCGACGGCTTGCAGGGCGATGAAGGGCAATACGGCGGCGAAGATCTCCTGAAGCTCGATCCCTTTCGGCGCCACCGATTTCAGGAAGAAGCAGGCCGGACCGAAGGGCGGGGACAGGTAGTAGATCTGGATGTTCATGGCGAACAGCACGCCGAACCAGACGGGATCGAAGCCCAGATCGACGATCACCGGCGCAAAAATCGGCACGGTGATGAAGATGATGGCGATCCATTCCAGAAAGGTGCCCAGGACCATGACGATCAGCATCATCACTGCGACGATCAGGATCGGCGCGATATCCAGGCCGGTCAGCATCCCGCGCAGGAACTCGCCGCCGCCGATACGGTTGTAGATGCCGATCAGCGAGATCGCCCCCAGCACCAGCCAGATGATCGATCCCATGGTCAGAACCGTCTGGCGCATGGCGTCGCGCGCCATCGTCCAGGTCAGTTCCTTGCGCACGGCCGCGACCACCAGGGCGCCCACCGCCCCCAGCGCCGCGGCCTCCGTCACCGTCGAAACGCCGGTGTAGATCAGCCCCAGCACCGTCCCGATCAGCAGGGCCGGCAGGACCGCGCCTTTCAGGAATTGCAGGCGCGAGAAGAAGGGCAGCCCGGTTTCGGGAATGTCATAGATCGGCGCCATCGCCGGGTTCAGCCGGACACGGACCAGGATATAGGTGATGAACAGTCCGGCCAGCAGCAGCCCCGGCAGGGCGGAGGCGGCGAACAGCTTGGTGATCGACACCTGGGCGGCCAGGCCGTAGACGATCAGCACCACCGATGGCGGGATCAGCGTGGCCAGGGCGCCGGCCGCGCAGATGATGCCGATGGACAGGCGCTTGTCGTAGCCCAGGCGCAGCATTTGCGGCAGGGCGATCAGGCCGAGCATGACGATCTCGCCGCCCATGATCCCCGACATCGCCGCCAGCACGACCGCGACCACGCAGGTCTGCACCGCCACCGACCCCCGGAACCGTCCACCCATGATGGCCATGGAGTTGAACAGGCTTTCAGCGATCCCGGAGCGTTCCAGCACGTTGGCCATGAAGATGAAGAACGGGACGGCGATCAGTTCGTACTTGTGCAGGACCTCGCTGACGTTGGCGGCGACGATGAAGAAACCGGCCCGCTCGCCAAAGTACAGCAGGGCGGTGCCCAGCGACACCGTCAGCGTCGTGATGCCCAGCGGTACGCCGAAAGCCATCAGCGCCAGCAGGGAGACGACGATCAGAATGGTGATGACTTCAATGCCCATGGGCCGTCTCCTTCTCGGAGTTCTGGACCCAGCGGGTGATATTGGCCAGAAGCTGCAACAGATAGAGCACACACCCCACCACCAGCAGCGCTTTCAGATAGGCGGGCTGGATGGAGTTCAGCGCGGTTCCCGAATGCTCCATGCGGGTCAGCGCCTTCACCGCCGGCCCCCACAGGGCGAGCATCAGCACGAAGATGGCCAGCGAGGCCACAAGCATCTGGATCAGCCGGAAAATGCGCCAGACCCGGGGGGGCAGCAGCATTTCCACCATGGTGATGGAAATGTGGCGCTGTCGTTCGGTGACATAGCCCACCGACAGAACCCAGGCTGACGCGCACAGGGTCATGGCCAGTTCCGTCGACCACACCGTGGGGCTGTCGAAAACATAGCGCAGCACCACCTCAAGCGCGGAAACGGCGATACAGGCGAAGAACAGGACGGAGCAGCCGTGGCCGATGAACACACTGACCCGGTCCATCGCCTCGGCATAGAGCGCGAATGGTCGTTTCATGGACTCCCCCTCGGGATCGAAGCGCGGATGGAAGGGCCGCCGGCCGGACAGGTCCGCCAGACACCCCTCCACCCTTAAGGAGACGTAACCGACCGACGATGAGCGCAGCTCATCGAAGGGAGGCAGGGCCAAGCGGCCGCCGCGCCGTCAGGCGCGTAAAAGGCTGCATGCCGCTTGACCGCAACACGATTTGCGAAGCAAATCGGTACGACTCCTCAATCCTTGAAAAGGCCAATCTTTTTCATGTACGCGAGGTTCGCATCCAGGGCCTCCTTGGCCAGGGCGGACTTGGTCGCATAGTCCTCCCACTGCACGCGGGCGGTCTCGCGGAGCTTGTCGCGGTCGGCCTGCGCCCAGTCGATCACCTCGATCTTGCCGCCGGCGCTGTCGCGGGCGGCCAGTTCCTTGTCCTTGGCCGACACCTCGGCGGCCATGGCGTACATGGCGTCGTACCACCAGGTCCGCAGCGCCGCCTGATCCTCCGGCGTGATCTCGTCCCAGACCTCGCGGTTGATGGTGAACTGCATGGAGGGCATGGAATGGATGCCCGGATACAGCGGATAGGGCGCCACCTCGTTCAGGCCGGTGGCATCGTTGTTCACATAGGCCGAGGCATCGGCGGCATCGACGATGCCCTTTTCCAGCGCCCCGAACACTTCGGAAAACGGAATGGACACCGGCGAGGCGCCGGCGGCCTGGAACACCGCCGCGGCCAGTCCTTCGGGCGAGCGGATCTTCTTGCCGGCGAGGTCTTCATAGGTGCGGATGGGCACGCGCGCCACCAGGGCTTCGCGGGAATAGGGGCCGCAGGCCACCACCTTGACCTCGGCGCCGGTGACCGCATCGGCGGCCTTCTGCATCATCACCTCGCCGCCGCCGTCGCGGCAGAACCCCAGCATCTGTTCGGGGGTGTCGTAGCCGGAAATCAGGTCACCCATGATGGCGTAGGCCGGCTCGCTGCCCGCGAAGTAGTTCACCGAGGTGAAGTCGCCGTCCAGCACCCCGGCCGCCACGGCTTCGGGGGTCTCCTTGGCCGGCACCACGGACCCGTTGGGGGTGAAGGTGATCTCCACCCGTCCGTCCGTCATCTCCGACAGCTTCGGCAGCCAGGTTTCCGTCAGATACTTGGTCGAAAAGTCGCCGGCGTTGAAGGACGTCTGGATGGACAGGGTCTTCGCCTCGGCGGTTACCGCGACCAGCGAGGCGCAGGCGCCCGCCAGCAGGGCGGTCTTGAACGTTCCCATTGATTCCTCCCGATAGGATCTTGCATCCGGGGCCTTGGCGCCCCGTCCACTAATGCACTAATATATTAGTGTGCGGAACGCAACCTTTCTATATGTAGGGGTAGGTGATTTCTCCGCCGCCCCGAATGGCAGACCCAGGCACGGAACGACCCCAATGGCCCCAAGTGTTTCAGATTTGATGGAGGAGATCGCATACGCCGATCTTGGTGCGGCGGCCTCTGGCGGGAAGCGGGGCTCTGCGAGCCAGCAGGTCCTGATCTCCCTGCGGCGGCGGATTCTCTCGCTGGAGCTTCCCCCCGGCACAGCCCTGTCGCGGGCGGGGATTGCCGAGGAATACGGGGTCAGCCAGACTCCCGTGCGCGACGCCATGATGAAGCTGGAGGAAGAAGGTCTGCTGTCCGTCTTTCCCCAGTCCAAAACGGTGGTGTCGAAG
This sequence comes from Rhodospirillaceae bacterium Z3-40, assembly GCA_046233135.1. GTDB lineage: Bacteria > Pseudomonadota > Alphaproteobacteria > Rhodospirillales > Rhodospirillaceae > JBJXHN01. The sequence continues at coordinate 86,682 of JBJXHN010000001.1, read as the reverse complement.
ATCGACGTCGGCCATGCGCGGGAGACTCAGGTTCTGCGCCTGTCCATCGAGCTGGAGGTGGCGCGGCGCCTGACCCTGGCAGAGGACCGCGCCGAGCGTCTGAAAACGGCGCGCCGGGTGCTCGATGCCCAGGCCGAGTCCCTGCGGCGGGATGACGGCCTGAACCGCTTCGGCTCTCTGGACCGTCTGTTCCACCAGTCCCTGTGCGAAGCCGCCGGGGTTCCGAATCTGTGGCCGGTGGTCACGGCCCGGTCCGGCCATATCGACCGCCTGCGCGAACTGAACCTGCCCGATCCCGGCAAGCCGGCGAACATCATGCACTACCACGAAGCCATCCACGCCGCCCTGACCGACGGCGATCCGCAGCGGGCGGAACGCATGGTGCGCGAGCACCTGTCGGGGACCCTGTCTTCCGTCGATCAGATCATGGCGCGCTATCCGGATTTCTTCTAGGCGCCCCCGTTCCACAGGCATACGGTCTCGACCTCTGTGGCCTGCCTGACCTGCACGCCAAGGCCCCTTCCGTCGACACCAGCGGGTTGCGCAAAGATTGCACAAATTTTTGAGAGTTGATGCATAGACAAGGGACGAGCACACCGCCCACCAGATCGCTCGAATAATTCGGAATATCAGCGAGTCACGCTATCAAATAATTTGAATAACCTATTGACTTTCCATCATTATCGGAGCGCATTTCAATACCTATCTTGATAAACTAGGATGCATTTACATAAAATCCATTTCCAACAAACTGATAAAACTCAACTTCTCCACCATTCTTAATCTCCCTTACATGCCTGCGAAAATCATTTTCACTCACCTCAGTCCAGTCAATACTATTTTTATACACTTCATAACTTAGAAAAATTTGATCATACTCGCATAGAACTGCCAATCTATTAGCCCTATTCAATACGCTCCCTGCCATATTATAGCCACCATTCAAATCTTTAAATATAAACAAGTTTCCCTCAACCATACTACACTGCACACTATAGAAATCATGACACTTACACCATCTGTCTTTATGAAAGTTACATTTCGCATCAATAAATTTTGGGTTTAGCTGCCTTTGACGCATCAACTGAAAGAAAATCGCAACAAACCTCATATGCAGATTAGAACAGTTTCTAAAAGGAAAACCAAGTATGACCCCATCTCCGATAAATATTTTTATCGTATCCAACTCCATTTCTTCTCTACCAATTCCAAATCCATTCAATTCTGTGGAAAATACACCTAAAGCACTCTTTATATCAGAAATAAATGCCTCAATGACTTCAACCTGCTTACTCGACGACCTGTCACTATATTTGAGTATTTTTATATATACGATTTGCATGTGCCAAAACGGGTCCGCCACATAGATCACACGCTCCAGAATACCTGAGTTGTCTATATCTTTGCACGTATACATCAATACCCCCCAAAAGACCGCACAGAACTTCAATAATTTGAAATCTTTACTTTAAATTGATCAAAAACACATTTATCGCACTCCAAATTGCACTTAATTGCCCTCGGACACTGAATAGAAGTGTCACCATCATCCATATACTGAAACACGGTATCAACTCTTCCAAAATCGATCTTTATGTTACTATTTCTTGAACTCAAATCCCTAAAATCGAATTTTACAAAATTTGACCTATAAACATCACCCCAACTGACAATAGTGTCATAAGCATTTCCACTAAACAAAATTTGATCTTCTTTAGACATTTCAGTAATATCCACTGCATCGATAAGTTCGTTTCCAGACATATTAAATCTATCATTCAAGTCCTTGAAAATGTAAAGACGACCCTCTGATACTCCGCATCGAATGCTGTAGCAATCATGGCAATTACACCATCTGTCTTGCTCAAAATTACAACGATAGGCCACATTACCTGTTGTTTTTTTCATCTCTTTACCTGTTCTTTTTTTCATCTTTTTAAAAAAATTCTTTACAAACCTTAAATGCATATCAAGACAATTATTAAATGGAAACCCTACGACAACGCCATCACCTAAAAATATTTTAATGACATCACGATCTATGTCCTGCTTTCTGATATCATACTTATGCAAATCCAAGTGCAAATCCGCCAAGGCCCCTTCTACATCCTCAACAAAACACTGAATAATCCTGACCTGACTACTAGATTTTCTTTTTGAGTAAGAAACCACATCCAAACTGACCAACTGCATAAAGCAAAACGGGTCCGCTACGCTCACGACTTTCTCTAGGATACTTGAACGCTCCCTTTCTGGACAAATCCTCATCTCGTCTAACCTATTCTAAAGCACGTTCCGATAGCTGTAAATTACACCAAAAAATTTTCCATTTATCAATACTGCCGGATCGATTTAGAGCCGTGACGCTTTGATGAATCTTTCATCCGTTCGGATGACAAACCGCCTTCGGTTCCCATAAATGGAACCGGCGCTCTCTATATCGGCCGGTTTTCATCGCTGCGCGCCTCCCCACATGTCGGTGACCGACCGCCTCCGCTGTCGGAACCGACGTCCGTTCGTTCTCATCCGATCCGCAACCTCAAGACTGGAATCACCATGCGCAAGACCCTCGTGGCCGCGGCGACCGCCGCCGTTTTGGCCCTGTCCCTCGGCACCGGCGCTGCCCGGGCGCAGTCCGGCGAGATGATGCTCTACACCTCTCAGCCCCAGGATCTGCTGACCCAGATGATCGGCGTCTTCAACAAAAGCTATCCGGATGTGGAGGTGAAGGTTTTCCGCTCTGGCACCACCGAGGTGATGAACAAGCTGGACGCCGAGATCGCCGCTGGCGATCCCCAGCCGGACGTGCTGCTGGTGGCCAATTCGCTTGTCATGAGCGATCTTAAGGCCAACGGCCGCCTGATGGCCTATGCCGACGCTCCGACCGAGGGCTACGACCCGGCGGTGATGGATCCGGACCACACCTATTTCGGCACCAAACTGATCACCACCGGCATCATCTACAACACAAACCTGATCACGGAGCCGCCGAAGAGCTGGAAGGACCTGACAGACCCGCGCTTCGAAGGCAAGGTGATCATGCCCAGCCCGCTGTATTCCGGTGCAGCCGCCCTGCATGTGGGCACCATGACCGCCCATCCCGACTTCGGCTGGAAGTTCTATGAAGCCATGGCCGACAATGGCGCCATTGCCGGGCGGGGCAACGGTAGCGTCCGCGAAGCCGTGGCCACCGGCCAGACCCCGGTCGGCATCATCGTCGACTTCATGACCTACAATGCCAAGGCCGAAGGGTCGCCGGTGGACTTCGTATTCCCCGAAGACGGCGTCACCGCCATCACCGAACCGGCGGCGATTCTATCCACCGCCAAGAACCCCGAAGCGGCCAAGGCGTTCATCAGCTGGCTGCTGTCCAAGGAAGGCCAGGCCTTCGCCGCCGACCAGGGCTACCTGCCCGCGATGGCCGGCGTGGATGCCCCGCCGACCTTCCCCAAGGACATCGCCCTGAAGATCATCTCCGTCGATCCGGAAACCCTGATCGCCAATGACGAAGAGATGAAGCGGAAATTCGCCGATCTGTTTGGCGGCTGACAGTCCACCCGCTACATTGCGCGGCATGATGCGTACCCTCCCCCTAACCGGAAGCCGGCTCCGGCTTCCGGGCTCCTCTTTGCTGCCCCGCGACGGAACAGCCTGGATGCTGGCCGTCGCGGGCGGCTGGATTCTGATCTTCTGCCTGCTGCCGCTGGGCCGCCTGCTCGCCGAGCTGGTGGTCCTGGGGGCTGCCGATGGCTGGGCGCTGGCGGAAAGCACGCTCTCTGCCCGCTTCGCCCGCAAGGCCCTGGTCAACACGCTGGAAGCCGGGCTGGCCGGCACCGTCCTTTCAGTGCTGCTGGGCGGTGGCGTGGCGCTGCTGGTGGGGCTGACGGATGTGCGGCGGAAGACCCTGCTGGCCTTCCTGATGTTGATGCCCCTGCTGATCCCCGCCCAGATCTCCGCCCTGGCGTGGCTGGAACTGATCGGCCCGGGCAGTTTCCTTTATGCCCTGCCCGGCCTGGCGTATCCGGCCGGTGCCCGCAATCCCCTGTATTCCGGCGGCGGCGTGATGCTGCTGATGGGGGTGGAGCATGCGCCGATGGTGTTCCTGGCAGTGCGCGCCGGACTGCGCGGCCTGCCCGGTGACTTGATCGAGGCCGCCCGCGCCGCCGGAGCCGGGCCGTTGCGCCTGACCTTCGGGGTCATCCTGCCCCTGCTGCGTCCCGCCATCCTGGCCGGTGCGGCCCTGGCCTTCGTCTCGGCCATCGGCAATTTCGGGGTGCCGGCGCTGCTGGGCATCCCCGGCCGGTATCCGATGATGACCACCTACATCTACCAGCGCCTGAACGGCTTCGGCCCCGGCGTCCTGGGCGAGGTCGCCGTCCTGTCGCTGGTGCTGGCGCTGCTGGCCGCCGCCGGGCTGGCGCTTCAGGCCTGGGTGCTGCGGCGGAACCGGGTGTCGGTGGATCGCGGTGGCCGCGCCCTCGCCCCCTTCGCCCTGGGCCGCGCCCGGCCGGCGGTGGAGGCCGCCGTCTGGCTGCTGATGACCGCCATCGCCCTGCTGCCGCTGGCCGCGCTGGTCGGCACGTCTCTGAGCCAGGCCCTGGGGGTGCCGCTAAGCCTGGAGACGGTGACGCTCGCCCACTTCGCCTATGTGTTCGACAATCCGGCAACCATGCGGGCCTTCGCCAACTCCACCCTGCTGGCGGCCCTGGCCGGCGGGTTCTGTGTCGCCATCAGCGCACCGCTGGCCTATCTGGTGGTGGTGCGCCGCCATCCGCTGGCCCGCATCCTGTCGCTGGGCGCCGATGCGCCCTATGTGCTGCCGGGCATCGTGCTGGCCATCGCATGCATCCTGCTCTATCTGAAGCCCCTGCCCGGACTGGGCGGCAGCCTTTACAACACCCTTGGGATCATCCTGGTCGCCTACCTGGGGCGCTTCGTCGCCCTGGCCCTGCGGCCGGCGATGGCCGGCATGGCCCAGATCGATCCGGGGCTGGAGGACGCCGCGCGGATCGCCGGGGCCGGCACCTTACGGCGCTTCACCTCCATCGTCCTGCCCCTGGCGGCCCCGGCGGCGGTGGCCGGCGGGGTTCTGGTGTTCATGGCCGCCTTCAACGAACTGACCGTATCGGCCCTGCTGTGGTCGGCCGGAAACGAGACGCTGGGGGTTTCCATCTTCGCCCTGTATGACGAGGGCAATTCCAATGCGGCGGCGGCCCTGTCCCTGCTGACGGTGATCGCAACGCTGGCCGTCGCCGGCCTCGCCACCCTCGCCGCCCACCTGTTTCGCCTGCCCGACGGAGTGCTTCCATGGCGCGACTGACCCTGGAAGGGGTAACCAAACGCTTCGGCTCCAAGACCGCCGTTGACCAGGTATCCCTGACACTGGAGAGCGGCCGCTTCCTTGCCCTGCTCGGCCCCTCGGGCTGCGGCAAGACCACGCTGCTGCGGCTGATCGCCGGGTTCGAGGCCCCCGACGCCGGCACCCTGCACTTCGACGACGACCTGATCGCCGGCCCTGGCCACAGCGTGCCGCCGGAACATCGCGGCGTGGGGATGGTCTTCCAGGCCTATGCCCTGTGGCCGCATATGACGGTGGCCGAGAACGTGGGCTATGCGCTGAAGGTCCGGGGGCTCGGCAAGGCGGAGCGGCAGCGGATCGTCACTGACTGCCTGGAGCAGGTGGGGCTGGAGGCGCTGGCCGGCCGCCGCCCGGATGCCCTGTCGGGCGGCCAGCGACAGCGGGTGGCGCTGGCCCGCTGTCTGGCGATGAACCCCCGGGTGGTGCTGCTGGACGAGCCCCTGGCCAACCTGGACGCCCACCTGCGCGAAACCATGCAGCGGGAGTTCCGCCGCTTCCATCGCCGCACCGGCGCCACCATGGTCTATGTGACCCACGATCAGGCCGAGGCCATGGCCCTGGCCGATGAGGTGGCGGTGATGGCCGATGGCGTGGTGCAGCAACTGGCGCCGCCGCTGGACCTCTATCACCGGCCGACCACGGAGATGGTGGCGCGCTTCGTCGGTCGGGGCATGCTGCTGCCCGTCGACGCCGCCGAGCCCATCCCCGCCGCCCCCGGCCGCTGGCGGGTACACGTGCTCGGAACGGTTCAGGAGGTGGCGGGACCGGCGGAAGGCCGTGCGAAGACGGCCGGAATCGGCGCCAACGGCCACGCCTATTCCCTTTGCCTGCGCGCCGAGGGGCTGGCCCTGTGCGAAAACGGGGCCGGGTCCGGGTCCGGGGCCGGCGTCCTGAGTGGCGTGGTGCGGGACGCGGTATTCCATGGCGACCACCATGCGGTGGATGTGGAACTGGACGGCCTGCCCGATCCCCTGCTGCGCCTGCGCCTGACCACACCGCCCCCGGCCGAGGGCACGGCAGTAACCGTTCGGATCGTCGGGGGGTGGCTGGTGGCGGGATAACCCCTGCCACCCCCGCACCGTTGCCGTTACTCACCGGCGGGAACGGCCCCGCCCATGCCCTTGGATTTGGCCTTCACGTGACCCAGGAAGGTCATCACTGTCTTGCGCAGGTCGACGGCCTGGGTCGACAGAGCTTCGGCGGCGCGCTTGATTTCCCGGGCCGCGCCATCGCCGATTTCGGCGGCCCTGCTGACCTTGCCGATGGAGCTGGTCACCGAAGCCGTGCCCTGGGCGGCTTCTTCCACGTTGCGGGCGATGTTGCGGGTTGCCACGTTCTGCTCCTCCACCGCCGAGGCCAGAGAGGCGTTGATCTCGTCCACCGAGCGGATGGTCGCGCCCACGGATCCCATGGCATCCACCGCTTCCCGGGTCGCGGCCTGCACCTCTTCGATCTGCTTGCGGATCTCCTCGGTTGCCCGGCCGGTCTGGTGGGCCAGGGTCTTCACCTCGCCGGCGACCACGGCAAAGCCCTTGCCGGCCTCGCCCGCCCTCGCCGCTTCGATCGTTGCGTTCAGGGCCAGCAGGTTGGTCTTGTCGGCAATATCGGTGATCAGGGCCGCCGCCTCGCCGATCCGCCCCACGGCCTCTTCCAGGGCGCGCAGCTTTTCGCCGGAGTTGACGGCTTCGGTCACCGCCTGGCTGGCGGCCGCGGTGGCTTCGGTGACCTGCCGGCCGATTTCCGAAATCGAGGCGGACAGCTCCTCGGCCGCGCTGGCGACCATCTGCACGTTGCTGGTCGCGGACTCTGCCGACTGTGAAACCGCAAAGGCCTCGTCGCGGGTTTCGCGAACGCCGGCGCTCATGGTCTCGGCCGTTCGCTGCATCGCTTCATCGGCCCCGCCCAGGCTGTCGAGCACGGTTTCGATCGAGATATCGAATTCGGTGATCGCCTGTTCCATACGTTGGGCCTCAGCCAGCTTTTCTTCCCGCTCCCGGGCTTCGGCGATGGCCAAGGCCTGGGTGTGCAGCAGGCTTTCCCGGAACACTTCCAGCGCTGAGGCCATCTGTCCCACTTCATCCCTCCGGCCGGCGAAGGGAACGGTCACGTCCAGCTTCCCGTCGGCCAGGCTCCTCATCGCTTCGGTGATGGCCACCACCGGTCGGACGATCCGCCCGATCAGCACCCAGCCGATGAAAGCCACCAGGACGATAGCCCCGGTCGCAGCGACAACGATGATCCCCACGGCCATGCCCGAGACCTCGCCCAGGTGGCCGTCCAGCACCGCCCGTTCCCCGACGGTTTCCCCAGAGATGATTGCTGCCAGCCGGGTGAAGGCCCGCAACGCCGGCCTGTCGTCGATACGCACGGCGGCGTCGATCGCTTCCGGCGAACTGCCTTGCGCGATCAGGCTCGCCACAGTCTCAAGGTTCCCTTCGTAGGCGTCGATGACGGAAGCAATATCGGCAAGGGCCGCGTCCTCCCGCTCGGTCGTTCCCATGGCCTGGTAGCGCTGGATGCCGTCGCGCGCCTCCGCGGCCTTGTCCCGCACCCGGGCGGCCAGGCCGTTGTCATGGCGCAGCACGTAGTTCTTGAAGCCGTGGATCATGCCGCCGTAGCCCAGGGCCTCCCGGATTTGAGTCAGGATCTGGGTCTTGGTCACCGTTTCCTGTTCTTTCCGGCCGTCGCCGACGGCACCGTGCAGCACATCCAGCCCTTTGATCGCCGGCCCGTCGTCATACCGCAAGGCCTTGTCCAACGCCGTCGCCCCGGCCCCGGTGGCCACCAGTTCGACAGCTCTTTCCGTAGCGGTACGATAACCTTCCAGCGCCCCTTCCACGGCCTCCAGGGCCGTTCGTTCCGCTTGTGTCAGCGGGGAATTTCGATAGGCCTCCAGCGCCGCACCGGTCGCGCCGATGGCCCGCTCGATCCGTTCCAGCCGCGGTTCGTCCTTGCGCAGAAGGTAGTTTTTGAAGTTGTGGATCATGCCGCCATAACCCAGCTGGGCGACAGCCTTTTCCAGGGCCTGCGCCTTGGGATCGGTATCGTCCTGATAGGCTGCCCAGATTCCCGAAGCATCGTCGATCCGTACCTTGATCAGGATCGATCCCGCCACAAGCATGACGCCGCCCAAGACAAGCAGCCCCATGGTGTAGCCCGCCAAGCGCCGAAACGTCAGAGTTCCCATTGCTTTTATCTCCCGCTCTCGGCACGTGCGTCGCACGCCTTCCCCATGCGTTGGCCCGCACGGCCGGATACTTTGTTCGAACCTTTCTCCAAGCCCTTTGATCAGGCGTTACCCCTCCGAAAGGAGAGGTTGGCAAGTGTATTTCAGAGACCGGCGGGTGCTGAGAACAATGAGCCATTGCTCTATGAGATTTTTGCAATCAATGCATAATTGTTCATAAATATTGGACAACCTAGCCAAAAAAGATCAGTACCGCTGAGGATGATCTCTCAATAATTGACAACCCTCAAGTCGGAACCATCAACTTTCATGCGCGCCCTGAAAACGCGCCCCATCGAGTCGCGCAAAAGAAGTAGGGAATATGCAAATAAATGCGCATTACTATCGCCGAGTTAGACTTCTTGCGCATAAGTCCAACTGGCTTAACCTAATACCACTGGAAGGCCCATCTTACCGCGTCTCAGCGGGAACCCGCAGCCGAACTCGACCATCTGTCAAGATATCGGTTTGGACCCGGCCATAGGATGGTATCGACATATGCCTCGTTTCCAGCGGCGTGCGATGGGTGGCGGTGATGACCACCACATCGGCCCCACTGGCTTCCGCAGCCGTGATCCCGGCCGGCGCATCTTCGAACACCAGGCAGTCGGCGGGAGACAGCCCGAACAGGGCTGCCCCGGCCCTGAAACAGGCGGGATCGGGCTTGCCTCGCTCGACGCTTTCCGCGGTCACCATGCGTGCGGGCACCGGCAGCCCCGCCGCCTCCAGCCGCACCCGGGCCAGGGACGCGGGCGCCGAGGTCACCAAGGCCCAGCGGTCGGCCGGAAGGGTCCGCAAAAAATCCATGGCACCGGCGATGGGCGTCACCCCTTCGACGTCCAGCAGCTCTTCATCCAGCACCCATTGGGCCTCGGCCACCGGATCAATGCCGGTCAGGCCTTGCCGCTGCACGGTGTCGATGGCCCGCTGGCCGTGAATGGTGGGCAGGAAGCGGGCGACATCCAGCCCGTGTTTCTCCGCCCAGCGCGCCCAGACCCGTTCGGCCGCGGCCAGAGAGGTCAGCAGCGTTCCGTCCATGTCGAACAGAAACGCGCCATAGGCCTTGCCACTCAGGGGCGCCAGCGGCCGGCAGGCCGCAGTCTGGGAGAACGGCCCTCCGGCCGTGGTATGGGACTCAGTCATCGCGCGCTCCCGCCAGGACAGTCCGATCTCCGCCCCCGTTTCGGCAGCGGCGGTATCCATGGGCATAGCGGGTTTCGCGGAAGAAGGAAAGGCGGGGCACCCCCCGAAGACCGGTCCATTGGTCCGGCTCCGGCCTTCGGGAGTCACCGCCGCATCATCGGCAGCCGGGGCGGCGCGGCCCTATTCCGCCGCCGCCAGATCCAGCCCCACGGCCTGCTCCGTCGCCGCCCGGCGCGCCGCCCAGAAGGGGGCATCCGGCCACCGGCGTTCCAGGAAGTAGAAGCGCTGGCGTTCCCGCAGATATGCCTCCCGGTTGCGATCCAGATGAGGTTGCCAGGCCTCCGCCGCCCGCCGGTTCCCTTTCAGATGACCGGCGATCACCTCCGACAGGGCCACGCCGTTGGACATCGCCTTGTGCATGCCCGCCGAGAACAGCGGATCCATGGTGGTTGCCGCATCCCCGACAGCGAACCAGGACGGGCCGTTGGCCACATCCAGCGCACCCGACAGGATCGGGTCCCGCCGCAGGGTCAGCCGTGCGGCCACGCTCTCCCACTCCCCGCGCAGAGGGGCGAGCAGCGAGGTCCGCCTCAGGGCCTCCAGCCAGGCGGCGGGATCATCCAGCCCGGATGCGCGCAATGCACCCGCATCGGTGGTCAGGGCCAGCATCAGCCTTTGCCCGGGCAGGCGCGCGGCATACCACCAGCCTTCGGCCACCGCTTCCAGGCGGGTCAGGCTGTTGACCGGCGTTGCCGGCTCCATGGGCACCACCGCCGACAGGCAGATCATGGCGTCGTCGTGCACCACATGAGCGCCCAGGGAGCGGGCGACCCGGGCGCGGGCGCCGGTGGCATCCACCACCAGACGACAGGAAAGCGTCTCCCGCCGATCCTTGTCTCCGCCGCCGGCAATGGTGACCTTGGCCCCCGAACGCCGGGTTTCGCAGGCCACCACCTGGCGGTTCCGCCAGACACGGGCGCCGGCGGCTTCGGCCCGGGCGAGCAGAAAGGCATCGAACCGTCGCCGGTCCAGATGCCAGCCGTGACCGTTGGGATTCAGCAGAAAGTCGTTGTAGCCCACCCGGGGATCCCCCCAGACCGAGCAACTGCCCTGGCAGGGGTCGTGGTTCTGCTGCTGGAAGTCGGCGAAGACCCCCAGCCGCTCCAGCACCAAGCGCCCGTCCGGGGGCAGGCTTTCCCCGATGCGGAAGCCGGAATGGCTGCCGGCTTCCACCACCAGGACCGATCCCACGCCCGCCTGACGGAGGGCGAGGGCCGTGGCCGCGCCGGCGGGTCCACCGCCGACAACGACCACATTGACATCATGCGTTGCCATCTCTGCGCCCTCAGCCTTCCAGCCGCACGGGATCGACGACGGTCACCGGATAGGGGTCCACCGCATCGCTGGGTCCCGTCAGGCGGTTGGCCGTTTCCAGGTAATAGCTCTCCACCTTCGAATCCCATCCGCTCTGGTAGCCGTCGATGGCAGGCGCCTGAAGAATGAAGCCGACCTTGTCCCAGCCCACCAGAATATTGATGCGGTCCTGATAGCGGCCGACCTCCATGGCCGGGAACGGATTCGTATCGGAGCGCGGGGCCACGGGCGTTCCCGTGCCGCGCACGCAGAACCGCTGATAGGCCGGCAGCGTGCCGTTGTTGGCCGACAGATCTTCGAAGGTATAGGTGGCCACCGGACGTTGGGCCGGCCAGGACCAGAAGGTGGTCAGATTGCGGCCGTCGTACAGCTCTTTCACCGGCTGGCCGCTGGCGTCGGTCAGCGGCCCCCCCGGGTTGGGGCTGGGCACGTGGGTGGCGCAGCTGTTGTAGTCGGTGTGCCAGGGGATGGCCATGAACTTGCACAGATCCCCCGGCTCCACCTTGGTTGAGACATCCAGCGGCTGATAGCCCACGCCCAGGAAGGGCACGCCGGGCTTGGCCGCCGCGTAGTCCAGCGGCTGGGCATTGATGCGGAACGGCCCCACCGTCGCCTTCTGCCAGTCGTCCCGGTACAGGTTGGGATCACGGACGATGAAGGTCAGGTCGATACCGGGATTGAAGCGCCCGCCCAGACAGTTGACCAGCGTGGCCTTGTCCAGCAGCTCGCCGGCGTTCAGCGGCGTGCCGGGATCCGTGGTGATCTTGCCCGCTTCCCACTGCTTCAGGAAGAAGAACTGGGTCTGCGTCAGGGTCAGCATGGCATAGCCCGCATCCCCCAGCGACAGCGGCATCTTCGGCGCGGTGATGTTGGTGGAACACCCCTTGGCCATGCCGTCGTCTATCGGACAGGCGTTGTTGGGGTCGCGAATGAAGGCCTTGACACTCATCGCCTGATCGGGCGGCGTGGCGGCCGTGACCTTGGTCAGCGAGGTATGGGCGTCGATGCCTTCGCTGTTCAGGTTGGTGGCCCACTGCTGCAAGCCGGCGGCCAGGAACACCGGCCGGATATCGCCCTCGAACGAGGGGGTGTAGGCGGTATTATAAGTTCCGTCGGCATACAGCTCCGGCTGCAGGGCCAGGGTCGGTTCCTGCACCCAGGTGTGGTAGATGTCGTCCCACAGGCTGACCGCGTTGCGGATCTGGGGGGCGTAGCTGGGGTCGGTGACCACCACCCAGCCGGGGCTTTGCACGGCCAGTGTCGTATCGTCGTCGAAGACCACCGTGGCGGTGACCGGGCCGTCGCTGGTGTCGTCGAACCAATGGTCGTTGTTGACGTCGCCAGTCAGGACGAAATCCTCGGACGGATCGCGGCGGAAACCGGTGGCCTTGCCAAAGCCGCCCAGCACCAGCAGCCGGCCTTCTGCATCGGTGCTGATCTCGCCCAGATAGCTGATGCTTTCCCCAGCCGGGGGCAAGGCGCCGTCCGGGGTCGGCATGTCCTGGGGGGTGTCGGCGGCGGTATACAGGTTCTCGGCAGCGAAGGCGTCGGAGGGATACTGCACCGGATAGTCGGCCTGGGCCTGAATACCCTGGCCGGCGGTATACAACGTCGGCGTCACCCCCTTGCGGAAGACCGCCGACGACGCACCGGCCGTGCCCTTGGCGGCGACGGAATGGGGGCCGGCGTCAATGATCAGGTCGGCCAGCCGCTTCGGATCCGTGTCCGCTGCGTTCTCCGTCGGATAGTTCGGATTGCGCAGCGCCGGGGTGTTGCCTCCGGCATAGGCGGCCAGGCCCTTGGCCTCGTCCAGGTCCCAGCAGGCGGCCTTCTTGTTGGCCAGGTGGACGGTCCAGACGATGTCCTTGACCGTCTTGCCGCCCAGGGTGCTGCCCACGACCACTTCGGTCAGGGGCTGGCCGCTGGGATAGCGTTCCGGGCCGGCATCGGGCACGTCATAGATGCGGAAGCGTGCCGCCTGGCGCTTCAGACCGCCTTCGCCGTCCCGCAGATCGGCGCTGGTGATCGGCGTGTCGAGCGTGCCGGGCTTGATCGGCAGGCCACCAGTCAGAGCGGTGCCCGCCTGGGGCTCGCCGGCCATGGTTTCCGGGGCGATATAATAGTCGACGCTGTTCCCCACCCGGGCCATGCCAATGGAGGGATAAATACGCAGAATGGGATCGGCCATGGATTTTTTCCCTGCTTCAAGTCGTGATCAGAGCATCGTGAAAACCGAACGTCCGGAGCCGGCGGCTACTTCTTCTTTTGATTGATGAAGTAGGCGTTGGTCAGGATGCGGCTGATGTTCACGTTCTTCCCGGGCAAGGGTGTATACCCTGCGGCGTAGTGCCCTGCGGTGTTGTGGCACTTGAAGCAGTTGTTCTCCGAGGCGATTTTCTGGGTGAAGGTTTCGATGGTGCTGTTGCTCAGGACGAAGGAGCCGGCCAGCAGGGCATCGGTATCGATCGGATCATCGGGTTCCAGGGCGTCGGGTGTTTTGAACCAGATGGCGCCGATTTCCAGGTAGTTGGCGAAGACCGGGTTCAGCCCCAGGGACTCGACAACGCCGGGAGCCTCGGTGTTCAGGGCCTGGATGTTGGCCTTGTTCGTCTCCGTACCGCCGCCATAGGCGAACTGCAGGCAGGCCTGGGTGATGGGCGCCAGAACCTGGGTGTCGGCATCGACCACCTTCAGGGTCTGCGCATTGTTGATGTTGCAGTCGACGGCCGGCGTTCCGCCCTTGTAGAACAAATAGTCATCGGGGCTTACCGGGGCATCCATCGCCTGATCGGGGGCGAAAACGGGGGCGTTGCGGTTGTATTCGAAGGTCGCCCAGATCATCTCCGGATGGCCCTGCACCACCCCGGCGATGTGCAGCCCGACAAGGGCCACGGTTTCTTCCGCGGTGTTACCCAGATCGGGTACGACACCCGGACCATCCGGGTTGTTCTTCAGCTTGGTGACCTGGGCCTGACGGGTGTACAGGCCGGAAACGTCTTCGCCTTCTTCAACGATCTTCCAGGACGCCTTGATTTCCATGGCGTTCATCGGGAAGTCGTTGGTGGCCGGGAAATTCAGCAGATTCTCCGGCACCTCCAGGTGGTTATCGGTGACCGCGAAGGCAAAGAATTCGGGACTGACATTCATCGAGTAGTAGACGGCCCGTCCCTTCTGATCGACCAGCAGCCCGGCGGATCCGGCCTGATAGATCTCTTCCAGCGGCGGATTTCCGGGAACATCATCCAGCAGGATCGGCGCGATGACGTTCATCTTGTTGGACTTTTCCATACGCGGCGCCAGCGTTTCGGAAACATCAACCGCCAGCTGATCGCCGTTGATCACCTCTTGCGAGGTGGGCATGGTTTCAAAGCGCAACTGGCCGTCCACATCATCGGTCAGCCAAAGGAACATCATCCACGACCATTGGTGGAAGCCACAGTTGGTCTTGAACGCCTCGTCGGGCAGGACCGGCGTCCAATCAGCCTTGATCCCTTCCTTCATCTCATCCGTAAAAGGGCAGTCCGTGGCCGGTACCACGGAATCCGCCGCGATTGCCGGCTGCGCCGCCAGGGCCAGAAGCGCCGCACACGCCCCCACGGTCCCCGGAATCACCGTCTTCCAATACATTGTCGCTCTCCCTGTTTCTCTTTGGTGGCCCGCCCGTCATTCCACATGCTCGCCGCCCCTCCCCATAAGTGGGCGACGAACACCACAGCAAATCCGGCACTTATTTGGTGTACCTTGCACGCCTTGACTGTCACCCGAGAGTACCACCAACGGTTCCGAAAAGAACATAAAAATTGATATTTTAAGTTGTGAATATTCGTTAACAAGGCACTTTTGGTTGCACCTATCCAATGAAGGGATAAACGCTTCTCTGGTATATACTTTCCCCCGTCCCACTCTCGTCCGGCTCATCACTTTCCCTTTGCGGAAAGGGGTGGAGCATGTCTACCCCACCACATTTCCAAGTTCCGAAAAGAAAACACTTTAACCAGGGTCTACAGAAGTTTTCTGACCGGCCCTGTCGGCCTGTGTCAGGCCGCCGTATCCCCAGTCGGTGGCCGGGACCTCCTGCACCACCACATAGCTGGTCTCGTCCACCCCCCGACCAAGGACGACGCGCAGCAGGTTCATCACGGCGGCGATGAAGGCGGCCTTTTCCGCCGCGCTGTTGGTTCCCGCAGTGATCAGGGCGGTGACGTGAGCCGGAGTCCGCCCCTCCGCCGGAGACTCCATACCGATGCCCCAGGTCGACACGGGTCCGGCGGATGCCCGTGTTTCCACCAGCACCGACGTCACAGCGATTTTCTTGCGCAAATGCGCTGCGATCAGCCGGGCCAGACCGTCCCGGATCTCGATCAGAGTGGACTCGGGAAGATCGGTGCTTCCCAGGGTGGCGTGGATGAACGGCATGGGGTGTCTCCCGCGTTATGGATCAGAGGCCCCTAGCCTGCACCCTTCTCACCTTTCAGACGATCTGATAGTTTTGAAAAAACCTTTCAGTTTCTCTTAATGATGAAGGGATACCCGCCATGTCCTCTCCGTGTCTGGGCCTGGAGGCTCTGCGGTCGCTGATCGCGCTGACCGAGACCGGCACTCTCGGCCGGGCGGGGGACCGTGTCGGCCGCACGCCGTCGGCCCTATCGCAGCAGATCACCCGGCTGGAGGAACAGTTGGGCGTGATGCTGGTTCGCAG
Organism: Rhodospirillaceae bacterium Z3-40; assembly: GCA_046233135.1. Lineage (GTDB taxonomy): Bacteria > Pseudomonadota > Alphaproteobacteria > Rhodospirillales > Rhodospirillaceae > JBJXHN01. The sequence goes on along the minus strand of JBJXHN010000001.1, from coordinate 70,881 downwards.
GACCGGCCGCACCCTTGTGCTGACCGATGCGGGAGTGGTGCTGGAGCGCTATGCCCGGCGCCTGCTGGCGCTGAATGACGAGGCGGTCACGGCGGTATCGGGCTTCACCCTGGCCGGGACGGTGCGGGTTGGCCTGGCTGCGGATTTTTCGGAAAACTGGCTGCCGTCCCTGCTCGGCCGCTTCGCCCGCGCCCACCCAGGTGTGCACCTGGAAGCCGCCACCGGCCGCACCCGGGAGCTGCTTGCCCGCCTGGACGCGGGAACGCTGGATCTGGCGCTCTGTTACGGCCCCACGGCGGAGCGCCCCCACACCGAGGTGCTGATCACGGCCCCGCTACGCTGGATCGGCCCGGAAGGATGGCAGCCGCCGGAAGACGGCGGTCTGCCCCTGTGCCTCTTCGATGCCCCCTGCCAGTTCCGCGAAGCCGCCCTGGCAGCGGCGGAAAACGCGGGCCTGCGCTGGCGGATTGCCTATACCAGCCCGGGACTGGCAGGCCTGTGGGCCGGCGTCCGGGCAGGCCTCGGGTTGACGGTACGCACGGCCGAAGCCTGCCCGCCAGACCTGACGGTATTGGACGCCGCTCTCCTGCCTCCCCTGCCCATGTTACCGCTCAGCCTGTGCCTCGGCGGCCGGGTCGCAACGCCGGCGGTGGAGAGTTTCCGGAGCGTCTTGCGAGAGGCAGTGGGGGCGAGTGCCCCCTTCGCCAGCCGGCAGGTCACCCCTGCTTTTCCTGCTCCATATCCCGGGACAGCGCCTCCAGGGCCTTGATGATTACCTTGCTTTCGTCGTGCAGGGCGCGCAGGGCCTGATAGGCCTCTTCCTCATCACCCCTGTGGTGGGCGGCCAGGGCCTGCTTGGCGAAGGCATGAACCCGCTGATGGGGGTCCTTGATCGACGCCCAGAGCGGGTGGTTGACGATGGCCGGGTTGTTCTGGGCGTCGAACCACTTGCCGAAACGGCAGCCGTGATGGTCCGGTACGTCCGACGGCGCCAGGGATTGGGCGCCCATCACCGTGTCGATGATGTTCTTGCGGAACAGGATGTGATCCACCTTGGCCGTTTCCAGCATGAACAGCGCGCTGTCGCTGCGCATCCAGTGGTTCACCTGCTCGGCCACCATCTTGTTCGACGCGCCGATGGCCCGGGCGATCTCTTCCACCAGATGGTTGCTGTCGTGGGTCATATCGGCAATGTGGGTGATGCCCGCGCTGATTTCCTGGGTCGCCGTGGTCTGCTGACCGAGAATCCCGCTCATCTCCGTCATGCGTCCGCTGACCCCGGCCACGCGAGAGGCAGCCAGCGCCATGTCCTCCCCGGTCGCCGCGATCGCTTCGTTGCCGTCTGCCACCGCCTGGCTGCTGGCCCCCATGGCCTTGACGATGGCGTCCATCTCGGTCCGCAGGCCGTCGATGCGCAGGCGGATGTCTTCGGTCGCCCGCGCGGTCTGCTGGGACAGGGATTTCACTTCGCCGGCCACCACCGCAAAGCCCTTGCCCGCCTCGCCGGCCCGTGCCGCTTCGATGGTCGCGTTCAGGGCCAGCAGGTTGGTCTGCTTGGCAATGGCATCGATGGACACCAGAATCTCGCCAATCTTCTCGCTGGCCTGATGCAGCTGATTGATCTGGCTGGCCGTGCTTTCCACCACCCGGGCAATCTCGCCCATGCGATCCACCGCCCGCTCCGCGCCCTGGCGGCCGGCGGCCACGGTGCCCTCGATCTCCTGCGCGTCGCGGGCGGAGTCCGCGGAAGAGCGGGCGATTTCCGCCACCGACGCCACCAGTTCTTCGGCCGCAGAGGCAATGGTCTGCCCCGCACTTTCCGTGCCCCGGCTCTGCCGCAGCAGGTCTGCCAGCAGGATCATCGCGTCGTTGACCACTTCTGTCAGCTTGGCCAGCTGGCGGATATTGTCGATGTTGTCGGCCAGCACCCGGCCGTCCACCGCCCCGTCGGTCATCCCCGCGCCGTAGGCCGACAACGCCAGCTCCATGTCGATCATCACCACCTTCTGCACCGCCGCCAGCATGCGCCGCGCGTCGGCCGGACGGAACTTCAATTCCGTCAGGATCAGGTCACTGAAGTGGTTCAGAGCCTTGGTATACGCCCCCATGTACCAGCGCTCGTCCAGACCGATGCGGGCATGCACCGCCCCCACGGCGCGCGCGCGATCGATGTACTCGCTGTCCATCGGCTTGCTGAACAGCAACAACCAATGGTCCATCTCGGCCCGTTTGATGGCCGCCATTTCCTGCGGGCTGCCGATGAACCGCCTCAACGGTCCAAAACTGGCCATTTCCTCGTACAGGTCGTCGAAAATCGACGGCATCCGCGGTTCCAGCATGGTGCTAAACCGCTGCACCAACGACACATCCTCGGCCGTCAGCTTGACGAAGGCCTTGAACTCCTCAAGGCGGCGTTTCTCGTCCCCCTGATCTGCCGGCCCCCGCCGAACCGATCCTGAATCCCCTGACATGCGCACTCCAATACCACTCGGTCAACTTTCTGACCGTACCGTTACAGAACTGGAGCCCCTTAATGCCAAACATGACCACAAAATGCATGTGACTTTTGGCAATGACAGACCGTCCTCTCAAGCAAGCCTAAAGTGATAGGACCCCAGCCGCCTTACTCGGCGGCCTTGGCGTGGTGCCCGCCTTTCAGGAAGTGGGCGAAGTCGCGATCCTGCCCCCGGATGTGGGACTGCCACCAGTTGCTCAGCAGGCCCACCAGATCCAGATGCGCTCCCCGGTCACCCTTGCGGAAGGCGCCATACAGGGTTTCCAGCCGCTCGATGAAATGCTCATGGGCCAGGCGATGGTCTTCCAGATCCGGAAAGTGCTGGCGCTTCATCAATTCCTCTTCCTCCCGGAAGTGGCGAGAGGAATAATCCCGCAATTCCGAGAAGGCCCGGTCCAGGCTCATATCGCCGGCACCACCCTTCAGGCTGGCATATAGACGATTGACCAGATTCATCAGCGTCTGATGATCCTTGTCCACCGAAGGCGCCCCGAAACTGAGGTCGTCTTCCCAATGGACCAGCGTATCCCCCGCCCCCTTGTCCCCCAGCCGTACCTGGCGCAGGAAATCGCCGACGGTGCGCCGCAGGGTGGATGCCTGATTCGACAGGGCTTCGGATGCCCGCTTGATCTCGGAAGCCGCCTGCTCGCCGTTCTCGGCGGCCCGGCTGACCCGGCCGATGGAGCTGGTGACCGAGGCCGTTCCCTGGGCGGCTTCTTCCACATTGCGGGCGATATGCTGGGTGGCGACGTTCTGCTCTTCCACCGCCGAGGCAATGGAGGCGTTGATCTCGTCCACCGAACGGATGGTTTCGCCGACCGACCCCATGGATGCCACGGCTGCCCGGGTGGCTTCCTGAACATCGACGATCTGCTTGCGGATTTCCTCCGTCGCCCGACCGGTCTGGTTGGCCAGATTCTTGACTTCCCCGGCGACCACCGCAAACCCCTTGCCCGCTTCCCCGGCCCGCGCGGCCTCGATGGTCGCGTTCAGAGCCAGCAGATTGGTGCGGTCGGCAATGTCGGTGATCAGGGCCGCGGCTTCGCCAATGCGCCCCACGGCTTCTTCCAATGTCCGCAGCTTTTCGCCAGAGGTCGCGGTTTCGGTCACCGCTTGGCGGGCCACATTGGCCGCCTCGGTCACCTGACGGCCGATTTCGGCGATGGAGCCGGACAGCTCTTCGGCGGCGCTGGCGACGGTCTGTACGTTATCGGTGGCCGATTCCGCCGAGACGGAGACCGCGCTGGCCTCGTCCCGGGTCTGCCGGGCCTCCTCGCTCATCGAGGTTGCGGTCCGCTGCATGGCGTGGTCGGCTTCGCTCAGGCTTTCCAGCACGGCGGCAATGGCCAGATCGAAATCGCGGATGGCCCCATCCATGCGCTTGGCTTCTTCTTCCTTCTCCGCCCTGTCGCGCGCCTCTTGGGCGGCCAGGGCATCGGCGCGGATCAGGCCGTCACGGAAGACCTCCAGGGTATGGGCCATCTCTCCCACCTCGTCCTGACGCCCGGCATAGGGCACGTCCGTATGGTGGTTGCCGTCGGCCAGCCCCTGCATGGAGCGGGTGATGGCCAAAACCGGCCGGACAATCCTCAGAATCAGCACCCAGCCGACAAAGGCCACCAGAATCGTCGACCCGACCGAGGCCAGCACGATGATCATTACCGCCACCGTGCTGACGTCGCCCAGATGGGTATCCAGCACGGACCGTTCGGCAGAGGATTGCAGAGCGATTTCGCTGGCCAGCAGACTGAAACCGAGCAAGGCCGGCCCGTCATCGATGCGGACATTGCCGTCGATCTCTTCCGGCGTCGCCCCTTCGCCGGCCATTTCGGCGACGATGGACAGGTTTTCCTCGTAGGCCGCGACCATCTCCTCGATCGCTGCCAGCGCCCTTTCTTCCACCGCATCGGTGCCCAGGGCACGGTATTCGGCGAAGCTTTCCCGCGCCGACGCCACGCCCAGCAGGATCGGCGTCATCAGGTCGTCGTCCTGACGCAGCACATATGATTTGAAGGTGTGGATCATCCCGCCGAACCCCAGCGAGGCCCGGATGTCGGCCAGCACCTGGGTCTTGGTGCGGACGTCGTCCAGGCGGCGCTCGTCGGCCACGGCTTCGCGCAGCACGGCCAGCCCGGCCAAAGCGGCGGTGTCATCATGTTCGGTGACCATGTCCATGGTCGCCGCATCGGCCGCCGCAGCCACCATGCCTTCGGCGGTACCGATGTTGTTGTTGTAGGCGTCCAGGGCTTCGGCGATGGCCGCCACCGCTTCGGTCTCGGCGGGGGAAATGGATCCGACCTGATAGGCCTCCAGCGCAGCGCGCGCCGCCCCGATAGACGACTCCGCGCGCTGAGCCCGGGATTCATCCTTGCGGAGCAGATAGTTCTTGAAGTTGTGGATCATGCCGCCGTAGCCCATCGCGGCCACCAGTTGCTCCAAGGCTTTCCCCTTCGGGTCGGTCTTGTCCTGGTAGGCGGCCCAGAGTCCGGAAGCGTCATCCACCCTGGCCTTGATCACGACGGCACTGCTGACCAGCACCACACCGCCGAGAACCAGCAGAACCATGGCAATTCCCGCCAGGCGGCGAAACGTCAACGTCGGCATTTTTACCCCTTCCCCCACGGCGGGTCCGACGTCCCGGAAGCCTCCTCGACCGCTTCCGTCCGCCGCCCCTCCCCCGGGGTCCGCATATCCGGCTCGTCCACCGCGCGTTCATACGCGGGGAAACCGCCTCTTCCCTCGTGGTCCTCCCAAGGCATGCCCCGCCCCGTCCGGAAAGACCGCTCTTTCTGCCGGTATGCTTGGTTTTATGTCCCGGCGGATTCTCTATTTATATAGTATTGTAACAGGGGTGTTTCAGAGTCCAGGCTTCATGCCCGCCTATGCCCTCCGTCCAGTCGCGAAAAGGCGGTATTCCTCGCACGTCAAGCGACGAAATACCGCCTTGCGCCCCTAGGTGGGCCAGCTTTGGACCGTCTCCGAAACAAGTCTCTTCTTGCCCCGTTCCCCGGACCGGTGCGCCGATCTTAAACCGATTGTTCCTTGGTCTTATGGAAGGCGACGGCGGGGAAATCCTCGCCGGCGCGATCCAGGTGCCAGGCGTTGCGGGCCAGGAAGACCGGGTCGTCGTCATGGTCGTGGGCCAGCGCGCCCTGGTTGGCATCCAGGAACTTCTTCAGGGTCAGGGAATCTTCTGCCGTTACCCACCGGGCGGTGTACAGGGTGGTGGGTTCGAAGATCACCGGCACTTCGTATTCGGTACGGATGCGGTCGGCCAGCACATCGAACTGCAGGGCGCCGACAACACCGACGATCCAGTCCGACCCCATGATCGGCTTGAACACCCGCGCCGCCCCTTCTTCGGCCAGTTGCTGCAGGGCGCGGCCCAGATGCTTGGCCTTCAGCGGGTCCTTCGGCCGGGCCTTCTGCAACAGCTCCGGCGCGAAGGTGGGGATACCGGTGAAGCGCAGGGCTTCGCCTTCTGTCAGGGCGTCACCGATGCGCAGGTTTCCGTGGTTGGGCAGGCCGATGATATCGCCGGCAAAGGCTTCCTCGGCCACTTCGCGGTCCTGAGCCAGAAACAGCACGGGGCTGTGCATGGTCAGCTGCTTGCCGCTGCGCACATGGGTCAGCTTCATGCCCCGCTTGAAGTGACCCGAGCACAGCCGCATGAAGGCGATACGGTCCCGGTGCTTGGGGTCCATGTTCGCCTGGATTTTGAAGATGAAGCCGGAGACCTTCTTTTCCGTGGGGATCACCGGCCGGTCTGCCGTCGGCTGGCTGCGCGGCGGCGGCGCCAGACGGGTCAGGCCTTCCAGCAGCTCGCGCACACCGAAGTTGTTGACCGCCGACCCGAAAAACACCGGCGTCATATGGCCGCCCCGGAAGGCCTCCAGGTCGAATTCGGGGCACAGCGCGCGGGCCATCTCCACGTCCTCGCGCAGCTTGGCGGTGGCGTGTTCGGGCAGCATGCTGTCCAGCTTCGGATCGTCCAGCCCCGAGCAGTCCTCGCCCTGTTCCGGCAAGGCGCCCTTGGAGCCCTTGGACATCAGCACCAGGCGATCCTGGAACAGGTCGTAGCAGCCCAGGAAATCGCGTCCCATGCCAATGGGCCAGCTGCCCGGGGTCACGTCCAGGGCCAGGGTCTGTTCGATCTCGTCAAGCAGTTCGAAAGGGTCCTGCCCCTCGCGGTCCAGCTTGTTGATGAAGGTGACGATGGGCACGTCGCGCAGGCGGCAGACCTCGAACAGCTTGCGGGTCTGCTCTTCGATGCCCTTCGCGGCGTCGATGACCATCACCGCGCTGTCCACGGCGGTCAGCGTGCGATAGGTGTCTTCACTGAAATCTTCGTGACCCGGTGTATCGAGCAGGTTGAAGTTGCAGCCGTCCCAGCCGTAGCTCATGACCGAGGAGGCGACCGAAATCCCGCGCTCCTGCTCCACCTTCATCCAGTCGGAGCGTGCCCGCCGCGCTTCGCCGCGCGCCTTCACCGCGCCGGCCATCTGGATGGCACCCCCGAACAGCAGCAGCTTTTCGGTCAGCGTGGTTTTCCCCGCATCGGGGTGGGAGATGATGGCGAAGGTGCGCCGGCGCGCCACTTCGGACTCGAGGGTACTCATGGGTCGTCTGGTCTCCGTGCGGCCCCGGTTCCCGGACAGGGAACCCATGCGGACCGGCTTTTGTCTGCCATGGAAGGCGGGAAGGCCGGGACTCTGTCGGACCCTGCGCCCGAAGGCCAGGGATTTTTTGCCTTTCCCTTGCCACAAAACGCGCGCGGTATTCACCCCCGCTCGCCCCACGATGCCTTTTGAAGGCTCGTTGAACAGCTGTTGGAATGCCGGTTGAACAGCCGTCCAAAGGGCGGGCGATGACCGGGGCCACCCGAAAGCAGCAGTCTCTCGGGTCTTCCGCTGGACGGCGCCTTCCAATATATGAGGGAGCATGTCAGTCGCAACGCCCACATCCGCGCCCTCTGCCTCCTCCTCCCGCACCGACGGGCGCAGGAAGCGCATGGCCATCGCCTTCTTCCTCATCGCCGGCTTCATGGGAGCCGAGGTGGCGGGAGGTCTGTTGACCGGATCGCTGGCCCTGCTGGCCGATGCGGCGCATATGCTGTCCGACGCCGCCTCGCTGGCCCTGGCGCTGGGGGCGATGACCCTGGCCCTGCGCCCCGCCGACCAGCACCGCACCTACGGCCTGCACCGGATGGAGGTGCTGGCCGCCTTCGTCAACGGCCTCGCCCTGCTGGTGCTGGCGGCATGGATCGTCGCCGAGGCGATTCCCCGCCTGATCGACCCCCAGCCGGTGATGGGCGCGCCGATGATGGCCGTCGCCGCCCTGGGTCTGGTGGTCAATGTCGTCGCCTGGCGCATCCTCAGCCGCAGCGGCCACAGCCATAGCCACGGAGGGCACGGCCACGGTTCTCACGGGCATGGGGGGCACGGCCATGGCGGGCACAGCGGCCATGGGCAGGACCTGAACACCCGTGCCGCCGCCGCCCACGTCATGGGCGACCTGCTCGGTTCCGTGGCCGCCCTTGCGGCGGCCGGGATCATCATGCTGACCGGCTGGACCCCGATCGACCCCCTGCTGTCCATGGGCGTTGCCCTGCTGATCGCCCGCTCCGGCTATGCGGTGGTACGGGAAAGCGGCAATGTCCTGGTGGAAGGCGCCCCCGCCGGCCTGAGGCTGACCGACCTGGCCGACGATCTGGCCGGCGTGCTTGGCGGCGGTGCCCAGGTTCACCACCTGCACGCCTGGAGCCTGACGCCCGAGCGCCCGCTGGTCACCTTCCACCTGACAATTCATGCCGACGCCGATCCCGACGCCAGCCTGTCCACCGCCAAGGACCGGCTGGTGGACCGCTGGGGCGTGCGCCATTCGGTCATCCAGGTGGAGCGGGCCAGTTGCCCCGACCACCCCGGATCCTGCGACCATATCCCCGCCCCGGCCGACGACGGCCGCCCCCCCGGTCACGGACAGGATCACGACCACGATCATGCTCATGATCACGACCATTCGCACGCTCACCATCCCGCTTCGCCCGTTTCCTGCTCACCCCCGCCCGGAACAGCCTCATGATCCGCATTCAGGGCCTGGCCCATGTCTACCCCGGCAGCCGCAAGCAGGCGGCCCGCCGTGCCTTGCACGACCTGACGCTGGAGGTGCCGGAAGGGCACTTCACCATCCTCGCCGGCCCCAACGGCAGCGGTAAATCCACCCTGTTCCGCATTCTCTGCGGCCTGGCCGAACCCTCGGCGGGCAGCGTGACCATTGCCGGCCATGATATCCGCAGCGCCCCGGCGGCCGTGCGCCGGGCAATGGCCGTGGTCTTCCAGTCGCCGGCCGTGGACAAGCACCTGTCCGTGGCCGAGAACCTGGACCTTCACGGCCGCCTGTACGGGCTGTCTGGTGCCACCCTGACCGCCCGGCGGGATGATGCGTTGTCCTGGACCGGCCTGAAGGATCGCCTGGGGGACAAGGTGATGACCCTGTCGGGCGGTCTCGCCCGACAGGTGGAACTGGCCAAGTGCCTGATGACCCAGCCCCGGGTGCTGTTGCTCGACGAACCCACGACCGGCCTCGACCCCGCCGCCCGCCGCGCTTTCCTGGATGCCCTGCGCGCTTTGCAAAAGGAACGGGGCATGACCGTGCTGATGACCAGCCACGTGTTCTCGGAAGCCGAAGACGCCGACAGCGTGGCCATCCTGCGCAACGGCCACCTGCTGGCCCACGGCAGCCCCGCCGCCCTGCGCCGTCAACTGGGCCGGGACATGCTGGTTGTGACCGCCAACGACCCGGTGTCCCTGGCGCCGCGCCTGGCCGAGGTGCTGGGTGTTCAGCCGACACGCCACGGGGACGAACTGCGGATCGACCAGATCGGCGAGTCCGGACCGGTGCCGATGATCGATGCCGTGCTGGACCGCTTCCGCGCGGAAATCACGGCCGTGGCGGTGAAGGAACCGACGCTGGATGACGTCTTCATCCATGTCACCGAACAGGCCGCCGCCCGCGACGCCGCCACCGCCCAAGCCGCCAAGGAAGCCGCCGAGTAATGAGCGCCATCAGCAGCACCCCGACCGACCGCACAGGAACCCTTGGCGTCGCCTATGCCCTGGGCCGGCGCGAGTTCAGCCGATTCATCCGCCAGCGCTCCCGACTGGCCGGCAGCATCGGCCAGCCGCTGCTGTTCTGGCTGGTGCTGGGCACGGGCCTGTCCCCCTCCTTCCGCGCCGGCGGCGGGCTGGAAGGCGTCAGCTACATGGAATATTTCTATCCCGGCGTTCTGATGATGATGGTGCTGTTCGCCAGTATTTTTTCCACCATCACGGTGATCGAGGACCGGGACCAGGGCTTCCTGCAAGGGGTTCTGGTGGCCCCGGTGTCACGGCTGGCCATCGTGCTGGGCAAGATCGGCGGGGCCGCCGCAGTCGCCCTGTTCCAGGCGCTGATCCTGCTGCTCGCCGCGCCGTTCCTGGGTTTTCCCGCCGCCGGCCCGGTGGCCTATCTGTTCGTCATCGCCACCCTGATCCTCGTCTCGCTGGGCTATACGGGGCTGAGCTTCTTCGTCGCCTGGGGAATGCAGTCCACCTCGGGCTATCACGCGATCATGATGCTGGTGATGATGCCCATGTGGTTCCTGTCGGGCGCCCTGTTCCCCATCGACGGGGTGCCGGTGGTGCTGAAGGGACTGATGTGGCTGAACCCGGTCACCCACGGCATGACCCTGCTGCGCGCGCCCTTCTACAGCGATCCCGGCACCTTCCTGACCGATAGCGGCTACCTGATCGCCCTGGCGGTGGTCCTGGTGTGGGTGGCCGTTGCCCTGTGGGCCTCTGCCTGGCGGGTCGGGCGAAAGGAAAAGGGGGCGGCGGCAGCCTGAAAGCTTCCCCCCTCCGCCCCAGCCCCCTCAGCCCGCCTTGCGGATCCGGGTGATGTAAAGATCGCCCTCGGTTTTCTGGCTGACCAGCCCGTCCCCGGTCTGGGTACAGAAGGCCTTGAAGTCGTCCAGGCTCGCCCGGTCGGTGGAGAGGACCTCCAGCACACTGCCGGCCGGCAAGGTTTTCAGGACCTTGCGGGCGCGCAGAACCGGCAGCGGGCACGCCAGACCCTTGACGTCCAACACGGTGACTTCACTCACGGGGCGGCTCCTTTAGAAAAACGTTATATACGGTATGCGAGCTATTGGCCCGGCTCCATCCTTCCTATATCACTGGGGCCGTTCGGCAAAGGGGTGAACCGGTCGGTCCCCATCCCTGTTCCGCCGGGCGGCGATCCAGACAGACCCGGACCCAAAAAGGGGAGCACCACCTTGAGCGCACCGCAAGTTTCCATGGTAGATCCGCAGACCGTGATGGAGTGGCTCGAAAAGGGCGAAGCCGTCATCATCGACGTGCGCGAACCGCAGGAATGGGCCGGCGCCCATATCGACGGTGCGCAGAACAACCCGCTGTCCGCGTTCGACCCCGCCAAGGTTCCGACTCCCGAAGACAAGAAGGTGGTGCTGCACTGCCATTCGGGTGTGCGCTGCGGCATGGCCAGTGAAATGCTGCGGTTGAGTGGCTACACATCTCCCCTCCACCGTATGGCGGGGGGACTCGTCGCCTGGCACCAGGCCGGCGGCCCGCTGGTGCAGGGTGCCTGACACCCCGTCTGCCAAGACAAAATTAAGATAGCATGACAATGGGTTACCGTGGACTTGCCGTTGAGTCTTGCCTCATCGGCAATTCCTCTCCATGATCCAAAGGTTAATCGGGCTGCACGAACAAAAAGAAGCCCGAGACTAATGGAGGAGACGCCATGCTCATGCGCCCCGAGCGGCCGGAAGATCTACCGGCTGCGGACCGGCGGTCTATGGGTGATCAACGCACCTTTTTGGTCGTTGTCGACGACACGACCGAAATGACTGCCGCCATGCGCTTCGCCGCCCGCCGCGCCCAAAGCACGGGAGGCCGCGTTGCGCTGATGTACTCGATCGCACCGGTTGAATTCGAACATTGGATGTTCATTGGCAACCTGATGCGGGAGGAAGCCCGGGAAGAAGCGGAACAGAAACTCAATCGCCATGCCTCGGTGGTGCGCAAGATTTGCGGCCAGATGCCGATCCTGTATGTGCGTGAAGGTGACACCCGGGAAGAGCTGTTCAAGCTGATCGACGAGGAACGCAGCATTTCCATCCTCGTTTTGGCTGCGGCGGCCAACGACGATCCGGGTCCCCTGGTCACCGCCCTGACCGGCAAAAGCGCCGGCCGCCTGCGCGTGCCCCTGACCCTGGTTCCGGGTCACCTGTCGGAAGAAGAAATAGATACGCTGGCTTAAAAGCCGGCGGATGCCTTCATTGGGTTCACAGGAACGCCACGCCGCCTTGCCCCGACCCGCTGCCGCGCCCATGTCGAACGGAGCGGGTCGTTTTTTTGGCGGTTCCGCTTCCGTATTCCCGGTGTCCACAGCCGACGAGGAGACTGCGCCCTTGGACGGTTCCTCTTCCCCCGACCCGACCGCCACCGATCAGGCCTCTGACGGCACGACGGAGTCCGCCTGCACGGCACCGACGGCGGGGACCGGCCGGCGGTGGCTGTTTCTCGGGCTTGGGCACCTGTGCGTCGCCCTGGGGGTCATCGGCGCCTTCCTGCCGCTGCTGCCCACCACACCGTTCCTGCTGGTTGCCACCTGGGCCTATGGCCACGGCAGCCCGCGCCTGCGCCACTGGCTGTGGACCCATCCCAAATACGGTGCCAGCATCCGCAACTGGCATGATCACGGGGTCATCAGCCCCCGCGCCAAGACCTTCTCGCTGGGTGCCATGACGCTATCGGTGTTCATCACCTACTGGACCACCGGCAATGTCCTTGCCGCCGGTGGCCAGGCGGTTGTTCTGACGCTGGTCGGGGCGTTCATCGTTTCCCGCCCCACCAGGCCCCCGGCCGCCCCTCCGGCCCATCCCTTCATCCCGCGAGAGGGTTAGGGAGCGGCGATCCCGAAATCCCTGGCCCAGCGCAGCCCCGCTTCCGTGCGGCCGCGCGGCTTGTATTCGCAACCGATCCAGCCGGGATAGCCATGGGCATCCAGCAGGCCGAACAGATAGGTCCAGTTGATCTCTCCCTGGCCGTCGGGTTCATGACGTAGGGGCACCTGGGCGATCTGCACATGGGCGATGCGCTCGATATGGCCTTCCAGGAAATCGGTCAGCCCGCCCTGCATGATCTGGGCATGGTAGAGATCGTAGAGCAGGCCCAGGTTCTTGTGGCCCACCTCGTCGAGGATCGCCAAAGCATCGTCGGGGCGCGACAGGAAATAGCCTGGCATGTCGGTGGTGTTGATCGGCTCGATCAGCACCTTGAAGCCGTTCTCCACACCGAACTCGGCGGCGTATTCCAGGTTGGCGGCGTAGGTTTCCAGCGCCTCCTCCCACTCTTCTTCCGGCACCACGCCGGCCATGACGTGGACGCGCGGACAATCGGTCAGTTCGACGTAGGGCAGCACCACTTCCAGGCTGTCGCGGAACTCCTGCTCCCGACCCGGCAGGGCCGCCAGCCCCCGCTCGCCGGCCGCCCAGTCGCCGGGCGGAGCGTTGAACAGGGCCAGGGTCAGGTCGTTCATCGCCACCAGATCGCCCAGCTTGTCAGCCCCCAGGGCATAGGGGAATTGCAGCTCCACGCCGCTGAAGCCGCAGGCCCGGGCGGCCGCGAAGCGCTCTTCCAGCGGGCGGTCGGTGAACATCATGGACAGATTGGCCGCGAACCGGGGCATGGGAACGCCTTCTCCTGGACAACGGTGGGGTTTCGGGGGTAATCACGCGGGGTGCAGTATCTCCGCATTGGCGCCCGAGCGCAGCAGGAATTGCGGACCGCTTTTCCGAAGCCCACCTTCGGAGGGGACGGGGCCACTGCCAGGCCCCGCTACGGATATTTGCCGGACCTCGTTTATCACGCGCCCCTCCCCGCCCCCGGAGCCCGCCGGCGGAGCCCCTCGCCAGAGGATCGGGGGTGGCGGCGCGCCTTGCCCGGGACGACGCCAGTCATGAACCACATGATCATCCAGGACCTGGCCGCGAAATACGATCTGCGGCTGCCGCGCTACACCTCCTACCCCACCGCGCCCCACTTCGGGCCGGCGGTGACGGCGGAAACCTACGCCGGCTGGCTGGCCGCGCTGGACCCGGGCACCCGTACCTCGCTGTATCTGCACATCGCCTATTGCGCCGAAATGTGCTGGTTCTGCGGCTGCCACACCAAGATCACCAAGCGCTACGACCCCATCGCCGATTACCTGGACGCCCTGCTGACCGAAGCCGAACTGGTCGCCGGCCACCTGTCCGGCCCGCTGGACGTGACCCACGTGCATTTCGGCGGCGGGACGCCGTCCATCCTCAGCGCCGCCGACTTCGCCCGCACCCTGGACACCCTGCGCCGCCTCTATGGCCTCTCCGACAGCGCCGAAATCGCCGTGGAACTGGATCCCCGCACCGCCACCGAAGACTACATCCGCACCATGGCCGCCGCCGGGGTCACCCGGGCGTCGCTGGGGGTCCAGGACTTCGAACACCAGGTGCAGGCCGCCGTCAACCGCATACAGCCCATTGAACAGGTGGAAGAGGTGATCGGCTGGCTGCGCAAGCATGGCATCACCGACCTGAACATGGACCTGATCTACGGCCTGCCTTACCAGACCACGGAGTCCGTGGTGCGCACCATCGACCGGGCCATCGCCCTGGAACCGCGCCGGGTGTCCCTGTTCGGCTATGCCCATGTGCCCTGGATGAAAAAGCACCAGCGGCTGATCGACGAGGCCACCCTGCCCCAGGCGGACGCCCGCTGGGAGCAGTACTTCGCCGCCACCGAACGCTTCGGCCACCATGGCTACGTCACCATCGGCCTGGACCACTTCGCCGCCCCTGATGACGAAATGGCGCTGGCCGTGAAAGCCGGCACTCTGCACCGCAATTTCCAGGGCTACACCACCGATACCGCGCCGGCCCTGATCGGCCTGGGGGCCTCGGGCATCGGCTACCTGCCCCAGGGCTATGTGGGCAACGAGGGGGAAATCGGCGCCTACAAGCGCACCGTCCGCTCCGGCGCCCTGGCCACCCGGCGGGGCATCGCCATCAGCGACGACGACCGGGTGCGCCGGGCCGTGATCGAGAGGCTGATGTGCGACCTGGCCGTCGACACCGCCGCCGTCGCCCGCGCCCATGGCCTGCCCGACGATGCCTTTGCCGCCGAAGTCGGCTCACTAGAGTCACTCGAGTCGGATGGACTTATAGTTCGGGAAGGCCTCTCTCTGCGTGTAACCGATTTGGGTAGGCCCCTGGTGCGGGCAGCCTGTGCCGCCTTCGACCAGTACCTGAAGCCGGATGAACAGCGCCATTCCCGTGCTGTATAGACCTCGACTGAGGGTATAATTCCGTACAGACCATACCTTTGACACCCCAGGGGATTTTGCAGCAAGCCCCTGGGGTTAAGGCGCATTTGACTTACTCATATACCTTTGATGATATACATGCGACCAATAGTCGTACGTCCTTACTTACAGAACCCCCCTTGATTCAGATAGAGGCTTTGCCCTATTCAGACAGAGCCGTCCCATTGATCCGAGCGATCCGGATGGGCGCCTCTGTTTCTCCTCAAAGGATACGAAGCGGCACCATGCCTGAAGCAGGAACCCGCATCGATGAATTTGTCTGGTCCGATCAGGACCGCACGGGGATTCCGGTGCTCGACCGGGATCATCGGGTGGTGATGCATCAGGCCAATCTGATGTCCGTAGCCGTGAGCAAGGGCGACGAGAACGGCGCCCGGGCGGGGGCGCGGTTCCTGTCGGATTTCCTGCCGCAGATGTTCCAGCGGGAAGACCGGCTGATGGCGACCGCCGAGTTTCCCGACCGGGGTGACCACCAGGACGACCATCGCGCCCTGCTGAAGGCTCTGATCCGGGGCATGCAAGACACGGAAACCGGGCTGGAAGAAGGCAAGGTCATGCTGGACGTCATACGCCGCTGGCAGGCCGCCCACGTGCAGGCTCATGACATCGCCCTGGCCATCCATGTGCGCGGCGCGGCCCTCAATCCCTTCGACGAGCGGTCCAACAAGCTGGTAGGCACCGTTCCGTGGGAACGCCTGCGGGTCATGGTCGTCGACGATGAATTCAACTTCCGCAACACGGCCAAGTCCATGCTGCGCGATATCGGTGTCGGCACGGTGATCGAAGCCGGGGACGGTGCCACAGCCCTGCAGGAACTGAAGAAAGCGCCGGCGGACGTGGTCTTCATCGAAGATCAGATGTACCCCATGGACGGCGCGGAATTCACCCGCGTCCTGCGCAATACCCACGAAAGCCCGCATCCCCGGGCCATTGTCATCATGGTCAGCGGTGGCCAGGTATCCCAGGGCTTCATCAACCGCGCCTTGGACGCCGGCATCCACGACCTGCTGAAGAAGCCGTTGAGCCAGGACACCATGCGCCTGCGCCTGGAACGCCACCTGCTGAATCCCATTCCCTTCCGCGAAGTGGGCCGCTATCTGCTGCCGATGCATCCGGATCGCTCGCTCGCAGCGTTCAAGAGCTTCAGCGGCGGTCCCATAACCTCGGCGGCCAGCGGGCGGTAACAGCCGGCTGCTGACAGGGGAATTGACCGTCCGGGCCAATCCGGCTATTCGAATACGTGGGGAGTCCTCCTGCCCCAGTCCGGACCGGAACCATGCTGAAGCGTCTGCTCCTCTCCCTTCTGATCTGCGTGATGATCGGCGGTGCTTTGCACCCGGCGAGCGCGGTGGATCGTGGGATGGACATGGCGCACAGCAGCGGTGATGGCGGTGACCACGACATGTCCGCCGGCGTGGCCGGGAGCATGCCGTGCGACACCGGGGCACATATTCTTCCCGACGATCGTGAACGCCCGCCCTGCCGCCATCACGATGGAGACCCCCGGGGCTGTTCGACCATGTCCATCAGCTGCTCTCCCCCGGCCCTGGCCGGCTTGCTGATGAACTTTGCCGGCAATCCTGTCGCAGCCCCGTGGTTGCCCTGGGTCGCCCCCGTTCGCCATCTGACCGCCATCTCCGCCCCTCCCGACCTGCGTCCGCCCAAAGCCCTTTCCTGATCCCACCGCCCGCGCAGCCCCGGCTGCGCCAATCTGATCGGTATGAGGAAAAGGCAGGACAACCGTGTCCGGAAAATCCCTGTTGCTCGCCGCTGCGGCCCTGGCCGCCGGCGTCGCGGGGGGTGTGGCTGTCGAACGGCTGAACATCCCCCTTCCCGCCCCATTCGCATCATCGGACGCAGAGGCCCCCTCTGGGGACGCCTCCGACGCCGCGTCCGGGGGCGAGCGGACCATCGCCTATTGGGTCGCCCCCATGGACCCCAACTACCGGCGGGATGCGCCGGGGAAATCGCCCATGGGGATGGACCTCATTCCCGTCTATGAAGGCGAGGAACCGGGAGCGTCCTCGGACGACGGAGACGATGCCGGCGCCGTCCGGGTGTCACCGGCCACCATGAACAATATCGGGGTCAGGTCCGCTGCGGCAGACCGGGGGGATTTCGGCGCGACCCTGCGCACCGTGGGCTATGTGGCGCTGGATGACGACACCACCTCTCACATCCATGTGCGCGCGGAAGGCTGGATCGAGGACCTGCGGGTCCGGTCGCTGGGCGCCGAGGTACAGGCGGACGAGATCCTGTTCGCTTTCTTCTCCCAGGACCTGGCCGCCGCGTCGTGGGAATACGTGCGAGAGCTGCAACGGGGATCCGGGGCCATGACCCGGGGTGCCCGGGCGAAGCTGAAGGCACTCGGCGTTTCCGATCAGCAGATCGAGGAGATCCGCCAATCCCGGGAACCGGCCGAACGCATCAAGGTTTTTGCCCCGCGCGACGGCGTGCTGGTGCAGATGGGCGTCGCCGAGGGCATGTACATCCGCCCCGATCAGACCCTGATGACCCTGTCGGATCTGTCGTCGGTGTGGGTGATCGCCGAGGTTATCGAAAGCCAGAGCGACCGGGTTTCCCCGGGCATGGAAGCGGAAGCGCGCCTGGCCCACCAGCCGGGCAAAGTCTGGCGGGGGCGGGTCGACTATGTCTATCCCGAACTGGATCCGGTGACCCGCACCGCACGCGTGCGCCTGCGCTTCGCCAACCCGGACCGCACCCTGCGCCCGAACATGTTCGCCGACATCATCCTGAACACGCCGACCCGGGAAAACGTGCTCAGGGTCCCCTCTGAAGCCGTCATCCGCGTCCGCGGCGAGGATCGGGTGGTCATCGACCAGGGGAACGGCCGTTTCCGGCCGCGCCCGGTGGAAATTGGTGCCCAATGGAACGGCCTGACCGAGATCCTGGGCGGATTGGAAGAAGGAGAGCGGGTCGTTCTGTCCGGCCAGTTCCTGATCGATTCCGAAGCCAGCCTGTCCGCCGGCATGGCCCGCATGGAAGAGCCCGGAAACGGGTCCGGTGACAGGACCGACGAACCGGCCGCCGCCCTGCCCGAGATCCTTGCCGAAACCGACGCGACGGTGAACGCCGTGGATGCGGCGGCGCGGGTGATCAACGTCTCCCACGCCGCAATCCCGGTGCTGGGCTGGCCGCCCATGACCATGGATTTCGGCCTGGCCGAGGGCTTCGACATGGCCACCCTGCCCGATGCCGGGCAAGCCGTGCGGCTGGACATCGGCCGGGATGCCGCCGGTGCCTTCGTGGCGATCCGGGTCGGTCCCGCCGGCGGGGAGGCTGGCCAATGATCGCTTCCGTTATCCGCTGGTCCCTGGGCAACCGTTTCCTGATTGTGGTGATGACCTGCCTGCTGGCCGTCGGCGGCGTCTGGACCCTGCGCGCCACGCCGCTGGATGCCCTGCCCGACCTGTCCGACGTCCAGGTGATCGTCAAGACCAGCTATCCCGGGCAGGCGCCTCAGGTGGTGGAAGACCAGATCACCTATCCCCTGGCCACCGCCATGCTGTCCGTCCCCGGCGCCCGCACGGTACGCGGCTATTCCATGTTCGGCGACAGCTACGTCTACATCATCTTCGAAGACGGCACCGACCTGTACTGGGCGCGCTCCCGGGTCCTGGAATACCTGTCCCAGGTCGCCCCGCGCCTGCCCGACGGAGTCAATCCGGCCCTGGGGCCGGATGCCACGGGGGTCGGCTGGGTGTATCAGTATGCCCTGGTGGACCGCACCGGCGGCCATGACCTGTCGCAGCTCCGCTCCCTCCAGGACTGGTTCCTGAAGTACGAACTGCAAACTGTTCCCGGCGTGGCCGAAGTGGCGACCATCGGCGGCATGGTCAAGCAGTACCAGGTGGTCGTCGACCCCCAGCGGCTGCGTGCCTTCAACCTGCCGCTGTCGGCTGTCACCACGGCGATCCGCAAGGCCAACCAGGAAACCGGCGGCTCGGTCGTGGAAATCGCCGAAGCCGAGTACATGGTCCGGGCCAGCGGCTATATCGACGAAGTGGCCGACCTGGAAACCGTGCCGCTGATGGTCAGCGCCTCGGGCACGCCGGTGCTGCTGTCGGACGTCGCCACGGTGCGGCTGGGGCCGGAAATGCGCCGGGGCGTGGGCGAGCTGGACGGCGAAGGAGAGGCCGTCGGCGGCGTCATCATCATGCGCTGGGGCGAAAACGCGCTGTCCACCATCCAGGCGGTGAAGGAACGGCTGGACACCCTGCGGCAAGGCCTGCCCGAAGGGGTGGACCTGGTGGAAACCTATGACCGCTCCGGCCTGATCGGGCGGGCAATGGACAACCTGACCCACAAGCTGGTGGAGGAAATGGTGGTGGTGGTGCTGGTCTGCGCCGCCTTTCTTCTGCACCTGCGCTCGTCCCTGGTGGTGGTGCTGTTCCTGCCGCTGGGCATCCTGGCGGCCTTCATCGTCATGCATGCCCAGGGCATCAACGCCAACATCATGTCCCTGGGCGGCATCGCCATTGCCATCGGCGCCATGGTCGATGCGGCCATCGTCATGATCGAAAACCTGCACCGCAAGATCGAAGCCACGCCCCTGACCGGCGAGAACCGCTGGAAAGTGGTTGCCGAGGCGACCACAGAAGTGGGGCCGGCCCTGTTCTTTTCGCTGCTGATCATCACCATCAGCTTCGTGCCGGTGTTCGCCCTGGAAGCCCAGGAAGGCCGCATGTTCAAACCGCTGGCCTTCACCAAGACCTACGCCATGGCCGCCGCCGCCATCCTGTCGATCACCCTGGTGCCGGTGCTGATGGGATGGTTCATCCGGGGCCGCCATATCATCCCGGAAAGCCGCAACCCGGTCAGCCGGCTGTTCATCGCCCTCTATCGCCCGCTGCTGGGGGGCGTCACGCGTCACCCCGTGGCGATGGTGATGCTCGCAGCCCTGCTGACGGCCGGCAGCGTCTATCCCCTGTCCAGGCTGGGCTCGGAATTCATGCCCGAACTGGACGAAGGGGACCTGCTGTACATGCCCAGCCTGTTCCCGGCGGTGTCGGTGGGCAAGGCCGGCGAGATCCTGCAGCAGACCGACCGCCTGATCCGAACCCTGCCGGAGGTGGCCAGCGTCTATGGCAAGGCCGGCCGGGCGGAGACCGCGACCGATCCCGCACCCCTGACCATGGTGGAAACCACCATCCGCCTGAAACCGCGCGAGGAATGGCGTCCGGGCATGACCATGGCCGGCATCCGGGCGGAACTGGACCGGATCGTCCAGGTGCCGGGCGTGACCAACGTCTGGATCATGCCCATCAAGAACCGCCTGGACATGCTGGCGACGGGCGTGAAGACCCCGGTGGGCATCAAGGTGGCCGGTCCCGACCTGGCGGAAATCGGCCGCCTGAGCGCAGCCATCGAAACCGCCGTGAAGAATATTTCCGGCACCGCCTCCGCCTATGCCGAACGCACCGTGGGCGGCCGGTATCTGGAGGTGGACATCGACCGGGTGGCCGCCGCCCGCCATGGACTGTCGGTTGCCGAGGTGCAGGACGTGGTCCGGTCGGCCATCGGCGGCATCGAGGTGTCCGAAAGCGTGGAGGGGCTGGAACGCTACCCCATCAACGTCCGCTATCCCGCCGATGACCGGTCCAGCCCCGAAGCCATCCAGGAGCTGCCCATGGTCACGCCGTCCGGCGCCCATATCGCTCTGGGGGATGTGGCGACCATCCGCATCGCCGACGGACCAGGCATGATCCGGTCGGAGAACGCCCGGCTGAACGGCTGGATCTATGTGGATATCGCCGGACGGGACCTGGGCGGCTATGTGGATGAAGCCCGCCGGGTGGTCCGTGACGCCGTGCCCTTGCCCCCGGGCTATTCCGTGTCGTGGTCAGGCCAGTTCGAGTTCCTGGAACGGGCCAAGGAGCGGCTGGGCATGATCATCCCGGTGGTGCTGCTGCTGATCATCGTTCTGCTGTACATGGCTTTCCGCCGGACCCTGGACGTGGTGACCATCGCCGGCACCCTGCCCGTGGCCCTGTCCGGGGGGGTCTGGCTGCTGTGGCTGCTGGACTTCGACCTGTCGGTGGCCGTGGTGGTGGGCTTCATCGCCCTGGCCGGGGTCGCCGTGGAAACGGCGATCATCATGCAACTCTATCTGAACATCGCCCTGGACAAACGCCGGACCCAGGCCCGGGCGGAAGGGCGGACGGTCTCCATGGACGACGTCTACGCCGCCGTCACCGAAGGCGCCCTCCTGCGCCTGCGCCCCAAACTGATGACCGTTGCAACCATCTTCGCCGGCCTTTTGCCGATCATGTACGGCAGCGGAACGGGGTCGGACGTCATGCGCCGGATCGCAGCGCCGATGATCGGCGGCATGACCACCGCCACCCTGCTGACCCTGTTCGTCATCCCCGCCGTCTTCGTCCTGGTCAACCGGATAGAGGCCATCCGCAACCCCAAGACCATGCCGTCCGGTCCTTCTGCCCTCGCCCATTGATGGCGGACCCCAAAAAACGTCATTCCCTCAACAGGAGCATCTTCCATGAAATCCCTTCTGATCGCCGCCGCCTTCGTCCTGGCCTCCGCCACCGGAGCCACCGCCCAGATGTCACACGACACCCATGGTGACACCCACGGCAGCACCCATGACGCTGCCCAGTCCGCCGCGTCCATTCCCGGCGAAGGCACGGTCAATGCGGTGGATGTGGACAAGGGCACGGTGAACATCACCCACGAGCCCATCGCGGCCATTGGCTGGCCGTCCATGACCATGGATTTCGCCGTCGCCGAGGGCATCGATCTGGCGGCCCTGGCCGCCGGTGCGCCCGTGGCCTTTACCCTGGCCCGGGGCAGCGACGGCATCTACATGATCGACAGCCTGCAAACCCGCTGATCGGACCGGCGGACCCGTCGCACCGCTCCCCGTCGTCCGGCCGGCCTATTCTCCGGACGGCGGGGCTTCGGCGTCGCTCCCGACGGCCGTGGCGGCCTTGCGCTCGGCCCGGCCACGCCAGGCGCTGACGGCGGCACGGGCGACCAGAACCCCGGCCACGCCGACCACCACCCCTCGCCACAGGGGTTCCCGCGCCTTGGCCTGACGGGCGTCATGTTCCCGTTCCAGGGCCTCATGCCCCGCACAGTGCAGAAAGGCCGGCAGGTGGTTGTCGTGGGAGGCGTGGCACCGCGCGACACAGGCTGCCCAAAGGTCCGGCGGCAGGGGATAGGCCAGGAAGCCTTCGTACATGGCCGCATTGTCCCGCTCCGCCGAAACGCCGGCGGCGCAGCAGTCCTCGAACCGCTTGGGCACGGTCAGTTCGGCCCGCCAGGGATTGGGCGGCACCGGCACGCCATGGCGGGCGGCGATCTGCGCCAGTCCGTCCCTATGCCGCCGTTCCGCCTCGACAATCGACACGAAGGGCCGGCGGGGACCGAAACGCTCGATCACCATCGAATAGAAGGTGAAGGCGCGGATCTCGTCGAACAAGCCGATGCGCAGGACCTGGGAGGGGATCGGTTCCGGCCGGCGGGGATCCACCGTCCGCCCCTTCAGAAAGCGGATATCGGCGGCCTGATCCCATTGACTGAGCAGACTCATGATCACTCTCCCATTTGATCGGGACCCATCGGATCCTGGGCGTCGGTCAGGGCCGCCCGCCGCAGGTCGGACAGGACCCCGGACAGGCTTTCCCGGGTGAATTCCCCGCCCAGGAAGGCATTGGCCAGCACGCCGATGGTGGTGCCGTTGTGCAGCAGCGCGGTAACCACCGGCGAGAACCACCCGGCCACGGCCCCGAACATCACCCCCGTATTGATGCCGGCAGCGACGCGGAAATTCCGGTCGATCAGGGCCAGGGTCTTGCATGACAGCGCGTGGGTTTCCGCCACGCCGCTCAGGCTGTCCTGCATCAGCACCACATCGGCCGTGGCGCGGGCCACATCCGCGCCCCGGGGCATGGCGATCCCCACATCGGTGGTCATCAGCGCCGGGCCGTCGTTCACTCCGTCGCCGACAAAGGCCACCCGCCGGCCCTGGGCCTGCAAATCCTGGATGATGCGCGCCTTGTCCTCCGGTGCCACCTCCGCGTGGACCTCGTCCAGCCCCAGGCTGTCGGCCAGCGCCTGGGCCTTGCGGGCATGGTCGCCGGTGATCATCACCAGCCGCTCCACCCCGTTGGCGCGCAGCCTGGCCAGCACCTCCGGCACCTCGTCGCGCACCCGGTCGCGCATGCCGATGATGCCGTGCGGATGGCCGTCGGAACCGATGTACAGCGGTGTCAGGCCCCGCTCCAGCAACCCGTCGATGATGTCTTCGAACGGAGCGAAGTCGATGCCTTCGTGTTCTTCCAGGTAATGGCGGCTGCCGATGCGGATGGTGTGGTCGCCCACTTCGGTGGCCAGTCCGTGGCCGATGAAGAAGTCCACCTCCTCGTGGCCGACGTGGGCCAGCGAGCGGCGGCGCGCCACGTCCACCACCGCCGAGGCCACCGGATGGCGGCTGTGTTCGGCGATCGAGGCGACCATGGAAATCAGCCCGTCCTCGCTGTCGCACAACGGCCCCAGGCAGACGATCTCGGCGACCTCCAGGGTGTTGTGGGTCAGGGTGCCGGTCTTGTCGAAGACCACGGTATCGACGCCGGCCAGCTTTTCCATGGCCCGCCCGCCCTTGATCAGCGCCCCTTCGCGGGTGGCGCGGAACATCGCCGACTTCACCGCCACCGACGTGCCCAGCTTGCCGGCACAGGAGAAGTCCACCAGGAAGACGGATTCCACCCGGCGGATGTCCCGGGTCAGGGCGAGAACCCCCAGCCCCGACAGCAGGGTGATATAGACCCGCCGGTCGGCGAGTTCCTCGGCCTTGCTCTGGCTGTCGGATTCCTCGGCCAGGGCCTGCTGGATGAAGCTTGCGATGCGGGCGGTCGTGGTGGAATCCCCCACCCGCTCGGCCACCACGGTCAGGCGGCCTTCCTCGATCACCGAGCCGGACAGCACCTCGTCGCCGGCCTCACGGGGAATGGGCAGGCTTTCGCCGGTGACATTGGATTGGTTGACGAAGGCTTCGCCGGCGCTGACCACCCCGTCCACCGGGATCAGGTCGCCGGCGTTGACCACCACCTTGGTCCCCTGCGTGACCTGGGTCATCGGCACCTGGATCTCGGATCCGTCCTCCTGCTCCACCCAGACCACGTCGACGCTGGGCTTGAGCAGCCGCAGGATCAGGTCATCGGACGCCCGGTGGGTGGTGTCCTCCACATACTCGGCGAAATCGAGCAGGAACTGGGTGGTCGCCGCCGTGCCGAACTGCCCGCGCACCAGGGACAGGCCGACCGCCATCGAATCCAGCACCTCGATCTTGATGCCTTCCGTCAGCAGGGTGGCCGCCCCGGTCTTCAGGTTCCGCGCCGTGGCCAGGACGGTAAGCGCGGCCTTGATCGGCCGGGGCAACAGGGGCATGGCGGCCAGCAGCAGGGCGCCGGTGATGACCCGGCTGGGGTCCGGCGGCCCGCTGCCCCCCTGGTCGGAGCGGCCGGTGGTCGGCAGGTCGATCCGCTCCAGTGCCGCCACCGCCCTGTCGACGGCCTTGTGGACCGCCGGGTCGTCGGCGAGAGAGACCACGACGGACTGGGCCGCCGGATTGACCCGAACACCGGACACGCCGGGCAGGTCTTCCAGATAGTTGCGGATATAGCGGAGATCGAGACGACGATCCCCCAACCGCGCGAGCTTGTAGCGACGCCGCGTCGGCGTGGCATGCACCAGCCTGGCCATCGTGGAGCCCTCCCCTGGGGATCAGGCGTCGGTCTTGGCGTCGTCGGATCCGTCGTCAGCCGCAGCCTGTGCGGCCGCTGCGGCTTCCATTTCCGCCTCGGCGTCGCGGAACCGTTCCTTCATTTCCTCGACACCCCCCTGGAACAGCGACCACAGCCCGACCAGGGACTGCATGGTCTTTTTCTGCAAGGTCGGATTGGTCAGCAGCACCGCCGCCGCCGCGCCGACCAGCGCGCCCTTGATGAAGCGGTCGTCGCGGAAGTCCAGCCAGCCGTTGAGGTTGGACGCGAAAGGCCCCAGCCCCGGCGCGGCCCCTTGCGGGGCAAATCCCTGCGGCGCATAGCCCTGCTGCGGACCGTAACCCTGTGGGGCGTATCCCTGCGGCGCATGCCCCTGCTGCGGCCCATACCCTTGGGAAGGATAGCCGGGAGTATACCCCTGGGGGGCATAGCCGTGTGGCGCGTACCCCTGGGGACCAGGTGCCTGGCCGCCGTAGCCCTGAGGGCCACCGTATTGGGGCGCCTCGCCGCCCTGGGGTCCGTAGCTCTGTTGGGGACCGTAGCCCTGCGGGGGAGCATATCCCTGCTGGGGATAGCCCTGGGGGCCGCCGTACCCTTGCTGAGGCCCGGCATATCCCTGAGGTCCATAGCCCGGGCCGTACCCCTGGCCCTGGGGATCCATGCCGGCGGACTCGTTGGGGGCCTGCCCCTGTTGCGCCTTCTCGTTCATGGTGCCTTCCTCCGGTTGGCGGGCACGGGCTTGGTGTCCGTGGGACCGCTTTCGTTCATCACATACAGGGCGGCCGCGCCGGTCAGCACCATCGCGGCCGTGGACAGCAGCGGCCCGCCGGACAGCGAGCGCGCGACCAGCGCCCCCAGGCCGGT
Source organism: Rhodospirillaceae bacterium Z3-40 (assembly GCA_046233135.1). Lineage (GTDB taxonomy): Bacteria > Pseudomonadota > Alphaproteobacteria > Rhodospirillales > Rhodospirillaceae > JBJXHN01. Next base: position 45,318 of record JBJXHN010000001.1, on the reverse strand, counting down.
AGCCACGCCGGTCTTGGCAGCGGTGGACAGCACCTCGCGGGCGGCGGCTTCGCGGGTGGTGGTGCCGTCCCGCACCGCCGGTGCGGCAGCGGCCAAAGCACCGGTTCCACCCACCAGGGCGCCGATGGCCCCGGCTTTCAGGAAGGTATCGGCGGAAGCCGGTCCGCCGCCGAGGGCCGGCACGTCCCTGCGGGGATGGTGGTTGGACATGGTGCTGATCTCCCTATAACGGATGCCGGCTGCCGACCCGGGGCAGCCGGCGGAACCCCGGGCCTTCAGGCGTCCTTGAGCGCGAGCACGTCCGCCAGAAGGGCAGGCAGCTCGGCTTCGGGCACGGACAGGCATCGCGGCCAGAAGGTATCGGGAATGACTTTGGGATCGTAGGAGATGACCGCCGAACGAGCCGCCAGATTGACCCGGGTTTCGGTGACGCCGCGATAGCGTTTCAGGTCGGACACTCCGCTTTCGATGGGGCGGGCCTGCACCTCGGCCAACGCCCCCAATCCCACCCGCAGCCGTACCCGGCCGGGCACCTGATGGGCGATCGAAAGGTGACGACGAAGGCGGGACAGCAGGTCGGTCAGGGCGGCCAAGGGGGCCAAGGGGGACGGTTTCTGCGACATCGGTAATACCCACGAGAACTCCAAGGGCATGAGCCTACGCCCGCGGTTCGCACCGCCGCAAGACGGCCTATGTCGCGCGAAAACCCCTTATTTTAGTTTGGTTTTTAAACGCTATATCCGGGTGCGCATTGTCGTCCGGAACAGGGAAAATATTGTGGTATTACGAATACTTATGAGTGCGCCTTTCACTTTCGGCCGGTTGAAGAGGGGGATCCGTGCTGATGCGAAGGGAACAGACGGCGACTCGCGGGAAGGAGCGCGGTTCTGGGGATGACAAACCAGACAGACCATCCTCTTCACCATACGTGCTGCGGAGAACAGCCGCGCCGTTCTCCGCACCGCCTGCTCTTCCCGGCCGTCTATTTCCCCGTAAACACCGGCTTGCGCTTTTCGGTGAAGGCTGTGATCCCTTCCCGATAATCGTCCGTTTCCAGGAAGCGGTAGCATTCATCCAGCTCGGCTTCGGTGACCGGCGCGGGGTCGAGCAGGCGACGGACAAAGGCCTTGTGCCAGGCATTCGCCCCCGGCGCCGAGCGCGAGAGGGCCTTGGCCGTGTCGGCGATATGGGCTTCGAAGTCGGCGGCGGGGATCACCCGGTTCACCAGGCCCATGCGCAAGGCGGTGTCAGCGTCGAAAACCTTGCCTTCCAGCAGGATTTCCAGCGTATTGGCCGGGCCGGCAAGGCGCAGGATGGCCTGAATCTCGGGATAGGCCATCACAACCCCGATCTTGTTGATCGGAACCCCGAAGCGCCCCGTGTCGGCGCTGATCCGCATATCGCACATGCAGGCCAACTCCAGCCCGCCGCCGACGCACGGTCCTTCGATGGCCGCGACCACCGGCACCGGGAAGCGGCGCACCGCGTCGAGCGCCCGGCGCATCACCACGTCGTAGTCCTTGGCCTGGGCCGGGGTGGCGCGCACGGTTTCGAACTCGCCGATGTCCGCCCCGGCGGCAAAGGCCTTGCCGCCCGCCCCGCGCAGGATCACGCAATGGATCGGCTTGCCCGGACCGGTTTCCCCGTCAAGCCCGTGAAAGGCATTGCCCAGCGCCTCCCACATCGGCAGATTGAAGGCGTTCAGCCGCTCCGGCCGGTTCAACAGGACCGTCGCAATGGCACCGTCCCGTTCAACGAGAACACCATCGGCAGCGGGCGCGGGGGACGTCTCGGGCATGCGGGGAACCTCCTGTCAGGAAAAGGGCGGGCCGTGCGGCCTCTTGAGGGAGCATTGGTTTACCCTTAAACAGATGCTCGGAAAAGACCGCACCCAGCCACCCCTTTTCAGGACAGACGCCATGACCCAACCCGCCCCTGCCCCCTATCAGGCCGAGGCCGGCCGCGCCGTCGCCCGGATCCTGCTGGATATCGGCGCCGTCAACTTCCGCCCGCAGGAGCCCTACAAGCTGACCGCCGGTTGGGCCAGCCCCGTTTATATCGACTGCCGCAAGATCATCTCCTACCCACGCGCCCGGGCCAAGATCACCGCGCTGGCGCTGGATATTCTGGAAAAGCAGGCCGGCTGCGAGGCCTTTGACGTGGTCGCCGGCGGCGAAACGGCGGGCATCCCCTACGCCGCCTGGATCGCCGACGCCATGGGCCTGCCGATGACCTACGTCCGCAAGAAGCCCAAGGGCTTCGGCCGCATGGCCCAGATCGAAGGCGACCTGACCGAGGGCCAGCGGGTGCTGCTGGTCGAAGATCTGGCCACCGATGGCGGCAGCAAGCTGGCCTTTGTCGATGCCCTGCGCGCCGCCGGGGCCACCGTTCACCATACCTTCGTCGTGTTCTTCTATGGCGCCTTCCCCGGCGCGATCGAGAATCTGGCGAAAAGCGACATGACCCTGCATTGGCTCGCCACCTGGCACGATGTGCTTGACGTCGCCACCGACCGCAAGGCCTTCCCCCAGGAAAGCCTGGACGGCGTGCGGGCGTTCCTGGCCGACCCCGTCGGCTGGTCCGAAGCCCACGGAGGAAAGGGAGCGGAATAGCCCCCTTTGCGACGCATCCAAAAGAAAACCCCCGTTCCGGGCGATCCCGGAACGGGGTTTTTTTTAGCGCCTCGGCACGCTCCCCGGCGCTCTCTGGCGGGGAAACCGAACCGGTATCAATGCGACATCAGCACCGGAATGGTCATGTGGCGCACCAGATGGCGGGTGGCGCCGCCCAAGACCAGTTCGCGCAGCCGCGAGCGGCCATAGGCGCCCATGACGATCATGTCCGCCCCGGCATCGGCGGCGCGGGACAGGATCATCGCCCCGGCATCCATGTCGTCGGCATGGACGCTGTGGGCTTCGGCGTTGATGCCGTGACGGGCGAGGTGCAGGCAGATGTCCGCACCCGGCACGTCCCCATGGCCGGACAGGCCGCCGCGCGGGTTGACGGCGATCACTTCCACCTTCTTGGCGGTCTGCAGCACCGGAATGGCGTCGTTGACGGCGCGGGTGGCTTCGCGGCTGCCGTTCCAGGCCACCAGCACATGATGACCGGCGCTCTTGAAGGTGCCGGCATAAGGAACCACCATCACCGGCCGCCCGGCATCGAGCACCAGGTGGTCGACCAGTCCGGCTTCCCCGTCCATCTCGTCGTCGCGGGGATCGTTCTGCCCGGCAATCACGAAGTCGGCGTAGCGGGCGTGCATGATGAAGGTATCCACCAAGTCACCATCGCCTTCCCGCCATTCATAGCTGATGCCCGCGCGCTCGCAGACGTCCTCGAACAGGGCCTTTTCCTTCTGGATCGCTTCGGTGGCGTAGCGGCGTTGGGCATCGGCCACTTCGGGACCCAGTTGCGACATCACGAACTGGGGCACATGGGCCACATAGCGAACACCCAGCCCGGTCAGATGGGCGCCATGTTCGGCAGCCATCGCCGCGGCCAGTTCCAGCCGGGCCTTGCAGTGGGACGAGGCATCCACATGCACCAGTATGTCCTTGAACGGCATAATCATTTCCTCCATGGGGGGCAATTTGCTCCGCCGCCTGCCGGGACGGCGGTCTCGTCGGGGCGGAGGCCCTTGAATTTACGAAGGATCCTAGCCCTTCGGACGAGAGAGATAAACCTACAATCAATCGCTCCTGAACCGACGGAAAAGCGGAGCTGGAAACCGCACCCCCCGCAGCCCCCGAAACCGGCGCACCCTGGAATTGGGCGTTCCACCCCCCATGTGATCAGAGTGCGGCCCGCCATGATATGACCATAAACGGTCCGGGACGATTATTTGAAAAGGGGTGTTTCGTGTTCGGCCTGACCCATGCACCGGAATTGGACCGTCCCGGCCTCCAATGGTTTAATGTCGATGCGCCCTTGCGGCTGAGCAATCTGCGCGGGCGCATCGTCCTTCTGGACTTCTGGACCAGTTGCTGCATCAACTGCATTCACACCTTGCCGGCCCTGGACCAGGTGGCTGCGGCCTATCCGCGCGAGTTGGCGGTCATCGGCATTCACAGTCCCAAGTACACCTGGGAAGCGGACACCGAAGGCCTGCGCCAGACCCTGGACCGCCTGGGCATCCACCACCCGGTTATCCACGACCCTGAGCGTCAGCTGTGGGACCAGTATGCGGTCCATGCCTGGCCCACCCTGGTGCTGATCGGCCCGGACGGCCGCATCGTCGGCCAGCTGCGTGGCGAGCCGGACCCGGAGCGCCTGGCCGAGGGGCTGAAGTGCATGGTGCACCACGCGCTGCTGGCCGGCGACCTGCATCCTGCCGAACTGCCCCCCTGCCCCGACGCCTGCGGCCCCAAAGCCGGCACCGGCCCCTTGCGCTATCCCGCCGCGCTGAAACCCGGCCCGACCCCGGACACCATCGCCCTGGCCGACACCGGCCACCATCAGGTGGTGCTGTTCGACAAGGATGGCCGGGAGCTGCGCCGGATCGGGGAAGGATGCGCGGGCTTCGAAGACGGCCCCGTCGAAACCGCCCGTTTCTGCACCCCCCAGGGACTGGCCTGTGGGCCGGGCGTGATCTATGTGGCCGATACCGGCAACCATGCCGTCCGCAAGGTGGACCTGGAACGCGGCCGGGTGGAGACCGTGGCCGGCCAGGGCTGGCGCGGCCTGCCGCTGTCCAATCCCTGTCCCGCCGGCGGCCAGCCCGGGCTGATCACCGCCCTGGCCTCGCCCTGGGATGTGGCCCTGGATACGGATCGGGGCCGGCTGTATGTCAGCAACAGCGGCACCCATCAGATCCTTGCCATCGGTCTGGAATGCGGCTGGGTCTCTCCCCTGTCGGGCAGCGGAGAGGAAAACCTGCTGGACGGCCCGGCCGACGAGGCTCTGCATGCCCAGCCCTCCGGCCTGCTGCTGGAGCCGGGCGGCGCGGCCCTGCTGGTCACCGACGCCGAAGCCTCGGCGGTGCGGCGGATCACGCTGGATGGCGGCCCGTCCCGGGTGGAAACGCTGGTGGGCCAGGGCCTGTTCACCTTCGGCCACAAGGATGGTGCGGTGGCCGACGGCGCCCTGCTGCAGCACCCCTTGGCCCTGGCCCCGCTGGCTGGCCCGGGCGGCGGGCTGGCGATCGCCGACACCTATAACCACGCGATCCGCCTGCTGGAACCCTCCGGCCCCGGCGGAACGGCCCGCCTGCGCACCCTGTGGGGACCCTGGGACGACCTGCTGGCCTGCGGCGAGCCACGCGGCCTGTGCGCCCTGCCGGACGGAACGCTGCTGGTGGCCGACACCACCCACCACCGCATCCTGCGGCTTGATGTCAGGGCGGGCACGGTGTGCTTGTGGGCCGGCGCCACAGACATCTGCTGCCGCGCCGCCCCCCACGTGATGGAAGCGAACCAGGAGCTATCGGCGTAGAGAGGGGCGATTGGCCCCGCGCCATCAGAACCCGTCCGGCCGCCGGAAGCCGGGTGGGGGCGGGCGGCGGCCGCCCGGGGGCTCCATGCCGAGGCCTCCCCCCGGCGGGGGTGGACGCATCCCCATCCCCCCTCCCGGGGCTCCCGGCGGGCCGCCCCTTCCCCCGGCCGGCGGACCGATACGGAAGCTGTCGTCGGGCGTACCGGCCAGATAACGCGGCACGATCGGCCATTCACGGGTCAGGAAGTAGGCGTAGGTCCCCTGCGGAAACTCCGGCGTCACCCCGAAACGGCCGTTGGCCTGATCCACGTCCCCCAGGCCCTTCACCCACTCCCAGTCGGCAAAGAAGCTGCCGTCGTGGCGGCCACCGGGTCCGCCGGTGCGCTCGCCGTCGCGAATGCGCCAGCCCGACCGCAGCCAGGCCAGCCCGCCGTCCGGGTTGTTCGGATCGCGATAGGCATAGCCGGCATAGATCGGAAATCCGTCCGCCGCCCAGCCGACAATGGGGGAGTGGGTCTCCTGCGACCAGCTGCGGATCAGCCCCTTGGGCCAGCCGTGATAGTGGTACAGTCCCGTGGGCTGCACATGGGCCTGATTGTCATCAAGTCCCAGATCCTTGGGACCGGACAGGGCGTCGTAGTTCCAGGCGCGGTCCCGGTTCCAGAACTCGGCGGTGAAGGGGTCGAAAGGCACGCCGTTCACCGCCACGCCGGCCCGCAGCCCCTGTACGGACCGAAACCGGCCCGTCTGGCGGGGCACGAGAGGCATGCGGAAGGTCAGGGACTGGGCGGAGATGGCGTTGGGATTGCCGCGATTGGGAAAATGTCCCGTGGGATGATCGGGAATGCCGTTGCTGGTGATCACCCGATAGCCGTTCTCTTCGACCATCGACACCCGGTTTTCCACCGCCCAGGCCGCCTTGCCAGGCCCGAACGCCAGAACCGCCAGCGGCAGCGCCCCCAGCCCCAGGACCAGCTGGCGGCGCACGGGATCCAGCCGCATCGCCGGATCATCGTCGGGATGGTGGTGGTGGTCAGAATGCCGGGATCGCCGCCCCGCCCGATGATCGCTGCCGGTCATGACCTTTCCCCATCTGTGCTATTTACGCGATGAGGAAAAAAGCTATCATGCGCCCCCCTGCAGCGCATTGTGGGACTCACAACTTTTCGCAATACGAGTCTGGACACACCACCGTAACATTGTATTCTCTGCCGACGGCGGGGACCACATTCGGGGGCCACAGCGGCCGCGAAGGGACCGGGGGAGACTGCGGTTTCCCGAACCTGATCCGAACCATGGTTCTGGTTGCCTGCCAACCCACCATGCTTTTACAGTGATCAACCACCCGCGCGGTGGATTGTCAGGCCGTGAAGGCGGCTGCGATACCTTCCCGGATCAGGGCCGGGACGGCCCGACGACCGACTCCGGGGGAAGTTCCCCGTGGGAGCGGACGACGCGCCGAGGGACGACGAGGCGCAAGGAGTTTGTGCACCATGGATTACGAAGCCTTTTTTGCCGACCGCCTGTCCGGGCTGAAGCGCGAAGGGCGCTATCGGGTCTTCGCCGACCTGGAGCGGCAGGTGGGATCCTTCCCGATCGCCCGCAACCACCGGGACGGCAAGGTCCATGAGGTAACCATCTGGTGCTCAAACGACTATCTGGGCATGGGCACCCATCCCGCCGTACTGGCGGCGATGGACGAAGCCATGAAGATCTGCGGCGCCGGCGCCGGCGGCACCCGCAATATCAGCGGCACCAACCACTACCACGTGCTGCTGGAACAGGAACTGGCCGCCTGGCACAACAAGGAAGCCGCGCTGCTGTTCACGTCGGGCTATGTCGCCAACATGACCGCCCTGATGACCCTGGGGGCGCAAATCCCCGAGCTGGTCATCTTCTCGGATTCAGAGAATCATAATTCGATGATCGAAGGCATCCGCCATTCCCGGGCGCCCAAGCACGTGTTCCGCCACAACGACCTGGAGCATCTGGAAAGCCTGCTGGCCCAGTACCCGAAGGACACACCCAAGCTTATCGCCTTTGAATCCGTCTACTCCATGGACGGCGACATCGCCCCGATCAAGGAAATTTGCGATCTGGCCGATGCCTACGGCGCCATGACCTATCTGGACGAGGTCCACGCGGTGGGCATGTACGGCGACAGCGGATCCGGCGTTGCCGAGCGAGACGGCCAGCGCGACCGCCTGACCATCATCCAGGCCACCATGGGCAAGGCCATCGGCGTTATCGGCGGCTATATCGCCGCGTCCGAAGCGCTGTGCGACTTCATCCGCAGCTTCGGCGCCGGTTTCATCTTCACCACGTCGCTGCCGCCGGCGGTGGCGGCCGGTGCCCTGGCCAGCGTCACGGTCCTGAAGGACCACAACGACCTGCGCATCAGCCATCAGGAACGCGCGGCCACCGTCAAGCGCCGCCTGCGCGATATTGGCCTGCCGGTGATGCCCTCGGTCAGCCATATCGTTCCCCTGCTGGTCGGCGACGCGGCGCTGTGCAAGGCCGCTAGCGACACCCTGCTGGAACGCCACGATATCTATGTCCAGCCGATCAACTACCCCACCGTACCCAAGGGCACCGAACGCCTGCGTCTGACCCCGACCCCGCTGCACACCGATCCCCATGTGGACCATCTGGTGAATGCTTTGGCCGACGTGTGGGAGCGCCTGGGCATCTCTCGCAAGGCAGCGTGACGGAAAGCCACCCCCTATCCGAAAAGGTCGCCCTGCTCCGGCTTGGCGGCCTTTTTCTTTGGCGGCGGAGAGGGCGGGCGTGGCGGTGCCGGCGGCTCCGTACAGACCAGCGGCGCACGATAGGGCGTCAACAGCCCCGCAACCTCTGGAAAGGGCAGACGGGGATCGAGCCAGCGGGCCTCGGCGTCCACGTCAGGCAGGATCACCGGCATGCGGCTGTGCACATGGGCCACCGACTCCGCCGGCGCGCAGGTGACGATGACAAAACGCCCCTGCCGGGCATCCCACAGGCCGGCCATGGAAAACGGCCGCGCGGGTCCCTCCGGCGGCGCGATCCGGGTCTTCACCTTCGCCGCGCCATGGGCCCCCCCGGGTCCGTCGCCCGCCCGCCGCCACTCGTAATAGCCATCGGCCGGCACCAGCAGCCGGGCACCCAGCAGCAGGCGGAACGTCGCCCGGCTGCCCAGGGTCTCGGCCCGGGCATTGATCAGCGGCTTGCGGTCCCAGTCCACCGCCAGCCCCCAGCGCAGGGCCACCACGGAGCGGTCGGGCATCACCACCGGCGCCACATCCGTGGGCCGGCGCTCGCCATAGGCATAGGGAGGCGGCGCGATGGCAAGGCCGAAGCGCTCTACCAGTCGCAGAATGGGCGAATTGAGGTCATAGCGTGCGCACATGGTCCAGAGTGTACGCTTCCCGGCAGCGGACAGGAATGGTAAGCACGGAGAGTCTTTTCCCGTACGAGGATCCCCGTCCATGACCGACCGCCCGCGCACCGTTGTCATCACCGGCGCCAGCCGGGGTATCGGTCATACCACGGCCATCCGATTCATGCGCGAAGGCTGGCGGGTGATCACCTGCGCCCGCGCCGACGTGCCCGCCAACTGCATGCTCGACCCGGCCTGGACGGCCCATTTCCCCGTCGACCTGGCCGATGGGGAAAGCACCATGGCCTTCGCCCGCAAGGTCCTGGACCACCTGGACGGTGCCCCGCTCGACGCCCTGGTCAACAATGCCGGCGTCTCGCCCAAGACCGCGTTCAAGGAGCGGCTGGGCATCCTCAACGGCGCTATCGACCGATGGGAGGCCGTCTTCGCCCTGAACCTCTTCGCACCCCTGCGCCTGGCCCGCGCTTTCGCCACGCCGCTGGGCAAGGCCAAGGGGTCCATCGTCAACATTACTTCCATCGCCGGCCACTTCGTTCACCCCTTCGCCGGCTCGGCCTATTCCACCTCCAAGGCCGCGCTGTCCGGCCTGACCCGCGAGATGGCCGCCGAGTTCGCCGCCCTGGGGGTTCGGGTCAATGCCGTGGCGCCGGGGGAAATCCAGACCGAGATGATCGCCCCGGAATACGAAGCCCTGATCCCGCGCATCCCCCTGGACCGTATGGGCACGCCCGAGGACGTGGCGGCCACCGTTTTCCGGCTGTGCTCCGACGAATTCAACTACGTCACCGGCTCCGAGATCTTCGTGACCGGCGGCCAGCACCTGCTGTGACCGGCGTTCGTTCAGATTCCGTTTTTGCGCTGCCTCCCTTCCCCCGCCTGTCGCCCAAGGACCCGCCCATGCCCCCCGACATCTCCGCCGATCCGCGCCCTGTGGTCATTCTGGGCGGAGGCGGCCAGGTCGGTCGCCGTGCCGCCCGCCTGCTGGCCGCATATTTCCCCATCCGCATCGTCGACCTGGACGAAGCCAGGGCGTCCGCTGCCGCAGCCGAGGTTCGTGCCACCTCGCCTGATGCCATCGTCGAAACCGCCCCGGCGCCCCGCGACAATTCCTCCCTGGGCAGTGCGCTGGACGGTGGCCGCCTGCTGGTGCTCGCCGCCGAAGCCGCCCGCGCCCCTGCTGCGGCCGTTGCCCGGGCCGCCTTGCGGGCCGGATTGTCCTTCATCGACCTCCAGCCCTCCCGCCCCGCCAAGCTGAAGGCCCTGCACCCGCTGGGCGCTCAGGCCGGAGAGCGTGGCCTGACCTTCGTCACCGACGGCGGTGCCCGTGCCGGCCTGTTCGGCGTCCTGGTCCGCCACCTCGCCGCCCAGCTGCATTCGGTGGACCGGGTGGACGGCGCCCTGGCCGTGGCCTCGGGCAGCGACCTGTCCCAGCTTTCCCCCACCATGGTTCGCGACTATCTGACCGAGGCGCGGCGGGGCAATCCGACCATGCTCGTGGAAGGCCAGTGGCGCAAGTTGCAGGCCCGCTACTTCCCGGTCTACATGCTGCCGGCCCCCTACGGCCGCCGCGTCGGCTATCCGGTCTTCCTGGGCGAGATGCGGGGTCTGCGCGACGCCCTGCCGACGATGACGCAGATGGGGTTCTACCTTTGCGGCTTCGGCTCGGCGGTGGATTACGGTGCGGCGCCCTTTTCTGCCGCCCTGGACGCCCTGAAGCTGACCGCCCTGTCCGACAGCCTGACCGCCGCCGCCCTGCGCCGCACGGACCGGGGGGGTGCGGGCATGATGATGCGCGTCGAGGCCACCGGCGTGAAGGACGGGTGGCCGACCCGCCTGTGCCTTGAGGTCACCCACCCCGACCCGTCCTTCCTGCCCGCCGCCGCGCTGAGTGCCTGCGTGCGGCAGATGCTGGACGAGGACACGGCCCGGCCGGGCATCTGGCAACAGGGCCTGTATGGCTCCCCTGCCCGCTTCCTGGCGGATCTGGAAGCGATGGGAGTTGCCGTCACCCTGCGCGATACCAGCGAGACCGTACCGGACATTGAATAGAGGGCGCTTTTTTGAGCCCTTTACCCGGCTCTCTTCACGCGGTTCCGCCCGGCTTCTTTCGCCGCATACAGCGCCTGATCGGCCCGGGCCAGCAGCTCCTGACCGTCTTCCTCGGGCAGCAGCTGGGCGACGCCGATGCTCACCGTCAGACGGATCATCCGGTCGTCATAAGGCAGCGGCGTATCCTCGATGGCGCGACGAACGCGTTCTGCCGCCAGCATGGCCGTGGTGGCGTCCATCCCCGGCAACAGGGCGGCGAACTCCTCTCCTCCCAGCCGGCCGAGGCGGTCTTCGGTGCGCAGGTTGCCCCGGCAGATCTCGGCGAAGCGCAACAGCGCCCAGTCGCCGGCGGGATGGCCGTGGCGGTCGTTGACCTCCTTGAAGTGGTCCAGATCCATCATCAGCACCGACAGCGGCCCCCCCCGCTTGCGGGTCCGGGTCACGTCTTCTGCCAGGTCTTCCAGCAAGCGGTGGCGGCTGGCCACGCCGGTCACCAGATCGACGTCGGCGATGCGGCGCAACTGACCTTCCATCGCCTTGCGCTGGCTGATGTCGGCGAAGGACACGAACAGCGCCGGCCGGTCCATGAAGGTGATCGGGTTGCATGACAAGTAGGCCCACAGGCTGCTGCCCCGGCCGTTGAGCAGCTCCACTTCGAAATCACGGACGGATCCCTGTTCCCGCAACAGCCGCAGCATGCGGTCACGCTCGGCCGTATCGGCCCAGTAGGTGTGGGATTTCAGGCCCACCGCGTCCGCGGCAGAGATAGCGAACACCTGCTCTGCCCGGCGGTTGATGAACAGGACGGTGTGGTCATCCATCGCGGTGATCACGATGGGAAACGGTGCGTTTTCCAGCAGCACACGGTAGCGGCTTTCGCTTTCCCGCAAGCTGACCACCGTTTGCCGTCGTTCCTCGATCTCGCGGTGAAGGGCACGGTTCAGACTGATCATCCGCCAGGCCACCAGCGCGATTCCCAGAAGCGCGATCACCGCCCCGACCACACCCGGCCAGAACCAGGGGGGCAGCGGCTTTTCTTCCTCGCGCGGCCTGTCGGAGGTGTAGAGGAAGCCGTCCAGCGACATGTCCCGGGGCACCATGCCGTAGTTGGCGTAGATGTCGGCGATATGGTGCCAGCGGCCTTCCTGCATGTAGCCTGGCTCCACCAGATCGGCGCGGATCAGCCGGCCGGACCGTTCGGCCTCGTACAGCAGGTGGGTGCGGCTATGGCGTTTCGAATAACGCTGGCGAATGATGGTGACGATTTCGTCGGGGTGCTGCAGGGCATAGACCCAGCCGCGCAAGGTGGTGGCGCGAAAGGCCTCTACCCGATCCGGATGCTCGGCGATTTCCCGTTCGGTGGTGAACAGGATGTCACCGTAGAAATCGATCCCCGCGGAACGGGGAGTGAAGCGCAGCACCCGCACCCCGGCCTGTTCCAGCAGGAAGGGTTCGTCGTTCTCATAGGCGCTCATGGCGTCCAGGGAGCCTTCGATGAGCGGGCGTGGATCGAAGGGATGGGGAACCTGGATCAGCGAACTCGGGGGAATCCCCTCGTCCTCCAGATAGGCCTTCAGGCTCATGGACCCCGGTTCCAGGGCCACCCGCTTGCCCGCAAGATCGTGGAAGGTTTCGATACCCGCACCCCGGCGGGCCAGCAGGATCAGCGGTGAATGCTGGAAGATCGCCGCCAGCGCCACCACCGGCTCGCCTTTGGCCCGGTGCACCAGCAGATCGGAACTGCCCACACCGTACTGCGCGGTGCCGTCGACCACTTCGGCCACCGTGTCCATGCCATCGGCGGCTTCCACCAGCTCCACGTCCAGCCCGGCTTCGCGATACCACCCCTTGGCCAAGGCAGCGTAATAGCCGGCGAACTGGAACTGATGCTTCCATTTCAGCTGAACGCGAATGCTGTGCGGCAGGATAGATGTATCCTGTACCACCTCGCCATCCCTGGCCACGGCGGTGGTTACGAGCGGCCCGCCCGACAGGCAGATCAGCCCTACCGCCCCCAGGAGACAGAGGCAAAACGCCCGCATGCCGCCTTTCATATACCCCCGAGCTCCCCTGCCCCGACCCGCCGACCTATCCGTTTCGGCATGCCCCCCATAGGAGCACCCATTGCCCTTGGAGGTATGGGTCCTCACAAATTCTAGGTATAGAGTTTCGGAGATCCTGCGGAATTCCGCAATGGTCGCTTTTCCGACCCGAAGGACAATTCAAAATCCGAGCACTAAAAAACGGCCTAACCTATTGGGTTAGACCGTTTTTTTTCTACGCACTCCGCAGACCAACCACACATTGTGGTTTTATGAAGACAATCCGCTGGCGAGCCGGTCCGCCATACCTTCCAACCAGGACTGGCGTTGTTCTACCTGGGTGATCTCCTGGTCCAGCCATTCGGTGAGCAACCCGCCCTCTTCCACATGGGCGGCGCGCAGATCAAGCAGCCGGGACAGTTCGGTTTCGCAGGTTTCCAGCATCAGTTCGGCCTGCTGCGCCTGTTCCGTCAGCGGCAGCAGGTCGAGGAAACGGAACTTCAACGCGGTGATCAGCCGGGACAGATCGCTGGCGGCCCGCAGGTTGGCCGTCATCAGCTTGACGAATTCCTGACGGCCCCCCTCGGTGATGGCCAGCAGGGCGTCATCTTCCATCCCTTCCCCATCCACCGGGGCCACCAGGCCTTCGTGGATCAGCAGTTCAATGGACGACCCCAGCAGGTCCAGGGACGGGCCGCTGATCCGGCTGATAAAGTGCCGGACAGAGGCCGCCAGACCGCTGTACTTGACCGCGCCGCGCGCAATGGTGCCCAAAGCACACAGGCGCACCGCCTCTCGGGGCGTCAGTGTATTGTCAGCAAACATCGCACAGATCTCCCACCTTCTCTCCCGCCTTCCTTATTGCGAATCACTATAAACTGATTCGGCACCGACGCAAATCCCCATACTGCATATGGCTGTTCCGTTTCTGCACCTACAATTTTCCCTGGTAAACGGCGATCAGCTGGGACAGCAGCTCCAGCGCCTCGTCGCGGGGCCGCTGGAAGCTGTTGCGGCCGATGATGGACCCGTTGCCGCCACCGTCGCGGATGGCGCGCGCATCGTCCAGCAGGCCTTCGGTTCCCTTCTTGCCGCCGCCGGAGAACACCACCAGTCGGCGTCCGGCGAAGCAGCTTTGCACCACGTGGGACACCCGTTCGGCCATGGTGGCGCGGGGGATGTCTTCGGCTTCGTAGACCTTCTTGGCTTCGGGCAGTTCAAGGGCATCGGTGGGCAGCTTGACCTTGACCACATGGGCGCCGGCCAGACAGGCCATATGGGCCGCATAGGCGCAGATGTCGACCGCCGTTTCGCCATCCTTGGATAGGAATCCGCCGCGCGGGTAGGACCAGACCACCGCCGCCAGCCCGGCCGCCTTGGCCTCGGCGATCAGGTCGCGCAGATCCTCGATCATGTCATAGGCGCTATCGGAACCGGGATAGATGGTATAGCCGATGGCCGAGCAGCCAAGCCGCAGGGCGTCATCGACGCTGGCAGTGATGGCCTGGGTCGGCCCTTCCTTGTCGCCGTTCAGCGAGTTGGCACTGTTCATCTTCAGGATCAGCGGGATCTGGCCGGCGAAGGTGTCGGCCCCGGCCTCGATCATGCCCAGCGGCGCGGCATAGGCGTTCAGGCCCGCGTCGATGGCCAGCTGGAAGTGATAATGGGGGTCGTAGCCGGCCGGATTAGGGGCAAAGCTGCGGGCCGGACCATGTTCGAAGCCCTGGTCGACAGGCAGGATGACCATCTTGCCCGACCCGGCCAGTTTGCCGGCCATCAGCATGCGGGCCAGGTTGGCCTTGGTGCCCGGGTTGTCGCTTTCGTAGCCGTCGAGAATGCGTTTTACGGCGCGGGTCAATCGCATGGGGCGTCCTCCGGTTCGCTTATTGAATGGGTAACGGCGTCCGGCTTCGATATGGGGCGCCGGGCCGGCACACGCAAAAAACGCCGGGTGGGCAAAAGAGATCATTTTTCATGGAAAAGGGCGGCGAAATTCGCCGCCCTGCTCCCGTCCCATGGAAAACCCGCCAAGCACCCCTCTTCCGGGGAGGTCAGTTCAGCCGCGTCCGGGCATCCCGAAGCAGGCGCAGGCAATCCACCGCAAACCTGCTGGCGGCGGCGTCGGTAAACCCGGCTTCTTCTGCCGCCAAAAAACCGTCCATCAGATCCTGCCCGCCGGGCTGATCCAGGATCGCTTCCGCCCATTCCGCCGCGACAACCGTCGGAACATGCATCCGCATCGCCACCACATCCACCTGATCGGCAGACAAACCACTGAAGCTGATACAGTCGTGGATCGAAATCATGGGTCGTCTCCTCCCGTCGCCGTCTGCCACCGTCCCTCTCGACGCGTGGCCGTTTCCTTCAGCGAGAAGCACCCCCGGAACGCCACCTTCGCATACACAGTACGCGTCAGCATGGTCCAAGCCCTGTCGGCCTCACTCTCGGCAGGGAAAGGATCGCGAACGTCCCCTCCTCTCAACAGTTACCCCTGTTTATACCCACAGGTTTATTTAGGATTAAAAATACCACGGTCATTAAGGATCTGGTAGTGCCAACCCATTCCGTGCCGCACCAATTCGTTCCTGCACACGCGAAGAAATCGTGGAAAGATGCGCCCTCGGTGCGCTTGTCTGCCCGGAGCGGCCGGCCCGGATCAGGCGGCTTCGACCACCCGATCCCGGCCGTTTCGCTTGGCTTCCAGCAGCGCCTGATCCGCCCGACGGGCGAATTCGTGCAGGTCTTCCCCTTGCTCCGTCCATGCCGCCACACCGAAGCTGCAGGTCACCCCCAGCACCGTGCCGCAGGGCAAAGTTACGCGCACATCGTGTACGCGAAGCCGCATTCGCTCGGCGACTCCGGCAGCGGCGGATAGTCCTGTCTCGGGCAGCAGAACGACAAACTCTTCCCCGCCCAGCCGGCCGATCAGGTCCACGTTCTGGCGCAACCCGTCCTGGAACGCCTTGACCAGGGCACAGAGCACATCGTCCCCCACATCGTGGCCGTGGGTGTCATTGACCACCTTGAAGTGGTCCACATCGATCATGATCATCGACAGCTCACGGCCGAAGCGGGCTGCGCGGACCAGTTCGGCCTGGGCCGCTTCCTCGTAGGAGCGGCGGATCAGCACGCCGGTCAGGGAATCGGTCGAGGCCTGATCCCGCAGCTTCTTTTCCAGCTGCTTGCGTTCGGTGATATCCATCATCGCCGCAACGATGCCCGCCGGCCGTCCATCCTCATCGCGGAACAGCGCCTTGGTGAACACCACGTCCCGCATCACGCCCGAAGCACTCTCCACCCGGGTTTCATAGCGCTGACCCACCCCCGTATCCAGAAGCAGCTTTTCGGCTTCCTTATGGACCCCGGCAAGATCGGCAGGTTGGACGGATTCCACCGTATGCCCGGCCATTTCCTCGCGTGTCCGGCCCAGGAAGTCGACGAATGCCTGGTTGAAGCCCTGGTAGTTGCCCTCCAGGTCCTTGTAAAAGATGGGAATCGGCACGGCTTCCATGACCGTGGACAGGAAGCTGAGTGCCCGCTGTTCCCGCCGGCGCTCCTCCTCCGCCTCTTCGGCCAAGATTGCCAGGCGGCTGGCCTGGGCTTCCAGTTCGGCATTCAGGCGGCGCAGTTCCTGCTCCGCCCCCTTGCGTTCGGTGATATCCCGGACGATCGCGGCGAAGCGGACCCGGCCGTCGACGGTCATCCGGGCCAGGCTGACCTCCACCGGCATTTCCCGCCCGCTCTTGTGGCGCCCGCGCACCTCCACAGTGCGGCCGACCAGATCCGACGCCCCCCCGGCAAAGGCCTGCTCCATGGCCGCCATGTGAGACGCCTTGAGGTCTTCGGGCATGATCAGCGTCACAGGCTTGCCCATCGCTTCGGACGGGGCAAAGCCGAAAATGCGCTCCGCCGCCCCGTTCCACAGGGTGATCGCCCCGTTTTCGTCGATCTGGATCACCGCGTCATGGGCCTGCTCGGTCAGGGCGCGCAGGTTATGCTCCCGCTCCCGCAACGCCGCTTCTGCCGACGCCCGAGCCGAGACATCAAAGATCTGGGAATACAGCAGACTGCGGCCGTCCAGGATCACCGGCCCGGAATGGACCTCCACATCCCTCACCGTGCCATTGGCCAGACGATGCCGAAAATTGAAGAAGGAACGCCGTTCCGTGCGCGCCCGCGCCATCTCCTTGGAGATTTCCGCAGGAGTCAACGTGTTGATTTCGGAAATTCGCATGGCCCGCAACATCTCGCATGGCCAACCGTAAAAGGCGGCCGCCGCCAGATTGGCGTCAACAATGCAGCCGTCAGCCGGGTCGATCAACAACGCGGCCGTCTTCACCTGCGTGAACAGTGCGTCGTAGTCCGTGGGGCACCCCCCGATAATCTCTTCGGTTTTCATCCGCAACCAAGCCAATCGTATCCCAAAGGATCAGAAGGGCCAAGCAACCCTTGGTCCTTCTGCCCCCCATCCTCGCAGGACTGTGACTTACTAGACGGTTAATGCGTCAACAGGACAGGAAACCGTGCGTGCTCCAAGACATATCGCGTGACGCCCCCCATGATCAATTGCCGCAATCGGCTATGCGTATAGGCACCCATCACCAGCAGATCGGCTTCCAGCCCCTCGGCCGCGCGGACCAGGGCTTCACCGGGGCGGGTGCCCGGACCGGCCTTCAGCACCTGGCTGGTCGAAGAGATGCCGTGCCAGGCGAGATGGCGTTCCAGCTCGCTGGTTTCGGCGAAGTTGTCCTTTTCCTCGGCCATCAGGATAGTAACCCTTTCGGCACGGGCGAGGAAGGGCAGCGCATCAACCACGGCGCGGGCCGCCTCCGCGCTGCCGTTCCAGGCGATGGCCACCCGCTTGCCCAGGCTGGCCGGCACCGCAGGCGGGGAAACCAGGACCGGCCGGCCGCTTTCCATCAGGGCGGCGTTCAGGGTCAGCAGGGACGGCGGTTCCCCATGGGGACCCGGCTGGCCGACCACGATCATGTCGGCCACGCGGCCGCGCAGGGCCACCTGTTCGGGTTCCGGTCCCCGGGCTTCTTCCCAGGTGGCCGTCGCCGTGCCGTCTCCCGGAGGTTCGCCGCCCATGGGCACGCCCATGGCGTCGCAGGTGGCGGTGAACAGCAGCTTGGCCTTGTCGGCCCGATCCCGGGCGTCCTTTTCCGCCGCTTCCACCATTTCCTCGACCAGCGCCCCGGCCATCGCCTCGCCCACATAGGGAACGGCCGATGCCGCATCCACCAGCACATGGAAGGCTTCCACATGGCAGGCCGAATCCTTGGCCAGCAACAGCGCCGTTTTCAGAGGCACCACGCCGCTTTTCTCGTCGCCCACCACACACAGAATGGTTCGGATTCCCGACATGGCGACCTCCTTTTACAAAAAACCCTATCCGCATTATGCGCCGCCGAAGACGCCGACGAAAGCCCTACCAGTGGACCAAAGGTGCCATTCGCGTCAGCCATTAATGCCATCCGGCATCCTATGGCCGAAAGGCCGCACTTCGAACGGGTCCCCCACTGTCGATAGCATTTTTCACGGCATCACAGCCCCAGCGCCCGCCGTCCGGCCGCAACGGTCTGCCGCTTCGGCCCGCTGGCATCGATGATCGCCCAGTCGATGGTTCCCAGGTCGAATTCCTCCTGGCGCAGCCGCACTTCCTCGGTGACGTCGGAGGGATTGCGCACCCGGGTACGGATGCGCTCCAGCGACACGTCCACCGGCACGCGGACCCAGAGCCCGTCGAAGGGGACGCCGGCTTCCTCGGCGATTGCCCTTGCGGCAATCCGTTCCTCTGGCTTGGCATGCACGCCGTCGAGCACCACCGAATGACCGGCAGCCAAAGCGGCGAAGGCTTCCTGCTTCAGCAGGGCATAGGTCTTGGCGTGCATCTCCGGCGTATAGCCCTCCGCCCCCAGGGGCTCGTAGGGTTTGCGGCCCATGATCCGTTTGCGCAGCACGTCGGTGCGCAGCACGATGGCTCCGGGCGCGGCGCCGACGAAGCCGGCCACCTCCCGGGCCAGCCGCGACTTGCCGCTGCCCGACAGTCCGCCCACCGCCACCAGCCGCGGCCCCGGCGGGTCGAGATAGCCCATGCCCAGCGCCAGATAGGCCCGCGCGTCCTCCAGCAGGCGGCGGGCTTCTTCGGGATCGCTCTGCTCGGCGCCGGCGGTGGCCTGGACAAAGGCGCGGATGCCTGCGCGGGTGGCCATGAACAGCGGCAGCGCCGCCAGCCCGCCGGTATCGCCGGTGAACTCCATCCAGTGGTTGAAGGTCATCGCCGCCAAGCGGCGCTGGCCCCGGAAGTCCAGATCCATCAGCAGGAAGGCGAGGTCATAGAGCACATCGATCTTCACGAACAGGTCGTTGAAATCGATGGCGTCGAACAGGGTCGGCTTGCCTTCCCACAGCACCACGTTGCGCAGATGCAGGTCGCCGTGACAGTGCCGCACCTTGCCCGCCTTCGCCCGCTGCGCCAGCAGCGGCCGCAACCGCTCCAGCGCGGCGTCGGAGGCGCTCATGAAGGCCGCCACGTCGGCTTCTCCCAGCCGCGCGGCCTGATCGGCGAAGGCCCGACGGTTGTTGGCGATGATCTGCGCGAAGCCGTCCGCCTCCGGGTCGTCGGTGACCACCGGCGCCCGGTCGTGGGCGGCCACCACCGCTTCGGCCAGGTCCTGCATCTGATGGCGGTCCAGTTCGGCCTTCGACAGCAGGCGGCTGAACAGCTGGCTGTCGTCGAAGCGGTTCATGACCACCAGCCACTCCACCGGCGTTCCGGCACCATCCAGAGCCAGGGTTCCATCGCTTTCTTCGGTAACAGCGACCACGCCTTCGTAAAGACCCGGGGCACCGGGGCTGTTGATCTCCACCTCGTGCCGGCACAGCCGCTCCCGGGTGGCCAGCTCCCGCTGGTCGGCATAGGGCAGTTCCACCGCCCGCTTGGCCTTCAGGACCCGGCCGCCGGCCAGGAACAAGGCAGAGATGTGCGTGTGGACCTGCTCCACCTGTCCCCCGTTCCCCCCATGGGTCTCGGGGCGGGCGAGGAAGGCGAAGACGCGACGCTGGCTTTCGGGAATCATGCGGGATCGATAACCGTTCGGTTCAAAGGATGCCCCACCGTGCCACAGCGCCGGCCGGAACGGAATGCTTCAAGCCCCCGCCGCCACCATTTCGCCTTGTACGGGCACGAAAATGACCCGACATGGAAGCCTCCTTCTCCACGTCGCCCTTCCCGCCCCTCCCATTGTGCTCAACGGCCCGCAGCGAACCGCGAATATGATCGATATTATCGTCATCACCCTGGTTATTGCCTTTCTCCTGATCCTGGTCGCTGCCACCCAGCCGCTGGCCGCCCGCCTGCAAATCTCGCCCACCATCCTGCTTGCGGCCATGGGAGTCGCCGTCGGGTCTGCGGCCGCCTTTCTGCTGCACACCACGCTGACCGACGCCTTCAACGAACTGGTTGCGCCCATCGTCGGCTTCCCCGTCCGCTCGGCCGTGTTCCTGTACATCCTGTTGCCGCTGCTGCTGTTCCAGGCGTCGCTGTCGCTTGAAGTGCGGCGGATCATGGAAGACTACGTGCCGATCCTGGTGCTGGCCGTGCTGGCTGTGCTGCTGGCGGCGGCCGTGATCGGCGTCAGCCTGGAACAGCTGTACGGTATTCCGCTGCTGATCGCCCTGATGCTGGGATCCATCGTCGCCACCACCGACCCGGCAGCCGTGGTCACCATTTTCCGCGAGATCGGCGCCCCGGCCCGCTTGACCCGGCTGGTGGAGGGGGAAAGCCTGCTGAATGATGCGGCGGCAATCGCCCTGTTCGCCCTGCTGCTGGAAGTGGTGGCCGCCGGCGAACCCCTGGATCTGGTGGCGGCCTCCATCGGGCTGGTGGTGTCCTTCACGGGAGGGGCGGTGGTCGGCGCACTGGCCGGCCGGGGACTGGCCAGCGCGATGTCGTGGATGAAGGGCATCGCGGCGGCCGAGGTCACCCTGACCCTGGGCGCGACCTATATTCTGTATATTGTCTGCGATCAGGTGCTCGAGGTTTCCGGCGTGGTGGCGGTGGTGGCCTCGGGCCTGACCCTGCGCGCCACCATCCCCGCCCGCATCAAGCCGGCCAACTGGCAGCGGCTGTGCAGCGTCTGGGAACAGATCGGCTTCTGGGCCGGATCGCTGATTTTCCTGCTGGCAGCCATCCTGGTGCCGCGCATCCTGACCGATATCAACATCTGGGACATTATCCTGGTGCTGACCGTGGTGGTCGCCGCCCTGCTGGCGCGGGCCATCGTGCTGTTCGGGGTGATGCCGCTGCTGGCCCTGACCGGCCTCGCCGTGCCCGTCAGCACCCGCTACAACCTGACCATCCTGTGGGGCGGCCTGCGCGGGGCGGTGACCCTCGCCCTGGCCCTGGTGGTGACGGAAAACTACTTCATCGATCCGGAGGTGAAGCGCTTCGTCGCCGTGACGGCCACGGGCTATGTGCTTTTCACCTTGTTCGTCAACGGCCTGACCCTGCGCCCGCTGATCCGCAAGCTGGGCCTGGACAAGCTGAGCCCCATCGATCTGGCGGTGCGCGACCAGGTGGTGGCCCTGTCGCTCGCCGAAGTGGCCGACCGGGTGAAGGGCGCGGGAGAACGCTACGGCATCGAACCCAAGATCGTGCGCAGCGTGGTGCGCGACTATGCGCCGGAGATCAAACTGGGCGACAGCAGCGCGGATATCGAGGAACTGCTGACCGACCGCGAGCGCCTGACCCTGGGGCTGATCGCCCTGGCGGCGCACGAAAAAGAGCTGATCCTGGAGCACCACGAGACCCATACCATCGATGAACGCATCGTCGGCGAGATGCTGCGCGGGGCGGAACGGCTGCTGGAAGGGGCGCGGCAGGACGGCCGCGTGGGCTATAACCGGGCCTACCGGGTCCAGCTGTCCTATGGCCTGTCCACCCGGCTGGCTTATCGCCTGCACCGCCACCTGGGGCTGGACGGCCCGTTGAAGCGCCGCATCGGCCATACTTTCCAGGCGCTGATGGTGCAAAGCCTGGTGCTGACCGAAATGGCGGCCTATCTGCCGGCCCGCATGACGCCGCTGCTGGGCCAGCGCATCACCGATATCCTGGCCGACATCCTGGACAGCCGCGCGGCGGCCACCCGTACCGCCCTGGAAGCCCTGCGCCTGCAATATCCGGACTACGCCGAGGCGCTGGAGGCCGCCTTCCTGCGCCAGATCGGCACCCAGTACGAACTGGCGCATTACGACGAGCTGCATCGTGAAGGCCTGCTGAGCCAGGAGGTTCACGACAGCCTGCGCCGCAGCGTTTCCCATCACGCCGACCCCGGGCGGCAGGTGGCGAAGCTGGAGATCAAGATCTCGGCCACCCAGGCGCTGCGTTCGATGGCCCTGTTCGCTCATTTGACGGATGTGCAGATCGCCCTTCTGGCCAAGCGCATGAAGTCCCGCTATGTCCTGCCCGGCGAGGCACTGGCCCGGCCGGGGGATACCCGGCTGGCGCTGTTTTTCATTGCCTCCGGCGCCGTGGAGATCAGGCGGGACCAGCACACCATCCGCCTGGGTCCGGGAGAGTTCTTCGGTGAAATGGCCCTGCTGGCCAGCCGGCCGCGCGCGGCCCATGTGACCAGCCTGACCTTCTGCAACCTGCTGGTCCTGGATGAAGCCGCCTTCCGCGCCTTCTGGGAAGAGGAACCCAGCGTCCGTCAGGCCATCGAGGAAACCGCCCAGGCCCGGTTGCGGATGATGACGGCGGAGTGAGGGCCGGGCGCCAAAGGAACGACGGGACGGGTCCCCGTCCCCCCCGTCCCCCCGTTCTCCAGGCAGCCCGCCATCACGGCGGGAGTCCTTATGCCCCCTTCCCGTCATCCCGCAACAGGATGTAGATCGCCGGGATCACCAGCAGGGTCAGCGCCGTGGACGACGCCAGGCCGAACACCAGGCTGATCGCCAGCCCCTGGAAGATCGGGTCGGCCAGGATGAAGGCAGCCCCGATCATCGCCGCCACCGCCGTCAGGAAGATCGGCTTGAAGCGGATCGCCCCCGCGTCCAGCAGCGCTTCCCGCAGCGTCTCCACCTGCAAACGGCGGTGGTTGATGAAGTCGACCAGCAGGATCGAGTTGCGCACGATGATCCCCGCCAAGGCGATAAAGCCGATCATCGAGGTTGCCGTGAACGGCGCACTGAACAGCCAGTGCCCGAGCACGATGCCGATCAGCGTCAGCGGCACCGGCACCAGGATCACCAGCGGCACCTTGAAGCTGCCGAACTGGCCGACCACCAGCAGGTAGATCCCCATGATCGCCACCGCAAAGGCCGCGCCCATGTCGCGGAAGGTCACATAGGTGATCTCCCACTCCCCGTCCCACAGCATGGTCACATGGCCGGTATCCGCCGGCTGACCGTGGTAGGACACCTCCGGCACCCCGCCCAGGCTGCTCCAGTCCTGGTCTGCCAGGGCATCTTCGACCGCGAACATGCCGTAGATCGGCGCTTCGTAGGCCCCGGCCAGATCACCCATCACCATCTCGGCAAAGTGGCCGTCGCGGCGGAAAAGCACCGGGCTGCTCAACTCGGAGGTCACTGTGACCACATCCCCCAGCTCGACGATGCGGCCGTCTGACGCCGGGACCGGCGTCGCCAGCAGCCGCTCGCCCGGCACCTTGCTGGACCGGGGCAGGCGGATGGCGATCTCCACCGGGTTGGCCCCATGGCCGCGATGGGAATAGCCGACGCTGACCCCGCCCAGCAGAGCCCCCAGGGTGTCGAAGACCGCTTCCTGCTCCACCCCGTGGAATTCGAGCGCTTCCTCGTCGATGCTGATGCGCAAGCGCTCCGCCGGCTGGCCGGCGCTGTCGTCCACATCCACCACAAAGGGCACCGCTTCGAAGGCCGCCATCACCCGGTCCGCCGCCGCGCGCCGGGTTTCCGCATCGGGTCCGTAGACCTCGGCCAGCAGGGTCGACAGCACGGGCGGACCGGGCGGCACCTCGACCACCTTGATCTTGGTGCCTTCGGGCACCGGCAGGTCGGCCAGACGCTCGCGCACGTCCAGGGCGATGGGGTGGCTTTCCCGGTCGCGGTCATGCTTGGGCGCCAGATTGATCTGAAGATCGCCCATCTGCGGTTCGGCGCGCAGATAGTAATGACGCACCAGGCCGTTGAAGTTGAAGGGCGCGCCGGTACCGGCATAGGCCTGGATACTGGTCAGCTCCGGCAGATCCAGCAGCCGTTCCGCCGCCGAGACCAGCACCCGCTCGGTTGCCTCCAGCGAGGCCCCTTCGGGCAGGTCGACGATCACCTGCATCTCCGACTTGTTGTCGAAGGGCAGCAGCTTGACCGTCACGTCCTTGGTGTAGAACAGCACACAGACGCCCACGGTGCCGACGCCCACCACCGTCAGGAACAGCTTCGACCGCCCCCGGCCCTTGAGCAGCGGCGTGGCGATGCGGCGATAGAAGGCCCCCATGCGGCCCTCGTCGTCATGGCCATGGCCACCCGCGCCATGGGCTTCGTCCAGGCGGCCTTCGGTGCGCAGCCGCTCCAGCCGCCGGCCGGCCAGCCGCCACAGCAGCCAGGGGGTGATGATCACCGCCACGAAGAACGAGAAGATCATCGCCGCCGAGGCATTGGCGGGAATGGGACTCATGTAGGGACCCATCAACCCGGAAACGAACATCATCGGCAGCAGAGCGGCGACGATGGTCAGGGTGGCGATGATGGTCGGGTTGCCCACCTCGGCCACCCCTTCGATGGCCTTGCGCAGGACCGTGCGGTCGTCCTTCATCGCCCAATGGCGGGCGATGTTCTCGACCACCACGATGGCGTCATCCACCAGGATCCCGATGGAAAAGATCAGGGCGAACAGGCTGACGCGGTTGATGGTATAGCCCATCAGCCAGCTGGCGAAGAGGGTCAGCAGGATGGTGGTCGGGATCACCACCGCCACCACCAGCCCCTCGCGCCAGCCGATGGTCAGGGTGATCAGGGCGACGATGGACACCGTCGCCAGCCCCAGGTGGAACAGCAACTCGTCGGCCTTTTCCAGGGCCGTCTCGCCGTAGTTCCGGGTGACCTCCACGGCCACGCCTTCGGGCACCAGCCGGCCCTTGAGCATCTCCAGACGCTCCAGCAGGGCATCGGCCACCACCACCGCGTTGGCCCCCTTGCGCTTGGCCAGGGCGATGGATACGGCCGGGCGACTGTCGATCCCGCCGTTTTCCGCGTTGGCGGTCATCTGCCAGACCCGCGCGTCGGTTTGGGCACTGCCAACCACAACGGTGGCCACGTCCTTCACATAGACCGGACGGCCGTCGCGCGCCGTGATCAGCAGCAGTCCCACGTCCGGCTCTCCGCCCAGGGTCTGGCCGGCGGCCACCGGCAGGCTGCGATCCCGCTCCCGCAGCCGTCCGACCATGAACGAGCGATTGGCGTTCTCCACCTTGTCCACCAGCTGGTTCAGGGTGATACCGTAGAGCGCCAGCTTTTCCGGGTCGGGTTCGACACGGATCTGGTCGGGCGCCGTACCGATCAGAAAGGTCAGGCCGATGTCGGGCACTTTGATCAGTTCGGGCAGCAGCTCGTCGGCCACGCCGCTCAGGGCATTGGCGTCCCAGCGGTCCGCCGCCGGTCCGGTGCCGCTGAGCGTCAGCACGACGATGGGCACGTCATTGATGCCCCGGCCGACGATCAGCGGTTCGGGAATGCCGATGGGGATCTGGTCCAGATTGGCGCGGATGGTTTCATGCACGCGCAACATGGCCACATCCTCGTCCGTCCCCACGTCGAAACGGGCAGTGACGGTGACGTAGTCATCCACGGTCTGAGAGTAGACGTGCTCCACATTGTCGATGCCCTTGACGATGTCTTCCAGCGGCTTGGTCACCAGCTCGACGGCATCCACGGCCTTGAGACCGTCGGCGGGCACCAGGATGTCCACCATGGGCACGGAGATTTGCGGCTCTTCCTCGCGCGGCAGGGCCGACAGGGCAATCAACCCCACGGCCAGAGCCGCCAGCAGCAGCAGAGGCGTCAGGGGCGAGGTGATGAAGGCTTGGGTGATCGACCCGGATATCCCCAGTTTCATTCCGCGCCCTCCCCTTTGGCCGACCCGTCCTCTGCGCCCGCATCAGCGGCCGTTTCGCTACCCGGCGGGATCAGCACGTCACCGTCCCGCAGGCCGGACAGCACCTCGGTCTTGCCGTTGATCACCTGTCCGGTCTGCACCACCACCGGCCCGACGTCGCGCAGGGTGGCATAGGTCAGACCCCAGCGCCGGTCGAGCAGATTGGCGGGCACCAGGAAGGTGCGTCGCTCGCCGGTCGCCACGGACACGAGGGCGCGTTCGCCGACAAACCACTGGTCCAGCCCTTCGACCGCCACATCGGCGATAACCCGGCCCTGATCCAGTTGCGGATAGACCTGCACCACCTCGCCCGGCCGGCCGGCACCGGCATGGGCCGGGTCAAGCCCGCGATCCCCCACCGTCACGAAATCACCCTTGCGCATGAAGCGGGCATGGCGTTCGGGCAGCCGCAGGCGCAGCAGATAGCGCGCACTGGCGATATCGGCGATCACCTCGCCGGGCAGCACCACCGCGCCGTCGGTCACCTTGACGTCCAGCACCTTGCCATCCGCCGGGGCCAGCACCTGACCTTCGGCCACCTGCTGTTCGATCACCGCCCGGTCCTTGATCGTCGCCTGGATGGTCTGTTCCAGGACGCGCACGGCCGTGTTGGCCTCGTCCACCCGCGACTGGGGCGCGGCCCCCTGATTGCGCAGGCTTTGCGCCCGCCCCTGGTCGATCTGTGCCTGGGCCAGTTCGGCTTTCAGCGACCGCAGACGGGCATCCATGGATTCCAGCTGAAGCAGCAGCTTCTGGTCCCCAACCACCGCCAGCGGCTGACCGGCCGTCACCTGCGCCCCTTCGTCCACCGTCAGCTTGCCCACCGTGCCGCCGATTCGCGCCCGGGCATGAAGCAGATCGGCGCTTTCCACCGTGGCGAACACCGCCTTGCGGTCGGTCACCGACGTCTCCCGCACCGTGTAGGCCTCTGCCCCGAACGCGCCGGCAGCGGAAATGGCCAGCATCGGCAGGGCAAGGACGGGAACCGCCAATCGGGCGGCCAGCCGGCCGGCCACCATGGTGGGAAGCCGGAAGCTCAGCGTCGCGCTGCGGGTGTCGATAGGCATGGTCTTCTGTCCCCCCCGTTGGGAGCAGCGTTTCTTTGGTTGCAATGCACCATGGGATCGCCGCTTTGGTGGCTGAATATGATTGACTCATAATATAAGGACTCGCTAATTTATCAACCATGGAAATCGCGGATCTTCATCGCAACGCCGCGCTGGCGGCGGCTCTTTTGAGGACGCTGGGCAATGACCGGCGGTTGATGATCGTCTGCGAGCTGACGAGCGGTGAAAAAACGGTGGGCGAGCTGGAAAAGGTGGTGGGGCTGCGTCAATCGGCCTTGTCCCAGCACCTGGCGCGCCTGCGGCGCGACGGCCTGGTGGCCACGCGGCGCAGTGCGCAGAACATCTATTACTCGCTGGTGAACAGGGAAGCGGCCACCCTGATCGATACCTTGGCCGGCCTTTACTGCGCGCGTCCGGCATCGGATGACGGGGAGCCCGCCTCCCCCACCCCGCCGGGTCTGCTCACCGTACCGCCACACAAACCGGGTCCAAAAAAATGACCCAGAATCGGGGAGGTTCAAACCTATGGCACATGTGGTCGTCATCGGCGCCGGGATCGGCGGTATACCGATGGCCTATGAATTGCGCGATGTTCTGGGCAAGAAGGTCGACATCACAGTCGTCTCCAACAGCCCCACCTTCCACTTCGTCCCCTCCAATCCCTGGGTTGCCGTCAACTGGCGCAAGCGCGGGGATATCGAGATCGAGGTGGAACCCTACCTGAAGAAAAAGAACATCAATTTCTCGGCGCTCGGCGTGAAGCGGGTGCATCCTACCGAGAACGAGGTGGAGCTGAGCGACAGCTCCCGCATGGCCTATGACTATCTGGTGATCGCCACCGGCCCGCAGCTGGCCTTCGACGAGGTTCCGGGCCTGGGTCCGCACGGCGGCTTTACCCAGTCCATCTGCCACGTCGACCACGCGGTCAAGGCTGCCGGGGAATGGGAACGGTTCTGCGCCGATCCCGGCCCCATCGTTGTCGGCGCGGTCCAGGGCGCGTCCTGCTACGGCCCGGCCTATGAATTCGCCATGATCATGGATACCGACCTGCGCAAGCGGAAGATCCGCGACCGGGTGCCCATGACCTACATCTCGCCCGAACCCTACATCGGCCACCTGGGCCTGGGCGGGGTGGGCGACAGCAAGGGGATGATGGAATCCTTCTTCCGCAACCGTCACATCAAGTGGATCACCAACGCCAAGGTGGACCGTATCGAGGACGGCACCATGCACGTGGTGGAATGTGACGAGGAAGGCAAGGAAAAGCGCCGCCACGAGGTGCCCTTCAAGTTCTCCATGATGCTGCCGGCCTTCCGCGGCATCGATGCGGTGAAGGGGGTGGAGGGCTTGGTGAACCCGCGCGGCTTCACCCTGGCCGACAAGCACCAGCGCAACCCCACCTACGGCAACGTCTTTTCCGTCGGCGTCTGCGTCGCCATCCCACCAGTGGAGGCCACGCCCCTGCCCGTGGGCACGCCCAAGACCGGCTACATGATCGAAAGCATGGTCACGGCCACCGCCCACAACATCAAGGCGCTGATGGAAGACCGCAAGCCGGATACGGAAGCCACCTGGAACGCCATATGTCTGGCCGACTTCGGCGACACGGGGGCGGCCTTCGTCGCCCTGCCCCAGATCCCGCCGCGCAATGTCAGCTGGTTCGGTGAAGGCCGCTGGGTCCATCTGGCCAAGGTCGCCTTCGAAAAGTACTTCCTGCGCAAGGTGCGCAAGGGAGTCTCCGAGCCGATTTACGAACGCTATGTCCTGAAGACCCTGGGCATCGGCAAGCTGAAGGAGCCGCTGGTGAAAACCGCCTCGGCACCGGACACCGAACCGGCCGAGTAACCCCCGGTCCCACCGTCCCTATCCCGGCCCGTCTTCTTGGCCCCACCCATTCTGGAGAACCCAACCATGTCGATCGATCGCGTCGTAATGGCCTTCGCCGGCCTCGTCATCCTGGCCACCGTGGCCCTGGCCCTGTTCGGCGGCCAGATGTGGGCCTTGTGGATCACCGGCTTCGTCGGCCTGAACATGCTGCAGGCGGCCTTCACCGGCTTCTGCCCGCTGGCGATCATCCTGAAGAAGGTGGGGGTCAAGCCGGGCGTGGCGTTCTCCTGAGTCCCCCGGGTCCGGAATCCGGTCTTCCGGGGTCCCCGTTCGCCGCGT
Organism: Rhodospirillaceae bacterium Z3-40; assembly: GCA_046233135.1. GTDB lineage: Bacteria > Pseudomonadota > Alphaproteobacteria > Rhodospirillales > Rhodospirillaceae > JBJXHN01. The sequence goes on along the minus strand of JBJXHN010000001.1, from coordinate 16,056 downwards.
CTTCCCCCGGCGGCGGACGGGGTTACCGGTCCAGGCGCATCACCACGAAGGCACGCTGGTTGATCCCGTCATCAAGGATCCGCCCCTGCCGCACTTCGACAAAACCGCCTATGGCGCATATCGTCGCCACCAGGGAGTCGAATCCGGGTTCGATAAGCTCCGGATCCCGCTTGCCCTGGCTTTCCAGCAGCAGATATCCTCCCGGCGGCGTCAATGCCGCCAGAAGCCGCGCCAGATCAGGCGCAGGCAAGGCTGCCCATCCGTGCACCCGCAGCGGCAATCACCAGATCGAAGGTCCCGGGGGGCGAATCCTGAACGCCAGGAACATGCTCGAACCGCGTCCACGCGTTAAGTCTCATCGCGCGCAGGTGACGGTGGCGATTCCGGATTTGTGGGCTCGAACGCGAACTCTGGGTGGTAGTCCTCGCGAACACCTGCCGGGTCCTGGTGGATGATCACATCCCCGCCGGGATAGGCGTCCCGCAGCGCCTTTTCCACCGACACCGCTGCCGCATGGGCGGCCGACAGCGTCCACGCGCCGTCCAGTTCCAGATGCAGCTGGATGAATACCTGGCGCCCAGTCGAACGGGTCCGGACATCGTGAACATCGTGGACGCCCGGGTGTTCCAGGCAGATGGCGCGAATACGCTCCCGCTCTTCTTCCGGCAGTTCGCGATCCATCAGCAGGTTCACCGCATCACGGCCGATCCCCCAGGCGTTGAACAGCAGATAGCCGGCGATCCCGATGGCAAACAGCGGGTCGATCCCGGCCCACCCTCCGGCCATCCCGATGACCAGCGACACGATCACCGACCCGTTGATCAACAGATCACCGGCATAATGCAGGCTGTCGGCATTGATCGCCGTGGACCCGGTCTTGCGCACCACATGCCGCTGGAAAGCGACCAGCCCCAGCGTCATGAGGATGGAAAAAACCATGACGGCGATCCCCACCGCCCCCTGGGTCACCGGCTGCGGCGACATCAGCCGGTCCGTCGCCTCCAGCAGCAGAAAGAAAGCTGATCCGCCGATGAAGGCCGACTGCCCCAGCCCGGCCAGCGGCTCTGCCTTGCCATGGCCGAAGCGATGCTCCTCGTCGGCCGGTATCAGGGATTGACGTACCGCCGCCAGGGTCAGCAGAGAGGCCGCGCCGTCCAGCAGGCTGTCGATCAGGGTCGACAGCAAGGCCACCGATCCGGTGACCGCCCAGGCCCCCAGCTTGGCGGCCACCAGGGTCGTGGCCACGCCAACGGAGGCATAGGTGGCCTGCCGCATCAACCGTCCGGTTTCGCCCGCTGTGGTCTGGGTTCCGGCAATCGCGGTCTGTTCGTCATCACCGGCCATCGGTCTTTGCCTTGTCTTGGAAGACCATTCGGAGCCCATTCCCGGTCAGGGATACAGGCGCTCCCAGGTCCAGGTGCGGTCTGCCGCCTGGGTATAAACGATCCTGTCATGCAGACGAAAGGGGCGATCCATCCAAAATTCGATCCGTTCGGGTATGACACGGAACCCGGACCAATGCGGCGGACGGGGCACGGTGCCGATGGCATAGCGGGCGGCGTATTGGGCCACTCGCTTTTCCAGGGCATAGCGGCTTTCCAGCGGGCGCGACTGCTGCGAGGCCCAGGCACCGATGCGGCTGTCCCGCGCCCGGGACTGGTAGTATTCGTCGGCTTCCGCATCGCTGACCGGCACCACCGGGCCTTCGACCCGCACCTGACGGCGCCGGGATTTCCAATGGAAGCACAGGGCCGCATGGGTATTCGCCGCCAGTTCCATCCCCTTGCGGCTTTCCAGGTTGGTGTAGAAAACGAAGCCGCCCTCCGGCCCGGTTTCCGGATGAACCCCTTTCAGCAGCACCATCCGAACGCTGGGGCGGCCGTCGGGGGTACAGGTGGCCAGGGCCATGGCGTTGGGGTCATTGGGTTCGGTGCCTTCAGCCTCTTTCAGCCAGGCATCGAACAGAGCGAAGGGATCCTGGTCTTCCAGTGTGCTCATGACAAATCGTTATCCTGAACTATATTGATTACGGACCGATGTCCGGGGGCGCGGGTGATCGGGGTGGCGGTCCCGCCGCACCGGCCGGTCCTGACGAGCAGGTCCGGGGGACCCTTTTGGCGCAGGCCGGTGCTTCGGGCCGGTCTTCGAGAAGAAGTGCCCTCTTTCGGACAAGAGAGTGTAGCATCAGACTCCGGCGCACGCACCTCCACCCGGGAATCGTGGGCCGGTGCCGGTTCGGGTGTGGCCCGGAACGGAGCGTGGGGTGGTGTAAGCCATGGTTGCAGGAACGACAATGCGAGATCCGTATACGGTTCTGGGAGTGTCCCGGACCGCCAGCCAGGACGAAATCAAAAGCGCCTATCGCAAGGCGGCGCGGACCATGCACCCGGACGTCAACAAAAGCGATCCGAAGGCAGAGGACAAGTTCAAGGAACTCTCTCAGGCCTATCATCTGCTGAGCGACGCGAAGCTGCGCGCCCGCTTCGATCGAGGCGAAATCGATGCCCAGGGCAACGAACGGGGCTTTTCCGGTGCCCGGCGCGGCGGCCGTGCCGGCGGGGCCGGAGGATACACCCGCAGCGGACGGGCCACCGGCGGCGCCTATGGCTTCGATTTCAATAACATGTTCGACGACAACGACATTTTTTCCGATATGTTCCGCCGCGCAGGCCAGGGAGCAGGCGGCCCGAACATGGGACAGGATGCGCCGCGCAAGGGCACCGACGCCCAGTATCGCCTGAAGGTCAGTTTCGAAGATGCCGCCCTGGGTACCACCCGGCGCATCACCCTGACCAATCGCAAGACCCTGGACGTCCGCATTCCCCCCGGCACCGAGGACGGCAAGACCCTGCGCCTGAAAGGCCAGGGCAACGAAGGCACGAACGGTGGCCCCCATGGCGACGCCCTGGTGGAAATCGGCGTGCTGCCCCATCCACTGTTCCACCGCGACGGCACCACGGTTACCGCCGACATCCCCGTCACCCTGACCGAGGCGGTGATGGGCGGCAAGATCACCGTGCCGACTCTGGAAGGCAAGGTCGTGCTGAACGTGCCGGAGGGCTCCAACACCGGGTCGGTCCTGCGCCTGCGCGGCAAGGGAATCCCGGGGGCGGACGGCACGCGCGGGGATCTGATGATCACGTTGAAGATCGTCCTGCCCGACCCGAACGACCCCAAGCTGAAATCCGCCGTGAAGAAGCTGAAGGATACGGACGGCACCGCCCTGCGCGACAAGGCCGCCACCGCCGACTGAACGGCAGGCGCGGCTTGCCCATGATGTCCCCATAAAGAAGCCGGGCGGGAATGGCGCCCGCCCGGTAGGATAAGGGGTGGTCAGGGAGGCAGGATCAGGCGGCATTGTCCGAGCGGATGCGCTCGACGAACTGCGCCACCTGACTGGAAAGATCGCCGGTCTTGTGCGAGAGGACGGAGGCGGCTTGCCGCACATCCTCAGCCGCCGCCCCAGTGGTCTCGGCAGCATCCTTCAGCCCCGACACGCTCATGGCAACGGCGGACGTCCCGGCAGCGGCCTGCTGGATGCTGCGGGTGATCTCCCGCGTTGCCGCCCCCTGTTCGGTCACGGCCGAAGCGATCGCCGACGCGGTCTCGTTGATCTGCCGGATGGTGCTCACGATGGCTTCGATGTCCTGGGCGCTGGAGCGGGTCTGCTCCTGAACCGCTGCGATCTGCGTGGAAATCTCTTCGGTCGCCTTGGCTGTCTGGCCGGCCAGGGCCTTGACCTCGTTGGCCACCACGGCGAACCCCTTGCCGGCATCCCCGGCCCGCGCCGCTTCGATCGTGGCATTCAGCGCCAGCAGGTTGGTCTGACTGGCGATGGCGGAAATCAGGGTCACCACCTCGCCGATGCGGTCCGTGGCGTCGATCAGGGCGCGGATGGACTCGGTCGTCCGATTGGCCTGGGTCACCGCGGACTCGGCGATGGTGCCGGATCGGTTGACCTGACCGGAGATCTCGTCGATGGACGTCGCCAGTTCCTCGGCGGCGGAGGCCACGGTCTGGACATTGGCCGTCGCTTCCTCGGTGCTGGAAGACACGCTAGCCGCCCGCCCGCCGGATTCAGTGGCGAGATCGGCCATGGATCGGGCCGTTCCTTCCATTTCCTCAGCCGCGGAAGACATGCCGACGACGATCTGCCCCACTTCTCTGTCGAAGCGGTCGGCCAAGGCGATCATCGCCGCCCGGCGGACCCCTTTCGCAGCCTCGGCATCGGCCACAGCTTTGGCTTCCAGATCCTTTTCGCGCTGCGCACTGTCGCGGAAGATGGCCAGGGCGCGGGCCATGTCTCCCACTTCATCCCGCCGCGCTTCACCGGAGATACCCACTGCAAGATCCCCGCCGGACAGCCGCTTCATGGCATCGACCAGATCCCCCAGCGGGCCGGTGACCGACCGCACCACGACAAACGCCACACCGCCGGCGATCAGCAGAACCAAGCCACCGATCATCGCGAGTGTCCGGATTTCGTCCGTGAACTGGGCTTCCACGTCATCCACGTAGATGCCCGTCCCGATCAGCCAGTCCCAGGGCTGGAACCCGGCCGCATAGGAAATCTTCGGCTGAGGATCGGCAAACCCCGGCTTGGGCCACATGTAGGCGACCATACCGGCCTTGCCGTTGCCCGAGGCATTGATCAATTCGCGGATCACCTGCACGCCGTCGGGATCGGTCGTGCCGATCAAATTCTGCCCTTCCTGCCCCGGATCAGGGGCATAAGCTAGCAGTTCGCCGTCGCGCTTGTAAGCAAAGATGTAACCGTTTTCACCGAAGATACCGGCTCGCAGCATCCGGCGGGCCTCGTCCTTACCTTGCTGTTCGGGGATCTCGCCGGCCTGAACCCGGGAATGGATCTCGGTAACCTGGGCTTTGGCCGTTTCGACCAGGGACCGGACATAGTCAATCCGGTCCTGCATCATGACGGCCCGCATTTCCATCAATGCCAGGGCCGTCATCACGATCATCCCCAGCCCCATGACGGCTGCCGGGATCCATATCTTGACGTGCAGATTGACGTTTTCCAGCACCATTTCTCCACCCCCTTCTGCAACCTTGCAGCAGGATGAACGTCCCCCCCTTCCCCGGCAGGCCTCATCTGAAAGACTCTTGTGACGCGAGGGGGTCCACACCGCCGATGGGAAACCACCGTACACCCGAAAGGGCTACAGAGCCAGAAAGCCCATACTCTCTTTAACGTTTTTTAACGAATGATCGCGTCACATGGTTGAACCGGTAAGCAGACCATCCGTTTTGGTACATTTCATAGTCGGAAATACTCATTGGTCGCTATTTTGACCACTCAGTAAATTGTCAAGAAAGGTGGCAACTCTCCTATAAAGTGTTCTCTGATGGCGGGTCTCCGCCGACTCGGCCGCGGTTCTCCTCGGGCAATCGAGCGAGATCGTCCACGGTTATGGCCAGGGCTTCGCACAGGTGGGCATCGGCCTTTTCGAGATGGGACCCCAGTGTCCACATCGCCGGATCATTGCGCAGCACCAGCGGCACTTTGGCCGGGGGAGCCATTCCCAGGGCGCGCACCACGTCGGCCACCGGAATGGCGCGCGGATCGCGGCCGATGCGATAGCCGGCGTCGTCGTGAGTCACCAGGCCCGCCCCCCTCAGGGTTTCCAGCACGGCAGACAAACGGGTATCGGCCGCATGGGTATCCCGCAACAGGGCCGCACGCCCCACCGCCGCGTCGTGCCGCCCGAACGCGCGGGTCAGCAGCAGCAGCACGGCCACGGCCAGCCCCAGCCGCTGCCCGTGCTCGTCGACACCGGTGCGCCGCAACCGGCGCACCACCTGCCAGTTGGGCAACTGGGCCGCCGTCACCGCACCGGCCAGAACCACCATCCACGACGCATACATCCACACCAGAAACAGCGGCAGCAGGGCCAGCGCCCCGTACAGGGTCTGATAGGTGCGGGCGCTGGTCACATAAATCAGGAAGGTTTCCCGCAAGATCGCCGTCAGCACGGTGGTCACCAGGGCACCGATCACCGCATGGCGCAAGCGCACCGGCCGGTTCGGCACAAAGACGAACAGCAGGGTCATCGCCAGCCAGGTCAGCAGATGCGGCCCCAGCACCGCGAAGACTCCGTTGACCGAAGATGCCACCCCCTCACCGGCCCAGCGGCTCATCGCCATCACATAGCTGGAAAGCGAGAAGCTGGCACCGCTGAGCAGCGGGCCGATGGTCAGCACTGCCCAGTACATCAGAATCCGGCTGACGGGATTGCGCTGGGTCCGCACCTCGAAAATCGTGTTCAGCGCCGTTTCCACCGTATTGAGCAGCAGCACCGCCGTGGCAGCCAGGCCGACGACCCCCAGGGCGGTCAGGCCGCCGGCGGCATTGACGAACACCTGCAACTGCTCCCGGATGGCTTCGGCCTGATAGGGCACCAGATTTGAAAAGACCCAGGCCAGCATCTCGTCGCGCGCCTGATCGAAAGCAGGAAAGGCGGCCAGAACGGCCAGGGCAATGGCCACCAGCGGCACCAAAGCCAGCAGGGAGGTGTAGGACAGCGACGAGGCCATGCGCGGCAAATTCTCGTCGTATAGCCCGCGCAAGGCTATATAAAGGAAATCACCCAGCTCCCGGGCCAGGAACACGGCCCGGCGCAGGATCGCCCGCCCCGTGCCGGCGCCGGTGGCCGGGGTCCCCAATCCGGCCCGGTCGGTGGTTGCCGGGCGGATCGGACCGCTAGCGGAACCGGACCCGGCACTGCCCGATTTTCCGGGGTGTTCGGTCGGCTGCCCATTTTCGCGGCGCTCTGCCTCCGGGATATCCATCCTGCCTTTGCCCTCTTGATCGGTTGGTGTAGGATGCCGCGTCCTACGCGGCGCCCGCCCGCTCGGCCTTCTCCGATCCGGACCGGCTGCGGGGTCCCACCGCGCTCGTTCTTCACAGAATACATAAAGGGGAACCCTATGCCTGTTTCCAGCGCGCTGTTGTCCGGCAAACGCGGCCTTATTCTCGGCCTCGCCAATGACCGGTCGATCGCCTGGGGGATCGCCAAGGCCGCTTCGGATGCCGGAGCGTCCATCGCGTTCACCTATCAGGGAGAGCCGCTGCTCAAGCGCGTCAAGCCTTTGGTCGATAGCCTGGGCGACAACCACCTGCTGCTGCCCTGCGACGTCTCCGAGACCGATCAGATCGTCGCCGTTTTCAAACAGATCGAGGCCGAGTGGGGGTCTCTCGATTTCATCGTGCACGCCGTCGCCTTCTCCGACAAGGAGGAGCTGAAGGGCCTGTACATGGACACGTCGAAGGAAAACTTCACCCAGTCGATGCTGATTTCCGTCTATTCCTTCACGGAAATCACCCGCCTGGCCTCGCCGCTGCTGAACGAAGGCGGCTCGCTGGTCACCCTCACCTACTACGGCGCCGAGCAGGTGATGCCCCACTATAACGTGATGGGCGTGGCCAAGGCCGCCCTCGAAGCCAGCGTGCGCTATCTGGCCATGGACCTGGGTGCGCGCAACATCCGGGTCAACGCCATTTCCGCCGGTCCGATCAAGACCCTGGCAGCGTCGGGTATCGGCGACTTCCGCTATATTCTGAAGTGGAACGAATGCAATGCCCCGCTGGGCCGCAACGTCACCATAGACGACGTGGGCAAATCGGGGCTGTATCTGCTGTCCGACCTGTCCAGCGGCGTCACCGGCGAAGTGCTGCACGTGGACAGCGGCTATCACGTCAACGGCATGCTCAACATGGCCAATGTGGAAAAGACCGCTGAGCTGCTCAGCGGCTTCCGCAAGCCCTGAGCCCGCCCGATGGCCGGTGACAGCTACGGAACCCTGTTCCGCTTCAGCACGTTCGGAGAAAGCCACGGCCCGGCAATCGGCTGCGTGATCGAGGGGTGCCCGCCGGGCATTCCCCTGTCCGCCGCCGACTTACAGGTCGACCTGGACCGCCGCAAGCCCGGGCAGTCCAGGCACACCACCCAGCGGCGGGAGCCGGACGAAGCGGAAATCCTGTCGGGGGTGTACGAGGGCGTCACGACGGGCACTCCCATCGGCGTGCTGATCCGCAATACGGACCAGCGCTCCAAGGACTATTCCGAGATCGCCAGGCGGTTCCGCCCCGGACACGCCGACTTCACTTATATCGCCAAATACGGCCTGCGCGACCCGCGGGGCGGCGGCCGGTCCAGCGCGCGCGAAACGGCCATGCGGGTCGCCGCCGGGGCCGTGGCCCGCAAGGTGCTGGCCCATGTGCTCGGCCGCCCCGTGCCGGTGCGCGCAGCGCTGGTGGAAATGGGCGGCATGCCCATCGACCGCAGCCGGTGGGATTGGGCGGAAGTACCCCGCAATCCCTTCTTCAGCCCCGATGCCGGCATCATCGAGGCCTGGGACGGCCTGCTGTCGGACGTGCGCAAGGACGGCTCTTCGGTCGGCGCCATTGTCGAGGTCGAAGCCACCGGCCTGCCCGCCGGCCTGGGCGAGCCGGTCTACGACCGTCTGGATGCCGACATCGCCAAGGCGCTGATGAGCATCAACGCCGTAAAGGCGGTGGAGATCGGTGCCGGCTTCGAGGCCGCCCGCCTGCGTGGCGAAGACAATGCCGACGAGATGGAACCCGACGGGAACGGCGGTGTGCGCTTCCTCGGCAACAAGGCCGGCGGGGTCCTGGGCGGCATTTCCACCGGCCAGCCGCTGGTGGCGCGCTTCGCCGTGAAGCCCACCAGTTCCATCCTCACCCCCCGCCGCTCGGTGGATGTGGACGGCAACCCGGTGGAGGTTTCCACCAAGGGCCGCCACGACCCCTGTGTCGGCATCCGCGCCGTTCCGGTCGCCGAGGCCATGGTGGCCGCGACCCTGGCCGACCACCTGCTGCGTCACCGGGCACAGTGCGGGCTGTAGGCACGGCCCGGGCTCCCGGTTCCCTTCGCGTTCCCTTTTAACCGGAGATCTCCCCCATGCCCCAGCCCGACCACGTCACCCGCCTGGACCTGCTGCCCGACCCCACCCCGGGGGAGGATCTGGAGGCCTATTTCGCCAAGTGTGTGGAAAAGCTGGGCATGGTGCCCAATGTTCTGACCGCCTATGCCCATCAGCCTGACCGGCTGCGCGCCTTCAACGGCATGTATACCCAATTGATGCTGGCGCCGTCCGGGCTGTCCAAGCTGGAACGGGAAATGATCGCTGTGGTCGTTTCGTCGGCGAACCGCTGCTATTACTGCTTGGTCGCCCATGGGCAGGCGGTGCGCCAGCTGTCCGGCGATCCTCAGCTGGGGGAGATGCTGGTGATGAACCACAAGGTGGCGGCGCTGCCCCACCGCCAGCGGGCGATGCTGGACTTCGCCTGGACCCTGACTCTGACGCCCCAGGCCATCGGCGAAAGCGACCGTCAGGCCCTGCGGGACGTGGGATTCACCGATGCGGATATCTTCGACATTGCCGAAGTCGCCGCCTTTTTCAACTATACCAACCGCATGGCCCACGCGACGGATATGATGCCCAATCCCGAGTATCATACCCTGGACCGATAGGCGCTCGTCGGTCTTCGACCCGCTCCGGATGCCGCCAAGGGGCCAAGGTTGCCTTGCCCTTGCCATGAAAAGTCTTAGACTGGCCGCATATTTCGCCACCGGAGGCATTCATGCGGTTTCTCGGCAAGGCCATCTTGTTCCTGTTCGCGTTCGTCGGACTTATCGCCAGTATCCTGTTGGGGACTGGTGCCGTGCTGGTATCGTCCCTGACCGAGCCGGACCCCCTGCCCGCCGAACGCTCCATTCTGACGCTGACCATCGACGGCCCCTACCCCGAACAGGAACAGCCGCTGACCCCGGCGGCCGTGCTGTCCGGATCCGTCAGCGCCCAGCCGCCGATCCGCCATGTGGTGCAGGCCCTGACCAATGCCGCCACGGACCCCCGCATCGCCGGGTTGATGGTCTATTTCGGCAACAGCCCCATCGGCGTCGGCCAGGCCCAGGAGATCCGGGATGCCCTGATCGCCTTCCGCGTTTCCGGCAAGCCCGCCTACGGTTTTGCCGAAACCATGGGCGAAGGGGGCAACGGCACCCTGCAATACTATATGGCCAGCGCCCTGGAGCAGGTCTGGCTACAGCCCTCCGGTCTGGTGGCAACGCTGGGCTTTGCCGTAGAGATGCCTTTCCTGCGCGGCCTGCTGGACGATATGGGCGTGATGCCCCAGTTCGAAACCCGCAAGGACTTCAAGACCGCCTTCAACTCGCTGACCGAATACGCGATGACAGAGCCGCAGATGCGTGCCCTGTCCGCCCTGGTGGACGGCTGGACCAACCAGGTGGTTCAAGCGGTCTCCGCCGCCCGCAGCCTGGAGAATACCGAAGTCCGGCGGCTGATCGACCGCTCGCCCCTGCTGGCCGACGAAGCCCGGACCGCCGGGCTGGTGGATGCCCTGGGATACAGGGACGAGGTCGATATGGCCTTGGCCACGGCGGCCGGCACCGAAGCCCGGCTCGACTTCGGGGCCTACATGGCCGTGCTGGAGCAGGTGGAACTGCCCCCGGAAGCGCGACGCATCGCCCTGGTCACCGGCACCGGCCCGATCATCCTTGATGCCGGCGACAACGGGCTGGACCTGGGGCCGGTGGAATTCGACGCACGGACCGTGGCCAATGCCATCAACGACGCGGTGGACGATCCGGAAGTGGCGGCCATCGTCCTGCGCATCGACAGCCCCGGCGGATCCTATGTCGGGTCGGACGTGGTGTGGCGCTCCGTGCGGCGGGCGCGAGACAAGGGCATGCCGATCATCGCCTCTCTGGGGGATGTGGCGGCTTCCGGCGGGTATTACGTGGCCATGGGCGCGGACCGTATCGTCGCCCAGCCCGGCACCCTGACCGGCTCCATCGGCGTGGTTTCGGGCAAGTTCGTCTTTGCCGAGGCCGCGCGGAAATGGGGTGTGACCTGGGACGGGGTATCGTCCGGCCGCAATGCCCGCATGTTCAGCCCCGCCAAGCCCTTCGATTACATGGAACGACAGCGGCTCAACGCCATCCTGGATGCCATCTACGCCGACTTTACCGGCAAGGCGGCAGAAGCCCGCGATCTCGATTCCCAGGCCATCGAAGCCGCCGCCCAGGGCCGGGTGTGGACCGGCACCGATGCACGGGAGATGGGTCTGGTGGACGATCTGGGCGGTCTGGCGCTGGCCCTGACGCTTGCCCGCGATGAAGCCAGCCTGCCCCGCGACACGCCGCTGGACATCCGCGTCTACCCCCAGCCGTCGGGAATGGAAGCCTGGATCGGCCGCCTGCTGGCCGATACGGGTGTGGGCGCGATGGCGGACGGGGTGTCCGTCCTGGCCCGCCTGGGCCGGATTGCCGCCTTCCTGGATGGTCCGCTCAATCAGCTTGACACCTCGGTCAGCGGGCCGCTTGGAACACCGTTCGGCGGGCTGCCGAGGCAATGACCGCAGGGGCCGAACCCCTCACCCGGGGTCCCCGGTCCAGACCCCCGCCCCACCCGGTGCTGGCGGTCGGCCTGCTGTGCATCGGCCTGGTCATGGCCATGAGCTGCTGGTTCTCCGCCACCGCGGTGGTGCCCGAACTCACCGTGTTGTGGCAGCTGTCCGTTTCCGAAGCGGCCTGGCTGACCATCGCCGTGCAGGTAGGCTTTGCCGTCGGCGCCGTCGGCGCCTCCGTCATCAATCTCGCCGACATCCTGTCCATGCGCGCCCTGCTGACCGTCTCGTCGGTGGTGGCTGCCCTAGCCAATCTCAGCCTGCTGGTGGTGCCCGACGCCGAGATGGCCATCGTCGCGCGCTTCATCACCGGGGTGATGTTCGCCGGAATCTATCCTCCGGCCATGAAGCTGGTATCCACCTGGGGCGTGAAGCGGCGCGGCATTGCGCTGGGCTGCGCCATCGCCGGTCTGACCCTGGGATCGGCTTCGCCGCATCTGATCCGCGCGATGGGCGGACCGGAGGGGGCCGGATTGGCCGGTGGCGGCCTGGATTGGCAGACGGTGGTGATCGCCTCCTCCGCCCTGACCCTGGGCGGCGCGCTGATCTTCCTGATCACCGGCAAGGAAGGTCCCTACCCCTTTTCCCGCACCGTCTTCCGGCTGGGTCAGGTGGGCCAGGTGGTGCGCAACAAGGCGGTGGTGCTGGCGACCCTGGGCTATTTCGGCCACATGTGGGAGCTGTATGCCATGTGGGCCTGGATGAACACCTACGTGACCTCGGCCTTCACCGCCCAGGGAATCGCCGCTCCGATGACCCTGGCCGCCGTGGTGACCTTTTTCGTCATCGGATCCGGTGCGGTGGGCAGCCTGATCGGCGGTATCTTCGGCGACCGGGTGGGACGGCCGATGACCACCATCTGGCTGCTCGCCCTGTCCGGCAGTTGCGCGGCGTTGGTGGGCTTCCTGCACGACGGGCCGACGTGGCTTCTTCTGGTGCTACTGATTGTCTGGGGGATCACGGTGGCCGGGGATTCCGCCCAGTTCTCGGCCGTGATCACCGAACGGGGCAACCCCAGTCTGATCGGTACGGCCTTGACCCTTCAGATGGGGCTGGGCTTCGGGCTGACGGTGGTGACCATCTGGATCCTTCCAGCCGTGGCCGCCTGGCTGGGCGGCTGGCAATGGGTCTTCGTGGTCCTGGTGCCCGGGCCGGTGCTGGGGGTGATCGCCATGGCCACCCTGCACCGCATGGACCGGGCCAGGCCGGCGTAGGGCGGGAGGGACTTACCCGCCCCGGCCCGACCACCACATGGTCCCGTCCTGTCCCGATGGACGGGCTACTCCGCCCGCACCTGGGAGAGGAAGGCTTCCACGGTCTTGCGCAGGAAGTCGGCCTGCCCCTGAAGATCCTGGGCGGCTTCGGAAACCTTGCGGGATTCCGCGTCGGTCTGATTGGCTGCCTGGGAAACCACGACGATGTGGCGGGTCACTTCGCTGGTGCCGATCGAGGCTTCCTCGATATTGTGGCCCATCTCGATGGTGGCGTGGGACTGATCTTGAACCGCATCGGCGATATCGGAGCTGATGGCATTGATTTCGCCGATGGTTTCGGCGATCCGGCGGATGGCATCCACAGCTTCGGTGGTTTCCTGCTGGATGGCCGTGATCTGCTGGCTGACCTGTTCCGTGGCCTGGGCCGTCTGGTTCGCAAGGTTCTTCACCTCCCCGGCGACCACGGCAAAGCCTTTGCCGGCTTCCCCGGCGCGGGCGGCTTCGATGGTGGCGTTCAGGGCCAGCAGGTTGGTCTGGCTGGCGATGCCGTTGATCAGTTGCAGCACTTCACCGATCTGCCCGACCGCGCCGGCCAGCCCTTCGATCTTCTGGTTGGTGCCGTGCGCCTGTTCCATGGCCCGGGCGGCGATGTCCGAGGAATGGCTGACCCGCTGGCCGATTTCCCCGGCCTTGCCGGCCAGCTGTTCGGTGGCGCTGGCCACGGTATTGACGTTGGCCGCAGCCTCTTCCGAAGCCGAGGCCACGGAGGTCGCCTGCTCGCTGGCCTGCAAGGCGCTCTTGGCCAGGGAATCGGACGCATTGCGCAGGCCACCGACGGCAGAACCGACGGTTTTCAGCATCTTGTTGACGTCCACATCGAACTGCCGGGTCAGGTTGTCCATGCGCTGGGCGCGTTCGGTCAGGCGCAATTCCTCGGCCCGCTCCCGCTCCAGCGCCTCCTGGCGTTCGATGGCGTTCTGCTTGAAGACTTGCAGCGCCCGGGCCATGGCATCGATCTCGTCCCGGCGCTCGAATTCGGGCACCGGTGTGCTCAGATTGCCCTCGGCGAGGCTGTTCATTCCCCGGGTCAGGGCCGTCAACGGCGCCGAGATGATGCGGCCGATCATGAAGCGCAGCAGGGCGATGGTCAGCGCCACCGCGATCAGGGTCGCCACCACCGCCGACTGGCGGAAAGCGGACAGCCCGGCTTCCGCCTGGTCCAGGTCGACGGACAGGGCCAGGTACCAATTCACCGCCGGCAGGCCGGGAATCTTCAGGAAGGTCACCAGACGCGTGCCCGCATCGGTGTGCACCTCGCGGATGGCGCTGTCCACCGACGGGGTGTTCTCGGGATAGAGCGCGGACAGCGGCTGGCCGATCTTGTCAGCCGATCCGTGCACCAGAATCTTGCCCTGAGCATCCACCAGGAAGCTTTCCCCCAGACCACCCAGGTCGTTGGAAGCCAGCATGTCCAGCAGGGTGGCGATGGTGAAGTCGCTGCCCACCACACCGGCCAGGGACCCGCCCCGCATCACCGGCGCGGCGGCGGTCACCACCAGTTTCTTGGTCGCGGCGGCGATATAGGGTTCGGTCAGCACCATGCCGCCGGTGGCTTTCACGCCCTTGTACCAGGGCCGCACGCGCGGGTCGTAGCCCGCCGGGCTGGGCGGCTCGGTGGGGAACTTGCCGAACGCGCCGCTTTCATCGCCGTAATAGATAAGATCGAAGGTATCGACCATCACCTTGCGTCGGAACAGGTCGGAGACGTCGGCCCCGGCGTCACGGTCCGCCACTGAGTCGGCGAAGGCGCGGATCAGCAGCAGCCGCCCGTTCAGCCAGTTGGCGACCCCTTCTGCCGTGGTCTCGCCCATGTTGGCGATGTTGGTTTCCACGTCCTCGCGGATCACCGCCTGCTGACGAAGGTCGTTATAGACGGAAAAGATCAGGAAAATCAGAGTGATCAGAAGGGCCACCCACACCAGGATACGCGTCGAAATGCTGCGCGACGGAAGCTGGGGCACGGACATGAGGTCACTCCGACTTGTTTGGACGGTCTTGTGGATCATGGGCAGATCGGCTCCGCCCTTTCGGCGATGAAGGCTCTCACCAAAAAGACGACACTGGATCGAGAAACTGTGCGGGGGACCGGAGACGGCAAGAGAGCCTTCTCCATGAGGTAACGGAAGGTAGCACCCGGGTAATTTCAACGGCAAGGATCTTCTCAGGGTTTACCTTTCTCGACAATTCCCTTTTTTGCGGGATTTACCGAAAAGATTGAAAACCATCAAAAAGGGGGAGGCATCTCCTTCCAGTCCTCACGGTTGCTTGGGAACAAACATCTTTCCCTTGAAGATACACTTCCCTTTAGTTGCAGAATCGCGATTGTTTGTCGGCGGAGTAAGATCGGCAGACGCGTGACCGGTTGCCCTGACAAACGGTAAGACAAAGAGTCAGCGTAGGCTTTCAGGCCTCCGCCGGCGCGAAAACGCCGACGACGAGGAACTCCTTGTTCCCCTCCGGTCCGGTGATCGGGCTTTCTTCGATCCCCAGCACCGTCCAGCCCGGCTGCTCGGCGAGCCAGGCGCGGATGGTCCGGCAGACCTCTGCATGCAGGTCCGGGTCGCGGACCACGCCGCCCTTGCCGACCCGGCCCTTGCCCACTTCGAACTGGGGCTTGATCAGGGCGGCCAGATGCGCGCCCGGGGCCGCCAGGGCCAGGGCCGCCGGCAACACCGTGCGCAGGCCGATGAAACTGGCGTCGCAGACGATCATGTCCACCGGGTCGGGGATCAGCTCTGCCGTCAGATGACGGGCGTTGGTGCGTTCCAGGACCACCACCCGCTCGTCCACCCGCAGCTTGTGGGCCAGCTGGCCGTAGCCCACGTCCACCGCATAGACCTTGGCCGCACCGGACTGCAACAGCACATCGGTGAAGCCGCCCGTCGAGGCCCCCACATCCACCGCAGTGCGCCCCGCCACCGGCAGGTCAAAGGCCGTCAGCGCCTTTTCCAGCTTCAGGCCCCCGCGCGAGACCCAGGGGTGGGGCTGGCCGCGCACCTCCAGGGCCACATCCGGGGTCACCTGCTGGCCCGGCTTGCTCATGCGGGTTTCGCCGGAGAAGACCACCCCGGCCATGACCAGGGCCTGCGCCTTGCTGCGACTTTCCACCAGCCCCCGGTCCACCAGAAGCTGGTCCAGCCGCTGCTTGGCCATATGTTAAGCCCGCGCCACGGACGACGACGCATCCATCCCCAGCGCCGACAGAGCTTTTGCGGCGATGCTGTCCGCATCCAGGCCGGCTTCGGCCTGCTGCTTGGCCGGGCTCGCGTGTTCGAAATAGCGATCGGGGATGGTCAGGGTGCGCACCCGCAG
>JBJXHN010000019.1:0-5705 GCA_046233135.1 Rhodospirillaceae bacterium Z3-40 | reverse complement strand
TGATCCAGCACCATCCGTACCGCCCGTTCGCGCACTTCAGGTGAAGACCTCGTCGAAGGTCCAGGTGTCTTGCTCATGGCTCCAGTCTCTCAAGATGGGGAGCCTCCGGCAATCCCGGGGCGGTTCAGGTGCGTCTGGCAACGCCATGACCTGGAAAACATGAAAAAGCGGCTGAAGGCCCTGGAAGCCAAGGTTGCCGAGACCGGCGTCGTGCTCACTGAAGCCCATGTGGTGGCCCTGGAAAAGGCCAAGGCCGACAAAGAAGCCCATGGTGAATTCGAAAGTGAATGCCCGGGGTATTGCATCGCTCAGGACACCTTTTACGTGGGCACCCTGAAGGGCGTGGGCCGGGTTTACCGGCAGACGGTGATCGACACCTATTCCAAGGTGGCCTTCGCCAAGCTCTATGATCGCAAGACGCCGATCACTGCAGCCGATATCCTGAACGACCGGGTGATCCCGTTTTTCGACGAGCATGAGGTGCCCATCAGCCGGGTCCTGACCGATCGGGGGACCGAGTATTGCGGGGCGCCCGAGCGCCATGAATACGAGCTTTACCTGGCCGTGGAGGATATCGACCACACCTGCACAAAGGCCAGGAGCCCCCAAACCAACGGGATTTGCGAGCGTTTCCACAAAACGGTGCTCGACGAGTTCTACCGGGTGGCCTTCCGAAAACGCATCTATGAGACCGTTGAGCAACTTCAGGCCGATCTCGACGCCTGGATGCGCGCGTACAATGAAGTTCGGCCTCACCAGGGCCGATGGTGTTTCGGGCGCACCCCGGAACAGACCTTCATTGACACCATCCCCCTGGCGAAGGAGAGAATAATCCCAGCGCCATGACGTCGGACAATCAGCCCCTATCGGACACCCGCCACGGAAGGGGCCCACCGTCAGGTAAAGTCCATACTTCTACAAATTGCTAGGCGTCAGGTACTGTCGACGGCGGGCCGCATAATCTTTTCGGCGGCCTCGGACGCAATAAGCTCTGATTCGATAGGTGAAAGCCCATAACCGCGGAGCAGCAGCGTGTTGAACTGTTGGCAAGTCGATACCGCCAACGACTTGTGCTCTAGAGAAATAATGCGGGCGATCAATGCTTGCGCAACGCCAAGAAGAACGGCGAGGCCGGTCTCCAGGCAGAAGAAGGCCAGTCTGCCCTCTGTCAGCCCGGCCTTGAGATCATTGATCGTAGGCGAATGCAAGGTAGAAGTCGGCGTTATGTCGTAAAGCGGTAGGTGCGCGAGTATGCCACCGTCTTCCGGATTGAGCAGCGCCTGAGCGGCATAAATCGAAACGGCTGTCGCAACGCGGCGAGCAGGATCCTTCTGGCCCTCATTCTCACGCATTACTTCCGCATCGATGCGAGCGCGCGCAAGCATGAGGATTTCCCGAACAAGCTCATCCTTATCCGTGAAGTGATTGTAGAAGGTCTGCTTGGCAACATTGGCAACTCGAATGACTTCATCAGTGCTGATGGCACCTGGGTGATGCTCACTGAAAAGAGACCTGCCCGCCCGCAGAATGGCTTCGCGCGACCGCTTGCGCCGGGGGTCAGGGCGTTTCTTGGGGCGCCCTTCGATCGGCCCCTTCGACTTTCTTGACGTTTCTTCCATGAATTCAGCGAATCGCACACTTCTACGCATTGGTCAAGACAATCCTGAAATAGATAAATCAGAAACAGGAATGTCAAATAGTTAGATGCATACTCTAATAATAATGTAATTGGACGTGCCGGCTCACGGAAGACTGGAGGCTCAAACACGCCAATCTCGCGCGCAATTGACATTGAAATGGTCAAATTCTCGGCTCCGGATCTGGGGGCCATGCAGACATTTCTCTCGGATTTCGGAATGAGTCCGGCACGTGATGCCAGCGACGGCGTGTTGCGCATGCGCAGAGCGGGAGACGCGCCCTTTATCCATGAAACTGTGAAGGGTGAGCCTGGCTTCCTTGGGTATCCGTGGCTGGCGGGCCGCTCGAAAGACCTGATCATCCGAGGCGGGCACGATATCGATCCGAAGTCAATCAGAGAGGCCTTGGCCCGGCATCCCGCCGTATCGGAAGTGGCGGCGGACGGGATGCCGGATGCGCGTCTGGTCGAGTTGCCTGCGGTCTTCGTCACGGTGAAGAAGGGCCAGATTGCGACGGAAGCCGAACTGTTGGTCTTTGCCGCCGAGCAGATTTCAGAGCGGGCTGCACGACCGCCCCTGATTGAACTCGTCGAGTCGCTCTTGAGCCGGTCAGTCCTTGTGCGCCATGCCGGCTGTGTAGCGGTCGGCTAAATACTCGCCCGTCGGCACATGTGTCTGCGATTCCGGATCGAGCGGCAGCATGGTCTCGTTCCAGGCCGCGTAGCGCTGCCGCAGATCCTCGAAGATGTCCGGATAGCGCCGTTTCAGATTGGCGCGCTCCATTGGATCGTCCGCGAGATTGAATAGGAAGCTGTGTCCGGCAATCTCAAGGTACTTCCAGTCGCCAAGCCGGCAGGCGCTCTGGCTTGCGGCCTTGAAACGCCAGAAGAGGGGACGTTCCGCAATCTTGCCGCCTGTCATGAAGGCCGGGGAAATGTCGACGCCATCGACGGTCATGTCGGGATCTATCGGAGTGCCTGTCATGGCTGCAAGCGTGGGTAGCCAGTCCATCGACATGTTCGGCACCTGTGACACTTGTCCGGGTGCAATACCAGCGGGCCATTTTACGATGGCCGGAACGCGTATGCCGCCCTCGAGCACCTCGCCCTTGCGGCCGATAAAGGGCCAATTGTCGGAGAAGCGCTCGCCGCCATTGTCGCTGGTGAACACGACAATTGTATCTTCCTCCAGCCCGAGGGTGCGGAGCGTGTCCAGGATGCGTCCGATCTGGGTATCCAGACGCATGACCATGTTGGCATAGGCCCGCAGGCTGCCACCATCGATATGGTAAAGGGCATAAGGTCCGGGCTGGGCATCCAGACGGGCCGCTTCAGCCTCATCCTCGGGTCCCTCGAAAGGCCAGTGGGGCGCATTGAAATGCAGGCTCATGAAAAACGGGGCGGATCCGGCGGCGGCTTGCTTGATTTCCGAAATCGCCCGGTCGGCCAGCAGGTCCGTCAGATATCCAACCTCGTCAATCCGCGTGTCGCCATCCCAGAGGCCATGAACGCCGCCAAGCTCGTCATGGGTGAAATAGTCAACTCCACCGCCGCGAAAGCCCCAGAAGATGTCATAACCGCTCTGAAGCGGATTGTAGTCCGGCAGCTTCCCCATATGCCATTTGCCGATCAGAGAGGTGCGATAGCCTGCCTGTTGAAACTGGTCGGGCATCGTGGGTGCCTCTGGTGGCAGGCCGACATCGCGCGTTTGCAACGGTTCTTCGAGGCCGATCGGAAGGCGGTAGTGGTAGGCGCCGGTGATCAATCCGACGCGCGTGGGCGTGCAGACCGGGCTATTGGAATACGCCTGTTCAAGTTTCACCCCATCGGCCGCCAGCCTGTCGATATTGGGTGTGGAGTAGTCGCGCCGACCAAAGCAGGAGATGTCCGCATAGCCGAGATCGTCGGCCATGATGAATAGAATGTTCGGTCGTTTTACGGACGCCTTGAGGGGAACGCTGTTCGCGCAGAGCGCAAAGGCCAGGGTGCCAGCCCCCTGAAGCAAAAGGTTCCGCCGCGTGGTGCTCCAGCCCGAATTGGTCATCTTCGATACCTCCCTTTTTCTGCATGTTTCGGAGCGGACGAAGACCCATTCCGAAGTGCTTGGCGCCTCGGCTCTGTTATTGCGGCCGCTGCAATCTAAAATACTAAAAGTCAAAAAAATGAAAAGCAAGCCTTAATGCGCCATGTCCATGGTCGATAGGAATTTGAGCTGTGACGGGCCTTTGACCTCCGGAGGTTCGCGAGGATAGGGGAAGATAAATATGGACTAATAGACCAGTTTGTGCGCATGATGCCCTTCCAAGCACAAAAGTGCTGGCTTAAGGGGGGGGGGAATCATGAAGTCCACCAAACGGATGGCCTGTACGGTTGTCCTGCTTCTGAGCGGTTCGTTGAGCCATGCTCAGGACGCTCTAGCGACGAGGGCGGCGGCGAACTGGCACTTGGGGCCGTCACTGTGTCGGCGGAAAAGCGCGAACAGAATTTGCAGGATGTACCGGCGAGCGTTTCGGCCTTTGGATCCGAGGACATTGAAGATGCCGGATGGGGCGATATTGACCGGGTGCGGAATGTGATCCCGAGCGTGGTCGTCAGCGACGAAGTGTTCAGTACACGGACCAGCCGCAATCTGACGGGCATTCTGGATCTTGAGCCGATCGAACCGCTGAAGGGCATTGTCGGCTTTTCCAATCCGGCGCGCGATCTCTCCGGTGCTGTCGCAGACGATCTGCGTGACCGGTATTCGAACCCATTGACGACGCTAGGCTGGTCTGACGTGCGTAGCGAGAAGGTTGTGGCGCCTGCGCAAGGCGTGGACCTTCTGGTCAGCGAGATCATCGATGCGGACAGGACGCCCGACCAGATCCGGGCTCTGCGCCCCGGTATTGATGAGGGGGGCCGGCGGTGGTGGTCAGCCATTTCAAGAATGAACATCTTGTGGCCGAAGAAGCTGGACGGCTCGCAAGCGAGGCGGGCGTTGGCGCGCTTGTTCTCACCCATATCGGGGGCGCCCCCGAATATGACGGCCCAATCACTTTCGCCAATGATCTCGACACGTTCTGACTCTTTGTCAGGACCAGTTTTTCATCGCCATCAACAAGCACTGGAAACGACATGTCCCCAACGCCAGCCCTGAAGCTCTATCATTTTCCCGCTGCCTGCTCGATGGTCACGCGTACGGCGCTCGCCGAGGCCGGGTTGGATTACGAACTCAACATCGTCAACTTGGCCAAAAATGAGCAGTACTCAGAGGCCTATCTTCGCATTTCGCCGCTGGGAAAAGTGCCGACCCTCGTCGCGGACGGGGAGGTGATTACCGAGAGTCCAGCCATCCTGGCTTATATTGACGCGCTGCGTCCGGAGGCCGGAATTCTGCCCTCGCGCGACACGCCCCGGATCGTCGCCGAAATCCAGCGCGGCCTTTCTTTCTGTTCGGGCACGCTGCACCCGATCGTTCGCGGGCTTGCCAATCCGGCTCGCTTCACGACGGGTGACGTCGACCCTGTTCGCGAACGTGCCCGGGAACTTGCGGCATCGAGTTTCGGATACGCCGCGGACCGGATTTCGCGGAATGGCTGGTGGCTCGGCGAATGGTCAATAATCGACGTTTATCTCGTCTGGTGCTTCTTCGTGGCCTGTCACGCTGGCTTCGACGGCGGCTCCCTGCTGGCTTTGCAAGACCACCAGGTGCGCGCGATGGAGCGCGACACCTTCGCACGCGTTTTCCAAGACGATATGAGCCGCCGGGCCAGCATGGGACTCTGAACCTTTTTGCCGTAAGCGTCACCCCTCTGTGCCAACGTACTTGCGACACCCACCCCGGTGTCGTTTAGTGAGTTTGGAGCGGAGCGAAATGCGTGACGACGAAGAATTCATCTGCGTTTGAAGTTGACGGGTCCCAGCCTTCACCGGCACCTCCGGATCCGGAGGTGCCGGTGAAGGTGAACCGCCCCGGGATTGCCGGAGGCTCCCCATCTTGAGAGACTGGAGCCATGAGCAAGACACCTGGACCTTCGACGAGGTCTTCACCTGAAGTGCGCGAACGGGCGGTACGGATGGTGCTGGATCA
>JBJXHN010000018.1:2500-5842 GCA_046233135.1 Rhodospirillaceae bacterium Z3-40 | reverse complement strand
TGGTTGCGGGGGCAGGATTTGAACCTGCGGCCTTCAGGTTATGAGCCTGACGAGCTACCGGGCTGCTCCACCCCGCGATAAAAGGGATCTGGTGGGCGTCGGCGCTGTTGGGGTGTCATCGTGTCTGATGAGGGTTACCTGGGGACAAACGGGGGAGACCTGTGTGGAGCGTCTGTGGATATCCTGGGGTGAAAGCCGTTTCGAAGGCCTGGCGGCGACCTACTCTCCCACGCCTTAGGACGCAGTACCATTGGCGCTGGGCGCTTTCACGGCCGAGTTCGGGATGGGATCGGGTGTTGCACGCCCGCAATGACCACCAGGCCATCGAAAGGGCTTCCACCGCAGCAAATCCGTGTCTCTCGGTCTCTGTCAGTTTGTCGGGTCGAGGTCTTTATCTGTTTCTTCGCTTACGCTGCTCGATCGGCGAGGCGCGGGCCTCGGGATGGGAGCGATCACCTGTCTGGTGATCCAGCCATCCGGGCTGGCCGCTGCGCGCGGTCTTTCAAGCCTGTCGGACGATTAGTACCGGTTAGCTTCACACATTGCTGCGCGTCCACACCCGGCCTATCAACGTGGTGGTCTTCCACGGTCCTGATAGGGATACCTGGTTTTGAGGGGGGCTTCCCGCTTAGATGCTTTCAGCGGTTATCCCGTCCGTACTTAGCTACCCAGCGGTGCCACTGGCGTGACAACTGGTACACCAGAGGTACGTCCATCCCGGTCCTCTCGTACTAGGGACAGCTCCTCTCAAGTATCCTACACCCACGGTAGATAGGGACCGAACTGTCTCACGACGTTCTAAACCCAGCTCACGTACCACTTTAATCGGCGAACAGCCGAACCCTTGGGACCTGCTCCAGCCCCAGGATGTGATGAGCCGACATCGAGGTGCCAAACACTGCCGTCGATGTGGACTCTTGGGCAGTATCAGCCTGTTATCCCCGGAGTACCTTTTATCCGTTGAGCGATGGCCCTTCCACGCGGGACCACCGGATCACTATGACCGACTTTCGTCTCTGTTCCACCCGTCGGTGTCACAGTCAGGCGGGCTTTTGCCATTGCACTCGTCAGCCGATTTCCGACCGGCCTGAGCCCACCATCGCGCGCCTCCGTTACTCTTTGGGAGGCGACCGCCCCAGTCAAACTACCCACCACGCAGGGTCCCGGACCCGGATTACGGGCCGCGGTTAGACATCAGGCGACAGAAGGGCGGTATTTCAAGGATGGCTCCACGCAAGCTGGCGCCTGCGCTTCAAAGCCTCCCGCCTATCCTACACATCCATCGCCTAATGCCACTGCGAAGTTGTAGTAAAGGTTCACGGGGTCTTTCCGTCTGGCCGTGGGAACTCCGCATCTTCACGGAGAGTTCAATTTCGCTGAGTCGGTGTTGGAGACAGCGGGGAAGTCGTTACGCCATTCGTGCAGGTCGGAACTTACCCGACAAGGAATTTCGCTACCTTAGGACCGTTATAGTTACGGCCGCCGTTTACCGGGGCTTCGATTCAGAGCGTGAACCCCTCCTCTTAACCTTCCGGCACCGGGCAGGCGTCAGACCCTATACGTCGTCTTGCGACTTCGCAGAGCCCTGTGTTTTTAGTAAACAGTCGCCACCCCCTGGTCTGTGCCCCCACCACACGGTTGCCCGCATGGTGGGCCCCCTTCTCCCGAAGTTACGGGGGCAATTTGCCTAGTTCCTTCAACACCGTTCTCTCAAGCGCCTTGGTATGCTCTACCAGCCCACCTGTGTCGGTTTGGGGTACGGGTCATATGTGGGGTTATTTCCTGGCCTTCCTTGGCGGCTCCCTCAATCCGATAAGAGGAAACAACGGCTGGAAGGCGTCACATCCCACGAGCTCAGGACTATTAACCTGATTCCCATCACCTACGGCTTTCGCCCTCGGCTTAGGGGCCGGCTCACCCTGCGCGGATTAGCCTTGCGCAGGAACCCTTGGGCTTTCGGCGGGAGTGTTTCTCACACTCCTTGTCGCTACTCATGTCAGCATTCTCGCTTCCGATACCTCCAGCATTCCTTACGGAACACCTTCGCAGGCCTACGGAACGCTCCGCTACCGCTCGATTGCTCGAGCCCGCAGCTTCGGTGCATGGCTTTAGCCCCGGTACATCTTCGGCGCAGGATAGCTATTAGACCAGTGAGCTGTTACGCTTTCTTTAAAGGATGGCTGCTTCTAAGCCAACCTCCTGGTTGTTTTGGCCGTCCCACATCCTTTCCCACTTAGCCATGACTTGGGGACCTTAGCTGGCGGTCTGGGCTGTTTCCCTTTTGTCCTAGGACCTTAGCACCCTAAGACTGTCTGCCGGACTGATACTCTACGGTATTCGGAGTTTGGTTAGGTTTGGTAAGCCTCGCGGCCCCCTAGCCCATCCAGTGCTCTACCCCCGTAGGTAATATCCGACGCGCTACCTAAATAGCTTTCGCGGAGAACCAGCTATTTCCTGGTTTGATTGGCCTTTCACCCCTAGCCACAGGTCATCCCCGTCTTTTTCAACAGACGTGGGTTCGGTCCTCCAGTGGGTGTTACTCCACCTTCAACCTGCCCATGGCTAGATCACCAGGTTTCGGGTCTGATCCAACGAACTGAACGCCCTGTTCAGACTCGCTTTCGCTGCGCCTACGCCTACCGGCTTAAGCTTGCTCGTTAAATCAAGTCGCTGACCCATTATACAAAAGGTACGCCGTCAGGGTCGAAACCCCTCCGACTGCTTGTAGGCATCCGGTTTCAGGAACTGTTTCACTCCCCTCATCGGGGTGCTTTTCACCTTTCCCTCACGGTACTGGTTCACTATCGGTCGTCAAGGAGTACTTAGCCTTGGAGGGTGGTCCCCCCATGTTCAGACAGGATTTCACGTGTCCCGCCCTACTCGAGGATTTACGACCGCTTAACCCGTACGGGGCTATCACCCGCTATGGCCTGCCTTTCCAGACAGTTCCGGTTGGAGATCGTAAATCACTGGGCTAGTCCGCGTTCGCTCGCCACTACTAACGGAGTCTCGGTTGATGTCCTTTCCTCCGGCTACTTAGATGTTTCAGTTCGCCGGGTTCGCCTCCCAAGCCTATGAATTCAGCTTGGGATACCCCAAAGGGGTGGGTTGCCCCATTCGGAAATCCACGGATCAAAGCCTGCTCTCGGCTCCCCGTGGCTTATCGCAGAGTGCCACGTCCTTCATCGCCTCTTGACGCCTAGGCATCCACCAGATGCCCTTCTCACACTTGAGAGACCGCGCGCAGGGGCCAGACCGGACAAGCCGATCAAACCCGTTGCGCTTCTCGCCTCAACGTATGCGAAGAAATAAAACTCGACCAGAAGTCCGTTCCAAGACCAT
>JBJXHN010000017.1:0-6355 GCA_046233135.1 Rhodospirillaceae bacterium Z3-40 | reverse complement strand
GGGGCCATCTCCCCTCTGTCCCGAGGATACCGCCATGTCCGCGCATCGCGACCTGTTCACGGGCGTGCTGTTGATCGTGGCCTCGATCATCCTGTTCGCCATCACCTTTACCTTCGACTCCGTCCCGGCGGCCTTCGCCCAGGGCATGCAGGCCGACGTCATGCCCCGGTTGCTGCTGGCCCTGATCGTTCTGCTGTCGGGGGCCATGATCATCGGCGGATGGAAGGACAAGGAGCCGGAGCGTCAGGCCATTCCCATGCCGGTCTGGGCGACCATGGCCCTGCTGGCCCTGGCCGGCGCCCTGATCCAGAGTCTGGGGGTGTCGATCATCGTGTTTCTCGCCGCGCTGATCCTGCCCGTGCTGTGGGGGGAGAAGCTGCGTCCCTTTCTTTTGGCCTACGCCCTGTCCGGACCCATTGCGATCTATCTGATCTTCACCGTGGCGCTTCAACTGCGCCTGCCGCAGGGTCCCTTGGCGTCCCTGCTGAACTGACCCCGGGAGCCGGAAAATGGAAGCGATCATCCAGGGATTCTCTGTCCTCGTGGACCCCGTCAGCCTGGCGGTCATCGTCGTCGGCGTGCTGGTGGGCATCTTCGTCGGCGCCCTGCCGGGCCTCAGCTCCAGCATGGCCGTGGCCCTGCTGCTGCCCTTCACCATCTATCTGGAGCCGGTGCCGGCCATCGCCATGCTGTCGGCCCTCTATTGTGCCGGAACCTTCGGCGGGTCGATCACCGCCATCCTGATCAACGCGCCGGGCGCACCGCCGGCGGCGGCCACCGCTCTGGACGGTTTTCCCATGGCCCAGAAGGGCCAGGCCGGCCGTGCCCTGGGCATGGCCGCCTTTGCCAGCGTGGTCGGCGGCATCTTTTCGCTGGTCGTGCTGATCCTGGCCGCTCCGCTGCTGGCCAATGTGGCCTATGCCTTCGGTCCGCCGGAGTATTTCGCCCTGGCTGTCTTCGGTCTGTCCATGCTGGCCTCGATCAGCGGCAAGTCTTCGGTGAAGAACCTGATCGGCGGCGCCCTTGGCGTGCTGATCGCCACCGTCGGCGTCAACCTGACCACCGGGGTGGAGCGTTTCACCTTCGGCGTTCCCGAGCTGTACGAGGGCATCCATTTCATCCCGGTTCTGATCGGCCTGTTCGCCATCGTCGAGCTGCTGAAGCAGGCCGCCATTCCGGCCCGGACCCTGACCCGCATCGGCGTGGAAGCCCTGCGCCTGCCGTCCCGCGAGGATATCCGCCGCTGCTGGAAGACCATCCTGCGGTCCAGCGGCATCGGCACCTTCATCGGCATTCTGCCGGCCGAGGGCAGCACCATGGCCGCTCTGGTGGGCTACAATGAAGCCAAGCGCTGGTCGCCCAACGGAGACAGGTTCGGCACGGGCGAGATCGAAGGCGTTGCCGGCCCCGAAGCGGCCAACAATGCCGCCACCGGCGGGGCGATGGTGCCGACCCTGGCCCTGGGCATTCCCGGATCCGCCACCACCGCCATCATCCTGGGCGGGCTGCAGATCCACGGGCTGCGCCCCGGTCCCTATTTGTTCGAGCAGCAGCCGGACCTGCTGTACGGCATCTTCGCGGCCATGCTGGCGGCCAACGTGCTGTTCCTCGGCGTCGGCCTGTATGGCGCGCGGCTGTTCGCCCGCATCTCCATGGTGCCGAAGAACCTGCTGTGGCCGGTGGTGCTGGGGCTGTGCGTGGTCGGAGCCTATGGGGTCAACCAGTCGGTGGTCGATATCTACATCATGCTGGTGGCCGGGCTTGTCGGCTATTGGCTGAACCGCCAGGGCTTCTCTGCCGCGCCGATCATCATGGGGCTGGTGCTGGGGTCGCTGGTGGAAAACTCCCTGGCCCAGTCCATGATCATCTTCGATGGCGACGCCACCGGCTTCCTCGGCCGGCCCATCGCCCTGGTGCTGTTCGTGCTGGCGCTCGGCAGCGTGTTCCAGCATCGCCTCGGTCGTCTGGTGACGTCCCTGCGGCGCGGCAAGGAGGCCCGGGCATGACGCGCGAGGGTGGTGTGACCGAACAGGAGACGACCCTCATCCACAACAGGCCGCTGGCCGGGCGGACGGCCCTGGTCACCGGGGCGGCCCGCAACATCGGCCGGGCCATCGCCGTGGCGCTGGCGGAGGCCGGCGCGGTGGTGACCGTCTCCGCCTCCCGCCCCGGCGGCGACCTGGAGGAAACGGCGCGCCAGGCCGGTGGCGGCCATGTCCTGGCCGCCGACCTGACCGATCCGGACGGGCCGGGGCGGCTGGTGACCGAGGCCATCGCCGCCATGGGGCGGCTGGATATCCTGGTCAACAACGCCGCCATCCGGCCCCATGCCCCTTTCCACGAGCTGTCCCTGGCGGACTGGCGGCGGGTGATGGCGGTGAACCTGGACGCCGCCTTCCTGACCGCCAAGGCCGCGCGGGACGCCCTGTGTGCGAGCGGGGCGGGGCGGATCGTCAACATCTCCGGTGTCAGCGCGCGCATCGGGGCGGCCGACCGGGCGCATGTGATGGCGGCCAAGGCGGGGCTGGAAGGGTTTACCCGTGCCCTGGCTGTCGAGCTGGGTCCCCTGGGGGTCACGGCCAATGCCATCAGTCCGGCGCTGATCGACACGGAGCGGGCGGCCGGGTCCGCCGGCCCCGATTTCAAGGGCGGCCGCGCCCCCCTGACGCCCCTGCCGGGCTATCCGGAGGACATCGCCCGGGCGGTTCTGTATCTGGCCGGAGAGTCGGGACGGTATGTCACCGGCCAGGTGATCCACGTGGGTGGCGGCCTGTACATGGGGGCATGACATGATGCGGGCGCGCGCGGTGTTTTGCGCTCTGGTTCCTTACGGGCTGGCCGCCCTGGGCGGCTGGCTGTGGTCGCTGGCGGGCATGCCGCTGGCCTGGGTTCTGGGGGCGGCCTCGGTCACCGGGGTGATGGCCATGACGGGGCGATCCGTCTCCGTGCCCAAGGCCCTGAACAAGGCCGGGCTGGTGGTGATCGGGGCCGGGGTCGGCCTGTCTGTGACCCCCGACGTTGCCGGAGCCATGGTCCAATGGGCGCCGGTGATGGTGGGGTCGACGGCCCTGAGCATCGCGCTGGCCATCCCCTGCGCCCGGCTGATGGCCCGCTGGGGCAAGGTCGATCTGGCCACGGCCTTCTTTTCCCTGCTGCCGGGCGGCGTCTTCGAAATGGCCGCCGTTGCCGAGCGGCACGGCGGGGATCGGATGACCATTTCCATCCTCCATGCCCTGCGGGTCGGCCTGATCGTCACCCTGATCCCCCTGGCCCTGGCGCTGCTGGATGCCCAGGGCAGCTTCGAGCTGGTGGCCTACAGCCGGCCGGTATCGCCCTGGGGGATTGCCGTGCTGCTGGGCGTCGGCGCCCTGGGCGGATGGGCGGCGCAGCGGGCCGGGCTGGCCGCCGGATGGCTGGTCGGGCCGATGGTGTCGGTGTCGCTGCTGTCGATGACCGGCTTGCCCGTCGGCGGCCTTCCCCCTGCCGGACAGGCGGCCGCCCAGGTCCTGGTGGGCATGGCCCTGGGCGCGCGGTTCAAGCGGGAGGCGCTGCTCTCCGTGCCCCGCGCGGCCCTGGTGGGCATGGCGGTGCTGCTGGTCATCGGGGTGATCATGGCGCTGGCCGCGGCCCTGATGGCCTCGGTCAGCGAGGAGCCGTTCGGCACGCTGGTGCTGTGCTTCGCCACCGGCGGCATGGCCGAAATGGTGCTGACGGCCAAGGCCCTGTCCCAGAACGCGGCCCTGGTCGCGGCCTTTCACGCCATCCGGGCGATTGCCGTCAATTCCTTGGCGGGAAGCGTGTGGCGCAGGCTGGGACCGCGCGATCAGGCCCGGGAGAAAGGCTAGAACATCGAGCGGAAAAGTGGGAACCGGTTTTCCGGTCCACTCGATGCCCTAACTATATGTTTTTAGATCAAATTGCCTGCCATAAATCGATGCAGATTTAAGGCGGTTTGATCTAGTCGTCCATGGCGAAAAGCATCCGCCGCAGGCCGGAGGTCACGTGATCATGGGCGGCGGTGAAGGCCAGGGTGGGTTCGCCGGTGGCGATGGCCTTGACGATCTGATCGTGTTCCCTGGCCGACTGGGTGATCGATCCGGGCTGCACCAGCCCGCGCGAGCGGAACAGGTGCAGCTTGGCCACCAGGTCCTTGTAGAAGCTGATCAGATAGTCGTTTTCGGTGGCTTCCAGGATGGTGTCGTGGAACGCCAGGTTGAGAGGATAGTACTCCTCCGTCCGGTTCTTCTCGGCCAGTGCGATCATGGAATCGGCCAGCTCCCGCAGGCGCTTCAGGGTGCCGGGGACGGGCCGGCTGGCCACCAGATAGCCGGCGTAGCCGAAGATCCCGGCCCGGACTTCATAGAGCTTGCGGGCTTCGTCCAGCGAGATGACGCGGACGAAGGCGCCGCGGTTGCGGATGTTCGTCAACAATCCCTTTTCGGCCAGCGCCCGGCAGGCCTCGCGGATCGGCCCCCGGCTGACGCCGAAGCGGACGGCCAGGGCGACCTCGTTCACCCGGTCGCCCATGCGCAATTCACCGCGCATGACCATGCTTTCGATCTCGGCGCGGACCACGGTGGTCAAGCTTTCGCTTTTCAGGATTTCGATATTGGACGGGGTGTCTTCGACGTTCATGGGGCGGGCCGTTGATCAATTGGCGACAATCTGGGATGCGGGCGGACTGCAGGCCGATGTTTGCACGAAGCGTCCCGGGAGTCCCGCCGAATGACCCGAAAAAGTCCTGGCTTGGTGCGCATCCACCAGGGGGAAGCGCAGGCTATGGCTATCGCAACACCCCATTATCGTCAACTGTCGGCATAAAAGATTCGCTTAAAACAACGATTTTCTCGCTGATGTAGGCGGGCTTGGCGAGGGCAGCGGATTAAACTGTTGACAAAAAACAGTCTGCGCCGGTTTTCTAGGGGGGAAGATCCGGGGGTTTCCGGGAAACGTTGGAGAACAAGGAGGAGACAATGGCTCAGCGCGCGGACGTCACGATGGCCCTTTGCGAGTGGATCGCGGACTGCGATTCGGCATCGATCCCCCAGGCGGTGCGGGAGGAAGGGGTGCGGACCTTCGTCAACTGGCTCGGCTGCGCGGTCGGTGGCGCCCGTCACGAGACCGTCGACCGGGTGATCCAGGGGGTCAGGCCCTTTTCCGGCCCCGCCGTCGCCTCCATCCTGGGGCGGGACGAGCGGCTGGACGTGCTGCATGCCGCGCTGGTGAACGGCATTTCGTCCCATGTGCTGGACTATGACGACACCCACCTGAAGACCATCATCCATCCCGCCGGTCCGGTGGCCTCGGCTCTGCTGGCTGTTGCCGAATCCCGCCCTGTGTCCGGACCGGCCTTCCTGGACGCGCTGATCATCGGCATGGAAGTGGAATGCCGCATCGGCAATGCGCTCTACCCCGACCACTACGATGTCGGCTGGCACATCACCGGCACCACGGGCGTGCTGGGGGCGGCTGCGGCCGTGGGCAAGCTTCTGGGTCTGGACGCCAGGCGCCAGTCCTGGGCGATGGGCATCGCCGCCACCCAGTCGTCGGGCTTCCGCGAGATGTTCGGCACCATGTGCAAGAGCTTTCACCCGGGGCGCGCTGCCCAGAACGGTGCCATGGCCGCTTTCCTGGCCGAAGCCGGGTTCGATTCCTCGGACCGCGCGCTGGAAGCGCCCCGGGGCCTGGCCAACGTGATGTCGACCAAGCAGGACTATGGCGAGATCCTCGATACCCTCGGCCAGGAATGGGAAACCGCGCTGAACTCCTACAAGCCCTTTGCCTGCGGCATCGTCATCCATCCGACCATCGACGCCTGCATCCAGATGCGCGAGGACCTGGGGGACGATGTGGCGCGCATTGCCTCCGTCGACGTGATCGCCCATCCGCTGGTGCTGGAACTGACCGGCAAGACCGAACCCCGGACGGGTCTGGAAGGCAAGTTCAGCGTCTTCCACGCCGCCGCCTGCGCCCTGGTGCGCGGGGACGGCGCCCCCACCGCCTTTACCGAGGAAGCGGTGACCCACCCCGACCTCGTCGCTCTGCGCCGCAAGGTGCACGTCACCTCCGATCCGGCCTGCCATGAGGCTTCGGTGGATGTGACGGTGACCCTGGACGACGGGCGCCGCCTGCACAAGGTGGTCGAGCGTGCCATCGGATCGCGGGAGCGGCCGCTGTCCAACAGCAATATCGAGCGCAAGTTCCGGGGTCAGGCGGATCTGGTCATGGGCGCCACGGCGGCGCAATCGTTGCTGGAGCTGGCCTGGACGGTTGCCGACATGGACCGCGTCGATCCCGTGGCCCGG
The DNA here is from genome assembly GCA_046233135.1 of Rhodospirillaceae bacterium Z3-40. Lineage (GTDB taxonomy): Bacteria > Pseudomonadota > Alphaproteobacteria > Rhodospirillales > Rhodospirillaceae > JBJXHN01. The sequence continues at coordinate 50 of JBJXHN010000017.1, read as the reverse complement.
GCCGCGCGGGTGCTGGATGGGGCAGAGGCGGTCGCCGTCGCCAGTTGATC
>JBJXHN010000016.1:0-17860 GCA_046233135.1 Rhodospirillaceae bacterium Z3-40 | reverse complement strand
GCGTCATCAGCACATAGGCGAAGCCCGCCAGGATCAACCGGGTTTGATTGGTGCTGAAGGCATGGCCAGAGGCCCGGCGGCCAAACAGGTCCAACTGGCATTCCTTGATCCGGTTTTCCATGTCGCCACGCGGGCAATAGATGGCGTCATAAATGACGCGGGGCATCCGGTCCCGGGGCTCTTTCTCTTCGCCTTTTTGCCGAGCCTCCCGCATGGCGTCGATTACTCGCGGGGAATTCCAGTCCAGCGAGGTGACGAGAAAGCGGCAGCGCTGTTCCCGATCCGCCTTGTGGAGCACCTTGACGATCACATGGCGGAGCCGCTTCCAGCTTTTCGACAGGGTGCGGTGGGTGAAATGGCCGAAAACCTGCGCGGTTTCTCCCGTCGCCATGAAATCGACTGCGGCCCTCGAGCGGACTTTTCGGGCTTTCCGGAGAAGGTGATCGTTGCGTGGCAGCCCGAAGATGTAATCCACATCGTTGGCCTCGCACCAGCTCATCAGGTTTTCCCGGGCGAAGCCGGAATCGCCGCGCACCAGGATCCGGGTTTTGGGCCACTGCTTCCGGATCCTCCCGACAACCCGTTTGACCGCCGCCTTCGTGTCCTTGGCGCCGTCCACGTTGCCGGGGCGGAGCTTGGCCAACAGCAGGTGCGGCCCGCAATAGATTTAAAGGGGCAGATAACACCGATGCTCATAATAACCATGGAAGAACCCACCCACCTGATGGCCGTGGGTTTCGACGTCGGTGGCGTCGATATCCAGGGTGATCCGCTCGGGCGGGGTGGCGTGGCTTTCGGTGAACAGGTCGACAAAAAGATCCTGAAGCCGGTTCGGCTGGGCGGTGATCTTGTGGTAGCGGCGATTGTTCTGCTGAAAGCTCCGTTCCACGCGTCCGAGGGTGGAACTCCCGGCCAGGGTTTTGGGCGGGTCGTTTCTCTTGGCGTCCGGCTCGCCGAGCAATTTCAGCAGGGGATCATGGCGCAGGCTGTCGTGGTCGGTGATGTCCTCGTATCCCAGGGCGATCCCCACCACCCTTTGGGCCAGCAGGTTGGGCAGCTTGTGGATCACTTGGTCCTGTTTGCGCCGGTCCTCGAAACAGGCCGCCATGCGCGGGAACAGATCCAGCCGCTCCGCCGTCTCCCGCAACAGCACGCCGCCCGCCTCCGAGGTGATATCGCCCCCGTCGAAGGCCGCGAGAACCTGCCTTTTCCCGTGATCCCCGAACCGCATCCCCGAAAAACACCCTGTAAATTTTTAAGACACCCGTATTGTATCGTAATTCACTGTTATCATTGGATATTCAGAAAAATTGATGGCCAGAGTGTGGCTTTTCCAGGGTCAAGCCCGTCAGGAGGCCGCCGCGCTTTTGAGGGTGTCGGCGTCCTCGGCCGCATGATGGCATGCCGGCTGGGGCGTCACCAGAACACCCCCCTCCAGCTTCAGGGTCCGCGTCACCACCTTGCGGCGGAAATGGGGATCGTGGGAGATGATCACCATCGCCTGAGGTAGCTCCTGAAGGATTTCCACCAGCCGGTCCGTGGTGGGTTCATCCAGGGCGTTGGTCGGTTCGTCAAGCAGCAGGACGTCGGGATCCATGGCCAGCACGGTCGCCAGCGACACCAGCCGCTTCTCCCCGCCGGACAGCTTGTAGGTCACCCGGTCCCGGAAAGCGCTCAGCCGCAGTCGCTCAAGCACGCGGTCGACGATCTCCAGCGCCTCTTTCCGGCTCTTGCCGAGGTTCAGCGGACCGAAGGCCACATCTTCCGCCACCGTCGGACAAAACAGCTGGTCGTCGGGATCCTGGAAGACATAGCCGGCCCGGCGCCGCACCTCATGGAAATCCTTTTCCTCCCGCCGCTCGGCCCCAAAGGCGACCACGCTTCCCGACCGTGGCGGGATCAACCCCACCAGGATCCGCAGAAGCGTGCTCTTGCCCGCCCCGTTCGGCCCCGTGATGGCCAGCCGCTCCCCCGCCTCCAGTGTAAAGCCCGCCCCGTTCAGGACCGGCGGCCGGCCGGGATAGGCGAAGTGGACGTCGTTGACCTCAATAAGCGAGGGCATGGGTGATCTCCAGGATACACAGGCCGGCCAGAACCAGAACCAGACCGGCCATGAACACATAATCGCGCGCGCGCATGGTCATATCGTCCAGCAACACCAGCCGCCCCGTAAAGCCACGGCACTTCATCGCCGCCAAAATGCGCTCCGACCGGTCCAGGGAGCGGACCAGCATCATCCCCACCAGATACCCGAAGCTCTGATAGGTATGGCGATTGGTGCCCGGCCGGAACCCCCGGCATTTCATGGCGATGCGCAGGTGGGCGTATTCGTGATGGATGACATCGATGTAGCGCACCGTGAACAGCAGCAGGTGAACAAGGTTGACCGGCAGGCGCAAGCGCGACAGAGCGTGACCGAGGGTCGTCGGATCCATCGATCCCACCAGGGCCATCAGCGCCAGAACCACGGCATTGGCTTTCAGGCCGATGCGGATGGCCTTGTCGATCCCCTCCCAGGACGCCGGAACCCCCAGGACCGTGAAGGCGGTCTCGCCGGGGATGGTGAAGGGCAGCAGGGCGATCATGAAGATGATGAAGGTATCCATCATCACCATGCGCTTCAGCGTCTTGCCGACCGGCAGCCGCGTCGCTGCCAGCATCCCGAAGGCCAGACACAGCCCGATGCACAAAGGGCCGATATCCTGTAGCGATACGATAACCAGGGCAAACACAAGGGCTGCCACCACCCGCGCCCGGGGATCAAGCCTGCCCATCCCCGAATGCGTGACCGGGTTATCGCCGATCAGATGGCTCATTTCCCGGCGGCTGCCAGCTTGCGGCGGGCCATCATGAAGAACACGACACCGGTCAATCCAACGATATAACCGATCCCGCCCAGGACGGACTGCAGATCCTGGCTTTCCTTGTAGGCCGAAATCTCCCGGCGCAGGGGGCGGACCTGATCCTTCACGGCATTGATCACCAAGTCCCTGAGCGCCTCGTCGGTCACCGACGGGGTCGCAGGCGGCGAAGACGGCGAAGGCGTTTCCTCGGGGCTGATCCCAGCGGTTGCTTCAGCCGGCGGAGACGGGCCTTCCCGCAGAGAGCGGGGCAGATCGGCGACCGGAACCGCCACCTCGGCCACATGCCCGGCACCGAGGTCAGCCTTGAAGACATGGGGAATGGCCTGCGTGGGCATATAGACGAAAAAGCCGTCCCCGTCCGTCGTCGTTTCTCCGAGTTTGGTCCCGTTCTCGTCGAAGACTTCGACCAGCGTATCGGCAGCCATATCCCCGTTCGAAAAGCCCAGTTCTCCCTCAAGAGCGTCACCGGAAGCGAAGACACCGGCGATGACCTTATGGGCCTGGGCCGGTGCCACCCACAGCGCGAGGGCCAGAACCAAAGCGAACATCTGTTTCATCGTCTTCCTTCCCTCAGGCCGCTCTTGGCATCAGGGCGCCGAAAACCTCGGGCTTCACCCGCTTGATCAGCAGAACCGCCGCAGCACAGATGAAGCCTTCGATGATCATGACGGGGATATGGGCCAGCATGACCAGCTTTGCCGCTGCCAGGAACTCCTGGCCGCTGGCAAGCAGCGACAAGGCGACCATGACGCAAGTCAGAACGATCGCGCCGGCACCGGCCAGAGCCCCCCACAGCGCCCCCAGGCGGGGACTGTCGCAGGCCGCTCCCGTCCGGCAAATATAGTACATGGCGACGGCTGGAAGCGCGATGTTCAGAGTGTTCACCCCCAGCACCAAAAGCCCGCCGAACCCGAAGAACACCGCCTGCAAAAGCAAGGCGACGAACAGCGCCGGGAAGGCCGCCCACCCCAGAACAAGACCGGCAAGGCCGTTCATGATCAGATGGACGCTCGACGGCCCGACCGGCACATTGACCAGCGAGGCAACGAAGAAAGTGGCGGAGAGAACCCCCGCTGCCGGAATTTTTTCCAGGGTCAGCTCCCGCAGACCCAGGGCGATGCCCCCCGCCGCCAGGAGTCCCCCGGTGGCGACGACTTCGGTTGCAAGAGCACCATCAACAATGTGCATGACAACAGGTCCTTATTCGGAAGCGGGCGTCAGGTCGTAGGCCCTGACCCACATCACGGCATCCTGGGAGAGTTCCTTGCCCTCGTGTTCCGTGGCTGGCCCCGACCCCAGGGCGGCGAAGCCCCAGAACCCGGCCTTGGGGATCCCGAAGGTGAACATGCCGTTCGCATCGCTGATGGCGACGACGGCCCCGCCCGGCATTGGCACGGCGGTGGGGCCTCCCGCCCCGTTCTTGTCCATCATCGGCTCGGCTGCCATGTACTCGATCTCGATCTCCGCGCCGGCGGCCGGCTTGCCTTCGGACAGGACCTGCCCGGTGAAGGTGGACCCGGCGATGATATTGGTCGGCTTGTTCAGCGGCACGATCTCGGTGGCCAGCCCCTGGGGCTTGCTCCAGTCCGTCGGCAGCTCGTTGTTGTTCACATAGGACTTGGTGATCTGCTGGATATAGATGTCCTCGCTTTCCTCGTAATAGGGCGCGGGGACGGCAACCATCACATAGTCTCCGGAACGCTTGACCGGCAGCACTGCTTCATAGGCGGCGGCCTCGTTCTCGGGTCCGGCGAAGGTGATGGGCTTCAGGCTGCCCGACAGGTCGATCTTCTCGCCGCGATGCACGGCATAGAACTCCTGGGGCTGCCCCATATCCATGGCGTGGCCGTTCTCGAACGGATGCCAAAAGATCAGCTTGACCGGCAGTTCGGCTGCACCGCGGACGTTGACTTCCGGAGTATAGACCAGCTGGAAATGCGCTTGCGCGGCGGAAACGGCGAAAATGAAGGCGCCCAGGGCGCCGAGAAGGGTGGATTTAAACATGTCCATGTCTCTTTCTTGAATCCGGTGGAATTCATGAAAGGACGGACGGGGTGTATGGCGTCGAGAATATGCTGCGATGGACTAGCCCCACCACGTTCCGAACGCCAGACGCGTTCCCCGGCGTCCGGTCGAAAGAGCCACGGGAAAACTTCCCGCGACACATCAACGGCAGGTCTCCTGGCTCGCGGGTCGCTGTCCTTGCGCCGCCTTCCCGGGACGGATCCCAGTGGCCTGATGGCGCGGACTCTCCGCTTACAGTTGCGGGGGCAGCCACGGATTAGGCCCCTGATGGGTACGCCTCACCGTGTTCCCTTTTAATTCCCTACGCTTGGCGCGTGGAAACCATTGACGCTGAAAACAAGACACGCCCCTCTGGAGATGTCAACCAGGATTGGTCATGGTTGTGTTGATCCGCTTCCGGAAGGGTAAATGATAACAGTAGATTAGGGCGCAATACGGGGGTCGTGAAAAATCACAGTATGTTTTTTTGGCGGTTTCGGTGAGCCAGAGGAGTCCACCCATGGTCTCGGTCCAGAGGTCACTGCTGTTGAAGGCACAGAGGACAGCCTCGTCCTTCAATTCCTGGGCAGTTCATTACGGTGCAGGTGGGGGCCTGACAAACCGATCGAGTTGGTCTGCCAGGGGCTCCCACCTGTCCAAGGGCAGCCGGTTAAACTGTCGCGGTTACCGCAGGTCTGTTCGTCTTGTGGTCTTCCATGACGGCTTCCCGAAGCGAATTGGCGAGTTCGTGCGCACGGATCGGCAGGACTGACAACAAGGTATCGCTGAGGCCGTGGGAGGGCTCGGACAGACCCTGCAGCCAAATGCGGGGAAGGAAATCGGGCCGGGTTTCAAGGCGGTATTCCCGATCCACGGCGAACTGTTCGATATAGGGCGCCAGGTCCGCCAGCAGGGGGTGGTTGATCGGCCGGGTATACCCCGTCGCCAGAACGACGGCATCATAGGACCACTGGCGTTCCGCGCCACTCAACCGGTCCTGGATGAGCAGGGCCAAACGCTCGCCTTCGTCGGTGCCGGTGACCGCACGGCTGCGCGGACGCAAGAGCATCCGTTGGCGCCCCTCCACCTTTTCGCGATACATCAGGGCATAGAGGCTTTCGATAAGGTCGGGGTCAACCACGGCGTAGTTGGTGTTTCGAAGCTCGTCGATCAGCGACGACCGTGAGGCCTCGTCCTGATCGTAGAAGAAGTCGGTGAAGGCGGGATCGAAGATCTCGTTGACGAAGGGCGTATCGTCGGAAGGCTTGAAGGCCTGACCGGGGAAAATGACCTCGATTGTTGCCCGGGGCAGCCGGGCGTGCAGGTCGGCGGCGATTTCCGCAGCGCTTTGCCCGCCGCCGACCACCGCGATGCGCGGTTCGCTCTGGTGATCCAGCGCCAGGGCGGCGAGGCCCTCCATATAGTGCGCCGTATGCAGCAGGCGCGGATGGTCGCGGAGCGCGGCCAGCCCTTCGGGATAATGGGGAATGCCGCCGACCGCGAGCATGAGATTGCGGGTCCGCCGGCTTTTCTCGCGACCGTCCCCGGTGCGCGAGTGCACCACCAGTTCACCGACCACGCCATTGGTGATGCGCGGTTCAACGGCGGTGACGTCTTCGCCATAGCTGCAAAGGTGCGAGAAATGGGAGGCCACCCAGCAGAGGTAGTCGTTGAATTCGAACCGGCTGGGGCAGAAGGTCTTGAGATTGAGGAAATTCTCCAGGCGGCCCCGGGCATGGAGATAGTTCACGAAGGTATAGGGACTCGTCGGGTCCTTCAGGGTGACGAGGTCCTTGAGGAAGGAGATCTGCATGGTGCTGTCGGGCAGCAGCATGCCGGCATGCCAGACGAAGTCGGATTGCCGTTCGATGAAGGCGTAATCCAGGGGGAGGGCGTTGCGCGTATCGGTCCTTTCCAAGGCGATGGCCAGCGCAATGTTCGATGGTCCGAAACCGACGCCGAGCAGGTCGAGCACCCTGTTGTCTTCAATCATAGTAGCACCTCGGATTTAGCGGATAGGGGGGGTGAGAGACGGGGGAGAGGGTGCGGCGGGGTCATGAGGCAAGCTCTCGTTCCCGCTGCGGATCGGCAGTGCCGGCTTTCGAGTCGCTGTGCGGCGTCTGCGTGGACGGCTGCTGCTCCGGCGACCAGAGCCGGTCGCCGAAAAATCGTTCTCGTTCAAGCATGACAAGCGCCGCCCGCTTGTGGGGGAAGTCGAAGCTTTTGAGCCGCGCGAAGCCCGTACGCTCCAGGTTGCGCAGCTGCTGATGGTGGGTCACCACCGGCTCGCCGACGACGCGCTGGGTACGGCTGTCGTCCAGGAAGAGGTAGTGCATCATCGACGGCATCCACGCCGTGATGAACCGGCGTCCCCGAAAGGCGGGCTCGCCGATCAGGGCATGCCAGCCCCGGTCATGGTCCCGGGCATCGTAGAAGGGAGCCAGCCGGCTTTCCTTGGCCCAGTAGATCTCGAAATAGCCGAAGTCCGTGCCGTCGAGAGAGGAGATCAGCGGCAGCATGTGGGGGTCGGCAAGCAGCGCGGAGAGGTAGCGCTCGTGTTTGGCGCGGTCGCCCGCTTCCTGCCAGAAGGCATCCACGTGGGGATCATTCATCCAGGCATGCAGGGAGCCGACATCGTCCATCGTGGCGGCGCGGAAGGTCAGCGTTTGCGCCAGCCAGGGGATATGGCGCGCATAGACGATGCCATGGGGCTTCGGCGGCCGGCGTGGGTGGTAGCGGCCGGCGGTCACGACGTGATGCTGGGGATAGGGCAGCCGGTCGGGGTGGGCGAGCCATCCGCGCCGCTGCTGCATGAAAAGTTCGGGCAGGACCGTCGCGACTCCGTCCTCGGCGACGGCCATACCCTCGGCCAGCCATGGTTCGGCGAGCCCGGGTGTGGCGTCTAAATCAAGTCGCCAGGATGCCACCCGGGGATACCAGGCGATGGCTGCTTCCAGGGCGGCGAACAGCGCCCGGCGCGTCGTTTCGTCGTCCCCGGCCGATTGATCCAGCGTCAGCCGGCCGGACGAGGGGGAGAGTGTGATGCGTACCGGGAAGCCATCACGCCCGGTGATGTCCAGCCGCACATCCTGTCCGGTACCCGGCAGGACCGTCGTCTCGGTGCGCGCGCTTTCACCGGCGAGGAAGGAACGGAACGTCCCATTCTCGGTCATTGGATTTTGTGTACCCATTTTCCATCCTACATTTGGTTCGATTGCGCAGTTACACGGTTTTTGAAAGATGTATTAAAAGAGCCGTTTCGGGTTTTTTAGGGTGCTGAAAGGCGTAAAAAACTACCTCAGTTTGCCAAAAAAGCCTGCTGGAATATGTTCTTTTGAATGTATCGCGAGTCCTTTTCTTCCCATACCTATGCGGCCCCCTAAGGGGTGTATTTAATAAAAAAGATATATAGCAGCATGTTAGCTCCCCTGAGTCCTGTGATGGTGAAACGCCTTGACAGAGCGATATGAAAGTGAGAATCACTCTCAAGAGCGGGCCGAGACGATCCCCCGAGGACCCTTCCCGACGCGGTGTTGCAAAGAAAATATCGCTACTTTTTTTTGGATTTCAATAAAAAAATACAACTTATCGATGGGTTCATAGATTACAACAAATTTATCTTGCGATCACTAAAGATAAAACCTAGTTCTCTCATGCATAACGGATCGTTCTGAAACTGGTGGAGAGTCGTCATGGCTTTTGATCGTGAGGGGGAGATTTTTCATGTGGTTGTCAACCATGAGGAGCAGTACTCCATATGGCCAACATATCGGGGTATTCCGGACGGCTGGCGCACCGTCGGCAAGAGCGGCCCGAAGGATGAGTGCCTGGCCTATATCGAAACCGTCTGGACGGACATGCGGCCGCTCAGTCTGCGGCGCCTGATGGAGGCAGATGCCCAGGCTGGCCCTGAAGCGGCCGTGGAGTCCTGAGGTGATGGGGCAGGCTTCCTTGCGTCTTTTCTGCCTGCCGCATTCGGGGGCGAGTGCGACGCTCTATGCCCGTTGGCGCCGGAGCTTGCCGCCGTGGGTCACGGTCCGGCCGGTCGAGTTGCCTGGCCGGGGCGCGCGGCTGGCGGAGCCGCTTCGTCATGATCCCCACGTTTTGGTGGCGGACCTGGCCGGCGAACTGGTGCCCGAGGCCGCCGAAGGACCCTATGCGTTTTTCGGACACAGTCTGGGGGCGGTGCTGGCGTTCGAGCTGGTTCACGCCCTGTCCGAGAGGGGCGTTCCTGCGCCTCTCGCGATTTTCGCTTCGGGAACCGAGGCTCCTGCTGTCCGCGATGACAGCAACCTTGCGGAACCGTTCGACGACGCGGCGTTGATGGCGGACTTGCAGCGGCTGCAAGGGACGTCGGAAGAGGTTCTCGCCGCGCCCGAGTTGATGGCCATGGTGCTGCCGGTGCTGCGCGCGGACTACCTGCTATGCGGCAACTACCGATACCGCGAGCGGCCGCAGCTGACCTGCCCGATCCACGTCCTCGGCGGGACGGAAGACGACGTGGCGCGCGACGGGCTGGAAGCCTGGGCGCAGGAAGGCGCAGCCGGCGGGAGCTTCCGGCTTTTCGAGGGCGGCCATTTCTATCTCCAGACCCGGCAGGAGGAGGTGCTGGCCCATGTGGGGGCCTGTCTCTCCACGGTGTTTGACGCCGGTACTCGGCCGGCGCGCGCGGGGCTGGCGGGATAATCAACGGAGAGAGGGTGATGCTTGGAAACGATGTGCGCCTGGAGGCGCATGAGCTATCGGAGTGCCGGTCCGGTGCCGGGCGCGGCCTGCCGCTGGTTGTCGAGGTCGATGCGGCCGAGGGGCGGCCGCTCGCCGATATCCTGGAGCAGGCCCGGGAGCTTGCTGCCCGTCACCTGCATCGCAGCGGCGCGCTGCTGTTCCGGGGATTCGATCCGGGTGGGGCCGAGGGCTTCCGGTCATTCGTCACCGGATTCGGCTATTCCCTGGCGGACTACGACTATGGCTCCACCCCACGCAGCGCACGGGTGGCGGGGGTCTACAGTTCGACCGAATATCCGGCGCATCAGACCATCTCTCTTCATAACGAGCAGGCCTATACCCGCGCCTGGCCGATGAAGCTCTGGTTCTGCTGTCTGACCGCCGCCCGCGTCGGCGGGCAGACGCCGATCGCCGACAGCCGCGCTATCCATGACGCCATTCCCGAGGATATCCGCCAGCGCTTCGCCGACCGAGGTCTGCTCTATCAGCGCAATTTCGGCAGTGGCCTGGATCTGAGCTGGTCCCGGGCCTTCGGCAGCGAATCGCGCGCGGATGTGGAGGCCTACTGCCGTGCCCATCGGATCACCTGGGAATGGAAGCCCGATGACGGGTTGCGCACCCTTCAGCCCTGTCCGGCGGTGGCCCGCCATCCGGTGACGGACGAGGCCGTGTGGTTCAACCAGGCGCATCTGTTCCACGTGTCCGCCCTGGAACCCGAAGTGCGCGAGGTTTTGCTGGAAGTGGTCGACGAGGCCGATCTGCCGCGAAACGTCTACTACGGCGACGGCGGGGTCATCGAGGACGAGGTGCTCGCCGTCGTGCGAGACGTGTTGAGGACCCATGAGGTGGTGTTCGACTGGCGCGAAGGCGACGTCATGATGCTGGACAACATGCTCGCGGCCCATGGCCGGGCGCCTTTCGAGGGGCCGCGCGAGGTGGTGGTGGCCATGGCCGAGGCCCGGAGCCTCGATTGAGAGCGATAGGAGCGCGTTGATCCCATGGGAAATGTGAATCTCACCGACGAGGGCGCAAACACGGCCGAGAAAGCCCTGATGAGCCCGGCCGAGCAGGCGCTCGCCGAGGTTTGGACCCGGGTGCTGGGAACGGCGCCGAACGATCCCGAGGATGATTTCTTCGCGCTTGGCGGCGATTCCGTCTCGGCGCTCGAAGCGGCTGCGGCCTTGCCAGCGTTCGGCGGTCGGTCCGTCGATGTCTCCACGCTCTTCGCCCATAGAAGCCTCGGGGCGCTGGCCGCGCACCTGGCGTCCATGGCGCCGGACGGGAAGGGGACGGCGTCGGCGCCGGAACCGATCGCCCGAATCCCCCGGGATGGTGCGCTGGCCCTGTCCCATGCTCAGGAGCGCCTGTGGTTCATCTGGCGCCTGGATCCCGCGAGCACGGCCTATAATCTCGCCTGCCGCTTCCGTTTGAACGGCCCGCTCGACATCGTTGTTCTGGAGCAGGCACTGGCCGCCCTCATGGCGCGTCACGAGCCCCTGCGCACGGTCTACGAGGACCGGGACGGCACGGGGGTGCAGCGGATTCTGGATCAGGCGCCCTTGCCCTTCACCGTCGAGACCGTGCGGGCCGGACATGTCGAAGAGGGGGCTGGTGCCGTCGCTCTCGACGACCTGCGCAGCCCCTTCGACCTGGAGCGGGCGCCCCCCTGGCGCGCCCGGCTGGTGACCGATGGGCGGGAGACGCATCAGCTCCTGGTGGGGGTGCATCACATCGCCCTGGATGGCCTGTCCATGGGGGTGATGCTGGAAGACCTTGCGGCCTTCTACCGGCATGCCCGGTTCGGGGACGCGCCGCCGGCGCCGCTGGAAATCCAATACGCCGACTTCGCCGCCTGGCAGCGCGACTGGCTCGCTGCGGGCGAGGCGGAGCGGCAACTGGCCTATTGGCGTGCCCGTCTGGACGGCGAGGCTCCGCCGCCACCGCTGTTGGGCGACCGGCCCCGTCCAGCCGTGCAGAGCCATCGCGGGGCCAGCCTGAGCGTGCCCATCACTCCGTCGCTTGCCCGTGGACTGCATGCCCTGGCGGCCCGTCATCAGGTCACGGTCTTCATGGTCCTTCTGGCGCTGTTCGAGGTCTTGCTGGCCCGGTTCGGTGGCGGAGACGCCCGGATCGGCATCCCCGTGGCCGGGCGCCGGGGCCGGCAGACGGAAGGGCTGGTGGGCTTTTTCGTCAACACCCTGGTGCTGCGCGGAGCGGTGGACGAGACGCGCGGTTTCGGCGACCTGCTGGCGGAGGTCAAGGGGGCGGTTGTCGATGCGCTCGCCAACCAGGATCTGCCATTCGAGCGTCTGGTCGATGCGCTTGGCGTGCCGCGTGATCTGGCCTGCAACCCGTTGTTCCAGGTCAAGCTCAACTATCTGGTGGCGCCGGTCCGGCAGGATCTGGGCGACGGTCTGAGCATGACGGTGGAGCTTGTCGACGCCGTGGCGGCGCATTTCGACCTGGCCCTGGATGTCATCGATGCGCCGGACGGGATGAAGGCCACCTTCACCTACGCCACGGACCTGTTCGAGGCAGAGAGTGTGCATGGGCTGGCCGCCCAGTTCGTGGCCTTCGCCGAAGCGGTGGTCGCCGACGAGACGTGCGCCCTGGGCGATCTGGAGATCGCGACGCCCTGCCGGCAGACCGTGGAACGGCCGCGCCAGGAGTTCCCGGCAGGGGATATCCTGACGCTTTTCCGGACCCGGGTTGCCGAGCGGCCGGATGCTCCGGCGCTGTGTTGCGGGGACGACGTCGTCTCCTACGGCGCCCTGGACCGCTGGTCGGATCGTCTGGCGTGGCAGCTTGCCGCGCTTGGCGTGGGACGCGAGGATCCGGTAGCGATCTGTTACGAGCGCTCGTCTGCTTTTGTCGCGGCGTTGCTTGGTGTGATGAAGGCGGGCGGGGCGGCCATGCCGCTTGATCCGTCCTGGCCGGAAACCCGGATCGCGGCGTTGCTGGACGCGGCGGGCGCGCGCGTGCTGATCGCGCCGCAGAGCGCTGCCCGGGCCGGCGGACGGACGGTCATTGCTGCCGGGACGAGCCGCGACGGGGAAGGAGACACGCCCCGGGGCGACCGTCCCGCACCTCATCCGCAGAGCATCGCCTACATCATTCACACGTCCGGATCGACCGGTACGCCCAAGGCGGTGATGATCAGCCACGGGGCGCTCGCGAACTATACCCAGGCTTTGCTTGGGCGCCTTTCGTTGCCCGATCGCGCAAGCATGGCGATGGTTTCCGGGGTTGCCGTCGATCTGGGTCATACGGTTCTGTTCGGTGCGCTGGCCGGCGGCGGAACCCTGCACCTTGTCCCGCCCGAGTGCCTGGCCGAGCCCACCGCTTTTGCGGCCTTGATGCGGGAACAGGCCATTCAGGTGCTCAAGATCGCGCCCAGTCATCTGCGGGCGCTTCTTGGTGCGGTGGAAGACGGGGCGGTGCTGCCGACCCGCACCTTGATCCTGGGGGGCGAGACCTGCGAGGCGGGGCTGGTCGCCGCGGTGCGCGCCCTGGCGCCGGATCTGCGCATCGTCAATCACTATGGCCCCAGTGAAACCACCGTCGGCGTGCTGGTGCACTCGCTGATGGGCGATCTGATGCCGGTTCCCGTGGGCCGGCCGCTGGCCAATATCTCTGCCGAGGTGCTGGATGCCCGTCTGGCGAGGGTCCCGGTCGGTGTGGTCGGGGAACTCTATCTGGGCGGGGCCGGACTGGCGCGCGGCTATCGCGGCCGGCCGGGCCTGACGGCGGAACGCTTCGTCCCCGATCCGTTCGGCGTACCGGGAACGCGGCTGTACCGCACCGGGGATCTGGCCTACCGCGACCGCCAGGGGCGTATCCGTCTGATGGGGCGGGCCGACGAACAAATCAGCCTGCGTGGCCATCGCATCGAACCCGGAGAGGTGGCCGCTGCCCTGAGGCAGGTCGATGGGGTAGGGGAAGCCGCCGTGGTGGCTTTGCCCCTGTCGCCCGAGGACCAGCGTCTGCGGCTGGTCGGCTATGTCGTGCCGCGAACGGGCGCGACCCTGGATCCGGACGCCGTGAAGGCCGTGGTGAGCCGGTCTCTGCCCGAGCCGATGGTTCCGGCCTGCCTGGTGGTCGTCGACCGTCTGCCGCTTACGGCCAGTGGCAAGCTGGACCGGGCCGCCTTGCCCGCGCCGCCGTCGGCGGTGCCCTCGGAAAGCGGGTCCGAAGCCCCGCGCGGCGAGATCGAGGAAACCATCGCCGACGTCTGGTGTTCGGTTCTCGGCCGGACGGCTGTGGGGCGGAACGACAACTTCTTCGAACTGGGCGGGGATTCGATCCTCAGCCTCCAGGTCATCGGCCGGCTGCGCCGCCGGGGCCTGCGCCTCATGCCCAAGCAGATCTTCGACCGGCAGACCATCGCCGGGCTTGCCGCCGTCGTCACCCCGCCGCCGCAGGCCGAAGCCCCCCCGGGGTCGCCGGACAACGGTGGCATCGTCGGGGGGGCCATGCGTCTGCTGCCGATCCAGGCTCGCTTCTTCGAGACGGTGGACGCGGGCCGCGATCACTGGAACCAATCGATGCTGCTGACGCCATGCCGGTCCCTCGACTGGGATGAGGTGGAGCGGGTCCTGGCGGCGCTCGTCGCCCATCACGATGCCTTGCGGTTGCGCTTCCACCGGCGGCAGGACGGTACCTGGACGGCCGATCACGGGCCGGCTGTGAACGGAATCCTCTGGCGCCGAGCGGCCGAGGACGCCGATGCGCTGACTGGGATTTGTGCGGACGCCCAGCGCTCGCTGACCATCGCCGAGGGGCGCTTGATGCGCGCCGTGGGGATTGATCTGGCCGGCGGGGAGCAGCGGCTGCTTCTGGCGATCCACCATCTGGTGGTGGACGGGGTATCCTGGCGGGTGCTGCGGGAGGATCTGGAAACCCTGCTTGCTCAGGCAGCGCGGGGGGAGGCGCTGGTCCTGCCGGCGAAATCCACGTCCTTCCAGTCCTGGGGCGCGCGACTGGCGACCGAGGCCGGGAGCCCGGAGACCGCGGCCGAGATGGCCTATTGGCTGGCGCAGACCGGCGACCGGGACCTGGCGGGGGTGACCGCCGGCCCGGGGGCGGACTTGCGGGCCGATGCGGGGGACCTGCGGCTGGAGATCGACGCGGACACCACGGCGGCCTTGTTGCGGGAAGCACCGGCGGCCTATCGGACGCAGATCAACGACCTGCTGCTGGCCGCGCTGGTCCGCGCGGTGGCCGAGTGGAACGGCCAGGACGGCCTGCTTGTCGAGTTGGAGGGCCACGGCCGCGAGGACGTCTTCGAGGGCGTCGATCTGTCGCGGACGGTGGGCTGGTTCACCACCACCTTCCCGGTGCGTCTGGGCGGCTCCGGGGCGGACTGGCCGGATCTGATCCGTGGGGTGAAGGAGCAACTGCGGGCGGTGCCGCGCCGGGGGCTGGGATACGGGCTGCTGCGGCGCCTGGGCACGGATGAACAGCGCCGTGCGCTGGCCGAGGTGCGGCCGCCCCGGATCACCTTCAACTATCTGGGGCAGTTCGACACCGGATCGGCGGACGGGGCGCTGCTGAGCGAAGCCTCCGAGGCCAGAGGGCCGGAGCGAGCCCCCGAGACGCCGCTCGCCAACTGGCTGGTCGTTGACGGCCGGGTGTGGTCCGGACGCTTGACGCTGACCTGGAGCTACGCCGGACGGCGCGTTCCGGCGGAGGCGGCCGCCCGATTGGTGGCGGCCTATGAGCGGGCGCTGAAGGATCTCGTGGCACACTGTACCGGTGGGGCTGCGGGGCTGACCCCGTCCGACGTGCCGCTGGCGGGCCTGACCCAGGCGGATCTCGATGGTCTGGGGCTGGGGCTTGGTCCCGCAGCGGGTGCGGTGGAAGACATCTATCCGCTTGCCCCCATGCAACAGGGCCTGCTCATGCATGCCCTGGACGATGTCGAAGGGCTCTACATCAATCAGGTGGCGATGACCATCGACGGATTGGATCCGGAGCGGCTGGCCTGCGCCTGGCGGACGGTGAGCGACCTGCAGGCCATCCTGCGCAGCGCGTTCCTCTGGCAGGGCCTGCCCGGCGAGCCCTTGCAGGTGGTGCAGCGTCGGGCGCCGGTTCCGATCCGGATCATCGACAGCGGTGATCCCGACATGGTGGCCGCCGAGGAACGCCGTCGCGGCTTCGATCTGGGCCAGGCGCCGCTGCAAAGGCTTTGCCTGCTGAAGCTGGGGGAGGGAGACGGAGAGGCCGTGTCCTGGCGGCTGATCTGGACGAACCACCATCTGCTGCTAGATGGCTGGAGTTCTTCCCGGCTGATCGCCGAGGTGATGCGGGTCTATCACGGTCAGAGCCCCGCCCCTGTCATCCGCCAGTACCGCGACTACATCGCCTGGCTGACCGAACGGGACCGCGATGCCTCTGAAACCTTCTGGCGGGACCGGCTGGCCGATTTCGATGCGCCGACGCGGCTGGCCGAGGTGCTGGCGCCGGAACGGCACGGCGAGGCCGGGCATCGGGTCGTCTCCCGGGATGTGGACAGCGGGACGATGGCCCGGCTGCAAGCGTTCGCGCGGTCGGAGCGGATCACGCTGAACACGCTGGTGCAGGGGGCCTGGGCTTTGCTTCTCGCCCGCTCGACCGGCCGCGACCGGGTCTGCTTCGGGGCGACGGTGGCGGGGCGTCCGTCGGACCTTTCCGGCGCCGAGGAGATGCTGGGACTGTTCATCAACACGCTGCCCGTCGTCGTGAGGCGGGATCCGGCGATGTCCCTGGGCGACTGGCTGCGGGATCTGCAAACGCTGAACGCGGCCTTGCGCGAACACGAAGCCACCGCGTTGGCCGACATCCAGCGCTGGGCCGGTCTGCCCGGCCAGGCCCTGTTCGACAGCATCGTCGTCTTCGAGAACTACCCGGTTCAGCAGGCGCTGGACGAGACGGGATCCGGGCTGCGTTTCGGCACCATCGCCCATCGGTCCGCGACCAACTATCCGCTGACCCTCGTGGCCAGTGGTACCACGCAGCTGGAATTGAGCCTGGGGTATGACGCGGACGTGGTGGGACCCGCCGCCGCCGGAGGGGTGCTCCGGCATCTGTGCCGGCTGCTTCAGGTTCTTGTCGAGGACCCGGCCCGTCCCGTCGGCGCGCTTGACCTGCTCGACCCCACGGAACGGTCGGTTCTGGCGGGTTGGGGCCGGGGACCGGCGGTATCAGCCGGCAGCTCTGTGGTCCCCGCGATCGCGGCGCAAGCGGCGCAGCGGCCCGACGCCCTGGCGGTGCTTTCGGGGGATACGCGGATCAGCCACGGGGCGCTGGCTGCGGCGGCCGATGATCTGGCCCGCCGGCTGCGGGATCTGGGCGTGGGGCCGGAGGTCGTCGTGGGTCTGGCGCTGCCGCGCTCCGCCGATCTGGTGACGGCGCAACTGGCGGTGCTGAAGGCCGGCGGCGTGCTTCTGCCGCTGGACGTGTCGCTGCCGTCCGCCCGCCTGGGGCAGATGCTGGCCGACAGCGGCGCGGCGCTGGTGGTGACGACGACGGTGCTGCGGGACATCCTGCCATCGGATAGGGCGCAGACCTATTGCCTTGACGGGGCGGAGGCGAGGACGCCCCTGCCGGATCGAGACGCCCCCCTTCCGCTGCCCCGTCCGGAGCATCTGGCCTATCTGGTCTACACGTCGGGGTCCACCGGCGAGCCCAAGGGGGTGGCGGTCAGCCATGGGGCCTTGGCCATGCACAGCGCGGCGGCGAGTGATGTCTACGGCTGGGGTCCGGACGACCGGCTGCTGCAATTCGTCTCCCCTGGTTTCGACGTGGCCCAGGAATGCTGGATCCTGCCGCTGCTGAACGGCGGCGCTTTGGTGCTGCCGGACGCCGACGGCCTGAGCGCCGAGGCGATGATTGCCCTGATCGAGCGGCAAGGGGTGACAGCGCTTTGCCTGCCCATGGCCTATCAGCGCCAACTGGTCGCGGCGCTGGAACGCGAGGGCCGCCATCTGGCGGTCAAGATGTCGATCGTCGGCGGCGAGGCCTGGGCGTCGGACGATGCCCTGGCGGCCCGGCGTGCCCTGCCGAAGGCCCGGCTGATCAACGCCTATGGCCCGACCGAGGCGGTCATCGCGCCGCTGTCCTGGCCGGTGGAGTCCGAAGCCCTGGCGGACGGGGCGCGTGCGCCCATCGGCCGGCCGGTGGGGGACCGGAGCGCCTGGATCCTGGACGGGACGCTGTCCCCCGTTCCGGTGGGGGTGCGTGGCGAGCTGTACATCGGCGGCACGGGCCTGGCGCGGGGCTACCGGGGG
>JBJXHN010000015.1:0-21232 GCA_046233135.1 Rhodospirillaceae bacterium Z3-40 | reverse complement strand
CGGGCAAGACCACCCTGCTGGCCTGCCTGGCCGCCGCCCTGGTGGACGACGGGGCGAAGGTGGCCCTGATCGATACCGACCCCCAGCAGAACCTTGCCCAGTGGGCGGAGAAGGGAGCGGTGGCGCTGGACTACATCAGCGAGCAGGACGACACCCGCCTGGCCCCCACCCTGCAGCAGATCCGCGAGGCCTACGACGTGATCCTGGTGGATACGGCGGGCTTCAAGTCGGCCATGGCGGTCTATGCCATCGCCGCGTCCAGCCTGGTGCTGATCCCCTCGAAGGCCTCGGAGACCGATGCCCGGGGGGCCCTGAAGACCTTCCGCCACGTCCAGAGCGTGGGCATGAACATGGGCCGCGACGTCCCGGCCCACGTGGTGATGATGGATATCGACCGCTCCACCAACGTCACCGCCGCCGTGCTCGATTCCTTCGCCCAGGCCGGCCTTCCCCGGCTGAAGAGCCTGTGCGGCCACCGCACCGGTTTCAAGGAAATGTTCTCGACCGGCGAGGGGCCGGCCGGGGGGGCCCGCACCGCCTTCCGCGAGGTGCTGGCGGAACTGCAGATCGCCGGCCTGCTGGACTATTACCGAAAGGGTGAGAAATGGGAAAACTGCGCATAGACCTGGGCGAGCCGGTCCCCGCTCCTCCTCCGGCTCCGGCCGCCCCCCCGGAGCCGGCCCAGGCTTCCCCCCAGGCCCGGGCCGCTCCCGATCCCGGGCCTCCGCCTCCGGCGGCCCGTGCGGTGCCGGCGCCATCCCTGGACGATGCGGCGCTGGCCGCGAAGCTGGCGGAACTGGCGGAGGGGCTGCCCAGTCCGGCGCGGGCCCGCAAGGAGCAGCTGAAGCGCGCCCCGCGCCTGAACTGGACCTTCAACAACATCCCCGCTCCCATCAAGACCGCCTTCGAGGCCGAAGCCCGGGCGCGGGGGATGACCATGAAGGCCTTCTTCCTGCACTGCCTGCGCGCCGGCGGTCTGGATATCCCCGCTTACGAAGACATGGACGGCCGGCGGCGGTAAGGCAGGCGCGCCGGTCACCTCCCGGTCCGTCCCGTCAGGCTGCCTGAAAAACCATGGACCGGTCCAAAGGGGCACGGTAAGATCCCCGCCACTCAGAGGGGCGGCCTCGGAATCGGACGTGCGCGCTTGTACCAAAATGATGCTGATCAAGCGGTTACGCTCCGCTTATGCCGGGTCCCGGGGGGGCGATGGTCCTCGTGCATCGACCCGAACGGAGGCGTCAGCCGACGTTTGGAAAGCGGATGCATCAACAAAGGTCTCATGCACTAGGCCGGTTTCAGCCATCGCCCGCCGAAAACGGAACACGTCATATGCCTCCCTCCCTGCTGCCTCCCTCCCTGCCTTTTGGAAAACCGCTTCTGGATGACCAGGAGTATGAAGCGATCGGGGCCGTCCTCAAAAGCGGCATGCTTGTGCATGGGAAGGTGACCGGAGCTTTTGAAGCCGCTTTTGCAGAGCGCGCCCAAGTGGATCACGCTGTGGCGGTTTCGTCCTGTACCGCCGGCCTTCATCTCATGTTGTTCGCGACACAGATCGGACCCGGCCACAAGGTGGCCGTCCCGGCAATGACCCATGTGGCAACCGCCCACGCCGTGGAGCTGGTCGGGGCAGAACCTGTGTTCGTCGATGTGGAACCCGATACCGGCAATATCGATCCGGACGGTCTTGAAGCCGTGGCCGGCGCCCTGTCTGCCGCCATCGTCGTCCATTACCTGGGCCTGCCCTGTGACATGGACCGCATCGGTCAATGTGCCGCCAAGGGCGGTTTTCCCGTCTACGAAGATTGTGCCCTGGCGATCGATGCCGCCTACGACGGCCGCAAGGCGGGGGGACTGGCGGCCGGTGGCAGCTTCTCCTTTTATCCGGTCAAGCATATGACCAGCATCGAGGGGGGAATGGTCACCACCAACGATGCCACCCTTGCCGCCAATATCCGTCAACGCCGGGCGTTCGGCTATGATCGCGGGCTTGGCGCCCGGGTGAAGCCCGGCCTGTATGATGTCACCGCCCTGGGGTTCAACTACCGCATGAGTGAAGTGGAAGCCGCCGTCGGCCTGGCGCAGCTGGGCAAGCTGGACGGCTTCCAGGCCCGGCGGGCCGCCAATGCGCGCCGCCTCCGGGCCTGCCTCGCGGATATCGAAGAACTCACGGTTTTTGCTCCGGAAAAGGGCAAAGCCGTTTCCTCCAACTACTGTATCAACGCCATTCTTCCCAAGGATGGATCGATAGACCGGGATGTTGTGGCTCAAGCGTTGAATGCCCAGGGAATTGGGACGAGTGTCCACTATCCGTCTGCTGTGCCCTTATTCAGCTATTACAGAGAAAAGTACGGCTACCAGTGCGGACAGTTCGAAACGGCGGAATGGATTGCAGCGCAAACCATTTCCTTGCCGGTCGGTCCCCACCTTGATGAAGCGGACATGGAGCGCATCGGCGATGCCATGAAAAGCGCAATATATTCCGCCCGGCACGGATAGCTTTGTTCTTTGGGAGACTCAAGAAACGATGACTCTTAACTATGATGATCTGGTCAAGAACCTAAAGGACTGCCGCGTTGCGCTGGTTGGCGGAGCAGGCTTCATCGGCCACAATCTGGCCCTGGAACTGGCCCGGGTTGGGGCCACCGTCCTGGTTATCGATAACCTGATGGTCAACAGTCTTATTGAAAATGTTTACAACACCGACAGAGAGCCACGGCAACGGGCCGTTTATCAAAGTTTTCTGCTTGACCGCTTCTATATGATGCGGGAAGCGGGCGTCATGCTGGAGAACTGTGACGCCCGGCACTACATCGACCTCAACCGGGTGCTGAACAACTTTGCGCCCCATAAAATCGTTCAGCTGGCCGGGATCGCCAGCGCCGTGACGGCCGCGAAAATGCCCGATGTCACCTTTGATCTTACGCTCCTGACATTGCGCAACACGCTGGAATGGATGCGGACGAATTCGAATATCACAAAGCAGATCATGTTCCTGAGTTCCAGTACGGTTTACGGCGATTTTGAAACTGCAGAAGTGGACGAGACCGTCCGGCCGCAGCCTTCCGGCATTTACGCCAACAGCAAGTACATGGGGGAACGCCTGGTCCGGACCTATCGGGACTCCTACGGTCTGGGGACGACGGTGATCCGCCCCAGTGCGCTGTATGGAGAACGCTGCATCAGCCGGCGGGTCTCCCAGGTTTTCATAGAAAACGCCCTGGTCGGCAAGCCGCTCCTGCTGGAAGGCGGGGGGGACGGGCGTTTGGATTTCACCTACATCCACGATCTCGTCAATGGCATGGTCCGGGCGCTGGCCGTGCACGAAGGACCCGAACACAGCAGCACGTTCAATCTGACATTCGGAAACGCGCGCACCATCGCGGATCTGGCGGCGGTGGTCGCCAGCGTCGTCCCGGGCACAGTCATGGAAGACCGGCCCCGGGTGATGAGCAAGCCGGTTCGCGGAACTCTGTCCATCGACAGGGCCCGGGAAAAACTGGGCTTCACCCCGTCCTGGACCTTGGAGGAGGGATACCGGCAGTACTGCCAATGGTACCTGGACCGCTGGAACAGCATCAAAGCGTGATGGTGTTCGGGTCACACCGGCCAGCGTCCGGGCCGGCGTCCGGGCCGGCGTCCGGGATCGTGTCTGTTCATCTGATGTCCAGACTCTGGCCATAGCCTCCGTTTGGGGCGACGCACAAGGATATATGGAATGACAAACCTGACAGTTGGCGTGGTTGGCCTGGGTGTCGGGGAACAGCACCTGAAATCCTATATGGCCATTCCCGACTGCCGGGTGAAATCAATCTGTGATATCGATGCAGAAAAACTTGGTAGCGTCGGCTCAAAATATAATATTGAGAACAGATTTTCTGATTACAGGAAAATAACGGAAGACAAGGAGATCGATGTTGTCTCCATATGCACATACGATGATGTGCATGCGGAGCAGGTCATTTCTGCCCTGGAGCACAAGAAGCATGTCATGGTGGAAAAGCCCCTGGCTGTAACGGCCGGACAGGCGGATGATCTGGCCAAGGCATACATCAAAAGCGGCTGCCTCATCTCCTCGAACTTGATCCTGCGCCGAAGCCCCCGCTTCATGGAAATAAAAGAAAGAATAAAAAGCGGATCATTCGGCAAGTTGTATTACTTGGAAGGTGACTATATTCACAATGTATCCGAGAAGATTGTGAATGGCTGGCGTGGAAGAATATCTTTTTATTCCCCGATTTTTGGCGGAGGCATTCATCTGATCGACCTGGTTCGCTGGCTCGCCGAAGAAGAGGTGGTGGACGTCGCGGCGATGGGCGGGCGCAAGGCAACCCGGGGAACGGGCTATCCCTTCGATGACATGAACGTTGTCCTGCTGCGCTTTGCCGGCGGCACCCTGGCAAAGGTCTGCGTCACCCTGACCCCGACCTATCCGTTTTTTCATGCCCTTCGGGTTTTTGGCGATAAAGGCGCCTTCGAAAACCGGCATGAGGACGGGATCGTCTATACGTCCGACCAGAGCGATTCGAAAGAGAGCATCGTTTCCGCCTATCCCGGCTATCAGAAAGGGGATCTGCTGCCCGAGTTCATCGAGGCGATCCGCGAAAAGCGGCAGCCTCCGGTCAGTGACCGCGATGTTTTCAATGTCATGGATGTCTGCCTGGCCGCACAACGGTCCTGTGAAACGGGCGCGTTCGAGAAAGTCCGGTACCGGTTGACATGAGCTACACGAAACAGCGTACGCCCGATGGTCATTTCCAGGCATCTCCTCTTCCGGATGAAGAGGAGCTGAAAGAATTCTATGCGCACCAGTATTATCAGGAGCGCTCATCCGCGACCTACCAGAAGCAATACAGTGAAGAAGAGCTGAAATACAAGCAACTGCTCGCCGAGCAGATGATTTATGCTCTGCAGCAGGTTGAACAAACGCCCACAAAAGACCACGCTTTTCTGGAAGTGGGGTTCGGGGAAGGGTTCGGACTGGCGGCAGCACAGCGGAAAGGCTGGGGCATCCGGGGCATTGATCTTTCTTCCTATGCCCTGTCTTCCTTTCACCCGGAACTGCTCCCGTTTGTCATTATCGGCGACGCCTACGAAGAATTGAAGGCCCTGAAAAGAAAAGGGGAAACCTTTTCGGCTATTGTTCTTCAAAATGTGTTGGAGCATGTCCGGGACCCCCGGGAAATCCTACAGGATATTGTTGGCCTTCTAAAAGAAGGCGGGCTTGTCAGCGTAACGCTGCCCAATGATGAAAGCGACATCCAGCATTCTGCCCTGGAATCTGGCGATATCGATAAGGAATACTGGTTCTGCCCCCCCCAGCATCTGCATTATTTTAACATTGAAATGGGAATCAAGTTCGCTGAAGAGTGCGGACTTGATGTCTGTGATGTATACAGCGACTTTCCCATTGAGTTTTACTTGTTTCACCCGGGGTCGAACTATGTCAGGACGCCGGACGCCGGGCGCGCCGCGCATTCGGCCCGGGTCCGATTGACGGCCCTGCTTGCGAAAAGGGGACTGGAAGCCTTTCATGCCCTCGGTCAGGCGCAAGCCCGGTGCGGTATCGGCCGGGCCTTTACCATGGTGCTCAGGCCCGCAGCCCGATGACGCACGGAAAGGCCATCGGGATTGTCCAGCCCACCTACCTGCCCTGGCTGCCCTTTTTTGAGCGCTGGGCGGCCAGTGATGTGTTTGTGCTGTTGGATGATGTCGAATATTCCAAGAATTCTTTTTTCAACAGAAACGCCATCAAGGTCAAGAACGGCCGCCAACTTCTGACCATCCCTGTCATTTACAAAGGCAGTTCTCACGCCCTCATAAAAGACATCAAAGTGAATATGAGCGTGCCCTGGGTCAAAAAGCATTGGTCCGGCATCGCCCAGGCCTATTCCAAGGCGGCGTACTGGTCGAGATACGAGGCGGACATTCACGACCTGTACCATCAGGTGCGATCCGGGGATACGCTCCTGGAGTGGATCTTTCCGTTCATTGCCTTCCTGGGGCGGGAGCTGGGGATGACGGCACCGCTGATGTGGTCCAGCGCCCTGGGCGGGGTCCGCCGGCAGAATGAAAAGCTGATCGATATCTGCCATACCCTGGGCGGCACGCATTTCATCGTCAAACCGGGGACAGAGGACTACCATCCCCCCGGGATCTTCCAGGCCGAGGGGATCGCCCTGAAGGAACTGGCATACAGCCACATCCCCTATTCCCAGCTCAACGGCCCCTTCGAAAAAGGGTTGAGCGCTCTGGACTACCTGCTGACACAGGGTCCCGGCCGCCCGCCCTTTGCCCCTGTCCCGCGCGAGGAGACCGCACCATGAGTCCGCCGATTGTGGGCGCCAGGCCCTGGATTCCCAAAGAAGACCGGGACGTCCTGATGACGCGCATCGGCGGGATACTGGACTCCGGCGTCTTCACCCAGGGTCCCTATGTGGCGGATTTTGAAAAGGCCTGCGCCGATATGGCGGGGGTGGCGGACGCCGTCGCGGTATCCTCCGGCGGGGTGGCCCTGGAGCTGCTTCTGGAGGCCCTGGATATCGCCGGATCCGAGGTCATCGTCCCGACGGAAACGTTCGTGGCCACGGCCAATGCGGTGGTGCGGGCCGGCGGGGTTCCCGTGTTCGCCGATATCGATCCCGCCACCCTGTCGGTCTCGGTGAGCAGCCTGGAAGCCTGCGTGACCCCCCGGACCCGGGCGGTCCTTCTGGTCCATATGTTCGGCCTGATGTCCCCGGAGATTCCAGCCATCCAGGCGTTCTGTGCCGAGCGGAATCTTCTGCTGCTGGAAGACGCGGCCCATGCCCATGGGGCCTCTGCCGGGCCGGTCTGGGCAGGGGGGATCGGCGTTGCCGGCTGCTTCAGTTTCTATGCCACCAAGATCCTGACCACGGGCGAAGGGGGCGTCATCACCACACGGGACCCGGCCCTGGCGGAGCGCCTGCGCTGTCTGCGCGACCATGGGCGGGACCGGACCGGTGCCTTTTCGGCCGCCGGAAACAACTACCGGCTGGCCGAGATTCCGGCGGCGATCGGCCTGGCCCAGCTCGACCGCCTGCGGGAAAACCTGGCCTGCCGCCGGGCGCATGCGGCGTTTTACAGAGAGGCCTTGTGCGATGAAGCCGGGCTGACGCTGATCGACCCCGCCCCGCGAGAGGGACATGTCTACTGGCGCTATGCGCTGCTGCTGAACGACACGCCGGACCGCGGGGAGCTGCAGACCCGCATGGCCCGGGATCACGGGGTGCGGATCACCTGGATGTACGAACCGCTGTGCCACCAGCAGCCGGTCTATGCCGCCCGTCCGGAAGGGCAGGTGACCTTACCCGGTGCTGAAGCCGTTTGCGGCCGGCTGATCAACCTTCCCACCCACCCCAACCTTGACCGGAACGACGTGCAGCGGGTTGTGGACGGCCTGCGCGCCACGCTGCGGACCCTGTCATGAGGGTGCTGCTGACCGGCGGGACGGGCCTGGTGGGAGGGGCCATTCTGCGGCGCCTGCTGGCAGAGGGCCATGACGTGATCCTGGCCACCTCGTCCGAGGCCGTCACCGCCGCGCCTGCGGGGCCGAGCGTGCTCCGGTGGTCCCTGATGGACGCCGACCCCGCCGCCCCGCTCCGGGCGGCCCTGGAAGACTGCGATGCCGTGGTGCATGCGGCGGCGATGATCGACCCGCCGGCTCCGGGAAACCGCCAGGCGCAGATGGATCTCTATCGCTTCAATGTGCTGGGGACCCAGGCGCTGATGGCCGGTGCCGTCGACGCCGGGGTGGCGGGGTTCGTCTATATCTCCGCCACCAATCTGTTCGGGCCGGACATCCCGCATATCACCGAAACCAGCTTGCCCCGGCCGTCTTCCCTGTATACCGCGTCAAAGCTGGCCGGCGAGACCATCGCCACCATCCTGGACGGCGACAGCCGGACACGGTTCTGCTCGCTGCGGATCTCAGCACCCTATGGGGCCGGATATCGAAGGCGGGCGGTGCTTCCCCTGTTCCTGGAAAAGGCCCGGGCCGGGGTTCCGTTGCCCTTGATGGGCAGCGGCAAGCGCAGGCAGGTCTTCACCTATACCGAAGACATCGCGACAGCAGTGCTGCGCTGCCTGCGGATCAATGCCAGCGGCATATACAATATCGCCGGGTCAGAAAGCGTAACAATGGAATATCTCGCCCGGACGGTCCTCAAACTGCTTCCGGATTCCGAAAGCTGCATTGAATGGACAGGCAAGCCTGATCCTCAGGAAGCGCGGATGATATCCATCGATATTTCCAAATCGAAAGATGTCCTGGGCTGGTCTCCCCAGTTTGATCTGGAAAGCGGCCTCTCGGATATGATCCGTCAGGAAAAGAATACGCCGGGGACCCGTCTTCTCCCGTGATCAATGAAAGAGGCTGTCATGTGCGGCATCGCTGGTTATTTCGGTTTCAACCCGCCGTCCCCGGACCGGATCACGCAAACGCTGCGGACATTGCGCCGCCGGGGTCCCGATGGCCAAGGGCAGGCGGCCTGGACACGGGACGGCCGGACGACCGTCCTTCTGCATACCCGCCTGGCCATCGTCGATCTGGACGAGCGCTCCAACCAGCCTTTCACCATCGGCCAGAAGACCATTGTCTATAACGGCGAGCTTTACAACTATAAGGAAATCCGCCGGGAGCTTGAGGGGACCGGCTGGCGGTTCCGCACCACCTCGGACACCGAAGTGCTGCTGGCGGCCTGGGAGGCCTGGGGCGAGGCCGCCCTGGAGCGGTTCGAAGGGATGTGGGCCTTTGCGCTGTACGATGGGGCCGACGGCTCCCTGACGCTGTGCCGGGACCGCTTCGGCCAGAAGCCGCTTTATCTGGTGGAAGACGACCACGGCCTGTGGTTTGCGTCGGAAGCGAAAGCCATCTTCAGCCTGCGGGGCGCCGGGCTGCCGGTCAACCGGGAGCATATCTGCCGCTATCTGGTCAATGGCTACAAGGCGCTCTACAAGGGGTCCCAGACCTTTTTCGAAGGCCTGTCCGATCTTCCGCGGGCGTCTGTTCTCCGCCTGACGGCGGATGGCCAGCGGTCGTCGCGGGCCTACTGGACGCCGTCTTTTGCCCCTGACGAGACGATGACGTTCGAGCGGGCCGTGGAAGAGACCCGCGCCCTGATGATTGACAGCGTCCGCCTTCATCTTCGCAGTGATGTCCCCATCGCCTTCTGCATGAGCGGTGGCATGGACTCGAACGCGCTGATTGCCATCGCCAAAAAGGAACTGGGGTACGATGTCCATGGCTTCACGGTCATGATCGATGATCCCCATTACAATGAACAGATCACCGTCCGGGATGTGGTGAATACCTTGGGCCTGAAGCACACGCCCGTTCATCTGTCGCCGGAGACCGGGATCGCCGGGCTGACGGACCTGGTTCGTCAGCACGATGCTCCGGTCTATACCATCACCTACTATATGCACTGGCGCCTGATGGCCCATGTGGCAGAAGAAGGGTACAAGATATCGATCAGTGGCACCGGAGCCGATGAACTGTTCTCCGGCTATTACGATCACTACCTGATGTACCTGCGGTCCGTGTATGGCACGCCGCTTTTTGATCCTGCCGTCGCCGCCTGGGAACGGCATGTCCAGCCGGTGGTCCGCAATCCGTTTTTGAAAGATCCTTTGCGGTTTGTCCGGCAGCCGGAGTTCCGGGATCATATCTTCCTCAAGAACGATGTTTTCCGGAAAGCTCTGAAGCGTCCGTTCACCGAGGAATTTTATGAACAAACCTATACAAGCGATTCCCTTCTCAGAAATCGCATGATGAATGAAATGTTCAATGAAGGGGTACCCGTCATTCTTCATGAGGATGACGTGAACGCCATGTATTTTTCTATAGAGAACCGCTCGCCGTTCCTGAACAGGGATCTGTTCAATCTATGCCAGACGATGCCCGACAAGATCCTGATGAGAGACGGTTACAACAAAGCCGTGTTGCGGGAAGCCATGCGTGGCATCGTTCCGGATGCTGTTGTCAATCAGCGGCAAAAATACGGCTTCAACGGACCCGCAGACAGCTTCGTGGACACCCGGGACCCGCAGACGCGCGCCAGCCTGTTGGCCGACAGCCCGATATACGACCTGATCTCGCGGGATGCGATCCGGACCCTGCTGGAACAGGACGGTTTCGAGAACAGTGACAGCAAGTTCCTGTTCTACTTCATAAACGCCAAAATTTTCCTGGAAACCTATTCTTCTTGACTGGAAACCTATTCTTCTTGATAAGGGCTGAAAGCGTCATGAAATACTGCAACCATTGCGTCTTGCCGGATAGCCGGCCCAATCT
This sequence comes from Rhodospirillaceae bacterium Z3-40, assembly GCA_046233135.1. Taxonomy (GTDB): domain Bacteria; phylum Pseudomonadota; class Alphaproteobacteria; order Rhodospirillales; family Rhodospirillaceae; genus JBJXHN01. Next base: position 10,920 of record JBJXHN010000015.1, on the reverse strand, counting down.
GGTTCTGCATGCCGATGGGGAATGCAACGCCTGCAAATCCCATCGCGCCAAGGCCGAGGTGGACTGGGGCCAGCGGCAGGCCACCTTCCGGAAACTGGTGGACTATGCGAAGCAACAGAACCGTCCCTACGATTGCCTGATTCCGGTCAGTGGCGGCAAGGACAGCACCTGGCAGACCCTGAAGTGCCTGGAATACGGCCTGAGGCCCTTGACCTTTTCCTATGCTCCGCCTCTGAGAACGGAGATAGGGCGCCGGAACCTGGAAAACTTGATAAATATCGGTGTCGATCACATTGATTATAGAATTAACCCCAATGTGGAAAAGGCGTTCCTGCTGAAAGCATTCGAACGGTACGGGACCGTGGGAACGCCGATGCATACCGCGATCTTTAGCATTGCCCGCATCCTCGCCCACAGGTTTGAAATTCCGCTTATTATCTGGGGGGAAGACAGCTCTGTTGAATATGGCGGAGAGAAAGACGACGGGGAAGATTATGAAATGAATGAGTCCTGGCTTAAGAAGTTCGGGGTGGGGCATGGCACCACCGTGGATGACTGGTTGGGAGATGACCTGACCCGGGAAGCGATGTTCGCCTATGCCGGCGTCTCCGAAAAGGCACTGCAGGACAACGGAACGCTGGCGGTCTTTCTGGGATACTTCTTCCCATGGGATCCGGAGACGACCCGGGATGCAGCGGTCGCCGCCGGGATGCGGGTCGCGGAAGGGCCGGCCAATCTGGGGTACTGGAACTATGCGGACCTGGATGATGTCCTGATTTCGGTGCATCACTATCTGAAGTGGTATAAATTCGGTTTCACCCGAATTTTTGACAATCTCTCCGTGGAGATCCGCAATGGGCGGCTGCGCCGGGATGAGGCCATCGACATCATCAGGGCGACGGGCGATCAAACCCCCCACGGCGATATCGAAGCCTTCTGCGCCTTCACCAACATTTCGGAAGCCCGCTTCACAGAAATCGCCGACACGTTTCGCTCTCCGCAGATTTGGTCTTTCGACAATGGCCGCTGGCACATTCCGGGCTTCCTGGTGAAAGACTGGGCGTGGTCATGAAAATAGACCTGAAAAACCCTCCCCGGAAATTTACCGTCGGAGAAGGGTCCAGGGCGGATCAGATCAGCGACTGCGGCTCCGTCTTTCTGGAGGCGAAGGAGCAGGTTACGTTCGTCACGGAATCCGGTAGGGAATACGACGTCTGCCGGAAATCTTGGGGATACTACGCAACTCCGTCGACCAACCAGCGTCTGAAAAAATTCGGCATGCGGACAGCGCTCGTCAGAAATTCTGTCGGAAATATCTATATAATGATTGTCGAGGAGGATAAACTTTCTGAATTTCATCAGTACTGTACTGATGATCCCCATGACATTCTTTTCTGGCTGGATGACCCCGAGGATATTGACCGCTTGCTGAAAAAGGCCTAAGGATTGCCCCCATTGGCATCGAGGCCCGCCGCGATCAAGGGATGCCGCGCGGGGCGGCCTCGAAGGCTCGGGACACGATCTGGACAGGCAAGGGGTTTGATGGACGATTTGCGGGTTTTCATTCAAGCCCGGATGAGTTCCGCCCGATTTCCCGGGAAAATGCTCGCCCCCCTGCAGGGACGGCCGCTGATCGACCATGTGGTTTCAGCAGCCCGGGCGTTCGCCGGACCGGCCCATGTCCATCTGCTGACCAGTCAAGCCCCAAGCGACGACCCGCTCTGCCTGTATGCGGAGCAGCTGGGGGTTCCGGTCTATCGCGGCGATCTGAACAATGTCCTTCTGCGCTTCCGGGAGGCTCTGGCCTGTTTTCCGGCAACCCGGATCATGCGGATCTGTGGGGACAGTCCGTTCATCGGTCTGGATGTCATGACGGCCGTCAAGGCCGCCTGCGGTCCGGACGTGGATCTGGCGACCACGGTTTTCCCCCGGACCTTCCCCAAAGGTCAGGGCGTGGAGATCATGACGGCGGCCGCCCTGCTGGCCATCCCCCTTGAGCAGACGACGCCCGACGACAGGGAGCATGTGACGCCCTGGTTCTACCGGCATGCGGAGGCCTACCGGATCCGCAATGTTGCCGCCGACGGCCCCTGGCGTTCCTGCCCGGATCTGGTCGTGGATACCGTGGACGACCTGCGCCGCCTGGAGCAGGTGGTCCGTGCCGGAACGGGGTCTTTCTCCGCACCCCAGGTATCGGCCCCCCTGTAGCGCTCTGACGCTGGAGATGAAATATTGGATACGTTTTTCTTAAAGAATTCACAGTATTGGCGCAAGGCCGACGCCCATTTTACCCCAAAAGAAAAAAATGGGACCCTTCTGGTCGACCTGATGATCGGAAGCTGCTCGAACGTCATGAGTGCCTGTATTTTGGCAAAATATTTAAGGTACTTGAAGGGCTATGACATTACAGGCCTGCTCCCGGATATTTCGTTCTCTCAGAAATTTCAGGAAATCGCCATCTCTTATGGCATTACCCAGTTTGTTCACTACGAACAAACCATAAGTCAATATTGGATTGAAGAGGTAAAATCCTGGATCAAGAACGCTATACGTCAAGGAACACTTAAGCTGAATGATGTCGAATCTCTCAAGGAATCGCTCTTGAAGCTTGAATTTGATGGTGTCCTTGTTGGTGATCTGCTGTACGAGCAATATATCAGAGAAACACAGCTCCCGACCATATTTGATGTAACGCATTTCGTGCGCACAACTTTGGAGCCAAGCGTAAGGGCCATTGCCAACGCCTTGACGATATTGGATGGATCTACCTATTCTGCGGCAATAATGAGTCATCTTTGTTATGTCAAATTTGGGATAGTGAGCCGATTTATTGTTCATAGAGGCGGTCAGGTCTATATGAGAAAGCCGATTCAAGGACCATACCGGATCTGTCTGTATAAGAACGTCAACGAGTTCCTGCAAAGGGGCGAAGGGTACATCGAAACGCCTGAAATCGACTTTGCCGAAAGGCACTTTGGGAACCAGGCCTGTGATATCGCCGAGGAGAATCTGAAACAGCGTATGTCAGGCCGCATAAGTGCGGAAAAAAGTGAAACATATGCTTACCTCAGCGACAAAAGAATATACACAAGAACCGAACTTGCCGAAGCAACGGGAACAGATGAGAAGAAGCCAAATATTTTCGTGATGTCCCAGGTCTTCTGGGATGCCGTGAGCACGACGCGAAAAACCGCCTTCCATGATCATTACCATTGGATAAAGACGACAGTAGAGGCCGCCCGGAATATTCCGGAAGCAAACTGGATTTTCAAAGAACATCCAGCGAATGACATGGCTCCGGATTCCTGGAGCTGCCACCGTATTATTAAGGACTATGTTGATCAATATGCGCATATTGCCTATTGCCCATCGGATCTGACGCAAAAAAATATGACGGATATTGTCGATGCCGGCATCTGCATTCATGATTCAGGCATTGAGTTTGCGACCCACGGCATCCCCGTTCTGAACCCGGGGGGAGGGATGACTTCGGCCATCGGCATTGGCATGGCCCCGAAAACCGTGGCGGACTACGAAGAATGCCTGAGACAGCTTCCGTATTCGGAAAAGCTGAGCGCGTCGGATATTCGGAAGGCAAAACTGCATTGGTATCTTTACATGTGCAGCCGGACGAACCTGGAATTCGTTCCGAATGACCGGGACCTTCCCCAGTCCCTGGATTACGCCGACGCGTATCTGGCCAAATCGGTAGAGCCGCTGGAGAACATCGACGTCCGGAACGAAGAAATGTTCCGCAATCTCAAATATATGCTCGAAACGGGACAACCCTGGCTGCACAATTTTGTCGCGATGGGGCTGGCCTGACAGGGGCGTGCGTTCCGCCATGGACCCGGGGCCTCCAGACAGCCGCTCCCCTTTTGAGAGGAAGCCCGAATGAAAATATATGGAAAAGACCTGGAGAAGGATTTCCTTCTGATTGCCGAAATTGGCGTCAATCACGAAGGAAATTTCGACAAGGCACGACAGTTACTACAGCTTGCGGCCAAGGCAGAAGCGGATGTTGTCAAGTTTCAATGCTATTCGCCAGACCGCTACATCTCGAGAGATAACCCGGAGCGACGGGAGCGGGTCGGTCGCTTCAGCCTGACAACGGATCAGCTCCGCATCCTGCAGCGGGATGCGGAAGAGGCCGGCATCGGGTTTCTCTCCACCCCTGTGACGGAAGATCTCGTGGACCTGCATGCGGCGCTCTGCCCGGCGATCAAAATCGCAAGCGGAGACATGACATTCGAACCGACCGTCCGGGCGGCGGCGCGCAGCCAGAAACCGCTAATCGTCTCCACCGGTCTGGCGCGGGTGGACGAAATCGATCAGACCGTCCAATGGATCGAGGACGAAATTCAGGGCGCGTCTCTGAAGGACAGGCTCGTGCTGCTGCATTGCGTCAGCAGCTACCCGACACCAACGGATCAAGCCAACCTTCTCAGTATTCCATTCCTGCGGGACCGCTATGGTGTGCACGTGGGCTACTCCAACCACGTCATAGCAAGCGAAATCTGCCTTGCCGCGAAGGCCCTGGGGGCGGCGATCATCGAAGTGCACTTTACGGACTGCCGGACAGGCCGGGATTTCCATGATCACAGCCTTTCATTCGAGGCCGATGAGCTGAAAAGTTTACGATCCGCTCTGGAGAATGTTCATAAATCTCTCGGATCTTTTGGGAAAGAACCGCAGGCGTGCGAAGTCGGGAACATTCCTCTGGCAAGAAAAGGACTTGTCGCCGCCCGGGATCTTCCTGCCGGTCATGTCATTTCCCGGGACGATCTTGCGTTTGCCCGCCCCGCCACCGAATTCGCCTCCGGCGATATCGCGCGGTTAATCGGTAAAGAGACACTGGAGGACATTCCGAGATGGTCATCGATTGTCAAGAGTGTGATCAAAGATTGACGCCATGGGGATCGCTGCATTTACAACGGACACGCTCTATCGCCCCAAAAAGGGGACGAAACTGACCATGCGAAACAAAGAGAATTACCGTGTTGGCATGCAGGTGGAGCGGTCCTGCCCGATGTGCAAATCACACCAGATGAAAGTTCACTTCATTTATCATGAAAGACCACCTGGGGAATTTGATTTCGCTTCGGCGAAAGACATTGAATATCTGCGCATGCTCGATCGCTGCGATATTTGCGGGCACTATCTGGAATATATGAATGCGGACATGAGCAATCTCTATCATGGGGATTACGTTGAAAAGGTCTGGGGCAGCCGGGACCAGATCCGTGCCACGTTCGAAAAAATAAATGCACTTTCCCCCGAAAAATCAGACAACGTCGGCCGTGTTGCATACATCAGAGCTTTCGCCGAAGGCACGGAAGGTCCGGGACGGCTTCTGGACGTGGGAAGCGGCCTTGGTGTCTTTCCCTTCCGCATGAAGCAGGCCGGCTGGGATTGCACGGCCCTGGATATGGATCCGGTCCTTGCCGCCCATATCCGCGAAGCCGTGGGCATCCCCTGCCTGGAAGGGGATATCACCCGGATCCGGGATATCGGTCCGTTCGATCTGATCACCTTCAACAAGGTGCTGGAACATATCGCAGACCCTGTCGCAATCCTCGCAGACGTCAAACGCTTCCTCAGGCCAGGCGGGGTCGTCTATGTGGAGCTGCCGGACGGAGAAGGGGCGGAGACCGAGGGGCAAAACAGGGAAGAGTACCTGCTTGGCCACATCCACGTTTTCAGCTTCGCCTCCTATGCCCTGCTGGCGCATCGGGCCGGATTTGACGTGGTTCAATGCCACCGGATACGGGAACCGAGCTCGAAGTTCACACTGAGAGGATTCCTCCGAAGCGCTGTCAGCGCTCCCTAGCCGACTGTAACACATGGTGATACAGCTCCATGTCATGAGAATTCAAACGTTCTAGCTCTCTAATAAGTGGCATGTCTTCCATGGCATTATTATACATCCGTTTCGGATAAAACGTTTCGTTGACTTTCGGGCACTCCTGTGGAAGGTCGAAGTTTATTTTTTGTCTCAGGAGCGCGTAACTGTCCGAAAAATGCTCGGTGATACCGATAAAGTCTAACTTATCCGCACAGAGATCCAGTCTGCATGTGTTGGTATAATAATTTCGGACTCCCTGCATGTTTGCAAACTCATACAGGGTAATGTCTTCGTCATAGAACAGTTCACGCATATTGTGGTTTGGGAGAATTGACCGTATGAAAAAATAGTGCGAAATAACCCTTTTCACAGGATGGCGCATCCAGGTGAATTTAAAAATATCAGATGGAAGGTTTACGTACTTGTCAGCAAATATATGCCCGGAAATGACCTGCTTCCCTTCACATTTTGACAAAACATGTTCATTTCTATAAATTATTTTTCTGTATGGGTTGGCGTTTTCACGGAACAGCCAGTTATCCAGTATTCCATCATCATCCAATAGAATATTTTCTTTTGAGACAGATGCCTCAATAGCGGCCATGATGGAGGTCCCACCCGTTTTTGGGATGTGGACGTAGACGCATTTAAGACTTTTGGGAACAAGAGCGCTCCCTGATGTCATTTTAGCTTGGTATGCAGCCATCGCTGCTTGATCTTTGTTTCCCATGTGGTCGAGAAGGGCATATTTCTTCCCCCATATGCCGGCATCGTAGGGACGTATGGAGGATGCCCTGTCCAAGCAATTCAAGGCATCATCCAGCTTGTTTTCAACGACATTAATTTCGGCCAGAAGCAGAAGTGGTTCTACGTTATTCGGCCGGTGCTCAATGACCACATGGGCCAAATGACGTGCATAATCATTATTACCATGTTCGAATTGCTCACGTGCGTATTCAATGCACTGATCTGGAGTGGTATCCATTGATGCAAGCCTTCAATTCATTGGAAAGGGGGCGGAACTCGATGAGCGTCCAACCCGAAATGAGTGGCGCGATTTCAGCGGATTGTGCTTCTGTCTGGCGGCCCCGCCAAAGCGGGCTTACGAATGCCCTGAACTGAAATCGACGGCCGCAAGTATCGGCGAGGTGCCGGATACGACGCAAGCAATTGACGCCGGTCCAGCGGAACGGGTAGCGCAGAAAGAAGACGTCCCCCTCGCCCCCGCGGGTCCCCGGAGTGCGGATCAGGATCTGGTTCCAGACCATCAGGGCCGCCCCGTCCATCTGACGGGTCCGCGCCGCCGCACAGGCCAGACCGGGGTGGGCGATATCCTCTGCCCCCAGCAGAAGCACCAGGTCCAGGGCGTCCAGCCAGGCCCGCCAGGCGTCCGGGGAAGGGCGAGGGAATCGATACGGTGGGGAACAGCGCGAGCCTCCCTCATTCCCTTGCCGGGCATCTCCCGAGACACCTCATGGACCGTCCTTGTCACTCGGAAAAGGCCGGCGCAAGGCTGATCTGCCTGCATATGCAGATCAGCAGCGCCGATTCACCTCAGTTCATTCTGAATCCGAACCCATAACAGCCCGGATCCGGAACGATCAGGCGGGATTTCCGTGCGGGGTCATCGCGCACGCACCGCCCCCTACGCCCCCGGCAGGACCTCGCCATCCTTTTCGCTGATCTCGAAGGGAGTGCAGCACCCCCAGGCTCAGGTCGAGCCAGTCGATACCCCCGCCGACCAGCCCCCGGCCAGGAAGCGCCCTTTCTGGTGCGGGCCTCTCTTGATCTTTGTAAAGAAAATCATACAATATATTTTACAAACCGGGAGGTGACGCATGTCCGACAATATCAACGTAAGGCTTCCTGAGAGACTGCGGCACTTTATTAAAGAACAGACAAGCGGTGACGGTATTTACGATTCCACAAGCGAATATATCCGTGACCTTATCCGCCGGGATTATGAGCGCCTGGAAAATATCAAGTGGCAGAAGCTGGAAAGCATCCTGCGCCCCGGGCTGGATGCCAGCGAGGATGACTTTGCCGCCGTCGCCCGCCAGGACGTCATAAGGGCCGCGAAAGCGCGAAAGCATGACGCTTAAGCGCTCACTGAAATTTTCCGAAACCCGTTAAAAGTTTAAAAATATATTTCTACTCTTTTTTGTTACTTGGGGATCCAAGAGGATCCCCGGAAGGGTCGTTGGATCCGCGGCTGTTACACTATTATTAATTCTGTATCAAAAATCACCGGATCTTCCTCCGGAAAATATCGCTCAAGACCGGACATCCCTATGATTTAAAAAGAAACCTTGATCGCGGGAATGGACAGGTTCAGCGCGTCACTGTTACACTTCTCCCGATTTCCGTCTCAAGCCGGACTGGGAGCCGCTTTCATGACCGACCCGACCGGGACCAAGGCCCTCCCTGCGACGACGGCCGGTATGCGTCTTTTCGCCGCCGACGGGGCGCGGCTCTACCTGACGGTGAAAGAACGGCAAAGGTTCTTGCGTGTCGCGGACGAGGCCGACCGCGACACCCGCACCCTGTGCCTGACCCTGACCCACACCGGCTGCCGCCTGTCCGAGGCGCTGGAGCTGACCGCCGACCGGGTCGACCTGGAAAACAAGGTTCTGGTCTTCGAAAGCCTGAAGAAGCGCCGCCGGGGGGTATGGCGGGCGGTACCGGCTCCGCCGGTCCTGACCATCGCGCTGGACATGGTTCACGGTATCCGCGAGGCCCAGCGCGCCCGCGACAGGGGCAAGAGCCTGCGCCTGTGGCCCTGGTCGCGGATGACCGCCTGGCGCCGGGTTCACGACGTCATGGCTGCGGCCGGCCTGGAGGGTCCCAAGGCCTCGGCCAAGGGCCTGCGCCATGGCTTCGGTGTCGCGGCGGTCACCACCGGCGTCCCGCTGAACCTGGTCCAGAAGTGGCTGGGCCACGCCCAGATGAGCACCACCGCCATCTATGCCGATGCCCTGGGGCAGGAGGAACGGGACATCGCCGGCCGTCTCTGGGCGGTCAGCGGACAGAACCCGTTTTAGGTCCCTCCCCCGCACCGGCTTTCCTTCCCCCGGATCGGGATCCGGGGTGTGGACTCTTGTCGCGCCTCCCCGACGGCCGGAAAGACACGGGGATACCCTGGACGGACCCTGTTCTGGTGGCAGCACGCGGGATCCGGAAACAAGATCTTGGGGCGCGACAAGAGTCCCTGCCCGGGATCCCGATCTCTTCGCCTCAGCCCTTCAGGGCATAGATCCGGGGAGCGATGGGCGGCCGGCTGGCGTAGAGCACCAGGCCGCTGTCCTCCACATCCACCTTGGCGTCGGGATAGACCGCCAGAGCCAGCTCCAGGGCCGGCAGGAAGCGCTTGCGGAAGTCGCGCAGGCGGGCATAGCCGCTGCCGAACTGATCGTGCAGGGCCGACCAGGTGATATGCTGCTGGTCCTTCACCGCATGCAGCCGGTAGGCCAGCCAGACATAAAGATCGATGGACAGACTGTTGTTGTTGATCTGCGCTAGGGCCTGTTCCGACAGCGGCACGGCGTGCTTTTGCAGTTCGGAAAAATAGGTTTCCGACAGGATGACGAACTCTTCTTCCTGCAACAGGGACTGTTGGTCATCGTTGCCGCTGGGAATGAAGAAGCCGCCGCGAACGATCACGTCCTTTTCGAAAGCCACGGACTTGCCGTTGTTCCAGACGAAGGTGAGCAGGCAGGCCGAAATGCGGGCGGCCTGATCCCGGATCTGTTCATAGGTCTTGCCGCCGATGCTCAGGCCCATGCGGAACATCCACTGGCGCATGCTGGGCCCCAGGGCGATCTTGCGGCTGCCCGACTTGATCGCCTCGCTTTGCAGATAGATCAGGATCATCCGCGCCTTGGAGCCGTAGGGCACGCCATAGCGGGTATAGCCGCCCGAGGCATTGGGCAGGGAGCCGGGTTCGATCAGCAGGCTGACGGACTGCTGGCGCTTCTCCCAGGGCTGGGCATCGGGCAGGCGCTTGTGGGGCAGCGAGGTCAGGGCAAAGCCGGTGTAGGTCACGCCGACCCGGTCTTCCTCGACCCCCAGAACGGCCGCGGCGGCATCCACAAGGGCGGGGTCCATGGTCAGGCGGGCCTGATCTCGTCCCTGGCGAACAATGAGGTCATGAACGGCCCCCATTCCTCTTCTCCTTGTCCATGCGGTCGGGGTGCGTGATGTGCCGGGGGCAGGGTTTCTCTGATCGGACCGGCTCCTGTCAGCGGACCCTTGTCAGCAAATGTCGGGCGGTTCGTCTCTCGGTGGCGGTGATCCGGGTCAGTGGAACAGAATATCCGGCCCGTGTCAGCAGGGACTCTTGTCGCGCAAACTATTTGTAAAATTACTTCGTCTATTACTAGTTTGCGCGACAAGAGTCCTGTGGATAAGTCCGAGTCGCGCGACAAGAGTCCACAGCAGTCCGCGACAAGAGTCCTCGGGATAATTCGGGTCCGGAAGAATGCCGCGGGCGGGCGCGACAAGAGTCCTGTGGATAACCCGGGCCTTCTGTGGATAACGTTTCCTCCGAGTCGGAAGGAACCGGACCCTGGGGCATGGCGCCTCCCCCAGGGCTGCGCCCGGGCCGTCTCTTTGCCGGTTTCGGGAATGGGAGGGGGGGGATTCATTCTGAAATCTCACATCTCATATCTAACATGTCATGTCTGACATCCAAGGATGTCTCTGGGGCCGGGGCCTTCTTTTGCGGATCGCCCGAAAGGCCCGGGAGAGCCCCGGGAAAGCCCGGCAGGGCTGGGGAATGCCGTCAGGAAAAATCAGATGTCAGATTTCTGACATCCGATTTCTAAAATCACATGTCCGATGTCCCTTGCCAGGGAAGGGGGCCGTGCCTACCCTGGGGTCCGGATCCACGTCGCAGGGGAGGGAACACCCATGGCACAGGTCATCAGCGCGGTTCAGGAGAAGGGGGGATCGGGCAAGACCACCCTGCTGGCCTGCCTGGCCGCCGCCCTGGTGGACGACGGGGCGAAGGTGGCCCTGATCGATACCGACCCCCAGCAGAACCTTGCCCAGTGGGCGGAGAAGGGAGCGGTGGCGCT
>JBJXHN010000014.1:0-29797 GCA_046233135.1 Rhodospirillaceae bacterium Z3-40 | reverse complement strand
TACCGAGCGTCTGACAGGCGCCGGGATCGAACCCTCCGTGGGAAGTGTCGGCGATAGTCACGACAATGCCTTGGCCAAGACGATCAATGGCCTCTACAAGACCGAGGTCATTCGCCGGAAAGGACCCCGGAGAAGCCTGGAAGATGTAGAGTTCGCCACCCTCGAATGGGTGGACTGGTTCAACAATCGCCGCCTGCTCTCCTCGATCGGCAACATTCCTTCTGCCGAGGCTGAAGCACGCTATTATCAGGCCTTGAGGGAGACCTCACTGGCCGCGTAAGACGCACACTTCAATGCCTCCGGCAATCCCGGGGCGGTTCACTGTCCCATCAGATCAAGGGGTTGGAGAGTTCCCTGGGCCTGTCTCTCTATTTGCGCAACAGCAAGCCCCTGAGGTTCGGCCTCACCAGGGCCGATGGTGTTTCGGGCGCACACCGGAGCAGACCTTTATTGACACCATCCCCCTGGCGAAGGAGAAAATAATCCCAGCGGCATGACGTCGGACAATCAGCCCCTATCGGATACCCGCCACGGAAGGGGTCGACCGTCAGGTAAAGTCCATACTTCTACAGATGACGGGCAAGTCCACCCCTCCATGAGCCTGGTGATGATCTGGCGACGGGAACGGTCGGAGGAGGCCGCCTTCTCCTGGTCGCGCCAACGAATCCTCGATCGCTTCCACGATTTGGCCGCGCGGGCCACGCCCGGCCCTACCCAGCCCGGACCCGGGCGATGAAAGCGGTCACCGCATCCCGCAACTGGTCGGCCTCATCCACCAGATTATCGGAGGCGTCGAGGACCTGCCGAGCCATGGTATCCGTGTCACCAGCGCTTTTGATCAGATCTGCCATCGCGGTCCGGACACTCCCCGCGTCGGTGGCGGCCCGGTCGGCCCCAACAGCGATTTCCCGAGTGGCCGTGGCCTGACGGTCCACGGCCGCGCTGATCGCCGAGGTGACATCCTCCATTCTCGCGATGGTGGTCGCCACGCCGCGCAAGGTGTCCGCCGCGTTGGCCGCGGCCAGGTCGATTTCCCGGATCTGGCCTTCCACCCCCTTGGTGGCGTCTGCGGTCTGATTGGCGAGATCCTTCACCTCTTGGGCGACGATGGCGAACCCCCGCCCCGCCTCTCCAACGCGGGCCGCCTCGATCGTCGCGTTCAACGCCAGCAAGTTGGTATGTCCGGCGATGGCGTTGATCAGCTTCACGACTTCGCCCACACGATCCGATGCACCCAGCAGGGTATTCATCGCCTCCTGGGAGCAACGGGCGTTTTCCACGGCTTCCCCGGCGATCCTCCCTGCTTCCGCGACCCGATCCGTGATGTCGCGGATGCTCAAGGACAGTTCACCGGTGGCATTGGCGACCCCGCCCATTGTTTCGGCGGTGGCGGTCGCGTTGTCTGCGGCGGAGGTCGACCACGCGCTGGCATGGGTCAGGGCCTCTGACATGGACCGGGCCGTACGCCGCATGTGATCGGCGGCATCGGACACGGAATGGACGATCGCCGCCATCTGGCCCTCGAAATCCCGGGCCAGGAGGTCCAGGGCGGACCACTTTTCCTCTTCCGCGCGTCTCCGCAGCAGGTCCTGCTCCCGTCGTAGCGTATCCGCTTCAACCATGACCCGTTGGAACACAGCCACTGCCCGGGCCGTGGCGCCGATCTCGTCGCGTCGATCCCGACCGTCGACGACCACGTCCAGTTCACCCAGACTCAAACGAGTCATTTGATCGACGACCCGTCCCAAAGGCCTGGATACCGAGCGGGTTCCCAGGAAAACCGCGAGCAGCAAGACCATTGTCCCCCCACCCGTTCCCACGACGACCGTCAGCATCCAGGTTCGGTCGAAACTCGCGCGGGCGCGTTGGTCGGCTGCCTCGATGACCGCTCCAATACTGGTATCGAGACTTTCCAATGGAGCGATAGTGGAATTGATATCGTATCGGACCAGGGCGTTCCCAACCAACATCCCGTCCCCCGCCAATCCGGCCTCGATGGCGGCGTTCACCGCCTTCACGTAGGCGTCGAACTGCGTTCTTGCCAGTTCGATCTCGCTTCGCCTGTCCGGTAGGGCGGCGATCAGGATCTCCATGTGGCTCTGAAACAGGCCGTTATAATAATCCACGTCCTCCTTCAGATATTCCAAATTCCCGGTCGCGCCGTCCGAGGCGACATCCCGGGCGGTGATCGCCAGGGCACGGGCCACTCCCGTGGCCGCGAGGGCGGCCTTGCCCTTCTGGGACAGGTCGACGACGCTCTGATAATCCGATCGAATGGCGGCCATGCGGGTCCCCCCGTACCACAGCATCGCCGAGGCCATCAGCACCATGACCATGACCGGCGCCAGCACCTTCCAGGCAACCGGCGCGTGACGCGGAAAATCCAGACGGGCCAAGACGGTCCGAAATCCCGCGGGAAGCGAAAGGCGCGTCACCGCTCAAATCTCCCTTGGAGGCAGGTGGGTCCCCCATGCCGGGCGACGAGGGGGAAAATCCCCGCCACCGCCCGACGGGGGGCAGTGGCGGGTAGGACGCCCAGGGGAAATAGGAGAGGAGATTCTATTTCCCTCGGACGATCAGGGCGGATGGAGGTCACACCCCTTACCGGTGGTGCGTGAAAGGGGAGGCTCCACTCACGTTTCACGGCACTGCCAATTCGATTGGAGAAAAAGGTTCTGATCACCCGAGCCCCATCATTCCCCACCGGGCGGTCATCCATCGCGTCCGCCCCCGTGTCGGTGACCCGCCGCTCCTTTCTGCACGGCCATGCGCACGGGCACCGCCACGTAGGGGCGGATCAGCGCGCCGAGTACCGTCCCATAGACCGTTTTCAATCCCAACAGCGCGGGGAAGGTCATCTCCTGGATCCCCAAACCAACGAGACCGGCAGTCGCCAAGGGAACAAAAAGCAGGGGCGCGACGATGGAGGCGCTGGGAACAAGGTCGCCGATCACCCCAGCTCTCCCCAAAGGGGTGGGACGGACGTGTCATGAAACATGGCCGTGGCGATGCCCAGGGCGACCACCATGTTCACCAGCGCCATGATGGTCATTTCGAGATTCAGAAAACGGACCAGGTCCGGTCGCCCGGGGGCATCGAGAAAAAGTGCCATTGGTCAAACCTTCCTTTGATTTTGTTTCTTGTCCTGTCCCAGGTTGCCTAACAAAAAGCGGGCCAGCGCCGGGATCAGCACCATGGCGCCCAGCATGTTCCACAGGAACATGGCGGCGAGCAGAATCCCCATGTCGGCCTGGAACTTGATGGGTGAAAACGCCCAGGTCGCCACGCCGATGGACAGGGTGAAACCCGTCAGCATGACCACCTTTCCGGTAAACCGCAGGGCCTGGTAATAGGCCTCGGACAGCGTTTCCCCCTGCTTCAGATGCGTGAGGGTCACCGACAGGATATACAGCGCGTAGTCCACCCCGATGCCCACGCCCAAGGCGATGATCGGCAGGGTCGCCACCTTCACGCCGATGCCGAGCACGGCCATCAGCGCTTCCGCCAGGATGGAGGTCAGCACGAGGGGGAGAACCGCGACGATGACCGCCCGCCAGGACCGGAAGGTGATCAGGCACATCACCATCACCGCCCCGTAAACCCAGAACAGCATCTCGCGGGAGGCCTCCTCCACGACAATGTTCGTCGCCGCCTCGATCCCCGCGTTGCCGGCGGCCAGCATGAAGCGTGCCTCGCCCGCGCTTCCGTGGGCGATCACGTCCTCGACGGACGTGACGACCGCGGTCAGGGTGTCGGCCTTGTGGTCCTTGAGGTAGATGTAGACGGACAGAAGGTCGCAGGCTTGGTTGAAGAACTGGCGCGGGGCGCGGGTCACCACCGCGTTGGCCATGGCCTGGTTGGGAAGAATGTCGAACCATTTCAGGTTGCCTTCATTCATCCCCACCATGGATTGACGGACCAGGGCCGCCAGGGAATTGGTCGTCTCCACGCCCGGCAATTGGCGGAGACGCCACTCCAGGGCATCGACGCGTTCCAGCGTATCAACCATGCCACAGGCATTCCCCGGCGTGCTAGCCATGACCACCAGAACATCGGAACTGGTCGCGTAATGGGACACGATAAAGGCATTGTCCCGGTTGTACCGGGAGTCCGGTCGCAGTTCAGGCGCTCCCGGATCCAGGTCGCCGACCTTCAGGTCCTGGCGCAGAACCATGCCGCCCGTTCCCAAAAGGGCCGCCACCACCAGGGCTCCGATGGCCCAGTTTCGCCGGGTGAACAGGTCCAGGAACCGCCAGACAGGATGCCGCCCGCCCCCCTCGGCGTCGGTCACTTCCTCCTTGAGCCCCCGCGCGGCCGCGGATCGGCTCACACCGGTATGGCTGAGCAGAACGGGCAGGAGGATCAGGTTGGTAAACACCAGGATCGCCACGCCCAGGCTGGAAATCAGGGCGAGGTCGCGGATGGCCTGGATGGCAATGATCAACAGGACGGCGAAGCCGACCGCGTCGCAGATCAGGGCCGTGAAACCGGCCAGGAACAGGCGGCGGAAGGTGTAGCGCGCGGCCACCAGACGGTGGGTTCCCCGTCCGATGTCCTGCATGACGCCATTCATCTTCTGGGCGCCATGGCTCATGCCGATGGCGAAGACCAGGAAGGGCACCAGAACGGAAAAGGGATCCAGGTCATAGCCCAGCAGGGGCAGGAAGCCCATTTGCCAGACCACTGCGATCAGGGAACAACTGACCACGAGAAGGGTGGAGCGGACACAGCGCGTGTACCAGAAGACGAGGGCCGTGGCGATCGCGCAGGCCACAGCGAAGAAGACCAGAACTGCTTCCATGCCATCGATCAGATCGCCCACCACCTTGGCGAAACCGATGATGTGAAGCGTCACGCCCCGGCTGGCGTATTCGGTGCGCAGCGCCTCCAGCCGGTCGGAAAAGGCCTGGTAGTCCATGGGCGCGCCCGTCGCCGGGTCGGTCTCCAGCAGGGGAACGAGGATGACGGAACTCTTGAAATCCCCGGCCACCAGATGACCCACTTCTCCCGACCGCTCCACGTTCAGACGCACCTGAGCGAGGCTGTCCGCCGACCCGTCGTAATTGCCAGGTATCACCGGACCGCCATCGAGCCCCTCCTCCGTGACCGCCACCCAACGGGTCGCCGGCGTCCAGAGGGAGCGCATGTAGCCGCGTTCCACTCCGGGCAGCAGAAACACCGCGTCATTCAAATCCCGCAGTGTCTCCAGATAGGCCGCATCGAAAATGCTGCCCTCTTCCACCGCCACTGCGATCCGCACCGAATTCCCCAGCGCGCGCAATTCTTCCTGATGGCTCAGATAATTGGCGATATAGGTATGTTCCGTCGGCACCATTTTCTGAAAGCTGGCGTTCAGCCTCAGCCCCTGGGCGGCCTCCCAGCCAAGAAACAGGGTCAAGAGGACGCATAGGGCCAGAACCACGGGCCGGTTGTTGAAAACCAACCGCTCCAGGAGAGACCCCGATTGATGGTCGAAATCCTCCACGCGCCCGATCACCGGATGCTGGAGCTGAAGGTCGTCGTCGCCATTGGCGCCGGAATGGGACGAGGGGGTGGAAAAACCCATGATCACGGATCCTGTTTACTGAGCACGGCCGGTCGGCGGCGTGGTCGGCGCGAGGCGACTCAGGGGAACGAGATGGAGGCCACTCACGCCAGCAAGGACAAGGGCCGGTGTCTCGCCCGGAGAGAGGGCCAGGGCGGCCAAGGGGCCCATGGGCGGCAGCCCGGGGACGGGGCTCAGGTTGGAACAGTCCGCCGTCCCGACCAGAAGGTCGCCACTCGCGGTGACGGCGGCCAACCGACCATCGGGGAGAACGAGGCCATCGGTCAGGCTGGCGTCGCTGGCCACGGAGCAGGCGGTCCAGGACAGGAGGTCCCGATCCGCGAGAAAGGCATGCCCCCGCAATCCGAGGATCAGGAAGCGTCCTTTCCCGTTCGAAAGCGCTCCGAAGAAACTGCCGTCGTAGGGAGATTCCAGGGCGGAGAAGGTCCCCCCCCCGTCCTCGGACAGCAGGAGAGTTCCCTGTTCCCCGGCCACCAGTTCCGTCGCCCCCTCGGCGGCGATGGCGTTCAAGTGCCAGCCCGCGGGGTTATCCATGTGGGATGCCCAGGACACCCAGGTCTTGCCCCCATCCATCGATCGCGCCGCCAACCCATAGGCGCCCAACACGGTAACCGTTCGAGGCCGGGACACGAGAAGCGTCAGAAAAGGTTTGTCCGGTCCATCCTTCACCAACCGGTCGGCCAGGAAGATGGCATCCTCGTCCCCGTCCAGGCGCGCCTGCTCGAGAGTCAGGGCCGCGGCGCGGCCGCCATCGAGCATAGCCGTCCAGGTCTCCCCGCCATCCTCGGTTCCAAGGACCACGCCCCGATGCCCGATGGCCCACCCGGTCCGCTCATCGGCGAAAGCCACGCCCGTCAAGGTGACACTGACCGGTGCGTACACCTGACGCCAGGACCCGCCACCATCATCGGACAGCAGGATATGCCCCCGCTCGCCAACCGCGACCATTCGCTTCCCGGCGGTGGTCACGTCAAGCACCAGGGAATGGGGCGCCAGGGAGGACTGGATCGCGGGCGTCCGCGCCCGATCCTCGAAACGCCCGTCCGAAGCCCGGGCGTCGGCGCCGAACACCGCCATGGCCCCGATCAATCCCAATAGAGCGGCCCATTCGGGGACCGCGCGTCCACGACATCCAAACACATTCTTCATCCCTTGGAGGGACACGCCCGCGGACCCACCGGCGCGCGGGCGTGTCAGGTTAGCGCACGCCGTCGGCGGCCAGGGCCGAGGGGGTGAAATAGCGCTCGGGCCAGGGGTCCATCTTGGTGTATTGGGGGGTCTTGCCATTGGGCAAGCCGTTCGCCAGGTAGGCGCCGTCGATCAGGTTATACTGGCCATAGGGCCGCAGAACCGTGGCCGGGAAGTCCGGCGCGGGGAAACTGAGACCAAAGACCAGTTTCCACAGCCGCCCCTGGGCATCCCATTGGTCGACCAGATGGGCGGTCCAGGTGTCCTCGTCCAGGTAGAAGCGCCGCTTGGTGACCACATGACGCTTCCCGCTCGCCAGGGTCGCCTCGACCACCCAAACCCGGTGCGCTTCCCAGCGGACCATGTCCGGATTCAGGAAGTGATCGCCCAGGACCGCCTCGGGTTCCGCGGCCAGGAACCGGGTGTTGTTGTAGGGAATGAACATCTCGTTCTTGCCGACCAGCTTCCAGTCATACCGATCGAGTTGACCTTGGAAGACATGGACTTCGTCGAAATTGCCCACGCCCGAGGTCACGAAGTCCGGGGTGTCATAGGCGATGGAGGGCGCCTTGCGAACCCGGCGTTGCCCCGTGAGGTACTGCCATGCTTGCCGCCCCTTGCCGAACATATCCAAGGGATCGCGCCCAAGGATGGCCTCCCCCGCCTTGAAGGGCGGCTCCGTGTTCCGTACCCGCATCCACATGTAGTCCTCGGTCCCCTGGTCATGGGATTGGGACGGATCGTAATAGGGATACTGGATGTCGGACACGCTGGCCGAGGCCAACACCTTGCTGCCGCCATTCACCACCCAGGTGGTAAATGCCGCGCGGCTGGCGTAACCATGCCAGGCTAGCAGGTGATTCCAGATGGCTTCCGCCCCGGTCGCGGGGATAGGAAAGGGAATGCCGCCATAGGCCCCTTCCACAGAGTAACCATTGTTCGTGGTATGGGCCGAAACGGCGTTCTTCTTGGTGTTCTCCACGACGTAGGCGGGAAAGGCCGCCGTTCGATGGGTCGGATACACATCCATCCGGAAATCCGGATACTTGGCGAACATGGCCTTCAAGCCGTCGGACAGGTTGTCGCCGTATTCCCCGGCGTTGGCGGCGGTGATGGACAAACGGGGTTTTTCGCCCGGAAAGGGGTCCGGTCGAAGGCCACCGGGTTGGTAACCGGGGGCGACCGTGGTCAAGCCACCATCCCAAGCGGGAATGGTGCCATCGGCGTTGCCCGCCTTTTCCGCGCCCACGGGCGTCAGGTCCTGGCCCAGGCGCGCGGCCTCCTCGGCGCTCACCCCCGCGAGACTAGCCGTGATACCCAGGCTAAGAACGACCGCGGTGGCCAGGGCCATGGTGAACAGTTTTCCAGTATGCGTCATGTCGTCGGCTCCTCCCGTTCCTGGAACGGCTTTTTGTTTTCTAGAAAGTGCGCTGAACGGACAGGGACACGTAATCGCGGTCCAAAAGATCCTGGGTATCGTGATCACCGTAGTAGTGGGTGTAGTTCACGCTGCCCTTCCAGGTGTTCTCGTAGGTGAAGCCGAGTCCCATGCTGACATCACCTCCAAGGTGCGCGCCGCCGTTGAACTTCGGGTCGACGGGCGAATTGCCCAGGAAGTTGAAGCCCATGCCGACGGGAACGGTGATGTCCAGACCGGGTATGACCTGGTAATAGGCTGGCTCGAGGAGGAAGCGCATGCCCAGGGCCGTATGGTCCCGGGTTTGATCAAAGGCATCCTTGTTCTCGGTGAACCGGAGCAACTGATGCCCGCCGATTTCACCCAGGAAAGAGCCCCCGTCCCAAAGGGCGTTCGCGCCCAGGAACAGAATGCCGGACACCTGGGCATGGAGGGTGTCGCCCCGGGCGAACAGCACGTTGTCGTCACCGTCGGCGGTCCCAGTCAAGTCTGTCTGGATCGCGCTGTTCAAAGGGGTATCGTGGCGATAGGACACTTCGGCGGCCACGTTCCAATCGCCGACGGAGGTGCTGGCGCTGGCCCCGAACATCTGAATGTTCTCGCCGTAAACGGCCTCGTAAGTCCCCACTTCCAGGGGACTGCTACTCCGTCCCGCCCCGGGGCGCAGGTACACCCGGGGGTACTTGTCATGGTAGTTCAGGGCATACAGGCCAAAGTCGGTGTCCAGATCATCGGAGCGATAGCGCATGCTCAGGCCAAACTGCCCAAAATGGCTCGGGTCGACATCGTCTCCGCGGGAAAAATAGGGACCATTGGGCGCGAGAAGGATCCGCTCCCCGCCCTCGTCGAGGACATCGGTGCTGGAGAAATAGGACCCCGCGGCGGGCAAGCGGTTCGGTCGCCACTCGAACTGAACATAACTCGCGAAGCTCAGGGCCTCGGTGGCCTGCACCGTTCCGGAGATCTGGGTCACCGGCATGAACAGTTCCTTGGCCTGGGTACTCGGTACGCCCAGTAACTTGGCCACGTCGGTAGGGGCCTGACCGAAGGCGATGCTGTTACCCGCCATGAACAGGCTCTCGCCCCACAACATCGTATGACGACCGGCCCGCACCCGGATGGGCACGTCGGCGACCGTTGCCTTGCCATAGACGAAGGCATCCAATAGTTCCGCGTTCCACAGGTGCAGACTCCGCACACCGTCGGAGAACTCGTCATGAAGCTGGCTGGTCTGGTTGACCGTCCCCGCGGAATCATTGGCGTTGCGCCCCAGATAGGCGGCGTCAAACCAGGCGGCCCCGCTCGCGCGGAAGCCAAAGTCTTCATAGGACACATCAAACTCGGACAACAGGTCCACGCGGTTCGAGGTCAAGCCCCATTTGTTGAAGGCCCGGTCGCCGTCGTCGCCATTGAGACCGCCGAGCAGCCCGTCGTCCGGGTCGGCGACACGCATGCCGACACTGTATTTTACCGTGTTGTCTAGACGAACCTTAACCGGCCCCCCCGTGTCCAACTCCATCGCGGCGGCCCCTCCGGCCATACCGGCCCAAACCGCCAAGGACGACAGGCCGCACAAAAGGCGCTCCTTCCTCCCAAGTCTCAGCACGTGATTTCGTGACATGATCAACCCCACTATTTCCTGGCCGTTGGTCACGACGCCGGGGCACCCGCGTCATGGACACGCGCTTCCCCTCCACGTCCCACTTTGGAACGCGGCCACTCCGCGACCGGCGATTGACAAAAGACCCCTATCCCCTTCGAACACACAGAAGGAGCAATACAAATTAACTTTGTATCGCTTGGATCCCTATGCTTCTCAGTCCATGGAAATATACATATCCAGCTCCCTTGTTCCTGATTTTCATTTTTATTTGTCTACGCGCGATTTCACGCGCTTTTTTTTGCGGCACGAGACTTAAACAGCAAGCTTTCGCGCACAAATTTTACCGACTCATACCACGCATAAAGGAAAACGATGCCCATGGGGGCGGGAGACGAAGAGGGTTCGCCTCCCTCCCATCCCGTCACTCGAAGAAGGTCGGACGGGGATCCGCGCCCCATTGGAAGAAGGCTTCCATGGAGGCTGGCACATGGCCCGGCTCCCGGGTGTTGTCGAAGACATCGCCATCCGTGAAGCGCTCCACCATGAAGCCGTCCGGATCCCGCCAGTAGTCGAAGACCTGGCTTCCCAGGGTATGACGCCCTACACCGTATTCATGGTGATGCCCCTGGCGGGTCAGCCAATCGTGACCGACGAGCAGGGCGTCGAAATCCTCGACCCAGAAGGAAGCGTGATGGATCGATGTCCGATCCTTGTCCCCAACGAGCGCGATCACATGGTGGTCACAGAGATCCGCCCCTCGGTCACACCGCAGGAACGTGGCGGCGAGACCTCCATCAGGGGTTTCCACGTAGTCGGACACGATGGCGCCCAGGGTTTCGGTGAACCAGGTCACCGCTTCCCGCACATCGGCCACACGCAGAGCCACGTGACTGATCCGTCGAATGGTGGTTGCCCTCCGCGTTTCCCGAATGACCGAATTGGGACGGTCCAGACGAGACGCGGCGTTGTAGACATAGGGATCCCGAGCGGGAAGCGGCTCCACGCCCGCGATGCCGTGAACGAGTTCGAAGGCATAGCCGAAGGGAGCAGCCAGACGAACCACCTTGCCGCCCCCCGGAGCCGTCAGGTCCTCCACCCCGGAAGCTCCGGGAAGGCGGGACGCCGCCTCCAGATCCTCAGCGCTCTTGACCAGGAACGCCACGCTCAGCAACCGGGACCCCTCGCCCTGGACGTAGGGTGCCCCCTCTCCGCCGCGCATATACAACCGGCCGTCCGAGAGAGCCGCGCGATGGAGACCGAAATCCTTCAGAAAGGCCTCCGTTTTTTCCAGATTGCTCACCTGATAGGTGACATAGGCGACGTCTTGAATGGCTACCACAGCCCTCTTCCTCCCTCGAGGGACAGGTCGGTCGACGACTTTTTCGCCTGAACGGTGACCATGTCCCGTTTTTCTCCAAGGGCACACCGACGAGGATCCTTCCTCCACGGCGGGCACGCCCTATCCCAGTCACAAGCTCCTGGCTCCGACGGCCACCCTTTCCTTGGGATCCCCATGGGAGGGGAACCGTTCAGCGGCTCACGGTACCCCCTCGGAGTGACTGGGAAGACATTATCGACAATTCTCTCAAAATCGCAATATAATATCTATTATTCTTGATTCTGGTAATTTTTATCGATTATTGCACCGCAAAAAAAAGACCACCCTGTCTCTCGACAGAGTGGTCCCTGGACGCACGGTCCAATCGAGGCACGCCTTCGTGCCCGCGTCATCGGTCAAAACCCAGGTGGAAACCTACTGTTCCACACGGGCTGGCTTCCGGCCCCTTCCTCGGGACGTTGGAACAGCTTCCGCGCCTTCCGACGCCTCGGCGAAGCGTTCCGCCACCCGCGCTGTCCGGTCGATATGGTCCTTCAGCAAACTCGTGGCCCGTTCGCTGTCCCGGGCCAATGTTGCTTCCATCAAGGCCTGATGTTCCGCGCCCGTATCCCGCGTGGGGGGAGTCGAGGAAAAGAACGGAAGGAAACGGTAACGATCGGCCATGTCGAACATGTCGTCGATGGCATTCAGCAAATGCGTGGAGCCCACCGCGGCGATCAAGGACCGGTGAAAAGCCTTGTGCAGACGCCGCCATTCCTCGTTCAACTTCTGGACACCGTCCGCCTCGACTTCCGGTTCGGTCCGGGACAGCCGGTGGTAGGCCAGGACGATTCCCTCCTCCCACGCCATGTCCCCCTTGGCGATGGCCTCCCGCAAGGCCATATCGTATAGCAAGGTTCGTGCCTTGGTCAGATCCAGCAGATCCTCGATCGTCAGGGGCGCGACCGCGAAACCCCGCTGGTCGGACTGTTTGACCAGCCCTTCGGCGACAAGCCTGTTGAGTGCCTCGCGAACCGGGGTACTGCCCACGTCATAAAGATCTTTCAAACGGTCGATCCGCAAGCGTTCTTCCGGCTTGAACTGCCCCGTCAGAATGTCTGTCCGAAGCCGATCGAACGTCGTGGAAGCCAGGGTGGCGACACCTCTTCCCTCTCGCGCGTCGTCTTCATCCGTCATGATGGCAACCCAATAGTGCGCATAAACGAAACATCCCCCTTTCCGGGACCAAAGAAGCTTCAGGGTATCCCACTTTTATCGATATTTTAAAGAGACTTTTCCAGTTCGTGGACAATAGAGGCATTCAAACGAAAAAAGCACCCCGGGCGTCCTCCGCTCCGGGGTGCTTTTTGTCCAGTACCCAACCCGGTGCCGGCCCCATCACGGGGGATCGAGACGACCGACACCGAGATAAAGGCTGGTCTTTGGGGTCAGGGCGCGCCACAGGGTCGTCTCCAATCCCGCCTCCTCGGCGACCACGTCAAACGGACCACTGTCGGGCATCAAACCGGCGCCTCACTAACCGTGGACCGGTCCACTCCCTTGTTCTTCATCGATGGCGTTCACGGCTCGTGGGACATGCCAGCCCATTCTGGCCGTGTTGCGCCCGTCCTCCCATGTGACGCGAAAGCGGAGTGAAGGGGCGTCGCCCTCCCTTCACTCCCACCGGTCCCCGGTTCAGGCGGCTTCCGGAGCCACGGTGTTCTCGATGGCACCCAGCCCTTCGATTTCCATGCGGACCTTGTCGCCCACCTTCAAGAAGGTCTGGCTTTCGATCCCCGTCCCCTCCGGTGTCCCCGTCAACAGGACGTCACCAGGATACAGGGTCATCACCTTCGAAATATGCGCGATCTGTTCGGCGATGGGATAAATCATGTCGCTTGTGTTGGAATCCTGGCGGACCTCGCCGTTCACCCAGGCTGTGATCCGCAGGTTCTGCGGATCGGCCACGGCGTCACCGGTGGTGATCCAGGGACCGAAGGGTCCATGGGTATCGAAGGACTTGCCCAGAGTGAAGGTTGGCGAACTGAACTGCCAATCGCGGACACTGACATCGTCGGCGACCGCGTACCCGAAAATGACCGACCGGGCCTGCTCCACCGTCACATGACGACAGGACGTCCCGATGATCACCGCCAATTCCACCTCGTAGTCCAACTCCTCCGACACCTTGGGCATGTCGATCGAGGCATACGGCCCATTGATGCAGGACACCTGCTTGTTGAACCACAGCTGGGTCTTGGGAACGGTGATACCCGCGGCGGCGGCCTTGTCCGCGTGGGCCTTGTAGTTCATCCCCAGGGCCAGGAACTTCTGGGGATCATCGATGGGCGCCTCCAGGATCACGTCGGACAAGGCGAAGCGAGGCCCGTCCGCCCCCTCCGCCTGGGGCCGCAGATCCGGAAAATTGGTGATGAGCGACCGCATGGACGTTCCCAACCCCGCGGCGGTCAGATCGACGATCTCATCGTCCATGACTTTGCCCAGCCGGGTGGTTCCCTCCCGGGTGAAACGACCGAGTTTCATGCCTTAGCCTTTCCTTGTTTCAAGACGGCGCCCCCTCCCCACACGGCCCTATCGACGCCGGATGGAGGAGGGGCCATCAGATGTGGTTTTCAGAAATTGACGGCATCGCCACCCTTGAGCTGAAGACGCGTCCACGCTTCCTCCGGGGTGGCGATGGTGAGGTTGAGCGTTTCCAGGACGGAGCGGATCTTGGCGACCTGTTTGGCATTTGGTTTAGCCCGCTGGGCGGGGCCGATCCTCAGGCTGTCTTCCAGACCCACGCAGACATTTCCGCCCATCAAGGATTCGGCGACGATCTCATCCGGCGTAAAGGGAAAATGGGGCGACATGAATGGCGTATGCGGCGATCCCTTGATCGCGCACGTCACGATGACACTTGTCGAAGCCAAGGTTCCCTCCCGGTACGTGTTCATGGTTTTGACCTGATGGAAGGCGCTTCCCTTGGGTCCGCCCGTGGCTGTCGCCCCTTTGAAAACATCCGTTGGCGCGACGGCCCAACGTCGCCGGGAGACCGGCGCAAGGACCCACGACGGTCCTCCTTCCATCCCAGTTTGTCGTTTTTATATATCATTTGATATTTTTATGTATGTTTTTTCACTTAATGTCAAAAAAAATATTTTATTGAGTTTCCGTCGGCTTCCCCCTAGCGTTTCCCGGCAATGCCCAACAGCCCCGGAAAGGTCACGCGTCTCAGGTGAACCGCCCCGGGGATTGCCGGAGGCTCCCCATCTTGAGAGACTTGAGCCACGAGCAAGACACCTGGACCTTCGACGAGGTCTTCACCTGAAGTGCGCGAACGGGCGGTACGGATGGTGCTGGGTCACGCGGACGACTACGAATCGCAGTGGGAGGCGATCTGTTCTGTTGCGTCATAATTCGGCTGCACGGGGGAAACTCTGCGGAAATGGGTCCGCCAGTCCGAGCGGGACGCTGGCAAGCGGGAGGGTCCGACGACGGACATGCTCTGCCGGCTAAAGGCCCTGGAGCGGGATCCCGTGAATCGCCGATTCCGGGCACTGTGGCCCAATAGCCTTTGGGTATCGGCCTTTACCTATGGGACCACATGGCGCGGGTTCGTCTATACCGCCTTCGTGATCGATACGTTTGCCCGGCGGATCGTCGGTTGGCGCGTTTCCAGGACTGCTGGGACAGCCTTTGTCCTGGATGCCCTGGAACAGGCTCTCCACGACCGGCAGCCCCACCGCGATGCGGGGCTGGTCCATCACAGCGACAGGGGGAGCCAGTATGTGTCGATCAAATATACCGAGCGTCTGACCGACGCCGGGATCGAACCATCCGTGGGAAGCGTCGGCGATCGCTACGATAACGCCTTGGCCGAGACGATCAATGGCCTCTACAAGACCGAGGTCATTCGCCGGAAAGGACCCTGGAGAAACCTGGAAGACGTGGAATTCGCCACTCTCGAATGGGTGGACTGGTTCAACAATCGCCGACTGCTCTCCTCGATCGGGAACATTCCCCCGCCGAGGCCGAAGCACGCTATTATCAGGCCTTGAGGGAGACCTTACTGGCCGCGTAGGACTCACACTTCAATGCCTCCGGCAATCCCGGGGCGGTTCAATCGAGGGCTACTACAATGGCCGCCGCTTGCACTCCGCGATCGGCTCCATAACCCCGGAGCAAGCCGAGCTCCGCGCCTTATAACCGGTGTCCACTTTTTCGGGGCAAGGTCAGTTTGCGCCGATCCTCGAAACACTCCGCCATGCGCGAGAACAGATCCAGCCGCTCCGCTGTCTCCCCCAACAGCAGTCCGCCCGCGTCGGAAGTGATATCGCTCCCGTCACGCCTACGGCGTGCATTCCGCCCGAGGGTCGCCAGAACCTGCCTTTTCCCGTGAT
This sequence comes from Rhodospirillaceae bacterium Z3-40, assembly GCA_046233135.1. Classification (GTDB taxonomy): domain Bacteria; phylum Pseudomonadota; class Alphaproteobacteria; order Rhodospirillales; family Rhodospirillaceae; genus JBJXHN01. Next base: position 14,302 of record JBJXHN010000014.1, on the reverse strand, counting down.
CACCGAACCGCATCCCGAAAAAACACCCTGTAATTTTTCAACCACCCCCATTTTAACGTAACGCCATATTATCATTATTTATTTCACGGGATGGGCGTGAAGAGCGTGACCGATCCGGAGTAAAAGCCGCGGTAACGCCCGACCTCCTCGACACCGGAGACGGGCGCTCAGAACGCGGCCTCGTCGAAGCTCATGATGGATTTGCCTCCGGCCATGATCTGCGAGAACAGCGCGCTGGTCTGCGGCAGGATGCGGTCCATGAAGAAGCGGGCGGTCCCCACCTTGGCGGCATAGAACGGGTCTTCCGCTGCCTTGGGCAGGCTGATTTCGGCCATGCGCGCCCACAGATAGGCCAGCGCGGTCAGGCCGAACAGCCGCAGGTAATCGCTGGCGGCGGCGCCGGCCTCGTCGGGATCGGCCATGCCGGCACGGGTCACCTGGGCGGTGGCTTGCCGCAGGCAGACGAAGGCCTTGGCCAGCGGCTGGACGAATTCGCCCATCACCTCGTCCTCCACATTGGCGGCGATGTATTCGGACACCGGGTGGAAGAAGCGGCGCAGAGAGCGGCCGGTATTGGCCGGCAGTTTGCGCCCGACCAGATCCAGCGCCTGCACGCCGTTGGTGCCTTCGTAGATCTGGGCGATGCGGCAATCGCGCACCAATTGCTCCATGCCGTGTTCGCGGATGAAGCCGTGGCCGCCGAACACCTGCATGCCGTGATTGGCCGCCTCGAAACCCAGATCGGTCATCAGCGCCTTGATGATGGGCGTGATCAGGGCGACGAAATCCTCGGATTCCTGTCGCACCGCCGGGTCGGGGTGGTGCTCCTGCAAGTCCAGGCTCTTGGCCGCCCACATCCCCAGCGCGCGGCACCCTTCCATGGTGGCACGCTGGGTCAGCAGCATGCGGCGCACATCCGGATGCACGATGATGGGGTCGGCCGGTTTGTCCGGATGCTTGACGCCGTTCAGCGCGCGGCCCTGCAGGCGTTCGCGGGCATAGGCCACGGCGCCCTGGTACGATGCCTCGCCCAGGCCCAGGCCCTGGATGCCCACCGACAGGCGTTCGGTGTTCATCATGGCGAACATGGCCTGCATGCCCTTGTGCGGCTGGCCGATCAGCCAGCCCGTGGCGTCGTCGAAATTCATCACGCAGGTCGACGAGGCCTTGATGCCCATCTTGTGTTCGATGGAACCGCACAATGCGCCGTTACGGGCGCCGGGGGTGCCATCGTCGTTGAGCAGATATTTGGGCACCAGGAACAGGCTGATGCCCTTGACCCCCGCCGGAGCGTCGGGCAAGCGAGCCAGCACCAGATGGACGATGTTTTCGGTCAGATCATGCTCGCCGGCCGAGATGAAAATCTTGGTGCCGGTCAGCTTGTAGGACCCATCGTCCCGCGGCAGCGCCTTGGTGCGCAGCAGGCCCAGATCGGTGCCGCAATGGGGCTCGGTCAGGCACATGGTGCCCGACCAGGTGCCGTCCACGATCTTGGGCAGCCAGGTGTCCTTCAGTTCGTCCGAGCCGAAGCCGTGCAGCGACACATAGGCGCCGTGCGACAGGCCGGGATACATGCCGAAGGACAAATTGGCCGAGCAGATCATTTCCTCGACCAGGATGTTCACCGCCTTAGGCATGCCCTGGCCGCCATAGGCGGGATCGCAGGCGATCGAGGTCCAGCCGCCCTCGCAGAAAGTCTTATAGGCCTCGATGAAGCCCTTGGGCGTGCGCACCACGCCGTTTTCAAAGCTACAGCCTTCCTCGTCGCCCGAGCGGTTGAGCGGGTGCAGCACCTGCTCGCAGACCTTGGCCGCCTCTTCCAGCACCGGGTCGATAAGGTCGCGGGTGAATTCCTCGTAGCCGGGCAGCGAGGCAAGCTCGTCGCCGCCCATCAACTCGTAGAGGACAAAGCGCATGTCGCGCAGGGGAGCCTTGTATTCGGCCATAATCTTGTTCCTTTTCGCGCGCGGGATCAGTTGCGAAGCGACTTGCCGGTCAGCAGCATGTGTTCGACCCGGGCCAGGGTGCCGGGGTGGCGCACCAGCCGCATGAAGTTCTCTCGTTCCAGCTCGTAGAGGGCGTCTTCGTCCAAGGGCGTGATGACGTCGGTATCGCCGCCGGACAGAACAGTGGCGACGGCACCCGACACCACGCCGTCATGGGTGGTCGCCTTGCCCAGGCGTTGGAAACCGGCGACGGCCATATCCAGTGCCACCTTGCCCGACGGACCCGGCAGGGCGATGGGGGCCGGCGGTTCGGGCACCTGATGGTTCTCGACCATGCCCAGGGCGCGGGCCTTGGCATCGGCCAGCAGGCGATAGCGGTTCATGGTGATGCCGTCATGCGGGCGCAGGAACAGCATCTCCCTGGCCTCGGCCGCCGATTTAGCGACGGTGGCGGTGCTGATCAGCTCGAACGCCTTGCTCAAGGCGGGCATGGGTCCCTTGGGCAGCTTGCCCAAGCTGGACCAGCGGGTCAGCATTTCCTTGCAGCCGCCCCAGCCGGGCAGCAGGCCGACGCCGACCTCGACCAGACCCATATAGGTCTCGGCATGGGCCTGCACTGCGTCGCAATGGAGCAAGATCTCGCAGCCGCCGCCCAGCGCCATGCCCGACGGCGCGCCGATTACCGGAAAGGGGGCATATTTCAGCGCCTTGTAGGCCTGCTGGCCGGCCGCCACCAAATTTTCGATCTCGGTCCAGGCGGTGATGTTGGCGGCGAACAGGGCCAGGCCCAGATTGGCGCCGACCGAGAAGTTGGAACCCTCGTTATAGATCACCAGCGCTTTGAAATCCGTCTTCACCCGGTGGATGGACTTGCGCAGCAAATCCATGATGTCGGGGTCGAGCGCGTTCATCTTGCTGGTGAATTCGAAGCAGGCGACACCGTCGCCGATGTCCCACAGGGCGGCGGAGCTATTCTTCAGCACCGGCTGGCTCTTCAGCTTGATGTCGGCCAGCATCAGCACGCCGGGGGCGCGGATCAGATCGCGGTACTGACCGTCCAGGCCCAGCACCTCTCGGGTACCGTTCTCGACGCGGTAGAAGGTGCGCCCCGAAGCGGTCTTGAGGATGGCCGGCACGGCCATATCCGACGCCCGCAGCTTGGCAACCAGCCAATCGACGCCCAGCTGGTCGATCAGCTCGAACGGGCCGAATTTCCAGTTGTAGCCCAGGCGCATGGCCTCATCGATGGACTCGATCTCGTCGGCGGCGTCGCCGACCAGCGCGCAGGCATAGGACAAGGTGGCGCCCAGAACGCGCCAGGCGTAAGTGCCGTGCGGGCCGGCGTGGTCCAGCAACTTGGTCAGCGCGCGGCCCATGGACTTGACCGCCTCCACATCCGCCTTGCGGGTGGCTCGGTATTCGCCGGTGGCGAGATCAATGCTTTCCTTGGCCTTGTTCTTCCGGCGGTTGACGCGATAGAAGCCTCCCTTGCCTTTGCGGCCGGTATAGCCGTCGGCAATCATCTTCCGCACCAGCGGCAGCGGCCGGTTCACGGTGTGGAAGGCGTCACTCCGGGGCAGCGCCGCCGCCAACGACGCGTTGACGTGCGGCATCAAATCCAGGCCGACCAGATCCAGCAGGCCGAACACGCCGGTCTTGGGGATGCCCATGGGCCGTCCGATGATGGAATCCACGTCCTCGATATCCAGGCCGGCATCGAACGCCTCGACCACCGCCGCCTGCAACCAGTACACGCCCAGGCGATTGGCGATGAAGCCGGGGCGGTCCTTGCAGCGCACTACCGACTTGCCCAGGCAGACATCGGCGAAACGCGACACCTCTTCCAGCGCCTGGGCGCGGGTCTTGACGCCGCCCACCACTTCCAGCAGCCGCATGTGACGCGGCGGGTTGAAGAAATGGGTGATGACGAAATCCTGGGCGAAACTGTCGGGTAGGCCGTCGACCAGGGTGGCCAGCGGGATGGTCGACGTGTTGGACGATACCACGCTGACCCTCTTGCGCACCGCCTCGATCTTGGCGTACAGCGCCTGCTTGATGTCCAGGCGCTCGATCACCGCCTCGACGATCCAGTCGCATTCGGAGAGCCACTCCAGGTGATCCTCGGTATTGCCGGTAGTCACCAGCCCGGCCGCCGCCTTGCTCATGAACGGTGCCGGATCGGCCTTCAGCATCTTGGTCACCGCCCCTTCGGCGATGGCGTTGCGGTTGCTGGGGTCCGTTCCGACGATGTCCAGCAGGACGACGGGGATGCCGGCATTGGCGACCTGGGCGGCGATACCGGCACCCGTGACGCCGGCGCCGATGACGGCGACCTTCTTGATCTCCGCCATGTCACACCGCCTCAAGGATGGTGGCGATGCCCTGGCCGCCGCCGATGCACTGGGTGGCCAGCGCGAACTTGCCGCCCTCGCGTTTCAGCAAGGACGCCGCCTTGCCGACGATGCGGGCGCCGGTGGCGCCCAGAGGATGGCCGAGCGCGATGGCGCCGCCGTCGATGTTGACCTTTTCGGGGTCTAGGCCCAGTTCGCGCATGCAGGCGATGGATTGGCTGGCGAAGGCCTCGTTAAGTTCGACCACGTCCAACTGGCCCACCTCGATACCGGCGCGCGACAGCGCCTTCAGGCTGGAGCCCACCGGGCCGATACCCATGATCTCGGGGTCGCAGCCACACACCGCCACCGATTTGACGGCGGCCAGGATGTCCAAATCGCGGCGCTTGGCGTAATCCTCAGTGCAGATCAACACCGCCGAAGCGCCGTCGGTCAGCGGCGACGACGTGCCGGCGGTGACCACGCCCTGGGCGTTGAAGCAGGGCTTCAGACCGGCCAGGCTTTCCAGGGTGGTTTCGGCGCGGATACAGCCATCGGCCGACACCGTGCCCTTCCCGTCGGTGATGGCGACGATCTCGTCGGCGAACTTGCCGGCGGCCTGGGCGCTGGCGGCACGCTGGTGCGAGCGGACGGCGAATTCTTCCTGTTCGCGGCGGCTGATGTCCCACTTGGCCGCCACGTTCTCGGCGGTGTCGCCCATGCCCATATAGGCACCGGGCATCTCGACGGCGAAGCCGGGATGCGGCAGCGGATTGAAGCCCATCATGGGCACCCGGGTCATGCTTTCCACGCCGGCGCAGATGAACGCCTCGCCCGCGCCCATCTGAATGGCGCCGGCGGCGATGTGCACCGACGACATGGACGAACCGCAGAAGCGGTTGACCGTCATGGCGCCCAGCGAGCGCGGCAGTCCGGCCATCAGGCTGACGATGCGCGAGACGTTGAAACCCTGCTCGCCCTCGGGAAAGGCGCACCCCAGGATCAAATCCTCGATATCCTCGGTCGGAATGCCAGCCTTGGCAACCAGGGTGCGCACCACCTGCGCGGCCAGTTCATCGGGACGGACGGAGGTCAGTTCCCCCTTCTTGGCCGGGGTGAACGGCGAGCGGGCATAACCGGCGACAACCACCTTCTTCATCGACGATTCTCCAATTCTTTGTTTTGACTGGGGGCCGTCGACGAGGGCATGGGAATTCAGACCCCCTACGTTACGGCCTATGACACGTTGACACCCTTGGCGCGCGGGATGAGGATCATCCGCGCCTTGTCGCGGTGGGTACCGTACCAGCCGGGCGTCGGCCAGCACGTGCGTACCATGGCCCCCCCTTCCTTGCCGGTAGGAAGCACCCCGAAGACGCGGTTGCCTGGTTGCCAGTAGCTTCGACCCGGTCCCCCCGCTTCCACCACATCCGCGAAATTGTTTCCCAGCACCAGGGGGAAGCGCCCAGCCCCCTTCAGCGTGAGCAAGCGCCGACCATAGCCTGGTGCGCTTGGCATCAGTGGGATTCACCGATGTCGCTTCGACCCGCACCAATAGTTTTCCTGCCCTAGGTTGCATAACGGGAAGTGTCCGTAAGATAAGGCGCGGTGTCTCGTTCGGCTCTGGGCAATACAGCTTTGTCGCTACTGCCATGGGATTCATGGCAGTACCCTATCGCTATATTTTTTGATTTGAATGAGGGGGATCTCTCCCAGGTAGACGCTTTCCTCGAGCGTGCACTCGCGCCATGCGTCGCCATGGGCATCATGATGAACGGAGACGCGATAGGCCTCGCTGTTTCGGGGCAGGCCGTTGAAACGGAAATCACCGAAGGCGTCGCTGTTGGTGGCAGCAACCAGAGCGCCGTCCTTGTGCAGGGCGATGGCGGCTCCCTCGACGCATTCGGTTCGGCCGCTGATGTCGACGCTGACGCTGCCACCGACAAAGCTGGTCTGCCAACGATCCAGGTCGCGATACCAGACGCGCGGTAACGTTCCCAGTTCCGGGTGTAGCGGCTGCAACCTTTCCTCGTCCGCTTTGCGCTTCATGCTATCGTCGTCAAGCCGCACGGTTTCGAAGACCTCGGTCGGGCACGATTGCTGGCAGCGCGGCTGAGACCAGCCCTGGTCCAGCAGGTGGGCGTCGAAAATCCACGTCTGCGGCAGTTGCAGTTCCTCGTTCCAGATGATCGCCTTGTAGGGACAGGAAGCGACGATGTCTTTCCGTCCCTTCGCCTTTTCCGGGTCGATGATGACAATGCCGTCGGCGCGCTTGCGAATGGCATCCCCGCCCACTCGCATGCATGGGGCGGCGTCGCAGTGGTTGCACATCACCGGCAGATAAGTGGTCTCCACCATGTGTCCTTCGCCCTGGACGCGGCGAAGGATACGGATGGGGCTATCCGCGTTGGCGGAGGCCGGGGCCGCATACCCCGGAAAGGCATTGCCAACGTGCTCGTCCCGAGCGGCGATGACGCAATTGTTGCAGTTCTCGCAGCGGTCGACATTGATGATCAGGTTCCATTTGCTCATTTGCGGGTCCTCACGCTGCACGGCGGAGCTTGAACGCTTCGGCCCCGCGCCATTTCTCGACCTGCACCAAGCAGGAATTGGGGCTCATGCTGCTGGTGCCGCGGGTTTGCGGGCGATCCGGGGTAAGCACGTTCAGGCAGCCGCCGATTTCGACCGTTTCGCCGTCAATCTCGATGAGCTTGAACTCGGCGCTGGCTTCGTAGGATTTGACGACGCCGTCGGTCACCAGCGGCGAGATGTCGGCGGCGCAAATAACCGCGCCACGATCGTTGTAAATTTTGACTAGGTCCCGCTGGGATATGCCTCGGGTGTGGGCGTCCGCCGGATTAAGTCGCAGAAGCCAGAAATGGTGTCCGGCGATCAGGGTACGGTGATCCTCGATCCTGCTGACCGCCGAATTCTTGCCGTCGCTATTGGTGTGGAAGCTGTAACGGCTGTGGGTGGCAATCATTTGCAGCGGATACCGCTGGGCAAGATCGGAGTTCCGCCCCTCCCAGGACGGGATATAGTGGTTGACGGGTGGCCGGTCTGGATTGTCAGCGGTATGCCGCTTCAGCAGTTCGGGCACGAATTCGATCTTGCCGCTAGGGGTCTGCAGGCCCTCACCGAATCGTTCCGCGTATTGGGATGGCAGCGGCAGCGGTTCGGGAATATCCTTGCGGCGGCCTTCGGCGAACCAACGCATGTCCACCGGCAGCTGTGCCCCCGACGTTTCCGGCGGCACGATGAAGTAGCCCTTGCGACAGAATTCGCGCCAGGATACCTGGGTGGGCAGATCGGACGACTCGAAGACACGCTTGACCCAGTCCAACTCGCCGCAGCCTTCGGTGAAAACGGCGCCGAGCCCCAGCCGAGTCAGAATGCCGGTGAAGATGTCGTAATCGGAGCGCGACTCACCCAAGGGCTCGATGCATTTATGCTGCAGCGTGATGGTCCGGTGGTTGACCAATCCATAGCCGTGGTGGGCATAGCCTCCGGAATTGGCCCATTCACCAACGTCCCAACGTTCCAGTTGCGTGCAGGCCGGCAGGATGACATCGGCAAAGTTGGCTTCTCCTTCCATCCAGATGGACTGATTGACCACGAATTCGATACTGTCGTGCCGATAGGCGTCCACCCAACGTCCCGACTTCGTCACGGTGCTGAACGACGAACCGCCGTAGCGGTAAATCATGTGGATCGGCGAATAACCGGGCATGGGATAGGTGAACGGTGCGAACTGTGCCTCTTGCGATAAGCCATCCCAAACGTAGCCGGTAGCGTGGCCGTTGAGGATGGCGTCGGGCAATTGCTGCCGTGGGACCATCTGCTTGACCGGGTTCATGGTCAGGATGTGCGGCATGCGCTGATAGTTATTCACCGCGTTGCCGGTCCATATCAGCTCGCCAGAAATGCCGCCATCCGCATAGCCAGGAAAATAGAAGTGGAGATCGTGGGGGACACCGACCTGCAGACCGCCGAAATTGACGCCGGGTTTGCCCCAGCCCTGCATGGCCATCATCATGATCATGCTTCGGGCCCATTGCTGCCCCGTCGCCCCGCGCCCGGCCCCGCCGAAGCCCGCACCCGTCATGCCCACGGCCAGATAGGTCTTGCGCCCGCCCCATAGGCGGGCGAGGGCGCGCACGTCCTTGGCCGGGACGCCGGTTTCCTGCTCCTGCCATTCCGGCGTTTTGGGAATACCGTCGGTTTCGCCGAGAAGATAGGCCTTCCATTGTTCGAAGCCGGTCGTGCGGGCGGCGACATATTCCTTGTCGTACAAATCTTCCACCGCCCAAACGTGCATGATGGCGGCGGCCAAGGCGGTATCCGTTTGCGGGCGGATCGGGATCCAGCGCCCGCCCAGCAATTGGACCGTTGGATTGCAATGGGGGTCGATGTGGACGAAGTCGATGCCCAATTCCTTAGCCCACAGGCGGCGCGGTGTTCCCTCGAAGCCGGCATAGGCGCCATTGGTGCTTTCCGGGTCGCATGACCAGAAGACCACCATGTCGGCTTCCTTGAGGCAGTCCTCGACGCCGCCGTAGCCGGCCGGGACGCCGACGCGCATGGAATTACCGAAATGGTGCATGGCGCCCCAGTACCATCCTTCCCAGCTATCCGGGTTGGCTGCCACGCGGGTGAACCCGATCAGATTGGCAAAGCGCATCAACGCGCTGAGGTAATAGCCGACGTTGCCCCACTGATGGTGGGACGACATGGGAAAGGTGATCGAGCCGGGGCCGTGAACGCGCTTCTGGCGGTTGATCTCCTTGGCGACGATGTCGAAGGCCTCGTCCCAGCTGATCTGGACATAACCGGACTTGCCGCGATTTTGGGGATTGCGTTCGCCATCGGGATCGAAGTCGACGCGCTTCAGCGGGTGAAGGATGCGCTTGTCGGAATAGACCAGCGACTTCAGCGTCAGCGCGTGCGGCGCCACCAGGGCCCGCCGCGGCGGGGTGAAGCGGCGGCCACGTGCCTCGAGCGCCCAACTGGCCGGATCGGCGTCGGTCAGTTCGAGGGGAGTGACGCGAACAATGCGCCCATCCTTCACGTAGACGAACAAAGGTCCGCCATTGGTGCACGTGGTGAACCGGCGCGTGCCGTCTCGCATGGGCGTGCCCATCGGCAGGCTGACGGTGTTCATCATGTTCAGGGTTTGGGTCAGCCAAACCACCAACCCGTCGTCGCCTTCGCTCACCACCTTGAAGTTTTTGGCGGCGTGAACGATCTCGCCCTGGTCGGGCTTGAGGGCCATGAACTTCAGTGCGGTCGCCACATCCTTGAACGAAATACGCACGTCGGGCCGTGGATGGTTGCGAGCACGCGAGCACACGCGACCGTTCCTGAACTCGATGGTCCGGCCAATGCTGCCGTCCATCAACCCGATCCAAGCCACCAGATTGCGTTGCCGCAGGCGTTCGCCATAGGCCGGGAAGCGGCGCGCCGTGATGGCCAGCACCTTGGGGAGCGCAAAAAGAATGGCTTTGAGAACTTTTCGCTTCATCGTTCCATCCGAGATGGTGTGTTGCTGACGGGCGCGATTTGGACGCACCCGCCCGTTTGCCCCGTTCCCGAGAGTAGGACAGGGGAATTACGGCTCAGCAGACCTGCGCGGGTTTAGAGGCCGGGAAAGGCCGGACCCCACTGCAACAGGGTGTCTCGTCCGAACGGATAGTTCTGGGTCGGGGATTCGGAATTGACCAAGTCGCCGTCGACAAAGTGCTCCATGTGAAATCCGGCGGGATCGGTCCAGTAATCAAAAACCTGGCTGCCATGGAAATGGCGGCCGATGCCCCAACGGTGCTTGTAGCCCTTGTCGGCCATGGCCTGATAGCCCATGCCCAGGTCGTCGAAGTCACGGCACTCGAAAGACGCATGATCCAGGCCGGGGTCCTTGGCGCCGACGATGGCCAGTGTGTGGTGGTCAGTCCATTCCAACCCCTTGTCGAGGTGCATGAACGCGGCCAAGACGTTGGTCTCCTCGCCCTGATGGATCAATTCCGCCGGCTTCATGCCCAGGGTCTCGCTGTACCAGGCGATCATTTCCTTCGGGGTGGGGGAGAAGAGGGCGGCATGGCCAAACCGCATGATGTGGGATGGCCCATGGGTGGGACGCTGGAATTTTCCCAGACGGTTCTTTGCGTGGGCGTCGTTCCAGGCGATCGGCGCGCCGCCCGCGGGGACCGGGGCAAGCCGCTGGGCGCCAAAGACGAACTCAAGCCGCCGGCCATCAGGGTCGGCGGCGACGACATACTGGCCACCACCCGGATGAGGGCATTCCGCGATGGCGGTGCCGAATTGGACCGCCAGCCGGTCCAGCGCTTCCCGCGAGGCGACGCGGAAGCCGAGGCCGATAAAAGCCGCCTCGCCCTTGGTCGAGACATAGGAGAAAGGGGCGTCGCCATAGCTGCGCAAGTAGAGGCTTCCGACATCTTGCTGCAGTTCCAGGAGTCCGTAATCAACCATGAATGCGCGGGCGGCATCCAGGTCTGGATGGCGGAAAATTACGTACTCGATGTCGTCAATCAGCATAAGAACCTCCCAGGTTCGGTGCGGGATCTTGCCGCACCTGAATGTTTTTGAGCGGTGGGGCGATGGCGGAAACCGGAGGAGGAGACCCCGGATTCATGCCACCGCCCGCGTCCGCATGAGCGCCAACCCATGGCGTGATTGATAGATTCATCAAACTTGATCGTATTGTCAATGTATATGCGCGTCTGGTATGTCTAATCCGCATGCGGTCCTTTCCCATCCATGGGAGCGAGGGCCGAGATACAATCTAGGGGTGTAGGAAACATGCAAATGGTGTGGTTTAAGGACATCCCGGCTTCCATCGGGACCGGGAACGCGCGCGGCACTGTGCCGCTGAGCGCAAAGTCGCTAAGGCTCGGGACGCTGCATCCGTCGCGTCACCTCGTGGGGGACCGGCCATGACGGGAGTTGCGACCCTCTCGGGTATGTTGGGCATCAAGGCTGATGGGGAGACGGGCGATTTGCCCGCTAACACCTACGATGCCATCGCGCGTGGCGCGGCCATTAACCCGGACGCTCCTGCGTTGTCGTTTTTCCTGTCCGCCGAGAGGCATCGGGACACCGAGGTCTGGACTTACCGCGAATTGATGCGGCGAATCACCCAGGCGGCCAACGCCTTTCACAAGCTGGGCGTCGGTTCAACGGACGTGATTTCCTATGTCCTGCCTAATCTGCCCGAAACTCATTTCACCATCTGGGGGGGGCAGGCGGCAGGTGTTGTCGCCGCGTTCAACCCGTTGCTTGAGGCGTCGGCTCTTGGCACCTTGTTAAGTGCGGCCAAGACAAAGGTGCTGGTGATGGTGGCGCCGGTCCCGGGGGGCGATCCGTGGTCCCGGGTTCAGGCGATCCTGGACGAGGCGCCGTGTATCGAGCACTTGGTTTTGGTCAACCTGCGCAGCCGACTGCCTGGGGAAAGCGAACCGCGGATAATCGACGGGAACCTCCGGGCAATGGTTCCGGCGCATGTGGGGGTCCATGATTTTTGGACATTGCTATACCGCGAGCCCGCTGACGAATTCTGCTTCAGCCGAAAGGTCACGGCCGATGAGCGGTCATCGTACTTCTGTACCGGCGGCACCACGGGGTTGCCGAAGATCGCTATTCGCCGTCACGGGAACGAGGTCGCCAACGCGTGGAGTCTGGCCCGGTTCCTGGGAGATGCCATTGGTCCGGGTGTGAACCTTTTCTGCGGTCTGCCGCTGTTCCATGTGAACGGCGTCACGGTGACTGGGTTGCTGCCATTTTCGGTTGGTGCCCATGTGGTGCTCGGCACGCCCCAGGGCTATCGCGGCGACGGCGTGGTGGCAAAATTCTGGGAGATCGTCGAGCAGCATAAAATCAACTTCTTCAGCGCCGTGCCAACCCTTTACGCGGGGTTGATGCAGTACCCGGTCGGTGAGCATGACGTCAGCTCTCTTCAGTACGGTATCTGCGGTGCCGCCCCCATGCCGGTCGAGGTTTTCCGACTCTTTCAGGAGCGGACCGGACTCAAGATATTGGAAGGATATGGCCTGACCGAAGGTACCTGCGTCAGCAGTGTCAATCCCGCCAGTGGCGAGCGCCGGGTTGGTTCGATTGGCATGCGGTTGCCCGGCCAGGATATGAAGGCAGTCATGCTCGATGATTCTGGTCGTTACGAGCGTGATTGCGCAATCGACGAGGTGGGGGCGCTGATCATAGCCGGCCCGAATGTGTTTGAGGGCTATCTGTCCGCGGCGCACAATGAAGAAATTTGGCTGGATTGCGGTGACGGTCGCCGGTGGCTCAACACCGGTGACTTGGGGCGCCAGGACGCCGCGGGCTATTTTTGGCTGACCGGGCGACGAAAAGAGCTGATCATTCGCGGCGGCCACAATATCGACCCAGCGACCATCGAGGAGCCGTTGCATCAGCATCCAGCCGTGCAGATTGTCGCTGCGGTCGGACGTCCCGACACCTATGCGGGCGAGTTGCCGGTGGTCTATGTTCAGTTGAAGTCGGGAAGTGTGGCTACGGAAGAAGAGCTTGCTGAATTTCTGCGCTCCCGCATTGGCGAGCGGGCGGCACTGCCCAAGCGCATCCGTATTGTCGATCAAATTCCACTCACTGGAGTGGGGAAGATCTTCAAGCCGGCGCTAAAGCACCAAGAAATCCGCGAAGCCATTGCGGATGCCTTGGAAAAGGGCGGCCTCGCCATCGTCAAGGTCGGAGTGGCCGATGTGCCTGAAAAGGGAACGCTCGTCACCGTCGTCCTGGATAGAGAACAGTCCGAAGCGGCCGCACACGCGGTTATGGGGAGCTTCCCGTTCAAGTACACCGTCGATTGGCGAGAATGACGAGTGAGGCGTTGCCTTGGTCGTTGGATTGATGCAACGTCTGGTCATCTCGTTAAAATTTGCGAAGGAATGGAAAATGACGGAGGTTGCCTCTGACAAAATTCGCCCCAACCGCAATGGTCGCCAAAGGCAGAAAACTCGGGGACGCCTGATCGACGCGGCATTGCTGGTGATGGCGCAGAAAGGTGCCGACGCAGCGACGATCAACGATATCACGGAGACGGCCGACCTCGGATTTGGGTCGTTTTACAATTACTTTTCATCGAAGGATGAAATACTTTCCGCAGCCACGGATGTTTTGTTTGAGCGCATTGGAGATCGGATCGATGTGACAATTAGCGCCATTGACGACCCGGTGCAGGCCCTTGCCGTGGCCCTGCGGCTTTTTGTCAATATTATCATTCATAAGCCGGAATGGGCCAAGTTCATCGTACGGGTCAGCATGGTTCCTGGATACAAGCGGGTCGGCTTGTTTCCGCGCCTTTTCCGTGACATCCACAGGGTCGAAAAATCCGGTCGCTTGCTGATCATGGATTCCGGCACGGCAACCTATGCGGTTGGTGGGGCTATGCTTTTCTTGGTCACCGCGCTGCTGGAAGGTGACTTGCCGGAGGAAGGGGCGCCTGAGCGTATCTCTGGCGTGGCCTTGCGTATATTGGGCGTTCCCGAGGCGGAAATTACCCAATTGGTCAACTGTCCCCTACCGGTGATGGAAATGGATGGAGACTGAACCGCCCCGTGATTGCCGGAGGCATTGAAGTGTGCGTCTTACGCGGCCAGTAAGGTCTCCCTCAAGGCCTGATAATAGCGTGCTTCGGCCTCGGCGGGGGGAATGTTCCCGATCGAGGAGAGCAGTCGGCGATTGTTGAACCAGTCCACCCATTCGAGAGTGGCGAATTCCACGTCTTCCAGGTTTCTCCAGGGTCCTTTCCGGCGAATGACCTCGGTCTTGTAGAGGCCATTGATCGTCTCGGCCAAGGCGTTATCGTAGCGATCGCCGACGCTTCCCACGGATGGTTCGATCCCGGCGTCGGCCAGACGCTCGGTATATTTGATCGACACATACTGGCTCCCCCTGTCGCTGTGATGGACCAGCCCCGCATCGCGGTGGGGCTGCCGGTCGTGGAGAGCCTGTTCCAGGGCATCCAGGACAAAGGCTGTC
>JBJXHN010000013.1:0-100191 GCA_046233135.1 Rhodospirillaceae bacterium Z3-40 | reverse complement strand
GACAGCCTTTGTCCTGGATGCCCTGGAACAGGCTCTCCACGACCGGCAGCCCCACCGCGATGCGGGGCTGGTCCATCACAGCGACAGGGGGAGCCAGTATGTGTCGATCAAATATACCGAGCGTCTGACAGGCGCCGGGATCGAACCCTCCGTGGGAAGTGTCGGCGATAGTCACGACAATGCCTTGGCCAAGACGATCAATGGCCTCTACAAGACCGAGGTCATTCGCCGGAAAGGACCCTGGAGAAACCTGGAAGACGTGGAATTCGCCACTCTCGAATGGGTGGACTGGTTCAACAATCGCCGACTGCTCTCCTCGATCGGGAACATTCCCCCGCCGAGGCCGAAGCACGCTATTATCAGGCCTTGAGGGAGACCTTACTGGCCGCGTAGGACTCACACTTCAATGCCTCCGGCAATCCCGGGGCGGTTCACCCACCAATCAAATCAAGGGCTTGGCCAGCAATGGCCAGGCCCTTGATACTTTTCGGACCAGAACAGACTTCGTCCCATTTTTCCCAAACAAAAAACCTCCCGCCCCGGATCTGACCGGAACGGGAGGATATGAGCGATTCGTATACTCTGCTGATCAACCTCAGATCAACACGTCGGCATTCCAGGGATCATAAGGCACCATCTCCTGCCGATGTTTATCCGGCCGGAAGAACAGCGTGCCCGTCTCGTTCAACATGGTCGCGGTGAACGAAAAGGTGCTGTTGGAAATCCCGACCACATCAGCCCGACTCAGAACCACATGGTCCACAAAAAAGGCCAAGTCGGGAATCGGTCCGCCGATATCGTCCAAAGTCACCGGGTTATACTCCGCAAAAGCTGCGGCCATCCCCGGCGCATCGCTGGCCACATAGAGAACGGGATCAGCCAGAAACGGCCACAAGCGCGCCAGCCACGTCCGGTACCATTTCACCGGCGCGACCCAGAACGGCCCCCAGCCGAAATCTCCCCGACGAATATGCACCGCCACAATCGTCCGGCCACGGGACCTCAAGGCCGCGACCGCCTCGTCCAGGCGGGACCGGAACCGCTCGCCGGGCGTAAAAAGGCTGCGAAACAGGGCTTTCCCGCCCGCCATGAAATGCGTGCTGCGGCAGAAATACCCCTCCACATCCCGATTCACCTGAACCTTCGGCCGGGCCTCGATCAAGGAAGACTCCAGCCCGCCCCAAGCCTCTTCGTACACCGGGAACAGGGCTTCTGCAGTCGGATCCACCAGATCGAACAGGTATTGCCCCATCCACTCCGATACCTGATACCGCACCCCGTGTCGGGCCGCATACAAGCGCAGAAAGCCGTATTGCAGGATTTGATTCCCGAAGCGGCCGTTCGCCCCCAACGACCGCATCGTCACCAACCCCTTCTCTCCGGTTCCCACCGGGGCCTTTGCCGGGTCCATCCGGGGGGGGCCATAGGACTGGCGCAATCGATACATCAGACGCCGCGTTTCCGGCATCCCGTAGCCCAAATTTACCTTCCGCGCCCGACCGTAGGCCGCGTAGGCGGCCTCAGCATGCCCCAGTCCCTCCAGAGCCTCCGCCCGGTAGCAATAGGCGTAAAACTCCTGCGGATCTCGCGCGATGGCCGCCTCACTCTGGCGCAGGGCCGACCCGTAGTCTCCCAGCATCAGGTGCATGCCGGAAGACTGAAACCACCCTCGACAGCCGTCGGGGGTTATCCGGATCGATCGCGAGAAAGCGGCGATGGCCGCCGTCGGCTGCCCCTGCATGCGCGCGACAATTCCCAAACCGAACCAGGCCGAATCAAAATCCGGTTCAAGCCGCACAGCCTGCCGATAGGCCTCTTCCGCCTCGTCTATCCGTCCCAATTGCCGTAAGCACATGGCTTTATTGGCATAGGCCTTAGTGTCTTGCGACAACTTCGTACAGGCGTCATAGCCTTCCGCCGCCGCCTCGTAATCTTGCAGAGCGGTATAAGAATCCCCGAGGCAAAAGGCCACCAACGGATCATCCGGCCAATCCGCACGGGCTTTGCGGAAGGCCTCGACAGCCTGCTCATAATGACCCAAGGTATGCAGGCAACGCCCCATATTGAACACGGCGGCCGTGTACCAATCGCTCAGGACATAAGCGCGGCGGTAACAGGCCAGCGCCTGCTCCGTCATATTGCGATGTCGATAGGTTACCCCAAGAATGAACAAGGCCTCACTGTCGTCCGGGGCATCGATCAGTCTGGCAATGCACAGAGCCCCGGCCTCTTCTGCCCCGTCCCGGGACTGGGCAAGCTCGAAAGCGCGTTGCACCAAGGGATGTGCCATAACCCTTTGCCTTCCTTGTTCCTGTACGCCGGAAGGCGCCCGATCACCCCAAGCGCTCCCAATCATTCGGCTTGTGCCTTACCGGAAGCTGCCATGCAACGTCAATGCTCCGTGCGTGCGCCCCGCCGGGTTGACCATTGAAAACATCCACCGACAGGCCTATGTTCTCTGGGCTGGTTTCGGCCAGCTATGACGCTAAACCCTGCTTGGAATAAGCGTTGCGGACCCGGGGGCAGTGCCCGGCGCCTCCACCATTCCCCTCTTCCTTCCCTCGGGACGGAAGAGTTCTCGAGGGGGCGAGCCAGGATCGACGCGCGTGGTAAAGAGGTAGGCTGTGTTCGGCATGGTATCCACCGTCATCGGGCCGATCTCGACAAGTGCCAACGACAACGTTGAACTTGCCGCTGCTGCCTAATAAGCAGTAAGCGCGGTTCGGGAGGGCACCGGGCAACAGAAGCCCTCCCACTTCATCGAAAACCTTTCCGATTGATCCCGGACGACGGCTCTCTGTCGGAACCAAGGCACCGGGAACGGCAACCAAAGGGCCGGCTCATGCACTGAATGCATACGCCGGGCGTGGGTGCATGCACGTTCCTGCGTTGCCTTCCCCGACCGAGGCCTTATGCTACAGCCAACCCTGGCCGGGTGAGTCGGCCGTTCGCAAACACCAGGCCGACCCCTGAAGCTCCCCGGCGCCGCAAAGTGGAAACGGACTCTTGGACGAAGCCCCCCTCGACACCCTCGCCTACGACAAGATGGTCGAAGACGCCCTGCGCGGCGTTCTGCGCCAGGCCCTGAAGATCACCGAACGCCAGGGCCTGCCCGGCGAACATCACTTCTACATCACCTTCCGGACCGACCATCCCGGCGTGTCCATGCCCGAACGCCTGCGTGCCCAGCATAAGGAGCTGATGACCATCGTGCTGCAGCACCAGTTCTGGGACCTGGAAGTGACCGACGAGTGGTTCGCCGTCTCGCTGTCCTTCTCCGGCGTTCGCAGCCGCCTGGAAGTGCCGTTCGAAGCCGTCAGCGCCTTCACCGACCCCCATGCCACCTTCGGCCTGCAGTTCAATGCCGTGATGGGCGCCGGTCTGGATGACGACGACGCAGACTTCGACGAGGACGGTGATGAAGATGGCGACGACGCCAGCGGAACCGTGAGCGACGCGGGAACGGACCGCACCACCGCCGATGCCGGCGACGATGCGGGATCGAAGCCCGCCGGCGAGACAGGCAAGGTCGTGACGCTCGACGCGTTCCGCAAAAAGACCTGATCCGATAAAAAGCATGCCGCGCCGGCCCCGGAGAGGGCACCGCTTTCCGGGCCGGACGCCATTTCAGCCAGCGATCAAACGTGGGGGGAACCAGTCATGATCGATGCCGCTTTTGCCGAGATGTTTCCGCTCAGTGGGGATACCAGTGAATACCGTCCGGTGGACGGCACCGACGGACTGATCGGAACCGACACCTTTCGCGGCCAGCAGATGGTCACCGTTGATCCCAAGGCCCTGACCCTGATCGCCCGCGAAGCCTTCAAGGACATCTCTCACCTGCTGCGGCCCGCCCACCTGACCCAGTTGCGCAAGATCCTGGACGACCCCGAAGCGTCGGGCAACGACCGCTTCGTCGCCCTGGAGATGCTGAAGAACGCCAACATCTCGGCAGGTATGATTCTGCCCATGTGCCAGGACACCGGTACCGCCATCATCATGGGCAAAAAGGGCCAGCGGGTGTTCAGCGGCGACGATGACGCCCTGGCCCTGTCCGAAGGGGTGGCTGAAGCCTATGGGTCGCTGAACCTGCGCTATTCCCAGATGGCCCCCCTGACCATGTTCGACGAGGTCAACACCGGCAATAACCTGCCCGCCCAGATCGACCTCTACGCCACGCCCGGCGGCGCCTACAAGTTCATGTTCATGGCCAAGGGCGGCGGGTCGGCCAACAAGGTCTTTCTGCATCAGCAGACCAAGGCCCTGCTGAACCCGGAAAGCCTGGCCAAGTTCTTCAATGACCAGATCCGCACCCTGGGCACGGCGGCCTGCCCGCCCTACCATCTGGCCATTGCCATCGGCGGCACGTCGGCGGAAACCTGCCTGAAGGCCGTCAAGCTGGCCAGCGCCAAGTACCTGGACAACCTGCCCACCGCCGGCAGCCAATACGGCCATGCCTATCGGGATCTGGACATCGAACAGCAGGTGCTGGAGATGACCCAGAAGATGGGCATCGGCGCCCAGTTCGGCGGCAAGTACTTCTGCCACGACGTCCGCGTCATCCGCCTGCCGCGCCACGGTGCCTCCTGTCCCGTGGGCATCGGCGTGTCCTGCTCCGCCGACCGTCAGATGTGGGGCAAGATCACCGCCGACGGCGTGTTCCTGGAGCGTCTGGAAACCGACCCGGCCAAGTACATGCCGGAAGTGCGCACCGAAAAGCTGTCCGGCGATGTGGTCAAGATCGACCTGTCCAAGCCGATGGCCGAGATCCGCAAGCAGCTTTCGGGCTACCCCATCAAGACCCGGGTGTCCCTGTCCGGTCCGATGATCGTTGCCCGCGATATCGCCCATGCCAAGCTGAAGGAACGGCTGGACAAGGGCGAAGGCCTGCCCGACTACATCAAGAACATGGCCGTATATTACGCCGGCCCGGCCAAGACTCCGGAAGGCTATGCGTCCGGTTCCTTCGGGCCGACCACGGCGGGCCGCATGGATGCCTATGTGGACCTGTTCCAGGAAAACGGCGGCTCCATGGTCATGATCGCCAAGGGCAACCGCTCTCAGGCCGTTACCGATGCCTGCAAGAAGCATGGGGGCTTCTACCTGGGTTCCATCGGTGGTGCCGCTGCCCAGCTCGCGCTAAACAGCATCAAGAAAGTGGAAGTGCTTGAGTATCCCGAATTGGGCATGGAAGCCATTTGGAGAATCGAGGTGGAGGATTTCCCCGCCTTCATTATCGTGGACGACAAAGGAAACGACTTCTTCAAACAGCTGTAAGGTACGCCAGTGCCAGAGCCCCATCCCCCCCTGGACACGACGCCCCCTATGGACGCACAAGACCGCTCGCGCTTCGTCGAAGCCCTGCTGCCCGTACTCCGTGCCGCCCTTGGCGGCGTGGAGGTTCGAGAGATGAGTGATGCCACGGGGTTGTACCTGGATGGTGTTCTGTTCGGCCTGATTTCCGGTGGCCTTCTTCATTTCCGGGTCGACCAGCACAATCGTGCCGACTACGACGCCTGGGAACAGGGGGATGAAGCCCGGGACATGTTCTCCCAGGGCTTCCCCACCGGCGGGCTGAAGTACCGGGTGGTGCCGGGCTTCGTCATTGGCGACAAAGACCGGCTTGCCGCCTGGGGCCGCAAGGCCTGGGAAGCGGCTATGCGCGCCCGCAAGTCCACATCCCACTGACAACCCCCGCAGGGGCGCACGCCCACACTCGGAGCAAGGATCCGGCCATGGGTGGTTCTTCCCCCGACGCGCCCCCGCTCACCCTGTCCCCGTTCCTGGAAAACGGACCCGAATCGGCACCGCTGACCCTGGTGCTGGCCCACGGGGCCGGTGCCCCCATGGACAGCCCCTTCATGGATGCCATGGCCGATGGCATCGCAGCGCTGGGCTGGCGGGTGGTGCGATTCGAATTTCCCTACATGGCCCTACGCCGGACGGCCGGCACCAAGCGTCCCCCCGACCGCGCACCCGCGCTGCTGGACTGCTGGCGGGCCGTGATCGGAACCCTGGGACCAGCCGAACGGCTGGTGATCGGCGGCAAGTCCATGGGGGGCCGCATGGCCTCGCTGATTGCAGATGAGTGCGGCGTGGCCGGTCTGGTCTGCCTGGGCTTTCCCTTTCATGGCGCGGGCAAGCCCGAGACGGCGGCCAAGCGTACGGCTCACCTGGAGGAGCTGACCACCCCGACCCTGATCTGCCAGGGCACCCGCGATCCGATGGGCGGAAAGCCCCTGGTCGACAGCCTGCCCCTAGCCCCCGCGATTGCCGTGCACTGGCTGGAAGATGGCGACCATTCGTTCAAGCCCCGCAAGTCCAGCGGCCTGACCGAATCGGACACCCTGCAGGCCGCCGTCCACGCGGTACACGGCCATTTGCGCGCGGTGGCCAAATAAGATCGCGGCCGTCGATTACCATCGGAACCAAGTGCCGGCCCGACCGTTCCCATTCCAACCAAAGATCCTCTGCCGCCTTGAGCGCGGAGTACAAAAGGGCTCTTCTCGCGACCCCTGCGGCGGCCCGGAAGAAGGACGTGGAATGATGACGCAGACTCGGACTAGTGACCCTCTGGTGCGGAAACGATCCGTCACCATCGCCGGCCATCGGACGAGCATTTCCCTTGAAGAACCGTTCTGGGAGGCCCTGAAGGACCTCGCCCGGATACAGGGACAGTCGGTCAACGATCTGGTGACGGAAATCGACGCGGGCCGGACAGGCAACTTGTCCAGCGCAATTCGCATTCACATCCTGGAGGCCTATCGGGCCACCATGGCCTTGCGCAAGACGGGTTGATCGCGATCAGGGGACAGGCCTCGGCATGGGCATCCGACAGGAAAAGGGGCGGCCGTATGGATGGCCGCCCCTTTTCCTGTCGGATGCCCGCGAACCCTCAGCGGCCCAGCAGCCCCGGCAGCCCCTTCAGCAGATTGCCGACCGGATCATCGTTCTTCTTCTGCTGCTGTTCCTGGGGCTGATCCTGGCTCTGTTCCTGCGGAGCTTCTTCCTGCTGCGGGGACTCCTTCGAAGAACCGCCCCCCAGCACCCCTTCCAGCAGCTGGCGTGCCCCGGGGGCCACCTTGTCCAGTTCCTTGGTCGCGCCGGGTGCCACCTGGTCCAGCACACTGCCGCCCAGAGATGGGGCGTTGCCCATCGCCATCTTGATCACCGGATCGTCCAGGTTCCCCTTCAGGGTAAAGGGAATTCTATCCGGAAGCTTGACCGCCTGCCCGACCAACTGGGAAATCACGGATTGGGCCAGTTCCGCCTGACCGGCCGCATCCACCGTCCAGTTCACCAAGTCCCCCTTGCCGGCCATGGCCGCATTATAGAACTGCGAAACCATCTTGATGGGATCGACCGTCACCACGCCGTTGGTGATGTTGAACGTGCCGGTAACATCGGCGAGCCCCTGGGCTTGCCCCAGGCTGGAAGCCTGATTGAGCATGCCAACCAACGCCAGCAGTCCCCCCAGCGGGCTGTCACCGGCCCCGTCACCGGAGACATCAACGCCACTCAGGGCCAGATTGCCGCCCCCGTTCAAGGCGCGGACGATATCCGCAGAAGTGGCACCCTGGGCCGTAAAGGCGAAGTTCAGATCCCCTTGCCCCTTTCCGCCAGCCATCATCGAAGCCACCTGGAGCCCCGCCAGCTTGATATCCGCTGCATAGGCCTGATTGCCCCGGCTTGCGACCTCTGCCCGGACATCCAGGGCACCGCCGAAGGTCTCGCCGGTGAATTTGGACAGAGTCAGGGTGCCATCTCGCAAGCTGGCGGCCATATCGGCATTATTGATCCGCAGGGTGTCGTAGATCAGCGCATCCGACTTGAGCGTAATATCCGCGTTCGCCGCCTGAAGCCCCGACAAATCGATGGGAGCCGAGGTCCAGGGAGCAGCAACGGGAACAACCGCCCACGCACCGTCTCCCCGACCACCCGCCGGGCCGCCATTGCGCATGGCCGTCCGCCAGAG
Source organism: Rhodospirillaceae bacterium Z3-40 (assembly GCA_046233135.1). Lineage (GTDB taxonomy): Bacteria > Pseudomonadota > Alphaproteobacteria > Rhodospirillales > Rhodospirillaceae > JBJXHN01. The sequence goes on along the minus strand of JBJXHN010000013.1, from coordinate 92,216 downwards.
GAGGCCGGCATTGTCCGGCACCCCCAAATCTGCCTTGCGCACCGCGCTGCCTCGTTCCAGCGACGCCCCTTGGGCCGCCGGCAGGAAGGCATGGATGGGCAGAGCATTGGAGGTCAGGTTGGCCGCCACCATCGGCTTCGCCCCGGTCAGGTCGGCCGAGGCCGATCCCTGAATGCGGCTCTCCCCTACCCGGGCGTCGATCTCGGTCAGCGCAACCTTCGCGGCATTGCCGGTAACCACCGCAGCGATATCCGCCGCCCCCAGATTGCCGCCCTTGGGGCTATACCCTTCTGACGCCAGGCGAACCAGCTGCGCGAAATTCGGATGCTGCACCCGCAAGGCCAGGGCAACATCCGGCGCCCCGCTGAGCGCCCGGTTCACCGGCCCCTTGGCGGTCACCGTCGCGCCGGCTGTCTGCACCACGCCGTCCACGGTCAGCGCATCGGGCTTGCCCGACAGGGTGATACTGGCATCCACCGCGCCCAGTTTGGCCGCTATGGGCGGGGCTTCGGTCTGGAATGCCCGGGCCAGACGCGGCGGGTTGGGGACGCTTGCAGAGACCGTCAGGCCATCAAACTCCGGAACGCCGCCGAAGCCGGCGACCTTGCCGCTCGCAGAAGCCTTGACGTCGGCAATGGCATTGTCCACACCCGCGCTTTGCAGGGTCAGTGTGCCGCGCACCAGACTGCCCCGGGCGGTCAGGCCGTTGATCGGCAGGCCATTGACCGTCAAGGATCCCACGGACAGATCAAAGCTCGCGTCAAAACCGTTCAAAGCATCCAAACCGGCGAACAAAGCGTCCCCGCCTGCCCCGGGGCTTGTCCCGCCGGAAGAAGAAGCCTCACTGCCGCCGGTTTCCGGCGACGATCCCGCATCCTGCGACGGCGACGGGCTGGCGGCACCCCCGCCTCCCGCGCCTGCCTTCGGCGGCAGATAGGCGTCCACATTCAGCGTATCCACCTGCAGCCGCAGGCCCATGCCCAGGCGATTTCCGGTGCGGATGGTCGCTCCGCCGCTGGCATTGGTGGTGTCCAGGGTCATGGCAATGGCCGGAATCTGGATTTCGGCCGGCGTGCCCCGCACGTTGGCTTCAAATGCCAGGGTCCTCAGCCGCTCGGCCGGTACCTGCCCAACCCCGGCAACCCCCAGCCAATCCAGAATCGCCCGAAGATTGTTGGAATTCGCCGAGAGGGTAATGTCCAGGTTGGGGACCCCGCCCTCATCGGTCACAAACCCGGTGACCGACACGTCGGAAACGCCGGGAAGGCGAGCCGACAGCTGGGTGATGGTCACTTCGCCACCCGCGAGAGTACCGCTGAACCGCAGATCCCGCAGGGCCGAGCCGTTGTAGGTGGCCGCCTCCGCCGCCACGTCGGCCTTGACCTCCAAGCCGCGCGGCAGGCTGAAGCCGGTCGGCTTTTCCGCAGCGGGTTCGGCCGCCGCCGGCTGCTGCACCGGCTCCTGAGCCCGGGCCGAGCCGACCAGCGAGCCCAGGCCGAACAGATCGTCAGCCCCGCCGTTCAGAGAAGCATGGCGAATCGCCCCTTGCCCCTCCAGAGCAGCCTGGGTCCAGGAATCGAGATCGATCCGCTGCATGGCCAAGGTCAGATCCACCTTGGGAACCGCACTGCTGAGCAACACCGACAAGGCACCGGTGGCGTCGGTGCCGGCCACGCTGATCGACAGGTCGTTCAGTTCCATGGATTCCCGTGTGGCGACCAGCTGGCCAGCCAGGGAAACGGGCTGCGCCAGGGGTCCCGGCAGGGCTGTGGGTTCCTGTCCGGCCGCCTCGGCCACCGCTTCGGCCACGGCCGAGGGCCGGGCGGAAGAAAACTTGACGGTTCCGCGCAGGCCGGGATCACCGTCCAGGCCGGTCACCAGGACGTTGACCGTGGCTTCGGTATCCATCCCCTCCAGCCCCAGGGTCAGATCCACCGGAACCGAGCCCTGCCCGGCCAGATTTCCGACACCGGCCGTCATCGTCAACGGCAGCCCGCGCGCCTTCAGCGCGCCCTCGGCCTCGAACGGTCCGCTCAGGGTATCGGCGGCCAGGGTCACGGAAATCTCTTCAAGCCGTTCCTCCACGCCGGCCGCCTCGTCGCGGTAGATCACCGTTCCATCGGTGATCACCACCTCCGACAGGGTGATATCCAGACTGGACCGGCTGTTTTCGCTGCCGGACGGCGGGCTCCCCGTTTCGCTGCCCCCGGTCTCGCGCGTGCCCGAGTCCGTGGGTGCCGGGCTTTCGCTGGGCATGGGACCGCCGGCGACTGCCGAAGGAGCCGGGGTGAATTCCCAATTGGGCGTGCCGTCCTTCAGGCGCTCGGCGACGATGACCGGTTCGATCACCTCGACGGACCGCACGGTCACCTGGCCGCTGAGCAGGGGCATCAGCTCCACCGAGACCGCCACCTTGCGCACGGTCACCATGTCCTGCACCGACCCTCCGGGCAGATTGGCCAGCCGGACACCTTCCGCCGACAGCGCCGGTGATGGCAGCACCTGAAGGCTGAGATCTCCGTCGATAAACAGGGAGCGGCCGGTCGCCTGTTCCACCTGCGCGGTGAAGTCGTCCTTGTAGGCGTTCCAGTCGATGAACGACGGGCCGATGAGAGCGGCGCCGATCAGCACCACCACCACAGCCACCACGCCAATGAGCACCTTGCGCAGCATAAACGATCTCCCGCTGGAACAGACTGAGCTGGCGGTTATGCCCCGCCTTGGAATAGGAACGGCTGCGGGATGATCAACGATCCCGACGCCCGGCCCGGGCAGGATACCCTACTGCCGTATATGGGAAAAGCCCGCGCCCAGCAGAAGGGTGCCCCCGCTTTGATTCCCCTCTCCTCATGTAGGAGAGTTGGACAACGGATGGAAGAAAGGCAGCTAGCCGTCGCGTGATGAAAAACCCGGCGTCCGGACGAAACGGCGTCCTCACGGACCCGCATCAACGCAAAAAGGGCGACCCGAGGGTCGCCCTTTCCGCAATCAACCGTTGGAAACGGATGATTAGAAGCTCAGCACCAGACCGGTGACCACACCCACGCCAGCGCGGTTGGTGTTGTTGGTCCCCGGGGCGTTGGAGCCCTCGGAATCCTGTTCGGCGTAGAAAACGTTGCCGACCAGGGAGATCCCCGGACCCATCTTGTAGGCCGAGTTCAACAGGTACACGTCCTGGGTATCGTTGGCGTCGTCGCCAAAGCTACCGGCGCTGGAGGTGTGACCGTAGGCGAAGCCGACGCCGTACGGACCCACTTCGTAGCTGACGCCCACGTTGTAGCCGTGGCCGTTGGCGGCGCCGGTACCGACGGCACCGAAGTTGCTGTAGCCGGTGTTCAGCTGGGAGTAGGAACCACCCAGGGTGAAGCCCGCATAGGACAGGCTCAGACCACCGCCGTAGCCGAACATGTCAGACGCCGTGGCCCCGCCAGCGTTGGCACCCCAGATCACGCCGACGGACGCGTCAACGCCGACGCCGCCGAATTCATTGGAGTAGGCCAGAGAACCTTCGACCTGATCACGCAGGCTGCCGCCAGTCGGTTCAGGCAGGCGCCAACCGGCACCATCGTTGCCCAGGGTTTCAGCATCGGGAACGTAAGACACGGCGCCGGTGAAGCCGAAGATCGACGGGGTCTGGTACGACACCGAAGCGTGGTCGGTGGTCAGCGTCTGGTCAAGCGGCGTGCCGATCGGGCCGGAGAAGCCAGTGGCACCGTTGCCGCTGCTGGCCATCCAGTTGCCAATGGCGTCGTTCAGGGAAACGGAACCGACGATCGGGGCGCCAACGGCCTGGGTGTCGTACATGCCATTGACATAACCGGCGCGGATCTTGCCGAAGCCACCGGACACGTCGATGTACTGCTCGTCCGCACCACCGGCCACGTCATGGGTGGCTTCCATCTGGATCACGGCGCGCACGGTGATGCCGTTGTCCAGGGTGGTGGAACCGGTGAAGTACACTTCGGTGTCGGAGTCGATGCCGAAACCGTCGGTGTTACCGGCCTTTTCCGTGGCAGCAAAGCCGCCGAAGTACTGTTCCTGCTTGCCGCCCAGCTTCAGGGTAATCGGATCAGCGGCGTTCGCAGCGCCGGCCAGACCGAAGGCCACCAGCGTGGTGGTGCCGAAGAGAACCTTCTTCATGGTTTTTACCTCATTAAGATTTTGGTGCACCGGCCTAAAGGACCGGCCGAGGGTTCAAGACCTCGCGATAAAGCCACCAAAGCCGGCACCGGTCAATCTGTGCCTGGGGTTCCCGGTGGTCTTTTTCCGACACTGTTGCAGAGTCGACACACAGCCAGAAGCCCCCATAGGCCGATGGGCCAAAGCCCAGCAATATCCGCCCCCTATCGTCAAAAGCCGAACATATGGTCTAAGGCGAACGCGTGGTCCGCCCGCGCCATGCCGTGGAATCCGAACAGGCGGCAGGTGGGATCCCGCAGGATCACCTGTGCCCCGGCACCGGCGTCCTGAAGCGCCTTTGCGGAAAACATATCCGCCACCTTCCAGAACAACGATCCGCCGCAGGCGATGGAAACCGCCGTTTCCGCCACCACTTGCCCCTGCCCCGATCGCAGGATCAAGGTTGTGGACGAGCGGGGTTTCCAGGGTTTGGACGCCGGATAGATCAGATGGCAGAAGGTTTCAGCCGGCGCGTCGGCGACACGCAGGAACAAACGGGTGGACAAGCCGGGCGGCCTGTTCAGGTAGGACTGGGGTTCGTCCTTGTAGACCACGGCGGTGTTGTAGACATGGCTGCCGAAGATGGTTTCCGCTCGATGACCGCTGGCCCGCTGGGTATAGCGGGCCAGCCCGTGCAGCCAGCCATCCCCCGCTCCGCCATCACGGAAATCGTAGGACAATTCCATATGACCGAATCCCCCGGGCAGGGTCGCCCCGATTTCGCCTAGCCAAGCGTCGATCTCCACCGGGCGGGCCTGATGCCGGGGCACCCGGCCGAGGAACCTGTGCGCCACCTCCTGCCCTTCCGGATCATAAAGGGTCAGGCGCAGCGGCAAGTCGTCCTGCCCGGTCGCCATGGGGGCCGGCAGCGCCAGCGAGGAAAAACGGTCGAGCGGCAGCACCGGCAGGGGCAGGATATGCCCCTTGCCCAAGAACGGCTCCATCTCCGCCAGCCGCGGATCGGGGCGCAGGTCGGTGCGCTCCACATTGGCGTGGGCGATGCACCGCCGACCGGCCGGGGTCACCACTTCATAGCGGGGCCGCACGAAATAGCGGCCGGCATGAACCTCGATCTGGTCGGGCCAGCGGGCATCGGGCAGCAGATCGGCGATGTCCAGCGCATGGGTCCCGAAAGCCGGCACGGGGACATCCAGAGCTGCCACCCGATTGGACCCCATGACCGAGATCCCCACGGCCCCGGGGGGAATCGCCACCGGATGGCTGTTTTGCAGCCACAGAATCACCCGCTCCCCGTCTGCCGGTGCCGGTACCCCGGCCAGCAGGTCGGCCGGCCAGGGATTGGCGTCATGGGTGCAGGACAGCTGATCCTCTCCGTCCCCTTCCACATCCAGGGCGTACTTGATCACATCATGCCCGTTGATGCCGCAGGCGTGCATGAACAGCGAGCCGGTGAACGGACCCAGCCCGAATCGCGCCCGCACCGACCGGCTGTCGATGGCATAGGAATGGTCGGCTCCCGGCAGGGGCTCCTGCCATTCCGCCAGCACGGCCCCGTCCTCGCCGAACAGGCACAGCCACAGGAACGGTCCCTCCGCCCCATAGGAGCTCCAGTAGTCGACGGAGCGCACCGCCGTATGCCATCCCGCATCGTCATCGCGGAAGAAGGCGAAGTTGGTCGAGAAGTTCAGGGGATCGAGATAGGTTCGCCGGTTGGTCAGCATGGCGTCGGGCAGGCGCAGCGCATCCAGGGTCACCACTTCAGCCCCCGCCGGCAGCAGATGGGCCACCTGATCCACCAGCCGGGCCGCATCGAAGGCAGCGACGAACACCACATCGGCCCCCCGCTCTCCCACGGCCTCGGTCAGCCGGTCCACCGGCACCGGCACACATCCCAGGGGCCGGCGCTCCAGATCCTCGATCCGCTGAACGGCGACGGTGGCGATATCCAGGCTTCCCAGACCGTGAAGGGCATCCACATGGTCCGCCTCGCCCAGGGGATCGTAAACGGCAACCCGGCGGCCGGCCAGACGCTCCATCAGGACTCGGCCGGCCCGGGCGGCCAGGGGATGCCCCAGGGCCTTGAACAGGGTTCGTCCACCAAAGTTGTTGCCGGGCCGCCAGGAGGCGGCGTTGGTATAGGTTTCGATTCGCAGGCCCATGGGGGACAGCGGGCTCCTTGATGGGGTAAGAAGAAGAACGGCCGGGGGGCCGAAAAGGAAAAGCCGAGCAGACCGCTCGGCTTCCAAGAAGAACACGCCCCGGGACTCGGGGCAAGAGCCCCGCTATCCGCAACGGCGATTGCAGACCCGATTTAACCGTGAACCGGCGTATCGGGGAAGGCCAACTCGTGGGTCGAGCGCCATTCCCGGCCCACGTAGTTGACGATCAGCGACTTGCGGATCCCGGTGATCGTGCGTTTTTCGAAGCCGTGCCAGGTATTTTCTCCGGGCAGAAAAATCAACCCAAGGTTCCGGCCATAAGGTGCACGGCCCACGTGCTTGAAGTCCGCATCGTAGATATCGGTGCCGTAATTCTCGCTGCCCACCTCTTCGGACAGATAGATCAGCATGGTGAATTTCTTGACGCCGATATCGGTATGGGGCTCCAGCCAGAAGCCGCCGGTATCCTGGCAGTATTCGATGCGCAGCAGGGTGTCGGACAGATCGACACCGCAGGTGCTTTGCAGAGCCCCGACCACGTCCGCACTTTGCAGAGCTTCGGCGAGAGCGCCGCAAACGGGATAGACCGCCTGGACCTCGGGGTTCAGATAGGTTCGGCTTTCGTTGTGGGTTTCCCGCTTACCCCCCGTTTCCTCGACCACCGGCGGCGGGAACGGCAGGTCGACGATGCCCTGGCAAACATCTGAAGGCAGCGCATCAGACAACAGCCAATGCGGATAGGGCTCACGGCGCGCATCGCATGCAGTCAAACACGACAAAACCGAGCTGACAACTGAGTTATTCATGACACCCACTGACATTTTTTATTGGATCCAGGCGGATTAACTTAGACCTTTCCTACCTGTGCGTCAAAATCAAAACAGAACTTGACAACCTCGGAAATCCGCCATCAATTACAAAGGAAAACCACTTAAAGAAGAAATATCGCTATGAAATCCTCAAAGATAGCTGCTTTAGTGCTCTTCAGCGCGTTACTCGCGATCTCCGGCTGCCAGACTCTACAGCCTTATATTGAAATACCTCCAGGAGCACAATTGAGCGGTTCAACCGAAGCGCACTTCCAAAAATATCTCGCAGAATTCCGCCCGGGTGTTTTTGCAGTCGCCGAAGATCAATCTTCATCTTTTTATATTTACTGCAACGGCACGATGTGTGACTTCCATGGAATGGGCATGGATGCCATTGCCCGCTGTAACAAGCGCGCAAAGGCGCTATGTCGGCTGTATGCCAAGCGCAGAAACATTGTCTGGAGCGGCCCGCCTCTGAACTAAGCCCCAGAGGACACGGATCCGGGCGTAGGGAAGCGTCAAATCACGCTTCCCGCCTCCCCATCATCCCCGGTCTCGAACGCGTCACGGTGCCCCTTGTCGGCCCCCTTGCCCACCTCCCGCAGCCAGTCGACAAAGCTGGCAACCCGGGGGTTTTCCAGGGCCGCCGGCGGCAGCACGGCGAAATAGGCGAAGTCCCCCGGGCGTGACAGCGCGGCAAAAGGGCGCACCAGCCGGCCGTCAGCCAGCAGGCTTTCCACCAGGGCCGTCCGGCCGATGGCCACCCCGGCCCCGGCCACGCAGGCCCGCACCATCGCCGATCCGTCGGTGAATCCCATCCCCCGGTCTGGATCGATATCGTCCAGCCCCGCACTGACCAGCCAGGAGCGCCAGTACAGCCAGGGTTCGCCGGGCAGAACGTCCACATTGCGCAGCAGGTGGTGGTGGCGCAGGTCTTCCAGCCGCCGCAATGGACGCGGGCCGTTTAGCAGGGCCGGCGCGCAGACTGGAAAGACCTGTTCTTCCAGCACCTTGATGGCCCGCAGGCCGGGATAATGGCCGCGGCCGTAGCGGATGGCCATATCGACACCGCCCCGGCTGAAGTCCGCCTGGGCCGGATCGCTGTGCACCTGCACCGCCACTTCCGGACACAGCGCCTTGAAGGCCGGCAGGCGCGGCGCCAGCCAGTTGGCGCAAAAGGACGGCAGGACGGAAACCACCAGCCGTCCGGCCATGGAGCCCCCCTTCAGCCGCTCGCCGGCACGGGCCAGGCGGTCGAACCCCCGGGTCAGCTCGGGCAGGTATGCGCGGCCCGCATCCGTGGGTTCCAACCCCCGGGCGAGCCGACGGAACAGGGTGACTCCCAGGATCTCTTCCAGGCTTTTGACCTGATGGCTGACTGCGGCGGCCGTGACCCCCAGTTCGCGGGCGGCGGCGGCAAACCCGCCATGGCGGGCGGCGGCCTCGAAGGCGCGCAGGGCGTTCAGCGGCGGTAGGCGGCGCATGGTCTATCCTCCGGTTCCTCCGCCGTCGTGCGTGCCCCGGTGCATGGCAGACCCGCGTTTTCCTGGCCACAAACTTTTTTGAGCCTGGCCGCGAGAAAGCATCGTTTGTCGGTGACAGCGGAAAAGATCAGGTTGAGGTGACCAAACGCCTTCAGACACACCCCAGCCCACCCCCGCCCGTTCACCACGTTGCCGCGCGGTGCCGGGCCATCGGAGGCCGACACAGACAAAACCGGAGGATCATGATCATGCGCGCACTCCCCCTCTCGACGCAACCGTCGAAGCCGTTCGCCACCCTGCTGGGCGGTACCGGCACACCGTCCGCTTCCGCCCGCCCGGTCGCCGGGTCCCGGGGCTGGTTGCGCCGCGTGATCCGTGACCTTGAGGCCCGCCAGCTGCGTGCCCGCACCCTGTCCGATCTCGGCAGCCTGGACGCCGTCCAGCGCAAGGATATCGGCCTGGAACCGGCCCACCTGGAAGAGCTGCGGCGGCGGCCGCTCAGCTTCTGGATGGACCGCTAATCCCACTCGGCCCTCTTCCTTCTTCGCCTGACTCCGGCCCGGTGTGGCTGCGGGAGATCCCTCTCGCGGCCGCATCGATTTGCGCGTTTCCGGCCAGTGTCCCGCCCCTATCCTTTCTTCGCCTCCAGCGCCGCCACTTCCAGGATCCATTCCAGAAAGGCGATCACACGCGGATTATCGCGATTTTCCGGCGGCACCGCCGCCCAATAGCTGAAGTCGGCGGCATGGGAGACGGGGAATGGCCGCACCAGGCGGCCATTGCGCAAATGAACCTCCACCAGGGCCGACCGCCCCAGGCCGACGCCCAGGCCGGCCAGGCAGGCTTCGATCATCGCCGTGGTGTCGGTGAAGCCATAGCCCTGTTCCAGCACCGCTTCCGGTCCCCCCGGGATCTCCACCCCGGCGAAATCCAGCCAGGTGGGCCATTGGCTCCAGATCTCGTCGGGCATCGCCGCCGGATCGTGCAACAGGGTGTGTCCGGTCAGATCCGCCATGGTCCGCAAGGGCACCGAGCCGTTCAGCAGCGACGGAGCGCAGACCGGGAAAACCTCTTCCTCCAGCACCTTGGTCACCTCCAGCCCGGGATAGTTACCGGTGCCGTAGCGCAGCCCCATGTCCGCCTCCCCACCGGCAAAGTCGGCATTGCCGGGCTGGGAGAGCAGTTCCAGGTCGATGTCCGGCCAGCGGGCCTGGAATCCGGGCAGGCGGGGGGCCAGCCAGCCGGCACAGAACGACGGCAGGATGGAGATCACCAGCCGCCCCCCCAGGCCCCCGTCGGTCAGCCGCTCTCCGGCCCGGGCCAGATCCTCGAACCCCTGGGTCAGTTCTGGCAGATACAGCCGTCCGGCATCCGTCAAATCCAGACCCCGGGCATGCCGATGAAACAGGGCGACCCCCAGGTGATCCTCCAGCCCCTTCACCTGGTGGCTGATGGCCGCCGGGGTGACGTGCAGTTCCTTCGCGGCGCCGGCAAAGCTGCCCAGACGGGCGGCGGATTCAAAGGCGCGCAGGGCGTTCAGCGGGGGCAACAGGCGGACCACGGGGCTTTCCCCTTCCAGCGTTCAAATTTCCTTGGCCTTGGGAAGAGAAAGCCTCGTTTGCGCAAAAAGGTCAAGAAAGGCACCTTGGGTGTGCGGGTCAGGCCACATCGGCGAGACGGCCCGAGACACGGAGACGAAACAATGAGCAGCCAGTCTTGTTCCATTGCCACCCCCAACGCCGCCGCCACCCGCGGTCTGACCGCGCGCCTGGGTGCCCTGGGCGCCTGGTGTGCCCGTACCGTGGACCGGATCATGACCCGCATGGAATACCGTCGGGAAATGCGTGCCCTGCAAGCCCTCAGCGACCGCTCGCTGGCCGATATCGGCCTCAGCCGCTCCGATGTGGACCGGGTGATGCACGACGGCAAATCCCACCACGGCACCCGCTGGTAACCCGGCCGTTCTTCTCCCCCACCCCATTCCCCAACAGGGGCGCTCCTCACCCCAGCCCAATCCCTGAAGAGTTCCCCTGGCCCCCCGGACGCTGACGGCGCCCGGGGGGCTTCTTATATGGAGAAGTTCAAGGACGGGAGGGAGATCCGCCCCATGGTGGAAAGTTTGATGGCCTGGATTGCCTCCATCCCGCCGCTGATGGCGGTGGTCGAGGCGTTCCTGTGGATCTGGCAGGGGATCGCCACCCTGTTTCAGGTGGCCGGCTGGCTGCTTGCCGTCGCTGCGGCCGGTCTGGTGCTCATGGCAGCCTTGGCGGCGCTGCGGTGGCTGCGGCATCGCGCGGCACCGCCTGACCGTTGAGGAAGCCCACGCTGCGCCCCACGCCCAGCCCTGCAAGCATCCAGTCCGCCGCCTCGGCCACCGCCTTGCGCCAGCGCCGTCCCTGCCACAGCAGATGAGGCGCCTGGGGATCAACCCAGCAGGACGACGCCCCGCCCAGGCTACGGGTGAGACCGTCGACTGAGGCTCCCCGCACGATGCCGCGGCCATGGCCTCGCTGCAACAGAACCGGCCGAGCCACCGAAGGCGCCGCCCGCGTCGCCAGTTCGGCGAGTCGCACCAGATGGGCATATTGGCCCAGCGTGACCCGGGCGTGCAGGTCCGGGTCCATATCCAGCCGGCTCCGGGCCTCGTCATCCAGACCGCGATCCTCCCGCAGGTCCAGGGGGCGGGAAAGCCAGGGCACCAGCGTCCCCAGAAGGCTCAGCATGGCCAGACTGGTGCGCCGCGCCGGCACCGCGCCCCGCACGCCGGGTTCGGCCATCACCGCGCCCACCACATCCGGACACAGATCCCGCGCCAGGGCCAGCAGGGCGACGCTGCCGCCCATGCTTTCGCCGGCCAGAAACACCGGCCGGCCGGGCCATACCTTGGTGGCATGGGAACAGGCCGCTTCCAGGGCACCGACCAAAGCCTCGACTCCGGGCCAGCGGGCCGGCTCCCGCCCGAATCCGGGCTGGTCATAGGCCAGCACCGACAGGCCGCGGTCCGCCCAGGCCGGACCCGCGAGGGAAAAGGCTCCCCGCGTATCCCCATAGCCATGCAGGGCGACCACGGTGCCCACCGGAGCTCGATCGAATCTGGTCCAGGATACGGCCCGCAACGGGCGATCCCAGGGGATGGTATGGGGGCGGGTCAGCAACATGGTGGGGGTTCCTTTCGATGCCTCAGCGCCTGCGCCTCCCCCACGGAGTCGCCGGATGCCTTTCCGGAAGACCGGTACCCGCTCATCGGACACGCCTGTAATACGGCGGCGGCCCGTCCCGTTCCCGCACCGGAGAAAATCGAGCGAACATCAGCATCGGTGTTAAGGGACCGGCAAGCAATAGGGACTAAACCAATCCCGTACCGAGTTCGTCCCAGCATCGTCAGGGTTTCCCATGGCCGCTCCCGATCCCGTCACCGTTCTGACATCCCGCTTGAAAGAAGCCCTCTCCCGGAATCAGTTTCTGGGCGATGGCCGCGATCCGGCGATGTTGGCCGACTGGATGGCCCTCTGTGGTGACCTGCCCGCAGCGACGATCCTGTGCGACCTTCCGGTGGTGCTTGGCCGTCTCTCCCGGGACGGCCGGCACGCCGACGCTCTTCGTGGCGCCGGTCTCATACCAAAGGTGGGGAGTCTTCCGCTGTTTCACCAGGCATTAGCGGTCCGCGTCTCCTCTTTTGCCAAACATCTGGAAGACAAGGCCCGGGCTGCGGGCCAGCCGGCGACCGCCACGGCCATGCTGCCCAGCGAAATGGCGCAATTGCGCCGGGACAGCGGCCGGCTGCGCCACAACCTGGCCGCCCTGGCCGACGCCGCCCTGACGGTAGAGCGCGAGCGCGAGCGCCTGTCCCACGACAACACCCGCCTGCGCGATGCCGTCGACAGCCTGATCATGGTCATCGCCGAGGGAATCGATACTTTCCTGGAAGACCGGGCCGCCGCCGCCCAGGCCCTGGCCGCCCTGGCCGAGGCCGCCGGCCTGCCCGATCAGGCCAAGGCGCTGCGCACCCTGCCCCGCCTGCCCTTCGCGCCGCCGCCGCCGCGCGATCCCCCGCGCCTGCGCTCCCACAGCCGCCTCAATCTGGCGCTGACACCCCCATCGCCGCCGGTTCACCCGGTGTCCCGGGCCTCGGAGCACATGCCGCCCTGGCCGCACACGAACGCGTAAGCTCCCTGCCCGCTACCACCCCCGCCGGGGATCGATTTTCCCCAGGGTCACGGTAATCGCTTCCCGCTTGACCGGTTTCCGGGGCACGGACCGTGCCGGCGGGCCTTCACGGTTGCCGCGAAAGACCTGCGACTCCTCCTCCGCCGCCGGGTCCAGGGGCGATACCCGCACCCGGCTCTCGCCGCCGTCCGCCCGCCGCTTCGGCTTCCGGCCATCCCCCGGTTCCGTCATACCCGCACGATCTTGCCAGGGTTCATGATGTTGTCGGGATCCAGCGCCCGCTTGATGGCCCGCATCATGTCCAAGGCTTCGCCGTGTTCCTGTTCCAGGAAGGCCATCTTGCCGTAGCCCACACCGTGCTCGCCGGTGCAGGTGCCGTCCATGGCCAGGGCGCGGGCAACGATGCGGTCACTCAGCGCCTTGGCCTCCTCCAGTTCTTCGGGCTTGTCGGGGTCGAAGACGAACAGCACGTGGAAATTCCCGTCTCCCACATGGCCGACCATGCTGGTGAACACCGAACAGCCGGCCAGATCCGCGTCGGTTTCGGTGATGCAGTCGGCCAGGCGGCTGATCGGCACGCAGACGTCCGAGGAAAAGCCCTTGCCGCCCGGCTTCATCGCCAGCCCGGCGTAATAGGCATTGTGGCGCGCCGTCCACAGACGGTCCCGCGCCTCCGCATCTTCCGCCCACTGGAAACCCTCGCCCCCCTGCTCGGCGGCCAGGGCCTCGACCATTTCCACCTGCTCTTTCACATAATCCGGAGACCCGTGGAATTCGAAGAACAGGGTCGGCGCCACCCGGTAGGACAGGCCGGAATAGCGGTTCACCGCATCCAGCTGCCGCGAATCGAGGAACTCGATGCGAGCCACCGGCACGCCGGCCTGGATGGTCTGGATCACCGTGTCCACCGCCGCCTTGACGCCAGGGAACGGACAGACGGCGGCGGCCATGGTTTCCGGGATGCCGTGCAGGCGCAGGGTCACCTCGGTGATCACCCCCAGAGTGCCTTCGCTGCCCACGAACAGGCGGGTCAGGTCATAGCCGGCCGAGGATTTGCGCGCGCGCCGGCTGGTCTGCATCACCCGGCCGTCGGCCGTGACCACGGTCAGGGCCAGCACCGCTTCGCGCATGGTGCCGTAGCGCACCGCATTGGTGCCCGACGCCCGGGTCGCCGCCATGCCCCCCAGCGAGGCATCCGCCCCGGGATCGATGGGAAAGAACAGCCCCGTATCGCGCAGATAGGTGTTCAACTGCTTGCGGGTCACACCGGCCTGGACGGTGACGTCCATATCTTCGGGACGCACCTCCAGGACGGCGTTCATACCGCTGAGGTCGATGCAGATCCCGCCGTTCAGCGCCGCGACATGGCCTTCCAGAGACGTCCCGGTGCCGAAGGGAATCACCGCCACCTTGTATTCGGCGCAGGTGCGGACGATGGCCGCCACCTCGTCCGTGCTTTCTGCAAAAGCAACGGCATCGGGGGGACAAGGGGTGTGGTAGCTTTCGTCCCGCCCGTGCTGCTCCCGCACCGCCCGGGCGGTGGTGAAGCGCTTGCCCAGCAAGGCAGTCAGCCGCGCGGCAACGGCCGGCGGCAGGGCAGAGGGTCCCCCGGCCCCGTCAGGGGGTGCGGCTTCGGAAACGGGTGCGGCGGCAGCGGCCTCACTCATGGGTGTTCCTCCCTAACGTGCACCCCGGCGAGATCCCTATCAGGTCCCTTGGGGCTCCGGCACAACACGGGCCGGCATCTGTTGTTTGTTGCTTTTCCGGGGAGAGGCCCCCCCGGGGATGCCGACCGACGAGGACACCGCCTGCCGCCGCGCGGCAGCATGTGGGGATCCCGGATCGGCATGTCATCATGCGCCGCAGCACACGACTCGGCTCAGCCCTCCGCCGGCAGAGGCGCGGTCAGGTCCACCACCTGGGGCGCATGGCCGCAAGCCTCTATGAAACGGCGCAAATCACCGCTGGTGATGGTCGTGGTGGCCGTATTTTCCAGCGGATGAAAATTCAGTTGGTCCCGGGTCATCATCTCCGCGTCCAGCACCACATTGACCGCCTGTCCGGGATCATTGATCAGGGCGAACGGCGTGACCGACCCCGGGATCACCCCCAGCGCCGCCTTCAGCCGGTCGGCGCTGCCGAACGACAGCCGCTTGGCGCCGATCCGCTTGTGCAGGCTTTTCATCTCCACATCCCGGTCGTGGGGACAGACCACCAGCCACAGCTGACCCTTGGCGTCCTTCAGGAACAGGTTCTTGCAGTGAACGCCCGGAATGGCGTCGTAGGTCACCTTGGCTTCTTCCACCGTATAGACCGGCGGGTGGTCGGTGGTGGTGGTGGCGATGCCCAGCTCGGTCAGGCGGATGAACAGATCGGCCCGGCTGGCAGAACCGGAAGACACGGCTGACGCGTCGGCAGCGGTCGGTATATCGGTCATGAGAGGCCTCGAAACGGCTGAAAGCGCGGGGACTCCGTGTTACCCCGCGCCCCTGCCGATCTCAAGCCCTTAAGCCGTCCGAACCCCTTGCAGGAAGCTTTGAACGGTTGCTTCCAGCCGGCTGGCCTTCTCGCCCAGGTCCGTGGCGGCGGACAGCACCTGGTTGGCGGACGCGCCGGTTTCCTCCGCCCCTTCGGTAACGCCCCGAATGGTCTGGCTGACCTCGCCGGTGCCGCGCGAGGCCTCCTGCACATTGCGGGCGATTTCCTGGGTGGCAGCGTTCTGCTCTTCCACCGCTGCGGCGATGGCGGCGGCAGCCTGGGTCACGTCCTCGATCACCTGGACGATCTCGCTGATGCCCGCCACGGCCTCGCGGGTCTGGGACTGGACGTCGGCGATCTGCTTGCTGATCTCTTCCGTCGCCCGGCCGGTCTGGTTGGCCAGGCTCTTGACCTCGTTGGCGACCACGGCGAACCCCTTGCCCGCATCGCCGGCGCGGGCAGCCTCGATCGTCGCGTTCAGGGCCAGGAGGTTGGTCTGGCTGGCGATGTCGGTGATCAGGGTCACCACCTCGCCGATGCTGTCCACCGCCGAGGCCAGGGCTCCCACCTGATCGCTGGTGCCCCGCGCCCGTTCGCTGGCCTTGCGGGCGATATCGCTGGACAGGTTCGCCTGCCGGCCGATTTCCAGCGACGAGGCGTTCAGCTCTTCGGCGGCTGAGGCCACGGTTTCCACGTTGGAACTGGCCTGCTCGGCCGCCGACGCCACGGTCATGGAGCGACTGTTGGTTTCCCCTGACACCCGCTGCAGGGATTGCGCCGTTCCCTTCAGCTGCGTGGTGGCGGCGGTCAGGGTGTGCAGCACCTCGCCCACGTCCCGGTCGAACCCGCCGGTCATTTCCTCGATGCGCTTGGACCGCGCGGCCCGGGCTGCCTGTTCCTTCTCGGCCTGCTGGCGGGCCTCGGCGGCCTGCACCATGCCGTCGCGGAAGACGGCCATGGCCTTGGCCATATCTCCCACCTCGTCCTTATGGTCGGTGGCCGGAATGGTGACAGAGAAATCGTTGCGCGCCAGATGGGTCATGGCGTCGGTCATCTTCTGGATCGGCACGGCGATCCCCCGGCCGACCACCAGAGCCGCGATAACCCCGAACACCACCGCACCCAACCCCAAAACGAGGCTGAGAATGGTCGATCGATCAACGGTTGCCCCGGCCTCCTTGCTCAGTTCGGCCTGAAGCTCCAGGGTCCGGTCGCGGGCCTGATCGACCACAGTGGCCACCTCGTTGGCCAGCGGTGCCAGCTTGTTGTACAATAGATCATGGCGCTGCTCGATCACCGCCACCGACCGCTCGAACTCGGCGCGATAGCGCGCCACCGTCTCCAGGGCCTTGTTGGCCTCAGTCCGGCTCTCCTCGTCGGGCAGGAACGCCATGAACAGGTCCACATTGGCACCCACCGCCCGTAATTCCTCCAGAGTCTGCTCGGCCAGTTCCGGCGTCGTTTCCTTGTGGAATTGATAGGTCAGCAACTGGGCGCTCAGCAAATCCTCCAGCGCCGTGCCGGCCACATAAACCGTGGTGGAATTGCCGGTGTTGTCCGCTGCCTTCATGGTTTCCCGCAGAATTCCGGCGGTCTGCTCCCCCAGTGTCTCCATGGTGTCGGCCATGGCATCCCGCTGCTGCCGCAGATCGGCCAGGGTGTGGAAAGCCGCCTGGTACTCGCCGATCAGGTCCGACGCCCGAGAGAGCATCGTCGCGACATCGTCCACGCCGGCAGCCGACGCGCCCCGGGATGCCTCTCGTGCAGTCGACGTGGCCTGTTCGACCACCTGATCCACCGAGGTCACCAGGCTCGGATCACCGGTGACGATGAATTTGCCGATGGTGGCATCCATCGTCAGCATAGCCGAATGAACACCATTCATCACATTGGCGCCATCGGACAACTGTTGGAAGGCGTGGAGCCCCCGGTCGATCCGCTGAAGTGAAAACACCGATGCGGCCCCCAGGGCCACGATGAGAAGAATCAGAACGGCGAATCCGCCCCCAATCTTCTTGCCGAGACGGACATCCTTCAACGCCATTGGCGCGGCTCCTTATCGCCAGTACCCCAGGCCAGTTAGGTAGAGCGCAAATCGCGGTAGGGAAAGATGCCGCAATGGCGAAATCACAGGAAGTTGACCCAAATGTGCCGCTCACCTGGACTTTCCGCCATATTTCTCAAGGGCCGGGACCACCAGAAACGGCCAGTCTTCCCGCATCATTTTCACCACCATCCGAAATTTCGATAACCAGCGTAAATCCAGTCTCCCCCTCGCCGTCGGTCAACAGGCCCCTTCCAGGCCGCCCCCTCAAGGTGGTAAGGATCCGCCTTCCTCTTTTCAGACAGGATCGTCCGCGCCATGACCCTGCGCACCCTCGACCAGCTGTCCGGTTCCGGGCTGGTGGACGCCGCCGGAGTCGACGCCCTGCGCCCGGTGGTGGCGCGCTATGCGCTCGCCGTGACGCCCCTGTTGGCCGAAGGCATTGGCGCCGGCTCCACCGCCCTGGCTCGCCAGTACCTGCCCGACGCCCGCGAGCTGGACAGCGCCCCGGATGACCACCCCGATCCCATTGGCGACGCGGCCCACAGCCCGGTACCGGGCATCGTCCACCGCTACCCGGACCGGGTGCTTCTGATGCCGCTGCATGCCTGTGCCGTCTATTGCCGCTTCTGCTTCCGCCGAGAGAGCGTCGGCCCCGGCATGGAGGCCCTGTCCGCCGAAGATCTGGAGGCCGCCCTGGATTACATCCGCACCACCCCGGCGGTGTGGGAAGTGATCCTGACCGGCGGCGATCCGCTGATCCTCAGCCCCCGACGACTGGAGGCGCTGATCGCGGCCCTGTCGGCCATCGACCATGTGGGGGTGATACGGATCCACAGCCGGGTTCCCGCCGCCGATCCCGACCGCATTACGCCCGATCTTGTGACCGCCCTGTCGGCCGGATCCAAGGCCGTGTGGATCGCCGTCCACGCCAACCATCCCGACGAGATGACGCCAGCGGTCCGCGCCGCCTGTGGCCGGCTGGTGGACGCTGGCCTGCCCTTGGTCAGCCAGACCGTGCTGCTGCGCGGGGTGAACGACGACGCAGAGACCCTGACCCGGCTGATGCGGGCCTTCGTCGAAGCGCGGATCAAGCCCTATTACCTGCACCATCTGGACCGGGCGCCGGGCACCGCCCATTTCCGGGTGCCGCTGGAGACCGGTCAGACCCTGGCCGCCGGCCTGCGCGGCAGGGTATCGGGGCTGTGCCAGCCCACCTATGTGCTCGACATCCCCGGCGGCCACGGCAAGGCCCCCCTTTCGCCCTGCGCCGCAGAACCTGCCGGGGACGGAAGCGGGACGTGGCTGGTCCGCGACCACCAGGGCACCACGCACCGGGTGGCGCCCGAGTGACCTGCCGGACATAGCAGAGCACAAAAAATTAGGCGGCTCACCTGGAGCCGCCTTGATCAGTCGATCAGTTTGTGTCTTGAACCCTCGGTTCACTCAATCCTGCAAGACGCAGTCACTTCGGTGTTCGGCCGTCTGTTTCTGTTTGTCGCCTGCTGTCACTTGTCTTCTGCAGTCATCCCGATGTGCCTTTTCAGAGGCCTCCCATTATGGGATGCATCACGCCGGAACCGCAGCGACCATGGGCGGCCGTTCGTTCAGCGTCCGGGCGGCCTTCTTCACGGCAGCCTGAAGCTTTTCGAAGGCGCGGTTCTCGATCTGACGCACCCGCTCCCGACTAACGCCGTACTCGCCGCCGAGTTCCTCCAGCGTCACCGGATCGGAGCGCAGGCGCCGGGCGGTGATGATGTGGCGTTCCCGGTCGGACAGCGTATCCAGAGCGTCCCGAAGCAACTTGTTGCCAAGCTTCTTCTCCTCGGTCGCGGCATACAAGTCTTCTTGGTTGTCGCCTTCATCCATCAGCAGGTCCATGCGATCCATGGATTGATCTTCGCCGACCGGAATGTTCAGCGACGCATCCGGACCGGCAAGACGACGGTTCATCATGATCACGTCTGTTTCCGAGACCTTCAGCTCGTGGGCGATCTTGGCGACGATTTCCGGCGACAGCTCGCCTTCTTCATAGACACCAAGCTTGGCCTTCAGCCGACGCAGATTGAAGAACAGCTTCTTCTGAGCGGCGACCGTACCCACCTTCACCAGGGACCAGGAATTCAGAATGTATTCGTTGATGCTCGCCTTGATCCACCACATGGCATAGGTGGCCAGACGGAACCCCTTTTCCGGTTCGAATTTCTTAACGGCCTTCATCAGGCCAAGGTTCCCCTCGGCGATGAGATCGGATACGGGCAGACCGTAATGGCGATACCCCATGGCGATCTTGGCGACCAGGCGCAGGTGGCTCGTAACCAACTGGTGGGCCGCATCGCGGTCCCCATGTTCCTGAAGGCGTTTGGCCAGAGCGTATTCCTGTTGTGCTTCGAGCATCGGAAACCGTTTGATTTCCGTCAGGTAACGCGACAGGCCCCCCTCATCGGTCACGGCAGGTAGCGTGTATTTGGTCATGACGGCTGCCACTCCTTTCACATCGGGCCAGCCAGGAAACGCAGAGAAATCCGTATCGTTCCCTGTTGGTTGCACCCATGGGAGTCCTTTTTTCCTCGGAAAGGTGTCGAAAGTGCGTCGCAATGCGGGCGAGAGCAGGGCCTGATTACCCCAATTCCAACCCAACGCCGCCTGGAACCCCGCCCCTGGCCCTGTCCCCGGGGTGATTTACCCGTTGGACGATCAAGGCCCCCAATCATACGCGAGTTCACATGACGCGTGTTCGTGACGTATTTCGGCCCACCGCTTCTCTGGTCGAACCCCGATCTCGATCCCGCTCATCGGCAATCGAACTACGGCAAATGTGCCATATCGGACCATTTTCGTCAAGATTTTTCGGGTTTCCAGCCTGCTCCTCACGCAGACGTGATCTGCGCCCGCCGCATTGTCGGAAAGCGGCGGAACGGAGGAGCGGCAGATGGAGCGTACCGGCCGACCCACTCATCAGGTCGGCCTGGTCCGGCGGGTGCCTTACGGCATCCCTTTTCCGGTGGGTCCCCATCGGATATAACGCAGCCACATTCGGGCCATATTGCCGCACGATCATGCCGCCAGACACGAGGAGGGGTCCTCGCGTGGGGGGGGGTGCAGATCCGTCTGACATCCGTTCCGAACCGGGGCATGGTCCTGACGGGACGGAAGAATGGATCGGACCTCAGCCTACGGCTGTATGGGCTCTTCCCTTGGCCGGAATGCTCTTGTATGAATTGGGGCCATTCGTCGGGTCCCACAAGGCCTCGCTGAAGGAAAAGCGCGAAGCCATGCGATGATCCGTCCGGGCATCATGCCCGCCAGTTTCAGCCGGCCGAACCGGGGGCTCTGGGCCGTCGGCATTGCTGGTGAAGGGTTGTATCCGCCGGAACGCGCCGGCGGAGAGTCTCGCGTCGGAACCCCGGCGGGAGGGAGAAGCCGGTAAAACCGGCAAACACCACGTGCCGGCGAGTCCGGCAAGACGAGTGGAGAGGAGTTCCTTAATGAAGAAGTTCGGTTTCATGGCCGCTGCCGGCCTCGCCGCGACCATGGTCATGGGCGCCGCCGCCGCCCATGCCGAAGGGGATGCCGCTTCGGGCGAGAAGGTCGCCAAGAAGTGCATCGCCTGCCACGATTTCTCCGCCGGCGGTCCGAACAAGGTCGGCCCGAACCTGCACGATGTGGCCGGTCGCACCATCGGCACCCACGAAGGGTACAAGTACTCCGATTCCTACGTCCAGCTGGGCGAAAAGGGGGAAACCTGGGATGACGAGAAGCTGGCGGCTTACCTGAAGGATCCGCGCGGGTGGATCAAGGAAGCCACCGGTGACGACAAGGCCAAGACCAAGATGACCTTCAAGCTGACCAAGGACGATGAAATCGCCGACGTCATCGCCTACCTGAAGACTCTGAACTAGTCAGGGCCTTCGGCTGCCGCGCAACCGGCGCGGAGGTCATGCAAACCGCCGCCCGGGACCTCCTCGGGCGGCGGTTTCGTTTTTCCCGGCCTCCGATGTTTTCCCTTACAGACGGTCCTTCAGGCGCATCCAGGCCATCGCCGCCATTAGCAGGGGCGTGCGCAGCCAGTGACCGCCCGGAAAGGGCATGTGGGGAATCGCCGCCATCAGGTCGAAGCGGTCTTCGGTGCCGCCTACCACCTCGGCCATCATCTTCCCGGCCAGGCTGGTCAGAGCCACGCCATGCCCGGAATAGCCCTGGGCGAACAGCGCCCGCCGGCCGATCCGGCCGAAGTGGGGCAGGCGGTTGGCGGTGATCGCCACGAAGCCGCCCCAGGCATGGGTCACCGCCACGTCCGCTAGTTGAGGGAAGAAGCCGACCATGGTCCGGCGCAACTGCCCGGCCAGACGGGGCGGATCGATGCGTGAATAGCTGACCCCACCGCCGAACAGCAGCCGGTGGTCGGCCGAGCGGCGGTAGTAGTTCAGCACGAACTGGACGTCGGAAACCGCGTCGTTGTGGGGCAGCAGGGCCGTCGCCCGCGCCTCGCCCAACGGTTCGGTGGCGATCACATAGGTTCCGGCGGGCATGATTCGCTGATCCAGGGTCTTCGCCGCCCCCCGGATCCGGCCCCAGCTATAGGCATTGCCGGCGAACAGAACCCAGGCGGCCCGCACCACGGCGCCCGCACCGGTGCGGACCACCACGCCCAACGCCGTCTCCTCATGGTCGGTGAAGGCCGTGTCTTCGTAGATCACCGCGCCCGCCCGCTCCGCCGCCGCCGCCAGCCCCAGGGTATAGGCCAGCGGGTGCAAATGCCCGCCCCCCCGATCCCACAGCCCGCCCACATAGGCCTCACAGGCCACATGCCCCCGCACGGCCGAAGCGTCGAGCCATTCGAGTCGGTCGTATCCGTAGCCCTGCCACTGCTCGGCCATGGCGTGGAGGTCGTCCACATGCCGCTGCTTCAGGGCCGCCGAGACCATGCCCGGTACCAGGTCGCAGGCAATATCGTGACGACGGGCGAGATCGCGGACCAGGTCCACGGCCTCTACCGTGAAATCGAACAGGCGGCGGCAGTCGGCGGCCTCGAAATGCCGCTCCGCCACGTCCATATCGCCGGCGAATCCGGCGATCAGCTGGCCGCCGTTGCGTCCCGATGCCCCGAAGCCCACCGCCCTGCTTTCCAGCACGACCACCCGGTAGCCCCGCTCCGCCAGATGCAGCGCAGCCGAACAGCCCGTCATCCCCGCGCCCACCACGCAGACATCGGCCGCGATCTCCCCGCGCAAGGGCGGACGGGCCGGGCCGGGGGGCACGGAATCGGAATACCAGCAGTTCGGCGGCCGCAGGGACAAGGGGCGGGCAGAGGGAGACGGGCTCGGATGGGTCATGGGGCGGGCTAATACCACCCCGCGGGCTGTCCGTCATCCGCCTCTCGCCTCTGTCCGCGCGACGTATACCGGCGGGCGAACACCCTTCGGTCCAGGGGACAGAACAGATTGTTCCCCCATCGTCCCGTTTCGGCGCGCAATGCCTCTGGCGCGCTGCGAAAAAGCGTGCAATATGCGGTTTACCGACAGGAGCCGGGTCCCCACATCCACAGGCACCGGTTCCCCTGCTCACCGCCTCCTTTCTCCGCAGGTCTTTGTTTTTGAACCAGTCTTTTTCTTTCTGAGACGAGGGAGAGAAACCGATGCCGTCCACCCTGTCGCGTGCCCTGGCCGTCGCCACGGCCATTGCCACCGGAACCCTGACCCTGAGTGCCGGTGCTGCCTCCGCTCAGGAAGAAAAAGTCCTGAACATCTATAACTGGTCCGACTATATCGCCGAGGACACGCTCGACAAATTCACGGCGGAGACGGGCATCACCGTCAACTACGACGTCTATGACAGCAATGAACTGCTGGAATCCAAGCTGCTGGCCGGCTCCAGCGGCTATGACGTGGTGGTCCCCACCGGCGACTTCCTGGCCCGTCAGATCCAGGCCGGCATATTCGCCACCCTCGACAAAACCAAACTGACCAACTGGGGAAATCTGGATCCCGAGATCATGGGCCTGGCCGCCGGGCATGATCCGGGCAACGACCACGCCGTGGTCTACATGTGGGGCACCAACGGCCTGGGCATCAATGTGCCCAAGGTGCGCGAAGTCCTGGGGGCGGACCTGCCGCTGAACAGCTACGACCTGCTGTTCAAGCCGGAATACATGGAAAAGCTGGCCACCTGCGGCGTGCAGGTGCTCGACAGCCCGTCGGAAGTGTTCTCCGTCGCCCGCAATTACCTGGGCCTGGATCCCAACTCCGCTGATCCGAAGGATCTGGACGCCGCCACCGACCTGTGGATGGGCGTGCGTCCCTATATCTCGAAGTTCCACGGCTCGGAATACATCAACGCCCTGGCCAACGGCGACATCTGCATGGCCTTCGGCTATTCCGGCGACATCTTCCAGTCCAAGGCCCGCGCCGAGGAAGCCAACAACGGGGTGGAAATCCAGTACGTGATCCCCAAGGAAGGCACGCTGATGTGGTTCGACATGATGGCCGTGCCGGCCGATGCGCCGCATGCGGATAACGCTCACACCTTCATCAACTTCATCCTGCGCCCCGACATCGCCGCCGACATCACCAACTACGTCTGGTACGCCAACGCCAATGCCGCTTCGACGCCGCTGATCGACGAGGATGTGCGCACCAACCCGGAAATCTATCCGACCAAGGAAGTGTTCAACCGCCTGTTCGTCCAGAAGGTCGCTCCGCCGAACATGGAGCGCCTGCGCACCCGCGCCTGGAACAAGGTGAAAACCGGTATCTGACCCCTATCCTTCCGGAGGCTGCCGCCCATGGCCGTGACCACCGAGCGTCGTACGCCCAAAGCTCCGCCGGAGCTTCCGGGCTGCACCAAGAAACTCGGTCCCGCGATCATCGAGATCGAAACGGTGACCAAGACGTTCGGTGACTTCACGGCCGTGGACGGTGTCTCCCTCGATGTGTTCGAGGGGGAATTCCTCTGCCTGCTGGGGGGGTCGGGCTGCGGCAAGACGACCCTGCTGCGGATGATCGCCGGCTTCGAGACCCCCACAAGCGGCCGGATCATGATCGACGGCCACGACATGACCCGGGTGGCGCCCTATGACCGCCCGGTCAACATGATGTTCCAGTCCTACGCCCTGTTTCCCCACATGACCGTGGCGCAGAACATCGCCTTCGGCCTGCGCCAGGACGGCATGCCCAAGGCGCAGCGCGACGAGCGGGTGCGCGAGATGCTGGCCCTGGTGCAGCTGGAACGCTTCGCCGGCCGCAAGCCCGGCCAGCTGTCCGGCGGCCAGCGCCAGCGCGTCGCCCTGGCCCGCAGCCTGGCCAAGCACCCCCGGGTGCTGCTGCTGGACGAACCCCTGTCGGCGCTGGACAAGAAACTGCGGGAACGGACTCAACTGGATCTGGTCAACATCCAGGACAAGACCGGCATTACCTTCGTGGTCGTCACCCACGACCAGGAAGAGGCCATGACCATGGCCGACCGCGTGGCCATCATGGACGAAGGCTGGATCGTGCAGATCGACCCGCCCCAGGCCATGTACGAATATCCCAATACCCGCTTCGTCGCCGAATTCTTCGGCAGCGTGAACATGGTCGAAGGCGTCCTGGTCGAGGACGAGGTGGACCATGTGATCATCGAAAGTCCCGAACTGGGCAATCCCATCTACGTGGGGCACGGCATTTCCGGCCGCGAGGGCGGCACGGTGTGGGCCGCCTTGCGTCCGGAAAAGGTCACCCTGTCCAAGGACAAGCCAGAGGGCGCCCATAACTGGGACGAAGGCGTGGTGACCGACATCGTCTACCTGGGCAGCGTTTCGACCTATCTGGTCACCCTGGCCAGCGGCAAGGTCATCCGCGCCACCCGCACCAACCGCCTGCGCGCCGCCGAATGGGACATCACCTGGGAAGACCGGGTCTATGTCAGCTGGGGGCCGTCCAGTGCCGTGGTGGTCACATCGTGAACGCGTCCGACCAGACCCCGCCGGCACCCTCCCCCGCATCGCGCGCGGCCCCGGCGCCGTTTCCCGCCGCAAGCCCGGTGCGCCGGCTGACAGACTGGCTGTCCCGGCATGTGCTGCGCAACCGGCGGATCGTCATCGCCGTTCCGTTCCTGTGGCTGCTGCTGTTCTTCCTGCTGCCCTTCGCCATCGTGCTGAAGATCTCTTTCGCCGAGTTCCGCGTGGGCATCCCGCCCTATTCGGCGCTGGTGGAATTCACCAGCCAGGCCTACCTGCGGATCACGCTGGCGCTGGGCAACTACCAGTTCCTGATCGATGACCCCCAGTACGTGCTGGCCTATCTGTCCAGCCTGCGCATCGCCGCCGTATCCACCCTGCTGACCCTGCTGCTGGGCTACCCCATGGCCTATGCCATCGCCCGGGCGCCCAAGAACCGGCAGACAGTGCTGCTGTTCCTGATCATCCTGCCGTTCTGGACCAGCTTCCTGATCCGCGTCTATGCCTGGATCGGCATCCTGAAATCCAACGGTCTGCTCAACAACGCCCTGATGGCGCTGGGCCTTATCGATCAGCCGCTGGAGATCCTGGGCACCGACCTGGGGATCTATATCGGCATCGTCTATTCCTATCTACCCTTCATGGTGCTGCCGCTCTACGCCAACCTGGAGAAGATGGACCCCAGCCTGCTGGAGGCCGCCTCCGACCTGGGCTGCCCGCCGTGGAAGGCGTTCCTGACCGTCACCCTGCCCCTGTCCCTGCCCGGCGTGCTGGCCGGGTCGATGCTGGTGTTCATTCCGGCGGTGGGCGAGTTCGTCATCCCCGAACTGCTGGGCGGGGCCGATACCCTGATGATCGGCCGGGTGCTGTGGAACGAGTTCTTCTCCAACCGCGACTGGCCCGTGGCTTCGGCGGTAGCGATTGCCATGCTGGTGCTGCTGGTGGTACCGATCATGCTGTTCCAGCGCAGCCAGGGCGGAGAGGGCGATCCCGCCCTCAAGGGCACCGGCAAGGTCAAGGGAGCGAAGTCATGAGCCGCTTGCGCGCCCCCTCCAACGGTGGCCGCTGGCTGCTGCTGGCCGCCACCGGGTTCGGCTTCGCCTTCCTGTATGTGCCGATCTTTCTGCTGATCCTTTATTCCTTCAACGAGAACCGTCTGGTGACCGTCTGGTCGGGCTTTTCCACCAAGTGGTATGCCGAGCTTCTGCATAATGATCAGATGCTCGGTGCCGCCTGGGTGTCGTTGCGGGTGGCGGTGATGAACGCCACCATGGCCACCGTGCTGGGCACCCTGGCCGCCCTGGCCATGGCCCGCTTCGGCCGCTTCCGGGGCCGTACGCTGATGTCGGGCATGCTCTCGGCCCCGCTGGTGATGCCCGACGTGATCACCGGCCTGTCCTCGCTGCTGCTGTTCGTGGCCATGGAGCAACTGGTGGGCTGGCCGGAAGGGCGCAGCATCACCACCATCACCATCGCCCATATCACCTTCTCGACCGCCTATGTGGCGGTGGTGGTGCAGGCCCGCTTTGCCGGCTTCGATACGTCGGTCGAGGAAGCGGCCATGGACCTGGGCGCCCGGCCGGCCAAGGTGTTCCTGCTGATCACCCTGCCGATGATCGCCCCGGCCCTGGCCGCCGGATGGCTGCTGGCCTTCACGCTGTCGCTGGACGATCTGGTGATTGCCAGCTTCGTGTCCGGCCCGGCGTCGAGCACGCTGCCGATGGTGGTCTTCTCGTCCGTCCGCCTGGGGGTCAGCCCGGAAATCAACGCCCTGGCCACCATCCTGGTGCTGCTGGCCACTGTGGGGATCCTGATCGCCGGCACCCTGATCACCCGCCAGGACCGCCTTGCCGCCAAGCTCGCCGTGAAACGGGAAAAGCAGACCTGATGCCGATGTTCAATGCCCATCCTGTGGCGTTCAAGCGGCACGCGGCCTATTACGCGCCATAAGGCGCGGCGGCCGCTTGGCCTTGCCAACCTGCGCGACGCACAGGTTGGTATCTCAGTTGCCTCTCCCCCTTCCGCCGCTCCATCATCCCTCCATTGGCATCCCTACGCCCCTCCCCTTGACCTTGCGCGGGTCAGGGACGATCTGCATTGCGGAGCAGGCTGAAAGGATACGGCCATGAAAATAGGTGTCCCCCGGGAGATCAAACCCCAAGAGAACCGCGTCGGCCTGACCCCGGCCAGCGTGCGCGAACTGGCCGAACACGGCCATCAGGTGCTGATCGAGTCCGAGGCCGGCCGGGGGATCGGGGCCGACGACCACGCCTACGAACTGGCCGGCGCCCGTATCCTGCCCACCGCCGCCGAGGTCTTCGCCGGGGCCGACATGATCGTCAAGGTCAAGGAACCCCGGCCGGAGGAATTCGGCTTCCTGCGCGATGGCCAGGTGCTGTTCACCTACCTCCACCTCGCCGCCGATGCGGATCAGGTGCAGGCCCTGAAGGCCAGCGGCTGCACCGCCATCGCCTATGAAACCGTCACCGATGCCCGAGGCGGCCTGCCGCTGCTCGCCCCGATGAGCGAGGTCGCCGGCCGCATGTCCATCCAGGCCGGCGCCCATTGCCTGGAGAAGTACCAGGGTGGCCGGGGTGTCCTCCTGGGCGGCGTGCCCGGGGTGGAGGCGGCCAAGGTGGTCGTGCTGGGCGGCGGCGTGGTGGGCACCAATGCGGCGCGCATGGCCATGGGGCTGGAAGCCCATGTCACGATCATCGACCGCAACCTCACCCGCCTGAAGGAACTGGACCTGCAATTCGGCTCCAAGCTGTCCACCCTTTACGCCACCACCGATGCCATCGAGACGCAGGTGCTGAACGCCGATCTGGTGATCGGGGCGGTGCTGGTGCCCGGCGACAGCGCGCCCAAGCTGGTGACCGAAGCCATGGTCAACGCCATGAACCGGGGAGCCGTCCTGGTGGATGTGGCCATCGATCAGGGAGGGTGCGCCGAAACCTCCCGCGCCACCACCCACGCCGACCCCACCTACATCGTCCACGACGTGGTGCACTACTGCGTGGCCAACATGCCCGGTGCCGTGGCCCGCACCTCCACCTTCGCGCTGAACAACGCCACCCTGCCCTTCGTCCTGGCCCTGGCCGACAAGGGCTGGAAGCGGGCCATGCATGACGATCCCCACCTGCGCGCCGGGCTGAACGTCCACGCCGGTGCGCTGACCCATCCCGCCGTCGCCCATGCCCTGAACGAAAAGCATGTCCATGCGGAACAGGTGATCCAGGGATAACGCCTCTTTCTCCCCCAACCGACAGGAACAGGTCCATCCCCCATGAGTGACGGCTCCATCGCGCTGATCGCCACCGGCGGTACTATCGAGAAAGTCTATAACCGCGTTCTGGAACGCAACGGCTTCGACGACAAGGAGGTGGTGCGCGGTCTGCTGGACGCCGCCTTCTGCCGCCAGGTGACCGTCCACCGGCTGTGCAAGAAGGACAGCAACGAGCTGACCGACGAGGACCGCGCCGCCCTGCTGGCCCTGCTGGCCGAGTTACCGCAGCGCCGGGTGCTGATCACCCACGGCACCAGCCGCCTGACCGACACCGGCCGTTTCCTGGACGCCGCGGGAGCGGCCGGAACCGACCGCACCATCGTCCTGACCGGCTCGCTCTACCCGGCGGAGATGATGAAGCCGGAAAGCGGCATCAATCTGGGCTATGCCCTGGCCGCCACCCAGATGATGCCGCCGGGAGTCTATGTGGCCATGCACGGCATGACCAGGTGCCCCACCGGGATCCACAAGAACCTGGACACCGGGATCTTCGAAGACGCCTGACCGCCGAAACAAATCCGCCCCGGGGACCCTTGCCGGCTCCCCGGGGCGGATGCGCCCATCCACGCCCCAAGTGGATGCGCCCGTTCCCCTGCGTCCTACTCGGCGGGATGCGCCCCGTCGTCCGGCTCGTGACCGGTGATCATGGCCACCACATAGCGGCTGACGGGCCGGGCGGTGAAGGCCATGTAGACGTGGCCGATGAAGAAGCACAGCATCCCGAAGGCGGCGGCCAGATGCACCATCGACACCGCCCCCAGGCTTAGCCCCGCCAGCCCCCAGGCGGCCCAGTCATTGTGGAACAGGGCCAGCAGGCCGCTGATCCACAGCACCGGCATGATGACCACGCCGAAGGCCGGATAGGCCAGCCGTTGCAGCGGATTGTGCTTCGCCGAGGGGGTCATCCGCCAGGGGTGACGGGCATCGGGATTGAAGATGCCGCTGGTGTAATAGACGGTGACGGCCCGCAGCTTCTCGGTCGTGGGGATGTACTGCCGCCATTCCCCGGTCACCGCGTGCCAGAACATCGCCAGCCCCCACAGGGCCAGCAACGCCCAGGCCGCCGTGGTATGCAGGGACATGGCCTGCCCGAAGCCCAGCCACGCATAGGTCCCGGCGATTTCGAACCCGGTCACCAGCATGCCCATGATCAGCAGGGCCTGGGTCCAATGCCACAGCCGTTCGAAGCGGGAAAACAGCATCACGGGTTTCATGACCGGCCTCCTTTCCCGGCGGACCGCATCACCAACAGCAGTCCATGGATCAGCGATGCCGCCAAAGTCAGGCCGGCGGCAATCCAGCCCAGACGCATCAGCCAGACGTGGTCCCCCCGGCCGGGCACATAGACGCCCGCCAGGTCGGCCATGCGGCCGTCCGCCGCGTGACAGCTTTCGCAGGACAGCGCCGCCTCTGCCGGAGCCACCATGTGGGTGATCGGCCAGAGCATGCGGGTTTCCACGAAGCCGTATTCGCCACTGAACGCCTGCCCACGCGAGGCCATGCCGACCCGCAGGGCTTCGGCCCAGTCGTAGGACTTCCAGTAGGCCGCATCGTCCTTGCCGAACACATGGGGCGCGGCCAGCGTCATGGACACGGTGTCATAGGGCTGCTTGCCCATCATCACCTTGAACGGCCAGATCCGGCTTTCGGGATCGTCCGCGCTGCCCGACAGCCGGTTGATGTCCACCACGCCGGAGGGATCAATGGGGTCGTTCATCAGGGTGTAATCGATACGGCCGTTGAACCAGGCATAGGCCGGTACCACGTCGCCTTCCCAGACGAAGTCGCCCTTCTTGGAATCATAGGTGGGGTAGCCGTCGTCCCCCTTGATGATGATCGGCTTGCCGTCCGGCCCCTTCCGTCCGGCCGTCGACCAGTCCCAGGCCATCTTGGTCTTCTGCCCGCCCCGGGCGAATTCGGGGATGTGGCAGGTGGGGCACGCCACCCGGTCCGTATGGTCGTTCAGCTTCGTCTCGTTGTGGGGTGTCAGGCCATGGCAGGATTCGCAGGTGGCCCGGTTGCCGTCCGTATGGCCCGGCACATCGATGCCGGTCGTATCCTTGGCCATCATCTGGTAGCGGCTGCCCGCCACCTCGTGACCGCCAGCCGCATGGCAGTCCTGGCAGGCGAAGTTCAGGCCGTCTTCGGCCATATGCACATCCAGGGCCTTGTCCGGATGGGCCAGCGAGGAATCGATATCCCCGTGCTTCACCCCGTCGCCGCCACCGCCGCTGAAATGGCAGGCACCGCAGGTGGCCCGGCCGGGATCACCCACATTGGCCGCCACCCTGGCCAGATCCACCGCCTTGATGATCTTGCCGTCAAAGGGCGTGTCTTCATAGGCCGGATGGCCGGCCCCGGTCGGCACCTTCTTATAGGTGCCCGTGGTGTCGTGGCAGACCAGGCAGTCCACCTTGTCCTGGGCCGTGAAGTCGAACGAGGCGTCCTTCCAGCCATAGCCGATATGGCAGCTGGTGCAGCGCGGTTCGTTGGACGACAGGCTGACGCAGAAATTGTTGATGACGTTCTTCTTGCCGAGCAGCTGACCGGTCGCCGCAGGCACCGCTTCCCAGGTCCAGTGGGTGGTCTTGTGCAGCTGGGACGCGGCTTCGGTATGGCAGGCGAGGCATGCCCGCGTGACCGCCGGTCCGTCGGCGAAAGGTCCCTTCAGCTCTTCGAATTTGGAATGATCGGCGGTGGTGGTCTTGCCGACCACCCCATCCGCCGCTGCCCGCACCGGGTCCGGGGCCAGGGTCGCAGCAGCCAGAGCGGCCGCCACGGCGATGACGACAAACCCGAAGCGCGGCCCTGTGCCGGCGCTCCTGGTCCTCATCGGTTCCATCCTTGTGTTGCCCCGGCCGGATCCTCCCGCCAGGGCCGGTTACACCCATCCGGCGGGGCGCGTCCCCCGAACCGGTTACACCAGGAACCACTTTATTAGATCACCCTAATGGTCGGCGATGATCTACCTCAAAATAGGTACGCCCGCACCGCAATACTGGATTGTCCAATCCGCTCGTTAACACCAACCCCGGGGTACTGCGGATCAGCCGCCGCTCAGTTCCTCGCGCAGCATTTCCAGCTCCAGCCACTGCTCCTCGGCCTCGGCCAGGGCGTCGCGGGCCTGTTCCAGGCGGTTGGCCTTGGCCTGATAGCCTTCGGGATCGCGGGTGAACAGGGCGGAATCCGCCAGTGCCTTTTCCAGGGTGGCGATCTCGGTATGCAGGGACTCCATGGTGCCCGGCAGCTGATCAAGCATGCGCTGCTGCTTGTAGGACAGCTTGCCCGGCTTGCCGGCCCCCTTGCCGCCCCTGTCCGCCGCTGGCGACCCCTGCGCCCCGCCGTTGCCGCCGCCGGGCTTGCCGCCACCCTTGCCGTTTCCCGATGCCCCGCCGCTTTTGACCGCCGTTTCCCAGGGCGCACCGCCGGCCTGGATGATGGCGTCGCTCCAGCCGCCGGCGTATTCCTGGGCACCGCCCCGGCCATCCATGATCACCGTCGAGGTCACCACCCGATCCAGAAAGTCCCGGTCGTGGCTGACCAGCAGCAGGGTGCCGTCATAATCGGCCAGCACGTCCTGCAGCAGATCCAGGGTTTCGATATCCAGGTCGTTGGTCGGTTCGTCGAGGATCAGCAGGTTGGATTCCCGGGCCAGGGCCTTGGCCAGCAGCAGGCGGTTGCGTTCTCCCCCCGACAGGCTGTTGACCGGACTGACCGACTGGCGGTCGTCAAACAGGAAATCCCGCAGATAGCTCATCACATGCTTGGGCGTACCGCGCACGTTGACCAGATCGCCCCCGGCGTCGCACAGGAAATCCTTCACGCTGGTGGAGCCCTGCAACGCCGCCCGGGCCTGATCGAGATAGGCCGGCGTCAGATTGGTCCCCAGCCGCAGATTTCCGGAATCCGGTTCCAGAGCCCCGGTCAGGATTCGCAGCAGGGTGGTCTTGCCCGCGCCGTTGGGACCGACGATACCGACCCGGTCCCCGCGCAGAATGCGGATGGAGAAATCCGTCAGCACCGTGCGGTCGCCCAGGGTCTTGGCGATGTCCTCGGCGTCGGCCACCAGCTTGCCCGACACCGGACCGCTTTCGGCTTCCAGCTTGGCGACGCCAGCCACCTTGACCTGATCCGCCCGTTCCTGGCGCAGAGAGCGCAGGCGGGCCAGCCGGCCCTGGTTGCGCTTGCGCCGGGCCGAAATGCCTTCCCGCGACCAGCGGGTTTCCTCGGCGATCAGGCGGTCCAGCTTGTGGGCCTGTTCGGCTTCCGTGGCCAGGGTCTCGTCCCGCCAGGATTCAAAGGCGGTGAAGCCTTGCTCCAGCCGGCGCACGACCCCCCGGTCCAGCCAGAGCGTGGCTTTGGTCAGGCGCGACAGAAAGGCCCGGTCATGGCTGATCAGCACCAGGGCACCGCGAAAGGCCGCCAGCCGCTCTTCCAGCCAGGTGATGGCCGGCAGGTCCAGGTGGTTGGTCGGTTCGTCCAGCAGCAGCACTTCAGGCTCGCCAACCAGGGCGCGGGCCAAAGCGGCGCGGCGGGCCTCGCCCCCGGACAGCCCCTCGGGCACCCGGTCAGGATCCAGCCCCAGGCCTTCCAGCAGGATATCGGCACGATGGGTTTCGTGGGAATCGATGCCCGGCAGCCCCTCGGCCACATAGGCCCGCAGGGACGGCCGGCCGGACGGGTCGGGCTCCTGGGGCAGGTAGGCGACCGTGATGCCGGGCTGGGCGAAGACCTCGCCGCCGTCGGCGGCCACCTGACCGGCCATGACCTTCAACAGGGTGGACTTGCCGCCGCCGTTGCGGCCCACAAGACACAGACGGGCGCCGGGTTCGACCATGACGTCGACACCGCGAAAGAGCGGCCGGCCCCCGAAGCCCAGGGTAACGCCGCGCAAGGAAAGAACAGGAGGAGCCATGGCCCATCACATATCCCGCCATGCGGGAACTGTCCATACTTGACCGGAGCGGCCATGCAGGCACACTGCACCCCATGAACGCGAACACGACACCCC
This sequence comes from Rhodospirillaceae bacterium Z3-40, assembly GCA_046233135.1. Taxonomy (GTDB): domain Bacteria; phylum Pseudomonadota; class Alphaproteobacteria; order Rhodospirillales; family Rhodospirillaceae; genus JBJXHN01. The sequence goes on along the minus strand of JBJXHN010000013.1, from coordinate 58,702 downwards.
GCCGCCGCCGTCCGTCCGCCGGTCTCCCGGTCCTGGCCCTGCTACTGGCCGTGGCCGCTTCGACCAGTCAGGCCGCCGGACCGGGGGAGGCCTTCCGCGATTGCCCCCACTGTCCCGAGATGACCCCCCTGCCCCCCGGCAGCTTCTTCATGGGCAGCGATACCGGCAAGGACCTCTACCGGCCGCAGGTGGCAGTGACCATCGCCACCCCCTTCGCCATCGCCCGGACAGAAACCACCTTCGACCAGTGGCAAGCCTGCGTCGATGCCGGCGCTTGCGAAGGCGGTCAGAGCGATCACGCCTGGGGCAAGGGCGACCGGCCGGTGATCAACATCACCTGGGACCAGGCCCGCGCCTATCCGGCCTGGCTCGGCGAGATCACCGGCCACACCTATCGCCTGCCCAGCGAAGCGGAATGGGAATACGCCGCCCGCGCCGGAACCACCACCACCTGGTGGTTCGGCGACACCTTCGTCGAAGGCGCCGTCAACTGCCGGCGCTGTGACGCCGAACCCTGGGGCGGTCTGTCCAGCGCCCCGGTGGCGCAGTTTCCCCCAAATCCCTGGGGCCTGTACGACATGAACGGCAATGTCTGGGAATGGACGCTGGATTGCTGGCAGCCCAACCACGCCGGCACCCCCACCGATGGCAGCCCGCGCCTGACCGTCGCCCCGGCAGGCGGCCCCGCCGGCAGCACGGTCACAGACGGCGCCTGCATCGACAAGGTGATGAAGGGCGGCGCCTGGTACTACTTCCGCCAGCTATCGCAAAGTGCCGCCCGGGCGCGCAATGACTCCCGGGTCAACAGCTACGTGCTGGGTTTCCGCGTGGTGCGGGAAATGCCGGAAGGCCCCGAAGAAAGACCCGCGCAGTAAGGAAACACGGTCCGCCGCCCTGACCGACCGCCGGTCTTACTGAATAGTGTTCACTTCCAGATTGCCCATGGCGTTCATCAGGTTGAACCCGGCGATGACCACGTCGGCGCGCGCCGAATAGGCATCAGACTGGGCATTGAACAGCGCCGTTTCCCCGGCCAGCAGGTCGATCAGCGACCGCTGCCCCAACTGCCGTTCACGGCGGGCGAGATCCAGGAACTCGCCGGCGATGTTGGCTTGGTTGGCCAGGATGGTGGCATTGGCTCGGAAGGTGATCAGGTTCTGCCACGCATTGCGCACCTGCTCTTCCACCTGCCGGCGGGTGCTGGCCCAGCTGCGGTCGGCGGCCACGGCATCGGCCTGGGCGGCACGCAGGGTGTTGATCGCGGTGGCCCCCAGGTTGATGTCCCAGGACGCCTGGACCTTCACCGAGTTCTCCACCTTATGCCCGCGAATCTGGGCGATGTTGTATTTGTGCGAGCTTTCCCCCACCAGTTCGACCCGGGGGAAGAATTCGCTGCCCCGGGTGCTGCGCACCACCTGACGCTGGGCGGCAGCGGCGAAGCTGGCCGAGCGCAGGGTCGGGTTGTTGTCGTAGGCATAGGTCAAGGCGTCGTCCAGCGTTTCCGGCAGCAGTGCCCCGCCGGGCTCCACAACCTCCACCAGGGCGCTCACATCGGCGGGGACGGACCCGAAAACCGCCTGATAGCGGTTCAGGGCGATCTGAAGCGCTCCTTCCGCCTGAATTCGCCGGGCTTCGGCACCGGCCAGCTGGGTCTTGGCCTGCAGCACGTCGGTGGTCAGGCCCGATCCCCGCTGCACCCGCGCCTCTTCCAGGCCGGTCTGGCGGCGGACATTGTCTTCGGACTGGCGGGCGAACTCCAGGATCTTCACCGACCGGATCAGGTTGACGTAGGCGGTGACGGCGCGCAGCAGAATCTGCTGGCGGGTGGCATCCAGGGTCGCCTTGGTCTGGCCCATCACCAGCCGCTGAGCTTCCACCTGACCGTTGGTGGACCCGAAATCCCACAGCAATTGGGTCAGGGTGAAATTGTATTCCCAGGCTTCCAGGTCGGTGTTCGACTGTTCAGGGCGCTCGGCCCCTTCCCACCCGTACTCCCCGTCCAGGGACAGGGTGGGGAACCATTCCCCCAGGGCTTCCCGGGCGCGGTTTTGCGCCGCGTCCAGTTCTGCCCGGGCGGCCAGGATCCGGTCGTGGGTATCCAGGACGGAAGGAATCATCTCCTGCAGGGTTTCCGCCGCCGCAGGCTGGGCGCCCAGCAGCAGTCCCGCCACCGTGCCCGCAGTGACCAACGCCCCGAAGCGGCCAGCCAAGCGCGTCCGAAGATGCCGTCTCACACCCACCACCTTATCCATTCCATACAAATGATTGGAAAGTCCACACCACCCCGGGGCCAAGCTGCCGCATCCTTTCGTGGCGCCTGCGCCGGGTCCGGGTTGTTCCAAGGACCGATCCATCAACCCATACCACAGCCTCGCCCTGATTGTATGCCAGTTTCCTGTAAACACGTCGACCCCCCTTTGGTCACCCCATCCCTATGGCCGGGCCGGCATTTCGCCGATTTCAGGGGGCATCCAGGCCGGTCAAGGTCAGCGGCTTACTATCCGGTGGGTTGACCAGCGCCTTCCCCCCCGGCAATCGTCGGACGAACCAGCCGCGCCGATCCGCCTCGGCAACCAGCACCGGCGGACGGGGAGCGCGAAACCCCAGCGGGTGATCGTCGGGCCGCCCGCCGGCGGCCCACCAGGCGAGGTCCCGGGCCAGGGCGGCGTCATCCATTGCCCCAGCTTCGCGGGCGGCCCAGGCATCGCCCAGCATCTGCCGTTCTTCCCCGGTCAGTCGGGAGAGAATCCCCGCTCGGTCCAGGTCACCGCGCAATTCTTCCCAGGTTCCGGCGACGGCCAGTGTCCGCAGGGCAATCGCCCAGTCGGACCCGTTTCCGCCGCCGGTCTGGTCGTCACTCATCGATCAGCACTCCGCCGGGGCCAAGGTCACCCGGCCGCGACGCCAGGCCCCGCCGCTCAGTCCGGCGTGCGGGCGGTCCACCACCCAGATCACCGGCAGGCCCGGGTCTCCGGGATGCAGGGCGTAGTGGGCGCGCAAATAGGCGCGCACCACGTCGGGCGCCCGCACCGGATGGTTCAGCAGCACATGGCCGCCGTCACAGGCCACCAGGCCATAAGGCTTGCCCGACCGGCGGGCGGCCCGGCGGGCCACAACGGCACTGCGATACACACAGGGTTTGCCGTCCCGCCCCATCAGGCTGACGTTCAGGGCTGCAAAGGCGGCATCGACGGCCCGGAAAGGAACCGGAGACGTATCGCAGGCCTCTGCCTGATCGGCGGACGGCATGGGGTCGTGGCGATGGGTCAGGCGGCGGCGCAGGACCATCGCCCCCCACAGCAGCAACAGGGAAACCGGGGAAAGCAGAAGAACCAGAATCGGATCGAGGAAGGCGGTCGGCATGGCGCGATTCCCATCATGAGCGGGGCGCCGTCCTTGTTGGTGCGGAACGGCGACCAAAGTCCGCCGTCAGAATCGCCGCTTCGGGTTAATTTCCCCTGAACCGAAACGGCTCCCACCACAGTTCGAAAAAGCCGAGGCCCACCAATTTCTCTATCTCACGGCAGTCCGCTGCGCGGACGCCTCCGATGGGGCGGCCTGACCGGCCGGCGCCCGGTCGGACGCCCGGAGGTGTCTCGTTTGACGTTTCTCCCCCAAGGCGCCCCTCAACAAATACGTGGCAGTTGCTCACCAGTCAACCAGTCAACTATGCGACGTCCCCCGAAACCGGTTTCCATCTGCACGAAGCCGTGGTCATCCTCGATCACCGTGCCGATCCGCGCGGCCTCTGCCCCCAGGGGATGGGCGCGCATCACCGCCAGCAGGGCGTCGGCGTCCGCATCGGCGCAGATGCACAGCATCTTGCCTTCGTTAGCCACGTTCAGCGGATCCAGGCCCAGCAGCTCGCAGGCTCCGCGTACGGCGGGCTTCAAGGGGATGGCGGTTTCCTGAAGCAGGATCCCCACCTCCGACTGGCGGGTGATCTCGTTCAGCGTCGCCGCCAGCCCGCCCCGGGTCGGGTCACGCAGCACGTGGATATCGGGCACGGCGGCCACCATCTCCGCCACCAGGGTGTGCAGGGCCGCGCTATCGGACAGAATGTCGGTTTCGAAGGACAGGTTTTCCCGCTTCGACATTACCGCGACCCCGTGGTCTCCAACGGTGCCGTTGATCAGCACCGCATCTCCCGGCCGCGCCCGATCGCCGGAGATCGCCACCCCCGGCGGCACCACGCCGACGCCGGTGGTGGTGATGAACACCCCGTCGCCCTTGCCCTTTTCCACCACCTTGGTATCCCCGGTCACCACCGGCACCCCGGCATCTTTCGCCGCCCGGGCCATGCTTTCGACGATGGCCTTCAGGTCCGACAGCGGGAACCCTTCCTCGATAATGAAGCCGGCGGAGAGATACAGCGGCCGTGCGCCGGCCATGGCCACGTCGTTGATCGTCCCGTGTACCGCCAGACTGCCGATGTCGCCGCCGGGAAAGGTCAGCGGAGCGATCACGTGGCCGTCGGTGGACATCACCATGCGCCCGCCGGCCGGCACCTCGAACTGGGCCTGGTCATTGCCCCGGGACAACAGGTCGTTGTCGAACAGCGCAACGAACAACTCGTCCACCAGCTGGGCCATGGCCCGACCGCCGCCGCCGTGGGTCATATCCACCCGGCCCTTGCCCCAATCCAGCGGCCGAATCCCCTTGATGGGCGTGCGGGAGCGGCTCATGACCCCGCCCCGGCCAGAGAGGCCGCGTCGCCATCGCTGCCGGCAGCCCCCTCTCCGCCCGTCAGTTCGGCGAGCAGGGCCAGGGTCCGTTCGGCCTCCGCCGCATCCACCTTGGACAGCGCATGGCCCACATGAACGATGACGAAGTCGCCCGGCACCAGTTCATCCACCAGACCGACGGAGATTTCCTTGACGATGCCGTCCAGCGAGACCTTCGCCCGCTCCCCATCCAGCACTTCGATCACTTTCGCCGGCACCGCCAGACACATCGCCCGTTCCCCCTGACACAAACCCAGTCATATACCAAATTCGGCCCCCGCCGCCTCTCGGTCAGCCGGCCTCAGACCGGCGGATCCATCGCCTTGCGCACCGCCGCGAGCCGGTCTTCCAGGACCTTGGCCCGGGTTTCCAGCACCGCCCGGCGGCGGGCCTGGATCCAGCCGTACCACGCCTCCATTCCCTCGCCATTTTCCGAGGAGACCTTCAGCACCTCGATCTCCGGATTGACCCGGCGGGCGAAGTCCACAGCACGGTCGACGTCGAAGCGCAGGTGGGGCAGCAGATCCACCTTGGTCACCAGCATCAGGTGGGCGGCAGCAAACATATCGGGGTATTTCAGGGGCTTGTCCTCACCTTCGGTCACCGAAAGAATCACCACCTTGGCCGCTTCGCCCAGATCGAACGCGGCAGGACAGACCAGATTGCCGACGTTCTCGATGAACAGCAGCCCGTCATCCTCCAGCGCCAGCCGGTCCATCGCCTGACCGACCATCTGCGCGTCCAGATGGCAGCCCTTGCCGGTGTTGACCTGCAAGGCCGGCACCCCGGTTTCGCGGATGCGGTCGGCATCGAAAGTGGTCTGCTGATCCCCTTCGATCACCGCCACGGGCATCCGGTCCTTCAGCTCGGTGGCGGAGCGGACCAGCAGCGTGGTTTTCCCCGACCCCGGCGAGGACACAAGGTTCAGGGCCAGGATTCCCCGCGCCCCGAACAGCGCCCGGTTCCGCGCGGCCAGCCGGTCGTTTTCGCCCAGAACGTCCCGTTCGATCTGGATCACCCGGGCCTGATCCAGGCTGCCCACCGTCACCCCCGCCGGCCCCAGTCCATAGTGAAGGTCGGCCCCGGTCCCGTGCCCGTGGTCATGGGAACGAGAGTGGTCGTGACTGTGGGTGTGGGAATGACCATGCCCGGGACCATGCCCGGGACCATGATCGTGATCATGGCTATGGGTGTGCCCGTGGTCATGCCCATGCCCATGAGGATGCCCGTGGTCATGCCCGTGGTCATGGTGGTGGTGGTCGTGAGGATGGTCATGGCCATGCCCGGCGCCGGACGCGCCTTCCACCTTGGCCTGACCGCACCCGCAGACGGTGCACATGCTAGTCCACCTCCAGTTCCTTGACGCGCAGGTCGTCGCCCGACAGCACCTGCAGCAAATTGCCCCCGCATTCGGGGCAGGGATCTCCCCGGCGGTCGAGGGCCACCGGCTTGGCGCAGTCCAGGCAATAGGCTTCACCCGGTGTGGTCAGGATTTCCAGGGTCGCCCCTTCCGCCCGGGTGCCCGGCGCGGTGGCCTCGAAGGCGAATCGCAGGGCGTGCGGGTCGGCGTGGGACAGCGCCCCCACGTCCAGGCGCACCACGCGCACCGCCTTGAAACCATGGCGGTGCGCCTCGTCGTCCAGAATTTTCAGGATGCCCGCCACCAGCGACATTTCATGCACCGGGCTGCCTCCCTACCCATCCCGAACGCCACAAGACCCGGGCGGTGGAAGGATTGCCGGATGGGGAAGAGACACCGCTACGCCGGCCCGACCCGCGCGGACAGGGCCTTCAGCCACCGCCGCACCCGCTTCTCGTTGACGCCCAGGTCCGAATAGCCGTAGCGCGAACGGCTGAGAATCGCAAGGGTCGATAGACGACCCGGTCCGCTCGCCTCTTCCGGCGTTGCGCCCGTCGGCGCCGGACGGCACCAGACGCGGATGGTATCGGGAAAGCCGATCACCGACGTGCGCTGCACCGCAGTAAAGCCCCGGCCATCGGCGTCCTCGGCCACGATTTCGGTGCGGGGAGACACCTCCGCCACCTGCCGCATTTCCTGCGCCAGGGCATCGGGCGACAGGCGGAACAGCGGCGCCTCCAGGGTCATTCCGGCCCCGGGACACAGGCCCGCACCGCAGGCCACCGCCCGGTTCGGCTTTTCCGCCGGACCGATGGCCTCCGGCGTTGCCGGCAGGTCCAAGGGACTGCCGTCCATCAACCAGGCCGTCGGCAAGGGCCGGCCGGATAAGCCGACCCATGCCGCACCGGTCAGAAAGACGAGAAGCAGAAGGACAGACCCGCCCAGGACGCTCTCCATCCCTCCCCTCCTCTTTCAGGATTTGCCCATGGCGTGCTTACCCCAGCAGGCCCGCAGCCTTGGCTTCTTCCGCCAGCTTGTCCCGGAAATCCGGATGCGCGAGACCGATCAGCGCCTTCGCCCGTTCCGGAATGGTCAGCCCCTTCAGGCAGACGCAGCCGAATTCGGTGACCACATGATGGCTATCCATGCGCGGATCGGTAACCGGCCCGTTCAACTGGCACACGATGCGCGACAGCGTGCCCTTCTTGGCGGTGGAGTGCAAGGCGACGAAGGATTTGCCGTTCTTGGCGCCATAGGCCCCGCGAATGAAGTCCAGTTGTCCGCCGGGGCCGGAGAATTCCCGCCCCGCCAGGCTTTCGGAGTTAATCTGCCCTGTCAGGTCGACCTCGATAGCGCTGTTGACGCTGATCATGTTGTCGTTCTTGCGGATCACCGCCGGATTGTTCACCCAGCCCACCGGATAGCCGACGATGCTGGGATTGTTGTCCATGAACTCGTACATGGCCGTATCCCCCAGCGCGAGGGTGAAGACGTGCTTGAAGGGCAGCACCGTCTTTTTCCGGCCATTCAGATTGCCGCGGGTGATCAGCTCGACCATGGCCGGACTGAACAATTCGGAATGCAGCCCCAGATCGTTGTGGTTTTTCAGCATGCCCAGCACCGAGTTGGGCACGCCGCCGATCCCCATCTGCAGGGTCGCGCCGTCACCGATCATGCCGGCGATCTGTTCGCCGATGACCTGGTCGGTGGCCGTGGCATCCTTGTGGTGGACTTCCATCAGCGGCGAATCATGTTCGACCACGGAATCCACGTCGGAGATATGCAGCAGGTTTTCGCCGAACACCCGGGGCATGTTCGGGTTGACCTCGACGATGATCCGCCGGGCATGGCGCACCACGGTGGCGCCGTAGTCCGAATTGGTGCCCAGGCTGAAGAAGCCCGCCTTGTCCATCGGCGACACCTGCAGCATGAACACGTCGGGCGAAATGTTTTCCGTCAGCAATCGGGCCGCCTGGTGGAAGTTGCAGGGCACGTAATGCACCCAGGTCTTGCCCTGGGCATAGCCCTGCTGGGCCAGCCAGCGGTCGTGGGCGCTCATGAACAGGGGGCAGGGCCGCACCTTGTCCATCAGGTCGGGCACCAGCAGGGTCTCGATCGCCTTGTTGCTGGCGTGCATGTAATAGACCTTGATGCCGTCCAGATCCCCGCCACGCGCCCGGTCGGCCACCGCCTGCATCAGGGCGGGAGGCTGAGACACCCCCATCGACAGGATCACGTTCGTGCCGCTGCGAATGGGGCTGACCGCCTCGGCCGCGGAGACCCGCTTGCGGGCATACTGATCATCATAGATAGACACGGGGTACCTCTCGCTGTTGCCGGGACAGAACAAAACGAAATCTTGCAAAAACGCACCCTACTCAGCCCCGTGCCTTAGGTAAACTGCCTTTCGGCGTTGCAATATTGTGACCAGGAAAGACCTGCCCCGCGGAAACGTCAGAGAAACCGGAAAAACCGGTACCCATCTCATTGCCACCCGGACCGTTCCGGAGCAGCGGCCAGCCGGAGTTTCCGCAAAAAAAATATGGCGCAAAAAAATTTGCGCCGCCGGGGATCCCCAGCGGCGCAACGGCATTATATCAAAATGGATGGCATCTTTGAACAGGAGGATCCGGACGTCGCGAGACCCCCAGACAACCACCGATGAGGAGGCTACGAAGCCAAACCATAACGGACGACGGTTCCCGGCCCTTTAGAGCGCGGTGCCTTGATTCGCCCGCCCGTTAAAAAACAGGTCTTCGCTGAGGGCGCTACCAGCTGCGCACCTTGCCGGTGTCCACATGGACGAAACCGGAGCGCGGATAGTATCCGACACCGCCTTGCTGCAATGACAGGGCGGCCTTGCGGACTGTCGACGGATCCCTGTCTTCCAGGGCGATGTCGATGGCCATGCCTTCCATGTGCAGACTTTTCTTGGCAACGCCGCCCCCGCCGGTGCGGCGAAGCATTTCGTTGGTCGTTGGCGACCTGTACCCGGAAATAATCTGGATCGGCCGACGGCTACCAAGTCTCGCATGCAATTCCCATAAAATATCGAACAAATGCCGATCCATATGGGTCTTCTCGCCACTGCGGTGATCCCGCAGGATATGGTCGATGTCTTTCACGGCGTCCGGGATGAACTGGCCGTTGGCCCAGTAAACCCGTTTCAAAGTCTCGCCCGTGTGTAGATTCTCAAAAGAAAGGGACCTCTCAAGGGTCCCTCGACGAACGGCAAACGCCGGTGAAGCAGTCACGGCGAGCGATGCAGCAGCCATCCCCATACCCAGCATGGTACGACGAGCGATGGCGGAATCGGTCTTACCTCCGGTTCGCACGGATCCGATCTCCCTGGCAATCTTTTAGAGCGCGGTACATTTTTTCATTTTGCTATCCAATCTAGTACCGGAGACGCGGTGGCCGGTGCAAGTAAAAAAAATCCTTACACGCGGACACATGCATTCATATTCACCCCGTGGTACGGGCGCACCCCGGCTGAACCACTCAATGCGTGGGTTATGAAAAGAGGACGGGCCGCATTTTACTCTCTTATTGAGAGTCCGTGACCGATAGGTAGGGCTTTTGATTGCGGGCTCTTACGCCTCTGGCGAGTCCCGCAAGGAAGACGTCCTTTTAGACAGGTCTTCCATTTCCGTGGCCGGCGCTTTCTGCGACCGGACGCTATTCTGCCCGGCTTTGTGGCGCAAATTGGGCACAGGTTTCGGGCAGGGCCGGCGGCCAGTCCGTGCGCGGGGCCGGCGGCGCCAGCAGGCGGGTTTCCCTGGCCCGCCACCAGTCCAGGCTTTCATCGCATCCGGTGCCCGGCGGCACCGGTTTCTGGGATTGGCAGTCGGGAGACCCCGCAGGACAGCCCAGGCGTACATGCACATGGCTGTCGTGCCCCCACCAGGGCCGCAGCTTGGCCATCCAGGCCGCTGCCTCTGGCTCCTGGGCCGCCGGGCGGCTGCACAGGGCGGCCTTGATGGCGGGATTAACGAACATCCGCTCCACCCGGGGATCCAGGGCTGCTATGCGCAGCAGCGCTTCCCAGGTCGGTGTCAGAACCGCCGGGTTGATATCCCGCCCGTCGTCGGTCAAAGCAGTCCGTGCCGTGGGCTGGCGCACCCAGGTTTCCGGATAGGGGGCCTCCCGGTTGCCGGCAAACCAGATGTCCACGTCCAGCCCCATTTGATGGCTGCGGTGGCCGTCGGGCATCGGCCCGCCCCGGGGCTGGGCCGCATCCCCCACCAGCAGCGGCCCCATGCCCAGGCCCTTGGCCGCCCCCGCCAGATCGTCCATCACCGCGATCAGAACGGGATGCCCCCAGAAGCGATTGCGTTGGGGTCGCAGCAGCACCAGTCGGGGATCATCCGCCGGCAGGGCAACCCCGCCGCCCAGACACCCCAGCGCCGGTCCGCCGACCGCCTGCGCCGGTCCGTCGGCCGGGCCGGCCACCGTCTCCCACCCCCGGTCCCAGGCGGCGCGGGGCGGCGGTTCGGCATGGGCCGGAGTACAGGCCTCGATCCCTGCGACGGCAAGAGCCATGCCCCCACCGAAGACCAGGGTCGCTCCCCGTACCGAGCCGCCCTTCCGGAGCCCCGAGAAACGGCGCATTTCCCCCTCCCGCGCAATCGGACCACTGCCACAACGACTGTCCGCCTCGTCCTTTCTGGTGTCAAGGCAGGGTTCCACCATTGACAGACTCACACCAACGCCTTGCAATATCTCCTCAGCACGGGTGGGAGTTAGTGAGCATGGCGTTTTGGGGCCGGTACGCCGGGGGACGTTGGGGCATGGCCGTCGGGGTGATTTGCCTGATGGTAACGTTGCTTACCGCCCCGGTACGGGCAGAAGATACCTTGGACGACATTCTGGCCCGGGGAACACTGCGCTGCGGAACGAATCCGCTGCCCGGCTTCTCCCAGCAGGAAGCGGACGGCGCCTGGCGGGGGTTCATGGTGGATATCTGCCGCGCCGTCGCCGCTGCCATTCTGGAAGATGCCGACCGCATCGAAATCGTTCTGGTGGAGGCCAACACCCGCTGGGATGCCCTGGCCAAGGGTCGCACGGACCTCAACGTCGACGGGGCGACCTGGACCCTGGCCCGCGATACCACGCGGGGGTTTGACTTCCCCGGCGTCTATCTTTATGACGGTCAGCGAGTGATCATTCGCGGCGATCTGCCGGTGCATGGCCTGGTGGAGGCCGAAGGCGAAGCCATCTGCGTGGTCACCGGCACCACCAGTGAAAGCAACCTAGACGACTATCTGGCCCGGCTGGGCGTGGGCATGGTCGTCAAGCGACTGGCCTCCGACGAAGGCGCCTGGACCGCGTTCCTCAACGGCCGCTGTGCCATGTTCACCAGTGACGGCATCGGCCTGGCCCTGCGCCGTGCCCTGCATGCCCCCGACCCGTCGGCCTTCCGCTTCCTGCCCGAAGTGATCTCCCGCGAGCCCCTGGGACCGGTGGTGCGCAGCGGCGAACACCGCCTGTTCGAGGTGGTCCGCTGGGTGCTGAACGTGATGATCGCCGCCGAAGAGTCCGGCCTGACCAGCGAGAATATCGACAACAAGGCCCTGCAGCCCCGCCGCACCGACGCCCGCGTGCTGACCGGTCAGGCAGAGGACAACGGCCCGGCCATGGGGCTGACCCCCGGCTGGGCTTATCGGGTGGTCAAGCAGGTGGGCAGCTATGGCGAGGTCTTCACCCGCAATCTGGGGGTGGGATCGCCGGTGAACCTGCCCCGTGGCTTGAATGCGCTTTGGCGCGAAGGCGGGGTGATGTACGCTCCGCCTCTGGATTGACGGAAGGGGTCCCGGCCATGTCCACCCCAGCCGAACGCAGCCCTTGGCGCTTTACCGTCCGCAGCCGGATGATCGCCGGCCTTGGCGCCATGGTGCTGATCACCTTCGCGCTGAGTGCTGCTGCCGTCTTGTCTTTCGGCGATATGGAGCGCCGCTTCGTTTCGGTCGCCGAAGACAGCCTGCCGGCCATGCGCACCGCCGCCCGCCTCAGCCAGCAAAGCGAAAGCATCCTCTCACAAGCGCCCCTGCTGGTCGCCGCCAATTCGGACATCGAACGCCAGTCGGTGGACTATCGCATCGCCGATCAGCTGTCGTGGCTGAACGAGGTCATTGCCGACCTGCCCGAAACCGGGGCGGATGCCAAGACCACCGCCCGCATCGCCGAGCTGGCCACCGACCTGCGCGACCGCTATGCCGCGCTCAGCTCGCTGGTTGCCGAGCGGCTGAAGCTGGAAGGCCGGCTGGCCGAACATTCCGCCGCGCTGAAGGACCTGGGCCAGGACATCCAGAACCACCTGGCCGCCGTGGGCGACCGGTCGGCCAAAGAGCTGACCCAGATGAGCGTGGAGCCCCCGGGCATGTGGAGCCGGGGCCTGCAAGAGGTGGTGACCGAGGAGCGGGCGTTCCAGACCTGGGTGCTGGCCGGCAGCGCGGCGCTGAGCCAAGTGACGGCAGCCCTGTCCTTTACGGACCCGGAGGCCCTGCCCGGCTTGCGCGCCCAGTTCAACACCGACCTGTCGGCGACCCTTGAAGCCCTGAACCTGCTGCCCGAGCCCCATCGCACCGATCTGGCAACGATTACCGACCTTATGAGCGAGTTGGCGCTGGGCGACACCGGCGTGTTCGACAGCCGCACCGCGCTGTTGCAGACCACCCAGGCGGTTCAGGGCACTCTGGCCCAGAACCGGCGCACCGCCGATCTGCTGGTGGCCGCCTCGTCCAGCGTGCTCAATCGCATCGGCGACACCATGACCGAAAGCGCGGAGGTGACGCAGCGGAACGTGCGCACCCAGACCCTGCTGCTGATGGGCTTTGCCCTGGCCAGTGCGGTGGGCGCCTTTGCCCTGTTCCTGCATCTGCGCAGCACCATTCTGCACCGGCTCGACCGGCTGCGGGAAAGCATGGTGCAGCAGGTCAACGGGGGCGGCACCCTGGCCGAGGATGCAGGCAACGACGAGATCGGCGACATGGCCGCCGCCCTCAAGCATTTCGTGGTGACCATCGACCAGCGCGAAGCCGCCCTGCGCGCCAGCGAGGCGGAAATGCGCGCCGCCCGCCATCAGGCGGAAGATGCGCTGGTGGAACTGCGGGCGACCCAGGCGACCCTGGTACAGACGGAAAAGATGGCCTCGCTGGGTCAGTTGGTGGCCGGGGTGGCTCACGAAATCAATACGCCGCTGGGCACGGGGATCACGGCGGCCACCTTCCTGGCCCAGGAATCCCGCAGCATGGCCGCACAGATCCGCGATGGCCAGGGCCTGCGCAAGTCCGCCCTGATCGAGCATCTGGAACGCAGCCATGAAACCGCCGAGCTGATCTTCACCAACCTCAACCGGGCGGCCGATCTGGTGCAGGGCTTCAAGCAGGTGGCGGTGGATCAGGCGACGGACGAACGCCGCACCTTCGAACTGAAGCCCTACCTCGACGAGATCCTGATGAGTCTGCAACCCCGGCTGCGCAAGACGGCGATCACGGTCACCATCACCTGCCCGGCCGACGTGATCATGGACACCTACCCCGGCGCGCTGTTCCGCATCGTCACCAACCTGGTGATCAACGCCCTGATCCACGCCTATGACGAGGGGCAGAGCGGCCAGATCACCCTGACCGCCCATTCGAAGCCGGAGCAGGGGCTCGTGACGCTGGTGTTCTCCGACGATGGCAAGGGGATCCCGGACAATATCCAGGCCCGGGTGTTCGACCCCTTCTTCACCACCAACCGGGGCCGGGGCGGCACGGGTCTGGGGCTGAACATCGTCTTCAACCTTGTCACCCAGATGCTGGGCGGCACGGTGACCCTGGAAAGCAAGCAGGGGGCGGGCACCAATTTCATCATGCGCCTGCCCACCAAGGCTCCGGAAGGCAAGCCGGCGGCGGAAACGCTGGATCCGCCGCGTCAGGTCGCCCCGCAGATTCTTTAGCAGGCTGCGGAAAGGGGACCGGAAGCGCCATCATCCCTCTCGTCTTCGTCAAACAGGCTGCCCTGGATACCCGCCATCAGGCGTTCCATGGTCCCGCGCGGCGAAACGTCTCCATCGAAAGGATCCTCCGAAGGGGATCGACCTGTCGTCTCTTCCGAGGGGCCGGTTTGGCGACGGCCTTGCCGTCCTTGCGGCGGTTCTTACTGACGGGCACGAGCTTCTCTCCTTTGGGCAACACCAGGCCGGCAAGACCCGGAGGTGTCACTCGCATTGCCCCCGAGCCCGCGCCAGGATATCCCGGGCTCGCGCCAGAACTCCCAGGGTCTCGTCCGCCTCGCCTTGCGCGAACCGAAGCACGCCTTCATCCTTGGTCTGTTCGCACACCGAGATCCATGAGCGGTAGAGGAGATCGACCCGTCGAATGTCTTCTCGGAGGGACGCTCGTGCCTGGCCGTGTCCCCCCATGGCATCATCCCGGTTTTTCCCGCTCCGTTCGAAGCCAGCGATCGTGGCTTCAACCCGCTCCACGCGCGGGATCATCTCTTCCGCCAGCTGGCCTGCCAAGGTTTGCAACTCGCCCAAGGATGCCGTCGGCGAAGGAAGACCCGCTCGCGGCCGCAGGGCTTCACGCGTTTCGCGTTCTTCAGGCCACGCCCTGAGCCGATGCAGACGCAACCATGCCACATGGTCCAGTTCCTCCGCCGCCAAGGTCTCGGCAAGGGCGCGAACATCTGGGTCAGCGGTCTTGGCGGCCACGCGGGCATAGAAGGCGAACGCCCGTTCCTCGTTGATCAGCGCGAGGTCCAGCACCCCCCAGGGCGTCAGAACCTCCAATTCCTCAACCGAAGTCAAGACGGCCTCGCCTGAGCCCGAAAGCCCTGACGACCATTCGAACGTCACGTCCTTTTCCCCAAGGCCGTCGGATCCGCCATCCGGACCGGACACGCGCTCCAGATGCTCCCGCTCCACCATTTCGAGTCGGCGGAACACGTCAGCCAAGGCAGCAAGGTCCCGCCGCTCCGTTTCGGCCACAAGCCGGGCATAGCGGGCCGCAGCCTCCCCTTCCATCGCCCGGGCTATCCGCAGCAAATCAGCTCTGTTTTCAACCAGCGGCACGGTGTCGAAGGTGACCGGACGGCCCGCCGATGACGCGGTTGTTTCCCGAGATCGCATGATCTTTCTCCCTTCGTTGAGCGCGGATCAAGGCTGGGACTTACCCAAAATCAAGTCCCCTCCCGACCCACGGGAGTAGGACAGTCGCCACCGGCATTCAGCATCGACGAGTCTGAAAAATACAATACCAAAGTATGAAAATGGATCTTTTTCATGGTAATCTCCCGCCTGGTCAAACGGGCAATCCGCTCTCGCCTCCCCCCTTGGATGCGCCGACACGACCTCTCCGGCCGCCGGCGCCCGCTGAAGGAAGGAAAGGATCCATGACCCTCCGGTTCCGCCGCATCCTCCCGGTTCCGACACTGATCCTCCTCAGCCTGCTTTTGCTCTTCCTCAACCAGGCTGCGGCTGCGGAGTCCAATGACCCGACCTCCTATTCCCAGGAGATTGTCCCGGGCGACCTGACCTCCTATTTGGCGCGGATCGCGCCGGGTGACCTGGTACCCGGGGCGACGGATTACGGCCCCGCCGAAGGGGATCCCGCGGTCGTTCCGGCCCGGGACGCTTCGGGTGTGGTGGTCGGATACGTGTTCCTGAATTCGGACTTCGCCTCCGCGGTGGGGTATTCGGGCAGGCCCATCCATGTGGTGGGCGGTATGACGGTGGAGGGGCGGCTGTCGGGCGCCCAACTCATGGACCACCACGAACCCATCGTTCTTATCGGCATTCCGGAAAAGAAGATCCGGACCTATCTGGACGGGCTGACCGGCTGGGATGCGATTTCCCTGAAACCCACGGATGACGGCGGAAAGCCCGACATCATTTCCGGCGCCACGGTCACGGTCCTGGTCATACAGGACAGCGTCACCCGGGCCGCCGCCAAGGTCGCCCGCCGCCTGGGTTTGGGCGGGCTGGACACGACGAAAACAGCCCCTGAACGGACCCTTCGTCAAGCGGACCCCGAGATCCGCGACTGGGATAGCCTGCTGGGAGATGGCTCGATCCGCCGGCTGCGGCTGACCGTGGCGGACGTCAATGCCGCTTTCGGGAAAGGAGGCGACCCCAAGGCCATCGCCCGCCCGGAGAAAGGGGCACCCGAAGACACGTTCATCGACCTCTACGTCGCCCCGGCGAATGTGCCGACCATCGGCCTGTCCCTGCTCGGCGAAAACGAATACCGCAATCTGACCCAATGGTTGAAAGACGGCGAGTCCGCCATTCTCGTCATGGCCCAGGGTCCCTATTCCTTCAAGGGATCGGGATATGTCCGGGGTGGCCTGTTTGACCGCATCCAGGTCGTCCAGGATGCCACCAGTGTCCGCTTCCATGACCGGGATCACCACCGCCTGCGCGCCGCGGCTGCCGACAATGCGCCGGACTTTCCGGAAGTGGGCCTGTTCCGGATCCCGGTGGACAGCGGATTTTCGGAAACCCGCCCCTGGCGCCTGGAGCTGCTGGTTCAAAGGGCGACGGGCGCCCTGACCAAGGCTTTCGAGACCTTCGATCTTTCCTACAGCTTGCCCGAAAGATATCTCGAACCGCTGCCCGCCCCCGAAACGACCGCCCCCGCTGCGCCGGACGCCGTCGGGGCGGACTTGGCCGCCGCTCCGCCTCTGTGGAAAGGGATCTGGGAAAGCCACCTGCCCGCCATTCTCACGGTCACCCTGGCCCTGCTGACCCTGACCGGCCTGTTCTTCTTCCAGGCCCCGCTGGTCCGCCGCCCCCGCCTGCTGTTCTGGGTCCGGGCCGCCTTTCTCGCCTACACCCTGCTCTGGCTGGGCTGGACCATGAACGCCCAGCTGTCCGTGGTGAACGTGCTGGCCTTCACCAACTCCCTGGCGGCCGGGTTCAGCTGGGACTACTTCCTGATGGATCCCCTGGTGTTCATCCTGTGGTTCGCCACGGTCGCCGCCCTGCTGTTCTGGGGCCGAGGTCCCTTCTGTGGCTGGCTTTGCCCCTTCGGTGCCTTGCAGGAATTCGCCGCCCTCGCCGCCAAACGCCTGGGCTTGCGCCAGATCCACGTGCACTGGGCGGTCAACGAACGACTCTGGCCGTTGAAATACATGATCTTCCTGGGATTGTTCGGGCTGGGCCTCTACGACCTGGGCCTCGCGGAACGGTTCGCCGAGGTGGAACCCTTCAAGACCGCCATCATCCTGAAGTTCATGCGAGACTGGTGGTTCGTTCTCTTCGCGCTGGGTCTGCTGGCCGCCGGCCTGTTCATCGAACGCCTCTTCTGCCGCTACCTCTGCCCCCTGGGTGGCGCGCTGGCCATTCCCGGACGGCTGCGCATGTTCGAATGGCTGAAGCGCTGGCCCGAATGCGGAACCTCCTGCAATCGCTGCGCCCGGGAATGCCCCGTCCAGGCCATCCATCCCGAAGGCCACATCAATCCCCATGAGTGCATCTACTGCATGCACTGCCAAGAACTCTATTGGGACGATCACCGCTGCCCGCACAACGTGACGCGGCGCCTGAAAAAGGAGCGGCGGACCACCCGTTCCCCGTCCCGCCCCGATCCGTCGCCCGAGACCGCTTCGGCAACGACGACGGATGCGTCCTCTCCGCCGTAACCATCCGAGTTTTCGACCGAAGAACCGGCTCGAAACGCCCCCCCCCATAAAAGCCACTCCAACAGGAGACTGTCATGAAACGAACCAAGACCGCCATCGAAGGCATGAGCCGCCGCGCGCTCTTTGCCAATACCGGCAAGGGCGCGGTCCTGGCCGGTCTCGCCGGTGCCGCCGCCGGCCCAGCAGCGCTGCTCGGCGTGACCACGGGCATCACCGCCGGCGGCGCGACGCCGGCCCGTGCCGCCGACGGCGCCGGTGCGGTGGCGCCGGGCCAGTTGGACGAGTACTACGGTATCTGGTCCAGCGGACAGTGCGGCGAAGTGCGGATTTTCGGTGTCCCCTCCATGCGGGAACTGATGCGCATCCCCGTCTTCAATATCGACAGCGCCACCGGCTGGGGGATCACCAACGAAAGCCGCAAGATCCTGACCGACGGGCTGACCCCGGAAACCAAGAAATACCTGGAAAGCCGGGGCGGCATCTGGCCGAACGGCGACGCCCATCATCCCCATATGTCCTTCACAGACGGCACCTATGACGGCCGGTATATCTGGATCAACGACAAGGCCAACACCCGGGTGGCGCGCATCCGCTGCGATATCATGAAGCCCGACAAGATCATCGAGATCCCCAACGCTTCCGACATCCACGGTCTGCGGCCGCAGAAGTTCCCCAAGACCAAATACGTCTTCGCCAATGGCGAACACCGCACCCCGCTGCCCAACGACGGCCGCGACCTGGACAACCCGGAGAACTACCACGCGGTTTTCTCGGCCATCGACGGCGAGGAAATGACCGTCGCCTGGCAGGTCATCGTCGACGGCAATCTGGACAACTGCGACGCCGACTATCAGGGGCGCTACGCTTTCTCCACCTGCTACAACTCTGAAGGGGCGGTGAACCTGCCCGGCATGATGGCCAAGGACACCGACTGGGCGGTGATCTTCGACACCAAGCGGATCGAGGAAGGCTTGGCCGCCGGCGACTACAAGGAAATGAACGGCGTGCCGGTCTTCGACGGCCGCCACGGGTCCAAGTACACCCGCTACGTTCCCATTCCCAACAGCCCGCATGGCATCAACACCGCCCCGGACGGCCACCACGTGGTGGTCAACGGCAAGCTCTCCCCCACCGTCTCGGTGCTCGATGTCCGCAAGTTCGCCGACCTGTTCGATGACAAGATCGAACCCCGGGATGTGGTGGTCGCCGAACCGGAACTGGGCCTCGGCCCCCTACATACGGCCTTCGATGGCAAGGGCAACGCCTTCACCACCCTGTTCATCGACAGCCAGGTGGCGAAGTGGAACATCGAGAAAGCCATCGCCAGGTTCAGCGGCGAGGATGTGGACCCGATCATCGAGAAGATCGATGTCCACTACCAGCCCGGCCACAACCACACCTCCATGGGCGAAACCAAGGACGCCGACGGCCAGTGGCTGGTGTCACTGAACAAGTTCTCCAAGGACCGCTTCCTGAACGTCGGCCCCCTGAAGCCGGAGAACGACCAGCTGATCCACATCGGCGACGGCGGCATGACCATTGTTCACGACGGTCCGACCTATGCCGAGCCCCACGACTGCATCATCGTGCGCGCCGACGTCATGAACCCGCTGACCAACTATGCCGATATCCCCAACCCGCCCTATCAGGAGATCCGCGATCTGATGGCGGCCAAGGGCGTGGACTACATGTCGGCCGAACATGTGATCCGTGAAGGCAACAAGGTCTACGTCTTCATGCACAGCTACGCCCCGAACTTCTCGCTGGAGCAGTTCACCGTGGAGGAAGGGGACGAGGTCACCATCGCCATCACCAATATCGACGATGTGGACGACCTGACCCACGGGTTCACCCTGGCCAACTACGGCATGGTCATGGAGATCCCGCCCCAGGGCACGGCCAGCGTCACCTTCAAGGCCGACCGGCCGGGCGTGCACTGGTACTATTGCCAGTGGTTCTGCCATGCCCTGCACATGGAAATGCGCGGTCGCATGCTGGTGAAGCCGAAAGGCGCCTAGGATGATCCGCGTGTTTCCATACACGCGGCTGGTCCCGCTGGTGGCGAGCCTCTGGCTCGCCACCGGTGCCGGAAGCGCCATGGCCGAGACGCTGTCCGAGCGCCTCGCCCTGGCCGCTCCCGGGTCCCTGATCACCCTTCCCGCGGGGGTTTACGACGGCCCCATCACCGTCGACAAGCCCCTCACCCTGGCGGGTGAGGAAGGCACGGTGATCGAAGGCAATGGCGAAGGGAACGTCGTCACCATCGACGCTCCCGACGTCACCCTCCGGGGGCTGACCATCCGCGGGTCCGGCCGGACCCTGGAAAAGGAACCGGCCGGAGTCTTCGTGACCCCCAACGGGGACCGCGCCGTGATCGCGGAAAACCGGATCCTCGGCAACCTCTTCGGGATCTATCTGAAGGGGCCGGAAGACGCGCTGGTCCGGGACAACGTCATCGCCAATGCCAGCGACCTCCGGGTACCGGAACGCGGCAACGGTGTCCACCTGTGGAACACCCCGGGCTCCCGGGTCGTCGGCAACGACATCCGGGGCGGGCGGGACGGCATCTTCACCACGACGAGCAAGCGAAACGCCTTCATCGGCAACCGCTTCCGGGACCTGCGCTACGCCGTTCACTACATGTACACCAACGACGCCGTGATCCGGGACAACGACAGCCAGGGCAACCACGCGGGCTACGTCATCATGTTCTCGCACCGCATCGACGCGGTGAACAACCTGTCCCGGAACGACCGGGACCACGGGTTCCTGTTCAACTACGCCAACGATGCGCGGGTGACGGGCAACCGGGTCCTCGATGGTGGCGAGAAATGCGTCTTCATCTACAACGCCCATCGTGACCGCTTCGAAGGCAACCGCTTCGAGGGCTGCGACATCGGCATCCATTTCACCGCCGGGTCGGAGCGCAACACCGTGACCCGCAACGCCTTCATCCGCAACCGGACCCAGGTGAAGTACGTGGGGACCAGGGACGTGGTCTGGGCCGAGAACGGCATCGGCAACTATTGGTCCGACAATCTGGCGTTCGATCTGAATGGGGACGGGTTCGGCGACCGTCCCTATCGCCCCAACGGTCTGGTGGATCAGGTACTCTGGCGGGCACCGGCGGCCAAGCTGCTGCTGTCCAGTCCGGCCATGCGGATCCTGGAATGGGCTCAATCCGCCTTTCCCGCTGTTCTGCCGGGGGGCGTCGTCGACCCTGCTCCCCTGATGGAACCGCCCCCCGAAACGCGCATCACGGCCGACGTCGCCCGGCGCGGGGAGGACACAGAATGAATGCCTTGAGTGGACATCATCCGATGGTGCTTCCCCCCGAAGACACCCAAGATCCGGTCCTTTCCGTCACGGACCTGACCAAGACCTATGGCACCCGTCCGGCCCTGGACTCCCTGTCCCTGTCGGTGCGGCGGGGGGAAGTGCTGGCCCTGCTCGGCCACAACGGAGCTGGCAAGACCACCCTGATGAAGCTTCTGCTCGGCCTGACCCGGCCCACCGCAGGACGCATCGCGATCTTCGGTACGCCCCCCTCTCCGGCGGGCCGGGCGGACATCGGCTTCCTGCCTGAAAACGTGGTTTTCTCCGGCGGCATGACCGGCAAGGAGGTCCTGACCACCTTGGCCCGGCTGAAGAAAGCCGATCTTTCCGCCGTGACGCCCCTGCTCGACCGGGTCGGGCTGGATGAAGCCGCCCGTCGACCGGTTCGCACCTACTCCAAGGGGATGCGCCAGCGGCTCGGACTGGCGCAGGCCCTGATCGGCCATCCGCGCCTGCTGATGCTGGACGAGCCGACCACCGGCCTGGACCCCGTGTCCCGCAAGACCTTCTATGACCTGCTGGGCGACCTTACGGGACGCGGGGTGACGGTGCTGCTTTCCAGCCACGTTCTGACCGAGCTGGAGGTTCGGGCCGACCGCATCGCCATCCTCGCCCGGGGCCGCCTTCTCGCCCATGACACCCTGGAAGGGCTGCGCCGGTCCGCCGGACTGCCCGTCCGGATCATCGCCCATGGTGTGGACGGCGACGGACGCGGCCGGAGAGTCCTGGATGTGGCGCCCGAGGACAAGATGGACACCCTCCGCGCCCTGATGGACGGTCCGCTGACGGATATCGAGGTCCATCCGCCAACCCTGGAAACCATCTACGCCCACCTGGGCGCTCCGTCCGACAGCGGCGCGCAGAGCCCCGAACAGGAGGACCGGACATGAGCGCCGTTCTCGTTCTCGCAGGCAAGGAAATCCGCGAGGCGACCCGGAACCGCTGGATCCTGGCCGCCACCCTGCTTCTCGCCCTTATGGCCTTGGCGCTGGCGTTCCTGGGAAGCGCGCCGACGGGTGACGTGGCGGCGGGTCGCCTGACGGTCACCGTCGTCTCCCTGGCCTCCCTGGGCATCTACCTGCTGCCGCTGATCGCCCTGCTGCTATCCTTCGATACGGTGGTGGGCGAGGCGGAACAGGGGACCCTTCTGCTGCTTTTGGCCTATCCGGTGGGACGGTCCGCGGTGATGGCCGGCAAGTTCCTGGGGCATGCGGCCGTCCTGGCCTTCGCCACCGTGGTCGGCTTCGGCCTCGCCGCCGGCGTGATCGCCGCGATCAGCCCGCCCACGCCGGCGGAATGGCAGTCCTTCACCCTTCTGGTGGGGGCCAGCGTCGCCCTGGGCTGGTCGTTCATCGCTATCGGCTTCCTGATCAGCGTCCTGGTCACCGAACGGGCCAGCGCCGCCGGCCTCGCCGGTGGGGTCTGGCTGGTGTTCGTCGTCCTCTACGACATGGGCCTGATGGGCGCCCTGGTGGCCACCGGCGGGCAAGGCTGGATCGGCGACGCCTTGCCCGCCCTGCTGATGCTCAACCCGGCGGACGCCTATCGCCTGCTGACCCTGACGGTCATGGACCAGGCCGCCCGCATGGCCGGGCTCCAGGACGTCGCCGCCGCCGTTCCCCCGGCCCAAGCGGCGACGGCCCTGGCCCTGTGGGTCACCGGTCCCCTCGCCCTGGCCTCCTGGGTCTTTTCCCGAAGGGAATTGTGACATGCAACGCCGCATCCCCGCCCTGGCCCCCATGCTGGCCCTGGCCCTGCTGCTTGGCCTGAGCGCCTGCGATGACGGGCCGGACCGGGCCGCCGCGCCGCCCCCGACGGAACCGACCCGGGAGGCCATGACCTATTTCGGTCGCATGATCCTGGTGGACCACCTGGGTCCCAAGGCGCAAATCCACCTGAAAAGCCGGCAAGAGCCCCTGTGGTTCCCCTCGGTCCGCGACGCCAGGGCCTTCACCCTGCTGCCCGGAGAGCCCCGGGACATCACCGCCATTTACGTCACCGACATGGCCCTGGCCGACGGGTGGAACCATCCCCGGGCCTGGGCGCCGGCGGCGGATATGACCTATGTGATCGAAGCCGACGTCCGGGGCGGCATGGGCGCGCCCGAGGCCGTGCCCTTCGGGGCAGAGGAGGCCGCTGAAAGGTTCATCGCCGAGCACGGCGGCCGGACCGTCGACTGGGAGGGGATCCCCGAGGACTACGTGCTGGGAGAAGTCCCGGACGACGGTCCGGTCATGCCCGGAATGGACCCCATGCACCAGGGCTCGCTCTGTCTGGCGCCGCGCGAGGCCCTTGCCAGCGCCACACCCAAGGAGGAATAGTCATGGCTCCCCTGTCCCGCCGCCGACTGCTGACCATCGCCGCCGGGTCCGCTGCGATCGCAGCCCTGGCGCGCCCCGCAACCGCCTTGTCCTCCTCTCTGGTCCAATGGCAAGGGGCCGCCCTGGGCGCCGAGGCCCGCCTGTTGCTGCCTCGGGACGGCGCCGGTCCGGCCATCGACCTCTGTCTTGCGGAAGTGGAGCGCCTGGAGGGAATCCTCAGCCTCTATCGGCCCGACAGCGCCCTGTGCACCCTCAACCGGACGGGAACGCTTTCCGCCCCGCCGCCGGAACTCGTCGCTGTCCTCTCCACCGCCCTGGCCCTGGCGCGCGAGACCGGCGGTGCCTTCGACCCCACGGTTCAACCCCTGTGGACCGAGGGCAAAGTCGCCCTGCCCCGGGTCGGATGGCGCGGCCTGGAGGTGGACAGCCAGCGGATCCGCTTCACCCGCCCCGGCATGGCCGTGACCCTCAACGGCATCGCCCAAGGCTATGTCACGGACCGGGTCGCCGACCTGCTGCGACGGCGGGGATATGACCATGTCCTCGTCAATCTGGGCGAAACCCGCGCCTTGGGTCCCCGCCCCGACGGCCGGCCCTGGCGGGTCGCACCCGATGCGGCATCCCCGGCCGTCCCCCTGAGCGCCGGCGCGCTGGCCACCTCGGACCCCGCCACGGGGGCGATCGTCGACCCGCGCACGGGGGCACCGGCCCGGTCCTGGTCCCGGGTGAGCGTCGCCTGCCCCACGGCCATGATCGCGGACGGGTTGAGCACGGCCCTGTGCCTGCTGTCCGAGGCGGAGGCCGTACCGCTCCTTCAGACCATGGGCGCAACCCGGGCTCAGGTCACGGACACCGCAGGAAAACAGACCGAGTGGCCGGCTCCCTTGACCATCGTCAGGGACCGGGGCTAGCCCTCGGGCCAAACTCATCCCCTCGCCATGAGGAGATCAATGATGCGCCTGCTTCCCTACCTTCCCGCCGTCGGCGCCGCCGTGTGGATGGCGGCCATCACCATCACCATGCTCCAGACACCCTCCCTCGCCCTCGCCACCACGGAGGCGTGCCGGGCTCCGGCCGAGCGCTGGGCGGATCACCTGACACGCGAAGGCTTTTCCGTTGAGCTTTCGGTCACTCCCGAAGCGAACGGGTCCTGCCTTACCGCCCGCCTCGGGGGCTATCGCGTTGACGGCGCAGTGGATCCGGCCGCGCTTTCCAAACTGCTGATGAAAAAGCCACGGGGCGTTGTCGGCCTGAGCCAGGAAAGCGGCGCACCGGTCATGGCGGTGCTTGCAGACGGCGGTGTCCTGCCTTTTCAGACCATCCTGGAAAAGGAGAAAAAGCAGTGAACCGGTTATCCACCCGCCTGGGCCTGATCGGCGTGGCGACGGCCTCGGTCCTGTGGCTGTCCATGGCAGCCCTGATCGCGGCCTTCCCGGCTGCGGACGACGCCCCGGTCCTGACCATGGGGGACATGGCCGTGGGGACCCTTGTCGGAGCCATCCTCTTCGGAGGCGTGGGCGCCATTCTCGGCCACCTGGAAGACCGCTCCTCGAAAAGGAAAGCATAGAGACCTTCAAGCGGAAGAACCGGAAACGGTCCCCCTGACTTCGCCATGATCCGAACTGGTCAAACCAGCCCCAGGCGGCTGGACGCTCCGCAGAACGCCTCCAGCTTCTTCCGGTCGCGGATGCGCAGGTCAGGTTCCAGCTCCAACAGGCCCAGGCTTTCCATGCGCGCAAGGCTGCGCGAAAGGCTTTCCGGTTCGATGCCGATGCGGCTGGCGATCACCTGCTTGCGGATGGGCAGACGGCCATCCCCCGGCCAGGCCCCCGCCTCCATCAGCCCCAGGAGATAGGACGCCAGGCGCTGCACGGGCGACGAGGTCTGGAGGAAGCGGATCTCGCTCACCAAGTCCACCTGACGGCGGAACAGGCCCGACAGCAAGGCCCGGGCGAGAGAGCGGTCGTCGCGGATCAGGGTCTTGAAACGTCCCCCATCCACCCGGACCAGCCGGGTTCCGGGAAGGGCGCTTCCGTCCACCGGATAAAGGCCGGACCCGAACAGGGCGGCCTCGGCAAAGGTGTCGCCCCGTTCGATGAGGGCGATGATCGTCTCGTCACCGGCGGGGGCCAGCGTGGACAGATGGACGGTTCCCTCCAGGACACCGAAAAAGGCGTCGGCCGGCTCACCCGACGCGAACAGGGGGCCGCCTTCGGGAAAATCCAGAACCCGGGAAATGGCGGCGAGTCGGGACACCGCCTCCGCATCGAGATGGGCAAAAAGGGGCGTCCGCCCCAGCACCGCCAGGATCTCGGGATCGCAGGGTGTCGAATGGATCATCATCCCAGATCCTCGTCGAGGGCATGGAGGCCCGCCAGATCGCTCAGGGCCTCCAGGCTGGCGACGCGCACGGCGGTTCGTCCTTCGGGAGAAACGCCATGCCCCGCCAGACGTGCCATGGAGCGCGACAGGCTTTCCGCCGTCATCCCCAGCCGGGCGGCCAGTTGCCTGCGGGTGCCGGGCAAGGGAACCACGACGGCTCCCACAGCTTCGGGATCCAGGCGGCGGGCCAGGGTGACCAGGAACATGGCCAGCCGCTGGGTGGTCGTCCGCAGTTTCAGGTCATTGACCTGGGCGAGCAATCCCTTCAGCCGCGTGGTCACGGTGGCGAACAGGGCGTGTATCCCCTCTTCCTCGGCCAGAATGGCGGACCAGGCGACTTCCGGATCCAGCCGCAGCAGCGACACCTCGGTGACCGCTTCCGCCGAAACCGGATGCCCCCGCTCCGCACACAGGGCCGATAGCCCCAGAACCTCCCCCCGTTCTATGAAGTCCAGGGTGACGGCCCCGTCGGGGAGGAACAGACGCACCCGCCCTTCGGCGATCACGTCCAGGAACGCGGCCGGCTCGCCGCAGTCGGCCAGAAGCGTGCCCGGGGCCAGGGTCAGCCCGACTGCGGACTCCGCCAGGGCGCGCTTTCGCGCGTCCGACACCCCGGCCAGCAGGGGCAGGGCCAAGAATACGCGCGACGGGTCACTGGACTCCATAGCGGCAAATCCCCTACTTTGGTTCCAGCCATCACCATGCCCCAACGGCACGGCCAGCGAAAGGGCGGTTTCCATAGCGCCCGGGAGAAAAGCCATGCCCATCCCCCCTGACACCTCCGAAGCCCCGGACTGGGTTGCCCCTATTCTCGCCGCGCCGAAGACCTTCATCGACGGCTCGGCGATCCTGGCCGATGGCGGCAGCCCCCTGACCGACGCCATGGTCGCGGCGGATGACCTGGCCCCCGGCGAAGGGTTCGTGGTGCGCGCGCCCTTTGACCCCACGCCCATGCGCGGCATGCTGGAGCAGATGGGGCTGGCCACGCATGCCGCTCCCGCCCGGGACGGCCATTGGCGGGCGGTCGTTCGCCGCCCCCCTGGATCCGTTGACAATTAACACCCCGCAATGAGGGCAGCAGTGACGTGCGAGTTTGCTCTATCCGCGTCTTGGGTGGTGTGGCGGGCAAATCGGTTCGGGTGTTTTTCAAGGGTGGCATGCCGGATGACACCGGTGGGACAGCCGAATGTCCCCGGCCCTGGCGGGCACGGGGACAAAGAGGCTGCACGGACCAGGGCCACGACGGCGGGGATGATATGTGGCCAATGGCGTCCCCGGTTTAAGACCTGGAATTCCGGGGCGCATTGACGCGCGGTAAGGATGTGGGTGCTCGGGGGCCCCCCAGTCTTGACGATCGTCAAGTCCCTCCCAAGGGTTTTTAACGATCCTTGATCGAATGCGGATGGATCATATCCCGTCGAAGGATCCGGGGTCATGGGAATCAATCTCGAGCTTGTATCCGATCAGGCAATCCAAGGGGTGGCGATGACCCACCTGATTCCTCTGGGGACGCCCCTGGTGGTGACCAGGGGGGCCGTTCTCTTCCGGGAGGGAGAGCCTCTCGACAGCCTGTTCCTCGTCAGGGAAGGCAGCCTTCTCATTCACGTCGATCTGGAGTGCGCCGACCGTGCCGTACCGGTGGAGATCGCCCGGCGGGGGACCCTGCTCGGCCTGGCGGATCTGATGGAAGACAGGCATGGTGAAACCGCCCATGCCCTGTCGGAGTGCCGCTTGATCGCGGTTGACGTCGATCTGTTCCTGGCCTCCATGCGGCGGTCCGCCGAGTTCGCCCTTCTGATCGTGAGTATGATGTCCATGGGCTTGAGGCACCGGATCCAGGCCATTTCTCAACAGCGAACCCAGTCGGCGCGGGGGCGGCTGATCGCCTTTCTGCTGTCCCAGATATCCGGGCGCGCAGTGGAGGGCGCATCGGTTCTCCTGCCCATGCCCAAGGCGACCCTGGCGGCCTTTCTCGGTATCACGCCGCAGAGCTTCAGTCGCCTGGTGCGGCAGGTGCGACAGGACGGCGTGTTCATCGACGGCGAAAAGGTGGTCCTGTCGGATCCCGCCCGGCTGAAGCGTTTGGTGGAAGACGCCCATGCGGACCTCTGACTCTCCGCCCCCGCACAGCGAATGTTCCTTCGAAGGTGTCCTTGCGCCGGAGGTTCTCGACGTTCTGATGACGAACGCCGTGCACCGCCACCTGGAACCGGGCACGCTGCTGTTCGGCCAGGGCGATCCTGCGGACCGATTCTTTCTGGTGCGTGCGGGCAAGGTTCGCCTCTTCACCCTCGAACCGGGGGGAGGTGAAACGGTTCTGCATGTCTTCGGTGCCGGAGATTTCTTCGGTCTTCCGGCCATGCTCGGCCTCCGGCACTACCCGGTGAATGGAGAGGCGGTGACCAGGGCCGAAATTGACGTGGTCCACCGGGGCGCCCTGATTGCCCGGGTCGAGGCCGAAGGAGGCGGGCGGCTGATGCCCCTGGTGAGCACGCTCGCCCGACGTCACCGGATCCTGACCCGGTCGTTGGCCGAACTGAAAGGGGTGCCGCCTTTTCAGCGCGTTTGCCTGTGGTTGTGGCGGGAACTTCAGAAGGCCATGCCAGAAGCGTTCGGTCACCCGGGCGGTGGACCCGTGAGCATCCCTCTGGCGGTTCCGAACTACGTGATCGCCGGGGCCGTGGGATTGGCCCCGGAGAACTTCTCGCGCGCCTTGAAGCGGCTGGAACCTCACGGAATCCGTGTCCGGGACGGCCGGTTGACGGTGTCCGACGTCTGCCGTTTGCATGCACTGGCCATCGTTCGGGATGACACCGTCCGGAAACACAGCGACGGGCGCGAAAAAGCAGGTAGGCAACTTACCAAGCGTCATGGAGCGACCCGGGAGACCCGGTCAGGGTGAGGCGTCTTGATGCCAGACCAATCCAAGGGGGAGTGCCATGATTGCATTGCCATTTTCGCGGGTTTTGATGGGGTCCGCCGCCATCGCCGCCCTGCTTGTGGCCACGCCGGTTGTCCAGGCGGCGTCCGACACGCATGCGGACGAGCGGGCCAAGCAGGGCGGGACCACCACCACATATGAACCCAGCATGGACAACATGCCCGTGGACGCCGAGGCCGATCCCGGAAACGCCTTGCCGTCCATGACCGCCGAAGAATTCGCCGAGGGCAAGAAGATCTTTTTCCAGCGCTGCGCCGGGTGCCATGGCGTGCTGCGCAAGGGGGCCACGGGTCCGAATCTGGAGCCCGAACGGACCCGGGATCTGGGATATGACCACCTTCGGGCCTTCATCACCTATGGCAGTCCGGCCGGCATGCCCAACTGGGGCACCTCCGGCGAACTGACCGAGGACCAGGTGGACCTGATGGCCCGCTATGTCCTGCAGGAGCCGCCCCAGCCTCCCGAATGGGGCATGGAGGAGATGAAGGCGTCCTGGGAAGTGCTGGTCAAACCCGAAGACCGGGTCAAGGAAAAGCAGTCCGCCCTCAATCTGGAAAACCTCTTCTCCGTCACCCTGCGCGACGCCGGACAGGTGGCATTGATCGACGGCGACACCCATAAGATCGAGACGATCATTCCCACCGGCTACGCGGTGCATATCTCGCGGATTTCCGCTTCCGGCCGGTATGTGTTCGTCATCGGCCGCGACGCCAGGATCGACATGATCGACCTGTGGCCCGAGGAACCGACCAAGGTGGCTTCCCTGAAAGTGGGCATGGAAGCCCGCTCGGTCGAAACCTCCAAGTTCAAGGGCTGGGAAGACAAATACGCCATCGCCGGGTCCTACTGGCCGCCCCAGTACGTCATCATGGACGGGGAAACCCTGGAGCCGCTGAAGATCGTCTCCACCCGCGGCATGGTCTACGACGACCAGAATTTCCATCCGGAACCGCGCGTGGCCTCTATCCTGGCCTCCCACTACAACCCGGAATTCATCGTCAACGTGAAGGAAACCGGCAAGGTCCTGCTGGTCGATTATTCCGACCTGAAGAACCTGAAGACCACGGAGATCGAGGCCGAGCGGTTTCTTCACGACGGCGGCCTGGACAGCACGGGGCGCTACTTCCTGGTGGCGGCCAATGCCCGGGACAAGGTGGCGATCATCGACACCAAGGAAGGCAAGCTGGTCAATATCGTCGAAACCGGAATCAAGCCCCACCCCGGACGCGGCGCCAACTTCGTTCATCCCGAATACGGTCCTGTCTGGGCCACCAGTCACCTGGGCGACGAGACCATCGCCCTGATCGGCACCGACCCGGAAGGCCATCCGGATAACGCCTGGAAGGTCGTGGAAAAGCTTGAGGGCCAGGGCGGCGGTTCCCTGTTCATCAAAACCCATCCCAAATCCACGAACCTTTGGGTCGATACGCCCTTGAATTCCGACGAAAGCCTTTACCAGTCCGTGGCCGTTTTCGACATCACGGACCTGGACAAGGGCTTCGAAGTGCTGCCCATCGCCGAATGGGCCGACCTGGGCGAGGGCGCCAAGCGCGTCGTCCAGCCCGAGTACAATCGGGACGGCACGGAAGTCTGGTTCTCCGTCTGGAACGGCAAGACACAGAAGTCGGCCATCGTCGTCGTCGATGACAAGACCCGGAAGCTCAAGACCGTCATCACCGATGACCGCCTGATCACCCCGACCGGCAAGTTCAACGTCTACAACACACAGCACGACGTTTACTAGAGCGGCGGATCCCCGGGGCGGTGCATAGGCCCCGGGGACTTCCCAACCTTGGCCTTTTCTTTCGTTCAGTAGCGGGGGGTGGATCGATGCGGTGTTTCGGAGTGGTCCATTTGGTCGGCGCAGGGCCGGGAGACCCCGACCTGCTGACCCTGAAGGCGGCGCGCCTGCTTGCCGGCGCCGATGCGGTTGCCCACGACCGCCTGGTGTCTGACGGTGTTCTGACCATGATCAATGCCTCCGCCGAGAAGGTGTTCGTGGGCAAACGATCCGGGCGCCATCACTGCACCCAGGATCGCATCAACGCCATACTCCTGGAGCTGGCCTCCCGCCACCGGACGGTGGTGCGGTTGAAGGGCGGCGATCCCTTCGTCTTCGGCCGGGGGGGCGAGGAAGCCGAATACCTGACCGCCCAAGGGGTGGAGGTCCGGGTGGTGCCGGGCATCACCACGGCAGCGGCCTGTGGCGTTCCCCTGACCCATCGCGGGCTGGCCACGGGCGTGCGGTTCGTTACCGGCCATTGCCGGGCCGACGCGCCGCTGGACCTGAACTGGGCGAGCCTCGCCGATCCGGACACCACCCTGGTGGTCTACATGGGCTTGCAGACCCTGCCCGAGATCGCCACCCGCCTGATGGCCCATGGCCTGTCGCGCGCTACCCCCGTCCTGGCGATCGAAAACTGTACGACCCCGCGCGAGCGCCGTGTCCGGACCCTGTTGGCGGATTG
This sequence comes from Rhodospirillaceae bacterium Z3-40, assembly GCA_046233135.1. Classification (GTDB taxonomy): domain Bacteria; phylum Pseudomonadota; class Alphaproteobacteria; order Rhodospirillales; family Rhodospirillaceae; genus JBJXHN01. The sequence continues at coordinate 27,542 of JBJXHN010000013.1, read as the reverse complement.
CGTGGCCGATGTGGCCCGGGCCGGGCTGGAGCCGCCCACCATCCTGCTGATCGGCAGGGTCACGGCCCTGGCCGACGCGCCTGCGCTGGCCGTTCCGTCCTTTGCCACCCCGTCCGTTCCAGCCGCCGACCCTCGGACCCCGGTTCTGGCCGTGGTCAATGGCGGCGTGTGACCCGGTCCCGTACTCACGTCGGGAGAGCCGTCCCATGATCCTGCGCCTGGTTTCCATCCTGCTCTGTCCGCTGATCCTGCCGATCCCTGCCCGGGCGGGCGAGCCCGACGCCGTCCGCAAAGCGGAGCTGGCGGGACTGCTGACGCAGGATTGCGGGTCCTGCCACGGGCTGAAACGGCGTGGTGGGCTGGGGGCACCCCTTACCCGGGAGGCCTTGGCCAGCCGGTCCGACGAGGACCTGGCGATCATCATCCGCGAGGGCATCCCGGGCCAGCCCATGCCGCCCTGGGGTCCCCTGCTGTCCGACGACGATATCGACTGGATCATCCATTTGCTGCGGAAGGGAGACAGCCCATGAGCGCCATGAAAGCCGCCCTGATCATCGGTATCGCCGTGCTCGGCCTGCTGCTGGGCCGGCTCGCCAATGCTGGCGATCCCGCCTTCGCGGGGGCTGGCGATCCCGCCTTCGCGGGGGCTGGCGATCCCGCCTTCGCGGGGGCCGGCGATCCCGCCTTCGCGGGGACCGCACAGGGGACCGGCGCCCTCGGGCTCGTGATCGAGCGGGCCTCCGGCCAGGTTGCGGTCATCGACCGTCTGGCGGAACGGCGCCTGGCCACCGTGGAGGGGTTGGGAGACCTCAGCCATGCCTCCGTGGTCTTCGGTCCCAGCGAGCGGTTCGCCTATGTCTTCGGCCGCGACGGTGGCCTGACCAAGGTGGATATGGTCACCCGCTCCATCGCCAGGCGGGTGGTCCAGTCCGGAAATTCCATCGGTGGCGCCATTTCCGAAGACGGCACCCTGGTGGCCGTGGCCAATTACGAGCCCGGCGGCGTTCGGGTTTTTGACGCGGAAACTCTGGAGATGGTCGCCGATATTCCGGCCACGCCCATTTCCGACGGCAAGCGGTCCAAGGTGGTGGGGCTGGAGGATGCGCCGGGCAACCGCTTCGTCTTCAGCCTCTACGACACGGGGGAAACCTGGATCGCCGACTTTTCCGGGGACCGGCAGGCGCCGGAGATCACCCGCTTCGAAGAGGTGGGGCGTCAGCCCTATGACGCCCTGGTGACCGAGGATGGCCGCTGGTACATCGCCGGCCTGTTCGGCGAGGACGGGCTTGCCATGATCGATTTATGGCATCCGGATCGGGGGGTGCGACGGGTGCTCGACGGCTATGGCCGGGGCCGGGAGGCGCTGCCGGTCTACAAGATGCCCCATCTGGAAGGCTGGTCCGTTGCCGGCAATCGCGCCTTCATCCCCGCCATCGGCCGCCACGAAGTTCTGGTGGTGGATCTGGAAAGCTGGGAACAGGTGGGTGCCATCCCCGTGCTGGGCCAGCCGGTGTTTGTCATGGCGCGGCCGGGGGGGCGCCATGTCTGGGTCAATTTCGCCCTGCCGGACAATCAGTGGGTTCAGGTGATCGACACCGAAGATCTGTCGGTGACCGGGACGCTGGAACCCGGACCTGGGGTGCTGCACATGGAGTTCAGCCCCCGGGGTGACCGGGTCTGGGTGTCCGTGCGCGACAGGGACCGGGTGCGCGTCTACGACACGGAGACGCAGACGGAGGTCGCGACCCTGCCCGCAGAGAAGCCCTCGGGCATCTTTTTCACCGCGCGTGCCCATCGCATCGGGTTGTGAGGGAGGCCGCCATGTCCGTCGATTCTCCGAGTTCTCTGGAAAAGGACCTGCTGGATATCGCTCAGCGGGACTTTCCCCTCTCGCCCCGGCCCTATGCCGATCTGGCGCACCGCCTGGGCGTGGGCGAAGCGGCGGTCATCGCCGCCTTCGCCGCCCTGAAAGACCGGGGTGTGGTGGGGCGGATCGGCGGCGTCTGGGCCGCGGGGGCGGTGGGCGCCAGTTGCCTCGCCGCGCTGAAGGTCCCGGCGGAGCGGCTGGAGGAGGTGGCGGCCCGTGTGGGATCCTGGCCGGAGGTGAATCACAACTACGCGCGCGAGCACGTCTGGAACCTGTGGTTCGTCGTCGCCGCGCGCGACGAAGGCGCACGGGAGGCGGTGCTTGATGCCATCGCGGCGGATGCCGCGCTGCCCATGCTCCGCCTGCCCATGGTGGCGGACCATCACCTGGACCTGGGATTCCCCATCCAATGGACATGACACCGAAGCCGCTTTCCGTCCCGATGGACGCCACCGATCTGGCCCTGGTCGATGCTCTGGGCCGGGGCCTGCCTCTGGCCCCCCGGCCCTATCAGGTCCTGGGCATGGCGCTGGGGCTCGGGGAGGAGGAGGTGATCGGCCGGATCCGCCGCCTGTCCGACAAGGGCGTGATGCGCCGCTTTGGCGCCATCGTCCGCCACGGGGAACTGGGGTACCGGGCCAATGCCATGTGCGTGTTCGATATCCCGGATGCCGAAGCCCCGGACCTGGGCGCGCGCCTTGCCACCCGGCCGGAGGTGACCCTGTGCTACCGCCGGACCCGCCGCCCACCGGAGTGGCCCTATAACCTCTATGCCATGGTCCACGGGCGGGAACGGAGCGAGGTGGAGGGAAGGATCGCACGCATGGTCTCGGAAACCGGCCTGGATGCCTATCCCCGTGCCGTGCTGTTCAGCACCCGCCGGTTCAAGCAGGGGGGTGGCGTCTATGGCCGCCCCCTGACGGAGAAGGAGGGCGCCCAGTGACGGAGGACAGGGATTACGACGATCTGGATCGGATCCTCATCAACGGCCTGTTGGCGGGGTTTCCCCTGTCCCCGCGCCCCTATGCCGAAGCGGCGGAAGGGCTGGGGCTGGACGAGGGTGCCCTGATCGCCCGGCTGTCGGCCTTGCTGGATCGCGGCGTGCTGACCCGGTTCGGCCCCCTGTTCCGGCCGGAGGGACTCGGAGGCACGGCCATCCTGGCGGCGCTGTCCGTTCCCGCCGAGCGGTTCGATGCGGTGGCCGAGGCCGTCAACGCCTTTCCCGAGGTGGCCCACAACTACGCGCGGGAGCACGCCTACAACATGTGGTTCGTGGTCGCCGCGGACGATCCGGCCCGGGCCGGGGCGGTGTTGTCCGAGATCGAGGCGGTCACCGGTCTTGCCGTGCTCGCCCTGCCGAAAAGCCACGAGTTCTTCCTTGATCTGAGGCTGACCGCATGACCGCGCGTCCCGCCATGGACCCGCTCGACCGCGCCCTGGTCGCCGAGACCGGGGCGGGATTGCCCCTGCTTCCCGCCCCCTATGCGGTGATTGCCGAGCGTCTCGGACTCCCGGAGGCCGAAGTGATCGCCCGCCTGCAAGCCATGCTCGACGACGGGCGCATCCGTCGCATCGGCGCCGTGCCCAACCACTATCGTCTGGGGTACCGGGCCAACGGCATGACCGTCTGGGACGTGGAGGACAGCCGGGTCATGGATCTGGGCGACGCGGTGGGCCGTCTGCCGTTCGTGTCCCACTGCTACCTGCGCCCGCGGAGTCCGGAGCTGTGGCCCTACAACCTCTTCGCCATGGTCCATGGGCGGAACCGGGAGGAGACCGATGCCCTGGCCGGCCGGATCGGCGCCTTGCTGGGGGCGGCGTCGCGGGGCGGGGAGATCCTCTATTCCACGCGTGTACTCAAGAAAACCGGCCTTCGCGCTTTTGCCCGGAACCGGTGAGGAAGCCGCCATGTTTCGCATGTCTCACTACATGAAGGATCTTGTGTCCGTCCCCGCCGGGACCCGGCCGGGGCGTCCCCGCACGGTCCCGCCCCCCGCTCCATCCCGGCGGCGGGGACCGGTGGTGATCTGGAACCTGATCCGCCGTTGCAATCTGTCCTGCCGCCATTGCTACAGCTCTTCTGCTGATGCCGACTTTTCCGGCGAACTGGACACCGACACCGTGGTCCGGGTGATGGACGATCTGCGCGCTGCGGGGGTCGGCGTGCTGATCCTGTCCGGCGGCGAGCCGCTGATGCGGCCGGATATCCATGTTCTCGGTGCGCGCGCCAAGGACATGGGGTTCTATGTGGGCCTGTCGTCCAACGGAACCCTGATGGACGATGCGGCCGTCGAGGCGATCGCCCGCGTGGGGTACGACTACGTCGGGATCAGCCTGGACGGCCTGCGGGACACCCATGACGCGTTCCGGCGCAAGGACGGGGCTTTCGATGCCTCTCTGGCGGGGCTTCGGGCCTGCAAGGCGCAGGGGGTGAAGGTGGGGCTCCGCTTCACCATCACGGAAAATACCGTGCGGGATCTGGGGCGGCTTCTCGATCTGGCGGAGCGGGAGCAGGTGGACAAGCTATATTTTTCCCACCTGAATTATGCCGGGCGGGGCAACCATAACCGGGCGGAGGATGCCCGCCACCGTCTGTCCCGCGTCGTCATGGAAACGGTGCTGGAGCGCTGCCTGGCCGATACCCTGTCCGGGGCCGGGCGGGACTATGTGACGGGAAACAATGACGCCGACGCGATCTTCATGCTGCTTTGGGCACGCGAGCGCTTTCCCGAAAGAGCCGGCCGGCTGGAGACCAAACTGCGGGCCTGGGGGGGAAATGCCTCTGGGGTCGGAGTGGCCAATATCGACAACCGGGGGATCGTCCATCCGGACACCATGTGGTGGACCCACCCCCTGGGGTCCGTCCGGGCGCGCCCCTTCGGAGAGATCTGGGCTGACCTGTCCGACCCGCTGATGGCCGGGTTGAAGCAACGGCCCCGGCCGGTGGGCGGGCGCTGCGCCCTCTGCCGGTATCTGCCGGTCTGCAATGGCAACACGCGGACCCGGGCCTATCAGCTGACTGGCGATCCCTGGGCCGAGGATCCGGGCTGTTATCTGACCGACGGGGAAATCGGCCTGGACGGAGAATCGGACCGGGAACGGGCGGCGGTGCTGCCTTTCGGAGTCACGCCCCGCCCGGCGCCGATCACGGCGATGGGGGGCGGGTCATGAGATGGATCTTCGGACTCGCCGTCCTGGGAGCCGCCCTCCCATGGGCTCTGCCGGGCATGGCCGCCGACATGGCCGCCGACGCTGAACGCCTTTACATGGAGCATTGCGCCGCCTGCCACGGTGGGGACCGGCTGGGTGCCTTCGGTCCCGCCCTGCTGCCGCAGAACCTGGGCCGCCTGAAGCCGGCTCAGGCTGTCGATGTCATCCTTCATGGACGTCCCGCCAGCCAGATGGCCGGGTTTGAAGGGGTGCTGTCCCGGGAGGAAGCGGAGGATCTGGCCGACTGGGTGTTCCGGCCCCCCAAGGCGCTCCCCCGGTGGGGGATGGAGGAGATCAGGGCCAGTCACCGGGTCCTCATGGATCCGGCCGGCCTGCCCGATCACCCCACCCATGACTCGGATCCCATGAACTTGTTCGCCGTGGTGGAAAGCGGTGATCACCATGTCTCCATCCTCGATGGTGACCGGTTCACGGTGATCGACCGGTTCCCCAGCAGGTTCGCCCTGCACGGGGGGATCAAGTACGACCCTTCCGGCCGGTTCGCCTATATGGCCAGCCGGGACGGCTGGGTGGCCATGTACGACATGTGGAGCCTCCGGTCCGTCGCCGAGGTCCGCGCGGGCATCAACACGCGGAACATCGCGGTGTCCGGGGACGGGCGGTGGATCGCCGTGGGCAATACCCTGCCGGCCTCGGTGGTCATCCTCGATGCGCGGGACCTGACGCCCCGGCTGTCCATTCCCGTGCTCGGGGATGGCGGCAAGGAAAGCCGGGTGTCCGCCGTCTACGCCGCGCCGCCCCGGAACAGCTTCATCGTGGCTCTCAAGGATCTGCCGGAAATCTGGGAAATTCCTTATGTCAAACCCCTGAAGCCGTTCTATCCGGGTCTGGTGCACACCTACGAGCCCGGCATGGTGGAGGCTCTGGATGTGCAGGACGGCGTGTTCTCCGTGCGGCGGATCAAGCTGGACGACTATCTGGACGACTTCTTCTTCGATCAGGCCTACCAGCATGTGATGGGGGCAGCCCGCAATGGGGCGAACGGCCAGGTGGTCAACCTGTTCGTCGGCCGGAAGGTGGCCGACATGCCCCTGAGCGGGATGCCCCACCTTGGTTCCGGGATGACCTTCGACTGGAACGGAACCCGGGTGATGGCCTCGCCCAACCTGCGGGAAAACAAGATTTCCGTGATCGAGATGGGACGCTGGACGCTGGTCAAGGAGCTGGAGACCCTTGGCCCCGGCTTCTTTTTGCGGGGCCACGAACGCAGCTCCCACATATTCGCGGACGTTTTCTTCGGCCCCGACCGGGACGCGGTCCATGTGATCGACAAGGCGACGCTGGAGATTGTCGCGACCCTGCGGCCCGCCCCGGGCAAGACGGTGGCCCATGCGGAATTCACCAGGGATGGCCGGTATGTCCTGATCTCGGTGATGGAAGACGACGGAGCCCTGCTGGTGTACGACGCGGAAAGCCTGCAGGAGGTCGCCCGGATTCCCATGCGGCGGCCCGTGGGCAAATACAACGTGGCGAACAAGATCCGGTACGAGGAAGGGACCAGTCACTGACCGGATTTCCGGCGAACGGGTTACCCCGCGTCAAGGTCCCGGGGAGCCGTTCCACGGATGCTCGACGGGCACGACTCCCCGATCCCGGAGGTTCCGGTCATGTCCCTGCTTTCCGATGCAACCGTCGTGGTGGTTGGTCACGGCTCGACCAAGGACCAGGACGCGGTTCTGCCCACCCTGGCTCTCGCCGCGTGTCTGTCCCGGCTCCTGGTTGGCTTGCGGGTGGTTCCCGCCTTCATGCGGGGTCCGCGCGGCCTCGCCCCGGTTCTGGAAGGATTGGAACCGGGAAGCCGGGTGATCCTGCTGCCTCATTTTTCCGCGGATGGCGTTTTCACCCGGACGCTCATTCCCGAGGTGGTGGCCCGCCATGCCGGTCACCTGCGTCTGCTCATCACACCGCCCCTCGGCATGGCCCCGGGCGTGGCCGATGTGATCGCCACGGCCCTGGCCCAGGCGGAGACGGATGGGGGGACATCCGACCTTCTGGTCGTCGCCCATGGCTGCGCCGGACCGGAAACGGGGAATGCTCCCCTGGCGGCCCTGGCCGAAACCCTCGCGGCGCGGGGGAAGAGCCGGCGCGCGGTCACCGTCTTCCTGGACCATCCTCCCGCCCTCTCCCAGTGGCCTGATCTGGATCTTGGCCCCCGCGTGGTCGTGGCGTGCCTGTTCGCCGGCCGGGGCCGGCATGTCCGGGCCGATGTTCCTGCCGCCTTCGGCCTCCCCCGGGACACCCCGCTGGGAACTCCGGACGGCCTGGGGCCGACAGTGGCCATAGGGGGCCGCCATATCCGTTTCCTTTCACCCTTGAGCATGCCCCAGGCCATGGCGGTGGCCGCCAAGGACCTGCTGGAGAATGTGCCGGCCATGCCCCAGTGCACCGGTCGGGGAATTGTCCGGCGGCTTATCCAGAGTCAAGGCCCGGCCGTCCCCCTTCGCATAGGGTTGCGTCCGGCTGATTGATTGTCGGGTGAGGGGCGGGATGCCCGCTTCGGGGGATGGCACGGGAGGGAAGCCCGGTCCCGCTTGCCGGTCATCAACGGCTCACCGTGGACAACGACCTTGGGAACCGAGAACCATGTCCGAACGACTCACAAAATCGGCGGCCCGGAACATATTCTATGGGGGCACGCTGTTTTTCCTGGCGATTTTCATCGCCCTGGTGGCCCACAGCCACACCTACATCCTCGGCACGTCGTCGAACAACGACCGCCTGACCGAAGCGGTGGTGCGCGGCAAGGGCATTTGGGAAAAGCACTCCTGCATCAACTGCCACACCATCATGGGCGAAGGGGCGTACTTCGCGCCGGAGCTGTCCAACGTGTGGAACCGGTTCGGTGGAGCGGATGATCCCGAAGGCGCGCGCGAGGCCCTGAAAGGGTGGTTCGCCGCCATGCCCACGGGCATAGAGGGCCGCCGTCAGATGCCCCAGTTCAACCTGACCGACCAGGAACTCGATGACCTGATCGACTTCCTGAAATGGACAAGCGAGATCGACGACCAGGACTGGCCGCCGACCGACGCCGGTTGATAACGCGAGGAGCGGAGATTTACCAATGACCTACCAATCCCAGAGGGTCGCCCTCTACTATTTCGGCGGGGCGCTCGTCCTCTTTCTCGTGCAGGTGGCCGTGGGCGTCCTGGCCGGAACCGTCTATGTCCTGCCCAACCTGCTGGCAGACCTGGTGCCCTTCAACGTCATCCGCATGATCCACACCAATGCCCTGGTCGTCTGGCTGCTGATGGGGTTCATGGGATCCACCTACTACCTGCTGCCGGAGGAGACGGAGACCGAACTGCACAGTCCGCGCCTGGCCATCGCCCAGTTCTGGATCTTCTTCGTCGCCGCGCTGGTGACCGTGGTCGGATACCTGCTGGGCATCCACGAGGGGCGGGAGTTTCTGGAACAGCCGCTGCTCATCAAGGTGGGCATCGTTATCGTCGCTTTGATGTTCCTCTACAACTGCACCATGACCCTGCTGAAGGGGCGCAAGACGGCGGTGGCCAACGTGCTGCTGCTGGGCCTGTGGTTCGTCGCCATCTTCTTCCTGTTCGCCTTCTACAATCCGGGCAACCTGTCGCTGGACAAGATGTACTGGTGGTGGGTCGTCCATCTGTGGGTCGAAGGCGTGTGGGAACTGATCATGGCCGCCATCCTGGCGTTCCTGATGATCAAGCTGACCGGTGTCGACCGCGAGGTGGTGGAAAAATGGCTCTATGTGATCGTAGGCCTGTCGCTGTTCACCGGGATCCTGGGCACCGGCCACCACTACTACTGGATCGGGACCCCCGGGTACTGGCAGTGGATCGGCTCGATCTTCTCCACCCTGGAAGTGGTTCCCTTCTTCGCCATGGTGATCTTCACCTTCTATATGGTCTGGAAGGGCGGGCGGAAGCACCCCAACAAGGCCGCGCTTCTGTGGTCCCTGGGCACCGCCACCGTCGCCTTCCTCGGCGCCGGGGTCTGGGGCTTCATGCATACGCTGGCACCGGTCAACTACTACACCCACGGCACCCAGGTCACCGCCGCCCATGGCCATCTGGCCTTCTATGGCGCCTATGTGATGCTGAACATCGCCGTCATGACCTACGCCATGCCCTCTCTGCTGAAGCGGGACGTCTATAACCAGGCCCTGAACATGTGGGGCTTCTGGCTGACCACGTCTGCCATGTGCTTCATGACCTTCACCCTGACGTTCGCGGGCGTGGTGCAGACCCACCTGCAGCGGGTCATGGGCATGGCCTACATGGAGGTCCAGGACGAGATTGCCCTCTTCTTCTGGTACCGCCTGGGGGCCGGGGTGGTGGTTCTGCTGGGTGTCGCCCTGATCATCTACAGCCTTGCCGTTCCCGGAAGCCGCCTGGCCCGGGCCGTGAACGGCACACCCCAACCCGCCGAGTGACCGGCGGGACGGCGCCCCGCCCTGCGGTTCTTCATCTCCCCCGCAGGGTGGGGCGCCCCCTTCGTCCTTGCCGACCCGATGGTCCCTTTGTCCTTCTGGGAGGATGTCATGCGCGACGCCTCGAAGTCCGATACCCCCGCTGCCGCGACCGGCGAGCATCCCTTCTACCTTCCGCAGGGCGAGGAAATCGCCCTGTTCGAACAGGCCCAGCGCCATGGTCTGCCACTGCTGCTCAAGGGACCGACGGGCTGTGGCAAGACCCGGTTCGTCGCCCATATGGCCGCCCGCCTGGGTCTGCCGCTCTATACCGTTGCCTGCCACGATGACCTGACGGCGGCGGACCTGACCGGCCGCTACCTGCTGAAGGGCGGGGAAACGGTCTGGGTGGACGGTCCCCTGACCCGGGCGGTCCGCGAGGGAGGAATCTGCTACCTGGATGAAGTGGTGGAAGCCCGCAAGGATGTCACCGTCGTGCTTCACCCCCTGACCGACGACCGCCGGATGCTGCCACTGGAGCGCACCGGCGAACTGCTGGCGGCGCCGCCGTCCTTCATGCTGGTGGTATCCTATAACCCGGGGTACCAGAACGTGCTGAAAAGCCTGAAGCCCTCCACCCGTCAGCGGTTCCTGGCCTTCGACTTCGGCTATCCGGCCCCCGATCTGGAAACCGATGTGGTCGTCAGCGAAAGCGGCGTGGACCGGGACACGGCCGCCTTGCTGGTGCGGCTGGCCGGGCGGGTTCGCGGCATGGCGGGGGCCGACCTGGAGGAAGCCGCCTCCACGCGCCTGCTGGTCTATTGCGCCATTCTCATCAAGGCCGGACGGCCTGTCCGCGAGGCGGTGCGCGCCGCCATCGTCGAGCCGCTTTCCGACGATGCCGACGTGAAGGCGGGGCTGATGGAAGCCATCTCCGCCATCCTGGGATGAGCGCCATGTGGAAAGTCCTGGAAATGGAGGAGCAGGTCGGCTGGGCCTGGCACCGTCTGGTCGGAGACTGTCCCAGCTATCCTTCCCATCCCGAGGCCGCCGTCACCCTGGCCGACCTGCGGACCATGCTGGCGGTCTTCTTCCGGGGCCTGGGCGGGTCCGCCGCGGTCGAGCTGTCGGCCTCCGGCGCCGAGGAAAGCGGACACCGGCTGACCTGGCGCCAGCGCCTCGGCATGGCGGCCGAGACGCTGCCCGCCGCCAGCCTGTCGGACTCGGCCATGCGGCTGCCCGAGACCATCGCTCTGTTTCCCGACGCCGGACGCAACCGGACCCTGTATCTCTGGCTCGCCGCCTTTTTCGCCGTGGCCACGCCGCCGGCGCCGGACCGGGATGGAGATCCCTTGCGGCGGGACCTGCGCGCCCTGGTCCATGCCCATCGGGCCACGGCGGCCACCCTCGCCGCCTTTCCCGGACTGAAGGCCCCCCACGCCGCCTTGTGCGACGGGATAGCCTCGATCAGGCCCCGCCGCCCGCTGGCGCGCCTGGAGGCGCTGGTGGAGGGCTGCGTGGACGGACTGCTGCGGAACCAGCGTCCCGCCGGCGCTGCCGGTCCGTTGTACGACCTGGTCGTCTCTCCGGAAACCGGAGACCGGGATATCGCCCGGTGGGAGGCTCCTCGCCGCTATCGTCCGTTCCTTCCCGTGCCCCTGTGGGGCGAGGTCCGGCCTCTGACAACCCAGGCCCGCGCCCCTGACGAAGGCGAAGAGGCGGGGGAAGAGGACGGGGCCGGCGGGGCGGAGGACCGCCGCAAGCGCAAGGCCCGGCGCGACACCCAGGACCGGGCGGATCGGGACGACCCGATGATCCTCAATCGCATGGAAAAGATCCTGATGCTGGCCGAAATGGTCAACGTCAACCGGGGGGACGACGACGAGGACGAGCAGAACGCCCGCAAGGCCGCTGACGACATGGAGGAGATCACCGTCTCCCCCCACCGCAAGAAAAGTGCGGCGCGGATCCGTCTGGACCTGGACCTGCCCCCGGACGCCGTGACCGGAACAGCCCTTTCGGGGGGCGGGACCTATCCGGAATGGGACTACCGGCGGGAAATCCTGTTGCCGGACCACTGCCGTGTCCTGGCCGGGTCCGCGGGCGAGGAAGGGGAGACCTGGGTTCCCGACGAGACCGCGCGGCGTCTGATCACCCGGGTCCGCCGCCAGTTCGAGGCCCTGCGCCCGCGCATGGTCACCCACCGCGCCCAGGCGGACGGCGATGACCTGGACCTGGAAGCCCTGGTGCGCGCCCGGGTGGACCTGGTCGCCAATGGCACGGTCGGCGACCGCGTCTACCAGAAGACCCGGGCGACCGCCCGGGACCTGTCCGTTGCCGTGCTGATGGACGTTTCGCTGTCCACGGACGCCTGGATCGATAACAGGCGGGTGCTGGATGTGGAAAAGGAAGCCCTGTCGGTGTTCCTGTCGGGGCTCAATGCCTGCGGCGATGAGAACGCGGTTTTCACGTTTACCTCGCGGCGGCGCGACTGGGTGCGGGTGCAGACGGTCAAGGACTTCGAGGAGCCCTTCGGCGACCGCGTCCTGCGCCGGGTCGCGGCCCTGAAACCCGGGTACTACACCCGCATGGGCGCCGCCGTCCGCCATGTGGCGTCCCTGCTGGAAAAGCGGCCCCATGGGAAACGCCTGCTGCTGGTGCTGACCGACGGCAAGCCTAACGATATCGACCATTACGAGGGCCGGTTCGGGATCGAGGACAGCCGTCATGCCATCGGCGAGGCGCGGCGGAAGGGTCTGTCCGTTTTCGGCGTAACCGTGGATGCCGAGGCGCGGGATTACTTTCCGGCCCTGTTCGGCCGGGGGCGCTATGCCATTGTCTGTGACCTGCCACGCCTGTCCAAGGCCCTGCCGCGCCTTTACCAGGGAATCGCCGGATGACGGACGAACCGGCGATGAGCGAGATGGCAGAACCGGACGCCGATTGGGGCGCACTGTCGGCCCTGCCGGGCAATCCGCTGATGTGGATCCTCATCCTGTCCGAACTGGCGGTTTTCGGGGCCTTTTTTCTGGGGTTCACGGGAGCCCGGGTGGCGGATCCCCTGGGGTTCGCCGAGAACCAGGCGCTGCTGAACCGGGTTGAGGGCGGCGTGAACACCCTCGTCCTGGTGAGCAGCGGCTGGCTGGCCGCCCACGCCGTGCGCGCCGCCCATGGGGGAGACGCCGGAGCCTGCCGCCGCCGGCTGTTCGGCGCGATGGCCCTGGGCGGGGTCTTTCTGGCGGTCAAGGCCGTGGAGTACGCCGGCAAGGCGGCACTCGGGCTGGGCATCGAGACCAACACCTTCTTCACACTCTACTACCTGATCACCGGGTTTCATGCCCTGCACGTGGTTCTGGGCATGGTGATCCTGGCCATCGCCGCACGGCGGCCCAGCGCGGCGAACGTGGAGACCGGAACGGCCTTCTGGCACATGGTCGATCTGATCTGGGTGCTGGTCTATCCCGTGATCTATCTCGTGCGGTGAGGGGTCCCATGCGCTTTTCCCAGCCGTCGTCCCGTCGTCTTCTGCTGGCCTGGGGCCTGCTCACGGGCCTGACCATTACCAGTCTGCTCGCCGGACTGGGTGGCCTGGATCCTGCCACGACCGAGTCTCTGGGGTCCTGGTCCCTGGCTTCGGTTCTGCTCGCCACCGCGCTCAAGGCGCGAGAGATCCTTCGGACATTCCTGAACCTCCGCGCGTCCACCCCCGGCTGGCGGGCCGTCCTGGCCGCTTTCATCGTCGTGATCCTGGGGGCGGTGGCGGTTGGACAGCTGCTCATCGTTGCGCTTCCCGGGGGCGGCTGACGGGGCGGAACAGGGGGCGAACCCGGCCTTCGGGCTTGACCATGCTCAAGGCTTTCCGCTGCGGCCGAGGCCAGGATATCCGTCCGACGCTGAATGGGAGGTCTTGGACATGGTCGCGACCCGGATGGACACGAAGGGGGAGAGCTTGAGCCTGATCTTCAGCGCCCGACCAGGCGCCGGTCGGTCAGGCCGCGTCATGCCGGAAGCATGCAGCCGCATGACCGGAGGCGTCCGCGTAGCGGACTGCCGTGAGGTATTTAAAACAACGGACCCGAAGGGTAACGGATCATGGTGACCGGCGTACCTCTGGGAGGGGCGGACCGGCGCCTGTTGTCTCCCCTGTTCCCCATCCTGGCGGTGAGCGTGGTCTCCGTCGCCCTGGTCGGGGCCTGGGCGGTGCTGGCTGTCGATCCGGCTTCAGCCCTGGCGGTCACGGGCGGCCCGGGACCAGGGCTGGCCGCCCTGCATATGCTGACCCTGGGCGTCCTGCTGATGACCGTGGTCCTTGTGGTACCGCAGATCCTGCCGGTGGTGACCATGTGTCCCACCCCTCCCATCGCGGTTCTGGCACCGGTTCATCTGGCGTTGGTCGGAGGGCTCTCGGCTCTGGTGGCCGGTTTCGCCGCCGTCGAGACCACCTGGATGGCTGCCGGCGCGGTCATTCTGGCGCTGGGCCTTTCGGTGTTCCTGGTCCTGTGGGGCACTCTCCTGTGGCGTGCCCGGCGGTCGGGCATGACCGACCTGCTGGTGGCGAACGGGGTGGCGTGGGTCTTCATGGCGCTGGTCCTGGTGCTGGGTGCCGCCCTGGCCCTCGATTACCGCTGGGCGTTCCTGGAGGACCATGGGGCCATAGCCCGGAGCCACGCCCTTCTCGCCCTCCATGGCCTGATGGGGGCGCTGGTGATGGGATTTTCCACGGTCCTGATCCCCATGCTCGCCGTCGCCGAACCGCCGGGCCGGGCCGGGACCCGGTCCTGGATCCTGCTCTACGCGGCAGGCGTGGCGGTCGCTGCGACCGGAACCGCGCTGACGGCGGATGTCGTAGCCTGGATCGGCTGGCTGGCCGTGATGGCCGCCGTCGCCGGTCACCTTCGGGTGATGGGGGCGGTCATGAAGCGGCGCCTGCGCAAGCGGCTCGGGCCGTCCTTCTGGTTGATCCGCCTGTCCTGGGGCCTCTGGCTCGCCGGACTGGCGGCAGGGGCGGCGGCCCGCCTTGACGTCCTGCCGGTGGAGGTGGCCGGGGTCCTGCTGCTGCCGGGCTGGCTGCTTTCGCTGCTTCTCGGGCTGCTGCAGCGGATCGTGCCTTTCCTCGCCTCCATGCACAGCGTGCGGCTCTGCGCCCGGCCCGCGCCCCTGACCGTGTTCGAGAGAAAGAGCCTGGCCATGCTTCTGGGCGCCGCCCACGGCTTGGCGGTTCTGGCCCTGGTGAGCGGGGCGGGCTTGGGTCTGGACCTGCTGATTCGCCTGGCAGGCGGGCTGGGCGCACTGTCTGGGGGTGTTCTTCTGACCCTGTCTGCGGGCGTGTTGCTCCGCTTTCTCTTCCACCGCCGGACCGTAGGGTCCCGTGGGATCCCTTTGTAAAGGATATCGTGTGATGACCCCTGATTTCTTTGGCCAGACCCGGACCGGTCTGCTGCTCCACGGCGAGCACCAATCCACCCTGGGCGCCCTGGCCGAGCTTGAAAGCTTCATTTCTTCCCGGAAGCCGCCGCCTCTTGGCGACGCGGAGAAGACTTTCCTGGCGCGCCTCGACGGCTTGATCGAAGCGGACGTGACCGCGCATTTCACGTTCGAGGAAGAAAACCTGTTTCCCCGTGTTGCCCGGGCGGGAGGCGGCTTCATGGTCGACATGCTTCAGGCGGAACACGAATCCATCCGCCCCCTGGCCCAGGCGGTCCGGGCGGCCATCGCCGTCTTCCTGGACCAAGGTACGATTTCCGACGGGTCCTGGGGGACTTTCCGCAAAGCCGCCCGCGACCTCATCGAGCAGGAAACGTTTCACGTTCAGAAGGAGGAGATGGGGCTTCTGGCGGCCCTGGCCCAGATTTTCGAAGCGGCGGAAGATGCTTCTATCGCCGGGCACCACCCCAAGCACGGGGACTGACCCGGATCACCCCGGATGGGTCACGGCTGCGTTGCCCCGCTTCCGCATCGCCGCCCTGTGGGAATTATCCGTTGATGAGCAAATGACCCTGCTCGGGGTCGCCGCCCGCTCAACCTTCTTCAAGTGGAAAAAGGAGGGCAATACGCCCCTGCCACGGGACACGTTGGAACGCATTTCCTATATCCTTGGAATATACAAGGCGCTTCAGGTTCTTCTTCCCGATGACAGGGCTTCGGACACCTGGATCAAACGTCCCAACGACGCTCCCTTGTTCGGGGGCCGCTGAATAGCCCCTAGTTTTCTAGACGCCCTGTCGGGTGAATTTTCGCTGCCGTTCGAACTCGATTGGCGACAGCATGCCGTTGCGCACGTGCTTGCGCTTCGGGTTGTAGAACATTTCGATGTAGTCGAATACGTCTTGCCGAGCCTCTTCGCGGGTTTTGTAGGTCCGCCGCCGAATCCGTTCCCGCTTAAGCAGATTGAAGAAACTCTCGGCAACCGCGTTGTCATGGCAGTTTCCGCGACGGCTCATCGAATGCTCAAGATCATGCGCTCGCAGAAACGCCGCCCAATCAATGCTGGTGAACCGGGAGCCCTGGTCCGAGTGGATCAGCACCTTGTTTCTCGGCTTTCTGCGCCACACAGCCATGAGCAACGCCTGCAACACGACGTCCACGGTCTGACGGCTTTGCATCGACCAGCCGACGATCCGGCGGGAATAGAGGTCGATCACAACGGCCAGATAGGCGAAGCCTTCCTGCGTCCTGATGTAGGTGATGTCCATCACCCAGACTTTGTCCGGGACCTCAACATCGAATTGCCGGGCAAGGGTGTTGTTGACGATCACCAACGGCTTGCCGCCATAGCTGCCCGGGCGCGGCTTGTAGCCAATCACGGCCTTGATGCCCGCAAGCTTGGCCAGACGAGCCACTCGGTTCGGGCAACACGTCTCGCCCTGTTCCCGCAGGTCGTCATGGAGCTTGCGGTAGCCATAGACCTTGCCACTCTCGGTCCAGGCCTCCCGGATCAACTCCGTCTGCCGAGCATCTTCCCGGCCTCGCTTGCTCAGTGGGGCTTTCAGCCAAGCATAGAACCCACTCGGATGGATGCGCAGACACCGACACATCGCGCGTACAGAGAACTGCGAGCGATGTTCGGCAACGAACGCGTATCTCACTTGGCATCCCTGGCGAAATACGCGGTGGCTTTTTTTAGGATGTCGCGCTCCTCGGTAACGCGAAGTAGTTCCTTCTTCAGACGCCTGATTTCGGCATCCTTGTCACCATCTCCAGAGCGGCCCTTCGCGAACTGCTTTTTCCACTGGTAGAGCGAATGTTGGCTCACACCCAGACGCTCCGAAACCTCCGCCACCGGATAGCCTCGCTCCGTGATCTGCGCAACCGCCTCTCGCTTGAACTCGTCGGTGAAATTGCCTTTGCTCATATCGGCCTCCTCACCTCAATTTTAGGGGGCAAGGCGTCTATCGTTCTAGGGGCTATTCAAAGTAAAATTTCCAAAATTTTAAAAAACTACAAATCAATAACTTCATAATACTAGCGACAAAAATTGCCGCGCCACGAGGATCTCCTATCCCAGAGCCCCAAAACCATGGCGCGGCACTGCTCTTTCCTCAAAGACCGCCGCCTAATCGGAAAGGGACAGACAGGATCAGCTATTAAGCGCTGCCCACATTTCCTTATCTCGCTCCGCCGTCCAGATAGTGGGACGAACCAGCCCACCCGCTTCATCATAGGCGCGGGACACGTCGAAAGGCATGCAGTGTTCGTAAATGACCCAGTCGCCATACTTCGGGTCCATGCGCGCCTTCACCAGATCAAAGGTTTCCTTGAGCGATTTCTCCGTCGCCCGCCCCTCCTTGGCCGCCTCGAACAGGTCCGTTACAAACGCTTGCGTCGTGGCCATTGCTGCTTCGCATCCTTCCAGAGTCATCAAGGCGTCACCCCGGCCCGGCACCAGCTTTTCAGGCTTCAAGGCGCGCAGCGCGTCGAGCGTCGCCGGCCAGTCCGTCAAATGAGCATCGCCCGTGTATGGCGTCGCTTCATATTCCACGAGGTCACCGGAATAGAGGATCTTCTGATCGGGCAACCAAGCGATGGTGTCGCCCTGGGTGTGCCCCTTGCCGGGTGACCAGATCTCCACGGGACGGTTCCCCAGATCCACCGTCAGTTTGCCGTCGAACACAATCGTCGGCCATGTCAGCCCAGGGATGGAGTCCTCTCCCTGGAACAAGCGGGGGAACCGCCCCAGCTCGCTTTCGTAGTCCTGCTGCCCCCGCTCTTCGATCATCTCGTACGTCAGCCGCGACGCGATGACATTCTCGGCCTCATATCCTGCAGCCCCCAGTACGCGCACGGCATGATAGTGGGTCATCAGAATGTACTTGATGGGCTTATCGGTGACCTCGCGGATCCGTTCCATCACGCGCTGGGCCATGAAAGGCGTGGCCTGGGTATCGATTACCATGACGCCGTCATCGCCGATAATGATGCCCGTGTTGGGGTCTCCCTCCGCCGTGTAGGCATAGGCGCCCTCCCCCAACTTTGCAAAGGTCACTGTTTTCTCGCCCAAATCTCCGGTCGAGGCAAAGGTCTTACTCATGAATGGCTCCCTGGTCAGGCACATCCGGTGCCGAAAGAAAAACATGGAAAACCCCGCCGCCTTTCTACGACAGCGGGATTTCCGCCCCCCTTTGATCAGGCGGCATGCGCCTGCGGATTGGCTCCCTTGGGCTCGATGCCGCGCCTGGCAAGGCTCAAGGCCTGCTGCAGGGCCTCAACCTCTCCCACGTGGTTGGCGAGTAGAAGGATGAGACGGGCGTTCACCGCCAGACTCTGTTCCTCGCTCAGATCACGGTGAGCGTCGATGAGCGCTTCATAGAAATCGTCGGCACCCGCGATATTCGGTTCGGTGTTCAAGCTCATGCTCTGATCTCCCACTCAGGCCGCGACTACAGTCTTGGTACCCAGGTTTTCTCCCGGTGTCCGTCGAACACGCCCCACGGCGCGGTCCACTGCCAAGGCGATCTTGGCTTTGTCAAAGGTCCGCCAGCGCGCAGCGACGTGCTGGTCCGGGCGCAGCAGATAGGTTGTTCCAGCGACACCATCATACCGTTCGGCCAGGCAGCCCTTGACGTCCTCGATGTCTTTTCCGACCACCAGCACCTCGCAGGAGATCCCGTCCACATCAACGTGATCAACCCCGGGATCCGCGCCGAAAACGAGGAGCGTGAAGCGCCCTCCGAGCCGCTCAAGAAACCATCCGGGCGCTCCATCAGCCACGACGGGGGCGTCGGCGCAGTTGGTTCCCGGCACCATGGCACCCGCGAAATCGCTTTCGTCCGCCGTATTCAACGAAGAAGAAACATAAGGCGTGGGCATGGACAACCGCCCGGAGTTCACAAGGGGACGGGCAAAAGGAAAGTCCCTGGCAAGGTCAAGCACCGCATCCCGATAGGCCTTGCTGACCTTGCTTTTTGGCGTAATAAAGTCCGTGGACCGTGTCGAGTTATTCAGGTTGTCGTCCGCGGCGAACACCCGCTCTTCAGAATAGGTATCGAGCAGGCTCTCGGGAGCTTTCCCTTCGCGGACCAGCTTGAGCTTCCAGGCCAGGTTGTCGATATCCTGGACGCCCGTATTCGCGCCCCGCGCCCCGAACGGGGAAACCTGGTGTGCTGCGTCGCCGGCAAAAAACACCCGCCCATGCCGGAAGTCCGCCATGCGGCGACAGGCGAATTGGTAGACGCTGACCCACTCCAGTTCGAATTCCTTGTCTTCCCCCAGCATCTTCTTCAGAAGCGGAACAACATTTTCCGGCTTCTTGGCCTCTTCGGGATCGGCATCCCAGCCCAGCTGGAAGTCGATCCTCCAGACATCATCGGCCTGCATATGCAGAAGAACGGACTGGTTGGGATGGAACGGGGGATTGAACCAGAACCACCGTTCCGCCGGAAAATCGGCCTTCATGACCACATCGGCGATCAGGAAGCGGTCCATGAAAAACTGACCGGTGAAGTCCAGGTCCATCATCTTGCGCGTATCGGAATTGGCACCATCGCAGGCTACAACCCAGTCCGCTTCGACCTTGTAGACACCATCCGGTGTTTCGACCTGAAGAACAGCGTGATCCGCTTCGTTGCGGATCGAGATCACCTTGGACTTCCAACGCAAATCGACCTGATCACCCATCTCCTTGATCCGCTCGATCAAATACTCTTCTAGATAGTACTGCTGCAGGTTGATAAAGGCTGGAATTTTATGATTATCTTCCGGCAGGAGATCGAACTGATAGACTTGCTCTTCTTCCCGGAATACTTTTCCGACTTTCCAGACCACTCCCTTATCGGCCATGGGCTTGGCACACCCAAGGCGGTCCCAAATTTCCAGCGGGCGCTTGGCATAGCAGACGGCACGGGAGCCGACGGATACGGTGTTGTTATCATCAAACACCACGACGGGAATGCCTTGCTGCGCCAGGTCCAGGGCCGCAGTCAGTCCAATGGGACCGGCCCCCACGACCACGGCAGGGTGCCGTTTGACGATGCCATCACGCTGCTCAGCGCATTGAACGTAGTCAAACTCGGGATACGCGTATGTGTTCAACATTTTTGATCTCTCCTCCCTACCCCTGTTTATCAGGGTTGTAAGCAACCACCTTTTGGTCGATCGCACCGAAAACGGACGCGCCTTTCCGATCCAGCATTTCAATCCGGATCGTGTCGCCGAAGCGCATGAACGGCGTCGTAGGTTTGCCGTCGTCGATGGTCTCGATCATGCGGATTTCAGCGATGCAGGAATATCCTCGCCCTCCCTGGGAGACCGGCTTACCCGGACCGCCATCCATCTTGTTGGAAACGGTTCCCGAACCGACGATTGCTCCGGCCCCGAGCGGCCTGGTATGTGCTGCATGGGCCACGATCTCGGGAAAGGAAAAAGTCATTTCCTCTCCCGCCTCGGCCTTCCCGAAGAGCGCACCGTTCAAGGTACAAAGAAGCGGCAGGTGAACCTTACCGTCTTTCCAGGCGTCCCCCAGCTCATCCGGCGTGACAGCGACCGGAGAAAATGCGCTCGACGGCTTGGATTGGAAGAAGCCGAAGCCCTTGGCCAGCTCGCCGGGGATCAAGCCACGCAAGCTGACATCGTTGACCAGCATCAGCAGGAGAATGTGCGTACAAGCTTCCTCTGGCGAGGCGCCCATGGGCACATCCCCGGTGACCACCGCGACTTCGCCCTCGAAATCGATCCCCCAGTCCTCCGAGCTCAGGGGAATGTCCCGCCGCGGACCGATGAAAGAATCGGAGCCGCCTTGATACATCAGCGGGTCATGCCAGAAAGACTCAGGCAGGTCCGCCCCCCGTGCCTTTCGAACGAGTTCCACATGGTTGACGTAGGCAGACCCATCCGCCCACTGATAGGCGCGGGGCAGTGGGGATTCGCAGGCCTGTTCGTCGAACGGTGATCCCATCGAAGGATCACCGTTCAAAGCGTCGGAGATCTTAGTCAACTCGGGAGCGATCTCGATCCAGTTATCGAGAGCGGATTGCATAGTCGCAGCGACCGAAGACACCGCGACATACCTAGAAAGGTCACGCGAGACCACGATCAACTGGCCGTCCCGCGTTTCGCTGGACAGTGTAGCGAGCTTCATTATCCGGTCCCTAGCTTGAAAATTCCTGGGAGTGTAGCCAAGCCGCATGCTGCGGAGCCCGTTTGGTCTTGGACCATTCCTCCAACATGTCCCATTTGACCGTATCGAGCTTGTCACTCATGTCCGGCGTAGCCGTATCCACAGCCAGCTCCACCCGGTGACCGCTGGGATCGAAAAAGTAAATGGATTTAAAAATGGCGTGGTCCGTCGGTCCAACGACGTCAATACCATCGGCCTCGAGCTTATCCTTGACCGCCATCATTTCGTCCATGGCCCCCATCTTGAAGGCAATGTGCTGCACCCAGTCCGGGGTGTTGGGATCTTTGGACTGTTCGGGCGCGTTCGGCAGCTCGAAGAACGCCAGGATATTCCCCATACCCGCATCCATGAAAATGTGCATGTACGGGTCCGGCGCCTTGGTCGATGGCACCTGATTCTCGGCAATCGCCAGGACAAAGTTCATTCCCAGATACCTCTGGTACCACTCCACCGTTTCTTTCGCGTCACGACACCGATAGGCGACGTGGTGAATGCGTTCGATGCTCATTTTGAACCCTCCCGATTGGCGCGCGGTGCGGCCGTTAACGAGGAGGATTTTTAGTTACATACGAAACTATTTCAACAAAATTCTGCACCCCGGAACAACGTATTGCAGCGGCCGCTTCGGAATAATTATTTTTTCTATTTTATATCAATGACTTATAATTACATTGAACGAGAGATAAAAACGGCATATAAAATTTCAAACGAAATCATTTCTCCGCACCTCCGACCTCCCCACCGGGTGAACCACGCGGAATAAGCCTCCAGAGAACGCGACGACATGTTGGACAACGACTCAAGAACACCCCGATTCGTGCTTTCGGCGTTTTTTCCCTACAGGGTCCGGGTTTTCTACACGGCGGTAACGGGAGCGGTGCGCCAGCTCTATACAGAGCGCCACGGCATTGCCGTCAACGAATGGCGGACGATGGTCGTGCTGAACGAGCATGAGCCCCTGTCGGCGAAAGAAATCGTCGAGCGCTCGTCAATGGATAAAGTAAGCGTGTCCCGTGCCATCGCCAGTCTGGCGGACCGGACCCTTCTGGAGCGCCATGTGGACCCGGCCGACCGCCGGCGTGCGCTTTTGCGGTTGACCCGCAAAGGGCGGACCATGCTGGAGGACATTCTGCCGCGCGTGGTCGATGTGGAACGGGAAATGCTGTCCGTTCTGACGCCGGAGGAGCAGGTGCAACTGCTGTCTCTCATGGAAAAAGTTCTGGCAAAGGCCCTGACCATCGCCCCTCCAAGCGAAGACGACCATGGCTGACCCAGCCTTGAGCACAAAGGAAATAGCCGGAAAGATGAAGCTTTATACGTACTGGCGCTCCTCCGCCTCCTATCGCGTAAGAATCGCCCTAAACCTCAAGGGCCTCGACGCTGAAGAGGCTTATGTTCATCTGGCCAAAGGCGAGCAGGCAGACCCTGCATACGGAGCTATCAATCCCCAGAACTTCGTGCCCAGCCTCCAACTTGACGACGGGACCGTGCTTCTCCAGTCATTGGCCATTCTGGAATACCTTGAAGAAGCCTATCCGGAACCCGCTCTGCTTCCAGAGGATGCGGTTGCCCGGGCACATGTGCGCGCTCTGGCCCAGATGATTGCGGTCGACATACATCCCCTGAACAACCTTCGCGTCCTCAAGTACCTCTTAGGTCCTCTGGACGTGGACCAGACAGCAAAGAACACCTGGTATACACACTGGATAGCCGAGGGCTTCTCGGCGGTCGAGGCTTGCCTGGCGAGGGACGATCAGGCCTCTCCCTTTCTGGCGGGACCCGCGCCTGGCTTGTTCGAGGTGTGCCTCATTCCGCAGATGTACAACGCCCGCCGCTTTGGCGTGGACCTGTCCGATTTTCCCCGTCTGCGCGCCATTGAAGGCCGGAGCACCGACCACCCCGCCTTTATCAAGGCCGCCCCGGAACAGCAGCCGGACGCCACCTGAAAAATAAAGGGGATCGGACTCCGATGAGGGCGCCTCTCCTATGGATCCAACCGGGTCAATTCATCAAGCAGGTCCAACAAAAGGCGGTGCTTCTCGGGTCCAAACCTCTGTTCGATGTCGCACGTAACACGCCGGCTTTCCCGTGCGTGAGAATCGATCACCTCCGCCCCGGGCGGCAGCAGAGAGATCGTCTGCCGCCGCCTATTGGACGGATCCTGTTGACGGACGACATACCCCTTTTCGACAAGGGTCTGAAGAATCCGCGACAGGCTGGCCGTCCGCAAACAGGCGCGTTTGGCGAGGGCCGCCCCAGACATGGCCCCCTGCTCCCGCAGCACTCGGAGAATCCTCCACTGCTGTTCGGTTACATTCGCCGATGCGAGCATACCGCGAAGGGGAGCGACAACCCGTTCCCGCGCCCGGATAAGAGCAAACGGCAAGGAGCGTTCGGTCGGTGGCAAGGGGTCGACCTGATCGTTCATAGGCGCCTCGTGCTGCAATAGCCCATCCCTCTGTCCGTACAATGGGTTTGGCAATGCTTATATCAGCAAGGCCAAGGAAATCACCGGTACCGCCACAAGAAGCAGCAGGCGGACAATATCGGCGATCCAGAAGGGCAGGACTCCCCTGAAAATCGTTGCCAATGGCACGTCCGGCAAGGTTGCTCGCATGACGAAGACATTCATGCCCACCGGCGGTGTTATCAAACTGATCTCCGTCACGACGACCACGATTACGGCAAACCAGATCAATCTCAAGTCCGGGTCCGCGAGCAAGCCCGAGCCGAAATCGAGCTGGATAATGATCGGATAGAAGACCGGGACCGTCAGCAGGATCATCGACAGGCTTTCGAACACGCACCCCATGACGAGATAAATGGCCACCATCACGCCGATCACCACCCAGGCCGACACGTCGTACTCATAGACCAGCGAGACCAACGCATCCGGAAGACCGGCGAAGTTTACAAATGCCGCAAACACCTCTGCGCCGATGATGATGGCAAAAATCATCGCCGAAAAAATCAGGGAATCGTGACAGGCCTTCCAAAAGGACGCGAAGGACAGCCCGCGTATGGCGAACGCCAGAACCAGGGCGAAAAAGGCCCCCATACCGGCCGCTTCAATGGGGGTGAAGAAGCCGCCATAGATTCCGACAATGATAAAGACGAACAGAGCCAACGTCCCCAGGACGCCCACAAGGTCACGCTGTGACAGTGGCTCCGGTTCGGAGACCGGCGGCGCCAGAGATGGATTCAGCGAGACAGCCACCTTTACCGCGACAAGATAGAAAAACAGCCCGAGGAGGCCGGGAAGGAGGCCGGCGATGAACAGCTTTCCGATATCGCTTTCGGTCAGCAAGCCGAAGATGATCATAATGATCGACGGGGGAATCAGGATCCCCAGCGTCCCCCCGGCCGCGACCGAGCCGGCGGCCAGGCTTTCCGCATAACCGAACCGACGCATGGGCGGAACCGCTACCCGCGACATGGTGGCCGCTGTCGCCAGCGAGGAGCCCGAAACGGCGGAGAATCCGGCGCAACTCAAAACGGAGGCGAGGGCCAGCCCTCCCCGCACCCGGCCGAACACCCGGTCTGCCCCCGCGAACAAGCCGTGGGCAATCCCTGAATTGGCCAGAACATTACCCATGAAGATAAAAAGGGGCACGACGGAAAGGGAATAGCTCAATCCCGTCTCGAACACGGCGTTCCCAACCATGGCTCCTGTCGCATCCCACCCCCTCATGGAGGCGAAGCCCACAGCACCGACCAG
Organism: Rhodospirillaceae bacterium Z3-40; assembly: GCA_046233135.1. Taxonomy (GTDB): domain Bacteria; phylum Pseudomonadota; class Alphaproteobacteria; order Rhodospirillales; family Rhodospirillaceae; genus JBJXHN01. Next base: position 2,731 of record JBJXHN010000013.1, on the reverse strand, counting down.
GGTCATAGCAAAGGCAATCGGCACCCGCGCAAAAACCAGCGCGAGCAGCACGACCAGTGCAACAATCGATTCAGTCATGAGTGAATTCCCGCAAGACCCCGAGAAAAGCGGACAACAGGCAAGTCACAGCCCCCAGAAAGGCAAAAATCGGCAAGGGCACTTCCAGGGAAACGGACCGCGCACCGTCATCCATCTGCTGAACCCCCAACACCCCAAGCCGCCAGGAGAAACCGACCAGGACCAGGGCGGACACCAGTGCCGAAAACTGTTCGAGCTTTTTGTTGATCCGCGCGGGCAGAAGGCTGACGAGAAGATCCACCTCGACATGGGCTCCCGCCCGGCTGACCATCGGCAAACTCACGAAAACAAGCGCGCCCAGGATGAGTTCAGTCATCTCGAATGCGCCCGAGAGGGGCGCATTCAAAAAGTAACGCCCGACAACATCGACGACCGTGACCATCATGAGGGCCAGCAGCAGCAACACTGCCAGCCCCTGCAGGACGTTTTCAGCCTTGCGCACGGTCATTGTGCTGCACCAGTCATCTCCCGCATGCGCGCGAGGGCGGCGAGGCCGTCGTATCCCCCTTCCAGGCTTTCCGCCCAGGCTTTTTCCTGGCTGGTGGCTATCGTCTTGATTTTTGCCAGTACGGCATCCGAGGCGGAGTGAAGCTCGATCCCGGCTTTCTTGATTTTATCGGTCGCGGCCGCATCCGCATCGTTCCAGGCCTTGCCGACCCGTTCCGCAAAAGCCGGACCCGAGATCCCTTCGATGGCCTTCTGGTCCTCTGGTGAAATCTCATCCCATTTGCCCTGGTTCATGACAAGAAACCAAGTCGTGTTGTAGATTCCGCCCGGAACGGTCATCGAATATTTGATGTAGTCCGTCAGATTGAATGCGGTCAGGGCCTCATAGGTGAAAGCTACACCATCAATCACACCACGAGAGAGCGCTTCATAAACGGACGGAGATGACATGAATACCTGGTTTGCCCCGAGACCTTTTACCATATCCGCCACGTAACCGCCGGGCACCCGCACCTTCAGCCCCTCGAAATCTGCCGGCGTCTCAATTTTCCGCACGCTATTGTGCAGCAATCCGGGACCGTGCATGAAAAGGCCGAGGACCTTGGTTCCCTCGTGGTCTTTCGCAGCGTCCAGGTCTTCTGTATAGACGGTGTAAAAGGCCTTTGACGTAGCGACAGCGTCATCTCCCAGAAACGAGAACTGCCCGACTTCCGCTTTCGTAAACCGGTCGTCTTCGGTGAAGCTGTGCAAACCATACGTAATATCCGCGACACCATCCCGCGCCATGTCAAAATGGGCCGGCGGACTGCCGAGCGGTTTACCGAGAATACGAACGCTGACCCGACCATCGGTGACCTTTTCGATCTCCTCCGCCCAAGGCTTGATCGCGTTGACCACGACCGGATGACGCGGCGGCAGCCAGCTGGACAGCACCAGTTCGATATCCTCTGCCCACGCCGGAACCGCGACTGCACTCATGACGAGAGCCGCGAAGGCTCCCTTAAAAAAGAATTTCATTTGTTCCTCCCTGATCTTTTTTGAAGACTTTACCGACGAGCGGCGATTGGCACGGTCAGCCGTTGTCCCGCAGGGTGCCAACGCGTAGCTTCCCCGACGGAAAAACGGTGTATGATCGGTCTCCCCTTCCAAGGCCCGTCGCAGGGCTTACCCGGACGATCGAGCGGCGTAAGACGGAATGGACAGACCCGTCATGGACGACCCTTCCTTGATCCATCATCGACAGCGCAATTGTTGATATGGTGATAGTTGATTTTGTAACTATCAACATCTGATATCGAGCCATGACTCAGAAAAAACACTCTACCTCTAATTTTGACATTCGGAATTTTACACCCTATTTATTGAATATGGCCGCGGAGGAAACGAGCGACAAATTTTCAAGTGTCTACAAGAATCGCTATGGGATGACCCGTACAGAATGGCGGGTTTTATTTCACCTTGGGCGTTATGGGAGAATGAATGCCAACGAAATTGGAAGGCGGTCAAAAATTCATAAGACGAAAATATCCAGAGCTGTGCGGGCTCTGGAAGAAAAACGTTTCCTTTCCCGGGAACTGAGCGATGAGGACAGGCGCGTGGAATACCTCGAGTTACGGAAGGACGGACAGGACGCCTACAAGGTGCTTGTCAGCCACGCTGAAGAATATGAACGCCATCTCGAAGAAAAGCTTGGACGTGATCAGGTTCTTGCGCTCAAGGAAACACTGAAAACTCTAGCGATGATTGAATAAAACACTAAATCCCGCAGAGAAAAATTTCTTACCGAGCATCAGTGCCAGCCATGCCAAACCTGCCTCCGGCAGGGCGCGCCCAGGTCACGGGTCCCCTCCGCCTGCTGCCTTTCGATAAGCGGACGGAGTCATACCAAACCAGCGCCGACAAGCCCGCGTGAAACACGTTCCGTCCGCATATCCCAACACATGGGCGATTTCCGTGACCGATAGCCGGGACTCGATCAACCCGGATAGGTCACGCCTCCCGCGTCCCAAGCCCATAATATCGAGTGATAATATGGAGTTACGTTAGAATGGGGGATGGGTGAAAAATGACAGGGTGTTTTTCGGGGATCACGGGAAAAGACAGGTTCTCGCGTCCTTCGACGGGGGCGATATCACCTCGGAGGCGGGCGGCGTGCTGTTGCGGGAGACGGCGGAGTGGCTGGATCTGTTCCCGCGCATGGCGGCCT
>JBJXHN010000012.1:0-106642 GCA_046233135.1 Rhodospirillaceae bacterium Z3-40 | reverse complement strand
CACGGCAACGGATCCAAACTGCTTTCTCATGCTTTCCTCCCGGTTCGCTGATCCATGACAGGCATTGTTGTTCTTGGTGATGCCCCCTGTCGTATCCCAGGATCTGTAAACTGTCAACAGTTTGACAAGAGCAATGCCGCACACAGACTTTGTCCGGGGCCGGGCTTCACGTCCTACCTCGACAACATTGTCGACAATACAACCCCACCAGCCGTTTCACGACCCATTGGGGTCTGCCTGGAACCAGGCGAGAGCACATCGAACCGCCTCTGGATCCCAGCGCCGGGCCAGGGCTTCCTCTCCGGCGCCCTCGCTCATCGCCCGGAACAGCTCTGCTGCCGGCAGCCCAGCCACCCAGGCCACGCCCGAGGGCGTCTGCCGGGTGATCACCACCTCCCGCTCCGCCAGCAGGCCGTTCTCCACGACGATGGACCGTTCCACGCGGGGCAGCGTCCCATTCGCCGCGTCATGAAGGGGGACATCGTCGGGAAAGACGCGCCGGCGCTCCCAGAAGGGCTGGCCGGCGAAACGAGTTTCCTGGCGCAGGAAATCCCGCCCCAGGCGGGCTTGGCGCAGATAGGTTTCGCGGATCCGGCCTTGCAGATAGCGCCGCGCCAGATCCTCGCTGTCCGCCCCGGGCCGGGACTCTAGCGTCTCCAGGGCCGCATGCGCCGCCAGGGCGCCGGAAACTGCCCAGAACATGCCCTGGCCGGACAAGGGATCCATCCCCCCCGCCGCATCTCCCGCCGGGATGAACCGCAAATCGATGGGATCGGCCGGCAGGACCGGCGCACATTCGCGCACCAGAAGCGCCTCCGGCAGCGGACGCCGATCCCCTGGGGCCGGCATCGCCCCCACAGCCTCCGCAGCCTCCAAAGCCGCCCGAAGACGGCCCCCCGGATCGGCCTCCCCTTCGCGGGCGTCCAACGTGACCTGGATCCACTGACGGCCGTCGCCGGGCCGGGCGAGCCACAGCCACCCTTCCGGGATCGGCGCCACCCGTGCTTCCGGCGGGGCATCGGGCTCGGCCGCGAACCAGCCGCCGATGGCCAGGCTGGCGGGTCCCCGCTGCACGCGCCGTCCCCCGTGGGCCTTCCGCCCCCGGGCATCGATGGCCCGTGGCGCCGTTATCCGCCGGCCGTCGGACAGGGTAGCGGTCACGCCCGCCGCCGCCGGGGCCACCGTTGCCGTCCCGCAGACCAACCGGGCGCCGGCCTCCGCCGCCGCCGCCCGCAGGCGGTGGTCGAAGGCGGCGCGCTCCACCAGGACTTCCCCGTTGTGCGCACTTTCCTGCCCCGCCCACAGGGCCAGCCGGGGCACGAAGGGCGAGTCGGAGGGCAGGCAGCCCTCCAGTCCCCGACTCCGCAGCCAGCCCAGCAGCCGCTCCCCCAGCCCTTCCAGCCGCGCAGGCGTCCGGTCGGGATCGATCAGGACCACCCGGGCACCTTTACGCGCCGCCAGCAGGGCCGAAACCGAACCCGCCGGCCCACCGCCGACCACCACCAGATCCGCCGCGTTATCGTCCTTCGGTAGCACCATGCCTTGCTCTCCCCGTTCCGATCACGCCTAATGAGGTCCCGGCTCCGATCCCCGTCTTGACTCGATCGGCCATCTTACGGGTTTCGCGGTCCGTGGCCGAAAGTGTCAAGAACCGAAACCGGAATCCTCGCTAGCCTATTTTTTGTTCACTGAAACAATCGATGCTTTTTTGTGCAATTGCTAACGCCGGCGCGGCGGCACCCCGAACGGGCGCCCGTGTGCGGCAGGAAAGGGGCGAAGGAATGAGAGGTTTTTCGAAGGCATTGATCCTGGGGGCCGGCGTCATGTTGCCCTTTACGGCCAGCGCCTGGGCCGCCGGCGCGGATCCCGTCGATGGCGCAACGGTGATCGCCACCAAATGCGCCACCTGCCACATCAAGAACGACAGCGACGCCATTCCGCGCATTGACGCAGGCCGCCGCACCCCTGAGGGCTGGGACATGACTGTGGTGCGCATGATGCGCAACCATAACCTGGCCTTGTCGCCCCAGGAACGGACGGCCGTGGTGCGCCATCTTTCCGATACCCGGGGCCTGTCCATCGAAGAGACCCGGGATTACCGCTACATCCTGGAAAAACGTCCGGTCGCCGAAGATGTCGGCCCCACCCAGGAACTGACAGAGATGTGTTCGCGCTGTCACAGCTTCGCCCGCGTAGCCCTTCAGCGCCGCACCAAGGATGACTGGTCGAAGCTGGTGAACTTCCACCTGGGCCAGTTCCCCACCGCCGAATACCAGGCCCTGGCCCGGGACCGCGACTGGTGGGGCATCGCCAGCACCGAGGTGGTCGCCACCCTGGCCGAGATGTTCCCCTTGGGCAAAGCCCCGGCGGCAATCGATCCGGTGTCCCTGGCCGGGGACTGGCGGGTGGCCGGACACTGGCCCGGACATGGGGACTACGCCGGAACGATGAGCGCCACAGCCGGCGCCGAGGGTGAACTGACCCTGTCGTTGACCCTGTCCGTCGCCGGCAAGGCTCCGGCGACCTTCGCCGGCACGGCCCGGGTCTACGGCGCCGGGGAATGGCGCGCCACCCTGTCCGGCCCCGGCGGCAAGATCCGTCAGGTGCTCGCCGCCAACGCCGACGGATCCGGTCTGTCCGGCCGCTGGTTCATGGCCGCGGACGATGTGGTCGGCGCCACCCTGACCGCCGCCAAAACCGGCACCGCCCCCGCTCTGCTGGCCACCAGCCCGGCGATCCTCAAGCAGGGCACTTCAGCCCGCATCACCCTGGTGGGTGCCAACCTCAGCGGCAAGCCGGAGCTGGGAGAGGGCCTGACCGCCACGGTGGAAAGCGCCTCGGCCGATACGGTGGTGCTGACGGTGACGGCCGACACCGACGCCGCTGCCGGTGCCCGCAACGTCACGGTAGGCGATGCCACCCTGCCCGCTGCCCTGGTGGTCTATGATTCGGTGGACCGGGTGGCCGTGGAACCGGCGCTGACCTTCGCCCGGGTCGGCGGCAACGGCGGCCCCATCGCCAAGGTCCCCGCCCAGTTCGAAGCCATCGGCTTCGCAAACGGCCCCGACGGCACCCCGGAAACCGAAGACGACCTGCGCATCGGCGCTCTGGAAGCGGACTGGCGGACGGAAGACTTCGACGAAACCGCCGCAGCCATGGAAGACGCGAAGTTCGCCGGGGAGATTTCTCCGGACGGCCTGTTCACGCCCGGCCCCGCCGGTCCCAACCCGGCGCGGGTGATGGGCACCAACAACACCGGCAACCTGAAGGTCATCGCCACGGTGAAGGACGGCGACGCCACCCTGGAAGGCACCGGCCAGCTTTACGTCACCGTCCAGCGCTTCGTCGACACGCCGATCCGCTAAATCCCCACCCCGCGCGTGAAGGAGTGACATCATGGGTCTTCTTGCCCTGGTCCCCCACAATGTGCATGACATCGTCGTGGACGGACAGCGCATGCTGGTCCACGTGCCCACCTCCGGTCTGTTCGAGATGGACGCGGTCAGCGCTGCGGTTCTCGACCTGTTCCGCAAGGAAGGCAAGGTTTCGGCCGAGACCATGCGGCGCAGCCTGGGGGACCGCCATTCTCCCGGCGACCTGGCCGACTGCGTCGACTCCCTGACCCGGCTGGACATCCTGCGGGACGCCGATGCCCTGGAATCGCCCCCCGTCATCCAGGCGGTGGAGGACATTCCGCTCAGCACCATCGTTCTTAACGTCAACACCGGGTGCAACCTGTCCTGCACCTACTGCTACAAGGAAGATCTGACCACCCCCGCCAAGGGCCGGCGCATGGAGGTCGAGACGGCCCGCCAGTCGGTCGACCTGCTGTTCCGGCAGGCGTCGGTCCGGGACCGGGTCAACATCGTCTTCTTCGGCGGCGAGCCCCTGACCAACGTCCCGCTGATCCGCGATGTGGTCGCCTACGCCGGAGCCAAGGCAGAGGCAGAGGGTAAGGCGGTCGACTTCTCCCTGACCACCAACGCCACCCTGCTGACCAAGGAACTGGTGGACTGGATGGATGCCCATGCCTTCGCCCTGACGGTCAGCATGGACGGCCCGAAGGCCCAGCATGACCTGAACCGGCGAACGGTGGGCGGCCAGGGCACCTATGACGTGGTGTCGGACAAGGTCCGCATGCTGCTGTCGCGCTACCGCTCCCGCCCCGTGGGCGTACGGGTCACCCTTACCCGGGGCGTGACCGACGTCATCGCCATTCACCGCCACCTGCGCGACGATCTGGGTTTCCACGAGGTGGGCTTCGGACCGGTGACCTCCGGCCCAATGACCGCCTTCAACCTGCCGCCCGACGACCTGCTTGCGGTGTTCGAGGGCATGAAGGCGCTTGGGGAAGCCTATGTGGAGGCCGCCATCGCCGGGCGGAACATCGGCTTTTCCAACATGCACCAGCTGCTCACCGACATCGCCCGGGGGACCCGCAAGGCTGTTCCCTGCGGCGCTGGCCTGGGCATGCTGGCGGTGGATGGAGAGGGCGACCTGCACCTGTGCCACCGCTTCGTGGGCTCCGATCAGCCGACCTATGGATCGGTGTCCGGGGGCATCGACGTGGACCGCCTTGGCGCCTTTATCGAAACCGCCCAGGACCGTACCGGCCGGGACTGCGCCACCTGCCGCATCCGCGCTTTCTGCGCCGGCGGCTGCTACCACGAATCCTATGCGAAGACGGGGGATCCCCATGCCCCTGTCACCCACTACTGCGATCTCATGCGGGACTGGGTGGATTTCGGCGTGCGCGCCTACACGCGCATCACCCGCGCCAATCCGTCCTTCCTCCGCCACCATGTCGAACCCAGGAGCCGCGCATCATGAACCATCTGAAACCTGCCAACGACAAGGCCCGCCAGCTGGCCGACGCCGCCCTGGACGGCAAGGAAGACGAAGTTGTCGCCATGACCACCCTGGTGGGCTGCACCACCTCGTTCGATCCGGGCTGGGAAGTGGATGCCTTCGGCGGCGTCGCCGCCCTTTGCCAGCCCATGGAAGCGGACCTGTACGGCTGTTCCGACCCCTGCTGGTGGCCGGCCCAGGTGGCCGACACCCTCAACACCTATCCGACCTGGAACGCCGACGCCCCGGCGGCCCACGAGGACTGGCGCAAGCTGCAATCGGTGTTCCCCGAGGACAAGGGATAGGGCCGCACAGGCTTTCTTCCCCCCCCCTCGCCAACGCATCCGATCGACATGGAAGACGGAGACCCTCCGCAATGAAACGCACCCTGAAAACGGCCCTGTGCGCCGCCGTCCTGGCCCCGGCCCTGCTGTGCGGCGCAGCCGCTTCGGCCAAAGACTATATCCTGACCGCAGCCAAGCCCGACAAGCTGGTGGTCGTGGATCCCGATGCGATGACAGTGGCCAAGACCATTACCCTGAAGGACGGTGGACCGGCGCCGATGAACGTCGTGCCCGCCCCCGACGGCAAGACCGTCTATGTCCTGATCAACGGCTGGGAGACCCTGGTGGGGATCGACCTGGACAGCGGCAAGGAAACGATGCGCATGAACCTGTCGAGCGACGACACCCGGGTGAAGGCCATGTTCGGCGTCGACATCTCGCCTGACGGATCGACGCTGGCGGTCTATGAATCGCCAGTGAAGTTGCTGACCAACGAGTACCAGGTGCAGCCCACCCGCATATCCTTCTACGATGCCACGACCGGTGCCCTGACCGGCCGCACCGAGGCCCCGCGCCAGATCACCCTGCTGATGTATTCCAAGGACGGTTCCAAGCTTTACGGCCTGGGCCGCGCCCTGCATATCTTCAACGGAACCACTGGCGAAAAGATCGCCGAAGTGCCGACCCAGGCCTGGGGCCGGGAGAACTTCCATCCCACCGACGTGCTGGATGTGTGGAGCCAGTGGGAACAGGCCGGGGTAATGGCCACCCCCTATTATACCGCACGCAGCGACATGGATATGGCCGATCCCGCCACCTATTGGACCGGCATCCTGACCCTGGATCTGGGCAGCGGCGCCACCCGCATGGTCAATGTGGAGAACACCGATATCTTCTATTTCTCCACCGTGGCCAGCCCGGTGAACAAGGACATCATCTATGGCGCCTATACCCAGCTGTCCAAGTTCGACCTGAAAACCGGCAAGCCGGTGAAGCGGGTCGACCTGCCCCACAGCTATTACGCAATCAACATTTCCAGCGATGGCAGCCAGGTTTTCGTGGGCGGGGCCATGGGGGACATCGTCGTCTATGACGCCGAAACCCTGGAGCAGAAAGGGCAGATCCCCATGCCCGGCGAAGCCAACATGTCCCTGGCGGCCATGCGGGTCATTTCCCGCGATGCGCCCATCAAATAGGGCATCCCGCTTCATGCCCCTGCCCCCCCTCCCCCGCGTGGGCATCGTGGATAGCGGCGGCCCCGGTGGTTCCCTGGGCTCCCCCCTGGCCGGAGCCCGCCGCTTCTTCGCCACACAGACCGGAACAGTCGCGTCCGCTCCTGCGGTACCGGACCGGCTGGGTCATGGAACGCGGGTGGAAGCAGTGCTGCGCCGCGCCCTGCCCGGCGTGATTCCCGTGCACGCCCAGGTCTTCGACGACCGCCCCGTCACCTCCGCAGCCCGGGTTGCGGCGGCGGTGACCTGGCTGGTGGAAGAGGCCGGCGTGCGCCTGATCTGCCTCAGCCTCGGCCTGCCCCACGACCGGCAGGTGCTTCGGGACGCCGTCAACAGCGCCCGGGCGACCGGCGCCATCCTGGTCGCCGCCGCGCCCGCCCAGGGTGTCCCCTGCTACCCGGCCGCCTACCCCGGTGTCATCGCCGCCACCGGTGATGCCCGCTGCGGCTTTGACGATATCTCCCTGCTGGGAACCGACAGCACGCCGGTGGTAGGCGCCTGGTGCGCCTCGCCGGAGCACCCCCAGCCGGGCCTCCCGTCCGGCCCGGGCGGGGCCAGCATCGCCTGCGCCCGGGTTACCGCCCATGTGGCCTCGCTGCTGTTTACCGGAGACGCGGACCCCAGCCCGGCCGCCCTGATCCGCGGCCTGGCCGTCCGGGCGGTCCATCGGGGCGCGGAGCGGCGACGGAGGCAATCCGCATGACCCCGGCTGCGGCACGTCTGTCCGGCCTTTTCGCCCGCCTTCTGTTCGGCGCGGCTGCCGGTGCCTGGATGGCGCCTGTCCTACAGCGCTTCCTGGGAGGGCTGGCCCTGGTGCTCGGCCTGTCCCTGGGGATGGCAACCATTGGCCTCGCGCCCCCTTATCTCACCAAGCTGATCATCGACGACGGCCTGCTGGCCGGCGACCTGAACGCTCTGTTTCAGTGGGCCGGCGTCTCCTTCGCCGTCGGTCTGGCCGCTGTGGCCGGTGGTGCGGTAAGCGGCCTGGTTCACTTGCGCTTTTCCGCCCGCATGCTGGCCGAGACCCGGAGCCGGGTTTTCGAAGCGGTCCTGCGCGGCAGCCCCCGGAAATCGGGATCAGACCCCGCGTCCGGCAGCCAGGATCCCGGTCCGATCGGCGAGGTCATGACCCGCCTGGATGGTGATGCCGGAGAGATTCAGCAATTCGCCTTCGATGCCCTGCTGTCCGGTCTGGGGGCGGTCTTCCGCCTGGCGGGCGGCGCGGCCATGCTCGCTGTTCTTGAATGGCGCCTTGCCCTGGTGGCCATCGCTCTGACCCCGCTGGAGCTGCTGTTCCTGGCCTGGGCGCGGCCACGCACGGAACGGCTGGCCGCAAAGGTCCGCGACCGGCGTGGCACCCTGTCCTCTTTCCTCGCCGAAAGTGTGGCCGGCCTGGGTGTCATCCGCGCCCTGGGTGCGGAAGGTACCCGCCTCACTGCCTTGGACGCTTCCCAGGCGACCCAGATCACCGCCCTGATGGAGCAGCGGCGCTGGCGGGAAACCACAACCGCCGTCCCCACCCTGCTCGGTGCCCTGTCACGCACCGCCACCCTGCTCCTCGGCGGCTGGTGGGTGATCCAGGGCAGCTGGCCACTGGGCTCCCTGGTCGCCTTCCTGGCCTACCTCGGCTTCCTGACCGGCCCCTTGCGGACCCTGCTCGGCCTCTATCATGCCCAGGCCCGGGTGAAGGTGGCAGTGGGCCGGGTCATGGAGCTGGTCGGCGCCGAAGACGCCGCCACCGGCGACGCACCGCCGCCGCCCGGACCGGGTATCCTGTCCCTGGAAGCGGTGACCTTCTCCCACGCCCCCGACATGCCGCCGCTGTTCGCGGCCCTGTCCCTGACCATTCCGGCGGGCTCGAAGGTCCTGCTCGCCGCCCCTTCCGGCCGGGGGAAGAGCACCCTGATCGGCCTGCTCAACCGCACCCTTGTGCCGGCGGGCGGGCGGGTGACCCTGGACGGTGCGGACCTGAGCACCCTGGATCCGGCCGCCACCCGCCGGGCGGTAACCGTGGTGCCGCAGGTGGGCTGGGTGTTCCGGGGAACCATCGCCGACAACCTGCGCCTCGCCGCCCCAGAGTCAACGGAGACCGACCTCTGGCGCGTGCTGGATCTGGTGGGGCTGGCCCTCTGGCTGCGGACGGAGCGCCAGGGCCTGGAGACCGAGGCAAGGGAACGGGGCCTGGACCTGTCGGGCGGCCAGCGCCAGAGACTGGCCCTGGCCCGGGCGCTGCTGACGCCGTTCCGGGTTCTGATCCTGGATGAAAGCCTGTCGGAGCTGGATACGCCCTCTGCCCAGGCCATCATAGGCGCCATCGACGCCGCCTATCCCGACCGCACGCGGATCCTGGCCGCGCATGCCGGGGCGGACCTTTTCGGCCCCTTCGATCAGGTGATCGAGCTGGACTCCGTCGCTCCCCGCCGCGCCGCCCGGGGCGAGACGCCGAACCAGCGGGAAAATGCCCGGGTAAAGGCGGTCTGATCCGAATAGCCCAGGTTCAGGGCGATCTCGCCCAGAGGCAGGCCGGTGCGGGTGATATAGGCCAGGGCCAGCGCCTTGCGGCTGTCCTCGACGATCTGGTGGAAGCTCAGCCCTTCCGTCTCCATCAGCCGCCGCCGCAGGGTACGGCTGGACATGCCTAGCGCCTCGGCGACAGCTTCCTGGTCGACGCCACCGTCGTCCATCCCCTGGAACAGCAGCTGCCGCACCCGGTTGGACAAGGGCAGGGTCCGTTCCACCGCCTGGGTGCTGCGATCCAGGGCGCGGCTCAGAGCGAGGAAATCCGTTGCCGGCCCTCTGGATCGCCGCTTGTCGAGCAAAGAGACCGGAAAACTGAGGCTGTTCATCCGCGCCCCGTGATGCACCGCCCCGCCCACCCGGGTCCCCAGCACCCGGGATCCCGCCCCCCGTTCGTGCTCCAACTCCAGGGACATGGTTTCCCGCGCGCGGTCGCCGGCGAAGCGGCGGACGATCCCCGCCATCACCCCCAGGGTCAGCTCCGCATCCTGCTGCCGGGGCCAGATGTTGGGGTCGAGGATGGCGTACTTCACCGTCGCCACGTCGCCGTCGACCACGAAGCGCAGATAGCTGCTGGTCTGGATGGTCGCAAACCCGTCGCTCAGGCAGGACAGGGCATCACCCAGCGACGGCGCCAGGGAAATCGCCAGCCCGGCGTCTCCCAGTTCGGCGAGGTCCAGGGTCTCCCCCAGGCGCCACCCCAGCAAACGGTCTCCCGTCAGGTCCCCCAGATCCTCCATGGCGCCGACAAAGGCATGCAGGGGAATGTGGTGGTCCCAGTCCACCAGCCGGTCACCATCCAAGTTGTTGCGGCGGGAAACCTCTTCCCACTGATGGGCGGACAGCTCTAAACGGTGCTCGAAGGACACCAGAGGACGGGCGCGGATACGGGGCGTTCCCATGGGGTGGGGGTCCCTTCCAGGGCAAACCGATCAGGCAGCCAGTATCCGACGAACCAGGTGGGAGAGGAAGAGACCAATTGGTCGCCTTTCAGGACTCCTTGGACGCACTCCGGGACAGATCCTCCAGCATGCGGATCAGCTCCTCCAGCCTCTCCCGCCCATAGACTTCTTCCAACTCGGCGTAGACGGCGTTGGAGCCCGGTGCGGCCTTGGCCACCGCCTCCGTCGCCGCTGGCGTCAGGGAAACGGTGTGGCGACGCATGTCCTGGGGGTGAGGGGTCCGGGACACCATCCCCCGCTCTTCCAGCGTCTTCAGGATCCGGGACATCGACGGCGGCATGATCACCGAGCGGTCGGCGATCTCCGACGGATCAAGGGGGCCAAACTCATCCAGGACCCGAAGCACCCGCCACTGCTGTTCCGTGAACCCCCGTTCGGCCAGAAGCGGCCGGAAGCGGGCCATCACGGCCTCGCGCGCGCGCAGCAGCGCAATCGGCAAAGACCGCTCTAATGGCCTGGGGTTGTTGGACTTTTCCGCGCCCATATCGGTGACCATGTGACGTTTCAGCTCCCTGCAAGATACACCAACACGGCCACGAGGGAATCCCTCCTTGACTCGCTGCGGGCCGGCATGTACTTAACATGTTAATGATGAACTTGTTAATTAAATAGGATGCAGGGATGGCCCATTTCACCATCGAGTACTCGGCCAATCTGGAAGCGGCCGTCGACATTCCGGCGTTGTGCGAGGTTCTGCGTGCGGCCGGCGCGGCCACCGGCGTGCTGCCCGAAGCAGGCATCCGGGTGCGCGCTCTGCGCTGTGACGCCTATGCCATCGCCGACGGCACCCTGCCCGACGCCGGGTTCATCGACATCTCCGTCCGCCTGCGCGCCGGACGCAGCCTGGACGACCGCAAGGCGGCCACCGCCCGGATCTTCGCAGCGGCCGAAGGGTTCCTTGAGCCGCTGTTTGCCGAACGCCCCTTCGCCCTGTCGTTCGAGATGCGGGACATCGATCCGGAGCTGAGCCCGAAACGAGGATCCATCCGCGACTTCATGAAGAAGGGAGGAAACTGACATGTCCAAACTGGACGCCAATATCGACGCCTGGCGGTCGTATTTCGCCAAATACAAGGACAGCGGCATTCTCAACCGCATCAACGGCCAGGACTGCGCCGCGCTGTCGGGCGAGACCTTCACCTCCCTGTCGCCGGTCGACGGGACGGAGCTGTGTACCGTGGCCAAGGGCGATGCGGCCGATGTGGATGCGGCGGTCAAGGCCGCCAAGGATGCCTTCCCGGCCTGGCGCGATCTGGCGCTGGCCGACCGCAAGAAGATCCTGCACAAGGTCGCCGACGCCATCGTCGCCCATGCCGAGGAAATCGCCCTTCTGGAATGCATGGACACCGGGCAGGCCTATCGCTTCATGTCCAAGGCGGCCCTGCGCGGGGCGGAAAACTTCCGCTTCTTCGCTGACAGGGCGCCTTCTGCACGGGATGGCCAGGCCCTGCCTTCGCCGACGCTGATGAACATCACCACCCGCACGCCCATCGGTCCGGTGGGGGTGATCACCCCGTGGAACACACCTTTCATGCTGTCCACCTGGAAGATCGCCCCGGCCCTGGCCGCCGGCTGCACGGTGGTGCACAAGCCCGCCGAATTCTCGCCGGTCACCGCGCGGCGCCTGATCGAAATTGCCGAAGAAGCCGGCTTGCCGCCGGGGGTCTGGAACTTGGTCAACGGCTTCGGCGAGGGCGCCGGCAAACGCCTGACCGAACACCCGGATATCAAGGCCATCGCCTTCGTCGGAGAATCCCGCACCGGCTCGATGATCATGCGCCAGGGGGCCGACACCCTGAAGCGGGTCCACTTCGAACTGGGCGGCAAGAATCCGGTGATCGTATTCGACGACGCCCTGCTCGACCGGGCGCTCGATGCGGCGATCTTCATGATCTACTCGCTGAACGGTGAACGCTGCACCTCTTCCAGCCGGCTGCTGGTGCAGCGCTCCATCCATGATGACTTCGTGGCCAAGCTGGCCGCCCGGGTGGACGCTATCAAGGTGGGCCATCCCCTGGATCCCGATACCGAGGTCGGCCCTCTGATTCACCCCGAACACCTCGCCAAGGTGTCGTCCTACTTCTCCATCGCACTCGAAGACGGAGCAAGCGTCGCGTCCGGCGGCACGGTGCTGGACCATCCGGGCTGCTATGTGCGGCCGACCCTGTTCACCAATGCCACCAACGACATGCGCATCGCCCAGGAAGAGATCTTCGGCCCGGTGCTGACGGTTATTCCCTTCGACACCGAAGACGACGCGCTGCGCATCGCCAACGACGTCCAGTACGGCCTGACCGGATACGTCTGGACCCAGGACATCACCCGGGCGCTGCGGTTCACCGACAAGCTGGAGGCCGGCATGATCTGGGTGAACTCGGAAAATGTCCGCCACCTGCCCACTCCCTTCGGCGGCGTCAAGGCCTCAGGCATCGGCCGCGACGGCGGGGACTGGTCGTTCGATTTCTACATGGAACAGAAGCACATCGGCCTGGCGACGGGACTTCACGCAATTCCGCGTCTGGGCGCCTGACCAAAACAAGAAAATCAAGCGTCATCAAGGGAGATCCAAGGAATGAAAAAGCGTCTTCTTGCTGCCCTGTGCGGCCTTGCCGGGCTGGCGGCCCTGCCTTCGGCCCAGGCATCCGAAACCCTGCGGTTCGGCCACTTCTGGCCGGTCGTGTCCGGTCCCCATACGGAAATCTTCCAGATCTGGGCCGATGGGGTGGAAAAGGAGTCCGGCGGTGATCTCAAGGTCGAGGTCTATCCCTCCCAGACCCTGGCCAAGGCCCCGGCCCAGTATGAAGCGGTCAGCAACCACATCATGGATGCCACCGCCACCGTCCTGGGCTATACGGCCAACCGCTTCCCGCTGTCCCAGTTGGTCGAGGTGCCGGGCCTGACCAAAAGCGCGGTGCACGGGTCGTGCATCCTTCAGGGGTTGTATGACGAGGGCCTGCTGGACAGCGAGTTCAAGGACACCAAACCGCTGTTCTTCTTCACCCATGGCCCCGGCATGCTGCACACGACCGAAAAGCTGGTGAAGGAGCCGGCGGATCTGGCGGGCCTGCGCATCCGCCGCCCGTCCACCCTGATCGCCAAGATCCTGGAGGACCTGGGGGCACAGCCGGTAGGCCTGCCCGCGCCGGAATCCTATCAGTCCGTACAGCGCGGCGTGATCGACGGCGCGGCCTTCCCCTGGGAAGGCGCCAAGGTCTTCCGCCTGAACGAGCTGGTGAAGAACCACACCGACCTCGGCACGCTCTACAACACCGCCTTTGTGGTGACCATGAACAAGGACGTCTATGACGGCCTGTCCGATGCCATGAAGAAGGTCATCGACGACAATTCCGGCCCCTCCTGGGCCAGGACCGCCGGCCAGCTGTTCGACAAGCTCGATAACCAGGGCAGGAAGGAAGCCGAAGAGCTGGGCCACACGATCTATATGGTCGAAGGCGGCGTCATCAACCCGGCCTGGGCGCCCGTGCTGTCGGGTGCCGTCGAAGCCTATATCGCCGATCTGGAAGGAAAAGGCCTGCCCGCGCGTGCCGTCTATGCCCGCGCCCAGGAACTCGCCGAGAGCTGCGAATAAGCCCCGTCCGGCCCTTCTCCCGAAGCAGGTTGGGGAAGGGCCGGTGTAGACCATTGGACGGAGGCAATCATGCGCCTTTTCATCCGTATCGTGCATACCATCACCAAGGCCATGCACTACACGGCCGGGGGTCTCCTTCTGGTCATCATGGCAGCGGTGCTTCTCGAAATCATTTCGCGAACGCTGTTCAGCCTGACCGGAGGCGCCCTGGATGTCACCTATCAAGGCGGGATCGAGATCGTCCGCTACGGCCTGCTGTTCGCCGTTCTGCTGGCCCTGCCCCATTCCGTGCATCGTGGCCAGGTGGTCGTCGACCTGTTCACGGATGGCTGGAGCCGGCGCACCAGGGCTATCGTCGAAGGCCTTTATTCCTTCGGCTTCGGCGCCATGGGTTTCGGCATGGCCGGGCAGTTCCAGGCCGCCATCGGCCGCGTCGCCCTGTCCGGTGAGACCACCCAGGATCTGCTGATCCCACTGTCCATCATCTACGCCGGCATTACGGCCTGCGCGGTCATGCTGGGGCTGCGCGGCGTGCTCGGCGCCTTCGAACAGATCAGACAAGGAACCGTGGCACAATGAGCGCGGCCGCCATCGGATATATCTCCATCGCCGGAATGCTGGGCCTGATCGCCCTGCGCTGCCCTATCGCCCTGGCCATGGCCCTGACCGGATTCGTCGGGTTCGGACTGATCGTCGCCTTTCCCCCGGCCCTGCATATTCTTGAGGTCGGCCCCTTCGAAACCCTGACCAACTATTCCTTCAGTCCCATCCCCATGTTCATCCTGATGGGAGTGTTCGCCTCCAAGGCCCGGATGTCCTCCGAGCTGTTCGACGGCGCGCGCTGCCTGTTTGGCGGATGGCGGGGCGGCATGGCACTCGCCGCCGTCTCCTCCTGCGGGGTGTTCTCGGCCATTTCCGGCTCCTCCCTGGCCACGGCGGCGAGCATGTCCCGGGTCGCCCTGCCGGAAATGAAGCGCGGCGGCTATGCGGTCTCTCTGGCCACCGGCACCCTGGCGGCGGGGGGCACCCTGGGGATCATGATCCCGCCCTCCATCGCCCTGCTGCTCTATGCCCTGATCACCGAACAGAGTGTGGGCGACATGTTCATCGCCGGGATCATACCAGGGCTGCTCGGCCTCGTGCTCTACTGCGTCACCATTGCGCTGGTGGTGCGCATCAGGCCGGGCGTCGCCCAACCCGGCGTCTCGACCACTCTGCGGGAGAAGATCGTCGGCTTGAAGGGGCTGTTGCCCTTCGGCGCCACTTTCGCCTTCATCATCGGCGGCATCTACGGCGGCCTGTTCACCCCGACCGAAGCCGCGGTTGTGGGCGCCACCTGCACCCTGGTCATCGCCCTGGTGCGCGGCATGACCCTGCACCAGTTCGTCGAGGCCATGGAGGAAACCCTGTTCCTGTCCTCGATGATTTTCTTCATGGTCATAGGCGCCGAGATCTTCGGCTACTTCCTGTCCGTCTCGCGCATCTCGTTCTCGCTTGTCGATCTGGTGACGGGACTGGGCCTTTCACCCTATGCGGTGCTGTTTGCGGTGCTGGTGCTGTACATGCTGCTGGGTTGCGTGATGGACAGTCTGGCGATGCTGCTGCTGACCGTGCCGGTGGTCTATCCGCTGGTCCAGGCCGCCGGGTTCGATCCGGTGTGGTTCGGCGTGATCTCGGTCATCACCGTCGAACTGGGCCTGATCACGCCGCCGGTGGGGATGAACGTGTTCGTCATCAAATCCGTGGCACCCGAGGTGCCGATCAAGGAAATCTTCCGGGGCGTCTTCCCGTTCGTCCTTTCGGACATCGTACGTCTTGGGATGCTGATCGCCTTCCCCTGGCTGGCGCTCGGCCTGCTGTAACCACAACAAAGGGCGGAAAAGCCGCCCGGAAACGTCACCAACAGGAGACTCTCATGGGTAAACTCAGCCTGGTCGCGAAAGTGACCCACGTCCCGACGATGATCATGTCCGAACAGCCGGGCCGGGTGCACGGAACCCGCCAGCACGCCATCGATGGCCACAAGGAAATCGGCCGCCGCTGCCGCGCGCTGGGGGTAGATACCATCGTCGTCATCGATACCCACTGGGTGGTGAACGCCGGCTATCACATCAATGCCAACCACGCCTTCAAGGGCATCTTCACCAGCAACGAGTTTCCCCAGTTCATCCAGAATCTGGAATACGAATACACCGGCAATGCCGCACTGGGCGACCTGATCGCAGCAAAGGCCATGGCCAAGGACGTATACACCCTGTCCCACCAGATCGACTCCCTGGAACTGGAATACGGGACCCTGGTGCCGATGCGCTACATGAACGAGGACAAGCAATTCAAGGTGGTGTCCATCGGCGGCTGGTGCACGGTGCACAGCCAGGAAGCCTCTCGCAAGGTCGGCGAGGCGATCCGCGAAGCCATCGAGGAAAGCGACCATAACGTCGCCCTCGTCGCCTCGGGCTCGCTGTCCCACAAGATCTGGGAGAACGACATCTACGAAGCCAACAACGGCACCTTCACCATCTCCAGCGAATTCAACCGCCAGGTTGACCTGCATGTGATCGAGATGTGGAAGAACGGCGACATCGCCACCTTCCTGAAGATGCTGCCGGACTACGCCCGTCACTGCTCCGGCGAGGGCTATATGCACGACACCGTCATGATGTTCGGCGCCCTGGGCTGGGACAAGTACACCGGCAAGGGCGAGCAGATCAGCGAATACTTCCCCAGCTCCGGCACCGGCCAGGTCAACTTCGTTTTCCCCGTCGAAGGAGCGTAAGCAGGGTCATGACAACGAATACGAAATTCGCGACCTATTCGACCGAAGACGGCACCTTCTATGGTGCCGTCGCCGACGGCGGCATGATTGCCCTGTCTCCCGCCTTCCCCCAGTGGCCGACCCTGCGCGAGGTGATCGCGGCCGATGGCCTGTCCGCCCTCGCCACCGCCGCCAAGGGCAAGGCGGTGACCCATGCGGACGGCAGCTTTTCCTACCAGATCCCCATTCCCGCGCCGGAAAAGATCATCTGCGTCGGCGTCAACTTTCCGGACCGCAACGCCGAATACAAGGACGGCCAGGACGCGCCGAAGAACATGTCGCTGTTCATCCGCTTCCCCCGCTCCTTCGTCGGCCATGACGTGCCGCTGACCCGGCCCAAGGCTTCCGGCCAGCTGGATTATGAAGGCGAGATCGTCGTGGTGATCGGCAAGGGCGGACGGCATATCCCCCGGACGCAGGCCTACGACCACATCGCCGCCCTGACCCTGTGCAACGAAGGCACCCTGCGCGACTGGGTGCGCCACGCCAAGTTCAACGTCACCCAGGGCAAGAACTTCGACGGCTCGGGCGCCATGGGTCCCTGGCTGGTGCCCTTCACCGACGAGTCGCAGGTGGAAGACGTGCGCCTGACCACAACGGTGAACGGCGAGTTGCGGCAGGATGACCGGACCGGGCGGATGATCTTCCCCATCGATAGGCAGATCGAATACATCTCCACCTTCACCACCCTGGTGCCCGGCGACGTCATCGTCACCGGAACGCCGACCGGGGCCGGCGCCCGCTTCGATCCGCCGATCTTCCTGAAGCCCGGCGACGTCGTGGAAATCGCAGTCGAAGGGATCGGCAGCCTGCGCAACGGAGTGGTGGACGAACAATGACCATGACCCCGGACGCCATCGCCGCCGCCGCCGAAGCCCTGTTCCAGGCGGAAGTCACCCGCCGGCAAATCGGCCTGCTCAGCCTTGCCAACCCCGGCATGGACATGGACGACGCCTATGCGGTGCAGGCCGCCCTGGTAAAGCGCAAGATCGCCGCCGGCCGCACCGTGCGGGGCTGGAAGATCGGCCTGACCTCGAAGGCCATGCAGGATGCACTGAAGATCGACATCCCCGACAGCGGCCTGCTGTTCGACGACATGTTCTTCGACACCGGCAGCATGGTCCCCCGCGACCGCTACATACAGCCCCGGGTCGAGGCGGAAATCGCCTTCGTCCTGAAAGCGCCCCTGGCCGGTCCCGGCGTGACCCGCGAGCAGGTGATCGCCGCCACCGATTACGTGGCGCCCTCGCTGGAGATCCTCGACACCCGCATCCTGCGCAAGGATCCGGAAACCGGGACCCTGCGGGCAGTCTTCGACACCATCGCCGACAACGCTGCCAACGCCGGCATCGTTCTGGGGACGCAGCGGCACGACCCCACCGCGCTCGACCTGCGATGGATCGGCGCGATCGTCAGCAGGAATGGCGAGGTGGAGGAAACCGGCCTGGGCGCCGGGGTCCTGAATGATCCGGTGATGGGCATTGTCTGGCTGGCCAACCGCCTGGCCGACTACGGGGACTCCCTCGCGGCCGGGGATGTGGTCCTGTCAGGGTCCTTCATCCGCCCTGTCGAGGCGCCCCCGGGGTCGCACATCACCGCCGACTTCGGCGCCTTCGGCCACGTCTCGATCACCTTCGCATAGGAGATGCCCATGCCCGCGCCGCTCAATGTGTTCAAGCAGAAGCTCCGGGACGGCCAGGTTCAGATCGGCTGCTGGGTCGGGCTCGCCGAGCCTTACGCCGCCGAGATCTCGGCCACTGCCGGCTTCGACTGGCTGGTCGTCGATGGAGAACATGCGCCCAACGACCTGCGCTCCATCCTCGCCCAGCTGCAGGTGATCCAGGCATCGGACTCCCACCCGGTGGTACGCCTGCCCATCGGCGAAAGCTGGATCATCAAACAGGTGCTGGACGCCGGGGCGCAGACCCTGCTGATCCCCATGGTCGACAGCGGTGCGCAGGCCGAGGCCCTGGTGCGCGCCACCCGCTATCCGCCCCAGGGCATCCGCGGGGTCGGCTCGGCGCTCGCCCGGGCATCGCGCTTCGCCGGCATCCCCGACTACCTGACCACCGCCAACGACCAGATCTGCCTGCTGGTGCAGGTCGAAAGCCGGGCGGGAATCGCTGCCCTGGACGACATCCTGGCCGTCGAGGGGGTGGACGGGGTGTTCATCGGCCCCTCCGACCTTGCCGCCGACATGGGCTACCTGGGCCGGCCGACCACGCCGGAGGTGATGGACGCCGTGCTCAACGCCCTGGGTCGCATCCGCGCAGCGGGCAAGGCTGCCGGCGTGCTGACCACCGACCCCGCGTTCATCGCCAGGACCAGAGAGGCCGGCGCGACCTTCATCGCCGTGGGCATCGACGTCACCCTGCTTGCCAATGCCATGCGGGTCCTCGCCCGCACCCACAAAGCCTGATCGTATCCCGCCGGAACAAGGACACAGCGGATGAGCCTGCCCCTTCGCGACCGCGACCTGCTGCGCGACACCGCCCCGATCGATGGCGCCTGGGTCCGCGCCCGCACCGGGGCGGACTTCCCCGTCACCAACCCGGCCGACGGCTCGGAGATCGGCCGGGTTCCCGACATGACCGCCGAAGACACCCGCGCGGCCATCGGCGGCGCGAACCGGGTCTGGCCGGCCTGGCGCGCGAGAACAGCGAAGGAGCGGGCAGCCATCCTGCGCCGCTGGTTCGAGTTGATCATGGCCGCCCAGGACGACCTGGCCGTTCTGATGACCGCCGAGCAGGGCAAGCCGCTGGCCGAAGCCCGGGGCGAGGTGGCCTACGGCGCCAGCTTCATCGAATGGTTCGCCGAGGAAGGCAAGCGGGCCTATGGCGAGGTCATCCCCGCCCACGGCGCGGACAAGCGCCTGGTGGTCATCCGCCAGCCCATCGGCGTGGCGGCGGCGATCACCCCGTGGAACTTCCCCATCGCCATGATCACCCGCAAGGTCGGGCCGGCGCTGGCCGCCGGCTGCCCGGTGGTGGTCAAGCCGGCGGAAGACACGCCGCTCAGCGCCCTGGCCCTGGCGGTTCTCGCCGAACGGGCGGGGCTGCCGGCCGGGCTGCTCAGCGTCGTCACCTGCTCCCGCGCCAACGCGGCGGCGGTGGGGGCGGAACTGACCGGCAATCCGCTGGTCCGCAAGCTCTCGTTCACCGGCTCCACAGCGGTGGGCAAGATCCTGATGAAGCAGTGCAGCGACACGGTGAAAAAGGTCAGCCTGGAACTGGGTGGCAACGCGCCGTTCATCGTCTTCGACGACGCCGATCTGGACAAGGCGGTCCAGGGGGTGCTGGCGTCGAAATACCGCAACACGGGCCAGACCTGCGTCTGCGCCAACCGGATCTACGTGCAGGCCGGCGTCTATGACGCCTTCGCCGAAAAGCTGGCCGGGGCGGTGCGCTGCCTCGCGGTTGGTCCGGGGCTGGATGGGGTGACCCACCAGGGGCCGCTGATCAACGCCGCCGCCCTGCGGAAGGTGGAAGAACACGTGGCCGACGCCCTGTCCAAGGGCGGGCGGATCGTCACCGGCGGCAGGCCCCATGCCCTGGGCGGCACCTTCTTCGAACCGACCATCATTGCCGATGTCACCCCGGCCATGCGGGTGGCCAGGGAAGAGACCTTCGGCCCCCTGGCCCCCCTGTTCCGCTTCGAGACCGAGGAACAGGCGGTCGCCATGGCCAACGACACGGAATTCGGTCTGGCCGCCTATTTCTACAGCCGCGACGTTTCCCGGGTCTGGCGGGTCGCCGAAGCGCTGGAGGCCGGCATGGTCGGGGTGAACGAGGGCATCATCTCCACCGAGGTCGCCCCCTTCGGCGGCATCAAGGAAAGCGGCCTGGGCCGTGAAGGTGCGCGCCAGGGGATCGAGGATTACCTGGAGACCAAGTACATCTGCATGGGGATCTGACGGGGCCGAGGTGCCCCGCTGCCGCGCCCTGTACCCAGCCCAGGTCCCGCCGCCACGCCACGTAATCCCGATCCCCGCAGGGTTCCCGGACGGACGGCATGCCCGCAGCCCGCGCTTCCCGGGGGATCAGACCGTACTGGCAGCGGAGCATAACCAAAAGTCAGGTCAGGACACCACGATACTAAGTTGCTCGCCCGGTCCGCATTCTGTGTCATTTGCCCCCGACACAAGAAACGAGGATGCCCAGGGATGGACCTTCATGACGCGAGCGATGATCGCCTGAATACCCCGCCGGACCATGACGATAACGCGCAAGTACAGTGTCGCCGCCATGGGGATGTTGCGGTCGTCACGATCAGCAACCCGCCAATCAATGCGGGATCCCTGGCCGTCCGTCACGGCCTGCTGACCGCCATCCGGTCCCTGAACGCCGATGATGCGGTCCAGGCGGCGGTTCTGATCGGGGCGGGCTCCACATTCATGGCCGGATCGGATCTGAAGGAATTCGGGAAGCCGCTGGAATCGCCGGACCTACCAGCGGTGATCGCCGCCATCGAAGCCTGCCGCAAACCCGTCGTCGCGGCCATCCACGGTGCCGCCCTCGGCGGCGGCTTCGAACTGGCGCTTGGCTGCGACGCCCGCATCGCCAGTCCGTCCGCCCTGGTCGGCCTTCCGGAAGTCACGCTAGGCATCATCCCCGGCGCCGGCGGAACCCAGCGGCTGCCCCGCTTGGTGGGGCCTGCGAAAGCTCTGGAGCTTATTCTCTCCGGCCGGCGCGTTCCGGCGGACCAGGCCCTGTCGCTGGGCATGATCGACCGCATCGCCGAGATGGACCTGGAAGCGGACGCGGTCCGCTACGCCCGGGAGCTCATCGGCCGGAAGCGGAATCTGCTGAACGAAGCCGTCCCCGGGGAGTCCCCAGAAGCGATCGATCACATCGCCTCGGCGGCCCTGAAAAAGCGGGGCGGCGACCGCCCGGCTGCGCGGGAAGCGATCCGCATGATCCGCGAGGGCCTGTCGCTGGCCCCCGACGAAGCGCTTCGGGAAGAACGCGCCGCCTTCCAGACCCTCCGCCTCAGCGAAGACGCCTTCGCCCTGCGCCACGTCTTCTTTGCCGAACGCGCGGCCGCCCGCACGGCCAAACAGCCATCGGTCAAGCTCAGGCCCGTCGAACGGGTGGCCGTGGTCGGCGCGGGGACCATGGGAGCGGGGATCGCCGTCGCCGCCCTGGACGGCGGCTATGGCGTCATTCTGGCGGATACCAGTGCCGACGCCCTCGACCGGGGCATGGCCCGCGTGACCGACACCATCCGGGGCCGCGCGGCCAAGGGCAGGATCCCGGCGGATGCCGCTGACGGGATTCTCGGGCGCTTGCAGGGCCGGACCGACCTTGCCGCCCTGTCTTCGGCGGATCTGATCATCGAAGCGGTGTTCGAGGACCTGGACGTCAAAGCCCAGGTCTTCCGCAGCCTCGACCGGATCGCCCGGCCCGACGCCATTCTGGCGACCAACACCTCCTACCTTTCCGTCACCGCCATCGCCGGGCAGACCGCCAACCCGGACCGCGTGGTCGGCCTGCACTTCTTCAGTCCGGCCAATGTCATGCGGCTGGTGGAGGTGGTCCGGACGCCCCGGATCGCCCCCGATGTCCTCGCGACGGCCTTTTCCTTTAGCAAAAGCCTCGGAAAACAGCCGATCCTGTCGGCGGATTCCTTCGGTTTCATCGGCAACCGCATCTACGCCGCCTACCGCCGACAATGCGAGTTCATGCTGGAGGAAGGCGCCCTGCCCGCGCAGATCGACGGAGCCTTGGAAGCTTTCGGCTTCGCCATGGGTCCCTTCGCCGTAGCCGACCTGTCCGGTCTCGACATCGCCTGGCGCATGCGGCAGGCCACGGCGTCCAGCCGCGACCCCACGGCCCGCTACGTCGACATCCCCGATATCCTCTGCCAGCAAGGGCGGCTGGGACGGAAAGCTGGCAAGGGATACTATCGCTACGACGACAAAGGCCGTCCGGTGACGGATCCCGACGTCACCGCCCTGGTCCTTGCGGAATCTGACCGCAAGGGCCTTTCCCGGCGGGCTTTCGACGATGCCGATATTGTCCGGCGCGTCCTGACCGCCATGGCCTGCGAGGCCGCCCATCTGCTGACGGAAGCCGTTCCCGAGCGGCCGGAAGACATCGATCTGGTTCTGCTGAACGGATACGGTTTCCCGAAATGGAAAGGCGGCCCGGTCTTCCAGGCGCGCCGGCGCGGCATCGACGCTCTGTCGGCGGACTTCCGGGATCTCGCGGCCCGCTCCGGACCGGGCTTCCCCATGGCCGATCCCAGGGTGCTGTTCCCGAATGGTGCGGCGTGCCTGCCGGACGGCCGGTAACGCTCTCTATCCCTCGATCAACAGGATTCAAGCGCATGAGTGCACGGAACGTGGGATTGGATGATGCGATCGCGGCGGAAACAGGGCTGAGCAGAGGCGACCCCGCCTCGGGAGAAATCCTGCTGCGGGGCTATCCTGTCACCGCCCTGCTGGAACGCGGCTTCCGCTACGAAGACGCCCTGGCCCTGCTGTGGGAGGACCTGTTCCCCGGGGTCGCCGGCCAGAAAGCATTGGGGGAGGCCCGGGTCCGGGCCTATGGGATGTTCCTTCCCATCCTCCCCCACCTGCCGCCGGCGCCGCCGGTGGAGACCCAGCGCAGCCTCCTTTCGACCCTGCCCGAGATCCCGGACGACCCCCTGCTGACCGTCGCCGGCACCGGGGTGGCCATGACCATGGCCCTGCGGAAATCGGAAAACCTGCCCCCCCTGCCCGCCCCCGACCCCGGGCTGACCCATGCGGCGGACCTTCTGCGGATGGCCCATGGTACTGCCCAGCCCCAGGTTTCCGCCGATGCCCTGGACATCTACATGGTGGCCATGATCGACCACGGCATCAATCCATCGACCCTGGCCGCCCGCCTTGCGGCGTCGACCGGCGGCGGACGGGTGGCCGCCGCCGTCGCCGCCCTCGCCACCCTGCAGGGACCCCGGCACGGAGGCGCCCCCGGGATGGTGATCGACATGCTCAACGCGATTGCAGCGTCAGGGGATATCCAAGCCTGGGTAGACGCGAGCCTCGACCGGGGGCAGCACCTGATGGGTTTCGGCTCCCGCGCCTATCCGGGACGGGACCCCCGGGCGGATATCTTCAAAAGCACCCTGCATCGCCTGCCCCTGGGAAACCCGGAGCGGCTGGCTTTCGCCGACCGGGTGGAGGCCATCATCGTCGACACCCTCGCCCGCCGGCGCCCCGACAGGAAGCGCCTGGAAACGAATGTGGAGTTCCACGCCGCCCTGCTTCTGGAGGCGGTCGGGCTGCCGCCCGCGACCTATACCCCCATGTTCGCGACCACACGGGCGGCCGGGTGGGTGGCCCACTGCCGGGAACAGGATCTGACGGGACGGATGCTCCGGGCCGGCTTCCGCTATATCGGCCCCTTGCCGGGCCAAGGCCGGCCTCTTCCCTGACCCCACCCCGCAGAACAGCACCCCCGGCTTCCAGAAGCCGGGGGTGCTGACGTCTTTGTCCTACACGCGCTCCAGCGCAATCCCTTACACGCGCTCCAGCGCAATCCCTTACACGCGCTCCAGCGCAATCCCTTACACGCGCTCCAGCGCAATCCCTTACACGCGCTCCAGCGCAATCCCTTACACGCGCTCCAGCGCGATCGCGATCCCCTGACCGACACCGATGCACATGGTGGCCAGGGCGAAGCGCTTGCCCGGGTCCAGGCTCAGTTCCAACGCCGCCGTTCCCGTGATCCGCGCGCCGGACATGCCCAGGGGATGCCCCAGCGCGATGGCGCCGCCATTGGGGTTCACCTGGGGCGCGTCATCGGCCAGCCCGAGATCCCGAAGCACCGCCAGCCCCTGGCACGCAAAGGCTTCATTGAGTTCGATCACGTCGAAGGCATCCGGGGTCATCCCCAGGCGCGCGCACAGCTTCCGTGTCGCCGGTGCCGGGCCGAACCCCATGATCCTGGGCGGCACCCCTGCCACAGCCCCGCCGAGGATCCGCGCAATGGGCGTCAGTCCATGGGCCTTGGCCGCCGCTTCCGAGGCGATGACAAGAGCAGCTGCCCCGTCGTTGACGCCCGACGCATTCCCCGCCGTCACCGAACCGTTTGCGCGGAAGGGCGCGGGCAGCCTGGCCAGGGCCTCCATGGTGGTTTCCCGGGGATGCTCGTCCTTGTCGACCAGGGTCGGCGGTCCCTTGCGGCTGGGGATGGCCACCGGCGTGATTTCCCGGGCCAGCCGTCCGGATGCCACGGCCGCAGCAGCTTTCCGCTGGGAAGCCAGGGCGAAGCGATCCTGATCCTCCCGCGAGACCGCAAAGTCCTGGGCCACATTCTCCGCCGTTTCCGGCATGGAATCGACGCCGTACCGGGCCTTCATCACCGGGTTGACGAAGCGCCAGCCGATGGTGGTGTCGTGGATCTCCATGGAGCGGGAAAAGGCCTTGTCCGCCTTGGGCAGGACAAAAGGCGCCCGGCTCATCGACTCAACACCCCCGGCGATCACCAGGTCCGCTTCGCCTGCCTTCACCGCCCGGGCGGCGGTGATCACCGCGTCCATGCCCGATCCGCAAAGGCGGTTGATGGTGGTTCCGGAGACCCGGTCGGGCAGGCCCGCCAGCAGCAGCGCCATCCGGGCCACGTTGCGGTTATCCTCTCCGGCCTGGTTGGCGCAGCCGAAGACCACGTCGTCCACGGCCTCCCAGTCGACGGACGGGCAGCAGTCCATCAGGGCCTTCAGGGGAACGGCGCCCAGGTCATCGGCCCGAACGGTGGACAGGGCTCCGCCGAAGCGGCCGATGGGCGTGCGGATATAGGCGCAGATATAGGCGTCGGTCATATCTCGGTTCCTTCAGAAGCGCCGTGGGCCTTGGCCGTGCGCGCTTTCAAGTCTCTTAGTGTGGTGAGTTCCAGATCGCCGGGCGCCGGCGTCTCAGCGAGGTCGTCGGCGAACCGGGGGGGCCAGCCGCATGTCTCCGCGACCTGCTCCCGCGTTGCGCCCGGATGCAGGGAGGAGACGACGAATTCCCCGGTTTCCGGATCGCTGTTCCAGATCGCGAGATCGGTGATCAGCAGGGTCGGCCCCAGCGTGTTGATGCCCAGGGCCTTGCGGTCTCCGGGGCCGGCGCCATGGCCGAAGGAAGTGATGAAATCGATGCTCTCCACCATGCCGCGACGGGACTGCTTCATGGTGATGAAGATCCGGCCACAGGACGACGCGATCTCCGGCGCTCCGCCACCGCCCGGCAGGCGGACCCGGGGGGTGCCGTAGTCTCCGATCACGGTGGTGTTGATATTGCCGAAACGGTCCATCTGCGCCGCCCCCAGGAAGCCAACGGAAATGCGCCCGCCCTGGAGCCAGTAGCGGAACATCTCCGGCACCGACACGGTGGTTATGGCGGTCTCGCACAGCTCACCGTCGCCGATGGACAGGGGCAGCACCGACGGCGCCGTGCCGATGGTGCCGCTTTCGTAGATCAGCGTGATATCCGGCGCATGGGTCAGCCGGGCCACATTACAGGCTGCCGACGGCGCACCGATCCCCACGAAGCAGACATCGTCGTTGCTCAAGGCCCGCGCCGCCGCGATGGTCATCATCTCATCGGGGGTAAAAGAAGGCGTTGTCATGGCGTATCCTCCAGCGTGGCGACGCGGCCGGCGAAATCCTCCGGGACGGCCTGAAGCACATTGGCGTCCATCCAGGCCTGGAAGCGGTCCCGGTCCGCCGAGATTCCGTCCCATTCCAGGTAGGCGGGGTTGTCCCGGCCGTAGTACCCGTGGGCATAGGACGGATGCGCCCCCCCGGGGACGACGGCGATGGCCGATACGGTCCACCGGGGCAGGACGCAGGCGTTCGGATGCAGGCCTTCGAAGTCCTCCACAACCTCCTCGACGGTCACCAAGGACCGCTTCGCCGCCAGCACCACCTCTTTCTGCACGCCGATGATCCCTTCGATCAGAACATCGCCGCGCCGGTTGGCCTTTTGCGCATGGATCACCGCCACGTCCGGGCGCAGGGCGGGAATTGCCGCCAGAACCTCGCCGGTGAAGGGGCAGGTGACGGACTTGATGGTCGCCGTGACCTTGGCCAGATCCGCGCCCTTGTAGCCGCGAAAGACCGCCATCGGCAGCCCGGCCGCCCCGGCTTCATAGGCGTTGGCCATCGCCGCGTGGGAATGCTCCTCGATCTCCAGCGGGCGCGGCCAGCCGTTTTCCACCGCATCGCGCAGCCGGCGCAGCAGCCCCACGCCGGGGTTGCCCGCATAGGAAAAGATCAGCTTCCGCGCCATCCCCATGCCGATCATCTGGTCGTAGATGATGTCCGGCGTCATGCGGATGAGCGTGAGATCCGTTTTGCCCTGGCGGATCGCCTCGTGGGCGGCCGCATGGGGGATGAGGTGAGTGAACCCCTCGAAGGCCACGCTGTCACCGTCGGACAGGGTCCCTTCGATCGCCTCGGAAAGGGTCATGAATCGCGCCACAGGCTTCCTCCCGTTTGATGGCCCCAATTCTCCCAAGTTGGATCCCCCGGCTCAACGGCATTGTGCGTTATTTGATTTTTGTTCAAATATCGTATAGGCTGAGCGATATTCTGGTGGTGGGAACGAAGCGAAGCGGACTATGGACACATCGTCGACGGACTGGCGGGCCGGCGCCCGGCCAACGGATTTCATGCAGGGGTTCGCAAAGGGTCTGGCGGTGATCGAGGCTTTCGACGATGGCCCTTCCCGCCTGTCCGTCGCCGATATCGCCCTTAGAACCGGCCTGGACCGGGCGACGGCGCGGCGCTGCCTGCTAACGCTGAGCACCCTCGGCTATGCGGACTATGACGGAAAATTCTTCTGCCTCAGCCCCCGCACCCTGCGCCTGGGCCAGGCCTATTCCCGATCAGCCAGCCTGCCGGCCATCGTCCAGCCCCATCTGGACACCCTGTCGGAGGAAACGGGGGAAAGCGCGTCGGTCTCCATCCTCGACGGGCCGGAAATCGTCTATGTGGCCCGGGCCTCGCGCAAGCGGGTGATGGCGATCAATCTGACGCCGGGCAGCCGGCTTCCAGCCTATTGCGCCTCCATGGGGCGGGTGCTGCTGGCCTTTCTGCCACCGGCGCTGGCCCGGTCCATCCTCACCGCCCGGGACCGTCCTGCCCACACCCCACGCACGCAAACCGAGCTGGACGCCCTGACCGAGCTTCTGATGCGGGTGGCCATGCAAGGCTACGCCGCCGTCGATCAAGAACTGGAACTGGGCCTGTGCTCCCTGGCGGTGCCGCTGTTCAACGACAAGGGAACGGTGGTGGCCGCCCTGAACATCGGTGCCCATTCCATGCGCCTGTCCATCGACACGATGATCGAACGCTTCCTGCCCCTGCTCCTGCGCAGCCAGGCCCAGCTACGCCCTGTGCTCGGCGCTGAAAAGCCGGCCCAGGATCAGCACCCCAAATACACTTCGGACGCCAGGTCCGACGGACAGGTTTGGTAACCATACGATGAAACATACCCTCCCCCCCTTGAATCCCCTCAAGACGTTTGAATCCGCCGCGCGCCTGCTCAGTCTCACCCTGGCGGCGGAGGAACTGAATGTGTCCCAGGTCGCCGTCAGCCGGCAGGTCCGCGTTCTCGAGGACTACCTTGGCGTCACCCTTTTCAAGCGCCTGCACCGGGGCATAGAGCTGACCAGAGAGGGGAAGGAGCTTCACAACGGCATCGCCAATGCCTTTCAGGAAATCGGTGACGCCGCCCGCGCCGTCTCCCGGCGGGGGCGGCGCGACATCCTGGCGATCCAGTCCTACACGACGTTTTCCCAGCGGTGGCTGATCCCCCGGCTGGCCCGCTTCCATGACGCCAACCCCGGCATCGAAGTCCGCCTGTCCTCCTCCACCGAAGCCGTCGATTTCGAGGCCCAGAATCTGGATGCGGCCATCCGCTCCGGGCGGGGGGATTGGCCCCATCTGCATTCCGAAAAGCTGGTGGATATCGAACTGCTGCCCATGTGCTCGCCGGGCCTGATGGCCTGCCAGTCCCTGGCGGCCCCGGTAGACCTGACGCGGATCCGCCTGCTGCATTCGATGGCCCGCCCCCACGACTGGGCCACCTGGATCAAGGCAACGGGGGTGGAACTCGACCCCACCCCTGGCATCCGCTTCGAAAACTCCGCCCTGGCCTACGAGGCCGCCGCCATGGACATCGGCGTGGCGATTGCCGTGAAGGTTTTCGTCCAGCGCCAGATCCAGTCGGGTGCCATGATCGCCCCCTTCGCCCAAAGCCACCTGACGGACGAAGGCTACTACCTGACCTGGCCCCGCAACGTGAAGCCCTCTCCCCCGCTGCTGAAGTTCCTCGACTGGATCCGCGACGAAATGCGGGCGGAAGCGTAAGCTCCGCCCGCATTTGTTTTTTTGATGGTCTCACCGACGTCACGCGGTAACGATCAGCCCGTCCCCGGCCCGCACGCCCTTGCCCTCGGGCAGGACGAAGATCGGGTTGATCTCCGCTTCCATCAGGCGCCCGTCCAGCGCGGTCGCCATGGCGGAGAAAGCCAGGATGGCGTCGGTCAGGGCGCCCAGATCCCCCTTGTCCCGCCCCCGGAAGCCCTTCAGCAGGGCGCCGCAGGTCAGATCGTCCACCATGCCTTCCGCCCGCCGCCGGTCGATGGGCAGCAGCCGCAAGGTGACGTCCTGATACAGCTCGGTGGTCACGCCCCCCGCACCCAGCAGGATATACGGGCCAAGCTGGGGATCCCGGTTGTAGCCCAGGATCAGTTCGACACCATCCCGGACCAGTTCCTGGATCAGGAAGCCATCGACCCGCGCCGATGTGGCGGCAGCCACCCGTTCGGCCATGCGCCGGCAGCGCTCCGCCACCTCCTCCGGGGCCACGCCGACGGCGACACCGCCGACTTCGGATTTATGCGGGATCTCGTCGGACAGGATCTTGATGACCACCGGTCCGTCGAACATCCGTGCCGCATCCGCTGCCTCTTCCGGCGTCACCACGGCAACTTCCCGGGGTCCCGGAATGCCGAAGTGGGCATACAAGGCCTTGCTTTCGGTCTCGTTCAAAGTCCCCGCCCGCACCCCCTCAGGCAGAACCACCACCGGCGCCGACGTTTCCTCGACGGGCGGGGGCGTGGTGGCCAGCATCGCCCGGAATACCGACGCACAGCTTTCCGGCGTCGGATAGGCCGGGATTCCCTGGGTGTTGAGATGCCGCACGATCCCCGGCGCATCCGGACTGACATAGGCCATCAGCGGCTTGCCGGTCACCGCCAGGGAGTCCAGCAACGGCTTGGCCACCACATCGGGCTGGCCGAGGGAGGACGACCCCACGACCACGCAGATTCCGTCGTAGGACGGGCTGTCCGCCAGGATGCGGATGATCGTCCGGAATAGATCCGGCCGCAGGCCGGCCAGGGTCACATCGATGGGATTCCGGTCCAGCACCGCATCCCGCAAGTCCAGGGTCCGCAACTTTTCCGCCGTCTCCGGATCAGGGCTGGGCATGGTCAGCCCCGCCAGACCCAGATTGTCGGCAACGATGGTTGCCGCCCCGCCGGTGGAGGTGACGATGGCGATCCGGTCCCCCGTCAGCGGCCGCCCGCAAGCGAGCGCGGCGGGAATATCCAGCAGGTCGGCGAAGGTCCGCGCCTGGATGATGCCCAGCTGGTCGAACAGCGCGTCATACACTTCCGCCGCCCCGGCCAGCGCGCCGGTATGGGAAACCGCTGACCGCGCCCCGGTTTCCGACCGGCCGACCTTGTAGACAACGATCCGCTTCCCGGCGTCGAGCACCCTGCGCGCGGCCCGGCGGAACCTGGGCGCATCGCGGATCGTTTCCAGATACAGGGCCACCACCGAGGTCGCGGGATCGTCGGCAAGACCGTCCAGGAAATCGGCGACCTCCAGATCCGCTTCGTTGCCCGTGGCCACCAGCTTGGAGAAGCCGATACCCCGGCCGACGGCGCGGGACAGCAGAGACCCCAGAATGCCGCCGCTCTGCGAGATCAGGGCGATGCTTCCGGCGGTGAAATCGGCCAGCTCCATGGCCCCACTCGCCGACAGCATGATGCGGTCGGTCAAGTTGACCAGACCGATGGTGTTCGGCCCGAGGATCCGCATCTCCCCCGCCGCTTCGCGCAGGGCCGCCTGACGCGCCCGTCCTTCCTCGCCCGCTTCTCCGAAGCCACTGGCCAGCACGATTGCCGCCCTGGTGCCCGCCGCTGCCAGCTGGCGAACGGACTCCAGCACCCGGTCCGCCCCCACCAGCACCAGCCCCAGGTCCGGGGCCTCGGGCAGGTCCTTTGCGTCGGCATAGCAGGGCAGATCCCCAATCGCCGCGTAGCGCGGATTGATAGGGAAAATCCGCCCCGTGTACCCATGCCGGCGCAGATAGGCGATGGGCCGTCCGTTCAGCTTTTCGGGATCGGCGGAGGCTCCGACAATGGCGACGCTGGCGGGATTGAAAAGACAGGACATCGACGTCATTGCACCCTCACTTGCCGGACTTGTTCAGGAAATCTTCCACCGATCGGCGATGCTCGGCGGTGGTGTAGCAGATGGCCTGCGCCTCGCGCCCCAGGGCGAAGACTTGGTCGTCACTGCTTTCGAAGGTCCGGTCGAGAATGGCCTTGGTCAGGGCAATGGCGGCCGGCGACCCGACGGTCAGCTCCTGCGCCCAGGCCCGGGCATCCGCCAGCAAGGTCTCGGCAACCGTGACCCGGTCGACCAGGCCGATGCGCAGCGCTTCTTCGGTCTCCACCACTCTTGCGGACAGGATCAGCTCCTTGGCCCGGGGCAGGCCCACCCGGCGCGGCAGGAAGTACATGCCGCCGCCGTCGGAAACCAGGCCGCGCTTCAGGAAGCTCATGGACATCTTGGTACCGTCGGCGGCGATGATGAAATCGCAGGCCAGCGCCATGTCCAGGCCCAGCCCAAACGCCGCACCGTTCAGGGCGGCGATGACCGGCTTGGACAGGTCATGGATAGCGGCAACGCCCTTGTGGGTCCGCCGCTGCCGGCGCCAACCGTTGAATGCGACCTCTCCCGATGCCGCCTCAAGGCGGGCGCGCATGCCGCCGATGTCGCCGCCGGAACAGAACCCCTTCCCCGCCCCGGTCAGAATCACCGCCCGGACCGACGGCTCCCCCTCGGCCAGTTCCAGCGCCTCGATCAGTTCCGCCCGCATCTGGTCATTGATCGCGTTGCGTACCTCGGGACGGTTGAGCGTAACGGTGAGAATCCCACCCTCTTCTTCCAGAAGAATGAACGCCGCCTTGAAATCCGAAAGGCTTGCCATACTGCTTTCCTTTTTCTTGCCACAGGAAACGGCACGCACCATGGCGCCCCATTCCCTTGATCCTTTTTTGATTGCTTGTCGTGTTTCTTGCAGAAGCCCGTTCAGGGGCGCGCCGGGCGCCAAACCTCCGGGGGAATCGCCCCGGGCAACCTGTCCCCCTGGAGGCAGCAAGTCTTCAGGGCTTCCACCCCTTCGGGCAGCAGCACGTCGGACGCCAGTTCCTCGAACTTGCCGATCAGTTCGGCATCGCTCAGCGGGTCTTCGGGGTCGCCTTTGCGGGTGCGCTGGAACAGGGCGACCTCCCGGCCGTCGTCCAGCCGAAGGGTCAGCCGCGCCATCCGCCGCTGGGGATAGGCTGCCGCCAGATCCGGGGCCTCGGACAGGGTGATCCGCCCCATCACGGCGCGGATATCCGCCCGGCCGAGCACCTCTGCCCGGAAGGCCTCCAGCCGGACGGCACCAAGCAGCAGGCGGGCGGCCAGGCAGTACTGGAGGCTGAACCGGGCGTCTGATGCGGACTGCGGGTCCGGCCGGTCGCACAGGTTTTTGGTGGCGCCATAGCCCTCCACATGCAGGGCGGCGATCCGCTCGGACGTCAGGCCCAGATCTCCGATCAGCAGCGTCAGGCCATCCAGGGCGGGGAAGATATGGCCGCAGCAGCCGTGGTTCTTCACGGTCATCCGCGTGATCGGCGTCCACTGTCCCAGCCCCGCCAGCGCCGCGTTCCAGTCGCCGGACGACGCACTAGTTGCGGCGGCATAGCCCGTCGGCCCGTGCAGGCTGTCCAGCGAGCCCGTCATCCCCTGATGGGCCGCCAGGGCCGCAAGGATCCCCGCTTCAGCCGCATGCCCCGGGTGCATCGCCTTGGCCATGCCGGTTCCCCGCAGGTTTCCCTGATGGCCAGCGGCAAAGCTGGTGGCCAGGGCCACGGCATGGGCAATCTCCAAGGCCTCCGCCCCCAGGATCACGGCGGCGGCAGTCGCTGCGCCAATGGTCCCAACCGTCGCGGTGGTATGCCAGTAGGTGTAGTGGCTGGGCTGGATCGCCAGGGACACCCGGCAGCCCACCTCGTACCCGGCGATCACGGCCCGCTGGAAGCGCTCCAGCGAAGCCCCCTGCTCCTGGGCCAGGGCAAGTGCGGCGGCGATGGTCGGGCTACCCGGGTGGTAGCCGCCGTCCTTGAAGATATCATCGAACTCCACCGCATGGCTGGCGGTCCCGTTAAGCAGCGCCGCCCAACGCGCAGTGCCGGATGCCCCGGTTACGTAACATTGGGCGTCACCGCTCCCCCGGCCGGGCGACAGGGCGCGGGCCAGAAGAACCGCAGGCGTTTCCCTGCATCCGGGAAGGGTGGTGGCGAACCAGTCCAGGGTGGCACGGCGGGTGGCCCAGGCCACCTCCGCCCCCAGGGTCCTGGTCCCCCAGGACGCCGCGACTTCGGCCAGTGCGAGAAGGGGATTGAAGGTCACCGGGCCACCTCCCTGGTCCGCGCCGCATCCCCGATCACCCCGGACCGGCGCAAGGCGGCGATCTCGCCGTCGTCGTATCCGAGGTCGGCCAGGATCTCTTCGGTTTGCGCCCCCACGGGCTGGGGCGACAGGGTGAGTTCCGCCGGGGCCTCGGACAGGTGAACTGCGGTGACGGGCACGCTCAGCCCCGCCGGCAAGTGCTCCGCGGTCGGATGCCGGGCCACGGTGCCGCGCGCGGCCACCTGCGGGTCCGCCAGGGCCTCTTCCAGGCGCCGGATCCGGGCGGCAGGAACCCGGCGTTTTTGCAGAAAGTCTTCCCAGTAGTCCGCCGGCATGGACCGGATGATGTCCGACAGAACCGCACTTTCCTCCGCATAGGCGTCCAGGCGCTGGTTGTTGTCGCTCTTGACCATCTCCTCCCGCCCCAAGGCGATCCACAGGCGCTTCTGCTGGGCCAGATTGGACGCACCGATCATCAGTGGCATGTCAGAGGCCTGGTAGCAGCCGATCGTCGCGAAGGGAAAGCGGTTGCCCTTCTGCTCCGGATGGGCGCCGTTCCATAGAAAGCCGGCGATATGGGACGAGGAAAGCATCAGGGCCACGTCCAGCATCGACACGTCGACGAACTGCCCCCGGCCGCCGGAGCGCTCTCTTTGAAACAGGGCGGCGGTGATCGCAAAGGCGGCCGTTGTTCCCGTCGCATAGTCCACCACCGGCGCCCCGCTTTTCAGGGGGGCCTGATCCCGCTCCCCTGTCATCGCCATCATCCCGGAAAAACCCTGGATGACGTTGTCGTAGCCGGTCAGTTCCGCCCGGGGACCTGTTGCGCCGAACGCGGAGATGGAGCAATAGATCAGGCCGGGATTGATCTCCGACAGGGCGTCATAACCCAGCCCCAGGCGGTCGAACGCGCCGGGCCTGTAGTTCTCGACGAACACGTCGGCCGTGGCGACAAGCCGCTTCAGCACCGCTCGCCCCGGCTCGGTTTTCAGATCCAGGGCCAGGGAGCGCTTGTTCGACCCCTGGGCCAGGAACGATGTTCCCAGCCCCCGGTCGTTCAGCGCCCGGTCCGATCCCTGCATCCTGGCCTGATCCGGATCTTGCGGGGCCTCCACCTTGATCACATTGGCCCCGAGAACACCCAGTTGATAGCTCGCGAAGGGGCCGGCGAGCACATGCGTCGTATCGATGACGCGTATCCCTTTAAAAGCCTTCGACATGAGGACCTCTTCGCGGCTGCGGGGGCACAGAGGCCCCCTCCTCTGGTTGGAACGGTCCGCGATTACTGGATCACGCCGGCGGTCTTGAGCTGCCGTTTGGCCACGGTGCTGACGACCTCGGTGAAGGCCGTGTAGGCGGCCGGTCCCATCCAGGAGTCCATGACCCCGGCATTGCGGGCGTAGGCCTGATAGGACGGAGACTTCATCGCCTTGTGGAAGGCCGCTGCAATTTTCTCCCGTGTTTCCATAGGGATCCCCTTGGGACCGAAAACGCCGCGCACCTGCACCCAGCTGTTGTCGACGTCGTACCCCTGCTCGGTGAAGGTCGGCAGGTCGGGCACCGAACTCAGGCGGAATTTCCCGAGCACGCCCAACCCCTTGATACGGTCGGATTCAAAGAAGGACAGGGTTGAACCGAGGTTGGAAATTCCCACGTCCACATGTCCGCCGAGGAGGGCCGACATGATGTCGGGCGTGGATTCGAAGGCCACCCAGTTGAACTTCACCCCGGCGGCGTCTTCCAGCATGGACATGCCGATGTTCTGCATGGACCCCACCGGACCGAAGCCCCCGACATTCACCGCGCCCCCGGTTTCCTTGGCCTTCTTCACCATGTCGGCGAGGGAATTGAGCTCGGAGTCCGAACGCGCGAAGAAGATGATCTCGTCTTCCTGGGCCGAAGCGATCCAGGAAAAGTCATCGAGGGAAAACGTGCCTTTCAGGTTGGTGAGCATGCTGGTGAAGTGGGTCAGCGTATTGATGCCGATGGTCTGGCCATCGGGCTCTGCGGCCCGGATGCGGTTCATCTGGTTGGCGCCGCCGGCACCCGGCGCGTTGACCACGATGATCGGCTGCCCGATCTCGGGCTCCAGGGATTCGGCGAGGGTCCGGATGAACACGTCGGACGACCCTCCGGCCTTGGTGTGCATGATTACCGTCACGGGGCCGGTCGGCCAGTCGCTCTCGGCGGACGCCACCCCGGCGCCCCCCAGAACCACGGAAAGGGCCAGAAGCGCCGTCGACAGGCGCGCACGAAGCCGATGCAGGGGATGAAAAGCCATCTGGAAACTACCTCCCAAAGTCATTGTGTTTGCGTTTCTTGGTGCCGATGGATCCGGCATTTCTAGGATTGGGCAAAGGGAGAGCGGGGAAAACTGAGGATTCATCAGGCAAAAGGAACGCCATCGTTAGGCAGCGTGGCGTGCCCCGGCCCTGCCGACCCCTGAATGAAAAAAGGAGCCGGATCATAAGGTCCGGCTCCATAGGTGGACCCGTTCGAGGAGAGGGCGAGCGGGTCGTCGCAAAGGCAAGATCCGGAGCGGATCGTTACCTCTCAGGGAGAACGCAGGCGTCTGGGCCGGTCAGTCTTCCTCCTGCCCGCGCATCCGGATCCAGGTGCGCAGGGAGCGCCCTGCCGGAATGGCGAAGGACAGGAAGGCCACCGTGATCAGAACAAGGGTCATCGGATGGGTCAGGAAGATCTCGATGCTGCCTTTCGAGATCACCAGCGCCCGACGGAAATTGGTCTCCAGCATTTCCCCCAGAACCAGCGCAAGGATGATGGGAGCCAGTGGAATCCCCCCCTTGCGCAGCACGTAACCGATGACGCCAAACGCGGTCATCACGAAGACCGGAAACATGGAATTCTCGGCGGAATAGGCTCCAACCACACAGACCGCCGCGACGATGGCCGCCACTGCCGGCCTGGGAATATTCGCCACCTGCGCCCAGACCTTGGCCCCCGCCAGACCGATCAGCACCATCAGGGGCACGCTGACCCAAAGGGTGGCGAAGATCGTGTAGGGAATCTCGGGGTTGGAGGTGAACAGCAGGGGGCCGGGCTGGATGCCGTGGATCATCAGGGCGCCGATCATGATCGCCGTCGTCGGAGACCCGGGAATGCCCAGCGCCAGCAACGGCGCCAAGGCTCCGGACACCGCCGAGTTATTGGCCGTCTCGGACGCCGCCACGCCCTCCAGGGCGCCATGGCCATAGACCTCCGGCGTCTTGGAAAAGCGCCTGGATATCGCGTAGGAGACAAAAGAGGCGATGGACGCCCCAGCCCCCGGGATGACGCCGATCACATAGCCGATGACCGAGCTGCGCAGGATCAGCCCCTTCATCCGGCCGAAGGTCTTGAAGGGAACGGCGAACAGGCCGCTGACCGGCAAGCTCTTGGTTTTTGCGGACGGCCCTTCCTCGACCATGAACAGCACTTCAGAAAGCGCATACAGGCCCAACAGCACCGGCACCAGGGGGAAGCCTTCAAAGAATTCCGGGCTGTAGCTGAACCGGGGCACGCCGGTCTGAACATCCAGCCCCACGGTTGCCAGCGCCAGCCCGATGCCCATGGCGATGGCACCCTTCAGGGCCGAACCCTGGGACAGGCTGGACACCAGGCTGAGCCCGACCAGGGCGAGGGCAAAATACTCCGTCGGCCCGAAATTCAGCGCGAATTCCGAAAGCGGAATGGCCGTCAGAAACAGCAGGAACGTGCTGACCAGGATGCCGATGCCCGACGCGATGATCGACACGTTCAGGGCTTCCCCCGCCCGCCCCTGCTTGGTCAAGGGATAGCCATCCCAGCTCGTCGCCACAGCCGCAGCGGTTCCGGGGGAATTGATCAGGATCGCCGTGATCGCCCCGCCGTATTCTGCGGCGGCATACAAGGACACCAGGGTGACAATGGAAACGATCGGATCCACGCCATAGGTGAACGGGATCAGCAGAGCCACGCCCAGGCTGGGTCCCAGGCCGGGGATCGCCCCGACCACATAGCCCAGAACCGCCCCGACGGCCAGGCCGCCCCAGACCATGGGAATCCCGAAGGCCGAGAAGCCGAGCAGAAGATTTTCCAGCATATGTATCCCCTCCTACGGAAACCGGACGCCCAGGGCGACGGTGAACAGCACATGGATTCCCAGCGTCACCAGGGCAGGCACGCCGATGAATTGAAGCGGCCGGCGCTCTCCCCCCAGCACCATGAGG
Organism: Rhodospirillaceae bacterium Z3-40; assembly: GCA_046233135.1. GTDB lineage: Bacteria > Pseudomonadota > Alphaproteobacteria > Rhodospirillales > Rhodospirillaceae > JBJXHN01. The sequence continues at coordinate 69,462 of JBJXHN010000012.1, read as the reverse complement.
ACCAGAGAGGCGGTAAAGGTGCAGGCCAGCGCCCCGGCCTTTTCGAACAGCAGGCATTCCAGGACCAGCAGCAAGACGGCCCCGCAAACGAACAGGGGCCTGGGAAAGGCCACCGGAGCCCCGAAGTCCCGCAGCAGTGCGGCTTTGACCGCCCCACCGACCATCAGGGCCACGGATACCAACGTGGCGGCGGCAACGATGATGGGAAACCGCCCCGCTCCGACGGCGTTCTCGTTGAACGGCGGGGGCAAGGCCAGGGCGTCATTGAAATAGATGAAGCCGACAACCGCCAGAACGGCACCGATGCCTATCTCCAGCAAGCGAACGGGGATTTCCACACAAGTCGGTTTGTCGCGGGATGGGGTCTCCAGCGAACGGATCGCAGACATGAATTCCTCCCATATCGGGCTGTACCGCCCATTCTTGTTTGACCACCGCTGCAGCCTTTGTTGCCAACGGAACCCGGGCGGTCTTTTCGCCACCCTTTCAGCGGAGCGATGGTTATGCGCGCCGCGCCCCGTGATTTGAACTGAGGATAAGTTGGGTCGAAGGGGGCTTCCGGTTTGATGGAAGCCCCCTTCGACCCCGTCCCCTTCGGCACATCGGCCGACCGGCTGCTGCTCAGGCCAGGTGGATCAGGGCATCCAGCAGGACGACGCCGCGCCCTTCCCCCTCGATCAGGATCGGGTTGACCTCCGCTTCCGTGACACGGTCATGCAGGGCAATGCGGGAAATCCGCGCGACCGCCTCCGCCAGAGCGTCCAGATCGCCGCGTGGCTTTCCCCGGAAGCCCCGGAACAGGGCGAAGCCCTTGACCTCGTCGAGCATGCAGCGGGCTTCCGTGACGGAAACCGGCGCCGGACGGATGCTGGTGTCCTGAAGGATTTCGGTCAGGATCCCGCCCATGCCCACGGTCACCACCGGACCAACCAGGGCGTCGCGCACTACGCCCACCAGGGCCTCGCCCAGACCGCTACGGCTTTCCTGCACCATGATTCCGGACAGGCTGTACCCGGGACAGTGGTGCCAGGCGGCGTCCCGCATAGAGCTGATCGCCACCTCCAGCGCCGCCCGGTCGGGGATATTCAGGCGGATCGCCCCGGCTTCCGTCTTGTGGGGCAGATCCCGGGAGATCAGCTTGGCGACCACCGGATAGGCGAACGGCAGGACCTCGGGCGGCGCCTCGTCCGGCTGAAGAACGATGGACGCGGGACGCCGCACTCCCAGGGCTTCCAGGATGCTCCCCGCCGCCACCTCGTCCATGGTTCCTGGCGCGGCCCGGTCCAGCCGGCCGCACACGGCGGGCTCCAGCGGGGCGCGGTCGCGGACTCCAGGCTTCCGGTCGGCGTCAAGGAACAGGGCCACCGTCTCCGCACAGACTTCCACCGAGCGGAAGGCCGGGATCCCGCCGGCGTCCAGCTGTTCCAGGCTTTCCGGCGCATGGGGCAAGGGAAAGGCAACCACCGGGGCGGCTCCGGGTCCCGCCTCCTTCAGGGCATCCACCACGGGGTTGACCGCCAGGTTAGGATTGAACTGGGCGGACGACCCGATGGCGACCACCAGCACCCCGGTTTCAGGGTCCGTCAGCAGGGTGGAGACCACCTCTTTCATGGTTTCGTATTTCGCGCCGGCCAGGGTCACGTCCACCAGCTTTCCGTGGCCCAGAGAGATCCCCTTGCCCGCCAGCCGGTCCCGCGCGGCCGCGCCGCATCCGGATATGGTCACGCCCCGGGCGCTGATCTGATCCACCACCATGGCCCCGCCGCCGCCGGTCGTGGAAATCACCGTCACCGACTTCGGCCGGCCGCCCAGCGGGGCCAGCCGTGACAGGGTGCGCGGAGCATCGATCAGCGTCTCGAACAGATCCACCTGGCGAATGCCGATATCCTTCAGGAAGGCCGCCACCGCCCGCTTCGATCCCGTCAGCGCCCCGGTGTGGGAGACGGACAGGGCCTGCCCCTCGTCGGACCGCCCGATCATGTAGGCGATCACCGGCTTTCCCTGTTCGGCCGCTGCCCGGGAGAAGGCTTCCAGGGCGTCGGGATCCCGGATGGTTTCCATGAACAGCAGGAAGCCGTCCGTATCCGGGTCGTGCAGCAGGATCTGCCCCAGGTCACCGACACCAGCGTTGGCTTCGTTGCCGACGGAAACCAGCGAAGAGAAGCCCGCCCCCCGCGCCCGTCCCCGGGACAGAATGGTGCCAATCAGGCTGCCGCTCTGGGAAATCACCGCATGCCGGCCGGTCAGCAGGCTGTCGACCCGAAAGGCGGCGTTGGTGGTGCAGATGAAGCGGTTGGCCGGCGACGCCACTCCCATGGAATTGGGGCCGAGCAGCAGCATACCCGCCTCGCGGGCGATGGCGCTCAGGCGCTGTTGCTTCTTCCGCCCCTCCTCGCCGGCTTCGGCGAAGCCGTCGGCGAGGAGGGACACCACCTTCACGCCGATCCGCGCGCAGTCTTCCAGCGCCTCGATCGCCGGATCGGCATCCAGCAGGATGTAGGCATGGTCCACCGGGGCATCTATATCCGATACCCGGGGCACCGCAGGATGCCCCAGAACCTCGGCCCGCACCGGATTGACCGGGTGGATCGTCCCGGGGAAGCCGTGCCTGAGCAGGAACTCCATGGGCCGGGCGGTCAGCTTGCCCGCCGTCGCCGACGCACCGACCAGGGCGACATGGGCGGGCGACAGCAAGGCCCGGGACAGAGCCGGAGACGCGAAATCCACCATGTCACCCCACCCTTTGCGAAAAGCGCCGCTCGAACACGCCCTCGGCGATGCGGTTCTTGAGGATCTCGATAGAGCCTCCGGCGATCATCCAGCCCCGGGTGCGGCGCAGGCAATACTGGGCGGTGCTTTCCTCGGAAAAGCCCAGGCCCCCCATGATCTGCACCGCTTCGTTGGCGGCGAAATAACCGGCTTCGTTGCACGCCAGCTTGGCAATTGCCGTATCCTGCGCCGACGGCAGGCCGTCGCCGGCCTTCACTGCGGCGCGCATTAGCAGCAGGTCCGCGGCATCCAGGCGAACGGCCATCTCGGCGAACTTCCATTGCAGGCCCTGGAACTCGCACAGCAGGCGCCCGAACTGCTTCCGGTTGAGGGCATGTTCCCGCGCCAGATTGAAGGCATGGCGCCCGACAGCCACGGCTCGCGCCGCGTTCCCCAGACGCTCCACATTGAAGCCGGAGATCTGCTTCTTGAAGCCCCCCGCCCCCAGCAGGACGTTGCTTTTGGGGATGCGGCAACCGTCGAAATACAGCTGTGCCCAGTCCTCGCCGTTCATGAATCGAGAGGCCTGACCGATCTCGAAACCCGGGGTTCCCTTGTCGATCAGAACTGATCCGATCCCCCCGACCCCCGGCCCGAAGCGGACATAGACCAGGAACAGGTTGGCCTCCGCACTATGGGTTCCGAAGATCTTGGTGCCATTGATCACGTAATGGTCGCCGTCCTCGGTGGCGGACGTGGTCAGTTCGGTCACCGCCGATCCGGCCCCGGGCTCGGTCATGCCCAGCGAAATGGCGGCCTTTCCGCTCAGCAGGTCGGGCAGGTAGCGGGCCTTCTGCTCGGGCGTGGCGTATTCGGCGAAGGTCCGGAAAGGGCCGAAGTTCCCGGCCTGAATCACATCCCCGGACCGGGGGCACACCTCGGCCACGGCCTGAATGGCGAGAATGGCATCCACCAGGGTTCCGCCGGCGCCCCCATGCTCTTCAGGCAGGGTGATGCCGAGCAGACCCATCTCCCCCATTTTCCGGGCGATATCCCAGGGCAGATGGGACTCCCTTGCCCGTTCCGCCGCCCCTTCCGCCAGTTCCCGCTGCGCAAACTTGCGTACGGAGTCCTGGAACATTTCCTGTTCCTCGGTAAGATTGAAATCCATCTCTAACCGTCGTTTTATAATTGAAGACATTGAGATTTTATGCGTCGATCCCGAGGACTAAACCGCCGTTCCGGTCTGGGCAGGTAAACCAAACATTATGGATCCCAAATACCGCAATCTCCCCCTCAACCCCCTTCGTGTGTTCGCCATTGCGTCCCGCCACCGCACCTTCACATCAGCGGCCAAGCACATGGGGGTCAGCCAGGTGGCGATCAGCCGGCAGATTTCCATTCTGGAAAACTACCTGGGCGTAACCCTGTTCGAACGCACCGCGCGGTCCGTCAAGCTGACCGAAGTCGGCCATGCCTTCGGCAAGCGGATCGCCGGGCTGTTCGACGGGATCGAGCAGGCGACTCACGAAATCCTGACAAACGAGCGGGAAAATACGATCAACCTGCGGATATATCCGACCTTCGCCCACCACTGGCTGCTGCCACGCCTCGGGTCGTTCGTCAGCGCCCATCCCGACTACCGGGTGCGCCTTGACACCGCCGTGGAGCCTCTGGATTTCCGGGGAACCCATCTGGACGTGGCCCTGCAACTGGGCCTGGGGCCGTGGCGGGATACCAAATCCCGCGTCCTGTTCGAAGAGGAAGTGGACATGGTTTGCGCCCCGGCCTATGCGGCCAGCCATGGCGGGCTTCACACCAAGGCCGATATAGAGACCGGCACCCCGCTACACGCCCGGTACCGGCGCCTGGAATGGGAAGTCTGGGCCGCGGAGGTCGGGGTGGACGTTCATCACCTGGATGGCATGGAATTCGAATCGTCGCTGCTGCTCTACACCGCCGCCCGGCAGGGCCTGGGCATGGCGGTCGGCCAGCTGGCCTTGCTGGAAACCGATCTGAAGAACGGGGATCTCATCAGGCCGCTGGGACGGACGGTGAAGACCGGATCGGCCTTTCACGTCATCTGGCCGACCCTGACCTCCGCCTCCCTGCAAACCAAGCATTTCATCGACTGGCTGCTGGTGGAGGCGGGGCAAGCGCCGGAGTTCTTCAAAAAGCGCTGAACAGGGTCTCGGCGGTTGCCGCGTCCTCGACGGCCCAGAGCGTCGCCAGCAGCGCGCCGGCCCGCGCCGGCCCCATGACAGGCTCCACAAGGGCCAGGAACTTGTCGCGGAGCGCGGCATCGGACAGCGGAAGATCCCGGCATCCGGAAGCCTCCATCGCCTCGACGGTTACCGAACACCCGTCTTTGAGACGCAAGGTCACCCGCGCAGGCCGGTTCGCCGGATAGAGGGCATCCATCTCCGCCGTGGCCTGCACATGAACCCTCTCGGCGATGGCTGTCACCCAGTCCCCGCACCGCACCGCGTCGTCATAAAGCCCGAGGTCGGCCCGCCCGAACCGCAGAGCCAGTGCCAGGCCGTAGGGAAAGCTCAGCTGCGCGTCCACCATGGTCTCCCACCCGGTGGCGGCATGCCTGGCGGCGATGGCGTAGGTCTCGACGTCGATTGCCTCGACCATCGCCTCTTCCACGCCATGCTCGGCCCGGGCGCGCATCACCGCTTCCATGGCCGGCTGAAGATGCCGGCAGCAGGCATGGGGCTTGAAGTAGCAGTCCAGGATATTGAAGCCGTCTGCCGGCGGCAGGGACAGCCCCAGCCCCTCCCCAGGCGGTGCTCCGGCGAAGGCCTGGGCGAAGCCCGAGGAGCCTTCGATAATCCGCTCCGGCGCGCTCACCCCCTGGTCGGCGAGCAGGGCGGCCATCAGTCCCCCCCGTGCTGCCATCCCGCCATGCAGCCGCTTGACGTCGCCACCGCCCTTCAGGAAGGCGAACAGGCCGCCGGCGGAACTGGCGGCGATGCCCAGGGCGCAGGACACCGCCGACCGCTTCAGCCCCAGCAGATGGCCGACGGCCATCGCCGCCCCCAGGGGTCCCGCCACCGAGGTGGGGTGAAAGCCGTTGTTGCGGAAGGCAGGATTGGCCGCCGCCGCGACCGCCGCCACCACCTCGTATCCGACGACCAGCGCGGTCAGGAGATCCCGCCCGGTCGCCGGCGTCCCTGCGGAGCGGGTGGCGGACAGGGCGGCCAGAAGGGCCGGAACCACGGCCACACCCGGGTGCACCGTGCCGCCCCGATGCCCGTCGTCCAGCTCGATCCCATGGGCCGCCGTACCGCAAAGAAAGGCGAAGCCATCCCGGGACACCCGCACCGGCGCGCCCGGCACGGCCAGCAGCCCCGCGGGCTCGCCCACCAGGACGGCCACGGAACGGGCAACGGGGCCGGACATGCCCGCGATCATCGCCCCCACCGTATCCAGCAGGTGCCGCCGCGCCGCCAGGCGCACCGGCGCGGGCAGTCGGTCCCAGGACAGCCAGTCCACGAGGTCGAGAATACGACCGGTCGCACCGATCTCCTGTGCGTTCATGGCTCAGCCTCGTTTCAGAAGCAGGCCGCCATCGACGGGCAGCAACACGCCGGTGATGTAGCGCGCCTGATCAGAGGCCAGGAAGACGGCCGCTTCGGCCACATCCCAGGCCGATCCCATGCGGCCCATGGGCACCAGCGCATCGCGCTCCGAGCGGATCATGTCCCGGGACCGCCCCGACTCCTCGGCCCGGCGTTCGATGGCCATCGGCGTATCGATCAGTCCGGGCACGATAACGTTGGCGCGGATGCCATGGCGCGCGTTCTCCATGGCGATATGCTGGGTCATGGTGTTCAACGCCCCCTTCGTGGTCTTGTAGGCCACGGTCGGCCGCGCCGAGAGGGACGAGGTCGAGGAGATATTGACGATCGCCCCTCCCCCGTTCGCCTTCATCGCCGGCAGGACATGCTTGCAGGTCAGGAACATGCCCGTCAGGTTGGTCGCGACAAGGTCGTTCCAGGTCTCCAGATCCAGCTCTTCGGTCCGCCGGTCACCCTTTGACCGCCCGACGTTGTTGTGCAGGATGTCGACGCGCCCATAGCGTTCCAGGCAGACCTCGACCATGCGCCGGCAGTCCTCTTCCCGGCGCACGTCGCCGGTCAGGACCGAAACCTCGGCCCCGTGGCGCTCGATGGCCTTCCTGGTCTCATCCACCCAGTCCTGCCGCCAGTCCACCAGCAGGCAGGTCGCGCCTTCCTCGGCGAAGCGGTCCGCCACGGCCCGGCCGTTTCCGGCGGTCCCGCCCGGCTGCTGGCCGGCGCCGACGATGATCGCCACCTTTCCCTTCAGTCGTCCACCCATTGCCGTCCTCCATCTCTTCCGTTTCCTGTGCCGCCCCTATGGGGACCCCTGCCGCCGAAACGCTTCCGGCGGCAGGGGTCCCCTTGGTCTTCATGGATCGGCGGATTACTTGATGGCGCCGACGGAGCGCAGTCCGGCTTCGGCGGTGGAGACGATGGTCTTGGTCCGGGCCTGGTATTCCTCCGCATCCCACGCGGCCGGAACCCCTCCGATGTTCTGCAGGTATTCCTGGAACTCGGGTGTCTTGGAGGCTTCAATGAAGGTGTCGGCCAGCTTGTTCTGGATGTCTGCAGGAATGCCTTCGGGACCGTAGACCCCACGGATCTGCTGCCAGCCGGAATCGAACGGATAGCCGGCGCCTTCCGCCGTCGGCACGCCGGGGAAGGTATCCACTTCCCGATCCCCCAGGATGGTCAGTACCCGCAGGCGGCCGGCGTCGGCGAACTGACGCACCGGACCGGGGTTGGCAATGGCCAGATCCACGTGGCCGCCAAGCAGGGCGGTCATCGCTTCGGGGGTGGCCTTGTAGCCCACCCAGTTGATCTTGAACCCGGCGGCGTCGGCGAACATCTGCATGGCAACGCTGGCGGTGGATCCCATGGACCCGTAGCCGCCGACGGTGATCTCGCCGCCGGCGGTGGTCTTGATCTGCTCCACCAGCTCCTGAATGGTCTGGCTGGGGGAATCGGCCCGGACCATCAGCACGTGGGGGTCCTGCATCAGCATGGCAATCCACGAGAAGTCCGACGGCGCGAAGCTCCCCTTCAGGGTCGTGAGCATATTCGTGAAATGGCTCAAGGTATTGGTACCCAGGGTATAACCGTCCGGCCTGGCCGCCTTCAGGGCCGCCATCTGGACCGTCCCGCTGCCGCCGGAGCGGTCAACCACCACGACCGGCTGCCCGAAGAGCGGTTCCGCCGCCCGCGCCAGCGAGCGCGCGAAAATGTCGGACGCACTGCCGGCACCGGACTGCACCAGGATCTCGATAGGCTTGGACGGGAAGCTTGCTGCGTCCTCGGCATGTCCCGGGGCCGCCAGCCCCGCCAGTCCGGCGACAGTCAGTGCGGCCAGCAGTCCCCGTCCCAGCCGAGGCACCAGCGCCCCGACTGTCCGTTTCATGACATTCATCGTAACCTCCCAGAGTCACATGACACCGCTTGCGCGGCTCTCGTTCATGCGGGATCTGGCGCAGGTCCGATCCTTCCGGACCGATCCCCGCCATCCCGATACTTGCGATCCGGAATGCCTGAAGGCCACGGTGCCGGAGCAGGGCCTCCCGCGTCGGATCAGGCCAAAGCTTATCCAAACGGCCAGGGCAAGGGATCGTGCCCGGACGTTAGCCAATCATAAGGGTTGGTTATGCTCGGGGGAGTGAGGCCGGCAGCCGGCCTGCCTCAAGAGAGGATGCTGGCGATATCCCCAAGGCAGTCCCGGAGGATGGGCAGGAAGCGCTCCTCCATTTCCGTCACCGACACCCTGGCGGACTGGGCGCTGACATTGACGCCGCAGATCAGGGCGCCCGAAGCCCCGTAGACAGGGATGGCGACGGACCGCAGGCCGACCTCCAGTTCCTCGTCGATCACGGCATAGCCCTGGGCGCGGACACGTTCCAGTTCGGCGCGCAGGGCCGTTTCGGTGGTCACGGTGCGCTCGGTCAGCGGCCGCAGGGGGACGGCGGCGAAATAGTCCGCCAGCCAGTCCCCGGGCTGATGCGCCATCAGCACGCGCCCGAGCGCGGTGCAATAGGCCGGCAGACGGCTGCCCACCCCCAGCCCGATGGACATGATCCGCATCCTGGCCGACCGCGCGATATACAGGACTTCCGTGCCATCCAGCACGGCGGCCGAGCAGGATTCCTCCGTCAGCGCCGAAATCCGTTCCAGAAACGGCTGCAGCCGGGTCGGCAGGGACGAGGAGGCGAGAAAGGCATAGCCCAGGCGGAGAACCCGGGGCGTCAGCGAAAAGTACTTTCCATCAAACGTCATATAGCCCAGGCGCGTGAAGGTCAGCAAATAGCGCCGCGCCCCGGCCCGAGTCATCGAGGTCAGCCTGGCAACGTCCGTCAGGCTGAGACGCGCCCGACCATCCCCGAAACATTCGATGATCTGGAGGCTTTTGGCCGCGGCCTTCACGAACTCCCGATCCTGCTCCTCCTCCATTTCCCCCTCGCGTCCAATGGCTTTCCGGACACTACAGGCTTCCGCCCGGCCCCCACAAGCGATCTCCTCCCTCTTGAATGTTCGCTTCGCGAACATAGTTTCATTTATAAAAGACGCTCTTTGGGAGGAAACAAGAATGAGCTTCATGCAGACGGCCCCCCGCCACCCCGGGCAGGAGGGATCCCTATCGTGAGCGGTCCCCCGAAACTGGCCAGGGCCGGAGAGATTCTGGCCTGCTATGCCCTTGGAAGCGCGGTGGGGGGCCTCTTCTCCTGGCTGAACCTGCCGCTGCCCTGGATGATCGGCCCGCTTCTGAGCACGGCCTTTCTGGGGCTGGCGATCCGTCCCGTCGCCATTCCCATCAAGACCCGGCCGGTCGGCCAGATCATCGTCGCCGCCCATGTCGGCCTGTATTTCAACGAACAGGCCCTGGGCGCCATCTATGACCATGCCTCGGCCATCCTGGCGGTGGCCTTCGCCACGGCCTTGATCGGTCTTTTCCTGTCCATTCTCCTGAAACGGCTGTCGGGAACGGATACCGTCACGGCGGTTCTGGCCAGCGTCCCGGGCGGACCAGTGGAGATGGGGCTGTTGGCCAAGCAGTACGGCGGCGATCCCGGGCCGGTGATCTTTGCCCAGACCCTGCGCATCGCGGCCATCGTCATCCTGGTTCCCTCGTCGCTCTATTTCCTTCTGGATGCCACGCGGGGCCGGCCCGGCGAGATCGCCCTGACCCATGATCCCCTTGGCATGGCCATCCTCGCCCTGGGTGCGGTGACGACGGCGCTGGTCTTCCGGCTGTGCCGGATCAACAACCCGTTCTTCCTCGGCCCCCTGGCATTTTCCTGTGCGGCGACGGCGGCCGGTCTTCCCCTGTCCCCCTATCCCCACGTTTTCGTGTCCGCCGCCCAGGTGCTGCTGGGAACCTGGCTCGGCTCCACCTTCAAGCGCAGCCTGTTTACCAACGCCGGGCGGCTGGTGCTGTCCACCACCCTGACCTCCGTCCTGCTGGTGGCCCTGTGCACGGCCTTTGCCGCCAGCCTGGCCGCGACAAGCGCCGTTCCCTGGGAGACCCTGGTGCTGGGCGCGGCGCCGGGCAGCGTGACCGAAATGGCCCTGACCGCCCGTTTCCTTCACGAAGACGTGGCCCTGATCACCGCCTTTCACCTCACACGCATCTTTCTTATCATCCCCAACATTCCCTGGATTCTGGCCCTTCTTCACGGCCGCTCGGTCCTGGGCTCACGGAAGGAAAACCCATGACCGCGACCAGCAGCCGGGCGCCGCTCGCCACCCTGCCCCGGGTTCGCATCGCCATCCTGGACGACTATCTGGACTCGGCAAGAACCCTCGCCGACTGGACGGCGATCGAGGCGAAGGCCGACGTCACCGTCTTCCGCAAGCCGCTGCCGCCGGGCCGGGAGGCGATCCCCCTTCTGATGCCCTTCGATATCCTGTGCACCATGCGCGAACGCACACCCTTGCCTGGGGAAGTGCTGGAGGGGCTGCCCAACCTCAAGGCCATCGCCATCACCGGCCGGCGCTTCCGCACCCTCGACATGGCCACGGCAGAGCGGCTGGGGATCGTCGTGGTCGGCACCGATGCGGGCGGCGACGGCCAGTACGCCACGGCGGAACTGACCTGGGGCCTGATCCTGTCGCTGCTGCGCCGCATCCCACAGGAAGCCGAAAGCATGCGCGCCGGCGGCTGGCAGACCGGGTTAGGCAGCGCGCTGATGGGCAAGACACTGGGGATCATCGGCCTCGGCCGCCTCGGTGCGCGGGTGGCCCGGGTCGCCCGGGCGTTCGACATGGAGGTGCTAGCCTGGAGCCCCAACCTTGACGTCCCGCGCGCCGAGGCCGCCGGTGCCCGCTACGCGACCAAGGAGACGCTGCTGCGCACGGCGGACGTGGTGACCCTCCACATGGTGTTGGGAGAGCGCTCGCGCGGCATTCTCGGAGCAGAGGATCTCGCTCTGATGAAGCCGACGGCCTGTCTGGTCAACACCTCTCGCGGCCCCCTCGTGGACGAAGCCGCCTTGATCGACGTGCTGGAAAAAGGGGGGATCGCCGGTGCCGCCCTGGATGTCTTCAACCAGGAGCCGCTGCCGTCAGACCACCCCCTGCGCCGCCTGCCGTCGGTGCTTCTCACCCCCCATATCGGCTACACGGTACGGGAGACCTTCACCCAGTTCCATCAGCAGACCGTGGAGAACGTCGCGGCGCTGCTGGCCGGGACGCCGATCCGCCAGATCTCCCCTCCGGCCTAGCCGGGGGGGGAAGCGGTGTCAGGTCAGTCGCAGCGTGCGCTCATCCCGCCGTCGACGATGATTTCCGTCCCCGTGATGAAGCGGGCTTCGTCGGATACCAGGAACAGGGCGGCATTCGCCGTATCGCGGCCGTCCCCCATGAATCCCAGGGGGATGCGCCGCAGCCGGGAGTCCAACAGCGCCTGCACATCCCCGCTGGCGCGCTGGCCGGCAAGGCGCGCTTCCACCATGGGCGTATGCAGCTGTCCTGGCACCACGGTATTCACCCGCACGCCCCGGCCGGCGTATTCCACGGCCACCACCTTCGAGAACTGAATGACCCCGGCCTTGGTCGCCGCATAGGCAGACTGAGCCGCCCCCGTCCAGCGAATGCCGGAGGTCGACGCCGTATTGACGATGGCCCCCTTGCCCTGCTCCACCATCACCGGCAGCACATGCTTGCAGGTCAGGTAGACGCTGGTCAGGTTGAAGTCCACCTGACGACGCCAGGTCTCCTCGTCCATCTCCACGGGGCCGCCCTTGGCAGAACCGCCCACATTGTTCACCAGGGCGTCCACGCGGCCGAAGCGGTCGACACAGGCCGCGACCATGGCCTTCACCGCCCGGGTATCCGTCACGTCGCACTGGTGGACGGAGATATCGCCGCCAACGGCTCGAACCCGTTCGACGGTTTCCTCGACCGTTTCCGGCTTCAGGTCGACGGCGAAGATTGCCGCCCCTTCCTCGGCGAAGCGCACGGCGGCCGCGCGCCCGTTGCCCCAGCCGGGGCCGACGCATCCCGCCCCTGTGACGATCACCACCCGCCCCTCTAGTCTTCTTGTCATTGATTTCACTCCGTGATTACGCGGAAAAGCGATACAGCCGCATGGGGTTATCCACCATCAGCCCGGCCAGAAGCGCCTCCGTCGGCGCGATCTCGGGCAGGAGGTCGAACAGCACACCGTCGTCCGGCGGTGCCGCCCGGAAATTGGGATGGGGCCAGTCCGTTCCCCACAGCACCTGGGCCGGGAAGCGCTCCACCAGCCGGCGCGCGAAGGGCAAGGCGTCGGCATAAGGCGCGTCCTGCCGCGACGCCCGTTCGCTGCCGGAGACCTTCACCCAGACGCTTTCCCTGTCCAGCAGCCGTTGCAAGGCCTGGAAGGCCGGTTGGTCCAGCCCCTGGGAAGCATCGATCCGTCCCATGTGGTCGATGACGACGGGCACCGGCATGTTCCCCAGAACCGGGGCCATGTCGGCGATCAACGCGCTGTCCATATGGATCTGCAGGTGCCATTCATGATCAGCGAGGCGTCCGGCCAGGGCCTTCAGCGCCTCCGGCCCGGGACCGCCCTGCAAATGGGCCATGTAGTTGAACCGCACCCCCCGGAAGCCCTGCCCATGAAGCCGGCGGATCCGGTCATCCTCCACATCGGCGGGCAGCAGGGCAACGCCCCGATAGCGCCCCGGACGGGCGGCCAGGACATCGGCGGTAACCCCGTTGTCGAACCCGTGGCAGCCGGACTGCACCACCACGCAGCGCTGGATGCCGGCCATATCATGCAAGGCGAACAGCCGTTCCTTGGGCGCGTCTCCGGGACGGAAGCGGGCCTCGGGCGCGTAGGGAAACACCGCCGTCGGCCCGAACACATGGCAATGGGCGTCGCAGGCCCCCGGGGGCAGCTGGATCTTCGGGGGCGTGGGATCGGGATGATAGGTGATGGCGCCCATGCTCAGCGGTCTCCGGCCATTTCCAGGGCATCCGGGTTCAGCGGCGGCACCTGAAAGGCCTTGATGGTCATCGAAATCAGGGCGTAGTAGCCAAGCACCCCGGTCAGATCGACGACGGCCTCGTAGCCAAGGACGGCGACTGCCTGCGAAAACACCGCGTCGGACACCGCCCGGTCCTGAAGCAGGGCGCGGGAGAAGTCGTAGACCGCAGTTTCATCCGCCTGCGTGAAGGGTGGCGTGGTGCCGTCGCGCAAGGCGTCGACGACCACGCCCGACAGGCCCGCTTCCAGAGCAATGGCCTTGTGGGCCTGCCATTCGAACTCCGCCGACCAGTAACGTCCGGTGATCAGGATCGCCAGTTCGGACAGGCGGGGCGGCAGGCTGCTGTCATAGCGGCAATAGCGCCCCAGCGTCTGCGCCCGGTCCGCCAGATCCGGGCGGGCCAGCCACACCGCCAGCGGACCGCGCACCCGCCCCCGGGGACCGGAGGCGATGGCCTCGTAGACCTCTTTCTGGCGCGGGGAAAAGGTGGCGGGGTCCAGGGCAACAATACGTGTCATGTCAGGGTAACCTCCGGATTGGCGGTGGCGGCGACCGCCGGGTCGCGCTCGGTTATCCGGTCCAGCCAGGTCACCAGCTCCGGATACCCGTTCCGCCAGGTCAAGGGACGCCGCCAGTCCAGGTAGCTCAACGCACAGACCAGGGCGATCGAAGCGGCATTGGTGGTGCCAGGGGACGGCGGCGCAGAGGCCACCCGATCCAGGGCGCGGCGGATTTTTCCTTCCTGATGGTCCAGCCAGCGCCGGGAATGGGTTCCGGGATCCCGGAAGCGCCCCTCGTAGACCATCAGCAGGGCCGCCTCGGCGATGCCGTCGTGAAGAACTTCGGCCGTATCCGTCAGGGCGCGTTCCTTCACCCCCCTGGGATAGAGACGGCCGCCGCCGCTCAGCCGGTCCAGATAGGACAGGATGGACCGGCTGTCGTAGAGGATGCTGCCATCGTGCAGCAGCAGGGTCGGCATCTTCCCCAGGGGGTTCTGGTGCCGCAGGCTGTCCGCGGGGTCCAGGGTATCCGCCGGCTGCAGCACCATCCGTTCCCCCAGCCCCAGCACATGGAAGGCCATGCGAACCTTTCGGCCGAAGGGAGAAGTCAGCGTGCTGCGCAGAATCATGGCGCTGGTGTCTTCGGTCACACTCATGGCTCCCTCCTCACTTCATGGTCTGGGGCAGGAACAGCGCCATTTCCGGCACCAGGCAGAGGAGCAGCAGCATGACCAGCCCGGCCAGGACGAACGGAATCAGGCCCCGGAACACGTCTTCCAGCTGAACCCGCCCCTCGGACGCGGCCTGAACAACGAAGCAGTTGATGCCGACCGGCGGGGTGACCGCGCCGATTTCGACCAGCAGGACGACGAAGACGCCGAACCAGATGGGATCGAACCCCAGCTGCATCATGACCGGATGGGTGATCGGCAGGGTGATGGCCAGCAGGGCCGGGGCATCCATCATCATGCCCAGCAGCAGATAGATGACGACGATCAGCGCGACGACGACCCAGCGGTTGACGTCCAGCCCCACCAGGAAGCTCCCCACCGCACCGGCGACGCCGGACAGGGCGAGGAATTTGGAAAAGACCAGGGCCGAAATGATGATCGCGAAGATCATGCCCGAGGTCTTGACCGTATCCACCAGGGTCTTGCGCAGCTCCAGGGCGGCGATGCTGCGATGGCGCACCACCGCCAGCAGCATGGTCAGCATCGCGCCGACCGCCCCGGCCTCGGTGGGCGTGAAGACCCCCAGATACAGGCCCGAGATGATGGCACCGATGATCAACAGCAGCGGACCGGCCAGGCGCAGGGCCAGGACGCGCTCTGTCCAGGTGGCGTCGACCCTGGAGACAGGCGCGAGGTCGGGGTGGCGCAGGACCGTGATATAGGTGGCCAGGCACAGCAGCAGGGCGAAGACGACGCCGGGAATAGCGCCGGCGATCAGCAGCCCGCCGATGCTGGAGTCCGTCAGGATGCCGTAGACGACCACCAGGGCGCTGGGCGGGATCATCACGGCCAGCGTGCCGGCAATGGCGATGGACGACGACGCCAGGCTCTTCGCGTAGCCCCGGTCCAGCATTTCCGGCAGGGCGATCTTGGTGAACACGGTGGCCGTGCCGACGCTGGAGCCCGACGCGGCGCCGAAGGCTGCGGCACCGATCGTCGACGAGATCGCCAGACCGCCCCGGATGTTGCCAAGCCACTTTGTCGCGGCTTCGAACATGTCCGCCCCCAGCCCCGCCCGCATGGCGAAAAAGCCCATGAGGAGGAACAGTGGGATCACGCTGAAATGGAAGCTGTGGGTGGTATCGAAGAACACCGTGGACAGCATGGTGGTGGCCCCGCCGAAACCGGCGATGGAGGCCAGCCCCAACGCCCCGACCAGCCCCAGGGCGACCATGACGTTGACGCCCAGGAGAATACCGGCGAACAGGCCGGCAATGCCGAGAAAGCCGATGGCCAGGCTGCTCATTTCGCGTCCTCCGTCGCCGATTTGTCGGCGCCGGCGGCCGGCACCTCTTCTCCCAGAAGCACGCCCACGGCATCGATGAGGAACTGTCCCGCCAGGGCGACCAGCCCGCCGAAGATCACGAACTTCACCGGATACAGGGGATACTGGATCGCCCCCCACTGCTGCTCGTCGATCGCCAGGGACTTCATGGCGAACACCCAGGCCGCATAGCTGGCCCAAGCGAAGAAGACGAACCCCAGGAGCATCGCCAGAAAGACCGCGGTCCGTCGCAGCAGCGGGGGAAAGGTCCGGGTGACCAGGACCACGTGGATGTGGCCCCCTTCGTACTGGGTCAGGGCCAGGGAAAGGAAAATGAGGATCGTCAGGGACGATTCCGTGATCTCAAGGGTGCCGTCGATGGGCATGTTGGCCGTGAAGCGCAGCAGTGCGTTGGCGACCACCAGCACCATCATGAAAAACGTCACCCCGCCCGCCACAAGGCCGGCCCCTCCCAGAAGGCGCCCGACACCCGCGCGGATCCGTCCATATCCGGACATGGGTCCACCTTGATGATGTGTTTTTGAAAAAGCCGGAAACCGGACCGGATCTGCCGACCCGGCGCCGGTTACCACATGCCGGGCTCAGAATGCGAGCTTTTCGACGATCGGGTCCGGATCGACGCCGGCAGCTTCGGCCCGCGTGATCCAGTCCTGGCGTACGGACTGGATGCCCGGATCGGCCAGCAGGGCCTTCATGTCGCCGGGGTCGATGGAGATGACCTCGACACCGCTATCCTTCCAGCCGGCGCGGACGTTGGCGATATCGTCCTCTAGCATCTGGTTGTAGACGGTGACGTATTCCTTGCCCAGATCGTCAACGACCGCCCGGGTCTTGTCGTCCATCCCGTCGTAGATGTCCTTGTTCATCCCTATCAGATGACCGAACGACGCGCCGATGGGATATTCGATGTAATACTTGGCCACTTCATCGTATTTCCATCCCCGGGCGAGCGCCGGGCCGATGGGGGTGCAATCCACGATTCCCCGCTCCAAGGCCTCGTAGGTCTCGGCGGTGTTGATCGACACGGGGGAACCGCCCAGGGCCTCGATCAGTTTGGGATAGGCGAAGCCATAGGAGCGGATCCGCAACCCCTTGAAATCCTCAACGCTTCTCACTGGCTTCATGCAGAGCATGCCGTAGTTTTCCAGGGGACGGTAGCCGACGGCCTTGATGTTAGCCCGGGCCAGTTCCTCCTCGAACTGGGGGATGGTCGCATGCCAGGTTTCCAGCAGATGGGCGATTTCCAAAACGCCGTTCGGCTGGGGGACAAAGAAGCCCACAGCATTGTTCAGCGGAAAGCGGTCCGGGAAATAGGGGGTGATAATATCGCCGAAATCACCGACACCGCCGCCCAGGGCATCGGGAATTTCCCGGGTGGTGGCCAGCGCCCCGCCCCAGAAGACCTGGATGGTATGGTCTCCCCCGGTACGCTTGGCGAACTCGTCGACAAACCACTGGGTCGAGCGCGCCTGGGCGTCGCCCGCCCCCTGGGGTTTGAAGGTGATCCAGCGGTAGGTGTCGGCCTGTGCCGCAGTTCCCGCGACCATAATACACGCAGCAAGTGCCGCAGTGGCGATCCGTCCCATCCCAATACCTCCCTTATCGTTTTTTCAAGATCCGTGGACATCCATTCAAGGGATGCTTCATGGAAGAAGTATGGGACCGCAGGTTATAATGCAAATACCTTCGATGAATTGTTATCATGCCGATTCAGCATGACCTGACGGGACCCTTCTCAACGCCAGATTCCGGCGCGGACGAATTCGTCGACGATCTCGCGTATGAGGCATTCCACAGCGGCGACAGCGATCTTGCGGTGCTGGTCGGTCCGCATCGCCACGCACAGGTCCCATTCGATGGACGGATTCGTGACCGGAGCGGCGCGCAGGACCCCGAGCTTTATTTCGGACACCACGGCCCCGTAGGTCAGAAAGGTGAAGCCGTGGCCGTAGCGGACCAGGGCCTTCAGCTGCCAGACCCCGTCGGCCCGTTGTACGATGTTCAATGGCGGGCCGTCCGGGTCCATGTGCTTTTCCAGCAGGACCCGGATGAAGTTCGGGCGGCTGGGCATGACCAGGGGCAGCCGGATGGCCTCGGCCAGCGTATAGGACTCCTGGGTCAGGGCATCGGCCTTGCCGACGATCCACATGCATTCCGTCAGCAGGCGGGTCACGCGGATATCGGGATGGGCGGCCGGGTCGTGCATGACCGCAATCCCGATCTCGTTGCCGTGAAGGCGGCGCTGAAGGGAATCACTGAATCCCTCCATGAACCGCAGCTCCACATTCGGATAGCGGGCCTTGACCCGTTCCAGCAGCACGGGGCCGATCATCTCTCCGGGGGTCGGCGGCATCCCCACAGTGACGGTCCCGCGCGGCTCATCGGTTCGTCCCGTCACGTCGAAATAGGTCTGCTGCACCTGGTTGAACAGCACATAGGCCCGGGAGAGCAGCACTTCCCCCGCCTCGGTCAGCTCCACGCCCTTTTTCGACCGGGCAAACAGGTCCAGGCCAAGGTCTTCCTCCAGCTTCCGCACCTGGCGGCTCAGCGCGGGCTGGGCGATATGCAGCCGCGCCGCCGCCCGGGAAAACCCCCGCTCCTCGGCGACGGCGACGAAATAGCGCAGCGCGCGGAGGTCCAAGTTCCAATCGTCCATCCCGCTCCCCTCCGGCGCCGGCCCGGCCTTCCGGCCCCTCGTGAGGCCCCGGTTCCGAAGCAGGTCAGCCCTGGCCTCGCCTGACGATCCCTCCCTGTTCCAGGGCGGCGATATCCGCTTCGGACATCCCCAGCAGGTCCGTCAGCACATCCCGGGTGTCCGCGCCCAGGCGGGGCGGCGGACGGCGATATTCCACCGGGGTCTCGGAATATTTGATCGGATTGGCAAAGACCGGCAAGCTGCCGGTTTGCGGATGGGGCATGTCGACCACCAACTGCCGGTGGCGGACCTGCGGATCATCCAGCATCTGCTGCATGTTGTTGATCGGCCCGCTGGCCACCCCCACCGCATCCAGAGCTTCCCGCCATTCGCCGGCGGTGCGGGTAACGAAGCGGTCGGCAAGCAGGGGAAGCAGGATGTCCTTGTGGGCGATCCGGTCCCGGTTGGAGGCAAAGCGGGCATCCCCGGCCAGATCGTCCAGCCCCAGCACCTGGCAGAGGCGCACGAACTGGCGGTCGTTGCCCACGGCGATCATCAGGTCCATGTCCGCGCAGCGGAAGGCCTGCCACGGGCAGGTGACCTGGGACGCCGTGCCCGCCCGCACCGGCATGGTCCCCGACACCAGATAGTTCATGCCGATGTGCGACAGAGCCGCCACCTGGGTATCCAGAAGCGCGAGGTCGATATATTGCCCCTGCCCGTTCCCCCCATGGTCCCGGTGGTTCAGCGCCCCGAGAATGGCCACGGTGGCATAAAGGCCGGCAGTGATGTCCGAGACGCTGAAACCCACCAGATTGGGGCCGGCGCCGGGGGCCTCTTCCGGCACCCCGGTGATGCTCATCAGCCCGCTCATGGCCTGGAACAGGGGGTCATAGCCGGGCAAGGCGCTATAGGGGCCGGACTGGCCGAAGCCGGTGATCGAACAGTAGACCAGACCCGGATTGACTTTGCGCAACTCCTCGTAGCCCAGCCCCTGGCGGTCGAGGGTGCCGGTCTTGAAATTCTCCACCACCACGTCGGCCTCGGCGGCCAGGCGGCGGATCAGCGCCTGTCCTTCCGGGGCCTTAAAGTCCACGGCAATGGAGCGCTTGCCCCGGTTCATCGCCAGGAATGCCGAGGTCTCGCCGGTTTCCCGGCCCTCCGCATCGGTCCGGTGGAGGCCGAGATGGCGCACCTCGTCACCCCAGACGGGATGTTCCACCTTGATCACATCCGCCCCGAAATCGGCGAGGATCTGCGTCGCCCAGGGGCCTGCGAAGACGCGGCTGAGGTCAAGAACACGGATATGGGACAGGCAACCAGTCATCGGCGGAACGCTTTCTCGTCAGGATATCGGGATACAGGGAACGGCAGCGGGAAACCGCCACCTTCAGGTCGGCAGGGCCAGGGTGCTTTCCACCGGAAAGGCCATGGTGACATGGGCGCCCAGGTCGAAGCAGGTTCCGGTATCGGTGTTGGCGTGAAACACGCTGTCTCCGACCTTGATGCCGTAGCGGTTGGAATCCCCCAGGAACCCGGCCGCCACCACTTCGCCTTCGATGCGGTTCCAGTCCTCGCGGATGGATTCCCCAAGCGGTCGCAGGGTGATGGTTTCCGGTCGCACCGACACCGAAACGGCGCCGTCGATCCCGCATCCATTGCCCCCGGCACAGCGGATGGTCTCGCCGCTGGTGATCCGCACCGCCGAGAACCCGGCGTCGGTATTGCGCGCGGTCAGGGTGCCGGCCACCAGATTGGTCGACCCCACGAAGTTGGCCACGAAGACGTTGGCCGGCTGGAAATAGATCTCGCGCGGCGACCCCATCTGCACCACCCGCCCCTTGTCGATGATGGCGATGGTGTCGGACATGTCCAGGGCTTCGGACTGGTCGTGGGTGACATAGATGGTGGTCACGCCGATCTGATGCTGCAGCCGTTTCAACTCGTTGCGCATTTCCTCACGCAGCGAGGCGTCCAGGTTGCTCAGCGGCTCGTCGAGCAGAAGCAGCTTGGGCTTGCGCACGATGGCCCGGGCGAGCGCCACGCGCTGCTGCTGGCCGCCGGACAGGCGGGTCGCCTGCCGCCCTTCGAAACCGTCCAGGCTGACCGTTTTCAGCGCCTGGGTTACCATCTCCTCGATCTCAGACCGGCTGAACCGCTCGTCCTTGGAGACCCTCAAGGGAAAGGCCACGTTCTCGAACACGGTCATATGGGGCCAGATGGCATAGGACTGGAAGACCATGCCGATCTTGCGCCGGTTCATCGGCACCCAGACGCCGCTTTCGGAATCATAGAACGTCTGGCTGCCGACGCGGATCGCTCCGGAATCCGGGTACTCAAGGCCGGCGATGCAGCGCAGCGTCGTCGTCTTGCCACAGCCACTGGGACCGAGAAGGGTGAAAAAGGTGCCGTTGGGCAGATGAAAGTCCGCATTGCGGATACCGCCGGACGGGCCGCCGGGGGTATGGGGCTCGTAGACCTTGGTCAGGGCTTCGACACGGAGGGCTGTTTCAGTCATGGGATCCCTGCGAGCGCTGGAAGAGACGAAAAAGGGACATCGGGACAGAACGGTGGCGGCCGGTGCTGAATGACAGCCGGCAGGCCGCCTCCGATCCCTATTTGAACAGCTCGTCGTAGACGGCCACCATGGCCTCCAGATCCTCGGCCGTCGCCTCGGGCAGGATCACGAAGGTCTCGAAGTTGCCGCCACGGGGCTTCAGGCCGGAGTCCGAAGCATCCACGTCCGGATGGGCGGGGATGTAGGACGCCTGCTTCAGCACCTCCTGACCTTCCTTGGACAGGATGAACTCCACCAGCAGCTTGGCCGCGTTGGGATGGGGGGCGTCCTTGACGATGCCCAGCGGGTTCACCGCCTGGATCACCGGCTCCAGCTTCACCCAGTCCACCGGCGCCCCCTTGGCGGCGCTGATCACCGAATGGTGGTTGAAGGTCATCAGGCCGATGGGGAACTCGCCGGAGATCACCTTGTCCAGAACCACCCGCTGGCTGGCCGGCACATTGACAATATCCTGTTCCGCCAGCTTCTTCAGATAGGCCATCCCGTCCGTCTGCCCCTTGGTGAACAGGACATCATAGATGAACCCCGGCCCGCCCAGCATGGTCGGGTCCGCCGTCCAGACGATCTTGCCTTTCCAGCGGGGGTCCAGCAGCTTTTCGAAGGTGTCGGGATAGTCCTCCGGCTTCACCATGGTGGTGTTCACCGCCGGCGTCATGAAATACAGGTTCGACGCCGTCCAGTAGCCCTTGGGTTCCTTGATGCGGCTGTCGTAATCCGCCGCCGCTTCGGGCTGATAGGCCTCCACCAGCCCCGCCTTCATCAACGGGAACACTGCCGCCGATCCGTCGAAGACATCGGCCTGGGGCCGCCCGGCCTGGGCTTCGCTTTGCACCTTCAGCACCACTTCGGAACTGACATGGCGCGCCACCTTTACGGCGATGCCCGGGTATTTCTGCTCGAACGCTTCCGCCATCGGGCGGGCGGCCTGATTGATGATCAGGCCCGTGTACCAGACCACCGACCCTTCTTCCGTGGCGGCCTTGACCAAGGCCGGATCCACGGCGAAAGCGCTGCCGGAGACCAGCGCCAGACCCGCGGATAGCACCGCAGCCCTCGCGAATGAACGAAGTGACATCTGTTATTCCTCCCTGCGTCCGGCGGGCCGCCTCGCGTTGGTGCGAGGGGGCGTGACCCGCCCGTTTGTTTTCATTTAGCCCTAAAGATCAGCTTATTATCCTTTTAACCCCTCCGTCAACGGAAGATCATGGGAATCCCTGTGGTCAGCGGCCCTTTCCCGGGCCAGCCCGGTCAGGATTTCCGCCCGTTTTTCCAGGGCTGCGCCGGCCAGCCGGTCGTACAGGCTGTTGCCCCGGGCATCGATGGCCACGGTCAGGGGACCCAGGCGGTCCACCTCCAGCGTCACCAGCCGGTAGTGGCTGATCATGTCGGTCCAGCCGGCGGAAACGACGCGGACGATGGCCTGGGAAATCAGCGGGCAGCCACCGCCCAGAAATGACAGATAAACGCCCCCCGTATCGGCCAGCGCCTGGGCGCAGGCGCCGTCCAGCCCCCCTTTCCCGCCCACGCAGCGCAGACCGAAATGGCGGATCAGTCGGGGCATCAGCGGGTTGAAGCGGGTGCTGGTGGTGGGATTCATGTACAGCACCTCCACCCCGTCGACGGTGGGCCGGCTATAGCTGCCCAGATGGAAGAAGGCGGCCCCGTCCATGGGCGCGGGCACCGGCAGCCCCTGATCGATGGCCTGCAACAGGCGATGATGGGTGGGCAGGCCGGCGGTAACGACGATCCGTCCGCTCAGCACCACCCTGTCGCCCAACCGCAGCCGCCGGGTTTCGGCGGGGTCGAGTGGCAGACTCAGGGGGATCAATGTGTCCATCGGTCCGCTCCTATTCCATCCGCTCGACGGTACCGTCGCCGTACAGCCGCGCCCGGGTCCGCCGGTTGATCCAGCAGTTGAAGCAGACGGCCACGGGGGTGAAGCCATGGCCGGCCGCATAGTCAACATGAACGGCCAGCGCCGTCGTCTCCCCGCCAGTCCCCATGGGGCCGAAGCCGGTGGCGTTGACCGCCCGCAGCAGGCGCTGCTCCATCGCCGCCACCATCGGCTCGGGATGGGCGGAGCCGATGGGCCGCAGGGTGGCTTCCTTGGCCATCTTGGCGCAGTAGTCGAAGGTGCCGCCGATACCCACGCCCATCACCACCGGCGGACAGTGCTGAGATCCGGCCCGGATGGCGCTATCCAGGACAAAGGCCTCGATGGTTTCCAGCGAGGGGAAGGTGAACAGCTCCAGCGCCGCCCACCGCCCCGAGCCCAGGGCCTTGGGCGCGCAGGTGATATCGATGTAGTCCGCGTCGCCAACCACATCGAAGGTGACGAGGGGCATGTCCTTCCCGGCATAGCCCCGCTCCCCCGTCAGGGGGTTGGTCACATGCATCAGCAGTGGCGGATCGCTTTCCGCCACCATGCGGGCGACGCCGTTGCGAATCGCCGCCTTGATGTCGGCTTCCCAGCGCACCCGGCCGCCGATGCGGACGAAGTAGACCGGCACGCCGCTGTCGGAGCAGACGAACCGGTTCCCCTCCTCGGCGGCCCGGGCACTGGCCCGCATCATCCGCAGGGTCTGGCGCGGCCCGTCCGCCGTCTCCCGCCCCTCTGCCGCGGCGAGGGCGGACAGGGTATCGTCGGGCACCTTGCGCAGCGAGCGGGCGTAGAGGTCGCCGGCGACCGTCGCAATCAGGTCATCGTCGAGTGGAAGGTGAGTTACGGGGGTCATAGGTCCGGCCGCTCCATGGAAAACACGTTGTCAACCACCGCGTAGTCCATGTACCCCAGCCGCGACAGCGGGCGCACGCGGTCCATGCGAACGATGCCGTCGACGATCACGGCATCATCGATATAGACGCCGACCACCTGGCCGATCACCACGGTGCTGCGGGCGGGATTGCCGTCCACGTCGTGCAGGGGCAGCGTCTGCACATGGCGGCATTCCAGGGCGGCTGGCGCCCGGGCCACCCGGGGCGGCGCCACCACGCGGGACGGAGCCATCTCCAGCCCCGCAAGATCGGCCTCGCTGACTTCGGCCGGTACTGGGGCAGAGGTGATGTTCATCTCCTCGCACAGGGCCGCCCCGGCCAGATTGACGACGAATTCACCGCCGGTCTCGGCGTTGACCAGGGAATGCTTGCGGCCAACGCTGGAGAACATGACCATCGGCGGATCCCCGCAGATGGCATTGAAAAAGCTGTAGGGCGCCAGGTTCACCACCCCGTCCGGCCCCAGGGTGGAAATCCAGCCGATGGGCCGGGGAACCACCAGGGCGGTGAAAGGATTGTGGGGCAGACCATGATCCCGAAGCCGGGGGTCGTAATGCATGGGGGAGTCCTTTGCTGGGCGGCCCATGCCGGCGCGCAGCGCCCGCCTGACTGCCGGACGCCCGGGGGAAGGGGCGTCCCGACCGAAACCGCGTCAGGCCGGCTCGGCCGCCAGGGCCGGGATTTCCGTCAGTCCGAGGCCGGGGGGAATGCCATCCGGGAACAGCCGGGGTCCCTTGCCGTCGGGCAAAGGGATGTGGTGGGCGTTCAGGGTCATGGCAACCATGGAGTAGTAGCCGATCAGCGCCGTCAGTTCGACCACCCCCCGTTCCTGCCAACGCTCCAGCACCCGGCCATAGGTTTCATCCTCGACCTGGCCGGTCACCAGCAGATCGCGGGCGTAGGCATAGATGGCCGCCTCTTCCGGATCCTCCAGCCAGGGCGCCCGGCCGGCGTGAATGGCATCCATCACGCCCTGGGGCAGGCCGGCGACCCGGGCCGCTTCCTCGTGTATCACCCACTCAAGTTCACTGTTCCAGCGCCGGGCCGTCACCAGGATAGCCAGCTCGCTCAGCCGTGCGGGTAGCGTGGTATGGAAGCGCAGCAACTCACCCAGCTGCTGCCAGCGGTCGGCCAGGTCCGGATTGTGGATCGCCGCCCGAAGGGGACCGATCAAGGCCCCGCGCGGCCCCCGCAGCACGGTATCCAGCACGGCGCGCTGGGCGGGAGACATGGACTCTGGGGCAGGCAACTCGATACGAGCCATTCTGGGAATTTCCTTTTTCCTTATTGCGCCGTCCGCCGTCCCCGGGTCCACACGGCCGGCCGGGGGCACGGCAGGAACCGGCGGCATCACGACCCGGCCGGCTCGGCCAGATCCAGTTCCGCAAGCACGTCCGCCGTATGCTGGCCCAGCAGGGGCGGCGCGCGGTCGAACACGAGGGGGGCGTTCGTAAAACGCATGGGGCTGACCACCTGCGGCACGGTTCCCGCAAGGGGGTGGGACAGATGGCGCAGCATCTCGCGGTGGCGCACCTGGGGGTCCTCGAACACCATCGGTACCGTATTGATTGGGCCGCAGGGCACGTCCCGGCTGCCCAGGACCTCCAGCCAATGGGCCAGCGGGGCGCCGCGCAGGATCTCGCCGATCATCGGATGCAGGCTGTCGAGGTTGCGCACCCGCTCCAGGTTGGTGGCATAGCGAGGATCGTGCGCCCATTCAGGCCGGCCAAGGGCCTCGGCGAAGCGGCGGAACTGCTCGTCATTGCCCACGGCAACGACGATATGGCCGTCGGCGACGGCGAAGACGTCCTGGGGCTGAATGTTGGGATGCTTGTTGCCCTTGCGCGTCGGCGTCTCGCCCGAGACCAGATGGTTCATGGCCTGATTGGCGAGCATGGCCACGGATACGTCGAGCATGCCGATATCCACCTGCTCCCCCTGCCCCGTTTCGGCCCGCCGCGCCAGGGCGGCCAGCACGGCGACGGTGGCATACATGCCGGTCATGATGTCGACGATGGGCACCCCCACCTTCTGCGGACCGCCGCCGGGAACGCCGTCGCGCTCCCCGGTCACGCTCATCAGCCCGCCCATGGCCTGGATCATGAAGTCATAGGCCACCTGGGCACGCTTCGGACCGGTCAGACCGAAGCCGGTGATGGAACAGTAGATCAGCCCGGGATTGACCGCCTTCAGGTCTTCGTAGCCCAGGCCGTAGCGGGCCAGGGTGCCCACCTTGTAGTTCTCCAGCAGGATATCGGACCGCCGGGCCAGGGCCTTCACCGTCGCCTGTCCCTCGGCGGTGGACAGGTCGACTTCCACGGACCGCTTGCCGCGGTTCACGGACAGGTAATAGCCCGCCTCTCCCGTATCCTTGCCCTCGGCGTCCTTCAGTGTCGGCGGTCCCCAGCGCCGGGTATCATCGCCGACGCCAGCACGCTCCACCTTGATAACATCCGCCCCCAGGTCGGCCAGAATCTGGCCCGACCAGGGGCCGGCCATGATGCGGCTGAGATCGAGAACGCGGATATGGGACAGGGGGCCGGCCATGGTCAGGACACCTCAGAACACGAAGGGGGATAGGGACAGGGCGGGATCGTCGGCGGAGTCATCTTCGACCTCGGTCGCGGCCACGGACGGCCGGTCCCGCAGCAGGCCGTACCAGGCCGCCAGCCCGGGAAAGGCCAGTTCCCACCCGCAGCCCTGATAGCGGAACTCCAGCTGGCCCAGGGCGCAGATCACAGCGATCTGGCCGATGCCGAAGGGCACCTCGGCCAGGGCGGGCGCCTCGTCCTCCAGCACCGCGAAACAGCGGCGCACCTTGGCCTCGAAGGACGCCAGATGCACGTCATAGGGACCGTCGGGACGGCGCCGCTCGATCCGCCACATCAGCAGCAGCTCGGTCAGACCATCCCCCAGAGCTTCCCAGCGCAGCTGGCGGATGCGGGCCTGAGGATCGGCCGGAACCAGCACTGGTGCGCCGTCCAGGCCATCCAGGTAGGCGCAGATCACGCTGGAATCGAACAGCACCTGCCCGTCGTCGGTAATCAGCGTCGGGATCTTGCCCAGCGGGTTGTCCCTCAGAACCTCCGGGTTCGGCGGCGCGGAGTAGATCACCACCGACCGGACACAGGTGACGCACTCAAGAAGACCCCTTTCGTGCAGGGTGATCATCACCTTGCGGACGAACGGGGATCGGGGGGACCAGTGCAGCTTCACGGGTTTCTCGCGCTCCTGACGGGGACCGGGACCCCGGGGGGTCCCCCGGGAGAGGAAGAGAGCCGGCGGAACCGCCCCTCTCCCCCATTGGTACCCTCGACGCCCATAAAAGTCAATAATCCGTACTTTTGATTTTTTCGTCGGTTTCCGCGAGGAAGGACAGAAGGATGGCTGTGAAAGCCTCCGCCTGCTCCACCGGCGGAATGTGGCCGGCATCGGGGATCTCGCGCATGACGGCGCCGGGGATGATCTCGCTCATGGCCGCCATGGTCCGGGGCATGGCGCCGTCCCGGGCGCCGGCGACCAGCAGGGCCGGCACGGCGATTCCCGGCAGCACATCGGCAAAGGCATAGGACTGGAGCGCCCGGGCACAGGCCACGAAGCCTCCCAGGGGGGTGGCGGTGACCATCTGCCACATCCGCGCCCCGCCCGGCCCGGCCATGAAGGCGGGGGCAAACCACCGGCCCAGCGTCGCCTCGGCCAAGGCCTCCATGCCTTTGTCCCGGGCGAAGGCGATCCGCTCCTCCCACGCCGCGGCGCCGCTGTCGGCCGTTTGCGCCTGGCCATCCACCAGAACCAGCCGGGCGATCCGCTGCGGATGGTAACGCGCCAGCCACAGGGCGGTGGGCACGCCCATGGACAGGCCGACGAAGGTGCAGCGCCCGATCCCCAGGTGATCGAGCAGGGCCAGGACATCCCCGCCCAGCTGGTCGAACGAGGCCGGCGCCGCAGGAACCGCGCTGCCCCCATGCCCCCGCTGGTCATAGCGAAGGATGCGGTACGAAGCCGCCAGGGCCGCCATCTGGTCATCCCAGACCGTCAGATCGGTCAGCAGGGAATTGCTGAACACCAGCCACGGCGCATCCGCGTCGTCCCCATCCAGCCGGTAGCGCAGGACCTGCGCCCCATGGGTCAAGGTGCCCGTGCCGCCGGGGGCAGCGGTTTCTCTCTGCGATGTCATCGGGGGCTGTTCTCCTGTATGGCTGCCGGCGCTGTCCCGGCCTCCCCCTCGCCGTTCGCGAAGAAGGCGGCCAGGGCGGCCCGCAGGGTGGCGATCATGTCTGCCCGCGCTTCCACCGTGACTGCCGCCGCATGGGGCTGCAGCACGGCCGTCGGCAGGCTCTTGAATCGGGGATCGATGGCGGGTTCATCTTCGAACACGTCGAGCCCCGCCCCGGCGATGCCGCCGCTGGTCAAGGCCTGGATCAGCGCCTCCTCATCCACCACGGAGCCCCGGGAGACGTTGATCAGCACCCCCTCCGGCCCCAGGCGCTCAAGGACTGCGGCATCCACCAGATGGCGGGTTTCCGGTCCGCCGGGGCAGGACAGCACCAGGATATCGACCGCCTCGGCCAGGGCACGGGCCGTCGGGTGATAGGGATAGGGGCAGCCGTCCTTGGGGCGCGGGCCGGTATAAGCCACCCGCAGCCCGGCACCGGCCAGGCGGTCGGCGATGCGGCGCCCGATGCGCCCCAGGCCGACGACGCCGGCCCAGCGTCCCGCCACCCGGCGCGACGGCGCGATGCGCTGCCGCTCCCACATGCCCGCCCGGACGAAGGCATCGGCCCGGACCACCCCGCGCAGCACGGCGTAGACCAGCGCCACGGCCATGTCGGCGGTGTCCTCGGTAACCGCATCGGGCGTGTGCACCAGCTTGATCCCCCGGCGGGCCAATTCCTCGCCGTCGATCCGGTCCAGCCCGGCGCCCTGGCAGGCCAGCAGCCGCAGGTCGGGCAGCCGATCCAGGGCCGCCCGATCCGCCCCGCCCATGCTGGTGGTCACCGCCGCCGTCACGCCGGAAATCGGCTCCCCGGTGCCCTCCCGCAGGTCATAGGCCTCCGCCAGCGCCCGGCGCAGATCCTCCGGCAAGGGACAGAGCACCTGGATCCGGGGGCGGTGGCAGAAGCGATCTGAAGAACGATTATCGGCAACGGGGAATGGGGGCATGGGCAGGATATCCGGCATCTTGCAAAAGGGCCGGCATCGGACAGCCGGCGCACCAGGAGCGAAAGCATACCAGGACGCTCGGGAAAAAACAGTCTAAAAACCAGTTTATTGACCTTAAATATATATCAGGTTGTTATAGGAATTTTTTCGACCAATCTCACCGACAATGGCTTTTAAGAGTCAAAAAACCATGTTAATGGTTTTTACGTGTCGCTCACAACGAAAATTCCAACAGACACCAGGGAGAACGCCATGTTTCCTCAGCCCCAAAAGCGGCGCAGCCCGGCCTTCGGCCTAGCCGCGTCCCTGACCGGTTTCTGCCTGCTGGCCACCCTCGGCGGGACCAGCGCCAATGCGGATACCATGCTCAAGACGGCGCACAATGGTGCCGCCACCATCAGCTACCATGTGGACGGAGACGGACCGCTGATATTGTTCATCGCCTCCACCGGACGGGGCACCGCCGAATTCGCCCCTCTCGCCGCGCGGCTGGCGGAACGGGGCTACAAGGTCCTGCGTCCCGAACCCCGGGGGGTGGAGGGCAGCAGCGGGCCGATGGCCGACGTCACCTTCCACGACTTCGGCAATGACTTCGCGGCGGTGATCCGGGCGGAAGGAGGCGGACCGGCCATCGTCGCAGGCCATGCCTACGGCAACTGGATCGCCCGTACCATCGCCAGCGACCACCCCGAGCTGACCCGGGGCGTCGTGCTGGTCGCCGGGGGCGCGCGCAAGTGGCCGAAGGAGTTGAGCGCGGCCATCACCATGATCAACGATCCCGCCTCCACCGAAGAGCAGCGCCTGGAGGGCCTGCGCAAAGCCTTCTTCGCCGAAGGTTCCGACCCCCGGCCCTGGCTGGAAGGCTGGCATCCGGAGGTGACCAGAAGCCAGCGCGCCGCCCGCAAGATCACCGAAAAGGCCGACTGGTGGGCCGGCGGCACGGCACCGATCCTTGATCTTCAGGCCGGCAGCGACCCCTTCCGCCCCGCTGAATCCCGCCAGGAGCTGAAAGAGGAGTTCGGAGACCGGGTGACGGTGGTGGTGATCCCCGACGCCAGCCACGCGCTGCCCGCCGAACATCCGGAAAAGGTGGCCGACGCCATCGCCGACTGGGCTGATACCCTGCCCCGCTGACCCCGCCTGCCAACGAGGAAACGGCCCGGTACCCCCCTTGGGGACCCGGGCCGTTTTCGGTTTCCTGACCGGCGTGCGGTCAGCGCAACTTGATATCGAAGCGCACCACGTCGCCGCGATAGATCCCCTCGGCGATCAGCACCGCCACGCCGGTCGAATCCACCGCCCGGCGATGGACGAAAGCCACCGGGGCGTTCAGAGGCATGGACAGGGACTCCGCCGTTTCCATATCCGCCGTGCCGATGGTCAGGGTCTGCCGCGCCTCTGCGATCTCCAGCCCGTCGATATCGGCGACCAGTTGCAGCGCGGTCTTGGTCCGCAGATCCTCGTCGGTCAGGCGGTCCCTCAGGCGCTCGTCGATATAGACGTCGGTCAGCAGGAACGGCGCATCATGACGCCAATGGCGGCGGTGAAGGTGGCGATAGGCCGGGGCCAACTCGCCGATCTGATAGGCCACCCGCTCCAGGGGCACATCCGGCTCGTCGGACAGGATCTCGATACGGGCGGACAGGCTGGGGCGCAGCAGGCCCGTCCAGTCCGTGGCCACCGTGCACCACAGCTCCTCCTGCGGCCGCCGGCGGACGAAGGTCCCCTTCGCACGATAGCGCTCGATCAGGTGTTCCTGCTCCAGGATGTCCAGCGCCTGCCGGATAGTCGCCCGGGCCACCCCGCATTCCGCCGCGAGATCCTCCACCGTCGGGATCTGGCTGCCCAGCGGCCAGAGCCCCGATTCAATGCGGCGCCGGAACAGGGTCGCAAGCTGGATGTAGCGCGAAACGGCGCTTCGGCTGAAGTCGACGGATTTCTTCTGGGTGCCAGTCATGGTCGGAACGGGGTCTCTTTACATCAAAAAACGCGGCGGCCTGACCGGTCTCGCCAGGGATATTAGCCCATAGTCTAACCTAATGACTTTGTCAAAGACCTTGAGCACCAGGGAATGGATAGTCCCCACAAGCACACGCATAGCAGGCCTCCGCTTCTTCCCGCCCCGGCCGCCACAGGTCCCGGGAAAAAGTCCCCGTGGCGAAGGGAGGAACGCCACGGGGAAGGGGAAGAGACCGGGGAGGAGGAGAGGTCCCCCCCGGCCCGGCATCAGAGGCGCCGCGTGGACATCAGCACAGCGCCCCCAAAATCGTCAGCGGAAGGCCTCCGTCCCCTTGCTGCGGGCAAGCAGGAAGAAGCCGATCGCCAGGATGGTCATGACCACCGTCCACAGCAGGCCGAAGGCTGCCAGCTCCCCCCCCTGCCCGTTGACCCAGAGGTCGAGCATGGCGGCGGCGATCACCTGGGAATCCGGGCCGGCCAGCAGCACAGCCACCGCCAGTTCCTTGGAACAGATCAGGAAGACGAAGATCCAGGCGGAGATCAGGGCCGGCGACAGCAGCGGCGTGATCACCCGCCGCAGGGTCGACCACAGGGAGGCGCCGGAAACCTCGGCGGCTTCCTCCAGCTCGCGGTGGATCTGCAGGACGCCGGAGTAGGAGTAGCGCATGCCATAGGGCATGTAGCGGATCACATAGGCGATGACGATGGCCCACAAGGTGCCGTAGACGGGAATGGGCAGGCGCAGATAGATCTGCATCACCGCCACCCCCATGACGATGCCCGGGAAGATAAGCGGGATCGTCGCCAGCTGATCGAGCAGCCAGGCACCCGGCCCCCGCCGCGCCGCCACCCAGCCGGCTCCGGCGGTCAGCAGGATCACCATGGTGGCCGCACCGGCCGAGACGGTGATGGTGTTCAGCGCCATGGTCAGGTTATAGGAATCCCCTAGAACGGCCCGGTAGTTGTCCAGGGTCAGGAAGGGCACCATGCGCATGGCGATCCCGCTCATATAGGGCAGCAGCGACAGCCAGATCAGCGCCAGGATCGGCAGGGCCAGCACCACCAGGAAAACGAACAGGATGAAGCCTCCCGCCGCGTAGCGCAGGCCGCCCAGGTCGAAGGCGCGGGGGCGGAAGCCCTTGCCGGTGATGCTTTGATAGCGGTCGGCGTTCTTCGCCAGCCGGCCGTAGAAGGTGAACAGGATGGCGATCAGAACCAGCAGTACCATGGCGAAGGCCGAGGAATGGCCCAGGTCCGGCGGCATCTTCTGGGTGCTTTCGTAGACGTCGGTGGTCAGCACGTCCAGGCCGCCGGGCATGCCCACCAGCAGGGGGACTTCGAAGGCCTCGATGGCGCGGATGAACACGAACAGCCCCAGCGCCACCACCGACGGCAGGGCCAGCGGAATGGTCACCCGGGTGATGGTCTGCCAGATGGTCGCCCCGCTCATCCGCGCGGCTTCTTCCATATCCGCATTGGCCGCCCGGAAGGTGGCCGACAGCATCAGGAACACCAGCGGCGACCACAGGAACCCTTCGATCAGCACCATCCCCAGCATGGAGTTGACGTTGAACAGCACTCCGTCCGACCCGGTCACCAGGCGGTAGAGATCGTTGAACGGTCCCACCCGCCCCAGCAGGAACAGCCAGGCGATCACATACAGGATGTAGGGTGTTCCCATGGAGACAATGGCGGTGACATAGGCAAACAGCTTCAGCGGCGCGTTGGTCCGCTCCACCAGCCAGGCCAGGACCCCGCCGACCAGGAACGACACCAGCGCGCTGCCGGCGGCAAAGATCAGGCTGTTCATCAGGCTGACCATCATCCGCTGGTCTTCCAGCAGATTGACGAAGTGGGCGGCCGTCAGGCCGAGGAACTCCCCGCCCGGCCCGACCTCCGACACCGACGCCCGCGCCAGGATCAGGATCGGCGGCAGCACCAGCACCGCCAGTACCACCACCAAGCCAATGACCAGCGGCGTCCGGGGATCGCGCAGCAGGGGCGCAAAGCGGCCCAGCCGGTTCCGCTGTCCGTCAGGTCGCCCTCCCAGGGTCATCTCACTCTCCAGTTTCATCTCGACGTTCCGAATTGTTTTTCATTGCAGTCATGCGCCCTTCGGCGCGGGCTCCCTATCGCCCCTGGAACACCGGCGCCCGTTTCTCGACCACCGCCCGGGTCGCCTCGCGGGCGTCCTCGGTCATCATCAGGCGCGTACTGTACTGCTGTTCCAGTGCGTAACCCTCGTCGACCGGCAGGTATTCCGCCTCGTTCAGAGATTCCTTGCCCAGCCGCAGGCCCAGCGGCGCCTTCTGCGCGATGACATCGGCCAGCGCCTGGGCGGCTTCCATCAGTTGAGCGCCGGGCACCACCTCGTTGATCAGGCCGACACGATAAGCTTCGGCCGCTCCGATGGGCTGGCCGGTGAAGAACATGCGGCGCAGGATCCCCTGCGGCACCAGGCGCCCCAGGTGGGCGCCGCCCCCGCATCGGCCCACGTTGATCTCCGGCAGGCCGAAGGTGGCATGGTCGGCGGCGATGCGCAGATCACAAAGGGAGGCGAGTACGCAGCCGGCCCCCAGGGCCGGGCCGTTGACCGCCGCGATCACCGGCACGGCAGCGTTCCGCACGGCGCTGAAGGTGGCGCGGATGATCGCCGCCCGCTTCGGGTCATCCTCCACGCTCGCGGCCAGGAACTCCTTCAGATCCAGGCCGGCGCAGAAAGCGCGCTCCCCCGATCCGGTGAAGATGATGCAGTTGACGTCGGTCCAGGTTTTGGCGTCTCTGAATACCGCCCCGATCTCTCCATACAAATCCAGGGTCAGCGCATTGACCGGCGGCCGGTCTATGGTGACGCGGGCGACCTTGTTGTTCTTTTCCACTTTTATCGACATGGAGTTTCCTGTTCCCGATGGGTTGCCCCGTGATGAATCACGCAACGAATAACGCGGCGGTTCCCGGCGGCAGCGCAGGGGCAACGTCCGCGCCCGCCGCCGTATAGGTCATAAAACTAGCTCTTTATATCTTTCCTGTCGAGGCTCCATTTTCACCGGCCTCGCCGCAGCCCTCTCTTCCGGGAGAGCCCGTTGACACGCCCATAAAAGCCATTAATATGACCTAACGAACTTTACGGGGAAACACCATGTCCAATGAAGACGAAATCGCGGAAAACATCCGCATGATCACCGACAGCGCCCGTGCGGTGGTACCCGCCGACCTCGACCTTCCCCGAGTCCGCGCGCTGCGGTTCACCGATACCGGTTTCGACCAGGCGGTGCTGGGCACCATGGCCGGGATGGGCTGGCTGATCCTGCGCCTGCCGGAAGACGCCGGCGGCCTGGGCCTGGGCATGCGGGAATACTGCGCCCTGGCCGAAGTCCTGGGCAGCGGCCTGGTGCCAGAACCGCTGATCGGCGCGGCGATGGCCTGCCGCCTGCTGGGACCCGCCCTGCCGGAAGACGTGGCCGGCGGCACCCGGGTGGTCCTGCCGGCGTGGCAGGCCCGGGCCAACAGCCTGGCCTGGGGAGAGACGGTGACCCTGACCGATGGACGGCTGCACGGCACCCTGGGCTTCGTGCAGGCCGCCGCCGGGGCTGACACCTTCGCCGTCCCCCTGGCCGGAGGCGTGGCCCTGGTCGACCTGACCGCCGACGGCCTGTCCCTCACCCTGGACGCCATCCAGGACGGCGGACACCTGGGCACCCTGCGCCTGGACGGCGTGGAAGCGCATCTGGTTCCGTCGGCAGACATGGCCGCGACCATGGCCGCCGCGCTGGACGAAGCGATCCTGGCCCAGGCCGCCTATCTGCACGGCCTGGCGCGGCAGGCCTTTGCCATCACCCTGGACTACCTGTGCATCCGCAAGCAGTTCGGCAGCGCCATCGGCAGCTTCCAGGCCTTGCAGCACCGGGCGGTGGACATGCGCATCCAGCTGGACCTGACCGGCGCCCTGGTCTCCGCCGCTGCGGCCGGCATCGACGCCGGAGCCTCGGCCGACCAGCGGGCCGGACTCGTCTCCCAGGCCAAGTGCCGGGCGACGGAAACCGCCTTCCTGGTGGCCCGCGAGGCGATCCAGATGCACGGCGCCATCGGCTACACCGACGAGTCCGACATCGGCCTGTTCATCAGCAAGGTCCTGGCCACCGGCAATCTTCTCGGCTCCGCCACCGTGCACCGCGCCCGCTATGCCGGGCTGCTGCCCGAATGCGCTGCTGCCTGATCCCCCTGCATCCGGAATCCCGCCCCATGACCACCCTGACCGCTCCCGCGCCCGTTCAGGACGCGCCCGATTACAACGCCCTGTCCGACGAGGCTTTCCGGGCTGAGGTTCGCGCATTCGTCACCGAACACTATCCTGCCGAGTGCCCCCGCTTCGCCCAGAAACGCGTCCACTGGGCGCAGAACAAGGCCTGGTACCTGACCCTGTCGCGCAAAGGCTGGCTGTGTCCCGGCTGGCCGCGTGCCCACGGCGGCATGGCGCTGGAGCCGGCCAAGCAGCTGATCATGGTCGAGGAGTTCGAGCGCCACGGCTGCGCCCGGATCAACGACATCGGCACCGTCATGCTCGGTCCCCTGCTGATCAAGTTCGGGACAGAGGCGCAGAAGGCCTGGTTCCTGCCCCGCATCCTGTCGGGCGAGCATGTGTGGGCGCAGGGGTACAGCGAACCCAACGCCGGCTCCGACCTCGCCGCCGTGCGCACCGAAGCGGTGCTGGACGAGGACCACTGGGTGATCAACGGCCAGAAGACCTGGACCACCCTGGGCAACGACGCCAACTGGATCTTCATTCTCGCCCGCACCGACAAGACGGTGAAAAAGCAGGCGGGGATCAGCTTCCTGCTGGTGCCGATGGACGCGCCGGGGGTCACCGTGCGGCCGATCCTGAACCTGGAGCGGCACGACGAATTCTGCGAGGTCTTCTTCGACGACGTGCGCGTGCCCCGCGACCATCTGGTCGGCGAGGTCAACGGCGGCTGGACCATGGCCAAAGCCCTGCTGGGCCACGAGCGCGTGTTCATCGGCGCCCCCCGCCTGTCCGCCAGTGCCCTGAACCGCCTGCGCCTGCTGGCCGAGCGCATGGGGGTCTGGGATGACCCGGTGGTGCGGGACCAGTACGTGCGCCTGCGCATGGATCTGGACGCCCTGACAGCCCTGTTCGAGACCTACATGCACAAGCTGCGCCGGGGAGACCCCATCGGGGCCGACGTTGCGGTGCTGAAGCTCTATCAAAGCGAGCTGTTCCAGCGCATTTCCGACCGCATGATGGAGCTGGCCGGAGAAGCCGCCGGGCTGGAAGAGCCCCTGGACGGGGATCCCCGGCTGTGCGCGCTGGGCACCTATCTAATGGCCCGGCCGTCGACCATCTTCGGCGGCTCCAGCGAGGTCATGCGCAACATGATCTCCAAGGCCGTCCTCGGTCTGCCCGGCTGATCCCGCACGCGCCCTTCCGCCCGTCTTACCGCCCCTGCTCCCCGACACACCGCACCGCCCGGCGACCCGCCGGGCGGCCGCGCCAGCCTGTTGCCGAAAGGAACGCCGATGCCCCAGGCCCCCCGCTCCGGCACCGTCCACGTGGAAACCCGCGCCGCCGGTCCCGAAACGATCTTCACCCTGATCACCCTGGACTACCCGCCCCTCAACATCGGTTCCCAGGCCATGCGGGCGGACCTTGCCCGGGCCATCGCCGGGCTGCGCGATACCCCTGACCTGCTGGGCATCGTGCTGCGCGGGGCCAACGGCAACTTCGTCGCCGGATCGGACATCCGCGAGTTCGACGCACCACCCCGGCCGCCGCATCTGCCCGACATCATCGCCGCCCTGGAAGCCTTCCCCAAGCCGGTGGTGGCGGCCATCGAGGGCACGGCCCTGGGTGGCGGCTTCGAGCTGGCCCTGGGCTGCGACGCCCGCGTCGCCGCCCCCGGCGCCGTTATCGGCCTGCCCGAGGTCTCCCTGGGCCTGATTCCCGGCGCCGGCGGCACCCAGCGGGTGCCCCGCCTGACCGGCCAGGCCCGCGCCATCGACCTGATCACCTCCGGCCGCCGGCTGGGAGCGGCCGAGGCCTTGTCATCCGGTCTGGTCGATGCCGTCGCCGGCGAAGACCTGATCGACGGCGCCGTGGCCTATCTGAGGCGCTTAGCCGGCGCCAAGCGGGTGCTGACGGCCCTGCCCGTTCCCCCGGACTCCCCCGAAGCGGTGGCTGGTGCGGAACAGGAAGCCCTGCGCCGCGCCAGGGGCAAGGATGCGGTCGCAGAGGCCATCGCCGCCATCAGGGACGCCGGCACCCAGCCCCCGGACGCCGGTCTGGCAGCCGAGCGGGAACGCTCCCTGCGCCTGCGCAAGGGCCCCCAGTGCAAGGCGCTGCGCCACCTGTTCCTGGCCGAACGGGCCGCCCTGAAAGGCCCCGCCGAGGGCCGCAGGCAGCCCCTGGAAACCGTCGGCGTGGTCGGGGCAGGCCGCATGGGACAAGGCATCGCCCTTGCCCTGGCCGGGGCCGGCCTGACCGTCCGCCTCGCCGAGCGGGACGAGGACGCCCTCGCCGCCGGGATCGAGGCCCTGTCGCAGACCGCCCACGATCTCGCCGTCCGGGGCAGGATCCCCGCCGCCGGTGCCCTGACCGCACGGATCCATGGCGGCCCCCTGGAGGCCATGGCCGACTGCGATCTGATCGTCGAGGCGATCCTGGAGGACATGGGCGCCAAGACCACCCTGTTCACGCGTCTGGACGCCCTTGTCCGCCCGGACGCCATCCTCGCCACCAACACGTCTTACCTGGACATTGACCGGATCGCCGCCGCAACCGCCCGGCCGGAGCGGGTGGCTGGCCTGCATTTCTTCAACCCCGCCCATGTCATGCGGCTGGTCGAGGTGATCCGGGCCGCGCGCACCACCCCCGATGCCGTGGCCAGCCTGGTCGCCCTGTGCAGGCGGCTCGGCAAGATCCCTTTGATCGCCGGCGTGGGTGAAGGCTTCATCGGCAACCGCATTTTCAGCGCCTATCGCCGCCATTGCGAATTCCTGCTGGAAGAAGGCTGCCAGCCGAACGACGTGGACCGCGCCATGCGCGCCTTCGGCATGGCCATGGGTCCCTTCGCCGTGTTCGATCTGGCCGGGCTGGACATCGCCTGGGCCACCCGCAAGCGCCTTGCCCCGACCCGCGACCCCAGGACCCGCTATGTGGACATCCCAGACCGCCTGTGCGAACGGGGCCGCTTCGGCCGCAAGACAGGCAAGGGCTGGTACGACTATACCAGCGATCCCAAGGGCATCCCGGACCACGAAGTCCGCGCCCTGATCGAGGAAGCGGTGCGGGAGAAGGCACGCCCTCAGGTCCCCTTGAGCGATGACGCCATCCGCAACCGCCTGCTGGCGGCCATGGTCAACGAAGCCGCCCTGGTGCTGGAAGACGGCATCGCCGGCCGTGCGGCCGATATCGACCTGGTGATGGTGCACGGCTACGGCTTTCCCGCCCTGACAGGCGGTCCGCTGCATTGGGCGGCCCACCAGCCACACGATGCGATCCTGGAAGCCGTCACGGCCATGGCCGAAGCCGAAGGTCATGGCGCGCGCATCGCTCCGTCCCTGCCGGCCCTGCTCGACGCGGCGGCAGTCTGATGGGGGTTTAAGCCCTCAGCCGCCGATAAAGGCCAAGAAGACGATCAGGCAACTGCGACAGATCGTCGACCGCTGTAATGCCTCGCGCGCCGAATATCCGCCCCAAAGCGGGGGAGGAAGCGCCCTGCCGCACCCCCACGGCAAGGGCGGAAATCCCCTGCCCGCCAAGCAGCCGGACCGCCCGGCGCGCGTCCTCGATCAGATACCGCTCGTCGGCCATGTCAATGTCCGAAGGCTCTCCGTCGGTGATCAGCAGAAGCAGGCGGCGATAGGCCCTGGCCTTCCCCAACCGTACCCCCGCATGCCGCAGGGCCGGCCCCATGCGGGTGGACAGCTGGCTCCTCGGCCCTGCGAGGCGATCCTGGACGGTCGTGCCCATCGGCTCCGCCAAGCTCTTGCACACATAGTAGTCCACCCGGCTCCGGCCATTGCTTTGAAAGGCATCGATGGCGCAGGCGTCCCCCACGGCCTCCATCGCCATGGCCAGAACGGACGCTGCGGCGCGGATGACTTCGTGGACCCTGGGACCTCCCCCGGGCAGGCGGTCGACCGTCGACTGGGAAAGGTCCAGCAGAAGCTGGATCGCCAGATCCCTGTGCACCACGCTCCGGGACTGGAAGATGTCGGGCTCCGGTGCCTGTCCCCGGCGAAGGTCGATGGCCGCGTTGATGGCGGCGTCCATGTCCAGCGCCTCACCCTCCCGCTGGCGACGGATCCGCGTGACCCGACCGACGGTCGCCGCCCGCATCGTGCCGGCCAGGGTCTCCCGCAGGGCCGTGTCCCCTTCAATAAGTCGACGAAAGACCCGGGCATCTCCGGGCGGTGCCACCTGTTCCCGCAAGGTGACCCAATCCGGCCGGTCCCGTTCGATCAGATAGTCCCACTCCGGGTAGGAGAATACTTGCCAAGCCCCCGCCTCCACCGCCCCTTCAGGCGGCGCTGTGGCGACGGCGGAGACCTCGGTTTCCGCAGGCGGTGGCGTGGCCGAACCGCCGTCGACGCCATCAGGCGCCTTCCCGTCAACAGGGCGGACGGACTCCATAGCGGTATCCGGTTCCTCGTCGGGCGGCTGGTTTTCCGTATCCCATCGCCAAAGACCCAGGCTATCGTCGCGATACGCCGGTTCGACAACGTAAGCCTTGGGATTGAAGGCCAGCCGCATCTGCCCCAGGTCATTCCCCAGCATCGCTCCCAGGTGCGGCGCCATTCCGACGTCGGCGAGGTCGGCCTCTCTGAACAGGGCGACGCCCTTGCCCACCCAGGAATCCGCGTCCCGGTATCCCGGGTCGATCAGAGCGCGGGCAAGCCGGGCCAGCAGCTTTTCTGCCGACGGCGGCCCCACCGGGTCGACTTGATGGAACGGCAGCCAGAAGGACCGCAGGCCCGGAAAGTCCCGCAGCGCCAGCGCTTCGACCCGCGCATCCTCGATCACCGAAGCAACGGCCACTTGCCGGGGCTTCAGCCGTCCGACGGCGAAGCGTTCCGATGGCGAGAACCGCTGATGGGCCGTCGCATGGGCAAAGACCGCAGTCCACAGATCCCTTCGATGCTCCCGGGGGATGCCGGATACCAGGGCCGGCAGGTGCAGCAGGTCGCCGTCGAGGGATGCCCGAACCCGCCCCGACCGCACCCCCAGGGACCGCACAGCCGGCGCGTGCCCCCACAGGGACTGGGCGAACAGGCCGGCGCGGTGGATCTCCCGCTGCCGGTCTCCCCCCGCAAGCCGGATCATGGCGCGCTCTGCCCGGGGATCGGACAAGGCCATATAGGCGGCGAGCCCCCGGGGATCCCGCTCGAACATACGCCGGCCTTCGGTCAGCCAGGGGACGAAGCCCTCTGCCCCCAGAACGGGAAGCACCTTCGGCAAGCTTCCGACCAGGCTGCTTGCGGCCTCCGGTGCGTCCGGGACAAAGGCCGCCAACGGGTCCAGCACCTCGGCAAAAGCCGCGGCATCGCGAAGCAGACGCCGCAGGTCCGGCAGACAGGCCGTCAGCACCGACGCCCCCCTGTTCTCTCCGGCCCGCAGCAAGGCCTCCACTGCCTGGCGCGCCGACGTCACGGCGGTGGCCCCCAGGGCAGCAGTCGTCTCGGCACTTTCGGTGATGAAAGCGGCCATCACCCGCCAGGCCCCCGGTACGCGGGCGAGCACTGCGCATTCACCAGCCCAGGCCTCGGTCGCGGGAAGGCCTCCGGCCCGGTTGACCTTCGCCCAGGCCCGCCCGGCGGCGGCATCCCCCAGGGAACCCCGGGGTGCGAGGGCGCGCAGGTCCTGCACGGAAACACCCATGCCAGCCTCCGTCAAAGGATCGCGCGCAAGCTGTCGGAGATCGCCGCGCGGACGTCCAGGTCGTCGGTCAGGGGCAGGACGATTCCCATGGTCACGGCATCATCCCGGGAAACGCCGTTCCCGATCAGCCGCCCGGCATGCACCAGCATGCGGGTTGACGCCCCTTCCTCCAGGCCGTGGCCGCGCAGGTTGCGTGTCCTCGCGCCAACATCCACGAGCAGACGGGCCACGTCCGGCCCGATCCCGGCTTCACGGCCGATGATCTCCGCTTCGGCTTCCGCATCGGCGGGATGGAACTCCATGGCCGCGAACCGCTGCTTGGTGGATTCCTTCAAATCCTTCACCACGCTCTGGTAGTGGGGGTTGTAGGAGATGACCAGGTGAAAATCGGGATGGGCCCTGACCAGTTCGTTGCGCTTTTCGATGGGCAGGCATCGGCGTTCGTCGGTCAGCGGATGAATGACCACGGTGGTGTCCTGGCGGGCTTCCACCACCTCGTCGAGATAGCAGATGGCCCCGTGGCGCACCGCAAGGGTCAGCGGGCCGTCGTGCCAGACCGTACCGTCCGCGTCGAGCAGATAGCGCCCCACCAGATCGGACGCCGTCATGTCCTCGTGACAGGCCACGGTCACCAGCGGCCGACCTAGGCGCCAGGCCATATACTCCACGAACCGGGTCTTGCCGCAACCGGTCGGCCCCTTGAGCATCACCGGCATGCGTGCGGCATGGGCCGCCTCGAACAAGCGCACTTCCCGACCCACGGGCCGGTAATAGGGCTCCTCCCCGATCTGGAAGGACGACAAGGGCATGGGCAAGCCTCCAACGGTGGATAGCGGATGGGGTGGGGTGGGGTGGGAACACAGGCAGGTCAGGGCCGCCTCTCGCACGGTATTCCGCAGGAGAGGCGGCCGCAGATAGCAACGAGAGGCCTCGGAGAGCCCCCTCGGCGTCAGCGGTGGCCTACAGTGCTTTCGTTGGGAATCCCCTCGATGGGGCATTCCTCCGATCCGACGGTCGGCCGGGTCATGGCTTCGACCATCTCGCGGGTTCCCTCGGGGTCGGTCGCCCACTTCTTGTAGAATTCATACGGGCAGTCGGCGACGCCCTTGTCCCCGTCCCCGGAATTGATGGTGCCCGTGTAGCCCCGGTGCACCAGCTTGAACAGGTTGTTGCTGGACTGGGCCGTGCGCCGGAATTCACGGATCAGCGGCACGGACAGCTGGGCGAACTGCACCCCCATTTCCTCGGTTCCGCATTCGCCCAGGGTGCGACCGTCGAAACCGCAGATCGTCGAGTGACCGAAGAACGAGTAGACCCCGTCGAACCCGGTCAGGTTGGCCACCGCCACATAGCAGTTGTTGGCCCAGGCCATCGCCTTGGCCATGGTGATCTGCTGTTCCTTCGCCGGATACATGTAGCCCTGACACCGGACGATCAGCTCGGCCCCGCGCATGGCGCAATCCCGCCAGATCTCCGGATAATTGCCGTCGTCGCAGATGATCAGGCTGACCTTCAGTCCCTTCGGCCCCTCCGACACATAGGTGCAATCCCCGGGATACCACCCTTCCACCGGACACCAGGGCATGATCTTGCGGTACTTCTGCACCACCTCGCCGGCATCGTTCATCAGGATCAAGGTGTTGTAAGGCGCCTTGTTGGGGTGGTCCTCGTGTTTCTCGCCGGTCAGCGAGAACACGCCCCACACCTTGTTCCGGCGGCAGGCCTCGGCAAAGATCTCCGTTTCCTCGCCCGGGCAGCTGGAGGCCGTCTCGTACATCTCTTTGGAATCATACATGATTCCGTGGGTGGAATATTCGGGGAAGATGACCAGATCAAGCCCCGGCAGCCCCACTTTCATGCCGTCGACCATGGTGGCGATGGCGCGGGCGTTATCCAGCACCTCGGCACGGGTATGCAGGCGGGGGACCTTGTAATTGACAACGGCCACGCCGACCGTGGTGTTGCTGCTGACGATGTCTCCATGAATCATGTGAACGTCTCCAACATTTTTGAGAGAAGAGAAAACCGCCGGCCTAAACGGTCATGTGGCGGTGGATCAGGTCGTCGGTCAGGGCGTCGGACCGACCCCGGGCGACCACGGCGCCCTTCTCCAGCATCACGAAGGACCCGGCCGCCCGACGGACGAAGGTCACGTTCTGCTCGACAAGGATGATGGTCAGCCCCAACCGCTTGTTGAGGAGCAGGATCGTGTCCTCGATCTGCTCGACGATGTTGGGCTGAATGCCTTCGGTGGGTTCGTCCAGCAGCAGCACCGAGGGGTCGGAAGCCAGCGCCCGGGCAATCGCCAGCTGCTGCTGCTGCCCGCCGGAAAGCAGACCTCCCGGCCGGCCCATGTTATCACGCAGGTAGGGGAACAGCTCTTCGACCACGTCAGGCACGCGGCCACCACCCGAGGTCCGCGCGAAAGACCCCATGAGGATGTTTTCGCGCACCGAGAAATCGGGGATGATCCGGCGCCCCTGGGGCACGTAGCCGATCCCCGCCCGCGCCCGCTGATGGGTGGGGGCGCTGGTGATATCGGTTCCGTCTAGGTGGATCCGGCCGTCATGGCGGGTGGTCAGGCCCATGATGGTCTTCAGCAGGGTGGACTTGCCCACCCCGTTGCGCCCCAGGACGGCGAGAATCTCCCCCCCGGGCGCGGTGGCCGACAGGCCGTGCAGGGCCTGGCTCTGGCCGTAGAAGCTGTTGATGTCGGCAAGGTCGAGCATCAGTGGATCCCCCCGCTGCCCAGGTAGGCGTCCTTGACCCGGGGATCCGTCTCGATCTGGGCGACGGTGCCCTCGGCCAGGAACTTGCCCAGGTGCATCACCGTGATGCGCTGGGCGATGGCCCGCACGAAGGCCATGTCGTGTTCGACCACAAGCAGCGTATGGCGCCCCTTCAGGTCGTTGAGAATCTGCGAGGTCTTTTGCGTCTCCCCCTGGGTCATACCGGCCGTTGGTTCGTCCAGCAGGATCACTTTCGGGTTCATCACCAGAAGCAGTCCCAGCTCCAGCCACTGGGTTTCACCGTGGGACAGGACTCCCGCCTTTTCCCGCCGGCGGTCGCGCAAACCCACCAGATCCAGGATCTCCTCCAGCCGGCGATCGGCTTCCCCGTCCCGCGCACCCCGCAGATTGGCGAGAACGCGAGGATCGCGGGTGCCGGCCACTTCGAAATTCTGGTGCACGGTCAGTTCCCGGAACACGCTGGGGATCTGGAACTTGCGCCCCAGCCCTGCCCGGGCGATATCGTGTTCCGGGCGGTTGGTGATGTCGCGGTCCCCCAGAAAGACCGTGCCCTCGGTCGACCGGGTCTTGCCGCAGATCAGGTCCATCAAGGTGGTCTTGCCTGCCCCGTTGGCCCCCAGCAGAACCCTCAGCTCGCCGTCGCCAACCGTCATGGAAAAGCGGTCCACGGCACGGAAGCCCCCGAAGTCGACGGACAGGCCGTCGATGGTCAAAGCCGTTTGCATTGGCGTATCCTCGTCTCAGACCGAAAGGCTTTTTTCCGCACGCTCCCCGGAGCCGGCGGCAGGCTCCGCCAGATCCCCGTCCCTGCGGAACCGGACGAGCAGGCGACGCGAGACGTCGTCGCCCAGACCGGCCAGTCCACGCGGCAGGTACAGGACCACCAGAACGAAGATCAGACCGATCACGGCCTTCCAGGCCTCGACGAACATCTCGCTCTCGGACACCGTGGCCTCGATGGTGTTGATCAGGATTGCCCCGATGCAGGCCCCCAGCAGGCTCGACCGTCCGCCGACCGCAGC
Source organism: Rhodospirillaceae bacterium Z3-40 (assembly GCA_046233135.1). GTDB lineage: Bacteria > Pseudomonadota > Alphaproteobacteria > Rhodospirillales > Rhodospirillaceae > JBJXHN01. Next base: position 24,935 of record JBJXHN010000012.1, on the reverse strand, counting down.
CCAGACCACCATGGTGATGGAGAACGACAGGTCCATGAATGTCGGGGACGCGAACTCCGAGGAGATCACGTAGAACATGCCGGCCAGCCCGGCGATTCCCGCCGAGACAGCGAAGAAAAAGGTCTGGTAGCTGGCAACGTCGAAGCCCAGGAAGCGCGCGCGGTTGGCGTCGTCTCTGGTGGCTTGAAGGATCAGGCCGGCCCGGGTGGTGACCAGCCAGCGCGCACCGATCAGCACGACGGACAGGGCCACCGCCACCAGGTAGTAGGTCCGGGTCATGTAGGGGTCGAATTCGACCCCGCCCACCGTGAACCAGCCCAGATCGGTCAGGCCGTTGAAGCCGTTGGTGATAGGTTGGGCATCGACGACCAGCAGGCGAACCAGCAAGACCAGGGCCAGGGTTATGATAGCGACGAAGACCCCGGCAATCCGCTTGCGGAATACCGTCAGGCCCAGCAGCAAGGCGACTGCCACCGGTAGCAGAATCCCCATCACCACCCCGAACCAGGGGTTTTGGAACGGCAGCCACAGCCAGCTGCCGGCATTGATGCAGCACAGGTCGGTCGGCGCGCCCGGTTCGGCGTTCCACAGCATGAAATCGGGAACCGGTGTGTCGGAGCCCTGGGCCAGACTGGTCGGTGACGCCAGCTTCAGCGACATGGCCAGGGCATAGGCACCCAGCCCGAAGAACAGTCCCTGGCCGAGATTGAGGATCCCCGCATACCCCCAGGACAGGGAAATCGCGACTCCCAGCATGCCGTAGACCAGATACTTGGACAGCCGATTCAGCCAGAACACGTCCATGAAGGCCGGCAGGATCATGATCACCAGAATGAACAGACCATAGGCCGCCCAGTCTATCCGGGCCTTGGTAAGCCCGATCGCGGAAGGAGGAAACCCGCCCATCGTCTAGCGCCCCTTGAAGCTGAACAGGCCCATGGGCCGCCAGAGAATGACCAGGATGACGGTCGCGAAGACCACCGCCCGAGCCAGGATGTCGTTGCTGGCCAGGGCGACGAAGCCGTTGATCTGTCCCAGCAGGCCAGAGGACGCCAGGGTTCCGAACAGGCTGCCCACGCCCCCCATGACCACCACCAGGAATCCGTCGACCACCAGCGAGGTGCCCATTTCCGGCGACACCGTCTTGAAGCCCGCCATCATCACGCCGGCAATGCCCGCCAGGCCGGACCCGTAGGCGAAGGTCAGACTGTTGACGCGCTTGACGTCGATGCCGCAGGCCGCCGCCATGTCCGGATCCCGCATCACCGCACGAACGCAGGTTCCCAGCGACGTGCGATACATCAGCCACCAGGTCACGCCCACCAGCGCCAGAGTCAGCAGGATGATGAAGGTGCGATAGGGTTGAACGACGAAACCGCCCAGATCCGCAGTCCCGCGCAGGATGGCCGGGACATCCAGGTTCTGCAGTCCGGGGCCGAGGCCAGGGATATGGATGTCCAGAAAAGACAGGCCCAGTTCCAGCCGCACCGCCTGCTGCAGCAGGATCGCCAGCCCCCAGGTCGCCAGCAGGGTATCGAGCATGCGCCCGTACAGGCGGCGCACCACCGCCTTCTCGATGGCCATGCCCAGCAGACCGGTCACGACGAAAGCCAGCGGAATGGCGGCGAAAAGGTTCAGGCCCAGGTACAGCCCCGCCATCACCGCCGTGTAGGCCCCGACCATCACCAACTCGCCATGGGCCATGTTGATGACCCCCATGGCGCCGTAGGTGATGCTCAGCCCCAGAGCGACAAGCAGCAGGATGGACCCGAGACTGAGTCCGATGAATATGGTTTCGATCACGGATGGTCTCCCGGCTTGGCCCCGGGGGCGAAGAAAGGCGAACCTCCGCCCGTCCCTCCCCCTGGGTCCGGCATGGGTCCTCAAAGCTTGCCGGTATCGAGACCGGCGCTGGTGCAGAACAGGTTGCCTTCCGACTCCCCATAGGCGGCATAAGGCAACGGCTCCACCGGAGCATCCAGCTGGGACACGATCGCGCCCTGGCCGTCCGCCCCCCATTGGGCGATGCGCGGCGTCAGGTAGGTGTGCAGGTTTTCCGGATCCACCTTCACCGGTCCGTTGGGCGCGTCGAAGCTCTGGCCGCCGATGTTGGCCAGCACCGATGCCGTGCCCGGATCGCCGCCGGCCTCGACCGCCTGCTTCCACAGGAAGACCTGGAAATAGCTGGACTCCATCGCATGGTGGGTCACCGCCGCCGGATCCTTGACGAACGCCCGGTAGCGCTCGATGAAGGCCTTGTTGGCCGGGGTGTCGATGGCCTGGAAATAGGGGAACGAGGTGTAGCTTCCCGCCGCGAACTCGGCCCCCATGGCGGCGATCTCCACTTCCGACGTCACGGAAGCGCAGATCGGCAGAGTGGCGTGGTCCAGGCCCTGGTTCTTGAATTCGCGATAGAAGGCGACCACGGAATCACCGACCACGTTGGACAGCACCGCATCGCAGCCGGAATCCTTGATCTTCTTGACCATCGCCCCCCATTCGGAATGGCCAAGCTCCAGATATTCGTCGGCCACCCATTCGGCGCCGTTCTGCTCGATCAGGATCTTGCAGACCTTGGCCATTTCCTTGGGATAGATGTAGTTGGAGCCGACGATGAAGAATTTCTTCTTGCCCAGATTTTCAATGATCCAGGGAATGAAATAGGACAGCTGCTGGTTCGGCGTGGACCCGGTGTAGACCACGTTCTTGGAGCATTCGTAGCCTTCATAATAGGTCGGGTAGAACAGCAGGTTTCGCCGCTTCTCGAAGACCGGCAGCACCGCCTTGCGGCTGGCGGAGGTGTAGCACCCGAAGACCGTAGGCACCCGGTCGCGCAGGACCAGCTTGCTGGCCTTCTCGTTGAAGGTCTTGGGATCGGACGAGCCGTCTTCGACGATCGGCCGGACTTCCTTGCCAAGCACGCCGCCGGCGGCATTGATTTCGGCAATCGCCATCAGAGTCGCATCGGCCAGCGACTTTTCGATAATCGACAGGCCGCCGGTTTGGGAAAACAGCACGCCCACATCAATAGTGTCGGCGGCAAAGGCCTTGGGCGCCCGGCCGATGATGGCCGGTGCGGCGACGATCCCCGCCGCTGTGGCGGTCGTCAGCTTGAGAAACGAACGACGGGACTGGGACATTGAGTCAGTTCTCCTGTCTATCGACCCCGGAGACCTCGTCCTGGTCTCTTCGGGTGCCTGCCGCCCGGGGGCGATCTGGCCACAAAAAAAAGCCCGAACCGTCGCATCCCCTGGGATGCGCGGGTTCGGGCTTCGCTGCCGCTGGTCCGGCGCGGCGACGCTGCCGCGCGGACATTAAAAAACAAAAAAGCCTCACGCCCCTGGCTCACAGGGGACGAGAGGCTTCATCGCCACAGCCGGCACGCATCATTGGGTGCCAGCGATTTAATCACGATCCGATCATAAGCACTTTTCTAAGGCATGTTCAAGAGCTGATGCGCATTGATGATCGCCACGGCGATTTCCTCCATGGTCGTGCGCTTGGCCATGGCCTGGTCGCGGATGCTGGCATAGGCTTCGTCCTCGCCGATGCCCCGGGTTTCCATAAGGATGGATTTGGCCTTGCCGATCTTGCGCAACCCGGCCAGCCGACGTTCGGCCTTGTTCACCCGGGCTTCCGCTTCCGCCCGCTGCATCCACAGGGTCCGGGCCAGCACCAGGTTGGTCAGCAGGCCGAAGGGGCGAATCGGCTTGCCGATCACCGCGAACGCGCCACTGTCGAGCACCATTTGCAGCATGGTCGGATTCTCATAATCGACGACGGCCAGCACCGTCGGCCCCGGCGGCCGGATTCCGGACAGCATCTTTTTGATCTGGTCCCGATACTCCAGCTGCATGGCCACCAGGACCATGTCGGCTTCGGGTGGCAGCCGTGCGGGCGGCGGCCACAGCCCCTCTGCATGGCAACCGATGCGTCGCAGATGTTCCGCCAGGGCCGACCCCTCGCCGTCGGCGGGATGCACGACCATCACGAACAGCTCTCGAATCCCCTTGAGGACAGCGCCCTGCCCTTGCGCCTTCCCCCGATCTTTCCCCGGGGCTTTCCCGACCGCAGTTTTCATGGAATACCGCCCCCGCTTACTTGGCCTGGGCGCCGGTTGCCGCCAGTTCCCAGCTGTCCACGACCGGCGAAACCAGATAGGGATCGGGCTTCACCGCATGGGTACTGTCCCGCACGATCCGGAAGCGTCCTCCGCCGTCCAATTGGGCCACCCTGGGCCACAGGTAAGTGTGGTGGTTTTCCGGATCGATGCGGATCTCCCCCTGGGGGGCATCGAAGCGACGGCCCTGGATCGCCGGATGCAGATCCTCGAAACGATCCGACCCTGTTACGGCCAGCGCTTCGGCGATCACGTGGATCTGGAAATAGGCCGCCTCGGCAACGGCGGTCAGCGGCGCCTCCGGCCCGTACGCGGCCTTGTAGCGCTCCGTGAAGGCCCGTGCCCGGGGGGTATCCAGGCTTTCGAAGAACGGTGCGGCGGTTATGTGGCCTTCCGCCGCCTCGGTTCCCATCTCCGCCACTTCGGCTTCGCTGGTGGTCAGGCTGGCGATGGGCAAGGTTCCGGGATCCAGGCCCGCCCGGCGATAAGCCCGATAGAGCAGCGCGGTTTGCGCCCCGACGACCGTCGAGAAGATCACATCGGGTGCGTATTTGGCGATATCCGCGACCACGGCATCGAAGTCCCGGCTCTCGGACGTCAGGTCGAGATAGCGCTCTTGGACAATCACGGCCCGATGCTGGCGCAGATAGTCGGCCATGATGCGGTTCGACTCGTAAGGAAAGACGTAGTTGGAGCCGATGAAATAGAAACGCTCCCCTCCGAGTTTCAACAGATGATCGGCCAGGATGATGCTGTTCTGATTGGGCGCGGCACCGGTATAGAAACAATGAGGGGAATATTCGAAACCTTCATAAAGGGTGGGATAGAACAGCAAGCCGCGATACCGCTCGACCACCGGCAGCACCGCCTTGCGGGTACTGGACATGTAGCACCCGCACAGAATCCGGACCCGGTCTTCGGTCAGCAGCCGCTCGGCCAGGGCGCGATAGGTCTTGGGGTCGGATTTGGGATCGTAGACAACCGCTCTCAATGGCCGCCCCGACACGCCCCCCTGGTCATTGATCTCATCGATGGCCAGCAGCGCCGCGTTCAGGACCGTCTTTTCGATGCCGGCCGTCACCCCGGTCTGGGAGTTGAGAAGTCCAAGGTTCCAGCTTTCCCCCGTCACGCTGCCAGCCGCCATACCTCTCCCTCCCGATCAACCCGACACCCGAGATATAAACAAAAAAAGGGCTTCCCGCCGCCACCGGCCGAGAGCCCCGTTGCCCAAGTAGCCGACACGATGCTGTCGGGTACTTCTCTCCAATTCATAGGGATTTTTTCCCGGCACTTCAACCGGCCTCATCCCCTGTTGACGAGAAGGGCCGTCATCGTCAGCCTTGATTCAGCCCAATCGGACCGATAAGGTCGTGGGTGCAATATTCGCGGGGCGCTCAACGATGCGCGCTCTCGCCCGTGGCGTCGTAGCCCGATGACTCTGTCCGAGTCGTCGGGCTTTTTGCGTTTTCATCACCGGTTTCCGGACCCAGCGGCCGGTACCGGAAGGAGGCCTGACATGCTTCTGCTCACCACCGTCGCCGGGCTCGCCACCGATCCGGCGATCGCGGGACGGCTCCACGACATCGCCCACAGTGGCGGTCTGGAGCGGATAACCCTGCCGCCGGGCGATCTGGCCCGGCGGCGGTTCCGGGCGGTGACCGACCGGGGGACCGAATGCGGGATCACTTTGCCCCGCGACGTCTCGCTGGAGAACGGGTCCGTCCTGCTGCTGGAAGCGGACCGCGCCATCATCCTGGGGACCAGCGACGAAGCCTGGCTGACCCTGCGCCCCAGGGATGCCGAGGCGGCCCTGGCCCTGGGGTACCACGCCGGAAACCTTCACTGGCGGGTCCGCTTCGCCGGACCGTTGCTCAGGGTCGCCCTGGAAGGTCCCCGCCAGGCCTATCTGGATCGCCTTGCGCTGTTCCTGGCCGGCGGTGACGTCGCAGTGTTGGACGCCGGCCATGACCGCCCCTGCCGCTGATCCGATGGCGCTGGACGCCGTCTCCCTGCTGCACGCCCTGCAATTGGGGGACAGTGCCTTCCCCTCCGGCGGCTTCGCCTTTTCCAGCGGCCTGGAAACACTGCTCTCCGATGGCATCGCCGGCGGTTCCAACAGGAATGCGGGAAACCTGGAAACCCTGATCCGCAGACAGGTCGAAGAACGCTGGCTGCCATGCGACCGGGTCGCCCTGGTCCACAGCCACAGGGCCGCCGATGATCCGGCCGGCCTGATCAGCCTGGACGCCTCCCTGGAAGCGATGACCCATCCGAAAGAGCTGCGGGAGGGCTCCCGGCGCGCCGGTCGCGCCCTTCTGACCAGCCACCTTCGTCTGGGCTCTCCGACAGCCGCCGGACTGAAGGCAATCCTGGACTCATCCCCCACCCGCAGCCCCGTCCCCGAACGCGGCCACCTGCCGGTCGTCCAGGGGGTCCTGTGGAGCGGCAGCGGAATGGAGGAACGGGTCGCCGAAATCATGGGGCTGCATCTGTTCCTCGCCGGCCTGCTCGGTGCGGCCGTCCGCCTGGGCCGCTGCGGCCCGATCGAGGCCCAGGGGCTGCGCCGCCGCCTCGCCCCGCCCCTGTCGCTGGCCTTGGACCGGCCGGTGCCCTCCGACGCCGAGCCCCGGGCCTATTGCCCCTGGGCCGACATTGCCGCCATGCGTCACGAAACCCAGGCGATTCGCCTGTTCTCCAACTGACCGGAGGAATCCATGCTGCTCTCCCCCACCGAACTGGAGCGCCTGACCATCTATTCCGCCGCTGAGCTTGCCCGCAAGCGTCGGGCACGCGGCCTGCGCCTCAATGCCCCCGAAGCCGTGGCGATCATCACCGATGACATCCTGGAAGGTGCCCGCGACGGGCGGGGCGTGGCCGAGCTGATCGCCTTTGGCGCCACCATCCTGTCCACCGCGGATGTGCTGCCGGGCGTCGCCAGTCTGGTCCCCATGCTCCAGGTCGAGGCCCTGTTCCCGGACGGCACCAAGCTGGTGACCGTCCACGACCCCATCCGCCCGGCTGCCGACATCGCCGATACCGGAGCAGGCAAGGACCAAGAAGACGAAGCCGTCCTTCCCGGCGAGATCCTGCCCGCCGACGGAGACATCGAATTGAACGCCGGCCGCCCCACTACGCGACTGCAAGTCACCAACAGCGGGGACCGGCCGGTTCAGGTGGGAAGCCACTATCATTTCTTCGAGGTCAACAAGGCCCTGGATTTCGACCGCGCCGCGGCCTTCGGCATGCGCCTGGACATCCCGGCGGGCACGGCAATCCGTTTCGAGCCCGGCGCGGTGAAGGACGTCACTCTGACCACACTGGGCGGCCGGCGCGAAGTGATCGGTCTTCATGGCCTGACCAATGGCCCGACCGAAGGGGACGCGGCGCGCGGAGCCGCCGTGACCCGCGCCCGCGCCGCCGGCTTCAAGGGCGCCTGACGGCGACCGTCTCGACAAGGATTATCCCATGAGCAAGATCAGCCGCCGCGACTACGCGGCGATGTACGGACCAACCACCGGGGACGCCGTCCGCCTGGGCGATACCTCCCTGCTGGCCGAAGTCGAGCACGACCACACGGTTTATGGCGACGAATGCCTGCACGGAGGAGGCAAGACCCTGCGCGACGGTCTGGGCATGGCGCCCGGCCATTCCAGCGCCGATGGCTCCCTGGACATGCTGATTTCCAATGTTCTGGTAATTGACCCGGTGATCGGGATCGTCAAGGGCGATATCGGCGTCAAGGATGGCCGCATCGTCGGCATCGGCAAGGCGGGGAACCCGGCCACCATGGACGGTGTCAATCCCCGGCTGATCGTCGGCGCGGCGACAACCGTCCGCGACGCCGAAGGGCTGATCGCCACCGCCGGCGGCATCGATGTTCATGTCCACTTCGACAGCGCCCAACTCTGTGAACACGCCATTGCCAGCGGCCTGACCACCCTGCTGGGCGGGTCCCTGGGACCGATCACCGTCGGGATCGACTGTGGAGGCGCATTCAATGTGGGCAAGATGCTGCAAGCCGCCGAGCAGTGGCCGTTGAACTTCGGCTTTCTCGGTCGCGGCAATTCCTCTCTGGCGCGCTCGCTGACCGATCAGATCGCCGCTGGCTGCCTGGGATTGAAGATCCACGAGGACTGGGGCGCTATGCCCGCCGCCATCGACACCTGTCTGGCCGTCGCCGACGACCTGGACTTTCAGGTGCAGTTGCATACCGACACCCTGAACGAAAGCGGCTTCGTGGAGGATACCCTGGCAGCCATCGGCGGCCGGACGATCCACATGTACCACACCGAAGGCGCCGGTGGCGGCCATGCCCCGGACATCATCCGGGTCGCCGGTCTCCCCCACTGCCTGCCGTCGTCGACCAATCCCACCAACCCCTACACGGTGAACACCTTCGACGAGCACCTGGATATGACCATGGTGTGCCATCATCTGAACCCGGCGATTCCCGAGGATGTGGCCTTCGCCGAAAGCCGCATCCGCGCCCAGACGATTGCCGCGGAAGACGTGCTGCACGACCTGGGCGCCATCTCCATGCTGGGATCGGACAGCCAGGGCATGGGCCGGATCCACGAAGTCATCTGCCGCACCTGGCAGCTGGCCAGCAAGATGAAGGACCAGCGCGGCCGCCTGCCGGAGGAACGGACCGTGCGCGGCGACAACGAACGGATCAAGCGCTATATCGCCAAGTACACCATCAACGCCGCCCGCTGTTTCGGCCTTCAGGACCACATCGGATCGCTGGAGGACGGCAAGATGGCCGACATCGTGCTGTGGCACCCCGCCTACTTCGGGATCAAGCCGCAGGTGGTGGTCAAAGGCGGCTTCATCGCCTGGGGCGTGATGGGCGACAGCGCCGCCTCGCTGATGACCTGCGAGCCCCTGCTTCAGCGGCCCCAATGGGGAGCCTTCGGCCGGGCCGCGCCGGCCCTGTCGGCCTGCTTCGTCAACCCCTTGGCCATCGAAGCCGACGTCGGCCGCCGGCTTGGCCTGACCAAGGCCCTGCTGCCCGCGCGCGGATGCCGGGCGTTGACCAAGGCCGAGATGCTCCACAATACCGCCTGTCCGGATATCCGCGTCGATTCCCAGACCTTCGATGTCTTCGTCGATGGCACGCTGGCCACTTGCGCCCCGGCGACCGAAGTTCCCCTGGCCCGGAGGTACATGCTGCGATGACCCAACCCCTCCCGTCCCCCGGTCCGGCACGGATCGGCATCGGCGGCCCCGTGGGTTCAGGCAAGACGGCCCTGCTGGAAGCCCTGATCCCCCTGTGCGGCGCGCGCGGCCTGGACATAGCCGTGGTCACCAACGATCTGGTCACCCGCGAAGACGCCGTGCGACTGCAACGCAGCGGGCTGATCGACCCGGAGCGGGTGCTGGCCGTGGAAGCCGGTGCCTGTCCCCACACGGTCATCCGCGAGGATCCGACATTGAACCTTCAGGCGGTGGAAACCCTGGAAGCTCGGTTCCCCGCTCTGGACGCAGTCTTCATCGAAAGTGGCGGCGACAATCTGGCTTCGACATTCTCCCTGGATCTGGTGGACTACTGGCTGTTCGTCATCGACGTCGCCGGCGGCGACGACATCCCCCGCAAACGCGGGCCGGGCATCGTGCTGTGTGATCTGCTGATCATCAACAAGACCGACCTCGCGCCCCATGTGGGCGTCGACATCGACCGCATGCACGCCGAAGCCGGGGCCGTCCGCTCGGGCCGGCCCACCGCCCTGACCCGCGCGCGAACCGGAGACGGACTGGCCGAGGTGCTCGACCGGATTATCGCCGATCTCGTCCTGGGAAAGGCCACCGTGCCATGACCCACCTTATCCCGACCCGATCCGGCGCGCATACCCGGACCGAACCGGAACCCGCCGGGCGCCAGGCCGCCGCATCCCTGTCTTTCCTGCGAGACCGGCGCCAGGCGCGCACGTTCCTGAAATACGGCTACACCCCCTACCCCACCCACATTACCCGTCCCTTCTATCTGGACGACCGTCAGCCGGAGATGGCGACCCTTTACCTGCAATCCGCATCGGGAGGATTGTATGCAGAAGATGATATTACCCTGGATATTTCCCTGGCCCGGGACACGGCGGTCCATTTGACACCCCAGGCCGCAACCGTGGTCCACCGCTGCGCCAGCGGACCTGCCCGGCTGGCCACGGATATCGCGATCGGACCCGGGGCCTGGCTGGAGATGATCGGCGAACCCTATATCCTGCTGCCCGGCGCCCGGCTGGAAACCCGCACCCGGGTAACACTGGCCCCCGGTGCGCATGGAGTCCTGGTGGAAAGCGCCCTGGCCCATACCCCAGCCGGCATGCAGCACGGTCCTTTTTTCTGGGACTGGCACGTCCGGCTGGCAACGGTGGAGGACGATACCCTGGTCCTCGACCGCGGGCATCTGGACCACGTATCGATCATCCCTCCCGGAGCCCTGTCCTCGCTCGGGACACATGGGTCCCTGATCGCCCTCGGCCCCACATTCGACGACACCCGGCTGGCTCTCTTGCGCCAGCGGCTCCCCCGTGCCGACCTGACGTCCGCTTACTGGGGGGCAAGTCGGCTCGCCACTGCTTCCGGCCTGGCCTTGCGGGTTCTCGGGCAGAATGCGGCGCTCGTGAACGACCTGCTCGGCCGCGCCTGGCGCTTGCTTCGCGATCCCGACTATCCGCCCAAACCCCGCCGGAAGTAGGTCCGAGCACGAAGGCGGACGCTGAGCCCGCCTTGCATGGAGCGGGGGTCAGGCGGTCTCGTGCTCGCGCGGCGGCGTGGCGTCTTCCACGATCCGCCCGTCTGCGAGCCGGATGACACGGTCGGCGAGATGGAAATACCGGTCGTCATGGGAGATCACCACAATGGTCTTGCCCAGGCGCCGCAGTTCGTCGAGCAGTTCGGTATAGAAAATACGTCGGAAGGTGGGATCCTGATCGGCCGCCCATTCGTCGAAGACCAGGACCGGTCGCCCTTCCACCCAGGCATTGAGCAGAGCCAGGCGCTTGCGCTGACCGCTGGACAGGTCCGTGGTGGTGAAGGCACCGTCCTTGATCGCCACCTTATGGGCAATTTCCAGGCGCTCCAGCCATTTGCCCGCCTCTGCCGGCACCTCGTGGTTCGACCCGGCCAGTTCCTCGAACAGATAATAGTCGGCGAAAACGGTGGTGAAGGATTGCCGGTAATCATCGCGACTGGCCGCGTCGACAGGCCGGCCATCAAGCCGGATCTCGCCTTCGACCGGCGTATAGAGCCCCAGAAGCAGCTTGATCAACGTGGTTTTGCCGCAGCCGTTCTCTCCGACGATGAAGACCAGATCCCCGGCATGGATGGTCAGGTCAATCGGCCCCAATTCGAAGCCCTTCACCCCCTCCACTTCGGGAAACGCATACCGCACGCCATCGAGTTCGATGGACGAGATCGCCGGAACGGGAAACTCCGGCACCGACGCCCCGTCCTTTTCGATAGTCAGATGCGCTTCGGGATTGGAAAAACGTTCCGAAAGATCGGCAATCCGCAGGAAGGCCACCTGAACCCGCGCCAGCGACGGAATGGCGCCGATGATCTGGTCGAGAGGTCCTTTCATATAAAGCAGCACCAGAACGAAGCCGCTGACCACTTCCGCGCCGGCGCCCGGCATCAGCACATCCCGCAATGCCAGGGTCAGCGCAATGACCAGGAAAAACAACGATGTCCCGAAGGCCCGCGCGGTAACGAAAAGATTGATTGCGGAGATCTGCGACGTGCAGATGCCGTTCACGGTCTTTCGGAGCTGATCGGAATAGATCCGTTGCCGGCGCGGACGGTTGATGCGGAGCTCCTTGGCCCCCTCGGCGATCCCGCGATAATACCGCTGCAAGGCGTCCTCGGACTCGCGCGCGGCCATGAACCCGCGAACACCCCGGGTGCGCGCCCATCCCTGGATGATCGAGCCGATGACGATGGCCGTAACGGTCACAAGGAACATCGGCCAGGACAGCCAGGCAAGGTAGCCGAGACATCCCAGCGTCACCGTCGCCGCCACCGCGAAAGACGAGAAAATGAAGGCGAAGTCGCTGATCGTGTCGATGTCATGGGTCAGCACCGGGATCAGACGATGGCTGCGATAGCGTTCCAGCTGATCGATGGGTGCCGCCAGGATCTTGAGCGCCAGTGCGTTCCGCAGGCGGGCGATGACCCGCTGGCCGATGAAGTTGGTGCCCACATCGGCAACGATGGAGCCGATCAGCATCAGCAGGCACAGCGCCACGAACGCGAGCGCCAGAGCCCCCTGCTCGTCCGGTTCGGCATGCAGGCCATAGTTCACCGTCGCCAGCAGGGCTGTCACACTCAGTCCGCCCAAGGCCCCGAAAACCGCCGAAGCGGTCAACAAAACCCAGAAAGGCTGCACCAGGCGCCAAATCTCGAAAAGGGAACTCGTCGGGCGTTTGGTCATGACTGACTCACTTTTCTAGCCGCCCGCCCGCCATCCTGGCGACGGATCGGACAGTTGCCGCAATACGCTCCGGCAAGGGCCGGAATCAGATACCGGATACAGCACACCCGCCTCCACCGAAGGCCTTGTGCGTCGCGCCCTTCCGAAGCCAGCGCCTCGATCAGCGACCGCGTTGCCCCTGCTTGCCGGTCCTGGGAGCCGAACAGCGCCTCGACGGGCGCCACCCGATCAGGGGACACCCCGGCGTAGGTGGTAAGAACATGGGCCGTCCATTCGAAGTAGCTGGCCAGGCTTCCCCACAACAGCCGCGACGACACCCCGCCATGGCGGGCAACCGCATCGACAAAGGGGCCGAGATTGCCTTCGATCAGCGTCCCGAACCGGGCTGCCGGATCGCTGCCGGGCGGGAGCCTCCCCCCGCCGTGCCCCAGGACGAGGCATTGCGGCTTTCCATCCGCGTCGACGGCGAACCGCACCTCATCCAGGGCAACGGGCAGGTCCCGTCCGGCCGTCAGGTTGGCCACGAGAACCGCCGGAATGACCACATCCCCATAAAGCCGCGTCCAAAGGCTGAACAGCACGCGCGGATCGGTGCACTCCCGTTCCCTGGCCAGGGCCTCGCGGACACGGTCGAGATGCCGGGACGCCACCATCTCCCGACCCGACATCAGGTCCGGCCCATCCATGGCCCCGACCGCCAGCTTGTGGCGGTAGGGTTCGAAGCGCCCCGTGCAGACCGTGGCCAGGTCCCGCTGAAGGGCCGCGTGCGCATCGGAAGGATCAAGCATGGTTCCCCCGATGCCCCTCACCGCCGCGTCCGCAACAGCCACATCAGGTAAGGTCCGCCAATCACCGTGGCGAGCAACCCGGCCGGCACCTGGAAGGGGAACATGATGGTCCGGCCGATCCAGTCCGCCACGACCATGATCAGCGCCCCCAGCAATGCCGCCCCCAACACCTGATGAAGGGCGCGATGCAGGCCCATCATGCGGGCGATATGGGGCGCCATCAGACCCACGAAACTCAATGGCCCGATCAGCAAGGTTGCAATCGCCGTCGGCACCGCCGTCGCAATCATGATCACGAGGCGGCTTCGGGACACATGGATGCCCAGCGACGACGCCGTCCCGCCCCCCAACGGCAGGATCTCCAGCCAGCGTGCGAGAAGCGGGGACACAAGCAGCATGCCCAGGGCGAAGCCGCCGGGCAGCCAGACCTCGCTGCCATCCACCTGATAGGTGGACCCGGCCATCCAGGTGAGCAGCATGCCGACACGCGGGTCCCCGGTGGCCATGGCCAGCGCGACCACCGCCCCGAACACCGCGCTGGTCGCCACCCCGGCAAGCAGCAACCGGTCCGGACTGAAAGCCGCCCGCCGCCCCATCATGAGAATGATCACCAGAACGCCGAAGGCTCCGCCGGCACCGGCCAGCATCTGCAAAGGCCGATCGGGGGACGGCAAGGCGAACAGCAGCAGGATAACGCCCAAGGCGGCGCCGGAACTGATTCCCAGCACCTCGGGCGCGGCCATGGGATTGGCGGTCAGGCGTTGCAGCATCACCCCTGCGAAGGCCAGCATGACACCGGCCGCAAGCGCCGCCCCGAGCCGGGGCGCCCGCCACGGCCATAGCTCCAGGATGCCTTGCACGCCATGCCAGTGCCAGCCATCCGGTCCCCGCCCCGCCGCCAGCCCGACCCAGACGGCGAGCAGCAGGACCACCGCCAGGAATGCGATCAGACGCAGCGGATACCGGCGCCGCGCCTCGGCAATGGCAGCGCCCCCCGCACGCATGGTATCGCCTCCACCCAGGCGGGGCAGAAGCCACAGCAGCATCGGTGCCCCGATCAGCGAGATGACCGCGCCGGTCGGAACATGGTGATAGCCTTGCGGCAACAGCTGCACCACCTGATCGGTCAGCCATAGCAGCCCGGCACCGCACAGGGGTGCCCAGATCAGCCGGTCCCGCAACCGCCGTGCCCCGGCCAGCCAGACCAGGGACGGCGCGGCGAGGCCGATAAAGCCCAGCATGCCGACGGCACTCACGACAGACGCGCTTAAGACCACGGCCAGCCCGAGCGCCATCAGCCGCGCCCCACTCAGGCCCAGGCCCAGATTGCGCGCGGTGTCGTCGTCCAGACCCAGCAGGGTCAGCGGCCGTACCAGGAATACCACCACGACCGCCGCAACGGCCACGCGCGGTGCCAGAAAGGCGGCAATACTCCAATCCTGCTGTCCCAGTTCCCCCGCACCCCAGATGAAGACGCCGCGCAGATAGTCATGGTGAAACAGCGCCAGCGCCGCACCGAAGGCACCGCAATACAGGCTGACGATCAAGCCCGCCAGGATCAGGGCCAGTGGCGACAGCGCCCGGGACCAGGCGAGCCAGAAAACCGCGGCCAGAGCGGCAGACGCGCCGAGCATCGCCACCCCTTCCCGCCCGATCACGGATACAAGGCCAGGTGCCCAGAAGGTCGCGGCAAGAAGGGCAAGATGCGCGCCGGCCGAAACCCCCAAGGTCGTCGGCTCTGCTAAACGGTTTCGCAACACCTGCTGACAGATCGCCCCCGCCAGCGCGAGCGCCGCCCCGCTCATCAGGGCCACCGCCATCCTTGGCAGGACCGCGTAGTGCACCACAAGAGCGTCGCCGTCGCCCAGGAGATCCCCGCCAAGCAATGCGTCCAGCCACTGCTCCGGCGGCAGCCGCAGCGCCAGTTGCCGGGCAGCCAGAGTCCCGGCGACCGCGAAAAGCACGGTGACGATGACCATGGGCCAAGGGATGGAGCGCCGCCGAGACCCGACGACCAGGGCCTCAGTCATGTCCGTCCTCCTGCTTGCCGGCCGCTGCCGCTCCCGCGCCGTCCAGCGGCAGACGCTCGGCCAGCAGCCGGGTAAAGCGTTCGGCCGTCGGCACGCCGCCGTAGAACAACATGTTGTCCAATACCGTGATCCGCTCGGCCCGCACGAAGGGCAGACGCCGCGCGAGCGGTCGGGACTCGATCATCGCCTTCAGGTCCATGGCCTGATCGCTCAGCAGCAGCAGACGCGCTTCCGGCACCTCGGCCATCTTCTCCAGCCCCACCGTCGCATGGCCCCAGGGGCTTGTCGGGCCGGTCCAGGCGTTGACCAGACCAAAGCGGTCGAGAAGATCCTGGTATATGCAGCGCCCGCCAAAGATCAGCATGGAATTGCGGACCAGTTCGCCGACCACATAGAGCGGCCCCCCGCGATAGCCGGCCAATGTGCGTTCTGCCGCGGTGATCATGGCATCGACCCGGGCCAGATAGGCTTCGCACGCCCCAGACCGGCCCAGACGACCGGCGATGCCGCGCAAGGCCAGCCGGGCTTGTTCATAGGCCGACTGCGTTTCAGTGGCACGGACATCAAAAACCACCACCGGGGCAATCCGTTCCAGGCGGGCGCGGGCGCCGCCAAGCGAGGGGTCGATCACGATCAGATCGGGTCGCAGCTGCGCCAGAAGCTCCAGGCTGGGTTCGGAGCGCAATCCGGCCTCTCGCACGCTGTCCGGCACGGGTGGTTCGATCACCAAATGGCGGTAGCGTTCGATTTCCGGCATCAGCAATGGCTCGGCGCCAATGGCCAGCAGGGACTGTGCGGTGGCCCAACCGAGGGCAGCCACACGCGGGAGGCCCTGCGCGTCCGCCGCAACGGCGATCGCGTCACGCGCCACGGCCTCGCCTGTCGCCCCCCACGCCACACCGGCGGGCAGGGTCAAAAGCCCCAGGCCGGCGGCAAGCAGGCGACGGCGGGTCAGCTCTCCCCTCATCGTGCGAACGCCATCGGTTCACCGGTCTCGGGATGGCGCAGGACCACCATCGGCAGGTCGTATATGGCTTCGAGCGCGGTTTCGGTGACGATATCCCCGGGCGGTCCCCCCCGGATCAACCGGCCCCCCCGCATCGCCAGTATCTCGTCGCAGAACCGCGCGGCCATATTGATATCATGCAGCACGACGATCACCGTCGGACCGCCCTGCGCGAGTTGCTTCACCAGATCAAGCACCTGGATCTGGTGGGCCAGATCCAGCGCCGACGTCGGTTCGTCCAGCAACAGGCAGTCGGGAGCCTGGGCCACCAGCATGGCCAACCAGGCCCGTTGCCGTTCCCCGCCAGACAGACTGTCCACCAACCGCGTGGCGAACACCTCCACACCGGTCAGGACCATCGCCTGTTCGACCATGCGGCCATCTTCGGCTGAATACCGCCCGAGGGCACCATGCCAGGGATAGCGCCCGAGGGCCACCAGCTCGCGCACCGTCATCCCGGTCGCGGCCGGGGGATGCTGCGGCAGATAGGCGACCTTGCGCGCGAAGGCGCGATGGGGCCAGCTGTCCAGGGCACGCCCCTGGAAACGGATCTGGCCGGAACTCAATGGCTGCTGACGGGCCAGCAGACGAAGCAGCGTCGTCTTGCCCGACCCGTTGTGGCCGATCAGCCCATAGACACGCCCGCCGGTAAAGGCCAGCGTGGTCGGTTCGACCAGCACCCGCCCCCCTACCTGGAAGGAAGCATCCACGAGGTCGAAGTGGATATCGTCTCGCGACGCGCTCACGGCCTCGTCGTCCTCTCTGCCTGATATCGGACCCGGGGGGCCTTTCCTCATGAAATTCATGCCGGTGTCCGCCTCGATCGGAAACGGACACCGGCAGGATCCCTACCAGCGATACGTCAGGGTGCCGACCACCTTGCGCTCGTTTCCGGCAAAGACAAGGTTCCGCGAAAAGCCCGGCGTGTAGTATTCGGCATCAAGCAGGTTGGTGGCATCGATCTGCAAATCCGTGCCAGCCAGAGCCGGCACCGCCTGACCCAGATCGTAGCGAACGGTCGCATCGACCAGGGCATAGGCGTCCACCCGGTTGGTGTTGGAGGCATCGAAGGTCTCGCCGACATAGCGAACTCCGCTTCCCAGGCCCAAGCCGCTCAGCGGGCCGTCTTGGAACGTGTAGTCGACCCAGAGCGACCCCTGGTGCTTGGGTACTGCGACCATCTGATTGCCCTTGACGCCGGTCTGGAAGGTATCCTTGGTGACCTTCGCGTCCGTGTAGGTGTAGGACGCCTGGACAAAGAGCCCATCTGCCAGATCGACGCGCCCTTCCAGTTCCACCCCCTTCGACACCACCTCGCCGGTGGCAAGGAAGTAGCCCACGTGTGCCGAATCGGCAGACAGCACGTTGGTCTGGGTGATATGGAAGAACGAGGCCGTGACGAAGCTGTTCATGCCGGAAGGCTGATACTTCACACCGACTTCGTACTGTTCGCCTTCGGTGGGATCGAAAGAGGTCCCATCGAAGGCCGGGGCCGCCACCTGGGGAAAGAATGACGTGGAATAGCTGGCATAGGGGCTGATGCCGATATCGAAGGCATAGATCGCCCCGACACGCCAGGTTATCGCGTCATCCGTCGATGTCGTGTTGGTGCTGGTCAGCTTGTTTTTGGTGTCGGACTCGACAGTGTCATACCGAAGATTGCCGGTCAGCGTAAGGTTACCGAACTGCGCCTGCTCCTGGCCATAGAACCCGAGTTGCCGGATATTCAGATTGTTGGAGAGCAGGGGCCTGGTTCCGATGGTAATCGGCGTGCCATAGGTCGGATCGAAAACATCCAGAGTCGTATTGTTTCCGGCGTAGCGGGTCTCCCGGCGGGTATAGGAGGCGAAATCCACCCCCGTCAGAACCGTGTGATAGACGGGACCCGTGTCGAAATTCATCTCAACATTATTATCCGTCAGGATTTGGTTGGATGTCTGATAGCGGGTCTGCGAATTCCGCATCAGCAGACGGTCATTTACCAGCGTCCCCGTCCGCGCACCGACCGTTTCGTATTCGGAGTCGGAGTGAAGATAGCGTGTCGTTGAATGCACAGCAAAGGTGTCATTGAAGCGATGATCGACGATCAGGGTCGTCGACATGTTCTTCACTTCACTGTTGTTGTGGTCTTCTTCCCCAAGAAACAGATCATGGTCGATCGATCCGTTGGGATTGTCATCAATGGTACCGCTTGCCGGGAAGCTCTGCTCCGATCCCCCGCCTCTCTTCCGCAAATAGCTCGCCAGCAGCGTTATGCTGGTATCGTCGGTCGGGTTCCAGGTGACGGCCGGCGCGAAATAGTCGCGGTCATCGCGAATATTATCGATCTGGGTGCCGCTGCGCCGACCAAGGCCTGTGACGCGAAAGAGCACTTCGCCGCTGTCATCGACGGGTCCGCTCAGGTCGAAGGCACCCTGGTAGTGATCGAAGTTGCCGATTTGCAGTTGAAGCTCGTGGAAAGGATCACTGGTCGGCCGCTTGGTTGTCAGGTTGAGCAAGCCACCCGGCTCGCCCTGTCCATAAAGCACCGACGCCGGACCACGCAGGAAATCGACTTGCTGCATGCCGTAGAGTTCGATGTCGTTGTCGTAACCGTTGAACCCGCCGCGCAGCCCGTCGTGGTATTCGCCTGCGAAGTTCAGGGTCCGGAACCCTCTCAAGAAAAGCTGCGAATTCCCCTGGCCGCCCGGATAGTCGATGATCCGCACGCCGGGCGAATAAGACATTGCATCGTTCAGGGTCGATGCGCCGCGCCGATCCATGTCCTCACGCGTGACAACCGAAACCGAAGCGGGAATTTCCTCCATCGGCGTCTCGATCTTGGTCGCCGTATCGGTCACCAGCAGTGGCCCCAGCACGACCGTGTTGTCCTCCACATCCGTCTGGGCCCTGGCAACACCCGTGCCCATTCCGAAAACCAGCCCCCCAAGCACCGGCACAAGCATGCTCGACGCGAAGAACGTTCTTTTATTCCAAGGCATTACCCAGCACCTTGCCCCCAGCGCACTGAAATTCATCATATTTGCTTCCCTCAGTAGGTCTCGATGACAGACACACCCCGGACGTTTTGAGAACGATTAGTATCTTATGCCTGCAGTGCTATTGCGTATCAGAGTCATTCGCGCCTGTGAACCGAGAACCGGCTGACTCCGGCAATTCAGGGTTCATACTATCCATTATTCGTGCCCGGAGACCCCGAGTTGCCGGCACAAGGCACGCGCGATATCCTCCCGCGCTGAAGAGGCCTCTTCGACGAGCGCGGTCATGCGCAGGAACTCGTGCACCATCCCGTGATAGAGGCCAACGGTGACCGGCACGCCGGCATCCCGGAGCCGTTCGGCGTAAAGCTGCCCCTCGTCGACCAGCGGGTCACATTCCGCCAGCACCAGAAAGGCCGGCGCCACCCCGGCCAGATCGGGCGCGACGAGGGGGGCAAAACGCCAGTCGTCCCGATCGGACTCGTCCCGAAGGTAGTGCCCGAAGAACCATTGAACGGTATCGGCCTCCAGCAGATATCCCCGACCGAAGCGGGCATAGGAGGCGCTGTCCTGACGGGGGCTGAGACCGGGATAGGCGAGGACCTGCAAGCGCGGGCGGGGCAGGCCCTCCCCGTCACGCGCGGCGATGGACAGGGCAGCGGCCAGCGTCCCCCCGGCGCTGTCCCCTCCGACCGCAAGCCGCTCCGTATCGATCGCCAGCGCTTCACCGGCCGATCCGATCCAGGCCAGGGCATCCACGGCGTCCTCGAAGGCGGTGGGAAAGGGGTGCTCGGGAGCCTGCCGGTAGCCGACCGACACCACGGCGCATCCGGACAGAATGGCGATATCCCGGCACAGGTTCTCATGGGTTTCCAGATCGCCGACCACAAACCCACCGCCATGAAAATACAGCAGAACAGGCCGTTTCCCACCATCCGCCGGCTCGGCGAAAAGCCGGGCCGGGATGGCAGCCCCGTCACGGGTGGGAATCTCCAACGGCCGCTCGCCGCCAAGCGCCGGAACCGGCAAATCCAGCGCCGGCGCGGATGCGGCGAAATCCGCCCGCGCTTCCGCCGGCGACAGGTGAACGAATGGCCTGCGATCCCCGCTTGCCGTCCCGGCCTCCACCAGTTCCATCAAGGCTTCAATTTCCGGATGCAGGCTCATTCCGCCACCTCCACGTCCCGGAGCCCGAGCGGCGACGATGCGCGCGCGAGCAGACCGGCGATATCCTCGATAAGGCGGGGATCCCGCATGATGGCAAAATGGTCATCGCCGAGGGCTCCTCTGTTTTCAGTGCCCCCCAGTTGCGCCTCCAGCGGAAGCCGCCGGGCCTGCCCGTCGGCCGTCCACCATATCCGGGCCGTTGCCGCCAGGGGAGCCAGGGACGCCGCCGTTGCCGCAAGACCGCGCAAGGCGCGCGCGGTGAAGAAGACGGCCGTCAGCCCGTCGGCATCAAGCCCGAGGAAAGCCTCGGCTGGGGTGCCCGACGCAAGCGCCGAAGCGACAATGGGACGCACGGCGTCTTCGGCCGGATCACCCCCGTCCGCTATCCGTCCGACCGGGGCCTGGGGCACGGCAAGGGACAGGAAGGAGCGCAAGTCTTCGCGCCAATCCTGCGGATCGGCCTGGGGCCGCGATTCCCCCGCCTGCGGCACGAAGCTGTCCACGAGGCCAAGAAAGGACACCTGCTCCCCGGCACGTTCCAGGGTTCCGGCGACCAGAGCCGCCAGTGCCCCACCCAGGGACCACCCCAGCAGGTGATAGGGTCCCGATGGCTGGACCCTGCGGATCTCTGATGCGTAATCCTCAGCCAGACCGTTCAGGGAGTCGGCCCGGGCGGTGGGATCGAACAGGCGGCGCGCCTGCACTCCGACAACCCGGCGCGCGCCATCCAGCCGCCGCGCCAGGGGCTGGTAGTCGAACACCGTGCCGAAGCCGGCATGCAGGCAGAAAAGGGGAGCCTGCCCGGCCACGCCGGCATTCAGCCCGCGCAGCGGGGATATCCGCGCCGGTGGCGCTTTCGCCGAGCCCAACAGCGCCCGGATCGTCGGCTTTTGCATCAGGTCCCGCAGGCCGAGGGAAAGTCCCAGATCCTTTTCCCGACGCACCCGCGCCACCACCCTGAGGCAAAGAATGGAGTTGCCACCGAGTTCGAAGAAGTCATCGGTGACCCCCACCCGGTCGACGGTCAGGATCTCGGCCCAGATCTCGGCCAGACGCTGTTCGGCCTCGCTCTCCGGGGCGACATAGCTGTCCGCCCGCCAATCCGGTTCGGGCAGGGCGCGGCGGTTGACCTTGCCGCTGGGCAGCAACGGCAGATGGTCCAGCACGACAATCTTGGCCGGGACCATCCAGGCCGGCAGGGCATCGCTCAGCGCCGCCGCCACCGTCCCGCCGAGATCGCTCCCCCTGACCGACGTCCGTGGTGTGACATAGGCCACCAGACGGCTGCCTTCGGGTGCCGGCACGGCAACCACCACCGCCTCGGCAACCCCGTCCTGGGCCAGCAGGTGCGCCTGGACTTCCCCCAGCTCCACCCGGTAGCCACGGACCTTGACCTGATCATCCACCCGGCCGAGGTATTCGATGACCCCGCTCTCGTCCCAGCGCGCGAGGTCACCGGTTCGGTAGAGGCGCCCGCCCGGCGCACCGAAAGGATCCGGGACGAAGCGATCGGCGGTCAGTCCCGGGCGTCCATGATAGCCACGCGCCAGCCCAAGGCCGCCGATATAAAGCCCGCCGGGCACCCCCACGGGCACCGGGCGCATCGAAGCGTCAAGGATATAGGCGCTGCGGTCGCCCACGGGCACGCCGATGGGCGCATAGGCCGCCTCGCACGCACCAACGGACGCATCGACACGCCAGACCAGCGGAGACACCACGGTTTCGGTGGGGCCATAGCCGTTGATCATGCGATCCGGACTCAGGACCCGCCGAACCAGATCGAAGCCCGCCTTGGGCATGGCCTCGCCCCCGAAGGAACACAGCCGCAGTCGTGGCGGATCCCCCGCTCCCTCGGCCCATTCGGCCAGCTGCCGCAGGTAGGCCGGCGGAAAACCGGCGTGGGTCACGCGTTCTCCATGAAGAACCCGGCAGGTCTCCTCCGGCGTCCAAAGCGCCTCTTCCCGCAGCACCAGCCGCCCCCCGTGACTGAGAACCGTCAACCAGCGCTCGTGCGCGCCGTCGAAGGACAGGGACAGGAAGTGCAGCTCGATGGCAGTCTCGTCGTTTCCGTAAACAGCCGCGGTCGCCACGCAGTGCATCGCCAGCGGCCCGTGCTCGACCGCCACGCCCTTGGGCTGGCCGGTGGAGCCCGAGGTGTAGATGAGATAGGCGAGGTTGCCCTCCCGCACCGTCTCGGGGCGTCGCGTCTCTCCTTCCGGCCGCGTGGGATCGAGGACAGTCACCCCCGGCAACGGGGCGCCACCAACCCTCAGCACCAGATCCATGCCGGCGTCCTTCAGGATCCATTCCACCCGCTCTTCGGGCCAGGTGGGGTCGATGGGCACATAGGCGGCCCCCGCTTTCAGCACCGCCAGCAGGGCGATGAAGATCTCGGGACGACGTTCGACGACGACACCGATACGGGCTTCCGGTCTCACACCGTGCGCCGCCAGCACGCCGGCCAGGCGATCCGCCGCAGTATCGAGCGCCCCGTAGCTCAGCCGCGTCTCGCCGGCCACCAGGGCGGTGCGCTCCGGTCCACGTGCGGCCCGGGCGGCGATCAGTTCGTGCACCAGCGGCGTCGCGCCCACGGCCCGCGCCTGATCGTTGCACGCGGCCACCACCTTCCGGTCGTCGTCCGTGATCGGATCGATCGCCCCGACTGCGGCCTCTGCGTCGGCCGTCAAGGCCGCCAGAAGCCGCTCCATCTGGCCACGGATCCGCGTCGCCTCGCCCTCGGTAAAGTGGCTCAGGCGATAGCAGAACTCGATGCGCAGAAGCCTGTCCACCGTCACCGAAAGGTCCATGGGATAGTCGGTCACATCAACGCTATCGACGGGGCTCAGGCGCAGCCCCTGCCCGCGTCCGGGCCGCAAGGCCTCGTCCACGGGGAAGTTCTCGAACACCAGGATCGTATCGAACAGCGGCTGGCCGGACCGCCCCGCCCAGCCCTGGATATCCCATAGGGGCGTCGATTCATGCTCGCGCATCGACACATTGACCGCCTGCAAGGCGCGCAGCCAGTCGCCGACCCTCTCCGACGGTGACGGACCGCCGATCACCGGCAGGGTATTGATGAACAGCCCCAGCATCTCTTCCGACCCGGGCAGATCCGCCGGCCGCCCGGCCACGGTGGCCCCGAAGGTCACGCTTTCCTGACCGGTGTAGCGTTGCAGCACCAGGATCCAGGCGGCTTGTATCAGCGTGTTCAGCGTGACCCGCTGCTCCCGGGCGAAAGCCTTGAGCGCAGCGGTGCGGGGTTCGTCGAAGGTGCTGTAGGTATAGGCATGCCCGGAGCCTGCAACGGCATCGGCGCTGTCCTCGCCCGTGCCACGCCGCGCCAGGGCCTCGCCCAGCATGCTCGGTTCCTCGAAGCGCGCGAGCTGTCCCCGCCAGAAGCGTTCGGCGGCGTTGCTGTCCCGTCGCGCCAGCCAGGCGATGTAGTCCCGGTACCGGGGCGGAACGGGATCCTCCGGCTCGCCCCTGTAGGCCCGCAACACCTCGGCCAGGAAACGCGCCGCGCTCCAGCCGTCCATCAGAATATGGTGACGGGTCCAGATCAGGCGGTGTTGCGTCTCGCCGGTGCGGATCAGGCGCAGGCGCTGCAAGGGCGCCCGGGTCGGGTCGAACCCTTCGGCCCGATCCGCAGCGGCAATGGCGGCCAGTTTCTCAGCGTCCGGTTCCTCGGCCCTCAAATCCTCGATCACGATCGGAACCGGGGCGTCGCGGTGAACCAGTTGCAGGGGCTCGGAGTCCGCCTTGGAAAGGAACGCGGTGCGCAAAATGGGGTGGCGCCCGCTCACCCGCTGCCAGGCGGCGGCCAGCCGCTCCGCATCGAGGTCGCCCACATCCAGGGCCAGCTGGTTGACATAGACGCCCCCCGGATCCTGAAGGGAGTGGAAAAGCATGCCCTGCTGCATCGGCGACAGCGGATAACTGTCCTCGATCGACACGGGATCGAGCCCCAAGGCCGCCAGGGCCGTGCTGTCCAGCCCGGGCAGGGAAACGGCACCGGGATCGATGGAGCCCGGCTCATTCTCCAGCCGGCGGGCGACGCGGCCCAGCGCCTCCAGCGTCTGGTGTTCGAAGATATCCCGTGGCGCCAGCCGCCATCCCGCCTTGCGGGCCTGCGACACCACCTGAAGAGACAGGATGGAATCCCCGCCGCATTGGAAGAAGTTGTCGTGGACCCCGACGTGGTCGAGCCGCAGGAGGCGGCGCCAGATGGCGGCGATGGCGATTTCGCTGTCGCTGCGGGGCGGCGCATGGCTTTCCGTGGCGTCGGACACCCGCCGGGGGTCGGGCAGCGCCTTGCGGTCCAGCTTGTCGTTCGGGGTCAGCGGCATCCGCTCCAGCACCACGAACCGCGACGGCACCATGGGGTCGGGCAGGATCGCCGCCAGATCCGTCCGCAGACG
>JBJXHN010000011.1:0-135715 GCA_046233135.1 Rhodospirillaceae bacterium Z3-40 | reverse complement strand
CGGGAAGCGAAGCGGCGGAAAATCCGCTGCGAGAAGAGGAAAATCAGGCCGATCCGCCTGCCGAAAAAACCGCCGTGACTGATCCGGGGTTATCGGTTGGTCCGGCTTGAGCCGAACACGAAAAAGCTCGCTAAGCTTTTGACCTAGCGGGCTGATCTTGGTTGCGGGGGCACGCAACTACCGATACCGACATTCGCTGCAAGTGGCGATTTAATCGTATCTTCTAAGCCGTGTTGACCTGAGCAGCAGGCAACATATCAACGAAGATATGTTTTAGCCGAATGGTATGATTATCACTCTGTGTAAGCGCTCCTTCCAATACAGCCAAGGATAGCGCATGTGCAGTCTCTGGCGTGAGGCCCGCAGATTCTCCATAAGTTTTTCGGATACGGGAATCAATTGCATCAACCACGTCCGACGCAGGCAAAACTAGTACGTAACCGAGCATAAATCCCCAATCATGCCCGGCTGCATATTTACTGGTCACAAATCGATCCACACCTTTGGTAACATAACTTCCATTCAGCGTGGAATCATTTGCTTGCACACGCTTACACTCAACCGCCACATAGGCGTCTTCGTCGCCAAACTGGTGTAAAAACTGCAAGGTGATATCGATCCGCCCAAGTAGGCTCGGATCACTAGTAGACATGTCTTCGAGTTCAACCTCGCCACGAATCTGTAGATTGGTGAGACCAAGCGTCTTCTTCACTCGCCTCATGGCTTTGCGAACAACGATAGTGGTCGGCACTTCAAGCATTCCAGCGGTCAAGTCCGGACGGGCCGCATCACACCCTCGACACACCAAATCAACGACCGTCGCGATCTGATCGTCAGACAGAGCAAATGAGGGGAGACCGAACGGGACGTCAGGCGTGAGTGGCGACATCCCGCCTCCTCATCCAGTGATCAGCGAGAATAATATCGGCATCGTTCAAGCCTGTCGTCCGCGTCCAATAGCGGATTTCCGCTGGCTTCAGAATGAACAAATCCTCAGCACCGTAGAGTCTCATTTGCCGACGTTCGTTCAGGTATGGTGGTATATCCACCTCAAGTTGGCCACGGAGTAGCGCCGAGAGAGCCTTAAGCTCGACCGGATTGCCATCGCGAACTATTGGTACATCCCCAGGACCGCCGGAAGCCATAACGAACCTTACGGCCGTAATACCGGGAATACCGGCGGCGAGATCGGCATTGCTTAGACGTACTGGGTAAATGACAGCTTCAAGATGGCGCTCGTTACGCGCACGAAGATAGGCGTCGACAGCTCCCACGACTTGACCCGCATAGGCAGAAAGGCTGGCCGCATCTGGCGGTGCGACAAGCCCAATACGTTCGCCTCGATTTTCAAAGATCAGATATCGCGCGCGCGACACGCTTTCTCGGGCTAACACTTGCTCATCAGTCTCAAGCCCGTAGAGCTCGAAAACAGCATTATCTAAGTTATCAAGGCAGCTAGGATCATCGGGTTTTGCAGCCGCCTGCTTCTCTGCATCTATGACGGCGTCGATGGCTTCCCGATCACACCTGTCAAAAAATGGGACGCGCAAAGACAAAAGATCATGTGGCTCGACGGTCGGTCGCTCGAGCCCCCATGTTGGACCACCCAAAGCAAACTGAAATGCTGTCAGGCTGGAGTTCAGAATGCCTGAAAGAAGGAAAGCCAATCGCGGATCAACATCGGCAAACGATATCCCGAAGTAGCCCTGAGTGTAGAGTACATCCTCTACATTCACAGCAGCACTATATCGTCCTCGTTGCGCACCAGCATCTGATCCAACCTTTGAACATAACAACAGAGGTCCACGAAATATCGAGCGACTCCGCACTCGATGCAACGTCTGATGTGTGAAATCATCCAGTTGATCGGAAATCAGTCGAAAAGGTGTAAAGTTATCTGGTGTAACAACAGAAAGCTTAGCGTAATCTTCAGGCACTTTAGTCTGCTCGCGGCCTTTAACTTTGAAGCCTTGACCTCGATTCACACGTTGTTTGATTCCAATATTCGTCAACGCTTGATCAAGCGTCGGAAACTCACGTTCGAGCCTTTCAATCAACCATCCGTCCCGCACCGTCCCGAAGGTTGCAGCTTTTAAAAACGGTGATGTCGCAAGCACTCTTTTCAAGGGCACAGAGCGAATTTCGCCAGGCCCGAGATGAAAAACACCCGTCCGACGAAAGTCTGGTGTCCATGGGATCGAGCCAGCGAGAAGCCTATCAGCGTCAGGACCTAGCGCACATCTTGCGAAGAATAGCAGTGCCGGACCGACAGCGTCAGGAAACAGGTCTTCTCGCCGAAGATAAGAAAGATTGATCAACGCAACAGGAGCCAGCCGCTCAAGGAGATAAGCGCGCGCCGCGACAGCGTGGATATCCTTGGAGAAGAAGGGGGTCGCCTTCATCACCATGCCGATCCGGCCTTTATCGCCGACCAAATCTGCCCCCAGCGCCAAGAACGCCTGGTCTGGACTACGTCTAGGACGCAGTGTCGACATGTCGGAAGAACGCCGCCTTTGCGTACCGTCTTTTTTGACGAACGTCCAAGGTGGATTGCCCACAACCGCATCGAAACTCCCGCTGGTGACCTCCTTTGGAAGGTCGTCGCCGAGAGAGTCTGCTTCAAACAGTGTTATGCCGATGAGACGATCAAACTTTAGATCGATGATGTCCTTGACTGGTTCTTCATCCAGTTCAAGTGCGGCAAGATAGAGACTGAATGCTGCAATTCCAAGGGCGGCGCGATTAATGTCGATTCCGAAAAGCTGCTTGTACAGAATGTTGCGCACGATCTGTCGGCTCGCCGGCTTACCCTCAGAGGCCCGCCACACCAGACGACGAAAAGCCTCGACTAGAAAGGCACCCGAGCCACAAGCTGGATCAATGATCCGTGCGTCTGGTGTTAGTCCCTCGAAGACGGGATCAAGCGTCAAATGCACGAGTTCGACCGGCGTATAATGTAGCCCTTGAGAACGAGCCTCGTCAGCCGCGCTGGTGCGGGCGAACTGTTGATAGATCGAACTAACCAGATCGATCGGTATGGCGTTGAAACGAAAGCGGAACAACCGTCCCTGCCCACGACGTTCTGGGATTAGACTTCGACCTTCAATAAAGTCGCGAATAAGCTCCAGATGTTGTGGAGTTAATTGCTCACGCTCGGTGCCGGGATCATCCATGGGAAACAGATCGCCGTTGAACGTCGCGCGAAGCCAGTCGAACAACGCAAATGCGTTGGAAGGCGTCGCGAACATGGCACTAAGATCATCGGGTAAGCTCGACGGCAGGAAGGGCTGGGCGATCCCGCGATCCAAGAGATACCAAGTGAAAATGCAGCGCCCAATGAACCGTTGAGCAATGTCACGAGCATGAGCCAGAGCACGGTCAGTTTGAGGCTTTCCAAGTATGGTAAGGCGGTCCTCAAGCGCGCTGATCTCCGCAAGCAATTCACGGTCAACGCGATGTCGACGGTCAATCTTAGAGCCGATAGCACTTGACCAGAATGCGCCTGTTTCAGTGGCGACGCGACCGCATTGAGCGTCTAAGGCTCGTAGACGATCTACTGAATCAAGGACAAAACTATCAAGGGGTTGGGGCGCCTGATCGGTCTGGTTATCGGTCTGCTCCGGTGCAGCATAACAATCATAAAGCCTTACATCCGTGGGCGTAATGATCCATAGAAGCGGCGCAACGCCAACATTCCATGCAGCCTCTTGCCAATGGCGCAGATCTGCCTCGCTAGGGGCTTCGTGACCCGCATCCTTGAAGATGCTGGTCGGCGCATTCTGCGCGGAGAAAATTGCGTCTGCATTAAGCCCAACACGCTCGTCTGAGAATACCGCACGCATTCGTGCAGCACGAGGATCATCTGCGGAGACAAATCCGGGGGCGAGACGGCCATTCACACCAATATAGCCTGTGGCTTCCAGCGCCCGCGTGAAGGCCGCGCTCGTCAAGCCGACCTC
This sequence comes from Rhodospirillaceae bacterium Z3-40, assembly GCA_046233135.1. Taxonomy (GTDB): domain Bacteria; phylum Pseudomonadota; class Alphaproteobacteria; order Rhodospirillales; family Rhodospirillaceae; genus JBJXHN01. Next base: position 131,756 of record JBJXHN010000011.1, on the reverse strand, counting down.
CCACGTGCGAGCAAGACGGTATCAGGGTTGCCCTTTCGAGAAGAGGGACCAAGCAAGGGAGTCGTCGTTGAATCGACTGGACGCGCAGGGAATAGTTCCAGTTGCCCAGCTGGTATCCTGGGAAGGGGCAGCGCAAAGTCAACCGACAATGCCTCAAGGTGCGGCTGCAAGACGATGAGTATGGCGTCGTCTATCAGTGGCAAAGTTTCGGCTGCTTCCACCAAAGACCACCGATCACCACCTTGCAGTGCCAACGTCTTATCCCAGAGCGCGATGAAGGAGGTCCGCCGCAGACCAGCCTTTAAACTAGCGAACAAAGTTCTATGCGGCTGAAGTTCAAGATGGAATCGGTTACGAAGTGTCGCAGCAACCCGAAGCAGAAGGATTGTCTGCCAAGTGAAACTCGCGGGCGACCCTTTGCTCCTAGGCGGTTTATCAGCAGGAATCAGAGCGCGACGGCTCGTCCACTCTCGCAGGGTTACTGTCGAGAGGCCCGTGAGAACCGTTGCCTGGGGCGTTGTAACGAACCGCATAACCATCCTAGAAGATAGGGTCTCGTACCCGATCTAGATCGGGAGAACGGGTATCATACCCGACCTTCGTCGTAAACAGGCAAGGTGCTTAAGTATCGCTAACACTATCATTTTGGAGCGTTCGCAAACACGTATCCATTCATACGTCGCCACTTCACTTCGTTCCCCGCCGCGCCTTTGCGAACCCGCGATCGGTGGCGATGAACCGCTCCAGCATCGGCACGATCAGCCGGACGGGATCGGCAGCGGGCTGGCCACTCTCGCGGGCCAGCACCTCTGCATAGGCGATCAGATCACGGTGGAGTGAACCGGGCAGCTCCACGGTCACTTTGACGGGTTTGTCTTCAATGAGCGGCCCAAGTTTCAGCTTTGTCATGGTCAGTTCCTGTAAGGTTCGAGGACCAGGTCGCGGGTGACGATGACCCTGACCGGATAGCCAGGGCGGATGGTCAGCGTTGGGGCAACCTGCAACTGGCGCTGGACGATCTGCTGTCCGGCCTGATTGATGGTGTCCTGCGCCCCGTCGCGGATGGCGCGGATCAGGCGGTCTTCGTCGTCGGTCGCCAACTCCGTACCGATGCCCAGCAGCGTGGACAGGCCCGCCGCTTTCATCAGATCCCACCAGTGGTAATCGACGCCATCCTCCAGACCGGCATAGCCAGATGCGTCAGCGCCGGGCTGGCGCTCCAGCACGATGGAGCGGCCATTGGGCAGGATCAGGCGGTTCCAGACCAGCAGCACACGGCGCTGGCCGAACTGCACACCGGCATCGTACTGGCCGATGATGCGCGTTCCCTGTGGGATCAGCAGCAGCGCGCCGGTCGGGCTGTCATAGACATTCTCCGTGACCTGCGCGGTGATCTGGCCAGGGAGATCCGAACGGATGCCGGTAATCATGGCTGCCGGGATCACGGCCCCTGCCTGAAGGATATAGGGCGAGGCTGGCGCCATGATCCGGTCGGTAGCGACGGTCTGCCGATCCACCGGACCATTCAGAAATGCCGTGTGCCGGTCCTGCGTTGCGGGCTGACCGCCCAGGTCAAGGCCAGCAAGGCCCGGCATATTGGAGCCGGGTGTCGTCGTCGCCCTTTGGCCCGACTGAAAGAACACGGTGCTGAGACGTGCGGCTTCTTCCTCGGCCAAACGGCGCTCCTCGGCAGGATCACGGGCGGGCGCAGCCATAGCGGGCGGCGTAACGGGCTGCCCCCTGTTCTGCGCATCGAGGATCGGGCCACCGAGGTCGCCCGGCAAAGCTGGTCCCAGAACGGGGCCGGTATAATCGCGCGGCAGACCGGCCAGCCCGTCCGCTGTGGGGCGGTTCTCGGTTGAATAGAGTTCCTCGCCATTTCCACTCATGTCGCGGGTCTGGAGCGCATAGATCAGCGCCCCGCCGATGCCGAGAAGCGCGACGGCGCCCACACCGGCCAGCATCTTGCGTGACAGGCGGGTGACGCGCGGCGGCTCGGCGCGCAGACGCATAGGAGGCGCATTGGTGGTCGTCTCTTCGCTCATGACGGATTTTCCCCGGTCTTTGCAGGCTGGGCCGCCTGCCTTTGTTCAACGCGGACGATCCTGACGGTCTGCTGGCGATCGCCGCTTCCAAGGCGCAGCTCGGCAGCACCGAACAGGCGATCCACGATCAGGATGTTCTGGTGAATGCGGCTGTTGACGATCTGCGTTTCGCCCTCGGAGCCTATGACGAAGATCGGCGGCATCTCGCCCTGCACGATGCCGCGCGGGAAGACGACATAGACACGGCGGCCATCGTCGAAGACAGAGATGGGACGCCACGGTGGCGTGTCTCCAGTCAGTCCGTAACGATAGTTTCGGGCCGTCTCGACAGGGATGATCGGCGCGGCGGGAACGCTCTGGCGCTGACCGGCAGGTAGCGCGGGATAGGCCCAGGCCACAGCGGGCATATAGAGCGCCGCGCGGGCGCGAAGCTCAATGAGATAGACGCGGCGATCCGTGCTGATGACAAGATTGGTGGAAATATCCTCACGGGTCGGTTTGACGAGGATATGGACGCGGCGGCTTGTACCCGATCCGCTTTCGGTATCACCAATGATCCATCGGGCGGTGTCGCCTGCCGCGATCGGCCCCGCGCCGGTCAGGCTTTCGCCGGGTTCAAGCGCGATTGTCGTTATCTGCCCCGGTGCGGCATAGACCTGAAACAGCGCCCCTTCCGACCAGGGATAGATCTGGATGGCGTTGTAATAGCCTTCCCGGCGTGGTTCGACACGGGCGGCGGCATTGGCGTTCTCGACGCGGCCAGTCGGTGTTCCGGCAGCGGTTCCGCCGCGCGCCACAGTCCATGCCGGCGGCGTGTGCAAAGGCCGGGGCCGGTCATCGGTAACGGCTGCCGGCACGACAGGAAGCGCTGGTACATCGGCATCATAGCTGAACTGCGGGGTGCGGTTCGTGGCGCAGCCAGCGAGCATGGTGGCGGACAGCATCAAAGCCGCGAAAGCGGGTTTACGGAAAGCCGGAAACGCGGCTTTGCGGAACATCGTGCGGGTCATTGGCTCATCTCCCGCGACCATGAGATTGCGTTGACGTAGATGCCGAGCGGATTGGCGCGCAGGCGTTCGGCATCGCGCGGCGTCTGGATCACGATGGTCAGGATCGCGGTCCAGCGTTCGGTGGTGGAGAGCTGGCCATTTTCGTAATGGCGCTCGGTCCAGGCGACACGGAAGCTGTCATTCGAGGCGCGGATTACTGACGACACCTCGACCGCTATCTGCTGACGCCCGACCTTGGTGAACGGGTCATTGGCCCGAGCATAATCATTGAGGGTTGCCGCACCCCGATCCGTGGTGAACTCATAGGCACGCAGCCAGTTCTGTCGCACGATGATGGCGTCGGACGGGATCGAGCGCGTCTGCTCGATGAAGCGGCCGAGATGGAACGCAATCTGCGGATCGGTCGGACGGTATTCAGCAACGGCGGGCGCAACGGCCTGCGACTGGCCGAGATTATCGACCTGCACCACCCAGGGCACGACCGCCCCGCGCCCCGATTGCCAGACAAGGGCCGAGGCGAAACCGACCGAGAGGATCAGCGAACCGAAGGCCATGATGCGCCAGTTCTTAGCTTGCACGCGAGCCGAACCGATACGCTCGTCCCAGGCTTGGGAAGCTTTCTGATAGGGGGTCTCGGGTTCGGGCGATTTGCCGTAATGGGCAGATGGACGTTTGAAGATGTTCATGAGCGGTCACTTTCAGAAAGGTTGATGGAGGAGCCGCCGCCATGGCTGTCGCCGGAGCGCACGGCATGGGCGGCCATCGACGTTCCGTGGCTGAGTGTCTGTTTGCGCTGCATCTGCTTTGCCCATGCCGGAGAGCCGCCAGCCTGCGTGGCGGGTGACGGGCCAGCGCTCGCAGCCTCGCTGGCGCCTCCGACTGTTCCAGCCGTAGAAGAGCCGCCGCTGACGCCGAAACCGGCACGCGCTCCGTCGGAAAAGCTTGACTTGATGCTTTCGGAGGCTTTGGAAGCCGCGCGCTTCAGGGGCGATGCGGCGGCGGAGCCTGCCGCACGCGCAACACCGCCCAGACCGGAGACGACACCGGCTGCGCCGGACTGGCCAAGCGAACCGACACTATAGGCAGCGCTTGCCGCACCCGCAGCGGCAGCACCACCCCGCACGGCAGCCGCTCCACCAGAGAGCGCTGCGGCTCCTCCCTTCGCGGCCATGCCTGCGGCGGCACCCCCGGCAAGCATCATGCCGCCTGCGGCAAGGCCGGTTCCAACGGCAGCACCTGCGCCAAGCTGCGGGCCACCGGAAACCAGACCGGAAGCGATGCCGGGACCGAATATGCCAAGGCCGAGAAGGGAAAGGGCTGCCAGCACGATCGCCATGGCGTCGTCTATGGTCGGCGTCACGCCGCCGAAACCGGCGGTGAACTGCGAGAACAGCGTCGATCCAATGCCGATGATGACGGCCAGGACCAGAACCTTGATGCCGGAGGATACGACATTGCCGAGAACGCGCTCGGCCATGAAGGCGGTCTTGCCGAAGAGGCCGAAGGGGATCAGCACAAACCCGGCCAGCGTGGTCAGCTTGAACTCGATCAGCGTGACGAAGAGCTGCACGGCGAGAATGAAGAAGGCCAGGAGTACCAAAACCCAGGCAAACATCAGGCAGGCGATCTGGATGAAGTTCTCGAAGAACGACCAGTAGCCCATCATGTCGGAGATGGATTCGAGCAGCGGGCGACCGGCATCAAGGCCGGTCTGCGCCACCTTGCCGGGACGCAGCAGATCGGCGGCGGAAAAGCCGGTGCCCGACCCCTTGAGGCCCAGACCGGCGAAGCTGTCGAAGATGATCTGCGCGAGATTGTTCCAGTTCCCGATCAGATAGGCGAAGACGCCGACGAACAGCGTCTTCTTGACCAGACGGGCGATAATGTCGTCGTCCGCGCCCCAGCTCCAGAACAGCGCCGCCAGCGTCACGTCGATGACGATCAGCGTGGTGGCGATGAAGGCGACTTCACCTCCAAGCAGACCGAAGCCACTGTCGATATAGCTGGTGAATACGCCCAGAAAATTGTCGATGACGCCGGTGCCACCCATGGTTCACTCTCCCCCGTTCTGATGCGGGGCGGCGGGCACCGGCGTCCGGCCGAGGAACCGGTCACGGTTCTCGGCCCAGGTGGCGAGGCAACCGGGATCACTCACGGCGGCTTCGCCTAACTGCTGGCAACGGCGCAGGCTCTGGCGCAACGGATCGGCAGAGGGCTGAAGCGATGGAGCCGGTCGGTTCTGCGCCGGTTCATCCTCGCGGGTCATTTCGATCACCGTGGCGGTGATGGCGATAGCCACGAATATGATCGCGCCCAGCCGTGCCAGCATCTTGCCGTCCATGTTGCGCCCCTCCTGTTCGGTCAGTTGTTGCCGTTGCCGAACATCCGGGCATTGCCGGGCTGGTAGCCCGACCCCGGCGTCAGGAAGCGCTCGCGCTGGACGCGGCCCTGTTCGGCGGCGGTGGCACGCTCGGCCTCGATCAGCGCCTCGGACCGGCCATTGGCCGACATCAGCGCGATCAGGTCGGAAAGTTGCTGCGACTGGAGGGCGAGAAGCTGATTGCCCGCCTGCGTAGCCTGCAAAGCGCCGGTGGCGTTCTGGCTCTGGCCGACCAATGCCGACATCTCGGCGCGGTTGGTATCGATATTGCCGACCACACCGGCCTGCACACGCATGGCATCCTGCAAACCGCCAACTGTGTTCTGCCAGCGCGAACGGGCATCTTCGACAAGCTGGGTGTCGGTGGCAGAGAGCGAGACATTGCCGTATTTCTGTTGGAACATCTGATCGACGTTCTGCACGTCGAAGGCGATGTTCTGAGCCTGGGCCAGAAGCTGCTGGGTGCGCTGGACGTTCTGCTGCAAGGTCTGGAGCGAGGAATATGGCAGGCTGGTCAGGTTACGCGCCTGATTGATGAGCATCTGCGCTTCGTTCTGAAGCGAGGTGATCTGATGGTTGATCTGCTCAAGCGTGCGCGCGGCAGTGAGCAGGTTCTGGGCGTAGTTGGTCGGGTCATAGACGATGCGGCCGAAGCCGAACTGGGCATGGGCAGGACTGGTCAGCATGGGCGAGAGCGCAAGCGGCGCGGCCAGAATGGTCGCAGCCATGAACATGGCGCGAGAACGGGAACGGTAGATGGTCATGATTGGGACTCCTTCTCAGTTTGGGGGATGAGATTGGTGAGATCGGGGATCAGCTCCGCCGCCCATTCGACGCCGCGCTCGCGCAGCCAGGCGGCGAGGAAGCCCTCCTGCCCATGCTCGGCGACAAGATCGGCGATGCAGGTCTGATCGGTTTTGGATGATGCGGCGCAGAGCGCGAGGCCAACTTCGGACAGGCCCAGCTCAAACAGGCGGTTGCCGCGCCGCGACTGGCAGTAATAGTCCCGCTTGGGCGTTGCCCGCGCCAGGATCTCGATCTGCCGGTCATTGAGGCCGAACCGCCGATAGATCGCAGTGATCTGCGGCTCGATCGCGCGTTCGTTCGGCAGCAGCAGTCGTGTCGGGCAGCTTTCGATGATGGCAGGCGCGATATTGCTGCCGTCGATGTCCGAGAGCGACTGCGTGGCGAAGATGACGCTGGCGTTCTTCTTCCTGAGCGTCTTCAGCCATTCGCGCAGCTGGTTGGCGAACCCTTCGTCATCCAGCGCCAGCCAACCTTCGTCGATGATAAGCAAAGTCGGCCGCCCGTCGAGCCGGTCGCCGATGCGATGGAACAGGTAGGCGAGCACGGCCGGGGCCGCGCCAGTTCCGACCAGTCCCTCGATCTCGAACGCCTGCACATCCGCTGAGCCGAGTTGTTCGGTCTCCGCATCGAGCAACCGGCCATAGGCGCCACCAATGCAATAGGGTCGCAGCGCCTGCTTGAGGTCATTGGATTGCAGCAGGACCGCGAGGCCGGTGATGGTGTGCTCGCTGACGGGTGCAGATGCCAGAGAGGTCAGCGCCGTCCAGATATGCTCCTTCACCTCCGGCGTGATGGTCATGCCCTCACGCATCAGGATCGCAGCGATCCAGTCAGCGGCCCATGACCGCTCATAAGCATCATCAATTCGCGCGAGCGGTTGCAGGGAGACGGAAACCTCCGATCCCTCGGTCAACCCGCCGCCGAGGTCATGCCAATCGCCGCCCATGGCGAGCGCGGATGCCCGGATCGATCCCCCGAAATCGAAGGCGAAGATCTGGCTGCGTTCATAGCGGCGGAATTGCAGTGCCATCAGCGCCAGCAGCACGGACTTGCCTGCGCCGGTCGGGCCGACGACGAGGGTATGGCCCACGTCGCCGACATGAAGGGAAAGCCGGAACGGCGTCGAACCTTCGGTCTTGCCGTAAAGCAAGGGGGGCGCTCCGAGGTGTTCGTTCCGTTCCGGCCCCGCCCACACGGCCGAAAGCGGGATCATGTGGGCAAGGTTGAGCGTCGAGATTGGCGGCTGCCGGACATTGGCGTAGGCATGTCCGGGGATCGAGCCGAGCCAGGCATCGACGGCGTTGACGGTTTCGGGCATGGCCGTGAAGTCACGGCCCTGAATGATCTTCTCGACCAGACGCAGCTTTTCGTCGGCGATCCGCGGATCGGCATCCCACACGGCGACGGTGGCGGTGACATAGGCCATGCCAGCGACGTCAGCGCCCAGTTCCTGCAAGGCCATGTCGGCATCGAGCGCCTTGTTGGACGCATCGGTGTCCACAAGCGCCGATTGCTCGTTGGTCATCACCTCCTTGAGGATCGCGGCGATGGATTTGCGCTTGGCGAACCACTGGCGGCGGATTTTGGTGAGGAGCTTCGTCGCGTCCGTCTTGTCCATCAGGATGGCGCGGGTGGACCAGCGATACGGGAACGCGAGCCGGTTCATCTCGTCGAGCAAGCCAGGCGTGGTCGCGGTCGGGAAGCCGATAATGGTCAGGATCCGCAGATGCTGATCGCCCAGGCGCGGCTCAAGTCCGCCGGTCAGGGGCTGGTCGGCCAGCAGCGCATCGAGGTGCATGGGCACTTCGGGCACGCGCACGCGATGACGATTGGTGGAAATCGCGGAATGGAGATAGGTGAGCGTGCCAGCATCATCGAGCCAGCGGCATTCTGGCATGAAGCCGTCGAGCAGCGCCAGTACGCGGTCAGTGCGGTCGATGAAACCACGCATCAACTCCCATGGATTGACGCCGGATTGTTCGCGGCCCTCATAGAGCCAGGTTTCGGCACGGGCGGCATCTTCGGCGGGCGGAAGCCAGAGGAAGGTCAGGAAATAGCCCGACACGAAATGCGTGCCTGCTTCCTCGAACCCAGCCTTGCGCTCCGCATCGACCAGTGCGGAAGCCGCATCTGGAAACCTACTGTCGGGATAGGTTGCGGCCTCGGAGCGTTGCGCCTCGACGAAGATCGACCAGCCGGAGCCAAGACGGCGCACGGCGTTGTTGATACGACCGGCAACAGCAACCAGTTCGGCGGCGACAGCAGAATCCAGATCCGGCCCGCGAAACTTCGCGGTCCTCTGAAAACTGCCATCCTTGTTCAGCACAATGCCGGGGCCGACCAGAGCTGCCCATGGCAGATAGTCGGAAAGGCGAGCAGAGGTACGGCGATATTCAGTGAGGTTCATCATGCGCGCACCCTCACACCGACAGATGACCGGGGATTCGCAGATGCCTGCGCCCGACCTCGACGAAGAGCGGATCGCGTTTGGCTGCCCATACCGCGAGGAAGTGTCCGACCGCCCAGATGGCGATACCAACCAGCCAGAGACGAAGGCCGAGGCCGACGGCCCCGGCAAGCGTGCCGTTGACAATGGCGATGGAGCGCGGTGCGCCGCCGAGCAGGATATGCTCGGTCAGCGCCCGATGGGCCGGGATCGAAAATCCTGGCACCGCGTCGAGCTGTTCGAGGCCGCCCGCCATCAGATGAGCGCCCCGCCGCCGAAAGAGAAGAACGACAGGAAGAAGGAACTGGCGGCGAAGGCTATAGACAGACCGAAGACGATCTGGATCAGGCGGCGGAAACCGCCCGATGTATCACCGAAGGCAAGCGCGAGGCCGGTGGCGATAATGACGATCACGGCGATGATCTTGGCGACCGGCCCCTCAATCGACTGGAGGATCGACTGAAGCGGCGCTTCCCACGGCATGGAAGAGCCGGAGGCATGTGCGGCGGGCGCCAGCATCAGGCTGATGGAAACAGTGGCGGCAGCGGTTGCCATGATACGGCAGCCGCGCGAAATCGTGCGGATCATGAAGGATCTCCTTTTGAGGTGGTTGCGGGGGTAATGGCGTAGTCGCCGTCCGGTCCCAGCCCATCGACGCGAGCGAGTTCGACCAGCCGTCGCGACGATCCGCGCCCGGCAAGGACAGCAACAAGGTCGATGGTCTCGGCGATGAGTGCGCGCGGAACCGTGACGACGGCTTCCTGGATGAGCTGTTCGAGGCGGCGTAGCGCGCCGATGCCGGAACCGGCGTGGATGGTGCCGATGCCGCCGGGATGACCTGTGCCCCAGGCTTTGAGCAGATCGAGGGCTTCGGCCCCGCGCACCTCCCCGACCGGGATGCGATCAGGACGCAGGCGCAGCGAGGAGCGCACTAGATCGGAGAGCGTCGCAACGCCATCCTTGGTGCGCATGGCCACGAGATTGGGCGCGGCGCATTGCAGCTCGCGCGTGTCTTCAATGATAACGACGCGATCCGTAGTCTTCGCCACCTCGGCCAGCAGCGCATTGGTCAGTGTGGTTTTGCCGGTGGAGGTGCCGCCTGCGACGAGGATGTTGGCGCGTGTCGCGACGTTCAGGCGCAACACTTCGGCCTGAAGACTGGTCATGATCCCGGCGGTCACATAGTCGTCGAGCGTGAACACCGCGACGGCGGGCTTGCGGATGGCGAAGGCAGGTGCCGCGACGACAGGTGGGAGAAGCCCCTCGAACCGCTCGCCGGTTTCGGGAAGCTCCGCCGATACACGCGGGTTGCGGGCATGAACCTCCGCGCCGACATGATGGGCGACGAGGCGCACAATCCGCTCGCCATCGGCAGCGGACAGCCTCTCCCCCGTATCGGCCAAGCCTTCGGACAGCCGATCCACCCAGATACGGCCATCCGGGTTCAGCATTACCTCAACCACACCGGTATCTTCCAAAAACCGGGCGATGGATGCCCCAAGCGCGGTGCGTAGCATCCGCGCGCCACGGGCAATCGTTTCCGGCTTCTGATGTGATGCAGTCATGGCGGCCCCGTTCATGACGGGGTGCGCAAAAGACGGACCCCGGATCGGGGTCGATTAAAAGAACCTGATTTTGGGCGGTTTCAACAGATGTTTACGCGCGTGCGGCCATCGGCTTAGCCTGGCGGTGAATAGGACGGGTTGCAATCCTAGATCCCATCGCCGTCACCTTCGGTTTTACCCCCCGGCGGGGTGTCGTGTAGCGCAGCCATGTCGTGCGATATTTCTTTGAGGAACCTGTCACCGGTCGCGAGACGCTTACCAAGCGACTGCATGAAGCCCTCAAATCGCTCGTTTCCCTTGATGCGCGCAGATTGCTTCGCACTGTCGGGCAGCGGCGGCGTGAGGGTCAGCCAGAATTGTACGAATAGGGAAAGGGTTTCGCCCAGCACGGCGACATCCTCGTCCAGTATGTCGAACTGACGGCCAAGCTTGTCCAGGCGGCGCGACACGGCGGCTTCCAGTCGCTCAGTCGTATCGCCTGACATGAAGGATGCGACCGCGGCCTCGATCACTGCGGATTTCGAGACATTTCGGCGCAATGCCAGCGCTTCCACCTGTTTCAGCAGAGCGGGATCGAAGTAGACATTCATGCGGGTGCGCGTCGTCATGCCTGTCTCCGCTCTCAAAGCTCAATGCCGTCATTTGGGTCAAGTGACGCCTGCTGCGCCACCATGCGCATACGCTGGCGCATGGCACGGGCCTTGGCGGCATCGACGTCCGGCTCATCATCGAGAAAATCGAACTCCTGCGATGGTGGCGGAGGTGGCGTGATGATTTCCTCATGCTCGGGCAGCTCCGGTTCACGCCGGATACCTGCATTGGCCGGATCCTCATCGGATGTATCTGGTGCGGAGACATTGCCGGTCGCAGCCGCAACAACGCGGCTTGTCCAGTCGTCCTGCGCCGAAGTTGTAATTTTCACCGGCTGCTTGCGCAGATCGGGCGGTGAAATCACGCGCTCCTGAAGCCGGGCATCGGCGTAATAGCGTGCCTTGGCAGCACGGATCGGCGGCACGCCCGCCACCATGACGATCTCGTCGGTGGGCGGAAGCTGCATGATTTCGCCGGGCGTCAGGAGTGGCCGCGCCGTTTCCTGCCGCGACACCATGAGGTGCCCCAGCCATGGCGCGAGGCGATGGCCTGCATAGTTCGTGGAATCGCGCATTTCCGTGGCCGTACCGAGCGCATCGCTGATCCGCTTGGCAGTGCGTTCGTCATTGGCCGCAAAGGCAACGCGCACATGGCAATTGTCGAGGATGGCATTGTTCTGCCCATAGGCGCGCTCGATCTGGTTCAGGGATTGGGCAATCAGGAACGCTTTCAGACCGTAGCCGGCCATGAAGGCCAGCGCGGATTCAAAGAAATCCAGTCGTCCGAGTGCGGGGAACTCATCGAGCATCAACAGCAGCCGATGCCGCTTGCCGGAGGTTTCCAGTTCCTCGGTCAGCCGCCGCCCGACCTGATTGAGGATAAGGCGGATCAGCGGTTTGGTGCGGTTGATGTCCGAGGGCGGTACGACGAGAAAGAGGCTGACTGGTTCTTTTGCACCGACCAGATCGGCGATGCGCCAATCGCAGCGCGCCGTCACGCGGGCCACAACCGGGTCTCGGTAAAGACCGAGAAACGACATGGCGGTCGAAAGCACGCCGGAGCGTTCGTTCTCGGATTTGTTCAAAAGCTCACGCGCAGACGAGGCAATGACGGGATGCACACCGGCTTCCCCCAGATGCGGCGTGTCCATCATGGCCCGTAACGTCGCCTCGACCGGACGGCGCGGATCTGACAGGAAATTGGCGACACCAGCCAGTGTCTTTTCTTTCTCGGCATAGAGAACGTGCAGGATCGCGCCGACAAGGAGCGAGTGGCTGGTTTTTTCCCAATGGTTGCGCTTGTCGAGCGAACCTTCGGGATCAACCAGGATGTCCGCGATGTTCTGGACATCGCGGACTTCCCATTCACCCTGCCGTACTTCCAGAAGCGGATTGTAAGCTGCCGACTGCACATTGGTCGGATCGAACAGCAGGACACGACCATGCCTTGACCGGAAGCCCGCTGTCAGGTTCCAGTTCTCGCCTTTGATGTCATGGACAATGCAGCTTCCCGGCCAGGTCAGCAGCGTCGGCACCACAAGGCCAACACCCTTGCCTGATCGGGTTGGCGCAAAACACAACACATGCTCGGGGCCGTCATGACGCAAATAATCCTTGCGGTGCTGCCCCAGCACGACGCCATCTGGCCCAAGCAGGCCGGCAGCATGGATTTCCTTGTCCTCGGCCCACCGCGCCGAACCATAGGTGGCGACATTGCGGGCTTCCCGTGCCCGGATGATCGACATGAGGAAGGCGGCAGCTATGGCAAGAACCGCTCCTGCCGTGGCGATGAACGCGCCTTCGGTAAAGATGCCGGGCGCATAGGCGTCATAGGAAAACCACCACCAGAAGAAGGCAGGTGGATAATAGAATGGCCATCCGGCAATATCGAACCAGGGGTTGCCGAGCTGGGGCTGGAAGCCGAGCCGGAAAGCCACCCATTGCGTTGCAGCCCAGACCATCACCACGACGATGGTGAACACGACAATGATCTGGCCCCAGAGTATTCGGCCTCCACGCATATAGACTCCAATCGGCAAAAGAGACGGAGCCGATCAGAGAATGGGCGTTTTCGGAAGGTGCAACAGGTATTATGAGGTCGGGGGGCGGACGGATAGGAACTGCGGCAAATAGGATGGTCACGATGGTGCTTGGGGGTCGTCTCGGGCGTGGAGGATTAAACGGCTTAGAGTGATCGCCTCATCTCGTCGGCAAGATCGAGCAAGTTTCGGAGGGCGGTGCTTCGATTGAATGGCGACCACACGGCTGAGAACACAATAGGTTCTGGCTCGTCTGCGATTGGCAGGAAGCCCACGCCAGCTACGGGTGACAGGCTTGACGCTTCTCCGAGCAAAGTGACGCCGAAGCCCTGCCCCACCATGGAAAGCAGCGAAGCCCGTTCGACACTAACGCGCAGGAACGACGGTGCCGACAACCGACCCGATAACCGGATAAGGATATGGTCGTAAACCTGCGGTCCGGGACCACCGGGCCGGATGAGAAAGGTCTCATCAGCCAGTTCGGCCCAGGTGATACGCTCCCGCGCGGCAAGCGGATTTCGATCCGGCATGGCCACGACAAGCGGCTCGGTCCAAATGCGCCGGGAGTGGCAACCCGGTGGGTCATGATTACCAACCACGAATGCGATGTCGAGTTGATCGGCCCGCAATTGGGCGATCGCCTCCCGCGCCGTGCTCTCGGCGATATCGATTTCCATACCGGGATAGGTCTCGCGGAATCGGCCGATCAGCTTGGCGAGGAAACTATGGGGGATCAGGCCGTGGACGCCTATGCGCAGACGGCCGCACTCTCCCAGGGCCGCCATGCCGGCAGACTTTACAGCATAGTCGAGGTGATCGACGCCGGCTGATACCCGTTCAACAAAGAGGCGTCCGGCTTCAGTGAGCCGGACGCCTCGTGTGTTGCGCTCGAACAGGAGAATGCCAAGGTCCTCCTCCAGCGCCTTTATTCGGGCGCTGACGCTCGACTGGCTGACGCCGAGGGCATTGGCGGCGCGGTAGAAGCTCAGATGCTCGGCAACGGCCAGCGCCTGGATGAGAGACGTGAGAGGAATTCGCGAGCCGAGCGCAATCGGCATTCCCCGTTGGCGGTCGATCATCGGTGCGGAACGCCGCCGCATCACTTAGCCCCGGCCAGAAACACCCCTATCTCCATAGCTTTCTCCGCCACACACGGCGCGTCGAGACGCACACTTGTCCGTTCCACAGTTTGGGAAAGCTATGCCGTTGCGAACGGCTCGATCAGGATCAATTTTCCAAATAATGGCTGTACCATGCCCAGACCTCGGCAAACTGTCGAAGCATGGGCGCACGCAGGCGCCAGACTGCCGCACGGTTTTAACAATTGGTTGCGACCGTGAGGGACGGTATCGCCAACACCGGCGACCGCACCACCATTCCGATGATGATTTGCCAGCTATGAATGGCCAGCGTCGTCAAACTCTCAGGCCGCACATACCTGCGATAATCAATATAGCTATGGCGGCGCTTGCCACGGTGCCAGCCGCCCATAGGCGATTTGCTGTAGACCGAGCGGTGCCATGGGCGATCAGAACTCCACGGAGGCCAGAGGCCAGATGCGTCATTACGAAGAACACGCCGAGCGTATAGTGCGGTAGCAGCCGGATGTTCCAAGCGTCATGAATAATGCCGGTAGGGGCTCCTGTGGCGAACGCCCAGTCGGTCGGAATTTCCAAATAGGCGCGCGCATAAATGAAGACGGAGTTCATGTGCCCCAGCACGAAAACCGACAGGTAAACGCCCGAGGCAAGCTGCATCAGACGATAGAAGTCAACATCGACAGTACTCCAACGCCACGCCAGATAAAGTCCGCTTGCAACCTGGAACAAAAAGGCGAGCATCAGAAGGGGTTCGATTATTGGCGCACGGTAGACATGGCGGCCTATATCCATGACCACGGCGTGCGCCTCGGGGCCAAGCAGGCCGAAGAGGTGGTTGGCGATGTGAAACAGAACATAGATCAGGACGATCGATCCGGCGATGCCATGTGCCACCCGCCAGCGACCGAGATCGGGATTCTGCGTTTCGGCCCGAGCGGCTGGACGGGTGGTAGCCAGCCAAACTCCCGCTCCGAACCAGAGCAGAACCCAGACCAATTCATCAGGTATCGGGCTGCCTGCCAGCGTTTGGACAACGCCCAGGAAGACATACAATGTCGGTGCCGCTACGCTCGCATATGCGAGCCTCCTCGTGCCGACTTCCTGCCTTGGTATCATCGCGCAGGCCATGCCCAGCATCGGAACGAGAAACGCCGCCATCAAGAAGACCGCAGCACCCATGAGTTGCGGTGTCGTGACGTGTGAGGCCGGCGGGCCAACCAGAAAATGAAACGCACGGAGAAGAAACGGGTAGATGCTGGCGGCCAATACAGGGACGTATCGGATCAACCCCTGCATTCGGGAGTATGGCACCATGAGTTGATCCGTATCCTGACTGAATACCGACATACGTTCTCTTTCCTTCAAAGTATCGAGCCGCCACGAAGCTCATTCGCCAGGGCAAAGTCGGTGAACCGCGCTGCCGAACTGGGACCACGCTTCAAGGGACCGTCCAACATCGCTAAAAGTCGGCGGCAATCCTGCTCAATCTTGCGTTCGAGTACGTTGGCAACACCGAGAAGCAAGCCCGAACGGGCTTGGGATGCACCAGAAAACCATACGGATAGCGGAGCAGGCCCGAGATTAACGGTTTGCGCATCGAGGGCTAAGCGCTGGTCATCAAAGCCATCGGGCAGCGGAATTAGAACAGACAGGGCAGCGGGAATCGCAGAATCGACACCCAACCTTGCCAAATTCTCCACTAAGCATTGCCTCCTCTGTCCGTAGAGGCGCCGCATTCGCCGGAGATGACGCAAGTAATGCCCATCGCGTAGGAAAGTAGCGAGTGCAAGTTGCAGGGCGGCATTGGGAGGGGCCGTCAACCAGGTCGCGACATTGATAAGCCGACGAGCCAAGGGTGGAGGCGCAACAATAAAGCCTACGCCAATCATGGGCGCGATTGTCTTGCTGAACGTACCCAGATGGATGACGCGCTCTGCCCCTGCGCCGGAAGCCAGTGCATTTGGCGATCGGCCCGCAAGGTGTAGCTCGGCGAGATAGTCATCTTCGATTATCCAGGCACGGCTCGCGGCAGCCCATTGTAGCAACTCATTTCGCCGATGCTCCGCAAGTGCTACACCACTTGGTGCTTGCTGGCCTGGCGTGACAATCGCCAGAGTAGCCCTCGGCGCCAATTCACGCCCTCGCTCTACAATAAGGCCATCGCTATCCACTGGCACCGCGACAGGATGCATACCGCATAGTTCCAAGGCAAAACGTGAGATGGGATAGCCGGGATCTTCGACCCACGCTTGTCCTCCCGTGGCAGCGATGGCGCGAAGCGCAAGCCCTAGCCCTTCACGATAACTGGTGGTGACAATGATCTGCTCAGGCGAGCACTCAATTCCGCGTGCAATTGCGACATGCGCTGCAATTGCCGATCGAAGCTCTGGAAGACCACGGGGATCGCTGTAGCCCGTATGTAGCGATGTCGACTGCACCGCTTGGCGATGTAAGCGCGCCCATAAAGTCGCCGGAAAAGCATCGTGGGCAGGAATTCCCATTTGAAAGACCTGCGCATTCGTTGATCGAAAGTGGACATCCTCCGGCAGCAGGTCTTCCGAGATCAATTCTTCGGGCACCATCTTAAATGGCTTCACCGGCAACTGATCGACGACGCGAGTTCCAGCCGATCCGGCTGCGCTGAGCAATCCCCGATCAATAAGCTTTTCATAGGCAGCTCTGACCGTTCCACGAGCAACGCCGAGTTGAGCCGCGAGATCACGCCAGGAAGGGACACGCGCGCCTGCAGGAAGTGAGCCTTCCGTAATCGCAACCTCAATGTGGCGCGCGATCTGATCGACGAGCGTTTCAGGGCCCGCGCGGTCAACCGTCAGTTCCGCCGTCTTCCAGGGCGTATCGAGCTGCATGAGCTATCCTATCCGCAGACCTGGGGCACCGCCGTTACGTGGCCGTGCCCCAATTTTCGTTAAACTGCGGTACTGAGCTTCATCAGCGGGTCAGCAGCGGCGAGCGCCTGGTCGCGGATCGGCGGCGGGGGCGCAATAACAGTCGAGTTGATATACATCTTCATCTGTTTCGCATCGGAACCGACGAGCTGGATTTGTCGATCCCAGCCCTCCGTCACGACCGATCCCCACGGGCCGAGGTCGAGGCAGGTGGCATAGCGTTCCTGCGTATAAGGCAACAGTTCGGCGCCGATCAGATCCGCCGCGGCATTGTTCCCGGCAAACCGCCCAAGCATGAGCGCGTGCTGGCAAGACATCATCGCATGATTGCCGGCGTCATCCGTGGCCGCATAAGCGGTATCGCCGGCAGCGAAGACCTCCGGTGCTTCCGGCAGGCGCAAGTCGCGGTCAACCCGAAGTCGACCCACGGAGTCACGCTCTCCGGGCAGAAGGCCCGTAAGCTGGTTCGCCCGCATCCCGCCCGTCCACAGCACTGAATGACTCTCAATCCGCGTTCCATCTGTCGTGCGGACACCGCCAGCGTCGATTTCCGTAACGGACGTGCCAAGCATAAATTCAACACCCTGCGATTGCAGTGCCTCGGTGATGATAGGACGTGGTGTTGCGCCAAGCTCTGGACCGATCGCATCCGCTTGCTCGATCACGATGACCCGCACCTGTGCGTCATCGCCAAGGATCGAGCGCATTCTGGCTGGCAACTCGGCCGCGATCTCAATGCCGGTAAAGCCGCCGCCGATAACGATGGCGGTGTTCCGCGCTTCACTATCGGGCCGGTCTGCGAGGCTGTGAAGATGGGCCTCAAATTGGGCCGCTTCATCGAGTTGGTCAATGCTGAACGTGAAATCCGCCAGCCCAGGAATTTTTGGGCGAACGAGGCGGCTACCGGCGGCAAGGATCAGACGATCATAAGCGATTTCCGTCCGATGTCCCTGCATATCGACAACGCTGACTGTTTTGCTCGCCGTTTCGATCGCATCGACGGTGCCCGCCACGAACTTTACCCCGACCACTTCAAATAGCGGACCGAGCGGTGTCGTCATTTTGGCGGCATTCGCTTCGTAAAGGCGAGGTCGAGAGTCCAGCGATGCACGCGGCGCAACGACCGTAATCTCAATTTCGTTCGCCCCAACGCCCTGCTGTTCCAAACGCCGCGCCGCCGACAACGCACTCCACATGCCGGCGAAACCGGCACCGACAATCAAAATTCTCTTCATACGAACACTACTCCTTGAAAGCCCGAACGGTGCGCGGCTGGAACCGCTATGCATTGCCCCGGTCGGTGCGGGTTGCTGCGCGAGTGCGCATTCCTGAGACCCGCGCGTCTTCACGCGCGGTTTGTCGGCCCTCGAACCAATCGTGGACCTGGCTGGCAAAATCGGGAGGTTGGATTTTGTTGACGATCGCGCCCATCAAGTCGGCAAGGCTGGTCTTCGCCAATTCATTGCGAAGGACCTTCTCGGCGCGGATCATCACAGCATGGATGCCGCAGACGCCTCGCGTGGACCACTCTGGCGGCTTGCCATCGAACAGAGCGCAACGGCCTCGGATCTCTTGGCAGTCGAATAGCGGCTTCGACCCTTCAACGGCGTCCACCACGTCGAGGACGCTGATTTGTTCTGGCGGGCGAGCGAGACGGTAGCCACCTCGGATACCGCCTGTGGCTTCAACGATCCCGGCTTTTTCCAGCTTCGGGAATATTTTCTTCAGGAATGCGGGCGGGACGCCCTGCATCTCCGCGAGGTCACGGCTGCTCGGCGGCCGTTCGAGCGGGCCGGCGATCCAGGTAAGACAATGCAAAGCGTATTCAACGCCGGTTCCAATGTAAGCCATAACGGAGACTATAATAGTCACCGTTATGATTCGCAAGAGAAGCTTCTCTTCAATAACGACGACACGGAAGGGGCTGATCAGGGCGCGTGGCAGAACGGCCAAGTCCCGTCGCATGCCAATCGTGTGAGATCGGCATGGAACGGGACCAGCAGGCCTCTGTACGTTTGGAATTGGGGGCCGGCTCTATCGAGCCAGCCACTCGCGCACGGACTGTGCTGCTTTGATGGCGCTCGCAGCAGATGCGTCCCCGATCATGCCTTCTTCGCCGACCCAATCGCCTGCAAGAAACAAACCGGGAGCATCTGCGACCTTTACATCGGCCCGTGGCCGATGCGCGCGAGGTAGCCCATTTGACACGACCATCCCGCGCAAGGTCTGCCGCGTGACTTCCAATTCGCGCCAACCAGGCATCGCGAGGTCGGCCACCCCCTCTAGTTCTTCGACTACATTCTTCGCAGGTCTTTCGCCGATTGGTAGATATTTTGCGATATGGACGAGTGCCCCACCCTCGGGCGTGAGCCTTGCCGAGCCCGAATGCACCGAAAGATAAAATGGAACGTCGATTCCTAGCGCGAAGTCATTCGCCTTGGGCGGCAGCCGCTGGAGCCCGAGATCAAGGGTGTTCGCGCGCACAGCGAAGGCTTCCCGAGCTTCCTCCGCCAGAGAGGCAATTTCCGGCGCCAATGCCGTAGCGTCTTGCGGCCCGACCGCCATTACCACTGCATCCGGCTTCCGATCCTGCCCATTACCCATGACCACATCAAGGCGTCCCGCATCGCACCTCACCGTGGCGACCGACGCCTTGTCGTTGAGTTCGACTCCAAGGCCTCTTGCGGTATCGACCAGGCCATTCACCAGACTGATCCATCCTCCATCGACATATATTGTTCCCCCTGTCGTGAGGCGAATCTGATCCAGTAGGGCGCGGGCCGAAATATCGGCAGAGCCGTTAGCATAGCTTGAGAGCCGTCCCATCGCCTCGACGGCAGAATGAACGACTGGAGACACACGCTGGTCGTCCAACCACTCTGCGAATGACCCGGAGCCGGTTGCGCCATCCATGACCGTCTTGAAGATGCGCGTGAATGATATCTTATCGCGGACACCGAAGAGCGACGTCCTTACGATTGACCCCAATGTTGTCGGAAGATGATGAAGCTTGCCTGCGGCGATTGCTTGCGGTGCGCCAGATAGAGAGCGGCCGCCTGTGTAAGGAATACCTAGCCTGTCAAGCTCCCGTTTCAATGCGCCATTACAGTACAGCGCATGAGGGCCTCTGTTGAACAGGAAGCCATCGACATTCCGAGTTCGAGCCCGGCCGCCAAATTCGCTTGCCGCCTCCAACACGGCAACCTCTATACCTTCCCTCGACAACTCGATTGCTGCCAGCAAGCCCGCAAGCCCGCCGCCAATGATGTCAACACGCTGCTGCGACATTTTCTACGGCCTATCATTACTTGAGTTCAAAAAGTTCAGTCTTTCAGATCAGCCCTATGAGGCCGAGTAGTTCGGGCCGCCGCCGCCCTCCGGTGCCGTCCATGTGATGTTTTGAGCCGGGTCTTTGATGTCGCAGGTTTTGCAGTGAACACAGTTCTGCGCATTGATGACGAAGTGTGGATCGTCTCTCGTTTCGTCGTCACTATAGACAACTTCATAAACGCCAGCAGGACAGTAGAGACGGGCAGGTTCGCCGAAGATTGCTAGATTGCGACCAATCGGGATAGAGGAATCGGCCAGTTTTAGGTGCGCCGGCTGATCTTCCTCGTGGTTGGTCGACGAGAGAAAGACTGACGACAGCTTGTCGAACGAGACCTTACCATCTGGCTTGGGATATACGATTGGCCTTATCTCGCTGATCGGCTTAAGGGTCTCGTGGTCTGGCTTTCCATGTTTAAGCGTACCGAATGGCGACCACCCGGTGAGCTGATTGGCCCACATATCGAAGCCGGCAAGCAGAATGCCGCGGATCGT
Source organism: Rhodospirillaceae bacterium Z3-40 (assembly GCA_046233135.1). GTDB lineage: Bacteria > Pseudomonadota > Alphaproteobacteria > Rhodospirillales > Rhodospirillaceae > JBJXHN01. The sequence goes on along the minus strand of JBJXHN010000011.1, from coordinate 111,046 downwards.
GCCGAGCTTCGACAGGAGCGGTTTGACGTTGCGCACAGGGCGAAGGTCACGACCGATCACAGACCTCCGCCAGCTTTGCTCAAACTCAACCACCTCGTCTTGAGCGCGGCCTTGGGCGAGTGCAGGAGCCAGGCACTCTGCTGCCTGCATTCCGGAGAACACCGCATTGTGGCTTCCCTTGATACGGGGCACGTTGACGAATCCCGCTGCGCAGCCGATCAGGGCGCCTCCAGGAAACGTCAACTTCGGGACGGATTGCCAACCGCCACCGCTAATTGCGCGCGCACCGTAGGACAGGCGCTTCCCGCCGTCGAACACATCACGAATGCGCGGATGAGCCTTGAACCGCTGAAACTCATCGAATGGCGAAAGCGTCGGATTCTCGTAGTTGAGATGGACGACGAAGCCGACCGCAACCAGATTATTTCCGAAGTGATATAGGAAGGAGCCTCCACCAGTTCGATCATCGAGGGGCCATCCCATAGTGTGCTGTACCCGGCCAGCTCGAAACTTATCAGCCGTAACCTCCCAAATCTCTTTCAGGCCGATGCCGAATTTCTGCGGCTCCCGTCCTTGATCCAGCCCAAAGCGGGCAATGGCGATTTTGGCGAGCGACCCGCGCGCACCTTCACCAAGCAAGGTATAGCGGCCGCGAAGTTCCATCCCGCGGGTAAATCGGCCCGTGATCGATCCGTCTTTGGCGATGCCCATATCGCCAGTCGCGATGCCGACAACAGCGCCGCTCTCATTGAACAGCAATTCGGACGCTGCGAAGCCGGGGTAGATTTCGACACCGAGCGCATCGGCCCGTGCAGCCATATACTTGGTCAAGAGGCCCAGCGAGCCGATGAAGCATCCGTGATTGTTCATCAAGGGAGGAATGACGATGTTCGGCACCCTGAAGCTGCGGTTAGCGGTGAGGAAGCTGAAAGCATCGTCCGCCACTTGCGTCATCGGCGGGCGCATCTCGTCATCGCGCCAATCGGGGAGCAGGGCGTCAATCCCGATCGGGTCGATCACAGCGCCGGAAAGGATGTGAGCGCCAACCGTGGAGCCCTTCTCCACCACCACGACCGAGATGGAAGGATCGAGTTGCTTGAGCCTGATCGCTGCTGCCAGTCCAGCGGGACCGGCACCGACGATGACCACATCATAGTCCATGCTTTCGCGAGCGGTCACGCTATCCATCTTATTCACTCCATTGCCCCTTGCGGACGCAGAGCCGAACAGACGTCAGATCGCGGCCGAGGCCCCAAGGGCTTGCACTGTGTAAGTCCAGAAAAAGGGCTTACTCCACCAAGCCGCTGAGCCTGTTGAACGGATCATTGATGGAGCCGCACTTCCAACGGCATTCCACGCCAGCGGCGGCTGAACGAAACGCGCCATGGTCTGAAACTTTTTTGTTTCTTAGACCTCACGTATCAGTGTGAGGTCGATGGCTTCCAACGCCGCTTCTCTCGCCAGTGCGGCCTGGTTCGGATCGAGGAAGGCGGTGGCCTGAACGGGTAGGAATTGCAGGGTCTTAAGACCCACGCAAGCCAAGGCCGCAGACAAATAGGGTGTGAGGAAATCCGGCTGATTAGCGTTCTCGCCCGTGAAAACGCCACCGGACGCGATCCCGACAAATACGGGGCGGTCGGTCAACATTCCAACCTTTCCCTCTGGTGTCGGCATGATCGTGCGTCCAACCCGCAAGAGCTGGTCGATCCATGCCTTGAGGACTGAGGGAATGGTGAAGTTGTTCATGGGTGTGCCGATGACAATCACATCGGCGGCTTCAACTTCGCGGATCAGCGCTTCGGATAAGTCCAGCGCGCCGGTCGAAGCCGCGGCCATGATCGCAGTCGGCGACGACAAAGCGGTGGCATAATCACTTGCGTGATGGGGTAGCGGTTCATTTCCCAGGTCGCGGCGGATTATGCTCGCATTAGTCCCGGCCGAAATTAGCTTTTCGACAATCGCCGCGGAAAGCTGACGGCTGTTCGACTCCGGTCGCGGGCTGCAATCGATATGAAGGATGTTCATGCTGTTTTCTCCAACGGCTTTACGAAGCCAATAACGGCGTCAATCAAACCCTCGCGCTTGTAGAACCGGCGTGCGTCCACATTCGTCGCGGCGGTATCGAGAACCAATCGTCCGCAATATTCATCACGGGCGATGCTGCTTAACTCGGCCAGCAGAGCTGCACCGAGGCCTTTTCCCCTCTCGCCTTCAGCCGTTATGAGGTCGTCGACATAGAGGAAGTGATCGTGGATCAGGTTCTCCATGATGCGGTATCCGGCGACCGCCAGCACCCGGCTTCCTTCCCAGGCAGCCAGGACGCGATAACCTTCGGTCGCCATTTCCGAAGCGCGCTCTACCCACTCCTCGGACCCCTTGAGGGCCGGGCGCAGTTGCGAGATCACGGGAAAACAGGACTTCAGTTCATCGGGACCGTGCGCATGGCGCAGAACGACCCCGTTCTGCAACATGACGAGATTGTTCAATTGTGCTGACATGGATCCCTCACAAGCAGATGATATGCGAGATGAAGTATCGTCAGCGGGGCGGCTTGGTCAGAACCAGAAAGCTTCAACTTGAATGGACCAAGCCGCCTAGGATGGTTTAAGCCGCCAACATTTCGTCCGTCGGGCCAAAAATCTCAAAGTGGATGCGATCCGCAGCGACACCCGCCATCCTCAGCCCCCCGACAAGTGAGCGAAGAAACGGCTTGGGCCCGCACAGGAATATGTCGGCGTCATCAAGCGGAGTGTTGGCCCTGAGCCAGTCCACCGTGATGATGCCCGTCACATCATGGGTCTCGCCGACAACATCCTGGGAGCCCGGTTCGTTGTAGAACGTGGATACCGAGATCCCACCGTGTTGTTTCGCCAGCGAGCGCACATGCGCGTCCATTGCGTGCGTGTCACTGTTCAGCGTGCCGTGGACATAATGCGCCTGTAATCCCGAATACTGCGCTGCGATCGTTTCAACGATACTTACCATCGGCGTCAGTCCAACGCCGCCGGACAGCAACACGACTGGCCTATGAGGCTGGGCGTCAAGAAAGAAATCGCCTGCCGGAGGGGTGACTTCCAGCAGATCACCGACCTGAACCTGATCATGCAAAAACAGAGACCCGCCCTGCCCGTTCGCCTCGCGTTTGACGGATATCTGGTAATAATCATCATTGGGCGCACAGGAAATAGAGTAGTTGCGCTTCATCGTCGGCTGGCCAGCTGCGCCCAGACGGAACGTCAGATATTGACCAGGCTTGTGGCGCAGAATTGCTCCGCCGTCCTTCGGCTTGAGGATAAATGATGTGATGACCGCGCTTTCCCGCCGTTTTTCAACAACCTCGAAACTGCGCCAACCCGTCCAACCACCGGAAATCGCTTCGATCTGCGCACGGATCGCTGCTTCCCTGCCTTTGAAGATTTCAGCAAGGAACCAGTAGGCGTCGCCCCATGCCGTCAGCACTTCTTCAGTGGCGGCGTCGCCAAGCACTTCTTTAATAGCGCCCAACAGCGCCGTCGCCACATAGGGATAGTGCTCCGGCAGAATGTGATAGCCGACATGCTTGTGGGCAATCCGTTCTACGATGGGCGCAAGCGCACCCAGATTGTCGATATTCTGTGCGTAGCCCAGGATCGCGGCTGCGAGCGCGTGAACCTGCGCTCCGCCTTCACCCTGGTTGCTGTGGTTGAACAAGGCGCGGATGTGATCATCTTTGAAGAGCCGCCGGTACATGGTGGTCGTGATGGCCGAGCCGTGCTCGGCCAAGGCCGGTACTGTGGCTTTGACGATCGCGATCGTCTGCGGGGAAAGTGCCGTAGTCATAAAGATTTCCTTTGATTTGTTGGGGATTCTGTCGGCTCAGTGAGCCGAAACGGTCAGGATTGCAGACCTGAGGGTGTTCGCGATCCGGGCTGCCTTCGCCTGCATGACGAGTGCGACCTCATCGGGAAGCAACTCGTTCGTGGTAAGCGCCCACAAGCCAATCCACCGGTCGAACATTTCCGGCGTAATCTTAGCGGCGTGCAGCAGGTGCATCGCGACTGGGTTGCCCTTGTACCGGCCACTGGTGAGCATGACGGAGGACCAGAAATCTCCGAGCCGTTCCAAATGTTCGTCCCAATCATGAACAGCGCCGTTGAAGAGCGGACCGATAAGATCGTCCTCCCGAACGTGACCGTAGAAGGCGTGGATCACCTGCCGCAGGCCATCGTGGTTCAATTCAAGCTTCTCCATCATCCCTTCCGCAAATCATGCACATAATATGCATGTATTCTCCCCTCAAAAAATATGCAACAAGAATGCATGATTCAGGAAGGACCAGATGCGTCTGACGCGCTACACGGATTTTGCGATGCGGGTTCTGCTCTACCTCGGCAGGAACCCCGAGCAACTTTACTCGATCGCCGAGGTCGCACGAGCCTATGACGTGTCGCAGAACCATCTGATGAAAGTGGTCAGCGATCTCGTGGGAGCTGGTTACATTGAGAGCGTGCGCGGCCGCAACGGGGGCATCCGTCTGGGCCGCGCCCCGTCAGAGATCAATGTCGGATCGCTTGTTCGGCATACCGAAGATGACTTTGACCTGGTCGGGTGCGGGTCATGCATCATCGCGCCCGCTTGTGGCCTGTCCGGCGTTCTGGACGAAGCCATGGTGGCATTTATGGCGGTCCTCGACCGCTACTCTCTCGCCGATGTATTAGCGCGAAAAGGGGATTTTTCCCATCTCCTGTTCGGCACGGATTCTCAGCGAAACCACACAGGTGCACAAGGCTGATCATCAGTCAAAGCAATCGTCACAACGACAGCCTGTCTGAAGGCCGTTGAATGGTTCACTGTGTCCGGCAGTTCCTGGTCCTGTGAGCGCCCTCCGACTGACCTTAACTTACGCCCAATCGTGCTTAACGGCACGGTTCGATGGAAAGTTGGCAAGATACGTGGAGGCCCTTTGTTTACAGCTCTGGATGCCATACTGGGCAGCAATGCCGCGCTAGTCGCCGCGCGGGTTATCGTGTCATCCTTCTTCTGGATGGCGGGAATTTTTGGTGTATTTAACTTCTCTGTCATTGTGCAAGAAATGCGAGACGCCTCGCTGCCTTCGCCACACGCATTTGCGGTCGCGACGATCTTGACGCAACTTGGCGGGTCGTTCCTCCTCATCACCAATGTCGCCAACCTTACGTGGCTTGGTGCAGGCATACTGGGGGTTTTCACTCTGCTCTGCATTCCGGTTGGCCATGCCTTCTGGCGCCTTTCAGAGCCCCGGCGGACGTCTGAATTCCACATCGCATTGGAGCATATCGCTCTGACAGGCGGCCTGATGTTGGCGGCAATCGCCAGTTCGTGAACGACAGCTTCTGCATCAGCAACCCACCGCAGATGCCACACAATAAGAATATAGGAGAATATCGTGAATATGCGCATTGACTATGAGAAGGTCGCACCACTCGGCATAAAGGCCTTGGGCGGAGTCTATGGATATGTCATGCAGTCAGGCCTCAACAAAGGTCTGGTTGAAATCGTTTACTTGCGCGTCTCTCAGATCAATCGTTGCGCTTATTGCATTGATCTTCACACGCGCGATCTTCTTCGAAATGGCGTCACGCACGAAAAGCTGGCGCTGATACAGGTCTGGCAGGAAGCCGGTGTTGTCTTCGACGACAGAGAACGCGCCGCCTTGCGTTGGGCAGAGACTGTGACCCGCGTTGAACAGACGAATATTCCCGACTCGGAATTTCAGGCGGTCTCTACGGTTTTCACCGAAAAGGAAATCGTGGATCTGACTATCGCGATCAACCTGATGAACATGTTCAATCGTATGGCCATTGGTTTCCGTCGTCCACCGCAGGCATCTCTTTCCTCATCGTGAGGATGTAATCGTCTCAAGATTTCTTGGTGCGTGTAAATCCACAAAGCACATCCTGTCGCGATACTCTGTACAGGATCATGCTGCGTCACTGACAGTGCCGCAGCCGCATACGCCTCCCTGATGGGTAGCAAAGGTGGCTGCGGATGGACGACGACGACGCCAAGTCCGGCGAATTCAGAAATCCCAAAGGAAAATGAGGAATGTTGAAAGCACTATTGATCATTGCAGGCATGGCGCTCTCTCTGGGCACTGCAATTGCCCAGGATACCGCAACTGCGAACGGAACGACCTCGCGGGAGACAACCGAAAAGGCCAAAACAATCGGGATCGTTCTTTTCCCGAATTTTGAGACACTTGATGTCTATGGGCCTGTGCAGATGTGGGGCCGCCTGCCTGACCACAAGGTCGTGTTTGTCGCACAGGTATCTGGGCCGGTACGGTCATCCCAAGGCGTGGAAGCCGTAGCCAGCTACTCATTCGATGACGCACCTCAATTCGATATCATTATGGTTCCTGGCGGTGGCGGAGCACGTCAGGAGGTCAGCAATCCGGCAATGCTTGAATTCATTCGCAAGCAGGACAAGGGTACCGAACTGACAATGTCGGTCTGCACCGGGGCTGCAATTCTGGCTAAGACCGGCTTGTTGGACGGTCGCGAGGCCACCACGAACAAGCTTGCCTATGAATGGGCAACCAGCCAAAGCGATAAGGTTTTCTGGATTGGTGATGCGCGTTGGGTCGAAGACGGGAAGTACATCACATCGTCAGGTGTTTCCGCCGGAACGGACATGGCGCTGGCCGTCGTACAAAAGCTTTATGGTCGAGAAGCGGCCGAACGTCGTGCGAGGGGCGCAGAATATATTTGGAATGACGACCCGAATAACGACCCGTTTGCAATCGAGATTGACCAATCGTCACCGTAAGGGATGATTTACGCTTGTTTGCTGGATTTTCTCACCCTCTATAAAATGCCGTTGCTAGGGTCAGGACTCATTGAGTTTCAGAGCCAGAAGATGACGGTTGCGGCGAGTGCGATGGCCGATAGGTAGACCTTGGGACACCGGTCGTAGCGGGTCGCTACCCTGCGCCAGTCCTTGAGGCGGCCGAACATGATTTCGATGCGGTTGCGCCGTTTGTAGCGGCGACGGTCGTGGCGGATCTTCTTCTTCCGGTTCTTCCGCCCAGGGATGCAAACCCTTATCCCCTTGTCTTTCAATGCTTCTCGATACCAATCAGCATCATAGCCCCTGTCAGCCAAGAGCCAGTCGGCCTTGGGCAGGTCCCGCAAGAGGGCGGCCGCGCCCATGTAGTCGCTGACCTGGCCTGCCGTCATGAAGAACTTCAACGGCCTGCCCTTGGCATCCGCCACGGCATGAAGCTTGGTGTTCAGCCCGCCCTTCGTGCGGCCGATCGCCCGCCCGCGCCCCCCTTTTTCACCGCCAGGCTCGATGCCGTGCGGTGAGCTTTCAGGTAGGTCGCATCAATCATGACCGTCCTTTGTTCAGCGGCCTCCGATGCCAAGCCCTCCATGATCCGAGCGAAGACACCCATTCCGCACCAGCGCTTCCAGCGGTTGTAGAGCGTCTTGGAAGGGCCATAGGCTGCTGGAGCATCGCACCAACGCAACCCATTGCGATTAATGAAGATAATGCCGCTCAAAACACGCCGGTCATCCACCCGAGGGCGGCCATGGCTCTTGGGAAAGAAGGGCCGAAGTCGGTCCATCTGGGCTTCGGTCAGCCAGAACAAGTTGCTCATCGATCAGGTCTCCTGACCGACCCTGAATCACGGCCGACAAAGACGATCAATGGGTCCTGACCCTAGAGGCTGGCCGTCAGTAGGCTTGCCTTTAAGCAATGTTGATGACGAGAGTTTAAGGCACTTTAGGTTGGTCACGAGGCAATTTGTTTGACTGAGGTGTTGGCGCTCGTGCTTGCTGAGTGAGTAGGATTCTGCGTCTAAATACCCAATCCCTTCTGCCTCCCCAACTGCCACGAAGCCGATCCGCCCTGAACAACGCCCACCACTTCCTTTCCGAGCTGGCGGTCGATAACCGGCCGCCATGGGACAAGGGTGAATTCATGGGATTTCTCGACCACGGCGAACTTGCCGCTGGATAGCTGCACGGCCCCGGTGAACTTGCCACTGACAGTTTCTCCATCGGCAGCCGCACGGAACGGCAATCCTTTGCTGCCGGCCATCTCCGCACCGACGCGGGCCACCTCCCGTTCCCTCAGATTGGCGAGTAGATTGCGCCGATAGAGGATGCGTCCATTCTGCTGCCGCGTGGCATCGCGCTGTGCGATATGATGCTCACGGCGCTGATCCATAGCCTCGCGCACCTGCTGACCGAACCCTGCCGGGGTAAGATCCGAAGCATCCGGCGTCACCAGCCTCCGGTCCAGCCAGGTCGCACCATCGGCGCCGATCTGCTTTTCGAGGTCGAAGGTCGAGACCACACGGATGCTGGCCTGACGGTTGCGACCGGCATCATAGGCGGTGGCGCGGTTCTCGAAGTCTTCGGGGATGCGCCACTGGTCAGCGTCGATCCGCTCAGCGATCCCGGCGCGGCGCAGCGCCTCCAGTCGCCGGACATGGGCATCAACATAGCCTTCGTAATCACCGCCGGGCACACGTCCCTCGAATTTCACCTGTTCGAGATGACGGCTTGGCCGGTAAATACCGTTCTCCGAGATCTTGGCGATGGTGCGATCAGAGGGACGTTGCGCTGTATCTGCAGGACCGATTTCCACGATGCTGCCGATCCGGGCGTCCTCGACGCGGGCCGGATCAATGCCGGGAAGATGGTGTGTTCGTCCGTCGATGCCGTCCACCACGAGCGTCAGGTTCTCGCCCATCTCGTCAGTGAGATATTTGTCCACAACGCGGCCGGTGATGGGTGCCGCGGGTGCTGCATCGTGAAGCTGGAAGGTTATCGGATCACGTTCCTGCCCATCAGCCTTCAGCGCCTTGTGCATGTTGCGGATGATGTCGCCGCGTTCACCCAGTTCACGCAACGCCGGTTCCATCTTCGCGCCAAGCTCCCAGACGCCCTGCGCGTGTTCGGTGGCCAGCCCCATCTTTTCGAGTTTGGCGAGACGGCGCAGGCGAAGCGTCCGGTTGAACTGGCGGCGTGCATCTGTCGGTTCATGGCGCAGATCGAGGAACCTTTCATCGGCCTCCTCGGTCATGGCGCGGTCGATGCGCGTGAAGCGATCCTGATCGATTTCGGCAGATAGCTTCCGGCTCTGCTCGATCTCGGTCACGGGGCCGAGTTCCAGCGTGGTCAGTTCGCTCGCCCGCTCACGAATACCATTGGCGAGATAGTCACCATTGATGACCAGGTTCTCGCCCAGATCGTCCTTGCCCCGAACGATGACATGGACATGGGGATGGCCGGTATTGTGGTGATTGACCGCGACCCAATCGAGCTTCGTGCCAAGGTCGGCCTCGATGCGGCTCATCAGATCGCGGGTGTGCTCGGCGAGATCGGAAAGATCGGCGGCATCTTCGGGCGAAACGATGAAGCGGAACTGGTGGCGATCATCCTTGCCGCGGTCAAGGAACGCATCTCCATCGGCACGATCCTCGGTGGCGGAATAAAGCTGGCCGCGCTCGCCATCGCGCGAGGTTCCGTCTCGCTGGATGTAGCGCAGATGGGCCGCCCCTTTGCCATTCCTCCCCGCGCTCTGGACGTACCGGGTTTTGACGACGACGCGGCGCACTCCGGCCGCACTGTGACGCCAACCGCCCGACAGGGTTCGGGCGCGGACAAAGGCTGCACCTCGGCCACGCTTGACGCCCGGACCTTTGCCAGCCCGCGATGCCTTCCCGCTCTTTCCGGCCGAACCAGATGAAGGCGACGAGGACGTCCGTGATGCGAATGATGATGATCTGCCGGGGCTGTTGCTATGCCGACGCGCCAGCTTCTTCGCCTGCGTCAGAAAGCTCTTCGCCTTGCCCGCCTTCGGAACATCAGATTTGATCCGACCTGGCCTGGGGCGAAAGCGGTTCTCGTCATCGGCGCTCACGGACGCGCCTCCAGCCAAAATTCAGAGAAATCGGGCGATATTCGGCTGTAGTGCCGGTCAAAACCCAGCAAAGCCAAGGCTTTGCGCCATATCGCGGCACGCGAGACCCAAAAGCATGGTGCCGTGCGCCGCACCCCAAAACAGTGTGCAGACAAGGGCTTGCCCAGAAACCCGCCCGACAGGGTGCCGGTTTCCTTTATCTTGCCCTCCGCCTTCCCTGCCCTTTTTGCCCTTCCTGCCGGGAATACAGCCAGGCGACCCCCTGCCTGACTGCACACCGGAAGCGGACCGAAAGCGCGTGGAGACGCCATGCTCATGGTGCATCTCCATTGCTCGCACGGGCCACGAATATGCCGCCGTCCTGCGGCTCCTGATCGACGGAATGACGTAGAGGAACGGTTGCGCGGACGTCGTTCGACTGCTGACTGGCTGCCGCCGAATTGCCGTTGGATTGCGCAACGAAGAGCGGAGCTTCGCGCCAATCCGGCGGTAACGGCGGCACGATCGTCGGCACATCAGGCGCAGCCGTATGCCCGAGAACAGGTGCGAGCGTGGCGACATAGGCACGTGTTTCTACGGGCAAAGTGCGGCCTGTCGCCAGATGCTCGTCATAGCGGCCGGGACCGGCATTGTAGGCGGCAAGCATGGCCGCGACATTGCCATAGCGGTCCCACATCTCGCGCAGATACGCCGTACCTGCGAGGATGTTGTCGCGCGGATCGTAAGGATCGCGCCCGAGGCCATGGCGGCTGCGCAGGCCCGCCCAGGTATCGGGCATGACCTGCATCAGTCCCATTGCCCCCGCCGATGAGATGGCGCGCACATCGCCCGCGCTTTCCACACGCAGCACGGCCCGAATCCAGTGCTCTGGAATGCCGAAACGCTGTGACGCCTCGGCAATGAAAGCAGCATGGGGATGCACAGTGACAGGCGCGGGTTGCGGCGTGACCTGCGCAATCGCTGGCGTCAATCCGCTGCCAGCCGACAGAAGGGCCGTGAGGAGAAGAAGGGCGCGGGATCGCATGATCTCAGTCCCGATCTCCGCGGGGCCGCGGACGGCTCCAGTGCAGCGACCATGACGAGCCTGCATCGTCGTCGCGGAACAGGTTGGCGCGGATCGGCTGCGGCAGGGCGGGATCGTCGAGCAGCACCGAGAGATATTCGCCAGCCTTTTCGCCGGTGCGTTTCCAAGCAGCCCCGACCTCCGGCCCGTCATGTTCAATGTAATGGACGCGATAGTCCGGCGCATTCTCCGCATCGGAGTGTTCGGCGGGCACGATGACGAGATCGCGCTTCATGGTTAGCGTGACGAGCTGACCGGCGAAGCCGGATGCGTCACGCGCAAATTGACCGATCTGTGGCATGGTATGTCTCCTGTGTTTGTGGATTTGGCGTAGGTTCAATGCGTAGCAGCCCGCCATTCGTAGCGGCCATTGCCTTCCTCATCGGTCCAGAGCGGACGCGCCCGGCCGATGACGGAACTGGCGGGAACAGGTCCGAAGTAACGGCCGTCCAGGCTGTCCCGGATGTCCCAATTCATGAGGAAGAGTTCACCATCGCGGATGATGAAGCAGCCCTGCCAGACCGGTAGATCGCGGCCCATGCGGTCGCGCTCCAGCGCATCCCCCATCTCGACATGATCGACGGTAATAGTCGCACCGTTGCGGCAGACGCGCTGTCCCGGCAGGCCAAGGACGCGCTTCAACAGCGGCACGCCGCGTCCGATATAGCCACGCTCGACCATGAACCGCTCCAGCGGCTCAGACAGCATGATGGCGACCAGTTCGGGAACTTCGAGCGCATCGGCGGGAGCAACTGTGTAGAAGCCAATCGGCGCGCTGGCGGTTGCATTCCAGATCAGCCGGGTTGGCAGATCGGCAACAGCCGTGGCGACAAGAGTACCGACGGCCAGCATGGACACGGCGATGATATGACGGCGGCTCATGGCGCGATCCTCCGGCGGCTGACCCATGCGGCATGGCGATCCGGCGTGTAGGGATTGGGTTCCTGACCAGCACTCAAACGGTTGTGGACGTGTCGCCAATGGTCCGGCGCAACATCCGCCGGATCGACGCCGAGCGCGTCCACAGCATCGATCAGGGCCAACACTCGCTGGACTTGTCGCCAGCCATCGATACGCAGCAGGATCTCGCCGCCAGGACGAACGAAGGGCACGGTCTGGTACGGTTCGCCACGCCCGACAGCGCGTAGGATGTCGAGCCGCGAGACGATGGTGCCGTAATCGTTGGAGGCCCAACGGACGAAGGCGAAGATGCTTTCTGGCGCAAAACCGATCAGACTGCGACGGCGGTCGATGATCTGCTCAAAGCTCTTGCGGCCGAAGCGTATCCACCGCTCGACCTTCTTCTTCTGGAAGGTCAGTTCGACCAATGTGGTGAACGGTGCAGCCCCGTCTGCCAGCGGATGTTCGTGCGCTGCACGCACGGTTTTACCGGTCATGGCTGATCTCCTTCGGTGGGTGGAAACTCGCGGACCAGCAGCTCGCGCAGCATCACGGCGACGGTGACGCCACGCCGGAAAGCGGCAACCTTGATGCGCCCGCGCAGTTCGGGCGTGATGTCGATGGTCAGGCGCGCGGTGAACGCCTCCGTAGCCGTCTTGCCGGTTGCCGGCGCATCGGCGGCTCTGACCCAGCTATCGGGATTGCCCGGACGCGATACGAAGCCGGATTTGACGGGCGGACGTGTCATGGCACGATCCTCCCGACACCGAGGCCATCGATCTCGGCCGCCAGCGCTGTGACCTCTTGTGCGGCCCGTTCGCCGCAATCGGTCTCTGAGACCAGTCGCCCGGTCTGTGCGGCTTCGGCGAAGGCGACACGCTGGCCGATCGTCGTGGCCAGCAAGGGCGGATCATGGTCCGCCAGTGTCTCTGCCGTTTCGCGGGCGATGACCGTGCGCGCAGCGCATCGGTTCAGCAGAAAACGGGCGGTCAGCTCCGGGCGATAGATGCGTGCTTCGTTCAGAAGCGCCAGCATCTCGGCCGAGGCCCAGCCATCGAAGGGGGATGGCTGTACGGGGATCAGCACCAGATCGGCTGCAAGCAGCGCTGAGCGCATCAGGCCGGCGACACGGGGCGGACCATCAATGACGACATGATCGGCGTCACGCGCCAGTTCCGGCGCTTCCCTGTGCAGAGTATCGCGGGCAAGGCCGATGACAGTGAACAGCCTTGGCAGCCCTTCATGGCTGCGCCGCTGCGACCAGTCGAGTGCGGAGCCTTGCGGGTCGGCATCAATCAGGATGACGCGCTTGCCTTGCGCAGCCCAGGCTCCGGCGAGATGCAGCGCCAGCGTGGTCTTGCCCACGCCGCCTTTCTGATTGAGCAGCGCGACGATCATGGCGTACCCCGCCCAGGTCGGCGGGAAGTGGCACTGGCACCGTGCCTTTCACGCGCGCGCGTCAAAGAAGAAAAGTTAGATTCTATGTTAGATTCTAAGTTAGCAGTCGGATTCTGCTTTTCGTTCCAGAGGCTTAACTGGGGTTCGTGCGCCTGATGTGCCGATAGTGCTGCGCCTGATGTACCGATACCCTTTGCGCCTGATGTACCGACGGCACCCACAATGTTATCCACAGGCACTGTGGATAGGTTTTCGGGGCGGATTCGCAGCAGTTCGCGGCGATCCTCGCGCAGGATCTTGAGCTGGTAGCCGGGCAACGGCTGGCGGGCAGCAATGCGGCGCAGGTCGAGCGCAAAGTCCGATGGCCGGGCCATGCTGCCGGACTTCTGGTAGAGGTGCGCAACCTCGAACAACCAGCCATGCGGCTGATGTCCGGCATGTTTACGGGCAACACGGTAGAGCCAGCGCTCGATACCGCCGGTCAGCCGGAAATAATCCGGGTCGATGGTCAGGACCAGAGAACGGTCAAGGACACTGTTGTAGAACCACTCGGGCAGGACAAACTCCATGCCCTCGACGCGACCGTCGCGCGTGGTCATCTCCTCCCATTCGTTGATCCAAGAGAACTGGCGGCGGCGCCAATGCTTGCCGTTACGGATCGTCGTGGCGACGACCGTGGATTGCAGCCGGGCAAGCGCTGCCTTCAGCAGCAGATATTGCCGGTTTCCGGTGTCGCGGCCGATGGCGCGCAGCAGATGATAGGGCGTGAAGCGGAAGAAGCGGGATGTCTTGATACCGTTGTTTTCGGCGGCAACGATCTGGCTTGCAGCCCAGATCAGCACATCGGCATCCCAGATCGTCGCCATTCCATGTTCGGGCATCCCGAACACCTGCACCTCGACATCGGCGGTCTTGTAGAGGATCGGCTTCGTGCGCGGCGTCTTCGCCAGCGAGAAGAAAGGCCGCTCCATCAGATCGCGCTGGTCGCGCGGACTGGCATCGCCGGTTGCGACCACGAAGGGATCGAGGTGGCTGCGCTCGCTACCGCCTTCTCGTCGCAGGGCTTCAGGGTGATCGACGCGCCGCATTCAGAGCTTGCTCCGCTCTTCAGGCGTCAGGGGGCGAGCCGGAAAGACCGTGCCGGCGTCCTTGTCACTGGTGGATTTGCGTGCGCCGATGTCGGCCCAGGCCTGAAGATCCTCGACCGTGTAGAGAACCCGGCCACCGATTTTGCGATAGGTCGGACCGGTCCCGTAGGTCCGATGCTTTTCCAGCGTGCGAAGAGAAATACCAAGGAAACGTGCAGCTTCCTGAGTACGCAGCATGCGCGGTGGAAGGTCCGCGTTTCGGCGCTCGGCCATGAGATCACCTCCGGTTCGTCAGGTTGATGCGGCTGCCGGAGACGGCGGCGCGCTATGGCGAACCATGGGAAGTGATCGGCGGTGTGTAGCGTGCCGCATTTGTGCCCCTGCGCAGACGGCACCCCTGAAATTGGCTGTGTCAGCGCGAAAAGACGTGAGATTTCAGCGACTCAGGGAGGCCGATGCGTATTCGCCCAAGACATCCGCACGCAGTTCGGCTATTAATACAGATGGAGCAGACGCACTGCTCCGGGGGCGTAGTAACCCCTGACTAGCGGTTGGTGTCGGCCGTGACGGCACCATACTCCTTGACCCTATGGTCGGGGAGCCTGTGGCGTATGCAACAGGCTTTCCAGCTAAAGGCCATGGGGCCGTCTAGTCACGGTTACTAACTCCCCGATCACCAGGAGTCAGAGAGTTTTATTGCGGGGGCGAACCGCAGAAACTCTTCTGAAAGAAGGGGAATGACCGTGAAAGCACCCGTCGAACTTGACCCCGATGTAGATGATCTGGCCCCGTCCGGCCATATCATCACCGCCTATGACGAGCAGCACTTCGTGACCTATCTGCGTATTCTGGACGCCAAGTCCGAGGAAGCCGACTGGAAGGAAGTGGCGCGAATTGTTCTGCACCGCGATCCGGCATCAGATGAGATGCGCACCCGGCGATGCTGGCAGAGCCATCTCGAACGCGCTCAATGGCTGTCGCGGGAAGGTTACAGGCAAATACTGGAACAGGCTGCGGCAAACAGGAATCGGTGAGATTGCCTCAGTCGCCTTTTGATCGTGGAATCGGCTTGACCGGATAATGCAAAAGCAGCCGATAGCCTCCGCGCATCATCCTGATGCCGTGGGCAACAAGACGACGTGCCTTGTTCTTGCGCGGATCAGTCTCGAAATCTTCCTTGTCGCCACGGAAGCCGAGCAGGACTTCGGCAACGGCGCGATAGCTTTCGCCGTGCAGCCGTGCGTCCAGCGCCCGCAGCGACAGAAGGTGCCATTGCCGAAGCTGCGCTGGCATGGCGCGAATATCCGGCCCCGGAGAGCGGCCCGTCAGGCACCGCCAGAGGCGGCGGGCCGCATGGGCGCGTAATTCCATGAACTCATCCATGGGCAAGATTGCAGCATAGAAAGCAGCCGCATCGATTGCGCCCTGTGGCAGCCAGAATTGATGCTCCATCCCACCGACACGCCAGATTGCGTGCCAGCCATCCGGTGCGCGGCGCAGGATCAGGCCATCCAGATGTGCAAGAGCGACAAGCCGCCCGCCATCCGGATCGTTCTGCTCGACCGGAGACAGAATAATGGCCTGCGGATTGAAATGCGGCGACCAGAAAGGCGGTGCGCCGTCAGGCTGCGCGTCGGGGTCGTGTGCGAAATCGCACCCCCCAGCGGGAAGCAAAGGCGTTAACCTCTTCTCCCGCGGGTTCTCTCCTATGCGCGAGTCTCTCGACGTCACGGCGATAGTCTTCGTTGCGACGAAGATATTCCCAGGCGAAACCGGCGGGCGGAAGGTCTTTAATGCGTTTATAGGCCGCCGGAGTACGCCAATCTATGCTCTGCATGGCGCGTCCTCCCAAAGCCGGACGGCACAAGGCTACGTCCGACTTGAAAAGGCTGCGGTATCGAATGGTTTTGCGGTAGCGTATCTAACGCGATAAGTGGATCGCCTAACCCGATCAATCCATTAAAGAATCTCTCGTTAGCACTTTAGCGCGTCACATGGGAGACACCCTGACGACATTCCGGTGCCAGTGATCGAAGCCGAATGGCGCAAACGCGCGATTGCGCGGTTCCGGCGCAGACGAGAGCGCGGCCCGCAGGGCGACAAGGCGGCCGCCCATTTTGGGCAGGCCCGCGCCGAGTTGGAGCGCGCGGGCACGCATTGCGGGCCGCACGACATGCAGATCGGCGCACACGCCCGCAGCGAGTGGCTGATCGTGGTAAAAGGAGTTCGTCCGCATGCCCGGCGTGCGGGTGGAGAACCGGGTGTAGCGGTTGCGGTGGGCGTGACAGCGTTCCTGCGGGTATGAGAAAGGCCCCGACCTTGCGGTCGGGGCCTTTGTTCCGCGCCTCAGTCGCCGCGGCGACCGTTGGGGCGGGACCAGATGAGGGAGAAGGTGTCGCCTTCTTCGTCATCGAAGAGGTTGGCATAGATCGGGGCGTTGAAGCTCGGATCGTCCAGCTTGAGGCCCAGATAGTCGCGGCCCTCGTTGGAGCGCTTGGACCAGGCGGCGCCGATTTCGGCGCGGCCGACCAGAACCCGGTGGCTGGGGGCGTTCTCGCCGGTGGCGCGCAGGTCGGGAACGATGCGCACGCCTTTGGCCTGGACGCTGAGGGTGACGATTTCGCCGGTGAAGTCGTTCGAGCCGGTCTTCTTGAAGGTGCCGATGGTTGCCATTTTAAGTCTCCGTTTTCCGTTTCCGAGCCCGCACCATTGCGGCCTCTATGGCGATCGACGGGCCGGAGACGAACGCTGGCGCACGCCCTTTGGGGGCTGGACAGCACAGGAGGAACTTTCTTGTTCCGCGCGGAATGGCGGCTCTGCCGTCAGGGGAAGAAAGTTGTGACGACGCTGTTGCGCTAAAGCGGTCGAAGCGCATCGCGCTGTTCTTCGGACAGATCAGGCCATTGAAGAGGCCGTTTGGAGCGGTCGAGACACGGGGGGCTGAACGGAGACGTGGCAATCTTGAAGCCCATCATGATGACCAGACGGGTAACACCGGCCTTGCCTGTCGCCCTGCGTCTCAGGCCATGCGCATCTTTCTTCCCGGCCTGTTCTACCGGCATTGCCCCCAACCGGGTTCTGGTCAGACCACAAACGCTGCTGCGGACAGTTCTGCGCTCCTATGGGCCGCGTCTGTGACTCAAGCTGAACCGATGCCTGGTCGCTGTCTGCCACCATTTTCCTGACGAAGATGGAAGATGATCCACTCCCGCTTCTGGTCGCCATCAACGGATCGTTGCGGTTCAGGTGCGTGCAAGGTTCCCGTCCGCTGGACCGGCTGCCGCCAGGCCCACTTTGGGTCGAAAAGCAGCTATGCTACGATGGAGGCCATGACTGTTCTGCGGGACAAAGCTACCTTTCTTTCCCTTGTTCTAGTGAGGAAACTGAGCTCTACACATCGTGTGTACTCAGTCTGCGGTTTCTATGCATATCGACCATCGGCAAAGCGAAGAAACCGATCCAGTTTATCAATGTCATGTAGGCTGGCAACGTGATGTAGAAACGCCGGATTGGCGGCATTGGAATTATCGATCAGGTCGCGGAGCAATTCGGCATTTTCCAGAGCAGCTCCAGTCAGGGCCGCACGTTCTCTGTCGACCTCTTCCGCCGATGTTTGGGACAGATAAGTATGCATCTTGCCAATCACGCCGACTGCAATGTCCGAGAGCTGAATTCCGGCTTCCGAGTGCGAATCTGAAAATAGGTAATTAGTGAAAGGCTCGCCATTACAGGAAAGCTGCACGTCCTCGAAAGCATCACGGATTTCTGTTTCCATGTCCATGATGTGCTTAGAATTTTTGAAAACGGCTACACGGTTGCGATAAAAGGCGCTGAAATCTTCAATCAGTTTACGCGCGGAAAACCCTTCGATAAACGCAAGCTCATCCAGAGAACGGCCTGCCTGCAGGACGCCCTTGAGCATCATTGCATTCATCCCTTCATCAAGAAGGCCCGCATTTCTTTCAACAAGATCGATCAGCTCGTTCAGAAACGGCTCTCGGTTCTGCGGAGCGATATCCGGATAATCATACCGGCGGAACAGATCGACCACAAACGGCAGCTCATGCCTGACGATTTCTGCGAAATCGCTTTTCAAGAGTGCATGATATTCAATCAGCATTGAGTTCCCGAGTTCTGGCAAAATGGAGTCGATCACATCGACAACCGACCAGTACAAGGGATCAAGCTCGTGATAGTGCAGCATCAGGTCGTTGTCGGCGATCCACTGCAAAAACGCGGTTAACTTGCTCGATTTAAGGATGTCAAGGAATTCACCCTTCGCGACATGTTTAAGTTTGATCTCATGCGCTGAAGGCTGAATGCGCATAACCTGGCGAAGCGATGAAAGGTCCAGTGGGCGCTGCGGTCCTTCATGAACAACGCCGCCGAGAACAAATGTTTTCAGCTCGGGGACGTTTAGCCCCTGCTCGCCGACATGAAGCTTGCGGATGTTGTTCGTCTCGTCATGGTAAAACGTGTAGACGGTGTCTGCCCCTGTCAGCCCGAACATCTGAATTTGTGGATTACGTATTTCGTCGACATCAATCATCCGATCAAACTAATACGTATTGTTACTTTCACCAAAGGAAAACGGACAACGCGCTGGCACGGATGTGTCACTTTGGGCTCCAAGTAACCACGCAAGGAATTTCAAGCGCGCGCGAAGCTCTCGTTCGCTGGACCGGCTGCCGCCATGCCCGCAACGCGCAGGAACGCCGTCACGCCCACTGCAACCGCGCCGATCACCGAGAAGATGATCTGCCATGTCTCAGACGGCATCATGTGTTTGACAATACCGAGCGTGGCATAGAATCCGGCCATCCCCGCCGGAGCGACGAAGGCCAGAGCAATTAGCAGACGCGCCCAGATCGGGCGGATCAGCATGAGCAGGCCTTGACCGACGGCCAGTGTTAGACCAGCGGCAAGAAGACCGACGACGATGCCGCCGAGCCAACCAGCTCCTGTGCCATAGGCCCAGATGCCTGAGTTCAGACCGATGAAGAACGGCAGGGCGAATACGGCGAGATTGAACAGCAACCAGCACATGGCGCCGATGGCTGCGATGGAAACGAGGATTCCAAGAACGATCATGGTGGTGTCTCCGTGCAAAAGGTTGGACGGTTGCGCCTTCCACCACCACCACGGCGCACTGCGACATATAGCATGAATATGCCTGTCTGTGCGACATGGAATGGTCGGCGAGCGCTATCGTCATGCTCATGATGAGGTGGGAAGGCAGCGCTCACGCGCTGCCGGTCCCGAAGCGATAGACCGGGATGCCCATCTTGCGGGCCTTATCGGCCAGGTTGTCCTGAATGCCCGTGCCGGGGAAGATGATGACTCCGATCGGCATCGTGGCGAGCATCTGGTCGTTGCGCTTGAAGGGTGCTGCCTTGGCATGTTTCACCCAGTCGGGTTTGAAAGCGACCTGTGCGACCTTGCGGTTATTGGCCCAGGTGGCCGCGATGCGTTCCGCACCCTTGGGCGATCCGCCGTGCATCAGCACCATGTCCGGGTGCTTGGCGTGGACTTGATCGAGCTTGGCCCAGATCGTCCGATGATCGGTGGTGTCTCCGCCCGAGAAGGCGATCTTTGGTCCGGCGGGCAGCAGCACCTCGTTGTCAGCCCGGCGTTTTGCGGCGATGAAGTCGCGGCTGTCGATCATGGCCGAAGTCATCTGGCGATGGTTGACCCGTGACCCGGAGCGTTGTGACCAGGGCGTTCCGATGGTGCGCAGATAGATGTCGGCGGCGGTATCGCGGAAGGTTTCCATGCTGTCGCGGCGCTCGATCAGGCTTTGGCCCGCGCCGATCAGGGTTTCGAGCTGGACGGATTTGACCTCGCTGCCATCCTGTTCGCGCTGAAGGCGCTTCTGTGCCTGCTCGTTATCGTCGAGTTTGGTCTCGATCCGCTCGACAGCGCGGTGGAAGGTGTTGACGGTGGACCAGAGGATTTCGTCGAGGTCGAAATCGAGGCTGGTATCGGCCATGGTGGAAATCAGGGCGTCGAAGATGTCGGAGACTGCGCCCTGGATGGCGTGATCTTCGGGTGTGATCCGGGGATCGGCCTCGTCTTCCGAGGGGCGGTAGCCGTAGAGTTCGAGTTCTTCGATGGCATGGCCGGTCGGGGACGTGCTGTGGTCGGGTTCGAAATCGTCGTGCGCGTACATGGGATGCTTCCGTCAGTTGGACCGCGACCGTCGCGGCCTTCATGGCGACGAAAGCTCACGGGCGCTCCGGTCTGGCAGCGCGAGCCTCTGGCGAGGGCCTTGATGGCAAAGCCGGGCTGATTTGTTTCGCGCTGTAAAGGCGGCTCTGCCGCCGACGGAAATCAGTCGGGCGCCGCCATTGCCTGACCGGAGCGTTTGTGGGCCGATCGCCCTCTCGGAAGGCCAAGGCGCGGTCCTCTACTGATGACAGGATGCAGCCTATGCGCATGACAGGATCGGAACGCCCCGATCACGGCCCCGTACCGGCTATGCGATTGATGCCATGAAGCGGCTGACGTCCTCGGGAGCGATTTGCACCCGGATCTCTGCCCGAACGGCATCCAGCCCGTAAGTTGCGAGATCTTCGTTGAAGTCCCCCATCATGGGCGAGAGCGTGATGGCGTCGATCCCGGCCTCGTGCGCCCGGTCCACCAGGCTATCGCGGGCGCTGTCACCTGCCGGATCGTTGTCGCGGACGATATAGAGCCTGCGCAGTTGCGGCGGGAACAGGATGGCGGCGAGGTGTCCGGCCGAAAGTGCGGAAACCATCGGCATGGTGGGCAGAGCCTGACGCAGCGACAGGATGGTTTCTATACCTTCCCCCGCTGCCATGACATCCCGCGCATCACCGAGACGCACCGCATGTCCGAGCAGGTCGCCCATTGCCTTCCTCGGCGGATCGACAGGTGCCTTGCCGGAACCGTCAGGGGCCAGCCATGTGCGGTGTGCGCCGGTGATCCTGCCATCGAAGTCGGTGACGGCGGCGATCATGGCGGGCCATGTTTCGGTCGGGCCATCCTCCTCGGGCCGACAGTAGCAGTTGGGGTGAAAGCGCAGATTTGCGGTCTGGCGTAAATCCGTAATGCCGCGTCCGCGTAAATACGTTTCTGCGATACTGCCGATCAGCGGCTGCGTCATGCGCCAGAGGCGGCGTGCGGCCTCGGATGATCCCGATGGTGCTGGCGTTCGGGACGGACGGGATGACGGCTGCGGTTCAGGATGCGGCAGGCTGAGGAAGCGCCGGGCTTCTTCGGCAACGTCTGCGAAGTCGATCAGACCGAGCGAGTCCCGTATGACATCGAGCAGATCGCCATATTCACCCGTGGCCGAGTCCTGCCATTTACCGGCAACGCCTTTCATGCTGTCGTGCAGTCGGACGAACATGGAGCGGCCAGCCGTGTTTCGGACATCACCAACCTGCCAGTAATTGCCCTGTTTGCGCCCGTTCGACAGATAGTAGCGGCACACCGCCTCGGCCTGTCGGCCCAGACGCTGCGCCAATTCGGAAGCGTTGAGACGCGCCATTATGCGGCCTCCCGCTCACCGATGCGTTCAACCGGGAAGCGGTCAAGCAGTTTGCCGGTGATCTCCGGTCCCGTTGCGCCGACCGGCACGAAGAAGCGCAGTTTCCAGGAGATTATCTCGCTGAAGAGGCCATAGGCCCGCAGCCGGTCGCGCATTGCGTCAGTAAAGCCGGTCAGTTCGATCCGGTTGGCGCCCATGACCCGGACGCGGCGCAGTTGCAGCCCTTCGGCGAGATCAAGGATCGTGCGACCTTCGATCAGCGCGGCATAGGCGGCATCCGGTGTCAGGCTGCGGGTGACGCCACTGGCCGAAGCATTGGCAGCCCAAGCCGGCGATACCCGGCGACCGATGATGCGCTCGCCCTCGTCGGTCTGGAGCCGATAGACGCGGGAGGAGTCCTGCGGCAGGCGTTTCCAGATTGGCAGAAGCAAACCTGTCACCATATGCAGGATGCTGTCGGTGAACTCGGGCACCTCGGCCAGTTCCGCCTTCCAGGCCGCGGTGAAGGCGGCACGGCCGGCCTCGATCCAATGGGTCTCGCCCATCGCCCGCACCGGAATGTTCATCGCCTCCATGGGCCGGATCAGCCGCACACGCCGTTCGATCTCGCCATCATCCAGCATGACGCTGGTGGTCGTGATCTGCACGGCGGCGCGACCGGATCGCTCGTTGATGAGCAATCTTGCGCGGGGATCATCCAGTTCAGCCAGGACTGCATCGAGCGTGACCGGCTGATTGCGCTTGCGCTCGGTGAGGGTCAGGAGCCGAGTTTCCGCGCCGGTGCCCGGATGGGTGTGGATCACCTGCCGGTCCGTGACGATGAAGCTTTCGGCCTTCAGCGTTTCCAGCCCCATGTCATAGGTGCCGGATGCAATCGCCCCGTCGATCCGCGCCTGCAGAAGCTGCTCGAAGGCCGAGAACAGGATGCCCTGCAACTCGATGGTCAGCGCCAGCAGGCGGTTGAGAAAGGTGGTGATCGGCGGCAGTTCGTCCTTGATGCCGGTCGAGTCCATCAGCTTCAGGCCGGTAGCGGATTCAAACCGTTCGAGCGAGCAACCCTCGACCTTGCCGCGCACGATCAGTAGATAGAGCTGGCGCAACGCATCGCGGGCATAGGCGGATTCCAGATTGTCCTCGGGGCGGAACAGCCCCTGCCCGCCGGTCTGGCGCTGGCCGCGTGTGATCGCGCCCAGCGTGTCGAGGCGGCAGGCGATGGTCGAGAGGAAGCGCTTCTCGGCTTTGACATCGGAGGCAATCGGCCGGAACAGCGGCGGTTGCGCCTGATTGGTCCGGTTGGTGCGGCCCAGCCCCTGAATGGCGGCATCTGCCTTCCAGCCCGGCTCCATCAGGTAATGCACGCGCAGCCGCTGGTTCTTCGCCGAGAGTTCGGCGTGATAGCTGCGCCCCGTGCCACCGGCATCAGAGAAGACCAGAATGCGCTTCTGGTCATCCATGAAGGCCGAAGTCTCGGCAAGGTTGGCAGAAGGCGCACGGTTCTCGACCGCAAGACGTGCCGATGCCCCATCGCCCTTGCGCACGATCCGGCGCGAACGGCCTGTGACTTCGGCGACCATATCCGTGCCGAAACGCTGCACGATCTGGTCGAGCGCACCGGGGACAGGCGGAAGCGAACCAAGCTGCTCCAGCATCTCGTCGCGCCGGGCTACCGCTTCGCGGCATTCCACCGGCTGACCATCGCGGAAGACGGGGCGTGACGACAGGTTGCCCTCGCCATCGGTGAAGGGTTCATAGAGCTGCACCGGGAAGGAATGCTGCAAATACGAGCCGACGTACTCCCTGGGCGTGACATCGACGGAAATATCATTCCACTCCTCGGTCGGAATCTCGGAAAGCCGCCGTTCCATCAGGGCTTCGCCAGTCGAGACGATCTGGATGACGGCCGCATGGCCCGCTTCCAGATCGGCATCGATGGACCGGATCAGCGTCGGGGTTTTCATGGAGGTCAGCAGATGGCCGAAGAAGCGCTGCTTGGTGCTTTCAAAGGCCGAACGCGCCGCCGACTTGGCCTGCCGGTTCAGCGTTCCCTCGCCGCCGGTGATGTTGGCGGCTTCCATGGCCGCGTCCAGGTTCCCATGAATCACGGCGAAGGCGGCAGCATATGAGTCGTAGATGTGCCGCTGTTCGTCCGTGAGCTGATGCTCGATCAGTTCATATTCGACGCCATCATAGGAGAGTGAGCGGGCGGTATAGAGGCCGAGGGACCGCAGATCGCGCGCCAGCACCTCCATCGCCGCGACGCCGCCGACTTCGATCGCCTCGACAAATTCGGCTCGGGTCTGGAACGGAAAATCCTCACCGCCCCAGAGGCCAAGGCGCTGCGCATAGGCAAGATTGTGAACTGTGGTGGCACCG
Organism: Rhodospirillaceae bacterium Z3-40; assembly: GCA_046233135.1. Lineage (GTDB taxonomy): Bacteria > Pseudomonadota > Alphaproteobacteria > Rhodospirillales > Rhodospirillaceae > JBJXHN01. The sequence goes on along the minus strand of JBJXHN010000011.1, from coordinate 86,817 downwards.
GTCGCCGAGACATAGACCACGCGGGCATCGGGCAGCGCGTGCTGGAGCCGGAGACCAGCGCGTCCCTGCTGCGAGGCGGCGACATCGCCACGCTCTCCTTTTCCACCACCGGCATTCTGCATGGAATGGCTCTCGTCGAATATAATGGCTCCATCGAAATCCGACCCCAACCATTCGACGATCTGCTTGACGCGGGAAACCTTCTCACCCCGGTCGTCGGAGCGTAGCGTGGCATAGGTGGTAAAAAGGATGCCTTCCGACAGCGTGACCTTTGCGCCTTGAGGGAAGCGTGACAGAGGCGTGACAAGCAGCCGTTCCATGCCGAGCGCCGACCAGTCGCGCTGCGCGTCCTCGATCAGCTTGTCGGATTTGGAGATCCAGATCGCCTTGCGCCGACCGCGCAGCCAGTTGTCGAGAATGATGGCGGCGGACTGGCGGCCCTTGCCGGCGCCGGTTCCGTCACCGAGCATGAAGCCCCGGCGAAAGCGGATCGATCCGGCAGCATCCTCGGGCGCGGCACTAACATTGTCGAAATGCTCGTCCACGGTCCATGCGCCGGCAAGATGATCGGCATGGGCTTCCCCGGCATAGATCACGGTTTCAAGCTGGGCATCCGACAGACGCGCGCAGATGTCGGCGGGCAGCATGGGCCGGTAGGAAGGCCTGGGCGGTGCGACCGAGGCCATGGCGGCGGATTGCACCAGCTTGGTCGGATGCGGCTGCGCGCCAGCAATGCGCAGGGATTGCAACGCATATTCCTCATAGATGGCATCGGACAGGCGAGCGCCTTCAGGTGGCGTCCAGTCCACCGTCTCATAGGCGAGTTCGACGCCCTCGGGATCGTTGGCGGGAGCAGCAGGAGGCAGCGCAGTTGTCGCGCGGGCCAGATAGCCTCGCACGGTCTTCGGCGCAGCGGATAAAGCGGGCACAGCGATCTTCGGCAATGATACCGGCGAACGCTGCGGAACATGCGCCTCGATCCATTCGATCAGCGTTGCAACATCGGGGGCGATTCCCGGTGAGGCTGGAAAACTCGCTGGATCGTCGGCGGGCAGTTTGTCGATCACGGTCAGCCGCGTGTCGATCGTGGTGCCGTGCTTTGCATAGACTGCACCATCGACGGCGGCGGTGAACACCACACGGCCACGGGCCTGCAAGCGGATGAAAGCGTCCCGCCAGGCCGAAGCTTCGGGGCCAAAGCCTGCGCCGGTGATCGTCACCAGCCGACCGCCAGGAGCAAGACGGGCCAGCGCCGAGGCAACATGGCGGTATGCCGCATCAGCGACACGCCCGCTGACATTGGCCATGACCGAGAATGGCGGGTTCATCAGCACCACGGACGGGACCGCATCTGCGGCCAGATGATCGTCGATCTGGGCGGCGTCGAACCGGGTGACGGCAAAGGCCGGAAAGAGCTGGGCCAGCAGATCGGCGCGGGTATCGGCCAGTTCGTTGAGGATCAGCGAGCCGCCGATGGTTTGCGCCAGAATCGCGAGAAGGCCGGTGCCAGCCGATGGTTCCAGAACCCTGTCATCAGGCGTGATCGCGGCAGCCGTCAGAGCGGCAAGGCCGAGCGGAACCGGCGTCGAAAACTGCTGGAAATTCTGGCTTTCCTCGGAACGCCGGGTCTGCGTGGGCAATAGTCCGGCGATCTTTGCCAGCACGGAAATCCGTGCAGCCGGAGACGCGGCTTTACGGAAAAGCGCCTTTCCGTATTTGCGCAGGAAGAGAACGGTAGCGACTTCGCAGGCCTCATAGGCCAGCTTCCAGTCCCAGGCGCCTGTGGCATCGGACGCGCCGAAGGCCGTTTCCATAGCACCGCGCAAGGTCACGGCATCGACGCGCTGGCCGCGTTCGAAATGGGGGAGCAGAAGATTGGCCGCAGCCAGGATCGCGGGCGCAGCCGCCAGCGGCGTGACCGGATTGGCCACAGGGAAAACCATGTTCATGTCGGGAACCTCAGGAGAGCGGGAAGGACAAGCCCGGACAGCGCTCTCTCGACCACCCGGACCTGACCCTTTTCGGCCCACCTCTCACTCTCAGAGCGCAGCATAAAAAAAGCGCCCCGACCGGACGGCGGGGCGCTTGGCAGTGTCTTCCCGGGTTCATCCGAAGCGACGACCGGCTTCGGTGAAGGTGTATTCATTGGCGGCGATGGTTTCATCGACCACTTCGTCCGAGGACAGATAATCATATTCGCGGTAAAGTTGGCGGTAGAGCCAGCGGGCCAGATCGCGCAGCGCCTCGACGATCGTCTCCTCGGCATCCTCAGTCATGTCCTGCCAGGTCGGGCTGTCGCGCTCGACCGAGATCGACATGCAGTATTCGTGATAATAATGGCCGCGATGGCTGGCATCGGCGCGAAGCTGATAGAAGTTGCGGCGCTGGATCGCTTGAAGGGCGTCGGCGATGCGGTGCAGTTCGGTGTTCTGTGGGGCGTATTCCCGGATCAGGCGCGGTGCATGTTTGCGGTAGGAATACCAGGAATTAAAGCAGGCACCGTCCCCCTGCGAAGAAAAGCCCCGGAACCAGATGCAGGGTTCCTGCCGTGTGCCACCGCCCATAAGCCGGACGGTGCGAGTCTTGAGGTTCAGCCCGAGGATTTCCGCGATGCGCTGGAAATCCTCATAGACGGCATCGTACCAGCCATAGTCGAAGCCGCCTTCGCGATACCACGCCCGGGCCTTGTCCTTTGCCCCATCGGAAAGCTCGTCGAGGCGATAGACGGTGGTTTCAATGATCTCAGGCATAGGGATCGCCTCCCTCCAGCACGGTGGAAAGCCAGCCATCGGTATTGATCCAGTCCACCGTCTCGCCGGTAGCGAGATCGAGGACATGCGCCCCGCCAGCAAAGCCGTCGATCCTCGGGCGTGAGCAGCTATTTGCCCACTGCATCCCCCATAGGCCGGTCAGGCTGAACTGTTTGGCACAACGAAGCACGAATTTGATGACATGCGCGGGATCGCCGTTGCCATCATCGTGCATCCAGAGTTCAGAACCGCGATGCTCCGGCTGGATGGAAAGCTGGAAGCCATTCTCGGGCGGGTCTTCACCGGCATTGTGATCCGACAGTGCGGTGTAGAGATGAAGTGCGCGAACTGCATTCTCATGCGTTCCAACATCGAGAATGCAGGAGAAATGGGTGAAATAGTCGGCCATGTCAGCCTCCTGAGATAAGAACCCCCGGCGCAGGACCGGGCGAGATGATGGAGAATGGGTGAGGCTCAAGCCGCTTGCGGCAGACGGAGCAGATCGGCGGAGGTTTCGCGCCAGAAGGGATCGACCAGCCGAGCCTCCAGCACAGCGGCTCGGTAGCGCAGCGCGCGTGCATCTGCATGGGCCAGCGTCCTGAAGGCCATGCCGCGCAGACGGCTGGCTTCGGTCACGATCCGACGGGCTTCGGCATCCGTAGCCACCGGCTGTTGCCAAAGGATGATACCGGCGCGGATTTCGCCGGCGAGGACCAGGCGCTGATCGCGGTCCTGAATGAGCATGATGCGCGGCTGAAAATACGGGAAGCTGTCCGGCCCCGTGCAAATATCACCGCGCGCCACGCGCAAGGCTGCGGCTTGTATAGCCCCTTCCGGTGACGGGCATTCCCCAAGCGGGATCACGCGGTCGAAGCTGTTTGCATCGTCACCGGCGTCGTAACTGGCCACGCCGAGGCACGAGATGCGCAGCGGCAGCTTTTGCGACCGATAAAGCGCGGGCAGAACATCGGCAGCCAGAATATGACCGATGGAACGGAAGGTTTCGGAACGGGCAAAGGTCATCGGGATCACTCCATGACGGGTGCCGGAAAGCCTCTCTCTCCAGCCCTCAACCCGTCACGGCCGAACGGCCCGCACTCTTCCTCTCTGACCGGGCTTGTTCCCGGTTCCGCTGCCGGCGATGGGCGACCATCGCAAGGCTGAAGGCCCGAAGCACGGGCTTCCGCCCTCGGGCCGTCGGGGATGAGGCGCTTTCGCGCCTTATTCCCACGGGTCCAGCTCCAGCTTCACCATATCCTCGTCGCCGTCGAACTCGGCGGCGGGGCAAGCGGCGTGGGTGCCGTCTCCGGCCTGGAACACGACGATTGAGACCATCAGCGTGGTGGCGAGGCTGGCGGCGAAGGCAGTGGCATCTGCATAGGACATGGGTTCCGGCTCCTGTCTTGGGAGGCGGGGGACCATCCCCCGCGCGACAGGCGCCCGAAGTGTCTGACCGGATCTGCAATCACCCGAGGGCGTTCGGACTTTTTCCGAATCCCCGAGGGCGGCACGCGCGCGTAAGCCGACCCCTTTGGGGTTGAATGTCAAAGAGACGGATCGGACCAAGGTTTGCGAATGGAAGCGGGGGTGGTTTTTCGCATCTGACAGGATGCCGGATACCCGTCGCAGATGCTCTGCCGCGCCAGCCTTGCCACCATGCTGGTATCAGGATCGTGTTCCCTTCAGGCCAGAGATGGCTGCCGCTTGTCCTGGTGGGGATGGCGGATTGCATGGTGAAGCCGGATTGGACCCGTCCGGTGCAGGCCTCCCATCCTCACGGCCCAACACCCTGCGATCCGGCCTTCAGCTCCAAAGCCCATCGGCAATTTCGCGGGCGATCATGGCGCGTGCTTTCATCATCAGATCGTCGCCCGATGTGTCGACATGACCATAGAAGCGCGCGCGGCCGCCATGGGCAGTCCATTCGGCGTAGCGGCAATATTCACGGGCATCGAGCCGGAACACCCGCATTTCTTCGGCCCAATGGGGCTTTGGCTCCACGACGACGGTGATGCCGTCGCGGGTTTCCTCCCAGGGCAGCGTGCGCTCAATCGGACGGTTCTCCCGATCTTGGGCGATGATTTCGTCAATGCTGATGCTGGCAGCCATGGCGGCTCTCCAAAGAAAAAGCCCGATCACGAGGACCGGGCGAGTTGCGGAAACGGAGGGTAGTAAACGGGGCGACCGAAGCCGCCCCGCATGAGTGCTATTCAGCAGCGACCATATGCTGTTCTTCCTCGTCGTCAGCCGGGTCGTCCTCGCCATCGCTGGAGAGGAAATCGGGCAGATCGTCGACTTCCGCCGCAGCGCCCGATGTCGGATCGACTTCGATACCATCGTCCACCATGCGCAGCGGCTCAGGCAGCCAGCCAGTCTCGGCCAGCAGGCGTTCGGCTTCCTTGGCCATGTCGCCCTTCTTGAGGTGCCCGATCAGATCGGCGGCCCTGTCTCCGGCCCCTTCGCGTACAGCTTCAAGGATACGCGGCTTGGTCACGCGGCCTAGATAATTGCCAACTGTAGGCCGCCAGCCCACGACCACCATGTCGAGGCCGGTCGAACGGGCCAGCCGATCAGCTTGTGACAAGCGGATGTCCAGCCCGTGCTGACTGACGCCCGTGCCGCTATGGGGGTTGGGCTTTTCATAGAGCGCGTTGATACCGTAGCTGACGCAATGGGCGAGCAGATCCATGCGCGAACCATCGTCCAGATCGGTCAGCCAATCCCAGAGAGCGGCATCGTCTGCCGGGACATGATCGCCCCAGCGTTCGTGCCGGTCTGCAATGGCCTTGGCTGAGGCGCTATCGCGCAGATCTTCGGCCTGTGCGGGCAGATCCACTTTTCGGACCTGCGCTTCGAGGCATCCTTTGCTGGAATGCGGCATGAAGCGATCCATGACCAGTCGGTGGAGCAGTGCCGTCATGGCGACATGCGGGTTCACCGCCACCGCATCCCGCAGCGCCAGCGTGCGATGCGCGGTCAGTTCGCTGACCAGACGATCGGGCAGCGGCTTGATGGTGTCGGCCTCGTCTTCCTCCTCCGTTTCGACCGGCTGGCCGCCCAGCGTGATAACCGCATGCATGCGGCTCACCTCCGGTTCAGCCCGCTGGATCACCTCGCCGGTTTCCGGGTCAATGATCTCAGCCTCCGGTTCCGCAGGCGTTTCGTCCTCGGCGCGAACATACCCGCGTTCGATCAGCAATGCGCCATCGGTGTCGATGCTGATGAAGACACCCGCCATGCCGATCTGTTCCGGCTCGAAGGTCATCGGGCGGCGCTCGAAGGTTTCCAGCGCCTGTTCGATCTCACCGAGGCGGGCGTCGATCTCGTCAGGCAGTTCGTCAGCCTCGCCATATTCTGCTTCGAGCCGGTCATATTCGTCACGCAATGCCTCGCGGGTGGCGCGTTCCTCTTCGCTCAGATCGACCGTAGTGCCGACAATCTGACGAAGGCCATGATCGTGACCGTAGGGAAAGGTGATGGCGACCTCGATCCACTTCCAGCCCTCTGCGGCGATGGCTTCGGCCTCGGCCTTCAGTTTTTCGCCCACCAGCCGGTCGAGCAGCACCGGATCTTGCAGCCAGCCACCATCGTCCTGCTGAAAGAGATCGCGCAGCACGCAGCCGCCAGCCTCCTCATAGGCGGCAATTCCGACAAACACTGCCCGCTTGTCGGCGGCGCGGACCGTGGTTTCGGTCAGCAAGCGCCGGATGTGGTAGGGTTCCTTCTGCCAGCCATCCTTGATCGCTTCCCAGACTTGCTCCTGACGCGCATGGTCAGAACTGACGGTGAAGGCCATGAGCTGTTCCAGCGTCATGCCGTCCTCGGCATAGATGTCGAGCAATGCCGGTGAGACCGAAACCAGACGCAGGCGCTGCTTCACCACCTTGGCATCCACGAAGAACGCGGCGGCGATGGCTTCCTCGGTCATGCCCTTTTCGCGCATGGCATGGAAAGCGCGGAACTGATCCAGCGGATGCAGCGGAGCACGCTCGATGTTCTCGGCGAGCGAAACCTCGTCGATCAGCACATCGGCGCTGGCCTCCGACACCACACACGGAACCGGCGCAATTTTGGCGAGGCGCTTTTGCTTGACCAGCAGTTCCAGCGCGCGGAAACGGCGACCGCCGGCGGGCACCTCGAACATGCCGGTTTCCTTCCCCTCGGCATCCACGACCGGGCGGACATGCAGGGACTGGATCAGGCCGCGACGGGCGATGGACTCGGCCAGTTCCTCGACCGAGATCCCGGCCTTGACGCGCCGGACGTTGGACTGGCTGAGCACCAGCTTGTTGAAGGGAATGTCGCGCGAGGACGACAGCGTGATCTTCTGAACGGCAGTGGCCATGTCAGTGACTCCATGACGGACGCCGGTGAGCCTCTCTCTCCGGCTATCAGCCCGTCACGAAGCGAAGCGCCGCCCTCTTCCTCTGAAGAGAGCGACGCCAGCCGCAGAACCTGAAACCCGGAAATCAGGCACTCCGGTTTTCTGTATCGGCGGATGTACGGGAAAAGCCCGCGCCGACGCGGTAGAGCAGACGCTCGGCGGCGCGGATGCTGCCGGTTTCACGGGCGGCCTCGGCCCAGACCGAGATCGGGAAATCCCCGGTGAACAGCAAATCGCGCTCAATGCCCATGCCAAAGGGCAGCCGGACTGACTGCATCTCGCTCAGGCTCCATGACCCCAGTTCGGGATAGCCGAGATCGGCCAGGCCGAACATGATGTCGCCATCGTCATCCAGTTCGGTGGCGAGCCAGACGCCTTCACCGAGTGGGTTGAAGAACTTCACGACCGGGATGTGATCCTGATCGCGCTGGCGACCATTGGCCAGCAGACGGTCGCGCTGTGTGCCGGTCAGGAGGATCATGCCGCAGCCCTCCGGTCGGTCTCGGTTACGCTGGCATCCGGCTCCCCGGCGTCCTCGGCCGGCAGATGCGACAGCAGCCAGTCCGCCGCCTTGCTGGCCTGCGAGGCCGCGCGGACGATGGCGCGGGAATCCTCGCGCATGACCTCCAGCCACGACCCGATATAGTCGGCATGACGCACGGTCGGCACGATCCCGAGCGCGGCGCAGCTGAAAGCCGCAGTCTGTTCTGCAATCATTTCCTCAAAGGCATATTTCTTCGAGCCGAACGAGCCGGTCAGATTGCGGTTGAGGCGGCTGTGATGGCCGCTGGCGTGACCCAGCTCGTGCAGGGCCGTCCGGTGCCAGTTGATCGGCTCGAAATAGGCTTGCGGAGGCGGCACCTGCACATAGTCGAGCGACGGCATATAGAAGGCGCGATTACCACCGATACGGAACTCGATGCCGGTGGCCCGGATCAACGCCTCGACCCGAGGTTCGATCAGGCCCGGCGGCGGTGGCGGCGCGACTGCCGTGATGTCATCAGGCAGACCATCGCATTGTGCGGCGTTAAAGACCGTGAACCGCTTCAGGAACGGAATGGCATGCGCGTCCTCACCTTTATCGCGGGCACGGCGCTTTTCGTCCTCGGGGGTGAAACGGTCGGCATAAACGACAGTGGTGCCGCGTTCGCCCTTCCGGACATTGCCACCCAGCGAAAGCGCCTGACGGAACGTCAGCCACGATTGACCAGGGTAACCATGCTGGATGACAGCGCCCCAGAGGATCAGGATATTGATGCCGGAATAGGACCGGCCGGTTGACGCATTTCTCGGCAGGCCCAGCGGGGCGGTATCGGGCGCCGCACCCCAGGGCTGGACCCAGGGTAGACGCCCTTGCTCCAGCTCGGCGATGATCTTGTTGGTGATGTCGTCGTAAAGGTTGCTGCGCGCGCCACCGTCAGCGGGGCTGCGATCATGTCTGGCCATCGGGATGATCTCCGCGACGGGCGCCGGAAGCCTCTCTTCCAGCCCTCAACCCGTCACGGAAACCCCGTCCGCACTCTCACTCTCGGGGGCGTTGCGGGGTCTCCCCGCTGATGGGGGTGCGTCGGCAACGCCAGTGCCGACCAGGGGGAAGGCTTTCCCCCAAATGCCTCTGTATACTGGACAAAAAGAGCTTTGCTGGTTTCTTATGCAAGCTGGACCGACTCGCGCCAGTCGGAAGACGAATATTGCATATCTAAGTATTTCCGAGGAATTTTCGTGGCCCGTTATAACCCAGATGCTGATCTTTCTCCGCTTTACGAGACGATGGATCGCCTTCGCACTGATTGTCTGATCGGCGATGGTTCCCTGCTTTCACCTGGACGCTCACTCTGGACCGCTGAACACTTTGCAGATTTGCAACGTACCTACGTCCAGAACCTCGATGAAGGCGAAGGCAAGTTCTTTGAAAAGCTGAAAGTCCAGCTGTCTGACGCAACCGCTGAAGCGCACTGCCTGATGGCCGAGCTGATCTGGCTACTTTATGCCTTCCAGCGTGGCGATGTCTCTCCCCCGACCAAGGATCGGAAAGTCCGCGAGGTTTGGTCCTGGTCAGGCCAGGACTTGCCGCAAGATGTGGCGGCCCTGACCGAACAGGTCCTTTACGGTGTGGGCCGGGCTGGCCAAGGATATAACAACAATAAATGGCGCGAGCTCGTTCTGTTGATTACCGCCATGCAGGATCTCAAATCCAGGCCTGTTGATGAACGTCGACGCCTGCTTGGGGACGGCGGCGCATTTGCCAGTTGGTTCGAGATACAGGTGAACGGCGAAAATCGGCAGTTGCGCCATATCCTGCCCTTCCTGCTTTTTCCTGACAGCTTCGAGCGCATCAGCGCCGGCCAGCATAAACGGGATATTCTGGCTGGCTTCGGGGCCATAACCGCAGCCGATGTCGGTGCTATGAGCATAGCCAAGCTCGATGACGCACTTCTGACTTTGCGCAAGAGCCTTGAAGCCAAGCATGGTTCACACGTCGATTTCTACGAGGGTGACTTCAGGCCTGTCTGGCAGAAGCCGAAAGAAAAGAAGGCGCACTCGACAGATAAACTGGATGAAGAAGCCATCGTGCCAGCTCCATCCGGTTTTGAACTGAATACGATCTTCTACGGCCCTCCGGGTACGGGCAAGACATTCAGTACCGCACAACGCGCCGTCGAGATATGTCTAGGCCAGGTGGCGTCCGATCCGGGTGCAGTGCGCGCGTCCTATGAGCAACTGGTCAAGGACGGGCGCATCGGCTTCGTCACCTTCCACCAAAGCTATACCTACGAAGATTTCGTCGAGGGACTGCGACCCAAGCCGATGGCATCGGGGGCAGGCTTCACGCTCGAACCGGAAGGAGGCGTTCTGAAAGTGATTGCAGAGCGGGCGTCGAAGCAGGCCGGCAACCATGTCCTCATCATTGACGAGATCAATCGCGCCAATATCTCGAAGGTTCTGGGCGAACTTATCACGCTTCTGGAGGCAGACAAGAGACGGGGAGCGCCTGCGGCGATCACCGTCACACTTCCTTATTCCAAGACCGCATTCTCTCTTCCGGCCAATCTGTACATCCTTGGCACGATGAACACGGCCGACAGATCCATCTCGCTGCTGGATACAGCACTGCGGCGGCGTTTCGTGTTTGAGGAACTGCCACCCGATTCCGCAGAACTCGCAGGCATCGAGCTCGACGATAGTGCGCTCGATCTTGCAGCCATTCTGGACAACCTCAATCTGCGCCTTGTCTATTTTCTGGGAGAGGATGCCCAGATCGGCCACGCCTGGTTTATGGGCGTCAAGACGAAAGCCGACCTCGATCGGATCATGGCGTTCAAGGTCATCCCGCTGCTGCGTGAGTATTTCCATGACGACATTGAACGGGTTCGCATTGTTCTGGGTGGCGGCGACGGCTTCCTGAATCGATCCCCTATTCCGGTTCCCAAGGGGGCTGAAGGATTTGCTGAGGATCGGTATCGCTATTCCGATGTTTTTCGGGAAGAAGGCGGATATCCTGAAGCAGCTTACATGGCTCTTCTGGGACGGGAATAATGCCCAAGCAGAAAAGCCATTACTCTCTGCCGGAATGGTCCTCTCTGCCCATTGGCCCCGACGGAATCAGCGAAGGACAAGCCGAGCAACTGCATCTTGCCGCTATCACGGCTGCCCGCAGGCTTGGCGTGGCTGAGAACGGCGTACTGGCGCGCGGCTTTCGGCAGCTGGAAACCAAGCAGGTTTGCGGCATTATTTCCGTTCCAGGGATAAGTTTGGAAATACTGCCCAAGCTCACCGATGAGGACGGTGCATTGCGAGCAACCCTTGTGCGGATGATTGCGGTGGCCTTCGACATACCGCTTTCAGAAGGGCAGATCGCGCAGATGGGCGCACAGGAGAGCGATCTTCTCGAAGCCTTTATCAATCTGTTTGTGACACGCCTTGCAGAACAAGCGAAATCCGGTCTGACGCGCGACTATGTGCCAGAGGAGGATGTTTTGCCTAAGCTGCGGGGAGCGCTCGATGTGCGGCAGCAGATCGTTCACCGTTCGGTTGATCCTTCCCGCCTGCATTGCCGGTTTGACGAGTTTTCCGAGAACACGCCGCTCAACCGGCTGTTCAAGGCCAGCCTGTTGCGCATCATCCCCTTTGTGCGCTCCGAGCCTCTGCGTCGCCGGATCGCTAATCTGACAGCCCGCTTCGCCGACATCCCCACCAGCCCCGCCCCCCTGAGGGAGCGGATCGTCTGGAACCGGATGAATGAGCGGTTTCGTCAGGCCCAAATGCTTGCGCGCATGCTGATGGAAGCAGAGTGGCAAAACACGAGTTCCGGACACGGCACGGGCATTTCGTTGCTCTTTCCGATGAACATGCTGTTTGAACGGTATGTTGCCCGCTGGCTGCAACGGGTTCTTCCGCCCGGATCAGTGTCGATTCAGCGTCGACAGCACACCCTGTTGCAACATGGCGCCTACCCTCTAATCCCCGACATCGTCATTGACACGCCTGAAGGTCCACTGGTCATTGATACGAAATGGAAGGATCTCGGCAAACAGCCCGGCTCTACGCCAAATGTGAGCCAAGCCGATCTTTACCAACTCGCGTCCTATGGGGCGGTCTACAACGCCAGCCGCGTCATACTTCTTTATCCAGGACGGAAGCACACGCCACCAACGACATGGCACTATACCGCCACAGACCGCAGAGTGGAAATCTGGCAAGTCGATTTGGCTCAAGTCCAACAAAGAAAGGATTGGGAGATCATCACTTATGCCATGATCCATTATAAGGAAAACGGCATTCCTCCTCGGGCAGATATTCTTCTGACGAGAGTAGTTTAGTGATGATCCTGCAGGCGGCCCGCGCAATATTTGAGAGAAATAGAAAGGAAATGAAAAATCGTGGCTTCATAAGCAGTTAGGGCCATGCAAAAATACTCGTTGCGCCGATCCGAATCGGACATCTCGCGATGTATAATTACAGAACTAACGACTAGACGATGGCATTATATTTGGGGGCGTGAAAATTGAAGCTACACAATGTGAAGATTGAAAACTTCCGATTGCTGCAGGACGTCGAGATTGGGTTCGAAGATAGAACCACGCTGATCGTGGGACGAAACAATAGCGGCAAAACATCGATTGCAGAGCTTTTCCGCCGACTCCTCTCAGAAAAGACTCTCACCTTCCGTCTCGAAGATTTTTCTCTCGGCTGTCACGAGAAGTTCTGGAACGCATTTGAGGCGTTCAGCGCCGGAGCGGAGGTTTCAGACGTACTGGATACACTTCCCGTCATTCGTATAATAATTGATGTTTCGTACGACGTTGACATGCCGGACCTTGGAGCTTTGGGCGACTGCATCATCGACCTAAATCCAGATTGTACTTATGGGCGTCTTGTCCTGACTTTTGGCCCTCGACCCGACGCAACTACATTTCTCTTCGCCGATCTCCCTGCACCAGAAGAAGATGCAGAGAATGCCAGAAGTGCGCTTTTCCGTGCTCTGGGAGCGCGGGTTTCTGCCACCTACATATCGATTTTAGAAGCGATTGATCCTAACGATCCCACGAATAGGAAGCCGCTCGAAACGAAAGTGCTCACTGCTATAATACAAGGCGGCTTCATCAATGCGCAACGTGGATTGGGTGACGACACGAAACGCGAACGAGATGTTCTCGGAAAAGTCGTAGAAATACTTTTTCAGTCGGCACTAAGCGATCCGACCGACCCTGAAAAACGGACTACCGCCGAACAGTTGAAAAGCGCTGTCGAAGACATTCAAAGCGATCTGCACAGCGACTTCAATGTCAAGCTTACATCGCTACTGCCCACCTTCGAACTGTTCGGCTACCCCGGACTGGCTGATCCAGGACTCATCACTGAGACGAGCTTTGACGTTGAGAGGTTGCTAAGCGATCACACCAAGGTCCGTTATGTCGGGAAGAACGGGATAACACTTCCAGAAACCTACAATGGTCTCGGCGTGCGTAATCTCGTCTTCATGCTGCTGCAACTCTTGCGCTTCTTTCGTGAGTATCAGGCAACACCGACGGCGGCTGGAGTGCATCTAATATTCATCGAAGAGCCGGAAGCGCACCTTCATCCCCAGATGCAGGAGGTATTCATTCGGCAACTTGATCAGATCACGAATGCTTTCGTCACTCAATTGAACGATAATCACCCTTGGCCCGTCCAGTTTGTCGTTACAACGCATTCGCCGCACATGGCTAACGAGGCCCGCTTTGAATCCATGCGCTATTTCCTGTCGAAAGCGGACGAAAATGGCGTCCGGCGGACCATCATCAAAGACCTTCGCCGGGGCATGGGAACTGCGCCCGAGCCTGATCGGGAGTTTCTACATCAGTATCTGACTCTCACCCGTTGCGATCTGTTCTTTGCCGATAAGGCCGTCCTGATCGAGGGAACGTCGGAACGCCTCCTCCTTCCGACAATGATTCGAAAAACGGACAATGCGGCACCTGGAGCACCGCAGCTCGGCAGTCAATACCTCACCGTCATGGAAGTAGGCGGAGCCTATGCTCACCGCTTCTTCGATTTGCTGACGTTCCTCGAACTCCGCACATTGATTATTACGGACATAGATGCGGTTCGTCCCAATGCAAACAACAAGCGCGAGGCCGTACCTGTCGCCCAAGGGCAATTCACGAGTAACGGTTGTCTAAAGGCATTGTATGGTGCCGATATATCTCCGGCTGCCTTGCTCATCAAAACACCAGACGAGAAGATTACAAATGGCAGGCGCATCGCGTACCAGATTCCAGAGCAGGATGGTGGAGCGTGCGGGCGGAGCTTCGAAGATGCGTTCATAATCGCGAACCCTGGCCTTTTCGCGCTTGGAGAGGAAGATGTTGCAACGGCGGCGTATGAACTCGCTGCGGAACAAAAAAAGTCCGCCTTTGCTCTGCAATACGCGATCACAAACACCGAGTGGATTGTTCCCCGTTACATCTCTGAAGGTTTGAGATGGTTGGCACAGGGTAATCCGGCCCCTGTGCCTCCCCCAGTGGCCGTAGCGGTCGAAATCCTCGCCGAAGCTGCCGGGGTCGAGATCGCCCCCATCCAGGGAGGCGAACATGGCTGAGGGACAAGAAAGCCCCGCAGATGCCGCTGGTCGCATTGCTCTGGAACGCATGTTCGCTTGCCTGGATGAAGGACGCAGCTTTCGTCTAGAGGCGGGCGCCGGAGCTGGGAAAACCTATTCTCTTGAGAGAGCACTTCGCAGATTGATTGAAAAGCAAGGCTCCGCGTTGCTGCGGCAGCGCCAACAGATCGGCTGCATCACCTACACCAACGTCGCCAAGGACGAGATCATTGCCAGAACGAACGCGCACCCTGCGGTGAGACCCGAAACCGTGCACGGTTTTTGCTGGTCAGTCCTTCAGGATTTTCAGCCTACACTGCGTGAACTGGTTCCCGGGTTGCCGACATGGGAGGAGCGGCTTGCGGAAACCGGCGGCGTCGGTCATCGTCGTATTCATTATGAACTTGGCTACCCCGGCGTGACAGACGATCAGGTGTCACTTCGCCATGAAGATGTATTGTCGCTGATGATTCAGGCGATGAGTCGCCCCAAATTTCGTCGGGTTCTGACTTCACGATATCCCATTCTGCTTATCGACGAATATCAGGACACGGATGCCGGTTTCGTTGATGCGTTGAAAGAGTGGTTTCTTGATCGAGGTGAAGGCCCCTTGATCGGTCTTTTCGGAGACCACTGGCAGAAGATTTACGGCGAGGGATGTGGGCTGGTGGAACACCAGGCACTGGAGGTTATAGACAAGCAAGCGAACTTCCGGTCCGTTGATCCGATTGTGCAGGTCCTCAACCGTATGCGTCCAGACTTGCCGCAGATGGTTAGCGATCCCGCTGCACAGGGTGAGACCCGTGTATTTCATACAAACAACTGGCCGGGGCAGCGACGAACCGGACAGGGAGGCGGCCACTGGAAAGATGATACCAGTCCCGAGGCAGCTCGTGCTTACTTTCAGCATATGAAGGATCGGCTGGCAGCCGAGGGCTGGGATTTATCGGTAGAGAAAACAAAAATACTGATGCTCAGCCACAGTATACTTGCTCGGGAGCAAGGATACGAGAACATTCGGAGCATCTATGGCCAGTTCAACGATCCTTGGTTGAAGAAGGATGATCCTCACATCAAGTTTCTTGCGGACCAGCTTGAACCCGCCTGCGCTGCGTTCGAGGCCAACCGGTATGGGGAAATGTTCGAGGCGTTCGGGTCGGGCATGCCGCGCATCCGTCGTCATGAGGACAAGATCGCCTGGACCAATGGCATGAACGTCCTCATTGCGTTGCGGCAGACTGGAACGATTGGCGAGATAATCGACTTCATCGCCGCCCAGCCGCACATGCGGCTGCCTGCCGCTGTGGAACAACGCGAAGCGAAGCTCGCTGAGGTCGGAGATGAACCCGTAGAAGGGGAACCCCGCCGGATTACACAGCTTAGAAAGCTACGGACGGTTCACTATACGGAATTGATAGCGTTGGATCGTTTCATCGACGGGCACACGCCATTTGCTACGAAGCACGGCGTGAAGGGCGCGGAGTTCGAGAATGTTATGGTGATCGTGGGACGTGGCTGGAACAAATACAACTTTGTACAGACCCTAGAATGGATGGATGCAGCGCCTCCTGCTGATAAACAGGATTTCTTCGAGAACAATCGGAATTTGTTCTATGTTGCATGTTCACGCCCCAAGGTGCGCCTAGCTTTGCTGTTCACGCAACTCGTTAGTCCCGCAGCGATGGCAAAGCTCACAGAGCTGTTTGGTGAGAACAATCTCGTAGCCCTGCCTCCTGATCCGGTCGTAACATGAGAGCAATTCTGAGCCCACTTCAAGAAGCACATGGAGACTATCGTCACAACCAGAGCCCGTTGTCTCACATGATCAAACGTACGAGTGGCCCGCGATTTCAAGCAAGACGCATTTCCTCGACAGCATGGATCGCGGGGCAATCTACATCATGCCGTCGCTCGATATCGAGTCGGCGCCCTGCCGATAGCCCAGAAGGCAACTTGAATGACTGAGAAATGATGGGGTTCGATCTGAGACAAAAAATTACCGAAAGCGGCTACGCCCTAATCTCTCAGCATCGCCCTAATGCTGACATCGTCGAAGTCGCTAACGAACTCGGTGATCCACTCACGCCTTGGGAAGGCGGTCTTGTCCAAACTTTAATTCCTCGCGAAGAATCGGCTCCGAATACATATAGCGGGAACTTTGGTCTGGGCCGTTTTCCGTTTCATACCGATCTTGCCCATTGGCGGGCACCACCGCGCTACTTACTCCTACGATGCCTGATTGGATATGATGACGTTCCCACATTGCTGATCGATGGCCGCGAGCTCGTCAACTCCGTTTCTCGAGACACTCTCGCACGCGCAGTCTTCAAGCCACGCCGGCCCCGCCATGGAGCCCTTGTGCTTCTTCGCCTGCTCGAACGTACGTCAGATGGCACCGACCTCCTACGATGGGATGAAATATTTCTTCGGCCAGCGAGCAAAGTTGGCGACACCGCCGACGCCCAGATTCGTGATTGGCTTGCGAAACGTGACCCTTTGTCGATTGCCCTCATTCGTCCGGGGGATACCCTGATAATCGACAACTGGCGCATGCTGCATGCCCGTTCGCCGATACCGCCAGGACGAGAGGATCGTTCTATTGAGAGGGTATATTTGGGAGGGCTAAAATGAAGACGACAATCAAGCCGGGCGCAACGCCGGCAACCTTCGACCCGGAGGCACTCTACGCGAAGGCTGTGCGCTACATCCAGAACATGGATGAATATGACAGCGATAAATGGGAATACGCCCTCTGGTCGAGCCTCGCTCTAGAATTTCTTGCCCGCGCCGCTCTGGCAAATGTAAGCCCCGCGCTGCTTGCAGAAGCCGATAAAAATGGGTCGAATCTCTATTTTTCGCTTGGCTTCACTCCGTTCGAAGAGAGGTTCTCGCCGAGATCCATCGCAATCAGCGAGGTGTTCAAACGCCTTTCAGGGATACTGCCGGAGTTCACCAAGGAGCATGAGAGCTTCGGTGTCGTGCATACCGGCAAGCGCAATGCCGAGCTTCATACTGGCGAACTCGCATTCGAGGGAATTAGGGGATCGACCTGGCAACCAAGATTCTATCAGACTTGCCAAATCCTTCTGACGTCAATGGGCATCCCACTCGATGAGCTTCTTGGCGAAGACGAAGCGGAGGTTGCTAGGAAGCTGATCGATGCAGCTGCAGATGAGAGTGCGAAAGCCGTGAGGGGGGACGTTGAGGCGCACAAGAAGGTCTGGAACGCCAAGCCAGAACACGAGCGCGCGACGCTGCAAACGCAGGCGTCAGTGTGGGCCACCCGTCAAAGCGGTCATAGAGTCGACTGTCCGTCATGTGCGTCGACCGCACTTGTGCTGGGAGAGCCGGTTTCGGCCCCAACGCAGAAGCTCGACGACGACGAAATCATCGAGACACAGGAGTATCTCCCGACGCATTTTGAATGCGTAGCCTGCGGCCTCAAGATTGCTGGCCTCTCCAAACTCGCCGCAGTGGGGCTCAGCGATCGATACAAGAAGACTCAGACCTACGATGCAGCAGAATACTATGCTCCCGCTGACGATTGGTCCGACTACGAAGACGACAATAACGAGCGTTAATAGTCGGCTCAAGGTAACTTGGCCCGATACACCATTGATGCGCTGCGGAGAGCGGTGGAGAGAGCCCTAAAGAAAACTAGCTGCCACGGAGCGGCCGAAGGAGAAGACTATGGGCGCGCGAGATGAGTTCTCACCCAGAACCAAACAAACACTTGCAGAACGAGCTGCGTACTTCTGTTCGAATCCTGACTGCCTGAAGTTGACTGCGGGGCCACATTCGGATCAGGCGAAGAGCCTGAGAACCGGTCATGCCGCTCACATAAGGGCCGCCGCAAGCAACGGGCCGCGCTACGATAAGAACCAAACTCCTGAACAGCGCAAGCACATCTCAAACGGCTTGTGGCTTTGTAGGGAATGCGGTGACATCGTTGATAAAGATGCTTCGCCTCACAAGCCCGAACTTCTCCGTCAGTGGAAACGTGACCATGAGGCGCTGATCGCGGAGGTTCGCACGAAAGGCTATGCGCAAAGCCTCGTGCTTTTGCAGACACGGCAACAGGCGCCCCAGCTTGCGAAGGACATAGTCTCAGAATTTGAGGACCATCGCGCACTCTGGGAGTCGTTTGACGCAGAGTTTCCCGACCGGGTTCGCCAATCGCTGGACCGTCTGCGGTTCAGGTTACTTGATTTACGAAGGGGGCTACCCCAAGGTAGCGAACTGGATCAGGTACTCCAATCATTGACGAAAACGATCCTGACGTTCTTCGTTCAAGTCGAGGAAATCGACTTGGTGACGCTACGTTGCGACAGCGGAAACCCCAGTTGGTTGCGGTTTAGAGATGCGCTAGCGACGCTGCGGAAGTCGGTCGGACTGCAGCTTTTCCATCTTTGCGATGCTTACAAGACGAGTCCCACCGATGAACTAGCACAAATAATGCCCCGAACCGACTAACAGAGCGATAGTGGAGTACATCGCCACCAACCGACCCGTCCCTTTTCTACGCCAAAGCATCCCATTCGCCGCACAGCGTTTCCCGAGACCTTCCCTACGCTGACATTCCGCGGTTCCATTGCCCCAGCCCCTTTCCGGGGATGGGATTTTGGAGACGATGGCGGTCAAGCGAAACAGGATCAGCATCGAGGTTACAGCCTCGACCGGACCGGAAACGGACCGGAATGATCCCGCGCGCAAAGACGCTGCCTTGATGTCGCTGGCTCGCCTGATCGGTCGCCAGATCGCCCGCGAGCAGTTCGAGCGGAAGCTGGCAGCGGAACGCAAAGCTCAACACCACCTTCGTAGTTGATTTGCAATTCCTCTTGCATTTATACGTGTAACACGTATTTTATAAGCGGACCCATTCTCCTGGAGTCTGCGATGCCAACCACAACATCCCTCGAATTCCAGCGCAAGTTCGGACAGTATCTGAACGAGTCTCATCGTGAGCCGGTAGAGATCACGCGACATGGCCGGCGCGAGTTTGTGCTGATGTCGGCCGCCCAATATGACGAGTTGCTGGCAGCGGCGCAGCGCAGCGGCAAAGCCGTCGAAGCCGCCTCCGAACCTGAACAGAATTAACTCGCCCCCTCACACGGAGCTTGAAAGGACTGCCGATATGACCCGCGTTGCGCTCTATGCCCGATATTCTTCCGACCATCAGCGCGAAGCTTCGATCGAGGACCAGCTCCGCATCTGCCGCGAACAGGCGAAGCGCGAGAAGTGGAAGATCGTCGGCACCTACAAGGATGCTGGCATCTCAGGCGCGAGCATGATCCTCCGCCCCGGCATTCAGGCACTCCTGCAGGACGCACAGGCAGGACAGTTCGACGTTGTGCTGGCAGAGGCACTGGATCGCATCAGTCGTGACCAGGCTGACGTCGCCACCTTCTACAAGCACCTCAAATTTGCTGGCGTTCCGATTGTCACGCTGTCCGAGGGCGAGATCAGCGAGTTGCATGTCGGCCTCAAGGGCACGATGAACGCGCTGTTCCTGAAAGACCTCGCTGCCAAAACCCATCGCGGCATTCGAGGCCGCGTCGAGGACGGCAAATCGGGTGGCGGCCTGTGCTTTGGCTACAATGTCGTCAAACAGCTCGATGCGCGCGGTGATCCCATTCGCGGGGATCGGGAGATCAACGAAGCCGAGGCGAATGTTGTCCGGCGCATTTTCCGCGAGTTTGCCGCCGGCGTGGGTCCGCGCACAATCGCCCGCACCTTGAATGAGGAGGGTGTCCCGGGTCCGGCTGGCAAGCTCTGGAGCGACACCACCATCCGCGGCCATGTGAAGCGCGGCACGGGGCTGGTCAACAATGAACTCTATATCGGCCGTCTGATCTGGAACCGGCTTCGTTATATCAAAGATCCATCGACCGGAAAGCGGGTGTCACGCCTGAACCCGGAATCCGATTGGATCATCAAGGATGTCCCGGAGCTGCGCATTGTCGATGACGAACTCTGGCAGTCCGTTCGTGTCCGGCAGGACGAGATCGCCGAGAAGTTTGCCAACGTCACCGAAGCCGTGCGCAAGCACCACAAGAAGAACCGCCTGAACGGCACTCGTCGGCCGAAGTCCCTTCTGTCCGGCCTGGTGTTTTGCGGCTGCTGCGGAGGCCCCTACTCGCTTCGCGGCGCTGATCGGTTCGCCTGCTCGAACCACATCAGCAAGGGTGCCTGTTCAAACAGCCGCACGATCCCGCGTGAGGAACTGGAAGCCCGCGTGCTCTCCGGTCTGAAGGACCGCATGATGGCACCTGAGATCGTTGAGGAGGCGATGCGCGCTTATGCCGAGGAGACCAACCGGCTGAACCGGGAACGCCGCTCCAGCGGCGATGCCTGGAAAGCGGAACTGGTAAAGATCGAGAAGCAGATCCGCGGCATCATCGAGGCGATCAAGGCTGGCATGTTCCATGAGAGCATGAAGGCTGAGATGGACACGCTGGAGGCGCGCAAGACCGAACTGAACGCCCTGCTGGCCGACGCGCCAGAGGACACACCGGACATTCTGCCGAGTGCCTCAGCGATCTATGCGAAGAAGGTTTCTGCCCTGACCAAGGCGCTCAACCGCAAGGAAGAGCGGCAGGAAGCAGCGGAGACATTGCGGGGCCTGATCGAGAAGATTTCGCTGACACCGGGGCCGGAACGCGGCGAGATTTACGCAACGCTGCACGGTGAACTGGGCACGATCCTCAATTGGACGGAACGGCAAGCCATTGGAAAGGCTGCAAAAACAACAAAACCCGCAGCGGATGCTACGGGTTTGTCGTTATCAGTGGTTGCGGGGGCAGGATTTGAACCTGCGGCCTTCAGGTTATGAGTCTCAATAATCATGCTACGCCCACCTAGCAACAAGCATCCGCCACGCAGCATTATGTCATTGTTTATTAAAAGAAATATTGACTTTTTCGCCGCACTCACTATCATTGAAACACGCTGAATTTCTCTTTCATATGGTAGCTATTTGGTAGCTCATCCAACCTTCAGATCCGTTCAACCTGAAGGTTCGGAATGGAGGACGGAGATGGCAAAGCTCACCAAGCGCACCGTCGACCACACCGAGATCTCGGATCGCACAAAGGTCATCTGGGACGACAAACTCCGAGGTTTCGGCCTAAGGGTCTATCCCAATGGGCGAAAGGTCTTTGTCGTCAAATGCCGGGTCAAGGGGCGACAACGCTTTATCACCATCGGGCGACACGGGCCGGTTACAGTGGATCAAGCTCGGGGAAAAGCAATCGCGATCCTTTCGGACGCGAAGAACGGAAATGACCCTGCCGCGGACGCGGAACGCGCCCGGAAAGCACCGACGGTCCGTGGCCTGGGAGAACGCTTCCTGGCTGAGCATGTGACCGTAAGATGCAAACCAAGCACCCAGTATGAATACAGGAGAGCGGTCGAATTATTCATCGATCCCAAGCTCGGCACTCGCAAAGTGACGGACATCGAAAGGCGGGACATCGCCGAATTCCACCACGATCTGCGCAATATTCCCTATCAAGCCAACAGAACTCTCGGCGTTCTTTCAAAAATGTTCAATCTCGCCGAAGTTTGGGGCCTGCGCCCCGACCACAGCAACCCCTGCCTCCATGTGAAGAAATATCCCGAGCAAAAGCGCGAGCGCTTCCTTTCCCCTAAGGAATACGCCGCGCTCGGAAAGGTTCTCCGGAGTGTGGAAGCGGATGGATCGGAAACAAAGTCAGCTGTGAGCGCCATCCGGCTGCTGATGCTCACCGGCTGTCGGCTGGGTGAAATCATGACGCTACAATGGGACCATGTGGACCTCGACGCCCGCGAACTCCGGCTACCAGATTCGAAAACCGGAGCGAAAGTTGTCCATTTCGGGGAAACGGCGGCGAATGTCCTCAAGGACATCGAGAAGATCGAGGGAAATCCTTGGGTCATCACGGGACGGAAGGACGGAGCCAGATTGACCGACCTCCAACACCCATGGCGACGCATCCGCGAGCAGGCCGGGCTCCCCGATGTTCGGATCCATGACCTGAGGCATTCCTACGCCAGCGGCGCCCTCGCGCTCGGAGAGGGGTTACCCATGATTGGCAAACTTTTGGGACACACGCAGGTTCAAACCACGGCCCGCTATGCCCATTTGGCGAAGGATCCGCTGAGAGCCGCCGCCGGCAAAGTTTCGGATTTCATCGGTATCGCCATGAATGACGGCAAGGGAAGCGCCTCACCTCCCTTGAAAGATGGGCGGGGATGACCTCCACCCCTCCATGGCTCTCCTCTTTGGGGGCAGATCAGCGACCGCGCGCGCAGACTCTGTTTTTTTACCCCTGACTTGGACAGCGCCTCCTTGAGGATTTCTACGTCCAGGATGTCGCGGCCAAGCCGGCGCTCCAGCTCTCGGCCCCGATCTTCGAGCCGCCGAGCCTCGCCGTTACCCGTCACCCCCTCATCGGAACGGACGGCCATCTCCCTACCCTCCGTCACGAGACGCCGCCAACGATACACCAGATTGGGCGCCGCGCCATGGCGTCTGGCAACGGCCGATGCCGTCTCCCCGGTCTGGTCGGTTTCCTCGACGATCCGAGGTTTCTCCTCCGTCGTCCACCGGCGTCGATGCACCAAACCCGTGATCACTTCGATACGCTGATACTCATCCGACATAAGCCTGTGCGTGAGGATAACCCCAAGCCTCCCTGGCTATGCCGAGGTGTCCGATCCAAACAGAGGCCAGTTCACCCGTTCAGTCACATCCAATCGGATTACTGGCACGTGGATTGCTCACACTCCACGGTGAGAGGCCATCATCCACCTCCGGACGGGTTAGTTGTGCACCTTCGCGAAGCGGTGAGTGCGTCCCTCGACGGATGGAAGCCCATCCATGCCCTGGTACTCGGCCCAAATAGCGACGCAGAAACGCAAGGATTCGCATAATGAAAACAGAAAATGTGCCTCGAAGCGTTTCTCGTTGTCGGGATATTTCCTGGACGACCGTCCTCCTGGGGCTGATCGTCTTTTCCGGCCTCGCCGGATTTTTTCATTTTCTGGCGACGGTCGAGCGGGATCGCATGGAGCTGAGCGAACGGGAGTCCGTTTCCCGCGAAATAACAGCACTGGCCGCCGACCTTCAACTCCAACTCAGCGCCAACGTCTACTTGGCGAACGGCTTGATCGCCCATGTCTCCGCCTTTCCCCGCGCCCGACCAGAAGAAATCGAGACAGCCTTGGCCACGCTGTACCGTTTTGGTCAAAACCTTCGAAACATCGGCGTCGCGCCGAACAATCGTATCGAATACGTCTATCCGGAGGAAGGCAACAAGAGTGTCCTGGGGATGTACTACCCCGATAACCCCGGACAATGGGCGGCCGTGAAAACGGCAATCGAGCGAAAGGAGACCATCCTCGCGGGTCCCTTGACCTTGAAGCAAGGGGGGCTGGGGATGATCAGCCGGACGCCGGTCTTTCTAGAGAATGGTTCCTACTGGGGCATTTTGAGCCTGGTCCTTGACGCCGACCAACTCCTGAAGAGCGTCGACGAGGCGGAGAAGGCCAGGGGCACCCTCTTCGCACTTCGGGGGAAGGACGGTCTCGGCGCGAAAGGCGAGGTGTTCAAGGGTGACCCCGCCCTGTTCGACGATAGCGCGGTCCTTCAAACCATGCCCGTCCCGGGGGGAACCTGGCAAATCGCCGCGATGCCCAAGGGTGGGTGGGTGGCCAACGCCACCCCAATCGACATGATCGGCAGGCTTGGAGCCCTCTTCGCCGCCGCCCTCGCCTTTGCCACCATGGCCCTGCACGCCAGCCGTCGGAAACTGGTCGCGCGTCTGCGCCGTCTGGCCACCTTCACCGAGGCCACCCACAATGGGGTGGTGGTGACCGACCGTGAAAATCGTGTGCGCGAGGTGAACACCGCCACCGAGACGCTTTTCGGCTTGCCCGCCGATCAGATCTTGGGCGCGCCCTTGAGCCGCTTTGTCGATCTGGATGCCTCGGTGGACGGTGTCATGCATGTCCTGAGACGCTCCGACAAGCCCGTTTATGTCGAAGCGTCCGTGGATAATGTGACCCTGGGGAAGGAGCGCCTGAGGCTCTTCTCGTTACGCGACGTAGGAGAGCGCCTCGCCGCCGAAACAGCCCTGCGGGAAAGCGAAGCCAAGTTTCGAAGCCTCGCCAGCCAGATCCCCGGGGTCATCTATCAATGGGTCGAGCATGTGGACGGCCAACGCGGCTTCTCCTATGTCGGCCCCCACGCCGAGGGGCTGCTTGGGGCGACCCCGGCGGCCCTGCTCGAGGACTGGACCGTTTTCCCCTTGCATCCCGACGATTACGAGCGCTGGGAAGCAACCATTCGCGAAGCCGTGTCCGAGGTCCGGGACTGGGAGTTCGAAGGCAGGCTTTTGGTCGGCGGAGAGACCCGCTGGTGGCGGGCCCATTCGCGCCCAGCCCGTCAGCCCGACGGAAGCCTTCTGTTCACAGGCGTCATATTGGATGTGAGCGAGCAAAAGCGCGCCTTGCTGAAACTCGCCGACAAGGAGCGGGAACTGTCGTCCATCCTTGAAACCGTGGTGGATGGGATCATCACGATCGACGAGAGGGGCACCATGCGCTCCGCCAATCCGGCCGCCGAGCGGCTTTTCGGATATGCCACCCAGGACATGGTGGGGCGAAACGTGAGCCTGCTCATGCCCGAAAACGCTGCCGCCGCCCACGACGGCTATCTGGCGGACTATCTGAGAACCGGCCAAGCCCGCATCATTGGCGTGGGGCGCACGGTTACTGGCAAACGGCGTGACGGATCGACCTTCCCGCTGGATCTCAGCATCTCCGAGACAGTCACCACGGAGGCCCGGTTCTTCACGGGCATCGTGCGCGACGCCACCGAGCGCGTGACCTACGAACGTGCCCTCGAGGACAGCAGGGATATGCTGGAACGGCGGGCGGCCGAATTGTCGGAATTGGCCGTCGACCTCGAGGCGGCCCGGGACGAGGCCGAGCGGGCGAATCAAGCCAAATCGCGGTTTCTCGCCATGATGAGCCATGAGCTGCGCACGCCGATGACCGGCGTGCTCGGAATGGCCGATCTTCTGCTGAACTCCTCGCTGGGCGACCGGGAGCGGAAATGGGCGATGGTTTTGCGGCGATCGGGCAAGACTCTCCTCACCCTCCTTGATGACATCCTGGACTTTTCCAAGATCGAGAATGGCGGGCTCGTCGTCGAATGCATGGATTTCGACCCACGCGACACCGTGGCGGAGGTTGTCGGGCTCCTTGGAAACCGCGCCGCCGAAAAGGGTATCGGCTTGAAATGGACGGCCGTCGGGTCCACGCCTTCCGTGGTCCAGGGCGACCCCACGCGGCTGAAGCAGATCCTGTTCAATCTCGTTGGCAACGCCACGAAGTTCACCGTGAAGGGGGAGGTTCTTATCGACATCACCGAGGCGACCCCCCTGGAGGATGGGGGAACACGGCTGCGCTTCGAGATCCGGGACACGGGCATCGGCATGACGACCGAGGAGATGGACCACCTTTTCCAACCATTCAGCCAAGCCAGCGCCTCGACGAACAGGAAATTCGGGGGAACCGGCCTTGGTCTCGCCATTTCCAAAAGCCTCGTCGAGATCATGGGCGGCGCCATCGGCTGCGAGAGCGTCCCGGGGAAAGGGTCGCTGTTCTGGTTCACCATCCGTGTTGATGAAGGGTCGGCGGAAAACGCGCGGGCGAACCCGTCGAGAAGCGCCCTAGACCAGCCCCTTTCCGAACGTCCGCTGCACGTGCTCATCGCCGAGGACAACGACGTCAACCGCCTCATGCTCGGGGAGGTCTGTCAAATGTGGGGGCACCGGATAACCGCCGTCGAGAACGGCGCTTTGGCCATCGACGCCCTCTCCCGGGACACATATGATATTATCCTCATGGACTTGCAGATGCCCGTCATGGGCGGCCTGGAAGC
The DNA here is from genome assembly GCA_046233135.1 of Rhodospirillaceae bacterium Z3-40. Classification (GTDB taxonomy): domain Bacteria; phylum Pseudomonadota; class Alphaproteobacteria; order Rhodospirillales; family Rhodospirillaceae; genus JBJXHN01. Next base: position 60,673 of record JBJXHN010000011.1, on the reverse strand, counting down.
CGCGCGGGCGATTCGCGCCATGGGAGGGGACAAAAGCAACCTGCCGATCGTCATCCTGACCGCCGATGTGCTGGCCGATTCCCAGCTGTCGCGGACGCCGGGGCTGATTTCCGCGGTCTTGACCAAACCCGTGGACTGGGATCGGCTTTCCTCGCTGATGAAACGGCTCGCGGGAAATGACGCCGTCGTAGCGGATGGGGATCCGGCCCACCACGAAGGGACAACCGACCGGGCCGAGGGTCCGACTCTTCCGGTCTTTTCCAGGGATCGTCTCCTCGCAAGCATTCCCAACCTTCCGCCGGACAAGCTCAGGACCATCCTGGGATCGGTGTCATCGCAATTGGACGCCTGCCTGGCCGAGTTGGAGGTCGCGTCCCGGGCCGAGGAAACAGGACCCATACGACGGTTCGCCCACGGGCTCTACGGCATGGCCAGCCAGTTCGGCTTGGAACGCCTGGCGGCCATGGCGAAAAACCTGCTCGACGGCGAATCGGGCCGGGATCTTGTTTCCGCCCGCCACGCCCTCAAGGGGTTCGAGAAAGAAATTCTCTCCGCGAAGCACGCGGTCAAAGCTCATCTCTCTGGAGAATGACCATGAAAAGAACGATTACCGAGAAGACCAAGGCCGCGCGTGTCGTCATCGTCGACGACATTCTTCCCAACGCGATGCTGGCCGGGGCGGTTCTGGAGGGAATGGACGACGTCGCGGTCGATATCCAGGATAACGCGCAGAGGGCGCTTGACCTTTGCCTGCGATCCCCGCCGGACCTGATCCTGCTTGATCTGGTCATGCCGGGCCTGAACGGCTTGGAATTCCTCAAGCGGTTTCGCGAGGCGACCGGCGACGACTTCACGCCCGTCATCGTCGTCACGGGGGAAGCAGAGCATGGGACCCTCGTGGAAGCCATGTCGGCCGGCGCCACCGATTTCCTCCGCAAGCCGTGGGACAAGGCGGAGTTGGAAGCCCGGACCCGCAATATGTTGTCCCTGCGCCGCTCCTATCTGACCCTTCAGCAAAAAAACGAGGAACTCCGCATCTTGGCGACGGAAGACGCCCTGACGGGCGTGCTGAACCGCCGGGCCTTCGGAAAAGCCATGGAGAGTGAACTCGAACGCATGCGCCGCCTCGGAGGAGACGGCTGCCTGCTGATGATGGACATCGACTTCTTCAAGAAAATCAATGATGTTCATGGACACGGCACGGGGGACGACGCCCTGAGACTCTTCGCCTCCCATTGTCGCGAGCAACTGCGCGAGATCGATCTGATTGGCCGCCTGGGCGGGGAGGAGTTCGCCGTCTTCCTGCCCGGAACGTCCTCGGAAAGCGCCATGATCGTGGCAGACCGCCTGCGCGAGGAACTGAAGGGAAAGCGGGTCCGCACGGAAACCGGGGCGATTTCCATGTCCGTGAGCATCGGCCTTTCGGAGGTCCAACCGGGCGATGCTTTCGACGACCTCGCCCGGCGGGCGGACAAGGCCCTCTATGTCGCGAAGGAAAGCGGAAGGGACCGGGTCACCCTGGCGCCGCCCTCCGAGCGGGTCATCGTCCCACTCTGACAGAACCGGGGCGCCATATCCGCCCCCTCTCGCGGCCGAAGAGGCGACGGACTCGGTCAACCGATCTCCCCAGCTTCGATCCCCGAGATGGGTCCGCGCTCGACCCCGGTGTCGGCGCCTCGTCGCCAAGCCCGTAGAAGAATGGCCGCTTCAATGTGAAGCGGCCATTCTTCTTGTTCCGATTTGGTGGCTTTTGCCTTTTCGCGAACCGGCGTTCACGTTTCCCTACTGGCCGTCGGTTTCCCGCTTGAGACGCGCGATGCTCTGTTCAAACATCCGGCGGACCATGACCAGCCACCGCTCCGCGCACACGTCTTCCAGCACCGCCGGATCCCGTTCCCGCAAGCCATCGTAGGCACGGCATATCTGTCGCGTTAAGCCATTCGCGCCGAGCAGCCCCACCGTCCCTTTGATCTTATGCATCGTGGTCGCGGCGCCCTCGTAATCCTCTGCGGTCAGGGCCATCGAGAGCTCATCGAGCGAGGCGTGGATCTGCCCTTCAAAAACCGGGATCATGCGCGCGACCATGTCATGGCGCCCCATGAACCGCTGCAAGACCGCCTCCATCGGCTCGAAATCGAGATCATCCGCAAGCACGGGAGCGATCACCACATCTCTGTCGGCGGACTCCCCTTTGGGTTTAACGAGGGAGAGGATCGCGCGGACCGTGCGGTCGACGTCGATGGGCTTTCCCACATGGTCGTTCATGCCGGCGGCCAGGCAGAGTGCGCGGTCGGCTTGCGAGGCGTTCGCGGTCATCGCGATGATCGGCAAGGCGTCAAAGCGCCGATCGGCCCGGATCCGCCTGGTCGCTTCATAGCCGTCGATATCGGGCATCTGAACGTCCATCAGCACGGCGTCCGGGAGGGTGTCGCCATCCAAAACCATGGACACGGCCTCGATCCCGCCCTTCGCAAGCGCGACGGTCGCCCCCACATGCTCGAGAAGCTCGGTCCCGACCCATTGATTCAGCTCGTTGTCTTCCACGAGAAGCAGATGAAGACCGGACAATGGCTTAAGGTCCAGCATCCCCTGGGGTTGGTCCTCTTGCGCGAAGGATTTGGGCGCGAACACCTTGCTCAGCGTGCTGTCGATCTGTCCCGGCGTCACCGGCTTGGACAGGACATGACTGAACGGCGCATTGCCCTCCAAGGGGAGGCTTTCGGATATCGCGTTCCCGGCGGCGCTGACCATCACGATCACGGGTGCCTTTTCCGACCCGAGCGCCTCGCGGATCCGCGTCGCGGCGGTTATTCCATCCATTCCCGGAAGGTACCAATCCATGAAGACGATATCGAAAGGAGCGTCCTCGGTGGCCTCCAGAACCTCCCGTATCGCGTCCTCTCCGCTGCTCGCCACGCGCGCGACGTGACCATGATGTTCGACCATGGACCGAAGGACACGGGCAGAGGCGGCATAGTCTTCGACGATCAGGACCTTGCCCGAGGGCTGTGGCGATGTCGACGGGGACGGGGATTCCGTCCCCTTGTCCGCCAATGCCAGGGTCAGATCGAACCAGAAGCGACTGCCCTGTCCCGGCGTGCTCTCCACATTCAGTCTTCCCCCCATCATTTCAATCAAGTGGCGGGTGATGGTCAGCCCCAACCCCGTGCCGCCGAACCGGCGGGTGGTGGATGCCTCGGCCTGCTGGAATGCCTCGAAAATCCTTTGAATCTGCTCGCTGTCAATCCCGATGCCGGTATCGGCGACACTGATCCGCGCCGTGACGGTGTCCTCCGTCCGCTCCAGACATTCAACCTGGATGATCACATGCCCTCGGTCCGTGAATTTCATGGCATTGCCGGCGAGATTCATCAGGATTTGTCGAAACCGCAGACTATCCCCCACCAGATCCACGGGCATGCCCGGAGTCACATCGATCAGCATTTCGATGTCCCGGGTTTCGGTGGAGGCGGAGAGCACGATCGACAGTTCGTTCAGAACCTGTTCCAGGTTGAAGGGCTGTTCGTCGAAATGCAGTTCCCCCGCTTCGATCTTCGAGAAATCCAAAATATCGTTGAGGAGCCCAAGCAGGGTCTTGGCCGCCGTATGCGCCTTGACAACGTATTGCGACTGGTGTGACGTGAGATCGGTTTTCTGGACCAGGGTCAACAGTCCAAGAACCGCGTTCATGGGGGTGCGGATCTCATGGCTCATATTGGCCAGGAAACGCCCCTTGGCCTTGCTCGCCGTTTCCGCCGTCTGTTTGGCGTCAAGCAACGCGACCTCGATCTCCTTCCGCGCGGTGATGTCCTGGGCAACCCCCAGGTAGCCACTGATCGCGCCATCTTCTCGGCGAATGGGAGTCACCACCAGCATGACCGTCAGATGGCCGCCGTCGCGGCGGACATAGGTCCACTCGCGCGCCTCCGCGCCGTCGATCTCGGGGCGGTGCACGAACACACGGAAGCCCTCGACGGGTTCTCCCGTCTCGGCGCTGAGTTCCCGCCCGCGCGCCTCGATCTCTTCCGGAAGATGGACCGCGGCCGGTGTCCGCAGCCCGATCATCTCCTCGGCCCCGTACCCCAGCATGCGCTCGGCGCCTGTATTGAAAAGAGTGATCATTCCCTCGGGGTCCGTGGCGATAATCGAGAACTCGGAGGCCGCTTTCAGAACTTGCTGCAGCAGGTCGCGGGTTTGGCGCAATTCCGCTTCCGCGCTTTTTCGACTGGTAATGTCGATGCGCAAGGCCAGGTAGCGATCAACCGTGCCGTCCTCCGCGGTGAAGGGAACGAAGACGCTGTCCATCCAAAGCAGGCTTCCATCCCGCGCGCGATTACAGACCTCGCCCCGCCAGGACTGGCCCGCGCTGATCGTGTCCCACATGTCCTTCCAGAACGCCCGGTCGTGGACACCTGAACCGAGGACATGATGGGTCTGGCCGATCAATTCCTGGCTCGTGTATCCCGTCGCCCGACAGAAATTATCGTTGATGCTGGTGATACGGCCATCTCTATCCGTCATTGAACAGAGAAGCTGTTCATTGATGGTGCGCAGCAGGGATTCGTTCTCCTGAAGCGCGGCGGCGAGTTTTTGTCGGCCCTCGGCGATCTCCGAGACGTCGTGAACCAGGGCGAAGAACCCGACCACGTCGCCATCCACCACATCGGGAATGTAGTGGGCCAGGGAGTGTCGAGTGCCCGATCCATCCGGCTTTGGAATCTCCCGCTCGAACATCTGGGGCTCGCCGCGCAATGCCGCTTCGATGTGGGGGCGATTTTTTTCAAACAGATCGGCCCCGAGCAATGACCGGATCGATGTCCCGACCAGTTTCGCGGGATCGGCGCAGAACCACTTCGCATAGGCATGATTGGCGATCTTACAGTTCAGGTCCCGATCCCAATAGCCGATCATCGATGGAATCGCGTCCATGACCCCCTTCAGAGTGCGATTGGCGGCGTCTAGATCGACCGTCCGCTTGGCGACCTGCTCCTCCAGCCGCCGATTAAATTCGATGAGACGGCTCTCCGCCGCCTTCCGTTCCGTCACGTCGTGCATCAGCTTGGCGATCCCCGTGACCTGACCTTTTTCGTCCAGGATGGGGCAGGCCGTCAGCGACACGTCGATCACCGTCCCGTCACGGGTCACGCGACGGGTATCAAAGGCATTGACCTTCTCACCGGAGATCACGCGCGCGATGATATCGGCGTCTTCATTCCGCCGATCGGCCGGAACCAGGAGAGGAGCGAGGGGCTTATCCCGCACATCCTCTTGCGGATACCCGAACAACTGCTCCGCCGCCGGATTCCAGCTGGTGATCCTGCCGTCCAGGTCCTGGCCGACGATGGCATCACCGCTGCTTTCGATGATGGTCAGCAGCCGCTCCCGGGCCACGGCGGCTTGACGCCGTCTCGCCTGGCCGGCGCCGACGACGCCACTGCCCACCGCCATGAACAGCGACACCGCAATGCCCTGGAAGAAGAGAGTCCAGGGGTCCGTCAATCGCAGCGACGGAATGAAGGAGGGACCAGGGCGGACCGACAACGACCACGTCCGCCCGAACAAGGTGTGGGTGCTTTCGTCGACTGGCCCGTCCGCCGGGTCCCACTCGACCGAAGGGGACGACGAAAAGAACTGGACCGGTTGGGCGGCCCCCTCCACGTCCTGCAGCCGGAAGATCAGGCGGGTGGGATCCGGCGCCAGGTCCTTCAGCACTTCTCCCATGTTGAGAACGGCGTAGCTCCAGCCAACGAGTTGCTCGCGGCGCCCCGCGACCGTGGGGGGGGGAATCAAGGTTTTGTAGATTGGCAACAGCATCAGGAACGACTGAAGCTTGGCCCCCGAGACCTGAACCAGCGTGATCGGCGCGGTCAACCGAACATCGGCATGATCCGCGGAGGCCAGCGCCGCCGTCCGCCGGTTGGCTTCGGACGCGATATCCAGACCAATGGCCGCCAGATTGCGGTCGGCGGGCTCGATGTACTGGATGATGAACCGATCTCCCTCGTTGGGATTCAGTTCGCGAACGGAAAAGTCGGGCCATCCATCGGCCCGCGCGTCCCTCAGGAACTGCTCAAGGCGGTCGGGGGTAACCTTGCGGATAAACCCGAAGCCATGACAGCCGGGAAACTCATCGGAAAGGTCGCGACTGCGACTGTAGCGCACGAAAATGTCCCGCGTAACGCCGTCCGGCCCGGCACCGATCACCGCGCCGCGAGCGCCCCGCAGACCATATTGATAGAGGGTGACCCGGCTGGCGACCGCCTGGAACAACAGCGTGGCTTCCTGTTTCAGGACATCCTCGACCTCTTGCCGGTTCGATTGGTGGACACGCCAGGCCATGACGGCGCTCGCGACCACGCCGACCGCGAATATGGCCAGAGCCCAAACCCAAAAGCCCTGCGCTTTGCCCCATTTCATCGTCCCGGTTCCCATTTTAACTGGCCTCATGCTTCGCCATCTCCCGGGGGACGCGACGCCCGATGGAATGCCGCGCGCGCCGTCCGCGAGAGGATCAAGTGACGATTCGACTCATCCGAAAAAAAGCTCTCGAAAATGGATGCCGGGGAAAATATCGATCCCCATCATGCTTTTGGCGGTGTAGAGGATCAGGAACAGGCCCAGCAGAAACGTGCCGGTCAGGGCCACGGCGACACTGGACATCAACATCGCCGACGCCGTCGAACGGCCCTGATTTCTGCGATCAACCAGCGTTCGTTTCACATGGGTCCGGCGGTCCTGGCCGATGAGAAGAACGCAATAAAGTCGCGTCACATAGAGGGGCAGACTGATTCGCAAATCCACCATATGACGGCGCCCTCGGGTCGCCTTGGCCACGGCCGCGGCCAAGGCAACCATTTGCTCCTCGCTGAGCGCGGCCTCGACCTCCGGCGGAATGGCCCTCAGAACGGCATCCACGTAACCGTCGGCCTTGCGCAGGCTGGCCGGGGTCTGACCGGCTTCGCCGACGCTCGCCCCCCCCGTTATCGTCTTTTTCCGGCTCATGACGTCTTCCGACCCTCGGGAAAGGCACCGCGCACGGCTTCGATAAGACGCGCCTTGGCCACCGGCTTTTGGATGAAATCGAAGGCACCGGCGCGCATCAGCTCAAGAGTCTTGTCGATGCATCCGTAGGCCGTGACAACGATCCCCCGCGCGGGGACGCCGTTCTCGGTCATGAACCTCAAAACCTCGGTTCCATCGCATCCTGGCAGCTGAACATCCAGCAAAACGACCTCATAAGAGGTCTCGCCCAAGACACGTATGGCTTCCTCCCCGGACGTGACGATGTCCGCCTCGATCCCCTCGGAAACCAAATATTCCCGATAGAGGTAGGCGAGGGTCAGCGTGTCCTCGACCAGCAAGACGCGCCGCGTGGCCTTTCTGGCGAGCCGTTCGGTCATGGTCCTCTCCTCCGCGTCAAACATGATCGCTCCCCTCGCCAATGGCTTGATCCAGAAGGTCGTGAAGCCGGTCCACCGTCGCCATGGCCAAGGGATAAACGGGACGGGCAAGCGCGACGGCGTCCGTCCGGTCCCCCGACCTGCAAGCAACGTGAAGGCGGGAACAGGCGACCTCCAAGGGAACGGCGCCAAGGCTTCCCGCGACGCTTTTCAGGGTGTGGCTTCCCCGCTGCATCGCCTCCAGATCCGCGGTCAACCACCCCTGTTCGATCAGACCCGCGTGGCGCTCGACATCCGCGCGCAGGTGCGAGGTGATCGAACGGAGGCTGGCCGGCGGAAGAGCGAGGACTTCATCGAGCCGTCGCGGATCGACCAGGTCTTCCACAGGAAGCACCGCTCCCATGACGTTGTCCGCGATGTCACCGTTGGCGCTCCAGGATTCCAACGCCTTCTGGGTCGCCTCCAAGGTGGCCCGGAAAACCTCCAGCTTTCCCTGGTCAGCCCCTTGGCCGAATTCCATCCTGAGCGCCAAGGCGCTCAGTCGCGTCGCCCCCAATGTCTGGGCGCTGCTGCGAACGGCGTGGGCGTTCTCCCTCCGCGTCTCGTCGGATGCCTTGTCCCATCCGTCCTCCAGCAAGGCGACGATCGTCGAGGTCCGGCTCCGGAACGCGAGAGCCAGATCTTTCTTTTCGGCGGCGTCCATGGCGTCCGTCAGCACATCCAGATGCGCCTGGTTCAGGAGCGGCAAGGCGCCCACCTCGTCGATCGGATTGGAGGAAAGGTCGATGGACGCTCCCGCCGTCCACGCCGGGCCGCCATTGCGCGGCGCCGACCAGTCACCCACGGACAGCCAATGCTCGACTTTCTCGAGAATCACGTCCCGGGCATAGGGAATGGCGAGGCAATCGTCGAAACCGGTTCCATCCAGGGTCGTCAAGACCACCGGGTCGGTCTCGGCCGTCACGGCGATGATCGGCACCAGGGCCAAGCGCGTATCCATTGCCCGCATGGCCCGCACTGCGGAGGGGCCATCGCAATAGGGCATGCACAGGTCCATCAGGATGACCCCGAAGGGCCGTTTCTTGATGGCCTCCAGGGCCGAGTGACCATGGGCGGCCTCCGCCACCTCGTATCCAGCCTCCTCGAGGATCCCCCGAGCGAGACCGCGATTGCTGGCGACGTCATCGACGATCAGAACCGCCTTTCGCGATCCGCGCCGCTCTTTCGGATTACCCATGGCGACCTCTGCGTTTTCAATCTTGACCCGATCTCTATCGAGAAAGCCCTTCATGGTTTTCTTCTTTCATTTTGACACGCATGGTGTTGCATTTTGAAAAAAAGTCTCGTTATGCGACTCACCGTCTAGACGCCGTCGCGGACGAAATCGGCTAGCTTGCCCAGGTTCAGCGGCTTGACGAGATAGCCATTCGCGCCAGCGGCGAAAGCTTCCTCGATGCTGCCCATGACCTGATTGCAGGTGACCATGATGACGGGCACCGTCCCCAAGGTTCGCGACCGGCGGAGCCACCGCAGAAAATGGAGGCCGTCGGCGCCGGGCAGGTGCCAATCGAGCACCACGAGGTCAGGCTTTTCCTTGTCCGCCTGGACAATCGCCTCCTCGACACTGCCGCAGCCGCGGACATCGACCCCGAGCTTCTTCTCGCACCAGTTCCGAACGATGCGATGGATAACGGGGTCGTCGTCCACCACGAGAATCCGCTGCTTCTTTCGCCACATAACACACTCCCGACGAGGTCATTCTCCTCCCCATTCAAGCAACTTACATGCCACTCGTCCGACGCGAACGCCCCGCGACCCGCGCCATTTCCGGCACGACATTTGCTAGGACACCCGGAACCCGCCACGGGTGGCCAGGCGCCCCCCCCTTTGGCCATTGGCTACGAACTCAGGAGGAACGGTATGAAATCCAGGACGGTATTGGTGGTCGGAGGAGCGGGCTTCGTGGGAAGCCATGTTTGCAAGGCGCTGGCGCGGGCGGGCTTCCGCCCCGTCGTCTATGACGACCTTTCCAATGGCATCCGGGAGGCCGTGAAATGGGGACCCCTGGAAGTGGGCGCCCTGGCCGATGAAGGCCGTCTCGCCGAGGTTATCCGGCGGCACCAGCCGGTCGGAGTTCTGCACTTCGCCGCCTTCATCGAGGCGGGGATCTCCATACGGGAACCGGAAGCTTTCTATCGCAACAACGTCGGCGGCACGCTGTCCCTGTTGAACGCCATGCGCGAGACCGGGCTGGACAAGCTGGTCTTCTCCTCCACGGCCGCCGTCTACGGCGACCCGGAGCAGGTTCCCATTCCTGAAAGCCATCCCTGGCGCCCGGTCAATCCCTATGGCCGGAGCAAGTTGATGGTCGAGGACATCCTGCGCGACACGGCCGCCGCCCGGAACCTGCGGTTCTGCGCGCTACGCTATTTCAATGCCGCCGGGGCCGACCCGGAAGGGGAACTCCGGGAAAATCACGAGCCGGAAACCCATTTGATTCCCTTGACGCTCCAGGCTGCCCACGGCGCCCGACCCGACATCGCCATCTTCGGCGATGATTACGAGACCCCCGACGGGACCTGTATTCGCGACTATGTGCACGTGGCCGATCTCGCCGAGGCCCATGTCCTGGCGCTTTCGCGGCTGCTCTCTGGGGGGGATCCCCTGGTAGCCAACCTAGGCACGGGCCGCGGCCATTCCGTGCGCGAGGTCATCGATACCGTTCAAGCGGTTTCCGGAAAGACCTTCACCGTCCTGAGAAAGCCCCGACGGGAAGGGGATCCGGCGGTGCTGGTCGCCGATCCCAAAGTGGCCATTCGGGAACTGGGCTGGCGGAGCAAGTACAGCGATCTCTCCGTCCAGATCGAGCACGCGCAAAACGCCTACCTGGGGACCTTGGCCCGCGCCGCTTGACTCGAGCGTCCGGCGCGTCCTCCCCGGACCCCACGCACCCACCCCTATCGAGCCCTGAACGCGGGATCGCCGTTCAGGGCTCGTCGTTCATCCGAAGGGTACCCCCCCCTCCGCTCGTCCGGTCACGGGGGAGGGTTCGGCAACACAGCGTCGAAAATTAGACAATCCTCCTCTTTCAAGATAGTTTGAGGTTGTAGAAAATGCGAGCCGCTTCAGTTTGATAGATAGATTTGTTCGACTGCTCCGCTATGCGATGCATCCTGCAACAAGGCGCGGCATTTTGGCGGGGGAAGCGTCGAAAATATGCGTAAATTTGCTCTTATTGGGGAGCGCGGCACTTGGCACGGCTTTTGCTTTAGTCCCAGCATGTCAGTAGCGACGGTCGCCGACAAGCCACTTGGATAAAGGAAACCGAAATGTTCATCGCCCCCTCCGCCTCCGCTCCGCTGTTGCCCCGCGCGTCTGCGACCCTGCCTCCGCGCGGTGGCGCGTTGAACGCCGCCGCCGCCGCCGCTCTTGACCGTCACCTGGCGCTTGTCTTGGGCGTGGTCACCGAGACCGTGGTCGTCGACCTGACCGATGTCACCGAAGTGGACGCTGGTGGCTTCCGCGGCCTGCTTCGGGTCCGCGAAAACGCCAGGGCCCGGGGCCTGGACCTCGCCCTGATCAACCCGCCCAAGGCCCTGACGATGTTCCTCAAGATGACTCGCATGGAAGACGCCTTCCCCGAGGTCGCGCGCGCCGCCGCCCCGGCCTCCATGCCCGCGCCGGCCGAACGCGCCTTCCACATCGCCTGAAAGGAGACAGCATGTCCGTTCGTTGGTTGACCGTCGCCACCCTTGTCTTGGGAACGACCCTGGGCGGATGCGGCTGGACGGACATGCAAACCTCGCCCGGCCCCGCCCCCTACCTGATGGAGCGCGCGGCCGTTCCCCCCGCCGAGACCGAGGAGCGGGAACGGTTCGTCGAGGCCTGGGAGACAGCCCGGGCCTCTTGCGATCTCCCCCCGCACGACAAGGATGCCCGCGCTCCTGCAGCGGCGCTTCCCATTCCCCTCTCGCGGGGCGACACGGTCCGTTTGAGCATCCCCGCCGGAGAAAGCGTCGAAGGCCTCTACACGATTGGCCAGGATGGGTACCTCAGACTGCCGCTCATCGCCCCCGTCCGCGCCTCCGGCCAGGACGCGGACAGCGTCGCCCGGGACGTGAAACGGTCCCTCGTGGACGCGGGTATTTTCCGCCCGGGTTTCGCGAGAGTGGATCTGGCGATCATCCAATACGCCGCCGCCGACGTCACCGTCGCCGGAGCCGTTTTTCAGCCCGGGTTGGCGAATATCAACAACCGCACCGTTGAGGAGCGCACCCGCCCCGATCAACCGATCACCGGCGATGTCGCCGGTGGGCGGGACGTGGCCGCGGCACTGCGCGCAGCGGGCGGAGCGCGGCCCGACGCCGACCTGAGCCGGATCGAAATTCACCGGGATGGCAGGGTGCGAACCGTCGACCTCACCGGTTTGGTTGGCGGCTACCCAACGCAGGCCACGATCCTGATTGGCGGGGATCACGTCGTTGTCCCCAGTCGCGGCTGCATACAGCATGCGCTGATGCGTCCATCGCCAGTGACCCCGCCGGGCATCCGGGTCTTCATGTCCAACTTGACGCAGCCCGCCTCCAGCAATGCTCAGTCAGCCATCGGCAAGGATTCGACGAACTTTCCCTATGGCACGCGCATGCTGCAAGGGCTGGTCGCCGCCAACTGCGTGGGCGGCGTGCGCACCGTCAACGCCCACCGTCATGGCATTCTGATCTCGCGGAATCCGCTGACCGACCGCACGGAGATCACCAGCCGCCCCATCGAGACCTTGGTTCACGATGAGGACCGCGACGCCTTCAATCCCGTTCTGCTTCCGAACGACGCCATCGCCTGTTACGACAGCGATTTCGTCGATGTCCGAGACCTCATCACCAGTGTTGGCCAAGCCGTCGGGTCAATTACCCTTTTGGGTATATTGGGTCTTTCCTTTTAAAGTCGGTGGCGGAAGAGCGCATGGACGGGGATCACGCCCAGGGAACGCGCGAGCGACCCCGCCCGGAAGGAGGAGCACCTGCCGGAATGACCGACAAGCGGTTGCATAGTGTTAAACGCTTGCTGCTGTGGTCCGGCGCGCCAAAGAGCCGGGGGCGGCGCTATGTGCTGATCACCACCCTGGGCCTGTTCGTCGTTTGGGGCCTGGCGATCGGCTACATCACCCTGACCCCCAAGAGTTACACCAGCGAGATGACCATCGTCCTTCCGGGCGCGGGAGTCGGCACGGCCATCAATCTGGACAACATCGGTCAGGCCACGTCCACCGTGTCCTCGCCCTACGCGGGCAGTTCCCTCAGTCCGACTGTGAACTACAAGACCATCCTCGGAAATCCGAAGGTCCTTGAGACGGCGGCCGAGACGATGGGTCTGAAAGAGTCGGCCTTCGGCAAGCCGCGGGTGTCCCTGGTCGACCAGACCAATCTGATCTTCGTAAGCATGACGGCGCCCACTCCGGAGGAGGCGCGCGAACGCCTGAACGTCCTTTATGACGCTTTCACCGACGAGTTGGAACGCCTGCGCAAGGACGAGATCCTGAAACGCGAGGAAGCCAGCCGACGGCTGATCGGGGACCTTCAGGACAAGGTGGGAGAGGTTCGCCACAGCATTCTGGAACAACAGACCGAAAGCGGCCTTGTCGCCCTGTCACAGTTCGATGCCCTTGTCATGTCCATGGAGGACATGCGCCGGACCAGGGCCCAACTCGAAGCCGACTTGGCAGACGTGGCCGCCGAGGAGAACGACCTCTCCCAAGTCCTGGGCGTCACCCCCGATGAAGCGGCCGTGATGTTCAGCCTTTCGGCCGACCCGGTGATGGAGGCGCTGCTCGCGACCCACGCGGAGGCCTCCCGCGAATTGGCGAGCATGCGCACCCAGTGGGGAAACAACCACCCGCAAGTCCAAATGCAGGAAGGGCGCCGCCGCGCAGCCTTGATCGACATGAGAGCCCGGGCCAGCGCGATCAATGGCGCCGCCGGGGACTTGGTGGAGAAGTTCGCCCAGAACACGGCGACCGCCCGACGGGAGCCCTTGCTCTCGCGGCTGGTGGACCTCCAGGCCAAACGGGCGGGCATGATGGCGCGCCAGGACGCCCTGAGCGAGCAGATGCGCGACCTGGGAAACCGTATCGGTCCCTTGAGCGTGCAAGCGGCGCGCCTGGATGACCTGCAAAGGGATTTGCAGGTTGCCGAAGCCGTGTTCAGCTCGGCCCTGGCCCGGGTAGATACCGGCAAGTCAGATCTCTTTGCCTCCTACCCCCTGGTACAAATTCTCGCCACGCCCAGCCTACCCGACCGCCCGAGTTCTCCCAAGAAGCTACTGGCGCTCGTGGGGGCGACCATGGGCACCATGCTTCTCTTCATGTCCTTGGCACTCCTATGGATCCGACAGCCCATACTCCTCAAACTCCTGAAGAGCGTCTAGTCGCCAAGACCCTGCGGGCGACCTGGCTATTCTATGCCGTGGGGGCCCTCTATGTGGTCGGCCCGGTGCTAGCCTGGGTGTTGTTCTTCATGGGGCTCTGGCGTCTCTACCTAGGCCGCGACCCGAACATCCAGATCCAGGCGGCGGGGCTGCCCCTGACCGTCTGGGCCTGGATCCTCGGCATGCTGGCCATGGAGGTAGCCCTGATCGTCGGCCACCTGGACTTCGGCCTCGGCATGGGGCAGACAATCAAGTCGTCCATCGGTTGGGCCAAGGGGTGGGCTCTGCTGGCCCTGTTCATCATGGCCGGAGCCGTCCTATCGATCCGCGCCGAGGTGATATGGCGGGGACTCTGCGTTGTCGGGCTCTACACGCTCATCATCACACCGGTGCTGATGGCAGCCTACATGGCGGGCCTGCCCGAGCGGCTGTTCGTTTCCCCCCTCAAGGCGGTGGGCGGGCCGGGACCGGAGTTCTTCGCCTTTCAGCTTTATCTGATCGACCCTTCGGACGGCTCCCCTCGCTGGCAGTTCTACACGCCCTGGGCTCCGGCGGCGGGGTTCATGGGGAATATCACGGCGATTGGCGCGCTGGCTGAGAAGAACCCCAAATGGAAGGCGATTGGCCTGATCGGCGCCCTGGCGATGATCATGCTCTCGAAGTCGAGGCTGGCCCTGGTAGCGCTGGTCTTCGTCCCCGTGGCCACATGGGGGCTTTCCCGCCTGCTCAACCCGTGGATCCTCATGCTTGGCGCCTTCGTGTCAACCTTGGGCGGTCTGGTCGCGACCATGGCACTGATCGTCGTCGAAGACGCCGTACAGACCTTCAAGTCGGCGCGGGCCGACAGCACCCGGGTCCGCGAAGCGTTAGGGCGGATCGCTGTTCAACGCTGGGCGGAGGAGGCACCGATCTGGGGACATGGGATCGTCGAGCGTGGCCCCCACATGGTGGAATACATGCCCATCGGCTCCCACCACTCCTGGTACGGCCTTCTTTTCGTCAAGGGCATCGTTGGGTTTCTCGCCCTCCTGCTCCCCTTGGGGATGACCATGCTCGTCCTTCTGGTCAAGGCTCAGCGCCACCCGGAGGTCCGGCCGGCCCTGTCCATGACCTTGATCCTCATCCTTTATACCTTTGGCGAGAACCTGGAGATCCTGGCCTACCTGATCTGGCCGGCGCTGGTGGTCATCGGCATCGCCTTGCGCTCCGCCTTTCTGACGGAGCAATCCCGGAGCAAGGCCGCCCAGGCGGAGGCGTGACGGTCCCAGGCCCCCTCGCCCGAACCCCTGGCATCCGCGCCCATGCCGATCACCTCGGCGCGGGTCAGATGGGACAGGCGCTCGGCCCAGGCGCGGTAATCCTCCGCGGGGATCACCCGTCCGCCACCCAAGACCAGTTGTTCCGGCAGTCCGTCCCGGTCGCTGGTCAAGCAGGGTCGCCCGGCGGCCCGCGCCTCGGCGCAGACGAGACCGAACGCTTCCCAACGCGACGGGATGGCGACGATGTCGGCTTGCGCCAGGAAGGACGGAACGTCCGTCACGGGACCGGCGAAGGTCACGTTGGGCATGTCCTTCGCCAGGACCCGGAGGCGCTCTTCCTCCTCGCCCATCCCGCCCAGGATCAGCCGGGCGTGCCCCCGGGGCAGGAGCCCCATGGCCTTGATCAGGGTCTCGAACCCCTTCTGTTCGTGGAAACGACCATAGGCCGCGACGACCAGCGGGCCTGAGCGGTCTTCGATGGGTGGAACGGCGGCGAAGGCCGACAGGTTCCGGCACCCCTGGATGACGCGGATCTTGTGCTCTGGCGCCAGGGCCGCCGCGCGCAACCAGGCGCCCTGCGCCTCGGACACGGCGATGACCGCATCGGCCAGCGCATAGGACAGGCGCGCCATCAACCGGAACCGGCGCCGGTCGGGCACCTTCAGCGTCTCGAACCACGCCGTGTAGGTGTGCTCCTCGATGATCAGTCGCGCCCGGGGATTGCGCAGACGCAGGGCGAGGAGGAACGGCATTTTTCGCCAGGACACGGTGAAATTCACGTGAATAACGTCCGCCTCCGCGAGGGCGGGGGCGCCAGGGCGGCGTGGGTCCACGCCCAGGGCCGAGCAGACGATCCCCTCGTGTTCCAAAGCCTCGTGGAGGTCCCGCAGCTTATGGGTGACTCCCCCCACCGCGTGATCGTCCAGAAGACTGACCAGGGTTGTCATGCCACACTCCCTTTCATCGCGCGTTTGCCGAGGGACAGGGCGACCGTTTCAATGGCTCGATAGAAGCCAAGCGGAGCGCAGCGCAGGAACAGGGCAGCGCCCAGGGTGACCAGGGTACGCCGGGGCTCCCGCCACAGAATGCCCGGCTCCCCACGCACGGCTCGGAGCGCCAGCGACAGGGCTTTCCGGCCATCCCGTGAGCGCACCGCGCGCCGCGCCAGATAGCGGAGTTGGTAGGCTTCCGCCAGGCTCCCGAAGGTCCCGTGGAAAGCGGGCGCCAAAGCCGCGACCTTGGCGGACATGCGCTGCCAGGATTCAAACTGGCGCTCCACGTTCGCCGACAACCCCTTGTCGCTAATCCGGTACCAAGTCAGGGCCTCGTCGAGCCCCTGGAAGCGCCACGCCGTGGTCAAGGCGATCCGCATCCAGCATTCGATATCCTCGCTCTGCCGGAAGCTTTCGTCGAACCAGCAGACGCGGTCGCTGGCGGGGTTCCCCGCCTCAGGCCGGTAAGCGATATCGTCCAGACAGGCCCGGCGGATCACCGGAGCGGAGCCGTTGCCCACAGGGTTGCGGGAGAAGATGTCACTGGGATCGATGGCGCGGCGTTTGGGCGTCTGCGTCAACCCGAGAGGGACCCCCTTGTCATCCATCATGCGCGCCGGATCGAAGCTCACGCCGACCTCGGAGTTGGCGGCGAGGTGGGCCATGTGGGCTTCCAGCTTCGTTGGCATCCACAGATCGTCGGAATCCAGAAACGCGATGACCGGCGCCCGGGCGGTTTCGATACCCGTATTGCGCGCTCCAGCCAGCCCACGGTTGCCCTGCCGGATCACGTTGATCCGGGGATCTTCGAAGGCCTCGGCCAAGGCCGCGCTCTCATCGGTCGAACCGTCGTCGACCACGATGAGCTCGAAATCCGTCCAGGTCTGCGCGAGCACCGAGCGGATGCTGTCTTCGATGAACGGCGACACGTTATAGGCGGGCATCACCACGGAAACGGAAGGAATGGCCGACATCTTATTGATCTCCGGTTTCGGGAATGACTTGGGACGACGCGACGCAATGGGACCGTGTGGAAAGACGGGATAACGTCAGGCGCGCGACGACGCCGAAGGTCCTGCGTGGTTCGATCACCATCAGCCATGGCCAGCTCCGAATCGCGCCGAGCCAATGGCGAAGGATCGTCCCAGCGCCGCCACCGGCGTCCACGAGGCGACTGGCGAGGTGACGTTGCCGGGCCGCCGCCGCGCGGCGGCCATGTCGCCGGATAAGGTCGGGCGCGAGCTCGCCGGCGCGCTCGACCACCGCCGACCAACCGTCATCCATGGCCTTCAAGCTGGACGACAGGGTCTGCCGGCCCGTTCGGTAGTTCACCAAGGGTGTACGCAGGCCGACGAGACCGCCGGGATAACGCAAGGCCATGCGCAGCAGCCATTCCTGATCCTCGGCGTGGCTGAGGGACACATCGAACCCCCCGCTTTCCCGGAAGGCGTCCCGGCGCACGGCGATATTGGACGCCGTCCCGCAGGGATTGCCGAACAGGAGATCTTCAGGCTTGAGCGGTGCATTGGAAATGCGGGTCCGCCGCCCGAGGTCGTTGCCCTTGGCATCGGTGAACACCACGATCCCGAATGAGACGACAAGGTTGGGATCGTCGGTGAATGCGATCCGCAAGGTCTCCAGGGACGCGGGGCGCAGGGTATCGTCGGCGTCGAGAAAGACAAGAACCAGCCCCCGCGCGAAGGAGGCGCCCAGGTTTCGCGTTGGGGAGGGACCACCCTGATTTCCCGCAAGAACAACAATCCGCGGGTCCCGTTCGGCGTAGCTTTCGGCCAAGGCGAGCGTGTTATCCGTGGAGTTGTCCTCGATGAGGATCAGTTCCCAGTCCTGCGCGGTCTGATTCAACACCGAGAGGATGGTCTCCTCCAGGGTTTCGGAGGCGTTATGGCAAGGAACAACCACCGAGAAAACGGGGGACAACTGGGTCATGCGGCACACTCCTTGAGATGCAGGGTGGATAGGGCCTTGAAGGTTCGAAGGGTCCAGAAGACGTAGAGCGTTGGAACGATCAGTTGGACGATCAGGGCCGCCCAGGCCACGCCGATCAGGCCGTGGGGAAGACCCAGGGCCAGGCCGATAAAGGCGGCGGTGGTCGAAATCGCGGTATAGCGAAGGTCGATGCCTGGCCGGTCGAGGGCGCGCCAAGCCTGGGATGCCACTTCCGCAAACGGCTGGGTCAGCGCCGAGAGGCAAAGCAGCATAAGCACCGTGACAACCGGTTCCCAGCGATCGCCAAAGACGATGGGGACGTAAAAGGGCGCCAGCATGGCCTGAAGCAACACGACCGGTACGGCGACCAGGGCCAACAGCCGCAGCGCGTCGATCACTCGCCGCCGCAGCCCTTCGATATCGCGGGCGGTTTCGGTGAGGTGGGGGAAGAGGACTGTTTTCAAGGCACCGACAAATGACAGGCTCAGCCCCAAGCCCGCGTTGAAGGCAAAGGCATAGAGCCCCAGCACGTCGACCCCCAAAACGGTGCCGATCACGAACTTGTCCAGGTGCAGACGCGCGACCGCCAGCAACTCAATCGTCAAGATGGCCCGGCCGAAGGTCAGAAACCCGCGCAGGGATGCCATCTCCCCCGTCGTGGGCCGCCAACGTACAGGCCAACGCATGCCAATCACCCAAAGCGGAGCCACCAGGATCTTGGGTAGCACGATGGCCCAAGGCCCCAGACCGCAGACGGCCAAGACGGCCGTCAGCAGATTGTCCGCAGTCACCTGACCGCCGGCGACCAGCGCTGTCGTCCGAATCTGGTGGCGCCGCATCAACAGAAAACAGTGCACCAGCCCCAGGGGCATCATCAGATAGACCACCCCCAGAGAGGCGACCATCCAGGCCAGCCCCACATCGTCATAGAACCACCCGACAAAGGGCGCGACCATGGCCTGCAACACAAAAAGGCCGCCACAATACATCCAGTTCAGACGCCAGGCCCGGTTGGTGACCGATTCCAGATCCTCGTCGCTAGCCTGAATGATGCGCTGCCCGACGCCGTTATTGGTCAGCACGCGCACCAGTTCCGTGGTGGTCATGGCCAAGGCGGCCAGACCATAGTCGGTGGGATCCAGCCAGCGCGCCAGGACGACCGCCGTCACCAGCCGGGAAACGCGCATGAGAACTTCCGCGCTTCCGGCCCATCCAAGATTCCGTACAAGCCGTCCGCGAACACCTCCCGTGTTCGGTCCTCCCGCGGCGAGCGTTTCGATAGCCATTAAGGTTTACCCCACCAGAAAGATTCGAACGTCCTTATGCAAGTGGCTTGCCAAGAAAACTTGGCGGAATCTGGCGGTTCCGGTAACCCAAAGTGCAACGCATTCGCGAATCGCGTTTGTAATATGCGAGATTTTTTAAAAAAAATAGCATCCCTAGGTAGTTCCTTGCGCCAATCTCCTTGCTTCTATGAGTTGGCATGAGACTTGCTGTTTCTCGGCCATCCAAAGCGAAAGTGGAGATCGCGCAATGGCCCGTTTGCTTTCCCAGACGTCCCAGCCAGGGACTGACTCCCGTGACATCTTCGAGGTGGCCGATATCCCCATCGATCGCGAGACATACACGTCGGCGATTGATTGGATCACCGAAAAGGCGAGCCGCATGGAAAGCATTCCCGCGGGCTTCGTGAACGCGCACTGTCTGATGGTCTCGCGCCGGGACCGCGCCTACCGCAAGGCCATGCGCGAAATGAACCGCGTTTTCGCCGATGGTAGCGGCGTCCGTCTGGCGGCGAAGCTTCTTAAGTTACCCCAACCGGAAAATGTGAACGGCACGGACCTGCTGGATCCCCTGTGCGCGCGCATGGAAGCCTTGGGGCAACGCCTTTTCCTGTTTGGCGCCCGCCCTGGGGTGTCCGATGCCATGGCCGCTCGCCTGCGGGAGCGTTATCCCAATCTGGATATCGTGGGCGTTCAGCACGGTTACGTCGCCGAGGACGGCGAGGACGACCTGATCGCGCGGATCAACGCCGCGCGCCCCCATGTTCTGTTGGTGGCCTTGGGCGTTCCCAGCCAGGACACCTGGATTATTCGCAACATCTCCCGCCTGACCGTTGGCGTGGCCATGGGTGTTGGCGGCCAGTTCGATTTTCACTCCGGTCGTATCCCTCGGGCGCCCAAATGGATGCGCGTGATTGGCTGCGAATGGGTCTACCGCCTGCGTCAGGAACCCAGGCGCATGTGGCGCCGCTATGTCATCGGCAACCCCGCCTTTGTCCTCTCGGTCATCAAGCAGCGGTTCCAAGAGGAACGGCGCGCCCAGGCGCGCGAGAGGCTGCGAAAGACCTTGGTGGCGGGAGCCTCCGCCCAGACGCCCGGCGGGCCGACGACGAAGCCTTCGCATCGCCTCCACCGTCTCTCCAGCCGGATCGGCCGGGGCTTCCAGCGCGGCTTGGACATCATGGGATCCGGATGCCTCTTGGTGGCGCTGTCTCCATTGCTGCTCGCCGTGGCCGCGGCGATCCGGCTGGAATCTTCCGGCCCCGTGGTGTTCTGTCAGACCCGCGTCGGCGAAGGCGGCCGTCATTTCAAAGTCTATAAACTGCGCAGCATGTATCGCGACGCGGAGGCCAGGAAAGCCGCCCTGATGGCCAACAACGAGATGGCGGGCGGCGTCCTGTTCAAGATGAAAAACGATCCACGGATCACCAAGGTGGGAAAAGTCATCCGCAAGACCTCCATCGATGAGTTGCCCCAGCTTTGGAACGTCTTGAAGGGAGACATGTCGCTGGTCGGCCCTCGCCCCGCTCTGCCCGACGAAGTGGCCCAGTACAGCGCCGCTGATCGTCGGCGCTTGGATGGAAAGCCCGGCATCACCTGCATCTGGCAGGTTTCGGGCCGGTCCTCCATTCCGTTCGAGGGACAGGTCCGGATGGACGTGGCCTACAACGAGAGCCGGGGGCTTTGGATGGATATTCTTCTGCTTCTGAAGACCATTCCCGCCGTCCTTTTCGCCCGTGGCGCCCATTAACCGCGACCGCACGTCCCTAAACAGCAGCAAGACAAGGAATTCTCACCATGCATGGAATCCACGCCGTCCTCATGGCGAACCGCCCGCTGCCTTCGCTGGCCACCCTTTCCGGGGATTATCCCAGCGCTCTTCTGCCGATTGGAGGCAAGGCGTTGATCGTTCATGCCCTGGAAGACTTGGCCCAGGCACACATCAGAGAGGCGACGATCGCCTGCCCGGAAGAGGATCCCGCGACTTTGCTCGCCCTCCACATGGCACTTGGTGACGGCATCCGCTGGGGCCTGTCCTTGCGATACATCATGGCCTCGCCCGAAGCGGTCGACACGGCGCCCTTCGATGTCATCGCGACGGACCAGGACGCGTTAATGATCATGGAACTCGACCGCGCGCGCACCCCATTCGCCGCCCAGGTCTCTTCCGCTCCGGCCCGCCAAGCCCGGGCTCAATTGGAGGTCATCACGACCGGCGGCCCCGCTGGCCTCACGCTTATTCCGAGGGGCGCGTGCGGGACGATGTCCCTGTTCCTCCCCGGGCAAATGATCCATTGCGGAACGACGGCGGGCTATTTCGCGGCGAACCTCACGGCGGTCGAGGGGCGCATTCCGGGCCTATTGATCGACGGCTGCGCCATGGTCGACGAGGCGGACGACAAGCTCATCGCCGAGAGAGGAAGTAAGGTCAAGCCGTCCATGTTGATCTCGGGGCAAGCCCATGTTGGTGCCTTTGCAAGAATCGGGAGTAACACTCGGCTTTCTGGTCGCGTTTCCATCGGCTCCGGCTCTTTCGTGGGCTCCGACACGGACATTCATGACTCCATTGTCCTGCCGGGAAGCCGCGTTGGATCCGGTCTCCATCTGGAAGGCGTGATCGTCGCGGGATCCATCCTGATCGATCCGCTGACCGGCGTGGTCATCGATGCCGGCGACCCAGCGCTACTTGGCTCGATCGGCTCGTAAGATCACCGGAGAGGGGGCCTGGGCATTGCCCAAACGGCCCCTTTACCTCCTTGAATGGAGATCAAGGGACGTCGCTTTGACCAGCCCATTCGAGGTCCGTCGCTCGCCCCCTATTCCGCCTTGGCGCTGGTGATCCCCATCAGTCGGGGCGCGCGGGGACCGATCGGGTGAGACAGATGACCAAAGCCCGGCGCGTAGCTCACGCCCTCGGGCTTTCGGCGATTAAGGACGGCCCCACCCGCCGCTTACATCGGTTCGCCATCAGGGTCCTCGTCGATCGCGCGGTAGATTACGAGGGCTTGTTTACCGGTGCAGCCATGGACGAGTCCCAGAACGTTGACGGTCGACGCCATGGCACTGTTGATGTCGACGCGGCGGGTCACCGTCAGGCACGCCCGTGCTCGGTGGTATGAGGCCGGTGGCATCCATCCGCTCGAACCACTCTCGACTGTGATCGCAGCAACGGCCGCCAGCTCCTTGGTGATCGTCTCCGCCGTGGCTTCCAGCCCCTCCGCCAGGGCACGTTATCTTCCCCAGGGCACCATAACCTTCGCTCGCGGCAAAGCGGTAAGACGCCGGTCGATGAGTTAGGCGACGGTTTTGACGCCCTGGGAGCTGCAAGCGGCGCAGTTATCCGCTTGCGAAAGGCGGGATTAATCCGGGTCTCGTCAAGCATGATTTCCACCAGATTCTCGGTGCCAAGAGCGACGAGAGCTTTCAGTGCCAGCCTCGGTTTCCGGGCCATGGATAAGCGATCCCCTTACCCATCGAACAAAGAAAAGCGAAAACTTGGAAGGCCAATCCACATCCTCGCCACTTCTTGTCATACGTCTAACACGGAGAGACATCTACCCTCCACGATTGACCAATAATGCTCATGCCCGCCCTTCCCCTTCGAAATTAGGCGGCTCGACGGTCGGTTGGGCTTCACCGATCCTCTGTTTTTTCCCCCTTCTCCTGGGCTGCTCCCCCTCATCGAAGTCAGGCAGATCCTCCTTGCGAGCCTTGGCAAAAGCGCGGTCGCTGTCGAGGAACGCGTCCAGCATGAAGGGGATCAGGTCGGCGACGGTTTCCGCTTCGCCGTAGGTGGCCTTGTACAGGGCGGCATAGTCCCGCAGGGCCTGTCCCTGGTCGGCATTAACGGTGATCGTGATCTTCACCGGGGTGCGGTCGGGGAGTTTTCCCAGTTTCAGATTGGCCATAGTCGGTCTCCTCATCCCCGGTAGGGGCGCAGCACCAAATCCCGCTGGACGATGACACGCAGCGGCCAGCCGGGGCGGATGGTGATGGTGGGTTGGATGTTCAGGGTCTTTTCGGTGATCCGCTGTCCGGCGCGGTTGACGTTGGACTGGGCGGATTCCCGGATCGCACGGATCAGGTCACTTTCTCCCTCGCCGAAGGTCAGCTCGGAGCCCACGCCCAGCAGGGTGGCCAAGGCAATGCCCTTTACCAGCCGCCAGGTATGGTAATCGACCTCATCCTCCAGCCCGGCGTAGCCTGCCGCGTCGGTGGCGGGGAGGTTGTCGATCTCGATGGAGGAGCCGTCGGGCATGACGATCCGCCTCCAGACCAGCAAGGCCCGGGACTGGCCGAAGGCCACGACGCTGTCGTAGGTGCCGATCAGCCGGGATCCCTGGGGGATCAGCAGGAACCGACCGGTCACCGTGTCGTGGACGTTCTCGGTCACCTGGGCGACCACCATTCCAGGCAGATCAGAATTGATGCCGGTGATCAGGCTGGCGGCGATGACGCTGCCCGCCATCACCTGATAGGGGGACGCCGGGGTCTGGAGGGGATGGGGATTAGTGATGCCGCCCCCGTCCCGCTGGCTCAGGAAGTCGAGTTTGCGCTGCTGATTGTTCTGGTCGCGCTCGGGGTCGAGGGTCAGTTGGGTGCTCTCCGACACGGGGAAGGCCGATAAGTCCGGTTGAACGCCCTGCCCGACCCCGGCCTTCGCTGGCTCGGGCGCCTTCTGCTCGATGCGGAAGAAGACGCCGGCTTCCCGGGCCTGGATGGCCTGGCGCGCCAGGCGCTGTTCCGCTTCCGAGGGGCCTTCGTCCCTGGGCATCAACCCCTGGGCCTTTTGCTGGGCAAGGATGGGACGGCCCAGGTCGCCGGGCAGGGGTGGCCCCAGCTCGGGCGCCTCCGGCTTGATTTCCGAGTAATCTCCCGGCAAGGCGGCGAGGCCATCGGGTGTCGGCGCCCTGCCCGTCTGGAGGAGGTCCACGGAAGATTGCCCCTGTCGAAAGGACGGCGCCTGTAGCGCCAAGAGCGCCAATCCCAGCACCCCCGCCGCGGCGATGGCGGTACCGCCGATCACCACGCCCTTGCGGAAGCGCGTCACCCGGGGCTTGGGGCCGCCGCGCAGGTCGAGCTTGCTCATCGCCCCTCCTCCCGACCATCGGTGCGGGTGATGCGCACCACCTGCTGGGGATCGGTGCCCAGCCTCAATTCGGCCGCGGCGAACAGGCGATCGACAATGTAATAGGATCCGCGCATGCGGTAATTCACCAGGGCCGCCTCCCCGTCCGCGCCCACCACGAAGAGCGGCGGCGCCTCGCCCTGGTCGATGCGGCGGGGGAAGGCGATGTAGACCTTGTGACCGTCGTCGAAAACCCGGGTCGGCTTCCAGGGCGGGCTATCGCCGGAGATCGCGTAACGGAAAAGGAGGCTGTCCACGGCCACGTTGGGGGCAATCGGCGCGGCGGCCTCGGCGGCGGCATTGCGGCGGTTCAGGGCCAGGAGTTGGTCCCGGGGATAGGTCCAGGAGAGCGCCGCCATGGCGGTGCTCTCGGTGCTGCGCAGGTGCAGGTGATAGGCCCTGCGGTCGGTGGTGATCACCAGATTGGTGGCCAGATCCGGCGCGAAGGGTTTTACGAGTACATGCGTGCGCTCGGAGGTCCCCGATCCACTGACGGTGTCCCCGATCACCCAGCGTACCGTGTCGCCGGCGGAGACGGCGGTCAGGGTCTCCCCGGGCTGGAGGGCGATGTCCGTCACCCGCTCCGGCGCGGCGTAGAGCTGATAGAGCGCGCCCTCGGCATAAGGATAGACCTGCATGGCGTTGATGTAGCCGTGCTTGGTCGGCTCTTGCGTGGCCGCCTTGTTGGCGTCGTCCACCCGCTCCTGGGGCGGGCGAGCATCTTCCGCTGACCGTCCAGGCAGCGGCTGAAGCTGTCCCGGCAGGGGAAGAACCTTGGGTACCTCGACGACGGTCACGGGACGCGGTGGTTCCACCTCCATCTGAGCGGGCTGGAAATCCTGGCTATCGTAGGAAATGACCGGGGGCGGTGTTTTGCCAGCGCAGGCGGCCAGCACCAGGGCGGACGCGGAGAGGATCAGGGGGGCTTTCATGGCGTGCTCTCCTTGGAAAGTTCAGGGGCCGTATCGAGGTCGCGCGACCAGTCGATGGCGGTGACGAAGAGGCCCAGGGGATTGGCCCGCAGTTGCTCGACACTGCGCGGTGTCCGCAGGGTGATGGAGAGGATGGCGGTCCAGCGCTCCGTGCCCTTCAGGCTTCCGCGCTCGAACACCCGCTCCGTCCAGGCCACCTGGAAGGACTGATCCGAGGCCCGCACCACGCTGGTCACCTGGACCGAGACGCTGCGGGTACCGATCAGACCGAAGGGGTCGTTGGCCTTGGCGTAGTCGTTGAGGAACAGGGCCGCCCGCCCCGTGACGAAGTCATAGGCGGACAGCCAATCCCGGCGCACCAGCACCGGATCGGTGGAGATGGAGCGCACCTTGGTGATGAAGCGGGCCAGGTGCCAGGCGATCTGGGCATCGGCGGGCTGGTAGTCCTGGACAGCGGGCGCGATGGCCCGGGCCTCGCCGAAGCGGTCCACTTCCACCACATAGGGCGTGACCCGGCTTTGCAGGGATTGCCAGAGCAACCCGCCGGAGAGCCCCACCGACAGAGCCAGACAGCCGAAGGCCATGAGGCGCCAATTGCGGGCCTGGACCCTGGCGGTCCCGATGCGCTCGTCCCAGAGCTGGGCGGCCTTCTGATAGGGGGTGACGGGCTCCGGCGTGGTGCCGTAGCGTTGGATGGGTCGCTTGAACAGCATGGCTCAGTCGTCCTTGTCCTGGAGGGAGGGGGTCGCGCCACCGCCGGAGCGGTCGCCGTCCTTGACCGCCTGAGTCACGGCATGGCCATGGGCTCGGGTCCGTTGTTCCGTGCGCAGACGGCGCGCCCAATCGGGCGCGGATCCCGCCGATGAGGGGGAGCCTGAAGAGGCCTCTTCCGCCATGGCGGCTGTCGGTTTTCCACCGGTCGCCGTCCATGCGCTCTTACGGCCCCGATCAACCTGCTGCTTGAGGGAAGAGGACGCCCGCTCGGCGGCGGCCCGGGCACCTCGGGCGGCGGCACCACCCGCGCCCCGGGCCACGCCGCCCAATCCTCCGGCGACACCAGCCAAACCGGAACCGGAGGTGGCCCGTCCCAGGCCATAGGCGGAAGAGGCTGCGGATCCCGTGGCGGTCCCGGCGCGGATCGCGGCCATGCCACCCCCGGCGGCGAGACGGGCTCCGGCCACGGCGGCGCCTCCGCCCAGGATCACGGCCCCCGCTGCGGCACCGGTGGCCCCCAGGGCGGCCCCCGCGCCCAATTGCGGCGCGCCGGAGACCAATCCGGAGGCGATGCCCGGCCCGAAGATCCCGAGGCCCAACAGGGAGAGCGCCCCCAGAACCTGGGACATGGCGGCCGCCAGATCCGGTTCCTGGCCCTGGAGGGACTGGGTAAACGACGCGAACAGCGTGGAGCCGATCCCGATGACCACGGCCAGCACCATCACCTTGATGCCGGAGGCCACGACGTTGCCCAGCACCCGCTCGGCCAGGAAGGACGTCTTGTTCCACAGGGCGAAGGGCACCAGAACGAAGCCCGCGAGCGTCGTCAGCTTGAACTCCAGGACGGTGATGAAGAGCTGGATGGAGAGGATGAAAAAGGCGATCAGCACCAGGAACCAGGAGAGCAGCAGCACGAAGATGGTCAGGGCATTGCCGAAGATCTCCGGGAAGCCGACCAGACGGCTGACCTGCTCCAGCAGCGGCCAGGCGGCCTCGAAGCCGATGGCGGCGATGCGGCCCGGGTGAAGCAGGTCCTCGGCGGCCAGAAGACCGGGCACGGCCTCGATCCCCAGCCCCGTGAAAGACTGGTAGAGAGCTTCGGCCAGATCCTGGAAATTGTTCAGCAGGTAGGCGAAGACGCCCACATAGAGGACCTTGCGCAGCAACCGTCCCAGGACGTTGTCCCCGCCCCCCAGCGCCCAGAAGAGGCCCGCCAGGGTGATGTCGATGCCGATCAGAATGGTGGTGAGGAAGGCCACGTCCCCGGACAGGAAGCCGAAACCGCTATCGATGTAGCGGCTGAAGGTGGCCATGAAGCCGTCGATGATGCCCAGGTCCCCCATGTGCCGCGCCCCCTCACTGACCGGAATAGGCGGAGCCGGAGCCCAGGAAGCGGCGGGTGGTTTCGCGCGCGGCTTCCTCGACCTGGGCCTTGCGGGCGGCATCTTCCGCCTGGGCCCGGCCCTGGGCGGCGAGCAGGCTCTGGATCTGCATCTGCTGTTTGGCCGACAGGGCGATCAGTTGGTTGGCGGCCTGTTGGGCCTGGAGCGCCCCCGTGGCCCCCTGGCTCCGGTTGACCAGATCGGAGAGCAGGCCCTCGTCGGCCCGGACATTGGCGACGATCTGGGACTGCACCCGCAGGGTCCGCTGGTAGGCGCCCATGGCGCTTTGCCAGCGTTCTCTCGCCGCTTCGGCCATTTCCAGCGTGGTGGTATCGGCCCCGTAGCCGTCGGGATATTGGGTCGACCACTGGCTGTCCAGTTGATCGAGGTCGAAGCTCAGGCCCTGGGCCTGGGTCATCAGGCCGTCGATGCGGCTCAGCGCGCCCTGGATCTGGCCCAGGGAGGAAAAATCCAGGCTTTGGAGATTGCGGGCCATGTTCTGGAGCATGGTCACCTGGTTCTGGATCTGCTTCACCTGATTGGTGATCTGCTCCAGGGCACGGGCCGCCTGGAGCAGGTTCTGGGTGTAGTTGGTGGCGTCGAAGACCGGCCAGGCCGCTTCGGTCGGCGCGGGGTCCGCCAGGAACAGGGGCGCGGCCACCAGGGCCGCGAGGAGCGGGGTTTTCATGGGCTCTCTCCAGTCGGGGGGAAGGGGGCGAGGAGATCGGCGGCCCAGGCGAGGCCCTTGGCCTCCAGGAAAGAGGCAAGGAACCCTTTCCCTCCGTCCTCGGCCAGGAGGCCATCGATCAGAGCCTGGGAGGCGGGATCGGAGGCGCCGCAAAGGGCCAGGGCCACAGGCCCAAGGCCCAGGTCGAACAGCCGATTGCCCCGGCGGGATTGCAGGTAATAGTGGCGCTTGGGGGTCGCCTGGGCGATCAGGTCGATCTGCCGGTCGTTCAGCCCGAAGTGGGCATAGGCGCTCCGGGACTGGGGTTCCACGGCCCGATCATTGGGCAGAAAGATCCGCTGGGGGCAACTTTCGAGGATCGCCGGAGCAATGACACTGTCGGCGATATCGGCCAGGGACTGGGTGGCGAAGACCACCGCCACGTTCTTCTTGCGCAGCACCTTCAGCCATTCCCGGATGCGCGCGGCGAAGAGCGGGTTGTCGAGATAGACCCAGGCCTCGTCCAGGATCAGCAGGGTCGGCTTTCCGTCGAACCGGGCCTCCAGGCGATGGAACAGGTAGGTGAGCACCGGCGGCACCACGGCGGGCTGGTGCATCACCTCCTCGGTCTCGAAGCATTGGACGTCGGCCCGGGCCAGACGATCCTCGGCGGCGTCGAGCAGGTGGCCGAAGGGGCCATCCAGAGTGTAGGGCTGGAGCGCCGCCTTCAGGGCATTGGATTGCAGCAGCACCGAAAGGCCGGTGAGCGTCCGTTCCTCGGGGGGAGCCGAGGCCAGATTGCCCAGGGCGGACCAGACGGCCTCCTTCACCTCCGGGGTGACGGGGACTCCCTCGTGGAGCAGCAGGCCGCCGATCCAGTCGGCGGCCCAGCTTCGGGTGGTCTGCTTGTCGATGTCCCGTAGGGGCTGGAAGGCCAGCCCGCCCTCGGCGCCCAGAACATGGTGCTCGCCCCCCATGGCGAGAACGGCGGCCCGGGCCGACTGGCCCTTGTCGAAGAGGATCACCTGGGATCCGGCGTAGCGTCGGAACTGCAGGGCCATCAGGGCGAGCAGCACGGACTTGCCCGCCCCCGTGGGACCGACGATCAGCATGTGTCCGACATCTCCCACGTGGGTGGAGAGACGGAAGGGGGTGGAGCCAGAAGTTTCGGCATGGAGAAGTGGGGGGCCATCCAGGTGATCATTGCGTGCCGGTCCGGCCCAGACGGTGGACAGCGGCATGAGGTGCGCCAAGTTCAAGGTATGGACCAGGGGTTGGCGCACATTGGCGTAGACATGCCCGGGCAGGCTGCCCAGCCAGGCTTCCACGGCGTTGACGCTTTCCCGGATGCAGGTGAAGCCCAAGCCCCCCAGGATCCGCTCGATGGTGCGGGCTTGATCCTCGACAAGCTGGCGATCCGCGTCGAACAGGGTGATCGTGGTGGTCAAATGACCAAAGCCCACATGGTCGCCGCCCAGGGCCTGGAGGGCGGCGTCGGCGTCCAGGGCCTTGTTGTCGGCGTCGCTGTCCACCAGGGGCGCGGGCTCGTTGGTCAGGACTTCCCGCAGCAACACGGCGATGGACTTGCGCTTGGCGAACCACTGGCGGCGCAGGCGGGTCAGCGCTCGGGTGGCCGCCGTCTTGTCCAGGGGCAGGAAGCGGGTCACCCAGCGGTAGGCGAAGTCCTGGTGGTTCAGGGCGTCCAGCATCCCGGGCCGGGTGGTATTGGGAAAGCCGAGCACCGTGATGGTGCGCAGGTGTGTCTTCCCCAGCATGGGCTCCAGCCCGCCGGTCAGGGGCGTGTCCACCAGGACGCCATCCAGGCACATGGGGATGTCCGGCACCCGGACCGGATGGCGTTTCGTGGACACCGTGCCATGCAGGAAGGTCAGGGTGGCGCCGTCGTCCAGGGGATGGATCTCGGGCAGCAGGTCGGACAGCAAGTCCAGGACCCGATCCGTTTCCTCCCGGAACCGCTCCAGGTCCTTCCGCCAGTCCCGCCCTCCTTCTCCCTTCCGGTCGCGGTCCAGCAGGACCGTTTCGGTGCGGGCCTGGGCATCCGGCGGCGGCAGGTAGGTCAGTGTCAGATGGGTGCGGCTTTCGAAATGGCGGCCTTGCTTGCCGTCTTCAAAGGCCGCGCGCCGTTCCTCGTCGACCAGCCAGGAGGCGGCATCGGGGAACATGGATGTGGGATAATCCTGGGCCTCCCGGCGCTCGGCGTCGAAGAACAGCGCCCAACCGGAGCCAAGGCGCTTCAGGGCATTGTTGGCCCGGGCGCAGAGGGCGACCAGTTCGGCTTCCGTGGCGCTGTCCAGATCGGGGCCCCGAAAGGCGAAGGTCCGCTGGAAGCTGCCATCCTTGTTGAGCACCACGCCCGGCGCCACCAGGGCGACCCAGGGCAGCAGGTCGGCGAGACGGTCGGCCCGCCCGCGATATTCGGAGAGGCTCAGCATCGCCACCATCCCTTCTGCCGGAGGTGACGGACCAGAACGGGGAGGAAATCGGGATCCCGTTTGGCGGCGAAAACGGCCAGGGTATGCCCGGCGACGAACAGCCCCAGCCCGGCGATCCATTGCTGGAGCCCCAGGCCGATGGCGGCCGACAGCGTGCCGGTGAGGATGGCGACCGAACGGGGCGCGCCACCCAGCAAGATCGGCTCGGCCAGGGAGCGGTGGACCGGGATCTCGAAGCCGTCGATGTGTCCCCCGGCCATCACACCAGCGCTCCGCCGCCGAAGGAGAAGAAGGACAGGAAGAAACTGGATGCGGCGAAGGCGATGGACAGGCCGAAGACGATCTGGATCAACCGCCGAAAGCCACCCGAGCTTTCCCCGAAGGCCAGGGCCAGCCCGGTGACGATGATGATGATCACCGCGATGATCTTCGCCACCGGCCCCTGGACGGATTCCAGGATCCGCTGGAGCGGCTCCTCCCAGGGCATGCCCGAGCCCGCGGCATGGGCGGGCGCGGTGAGGATCGCGGAGAGAATAACGGACGACGCGAGAACCAGGGCTTTGCGCATGACGAAAACTCCTTTTCAACGCTGGGGTGGCGGTGCCGGGGACAGATCGGTCATCCGGTAATCCCCGTCGCCGTCCAGGCCCGAAACCTCGGCGATGGTCTCCACCCGCCGCGCGGAGCCGCGTCCGGATATGAAGACCACCAGATCGATGGCCTCGGCGATCAGGCGGCGGGGGACGACGGTGACGCTCTCCTGAACCAGTTGCTCCAGGCGGTAGAGGGCCGACCGGGCCGAATTGGCGTGCAGGGTGGCGATGCCGCCGGGGTGCCCGGTGTTCCAGGCCTTGAGCATGTCCAGGGCCTCGGCGCCCCGGACCTCGCCAACGATGATCCGGTCGGGCCGCAGCCGCAGGGTGGAGCGCACCAGATCGGCCAGGGTGACCACTCCGGGCCGGGTGCGCAGGGCCACGCAGTCCTTGGCGGCGCATTGGAGTTCCCGGGTGTCCTCGATCAGGATCACCCGCTCGTTCCGGGCCGCGACGATGGCCAGCAGGGCGTTGGCCAACGTCGTCTTGCCCGAGGAGGTCCCACCAACGATCAGGATGTTCTTCCGGTCGCGCACGGCCTGGGCGAGGACATCGACCTGGGCCTTGAGGATCAGGCCGTCCCGCAGATAGTCGGCCAGCAGGTGGATCCGGGATGCCGGTTTGCGGATGGCGAAACAGGGACCGGTCGCCACAGGCGGCAACAGCCCCTCGAAGCGTTCGCCCGAGGGCAGTTCGGCGCCGACGATGGGATTGTCCGCATGGACCTCCGCCCGCACATGGGAGGCGACAAGCCGAATGATCCGTTCCGTCTCGGAGGGATGGATGCGGACGTCGGCGCTCCCCCTGCCCTCGCCCAGGCGGTCGATCCAGAGGGAGCCGTCGGGGTTGACCATCACCTCGATGACGGCGGGGTCGGCCAGGGCCTGGGCGATCACCGGCCCCATGGCGGTGCGCAGCATGGCCCGGCGGCGCTCTTCGGAGGTGTCTGTCATCGGTCCTCTCCCTGGGACTGGTCGAGCGACCGCTTGCCGCCCGCGATCTGGCGGCCGACCTGCTCGATGAATTTCTGGAAGCGTTCCTGGGCGACGGCCTGGGTGGCCCGGTCAGGGACTGGCGTATGGGCATGGAGCGTGATGGAAAAGCGGATGAAGAGCGCCAGGCTCTCCAGGATCATCTCGCTGTCCCGCCGCAGCAGCCCCAGGTCCCGGGACAGCCGGTCGAGGCGCGGACCGTAGCGGCGGTCCAGGTCGCTCTCACCCCGCTGGTCGAGGAAGGCCTCGACGGCCCGGGCAACGATCTCGGACTTGGTGGCGCCCGGGCGGCGGCTCAGATGGTCGAGCCGCGCGCTCAGATCGGCGTCGAGCAGGAATTGATGGCGGATCTTGAGGTTCTTCATGACGCACCGTTCCAAAGGGTTTGGAACGATCTTCGGCCAGGGGCCGGGAATCCCTTATGGCCCCCTTCTACGCCCTCACGCGCCCTCGTCAGAAGCCGGGCAGGATATCCTCATCCTTGCCCATCCCCTCGTTGACGCCATAGGCGCGGGTGGCGGTGGCGAGGCGGTCCATGACCCGCGCGTCGGCCTCCGGGCTTCCGTCCTCCTCGGCGGGCTGGAACAACTCACCCTGATCCGGGTCCGGCGGGGCGGGCTTATCCTCGCCCAGACCGGGCTGGAGTTGCTTGCGGTGGCCGCCCTCGTCCGTGGAGCCGTTTTCCTCCCGGTCGTCGTCGGGCATCAGGCGACGGTCGACGGGGCGCACCTGCCCGCTCCAGTCATCCGGGCGGGGCGTGGGGCAATCCGGATAGGCCCCGTCCGGCAGCGCCGGGGCCGCCATCACCCGCTCCGTGAAGTTGCCGTCCTCGTAGTAGCGCAGCTTCCTGGCCCGGATCGGCGCGAGGCCGGACACCAGGACCAGTTCCTCCTCCAGCGGAAGCTGCATCACCTCCCCAGGCGTCAGCAGGGGGCGGGCGGTTTCCTGGCGGCTGACCATGACGTGGGACAGCCAGGGCGCCAGCCGGTGGCCCGCGTAGTTCCGCATGGCCCGAAGTTCCGTCGCCGTGCCCAGGGCATCGGAGATCCGCTTGGCCGTGCGCTCGTCGTTGGAGGAAAAGGCGATGCGAACATGGCAGTTGTCGAGGATCGCGTTGTTCTCTCCATAGGCCTTGGAGATCTGGTTGAGGCTCTGGGCGATCAGGTAGGCCCGGATACCGTAGCCCGCCATGAAGGCCAGGGCCGTCTCGAAAAAATCCAGCCGTCCAAGCGCCGGGAACTCGTCGAGCATCATCAGCAGCTGGTGTTTGCGTGTTTTTCCGGGGTCGCCCTCCAGCCGTTCGGTGAGGCGCCGCCCGATCTGATTGAGCACCAGCCGCACCAGGGGTTTGGTGCGCGAAATATCCGAGGGCGGGATCACCAGGTACAGGGAAACGGGATGCTTGGCATCCATCAGGTCGGCGATGCGCCAATCGCAGGCCGAGGTGGTGCGGGCGACCACCGGATCGCGGTACAGCCCGAGGAAGGACATGGCCGTGGAGAGCACCCCGGAGCGCTCGTTCTCCGACTTGTTCAGCACCTCCCGTGCCGCCGAGGCCACCACCGGATGGACCCGGGGATCCTCGGGCGTGCCCAGGTGGTTGGTGGCCATCATCCGGCGCAGGGTGGCCGTGAAGGTCCGCCGGGGATCGGAGAGGAAGGCGGCCACCCGGGCCAGGGTTTTCTCCTCCTCGGCATAAAGCACATGGAGGATCGCGCCCACCAGCAGGGCGTGGCTGGTCTTCTCCCAGTGATTCCGGCGCTCCAGGGCGCCCTCGGGATCGACCAGGATGTCAGCGATGTTCTGGACGTCGCGGACCTCGTCCGGCCCCTTGCGCACCTCCAGCAGGGGATTGTAGCGGGCGGAACGTGGGTCGGTGGGATTGAACAGCAGGCAGTGGGAAAAGCGCGACCGCCATCCGGTGGTGAGCTGCCAGTTCTCGCCCTTGATGTCGTGGATCACCGCCGATCCGGTCCAGGAGAGTAGCGTCGGCACCACCAGCCCCACCCCCTTGCCCGAGCGCGTCGGCGCGAAGGCCATGACATGTTCCGGCCCGTCATGGCGGAGGTATCTGTCGTCGAGCCGCCCGAGGAACACCCCCGCCGCGCGGAACAGCCCGGCCCTGCGGATCTCCCGCCGGAACGCCCAGCGGGAGGACCCGTAGGTGGTGACGAGATGGCTCTGCCGCGCCCGCCAGAGGGACCCGACCACAGCCGCGGCGCAGCCCATGAACCCGCTGGCCCCGGCGAGCATCCCCGCCTTGTCGAAGACCTCAGGCGCGTAAGCTTCGTAGAAATACCACCACTCGAAGAGCTTCCAGGGCTCGTAGACCGGCCAGCCCAGGAGCGTGAACCAGGGGGCACCCAACCGGGCCTGATAGCCCAGCATGTCGGCGCACCATTGCGTGGCGGACCAGACGCCCAGGAGGACGATGGCGAAGACGACCAGGATCTGGCCGACGAGGAGTTTGGTGGGGGTCATGGGGATCGCTCCGTTGCATGAGGCGGACGGAACGAGAGTCGCGTGGTTAAGCGGGAACGCTTATGGGCTTTATATGCGCGGAAATGCGATGTATGATGTTATTGCATCCGCCCTCTAATACAGGCACACTTTGGCTATATGCAACACACTTTTCGCAAACAGACCTGTAGCGGCAGCAGTATCCCCAAACGTCTACTTTGCTAGACTGCATCATCGGAATAATAATGTCAATTTACTTTCACTCAAAAATACTGAACAATCCATGAAATACAAAAGAGCCACACTATTCCTTACTATCAAAAACACAATAACAGTAATACCACAATCAACGCACACACCTAGCTAACCTGAAAAATATGCTGCAAGGCCCACTTTCGATGTCGCCAACCCACACAATAAATTTTATAGCCTTTGCGCTGTTTATTCTCACATCAGCCTATGCGATGGCTTTTGATTCGCTCGAACACGTCGCAGCACCACCAGGACCAAACATGGAGGGAAACTATAGTAGCAAGAAAAACATCATTTTAGAACAAGCCTCACCACAGCCCTCCCTCCCCGCAAGTCGAAAAGAAAATCTAGAGCATACTGACAGAATTCATCAAAAATCAACATCGTCAAATATTTCCACACAAACAATAGGTAAAAAGGTAGCGCTGGTTATCGGAAACTCGGATTATCAATATGTGCCTCAGTTGAGAAATCCTGAGAACGATGCTCGCGCAATAACCGATCTGTTCAACTCGATGGGTTTCGAGACATGGACCGGCTTGAATTTAAATCAACAAGAAACCCTAGATATATTGGCGAATTTTGCCAAAAAAATAATTACCGCAGATACAGTTATATTTTTTTACTCTGGACACGCAGTGCAAGTAGATGAAGAAAACTACATAATACCTATTGACAGCAATCCAGTCACAATTGAATCTCTAAAATATAGCTCAATAAATATCAGTTCAATTCTCAGAATACTTGAAGCAACATCAGGAGCACGCATAATTTTTTTCGACTCCTGTCGAGACAATCCATTTACGAAATCTCTTACGCGAGGGATTTTGTCTACGGATGGAAAGGGCATCGGTCTAGCCCGAATTGTTCCACGCTTTGGCACAATGATTAATTATGCCACAGCGCCAAACGCGGTAGCGCAAGACGGCGAGGGAGAGAACAGTCCTTTCACTGAAGCAATCGTGAAACATTTCGCGACGCCAGGCTTACCTCTGGAAATGGCAATGGTTCGAATCCGTGCCGAGGTCGCCTTAAAAACAAATTATAACCAGATTCCTTGGACTCACTCTTCGTTACTGCGCGAGATAACTTTAATTCCAGGAAAGTATGTGGTCGGGAACCTGGATACCTCCGACACACAAACGATCTCGGACCTTATTAGCGAAAAAATCAGTGTTGGTAACATAGTTCGCATCAACAGAAAAGAATTTCGTTGGATGGGTGAAGATGCCACCACAACGAACCAACTTTTGAGCTTTTTCCATGAAGGAATCAACCATCTTGAATTTCAAGGGCACCAACTTCGAATTTGGGTTGAGGGAACATCTGCATGGGTTTTCCCAAATGCTTATTCTGAAAGTCATGCTCTACTGATCGCAATTGATGATTACCCCTCGGCCACGGGATTCGGCCCTTTGGACTTTATGGAAAGCAATGCAGAAAAGCTTGCCGACCGCCTAAATGACTTGGGTTTCCCTCCAGAAAACATCACCAAACTCTACGGACCGCAAGCGACTAAGTTGGCAATCCAAAATGCGCTGAGCCGTTTCTGGGGACAGAAGATCGATGATGAGCCAAGCAGAGTCGTGATTTACTTTGGTGGTCATGGCACCCACGTCTCAAGAGACAGAGAAAGTTCGACCAGAATCGAGCTGACAGATGGTTTACTCATTCCTTACGATCACGACCCTGAGCTGCCTTACCACTCATCGCTCGTCCTCGAAGAGTTGAGAAACTGGAATATGAAACGAACGCGCATGCATCACACGTTGATCCTAATAGACGCATGTTCGTCAGGGCTAATCCTTCCGAAGATGTTGTCGGAAGATGACGCTGGCGAGGCCATGCTCAATAATCCGGCGCGTTGGCAAACGATCCAGGCCAACCTCCGACAACCTCACAGCGCAATAATCGTTGCTGGCACAGGAGATGAAAAGGCACTATGGTTGAATGGTGGCATCTTCACTAAATCGCTGATTGCGGGGTTAGAGGGGGGTGCTGACCTCAATAACGATGGATTGATTGAGTTCGGAGAGTTGAGCTTTGAACTTTTACGGAGTGTGCGCGGCAAGTCAATCACCGCAGGCTTCAAACAGACACCGTCAAGTTTATCTATCGGTTCAGGGCAATTTTTTTTCGAACTGCCCGAGAGATGACCTACTGGTGGACGGCACTGTCAATTACCTTTCTGGTCACGGGATTCAGCGTCCTAACCTCCCGCTCCAAGAGATCAAGCTTTGGGAGATCCGCAGGCCGTATACTGCTAGCGGCTACTTCGATGATACTAGCCGTCTTATTCTTCTTAGTCGCACAAGACAGCGCTGGCAGCTTCTTGAGTGCAGATAATTGGTTTGCGCGCTCGCCTGTCCGCGAGATCATTCTGTTCCTGATCATGGGAACAGGAATGATAGCAAGAATGCTATCGATCGCGATAGAAGAACGATCTGCGAGGCGGGCAAAGTTAGATGGAGCCCAGGCGGCACCCCCCCTTCGTTTCGACGGGTGGGACATGTTATACCCTTTTTTATCTTCATCAATTTGCTTTGGAGCCCTGGCAGAGAGCGTTAGCTCAATGGAGCTTAACATACCAGTATTTCTTCTCGCCTTTCAAAATGGATTCTTTTGGCAGACGGTATTGGGTAGCGTTCGTTCCAAGTCTTGAGCCAACAAAAAGGACAGATCCACCACTGATCGGATCCCGGTTTCGTGGCATGTCTACAACCCCCATAGAAATAATTGCAGATATAATCTGTATGGCAGTGAATAAATGCAAAGTAAAAAGTTATCCTTCAAGTGCGGTCACGCGAAATAGCGCTACCATAGATCGCTGACTACATCGCAGCTCCAGCAACGATACTTGCGTCAACTTCATCGCTAATTTTCCATTCGGACAATTGGGTACTCCAAAGCAATAAGCCACAATTATATGCAATCTTAATTGAGCACCTCATTCCCCCACGCCCATCCCCCGCTGCCGCCCAATGGTCCAGGAGATCCCTCCATCGCCGCGCATGATGCCCGAGACCTGCTTCCCGATGTGGCGGTCGAGGACGGGTCTCCAGGGGACCAGGGTAAACTCCCGGGATTTCTCGATCAGGGCATACTTCCCGCTGGTGAGGTCCACCGCGCGGCGAAGGGAGCCCTCCACGCGGTCCCCGTGGTGGTGTTCCACATAGGTCCGGCCCAGTTCCCGAGAGAGCTGCGCGGCGATGCGGGTGAGGTCCCGCTTCCTCAGTCTGGCGAGCATTGCGCGGTGGTAGGTCACATGCCCCTGCTCTTCCGTCGCCAGCCCCTCCGCGATCAGCCACTGGCGGCGGCGGATCTTAGCGTCTCGCAGGTCCCGCCCGAAGCCGGACTCCCGGGTGACCTCCGGGGTCTCCGAGATCAGCTCCCGGTCCAGCCAGGTGGCGCCGTCCGCACCCACCTGCTGGTCGAGTGACAGGCGGGAGAGTATCTCGATGGTCACCGGCGTGGTTCGGGCCTCGATCCTCTCGTGCTCCACCACCCGGTCGAGGTGGTCCGGCGCGATAGTCCAGGTACCGTCCGGTTGCCGCGTCACGGCGCCCGTTGAGCGCCGAATGGCCTCCAGCCGCCGGACATGGGTCTGGGCGAAGGTCTCGCTGGCCCGGGGATCGTGGCGCAGGTGACGGTCGACGTCGTAGCGGCCCCCATTCGCGGCGGCGACCTCGGCGATGGTCCGATCCACCGGGCGCGGAGCCACGGATTTGGGCGTCACGCGCAGGATGGAGCCTTCCGGCGTTGGCTCCGTGGCGTCGCCCTTGCCGATGTCGATGTAATGGGTTCGCCCGTCCAGCCCGTCGACGATGAGGCAATGGCGGTCCTGGTGCTCGTCGGAAAGTCGCCGGGCCACCAGCCGCCCGACGATGGGTGCGGCATCCGGTGCGGTGGGGTCGTGGATGACGTAATCGGCGGGGCTCCGATCCAAGCTCTGGTCGGACATTTCGCGGTGCATGGCCTTGATGATGTCTCCGCGCTCGCCGAGGTGTCGCAGCGTGTCCTCCAGGCCGTCGTCGAGGCGCCAGATCCCGGGGCGGATTTCCTCGGCCAGGTCCAGGCGGGCGAGGTGTTTCAAGCGACCGGTCAACAGGCTCTGGCGGACAGTGTCCCGCGTGGGTGGAGAAACCACCCCGTCTTCATCGGCCAAGCGGAGCAATTGGCGATCCAGACTGGTCAGCCGCTCCTGGTCCATTTCCCGGCGCAGGCGGATCTCGATGTCCCGGTCCGTGCGCGGCCCCAGGTCGAGGCTCACCAATTCGGCGGCGCGCTCCCGGATGCCCGAGGCGATGTAGTCCCGGGCGATGACCAGATCGCGGCCTTGGTCGTCCCTGCCCCGGACGATGACGTGGCTGTGGGGGTGGCCGGTGTTGAAATGGTCGACGGCCACCCAGTCGAGCTTGGTTCCCAAATCCTCCTCCACCTGGGCCATGAGGCGGCGGGTCAGCGGCTTCAGGTCCTCGTAGTCGAGGCCATCTTCCGGGGCGACGATGAAGCGGAATTGGTGGCGGTCTCCCTCGGCGCGGTCGAGGAAGGCCTTGCCGTCCTCCCGGTCCCGCTCGGCGCCGTAGAGCTGGCCCCGGTCACCCTCCCGGGTCACGCCGTCCCGCTGGACATAACGCAGGTGGGCGCGAGCGGTGGCCATGCCTTTTCCGGCCAGCTTGACGATCCGCGCCTTGACGATCACACGGCGCTGGCGATAGGCGGCGAAGCGGTCCCTTGTGCTCAAGGTGGCTGCCATCGTGCCACCCCGCCCCAGGCGCTTGCCGGAGAAGCCCGATTTCCGCTTCGCCCGCCCCCCGGCGCGATTGATCGCGGCGAGCAGTTGGTGGGTATAGCGTTTGCCCTTGGGCGATCCCTGGGAGCGGATCTTGCCCAGCCTGGGCCGGAAGTCGTCGTCATCCATGGGAGCCTCCACCCGGTTGGGGGAAAACAGGGCGTTGCGGGGAGGCACCCTCCTGGCCCAGGGGCAGCCTCCGGAAAAAGAGATGTGCAGACAGAGAGATAGCCCCCTCCAGGAGGGCGGCCTTTAATCTTGCCTTATCCCGGTGGCTCCCCTCCCAATGCGCCGCCCGCCTTTGTCCTGCGATCAGGGTCCTCTCGCCGGACCGACGGCAACTGCGGGGCCCGCTCATTTCCGGTCCCCCTTGCGGGTCGAGAGGGGCACGAAAAGAAGGGCGTTTTGCGCACTCTTTTCGTCGTTTCCGGCCCCCTTTTTCGCCGTGGAAAGCGGGAAAAAGAGGCCGCCGGATTGGTCTTTCGGCGCCTCTTTTTGGTCGCCCGATAGCCTGTTCTGGATGCGTTTGAGGTAGGCTTTTGTTTCCCTGGGCAAGGTCCGTTCGCCCCGCAAATGGGCTGCGTATCGGGTGGGACCGGCGTTGTAGGCGGCGAACAGTCCGGGGAAGCCGAAGCGCTCCCGGAGGTCGGCGAGATAGGCCGTTCCCGCCAGGATATTGGCGCGGGGATCGAAGGGATCGGCACCCAGGTCCAGGCGCTCCGACAGGCTCGCCCAGGTGCCCGGCATGAGTTGCATCAGGCCCCTCGCGCCCCGGTGAGAGACCGCGCGGGGGTCCCCGCCGCTCTCGGCATCGATGACCGCGCGGATCCAGGGTTGGGGGATGTCGAAGCGCGCGGAGGCCTCCGAAACGGCGGCCCGCCATGGGTCCGGCTCGGCGGCCTGACCGGGCGCGACAAGCAGCAGGGCCGCAACGATCAGGGGGATCAGCTTGTCCATAGCGGGGCGAGCCTCCCGATCACGAGGGGGCGCGGGACCGGACCGAAATAGCGGCTGTCGAAGGAATTCGGCAGGGGCTGGAGCAGGAAGATCTCCTCCGCGCCCAGGCTTCGGCAACCGCTCCAGCGGGGCATGGGGCGCCCCGCGCGGTCCCGGACGAGGGCGCGGGCGACCTCCTGTCCGTTGATGAAGAGCGCGCCCTCCCGGGCACAGACCACGTCCCCGGCACTGGCCGCGACGCGCTTCACCAGGGGCACGCCCAGGGGCAGATAGCCGCGCGCGGCGGCCAGCTCCGCGACATCCTCCGGCGGTCGAACGAGCACCCAATCGCCCCGTTGCACCGGCCCCGCGACGACGCGATAGAGGCCGATGGGTGCGCTCGCCGAGGCGTTCCAGACCAGCCAAGGCCGGGGCGTTGGGAGAGCGGACAGGCCGAGGAGCGCGACGCCTCCGACGGCCAGTCCCAGGGCGACCGGGCGCCTCATGACGCCTCTCCGTCGTCCGCCGTGGAGCCCTTGCCCCGCCCCTCGGACCAGGCGTCCAGGTCAGCGATGTGGTAGCGGACATAGCGGCCATGCTTGCGGAAGCGGGGGCCGTTTCCGGTCAGGCGCATCTTCTCCAGGGTGCGGGCGGAGAGGCCCAGATAGAAGGCGGCCTGTTGGGTCGAGAGGAAGGGCGAGCCCTTGCGCGCCTCGGCCGCGCGCGTGCCGTGATCGGTCATCCCGAGATCCTTTCGCTGTCCATCGAAGCGCCGGAGAGCGGTCCGCCAGAGGCGGCGTGTCCGGCGCGGATGGGCAAAGGATGGCGGGCCAGGGCGCGCTTGCTCAGGATCGGAAAAAGGGGGTATCGAAAACGATCCCCCCCCTTGATGGTGGGAGAAAAGCGGGGCTCACGGCCCCGCGTTAGCGGCCTTGGACAGTTGCGTCAGGGCCGCTTCCAGCGTCGCGATCTGGTGTTGGGCGGCGATCCGTTCGCGCTTGGGCAGACCGGCGCGCAGTTCCTGGGTGACCAGCCAGATGGTCTCGCGGAGGTCGTCCTCCGTGTAGGGGAACCCCTGGATCGTGATGGACTGGGACATGGCGATATCCTCCCGAATGTGACCGTTCCCATCGTCGAGAACGGTCTCGCCGGTCATCCGGGCCGGGGCAGTCCAGGACGGCGGAGCCGCCGCGCAGCGGGCGCGGGAGGGGCCCAAAATCGGAGGGCCGCGCAGCGGATCGGAGATTTTGGGAGGGTCCCGCGATCCTTGACGGCCCCGTCAGGCCGGGTGGCACGATGGGACTGTCGAGACGAACAGCCCGTCG
The DNA here is from genome assembly GCA_046233135.1 of Rhodospirillaceae bacterium Z3-40. Taxonomy (GTDB): domain Bacteria; phylum Pseudomonadota; class Alphaproteobacteria; order Rhodospirillales; family Rhodospirillaceae; genus JBJXHN01. The sequence goes on along the minus strand of JBJXHN010000011.1, from coordinate 18,746 downwards.
GTGCGACCGCACCGACACCGCATCCTTTCGGGACGGATCGGCTGGATGGAAGACAGGGAAAAGGCCCCACCGGGTCACTCCAGCGGGGCCTTTCGGGGTGGGAGGCTCACCGTTCCCGGGGCTCCCAGAGGGCGAGGTGGGTGGTGCCGTCCTCCTGGGGCGTCTCCAGCTTGACGAGGCGGGCGCGGACCCAGTTGGGACCGAATTCGGGGGCGGCGATCTTCAGGTTCAGGTAGGTCTCGCCGCTGGTCTTGGCGACCTGGCTCCATCCGGCGCCGACTTCATAACGCTGTCCGTTACCGGCATAGACGCGATAGTCGGGGGCGTTCTCGGACTGCCGGGAGACGGGGTGGATGATCAGATTGGCGGTGACGTTGAGGGTCTTGAGGATGCCGGAGAAGTCGCCGCTGTCCTGCTTGGTGAAGGTGCCGAGGGTGATGGCCATGGGGGTGATCCTTCGCTGTTCCTCGCGGGGACCATCCCCGCGATGTCTCCAGCGGGAAGACCGCATAGGCGGGCCGGTTCACCCGGAGCGTAGCGGAGGGCCGAAACACCGTGGAGGACCCGCCCGACGGGGAAATGTGCAGCGCAAGCGGCCGCGAGGAGCCGACCGCAGGGAGGCGGGGACATTTCTCCGGACGGGCGGGTTGAACGGACCGGCGCGGGATTTACGCGTGAAAGAGACATGCCGGGATGGACACCGCAGGGAGGAAAAGCCGATGAAGGATCCCCTGGCTATTTCGCCGAGAGAGCCACCATGTGGCAGGGCTTGGCGGGACCGGGATTTCCGAAACCGGTGCGGATTTCCCGCTCGTCCTCCCTATCGAGGTGGCCGGGTCCCGGAGCGCCCTATCCTACCGCCCATGCTGATTCGGTGATGGGAATGGCCGAGGTGTGGAAGGGGTCATTCGCCCAAAAGGCAGTTGCGCGTACCTGGATCAGGATCGATAGACGACGTGTCTCAACCCATCCGCAGCCCACGGAAAGCGGAAGCCAAGCATGGAGGCGGCACCTTTCCTCGCTCAGGATACCGCGTTTCGCGCCTCCTCCGAATGCCTGTCCTGAGCGCGCCGGTTTGACGGCCCGTCGTTGATCCAACCGATCCTTGGCGAGGCTTTTTCCTTGTTGCGCCAGGGACGGAAGCCCGAAGGGGCGAGACCACGAAGTGGGCTCGATTCACGACGGCCCGGCACGCGGGGACACACGCGTGGGCGCCCTAAAGTTGCTCTTCGCGGAGCTGGATTATCCCCATTGCGCCCATGGTGGCCATTCGCGGGGTCTGTGGTTCGCCCCAATAGCAGGCATTCATCGTCCGCCTTCTATCTCCCCAGCCCCTTAGAATAATGGGAGATTACCGAGGCTTCCTCGGCACACCCGTTACCGAGCGCGGCCGATATTCGACGCTGCGGACGGTTTCCACCCGTCTAACAGGGTGTTATAGAGTGAAGCAATTACTATTTCGTAAGTGCATCCAACCAGATCGCCATGGGCATGTTGGCTAAAATTCGTCGTGTGGCCGCAACCACATGCATGGACGCAGGGCAGCCCACTCATTGCCGTGGAGGCCGTCGTGGCTGAGACCCAAATTGAATGGACCGACTCCACCTGGAACCCGGTGGTTGGCTGCTCCGTCGTCAGCGCAGGTTGCTCCAACTGCTATGCGATGGCCATGGCCAAACGACTCGAGGCAATGGGGGTCGAGAAATATGCAGGGCTAGTCCGCCAAAGCGACAAGCGCGCGGTTTGGAAGGGTGTGGTGAAGGCGGATCGCGAAGCGCTCAAAATTCCCTACACTTGGAAGAAGCCTCGCAAAATATTCGTGAACTCTATGAGCGATCTCTTCCATGAAAAGGTCAGTGATGATTTCATCCTCGCGGTCTGGAAGGTGATGCGGGAGACGCCCCGACACAACTACCAAATATTAACAAAGCGCCCTCAACGCATGTCCACCTTCGTTTCCAGCATGGTTGGAGACGTGCTTCCGAACGTCTGGCTGGGGACGAGCATTGAGAATGGAGAGGTCGCTGATCGAGCTAATCACCTACGTAACGTGCCAGCCGCAATCCGGTTTATTTCCTTCGAGCCGCTAATCGGAAGGGTTGACAATATCGACCTGACCGATATCCAGTGGGCAATCGTTGGGGGAGAAAGCGGACGATTTGCTAGACCTTTGCAAGAGGAGTGGATTGATGAGATCCATGTCCAATGCGTGAAGTATGATACTGCATTCTTTTTCAAGCAGTGGGGCACCTGGGGCAAAGACAATAAGCGTAGGTCAAAGAGGGCGAACGGTCGCGAATACAGAGGCCGGACCTGGGACGAAATGCCCGAAATGCACCTGCGCGGATAGTCAGCCTCCCGCCGTCCCAACAACGGAGGGTGTGCTGGGGCATGGTTGAAAAGCGTTACAAATGGGCGAAGGGTGCCACCCTTGAAGACCACTCCCGCAGAAAGCACAAAATTCTCAGGGAGTATTTTTACAATTATCTGGTAGTGCGCTGCCAATTGCCTCAGCAGGAGCGCTTCCGCCTTGCTGTAATTGATGGCTTTGCTGGCGGTGGCAGGTATGTCTGTGGCGCCGCAGGCTCTCCAATCATCTTTATCGAAGAATTAAAGCGCGCGACCGAGACGGTAAATTCACTAAGGGCCGCCCAAGGTCTCGGCACCATTGAGGTCGAGTGCCTCATCATTTTCAATGACGTCAGCCCTGACGCAATGGACAGCCTTAAGCGCAACATTGCCCCACACCAAGCCGAGAACGCCGAAAATTCGAGGAAGCTCCAGCTTCAGGTTGAGTTCCTTAATCAGCCATTTGAAAGCGCATACACGCATATAAAGAGCATGCTTCAGAAATGGCGTTTTAGGAACGTCGTATTCAATCTCGATCAGTGCGGACATAGCCACGTAGAGCGCAACACTATGCTAGATATAATGCGCTCATATCCATCAGCGGAGATATTTTACACTTTTGCTATCGAGTCTCTTATTTCTTTTTTGCAAAAATCCAACCCCACGCTTCTTGCCTCTCAGCTAGCTTACATCGGCCTGGAACGATCAGATTTGCGCACGCTTGAGGGAGCGATGAACCGGAGTGCTTGGCTTGGGACAGCCGAGCGTCTCGTATTTGAGGCGTTTCGCACCTGCGCGCCTTTCGTTAGCCCATTCTCGATCAACAATCCTGGCGGTTGGCGTTATTGGCTGATTCATTTCGCCAATTCCTATCGAGCACGGCAAGTATACAACAATGTATTGCATGAAAATAGCAGCTCGCAAGCCCATTTTGGGCGCTCTGGCTTAAACATGCTGTCATATGACCCAAGTGAAGAAGGGGCGCTTTATCTCTTTGACCAGTCAGGACGCGAAAAGGCGAAACAGCAGTTGCTTGATGATATCCCGCGACTTATATCAGAGTGCGGAGACGTCATTGGTATCGCCAACTTTTATGAGGGCATATACAATATCACCCCTGCGCATTCCGATGATGTACACACAGCAATCATCGAAAATCCAGATATTGAGGTGATAACGCCTAGCGGTGGCCAACGGCGAAAGCCAAATACAATTATGATTAATGATGTGTTGAAACTTCGCTGCCAACGAAGCTTTTTCCCTTTATTTGGCCCTGGGAAGAAGTGATGGCGCCGAGAAAGCGGACACCCCCCGAATGGCGAGAATTCGAGGCGTTGGTCGCTCGAATCGAGGCTGATGTTACGCGGGCAGGGTTTAAAGTGACCTCACCAGATCGCATTCGCTGCAAGATCACCGGGAGGTTGCGGGAGGTCGACGCCAGCATTCGCAGGACCAACGGAGATGGCCCACTCATCACGATTGAATGCCGCAAACGGCATGCCCGGCAGGACGTTACGTGGATTGAGCAACTTGCTACAAAAAGACAATCCATCGGAGCCGAGAGAACAATCGCCGTAAGCTCCTCGGGTTTCTCCCCCGAGGCTCGGATGGTCGCCAAGCATCATTGTATTGATTTGCGCTTGATGTCTGACGTTTCCATTGATGAAATAAATAGGTCAACGTGTCTCGATTTTGTGATTTTTCATCATAGGCGATGCGGAATAGCTCGCGTGGGATTCCGTCTGTTTGTGGAAAATTGGACCTTGCCAGAATTGGACAGTGTCGATTCTATCGTGCCAGCTGAATTTGATCCATTCAAGCCTATATTCAAAAATGTTGATTCTGGGGCGTATTGGTCAATTAACGACCTCTGGCGCGATCTCCAGGCTGAAACTGACCCTTTCGAAGGAATTCCGAAAGGTGCGCCTCCGTTAATCAGAACAGCTTGTTTCTCCTATCCGGGAAACGTTACCGTGGACACAGATTCCGGTCCGATCGTCATCGGCGACGTTTTGCTGTCCGTTGCAGTTTGGATAGAGCCCGAAATGGTTGGGCTTTCTGACGCAGCAAAAGTCCGATATTCCTCGGCATCAGGGGCTGTGCAACGCGTGGAATTTTGTGCGCAGAATGGGGGCGTCAGCCAGGGTATTTCACTGCAGTATCCGGATTCCTCCAAGGATACCAAGGAACTCCGAGTAGGGATTTGGCCCGTTGATCACGGATTGACCAAGCCCTAGGGAATATTCGCTAGATTCATCTATAAGTACTTGGGCACACCCTGAGCTGGCCCCTGTTTGGATCGGACACCCGGCATGACGATGGAGGCTTGAGGCTATTATCAAGCATAGGCTTAAGTATGCATTTTGACTGTCCATCGCACAACTCGGGCGCGCACAAGTGTCGGCGGTTCGGGTCAGATTTGCCTGAATGAACTTCGTCATCGAAAGAACAGAGAATTTCAGCGAGGACTACTATTTCGACTCCACCGCTCGACAGCGGACTGACCGAAAACGGCCCACATCAGACGTTATCCGATGAGCCAATATCAGGATAACCACCACGCCCCCTCACTCCCTCGCCCAGACAGGGATCCCCATCCCCCGAGCCTTGTCGGCGAGGTTTTGGGAGATCCCGGATCCAGGAAAAGCCACCAGCCCGATGGGCATTTCCTCCAGCATGCGGTCGTTGCGCTTGAAGGGGGCGGCGGTCTTGTGGCGGGTCCAGTCGGGCTTGAAGGCGATCTGGGGAACGCCGCGGTTCTCGGCCCAGAGGGCGGCGATGCGCTCGGCGCCCTTGGGGGAGCCGCCGTGGATCAGCACCATCTCCGGATGGCGGGCGCGGGCCTTGTCCAGTGTCTCCCAGATGCGGGCGTGGTCGTTGCACTCGATGCCGCCAGTGAAGGCGACGCGGGGGCCCGGCGGGGTCAGGGGTTCGATCTCGGCGCGGCGTTTGGCGGCGATGTAGTCGCGGCTGTCGATCATCGCGGCCGTGAGGGTCCGGCGGTTGGTCCGGGATCCCACGCGGGGCAGCCAGGCGGAGCCGGTGAGCGCGCCATGGTGCTCGGCGGCGGTTTCGCGGAAGGCCTCGAAGGCGTTGCGGCGCTCGATGAGGGAGAGGCCCTGGGCGGTCAGACGCTCCAGCTCGACGGATTTCACCTCGCTGCCGTCCTGTTCGCCCTGGCTGCGCCGCTGGGCCTGTTCGTTGTCGTCGAGCAGGCGGTCCAGACTGGCGATCTTGCGGTGGAAAACGTTGACGACGTTCCAGAGCAGGTCGTCGAGGTCGTCCTCCAGCCGCGTGTCGGCCAGCAGGGCGGCGAGGTTTTCCATGGCCGCGCCGATCCCAGCGGCGGCCTGATCGGCATCCGGCAGGGGACGGGGATCGGGCTCGTCGGCCAGGGGACGGTGGCCGTAGAGCTGGAGTTCCTCCAGCAGATGGGCGGTGGGCGAGGCGCCGGGTGGCGGTTCGGGGAGGTCGGTGAAGGGATAGGTCATGGGGGCTCTCCCGGTTTTCCGGAGGCCGCGTCCCTCGCGGCCTTGTCGGGGATCGCCCGCCGGGGGCGCAAGGCCGGGCCGCACCCAAAAGGGCCGAAACGCAGTGGAGGACGGCGCAGCCGTTGCGGCCCGGCCTGCCTCCGGCAGATCACCCTCGGGACAAGGCCGGGGCGCGGTCCCTCACGGACCACGGAGAGTCCGTGGCTTTCCCTGCTCCCCCCTGCCCGCCTCCGGTGTCGCCCCCGCGGGGGTGGAGACAGGCGACGGCCTCCTCCCCGGCCAGTTGCTCGGCGAGCCAGGAGCGGAGGCGATCCGGCCCCAGGGTCAGGAGATCGGCGTTGAAATCCTCCGCCCGGGGGACCAGGGGGCGGCAGTCGATCCCGGCGGCTCGGGTACGGTCCCGCAGACGGTCCCACGCGCAAGACCCCGCCCTGTCCCGGTCGACGGCCACATAGAGGCGGCGCAGGCTTTGGGGCCAGATCAGGGCGGCGAGGTGGGCGGACGACAGGGCGGCGGCCACCGGCAACCCTGGCATCCCAAGCTTGAGCGACAGGGCCGTTTCGAGCCCCTCCGCCGCCACGAGGACATGGGTCACGGGCCCGAAGCGCACCGCGTGTCCCAGGAGAAAGCCCAGGGTCCGGCGGGGGTGGTCGATGGCCGCCTTGCCGCCATCCGGGTCGAGGAATGTCCGATGGAGCCCCGTGATCCGGCCCCCAAGGTCGGTGACGGCGGCGATCAGGGCCGGGCCGCTCTCCCGGCCCGAGGGACCGCGCCGGTAGCAGCGGGGGTGGAACCGCAGGGCATCCAAGGGGTCGAGCAAGAGGATGCCGCGCCGGGCCAGATAGCGCTCCGCCAGGGTACCCCGGATGGGGACGGAGGCGGCGAAGAGACGACGGGCCGCCTCGGAGGATCCCTGACGCGCGGGTGGTTGCGGTTGCCGGTGTTCGAGACAGGACTGACCGAGGAAATGGCGGGCCTCGTCCAGGGTGGCGCGGAAGGTGAGACCCCGGTTCAGGGCGATCAGGTCCAGGAGGTCGCCATGTTCCGAGGTCGCCGCATCGGTCCACTTTCCGGCCCGGTCCCCGGTCAGGCGGACATAGAGACTGCCGCCCGGCGTATTGTGGACATCGCCGACGATCCAATAGCGGCCCTGGCGCCGCCCGTTGGAGAGATAGTGGCGGCAGACGGCCTCGGCTCGGGCGCCGAGGCCGCGCGCCAGATCGCTCGCGCGGGACATGGGTCATCCCCGATCGGTCAGGTCGATGACCGGCCAGCGATCCACCACGCTCGCGAAGATAGGGCGCCCCGCCTCGCCCACGGGGACGAAGAGACGCATCTTCCATGAGATGATCTCGCCGAACAGCCCCCGGGCCTTCAGGGCCTCGACCATGCCCGAAGTGAAGCCCGTCAGTTCGACCCGATTGTCGTTCATCACCCGCACTCGACGCAGGGACAGACCGTCGGCGAGGTGGACGGTCACCTTGCCCTCGGTAAGCAGATCCCAGGCTTCCCCGGCGGACAGAGAGGGTGCATCGATGCCCAGGTTTCGGCAGAGGGCATCCGCTTCCACCGCCGTGAGCACACGCCCGATCACCCGCTCGCCCTCGTCGCTTTGAAGCCGATAGACCCGGGCATTGGTGTCCGGCAGACGGCGCCAGATGGGGAGAAGCAGGCCCGTCACCAGATGGAAGGTGGAGGTGGTGAATTCGGGAATGTCCGCGAGTTCCCCCTCCCAGGCGGCGCGGAATTCATCCGTCTCCGCATCTTTCCAATGGCTGGAGGCGAAGGCCTCGATGGAGAGGGTGTCGCGCTGCATGGGGCGGATCAGGCGGACGCGCCGTTCCACGCTGCCATCCTCATGCATCAGACTGGGGGCCGAGGTTCGGATGGCCGCCCGGCCCGAGCGGCTATTGATCATGGGGTGACCTCGATCCACGGAAAGGGCCTCTTCCGTGGACATCGGTCTGTTGCGGTCCTTGCGCTCGATGGTGAACAGCCGGGTTTCGGCGCCGCTGTCGTGGGTCCAGACCACCCGGCGGTCGGTGACGATCAGGCTCTCGGCATGGATGGTCTCCAACCCCTGGTCCTGGATCCCCGCGGCGATGGCGGCCTCGACCCGGGCCGCAAGGATCTCCTCGAAGGCCGTGAACAGGGTGTTCTGCAGGGCGATGGGCAGGGCCAGCAGGCGGTTCAGGAAAGTGGTGATCGGCGGCAAATCGTCCTTGATGGTGCCTTCGTAGGTGAGGGAGAGGCCCGTCGCCTCCTCGAAGCGGGTCAGGGAACAGCCTTCGATCTCGCCCCGGACCAGCAGAGCGTAAAACTGGCGGAGGGCGGCGCGGGCCTGCTCGCCCTCCAGATTGTCCTCGGCCCGGAAGAGCCCCTGCCCGCCCGTCTGCCGCTGCCCCCGGGTGATGGCCCCCAAGGTGTCCAGCCGCCGGGCGATGGTGGAGAGGAAGCGCTTCTCCGCCTTCACCGTGGTGGCGATGGGCCGGAACAGGGGCGGCTGGGCTTGGTTGGTGCGGTTCGACCGGCCCAAGCCCTGAATGGCGGTATCGGCCTTCCATCCGGCCTCCAACAGGTAGTGGACGCGCAAACGCTGGTTTTTGGCGCCCCGGTCGGCGTGGTAGGAGCGCCCGGTCCCGCCCGCGTCGGAGAAAACCAGGATGCGCTTGTCGTCATCCATGAAGGCCTGGGTTTCCGAGAGGTTCGCCGACGGGGGGCGGGTTTCGACGCAGAGGCGTTCCTGTTTCCGGATGACCCGGCGGGAGCGTCCCGTGACCTCGGCGACGACCTCCGTTCCGAAATGCTGGATGATTCGGTCCAGGGCGCCTGGGACCGGATCGAGCAGGGCCAGCCGCTCGACCAGGGCGTCCCGGGCGGCGACGGCTTCCCGGCAGAGGACCGAGTTTCCCTCGGCGTCGAAGGCCGGACGGGAATGGAGGTTGCCCTCCTCATCCGAATAGGTCTCGTAGAGCTGGGTGGGGAAGGCGTGGTCCAGATAGGCGCCGACGATTTCCCGGGGCGAAAGATCGATGGTCAGGTCGGCCCACTCCTCGGCGGGGATGTCCGACAGTTTGCGTTCCATCACCGCCTCGCCGGTGGAGACCAGTTGGATCACCGCGGCATGACCCGCGACCAAGTCCGCCTCGACGCTCCGGATCAGGGTCTGGCATTTCATGCTGGTGAGCAGGTGGGAGAAGAAACGCTGCTTGGCGCTCTCGAAGGCGGAGCGGGCGGCGGACTTGGCTTGACCGTTCAGGGTACCGTTGGTGCTGGTGATGTTGGAGGCCTCCAGGGCGGCGTCCAGGTTCTGGTGGATCACCTGAAAGGCCTCGGCATAGGCGTCATAGATGGTGATCTGCTGGGGGGTGAGGGTGTGCTCGACGATCTCCACCTCGACGCCCTCGTAGGAGAGGGAGCGGGCCATGGTCAGGCCCAGGGCCTTGAGGTCGCGGGCCAGGACTTCCATGGCGGCGACACCTCCCGCCTCCACGGCCTGGACGAATTCGGCGCGGTTGGCGAAGGGGAAGTCGGCGCCACCCCAGAGGCCCAGGCGTTCGGCATAGGCCAGATTGCGGACGTCCGTGGCGCCCGTGGCGGAGACATAGACGATCCGGGCATCGGGGAGCGCCCGTTGCAGGCGCAGCCCAGCGCGACCCTGTTGGGAGGGCGCGATATCGCCGCGCCCTCCCCGGCCACCGGCGGCGTTGGCCAGGGCGTGGGCTTCGTCGAAGATGATCACCCCGTCGAAGTCGGCGCCGAGCCAATCGCGGACCTGCGTCAACCGAGAGGCCTTTCCCTCCCGTTCGGCGGAGCGCAGGGTGGCATAGGTGGCGAACAGGATCCCCTCGGCGAGGCGGATGGGCGTGCCCTGTTTGAAGCGGGAGAGGGGCTGGACCAGCAGGCGTTCCATGCCCAGGGCCGCCCAATCCCGCTGGGCGTCCTCGATCAGCTTGTCGGATTTGGAGATCCACAGCGCCTTGCGGCGGCCCTTGATCCAGTTGTCGAGGATGATCGCCGCCACCTGACGGCCCTTGCCGCAACCGGTGCCATCCCCCAGGAACCAGCCCCGCCGAAATTGCAGCACCCCTTCCGTGCCCTCGGACGCGGCGTGGAGGGTGTCGAAGGTTTCGTCGGCCAGCCAGTGTCCCGCCAGGTGATGGGCGTGGGCCTCCCCGGCGAGGATCACGCTTTCGAGCTGGGCGTCGGAGAGAACGCCCTCCGTCACCAAGCGCTCGGGCAGATGGGGCCGATAGGTGGGATGGGGCGGCGCCACGGAGGCCATGGCGGCGGATTGCACCAGGGGCGTGGGATGGGGCCGGGCACCGGGGATGCGGATCGATTGGAGGGCATAGGGCTCGTAGAGAGCATCGGTGAGGTCGGCACCCCCGCTGGGTTCCCAGGTAACGGGCTCATAGGCGAGTTCGACAGCCTCGGGAGCCGAGGACAGAGCAACGGGCCGGGCCTTCGGACGGGGAGACGAAACCACCTTCATCGACGCAAGGGCGGCCACCCCGACGGACACGCCGGTGACCGCGCCACGCGGTGGCACATAGGTGAGTACTTGGGTCAGAAAGGCTCCGACGGTTTCGGCCCTAGAGAGAGCCTGAGGTGCCCCAACTTCCATGCCCTTGTCGATCACGGTGAGCCGGGTCTCGAAGGTCGTTCCATGCTTGGCGTAGATGGACCCATCAACCACGCAGGTGAAGCGCGTCCCCGAAAAACGGTCCACCGGGAAGTCGTGCCCGGTGATCGCCACCAGACGCCCGCCCTCGGGAAGCCGGGCCAGGGCCGAGCGCACATGTTGAACATCGGCTCCAGCCACCCGCCCGGCCACATGGAGCGCCGCCGAGAAGGGCGGGTTCATGAGAACCACCGAGGGCCGGACCTCCCCGGCCAAACGGTCATCAATGGTAGCCGCATCGTGGGTGGAGACGGGGACGTCGGGGAACAGGAGGCGCAGGAGAGCCGCGCGGGTGTCAGCGGCTTCGTTGAGCACCAGGCGGGCGCCGGACAGGTCAGCGAACAGGGCGAGCAAGCCCGTCCCCGCCGAGGGCTCCAGCACGACGTCCTCTGGCCCGATACTCGCGGCCTGGGCAACGACGAAGGCCAGGGGAAGCGGCGTGGAGAACTGCTGAAAGGCCTGACTCTCCCCGGTCCGTCGGGTCTGGGTGGGAATCAGACCGGCCAAGCGGGTCAGCATGGCGAGCAGGACCTCCGGACCGGACGCGCGGTCCCGCATGGCCCGGCCATACTTGCGAAGGAAGAGCACCTGGGCGACCTCGCAGGCCTCGTAGGCGTCCTTCCAGGACCAGGCGCCCTCGGCGTCCGTTCCCTGGAAAGCGTCGGAAAGCGCGTCACGGAGAGTGGCGCGGGAGAGGAGGGTGCCGCCTTCCAGGGCGGCGAGGAGGGGGGAAGCGGCGGCCAGGATGCGGGCGGCCCGGTCCTCGGGCGCGCGGAGGGACACGGCGGCGGGGGCCACCGAGGGGAAATCGACGGTCATGGCGGAGTACTCCGGGAGAGCGGATCGGACAGAACCGGCCGGAGGCTCTCTCTCCCCGTCCTGGTTCATCCGTCCCGGAACCCCCTCTTCCTCTTCCGGAGCCCACACCCGTCACCCGAACCGCTCCCCCGTCTCGGTGAAGGTGTAGCCGTTGGCAAGAATGGTTTCGTCCACCGCCTCGTCGGAGGTCAGGAAGGCGTATTCCGCATCAAGGCTTGTGTAAAGCCAATGGGCCAGGTCCCGGAGGGCCTCGGTCACGTCGTCTTCGGCACCGATGGTCTGGGCCGCGTCCTCCCGCTCGACGGCGATGCGCAAATGGGAAGATCCGCGCGCCTCGATTGTGGCCTGGAGGGCGTAGAAGTTCCGGCGTTGAATGCCAGCGAGCCGCTGGGCGATATCCTGGAGATCCAGATCCTTCGGCGCATAGGCCGTGATCTTGGCGACACTTCCCCGGGCATACCGGTAGTGCCCCTCGAAGGCGGCGCCATCCCCCTGGCTCCCAAAACCCCGGAACCAGATACAGGGATCGCGTCGAGTGCCCCCGCACATCAAAGGCACGGGGCGGGTTTTCAAGGTGATGCCGATCAGATCGCAGATCCGGCAAAAGTCGTCATAAACGCCATCCCACCAATCGTAGTCAAAACCGCCTTCGCGGTACCAATTTCGGGCCGCTTCCCGGGCGGTGTCGGACAGTTCGTCGAGGGTGAAGACCCGTGTTTGGAGGATCCTGGGCATGGGCGTGCTCCCGGAACGGAAAAGGCCCGGCGCGAGGCCGGGCCTGGAGTGGAGGGGAAACGCGGACCGCCTACTCGGCGGCGTCGGTGAGGAAAGCCGGAAGGGCGTCGCCCTCCGGTTCGAGCCCCGGCGTGCGCAGGGGTTCGGGCAGCCAGTCTGTGTCGACCAGGAGGCGTTCCGCCTGTTCGGCCATGTCGGACTTCTTGAGGTGGTCGATCAGCTGGGCCGAGGCCTCGCCCTTGGCCTCGGTCACCGCTTCCAGGATCCGGGCCTTGGGCACGCGGCCCAGGTAGCTGTCCACGGTGGGCCGCCATCCAGCGGCGGTCATGTCCAGGGACAGGGCGCAGGCCAGTTGGTCGGCGTGCCGCCGCCGCCCTGGCGCCTTGTTCCAGGGTTCGTGGACCGCGTTCACGGTCAGGGCGGCGCAATGGGCGAAGAGCGCCATGCGGCTATCGTGGTCCATGTCGCAGAGGAACGCCCAGAGCATGTCCGGTTCCGACGGAAGCTGACGTTCCCAGTTGGCGTGGCGCGCCTCGATGGTCCGAACAGAGGGGCTGTCGCTCAAGCCCGATCCCTGGACGGAGAAGCCCGTGCTCTTCCAGGCGATTTCCAGGCAGCTTTCCGTGGCGTAGCGGTAGAAGGCCTGGTGGGCCATGGCGTGGAGCACGGCGATCAGGGCCATGTCCGGATCCTCGGCCAGGGCGTCCCGCAGGGCCAGGGTGCGATGGGCCGTCAGTTCCATGATCAACCGCTCTGAGAGGGGTTTGATGCCCTCCTCCTCGGGCTCGTCCGCTGACGCCTCCACCGGACCGGAGGTCTCGGACCCGGTCATCGGATGATCCGCCTCGCTCCCGATTTCCGCTTCAGCGACCTCCTCGTCCTCGGGACGGACGTAACCGCGCTCGATCCGGAGCCCGCCTTCGGGATCGATCCCCAGGAAGACACCCGCCCGAGCGACGTCCTCGGGCGCGTAAAGGACCGGCTGGTCCTCGATGAATTCCAGTTCCGCCTGGATTTCCCCGATGCGGCGATCAATGTCATCGGGCAGGGGCTCGCCGCTCTCGGCGTAGCGGGCCTCGATCTCGTCCCGCTCGACGCGGAGGGCATCCCGACGGGCTAGTACCTCCGGGGAGAGCGGCTTCACCTCCCCCGTCAACCGGCGATGCCCGGCGGCGAAGCCATAGGGCAGATCGGGCACGGCCCGCACCCATGTCCAACCCTCGGCCTTCACGGTTTCCGCCTCGGCGGCGAGCTTGTCGGAAACCAGCCGTTCCAGCAATACCGGGTCCTGGAACCAGCCGTCCTCGTGTTGGTCGAACAGATCCCGCAGGACCACGCCTCCGGCGGCCTCATAGGCCTCTGTGCCGATGAACCGGGCTCGCTTGTCCGAAGCACGGATGGCATTTCCGGTGAGCAAGCGGCGCAGGGTATAGGGTTCCCGGTTATAGCCGCCCTGGACCGTCTCCCAGGCCTCTTCCTGGCGGACGTGGTCGTCCACCAGGGTGAAGGCCATGAGTTGCTCCAGGGACATCTTGTCCTCGGCGTAGAAGTCCAGCAGCTTGGGAGAGACGGAGGCCAGCTTCAGACGCTGGCGCACCACCGTCGGCGTGACGAAGAAGCGGGCGGCGATTTCCTCCTCGCCCAGCCCCTGGTCCACCAGGGCCTGGAAGGCCCGGAACTGGTCGAGGGGGTGCAGGGCCACCCGCTGGGTGTTTTCCGCGAGGCTGTCTTCCTCCACCAGTCCCTCCTCCCGGACGATACAGGGAATGGGGGCGACTTTGGTCAGCCGCCGCTGTTTGACCAGCATTTCCAGGGCCCGGTAACGGCGCCCTCCGGCCTGGACCTCGAAAAAGCCCTCGCGGTCTGGGATGGGGCGGACGCTCAGTCCCTGCAGGAGGGTGCGTCGGGCGATGTCCTCGGCCAGGGTCTCGATGGAGACGCCCGCCCGCACCCGGCGGACGTTGCGCTCACTGGGCACCAGCTTGTCGAAGGGGATGTCCCGGGCCCGGGAGAGGGTGATCTTGGGGCTCCGTGCCATGTCGGTTCTCCGTGACGGGGCGGGGAAAGCCTCTCTCTCCCCTTCTTCCGCGTCACGGGGGTCCGCCCCCCCTCTTCCTCTACCCGTGGGCCTCCCGCCAGACGGCCGGAGGATCGAAGCTCCCGGTCCAGATGCCCTTGCGCAGGAATTTCGCCATACGGGCGTCGCTGGTGTAGTTGTAGAGCCGGTTGGCGTTCGGATCCGCCACGGCCCAGCCCTCACGGGCGACCCAGGTGGCCAGGTCATCAGCGCCGCTGTAGCAGACGGAAATGAACCGACCATGGACATCCCGGGTGTCCCCCTGCCAGACGTCACAGTTGACGGTGCGGCCCTCCAGGAAGGCGGTCAGGGCCGCCACCGCCGCCTGGCCGCAGGGCCACATTGTTCCGTCCTTCCTCGTGCAGGTTTGGTCCTTTTCAACGGCGTCGACGCCATAGAGGCGGTGGCGTTCCCCCGCGATCTCCAGGGTGTCGGCGTCGATGACCCTGGCGGGACCCTTGTGTTCCTTGTCCAGGGCGGGCCAGAAGGCAAGGAGGACGAAGAACAGGACGCCGATGACGGCGGTTATACGGGTAGGGGCGAACATGGCCGGTCTCCTTTTCGCGTTTCCCCCGCCCTCTCTTTCACTTCGGCGGGGACCGCCCCTTCCCTCCCCCCTCTGGCTCGTGTCCCAACAGGCTCAGGTAACCGCCCTGGACCATGGACCGGGCCGCCCGGATCAGCCGCTGGGTGCGCGCCCGATAGCCGTCCTCCCACCGGTCCCGGATCACGCCTTCCCCAAACACCACCTCCGCGATCTCCCGGCGGCTTGCCCCGGCCATTTCCCCATCCCAGGCCCGAACCATCTCGATCCAGCGCCGCGCCCTTCGGGCGGCGGGATAGAGGCTCGGGGGAAGACGCCCGGTGCGCCCCAAGGCATGGAGCCGCGCCAGGGCATCGATCTTCGCGCCCAGATGCAAAAATCCGCGGAGGGGAATGCGAAGACTGACCGGCCCGTCGAGCAGGGTTCCCGAGGTGACCACCACTTGCAGGGTGCGCGTTCCATCGGAGAACAGGACGTGCTCCACGCCTTCGGCGCGAAGGACGGTGGTCAGGGCGAAGACGTCGCGGAGGTCGAAGGTGCCCGGGTCGGTCACCTCTCCGGGGACCGCCTCCACGGCGAGGACAAGGGGATTGACCTCGGGATGCCACAGCATGTCCCGGGTCGTCTTTCCCGGTTCCGGGATGAAAGGTGGCCGCCCAATGGTCCCTGGCTCCACCCTGGACCACGCGGGGAAGCCGTCCCCGCCGGGGATACCCGACCGCCTCTTCCACGACGGCGTTGGGATCCCGTTCGAACCAGACCCGTGCCCAGGTCGCCCGATCCAGGCGAGCCAGGGCGGCATAGTGGTGGTCATCTCGCCAATCGGCATGCCCCCCAATGCCGGGCGCGTTCTCTTCCGAGCCCATGGCAATGGTCCTCTATCACAGAGAGGGAAATGCGGAGGACGCCCCCTTCCGCTTATGACGGACAGTCAAAGGCGCCACGCTACCGAAGAGTGTCGACTGATTCGCCCTTGCTGCGCTTTCGAGGAATTGCCGCGATCCCCGAATGATTGCCCTTAACATCAATACGGAGAATATCGCAGAAACTATAGTTTCTGCATGACAGAAACAACCGGCCAAAAACGCGCCACAATTTGCGCGCACACCACTTTCAATCATCACAGTCAAGAAAAGCCACAAAAACGGGCATTGCATGGGACGCACTTGATGATGGTGAGGACGCAAGATGACAAGAACAACTTTGCTCGACTTCGCGGTGGTGACGCGGACGCCCGTTGTCACCCTGCTGGACCGCATGATTATTGACGGAGTCACGGTTGGTCGATACCGCTTTCATCCACCACCGGACACCATCTCCTCGCTCAGCTCGCTCCATCTGGCCCTGGTCGTTCACACGGACGCCCCGTTCGATCTGGATTGGCAGGGGCGGGACGATCAGGTTCCCTTCCGCCACCGGGTCGAAGCCGGGCAATTCCATGTCTTGCCCCCGATGACGCCGGTGAAACTCCACTGGACAGGCACGCAAACTGCGGGCGTGATCACCTTTACACCGGCCTTCCTCGCCAAAATGGCCCGGGAGTTCTTCGAAGGCCCGGTTCCCCGGATCTCGCCACAGGCGGCCATATCCGACACGATTGTCCGGCACCTCAGTTCCACGCTGTGCGATAAGATCGGCCGCCGGGAGCATCACATCACCCGATGCGCCGAACGGGTCTCCGCCACCCTGGCCTGCCATCTCCTCGCCAGCTTCGGAGACAGACAGGCCCCGCCGATCCAAGCGAAAGGCGGGCTTGGCACCGCGCAGCAGCGGCGCGTTCTGGCCTTTATCGAAGCCCACGCGGGAAAAGACGTCAGCCTGGACAGGCTGGCGGCGGAAGCGGACCTGTCGCGGTACCATTTCAGCCGTGCCTTCAAAAAGACCTTCGGCCAATCGCCCTGCCGCTACGTTCAGGAAAGGGTGTTGCACAAGGCCGCCGAACGGCTGCTCTCCAGCCCAGAGAGCATCACCGAAATCGCCCACGACCTGGGTTTCTCCAGCTCCAACTATTTCGCCTATGTCTTCAAGAAACACATGGGCGTCAGCCCGGAGGAATTTCGAAGACATCCCGGACGTCACTGACCGGGTGGGCTCTCTCGCCGCCGGGCCAAAGTGAACCCCTCCGCGAGGGCCGAGGCCAGGGAGCCCACCAAATCCAGCAAGCTGTCCCGAACCATGGTGTCGGAGACCGCATTCATCCGAAAGGCAACTTCGAGCACCCGCTCGTTGAGATCATTCTCGGTTTCGGTTTTGGCAACCACACCCCCGTCGAGATCGATCTCCATGCCATCGAAGAAGCGACCGACCGGCACATCAAAATAGGTGGAGAGCTGGACCAGCTGACTGGGTCCGAGGGTATTCATGCCTCGTTCGTACTTCTGGACCTGCTGGCAGGATACGCCGAGGGTTTCTCCCAATGCCTTTTGGGTTACCCCCCGGACACGCCGTAAGGTCCGGATCCGCTGTCCGATTGCGGCATCAATTTGCGTACAGCGCCTGCTGCTTCTAATGGCCATGTAACTGCCCCTTTCCTTTTGAGGGTTTAGGGGCTGCCCGACCATAGAAGCCGGGTGTTCAGAACCTGGAGCAATGCACACAGGCGCCATGCCCTTTAGGCTTGCGCCTTGGACATGCGACATGGCCACCCGGCCACGAATGGCCGAATGCATTGCTTCTGGGGTTCTGACGCCCCACGATCCGGATTTACAGACCGCAAATGGAACTTATCCTCTTTGAATGAAAAGAAAAAGGGATACCTGGAGGAAGAAGCTGTCCCATTGAGGAACTCTGGGCTGTCTTGGCATCCACACTCCGTCAAGCCGAACCGGTCCGAAACCATCGTGACGAGCGCGGGGCGATTTGGTATCACCCTTCTCATGGATACCGACGCTCTTCTTCACGAACTGGCACATGCCGACGGGCTTCCGAAAAAGGCCCTCAAGGAGGCATCCGCGCATCGGGACGTGTTGGCGCCAGTCTTCCTGCAGGCGATCCAGGATTACCTGGACACACCGAGCGAGAAGCGCGGAGGCAAGACGCCCCTCTTCTTCATCTTCCATCTTTTGGGAGAGTGGCGGGAAAAATCGGCTTATGGCCTCCTCGCGCGGCTGCTGCGCTGCCCACCCGAGGATGTCGATGATCTGTTCGGCGATGGCACAACCACCACGACGCACCGGGTCATGGCCGCCGTTTTCGACGGCGATCCCCAGCCCCTTTTCGACATCATTCTCGACAGGAACGCCGACGAATACGTCCGATCCCGCATGTGTGAAGCCCTGGCCATGGTCGTGGCGCGTGGTGAATTGGATCGGAAGATCGCCGCGCGCTTCCTGACCAACGCATTCATGAATCTGGAGCCTCAGGCCGAATGTTTTGTCTGGCACGGCTGGCAGGAGGCCATCGCCCTGCTTGGCCTGGATGACCTGCGCTCCCTGGTGAAGAAGGCCTTCGACCGGCGGTTCATCGATCCCCAGTGGATCGGTTACCAGAGCTTCGAGCGCCATCTGGAACAGGGTCGAGGACAATCCGGGCTGCTCCACACATCCGATGACTACACCCTCTTCGGCGACACCATCGAGGAGCTGTCTTCCTGGTACTGCTTCTCTGATCAGTACAAGAAGGATCAGGAAAAGCGGCGTCGCCAACCTAGGGGGGAAGAATGGGAGTCCCGGGAGAGCCCCCATACCAATCCCCTCAGGAGCGTCGGGCGAAATGATCCCTGCCCTTGTGGCAGCGGCAAGAAGTTCAAGAAATGTTGCATGCCGTAGCCCATGGAATCCCGCGACGGCCACCTGGAAATGGGTCTGTGGCTACGCCGAAATGCGCTTCCGTTTGGTAGCTATTTGGTAGCTGGCGGATACGGGGTGGCTCGGGCCAAACACGAAAAGGCCCGCTAAGCTTTTGGCCTAGCGGGCTGATCTTGGTTGCGGGGGCAGGATTTGAACCTGCGGCCTTCAGGTTATGAGCCTGACGAGCTACCGGGCTGCTCCACCCCGCGATAAAAGGGATCTGGTGGGCGTCGGCGCTGTTGGGGTGTCATCGTGTCTG
>JBJXHN010000010.1:0-138243 GCA_046233135.1 Rhodospirillaceae bacterium Z3-40 | reverse complement strand
GCGTATTCTTTTACAATGTCAAACAGCAGCCGAGGCGCAGGCCTCGAAGTAAACAGCGGGGCGAGAACCCCAAGTACTCATCCGGCCGGAGCCGGTAAATCTTGCCACGCCGTCTTGGCCTTGCCGGTCGGTCCGTCGTGGGAGGCGGTTTTTACTGCCCGCCGACCTCTGCGTCAACATCTTTTTTTTCAGTTTGCATCCTCTTTTTTTCGAAGCCGGCAAAGCTGCCCGCCAAAGAGGATCCACACCGCCGAAACCCTGAGAGAGCTTCGGAGAACAAGCACCCCTAGATCCAGACGCTGGACCTTGAGACAGGCTTGATTCTGACCCGGAAGTCCTGCACCGTGCGGCGCAGGTCTTTGAACTTATGACTCTCGGAGCCAGCTGGCAAGTTTTTTTTGCACCAGCCTCCGAAAAAACCGACCCCGCCCCCTACATCCGCATCGGCAGGCAGTACTGTCCGGCGGCCTTCAAACCTTGGCAGAACTGCTGCGCCTGGGACTGGGAGCCCACAGGACCGACGAGCACCCGCCAGAAAGTCCCCTTCCCGGTCACCGAGGCTTTCACGAACCGCGGCTGCATGCCCCCCAACTGGCGGGGATATTTGGCCAGAAGGTTTTTCCAGCCTTCGTGGGCAACGGATTCGGACTTATAGGATGCCAGATGCACCCCCATCGCCCCGGATGCACCGCTGCCGGAAGAACGCCCGGCGGATTGGCCAGCCGACGGGGCTGGCGGCGCACTGCCCGTACCGCCGGAGGCGGCCATTGGCCGGATCATTCCCGACTGCAAGGCCCGCTCGATGGCCGTCTGCTCCGCCTTGGCCTGGCCTTCGGTCACCAGCCCCATCTGCCGGAAATCGCGCAACTGCTCCATGGCCGCCGTCGCCTCATCCAGCGAGGACGGCGGCAGCATCAACGGAACCCGGCGGGGCGGACTGGCCGGCAGCAAGGCCTCCAGAATCGCTTCCCGTTCGGCAGCATACTGCTGGGACGTGATCTCCCCCGACTCCAGAGTATCCCGCAAGGTCTTCAGCCGCTCGACTACCTGGCTGGGCAGCGGGGCTGGACGGGCAATACCCGCCGCCGCCGGGGGCTGGGTCAGGGGCAGCAATCCGCCCATATTGCCGGCGCGCCGCACCTGGAATTCGTCGGCCGTGATCAACTGGTTTTCCAGCAGGTCCTGCAAGGCGACAAATCGGTTGGCAATGTTTTGATGCCCTTCGCCGGACAGGGCCGCCGCCGACACCGGCTGGGACATCGGCAGCACCTGCCTGGCCGCCGCCGCTTCCATCTGCGCCCGCAGCTGCGCCCGTGTGGGCATGCCTGCCGGCGAGGAAGGCTGGGGTTCGGGTTGCGTACCGGGCTCGGGTCCCATGGACGGCGACAACGGCGCCATCATCGGGGACGACTCCGCCGAAGATGGTGCGGCTGCGCGACCGGATGACGCCGCGCCCGGACCGAACAGGGGCTGGGGCTCGCCGGACGCCGGGGCCGTCGCCATCGGCGGAGGCGTGCTCGCCACGGCCGTCTGGGTCACCATCGTTTGAGACTGGGGCGCTGCCGTGCTTCCCCCGGCCTGCGGCGCCGCCCCCAGGGCGACGGACTCGCCGGCGCCGGCCGCTTCCACCGCCGGCAGCATGGACAGAATCTCAAGATTGGAGGCGGCAATGTCCGTCACCGCCTGGGGACGCTGGCGGAACCAGGTCCCCACCGCCGCCACCTCGTGGGGCTGAAGGGCAAGAATACGCTTGTAGACCGCCGCCGCTTCGGCCGGCCGGCCGGTGTTCTGATAGAGAATCCCCGCCGCGAGAAGCGCGTAGGGGCTGTCCGGATCAGCCTGGAAGGCGTCATTCACGTGGGTCTCGGCCGACACGTAGTCGCCCTTGGCCAGGGCGGCCAGCGCCAGATCCGCCGGCGCGTCATCGCTTTGGAACATCCCCCCCAGCGAGGAGCCCCCCGATCCGTCGGAGGCGCAGCCCCCCACCGACAGGGCCAGTCCCACGCAGACCGCCGCCGCCAGGCGGGTTCTGCCCCGCATGCCCTTGCGTGCCGTCGCTGTCGCTGCCTGCATGATCACCGACATCCTCCGAGTTGGTCGCGATCCTTTCATGGCGCCATGGCAGCACGACCGCTCTTAACAAATCACCAATCAACCACTTTTTTTCAGCACCTTCGGTCCACATGGGCGGAAGGATGTGCCAATCGGGGAACGATATGCGATGATGAAGAATTGGTGACCCGATCGACGACCATTCCCAGGAATGTATACGACGCCCGAACAGGACGCGACGTGCCACACAGTCCGGGCCACACAGTCCGGGCCACACAGTCCGGGCCGGACACTGCGGGACAGGATCCTCCCGGAGTCGTATAGTGGTGTCGCCAAACGGGTTCGCCGATAGGATTGACCGCAGACCAGGGACGTGCCGCCATGCCCGACACGGAGTCCTCCGCCTCCTCTCCGTCCTCCTCCCCCGCCGCCGAGCCGCCCCGGGAACGGGAACTGAAGCTGCTTTTCCCCGCCGATCAGGCCGACTCCCTGCTCGGCCATCCGCTTCTGGCCTCGGACAACGGCCGCAAGCCGGCCGCCCATCGCCAGATCAGTGCCTACTGGGATACGGCCGACGATGCCCTGTCCCGGGCCGGGCTGACCTTGCGGGTGCGCACCATCGGCAAGAAGCGGCTGCAAACGGTCAAGACCAAGGGAACGGAGACCGCAGGCCTGTTTTCCCGGGGCGAATGGGAAGCCCCGATCCAGGCCGACGTGCCGGAAATGACTCTGCTCGAGACCTGGGGCCTGACGGAAGCCTTCACCACCGCCTGCAACGGCCAGACCATCCAGACCCGCTTCACCACAGACGTCCGCCGCGCCAAACGGGTGCGCAACGGCGGTGCCGCGCGGGTGGAAATTGCCCTGGATCGGGGCGAGGTGGTGGCCGGGGACCGGTCCGATCCCATTGCCGAAGTGGAACTGGAACTGCTGGAAGGCCCCCCGGCCCATTTGTACGAACTGGCGCTTGAGCTGAACAAGGCCGTGCCGCTGCAGCTGGGCGGCCTGTCCAAGGCGGCCAGGGGCTATCGCCTGTTGGGTCACATCATTCCGGCGGAGCCGGTCAAGGCTGCGGATCCCGGATTGACGCGCGGCATGCCCGCCGCCGACGCCTTCATCCGCATCGGCCAGTCCTGCCTGACCCAGATCACCGGCAATATGCGCTGCCTGCTGGAAACCGACGACCCCGAAGGCGTGCACCAGATGCGAGTCGGAGTCCGCCGCATGCGCGCGGCCATGACCACCTTCAAGACCCTGATTGATGGTCCGGATATGGAGGTCGTGAAAGCCGAGCTGCGCTGGCTGATGAGCCTGCTGGGTCCCGCCCGGGATGCGGATGTCTTCGACGACGAAGTGCTGGCCCCCCTGGTCGATGATCTGGCCGACGAACCGGGTCTGCCTGCCCTGCGCGCCCACTTCGCCGACCGCCGTGTCGCCGCCAATGCCGCCACGCGCGATGCCGTGCGCTCCGCCCGCTTTACCGCCCTGGTACTGGAAGCGGCCCGCTGGCTGGAAGACGGCAGTTGGCGCACCGACCCGGACCGCACCCCCCTACGCGCCGAACCGGTGCACAAACTGGCCGACCGGGTGCTTGGCCGCCGCCATCGCAAGGTCCTGAAGGCCGGCAAGCATTATGAGGCGCTCGGTGATGAAGAGCGTCACGCCCTGCGCATCCAAATCAAGAAGCTGCGCTACGGCCTGGAATTCCTCGCGCCGCTCTATCCCGCCAAGAAAACCAAGGGCCTGTCGAAAACACTGAAAGCCACACAGGACGCCCTGGGCTCGCTGAACGATTTCGCCGTCGGCCGCGCCCTGCTGCGGGACGCCGCCCGCGAGGCCGCGCCGGGCACCCCGGATCTGGCCTTTGCCGCCGGTCGCGCCGCCGGACTGCTGGGTGGCCATCGGGAAGAGGCTCTGGCCACCGCCCGGTCCCTGTGGCAGGACATCGCAAGCACCAAAGCGCCCTGGCTGTAAGGCCAGGGCAGCCTCCTCTCTCCACGCGCATCACCCATTACCCCAAAATCGGGGAATTGAAGACAATAAGGTGAGTTTCCCGTATAAGGGGCGATGACAAAACACGGACCAGTTCGATGAAGACCGGCCGTGGGGAGGACACACTGATGGGACGCGACCTGGGTGATCCCGCCGGAGCGGCGGGTCACGACAAGGCGGTCGCGGTCGCCTGGGAAAAGTTCCTGTCGGGAGACGGAACGCCCGGGGACGCCGTGCGCCGCATGGTGGAGGATTCCTGGCGTCGCTGCCTGACCCTTGGGGTAAATCCCGGGCGGGGCGAGGCCCCCATGGCCTTCAACGCCGATGGCCTCCACGCCCTGAAGGAACGGAACGGGGACCTGCTGCGTGCAGCGCGGCCGGTGATGGCCCAGGCGCGGGAATTCCTGGCCGAATCCCAGACCATGATGGTCCTGACCGACCCCAAGGGCGTCATCCTGTGGGTCGAGGGGGATCCCAATGCCAAGGACCGCAGCGAGGAGATCAAGCTGATCCCCGGCGCCGCCTGGGAAGAATCGGTCAGCGGGACCAATGCCATCGGCACCGCCCTGGCTGCAGGCCAGCCCGTGCAGATCCGTGCCGAAGAGCATTTCTGCGAAGGTATCAAGCACTGGACCTGCTCGGCCACGGTGATCCACGACCCCTATGACCGCAAGGTTCTGGGCGTGCTGGATATTTCGGGCCTCAGCGGCAGCCATAATACGCACTGCCTGGCCCTTGCCGTGGCCGGGGCCAGCCGCATCGAAACCCGGCTGGCCAGCCTGGAAATGGAGCGGCGTGGACGGCTGCTGGACGCCACCCTGACCCGCAACCGGCTGTGGACCGACCGGGGCGTGGTCATCTTCGACCATCGCGGCCGCATGGTCCGGGCCAACGACTCCGCCGAAGCCTACATCAACGGCCTGGGGCTTGACATGGGCGCCATGACCGACCTGCTGCTGCCCCTTGCCCGCCACCCTGACGAGGCCGGCACCCTGCCGGCCTGGGTCCGCCCCGACTGGCTGGAACCGGTGGTCGAGCGGGACGAGCGCCTGGGCACCATCCTCGCCATTCCCCGCAAGGGCGACCCCGCCCCCCTTCCCGTCCGGTCACGGGGAAACGATCCCTTCGCGGCCATCGTCGGCCGCAGCCCCGTCCTGTCGATGGTGAAAAAGAAGGCCGCCCGGCTCTCCCGCCTGCCGGTCCCGGTGCTGCTGCTCGGCCCCACCGGGGCGGGCAAGGAGGTCTTCGCCCGCGCCCTGCATCACGCCGGTCCGCTGTCCGCCGGCCCCTTCGTTCCGCTGAATTGCGGCGCAATGACCCGCGAGCTGCTGGCCAGCGAGCTGTTCGGCCACGCCGAAGGCGCCTTCACCGGTGCCCGGCGCGGCGGCATGGCCGGGAAGTTCGAAGCCGCCAACGACGGAACCCTTTTCCTGGACGAAATCGGCGAAATGCCCCTGGATCTGCAAACCCATTTCCTGCGGGTGCTCGAAGAAGGCGTGGTCTACCGGGTCGGGGAACACAAGCCCCGGAAGGTCAAGGTCCGTCTGGTCGCCGCCACCAACCGTGACCTGCGCGGCGAAGTGGCCGCCGGCCGGTTCCGCATGGACCTGTTCTACCGCCTCGCCGTCACCGTCCTCCATCTGCCCTCTCTGGAACAGCGCAAGGACGACATTCCCCTGCTGGTCGATCATTTCATCGCCCAGATCTGCCGCACCCACGGCCTTGCCCCGAAGCGGGCCACCCCGGCCCTTCTGGCACGCCTGCAAGGACACGGCTGGCCCGGCAACGTGCGCGAACTGCGCAATGTGATCGAAAGCCTGGTCTATCTGGCCGAAGGCGCCACACTGGACGCCAGCGATCTACCCGCCGATTTCGGCACGCCGGTACCCCGCCCACCGGCCTCTCCCGATACCGTGACCGCGCCCCCTGGTCCTGGCCCGGCGCTGGCGGAAGCCGCCCGATCTCTGGCCGACCGGGAGCGAGACGCGATGATCGAGGCCATCGCCCTGGAGCAGGGCAACCTGACCCGGGCCGCGAGCCGGTTGGGAATCGCCAAAAGCACGCTGTACGAAAAGATGAAGCGGCACGGCCTTGATCGCCTGTCGGCGCTGCGGGCCTACGGCGACCGGTGATCGCCCCTTCCGGACGAACCGACCGATCCGTCCGGGATGCGGACGCGAAGAAAACCTTCGCGGACGCGGCAGAACCCCTCCGAAAAAGCCCAACACCCTGATTTTAAGGAACAAAATTTCCTCAGGAATTCTGGCACATCCCTTGCCATGGGTGTGACGGGTCCCCGTCCGACGGTCGTGGAGGAGCGGCCGGACGGGAGCCCGTAACCAAGGATTCTCATTGGAGGAAACAGTGGGACACCAGAACAATCCCGTCCAGGTCTTGGGCATCGATGCCGGCGGCACGATGACCGACACCTTCTTCGTCCGCGCCGACGGCGAATTCGTCGTCGGCAAGGCGCAGAGCAATCCCGAGGACGAATCCCTCGCGATTTCCCAGTCTTCGGTGGATGCCCTGGCCCAATGGGGCCGGTCCGTCGAGGAGGTCTATCCCGAGATGGTCACCTGCGTCTATTCGGGCACGGCCATGCTCAACCGGGTGGTCCAGCGCAAGGGTCTGTCCGTCGGCCTGATGGTCAACAAGGGGCTGGAAGACTTCCACCGCATGGGACGGGCGATCCAGTCCTATCTGGGCTATGCCTTCGAGGATCGCATCCACCTCAACACCCACCGCTACGACGAACCGCTGGTGCCCATCGAACGCACCCGGGGGGTCACCGAACGCACGGATTCCCAGGGGACCGTCGCCATTCCCCTGCGCGAGGACGAAGTGAAACAGGCCGCCGCCGAGCTGATCGACATGGGGGTCGAGGCCATCGCCATCAGCCTGCTGCATTCCCACAAGAACGGCGACGGGGAACGCCGGGCGCGGGATATCTGCCGCGCGGTGGCCGAGGAAAAAGGCAAGCCCGATCTGCCCATCTTCGCTTCCGTCGACTACTACCCGGTGCGCAAGGAAAGCCACCGCACCAACACCACCGTCCTGGAAGCCTATGCCGCCGAGCCGTCGCGCAAGACGCTGACCAAGATCAGCGACCGCATGAAGGGCCAGGGCGCGAGCTATGACCTGCGGGTAATGGCCACCCATGGCGGCACGATTTCGTGGAAAGCCAAGGAACTGGCCCGCACCATGGTCTCCGGCCCGGTGGGCGGGGTCATCGGCGCCAAGTTCCTGGGCGAATTGCTGGGCTATGACAACATCGCCTGCTCGGACATCGGCGGCACCTCGTTCGACATGGCCCTGATCACCAAGGGCAACTTCGCCATCGTCGCCGACCCGGACATGGCCCGCCTGGTGCTGTCCCTGCCGCTGGTGGCCATGGATTCCGTCGGTGCCGGGGCCGGCAGCTTCGTGCGGCTGGATCCCCATACCGGCGCCATCAAGCTGGGACCGGACAGCGCGGGTTATCGCGTGGGGGTCTGCTGGCCCGACAGCGGCCTGGATACGGTCTCGGTGACCGACTGCCACGTGGTGCTGGGCTACCTGAACCCCAACAACTTCCTGGGCGGCGACATCAAGCTGGATGTGGAACGCGCCCACAAGGCCATCAAGGAACAGATCGCCGACCCGCTGGGCCTGTCCGTCGAGGAAGCGGCCGCCGGGGTGATCGAGTTGCTGGACCTCAGCCTGCGCGACTATCTGCGGGCCACCATCAGCGCCAAGGGCTATAGCCCAACCGACTTCGTCTGCTTCTCCTACGGAGGAGCCGGTCCCGTTCACACCTATGGCTATACCGAGGGCCTGGGCTTCAAGGACGTGGTCGTGCCGGCCTGGGCGGCGGGCTTCTCGGCCTTCGGCTGCGCCACCGCCGATTTCGAATACCGTTACGACAAGTCCGTGGACGTGGCGATCCCCAACGGCTCGCCCGCCGCGTTCAAGGTGGAAGCCACCAAGACCCTTCAGGCCGCCTGGGCCGAACTCGCCGCCAAGGTGGTCGAAGAGTTCAAGATCAACGGCTTCGACGCCTCCCAGGTCACCCTGCGTCCGGGCTACCGCATGCAGTACATGGGGCAGCTGAACGACCTGGAAATCGACTCCCCCATCACCTCCGCCGCCACGGCCGAGGACTGGGACAAGCTGGTGGAGGCCTTCGACGAGACCTACGCCCGGGTCTACGCCAGTGCGGCCCGCTCGCCGGAACTGGGCTTCAGCGTCACCGGCGCCATCATGCGCGGGGTGGTCGCCACCCAGAAACCGCATCTGCCCAAGGAACCCCTGTCCGGTGCGGAACCGCCGGAAGAGGCCCGCATCGGCCGGCGTCCTTTCTTCCGTCACAACCACTGGGTCCATGCGGACGTGTGGCAGATGGAAACCCTGAAGGCCGGCAACCGCATCACCGGTCCGGCGATCATCGAATCCCCGGCGACCACCTTCGTGGTGCCCGACGGCTTCGCCACCTGGCTTGACGAACACCGCCTGTTCCACCTCGAGGAAACCAAGGCCTGAAGGGAGCACCCGACCCATGAACGCCATTTCGAAAACCACGCCCCGGGGCCTGGCCGGCGGCGGCAAGACCCTGAAGCAGAACCGGGACAAGGTGCTCGCCCGCACCGCCAAGACCGGCTACTACAACGGCCTGAAGGCTCTGGCCTTCAAGGAAAACGACCCCATCGCCTATGAGAAGATGTTCTCCAAGCTGCGCGGCGGCCTGGTGCACGCCCGGGAAACGGCCAAGAAGATCGCCGCTTCGCCGATCGTCGAGCAGGAAGGGGAACTGTGCTTCACCCTGTACAACGCCGCCGGCGACTGCGTGCTGACCTCCACGGGGATCATCATCCACGTCGGCACCATGGGGGCGGCGATCAAGTACATGATCGAGAACGATTGGGAGGGCAATCCCGGGATCAATCCCGGCGACATGTTCACCAACAACGACTGCGCCATCGGCAACGTCCACCCCTGCGACATCGCCACCATCGTGCCCATCTTCGCCGACGACAAGCTGGTGGGCTGGGTCGGCGGGGTGACCCACGTGATCGATACCGGCTCGGTCGGCCCGGGCTCCATGTCCACCGGACAGATCCAGCGCTTCGGCGACGGCTTGCAGATCACCTGCCGCAAGACCGGCGCCAACGACCAGCCGTTCCGCGACTGGCTGCATGAAAGCCAGCGCGCGGTGCGCACCACCAAGTACTGGATCCTGGACGAACGCACCCGCATCGCCGGCTGCCACATGATCCGCGACCTGGTGGAAGAGGTGATCCGCGAAGACGGCCTGGATAGCTGGGAGAAATTCGCCTACGAGGTCATCGAGGAAGGCCGGCGCGGCCTGAGCAGCCGGGTCAAGGCGATGACCGTGCCGGGCAAGTACCGCCGGGTGGCCTTCGTCGACGTGCCCTATGCCCACGAAGACGTCGGCTGTCCGTCGGAATTCGCCAAGGTCGATTCCATCATGCACTCGCCGGTGGAAATCGAGATCCGGCCCGATGCCACCTGGCGCCTGGACTTCGAAGGGGCGAGCCGCTGGGGCTGGCATACCTATAACGCCAACCAGGTGGCTTTCACCTCGGGCATCTGGGTGATGATGACCCAGACCCTGGTTCCGACGGAACGCATCAACGACGGGGCCTATTACGGCACCCAGTTCCGCCTGCCCAAGGGCACCTGGATGAACCCGGATGACCGCCGCACCGGCCATGCCTATGCCTGGCACTTCCTGGTGTCGGGCTGGAGCGCCATGTGGCGGGCGCTGTCCTCGTCCTACTTCGCGCGCGGCTATCTGGAAGAGGTCAACGCCGGCAACGCCAATACCTCCAACTGGCTTCAGGGGGGCGGGATCAACCAGGATTCGGAAATCCACGCCGTCAACAGCTTCGAAGCCGCCGCCTGCGGAACCGGGGCCTGCGCGGTGAAGGACGGGCTGAACAACGCCGCCGCCATCTGGAACCCCGAAGGCGACATGGGCGACATGGAGATCTGGGAACTGGCCGAGCCCCTGCTCTACCTGGGCCGCAACATCAAGACCAACTCCGGCGGCTACGGCAAATTCCGGGGCGGCTGCGGCTTCGAAACCCTGCGCATGGTCTGGAAGGCCGAAGACTGGACCATGTACTTCATGGGCAACGGCTACATGAACTCCGACTGGGGTCTCATGGGCGGTTATCCCTCGGCCACCGGCTACCGCTTCGAAGCCCACAAGACCGGCCTGAAGGAGCGCATCGCCAAGGGGGAAAGCCTGCCGCTGGGGGCCGACCGCAATCCCGACGCCCGGGAATACGAAAAGCACCTGGCCGACGGCGCGGTGGTCAAGCGCGACCATCAGGCCATGACCACCGAGGCGGTGTTCGAAAACCACGACCTCTACCTGAACTACCTGCGCGGCGGACCCGGCTTCGGCGATCCCCTGGACCGGGAACCGGCGGCGGTGGAAAAGGACCTGAACGAACGGCTGCTGCTGCCCGAATACGCCGAGAAGGTCTATGGCGCTGTGCTTTCCCAAGGCCCGAACAACCGCTATGTGGTCGATGAAAAGGCCACCGCCAAGCGCCGGACCGAGATCCGCAAGGAACGGCTGGCCCGCGCCAAGCCGACCCGGGAGTGGATGAAGGAGGAACGCGCCCGCATCCTCGCCAAGGACGCGGCCACGCCGGTTCAGCACATGTTCGCCAGTTCCTTCGGCCTCAGCGAGAAGTTCCTCGCCTCCTTCCGGGCCTTCTGGGACCTGCCGGACGACTGGACCCTGGTGGAAGAGGACCTGGGGGTGCCCACCTTCGGTTCCAAATACCGCAGCGACCTGTCCGAACTGCCCGACGTCCACACCGTCGTGCTGGTGGAGGAATAAGCCCCGGGGACCGCGCGGCGGATCCTCCCCGCGCGGTCCTCCGGCCCCGCCCCGGACGCCATCGAGAACCAGAGAATTGGGAAACGGACCAATGTCGAAATACACCAAGAAACAGGTCGCGGAACTGGTCGAAGGCCGCGCCAACTGGGAAACCGTCCACCGCATGCTGTCCATGCCCAAGGACGCCGAGCGCTTCGAAATGTACATCGAGGTCTTGCAGGAAAAGGTTTCCTTCGACTCCCGCATCATCCTGCCCCTGGGGCCGCATCTGTACGTGGTTCAGCGGCCGGACAAGGCCTGGGTCACCATGTGCGACTGCGGCCATGACTTCGGGTCGTATAAGGAAAACTGGAAGCTGAACGCGGTGATTCATGTCCGCGACACCGAAGAGACGCTGTCGGAGGTCTATCCGACCCTCATGGCCCCCGATCCGAAGTGGCAGGTCTATCGGGAATTCTACTGCCCCACCTGCGGTATCATGCATGACGTGGAAGCCCCCACCCCCTGGTATCCGGTGATGCACGACTTCGAACCGGATATCGAAACCTTCTACCGGGACTGGGTACACCTGCCCGTGCCCGAACAGGCCTGACCAAGAGCGCCCGGGAAGGCCGCTGCGAGGGTGTTCTTCCGACAACAGGAGACCTCCCCGATCTCCCTCCGCCGCCTTCCCTTCCTTGCCGCCGGGGTCACCGCACGCCCCGGCGGCTTTTTTCCGGGCGGCCTAAGCGCCGTCTTTGTCCCCCTGATCCGCATCCTCCCGCTTCGCCCCGTCCACGGTCTTGCGCAGGCTTTCGATCTCCGCGAGGTCCCGGCGGCGTTCCGCCTTGGTGCGGCCGAATTTGGCCCTGTTTTCTTCGGCCTGGCGGGCGCGGTCGGCCCGGTCCCGCTCCTTGCGGGCTTGGCGCAGATTGATGATGTCAGCCATGGCAGCGTCTCCTTGCTCTTCCCCGCCCTTTCCCGGAATCGAGCGGGAATGGCCGTCTTTGGCGCGAAAGCTTTTTGTGCTCTGGGCAATGCCTTGAAATGGTCACAAGTGTTCATATTTGCCGTCAATCGTTGTTGACGAAGCGGAACCATAAGCCGCGCGCAACAGCGGCAAAAGCTCGCATGACTATGGCACAAACGGCCGCCGTCCCCCAGACGTCCTTCCCCAAGCGGACGTCCCCTCCTCCGGTGGCCAAATTGGAGGCTTCTTGATGCGCGGAACACTTTTCGGCCTGCGGAAAACCATGACGGCGATCGCCCTGGCGGCGGCGACGGTCGCCCTGCCGGTGGCGGGCGCCCAGGCCAAGACACTCGTCTTCTGTTCCGAAGGCAGCCCGGAAGGGTTCAATCCCACCTTCTACACGTCCAACACCACTTTTGACGCCACCAGCCGCAACGTCTTCGACAAGCTGGTCATGTTCAAGCGCGGCACCACGGAAATCGAACCGGGCCTGGCCGAAAGCTGGGACGTCTCCGACGACGGCACTGTCTATACCTTTCATCTGCGCAAGGGTGTGACATTTCACAGCAGCGACAAATTCACCCCGACCCGCGACTTCAACGCCGACGACGTTCTATGGTCGTTCGAACGCCAGTGGAAAGAGGACCACCCCTACCACAAGGTCTCCGGCGGCACGTATGAGTACTTCAACAGCATGTCGATGCCAGACCTGTTGAAGAGCGTCGAAAAGGTGGACGACTATACGGTCCGTTTTCACCTGACCCGCCCGGAAGCACCCTTCATCGCCAACCTTGCCATGGATTTCGCGTCCATCTTCTCGGCCGAATACGCGGACGCGATGATGAAGGCCGGCACGCCGGACGTGGTGGACCAGGAGCCCGTCGCCACCGGTCCCTTCATGTTCCGGGGCTACCAGAAGGACGCCACCATCCGCTACGAGGCCAACCCGGACTACTGGAGGGGCAAGGCACCCATCGACCGTCTGGTCTTCGTCATCACCCCCGATGCCAGCGTGCGCTATGCCAAGCTGAAGGCCGGCGAATGCCACGTCATGCCCTATCCCAACCCCGCCGACCTGGAAGACATGCGCACCCAGGACACCATCACCCTGATGCAGCAGGAAGGGCTGAATGTCGGCTATCTCGGCTTCAATACGGAAAAGGAACCCTTCTCCGACGTCAAGGTGCGCCAGGCGCTGAACTACGCCATCGACAAGAAGGCGATCATCGACGCCGTGTACCAGGGGGCGGGCTCGCCGGCCAAGAATCCCATTCCGCCCACCATCTGGTCCTATAACGACGATGTTCAGGACTACCCCTACGATCCGGAAAAGGCCAAGGCCCTGCTCGCCGAGGCGGGCTATCCGGACGGCTTCACCACCGACATCTGGGCCATGCCGGTGCAGCGCCCCTATAACCCCAACGCCCGGCGCATGGCCGAGATCATTCAGGCCGATTGGGCTAAGGTGGGCGTGAAGGCGGACATCGTCAGCTACGAATGGGGCGAATACCTGAAGCGGACGAAGGATGGGGAACAGCAGACCTTCATGCTGGGCTGGACCGGCGACAACGGCGACCCGGACAACTTCCTGGCCGTGCTTCTGGGCTGCGATGCCGTCGGCAGCGCCAACCGCGCCCGCTGGTGCTACAAGCCCTTCGATGACCTGATCATGAAGGCCAAGGTGGTCAGCTCCCAGGCCGAGCGGGCGGCGCTGTACAAGGAAGCCCAGGTGATCTTCAAGGAGCAGGCCCCCTGGGTCACCATCGCCCACTCCGTCGTCTTCCAGCCGGTGCGCAACGAGGTGGTGAACTGGAAGATCGATCCCTTCGGCGGCGATCTGTTCTACGGCGTTGACCTGAAGGAATAGGCAGCATCTCGGGCTGAACGACAGGAAGGGGTGCGGCCCGGCCGCCCTCCTTCCCTTTTTCCGTTGCCTGCCCCCGGCAAGCGGAGCGCAGTTTCATGCTTCTGTTCCTTCTCCGGCGCGTGCTGCTGGTGATCCCCGCCTTTGTCGGGGTGACCCTGCTGACCTTCGCGCTGGTGCATCTGATTCCCGGCGACCCGGTGCTGATGCTGGCCGGCGAACGGGGTGTCTCGCCCGAACGCTACGCCCAGCTGATGGCGGACCTGGGCCTCGACAAGCCCTTGTGGCAGCAGTACGTGAGCTATGTGGGTCAGGCCCTTCAGGGGGACCTGGGACAGTCCATCGTCACCCGCCGTCCGGTGGTGCAGGAATTCGCCACCCTGTTCCCGGCAACCATCGAGCTGAGCGTCTGCGCCATGACCTTCGCCATCGTGCTGG
Organism: Rhodospirillaceae bacterium Z3-40; assembly: GCA_046233135.1. Lineage (GTDB taxonomy): Bacteria > Pseudomonadota > Alphaproteobacteria > Rhodospirillales > Rhodospirillaceae > JBJXHN01. Next base: position 124,095 of record JBJXHN010000010.1, on the reverse strand, counting down.
GCATCCCCGCCGGGATGATCGCGGCGGTGAAGCGCGGCACGCCCCTGGACCACGGGGTGATGGTGGCCAGCCTGACCGGCTATTCCATGCCCATCTTCTGGTGGGGCCTGCTGATGATCATGCTGTTTTCCGGCACCCTGGGCTGGACCCCGGTGTCGGGACGCATCGATCCCATCCTGTGGCTGGACACGGTCACCGGTTTCATGCTGATCGACAGCCTGCTCAGCGACGAACCCGGCGCCTTTCTGGATGCCGTGCACCACCTGATCCTGCCGTCCATCGTCGTCGGCACCATCCCGCTGGCGGTGATCGCCCGCATGACCCGCTCGGCGATGCTGGAGGTGCTGCGCGAGGACTATGTGCGCACCGCCCGCGCCAAGGGCCTGACGCCCCGCCGCGTGGTCATGGTGCATGCCCTGCGCAACGCCCTGATCCCGGTGATCACCGTGATCGGCCTGCAAACCGGCGTGCTGCTGGTCGGCGCCATCCTGACAGAGACCATTTTCGCCTGGCCCGGCGTCGGCAAGTGGCTGGTGGACAGCATCAGCCGCCGCGACTATCCGGCCGTCCAGGGGGGCATCCTGCTGATCGCCACCGTGGTCATCCTGGTCAACCTGCTGGTGGACGTGATGTACGGGGTCGTCAACCCGCGCATCCGCCATACGCGCTGAGCGGCGGGAGGACACAGATCCCATGACCGATCACCCTTCATCCCCCGCCTCCGCCGCCCCTGTCTCCGCCGCCGCGGCTGCCGCTCCCGACGCCGATCCCGGACGCGAAGCGCGGGAGGCCCTGGCCGCCGAAGTGGCGGCGGCGATCAGGCCGCCCCACCCGCTGGCCGAGTTCTGGCGCTACTTCTCGGAAAATCCCGGGGCGGTGGCCGGGCTGGCCTTTACCCTGCTGATCATCCTGGTGGCCCTGTTCGCCCCGTGGATCGCCCCCCATTCGCCCATCGAACAGAACATCCCCGTCGCCAAGCTGCCGCCGGCCTGGACCGAGACGGGACAGCTGGCCTATCTGCTGGGCACCGATGCCCTGGGGCGGGACATCCTGTCGCGCATCCTGCACGGCGCCCGGCTGTCGCTGCTGGTGGGCGCGGTGGTGGTGACCCTGTCCCTGGCCGCCGGGGTGGCCCTGGGGCTGACCGCCGGCTTCTTCCGGGGTTGGGTGGACGTGGTCATCATGCGGCTGATGGATGTCATCCTGTCCGTGCCCAGCCTGCTGCTGGCCATCGCCATCGTCGCCATCCTCGGCCCCGGGCTGGAAAACGCCATCTATGCCATCGCCGTGGTCATCCTGCCCCATTACACCCGGCTGATGCGGGCTTCGGTGATGACCGAGATGACCAAGGACTACGTGATCGCCTCGCGGGTGGCCGGGGCGTCGCGCTGGCGGCTGATGACCCGCACCATCCTGCCCAACTGCCTGACGCCGCTGATCGTTCAGGCCACTCTGGGCTTTTCCACGGCGATCCTGGATGCCGCCGCCCTGGGCTTCCTGGGCCTGGGTGCCCAGCCCCCCACGCCCGAATGGGGCACCATGCTGGCCGAAGCGCGGGAATTCGTGCTCAGCCACTGGTGGATCGTCACCTTTCCCGGGCTCGCCATCCTGATGACGGTGCTGGCCTTCAACCTGATGGGCGACGGTCTGCGCGACGCCCTGGACCCGCGGATGAAACGCTGATGGCCCTGTTGGAAATCGACGATCTGACCGTGGAATTCGGTGCCGGGGACGCCCCCTTCCGCGCCGTGGAAAACCTGTCCCTGTCGGTGGACAGGGGCGAGGTGCTGGGCATCGTCGGCGAAAGCGGATCGGGCAAGTCCGTCAGTTCGCTGGCCACCATGGGGCTGGTGGGCTACCCCGGCCGGGTGTCGGCGCGGCGCATGCACTTCGACGGCATCGACCTGGCCACCCTGTCCGGCCGCAAGCGCCGCCGCCTGACCGGGCGGGACATGGCGATGATCTTTCAGGAGCCCATGACCAGCCTGAACCCCTGTTTCACCGTGGGCTTTCAGATCACCGAAGCCCTGAAGGTGCACTGGGGCGGCACCCGCGCCACCCGCCGGCAGCGCGCCCGCGACCTGCTGGCCCAGGTGGGCATTCCCGACCCGGAATCCCGTCTGCGGGCCTTTCCCCACCAGCTGTCGGGCGGCATGAGCCAGCGGGTGATGATCGCCATGGCCATCGCCTGCGATCCCAAGCTGCTGATCGCCGACGAACCGACCACCGCCCTGGACGTGACCATCCAGGCGCAGATCATGGACCTGCTGGTGTCCCTTCAGGCCGAGCGGGGCATGGGGATGGTGCTGATCACCCACGATCTGGCCGTGGTCGCCGAGGCCGCAAAGCGGGTGGTGGTGATGTATGCCGGCCAGGTGATGGAAACCGGCCGCCTGCCCGACCTGTTCGACCACCCCCACCACCCCTATACCGCCGCCCTGCTGGACGCCCTGCCCGAACGGGCGGCCGGCCGGCGGCGGCTGAACACCATCCCCGGAGTCGTGCCCGGAGCCCACGACCGGCCCCGGGGCTGCCTGCTCCACCCCCGCTGCGCCTTTGCCCAAGACCGCTGCCGGACCGACCGCCCCGCCCTGACCGGGACCCCGGCCGGACAGGTCCGCTGCTTCTTCCCCCTGGGTCCGGACGGGAGGCCCGCTCCATGAGCCCCATCGCGCCCACACCCTCCTCCCCGTCTCCCGCTCCGGGCACGCCGGTGCTGGAGGCCGATGGCCTGACCAAGGTCTACCCCCTGCCCGGCGGCCTGTTCGCCAAGGGTGGAGCGGTGCGTGCCCTGACCGACGTGTCCTTCCGCCTTCAGGCCGGCCGCACCCTGGCCGTGGTCGGCGAAAGCGGCTGCGGCAAATCGACCCTGGCCCGCCAGGTAACCTTCATCGAGCCCCCAACCGACGGCGGCCTGACCCTGGACGGCCTGCCGGTGCGAACCGAGGACCCGAAGGCCCTGGCCCGCGCCCGCCAGGCCGTGCAGATCATCTTCCAGGACCCCTTCGGCTCGCTGAACCCCCGCTGGACCGTGCGCACGACGCTGGAGGAGCCCCTGGCCATCAACACTGCGCTCGGTCGGGCGGAGCGGCGGGAACGAGCCTTGGCGATGATGGCCCGGGTGGGGCTGCGGCCGGAGTTCGCCGGTCGCTATCCCCACATGTTCTCCGGCGGCCAGCGCCAGCGTATCGCCATCGCCCGCGCCCTGATGCTAAGTCCCCGGGTGGTGGTCGCCGACGAGCCGGTCAGCGCCCTTGACGTGTCGGTGCAGGCGCAGGTTCTGAACCTGCTGATGGATCTGCAGGAAGATTTCGGCGTGGCCTATCTGTTCATCAGCCACGACCTGTCCGTGGTCCGCCACATCGCCGACGACCTGATGGTGATGTACCTGGGGCGGGTGGCCGAGACCGGCCCGAAAGAGGTCATCTTCACCGGCCCCGCTCACCCCTATACCCGGGCGCTGATGGCCGCGACGCCGAAGCTGAATCCGGCCGAGCGCCGGGCACGGGTGCCGTTGAGCGGAGAGCCGCCCTCGCCCCTGAACCCGCCGCCGGGCTGCCCCTTCCACACCCGCTGCCCGCTGGCCGTGGATGTCTGCCGCGACACGGTGCCCCGGCTGCGCCCCGTCGCCGGCCGCGACGTCGCCTGCCACCGGGCAGAGGACGCCCTTGCCGAAAGGGAATGAAGGAGCGGGCAGCGGGAGAACGACGTCGCCCCCTATTCCCCCACCAGCACCCATCCCTCGACCCGCACCACCCGGGGCGGCTTCGTCTCGCCCCACTCCACCCCGGCTTCCTTGATCAGCAGCCGCGCCCGCAAGCCCTCTCCGGCCGTGCTGTCCAGGGCCGCCGCCGCCGCATCCACCGGTCCGGCGTCCGCCTTCAGCCAGCCTTCCGCCTTGGCGCGGGGGCCGTAGGAGACCAGGTCGATTTCCGCCCAGGCGCCGTCCGTCCGGTCCACCCGCAGGCGGAGCCTCTCCCAGTCCATCGTCACCGTCAGATCCGCGCCCGGCTCCAGGGGATCGCTGCTCTGCCAGAAGGTCACCGGGATCGCCAGGTCGTAGCCCGTCACCGCCAGCACCCCGTCGGGGCCGCGTACCGAGCCGCTTTTCTGCTCCCAGGCGCGATAATATTTCTTATAGACCTGATCCTTGATGGCCTCGGGGGGGTCCTCCAGCAGCGGGGCGAGGCGATCGAGGGCGTCGCGCTCCTCCAGGTAGTCCAGCAGGCGGTCCAGCCGGTGGAGGGCGTCTTCCGCATCCGGATTGTCCTCGGGCCGGTCGGGCACATCGGCCACCGTGCGGATGCCCAGGTCCGCCAGCACCTGTTCCGTTTCCGCCACCTGGGAGCGGATGGACAGCCCCAGCGCCCCCCATGGCCCCATCGAGGCCGCAGCCAGCAGGCCGCCCAGAATCAGCGGAATCCATACCGGCCGGGTGTCCCGCCGCAGCAGGGTCGCCCCGCCGTAAATCACCGCGAGGCTCGCGAGCCAAACCGCCAGCAGCCCCACCACATAGCGGGACTCCGTCACCCCGTAGGCGTCGATGCGCTGTGCCAGGGCCACCACCAGCACCCCCAGCGGCAGCGGCAGGCTGAGCGGAAAGGTGCGCGCGAACAGCCGCGACAGCGCCGGTCCCTCTCGCCGCAGGGGATAGGACAGCAGCAGAGTCACCGCCCCGAACGCCAGATAGAGGCACAGCACCCACCCCACCTCGTTGTCCGGCAAGCCGCCCGACAAGGCAATCCGCCCCAGATACAGCAGGATGATCAGCAGATAGCCGACCGCAAGGATGGTGAGCGGCCCGGCCACCAGAATCGCCAGCCAGCCGGGCATGACGCCCTCCGCGTCTTCGGCCCCAGTCGCGGGCGTAGGCGTTGGTAGGGGCATGGGACGCAGACGGGCCAGGGCGGTTACAGTCCAGATGCCCAGGACCGAAACCGCCCATACGTCGCCATAGACCTCGCCGCTGACATCTACGCCCAGCAGCAGGTCCAGCGCCACAAACCCCAGGGATACCCCGCCACCGATGATCAGCGCCACCAGCCCGCCAAAGGCACAGGCGCCGAGGTCGCCCACCGCCCGGTACCAGGCCCGCACCGGGAGTTCGCCCGGGCGGCCGATCAGCACCGCCGTCACCGCCAGCAGAAAGGCCGCCGGCCCCAGGAACGCCAGCCGCCACAGCACCTGCTCTTCGCTCAGGCCCAGGAAAGCCAGCACGGTCAGTACCGTGGTCGCCATGCCGCTCCAGACGCCGGTGCGGAAGGGCCATCCCCGGGCCTCGCACAGCAGCGACGCGGCCAGGGACAGCAGCAGCCCAACCCCGCCGCCGGCCAGGAGACGGGTGAGAACAAGATCCTCCGGCCCCCAGGCCTGATGGATCGCCCCCATCACCAGCAGCGACAGCAATGCGGCCAGCGAAACCGGCACGGGGAAGCGACGGGCCGCGCCCTTCCAGCTATCCGCCAGAGCGGTGGGGGTCAGGGCGGAGAGCGAGGAGAGCGTCATCGCCGGGGACCGCGCCTAGCCGGCGAGGCCGCAGCCGCCTCCGCCCTGCTTCAGCACGTATTTCTGATGATAGTCCTCGGCCCGCCAGAAGGTGCTGGCCGGCGTGATCTCGGTGACGATGCGGCTCCGGTGCCGGCCCGACCGGTCTTCGGCTTGCTTCGACGCCTCCGCCTCCTGCGCCTGTTCTTCGGAGTGGGTGAAGATCGCCGTGCGGTACTGGTGGCCCCAGTCCGGACCCTGGCGGTTCAGCTGGGTGGGATCGTGGATCGCCCAGAACACCTCCAGCAGCTGGCCGAAGGAAATCACCGCCGGGTCGAAAGTGACCTCCACGGCTTCCGCATGGCCGGTATCGCCCCGGCAGACCTGGCGGTAGTTGGGGTTCTGCTGATGGCCGCCGGTGTAGCCCACGGCAGTCTCCGTCACCCCGGGCAGGGTGCGGAAAGCTTCCTCGATGCCCCAGAAGCATCCGGCGGCGAAGGTTGCTGTGGCCATGCTCCGTCTCCCTGACTGGTTCATATCGGCGCCACCGTTCAGCGAACGGATGCCGCCCCCTGCACATAGGGTTCCCGGCCACCGGCCGCCACCGTTGCGGTCCCCGACGTCCGGGCCATCCAGGCCATCAGCGGCAGGTGGTCGCTGGCCCCCCGGGCGCCGTCGGTGACGATCACCTGATGGTCCAGCACTGCCAGATCGGGGGTGGCCAGGATGCGGTCGAACATCATCGTCGGCAGGCGCGCCGGATAGGTCTGGCCGGTCACCCCCACCGGCAGCACCCGCCCCAGCTTGCGCATGGACTGGCTGGTGCGCCGCCAGTGATTGAGGTCTCCCAGCACCACCGCCGGGCCGATGCCGCCCGACTCCGGTCTTGGTGCCAGGGCCGGATCGGTCAGGCGGGCGATGATGCGGTTGATCTGCAGGCGGCGTTCCAGCGGCGACAGCCCCAGGTGCACGTTGATCACCCGCACCAGCAGGCGGTCGGTAACATGGATCACCGCATCCACCCCGCCACGCGGGCTGTGATAGGGCAGGCTGAGTTCCAGGGGGTCGGCCACGGTCACCGGATGGCGGGTCAGGATGGCGTTGCCGAAATGCGCGTTGGCGTGGTGGCGGACCAGACCGGGGATGACATGATAGCCGGTCTCCCGCGCCAGAAAGGCGAACTGGTCGAAGCCCACCCGTCCACGCAAGGCCCAGCCCACCTCTTGCAGGGCCAGGATATCCGGATCCATGGCCTGGATCGCCTTGACCACCCGTTCGGGCCGGAACTTGCCGTCCAGCCCCAGGCAGGAGTGGATATTCCAGGTGGCGATGCTGAAGTCGGCCGATGCCCGGGCGTCGCTCACGGTGCCTCCGCTGTCTGCCCCATGCGTGCTTCCGCGGCCCGGCCCCTAGTGGGCGACCCGGTTGCGCTGGATGTACAGGCCATCCTGACGGCCGTCGAAGAACTGGAACACATCCGGATGTTCCACCGGATCGGGGTCGACCTCGGGCACCAGGTTCTGTTCGGAGACATAGGCCGTATAGGTGGTCTCGCCATTTTCGGCCAGCAGGTGATAGAAAGGCTGGTCCTTGGCGGGGCGGACGTCCTCGGGAATGGATTCGTACCATTCGTCGGTATTGGCGAACACGGGATCCACATCGAAAATCACGCCGCGAAATGCGTAGACGCGATGGCGCACCACCTGCCCGATCTGAAATCTCGCCGCCCGAATGCCGCCCATGGTCCTGACCTGCTTCCCGAAACCGTTTGCACACCCCAAACCGGGAGTCTGCGCCGCCCGCCTCCGGAAGGCAAGCCCGTGATGCCCCCTGTCGCCCTGCCGATCGATCCGCTTCTACCGCAACTGAAAGCAATTCTGGAGCAGCACACGCGGTGCGTGCTTGCAGCCCCGCCCGGGGCCGGCAAGACCACCCGGGTGCCGCCCGCAATGCTCGACTCCGGCTGGCTGGGTGCCGGCCGGGTGATCATGCTCGAACCCCGCCGGCTCGCCGCCCGCGCCGCCGCCCGTCGCATGGCCGCCGAGGCCGGGGACAGCGTCGGCGGCCTGGTCGGCTATCGGGTGCGTCAGGACAGCCAGGTCTCTGCCCGCACCCGCATCGAGGTGGTGACCGAGGGCGTGCTGACCCGCCGCCTGCAAGACGATCCCGGGCTCGACGGCGTGGGCTGCGTCATCCTCGACGAATTCCACGAACGCAGCCTTCAGGCCGATCTGGCGCTGGCTTTGCTTCTGGATGTGCAAGGCGCCCTGCGCGACGATCTGCGGCTGGTGGTGATGTCAGCGACCCTGGACGTCGCCGCCACCGCCGCCCTGCTGGGCGGCGCGCCGGTGGTAGAAAGCGCGGGCCGGGCCTTTCCGGTGGAGGTCACGTACGGCCCCCGCCCTGCCCATCCCCGCGCCCTGCCGGAATCCATGGCTGCCACCATCGCCGAAGCCATGGCCGGGGAAGCGGGCAGCCTGCTGGCCTTCCTGCCCGGCGAGCGGGAAATCCTGGCCACCGCCGGCGCCCTGAAGGACCGCCTGCCCGACGACGTGGATATCCGCCCCCTCTACGGCGCGCTGCCCGCCGAGGCTCAGGACGCCGCCATCAGCCCGGCCCGAGACGGACGGCGCAAGGTGGTGCTGGCCACCGACATTGCCGAGACCAGCCTGACCATCGACGGCGTGCGGCTGGTGGTGGACAGCGGCCTGCGCCGCAGCCCCCGTTTCGATCCGCGCACCGGCCTCAACCGCCTGGAAACCATCCGCATCAGCCAGGCCGGGGCCGAACAGCGCCGGGGCCGGGCCGGCCGTCTGGAGCCGGGCCGCTGCTGGCGCCTGTGGCCGGAGGCGGAACACCGTTCCCTGCCGCCGTTCGAGACGCCGGAGATCCAGGCCGCCGACCTCGCTCCCCTGGCCCTGGACCTAGCCCGCTGGGGCGTCCGCGATGCCGACGCCCTGACCTGGCCCACTCCGCCGCCCGCTGGCGCCCTGGCCCAGGCTCGCGATCTGCTGGGGCAGCTGGGTGCCCTGGACGGCGCCGCGGACGGTCACTGGGGGCTGACGGCCCACGGCACGGCCATGGCCGCCCTGCCGCTGCACCCCAGGCTCGCCCACATGGTGCTGAGGGCGCGGGAGCGAGACCCGGCGCTGGGGGCGCTGGCCTGCCTGACAGCAGCGGTCCTGGAGGAGCGCGATATCAGCGACCGCACCGGCCCTGCCAACGCCGGTGTGGGCTCGGATCTGCGCCCCCGCCTCGCCCTGGCCGCCGAGGGGAAAGTCCGCCCCGGCGTGCATGCCGGCACCCTGCACCGGGTGAAGGAGGAAACCAAACGGCTGCTGCGCCTTTGCGGCCTGAAAGCAGGACAGGCCCCGGCCAGCCGCGAGGACGCCGGGACGGTGCTGGCGCTCGCCTATCCCGACCGCATCGCCCGTCGCCGGCCGGGGGAAGCACCTCGGTTCCTGCTGGCAAACGGCCGGGGCGCGGTGCTGGACGGCAATGATCCGCTAGCCGGCGCGCCCTGGCTGGTGGTGGCCGACAGCGATGCCGGCACGGGCGCCGAATCCCGCATCTACCGCGCCGCACCAGTGACCCGGGAAACCCTGGAAACGCTGTTCGCCGAGGCCCTGGAACCCCGGCCGATGGTAGCCTGGGACCCCCGGGAGGATCAGGTCACGGCCCGCATGGAACGGCGGCTGGGCGCCCTGGTACTGGACAGCGTCCGCCTGCCCGATGGCGGCGGGGCAACGGCGGTGGCGGCCGTCTGCCATGGCATCCGCAAGCTGGGCCTGGCCTGCCTGCCCTGGACGCGCGACCTGGAACGGCTGGTGGCCCGTGCCCGCTTCGTCGAGCATGTGGCTCGCATTCCTGTGGCCGAGCATGTGGCTTGCATTCCTTCGGCCGAGCATCACAACCCCGAGGCCGCCGGCGCCTGGCCCTCCTTCGCCGAAGCCGCACTGCTGGCAGATCTGGAGGACTGGCTGGGTCCCTTCCTGACCGGCATCACCAAGCGCAGCCAGTTCCCCCGCATCGATCTGGCCGCTGCCCTGGATGCCCGGCTGGGGTGGACGGGGCGGCAGGCGCTGGACCGTCTGGCCCCCAGCCACCTGCCTGTTCCCAGCGGCAGCCGCTTGCCGCTCGACTACGACAGCCCCGACGAACCGGTGCTGGCCGCGCGCATCCAACAGGTGTTCGGCATGACGGAAACGCCCCGGGTGGCCAACGGCCGGGTGCCGGTGCTGATGCACCTGCTGTCGCCGGCCGGCCGGCCGTTGCAGGTGACCCGCGACCTTGCCGGCTTCTGGAGGACCGGCTATCCCGAGGTGCGCAAGGACATGCGCGGCCGCTACCCCAAACATCCCTGGCCCGAGGACCCGATGTCCGCCATGGCCACCGATCGGGCCAAGCCGCGCAAGACCTGACTCCTCCGGTTTCCCACCCGCTCCCCCAAACCGCCCTAACTCGAAAGGCTGACGCGCACACGACGCAGGCCGTCTGGCACCCTCTTTGCTTGTTGGTCCTTTAGTCGGAACGGGAAACCGCATCGCCGCCGCGAAACCGCAGGTTTTCCGTTCCCGCTTCGCAATTTGCAAAGGGTTCCTTTCCATTCGGCAGCGCCCGTGACACGGCGGCCGATATGGAGGAGGGACAACGGGGAAGTCAGAATGAACCTGTTCGGTACCAGCAGTGAGACCTTCCTGCCCCACGGAGTGTGCCTGTCCGATGATTCGGGCCTGATCGGCCTGCATGCGGTCTCGGATTCGGCCATCTTTCTGTCCTATCTGACCATACAAATCGCCCTGCTGATCTTTGTCGCCCGTCGCGGCGATCTGAAGCAGAAGCGTCAGACCATGGTCCTGACCCTGTTCATCCTGGCCTGCGGCGTTTCCCACCTGTTGAGCCTGATCACCCTTTGGGTGCCGTTGTACGAAGCCCAGGGGGTGGTCAAGCTGCTGACGGCGGCGGTATCCATCTACACGGCGGTCAAGATCTGGCCGCTGCTGCCGGTCCTGCTGGCCATTCCTTCGCCGCGTATCCTGGCCGACAAGAACGCAGAAATGGAGCGCGAAGTGATCCGCCGCCGCTTTGCCGAGCAGGACCTGGACTACCAAGTGAAAATCCTGCGCAGTGCGGCACGCCTGGGCCACATGGGCTACTGGTCCATGGATGCTGCCACCCAGAAGATCCACAATTCGCCCGAATTGGCGCAGCTGCTGGGCCGGGACTGCGGTCCGGCCGGTATCACCATCAGCCTGGACCAGGCCTTCCGGGGCATCGTCGAAGAAGACCGCGAAGGCCTGGACGCAAAGATGAGCCTCTCGCTGAACACTGGCGCCAGCTTTGAACACCGGGTGCGCCTGTACCACGAGGACGGCCGTATCGTGCATATGATGGCACGCGGCGAAGCCGATCGCCGCAACGGTGAGATCACCGGCCTGTCGGGCGTGGCCCAGGACATTACGGCCCTGGTCGAGGCCCTGGAAGGTCAGGCCCGGGCGGAAACGGAAAAGCGGTCTGCCGAGCAGGCCAGCGCCACCAAAACCGCCTTCGTCTCGCATATGAGCCACGAACTGCGCACGCCGCTGAACGCCATCATCGGCTATTCCGAACTGCTGACCGCCATCGGCGACCGCCTGCCGCCGGAAACCGTGCGCGAGGATCTGGACCATATCACCAGCGCCGGCCGCCATCTGCTGGAGCTGATCAACAACATCCTGGATATGGCCAAGATCGAAAGTGGCCACATGGAGCTGTCCCCGGGCCGCGTTACGGTCGCAGAGGTGATCGAGGATGTCCGCCCGATCATCCAGCCCCTGGCGGAAGCAAACGGCAACGGCCTGGACATCATCGACGATACCGACAACGCCACCCTGCTGGTGGACTGCACAAAGCTGCGCCAGATGCTGATCAATCTGGCCGGCAATGCCGCCAAGTTCGCCGAGAACGGCACGGTCACCATCCACTTCGCCCCAGGGACGGACGATCATCGGCTGCGCCTGACCGTGCGCGACACCGGCATCGGCATGACGCCCGAACAGATGGCCCTGCTGTTCCAGGCCTATCGCCAGGGCGACAACACGGTGGCAGAAAAGTACGGCGGCACTGGCCTGGGGCTGGCCATCACCCGGGGCTTCTGCGAGCTGATGGGCGGCACCATCACCGCCGACAGTCACCCCGGCGACGGCACCGTCTTCACCATGGACCTGCCGGTCCTGTGCCAGACCGAGCCCATCGTCTGCGACGGGACCGTGGCCTTCCTGGTGCTCGGCTCCTCGGCCCGGGACACCGCCACCGCCAATCAGGCCGCGGCCCTGTTCAGCCATGGATCGGTGTTCGAATGCATCGGCGGCCTGTCCACCGCCCTGACTTCCAATGACTACGACGCCGTGGTCATCCTCACCGGCGGCCAGTCGGGCAAGGAAGCGCGGACCGCGCTATCCGGTCTGCTGCGCCATTGCGCCGATCAGGGGGTCCGGATCATCGTCGCCAGCGACCACCATTATCGCGCCTTGGCCGAAGCCGTGGTCTGCGTGGTGCCGGCCGCCACCCCCTTCCAGACTCTGGCCGAGCGGGTGGGCGAGGCTGCGGGAATAGTGCGTCCCCTGGACGTGCTGATCGTCGAGGACGATCCCCACACCCGGGGCTTGCTGGCCCGTCACCTGGGCCGGGCCGGAGCGTCGGTGGTCACGGCCTCCAGTGCCGAGGAAGCCATGGACGCCATGGGCCACGTGCGGCCCGACGTGATGGTGGTGGACCTGCTGCTGCCCAGCATCGACGGCTTCGAACTGATCCGCCGCGCCCGCGAGGCCCTGACCCATCCACGCTCCATTGTCGTGCTGACAAGCCTGGACCTGACGGCGGAGCAGCGGGCGGATCTGGCCGACACCACAGAACTGGTGCTGCTGAAGCGCTGCACCAGCATCGGCGATGCGGCGGAACGGATCTCTGCGGTGCTCAATGGGGGTGGAACAGACGGCGTCGAGGAAAAGGACAGCGCTGCGGCCGAGTAGCGATCCCGCCCGATCAGGCGATGATGACCCGGTCCGGGGGCAGGAAGACGGTCACGGTCGTTCCTTCCCCCAGAGCGCTGTCCAGGCGCAGGCGGCCGCCGTGCAGCTCGATCAGCGCGCGGCTGAGGGGCAGGCCGAGGCCTGTGCCCTCCTGCGAGCGGGCGATCTGGTTGTTGACCTGCCCGAAGGTCTCCAGCACCCGGGGGATGTCTTCGGGGTTCATGCCCACCCCCCGGTCCCGCAGGCGGATGATCAGGCCGTTTGGGCCGTCCACGATCACTTCGACGGTGATCAGACCGCCGGGCAGGCTGAACTTCACCGCATTGCTCAGCAGGTTCAGCAGCACCTGGCGCAGGCGTCGTTCATCACCGCGAATGTTGGGCAGGAAGGGAGGCAGGTCGTCGCGCAGCACGATCCCCTGGCGCTCGGCCCGGGGGCGGATAAGGCCGGTGACCTCGCGGATCAGCACCAGCAGGTTCACCACCCCGTCGTCCAGTTCGAACTTGCCGGCTTCGATCTTGGCGGTATCCAGCACGTCATTGATCAGCGACAGAAGATGCTCGCCGGATTTAACGATGTTCTGAACGTATTCCGTGTAGTGATCATCGGGCATGGGGCCGAACACCTGTTCGCGCATCATGTCGGCAAAGCCGATGATGGCGTTCAGCGGTGTGCGCAGTTCGTGACTCATATGGGCGAGGAAGTCGGACTTGGCCCGGGCGGCGCTCTCAGCCTGGTTCTTGGCCTCCATCAGCACAAGTTCGCCCTGCTTGCGGCGGGTGATGTCGCTGAGGGAGCCTGCCATACGCCGGGCCCACCCGTTCTCGTCGCGGAGCGCCAGACCGCGATGGAGCACCCAATGGGTGCGGCCGTCCTGATCCTCGATGCGGTATTCCACCTCGAACGAGGGGCTTTTGCCCTTGATGTGATCGACGATCTTGCGGCGGAACTCGGGCAGGTCGTCGGGATGGATATAGGACAGCAACGCCCAAGAGGTGCGGGCCAGTTCCTCGGGACGGATGTTCAGGATCTCGCCGGCCCGGGGAGAGATGTAGACCTCGTCGGTATCGATATTCCAGTCCCACAGGCCGTCGTTGGCCCCGAGCATGGCCAGCGCATAGCGCTGTTCCCGTTGCGCCAGACTGGACAGCTCACCCGCAGAGGTGACCAGGGGATCGACCACCCCTTCCATGCAGTCGGTAGCCAGACTGTCGGCAGAATGAGCCGGCGGCGTTTCCGGGTTCAGCGGCGCTTCATCCAGGCGCGCGGCGCGTAAGCGGTCCGCGTGTTCGGACATGACCGTCCAGAAAGCCGGAGGCTGCTGAGAAGAGGCTATGGGAGAGGCTGGATCCGCAGCCGGAGTCGCATCGGCTGGCACGGCACCGGATTGTCGCCGTGCGTCCCTTTCCGCTTCGGACCACTCCGTCTGCTCCATGCCCCCTGCACCCCGGCCTCTGCCAACCCCGGTAGAGTACCCCGGCTGGCCGGAAAGTACCACAGGGGAACTAAGCGTTTTGGTGGGGCAATTACACTGGCGACAGCCTCACCAGCAGGCCGTCATCGGCATCCGTTATGAGGTATAGCATGCCGTCCGGCCCCGTGGTCATGGCCCGGATCCGGCCCAAGGTGTCTTCCAGCAGCACTTCCTGTGCCACCACCGACGGTCCCGCCGCCCCGGGCGGGGCCAGTTCCAGACGCCGCAGGTGGGTCAAGGCCAGGGCGCCGACGAATAAGTCTCCCCGCCAGTCCGGAAAGGCCGCACCGTCATACAGCGTCAGGCCCGACGGGGCGATGGAGGGCACCCAGTAGATCTCCGGCTGGGCCATGCCCGCCTGCTCGGTCAGTCCCTCGCCGACGATGCCGCCCGAATACTCCCGTCCGTAGGTGATCACCGGCCAGCCATAGTTCACGCCCTTTTCGATCAGATTGACCTCGTCGCCGCCCCGGGGGCCGTGTTCATGTGCCCACAGCCGCTCCGTCGCCGGGTCCCACACCAAACCCTGAGGGTTGCGGTGGCCATAGGACCAGACCGTCGGCAGGGCGCCGGCGGTGTTCACGAAGGGATTGTCCGTCGGAACCGAGCCGTCGGGGTGAATTCGGTGGATCTTGCCGCCCGCATTCCCCAGATCCTGGGCGCGCTGCCGTTCGCCGCGGTCGCCGACGGAAAAATACAGCATGCCATCCGGCCCGAACGCCAGCCGCGAGCCATAATGGCGGGAGGTGCGGCCGCGCGGCAAAGCCTCGAACAGGGTTTCCACCGCCGTCAGCCCCTGGCCGTCCAGCCGGCCGCGGGAGATGCGGGTGGTGGTGCCCCCCTCCCCCGAAACGGAATGCGAGAGGTAGAGCCACTGCCCTTCCGGGCCGGCTGCCACATCCAGCAACCCGCCCTGACCTTGGGCCGTTACCGGCGGCAGGCCATCCACCGGCCGGGGGTCCAGCCGGCCGTCGGCAAAAATGCGCAGCCGCCCCGGGCGCTCGGTGATCAGCAGACGGCCGTCGGGCAGAAAGGCCAGACCCCAGGGGTTCTCCAGCCCCTCGGCCAGGACCTCGACCCGGAAACGGGCCTGGGCGCTATCCACCTCCAGACCATTCACCTCTTCCGCCCGGGGGGCGCAGGCGGGGGCGCCGATGCCCACGGCCAGCAGGGCCAGGGCAAGCGCGGCGCTGGCCATGGGCGAGGTAAACGGAGGGGTGCGGCGGGAAGCGGAAGGAAAGGCCATGTCCGAGTCTTTCGATCAGTGTTGCCTCAAAACCATATAGGGTGGCCGATGATGCGGAGCGAGGCGCGACGGGGTATGGATTTCTTGACCCGCCGGCCAACTGCGCGTAGAAACCGCCTTCGGCAGAAAAAACGCTGAGACGGAAAGAGCAGCGCATCCATGATCCGGTTGCAGACCCAGCGACGACGACGACAGGTCTCCCGCGCCCAGGCGCGGGAATGTGTCGCCGCCTGATCAACGGGTCACCCATACCGGCCGGCTATAAAGCTCTGTCCGGTCGAAGGTTCCCAAAAGGCCGGCGCCGCCGATGACGCGGAAGGCAGCCCTGCCGTTGAATGACTCTTTCGGGAACCCGCCAGACAATGATCACGATCAAGCATGAATTGCCGGGTCTTGAGCCGGCTATCGAAACCCTGCTGGACCGGGCCTTCGGCCCCGGCCGGACGGTCAAGACGTCCTATCGGTACCGGGACGGGGTGGCCCCCCTGCCCCACCTGTGCTTCACCGCCTTTCGCGACGGCAGCCTTGCCGGTACCGTGCGGCATTGGCCGATTGCGCTTGCCAACTGCCCGCTGGACGTGGTGCTGCTCGGCCCCATCGCCGTGGACCCCATGCTCCAGGTTGGCGGCATCGGTGCCCATCTGATGCAGCAGGCGATCAACGAGGCCACCAACGCCGGTCACGACATGATCCTGCTGGTGGGTGCACCCGCCTATTACCGGCGGTTCGGCTTCCGGCCCGCCGCCGAGTTCGGCATCGTCATGCCCGACGAACAGGCTGAGCGGGTCCAGGCCCTGCCCCTTTCCACCCGAGCGGTCCAGGAGAAGGCCGGCGGCTTGATCCTGCCTCGGCGGGATCTGGTGCTGCCGGCCCGGGTTCGCCGGTCCGCCGGCCCCCTGATCATCCCCGCATCCGCGTTCCTGGCGGCCTGAGCAGGCCCCCACCGCCAAACGGACAGAACCATCGTCTTGCATCAATCCGCGCGACCGGATACCGGCCGCGCGGTTTTTGCTGTAGAACCGGTTTCGGTAATCGCAGCAAGGAAGGACGCGGACCATGGCCTCAGGCGCAGTTTCCCGGATCATCAAAGGACGGCTGGCGGCCGTGACCCTGGCCGTGGCTCTGGGTGTTCTGCCCGCAGCCTGCGGCGGTGATCCCGATCCGGTGGCTGCCACGCCAACGCCGGCCAATGTGCCTGCGCCCGACCTGTCGATGGCCTGCGCCATCCTGAACTGCACCTGCGAAAAGACCGGCAAGGGCTTCTTCGACGACGACGTCACCACCCCGGTGCTGTGGACCGACCGGGGCGCCGCCTATTGCCCCGCCAACCATCGCCTGCGCAAGGTCGACTGAGTTCTCCCCCCCTTTGCCGATCCGCCCCGGCATGCCCACATCCGTTTGGTGGGCGCCGGTTAGACTTTTGATCCAGGCTTGTCCTCGCCCACATTCCCCGCCGGCCGTCCCGCAGACGGACCGGCCAGATGGACGAGGCCCGCCATGACAGATCATCAGGCTTCCGACCGGAAGATATCCTCACCTCCGCCCGTCCCTGACGCGGCCGCGCCCGCCCTGCCGCGCTATATCATCCACCGGATCAGCAGCCGGGAGTGTTTCGACTGGCTGGCCCATGGCTGGAGCGATTACCGCAAGTCCGGTCCGGCCAGCGTGATCTATGGCCTGATCTTCGTCATTGCCGGCTTCTGCATGACCGTTGGGCTGTATCTGGTGGACATGCTGTATCTGGTGTCGCCGATGATCGGCGGCTTCCTGCTGGTCGGCCCGATCCTGGGGATCGGCCTGTGCGAGATCAGCCGCGCCCTGCAAGCCGGCGAGAAAGCCAGCCTGTGGCGCGCCCTGACGGCCTTTCGCCGCAACAGCTTCCACATCCTGACCGCCGGTCTGGTGCTGATGATCTTCCTGATGATCTGGGTCCGGATCGCCGTGCTGATCTTCGCCCTGACCTTCCCCTATACCAGCATCAACTGGACCAACATGGTCACCCACGCCCTGACCAGCTGGGACGGTTTCGCCTTTCTGCTGGTGGGCACGGCGGTGGGCTTCCTGTTCGCCGCCGTCGCCTTCGTTTTCGGTGTCGTCTCCCTGCCGCTGATGCTGGACAAGCGCGAAGACATCTTCCGCGCCGGCGCCGTCAGCTTCCGCGCCGTGCTCGCCAACCGCCGCCCCATGGCGATCTGGGCCGCGCTGATCGTGCTGTTCATCGGCGGTGGCCTGGCTACCGGCTATATCGGCCTGCTGGTCACCCTGCCACTGATCGGCCATGCCACCTGGCATGCCTATCGGGCGATGGTGTCGGAGACGCCTGGGACAATGGTGTCGGAGACGCCTGGGACAATGGTGTCGGAGACGCCTGGGGGAACGGTGCCGGAGACTGCCGGAAGCGACTAACCCTCGACCCGCGCCAGGAACCCTTGCACCGTTTCGATGAACGCGTCGGGCTTTTCCGCATGCACCCAGTGGCCGGAGCCCTTGATCGCCGCCATCACGGCATTGGGGAACAGCCGGTCGATGGTCGGGCGGTGGGAGTCGCGCACGTAATCGGACAGCTCGCCGCGCACGAACAGGGTGGGGCCTTCGAACCGGGTCCCGTCCGGCAGCGCGGGAAATCCGATGACGCTGCCCATCTCGGCCTTCAGAACCTCCAGATTGATCCGCCAGCGCAAGGGTCCACCGGCATCCTGCGTCAGGTTCTGCAACAGGAACTGCCGCACGCCGGGATCCTTCACCACCTCCCGCAAGTGGGGCTCGGCCTGGGAGCGGCGGTCCAGCTGGTCCAGCGGCACGGCCAGCATCGCTTCGACAAAGCTGGACAGGGTGGACCGATAGGCCACGGGGGCGATATCGGCGACCACCAGGGCACTGAAGCGGTTTCCGTGCTCCAGCGCCGCGGTCATCGCCACCTTGCCGCCCATGCTGTGGCCGATCAGCACCGGCGTTCCCAGCCCCTGCGCATCCATATAGGCGACCACGTCCGCCGCCATGGCCCGGTAGTCCATGCTGTCCCGCCAGGGCGATTCGCCGTGGTTGCGCAGGTCCAGGGCATGGACCTGCCACTGCTCGCCCAGCCGCCGCGCCACCCCGGACCAGTTCCGCGCGGCGCCGAACAGGCCGTGCAGCACCACCATCGGCCGGCCCGATCCGGTAACCTGGGCGTTCAGGGGGCAAGGGGTCTCGGTCATGGCAGGGGGCTCCGGTCAGCGGCGGGAAGCCTGTTGCTTAGCACGGGCGGGCGCTCCCTCGCCACCCGTCCCCCAAGCTCCGTCACCTTGCACCGCAACCGGGCACCGCCCATCTAGCCGGTATCTCCCTGCTGCCTGCCCGCTCCCGTCTCCAACACTCCCAGGATCCCGCCGCCATGCGCCGCTTTCCCTTGCAGCACCAGGGGGGCCTTCGGGTCCTGTCGACGGCCGCCCTGGTGCTGCTGCTTCCCCTTCTGGCCGGCTGCAGTCTGCTCACCCCCCTGCCGGCGCCGGTGACCCTGGAACAGCGGCTGGCCATGCTTCCGGCCTCCGGGCCGGGGCTGGAGGCCCCGGTGACCATCCGCTGGAACGCCCATCAGGTACCCTTCGTCGAGGCCACCAGCGATGCGGACGCCGCCTTCGCCCTGGGGGTGGTGCAGGCGCACTTGCGCCTGGGGCAGATGGAAATCGCCCGGCGGGTGGCCCGGGGGCGGATTTCCGAGATGGCCGGCCCCTTCACCACGGATATCGATGCGGCCCTGCGCACCCTGGATTTCGCCGCAGCCGCCCCGGCCATCGAAACCGCCATGCCACCGGCCACCCGCACCTGGGTCGCGCGGTTCGTTGACGGCATCAATCATGTGCTGGCCACCGCCGATCCCCTGCCCCACGAATTCGCCACCCTGGCTCTGGAGCGCGAGCCCTGGACCGTCGCCGATGTGCTGGCCATCGGCCGTCTGGGCGGGACGGACGTGAACTGGCTGGCCTGGTTCGACCTGCTGCCCCACCGGGGCTCCCCCGACTGGCCGATGCTGCTGGCCGAAACCCTGGAGGCCGGCACCACGGCCCCGGCCAGTGCCGCGCCCCGCGTCCCGCGTCCCGATGCACCGGCCGCGGCGCGCCAGGCCCTGGGACAGTTGCTGAACGCCCATGCCAAGACAGGATCCAACAGCGTCGCAGTCGCCGCCCGGCGCAGCGCCACCGGTGGCGCCCTGATCGCCAGCGATCCCCATCTGGGCGTCTCGGTCCCCAACATCTGGGTGATGGCCGGAGTGCGCACACCGACGCTGGAAGTGGTGGGGCTGATGCCCGCCGGCCTGCCGGTCTTCGCCCTGGGCCGCACCCGCCATATCGCCTGGGGCGGCACCAACATGCGTGGTGCGGCCAGCGACCTGGTGGATATCAGCATCGAGGACCCGGCCCGCTGGACCGTCCGGGAAGAGCGGATCGCCGTGCGGGGCTGGATAGATGACAGCGTCACCATCCGGATCAGTGATCAAGGGCCGGTGATCAGCGACCGCGCCCTGGTGCCCGCACCCGCCGGGACGCCCCTGGCCTTGCGCTGGATGGGGCATCAGCCGACCGACGAGATCTCGGCCCTGCTCGCCGCCGCCCGCGCGCCCGACGGCGCGGCCTTCCGACAGGCGCTGGCCGGATTCGGGGTCTCGCCGCAGAACATGGTCTGGGCCGATGCGGACGGACACGTGGGGTTGGTCGCCGCCGGCCGCCTGCCCCGCCGGCCAGCCGGCCAGCCGACGGATCTGATCAGCTCTCCGGCTGCGGCCGACGCCGCCTGGGCCGACCCTGCCGGAACCCTCGATCTGCCCGGGATCGTGGACCCGCCCGACGGCGTGGTGCTTTCGGCCAACAATCCCCCCGGCGAGACGCCCTTCCCCATCAGTTATTTCTTCTCCGCCCCCGATCGCATGATCCGACTGGCCGCCCTGACCGGTGCGACCGATGCGCTGGAACTCGAAGACCTGAAGCGCCTGCAGCAGGACGTGCTGGCGCCGGGCACCCTGGCCTTGCGCGATGCCCTGACGGACCGGGTGCCGGATGTCTTCGCGGCAGAGGCCGGGGGGGCCGCCGGGCCGCTGATCCGCGATTGGAACGGCCGCTATACACGGGATTCGGCCGGCGCCCTGGCCATGGAAGGGCTGATCGCCGCCCTGATCGAGCCCCTGACCGCCGCCGGCGCGGCCGAGGGCCGATTCGCCGCCACCCTGCCGCCGAGCCTGCTCCCCGCGGCCCTGCTGCGCCGGGTCGAGGCGCTTCCGGACCCCGTGCTGGCCGCCCTGCTGCCGGCGGCGCTGAAGACGGCGTCGGATCTGGTGGAAGACCACGGCACCTGGGGCACGGTGCACCGGCTGCGGCTGGAACACCCCCTGGCCCGCGTACCCGTGCTGGGCGGGGCCTATCGGCTGGCGGACGTCGCCTGGCCGGGCAGCCGGGAAACGGTGATGAAAGCCGCCCACGGCCCTGTCGAAGGCATCCACAGCGTGCGCTATGGCGCCCAGGCCCGCCATATCTCGGACATGGCGGATCCGGATGCCAACTGGTTTCTGCTGATGACCGGTCAGGACGGCTGGCTTTCAAGCGACACGGCGCTGGATCAGCTGTCCCTGTGGCAGCGCGGCGAGATGATCCGCCTGCCCCTGACGCCGGATGCGGTGACGGAGGGATATCCGCACGTCACCGTTCTGCGGCCGTCGTAACCGGCGCCGTTTCCCCGGTCACGGAGAATGGCGCCGCGTCTGAAGGCGTTCTACTTCTTCTGGCCGGCGTAGCAGCCGTCGCGGGAGCAGACCTTCAGGGTTTCCTGCTTATGGATCCACAGCGCGGTCACCGATTCCAGCTGGGACTTGGACATGGGCAGGGTCCGGGCGGCCCGGTCGTCGCGGCTCCAGATCCAGGCGTTGCACACGCCCCGCTTCTGGACGGGTTCACAGGCGGCCACACCGGCCTCCTTCAAGGTCGCATCGTCCTTGGCGCCAGGGCAGACGACCAGCGTGATCACGCCATACACACCAACCGTATCGCACGTCGCGGCGCGGGCCGGAACAAGGGGAAGCAGTACCAACGCTGCGAGAACGAAAAGTCCACGAATCATCGAAACACCTGTGTCTGTGGAAGTGCGCGGCACGCTGTCCCTGATGGATGGTATCGGATCCCGCCCGCCCTCGGGCCGGGGACCGACGTCCCGGTGCCTCTCCATCACCCGGCGGAAAAGAACCATATTTTTTTCCGCCCCGCAAACCTTCCGCCTAACCCTTTGAGACAAGTAGCGAATTCCTCCACCCCCCGGTCATCCGCCGACATCGCCCAGGTGGACCGCCGCCGAGGGAGGCAGCACCCGGGGCTTGGCATCGCCGTCCAGGGCCACGAAGACGAAAACCCCTTCGGTCACTTTCAGCGTCTCGGTGCCGAAGCGCCGGCAGACCCAGGCGGACACATCGATGGTCAGGCTGGTCCGGCCCAATTTCACCAAGCGGGTATAACAGGTTAGCTCGTCTCCCACATGGACGGGCTGGTGGAAGGTGAAGCCGGTGACGGCCACGGTGGCGACCCGGCCGTCTGCGATTTTCATGGCATGTGTGCCCCCGGCCAGATCCATCTGGGCCATCAGCCAGCCGCCGAAAATATCCCCCGCCGGGTTGGTATCAGCCGGCATGGCAACGGTGCGAATCGACACATGGCCACGCGGGGTTTCCACGGCGGCACCGGGCGCGCCGGAGGGAGAGGGTTCGCTCATCAGGATATGCTCCTTAAGGGGAAACGGGTGCCCCAAGATCTTGGGGGCGGGGAATTGGGTGACCCATAGGATTCGTTTGATCCCATCGGCCGGCTTTCCCTATATTGGCGCCATGTCAGATCTCTTCCAATCCGAAGCAGCGGCCGACTCGGCGCGCGGCTATACCGCTCAAGACATCGAAGTGCTGGAGGGCCTGGAGCCTGTCCGGCGTCGCCCCGGTATGTATATCGGCGGCACCGATGATCGCGCCCTGCACCATCTGGTCGCCGAGGTGCTGGACAACGCCATGGACGAGGCGGTGGCCGGCCACGCGGAAGTGATCGACCTGATCCTGTCCGAAGACGGGTCGGTAACCGTGCGCGATAACGGGCGCGGCATCCCCGTCGATCCCCATCCCCGCTTTCCCGACAAAAGCGCCCTGGAAGTGATCCTGACCACCCTGCATTCGGGCGGCAAGTTCGGCGGCGATGCCTATAAGGTCTCGGGCGGCCTGCACGGTGTGGGGATCTCGGTGGTCAATGCGCTGTCGGACCAGTTGCGGGTGGAAGTGGCCCGCGACAGGACACTATGGGCACAGGACTATTCCCGTGGGGCGCCGCTGGCGCCGCTGGCCAAGGTGGGCGCGGCCCCCAATCGCCGGGGCACCACGGTGATCTTCCACCCCGATGCCCAGATCTTCGGCGAAAAGGCCCGCTTCAAGCCCGCCACCCTGCACCGCATGGCGCGGTCGAAGGCCTATCTGTTCCGGGGCGTGCGCATCCGCTGGAGCTGCGCGCCCGCCCTGCTGCGCGACGACGATCCGATCCCGCCGGAAGAAGTGTTCCACTTCCCCAACGGCCTGGAGGATTTCCTGTCCGCCGCCATGGGCACCAACGCCCTGGTGGGGGGCCGCACCTTCGCCGGCAAGGCCAATCTGGCCGACGATATGGGCAGTGTGGAATGGGCGCTGTGCTGGCCGGAGGAAGAGGAAGGGTTCTTCAGTTCCTACGTCAACACCGTCCCGACGCCCGAAGGCGGCACCCATGAAACCGGCCTGCGCAATGCCCTGACCAAGGGACTGCGGGCTTATGGGGATCTGGTGGGCAACCGCAAGGCCGCCAACCTGACCGGCGACGATGTGGTGGGCACGGCGGCGGTGATGCTGTCGCTGTTCATCCGCGAACCCCAGTTCCAGGGCCAGACCAAGGAAAAGCTGGCGAGCAGCGAAGCCACCCGGCTGGTGGAAACGGCCCTGCGGGACATGTTCGATCACTGGCTGACCGCCGCCCCGGATGCCGCCAACAAACTGCTGGCCCATACGGTCGAGCGGGCGGAAGAACGCCAGCGCAAGAAGCAGCAGAAGGAACTGGGCCGCAAGTCGGCGACCAAGAAGCTGCGCCTGCCCGGCAAGCTCGCCGACTGCACCCGCTCCGCCCAGCAAGGCACCGAGATCTTCCTGGTGGAAGGCGACAGCGCCGGCGGTTCGGCCAAGCAGGCCCGGGACCGGGAAACCCAGGCGGTGCTGCCTCTGCGCGGCAAGATCCTGAACGTGGCCAGCGCGTCGGTGGACAAGCTGCGGGGCAACCAGGAACTCAGCGACCTGGTGGAAGCCCTGGGCTGCGGTACCCGGGGGGCCTTCGACCTGGAGCGGCTGCGCTACGAGCGGGTGATCATCATGACGGACGCCGACGTTGACGGCGCCCATATCGCCAGCCTGCTGATGACCTTCTTCTTCCGCGAAATGCCCGAACTGGTGTCGCGCGGCCATCTGTACCTGGCCATGCCGCCCCTGTACCGGCTGACCCAGGGGGGCACGTCGATCTACGCCCGCGACGACGCCCACAAGGACTCGCTGATGACCTCGGCGTTCAAGGGCAAGGGCAAGATCGAGGTCAGCCGCTTCAAGGGTCTGGGCGAAATGCCCCCGGCCCAGCTGCGCGAAACCACCATGGCCTATGCCACCCGCCAGCTGCTGCGCGTGACCATCCCCGCCGGCCGCACGGAAGAGGATCGGGAAGACGCCAAGGATACCGCCCGTCTGGTCGAAGACCTGATGGGCCGCAAGCCCGAACTGCGCTTCCGCTTCATCCAGGAACACGCCAAGTTCGTCGAAGAACTGGATATCTGAAGCACCCCGGATCACCAACAGGTCAAAAACGACCCCGGTGATCCGGCCCGCTCCGTGAAAGAAGACCGGTCAAGCGCCCGGCGTTATGGGGCCGGGTCCTCCTCGTCGGGCACATACTCCAGCACGTCGCCGGGCTGGCACTCTAAGGCGGCGCAGATGGCGGCCAGGGTCTCGAAGCGGACCCCTTTCACCCGCCCTTGCTTCAGCAGCGACAGATTGGCTTCGGTGATGCCGACCCGGGCGGCGAGGTCCTTGGACCGCACCTTGCGCCGCGCCAGCATCACATCCAGGCGAACGATGATCGGCATCAGATGATCTGCGCGTGATCGGACGCCAGCCGCGCCGCACGGCGCTGCACATCCCCCAGCAACCACAGCATTCCGCCGGCCAGGGCACCGAGCAAGGTCTCACTGGACAGCGTTATCGACAGAATACGGCCCCCCGGTGCGGCATGCAGGGTCAGCACCAGCGTCAGCACCGTGGGCATCACCAGCCCCAGCCCTGCAGCGATGAAGCTCCAGCGGCCACAGGCCTGCAACGCCTTGGCCGGCGCTTCGGTAAACCAGCCCCCGTCCGCGAAAGCCAGGAAGCAACGCCGCCCGGCCAGCAGCGCCATCCCCACGGCCCCCATCGGCAACATGGCCAGAGCCACCGCCAGGGCGAGCTGAAAGGCCGCCGGATCCGGCCGGAATTCTGCACCTTCCAGGGGGCCGGTCAGGCGCTCCGCCAGGCCACCGATCCCCCCTTCCAGCCAATGCATCACCAAAAGCACCGGCAAGCCGGCCGCCAGAACAAGACACATCCGGGCCAGCACCCGACTCCGTCGGCGCAGCATGACCGCCCCCCGGCCCTGCGGCGATGGATCGTCCACCGGGATCGCCCCCGCTTCTTGGAATTCAGCACGTTCGGACATGGCAGGATCCTCCTTTGATGTCGAGGAGCGTAGCCAAAACATTATCGTCTAACAATATTTTTTTGTCGCAAAAAGACAACCGCCCCCAGGCCCCTCGCAAACAAAAACGCCGCCCGGCGATATCGGGCGGCGTTCGGAGAGTCTCTGCTTCCCCGGGATCGGTGCTCAGCCCAACCCTTTCCCAAGCGCGGCCAGACGGGTGAACGGGCTCTCGCCGGAGGCCAGCCGCAGGCCCTCCCCGGCCTTGCGCACCCCTTCGCGGCCCCAGCGTTCCCGCACGAACGCTTCCAGCCAGGCTTCGGCCTGGGCATCGCGGGCGGGGGTCAGCAGGCCGTTGCCGGCCAGCCAGACGGCGTGGTGGTCCACGGTCCCGATGAGTTCGTCCAGCCCGGCGCCGCTACGGGCACTGACCATTAGAACCGGCGGCTGCCAGGGATCCTCGCCGGTTTCGGCCAGCGACAGGGCGCCTTCCACATCGGCCCGGGCACGGCGGGCTTCCTTGTCCATATCCGCCTTGGTCACCACCACCAGATGGGGGATCTCGGCGATACCGGCCTTCATGAACTGCAAGCTGTCGCCGGAACCGGGCTGAACGCAGAAGATCACCGTATCGGCGACCCGCACCACTTCCGTTTCCGACTGCCCCACCCCGACGGTTTCGATCAACACCACGTCGAACAGGGCCCGCATCAGCACCATCGCCGACACCGTCAGCGCCGCCAGCCCTCCAAGGTGATCCCGCGCGGCCATGGAGCGCACGAACAGGCCCCTGTCTTCCGGATCGGTGGACAGCCGGGTGCGGTCGCCCAGCAGGGCGCCGCCGGTACGGCTGCTGGAGGGATCCACGGCGATCACCCCCACCGTCCGCCCCTGGCTGCGCCAGCCGGCTATCAGCCCGCGGATCAGGGTGGACTTGCCCACCCCCGGCGGGCCGGTGATGCCCACCACATGGGCACGCGGCGAGGCATAGGCGGCCGACAGCAGGCCGACCGCCGCGTTGCCGTCCGGGTCGGCTTCCAGCCCGGCCAGAGCGCGCGCCAGACCGGCCTTGCCGCCGGCCCGGATCGCCGCCAGCCGCTCCACCCCGGACAGGGTGGCGCCAACACCGCCGCCGCCCTGCCCTCGCGGACTGTTTGCCACCACGTCGCCTCAGCCCTGCTTCGATGCGGCGATCGCGGCCTGAGCGGCCGCCAGACGGGCGATGGGCACGCGATAGGGCGAGCAGGACACGTAATCCAGCCCCACCGACTGGCAGAAGTGGATCGACGAGGGATCGCCGCCGTGTTCACCGCAGATGCCCAGCTTGATGCCGGCCCGGGTGGCGCGGCCGCGCTCGGCGGCCAGCTTCACCAGTTCGCCGACCCCGTCCACGTCCAGGCTGGCGAAGGGATCGCGTTCATAGATCCCCTTGGCCTGATAGACCTCCAGGAACGGCCCGGAGTCGTCGCGGGACAGCCCCAGCGTGGTCTGGGTCAGGTCGTTGGTACCGAAGCTGAAGAACTCCGCCGTTTCGGCAATGATGCCGGCCTGCAGCGCTGCGCGCGGCAGTTCGATCATGGTGCCGACGGTATAGTCCACCGACGTGCCGGCCGCACCGAAGACCTTGCGGGCGGCGGTATCCACCACGTCCTTCATCAGATCCAGCTCGCGACGGGTGCCGACCAGCGGGATCATGATTTCGGGCAGCGGCGGAGCACCGGTTTCCCCGGCCACCACCAGGGCGGCTTCGAAAATGGCGCGGGCCTGCATCTCGTAGATTTCCGGATAGCTGACCCCCAGGCGGCAGCCCCGGTGACCGAGCATCGGGTTGCTTTCCTGCAACAGGCTGGCGCGGTGGCGCACCATGCCGTCCTCCACCCCGGCGGCCTTGGCCACCTCGGCGATTTCCTCGTCGGTGTGGGGCAGGAACTCGTGCAGCGGCGGATCCAGCAGGCGGATGGTCACCGGCAGCCCGCTCATGATGCGGAACAGGGCCGTGAAGTCCTCCCGCTGATAGGGCAGCAGGTGTTCCAGCGCCTTGCGCCGCCCCGCTTCGTCCCCGGCCAGGATCATCGAGCGCATGTGGATGATGCGCTTGGGATCGAAGAACATATGCTCGGTGCGGCACAGGCCGATACCTTCGCAGCCGAACTGGCGCGCCGTGTCGGCGTCTTCCGGGGTTTCGGCGTTGGTCCGCACCTTCATGGTGCGGATGGCGTCGGCCCATTCCATCAGGGCGGCGAAGTCCCCGGTCAGCTCCGGCTGGATGGTGGGCACCGCGCCCAGCATCACGTCGCCGGTGGCTCCGTCCAGGGTGATCAGATCGCCTTCCTTGACCAGCTGGCCGGCGACCGAGAACGTGCGGGCCTTATAGTCCACGCGGATCTCGCCGGCACCGGCAACGCAGGGCGTGCCCATGCCGCGCGCCACCACGGCGGCGTGGCTGGTCATGCCGCCCCGGGTGGTGAGGATCCCCTGGGACACATGCATGCCGCCGATATCTTCCGGCGAGGTCTCGATACGGACCAGCACCACCTTCTCGCCGTTCTGTACCCAGTCCTCGGCCACTTCGGCGGAGAACACCACCTTGCCCGACGCAGCGCCGGGAGACGCCGGCAGGCCTTTGGTCAGGATGGTCTTTTCCGCATCGGGGTCGAGCATGGGATGAAGCAGTTGATCCAGCGCTTCCGGCTCCACCCGGCCAACGGCCTCTTCCTGGCTGAGGATCCCGGCCTTGCACATTTCCACCGCGATGCGCAAGGCCGCCGCCGCGGTGCGCTTGCCGTTGCGGGTCTGCAGCATCCACAGCTTGCCGCGCTGGATGGTGAACTCCATGTCCTGCATGTCGCGGTAATGGGCTTCCAGCGCATCCCGGGTGCGGACCAGCTCGGTATAGAGGTCCGGCATAGTCTCTTCCATGGACGGCAGGTCGGAGGCGTTCTTTTTCCGCCCGGCGATGGAGATCTGCTGCGGCGTGCGGATGCCCGCCACCACGTCCTCGCCCTGAGCGTTGACCAGGTATTCGCCGTAGAAAACGTCTTCGCCGGTGGACGGATCGCGGGAGAAGCAGACGCCGGTGGCGCAGTCGTCCCCCATGTTGCCGAACACCATCGCCTGGACGTTGACCGCCGTGCCCCATTCCTTGGGAATGTTGTGCAGGCGGCGATAGGTGATGGCCCGCTGGTTCATCCAGGATCCGAACACCGCACCGATGGCGCCCCACAGCTGGTCTTCCGGGTTTTCGGGGAACGGTTCGCCCAGCTCCTCTTCCACCCGCGCCTTGTAGCGGGCGACCATCAGCTTCCAGTCTTCGGCGTCCAGCTCCGTATCCAGGGTGACGCCCTTGTCTTCCTTGTGGCTCTCCAGGATCTCTTCGAAGTGGTAGTGGTCGACCCCCAGCACCACGTCGGAATACATCTGGATGAAGCGGCGATAGCTGTCATAGGCGAAACGCGGGTCGCCGGACTGCTTGATCAGCCCTTCGACCGTGACGTCGTTCAAACCCAGGTTCAGCACCGTGTCCATCATGCCCGGCATGGACGCCCGCGCGCCCGAGCGCACGGAGACCAGCAGCGGGTTCACGGCATCGCCGAAACGCGCGCCCATGATCTCTTCGACCTGCAGCAGCGCCTTGGCCACCATATCCACCAGTTCGGGCGGATAGGTTTTGCCGTTGTCATAAAAGTAGGTGCAGACTTCGGTGGTGATGGTAAAGCCCGCCGGTACGGCGATGCCCAGGCTGCTCATCTCGGCCAGGTTGGCGCCTTTGCCCCCCAGCAGGTTGCGCATGTCGGCCCGGCCTTCCGCCTTGCCGTCCCCGAAGGTGTAGACCCACTTGGTCATCCGTCATCCCTCAATTTTTGAGAAGTCCGCCACTGCGCCCATGACCCCGCCGATACGGGAGAGCAGACGAAGGCGGTTGGCCCTCAGCGCCGCATCATCGGCGTTGACGGTCACCTTGTCGAAAAATGCATCCACCGGACCGCGCAAGCCGGCAAGACCGGCCATTGCCCCGGCGTAATCCTCGGTCTTCAGCGACTCGGCCATCGGCCCGTCCAGGTCGCCCAACGCCCCGGCCAGGGTGCGTTCCTCGTCCTGGGCGAACAGGGCGGGATCGACGTCCCCGCTCACCGGCGCGCCATCCTTCTTTTCTTCGATCCGCACGATGTTCATGGCCCGGCGATAGGCGGCGATCATGTTCGCCCCAGCGTCGCTGCCCACGAAGTCGCTGAGCGCGGCCACCCGGGCCAGCAGGCGCACCAGATCGTCCTCGCCGCCGCGGTCGAAGATCGCTGCGATCAGATCGTGGCGCACCCCCTGCTCGCGCTGCTGCACCTTCAGGCGGTCGGCAATGAAGGCCATCAGGTCGGCCAGGACCTGTTCGGCCGAAGCGGCAGTTTGCAGGCTATACCGCCCCGCATGGGCCGCCATGATATCCGTCAACGACAGCCGCAGGCCGTTCTCGACGATCAGCCGGATCACCCCCAGGGCCGCCCGGCGCAAGGCAAACGGGTCCTTGGAGCCGGTGGGCTTTTCATCGATCAGCCAGAAGCCGATCAGGGTATCGAGCTTGTCGGCGAGCGCCACGCACAGGCTGACCGGCGCGGTCGGGCAGGCATCGGTCGGCCCCACCGGGCTGTAGTGGTCGCGGATGGCATCGGCCACCACGGCGTCTTCGCCGTCGTGCAGGGCGTAATAGCGGCCCATCAGCCCCTGAAGTTCTGGGAACTCGCCGACCATGCCGGTCACCAGATCGGCCTTGGCCAGCAGGGCCGCCCGGTCCACCAGCACCCTGTCGGCTCCGGGCACCACCCCGGCCAGATCGGCGGCCAGCGCCCGCACCCGGTCCACCTTTTCCAGGTCCGTGCCCAGGCGGGCGTGGAAGATCCGCGCGCCCAGGTCGGCGACCCGGTCGGCCAGCGGCTTCGCCCGGTCCTGGTCCCAGAAGAACTTGGCATCCGACAGACGGGCGCGCAGCACCCGTTCGTTGCCGGCAATGATCCGCGCGCCGTCGTCGGCGGTCTCGATATTGGCAACGGCGATGAAGCGCGGCGCCAGCGCACCATCCGCCGTTTCCAGCGAGAAGTACTTCTGGTGGCTGCGCATGGAGGTGGTCAGCACCTCCGGCGGCACGTCCATGAAGGCGTCGTCGATGCGGCCCATCAGCGGCACCGGCCATTCCACCAGACCGGTGACCTCGGACAGCAGGCCGGGGTCGTCCTTGACCACCAGACCGGCACCGGCGGCCAGGGCACCCAGGCCGGCGACGATCGTCGCCCGTCGTTCGTCCCGGTCCAGCACCACCTTGGCGGCCCGCAGGGCGTCCTTGTAGCCGGCGAAGTCCCGCACCGCGAAGGGCTCGGGGGCGAGAAACCGGTGACCCCGGGTGGTATCACCAAAGGCCAGCACCTTGACGCCGTCGGGGACGCTCGCCGGGTCTGCCACATAGGTGACCGGCACGGCCGCCCCGGACGCCGTCGTGCGGCCCAGGCTCAGGCCGCCGGCCAGCGGCGTTCCGTCGAACAGGGCGATAATGGAATGCAGCGGCCGCACCCAGGCTCCCTGGTTCGTCGACCAGCGCATGGACTTGGGCCAGGGCAGCGCCAGGATGGCCTTGGCCACCAGCTCGGGTAGCACCTCGGCCGAGGGACGCCCCTTGTGTTCGATCACCGCGAACAGGAACGGTCCCTTCGGGGTTTCGCGGGTTTCCACCTGATCCCGGGTCAGACCAACCGAGCCGAGGAAGCCGGCTACGGCCTTTTCCGGCGCATCGGCCTTGGGACCGCGCCGTTCTTCGCGCACGTCGGGCTGGGCCTTGGGCAGACCGCTGATCGCCACCATCAGCCGGCGGGGGGTCACATGGGCCTGGGCGTCGGCATACTCCAGCCCGGCATCCTTCAGACCGTCGGTCACCAGACGCAGCAGATCGGCGGCCGCCTTTTCCTGCATGCGGGCGGGAATCTCTTCGGAGAACAGTTCCAGGAACAACTTGGCCATGACCTCAGCCCTCCCCGCCGTCGGTGCTGCCTTCGGGACCGTGGCCCGCTTGGTCCCCTTCGGGACCGTGGCCCGCTTGATCCCCTTCGGGACCGTGGCCCGCTTGATCCCCTTCGGGACCGTGGCCCCGACTCTCCAGCCAGGCGGCGCAGCAGGCCTTCGCCAAGGCACGCACCCGGGCGATATAGGCGGCGCGTTCGGTCACCGAGATCACCCCGCGGGCGTCGAGCAGGTTGAAGCGGTGGCTGGCCTTGATGCATTGGTCATAGGCCGGCAGGGGCAGCTTGGCCGCCACCAGGGCCTGGCATTCCTTCTCCGCATCGGTGAAGTGGCGCAGCAGGGCCTCGGTATCGGCATGTTCGAAGTTATGGGCGGAATATTCCCGCTCGGACTGCAGGAAGACGTCGCCGTAGGACACGCCCGCGCCGTTGTAATCCAGGTCGTAGACGTTCTCCACCCCCTGGATGTACATGATCAGACGCTCCAGGCCGTAGGTCAGCTCGACGGCCACGGGGTCGCAATCGAAGCCGCCCACCTGCTGGAAATAGGTGAACTGGGTGACTTCCATGCCGTCGCACCAGACTTCCCAGCCCAGGCCCCAGGCACCCAGGGTCGGGCTTTCCCAGTCGTCTTCGACAAAGCGGATGTCGTGCAGCAGCGGATCGATGCCCAGGGCGCGCAACGAGTCCAGGTACAGCGCCTGGGGATCGGGGGGCGAGGGCTTCATGATCACCTGGAACTGGTAATAATGTTGCAGGCGGTTGGGGTTCTCGCCATAGCGGCCGTCGGTGGGCCGGCGGGAGGGCTGCACATAGGCGGCGTTCCACGGTTCCGGCCCCAGCGCGCGCAGGGTGGTGGCGGGATGGAAGGTGCCGGCGCCCACTTCCATGTCGTAGGGCTGCAGGATGACGCATCCCTTGTCTGCCCAGAACTGCTGGAGACGCAGGATAAGGGACTGGAAACTCGGTTTTTCGGCCATGCGTTTTGGGTCCGGAAGGATTGCCGCAGGGAAAGGGTGGGGAAAGCTAGCGGGCGACCCCGTGCGGGTCAACCGCGCTTCCGGCGCAGGTCCGGGCGATTTTCCAACCCTTGAACGATGTTACCCGACACCCCGGGGATCAGGCCTCTCAGCCCTTGTTGGAGGGGACGGGGTAGCCGCATTGGCAGGTGGTGCCGGGCACCACGAAGACACCACAGCTGGGGCAGCGGGCGAGGTCTTCCACCGGCGCATCCGCGTCATCGCGCGGAGACGCGGCCGTACCGCGCTTGGCCATGCGTGCCCGCACGGCATCCTCCGCTGCCTTGGCGGCGTTGCGGGAGGGGGTTTGCCCCTGGCCCCGGCGGGCAAGCATCCGGAAAAAGGCCCAGACGCCGACCACCACGGCCACGGTGAAGAGGAACTTGGTCAACATGACGATAGGTTATCCCCGGCCTGGGGGCTCCAGGTCAAGGGCGGCCGCATGGCGCAGCACCGCTTCCACCGCCGGCGCATACCGATGGCTGTCCTGTTCATGCAGGATCAGGCCCGGCAACAGGACCGCCGGACCGCGCACCCCCTTGCGGGCGCGTACCAGGACCCGGCTGGCCGGACGGCCGGGGCGGGGATGCAGCGGCAGCACCACCACTTCGCCCGCCCGGCCGGCCAGACCGCCCAGCAACGCGTCGAGTCTGTCGGCCCGGTGCACCATCACCAGCCGCCCCTTGGGCTTCAGCAGCCGCAGCGAGAAGGCCAGCCAGGCGGACAGGGGCAGGCTTTCGATCACCGCCCCGGCCTTGGCCGCGTCGGGCGGCGGCGAGCCGCCGGGCATATAGGGCGGGTTGGTGATCACCGCATCGAAGGGAGCGGCCAGACCCGGCGGCGGAGCACCGAGGTCGCCCAGGATCATGCGGCAGCGCGACTCCAGGCCGTTCAGGGCGATGGACCGCCTGGCCAGGGCGGCATGGGTGGGTTCCATCTCCAGCCCCGTCACATCGGCCTGCGGGCAGCGGGCGGCCAGGCACAGCAGCGCCGCCCCCGTGCCGCTGCCCACGTCCAGCACCCGCTCTCCCGGGCGGGGGGTCAGGGCGGCGGCCAGCAGCACCGGATCGATGGCCGCGCGATAGCCGGCCAGGGGCTGATACAGCCGCACCAGCCCGCCCAGCAGGGAATCGGGTTCCGGCCGGGCTTCGGGCTCGGGAGAGGTCTCAGGTGTGGCACCGCGCTCGGGCATGGCTCCGCTTCATTGCATTTATATTACGCATCTCTCGATCGTCGCGGCCTCCGGCTGGCGTCCTACATGCCGGTTTCCGGCCGGTTGGGCTCTGGGGCTTCACGCAGAATCAGGCGGGCGCGGGCCAGATGGTCTTCGTCGACCATCACCCGGCAGCGCACGGTTCCCAGCAGGCCGGCCAGGGCCGCGCTGGTGTGTTCGTCAAAGACCATGGCCGCGATTCCTTCCTCGGCCAACCGGCTCATCAGCCAGGACAAGAATACGGGGTCGTCGCTCGTGGTCAATTCCAGCATGATGGGACCCTTGCCATTATCCCGTGGTATCCGCCCCGAGGTTTCCTGAAAAGGCGGCCTCGGACGATTGCTTCGGCGGTGCGGCTTGACCGGCAGGATGCGCCGCACCTATTCTCGCCGCGCTCGTGCGCTGGCGAAAGTCGGCGCTGCTTTTTCGTGTGTGATCGGCCGGTCCGCTCGCACCTTCATTCTGGGATCAGGTAAGGCCTTGGCCAACATCGTCAATCCGCAAAAGTTGCCCGAAGGCGGCACCTCCGCTCTGGATGCCTTGATCGAGGTGGTCGGGCCGGACCTCGGACGCGTCAACGAGATGATCGTGGCGCGCATGCACAGCCCCGTCGCCCTGATCCCGCAGCTGGCGGGCCACCTGGTGGCCGCCGGCGGCAAGCGCTTGCGCCCCTTGTTAACCCTGGCCTCCGCCAGGCTGTGCGGCTACGAGGATGGGGAGCGTCACTGCGCCCTGGCGGCCTGCGTGGAGTTCATCCACACCGCCACCCTGCTGCACGACGACGTGGTGGACGAAAGCCTGCTGCGCCGGGGGCGGGACAGCGCCAACGCGGTCTGGGGCAACAAGGCCAGCGTGCTGGTCGGCGACTTCCTGTTCTCCCGTTCTTTCGAACTGATGGTCGAGGACGGATCGCTGGAGGTTCTGCGGATCCTCTCCCACGCCTCCTCGGTGATCGCCGAGGGCGAGGTGCATCAGTTGATCACCGCCAACGACCTGGAGACCACGGAAGACCAATATCTCGAAGTCATTCGCGGCAAGACCGCCCAGCTGTTCGCCGCCGCCTGCCGCATCGGCGCGGTGGTGGCCGACCGCCCGACGGAAGAGGCCGAGGCGCTCGACGCCTATGGCATGAACCTGGGAATCGCCTTCCAGCTCGTGGACGACTACCTGGACTATTCGGCCAAGCAGCAGGAACTGGGCAAGACCGTGGGGGATGATTTCGCCGACGGCAAGATGACCCTGCCGGTGATCCTGGCCTTTGCGCAAGGGAATGAAGAGGAGCAGGCCTTCTGGCGCCGCTGCCTGGAAGAGCAGGAAATGGACGAGAACGGGGCGGATCTTGCGCGGGCGATGGAGCTGATGCGCAAGTACGACACCCTGACCGCCACGGTAAACCGCGCCCGCGACTACGGCGCCGCCGCCCATGCAGCCCTGGAGGTCTTCCCCGACAATGCGGCCAAGGCCGCGCTGGCGGGGATCATCGATTTCTGTATCGAGCGGGCGTATTAAGCCCCTCAACCGCCTCCGTTAACCCCAGACATTTTCACTTCGCCCTTGCACCCTTTGCAGGGACGGAACCCCGCTGCCCGCGCCTCTTCCGGGCTGTCGAAGAATCGTATGTTCTTCGCCAATGCCGGACGAGAGGGGCAGGATGGGCGGCAGAAAACACCGGTCGTTACCACCCCGTACCAAAAAACTGCATCTGCGGTTACATCCCGCCGCCGCACGGCCTCGAGGCGCTCTGCCTCCGTAACGAATCCCGTTTTCCTTGGCACATCCATAACAGACCCTCCCCGATCCTAGAGACCGGCCACCCTGACAGGCGCTGCCCCGACGGGCAGCCCGGATCTTGCGCATCTACACCCCTCACCCGAACCGCACCGGCTGCCGTTTCCGGCCCCAGGTCCCCGCCGGACCGTCGAACACTCCGGCCAGGGTCGTGCCGCATCCCCGGCAGCGGCCGGCGTCGTCCAGGCGGTAGGCGCCCAGGTCGTACCAGTCCCGCTCGATCACCGCCTGGCCGCAGCCGGTGCAATAGGTGCTGTCGGCCTCCGGGTCGTGCACATTGCCCACATACACATGCTTCAGCCCCGCCTCCAGCGCGATGGCACGCGCCCGGCGCAGGGTCTCCGGCGGGGTGCGGGGCAGGTCGCGCATGCGGTAGTCCGGATGGAAGGCGCTGAAATGTATCGGCACTTCCGCCCCCAGCTCGTCGCGCACAAAGACCGACAGGTCCCGCAGTTCCCCGTCGCTATCGTTCTGTCCGGGGATCAGAAGGGTGGTGATCTCGGTCCACACCGGGGTCCGCGTACACAAGTACCGCAACGTATCCAGCACCGGCTCCAGCCGGGCCGTGGCCAGCTTGCGGTAGAAGCCATCGGTGAAGGCCTTCAGGTCCACATTGGCCGCATCCATGCCCGAGAAGAATTCCTCCCGCGCGCCGGGCTCGACATAGCCTGCCGTCACCGCCACCGCGCGCACCCCGACGGCGTGGCAGGCCTCGGCCACGTCCAGGGCGTATTCCAGCATGATCACCGGATCGTTATAGGTGAATGCCACCGAGGCACAGCCGGTCTGCCGGGCCGCGCCGGCGATCATCTCCGGCGTGGCCACACTGTTCAGGCGGTCCACCTCGCGGGCCTTGGAAATATCCCAGTTCTGGCAGAAGGCGCAGGTCAGATTGCAGCCCGCCGTGCCGAAGCTCAGCACCGGCGTTCCTGGAAGAAAATGATTGAGCGGCTTCTTTTCGATGGGATCGATACAAAACCCCGAGGAACGCCCCCAGGTGGTCAGCACCATCCGCCCGTCCTGATTGGCCCGCACGAAGCACAGGCCCCGCTGCCCCGGACCCACCTTGCACAGGCGAGGACAAAGATCACAGCACAGCTTGTCACTACCCTCCAGTGCATGCCACCAGCGGGCGGGATGGGCGGAGGACGGGTGATGGGAAACGGACATCGTGGCTTCCTTTGGGTGGATTCCGTCGCAAGCAATCAATCCGTCAGTCTTTTTATGCTACCATAGCTGCTGTCGTTCGTTGATCTTCCGATTGGCCAGAAGGTCAGTCTCCGACCGATGACCCCGTCAGGCGGTCCACCCGTCCGACGACCACTAAGGCAAGGGAGGCCCTTCCTCCATGGCTACCGTTCGCCCCCCCGCCGTCGCCGGGTTCTTTTATCCGGACGACGCTACCCAGCTCGCTGCGGATGTGGATACCCTGCTTGCGACCGCTCCGGCGCCGCCGGATGCGCGGCCGCCCAAGGCCGTGGTGGCGCCCCATGCGGGCTATCGCTATTCCGGTATCCTCGCCGCCCGGGCGTTCAACCGCTTCGCCCCACTGCGCGGCACCGTTACCCGCGTCGTCCTGCTCGGCCCGTCCCACCGGGTCGGATTCCAGGGATTGGCGCTGTGTGGCGCCGACTACTACGAAACCCCGCTTGGTCGCGTGCCCGTCGACCACGCCTGGGAACAGCGGCTGGCCGGCAAGAGCGGGGTCGGCGTGCTCGCCGAAGCCCATGCTGCCGAACATTGCCTGGAAGTGGAGGTGCCCTTCCTGCAACGAGTACTGGGCGACATCAGCCTGGTTCCCGTGGTCTGCGGCGGCGCCGACCCCGAACTCGTCGCCGAAGTCCTGCAAACCCTGTGGGGCGGGCCGGAAACGGTGATCGTCATCTCCTCCGACCTCAGCCACTTCCTCGATTACGCCACCTGCAAGACCAAGGACGCCGGCACGGCGGCGGCCATTGACGGCCTCGACCCCTCTGTCCTGGGACCGGAAGAAGCCTGCGGCCACGTGGCGGTCAACGGCCTGCTTGCCCTGGCCCGGCGCCGGGGGCTGGACGTGGAGGCGCTGGGCGTGATCAATTCGGGCGATACGGCTGGCACCCGCGACCGGGTGGTGGGCTATGGAGCCTGGGCCTTCCACGATCCGGCGAATGCCATGCCTGCCTGATCCCGCATGCGATTCTCTAAGGAGCCCCGCGTGGTTGATGTCCCCCCTCCTTCGACCGACTCCCGGGACGACCCCATGGCCGATGCCGCCGAGCGGCATGGCCCACGCCTTCTCGCGCTCGCGGCCCGCGCCATCCTTGAGGGACTGGGGCAGGGCGAGCCCACGCCGCCCCGGCTTGAGGCCGAACCACCGCCGCTGCGGGCAGAGGGTGCCAGCTTCGTTACCCTGACCCGGGCCGCCGACGGAGCCTTGCGGGGCTGCATCGGCTCACCCCAGGCCTGGCGGCCGCTGGCGGTAGACGTCGTGGCCAATGCCTGGGCCGCCGCCAGCCGCGATCCCCGTTTCCCTCCCGTCGAGGCCCGGGACCTGAGCGGCCTGGCGCTGTCCATCAGCCTGCTGACCGCACCGGTGCCCCTGCCCTTTATCGATCAGGCGGACCTGCTGGCCAGGATGCGCCCCGGGATCGATGGTCTGATCCTCAAGGACCATGGCCGGCGCGGCCTGTTCCTGCCCCAGGTCTGGGAAAGCCTGCCCGAGCCCGCCCGGTTCCTTGCCCATCTGAAGCAGAAGGCCGGCTTCCCCGCCGACCATTGGTCGGACACTCTGAGCATCGACCGCTTCGAAGCCCGCAGCGTCAAATCCGCCAGCCTGCCCGATCCAGGGGCCTTATGGCGGCGGGAGGAGGTGTGACATGCGCCGACGGTTCCGCAAGGCCCGCCCCGTTCCGACGGAGCGGTCGCGGGGGGCTTGGCTGTCGATCCTCGCGGTCTGCGTGATCGCCGGCGTGCTGCTGGCCCAGGGCGGCTGCGAGGAAGAGCCCCCGGAAGCCGAACTGAGCGGCATGGACGGCGACTGGGTCGGCGATGCCCCGGAGTCGATTATCGGCAGTTGGGCGTCCAATGGCCGCTGCGACTCCGACGACGCCATGATGCTGGTGTTCGACAACGGGGGATACCGCTGGCGCAAGCCCGACGGCAGCTGGGGGTTCGCCCGGGGATATTACTCCTACACCTCCGACACGTCCTACCGGGTGCTGTTCAAGGTCCGCCACCTGGACCCGACACCGGGCTACGAGGCCATCATAACCGTTTCCGGCAACACCCTGCGCAAGACAAACGTCAAATCCAACACCCAGGAAACTTACGAGCGATGCGACTAAACGCTTCGCGCACTGAATCATTCAAAAGAGTCAGCGATCAGTGCACGAGTCCTTTGTTTATGCATCAACTTTCCAAACTTCGACTGAAACCTCCCTTCGGGTCGATGCACTCCCCCCCGTCCGCCAGGAAGGCATCGCGGGCGGCGGCGATCTCGTCGGTCACGAAGCGGGTGACGGCCTTGACCCGCAGAGATTCGGCGAAGTCGGCCCGGGCGAACAGCCAGTAGGACCGGGTCAGGCTGACGTCGTCCGGCAGCACCCGTTCCAGCCCCGGCCGGGTGGCGGCCATGAAGGCCGGCAGCACGCAAAGCCCGTGGCCGGCTTCGGTCATTTCCAGCTGGGCGATCAGGCTGGAGCTTTGCAGCCGCGCCTTCAGCCCGGGCAGCACCTCGTCCAGGTAATCCAGCTCGCGGGTGAAAATCAGGTCGGCCACATAGCCGACAAAGGCGTGGTCCTTCAGGTCCCGCCGTTCCCGGGGGCGCCCCCGGACCTCCAGATAGCCCGGCGCGGCATAGAGCCCCAGGCGGTAGTCGGTCAGCTTGCGGGCGGCGAACTGGCCCTGTTTGGGGGCGGACAGCGAAATCGCCACGTCGCCCTCACGCAGGGACAGGCCGGTGATCTGCTGCAGGGTCACGAATTCCAGCCGCAGGCGGGGGTTTTCCTCGCTGAACTTGCCGATGCGCTGGGCCAGGAACAGGTTCCCCAGGCCTTCCAGGCACGTCAGACGGACGGCCCCCGACAGCCCCATTTCCGCCTCGCCCAGCGCCTGGCTGGCGGCCAGCACCTCGCCTTCCATCACCTCGGCGTGGGACAGCAGGGTCTCGCCCCGGGGGGTGAGGAAATAGCCCTGGGGAGAGCGTTCGAACAGGCGGGTGTTCAGCATGCTTTCCAGCGCCTGGACGCGGCGGCTGACGGTGCCGTGGTCGGTGCCCATCACCCGCGCCGCCCCGGTCAGCGTGCCCTGTTGGGCCACCGCCAGGAAATAGCGCAGGTCGTTCCAATTGAAATCCCGGCCCATCGCCCCCGGCTGCCTTTATGAAAGGGGATTAGCGGAAGAGTGTTCACCCATAGGCATGCGCATTTTGCCACAGGGAGCGGAGAGAGAACAGCGTGGCTTTGTGGAAACAAACATACTATCCCTCTACCAGCCAAGGATAAGGCAGCAACACAAAACCCCAGGGAGGCGTTCGCATGGCGGATCTCATTCAATACACCCAGTTCATCGGCGGCAAGACGACCCCGTCCACGGGCGGCCGGACGGCGGATGTGCTCCAGCCCATGACCGGCGACGTGCGGGCGAAGGTCGAACTGGCGAGCACCGCCCAGGTGGCCGAGGCCGTTGCCGATGCCAAGGCGGCCCAGCCCGCATGGGCGGCGCAGAACCCGCAGAAGCGCGCCCGCGTGCTGATGAAGTTCCTGGAGCTGGTCCACCAGGAATACGACAGCCTGGCCGAAATCCTGGCCCGTGAACACGGCAAGACCATTCCCGACGCCAAGGGCGACATCCAGCGGGGCCTGGAAGTGGTGGAATTCGCCATCGGCATCCCGCATCTGCTGAAGGGCGAATACACCGACAGCGCCGGCCCGGGCATCGACATGTATTCCATGCGCCAGCCTCTGGGCGTGGTGGCGGGCATCACCCCGTTCAACTTCCCGGCCATGATCCCGCTGTGGAAGGCGGCCCCGGCCATCGCCTGCGGCAATGCCTTCATCCTGAAGCCGTCGGAGCGTGACCCCGGCGTGCCCATGCGTCTGGCCGAACTGTTCATCGAAGCCGGCCTGCCGCCGGGTATCCTGAACGTCGTCAACGGCGACAAGGAAGCAGTCGACGCCATTCTCGACCACGAGGACATCAAGGCCATCGGTTTTGTCGGGTCCACGCCGATCGCCGAATACATCTACAGCCGGGGTTGCGCGGCGGGCAAGCGGGTGCAGTGCTTCGGCGGTGCGAAGAACCACATGATCATCATGCCCGACGCCGACATGGATCAGGCCGTCGACGCCCTGATCGGCGCCGGCTACGGCTCTGCCGGCGAGCGCTGCATGGCGATCTCGGTGGCCGTGCCGGTCGGCGAGGAAACCGCCAACACCCTGATGAGCAAGCTGGTTCCCCGGGTCGAAGCGCTGAAGATCGGCCCCAGCACCGACCCCACCGCCGACTACGGCCCGCTGGTCACCGCCGAAGCGGTGGAACGGGTGCGCGGCTATGTGGAACTGGGCATCCAGGAAGGCGCCACCCTGGCCGTGGACGGCCGCGACTTCACCATGCAGGGCTACGAGAAGGGCTTCTACCTGGGCGGCTGCCTGTTCGACAACGTCACCCCGGACATGCGGATCTACAAGGAAGAGATCTTCGGCCCGGTGCTGTCGGTGGTGCGGGCCAAGACCTACGAGGAAGCGGTGCGCCTGCCGACCGAACATGAATACGGCAACGGCGTGGCCATCTACACTCGCGACGGCGACGCGGCGCGGGAATTCGCCACCAACGTCCAGGTGGGCATGGTGGGCATCAACGTGCCGATTCCGGTGCCGCTGGCCTATCACACCTTCGGCGGCTGGAAGCGCTCGGGCTTCGGCGACCTGAACCAGCACGGCCCGGACGCGGTGCGCTTCTATACCAAGACCAAGACGGTGACCTCCCGCTGGCCATCGGGCGTCAAGGAAGGGGCGGAGTTCGTCATCCCGACGATGCGATAACGACCGGGCTTCCGGTACAGTACGGGGAGGGACACCGCTCTCTCCCCGCCCCCTCCCCCGATCGGCCGTTTCGGGAGGTATTCCGTTATGTCAGACGACACCTTCGATTACATTGTCGTGGGCGCCGGGTCGGCCGGCTGCCTGCTCGCCAACCGGCTGTCTGCCGATGGCCGCTTCCGGGTCGCGGTGCTGGAAGCCGGCGGTAAGGACGACTGGATCTGGTTCCACATCCCTGTCGGCTACCTGTTTGCCATCAACAACCCCCGCGCCGACTGGTGCTTCAAGACGGAACCGGACCCCGGCCTGAACGGCCGTGCCCTGGGCTATCCGCGCGGCAAGGTGATCGGCGGCAGTTCGGCGATCAACGCCATGCTGTATCTGCGCGGCCAGGCGGCGGACTACGACCGCTGGCGGGACGCCGGCCTGGACGGCTGGGGCTGGGACGACGTGCTGCCCCTGTTCAAGGGCCACGAGGATTCCCACCGGGGGGCTGGTCCCTTCCACGGGGCGGGCGGCGAATGGGCGGTCAGCACCAAGCGGGCGTCGTGGACGATCCTCGACAGCTTCATCGACGCCGCCGAGCAGGCGGGCATCCCGCGCACCGGCGATTACAACACCGGTGACAACGAAGGCTGTTCCTACTTCGAGGTCAACCAGCGCCTCGGCCGGCGATGGAGCGCGGCGCGCGGCTTCCTGAAGCCGGTGCTGAGCCGCCCCAACCTGACCCTGATCACAGGCGCCCTGGCCGACCGGCTGACCCTGGACGGCCACCGCGCCACCGGCGTGATCATCCGCACCCACGGTGGAGAACGCACCCTGACCGCCAGACGCGAGGTCATCCTGTCGACCGGGGCCGTGGCCTCGCCGGCCCTGCTGGAACGGTCGGGCATCGGCGACGGCGCCCATCTCCAGGGATTGGGGATCGAAACCAGGCATCACCTGCCCGGGGTCGGGAACAATCTTCAGGACCATTTGCAGCTGCGGCTGATCTACAAGATCACCGGCGCTCCCACGCTGAACACGGTCTACCGCAATCTCTTCAAGCGCGCCTGGATGGGCATCGACTACGCCCTGTTCCGGCGGGGACCGCTGACCATGGCGCCGTCGCAATTGGGGGCGTTCACGCGATCCGATCCGCGCCAGGCCACACCCAACGTGGAATTCCACGTTCAGCCCCTTTCCCTGGACAAGTTCGGCGAGCCCATGCATCCGTTCGACGCCCTGACAGTCAGCGTCTGCAACCTGCGCCCGGAAAGCCGGGGGTCGATCCATGCCCGCTCCGCCGACCCGGGGGATGCGCCGGTGATCGCCCCGCGCTACCTGTCCGCCGACGAGGACAAGGCCGTCGCGGTGGACTCCATCCGCCTGGCCCGCCGGGTGATGGCGCAACCGGCCATGGCCGCCTACCGACCGGAAGAATTCCGCCCCGGTGCCGGGCTGACCGACGATGGCGAGCTGGTCACGGCCGCCGGCGATATCGGCACGACGATCTTCCACCCGGTCGGCACGGCCAAGATGGGCATCAACAGCGACCCCATGGCGGTCACCGATCCCCGCCTGCGGGTATACGGGATAGAGGGACTGCGGGTCATCGACGCCTCGGTGATGCCCACCATCGTGTCGGGCAACACCAACTCGCCGACCATCATGATCGCCGAGAAGGGGGCGAAGATGGTGCTGGAGGATGCTCGGGGGTAGGTGCGTGGGAATGGCACGCCCACTCTTTCGAAACACCCCGTCTCCGGATGGGGTGTTTTTCTGTCAATGCTTGATTTGTCCGCCGCCCATCCCCAATCCAGGATCGGGTTCATTCTATCCCGACCGCCAGAGATCAAGGGGGCACCATGGGACGCTTCGGCGCCGGACAGGCTTTGCGCCGCACGGAAGATCAACGGTTTCTCACCGGCCACGGCCGCTATACCGACGACATCACTTTTGACGGAGAGGTCCACGGCGTTGTGGTCCGCTCTCCCCATGCCCATGCCGCCATCCTGTCCATCGACACGGCCGAGGCCGCCGCCGTGCCCGGGGTGCTGGCGGTGCTGACCTGTGCCGACCTGGACGCCGCCGGGGTGGAGAACCTGCCCGCCGGCTTCACCGTGCAGAACAGCGACGGCAGCGCCATGTCCGTGCCGCCCCGCCCGGCCCTGGCCCGCGACCGGGTGCGCTATGTGGGGCAGCCGGTGGCCTTCGTCGTGGCCGAAACGCCGGACGCCGCACGCGATGCCGCCGAGTTGCTGGAGATCGACTACGACCCCTTGGATGCGGTCGGCACCATGCCCGCCGCCCTGGCCGAGGATGCCCCCCAGCTGTGGCCGGACGAGGCCCCGGGCAATGTGCTCTTCGACTGGTCCATGGGGGATTCCGAGGCAACGGACGCCGCCTTCTCCCGTGCGGCCCGGGTCGTCTCCATCGATCTGGTCAACCAGCGCGTCGCCCCCACGGCCATGGAAGCCCGCAACGCCATCGGCGTGCCCCTGGAAGACGGGCGCCTGCAACTGATCACCGGCAGCCAGGGCAGCCACAACCTGCGCGACGTCATCGCCACCCGGGTCCTGAAGATCCCCGCCGCCAATCTGGATGTGCTCTGCCCCGATGTGGGCGGCGGCTTCGGCATGCGCATCTTTCTGTATCCCGAACATATCCTGGTGCTGGACGCCGCCCGCCGCCTGGGCCGGCCGGTGCGCTGGATCGGCGATCGCTCGGAATCCTTCCAGACCGACGTGCATGGCCGCGACCATCTGACCCACGCGGAACTGGCCCTGGACGAAGACGGCCACTTCCTGGCCCTGCGGGTCGACACCCGGGCCAGCATCGGCGCCTATATCAGCCACTTCGGCGTGTTCATCCCGACCATGGCCGGCACCGGCATGCTGCCCGGCCTGTACAAGACCCCGGCGGCCTTTGCCCGGGTGCGCGGCATCATGACCAATGCCGCCCCCACCGACGCCTACCGCGGCGCCGGGCGGCCGGAAGCGGCCTATGTGATGGAGCGGCTGGCCGATCTGGCCGGGCGGGAAACCGGCCTGGGCGCTGCGGAGATCCGCCGCCGCAACCTGATTCCGCCCGAAGCCCTGCCCTTCACCACCCCGCTGGGCAAGACCTATGACAGCGGCGAATTCGTCGCCCTGATGGAAGAGGCCATGGTCCGCGCCGACTGGGACAGCTTCGAAGCCCGCCGCACCGAAAGTGCGGCAGCGGGC
The DNA here is from genome assembly GCA_046233135.1 of Rhodospirillaceae bacterium Z3-40. Taxonomy (GTDB): domain Bacteria; phylum Pseudomonadota; class Alphaproteobacteria; order Rhodospirillales; family Rhodospirillaceae; genus JBJXHN01. The sequence continues at coordinate 79,914 of JBJXHN010000010.1, read as the reverse complement.
AAGCTGCGCGGTATCGGCATGTCCACCTATGTGGAAGTCTGTGCCGGTGGTGGCCCTGAAACCGCCACCCTGGACATGGACGCCCAGGGCCGCACCACCATTCTGATCGGCACCCAGTCCACCGGCCAGGGCCACGAAACCGCCTACGCCCAGATCACCGCCGACGCCCTGGGGATCCCCCTGGACAGCATCACCGTGGTCCAGGGCGACACCCGCCGGGTGGCCACCGGCGGCGGTACCGGGGGCTCGCGTTCCCTGCCCGTGGGCGGCGCGGCGCTGGACCGCGCCAACGACACCCTGGTGGCCAAGGCCATCGCCCTGGCCGCCGAGCTGCTGGAAACCGCGCCCGACGACGTCTCCCTGGACAGCGGCGTTTTCCGCATGCGCAGCGGCAACCGCACCGTCACCTGGCCGGAGGTGGCCGCCCTGGCCCATGCGCCGGACCGCGACGACGATGCCAAGGGCCTGCGCGCGGCGGAAACCTTCCAGCCCGAGGTCGGCACCTTCCCCAACGGCTGCCATATCGTCGAAGTGGAGGTGGACCCCGAAACCGGGCAGCTGGGCATCCTGCGCTATACCATCGTCGACGACGTAGGGGTGACCCTGAACCCCATCCTGCTGAAGGGTCAGGCGCTGGGCGGGGTTGTCCAGAGCATCGGCCAGGCGCTGATGGAAGAGGTCACCTACGACCCCGAAAGCGGCCAGCTGATCAGCGGCACCCTGATGGATTACGCCGTGCCCCGGGCGGCCCACGTGCCGGACTTCGACTTCACCACCCGCAACATCCCCTGCCGCACCAATCCCCTGGGGCTTAAGGGCGCGGGCGAGGCCGGCACCATCGGCGCCACCCCCGCCGTGGTCAACGCGGTGTTCGATGCCCTGTGGCCGGCCGGGGTCAGGCAGCTTGACATGCCGCTGACTCCCCGGACAGTTTGGAAAGCCCTGCAAGCCGCCAAATGCAAAGAAGCCGCCGAATGACCCTGTCCATCGATACCCCGCAAGCCCTGACCGAAGCCCTGCTGCCCGTGGCGCGCAAGGCCGGCGAGGCCATCATGACCATCTACGCCACGCCTTTCGACGTGGAGACGAAGGCCGATTCCTCGCCCGTCACCCAGGCCGACGGCCTGGCTGAAGAGGTCATCCTCGCCGCCCTGGCCGACCTGACCCCCGACATCCCGGTGATCGCCGAGGAATCCGTGGCAGCCGGCCGCATCCCCGACGTGGGCGAGGGTCCCTTCTGGCTGGTGGACCCCCTGGACGGCACCAAGGAGTTCATCCGCCGCAACGGGGAATTCACCGTCAACATCGGCCTGGTGGTCGACCGCGCCCCGCGCCTGGGGGTGGTCCATTGCCCGGCGCTCGGCACCACCTATTGGGGCTGGGATCCCGGCACGGCGATGATGGCCGACGGAGAGACCACCCGCGCCATCGCCTGCCGCGCGGTTCCGGCCCAAGGCATGACCGTGCTGGCCAGCCGCAGCCATGGCGTGGGCGGAGAGATGGACGACTTCCTGTCCGCCTATACGGTCCATGACCGCATCAGCGCCGGATCCAGCCTGAAGTTCTGCCGCATCGCCGAAGGGGTGGCCGACATGTATCCGCGCCTGGGTCCCACCTGCGAGTGGGATACCTGCGCGGCCCATGCGGTGCTGAACGCCGCCGGCGGTTCGGTCCGTGCGCTGGACGGCGGGCCGCTGCTCTACAACAAGGGGGGCAGGTTCCTGAACCCCTATTTCATCGCCCGGGGCGTGGAGACGGAGGCGGTAGCGTCGTGATCCCGGCCATATCCGGTTCAGACAGCTCCGAAGCCGACCTTGACCAGGCCGTCCGCATCCTGCATGCGGGCGGCCTGGTCGCCTTCCCCACCGAAACGGTCTACGGCCTGGGAGGCGACGCCACCGACGACCGCGCCGTTGCCGCCATCTTCGCCGCCAAGGGCCGGCCCCGCTTCAACCCGCTGATCGCCCATGTGGCCGATCTGGACGCCGTCGAAGCGCTGGTGGAGGTGGACGACCGGGCACGGCGGGCCGCCGCCGCCTTCTGGCCGGGGCCGCTGACCCTTGTGCTGCCGCGCCGGGCGGACTCGCCGCTCTCTCTGCTGTGCAGCGCCGGGCTGGACAGCGCGGCGGTGCGCATGCCTTCCCATCCCCTGGCCCAGGCTCTGCTGCGCGCCTGCGGCCGTCCTCTGGCCGCGCCCAGCGCCAATCCCTCCGGCCGGGTCAGCCCGACCACGGCCGCCCATGTGCGGGAAGGCCTGGGCGGCAAGGTGCCGCTGGTGCTGGACGGCGGCCCCTGCACCGTCGGCCTGGAAAGCACCGTCCTCGACCTGTCCGGTCCCGTCGCCCGGATCCTGCGCCCCGGCTCCATCGGGGCGGCCGCCCTATGCGCCGCGCTCGGGGCGCATGTGGAGGGGGCCGGTGTGTCCGCGGCCGATCCAGCAACCGGTGCCGCCGCCCCCAAGGCCCCCGGCATGCTGTCCAGCCACTACGCCCCCGGCGCGCCGGTGCTTCTGGATGTGCCGGCCGATGCCGTCGCGCAGGGCACGCTGCTGCTCGGTTTCGGCCCGCTGCCGGACGGCGCGGCGGCCCTGAACCTCAGCCCCGCCGGCGACCTGCGGGAAGCGGCGGCGAACCTGTTCGCCATGCTGCGCGCCCTGGACGCCCGGAGACCGGCGGCCATCGCCGTCAGTCCCGTTCCCGACGGTCCCACGCCCGAAGGCGCCGCCCTGGCCGAGGCCATCCGCGACCGCCTGCGCCGCGCCGCCGCGCCGCGCCCCGTCATGGATCCGGAACCCGGGGGAGAGCCGTCGTGAGCCATCCGCCAATGGGCCTTCCAAACGGCCTTCTGGACCGTCTGGCCGCGGCCGTCGGTCCCCGGGGGCTGATCACCGACGCCGATCCTGATGCCCTGGCTCCCTATCTTGCCGAGCAGCGCGGACGGGCCAGAGGGGCGGCCCGGGTGGTGGTGCGCCCCTCCGCCGCCGCCGCCGTCGCCGAAGTGGTGCGCCTGTGCGCTGACGCCGGCGTGGCCGTGGTCCCTCAGGGAGGCAATACGGGGCTGGTGGGCGGATCGGTGGCCGATGAACGCCAGGTGCTGCTGTCGCTGGGGCGCATGACCCGCATCCGCTCCCTGGATCCGGTGAACTACTGCATGGCCGTGGACGCCGGCTGCGTGCTGGCCGATATCCAGGCCGCCGCCGCCGACGCCGGGTGCCTGTTCCCCCTGTCCCTGGCCGCCGAGGGCAGTTGCCAGATCGGCGGCAATCTGTCGTCCAACGCCGGCGGACTGAACGTGCTGCGCTATGGCCCCGCCCGGGATCTTTGCCTGGGGCTGGAAGTGGTGCTGCCCGACGGACGGCTGTGGGACGGCATGCGCATGCTGGGCAAGGACAACACCGGCTACGCCCTGAAGCACCTGTTCATCGGCGGCGAAGGCACTCTGGGGGTGATCACCGGGGCGGTGCTGAAACTGTTCCCGGCGGCGCGGGAAACGGCCACCGCGCTGTGCGCCCTTCCCGCCGTCGAACCGGCGCTGGCGCTGCTGTCCCTGGCCCGGGCGCGCAGCGGCGACCTGATCACCGCCTTCGAGCTGATTCCCCGCTTCGCCCTGGAGATCGCCTGCCGCCACGGCAGCGGCTGCCGCGATCCGCTGGCCGACCCCGCGCCCTGGTACGTGCTGATCGAAGGCACCTCGTCCCGCCCCGACAGCGGCCTGCCCGCCCTGTTCGAAAGCATCCTCGCCGAAGCCTTCGAGGCCGGCATCCTCAGCGACGCCGTGGTCGCCGCGACCGGCGCCCAGGCCGAGGCCTTGTGGCGCCTGCGCGAGACCATTCCCGAGGCCCAGAAGCGCGAAGGGGCGTCGATCAAGCATGATATCTCCGTCCCCGTCTCGCGGATTCCGGACTTCCTGTCCCGGGCGACGGCGGCGGTCGAAGCCGCCCTGCCCGGTGTGCGCCCCTGCCCCTTCGGCCATGTGGGCGACGGCAACCTGCACTTCAACCTGACCCAGCCGATCGCTGCCGACCCCGCCGCCTTCCTTGCCCGCTGGCCGGAGATCAATGCCCTGGTTCACGACATCGTGCTGGACCTGGACGGCTCCATCAGCGCCGAACACGGCATCGGTCGCTTCAAGACCGAAGAGCTGCACCGTGCCAAAAGCCGGGTGGAAATGGATCTGATGCGCGCCGTCAAGACCGCCCTGGACCCCCGGAATCTGATGAACCCCGGGGTCCTGTTCGGCCCCGATGGGGGGCAGGCCGGCGGCGGCTGACCCCCCTGCCCGGCATCCGCCCCGGCTCTACGCCGCCCGGATCTGGTCGAGAATGCTGCGCACTTCGCCCGACAGATCGTCGGACCGCGCCGCCACCGTACAGGCGGCCTGCTCGACGCTTTCGGCCGACCGGTCGGTTTCCTCTGCGGCCTCGGACACCCCGCCAATGCTGCGCGATACCTCGGACGTGCCGGCGGACACCTGCTGGACGTTGCGGGCGATTTCCCCCGTGGCCGCATTCTGCTGATCCACAGCATCGGCGATGGCCTCCATGATCGGCTTCAGCCCGCTGATCTTGGCGGCGATCTTCTGGATGGCGATGACGCTGGTGCGGGTTTCTTCCTGTACGGTGGCAATCTGCTCGGCGATCTCTCCCGTCGCCCGCGATGTCTGGGTAGCCAGCGCCTTGACCTCGCCGGCGACCACGGCAAAGCCCTTGCCCGCATCGCCGGCCCGGGCGGCCTCGATGGTGGCGTTCAGCGCCAGCAGGTTGGTCTGGCTGGCGATCGATTCGATCAGGTTCACCACCTCGCCGATCCGCCCCGTCGCATCGGACAGGTGATTGACCATCTCTTCGCCGTAGGCCGCGTCCTGGCTGGCGTCGGACACCACCTCGGACACATCCACCACCTGCTTGCGGATGACCGAGATCGCTGCCGACAACTCTTCCGCCGCCGACGCCACGGTTTCCACACTGGCCGAGGATTCTTCGGCCGCACCGGCCGCCGAGGTGGCTTCCCGTGCGGTTTCGGCGGCGACGCTCCGCATGCCCCGGGCCGTGGCTTCCATGCCGTGCGCCGCCTCGGCCACTTCGCTCAGGATACTGCCCACCTGGCGTTCGAACGAGTCCGCCATGGCCAGCATGGCCTGCCGCCGCTCCGTCCGCGCCCGCTCTTCGGCCACCTGCTGCTCCTTCTCCAGCCGGTCGCGCTCCACGGCGTTTTCCCGGAAGCTTTCCAATGCCCGGGCCAGGCGCCCCACCTCGTCGGCCCGGTCATCGGCCTGGACGGTCACATTCAGGTCCCCCTGCGCCAGCCGCTCCAGCGCCGAGGTGGTGGCGTTCAGGGGGCGGGTGATGCTGCGGGTGATTATCATCACCGCCAGCCCCAGCACGATAATCACCGCCGTACCAATGCTGAGGATGGCTATTGCCTGATCCCAGAAGGCAGCGTTCACGTCGTCGACGAACACTCCGGTGCCGATCACCCATTGCCAGGGTTCGAACAGGCTGGCGTAGGACACCTTGTCCACGGGTGGACCACCTTCAACCTTGGGCCACTGATAGGCGACCATGCCCCCGCCGGCCATCGCCGTCTCCTGCAAGGCTTTGCTGAACAGGAAGCCGTTGGGGTCCTTGTTCTGCAGCGAGGACGTCCCTTCCAGCTGTGGCGCTCTCCCGTGCACCAGCAGGATGCCCCGGTCATCCTGGACAAAGAAATACTGCCCCCCGTCATAGCGCAAATTCCGTAACGCCTGCCTGGCAAGGGCCTTGGCCTCCTCTTCAGGTAAAATCCCATCCAGCGATTTTGAATAATATTCGTTGGATATTTGAACGGCGACATCCACCATGATCGCGACCTCCTTGACCCTTTCCGTGTACAGAACGGTACGGATCTCAAAAAGCCCAAGCATCATCACACCCATAAGTGCGGCGAGAAGCACCACGACCGGCCCCCAAATCTTTATAGATACAGACGTATCCTTAAGGCGCATGCCACTTTTCCTTGCCATCAACAGAAAAAGCCGAAACAGGGAAGCAGCTTATGGAGCCCATCCGTTCGAATCTATGTTTTTTCGTATATACGGCAGAACTGATTTACAAATCCCCGGAGACATACCCCGCAGTTCAAACGCCAAGCCCTTTTTGCAATTGCGAAATCAGCCCCCGGGACCGATACTCGGGCAGGTCCGTCGCACCTGGGCGCCCCCGCCCGCGGTGCGCTAGCACCTCAATCCCCGGAGACACCATGACACGCGACTCCACCATCGGCTTCACCGTCGCAGAGCGGGATCTCGACCGACTCGACCGGCAGCTGGGCCGGCTGGAGGCCATTGGCGCGGATGCGGCGGAACTGGCGGTGACGCCCCTGTCCTGCCTGGTGGGCGGCCGGGTGATCGCCGACCGGCTGGCGGCCGTGCGCAAGGTGGTCCGGCGGCGGTCCCTGAGGATCACCCTTCACGGGGTGCTGGCGATGAATTTCATGGACGAATCCCACGCGCCCCTTCATCGGGCGGTCGCTTCGGGCACGCTGGCCCTGGCCGACGCCCTGGGGGCGCCGCTGGTGGTGGTGCATCCGGGCTGGCTGTCCGCCGTTACCGCCACCGCCCGGGGCGAAGACCTGCGGGCGCGCGAGCGGGAGGGGCTGACCTGGATGGCCGGGCAGGCCGCCGCCCGAGGGATCACCCTGGGGCTGGAAAACATGCCGGTGATCCTGGAGACCCTGGACGGTCACCACACCAGCTATGCCCAGGATCCGCTCCGGCTGGCCGACCAGATCCGTGCCATCAACCATCCGGCCCTGCGCGCGACCATGGATCTCAGCCACGCCTATCAGGCCAGCCGCCACTTCGGGTGGGACCTGGGGGAACGGCTGGCCCTGATGGCTCCGCTGACGCGCCACTTGCATCTGCATGACAGCATGGGCCGGCCGCAGACCTTGCGCGACCTGTTCCCGGGCGAAGCCCAGGTGTTCGGCATGGGCGACCTGCACCTGCCCCTGGGCTGGGGGGATCTGCCCTACGACACGGTGCTGCCCGCCCTGCCTCTGCCGGCGCCGATCAGTGCCACCCTGGAAACCGCACCGGACCGCTTCGATGACGCCACCCTGGCCGACAGCCTGACAAAGGCCCGCCGGCTGCTGGCCAGCCTGCGCCAGCGCACTCCGGCCGCAGCCGAATAGGCCTCCAGCCGGCGATCAGGCCGCTTTCAGCGACCCGGTGAAGCCATCCACCTGACGGGACAGGCCGCCGAAGCCCTTGTTCAACTCCGCAAGTCCGCTGCGCAGGCCGCTCAGGGCCTCTTCATTCTCCCGGGTGCCCCGGGCGGCGGTCAGGATCGACGAAGACAACTCCCCGGCGCCGCCGGAGACGTGGCTGACCGAACGGTTGATCTCGTTGGTCGCGGCGTTCTGCTCCTCCACCGCGGCGGCCACCGATGCGTTGATCTCGCCGATCCGGCTGATGAAGTCGGCCACGCCCTCGATCTCGCGGGCGGCCAGGCCGGTGGTGTCCTGAATGGCCTTCACCTGATCGGCGATCTGATCGGTGGCGCGGCTGGTCTGATTGGCCAGACTCTTCACCTCGTGGGCGACCACCGCGAAGCCCTTGCCGGCTTCACCCGCGCGGGCCGCCTCGATCGTCGCGTTCAGGGCCAGCAGGTTGGTCTGGCTGGCGATGTCGTTGATCAGGTCCACCACCTCGCCGATACGGCCGACAGCTTCCACCAGACCGGTGATTCGGCTGACCGCCTCCCGCGACCGGCTCGATCCCTCTTCGGCGATGGTATTGGCATTGTGTACTTGCGAGCTGATTTCGTTGATCGAGGCCGACAGCTCTTCCACCGACGCCGCGACGGCGGCCACGTTCTCGGACATGACCTCGGCGGTGCGCGCGGCCGTTTCCGACAGGGAGCGGTTACCGCCGGCACGATCGGCGACCGACCGGGCGACCCCTTCCATCTCGGCAACGGTGGCGTTCAACTCCTTGACCAGCCCTTCCACGTCCCGCTCGAAGGTTCCCGCCACCCGGGCCAGGTCCGCCTTGCGCCGGCGTTCCGCGTCCGCGCGCGCGGATGCGGTTTCGGCCTCCAGCTCGGCGGTGCGCAGGGCATTGGCCTTGAAGGCCTCGACGGCGCCGGCCATCTGGCCGATCTCGTCATTGCGCCGGGCGGCCGGCACCGCCACCGACAGGTCCCCCTCGGCCAGACGGCGCATCACCGCCGTCATGCGGGTGATGGGACCGGTCGCCGCACCGGTCATGAACCACATGCCGATCAGACAGACCGCCAGGATCGCCAGCCCGGCCAGCAGCATGGTCGTCCGCGTCTCCCGCGCCGGGGCCATCAACGAGTCGCGGGGCACGGCCAGCAGGAAGGTCCAGGTTTCCGGCACGCCCTGAAAGCTGATCGGCACCGCCACGGTCAGCAGGATTTCCCCCGTCGCCGGATCCGTCATCTCGCCCGCCAGCGGCACCTTGCGCACCGACACCGCCGCCGCATCGGCATAATCCGCCCCGGCCGGCTGGCCGAGCAGGCCGGAGTCGGGATGCGCCACCCACTGGCCATCCGCCGACAGAACCGCCGCCCAGCCGCCCTGGGGCCTGATCGCCGACAGGGCCTCTTGCAGACCGCCCAGCGCCAGATCGATGGTCGCCACCCCCACGGCCCGGCCCGAGGGGTCAAGGATGGGACTGGCCGCCGTGGTCATCAGCACGTCCGTGCCGTTGATCGGATACAGATAGGGCGGCGTCACCGTCGGCCGGCCTTCGCGCATGGGGAAGCCGTACCAGGAGTCGGTGGCCTCCACATCCGTCATCACCAACGGTTCGAAGGCAATGCCGCCGCTGCCGTCGCGATAGAAATAGGGAACGAAGCGCCCCTGGTCGTCGGAAAAGGCACTGCCCCGGTGATCCGCGTCCTGGCCCGGGACATCCGGCTCCCAGCCCGTGCCGCCACCGACAAAGGCCGGGTCCAGAGCCACCGTATCCCGCACCATCCGGCCCATGCGTTCACGATCCGCCTGCCCGTCGGCGAGCCAGCCGGCCATGCTGGCCGCCATCACCCGCGTTGCCGTCACCGCCTCGCTGACCAGACCGCGGGCCACCACCGCATGGGCGCGCGCCTCCTGCTCCAGGGTTTCGCGGGTCATCCGCTCCGCCTCCGCCCCCTGGGACAGGGTCGCGAGCAAACTAAGTGCGACAAACCCCAGAACGAAGCCGCCAAGGACCAGTCCGGACAGACGGACCCGAAAGGACAGGGCGGAGCGGGGCGGCATACGGGAAGACAGGACGTCACGGGGCATGGGGGATCGTCTCCGGAACTGGGTCACCATGCGGGACCATATCCCGGGACCCTCGCCCCGTTCTTTAAGATTGTGGGACTCTCACCCCTCTTCGCCTCATACGAGCACCCCCGGCAAAACGCATTTCTATTGAAAAGGCGGAGAATAGATCAGGCCGCCGTCGGTCCACAGCCTGTTCAGCCCGCGGTCCAGCCCCACCGGCCCGTCCGCTCCCAGGGTGCGGTCGAAGACTTCGCCGTAGTTGCCCACCTGTGTGATGATCCGGCGGACCCACGCGTCGTCCAGCCCCAGCGGTGCGCCGATTCCGGGCTCCAGCCCCAGGAAACGGCGAAGCGCCGGGTCCTTGGTCTCGACGCTGACGGTCTCGATGGTGGCCTGGCCGACGCCCCATTCCTCGGCCTGGATCATGGCGAACAGCACCCAGCGCACCACGTCGAACCACTGCGGATCGTCCTCGCGCACCACAGGCCCCAGGGGTTCCTTGGACAGGACGTCCGACAGCACGACGATGTCCTCCGGCCGGGGGGCATCCACCGCGCGGATCGCGGCAATGGCCGAGCGATCGCCGGTGTAGGCGTCGCATTCGCCCATGAAAAACCGGCTGCGCGCTTCCTCGGTGGAACCGAACACCATCACCTCCACCTCCAGCCCCATCGCGGCGATGGCACTGTCCAGGTTATGGATGGTGGTGGTGCCGGTCTGGACGCAGATCCGTGTGCCTGTCGGCAGGTCCGCCAGCCGGTCCACCCCCAGCGATCGCTGGGTCATGATCCCCTGGCCGTCGTAGTAGTTCACGCCCACGAACGTCAGCCCCCGCCCCGCGTCCCGGGAATAGGTCCAGGTGGTGTTGCGGGCCAGCAGGTCCACATCCCGGTTGGTCAGGGCCTCCAGCCGCACCTGGGCGCTGAGCGGGACAAAATGCACCGCCTCTCCATCCCCCAGCACCGCCGCCGCCAAAGCCCGGCAAAAGGAAACGTCGAAGCCCACCCATACCCCCCGGGCGTCGACCACGGCCATCCCCGGCAGACCACTGTTCACTCCGCAGCTGATATAGCCCCGGGCGCGGATCTCCTCCATCATCGCGCCTGAGGAATCCGCCCAGGCCCGGGAGACTCCCTGTAACAGGACGATCCCGAGACATATCCGAAAGGTGAGTGTAAAAACGGGCAGGCTGCTGCGACAGACCCCTCGACGCATCCGGGCACGCTCCTAAATCTATGGCGGAAGGTGCTCTGTCCATGCCCTCCGGCTGGTGGGTGGCAGAGTGGACAGCAGTGTATCATGAGTCCCACACTAGGCTATTGGCCGTTGGCGGACCCTCGTGATTTGCCTATTGTTTAATCCGTCGACGGGCCGGTCAGCCCGGAAATTCGCGAGGGGAAAGGAAACAAGAACGGTGGCATGGCGCTTCAGCGTGCGCGTCCGACTTCTTGTGGTTTTCGGCGCCGCTGCCTTGTTCGCGGTGATTGCCAGTGTCATGGGGCTGGGCGCCTTCGAGTCGGTTGATCGGGCACAACGGGCCATCCTGACCGAACGGCTGCCCACCGTTACCACGGCGCAGGAACTCGCCAACCTCGCCCAGCAGGTGGCGGCCATGGCTCCGCTGCTGGAGGCCGCGCCCACCCATGCGGAACGCCAGACCGCCGGCCAGCGGCTTGCCGACCAGTTCCGCGACCTGAACACCCTGATCCTGCGGCTGCGCGACACCGACCTGGACCCGGCCATTCTCGACCAGTTGGCGGAACACCTGCTGATCCTGCAGGAAACCACCGACACCATGAACACCTGGGTGGCCACCCGCATCGACACCGAACGCGAGATGGACGTCGGCCTGAACACCGCCCGGGGCCTGCTGACCGGTCTGACGGCGAACCTGGAAAACCTGTATGCCCGCGCCACCGCCGGCACCACCGCCGACGATGACGGTATGGCCGCCACCGCGCCAAACAGGCCCCGCTCCGAAGCCCTGAACGCCTCCTTGCGCGCCGCCTACAAGGCCGCCGTCGCCCTGGAAGCCTCGGCCAACACCGAAGCCGGGCGGCTGCAGCAGGCTGAGACCTCCTTTCTCGCCGCCCTTGCCATGCTGGATCGCTACATCAGCTCGGACCGGGACACCGACCCGCGCCGGGAGTCGATCCGCAAGGTGGTGGCCCGACTGACCGCCATGGGCAGCAGCGCCGACAGCCTGTTCGCCCTGCGCGGCCGGTATCTGGAAGCCCAGCGGCGCGCCCATTCGCTGCTGGTGGCCTACAGCCAGTTCGCCAATCGCATGGTCTATGCCGCGCGTACCGGCGTGACCGACACCACACGGGCCATGACCGCCTTCGGGGATTCCCTGGTCCGCGACCTGCGGCTGACCAGCATGGCCCTGATGCTGATCGCCGGGCTGTCGATCGGCGGCGCCCTGCTGCTCGCCATCTTCGCCGACCGCACCATTTCCGGCCGGCTGGTCGAATTGCGGGAAAGCATGGACCGTCATGCCCGGGGCGAACGGGGCTCGCTGCCGGCGATCTATGACGACGAAATCGGCGACATGTCGCGGGCGCTGCGGGTTTTCGTCGAAACCATCGACAGCCGGGAAAGCGCCCTGAAGGCCAGCGAAGACCATCTGCGCACGGTTATCGACACGGTGCCGGAAGGCATCCTGACCGTGGATTCCGACGGGCGGGTGGTCTCCGCCAGCCGGTCGGCCGAGGCCCTGTTCAAGCGCCCGGCGGACAAGCTGACGGGGATGCCGCTGTCGGCCCTGATGACCGCCCCCGAACCGGACCAGCCCGATCCCTGCACGCCCGCCGCCCTGTCGCGCGCCGGCGCGCAGGGGGATCTGCGCGCGGTGATGGGCTGGCGCCCCGATGCCACCTGCTTCCCCGCAGAACTGACCGTCGGACGCCCCGCCGAGGGCACCCGGGGCCTGTGGGTCCTGTCGCTGCGCGACACCACCGAACGCCAGCGCACGGAAGCGGAGCGCGAACGCTATGTGGCCCTGCTCAGCGCCGCCCAGGAAGCCACCGACTACGGGCTGATGGTCTCCGACCTGGATGGCGAGATCATCATGGCCAACCGCAAGTTCTACGAGGCCTACGGCACCGACTACGACGAAATGATCACCCTGCGCCGGCCGCAGCGGATGAAGCTGCTCGGCGCCAATCTCGCCGACCCGGAAACCTTCTTCCGCAACATCGCTCATGCGGATACCAACCCCGAACGCACCACCGAGGACATCATCCCCCTGGCCGACGGACGGTTGCTGGAACGCTACACGGCCCCCTTCCGGGTGGCCGGGGCGCTGGCCGGCCGCATCTGGTCGGTGCGTGACATCACCGAACGCGAACACGCCCGCCGCGACCTGACCGAAGCCAAGGATGCCGCCGAAAAAGCCCTGCTCGAACTGAAGGACGCCCAGCGCAACCTGGTGGAGGCCGAGAAGATGGCCGCCCTGGGGCAGCTGGTGGCCGGGGTGGCGCATGAAATCAACACTCCCATCGGCATCGCCGTCACCGCCGCCTCCCACATCGCCGACGAGGCCAAGGAGGTGCAGCGGCTGGTCGAAGCCGGCGAGATCAAGCGCTCCCGCTTTCAGTCCTTCCTGAAGACCACCGCCACCTCGGCCGCGTTGCTGCTGTCCAACACCCACCGGGCATCCGAGCTGATCCAAAGCTTCAAGCAGGTGGCCGTGGACCAGACCAGCGACGAACGGCGGCGCTTCGACCTGGCGACCTACATCAAAGAAGTGCTGATCAGCCTGGGACCGCGCTTGCGCAAAAGCCCCCATGTGGTCGACGTGCAATGCCCCGACAACCTGATCGTCGACGGCTATCCCGGCGCCTTTTCCCAGGTGCTGACCAACATGGTGATAAACGCCCTGACCCACGCCTTCGAAGGCCAGGAGCAAGGCGGCATCCTGCGGGTGCGCGTCGCTGCCCTGGACGGCGACCGGATCGAGATGCGCTTCATCGACGACGGCCGGGGCATGCCGGCCGACGTGCGGGAGCAGGTCTTCGAACCCTTCTTCACCACCCGACGCGGCAAGGGCGGCACCGGCCTGGGCCTGCATATCGTCTACAACATCGTCACCCGGACCCTGGGTGGCCGTATCCGGGTGGACAGCACCCCGAACCACGGGACCACCTTCACCCTGACCTTCCCCCGGGTCGCCCCCACCCCGCCGGCGACCGACGGCAATGTCCCGGCCAGCGCCCCGGAGCGGGTGACCCGCCGTGCTCCGGACCGTGTGCCCGAAGGCGAAACGGGAGCCGAATCCCGACTCAAAACCGACGCGGCAGAAGGACCCGACGCCTTGCCTCCGCCCGAACGGCCCCTTCCCCGTACGCCGCCACCCCCGGCGGTCCTGAGGGAGACGTGACAGATCGGCCTCATCACAGCCTATCCCTGTACCGCGAACTGGCGGATTTCCTCGATTTTGCTGCCAACACCTGTTGCCTATCGGCCACAGACCCTTGGAAACCCTTGATATGTCTTCTCTCCATCTTGCGGATCGGACGGGTAAGGCGGATCTTAAGGAAAGATTGCGCGGTGCCTCACCGACGCACCCCCTTTTAATGCTTGATGCGAGCGGGAAGACGATTGCCATGATCAAGAATTTCAAATTGGCTGTCCTGGCCGGCGCGGCGGTGATCCTGCCCCTGGCCGCCCAGGCGCAAACCCCCGAAGGGGCCTACGTGGCCATCCAGGGCGGTGTGAACTTCAACATGAATGAAGAGGCCTCCGCCGGGGGCCTGTCCGGCGATGTGGAAACCGATGTCGGCTACGCGGTTGGCGCGGCCACCGGTTATGCCTTCGGCAACGGCTTCCGCACCGAACTGGAAGGCACCTTCCGCCACAACGGTGTGAATGACGTCAGCGGCTTCAACGGCGACGGCGACCTGTACTCCATGGCTGTGATGGCCAACGTCCTGTACGACATCGCCACCGGCACGGACCTGTATCCGTACATCGGTGCCGGTGCCGGCGTGGACATCCTGACCGCCGACGTGAGCACCAACCTGGGCGGCGGCATGGACGGAACCGATGTCGGCTTCGGCTTCCAGGGCATCGCCGGCATGGGCTACAACATCACCGACAACTGGGGCGCCACCCTGGACTACCGCTTCTACGGTGCCGTCGGCCACGACTTCGACAACGTGGATTACGACCAGTACTACAACCACACTGTGATGGTCGGCCTGCGCTATTCCTTCACCAAGCCCGAGCCCGCTCCGGCGCCGGTGGTTCAGGAAACCGTGGTCCAGGTGCCCGAATCCTACCTGGTGTTCTTCGATTGGGACAGCACGGCGATCACCCCGGAAGCCGGCAGCATCATCTCGACCGCCGCCACCAACGCCAAGGCCACCGGGTCGGCCATGCTGGAAGTGACCGGCCACGCCGACCGCTCCGGTACCGACTCCTACAACATGGGCCTGTCCATGCGCCGCGCCGAAGCGGTGATGGGCGAGCTAGTTGCCAACGGCATTCCGCGCGACGACATCGCCGTCTACGCCAAGGGTGAATCCGACCCGCTGGTCCCGACCCCCGACGGTGTGCGCGAGCCGCAGAACCGCCGCGTGGTGATCGTCCTGAACTGATCCGGTTCACGGACGGTCCCTCCGGGGATCTTCTGAAGAAAACGGCGCGGTCCCCGGGGGCCGCGCCGTTTTCCGTTTGTGCAGGCATGGCAGAGGGGCGTTGCGGCTCAGCTCAGCGGCCTGAAACGCTCGTCGTAGGCGCCGAGGTCTGGCATGGGCAGGACCGGGCGGTCGCCCAGGGCCGTGATGCTGCCGCGCAGGTCGTCCAGTATCCCCCGACGCGCCGCATCGTCCAGATAGGGCACATGATAGGCCGTAAACGGCTGATGCACGGCCAGTCCCACATAGCCCAGGGTTCCCTGGAAGAAGGACCGCATCATCCCCGTCTCCAGCTCCCCATGCAGGGCACCGGGGCCGAACATATGCTCCCGGCCGCCCAGGCTGAAGGCGGCGAAGGCCCGCTTGCCGGCCAGACCGCCCCGGGCATAGATCCGCCGGCCGCCATAGAACGGGCCGGACAGGAACACCCGGTCGATCCAGCCCTTCAGGATCGCCGGCACATCGAACCAGAACAGCGGAAAGGTAAAGGCCAGCAGATCACAGGCCTGGACCTTCTCCACCTCGGCCGCGATCTCGGGAGCCAGGCCACCCGCCCCATGGGCCGTGCGCTGGGCCAAGGCATAGGTCAGCGGAGCATCCGGCCCCTGCGGATCACTCTGGGCTTCGGGCAGGCCCGGAAAGTCGGCCCGGGACAGCACCGGATTGAAGCCCATGGCGTACAGATCCGATAGCGTCACCTCCACCCCCTGCCGCTGCCACTCCGCCACCATGGTATCGCGCATGGCCGCGACGAACGACTTGGGCTCCGGGTGGGCATGGACCAGATGAACCCGGCGCAGAGCGGCGCTCGGCTGTTCGTGATCGTCACGCCTCATGGGTCTTCTCATCGCGTGCTCCCGTACTTTTCAGCAGGCCGTACCGCCCGACCAGACGGGACACCCGCTTTTTCGTCCCATAGACCATCATCCCCAGATATTGCACGGATTCCGGATCCACTTCGGCGAACAGACGCTGAAACTCGGCATAATCCGTCGTCTGCTGCCCTTCGACGGGAAAATCGACCACATCCAGCCCGGCCGCCAACGCCTTCTCCCTCAACCGGGGAAAGTCGGCGGCAGGGGCTTCCAAGACCGGAAGGCCGATGGGGATCAGACCGGGATGGGCATTGCCGGCACCGTCCACCAAGGCCCCGCCCACCAGATGGGGTTGACGCATGCCCATGGTCAGGGCCATCACCGCCGCCGCGTTCGCAGCCTTGCCCGACGGCAGGCTGTCATCGATGAGGATCACGCACCGCTGGGAAGCCTCACTCCCTTCCTTTTCTGCTCCGGGACGGGCCTCCGACTGCTCCGTTGTGTTCATGGCACCCTCGTGTCATCGTTTCGAAAGATCAGACCATACAAGATGCTTGCATACAAATATCTTGTACACAAGATATCCATCACATACGGGAGCCCCGCCTCGTGCAGCATGTGGAAGAATGCCTGAGTTTCCTGATCGGCAAGGCCGCACAAACCGTCACCCGACGCACGCGCGAAGCCTTGGCCCCTTACCGGATCACACCGGTGCAGTACGCCATTCTCAAGGTTTTATGGGATCGGGATGGACAAAGCGGAGCCGAACTGGGTGCCCGCCTGATGCTGGACAGTGCCACGATCACAGGCTTGCTGGACCGCATGGAGAATGCCGGTCTGATCGCCCGGCGACCCGACCCTGCCGGCGATCGTCGGGTCAACCGGGCTTATCTGACCGATGCGGGACAGGCTTTGCAGGTCCCTCTGGATGCTGCGATGGATGCCGTCAACGCCGCCTTCCGAACGGAACTGGGCGATGCGCAGGCCAGCGACCTGTGGGCCGCTCTCGCCCGGATCGGACAGGTCCGCCCGCCGGCGGACCTCTGAACGGATCTAATCGGCGCCGCGCATCTGGTTGACGAAGCCCGACAGGCCGACCCGGCGGCTGCGGCGCAGGCGTTCGGCGCGCAGGATGGCTTCCACATCGGCGATGGAGCGGCTCAGGTCGTCGTTGACGATGATGTAGTCGTATTCGCCCCAGTGGCTGATCTCGTCCAGCGCCTTGGCCATGCGGCGGGCGACCACATCGTCGCTGTCCTGGGCGCGGGCTTTCAGGCGGCGTTCCAGTTCCCCCACCGTCGGCGGCAGGATGAAAATGCTGACCAGATCGGTCCGCGCCTTTTCCGCCACCTGCTGGGTCCCCTGCCAGTCGATGTCGAACAGCACGTCCCGGCCGGCGGCCAGGGCCTTTTCCACCGGCTCCCGGGGGGTGCCGTAGAAATTGTCGAACACCTTGGCATGTTCCAGCAGGCCGTCGCCCTCGGCCAGGCGATGGTATTCATCGACACCGAGGAACATGTAATCGCGGCCGTCCTGCTCGCCCGGACGGGGCGGACGGGTGGTCACGCTGATCGACATGGCCAGATTGGCATCCCGCTCCAGCAGCGCCCGGCTGATCGTGCTCTTGCCCGCACCGGACGGCGAGGACAGCACCAGCATCAGGCCGCGCCGGGGAATATCGATGGGAGCCGGGCTCGCACCGGTACCGCCGGACATTGCCATACCGTTTCGCCCTTGCGGGGCCGGGGAAGAAATCGTGGAAGCAACCATCGCACAGGCCTGCCTATTCAACGTTGAGAATCTGTTCGCGGAACTGGTCGATCACCGCCTTCAGGTCCAGGCCGATGCGGGTCAGCGCCACGTCCTGGGACTTGGAGCACAGGGTATTGGCCTCGCGGTTCAGCTCCTGGGACAGAAATTCCAGCCTCCGGCCGATCACCCCGCCGGCCGCCAGCATGTCGCGGGCGCCCTGGATATGGGCGGACAGCCGGTCCAGTTCCTCGCGCACATCCCCCTTGACCGCCAGCAGGGCCAGTTCCTGCATCAGCCGGTCTTCGTTGACCTTGTCCGGCACCCCCTCCAGCAGGTCGGCCACCTGCTTCTGCATCCGCGCCCGGACCGCTTCCGGCCGCAGCGCTTCGCAGCTGCCGGCGCGGGTGCGCAGAGACTCCATCGTGTCCAGATGGCCGGTCAGGATCTCGGCCAGCCGCGCGCCTTCCTCCGCCCGGGCACGCGCCAGACCGTCCAGTGCTTCGACCAGCCCCGTCAGCAATGCGCCTTCCCGCGCCGCCCTGGCGTCCTCGGTCTCTTCCTCCCCGGTTACCGGCTCCAGCACGCCGCGCACCGCCAGCAGGCCGTCCATGCGGGGCGCCTCCACGGTGGCCGAGCGCCAGCGGTCCGCCGTTTCCACCAGTTGGGCCAGAAGCGCCTCGTTGACCGTGTAGCGCACGTCTCCGGCATGCTGGGTGGTGGTCAGGGTCAGGTTGACGTTGCCGCGCTTGAAGCGGTCGGCCACGGCCTTGCGGGCGGCCTGATCCACAGCGTCCGAGCCGGGGGGCAGGCGCAAGCGCACATCCAACCCCTTGCCGTTGACGCTGCGGGCTTCCCAGACCCAGGTCAGTTCCCCGTGGCTTCCCTGGGCGCGGGCGAAGCCGGTCATGCTGGATAGTGTCATGGGATCCCAATCGTCATCGAAAAATGCAGGAAAGAATGGATACAGCCCCTTATACAGGGCCGGCTTCCCCCCCGGCAACTCCGGGAACACCCCGGCTTGCCGCAACCGGCCGAAAGGAACAGGCTGGTCATTCCGCTCGTTCGCTGCTACCACACACCAATAACGCGCAGTAGACAGGTGCCATGCCCGTTTCGCCGCCCCCCTTTCTGTTGCTGACCGCCACCGACGAGCGTTGCTGGAATCTCGCTGCGGGCGTCCTGCGCCCTGGTGCGCGCGCTCCGAAGGTCCGCGGTCCCGCCGTCCAGGGCGCCCCCACCGCCATCGCCCATTGCGAAGGAGAAACCCTGTGGCGGGTGGATCTGCGGGTTCCCCGGGGGGACGACGGCGTCGAGTGGGAGGTAGAAGGGACCACCCACACCCTGACCGCCCCGCCGCTTGGCGCCCCCCTCCGTCTGGCTTTCGTATCCTGTGACGGTACGGAAAACATGGCCCGGCTGGCCGAGATGGACCGGAATGCCCAGTGGCACGTGCTGTCCAATGTCCACGGCCGGTCTCCCTTCCATGTCATCCTGCACGGTGGCGATCAGATCTATGCCGATGGCGTGGAGAATGCCCATCCGGAGCTGGCGGAGATCTTCCTGACCGGCGCCCATCCCGACCGCCCGCTGTCCGAGGATGCGGCCGAAGCCGCCTGGGGCCACTACTGGCACCACTACACCGCCGTCCTGCGCCGAGGCCTGGACATACCGGTCATGGCCGAAGTGCCCTCGGTCATGATCTGGGACGACCACGACGTCTATGACGGGTTCGGCAGCCATCCCGACCGGCTGGAAGGAACGCGCCCCATGCGCGACCTTCAGACCATCGCCCGCCAGGCCTTTTTCGCCTTCCAGCGCCTGAGCCTGCCGGCCGAGCGGGCCTCCCTCTGCCTCGACCTGGGCGGGGTGGGGCTGGTGCTGCCCGACCTGCGCGGCAAGCGCACCGAAACCCGGGCCTGTGACGAACTGGAACTGGCTTTCGTCCGCGATGCCCTGGACCGTCTGTCCCGCTGCCGGCGCATTTTTTGCCTGCCGTCCGTACCCCTGATCGGCATGGAAGTGGGCTGGGTGGAGACGGTGATCCGGGGGCTGGGGTTGACCCTGAAATACAGCGACGACTTGCGCGACCAGTTCTGTTCGCAGGTCCATCAATCCATGCGCGAAGCGCTGCTCGACACCCTGGCCGACCACGCGGCGCGCACCGGTCACCCCGTCGACCTGCTGTCCGGCGAGATCCACATGGCCGGCCATGCCACGGCCCGCGACGGCAAGGTGGTGCTGCACCAGTTCATTTCCTCGGGCATCACCCATCCGCCGCCGCCGCCTTTCTTCGCGTGGCTGATGGGGCTGCGCCCCCGCATGGGCCGGCAGGTCGGACGCCATCGCACCGCCCTGGACATCCTGCCCGGCCATGGCCGCGTCTTCGCCCCCGACCGCAACTGGCTGAGCCTGGAGGTCGGCACCGACGGCGCCTGTATCGTCCATTGGCATTTCGAAGACGGCCGGGACAGCCGGATCGCCCTGTCTCCCAGTCCCGGCGCGTCGTAATGAAACATCCCGCGCCCACCTCCATCCTCATCACCGGCGCCTCCAGCGGCCTAGGGGCTGCCCTGGCCGAAGCCTACGCCGCGCCCGGCATCCGCCTGGTACTGGGCGGGCGAGCCGCCGACCGGCTGGAGACCGTGGCCGGCCGCTGCCGGGACAAGGGGGCGACGGTGGACAGCGCCCTGATGGACGTGACGGACCGGGAGGCGATGGCCGCCTGGGTCCTGGCCGCCGACGCCGGCCGCCCCCTGGATCTGGTGATCGCCAGTGCGGGCATTTCCGCCGGCACCGGCCGGCGAAGGGGGGAAAGCGACGCGCAAAGCCGGGACATCTTTGCCACCAACCTGGCCGGCACCCTGAACACGGTCCAGCCGCTGATCCCCGTCTTTCGCGCCCGCAAGGCCGGCCAGATCGCCTTGCTGTCCTCGCTGGCCGGCTATCGCGGCTTCCCCGGCGCCCCGGCCTATTGCGCCAGCAAGGCGGCGGTGAAGGCTTGGGGCGAGGCCCTGCGCGGCTGGCTGGCAGCCGACGGGGTGCGGGTTTCGGTGATCTGCCCGGGCTTCGTGCGCACCCCCATGACCGCCGTCAATCGCTTTCCCATGCCATTCCTGATGGAGGCGGACACGGCCGCACGGCTGATCATCCGCCGGCTGGCCCGCAACCACGGGCGTATCGCCTTTCCCTGGCCCATGGCCTTCGGCGCCTGGCTGACGGCCGCCCTGCCCGATGCGGTGATCGGCCGCCTGGCACAGCGGGCACCGCGCAAGGGCTGACCCGACCTCTCCGTTCCCGCCACGAAACCCCGGCAACCAATTTCGCCTTTGGGCATTGGTTTGGCAGACCCGAACAGCCCGGCATCAAGACCGCAGGCGAAGGGGGTCGACGGAAGGTTTTGTAGGTTAGAGAGACCACAGGAGAACACCCATGACCATGTTCCGCTCCCGCATTCTGGCGGGTGTGGCCGCGACGGCCCTGATGGCCGGCACCGTGCCCGCCTTTGCCGCCGACATGACCACCACCACGGACACCGACACCCGGGTGGAAAGCAATGCCGAGATCCGCACGGAAGAACCGACCATGCTGGACAAGGCTGCCGATGCCGGCAAGGAAGCCGTCGTTGAAACCGGCGAGGCTATCGAATCCACCGCCAAGGCCGGCGCCGAAATGGTGGAAGACGCTGCCCAGGACGGCAAGCAGGCCCTGGACGAAATGACCGAACCCGAGCCCGACCCGACTGCCGACGCCGCGGTGGGTACCCAGCTGTCCGCCCGCACCGACGCCCTGATCGGCGCCCCGGTCTACGATGCCAAGGGAGATGAAGTGGGTGAAGTCAGCGCCGTGTTCAGCAATGCCGATGGCGATCTGGAAGAAGTGACCGCCGACGTCGGCGGCTTCCTGGGACTCGGCGAGAAACGCGTCCGCCTTGACTCCAGCCAGTTCACCGAAGTGGAGGATGGTTTGCGCGTGAGTATGGAGGCCGATCAGATCAAGGCCCTGCCCACCGCGGACTAACCTCCCCGCCAGCGGTCTTCGGCGGCCCCTCCCAATGGTCGGGCTGCCGATGATCCCGGAGGAGACTGATCCATGACTCTGTTCAAACGAGCAACGACTACCGCCCTGACCGGCGCCGCCCTGTTTCTTCTTTCCATTCCCATCGGCGGATCTGCGGTCCGGGCCGAGGAACCGCAAACGCCGGCCCTGTCGCAGCAACTGGCGGCCCAGCCGTTCAACAGGAACTATGAGGTTGACCAAGGCATGACCCGCCCGGCAGGTCCCGACGAAATCTGGGAAAGCCGTGCTGACAAACACACCACCGAATTCCTTGCCGGGAGCCGTACGCCCAGCTCCGACCGGCAGGCCGCCCCCCCGGTCCAGGTGATCGGCACCCCGCCCCTCCCGGCGGATGAGCCCCTGGCCTGAGCCATTTTCCCAGCAGCACACTTGGCTCCAGCCGCCTCTGCGCCCGCCGCGCAAAGGCGGCTTTGTCTTTGATTTACAATATATTTTCACCACACCTTGGCACCGCAGCGGCAACCGGATGCCCCACTCGGTCGTTTCCGAAGCATACCCCTCTCGCAACCGCTTTTCCGAAGACACAGGAGACGTCCCATGACCGTGACCTTCGACCCCGCCATTCTTCAGGCACTGATCGCCCTGGGGGCCGGCATCCTGATCCTGATCGTGCCGCGTCTGTTGAACTACGTGGTGGCCGGCTATCTGATCCTGATCGGCCTTTCCACCCTGCTCGCGGCCATGTAAAGCAGCCCGAGCGACAAAAAAACAAGAACGCCACCTCCAAATACCGCCTGACACACCCGGCCACCGCCTTCCACTTTTTGCAAAATTCTTTGGAACGCTCCCCCGGGCCTTTGAATTG
This sequence comes from Rhodospirillaceae bacterium Z3-40, assembly GCA_046233135.1. GTDB lineage: Bacteria > Pseudomonadota > Alphaproteobacteria > Rhodospirillales > Rhodospirillaceae > JBJXHN01. The sequence continues at coordinate 57,557 of JBJXHN010000010.1, read as the reverse complement.
TTAGGCATGAAAGGGCCAGCGGGAAAACACTTTCCCTTCTGAAACAGGCCCGCACCGTGGAAGACTAAGACATCTTGAAGGAGGCTCTTCTTATGAAGACCCGTACCATGACTGCCATCACCACCGCCGCTATGCTTGCCATCGCGACCCCGACCATGGCGCAAAGCCTGGACGGCGGAGGCGGAATGGGTGTGTCTGCCGCCGAATGGGACGGTAAGGTGATCAAGAACACCGAAGGCCAGGTGTTGGGCAAGGTGTCCGAGATCCGCACTTCTGCAGGCGACACCCGGGTCACCGCCGTCATCGCCAGCCTGGGCAACCCGCCGATGGATGATATCAAGGAAGTGATCCTGGATCCGGCGCAGTTCACCGACGGTCCGGACGGCCTGACCGTCAACATGACGCTCGACCAGATCGCTTCGCTGCCCACCTACTATGACGACAGCCAGCTGGCAGAGCGGCCGACCATGACCAAGCCCATCCAGGACCCGGTCTATGACGACGACACTATGGGCGCCCGGTAAATTCCGGCAACCACTGCCTTGGGCTTGACAGCTTGAGTTCCCCCTTTTCGTATCTCCCTGATGCGTACCTTGGCCCCGCTCATCCGAGCGGGGCTTTTTTTCGCACGTCCTTCGCCTTACCCTGATGCCCGGAACAGATATCGGAAACGGGAGAATCCATCCATGCCCAGGACGGCGCTGGCCGGCGCAGCATTGCTGATGATAGTGACCGGGTCCGTGCCCCAATCCGCGCATGCGGTAGCGCAGACGATGTGTACTCTGGCGGTGGAGGCCGAGACCGGCCACCCGCTTGTCAACGAAGGCGATTGCACCGTCCGCCAGTCCCCGGCCTCCACCTTCAAAATCCCCATCAGTCTGATGGGCTTCGACGCCGGGATCCTGACCTCGCCCACCAGCCCCGAGCTGCCTTTCGAAGAGGGTTATATCGCCTGGCGGCCGGAATGGAAGCAGGCCACCACCCCGGAGCGCTGGATGCGCCATTCCGTGGTCTGGTACTCCCAGCGGGTCATGGAACGGCTGGGGATGGAGCGGGTCCAGGGGTATATGGACCGTTTCGCCTACGGCAACGGGGACCTGAGCGGCGATCCCGGCAAGAACAACGGCCTGACCCACGCCTGGCTGAGTTCCTCCTTGCGCCTTTCGCCGGCCGACCAGGTGGCTTTCCTGCGCAAGCTGGTCGGCGGCAGCCTGCCCGTCAGCGCCGAAGCCGCCCGCAACACGGCCCTCCTGCTGGAACAGGGCACCCGGGGCGACGGCTGGCAGGTGTTCGGCAAGACCGGATCCGGCCTGCCCCACGCCGCCGACGGCACAGTGATCAAGGGGCAGCCCTTCGGCTGGTTTGTCGGCTGGGCGGAGAAAGGGGAAAGAACCGTGGTCTTCGCCCGGCTGGTCCAGCATACGGACCGTCCGGACCGCCCGCCCGGCCCCCTTGCCCGGGATGCGGTGTTTGCCGATCTGTTCGGAGCCGACAGCCCGCTGGAGTAAGCGGGCCTTAAGGCCCTTTGGCCTCGTCGACCGCCCGGGCCAGGGCGGCAAAGCCTTCCACCGGCACGGTTTCCGCCCGCACCGTCGGATCAAGGCCGGCGGCAGCACAAAGCGCTTGGGCATCCCCAAGCCCCTTCAGGCTGGCCCGCAGCATCTTGCGGCGCTGCCCGAAAGCCGCCGCGGTGACCCTCTCGACGGTTTCCAGCCGGGCCGGGGCCAGCGGCTCCGGACGGGGGCGCAGGCGGACCACCGTGGACTCCACCTTCGGGGGAGGCGTGAAGGCCCGGGGGGTGACGTCGAACAGGGGCTCCACGTCGCACAGCCATTGGGTGATCACCGATAGCCGGCCGTAGTCCTTGGTGTTCGGACGCGCCGCCAGGCGGTCCACCACCTCTTTCTGGAACATCAGCACCATGCAATCAAAGGCCGTGGCCTGTTGCAGCCAGCGCAGCAGCAGGGCCGTCGAGATATTGTAGGGCAGGTTGGCGACGATCCGCCGGGGCGAGGCTCCCAGGGCCGCCGCATCCACCTCCATGGCGTCGTCCTGCACCACGGTCAGCCGGCCGGGAAACGCGCCGGATATGTCCGCCAGCACGCCTGCGCAGCGGTCGTCCCGTTCGATCGCCACCAGATCGGCGGCACCGGCCCGCAGGATGGCCCGGGTCAGCCCCCCGGGTCCCGGCCCCACTTCGATCACCGTGCCGATGCTCAGATCCCCTGCTGCCCGGGCAATGCGGCCGGTCAGGTTCATGTCCAGCAGGAAATGCTGCCCCAGGGATTTGCGCGCCCCCAGGTCATGGGCGGCGATCACCTCGCGCAGGGGCGGCAGCCCATCCGGTTCCATTCCGCTCAGGTCCCCAGTCCGCCGGGCAGCCCGGCAGAGGTCGCGCGCCGCCGGGCCACCATCTCCGCCCCCAGGCGCAGGGCGGCGAGCAGGCTGTCTTCCCGGGCCAGTCCCCGGCCGGCGATGTCGAAGGCCGTGCCGTGGTCCGGCGAGGTGCGGACGAAGGGCAGGCCCAGGGTCACGTTGACCCCGCCGTGGAAATCCAGGGTCTTGATGGGGATCAGCGCCTGATCGTGGTACATGCCCAGCGCCGCATCATAGCCCGCCCTCGCCTCAGCATGGAACAACGTATCGGCCGGTAGGGGTCCCCGGGCATTGATCCCTTCGGCTTGCAGGCGGGCGATGGCGGGGGCGATGATCGTACCGTCTTCCGTCCCCATCCGCCCATCCTCTCCGGCGTGGGGGTTGAGACCGCACAGGGCTAGGCGGGGTTCGGCAATGCCGAAATCCGTCCGCAGGGCGGCCGCCGTGATTCGGGCGACGGCCACGATGTCCTCTTCGGTCAGAGCGGACAGGGCGGCGCGCAGGGACAGATGAATGGTTACCGGCACCACCCTCAACTGGGGGCAGGCCAGCATCATCACCGGCCGACAGGCCGCACCGGGCCAGTGGGTCACGGCAAGGGCGCCCAGGAACTCCGTATGCCCCGGATGGCCAAAGCCGGCAGCTTGCAGCACATGCTTCGCGATGGGCAGGGTTACCACACCGGATGCCGCGCCCGATGCGGCTGCCGCCACCGCCATCTCAATAGAAGCGATGGTCGCCGCCGCGTTCCCCGCATCGGGCTTGCCGGCCACGGCCGGCCGCGCAAGGGGAACCGCCATCACCGGCAGGCCATCCGCGAAGGCCCCGGTCACCTGGTCCCAGCGCTCCACCACCGCCACCGGCACGCGGTTTTCCAGGCCTACGGCCCGCAGGCAGCCGTCCAGCCAAGCGGGATCCCCCAGCAGGGCGAAGGGCGCGCCTCGCCCCCCGCTTCCGCCAGCATCATCCCGGCGCAGCCAGGCCTTGGCCGCGATCTCACCGCCGATCCCGGCGGGATCCCCCATGGTCAAGGCCAATGGCAGCATGGCCCGGCTCCCGGATCAGATACGAATGTCGATGATCGCCTGCTGGCGCAGGTCCCGCAGCCGCCGCTGGGCGGCGTTCTGCAACTTCTGTTCCATCAGACGCTCTTCGATCACCCCGCGCGGCGGCATGCCATCGGTGGACCGGTCGCAAACCATCAGATAGACCTCGCTCCCCTGCACGCTCATCGCCGGCGACAGGCTGCCGACGGGCAGGGTCCGCGCATACTGGGCGGCATCGGGCGGCAGACGGGCGATATCCACCCGTCCCATGGTGCCCGAATTCGGAGCCCCGGTGGTGGCCGCCAGTTCGTTCAGCGCCTCGCATCCCTGTACACCGTCAGCCAGGACGGAGCGGATGGAGTTCAAGGTTTCCGCCGGCATGGCCTGCGGCCCGGACGTGGGCAGGATCAGCCGCGACATCAGCGGGCCGGCCGCATCCCCGGCCGTGGCCAGACGCTTGTCACGCAGCAGCAGGATGTAATAGCCCCCGAAGGTACGCACCGGCGTGGACAGGTTGCCCGGCTCCATCTGAGCAAGCGCGTCCAGCACTTCCGGATCCACGTCCCCGGGGCCAACCCAGCCCAGATCACCGCTGTTGGCGGCCGACGGGCTGCGGGAAAACTGCTGGGCCAGCGCTGCGAAGTTGGCCCCCCGGCGCATCTGATCGGTCAGCCGCTGGGCCACCCCCAGCACCTCGGCATCCTGGCTAGGTTCATCCACCGGCAAGAAGATCTCGGCCACCAGATATTCCGGTTTGCCGATATTCTGCCGCAGCCGGTTCAGATACAGATTGATCTCGTCTTCCGACACCGACACGCGGCTGCGCAGGCTGCGGCGCACGGCCTTGGCCCAGCCGATTTCCGACCGCATCTGCGCCACGAAGCTGTTCCAGTCCAGCCCCCCGGCCTTGAAGACGTCGTTCAGCTGCCCGGGCTGCATGCCGTTGCGGTTTTCCACCCGCCCCACCGCCTCGGCCAGGTCCTGGTTCTCCACCGTTACCCCGACCCGCTCGGCCTCCTGATTCTTCAGCGCCTCGTCGATCAGGGTGCGCAACACCTGCGGGGCCAGGCGCTGGCGCACCTCGTCCAGATTGGGCATGCCCGCCGTCTTCATGATGATTTCCATGCGGGCGGTCAGGTCGTACAGGCTGATCGCATCCTCGTTGACCACCGCAGCGATCCGCTGGGCGCCATCGCTTTGCTGGGCTGCGGCCTGGTGCACGAAGGGGCCGAGGGCCAGAGCCATGGCCAGGACCAACGTCACCGCCAAGCTGCGAACCGCCGTGGAGAGGGCCGCCGGGCCGCACTTGCGGCTGCAGACGACAAAGCGATCTTCGGGGGAATCGGTCACGGGGACTCCCTTGGGTTAATTGTCTACCTCGTCCTCGTCATCCGAGAACAGGGATGGAGAATAGGAGTAGGTACCGAGTGTCTTCAAGGTGAAGGTGAGCAGAACGCTCAACCCCCGGCTAACTCCGAAGACACTCGTATCGTCATTCTCGATCAGGCCGGTTACCAGCAGACACTCGTCCTCGTAGGTCACCCTCAAGCTCGTAGCATCGCTGACGTTGTTGACCAGATTATAGGTATTGCTGGCCGCCACCTGCCAATAGTCGCTGAGCTTCACCCGCAACGACGTCGCCAGCTCTTCGCGCAACGGTAGATTATCCGAACCGCTGGAGTAAGCGTCAACGAACTGGTAGGCCACGCCGCCGCCAATCCGTTCGTTGCCACCGGACACCCGCACCTGATGCCTCCGGGGCTCCCAGGTCTTGGGGTCGATCTGCGTGGAATAGTCGAAGACCATATGGTTGCTGGGCACATAGACGACGCTGGCCACCACATCGGACAGCTTGTCGGACAAACCGCTTCCTTCTTTGAAGAGGTCGGTGTCCTTCTGGAAGCGATAGCTCTGCCCCACCGCCAGGGACAGCCGGTCGCCCTTGGTGCCGTAGAGATCGTAGGACAAGCCGTAGTTGGTCCACTGCCCCCCTTCCACCCGGTCATACCCCGGCGCCCGGCTGAGATCGAACAGGTTGGAGGTATCCAGCTGGAACAAGCCCGTGTCCTGATCGGGAATGACCGACGGATTATTGGCCGGCGGAGCGACCACCACGCCAACCTTGGGTTCGATCACCTGACGCACCATCTTGCCCGGCCGAACCAACGGATAGCGCCAGGTCAGCGCCCCGCGCGGGAACAGGCGGGTGCGCATGACCGAGGTATCCTGACCGGTCGAATCCGTGGCGTTGTCGATCAGATACATATCGCCGCGCAGGTCGGCCACCAGTTCCCACTCCCCGCCGTAGCCGTCAAGGAAGGGCTGCACGTATTTCGCTTCGCCAATCAGTCTGTTGCTGTCGGCACTGGTGGGGTGGCGCAGGACCAGGGTGTTCATGTCCGCTTCCAGGTGTCCGCCCTTCCACAAGGGGTCGGACACGAAGCTGGCCTGACTGTAGGGAATGGCGTAGGGGGCGTCGTTGTCCACGTTGTCCCGCAGGTCCTGGAAATACAGGGATTCCAGCGCGGCGAACGAGCGATTGCGATAGGCATGCAAATAAGGATTGGTGGTCAGATAGGTGTCTTCCTCGCCCTGCGGCTTCAGATCGAACAGCCGCAGATAGGCGGGATCGGTGGTCAGGGCACTGGTCAGACCGGCGCGGAACGTGCGGTTCAGATGCAGCTCGCCGTCGGTCTGGATATGACCGTCGAAGCCGCCACCGGGAATGCGGTGGGCGGATCCATCAATGGAAAAGCGCCCGATCGACAGTTCCCGGGCGTAGGACGCCAGGCCCACCGGCCCTTCCAGTTCGGAATACAGCAGGGCGACAGTGGAATCCGCGTGATCATCCCAGACAATGTAGTAGGGAACATGGATCATCGCCCCCAAGGTGTCCGACGCCCCGGTCGCCGGGGTCAGCAACCCGGACCGGCGATAGACCGTGGGATCCGGTGTCGACAGATAGGGGGAGTAGATCACCGGAATGCCATAGATCTCCAGCCAGGCATCCCTATAGATCAGGTCCTTCGATTCCTCATCGTGCGTGATGCGCCCGGCCTTCACCTGCCAGGCCGGCGGCGGCTGGCGCGGCCCGTTGCGCTGGCCGGTCAGCGTCGGCAGCGGGTTTTCTTCGCCCGAGCACGACTTACAGGCCGTATAGACGCCCTTGGAGAACTCCTTGCTCTGCCCGTCTCCATCCCGTTCGCCATAGCCGGCGGCCATGCGCGCGCCATTGGCCATCAGCAACTGGGCACCCCGGATGAAGCCGTTCTTCAGATCCCCGGTAAGCTCCACGTAATTGGCGAAGGTGGTATCGGCCTGGGGGTTGTTCAGTTCGCGCATCACCACATTGCCCGACGCGGTGACCATATCCTGCACGGTGTTGTAGGTGACCACATCGGCGTTGAGCACCCGCCCCTCGCTGACCACCTGCACGTTCCCCCGGGCAGTCACCATGCCCAGCGCTTCGTCCCGGGTCAGTTCGTCGGCGCTGACCATAGTCCGGTCCCCCTGCAGCTGCGGCCCCGAGGGGGCAGCAGGCGGGGGCGCCGGTGGAGGAACGACACCGGCGCGCGCCGGCACGGATACCGGGCGATAGGCCGGATCGGACGTGCCGGAGGCGGCGGCAGGGGAGGTCGTGGTGGTCGTTGTGGTGGGCGCAGCGTAGGCGGGCATCAGACTGGATGCCGGAACGGCAGCCGGAATGGCCGGAACCGGAACGGACGAAGGGAAAACCGGCGCAGCTCCGCCGGACGGCACTGGAGCGGCGGGCGCCGACGGCGCCGTCAGCCGGCTGGTATCGATGGGGTCCAGCCGCACGTCGCCCGGCACGGCCGACGGTGCACCGGCCCCCAGCCCGCCGCCCAGCCCGCCGAGCGTGCGCAAAGGCGTGCCCTGACCGGTTACCGGCATGGCTGCGGTCGCCATCGCCCCGGCCGCCCCGGAGGACGAGGTCCGGCCGAGCCCCCCGACCATGGGCAGGCCGGCCCCGGCGGCGACGGCCCCCGAGTCAACCGCCATCTGGGCGTCTGCCGGCGCAGAAACGGCCATGACGGCCAGCACAGCGGTGACGGAGAGGCATGACCCGACCCCGAACCGCCGGCGGTGGCTCGACAGAGGGGTCTCCGCCAGGGTCGTCGGTTGGGGTGGTCTCTTGGTCATGGACTGGCCACAGGGTCCTTCGGTGGAAAAGCGGCGGGATTATAGGAGGCGGAGACGACTCCATGCCATGGTTTATTTACTCACCCGACGCCGTCCTCGGGATCCATCCCCCGAACGGGGTCCGGATCCCGAACGCGGAGTCGCCTATTCGGCGGCAAAAGCCTCGTCAGGCAGGGCCATCAGGTCGTCGGCTCCAGCCTGCACGGCAGCCAGGTGACCGGCGGTAGCCGGCAGCAGGTGGTTCAGGAAAAAGCGTGCCGTCGCCAGACGGGCTTCGCTGCGGGACGGATCCTGCTGCGGATCGGCCATCGACTGCCGGGCGCTGTCCATCAGCAGCCAGCCGCCGCAGACCAGGCCGGACAGGGCTAGGAACGGCGTCGCGGCAGCCTGGGCCGACACCGGATCGTTGCGCTCCAGCAGCCAGGCGGCGGCGGCTTCCAGATCCGCGACACCGGCCTCCAGCCGGTTCGCCAGCGGCGCCAGCACGCCGCCCTGCTCCACCGCCCGGGCCATGTCCCCGCGGATTTCGGCGACCAGCACGCCCAGGGCCTCGCCCTTGTCGCGCAGCACCTTGCGGCCCACCAAGTCGATAGCCTGAATGCCGTTGGTGCCTTCGTAGATTGCCGCGATCCGGCTGTCCCGCAGATGCTGGGCGGCCCCGGTTTCTTCTATAAAGCCCACGCCGCCATGCACCTGGACTCCCAGATCGGCGACCCGGACGCCCACGTCGGTGCTCCAGGCCTTGGCAATGGGGGTCATCAGGGCGGCCCGCGCCGTGGCCGCCAGCCGGTCCCCGTCGTCCGGGGCGCGCTTGGCCACGTCCAGCGCCGCTGCGGTGTGATAGCAGATCAGCCGGGCCGCCTGGGTCAGCGCCCGCATGGTCATCAGCATGCGCCGCACGTCGCCATGGCGAATGATGGCCACCGGACCGGAATGGCGGTCGGCGGCATCCACCCCCTGGATCCGCTCCTGGGCATAGGCCTGGGCGCGCTGCAAGGCCCGTTCGGCAATGCCCACCCCCTGAATGCCCACCCCCAGACGCGCATTGTTCATCATGGTGAACATATACTCGATGCCGCGATTTTCCTCGCCGACCAGCCAGCCGAGCGCGCCGCCGTTGTCGCCGAAGGCCATCACGCAAGTCGGGCTGGCATGGATGCCCATCTTGTGTTCCAGGCTGACGCAGCGCACGTCGTTGGCCTCACCGGGAGCGCCGCTGGCGTCGGGCAGGAAGCGCGGCACGATGAACAGGGAAATCCCCTTGATCCCCGGCGGGGCGTCGGGCGTGCGGGCCAGCACCAGATGGACGATGTTCTCGGCCATGTCGTGCACGCCGTGGGTGATGAAGATCTTCTGGCCGGTGATGCGCCAGCAGCCCGGACCGGCGTCCGGATCGGGACGGGCCTTTACCTTGACCGCCGCCAGATCCGATCCGGCCTGGGATTCGGTCAGGTTCATGGTGCCGGTCCATTCACCGCTGATCAGCCTGGGCAGCCACTGGGCCTGCTGATCGGATTCGGCGTGGGACGACAGCAGCTCGACGGCGCCGGCTGTCAGCATGGGGCACAGGGCGAAGGCCATATTGGCCGCCTGCCACATTTCGCTGACGGCCGTGCCCAGCAGCAACGGCAGGCCCTGGCCGCCGTGTTCGGGATCGAAGGCCAGACCGTTCCAGCCGCCTTCCACAAACTGGTGATAGGCATCGGCGAAGCCGTCGGGGGTGACCACCGAGCCGTCCTCGGTCAGACGGCAGCCGGTGCGGTCGCCGGTGGCATTGATCGGGGCCAGTACCCCGCCGGCAAACTTGCCGGCTTCCTCCAGGACGGCGGCCACCAGATCGGGCGAGGCGTCCTCGCATCCCGGCAGGGCGGCAACGCGGGCGAGGCCGGCCACGGTCAAGGCATGGCCGATCTCGGTGATCGGGGCTTGGAATTCACTCATGGATGTTCTCCCGGAGTCGGCTCGAATGGCCCGGCCGCGACGGTCGGAGACAAGGGCACCGGATTTCCGGCCGAACCGCCGCTGGATGTTTTTGTTGGTCGCGTCTGTCGCCCATCCCGTCGAAAGGGTGCCCCAATGTGCGGGCAACCGCAAGCTATCAAGGGGAATGGCTGCCCCCGCCGAAGATCGCCCCTTCATTTGCCGATGGTCAATGACCGGCCAGCTGTGATAGGAACGCTCTCTCACTGATCAAATCAAGGAAGCGCCTCATGCGCATATGGAGCAGGTCCATGCATCGCACCTCGCGGTCCCTGAAATCTCTGGCGCGTCTTCCGCTGATGGCGGGTGTTCTCTTCAGCAGCCTGACGCTCTCTGCGCCCGGTTGGGCGACATCCTCCTGCGCCAGCGGCAGCGACACCCAGGCTCTTCAGGTCCGCACCCTGCAAAGCCACCTGATGGTGGCCGGCCTGTCCTGCGGCCAGTCTGTCCAATACAACGCCTTCATCCAGCGCTTTCAGGGAGAGCTGATCAGCCAGGGGCAGGCTCTGAAGTCCTACTTCAACCGCTCCTACGGCGGCGCCGGCCGGCGAGAACTGAACGCCTACGTCACCCGCATGGCCAACGAAGCCTCGCAGTATTCCATGCGGGACCGGGGGGCCTTCTGCCAGGAAAGCCTGTCGGTCTTCACGGCTCTTGAGGGGATCCCGACGCGGGATCTGGCGGTCTATATCGACGGCCAGCAGCCCTTCGGCACCGTCGGCAACTCTTGCGGCTCCACCCGCACCGCCCAGAAGTAATACCCACCCCCGCCCTGCGCGGCGCATGGTTCCCCGCAGGGCGGTTTACCGGGTCTACTTGTCGTCCGGCATGGCGCGGATACGGTTCACCGTCTCCTGCGCCGCCTGGTACAGGCTTTCCGGATCGGCGACCCCCTGGCGACGCAAATAGTCCAGCCCGCTGGTGATCACCGGCCGCACCTGCTCCAGCAGGGCCATCCGGTCGGCATCGGTCATGGTGATGATCTCGTCGCCTTTGGAAAAAGACCGTTCCAGCCCCGGACGGTCCCAGGCGTTCCACAGGCCCCCAAGCTTGCGCACCAGCCCTTCGCCCGAATAGTGGTCGATACAGGCCCGGACCTTTGCCGACAGGGATTCGTAACGCCGCTTGTTCATCACGAAGAAGAAGGACGTGGTGAAGGCCTTCACGTCCCAATGATGATCAAGCTGCTTATACAGCTTGTATCCATTCACCGCTTCCCAGGAGGACGCTGTTCCGTCGATCAGCCCCCGTTCCAGGCCGGGCAGCACTTCGGTCGGGGACAGGCTGACCGGATCGGCCCCCACATGGCGCAGCAGCAGCTCCATCATCTTGCCCGGATGGCTGATGCGCAGCCCCTTCAGGTCTGACAGCGCCGAAACCCTGACCCCCTTGGTGTGGATCATGCCGGGGTTCTGGGCATGCAGGGCCAAGACCTTCAGGCCCCTGTACTCGGTGGCGATATGGCCGTCCTCATACAGGCTCCACAGGGTCCGGGAAGCCTCGGCGGCATTGCGGGTCAGGAAGGGGATGTCGATGATCATGGTGCGCGGCAGCCGGCCGGCCGGAATGCCGGTCAGGCCGTGGGCAATGCTGACCGTTCCCGACCGCACCTGATCCAGTTGCTTGGCCGCATCGCCGAATTCCGATCCGGCGCTGTGCAGGGTGATCTTCACCTCGCCTTCGGAGCAGCTTTCCACATCCCGCGCCCAGGGAGCGAGGAACGACCGGTGCAGCGGATGAAAATCGGGAAGGAAGTGGCTGAGGGTCAGTTGTTCGACCGCCCGCGCCGGGGCCGGCACCAACATCCCCGCCCCGCCGGCGAGAACACAGGCCGCCAGCGCTGAGTTGAACCACCGTCGCATCATCCGGGCGCGCTTACCCGATCTGCTCTCCTGGATCATCCTTGTCCTTTCCGCTGATAGGGTGGTCGGGTCCGGCGGAGGGCACGGTGAAGCCGATCACCGACACGTCATCCCGCCGGGCCTCTTCATCCTGATACGCGCTCAGGGCCTCGGCCACCCGCGAAGCCTGCTCGGGCAGCGGTGTCCGCCACAGGGTTTGCAGCAGCTGTTCAAAGCGCTTCTTGCCGAAACCGCGCCGCTTCGGGCCACCCACCTGGTCGATAATGCCGTCGCTGGTCATATAGACCCGGCTGCCCTCGGCCAGGATCACTTCGGTGCAGCGGTACCGGTGGTCGCCGGGAATGCCGGGATAGCCGACGCCGGAAGGCTCGCCCCGCACCCGGGTGACCCCTTCGGCGGTGACGACGAACAGATCGAAATGGGCGCCGACGAACAGCAGCCGGTTGGATCCCGGTGTCAGATAGCAGGCGCCCAGGTCCAGGCCGTCGGCGAACTGGCCGTGGGCCTGATCCTGCCCCAGGGTTGTCTGGATGTTGCGGTGCAGATAGCCCACCAGCCCCGCCAGATCCCCGGCCGCCACCTCGTGCCGTGCCCGTTCCAGCGCCCCGTTTGCCAGCAAGGTCACGAAGGCCCCGGGGACGCCATGGCCGGTGCAGTCGCCCAGCAGCACCAGGATCCCCTCGCCCCAGGGTCCGACATCGAAGAAGTCGCCGCCGACTACGTCCCGCGGCTCCCACAGCACCATATGGTCCGGCAGAACCTCCAGCATCGTGTCCGGTGCCGGCAGGATGGCGCATTGGATGTGGCTGGCGTAGTCAATGCTGCTCTTGATGATGCCGTAGGCCTCGACCAGTTGCAGTTCGGCTTCCTTGCGGTCGGAAATATCGCGCATGATGCCGGTGTATAGCACCGTATCGCCCACTTCCGCCCGGCCGATAGCCAGGTCCATGGGGAACAGGCTGCCGTCGCTGCGCCGGCCTTGCACTTCCTGGGCAAAGCCGGCCACCCGCCGGCCACTGCCCTTCAGCAGCCGGCGCACCGTATCCTCGCTCCAGCGCGGGGGCATCAGCATGGTCACGTTCTCGCCAATGGCCTCCTGCGCCGGATAGCCGAAGATTTTCTCCGCCGAGGGGCTGAACACCTGGATCACGCCGCTGCAGTCGGTCACCACGATCCCGTCCGCCGCATTGTGAATGATCGACCGCGCCCGTTCCTCGGAGCGCCGCAGCTCGCCGGTGCGTTCCTGCACCAGATCTTCCAGCTTCACTTCGCGGCGGCGCAGTTCCTCGATGTTCGCCGCCTGGGACGACAGGCTTTGCAGGAAACCCACCTCGTGTTCGGTGAACGGCGCCCCGTCCACTCCCCGGTCCCGCACATCTTCCGGGGCAGCCTTGCCCACCAGCAGCAGCCCGACCACGTTGCCCATCCCCGAGACCAGACGCACCGGCAGGACCGCCGCCGTGACCGTGCCGCTCCACAGGTCAGCGGCGGCGAACAGCCCGTAGAGCACATCCTCCAGCACCGGTGTCGGCGGGGTGGTGTCCACCGGTTCTCCGTCGGGCAAGCTGCGCACCGCGTTTTGCAGGCGCCTGGACAGGGTTTCGGCGAAGGGCGGCACACCGCTGCGGTCGCCCCCCGTCTCCTCGCCACCGACCGAGCCCATCGCGCAGCGCATGCCCTGGCTGTCCAGCAGGAACAGCAGCGACCAGGACGCCCGCGCCAGATCATTGGCGGTGCGGGTGATCAGCACGTTGACTTCCGTCGCCCCCTTGGCCGATGACAGGGCGATGGAGCGGTCCACAAGCAGCTTCAGGCTGCCATGGGCGTATTCCAATTCGCGGGTGCGGCCCCGGATGGTCTGCTTCATCAGCGCGAAGGCCGATCCCAGCTGAGCCACTTCGCGGATCACCGTACGGGTGCGCGAGGTTTCCTCGAAACGGAACTGCTGCACCCGCAAGGCATCCTCGCTCAGGGCAGACAGGGTGCCGGTCAGACGGCGGGCGAAGAAATAGATCAGCGGGAACGAGATCAGGGTGACCACCAGGACCACCACGGCGATGTTGCGCTGAAGCTCGCGCACCCGTTCCGAAAAATCGGCGTAGGGTCCGAACGCCACCGCATAGAACGTCTGGCCGTTTTCCGTGACCAGCGGCGTACTGTGCAGCAGGAATTCCCCTTCCGGCCGGTTCAGGAACATCGCTTCCAAGGTCAGGGGCTCGGCCTTGCGCTTCAGGATATCCAACGGCACCCGCGCCCCGGCCAGCGCGGTGTCGGCCTGGTCCACCAGGGCCAGCTGGGCGTTGGGCGAAACGTCTTCATTCAGCAGCACGTCTTCCAGGGTGGAAATGACGATATCCACCCCCAGCACCCCCCGCTGGCGCGGCAACACTTGGGAAAAGGTCAAACCCCGGTTATGACCATCACTGAACAGATAGGCATTGCTCAGCTGGGTGGCGTCCGACCCCAACGCCGTCGGGAACCAGGGGCGCAGGCGTGGATCGTAGGTCGCCCGGGTCGGCGGCTTGCGGCCCACCACATCCAGGTTGTCGTCCAGGAACGACATGCTCTCCCAGCGCTCTCCGCCCCCTTCGTCGACGATAGCGCGGACCAAAAAGGTGGTGTCGCGGGGAACCTCCAGCGCGGCCCGGACCACCGGATCGTTCTGCAAGGTCGTCACCTGAAAAAAGTCGCCGTTGTTATGGGCAAAGTACAGGGAATACAAAAAGGGGTTTTGAAGCAGAATCGACGAAAAGGCCTGCAAGCCCTCGTGGGACAGGCCATCGTAGATCACCGGCTTCAGATTGCCCGGCAGCTGCACCGCAGACTGGGTCAGCACCCGGGCCTGACCAAGAATGGCGTCCACACGGTCCCGCACCTGCTGCGTGGCCCGCACATAGGTCTCGGAGGCCTGTATCCGTGCGGATCTGTCCACCTCCTGATAGGTGGTCACCAGAACGACGCCCGATACGGCCCCGATCACCCCCAGCATCAGCAGCAGAACCGCCAGGTTGAACCTGATCAGCATGACGCCCCAGTCCTCATATACCGTGACCGCCGCCCCTTGTTGTCGCGCAACCGCCCTGTCCCCGCGACGCTCCAACCGATGAGCGATGCGACAACAGGGCCGACCCGCACCGGACATCCGACCACCCGTCCCCGTAAAAGCGCTTGTACGGATCCCCTACCACCGCCCACCGGGTCCTTCCCCCGGGGGTCCCCGCATCCATCAGCGCGGTTAGGGCATCGAGCGGAAAAGTGGGAACCGGCTTTCCGGTCCACTCGATGCTCAACCATGGGGCTCTAGATCAAACTGCGGTAAATCGGCCCGATTTACCGCAGTTTGATCTAGGGCAGGTTCTCCAGCCGGGCCAGAGCGTTGCGCAGCTTCGCCTTGACCTCTTCACGGCCCTCGGCTTCAAGCCGTTGGGCATCCAAATGGAAATAGACCCCTTCCCCCTCGTGGTGGAAGATTTCCCGCTCGTTCTCGATCCCTTCCAGGATATCCGTCACCGCATAGGCCTTGACCTTGCGCCGGACGCCCTTCATGGCGATGGCCTGCCGTTCCTCTGCCGTAACGATATCCTTGACCAGGGCATAGGTTTCATAGCTCATCAGGATTCCGCCGGGGTCGGCGGCAGCTTCCAGACGAGCGGCCAGATTAACCTCACCGCCGATGATGGTATAATCCATCCTCTGGTTGGAGCCAAAATTTCCCACGTTGCAATAGCCGGTGTTGATCCCGATCCGCATCAGGAACGGCCGGTCGTAGCCGTCGGCGCGCCAGGCATCGCGCAGATCGACCATGCGGCGCTGCATTGCCACGGCCATGCGCACGCAGGCCCGGGCGTCCTCGATCACGCCTTTGGACTCCGGGTCGCCGAAAAACAGCAGCATCGCATCGCCGATGAACTTGTCGATGGTCGCCCCGTAATCGATGGCGATAGCCGACATTTCCGAGAAATAGCTGTTCAGCAGATGGGTCAGGTCTTCCGGCTGCATATCCGCCGTTGTCGCCGTGAAGTCCTTGATGTCGGAAAAGAACACCGTCAGCTTCTTGCGTTCCGTCTGCAACGACACATCGCTACGGCCCATGAAGATGGATTCATAGATCTGCGGCGACAGATACTTCGACAGCTTCTGGGACAGATCTTCCAGGGTCGCCTTCTTGTCTTCCAGGTCCTTGGCCACATTGTTCAGTTCGGCTTCGTTCCGGTCGGACAGACGCAGCAGGCGGCGGGTGGATTTGTACAGCTTCTCGTAGGATTTCAGCAGTTCGGTGAAATGCTTGCGCGCCGGCCCGTCGATCAGGCCGGACTCCAGGGCATCCCGGGCGAGTTGAAGCGCCGCTTCTTCTTTCTTGAAGATTCCGAAACTGGAATCGGGCGGCTTAGGTGTGGCCATGGCCTTACGCGTCACTCACCTTTTCGTCGAACTCGAAGGTCGCCGTTTCCAGGTCTTCGGCGAATTCTTCTCCCAGTTCCCGCATGTTGTCGTCATCCTCGTCGTGGACCCAGACGACGGTCACATCGTTCCCCGCTTCAGCGGCCTCGTCCAGGCTGGCAAACAGATTGACCAGCACCTTCGCCGACGAAGAATTGAAATAGATAAACTCGAAGGTAAACCGAACCGTCGCCCCCTTCAGGGCGGCAAGGTGGGCCTCTAGAGGATCGGTCAGCGGCGTATAGAACTCCGACACGTCCTCCGGAAAGGACTCGCCGCGGATGGAGAACTCGTTATTTTCGAAATCGAAATGGATCTCCGGCGTTCGTTCCGTCGCGGCGATCTCGATGGTTTCCATGGTCAGGTCCCCTGTAACACTTTCCGGATCAGACAAAGGCTTTCAGGACAAAGAAGGTCCGATCCTCGCTCTCTTCGGAGAAGTCGAACAGAATGGCTTCGGAACTGCGGCGGGCGATTTCCACCAGACCGACGCCGGCCCCTTTTGATCCTTCCGGTGCATCCCCCTTCAGAATCTTCCGATAGAGCGCCTTCAATTCGTCGGCATTCAGCGACGCGATATGGGTCAGCTCCCGCGACAGCCGGTCGGCGTCCGCCGCTGTGATCAGGTTGCCACAGGCGACGAAATAGCGCCCCTGGTCCCGCCCCATGGTCATGACGCCGTAGCGCAGGTCCAGAACCGGCTCCACATCCTCTCGCGCTTCCCGCTCGGCGGAATAGCGCACCACGTTCTGGGCCAGCTCCACGAACAAAGAGATGACGCTGCGAATCGTGGTCTTGCTGGCTTCCTCCAGGATCAATTTGTCCCGCAGGGCTTCCCGCACGCCGGCCAACACGTCTTCCGTCATGTAGCCGGAAAAGCAAAACATCACGCCGCTGCCCAACAGATTCTTGCGCAGCGAGGACATTTCCCGGGCGAACTCGCTCATCTCGTTCATCGCCTTTGCTTCACCCTTCTCGCCCCAAACCAGGCCGGGACTCCCCTCCCGACATTGCCGCTTCACCGGGCGCCCCACCGGGGTCCCCCCCGACCTTCACCCGCCGGAATGGCCGAGAGCAACCAAACGACGCACGAAGAGAAAGACACGCGCGCCATATTCCCGACTTGCGTCGGCAACGTCAAGTAATTCCATTATGCTCGGAAAAATAACATTTCAGCAACACCTCAGGACAATCAAACAAAGGTTGGTACCGTTCGAAAATTTTCGAACCACACCCGAAATAAACCTGAGAGTTGCTTGGGGAAGGCAGCCGCGTCCGCTAATCAGACCTGGCAACCATGTTGAAAGTAAAGGCAGAGACTTCCTCGGCGAACTCCTCGCCGTATTCCAGAGTCGCTTCGTCATCGGCGTCATACAGCCAGTTAACCACGATCTCGGCACCCCCCTCCGAGGTTTCCTCCAGCAGGGAAAACAAGTCCATCAGAATCTTGGCGCTACTGCTGTTGAAATAAGGAACCGCGATATTGAACGCGACGGTCTGCCCCGCCGGCACGTCCTTCAAATAGGCTTCGAGCCAGTCGAAAACCGGTTCGTAAAAACTCGCCGTATCTTCCGGGAAGGATTCCCCGGCCAGACTATGGCAATGCGTGACGGGGTCGAAGGTGATCTCGGGGGTTCGGCGACCGCCCGGAATGTGAAATGCGTCCATCCCATTTTTCCTTCCGGAAGCGCAGGGACCGGTCACTTCCGGTCACCTCGCCCTCCTGCGGGTGAAAGCTGTTCCCTTCCTTCCCGCGACGTCTTGTTCCGACGGAACGTCGGGTTGCATACCGACGTTCTGCTTACGTGTTGAACACGTCCTAACACATCTCCATCGAAATGCCCACAGGACGGAAGGCAGGGGCAGGCTCCAGCCGGAAGCCCAGAACCGTCACATCATCCGTCCGCTCGCCTTCGCCCTGCCAAGCCGCCAGGGCACCGGCCACCGCATCCTTCTGCTGATCCATGGGCAGCCGCGCCACATCGGCCAGAATCGATTTCATGCGGCGTTTGCCCATGGCTTGCATCTTCGGCCCGCCCCGCTGGTCGTGGTAGCCGTCACTGACAAGATAGTAGGTAGCCCCCTGCTGATGCAGCACTTCGATCGTCTTGACCTTCTCCAGCTCCGGTTCCGCTCCAACGCCAAAGCGGTTGCCCCGGATCTCCTCCACCACGCCGTCCCGGTGGACAAACAGACTTTGCCCCATCCCGCAAAGGCGGAAGCGGGTGCGATCCCGGTCGACGGCCAGGAGAGCCATATCCATGCCATCCCGGATATCATGCCGGCCGGACTTGCGGCGCTGGCTGTTGATGCGCTCGAAAACCTGCCGGTTCAGAGTCGCCACCACCGCCGCCGGATCGGCCAGGGGTGCATCCTCGGCATCGATCGCGGTATTCAACTGCTCCACCGCCAGGATGGTCATGAAGGCGCCGGGCACCCCGTGGCCGGTGCAATCGATCACCGAAACCAAAGCACCATCGTCATAGGGGCGGGCGAAATAGATGTCGCCGCCGACAATGTCCCGGGGCTCCCATAACACGAAGAATTCCGAGAAGACGCTCTCCAGCGCCAGCGGCTTCTGGCGGGGCTGGGGCAGCAGGGCCTGCTGGATCCGCTGGGCATAGGTGATGCTGTCCAGGATTTCCCGGTTCTTCTCTTCCAGATCGGCGGTACGTTCTCGGACCTTTTCCTCCAGTCCGGAGACCAGGGCCATGTTCTCCCGCTTCATCATTGCGTAAGTGCGAACCATATCGCGGATTTCGCCACTGCCTTGCGGCAAGGTGGTTTCCCGCCGTTCGCCCCGGGAGTAGCCTTGCATGTCCTCCACCAGCGCCCGCAGCGGGCGCAGCAGGCGACGCACCATGACCGCCGCCACCCCCAGCAGCACCACCGCCGAGCCACCCATGAACAGCAGCATCTGATTGCGCAGATCGTTCAGCCGCTGGCGTTCGGCGCGATTGTCCTCGAACACCACCAGCCCATAAGCCTTGCCGCCGTCGAATGCGGGCAAATTGACCGCCCGGCCATCCCAGCCGACCACGTCGGGGCCTTCCGCATTGCCGATCACCGTCGTGCGATTCCGCGACAGCCGCATGCGCACCCCATACTTTTCCGCCAGGCCCTCAAAATAACCGCCCTGCAGATTGATGCCGACGATCACCCCACCGACGATAGTGTCGTCCGCCTTGCGCACCGGATACACACTCATCAGCAGCAAGGTGTCGTCAACCGTGCGCAAGCCGGTGAACGGCGTCCCCTCGGTCAATGCCGTCATCACTTCCGGCAAGACATCATATGTCTTGCCAAATCCGAATTCGTCATGCCCCTGGGCAACGCCGAACGCTTCCAGGTCCATGAAGGTGATGTACTGGATATCCCGTACCACCAGCAGCTTGCCCTGCAGATACAGGTAATCCGAATCCAGCACCTCCACCGCATCGGCCATGGCCGGCGTCGTGCCGACCCGGGCAGCCACGGATTGCACCTGCTCCAGAGACTGGCTGATGTCATCGGCAATACGGGCGGATTTCGCCTCCAGCCGCAGGGCAATGCTCTGGTCCAAGGCACTCAGCAGGGACTGCACCTGATAGAGATGGAGCATCCCCGCCAGCAGGAAGGGCGTGAAGGACAGAAGAAGGATCTTGCTGAGCAGCGTCAACGGCGGTCTTACCTTGATGGGCTTCCCGGTGCGCGCCCCCCGACCCGGGGCAAGCGGGCGCACCGTCAGTTGAACGACCCTACCAATTGATGGGCCTCGCGGACGCCATCATACAGACTATCTCCCATGACACTATAACCGCTTCCGTAAAACCCTTCCGCCTGCATCGCCCTGATCACCGGATGATCTTTATCCAGAGCCTGCAAGGCTGCGACCACGGCATCGGCCACCTGGGGATCCAGGTCGGGCCGGGCCGCATAGGCCGGGAAGGGAATCGGCGCGGTTTCGGCAATGATCCGAACGGGCAGATTGCCCCCGGCCGCCGCCGTTTCCCCGGCCAGGATGTGCGACGCGACCGCACCGCCATCCACCTTTCCGCGCGCCACGGCTTCGATCACCTTGTCGTGCTTCTTGAGGAACAGCACCCGCCCGAAATAGCTGTCGGGTTCGATCTGCTGGCGCCGCAGCAGGGCCATGGGGAAGACATAGCCGCTGGTGGACCCGGTATCGGTAAAGGCAAAGATCTTGCCCTTCAGGTCCTCCACCGCCTGCACCGGCGAGTCGGCGGGCACGATAATCTGGCTGCGGTAGAAAGAGGCGATCTCGCCCCCCTGGTCCTGCAGAATGGTCACCAGGTAGCGCAGATTGGGAATCTGCGCGGTCGCCGTGACATAGATGTTTGGCGACAAATGGCCCAGGTCCGCCTGCCCCTTCTCCATCGCCGAGACCAACTTGTCGTAGTCATTGGCGATGTACAGGCTGAACTCATGGCCCGTCTGTTCGCCAAGGTAGGCCATCAGCGGTGCGTACATCCGGCTCATTTCTTCATGCGTCTTGAAGGGGGTTGTGGCGAAGATGTATTTGTCTTGTGCCTGCGCCGCCCCCGGGCCGGCGACACCCAAACCCAGGCCCAGTGACAGGACCGGCACCAACGCCAGGATCCCCAGGATCAAACGGCGCATCCCACCTCTCCCCTTGTTTCCGTCGACCGGGCGGCCTTTGCCGCGCCCCACACCTTGCCGCACGCCCGCGTGCCGGTGTCGCTTCCCGTTTTCGAAGCGGCATCGGCACGCCCCGAAAGGGGATCGCTCGCCGCACGGTAATGACCAGTCTCGTGATACCATGAATTCCGGCGAAGGAAAGGGGAAAAGTAAATTAAAATTGCACCTTTCACAAAACTCCACATGTAAACGATTTCATCTCCAATCCGGATGGTTGTTCTTCCTCTGAAACAATAAAGAACCCCACCGCCCGACTCTGCCGGATGGTGGGGTTTCAAAGGCTTCACCTGGGGGACAATGGACCGCTGAAGCGCTTTACTACTCCCCCTGTTGCTCCCGGCGGATGCGGCGCCACTTCGCCACATTGCGGTTGTGCTCATCCAGCGTACGGGCAAAGGCATGGCCGCCGGTTCCATCGGCAACGAAGTAGTATTCGTCGGTTTCCGCCGGGTTCAGCACCGCAGCCAGGGCATGCCGGCCCGGATTGCAGATCGGTCCGGCGGGCAGGCCCTTGTGGACATAGGTGTTGTAGGGGTGGTCGACGGCCAGATCCTTGCGCAGCAGCTGCCGTCCGAGGGCGCCGGCCCCTTCGGTCAGACCGTAGATCACGGTGGGGTCCGATTGCAGCGGCATCCCGACCTTCAGGCGATTGACGAAGACGGCCGCCACACGCGCCCGCTCCTCGGCCACACCGGTCTCCTTCTCCACCACCGAGGCCAGGATCACCGCTTCTTCGGGGGTATCGAAGGGCAGCCCCTCGGCGCGGGTGGGCCACAGTTCGGCCAGGGTCCGGGACATCGCCTCGGTCATGCGGGTCAGCACCGCATCCCGGGTATCCCCCTTCTGGAAGCTATAGGTTTCCGGCAGCAGGCTGCCTTCATCCGGGACAATGGAGATGGAGCCAGCCAGCCCTTCGGTATCGGCGACGATGCGCAGCACCTGGGACGTGGTCAATCCCTCGGCGACGGTGATACGCCGCTGCACGGTCTGGCCGCTGACCAGCAGGTCCATCACCGCCTTGGGGCTCATGCCGGGTTGAAAGCGGTATTCCCCGGCCTTCAGCTGGCGCCCCTTGTCCGACAGCCGCACCCCCAGCTTGAAGACGATGGGATCGTCGATGATCCCGGCGTCCAGCAGACTGGTGGCAATGCCGTCGACACCGGTGCCAGAGGGAATCACCAGGGTCGTTTCCTGGTCCAGGGGACCGGCAGCCTCGAAGCCGCCGGTCACATAGGCATATCCGAACAGAAGCCCGAAACCGCCGATCATCAGCAGCAGGATGAGGCTGACGATGGTAGACCGCATGGGACCTCCCTCGGTTGGTGCTCTGCCCGGACTACGGCGCTTCGGCGAAGATCAGGGACGCATTGGTGCCCCCGAACCCGAAGGAGTTGGACAGCGCCCGCTTGATCGGCCGTTCCGTCGGCTTGCAGGGCGACAGATCGATATCGCAGCCTTCGGACGGATCGTTCAGGTTCAGGGTCGGCGGCGTCACCTTGTCGCGCAGGGCGAGGATCGAATAGATCGCCTCCACGCTGCCGGCCGCACCCAGCAGGTGGCCGATCGCCGACTTGGTGGACGACATGGTCAGCTTGTAGGCATGGTCGCCGAACAGCCGCTTGACGGCCCCCAGTTCGATCTCGTCCCCCAACGGAGTCGAGGTCCCGTGGGCATTAACGTAGTCGATATCCTCCGGCGACAGGCGGGCGTTCTTCAGAGCGTTGCGCATCGCCCGGAAGCCACCGTTGCCGTCTTCGGCCGGGGCGGTGATGTGATAGGCATCACCGGACATGCCATAGCCGACCACTTCGGCATAGATGGTCGCGCCGCGCTTCTTGGCGTGCTCGTACTCTTCCAGCACCACGACGCCCGCACCTTCGCCCATGACGAAGCCGTCACGGCCCTTGTCCCACGGCCGGGACGCCTCGGACGGGGAGTCGTTGTACTTGGTGGACAGCGCGCGGGCGGCAGCGAACCCGGCCAGACCCAGGCGGCAGACGGCCGCTTCGGCACCACCGGCGACCATCACGTCGGCATCGCCGAACATGATCATGCGCGAGGCGTCACCAATGGCATGGGCGCCGGTGGAACACGCCGTCACCACCGCGTGGTTCGGCCCCTTGAAGCCGTAGCGGATGGATACATGGCCCGACACCAGGTTGATCAGGCTGGCCGGAATGAAGAAGGGGCTGATCTTGCGCGGTCCGCTCTGCTCCAGGGTCAGGGCGCCGTCGGCGATGGACGGCAGGCCACCGATCCCCGACCCGATCATCACCCCGGTGCGTTCCAGGCTTTCGTCATCAGTCGGTGTCCAGCCGGCGTCGGCAACGGCCTCGGCCGCAGCGGCCAGGCCGTAAAGGATGAAATCGTCCATCCGCCGCCGCTCCTTGGCGGAGGCGATGGAATCCGCATCCAATCGGTGGGGATGGTCCTCGTCCCGCGGCACCATGCCGGCAACACGCGCCGGCAGGTCGGAGACGTCAAACCGGGTAATCGCACGGAGGCCGGACTGACAGCCGATCAGGCTTTCCCAGTTGGCCGCGACCCCGTTGCCCAGGGGCGTGACCAGACCAAGCCCGGTAACGACGACACGTCTCATTGGATCGGGTTTCCCATACGTCTTCGCATCACGGTCGCTGCGCGGAATCAAGGCGCTGCGCCGCGTCTGCGGGTTTGCCGGTGCCCCCGGGGAGTGGTCCGCAATTGCCACCCGGATGGTTTCACCGGCGGGATTTCCCCACGGGCTCGTCATCTCAGGCGCCTGCGAAGCGCTGCCCAGCCTGCCGCCGGACGGGCCGTATGCCGAAAGGCGCCTCGGAACGGGATGAGAGGAGCGCCTCGCGAGGGGAGAGGGTCCGGGTCATGGGTGACCAGGACCTCCGTCCTCGCGGTGACCGGCGATCACGACGCGCCGGTGGCCGGAGCCACGGGCGGGAGGTTCCGGTCCGCCGAGGCGCGCCAAGACGCGCCCGGGCAGCCGGAGCCGGCCTTGGTTAGGAGTTGCTTTCGATGAAGTCGATCGCATCCTTGACGGTCAGGATCTTTTCGGCCGCATCGTCGGGGATTTCGCAACCGAATTCCTCTTCGAAGGCCATCACCAGTTCAACGGTGTCCAGGCTGTCGGCGCCCAGATCATCGATGAAGCTAGCATTTTCGGTGACCTTCGCTTCCTCCACGCCCAGGTGTTCAACAACGATCTTCTTCACGCGCTCGGCGACGTCGCTCATTTTCGTCTTTTCCTCGGAAGTCACGGGTGCCATGAGTAAAAAGGGTGTCTCGTATGCCGCCTGTCAGCGCGCCCGGTCAACCCACGGAGCCGCGTACCTAGCACACTTCCATAGCGTTGACCAGCCGCCAACAGGGCGGTTTTTCTGCGGTCAGATCATGGCCATGCCGCCATTAACATGCAAGGTCTGACCGGTCACATAGGCCGCTTCCGCGCTGGACAGATACACGACAGCCGACGCGATCTCGTCAGCTTCACCCATTCGTCCGGCGGGAATATGGCCCAAAAGCGCCTCTTTCTGCTTATCGGCCAGCTTGTCGGTCATCGCGGTGGTGATGAACCCGGGGGCCACGCAGTTGACCGTGATGCCGCGCGAGGCGACTTCGGCGGCCATGGATTTGGTCATGCCGATCATGCCGGCCTTGGAGGCGGCATAGTTGGCCTGACCGGGATTGCCGGTGACGCCGACAATGGAGGTAATGCCGACGATGCGGCCATAGCGGCGCTTCATCATGCCCTTCAGGGCGGCGCGGGACAGGCGGAAGGCTGCCGTCAGATTGACGGCCAGCACCTGGTCCCATTCCTCGTCCTTCATGCGCATGGACAGCATGTCGCGTGTCAGGCCGGCATTGTTGACCAGGATATCCAGCCCGCCCAGAGCCTCTTCGGCGGCGGGAATCAGAGCCTCGACGGCCGCCGAATCGGACAGATTGCAGGGCAGCACCGGCGCGCCGCCCAGATCGGCAGCGATGGCGCCCAGGGCTTCCGGGCGAGTGCCGGACACGGCAACGGTCGCTCCCTGGGCGGCCAGGGCCTTGGCAATGGCCCCGCCGATGCCGCCGGTGGCCCCGGTAACCAGGGCACGCTTGCCGGTCAGATCAAACATCATTCGGTTTCCTCCAACGGGTTGGTCTTAATTATTAAAGCGCTGCGGCGAAAGCCTCGATATCGGCCGGCCCCTGGACCGAACGGGCAGTCAGGTCGCCGTGAATGCGCTTGGCCAGGCCGGACAGCACCTTGCCCGCGCCCAGCTCGACCAGTTCGCTCACGCCTTGTTCGGCCATCTTCAGCACGCTTTCGCGCCAGCGCACCGCACCGGTCACCTGTTCCACCAGCAGGCGGCGGATCACTTCGGGGTCGGTCACCAGATCGGCAGTCACGTTGGCCACCAGAGGCACCACAGGCGGACGGATGGCGACATCGGCCAGGGCCTCGGCCATCCGCTCGGCGGCGGGGGCCATCAGGGCGCAATGGAAGGGGGCGGACACGGGCAGCAGCATGCCGCGCTTCGCGCCTTTGGCCTTGGCCAGGACGACGGCGCGTTCCACGGCGGCCTTGTGGCCGCTGACCACCACCTGGCCCGGGGCGTTGTCGTTGGCGGCCGTGCAGACCTGCCCTTCGGCGGCCTCGGCGGCCACCTCCTGGGCGGCATCGAGATCGAGACCGAGCAGGGCGGCCATGGCCCCTTCACCGACCGGCACGGCCTGCTGCATGGCCTGACCGCGAACGGACAGCAGCCGGGCGGCGTCCCCCAGGGTCAGGGCGTCGGCAGCGGTCAGGGCGGAGTATTCCCCCAGCGAGTGGCCGGCGACGAGAATGCCGTTTTCGGCAATGCGCAGGCCGCCTTTTTCCAGCACGCGGGTAACGGCCATCGAGACGGCCATCAGGGCGGGCTGGGCGTTTTCGGTCAGGGTCAGGGTTTCGGCCGGTCCTTCAAAGATGATGGCGGAGAGATGCCGGGAGAGCGCGTCGTCCACTTCTTCGAACACGGCCCTGGCTTCGGGGAAAGCCTCCGCGAGGTCCTTGCCCATGCCGACCGCCTGGGATCCCTGTCCGGGGAATACGAATGCGCGAGCCATGTGGGCGGCCTCCCTGTCCTTGTTCATGCGCTGAGGTGTCGCTTGAAATGGTGAGATGATGGATCCCCCGAAGGCACTGGAGTCGGCCCGGACCGGAGGAAACGCGGAAGAGTGGCCGCAAGGTGGACCCCGACTGACCAGGAATGTCAAGCATCCAGCACCAATCGACCGACCAGACGCTATATAGAATCCTGCCTCACCCACCCCTCAATCCTACATCAGAGCAACTGAAAAGCCCGCGCAGCGGGCGCCTGGGGCATTGAGCCCCCGCGAAGCGCCAGCGGAGCGAAGCCTAGCCGCAAAGCGGCGCCCGACAATTGAGGGTCCTAACAAAAAAACCCGCGCAGCGGGCGTCTGGGGCGTTGAGCCCCCGCGAAGCGCCAGCGGAGCGAAGCCTGCCCGCAAAGAGGCGCCCGGCAATTGAGGGTCCTAAAAGAAAACCCATCCGGCGGGCAATCATGGCAGCACCGTTGCATTCCCAGTCCCGCTCCTCATTCACGCCGAGGTATCGCTTGCATGAGAAAGCCGTATGTGTATAGTGCGCGGCTTCCGAAACCCTTGCCGGGACTTCCGGCTATGCCCCGAGGCCCGCGGCCGTGGTGAGTGCGGCGGCGTCGGTCTGGCGGGGAAGAGAAAAGCCATAAGGGAAACCTGAATGCCTTACTATGAGAGCGTGCTGATCGCGCGCCAGGACATTTCCGCCGCCCAGGTGGATACCCTGGCCGACGAAGTTTCCGCCATCGTTTCCGAAGGCGGCGGCTCCGTCACCAAGCGGGAATATTGGGGTCTGCGTGGCCTCAGCTTCCGCATGAAGAAGAATCGCAAGGGCCACTATGTTCTGCTGAACATCGATGCCCCGGCGCCGGCCATCCACGAGATGGAACGCCGGATGCGCCTGAACGAAGACATCCTCCGTTACCTGACCATCCGCGTCGAAGAGCTGGAAGAAGGCCCGTCGGCGATGATGCAGAAGAACGAGCGCAACGAACGCGGCGACCGTGGTGGCCGTCGGGGCGATCGTTTTGGCGGCGATCGCGGCGACCGTGGTGACAGAGGTGATCGCGGAGACCGGGGCCCGCGCGGCGACCGTCGTCCGCCGAGAGAAGGAGGCGCAGCATAATGGCCGCTCCCCGTCGTCCGTTTTTCCGTCGTCGCAAGACCTGCCCGTTCTCCGGTGCCAATGCACCGAAGATCGACTACAAGGACGTGCGTCTGCTGCAGCGCTTCATTTCGGAGCGTGGCAAGATCGTCCCCAGCCGGATCACCGCCGTTTCCGCCAAGAAGCAGCGTGAACTGGCCCGGGCGATCAAGCGCTCGCGCTACCTGGGTCTGCTGCCCTACGTGGTGAAGTAAGACCCGACGCCGTACGCACCGGGGTGTTTCGCGAGTCGTCGCGGTACCCCAGGCCCGTACCGGAACGGCGACGGACCACCCCCCTCACGGGAGCATCCTGATGGCGAAGACCCTTCCACAGGCCGTTTTCCTCGGCTTGGTCGGCGCCTTGATGTTCGTGGCTCTGATGTTCATTCCGGTGCTGGGATCGATGATCCAAGTCCTGTCCGCCGCGCCCCTGATGGTGGCCGGCCTGCGGTGGGGCCTTCTGGGCACCATCGTGGCAGGCGGCGCCGGCATCGTCGCGGTGACCCTTGTGGCCCCTGCGTCGCTGCTGTCGGTCAGCCTGTTCGGGCTCGATGTTCTGCCGGCCCTGGTGGTCGCCGCCCTTGCCCTGCGCCCCGCGCCGGGCCGGCCGGCACCGCCGGCACCGGGGGACGGACCCGAAGCCTGGTTTCCGCCGGGGCATATCCTGGCGGTGCTGGCGGGATTTGGCGCCCTTCTGGCGGCGGCGGGCCTTCTGGCCCTGCCGTCCGGCGAGGAGAGCATCCGCGATACGATGACGGCCCTGGTCGGCACCGTGATGGATGTCCTGCTTGCCGAGGCTCCGCCGGAATTGAAGGCCCAGGTCATGGAACAGCTTCCGGCCTATCTGCCGGGGACGTTCATGGCCTTTTGGGTCGTTCGCGCGTCCCTGTGCGCCGTTCTCGCCCAGTGGTGGGTGGCCCGGCGGCCGGGCGGGCGGCGGCCCACACCGAACTATCGGCAGCTGACCCTGCCGGTCTGGGCGGTGGGGGCTTTCGTCGCGATCGGGGCAGCGGGGGTGATCCTGCCGGGAGACGGCGGCTATGTCGCCATGAACGGTGCGTTCGCTCTGGCCATGCCCCTGGTGTTCATGGGGCTGGTACTGGTGCATGCGGCGGCCCGAAGCCTGCCCCATCCGGGGGTGGCGCTGGTCGGGTTCTACGGGTTGTTCGTGCTGGGGTCCACAACGGCGGTAATCGCCGTGGCCGGCCTGGGCATAGCAGAGTTCTTTATTCGGAGGCGCACGCCCCAGGGCAGCGTCTAAGTCGATCAAAGGGGGGCCGCGCCCGGCCCCGGCATGGTGGGCCGCAAGCGGCCCCGGAGGATGAAACCATGATGGAAGTCATTCTGCTCGAGCGGATCGAAAACCTCGGGTTCATGGGCGACGTCGTCAAGGTCAAGGACGGCTTCGCCCGCAACTACCTGCTTCCCCAGGGCAAGGCCCTGCGGAAGAACAAGAACAACCTCGCCTACTTCGAATCCAAGAAGGTCGAGCTGGAAGCCATCAACCTCAAGCGCAAGCAAGAGGCCGAGGCTGTCGCCGAGAAGATGGAAGGCCTGAACCTGATCATGGTTCGCCAGGCGTCCGAAGGCGGCCAGCTGTACGGGTCGGTCAGCGCCCGTGACATCACCGACGCGCTGAAGGAAGAAGGCTACGTGGTCACCCGCGGCCAGGTTCTGCTGAACCAGCCGATCAAGGAACTGGGCCGCTATGAAACCCGCGTGTCCCTGCACCCGGAAGTGGTCGTGACCATCGCCCTGGCCGTCGCCCGCAGCCAGGAAGAAGCCGAAGCCCAGGCCAATGCCGCCGAACAGGCGGATCAGGCCGAAGCCGCCGATGAGGCCGAAGGCCTCGAAGACGACATCGAAGCCGGCCTGGACGGCGACGATGAAGATTTCCTCGAAGAGGACGAGCAGGCCTAAGGGGCTTCCCCTGCTGCCTGTCGGACGGGAAACCGTCCCGTTTGATCGACAAGGTCCGGCCGCCCCCCACCCGCCCCGCACGGGGTGGTAAAGGGGGGTGGCCGGCCTTTCGGCATGTCCGGATCCCTTCCGGCTCCTTCCCGGTTCTTCCTTCCCAAAGCCGAGTGTTTCCATGACCGGACAGCAGCCCTCCCTTACCGCGCTGATCGTCGCCCATAACGAGGAGCGGCATCTGGCTGCCTGTCTTGCGTCCGTGCGCTTCTGCGACGAGGTGGTGGTTCTGCTCGACCGTTGCACCGACGGCTCGGCGGCGATTGCCCGGGCGCAGGCGGACAAGGTGATCCAAGGGGCCTGGCCGATGGAAGGTGAGCGCCGCATGGCGGGGCTGGCCGGCTGTTCCGGCGCCTGGATTCTGGAAGTGGACGCCGACGAGCGCGTGCCTCCAGCGCTGGCCACCGAAGTCCGTGCCGCCATCGCCGCCGGCACGGCCGACCGCCACCCCATCCCCTTTCTCTATTACATCGGTGCCCGGCCCATCCGCCACGGCTGGGGGGCCAACCTGGGGGTCGGCTCGGTGGAGCGGCTGTTCCGGGCGGGCACCAAGACCTGGGGCGATGGCGCGGTGCATCCGGTGGTGTCCTTTACCGGCACCCGGGGGAACCGCCTGTCGACGCCGATGGATCACTACTGCGACGATGATCTGGCCGACCTGATGGCCCGGTTCAACACCTATACCACCCAGCACGCCCTCACCCTGCGCGACCGGGGCAAGGACGAAGGGCTGACCAAGCAGATCCTGCGTGGCCCCTTCCGGTTCTATAAATGCTACGTCCGCCGGGAAGGCTGGCGGGAGGGAGGCATCGGCTTCCTGATCGCCGTTCTCGCCGCCCTGTATCCGCTGCTGGCCTATCTCAAGGCCTTTCGGGATACACCGCGCGCGGATTAAATCCCCGCTCCGCCCACCCGGCCCCAGAAGCTTCGCTTACGGCCATGGGCTTCGCGAAGCCGTTTCACATAAGTCGCATGGGAGATGACGCGCCGGTCCCGGGGCACGTGCGGCGCCAGATCCGTCAGACGGCGCAGATAGCCGGCCCCATCCTCATACGCGGCTGATTTCTTCCGTTCCAGAACATCGTCCAGCAACACCCGGTAAAGGACCGTGGCCGCCAGGGGGTGATCGGCAGAGAGCACGGATGCCGCTGCGGCCAAATCGTCGCTGTTGCGGCCATTCCAAACCTTCCGCCGGTCGAGCACGAGCGCTGCCGCCAGATCCAGTCGGGGCCAGGCGATGAAAAAGGCCAGGGCCGTATGGGGGTGCCGGTTGGCGGCCGCCAGGGCAAAGGTCTCGTCCAGCGCCCTACCCGACTCGTCCTCCTCCAGCCTGTCCAGATAGTCCCGCAGGATGCCGGCGTCGGGGGTGTCGGTGAAGCAGGCCAGGCGCAGGGCCTGAGCGGCGGGCAGATCGTTTGCCGCTTCCAGAATCCGGGCTTCCAGCCGCACCCGCTCCAGGTCATCCGGACGCCGGGGGGACCCATCACCGGCCCTGGCAGGTCGTTCGTCGCCCCGTCGCAGCCAGGCCAGGGCCTCTTCCGGACGCCCGGCCGCGAGCAGACGGTCGGCAGCGGCCAGCGGGTTCTGCAACCAGACGGAGCGCGTTTCCTCCAGGGCCAGATAGCCGTCGAGATCCCCCAGCGCATCGGCAATGGCCTGCCGAACGTCGACCACCCGCCGGCCCGCCCGCTCCCCCAGCGCGTCCAGATCCCTGTCCCAGGCGCGCAAGGCCGCTTCCGGCAGCTTCGGCACCATGGCGACGGCGGCAGGGGCGAATAGACTGTAGGCGTCCCGGCTCAGCGCGGCAGTCAGCCGGCCGGGCACTGCGGCCCGGGCGTATTCGGACAGGGCATCGACCAGGGCCGGCAAGGCGCCGGCCGCCCGCTCGTACACCTCGCCGACCCGCCCGCCGGGATCGTTGAGCCGCGCGAACAGGCGCTCCTGAGTTTCGAGCAAACGCAGCAGCCGGTCCACCGCTTCGGCCGGGGCCTGGCGGGCGACATCGTCGAGGATCGCCTCCAACGTCCTTTCCAGGGATTTGACCAGCGCCGGCTCCTTTTCCCAGGACACCCAGGTTCTGGCCCGCTCCAGGGCCGACAGACGCCGGTCGACACGCCCGGTCACCGCCTCCAGCTCTTCGGTGCCGGCGACAGCGATATCCGCCCGCCTCCGGAACGCCGCGTTGCCGTCGGCTTCTTCCAGGATCAGGGTAGCCAGGGCCTCGGCCCCCAGGGCGGCCAAGCTTTCCAGGGTCAATGTAGGCGACGGGGCCATGATTGGATCCCCCTTTCTTCGTCGGGTGTCGTCGGTTCCGGGGAGGGGGGGGGCCGCAGCCTCGGCATCGAAAGGCCTTCCCCGGCCTCAGGCCGCTGGTGTGCCCTTTTCGGTCAGGCGCACGGCCACATGGCCTTTTTCGCCCGTGAAGCCGATATAGGTATAGCCCCAGCCTGTGCGGGCGACGAATTCCTGCCAGGCCTTGTACTCGTGCTGCCGCCACCCATGATAATTGAAGTATTCGTCAAAGACGATAATCGTTCCGGGGACGAACCGCGACTCCAGGGCCTCCAGCACCGTCACCGTGGAACTGTACAGGTCGCAGTCCACGTGCAGGAAGCCGACCGGGCCGGACTGGGCCTCCAGGAACGGCGGCAGGGTCTTGTCGAACCAGCCCACATGCAGCTTGGCATTGGCCGGCACCTGGGGCAGCTGGCCCTTCATGTTGAACTTGCCGGCGGTTTCATAGGTGCCGGTCCAGGCCTCGGGCAGGCCTTCGAAGGAATCGAAGCCGTGCACCGGGCGGCCGGTGGTCTGCGCCAGCAGGGTCAGGGAAGCGCCCTTTTCCACGCCGAACTCCATCACCAGACCGGCGGGATCGGCCTGGCGGACGCACCATTCCAGCTGGGCGAAGCGGTCGCGGAACATCACCGCGTCGGGCATATGGGCGCGGATATAGGCCACCGCCTCCCGCTTGGCTTCCAGCTGAAGGTCGAAATTGATGTCACGGACGTAGTATTTGTGTAGGAAGCGGCGGTACAGACGCCACAACAGGCCCTTGGGCATGGGCGGGAACTCCTATGGATCTCAGGCCGGCACCATACGGACCCCATCCCACCGGGGCAAGGGGCTCGCCAAAGCCGTACGTCACGCACGGATTCTGTTATACCCAGCTTGTCCACAGGAAATCCCGATTACCCGGACGGCCTCGTCCGCTGTAGGATGCCCCGATGACCCAGAGCCCCTCCCCCTTCTCCCGGGACGAGGCTGCCGGCTACGCCGGTGGCGATCCCGCTCCTTCCGACGCAGCCGTGCCACTGCGCCATCCGCCCGCCAATGTGGAAGCGGAACAGGCGCTGCTCGGTGCCCTGATGACCAACAACCGCGTGCTGGAAAAGGTCGGCGACTTCCTGCGCCCCAGCCATTTCAGCCACCCGGCCCATACCGCCATCTATGATGCCTGCGTTACTCTGATCGAACGTGGCCATCTGGCCAATCCGGTGACCCTGAAGCCCTATCTGGACCGGCGGCCGGAGCTGGAAGAGGTCGGCGGCGCGCGCTATCTGGTGGACCTGGTCGATGCGGTGGTCACCATCATCAACGCTGAAGACTACGGCACCCTGATCTACGACCTGTACCTGCGCCGCGAGTTGATCGACCTCGGCTCCAACGTGGTCAACAACGCCTTCGAATCCGACCTGGACAGCGCCGCCACCGATCTGATCGAGGAAGCGGAACGCAAGCTGTTCGACCTGGCCACCACCGGCAACCAGGAAGGCGGCCTGCGCACCTTCAAGGACAGCCTGATTTCGGCGGTGAACATCGCCGAGAAGGCCCACCAGCGCGAAGGCGAGCTGGCCGGGGTGACCACCAAACTGATCGACCTGGACAAGAAACTGGGCGGCCTGCACGACAGTGACCTTCTGATCCTCGCCGGGCGACCGTCCATGGGCAAGACGGCGCTCGCCACCACCATCGCCTTCAACGCCGCCTCCCACTTCCGGGAAAAGGCGGAGGACGGAGAGCCCGAGCAGGGCGTGGCCTTCTTCTCGCTGGAAATGTCGGCCGAACAGCTGGCCACCCGTATCCTGTCGGAACAAGCGGAGGTGTCCTCTCACCGTCTGCGCACCGGCGAGCTGTCGAACGAGGATTTCGACCGGGTGCTGGCGGTCAGCACCCGGCTGCACAAGGTGCCGCTGTTCATCGACGACACCCCGGCGCTGACCGTTCAGGGGATGCGCACCCGCTGCCGCCGTCTGGCCCGCACCCACGGCGGAGGCCACGGCAAGGGCCTGGGGATGATCGTCATCGACTACCTGCAGCTGCTGCAGGGCGGCAAGAACGAAAGCAAGGAAAGCCGCGTCCAGGAAGTCTCGGCCATCACCCGTGGCCTGAAGGCCCTGGCCAAGGAACTGAACGTGCCGGTGCTGGCCCTGTCCCAGCTGTCCCGTCAGGTGGAACAGCGCGACGACAAGCGGCCGCAGCTTGCCGACTTGCGTGAATCCGGATCCATCGAACAGGACGCCGACGTGGTGATGTTCGTCTTCCGCGAACAGTATTACCTGGAGCGGGCCGAGCCCCTGCGCAAACCGGACGAGACCGACGACCGCTACCAGGAACGCCACGCCCACTGGATCCAGCGCTGCGAGGACGTGTTCAACAAGGCCGAAGTGATCGTCGCCAAGCAGCGTCACGGCCCCATCGGCAGCGTCAGCCTGTACTTCGACGGCAACTTCACCCGCTTCGGCAACCTTCAGCCCGGCCAGGCCCCCATCGAGGTCGACGAATGACGGGACACACAACGGGGGATCACGTGACCAGCGGCACCGCGGACCAGGAGGCCCTGAACCGGGCGACCGCCCATCTGACCATCGACCTGGGGGCCATCGTCGGCAACTGGCGGCGCCTGAAGTCCTGCCTGCACCGGGGCGCGGCCTGCGCGGCGGTGGTCAAGGCCGATGCCTATGGCTGCGGAGCAACCCGGGTGGTGCCGGCCCTGGTGTGCGGCGGCTGCACCGATTTCTTCGTCGCCCAAATCGACGAAGCCCTGGCCATCCGCCCCCTGGTCCCCCAGCCGGGCCGGGTGTTCGTGCTGTCCGGCCCGCCGGCGGGGGCAGAAGATCTGGTGCGCGAAGCCGGCATCATCCCGGTGCTCAACAGCCCCGACCAGATCGCCCGCTATGGCGCGGCCTGCGTCGCGGCCGGGCTGAGCGCCCCCGCACCGGTGGTGATCCATGTGGACACAGGCATGACCCGCCTGGGCCTGAGCGAGCGGGAGCTGGCGGCCCTGGTCGAGGATCCTGCCCCGCTGGCACCCCTGCGGCCGGTTCTGGTGATGAGCCATCTGGCCTGTGCCGATACCCCCGAGCATCCCCTGAACGCGGCCCAGCGCGATGCCTTCGCCCTGGCCCGCGCGGCCTTTCCCGGGGTGCCGGGCAGTCTCGCCAATTCCTCGGGGATTTTCCTCGGCGCGGACTGGCAGGCGGACCTCGCCCGGCCGGGTGTGGCCCTTTACGGCGGCAACCCGACACCGGGCAGCCCGAATCCCGTTGACCAAGTGGTTCGCTTGCAAGGAAAAATCCTGCAGGTGCGTCAGATTGACACCCCCAGGACCGTTGGTTATGGTGCGACGCTCCGCGCCGGCGCCGGAACCCGGATTGCAACGGTCGGGGTCGGCTACGCGGATGGATTCCCGCGGGCGGCGGGCAATCGGGCGACCGGCCTTCTGGCCGGGCACCGGGTGTCCGTTGTCGGTCGGGTGTCCATGGATCTTTTGACGTTCGACGTGTCCCATGTTCCCGAACCCTTGGTGAGACCGGGCCAGATGATCGAGTTGATCGGACCCGACGTGACAGTGGACGACCTGGCCGGTGCCGCCGACACCATCGGATACGAGGTGTTGACGCGTCTGGGTGCCCGCTATCCCCGGACATGGATCGACCCGTTCAAGTCAACGACGGACTTATCAATGACGGGTACATCAGTGACGGGCACACCGGCGGCAGGGGACGGCGGCAGCCAGGCGGAGACCATCGGTTCATGAGCTTCCTCGCCGTCGTCGGACGGGTTTTCCTGATCTTCCTGCGCCATGTGGGACGGCTGTCGATCTTCACGGCCACCAGCCTGTCCCATTGTCTGCGCCCGCCCTTCCACAGCCGCCTGATCCTGCGGCAGATGGTCGATATCGGCTATTACTCCCTGCCCGTGGTGGGGCTGACGGCCATCTTCTCGGGCATGGTGCTGGCCCTGCAAAGCCACACCGGCTTCGCCCGCTTCTCGGCCGAAGGCGCCGTGGCCACGGTGGTGGTGCTGTCGATGACCCGCGAACTGGGGCCGGTGCTGGCGGGCCTGATGGTCGCCGGGCGCATCGGCGCGTCGATGGCGGCGGAAATCGGCACCATGCGGGTCACCGAACAGATCGATGCCCTGCACACACTGTCCACCAACCCGTTCAAGTATCTGGTGGCGCCGCGACTGATCGCCGGGCTGACCATGCTGCCGATCCTGGTGCTTGTGGCCGACATCATCGGCGTCTTCGGCGGCTACCTGATCAGCACCTCGCGGCTGAACTTCAATCCGGGGGCCTATATTGCCCGCACCTGGGAGTTCCTGGAGCCGATGGATGTGGTCAGCGGCCTGGTGAAGGCCTCTGTCTTCGGCTTCCTGATCGCCCTGATGGGCTGCTATCACGGCTACCATTCCCGGGGCGGCGCCCAGGGGGTGGGTCAGGCGACCACCAATGCGGTGGTCAGTGCCTCGATCCTGATCCTGGTCTTCAACTACATCATCACCGAACTGTTCTTCGCCTCATGAGCCAGTCCGAAACACCGAAAATCGAGTTGCGCGGCCTGCGCAAGGCCTTCGGGTCCAAGGTGGTGCTGGACGGGGTCGACCTGACCGTCGCGCCGGGGGAAAGCGTGGTCATCATCGGCGGCTCGGGCACGGGCAAGTCGGTGTCCCTGAAATGCATCCTGGGCCTGATGCGCCCCGACGCCGGTTCCATCAAGGTGGACGGCGAGGAAACCGTGGGCATGAAGGCCCGCGACCGCGACCGCCTGATGCGCAAGTTCGGCATGCTGTTCCAGGGGGCGGCCCTGTTCGACAGCCTGCCGGTCTGGGAAAACGTAGCCTTCGGCCTGATGCAGGCCCGCAAGGTACCGCGCGCCAAGGCCCGCGCCGTGGCCATCGAAAAGCTGGCACAGGTGGGGCTCCCCGCCACCGTCGCCGACCTGTCGCCGTCGGAGCTGTCGGGCGGCATGCAGAAGCGTGTCGGCCTGGCCCGCGCCATCGCCGCGAAGCCGGAGATCATCTTCTTCGACGAACCGACCACCGGCCTGGATCCGATCATGGCCGACGTGATCAACGACCTGATCGTCAAATGCGTGCGCGACCTGGGGGCGACGGCGCTCTCGATCACCCACGACATGGCCAGCGCCACCAAGATCGCCGACCGCATCGCCATGCTGCACCAGGGCAAGCTGATCTGGGTCGGCCCGGCCAGTCAGGTCTATTCCTCCGGCAACGCTTACGTGGACCAGTTCGTCAACGGCCACGCCGACGGGCCGATCACCATGGCCACCCGGGCCTGACCGATGCCGACGCTTACCCCTACGACCACCGCCGAGAGCCGCCGAGAGCCGCCCTCGACAACCGACCGCCGATGAGCGCAGCTCATCAAGGGAGGCAAGGCCAAGCGGCCGCCGCGCCGTATGGCGCGTAAAAGGCTGCGTGCCGCTGGAACGCAATACGCCCGACGCAGTCGGGCGGTACCAAGGAGCAAACCCATGGGCCGTCCCCCGGACGGGTGGATCGTGGAAACCACCTTGAAAGGCGACCTGTTCAGCAAGATGGAGCTGGGCCGCGCCCCCTGTTTCGGAGACCGGCTGGTGGTGCGCCGCGATGTCGGCTATGCCCGCTGGTGGACCAGACCCGTCGCCCGCTGGCTCGCCCGCAACGAGGCCAAGGCCCTGAAGCACCTCGGCCCCCGGCCCTGGGCGCCGGCCCTGCTGGCGGTCAAGGACGGCGACCTCTATCGCGGCTGGATCGAAGGCCGGCCGCTTTGGGAAAGCCAGACCCGCACCCGCTCCTTCTATGCCGAGGCCTTCCGCCAGCTGCGCACCCTGCACCGCCTGGGCATCGCCCACAACGATCTAGCCAAGGAGCCCAACTGGCTGGTCTGTGACGGGGAACGGCCGGCGATCATCGATTTCCAGATCGCCACCGTCCATCGCCGCAAGGGCTGGCTGTTCCGCACCCTGGCCCGCGAAGACCTGCGCCACCTGCTGAAGCACAAGCGCAAATACTGCCCTGATGCCATGACCGCCCGCGAATGGGCCATTGTCCGCACCCCCTCGCCGGCATCGCGGCTGTGGCGCAGGCTCTACAAGACGCCCTATCTGTTCATCACCCGCAAGATCTTCCACTGGTCCGACCGCGAGGGCGCCAACGACCGCACCTTCGTCGATACGCCGCAGGGCAAGGCCGCCCGGGACAAACCGGCCCAAAGCACATCCTCCCAAAGCGGGGACCGGGGCTGATGGCCCGCGCCCAGGCCCGGTTCGTCTGCCAGTCCTGCGGGGCGGTCTATCCCCGCTGGCAGGGCAAATGTGAAGCCTGCGACGAATGGAACACGGTGGTCGAAGAGGCTCCTCCCGACCCCCTACCCAAGGGGGCGACCGGGGGCCGGGGCGGCCGCAAGCTGACCTTCGTCGGCCTGAAGGGCGAGAACAAGCCGCCGCCGCGCCTGCTGACCGGCATCAGCGAGCTGGACCGGGTGGCGGGTGGCGGGCTGGTGCCCGGCTCGGCGCTGCTGGTGGGCGGGGATCCAGGTATCGGCAAGTCCACCCTGCTGCTGCAGGCCTGCGCCGGCCTGGCCCGGGCGGGCACCCGCTGCGTCTACATCTCGGGGGAAGAGGCGATCGAGCAGGTGCGCCTGCGCGCCGCCCGCCTGAGACTGACCGACGCGCCGGTGGCCCTGGCGGCGGCCACCAGCATCCGCGACATCGTCGCCACCCTCGATAGCGGCGAGGCGCCGGATGCGGTGGTCATCGACTCGATCCAGACCATGCACCTGGATACCCTGGATTCGGCGCCGGGCACGGTGGCCCAGGTGCGGGCGGGCAGCCACGAACTGATCCGCCTGGCCAAGCGCCGGGGCTTCGCCCTGTTCCTGGTGGGCCACGTGACCAAGGAAGGCCAGCTGGCCGGCCCCCGGGTGATGGAACATATGGTCGATGCCGTTCTGTATTTCGAAGGGGAGCGCGGCCACCAGTTCCGCATCCTGCGCGCGGTGAAAAACCGATTCGGCGCCACCGACGAAATCGGCGTCTTTGCCATGGCCGATTCGGGGCTGGCGGAAGTCCCCAATCCCTCGGCCCTGTTCCTGGCCGAACGGCGGGGCAATGTCACCGGATCCTGCGTCTTCGCCGGGATGGAAGGGACGCGGCCGATGCTGGTGGAAATTCAGGCGCTTGTGGGACCATCCGGTGCCGGCACACCGCGTCGCGCGGTGGTTGGATGGGACAGTGGACGATTGGCGATGATCATGGCCGTTCTCGAAGCCCGGTGCGGCCTTGCGTTGGGCGGCAATGACGTTTATTTGAACGTGGCCGGCGGGTTGAGGATCAATGAACCGGCCGCTGATCTGGCCGTCGCCGCCGCCCTGGTCTCCGCCCATTCGGGGGAACCGACCCCGGCAGACATGGTGGTTTTCGGCGAGATTGGCCTGTCCGGAGAAGTGCGTGCCGTCGCCCATGGCGACCAGCGCCTGAAGGAAGCCGCCAAGTTGGGTTTCGCCCAGGCCCTTACCCCGTCCCGCCCCCGGGATGGCCGGTCGAAAGGGACGGGGCCAAAGGAAGGGTTGCGTATGCGCGAGATCGGACACCTGCAGGACCTAGTTGCCCTGCTCGGTCCGCCCGATGGCCCTCAGCCCGGAGATGCAGCCCAATGATCGAAGCCTGGCCCGTCAACCCCATCGACGTGGGGGTGCTCCTGGTCCTTCTGGTGTCGGGGATCCTCGCCTTCTTTCGCGGGTTCGTGCACGAGGTGCTGAACATCGCCGCCTGGATCGGGGCGATCCTGGCCGCCGTCTACGGCATTCCGGCCCTGTCGCCGTGGTTCATGGATGTGATTCCGGACGTGAAGTGGCTTCCCGACCGGGCCTTGGCCGCCGATATCGCGGCCGGTGCGGCGCTGTTCGTGGTGACCTTGCTGATTCTGTCCATCGTTGCGGCGATCATCGGCAAGCAGGTGCAGAAAAGCGCCCTGAACACCCTGGACCGCTCGCTGGGCTTCGTTTTCGGGCTGCTGCGCGGGATGGTGTTCGTGGTCGTCGGCTATGCGGCGATGAGCTGGCTGCTGCCGCCCGACCGCCAGCCCACCTGGATGCGCCAGGCCAAGAGCATGCCGATGATCGAACGGGGGACCACGGCGGCAATGGCCATGCTGCCCGAGGAATTGCGGGTTCGCGAACGGTCGCTGCGCCAAGGCGCGACGGAGGCCAAGGACAAGGCGGAAACCCTGATGGACACCGCCCGCCAGGCCCAGGAAGCCCAGGAAACTTTCGAACGGCTGAACAATCCCCAGCCGCGCGCGGCGACGCCGGAGTCGACCGACCCCGGCTATACGTCGGGCGAACGGGACGACTTGAACCGGGTGATCCAGCAGAACACCCAGTGATGCCGCGCGCGACGCCGGCGCCGCTGCTGACGGCCGCACCGGTCACGAGGCATATCGACGACACCTCCCAAACGAACCGGCCACGCCGGTTCGTCCGAACCCGCAGCAGGATCTGCCAGAACGCCATGGATCTGACCACTCATCCCTTCGACGACGACAAGCTGCACGAAGAGTGCGGTGTATTCGGGGTTTTCGGGGACCCTGACGCGGCGGCGCACACCGCCCTGGGGCTGCACGCCCTGCAGCACCGGGGGCAGGAAGCCGCCGGCATGGTCACGTTCGACGGCGAGGGATACCACTCGGCCAAGGGTCCGGGGCATGTGTCGGAGAACTTCAACTCCGAACAGACCATGGCCCAGCTGACCGGCGAACTGGCCATCGGGCATGTGCGCTATTCCACCAGCGGCGGCACGGCGATGCGCAATATCCAGCCGCTGTTTGCCGAATTCGCCTTCGGCGGTCTGGCCGTGGCCCATAACGGCAACCTGACCAACGCCATGACCCTGCGCGAAAAGCTGGTCCATCGCGGGTGCCTGTTCCAGTCCACCTCGGACACCGAAGTGATCATCCACCTGGTGGCGATTTCGATCTGTTCATCGGTGGAAGAACGGATCATCGACGCCCTGCGCCAAGTCCAGGGGGCCTATTCCCTGGTGGCGATGACCGACAACGCCCTGTTCGGCGTGCGCGACCCCATGGGGATCCGCCCCCTGGTGCTCGGCCAGCTGGACAACGCCTTCGTCCTGGCGTCGGAAACCTGCGCGCTGGACATCATCGGCGCCGAATATATCCGCGACGTGGAGCCCGGCGAACTGATCATCATCACCGAAAAGGGCCTGCGCAGCGTCCATCCCTTCCCGCAGCAGCCCAATCACTTCTGCGTCTTCGAATACATCTACTTCGCCCGCCCCGACAGCATCGTCGAGGACCGCAGCGTCTATGAAGTCCGCAAGGCCATCGGGCGGGAAATCGCCCGGGAAAGCGGCGTGGAAGCCGACGTGGTGGTGCCGGTGCCCGACAGCGGCGTGCCCGCCGCCCTGGGCTACGCGGCCGAAGCGGGCCTGCCCTTCGAATACGGCATCATCCGCAACCACTATGTGGGGCGCACCTTCATCCAGCCGACGGACAAGACCCGGCATCTGGGGGTGAAGCGCAAGCACAGCCCCAACCGGTCTCAGCTGGCGGGCAAGCGGGTGATCCTGGTGGACGACAGCATCGTGCGCGGCACCACCTCGACCAAGATCGTTGAAATGGTGCGCCAGGCCGGCGCCACCGAGGTGCATATGCGCATCTCCTCGCCACCGACCACCCACCCCTGCTTCTACGGCATCGACACGCCGGAGAAGGACAAGCTGCTGGCCGCCAACCACACCCTGGAGGAAATGGCCAAGCTGCTGGGGGTCGACAGCCTGGCCTACGTCTCGCTGGACGGCCTGTACCGTGCGGCCGGGATCCACTGCCGCAATGCCGAACGGCCGCAGTTCTGCGACGCCTGCTTCAGCGGCACCTATCCGGTGCCCAATGTGGACCGCACCATGCGCCACCACCCGCTGAAGCTGGCCCTGATCAACGAATAGGCCTTGTTTCCCGGGGAGGGATGATCTCCCTCTCCGGCTGCCCTGCCCGTGTTCCCCGTTTTCCCCTCTCGACCTCCCCCTCTTCTCTCTCCCCCTACCCGAATTCGGAAGGACGTCCCATGGCCGGCCGCTTGCAGGATCGCATTGCCCTTGTCACCGGAGCCTCGCGCGGCATTGGCCGGGCGGTGGCCAAGGCCTTTGCCGCCGAGGGCGCCCAGGTGATCGCCCTGGCCCGCACCCAGGGAGCGCTGGAGGAACTGGACGACGAGATCAGGGCCGCCGGCCATCCGGCGCCGACGCTGATTGTCGAGGACCTGACCAATTTCGACGCCCTGGACCAGATCGGCGCCGCGCTGTACCAGCGCTTCGGCCGGCTGGACGTGCTGGTGGGCAACGGCGGGCGCCTGGGCACCCTGACGCCGATGCCGCATATCAAGCCGGCGGAATGGGACGCGGTGTTGCAGGTGAACCTGACCGCCAACTGGCGCCTGATCCGCGCTATGGACCCCCTGCTGCGCATGGCCCCGGCGGGACGGGCGATTTTCGTTACCTCCGGGGCGACGGGCGGCCGGGCCTATTGGGCGACCTATGCGGTGTCCAAGGCGGCGCTGGAAGCGATGGTGACCACCTGGGCCGCCGAGCTGGGCAAGACCAACGTGAAGGCCAACCTGCTGAACCCGGGCCGCACCCGCACGGGCATGCGCGCCGCCGCCTATCCCGGCGAGGACCCCGCCACGCTGCCCACGGCCGACGAGATCGCCCAGGCCTTCATCCCGCTGGCGATGGAGGACTGCACGCTTCAGGGGCAGGTGGTGCAGGCCCAGCCGAAATAAGATACCCGCCCTCAGTTACAGACGATGCGGAAGCCGGCCCAGTCCATCGGATCCATCGCCGGCTCTCCGCCGCGCGGCACCAGGCGCAGGGCACGCAGGCGGTCCGGATGGGGCGGATGCATGGCCATGTAGGGTTTCAGCATCATCGCCCCCCGCCCCAGGGGAGCCATGTCCGCCGGCTGGGTCTCCGCCCACTCCAGGAACAGTATCAGCCCCCGGGCACGCATGTCCGCCTGCCGCAGGATCGACACCGCCCGGGCGTCGGCGGCCATGGTTTCACTCAGCGAGAAATCCCGGCTGATCAGATAGTGCTCCACCGACAGGCGGGGGTCGTCCATCTGCTCGCGGATCAGGGCGCCGAGAATCCCCGCCCCGTCCCGCGCCACCAGCGCCCGGAAGGTATCCCGCCGCACCCCGTGGGCCAGGGCCTGGGCGACCACGGCGGCCAGTTCGTCGGCGGTGCGGACATGGTCCACCACCCCCTCGAACAGCACGATATGGCCGCCGGGCAGGGTCAGCACCTGCATGCGCGGATCCTGAATCACATGAATCACCACCGGCCAGGGCGCCCCCGACGCCTCCCGCAACCGGTCACCGAGGCGGTCCAGGGCTTGGCGGCCGTAGATGTTCTTGCAGGCCAGCAGCCCGTGGTCCCGCAGCTGTTCGACCATCGATGCGCCCCAGGCCGCTTCCACCCCGGCGGGGATCAGTGGCACGCCGAGGCTGGCGACCCCGGGCAGCACAAGGGTCACCCCGGCGCCGATCAGCAGCAGGCCGGTCGCGGCCATCAGCCGCAGTACCCCGCGCAGCACCCCCATCGGCGTCGGCCAGCCAAGACGGATCCGGGGCAGGCCCCAACGACGCTTGCGCGGGAACGGGCGATCCTCCTCCCCGACCTCCTCCGCCCGACGCACGGCCGGCAGGGAGGGGGGCGTATCGGTGCGGAAGGGGGCACCCAGGGCCTCGGCCAGATCGGCGGCGTCATGCACCTCCAGACATTGGTCGGGGTAGTCGCGGCAGGTCAGGCGCAGGGGATGGCGGGGCGACGGGGCAGCCAGCACCACCGTATCTGGCCAGGCCCAGGCAGCGATCAGCAGCCCCAGGCCATCACGGATTTCCAGACGGGCACGGGTGGGAACGACGGCGACGTTGACGGGAACCGCACCGGCGCCGGCGGCGAAATGCCCCACATAGGCGTTCGCGGAGGACCCGGTCTTGTCGACCACGGCTTTGCTGCGTGCCATGCTTCTCGTCGGTCCTCGCTATGCCGGAGAATCGGTATTCAGATACGTGCCTGGACATATCACCGTATTGATGGGCATCGGGTAGCAGCCGCGCTACACTGTGCCAAGGATTAATAATGGCGGGGCGGCGCTGATGCCGGCGAATACCTTGCTGACGTGGTTGCTTCCCTGGCTGATGATCGGCGCGGCGATCATTATCGCGAGCGGATGGTGGATCAGTATCGACATGGCCCGGCGCCATGGGGAGCGGTGTGCCATACGCCAGCTTCACGGCCTGCTGGACAGCCTCAGCGAAGCCCTGGTGCTGGTGGATGAAAACGGCGGTGCCTTGTCGCTGAACGCCACCGCTTATACCACGTTGCCGTTGCTCGGGGTCGATCCTTCCGATGCACCGGGGGTGGCCCTGGCCCGGCTGTGGCAGGATGCCATGGTGGTTGACGACGCTCCCGGTCCGGACAGCACCCGGGGCCTGAGCCAGCCCCGCCATTGCCGGCAGCTTGACCGGGAAGGCGAGGACGGATCCCTGCGCCGCTTCCTGATCGTGCGCAGCGCCCTGACCGCCCAGGAAAACGGGATGCAGGACCTGCGCATAGCCTGGGCGATCCTCGATATCTCGCCCTGGCGACGGCACGAGGCGGCGTTGCAGAACCGCGAAGCCCTGGTCAGCAGCCTGATCAACGCCACCGCCGACATGGTAATGCGGGTGGAGCAGTCGGGCGTGGTCACCCTGATCAACGACGCCGGGGCGGCGCGCCTGGGGAAGGACCGGAACGCGGTGCTGGGCCGCCCGCTGCGGGACCTTTTCCCCCCATCGGTCGCTGCCGACCAGGAGCGCCAGATCCGGGCCGTGCTGAACTCGGGCAAGGCAACCCGCTATTCGGACTGCAAGGACGGCACTTGGGTGGAACACAGCGTCTTCCCGGTGATGGACGAAACCGGCCACGCGGTTGCGGTCACCACCTTCTCGCGCGATATCACCGCCGAGCGGCGGCTGGAACACGACCTGCGCCATCGCGAACAGTTCATCCGCCTGATCACCGACAATATCCCCGGGCTGATCTTCTATACCGATGAAAGCCAGATCTATCGCTTCATCAACCGTGCCGCCCTGGAATGGCTGGGCCGCAAGCCGCACGACGTGATCGGCCGCCGGCCGGAAGACGTGCTGTCGCCCCAGGTGCTGGCCGATAC
The DNA here is from genome assembly GCA_046233135.1 of Rhodospirillaceae bacterium Z3-40. Taxonomy (GTDB): domain Bacteria; phylum Pseudomonadota; class Alphaproteobacteria; order Rhodospirillales; family Rhodospirillaceae; genus JBJXHN01. Next base: position 13,321 of record JBJXHN010000010.1, on the reverse strand, counting down.
CGCGCGCTGGCGGACCCAGGTGATGGCCGGCAACACGGTAGAGTTCGACGGTCAGTTCACCAATCCCCGAGGCCGGGACATCCGCTATCACGCCGCGCTGATTCCCCACCTGGGAGAAAACGGGTCGGTGCAGGGCTGTGTCGGCCTGGCGCTGGACATCACCAAGCGTCAGGAAGCGGAAGAGCAGACCCGCGACGCCCTGGCCCAGGCCGAAATGGCCAGCGCGGCCAAGTCGCGCTTCCTGGCTGCCGCCAGCCACGACCTGCGCCAGCCGATGCAGGCGCTGAGCATCTATTCCAGCCTGCTGACCCGGCAGCTGCGCACCCAGCCCAAGGCGATGGAGCTGGCCCGGCGGGTGGAACTGTCGGTCGATGCCTTGGGGGGCCTATTGGATTCCCTGCTGGACATCTCGAAACTGGATGCGGGGATCGTCCAGCCGACCACGGCGCCGTTTTCCGTCGGCGCGCTGTTTGACCGCATGGACAGCGAGATGCGGCCGCTGATCGAACGCAAGGGCCTGACCCTCAGCGTGGTGCCATCGCGCATGGTGGTGGAAAGCGACGAGCGGCTGATCGAACGCATTGTCCGCAACCTGATGACCAACGCCTATCGCTATACCCAGACCGGCGGCGTGCTGCTGGGCTGCCGGCGGCGGGGCGAGGACGAAATGGCGATCCAGGTGGTAGACACCGGCATCGGCATCCCCGACGACCGCCTGGACCTGATCTTCGAGGAATTCTATCAGGTGGGCAACGAAGCCCGCGACCGCACCCAGGGTCTGGGGCTGGGACTGGCCATCGTCCAGCGGCTGTCGCGGCTTCTGGGCCATCCGGTGCATGTGCGTTCGGTCGTCGGGCGCGGGACCTGCATGGAAATCATCCTGCCCCTGGCCGAAGCTCCGGCGCTGCAACCGCTGCTCAGTTCGGCATCGAATTTTGCGGTGTCCGAAGGGGCTGTCGCGGTGATTGTCGAGGACGACGCGGCGGTGCTGGACGGCATGGCCACCCTGCTTGAGGACTGGGGCTTCGAGGTGGTGGCCGCCCAGGATATTCTGGAAGCCTTCGATGCCCTGCGCGGCATGCCCCAGCCGACGCTGGTGCTGGCGGACTATCGCTTGCAAGGGGGTGCCACCGGCGTGGCGGCGATCCAAAGCCTGAGTCAGGCGTTCGGGTCGGATCTGCCCGGCGTGATCATGACCGGGGATACTTCGCCGGAACGGCTGCGAGAGGTGCAGCGCAGTGGATACCGCCTGCTGCACAAGCCGGTGCGGACGTCGGAACTGCGCGACGCCATCGCCGAAGTGCTGTCCGGCGGTGTGCTGCGGGTGGAGGCGGGGTAGGAAGCGCGGACTACACCTCCGGTTCCCAGGCTTCGGCGGCAACCGGGTTGCGCAGGGCGGCTTCCAGAGCCGCCATCCGGTCTTCCGGATCTTCAGACAGGGCCAGTAGGGAGCGGACGGCCGCCCCGACCATGGCGTCGTCCAACACGGCGGGCGGATCGCCCATCAGACCACGCAGAAGTGCCCGGGCTTCCGCGGTCGCCGGCATGCGGCCCAGCAACGCAAGCGCTTCGGCCAGTTCGGGAAGGCGGTCGCCCTCGGCGATCACGTCGGCGATGGCCTGTGCCAAGGGCGCGGAGGACAGGTCGGGGCACTGACAGGCCACCCGCACCATTACCCGCAAGGTCCAATCGGGTTGGCAGAGCTGGCCAGGCAGCGAATCCAGCAGGGCCTGTTCCGCCCCCGCATAAACCCGGCAGAGGGCTGCGATCAGGTCATCGCTGCGCTGCCGCTCCGTCAGACCGGGCAGACCGACCCAGCCGCTGCGCCCGATTAACGCCCACAGGAAGCTCTCAACCCCCGGCATGGTCGGGGTCAGCAGAGGGACGACATGGGCGATTATCTCCTCGGCCACCAGAATGACATCCCGGAGAAGGCCCCGGTCTTCAGCGTGCTTGTAGGTCTCCAGAGATTCCTGCAAGGGGCCGACTCGGACCAGATCCTGCAAGTCGTATTCCGAGATCAGACGGTCCAGACGGCTTTTCTTCCCGCCTTCCGACACGGCACACCAGATGGACAACCGCGCGAATGTCACAGACCTCGCCGGCAAGGGACGGGTCGTGGAAGCCCAGGTGGCGCGCAGGGTATAGCCCAGGTCCGGATAGGCAGAAAACCACTCATCCAGCAACGCCAGCAGCCCGTCCGATCCCGATTGTTCCATGTCCGTGGTGCGCAGAGCTTGGCGCAGCCATCGCAGACGCCCGTCCAGGTCTCCTGCTGCACGCGGGATCGCAGCCTCTACGCCCCAAAGCGCCTCTAGTGCCTGATCCCAGAGCATGGCCACCTCCGGCCAGGGAGCAGTCAAGGGATCGCCCTCGGGCATCTCCGCCCCTTGCGCGGCACCGCGCCGCAGGGTCTCCAGGCACAGCAATCGCCACAATCGCGTCCACAAGGTCCAGGACGCGGCTTGATCCAGGCCGTTGTCGAGCAGCATCAAGCCGTAGCTTCCGACAATCAGCCCTTGATCCGTCCAGTTGGCTATCTCGAAAAGGAGATCGGTACACCACTCTTTGCCCAGGATCTGATCGCTCAGATACGCGCGAACAACCTCCCAGTGGATGTCCGCCACCGCATCACTGAATTCCTCCCCGACCTTGATCTTTTCTCCCTCCACCTCCGCCGGGGATTCCAGCGCGGCGTGGCGCAACCAGGAGGCCTCTTCCGGGTCACGGGCCAGATCCGCCCGATCAAGCAGCGCGCCGATGTCCGCTTCCTCCTGTGCCCCCAGGGCCAGCAGGCGCGCCGCTCGCCGGGCGACGCCGGCTCGCAGCAGCTCGGGAAACACCGGTTGGAACTGGGTGAGGACTGTCTTTGGGGAATGGGGCAACAGGACTTCGGCCACAGCAAGGAAACGATCCGGTGGCTCCTGCCGCAAGCGGCGCGCCAACAGGGAAAGGATCCGCTGGAAGCGGTCCGGGCGACGCTCAGCCTCTTTCTCCGGTCGGGCCAGCAGAGCGGTCGTGTAGCCGTGCAGAAGCTCCGGGTCGTCGTCCAGCTCGCCCAGCAAGGCATCCAGCCGATCCCGGGCCGGACCGCCGCTGCGTTTGGCGGCCCGCTCCAGCAGGCGGGCCACGAAGGGGGTCCACCAGCCAGCCTCGCTGTAGACCCGTGATCCATAGCCGGAGAACATCCGTTCGACAGGCACCCGCCGGGGAGCCGTCAGGATCCCGATTATGGCGGCCACCACCTCATGCCAGCCCAGCCGAAGCGGTCCCCCATCCAGGGCACCTACCGGCCTGTCCCCCAGCCCCAGGCGGGCAAGCAGGCCGTCCGCCTCCTCTCCGGCTTCGTCCGCATGGTCCGGGTCGACCCACTGCCATAGGGTTTCGATGTCTTTACCGGTCAGGGACTGCTGGCGGAGAATGCGGCACAACGCCAGGGCCATTGCTGGATCCCGCGTGGTTATCAGCAGGCGCAGCACCTCGACCACCGTCAGGTCGGCAGGCACCTGCCCTGTCCGCTCGACCCACAGGGCCAGCCGCGTCCAGACGGCCGTGCGCAGGGGTGTCGGACAGGCCAGACGGATCTCTGCCCACAGTGCGGGCCAGCCTGCGCCCGGCTCCGCACTGCGTTCCACCCAGGCCGGGGACAGGTCCTGGCGCAGGCAGTAGAGGACCAGATTGGCGCAGGTGGTATCGGCAGGCTGTTCGCCGGCGAACAGGCGGCGGGCCAGCACCACCAGATCCCCCCGGCTAAAATCCACTCGCTGGGAGTCCAGAAAGCTGCGGATCGGCTCCACCAGGGAATCGTGGACCAGTTCGTAGCCTTCCAGGATCTCGTCAAAGTGCACGAGGCGGCGGGTTTCCAGTTCCTGAAGCAGCCGTCCCACCCGGTCCGGCTCGGCGAATTCGGCGGTGAGGCGATCTTCGCGCAGGATGGCGCGGCGGTGGCGCTCGGTCAGCAGGTCATAGAGCTTGAGGACGGAAGCCCGATCCGGCTCGATCCGGGCCAAGGCCAGGGCGCCGTCGCGCACATGGCGCAGGATGATATCGGTCGACTCCAGCTGCCCCACATCCCGGCGGGACACCGGATGCGGCCCCTCGGCCGTGCGGACCGACGGGATGCTTTCGGTCAGCCGGGTGAACAGGGCGCGTGCCAGCAGCTGGAGGTAGGGCAGGTAGACGCGCTGCCCTCCTGGGATGACGGTGCCATCGATCAGTGCCTTTACCGCCCCAGCCGTCAGGGCGAACCCTTTGCCAAGAAACACTTGGCGCACCACGGTGGCGGCAGCCTTCACGGTCAGGGTGTCGAGCATCTCGGCCCCCAGATAGACCCCGCGCAGCTGCGGATGGTCGCGATAGGGGTGCAGGCGGTAGAGGGCGTCGCTGCGCAGGACGATCAGCACCCGCAGGGTCTCGCCGAACCGCCGGGCGAGGTCCGGCAGAGTGCGGGACAGGAAGCGGTCTGCCTGTGGGCTCATATCGGGCAGGAGGACGCGTTCGAACTGGTCGATGACCACCACCAGCCGCCGCCCTTCGGGCATCAGCCGCTCCAGGGTCTTGGGCAAGGGGTTCCCGGCGTTCAAGCCGAGCCGGGCGCAGACGGCGGCTTCCATCCTTTGCCCCGGATCTCCGCCCGGATCCGTCGCCACGAGCGCCCAGGCGTCGCCCCGGCGGTCCAACTCCGGCAGCACCCCGGCCTGAAACAGCGAGGTCTTGCCGCAGCCGCTGTCGCCGAAGAAGACGGTGACCGGCGAAAGGGCGGGCAGGCGGTCGCAGAGGTTGGCGACCATATCGCCACGACCGTAAAAATTTCCGGCAGAGACACCATAAGGAGAGAGGCCGGGGAAGGGGTTGCCCCGGACAACCGTTTCCCGGCGGCATAGGTCCAACTGCGCGTCATCCAGCCCGCCCAGATACCCGAGCACATCTGGCAGGCGGTCGTAGGCGCCCGGCCCCGGGTCGATCAGATAGATCTGGCGGGCCAGCAGATCCGCACGGTCGGCTTCGCGCCCGAAGTCGATCAGCACATGGGGCTGTCCACCGCTGCGGTCGTTCACCAGATCCAGGATCCGCAGGAAGTTCGGGTCCGTCCCCCGATAGCCGACGATCAGCAGCTGCTTCTGCTCCAGAACCTGACGAAGAAGATCGGCCATAAGACCTTCGAAGGCCGCCATTTCCGAGGACGTGAAGACCATGGTGTGGGGGTGGTCGATGGTGCCGTGGATCTTGATGACCGGACGCCGGCCGTTGTTCAGCAAGGCGGCATCCTGAGGCAGGAACACCGGAGAACAGGGGACGCCGGCATCCTCCAGCGCCCATTCCGTCAACCGGTCGACGTTGGTGGTGAAATAGGCGGCATAGGAGCTGCGGGCGAGGATTCTGTGGGCATCGCTGAGGGGTATGCCCTCATCATTCAGCAGTGGCGCAAGGGTCTGACGCAGCCAGGCGCTTCCGTACTCCTGCTCCAGGGCATCACAGGTGGCGATCAGATCGCCGTCCGTGGCTGCGCCCAGACCCCGGCCGTCTGCCAGGGCACGGGCCAGAGACGGTCCATCGACCATACCGCTGCGAAAGGATACGCCAGCCCCGATCAGCACGCAGACCCGGCCGGCGGCGATATCCCGTTGCAGCTCTTCCAGCCGCTTCTGCTGTGCCATCGGCAGGAAATTGATCGATACCATGCGTGCCCCTCACCCGGTCGGAGCAACCATAAGAAGCTGCAATCGGAATGAAAACCTGTTTTGGGTGCCTGGCGTCTCACATGCATGCCTCTGCTTCGTGCCTCCCCCGGCGTGCCAACCCCAGCGCCCCGCCGGAGGCGTCCGCGCAGCGGACTGCCGTGAGGCATCAACAAACCCAGCGCGCGTCCCGCGCGCTGGCGGGTTTGCGACAAAGACCCGACGGGGAAAATTGATTTGTCGCAAATCCTACAGACCGACATCGGCACTTATCGTTATAAATCAATATGTTGCAAAATTCGTCCAGATTGGCACGACAGTTGCTTCTGGGTCAGACATCCCTTTTCTGCCTGCCTGACCCCAAGGAGGGACTGACTGATGATGGAACTGACCGAAAGCGCCCAGAGCGCCGTCCGCAAGGTGGTGACCGGCTCCCCCGACCAGGCGTCCGGCCTGCGGATCATGGTCGAAGCCGGCGGCTGTGCCGGTGTCGTCTACCGCATGGGCCTGGAAGCCGCTGCCCAGGACGGCGATCACGTGATCGACCTGGGGGACGTCAAGGTCTTTGTCGGCAGCGAAAGCCAGCCGCTGCTGAACGGCACAGTCCTGGACTACGTGGAAAGCGTTTCCAGCGCCGGCTTTGTTTTCGAAAATCCCAACGCCGAAAACAAGTGCAGCTGCGGCAAGTCCTTCTCCGCCCCTGGCACCTGCTGATCCCCCGGATCTCCCAGCCACACCCCCCTGAGACGCCAAGGCCCCGAGGCCACGGCCGAGACGCCTAGGAGAGAGCCTGCCATGACCGATACCGCCACCCGCGCCGACGCCACCACGTTCGAAGCCAAGGTTGCCGCCGCCATCGAGGAGATCCGCCCGCGCCTGCAAAAGGACAACGGCGATATCGAGGTGGTGAAGATCGACGGCAACAAGATCTTCGTCAACATGACCGGTGCCTGCGTCGGCTGTCAGCTCGCCAGCGTCACCTTGTCGGGTGTGCAGGGGCGCATCATGGAAAAGGTCGGCCAGCCCGTCCGCGTCATCCCCGCCCAGATGATGGCGCTCGCCTGATCCGGCGCCACCGACGACCGGAAACCAAAAAAGAACCGACCCGATACCGCATACCGATACCGCCTGCCCCCTTTGGTCCCCGATCGCATCTCCCCCAGGGATGCGCCCTGCGGAAGGAGGATTCTGACGATGGATTGGACATCCGTGGTCGTGAACGACACCACCTTGCGTGACGGCGAGCAGACCGCCGGCGTTGCCTTTACCCTCGCCGAAAAGATGGCCATCGCCGAGGCCCTGGACGCCGCCGGCGTCCCGGAAATGGAAGTCGGCATCCCCGCCATGGGGCCGGAGGAACAGGAAAGCATCCGCGCCGTGCTCGGTGTTCTGACCTCCAGCCGGGCCATTGCCTGGTGCCGCATGCATGTGACCGACCTGGAGGCCGCGGCGGCCTGCGGCGTCGATATGGTCAACCTGTCCATCCCCGTGTCCGACCAGCAGATCGAGCGCAAGCTGGGCCGAAGCCGGGACTGGGTGCTCGCCCATATCGACAGCTTGATCAAGACCGCCCTGGAAAAGGGCATGGACGTCGCCCTGGGGGGCGAGGACAGCAGCCGCGCGGACGAGGATTTCCTGCTGCAGGTGATCAGCCGGGCCGAGGCCGCCGGCGCCCGCCGCTTCCGCTTCGCCGACACCCTGGGCATCCTTGACCCCTTCGCCACCCGGCGCATCATCGCCCGCCTGCGCGCCGCCACGGATATGGAGCTGGAAATCCACGCCCATGACGACCTGGGTCTGGCCACGGCCAACAGCCTGGGGGCGGTCATCGGTGGCGCCACCCACGTATCCACCACGGTCAACGGCCTGGGCGAGCGGGCCGGCAATGCGCCGCTGGAAGAAATCGTGATGGCCGTGCGCAACCTCTATGGCCGGCAGACGGGGGTCGATCCCCTGGCCCTAGGGCAAGTTTCGAAGCTGGTGGCCGATGCGTCGGGCCGGCCGGTGCCGGTGAACAAGCCCATCGTCGGCGAGGCCATCTTTACCCACGAAAGCGGCATCCATGTCCACGGCATCCTGCGCGACCCCAAGAACTACGAGGCCCTGAGCCCCGCCGAACTGGGCCGCAGCCACACCCTGGTGCTGGGCAAGCATTCCGGCGTCGCGTCCATCGTCCACGCCTGCAATGCCCTGGGCCTGGCACCGGGCGAGGCACAGGCCCGGGCGATCCTCAGCCGGGTGCGCCGACAGGCGGGGGAGACCAAGCACGCCCCCACCGCCGACGACCTGACCCGCTACTACGAGGAAACCCTGTCGGTGGCCGAAGCGGTGGAAGGCATGGACCTGTCCCGGCCCCTGCAAGCGGCCAGCTGAGCCCGGGTCCGCACCCGAACACCCCGACGATCACCACACCATCCGATCCGGCCGTGGCCGCATACGGGAATGCCTGCCCCGCAGCCGCCGCCCCAACACCCGTGAGGAGACCATCCCCCATGAGCGACTTCGTCGACGAGTTGAAAGAACTGTCCAGCGCCGAGGATTTCTTCAAGTTCCTGGAGGTCGAGTACGACCCCACGGTGGTCAACGTCAACCGCCTGCACATCCTGAAGAAATACCAGGGCTACCTGAGCAGGCTGGAGATCCCGGAAGACAACGACGAAGCCCTGCGCGACGCCCACCGCGCCGCCCTGGCCCGTGCCCATCTGGACTTCACCACTTCGGACGCCCGAACCGAAAAGCTGTTCAAGGTGTTCCAGGAAGCCGGCGGCAAGGGCTTTGTCTCGCTCGACACCATCGCACCTTTGGAGAGCACACCCCGCTCCGCACCTCTCTGAGCGGTTGAGAGGTTTCCGACATCATTGCAGGAGGGTTGTCACAATGCGCACAGGAATTGTCGGCCTTTCGACGGAATGTCGCGGTCCGTCCGACACAAATCCCCGGCAGACCCGACCCGTTCGGCCCATGCGGCGCAGAAATCCTGCCGATCCGGTTGTCGGCCCCGCAATTGGCACGGCTTTTGCGAATGATTCCTGGGCTCGAAAGAGCTTCAGCGTACATGACGACCAGGCTCGGAGGGGCCCGTCAAAAGACCACCAAGCAGGTTGAAAAAGCCTGACAGGGAGAACCTGGACTTCAGCGGGGCGCACCCCGCACCGGACATAAACACGCTTTTCCCTTCACGGAAAAGCCCTGCCGCAAAGGACACGACGAATGCATATTGTCGTCTGCATCAAGCAGGTGCCTGACAGCGCGCAGATCCGGGTGCATCCGGTGACCAACACCATTATGCGCCAGGGCGTGCCGACGATTATCAACCCTTACGACCTTTTCGCACTGGAAGAGGCCATGCGCCTTCGCGACCAGTTCGGCGGCAAGGTCACCGTTCTGACCATGGGTCCGCCCATGGCCGACGAAAGCCTGCGCAAGGCGCTCGGCATGGGCGCCGATGCGGCGGTCCTGCTGACGGACCGCTTCTTCGCGGGCTCGGACACGCTGGCGACCTCTTATGCGCTCGCGACCGCGATTCGCAAGATCGGCGAGGAGACCCCGGTGGACATCGTCTTCACCGGCAAGCAGACCATCGACGGTGACACCGCCCAGGTCGGGCCGGGCATCGCCAAGCGTCTGGACCTCAATCAGCTGACCTATGTTTCCGCCATCCGGTCGCTCGACCTGGACTCCCGTTCCATCACCGTCGAACGCCGCGCCGAAGGCGGAGTGCAGGTGCTGCGGACCGGGCTTCCCTGTCTGATCACCATGCTGGAAGGCACCAATACCCTGCGTCGCGGCTCCATGGACGACATGTTCCGGGCCGCCCGCGCCGAGGTTCAGGTGTGGAACGCCGAAGCCGCCGGGGTCGATGATATCACGCTCTGCGGTTTGCGGGGCAGCCCGACGGTGGTGAAAAAGGTCTTCGCGCCGCAACCGCGCACCGAGAAGGCCAAGATGATCGCCACCGAGGACCGCAGCGCCGACCAGATCGCGGCGGCGGCCATCGAATCCCTGTTCGGCACCAGCCCGACGCTGGAAGCGGACCTGATGAAGCAGGCGATGGCCTCCTAAAGGCGGGCGGAAAGGACCTTTACCAATGACCGAGACGAAAAAGCCTCAGGCGCCGGCCGGCAACCGGGCCAGCGCCAAAAAGGAATTGCCCGAACATTTCAAGTCCTACAAGGACGTTTGGGTATTTATCGAACTTGAACGCGGCGCCGTGCATCCCGTGTCGTGGGAGCTGCTGGGCGAAGGCCGGAAACTCGCCGATAAGCTGGGCGTGGAGCTGGCCGCCGTGGTGATGGGACCCGATGGGGCCTCCGTCGATCCGGCCGTGCAGGATTCCTACGCTTACGGTGCGGATATTGCTTATGCGATTGTTGATCCGCTGCTGGCGGCCTATCGCAACGAGTCCTTTACCAAGGCGATGACCGATCTGGTCAACACCTACAAGCCGGAAATCCTGCTGCTGGGCGCCACCACGCTGGGCCGTGACCTTGCGGGTTCGGTGGCCACCACCCTGCGCACCGGTCTGACCGCCGATTCCACGGAACTGGCGATTGATGACGACCGCTCGCTGGCGGCCACCCGGCCGACCTTCGGCGGCACTCTGCTGTGCACCATCTACACCCTGAACTTCCGGCCGCAGATGGCCACGGTGCGTCCGCGCGTGATGGCCATGCCCGAACGCCAGGAAGGCCGCAGCGGCCGTCGGGTGGATGTGACCTTGGCGATGGCCGAGACCGACATCATCACCAAGGTCCTGGAATTCATCCCGGACGTGGACAAGGAAGACTCCCACCTGGCCTATGCCGACATCGTTGTTGCCGGCGGCATGGGGCTGGGCAGCCCGGCCAACTTCCGTCTGGTCACCGATCTGGCGGCGGTGCTGGGGGCCGAATACGGCGGCTCCCGTCCGCTGGTGCAGAAAGGCTGGATCAGCCAGGACCGTCAGATCGGCCAGACCGGCAAGACCATCCGTCCCAAGCTGTATATCGCCGCAGGCATTTCCGGGGCCATCCAGCACCGGGTCGGCGTCGAAGGGGCGGATATGATCCTGGCGATCAATACCGACCCCAACGCGCCCATCTTCGACTTCGCCCACTACGGCATTGTGGGTGATGCCACCAAGATCCTGCCCGCCCTGACCGAGGCCTTCCGCAAGCGCCTTGCCGTCAGCCGGCTGGCGAGTTGATGCGGACACGCGGGAAGGATACCGAAACAATGGCTGAACATTTTGACGTGATCGTGGTTGGTGCCGGCATGGCCGGCAACGCCGCCACCTATACCCTGGCCAAGGCCGGCCTGAATGTCCTGCAGATCGAACGCGGCGAATACGCCGGGTCGAAGAACGTGCAGGGTGCCATTCTGTACGCCGACGCGGTGGAACGCATCATCCCCGACTTCCGGGAAGACGCCCCGCTGGAACGCCACGTGATCGAGCAGCGGATGTGGATGCTGGACGAGAAGTCCTATGTGGGCACCCACTTCCGCAGCGAGAACTTCAACGAAGAGCGCCCGAACCGCTACACCATCATCCGGGCGCAGTTCGACAAGTGGTTCAACAAGCAGGCCAAAGACGCCGGCGCCATGGTGATCTGCGAAACCACCGTGGAAAGCCTGCTACGCGATGACAGCGGCCGGGTGATCGGCGTGCGCTGCGACCGTGAAAACGGCGAAGTCTTCGCCGACGCGGTGATCATGTGCGACGGTGTCAATGCCCTGGTCGGCCAGAGTGTCGGCCTGCGCAAGGAAATCAGCCCGGAACACGCCGCCCTGGCGGTCAAGGAAATGCATTTCCTGCCGCGCAACGTGATCAACGACCGCTTCAACATCAACGATGACGAAGGGGTGGTGATCGAGGCGCTGGGCACCGTGACCTCGGGCATGATGGGCACGGGCTTCCTGTACACCAACGGCGAAAGCATCGCCGTGGGCATCGGCTGCATCGTCTCGGACTTCGTCGAGAAGAAGATGGGGCCGCACCAGCTTCTGGAAAGCTTCAAGAAGCACCCCTCCATCGCCCCCCTGCTGAAGGGGTCGGAGGTAAAGGAATACGCCGCCCACCTGATCCCCGAAGGAGGCTTCAAGGCGGTACCGCAGCTGTACGGCGACGGCTGGCTGATCGCCGGCGACGCGGCGCACTTCGTCAACGCCGCCCACCGGGAAGGCTCCAATCTGGCGCTGACCTCGGGGCGGATCGCGGCGGAGACGCTGATCGCGCTGAAGAAGGACGGCAAGGCGTTCTCGGCCGCCAACCTGGCCGCCTACAAGAAGGGTCTGGAAGACAGCTTCGTGCTGAAGGACCTGAAGAAATACAAGGACCTGCCGGACACGTTGTTCCGGAACAAGCAGTTCGTGACCACCTACCCGCAGCTGATGACCAAGGCGGCCGAGCAGTTCTTCCGGGTGGATGGCGTGGACAAGCTGACCAAGGAAAAGGAAATCATCCGCGGTTTCCGCAAGGCGCGCGGTATGCTCGGCCTGGTGGGGGACGCGGTCAAGGTGGCGAGGGCCTGGCGATGAGCAAGATCGAAGAGAAGCTGTTCCAGAACCGCTACAAGGTCGACGAAGGCCGGCCCCACGTGCGGATCGACCCGACCAAGGTGGCCTCCGAGCAATTGAAGGCGATGGTCAATATCTGCCCCGCCGGCTGCTATGCCGAAGCCGAAAACGGCGGTGTGGACGTGGTGGCCGACGGCTGCATGGAATGCGGCACCTGCCGCATTGTCTGCCAGGAAACCGGCGAAGTGTCTTGGGAATACCCACGCGGCGGCTATGGGGTGCTGTTCAAGTTCGGATAGGCACACTACACCGCGCGGGAGGGGGCATCGGTCGCGGCAGGCAGTGACCGATGCCCGTCAAGGAAGGGGAAACCGGATCGGGGGAGTCGGTTTCCCCTTCTGCTTTTGCGGAACGGAAATTTTTAGGGGCACTCCGCTGGAAACTCCGGAAGCCGGAACGGCAGAAAGACCGATTCGGCTCTTTCTTTTCTCTACAAAAAGCAAAAATACGAAAAAAATAGCACATGCATTTGCATTAAATTGTTTGCATTTTTGTGCGGGAGAAATTGGACGTCAATGCGGGCTGTCGACACAAAACCATAAAAAACAACAAATTATAAAACCCCTACAAGAACCGCATCAACCCCTGAGATCTCAACAGACCACAATCATCCACCCCAAATGAAAAGCATTTTCAGGGTGAAATAAATCACGGCATAGCATCAGAGATACAAACAATCCGATATACATAGCCATATTCAGCTATAATCCCATGAATATTTCCGTATTTTCTTGATGTTCTGCACAGCCAACCCTATGGTTGCCATCGGTTGCAAACACTTTCATGACAGCAAAAAAATCTACCAGGCGTTTACACGCCCGTTTCGGAAAACCAAAGTCCAAGGGAAGCCCGGATGAGCGACGACCAGATCACTTCTGCGGAAGAGTCCCCCATCACCATCGCCACGCACATCGGCGGCACAGGCAATGACCGCCTGGAAGGCAACGGCGGGGACGATGTCCTCGACGGTGGCAGCGGCGCCGATACGATCAAGGGCGGTGCCGGCGACGACACCATCCTGACCCGGGGCGACGAGTCCCGCCATGACGTGCTGGTTGGGGGCACCGGCACCGACACCCTGGTCAATG